>CAVXFN010000001.1:0-88563 GCA_963761075.1 uncultured Gemmatimonadaceae bacterium
AAATGCGGTGCCCAGGACCGAAGGAATCGGCGCGCATCGCAATTGGCAGCTCGGCGGAATCGGGTAGCCATGCGACGGTCGCACTGTCCGAATTGCCCTGCCCGCAGTGTGGTCTGCAGGTGCATACCATATGCCTTGGCGAACACTGAATCCGAGCCGCACCGAGGAGAGCGTTGCGCCAACGCTGTCGCTGGGGCGAGGGCAAGGAGGCATGCCACCAGGAAACGAAGGTGCGAACCGGTCGATGCGAGCATGAATGCCCTCGTGGGCGCGGCCTAACGAACTGTTACGCAGCCGGCGGCGCTCCGGCTGTGCAGGCGAGAGGCCGCCGCGAAGTACGAGCACCCTGCGTGGCGATCAACCCTTTGGTTCCGAGCGCCGTCAGCTGCATAACTTGTTATGCGGGCCGGGCGGCGCCACGCGTCCCGGTCTCTATGGCGAGCGAGTCTCGCCGCGCCGCCCACGATGGAAGATTGGGTGTCCTGCTGGCGTGGGGGAAGTGGAGCCTGGGACGGCCCTGACGCCCTCGGTGAAGGTCGCCACAGGTGTGCCGGTGCGCCGGGACGTGGTCCGGGACGGCGCGCCCGAGAAGCTCGCTGGGGAAAGACCCCGAGCCGTCGCGCGCCGCCAGACGTGCGGGTGTGCCGGCGCGCCGGAGGCGGTAACCTCCAAGTCCTTCGCGAAGAAGCGTCGGATTACCGAGCCGCGCGAAGTCGCTTGCTCTCCGCATAACGGACCACGTTCATCTGCGCCGCGACTGCAACCGAGGCTGCCGTGAGCGCGCCACGGCCGCCTACCATACGCATTCGCGGCGCCAGCTGCAACGCTCGTTAGACCTCACCCGCGTTGCCTCCATGCGGCGGGATCCCGACCTGATGAAAGATGCCCCGCACTTCGATCGCGTCGGTGGTGAGACGATAGTAGAGCGCATACGGAAAACGCGGGAGCAGGACGCGGCGCACGTCACGATGGACGGGTGGGCCCGCTTCCGGCGCCTGTCGCAAGAGCACAAGTGTGGCGGCCAGCGCGGTTTCGGAATCAAGGCCGAGGCCGGAACGTTGCCGCTCATACCAGTCGAAGGCGTTCTCGGCGTCCCGCGCGGCGAGGGGCGTAAAGCGGATGTCGCGGGCCACGGTTACGGCTGATGGCCGCGACGGACCTCATCCCACTGCAAGGTGGCTTGCTCGTTCGGGTCGCCCAGTCGGCGGTCGAGCTCCGCCCGGTGGGAATCGGGCACGATGACATCGTTTGGCGACGCCGTCAGGCTATCCCAGATGTCCTCGACCAAGCGGAGGCGCTCGCCAGGCGGAAGGCGCAGAATCTCGTCGCGGAGAGTGTCGGGGCTCATGGCCGAAACCTCGTAGAATCAGAACGCCGCGACAAGGGCCGGTGTGAGGTCTAACGACTGTGTTCAGTCTGCTGCGGTGCAACCAAGGCTGCCGTGAGCGCAGCTACACGGCAGCCTACCATACGAGTTCGCGGCGCCAGGTCGCTGCAACGCCTGTTAGGCAGCCAGAAGCGGCGCTGCTGCTATCGTATGAGACTGATGCGAATACCGACTTGACTCCGGCGCCGTTGCGGCCCCGGCCACCGCGAGAGCCGACGCCAATGGCCTTCAAGGCTCCAGCCAGCGCCGCCGCGCACTCGGCGAGCCCGATTGAGGCGGTCGGGTCGGGTGCGCGATTCCAGCGGGTGAGACGGAGCAAGACTGCGACTGGAAAGCCCACCCGCCGTGACGAAGGGACAGACCGCGTATCCACAGGCCGGGTGCCAACGGAGGCCTGCGCCGAGCGACAGGACCGTCTCACTGGTCGGTCGGTGAAGGCATGGGCCATCGACATCCGGGCCGAAGTAGCACACGTCCTCGGCAGCCCGACCTGAACGCCTCGGGAAAGTCTCTACTCCGGAGCAATGTCGACCGCAGCGCCGAGCGGGATTAGTACCGCCCCATGTATGGCCACGCCGACGTCGGAGAAAGCACCAGGCGCCGACTGGGCAAAGGTACCCACGCCGACGAGGCGGTGAGGGGTGGTGCTTTGAGCGTTTCCGAGAGGCCTGTGCCGCCTAGCAGAAGCGCGAGAGAAACCCGAGAGAAGGACCGCATAAGGTTCACCGCGTGTGGCGAGAGGGTGTGACGCGCGAATGCCTCCTCCCCCCAAACTGACGACCCTCGGTATGGTCCGATGGTCACAGTACGCACGGCCAGCAGGCCAAGAAGCTGGCTGCCTAACGGACTGCTTTTCAGCGGCGGCGTCGTGCGCCGAAGGCGAGAGGGCGCAACAGCGAACGAGGAAGCCGAGCAGCGCTCAACCTGATGCGCCTGAGCGCCGCCAGTGGCAAAAGCCTGTTAGGCGGTCTGGGCGGCGCTGCGAGAAGCAGCCCATTGCGAGGCTCTCTAGGCGCCGCCCACGACGGAAGATCGGCTGCTCTGGCTGGCGTGGCAAGCGGCGGCCGGGACGGCACGACGTCCCATGAGCAGAACGCCACGCGTGGGCCGGTGCGAGGAGTCGTGGTCCAGGACGGCGCGCCCGAGAAGCAGCCGGTCGACGAACTCCGGTCCGACGCGCCGCCGGACCCGCGCGTGTGCCGGTGCGACGAGATCAGTAACCCTCAAGAGATTCGCGCGAGAAACCGTCGAGCGAACGTTCCGCGCACCGGGACTTGGGACCCGCCTAACGAACCGTTATCAGTGCGGCGTCCGGCCGTCGGAGCAAGATACCGCCTCGAATTGCGAGCAAGCTGCGAGGCGATCAACCGTTGGGCTCCGAGCGCCGGCAGCTGCATAACTTGTTATGCGGGCCGGGCGGCGCCACACGTCCCGGTCCACGGCGAGCGAGTCTCGCTGCGCCGCCCACGACGAAAGGTCGAGCGTCCTGGCCGCGTAGGCAAGCGGAGCCTGGACGGCCCGACGCCCTCGGTGAGAGTCGCCACAGGTGTGCCGGTGCACCGGGATGTGGTCCGGGACGGCGCGCCCGAGAAGCCGCTGGGGAGTGCTGAGCCGTCGCGCGCCGCCAGACGCGCGGGTGTGCCGGCGCGCCGGAGTCGGTAACCCGAAGTCCCTCGCGAAGAACTCGTCGGATTACCGAGCCGCACACGAGCGCTTGCTCTCCGCATAACGAACCGTTATCAGCTGCGGCGTCCGGCCGTCGGAGCAGAACCGTCGCGAATGCGAGCAAGCTGCGAGGCGATCAACCTGTTGGGTGCGAGCGCCGTCAGCTGCATAACTTGTTATGCGGGCCGGGCGGCGCCACACGTCCCGGTCCACGGCGAGCGAGTCTCGCCGCGCCGCCCACGACGAAAGATCGAGCGTCCTGGTCGCGTGGGCAAGCGGAGCCTGGGACGGCCCGACGCCCTCGGTGAGAGTCGCCACAGGTGTGCCGGTGCGCGGGGACGTGGTCCGGGACGGCGCGCCCGAGAAGCCGCTGGGGATAAACGCCGAGCCGTCGCGCGCCGCCAGACGCGCGGGTGTGCCGGCGTGCCGGAGCTGGTAACCCCCAAGTCCTTCGCGAAGAAGCGTCGGATTACCGAGCTGCGCGAAGTCGCTTGCTCTCCGCATAACGAACTGAGTTCAGCTGCGGGCGAACGACTCGCAATGCAAACGGAGAGCATTCCACGAAAAGCCGGCGACGCGCTCAACCGAACGGCTGCTGGCGCCCGTCAGCTGCAACGAGAGTTAGGCAGTCTGGGCGGCGCTTCGAGAGCCGGGCCATCGCGCCCCGAAGCCCGGGCGCCGCCCACGCTGGAAGATCGGCTGCTCTGGCTGGCGTGGCAAGCGGCGGCCGGGACGACACGACGCCCCGTGTGCAGAACGCCCCGCGTGGGCCGGCGCGAGGGCTTTTCGCCTGGACGGCGCGCCCGAGAAGGCGCTGGTCGAGGAGCGCTTACCCGACGCGCGCCGCCGGACCCGCGCATGGCGCCGGCTGGTGGCGAGTAACCCTCAAAATCCCGCGCGCACAGCTTTCGGATTCACGCTCTGCGCACTGGCGCTCGTGAACTGCCTAACGGCCCGCGTTCAGCTGCGCCGCAGTCCACCGGAGTGGCCCGTGGCGCAGCACGCGGGCCACTTCAACATAGAGTCTGCGGCGCCAGCTGCAACGCTCGTTAGACGGCGCGTCCTCAGTGCACGGTGACAGTGAACGTGCAGGCGCGGCTCGCGACATTCGTCACGCCGTCTTCGGACCATGGGATGGTGATATCCGCTGTGCCCGAAGCGGCGGCGAGGAATACAAACCGCTGATGTAGGCCGCCCGGCGTGTACGGAGGAGCCGCGAAGCTCCGGATAAAGGTGAGCGTGGTGCCTGATCCCACGGGTAGCCCAAACGATCCTGGGCCGACGGTACCGACGGAAAGTCGGATCGTGTCGCCGAGCGCCGCAACGATCGACTGGCCACAGGCGGCTTGGTCGAGGTCGAGCCCAGTTGGCGCCTTATGGTGGCAGCCTGCGCACACTACGCCAGCGGCGAGGAAGTTGAGCAAGCATTGCTTGACAGACATCGGGCGCGCTCTCGATGGAACCCATAGGATAGACCCCGCATCAGGGCCAGCGGTCATCGGTGGAATGCGGAGCGACCTACTTCGGATTGCAGCTGGCATGCACGCGCCGCCTAACGGACCGCGTTCAGCTGCGCCGCGGCCCACAAAGCTGCCCTGGCGCAGCGCAGGGCAGCCTCAACATACGAGTCTGCGGCGCCAGCTGCAACGCCTGTTAGGCCGCGACCTACCGCACGACGCCGAGACAGACACCGCGCTGCCGCCATACGGCGTCGTAGAAGCAGACCGAACTCGCCACTTTGGTCTCCGGCGGCGGCACGGATAGGATCCCATAGCGAAGCACACCGGCCCTCGCGACTGCGTAGACGTAAATGCGGTGCCCAGGACCGAAGGAATCGGCGCGCATCGCAGATTGGCAGCTGGCGGAATCGGGTAGCCATGCGACGGTCGCACTGTCCGAATTGCCCTGCCGCAGTGTGGTCTGCAGGTGCATACCATATGCCTTGGCGAACACTGAATCCGAGCCGCACCGAGGAGAGCGTTGTGCCAACGCTGTCGCTGGGGCGAGGGCAAGGAGGCATGCCACCAGGAAACGAAGGTGCGAACCGGTCGATGTGAGCACTAATGCCCTCGTGGGCGCGGCCTAACGGACCGCGTCCAGCTGCGCCGCAAGCGACAGAGCAGCACCTGGCGCAGCACAGGTGCTGCCTCAACAGAGAGTCTGCGGCGGCAGCTGCAACGCGAGTTAGGTAGCACCCGTTTCCTCCTTGAGTACCGCTCTCCAAAGCAATTTGTCGCAGACGAGCCCAGGCTCCAAGCTCAGGTTCAAAAATGGTCCGCGAAACGTGCCGTGCCCCAAGGCGGATAGCGCAACGTCGCCAGTCGGCTCCTGGACGAATGTGCTGCGATAGACCGCTGGGGATGCGCCGGCAGCGTCGGTGTACCACAGCCGCTGTTCAAACCAACCGTCAGTACCGAAGAAAACCTCGCTGCGACGCAGCGGCACCTCCTCACAGACGCCCCGGCCCTCGACGCGGACGCTGGTAGGTAGGGGCCTACCACCCACGGAGATAACCGTGAACGTTCGGCCGGCGATGCGCGGCGCGGTCGCGTCGCTGCATGAAAGTAGCACAAGGCTGGCGACGGCCGGGGCCAGTGCTACCACTGTCCAGGAGAAGGGCGAACGCGGTGGCCAGTTCGCGAAGAGTGTCGGTCGAGCGATCGTGACCTCTGCTGCTGCCTAACGTTCACGATTCAACTGCAGACGCCCTGTTTCAAGCGAGCGAAGCGAGCACTCCGCAGAGCGGCTGTCATTTGCAATCGGTGGTTAGGCGTCATGTGCGACCATGGCTGGCCTGACCTACATTCGGCTCGGCCACTTGAGTGACCTCCCCCATTCTAGCCCACGTATCCGCACACGCCCATCCGCGGCGAGTTCACAACTGGAAGGTACACCTCCTCCTCCGCGTGCTCGTGCGTGCCGGCATGTGTGGCGCACAACAGGGCCTCGCCATCGTCCAAGCAGTACGGACAGACTACCGTCGCTGGCGCGGCGCACTGGGTACAGGGCTCCTGCAGGCGTGTCCGCGCCAGGAGCCGGACCACCTCGCGGCCCTTTGCGCCGTGGTGGACACTGACGGCCTGCCCGGTCAAGGTCGTCGTACTCCCGAAATCGTAATCGTAGCCAATCTTGGTGCCTGGCGCCCCGACGCGCGGCTGGCCACGGTGCTCATCGCCAGCTCTCTCCGGTCGGCCGAGAAGGCGCTCAGGTGCCCACAGCATTCCAGCCAGATCTTCCGCAGGAATGCATCGAGGTGCCGGAGGGACGCGTTGGCTTGCGCCTCGGCGTACAGCCAGTACCGGGGATCATCCGCGCCCTCGAAGCTATAAAGTATGAGCGCTTCCCGCTCGTCGCCGCCGTGCGCCCGGAGGCAGGCCGCAAGGTGCGTCGCCATCTTCGCTTTCGTGGCTTGGTGCCCACACAGCGCGCAAGACCCGAGCTTCGCTGTTGTCGATGCCATGATCCTGTTGGGATGACGCTTAACGGACCGCGTTCAGCTGCGCCGCGGGTCAACCGAGGCTGCCGTGAGCCAGCCCCACGGCAGCCTACCATACGAGTCCGCGGCGGCAGCTGCAACGCTCGTTAGCCAGCCTTCGGGAACAAAAGCAAGCCAAGCTGCTCCGCGGGCAAGTCAAGCTTCTCGTGCTCGTAGGACGCGAGCGCTGCGACGAGAATCTCTCCACGTCTGGCCACGTTACGGATATTCCCCACGAATCGCTGGAGGGCACTCCTGCTCCGCCCAGTCCAATCGTAGTGGATGACATCGTCCCGCAGCTTAACGAGTCGTATCACCTCATCCCGCTTCGGGATCGCGCCGAAACCGAGCGCCGTCTCCACCTCCGACAACTTCTCATCGGTACGCGGCTGGCGCGCGAAGTACGCCTCAATCTGCGCGACGCTCTGCCGGTTTCGAAGTTGACCAACCGTTATGAACATGTTGAGCCAGTGTTCGACCGATGTTGCGTACAGAAGGAGTGCGGTGATGGGCGTTCGCGCCCTTGCGGCACACCGGGCGCGCCGTCGCAACAAGGGCATGAAGTCGACAACCTGTAGCTCGGCGCCGCTGAACTCCTGGGCAACATGTTTGCAGAACGCAATACGGACAGCTTCTGGCGTGCCAGCAGGTGGCAGAAACGCGCCTTTGCGCGTTTCCTTGCCAAAAAGGTAGCGAAGGGCGCCGCCGCTCAAACTTGGCAAAGCGCATCGACCCCTTCGGCCATGCAGCGGCGGGCGAGGTCGGCAAATGGGGTCGATCGCACGGCGACGTGAAGGGCTGGCTAACGAACGGTTATCAGCTGCGGCGTCCGGCTGTGCAGGCGAGAGGCCGCCGCGAGCTACGAGCAAGCTGCGTGGCGATCAACCCTTTGGTTTGGAGCGCCGTCAGCTGCATAACGTGTTATGCGGGGGGGGCGGCGCCACCGGCCCCTGTCCACGGCGAGCGAGTCTCGCCGCGCCGCCCATGACGGAAGATTGGGTGTCCTGGTCGCGTGGGCAAGCGGAGCATGGGACGGCCCGACGCCCTCGATGAGGGTCGCCACAGGTGTGCCGGTGCGCCGGGACGTCGTCCGGGACGGCGCGCCCGAGAAGCCGCTGGGGAAGAACCCTGAGCCGTCGCGCGCCGCCAGACGCGCAGCGTGTGCCGGCGCGCCGGAGCTGGTAACCCCCAAGTCCTTCGCGTCAGAAGCGTCGGCTCACCGAGCCGCGCGACGCCGCTTGCTCTCCGCATAACTGATTATCTCTTCCACCAAACCATACCCGACCCAGAATAGCCCGGCAAGCTGCGCCCGGGATATCCGTGAAGTCACTGATCCCGATCAAGTCTGTCCAGTGGACTCCGGACGCCAAGCGCGCCTCGGTTCAGCACGTGCGTGTAAATCATCGTCGTGCTCACGTCGCTGTGCCCCAGAAGCTCCTGTACCGTCCGGATGTCGTAACCATCTTCGAGCAGGTGTGTCGCAAATGAGTGCCGCAGCGTGTGACAGCTCGCACGCTTGTTCACCCCGGCCTCGCGAACGGCGCGCCTGAAGGCGCGCTGCACCGCCGTCTCGTGCAGATGATGCCGCCGCTCCTCCCCGGTCTCGCTGTCCCGATACCTCCGGCTCGCGGGAAAGACCCACTGCCACGCGAAGTCCTCCGCCCAACCGGGTGATTTCCTGACGAGGGCCCCAGGAAGCACAACGCGACCGGCGCCCGCGGCCAGGTCCCGCACGTGCAATGACTTCACTCCCTCGAGATGTCGCGCCAGCGGCGCGGCGACGGACCGGGGCAGCATCGTGACGCGATCCTTCGCGCCCTTCCCGCGCCGTACCGTCACCTCGCGCCGCTCGAAGTCGATGTCCTTGACCCTCAACGAAAGGCACTCGGCGAGTCGCAGCCCGGCACCGTAAAGGAGCGTCCCGGCAAGCCAGGCATGTCCGTCGAGTCGTTCCAGCACGCGGCGCACCTCGTCGCGTGACAGGACGACAGGCAGGCGCCCGGGCGTCCGACTCCGGACCTGCGTGCGCAATGCGCCGACGGGCTTCTCGAGCACGTCGCGGTACAGCAGCAATAGCGCGCTCAATGCCTGCGACTGGGTCGAGCGGGCCACTCGCCCGGCCACGGCGAGGTGCGAGAGGAAGTCGAGGATCTCGGCGTCGCCGAGCTGTTCGGGGTGCCGCATGCCGTGATATCTCACGAAGCGGCGTATCCAGGACGTGTATGCCCGCTCGGTGCGCGGGCTCATGTGTCGCAGGCGAAGCAGCGTTCGCACGCGAGTGAGCAGTTTCGGCCGCTCCGCAGGCATATCCGGATCCATGCCCCAGTATCACGGCGGCAGCTGGGAGCCGCATCATCGAAAGAACGCCGACGGCGTCGCCATCACGCGCCGGCCGCGCGAACGGTCACCGCCATGCAATGCCCGCGACGTTCGGCACCGCCGCGCGATGCCCGCGCGAACTGTCACCGCCGCGTCATGCCACGCGACCGCCGGCACCGCCGCGCGATGCCCGCGCGAACTGTCACCGCCGCGTCATGCCACGCGACCGCCGGCCCCGCCGCGCGATCCCAGAGCGCCCCATCGCAACCCGGGTCTCGGGTCGCGCTCCGCGGCGGTCAGCCATACCGCACCGGCTCCCGCTCCCCCAACGACAAACGGCCGCCTCACGGCGGCCGCCTGACCTCCCCGCAGCCGCGGGCGCCCGGTTGTCCCCGGAGCGCCCGCGGCTCACTGCACCGTCACGACCCCTCCTTCACCTCGATGATCTCGTCAGGCATCAGCCCGTGCGCCTCGCGATGCACCGCGATGGCCGACTCGCGGTCGGGCGCCTCCGAAAGGCAGAACACGGTACCGTCACCTTCATTGAACCAGTACTTCAGGTACTTCACCCCGTGCTTGTGCTGCACCTCGAGGTCCTTCTTGTGCGCCCCCGCCACGGCATCGGCGGTAAGCCCATCCACCTTGCGGTGCACATCCATGAAGAACGGCATGACAAGTCCTCCCTCCGCGCGCCAGCCGGATGCCGGCCGCGCGCATCGCCATGGTGAACATTCAACATCGCTCCACCCGCACCGCTGTCAAGCACGACCGCGGCAGTCCGCGCCCGTCCCGGCACGCGCTGTTGCGCGGCCCGGTTGGCTCGCGCGTCGCGCCCCTGCTGCCCGACGCGCACGGTTCCCCCGCCAGCCCGGCGCCGTCGCCCCCGAACCGATCACCTCACGCCACAACCATCATTGGCTCGCGCGCACACGCGCCCGCCGGCCGGCGCTCCGTATCCCACCAGCCCGGCGTCGTCCCGCCTGCCCGATCAGCTCACTTCACCACCGTGATCGCCTGCCGCGCATACACCCGCCCGCTCCCGCTCCGCCCCTCCATGGCAAAGTCCCCGGGCGCCGGAAAGGTCACCCGGAAATCGTACGTCTCGCCGATGCTCACCCGCTGCCGCGCCAGCATCCTGACCTGCTGCCACTCCGGAAGGTCGTAGCCGTCCTTCGCCACCGCCGTCCAGACCAGTGACGCGCCGCTCGGCGCCGACAGCCACAGCTCGTTGAACGGCACGTCCAGCGAGATGTTCATCAGCCGGATGCGGTACGGCGTCCCGGCGTGCAGCGTCAGCGGCGCGGGCGCCGTGCTCCCGTTCAGGATCGGGCTGTCCGTCGGGTCGGTGCCGGACTGGAAGATGAGGTCGTGTGCGGGGTCCCAGGTCTCGTTCGAGTCGAGCACGACGATGGGGCCGTACAGCCCGTGGCTCTGCTGCCGCATGTCGTTGATGTGCGTGTGGTACATGAAGCTCCCGGCGCGCGGCGGCGTCACCGTCACCTCGAACGAGTCGCGCGGCATGATCATCGGCGACACCATGCCGGCGTTGCTGCTGAGCCCCGCCACGCCGTCGTAGTAGCTGTCGATCTCGAGCCCGTGCCAGTGCACCTGCGAGGGCTCGGTCGAGCGGTTGATGACCCAGATGCTCGTCGGCCGCCCCTTGTGCAGGATGATCGGGGGGCCGGGCCACTGGACGGCGTTCGCTGCCGGCATCTCGTTCCCCGTCGCCAGCGCGTAGCCGAACTTCCGCAGCGTGTCCCCGGGCTGCGAGTCGCTCTGGATGTACAGCCGCAGGCGCTCCCGCGGCCCGGTGTACGGCTTCCACGTCGCCGAGGGCTTGATGTTGATCGCGATCACGAGCCCGCCCATCCCGGTCTCGGCGTGGCTCGGCATCGAGCCGCCCTTCATCATGTGCGACATCTCCGACATGTCGGGCGCCGAGAAGAGCTCGCGCAGCCGCACGCTGTCCGCCAGGATCGCGTCGCCGAGCGGCGGGTTCGGGATCACGTGCCAGTTGAGGTGGCAGTGGAAGATCCACGCCCCCGGTCGGCTGGCGAGCCACGAGAGGTCCATCGTGGTCCCCTCGTCCATCAGCTCGGTCACCGCCATCCGCTGCTGGCCGGGCCAGTAGACGGTGTCGCGCTGCATGTCGCCGCGCGCATTGATGCGGAAGTAGAAGCCGTGCAGGTGCAGGGGATGGACGTCGGCGGTGGTATTGATGAAGCGCCAGCGTACCGAATCTCCCTGCGCGTACGTCATCCGCTCGTCCAGCGGCCAGGGCATGCCGTTGAAGGTGAAGAGCCAGGTCGCGTTGAGGTCCGGACCGCCGGTGGAATCCTTGAGCGGCACGTACCACTGGATGACGAAGATGCGGTCGCTGGGCGGCGGCGCGCCCACCGGGTCGACGATCAGCGCGCCGTTCAGCTGCACGTCGTCGAAGTACCTGTCGCCGAACGCGACGCCGGTCGTCGTCCCCCAGTAGAAGAACGTCCCGGCATCGGCGGCGACGAAGCTGGCATCGCGCGTCTCGCCTGCCGGCACCACGAGGGTGTCCATCGCGGCGCGATGGCGGTCGGCCAGGCCGTGCACGACGAGCGTCCCGGTGGCCGAGTTGGCGACGCGCACGTGCACGCGTGTCCCCTGCCTGACGCGGATCATCGGCCCGGGCGTCTGCAGTGGCTTGCCGCGCTCGCCGAAGGCGAGGATCGGGACCGCCGGCCCGGTGGGGCCGTATGGCCGCCAGTCGCCCTGCCGGGTGTCGAGGCTGACCTCGAGCACGCCGTCCTTCATGGTGCCGGCGGCCACCCGGTTGTCGTTCGCGGCGACGGGAGGGAGGGCGGGGCGCGCCGGCACATGGCCGACGCCCCCGGATGCGGCCGCGGCAAGGAGCAGCACCGCCGGTACCAGCACGACTCTTGTTCTTCTCATGTCCTGGGGTCTTGGGGAATCCGTCGGTGACGGCGGGGTCGCGAGCGCGGCTCCGCCGAAGGCACTGCGTCGCACGTTACGGTCCCACGGCACTCGCTCCGCGGTATCTGGCACGTGTCCTCTGCGCTGCATTGCCTGCTCGCGAGTCGCCGGCTCGCTTTCTGTGCGCTTCGTAGCCGGCTCGCGAGTCGCCGGCTCGCTTTCGTGCGCTTCGACGCCTGCCCGCGAGTCGCCGGAAGGCAGCCGCGGGGCTGCGTGCGTGGCCTGTCGGCGGCCTGCCGGCGGCCGGCCAACAGGCGGCCCCCGCGCGGGGCCCCTGGCGTGCTCCGGTCGGTCCCGGTGCGCCCGGGGCTACCCCTCCTTGTCCTCGTACTGCTCCTTCAGCGACTCCACCACCTTGGGGTCGGCCAGCGTCGTCGTATCGCCTAACGCGCGCCCCTCGGCGATGTCGCGCAGCAGCCGGCGCATGATCTTCCCCGACCGGGTCTTCGGCAGGTCGGCGCTGAACAGGATGTCGTCGGGCCGCGCCAGCGCCCCGATCTTCTGGGCGACGAAGTCGCGCAGCTCGTCGCGCAGTGCCGGGCTCGGATGATACCCGGTCCGCAACGTCACGAACGCGGCAATGGCCTGCCCCTTCATCTCGTGCGACTTGCCGACCACGGCTGCCTCGGCCACCGAGAAGTGCTCCACCAGCGCCGACTCCACCTCCATGGTCCCGATGCGGTGCCCGGCCACGTTCAGCACGTCGTCCACGCGCCCCAGGATCCAGAAATAGCCGTCGTCGTCGCGCTTGGCGCCGTCGCCGGGGAAGTACAGGTCCGGCCGCCCGGGCCACTTGGTGAAGTACGTCTGCACGTAGCGCTCGTCGTCGCCCCAGATCGTCCGCAGCATCGACGGCCACGGCCTGGTGAGCGCCAGCAGGCCTCCCCCCTGCGGGATGACCTTCCCCAGCGAGTCGAGCAGCTCGCCGAAGAACCCGGGCAGGAACTTGGTGGCGCTCCCCGGCTTGGTGTGCGTCACGCCCGGCAGCGGCGAGATCACGATGCACCCGGTCTCCGTCTGCCACCAGGTATCGACGATGGGACAGCGCCGGTGCCCGATGTGCTCGTGGTACCACATCCACGCCTCGGGGTTGATCGGCTCGCCCACGGTGCCGATGAGCCGCAGTTGCGAGAGGTCGTGCCTGTCGGGGTACTCGTCGCCCCACTTCATGAAGGCGCGGATCGCCGTCGGCGCGGTGTAGAAGATCGTCACGCCGTGGCGCTCGCAGATCTGCCAGAAGCGGTCCTTGTCGGGCCAGTCGGGCGCCCCCTCGTACATCACGCAGGTGGCGCCGTTGGCGAGCGGGCCGTACACGAAGTACGAGTGCCCGGTCACCCACCCGACGTCGGCCGTGCACCAGAAGACGTCGTCCTCCTTGAGGTCGAAGACGAGCTTCATGGTCGCGGTGACGCCGGTGAGGTAGCCGCCGGTGGTGTGCACGATCCCCTTCGGCTTCCCCGTCGTCCCCGACGTATAAAGGATGTACAGCACGTCCTCGGCGTCCATCTGCTCGGGCTCGCACTCGAGCTCCTCGTGCTGCATGAGCCGGTGCCACCAGTGGTCGCGCCCGTCCTTCATCTCGGCGAACGACTCGTCGCCCATCCCGCCGGGGCGGCGCTGCACCACCACCACGTGCTTCACCGACGGCGCTTCCTCGACCGCCAGGTCGGTGTTGCGCTTGAGGGGGATCACCTGCCCGCGCCGGTAGCCGCCGTCGGCGGTGATCACGACCTTGGCCTGGGCGTCGTTCATGCGGTCGCGCAGCGACTCCGGCGAGAAGCCGCCGAACACCACGGAGTGGATCGCGCCGATGCGCGCGCACGCCAGCATCGCGATGGCGGCCTCGGGGATCATCGGGAGGTAGATCCCCACGCGGTCGCCGCGGCCCACGCCCAGCTTCTTCAGGACGTTGGCGAACTTGCGGACCTCGCAGTAGAGGTCCCAGTAGGTGAGGGTCCGCCTGTCGCCGGGCTCCCCCTCCCAGATGATCGCGGCCTTGTTGCGGCGCGCGCTCGTTATGTGCCTGTCGATGCAGTTGTAGGCGACGTTGAGCTTGCCGCCGGTGAACCACTTGGCGCGCGGGGGATTCCACTCCAGGACCTTGTCCCAGGGGCGGTACCAGTGCAGCGCCCGCGCCTGCTCGGCCCAGAACGCCTCGTAGTCGCGGGCGGCCTTCTCGTGGAGGGACCAGTCGGCCACGTGCGCCGAGCGGCGGAACTCGTCCGAGGGGGCGAACTTGCGGTCTTCCTGGAGGAGGACGTCGATGTCGGACATGGCGAGCGAGGTATTGGGATCGGCGGGGCGCTGGCGCGGGTGGCGATCACCCGGCGCCTGCAGTACTGAGATACGGCGAGCTCGGACACGGCCAGTCGCCCGGGGGTCCGGACGGGGCGGCGTAGTGCGGGGAGATAGTGTTGCCCCGGCAGGCTTTGTGCAACCAGTCGCGGCTGACACCGCCGGGGCCGGGTGCGCGTAGATTGGAAGGACGTTTTCATCCCGCCCGGACCTGGGCAGGAGGTACCGGTGGACAAGAACAGTGCCATAGTTGCGCTCGCGGGGATCATTGGCGGCGTGATCCTGCTCGGGTTCTTCATGCAGGCCGTGGTGACGATCTGGACGAAGCGGCACAAGCCGGATGGGCAGCAACTGCACGCCGGCGCCCTGGGCGAGGTTTCCGATCGCCTCGACCGCATCGAGCACGCCATCGACGCCATGGCGGTCGAGGTCGAGCGCATCTCCGAGGGCCAGCGCTTCACCACCCGGCTCCTCTCCGAGCGTCGCGAGCCGGAGCCGGCGCGACTTGGCCAGTCATAATGGGACTCATGTTCGGTCTGGTCGCGGTCATCGTCCCCCTCATCATCCTCTTCACCGTCGGCGCGGTGGCGATGCGGATCCTCCAGCACTTCGGCCCGCGGCGCGAGCAGTGGATCACCGGCACGACGCCGGAAAACGAGGCGCGCTTCGCCCGCATCGAGGAGGCCATCGACGCCATGGCGGTGCAGATCGAGCGGCTCGCGGAAGCCGAGCGGCAACGGCAGGTGCTGCACGCCCCGCCGGCGGGCCAGTCGGCGCTCCCGTCGCCGGGCGCGCGCTCGCCGTACGCGCCCCTGCCCCCCGAACGCGGACCCGGCGATCATTCGGGATGATCAATCCCTGGCACGACCTCCCCGCGGGCGCGCACCCGCCCGACGAAGTCACCGCCATCGTCGAGATCCCCCGCGGAAGCCGCAACAAGTACGAGCTCGACAAGAGGACGGGCATGCTGCGCCTCGACCGCGTGCTGTATTCCGCGGTGCACTACCCGGGTGACTACGGCTTCATTCCGCGCACGCTGCACGAGGACGGCGACCCGCTCGACATCCTGATCCGGATCAACGAGCCGACGTTTCCGGGGTGCGAGATCTCGGCCCGCCCCATCGGCGTGCTGCACATGCTCGACCGCGGCGAGCCGGACGACAAGATCCTCGCCGTGCCCAGTTCCGACGCCTTCCACTCGGAGTACTTCGACATCGCCGACCTGCCGGCGTCGTACCTCGCCGAAGTGGAGCACTTCTTCCAGATCTACAAGGACCTCGAGGGGAAGCGCGTGCAGATCGTGGGATGGCAGAAGAGCGAGGTCGCGATGCGGGTGATCCAGGAGTCGATCACGCGCTACGCCGAGACGTACCTCCGCCAGGGGCCGTAGGGGTGCTCGGCGCGCCTCGTCAGGCGGGGCGCGGCAGCGGAATGGGACGCGCGCCGTCAGGCGGGGCGCGGCACGGTGCGCACGGACCGCGCGGTGCGACGCGCGCCTCGTCAGGCGGGGCGCGGCGACCGGTGTCGCGGGAACTCGAATCGCCCGAATGCCATCACCAGCGCGAGCAGGATGGTGCCGGGTACCACCTCCCACACGATGCGCTCCAGCCACCACCGGGCGTTGGTGTCGAGCTGGTGCCCGAAGCCGAGCGGATAGAGCAGCACGATCGCCACCGCGTAGGCCGTGAGGTGCCACAGATAGACTGTCATGATGACCGAGTTCACCGCGATCGTCGCCCGCCAGGGCCGCTCCCGCTGCAGCCACGCCGAGACCGGTCGCCGCATGAACATCGTGAGCCCGACCTGCCAGAAGGCGAGCGCCACGATGCACAGCGTGGGGGGAGACATGTTCGACGTCTCCTCGATGGCCTTCAGGTGGAAGAACGAGGCATCGGTTCCGAGCATGCTGCGCGGATAGACGCCGATGTTCGTCAGCACCAGCAGTCCCGCGAGTCCGGCCGCCGACATCACCGCCCACGCGCGCGGCCCCGCGCGCAGCAGCGAGCCGTCGGCGTAGAAGTACCCGAGCTGGTGCACCAGGAACCAGACCGCCGCGAGGTTGAGCCAGCGCGCGGGCTCGAGGTGCGCGCCGAAGGCGACGGCGTCCGAGGCGATGGCGAGCAGCACCAGCACTACCGGCACCCGCACCCGGTACCGCTCGTGCAGGCGCAACGTGAGCGGGCTCGCGATGGTGACGACGAGGTAGACGGCCAGGAACCAGAGGGGGCCGAAGGGGATGTTGCCGATGGCGAAGACCCGGATGGTGCCGGGGTCGCCGACGTCTGCCAGGTGCAGCGCCGACTCCACCGCGATCCAGACGGCGACGAAGACAAGCGTCGGCACGCCGAGGCGCTCGAGCCGCGCGCGCAGGAAGTGCGTCACCGGCTCGCCGCGCCGCGCCGATGACCGCAGCGCCACGCTGTTGGAGAAGCCGCCCACGAAGAAGAAGAGCGGCATCACCTGCAGCACCCAGGTCACGAGCCAGAGGCCGCGGGTGATGCCGATGGCGCCGTAGATCGTGATGTGGGCGTCCTGCCAATTGATGATCGCCCCCGCCCAGTGTCCGGCGACGACGACGATGATGCTGGCGCCCCGCACGAAGTCGACGAAGCGGTCGCGGGTTGGGGGCGTCGCGCGCGCGAGCGCGCGAACGTCGGCGGCCTGGCCGGGCGTGGCGCTATTCCTTGTGGAGCAGCGTTGTTTCCCAGACGAGCGCCGCCGCCACCGCGCCGAGGATCGGCCCGACCCAGTAGACGACCTGGCCCTCCCAGACGCCGGTTGCCAGCGCCGGCCCGAACGAGCGCGCCGGGTTCATCGAGGCGCCGGTGAGCGGGCCGATGGCCATGATGTCGGCGGCGATCGTCAGGCCGATGGCCAGGCCACCGATCTTCGGTGCCCGTGCGTCGACAGCCGTCCCGTAGAACACGAACATCAGGAAGAAGGTCGCAATCGCCTCGAGGGTGATGGCCTGCGACATCGTGATGTCGAGGGCGACCGACTGCCCGCCGCCGCGGACGGCGTTGAAGACGTCCGCCGGCATCCCGAACTTGAGCGCGTAGGCGGCGACGACGGCGCCGGCGAGCTGCGCCACGATGTGCACCGCGGCCATCGGTGCCGCGATGCGCCGCGCCACCAGCATGCCGATGGTGATCGACGGGTTCAGGTGGCCGCCGGAGACATTCATCGTGGCCGACACCATCACCGCGAAGATGAGGCCGGTCGCCAGCCCCACCGTCACCAGCCCGGCCGAGGAGTTGGTGTGGCTCGCCATCATGATGGCAGCGCCACCCACGAACGTGAGGGCGAAGGTGCCGGTGAATTCGGCGACGAAATGAGGGGCGCTGTCGTTCATGGGCGGGAAACCCCGGACTGGAAGGTGGCGGCCGGGGCCGAACTTAGTGCCCAGCCCGCCGCATCACCAGCGCCGCGTTGATGCCGCCGAAGCCGAACGAGTTGGAGACGAGGTGCTCGGGGCTGGCGTCGCGCCCCCGCGCCGGCACGTAGTCCAGGTCGCACGCCTCGTCGGGCACCGCCAGGTTGACGGTCGGGGGGATCCACTCGCGCGACAGCGCCAGCGCGCAGATGGCGGCCTCGATGGCCCCCGACGCGCCTAACGCATGGCCGTAGTAGCCCTTGGTGCCGCTCACCGGGATCCGGCGGGCCCGCTCGCCGAGGACCTGCTTGATGGCCAGCGTCTCGGTGGGGTCGTTGAGCGGCGTGGAGCTGCCGTGGGTGTTCACGTAGTCGATCTCGCCGGGGGCGACGTGGGCGTCGGCCAGGGCGAGGCGCATGGCGCGGGCGGCCTGCGATCCATCGGGGCGCGGCGCGGTCATGTGGTGCCCGTCGTTGGTCATGCCGAAGCCGAGCACCTCGGCGTAGACCGGCGCCCCGCGGGCGATGGCGCGGTCGCGCTCCTCGAGGACGACGACGGCGGACCCCTCGCCCATGACGAAGCCGTCGCGGTCCCTGTCGAACGGGCGCGACGCGGTGGCCGGGTCGTCGTTGCGGGTCGACATCGCCCGGATCAGGGCAAAGGCGCCGTAGCACAGCGTCGACAGCGGGGCCTCGGCGGCGCCGCAGATCATGACGTCGGCGTAGCCGTCGCGCACCTGCCGGAAGCCGTCGCCGACGGCGATCGTCCCCGACGCACAGCTCATCCCGTTGGTGGAGTTGGGCCCGTAGACGCCCAGCTCGATGGCGATGTTGCAGCTCGAGGCACCGCCGAAGACCGCCAGCGCCAGCGAGGCGTCGACCGCCCGGAGGCCGCCGGCGAGGAAGTTCCCGAGCTGCTCCTCGGCATAGGCCACGCCGCCTAACGCCGAACCCATCATGGTGCCGACGCGCTCGCGGTCCTCGCGGGCGAGGTCGAGGTGGGCGTCGTCGACCGCCATGCGGGCCGCCACCACCGAGAACTGCGCAAAGCGGTCGAGTCGCTTCGAGCGGCGGGCGTCGAGATGGTCGCCGGGCACGAAACCGTGCACCTCGGCGGCAATCCGGCTGCGGAAGATCGAGGGATCGAAGCGGGTCACCGGCCCCACCGCGGACCGCTCGGCGCGCAGCCCGGCCCACAGCCCGTCGCGCCCGAGCCCGATGGGCGTGATGGCACCGATTCCAGTGATGACGACGCGGCGCATGAATGGGGAGCGGAAGGGGAAGGGGCGGGGTGCGGGACGATGGAGTCGAACGGGCGGAACAGGCGAACCGGAGCGAGGCGACGGGGGTGACTACGCGGCTGAGGTGGGACAGGGAAGCGAGGGACGGGGCGGACGTGTGTGGACGCGAGGAGATGCAGCGCGACGATGCCGGTGTCGGCTGGGGCAGCGTGGCCTACGGCGGCGCGGCCGCCCGTTCCGCCACGCGCGCCAGCCCGGCGAGCGTGCGCGAGGCGATGCCGTGCACGAAGACGGGACCGATCACCTGCGTGGCGGCGAAGACGCCGATGAGCGGCCAGTGCGGCCCGTCCCACGCGTGCACCAGGCGGACCTGCGTCCCCCCGGCCACCGCGTGGAAGCTCCACTCGACGTCCATCCCCCTCGTTATGCCCCCCACGTGGCGGAACCGCACCGCCGGCGGGTCATCGATGACCTCCATCTCCGAGAGCCACCAGGTGGGCCAGTTGACGAGGCCGAAGGGGCGGTTTGCCGACATCTCGACGAGGCCGCCGCCGTCCGGCCGGCGCTCGCGAAAGCGCACGAAGCGATAGTGCGGCAGGTACGCGGGCCAGTGCTCGACCGTGCGCACGATCTCGAAGACGCGCTCGACGGGCGCGCGAACGAAGCCCTCGTCGAGCGTCTCCATGGCGCGTCCGGCCGGCATCGGCCCCAGCTCCATCGCGGTCTCCGGCACTGTCAGTCCCACGTCGCGTCACCTCCCTCGGGCCGGCGCCCAGCTCGCCGAGAGCCGGAAGAGCAGGCGGCGGCGGACCCGCGGCCCGGTGGTGCTCCCGGTGGCCCGGCGCACCAGCGCCGCGAGCTCCGCGGCGGTGAAGCCGCGCCGGATCGACACCACGCCGTCGTGGCGGCTGACCGGGTGGAAGCCGAGCACGAATGATACGAGCCAGAGCGCCGCCGCGGCCACCCGGCTCCGCCGCAGGTCGGCCACGATGACGCGCCGCCGTGCCACCCGGTCCATCTCGGCGAGCAGCGCCACCGCCTCGTCGTCGACGAAGTGGTGCAGTATCTGCGAGCAGCAGACGACGTCGATCGAGGCGTCGGCGAAGGGGAGCGCCAGGGCGTCGCCGCAGACGCCCTGGACCGGCCAGGCGCGCGTCGCGGCGACGAGTTCGCGCCGGGCGTCGAGGCCGAGCACCTGCAGGCGCATGCCGTGCCGAACCGCGAAGCGGGCAAGTCGCTGGGGAATGTCACCGGTGCCGGTACCGACGTCGAGCAGCGTGAGTTCCGTCGCGGCATCGGCGCCGAGGAGCGACGCGAACTCGGCACGCACCGCGTGGACCCCGCCAAGGAGCGTGTTGGCGAGCGCGATGTCGCGGTGCGATCGGCGCCTGACGCGGGGGTCGACGTCGGCGGCGTCGAGGTATTCGACGCCGCGGCGGCGGGGCGGCGTGAGGAACGCCGTCACTCAGCGCTCCAGTTGCGCGTAACCTCCGCGATAGTACAGCAGCGGTCGCATCTCGCGCGTCTCGGCGTGCTGCACCTGCGCCACGAAGATCCCATGGTCGCCGCCGTCGTGCTGCCGCAGCACGTCGCACTCGAGGTACGCCAGCACCTCGTCGAGGACGACGACGCCGTGGGTGCCCCGCTCGAAGCCGATGCCGTCGAAACGCCGGGTGCCGTCCCCCTCGGAGAAGCGGCGCGAGAGGGACTCCTGGTGCGCGGCCAGGATGTTGAACACCACGTGGCTGCCCGGCTTCAGGATGCGGTACATCTCCGCGGCGTGGTCGATGCAGGCGACCACGAGCGGCGGGTCGAGGCTGAGCGACGCGAACGCACTCACGGTCATGCCGTGGTCGGTGCCGGCGTCGTCGCGCGTGGTGAGCACGGTGACGCCGGTGGCGAATCGTCCGAGGACGCTGCGGAAGGAGTCGGGGTCGATCGTCATCTCTGGTCGGGGACCACCATCGGCTGGTCGTCGCGTGTGCGCGCGGTGGCCCCGGGGTGTCGCGAGAAACCCGCGAGGATCAGTGGAAGAATGTAGCCCACGCGGAGGACTTCGCGCGCGGGCACGAAGTCGCCGGTGACGCCGACAAGGAGGTCGGCGAGGTCCTTCCGGCGGGCCAGCGCACGCGCGGCGTGGTCAATGAGCGCCGGGACAGCGACCGCGGAGGCGATGGCGCGCTCCACCATCCATTTCCCCCCGAACTCATGGCGGCGCGACCGCTCGTAGGCGGCGAGGGCGATCTCCGCGGCCCGCGGCCCGGCGTCCCGCACGGCGGCGAAGGCATACGAGCACAGCAATTCACCGCCCCGCAGCGCGGCGTAGATCCCCTCGCCGGTGAAGGGGTCGAAGAAGTCGGCGGCGTCGCCCACCAGCGCCAGCCCGGGGCGCCAGGCCGGGCGCGCGCGCCAGTTGAAGGTGCCGACGGGAAGCACCGGCGTGGTCCGGACGGCGCCGGCGAGGCGGCGTGCGAGGTGCGGCGTGCGCGCCAGCCGGCGGTCGAGGAAGCCGGCGGCGTCGCCGGCCAGGGCGCGCGCCTGCACCGCCTGCATAACGAGGGCGACGTTGGTGACGCCGCCACCCACGCTCGCCAGCCCGATGTAGTCGCCGGGAAAGACGTGCATCTCCCCGTACGGCGCCATGTCGCGCACGCCCTCGTAGTGCGTCACCAGCGCGACGCGGCGCGGCCAGCGGCCGTGCGCGCCCAGCCCGGCGCGCCGCGCCACCACCGAGCGAAGCCCGTCGGCGCCGATCACCAACGGTGCGCGCAGCACCATCGGGGCGCCCGGCCCGCCGGTGACAACGCCGGTCACCCGGCCGTCGGCGGCGAGGTCGAGGTCGTGCACGCGGACGCCCTCCCGCACCCGTGCCCCGGCGCCGCGGGCGCTGTCGAGCAGCGTGGCGTCGAGCACCGTGCGCCGAATGGAGAGGCCGCGGTTGCGGAAGCCGCGGAATCCGTGCGACGCCACGAAGTCACCCTGCAGCTCCACCCCGCCAGGGGCGCGCACGCGCATGCCCTCGAGGTGCGCGGCGCCCTGCCGCTCGAGCGTGCCGAGCACGCCCATCTCGTCGAGGAGCCGCGACGCCTGCGGGCTCATGTACTCGGAGCAGGGCTTGTCGCGCGGGAACGTCGCGCGGTCGAGGATCAGCACGTCGACGCCGGCGCGCGCCAGGAAAAAGCCGGTGGACGCGCCCGCCGGGCCGCCGCCGACGATGATCACCTCGGCGTCGAGGGGCGCGGTCATGCCGCCGAGGCCTCGATGGTCCCGGTGCCTGGCGATTCCGCGGGTCCCGTCCGAATCCACCGGTGGCTCACTGTCGCTCCGGATACCGTGGTCAATGGCCTTACGAGAGGAGCACCGTCACCAGCGCGCCGGCGACAACGCTCGCGAGGTTGACGCCGTCGTTGCCGAAGCCTGCCATTCCGCCGCGCACGATCGTGGCGGCGCCGCAGCGGTGAACCGGCCGCTCGGTGAAGCGGCCGCAGGCCGGGCACCAGCGCCGCTCCTGCAGCGTGGCCCCCAGCAGCGAGTCGACGAATGCCCCGGCAATGCCGCCGGACACGACCGCCCGGATGGGCACCGGCCACGCCAGCACCACGACGATGATCGCAATGAACGGATGCACCAAGGACCGCGCCCAGCGAACCGATTGCCGTCACGCCGCCGGACGCGCCCTTCGGCAGCGTGTGCCAGCGCAGCAGGTGTCGCGGTGCGCCACCGAAGGCGGTGCCGATCTCGGTGCTCCAGGTGTCCGCGGTGGCGGCGGCGAGGGCGCCGGCGCCGGCCGCCTGCCACTGGGCGCCATGGGTGGTGGCGGCGAGGAGCGCGGCCAGCGCAAAGACGCCGCCGTTGGCGACGACCTGTGCCGCATCCCGGGCGCCGCCCTTGGCGACGACGTCGGCCACGGTGCCACGGGTGTGTGCGGCGCTCCAGCGCGTGAGCCCGCTCGACGTCACGAAGAAGACGAGGATGCCGGTGATCCAGTCGGCGCCGCCGACGGTGCACGCGATGCCCACGACGGTCGCGGCGATGGTCCCGCCGAGGTCGAGCAGGCGCGCCCGGCGCGCGGCAACGGCGATGGCCGCGGCGATGACGAAGCCGAGGAGGGCGCGGGCGGCGAGCGAGGCGGGCACGCGGTTGAAGATGACGCCGGAGTGACGGAATGCGACCTGATTGCGGCCGGCTGGGCGGGCGCGGCGGTGGGACGACCGGAAAACCATGCCGTCCCGCGGTTTCCGGGCCGCGCCCGGCGCGCGGCGACTTCTTGAGGACGTGTCACACCGCCGTTAGCTTCGCTGCCACGAACCCCGGCCTCTCATGGCATCCACTGTCGACGCACTCCTGCCGCTCTCCTTCCTCGAAGCCGTCCGGGACGTCGACACACCGGTCGAGGATTTCGAGGCCGAGCTGGTGGGCGACCTGCGGAACAAGCGGCTGGGGCTGAGCGACACCGTCTACATGCAGATCCGCCGCTTCACCGATGCCGTGAAGCGCAAGCAGCGCACGTCGCACGACGAGGCGGCGGCCCTGGCATCGCTCCTCGGCCGTCGTCCCGACGCCGAGGCGGTGTTCCGTGCGGCGGGGCGATACCTCGCGCGCGAGGCGTACCAGACAATTTCCCCGGTCACGCGGCGCGCGCTCCTGCTGCTGCCGGCGTTCGCGTCGCGGCCCATCGCACTGCGACACACGCGCCGGCTCTCGGCGCGCTACTTCAATGGAACTGTCTCGCGCGTCGGCTCGTCGGTGTATCTCGAGGTGGCGCGCTCGGTGACCGCGGAGGCCGCCCCGCGTTCGGTGGGGTGTGCGTACTACGAGGCCGGGCTCAAGGAAATGCTGCGCCTGATGGTGAACAGCGTGGGTGGGGTGGAGCATGTGCGCTGCGCCGGCCGCGGCGAGGGGACCTGCGCGTGGCGCGCCGAATGGCGCCCCATGCCGATCGGGGGATAGCGAATGCTTTCACGTGAGAGCCTGCCGTCCGTGCAGAAGGCGCTCGTCGACGCGGGCGTGGACGGTTGGCTGTTCTATGACTTCCGCGGGACGAACCCGATTGCCGGCGCACTGCTCGGTGTGGGCGGGCACGTCACCCGGCGATTTTTCGCCTGGGTGCCGGCCAAGGGCGTCCCGGTGGCGGTGACGCACGCCATCGAGCAGCGGGTCTGGCGCGACTGGCCGGCGGAGTGGCGCAAGCTCGTCTACAGCTCGTGGCGCACGCTCGAGGCCGAGGTGCGCGAGCTCGTCGGCGGCAAGCGCGTCGCCATGGAGTACTCGGCCGGCGACGCCGTGCCGTACCTCGACAGGATCCCCGCGGGCGTCGTCGAGCTGCTGCGCTCCATGGACGTGACGATCGTGAGCTCCGGGGAGCTGGTCTCCCGGTTCTATGCGACGTGGAGCCCGGAGCAACTGGCATCGCACCGGCGCGCCGCGGAGGTCATCGCCGAGATCGCCCGGGACGCGATGCGCGAGGCCGGCGCCGTCGCCCGGGCGGGCCGGGCGGCCGCCGAGCACGAGATCCAGGCGCGGATCATCGCCGCCTTCGGCCGGGCCGGGCCTCGAGTTCGACCATCCGCCTAACGTGTCGGTGGGGGCCAACGCCGCCAACCCGCACTACGAGCCGACGGCCGCCAGTCCCCACCTCATCACTTCGGGGAACCTGCTGCTGATCGACCTCTGGGCCAAGGAACCCGGCGGGGTCTACGCGGACCAGACCTGGATGGCGGTGCTGGGCCCGCCGGTGGAGCGCGTGTCGCAGATCTGGCGGGCGGTGCGCGACGCGCGCGATGCCGCGCTGGCCCTGCTGCGCGAGCGCTGTGCGGCGCGGGCCATGGTCCGCGGCGCCGATGCCGACGACGCGGCCCGCAGCGTCATCGAGTCGCGGGGCTTCGGCGAGTACTTCACGCACCGCACCGGCCACTCGATCGATCCGCAGGACCTGCACGGCTCGGGGCCCAACCTCGACAACCTCGAGACCCGCGATGAGCGCCTGCTGTTTCCCGGCGTGGGCTTCTCCGTGGAGCCCGGGATCTACATCCCGGGCTTTGCCGGCGTGCGCTCCGAGGTGAACGCGTTCTACGGTGACGGGGCGCTGGTGGTCACCCCGGAGCGGTACCAGGTGGACCTGCTGGAGGTGTGACGCTGGAAGCGCCCGGGCGCCGGGGGGCGAGGATCCCGGGCGCGCACTGATCCGCCGTCACTCCCTCCGGTTCGCCGTGGCCACTTCACAGGATTCCCTCCGGCGCGAGCTCGGGCTGTTCTCGGCCGCGCTCATGGTCGTGGGCGGCATCATCGGCAGCGGCATCTTCTTCACCCCGGCCGAGGTGGCACGCGCCCTCCCCGCGGGTCCGTGGCTGCTCGGCGTCTGGGCGCTGGGCGGGGTGGTCGCGCTGGCCGGTGCGCTGACGTACGCGGAACTCGGCGCGATGCTCCCCGATGCCGGCGGCGCCTACGTCTACATCCGCCGTGCCTTCGGGCCGCTGGCGGCGTTCCTCTGCGGGTGGATGACGCTGCTCCTCATCTCCACCGGCGCGCTGGCCGCGGTGTCGATGGGGTTCGCCGGCTACGTGGCGCGCTATGTCGACCTGGCGCCGGTGGGCGGCACCCTTGGCCTGGCCGCCATCACCATCACCGTGCTCGGCGTGACCAACTACGTCGGCGTCAAGCCCGGCGCGGTGGTGCAGAACGTGCTGACGGTGGCCAAGATCACGGCGTTAGGCGCGCTGATCGTGGTGGGGTTCGTGCTGTGGGCGCGCGTCGGCGCGCCGTTGCCGGTGGCCTCGGCGCCGCCGCCGCGGTCGACGCTCGGGGCCGGCCTGGCGGCGGCGTTCGTGGCGGTGCTGTTCACCATCGGCGGGTGGCAGCAGCTCAACATGGTGGCCGGCGAGATCCGGCGCCCGGGGTGGACGATCCCGCGGGCGCTGTTCATCGGCATCCTTATCGTGGTGGCCATCTACCTGGGCGCCAACGCGGTCTACGTGCACGTGCTGGGGCGCGACGGCCTCGCCGCCAGCGCCGCCGTGGCCGCCGACACCGCCCAGCGGCTGGTGGGACCGGTGGGCGCCACGTTCATCACGCTCGGTGCCATGCTCTCGATCCTCGGCTTCGTGAACGTGGCGCTGCTGGGCAACTCGCGCATCCCGTTCGCGATGGCGCAGGACGGGCTCTTTCTCGCCGTCGCCGGGCGCGTGCACCCGAGATTCGGCACGCCGCACGTGGCCATCGGCATCATGGTCGTCTGGTCGCTGGCGCTGCTCTTCGGCACGCGCGGCGACCTCGGCGCACTCCTGTCGGGGGTCGTCTTTGCCGACTGGATCTTCTTCGGGCTGGGTGGGGCGAGCGTGATCGTGCTGCGCCGCACGATGCCGGGCGCGGTGCGGCCGTATCGCACCCTGGGCTACCCGGTGGTGCCGATGCTGTTCGTGGTGTCGGCGATCATCGGCGTGGTGAGCGCGTATGTCTCGTCGCTGCGGACGTCGCTGTTCGGGACGCTCCTGCTCGTCATCGGGGTCGTGGTGTACGCCGTCGCCTTCCGGAAGCCCGGAACCGGGCGGGAGGGGCAGGGCGGCGCCGGCGGATAGGAGGCGTTGCGTCGCGCTTCGCCGCGCGTGTATCGTCAAAGGGCATTTTGCACCAGGAGCAGGGGCATGCCGACGTATCTCTACGAGACGATTCCCGACGGGCCGGCGGAGTCGGTGGAGCAGTTCGAGCTGAAGCAGCACTTCGATGAGCCGGCGCTGACGGCGCATCCCGAGACGGGGACGCCGGTGCGCCGCGTGATCTCGGGCGGCATGGGGCTGGTGATGCGCAGCACGGGTGATTCATCGATGCCTGACGCGGGCCCGTCGTGCGGACCGGAGAGTTGCTCGTGCGGGAGGTTCTCGTAGCGCGGCGCGCGCGCGGCGCAAACGGTTGCTGCGGGGTCGATTGACAGTGTGGGATTCGGGGCGGCGTTCTTCGGGATGCCGCCCTTTTTTCGTGCGACCCTTCGGCGACGGTTGTCGCCTGCGTGCGCGCGATCACAGGTGGCTGTGCGTCGTCCTGCGTCACCGCGAAGGGACCGCAACCCTCGACGGGAGCATCGGGCAACTGTAGCGTAGTCAACGTGACGCCGTGCGCGTGTGCGACGCCGGTTCGCGACGCCGGTTCGCGACGCCGGTTCGCGACGCCGGTTCGCGACGCCGGTTCGCCACAGTCCGGAGGCGACGATGACCCCACCCGTCCGCTGCATGCTGGGCCGGCTGCACACCACCCTCGCCGCCGCGCTGCTCGTCGTCATCGCGCCGTTCGCCGGGGCGCAGGCGCGCTGGACGATCGTCGAGGACCTGCGCATCGGGACGCTCGACGAGGGCCCGGCGTCGTTCGCGGACGTACGGGGGATCGCCGTCGGTGCCGGCGGATCGATCTGGGTGCTCGACTTCAAGACCCAGGAGATCCGGATGTTCGATGCGCAGGGGAAGTTCGTGAAGCAGGTGGCGCGCAAGGGGTCGGGTCCCGGCGAGATCCGCAACGCCAATGGCATGGTGACGGCGCCGAACGGCGACATCTGGGTGAATGACCCGGCCAACGCCAGGCTCAGCGTGTACGCGGCGGGCGGTGACTTCAAGGCGCAGCACACGCTGGGAACCTGGGGCTACGGGTACATCTGGAGCGCCATGTTCGATCGCGAGGGGCGACTCGACGAGTACTTCCCGCAGTTCAAGCCGGACCGGACCAGCACGACGACGGTGCGCCGGATCGGCGCCGACGGGGCGGTGCGGGACACGATCCCCATGCCGGCCTGTCGCACCGAAGGCGTCGACCCGAAGCACGCCTTCTACCAGGCGACCGCCAGGACCCACAGCATGTCGATGGGCGTCCCGTTCCTTCCGCGCGCGGTCATGACGTGGGATCCGGCCGGGGCAATCTGGTGCTCCGGTGGGGACCGCTACGAGGTGCTGCGGATCGCGTTAGGCAGCGGGGACACGACCGCGCGCGTGGTGCGCGACGTGAGGCCCCTTCCGGTGACCGCCGCCGAGCGAGCGCGCGAACAGGACAAGCTGCACGAGACGTTCTCGAAGCAGGGGTTCAACGACCCCGACTTCAGCTGGATCCCGAAGACGAAGCCGGTGGTGCTCGCGCTGGATGTCGACGATCGCGGGCGCGTCTGGGTGCGGTCGAGCGCCGCGGACACCCTCCACACGTCATTCGACGTCTGGAACGACAAGGGACAGCTGGTGGCGACCGCCGTCGCGCCGTTTCACATCAGTCCGTACTGGCACCCGCTCTTTCGCGGCGACACGCTCTACACGGTGACGACCGACGCCGACGACGTGCCGTACGTGGTGCGGGCGCTGATCAGGCGTTAGGTGGGCCCGCGGGCTGCCGGGCGCTGCGCGCCCTCACCCGCCCAGCCAGCGCCGCACCCGGTACATCTCCTCGCCGAGTCCGGCGCGGGCGGCGTAGGCCTGCTCCATCTGCTCCAGCAGCTCGCCGGGCGGGAGGTCGTAGTCCTCTCCCTCGGTGTTCCACGAGTCGGACGTCCACTCGCGCACGCGCACCAGGCCGTCGCGCGGGCGGCCGATGAGGAGCAGTCGCTCCGGGCGCTCCGGCGTGCCGCCGACGCGCAGCGTCAGGAACTCCCCCTCGCCGAACGAGAACGCCTCGGGATCGGTCATCCCAGCACCTGGCGGTCGATCGCCATCGCCGTGAACAGCAGGGCGAGGTACAGCAGGGAGTACTTGTAGACCCACCACGCCGGCCCGTTCCACGGCCGCGCGCGGCGCATCCGCAGGATGCCGCGCAGCAGCAGCCCGCCCAGCACGACCGCCGACACGAGGTAGATCCACCCCAGCGCCCCGAAGGTCACCGGAAGGATCGTCAGCGCCAGCAGGATGCCCATGTACCAGAGCATGTGGTCCATCGTCTCGCGCTCTCCCCACACCACCGGCGCCATCGGCACGCCCACGCGGCCGTAGTCCGCCTGCTTGAGCAGGGCCAGTGCCCAGAAGTGCGGCGGCGTCCAGTAGAACACGATCAGGAACAGGTACAGCGCGGTGAGGTCGAGCGACCCTGTCACCGCCGCCCAGCCGACGAGCGGTGGAAAGGCGCCGGCGGCGCCGCCGATGACGATGTTCTGCGGCGTGGTGCGCTTGAGCCAGCGGGTGTACACGAAGACGTAGAAGTAGAACCCGGCCAGCGCCAGCGCCGCCGTCAGCACGTTCACGAACTGCGCCAGCAGCCACGTCGCGGCACCGGCCAGCGCCAGGCCGAACATCAGCACGGTGACCGGCGTCAGGCGCCCGCTGGGAATGGGCCGGAGCCGCGTGCGCGCCATGCGGTCGTCGATGTCGCGGTCGATGTACATGTTCACCGCGTTGGCGCCCCCGGCCATCAGGTAGCCACCGACGACCACGATGAGCACCGTCCAGAGCGACGGGATGGCCGGCGACGTACATCGGCGCCACCGTCGTCACCAGCAGCAGCGAGATGATGCGCGGCTTGGTGAGTGCGACGTAGTCGCGGAACGACTCGCGCGACTCGCCGTCGCGGACGGCGATCCCGCCGGCACTCATGCGCGCACCCCGGCCGGCGTCACCGGCTGCGCGGCGGGCCGCGGCTCGGCTGCGCGCCGCGCCAGCCTGTTGGCCACGTAGGCAAGGCTGAACGTCGCGATCCAGACGAGCGTCCCGACCGCCTCGTGCAGCGACCGCCAGACGGGAGGCAGGTGGTACGTGACCATGGCGAAGGCGACGAGGACCTGGAGGAAGATCACCGCCAGCACGACGCGCGCCCACGCGGCGAGCCGTTTCTCGCCACGCCGCGCGAGGGCGACCCCCATCCAGCCGATGAGCAGGAACGCCGAATAGGCGACGATGCGATGCACGAACTGCAGGTACTGCGTGGGGTCGCTGGGGAAGATCGAACCGCGGCAGAGCGGAAAGCCCACGCACGCGGAGTTGGCGCCGGGGACGTGCGCGGTGAGCGCGCCAAGGACGAGCGCCAGGAAGACGAGGACAGCGGCGAGGAACGCGGCGGTCGCCGTCTCAGGCGAGGCGGCCCAGGCGTCGTCAGGCTGTGCGGCGCGATGGGATGGTGACGCGTTTTTCGCGGCGGGGGCGGATATTGGAATTCGGGGGGGGCCCCCCGCGCGAACGATCGCCACCATCAACGCCGCCAGCAGCCCCATCGCCAGCGCCAGGTGCGTCACGATCACCCACTTGTTCGCCAGCTGCAGCCAGACTGTAAATGCCCCGAACACCGCCGCCGTCACCACAAGCACCGCCCCCAGCACCACCGGCCGAAGCACGCCCCCCCGTCCACCCACGCCAGGCTCGCGCCGACGCAGCCACGACACCACCAGCAGCACCAGGATCGCCGTCGTCAGCGTGGCCGCGAAGTACCGGTGCGACACCTCGATGATCAGGTCCGGACGCGTCAGCGGCGGAAACAGGTACCCCTGGCACGTCGGCCAGTGATCGCCGCACCCCATGCCCGAGCCGGTGATCCGCACGATCGCGCCGAACACGATGTGCCCGAACCCAAGCACCAGGGTCACCCACCCGAGTCGACGGATCAGCGTCACCGGCGCGCCCCCCTCAACCCAGCGTGATGGGGCCCGTCACGGGCACCGGCCTGGCGGCCCATCGCCTGCCATGTGGCAAAGAGCACCGCCACAAGGACGACCGCCGGAATGAGCACCCACGCCACCTCGGCCCACTTCGCCATCGGGCGCCGCGAGGCCGCCGGCGCACGCCCCGCCACCATGGCGCGCAGGATCGCCACCTGGCTCGCCACCGCCAGTGCGGCACAGAACCAGTAGGTCAGGTGGGTCAGGTTGCGGATGGGCACAACTCGTCCGGGATCTGGGGGCGGAAGGACAGGAAAGGTCGCCTCTTGCTGGGGGGCTTTCAATGGCGAAACGCATGCGCACCAGCGGCCGTTCGCTTCGGCACTCCGGCCTCGCCTGATCCACCCCCGGGCTGTACCATTGCGGCCCATGGCGTCCTCAAATCCTCCCTCCAACCTGCCTCGACGGCTTGGGCTGTGGAGCACCACGGCCGTGGTCGTGGGGTCGACGATCGGCTCCGGCATCTTCCGGTCTCCGGCCGGCATCGCCGACAGGATTCCCGCGCCCCTGCCGCTGCTGCTCATCTGGGTGCTCGGCGGGTCGTTCGCGCTCTGTGGCGCCCTGACCCTCGCCGAGATCGCCGGGGAGTTGCCGCAAACGGGAGGGTTCTACGCGTTCCTGCGCGAGGGCTGGGGACGCCTCCCGGCGTTCCTCTTCGGCTGGGGGCAGCTCACCGTCGTCCGGGCGGCCGCGCTCGGCGCCATCGCGATCACGTTCGCCGAGTACTTCCTCCGCGTGCTGGGCTTCGACCCCACAGTGGCGCCGTACGACAAGTACGCCCACTACGTGGCAGCCTGCGCGATACTCCTCACCGCGGGCTTCAACATCGTCGGTGTGCGATGGGGGGCCGCGGTCATCAACCTGACGACGCTCGCCAAGTATGGCGGCCTCGCGTTCGTCTGCGTGCTGGCGCTCGTCTTTGCGCTGCCGCACACGGGAGGGCACTTCACCCCACTGGTCCCCCCCGGCAGCGTGCACGTCGGCGCGTTCGGCCTCGCCCTGGTCTCGGTGCTCTGGGCGTACGACGGATGGGCGGACGTGAGCTACGTGGCGGGCGAGGTATCCGACCCGCGGCGCAACCTGCCGCGCGCGATCATCGGCGGCACCCTGGCGGTGCTTGTCATCTACCTGCTCGCCAACGTCGGCTACATGTCGGTGCTGACAGTCGACCAGATCCGCACGTCGAAGCTCGTGGCGGCGGATGTCGCGGAACAGGTGATCGGCAGGCCGGGCGTGGTGCTGGTGTCGGTCACGGTGATGATCTCGACCTTCGGGACGCTGAGCGCGGTGTTGCTCACGAGTCCGCGGGTCCTCTTTGCGATGGCCGACGACGGCATGCTCTTCAAGCCGATCGCGCGCGTGCACCCGCGCTACAAGACGCCCTACGTGGCGATCGGCTTCGTCGCCTTCCTCGGCCTCATCTTCGTGCTGCTGCAGAGCTTCGAGAAACTCGCCGACACCTTCGTGATCGCCATGATCCCGTTCTACGCGCTGGGCGTGGCCGTGGTGTACCGCCTGCGCGCGCGCCCGGGCTACGCGCCATCGTTCCGGACGCCGGGCTATCCGGTGGTTCCGGCGCTCTTCATCCTGTCGGTCATCTACCTGCTTGTGAACGCGCTCATCGATCCGTCGAGCCGCTACTGGGCCCTCGGCATCTTTGCGGTGCTTCTCGCGGGCATCCCCGTCTACCGCTTCACGGTGGGGCGCCCCGGACGCGCGTAGCTGCGCGCGTCCGGGGATGATCCGGAGGCGTCGCGGCGCAGGCCGGGTCGCGCGACGCCCCGGATGCCAGCGGCGGGCGCGCGTGCGATACGCCCGACGTCCCGGGCTACTCCGTGCGCAGGGCGATCACCGGATCGACCTTGATGGCGCGACGGGCGGGGATGGCCGCCGCCAGCGCGGCGACGGCCATCAGCACGATGGGCACGCCGGCAAAGGTGAGCGGATCGATGGCGCCGACGCCGTAGAGCTGGCTGCGGATGAGCTGCGCCGCCCCGATCGACAGCACCAGGCCGGCCGCACCGCCGATGAACACCGTGCGCAACGTGTCGCCGAGGACCGTCCGGACGAGCGCCGTCGCCGACGCGCCCAGCGCCGAGCGAATGCCGATCTCGCGCGTGCGCTGGGAGACCGCGAACGCCGACACGCCGAAGATGCCGACGGCGGCGAGCACCAGCGCAAGCACGCCGAAGGCGCCCAGGGTCGCCGCACCGGCGCGTGCCGGAAGCAGCGCCATCTGCTGCAGTTCACGCACCTGCCGCACCTGGACCGGGGGCAGCGATGGATCCGCCGCCGACACCAGTGACGCGAGCATCCGGCTCGCCGGCGCGAAGGCCGCGGACGAGTCCAGGCGCACCTCGATGCGTGTGCTGGGATTGTAGTGCTGCGCGAACGGCACGTACGTGAATGACGGCGTCGATTCGCCAAGCGAGTTGTACTTGATGTCCCGCGCCACGCCGACGACTTCCGCGAACGGGCCATCGGGACCGGAGATGCTGATGCGCTTCCCGAGCGCCGAGCCGTCGGGCGCGAGGCGCTTCGCCATGGTCTCGTTCACGATGGCAACGGGCGGTGACCCGGTCGCGTCGGCCGCCGTGAACTCGCGGCCGGCGACGAGCGGGATCCCTGTCGTGGCGAAGTAGACCGGTGCGACGATGTTGAAGTCGGTGTGCGGCTGCGGCGTGCCAGGCGCTGGCGCCGGGTCGCCCTGCTGGAGGTACGACACCTCCATCCGCGTGCCCGCCAGCGGCACCGTTGCCGCCAGCGACGCGCTGCGCACGATGGGCAGGGCGTCGATCTCCCCGACGAGGCGCTCCAGCAGCGCCCGTCCCGTGGTGGCGTCGTACCGGCCGAGCGAGAGGTCCACGTCCATCGCCACCAGGCCGGTGGCGTCGAACCCGGCGTCGATGCGGCGCGCGTTGGTCAGGCTGTGGACGAAGAGCAGCGCAACCGCCAGGAGCAGCGTGGAGAGCGTCACCTGCAGCATCAGGAAGCGCTGCCGTCCCCTGGCCCCGGCCGACGTGACCGAGCGCGAGTCGCCGCGCAGGGACATCACCACGTCGCCGGAGACGGCACGCAGGGCCGGCGCCAGCCCGAACGCCAGCACCGCCAGGAGCGAAATCGCCGCGCTGTACGCGACCACGGTGCCATCCACCGGGATCGAGATGGCGAACTGCGCGTCCTCGGGGATCAGGCGCGTCACAAGCGGCTGGATCCACGACGCCGCCACGAGCGCCAGCCCGCCGGCGCAGGCGGCGAGCACGAGCGACTCGGTGAGGAGCTGCCTGACGAGTCGCCGCCGCCCGGCGCCCATCGCCACCCGGACGCCGAGCTCCAGGCGCCTGGCCGCGTTGCGGGAGAGCAGGAGGTTGCCGACGTTGGCGCACGCCGTGAGCAGCACCAGCCCGGTGATGACGAGCAGGAAGATCGAGCCGATCGCGACCGCGTCGCGCACCTCGGCGGTGATGCCGCGGGCGTGGTCGACCCGTACCGTCATCGTCTGGTGCTCCGCGGGAACCGCGGCCCGCAACTGCTCCATGAGGACGCCGAGCTGGGCCCCCGCGAGCGATCGCTCCACGCCAGTGCGGAGCCGCCCGGTGACGTACAGGCTCGACGCCAGCGTGTTGGCCGGAATGCCGAGCAGCTCCGAGGCGTCGGGCAGCGGCGCCCAGAAGTCCGCCGACCATCCGAAGATCGAACTCGCGAACCCCGGTGGGGCGATACCCACCACGACCGCCGACGAGATGCCAAGGCGCACGCTGCGCCCGACAACCGAGGAATCGGCCGCGAAGCGCCGGTGCCAGAAGCGGTCGCTGAGCACGACCTCAGGCACGCCCGGCCCGACGTCGTCACGCACCCGGGTCACGAAGCGACCGAGCTGCGGCGTGAGCCGCAGCGTCCCCCAGAAGTCACCGGCCGTGACGGAGACGATGACGCGCTCGGGTTCGCTTCCGTCGACGAAGGTGGCGGGCGACTGCTGCTCGCCGATCAGCCGCACCAGGGAATCGGCTCCAGCCCGGAAGTACTCGAAGTCCTCGAGGCGGAGGGGGCTGTGCTGCCCGCTGTACATCCGCACCATCGCGTCCGGGTGAGGCACCGGCATCTCGTTCAGCAGCAGCGCGTTCGTCACCGAGAACATCATGGCGTTGGCGCCGAGTCCCAGCGCCAGCGAGAGCACCGCGGTGATCGTGAAGGCCGGGCGGTTGCCGAGCTGTCGAAGGGCGTAGCGGATGTCGTCGAGCATGTGGGCGCTGGGTGGGGGCGATGTCCGGTTCGACAGTGTCGTACAGGACAACTCCCGTGCCACAGCCGCGAACGGGCTTACACGCTACGCCGCAACGACATGCGCCATCGGGGGCGGCCGGTGCGCGAGGCGGTCGTGCGCGGTGGCGGGACGGGCCGTCCCGCATACGGACACGCCCCTCGTCGTGCTCAGAACACGGAGAACTTGAAGAACTTCCGCGGATTCGCCTTCACGTCGAGCACCAGCGAATCGAGATCCGACAGCAGCTTGTGCGAATCGTTGAAGAGCGCCGGATCGTTGAGCAGCTTCGCCATGCTGCCGTTCCCGCTGTCCATCTTGGCGAGGATGACATCGAAGCGGTCGGATGTACGCTGGAGCGCGGACGTCAACCTCGCGAGGTTGGCGCTCGCCTCGCGCAGCGACCGCACCGTGGAGTCGACCTTTGTCGAATCGACGGCGCCGACCTTCGAGCGCAGGGTGGCGAGCGTGGACTTCAGCTCCCTTGACTGCGTGTCCGCCACCGCCTTGAGCTCCGAGAAGAGCTGGTGCGCGCTGACGATCGAGCGCCGCAGCTCCGCCAGGCCGCCGGAGTCGACGAGCTGGGTGCGCGCGCCGCTGAGGATCGCGCCCAGGGCCTGGCTCAACGTGTCGGCACGCGAGGTCAGCGCCTGCAACCCGGTGCTGCTCTGCAGCACCGGCACCGTGTCCCCGGGCGCGAACGAGGCCGTGTCGGGCGCGCTCGGCGTGAGCGCGATCGCCTGGTCGCCGAAGAACCCGTTGGGAATCACCGCCGCCGTCGTGGTGCGGGGCACCTGGTAGTCGTGCTGGATCCTGAAGGTCACCACCAGCGTGCCGTGCGGATCGAGGTCGACCTTGTCCACGAACCCGACGGTCACCCCGACAAGCCAGACGGGTTGCCCCTGCTTGAGACCCGCGCCCCAGGGGAAGCGGGCGTAGAGCGGATACCCCGACTGCAGGCCGCCGCGCACGAGCCAGATCGACCCCAGCACGGCGATGATCACCCCAAGCGTGGTGAAGATCCCCACGAGCACTTCGTCGCGACGTCTCATCCTTGGAGCATGGGGGCGAAGAGGGCGGCGACGAAGGCGTCGAGTACGAGGATCGCCACCGAGGTGATGACGACCGCCTTCGCGGTCGAGCGACCGACTCCCTCGGCGCCGACGTCGGTCACGTACCCTTCATACGAGCAGAGCGTCGCGATGGCGCCACCAAAGATCGTCGCCTTGAGCAGGGAGTAGATAATCTGGAAGAGATTGAAGGAGATCCGCAATCCTTCGGAGAACTGTTGCCACGTCACGTCGGTCGCGAAGACCGCGGTGAAGAACGCGATCGTCACGCCGACGGCGTTGGCGAAGATGACCAGCAGCGGGAGCATCAGGATTCCGGCGATGAGCCGCGGCACCACCAGGTATGCAATCGGGTCGTAGGCCAGCGTCTCGAGGGCGTCGATCTGTTCGGTCACCCGCATCGTCCCGATCTCGGCGGTCATCCGCGCGCCGACGCGCCCGGTGAGCACGAGGCCCGTCAGCAGTGGGCCGAGTTCGAGCACGATCGTCTGCCGCGAGATGAGCCCGACGACCGAGAGCTGCACGCCCGGGAAGAGCTGGTAGCGCGACTGCAGCGCGATGACCGCGCCGATGAACGCGGCCACGATGGCCGCCAGGGGCAGCGAGTCCACGCCAACCGACCGCATCTGGGCCGCCGTGAGCGGGAGCCAGGTCCGTCCCTCGCGGAACAGCGCACGCAGCGCCTCGCCGACGAAGTACACCCGCTCCCCGATGCCCCCGAAGATGGCCACGCCAAAGCGCGCCATGCGACGCAGGAACCGCAACCCCGTCCGCTGCATCACGGGGAATTCCTCCGTGGAGCGGTGGCTGCCGAACATCGGTGAGGTCACGTACGGACTCGCCAGAGCAGCAGCAGGCTGCCCACGCCGAAGACGATGTTCGGGGTCCACGCGGCGAGGTCGGGATCGACGATGCCCTTGCCGCCAATTGCCTTGGTGAGCTGGATGAAGACCAGGAACGCGACGGTGACGGCGAGGCTCACGCCGATGCCGTAGGCGGCGCCCCCGCGCTGGTTGCTGGTGGCCAGCGGTGCCCCGAACAGCGCGATGATGATGCAGGTGACCGGCACCGCGATCTTGAGTGCGCGCTCCACGCGCAGCTCGTTCACGTCGCTGCCCGAGCGCTGCAGCACGGAGAGATAGGTACCAAGCTCCCGGTAGCGCATGTCCTCGGGCGCCGTGGGCGGGGCGAGCAGTTGCGTCGGGGTCTCGCGGAAGTGGCGGTCGCGCAGGGAGTCGTAGGCCACGACGAAGTCGACGTTGTTGGCCCCCAGAACGTGCAGCGACCCACCGGTCAGTGTCCACCCCCGCGCGGGATTCCATTTGGCGCTCGACGAGGTCACGATCCAGGTGGGGTACGACGGATCGTTCTCGCTGCCCTTGCGCTCGATCTCGATGGCGTTGGCGACGCCGCTCTCGCTCTTCAACTCGCCGATGCGGTACACCCGTCCCGACTCCCCGGCGTACGCGAAGTTGAAGCGATCGGTGCCGGAGGTGTAGCGGTTCTCCTGGAGCAGCGCGTTGCGGTGCTTGTTGCCCATCGGGGCGACCTCGCTCAGGCCCAGGGTCAGCGCCCCGGCCAGGATGGCGCCGAAGAAGATCGGGAGGGCCATGCGGTAGAAGCTGATCCCCGAGGCCTTGGCGGCGGTGATCTCCGAGTGGCGTGCCAGCGAGCTGATCGTGAAGACCGTCGCAAACAGCACCGCGGCCGGGAGCACCCTGAACATGTTCTCGGGCATCGCGTAGACATAGCTCATCGCGATGTCGGCCCGGGGCAGGTTCCGGTTGAGGTACTTGTCCAGGTTGTCGGTGAGGTCGATGATCGTGACCAGGATCGGGAAGCCCAGCGAGGTGCTCACGAAGATCTTGATGAACTCCGAGAGCACGTAGCGGTCGAGGGGCCACAGCAGATGGCGCCTCATGACGCCGGGGTGGTGGGCGTGGGCTCCGGGTCGACCGGCGGCGAACGGCGGAAGAAATTGCCCACCATCTCCACCATCTCGTGGATGTCCCCGCCGCGCGAGGTCGCGGCCTCGCGTCCCATGCGCGCCAGCAGCAGCACGCCGACGCCCGTCAGCAGGATGTTCGCCGCCCACATTGCCCAGAACGGCGTCAGGATGTCCTTGTCCGCGAGCGCCTCGCCGGCGATGAGGCCGACGTAGTACAGCGCAAAGACGAACAGGCTGACGCCGATGACGAGGCCGACGCCACCGCGCGGGAAGCGCAGCGCGATCGGGGCGCCGATCAGCACGAAGACGATGCACGCGATCGAGATGGCGAACTTCTTGTGGATCTCCACCGCGTTCTGGTTGACCTGGCGCCGGTTCTCCTCGAGCCGCATGCCGAAGTTGACGATCGCACCGGAGAGGTTGATCGGCGCCTGGGCGCCCAGCCGGAGGGGAGTACGCGGCAGGAGGGTGGGGGACGAGTCCGGCCTGCCGCCCGGGACCTGACCGGGAACGACGGCCGGCGGGACCCCGGCCGCGGCCGCCGCGCCGGCGTGGGTGGAGTCGACGCGTGCCGGTGTCGATTCCCTGCGGAGCGATGCCCGCGGCCTGCGGCAGCCGCGACGTCGTGTCGGCACGCGCCCGCTGCGCGGTATCGATTTGCTGGCGCGGAATGGTGTCGGCACCCTGGCGCGCCGTCGTGCCGTCCCCTCGGCGCGGCAGTTCGGCAGCCTGAAGGCTGCGCACCACGGGCTTCGACCGCAGCCGCTTGAGGCTCGCCATGGCATCGCAGTACAGGCGTCCGAGACTGAAGTGCTCCGAGCGCGGGGCGAGCGAGCCGGGGCGGGCGTCGAGCACCGTGAAGTCCGACGGCTCCGGCGGCGACGCCGGAATGCCAGTCAGCGCCTCGTCCAATGCCGACAGCATCGCCTTCTGGAGGTTCTTCTGCGCGGTCGCATATTCGTGCTCGTACCGCGACACCTCATTCTGGAGTTCGCAGACCGACATCTCGCGGTCGCTCTTGTACAGGTCCCGGGTCGTGAGGTCGAGCTGGTTGGCGACTCCCTCGACGCGGACGAAGTCGGTCGCGAAGTGGAGCCGCTGGAGCCGCATCGGTTCCGTCTTTGGCACCTCCAGCATGTAGCCGCGATGCAGCGTCAGCAGCAGGTCGCTTCCATTCGGTGCGAACGCCATCTCTCCGCTGTCCGCCCAGATCGACCGGCGGCGCAGCGGGTCGCTCATGTCGTAGATGGTGACCTCGCGCATGTGGTTCTGCTGGTCGATGTGGTTCGCGCGCAGGAAGAAGCGATGCGGCGAGACCTCATTGATCACCTGCTCGCGGAGGCCGAAGGTGGGCTTCTTGCGGGCGATGTCGCCCTGCAGCGTGCGCAGCCGGTGGTTGGCCGACGGCAGCACGGTGTCGTTGAAGGCGATCATGCCGACGGCCACGACGCTGGCGGCGAGCAGGACGGGGATGAGCAGGCGCTTGACGCTGACGCCGTTGGCCTTGAGCGCGGTGATCTCGTTGTCGGCGGCCATCCGGCTGAAGGCGTACAGCACCGCGACCAGCACCGACATCGGCATCGTCATCGCCAGCGTGAACGGCACCGACAGGCCGAAGAACTCCGCGATGACGCTCGCGGGAAGTCCCTTGCCGACGAGGCTGCCGAATTGCCTCGAGATGTAGTTGAGCAGCAACAGCGCCGTCAGGGCGGAAAGGGAGAACACGAGCGGGCCCACGTGCTCTCGCAGTACGTACCGATGGATTATCTTCACGCTCGCAGTCGGGTCGCCGTGCGCGGGCGGGAACAGGCGATCGGGCCCATCGGAAAACCGGGGCCTCGGGACGCCCTTCCGCGTTGGAAGGTCGGTGGAATATAAGGAGTTGCCGGAGACGCGCGTCGAGTCGCAACCGGCACGGGACGCCACGCTGATACCCGCCCACCGCCGGAGAGTGCGCTTGCTCGGCCTTGCCGCCGCCATCGTGGCCGGCGGGGCCGTCGCGACCCCGCCGGTGGCTGCCCAGGGGCGGTCCGCGGACACCGCGCGGGTGCGCGCGCCGGGCGACACCACCTTGCCGCGCCCCCTCACGCCGTTCGACTCGGCGCGCAATGCGCAGGTCGAGCAGGGCGCCGACAGCGTGTTGAACGTCGAGTTGCTGGGCCGCCTCGAGTTCAAGGGCGAGCAGACCCGGAACGACCGTTGCTACGCCAACCAGCTCTTCAGCGCCACCTTCCGGTGCCAGGCGAACCTCACCCCGCAGCTCGACTTCCAGTTTTCGCTCAACTCCAGCGGCACCATTGCCAATCGCGTCAAGGTCAACGTCGACTACGACTCGCAGCGGGAGTTCGACGGCTCCAACCTGATCTCGCTCGCGTATGAGGGAAGACCGGGCGAGTACCTCCAGCGCCTGGAGATCGGCAACGTCTCCTTTTCGCCGCCGCCGTCGCGCTTCCTGACCTCGGGAATCCCGAGTGGGAACTACGGGGTGCAGGCCATCGGCCAGTTCGGCCCGCTCCGCATCAACGCCATCGCCGCGCAGCAGAAGGGCAACGTGGTGAAGGGGCAGGTCTTCACCATCGGGGCGCACACCACCGCGGTGCAGGACCGCTCCATCGACGATTACCAGATCGAGCCGCGGCGCTTCTTCTTCACCGTCGACCCGCAGGTCTTCGGCGCGCGTTACCCCAACATCGACATCCTCGACCCGCAGCAGATGAGCGACCTGGCGCTGTCGCTCCCCGACACGGTGCGACCGTCGCGAGTCTTCCTGTACCGGCTGCTCATTGGCGGACAGCCGCCCAACCCCAACGGGCCGCGCTTCACGCTGCTCGAGGACTCGACGTCGCGCGCCGGCCAGGCGTACGAGCTGCTGCGCGAGGGGGTCGACTACTACATCGACCCCTCGCTGCTGTGGGTGGCGCTGGTCCGGCCGCTGCTGCTGAACAACGAGCGCCTCGTCGTGGCCTACACGCTCCGCGTGAACGGGCGCGATACCACCATCGCGCGGCTCGGCGGCACGCCCGACCTCGAGTACAGCCTGTTCCACCCGCAGTACGCGCACCTGGTGTGGGACCCGCACGTGACGCCCGACCAGCCGACGTTCAAGCGCGAGATCCGCTCCGTCTACCGGCTGGGCGGCGACGAGATCCGGCGCGAGACGGTCTCCATCCACATGGTCACCGCCACCGGCAGCGACCAGGAGAAGCCGCCGGGCCTGTCGACCACGTACCTGCAGCTCTTCGGCATGGCCCAGAAGACCAACAGCGCCGAGTTCGACGCCGCGAACAGGCTCTGGCCGAGGCCGCGCGACCCGAACTACCTCATCGGCTCGCGGATGGTCTCCGATCCGTCGACGCTCATCCGCGACGTCTTCGTCGTCTTTCCCTCGCTGGAGCCCTTCTCGCGCCGCGGCCTCGCCCAGCCGGCGACTGTCGTCTCCAACGACACGATCTACCGCACGCCGTCCGAGTACCTGTACTCGCCGCAGCATCCGCAGGCGTACTACCGGCTCAATGCCCACTACGAGACGCAGTCCACGGCGGGCACCGGGGCGATTGCGCTGGCCTCGGTGCAGATCCGCCCCGGGAGCGAGCGCCTCACCGTGGACGGGCGCCAGCTCACCCGCGGCGTCGACTACACCATCGACTACGACCTGGGCCGCGTGCAGCTCCTCACCGTGGACACGCTCAGCCCGGTGGCGCGGAAGGTGACGGTGCAGTACGAGGAGAACCCGCTGTATGCGAGCGTCCCGACGTCCATCCTCGGGCTCACCTCCCAGTGGATGCTGCCGTTCGGCTCCCTCGCCTTCACGGCCATCTCGCAGAGCCAGCGGACCACGTTCACCCGCCCGCCGCTGGGCTACGAGCCGCAGGGCTCCCTCATGGCCGGCCTGAGCGCGAACATGGGGTGGGACATCAACACGCTCTCGCGCCCGCTGTCGCACCTCTTCCGCGGTCTCGATGCCGCGTCGCCGTCGCGGCTCGACGTGCACGCCGAGGTGGCCATGAGCCAGCCGCAGCAGTCGTCGAGCCAGCAGGCGTACCTCGAGTCGTTCGAGGGGGAGGGCGGCGTCACCGTGAACCTCCTCGACTCGCAGTGGCAGTTCTCCAGCCAGCCGGCGGTGGGGACGCGGCTGGCGGAGCACGTGTCGCCCACGCTGTTCGACACCACCCGGGCCGCGACGATGGCCATGCAGAACTACGGCGTCGACGTTGACGGCAAGCCGGTGACCTACTCCATCGCGCGGATCGACCCGTTGACGACGCTGGCGGGCGGCTCGGTGGCGAGCTACGAGCAGATCCTCTGGCTCACGCTGTATCCCCTGTCGATCGGCGGGTTGCTCGACGACGCCTCGGGGACGTTTCGCTGGCACGTGGGCCACGCGCCGTCGGGGCGGCGCTGGCGCTCGGTGCGCACCGCGCTCGGCGCCGGGGGCAACGGCGTCGACCTGACCCGCGCCGAGCACCTCGAGTTCTGGACGCAGGTGGACACCTCGCGGGCGCGGCGGAGCCAGAATCCGCTCCTGCTGCTGGACTTCGGCGACGTCTCCGAGAACAGCGTGACGTTCTCGCCGGAGTCGCTGTTCGTGCGCGGCAGCGACTCGGTGTACACGGGCAAGAAGCTCGAGGGCTTCGACGTGCTGAACAGCGAGCGCGACCGGTTCTCGCGCGCGTTCAGCGCCGACGTCAACGACGTCGGCCTCCCCGGCGACGTCGTCGACCAACTGGCGGTGCGGACGTCGTTCGGGATCGCGTTCGTCGCCTACGGCTTCCCGCTCTGCTCGCTGGGCGTGAACCGGTTCCTGTCGCTCGGCGACGCCCGCATCAACTGCACGGTGCGCAACAGCCGCCTCGACGAGGAGGACATCGACCAGGATGCAGTGCTCAACTACACCTCGGCGCAGCGCGAGCAGGAGAAGGTGCGCCGCTTCATCGTGGACCTGAGCGACCCGCAGACGTACAACCGGGTGGGGAAGTGCGACGCCGCGGTCGAGGACGTGAACCACAGCCACCCGGCGGGGTCGCGGCTCTGCTGGGTACAGGTGCGGGTGCCGTTCAACGTGCCGGACGACTCGATCGGCGGCGGGCCGCTGCTGCGCCGGGTGCGGGCGCTGCGGGTCACGATGCTGTCGGGAGCGGGGGTGCCCGACGACCAGTTCACCCAGGTGCCGATCGCGCGGCTCAAGGTGGTGGGCGCGGCCTGGCTGAAGCGGGCGGCGCGGCCGCTGACGGGCGTGGGCGGCGAACGGACGTCGTTAGGTGGCTTCGTGGGCGCGTCGGTCATCGGGACGCAGGACCGCGACTCCACCCGCGGCCTCGTCTACGACCCGCCCCCGGGCGTCTCCGACGCCCCCGAGCTGCAGGGGACGGCGTTCGGCACCAGCGGCATCCCCATCAACGAGCGGTCGATGCGGCTGCTCGCGGTCGACCTCCCGCGATATGCGCGCGCCGAGGCGTACATGCGCTTTCCCGAGGGCGAGCGCAACATGATGACCTATCGCGAGCTGCGCGTGTGGGCGCGCGGCCGCGGCCGCGGATGGGGCGCCGGCGGCGACCTGCAGTTCTTCATCAAGCTCGGTCGCGACGCCGACAACTTCTACATGTACCGCACCGCGATCAATGCGGGGCCCACCCGGGCGGCGTGGGACCCTGAAATCCACGTCGAGTTCGAGCGCTTCTTCACCCTGCGCGCCCGCCTGCGCGACGCCTACCTCGAGGGACGCTTCGAGGCGCTGGGCTGCACCGGCGCCGACTCCGCGCTGATTGCCGCCTCGGCCCTCCCCACCACCGGACCGGCCAACAGGCTCGCCGCCTGCGACGGCGGCTACATCGTGTACTCGGTGAACCCGGTCGTCGCCCCGCCGAACCTCGCCGCGGTGCAGGAGCTGGCCGCCGGGATCGTGCGCGTCGATTCCCTCGGCGGCATCGACCCGCCCATGGCCGGCGACACGCTCGAGGTGTGGGTCGACGACATCCGCCTGGCCAGCACCCGCCGCGCCGTCGGCTATGCGGGCGAGCTGAGCGCCTCGTTCAACGTCGGCGACGCCGGCTCGGTGCGGGTGCTGGCGACACGGCGCGACCCGAACTTCAGGCAGCTCGGCGAGTCGCCGTCGTTCCTCACCAACGACGACCTGCAGCTCTCGACGTCGTGGCGGCTCGACAAGCTCCTCCCGGGAAAGTCCGGCCTTGTCATCCCGCTCACGATCACCCACACGCGCTCGGGGGCCCAGCCGGAGTTCCTCACCAGCTCCGACATCAGCGGCGCCAACATCGTCGGCCTGCGCACGCCCGGCAGCGCCACCACCACCGCCAGCCTCACGTTGCGTCGCACCGTCGCCATCCCCTCGAGCTGGTACGACCTCGTGCTCAACCACCTCGGCCTCAACGCCGAGTGGAACGGGGCCGGCACCACCAGCGAGTACCAGGTGGGGAAGACGCGGGGCTTCACCACCGGCCTCGATTACATCACGGCGCAGCCGGCGTCGACGTCGCTGTCGCCATCCACCGTGCGCCTGACGAGCCAGTTCGTGGAGGGGAGCGACGAGCGCGATTCGTACCTCAAGCCGGCCATCGCCACCGACGACCCGGCGAGCCAGACCCGCAACCTGCAGCGCACCTGGCATGGTGGCACGGCGTTCGAGTTTCATCCCGCGCCCGCGGTGACCGCGCGATGGGACTTCTCCACCGTGCGCGACCTGCGCAACTACGGCGACACCAGCGCCGCCGGCATCCTGGCCTCGCGGGCGCGCAACACGCTCGCGGGCGTCGACGTGGGCCTGGAGCGCGAGCGGAACATGCGGGCCAGCATCGAGGTCGCGCCCCCGGTGGACGCATGGATCCGGCCCCGGCTGGCGCTGTCGTCCACCTACGCCATGACAAGCGACCCCAATGCCCCCACCGTCAACGATCCGTCGGCGGGGTACTCGCTTGACCTCTCCCGCCGTTTCGGCAACACCCAGCGTGCCACGGCGACGACTGTCGTCGACTTCGCGCGCGCGGCGGCGCAGCAGCCGGAGGGCTCGGTGGTGCGGCGCATCGCCGAGGCCGTCGGCAGCGTCAACGTCAGCATCAGCCGGGACCAGCTCACGGCGTTCGACGCCGCGCCGTTCGATCCCTCGATGCGCTACCAGCTCGGCTTCGGCGCCGTCGACGCCTTCCGCGACATCCGGAGCGTGCTGGCGGCGAGCGCCGGTGCCGGCACCCAGCTCGACGCCTCGAACACCCTGACCCTCCCGTTCGGCGCCATCATCACCCAGCGGGTGCAGCGCACCGAGACCCGGCAGTGGTCGCGGCGGCTCCAGCTCAACCAGTCGACGATCGACGGCGAGCAGCTCATCTACCCCGACGTCAGCCTGCGCTGGAGCGGCCGCCCGCTCTTCCTCGGCGACCTGGTGACGAACGTCTCGCTCACGGCGCGCGCCGTCCGCTCCCGGCAGGCGTTCATCTCGCCGCCGGGCTTCGCCGGGGCGCCTCCGGAGCTTCGCGCCACGCGGATCTCCTCCTACCCGGTGACGTTCAGCGCCACCACCGGGCCCGGGAACGCGAGCCTCAGCGCCGCCTTCTCGCGCACCGACCAGCTCGACTCCCTCCCCGGCAGCATCGGCCAGTCCAGCCGGTCGGACCTCAGCGCCGCCCTCACCGAATCGTTCCCGCTCCCGGCGTCCTGGCAGCTCCGAAGCGGGCTGCGCACCCGGGTCTCCTACCAGCAGAGCGAGACCCAGAGCTACGTTTCCAATGTCGCGGCGATCGGGGAGCGCAGCCGCCTGACAAGCAACGGGCGGCGCGCCTTCACGCTCAACGCCGACACCGACGTGGCCGAGAACGCCACGTTCAGCCTGCAGGCGTCGCGGGTGGTGACCTTCGACCGCAACTTCAACCAGCGATTCACGCAGACCCTGCTGTCCGCAGTCCTCAATATTCAGTTCTTCGGCGGAGCGTTGAGGTGAGAATGCTCGTTCTCCTCTGCGTCATGACCCTGCTCGGCGGATGCGAACGGGGCAACGGCGCGGTTCCCAGCGGTCCCTTCAACGGCGAGAAGGCCCTCGCCTACGCGAAGGAGATCTTCGACTTCGGCCCCCGGGTTCCGGGCACCGAGGCCCACCGCAAGGCCGGCGACTGGATTGCCACGCAGATGCGCGCCCGCGCCGACACGGTGATCGAGCAGCGCTGGACGCACCGCCTGGCCAACGGCGACAGCATCCCCGAGCACAACATCCTGGCCCGCTTCTCGCCCCGGGCCACCGACCGCATCCTCTATATCACGCACTGGGACAGCCGCCCCGTCTCGGAGAGCGCGAAGACCGAGGCCGAGCGCAAGCTCCCGGTGCCCGGTGCCAACGACGGCGCCTCGGGGGTGGGCCTGCTGATGGAGATCGCCGACCTCCTGAAGCAGAAGCCGTCGAGCTACGGCGTCGACCTGCTGTTCGTGGACGGCGAGGACTACGGCACGTTCGGCCCGCCCGATGTCGACGTGCTCATCGGCTCCACGTACTTCGCGGACCACCTGCCGTCACCCGACTATCGCCCCCTGTTCGGCGTGCTGTTCGACATGATCGGCGACGCCGACCTGAAGATCATGCAGGAGACGAACTCGATCGACAAGGCGGACGAGGTCGTGATGCGCGTCTGGAAGACCGCCGCCGACCTGGGCTACGCGAACTACTTCGTCCCGCAGTCGACGTATGCCATCACCGACGACCACGTGCCGCTGCTGGCCAGGGGGCTGCACGTGATCGACGTCATCGACCTCGAGTACCCGTGGCACCACACGCCGCAGGACACGATGGACAAGATCTCCGCGCACTCGCTCAAGGTAGTGGGAGACGTGGCCTGGCAGCTGCTGCAGTAGCCGCCCCGTCGAGCGCGCTGCGGATGGCGCGCGTGAGGAGCGCGCGCTCGAACGGCTTGTGGATCACCTCGACGATGTTGGGGAGCGATCGCCCCTCGGTGAGGCGGCTCCCGCCGTAGCCGGTGGCGAGGATGAACGGGATCCCGGGGCGCGCCTCCAGTGCACGGCGCGCCAGCTCGGTGCCGGAGAGCTCCGGCATCGTGAGGTCGCTCAGGATCAGGTCGAAGTGGCGTGACGGGTCGGACAGCGCCTCCACGGCCTCCCGCGCGCGCTGGAACGCCGTGACCCGGAAGCCGAAGCGCTCGAGGAGGCGTGAGGTCGCGCGGACGATGGGCTCCTCGTCGTCGACGAGGAGGATGTGCTCACCGGCGCCGCGCTCGTCCCCGGTGTCGGCGGGGACCGCCGCCGACGGCGTGACCGCCGTGAGCGGGAAGTAGATGGAGACGCGGGTCCCCTCACCGAGGCGGCTGGCGACGTGGATGGCGCCGCCATGCGAGCGCACGATGCCGCGCACCACCGACAGCCCCAGGCCGGTTCCCTCGCCCGGCGGCTTCGTGGTGAAGAACGGCTCGAAGATCCGCTCGATGGTGGCGTCGTCGATGCCGCCGCCGTCGTCGTGCACCGACAGCATGGCGTAGTCGCCTGGGGCGATCTTCTCGAGCCGCTCCACGGCCACGCCGTCGAGCGTGACCGTGCGCTGCGTGATCGAGATCTGCCCGGGACGCTGGCCGATCGCCTGCGCGGCGTTGGTGCACAGGTTCATCAGCACCTGGTGCAGCTGGACCTCGTCGGCCAGGACGTGCGCGTCCTCGTTCTCGACCACGGTCACGATGTCCGTCGTCGATGGCAGCGAGGCGCGCAGCAGCGGCAGCACCTCCCGCACGACAGTCGCCAGGCGCACGGCGTGACGCTTGCCCTCCTGGGTCCGGCTGAAGGTCAGGATCTGGCGCACCACGTCGCGGGCGCGCTGCACGGCGCGCAGCACCTCGCGCAGGCTGTCGGCCGCCGGGTGCTGCGGCTCGATGTCGGCGCGCGCGAGCTCGACGTTGCCGAGGATGCCGGCCAGGATGTTGTTGAAATCGTGCGCGATCCCGCCGGCGAGCGTGCCGATCGCCTCCAGTTTCTGGGATTGGCGCAGGCTCGCCTCGAGGGTGCGGCGGGCCTCCTCCGAGCGCTTCCGCTCGGTCACGTCGCGCGCCGAGCGCAGGACGTAGGCAATGACGTCGCCGTGTCCGGAGATCGGGATCAGCTCGATCTCGAGGGCGTGGGTGCCGTCGCGAAGGTCCACGACCTCGTCGTAGCGCACCGGCGCGTACGTGGACAGCACCTCGCGGAGCTTCGCGGCGTGGGTCGCCATGAGGGCCGAGTGCTGTGCCTCGTCGCGCACGCCGAGGGTCACCAGGCGGCTCCCCAGGGCGAGGTCCATGCGCCAGCCGGGCGCGGCCTCCGCCGGCGTGCCGGAGTCGTCGGTCTGCAGCGCCTCGAAGGTGGCGCGATTCACCGAGACCAGGCTGGTGTCGCCGTCGGCGTCGACTGCCCAGAGCGAGAGGCAATCGCTCACGTGGTCGTAGATCGTCGCCAGGCGGGACTCGCTGTCGCGCAGCGCCTCCAGGGCGCGGGACCTGTCGGTGACGTCGCGCATCGAGACGATCACGTTGCGCACCGTGCCGTCCTGGTCCTCGATGGGCGAGTACGACACGTCGAACATCCGCACCCCGCGGTCGGTCCGGCGGGACATCGTGCGATGCGCCGGGGATCGCGCCGCCACGGCGGCCTGGATCTGCGCCGCGACGCGGTCGTTCGGGTCGTTGCCGAGCAGCTCGGCCACGACCTCGTCCCGGGTGCGTCCCAGGAGCGACCACCGCGCCAGCGCCGCATCACCGCCATAGAAGTGGTGCGCGGTCTGCAGGTTGATCTCGACGCACCGCGCGACGCCGTCGGCGTCGTCCCGGAAGAGCATGATGCCGTCGGTGGTGTTGTCGAGGATGAACTGCAGCCGGCGCCGCGTCTCCTGCTCGCGCCGCGCCGTTTCCTCGCGCTCGGCCACCGTCGAGACCACGACCACGATCGTCACGATCATCGCCAGCAGGTAGATCAGCACCAGGAACTCGCGCTGCGCCGGGCTGCGATCGGGTGAGGCGAACGCCCCGAGTTCGCGCGTGGCGCCGAGCGTGGCGAGGACCGCGAGGGCGCCGGCGGCCGTCGTCGGGATGCGCGCGCCCAGGCGCATCGCGGCCCAGATGCCGATCGGCACCACCAGGATCAGGCTGGGCGTCGTGATGCCGAGTCGGTTCCACGGCAGGAGGAAACCGGCGACCCCGCAGAGGACGAACGCCGCCACGACGAACGCGGCCTCACCGGCCGATCCGGCGTCGCTGTCGCGCAGCCCCGGTGCGCGCCAGCCGTAGTAGACCGTCAGGGTGTACAGGGCCCCCACCATCTCGGATGCGATCTGCAGCCGCAGCGCCGCGCCGGTGTCGTGCAGGGTCGCATGTCCGGCGAGCAGCGCCATCGCCACCTGCAGGCCCGCGCCGATCGTGGTGACGAGCACTGTCGTGAGCAGCAGCCAGCTCGCCACGCGCGCGCACTTGAGCGCGTCCGCGGGATCCACGGCGGCGCGCCGCAGGAGGTACCGGGCAGCCACGGCCTCGGCGGCGCTGACGAGTGGGATGGAGGCGAACGAGGCATCCCATCCCTGTGTCAGCAGCATCGCCAGCAGGCCGCCGCCAAGCGCCGCCGGCGCCAGGCGCCCTTCGGAAACGAAGACAAGCGCAAAGACGAAGCCCGATGCCGGCCAGACGGCGGTCTCCAGGGCCCCCGACAGGAACAGCGCACGCCCGAAAATCGCCACCCCGGCGGAGAGCGCCGTCAGGAAGCCGAGCGTGATCCAGTCGCCATGCCTCGTCGGCGGGGGTTTCCCTGAGCCCAAGTCTGTCATTCCCGGTCAAGCGTGGCTCGCGCCGCACCACCACCGCGCGTGGCGGGAGCGGTGCGCGTCGCGCAGGCGCCCTCAAAGGATTCGATGCACGCGGCGTTCGCGCGGTACCGGTGGTCCGGCACGCACTGCCTAGTATCGACCCGTGCCAAATCACTCTGAACGCCGCGCGCTCGGTCTAATGACGGTCGTGCTCCTGCTCGGGGTCACAGTTCGCCTGGCCCGGGCGGTGCACGCCATCCCGCCGCCGACGCCCGCGCAGGAACGCGCCCTCGATGCCCAGATTGCGCGCGTTGACAGTGCGCGCGCGGCAGGGCGGGGGGCGCGGTCCGCCGGGCGTGGGTCGGCCGCGCGCGGCGCCACTGGGCGCGGTGCCGAGGGACGCGGTTCCGCGGCCTCCGGGTCTCGCGGAAGGGGAACGGCCCGGCCGGCTTCCGCCGCGCAACCAAGTCCCCGGCCGCTGGTGGACCTGGAGACCGCCACGGCCGCCGAGATTGAAGCGCTCCCATATATCGGACCGGCCCTCGCCGAGCGCATCATATCGAGCCGAACCCGCTGTGGTCCATTCGGTTCGCTCGACGGCTTGAAGCGCGTGTACGGCATCGGCGACGGCGTGGCGAAGCGCCTCGCGCCCTACGTGACTTTTTCGGTGGCATCGAGTCCTTCCAGTGCGGCGCGGCCACCCGGATGTGCCGGTGCCGACGCGCACGCCGCGCTCCGCCAGCACGACCGGCCCTGACGGGTCCGGCGCGCTGATCCCCGGGCGCGGCATGCTCGTGTCTGGAGATCCGGCGGCGTCGTTTTCTCTTCCTCGGGTTCGCATCGCATGGCCAGTCCCGTCGCCGCGCTTCCGGAGCGCATCACGGAACTCCTCGTCGCGGAAGGCTACATCAGCCGCGAGGCGCTTGATCGGGCCCAGCGCGACGCAAAGACCAACGGCACCACCGTCACGTACTCCCTCATCAAGGTCAACGCGATCGATGAGGTCGAGCTGACCAAGGTGCTGGCGCGCACCTATCGCCTCCCGGCGGTGGACCTGTCGCGCTTCGAGGCCGATCCCAGGATCCTGCGACTGGTGCCGTCGGAGCTGGCGACGAAGCACCTGCTGCTCCCGCTGAAGCGCGAGGGGCGCACGCTCACCGTTGCCATCGCGGACCCGACGAACCTGGAGATCCTCGAGGACCTCAAGTTCATCACCCGCTACGACATCTTCCCGGTGCTGGCCGGCGAGTACACGCTGCGCTCGGTCATCGAGAAGGGATACGACGCCGGCGACTCGGTGATGCAGACGCTGCTCGACGACATCGTCGGCATCGAGGGCGACGTCGAGGTGGTGGAGGAGGAGGACGAGGACTTCTCGGCGGCGGCGCTCGCTGCCGCCGTCGACGACGCCCCTGTCGTCAAGCTGATCAACGCCATCCTCACCGACGCCGTGAAGCGCGGCGCCAGCGACATCCACTTCGAGAGCTTCGAGCACGAGCTGCGCGTGCGCTACCGCATCGACGGTGCGTTGCAGGAGGTCATGAAGCCGCCCTACAAGCTCAAGGCGGCGCTGATCTCCCGGTTCAAGATCATGTCGCAGCTGAACATCGCCGAGCGCCGCGTGCCGCAGGACGGCCGCATCAAGCTGAAGATCGGCAGCAAGGTCATCGACTACCGCGTCTCCACGCTGCCCACGCTGTTCGGCGAGAAGGTCGTGCTCCGGATCCTCGACAAGGGGAACCTCACGCTCGACCTCGAGAAGTTCGGGCTGGAGCCGAGCGCCGAGCAGGAGCTGATGTCGGCGATCATGAACCCGTACGGCATGGTGCTGGTGACCGGGCCGACGGGCTCGGGCAAGACGACCACGCTGTACTCGGCGCTCTCCAAGATCAACACGATCGACTCGAACATCATGACGGCCGAGGATCCCGTGGAGTACAACCTCTTCGGGATCAACCAGGTGCAGGTGCGCAGCGACATCGGGATGACGTTCGCCGCCGCGCTCAAGGCGTTCCTGCGGCAGGACCCGAACATCATCATGGTCGGCGAGATCCGCGACCTGGAGACCGGCAGCATCGCCATCAAGGCGGCGCTCACCGGCCACCTGGTGCTTTCCACGCTGCACACCAACTCGGCCCCCGAGACCGTCACCCGACTGCTCGACATGGGGCTGGAGCCGTTCAACGTCGCCAGTGCGCTGAACCTGGTGGTGGCGCAGCGCCTGGTGCGCCGCGTCTGCAACCGCTGCCGCGTGCGCTACGAGCCCGAGCCGGAGGAGCTGGGCGCGGCCAAGGTCACGCGGGACACGACGCTGGGCGAGCTGCGCTTCACGCAGGAGGCCATCTCGAGCGCCGCGGCGCACGCCATGCCCGACGCCGAGCCCCACGTCCGCTCGGTCTCGCTGGAGACGCGCGTCGGTGACCTCGCGTTCTTCCGCGGCAACGGCTGCGACGAGTGCAGCGGCTCCGGGCTTCGCGGGCGCCAGGGCCTCTACGAGGTCATGGCGATGACGCCGCAGATCCGGAAGCTGGTGCTGCAGAACGGCAGCCCGCACGACCTCGGGGAGGCCGCCGTGGCCAGCGGCATGCTCACGCTGCGCATGGACGGCTGGCTCAAGATCCTGCGCGGCATCACCACGCTGGAGCAGGTCATCCGCGAGACGAGCACCCAGTGACACCGTCCGCCCGTGACCCAGGTCACCGCCGCCGCCGCGTCCCGTCACGCCTGCGCCACGGGCGTGACCGCCCGAGTTCCTTGTCAGTCACGTGGATGGCAGAAACCAGCCGCGCGGCCCCGTGCGGACGATCGTATGCCAGTCCGGATCCGGAGGAAGTCCCTTCGGGCCGTCGCTCGTCCCGGACGCCGGGACCCGCGCCGTCCCGCGCGCACCGCGTCGAGCGGCGCCTAACGCACGAACCATGACCCAGAGCCCCGCCACGGCCACCAGCGTCAACCTGCGCACCCTGCTCGAGGAGATGATCGAGCGGGACGCGTCCGACCTGCACATCACGGCGGGAGAGCGCCCCAAGCTCCGCGTCGACGGCGACATCATCAACTCGCATGTCGAGACCGTGCTGTCGCCCAAGGACACGCTCCAGATTGCCTACTCGGTGCTGACCGAGAACCAGAAGAAGCGCTTCGAGATGGAGGACGAGCTCGACTTCTCCTTCGGCATCCAGAACCTCGCGCGCTTCCGCGGCAACTGCTTCAAGCAGCGCGGCTGCGTCTCGCTGGCCATCCGGCAGATTCCCTTCAGCATCCGGACCTTCCAGGACCTCGGCCTCCCGGCAGTGGTGGCCCGCATGGCCGAGAAGCCGCGCGGACTGGTGCTGGTCACCGGGCCCACGGGCTCCGGCAAGTCGACCACGCTCGCGGCCATGATCGACAAGGTCAACCGGGAGCGGAAGGGCCACATCATCACGGTGGAGGACCCCATCGAGTTCATCCACCGGCACCAGGCCTGCATCGTCAACCAGCGCGAGGTGGGGACCGATACCCAGAGCTTCGCCAATGCGCTCAAGTACGCCCTGCGCGAGGACCCCGACGTCATCCTCATCGGCGAGATGCGCGACCTGGAGACCATCCAGGCCGCCCTCACCATCGCCGAGACCGGGCACCTCGTCTTCGCCACGCTGCACACCAACTCGGCGGCCGAGGCGATCAACCGCATCATCGACGTCTTCCCGAGCCACCAGCAGTCGCAGGTGCGCGCCCAGCTGGCGTTCGTGCTCGAGGGCGTGATCACCCAGACCCTGCTGCCGCGCGCGCGCGGCCGCGGCCGGGTGATGGCCGCGGAGATCCTGGTGATCACCGGCGCCATGCGCGCCCTGATCCGCGACGACAAGGTGCACCAGATCTACTCGCTCATGCAGTCGGGCAAGAAGTTCGGCATGCAGACGCTGAACGACGCCCTGTACCAGCTCTATCTCGCCCGCGAGGTCACCGACGAGGAATGCCTGCGCGTGACGAGCGACCCGAACGAGTTCCTGCGGATGATCGGCCGCCAGCCACACGACGACGAGCCACCGGCGGAAGGCCGGGCCCGGCTCGCCGCGATGAGCGGAGGGCGGCGATGACGTCCGCGGGGACCCCGTCCCGAACGACCGCATTTCCCCTCACGGCCCGAGCCTGACATGCCCGCATTCACGTACACCGCCCGGACCACCAACGGCGAGCTGCGCACGTCGACGATCGACGCGCCCTCGCGTGAAGAGGTGGTCGCCCAGCTGCGCCGGCAGCGCATGAGCGTCGTCAAGGTCGACGAGGAGGCCAAGCCGAAGAAGGTGAAGGGCGCGATCAAGATGCGCGACATCGTCATCTTCACGCGGCAGTTCTCGACGATGATCAACGCCGGCCTGCCGCTGGTGCAGGCCCTGGACATCCTCGCCAAGCAGACCGAGAACAAGGCGCTCTCCGCCACCACCCGCGACGTCGTCTTCGACGTGGAGTCGGGTCACACGGTGGCCGACGCCCTGGCCAAGCACCCCAATGCGTTCTCGGACCTGTACGTGAACATGGTCGCCGCCGGTGAGGCGGGTGGTATCCTCGATACCATCCTCATGCGCCTGGCGACGTTCATGGAAAAGAACGACGCCCTGGTCCGGAAGGTGAAGGGCGCCATGATCTACCCGGGCGTCATCATGAGCGTGGCGGCCATCGCGATCGCGGTGCTGCTCATCTTCGTGATCCCGGTCTTCGAGAACATGTTCTCCAGCGTCGGCATGGCCCTGCCGCTGCCGACGCGCGTCGTCATCGGGATGTCGCGCCTGCTCAAGGGATACTGGTACGCCTTCGCCCTCGGCATCGGCGGTATCGTCTTTCTCTTCCGGCGCTACTACCGCACGCCCAACGGCAAGCTGCAGGTCGACCGCGCCATGCTGCGCTTCCCGGTGCTGGGCGACGTCCTGCGCAAGAGCGCCGTCTCCCGCTTCACCCGCACGCTCGGTACGCTGATCAGCTCCGGCGTCAGCATCCTCGACGGCCTGGAGATCACCGCCAAGACCGCCGGCAACCGCGTCATCCAGGACGCGATCATGGCCTCGCGCGCCAGCATCGCCGGCGGTGACACCATCGCCGCGCCGCTGGCCAAGTCGAACGTCTTCCCGCCCATGGTCATCTCGATGATCGCCGTCGGCGAACAGACGGGCGGCCTCGACGAGATGCTCACCAAGATCGCCGACTTCTACGACGAGGAAGTCGACGCCGCGGTGGGCGGGCTGCTGTCGCTCCTGGAACCGATCATGATCGTCTTCCTTGGCATCGTCGTCGGCGGCATGGTCGTCGCCATGTACCTGCCGATCTTCGACATGATCAACACGGTGCAGTAGGGCGGGGCGCGGGGTGGAAGCGATGCGGTGGTGGGAGCGACCTGCTCCTGCCACCGCATCGTCGTTTCAAGGGTCCCGCGCCGCCGACACGCGGCCTGCGCGTCCGTCGCGGCGCTAGCCGATCGTCAGCGTGCCCGCGGTGGCGTCGTACGACGTCGGATAGGAGTAGAGGCCGCTCGTCGGCTGCCCACCGGTCCATTGCCCGGAGAGGCTGAACCGTGCCCCGTGGTTGGGGCACAGGAAGCCGGAACCGCTCAGGTTCACCACCGAGCCCTGGTGCGGGCAGATCCGGGAGAGCGCCTCGAAGCTCGAGGCTCCGGTACGCACGATTGCCAGCGGGACACCGTTCGACGAGACCAGCGCCACGCCGTTCGTGTTGCCCAGCGTCGGGTAGTTGGCCAGCGTCAGGGTGGCCGAGACCGAGCCCGGCGACGTCGGAAAGGCGCTGCCAAGGGCGCCGCAGGCACTCAGCGCCAGCAGGGCGGCGGCGCGGGCGCCAGCCAGCAGGAAGTCGCGGCGGTCGAGCCCGGGGCGATGGCCGGTCCCGTCACAGTGTCCGCACGACGTGCACGCCGCACACGGCGGCGCGCCGGAGTTCGACGATTCGATCATGGCGGTCTCGCGGAGAGGGGTTCAGCCGGTGGGCGCGATGGACGCCGGGTGGCTTGTCAGGCGTTCACGAGCACCACGCCGACGAGCGCCGTGATGCTCCACAACGAAAGGCTCCACCACGCCCGGGTGCGGAGCTGGTTCCACAGGCGTCCCGCCGCCGGGTCGCCCGGCGCGTGGGCGCGGAGCGCGTGCTCGGTGCGCATGAGCAACGCCCCGTTCGCCACCAGGACCGCGGCCAGGGCGAGCTTCACCCAGAAGACCGGGGAGGCCAGGAACGTCTCCAGGTCGGCGGCTGCCAGCAGGACGCCGCTCGCGAACAGGACGCCGCAGGCGACGAGCACCGGTCGGTGCACGTCGTGGAGCTCGCCCAGGAGCCCGGCGCGGGCCGATACCGGCTGCCGCAGCAGGCGCAGCGTCGACCGGTCGGCCGCGATGGCCAGCCCACCGCCGAAGAGCAGCGCCAGCACGTGCGCGGCGGTCACCACCACCGGAATCGTCTTGGAGTCGCTGTACGCGCGTTGCCACGGCGCGGCGAGCTGAACGAGCTGATGCAGAACCACCGGATGAACCTCCTTCGCTGTCCGCGGCGCGTCGCCCCATCGGTCGCACGCGCCGGATCGACGCGGCGCCGGCCCTCATGCGCACGAGGCGTGCCGTCCCTGATAACTCGTCAGGCAGCGTGAACCCCTAGGCGGCGCCGCGAGGGGCGACGCCTTCCGCACGTCCATAGTCACCGGCCACGGACACGACGGCGACGCATGGAGCGGACACCGGTCACCCGGCACGATAGCGCGTCGGCGCGCGATGGCGCGTATCGTGCCTCACGGGTTCACACGCGCGTCATGAACCCGGCATGAAACGGCGTGGGCGGCGCCCGCGGTTGGCGCCGCGACTGATCGGGCATCGGCGGTGCCGCGGTGGGTGGTGGTGCGCGTGAGGCGCGTGGTGTCGCGGTCGGTGTGCGTGGTGTGCGTGGTCGCGCGAATTCGGGCACGGTCTCGTGTGGTTCGCCCCCGCCCCCGCCGCCGCCCCCGCCGCCGCCGGCCGCCCTGCCGCGGAAGCCCGCGCACGGCACCGGGCGCGGCGCCGCGCCGCGATTTATGTTGACATCAATACTTCTCGCGACGCCCCTGCCCATGGCCGTGCCCGTCCAGGACGACACGCTCACCGCATCCCTCCATGCGGTGCGGCGGCTGGTGGAGTTCCTGCACTCGTCCTCCCGCGCGATCGAGCGCGAGACGGGGCTGAGCAACGCGCAGCTCCACCTGCTCCGCCTGGTCGCGGTGCGCGACGGGCAGACCATCGGCGAGCTGGCCGGCGGCGCCCGGGTGCACCAGAGCACGGCGTCGCTGCTCGCCGGGCGCCTCGAGGACGCCGGGTGCCTGCGCCGCCAGCGCTCGTCGCCCGACCTGCGGCGCGTCCACCTGTACGTGACCCCCGCCGGGCGGCGCCTCGCGGCGCGCGGGGCGCGTACCGCGAGCGAGCAGCTGGCCTCGGGCCTGGCGCGGATCTCGCGCCCGGAGCTCGACGCGCTCCACCGCGGGCTTCGGGCGCTGGAGTCGGCGCTCGGCATCGGGGACCGGGCCCCGGCGATGCTGTTCACGGCGGTGCGCCCCGCGGTCGGCGGGCGGGGCCGGTCACGCCCGGGCGCCGCCGGCCCGCCCGCCCACCGCGGCCGCCGGCGCGCCTAACGATCGCGGCTGGCGCCGGCGAGCTCCTCCAGCAGCACCCGCACCGCGGGGACGTCGGGCAGGCGGTAGCGGGCCACGGTGCGCCGCGCCCCCACGTGAATGGTCACCGCCCGCTCGTCGAGCGCCCGGAACATGTCCTCGTCGGTGACGTCGTCGCCCACGGCCACCACCGTCGCCTGCCGCGGGAACGTCCCCCGCACCTCGCGCACCACCGCGCCCTTGTCGGTGCCCCGCGACCGCACCTCGATGACGTGGTCCCCCACGATCACCTCCGCCGAACGCGGCAGCCGCCCGCGCAGTGCCGCCGCCAACTCGTCGGCGCGCAGCTGCCCCAGCGCCGACGACACCCCGCGCCAGTGCCAGGCAACGGCCCGCGACTTCTCCTCGATGCGGGTCCCGGGCGTGCGTCGCTGGAAGTCCCGCAGCAGGCGCAGCGCCTCGACGCGCCAGGGGCGTCCCTTGGCGCCGGGACGCACCGCCTCGCGCCAGCGCCGGGTGCCCGGGCGGCGCCACCACGCCCCATGCTCGGCCACCAGCCCGATCCCCGTCGCGCCTAACGCGCGCTCGAGGAAGTCCCGGTCGCGGCCGCTCACCACGTAGACCGTGGTCGACGGGCGCCGCGCCAGCCGGCGCAGCAGGCGCAGCACGTCGGCGTCGGGGAGCGCCGCCTCGGGCGGCACGGTGAACGGGACCAGCGTGCCGTCGTAGTCCAGCAGCAGGGCCAGGTGCGACGCCGACAGCGCCTTCTGGATCCGCGCCGGCAGCGCCACCACCGGCGAGCGGCTCGGCACGCGCCGGGCCGGGACGCGCTCGAGCAGCCGCCGCGCCCAGATCGAGACGTCGTTGTCCTGGAGGCGGCGCCGCAGCGCGCGCATCCGCTCCCGCCGCTCCCGGCGGGTCATGCTCAGCGCCCGGTGCAGGGCGTCCGCGGTGGCGTCCACGTCGTACGGGTTGACGATCAGCGCCTCGACAAGCTCGCTCGCGGCTCCCGCCAGCTCGCCCAGCACCAGCACGCCGTCCTCGTCGGTCCGGGTGGCCACGAACTCCTTCGCCACCAGGTTCATCCCGTCGCGGATCGGCGTCACCGCGGCCACGCGCGCCACCCGGTACAGGGCCGCCACCGCGGGCTGCGCCAGCGCGCGATTGATGTAGTGGATGGGCGCCCACAACGCGGTGCCGAACGCGCCGTTGATGCGGCCGACGAGGCGGTCGGTCTCCTGCGTGAACGTGCGGTACTCGTCGACGTCCGCGCGCGACGGCACCGCCACCTGCACCAGCACCACCTTCTCGCGCCACTCCGGGTAGCGGCGCAGGAGGCTCTCGAAGGCCAGCAGGCGTCGCGGGATGCCCTTGGTGTAGTCGAGGCGGTCGACGCCGGCGATGATCTGCACCGACCGCTTGGCGCTCAGCGCGTTGGCGGCCCCCGACAGCGCCGCGATGTCGCCCAGCTCCTCGAAGTGGGCGACGTCGATGCCCATCGGCGCCACCTCGAGGTGGATCGTGCGCCCGCGCAGGCGCACCACGTCATCCTCGGCCGGGATGTCGAGCAGCGTCTGCAGCGCCTGCACGAAGTTCGCGCGATAGTCGGCGGTGTGGAACGCGATCTGGTCGGCCCCCAGCAGCCCCTCGAGCAGCCGGTCGCGCTGCGGGAGCAGGCGGAAGATGTCGACCGGCGGGAAGGGGATGTGCAGGAAGAAGGCGATGCGCGCGTCGGGGCGGGCGTTGCGCACCAGCCGCGGCACGAGCATGAGCTGGTAGTCGTGCACCCACAGCACCTCGTCCTCGCGCGCCACGTGCAGCGCGGTGGCCGCGAACGCCTCGTTGCCGCGCAGGTAGGCGTCCCAGGTGTCGATGCGCAGCGGCAGCCGACCGGGCATCGAGTGGAACAGCGGCCACAGCACGCGGTTCGAGTAGCCGGCGTAGAACCCGGCGAGGGTCGCGTGGTCGAGCGACACCGCCGAGAGCCGCTGCCCCTCGAGCTCCTGCTGCACGGCCTCGCGCGTCGCCGCGGGCAGCGCCTCCAGGTGCCCCACCCACCCGATCCAGCGGCGACGCGCCGCCGGTACCGCACCGGCGAGGCCGGTGGCGACGCCGCCGACGGCCGGCACCAGAGTCGTCTTCTCCCCGTCGACGCGCAGGCGCACCGGCAGGCGAAAGGCGAGCACTGCGACGCGCATCGGCACCTAGTTCCACCCCCGGGCGCGCCCCTCGCGTCCCTCCCGCAGCTGGCCGATCGTCAGGGCGGCGTTGATCAGCCCGACGTGGGTGTAGGCCTGCGGAAAGTTGCCGAGCAGCGCGCCGCTGCCGCGGTCGATGTCCTCGGAAAAGAGCCCGAGCGGATTCGCGTGCGCGAGCACGCGCTCGAAGAGTTGCACGGCTTCCTCCATGCGCCCCTGCATCGCGAGCACTTCCGCCCACCAGAAGGAACATATGGTGAACGTGCTGCTCGGGACACCGATGTCGTCGGCGTGCGCGCCGCGCTGCATCGCCGCCCAGCACATCGCCCGCGAGAACGTGTGCCGGCGGAACTCGGTCCGGAATTCCCGGATGCCGGTGTCGGGTTGCGGCGCCGCGCGGATCGCCTCCTCGACGAGCGTGGTGATCAGGGCGAAGGTCGACTCGTCGCGGTCGTCGCCGAGGCGTGGGTCGTCCAGCTCCGAGGCCAGGCACAACACCAGCTCTCCCATCAGGTCGTTCTGCCGCTGCTCGGCGGCCGCGTTGCCGATGCGCACGAAGTACGTTGGCTCGGTGACCTCCACCGGCGCCCGCTGCAGGATCGCCTCCAGCGGCGCGTTGGTGAGCAGGTGCAGCGGACGCGGTCCGCCGTCGATCACGATGCCGAATGCCGCCGAGCGCGCGGTCACCTCGCAACGACCGTAGTCGGGGCGCGGGTCGAAGTCGACGACGAGGCGGCAGGTCCCGGACCGCGGCACGACCAGGCGCACGAATTCCGGTGGCGTGTAGACCTCGCCGTTCTCCACCCCGATGCGCGGCGCGAAGTCGTAGACGTCCCAGTGGCCGGCGGCGTCGCGAAAGGTGGTGCAGGCCACGTTGGTGTTGGGCACGTACGTCAGGGCGCCGTCGGCGTCGGTGCCGCCGGGCAGGAGCCGGAAGGTGCCGCCGTGCCGGGTGTCGAGGAGCCGGCCGAAGACCGAGCCCGAGTCCATGCGCGGCAGGCAGAGCCAGTCGACGGCGCTCGACGGCGCCACCAGTGCCAGGATGCGTCCGTTGCCGACGGCGGCGTGGTTGAGCGGCGGGATGGCGGACGGGGGCATGGCGGAGGGATATGTTGATGTCAATGTATTGGGGGGTCTCCCCCCCGGCCAAGGCAGCGCCGCGATGCGCCGCCGGCGGTGTCATGGCTACCACGGCGGCGGCACCGCTGGCATCCTTCACCGGTCCCGCGGGCAGGCCGGGGGACCCCGGGCCCGCCCGGTCGCCTTCCACCGCGTTAGGCTCGCCCGCGATGCCCGAAGCCTCCACCGAGCTGGCCTACGTCGCGCTGCTGTTCGGGCTGCTGGTGCTCCCGAAGGTGCTGCAGCGGTTCCGCATCCCGGCGGCGATCACCAGTCTCGGGCTGGGCCTGGCGTTCGGCGAGGGCTTCGGCCTGTTCCGCGATGACCGGACGGTGCACCTGCTGGCGACGTTCGGCATCGCCGCCCTGTTCCTCTTTGCCGGCCTCGACGTCGACGGCCGGTCGCTGCGGCGCGGTGCCCGCACCCTGGTCGAGCACCTGATCATCCGCGCGCTGACGCTGGTGGCGGGGATGTTCGCGGTGGCGGCGCTGTTTCCGCTCGGCCGGCGCCCGGCGGTGCTCGTTGCCCTGGCCCTCCTCACGCCGTCGACCGGGTTCATCCTCGACTCGCTCGCCGCCTGGGGCGTGAGCGACGAGGAACGCTTCTGGATTCGCACCAAGGCGATCGCCACCGAGCTGCTGGCGCTGGCGGTGCTTTTCGTCACGCTGCAGTCGACGTCCGCGGGGCGGCTGGCGCTGTCGGCGGTGGCGCTCATCGGCATGGCGGCGTTCCTGCCGTTCATCCTGCGGTTCCTGGTGGCCCGGGTCACGCCGTACGCCCCCAACTCGGAGTTCGCGTTCCTCCTGATGGTGGCGGTGGTGTTCGCGTACGCGACGCGCCAGCTCGGCGTCTACTACCTGGTGGGCGCGTTCCTCGTGGGCATCATGGCGCGCGGCATGCGCGAGCGGCTGCCGCGCCTGGCGTCGGACCAGAACCTGCACGCGGTCGAGGTCTTCGCATCGTTCTTCATCCCGTTCTACTTCTTCAACGCCGGCCTCGAGATCCCCCGGGAGGCGCTGACCTGGCGCGCCCTCCTCATCGGCGTCGCCTTCGCCGCCATCGTGATCCCGTTCCGCATCGTCCTCCTTGTCGGGCAGCGCCGGCTGCGCATGGGCGAGCCGGTGCGCCAGGGCCTGCGGGTCGCGGTGCCGCTCATTCCCACGCTGGTCTTCACGCTCGTCCTCGCGCGCATCCTGCAGGAGCAGTTCGTCATCGCGCCCGAACTGTACGGCAGCCTGGTGGTCTACGCCGTGCTCACCACGCTGCTGCCGGCGGTGGTGCTGCACGCGCCGCGCGCCGGGCTCGCGTACGAGGCGCAGGTCCTGCCCGAGGAAGCGACTGCGGTCCCGGTGCCGGCGGCGGCGCCGGGCCCGGCACCGGCGGACGCGCCGCAGCCGACGATGGATGAGTACCATCCCGTGGACGAGCGGACGCCCACCGACCCCCTCGATGCCGATCGCCTTCACGCGTGAGGTGCCGGCGGCGATCGTGCGCTGCGAGCTGACGCACCTCGCGCGCACGCCGATCGACGTCGACCGCGCGCGCGCCGGGCACGCGCGCTACGAGGCGGTGCTGCGCGACCTGGGCTGCGACGTGCGGCGCATCGCGCCCGCGCCGGAGCTCCCCGACGCCGTCTTCGTCGAGGATGCGGCGGTGGTGCTCGACGAGGTCGCGATCCTCACGCGCCCCGGCGCCGCCTCGCGACGCGCCGAGGTCGACGCGGTCGCGGACGCGCTGGCCCCGCTGCGCCCGCTGCGCCGGATCGAGGCACCGGCGACGCTCGACGGCGGCGACGTCCTGGTGCTCGACCGCGAGATCATCGTGGGCACGTCGTCGCGTACGTCGCCGGAGGGGGCGCGCCAGCTCGCCGACATCGTGGCACCGTTCGGCTATGCCGTCCGCACCGTGGCCGTCACCGGCTGCCTGCACCTCAAGTCGGCGGTCACCCGCGTCGGGCCGCGCCTGCTGCTGCTGAATCCCGCGTGGATATCACCGGCAGACGTCCCGGGCTGGGAGCACATCGCCGTCGACCCCGGCGAGCCGTTCGCCGCCAACGCGCTCCTGGTGGGCGGCGCGGTGGTCTACCCGGCGGAGTTCCCGCACACCGCCGCCCGGCTCGCCGCCGCCGGACTGGCGGTGCGTGCCGTGCCCGCGGGCGAGCTGGCCAAGGCCGAGGGCGGCGTGACCTGCTGCAGCCTGCTGGTGCGTTAGGCGCCGGCAGCCGTCGCCGGCGCGCGACCGCGATGTCGTGGGTCTGTCCGGGGAGCTGCAGCAGTTCGCTCGCCGGCGTCAGGGGCCGCCCGGCGCGGCGACCTGGGGCGGCGCGGGCGGCGCGGGCGGCGCGGGCGTCGAGGACGCTGGCTCCCCGCTGCCGCCGCACGCCGTGGCGACGGCGATCCCGGCCAGGACGGCGGTCATGCTCGACAGACGGCGGCGTGTCATCGTCTGGTTCCCCGCAGGCGAGAAGGCCGCGGCATCCGCTTGCGTATAGGTTTACGGGACGGGAAGTCCCGCATCTAATGTACGTGTTTTCCCGCCGCCGGCGGGGGATTCCGCTGACGCCCGCCCCGGTGCGGCGCGCGATACGCTGACTCAACGCCATTCCTCCGCCGCGACGAACCGCGCCCAACCGGCCCCGCAAATGCGCCTGACCCGATTCTCCGACAACGCCTTGCGCTGCCTGATCTTTCTCGGGCTGACCGATGAGCGCACCGTCACCGTGGGCGAGGTCGCCACCCGCATGGCGATGTCGGAGGATCACCTGCTGAAGGTGGTCCAGCGGCTCGTGCAGCTCGGCTACGTCCAGACCACGCGCGGGCGGAACGGTGGCATCAGCCTGGCGCGGGAGCCGGAGCGGATCAACATCGCGGAGCTGGTGCGCGCGACGGAAGACAACCTGGCCCTCGTTCCCTGCTTCTCGGAGACCGCGGCCCCATGCCCGATCGCGCCCGCGTGCGTGCTGGCGACGTGCCTCGAGGAGGCGCTCCAGGCCTTCTTCGGCGTGCTGGAGGGCTACACGCTCGCCGACCTGGTGCGGCCGCGGCGCAAGCTGGAGCCCCTCACCCGCCGGGCGCGCAGCGCCTGACGAGGGCCAGCGCGCGCGGGTCCTACTGGTACTGGATGTAGAGCGGGCGCGGGAAGAGGGCGAGCACGTCGAGCGGGCGCATCAGCGGATCGCCACGCTTGGTGTCGTTGTGGTAGAACAGCTTGAACCCCGTGAACTGCACCGGCTCGCTGGAGACGTACGCCTGGTACGAGTCCTTCTTGAGGTGTGGCGCGCCCCACCCATCCATGTTGATGACGACCTGCACGCGCGGGTCGAGCTTGATGTGCCCGGCGTTGGTGAGCATCGGCCGCGTGAAGCGGTGCACCACGAGCACCTTGGGCGGCAGGTGGTACTTCTCGACGATGCCGGCGAGGAAGTCGATGGCGTAGTTGATGTCGCTGGCGTCGTAGGTCCCGATGCGCTTGCCGGGCGCGCCGCCGCGCTTCATGGAGAACTCGGGATCGATCGCGAGGTGGACGTCGGGGCGCGAGAGGAACTGCTCGAACCGCGGCAATTCCGCCTGCAGCGTGCTCTTCCCCACCTGGACATCGAGGAACAGGATGCCGTTCCGGCGCTGCGCCCACGCGTAGACCTTCTCGATGAGCGAGTCCGGCATCCGCGCGCGGTACATCCCGTCGCGGCCCGGCGATCCCTGCGCCACCGTCGCGATGAGCTGCAACGCCGGGATCGCCGGCGTGGTGCTGTCGGCCTTCGTCCACGCCGCGACCTCCCGGTCGAGGCGCCGCAGCATCTCGTCAGGCGGCAGCTCGCCCAGGATCCCCATGCGCTTGGAGAGCGGGTTGCCGTAGTAGGCCACGATGCGCCGCGAGGGGAGCAGCGCGCCGGGCAGCGGTGCCGGACCCTTCACCGGCCAGAGCGGACGCGCCGCGACAGAGTCGTGCGAGGTCGTGGAGTCGGTGCCCGCGGTGGGCTTGCCGGGCGCCGGCTTCCGTGCCGCGGCCGGCACCTTGCGTGTCGCGGTGGTGCCCTGCACGGCGGTGCCGCCGCCGGACATGCCGGCGGTCGCCTGTCCCGGGGCCGCGGTCTCGCCACCGGCGGCGCCCTGCGTGCCGCGACCGGTGGCCGCCGCGCCGCGCGCCATCGTCGAATCGCGGCGGGGCAGGGTGTCACTGACGCGCGACGCTGGACGCGGCGCATCGCGCGAGGGCCCGGTCCACGGCGCGATGGCCATGAGCAGCGCGACGGCGCCGAGCACTGACAGGAAACCAACGGCACGCCGCGGCGTCTTCATGACCGCACCCTAACCCGACGCATGACACAGGGGCAAGACTTGGTGCATGCCCGGAAACCGACGGCGAGAGCCTTCATGCATTGCAGACGCGTGACGCCCTCCGGACTTCACGGTCCGGCACGCACTCGTTAGCGGGCGTCGGTCACGAAGGCGCGCTGCCCGCGCATGTGCTCGAAGACGAGCCAGGTCTCGATGTGACCCACCTCCTCCCGCGAGATGAATCGGTCGATCGCCATGTCGCGAAGGTGCTGTGCGTCACGGGCGCGCACGTGCACCAGGAAGTCGTTCTCGCCGGCCATGTGATAGACGGCGACGGCCTCGGGAATTGTCAGGCAGTAGTCGCGGAACTTCGTGTAGTTCTCCCGCGTGTGCTGGCGCAGCCTGACAGCGACCATGGCCTCGAGGGGGAGTCCGAGGGCTGAGGCGTCGATCTCGGCATGGAAGCCGCGCAGGACGCCATCGCGCGTGAGTCGCCGCACGCGCTCGAGGCAGCTCGAAGGGGCGAGGTTGATGTGCGCGGCGAGCTCCTTGTTGGAGAGCCGCGCATTCTTCGACAGGGCCTCGAGAATGGCGATGTCGGTTCGGTCGGGTGTGCGTTTCTCGTCGTTCATGCCGCAGAGAATTCGATTGACGCAAAGGTCTGTCGAACGTCATACTAGTATTGGGAGGGCAAACGAACAAGATTCGTCAGGAGAGAGCATGCGCGCCTTCCAGACAAACGCCGTCCACGCCGGCCGCGACGACTTCCGGGAACTCGGAATCCACGCGCCCCCGATCGACCTCTCCACCACGTATCCCGTGGCGTCACTCGACGAGGCGATCACCGACCTCGACGCCATGCTCGAGGGCGCGCGTCCCGAACACACGAACATCTACGCCCGCCTGGCGTCCCCGACAGTCGACCGCTACGAAAAGGCGCTCGCCTTGCTCGAGGGCGCCGAGGATGCCGTGGCGTTCTCGTCCGGCATGGCGGCGATCACGGCGTGCCTGCTCGCGGCCAGCCTGCGCGGCCGCCACATCGTCGGCGTCCGCCCATTGTACGGCGGCACCGACCACCTGCTCGAGTCGGGGCTGCTCGGTCTCTCGGTCACCTGGGCCGCGCCCGACGAGGTTCGCTTCGCGCTGCGCGCCGACACCTCGCTCATCGTCATCGAGACCCCCGGCAACCCGACGCTCGCGCTCGTCGACATCGAGGACATCGTGCGCCAGGCCGGCGACGTCCCTGTCCTCGTCGACTCGACCTTCGCGACGCCGGTGCTGCAGCACCCGATCGCGCACGGGGCGGCGTTCAGCCTGCACAGCGCCACGAAGTTCCTCGGCGGGCATGGCGACGTCATGGCCGGCATCGTGGCGACGTCGGCGGCGTTGGCCGGCGAGCTGCGAAAGGTCCGCATTCTCACCGGCGCCCTGCTGCATCCGATGGCTGCGTACCTGCTGCACCGCGGGCTTCCCACGCTGCCGGTGCGCGTGCGCGAGGCGCAGCGCACGGCGATCGAGCTGGCGCACCGCCTGCAGGGGCACCCGGCGGTGTCGCGCGTGCTCTTTCCCGGGATGCCCGGGTGCGACCCCGAGGGACTTGTCGGTCGCCAGATGCGTGGCCCCGGGGCCGTGCTGGCCTTCGAGCTCCGCGGTGGGTTGCGCGCCGCCTCCATCGTCATGGAGCACGTGCGGCTGATCACGCCGGCGGTGAGCCTCGGCTCCACGGACACGCTGATCGAGCACCCGGCGGGGCTCACGCACCGTGTCTGCACGGGGGCGTCGCGCGCCGAGAGCGGGATCGACGACGGGCTGCTGCGCATCTCGGTCGGGCTCGAGGACGTGGACGACCTGTGGCGGGACCTGCACGCGGCGCTCGACGCGGCCCAGCGTCACCGCGATGCGGGGGAGCCGCTGGCGTGGTCGTCGCAGGCGGCGGACGAGCCGGCGTTCGCCACCTGACGGCGCCGTACCTCCGTCTCCCGGACGGCCCGGGATGGCGTCGCCTCCGGGGCCGCTACCGCGGCCGGCGGGGCGCGCCGCCGGCGGCAGCGGCTAACGCCGGTCGAGGACCTCGCGCACCTTGCGCATGAGGTCCGCCGGCGGATAGGGCTTGGCGAGGAACGCGAGCCCGGGGTGCAGCACGCCGTGGTGGGCGATCGTCTCCTCGGCGTAGCCGGACGTGAACAGCACCCGCATCGCGGGATAGCGCTCGCGCACGTGAAGCGCGAGCTCGGGGCCCGCCATCTCCGGCATGACCACGTCGGTCACGAGCATGTCCACCGTGCGGTGCCAGGTGTCGAGCAGGCGGAGCGCCTCGGCGCCATCCTGCGCGGTGAGCACGCGGTAGCCGGCACCCGAGAGGATCCGCGACGCGACCGAGCGCACGGCCGCCTCGTCCTCGACGAGAAGGACCGTTTCCGTGCCGCCGCGCACCGCGGCCGGCTCGGCTCGTGCGCCGGCACCCGCGGGGACCACCGCATGAGGCAGGTACGCGGTGAACGTGGCGCCGTGACCGGCCTCGCCGTCGGCGCGAATGAAGCCGCCGCTCTGCTGGACGATCCCGTAGCAGGTCGCGAGGCCCAGGCCGGTGCCCTTGCCACGGGGGCGGGTCGTGAAGAACGGTTCGAAGAGGCGCGCGCGTACCTCCGGCGCGAAGCCGTGGCCGGTGTCGCGCATCGCGATCATGGCGAAGCGGCCGGGGCGCACCCCGGCGTGCGCCGACACGTCCCCCGCGTCCAGCGTCACGTTTGCGGTCTCGATCGTGAGCGTGCCGCCGTCGGGCATCGCGTCGCGTGCGTTGACGGCGAGGTTCACGATGACCTGCTCGATCTGCGCTGGATCGACGTACACGGTGGCGACCCCCGGCGCGAGCCGGACGTCGAGCTGGACATCCTCGCCGATCAGGCGACGGAGCAGGCGGCGCGTGTTCCCCACGAGCGCGTTCAGGTCGACGAGCTCGGGCGAGAGGACCTGTCGCCGCGCGAAGCTCAGGAGCTGCCGCGTGAGCGAGGACGCGCGCTCGCCGGCCGCGCGCACCTGGTCGAGCAGCTCGCGTGCGGGGGCGTCCTCGGGCAGCGAGTCGTGGGCCAGGGTGGCGGCGCTCAGGATGACGGTGAGGATGTTGTTGAAGTCGTGGGCGATGCCGCCGGCCAGCCGTCCCACGGTCTCGAGCTTCTGCGACTGGCGCAGCTGGGCCTCGATCTCGCGGCCACGGGTGACGTCGCGGTTGATGCGCAGCACCGAGTCGACGGCGCCGCCGGCGCCGCGGATCGGGATGAGGCGCGACTCGAAGTACCGGACGCCCTGCGGCGTCGGGAAGTCGAACTCGAGGCTGGTGGCGACGCCGGCCTCGAGGACCGTGCGCGTTGCGTCGTCGAGCACCCTGGCAACGGCGGGAGGGAAGCCGAGTTCGTGGAGTGTGTGGCCGATCATCGCGCCGAGGCCGTGCCCGGTGAACTCGTGGGCGCGGCTGTTGGCGAAGCGATAGCGCAGGTCGCGATCGACGATGGTGACGATGTCCGGCAGGCTCTCGGCGAGGGTCATGAGCTGCGCGCCCTGGTCGTGGCGCGCCCGCTCGATGGTGCGCTCGCGGCGTCACGTCGCGGGCGATGGCGGAGGCCCCGATGACCTGCCCGTCGCGGTCGCGGACGGTGGAGACGCTCACCGAGAGGTCGAGCGTGCCGCCGTCGGCGCGCTGCCAGGCGATGTCGAAGGGGGCGACGGCGGCGCCGAGCTGCGCCTGCGCGGCGCACCGCTCGAGCGACGCCTGCACGCCGGCCGGGAACACGGCGCCTAACGGGGAGCCCAACGCGTCGGCGGCGGCGATGCCGTAGTGGCGGGCGGCCCCGGGGCTCCACCGCACGATGCGCCCGTGGCGGTCCCAGCTCACGATGGCGTCGTCGGACGAGGCCACATCGATTCCCGCGTCGTCGACGCCTGCCGGTGTGTCGACCGGGGACGCCTGGCCGCGGTCGCTGGCGCGTCGCTGGAAACGTGGCAGCGCGTCGCGGTCGTCGTCGGGGCGGGGCGGTTCCGAACTTGTCATCTCGATGGATGGACGCGTGAGACCTGCGGGACTTCAGCAGTGCGGCAAGCTGCACGATCGTGCTGCGGTGCGGCCCGGCGGGCATACGCTGCGTGCACGCTCCCGGCCATGTTCCCCGTCCCGCTGCATCGACGTCCCGGTGCGCGTTCGCCGTCGCCCGTCCGCGTCGCCATTATCAGGGGAGCCCATCATTCCGGCGTCATACCGGCCTCACGCCGCGGGACATAGAGTAACAGCGCAGGGTACCGGTCCGCGATGGCGGGAATCACCACACCAACGCTCTCTTGATGAAAGGCGACTGAACATGCTTAGGAGAATCTCATCATTCCGGCGCATCGCGCTCCGCGTTGGATGCCTGGCGACGACAGGCAGCATGCTGGTGTTGCTTCCCGTCGCCGCGCACGCGCAGGGGACGCCGCACGATGCGGTGCTGCGCGATGTCACCTTCGCCGATGGCGAGCACCTCGACCAGGTCCGCCTCCACTACCTCACGCTCGGCGTGCCGCGCAAGGACGCCGGGGGCGTGGTGCGGAATGCGATCATGGTGCTGCACGGCACGGGCGGGACGGGACGCGGGTTCCTGTCCGCGAACTGGGCCGGCGAGTTGTTCGGTCCGGGAAAGCTCCTCGACACGGCGCGCTACTTCGTGGTGCTGCCCGACAACATCGGGCACGGCGGCTCGAGCAAGCCCAGTGATGGACTCCGGATGCGCTTTCCGCACTACGGCTACACCGACATGGTGAAGCTCCAGTACCGCATGCTCACCGAGGACGCCGGGGTGAACCACCTGCGCCTCATCATGGGCACGTCGATGGGGTGCATGCACGCGTGGATCTGGGGCTACACCTACCCGGACTTCACCGACGGCCTGGTGCCGCTGGCGTGCGCGCCCACGCAGATCGCCGGCCGCAACCGGATGATGCGGCGCATGATCATGGACGACATCCTCGACGACCCCTCGTGGAACGGCGGCAACTACACCACCCAGCCGTACGGGCTGAAGCCGGCCATCGGCATGCTGTTCATGATGACAAGCGCCCCGAAGGTGCAGCAGCGGCAGGCGCCGACGCGCGACGCCGCCGACTCGTCGATCCGCCGGTACATCGACTCCCGTTATGCAGCCACCGACGCGAACGACATGCTGTACTACTTCGACGCGTCCAGCGACTACGACCCGTCGCCCTATCTCGAGCGGATCACGGCGCCGGTGCTGGCCATCAACTCGGCGGACGACGCGGTGAACCCGCCGGAGCTTGGCCTGATGGAGCAGCTCATGCCGCGCGTGAAGCACGCCCGGTACGTGCTCATCCCCATCAGCGACCGCACTCGTGGCCACGGCACGCACTCGCTGCCGGCGGTGTGGGGGAGCTACCTCAAGGAGTTCCTGGCCTCGCTGCCGTAGCGTGCGCGCGTCCCGGCGGGGGCCGTCGACGGCCCCGTCCCGTCCCTCCGCCGCCGGGAGGTGCCGCCTGTCCGCCTAAGTGTCAGGACGACAGCGAGTTGTGGAGACCCGTCGCGCCGGCACGCGCGCGTGGGTGTGCCGTTGACGGACGAAGTGGCCCCGCACATTCCCATCGGCAACGGGGTACGCGCACTCCCGCCCGAGCGAATCCGCGCCGGGGCCATGACCCGGACGCGGCGCCACTCGTCCCGGTAGGCGATGCTGATGCGTCTCAAATCCCGCCCCCTCGTTCACTTCGGGCTCTGCCTGCTCGCCGGTCTCGCGCCTGCAGCCGGCGCGGCCCAGGCCAGTCGCGCCGCCGCCGCGGCGGCCGCCTCGCGCCGCGATTCGTCGGTGTCGATCGAGGTGGCCACGTTCGACAGCGCCTGGCAGCGCATCCGCAGCACGTACTACGACTCGACGATGCACGGCCTGGACTGGGAGAAGGTCCGGGCCGAGCTGCGCCCGCGTGTCGCCCTGGCGAACTCGCGCAGCGAGACGCGCGCCGCCATCAGCGACATGATCTCGCGCCTTGGCGATTCGCACTTCGCGGTGCTGCCCGCGGACGCGGTTGGCAACGGACAGTCGGCGCCGGCGAGCGACCTTCCCGGCGACATCGGCGTCGAGCTGCGGCTGCTCCACGGGGCGCTCGTCGTGACCGAGGTCGACACCGCCGGCCCGGCCTCGCACGCCGGGGTGCGGGCAGGATGGACGCTGGCGTCGGCCGACGGCGAATCCGTCGCCCACCGGCTGGCGACGCTCGCGCCGATGCCCGAGGGACACCAGCGCAAGGTCGCCTCGTTGCGCGTGGCGATGGAGCTGGCGCACAAGCTCTCCGGCGCGCCAGGCAGCGTCACGCACCCCGTCTTTCGCGACGGCGCCGGCACGCTTCGCGAGTTTGCCCTGCAGCGGCGGGTGCCGACGGGGACGATCGTGCGGCTTGGCGGGCTGCCGCCGTTCAGCGCGCAGCTCGACTGGTCGCGCCTGGGCGAGGGCAGCGACTGCATCGGCGTCATCCGGTTCAACATCTGGATGACGGCGATCGCCCCCGCGTTCGAGCAGGCGATGCAGGCGCTGCACGGCTGCCGCGGCATTGCGCTCGACCTGCGCGGCAACATCGGCGGCGTGGCGGCGATGGTGATGGGATTCGCCGGATACTTCTTCGACGACGACGTGTCGCTCGGCTCGCTCAGGATGCGCGATGCCAACCTGCGCTACGTGGCCAATCCCCGCCGGGTGGCGCACGATGGGTCGCCGCTGCCGGCGTACGCGGGCGCCGTGGCCATCCTCGTCGACGCGCAGTCGGCGAGCACCTCGGAGATCTTTGCCGGCGCGCTGCAGCAGCTCGGCCGGGCGCGCGTGTTCGGCGACACCACCGCGGGGCAGGCGCTGCCAAGCCTCCTCGACCACCTGCCGAACGGCGACGGGCTGCTCTATGCCATCGCGGATTTCGTGGCACCGGGCGGGCGGCGGATCGAGGGTGCCGGGGTAATCCCCGACACGCCGATCCAGCCGGCGCGCGCGGCGCTGCTGGCCGGGGACGACCCGGTGCGCGCCGCCGCCATCCGCTGGATGAGCGGCGACGCGGGCGTGAGCGCAGGACGGCCCCACTCCCGATGATCGAGTTGCGTATGTTTCAGTCGCTGGCGCCTGGCGGGTCCGTTGCGCCAGCCCTCACCCGCGCGGGGCGGACGTCCCCGCGGCTCTCACTCCGGAGTTCCTTCATGCGTGTCCAAGCATTGCGTGCGCGCCTGGCGCTCGCCGCCCTTTCTGTTGCCGCCGTCGCCGCGGTGCCGGCCCTGGCGCTCGCCCAGGGCGACGCCTCGCTGCCGCCCGCCAAGGACCTCATCGAGCGCTTTGCCAAGGCCGTCGGCGGCGACGCCTGGAAGTCGCACAAGTCGGCGCGGATGACGGCGACGATGGAGATTCCGGGCGCCGGCACCGCGAACCTCGAGGTGCTGCAGGTCTTCCCGAACGTCGTCGTCTCCAACGTCGACATCCCGGGCATGGGGCAGATGAAGAGCGGCTTCGACGGCAAGGTGGGGTGGCAGATGAATCCCATGACAGGGCCGCAGCTCCTGACAGGCGCGATGGCCGACCAGGCGCGCGATGAGGCCGACCCGAGCAGCGCGGTGCGCATGTCGGCCAACATCGTCAGCTCCGAGACCGTCGAGAAGACGACAATGGACGGCAAGGAGTGCTACAAGGTCAAGATGACCTACAAGTCGGGGCGCGAGGCCTTCGACTGCTTCGCGGTCGCCGACGGCCTCCTCATCGCGACGTCGAGCAAGCAGCAGACGCCGATGGGCGAGATCGAGGTGACGCAGTACCAGCGCGACTACAAGGACTTCGACGGGGTCAAGCGGGCGACGACGATCGCCGCCGAGCAGATGGGCGTCCAGACCACGATGAAGATCACGGCGTGGGAGTGGGACTCGGTGAAGCCCGACGAGATGGAGCTGCCGGCCGAGATCAAGGCGCTCATCGCGAAGACCCCGTAGCGCGCGTCCCGCCGCGGTGCGAGAGTAGTACCCGGGGGCCGGAGTCGATCCGGCCCCCGTCGTTCGTCAGCCCGCCGCGCCGGGCCGGCGGTTCCTCCCGTCCATCTGCATCGATGACGGCTGTCCAACGACTTCCGTGGACGCGCTTCTGGCTCCCCGCCGGCCTCGTGCTGGTGCTCGACTTCGCCAGCAAGCGGCTGGTGGAGGCGCACCTCGTTCCCTACGTGCCATACCGGGTGGTCGGTGACGTCGTCCGCTTCACCCTGGCGTACAACCCCGGGGCCGCATTCAGCATGTCGCTCGGCGAGCACTCGCGCTGGCTGTTCACGGCCATCACCATCGGCGTGCTCGTCATCCTCTGGCGCACGTACCGGCGCACCGCGCCCCACGACAGGCTCCAGATGGCGGCCCTGTCGCTGATCGCCGGGGGAGCGTTAGGCAACCTGGCCGACAGACTCCGGTCGGCGCACGGCGTGGTGGACTTCATCGACGTCGGGTGGGGGACGGTGCGCTTCTGGACGTTCAACGTCGCCGATTCCGGCGTCAGCATCGGCGCGGTGCTGCTGGCGCTGGCGATGATCCGCGCGTCGCGCCCGGGCGCGGAGCCGCCGGAACCGCAGTTCTGAGTTCCGGCGCGCGCCACGGGCGCCGAAACCTCCTACGCGCCGGCTGGGGCGGGGCTCGGTACCACCGCCGGCGCCGCCGGCGGCTTCGGGCGGCGTCGCCGCCAGCCGATCAGCATCGCCGGCACCACGAACAGCGCACCGATCGTCCCCGCCAGCGTCCCGCCGGCCGTGGCCAGGGCGATCGCCCCGAACAGCGACGTCGTCTTGGTGCCGAGCGCCAGCGGCAGCAGGCTGGCCAGCGACGTCAGCGTCGCCAGCAGCACCATGCCGACCCTGTCGATTCCCGCGCGCTGCGCCTGACGAGGCCCCAGGCCGCGGATGCCGCGCGCGAGGTTGGCGCGACGGCGCGGCAGCGCCGAGTCGACGACGAGGATCGCCTGGTTCACCGCCAGGCCCACCACCAGGATCACGCCCACCGCGGCCTCGCGCGTGAACGCCGCCTTGGCCACCCAGAAGGCGAAGATCACGCCGCCCAGTGCCACCGGGAGGCTCAGGAAGACGATCATCGACGCCCACACCGAGTCGAACACCAGCGCCACCGCCAGGATCACCAGCGCAATGCCGATCGAGAACACCAGCCACAGCCCCTTCTCGCTGTCGTCGTACTGGAAGCCGTAGCCGGCGTCCTTGACGGTGTAGCCCGGTGGGGTGGTGATCGACGCCATGAAGGCGTCGTGGGTGCGCTGCGCCAGCTTGTTCGGCCCACGGAACTCGTACGACACGATGCGCACGTACTGCTGGTCCTGCCGGCTGATGTTGCTCAGCGCCTCGCGTTCGCTCACGGTGGACACGGCGCTGATGGGCACCGGCGCCCCGTTCGGTGTCGGGATCAGCGCCTCGCGCAGCTCGGCGAGGGTCCGTTCCTCGGAGCCGCGTGCCTTGAGCTGCACCGGGACTTCCTCGCCGCCGATGTCCAGCGTGATCTGGCCGATGGAGCCGGCCACCTCGCGCGCCACCGCGTTGCGCAGGTCGCTCGCCGTGAGGCCGTAACCCGCCAGCGCCTCACGATTGGGCTCGATTGTCACCGCGAACGCCTTCTCGCGGCCGAAGAACGAACTTGTGTTGATGTCCACGTTGCGCACGCGCGGAATGCGCTCCAGGCGCTCCTGGAGGTCCTGCGCCAGCCGCTCCACGCCCGCGTACGAGTAGCCCAGCACGCTGATGCGGAACGAGGCCATGCTGACGGAGCCGTATCCCGACGAGAACCCCGGCCCCTGGCCGCGCACGTTGATCGAGGCGCCCCCGATGAGCACCCCGCGCTGCGTGAGCCGTTCCTCCATCTCCAGCGGTATGGCGGAGAACTCCATCTCGCGCGTGAAGGTGATCTGCATCTGCGAGCTCGTCTGGTTCCCCATGGCGATGACCTGCTCGACGCCCGGCTGGCCGATGGCGACGTCCTCCAGGTCGCGCATCGAGTTGTCGAGGCTCTCCGGGTCCGAGCCGCGCGGGAACCCCAGGTAGACGCTGATCGTGGTGCGCTGGTCGCCGCCGTAGTTGCCGTACGCGAATCGCGGCACCTTCTTGATGAAGACGTAGGTCAGCCCGCCCAGCGCCAGCACGGTGACCGCGAGCGTGATGATGCGGTGGCGCACGGTGGCCCCGACGAGCCGCGCGTAGAACCGGCGCGACCGCGGCCATTTGCCCTCGGAGATGTGGTGCCCGCCGGCCAGCGCCGGGATCATCACGAGCGACGCCACCACCGACCAGCCGAGCCCCATCGTGAAGGCCGCCGCAAAGGGCACGAACGCGGCCCGCGCGTCGCCCTGCAGGTACAGGAACGGGAAGAGCACCACCACCGTGGTGAGCGTGGCGCCGAGCACCGCGGGCGCGATGCGCGCGGCCGCCTCGGCGCGGCTGTCGGGGGCGTTCGCCACCGTGCCGAGCCGCTCCACGACCACGAGCCCGTTGTCGACGAGGATCCCGATCCCCATCGCCAGCCCCGCCAGCGTCAGCATGTTCGCCGGGATGTGGAAGACGTACAGCCCGAGCGCCGTTCCCGCGATTGAGATCGCGGCGCTTCCCATCACCAGGGCCACCGCGCGCCTGTCGCGCAGCATCACCGCGATGACGAGGATGACGGTGGCAAAGGCGATTGCCCCGCGCAGCATGAGCGTCTGGAGCTGGTCCTTCAGCTCGGTGCTGTTGTCGTAGAAGACATCGAGCCCGACGACCGGCGGAAGCTGCGGGCGGATCTCGTCGATGGCCTTGCGCACCGCAGCCGCCGTCTTGATGGCGTCGGCGCCGGCAAGTCGCGAGACGTAGAGGTTGAGGGCTGGCTGCCCGTTCACGCGGAAGAACTGGCCGCGGGTGTCGTCCTCGGGGCGGATCGTCGCCAGCTCGGACAGCCGGAAGACGCGACCGCCGCGCCCCTGGACCGGGATGTCGTTGAGCTGCTCGATGGCGTCGGGCTGGTCGCGCAGCGACACCTGGCGCTCCGTCGTGCCCTCCTGGTCCTGTCCGAGTGCCGCGACAACGCGCGCGGTGGCCAGCGCGGTCGACAGGGCCATCGGCGAGATGCCGAGCTGGCGGAGCAGCCGGGCATCGTAGCGCACCGCCACCTGCGCCGTGGTGGACTGCAGGTTGGGAACGCTCGCCCCCGGGACGGCCGACAGGCGGGGTGCGACCTGGTCGGCGAAGATCTTCTCCAGCGCGCCCCGGGTGTACGGTCCCGTCATCCGCAGGCGCAGCAGCGGCGCCTCCTGCAGCGCGTCGGGGACGTAGTTCCCCACCGAGGGCGGGCGGATGCCCAGGCTGTCGAACGACGGCTTGAGCAGGGTGAGCCGCTCCAGGATCGAGAGGCGCGCCATCTGCACGTCGGTCGGTCGGCTCCAGCTCCACGGTGATCGAGGCACTCCCGTCCGTCGATTCGCTCGTGGTGCGCTTGACGCCACGCACCCCCTGGATGGCCGACTCGATGGGTGACGCGACGTACATCTCGACGAGCTCCGCCGACGCACCGCCCCACGCGGCCGCCACGCTGAGGCGTGGCAACTCCACCGAGGTCCTGGTGGCGAGCGCCAGGCGGGTGAACGCGACGCCCCCGCCCAGCAGGATGATAAGGCTCGACGCCCAGACGACGGCGGGACGGTGAACGGCCCAGCGGATCATTGATGGCGCCCGGTGACGGGGGTGAGCGGCGCGCCGGCGCCCGCCGGACGCGATCCCGCGTCGCGCCCGCCGCTCCCCGCGCGTCGCAGCGCCACGCGCTCCTTGCGGCGTTCCAGCACCGCGTACGCGGTGGGAAGCAGGAAGAACGTGACCGCCAGCGCCGAGACGCTGCCGCCGATGACGCCGGCGGCCAGCGGCTGGTACAGCGCGCCGCCGCTGCCGATGCCGAAGACGAGCGGGAGCACGCCGGTGATCGTCGTGAGCGAGGTCATCGCGATGGCGCGCAGGCGCTGGTGCCCGCCCATGATCACCGCCTCCTCGATGCCGTGCCCTTCCTCGCGGAAGCGGCGGATGGCATCGAGCTTCACCACCGCCTCGTTGTCGGCCATGCCGATCATCACCACGATGCCGATGAGCGACACCGCGTTGATGCTCTGGCCGGTCATCCAGAGGAAGACGAGCCCGCCCGCGGCGGCCATCGGCACTGTCAGCATCACCACCAGCGGCACCGTGAACGACGCGAACTCGCCGGCGAGCACCAGGAACATCAGCGCCGCCGAGAGGATGCCGACAAGCGTCAGCTCGTTCGTCGTGCGGCGCTGCTCGGCGTCGGCGCCGCTCACCGTCCACGACGTGCCGGCGGGGAGCTTGAGCGCCGACATCGCATTGAAGACCTCATCGGAGGCGCGGCTGGTGCCCCCCGACTGGATCAGCCCTTCCACCGCGATGACCGGCCGCTGCCCCTCGCGCACGACCTCGACGGGCGCCTTGGTCTCGTTGATGTTCACCAGCTGCGACACCGGTACGCCCTTCACAACAGCCTTGAGTGCCTCCGCCAGGTCCTCGTTGGCGGCGCCCGCATAACGCACGACGATGGGGGTGCGCCTGTCGGTCTCGCGCAGCTCGGTGGCGCTCACGCCGCCCAGCCCGCCCGCCAGCGCGTTCTGCACCGCCGCGATCGACAGCCCTCGCTCGGCGATGCGGTCACGCGCCAGCGACACCTCGACCACGGGCTGCTGCCCCTCCTGGGCGTCGCGCACGTCGGCCAGCGAGGGGAGCTGGCGCATGAGCGCGCGCGCCGAGTCGGCCCAGTGCTGCGCCTCATCGGTGGTGCGTGCGCTCATCTCGACGCGCACGATGCGTCCCTCGCGCCCGATGAGGCTCCCGAACTCCGACGCGCCGGCCACGTCGAGGGCGAGCGAGCCCTGCGCGAGGTCAGGCAGCGCCGCGCGGAGCCTGTCGGAGAAGCCCCGCGCCTTCATGCCGTCGGGCACCGGCAGGATGACCTGCGCCGTGGCCGAGGTGCCGGGCTCCGCGCCCGAGAGGATCTCCTCGTCGGTCGCGAGGCCGACGCGCGAGTAGATGTCCTTCGAGCCCATCGCGTGCGCCGCGGCCTCCAGCCGGCCCACCTGCCGCGCCGTCTCCTCGATGGCCGTTCCCTCCGCGAGCTGGACCGACGCCACCACCACGTTCTCCTGCACCTGCGGCAGGATCTCGCGCGGCAGCTGCCTCATCACCAGGACGGTACCCACCAGGCACAGGCCGGTGATCAGGAAGACTGTGCGAGGGTTGTGCAGCGACCAGCGCATGCCGCGCTCGTAGAGGCGCTCGAACATCTCGCCGACGGCGGTGAGCCGCTTCAGGTGGTCCGGCAGCTTGATCCCCCGCGCCGCGCGGTCCGCGAACTCGCGATCCTCGGCTTCCGCCTTGCGCCGCCGCCCGATCACCATCACAGGCATCAGCGTCAGCGCCAGGATCAAGGACGCGCCCACCGACGTCAGCACGCTGAGCGACAGGTCGCGGAAGAGCGCCGCCGCGAGCCCCCGCACGAAGATGATCGGCCCGAAGACGAGCAGCGTGGTCAGCGTGCCGGCGATGAGCGGCCCCGAGATCTCCTCGGTGGCCAGCAGCGTCGCCTCGCGCAGGGGATACCCTTCCTCTTGTTTTCGCACCGCCGCCTCGGCCACCACGATGGCGTTGTCCACGAGCAGGCCCACCCCCAGCGCCAGGCCTCCCAGCGACAGCACGTTGATCGTGACGTGCAGCCCCTGCAGGATGACGAGCGCCACGAGCACCGACAGCGGCACCATCAGGCCGATGGCAAGCGACATCTTCCAGTCGCGCAGGAACAGCAGGATGACGAGCAGCGACAGAATGCCGCCGATGTAGATCTCCTGCCCCAGGTTCGACAGCGCGTCCACCACGAAGTCGGCCTGCTCGGCGACGACGGTGAGCGTGATGCCTGGAAACTCGGTGCGGAGCTGGTCGACGACCTTCTCGAGGTCCCTGGTGACCGAGACTGTATTGGCGCCCGCATCCTTGTAGACAACGAGGCCCACCGCGGGCGCGCCGTCCAGCCGGGTGAGCGTGACAGGGTCGGCGATGCCGACGTGCACGGTGCCGACGTCGCGCAGGCGGATGCCACTCCCCGACGGACCCACCGGCGTGTCCGCGATCTCGCTGGCGGAGGTGAACTCCGTCATTGTGCGGACGGAGAAGCGGAACTGGCCGCGCTTGATCGTGCCCCCGGCGCCGTTGACGTTGGCGGCCCTGATGGCGTTCGCGACGTCGTCGCTGGTGATGTTGAGCGCGCGCATGCGCTCGGGATTCACGTCGACCCGAACCTCGTCCTTGGGCGAGCCCACCACCGCCACGCTGGCCACGCCCGCGATCTGCTCGAGGCGCCGCGCATAGACGTCCTCCGCCGTGCGCGCGAGCTGCCGCAGGTCGCCCTTGATGCCCAGGCCGAGCACCGCGATGGGGCGCTCACCGGGATCGCTCGTGAGCAGCGTGGGACGATCGGCCGCCTGCGGGAGGGAACCGATCGCCGCGTCCAGTCGCTCGCGCACGTTCAGGAGCGTCGACGGCATGTCGGTGCCCCACGAGAAGCGCAGCGTCGTGGTGACCTCGCCGTTGCGGCTCACCGAGCGCAGGTCGACGAGGCCGGGCGTGGCGGCGATGGCCTTCTCGATGGGCTCGGCCACGAACCGGGAGACCTCGGTGGCGGCCGCGCCCTCGTACAGCGTGCGCACCGTGAGCACCGGCAGCGTCACGTCAGGCAGGAGCGACACCGGCATGCGCCCCAGCGACACGGAGCCGAGCAGGACGATGCCCAGGGTGGCGGCGACCGTCGAGACGGGACGATTGATCGAGCCGGAGGCGAGGGACATGGCGGCGGTGGGAGGTGTTGATGCCGGGCGCCGTGGCGCCCGGGACTAGTCTTCCTTCTTCACGCTCCGCGCCGACTCGGTGTCGGCGTTCACAACGCGCACCGGCGCGTCGTGCGTCAGCGTGAGGTGCCCCTCGACGACGACCTGGTCGCCCACCTCGACGGGAATCTGCCCGGTCCCCGAATCGGGAAGGACCTCGGTCTCGCTGCCGTTGGAGCGACCGGGGTTGATGTACACCCACTGCGCGCGCCCGTCCTTCACCACGAAGACGAGCGGCCGGCCATCGCGCTCGATGATCGCGCGCGTCGGCACCAGGCGACGGTTCGTCAGGCGCTCGGCCTCGAGCTGGACGTCGGTGTACATGCCCGGCCGCAGGTAGCTGTTGGGCGGCACGCGCACGAAGACGCGCCCCGACCGCGTCACGGTATCCACCATCGGGAGGATCGCGACGATCCGTCCCTGGATGGGGTGGTCGCGCGACGCCGAGCTGGTGACGATGGCCTCGCCCCCGTCCTTGATGAGCGGCAGGTCGTGCTCCAGCACCTGGGCCTCCACGCGGAGGTGGCCGAGGTCCACCACGCGGAGCAGCGGGTCGCCCGGCGAGGCACGCACGCCCGGCGCGGCATCGACCCTGTCCACCATGCCGTCGAAGGGGCTGAGGATGGTGGCATGCGTCCGCGCGAACTTCGCCTTCTCGAGGCTGACGAGCGCCCCCGTGAGCCCCGAGCGCGCCATCGCGGTCTGGCGCTGCTCCTCGGTGGGAATGCGGCCGGTGACGACCGAATCGGGATAGTAAAGGTCCCGGTACTGCACGCGCGCCGTCGCCACCTGCGCCTCGGCGGAACGGACGTCGAGGTTGAGCGAGACGGTGTCGAGCTGGACGAGCACCTGCCCTTTCTTCACGCGGTCGCCGGGGCGCACCAGCACCTTGTCGATTGTCGCCTGGACCTCCGAGCGCAGCATGGCCTCGAAGTCGGAGCGCACCTGCCCGGTGGTGGCCACGGTGAGCACGAGGTCACCCTCGCGCACCGGCGCGGCGGCCACAGGCAGCGCGAGCTTGGAAGCAGTCCCCTCACCGGCCGTGGAGTCTGCCACCGCAGTGGAGTCACCGCCCTTGGGGTCGTCGCCCTTGGTGCACGAGGCGCCGAGGCTCCCGAGGACGAGGAGTGTGGAAAGAGCGGCCGGAGCGAGGCGAAAGTGGGGCATGGGTCGTGGTTCCCGGGTGGCGCTGCTGGATTCAACTACCTTTGTCGTCGTGGAGGCGTCAAAGGGTTGCCTTTGGGACTACGGCGCAGGGATTTCCGATGCCAGCAGCCACCGGGGAGGGGGCGCCACCGCTCGGCGAATATGTGGATGCCAGGCGGGCTGCGCCACGAGAGAATCCAGGAGTCGTGCCGAGGCGACGCGACCGCGATGCGCGCGGCGTGCCGGCGACCGGACGCCCGGAGGGATCGGCGTGCCCATGCGCGGGTATGCCACCCGCCGGCGGAATTCGTCCGGCTGGCAGTCTGGACGTGCAGGGCATGAGGCGCAATGCTCCCCCCCACACGACGGCCCCTCGAAAGCCGGCGGGTCCCGGCTGACGGTCCAGTCGACGGAGGCGCTGTGTCCCACAATCGCTCCACCATGCGCTGGCTCGTCGCGCTCGCGCTGGCAATGGCGCCGGCGCTTGTCGCCGCCCAGACGCCCGGTGTGCTGAGCGGCGTGGTGCGTGAGACCGCGGGAGGGCGGCCCCTCGGGAACGCCCTGATTGTTCTCGATCCGCTGGGAGCCACGCGCAACGTGCGGGCCGACTCCACCGGCCGGTTCCGGTTCACGCGGGTGTCGAGCGGCAGGCACGAGCTGCGCACGGTGTGGATCGGCTATGTCGCGGACTCGCAGACGGTGACGATGGTGCGCGAGGGGCTCGACATCGTGATCGAGCTGCGGCCGCTGCCCTTCCAGCTCGACACCGTGCCGATCGTGGCGACGCGCAGCGGCATCTACGGCACGGTGATCTCGCGGAAGGGCTTCGTGCCGCTGGGGCGCGCCACGGTGCGCATCCTGGGCGCGCGCGCCAGCGACACCACGGCGGCGGCGGGACAGTTCAACTTCCCGCAGGTGCGCGAGGGGGCGTACGTGGTGCGCGTGCTCCGGGACGGATTCCGCTCCTGGACCCGCTCGGTTGTCGTGCCCCACAAGGGCGGCATCGAGCTGGCGGCGGTGCTCGACACCGTCTCGTCGAAGGGCACGAAGACGCTGGAGTCGCTCTGGCGGGACTTCGACAGGCGCCAGGAAGAGCGCTCGATCAACAACTCGGCGATGGTGCCGCGGCAGGAGCTTGCGGGCCACGAGTCGCAGTCGCTGGGCGACGCGCTGCGCTACTCGGTGTCGTTCCTGTCGCGGGGCCTGGTGCTCGACGAGACGGCGTGCGTCTTCGTGGACGGGGTCGCCCGGCCGATGGTGGATGCGTGGGACTTCCGGGCATCGGATGTCGAGCTCGTCGAGGTGTACGGCGTGGACGCGGATCGCACCGGTCATTGATCAACCGCTGGATGCACGGCGCGCCGTGCGGCACGCCGGGGCCCACGAACATGCCCGGCATGCAGGGGCGGCAGTCGCAGGCGACGGCGGCGCACGCCGGGCGGGCGCACGTGGTGATACTCAACATCTGGCTCAAGCGGTGAGGCTGCCGTGACATCACTCCGGGGCGCGCTCGTCGCGCTGGCGTTGCTCGTGGCCGTGACGCATGCGGCGCCGGGGCAGGGCACGAGCGCCACGATCACAGGCACCGTGCGCGATGAGACCGGGCGCGAGCTGGAGCACGCGCTGGTGGCGCTCGACCCGGCAACGTCCAACGTCAGGACGCGCGCCGACGTGCACGGGCGGTTCCGGTTCACGCAGGTCGCCGCGGGGGAGCACGTGTTACGCGTCACCTGGATCGGCTTCACGCCTGACGAGCGACCCATCCGGGTGCTCGACCGCGACATCGACGTGACCGTGGTGCTGCGCCGCAGCGTGACGGCGCTGGACACGGTGGCGGTGCGCGCCACCCGCAGCGGCGTCTACGGCATGATCATCGACGGCATCGACTACAAGCCGCTGCCCGGCGCCCGGGTGGAGGTGCTGGGATCGGCGCCGGCGCGGGACACGACAGGCGCCGACGGCCTCTATGCGATGGGCAACGTGCGGCGAGGCGCGTACATGCTGCGCGCCTCGCGCGACGGCTACGCCACCAGGGTCATGACAGTCGAGGTACCGAAGTCCGGCGGCACGCGGCTCGACGTGGTGCTCGACTCCGCCGCGCACAGTGGCGACCTGCGCATGGAGATGCTCTGGGCCGACCTCAACGCCCGCATCCGCGCCAGCGGGATCAACTCGGCGCTGGTGACGCGCGATGAACTCGCGCCGCGCGGCGGGGTGGACCTCGAGGCGGCCATCAGGTTCGCGCCGTCGTTCGCGAAGAAGACGTTCTACGTGCCGACCACCGCCTGCATCTTCGTGGACGGCATGCCGGCGCCGGGACGCACCCTCTCGGACTTTTCGGCGAATGACATCGAGGCCGTCGAGGTGTATGGCAGGCGCGGCGAGAACACGGGCACGCTGATGCAGCGCTGGCCGCCAAAGGTGCCCTGCGGCCGCCCGTGGGTGAACCCGCCGCCACGCCAGGCCAACCTCGTCTCGATCGTGTCGATCTGGCTGAAGAAATGACGTGGTTCGGGCGCGCAGCGCGCTGAACGAAGGGGGTGGGCCGCCACGCGCATGGCACGCCCACCCCCTTCGCCCTTCACTTGCCGCGACGCCCTGCGATCGCCCGCGCTGCTACGGACGGTCGGGCACCGAGAAGTGGTAGCGCTGCAGGTACTGGAGGTCGTCCTCGTCCACACGCGCCACGTAGACGGTGCCGTTCCCGAAGCCGACGAGCCTCGCCTTCTTCGGCAGGATCACCCGCTGCACCACGCGCCCCGAGCCGTCGATCACGTCGAACGTGGGCGGCTCGCCCGCGGGCGTGGTGCGACGCACCCAGAGCGTGCCGTCCTCGGCAAAGCTCACCGCGCCGCTCAGGAAGGGCGGCATGTACTCCGGCCACTCGGCGGGATCCTGCACGTCGCGCATCGGCGCCTGCATGGCGCTCATCTTGCCGTTGTTGTTGGTGATCATCAGGCCGGTCGCCTGCTTCTGCTGGTCGCGCCACTCCTGCTTGTGGCCGCTGCTGACCTTGAGCCGCTCGAACTTGATTGGCGGCGTCGAGCTGTGCCGTCCGTCGGGGCTCACCCAGTCGATGTGGTAGTCCTCGGCGCTCACCACGGCGATGCGGCCGTCGGGGGCCACCGACCACTGGTCCTGCGGCGTGAACGGGATCGGGGCGCCGATGCGTACCGACATCTGCCCGGCGCGTCCGCTCGTCTGCACGCTGTTCTTCGGCATCTTGACATACGCCAGCGTGTCGCGCTTGCCGCTCTTGCGGTCCCATCGCTCGATCGGCGCCGAGTCCGCGGCCTGCGGGCCATTGGGCCCCATCGAGATGCCGGCGCCCTGCGAGTAGAAGCGGCCCTGCGTATCAGTGCCCTGCGGGCCACGTCCCATCGTGATCATGCCGCCGCGCCCGCCGCTCGATCCACCGCTCATGTCGATGAACTCCCCGGGCTTGGCGGTGGGCAGGATCGCGAGCATCCGCCGGTTCAGGATGTCGAAGATCGCCGAGGTGTCGCCGGGAAGGGCAACGAGGCCCGTCGGCAGCGAGTACTCGCCCGGGCCCGACCCCTCGCGTCCGACCTTGATGGCCGAGTTCGACTTGAGGTCGACGACCTCCACGATCTTGTCGCGGGTGTCGATCGCGACGACGCGGCCGTCCTTCAGCTCGCGGACGCCGCTCACCGAGGTGAACGGCTCGGAGTACTCGGCGTCGGGCTTGGAGAGCGTCTTCACCGGGACGTTCTGCGCAAGCGCGGGCATCGCGACGGCGAGCCCGGCGGGAATCACGGACCATCGGAGCAACGCATGCATGGGTCGGACCTCGCTTCGGATCTGGCGCGCGTCACGCGTGACTGCGCCGGACAGGGTTGCTGGACTGGGGTGTCGAGGGGTTAGTCGCGCGACCCGCCGGAATGGTTTACTACAGGTGTCGGCGGATACGGCGCAGGCCGCCCCGGCAGGGGGCGAGGCGCGGACTGACGCCTATGGCGTGTCCGTCGCCGAGAGCCGGTGCCGCTGAAGATACTGCAGGCCGTCGTCGTCAACGCGGACGACGCAGACCGGGCCGGAGCCGTTCCGGCCGACGAGTTCCGCGTTGGGGCGACCGAGCGCGCTGACCGGCGTCACGGCTCGGGGACCTCCAGATCGCGACAGATCTTCCGCGCCAGGTACTCGTTGAGCTCACGGTGACGGGGGACGGTCGACGTCTTCCGGGCAACGCGATTGACGAACACCGAGTGATTGCTGCCCTCGCGCAGCAACGTCTAGCCGTGAGCCTCGAGGTGTCGGATCAGGTCAACGCGTTTCACGCGTTCGGCAGGAGGGGCTCGCGAATGACGTCGGCGCCGCGGAGTTCTTCCTCGGCGAGCTGACGGTTTGCATCGAGGACGAGTGCCACGGCCTCTCGAAGCCTCACCCGCGCTTCCTCGAGCGTCGGCGCCTGGGTGTTGGCACCAGGCACTTCCTCAACGAAGGCGATGAACCCTTCGGGCACCTGGCGATAAACGGCGGTGAGGCCGAGCGGCATGATTGGATCCCGAAGCGGGGGCAGCTGTAATCTACAAGTCGTGTCGGCCGGCGGGCGCGGTGGAGACCGCGAGACCCCGGCTGGGTATTGCGACGCTGAAGAGCCGGGATCGATTACAAGCACGGTCCACGCGCACTATCGACCTGACGCCGGCAGGCGGTAGCGCTGCAGGTACTGCAGGTCGTTGTCGTCGAGCCTGACCACGTACACCGTGCCGGCGCCGAAGCCGACGAGCTTCGCGCGCTGCGCCAGCGTCACCTGCCGCTCGACATGACCGCCTTCATCGATGAGGTCGAAGGTGGGCGGCGCACCGGGCTTCGTGTTGCGCTGCACCCAGAGCGTGCCGTCGTTCGCGAACCGGGCCGTCGAGGCCGCGTACGGCGGAAGATAGTCCGGCCAGCTCGCCGGCTCCTGGAACCGCGGCGTGATCTGCCGGACGACCCGCGGGCCGCTGCCGCCGAGCGCCATCGCCATCGCCGGCTTCTTCTGCTCCTCGCGATACTGCTCCTTCACCGCGTCGTCAACCGCGACGCGCTCGTACGGAATGTCGGCGCCGAGCGTCGACTTCCCGGCGGGCGAGACGAAGTCCACGCGATAGGGATCGGGGTGGACGAAGGCGATGCGCCCGTCGGGCGCCACGGTCCACAGGTCCAGCGCCGGGAACGGCCCGCTCGTCGACGAGGAGACGAAGATGCCGCCCTGGATCCGGCGGACCTGGCGGCCGGCGTCGGACTTGAGATGGTGCCAGGCGACCGTGTCCTGTCGCGCCGTGCTTCGATCGATGCGCACGATGGCAGCGGAGTCGGCGGCATGCGGCTCGCCGCCACCCGGCGGATACGCCAGCGGCTGCGCCTGCGCGTACCAGCGGCCCTTGCCGTCGATGGCCCGCGGCATCAGGCGTCCGATGACACTGCCGGTATCCGGGCCGGTGACGCCATAACGATTCAGCTGGCCCGCCGGCTCGAGGTCGGGGCCGAGGATCAACATCCGCCCCACCGCGGGGTCGACGACGATGGTACTGTCGCCGGGGAGCGCGAAGAGTTCCACCGGCCAGCGGTACTCGCCGGGGCCGTCTCCGTTGCTCCCGATCTGCCGTACAGTGTCGGCCGTGAAGTCGGCGACGTCGACGACGAAGTCACGCGAGTCGAGCACGATCACCCGGCCGTCGCCGAGTTCACGGACGCCGGCCACGCTCGTGAACGGATGGGCGAGCTCGGCGTCCGGCTTCGCGAGCGCCACGGTGGGCACGTTGCCCCGCGCCCGATGGCGCGCAGGCGACGAGGAGGGCGGCGACGCCTGACGAGACGGCGACGAGCGGCACGGCGAGGACGGCGGACCTGCGGGCCAGGGGGTGCACGGGGCGCGCTCCGGAGGTTCGAGGCCCTACAGTGCCACTCCCGGGGCCGCGATGCAACTCGGGACCACGCGCACTGCGTCACCTCGTCACGCGCGACTGCCACCCGCGCCCCGGGGAGGAGGCCACGCGCGCCCCAGTGCGATGCCACCCGCGCCCCAGGGCGATGACACGCGCCCCATGCGCAACGAACGCCGCGCCGAGCGCGGCGCGACGTCGTTGCGGGCACCGTCCCGGCGATCAGTCCAGGATCACGATCGTGAACCGCGCATCGGTCGGCGCGTGCGAGTACCTGTTCTCGCACGACACCGTGACGATGGCGTCAACTCCGTTCAGCGCCGGGGACGGCGTCGATGCCTTGCAGTCGGTGACAGGCGTGGCGTACGGCGTGACCTGCACCGTCGGGTAGTGCGCGCCGGGCGCCAGCCCCGGGACGGTCACGGTGTACTGCCCGGTGCCGGTGCGCCGCATCGTGATCGCCGCGCCTGACGAGGTGCGCTGATACGAGGAGGTCGGCGTGAAGTCGGTGTCGAGCGTGGGGGCCGCCTGCTCGCTCCAGGCAAAGCCGTAGCGCTCGCCCGGGCGCCCGCCGCTCAGCATCAGCACCGAGAAGAGCGCATTGGTTGGCACGCTGGAGGCGGCGTCGCAGGCCACGGTCGTCCACGCCCCGAACGACCAGCCGTTCCCGTAGCAGGTCGCCGTGGACGCCCCCACCGTGGTGACGAAGTAGTTCTCCGGGTCATTCTGCAGGCGCGGGTTGTTCATTGTCGCCTGGTAGCTGCCGGCGCCGTTGTAGGTGATGAAGTTCGTGGTGTTGGCGCTGCTGTACGACACCGACGCCGGCGGGAAGTGGCGAGGCGGACGCGTCCGTCGACGTCATGAAGCTGTGCCGCCCCTGCAGCGACCCGCCACCCACCACAAGCACGAAGATGTACTGGTCGGCTTTGGTGTTGTCGGTCGCGTAGCAGCTCGTCGAGACCTCGAGGTCCAGGCCGTTGGCGGCGTTCTGGCTGCTGTTCACGTGGCAGTGGGTGGCGCCGCCGCCGGCCTCCAGCATCGAGACCATGGCCACGTCCACGTAGCTCGCATCCAGGCGCCCCATCCGCTCGAACGTGATCGTGTTGTCGCCGGTGCCGGTGCGCGTGGCACGGATGGCGCCCCCGGTGGCGTTGAGCGCCGAGCCCGTGAGCACCTGCCCGCTCGCGTCAGGCGGGATGAGCGCCCAGGCGATGCGCTTGCCGGTGGTGGCGACGATGACCTGCTGGGTGAGCGTCCCGGTGACGTGGTCGACGGTGGTGGCCCGCACCTCGACGACGCCGGTCCTGAGCGGCGTGAGCTCGCCGGTCTGCGTGATCGTCGCCACCGTGGGGTCGTCGACGCTCCAGGTGACAGGCCGCACGAGCACCTGGTCGGCCGCGTCCCGCACCTCGGCGGTGTAGGTGGTGACGTCGGCCAGCCCGATGGCGCCTGCCACGGGACTGCTGATCGTCACCGAGGCGGACGCCGGGATGACTGTGAACGACGCCGTGGCGGTATGGCCCTCGCACGTCGCGGTGATCGTCGCGGTGCCCACCGCGAGGCCTGTCACGAGGCCACCGGTGGCGTCCACGCTCGCCACCGTCGCGTCGGACGACGTGAACAGCACGGTGCGCCCTGTCAGCACTGCTCCCGAGCCATCGCGCACCTCGGCGGTGAGCTGGTACGTCGACCCCCGGATGATGGCCTCGGCGTCGGTGTCGAGCGTGACCTGCGCGACAGGGGCCAGCACAGTCACGACGTCGGTCCCGGTGGTCCCCTCGGAGGTGGCGGTGATCGTCGCCGTCCCCGGTGTGACGCCTGTCACGACGCCGTTGGACGCGACCGAGGCGACGGCGGTGTTCGACGACGACCAGGCCACCGACGGGTTGTCGCAGTTCTGCTGCGAAATGGACGCCGCGAGTGCGACGGTGGCGCCCACGAGGACACTGGGGCTCGCCGGGGTGACACCGACGGCGCTCACAACGCACTGCGGCGCCGCGGGCCCGTCGCTCCCGCTCGAGCACGCG
>CAVXFN010000002.1:0-407223 GCA_963761075.1 uncultured Gemmatimonadaceae bacterium
TTTTGGCTGCACGAAGTCGCACCTGATTGGGACCCCGACTTCATTGCGCAGACACGGGAGCAATTTCTGCGTTCGTACCGGTATCTCATCGCGCGTGATGGAGTCCCGATCATGGGTCGCAGCATCTGCTACAGGATGGCCGCGTCTGCTCCACTGGTCTTCGGACATGCGGCCGACCCCGAGCACCTACCGGCTCCTCAGGCAAGGCGCGCGCTCGATGTTGTGTGGACCTTCTTCATCCGACATGGCGCATTGCGAGGCGGCAATGTCACGCAGGGGTACTGTGCTGCAGATGAACGTCTTCTGGACAACTACTCGGGCCCGGAAGCTGTCTCTGGTCACTTCGATCCTTGGTGGTCGCCTTCTATCTCCCGCCCGCTGCTCCGTTTTGGCGACTGCGTGGCGGCGGACTGCCAATTGATGGAGCGGACTTCCGAGTGGAAGTCAAGACCCTTGGATGGACATCTTGGGTGACAGCAGGAGTGGAAGCGTGAAAATTGTGAATGCCGACTGAGTTTCGGATCCGCTGCTAAACTCTCAGAGGAACGAGTCGTCGACCGGATCAAATCAGCTATTCGGGGGACGCCGCATCGTCCGGCGAACTTGGCAGCCAAATATCACCGCGGGCACTACAGCTCAAGTCGGCCGATCGGTGCATGCAAACCTTTGAACGATGCGACGCTCCCCGTCCCTGACAGCGAGACAGCTTCGGCCAAGACGCGCGGAGTGCTCCGTGATTGAGAGCCGGCAAGGTAATTGACACTGCGGCGGCGACGTTTCTGCCGCCTGAAAGATCGAGTTGGACTGCAATTACACGGAGTCGTGACCCACCTCGTCCGAGATCAGATCATGCACGTTCTCGCGCAGTAGCGCATCGGAGATTCGCCGATCGTCTGAGGCATTCCAGTGGTAGTCGTACGGAATGAAGAATCGTTGGATGGTTCGCCGAGGATCCTCCGTCGGGATGATGAACTCGGGGAAGAAATTGTAGAAGCGGATCGCGCGCTCTTTCGCCCAAGCGCTCCACAAGGTGACCTGCCTGCCAGCGCTGTCACGTCGCGCGATCTGATCGGCCAGGGATACACCGCCACGGATAGCGGAATACTGTGCCTCCGCGCCACAGTCAAGAGGCGATCCATGTTCTGAACGGCACGCTGCATCCCTAGTGCGCCGTAGCTCGTGTACGCCAAGCTGTCGAACGTCCACGCCGCAATGGCCTCGCCGAGAGCATAGCGTTTCTTTCCGCCCAGCACGTCCTTGATGGCGTCTCCGAGATGCACGGTCACCGAGTTGTCTTTCAGCAGTGCCTTCAACAATTGGACGCGCGACGGCGAGGCGGCAGGGATGTCGATGACGCGATCGGCGCTGTCTACGCGGTATTGGCGAGCTTCGTTCCAAGTATCTGAATGTTGATCAACACGAGGATGCCATCGACGTGCAATCCCTTGCCGTCGAGTAGGTATTTGGCCTTGCGATAGTACATTGCAGGCGAATAGCCTGCGACACCAGCGTTCAGAACTTCGACGCTCTGCGTCATCTGCCACGCGAGAATACCCGCAAATGTTGAATCGAAGGCGACACCCACACCCTCTGTGAAGGAATCCCCTAGCAGCAGTAGTCGTGGCAGCTCTCCGCGAAGGGGAACGATTCGCACCGAAGCGTCGCGAAATCCCAAACTGTTTGTGCTTGTATGATATGGAATGTTTCCCCACATGCTCTGCGCGTCGGTGCTCGGAAGAAGATCGTGGTGATACAGCGGGGATGCAATGCGGTACTTCCTTTCCAGAACGCCGCGCGCTTCAAAGTTCCACGCCGACAGAGTTCGCTTCAAGACCTGAGCAGCCCCAACATCCGTTGCGGCGAAGATGAGCACGAAAGCGAACATTCCTCGAACGCGCTGATGCACGAGATTTGCCACATTATCGCTCCGGAAGATGAAAGACCAGACTCACAACACCTAGAGGACCCTGCGACTCTATGAACGTCTGACCCGTAGCCAGCTCGCTGTTCCACGAACCTGGTCGAGGAACCACCGCACATCCGCGAGCTTTGGTACGAGCGCGTTGCGCAGGGAGCAGCACTCCTTCCGGCAGAGGGGTCGGAGGAATAGAAGAGCTGCGAGCCAATACGACGCTGCCGCGGCGACGCTCGCACCAACAATACCGAGTCGTGGGAGCAACACAAGACAGAGCAGCGCGTCGAGTGCCGCCGCAGTACCGAAGATCGGCACCCCGGCACCCGGGCGTCCGCCAGCTGAAGCATGGTTCCAGGTGACGAAGATTGTGCTCCACGCGATCGTGCCAACCAACAGCCACCGAAACGCGATGATCGCATCACGAAAGCGATTGCCGTACAGCAGAACCACGAGCGGCCGCGAGATGAAGGCCAGCAACAATGCGAGAAGGACAGCGAGGATGAAGACGCGACGTAGAATTCGCACTGCATGGCCGTGCGATACCCTACCGGACGCGAACGCTGGAAAGAGAATCGTACCAAGCTCACTCGGCAATCGTGAGACGAATTCGGCTAGGCCGACTGCTACGGAGTAGACCCCGAGGGCCGCATTGCCAAGCAGATACGCGACAATAAAGAAATCAAGCCGATTCGTTAGGGCGAGAGCCAAGTCGCTCAGATACTGGAGTACGCCGAACCCTGCTGCCTTCCTCGCAAACCCCCAAGAGAACCGACCAACGACGAGCGTACGATGCGCTAGCAGAAATTCAAAACCGACGGCGACTAGAACCTGAACACATACGAAGGCGGTAACTAGGGTCGCGATCTATATCCATCCACCTGCCCAAATGAGCGCGAAGGCGATTAGCGGGGAGGCGAATTGAGCGCCGTGCTGAGCTTGGCGAGTGGATAGCGGTGAGTGACCAGAAGGAATTGACGTTGAAAGTTGAGGAGAGCAACCACTGGTACGCAAAAAACGCCAGCAAGGACGGCACTCCAGCCAAGCGTTGCCACAACACGAATCTTGAATACCCAGCCGAGGAGAAAATAGACCATTGCGGAGGTGCCGCCGAGAACCAGTGAGACGATGAGGCCATTGGGCATGAAGTTGGCGAAGGCGGCGCGGATCTTTTGCAACATAGTACATCTGGCCCTGGCCAATGCCGAAGCCCGCAAAGACGGTGACTGTTACGATGCTTGCTTGGAAGAGGCCGAACGCACCCTTCCCATCGGCTCCAAGGACGCGTGCCAAGAGGATGCTCGCCAGGAATGACGCAACGAAGCCAATGGAGGAGATAGTCAAGGCACCTAGAAGACGCCCCTTCGGCAGGCCGGCTCCGCTCTCGCCCAATTCTCCGAAGCTTGCAGTGACCCGAGTGCGACGTCATTGGGATGCCATACGTGTCACCTTCGCCCCGAGACTGAGTCGAACGTTGGCTAGACACTCCGTCTGAATACGGCGATCGAACTGTTGAGTAGCAGTTCCGGTGGGCTTCCAAGTGTCGGTCCGCCACGCTTCGTATAGTCGTTGGAGGGATGCGACGATGCGCGCCTCGTCATTCGGGACAATCTCACCGGCCTCTGACGAGCGAAGTATCGCCGCTGCATCTCCCTCCTCCGGCCCGATGAATAAAATCGGACGTCCGGCAGCCATGTATTCGTAAATCTTGCCCGGGACCCAATGGGTCGCATGCTCATTTTGCAGGTTGGCGAGCAGCACCGCCGACGAGCGCATCACCTGCAGCGCTTCGTCATGTCGGAATCGTTTCCGCACGGTGCCAAGTGCCGGGGCGCAGCAATGACTCCGCCGCCGCGCGGACACGACGTGGCTGCCACCCATACAGTGACAGGTGGACGTCCGGATGTTGATCAGTGAAGCGCCTAACGGCACGAAAGAAGCGCGTTGGATCCGGCATTTCATAGAAGTTGCCGAGGCAGGTAACGTCGAAGCGATCCGGCTTCGTCGGTGCCTCCGAGGCGATCGCGAAATCCTCCGGATCGAAACCGTCGGGAATCACTTCGATCTTTCGGGCCGGAATGTCGAATGCGTCGATCATCGCGATTCGGTTGCGGGGCGTATTCGCGATCAAGAAGTCGGCCTCCCGTAGAATGCTCCGTTCGAGCCATCGCTCCAGGCGGGCATGTGCGGCCGTTGGCGCTGCATACGTAGCGAGCTGTGTCCAAGGGTCACGGAAATCTGCAACCCAGGGTATCTGGAGCTCGCGCTGAAGCGTGCGGGCGACAAAGTGTGCAGAGTACGGTGGCGAGCTACTGAAGATGACGCGAGCGGCTCCCGTTGACGCGATACGCCGGGCTGCCTGCAGCGCATAAGGGTACCATCCGATCTTGTAGTTGGCGGCCATCATCGGTATGACGCGCTCTATGGAGAGCATCAGCCTACGCGCACGAACGCGGTTGAGAAGTGCGAAGAGGGTGGCAAACTCTAGGCTGGCGGTCCGCGTGACTTGGATGTCTTCCCGAACATCCGACAGAAGAGATTCGTCGCGACCCTGCTCGATCAAGTCTTGCGTTTGGACGTACAGAAAATCATAGCTGCTGGCTGCCAGCCGCGGCGGGCAGGTACTTGGCAACCGCTGTGACGCTGAACGCCGCCGCCTCCAAGTGGCGGAAAGAAGTAGCAGAGCATCAGCGCTGTATCCAATGCTGTCTCTATGCCGCGGCCAACGTGGCCACGTCGGTAGCGCGCAAATCCGTCCACGAAGGCGCGCAGCCAAATCTCGAGCACCAGCAGCGCCCAGATGCGCATTGCACAGGAAGGTGAGACGTCGCCATGCGTTGCGGAGATCCAAGCTGCGACACGCGGAGGTCCCAGTAGCTGCCCGACCCGCGACTTGACGTTTGTGAGCAGACGAACTGCGTCTGTCCCCAGTTTGGCCCGCATCCAACTTGAGATGGAGGGCCGAAACCCTGCTTGGGCCGGTCGAGGATGGAATCCGCGACGTGTCCGCGCAGCGCTCGCTTCAGGAGGAACTTCGCGTTGCCGCCCGACATTCTCAGCGTTCCCGGCAGGCGTGCCGCGAATTCGACAAGGCGATGATCGAGAAAGGGACGCGCGCCTCGAGCGAGACGGCCATAGTCATCTTGTCCAGTAGCATCAGAATATCACCGCGTAGATATCCGTTCAGATCCACGTACATCATTGCACCCGCGGGATCGACGCCGGCTACTTGATCAAAGAGTGCGTCCGTGACGCTCGCCACCTTGCCCGGTTCTGATGTCAGCCCGAATGCGGCGCGCGCGTCTGCTTCCTGCAAAACCATCGAATATTCGCTGGACATACCGTTGTCTTCGTAAAATCCGAAGTCCCGCTGCGAGCTTTCTAGCGACCGGATGTGACTTCGCGAGACGAGAAGAGTTTACGTCCTGCGAGTGCGGACCAACGCGCGGGGAGGGCGCCACGAACGCCATATCGCGCGTAGCCTCCAACAGCTCATCACCCCCGGTGCCATTGAGAATCACTTTCACACTTCGAGCGGCCTCTCGGGCGATCAGGTAGGGGACGGGATGAGCGCGGGGTCGGCATGAGGCCACATCTTGGTGCCATATGAGGTGCGGGAGGAGGCGCCCGGCGTCGCCGTGGGAAAGATGTCGCTCTGTGAGGCGCATTCCCGTAGCCTTGGCCGCTTGACGCGCGTACGGCGTGTCTTGCTCAAGGTGATCGAACTCGCACAGGAACGCCTCGAGCGAGACACCTTGCCTCTGAGGCGGCCCACATTATTCGGAGCTGGAATCGACGCCTCCGCTCGCAAATACGCCAACAGGAACGTCGACGGCAACTGAAGACGTGTGGCATCTTCGAGGAGTGTACGGGCCTCGTCGACTAGGTCCTTAAGTCGCCACGCGGCTCGCGGCTCCGGCACCGGGACTTCCCAGTAGCGGCGCTGCGTCACCCTGTCGGGTGTGATCTCCAACAGTGAGCCGCCAGGTAGCTTGCGAATGTGCCGAAAGGGCGTGTTAGGGCACGTGATGTAGCCGAGCGTGAGGTACTCCGCGAGCGCCTCAACGTCAGATCTCTTGGCACGAAAGGAACACGCAACAACGCCTTGAGTTCTGAGGCGAATGCCACTCGGTCCGCAAGTCGCACGTAATAGAGTGGTTTGATGCCCAATCGGGCCCGCACAAGGAAGAGAGTTCGTCGCCTGGAGTCCCAAAGGCCGAAGGCGAACATCCCATTCAACCTCGTACCATGTTGATGCCGAGGTTTTCGTACAGGTGTACGAGTACCTCGGTATCACTTACGGTGCTGAGTCGGTGCCCCGCGCGCATCAATCATCGCGGAGCTCCTTATAGTTGTAGATCTCCCCATTTAGCGTCACCCAGACGCTGCCATCTTCGTTGCTGGAGCGGTTGATGACCGCCCGGAAGATCGATGATACTCAGGCGGGCCTGTCCTAGGGCGACGTCATTGGTAACGTAGGTTCCGGAGTCCATCCGGCGGCGATGCGCCATCGAGTCGCACATTTCGCGAACTAGACGCTCGCGCTTGAACGCGACGAACGCGTTATGATGCCGGCGATGCCACACATGGAAGGACTCAGTTCTGGCGGTTGAGGTGCATATGGGTGCGCGATCAGTACTCGGAGGTGATGTTCGGCATCGGGCGTGCGACCCGCTCCGGCTAGAAGATCGTATAGATGAACGGAGCCAATGCCGACCCCTGCGCGATGACAAGCAGCGCACCAACCATCATCAGTACTGCGATGATCGGCAGGAGCCACCACTTCTTTCGCACCTTCATGTATGCCCAGAGCTCCCCGACTATGCCGCGCTTTGCCACCTTCGTATCCTCAGAATTGACGTTCGATGTTGCTGCGGCCGCCGGACCTCCGCCCCGGCGACACCCAGAAGTCTCCCGTCATGCGGGTGGTGCACAAGCGGCAGCCTGCCGAAGATGCGCATCAGCAGGCCGATCGGGGGGTCATACCCCAAAGAGAGACCATCCCACATGAAGATGGGAGTTGTCACCCTCGAGAGAAGGTGTGCGAGTGCCATCCACGCGCGCTGCAACGGTCCCATATGCGCGGGCACAAGAAGCGCTGCCACAATGAGCAAAGCGCCGAGCGCACCCGCAATCTCGCCGGTCGTCTCTCTGCGCCGCCAAGAAAATAGAGAAGGCGGCGAGCAGCAGGAGCGCAATACCGACTGTCATGCCGAACCTGCGTCCTCCGCAGAGGTCAGTCGAGCTGGAAGTGCTGCTTCCAATTCTGGCTCTCCTCCCAAGCCGGCTGCTCCACCTTGTGTAGCAAACCAACCGAAGGACTAGGGCATCTATGTGGGTACGCATGAAGCACACATGCGCGTCTCTAGGCGAACACACGATCGGTTCGCCACGGACGTTGAAGGAGGTGTTCACAATGACCGGACACCCCGTCAACTTCGCAAAAACTCAGAGATTAGATCGTAGTAGTCTGGATCGCATCTCGTCGGACGGTCTGGACGCGTGCGGAGTAGTCGATGTGCGTCACGGCGGGAATATCCGAACGTGGCTGGTTCAGTAGATCGAGGCCCCGATAGCGTCCGTTGCTCCGCAGTCATAGGAAGCCGACGTGCCTTCTTCACTGGAGGCCTGACGAAGAGCATATACGGTGAGTCGCAGTCCATGTCGAACCATTCGCCGAGACGCTCGCGCAGGATGCCGCAGTGAACGGCCGGAAGCCTTCGCGAACCGCATTCATATTCATTTGCGACTGCATTCAGGGCTGCGAGGGTTCCCATATGCTGTGCTAGCCGAGGCCAGGGCCAAACTCCATTCGGCCGTTGAACCACCCGACGATCTTCTCGTCGGCAAGAAGCCGCCCTACAGCTTCGAGAAGCTGCGACCTCTCCATCCGCAGGTAGACTGCGCCAACTGACTTCAGGAAGTCCTCGATCTCGTGGTCCCCAACGCCGGTCCGAGATAGGGGCCCTCCTTCATCGCGCCCTTTTCTGGGTGTCACTCGCCGAGGCTGCTTACAGTGACGGTGCCAGATAAGTAGCGCGACCCCCAATGCACCGCCCGCGTCGCCTGCTGCTGGCTGGATCCAGATGTTCTTGAACGGCCCTTCGCGAAGCAGCTTACCGTTGCCGACACAGTTTAGGGCCACTCCGCCCGCCAAGAGCAGGCTCTCGAGGGCTGGTTGCCTTGTGTACCGTACGAGCCATTCGCAGCATGACCTCCTCGCACATCCTGCACCAGCGTGCGAGATCCATGTCTGCGTCAACTTCGATTCTGCAATCCGTGGTGGTCCACCGAACAGCACGTTGAACTTACCGCTCGTCATTGGCGATGCCACGAGGCAGTCGAGTACTCCTGATTAAGCCGGAACGACCCATCGTCTTTCAGCTCAATCAGGTGGTCGTAAATCAACTTCGTGGGACCAGGCTTGCCTGGGACCCCGCCAGGCCGATCACCTTGTATTCGCCAAGAGTCCACCTTGAAGCCAGTGTAGTAGGTGAATGCGGAATACAGCAGGCCGAGCGCAGTCCTCGGCCACAAAAGCTCCTTCAACAATTCGACGTCACTTCCGCGTCCTCGGACCCCCAGTGACGCCGTCGCCCACTCACCGACTCCGTCCATTGTGACGACGGCAGCCTCTTCGAATGGGAGAGGGGAAAAAGGCACTGGCTGCGTGCGACTCGTGAATGCTCGGCGAAGAGGATGTCGCCTTCGAAGTCCAATGCGGCGTGGAGCTGCCGGTCCATAAACAGCTTATCCTTGATCCATAGCGGCCCAGCCATCAAAAACTGCCGGAAGCCCTTCGGCGCAGTCCCGAGGTACGTTTCCACAAACGCGCTCGAACTTGAGTATCGGCTTGTCGTAGAAGCCGACGCGATCCTTAAGTCCCTCGTTGTGTCTTGAGCCTCACGCAAGCAGTACTTCACAGCGTTGGCTGGGAACTGATTTCTTTCTTCCGAGTGAACATGCTCCTCCGACGCCGCCGCAACGATGTCGCCGTCCCTGAGCAGGGCGGCTGCGCTATCGTGGTAGAAAGCGGAGAGTCCAGGAGCACGTGTCGCTTTTGGCACGCGTATGGAGGTAACTCGTCGAAGGAGAGGCTGCGTAGGTACGTGCGCGTGGGTTTCTATCTGTGGCTAGGAAAGCATGGCGACAGTCGCCAGTGACTCGCGGGTCCCCAAACGCATTAGTGGCGAGGTCAATGGTCGCTTAGGTGCCCGCGTGCGGCGAATGGGCTCCCACACCCCTGAGCACAGCCGGGACTTCTGGATCAGGATCTTCACATCGAGCCCCAACGACCAGTTGTCGATGTACCGAAGATCGAGCGCGATCCACTGATCGAAGTCGACGTGACTCCGCCCACTGATCTGCCAAAGACACGTGAGGCCCGGGCGCATGCTGAACCGCCGCATCAGCCAGGGCTGGGCAAACCTCCGACGTCGCGCGTCGGCAGCGGTCGCGGTCCCACCAGCGACATCTCCCCAGTCAGCACATGCCAGATCTGCGGCAGTTCATCGAGCGATGTCCGGCGGAGGAAGCGTCCGATCGCGTGACCCGCGGATCGTCGCGAATCTTGAATACCGGTCCGGAGGCCTCATTCGGCTCTCCAGCGTATCCTGAATCTGCTCCGCGCCCACCACCATCGTCCGGAACTTGTACATCCGGAACAGCCGCTTCATGTAGCCGTAGCGCTCCTGCGCGAAGAGCACCGGCCCCCGGCTGGTGAGCTTGATGGCGATCGCCACGCCGAGCATCACGGGCGACAGAGCACCAGCAGCACAGCGCGCACCGACGATGTCCATCGCGCGCTTGACGGCCAGCAGCTCGGGGCTCGGCGTTGCGCGACAGCGACAGCACCGGCGCCGGCTGCTCGACGGCGACTGCGCACGCGCCGAGCTGCCGCCGAACAGGTCGGCCGAGTAGCTGGCCGGCACGCCCACCCGCGCGCACGCCGCGATGCTCTGCTGGATTTCATCATAGCGCGACTTGACCGGCAGCCCGATCAGCACGTCGTCGACCACGCGGTGCATCAGGAGCTGCTCCAGGTCCGCGACCCCGCCCAGGTGCGCCGGCGCCCATTCGCACGCCAAGGGCCGGCTCGCGGCTCGGAGTCCACGAAGCCGACCACCGTGATGTTCTGGAGCGGATCCGACACGATCTGCCGGTAGAGCGCCGCGGCGAGCGGCCCGCTGCCCACCAGCACCACCTGCCGCGGGCTGCGCGCGATGGCGGCGCCGATCGACGCCGCGCACCGACGCGCGCAGCAGCCCGGCATCGGCACCACAGCGATGCCGAAAGAGCAGCACCTGCCACGGGCTCACGAGCGCCGCTCCGGCTCGTGAGCGGAAAGACCATCGCAAGCGTGCACCCGATCGCTCCCGCAAGCAGCAGGCGCGGCCACTCGCCGTCGCCGGTGCGCAGCCGGTTCGGCGCAGTAGAGCCCGCAGCAGCATCATCACCGCCGGCCAGGCCCAGGCAAAGCGCGATCAGGAGCAGGAGGTTCTTGACCGAGAGCCGAATCGCAAGGAAAGCCTCGCAGGCCCCGCGGCATGTGGTCGAGGTTGCCGAGCGTCACGACGACGCCGAGAACGGCCACCGCCAGCACCGCATCGGCGACGTGCCACCGCACGTGCTGCGGCCGGCTGGTGCCCGGCCCGGCGGGATACTCGCCAGCGCGCCGGAATGCGTTGCGACGTCGGGACGCGCGCCGTTCGCGCGCCTCCTGACACGCCCGACGCTCAGCCGTCGCCGTCATGTACTCGCTCCGCCTGCGCGATGTAGCGGTACGCACCGTCGTCCCGCGCAGTGCCGCCGGAGGTCGATGTCGTTGAGCAGCGTGCCGAGGAACGGCGCCCCGGCGGCCTCGAGCTGGTCCATGGCGTACCGCAGGTCGTCGGCCTGCGTGTGCCCGGCCCGCACCACGAGCACCACGGCGTCGGCCGCCGAGCCGAGCAGCGGCGGCATCCGACAGCAGGTTTACCGGTGGCGTGTCGATCACAACGCAGTCGAACCCCGTCGCCAGCTCGCCAAGCACCTTGCGCGCACGTTCCGAGCGTCAGCACCCGCTCCCCGACCTTCGGCAGCTCGCCCGAGGGCATCGCCACGATCGACGGCTGCTCCCCGAGCGACACCACGCGCAGCGCCTCGCTCACGGCGTCGCCGTGCCGGCGAGCAGCTCGGCAAAGCCCGGCGTCCGCTCGCACCCCAGCACCGTGCTCACGATGCCGCAGCGCAGGTCGCGCGTCGACGAGCAGCATCCGCAGCCCCCAGCGTGGCGCCCACGAGCGCGAAGTTGATCGCCGAGAGCGTCTTCCCCTCGCCGGGCAGCGGACTGGTGATCACCACCACGCTGAGCGGCCCGCGCCTGTACGACAGCGCCAGGTTGGCGAAGAGCTGGTTGAACGACTCCACGTACGCCAGCGGCGTGCCCGGCTGCGTGACGAGCAGCGAGGCGATGCTCGCCGCGGTGCGGTCGCGCTGCGGCTGCAGGCGCGTGCAGCCGCCCCGGGGTGCGGCGAATCGCACCGTTGCCGAGCCGGCCGGCCCCGTTGCCGTTCACGGTGCCGCCATGGCAGCGGCGTCGGTCGGCGCCTGCTGATGCGTGGAACCGCCGCGAGCACCGCAAGCCCCGACGCGGCCTGCACGTCGGTCGCGCGACCGCACCGAGCGGTCGCCGTACTCGCGCGCCAGCGCCAGCGTGACCCCGACCATGGTGCCGAGCACGAGCGACAGCGCGAGGTTGACGGGCAGCTTGGGCGATGACGGACCGCAGCGGCGCCGCGGCGGCATCGACGACCCGCACCGTGGGATCGGCCACCGCGCCCGTGATCTCCGCCTCCTTGAGCCGCGTCTGCACGAGCACCCAGAGGTCGTTGAGTCACCTTGGCGTCGCGCTCGAGCCGCGCCGCCTGCAGCTCCTTTTCCGGCAGCGCGTCGAGCTGCGGTCTCGAAACTTCGACCGCCTCGCCGCCGAGCGACGCCACCTGGTTGGCGAGGCTCTGCTCGAACGACTCGGCGATGCCCTGGAGCTGCGCCTCGATCTCGCGGATGCGCGCCGTGAGCACCTGGACGTCGGAGTCCTGCGGCGTGCGCCTGATGAGCAGGTCGGCGCGCTGCGACTCGACCTGCGCCAGCGCGCCGAGGAGCACCGACGCCGACTGGTTCTGCAGCAGCGTGGGGAACGCCATGAGCCGGCGCGACGGCGACTGCCCGCCAAGGTCGCCGCCGGCGGTGTCGGCGCGCATCTGCGCAATGAGCGTGGCAAAGGCATCGCGGTCGGCCCGGACCACGGCGAGCCGTCGGACTGCAGCTCCGCCAGCCGGTCGACCTGCGCGCGCGCCTGCTCGGGGGCGTCGACGACGTGCGCCGACTCCCTGTACGCCTGAGCCGGTCCTCGGCGGCGCGGAGCTGCTGCTGCAGGGTGTCCGACTGCGATTGCAGGAACGCCACGGCGCCGCTGGTGCGCGCCGCGCCTGAACGTCCTGCCGCTCCGCGATGACGTTCGCTCGCCATCAGGTTCGCCATGGCGGCCGCCTCGGCGGGGTCGCCGGCGCGGGTGCGGATGGCGATGAGGTCGGCGTCGCGCGCGGGGCGCGAGACCTTGAGCCCCGACTGGAATCGCGCGATGGCGCTCTTCGGTGGCGTCGACGTGGAGGCGCAGCTCGCTGGTCCGAGCGCCGCCGGCGAAAGCGCGAGCACCACGCCGGCCACTGTGACAGTGTCGCCGATGCGCGGCAGCCGCGACCACGACCGGCGAGCCGTGGTGCGTTATCGCGAACGATGCGAAGTCGCCGTCCTTGCGTGAAGACAAGGCGTTGCCGTGTCGGCAGTCGCTGCGACGCGGAGCACCGTGAAGAGCGCCAGGCGGCTTGCCGCGCCGCGGGGCGAGCAGGCGCGCCCGCAGGCCGAGCGAATCGACGACGGCGAGCGAGGCGCTCCGTCCCTGCAGCACCTCCATCTCGGTGCTGATTGCATTCTCCGAAGCGACCTGCTGGACGAGCTGCGGAAGGTCCACCCGGTCCACCTCGAAGCGGAGCACGGCGGTGGCGTCGTACTTCGGCCTGCGCGTAGAGCGAGTACGCCAGCCCCAGGCCGACGGTGACGACGACGCTGAGCGCAAGGAGGAGGCGGTGGCGCATGAGCGCCGCGCGCGAGGTCGCGCAGCGTGGGCTCGGGTACCTCGACTTGTGTCGGAGCGCGCCGTTCCACGATATCGTGATACGAGTCGGTCGTCGGTCGAACGGGGAGGTTGGCCATGGCGCCCTCAGCGAAGCGTGGCGGCAAGGACGATCGCCACCGAGGTGAGCGCGGCGCCGACGAATCCGACGTTCCGCGACAGCCAGCTCCGCTCCGGCACCCGCAGCTGGTCGCCCGGTTGCAGCGGCGAGTCGGCAAGGCGCGAGTCCGGCGACAGGTCGCCCTCGATGCGCTTGCCGCCGCGCAGCAGCTCGAAGGCGTTCTGCCTTCCGTCCGGGTTCACGCCGCCTGCCAGCGCCAGCGCGTCGGCGACCGTGGTGGTGGGGTCGACGTAATACAGCCCGGGATTGCGCACCGAGCCGAGGACGTTGACGCGCCGCAATACGGTGACCTCGACGGACGGACTGCGGAGGCTTTCGGCGAAGCCGGTCAGGAGCAGCGTCTTGAGCGAATCGGTCGACATCTGCTCGACGTCGACGCGCCCGATCTTGGGAAAGACGACGATGCCGTCTTCGTCCACAGTGAAGTCGCCGGAGAGGTCGGGTTCACGCCAGACCTTGAGCCGCACCCTGTCTCCCGGGCGCAGGATCACGCTCTCACGCGGCGCGGCATCCTGGGCCGACGCGGCGCGGGCAGGGAGCACTCCCATCGCAACAGCGAAGGAGAGCGCGAGAGCGGGGGAGCGGGCCGCGGATTTCGCCGCGGCGAAGAAGTGCATCACACGCGAGTTTCAGTAGTCGTCAGGCGGCGCGCAGCGCAATCGCCACGTGTGAGAGCGCACGGCAACATCGAGGAACGCAGCCGCCCCAGGGACGGGCGCGGGCCCTGTCGTCCTGTGCTCGCCCTCCCCCCGCCCGAGGAAGCCGTCGTACTTCGGTTGCAAGCCGCGCTGGAAGAGACAGTTCTTTAATAGTGAGCGCAAGGAGGAGATCACCCTTACCCCATTGGTGCGCGAAGGTCGGGCATCGTTGCGCACCGGTTACTCTGGACCGCTTTTCGTACCTGTCGGGCGGCGGCGTTCCCGGCATGCCAAGAGCCTCGCCCGCGGGAATCGTCACCCGCGATCGGAAGGCATCACCGCGCTCGTTTTCCCTCTATCGTCAGCAACTCATCGCTCGCAATTCCGGGACAGTGCGACAAGAGGGAATCGCCCGACACCAACCCGCTCCTTGGAGCGAGATCGATCGATGTCCGACCGCGCGGGTCGGTGTGCGTGGCGCGGCTGGCGTTTCGTCCCTCAGGGCGGCGACGCGCCGTCGCCAACAGTCAGCATCGCGACACCGAACACCCGCCGGTCGCCTGTCCGCAGCACCACCCGATATCGCCCCGGGGGAACGACACCACCGGGCGCGTGCCAGCCATCCCACACCCGAAAGCCCTCGGCGTGCGCGGTGATGCCGACCTCGCGGGACACGTGCAGCAACTCCCCGTCTCGCCGCCATTCGAGCTGCACATTCGTGGGAAGGTCCGTCGGCGCAAAGACCTGCACCAGCACGTACAGCGACCCGCCTGCCTGCGCCGGCGAAACCTGGCCGGACAGCGTGTCGGCCAGGGCCAGCGTGCTGCGCTCGATTGCCGAGGAGAACGTTGCCGTTTGCAGTCGCAGCGGAACCGGCGGGACGAGTACCGGAAGGCCGATGGGAACGGCAAGGATGACGGCGGCGGCGGCAGCGAGCCGGAGCCGGGCGCCCCACCCCGTCCGCGCCTCGCGGAGCGCGAGCGGCGCGGCCCCGCCCACCGCCAGCAGCGCCGCAACGGGCGTGGCGAGGCGCGGTCGTACTCCCAGTATGAGCGGGAGCAGCAGGTTGATGGCCGCGAACGCAACAATCGCGAAATACATCAGTGCGAACACAGGCCGGGTGCGAAGCCACCTGTCGAAGATCAGGTCGATGCACGACAGGAACGCCAGCCCGCCCAGGAGGACGAGGAACCCCACGTTCGGCGAGCGGACCACCGTGGAGTACGTGTAGAACGGCAGCAGGAAGAACAGCGTCTCCTGGTACAGCACGCGGGTCAGGTACGAAGTCACCTCGTGCACGAGGCCCGGCGGCTGCCCCGCCTCGCCGGCGGCGGTCCTGCCGAAGTACAGCGTCGACGTCCAGGCCAGGGCCAGGAAGAGCGCCACCCACAGCACCAGATGGTAGCGCTCGCGCGCCAGCAGCACGATCACGGTGCCCGCCGTCAGCGCCCACGCCGAGTGCAGCATCCAGAACAGGTTCCGGTGCCGGCGCCACAGATGGCCTGCTCGTTCACGAAGCGACAGTGTGGTGCCTCCCCCTGGTGGGTCCGTCCCGGGCGGCCGGCGCCCCTTCCGGCGCCTTTCAATTGAAGCAAGGTCGTGCCACGACAGGGGAGACGACAGGTGGTCCTCCGGGGACGGGGTGCCGCCGCCCCCGGCCGCGTGACTCGGCGATCCCTCGCGGCGTCCGGGTACAGGGCCGATCCATGCCGGGATCGCCACCTCGGAAAACAATACCCGGTCAGCCCTTGCAGCAGCCAACCCCGAATCGAGACGCGGAACGCAGCGACGCTGAATCCTGGCTCCGGGCCGTCTTCGAGCATTCGGCGGCGGGGATCGGGAGGCTGGATGCCTCGGCGCGCATCCTGGACGGGAACGCGGCGTTCGAGCGTTTCTTCGGCTGCGGGCTGCGCGAGTTCCGGGGACGGCGCCTCACCGACTTCTCCGTTGCCGAGGAAGCGGACGCCATCGCCGCCCTGGTGGCCGAAGTGGCGTCCGGCACGCGCGACGACCTGTCCACCGAGGTCCGCTTCGTTCGCCGGGACGGCCAGCTCGTGTGGGGAGCGCTCACGGTGTCGCGCGCCTCGGGGCAGGGTGACCTCGGGCTCATTGCCGTTGTGCAGGACATTTCCGAGCGCAAGGCGCTCGAGGCCGAGCTGCTGCACAAGGCTTTCCGTGACCCCCTGACCGAACTCGCGAACCGCACGCTCTTCCGGGATCGCATCGAGCATGCGCTGGCGCGCACCGCGCGGGAGCCTCAGTCCGTCGCCCTGCTCCTTCTCGACCTGGACAACTTCAAGGCGGTGAACGACACCCAGGGCCACGCCGCCGGCGACGCCCTCCTCCAGAGCGTTGCCGCGACGCTCCTCGGCGCGACGCGTGGCTGCGATACCGTGGCGCGGCTGGGCGGCGACGAGTTCGGCGTGCTGCTGGAGCGCGTGAATGCGGACGAGGGGCCCGAGGTGGCTGCGCAGCGCATCGTGAATGCCCTGCGGCGTCCCGTCGAGACGCTGCCCGGGCGCACGGTGGCGGTGAGCGCGAGCATCGGCATTGCGGTGCACGAGGAAGCGGGCGGGACCGAGGAGCTGTTGCGGAACGCCGACGTTGCCATGTACGAGGCGAAGCGGCGGGCGCGCGGCCGGTGGGTCGAGTACGACACCGGCATGCACGCGGCGCTCGTGGACCAGGTGTCGCTCGAGGCCGACCTGCGGCGCGTCATCGAATGCTGCCAGCTCAGCGACACTCCGCGGCTCGCCGCAACAGGCGCCTTCCCCCGCTTCGAGGGCTGCGGGAAGGCGCCGCTCGAAATTTCGCTGGCGTACCAGCCGATCGTCGACGTCGCGTCGCAGCGGCTCACCGGCCTGGAGGCGTTGTTGCGCTGGTCTCACCCCGAGCGCGGGGACATTCCCCCGGGGACCTTCGTGCCGGTGGCCGAGGAGACGGGGTTGATCCTCGCCCTGGGGCGCTGGGTGCTGCGCACCGCGTGCCGCCAGGCGAGTGCGTGGAACAAGGGACGTCCGGAGGCACCGCTCTCGGTCACCGTGAACCTGTCCGGCCGGCAGCTGCAGGACGAAAGCCTCGTGGGCGACGTCGAGACGGCCCTGTGCGAGAGCGGCCTGGCGCCGTCGTGCCTCATCCTCGAGATCACCGAGACGGTGATCATGCAGGAGGCGGCAACGACGCAGGCGCGGTTGAACGCCCTCAAGCAGCTCGGCGTGCGGCTCGCCATCGACGACTTCGGGACCGGATATTCGTCGCTCTCACACCTGCAGCAGTTCCCCGTCGACTACCTGAAGATCGACCGATCGTTCGTGGAGCGCATGCACCAGGGGGCGAACGACGCGGCGCTGGTCCGGACGATCATCGCGCTGGCCCGGCTGCTGGCGCTGCGCACGATCGCCGAGGGCGTGGAGGATGCCCAGCAGGAGCAGCAGTTGCGCGACCTGGGGTGCGACTCGCTCCAGGGTTTCATGTTCGGCCGGCCCATGGAAGCGAAGGAAATCGACGCGCTGCTGGCGTCCGAGGTCCTTCAGGGCGCTGCGTCGGTGGAGCCGCCGCCCGCGGATTCCGGCGCCGCGGCCTGAGATTCCGGCCCACGGCGCCCCCGGCTCACCTCAGTCTCCCGCCGCCTCCGGACGCAGCCCCGCCGTGCGGCGTTCCTCCTCGATCTCGTGCTCGCGCTCGGCGCTCACGAAGAGCCGCTTCACCCGCGCGCCGAGGCCGTCGAAGTAGGTGTACGCCACCGGCACCACCACCAGCGTGAGCAGCGTCGAGGTGATCAGTCCCCCGATCACCGCTCTCGCCATCGGCGCCCGGAACGACCCGCCCTCGCCCATCGCCAGCGCGATCGGGAACATGCCCGCGATCATCGCCATCGTCGTCATCAGGATGGGGCGGAGCCGCACCGCGCCGGCCTCGATAAGCGCCTGGGTGCGCTCGGTGCCGGCGCGTCGTCGCTCGTTGGCGTTGTCCACGAGCAGGATGGCGTTCTTGGTGACGAGTCCCATCAGCATGATCACGCCGATCATCGACATGATGTTCATGGTGGTGCCCGTGAACAGCAGCGCCAGCAGCACGCCCACCAGCGACAGCGGCAGCGCCAGCATGATCGCCAGCGGCTGCAGGAACGACTCGAACTGCGACGCCAGGATCAGGAAGATCATGATGATCGCGAGGCTGAGCGTCTCCACCACGTAACCGCCGGTCTCCTCGAGCGACTGGGTCTCGCCGCCGAGTGCAATGGAGTAGCCGGGCGGCAGGGTGATGCCCGCCAGCCGGTCGCGGATCGTTGCCGACGCCTCGGAAATCGACACCCCGGGCTCGTTGCTCCCCGAGATCGTCACGATGCGCTGCAGGTTCTTGCGGTCGATCTCGGCCGGCGCCGTTCCCTGCTCGATGTGCGCCACGTCGCGCAGCGGGATGGTGACCATGCCCGTTGCCCCGCGGGTCGCCGTGGGCACCGGGATCGACGCGATGTCGTCGAGCGATTGCCGCTTGTCGGGGGCCACCTGCACGACAACGTCGCGCTCCTCGCCTGTCGGGTCCTCCCAGCGCGTCGCCGTCTGCCCGGCCATGAGGGGGCGCAGGGTGGTGGCGATGGCGCTCAGGTCGACGCCCACCTTGTTGGCGACGTCGCGGTCGACGTTGATGCGGAACTCGGGACGCGGGTCGCCGATGGACGACTTGAGGTCGGTGATGCCCGGCGCGGTCTGCAGCGCGGCCATCGCCTTGTCGGAGATCTGCTGCAACTGGTCGACCTCGGCGCCGCGGATCTCGACCTGCAGCGGGGCCTGCGCGCCGCCCACGCCCGACGGCACCAGCACCGCCGTGCGCACGCCGAAGACGCCGTGCATGAGCTGGCGCGCCACGACCATCAGCACCTGCTGCGAGCGCTTCCGCTCGTGCGACGGCGTCAGCTTCACGTAGGTCTCGCCCTTGCTGACGGTGCCGGTGGCGCCGGCGCCGATCGTGGTGAACGTGTACGCCACCTCGGGCTGCGCGCGCAGCAGGCGGTCCATCTGGTTCGCCTTTTCGTGCGCATACGCCAGGCTCGACCCCTCCGGCACCTCGAACTGCAAAAGGAACTCGGACTGGTCGGTGTCGGGCATGAAGCTCCCGCCGATGAGCGGAAAGAGCATCATGGCGCCGACGAAGCTCCCGGCGGCCACCAGGATCGTCGTCTTGCGGTGGCCGAGCGCCCAGCCGATCACGCCCCGGTAGCGATTGGCGAGCCTGTCGAAGGCGCTGTTGAAGCGCGCCAGCGCGCGCGTCACCACGTTGCCGTGGCCGCCGCTGATGCTGTGCGGGTTCACCCCCCACCAGGCGCTCAGCATCGGCGTCAGGGTGAACGACACGAACAGCGACACCAGCACCGCCCACGCCACGGTGATGCCGAAGGCGAAGAAGAAGCGGCCGATGATGCCCCGCATGAACGCCACCGGCACGAACACCGCCACGATCGACAGCGTGGTGGCCATCACCGCGAGGATGATCTCGCGGGTGCCGTTCCCCGCCGAGGTGAAGTGGTCCTCGCCCATCTCCCGGTGGCGGACGATGTTCTCCACCACCACGATGGCGTCGTCGATAAGGATCCCGATCGACAGCGACAGCGCCATCAGGGTGAGCACGTTGAGCGTGAAGCCCATCACAAGCATGATGATGAACGACGAGATGACAGACACCGGGAGGGCCAGCGAGGTGATCGCCGTCGCCTTCCAGTCGTTCAGGAAGAGCATGACGATGAGCACCGTGAGCAGGGCGCCAAGCATCAGCTCGTCGATCACGTCGTTGATCGAGTTCCGGATGAAGACCGAGTTGTCGCGCACGATGTCGAGCGTGGTTCCCGGCGGCAGCGCACCGCGAATGGCGTCGAGCGCGGCCTTGACCCCGTCGGCCACGGCCACCGTGTTGGCGCCCGAGACCTTGAGGATGTCCATCGAGATGGCGGGCGTGCCGTTCAGCAGGGCCAGCGAGCGGACGTCGGCGCTGGCGTCGACGACCTGGGCGACGTCCTTCACCCGCACCGGCTGGCCGTTGCGGCTGGCGACGATGATCTCGCCGAACTGCTCCGGCTTGGTGATGCGCCCGGTGACGCGCACGAGCTGCTCGCCGGTCCCGCGCTCGACGCGCCCGGCAGGGACCTCCAGGTTCTGGCGCGAGAGCGCCGACATGACGTCGGGCACGGTGACGCCCAGGGCGCGGAGCTGGCCGGGGCGCAGGTAGACGCGCACCTCGCGCGCGGCGCCGCCGGCGATGCGCACCTCGCCCACGCCGGAGACGGCCTCGAGCCGGCGGCGCAGGGTCTCGTCGGCCAGCGAGGTGAGGTCCACCATCGGCAGCGTCGACGACGACAGCGCCAGCGACAGGATCGGCTGCGCCGACGGGTCGAGCTTCTGCACGATCGGCGGGTCGATGTCGGTGGGCAGGTCGCCGCGGATTGTCTCGATCTTGGAGCGCACGTCCTGCGCCGCCTCGTCCGACTTCCGCGTCAGCTCGAACTCGATGATGACCTGCGAGATCCCCTCGAGCGAGACCGAGGTGATGTTCTTCACCCCCTCGACGGGATTGAACGCCTCCTCCATGCGCCGCGTCACCTCGCGCTCGACCGCCTCGGCGCTGGCGCCGGGGTACGTCGTCTGCACGGTGACGATGGGGAAGTCGATCGCCGGGAACTGGTCGATCGGGAGGCGCTTGTAACTGAAGATGCCGAGCGTGACGAGGCCCAGCATGATCATGGCGGTGAAGACAGGGCGCCGGATGGCGACGCCGCTCAGGCCGCCGGGCGAGGAGCCGCTCATGTCACTTCCCTCCGGACTTCGGGGCCGGGTCGGCGGTGGGGCGCGGGGCGCTGCCGGAGTCGGCCGACATGGTGACCGACAGGCCCTGGGTGGCGCCGATCACCGGCACCGCCAGCACCTTCTCGCCGGCCTGCACGCCCGACGAGACCGCGACAAGGCCGCGGTCGGTGTCGCGGGCGCCTAACGTGACGTCGCGCCGCGCCAGCTTGCCGTCCTGGATGACGTAGACCCGCGGGTGCCCGGCGCTGTCGGCCACCGCCGACGACGGGATGGCGACCACCTGCTGCGACTTGCCCACCAGGACCCGCCCGTGCGCGTACTGGCCGGCCACGATGGAGCCGTCGGGGTTCGGCAGTCGCGAGTAGACGCCCACCTGCCGGGTGCCGGGGTCGGCGCGCGGGTCGATGCGCGCCACCTTCCCCTCGAAGGTCCTGCCGGGCACGGCGTCCAGCGTGAACAGCACCGGCGCGCCGACGCGCACCTTCATGGCGTCCTCCACGCCCACCTGCGCCGCCAGCTCCAGCGTGTGGGTGTCGACGATCGTGAGCAGCGCGACGTTGTCCTTGACCGACTCGCCGTTCTCGACGCTGCGGGCGCTCACGATGCCGTCGATGGGCGACCGGACGATGGTGTTGGAGTCGTTCTCGGCGGCGGTGGCGTACATCGATTGCGCCGCGGCGAGCTGCGCCTGCGCGGCGTCGTACGCCGCCTGGCTGACCTTGAGGTCGATGTCCGAGATGGCGCCCGCCTCGTGCAGGCGCTTCGACGACTGCAGGCGCTGGTCGGCCAGGGCAACCGCCGCCTGGGCCGATGCCACCGCCGCCCTGGCGCTGGCGGCCTGCCCGCGAATGGCGTCCGACTGCAGCACCATGAGGGCCTCGCCGGCGTGCACGCGCGTGCCCCGGTCGGCGGTGAGCCCGCTGATGGTCCCGATCACCTGCGACTTCACCTGCACCGTGAGGACGGGCTCCAGCGAGCCGCCCACCGACACGCCGTCGGTGAGCTCGATCATTCGCGCCTCGGCGACGTCCGACGGGCTCAGGGTGACGGAGGTCGATGCCGCGGGGACGCTGTCGGCAGCCGGCGTGCCGCAGCCGGCGGCGAGGATGAACGCCACGGGGAGGGCGGAAGCGAGCAGGTGTCTCGTGGACACTGGCATTGGCGGAGTTCGGAAGCGCACTCGCGACGAGTGCGTGGAAGTGAATGGAGCGGGGACCGGCATGCGGTCCCTTGTCATTGTGCCGCTGGTGTCGTGTTACGCCCCGTCCAGCGCGCATGCAGCGCGGACATGGCACCAATCATGTCACGGACGAAGTCGTGCCACGTGGCCAGGCGATCGCGCACCGCCGTGCTTTCGACAGGGAGTCCGCGGGCCGAGTCGCAGAGCGCGGCGAGGCGCGTGAGGGCGGCGATTCGCCCCTCCAGCATGCGTCGAAAACTATCCGGGGCAACGGAATAAAAGTCGCGCCGGTCGCCGGGCAGGCTGGAGCGCACGAGGAAGCCCTTCTCCTCCATGCGCCGCGCATCGGTGGAAACACTGGCCTTGCTGACGGCGAGCAGCGATGCGGCCTCGTCGAGGGAGAGTGGCCGATCGGAGAGGAGGAGCAGGGCGGTGAGCCGGCCGGCGATGCGCGGAATTCCCTCGCGCTCGAAGTGGCGGCCGAAGGACTCGATGAACGTCGAGTGCGATTCCGGGAGGCGGGCGGTGCCGGGGGCGTCGACGGTGCTGCCGGCGACGGTGCGGCTGCTGTCGGCGGTGGGGCTGCCGGCGGTTGCTCTGAGGGGATGCGACATATCGCAGTGACGCTCTGTCGTGCGGGTACCCACGGGGTCGTCCAGTGGGGGATTCGTGGAGATTCGGCTGCGCGTTCGATGCGCGTCGCACCTTCACGGTGACGGTCCGGTGGCGGTTCTGCCGTGGTCCGTCTCAGCGGTTCTGCCGTGGTCCGTCAGCGGTGCGGCAGCGGTCCTGGCGCCGGCAGCGAGCCCCGTCCCCCCTTTGGACGCGATACAATAGGTATGTCGTTCAGTATGTTCAGTCAAGACTGAACGTACTCTGCCGTACCTGAATCCGTGGGCTGGCGCGCGCGCCATGGCTCGCGGCGAAACTCCCTGGCGCGCACCAACGCCAGCGGCCGCGAGGGCATCGTCTACGAGGTGGGCGCCGCCGGCTGGAAGCCACCCACCTGGGAGCGCTCGGCGATCACCTCGAGCACCATCGGCGTCACCATCACGCTGGCAGGGTCCGACTCGGCGGCCGCCAGCTCCTGTGCCACCTGCTGCGCCCATTCCGCCGAGACGACGCCCTGCTGCGCCATGCGCCCGGCGTGCGAGGCCATGAACGCGGCCGGCCACCGCCACATGGGTTCACCGGGTCGCGCCGCGAAGACCAGGGGGCGCACGCCTGTCACGCGGAAGCCCCGGGTCGTGAGCGCCTCGATGACGCGGGGTGCCACGTCGGGCTCGCCGCCCGTGGCGCGCCATGACGCCATCACAGTTTCCACGAAGCTGCCTATCGCCGGCCGCGCCGGCACCACCTGCCAGCTGGCGTAGTCGAGGTACTCGTGGAAGACGGCCCGCCCGCCGGGCCGCAGCGCCGAGTGGATCCACTGCACAAGCCCGGGCACCGAGAGCACGAACGACGCCACCCATCGGCACCACGCCATGTCGAACCCCGACAGCGCGGGTCCGTCAAGCACGTCCGACGCGATCACCCGCACCTGCGGCAGCCCGCGGCGCGCCCGCTCGGTCGTCAGCACGTCGACGAACCGCTGCGAGCGTTCGATTGCCACCACCTCGCCGGTGGCGCCGACGATCTCCGCCAGGTCCCAGGTGGCGTATCCCGGTCCGGCGCCCACATCGACGACGCGCCACCCCGGCTGCACTCCCGCGCGTCGCCAAGCGTCGAGCACGTGAGGGCGCCACACCTCGTGCTGCAGCCCGAGCCGTACGATCTCGGCCTCGTCGGTTCCCAGGACGTAGTCCCCTGCGGTCGTGCCCACCCGTGCCTCGCGTTCCAGTGACAGCAGGGACGGTACGCAATCGTGTCCTGTGAAGGCCACCCGGATCTTGCTCCTGCATCGCAGCACGGCATCGGCCGCCGTGCGCACTTCCGTGCGCACTTCCGTGCGCACTTCCGTGCGCACTTCCGGGCGCACTTCCGGGCGCACTTCCGTGCGCACTTCCGGGCGCACTTCCGGGCGCACTCCGGGGCGCACTTCCGGCGCGTTCGACGCCCGGCCGCCGTGCTGCGGCCGGTGCCCGGCCACCGTACATTGCCGGAAATCTTCATGGCGTCGAGGGACTGACATGACCGCATCGTTCCGCTTCGCGCGCCTGGCCGGCGTGCTTCTCTCTGTCGCCGTGGTTGGTGCGAGCCATCGGACGCCCCAGTCCGGTCGTGGCGCCGTGCGCGGCTACGTCGCCTTCGAGGACGTCGCGCCGATGGACGTCAAGGCGAACGACGCGCACGCGATCGTCGAACTGCGCGGCAGCACCGCCGCCAACAGGGACGTGGTGTACACGGCGCACACCGGCGACACCGGATCGTACGACATTCCCTCCGTTGGAATGGGCGAATACACGTTGCGCATCGCGCGCGAGGGCTACCGCACCTGGCAGGCGGACGTGTACATCCCCTCCGATTTCGAGTGCCGGCTGGCGGTGATGCTGAAGAAGGCCGGGGCGGGAAGCACGACGGCAGGCGACACGCGATGAAGCCGCTCTCCCGCTGGGTGTTCGTGAGCGCGCCGGCCGTCGTGGTGGCGGGGATCCTCCTCGCCCTCACCATCCGGAGCCTTCTGCGCACGCTGCGGTCCTCGGTCGTTGCCACGCTGCCGCTCGCCTCGGGGCAGGCGGTGCGCTTCGACGCACCCGGCACGTACGACCTGTATGGCGAGGCCAATTTCGGCTCGGCGAACTTCAGCGGGCTCGATTTCGCCATGACCGACAGCGACGGCCGCGACGTGCCGATGCATGCGGTCACGTTCCGCACGGTTGTGCGGACGATGTCGGGCGTCCGGCTGCAGCTGCGCTCGTTCGAGATTCCCAGGGCGGCGACGTACACGCTGCGCGTGACCGACGCGGCCGATCGCTCCGGCGACATCCGGGTCGTCGTCGGCCGGCCGGTGCAGGCGCGCGTCGTCGCGCACATCCTGGCGCTCGTCGTGCTCGGCGCGGCGACGATCGGCTCGCTGGTCGCGACCGCACTGCTCATCGCGCGCCCGACGCTGCAGCGCTGAGGGGCGGCCGCACACCAGGTGCACCGCGCCAGCCGGCGCGCCGGGCGGCCTAACGAATCTTCCCCTTCAGCTTCAGCACGTCGCGCGAGACCCTCGGGTACACGAGCCTGAGCCGGCGCAGCGCGCGGTTGATCGTGCGCGTCACCAGGTAGTTGCGCACCGTCTTGCTGTCCGCGGGCACGACGTACCACGGGGCCCACGGCGTGCTGCAGCGCCGCAGCGCGTCGCGGTAGGCGCGGGAGTAGTCGCTCCACTGCGCCCTGTCGTCGAGGTCGCCCACCCTGAACTTCCAGTTCTTCCGCGAGTCGGTGAGCCTGTCCTCGAGCCGCTCGCGCTGCTCCTCGCGCGAGACGTGCAGGAAGAACTTGAGCACGATCGTCCGTTCCTCGACGAGCATCCGCTCGAAGGCATTGATCTGCTGGTAGCGTTTCCGCCAGACGCTTCGCTCCACAAGGTCGTGCACCCGCACCACCAGCACGTCCTCGTAGTGCGAGCGGTTGAAGATCCCGATGAAGCCGCGAGGAGGGAGCGCCGCGTGGACGCGCCAGAGATAGTCATGGCTCAGCTCGGTGGCCGACGGCACCCCGAAGCTCGCGACGCGGCACCCCATCGGGTTGCAGCCATCGAAGACGTTCTTGATGGTGCCGTCCTTTCCCGAGGCGTCGCGACCCTGCAGCACCACAAGCAGGGCATAACGACGGTCGGCAAAGAGCACGTTCTGCAGGCGACCGAGCTCGTCCACTTCCTTCTTCAGCGCGTCATGCAGGGCGTGGTTCCCCGGCAGCCCCTTCGGCGGTCGGGCATCGGAGTCGGTGAGGCGGAGTCGGCTGCTCGCCGTGACTGGCAGGAGTTGCATCGTTCTCGGGTCCGGTTCTGGACGGTAGATTGCAGCCCCGACGATGGCGAAAGGGGAGGCGAGAGCGCAACGCAACCGAGGGGAGGGCATGTATCTCTGGCTGGTGACCCTGCACGTGCTGGCCGCGATGGTCTGGATCGGGGGCACCATCTTCCTGGTGCTTGTGGGTGCGCCGGCGCTGCGGGGAGTACAGCCGGAGTCGCTGCGCGACAGTCTCTTCGAGGCCGTGGGGCTGCGCTTCCGCTACGTGGGGTGGAGCGCGGTCGGCGTGCTGCTTGTGACAGGTGTCGGGCTGCTCTGGGTGAAGGGGTGGCTCACGATGCAGGTCATGGGGTCGCGGGCGTTCTGGTCCCTGCCGCTGGGGCACACCCTGGCGTGGAAGCTGGCGTCGGTGACGGTGATGGTGGGACTGAGTGCGGCGCACGATCTTGCGCTTTCGCCGGGGCGGGTCGCGGAGGCGAAGGCGTTGCCGGAGTGGCCGCGCCGCCGCCGGCGGATGAGAATCATGGCCCGCGCCGGTGCGCTGGCGGCGCTCGCCGTCGTCGTCTTCGCGGTGCGGCTCGCCAGGGGACTGTGACTCAACAGGAGGTGCCAGGCATGCAGTCGTTCGAGGGAGATGATGACGAAGCGGAACTGCCTCCGGCGCGTCGGCCGGGGGCCGGCCGGAAGACCACCCGCCTGCTGCTGCGCGGCGTCGCCGGCGGTCGCGTCCTCGCGCTGGCGATCGGACTGCTCGCCGTGGCGGCTGCGCCCGCGCGTGCGCAACGCACCTCCTACTCGAACTCGAACGCGTGGTTCACGCTGAACGGTGAGGTGGCGCTCACCGACAGGTGGAGCTTCCTGTTCGACGTCTCTGACCGGCGTTCGGGCCCTGTCAACGAGATCCAGGCCCTCTTTGCGCGCATCGGCGCGAGCTACGAGCTCTCGCCGCACGTGCACCTCGCCGTTGGCGGCAACCGCTCGGAATCGTATCCGTTCGGCAAGGAGCCGAGCGCGTACAAGACGCCGGAGTGGCGCCTCTGGGAGCACGTCCTCGTCACCCAGGAACTCGGCCGCCTGTCGCTCTCGCATCGCTACCGGCTGGAGCAACGCTTCCAGGGCAAGAGCAGCGACGGCAGCGGTCACATCGATGAATGGGTGCACACCGGACGCTTTCGCTACCAGGTGCGCGGCACGCTGCCGATGCACGGCAACGCGACTCCCCCGGGCGGAACGTACCTGACGGCCGCCGAGGAGGTCTTCATCAGCTTCGGGCCCGCCGTGCAGAACAACATCTTCGACCAGAACCGCGCCACGGTGGCGTTCGGCTGGCGCATGACCCCGATGTGGCGCCTGGAGGTCGGGTACCTCAACCAGCTCACCCTCAAGTCGAGCGGGAACGAGGTGGAGCACAACCACACCCTCGTGGTGTCGGCGGGCTTCAACCGCCCGCTGCGACGGTAGCGACGCGTGACGGGCACCGTGGACCGCGAGCGATTCCAGTCGGCCGCGACGTTTGCGGAGTACCTGGACACGGTGGAGAAGAACGCCGACTTCTGGCAGGGCGCGTACCGGACGGCAACGATTCCCGAGGACCTGCGCGCGCGCGCCGCGGCCCTCGATGGGGCGTGGAACCTGCTCGTGCTCAGCGAGGACTGGTGCGGCGACGCGGTGCAGGCGGTGCCGGTCCTGGCGCGTCTCACCGAGCACGTGCCACGGCTGTCGCTTCGCATCCTCGGCCGTGACGCGAACCTCGACCTGATGGATGCGCACCTCTGCGCGGGCACGCGGTCGATCCCGGTGGTGATGGCGCTCGACGACGACTTCGACGAGTACGCGTGGTGGGGCCCGCGGCCGGCCGCGATGCAGCGATGGATGCGCACCGACGGACTGCTGCTTCCCAAGGACTACCGCAACCTGCGCCGGCGCAGCCAGTACGCCCGGAACCGGGGCCGCCACATCCTGGAGGGGGTGCTCGATATGCTCGAGCGCGCCGGGCGCCGCCGTGCCGAGAGGCGGAGCGGCGCCGGGGATGCTACATTACGCGTCCCGGCGCCCGAGGGGGAGCGCCGGCCGAACGCCTGAAGTCGCGAGGATTCCATGTCCGGACGCCGCATCGAAGGGAATTTCAACCAGGGGTGGGGGTTCGCCGCCTTCATCACCCTGCTCGCCCTGTCGGGTTACGCGCTCGCATACACGATCAACCGCCACTCGAATCGCTCGCCGAGCGACGTCATGGCGCCGGCCGCGAGCGCCGAGACGCACTAGGCACACGGCGCGGCGCGTGGGTGGGACGACACGCTGGGCCGGCGCAGCCCTCGCCGGCGGCAACGCTGACACCCCGGCGGGTCGCGCGGGTATCAGGGTGCCCACCCCGGACCCCGTGATGTCACTTCGCCACGCCATCGCCGCGCTGCTCTTCACCGGCGCCGCTCCCGCGCTGCTCCCCGCCCAGTGGGCGCCGCTCGAGACCCGCGGCGGTCGCGGCTACTCGTTCCAGTTGAGCGACGGGGAACCGATAAGCTTCTTCCTCGAGTACTCGCGTGAGCTCGAGCTCAGCGACTCGCAGAAGGTGTCGCTCATGAACATCCGGCGGCGGTTGCGCGAGCAGGATGCGCCGTTCATGCAGCAGATGGACTCGCTGCGCAACGCGATGGGCATCTCCCTCGATCCGACGCCCCGCCTGACGAACGACAAGATGGAGCAGCTCCGCCGGTTCCAGGCAGCGTCGAAGCCGATGGCCGACTCCCTGAAGGTCTACAACGATGCGGCCCGCGATGAGGCCCGCCGGCTCCTGCTGCCGGACCAGCTGGTGCGGCTCGACTCGCTGGCGAAGGAGGCCGCGCGGGGACGCGCCGGCCGGGACGGCCGGCCGCCTTCGGGCGCGCCCCGCTGACGTGGCCGAGCACCGCCTGACGACGACCCGGCGCGCCCGGTACTTCACCGCGGGCGGCGAGTCGGGGTCCCCGGGTGAGACCTGGATCGTGATCCACGGGTACGGCCAGCTTGCCGGGCCGTTCCTGCGCAACTTCGAGGGCATCGCCACGCCCGACCGCATCATCGTGGCCCCCGAGGCCCTCAACCATTACTACGTGCGCGAGGGAACCGCCGGCTCGCGGAGCGACGCCCGCGTGGGCGCCACCTGGATGACGAGCGAGGACCGCGACGGCCAGATCGCCGACTACGTGGAGTTCCTCGACGCCGTCTTCGCCGCGGTGGTCACCGCGGCCACCCGCCTCACGGTGCTCGGCTTCTCGCAGGGCGCCACGACCGCGGTGCGGTGGCTCTCGTCAGGCACGACGCGCGCGGACCGGCTGGTGATCTGGGCCGGGCAGGTGCCGCACGACGCCGACCTGCCGGGGCTCCGCCGCCACCTCGTGGGAGGACAGGTCGTGCTGGTGGAGGGGACTGGCGACGACTACGCCCCGTGGATTCGCGAGGGGCGCAACGCCGGGCGGCTGGGTGAGGCCGGGTTCCAGGTGCGGTCGGTGACGTTCGACGGCGGCCACCGGCTCGACGACGAGGTCCTGGCGCAGCTCGCCGCCGGCTGACGCGACTCGCCGGCGGCGCGCCGGTGCCCATCGCGTGCGACCGACGCCGTCAGCGGCCGCGCCAGCGGTCGATCGACCGGCGTTCCTTCTTCGACGGGCGCCCCTGCTCGCGGAACACAGGCGGGCCGATGGCACGCATCTGCTGCGCCAGTTCGTCGCGTGCCTTGCGGCTCTCCGCCGTCTCCTCGTAGAGCCCCTGCGCCACGCTCGCCGGTCCGCGCGTCTCCGACATTCCCAGCACCACGACGACCTGCTCGAACGGCGGCTTGCGGACGCGGATGCGGTCGCCTGTCGCGATGTGCCTGGAGCGCTTGGCGCGCTCGTCGTTCACCTCAACGCGGCCGGCGTCGATGGACTCGGCCGCCAGCGCGCGCGTCTTGAAGAAGCGCGCGGCCCAGAGCCACTTGTCGAGCCGGACCGCGGTGCCGGTGTCGCCCATCAGCGCGTCACGCCCCCGGGGTCGCGCTCAGAGCTCACCGCTCACCACGCGACGCAGCGTCTCGCGATCGACGTTGGCGCCCGAGAGCACGATGCCCACCCGCTGTCCCGCGAGGCGTCCGGCCAGGGCGCGCAGCCCGGCCAATCCCGCGACGGCGGCGCCCTCGACAAGCGTGTGCGTGGTGCGCAGCACCAGGCGCATCGCGTCGGCCAGCTCGGCGTCGGTCACGGTGATGAAGTCCGTGAGGCCGTCGAGCAGGACGGGGAACGTGTAGGGATAGGCGGCGCGGGTGGCGAGGCCGTCGGCGAACGTCTCGGCGCGGTCGCGGGCGATCGGCGTCCGCGCGTGCCAGGAGTCGTGGGTGGCCGAGGCGCCGGCGGCCTGCACCGCGTAGACCCGGAGCGCGGGACGAAGCTCGCGGGCGACGGTGATGGCGCCGACCGCCTGCGATCCCCCGCCCACGGCGATCACCAGGGCGTCCAGGTCCGGTTGCTGCTCGAGGATCTCCAGGCTCATGGTGCCGGCGCCGGCGACGACGGTCGGGTCGTTGGTCGAGTGGGCCATCGTGGCGCCCTGCGCCTGGCAGGTGCGCTCGGCCACGGCCACCGACTCGTCGTAGTCCCGCCCCTCCTCGACGACCCGGGCGCCTAACGCGCGCATTGCCGCGTTCTTCTCCGGGTTGTTGCCCAGGGGAACGCAGATGGTGGCCGGGACGCCGAAGGCGCGGCCCGCGAAGGCGACGCCGAGGCCGTGGTTGCCGCGGGTGGCGGCGACGACGCCCCGGGCCCGCGCCTCCGCCGGGAGGGCGGTCATGAACGACAGCCCGTTGCGCACCTTGAACGAGCCGGTGGGGTTGAAGTTCTCGTGCTTGACGAAGACCCGGATGTCGTGGCCCACGGCCGCGTCCAGCTCGTCGTACGCGCGCAGCGGCGTCGGCTCCAGGTACGGCGCGATGCGCTCGCGGGCGGCGCGGATGTCGGCGAGGGTGAGGGGCGCGGAGATGGCGTCGGTGGTCATGGCAGGGCGGGCGAAGTGGCGTGGCCGGTGCGGCGCAGCGGTATCGCGGAATCTGCGACACGGCCGCCGGGGATGGTACCGTCGCCTCGCGGCAGCGGCGTCCTCGCCCTCGCTGACGCGAGCGGGGAGTGAAACCCGACCGCGCCAGCGGCGTATCTCCCGCATGATCCAGGCGAGGCCACACCCGATTCGAGGCTCCCACGCGGGAGCTGCTGCCATGACATACGCACACCGGACCCTGCTCACGCTCGCTGCCGCCGCCCTGGTCCTGCCGGGGGCCCTGGCCGCACAGACCCGCGCGCTTCGCGGCCCCGCCCGCGAGGCGGGCTCGTCGCGCGGCGCCGTCGGCGGCAGCTTCAACTACGCCGTTCCCACGGACGACTTCCGGCGCTACGTGCGCCAGGGATTCGGCGTCGACGGTTTCTTCCGCTGGAACGCCGATCCCGAGGGGGTCCTCAGCCTGCGCATCGACGGCGGCTTCCTGGTCTACGGGAACGAGCGGAAGCGGGTCCCGCTGTCGTCGACGATAGGCGGGCGCATCCAGGTCGACCTCACCACGTCGAACAACATCGTGTGGATGGGGATCGGGCCGCAGGTCACGCTGCCGTACCAGTACATGCAGCCGTACGCGAACGCCGGCATCGGGTTCTCGTACTTCTTCACCCAGTCGTCGGTGGAGGGGTCGGACTTCAACAACTCGCCGTTCGCCAGCACGCGGAACTTCAGCGACGCCACGTTCGCGTGGGGCGTGGGCGGCGGATTCCTGATTCCGCTCGGCGCCACCCGGGCGTCGATCGACATCGGCGGCCGCTATCATTCCAATGGCGAGGTGCAGTACCTGCGCGAGGGGAGCATCGAGGACCGGCCCGACGGGTCCATCGTGCTGCATCCCATCCGGAGCCGTGCGAACCTGCTGACATGGCGGCTCGGCGTCTCGGTGGCCATTCCGTAGGGGCGAGCGCGGCGGGGCGCGGGGCGCTCACGGCGCGGCGCTCACCTCGCCGCGGCCACGTCGCCGCGCTCACTTCACCGCGCTCACTTCACCGCGCCCGCCTGCGCCCACGGCGGGTCGAGCGCGAGGACCCGCGCGTACACGGGGCAGCGCTTCTCGTGCGCCCCCGGCAGCCATCCGGTGCTCTTCAGGAACTCACCGACGATCTCGCCGCCCGTGAAGACGAACGTCCGGCGGAAGAGCAGCCGCCACTCGTCAGGCGCGCGCGGATGGTGGGCATCAATCCACCCGGCGAACGACCCGTGGGACCGCCGCAGTGCCAGGATGCGCCGCGCGTTCTCGATGGCGGCGTCCACCTTCAGGCGGTTGCGGATGATCCGTGCATCGGCAAGCAGCCGGGTGCGGTCCCGCGCGCCGAAGCGCGCCACCTTCCCGAGCGCGAACCCGCGATAGGCGTCGCGAAATCCCTCGCGCTTCTTCAGGATCGTGAGCCACGAGAGCCCCGCCTGGTTGATCTCGAGCACCAGCCGCTCGAACAGCGCGTCGTCGTCGCGCACCGGGAAGCCGTACTCGGTGTCGTGGTACGGACCATGAAAGGGGTGGTCGCCCACGTCGCAGTAGCTCATCTCAGTCCCAGTCGCGCGGACGCCGCTGGCGCTTCTTCAACGAATGCTGCCGCTTGGTGTCGAGGCGCCGCTCCTGCGAGGCCCGCGTGGGGCGGGTGGCGCGGCGGACCTTCGGCACCACGAGCGCCCGCCTGACGAGTGCCGCCAGCCGTTCCTCGGCCAGCGCCCGGTTCTGCCGCTGGCTTCGCGTGTCGCTCGCCGCCACCCGCACCCATCCGGCACTGTCGACGCGGCTGCCGAGCCGGGCGATGACGCGGGGCTTCTCGGCGTCGGTCAGCACGCCCGAGCGCGCGGGATTCCATCGCACCTCGATGCGCGTCGACGACCGGTTGACGTGCTGCCCTCCCGGCCCGCCGGAGCGCGAGGCCCGGTACTCCAGTTCCTCGCGCGGGATCGCGTGGCGCTCGTCCACCACGACGACGTCGGCCGGCAGCGGATTCGCGGTTTCGTCTTCCATGGGCGGGCAGCTCAGCGGGACGGCTCGGCCGGCGCGGGGCGGCCGTCGCCTTCGGCACGCGACTCGGCGCGCTTGCGGTTCACCCGGACCCCCGCGACCCGGCGGCCGTCCATGGCCACGACCTCGAGCTCGCCGCCGGGAATCGGGACGCGATCGCCCACCTTTGGGATGCGGCCCAGCCGCGCAAAGACGAAGCCGCCGAGCGTGTTCCAGTCCCCCTCGGGAATGGCGAGGTGGTGGTTGGAGCGCACGTCGATGAGCGAGATGGTCCCGGCCAGCTCCAGCACGCCGTCCAGCTCCATCGCGTCGCGGGCCAGCACGTCGTACTCGTCGGCGATGTCGCCGATCACCTCCTCGACGAGGTCCTCGAGCGTCACGATGCCCGCGGTGCCGCCGTACTCGTCGAGCACGACCGCCATGTGCGCGCGCGTCTTCCGCAGGTCGTCGAGCACCAGCTCCGCCGGCCGCGTCGATGGCACGTACAGCGCCTCGCGCACGAAGCGCCGCAGCGAGAACGTCTCCTGCCCCTCGTGCAGCCAGAGGTCCTTGGCCAGGAAGACGCCCACGACGTCATCCAGCGAGGCCTCGTACACGGGATAGCGCGAGTAGCGTTCCCGCCGCAGCACCGACCAGACCTCGGCCTCGCTCGCGCCCACCGGAATCGCCACCACCTCGGTGCGCGGGCGCATCACGTCGTGGACGCGCTTGGCGTGGAAGTCGAACACCCCCGCGAGCATCGCCGAGTCGCGCTCGTCGATCACCCCGTGCATCCGGGCCTGCATCACGAGCAGGCGAAGCTCCTCGGGTGAGTGCACGCGGTGCGCGTCCGACGACCGGCGCACGCCGAGCAGCCTCGTCGACGCCGTGGCCGACCCGAACAGCAGCGAGATGAACGGGCTCATGACGCGCGCGAACAGCAGCAGCGGCGCCGTGAGGAACCCGAGGAGCCGCTCGGGCATCACCAGCGCCACGCGCTTGGGCACGAGTTCGCCGTAGACCACGTGCAGGAAGGTGATCACGACGAAGCCGATCACGACGCCGGCCGCGGTGTGCGTCACCCCGGCCGGCGGATGGATGCCGAAGGGGCGCAGCGCCGCGTCGATGAGCACCGCGATCGCGGGCTCGCCCACCCAGCCCAGCGCGAGCGAGGCGATGGTCACCCCGAGCTGGGTCGCCGAGATGAGCCTGTTGGTGTCGGCGACGGCGCGCTGCCCCAGCCTGGCCAGCCGGTCTCCGCGCGCCGCCATCTCCGCGAGCTTCGACTTGCGCGAGGCCACCAGCGCAAACTCGGCCGCCACGAAGAACGCGTTCAGCACGACGAGACCGACGACGATCCCGATCCGTGCCAGCGCCCATCGCAGCGTCATGTCGGGGTCAGCGTCCACCGGGTAACTCCATCACCAAAGAATCGTCCAAGTCGTAGCAGAATGCACGAGTCCGTGCACGACGCACCGACTTGCACTTTGCCAGATCAAACGCCCCTGGCCTCCGTTGACTACCGAAGAAGCCGCTCGATCCACCGTACTGCTCGAGCCCGGCCTGCTGCTGCGCTGGGTCTACTCCGGCCGGGTGGGTCTGGCGCTCGCGATATTCCTCGCCGCCGCCGTCGTCTGGCGCGGCGCGCCGGAAAGCACAGCCATTCTTGCCACGGCGGTGCTCCTGGGGGCCGTCGTCTTCACCGTCGGCTCCGCCGCCTGGAGCGAAATCTACCGCCGCCCGCTGGGGAGCGGGTTCCTGGGGGCACAGGTCCTCTTCGACCTCCTTCTCGTCACCGCCGTGGTCGTCATCACCGGCGGGGCATCTTCCCAATTCGCAGCGCTTTACATCCTGGTCATCGCAGTCGCGGCGCTTGTCCTCTCGGTCTCCGGAGGGCTGCTCGTTGCAGCGCTGGCGTGCGTGCTGTACTTCGCCGTGGTGGTCTGGGCCAACCAGGCCGCGCTCGACGTGAGCATCTGGCTGCAGATCGGCGTCTTTGCCGGGGTCGCACTGAGTTCGGGCTATATCGCCACCCGGTTGCGCGAGGCGCGCGCCGGCCATGCGGTGCTGGCCGCGGAACTCGTGAAGGTGCGGCTGCAGGCCGCCGACATCCTGCGCAACATCCGCAGCGGCATCGTGACGATCGATTCCAGCGGTGCCCTCGTCTACGCCAACACCGCCGCCGGTGGGCTGCTCGGCATCGACTTCGAGTCGCGCGTCGGCGAATCGGCGCTCTCGCTCATCGAGCCGGTCTCGCCGGCGCTCGCGCTGGCGCTGGAACGCGCCGCCCGCAAGGGCGTGCGCACGACCCGCGCTGAGGGGCGCGTCTCGATAGGCACCCGGCACTTCCCGATCGGCCTGAACACGACGGTCACCTCCGAGGACACCGGCAACGGCAGCGGGAACGGCGAAGGCGCCGCGCCCCCGACAGGATGGACGGCGACCGCGATCTTCCAGGACATCTCCGACCAGAAGCGCCTCGACACGCTGCACATGCGCACCCAGCGCCTCGAGGCGGTGGCCGAGCTGAGCGCCTCGCTGGCGCACGAGATCAAGAACCCGCTGGCGTCGATCCGGAGCGCGGTCGAGCAGATCGCGAGCACGCCCAAGGCGACGTCGGACGAGCGCACGCTCTCGGACCTCATCGTCCGGGAGTCCGATCGCCTGTCGCGGCTGCTCTCCGAGTTCCTCGACTTCGCCCGGGTGCGGGTGTCGCGCATCGACAGGCTGGACATCGCGCGGGTGGCGCATGGAGCGGCGAGTCTCGCCGAGACGAACCCGGGTCGCCCCGACCGGGTGCATGTCACGTATTCGGGACCGTCGCTGCCGTTGCAGATCGAGGGCGACGAGGACCTGCTGCACCGGGCGATCTTCAACCTGGTGCTCAACGCCATGCAGGCGTCACCACCTGGCGGGACGGTCCGGGTGGAGGTCTCGCCGGTCACGGCCGAGGAGGCGCCTCCCGGCGTGATCCTCGATCGCGGCGGCGCGTCCATCCGGGTGTCGGACAACGGCCCGGGGATCCCGCCGGAGATCCGCGACCGGCTGTTCGATCCGTTCTTCACGACCAAGCCGGGCGGCAGCGGGCTCGGCCTGGCGATCGTGCACCGCGCCATCGAGTCCCACCGCGGCTTCGTCTTCGTCGACAGCGACGACGGCGGGACGCGCCTGACAGTCCTTCTTCCCACCGACCAGGCTGAGGCCGGGGAGCACCGATGAGCGAGCGAACGAACGGCGGCCCAAGCGTCCTGATCGTCGACGATGAGTCGGGGATCATCGAGTCGCTGCGCATCCTGCTCAAGAACGAGGGCTTCTCGCCGCACGTGGCGCTGGGCGGGAAGCAGGGCCTCGACCAGATCTCGTCGCTCGCCCCCGACATCGTTCTCACCGACGTGCGGATGCCGGTCATCGGCGGGCTCGAGGTGCTGACCGCGGCGCGGCAGCAGGACCCGCACACGCCGGTCATCCTCATGACGGCGCAGGCGACGCTGCAGTCCGCGGTGCAGGCGGTGAACGAGGGCGCGTTCTACTACCTGCAGAAGCCGTTCCGGAACGACGAGCTGATCGCGATCCTGCGCCGCGCGGCCGAGCACCGGAAGCTCCGCGTCGAGAACCAGACGCTCAAGCAGGAGATCAAGCGCCGCGACAAGACGATCACCGGCCGGCCGGTGGGAAAGAGCAAGTCGTGGATCGACATCCTGCGCCTGGCGGAGACGGTGGCGCCGACGGAGGCGACGGTGCTCATCCAGGGGGAATCGGGCACCGGCAAGGAGGTCATCGCGCGCTACATCCACGACCTGTCGCTGCGCGCCGAGGGGCCGTTTCTCTCCATCAACTGCGGGGCGCTGCCCGAGAGCCTGCTGGAGAGTGAGCTGTTCGGGCACGTGAAGGGGTCGTTCACCGGCGCGGTGAAGGACAAGGCGGGGCTGTTCACCGCCGCGGCGCGCGGGACGTTCTTCCTCGACGAACTGGGCGAGACGACGCCGTCCACGCAGGTCAAGCTCCTGCGCGTGCTCCAGCACCGGCAGGTCATTCCGGTGGGCGCCACCGAGTCGGTGCCGATCGACACGCGGCTGATCGCGGCGACGAACCGCGACCTCGAGGAGGAGATGCGCCGCGGCACCTTCCGGCAGGACCTCTTCTACCGGCTCAACGTCATCGCCCTGTACCTGCCGCCGCTGCGGTCGCGGCGGGACGACATTCCGCTGCTCGTCGACACCTTCCTGCAGCGGCTGGCCGACGCCCGCGGCTCGGCGCCCAAGCAGCTGAGCGCCGAGGCCACCGAGGTGGTGCAGGCCTACGACTGGCCCGGCAACGTGCGCGAGCTCGAGAACGCCCTGGAACGGGCGTGGATCCTGACCGAGAAGGACGAGATCGCGGTCGGCGCGCTCCCCGAGCGGGTGACGCAGCCGACGCCGGCGCGGGTACTCGACGACCGTGCCAGCCCGAACCCGACGCTGGACGTCATCGAGCGGGCCTACATCCTCTGGGTGCTGCAGAGCGAGGGCGGGAACAAGACCCGGGCCGCCGATACGTTAGGCATCGACCCGTCGACGCTGCACCGCAAGCTGTCGCGCTTCGGGAACGACGAGTGACCGGGGGCCCCATCCGCCACCCGCCGGATGCCGCCAGCGGGGTCCGGCGCCGCCAGCCGTCCGAGGCCCTGCCGGCGATCCTGCTGGCGGCCCTCGCGCTGGCGTTCGCCGCCATGGCCATCTCGCCGTGGCCGGTGGGCGTCTTCCAGGACGACGGCATCTACACCGTGCTCGCCAAGGCCCTGGCGACGGGACACGGCTTCCGGTACCTGAACATCCCCGGTGAGCCGCATGCCACGCACTACCCGCCGCTGTACCCGATGCTGCTGGCGGCACTCTGGAAGTTGTCGCCGCGGTTCCCGGAAAACGTCCTCGTCTTCAAGCTGGCGAACGCGGTGCTGCTCGCGATGGCGGCCGCCGGCGCCTACCTCCTCGCCCGGAGCCGCGTCGGGCTGGGGCGGGGGTCGGCGTTCCTCGTCGCCGCCGCCTTCACCGCCTGCGCCCCGGTAATCCTCCTGACGGTGATGGTCCTCTCCGAGCCGATGTTCCTGGCGGCGCTCTTCCCGGTGCTGTACATCGCCGAGCGATCCGCCGCCAGCGGGCGCAACGGGGATGCCGTCGCCGCCGGCGCGGCTGGCGCCCTGCTCGGCCTGGTCCGGACGTTAGGCGTGCTGGTGGTGCCGGCCACCGTGCTGGTGCTGGCCTGGCGGCGCCGCTGGCGTGCGGCGGCGGTGGTGGCGCTGTCGGCGGCGGTGGTGCTCGCCCCCTGGCAGGTGTGGGCCGCCGCCCACGCCGGGGAGGTCCCGCGCGTCTACCTCGGGAAGTACGGCGCCTACTCCACCTGGCTGACCGATGCGGTCGTTGGGGAGGGGCCGGTCTGGGTGGCGAAGGTGGCGTGGTTCAACCTGCAGCGGATCGTCGCCCAGGGCTGGGCGACGGTGGCTGTCGATCCGTTCCCGGCGGCGGTGCGGTGGACGGCCACCGCGGTGCTGTCGGCCCTGTTCGCCGGCGGGTGGTGGCGCCTCGTCAGGCGGGCGCCGGTGGTGGCGTGGATGATGGCGGCGTACCTCGCCGTGGTCGTCGTCTGGCCGTTCACGCCAGCGCGCTTCACCTGGGGGATCTGGCCGCTGGTGGGATGCACCTTCGGGCTCGCCATCGATGGCCTCCGGCGGTGGAAGCCGCGCGGCGCCGCCAGGACCCTCCGCCTCGCCGCCATGGCGGCGTCGCTCCTGCTCGTCGCCGGCTACGCCCGCTACAACTGGCTCGGCGCCGCCCGCGGGTGGTGGACGCAGGTCGAGAAATCGGTGGCCGACCGGGCACGCCCGCTGGGCGCGTGGGTCATGGCCAACACCGGGCCGGATGACGTCGTCGCCACCGACGACGACCTGCTGATCTACCTGTACACCGGGCGCCGCGCCATCCCGAACGGCACCTTCACGCCGCAGGAACACCTGACGCCGCAGACCCCCGACTTCGCGGTACGCACGCTGCGCGAGATCCTCGCCACCTACCACGTGGACTGGGTGCTGGCGTCGACGCAATACGGCACCTACGCCGCCCGCGGGCTCGTCGACGCGTCGCCGCCCGAGCTCCGCATCGTCCGGGCACTCTCGTCAGGCGCCGTCTTCCAGCCGGTGCCGCGCACGGAGGACCGGTGAGCGCAACCGCCACTGGCGTCGGGGCGCCGCGCACCGCCATCGCCGGCTCCGTCGCCCCGGCTGGCCTCAGGCTCGACAGGCTGCTGCCGGTTGCGATCGTTGCCCTCGTGCTCGTGGTCGCCATCCTGACGATCACGCCGTGGCCCGTCGGGGCCTTCGAGGACGATGCGATCTACACCGTCCTCGCCAAGGCGCTGGCCACGGGGAGCGGCTACCGGATGCTCAACCTGCCGGGCGCGCCGCACGCCACGCACTACCCGCCGGGGTACCCGTTCCTCCTCTCGCTGCTCTGGCGGGCGGCGCCGAACTTCCCCGACAACATCGTCGTCTTCAAGTTCGCCAACGCCGTCCTGCTGGCGCTGACGGCCCTCGGCACGTGGGCGTTCGCGCGCGTGCGCCTGCGGCTCGGGCGACTCGGGGCGTCGGCCGCTGCGCTCGTCGGCACCCTCTCGATCGTGGTGCTGCTGATCACCGGCGTGATCCTCTCGGAGCCGATGTTCATGGCGCTGCTCCTGCCGGCCCTGCTGCTCGCCGAGCAGGCGGCGGAAACGGGGGCGGTGGGCACCGCCATCGCGGCGGGGCTGCTCCTCGCGGCGCTGAGCCTCGTGCGCACGCTCGGCGCCGTCGCGATCCCGGCGGCGGCGCTGGTGCTCCTCGTGCGCGGACATCGGCGGGGTGCCATCGCGCTCGTCGTCGCCGGCGTGCTCCCCCTGGTGCCCTGGCAGCTCTGGGTGAACGCGTACCAGCATGAGGTGCCGGCAATCCTCATGGGCAAGTACGGCGCCTATGGCCCGTGGCTCTCCCACGGCTATCGCGAGGGCGGGCTCACTCTCGTGCGCGAGGTCGTCGCGGCGAACCTGGCCGGCGTGCAGCGCCTCTTCGGCTACCTCGTCATGCCGGTGACCTCGGCGCTGCCACGCACCATCGCCTTTGCGGGGTTCGTCGCGCTCGCCATGGGCGGGATGGCTGCACTGTTGCGGCGCGCGCCGGTCACGGTCCTCTTCCTCGCCTGCTATGCCGGCGTGGTGCTGGTCTGGCCGTTCGAGCCGGACCGGTTCTTCCTTGCCGTCTGGCCGCTGCTGGTCATCACCGTGGTGCAGGTCGTGGCGGCACTCTGGCGCTTCTCCCCGCGCACGCGGCCCGCGCAGCTCGCCCGCGCCCTCATGCTGCTGGTGGCGGCCATCGTCATCGGCGGCTACGCGACGTACAATGCGCGCGGCTACCGGCAGCAGTGGTGGGCCTCGGTGCAGCGTGACGCCGGGCGCGGCGCGAAGCCCATCGCCGAGTGGGTGGTGCGCCACAGCGCCATGACCGACGTGCTCGCCACCGAGCACGACGTGATGCTGTACCTGTACACCGGCCGGCCGGCGATCCCGGTCTCGGGCTTCCTCCCGCGCGAGCGCGTGCACGCCCTCTCGCCGGAAGAGAACGTCGAGGCCATTCGCACCCTGCTGGAGACGTATCATCCGCGGTACTACATCACCGCGTACAAGCCCGCACTGCAGGCCGCCGACGTCCTGGCCTCGGAGCATCCCCCGATGCTCAGGGTCGTCGGCAACACCACCAACGCCCTCGTCTACGAGACCATCGCCCGATGACGACCGGTCGCCCCCTCACTCCGCTCAGTTCGTCGGTGATCGAATCGCTGGTCCCGCGCCTGCGCGGCCGCACGCCGATCGAGCCGGAACACCTTCGCCTCTCGGTGCTGATCCCGGTCTACAACGAAGAGGCCACGATCCGGGTCCTGGTGGAACAGGTCCGCGCCGTGCCGGTCGCCAAGGAAGTCATCGTGGTGAACGACTGTTCGACCGACGGCACGCGCGAGGTGCTCGACCGGTTGCGCGCGAACGGTCTCATCGACGTCCTCGTGCACAAGGAGAAGAACGAGGGGAAGGGGGCCGCCATCCGCACCGCCCTCGCCCGCAGCTCCGGCAACGTGGTGCTCGTGCAGGACGCGGACCTGGAGTACGACCCGTTCGACTGGCCGGCGCTGCTCGATCCCATCATGGAGGGAAAGGCGGACGCGGTCTTCGGCTCGCGGTTCCTTGGCGGCCCGCATCGCGTGCTCTACTTCTGGCACAGCATCGGCAACGGGCTCCTGACAATGGTGAGCAACATGTTCACGAACCTGAACCTCACCGACATGGAGACGTGCTACAAGGCGATCCGCGGCGACCTCGCGCGCTCGCTCACGCTCACCGCCGACCGGTTCGGCTTCGAACCGGAGATCACCGCCCGCCTGTCGCAGGCCAGGGCGCGCATCTACGAGGTGCCGATCAGCTATGCGGGGCGCACGTACGCCGAGGGAAAGAAGATCAGCTGGCGCGACGGCGTCGCCGCGTTCTGGCACATTGTGCGCTTCAACCTCTTTCCGCCGGTGACTCAGCGCACGTCTGCGAACGATCGTAAGTGATTGTTTCCTAACGACGTTACCTGTCGCGCGGCTGCGCAGTCCAGCGAGTGTTCCCGCAGGGTCGCACGCGGCCCCAGACGGTGCAGTCGCCGTCGCGCTGGAATGACGGGTGCGAGGTCAGGGACGGGGCGTGGCAGGTTGCAAGATCGGCCGCAAAACACTCCGGACCACCCCACCGAATGGTGGCATTGCCAAACGCCCATCGCGCAGCAGGGCAAGAAGATAGCACGACTGGCACGCGTTGGTCCGAGCGTTGCCTTGCAGAGAGCCAGCACGGATCACCTCGAGCACCCTTCCACCTCACACGGACCCCGGAGACTCACAGTATGCGTAACACGATTCGCAAGGGCTTCACGCTGATCGAGCTTCTCATCGTCGTCGTCATCATCGGCATCCTCGCGGCCATCGCGATCCCGAAGTTTGCGAACACGAAGGAGAAGGCGTATCTGGCGTCGATGAAGTCCGACCTCCGCAACATGGCGACGACCGAGGAAGCGTACTTCGCCGACAACCAGACCTACACCGGCGGTACGGGCTCGAACACGTCGGGTGGTACGGCCGCGATCAACGGCTTCGTTCCGTCGGCTGGCGTGACGGTGACGGCGGCTGCATCGGGCGGCACGGGCTGGAGTGCAACGGCCGGTCACTCGGCCACGACCAAGACGTGCGCGATCTTCGTCGGTGTCTCGGCGGTCTCGCCGGCCACGGTCGAAGGCGAGCCGAAGTGCAACTAGCCTCGTAGCGATCTCCCACGAACCTGTTACGAGGTGGAACGAGCGGCGGCCGAAAGGCCGCCGCTCTTCCGTTTCGGGGTGCCTGACGAGACGCCGGCGTCGGGATGATGTGAGCGGCGCGCTGGGGATGACGCGCTGGCGACGGCGCGGGCGCACTTTCGCCCGCGATGACACGATCCGCTGCCCCTGACCAACCCGCCCGTCTCGCCGGGCGACGCCACCCGCCGGCATTCACGCTGCCGGAAGTGCTCCTCGCGGTGGTCCTGCTCGCCGTCGGCATCCTCGGGCTGGCGTCGAGCGCCACCGCCATCGCGGTCCAGGCCGGGGACGCACGCGCCATGACAACAGGCGCCAGCCTTCTCGGCGCCGTCCTCGATTCCCTGCGGTCCGGCGACTGCCACGCCATCGGCGCGGGTTCGCGAAGCGACGTGGGCGTGCATGTCTCGTGGACCGTCACGCCGTCCACGCGCAGCACCGCGGTGCACGCGACGCTGCAGACGTCAGCGGCACGGCACACGCGATCCTTCACCGTCGACGCCCTGCTGCCATGCGACCCGTGATGCCAGCGCCACGGCGTTCACTGCCCCCGGCCCCTCGCCCGCCGCAGCGGCCGGCGCCGCGCGCGCGACATGGCACGTCGCTTGTGGAGCTCGTCGTCGCGCTCGCGCTCTTCGGCGTTGTCTCCGCGGCCGTCGTCCGCGCCCTCGACCGCCAGGCGCGATTCCACGACGGCATCGTGCGCATCCTCGAGGCCCGCACGCAGCTCGCCGGGGCGCACGCGGTGGCGGGGGCGGAGCTGCGCGCCCTGTCGCCTGCCGCCGGCGACCTCCTCGCCCTGAGCGACAGCGCGGTGACGTACCGGATGTCCGTCGGCGCGGGCGTGGCCTGTGCCGTCGACGCCACCGGGGTCACCATGCTGCCGGACAGCATCGCGAATGGCCAGCTGCTGGCGCACGTCGTCGCGCCGCCGCAGGCCGGCGACACGGTCTGGGTCTTCGACGAGGGAGTCAGCGCGGCCGCGGCCGACGATCGCTGGGTCCCCGCGCGCGTCCTTGGCGCATCGCAGCCGGCCGGCGCCTGCGCGGGCTCGCCCCTCCTCGATCCGGTGAACGACGCCGCCCGTCGCGGATGGCGCCTGGACGCCTCCTTCGGCGCGGCGCCTCCGCCCGTGGTCGCCACGGGAACGGTGGTGCAAGTGACGCGTCTCGCCCGGCTGGCCCTCTATCGCGCATCCACCGGCGAGTCCTTCCTCGGCTGGAGTGACTGGAACGCGGCGATGGGGCGATGGAACGTCATCCAGCCGGTTGCCGGTGCGTTCGCGGCCTACAACCCGTCGCGTCCGGCGGCCAGCGGGGTGGCGCTCGCGGCGGCGGACAGCACGGGGGCGGCCGTCATCGGCGGTGCCGCACTCGGCGGCGGCGCTGCGCTCTCGCTCATGACGCGTGCCGTGAGCCGCGGCGCCGTGCGGCTCGACGGCATGGCGCGCGGTTCGTACACCGACTCGCTGCGATCGGTGATCGCGCTCCGGAACCGCCAATGACATCGCGCCTCTCGGCAGGTCGCTCGGCACGTCGCTCGGCACGTCGCTCGGTGCGGCGCGGATTCGCCCTGCCGGCGGCGCTGATCGCCCTCGTCATCATCGCGCTGTTCGTCGCCGGCTCGACGTTCTTCGCCATGCAGGAAGCGCGGGCGGCGCGCAACGCGGTGACCGAGGTCGGCGCGCTCGAGGCCGCGGAGTACGGCGCGGTGGCGACGCTGCGCGACTGGAACGCCACCTGGAACGTCACCGTGCCGGCGGGGGTGACCGCGGCCCCGGCGACCCATGTGCTTGCCGGCGGCGCCACCGCGAGCGTGCGCATCACCCGCCTCACACCCACCACGTTCTGGACCGTCAGCGAGGGCACGGCGGGCGGCGCCAGTCCCGGCACCGAGGCCCGGCGCCGCGTGAGCGCCTACTATCGGCTCGACGTGCTCGATCCGGTTGTCGGCGCGGCCCTCACGGTGCGCGACAGCGTCGAGGTGCGCGGCAGCGGCCTGGTGACGGGCATCGACACGACCCCGGGTGCGCCGCGGCCGATGCCCACGGAGTGCCTGGGGGCGGGACCTGCTGCCGCGGGGATCGCGGCGCCCGACACCACCCGCATCTGCGACGGTACCTGCGCCGCCGGTGGCACGCACGTCGCCGGTCTGCCGTCTCGCCTCGAGGAGCCGTTCGCGTCCGACCCGCTGCGCTACGCCATGGGCGGCGCCGGGCTCTGGGCGGCGCTCGCGCAGCGGGCCGCCGTCGTCCTCCCGCCTAACGCCACCATCACGCCGGGACCGGCCGCGGGAGGTCCGGGGTGCCTGGCGAGCGTGCCCACCAACTGGGGCGATCCCGCCGCCGGCACGCCGTGCGCCGACTACCTGCCCGTCATCCGGGCCCTCGGCGACCTCACCCTCAATGGCGGGAGCGGGCAGGGCGTGCTGCTCGTCGACGGCGACCTGCGCCTCGCCGGCGGCGCGTCCTTCACCGGCGTCGTCGTCGCCGGTGACGACATCGTGACGCTGGCGGGCGGCGGCACGATCATCGGCGCCGCCTTCGCCGGCGATCGCATCGGCGGAAGCGGCGACCACACGCGCATCGACGACGGTGGCGCCGTCCGGTACTCGTCGTGCGCCGTCGGCCGTGCGTTGCTCGGAACCGCCCTGCCGCGTCGTGTGCGGCAGCGTTGGTGGACGTCAATGAACTGAGGGCGCGCGACCGGTCGATGGAGCGGTCCCGGGCCACGGCGTGACGGACGTCGCGTTTCATGCCGCCGGGAGACCGCACAGTCACCGTCGATCGGTGACCCCGCTCACGCCCTGCGAAATCCGCAAGAGCCGGCGCAATCTGCTGTTACTCCCCCTCAGGGACGGTCGTGTATTGGGCAGATTCGACCGGGTGCGGACGAGGTGTCCACGAGGGCAGCGCGCACGCTGACCGCCGGGACCCGACAGCGGAGTGGATCGTCCATCCCGGTCGCGCACGACACCCGGATACGAGGCACCGCCGGTGCGCGGTGACCAGGAAGACAACACAGCACGTTCACGCCGGACCCCGCACGCCGCGGACACGGCTCTGCAATCACCTGCACTCGGTCAACTCGTTATGGCGCTCTTCGGACGCAAGAAGACAACGATCGGGCTCGACGTCGGATCAGGGCTCATCAAGGTCGCGGTCGTCGACCATGGCCGTGGCGAGCCCGAACTGACGCGGGTCGTGATCACGCCCCTCCTCGCCGACGCGATCGTCGAAGGCGAGGTGATGGATCCCGGCATCGTCACCGACGCGATCCGCTCGGCGCTCGAGCAGACCGGCCTCAAGGTGCGCGACGTCGTCACCGCCGTCGGCGGCCGCGACGTCATCATCAAGAAGATCCAGATCGAGCGCGTGAAGGAACAGCAGGCGCGCGAGCTGATGCGCTGGGAAGCCGAACAGCACGTGCCGTTCGACATGGAGTCGGTGGAGCTGGACTTCCAGATCCTCGATCCCGACGCCGCCGGGATGGACATGAGCGTGCTGCTCGTGGCCGCCAAGCGCGAGCTGATCGAGTCGAAGATCCGCCTCCTCGCGGACGCCGGCCTCGATGCCTCGGTCGTCGATGTCGACGCCTTCGCGCTCCACAACGCCTTCGAGGTCAACCATCCCGACGCCATGAGTGGCGTCGTCGGCCTGATCAACATCGGCCACGAAGTCACCAACATCAACATCCTCGACGAGGGCGTCCCGATCCTCACCCGTGACATCACCGTCGGCACGCGCCGGTTCCGCGAGGACCTGCAGCGCGAGCGCGGGCTGGGCGCCGAGGAAGCGGAAGCGCTCCTCCAGGGCTACGACCGGTCGCCGCACCTCGACGCGGTGATCGAGAGCCGCGGCGAGGAGATCGCGGTCGGCGTCGAGCGGGCCGGGGCCTTCCTGTCGTCCTCGTCGCGCGCCGGCAGCCAGATGCGCGCCGTCTACCTCTGCGGCGGTGGTGCCCGGGTTCCCGGCCTCGCCGAGGCCCTCGGTCGCCGCCTGCGCCTTCCCGTCGAGCTGGCGAACCCGCTGGCCAACCTGCGCATCCGCGAGGGTGCGCTCGACGGGCTGGTGACCGACGAAGTCGCCCCCCTGCTGATGCTTCCCATCGGCCTCGCGCTGCGCAAGGCCGCGTGAGTCCCCATCGCTGAGCCCATAACGATGATTGAGATCAACCTGCTGCCGGGCGCGGCCCGGCGCTCGAAGGGACGGCGGACCGGCTTCTCGCTGGGCGCGATCGTCAGCGGGGCCCGGACCCGGGTCCGCGATCCGTACATGCTGAGCGCGGTGGCCGCGGTCGCCCTGGCGGCGGTCGCGATCGCCTCGCTGCACCTCTCCCAGACCGCCACCGCGAACAACCTCACCGAGCGCGAGGCCAAGGCGGTGCAGGACTCGACGCGCTTCGCGTCCGTCCTGCGCGAACGCGAACGCGCCGAGGCCAAGCGGGACTCCGTCCTGCGCCAGCTCGAGGTCATCCGGGCCATCGACGCCGACCGCTTCATCTGGCCCCACATCATGGATGAAGTGAGCCGCGCGCTGCCGCCGTACACCTGGCTCAAGACGCTCGCGGTCAGCAACCCGCAGGCGCCGCCGCCGGCTTCCGATTCCACCCACAAGGACCCGCAGCCCTCGGCCGAGCCGATGCGCTTCCGCCTGGTCGGCAACACCGTCGACATCCAGGCGCTGACGCGCTTCATGAAGCTCCTCGAGGCCTCGCCATACATCGAGAACGTCCAGCTCGCGAAGTCGGAGCTGGTGATGGTCGATGGCAAGGAAGTGACCGAGTTCCAGCTCCAGGCGCAGTACGAGCGACCCGACACGACGCTCGTCGCGACCGCCCCCGTTTCGCTGTCGGTGAGGTAACGATGGCCCTGCTTCCGAAGTCCCAGCGCGACCAGGCGATGGTGCTCGTCTGCATCATCTCGGTCGGTCTCGCCGGCGCCTACTGGAACTACGTCTGGTCACCCAAGCGCCAGACGCTCACCACGCTCTCCGAGCATGTCGACACGCTCGAGGCCCGGAACACCCGCGCCCGGACCCAGCTCGCCAAGGGCACGATCGCCGAGCTGCAGCAACAGGCCGACCAGTACGGGCACGACCTCGAGGTCATGCGCCAGCTGGTGCCGACGGGCAATGAGCTCCCGGCCCTGCTCGAGCAGGTCTCGACGGCGGCCCGCCGCGAAGGCCTCGACATCTCCACCGTCGAGCCGCAGCCCGTGGTCGAGGGTGACCAGTTCGACACCTACCGCTACAAGATCGCCGTCACCGGCGGCTACCACGCCCTCGGCGAGTTTCTCTCCAACGTCGGCTCGCTCACGCGCATCGTGGCGCCCATCAACCTGTCGCTGGCGCCGGCCACCAATCCCAACGTCACGGCGGTGAAGCTCCGCCCCGCGGGGACGGCGGCCATCGAGTCGAAGTTCGAAATCCAGACCTACGTCGTGCGCACCGCGCCGCAGGCGCATGGAGGCAAGTCATGACGCGCATGCGCCTCGTTCTGGGGCTGTCGCTGCTGGTGGCCGGTCCGGCCGCCGCGCAGTCGGTGCCCCCGATCATGAAGCCCAAGGTGGCGGCCGAGAAGGCCGTCGCCGCCACCAACGCACACACCGCGGCGATGACCGCCGAACCGCGCACCGCCCTGGAGGAACAGGGGGGCGCCCGGCCCGACTCCGTGCAGGGCACGGAGGGCACCCGTGCCACCCAGAGTGCCGGCGGAAGCACCGCCGTCCCGTCCACGCCGGAGCCGGCTCGCGCCGACACCGCATTCCGGCGGGAAGTCTACAGCTACGAGTCGGCCGGACGTCGCGACCCATTCGTGTCGCTGATGACAATCGGCGAGCTGCGCCCGCTGCTCACCGACCTGAAGGTGCAGGGCATCCTGTATGACGCCAATGGGCACAACTCCGTCGCCATGCTGCAGGACGCGACGAGCAAGGAGGAGTATCGCGTGAAGGCCGGCATGACGATCGGCCGCATGCGGGTCGCTCGCATCGACGCGAAGAGTGTCACGTTCACGATCGAGGAATTCGGCTTCAGTCGCCAGGAAACACTGGCACTGGGTGATCCAAACAAGGAGAAGGGCAAATGAGGCGAGTCCGTACGCTGGCTGTGTTGACGGCCCTGGCGCTCGGCGTGGGCGCCGGTCGCGCGCAGGCCGCCCGCATCGATGCGCCGTCCGGTCGCGCCCGCGCGGCCGGCCCTGTCACCGGCGTCAGGATCGTCCCCGGCGAGGGGCGCGCTGACGTCGTCGTTTCCCTCTCCGGGCCCGTCCAGGTGCAGGACTTCACCGTGGACTCGCCGCACCGCATCGTCGTCGACCTCACCGGGGCGCGCCTGGTGCCGCTCTCGCCGGCGTACGATCGCACCCGCCGCGCCGGCATCACCAACATCCGCATGTCGCAGTTCAGCCCCGACGTCGTCCGCATCGTGCTCGACCTCGATGCGCCGGAGACGTACGTGGTGACGCATAACGAGCAGGAACTCCGGGTCTCCATCGCCACCACCGAGCAGTTCGCCGCGTGGACGTCGATGGCGCCCGCCGGCACCGACGTCGCCGCCACGGGCCCGGCGCTCGTGTCCGGGACGGCCAACGGCAGCCTCGACGCGCCGGTCGCCGCCGACACCGGTCGCGACCAGCGTCCGGCCAACGGCGCCGCCTCGGGTGAGACCAGCATCGACTCCGTCCTCGCGGCCACGAACCGCGCCGCGGCGCCGCTGCCGACCGGGCCGATTCCGCTCTTCAGCCTGCAGTCGCAGCAGCCGCGCATGACTGTCACCTGGCAGGACGCCGACATCCGCACCGTCATCGGTGGCTTCGCCAGCATCTCCGGCCGCACCATCGTGGTCGGCAAGTCGGTCACCGGCACGGTCACCGCCGAGATCAAGGACCAGCCATGGGACGTGGCCCTCAAGGCCATTCTCGAGGCACAGGGCCTGGCCGCGACCGAGGATCCCTCGGGGATCATCACCGTCGACAGCTACCAGAACATCCTGCAGAAGCAGGCGAGCGAGCCGGTCACCACGCAGATGGTGAACATCAACTACGTCTCCGCGGCGTCGCTGGTGGGGACCGTCTCCGGCCTCCTCTCGAAGGACTGCCCGCAGGGCGCCGCCGCCGCGGCCGCGCAGCAGCAGGGGCAGGGCCAGCAGGGCCAGCCGACGTGCATCACGCGCGGCAGCGTCGCCGCCGACAGCGGCACCAACTCGCTGCTCGTCACCGAGGTGTCGTCGCGCCTGCCGAGCCTCATCCAGTACATCAAGCAGCTCGACGTGCGCACCCCGCAGGTCGCGCTCAAGGCCAAGATCATCTCCGTCAGCCGCACCCAGATCGAGCAGCTCGGCATGAGCTACGACCTCGGCAGCGCGGCCACGTACTTCAACACGCTGCTCCCGCGCAACGTGCCGGGCCAGGACAACCAGGCCGACACCCGTGAAGGCCGCGTGGCCCTCGGCGGCGACGTGCTCGCCGGCATGGCCAACGCCTCGCGCAAGTACAAGAACGGCAGCGCGCTCAACCTCCTGTTCTCGACGGCGCTCGGCAAGTTCAGCCTGACGTCGTTCCTCGACGCCCTCCGCGAGAACCAGCTGTCCGACATCCAGGCCGAGCCGAGCGTGGTCACGCTCGACAATCGCGAGGCCCGCATGATGGCCGGCCAGGAGACCCCGGTGCGCGTCATCGACGCCGGGTCGGCGTCGCAGATCGGCGTGCCCGCCCGCGCCAACGTGCAGTTCAAGGAGACCGGTATCATCCTCACGGTCACCCCGCACATCACCAGCAACCGGCAGATCCGCATGTCGATCTCGGCGGAGCAGTCGGAGCTGCAGATCGTGGGTGGAGACCTCGGCTTCACGATCAACAAGCGGAACGCGACCACCCAGTTGCTTGTCGCCGACGGCGAGACCGCGGTCATCGGCGGGCTCACCCAGACGCAGGTCGTCAAGAACAAGTCGGGCATCCCGCTCCTGTCGGAGCTGCCCCTGCTGGGCCGCATCTTCTCGCAGACCGACACCCGCGAGGACAAGCAGGACCTGCTCATTCTCATCACGCCGCACATCATCGACGAAGGCGAGGCGATCCGCCCGCCTGACGGCGGTGGTTCGCGATAACGCCACGGAGCCCAGACGATGAGGTTTCTCATGCATCGCACGGCCCTCGTGGCCACCGGCGCGCTCGCAGCCCTCGCGCTCGCGGGGTGCGACTCGACGCAGATTGCGTCGTCGAGCGACGACCGCGTGCTGCCGACGGTGTCGACGAGCATCGACAGCAAGTCCGGGAGCGACGGGTTCGACTCGGTGTCGGTCCGCGCCCCCATGCAGGTTCACGTGAAGGCCAGTGACAATGCCGCACTGTACCTGGTCGTCACCAGCGTCTACGCGGACACGTCGCTCATCAAGCGTGACAGCGCCGTCTTCGCCGGCAGCAGCACGACGTACGACAAGACCATCGACGTCGCCCTGACCGGTGTCCGCAGCGGCCAGCAGATCACCGTCCTCACCCACGTGAGCGATGGGGCCGGCAACGTCGCCGACGGGCAGGACGCCGCCACGGCGTACGACCCCAACGTGCCGCGCCTCAGCTTCATCGAGCCGTCCGGCGACGTGATCGTCGGGGGCACGCTCGCCTTCCAGCTCGCCGTGATCGACACTACCGGCGTCACCAAGGTCGGCTACACCGCCGGCGGCGGCGGCCTCGATCGCGCCGACAGCACCCTCTTCACGGTGCCGCTGCCCAAGGCCGACACCGTCGAGTATCTCGTGAGCGTGCCGGCCAATGCCACCCCCGGGTCGTCGTTCACCGTGGTGCCGTTCGCCGAGAATCGCGACGGGCTGCGGACCTCGGGCCCGGTGCTCACCGTGCACGTCCAGGCGGCGGGCCCTGACGTGGCCGCGCCCCTCGTCTTCCAGACGGTGGCGTCGCGCCTCGAGACCCCCGATTCACTCGACATCACGGCGCGTGACATCGATGGACTCGTCCGGATCGTCGGGTTCATCGCGAAGAACTCCGCCGGCAGCATCGTCTATCGCAGCGCCGACACGCTCACCTCGCAGGCCCAGCACGTGACGCGCCGCAAGGCGTTCAACGCGCCGATCTCCCTGCGCGGGCAGACACTCTCGATCACCGCCTACGCGATCGACGTGGCCGGCCACACCGGCTACGCCGTGCCCACCGGCGCCACCGTCCCGGTCACCAGCGACTCCATCGCCAAGCGTGACCAGGTCGTGTACGCGTACGGACTCACCTACGGCATGCCCAGCGGCAGCCTCGGCGCCGACATCGCCGTGGACACCGCGCGCACCACGGTCTACGTCTCGAACATCAACAAGAACGAGCTCGAGGCCTGGCACTACGGCTCGACGCTCTCCGCGCTGCAGCCGGTCGCGGTGGGCGCCATGCCCTGGGGCATGATCATCGACAACTCCAACTCGCTGCTCCTCGTCGCCAACTCCGGCGGCACCAACATCTCCAAGGTCAACCTGGACGACCGCGAGGAGCAGGGGCGCGTCAAGACCGCGAACGAGTACGTCTTCGACGTCACCTACACCAAGGACGACGCCTCGGGCGGGTTCAAGTTCAAGGTGGCGCCTCCCATCGACTATTCCGACAGGCCGCAGTACATCGGCCAGGCGGCCAGTGGCGCGCTCTACTACTCGACGCGTCCCACGACCACCGCCACGCCGGGCACGCTGCGGCGCATCGACAACTTCCTCGACGCCCGCGCCGAACCGCGCCAGATCTGGCAGTACGGCTACTTCCTCAAGGGCCACTACGTCATCCTCAACGCCGACGCCGTCGACGTCGTGGAGGGCCAGAACGGCGTGCCCGACCAGATCATCATCTGCGAGCACACCCCAGGCAACTCGCCCACGACCGCGGTCTGCGTGCAGTCGCAGACGGTCGAGGCGGCGGTGGCCACGCTGAGGTCGGCGCCTGTCAACGGCAACGTCCAGGCGGTGAAGGACCTCGATGTCGGCTCGCTCGCCCTCCAGGACACGAACTTCGTCGCCGTCGGCGGCGACCGCCGTCGCATTGCCTTCGGTGAGGGCAACACCGGCGACCGCTCGGGACGGGTGCTCCTCGTGTACGACCCCAGCGGCACGCCGTCGGGGAGCGAGGTCTACTCCGCTCCCCTGGAGATCGCGGACCTGACGAACAACGCGTCGGACAAGGTCTTCGGCATCGACATCAACAGGAACAGCTTCAACATCGGCGTGCACGGCGAGGAGACCTTCTTTGCCGACTCGTCGCTCCGGCTCCAGGGCAAGTACGCCACATTCAACACCGGCGCGGGCATCGCCTTCCACCCGCTGAACGTGGACGAGAACTCGGCTGACACCCTCTCGCGCGTGGCCTTCGTCGCCTCCGGCGACATGTCCATCCAGATCGTGGACAGCTACAGCTATCGCCTCCGCGGCCGGATTCCGCTGCGCACCAACCTCTACGGCGCCCTGCGCGCCGTGGTCCCCACCGCGGCCGAGCAGAACGCCGACCCGTCGCTGGTGGTGAAGCTCTTCGGCTTGACCCCGGAAGGAATCGTGGTCATAGATGTGCGCACGGGAGATATCGACAACGCGCGTTCGCCCTGAGCGGCGCGCTGGCATCACGAGACCAGTCTCGCGGGCCCGACCCCTTCCGGTCGGGCCCGCGTGTTTTCATGGAGGACCATGCTCCGCTTCACCACCGCCGGCGAATCGCACGGCCCCGCCCTCGTCGCCGTCCTCGAGGGGATGGTCGCCGGCGTCCCGCTGGCCGCGGCCGACGTGGACGCCGAGCTGGCGCGCCGCCAGCAGGGCTACGGGCGCGGCCGGCGCATGCAGATCGAGCGCGACGCGATCGAGTTCCTCGCCGGCGTGCGGGCCGGCGAAACGTTAGGCTCCCCGATCGCCATGCTCGTCAGGAACCGCGACTGGAAGAACTGGGAGGATGTCATGGATCCCGCGGCACGCCCGGGAGAGGACGGGCCGCGCCGCCGTGCCGTGACGCGCGTCCGCCCCGGTCACGCCGACCTCACCGGCCTGCTCAAGTACGACCGCGACGACGCCCGCGACATCCTCGAGCGCGCGTCCGCCCGGGAAACCACGGCCCGGGTGGCCTGCGGCGCCGTCTGCCGCCGGTTCCTGTCGGAATTCGGGGTGTCGATCGGGAGCCACGTCGTGCATCTCGGTGGCATCGATGCCGCCCGGCCCGACCCGATGCCGGCCGACGTCAACGCCGCGGCCGACGCCTCCCCGGTGCGCATGCTCGATCCCGTGGCCGCCGGGCGCGCCGTCGCGCACATCGACGAGATCCGCAAGGCGGGCAACACCCTCGGCGGCATCTGCGAGGTCGTCGCCGACGGACTTCCGGTCGGCCTGGGATCCCACGTCTCGTGGGACCGCAAGCTCGACGGCCGGCTCGCGGCCGCGCTCCTCTCCATTCCCGCCGTGAAGGGCATGGAAATCGGACTCGGATTCGAGACCGCGCGCCGCACCGGCGCCGAGGTGCACGACGAGATCGAGGCCGCGCCCGGCCTGGCGCGCACCGGCAACGTCAGGCGCCGCACCAATCGCGCCGGCGGTACCGAGGGCGGAATGACGACCGGCGAGCCGCTCGTCGTGCGCGTCGCCATGAAGCCGATAAGCACGCTGATGCGCCCCCTCGGGACCATCGACGTCGCCACGGGCCAGAGCGCCGCGGCCACGGCCGAACGCAGCGACGTGACGGCGGTGCCGGCGATGGGCGTGATCGCCGAGGCGATGGTGGCGTTCGTGCTGGCCCAGGCGTGGCTCGAGAAATTCGGTGGGGACTCGCTCGACGAAACCCGGCGCAACCACGATTCCTATGTCGAGCGCATCGCCACGCGCGTCGGTGGCGGCTGACGACGCGGGCGAGGGCATGAACGCCGGGCACGGGCATGAGCCCCAGTCGGCATCGCCACGCGCCGGTCGAGCCGGGCACCACCTGGTGCTCGTCGGGTTGCCCGGCTCGGGAAAGAGCACCGTGGGTCGGCTCGTCGCCGAGCTCGCGGGCACGCCCTTTCTCGACATGGACGTGGAGATCGAGCGACGGGTGGGGCTTCCCATCACCGATATCTTCCAGCGGTACGGGGAGGCTCACTTCCGGAAGCTCGAGCGGGATCTCACCCACGAGCTGCGCGAAACGCCTGGCCAGGTCGTCGCCCCGGGGGGCGGGTGGATCGTCGATCCAGGCAACCTGGCACTTCTGCGTCCCCCCGCACGTATCATCCACCTGCGCGTCAGCGTGGACGTCGCCCTGACCCGGCTGGGAACCGAGGCCGTCTCGCGCCCCCTTCTAATGAAGGGCGATCCGCACGGGAATCTGACCCTTCTGGATCGGCAGAGATCGCCTCTGTACGCCGCGGCCGACGCTGCTGTAGACACGCAAACTTTTGTACCGCAGGAAGTTGCGCATATGGTCCGCGAGCTTGCTTCGCGCTGGGACTGGCCGGTAGGTTAGGCCATGAGAGCCCGCAGACGGGAATTGCTGGCTGAACTGCGTCGGCGATTCCCAGGACACGCCGATGTTGCCGAGGTGGCCGATTACCTGTCGTCGGAAGGATACGACCGGCGACAGATCGGTGAGATACTGTCACGGTTTCGGGCCGATTCTCCCCGGGAGCATGTCTCCGGGCAACCGGCCATCGAGAGTGTCATGACGTTTCGTGTGATGGGCCCGCATGAAGTGGGGCGCTTTGCCCCCGAGGCGTGGGGTCACCTGCTTGCCTTGTCCAGCGCAGGCGCGCTGAGCGGACCGGAAATGGAGCACGTGATCGAGCGCGCACTGTTGCAGTTCGAGGGGCGCATCGCGCTCGACGACCTGCGCGCCCTGATCGACGCCTCGCAGGGCGACGGGGCAGGCACGGGCCTGGACCAGATCAACATTCACTGAGTGCATCAATAGAGCATGGCAAGGACACGCAAGCCGGGCGAAGAGAAGGACGAACCCACCACGCGTCGCATCGCGGGGCGGGGGGCGTCCGCACGCGCGGGTGCGAAGACGAAGTCGGTGAAGAAGTCGGTGAAGAAGTCGGTGAAGAAGAAAGTGGCGACGCCCAAGGCGGCCAGGCGGACGCGCGCGGTCGTGGCCGAAGAACAGGAGGAGCCAACCGGCACCGGTTCGTCCCTCGTCATCGTCGAGTCGCCGGCCAAGGCCAAGACCATCGGCAAGTACCTCGGTCGTGGCTATCGCGTGAAGGCCACTGTCGGCCACGTGCGTGACCTGCCGCAGAAGAAGCTCGGCATCGACATCGAGAAGGGCTTCACCCCCGAGTACGTCACCATCGAGGGCAAGGAAAAGACGCTCGCCGACCTGAAGGCGGCATCGAAGGGCGCGGAGACCGTCTACATCGCAACCGACCCCGATCGCGAGGGCGAGGCGATCGGCTGGCACGTCTCCGAGCAGATCAAGCAGAAGGGCGGCGCGGCGATCCGCCGCGTGCTCTTCCACGAGATCACGAAGGACGCGGTGCGCGAGGCGATGGCGCATCCGCGCGACATCGACATGCGCCTGGTGGAGGCGCAGCAGGCGCGGCGCGTCCTCGACAGGCTCGTTGGCTACAAGGCGAGCCCGATCCTCTGGAAGACCGTCAAGAAGGGCCTCTCGGCGGGACGCGTGCAGACGGTCGCGCTCTGCGCCTGATTGTCGAGCGCGAGCGGGACATCCGCGCGTTCAAGCCGCAGGAATACTGGACCATCGCCGCGCAGCTGGAGAAGGACAACCAGCGCTTCATGGCGCGCCTCCACGCGGTGGACGACCGCAAGGTCGAGATCACGGATGCCACGCGCGCCCACGCCATCGTCGAGGAAGTGCAGCGCGCCGCGGCGACACTGGCCCGTGACGCCGGACTGGGCGACCAGTGGGCGTTCCCGCTCACCGACGTCAAGCGCCGCGAGCGTCGCAAGAACCCGGCGGCGCCGTTCACCACGAGCACCCTGCAGCAGGAGGCCGCCAAGAAGCTCGGCTTCGGCTCCAAGCGGACGATGCGCCTCGCACAGTCGCTGTACGAGGGCGTCGAGCTGGGAAGCGAAGGCGCCGTCGGCCTCATCACGTACATGCGAACCGACAGCACGCGTGTGGCGGAAAGCGCCGCGCTGCAGGCGCGCGACGTCCTCCGGCGCGAGTTCGGGGAGGAATACCTCGCGGCGGGGCCGCAGCTCTTCGGTGGCGCGAAGCAGGGCAGCAATACGCAGGACGCGCACGAGGCGGTCCGTCCCAGCGAGCCGTCGCGCCGCCCGGACGACGTGAAGCGCTTCCTCAAGGACGACCAGTTCCGGTTGTACCAGCTCATCTGGCAGCGCTTCATGGCCTCCCAGATGGCGCGTGCCGTCTTCGACACCACCACGCTCGACTTTGACGTCCCTGGCGACGGATCCCACAGTCACTTCCTGTTCCGTGCCACGGGCAGCATCGTGAAGTTCCGCGGCTTCCTGGCGCTGTATCGGGAGTCGCGCGAGGAGGGCGAGGGCAAGGCGCTCGAGGACGAGCAGGCCCTTCCCATCGCCGAGCTGGGCGAGCGCATTCCCATGCGCGAGATCACGCCGACGCAGCACTTCACCGAACCGCCACCGCGGTTCTCCGAGGCCAGCCTCGTCAAGGAACTGGAGCGACTCGGCATCGGACGGCCGTCGACGTACGCGCAGATCATCTCCACCCTGCAGGACCGCCACTACGTCACGCTCGAGCAGCGCCGGTTCTTCCCGACGTCCCTCGGCGAGAGTGTCGAGCGCGTGATGGTCCGGCAGTTTCCCGACGTCTTCGACGTGCGCTTCACGTCGGAGATGGAGGGCGAGCTGGACAAGATCGAGGACGGTGCGCTTGGCTGGCGCAAGGTGCTCGCGGAGTTCTACGGTCCGTTCGAGGCGTCGCTCAACGACGTGAAGGTCGAGGCGCTCATCGCCGAGGCGCACGACCTCTCTGCCCTGGCCACCGAGCGCTGCCCTGAATGCGGCGGCAAGCTCGTCGCCAAGGGCGGCTTCTTCGGGCCGTTCGTGGCGTGCGAGAACCACCCGAAGACCTGCAAGTACACGCGCCCCATCAAGGGTGAGCGGAAGCCGGCGCAGCTCACCGAGTACGTCTGCCACGAGTGCGGTGCCCCGATGGTCATCCGGCACGGTCGCGCCGGCGACTTCCTGGGGTGCAGTCGCTTCCCGAAGTGCCGCGGCACGCGCTCGATGCCCACCGGCGTCCTCTGCCCGAAGGACGGTGGCGAGATCGCCGAGCGGCGCTCGCGCAAGCGCGGCAAGGCGTTCTACGGCTGCTCCAACTACCCGAACTGCGATTTCGTCTGCTGGGACAAGCCGGTGCCCGAGGCCTGTCCGGAGTGCGGCTTCGTCGGCGCGGAGTCCAAGCGCACCAAGGCGCGCGGCGAATACAGGCGCTGCCTCAAGTGCGGCAACGAGTGGGACGTGGTGAGCCAGGAGGCCGAGGCGGTCGCGGTCTGATCAGGGCGCCGGCCGTCCGCGTGGCGCCGCGCCCATCCACCCGGTCCGCCCCGTGCGCCGCCACCGCGGCGCACTATTGTTAGGAATGACGTCATCGGAACGCGGAGCAGTCCATGTCGTGGGAGGCGGCCTCGCCGGGAGCGAGGCCGCCTGGCAGCTCGCCGAGCGCGGGCATACGGTCGTGCTCCACGAAATGCGTCCGGTGCGCACGACCCCTGCGCACAAGACCGGGCAGCTGGCGGAGCTCGTCTGCTCCAACACGTTCAAGAGCACCGAGACGTCGAACGCACACGGGCTCCTCAAGGCGGAGATGCGCGTGCTCGGCAGCATGATCCTCGAGGCGGCCGACGAGGCGCGCGTGCCCGGGGGCACGGCGCTCACCGTCGACAGGGACGTCTTCTCCGCCGCCGTCTCGTCGCGCCTCCTGTCGCACCCGCTGATCGAGGTCGTACGCGAGGAGGCGACCGCGTTGCCGTCGCCGGGAATCGTGGCCACCGGCCCGCTTACCTCGGATGCGCTCGCGGCCGCGATCAGCGCACGGCTGGGCGTGGAGTCGCTGCGCATTCTACGACGCCATCGCCCCCATCGTCGCGCGCGACTCGATCGACGACGCGACCGCCTTCCGCGCGTCGCGCTACGACAAGGAGACGATGGCGGAGGCCGGGGCGGAGGGCGCGTACCTGAACTGCCCGATGTCGCAGGCGCAGTACGAGGCATTCATCGACGCGCTCGTCGGTGCCGACAAGCACCATGGGCACGAGTTCGACGAGGTGCCGTACTTCGAGGGCTGCATGCCGGTCGAGGTCATGGCGCAGCGCGGCCGCGATACGCTTCGCTTCGGGCCGATGAAGCCGGTGGGGCTGCGGGATCCGCGCACCGGGCACCGGCCGTGGGCCGTGGTGCAGCTCCGCCAGGAGGACGGCGGCGGCCGCATGTGGAACCTTGTCGGGTTCCAGACGCGGCTGCGGATTCCGGAGCAGCAGCGCGTCTTCCGGATGATCCCCGGGCTCGAGGGCGCCGAGTTCCTGCGCTACGGCTCGATTCACCGGAACGCTTACGTGAACTCGCCGGCGTCGCTCACGAGCCACCTGTCGCTGCGCGACGATCCGATGACGCTGCTGGCGGGCCAGATCACCGGCGTCGAGGGGTACACGGAGAGTGCGGCGACCGGTCTGCTGGCGGGGATCAACATGTCGCGCATGTTGCGCGGCGACGGAGCCGAGGTGCCGCCGGCGACGACGATGCTGGGCGCGCTGTATCGCTACCTGCGCGAGGCGGATCCCCGGCACTTCCAGCCGATGAACGCGAACTTCGGGCTGGTGGACGACCTGCCGGAGGAGGTGAAGGACAAGCGGCGGCGACGGGAGCTGACGGCGGCGCGCGCGCTTGATGAGATGGCGCGGTGGCGCGACCGCTGGGTGGCGGAGGGGGCAACGCGGTGACGGCGCGGTCGTCGAGGCGGGGCCCCCCCCCGATCTTGAAAATAGCGCTCTCGCCGCCGACGCGCGTCACCACCCCACCGCCGACGCCAGCGTCCCGTTGCATCCCGATGTCGATGCCTTCCTCACGCACCTCGAAAAGGAACGCGACCTCTCGCCGCACACCCTCGTGGCCTATCGCCACGACCTGCGACTCTTCGTCAACTTCCTCGCCTCGCACTTCGGCATCGGCGAATGGCAATGGAGCGCCGTCGATCGCCTCACCATGCGCGGGTTCCTTGGTTTCCTGGCGCGCCGCGGCCTCTCGCGCCGCTCGAGCGCCCGCGCGCTGTCGGCGGTGAGAAGCTTCTTCCGCTTCCTGCACCGCGAGGACATCGTCGCCTCCAATCCGGCGCGCGCCATCGCCAACCCGAAACTGGAGCGCTACCTGCCGGCGTGGCTCGATCGCGACCAGGTGGGCCGCCTCTTCGAGCTCGCCGCAACGCGTGCCAGTGGCGGGCGCTTCACCGACGTGCGGAACCTCGCCATCCTGGAGCTCTTCTACTCGACCGGAATCCGCCTGTCCGAGCTGCGCGGAATCAACCGCGCCGACATCGACCTCATCGCGCAGCAGGTGAAGGTGCGCGGCAAGGGCCGCAAGGAACGCATCGTCCCGCTCGGCGACCATGCCCAACTCGCCCTCCGGAACTACGAGGCGAAGCGGGATGCCTTCCTGCGCAACCTTCGCGGGCGCGCCGATCGCACCGCGTTCTTCGTCAGCGAGCGGGGCACGCGGCTGGCGGCGCGCGGCATCCAGCTCGCCGTGACCTCGTTCCTCGACCTGATCGACGAGGACGCCGGGCTCTCCACCCACTCCCTCCGTCATACCTTCGCCACCCACCTCCTCGATGCCGGCGCCGACCTGCGGGCGGTCCAGGAGCTTCTCGGCCACGCATCCGTCTCGACCACGCAGATTTACACCCACACCAGCGTCGATCGGCTGAAGCAGGTGTACCGGAAGGCGCACCCTCGCGCCTGATGCCGACTGGCCCCCGGGGCTCACATCACCCGCCCGCGTCGTGCTATCTTGGCCGTCCCGGTCGAGCCGCTGCACCCTGCCGATCCGGGCCGCTCGAAGCCCCCTCCCGATGATGCCGACCTCCGCCCCCCGCATTCGAAGCACCACCATCCTCGCCGTCCGGCGCGACAACCGCGTCGCCCTGGGCGGTGACGGCCAGGTCACCATGGGCGAGACCGTCGTGAAGTCGAACGCGCAGAAGGTGCGCGTCCTCTCCGGGGGAAGGCTCGTTGCCGGGTTCGCCGGCACCGCCGCCGATGCGTTCACGCTGTTCGAGAAGTTCGAGGAGAAGCTCGAGCGCTTCCCGGGCAACCTCCCCAAGGCCGCCGTCGAGCTGGCCAAGGAATGGCGCAGCGATCGCGTCCTGCGCCGCCTCGAGGCGCTCCTCGCCGTGGCCGACCGCCAGCACGGGTTCGTCATCTCCGGCACCGGGGACATCATCGAGCCCGACGACGGCATCCTCGCCATCGGCTCCGGCGGCCCCTACGCCCTCGCCGCGGCGCGGGCGCTCGTCGCCGCCACCGAGCTGGCGCCCGTCGAGATCGTCCGGCGCGCGCTCAGCATCGCCGGCGACATCTGTATCTTCACGAACACCCACCTCACCGTTCTCGAGCCCACCGCCTGACGCGGCGGGCGCGGACGCGGGAGGCCGGGCCATCCACCCTGCCGCCGCCCGTCGCCGTCCCGCGCGTCCTTTGCCACGATGCCCTCGAATCGCACCGAACAGGCGCTGGCCCGGCTCGCCGACCTGACGCCCCGACAGATCGTCGCCGAACTGGACCGCTACATCGTCGGCCAGAACGAGGCGAAGAAGGCGGTCGCCATCGCCCTCCGCAACCGCTGGCGGCGGCAGCGCACGCCCGACGCCATCCGCGACGAGATCTCGCCGAACAACATCATCCTCATCGGCCCGACCGGCGTCGGCAAGACCGAGATCGCGCGCCGCCTCGCCAAGCTCGCCGGTGCCCCGTTCATCAAGGTCGAGGCCTCGAAGTTCACCGAGGTCGGCTACGTCGGCCGCGACGTGGAGTCGATGGTGCGCGACCTCGTGGAGAGCGCCATCGACATGGTCCGCACCGAGCGCGAGGCCGAGGTCGAGGACCTCGCCCACGAGCGCGTCGAGGAGCGGCTCCTCGACCTCCTCCTGCCGGTGCCTAACGAATCGAGGCCGGGCACGCCGGCGGCCCCGGCCGAGGAGTCGGCCGCCGGCGACGAGGGAAAGGTCTTCGTCGTCTCCCCCACCGGCAACGTCCAGAAGGAGCGGGAGACCGACGCCGCCCGCGAGCGCTATCGCCGTACCCGCGACAAGCTGCGCCAGCTGCTCCGCGACGGGCAGCTCGAGCAGCGCGAGGTCGAGATCGAGGTGTCGCAGCCCACCTCGCCGATGCTGGAGGTCATGACCCCGCAGGGCGCCCCCGAGGGGATGGAGAACTTCACCGAGATGCTGCGCGACATGCTGCCCCGGCGCAGCCGCAAGCGCACGCTCAAGGTGGCCGAGGCCCGCCGCATCCTCCTCGAGCAGGAATTCGAGAAGCTCATCGACCACGACGACGTCACTACCGATGCCCTCGAGCGCGTCGAGCGGCTCGGCATCATCTTCCTCGACGAGATCGACAAGATCGCCGGGGCCCGCGGCGACTACGGTGGACCCGACGTCTCGCGCGAGGGCGTGCAGCGGGACCTCCTGCCCATCGTCGAGGGCTCCAACGTCCAGACGAAGCACGGCCTGGTGAAGACCGACCACGTCCTCTTCATCGCCGCCGGCGCCTTTCACGTCTCCAAGCCCAGCGACCTCATTCCCGAGCTGCAGGGACGGTTTCCCATCCGGGTCGAGCTCAAGCCGCTCACCGAGGAGGACTTCGTCCGGATCATGACCGAGCCCGAGAACGCGCTCACCAAGCAGTACACCGCTCTCGTCGAGGCCGACGGCGCCGCCCTTGCCTTCACGCCCGACGGGGTCAAGGAAATCGCGCGCATCGCCGCCATCGCCAACCAGCGCATGGAGAACATCGGCGCGCGCCGCCTCCACACGGTCATGACCACGCTGCTCGAGGAGGTCCTCTACACGCTGCCCGATCGGTCGCTCGAAACCATCACAGTCAACAGGGACCTCGTGCAGGAACGCCTCCGCGCCATCGTGGAAGACGAGGACCTCCGGAAGTACATCCTCTAGGAGCCACGCCGCCCGCATCGCACCCACCCGCATCGCACCGCCGCCCGCATCGCACCGCCGCCCGCATCGCACCGCCGCCCGCATCGCACCGCCGCCCGCCCGGCTCCGGCCGTTGCCCCGCTTCCAGTCTCCGGATCACCCGTGCCCCGCCACTTCCTCGCCATCCCGGACTTCTCGAGCGCCGAGCTCGAGGCGCTCCTCGCGCTCGCGGAATCGATGCGCGCCGGTCGATACACCCGCACGCCGCTCGCCGGCAAGGCGCTGGCGATGGTCTTCATGAAGTCGTCCACGCGAACGCGCGTCTCCTTCGAGCGCGGCTGCTGGCAGCTCGGCGGCCAGCCCATTTTCCTGTCGTCGCGCGACATCCAGATCGGCCGCGGCGAGCCCATCGCCGACACCGCGCGCGTCCTCTCGCGCTACGTCGATGGCATCATGATCCGCACGTTCGCGCACGCCGATGTCGAGGAACTCGCGCGTGTCGGGTCGGTCCCGGTCATCAACGGGCTCACCGACCTGCTGCATCCGTGCCAGGTCCTCGCCGACGTCCTCACGATTCGCCAGCATCTCGGCGGCACCGACGGCAGCGTGGTGGCCTGGGTCGGGGACGGCAACAACATGGCGAATTCCTGGATCAACGCCGCGTGGCGCCTGGGGTTCGAGCTGCGCCTGGCCTGTCCCGAGGGCTACGATCCCGATCCGGACATCGTGGCGCGCGCCGGGTCGCAGGTGCGCGTGGTGCGCGACCCGGCGGCCGCCGTCGACGGGGCGCACGTCGTGAACACCGATGTCTGGGCATCGATGGGCCAGGAGGAGGAGCAGGCGCAGCGCGCGCACGCCTTCCGCGGCTACACCGTCGACTCCGCGCTCATGCGTCGCGCCGCCAGGGACGCGATCTTCCTCCACTGCCTCCCCGCGCATCGCGGTGAGGAGGTGGCAGCCGAGGTCATCGACGGACCGCAGAGCCGGGTCTGGGACGAGGCCGAGAATCGGCTGCACGCCCAGAAGGCGGTGATGGCCGTCCTGATGGGCGCCGAGCCGCTGGCGTAGCTGCCGGTCGCAGGGGCCGCCGCATCCTGCGCACGACGCCGGCATTCCGCGTGCCGTCGCCTGTCCCGCTTGCGTAGATTCCCGGTGCCGGCGCCCGGCACGCCTTTCTCACGTCCTCCAACGCCGATGTTGCCACAACTTTCGCAGCCCGCGCCCGGATTCACGGTCGCGACCGACACCGGAGCCGAGGTGACTCTCGCCGGCTTCCGCGGCCACTGGGTGGTGCTCTATTTCTTCCCGAAGGCCGATACCCCGGGTTGAACGATCGAGGCGTGCAGCTTTCGCGACGCCTTCCCCCGGTTCGGGGGCCTCGATGCAGTGATCCTCGGCGCCAGTCCCGACAGCGTCGCCCGGCAGGCGAAGTTCAAGGCGAAGTACGACCTGCCGTTCACGCTCCTTGCCGACGTCGACCACGCGGTGGCCGAGGCATACGGCGTCTGGCAGCTGAAGACGTTCATGGGGCGGAAGTACCACGGCGTGGTGCGAACCACGTTCCTCATCGATCCTGCGGGGCGCATCGCCCACGTCTTCGAGAAGGTGTCGCCGCCGGGGCATGCCGCCGAGGTCGCCGAGCGGCTGGAATCACTGGGGGCCCGGTGACCCGCGCGGCGCGCGATTCGTTAGGCGCTGGCGCGCTCCCGGCGACGTCCCGCGCAGGAGCGTCCGATCGCCTGCTAACTCGCAACAGCCTAGCGACTTAGGGGACGATGCGGCATATTGCGACGGCACGGCCCGCGGTACGCGTTCCCTCACCCATCCTGACGCATGACTGACACGGCCCAGAGCGCGCTCAAGCGCACTCCATTCCACGACATCCACGTCGCCCTCGGCGGCAAGATGGTCCCCTTTGCCGGCTTCGAGATGCCGGTCCAGTACCCCCAGGGCATCACCGCCGAGCACCGCGCGGTGCGCGAGCGCGTCGGGCTCTTCGACGTCTCCCATATGGGCGAGTTCCTGGTGCGCGGTCCCGGGGCGGTGGCGTTCGTGAACCAGGTCACCACCAACAACGCGGCGGCGCTCGCGGTTGGGCAGGTGCAGTATTCCGGACTGCTCAACGCGCGCGGGACCTTCGAGGACGATTGCCTCATCTACCGCCTGGCCGACGGCATCATGATGGTGGTGAACGCCTCGAACGCGGCCAAGGACTGGGCACACATCAAGCCGAACGCGGCCGCATTCGACTGCTCCCTCGAGGACATCAGCGACAACGTGGCGCTGCTGGCGCTGCAGGGACCGGAGGCGCAGGCGGTGCTGGCCGCGCTCACCGCCATCGATCTCGAGGCCATCCCGTACTATCACTTCGCGCGGGGCGAGGTGGCCGGCGCTCCCGACGTGCTGGTGTCGCGGACCGGATACACCGGGGAGGACGGCTTCGAGCTGTATTTCGATCCCGTCCATGCCGGTGCTGTCTGGCAGGCGCTCACCGCCGGCGGCCGCGTCACCCCGACCGGGCTCGGCGCGCGGGACTCGCTGCGCCTGGAGATGGGCATGGCCCTCTACGGGAACGACATCGACGACACGGTGACGCCGTACGAGGCCAACCTCGCCTGGATCGTGAAGCTGGCGAAGGGCGACTTCACCGGGCGGGATGCCCTCGTCAGGCAGAAGGCCGACGGTGTGACCCGCCGGCTCGTCGGCTTCACGTCGTCGGAGCGCGTCTTTCCGCGGCACGGCTACCCGGTCCTCTGCCAGGGGGCGCCGTCGGGCGCGGTGTGCAGCGGCACGCTCAGTCCCAGCCTCGGCATCCCGATCGGCACCTGCTACCTGCCGACGGGCGCGACCGCCGAGGGATCGGCGCTGGAGATCGAGATCCGCGGGACGCGGGTACCGGCGCAGGTGGTGAAGATGCCGTTCTACAAGAAGGGCTCCCATCGGTAGAACGCGCCACGCCGGAGGCCAGGACACCGGACGGGTGCCGAGCGCGAGGCAGCGACGGACGTGCGGATCGCGGTGCTGACAGTGTCGGACGCCGGAGCGCGCGGCCTGCGGGCCGATGCGTCCGGCGACGCCATCGTCGCCTGGGCCGGCGCCCGCGGCGACGAGGTCGTGGCGCGCGCCATCGTGCCTGACGACACCGTCGGGATCGTGCAGCACCTGCTCACGTGGTGCGACGACGGCGACGCGGACCTGGTGCTCACCACCGGCGGGACGGGGCTCGGGCCGCGCGACGTGACCCCGGAGGCGACGGCGGCAGTGCTCGAGCGTGACGCGCCCGGGATCGCCGAGCGGTTGCGGGTGGCGGAACTGGAGCGCTTTCCCCGCGCGGCGCTGTCGCGCGGCCGGGCCGGTGTCCGGGCGTCGACGCTGGTGGTAAACCTCCCCGGCTCGCCGTCCGGCGTGCGTGACGCGCTGGCGGCGCTGGCGCCGGTGGTGGGACATGCCTGCGACATCCTGCGGGGGCGTCCCACCGATCACTCGCCCGGCACGCCATGAGCGGCGTCCTCATCACCCTGAACGACGTCGAGCCTGCGGTGCGGCTGTCCGCGCTGCTGGAGAAGGGCGACGTCACGACCGAGGTGGTCTCGCCGCTCGACGACGTCGACGGGGCGCTGCGCCGGTCCCGTCCCGACGTGGTGGTGGTGAGCGGCGGGCTGCTGGATCCGCCTAACGTGCAGCTGGTGCGGACGCTGCTGTGGGACGACATCGCGGTGGTGGGGCTCGCCGACGTCCACGACCCGGCCACCGGGGAGCGGCTGCGGGCCGTGGGCTACGTGGAGGTCTACCCGAAGCCGATCGTGCTCGACGAGGTCGTCGGCGGCATCCGCCAGCTCCTCCGCCGCCAGGAGCTGTCGCGGACGACGGGCCTGATCGGGGAGTCGGAGGCGATCCGCGAGGTGCTGGTGCAGGTCGAGCACTTCGCGCCGGTCTCGAGCACCGTGCTGATCGAGGGTGAGAGCGGCACCGGCAAGGAGCTGGTGGCCCGCGCGATCCATCGCCTGAGCCCGCGTCGGAACAAGCCGTTCATTGCCGTGAACGTGGGCGCGCTGCCCGAGACGCTGCTCGAGAGTGAGCTGTTCGGGCACGAGAAGGGGGCGTTCACCGGTGCCGCCGAGCGCCGGCTGGGGCGCTTCGAGCTGGCGCATGGCGGGACCCTCTTCCTGGACGAGATCGGGGAGATTCCCCCGGCGACGCAGGTGCGGCTGCTGCGGGTGCTGGAGGAGCGTGAGTTCACGCGGGTGGGGGGCACGGCGACGATCCCGGTGGACGTGCGCGTCGTTGCCGCGACGAACGCGCCGCTGCGGGAGGGGGTGGAGCACGGGACGTTCCGGGCCGACCTGTTCTACCGGCTGAACGTGCTGCGCATCTACCTTCCGCCACTGCGCGAGCGCCGGCAGGACATCCCGATACTCGTCAGGCGCTTCGTGCGGCAGCTGTCGCGCGAGCATGACCGCCCGTTCCACGGGATTTCGGCCGAGGCGTTGCAGCTGCTGGTGGAGTACCCGTGGCCGGGCAACGTGCGTGAGCTGCGCAACCTGATCGAGAGCATGGTGGTGCTGGCGCCCGGGCGCGAGATCGGTCCGGACGACATCCCGCCGCAGATCCGGGATGCCGGCGGGCTTCGGCTGCTGCCGGTACCCGTCGGCCCGGCGCTGCGCGAGCGCGTGGGGTCGGAGGGGCGGGAACTGGAGTTCATCCTGCGGAGCCTGGTGGAGCTGAAGCTGCAGGTCGAGGAGTTGCGCCGACGGATGAACGAGATGTCGATGGCGCCGCCGCAGTGGATCGGCGAGGTGCGGCCGGCTGGCGTGCTGCCGTCCGCGGCGTCGGTCGGCGGGATCGAGGCCAGGGAGCAGGCGGTTCAGGCCAACGAGGCTTTGATCAAGGCGGGGATGAGCATGGCGGACGTGGAGCGTGCCGCCATCGAGGTGGCGCTGCGGGAGACTCGGGGGAACAGGAGAAAGGCGGCAGAGATGTTGCAGATCGGGGAAAGGACGCTGTACCGGAAGCTACGGGAGTACCAGATACCGCTCGATGAGATCGTGCTTGACTAATCGGCGCGACAGCGACATTCTTTCTCGGCCTGTAACCCGTTGTATTGCAATCGTCTAAGTACGTTGACTTGAGAAACATCCGTAGATGTATACGGATGAGTGGAACAGGGCCCCCAATCCGGGAGTGTCGAGCCCGATGGTCTCTCAATCCCAGTCGTCAGCGCTGATCGCGGGAAGCGTTCTTCCGATCAAGAAGGCGGAGGAGCTGCTTCAGACCCTGCCCGGGGTGATTGCGGCGCGGATAATCGCGAGCGACACCGGGGCTGTCGACGAGATCCATGTTCTTACGACGTCGGAAGTTACGCCAAAGCAGACGGTGCGTAACATCGAGAGTGCGTTGATAGCGCACCTGGGCATGCGGGTGGATCACCGGAAGATCTCGGTGGCGACGACGCTGGAGCAGCGGAAGCCTGCTGAGGAGCCGGTGGAGGAGCCTGTTGTGGCGTCGGCGACGCAGGCGACGTCCGCGGCGCCGGTGGCAGGGGGGCAGGGCGATCCGATGGGACGTCGGGCCTTCTATTTCGAGGATGTGGAGGTCCGCCGGAGCCGGATGAAGGGGATTTCGTGTCGCGTGACGCTGACGAAGGGTGATCAGTCGTACGTAGGCGAAGCGGACGGTCTGGAGACAGAGCGTTCGCGTGTGGAATTGGCGGCACGGGCGGCATTGCGGGCCATAGCGGACGCGGAGCCGTCGGCGCGGCCGTTGGATCTGGGAGGGGCGCGGGTGGTGGAGGCGTTCGAGCGGGAGTTTGTATTCGTGGCGGTGACGGCGCAGCTGGCGCGCGAGTCGGCGCTGTTGACGGGGACGTGCGAGGTGAAGGACAGCCCGGAGACGGCGAGTGTACTGGCGGTGCTGGATGCGACGAATCGCTGGCTGGCATTACCGCGGCGCGTGTAGGGTGGGGCGTGGCGAGGCGCGGCGGGACAACATCATGGCAGAGGTACCTGGAACCTAACGACAAATAGCCCCCCGTTCCCGCTGGAGCGAAGTTGAGCGGGAAGGGAATGCAAGGCAGTTCGAGCGGAGCCGACCTGAGGTCGCATACTCGCAACGAGTATGACGTTCGTGAGGGAGGTGACGCTTCGTGCTTGATTGGCTTTATGCGCTTCTAAGCGCTTGGGTTAGCTGGACCTAGTGTGAACGGGGGGCCGTTCATGTTCACCACGACGTCTCGGAAGTTTCTGCCTCGCTTGCGGAACCCCTCGTCCAACTAGAAAGAGCACACGTTCAAGGGGAAACATGGCTCGGATCGAGAAGTCGACGTGATTGAGAGCCGTGCAGCTGTACCGCGACTCAAGCCGCGACCTTGGAGCAGGCTTACAGAGCGCGCACGCGTCGACCGGGTTAGTGATGGTGACGCCCGGCGTGCGATGCCACTTGCGCTGATCATCGCCATTCTCGCCGCGACAAGTTTCGCAGTGGTGTCGAGGGGTGACCAGCAGCTGGATCCACAGTCGCTTCGCCTCTCCCTGACACTGTGCGCGGTTGGGCTAGGCGCGGAACTCCTTTCCTTCAATGCCGCTCGCGCCGCGGCAGGCTCGATCGCACTGATCCCGTTCGCGAGCGCGGCACTCGTCGCTCCGAATGCCAGTTCGATCGTGGCGGTGGTAGCCGCCGAATTGATTGTTCACTTGGTCCACCGACGCTCGTGGATTAAGTCCCTCTTCAATCTGGCGCAATTCGCTCTCGCGATATCCGTAGGTATTCTGTCCTATCGCTTGATGGGCGGCATCGCGTTTCGAGACCTCGTCGGAGCGTCGTTCTTCGCGTCCGCAAGTCAAGCGATACTTCCCACAGCCCTGTTGGTTGTCTCTATGCTCCTCGTTAACACTCTAAGTGTTAGCGCGGCGATTGCTCTGACGATGCGTCGTCCATTGTTCGAGGTTTGGTCCCGCATCACGAAGGCCAGCGTGAAGATGTCATTTCTGCTGATCGTGCTGGCATTCTATCTGTCGTGGCTGAGCACAAACCTCGGCGTCATGGGCACTGCGGGGTTGGTGGTTCCAATGATCGCGGTTCGGCAGCTTTACCGAACCAATGCGGAGCTCACTACCGTCACGGAAGAGTTACTCGACCTAATGGTAGCCGCCATCGAGGCGCGAGACCCGTATACTTCAGGACATAGTCAGCGTGTTGCGCGTGGCTCCGAAATCATCGCAAAGGCGTTTGGATTGAGCTCGAGCGACGTGGAGCGGGTGACCGTGGCCGCACTGCTCCACGACGTAGGGAAGATAGACGAGCGCTTCGCGCCTATCCTGGCCAAAGAGGGCCGGCTGACGCCCGAAGAGTGGGCGATCATGAAGCTGCACCCCATCAGGGGAGCAGAGCTCGTAGGGAAGCTCTCAAGCCTCCGCGACATTGTCTCCGCTGTGCGACATCACCACGAGAACTTCGACGGAACTGGTTATCCCGACGGCCTCCGTGGCGTCGAGATTCCCCTCGCGTCACGAATCATCATGTTCGCCGATACTCTTGACGCCATCACAACTGATCGGCCGTACAGGAAGGCGCTCGGAATCGACGAGGCCCGGGCGGAGTTTCTCAAGTTTCGCGGGAAACAATTTGATCCTGAGATATGCGACTGCGTCGTTTCGGACAGAACTTGGTCCGAGATCTATCGGTGCTTTGGTGATAAGGAGGTTCCGCGATCAGCCGCCGTCTCGTAGCTCGTCGCGTCCTGTCCGGTCTCCGTCCACGGGCCAGTGCTCAATCTCTTTGGGGCTGCATCGGTGCGTGTGCTGCGAGTCTTCGAAGTGCAGGCGGTGGGGTACCTTGGTCTCGCCGCTCATCACGAAGGAAGCTCGACAGAATCGTCGATGCCTCGTCGTCTCTCCCGAGTCTCTGCAAGGCGCGAACCAGCACTGCGACAGGGTAGTCTTGGATGCCCATTCGACTCAACTGTCGATGTAGTGACGTGAGTTCATCTACAATCGAATGAAGCGGCTCCGCGTCGTCTTGCAGCGTGTAGATGGCTGCTTTCGAAACTAGGAATGCCTGGAGAGGTCTCCTCAGCCGCAGTGGCGATTCAGAGTGTAGCATCGTGCGCGAGACGTCTGAGATGCTCGCTGCATCTTCGGTCTCAAACGCGTAACGCGCCTCTAAGCCGAACGCAACAGCGCGCGTGTAGAAATCCGGTGAGTCGGCTTGAATGCGTTTCGCGATTGCCAGCCAGGACGTTGCACTAGCAAAGTCTCCAACGTCGAGTGCGAGCTGCGCCAGCAAGTCGATTGTGGGGACGAAGTGCGAATGAAGTTGCAGGCGACGCGCGGTCTGGAGTGACTGCTGACAGAGACGACGGGCCACATCAGAGTCTCCTGTCCGACGGTACGTATAGGCGGCCCTCCGAAGTAGGAGAACCTGAGCCACGGGCTGTCCGACCGACACAGCTTGCTCGAGCAGGGAATTAGCGGCCTCGCGGGCTATCTGAAGGTCTCCGAAGCCCGCATGGTAGATCATTTCGCAGGTCAGCCATGCGATGGACTTCCTCCGTTGATCGACATCGATCGACGAAATCGAGTGTAATACGCGCTGAGAGGTGGCCGCGTCCGCGTCGTTGTCCGCGCGAATTAGCGCAATCACCGCAGCATCCAAGCGATGCTTGGCGGGCGCCGATTCGTGGGTGACGCAGTCGAGTATTCTCGGCGGGAGAACTCCGAAGCTCTCTTCGCAATTGTAGAGAGCGTCAAATTCGAGAAGCTCGAACGAACTATGGCGCATCTCCAGAGCGCCGTCGAGTCGCAACAGCGCGCGCCGCCGAGCCGCCACATCTATTATTCGTCTCCAGTCGCGGAGCATGCGTGCCGCGCGCGCAATTCCATGAAGTACACGTAGTCGGTTCGCCGGCAGATCGCAGCTCGACTCAAGCTCCTCGAGTATCTCGAGCGCTTCCCGTGCAAGGCCGGCGTTCAGGAGGCGGTTGGCGAGCGTAATCGCAGTGCGAATACCATTCGTGGGCGTCCCGGCTGCCTTCCAATGCGTGACGCACTGCCAAAGGTGTGAGACGCGCTGTTGCCGAAGTAGCTCGCGCGTGAGTACCCGCGCGACGCGACGGTGCAGGAGCCGTAACACTGTGGGAGGCGTATTCCGGAGCACGGCTTCGCGAACGACGTCGTGACGGCAGGCTACGCTATCAGCGCAAGAAGCGATCAGGCCTCCGTCCTCCAATTCGGCTAGGGCGGTCAGGACGTCGACGTCATCCGCTCCGACCACTCTGTCGAGTCGATCGAGCGTCGAGAGTGTGCTCAGCACCGCACAGGACTGAAGCAGGCGGAACGCTCCCACTGAAAGGGAGTGCAATCGCTGTTCAATTAGAGACTGCACGCTGGCAGGCATCGAACTCGCCGTGGCGAGGTCAGAGCGATGCTTCAGCATTTCGATAAGAAAGAGCGGATTGCCGGCGCCGACGCGGACTATTGTCTGTTGATTTGAGATTGCCAGAGCCTCACCACGCTGCGTTATGAAGTGCGCCACGAGCTCCTCGGCGGCCGTGTCGGACAGCGGGTCAAGTCGGTGCAATGTGCAGCTCTGAGAGAGACCCGACGATGTCCCTGTTGATTCCAGGGAGCTCGGGTCTCGCAGAGTGAAGAGAAACCCGAGTGATCGGTCCCGGAAGGAACTGAGAACATCTTCGAGGAGCATCCTGCTCGCATGGTCGGCGTTGTGCGCGTCGTCGATGTGAATCAAGAGGGGGTTTTCGGCGACGACAGCATCAAGAAGGTCCAGCACGGACCAGCGCACACTTGCGAATCGGGCCTCTCCGTCATGCTCAAGCAGATGACTCTGGCTGCGCTGTGCACGCGGCGTGGAGAGATCCCGGAGGCTATCAAGAGCCGCGGGTGCGGCGCCTAGTGCTCCTGGCAGCGTTAGAAGGACTGAGACGAGGTCGCTAAGCGTGGACAGTGACTCGGCTCGGTTACTCGGTTGCGTGCGCATCCCGATGACGGAGATGCCTTGCACTCTGGCGATACGGCAACACTCATCTGCAACACGCGTTTTGCCCACCCCAGCCTGACCCCACAGGATATATCCGATTCCTTGACCGATCCTGAGGCGCTGGAGTCGCAGCACGATTCGCTCCACGTCAGCAGCGCGCCCGAGGAGCGGCAGCTCTTCCGAGGATAGATAGGAGCGGGTGAGTCCATCCGAGATTCGTTCTCGAAGCAGGGTGCTCGAAATGCGCAATTCCGGAATTCGTCGCCCGATTTCGCGTCGTACTGCTCTATCATCCCCACCGCCTCCGCCTTCCCCCCGGCCAGCGCGATCGCCTCCGCCAATGCCAGCGTCGCCTCCTCATTCAACGGATCCAGTACCAGGCAGTGCCGGGCGAGTCGCTCGACCTCCGCGTACCGCCCCCGCGTCCGGGTATCCGCGATCGCCCGTACCAGGCCGCGACGCACCCGCGCGCCCACATCGCTCCGGAATTCCTCCACCCAGCGCGCAAACGGCGGCGAAAAGCGCGGAACGTAGCCGGGGAGCACCGTCACGTCCGTCAGCGCCAGATACGCACCCGACGGTGCCCCCTCGACTACCACCGGTGTGTGGTCTGCCTCAACCGCTCGCTCATCCAGCGATATCGACTTCGCTCCGCTTCGCACCGGCACGCCAAGAACCCGCAACCGATACAGCGTCTGCCGCAGGCAGTGCCGCGCGGCGTCGCCGTTGTGTTCCGGCCAGAAGAGCGCGGCCACGTCGTCGCGCGGAATCTCGCGCCCGGCGTTCGCGCAGAAGTACAGCGCAACGCCGAACTGACGTTCCGCCTCGGGCGTCAGCCGGATCCCGCCCACCGAGATCTCCGTCTGTCCCAGTATCGTGCACCGAACGACGTCCTGACCCATCGGGATTCGCCTCCGCTGCGCCTCCGCCGGCCGCCGAAGGAGTACGGGCGAGCGTCACGCACGCGTCACGGGGGGGGCCGCGCCGCCGGCCAGCCTCACCGCGCTAAGGTCGCCCTCGCCGGGGCACCGCGCCAGCGCGCGGCCCGATGACAAGCCACCGCACGCTCGGCGCGACAGCCAGGGAGACTCCAGCCCCAAGAGCGGCGCCTGGCCGCCGGACTCCGGCGCGCGGCTCCTTCAGACGGGAGGACCGGAGGGCACCGGCACCATCGCGTCGGCGGGCGAAAAGAAAAGCGGGCCCCACCCGCCGGTGAAGCCCACCTGGACAGCCAACCGGCACTCCGCCGGCGCCCTACGCCTTCAGCACCAGACCCATCAGGTGCTCCGAGGTGACGCCCTCGGCTTCGGCCTGGAAGTTCAGCACCACACGGTGCCGGAGAACCGACATGGCGATCGCCCGCACGTCGTCGAGGTCCGGCACCGAGCGTCCGTCCATCGCGGCGCGCGCCTTGGCGCCCAGCACCAGGTACTGCGACGCCCGCGGGCCCGCGCCGTAGCTGAGGTACTTGCGGATCTCACCTAACGAACCGTTCTCTCCCGGGCGGGTCGATCGCGCGATCTGCACCGCGAACTTCACCAGCGTCGGCGGCGCCGGCAGCCGCCGCACCAGGTGCTGCAGCTCCAGCACCTCGGCGCCGGTGAGCACCGGCTGGATCGTCGCCTCGGTGTCGCCCGTGGTCGCCGACACGATGCGCTCCTCCTCATCGGTCGAGGGATAGTTCACCCGGAGCTCGAACATGAACCGGTCGAGCTGCGCCTCGGGCAACGGATACGTCGCCTCCTGCTCGATCGGGTTCTGCGTCGCCAGGACGAAGAACGGTTCCGGCAGGCGGTACGTCTGGCCCGCCACGGTCACCGAGTGCTCCTGCATCGCCTGCAACAGCGCCGCCTGCGTCTTCGGTGGCGCCCGGTTGATCTCGTCGGCCAGCACCACGTTCCCGAAGATCGGCCCCTTCACGAACTTGAAGACGCGCCGGCCGGTCGCATGGTCCTCCTCGAGCAACTCGGTGCCGGTGATGTCACTCGGCATGAGGTCCGGCGTGAACTGCACGCGCGAGAAGGTGAGGTCGAGTGCCTCCGAGACGGTCTGCACCAGGAGCGTCTTGGCAAGCCCGGGGACCCCCACGATCATCACATGGCCACCGGCGAGGATCGCCGCCACGAGATTCTCGATGACCTCCTGGTGGCCGATGATGCGCCGCCCGATCTGCGCGATGAGCGTCCGCCGGGCCACGGCGAGCTTCTTCAGGAGCTCGAGGTCACGCGAGTCGTCGACCGCCGGGGGAGATGCCTGATTCGCCACGCGCTGCACCATCGGGGGTGGGTGAATCAGGGAACATAACGGGCGCTCCGGCACCGGTTAAGGGCGCTCGCCCCTGCGGGCGCGACGCATCATCCGGATCGCCTGAACACGCGAACGGCGAGCCGCCCGGCTCGCCGCACACACTGCCCGGACCCGCGCCCGTCTGTCCTCAGGGCACGGCAAACTCCACGCGTCGCTCCACCGGATGATTCTCGCTCATGAGCGATGCCACCGCAGTGTACCGACCGGGCGTCCGCGGCGGCGACCACGACGCTTCGTAGGTCATCGTCTCGTTTCCGTCGAGGACGTGGTTCTGGAGCGCCTGGGTGAACATCCGTCCGTTGCTCCAGCGCCACACCTCGCGCCCGATCGAGTCGAGCACGACGAAATCGTGGGTCTGGCCGTTGGGAAAGGTGAGCTCCATGCTGCGCGCGCCGTTGTTGGTCACATGGAGCGCGATCGCCACTTCACCCTTCACGCTGACGTCGAGCGACGACGCCACGCCGGGTGCGGCCACGGCGCGCTCCCGAGTGGCCTCCGCGGCGTGCGGACGGGGACCGCACGCATAGATGACGGCGGCGGCAGCAACGAGAACGACGGTAATGGGGCGCGATTTCATGGCCAGGAGGGTCCTGGGCGCGCGTGAATCGGCTTCGTCGGGTCACAGGTTCGAAGTGCGCGGCCAACTTAGTGATGCCGTCGTTTCGCGTCAAGAGGACTCGCTGTGTTAAGCCGCTGGAAACGCTGATCTTTCCGCACGAGTCTCAAGTCGTGTCTCCACGTTCACAGTATGCCGTGATCACAAATCTGCCAGCGACTCTCGTTGCTTGCGAAAAATTTCACAAAGTCCTAGATTCCGCGCCGGCATGGACCCGGAGAGCAGCTCGCCTCCTCCCCATGGTTCTCGCGAACCAGCGGCGCCGTCCTCCCTCGCCAAGGCAGGCGCGCTCGCGGGGTTGGGCCTTCAGTTCGCCGTGTCGATCCTGCTCTTCCTCTATGCTGGCCAGTGGCTGGACCGGAAGCTCAACACGACGCCCCTCTGCCTCGTCATCGGCACATTCCTCGGCGCCGCCGCCGGCTTCTACTCCATCTACCGCCGGCTCATGGATGAGCAGCGACGCGATGACGCCGAGCGACACCCATGAAGCGATTCCTCGCCTTCACGGGAACGACGCTGGCCGTTATCGCGATGGCGCTCGCCCTGCTGCACGCCATCTTTCGCGCCGCGGACGCGCGCCGCGCGCTCTGGATCGCAGCCTGGACGGCACTGGCGGTACAGTTGGTGGCATTCGCGGTCGTGCGGATCATCGCCCGGCGCAACGTCATCGCGGGATGGGGGGTGGGGGTCATCATCCGGTTCGTGGCGCTCGTGGTCTTCGCCCTCCTGGGCGTGCCGCGCCTCGGCCTGCCGCTGACCGCCGCCCTGCTGGCGATGGCGACATACCTGTTCCTCACGACGCTGCTCGAACCCCTCTTCCTCAGGTCATGAGATCGCTCGGCCCGCTCCTTCTTGCCTTCGGCCTCGCCGTGGCCGCGCCGGCATCCACCGCGCGCGCCCAGGAACACGCGCCCGCGCCGGGCGCCGCCGAGAAGGTCGACATCATCACGCCGCACATCACGGACTCGTACCACCTCGACGTCCCGTACTGGGCACCGCCCTTCGTCCGGGAAGTCTGCATCGGTCACGAAGTCGGCGAGACCTGCGAGCCCCTCTGGCAGCCGGTGCGCATCGGCGGCATGGCGCTCCAGCTCTCGCCCACGAAGCACGCGGTGATGCTCCTGATCGCGTCGACCCTGTGCGTGCTCGTGCTGGTCGGCGCCGCCCGCTCGCACGTGCACCACACCGCCATGATCGGTCGCCCGCGCGGCATGGGCACCACCATCGAGGCGATGGTGCTGTACTTCCGCAACGAGATCATCCTGCCGAACGTCGGGCCTCACGGTGAGGGATACGTCCCGTACCTGCTGTCGCTCTTCTTCTTCCTGCTCTTTGCCAACCTGCTCGGCCTGATTCCCTACGGCGCCACGCCCACGGGGAACATCTCGGTCACCGCGGCGATGGCCGTGCTGTCATTCGTCGTCATCGAGCTCTCGGGCATGCGGGCCCTGGGCGTGAAGTACCTCGGCACGATCTTCTACTGGAACACGGAACTCCCCCTGCCGATGCGGCTGATCATGTTCCTGATCATGTCGCCGGTGGAGTTCATCGCCAAGCTCACCAAGCCGTTCGCGCTGGCCATCCGTCTGTTCGCCAACATGACGGCGGGACACATCGTGGTGCTGGCGTTCATCGGGCTGATCTTCACGTTCAAGGGCGTGGCCTCCGGGATGCCGTTCCTGATGGCGATCGGCATCATGCTGCTCGAGATCTTCGTGGCGTTCCTGCAGGCATTCATCTTCACGCTGCTGACAAGCGTCTTCATCGGGCTGGTCCGCGAGGGAGCGCACTAGGCGGAGCGACGCCGGGACACGACACACTGACGTGAACTGCGGGGTCCCGAACGGCACCGTTCGAGCCTTCGCGAAGGAATGCAGGACCACGGGAAGCAGCGCTTCGGCTTCCGGTGGCGTACCCGGCCGGGCGGCCGGGGAAGCCCGTTGAGGCCCGGGCCTCGGTGACGGGTGGCGGTGCCCAGCATGGCGCCGCGAAGCATGCAAGTCGTCAGGCAATCCTTCTTCGGAGACAGCAATGTCCTTCTACCCGCTGCTGCAGGCGACCGCCACCATGGCCGCCAACAACAACGTGGGTCTCGCGCTCATGGGCGCCGGCGTCGGCGCCGGCCTGGCCACGATCGGTGCCGGCATCGGCATCGGCCGGATCGGCGGCTCGGCCGTCGAGGGCATGGCGCGCCAGCCGGAAGCGGCCGGCCGCATCCAGACCGCCGCCCTCATCCTGGCCGCGCTCATCGAGGGCGTCGCGCTGTTCGGCGTCGTCATCGCGTTCGTCATCCAGGGCAAGTACTGACGGGTTCCCGTGCGCCGGTCCCGGGACCGGTGCACGGATCTCGGCCTCCGCGAACGCGAGGGCCGCACCACTCCACTCGACATCCAGCCACCGGGGCCGCGGCTCCGGAGCCACCATCATGCGAATCCTGTTCCTCAACATCGCGCTGCTCGCACTGGCACCGGTTCCGGCCCTCGCCCAGGAGTCGGGCGAGAAGGTGAACCTGCTGTCGCCGAGCGGCGGGCTGATGCTCTGGACGCTGATCATCTTCGCCGTCCTGCTCTGGATCCTCTCCCGCTACGCGTTCAAGCCGATGCTCGCGGCCGTCGAGGCGCGCGAGAAGTCGCTGCAGGACGCACTGGACAAGGCGAAGCATGACCGCGAAGAGGCCGAGCGCGTGCTCGCCGAGCAGCGGAGCGCCCTGGAAGCGGCCCGCGCCGAGGCGCAGCGCCTGATCGTGGAAGGGCGCGTCACCGCCGAGAAGCTCCGCACCGACCTGCTCGAGCAGACGCACCAGCAGCAGCAGGAAATGCTCGACCGCGCGCGGCGTGACATCGAGACCGAGAAGGAGAAGGCGATCCTCGCCCTCCGTCGCGAGGCGGTCGACCTTGCCCTCGCCGGTGCCGGCAAGGTGATCGAGCGCAACCTCGACACCGACGCCAACCGCAAGCTCGTCGAGACGTTCCTCGGCTCGCTCTCGGTCATGGAGCCCAGCTGATGCGCGACACCACGATCTCCCGCAACTACGCCGAGGCACTGCTGGCGCTCGCCCGCAAGGCGGACAACCTCGACGGGTGGGGCGCGGCCATCAATGGGGTCGCGATGGCCATCCAGTCGGAACCGCGCCTGCGCAACTTCCTGGCCGCGCCGCAGATCCCATCGAGCGCCAAGAACGACGTCATCGGCAAGGCATTCGCGGAACGGCTGCCACGGCTCATGACTCGCTTCCTGCAAAAGGTCGTCATGAACCGCCGCCAGCGGCTGATCCCGCTCATCGCCGTCGAGTACGGCAACCTGGTGGATGCCGCGGCCGGGCGGGTGCACGCGCAGGTCACGGTGTCGCGCGAGACGTCGGACGCCGACGCCGCGATGATCGCGGCGCAGCTGTCGCGTGCGTTCGGGAAGCAGGTGATCCCGCACATCCAGGTGAACCCGCAGATCCTGGGCGGCGTCGTGGTCCGTGTCGGCGACCGCGTCATGGACGGCTCGGTGCGCCGCCGCATGGCGACGCTGCGCAGCCGGATCATGGGGTCGCGCTAGGTCGCGCGGGATGTCCGGCCGCGTCGACGTCACCCACGTCCCCAAGCCCTGGGGCTACGAGAAGATCTGGGCGAATACCGATCGCTACGTGGGGAAGATCCTGCACATCAACGCCGGGCAGGCGCTGTCGGTGCAGTATCATGAGCGCAAGGACGAGACGGTCTACCTTCTTGCGGGCGAGATGAAGTACTGGGTCTCACCGGGCGAGGCGACGGGCGACCGGCCCGCCGTTGGGGGGGCCCTCGAGGACATGCACCTGCGTCCCGGCGACGCCTTTCGCATCACCCCGGGGACGGTGCATTACATGGAAGCGGTGACCGACTGCGACGTGCTCGAGGCGTCGACCCCGGAGCTCGGTGACGTCGTCCGGCTCAGGGATCGCTACGGACGGGAGGGGACCAGCGCACCATGAAGGTGATCATACCGCTCGCCGGGAAGGGGACGCGACTCCGTCCGCACACGCACCTCACGCCGAAGCCGATGCTCAAGGTCGCCGGCAAGCCGGTGATGAAGTACATCCTCGAGGATCTCGAGCGGCTCGGCGGCGTCGACCAGATCGTCTACATCACCGGGCACCTGAAGGACAAGGTCGAGGACTACGCCCGCCAGGCGTCGCGGATCCCCGCCGTGTTCATCGAGCAGGTGGTGCAGGACGGCACGGCCGGCGCGGTGGCGCTCGCCAAGGGGTACGTCGACCAGCCGGTGCTGATCATCTTCGTCGACACGATCTTCGACGCCGACCTCGGCGTCATCAACCGGACCGACGCCGACGGCATCATCTGGGTGAAGGAGGTCGAGGACTACAAGCGCTTCGGCGTCGTGGTGACCGACGCCGCCGGGAACATGACCCGGATCGTCGAGAAGCCCGACACCCCGATCTCGAAGCGCGCCAACATCGGCCTGTACTACATCCGCAACTGGCAGCTGCTGTACGAGGGCATCGAGTGGGTGCTGAAACAGCCCAAGAACAAGGGAGAGTTCTACCTGACCGATGCGTTCCAGTACATGATCGACCACGGGGCGAAGATCCGCGTCGTCGACGTCGAGGGCTGGTACGACGCCGGAAAGCTGGAGACCCTCATCGAGACCAACCGGGTGATGCTCGAGAAGGGGCGCGCGCGCCGTCCCTCCGGCATCGACCCCGCGCAGGTCGTCGATCCGGTGTACATCGAGGATGGCGTTACGATCACCGGGTCGCGCGTTGGTCCCAACGTCTCCATCGGCGCCGGCACCGTGATCGAGGACTCGCAACTGCGTGACGCCGTGATCGGGAGCGGGGCACGGATTGCCGGCTCCAGGCTCGCGAACTCGCTGATCGGCGACGATGCTGTCGTCGAGAACATGGTGGGTGCCATGACAATCGGCGACCACTCCGAGGTGCGGGGCGAGGGAACGGCGTAGCCCGCCGTCGCGCGGGATGTTGCGCACCGCAGCGGGAGGTCGGCAGGTTTCAGTCCGCGGCTGCTGACCGAGCCTTCCCTCTCCCCGGCCCACGTGCTCCCCGTACTCGTCATCGGCGCCGGCCCTGCCGGCCTGGCCACGGCGGAGGAACTTGCGCGCCGCGGCGTCCGGTACCGGCTCGTCGAGCGCGGGCCCACGCTCGGGCACTCGTGGGAGCAGACGTACGATTCGCTCCGCCTGCACACCGGCAAGCACATGTCGGCGCTGCCCGGGATGCCGTTTCCGCGAGGGGCGTCGCTCTTTCCGACGCGCGCGGAATTCCTGCGGTACCTCCGCGACTACGCCGCGCGGTTCGCGCTCAACGTGGAAACCGGCACTGCCGTGACGAGCCTGCGGCGCGCGGACGACGGCTGGGTGGCGCGCCTCGCGGCCGGCGAGGTGCACGCCCCGGCGGTTGTGGTGGCGACGGGAATCATGGCGAGCCCGCGGGTCCCGGCGCTGCCCGGGCGCGAGTCATTCCACGGTGAGGTGCTGCACTCGGTGGAGTACCGCCGGCCGGCGCCGTTCGTCGGGCGGCGCGTGCTGGTGGTGGGGGTGGGCAATTCCAGCGGCGAGATCGCCAGCGAGCTGGCGCATGGAGGTGCCCAGGTGACGGTGCTGGTGCGGAGCGGGGCCAACGTGGTGCCGCGCGAGATCCTCGGCGTGCCGATCCAGTACATCGCCTACGGGTTGCGCGGGCTGCCGCGGGGCGCACGGATCTGGATCGCCGAGCAGGTGCGGGTGATGTCCGAGGCGCGGCGCGGGCCGCCGGTCTTTCCGCGCGGCAACGAGAGCCCCCTCGACGCGGTGCCGCTGATCGGCTTTCACCTGGTGGACGCGATCCGCGCCGGGCTGGTGACGGTACGCATCGGCGAGCTGGCGGCGTTCACGCCGACCGGGGTGCGCTACGCGGACGGGAGCGCGGAGGCGTTCGACGTGGTGCTGCTCGCCACCGGCTTCACCGCCGCCCTCGACCCGTTAGGCGCGCTGGTGCGCCGCGACCGGCAGGGGTTCGCGATGCGCAGCGACCGGGTGACGAGCGCCGACCAGCCGGGCCTGTACTTCGTGGGCCACAACTACGACGCCACCGGCGGGCTGGCGAACATCCGGACCGACGCGCGGCTGGCGGCGGGGCGGATCGCGGCGCCCTGACGGGCGCAGACGTCCACGATTGCGGCGGGCGCTTGTCGAGCCGTCGGCCGGTCGCCCGCGGCAGGTGCGGGGAGACTCCGGGATTTCCGGCTTGCCCCCGGAGGATGGTGTGGTCATTCTAGACCGCTGAACAGCATGTCCGGCACGCGGCGCCCCCGTCGGGCGTCCCGTGCGGAGTCCCGCCACCTCGAGAAGCGAGGAACCGTGCCGAGTATCCCTCCTGCGGGACGTCGTCCCCGCGTCGCCTCCCTTGCGCTCGCGCTTGCGCTGGCGTTCCCCATTGCGCGCGTGCCGGCGCAGGTGCCATCGGGGCCGCCGGCACCGACGTCACCCTCGGGTAAGAAGGTCCTCTCCGTCGATGACTATTCCCGCTGGCGCAACATCGAGGGCGCGGCGTTGTCGGGCGACGGCAAGTGGGTGGCGTATGGGTTGCGCTTCACGAACACGCTTCCCGACGACTCGAAGCCGGAGCTCCATATCCGGAACCTGGAGTCGCAGCAGGAGGTCACGGTCGCGAACGCGAGCAACGCCGAGTTCTCGTCCGATTCCCGCTGGATCGTGTACCAGGTCGACTCCATCGTGCGTCCGCGCGGCGGCCGCGGGGGACGTGGCGGCGCGCCGGGCGACACGGGGGCGGTCACGCCTCCAGCGCCGGCGCCTGCCACGGGTGGACGTGGCGGTGGTGGCGCGAACACGACCCGGCATCGCATCGAGCTGCGGGAGCTGGCCACCGGACGCACGCAGACGTGGCACGACATGCAGTCGGCCGCGTTCTCGCCGAACGCGACACACCTCGTGGTGCGGGCCCGTGCCGGGGGTGGTGGTGGCGGCCGTGGTGGTCGGGGTGGCGGAGGCGGCGGGGGCGGTGGAGGCGGCGCCGGCAACGAGACGGTGACGCCGAAGGGATCCGACGTGGTGTTGCACGACCTCGCGACCGGTCGCAGCCAGTTCCTCGGCAGCGTGAGCGACATCGGGTTCAACCACGCCGGCACGCTGCTGGCGTACACCGTCGATGCGACGACGCGCGACGGCAACGGCCTGTTCGTGATCGACCTCGCGAAGGGGCGGACGTTCGCGCTCGACAACGACGGCCGGACGTACGGCCGCCTGGCGTGGACCGACGACGGCGGCGGGCTCGCGGCGCTGAAGGGCCGTGCCGCCGAGCGGAAGCGCGAGCTGGACAACGTCCTCATCGCGTTCCCGAAGCTCGGCGTCGCGCTCGACGATCCCGAGCTGGCTCCGGTGACGCTCGATCCGGAGAAGGCGGCGGGATTTCCCGCGGGGTTCGTCGTCAGCGATCGCGCTCCGCTCCAGTGGAGCGAGGACGGCGCGCGCGTGTTCTTCGGCATCATCCCGCAGACGGCGGCGGTCGACACCGGCCGGCCGAAGAGCACCGACTCGCTCCCCGACGTCGACGTCTGGCGCACCGACGACGAGCGCATCCAGTCGGTGCAGATGATCCGCGCCAACGCCGACCGCAACTTCACCTTCCGCGAGGGCTTCGACGTCGCGTCCGGGAAGTACGTCGCGCTCACCGATTCCACGATGCGCGACATCGAGCTGTCGCCGGACGGCCGCTGGGGCGTGGGCCGTGACGCGAGGGCCTATGTCTCCGATTACGCACCGTCAAAGGCGGATTTCTACCGCGTGAACACCACGACCGGCGAGCGGACGCCGATGCTGAAGGGACAGCTCACGGGGAGCCACGTCTTTGGCATCGCCCCCGATGGCCGCTGGTTCCTCTTCTGGAAGGACAACCGGTACCAGGCCTACGACCTCGACGCCGGCGCGGTCCGCACCCTCGGCGCCGGCAGCGGCGTGAGCTTCGTCGATGCCGAGTTCGACCATCCGGGCCCGAGGCCATCGTACGGCGTGGCCGGGTACAGCAGCGACGGCAAGGGCGTGATCGTGCAGCATCGCTTCGACCTCTGGTACTTCCCCTATGACGCCTCGGAGCGGGCACGCAACCTCACCAGCGGCGCGGGCACCAGGGACGAGATCCGGTTCCGCTACGTGCGCACCCAGCCGATCGACTCGATGGCGCCGCGTCGCCAGCGCACCGGCGACGAGATCGACCTGTCGAAGCCGGTCACGCTCTCGGCCTACGGCGAGTATACCAAGAAGTCCGGTTTCTACACGCTCGCAGACGGACAGCTGCACGAGGTCGTGTACGACGATGCCCTGTTCAGCACTCCGGAGCGCGCCGAGAAGGCCGATCGCTATCTGTTCACGCGCCAGACGTTCGTCGAGTTCCCGGACCTCCGCGTCTCGGGTCCCGACTTCAAGGCCTCGACGAAGATCTCCGACGCCAACCCGCAGCAGGCCGAGTACGTCTGGGGACATCGCATCCTGTTCGACTTCAAGAGCCGTGACGGCAAGCGCCTCCAGGGCATCCTGGCGCTGCCTGACGACTACGTGGCCGGCCAGAAGCGCCCGATGCTGGTGAACTTCTACGAGAAGAACTCGCAGAACCTGCACCGCTATCCGTCGCCGTCGTTCCTCACCGGGATGGGCTCGCTCGCCGATCGAGGCCGTGAGCCGCGGCTACATCACAATGCTGCCGGACGTCTGGTTCCACACCGGCTCCTCGCACAGCGACATGCTGGAGGCCGTCGAGGCGGCCACACGGAAGGTGATCGCCATGGGGTACGCCGACCCGAAGCACATCGGCGTCAACGGCCACAGCTACGGCGGTGAGGGAGCCGCCTTCATCGGCACGCGCTCCCGCCTCTTCGCGGCCGTCGGGATGGGCGCCGGCGTCACCGACCTGTACACCGACTTCAGCCAGAGCTGGGGGTGGTCGTACCAGGTGACCGGCGGCTCGGGCGCGAACGGCAACGAGTACTACCTCTACGGCCAGGGACGCTGGGGATTCTCGCCGTGGGACAATCCCGACAGGTACCACTTCGAGTCGGCGATCACGCACGTACGCGAGGTGACCGCGCCGTTCCTGATCATGCACGGCACCGCCGATCCCACGGTGTCCTTCACCGAGGGGATGAACTTCTACAACGCCCTGCGCTACAACGGCAAGCAGGCGGTGCTGCTCGCGTACACCGGCGAGGGACACGGCCTGCGCGGGCTCGCCAACCGTCGCGACCTGACGATCCGTTTCTTCGAATTCTTCGACCACTACCTCAAGGGTGCGCCAGCTCCGAAGTGGCTCACCGACGGCGTCCCATACCTGTCCAAGGACCGCACGAAACCACCGCAGTAGCACGCGCTTGCTCCGGCGCGCGTGCCGCGCGCCGGAGCGCCACCGTTCCACCGGGCTGCGCCCCGCAGGGGTGAGTGCCATGGGCAGGCTCCTGGCGGCCGTATACGACAGGATGAACGAGGGGACCGAGGCGGCGTGCCTGCAGGAGTGGCGGGCCGCGCTCCTGCGCGACCTGTCGGGCGACGTCCTCGAGGTGGGGGCGGGCACCGGCATGAACCTTCCGCATTATCCGCGTGAGCTGGCGCGCCTCGTCGTCTCCGAACCCGATCCCCACATGCGCCGACGGCTCCTGGTACGCGTTCCCGCCAGGATCGGGACCCCGGCGGAGGTCGTCGACTGGTCGGTCGGTGCCCTGCCGGTGCCTGACGAGAGCTTCGACGCCGTGGTCGCCACGCTGGTCCTGTGCTCGGTGCCGGACCTGGGCCGGGCGATCGGCGAGATCCGGCGAGTGCTCAGGCCGGGCGGCCGGTTCGTGTTCCTGGAGCACGTCGCCGCGGACCAGCGCCCGCGGCGGCTCCGCTGGCAGCGCCGCGTGGAGCCGGTCTGGAGGCGCATCGCCGGCAACTGTCACCTCACCCGCCGCACCGGTGACGCCATCGCCGAGGCTGGCTTCCAGGTCGTGGAGCTCACGCGCGCGAGCATGCGCAAGGCGTGGCCGCTGGTGCGGCCGACGATCCGGGGTGTCGCGGTGAAGCCCGGCTAGACGCGGCCGGACCCGCGCGCGTCTCGTCAGGCGATGCCCGCCATCGCCGCCACCACCAGCAGCGCGCGCACCACCCCGCGGGCGCCGTCGCGGTCCTCGTACCACTCCTGCGCGGTGTGCGTCTCGCCGCCGATGCCGCCGCCGCCGATCGCGATCGCGGGAATGCCCCGGCTCATCGGGATGTTGGCATCGGTCGACGCGATGGCCAGCTCCGGCGAGACGCCTATCGCGCGTGTCGCCTCGACGGCTGCCTGCACCAGAGCGCTGTCCGCCGGGAGCTCGCCCGCCGGGCGATCACTCAGCGGCTGCAAGGTGACCGTGAGCGGCGAGGTCCCCGAGCGCCGTCGCGCGTCCTCCTCCTCGCCGGCCTCGCGCGCGGCGCGATGCAGTTCCCGGTCCAGGCGCGACAGCTCCACCGCCGACGTGGAGCGCATGTCCACCTCGATCCACCCTTCGGCGGGCACGGCGTTGATCGCCTTGCCGCCGCCGATGCGGCTCACGGTGAGCGTCGTGCGCGGCCGGTGCGAGACGCGCAGCGTCGACAGCTTCTGCACCAGCGCTGCGGCCGCGTGCACGGCGTTGGCCACGCCGTATGCGGCCCAGCTGTGTCCCCCGGGGCCGCGGTACGTGACCCGATAGCGGCGGCACCCGAGGGCGCACGAGACCACCCGCTCGTCGCCGGCCCCGTCGATCGCGATGGCGGCGTGCGCCGCGGAGCCCGCGGTGTCGAAGAGGTGCCGTGCGCCGCGCAGGTCGCCGATGCCCTCCTCGCACGTCGTTCCCGCGAAGATCACCGGCCGCCGCGGTCGGATGCCGCCCGTCCCGAATTCCGACGCCAGCGCGAGCAACGCCGCCAGGCCGCGCGCATTGTCGCCGATGCCCGGCGCCTCCACCCGCTTGCCGCGCTGCTTCACCTCGAGCGGGACGTCGGCGTCGAAGACGGTGTCGAGGTGGGCACACAGCACGACCGGCGCCTCGTCCTCCACGCCGCGCCGCAGGCCGAGCACGTTGCCCATGCGGTCCATCGAGACCTTGTCGAGTCCGCAGGTGACAAGCCGCGCCGCAAGCCAGCGCGCGCGGGCCTGCTCGGCGCCCGTTGGCGCGGCGATCGAGGCGATCTCGACCTGGTCGCCCAGGATGCTGGACTCGCGCGCCGCGAGGCGGGCGCGCGAGACGGCGAGGTCCTTCCACAGGACCCGGACGTCAGGCGGCGATGGTGGCATGGCTGAATTCTGCGACGCGACTCGCGTGCCGCAAGCGGGAATCGGCGGCAAACCCGGCCGGCCGGCGTAGATTGACCCTCACATGTCCTCCGCACTCGTCCTCTTCGGCGTCGTGCTCGTCCTGATCGCGGCGATCGCCATCGTCCGGCGCACCGTGGACGAGCGTCGCTGGACCCGGGAGTTCCTGCGCGCCTTCGGTCGCCCGGTCGACCCCGACCGGAACCTCGATCGCCTGGGTGCCTACTTCCGCGTGCGCCGCGGCGCGGAACCGGCGCTCCCGGTGCTCGACGACAGGGCCTGGACCGACCTCACGATGGACGCCGTGTACACCTGGCTCGATCGCACCGCGAGCCAGGTGGGGGGACAGGTGCTGTACGACAGGCTGCACCGCCCCTTCCAGCCTGACGAGCGGCTGCGCGAGCTGGATCGCGCGGCGGAGTTCTTCACAACCGATGCGCGCGCTCGCGAGTCCATTGCGGTGGAGCTGCTGCGGATCCGTGGCTGGCACGTGAGCTTCCTCCCCGACCTGCTGTGGGGCGACCTGCCGGGGCCGCACCGCTGGCAGTGGGCGTTCCCGGTGCTCGCCGTGCTCCCGGTGGCGTTCCTGGCGTGGGCACCATTCTGGCCGCGGGCGCTCATCCTGGTGCTCGGCGCGCTGCTGGTGAACTACGCGGTGAAGCTCCGGGTGCGGCCGGCCATCGAGCCGTACATCCCGGCGATGCGGGCGCTGCCGGCATTCATTGGTGTCGCCCAGGCGATCGGCGCCCGCCACGACGACGGGCTCGCGCCCATGCAGGCGCGCGTGCGGGCGCACCTCGATGCGCTCCGCTTCCTCCGTGGCGCCGTCAAGTGGATCGTGATGGACGCGCTGCGCGACGTCCCCGCGTTCGGCGTGGTCGCCGACCTGATGCTGTCGTTCCAGGAGTACGTCAACATCGCGCTGCTGCTCGACGTCAATGCGTTCTACTTCGCCGTCGAGCGCATCCGCTCGCATTGCGACGCCCTGCGCGACGTCTTCTCGGCGGTGGGCGAGATCGACATGGCGCTCGCCCTGGCGTCGGTGCGCAAGGGCGCGGCGGGGCGGTGGACGCGGCCGGAGTTCACCGACATGGCGCGGCACGTGGACGCGATTGGCATCACCCATCCGCTCGTGCCCAACGCGGTGCCCAACGACCTCACCATGGACGGACGCAGCTGGCTGGTCACCGGCTCGAACATGTCGGGCAAGTCGACCTTCCTCCGGACCGCCGGCGTGAATGCGATCCTCGCGTCGTCGCTCGGCACCTGCTTTGCGGAGCGCTGGAACGCGCCGCGCCTGGTGGTGCGCACCTGCATCGGGCGTGGCGACAACATCCTCGAGGGGAAGAGCTACTACCTGGCGGAGGCCGAGGCGGTGCGGGAGCTGTTGCGGGCCGCGGCCAGCGGCGAGCCGCACCTGTTCCTGATCGACGAGCTTTTCCGCGGCACCAACACCGTGGAACGGATCGCCGCCGGGCGTGCCGTGCTCGAGGCCCTCGACCGGGGGCCGAACCTGGTGCTGGTGGCGACGCATGACATCGAGCTGATCCGGTGGCTGGGCGAGCGATACCAGCCCATGCACTTCCGCGAGCAGGTCGCCGGCGGCGAGCTGTCGTTCGACTTCCGCCTCAAGCCGGGCCCGTCATCGACGCGCAACGCGATTGCGCTCCTCCGGCACCTGGGCTATCCCGACGACGTCGTGCGCACGGCCGAGGCGACCGTACGCGAGGAGGAGGCGCCGGGGAGTCAGCAGCAGCGGCTGCCGGGGCGCGAATAGCGATCCTCGAGCCGGCTCCGGCAGAAGTCGTCGCGCGACATCGGGGCGCGGTCGGGATGCGCCCGCCGCATGTGGTCGAGGTACCGCTCGTAGTCGGGCGCCCCGATGATGGTGCGCAGCACGCGCGCGATCTCGCGTGCCCGCAGCCGCAGTGTTCCGGCGTGTGCTGTCATCGTCGTCCTCCCGGCAATCCGCTGCCTGACGAGCCCGGAACCAGCCGGGACTCGAACAGCTCGAAGATGCGGCGATATTCGTCGGCCCACGATTCGGGCCGCACGAAGCCGTGGCTCTCCACCGGGTACACCGCAAGCTCCCAGTCGGTCTTGCCGAGCTCGATAAGTCGCTGCGTGAGGCGCACGATGTCCTGGAAGTTGACGTTGGTGTCCACCATCCCGTGCGCCATCAACAGGGGGTCCTCGAGCCCCTCGGCGAAGAAGATCGGCGACGAGCGCCGGTACGAGAGCGTGTCGTTCTGCGGAAGGTTGAGGATGCGCCCGGTGTACCCGTGGTTGTAGTGGGCCCAGTCGGTCACCGATCGCAGGGCGGCGCCCGCGCCGAACTCCTTCGGGGCGGTGAACAGTGCCATCAGCGTCATGAAGCCGCCATAACTGCCGCCGTACAACCCGATGCGCTCGGCCGGGATGTTGTACTCCTTCTGCAGGTACCGGGAGCCGTCCACCTCGTCCTGCAGGTCGCGGCCGCCCATCCAGCGGTAGATCGCGGTGCGCCAGTCACGGCCGTAGCCGGCGGAGGCGCGGTAGTCCATGTCCAGCACCACGAAGCCCTTCGAGGCGAGGAAGTGGTTGAACATGTACTCGCGCGAGTAGCTCGACCAATAGTTGTGCACGTTGTGCAGGTAGCCCGCGCCGTGCACGAAGATCACGGCGGCGCCGTTGGGGCGGGCGTTCAGGTCGGCCGGGCGGTAGATGCGTGCCGGCACCTGCACGCCGTCGGAAGCCGTTACCATCACGATCTGGGGCTTGATCCAGTTGAAGCCCAGCCAGTCGGCCGTCGGCGAGGTCGTGAGCTGCGCCATGGCCGCTCCCGCCTTGTACGGCATCACAAAGAGCTCCGGTGGGCGGTTCGCCTCGGAGTACACGTCCGCCAGCAGCGTCCCGTCGGGTGAGACGACGACGTCGTGACCACCGGTGCGCGTGGTGATCCGCTCGCGCGCGCCGCCGGCGATCGGCATCCGCCAGAAGTCGCGCTGGAACGGCGACACCTCGCTGGTGTGCATCTCGAACGACTTCCGGTCGGCCGAGACCTGCACGTCCATCACCTCGAACTTTCCCTGCGTGAGCTGGCGGCGGTCGGTGCCGTCGACGTTGATCGTGTACAGGTGCGCGTAGCCATCGGCCTCGCTGACGAACCAGGCCCGTGCGCCCCCGGGAACGAACCCGCCGCAGGGGTAGCAGGGCCCGCCCACCCACGCCGAGTCGTGCAGTACGTCGAGTGTCGTGAGGCGGCCGCCGTCGGCGTCGACGCGATGGATGTAGCGCTCCTTGAAGTCCGGGCGCTCGGCGAACAGCATCGCCTGCGTGCCGGCGTCGTTCCACCCGAGCGTCGCCACCACCGACGGAGTCGCGGTGGTGTCGCCGGGAATCGCGTGCAGCCAGCGCAGCTCGCCCGAGGGCAGCTCCATGAACGCGGCGCGGCCACCCGACTGGGCATCGCCGACCTTCGTCCGGTTGGGAATTTCCTCCGTGTAGCCGCTCAACGTGACGTAGTTGGGCACGAAGATCTGCCGCGCATCCGAGGTCGCGATCGTCGTCGTCAGGATGAGCGCCTTGCCCGACGGCGAGACCGACAGGGACGTGACCCGCTCCCGCGGCCGGAGATACAGCGTCTTCGGGTGTCCCTGCTCCCGCGCCGTGCGTTCCGCCTTGGAAATCGAGTCGGCGCGCACCCGGTCCCGGATGACGCCGAAGAGTTCCTGCTGCTGGCGCTCCAGCGACTCGCGCTGCGCGGTCTCGGGCTTCTCGCCCGCGGGGGCGGGGCCCGGTCGGATGTCGGTCAGCTGGTGGATGACCGGTGAGTCGAGTTCCAGCGACATCACGTTCATCCCGTCGCGGATGAAGTAGATCCGCCGCCCGTCGACCGAGAAGTGCGGATCGCGCTCGTCGACCTCGGTCTCGGTGACGCGACGCGAAGTCGCCGTCTTCATGTCCACGAGATAGAGGTCGCCGTTGTACGACACGATCTTCCGCGTGCGGTCCGGCGACAACTCGCCTGGTTCGACGAGCGGGCCGGCGCTGTCCATCCGGGCCGCGGTCAGCTGCTCCGGCGTGGCGCCGGCCTGCGCGCGCACCCGGTACGGCTTGGGACTCTCGCGCCAGTCGGTACCGGGCGGGAGCCACTGGAAGTAGAGCCATTTGTTGTCGGCGCTCCACCGGACGCGCTGCGGCTCGCGGCCGTACAGCTCCGGACCGCGCATGATGTTGCTGATCGTCAGCTGGAATCCGGGGCTCGAGCCCTGCGCTCCTCCCACCGCGGGAACCGCGACCGCTGCGGCCGCCAGCGTCAGGCACACGGCGCCGAGCGAACGCGAACGCAGGCGGCTGCGAGCGGACACCAACGATGCGGAGGGGAAGGGAGCGCGAGAGGAAGTCATTGCCGCCACGCGAAGAGGAAGGGATTCCAGAAGGGAACGCTCAGGACAGTTCATCAGTGGACACGCCGAGGCGCCGGCGGTGAGGCGGCGCCGCATTCGGGGCCGCCTGGACCGGCATCTCCCACTCCTGACACACGGGCCGTCACCGATCGACGTCAGTCGCCCGCCATCGCCACCCGCGGCTCGAACGGCACCTCCGTCGACACCGCCGGCTTCCGCCCGCCGATCACCGCCCACCACTCGCGGGCCGAGTCAGCGATGATGACGACCACCGAAATCATGAAGAACGCCGTGACCACGGCGTCGAAGCGATCATTGAAGATGAAGCGGGTCGCCATCGTGGCGTTGGCGATCCCGGCCGGGAGGCTCCCCGCCGCCAGCGTCGACTCGTAGAGGCGCGCCCGCGCCAGGAAGCCGAGCCTGGGGTCGAGGGCGAAGATCTTCTGCCAGCTGGCGGTCATCGTCACCACGGTGAGCCACGCCATCGGCAGCAGGGTCGTCCACGCGTACTTCGCCTTGCCCATCTTCACGATCACGGTCGTGCCCACGCAGAGGGCCACCGTGGCCAGCAGCTGGTTGGCGATGCCGAACAGCGGCCACAGCGTGTTCACCCCGCCTAACGGGTCGATCACGCCCTGGTAGAGGAAGTACCCCCACATCGCCACGAACAGGGCGCTGGTCATCACCACCGCCGGGTACCACGACACCCGCCCGATCGGCGCCCAGACGTTCTTGAGCAGGTCCTGCAGCATGAACCGCCCCACCCGGGTCCCGGCGTCGAGCGTGGTCAGGATGAACAGCGCCTCGAACATGATCGCGAAGTGGTACCACAGGGCCAGCGCCGTCGTCCCGCCGAGCACGTTCGAGAACAGGTGCGCCATGCCGACCGCCAGGCTCGGCGCGCCGCCGGTCCGCGAGAGGAGCGAGGCCTCGCCGATGCTCTGCGTCAGCTGGCGGAACTGCTCCGGGTCGAGCACGAAGCCCCACTGGCTGATCGCCGCCGCCGCCGCCTCGGGGGTCGTCCCGATGATTCCCGCCGGCGCGTTGATCGCGAAGTACGTCCCCGGCGTCAGCACGCAGGCGGCGATCAGCGCCAGCACCGCCACCAGCGACTCCATCAGCATCCCGCCGTAGCCGATGAAGCGGGCATCGGTCTCGCGCTCCAGCAGCTTCGGCGTCGTCCCCGACGAGATCAGCGCGTGGAAGCCCGAGACCGAGCCGCACGCGATCGTGATGAAGCAGAAGGGAAAGAGCTTGCCGGCGAAGACCGGACCGGTGCCGTCGACGAACTGCGTCAGCGCCGGCATCTGCAGCGGCGGCAGCACCAGTACCACGCCGCAGATCAGTGCGATCACGACACCCAGCTTCACGAACGCCGACAGGTAGTCGCGCGGCGCCAGCAGCAGCCAGACCGGAAGGACCGACGCCGCAAAGCCGTACGCCATGATCACCCACGCGAGGTTGGCGCGGCTCAGCGTGAACATCGGCGCCAGCGCCGGATTCTCCGAGACCGCGCGCCCCGCGTACAGCGCCACGATCAGCAGCACGATGCCAATCACCGTCGCCTCGAGCACGCGGTGGGGACGGATCCAGCGCATGTATCCGCCCATCAGCAGCGCAATCGGCACCGTGAGCCCGACCGTCACGATTCCCCACGGGCTGTTGCCGAGCGCGTTGACGACGACGAGCGCCAGCACCGCGATCAGCACCAGCATGATCCCCAGCACGGCGATCAGTGCGGTGAAGCCCGCCACCGGGCCGATCTCCTCCTTGGCCATCTGGCCCAGCGACTTGCCGTTCCGTCGCAGCGACGAGCAGAGGATCACGAAGTCCTGCACGGCCCCGCCCAGGGCGACGCCGATGATGATCCAGAGTGCCCCTGGCAGGAACCCGAATTGCGCCGCCAGCGTGGGACCGACGAGCGGGCCGGGGCCCGCGATCGCCGCAAAATGATGACCGAAGACGATCCACCGGTTCGTCGGCACGAAGTCCCGGCCGTCGTTGAGCCGTTCGGCGGGCGTCTTCCGGTTCGCGTTCAGCGCAAAGATCTTGGCGGCGATGAACTTGCTGTAGAACCGGTATGCCACCATGTAGGTACTCACGGCGGCGATCACGAGCCAGGCGGCGTTGATCGTCTCACCGCGCGACAACGCGAGCATGCCGAAGCCGGCCGCTCCCGCCAGCGAGACGAGGATCCAGACGGCGATCGAGAGTGGTCTGGGCATGGGTCCGAAGGCTCGAGGTCCGTGGCCGCGGGGCAGGGAGCCTCGCGCCGCTTACGCCGGCCGCGCGATGCATTGGGCATCGGGACCGTCCCGCTCGTTCGCGCAGAAATTGGCCCCCGGTTTCGTGAGGGTCAACGAGGAACCGGTCGCCGGTCGAGTGCCGACGGTCGAAATGGTCCGCCGGCGGGTGCCGAAGCTGCCCGCGAGCGGTCGATGCGCTTACCTTTCTCCGCGGCAAATGCGATGACCGACGTGATACGACGCGCCCTCCTGCTCGGATGGCTGCTCACCGGCTGTTCGGGGGGGCGGCGGTCGCCCGATCCGTCCGCAAGCCCGGTCTCCAGAGCCCCCCTCGCCTCGTTTGCCGCCGAGCGGATGATCGCGCTCCCGGTGCAGCAGCTGCTGGGCGGCGATGCCGGGGGCTGGACCCGGCAGGTGGGTGACCCGAAGCGCTTCCTGGCCGCAGTGGACTCCGCGCTGGAGCAGGTGCTCCGGGGGCGGGGCCTCGGCAGCACCTGGTCCTTCCCGTCCGATCTCGCGCGAACCGCGCGCCGCAACCCGACGTTCGCCGCCAATCCCGCCGACATCAGGGCCGCCGACGCGGTCCGCCTCATGGAAAAGAAGAGCGACTCGCAGATTCCCGAGCCGGTGGCATCGCAGCTTCGCGCCCTCGCCGGTTTCCACGATGCCCGCCACGCCCTGATCCCGGTGGACGTCCGCTTCGTGGCCGAGCCGGCAGGCGGCGGCCAGTATGCGGTCCTGCATCTCGCCGTGCTCGACGTTCGGGGCTCACGCCTGGTCTGGGATGGCGATGTCGCCGGCGATGGCGCGGCCGACTACTCTCCAGCCATCGTGACGAGCCTCGCGGAGCGATTCGCTGATTTGCTCGTCGCCCGGCACTGAGCGCACACCATGGGGATTCCCTGCACGCTCATTCCCGGGGACGGCATCGGCCCGAACATCACCGACGCCACCGTGCGCATCCTCGAGGCCGCCGGCGCCGACTTCACCTGGGACCGCCACCTTGCCGGGCTCGCCGCCGTCAACGCGCTTGGCACGCCGATTCCCGAGGAGACGCTGGAGTCGATCCGGCGCACGCACCTCGCCCTCAAGGGACCGCTGGAGACGCCCGTCGGCGACGGCTATCGCTCGGTGAACGTCGCCCTCCGGCAGGAGTTCGAGCTCTTCGCCAACGTCAGGCCGGCGCGCGACATCCTGCCTGGCGCACGCTTCCGGAACGTGGACATCGTGCTCATCCGCGAGAACACCGAGGGCCTGTACGCGGGACTCGAGCACTACATCCGCATCGGCGACGACCCGCACGCCGCCGCCGAGTCGATCGCCTTGATCACCCGCGTGGGCTCCGAGCGGATCATCAGGTACGCGTTCGACTATGCGGTGAAGCACGGTAGGCGTCGCGTCATGCTGGTGCACAAGGCAAATATCCTGAAGTTCTCGCAGGGGCTCTTCCGGGCCGTGGGGCAGGGCATCGCCAGGGAGTACGAGGGGCGCGTCGCGTTCGAGGAGCGCATCATCGACGCCGCGGCCATGCAGATGGTGATCAGGCCGGAGGCGTTCGACGTCATCGTGACGACGAACCTGTTCGGCGACATCCTCTCCGACCTGGTGTCGGGACTCGTGGGCGGGCTGGGACTCGCCCCAGGGGCCAACATCGGCTCCGACACCGCGCTCTTCGAGGCGGTCCACGGCACCGCGCCGGATATCGCCGGCAAGGGCATCGCCAATCCCGGCGCCCTCCTGCTCGCGGCCTGCCTGATGCTCGAGCACGTCGGCGACGCCGCGCGCGGCGAGCGCATCCGCGCGGCTTTCGAAAAGACGGTGCGCGAGGGGAAGAGGGTGACGCGCGACCTCGGTGGCACGGCCTCGACGTCTGAGTTCGCGAGCGCCATCATCGCGAACCTCCCCTGATGGCGGTGCCGCCCGCCGATGCACCCGTCAGCGCTGCGGACGCGTTGCGGGTGCTGCACGTCTCCGACCTGCACTTCGGCCGTCCCGCGGACCTCGACCTCATCACCGCCATCGAGGTGCTCATCCAGGAGCAGCGCTTCGACGTCGTGGCGGTCAGTGGCGACGTCGCCCAGCGTGCCCGCGCCGGAGAGTTCCAGCGGGCGACGACGTTCCTGCGCGATGCGCGTCGTGTCAGTCGCGTCATCGTGGTGCCGGGAAACCACGACGTCGCCTGGTGGCGTTCGCCGCTCCACGTGCGCGGCAGTGACACCATCTACGAGCCGTACCGTCGCTACATCGACCACGAACTCGAGCCGGTGCTGCGCGTCCCCGGTGCCACCTTCGTGGGGCTCAACACCTCGCAGGGCGTCAGCCTGCGGACGCTCACCTGGAACCTGCGCGACATCTCGATCATCGGGGACCTGCGCGCGGCGCAGGTCGCGCACGCACGCGCCGAGTTCGACGCGTCACCCGCGGGTGACGCGCGCGTCATCGTGATGCACCACAACCCGGTGAAGGGCGACCTGTCGCAGCGCCACGGGTTGAAGAACACGCCGCAGATCCTCGGCGCGTTCGCCACGATCGGCGTCGACCTCGTGCTCTGTGGGCACGACCACCAGGAAGCCGTCCACTTCGTGGAGCACACCCGCAAGGGCACCGTGATCTCGACGGCCGGCACGGTGTCGAACCGGTCCCGCGGAGGGCGTCCCTCGTCGGTGAACGTGATCACGATCCTGCCCGACGTCATCGAGGTGGTGACGCGCATCTGGTCATCGGCAGACAGCGCGCTGGCCGACGGCCCCGCCCGGCGCTTCGCGCGATGAGCGCCGGCGCGGCGAACACCGCAGGCTCCGCCCAACTGGAGCTTCGCCTCGTGGCGCCGTCGGCGCGTCGCCGCGAGGGACGGGCACCGGCGGCGGAGTACCGTGCCGGGCTGGCCGGCGCCTTCCTGGCGCGGCTCCGCGCCGCGGGGCTGCGGCGCATCGAGTCGTGCCGTCTCACGCGCAATCGCACCGTGGTGGCGTCGTGGCGCGGCGCGGAACTGCGGGTGCACGAGGCGTTCCTCGGGGCGCCGCCGGATGTCATCGCGGCGATTGTCGAATTCGTCGAGGCCCGGGGAGCGGCGCGCACCCGTGCCCGACGCGTCATCGTGTCGTATCCCGTGCCAGCGGGCGACGCCCCGGTGCGCCGTGAGCGGCCGCACCCGGACGACGTGGTGATCGTCGAGCGGCTGACGAGGCTCCACCGCACGCTCAACGACGAGCACTTCGATGGCGCGCTGGCGCCGGTGGCAATCCGGGTCTCACGGCGCATGCGGCGACGCCTCGGCCACTATCGCCCGCGCGGTGCCGGCCACGAGGCCGAGATCGTGCTGAGCCGCCGGCACATCCGGCGCCACGGCTGGCGCGCCGCCACCGAGACGCTCCTCCACGAGATGGTGCACCAGTGGCAGGAGGAGACCGGGCGCCCGCTCGGTCACGGCGCCGACTTCAGGCGACAGGCGCGGGCGGTCGGCATCGCGCCGGAGGCCACCCGCCGCGTGGCGCTCACCCTTCCGTAGCGCCCCACCGGCGCGGAGTTTCAGTCGTGCGACGCATCCCGGGTTTCCTGGTGGCGACCGCCGGCCTGGCCGGCGGCCTCTGGCTTGGCGCCAGGGGAGCCGGCCCGCTCCCGCCGTTAGGCGGCCTGCTCGACCCGGCCAGCGGTGCCTGGGCGGCGGCCCGCTTCGCCGAGCTGCCTCGACAGGCCATCGGCCGCATCCCGCACCTCGCCGGGCCCGTCGACGTGCGCTACGACCGTCGCGGGGTGCCGCATATCTTCGCCACCACCGAGGCCGACGCGCTGCGCGCCCTCGGCTACGTCGTGGCGCGCGACCGGCTGTTCCAGCTCGACCTGCAGACCCATGCGGCCGCGGGACGGCTCACCGAGTGGGTCGGGGCGCGGGCGCTCGTCGTCGATCGCGAGATGCGCAACCTGGGCCTTCCCCGGGCCGCCGAGGACCGGATGGCCCGCCTGGCGCCGGATGCCCCCGAACGCCTGATGCTCGATGCGTTCGCCGACGGCGTGAACGCCTGGATCGACGGCCTCGATCGCGCCGCGTGGCCCATCGAGTACAAGCTGCTCGGGGTACGCCCGGAGCGGTGGCAGCCCGTCAACTCGCTGTACCTGCTCAACCGCATGGGGTGGACGCTGGCCGCCTCGGACGGCGAGCGCCAGCGACTGGCGGCGGCCGCCCTCGTGGGACGTGCCGCCGCCGACGCCGTCTACCCGGTGAACGACCCCATCCAGGAGCCGATCCAGCCTAACGGGAGCGGCGGCGTCCCGCGCTATGACTTCGGGCCCCTGGCCCCGCCCGGGACACCGGATACCCTGGCGGCGCGGCTCGTCGCCGCGCTCCCGCCCGGACCCGATTTTGCGGATGGCGAGCGCCGGAGCTTTGCCAGCAACAACTGGGCGGTGGCCCCGGCGCGGACCGCCGCCGGCGTCGCGCTCCTGGCCGGCGATCCGCACCTCGAGCTGACGCTGCCGAGCATCTGGTACGAGGCGCATCTGGTCGTGCCCGGGAAGCTCGACGTGTATGGCGTCACGATCCCGGGCGCGCCCGGCATCGTGATCGGCTTCACGCGCGACATCGCCTGGACGTTCACCAACACCGGCGCCGATGTCCTCGACGTGTACCGCGAGACGCTCGATGACCCGGCGGCCCCCACGAAGTACCGGCTCGACGGCGCCTGGCGACCGCTCGACCTGCGCGTCGAGACGTATCGCGGGCCGCGCGGCTCGACGGTGGCCGTCGACACCGTGCGCTACTCCCACCGCGGCCCCCTGGTGCACGACGGCGGCGAGTGGCTGTCGATGCGCTGGACGGTGCTCGAGCCCGAGGGGACGGCCGCCGCCTTCCTCGATGCCGCGTACGCCACCACCGCGCGGGCGTTCCTCGACAGCATGGCCGCGAACTTCACCGTGCCGGCGCAGAACATGCTCACCGCCGACCGGAATGGATCCATCGCCATCCGCTCCACCGGCCACTACCCGATCCGCCCGGGAAACGGCGACGGCCTGACGATTCGTGACGGCTCCACGAGCGCGAGCGACTGGATGGGCTACTGGCCCGTCTCCGACTACCCGCAGGCGTTCGACCCCGCCCAGGGCTTCCTGGCGTCCGCCAACCAGCAGCCGATCGACCCGCGCCAGCAGCCACGCTACCTCGGCAGCGACCACGACTACGAAGTCTGGCGCGCGCTGCAGATCAACAGGCTGCTGCGCGCCGACTCCGTCGTGACGCCCGACGCCATGCGCGGCTTCCAGACGAACCCCGGCAGCGTGCGCGCCGAACTGTTCCTGCCGTTCTTTCTCACGGCGGCGCGCGTCCCGGGGGCGCATCCGGCCGCGCTCGACTCGGCGGCCGACGTCCTCGGCGGCTGGGATGCCCGCTACACGCGCGACAACGACCGCGCGCTGCTGTTCGAGGCGGCCATGCGCCAGCTCGGCCCGCGGACGTGGGACGAGCTCGCCCCGAGAGGCGGCGTGCGCGTCGCCGCCCCCAACAGCGATGTCCTGCTCGAGCTGCTGCACGACTCCACCAGTGCCTGGTGGGACGATCATCGCACCACCGACCGGGTCGAGACCCGGGACCAGGTCCTGCGGCAGAGCCTCGAGGCGGCGTGGGACAGCCTCGTCAGGCGGTACGGTCCGCGCTCCGGCGGCGGCTGGCGCTGGGACCGGGCGCAGCCGGCGCGCGTGAACCACCTGCTGGGACTCCCCGGCTTCTCGCAGCGCGCGGTGCCGGTGCAGGGCGGTCCCGGCACGCTCAATCCCTCGGGCCCCGGCGGCTTTGGATCGAGCTGGCGCATGGTCGTCGAGCTTGGTCCCACGGTGCACGCATGGGGCACGTATCCCGGCGGACAGAGTGGCAACCCGGCGAGCCGGCGGTACGACGACAGGCTTCCGCTCTGGTCCGCGGGCCAGCTCGACACGCTGTTCGCACCGTCGGACACGAGCGGACTTCCCGCCTCGCTCGCCCGCGCCCTCCTCTCCCTCCGACCCGCGGCAGGTGCACCGTGAGGCGCACCTGGCGCGTCATCATCGGCGCCGTCGTGGTGGCGTCTGGCACGTGGTTCGGCGGGTGGCTGGTGCCGGCGGCCTGGGGCGTCCTTGCCGGGCTCGCGTGGCCGGGCGATCGCCCGGCGCGCACCGCGGCGCTCGGTGCGTCGCTCGGGTGGCTCGCGCTCCTCGCCGGACCGGTGGCGACGGGCGCTCCGGTGGGCGTGCTCGCGGCGCGTCTCGCCGGCGCGATGCAGCTTCCGGAAGCCGCACTGGTGGCGGCAACGCTCCTCTTTCCCGCACTCCTCGCGTCGAGCGCCGCGTACCTCGTCGCCGCGCGCCAGCGCCCTGCCGCGGACGTCGCGCGGGGCTCCCGTTGACTAGCTTTCCGCGCCATGCCGGCACCGATCGACTTCTATGACATCGACAGCGTGCTCTCGGAAGAGGAGCGCGCCATTCGCGACACCATCCGCCGCTGGGTCGACGAGCGCGTGCTCCCGATCATCGGCGAGGCATACGTCCAGGGGCACTTCCCCTCGCAGCTCGTCCCGGAGATGGGCGAGCTCGGCGTCTTTGGCGCGAACCTCCCCGAGGCGTACGGATGCGCCGGGCTGAACAACGTCGCCTACGGGCTGATCATGCAGGAACTGGAGCGGGGCGACTCCGGCGTGCGCTCGTTCGCGTCGGTGCAGGGTGCGCTCGTCATGTATCCCATCTTCGCGTTCGGCAGCGAGGCGCAGAAGCAGCATTACCTGCCGCGGATGGCGAAGGGCGAGGTCATCGGCTGCTTCGGGTTGACCGAACCGGACTTCGGCTCCAATCCGGCCGGCATGATCACGATGGCGCGAGAGCAGAAGGACGGGAGCTGGCTGTTGAACGGCGCCAAGATGTGGATCACCAACGGTTCCACGGCGCAGGTGGCGGTCGTGTGGGCGAAGACCAACGGTGACCCCGACGCCCGCTCGATCCGCGGCTTCCTCGTCCCGACCGACAGCGCGGGCTTCACGGCGCGCGACCAGAAGGGAAAGCTCTCCCTGCGCGCCTCCGACACCAGTGAGCTCGTCTTCAGCGACGTGCACCTGCCTGCCGACGCGATCCTCCCGGCGTCGGGCGGGCTCAAGTCGCCGCTGATGTGCCTCACGCAGGCGCGCTACGGCATTGCCTGGGGAGCCGTCGGTGCGGCCATGGCCTGCTTCGAGGAGGCCGTCTCGTATGGGAAGAACCGCGTGATGTTCGATCGCCCCATCGCCGGCTTCCAGATCCAGCAGCAGCGCCTGGCCGACATGCTCACCGGCATCGTGCAGGGACAGCTCGTCAACCTGCACCTCGGCCGGCTCAAGGACGACGGTCGCTACACGCCGCAGCAGGTCTCCTTCGCCAAGCGCAACAACGTGAGCATGGCGACGAACGTCGCGCGCGAGGCACGTCGCCTCCTCGGCGCGGTCGGCATCCTCGCCGAGTACGCCTCGATGCGACACATGGCAAACCTGGAGAGCGTGTACACCTACGAGGGGACGCACGACGTGCACTCCCTGGTGCTCGGACAGGCCGTCACGGGATTGAGCGCGTTCAGCTGAGCGGTCGGTGCTGCCGGGCACGGGCGGGCGGCGGCCGGTTCAGCCCGCGGGACGGCGTGGCTGCCAGGCGCGGCGCCGGCACCAGCCGCCCTCGTCAGGCACCGTGGCTGGCAGGCTTCGATCGACGGACGCGGCGGAACGTCCCTGTGAAGCCGTTGATGAGCCATCGCGGCAGGAACCGCAGCAGCAGCACCGTCAGGCGGTAGAGCGCCCCGGGGACGACGACGACCGGCGATCGGCGGCGCAGGGCGTCCAGCGAGGTGCGCACGACGTCCGGCGCCGAGTCCCATGCCCAGGACGGGATCCGTCGCCTCGCCTCGTCGAAGTCGTCGTGCATCTCGGTGCGCGTGAAGCCAGGACAGAGAGCCTGCACGTAGATGCCGCGCGGCGCCGCCTCCCGCGCCAGCGCCTCCGCGTAGAATCGCTGGTACGCCTTGGTGGCGTTGTAGTTGGCGTTTCCCGGAACGGCGAGGTACGACGCCACCGAGGCGACGATGATGACCGCACCGCCTCCCGCCTGCGCCATGCCCTGGACCGCCGCCTGCACCAGGCGGTGCGTGGCCAGCACGTGAAGGCGGAGCATCGCCTCCTGCTTCTCTCGCGAGGCCCGCACGATGCTCCCGATCGTGCCGAAGCCGGCGTTGCTCACGAGGAGGTCGACTGGGGCGGCATCGAGTCGCGCCACGACCCGTGTCACGCCGTCGTCCGTCGCCAGGTCGGCGACGATGGTCTCGCACGTGATCCCGTGGCGGGACGTCAGGTCAGCCGACAGCCCGCGAAGTCGGTCTTCGCGACGCGCCACCAGCACGAGGTCGTACCGGGCCGCCGCGAGCTGCGCGGCGAACTCGCGCCCGAGTCCCGCGCTGGCACCGGTGACCAGCGCAGTGCGACGTCGGTCTCCTGCCATGTGGGTGCGTTGCTGGGGGGAACCGGCGCGGCGCATCGCCGCACCGGCCGGGCTCACTCCGCGCGCAGGGACACCAGCGGGTCGACGCGCGCGGCGCGACGTGCTGGAAGATACGCAGCCACCAGCGCTGTCACAGCGAGGATCGCGGCGCCGGTCGCGAACGTCAGCGGGTCGAACGCACCGACTCCGTAGAGGAAACCGGCCATCGCGCGTCCCAGCCCGGCGGCCAGGAGCAGGCCGGCGAGCGTGCCGACGACGGCGATCGAGATGCCCTCGCGGAGCACGTCGCGCAACAGCCGCCCCGACGTTGCGCCCAGGGCGAGCCGCACGCCGAACTCGCGCGTGCGCATCGCCACCCGGAAGGCAAGCACGCCGTAGACGCCGATCGCGGCGAGCCCCAGCCCGACGATCCCGAACGCGCCGATCAGGATGGCCGCCAGGCGCGGCGGCAATCGCCACAGGTCGACCGCGGTGGAAAGCGACCGGGGAAGCTCCAGCGCCACGTTCCGGTCGAGGCGCGCCACTTCCTCACGCAAGGCCGCTATCGCGCCGTCGGTGCTGCCGCGCACGTGGGCAAAGACGAACATCCGCGGGTCGTAGTCCTGCGCAAAGGGGATGAACGCATAGCTCGTCGGTGCCTCGCCCAGGCTCCGGTACTTCCCGTCCTTCACCACGCCCACGATTTCGCGTTCCTTGCCGCCCACCCGGACGGTCCGGCCGAGCGGAAGGCTGTCGTTCAGCAGGCGGCGCCCCAGCGTCTGGTTGACGATCACCACCGGCGCTGCATTGGCGTCGTCATCCGCGGCGAACGTCCGGCCGCCAACGAGCGGGATGCGCACGGTCGCGAGGAATCCGTCGCTGACGGCGCCCTTCAGCACGTCGATGCGCCGGCCACGCGGCCCGGACTCGCCGGGGAGCAGCACGCCCTCGCCGTTGTTTTCTCCGCCCAGCGGCGTGTTGCGGCCGAGGGCGACCGACGTGAACTCGGGCCGCGCACGCAACCGGGCGAGCAACTGCGCGTAGAACTCCCTTCCGCGCGCCTCGGCGTAGCCGTGCGGGGCGAGGTTGATCCCGCCAAGGACGACGCCGTCGGGATTGAACCCAGGGTCCACGTCGAGTGCGCGCCGGAGCGCACGCGTGAAGAGCCCTGCGGCCACGATCAGTGCCAGCGACATCGCGAGTTGCGCCACCACGAACCGGCGCCGGGCGGTGCCGCGCACGTCGTGCGCCCGCCCGTCGCCCCGCAGCGCGGGCACCAGGGCCACCCGCGTGGACCCGAGCGCGGGAACGAGTCCGGCGAGGATGCCGGCCAGCATCGCGATGCCGGCTGACACCGCCACCACGCGCGGGTCCATCCGCAGGTCGAGCGACGTCGAGATGGTGACGGGCACGCCCAGGGCGCCGAGTCGCCATGTCAGCAGGCGCAGCAGCCAGGACCCCAGCACGATGCCCGACGTGGCGCCCAGGGCACCGATCACCACGCTCTCGGCAAGCAGCTGCCTGACGATTCTCCATCGGCTGGCGCCCAGGGCCCGGCGCACCGCCAGCTCGCGACCGCGCTGCGACGCGCGGGCCAGGAACATGCCCGCCACGTTGGTGGCGGCGATGAGAAGCACCAGCGCGGCGGTCGCGCCCAGGAGCCCGAGGAACCCGTCGAAGACGCCGCGCGCCATGGCCGGAATCCCACCCATGGCCTGCAGGCGGACGCGGCGCACTCGCTGCCACGGCTTCGTCACCCGGCAGGTGGGCCACGAGCGTCGAGAGCATCAGCTCGGCCCGCGCCCGCGTGAGCCCGCGCGGCAGCCGTCCGAAGATCGTCAGCGAGAGCGGCGTGGCGGGCGACGACGCCGACGGGACGCCCGCCGGCGGAAGACGGTACACCGCGGCCGGCACCCAGATGTCCGGCGCCAGGCCCACGATGGTGCCCGCAAACCCGGGCGGCGCCACGCCCACCAGCGTCACCGCCCTGCTGTTCACGAACAGCGTCTGCCCGATCGCGGCGTTGTCCCCGCCGAGTGCGCGCTGCCAGTAGTCGTAACTGACGACTGCCTCGGGCACGGCGTCGGACGCCTCTTCCCGGGTGGCGGAGAACAGCCGTCCTGCCGCCGGCCGCACGCCCAGCACGCGGAAGTAGTTCGCCGTGGCAACGACCCCGAACAGCATGTGCGCATCGGCTCCCGACCGCAGGGAGAACGGTCGGTACAAGAAGCCGGCGATGCCCGCGAAGACCGAATCGGTCGCGTCCGCGACGTCCCGGAAGTGGCGGTACCCGTACGTCGGCTCGGCCATCGACGTCGACGAGTAATTCCCGGGGCCCCAGTCCTCGGACCAGACGTACAGGTTGCGCGCGTCGGGGATCGCCAGGGGGCGCAGCAGCAGCGCGTTCACGCCACCCACGACGACCGAGGTCGCCGCCACGCCTAACGCCATGGTGGCCGCCGCGGTCACCGCGAACAGCGGCTGGCGCCGCAGCGCCCGGAGCGTCAGGCGCAGGTCGCGCCCCAGGTCGTGCAGCGGCCGGGCCCCGCGCGCATCGCGTCCGCTCTCCTTGATGGCCTCCACGCCGCCGAAGTCGGCCAGCGCCGTCCGCCGCGCCTCGTCGGGTGCCATGCCGTGCGCGGCGCGATCGGCAATCTCGAAGGCCAGGTGCGCGCGCAGCTCCTCCTCCATCTCGGCGTCAACCTGCGTCGGGCGCAGCAGCGCCCGCAGCCGGCGCCTCAGCCGCGTCAGGAACGCCACGACGCGCTAGCCTCCCTGCAGCACGTGGTTCACCGCCAGGGAGAACGCGCGCCACTGCTGCGTCTCGTCCGCGAGCTGCCGCTTCCCGGCCGCGGTGAGGCGGTAGAACTTCGCGCGACGCCCCTCGGGCGAGGTGCCCCACTCGGCATCGATCCACCCGCGATCCTCGAGACGGTACAGCGCAGGGTAGAGTGAACCCTGGTTCACCCGCAGCACCTCGCGCGACATCTCCTGGATGCGCTTGGAAATGCTCCAGCCGTGCCGAGGCCCCGACGACAGTGTCCGGAGGATCAGCAAGTCCAGTGTGCCCTGAAGGAGGTCGCTCTTCCCGGTGGTCATGGGTCCGGCTGGGGGTGGATGCCTCGACAATCGACAACATGCGCGGCCTTGTTGTAGGATGTCAAGGTATCGCTCCCGCGGCAGTCGGACGGACTCGCGTCCGCGCCACGCGCGCCTCGCAGGGCCGTCCGACATGTCCGGACGGCGCCCGCGCCACTCGTGCGGGCGGCACCGGCACCCACCGGTGAAAATCCCCCTCACCTCACCCTACTCGCCCCACTATCTTCGTTTGTGAATCTTTTCACATAGGGAGCGACAGGCGTGAAGATCGCGGTGTGCCTCAAGCGCGTCCCGGAGATGGACGTCCGGTTCAGGATCGCAGCGAACGGGCTCGGCATCGACGAGACCGGCCTCAAGTACGACATGAGCGACTTCGATGGCTACGCCGTCGAGTGGGCCATCCAGCAGGTCGAGAAGCTCGGCGCCGGCGAGGTGACAGTCATCTCGCTCGGTCCCGACGTCGTCCAGGAGACGCTGCGAAAGGCCCTCAGCATCGGCGCCGCGCGCGCGGTGCACCTGAAGGTCGATGCCATTCCGTTCGACGGCTTCGCCATTGCCAGTGCGCTGGCCGCCGAGCTGCAGGGAGGTGGCTACGACCTCGTGCTCTTTGGCAAGATGGCGGCCGACACGGCGAACGGTGTCGTCGGCCTCATGGTGGCCGAGCTTCTCGGCATCCCCATGGTGCAGGCGTGCACGAAGATCGAGGTCGCCGATGGGCGCCTCACCGCGCGTCGCGAGCTCGAGGGCGCGGCCGAGCTGGTCTCGAGCGCACTCCCCGCCGCGGCGTCGATCGACGAAGGCGTCGCTCGCCCACGCTACCCGTCGCTCAAGGGCATCATGGCGGCGAAGAAGAAGCCGCTCGAGTCGAAGCCCGCACAGCTGCCGGCGGTCAGGCTCACGGTGACACGGATGGAACTTCCCCCGGAGCGCCAGGCCGGACGCATCATCGGCGAGGGCCCGGAGGCCGTTCCTGAACTGATCCGCCTCCTCCAGTCCGAGGCAAAGGTGCTCTGATGGCGAACGTCCTGGCATTCGCGGAGTCGCGCAGCGGCGATCTGCGCAAGGTTGCGTTCGAGGCGGTCACCGTCGCGCGGAAGCTCGCCGACGCGACCGGCGGAGAGGTGCACGTGGTGCTCGTGGGAGCGCCCGGCATCTCCGCCAGGGCGGCGATGCTCGCCGGGTACGGGGCCGATGCCGTTTTGGTGACGGAACACGCGGGGTTCACCAACTACAACGCCGAGGCGACGGCGTCGCTGGTGGCCTCGCGGATCGGGGACGGTGGCTACCGGGCGGCGGTCTTCAGTGCGTCGGCGCTCGGCAAGGACCTGGCGCCTCGCGTGGCCGCACGGTTGCGGGTCCCGATGATCGCCGATGCGCTCAGCGTAGCCCTCGATGGCGATGCCATGGTCGCAACGCACTTCACCTATGCCGGAAAGGTCATCGCCAGCCTCAGGTTGGCGGCGAGTCCGGCAGTCGTCTCGATGCGACCCGGCGCCGTCGAGGCGGCCAGCCACCCGGGCGCCGGGCGCGTCGAGAACGTGCCACCGGTCGGCGACCCGTCGGCCGCGCGCGTCGTCGTGACCGAGATGATCCAGAGCGACGCCCGCAAGCTCGACCTCGCCGATGCGCCGGTCATCGTGAGCGGGGGGCGTGGGCTCAAGGCGCCCGAGAACTTCAGGCTCGTCGAGGAACTCGCCGCGGCGTTCGGCAACGCCGCGGTCGGGGCGACGCGGGCGGTGACCGACGAAGGGTGGCGGCCGCACAGCGACCAGATCGGGCAGACGGGTCGCCAGGTCAGCCCGGACCTGTACGTGGCGGTCGGCATCTCCGGGGCGATCCAGCATCTCGCCGGCATGCGGACGTCGCGTACCATCGTCGCGATCAACAAGGACAAGGACGCGCCGATCTTCAAGGCGGCGGACTACGGCATTGTCGGTGACGCCCTGGAGATCGTGCCCGTGCTGACCGAGGCCGTGCGGAAGGCGAAGGCGGAGGGATAACGTCACGCCGCCGGCGCGGCGGCGCTCGCGCAGGCCCGGCGGGCCCGATCGCGGCGCGGACGTCGCGGGTCGCTTGTCGACCCGGCCCCCCGCGCCGTAACCTGTGGGCCGGGCGTCTTCCGCCCGGCAGGCACATCCTGAGGTTGGGAGGCATCGCGCGATGAGCACGAAAAACGTCGTCTTCCTCTTCGTGCTCGTCCTCGCGACGTCGTTCTTCTCCTTCAGCGTGCAGCGCCTCTATCGTTTCCTGCGCATCGGACGCGACGAGTGGCGCTTCAGCGATGTCGGGCGACGCCTCTGGAACGTCCTCGCCATCGGGATCGGGCAGCGCAAGATCCTGCGCGACCACGCGGCCGGCCCGCTTCACGCCACGGTCTTCTGGGGCTTCGTCGTGCTCACGGCGGGGAGCGCCGAGATCCTGGTGTCCGGCGTCGCGCCCTCGTTCTCGTACGAGAGGTTCCTCCCGGGTCCGCTCTACGCGCTCTTCCTGCTCTCGCAGGAGCTCTTCGCCCTCTTCGTGCTCGTCGCCGTGGGGCTGCTTCTGTATCGTCGCCTCGTCGTCAAGCCGGAGCGACTCCAGGGCGACAACGTCCATGGCGGCGATGCGATCCTCATCCTCACGATGATCGCCGGGCTGATGGTCACGCTGATCCTCACCGCGGCGCTCGATCGCATCATCGCCCCGCGGCATCCCATGGCGCTGCAGCCCGTCTCGGCGCCCGTCGCCATGGCGCTGGCGTGGATCCCGCCCGCCATCGCCCACGGGATTCGGGAGTGGAGCTGGTGGACGCATTCGCTGCTCATCCTCGCGTTCCTGAACTACCTGCCGTACTCCAAGCACCTGCACGTCATCGTCTCGCTGCCCAACACCTTTCTCTCGAACACCAGCGGCCCCGGCGTCATCGGCGCCATGCCACCGATGGATCTCGAGGCCGACACCGAGCAGTTCGGCGCCGCCGACGTGACGCACCTGACGTGGAAGAACCTGCTCGACGGCTACTCGTGCACCGAGTGCGGACGGTGCACGTCGGTCTGCCCGGCGCACATCACCGGGAAGCCGCTCTCCCCGCGCAAGATCGTGATCAACACCCGCGAGCGCCTCGCCGAGCTCGCGCCCACGATCGTGGGGGGCAGTGACGTCTTCGGGCGTCCGGTGCTCGGCGGCGGGCCGGCCGCGGATGCCGACGCGACCGATCGGCGCCTGCTGGACACCTACATCACCGAGGACGAGCTCTGGGCCTGCACCTCCTGCCGTGCGTGCGTCTACGAGTGCCCGGTGTCGATCGACCAGCTCGAGATCATCAATGAACTCCGGCGCGGACTCGTCCTCACGGAGTCGCGCTTTCCCGAGGAGGTGCTTCCCGCCTTCGAGGCGCTCGAGCGCAACGGCGCGCCCTGGGCCTTCCAGCCGTCCGATCGCGCGCAGTGGGCCGAGGGGATGGAGATCCCGACAATGGCGGAGCTGGCTGCCCGTGGGGAGCGCCCGGAGGTCCTCTTCTGGGTCGGCTGCATGGGTTCGTTCGACGACCGGGCGAAGAAAGTCACGGTGGCCTTCGCGCGCGTGCTCGAGGCGGCCGGAGTCCGCTTCGCGATCCTGGGGCAGGAGGAGAGCTGCCACGGCGATCCGGCACGCCGGCTCGGCAACGAGTACCTGTACCAGACCCTGGCAAAGCAGGCCATCGAGACGCTCGATCGCTACCACGTCACCACCGTCGTCACGAGCTGTCCCCACTGCTTCCACCAGATCGGCAGGGAGTTTCCGCAGTTCGGCGGGCACTATGAGGTCATACATCACGCCGAGTTCCTGGCGCGACTCCTGGCGGAAGGGCGCGTCCCCCTGGACAGCGAGGCCGGGCAGGCGCTCACGGTCACGTACCACGACAGCTGCTACCTGGGGCGCTACAACGGGGTCTACGACGCCCCGCGCGAGACGCTGCGGCGCGCCCTGCCGGTGGTCTCGCTGGTGGAGCCCGCGCGGACCCGCGACCGCGGCCTGTGTTGTGGCGCCGGCGGCGGGCGCATGTTCATGGAGGAACGCACCGGGACGCGCATCAACGTGGAGCGCACCGGCGAGCTGCTGGCGACGGGTGCCGACGTGCTTGCGGTGGCATGTCCGTTCTGCATGACGATGGTCACTGATGGCGCGCAGGCGCTGGGCAGCGAAGCGCCGGTACTCGACATAGCCGAGGTCGTCGCGCAGCGGCTGAAAACCTGACGGGCGGGGGGGATTCCCTCACGCGCGGGGGAGGCGGAGCCTTCGTCGCGCGGGAAGGGCGGGGCGACCGCAATCCGGGACGCATCGACGCATTGCACCGGAGCCGATGCGCGCACATTTTGGAGCATCCGCGCGGCGAATCGCGCACCGCGCGGTGCGCAGAGCCGACGACGCGATCCTCGGAGACAGCATGCGCAACGCGAATCACACCATCCGGTTGTCCGCCTTTCTCATCGCCGCCGCGGCTGTCGCAGTCGCGTGTGGGGGAGGGGGCGGCGGGGAACAGGCTGCCCCGGCGACGGACTCCACCGCCGCGGCCGCCACCGCCGCGCCGGCCGCCGCGCCCGAGTCGTTCGATCTGGTGAGCGACGACGGGTCGTGGAACGTCGACATCACGCCGGCGAACATCGTCTGGCACCACACGAAGGGTGGGCGGGCCGATTCCATCGTGTTCGACTACAAGGACCCCAGCGTCGACGGCGCGCTCAGCAACTACACGTCGATCCGCATGGCAGCCGACACGCACCGCATCGACATCACCCTGGCGATGGTGAAGTGCGTCGACAAGTCGAACAAGGAGCACACCCACCAGGCCCAGGTCTGGGTCGACCAGGTCAGCTACAAGGGGTGCGCGGACAAGAAGTGAGGCTGGTGGTGACGAGCCCCCGGCCTGGCGTGCCGGTCGCGCCCCGCGCGGCCGGCACGATCGTCAGGTAGGCACCGGGCGGGCGGTCCGGTGGCCGCACCTCACAGGGCGAAGTGGTCCGCGAGCTCGGCGTCGTCGCCGATCAGGAGCGCGTTGAGGCGCTCCCCGGCCTCGCACCGGGGACGGTCGTCGGGCACCACCAGCAGCGCATTGGCGCGCGCCATCGACGTCAGGATGCCCGAGCCCTGCGGCCCCGTGAGGCGGGCGGTCATCGTGCCATCGGTGGCGACGCCGACCACGGCCCGCAGGAAGTGCGTGAGGCGTGCGCCAATCGCAACCGGCTCCTCGAGCACCACCGGGACCGGGCGCCTGAAGACCCGGCGGTGCCCCAGCATCCGTCGAATGACGGGGCGCACGAACAGCTCGAACGTGACCATCGCCGAGACCGGGTTCCCCGGGAGCCCGATCCACGGGGTCGCGCCGAGCATGCCGAACCCCAGCGGGGCGCCGGGCCGCATCCGCACCCGCCAGAACTGCAGCGTCGCGCCTAACGATGCGAGCACCTCGCGGGTGTAGTCGAATTCCCCCACCGACGCGCCGGCCGAGGTCACGATGAGGTCGGCCCCGTCGGCCCGTGACAGCACCTCGCGGAGCGACTCCGGCGTGTCGCCCGCGTTCCCGAGCGACCGCGCGACGCCTCCCGCCGCGGCGACGAGCGCCGAGAGCGTGTAGCTGTTCGACGCCACGATGCGCCGTCCCGCCAGCACCTCGTGAAAGCGGTCGAGGTCGACGAGCTCGTCTCCCGACCCCGCGATCGCCACCACCGGGCGCCGGTGCACGTCCACCGCGGCGAGCCCCAGGCTCGCCAGGACGCCCACCTGTGCCGCGCCGACCGGCGAGCCCGCCGCGATCACCACCTCTCCCTCGCGAAAGTCCTCGCCGCGCGGGCGGATGTTGCGGCGCGCATCGCGTGCGTCCCGGATCGCGACGCGCTCGGTGCCGCCATCGGTGTCCTCCACCCGCACCACGCTGTCGGCGCCCTCGGGGAGCGGCGCCCCGGTCATGATGCGCGTGGCCTCGCCCGGGCCCACCGGCACGGTGCCGAAGCCGCCGGCCGGCACCGTCTCCAGCACCCGCAGCACCACCGGTCGCACCGCGCTCGCCCCGTCGAGGTCGGCGGCGCGAACGGCATACCCGTCCATTGCCGAGTTGTCCCAGTGCGGCAGCGTGTACGTTGCGACTGCCGCCGTGGAGAGCACGCGACCCATCGCGTCGAGCAGCGGTACGCGTTCGGGGGCGAGCGGGCGAATGCCTGCCATGATCTCGGCGCTCGCCTGCCCAACGGTGTGCATCACTGCGCGGTGGTGAGCGGACGGTGGCGGGCGATCTGCAGCACGATGCTGTCGATGGCCTCGTCGATCTCCGGCACGGACACCGTCCAGTTGTCGCAGATGATGCTGAAGATGAGCGTCCGGTTTCCGGCCGTCGCGACGTACCCGGACAGCGCGCGCACGCCCTCCATGGAGCCGGTCTTGGCATGCACGTGGCCGCGCGCCGGCGCGTCGCCAAGGCGCCGCCCGAGCGTGCCGTCCACCCCGGCGACGGGCAGGGCATCGTAGAACGCCGAGAAGCCGTCGTCCTGGCGGATCGCCGCGAGCACCCGGACGAGGGTCTCCGGCGTCACCGCGTCGGCGCGCGACAGGCCGCTCCCGTCGTGGATCACGAAGCCGTCCCGCTCGACGCCCCAGTCGAGCAATTGCCGGCTCAGCACGCCGATGCCGTTCTGGTACGTGCCCGCGTCGCCGTGTATGCGCCCGAGCGTCTTCAGCAGCACCTCGCCAATCTGGTTCACGCTGTTCTTCTCGAACGGCACGAGGATCTCGGCCAGCGTGGGAGAGAGCAGCGAGAACAGCGTCGTGCGGCCGGCTCCCGGCGACGGCATCGAGCGCGGCCCATCGCCCGACCGGCTGGCGACCGCCGGCCCGGCGACGGCACCGGTGCGCAGCGTCTGCCCCACGACGCCGCCGTCGACGGCGATCCCGCGCGCCGTGATCGCCTCGCGCAGTGCCTCGAGGAATGCGCGCGTCTGGTCGCGCAACGTGATCGACAGGGTGGTCGTGTCGCGCGGCGGGATCGTTCCCTCGACGATCACCGACGATGCGTCACTGCTGTCCTGGACGACGTACACGTTCGGTGCCCCGCCGCCTCCGAGCGTGCGCGCGCGTACCTTCACCCGCGGAAAGCCGGGCGCCGGGTCGGTGCGCACCTCGACCGAATCGCCCGGGCGCGTGCCCCCGCGCAGCCGGAGGCGCGCGGTCCCCTCGTTGAGCAGCAGCTCGTCTACGCCGGCGGCGAACGGGGCGTCCAGGTCGTTCCACGCCCATCCGTAGCCGAGCGACGCATCCGGAAAGGCGTCCAGGCCGCTGACCACGCGCCCGCTGATGCGTCGTATGCCCCGGCGATAGAGCGAGTCCGCGATCGCGCGCAGCGGCACCATCGCGTCCCCGCGCATCCGGTCGCTCATCGTCGGATCGCCGGTACCAAGCACCACCAGGTCGCCATGCAGCGTCCCGCTGCGGATCGGGCCGGCCGCGGCCACGACCGTCGTGAACCGGAACGCCGGACCGAGCAGCTTCACCGCCGCGGCGGCAGTGAGGATCTTGAAGTTCGACGCCGGGAGCATCAGCGTGCCCGCATTGCGCTGGTAGAGCCGCTCGCCTGTCGAGGCGTCGGTCACCAGGATGCCCCAGGTCGCGGAACGGAACTTCCCGGCGTTCACGATGGGGTCGATGGCGCGGTACAGGCTCGAGTCCGGGACCCCCGGCTCGGGGCAGGGGATCGTCGACACGGTGACCCGCCCCGACCGGCACGCGCCGGCCGCCACCAGGATGAGGAGCAGCGCCGTGCGACGCATGCCTAACGCTGCATGACGTCGCGCTCGACAAGCGCGGCCAGCGTCGCCAGCCAGTCGTCGGCGTCGAGCCGCACCACCGGCACCGCGGCCTCCAGCGCCGGGTCGTCGGTCACCAGCGCGCGGTAGCTCGCGGCCTGCACGCCCGTCGCCACGTACAGCGGCTGGGGGTGCATCGCGCGCCGGTGGACCTCGATCTTCGGGAGCGCCGTGGCCTTGAACCCCTCGCACAGCACCACGTCCGCATCCGACATGTATGTCGACGCCACGTCGTCGGCCGTCATCTCGTCGCTCCAGCGCATCACCAGCGCGAACTTGTCCGGTGCCACCATCGCGACGCGCTCCGCGTTGCCCTCGTGAAAGTGCCGGTAGGTGTCCGTCGTGGACGGGTCGATGTTGAAGGTATGCGTGCCATGCTTGATCGTCATGACCCGGTGGCCGCGCCGGTGCAGCTCGGCGGCGAGCCGCACCAGGAGCGTCGTCTTGCCGCTGTGCTTACGTCCGATGATCGCCACCAGCGGCGGTCGTCGCATGCGCCTCCGCGCGGGTCAGTTCCTCCCGCGTGTTCACGTTCATGAAGAGCCACTCCGGGTCGCCATAAGCTGCCACCTCGGCCGCCGGAAGGCGAGCGACGCGCACCGCCTCGAAGAATCCCACGACCCGCCGGTCGCCGGCCGCGATCGCGCGCTCGATCGGTGCCACGCACGCCGGCGCGTACCACGCGCACAGCGGCTCGACGCCGCGCCGCGAGCCGCTCTCCGGCACGGCTGCATCGTGCCCCTCGCCGAGCGAGCGGAGCCGTGCCAGCAGGGGCGAAGGAACGAATGGCATGTCCCATGCCACCACCAGCACCGGCCTCGCCGCGTGTACGAGCGCGGCGTGGATCCCCCCAGGCTGCCCTGGCCCGTGAGCACGTCGGCGCGTGTCTCCACGCCCGGGAGCCAGGCCGCCGCGCCGGGATCGTTGGCCACGAGCAGCAGCTCGTCGGTGACGTCTCGCAGGGCGTCGACGACGCGATCGATGATCCGGCGCCCGCGAACGCGCTCCAGTCCCTTCGGCACGCCCCCGAACCGCGACGCGGCGCCGCCGGCGAGGATGACCCCCGTGCAGCGCGTCACCGGGCGCGACCCCAGCCGGTCACCCGCGGTGGATCTGTGGCCGCCCGCTCACGGCACGTCCGATCAGCACCATGCCCGAGGCCCGCGCGATTTCCACGGCGATGCTCGACGGCACCGACGGGGTCGCGACAGCGGCGAGACGAGCGCGCGCCGCCTTGTACGCCAGTTCACCCGAGATCCGTCCCGTCACCAGCAGCACCAGCCCCTCCGGATTCCGCCCTGACTGGATGGCCGCGCCAAGCACCTTGTCGACCGCGTTGTGCCGGCCGATGTCCTCCGCGTGATGGAGCAGGTCGCTTCCGTCGGTCAGTGCCGCCGCGTGCACGCCGCCGGTTTCGTTGTATCGCTGGCCACGTCCGAACAGGTCCTTGAAGAGCAGGCGCAGCTTCGGGGTGTCGAGCACCGGCACCTCCCCGCGACGCCGGGGCACATCCGCCAGGCTCCCGAGGAACGCCGTCACCGCGCCGCACCCGGAGGCGAGGATGCGGCGGCGCCCGCTCGCCTCCACGGCCGCAACCCGCGCCGGGTCGAGGTCGACCCAGAAGCCGGGTTCGCGCGCGCACGGCCGCATGCGCTGGATGTCGCCTGCGCTCTCGATATAGCCCTCGCCAAAGAGCCACCCCACCACCAGGTCGTCGAGCAGGTCCGGTGTGCACATCCAGGTCACTGCCGGCGTGCCGTTGATCTCCAGCCAGACCAGGGCCTCCTCGACGGCGTCGAGGGAGGTACCGGCATTGGGGGCGTCGTCGAGTGGCATCGCCAGGCCTGCGGCGCGAAGGGTGAGGGGTGCCCCGAAACTTCGAGTGTGCACGGGCCGCGCGCGAGTGCGCGCGCCCGGATCGTCAGGCGTCGGGTCGCACCACCGCGCCCAGCGAGTCGTCCTCGTCGAGCCGGACCTCCGTCACGCGGACCCGGCTGCCCAACGCGCCCTGCACCCGCTCGAGGATGAAGCGGGCCAGGTTCTCCGTGGTCGGCGTGAGGCGTCCGTCGCCGAACTCGGCCACCTCGAGGTTGATGTTGCGGTGGTCGAACCGGTCCATCACCTCGTGCCTGAGGACGCCGTCGAGCTCGTCGAGGGGAATCACCATGCCGGTGACCGGGTCCACGCTCCCCGTCACCGTCACCCAGCAGTTGTAGTTGTGTCCGTGATAATGCGGTCGCGCGCACAGCCCGAACACCGCGGCGTTGCGCGCGTCGTCCCATTCGGGGCGCGCATAGCGGTGCGCGGCGGCGAAGTGAACGCGACGGATGAGCGAGGTGGTCGCCATGGGATCCCGAGGGGGCCGGCCGGTGCCCGCAGCCGCCCTACGGGTGGAAGAAGTGCACCAGGCCGAGCTGGAAGATGGGGTTCCGCCGCCAGAACGACGATGCCTCACCCGGCAGGCGCACCGGATCGTCGGAGCCGCTCCGTACGAAGTACGAGTTGGGATAGTTGATCTTGTACATGTAGTTCGTCCAGTCGAGCCGAAGCCCCCACGTACTGTGGGTGACGTACTGGACTCCCGCGCCGAACGTGAACGTGAGCGGCGCGCCGAACCGGTATCCGCCGACGTCGTTCTTCCCCCGGAGGTCGGCCGAGAATCCGAAACCCCCGGTCACCAGAGGGACGAGCGACCGCCAGCTCTTGAATCCGGTGAGCTGCATCGTGAGCGCGAGGTCCGTGAACACGATCGGCAGCGTCTCGTCGCCGACGAGCCGGTGCCCGGCCGGCTGCACGGGATCGATGATGCGGTGGCCGAGCGATGCCTCGGCCACCCGGAGCGTGATGTACGCAGGACCGGTGATCCGCCCGTCGTATCGCATGCCGAACATCGTGCCGCTGCGGGGCGCGATGCCGACCGGATCCGGCTGCGCGCCATACGCGCCGCCGAAGACGCTCCACGAGCGCCGATACACCAGGTCCCGGTACGGACTTTCCGACGGGGCGAACCCGACCTGCGCCGACAGCGACGGCGCCACGGCCACCAGGAGCGAAACTGCCAGCCATCCCCTCACGTGTTCACCTCAGTCGGGCGCGACGCGGAGGTCGCGTCCCGTCATCTCGTCAGGCTGCGGGATCCCCAGCAGCGCGAGGATCGTCGGACCGACGTCGCAGAGCGCGCCGCCGTCCCGCAGCGGGTGGTGTCGACCGCGATCGAGCACGACGATCGGCACCGGATTCGTGGTGTGCGCGGTGTGAGGGCCGCCCGTGGCCGGGTCGATCATCACCTCGCAGTTGCCGTGATCCGCCGTGACGAGCAGCGTCGCGCCCGCTTTCTCGGCGGTGCGCACCACCCTCGCCAGGCAGTGGTCCACGGTTTCCACGGCGCGGATCACGGCGGGCAATACCCCCGTGTGTCCCACCATGTCGCAGTTCGCGTAGTTACACAGGGTGAAGTCGTATGATCCCGACGACATCGAGTCGCACAAGGCGTCCGTCACGCCATCCGCGGACATCTCCGGCTGCAGGTCGTACGTCGCCACCTTGGGACTCGGGACCAGCAGACGCTCCTCGCCCGCGAACGGCGCCTCGATGCCGCCGTTGAAGAAGTACGTCACGTGCGGGTACTTCTCGGTTTCCGCCGTCCGGAACATGCCCATCCCGGCCGCCGACACCTCCTCGGCGACGATGCGCGCCATCGAGAACGGCGGAAAGGCAACCGGATAGCTGAACCTCTCGTCGTACGACGTCATCGTGGCCAGCCGCAGCGCCGGGCGTCCCGACACGTCGAAGCCGTCGAAGGCCGGGTCCATCATCGCGTGGACGATCTGCCGCATGCGGTCGGAGCGGAAGTTGAAGCAGATCACCGCATCGCCATCGCGCATCGGCGCGACGGGCTCGCCGTCCCGCTCCACGACCATCGGGATGATGAACTCGTCGGTCTCGTCCCGCTCGTACGCCGACCGGATGCCCTCGACGGGATCGGTCGTGCGCGGCCCTCGTCCCAGGACGGCGGCATCGTACCACTTCCGGACTCGCTCCCAGCGATGGTCCCGGTCCATGCCGAAGTAGCGCCCACCCAGGCTCGCGACGGTTGCCCGCCCGCCGATACGCTCGAGCGTCTCCTGCATGAAGCCCAGGGCCGACTTGGGCATGGTGTCGCGGCCGTCGAGCAGCGCGTGCAGCGCCACGCGACCGACCTGCTCGCGCTGCGCCAGCTCGACGATGGCGAACAAGTGCTCGTCCAGGGCGTGAACCCCGCCGTCACCAAGGAGCCCCATGAGGTGAAGCGTCGCGCCGCGCTCCCGCACGCCACGGCAGGCGTCCACGAACGCCTTGACCTTGAAGAAGCTGCCGCTGTCGATGGACTCCGTGATGCGCACCAGGTCCTGCTTCACCACGCGCCCGGCGCCGAGGTTCATGTGCCCGACCTCGCTGTTCCCCATTTGACCGGCGGGAAGGCCTACCGCCCGTCCGGAGGCCTGCAGCAGCGTCCGCGGGTGCCCCGACCAGAGCGAGCTCCACGTTGGGGTGCGCGCCAGCGCAATGGCGTTCCCCTCCCGCGCTTCGCGATAGCCGAAGCCATCGATGACCACGAGGACGACGGGACGCTGGGACGCTCGGGACGCTCGGGACGCTCGGGACGCTCGGGACGCGGCATGAGGGGAGGACGAGGTGGAACGGTCCGGAATCCGGGTCCGGAGACGATCGTGCAATGTATGCGGGCATCAGGGGCCTCTCCAGCAATCCGCATCGCGGCGCGCGTCGGCCAGTGCGACCGGCAACGCCCCATTGGCGTCGTCTCATCGTTTGTCTGCGGTCGGGCGCAGTGACCACGTACCGTGCGCCGGAAACGCTGTCGGCGCGGCCGGTGTCGGATGACTGCAGGGGGGGTGGCAGGCGACCCCTCCGCCGGCCATTTTTCTGCTCGTCGTGCGGGCGCCGGTTTCGGCCGGCGTTTCACGTTTCTTCCGGGCGATCGTCGCCCGGAGCCGTTCCTTCGCACGATGCCAGCGCGTGCTGGCGTCGCCATTGCAGGGCATAACGAATGTCGGCAATCCGCTCCTTGTCCTGCCGCCCGGTCCGTGGGTGCGGCGCGCCCGCTCTCCGGAGCGACGCGTGACGCGGCCGGGTGGTGCCATGCGCGGCGCGAGGCCGCCGCGCCGACGGTCCGGCACCTCGTTCGCCATCTCGCTCGTCGCCGCGCTCACCTACATCGCGTTCCTGCGTCCTGCCGAAGGGCTCGACGCGCGTGCTGCCCGGATGCGCGCCGCGCCGCTCGCCCGCCTGGCCCCCGACGCCCTCGGCGCCAGCGGCAGCGTGCGGATGCGATTCGCACTGCCTGGCACGCTCGTCGACTATCCGATCGAGGTGCAGGGTGACCTCGACTCGCTGCGATACTCGTGGGTCCCGGTCGACCGCGAGGCCGCCCCCACGGCCGACGTACCCCTGAGCGCGGGGCTCCTCGCGCCGAAGGACGCCGGCTTCTACCATCTCGAGATCGAGTCGGCCTCCGCCCGCCGGGAGGTCGACGGACTCGCCCTCGCCGTGCTGGTGCCGTTCGCCCGCAAGACCGGCGCGTCCCTGAACGGGTACCGCATCGGCTATTACCGCGGCGAGCGCACGCGCCATCCTGACGAGGAGGCGCCGTCCGGGTTCGTCGAGATCGACACCACCGACCTCGACCTCCCGGTGTCGGACCACCTGCGCCTCGCCGACTTCGTCACCCGCGACCAGCAGTCGGTCTGGCCTCGTTATGCAGCGGTGGACCCGCGGCTGCTCGACAAGGTCGAGCTGGTGCTCGAGGAGATCGCCAGCTGGTACGGCGACTCCGCCCGCACCGGCGTCAGCGTCGACGTGCACTCCGGATATCGCACGCCGCTCTACAACCAGCGGGTGCCGCGCTCGGCACGCGACAGCCGGCACCAGTTCGGCGACGCCATCGACCTCGCCGTCGACGCCAACCGCGACGGGCGGCTCAGTGCCAGCGACACGAAGCTCATCGCGCGCGCAGTGGAAACCGTCGAGCGGGCGCACCCGGATCTCGTTGGCGGCATGGGCATCTACACGCACCACGGCCCGTCGTACGTGCACATCGACGCGCGCGGCACGCGGGTGCGCTGGCGCGGCTAGACGCCTCCAGCGGGCGGGCCCGCCGAAACTGACCCGCCACCCCACGACGTACTGTCACCGGTACCGGGGCCCTGCCGCCGGGCCTGTTTTCACGCGCCGGACGCGCGGCGAGTCGTCGCCGCGCCCCCGCGCCCGCACCCCAGGGGACATGAATCCCTCCCTCCGCGACCGCATCATGCGGCACCTCGACCCGCTGCCCGACGAGCGTGCCTACCAGGTGCTCGACTACATCGAGTTCCTCGAATCGAAGTACGGTGCCGCCGCCGTGCCGTCGGCCACGCTCTTCCAGCGGTTCACCGAGGGGGTCGAGGACACCCTGCGTGCCGGGCGCGTCAGCACGACGGCGATCGCCGAGACCGTGGGCCTGTTGAACCGGGCCGTGCAGGTGCTCGGGGGTGCCGCCGCCGCAGGGAAGTCGGTGGCGTCGGACTTCGTCGGCGCCGTGAGCCGCGCGGCGACCTCGTCCACAGGCACCCCCGCGGCTCCCTCGCCGGTCGACGGGACCGCGCCGCCGGCTTCGGGTGTCTCGCCGGGGGACTCCCCTCCCGCCACGGCCGATCCCCCGACGGGCACCGCGTGACACGCGCGCGGTGTGGCCCAGGCGCCACGTCGCACGGTCTGCCCGTGCCCGGGCGCTCGCCTTGAGTTCAAAATCGAAGCCGTCTAGTTTTCGCCATGGCGAGCAAGAATCAATCGACTTTGCGGCCCGCGACTCCTGCATCGGAGCGCGGGCCATTGCGTTTGGGCGACAACGGTGCGGCCCCGTCGATCCGCATCCACGATGAGCCGGCCCTCACGTTCGACGACGTCCTCCTGTTGCCGCGACACTCGGTCACGCATCCCAAGGACGTCGACACCAGGACGCACTTCACGCGCGGCATCTCGCTGAACGTGCCCCTCGTCTCGGCGGCGATGGACACCGTCACCGAGTCGGCGATGGCGATCGCGATGGCGAGGGCCGGTGGCATCGGCGTCCTGCACAAGAACATGTCGATCGACAGGCAGGCCGCCGAGGTCGATCGCGTGAAACGCTCCGAGAGTGGGATGATCCTCAATCCCATCACGCTCTCGCCCGACGCCACGCTGCGCGAGGCCGTGGCGCTGATGACGCGCTTCAAGATCTCCGGCGTGCCCATCGTCGACGCCACCGGGCGCCTCGTCGGCATCATCACCAATCGCGACCTGCAGTTCGAGCGCGACCTGCTGCGCCCCATCCGCGAGGTGATGACGGCGGAGCGACTGGTCACCGCGCCGATCGGCACCACCCTCGACGAGGCCGAGCGGATCCTCGGCCGGCACCGCATCGAGAAGCTCCCGGTAGTCGACGAGCAGGGCATGCTGCGCGGCCTCATCACCGTGAAGGACATCCACAAGCGCCGGGAACACCCGAGCGCCAACAAGGACCAGCACGGCCGGCTCCGCGTGGCGGCGGCGCTTGGTGCCGGCGGCGACTACCTGGATCGCGCGCGCCAGCTCGTCGACGCCGGCGTGGACGTCCTCGTCATCGACACCGCGCACGGCCACAGCGACGGCGTGCTCACCGCGACGGCACGCGTCCGCGAGGCCTTTCCCGAGGTGCAGCTCGTCGCCGGGAACGTCGCGACGCGGGAGGGAGCGCGCGCGCTCGCCGAGCGCGGCGTCGATGCCATCAAGGTGGGCGTCGGTCCCGGCTCGATCTGCACGACGCGCGTCGTCACCGGCGTCGGCGTGCCGCAGTTGACGGCGGTCATGGCCGCGGTCGAGGGGGCCGGCGACCTGCCCGTCATTGCCGACGGGGGCGTGAAGTACTCCGGCGACATCGTGAAGGCCCTCGCCGCCGGCGCCTCCAGCGTCATGATGGGATCGATGCTCGCGGGCACCGAGGAGAGCCCGGGCGAGTCGTTCCTGCTCGAGGGACGCCGCTTCAAGATGATCCGCGGCATGGGCTCGCTGTCGGCCATGCAGGACGGCAGCGCCGACAGGTACTTCCAGGAAGGCGAGATGTCCCCGAAGAAGCTCGTTCCCGAGGGCATCGAGGGGCGTGTTCCGTACAAGGGTCCGGTCGCCGACGTCCTCTTCCAGATGATCGGCGGGCTTCGCAGCGGCATGGGCTACGTCGGTTGCGGCTCGATTGCCCTGTTGCGCACCGAGGCGATGTTCATGCGCATCACCGCGGCGGGGCTGCGCGAGTCGCACCCCCACGACGTCACCATCACGCGCGAGGCACCCAACTACAGCGTATAGTGATGGACCGGCCGCGCCACGTGCGGCTGGCGTACCGGCCGTTCCTGCGACCGGACGGCATGCCCCCGTGCGCGAGGCCCCCATGGATCTGTTCCGGCGAAAGAGCATCACCGACCTGCAGGGCGAGGCGGAGACCGACCACAGCCTCAAGCGGGTGCTCGGCCCGCTCAACCTCACGCTGCTGGGGGTCGGCGCCATCATCGGCACCGGCATCTTCGTCCTCACCGGCACGGTGGCGGCGCAGAACTCCGGTCCGGCCGTCGTGCTGTCGTTCGTGCTGGCCGGTATCGCGTCGGTCTTCGCGGCCCTCTGCTATTCCGAGTTCGCCTCGCTCGTGCCCATGGCCGGCAGTGCGTACACGTACGGCTACGCCACGCTCGGAGAGCTTGTCGCCTGGATCATCGGCTGGGACCTCATCCTGGAGTACGCGCTCGGGGCGGTGACCGTCGCCATCGGATGGTCGGGATACGTGGTGTCATTCCTGCGTGACATCGGCATCGTCGTGCCGCCGGCGCTGTCGTCCGCCCGGGGCTCTCACCTGATCGACGTGCCCGCGGCGCTTGCCGCGTCCCTCCACGTGCAGGCGGGCTGGCAGGTCGTCAGTGACGCCCTCTCGTCGGCGATTACAGGCGCCGGTACCGACCCGGCGTCGCTCGCCCACGTCACCGCCATCTTCAACCTGCCAGCGGTTCTCATCATCGGCATCGTCACCACGCTGCTGGTGGTCGGCATCCAGGAGTCGGCCACCGTCAACAACGTGATTGTCTTCGTGAAGGTCGCCGTCGTGCTGATGTTCATCGCGTTTGCGGCGCGTGCCATCAACCCGGCCAACTGGCATCCCTTCATTCCGCCCAACGCCGGCACGCGCGAGGCGTACGGCTGGACCGGCGTGATGGCCGGCGCCGGCGTGGTCTTCTTTGCCTACATCGGCTTCGACGCGGTTTCCACCGCCGCGCAGGAAGCGCGGAATCCGCAGCGGGACATGCCCATCGGCATCATCGGATCGCTGCTGATCTGCACCGTGCTCTACATCGTCGTCGCCGGCATCGCGACCGGCGTCACCTCGTACCACAACCTCGACGTCCCCGACCCCATCGCCGTCGCGGCGGACGCCGCGGGGCTGGGGTGGATGTCGTCCCTCATCAAGCTCGGCGCCATTGCGGGTCTTTCGTCGGTCATTCTCGTCATGCTTCTCGGCCAGTCGCGTGTCTTCTGGACGATGTCCCGCGACGGCCTCCTGCCGAAATTCGTCGCCGCGATCCACCCGAGGTTCCAGACGCCGTGGATCACCTCGATCGTGACGGGAGTCGGCGTGGCGTTCGTTTCCGCGTTGCTCACGGTGCGCGAGGCTGGAAGCCTGGTGTCGATCGGCACCCTGCTCGCCTTCGTGATCGTGTCCATTGGCGTCATCGTGCTGCGGGTACGCGAGCCGAACCTGCCCCGTGCCTTCAGGACGCCGGCCGTCTTCGTGGTGGCCCCGCTGGGCGCGCTCTCGGCGCTGTACCTCATGACGTCGCTCCCCTGGCACACGTGGGAGCGGCTCATCATCTGGTTCGTCATCGGGATGGTGGTGTACTTCGGCTACAGCGCCCAGCACTCGCGCCTCCGGAAGACGGGTTGACGAGACTCAGGGGGCGCCGCACGGAGATCGGGCGCCCGCCCGCCGCCCCGCATTGCTAGCTTTCAGGCGCACGACCCGGCCGCGCGAACCGCGGTTGTCGGGCTTCTTCCCCGTCCCCACCCATTTCGTGTCCCCTTCGTCACTGCTCGAGGTCCAGCCTTCCCGTGCGCGCGCCATTCGTGAGATTGCCGCCGAGCTCGGCACCGTGCGCACTGCCGCCGTCACCACGCACATCAATGCCGACGGCGACGCCTGCGGATCGGTGGCTGCCATGGTGCATCTCCTGAAGCAGATGGGTGTGCAGGCCTGGGCGGTCAACCCGACGCCGTGGCCCACCCTGTTCGACTTCCTGCTCGACGAGGGCGTGGACGACCGCAGCGCGCGCGGCAGCGCGGCACTCAGGGGCGCCGATGCCATCATCGCCCTCGACGTCAGCGACATGAAGCGCCTGGGCACGCTCGCGGCCGCCGTCCGGGCCTCATCGGCGCGCCGCATCGCAATCGATCATCACGTGCCGACCGACGAGCCCGCCGGCGAGCTGCTGCTCGCCGATTCGAGCGCCTGCGCCACCGGCGAACTCCTCTTCGACTTCGCCACCGAACTCGGGCTCACGATCACGCCGGCCATCGCGCTCTCGCTCTACTGCGCGGTCCTCACCGACACCGGCGGCTTCCGCTACAGCAACACCACCCCGCGGGCACACGTCATGGCCGCGCAGCTCCTCCGCCGGGGCGTCGATCCCGAGGCGACCTATCGCCGCATCTACGCATCGCTTTCCCCGGGGCGCCTGTACCTGCTGCGCGATGCGCTGGACACGCTCGGCGTCGACGAGGAACACGGCATCGCCTGGGTCTCGCTCACCAACGACCTGCTCGAGCGGCACGCGGTGAGCGCAGAGGACCTCGACGGCATCGTCGAGCACCCGCGTTCCATCGCCGGCACCCGCGTCGCGCTCTTCTTCCGCGACCTCGGCCACGGCAAGGTGAAGGTCTCGTTCCGCAGTACCGGGGACGTGGACGTGAATCGCCTCGCGGGGCAGTTCGGCGGCGGCGGTCACGAGAAGGCGTCGGGCGCCCTCATCACCGGCGTCCTGGCCGACGTGCTTCCCCGGGTGGTCGACGCCACGCGCGCCTTCGTGGGCCCCGCGCCGCACGCGCGCACCGTGGCCAACGGCGCCGGACACTGACCCCACAGCATCCGCGCGCAGCCGCGGAGGACAGGACATGGCACAGACGCTTCAGGAGCGGATCGCGGTGGCGCTCCGCACCGTGGTCAACCCCCGCACCGGCGAGGACGTCGTCCAGTCGGAGATGGTCCGTGACATCGCGACGACGCGCGAGGGGAAGGTGCGCCTGACGATGCTGCTCGACGCACAGGACCCCGCCACCCTCGTCCGCGACGCCCGCCACGCGCTCGAGCGCGTGGCCGGCGTCGCCGCCGTCGACATCGACGTGCGCGATCCGCGCGAACGCGAGCGCCCCACGCAGCGCCCGGCCAGCGCCCCGCGCGCCCTGCCGGTCATGGACGACCGCCCGGCGGCCCCGCGCCCGTCGGTCCCGCCGCCGGTGGTCTATCCGGGGCTCGGCCGCATCATCGCGGTGTCCAGCGGCAAGGGCGGCGTCGGCAAGTCCACGGTGGCGGTCAACCTCGCCATCGCGCTCGCCAGGCAGGGAGCGCGCGTCGGCATCATGGATGCCGACATCTACGGCCCCAACGTGCCGCGCATGCTCGGCGTGAACGCGCCGCCGGCGGTTGAGCAGGAGAAGATCATCCCGCTCGAGGCGCACGGGGTGAAGGTCATGAGCCTCGGCTTCCTTGTCGAGCGCGACCAGCCGGCCATCTGGCGTGGTCCCATCGTGATGAAGATCATCACCCAGTTCCTGCGTGACGTGAACTGGGGAACGCTCGACTACCTGGTGGTGGACATGCCACCCGGGACGGGCGACGCGCAGCTCTCCCTGGTGCAGGCCACGCAGGTCAGCGGGGCCGTGATCGTCACCACGCCCCAGGACGTTGCCACCGGAGATGCGCTGCGCGGCGCGAAGATGTTCATGCGCGTCGGCGTGCCGGTCTTCGGCGTCATCGAGAACATGAGCTGGTTCGAGTGCCCGCATTGCGGAAAGCCGACGGCGATCTTCGGCAGCGGCGGCGGACAACAGCTCGCCGATGAACTCGAACTGCCGCTGCTGGGACAGATCCCGCTGTACCCGCGGGTGCTGGAGGGCGGCGATCACGGAATGCCGATCGTGGTCGCCGAGCCGGAATCTGCGGCCGCGCGCGCCCTCTCCGCGCTTGCCGGTCGGGTCGCCGAACTCTCGGCGGCCTCCGAAGCTCAGCCCGGCTGAGTGGTCGGTGGCTCCGGGGCGGGCGCCGGCGCGTCGTGGGCATCAACGTTGACCCACTCGATGACCGCCGCCCAGCCCGCGCTCTCCGGATCGTGCCGCAGGTACGACGGCACGACCGCCAGCACGCGGAAGCCCTCGCGGAGCTGGAACGAGAGGGTGGCGTCGCGCAGCGTGCCGGCCTCCACGCGCCGCACGTATTCCTCGGCGGACATCCGGCTGGCGTGCTTGCCGTACCCCCGCAGGCGCGCGCCCGCCCGGATGCGAAGCAGGCCGAGTCGCTCCACGAGTTCGCGGCGGGCCCGGTAAAGCGCCTTGCCGATGCCCTGGCGCTGGCGGTCAGGGTCGACCATCACCTCCGATCCGTAGAGCGTCCGGCCGCGCTCGGGATCGTGGTTGGTGAACGTGCCGACTGCCGTGAAGTCGCGCCACGACGACGAGACGTCGTAGTCGTCCCAGAAGACGATAAGGGACGCCGAATAGCCCACCACCACGCCGTCGGCGTCCACCGCCACCATCTGCCCTTCGGGAAAGAGGTCGAGGTGCGACTGGAGCTGTAGCGCTGTCCACGGCGGGCTGTCGGGATACACCCGCTGGCAGAGCGCGGTGATGGCCGGGAAGTCCTCCGCGCGCATCCGGCGAACGGTGATTCGTCGGGCCGCGGTCACAGGGATTCGATATCCGCGCTCGATACCAGTGCCGTCGTCCGCTCGCTGTCGAGCAGCGGCAGCACAGTGCCGGTCGCGCGCGTCTCCTGGATGGTCCGCAGGTTCAGCTCGCCGATGATCATCGTCTCCTGGTTCGGGATCCCTTCGGCCAGGACGCCGTCGCGTGAGAAGGGGAAATCCGAGGGTGTGAGGATGCTCGCCTGCCCGTAGTTGAGCGAGACCGCGGGCACCATCGGGAGCGACCCGACCGTGTGGGCCACCACGACGAACATCTGGTTCTCGATCGCCCGGGCCTGCGCGCAATAGCGCACCCGCAGCATCCCCTGGCGGTCGTCGGTGCAGCTCGGCACGATGAGGATGTGCGCCCCATTGCGAGCGGCGGCCCGGGCGATCTCCGGGAACTCCACGTCATAGCAGATGCAGACGGCGATCCGGCCGAAGGGCGTCTCGAAGATCTTCAGCCGGGACGAGGCCTTCACGCCCCACTCCTCGGTCTCGAAGCGGGTCATGTGCAACTTGCCCTGGCTCCGGCACCGACCGTCGGGAGCGAAGATGTAGGAGACGTTGCGTACCTCGTCGTCCCCGTCCTCGAGCACCGGGATCGTTCCGGCGACCACGTACAGTCCACTCGCCCGCGTGAGGCGCGCCATCGTCTCGAGGAAGCGCGGCACCTGTGTCGCGAGGTCTCGCACCTGCTCGTTGATCGGCCGCTTGACGTTGCCGAGCGTGAGCAATTGCAGGGTGAAGTACTCCGGGAGCACGACCATGTGGCACTTGTAGTCGGCGGCGGTCTGGAGCAGGCCGTCGACCTGGTCGCGGAACTCCTCGAAGGAGCGCACCGGCCGGATCAGGTACTGCAACGAGGCAATTCGGAGACGGTCGGGGCTGGTCATCGGGCCGGGGGATTCGCGGTTGAGACGCGGACATAATACACTTTGGGCGCTCCACGCATGAACCTGCCACCGGGGCGAACCCTCGCGCCACCACCATGCCCGGTCTCATCACGCTGCTCACCGATTTCGGCACCGCCGACGGCTACGTCGCAGAGATGAAGGGAGTCGTGTACAGCGCAGTCCCCGGGGTGCACGTGGTCGACATCTCGCACGATATCCCGCCGCAGGACGTGGAACTCGCGCGCCTGACGCTGGCGCGCTACTGGCGTCGCTTCCCCGAAGGGACCGTGCATGTGGTCGTGGTTGACCCCGGCGTCGGATCGGCACGCGCCGCCCTCGCCGTCGAGTGCGAACAGCGTATCCTGATCGGGCCCGACAACGGCGTGCTGTCGGCGGCGCTGCTGGTCCCGGGAGCGCGAGCGGTGACGCTGCCGGTGCCGGCGGGAGCCTCTCCCACCTTTCACGGCAGGGATGTCTTCGCGCCGGCCGCCGGCGCCGTCGCCGCCGGTGCCGCCATCGACTCGCTGGGCGTGCCCTGTCATGCGCCGGTCGTCCACCGCACGCCGGAAGCGGTGCGCGAGGCGGATGGCGCAGTGCGCGGCACGATCATCGCCATCGACCGCTTCGGCAACGCCATCACGAACCTCGCCGGCGTCCGTGGAGGGACCGTCACAGTCGGCGCCACCACGATCCCGTTGCGGCACACCTACGCCGAGGTGGATTCGGGGGCGCTTCTGGCGCTCGTGGGGTCGTCGGGACTGCTCGAGATTGCGGTTCGCGACGGAAACGCCGCCGCCACGCTTGGACTCGAGCGCGGCGGCGGCGTGCGCTGGCGTCCGGCGCGCTAGATCCGCTCCCGCGACACCGCCGGCGTGGGCCGGCGCGCCGCCACGACGCCGCTCACGGGCGTCGGCGTCTGCCAGACCGCCATGTCACCGCTCACCGCGCGCGCCGCCGCGTCACGCCGCGTCCCGCCGCGCGAGAGGACCGCCGCACCCAGCCCCGTCGTCGCCGCCACGTACGTGATGGCCAGGGCCAGTCCGCGCAGCACACCGCTCAGTACCGGCGACCACTGGAAGAGCGCGGCGACGATCCACATCCCCAGGTACAGCACGATCCCCGTCACCAGCGCCTGCAACTCCGCGCCCCGCACGTTGGGGCGCCGGCCCGATACCGGGCGCAGGCTGCCGCCGGTCACCCCAGCCACGGCAAGGAAGCCGAGCGTCAACAGCCCGGCGACCGCGATGATGTACGCCGCGATCGCGAACGGGACCAGGAGGATGCCGACGATCGTGAGGCACAGTCCGATGAGCAGCAGCACGAGCGCGGGCAGCAGCGCGATTTCGGCCGCGATCCCCACCAGGAACGATCGGAGGAAGCTCTGTTCCACTACGTCGCGCACGCCGTCGAGGTAGCTGGCGGCGAAGACGAGGACGCCGAGCCCGATGAGCAGCATGACGACGAGCCAACCGAACGCGAGACTGAGCGCGCCGGTGGTTGACTGCCGCGACCGCGGCGGCGCAGTGGCCGCGCCGAACGCAGACCCGAAGGTGCCCGCGTATGCGCGCATGTGCCCGCCCACGGAACCGCCTTCGGGGCGCACGCTGCCAAGCGCGGCCACGGCGTCCCCGGTGATGCGCCCGCCTGCCGGGACGATGATGTCGCCGGCCACCGTGATCGCCGTGCCCACGATCGTGCCGAGGACCCTCAGGTCGCCGGCAACGACGACGACCGGACCGGTGACGGTGTCCCCCGCCGCAATGGTCCTGCCGCCGAACCGGACGGTGTCGGAGACGACCTGTGCAACGTCGGTAGCTGCCTGCGTCGTGGAGTCGGCACCGCCCGCCGTGGAGCGCTCCCCCTGTGCCGGGAGCTTCTGCACGACAGCGAGCGACGCGACGGCGACCGCGATGACCGTCGCGCGCATGTTACATCCTCCGTCGGCGGGATGTGGCGGCCACCGCCCGCAGTCCGAACGCGGCGACGACAACCGTGACGAGGAATGCCGACAGGGCGAGCGCAATGGCGGAGTCCCCGCGACCGCGCACCAGCGCGATGGCACCGTCGCCGAGCGCGGATGACACGAAGGACCCCGCGGCGCCCATGGTGGCCACGCGGATCCGTTCCGTCACCACGTTGGCGACGAACAGCGCGGCATCGAGCCGCGTGCCGATCCACAGCACCATCGCGGTGACCGCGACGGCCATCACGCCCGCGGTGGCACTGGCCAGGACGCGCGCCGGCCGCGAGCGCGGCACGAAGCGGCGCACCGCGTCGAGCGCGGCAACGTGCCAGGGCTCGAAGACGGTCACGTCGCGCATCACGTGATAGGCGAACAGGGGGGTGGGCGAGAAGTGCGGAAGGCGCTCGAGGGCTCCCACGACGCCGCGCTGCGCGTCCACCAGTGCTCGGCAGTCGGCGCATTCCGCGACGTGCGCCTGCAGCGGAGCGGCGCCGAAGCCTTCTTCGCCGTCGACGAGCTGGTCGATTTCTTCCGGGAGTAGATGCCGATGTTCCACGAGTGCCTCCGAGGCTCTTTACGATTGGGCGCAGGACGGGGTTTCAGAAGAGGGAAGTCGGATTTCGGGCCGGATCAGGGGGGCCGCCCGGGAGGCGTGCCCGTGGGCAACCTGCCCCCTGACCCCGGAGCCCGTGGACGCCGCCAACCATGAGAAGTCCCTCACTGGCGCTCCTCCTCCAACGCCTCGCGGAGCTGGTGCCGGGCGCGGTGGATGTAGGTCTTGACGGTGCCGAGGGGGAGGTCGAGGGTGGCCGCGATCTCCTCGTACGAGCGCCCCTCGACGTGCCGGAGGAGGATGCAGGAGCGGTATTCCGGACGCAGGGCCGCGATGGCGCGCTCGATGGCACTCCCGAGCTCCCTTGCCTCCAGTTCCTCCAGGGCCGACTCCTGCCTGACCGTGACGTCGAAGGAGGTCGCCTCGATCTCGGCCGCGGTCGCCGCGTGTGGGGACCCGTCGATGCTCACCGTTTCGAGCTGGCGACGCCGCAGGAAGTCGATGGCGACGTTATTCGCGATCTTGAAGAGCCAGCTCGAGAGCTTGAACTCCGGCCGGTACCTGTCGATGTGATTCAGGACCTTGATGAAGCTGTCCTGCGCCAGGTCCTCCGCCGTTTCCCGGTCCCGCACCATCCGGTAGATGATGGAGAAGACGGGCCGTTCGTAGCGCCGGATCAGTTCGCGGAACGCAGCCTCGCGCCCCTTCTGGGCGAGGGCGACGACGTCGGCATCGGGGAGGTTGGTGAGATCGGGCGGTGGGGCCATGTCGGGAAGCGCACCGTGGGCGGCCGGCGCAGCCCTTCGAGCGATGGCACGGAAGCTATGCCAGCGCGAAACGCCGGGCCAGCGCGCTTGCTCCGCCTCCGGTCGGCGGTCAACTTTCGCGGCGATGACTTCGACCGGGCTCGATGCCGTCGAAGCGCGCGCGGCAGCCGTCGGCGGTGCAGGGAAACGCGCCTATGTGCGGCGGATGTTCTCGGAGATCGCGCCGCGCTACGACCTGCTCAATCACCTGCTGAGCTTCAACATCGACCGACGCTGGCGGCGACAGGCGATCCGCGAGCTCGGTTGGCACGAGCGTCCCCAGGGAACGTACGTCGACCTCTGCGCCGGCACCCTCGACGTTTCATCGCAGCTGATCCACACGCACGGCTTCCGCGGCTATGTCCTCGGCGCCGACTTCGCCGAGCCGATGCTGCGTGCCGGAGTCGGCAAGGCGCCGGCGACACGCCTGGCGCCCGTCGCTGCCGACGCGCTCGCGCTTCCGCTCCCCGATGCCTCGGCGTCAGGAGCCATCGTCGCCTTCGGTGTGCGCAACCTCGCGAATCTCGACGAGGGCCTCCGCGAGGTGCATCGCGTCCTCGTTCCCGGCGGCCGGTTCGTCATCCTCGAGTTCTCCACGCCAAGACGGCGGCTCGTGCGCACCGGCTACAACCTGTATTTCCATCACGTCCTGCCGGCCGTGGGCCGTGTCGTCTCCGGGCATCCGACGGCGTATCGCTACCTGCCCGAGTCGGTGGCGCACTTCCCCGAGGCGGAGGCGCTCGCCGAGAGGATGCGCGCCGCGGGATTCGCCGATGTCCGGTGGCGTCCCCTCACGTTCGGCATCGCGGCGCTGCATATCGGACGCAAGGATCCCGTGTGAGGCCGACCGGCCAGCGGGAGCCCGGCCGGCACCCTTTGGTGCGGTGCTTCGGCGCACTGGCCGAGAGCACTTTCTCCACTCCGAGCAGACTCTGCGCATGAGCCTCGACTCGCTACAGGCGTTCCTCCAGGCGCTCGATGGCGCCGGTGAACTCGTTCGGGTCACGTCGCCGGTGGCGGCGCGGCTCGAGTTGTGCGAGATCGCCGACCGCGTGATGAAGCAGCCCGGGGGTGGAAGCGCCCTGCTCTTCGAGAACGTGCTTCGTGACGACGGCTCGCGATCACCGTATCCCGTCGCCATCAACCTCTTCGGGTCGATGCGACGGATGGCCCTGTCGCTCGGTGTTGAGGACCTCGACGAGGTCGGGGCGCGGATCACGCAACTCCTCGACCTCAAGGTGCCGGAGGGGCTGCTCGGAAAGCTCTCGCTGCTGCCACGCCTGATGGAGGTGGCGAAGTTCCCTCCCCGGCGTCGCGGCGGCTCCCCACCATGTCAGGACATCGTCTGGCGCGGTGACCAGATCGACGTCATGAAACTGCCGGTGATCACCTGCTGGCCCGAGGACGGCGGACCGTACGTCACCCTCCCGATGGTCATCTCCGTGGACCCCCGCCGCGGAATCCGGAACGTCGGGATGTACCGCGTGCAGGTGCTTGGACGCGACTCGCTGGCGATGCACTGGCAGCGTCACAAGGTGGGTGCCGCTCACTGGCGTGAGATGGCGGAACGCGGCGAGAAGATGCCCGTGTGCATCGCGATCGGCGCCGACCCGGCATCGATCTACTCGGCCTCAGCCCCGCTGCCGCCGACCGTCGACGAGTTCCTCTTTGCCGGATTCCTGAGGCGCTCACCGGTGCAGCTCGCGCGGGCCGTCACCTGCGACCTCGACGTCCCCGCCGACGCCGAGTTCGTGATCGAAGGGGTCATCGACCCCGCCGAGCCGCTCGTCACCGAGGGGCCCTTCGGCGACCACACCGGGTTCTACTCGGAGGCCGATCGGTATCCGCGGGTCCAGGTCACCGCCATCACGATGCGCCGGGATCCCGTCTACGCCACCACGATTGTCGGCCGGCCGCCGATGGAAGACTTCTACCTCGGTCATGCGACCGAGCGGATATTCCTTCCCCTGCTGCGCCTCACCGTTCCCGAGATCGTCGACTACCACATGCCGGCCGAGGGCATCTTCCACAACCTGGTCTTCGTCTCCATCGACAAGCAGTATCCGGGACAGGCGTTCAAGGTGATGAACGCGCTGTGGGGCGCCGGACTCATGTCGCTGGCCAAGGTCCTGGTGGTGCTCGACAAGGAAGTCAACGTGCGGGATCCGCGGGAAGCCTGGTGGGTCGCCCTCAACAACATCGACCCCGAGCGCGACGCCCGCTTCACGATGGGCCCCGTCGATGTCCTCGACCACTCGAGCCGGGCGTTCACGTATGGCTCGAAGCTCGGCCTCGATGCGACGCGGAAGTGGCCCGAGGAGGGATTCACCCGCGACTGGCCGCGGCGCATCGAGATGGACGCGACCACGAAGGCGCGCGTCGACGCGATGTGGGCGCAGCTCGGGATCCCCGGACATGGCTGAGCGGGCGACCGCGGACCCGCGCGCGCCCACGCCGGCCGCGCCTGACGAGGGGCACGCGGGTGGCCACGTCGCCGCTGGCGGACGGGAAGGCCAGACGCTGGCGGGGGCGTCGGCCGTCGTGCGCTGGTTCAACTTCGTGAAGCTTCCGCACACGCTGTTCGCGCTGCCGTTCGCACTGGTCGGCGCGACCCTGGCGACGTACCGGGCGCCGGTGTCCGCCGGCGCAGTGGCCTGGATCATCATCGCATTTACCTCGGCCCGTTTTGCCGCGATGGGATTCAACCGCATTGCCGACCGCGTCATCGATGCACGCAACCCTCGTACGGCGGCGCGGGAGCTGCCAAGCGGCGCGATGGGGGTGCGCGAGGCGTCGCTGGCGGTGCTCGTCGCGTCGACGCTGTTCGTGGTGGCGTCATTCCGGCTCAACGCGCTGTGCGGCTGGCTCTCACCGGCCGCCCTGGCCTGGGTGTTCTTCTACAGCTACACCAAGCGCTTCACGCGCTGGACCCACCTGGTGCTGGGCGTGAGCCTCGCGATAGCTCCCGTGGGAGGCTTCCTGGCGGTGGCGGGTCACTGGAGCGCGCCGTGGTGGGTGCTTCTCGTTCTCGCCGCGGCGGTCGCCTCATGGGTTGCGGGCTTCGACATCCTCTATGCCCTGCAGGACCACACCTTCGACCTGGCCCACGGGTTGCACTCGATTCCGGTGGCGTTCGGACCGCGGGGAGCCTTCGCGATTTCGCGCGCACTGCACGCCCTCACGGTGGTCGCCCTCGCCGTCGTCGGCTGGAGCACCGGAGCCGGTCTCCTCTACGGCATCGGCGTTATGGTGGCCGGTGGCCTCCTGCTGTACGAGCACTCGCTGGTGTCACCTGGCGACCTCCGGCGGCTCGACGCTGCGTTCTTCATGATGAACGGCATCATCTCGATCACGTTCTTCGTCTTCGTCCTTGCCGAGCGCCTGCTGCGTGCGTGGAGGCCGGCGTGAGCGCCGCGCGTCGCGGGAAGACGGCGCCCGGCGTCGCCGCGCCACCTCTGGTGGTCGCCGTGACGGGGGCTTCGGGCGCGCCGTACGCCGTGCGGTTGCTCGAGGGGCTCGTCACCGCGCGTCGCAGCGTCTGGCTCGTCGTCTCGAGCCACGGCTTGCGACTGCTGAAGGCCGAGGTCGGCATTGCCTCGGTCGCCGCCCTGCGCCGCCGCATCGGCCCCCGCGAGTGGGATCGATGGGTGACGCTTTTCGACGACACCGACCGCGGCGCGCTGCCGGCGTCGGGATCCGTGCCGACGGCCGGCATGGTGATCTGTCCGTGCTCGATGGGTACCGTCTCGGCGATCGCGCATGGCTCGTCCCGATCGCTCGTCGAACGCGCTGCCGACGTGACGCTGAAGGAACGGCGACGACTCGTGGTTGTCCCGCGGGAGACGCCGTGCAGCACGATCCACCTCGAGAACCTGCTGCACCTCGCCCGCGCCGGAGCGACGGTGCTTCCCGCCTCTCCGGGCTTCTACCACGCGCCGACCCGGGTCGAGGAGCTCGTGGACTTCATCGTGGCGCGCGTGCTCGATCACGTCGGCGTGGCGCACGACATCGGCCGGCGATGGAGCGGAGACTCCCCGGAGATCGAGTGAGCGGGGAGCGTGTCATCGGCCTGATCGCCGACACGCACGGGATGGTGCGGCCGGGCGTACATGAGGCGCTGGCGGGCGTGGAGGTCATCCTCCATGCCGGTGACGTCGGTGGCGACGAGGTGCTTGCCGAGCTGGAGACAATCGCCCCGGTGCGCGCTGTCTTCGGGAACACGGACCCTCCGGGTGCCCCCGGGCTGCAGGCCGAACTGGTGCACGCGGTCGGGGCGCTGCGCATCCATGTGAGCCACGGGCACGAGCTGGGGTCACCGACGTCCGCGAGGCTGCTCGACAGGTATCCGGAGGAGGTCCTCGTCTACGGCCACACGCACGTGGCGCGACAGGAGCGCGTCGCTGGGCGCCTCGTCGTGAATCCCGGCGCCGCGGGTCCGCGGCGATTCAACCTGCGTCCCAGCGTGGCGCGCCTCGTCATCGACGACGGCGCGGCCCGCGTGGAGTTCATCCCGCTCGACGTCGGGACCGGGTAGCCGCCCGCTCGGGCCACTGTCGCGTCCGCGCCAACTCGTCGGGATGGGCGCGAAACCACGACGCCACCAGCAGCAGCTCGTCAATCTCGTGGGCGGGCAACGACGCCGATGGGGTCACCGGAGAGCCGAGAACTCGCGACACCCGATCGTGGAGTGCGGCTTCCTCCTCAGTTGATCGGGGCGCGGCCAGCTCCGAGCGTACGACGCCCCGCCGGATCACGTAAACCCGGTCCTCACCCTCCTCACCGGGTACGTGGTACGTGAACGTGAGCGTCTCCACGGCGAACCGGAGCCTGTCGAACTGCTCACGAAGGGCCTCGAGCCGCGCCACCTTGTCACGGAGCGACGCGGCGCGCTCGTATTCCAGTCTCGAACTCGCCTCCTGCATGGCAAGGCGAAGCCGTTCGAGCGGTGCGGTGTCCACGCCGTCAAGGAACGCGCGGGCCTGGAGCACGCGCTCGAGGTAGGCCGAGGCGGTGGGAGCCGCGACGCACGGCCCAAGGCACTTTCCGATCTCGTGGCGGATGCAGCCCGGAGTTCGAGGCGGCACCGGGAAGATCTCCCGCTGGTCCGCAAATCGCATGCGCCGGTCGTGGCTGCAATCACGCAATCCCAGTTCGTCGCTCAGCTCGCGCAATGCGTCACGCAGCCGCCCGGCGCCAACGAAAGGGCCGTACACCGGACCATCGCTGCGCGTCCCGGCACCCCTGAGCACGGTCAATCGCGGGGCCGCGCCTCCGGCGACCGCGATGAAGGCGTAGTGTCGGGCGTCCCGCTTGAGGGCAACGTTGAAGCGCGGCCGCAGTCGCTTGATGAGCCGCAACTCCTCGAGAAGCGCCGCGAACTCGCTGGGAACGTATCCCCACTCGATGTCGGCCACCTCGCGAACGATCCGGGCGGACTTGTCGTGTGGATACGCGCCGCGAAAGTAACTCAGCAGCCGGGTCCGGAGCCGCTTGCTCTTGCCCACGTACACGACTTCGCCGTCCTCGGCCACCATCCGGTACACACCAGGGCGATCGGAAGCGCCCTCCCGGACCCGCGACCGCAGGGCCGCAAGCCGTTTCGCCACTGCTGGAGTATCCCGGCGCGTCACGATCTCAGTGCTGGCAGCGGAAGCAGAACCAGGTCGCGCGACCGTCGATGGCGTGGGTTCCGGCGATCCGCGTGCCGCAGCGCAGGCAGGGCTGGCCCCCACGCCCGTATACGGCGAGTTGCGCGGCAAACCCACCGCGGCGCCCCGATGCGTCGCGGTAATCACGCAAAGTCGTCCCACGAGCGGCGATGGCGGCAGTCAACACTTTAACGACAGCATCACGCAGCTTCGCGACACTCGAACCCTCGATCGTATTCGATGTCCGCGACGGATCGATCGACGCCATCCACAGCGCTTCATTGGCGTAAATGTTTCCAATTCCCGCAATTACGCGCTGATCCATGAGCACTTTCTTCACGGCGGAGACTCTCGACCGAAGAAAGCCCGACAATTCAACTGACGTGAAGCCGGAGTCAAGAGGCTCGACACCGAGGCGCGCATCCAGCTCCGCAAATGCCCCGGGATCGAGCAGGGAGACCGTGCCGAGCCTCCGAACGTCCCGATATGAGAACGACCCACCATCTGCCAGATGGAAGCGAACAGCGAGATACTGGGAGTCTTCTGGCGCCTTCCCCAGGTCGACGATCACGCTTCCGGTAAACCGAGGTTGGAGCGACAGGCGATCTCCGCTGCTCAGGTCGAGGACGACGTTCTTTGCCCGGCGCCAGGCGCGGGTAATTGTCGCTCCCTCGAGGCGAGGACCGAACTCGGCGGGAGGAACGCCCCGGAGGACGTCCGGGCGGAGCACATGCGCGCCGCTGAGGGTCCTGCCGGACAGCAGCCCGTGAAGCTCCCGGGCGATCGTCTCGGTTTCAGGTAGCTCGGGCACGCCGGCCGATCTCGCGCCAGCCGATGTCGGATCGGAACTGCCTTCCGGCAAAATCGACTTCCTCGGCGACGCTCAGGCTGAGCTGCTGTGCTTCCTCGAGGGACGGCGCCACGGCGGTTACGGCAAGTACTCGTCCCCCGGCCGTCTCCAGCTGGCCATCCGTTCCCGTTCGAGTGCCGGCGTGGAAGATCGTGACATCAGGAACAGGAGCAGGGAGCGTGATGGGTGCTCCCAGTCGAGGCCTGTCGGGATAGCCGGCCGTCGCCAGTACTGTCGTTACCGCCGATTCGGAGCTGAACGAAAGCTCCGGAGCATCCTCCAATCCGGCATGTCGAGCACATCGGAGCATGAGGTCGAACAGGTTGCTCCGGAGCAGAGGAACGAGGGCCTGCGTCTCCGGATCGCCGAAACGGCAATTGAACTCGACCACCCTCGGGCCCGTCCTTGTAAGCATGAGGCCACAGTAGAGCAGGCCACGAAAAAGCGATTCGTGCTCCCGAAGTGCATGAAGCACAGGTCGGATGATCCTGTCCTCGACTTCCTCAAGGATCTCTGGAGTGGCGATGCCGACGGGAGCGTACGCTCCCATCCCCCCGGTATTGGGACCCCGATCCCCGTCCAGGAGGCGCTTGTGGTCCTGAGCCGGGAGCATGACCCGGAAGTTCTCACCGTCGGTGAGCGCAAACACCGAAAGCTCCTCACCTTCCATGTACTCCTCGACTAGTATCTCCGCGCCGGCTTCACCGAAGATGTGCTCCCGAAGCATGGTATCGATCGAGAAGTCAGCTTCTTCCATGCTCCCGCAGACGAATACCCCCTTTCCCGAGGCGAGTCCGGAGGCTTTGATGACAACGGGAGCACCGACCTCTCGAACAGCTTGCTTGGCGGAGTCGACGTTCGAGTGCCACGTCGCCGCTGCCGTTGGAATGCCGGCCTCGAGCATGAGCGTCTTTGCGAACCGCTTGGAAGACTCGATGCGCGCCGCTGCCCGCGACGGGCCGAAAACGGGCAGCCCACGATCGACGAGCCCGTCGGCCACACCCGCCGCGAGGGGCGCCTCCGGCCCCACGATCGTGAGGTCGATCGAACGGGCGGCCGCAAACTGGACGATCTGGGAAATGTCATTCGCCTGGATGGGGACACACGTCCCGATCCCGGCTATTCCAGGGTTCCCCGGGGCGGCGAAGATCTCCAGCGACGGCTCATCCCTTCGCAACTTCCAGGCGAGCGCGTGCTCGCGCCCGCCACCGCCAACAATCAGCGCCTTCACGAATCCTTGGGTGTGCTCGTGAAGGCGTCATTGAAGGCGTCGCGCGCCCGGCCGATCACACCTGAAATCGTATCCATCGCGCCCCGCGCCTGATCGCCATAGTAGCCCGCGGCGTCGACGAAGTCGTCGGTGAGTGGCGGCGTGGCGGCGTCGTCCCGGCGGCGGTAGTCACCCCCCAGGATCTTGTCGTACTCGCCGCTCTCCATCCAGCGCTGGAGCTCGCCCGCCCGAACCGTCCCGAACGGGTGCGTCCGAAAGGCCGTGTTGATGATCTGCCAGACCTTGTCCGCGAGGTCGCCCTGGGTCTCGTACGCCTTCGCCTGCTCCATGAACTCGTCGATGTCGATGGTGTCGTCGCCGGCCTTTCCGCCTGCCATCTTGAGGAACGTACTCATCGACGTGCGCTTGTCCTGCGTCGCGAGCAGGCCGGCGCGGTCAGCCGACAGCTCGGCCTTCCGGTACCACTCGAGCAGGGCAAGCTGGAAGGGGAGCAGGGCGATCCCGGCAGGGAAGAGCAGGTTCTGGATGCCAACCGTCAGGATGATGATCGCGATCGTGGTATAGGTCGTGTGACCGCTCATGATGTGTCCCAGCTCGTGACCCAGGATGTCACGGCACTCCTCGGGCTCGAGCAGCTCCAGCATTCCCGAGTTGAACACGATGAACGGCTTGTCGAATCCGACTGCCGCGGCATTCACGAGTGGCGTCTGCGTCACGTACAGCTCGGGCACCTCGGGCCAGTCGAGTGTCTCGACGACCTCCAGGTATATCGAATGCAGTTTCGGACGCTGGCGCGGGCCCACCCTCACCGCGTTCGCAAGAAAGAGCTGCCGCACGCCTTTCTCCCCGAAGAAGGCGGCCACCTTTCGCACGACCTGATCGAAGCCCGGGATGCTGCGGAGAGTGTTCAATGCGGCGCGGTCGGCCGGATGTTCCCACGCGGTCGACGCGATCTGGGACAGCTTCTTGCGGTCAGCCATGGCGACGGATGGTGAGAGTGAGTCCCGCCCGGTCGTTCAGGCCCGAGGGATTCGAGCGTGCGACGGTGCGTCGCGACGCGACGCCGAAGGGTGCCGGACCGTACGTTCCGCCTTCCCCAAAGGTGTCGACCGTTTGCGCGGCGGGAAGGGTGTGCGCGGTCCTCACACGTCGACGAACGCCCTCTCCGCGTCCTGCATGAGATCGTCGCCGTCCTCGACGCCCACCGAGAAGCGAACGAGCCCGTCTCCGATGCCGATCGCCGCCCTGCGCTCTGCCGGCACGGACGCGTGGGTCATGGACGCCGGGTGGCAGACCAGGCTCTCGACGCCCCCGAGGGATTCGGCCAGCGTGAATACCTGTAGCCGCTCAATCACCATGCGGGCCCGATCGAGCGTCCCCAGGTCGACGGAAAGCATCCCGCCGAATCCTCGCATCTGGCGGCATGCCAGCTCGTGCTGCGGGTGAGTCGGCAGGCCGGGATAGAAGACCGTCTCGGGGCTCACCCTCTCGGCAAGCCACGTCGCCAGGCGCTGTCCGTTCGCCTCGTGCGCGGCCATGCGCAGGTGCAGCGTCTTCGTCCCGCGCAGCGCCAGCCACGCGTCGAACGGTCCGGGAACGGCGCCCGCGGCATTGAGAATGAACTGGAGGCGGTCAGCGAGTGCGTCGTCCTGCACCACCGCAATTCCCCCGATCATGTCGCTGTGACCGTTGAGGTACTTTGTGCTCGAGTGAAAGACGACGTCCGCTCCGAAGTCGAACGGCCGCTGGAAGACGGGACTGGCAAAGGTGTTGTCGACGATCAGCACCGCGCCGGCCCGGTGGGCGATTTCCGCGGCTGCGGACAGGTCGGTGAGGCGCATCAGGGGGTTCGTCGGTGTCTCGACGATGACCGCGCGCGTGGCGGGAGTGACCGCGTCCGCGATGCGCTGTGGATCCCGGGTGTCCACGTACGAGAATTTCAGCCCCATGCCGCCGAGAATCCTGTCAAAGAGCCTCGGGGTCCCCCCGTACATGTTCTCGGCGCAGACGAAGTGATCGCCGGCGCCGAACAGCTTCATGATGGAGTCCAGGCAGCCCATGCCACTCGAGAAGGCGAATCCGTGCGTCCCCCCCTCGAGGGTGGCGACGTTACGCTCGAGCGCCTCACGCGTTGGATTCTTGCCCCGGGCGTACTCGTAGCCTTTGTGAAGGCCGAGGCCATCCTGGGCATACGTCGAGGTCTGGTAGACGGGGGTCATGATGGCCCCGGTCGAGGGATCCGGCCGCTGGCCGGCGTGGACCGCCTTGGTCCCCAGGCCGAACTGGGCATCGCTTTCGAATACGCGGGACATGGGCCTGCACGGTGTGGTTGCGGGGGGAATGTAATCGTCGATCAGAGAATGCTGGAACGCGGCTTGCTGGCGCCGTCGTTCCCAGGGGCGCCTGGATGAGCCAACCCAATCGAAACCTCGAAGCCGCGGAGCCGCAGCCGGTCGACCGGCGGTGTCTCATCGTCGACGACGAGCCGCACCTCCGGCGCGTGCTGTCGCGCCTGATGCAGGCCGAAGGTTTCGAGTGCGAGGAAGCGAACAATGGGCGCGAGGCCCTCGAGTCGATGCGGTCACGCCCGGTCTCGCTGGTGCTCACCGACCTCCACATGCCAGAGGTCGACGGCATCGAGCTGCTTCGCCACATCAACCGGGATCATCCAGAGACGGCGGTGATGCTCGTCAGCGCCGTCGCCGACGTCCGGACGGCGGTCGAGTGCCTCGGCGAAGGGGCGATGGACTATGTCACCAAGCCGTTCCACCTGGACGAGGTCCGGGCGCGCGTCCGTCAGGCGCTGGAGAAGCGGCGTCTCATCAGGGAGAACCGCGACTACCAGGAGCGTCTCGAGGAGCGCGTCGCGGTGCAGGCCCGCCGCCTCGAGGAGCTCTTTCTCGCCTCGATCCAGTCGCTCGCCGATGCCCTCGAAGTCCGCGACCGCTACACGCACGGTCACTCCCTTCGTGTGAGCCGTTACTCGGCGATCATCGCCAGGCAGCTCGGCATGGATGAGTCGTTCGTCCGCCAGGTCGAGCTCGGGGGGCGCGTACACGACATCGGCAAGATCGGGATTCGCGAGGAAGTGCTCAACAAGGAAGGGCCCCTCACGAAGGAAGAGTACCAGCACATCATGACGCATCCGGTGGCGGGCTGGCGGATACTCTCCCCGCTGCTCGCCGACCACCCGCACGCGCTGGCGGCGGTGCGTAACCACCATGAGCGCTGGGACGGCAACGGCCTGCCGGACGGCTTCGAGGGCGAGAGCATTCCCTTCGGCGCGCGTATTGTCTCCGTGGCGGACACCTTCGACGCCATGACGAGCCAGCGTCCCTACCGGCCGGGGCTCCCCGTGGATGCGACGATTGCCGAGCTCCAGCGCTGCAGCGGAAAGCAGTTCGACACCCGCGTTGTCGAGGTCTTCGTGCGCGCCCTCGAGGGCGGCGAGATCAACCAGTCCGAGGTCCTCCCTCTCGGTTAGGCGCTGGTCGCCCTGGGCTGATCGCGTCGCACCCTGCGCGGCGGCGCCGCCGGTGTGTTACGATTCGGCGGCGAATTGCGTCGCTCAAGGCAGCACAAGTGACTGGCGGCCCAAGACATAGCAGCTCCTTCTCCCGACGTCCTGTCGCCGGCTCCGACGATGGGGAGGTGGTTTGTCTGCGGAACTCGCTGATCGAGTGCCGTGAGCTTCGTCGCGGCGAAATCGCGTCGGGTGTTGCATTCAGTGCGCCAAGGCGGTGGATGAATCAGGAGAGAACGGTCGAATGGACCTGAATGGCTTGATGGTGAGCGTGTCGGGCATCCGGGGCCGCGTCGGCGAGGCGCTGACGCCGGAAGTCGTGACACACTTTGCCGCCGGGTTCGGCGCGTGGTCGCTCGCACGATCGACCTCGCACCGGATAGTCGTCGGCCGGGACTCACGGGTGTCTGGTCCGATGCTGCATCACGCCGTGACGGCGGGTCTACAGTCCATTGGCGCCGAGATGATCGATCTCGGCATGGCCCCGACCCCCACCGTGCAGCTGGCGGTGGAGGAGCTTCACGCGGCCGGCGGACTGGCGATCACTGCGAGCCATAACCCGATCGAGTGGAATGCCCTGAAGTTCATCGGGCCGGAGGGGCTGTTCCTCGATGCGGCGGAGGGCAGCGCGATGCGCGCGTTCACGGGTCGCGGTGTTCCGCGTGTCCCCTGGGACCGCCTCGGCACCGTGACCGTCGACTCCGCCGCCATCTCCCGTCACATCGACAGGATCCTTGCGCTCGACGTGATCGATGTCGACGCGATACGGCGACGTCACTTCGTGGTCGCGCTCGATACCTGCCATGGAGCCGGGCCGACGATCTTCCCGGGCTTGCTGGAGCGACTCGGCTGCGATGTGCGGGGGATCAACCTGACTCCCGATGGCCGCTTTCATCGCCCGCCTGAGCCCGTTGCCGAGAACCTTGGCGAACTCGAGGCACTCGTTCGCCGGAGCGGCGCGGCGATCGGGATGGCGACCGACCCGGACGTGGATCGGCTGGCCCTCGTCGACGAACAGGGACACGCGATCGGGGAGGACTACACACTGGCGCTGGCGGCACGTGTCGTTTTGCGACGGCACCCCGGCATCCTCGTGTCGAACCTGTCGACGAGCCGGGTGGTCGACGACGTCGCGGCGGAGGCCGGTTGCGAGTCGGTCCGCGCACCAGTCGGTGAGGTGAACGTCGCCTCCCGGATGAGGGATCTCGGGGCGATCGTCGGGGGCGAGGGCAATGGCGGGGTCATCCTGCCGGCGCTGCACCTCGGGCGTGACGCTCCCCTGGCGGCGGCATTGCTCCTGCAGCTGCTTGCCGAGGAGGGGACGTCGCTGTCGAGCATCGTGGCACACTATCCGCGGTACGCCATCGTGAAGGAGAAACTGTCCCGGCCAGCGGGGACGCTGGAGCCGGTGTATTCATTCCTGCGCGCGACCTTCCCGGACGCGGAGGTTGACACGCAGGATGGGCTGCGTCTGGCCTGGCCGGACCGCTGGGTGCACGTCCGCCCGTCGGGGACGGAGCCCATCGTACGCGTCATAGCCGAAGCGCCCACGGTGGCGCAGGCGTCGGAACTCATCGCTCGGTGCCGCGCGCCCTTCGAGGCCGCGGCCGCCTAGCGCTTTCCAACCGGTTGAACCATGTGTGGAATCGTCGGGTACGTCGGGGCTCGCACGGCGACGCCGCTTCTGATCGAGGGCCTGAAGCGGCTCGAGTACCGCGGCTACGACTCCGCGGGCGTCGCCATCATGAACGGCACCGGCGTGGAGACGGTGAAGGAGGCGGGGAAGATCACCAGGCTCGAGGCGCTGCTGGCGTCGCGGCCGGTTGCCGGGACGACCGGCATCGCGCACACGCGCTGGGCGACCCATGGTCCCCCGAACCAGGTGAACGCGCACCCCCACGTGAGCCAGGATGGCACCATCGCGGTCGTGCACAACGGCATCATCGAGAACGCGATGACGCTCCGCCACATGCTCGAGGAGCGCGGCTACCGGTTCACCTCCGACACCGACACCGAGGTGCTTGCGCACCTCATCGAGGAATGCTTCGAGGGGAACCTCGAGGACGCCGTGATCGAGGCCCTTCGGCAGGTGGAGGGAACCTACGGGATCGCGGTGATCTCCGGCGTGGACACGCACAAGATCGTCGCCGCGCGCAGGGGAAGCCCCCTGCTCGTCGGCCTCGGTGACAACGAGTACTTCGTTGCCAGCGATGTCTCGGCGATCCTCGCCCACACGCGCCAGGTCGTCTACCTCGATGACGGCGAGATGGCCGTCCTTGACCGGAACGGCTACCGCATCATCGACCTCAACGCCACCGAGGTCGCCAAGAAGGTGTCGAAGATCGACTGGGACCTCGGGCAGATCGAGCGCGGCGGCTTCGCGCACTTCATGCTCAAGGAGATCTTCGAGCAGCCGCAGACGATCGAGAACACAATGCGCGGGCGCCTCCTGCCTGACGAGGGGACCTCGAAGCTCGGCGGCCTGAACCTCACCGACGACGAGCTGCTGTCGTTCGACAACATCGTGATCACGGCCTGCGGCACCAGCTGGCACTCGGCGCTCATCGGTGAGCACATGATCGAGGAGCTGACGCGGGTGCCGGTGGAGGTGGAGTACGCGTCCGAGTTCCGATACCGCAACCCGATCATCAACGAGCGCACCCTGTGCATCGTGATCTCGCAGTCGGGCGAGACGGCCGACACCCTGGCGGCCATGCGCGAGGCGAAGCGGCGCGGCGCGCGGACGCTGGGGATCGTCAACGTGGTCGGTTCGACGATTGCCCGGGAGTCGGACGGTGGCATCTACATTCACGCCGGCCCGGAAATCGGCGTCGCGTCCACCAAGGCGTTCACGAGCCAGCTGATTGCGCTGCTCCTGTTCACGCTGAAGCTCGGCCGGCTGCGTGACATGTCGATCCTGCGGGGCCGGGAGATCATCGATGCGATGCGTCGGCTCCCCGGGCAGATGCAGCAGATCCTCGACCGGGCCGAGGAGATCGAGCAGCTCGCCGAGGAATTCAAGCGGGCCACGAATTTCCTGTACCTCGGGCGCGGCTACAATTTTCCGGTCGCGCTGGAAGGGGCCCTCAAGCTGAAGGAGATCAGCTACATCCACGCCGAGGGATACCCCGCCGCGGAGATGAAGCACGGGCCGATCGCGCTCATCGACGCGATGATGCCGGTGGTCTTCATCGCGCCGCACGACTTCGTCTTCGAGAAGCTGGTGTCCAACGTGCAGGAGGTGAAGGCGCGGAAGGGGCGCGTCATCGCCATCACCAGCCGCGAAGAGCCGGCACTCGCCGGGCGCATCGACTACGAATTCCGTATCCCGGAGACGCTCGAACTGCTGATGCCGATTCTCGCCTCGATCCCGCTTCAGCTGATGGCGTACTACATCGCCGTGAAGCTCGGCGCCAACGTCGACCAGCCGCGGAACCTGGCCAAGAGCGTCACGGTCGAGTAGTTCAGGCCCGCCGGTCCGTTCGGGCGGGCCATGTTGCCGGTGCGGTATATTGACACGCATCGATGTATCAGTTACGATCCTTCTCCATGACACACACACTCGAACTGGCGGAGCGGAAACTTGGTGAGCGGTGCTGCACCGTGAACCTGGCGCCCACGATGACGCCGTCGGCGGCCCGGCAGACGGCCTCCGACCTCGACCTGCTCGCGAACCCGGTCAGGCTGCAGCTGCTCGCCCTGCTGGCGCGCAACGAGGGCACCGTCTGCGTCTGCGATCTCGAGGCGGCGGTTCCCGTCAAGCAGCCGACGGTATCGCATCACCTGCGGCTGCTGCGCGAGGCCGGCCTCGTGTCCAGCGAGAAGGCCGGACAGTGGGTCTACTATCGCGTGCACCGGGAAAGGCTCAGCGAGCTGCGCGAGCGCATTGCTGGAGTCCTGCAGGATCTCGACTGATTCCTGTCGCTCTTTTTTTCGCCACATACATCGAAGGGTTTCGATATGAACGACTCTTTCAGCAACCGCGACCCGCGGCGTTCGCGGGACTCCGCCGGGGCGGACCCCGCGCCCGGCCTCACTGAAGTCACGGCAGCCGTGCCGGCCCTTCTGCCGACGCGATACTGCCCCACGGACCGGATCCAGTCATGTCTCGGGCGCGAGCCGTTCCGGTGAGCGATCGCGCGCGGACGCCGGCTGACGTGAAGATCCGCGCGGCTGCGGAATCCGATCTCCCGGAGGTGCGGGCACTCCTGCGCGTCGCGGGCCTTCCGCCAGACGGTCTCGAGGAGCAGTTCGGCAGCGGATACGCGGTGGCCCTCGCCGCCGGGCGCATCGTTGGCGTCACCGGAATCGAGGCGTACGGTGCCGATGGCCTGCTGCGATCCGCGGCCGTGGCGCCGGAGTGGCGCGGTCTCGGCATTGGCGACGCGCTGACGCGTGACCGGATTTCCTGGGCGCGTGGTGCCGGGCTGCGAACGATCTACCTCCTGACGACCACCGCGGGGAGCTACTTCCCGCGTTTTGGATTTGCGACGCGTTCACGCAACAGCGCCCCCCCGGCGATTCGTGCCTCACGGGAGTTCGCGGATGCGTGTCCGTCGACCGCCCTCTTCATGAGCCTCGGGCTCGACATGGAGCAGACCTGATGACAACCAACGACGATGCCTGCTGTGCCCCCGGCTGCTGCGACGGCGAGCCGGCGGCGCTGACGACGGTGACGCGGCGCGCAGACGCGGACGAGGCCGTGCGAGAGGTCGTGCGGGAGAAATACGGCGCCGCGGCGCGGCGCGCCGCCTCCGGGTCGTCCGCCACCTGCGGCTGCGGCACCACCTGCTGTGACGGCGATGGCGATACCTGGGACCCGATCACCTCGGACCTGTACGATCGGGGCGAGGTGCAGGGCATTCCCGCCGAGGCACTGCTCGCATCGTTAGGCTGCGGCAACCCCACCGCACTCGCGGCGCTGGCGCCCGGCGAGACGGTGCTGGACCTCGGTTCGGGCGGCGGCATCGACGTGCTGCTGTCCGCCCGGCGCGTGGGGCCCACCGGGAAGGCCTACGGACTCGACATGACCGAGGAGATGCTGGCGCTGGCGCGCGAGAACCAGCGTCGCGCCGGGCTGGCCAATGTCGAGTTCCTGCGCGGGGAGATCGAGCAGATCCCGCTCCCCCCGGCGTCGGTTGACGTGATCATCTCCAACTGCGTCATCAACCTTTCGGCCGACAAGGCGCGGGTGCTGCGCGAGGCCTTCCGCGTGCTGCGCCCGGGAGGCCGCCTCGCGGTCTCCGACGTGGTGCTGCGCGGCAGCCTCCCCCCGATTGTTCGTCGCAGCCTGGAGCTCTGGGCCGGGTGTGTCGCCGGGGCGCTCGACGAGGCCGAGTATCGACGGCTCCTTGCCGTGGCCGGATTCGTCGAGGTGGACATCGAGCCGACGCGGATCTACGGCGCCGACGATGCCAGGGCGCTGCTCGAGTCGGCAAGGTTGCCGGCGGAGGCGCTGGTGCCCGAGGTCGAGGGACGCGTGATGAGTGCCTTCATTCGTGCCGTGAAACCGGCCGTTGCGCGGACGTTGGCGGACGTTGCCGCGGACGTTGCCGCGGACGTCGCCTGATGCCGGATCGCGGGATTCTCCGTCGCGGCGTCGCCAGGCGATGAGGCTCGCGCTCCTCTCCGACATCCACGCCAACCTCCCGGCGCTGGAGGCGGTCCTCGACCACGTGGCAACCCGGGCTGCCGCGGATGTCACCTATCATCTCGGAGACCTCGTCGGCTACGCCCCGTGGCCCGGGGACGTCGTGGCGGCGCTCCGCGACCGCGGCATTGCGGGGGTCGCGGGCAACTACGACACCACCGTTGGCACCGACTACAAGCATTGCGGCTGTCGATACGAGGATCCGCGGCAGGAGGAGCTCTCGCACCGGAGCTTCGAGTGGACACGCGCGCACTGCGACGTGGCAACGAAGCGCTTCCTCGCCACGCTGCCCTTCCGGCTCGACGTGCGACCGGCCGGGGGACATGCCGCCGGACCCACGATCGTGCTCGTGCACGCGACCCCGACGGTGAACACGCTGTACTGGACGGAGGATCGGCCCGACGACTTCTGCCTGAAGATGGCGGCTGCGGCGGGGCTCAGGGCCGGGGACGTGATCGCCTTCGGACACACCCACCGTCCGTGGCATCGTGTCGTCGCCGGGATGCACTTCGTGAACACCGGATCGGTGGGGCGGCCCAAGGACGGCGACCCGCGCGGCGGCTACACGATCGTGTCCGTCAACGGCGACGACGTGGCGGTCGAGCACGTGCGCGTGTCGTACGATGTCGAGCGCGCGGCGGCGGCGATCACCGCGAGCGATCTTCCCCGCGAGTTCGCGTGGTACCTGCGATCGGGCGGGGCGTCGCTCGACGCGCCAGCCGGCCGGCGCCCGGAGGAGCGACGATGACGGCCCGCCCGGCGTCGCCTTCCGGCTCGGTGCTGGGCGGACTGGGCGCGCTCGACCGCCTGTTGCCGGTGTGGATCATCGCCGCGATGGTCGCGGGACTCGCGCTGGGGCGCACGTGGCCCGGACTGGGCGCGGTCCTCGATCGCGTCCAGGTCGCCGGCGTCTCGGTGCCGATCGGCATCGGCCTCCTGTGGATGATGTATCCGGTGCTCGCGCGGGTGCGCTACGAGGCCATTGGTGGCCACGCGCGGAACGTGCGCGTGATGACGACGTCGCTCGTCCTGAACTGGCTTGTGGGCCCCCTCCTGATGTTCGGGCTGGCGTGGCTCTTTCTCCCCGACCACCCGGCGTACCGGAACGGCCTGGTGCTGACCGGGCTGGCCCGTTGCATCGCCATGGTCCTGATCTGGAATGCACTGGCACGCGGCTCGGCCGAACTCGCGGCGGTGTTGGTGGCGCTGAACTCGCTCTTCCAGATCGTGACGTACTCGCTGCTGGGCTATTTCTATCTCACGGTGGTGCCGCACTGGTTCGGCGCCGAGTCGGCGGTGCTCCAGGTCTCCATGGGTGCGATCGCGAGGAGCGTGCTCGTCTTTCTCGGCATTCCGCTCGCGGCGGGGTACGTCACGCGGCGCATCCTGGCGCGTCGCCGGGGCGAGCGCTGGTACGAGGAGGTGTTCCTGCGCCGCGTCGGTCCGACGGCGCTCGTCGGCCTGCTGTACACGGTGGTGCTGATGTTCGCGATGCAGGGGCACCGCATCGTCGAGGCCCCATGGGACGTGCTGCGCATCGCGGCTCCGCTGCTTGCCTACTTCCTGCTGATGTTCACCGGCTCGCTGTTCGTGGCCCAGCGGCAGGGCTTCGACTACGCGACGTCGGCGTCGGTCGCGTTCACGGCCGCGGGAAACAACTTCGAATTGGCGATCGCGGTAGCGGTGGCGACGTTCGGCCTCGGGTCGGGGGAGGCCCTGGCCACGGTGGTGGGACCGCTGATCGAGGTGCCGGTGCTGGTGGCCCTGGTGTCGGTGGCGCTGCGGCTGCGGGGCCGCCTGTTCGCCGTCCCGGCCGCGTGACCGCTATCTTCCGGCATGCGGGTCGTCCTCCAGCGCGTCTCCCGCGCCGCAGTGCACGTTAGGCATCCCGACGGCACGGCCCGGGTGGCCGGGCGAATCGGCCGCGGCTTCCTCCTGCTGGCCGGGTTCACCCACGATGACGACGACGCGCGGGTGGCGTGGATGGCGGACAAGGTCGCCGGCCTGCGCCTGTTCGCCGACGCCGGGGACCGCATGAACCTGTCGCTGGCCGACGTGGCCGGTGGCGTGCTTGTGGTCTCCCAGTTCACGCTCTATGGCGACGCCCGCAAGGGGCGCCGTCCCAGCTTCGTCGACGCCGCCCCCCCGGACCGCGCCGTGCCGCTGTACGAGAGGTTCCTGGCGCTGCTGCGCGGGCACGGCCTGGTGGTGGAGAGCGGCGAGTTTGGCGCGATGATGGACGTCGAGCTGGTGAACGACGGCCCGGTCACGCTCTGGCTCGAGCGGTGACCGGGACGCCGCGGCTCATCCTGGCATCGCAGTCGCCACGCCGCCGGGACCTCCTGGCCCTGATCGGCCTGCCGCACGAGGTGCAGCCGGCGCACCTGGACGAGAGCGTCCTGCCTGGCGAGGATCCCGTCGTGTATGCCGAGCGCCTTGCCCGGGCCAAGGCCTCGGCAGTGGCGGCGCGCGCGCCTGACGCCGTGGTGATCGGCGCCGACACGATCGTGGTGCTCGACGGCGAGATCCTGGGGAAGCCGGCCACGACGGCCGAGGCCGAGGCGACGCTGCACCGCCTGTCGGGGCGCACGCACGCGGTGCACACCGCGGTCGCGGTGGCCCGGGACGGACGCGTGGTGTCTGGCGTGGAGTCGGTGCGGGTGACGTTCCGCGCGCTCACCGGTGCGCAGGTCGCGGCCTACGTCGCCACCGGCGAGCCGATGGACAAGGCCGGCGCCTACGGCATCCAGGGGTACGGCGCCGTGATCGTGGCACGGGTCGAGGGGGACTACTTCGCGGTGATGGGTCTCGCGTTAGGCCGGCTGGTGGGGCTGCTCGACGACGTCGGCATCGCGTACGCCTTCAGCCGGCCGGCGGCACCCGCCTGAAGACACGAGCGCCGCGGCACTGGTGCCGCGGCGCGCATGCCTGACGAGTGGAGGTGTCCGGCGGCCGCTAGAGCGACCCGCCGCGCCCGCGTCCCTGGGGCAGGTTCTTCAGGTTCTCGTCGAAGACCTTCTGCTGCTCCTCGGTGAGGACCTTGCGATACTCCGCGTACTGCTCCTGCTGCAGCTGGCGACGCTTCGCCATCGCATCGGGATCGGGGGGAGCGCTCCGGTCGAACGCCGGCATCTTGGCACGGTACGCCGTGCCGATCGAGTCGATCTTGGCCTGCTGGACGTCCGTGAGAGTGATGTCCTTGAACAGCGCCGCCATCATGCCGCGACCGCCACGTCCACCACCGCCGCCGCCCTGCGCCTGGGCCGCTGGGGCAACGAGCACCGCCGCGGCAAGCACCAGCAGCAACATCCGCACGTACTTCATAGAGGGAACCTCGAGGGGTGAAATTGTTGACCGATCCCTGGGGATGGATCGTCCCTTCGTACGCAGGTACAAGGGCGCGCGTTGGACGGCCGGGCACCGGGACACGTTAACGCTGGAGCGAGTGCATCAGCGCGGCAAGACCGCCCCCGGATGCGACCTGTAGCGATCGCGCCACCGCTCCACGCGCTCCAGCACGTCTTGCACCGTGATGCGCGCCATCCGGTCCGGTCGCGTTTCCATCGACACCCCGTACTCCTCGCCGGGATCGCCGTAGGCGTCGACAATGAGGTCGTGAAATCGGCGATACGGTCCGGTTCGCTTTGGGTTCGTGTAGCCCATCAGGCTGACCACCGGCCGGTCGAGCGCCACCGCCATGTGCAGCGGGCCGGTGTCGGGAGAGAGCACGAGCGCCGATGCGTCGAAGATGCCGACGAGCCGGCGCAAGCCGCTGCCGAGGGCCGACATCGGTCGGGTATGCGCACGCTCCATGATCACGGCCTCGGCGTGCAGTTCGCGCGCACTCCTGCCACCAACGAGCACCGGCTGCAGTCCGAAGTTCCCGTACAAGGCGTCGACAACCTCGGCCCATCGCTCCGGCGGCCAGTCCTTCTGCGGCTTGCTCGTTGCCACGACGATTGCCGCCGCCGGGCGGTCCAGCGTCGCGATGAACTCCTCCTTCCACCCGCGCTCGTCCGGCCAGGGGCCCAGGTCCCAGACGACGGGCTCCGACGGGACGCCAAGCGCCTCGAGGAACTCGAAGTACTGATCCTGCACGTGCTGTCCCGACGGGTGCGGCGGGATGCGATGGGTCGTGAACAGCCAGTTCAGGTCCCGGGCCCGGGCCCGATCGAATCCCAGCCTGATCGGGGCTCGTGTCATCGCCGTGATGACTCCGGCCTTGAAGTAGACCTGCAGCGCCAGCACCAGGTCGAACTCCCGCGCGGCCAGTTGCTGCTGCACGTCCAGGAACGCCTGCCATCCCCGGGCACGGTCGAAGATGATGATCTCGTCAACCGATCGGTGTCCGCGCACCAGGGCGGCAGGACCCGGTTGGAGGATCCAGGTAATGATGCAGCGCGGCGCGTGGCGCTTGAGCGCATTGATCACCGGCAGGACGTGCACGGCGTCGCCCACCGCGCTCATCATGACCACGCAGATGCGCTCGAGTCGCGCCTCGATCATGCGCCGGCCGGTTCTGCGGCGCCTGCCCGCAGCGCCCGCAGCTCGGCGTCGTCGAACCCGGCGCCGTGCAGTGCGCGCCACTTGCGCACCGAACGCTCGAGGCGATCGAGGTTGGCGTCGCGCACGTGCGGGTCGCCCGGCGGCGCAAAGCGGATCCTGTCAACGTCGAGGACGTATGCCTCCTCGGTGCCGGACGCGTCCGGCACGAGCAGGATGTTCCTGACGTTCAGGTCCGGGTGCCACGCGCCGGCGCCGGTCAGGGACCGGACGAGCGAGGCGAGTCGCTCGAGCCACGAGGCGCGCTGCGCCGCCTCCGGCGAGTCCAGCAGCGCCGATCCGAGGTCACGCCCGGGGAGCTCCAGGGTGACGACGTCGCTGCGCCGGAAGACGAGTCCCGCCTGGTACACGGCGAAGGCGACGACCGGCGGGGTGCGCACGCCGGCCCCGGCGAGGACGTACGAGACGAGGAGCTCGTACGGCGCCCGGGTGGGAGGAAAGTACAGGTCGCCGCGCAGCGGACCGAGCAGGCCGCCATGCTGCGAGTGCCGCACCACGACGCCTCGCGACTGGCCCGGTACGGGGACCGCGTACGCCGCGAGGCGGCCGCCCGAAAGCGCGCGGCGCTCCGCGTGCGCCGCCGCCCATTCGTAGAGCGTCTCCCGCGCGAGGACGTCGCGAGCCCAGTCGACGTAGGCGTCGTGGGTGACGGCGTGCGCGTGCCCGACGCGGAACCGGCTGAACCCCCGCGGGGTTGGCAGCTTCACCGCGCCACGCGGAAGATCGCGAGCGGTTCGTTGCGCCCGGGAAGGTCGAGGGGGGTGTCCTCGACGAGCGCGTGCGGACGGGTCAGGGCCTGTCGCAGCGATTCGGTCACCAGGATGACGCCGCCGCCGGCGGCGGCGCACAGGCGGTTCGCGGTGTTCACCGTGTCGCCGATGATTGTGTACTCGAGGCGCCGTTCCGAGCCGAGGTAGCCGGCGAAGGCATCACCGTAGTTCAGGCCGATGCCGACGTGGAGCGCGGGCCGCTGCTGCGCCTGCCAACGGACGTTGAGCCGGTCGAGGGCCGCGAGCATGTCGATCGCCGCGTGGAGCGCGCGGTCGGCGTCGTCGACCTCGCTGATGGGCGCCCCCCACTGGGCCATCACCGCGTCGCCGATGAACTTGTCGAGCGTGCCGCCGTGCCGGAACACGCAGTCGGCCATCTCGGAGAAATACTCCGTGAGCATCCGCGCCGTCTCGTCAGGCGTGAGGCGCGACGCCAGCTCGGTGAACCCGCGGATGTCGCTGAACAGCACCGCGACGCTGCGCCGCTCGCCACCCAGCCGCAGGGCGTCGGGCGAGGCGGCGATGCGGGCGGCGAGGTGTGGCGTGAAGAATCGCTCGAAGTTGCCCCGTACCAGTGCCTCGTGACGGATGCGCTCCGCGAAGCGGATATTGTCGATGGCGACGCCGCCGATCCCCGCGAACGCCACCAGGAACTCGAGGTCATCGTCGTCCACGCGATGCTTCGAGGTGAGGCTGTCGACGTACAGCACGCCGAGCACGCGCCGCTCGCTCCCGATCAGTGGCGCGCAGATCGACGAGCGCGCGCCGCGACTGCCCACGCCCGGTGGGTCACCGTCGTTGTCGGAAAGGAGCGCCACCTTCTGTTCGATCGCCGTCGCCGCAAGCGTCTGCGGCACCGCGCGCGGCACGGCTCCCTCACGGGCGCGGCTGATGCGCTCGTGCAGCACGCCGTCGTCGTCGAGCAGCAGGATCGAGGCCTGGTCAATCTCGACCATGCGAAACGTGAACTGGATCATCTTCTCGACGAGCGCGTCGACGTCGGTGATGCGCGTCAGCGCCTTGGCGATCTCGAGCAGGAGGTTCAGCTTCAGCCGGTCGCGCTCGTGCTGCGGAAGGACCACCGCCGTCTCATCGACCGCCGGCTGGACACCGCTGGCGCGCAGCGCGCGCTCGAGCGTCTGGTCGGCGTCCGGGACCGGCACCTGCCGGATGATCGTGGTGCCGGCGCGGGCGGTCCGGCGCATCGTCTCGGCGGTCCCGTCGTCGATCATGACGGGGCTCAGCTCGCGCAGCTCGAACAGGATCTTGCCGAAGACGATGCGGTCGCCGGCGTTCAGGCGCGAGTTGGCCACCCGCGTGCCGTTGACGAACGTGCCGTTGCTCGACCCGAGATCGCGCAACTGCACGCCCACCGGTTCCACCGTGAGCTCGGCATGACGACGCGACACCGTGGGATCGAGCACCGGCAGATCGCTGCTCAGGGCACGCCCGAGGACGAGGGGTGCACCCGGCCGCAGCTCGAAGGAGAGCTGGCCGTCGGCGCTCACGAGTCGATACGGCATGGGGAGGAGAATATGTCCTGCGAGACGAGTCGCGCCTAGCTGGCGCCGCGCACGCGACCCAATGCGGTCAGCAGTGCCCGGGCCTTGTTCTCGGTCTCGTCCCACTCGCGCTCCGGCACCGAGTCGGCCACGATGCCGGCTCCCGCCTGGATCGACGCGACGCCGCCCGCCACCACGCAGGTGCGGATCGTGATGGCGAGGTCCATCCGCGCGTCGCCCGAGGCGATGAACCCCACCGCGCCCGCGTACGGCCCGCGGCACTCCGGCTCCAGCTCGTCGATGATCTCCATGGCCCGGACCTTCGGGGCGCCCGTCATGGTGCCGGCGGGGAACGAGGCGCGGAGGGCGTCGAGTGCCGACAGTCCGTCGCGCAGGTCACCTTCGACCTGGCTCACGATGTGAAACACGTGCGAATAGCGCTCGACGCTCATCAGGTCGGTGACCTTCACGCTCCCGAAGCGCGCCACGCGTCCGACATCATTCCGGCCGAGGTCCACCAGCATCAGGTGCTCGGCCCGCTCCTTTTCGTCGGCCAGCAGCTCGGCGGACAGCCGTTCGTCCTCGGCCGGCGTCGCCCCGCGGGGGCGCGTGCCGGCAATCGGCCGCAGGGTGACGCGCCCGTCGGCCACACGGACGAGCAACTCGGGCGACGAGCCTACCAGCTCGAGACCGTCGAGCATCAGGTGGTACATGTACGGCGACGGGTTGAGCGCCCGCAGCGCGCGGTAGAGCGAGAGGGTGTCGAAGTCGTGCGCGACCTCTATGCGGCGCGCCAACAGGACCTGGAAGCAGTCGCCGGCCAGGATGTACTCACGGATGCGCTCGACGTCGCGCAGGAACTGTTCGCGGAGATACGTGGAACGGCCGACGGCCGGTGCCGCCGCGCCGTCGAGGTGCAGCGGCGCCAGGGGGGACGGAGCCGTCAGGCGTCCCTCGAGGGCATCGATTTCCGCGGAGGCGTCGTCGAACAGGGCGCGCAGCGCGGCGTCCCCGGCGCCCGGCGGGACGGGCACCGCAACCACGAGCCGCGCCTGGCCGCGCAGGTTGTCGACGATGATCAGGGAGCGCGTCTGCACGAACAGCGCGTCCGGTACGTCGAGTGCGCGCGGCGGCGCGTGCGGCAGTCTCTCGACGTGACGGACGACGTCGTAGGCGAAGAACCCGACCGCGCCGCTCCAGATGGCGCCGAGCTCCGGCACGTCGGCGGGGACCTCGGCGCGCAGTCGTTTCCGGAGGTCGCCGATGGGGTCATCGGTGCGCGCGGCGCCCGTCCAGCCCCCGGTGGGAGTCCATTCGTCGACGACGTCCCCGCGCAGGCGCCATGCGGCCCGTGGCTCCGTGCCCAGGTAGGTGTATCGCGACCAGGTCTCGCTGCCGGCCGGGGCGGACTCGAGCAGGAAGGCAAAGGGCGGACGGCGCACCTTGGCGAACGCGGAGACCGGTGTGTCGGTATCAAGGAGCACGTCGCGCCAGACCGGGACGAGGTTCGCCCCGCGGGCGAGTTCACGGAACCGCTCGAAGGTGACCACGTCACGCCCTCGCTTGAACGCGATGCGACGTTCCTCGATATTCGCCGAACATGCCTCGAGTCCTCGCGGCGCGGCGCGCCGCGCTGATACTGGTGACCCTGTGGAGCGCCCCGGGTGCGCTCGGGGCCCAGCACTGGAACGATTCCCGCACGATGGCGCTCGTGACGCGGGCCACGGAGCGGCGCGCCAGGCAGCTGGCCGACACCGGCCTCGCCGACTACACCGCCACCGCGCACGGATACGTCACCTTTCTGGCGCAGGTCGGCGAGGGGTTCCCCGATCCGCCGAAGATCGTGAAGGCCGATGAGCTGGCGCTGGAAGTCTACTGGCGCGCGCCGAACCACAGCAAGCAGTGGATCGTGGGCCGCCGCGACACGCTGCTGCTGCCAACCGACATCCGCTACCATCGCGACCACCTCGGCATCGTCCAGAACAACTTCCCGAACATCATCAGGCTGGGTGAAGGCGACGAGGTCCGCGACGTGCCTCACCCGCTCTCCACGGCAGGGCTGGCAACGTACGACTTCGCCATCAGCGACTCGATGCGCCTCACGATCCCGGGCCGGGAGATCGATGTCTACGAGGTGAAGCTGCGCCCCAAGGACGAGCGCGCGGCCGCGGCGGTGGGCGCGGTCTACCTCGCGCGCGACGATGCCCAGGTCGTGCGCATGACCCTCTCGTTCACGCGGGCGGCGCTGATCGACAGGGAGCTGGAGGACGTGTCGATCGTCCTCGAAAATGCGCTCACGGAGGGTCGGTTCTGGCTTCCAAGGCGCCAGGAGATCGAGATCCGGCGCACCGGCACATGGCTCGACTTTCCAGCCCGCGGCATCATCCGAGGCCGATGGGAAATCTGCTGCTATCACGTCAACGACGGACTGTCCGACGCGCTGTTCACCGGACCGGAAGTCGTGCCGGGTCCGGCGGCGGCACAGGCGGCGCACCACTGGACCGGCGCGATCCTGGACTCGCTGCCCCCCGACGTGCGGGCGGCGAGCGAGGCCGACGTGCGCCGCGTGCAGGAGGAAGCGCGATCGCTGATTCGCGCCGATGCGCTGGCGCGGGCGCGTCGGACGTCGATCGCCGCTCCGGCCGCATCCGACCTCCTGCGCGTGGACCGGGCTGAAGGGATGTCGCTGGGGGCGGGGTTGCGGCGACGCCTGGGCGGGGGGCTCGACGCCACCGTGGCCGGTCGCTACGGCTTCTCCGATCACCAGCCGAAGGGACGGTTCACGCTGGCATGGCGCAGCCCGTCGGGACGCACGCTGCGGCTGGATGCGTTCAGGGAGTATCGCGACGCCTCCGACACGCCGGAGACGTCGGGAATCCGGAACTCGATCGCGGCGCAGGAGTTCGGCAGCGACTACTCCGAGCCGTGGGACGTGCGCGGCATCTCGCTCGGCCTGGAGTTGGGCGCGCCGGGAAGCAGCCGATGGGGCATCGAGGCGGCATATCTCCGGAATCGCGCCGTGGCGGTCGCAGCTCAGCCGGCCACTGGACGCTACGAGCCGACGCTTGCCGTCGCTTCGGGTGAGGGCCCGATGCTCACGATGGGCGCCGAGCGTCCCCCGGGAGCCTGGCCGGGCGGGCTGAACGCTCGCGGTCGTGCCGAGATCCGCTTCGGACGGGAGAGCAACCCGGCGGGGGATCCGTCGACGTTTGCCCGCGCCTACGGCGAGCTGCAACTGGAGCGCCCGGCCGGACCGGGAACCCTCCTCTGGCGGCTCGGAGGCGGATTCGCCACCGGACAGGGCGCGATTCCCTTGCAGCAGCGCTTCTTTGCAGGGGGGCCGGTCACGGCGCCGGGATTCGAGTACCACCAGTTTTCAGGGACCCGGCTCCTGTCGCAGCGGCTGGAGTGGCGTCTCCCCATGTCGTTCGTGCGCATTCCCCTCGGGAGGTGGGGGGCGATCCCCGGCCACGCCACATTCGCGCCGTTCGCGAACCTCACCGGCGTGTCCGATACCGACGCCGTTACGAGGTCGTCCTCTGGATGGTACCCGACTGTGGGTGCGGGACTGCTCGTCTTCTTCGACCTCGTGCGTATCGACGTGGCGCGCGGGCTGCGTGACGGGCGCTGGACGTTTGGCGTGGACCTTTCGCGCGACTTCTGGCGCGTCATGTAGTGGAGGCGGCGCTGAAATGAACCACCGTGCGGAAATTGTTCTCGCGCGACGCGTGCGTCCCACCACATCTTGCACCCCGTCCGGAGTGATTCCATGGGCCCTGGTATGAGCGCGACTGGCTGATGACAGACGGTGCGATGCGCGATGACTGGCTCGTCCCCATCCTCCAGGGCATGGTCGACGCTGAATCGCTGCAGCAGCTGATCGAGCAGTCACAGGGCAGCCTCTGGGAAAGCGCAGTCCGGCGCGAGCTCGTCTCCGACGATGACATGCTTGCGGCGCTGGCAGCGCGATTCCGGATGCCGCTGGCGGACCTTTCCGCGGTGGCGCCCGATGCGAAGGACGTGCTGCCGGAAGTACTGGCGCGCCGGTATCGCGTGCTGGCGCTGCAGGCGTCGAACAGCACACTCGACATCGCCACGTCCGATCCGCGGGATCTCGACTGCGAGCGCTCGCTCGCATTCGCGACTGGACGCACGGTACGCATGCACCTCGCCCCGCCGTCGGGCATTGCCGAGCGGATTGAGGAGGTCTACCGGCCGGAAAACGCCGTCGACAAGCTGCTCGAGGGGATGACCCATTACGACGTGCAGTCGCTCACGGACGAGCCGCTGACCGAGGATCTGGACCTGTCCGCGAGCAAGGCGTCGGAGCGCCCGATCATCAAGCTCGTCGACCACATTGTGGCCGAGGGGATCCAGCAACGCGCCTCCGATATCCACCTGGAACAGCAGGACGCCGGGGTGGTGGTGACCTACCGTATCGACGGCGTGCTGCGTCAGGCGATGCTCCTCCCGCGCGCCGTCGGTATCCCCCTGGTGTCGCGTGTGAAGATCATGTCCGGAATGGACATCGCGGACCGGCTCCGGCCACAGGACGGAAGGGCTCGCGTCTCGGTGAACGGCGCCCGCGTCGACCTGCGGGTCTCGACGCTTCCGGCCTCGGCGGGTGAAAAGGTCGTGATCCGCGTGCTCGACAGCCGTTCCACAGTGCTCTCCCTCGACGGCCTGGGCCTGGCGGCGCGGGACATGGAACGGATGAATCAGTTGATCGGTCTGCGCGAGGGAATCGTACTCGTCACCGGCCCAACGGGGTCGGGCAAGACCACCACCTTGTACTCGGCGTTGCGAACGGTGCTCACCCGTGGCGTCAACATCGTCACGGTCGAGGATCCGGTGGAGTATCGGATCACCGGCGTCGTGCAGGTGCAGGTGAACGAGCGCGCCGGGCTCACGTTCGCGGCTGCCCTTCGTTCGATTCTCCGGCAGGACCCGGACGTCGTCCTTGTGGGCGAGATCCGCGACCGGGAGACCGCGACGATCGCCACGCAGGCCTCGCTGACCGGGCACCTCGTCCTGTCGACGCTGCACACGATCGACTCGGCGAGCGCGGTGGCGCGGCTCGTGGACATCGGCATCGAGCCATTCAAGATCGCAGCCGCCCTCAAGGGAGTGATTGCCCAGCGCCTGGTGCGGCGGCTCTGTCCGGCCTGCAAGCAGCCGCAGGAGGCACCGTCGACCGAGCGACTGCTTCACTGGTTCCCTCCGGGGAGCCAGGTCTATCGCGCGGTGGGGTGCGCGGAATGCGCGGGAACGGGCTACCTGGGGCGCCTCGCTGTCATGGAAGTGCTCGTGACTGACGCCGAGGTGGAGCGGCGGATTTCGGCCGCGGAGTCGACGGAGCGCGTAGCGGAAGCGGCGCGACTGGGCGGGATGCGCTCGATGTGGGAGTCCGGCGTGGAGCACGTGCGTGAGGGCACCACCGACATCGACGAGATCCTTCGCGTCATCGAGGTGCCGCAGCCAGTCGCCGAGAGCCCGACACGGACCGTCGAGCGCCGACATCCGAATCGCCGGACCCCGCTGTCGTCGCCGGGAATTCGCACGTCGACCCCGACAGCGCCGATGCCGGCGACCCGCGGGCTCACTTCCCGGGCCGTGCCAGCATCCGGCTTTCTCCCAGAGGACGCACTCGAGCTTCTCGACGATGCCTCAGTGGTGAAGCCACGCCAGTCGGCCCGGGAGATCGTCCTCCTCGTCGAGGACGAGGAGCCGCTTCGGCACGTCCTCCGCGACCTCCTGGAACGGGAGGGATTTCGCGTGGTCGAGGCCGCCGACGGCGTCCAGGCGCTCGACGAAATCGACCGGTCCGCCCCCGACGTCATCGTGCTCGACCTGAGCCTGCCAAGACTCGACGGGTTCGGTGTGTTGAACCACCTGCGCGCCCGCCCCGCCACGGCTCGGGTTCCGGTGCTGGTGCTGACCGCCCGAGCCGACGAGGACAACGAGGTCCGGGTGTTCGAGAGCGGAGCAAACGACTTTATTACGAAACCATTCCGCCCACGTGCGCTCAGTGCAAGGCTCAAGGCGTTGCTACGAAAGCCTTAGGAGCATGCAGGAGCACAATTCGTAGCACGGGAGCATGTATCCTGTGCTCCGAACTTCAGCGAAAGTAAATGACGGAACTGAAGATAGGTGTCGTCGACGTGTTCGTGCTCCGAGGAGCACTTGATGGGCTCCGAGTACTCACGCTTCGGCGCGCCGAGGGCACGCGATGTACGGGTGCGTGGGAAGCTGTGCACGGACGGATAGAGGTCGGCGAGACCCCGGAGGGTGCAGCGCTGCGAGAGGTCCGCGAGGAGACCGGGCTCGCTGTCGCGAGGCTCTACAACGTCACCTGCCAGCCGTTCTACCTGCACCGCTTTGGCGCCGTGCAACTCGCCGTTGTCTTTGCCGCGTTCGTTGACGCACCCGACATGGTCCAGCTTGGCGAGGAGCACGACGCGGCCGAGTGGCTTCCGGCTGACGAGGCCGCCCTCAAGTTCAGCTGGCCGCGGTCGGTGACAGCTCTCGGCGAGGCCGTCCGGCTCATCGGCCGGGGCCACGCAGGTGAAGTCGAGGACGTGCTGCGGGTGATCTAGGCCGACCGGCGCCCCAGGGACACCGAATCGGCCTTCCTCCCGATGGTGGTGCTGGGCGGCTCGTGACGGTCGCTGCGGCGAAAGCGCGGTGGCTCACGGACTCCTGCGCGTGAGCGTACGAGCGCCCGCTCCCGCTCGATGCGCGACAGGATCAGCGACCAATCGGTGCTGCGGGCCGTCTGGAACTGCACCGTCAGCGGCTGGTTCACGTCCACCTGCGGGTCGAAGACGTACATCGCGCTCTGCGTCTCCCGCTGGCGCAGGCGCTGCTGACCGAAGCCCGTGGTGATCGGAATGACGTCGATCGGGTGGAAGTTGCGGCCCACGCTCGTGACCTGGAATTCCTGCGGGCTGAATGGCGTCTCCCCCTGCTCGAGCCCCGTGAAAGTGACGTACCAGAGGCTCAGGTGCCTGAGCGAGGTGCGCTGCGAGATTCCCTCGAGCGTCTCCTGCTGGCTCGTGGCCAGCTCCTGCAGCGTACGGTAGCTGTCCGGGGAAAGCAGCCGGATCACGGTTTCATCCAGGGGGATCGCGCGCACCTGCAGCCCGAGCACCTGCAGCCTGACGGCGATGTCCTCCTGGTGCAGCGTTCCGTAGCCCGCGGGAACCAGAAACCGGTTCGTGTCCACCGCGGCTGCCGGCGATGCCGAGCGTGTGCCGGCTCCGCTTGCGGTGACGCACGCCTGCGCGCCCAGCCCCAGGACGACGACAGCCAGCGTGCTCAGTCCGCGTGCCATGCCTCGCTCCCGAGCAGGGCGACGACCGCGGCCGCGAGCTCGTCGCGACCCTGTCCCGTGCGCGCGCTTACGGGGAGGACCTGCGACGGGTCGACCTCGAGTGCAGCGACAAGCTCGCCCACCCGCGTCTCCGCGGCGCGTGCGCTGAACTTGTCGATCTTGGTGATGACGACGAGGGTCGGGACCGAGAGCTCCGACAGGAACCCGAGCATCGCGAGGTCGTCGTCGCTTGGCATGCGGCGCGCATCGAGCAGCAGTACGATCCCGCGGAGCTGCATCGTGTGGCGCAGGTAGTCCTCGATGAGCGGCCGCCATTCGGCGCGGCGTTCCCGGGCGAGTCGCGCGAAGCCGTATCCCGGCAGGTCGACGAGCATGAACTCGCCGTTGACGCGAAAGAAGTTGATCTCCCGGGTGCGCCCGGGGGTGCGACTCACGCGCGCCACGGCGCGACGTCGCAGCAGCGCGTTGAGCAGCGACGACTTGCCCACGTTGGATCGCCCGGCGAAGGCGACCTCGGGAAGGTCGGTTTCCGGTCGCCATCCCCCCTTCGTCGCGAGCCCGCCCAGGAACTCGACGTCCTTCACGACGAGGGGATCTCCCGCGCCGGCGGCTGGCATCAGTGCGTGAGGGGCGGCGCCGCGGTGGCGCCGCGCGTGGTGGCGAATGGGCGGATCGCGTCGCGGAAGACCAGCGCGACCACTTCGTCCATCGTTCCGACGGGGTGGAAGTGCACATCCCGCCGTACGTCGGGGGGGAGCTCCTCGATCTCGCGGGCATTGGCCTGCGGAATGACGACGTCCCGCAGCTGCGAGCGCAGCGCGGCCACGGACTTCTCGCGGAGCCCGCCGATGCCGAGGACGCGCCCGCGCAGCGTGATCTCGCCGGTCATGGCGAAGTCGCCCCGCACGGGGGCCTCGGTGAGGGCCGAGATCATCGCGGTGGCGATCGCGATACCTGCCGACGGACCGTCCTTTGGCGTGGCCCCGGCGGGGATGTGGAGGTGCAGGTCGCGGCTCCGGTGAAAGTCGGGGTCGATGCCGAGGCTGCGCGCGCGCGCCCTGATGTAGCTGAGCGCCGCCGAGGCGGATTCCTTCATCACGTCTCCAAGGGTCCCGGTGAGGTGCAACTTGCCGCGTCCGGGGACGGCGCTCACCTCGATCTCGAGGACCTCGCCACCGGACGTGGTGAACGCGAGTCCCTGTGCCACGCCCACCTTGTCCTCGAGACGGGTCTCGTCGGGGTCGTAGGGTGCCACGCCCAGCATGAGGTGCAGGTCGGCCACGGTGACGATCCGCGGTCCGGTGGCGGCGACGGGGGGTGGGGCCGCCACGCGCTCGCGCGCGATTTTCCGCGCGAGGCGCGCGATGCGGCGTTCCAGCTCGCGCACGCCGGCCTCGCGGGTGTACTGGCGCACGATGGCGGGAACGACGTCGGGTTCGAGGACGACGCTGCCGGCGTCGATGCCGGCATTGGCCAGTTGCCGCGGCACGAGATACTGGCGGGCGATCGCGTGCTTCTCGTGGTCGAGGTACCCCGGCAGGCGCAGGATCTCCATCCGGTCGCGCAGCGGCTCGGGAATGGAGGCCAGCGTGTTGGCGGTGGTGATGAACAGCACGTGCGAGAGGTCGTAGTCGATCTCGAGGTAGTGGTCGCTGAAGGCGCGGTTCTGCTCGGGATCGAGGACCTCGAGCAGCGCGGCCGAGGGGTCGCCGCGATAGTCCTGTCCGAGCTTGTCGATCTCGTCGAGCAGGAGCACGGGATTCACGACCTCGGCGCGGCGCATCGCCTGGAGGATCCGTCCCGGGAGGGACCCGATATAGGTCCGGCGGTGCCCGCGGATCTCGGCCTCGTCGCGCACGCCGCCGAGGGACATGCGCGCGAACCGACGGCCGAGGGCCCGCGCGATCGAGCGGCCTAACGACGTCTTGCCGGTGCCGGGTGGCCCCACCAGGCAGAGAATCGGGCCGTCGAGGCGGCCGACCATCGCCAGCACGGCGATATGGTCGAGGATGCGGTCCTTCACCTCCTCCAGCCCGTAGTGGTCCTCGTCGAGCACCTGTCGCGCGTGGTCCACGTCGACGGCGTCGTCGGTGCGCTCCGTCCAGGGCAGGGCGAGGATCCAGTCGAGGTAGTTGCGGCCCACGGTCGCCTCCGGCGACATCGGCGCCATCCGGCGCAGCTTCCGCACCTCCCGCTCGGCGCGTGCGTGCACCGGCTCCGGGAGCCCCTTGGCCTCGATCCGCTCCTCCAGCTCGTCGGTGTCGTCGGACTCCTCCTGCCCGAGCTCACGGTGGATCGCCTTGAGCTGCTCCTGCAGGTAGAACTCGCGCTGGTTGCGGAACAGCGAACCACGGACGTCGTCGTCGAGCTTCCGCTCGAGGCGCAGGAGCTCGATCTCACCCGCCAGCAACCCGGTCAGCTCGTCGAGCAACTCGGCGAGGGTCGGGGCCTCGAGCAGGCGCTGCCGGACGTCGTGGCGGACCGCGAGGTGGGCGGCGATGGCGCACGCCATGCGCGCCTCGCTGGGCGCGGCCTGTGCCAGCGCGACGACCTCCGAGGGAATGCGCCGCTGCAGCGCCACGTACTCCTCGAACCGCGCCAGCGCCTGCCGGGCCCGCGCGCGCTCGTCAGGCGTGAGGGCGGCGCTGGACCACGGGGCCGCCACGAGGGTCGCCCGCAGGTGCCCGTGCGCCTGCGAATAGCGGCTGATGCGCACCCGGCCCAGCGCCTCCACGAGGATGCGGACGGTGCCGTTCGGCGTGCGCGAGACCTGCAGCAGCCTGGCCACCACGCCGACCCGGTACAGGTCGGCGGCGGCTGGATCCTGCGTCTCCGCGTTCCGCTGTGCCACGAGGACGAGATAGCGCTCCTCGGTCGAGGACGCGGCTTCCACGGCGGTGAGCGACGCCGCGCGTCCCACCAGCAGCGGCATCACCACGTGCGGAAAGACGACGACTTCCCGCAGCGGAATGGCGGGCAGGCGGTCGGGAATCTCGAGGACGTCGGAATCGAGTGGCAGCAGCAATGGAGGTGCGGGAGCGAGAGGACGGGGCGCGGCGGGCCGGCAAGGGACGAACGGCGCGCGCGGCGCCGTGAACCCGGGTACCTCGGGAGACCCCGCTGGCGCGACGGCGCGCGGGAGCGTGACGCCGGCCGGGCCGGGCGCCCCGGAAAAACTAAGCGTTCGGGAGGCCTGCCGCCCCTCCGAACGCCGTCTTCGTGTCCCGGGACCAGCGGGGCTGCGCCCGCTAGGCTTCCTTCTTCTGCCGCTTGGCGGCGATCTCGAGCATGGGCGGGGCGCCGTTGGCCACGCACGCCTCCGTCACCTTCACCTCCACCACGTCCTCTCGACTGGGGAGGTCGAACATGACGTCGAGCAGGATCTCCTCGAGGATGGCGCGCAGCCCGCGCGCTCCCGTGCCGCGCTTGAGCGCCTTCAGGGCCACGGCGCGCAGCGCCGACTCCTCGAAGGTGATGCGGACGTTTTCCAGCTCGAAAAGCTTGTGATACTGCTTGGTGAGCGCGTTCTTGGGCTCCTTGAGGATGCGCACCAGCGACTCCTCATCGAGCGCCTCGAGGGGAACCACGACCGGGAGCCGACCCACCAGTTCGGGGATCAGTCCGTAGCGAAGCAGGTCGTCGGGCTCGACCTCCGAGAACGGGTTCTTCGTGAGCTTCCGGACCTTGCCGTTCTGCAGTTCCTCGCGGGAGAAGCCGATCTGGGTGCGTCCGGTGCGCGCCTCGATGATCTTGTCGAGGCCGTCAAAGGCGCCACCGCAGAGGAACAGGATGTCCTTCGTGTTGATCTGGATGTACTCCTGCTGCGGGTGCTTGCGGCCACCCTGAGGCGGTACCGAGGCCACTGTTCCCTCGAGGATCTTCAGCAGGGCCTGCTGGACGCCCTCACCGGACACGTCGCGGGTGATGCTCGGGTTTTCGGACTTCCGCGCGATCTTGTCGAGCTCGTCGATGTAGACGATGCCTCGCTCGCATTCGGCCACGTTGAAATCGCCGGCCTGCAGCAGGCGCACCAGGATGTTCTCGACGTCCTCGCCGACGTATCCGGCCTCGGTGAGCGTGGTGGCATCCGCGATGGTGAATGGCACGTCGAGGATGCGAGCCAGTGTCTGCGCGAGGAGCGTCTTGCCGACGCCGGTGGGGCCGAGGAGCAGGATGTTGCTCTTGTCCAGCTCGATCTCGGAGTCCCGCGCGTTTCCGGAGTTGATCCGCTTGTAGTGGTTGTAGACGGCGACGGCCAGGGCCTTCTTGGCGTGCTCCTGGCCGATCACGTACTGGTCGAGGACGTCCTTGATCTCGGACGGCGTTGGAACCTGCGTTATCGCCTCGGCGACCTCGCGCTCCTCGTCCTCCGCCAGGATCTCGTTGCAGAGCGCGATGCACTCGTTGCAGATGTAGACCGAGGGCCCCGAAATGAACTTCCGGACGGAGTCCTTGGACTTCCCGCAGAACGAGCAGCGCAGGTGTTTGTCGTGAGACATGCGTAAGGCGCTTGCGAGTGGGCGAAACGACCTAAGTGCCGGTGCGACGCAGTGCTATCGTAATAGACGCCCGGGGGCGGCCCGGAGCAATCGACCCATACGGTGTGACGTGGATCACGGCTCCGCTACCCCCGAAACCCCCTATCCGGCGGCGGCGGCCTGCTTGGAGGCCTCCGTGACCTCGCTCCGGTTTGCCACGATGTTGTCGATGATGCCGTATTCCTTGGCTTCCTCGGCCGACATGAAGCGGTCCCGGTCGACGTCCCGCTCGATCTGCTCCAGGGCGCGGCCAGTATGCCGGCCCATGAGCTCGTTCATCTTCGTCCGCAGGTAGAGGATCTCGCGGGCCTGGATCTCGATGTCCGCCGCGGTGCCCTGATAACCACCCGAGGGCTGGTGGATCATGATGCGGGAGTGCGGCAGCGCCGAACGCTTGCCCGGATGCCCGGACGCGAGCAGGAAGGCCCCCATGCTGGCCGCAAGCCCCATGCAGATGGTGCTCACCGGCGCCTTCAGGAACTGCATCGTGTCGTAGATCGCGAGCCCGGCGGAAACCGATCCGCCCGGGGAGTTGATGTACAGGTTGATGTCGCGATCGGGGTTGTCAGCGTCGAGGAAGAGGAGCTGCGCGATCACGATATTGGCCACGTCGTCATTGATCGGCGTGCCAAGGAACACGATCCGGTCCATCAACAGGCGGCTGAAGATGTCGTACGTGCGCTCGCCGCGACTGGACCGCTCGATGACGTAGGGAGGATAGATGCTGGGCATGAGAATGACGCGGATGGGAGAGGGAAGGGGAAGAGCGGCGGGCCGTGACGGCGCTGGGCCGCGCGGGCCCGTTGCCGTGGTCGCTGCTACTCAACCGTGTTCTGCTCGAAGAGCCAGTTGAAGACCTTGTCCTCCGTGATACCTCGCTCGAGTTCCTTGAGCCGACCGGCCTTCTGCAGGGACGCGTAAAGCTGTCCGGCGTCAGTGTTCCGCCTGGCAGCCATCTCGGTGACCTTGTCGTCGATCTCCGCCTCAGTGGCGGCCAGCGACTCCCGCTCCGCGAGTGTCTCGACCACCAGGTCGCGCCGTACCTGGCGTTCGGCCATGGGTCGAAACTGTGAATTGAACTTCTCCCGCTCGCCCTCGGGAACCTGGTATGCCTCGGCGTATGCGGCGATGAGCTGCGTGACCCAGCTCGGCGGGACCTCGAAGGGGTTTGATCCGACGATCTCGTCCATGAGCTTCTGGCGGACATCGGCGTCCGATTCCCGCTGCGCCTCGCGCTCGAGATCCTCACGGACCGTCTTCTGCAGCGCGTCCACCGACTCGAAATCGCCCACCTCGCGCGCGAAGGCGTCATCGACCTCGGGGAGCGACTTGCGCTTCACGTCGTCGAGGGTCACCCGCACCCGCTTCATGACCGAGCGCTGCGTCTCGTCGGGGAAGTCATCCGGCCACTTCACCGGGCGGTCGACCGACTCGCCGGGACGCGCCGACATGATCAGCTCCTCGATACCCGGGATTGCCTGGCCCTCGCCCACGACAAGGTGGTACTCCTTGCCCTCGGGCATCTCGCCGGCTTCGTCCGCGGTGGCGAGGTGCACGGTGACGAGGTCGCCCTCCTTCGGCTTGTCCTCCACCGGGGCCCAGTTTGCCCGCTGGTCGCGCAACGCGTCGATCTGCTCCCGCACGTTGTCGTCGGTAACCGGCCGAAGGGTGCGCGTGACACGAAAGCCGTGCGTTCGGGGCAGCTCGACCTCCGGCCGCACCTCGAAGTGCAGCTCGAACGTGAGCGGCTTGCCATCCTCGAACTTCAGGTCGTGGACGTGCGGCTGCGACGCCAGTTTGAGCTTCGCGTTCTCGACGGCCTGCTTGTACGCCTCCTGCACCAGTCCCTCGACGGCCTCCTGACGGATAGCCTCGCCGAACCGCTTCAGAACCATCGCCGCCGGTGCCTTGCCAGGACGAAAGCCCGGTACGCGCACGCGCGTGGCGTAACGTCGGGCGGCGGATTCCTCCGCCGCCCGCACCGCGTCCGCCGGGACCTCGACCTGGAGGAGGCGCTCGACGCCGTCGCTCTTCTTTTCAGTGATCTGGATGTCCATGCCGTTCCGGAAGTAATGCGGCCGGCCCGGCGAGTCGTCCCGGAACCAGTCGCCCCTCGAAGTTAACCGCTGGCGCCAGCGCCTGAAACGAGAGGGGCGGTGACAGGGGGACAGGGAGCCGGCGCCGTTCCCGTGCTCCCGGCGTCCAGCGTCGACCCGGTGGCGTGCCGGCGCGCCGGTCCGTGCCGCCGTGCGATCAGGTCGGCGGCGATCTTGCCGGAACTGAGCACGCCGGGAATGCCGGCTCCGGGATGCGTTCCGGCGCCGACCAGGTAGAGGTCGGCGATGTCCTCGCTCTCGTTATGCGGCCGAAACCAGGCCGACTGGGTGAGGATCGGCTCCACCGAGAAGGCGCTGCCGAGGTGGCTGTTCAGGGTGTCGCGGAAGTACCGAGGATCGACCTGCCGCTCGGTCACGATGTGTCGCGAGAGCCCCGGCAGGCAGCGCGACTCCAGATGACGGACGATCCGGTCGCGATACCCGGCGCTGGCGCGCGCCCAGTCGACGCTGCCGCCAAGGTGCGGTACGGGGGACAGGACATACCACGCATCGCAGCCGGGTGGCGCCAGCGATGGATCGGTGGCCGTCGGGCGGTGGAGATAGAGCGAGAAGTCGTCGGCGAGGATCCCCCGGCGGAAGACGTCGTCGAGCAGTCCCCGATAGCGGGGGCCCATCAGGATCTCGTGGTGGGCCATCTCCTCGTACCGGCGGTCGGTGCCGAAGTACAGCACGAACAGCGACATGCTGTAGCGCCGCCCGCTGACCCTCCGGTCGCTGTTCACGCGGCGATAGCGCGCCGGGACGAGCCGGAGGTAGGTCCAGGCGGCGTCGGCGTTGCTGACGACGACGTCGGCCTCGACGCGCTCGCCGGTGGCCAGGCGCACTCCGGTGGCCCGGCGTGGTCCTTCGGCGACCAGGATTTCCGCAACCTCGCTCCCAAGCCGCAGCTCACCGCCAATGTCGGCAAACAGGCGCGTGAGACCGCGCACCAGCGCACCGGTACCGCCCATCGCGTACCAGACTCCCCATCGGCGCTCCAGCGCATGAATGAGCGCATAGATGGAAGACGCCTCGAAGGGATTTCCCCCGATCAACAGGGGATGGAAGCTGAGCAACTGACGGACCCTCGGGTCCCGGACATGTCCGTCGACGAGGGCGGTGACCGACTGCCACGCCCGGGCTCGAACCAGCTCGGGCGCCGCGCGCAGCATGTCGGTGATCGACCCGAACGGCTGGTCGATGAGCGGATAGGCCGCCCGAAAGACCCGTTCCGACTCCGCCAGGAAGCGCCGAAGTCCGGGGACGTCAGCCGGTGCCAGCGCCGCGACCTGCCGCTCGACCGCGACCGGGTCGGCCGACCAGCGGACCGACGTGCCGTCGTCGAAGCGCACCGTGTAGAAGGGGTCGATGGGCGCCAGCGTGACGTAATCCGACCGGTTCTTCCCCGCGACGCCGAACAGGGCATCGACGAGCGGCGGCGCCGTGATGATCGTGGGGCCGGCGTCGAACGTGAAACCGTCCTGCTCGAAGACGTAGGCGCGGCCGCCGGGCTTGTCGAGTTTCTCGAGGATTGTCACCTCGTGCCCGGCGGCGCGCAGCCGGATGGCGGCCGCCAGCCCGCCGAATCCGCTGCCGATGACGACGATCCTCACGCGCCTTCCCGTTCGACCGAGGGGGGGACCGGGATGTGTGCGAGCGAACCGCCGGCGCGCAGCGCGAGCGCCGCCGGAATGGCCATCAGCAGGGCGCCGAGCCACGCCGCCCACCACAGGCCATCCCGGAAGCACAGCGCCACCGGCATGACGCCGTTGGCCGCGTACAGCAGCACCGGATAGGTGGATGCCGTGAGGTGTCGCGCGACCTCTCGCGGCGGTACGATGGCGAGCATGACGCGGGCGATGACGACGCCGGTGAGGTACCAGCCGAGCCAGTTGCTCAGCGGCATGCCGTAGTAGGTGCGGCTGGTGAAGAAGGCGGCGAGGGCGGCAGGCCTGAGGTTCCGCAGCCATCCGCCGGAGCCCCACAACCAATGCGCCGTGTGCACCATGGAGGGGTCCATCGCGACATCCCAGGCCAGCAGCACCAGCGCCGCGAGTGCAGCCAGGCGCCACGGCGAGCGGATGCCGCCGCGGCGCGCGGCGAGGCGCGAGACAACCGCCAGCGAGGCCACCAGCATGTAGAACCACGACAACGGGATCGGGAACGGCACCAGGCCGGCCACGCGATAGCCGAGCAGCGGCGTGTACTGATAGTCGCCGAAAGGAAGTCCGGTACTCGTGCCGAGCAGCTCGGCGCCGAGGGAGATCGCTGCCGATGCGCCGGCGAGCAGCAAGGCGCGACGCCATCCGACCGTGCCGACAAGAAAGGCCAGCATCGAGAGGGCGCCGAGCACGACGTACGTCGGCCCCGAGAAACGCCACGCGATGGGCAGGATCGTCGCCGCCGGCTGTTGCATGGCCCAGTCGCCGGCGGGACCGTTGAGGATCGTCAGCATCGCGATCGTCGAGAACGCGATGAGCGCCAGGTGACCGCCGAAGAAGGCCCGCGCGAGCCAGGTGGCGCGCCGTCCTGTCACGGAAACCGGCTCGGACATGGGCACCTGCAGGGCCTCAGTGCGCGTCCCGCGGCGAGCGCGTCGCGACCGCTGCCGGGTGGACGCCGGCGAGCGCGGGGGGGCGTCGCAGCCAGGACCGGGTCAGCACACGCAACATGACGGTCGGGCGCACGACCGCGCGGCGCGCGAAGGTCGTGTAGCCGATCTGTTCGATCGCGGAGAGGATCTCGGCATATCCGGTGGCGCAGGCGAGCGCGCACCGCTGGGCGTCCCGTTCGAGCAATGCAATGCCCGGCAGCGCGTCGCGATAGAAGAGTCGCGCGCGCGCCACCTGGAAGGCCATGAACGCGCGCCACGCGTCTCGCCGGTCCTCGAGGTGGTGCGACAGGACGTCGTCGTGCGTGAGGTCGAAGAGTGCGAGCTCCTCGGCCGGGAGATAGCAGCGTCCGCGGGCAGCGTCCTCGCCGACGTCGCGCAGGATGTTCGTGACCTGCATCGCGAGGCCGAGGGTTCGTGCGTGGTGTCTCGCGCGCTCGGTCTCGGCGGGTCCGCCCACGACCCCGAAGACGGCGACGCACATCTCCCCGACGCTGCTGGCGACACCCTCGCAGTAGCGCGCGAGCTCCGGCCACGACGCATAGCGCTGGGGCCTGAGGTCGCGCTCCACGCCGTCGAGGAGCGCCTCGATGGCGCCGGCGGGAACGCCGAAGTCGACGACCGCCGCCCGCAGCTCGCGCAGGACCGGGTGTGGTGCGTCGTGCTCGAGGGCGTCGCGCACGGCGGCGCGCCATGCCCCGAGCCCGGCCGCCGCCGCGTCAGGCGAGGTGCCGGCGCCAGTGACATCCACGATGTCGTCTGCCGTGCGACAGAACGCGTAGATGGCGTACGCGGCGCGGCGCTTGGCCCGGGGGAGCAGGTGGCTCGCGAGCGCGAACGTGCGCGCGTGTGCAAACGCGATCTGTTCGCAGACGGCCGCATCGTCCAGCTGGCCGCGCAGGGGAGAGGACTTCGTCTCGACGCCCATCACGTGCTGCCAATGTACCACCCGCGCAGGTGACGCCGCACGGGGAGGCAGCAGGCCGAACGATGCGGGCGGAGGGACTCGAACCCCCATGTCCTTTTGGGACAACGGCTCCTAAGGCCGTCGCGTCTGCCGGTTCCGCCACGCCCGCGGCGGGCACGGCCGCTCGTCCGCCTGCCGTGCCGGTAGCAGCAGGATAATAGCGCGGGCCACCGGTGCGGGGATGGGGACGCGCGGCGCGGCAGCAGGGCGGCCGGCGTGGAAGCGTGCCCAGGCCCGCTCGCCATGGTACATTCGCAGGGACCCAAGGGCGTGCGCCAGGCTGCCACCCGTGCGCGTGCCGACCTGCCTTCCGCTTCCGGATCTGCCCCGTGTCCACGACCACCCGCGCCGCGCGCGACTATCCGCGCATCCTCAGCCCGCTGCCCGGACCGAAGGCCCGGGCCGTCGTCGACCGCGATCATGCCTGGGCGGCGCGCGCGTACCTCAAGGAGTACCCGCTGGTCATCGCACGCGGACAGGGGGCGATGGTCGAGGACGTGGACGGCAATCGCTTCCTCGACTTCATGGCGGGCATCGCGGTCTCCAGTACCGGTTACGGCCACCCCAAGGTGGTGCAGGCGGTGCAGGACGCGGCGGCGCGCTTTCTCCACATCTGCGGTTCCGACTTCTACTTCGAGGGCATGGCGCTGCTGTGCGAGCGACTCGCGCGGCTGGCGCCGGGAAAGTCCAGGAAGCGCGTCTTCCTGACGAACTCCGGCACCGAGGCGGTGGAGGCGGCAATCAAGCTGGTGCGGCACGCGACGCATCGCACCGCGATCGTGGCCTTCAAGGGCGCGTTTCACGGTCGCACGACCGGGGCCCTCTCGCTGACGTCGAGCAAGGCGCGCCAGCATGCCGGTTTCGGTCCGCTGCTCCCCGACGTGCACCATGTGGCATACCCGAACCGGTACCACGACGCCGCTGGAGCAAGCGACGCCGAGCTGACACGGGCCTGCCTGGCGAACATCGAGAACGACCTGTTTGCGCGCCACCTCGACCCGCACGACGTCGCGGCGATCTTCGTCGAGCCCATCCAGGGTGAAGGGGGCTACATCATCCCGCCGGACGGGTTCCTGCGGGGGCTGCGCGCGCTCTGCGACCGCCACGGCATCCTGCTCGTGTTCGATGAGATCCAGAGCGGGGTCGGGCGCACCGGCAGGATGTTCGCCTGCGAATTCGAGGACGTGGAGCCTGACATCCTGTTGAGCGCCAAGGGGCTGGGATCCGGGCTGCCGATCGGGGCGATGATCGCGCGTGAGGCGGTGGAGAACTGGGAGAGCGGCTCGCATGGCTCGACCTTTGGCGGGAACCCGGTCTGCTGTGCGGCGGCGCTCGTGACGCTCGACCTGGTGGAGCACGGGCTGATGGCCAATGCGGCGCGCATGGGGGAGTTTCTCCTGGCCGGCGTGCAGGGGCTGCAGGCGCGCTGCGAGCCGATCGGCGACGTGCGCGGGAGGGGACTCATGATCGGGATGGAGTTCGTGACGGACCGTGCGACCCGCGCGCCCGACCCGGACGCCTCGCACGCGCTGGTGCAGGCGGCGTTCCACCAGGGGCTGCTGATCCTCGGGTGCGGCAAGAGCGTGGTGCGCCTGGCGCCGCCACTGGTGATCGACGAACGCGACGTGGAGATGGGGCTGGAGATCCTGGAGCGCTGCCTGACGAGCGCTGCCTGACGAGCGCTGCCCTCGCGGGACGACGCACGACGGCCCGGCGGAACTCCGCCGGGCCGTCGTCGTCTCGCGGGGCCATCGCAGGTTACTGCGAGTCGCCGATCCTCATGTTCACGACCCGCGTCTGGTCGTTCTGCACGTTGTACACGAACAGGCTGATGTAGTCGCCAACCTTGAGCTTCGAGAGGACCTGCTGCAGGTCGGCCGGCGCCTTGAGTTCGCGACGCGGCGTCGGGGAGAGCACCTGCACGAGCACGTCCGTCGACGGGACGAACTTCGTGCGCCCCGGGCCGTCGGGGTTCACCTGCGTGACGCGCAGGCCACGGCGGTTCACGGGGATGTTGTTCGCCTTCGCGGCGTCATCGGTGATGGCCTCGACCGAGATCCCGAGCTTGTCACTCACCACGCCGGCCGGGGCCGGTTCGGCGCTGGTGGGGTTCGCCGCGACGCGGGCGGTGCTGTCGGGCACCTCGCCCAGCTTGACCTTGAAGTCCTTTCGCTGGCCGTAGCGCATCGCCTCGACGTCGACGACGTCGCCCGGCTCGTGCGACCGGATGATGCGCTGGAGGGTGCTGACGTGGTCGGCGACCTTGCCGTCCGCCTTGACGATGATGTCGCCCGGCTCGAGGCCGGCCTTCTTTGCCGGGGAGTCGTCGCCGTTGTAGTCCCCCACCTTCACGCCGGAGATGTCCTTGAGGCCCGCCACCGCCGCGTCGGCGGCATCGACGGGCTGGATGGACACGCCGAGCATGGCGCGACGGACGCGCCCGTGGGTGATGATGTCATTCATCACGTTCTTCGCCAGCGAAATGGGGATGGCGAAGCCATAGCCGGAATAGAAGCCGGTGGTGGTGGCGATAGCCGCGTTGATGCCGATCACCTCGCCGCGGATGTTGACGAGCGGCCCGCCGGAGTTGCCCGGGTTGATGGCGGCGTCGGTCTGGATGTAGTCCGTCACCGCATACGGGTCCCTGTTGAGCGCCGCGAGGTCGCCGCCGCCGCGGCCCTTGGCGCTGACGATGCCCGCGGTGACCGTGAAGTCGAGGCCGAGCGGGTTGCCGATCGCCAGCACCCACTCACCGATCTTGACGTTCTCGTCGTCGCCCAGCCCGACCGTCGGCAGGTTCTTGGCGTCGATCTTGAGCACCGCCACGTCGGTGGTCGGGTCACGCCCGATGAGCCGGGCGGGGAAGCTGCGATTGTCGAGCAGCTTCACGGTGAGCCTGTCGAAATTGGCGACGACGTGGTTGTTGGTGAGGATGTAGCCGTCGGCGCTGACGATGAAGCCGGTGCCGCTCGCCGCCTGCGGCTGCTGCTGCTGCTGCGGATCGAACTGCCCGAAGAAATCCTCCAGGCTGTTCGGCGGTGCACCGCGCCCGCGATTGCCCTGCACGATGGCCTGGTGCGTCCGCTCGGCGCTGACCGAGACGACGGCCGGGGTCACCTGTTCGGCGATCGACGTGAACGCCGAGTTGAGCTCCGCCACGGCGGGTGGGTTCACCGGCGTGGCGCTGTTCGAGACGAGCCGTGTCTCCGGGTGCGTCTGTTGCGCATATCCAAAGCGCGTCAGGTCGAAGCCCGATGCGAACACGAGCCCGCAGAGAAAGGCGCCGACGACGGCGCCACCGAACTTCAGGCGTGAGAGCTGTGACTGCGACATAAGCACTGTTCTCTTCGGTTGGATGATCCGGGTGCAGGGCCGACGAGTGCAGCCCCGGTCTTCCTCCATCCGGGGCGGTGTGTCACCGCCGCGGACAACTACTTACAAGTGTAGTCACGTGGCGTCCGGTGTGGGTTGCCTTGGTCGCGTGCCGCCGGTGCAGCAAGGGCCGGGGTCACGCGGACCCCGACCCTCGAGCACGGACTGCGGCTCCACGGCGGCGCCCAGCGGGTGGGAGCGTAGCGTGGTCGTCCTTAACGCGCGATTACTTCTTGGTGCCGTCGTCCACGATCTCGTAGTCCGCCTCGACCACGTCCTCCGGCTTGGCCTCGGATGATGCCGCGGCGGGTTCGCCGGCTCCGGGCGCGGCGGTGCCTTGCGGCTCCGGCGCGCTGGACTCCTGCGCGTACAGCGAACGTCCCGCCTCCTGGTACGCGGTGTTCAGTTCCTCGAGTGCCGCACGCACCTCGCCCATGTCGGCGCCGCGATGGGCCTTGCGAGCACGCTCCACGGCGGCTTCCACGCGGGTCTTCATCTCCGGACTGAGGCGATCGGCCCACTCCTTGGAATTCTTCTCCACCTCGTAGGCCAGCGAATCGAGGCGATTCCTGGTGTCGATCTCCTCGCGCCGCTGCTTGTCGTCCGTGGCGTTGCGCTCGGCGTCCTTCACCATGCGCTCGATCTCGTCCTTCGAGAGCCCGCTGGACGCCTCGATGCGGATCTTCTGTTCCTTGCTGGTGGCCTTGTCGCGCGCCGAGACGTGCAGGATGCCGTTGGCGTCGATGTCAAAGGTGACCTCGACCTGCGGCATGCCGCGCGGGGCGGGCGGGATGCCCGTCAGGTGGAATTTGCCGATCGTCCTGTTGTCGCGCGCGAGTTCGCGTTCGCCCTGCAGCACGTGGATCTCGACCGTCGTCTGGTTGTCGTCGGCGGTGGAGAAGGTCTCCGTCTTGCGGGTGGGGATCGTGGTGTTGCGCGGGATCAGCGTCGTCATCACGCCGCCCAGCGTCTCGATGCCCAGCGACAGCGGCGTGACGTCGAGGAGCAGCACGTCCTTCTGCTCGCCCGTCAGAACTGCCCCCTGGATGGCGGCGCCAATGGCGACGACCTCATCCGGGTTCACGCTGCGGTTCGGCTCCTTGCCGAAGTAATCCTTCACGACCTGCTGCACCTTCGGCATGCGGGTCGAGCCGCCGACGAGGATCACCTCGTCGATGTCCTTGGGGTCGAGCCCCGCGTCCTTCAGCGCCTGCTGCATCGGCGGAATCGTCCGCCGGACCAGGTCGTCGACGAGCTGCTCGAACTTGGCCCGCGTGAGCGAGTAGTTGAGGTGCTTGGGGCCCGACTGGTCCGCGGTGATGAACGGCAGGTTGATGTCGGTGGACTGCGTCGAGGAGAGCTCGCACTTGGCCTTCTCGGCGGCCTCCTTGAGGCGCTGCAGTGCCATCGGGTCCTTCGAGAGGTCGATGCCCTGGTCGCGCTTGAACTCCGCGACCAGCCACTCGATGACGCGCTGGTCGAAGTCGTCGCCGCCCAGGTGCGTGTCACCGTTGGTGGACTTGACCTCGAACTGGCGTGTCCCCTCGACGTCGTAGAGCTCAAGCACCGAGATGTCGTAGGTGCCGCCGCCGAGGTCGAAGACCGCGACCTTCTCATCCTTGCCCTTCTTGTCGAGGCCGTAGGCGAGCGCCGCGGCCGTGGGCTCATTGATGATCCGGAGCACGTCGAGGCCCGCGATCTTGCCGGCGTCCTTGGTGGCCTGCCGCTGGGCGTCGTTGAAGTACGCGGGAACGGTGACGACCGCCTTGGTCACGCTGTGGCCCAGGTAGTCCTCTGCCGTCTGGCGCATCTTCTGCAGGATCATCGCCGAGACTTCGGGCGGCGTGTACCGCTTGCCCTGCACCTCGACCGACGCCAGGTCGTTGGGACCCGAGACGATCGTGTACGGCACGCGCTTGGTCTCCTCGGGGACCTCGGAGACGCGACGTCCCATGAAGCGCTTGATCGAGAAGACGGTGTTCTTCGGGTTGGTGACGGCTTGCCGCTTGGCGATCTGCCCGACCAGCCGTTCATTGTCCTTGGTGAAGCCGACGACCGAGGGGGTCGTCCGCCCACCCTCGGAATTGGGAATCACCACCGGGTCACCGCCCTCGAGGACGGATACCACCGAGTTGGTGGTTCCCAGATCGATGCCGATTACCTTATCCGCCATCTCGACCTCTGGTTGGGGATTTGCTCCGCGCGTCCGTCGCGCGGGTCAGGGTTGCGATTGAAGGAGTCATGAGGGCGACTGGCCGCTACCGGGACCCGCCTGCCGCATGACTCGATCTGGCTCTCACCAAGGGACATAGCAAGCGCGGGGCCGCAATTCCCGGTCAAATTGGCGCAATCCGGGAGCGGATGAAGGCTGGTCAGGGCCGAAATGGCGCGCCACCGTCAGGGACCCGCGGCTCAGCCGCCCGGAGGGAAGCCAGATGATCCCGATAGGTGACGACAACCCGACGCTCAGGACGCCGGTCATGACGTACCTGATCCTGGCGCTGATGGGGGCGGTCTGGATCTTCGTGCAGGGCGCCGGCATGGATGAGGCGACCCTGGCGGCAAGCATCTGCAACCTCGGGATGGTCCCCGGCGAGATCACGCACCTGGCGACGCTCGGGACCGGCGTCCCGATCGGCCCGGGTATGTCGTGTGTTGTCGACAACCAGGCGATCAACATCTGGACGCCCCTCATCTCGATGTTCCTGCACGGCAGCTGGGGGCACATCGCCGGGAACGCGCTCTTCTTCTGGGTCTTCGGCAACAACGTCGAGGACAGCATGGGACGCTTCCGCTTCCTCGTCTTCTACCTCGTCTGCGGTCTCATCGCCGCCGCGGCGCAGATCGCGGTGGATCCTTCGTCCCCGGTGCCGACGGTGGGAGCGTCAGGCGCCATCTCCGGTGTGCTGGGTGCATACCTGCTGTTGTATCCGCGGGTTCGGGTCCGGATGTTCTTCATCTTCTTCATCGTGCCGGTGCGCGCGTGGCTGGTACTGCTGTGGTGGTTCGGACTGCAGGTCATTGCCGGCCTCCCACAACTGATGTCGGTCAATCCCGAGGTCTCGGGGGGCGTGGCGGTGTGGGCGCACGTCGGGGGGTTCGTTGCCGGGATGCTGCTGGTGCATCCCTTCCTGAACTCCGAGCTGCACCGCCGTCGGCTGGCGATGGGGGACGCGCGGGTCGTCTTTCACGATGCCGGATTGCGCTAGTGCGCGCCGCGGGCCGCCCGTAGTTTCACGCCATGCTGCTGGCGCGGGTCATCGGTCGCGTGGTCTCGACGACCAAGCTGGAAACGCTGCGCGGGGTCCCGCTGCACTGGATCCAGCCGCTCACGGCGCGTGGTGTGCCGCGTGGCGAGCCGCTGGTGGCGGTAGATCGCATCGGCGCGGGCCCCGGGGAGGTGATCGTCTACGTGACCTCGCGCGAGGCGGCGCTCACGCTCGACGAGAGCTTCGCAGCCGTCGACGCCGGGATCGTCGCCAGGGTCGACTGGTGCGACGTGGACGGTGAGCGCACGCTCGAGGCCCATGGCTGACGGCGCGGCCCGCACGCGGCGCGGGCGTCGCCTTCACGGCGGGCGCTGACGTGTACCTCGCGCGCGTGGTGGGCGACGTGGTGGCGACGCACCGGCTCGAACAGCTCGCCGGGCGGAAGCTGCTCCTCGTGCGGCGGCTCGGCCTCGACGACACGGAGGAGGGGGCGGAGGTGATCGCCCTCGACGTGATCGGGGTGGGACCCGGCGAGAAGGTCCTGGTGGTGCAGGAAGGGAACGCGGCCCGGGCGCTCTTCCGGAACCAGCGCATTCCCGCGCAGGCCGTCATCATCGGCGTCGTCGATCGCGTCGACCTTGCCCGCGCCGCGGAGCCGGCGCCGTGAGCGATGACCTGCGACGCCTGGCCGAGCGGCTGGCGCACGACCTGGCGGCGCGCGACCTGGCGACGCGGAACGTCGCCGAGCACGCGCCGGCGGAGCCCACTCGCACGCCCGGCGCCCTGGCGGAGGGGGGAGGGGCCGGCGGCGAGGCACCGGTGCGCATCGCCGGCTTCATCGACCACACGCTGCTGAAGGCGGAGGCAACGGCGGCTGAAATCGACCGCCTGTGCGAGGAAGCCGGCGCGCACCGCTTCGCCACCGTGTGCGTGAACCCCGTCTGGGTGGCGCGCTGCGCGGCGCACCTGGCGGGAAGCGGCGTCGGCGTGGCCTCGGTCATCGGCTTCCCGTTAGGCGCGACGACGACGGCGGCGAAGGCGTTCGAGGCCGGCGAGGCACGGGAGCACGGGGCGACCGAGCTCGACATGGTGGCGGCCATCGGCCACGTGAAGGGTGGCGACTGGCGTCACGTGCACGACGACATCGTGGCCGTCGTGCGCGCCGGGCACGGCGCCGCGGTCAAGGTGATCATCGAATCGGCGGCGCTGACGCCGGTGGAGGTCATCCGGGCGTCGGCCATCGCGATGGAAGCGGGAGCGCACTTCGTGAAGACGAGCACCGGCTTCCACCCTGCGGGCGGTGCCTCCGCGGAGGCGGTGGCGCTGATGCGGCTGGTGGTGGGCGACCGGCTTGGCGTGAAGGCGTCGGGCGGGGTGCGCGACTGCGCCGCGGCGCTCCGGATGATCGCCAGCGGGGCAACGCGGATCGGCACCTCGAGCGGCGTTGCCATGGCCGAGTGCCTGGGGCCGGGCCCCCTGCCCGTCAGGGATCTGCTGAACGTGGCGGAGGAACACGCCGATCGCTGCCGCACCGGAGGGTGCGCGGCGTCCGCGGCGATGGCCGGCTCCTCGTACTAGCGAGGTCGTCATTGTCGACTGCCACCGCGGGAAGATAGCTTTGCCACGGCCGCGTCACGGTCGTGTCACGAGCCCGCGCTGCGCGGCCGGCGTCGCCGGGCTTCACGCACTCCTCATCCTGACCGCCTCGTGTCGCTGATTCCAAGAGACAAAGGGTTCTTCGACCTGTTCAATTCCCTGGCGTCGAAGATGAAGAGCTCGGCGTCGCTCCTGAAGCAGATGTTCGACGAACCGGAGCGCCTCGACCACTGGGTGGCGGCCATCAAGGTCGTCGAGCACGAAGCAGACTCGCTGACCCATGAGGTGCGTTCGCGCCTCGACCGGAGCTTCATCACGCCGCTCGACCGCGAGGACATCCACGAGCTGGCGCAGGAGCTGGACACCGTGGTCGACCTCATGGACGGGACGGCACGGCGGGCGGCGATGTTCCGGATCCGCGAGTCGCGGGTGCCCGCGCAGCGGCTGGCGGCGCTGCTGCAGCGGTCGGTCGACGCGCTGGTGCAGGCGGTGGTCGACGTCAAGAACCCGCGGGCGGTGGCGCAGCGCACGCTCGAGGTGCAGCGGATCGAGGAGGAAGGCGACGCGGTGTTCCACGACGCGGTGGGAGCGCTCTTCGAGGGTACGCCGGACCCGATCGATGTCATCAAGTGGAAGGAGATCTACGACACGCTGGAGCGCGCGCTCGACCGGTGCCAGACGGCGGCGATCCTGCTGGAGAGCATCTCGCTCAAGAACTCCTGAGCCGTGATCCCGTACATCCTCCTGATCGTCGCGATCGCCTTCGTCTTCGACTTCATCAACGGCTTCCACGACTCGGCGAACTCGATCGCCACGATCGTCGGCACGCGGGTGCTGAGCCCCCTGGCGGCGGTGGCATGGGCGGCGTCGTTCAACTTCATCGCCGCGTTCACCGTGGGCACCGCGGTAGCGCAGACGGTCGGGCGCGGGATGATCGACGTCTCGATCGTGACCCCGAACGTGATCCTCGGCGGGCTGGCGGGAGCGATCCTCTGGAACCTCATCACCTGGTGGTTCGGGCTGCCGAGCAGCTCGTCGCACGCGCTCATCGGGGGGTATGCCGGGGCGGCGGTGACCAAGGCGGGATGGGGCGCGATCATCGCCTCGGGGTGGACGAAGACGCTCGTCTTCATCGTGCTGTCCCCGCTGGTGGGGATGGTCGCCGGATACTTCCTGATGATCGCCTTCTACTGGATCTTCCGGCGTACGCCGCCGCACCGGGTGGATTCGATCTTCCGGCGGGTGCAGCTGCTGAGCGCGGCGCTGTTCTCGCTGTCGCACGGCGCCAACGACGCCCAGAAGACGATGGGGATCATCGCCGGGCTGCTGGTGTCGTCGCAGGCCGCGTTCGCGGCCGAGACGGGATGGCTCCACCACCTGTACCTTCCCGCGGCCGACCACATTCCCCTGTGGGTCGAGATGGGCGCGTACACGGCCATTGCGTTAGGCACGCTGTTCGGCGGCTGGCGCATCGTGCACACGATGGGATCGCGCATCACCAAGCTGCGGCCGGTGGGCGGGTGTGCGGCGGAGACCGGAGGTGCGATCGCGATCCTGCTGGCGACGCACTTCGGGATCCCGGTGAGCACCACCCATGCCATCACGGGATCGATCGTCGGGGTCGGTGCGACGACGCGGCTGTCGGCGGTGCGATGGGGCGTGGCCGGGCGCATCGTCTGGGGGTGGATCCTGACGATCCCGGCCGCGGCGCTCTCGGCCGCGCTCATCTTCGCCCTCCTCGAGCGCCTGCACCCGTAGCGGCTGACCCGGCAAGGCGCGCCGTCCGGCCTGCCAGCCCGGAGCGTGGGGGCGTCAAGAGACCGGCGGTCGCAATCCTGTAACGGGAGCGTGTAACACTACCTCAGCGTCGGGGCGGTGCCGGTTGCACGGCTGGTGCGGCGGGTGCATGACTATGGGCGTTGGAATCGTGCGCCGACCGCGAGGACAGCCGCGCTGGCCCGGTGCACCGGAACCCTGATGCGAATGGTTGGAGTCGGCATGGGCCTGAACCGTCAGTTCATCGATTCGTTTGGTTTCGCGTGGCAGGTATGGGAGATCGATCGCGCCGCCGATGACGGGCGGGCGCGGGCGGGAAAATGGCTGTACTTCTTCTCCCGCGGCACGACGCGGGTGGCTACGGACTTTCCCGACGACTGGATGGACCGGTCGTGGATCGCGCTGGAGGACCTGTGCTCGCGCGCCCGCGTCCTGGGCGCCGACATGGGGGCAGCGTCGCGCATCCCGGCGTCGGCGCACGCGCGATAGCGCGGTGGGCGCCCGGTGCGGCGGCGACGCCGTGGCGCCGTCCCGCATGGCGGGCGAGCTGGCGTAACTGAGGCTGGTGCACTCGGGCAACTTCCTGGTTGGCAAGGAGTTACAGGGTCGCGACAGTCGGTTTCGACGGACGGCCTCACCGAGGTCGGGGTCGGCGGCGATATTTCAGCTTCCCCGGACCCCCGCGCGGCCCAACCAGCCGGCCCGCCTCTCGCCTCCCTGATGACCGACCCCGTCGCCGCGCCGTCGCTGTTCTTCAACCGCGAACTCTCCTGGCTGGAGTTCAACGCGCGGGTGCTGCACGAGGCGCTCGACGAGCGGACCCCGCTGCTCGAGCGGCTGAAGTTCCTGTCGATCGTCTCGACCAACCTCGACGAGTTCTACATGGTCCGGGTGGCGGCGCTGCGACGACAGGTCGCCGCCAACGTCAACAAGACGGCGGCCGACGGCATGTCCGCGCAGGCCCAGCTCGACGCCATCGGCGAGCGCGTCCGGCTCATGTGCGCGCGGCAGAAGGCCTGTCTCCACGAGCACGTCCTGCCGGCGCTCGAGAAGCACGGCGTGCGCATCGTGGGCATGGACGACCTCTCGCCCGCGGAGCGCGCCACTGTCGACGCGCATTTCGAGTCGCAGGTCTTCCCGGTGCTGACGCCGCTCGCCGTCGATCCGGGACATCCGTTCCCGTACATCTCGAACCTCTCGGTGTCGCTCGCGGTGCAGGTGCGCGACCTGGTGCGCGGCGGGGAGCACTTCGCGCGGGTGAAGGTGCCCAAGAGCCTGCCGCGATGGGTGCCGATCGGGCGTGGGCACTGCTTCGTGCCACTGGAGGACCTCATCGGCGCCCATCTCGACCAGCTCTTTCCGGGGATGGAGGTGCTCGGGTGGCATACCTTCCGCATCACGCGCTACTCGGACCTCGACGTGCCCGCGGCGGACGAGCCGGAAGACCTCCTTGCCATGATCGAGGAGCAGATCTTCCAGCGGCGATTCGGCGAGGTGGTGCGTCTCGAGGTGGAGACCGGGATGCCGGCCAAGACGCTGGCGCTGCTGCTGGACGAGCTGCGCGAGGGCGCCGACCCGGACGTCATGCCGCTCACCGAGAACGACGTGTACGACAGCGGGACGATCCTCGACCTGGGCGACCTGATGGCGCTGGCGTCGCTGGAGCTGCCCGACCTGCGCGACCCGCCGTTCGCGCCGGTGACGCCGCCCGAGCTGCGCGACCCGGAGGTCTCGATCTTCGACGTCATTCGTGAGCGCGACGTCCTGGTGCACCATCCCTTCGAGTCCTTCGGCAGCACGATCGAGAAGTTCTTCGACACTGCCGCCGAGGACGAGGACGTCCTGGCGATCAAGCTGACGCTGTACCGCACGTCGGGTGATACCGCCATTGTGCGTGCCCTGACCGAGGCGGCGCAACGCGGCAAGCAGGTCGCCGTGCTCGTGGAACTCCAGGCGCGCTTCGACGAGATCAACAACATCAACTGGGCGCGGACGCTGGAGAGCTACGGCGTGCACGTGGCCTACGGGCTGCCGGGGCTCAAGACGCACGCCAAGACGGCGCTCGTCGTCCGGCGGGAAGGGGACGGCATCCGCCGCTACGTGCACATCGGGTCGGGCAACTACAACTCCAAGACCGCGCGGCTGTACACCGACTTCGGGCTGCTGACGTGCAACCCGGAGATCGGCGCCGACGTGAGCGAGCTGTTCAACCTGCTGACCGGCTTCTCGCGCCAGCGCGAATATCGCAAGCTCCTGGTGGCGCCGGCGAACCTGAAGGACCGCTTCCTGTCGCTCATCGAGCGCGAGGCGGACCACGCCCGGGCGGGGCGTCCGGCGCGCATCCTCGCCAAGATGAACGCGCTGCTCTCGCCGGAGATCGTGACGGCGCTCTACGCGGCCTCGCAGGCGGGGGTCGACATCGACCTGATCGTGCGCGGCATCTGCTGCCTGCGTCCCGGGATCCCGGGACTGAGCGACCGCATCCGGGTGGTGAGCATCATCGGGCGCTTCCTCGAGCACTCGCGACTGTTCTATTTCGCGAACGGGGGCAACGAGGAGTTCTACATGGGATCGGCCGACTGGATGCCGCGCAACCTCGAGCGCCGCGTGGAAGTCGTGGTCCCGATCGAGGATCGCGGCTTCTACCGGCGCCTGACGACGCTGCTGGAGTCGTACCTGGCCGATCACCGGCAGGGATGGGACCTGGGCGCCGATGGGGTATGGGTGCAGCGCACGCCGGACTCCGACGACGAACCCGGCTCGCACAGGCGCCTCCTGCGCGATCCGTGGGGGCTGGACCGCTCCGAGTCGCGCTACCAGACGCAGGAGTTCCGCAGCGCGGTCCTCGTCCCGCAGCCGGTGGCGCACGAGCACGCGGTGATGCATGCCAACGGCGGCCGGCGCCGTTCCCGGCGCGGGAAGTCCGAGTAGCGCTACGCCTCGACGCGCGTGTCCGGCGCGTCGGAGACGACGGTGCCGTCGGGGGCGACGATCTCGACGGGACGGCCGGCGACACGTGCCAGCAGCTGGGACTTCCGGTTCGCCCCCCAGAGTTCCAGTCGCACCGAGCGGCCGCGCCCCTCGGGAACTGCCGTCAGGCGGACGGCGCGTTGCAGCCAGCGGACCTTGATCTGCCGCACCGCACCGACGTGCCCGCGGTCGAAGCCGTCTGCCACGCGCAGGATGGCTGCCAGGCGCCGGATGCGCCGCCGCGTGTCGCGGTCGAGCGCGCCGAACTCGCGATGCGACCGCTTGGGCGGCGCCCCGCGATGATAGCGCGCCACGTGCGCCACGACGACCTGGTCCTCGGGCGAGATGCCCAGCAGCTCGGCGTGCACGATGAGGTGGAAGGAGTGCTTGTGGTGCCTGTCGTAGTTGATGTGGTAGCCGACGTCGTGGAGGAGCGCGGCGTCCGCCAGCACGCGGCGGTCTGACGGGTCGCAGCCGAGGCGCGGGCCGATGGCGTCGAAGAGCTGCAGGGCGAGCCGCTGCACGTGCTGCGAATGCGGCACCTCGTAGTGACAGCGCTCGGCGAACTGGCGCACCGACCGCTCGCGTGCCTCGCCGGGGTCGGCGGGGGCGGGAACCACGCGCGCGCTCTCGAGGAGCAGTCCCTCGCGGATACCGTAGCCGGAGACGATGATCTCGCGGGCCTCGACCCGGGCCATCACCTCGGCGGCGATGCTCAGCCCGGCAACGATGATGTCGGCGCGCGCCGGCATGAGGCCCGGCACCGCGGCGCGCTCGTCGGGCGTCGCCTCGAGCAGCTGGTCGAGGATGTGCTCCACTTCCTCGCGCGTCACGCGGGTGCCGTGCACGCGGCCGTCGAACGGCAGGCCCCGTCGGGCGAGGTGCATGGCCGCGAGGTTCGTCAGGGTGCCGCCGGAACCGATGAACTGCGCACCGCGCCAGTCCTTCACGGGGAGGGCGCGACGGATGTCGTCGCGGATCGCCGCGCGCAGCTTGCGCACGTGCTTGAGGCGGGTGCGGTCGCCGAGGAACTGCTCGGTCATGCGAATGGCGCCGTAGGGCAGCGAGACGAGGCGCTCGAGCAGGCCGTCGGCACTCATCGCGAGCTCGAGCGATCCGCCGCCGATGTCCATGACCACGGTGCGGCCGACCGCGAGGTCGAAATGGGCCAGGGCGGACCGGAACGAGAGCCGTGCCTCGTCCTCGCCGGTGAGGACGCGGACGCGCAGGCCGGTGTCCCGGCGGATCTGCTCGAGGAAGGCGCGCCGGTTCGCGGCGTCGCGCACGGCGCTGGTGGCGACGGCATGGATCCGATGGGCACCCAGCTGCCGCGCCAGCTCGGCCATGCGCTGGAGCGCCTCGAGCGCATGGCGCATGGCGTCGGCGCTCAGCACGCCGGTGCGATCGAGGCGCGCGCCGAGCCTCGGCGCGGCCTTCATTTCGTCGACGATCCGGATGTTGCCGTCGGCCGTCACGTCGGCGACGATCTGCCGGATGGAATTGGAGCCGATGTCGATGGCCGCCAGGCGGACCGCGGGCGCCGCGCGCGTCGACCGGGCGGGAAAGTCGAGGACGCGGGCGCGGGTTCCGGTCACCGGGCGTCAGCCCTCGGTGGTGTCGGGGCGGCGTCCATCTCGGCGTGGTGCTTGATCTGCTTGCCCTCGGCGAGAAAGACGGCGTCCTCGGCGATGTTCGTCGCGAGGTCGGCCACCCGCTCGAGGTTCCGGCTCACGAGCAGGAGCTCGAGCGACGGGTTGATCGTGCGGGTGTCGGCCATCATGTGCGTGAGGAGGATGCGGAAAAGCGAGTCGTGGAGGGCGTCGACCTGGTCGTCGCGCTTGCAGACCTCGCGCCCCATCGCCCCGTCGGCGCGGACGAAGGCGTCGAGTGCGTCGGCGAGCATGCGCCGGGCGCGCCGGGCCATGTCCTCGATGGCCGGGTCGATGAGCAGCGGCGCGTGCAGCGCGATGATGCGAAGGGCGGACTGCGCGATGTTCACCGCGTGGTCACCGACGCGCTCCAGATCGCTCGAGATCTTGATGGCGCTGATGATGAACCGCAGGTCGCGCGCCATCGGCTGCTGAAGGGCCAGCAGCTCGATCGCGGCCTGCTCCACTTCGAGCTCGAGCTGGTCGACCTCGCGGTCGCCATGGATGACGGCATCGGCCTTGTCCTGGTCGCGCGACAGCAGCGCGTCGACGGCGATGTCGACGAGCTCCTCGGCGCGCGCGGACATGTCCAGCAGCTTCTGCTTGAGGAGGCCGAGCTGCGCGTGGAAGTGCCGCGCCGATACGGTTTCGACGCCCGTCATCCGAACCTCCCGGTGATGTACGCCTCGGTGCGCTCCTCGCGCGGGCTGGTGAACATCCGCTCGGTGGCGCCGTACTCCACGAGCCGGCCGAGATAGAAGAACGCGGTGAAATCCGAGACGCGCGCAGCCTGCTGCAGATTGTGGGTGACGATCACGATCGTCAACTCCGACTTCAGCTCGTACAGCAGGGCCTCGATCTTCTGCGTGGCAATGGGGTCGAGCGCCGAGCAGGGCTCATCGAGGAGCAGCACCTCCGGCTGGTTGGCGAGCGCGCGCGCGATGCACAGTCGTTGCTGCTGCCCGCCGGAGAGCCCGAGAGCGCTGTGCCGCAGGCGGTCCTTCACCTCGTCCCAGAGCGCGGCGCGCCGCAGCGCCGACTCGACCGCCTCGTCGAGCGCCGCACGCGAGAGCTTGCCGTTGACGCGCGGTCCGTACGCGACGTTGTCGTAGATCGACCGCGGAAACGGGTTCCAGCGCTGGAAGACCATGCCCACGCGCTGGCGGAGCTGCACGGCGTCCATGCCGGAGTCGTAGATGTCGTCTGCGTCGAGGCGGATCGATCCCTCGTGGCGCGCGCCCGGGATGAGGGCGTTCAGGCGGTTGATCGAGCGCAGGAAGGTGGACTTGCCGCACCCGGAGGGGCCGATGAGCGCGGTCACGCGCCGCGCCCGGAGCGTCAGCGACACCTCGTGCAGTGCCTGCTTCGGTCCGTACCAGAACGAGTACCTGTCGGCGACGATCTCGCCGGCGAATGCCGGCGGCGTGGCGTCGTCGCTCCTGCGCGTCGGTGTAGCGGTGGACCCGGGTTCAGCCATCTGCACCGTCGCGTTCGTGACCGGAGACCGGAAATCCGGCGCCCTGGAAGCGCCCCGTGTATGCCTAATCTCGGTCGCTGACATCCATGTCGTCCAGCGTCACCCGAAGCGACCGGTGATGTACGCTTCGGTCCGTGGATCCGACGGCGTCGTGAACAGCTTGCGGGTCGGTGCGGTCTCCACCAGCTCGCCCAGCAGCATGAACGCCGTGCGGTCGGAGACGCGCGCCGCCTGCTGCATGTTGTGCGTCACGATCACCACGGTGACCTTCCCGCGCAACTCGTAGACCAGCTCCTCGACCTTCTGCGTGCTGAGCGGGTCGAGCGACGCCGTGGGCTCGTCGAGCAGGAGCACCTTCGGGTTGGTGGCCAGCGCCCGGGCGATGCACAGGCGCTGCTGCTGCCCGCCGGAGAGCTCCGTCGCCGGCTCACGCAACCTGTCGCGCACCTCGTCCCAGAGCCCGGCCTGCCTGAGCGAGCGTTCGACGACCTCCAGCACGCCGGCGCGTGAGCGCCGGCCGCCGCGGACCGTGAGGCCGGCGGCCACGTTCGCCTGGATCGACATCGTGGGGAACGGGGTCGGGCGCTGGAAGACCATGCCGATGTGCCGGCGCACCTCGATCGGGTTCACGCCGCGGGCGTAGATGTCCTGCCCGTCGAGCATCACCTCGCCCTCGACGCGCGCCAGCGGCACCGTCTCGTGCATCCTGTTGAGGCACCGCAGCAGCGTCGACTTCCCGCATCCCGACGGGCCGATGATCGCCGTCACCGCGCCGTCGTGAAAATCGATCGACGCCCCGCTCACGGCGCGCTGCGCCCCGAAGTAGGCGTCGAGTTGCCGCACGGAGACCCGCGCGTGCGGTCGCGCCGTGCCCGACGGCGTGGGCGCCTCGGGCGCGGAGACGTGCACGGCCCGGGCGGCCTCAGTCACCGATCCCTCCGCGCCGCGATCCGGTGACCATGCGGGCAACGAGGCTGATGACGAGGACGAGGCCGATGAGGACGACCGCGCCCGACCAGGCCAGCCGGTGCCATTCGTCGTAGGGGCTGATGGCGTAGAGATAGATCTGCAGGGGCAGCGCGTGAATCGGCTGGGTCAGCGACACCGACCAGAAGTTGTTGCCGAACGCCGTGAACAGCAGTGGCGCCGTTTCCCCTGCGATGCGTGCCACGGCAACAAGGGCGGCGGTGACGATGCCGGGAAGCGCGGTGCGCAACACGATCGAGAGCGAGGTACGCCACCGCGGGTACCCCAGTGCGAGGGCGGCCTCACGAAGCGCGTCCGGCACCGTGCGGACCATCTCCTCGGTGGCCCGGGTGACGAGCGGGATCATCATCGCGCCCAGGGCGAAGCCGCCGGCAAGCGCCGAGAAATGATGCACCGGCCTCACGAGAAGCTGCCACGCGAAGATGCCCATGACGATCGACGGCAGCCCGTTCAGGACATCGGACAGGAAGCGCACCGTCGTGGCGAGCTTCGCCCCCCGCTGCTCGGCCAGGTACAACCCCGCGCCGATGCCCGTGGGGAGGCCGACGGCCGTCGCGATGGCGACGAGGATGAGCGTGCCCACGATGGCGTTGGCCATGCCGCCGCCCGATTCGCCGACGGGGCGGGGCATTTGCGTGAAGAACGACAGGTCGATCGAGGCCGCGCCCTGCGTCACCAGGTGCCAGAGGATGAAGACCAGCGGCAGCGTCGCCAGCACCGCGGCGGTGGTCATCACCCCCGCCATCACGGCGCTCGCGACGCGACGGCGGCCGAGCGACCGGCGCGTGCGCTCGGCCGCGGCGCGCCGAACGCCGGAGACTCCCGCCGCGGCCGGCGGCACCGTCACGTCCGCACCTCGCGCGCCACGCGCCAGACCAGCCAGCGCGCCACGGCGTTGACCACGATCGTCACGGCGAACAGCACCGCGCCGCACGCCATCAGCGCCGACGTGTGCAGCTCCCCGGTGGCCTCGGCGAATTCATTGGCGATGACCGAGGCCAGGCTGTATCCCGGGGCGAGCAGCGACGCCGAGATCTCATGGCGGTTCCCGATGAGCATGGTGACGGCCATCGTCTCGCCCAGTGCCCGGCCCAGTCCGAGGATGACGCCGCCGATGATCCCCGATCGCGCAAACGGGACGACCGCGTCCCGGATCATCTCCCACTTGGTGGCGCCGAGCGCCAGCGCCGCCTCGCGCTGCGAGCGCGGGACCGCCAGCAGCACCTCGCGCGACACCGCCGAGATGTACGGCAGGATCATGATGGCCAGGATGATGCCGGCCGCCAGCATGCTGTTGCCGTAGCTGGGCCCGGAGAAGAACGGCGTGCCACCCAGGTGCAGGGTGTCGCGCAAGAACGGGATGACGGTGCTGCGAAGCACCGGGAGCAGGACGAAGATCCCCCAGAGGCCATAGATGACGCTGGGAATGGCGGCCAGCAGGTCGACGAGGAACGACACCGGCTGGCGGAGCCAGGTGGGCGCGTAGTCCGAGAGGAAGACAGCGACCCCGAGTGCCAGCGGCGTGGCGAGAATCAGCCCGAGCAGCGAGGAGACGACGGTGCCGTAGATCATCGGGGCCGCGCCGAAGTGGCCGCGCACCGGGTCCCAGTCGCTCGAGGTCAGGAACCCGAAGCCGAACTGGCGCAACGCGGGCCACGCCGCGTATACGATCTCGATGGCGATGACGACAAGCAGCAGGGGCACCGACACGGCAAAAGCCGTCGTCAGCACCCGGTAGATCCGGTCGCCGACGGCGGCCCCTTCGATTCCGGACGGCGGAGCCGACGCGGCAACCCCCGCCGGCTCCGGAAGCGACTGTGCGGTTTCGGTCACTGAGTCGTTGCGCCGATATGGATCGATGCGAGTCGTTCCGTGAGGCGACTTACAAGATCGGCGGGGAGCGGCGCATAGTCGAGGCTCGCGGCGCTCTGTTCACCCGACTGATACATCCAGCGCATGAAGTCGACCAGCTTCTTCGCCTTGGTGGCGTCCGGCATGTCCTGGTAGACCAGCAGCCAGGTGAACGACGAGATCGGGTACGACGCGGCGCCGGGGGCGTTCACGATGGAGATGCGATAGTCGGTGTCGGCGCCGAGCGCCGCCACGGCGCCGGACGCCGCGGCGGTGATGGACTCGATGCTCGGCTCGACGAACTGTCCGTCGGCATTCCTGATGAGCGCCACGGGGAGCTGGTTCTGCCGCGCGTAGGCGAGCTCCACGTACCCGATGGCGCCCTGCGTCTGCTTCACCTGGCCGGCGACCTGGTCATTGCCCTTGCCGCCGAGGCCGACGGGCCACTGGACTTCCTTCCCCGCTCCCGGTCCCGACTTCCAGTCGGGGCTCACGGCTGCCAGGTAGCTGGTGAAGATGTAGGTCGTGCCGCTGCCGTCGGAGCGATGTGCCACCAGGATGTCCTCGGCCGGCAGTGTCACTCCGGGGTTGAGCGAGGCGATGCGGGCGTCGTTCCACTTCTTGACGGTGCCGAGGAAGATGTCCGCGATGACAGGCCCGGTGAGGTGGAGCGGGGTCTTCACGTCCGGGAGGTTGTAGGTGATCACCACCGCGCCGAGCACCGTGGGGAAGTGGAGGATCGGCCCGCCCTTGGCGCGCGACATTTCGTCATCCGTCATGGGACTGTCCGAGGCGCCGAAGTCGACGGTGCCGTCGGAGAGCTGCTTGATGCCGCCGCCCGATCCGATGGGCTGGTAGTTGATCCTGATGCCGTTGGCGCTGGCGTAGTCGGAGAACCACTTGGAGTAGATCGGCTGCGGGAATGTCGCGCCGGCGCCGTTGAGGTCGACGCCGGCGGAGGCGGCGGAGCCGGAATCCGCGGCGGTTTTCGGCTCGCCGCCGCAGGCGGCGAGGGTGACGGTGGCGAAGGCGAGCGTGGTGATCGCGCGAGTGCGCATGGGTTGTATCTCCGGAAGACGGCGGGTCAGAAACTCGAGATCACGTGCAGGTACACGACGCGGGTGTCCGGCCCCGTGAGCCCGCTGCGCGGCTGCGAGGACTGCACGTCGAGCGTCGCCGACGTGCGGTTGTTGAAGTTCCAGGTGAGGCCACCGATCCAGGCGAGCTGGTAGCCGTCGGCGTCGACGTCGGGCTTGACCTGGTCGACGCGCACCACGATGCCGAGGGGCGAGTCCTTGGCATTGCCAAGGAGCATCGCCGGCCGGGCGAGCCCGAAGACCGAGTAGACGCTGCCGGTGCGCGTGCGGGTCGTGGGGACGGTGTCGTGCGTGGTGTCGGCGCTCTCGACCACGTCCACCCGCCGCGCGAGCTGCGCACCGAGGGTGAGCTTGGGGCTGCGCACGCCGACGAAGAGGCCATAGCGGTCGCGCTGGCGCGCGTCGGACACGGCGAGGACCGTGCCCCTGGCCGTGGCGAAGTCACTGGCGCGGTCACCCTTGCTGACCCAGGGTGAGAATTCCAGCGCGCTGAAGTAGCCGCTGCCGTGGGAGAACGGGGTCAGCGTCAGGCGCACCGCGTATTCCTTGAACCGGTCGGTCTCGCGCGACGAGTAGCCCGGCCCGTTGGTGATCGTCGCGTATACCTCACCGCGGCGGTTCGGCAGCGTGATGGCGCTGGCGACGCCGGCATCGGAGGAGGCGAAGAACCCGTTCTGCTCGATGGCGACCTGGGAGAAGCCGCGCTGCCAGTACTGCTCCTCCTTGTCGATGACGACGGTTTGGAGCAACCCGAAGCGCACCACGGCGCGCAGCTGGTCGGCCTGGCCGTGCACCAGCTCGTGCTGGAGGTACGCGTACTTGATGCGGGTGGTCCAGCCGCGATAGTAGGCGTCGCGGGTGGTGTCGCGCTGCTGGTAGACGTCGAACGTGACCCGGACCGAGTCGTTGCCGCCCGCAGCCGTCCTGAAGTTCAGGTAGGCCCGGTCGAGGTCGAACCGGTTGAGGGAGCGCTTCCCGGTGGCGCCGCCGTACTGATAGTTGGCGTAGAGGACCCCCGAGAACGCGAACGGCAGCGGGGATGCCGCCTGCGGGACGGGCGCGGGGGAGGGAGCGCTCCCCGTCGTATCAGACCGGGGCGTCTCGCCGGGGGACTGTGCCGCGGCAGGACGGACGAGCGGGGCAGAGGCGATTGCGATCGTGATTGCCAGGGTGATCTGTCGAGTGCGCACGTGGCGGTCCGGGTTGTCGTCGGGGGCCTGTGTAACGGTCGCAGGGTATGCTGAGGCCGTTTTGTAACAGATCGACGACATTCCGGTAACGCACACGTCCGCCTTCCGGGGACACCGGCCGGAAAATCGAACTCCGGATGCTCAGTGCCCTCGGCAGTGCGGTCTCTGAACGCGCCGCGAAATGTGGGAGCCCGGTGTCTCGGCACCGTCGTGGCGGCGTAACCGGATCGTCACGGCCGAGTCCTCGGCGTCGGCGCACCGCCCTTCGCGCCGGCGCGCCCCACGTGGGCGAGCGGGCCCCGCCTCCGGCGGCCCGCGACAGCCGCCGTCAGAACTCGTTCGTGTAGCTGACGAACTTGAAGCGGCCGTCGCGCTCGAGGATGGAACCGAAATAACGGTGGGTGCCGATGGCGCCGTCGGCCTCCCTGATGTGGAGCAGGCACCCGGTCCAGAGGATGTTGCGTCCCTGGCGGTCGGGGGTGGGGTCGCACTGGTGATCGACGTACGCGAGCGGCTGTCCGCCGAGCCGGCGGACGATGCGGGTCAGCCCGGTCTCGCTGGGATTCGCGATGAGCATCCAGATGCGACCTGGCGCCTCGTTGTACGGGGAGCCGGCGTACGGCGAGCTGGGATAGACGAGGTCGATGAACTCCCGGGGCGAGAGCAACATGGCGCGCAGGTCCGTGGAGTCGTTGGCGACGACCGCGGCGACGAATCGCCTCACGAGCGCCTCGCGTGATGTGCCCGCGTGCTGCAGCGCGGTGACGCTGTCGCCACCGACTGCGGCCTTGAAGCGGCGGATCTCCTCGTCGAGTGGAAGGATGGAGTCGACGATGTAGCCGGGCTGGGCGCGGTTGATCGAATCCTGGCGCGCGCGGGCCACGGAATCCGCACGTGCCGAGTCGGCGACGGCATGCACCGGCGGGGCGCCTTCTCCGGCACACGCGGTGAGAACAACAGCCAGGACGGCGGCAGCAATTCTGAAGTTCATCTTGGAGGTCAGCGGGAATCAGCGACGTTCGCACGAACGGCCGGCGCCTTCCCCGGCGCCGGCCGTTCCGTGCAGTGAAGGGAACTCAGTTTCTCGCGTAGTACGTCCAGCCTTCCCACCACCTCGGGCCGCCAACGGACGTGGCACCCAGGAAGCTCGTGCCGGAGACGAAGGTGCCTGCCTTGGTCTGCAGCTTGCCCGTGAACGTCGCCATACCACCCGTCGTGATCGCCGAGCCCGCGACGGGCGTCCAATCGAAGTCGGTGATGCTTGTCGGCGCCACGCCCTGCGCCGGCAGCTTCGTGTAGAGACTCGTGACCAGCCCGGCGCCAAGGGTCAGGCTGTTGCCCGAGAGGTCGAGGACGAACTGCGTGGCGCTTGCCGCCTGGAAGACACTCGGCGTCTCGGTGAAGTAGATGTTCTTCACCGCGAGATCGGTCGTTGCCATGTCGGGCACCGGGATCGAGCCGCCGCGCGCATACGACTCCGGGTCACGGAGCGAGATGCCGTCAGCGGGGAAGCGCGACACGACCCCGTTCACGTAGAAGCCGCCGGTGCCGCGGCGCAGCATCAGGCCGTGGCCACCCGAGGCGCCGACGCAGGTCGCAGACCCGCAGCCGACCATTGTGAAGTTGGCGACCACGGGTTCGGTGTACGGCTGCTGGTCGTACCCGTTGTCGCAGCCGGACCCCTGGCAGCCGTCGTTCTCGATGCCCTCGAGGTCGCTGGCAAGGAACCCCGACCCGGTGCGCGGCGTGAGCTGCACCGAGTTGTAGCCGATGAGATACTGCAGGCGCCCGGAGAAGCCCTCGGACATGTCGAACATGTCGTCGCCGGTCTCATAGGCCATCATGTGGTCGCCATCGAGCGCACCACCGAAGAACTCATAGGAGTCATCGAGTCCGGCCATCACCTGCGTGTAGGAAACGCGCGTGCCCGAGCCGACCGCCGCAAACGTGAACGCGTTCAGCTCGTTGTTGAGCGACGGTGCGAATCCGGCGAACTGCACGCGCACGTACTTGAGCGTGCCCGAGTTGTCGGTGGCCGACGTACCGCCGGAGTAGATCACCTGGTAGTTCTTGCCGCTGACGACCGCCGTGCCGTCGGTCCCGGAGCCCTCGATCTCGACGCTGCCGCTGCGGCTGTTGATGCCATTCCCCACCAGGAGGAGCCCGCCCCAGTCGCCGATCTGTCGCTGTCCCTCGGCGCGCGACGACGTGAAGACGATCGGCGCATCGACGGTGCCGACGGCCTGGATCTTCGCACCCCGGAGGATCCAGAGCGACGAGCCGAGGGTGTTGAAGTCGCCCTTGATCGTGGTGCCGGGTTCGATCGTGAGCGTCGCGCCGTTGGCGACGTGAATGAAGCCCTTGAGCGTGTAGGTCGTGTCCGCGTAGAGCGTGCGGTTGCTGGTGATGTCACCCGTGATGTCGGCGGCGGCGAAGCCGTGGGCGAACGTGGTGGCCGTCTGCGCCGACGTGGGCGAGCTGGACGCGGTGCCGATGATCGTCGTGACGCGGTACTGGTACGTCGTCGTGGGCTGCAGGCCGGAGTCGTCGTATTCCTGCGTGCCGTCCGCCGCGAGCGTGGCGACCGTCGTAACGGTGGAGAACGATCCCGAGGTCCCTTCGGCGCGCTGCAGATTGTAGCTCTCTCCCTTCCGGCCGCTCCAGGTCACCTTGATCTCGGTCGAACTCGTGGCCGTCGCGCTCAGACCCAGGACGGGTTGGGGCGTCGGGGCGGTACTGTCGCTGCTGCTGCTGCACGCGGCGGACACCGTCGCGAGGACGGCGAGCGCCGCAGCGGTGAGTGAACGGGAACTGAACATGCGGGTCCCTCTGGGCAGTGGAAGTCCGGAGTCGGGCGCGCCGCGTTCCGGGAAACGCGCGCGCGCCAAGTCCGTTCAATCCTGCGCCCGACTGTCTTTGTAACGTGTCGCGCTCGTCACGAGGACGTCACGCCGGACACGTTCACGGGCGCCAGACGATGCCCATCTGCACGGTGCGCCCGGCGCGGTAGTATTCGCGCGTCACCGTCCCCTGGACGGTCTGATAGGGCGCATCGAGGAGGTTCTTGGCATCGAGCCGGGCGGACGCGTCCCCGACGAGCGGGAACCGGAGCGAGAAGTCGAGTACGTTGCGAGCCTGCTCGACCACGTCCGGGAGTGGAGAGTCGCCGGCGGCGTCGATGCGGTCGCCGATCCGGTTGAAGAGCACCGTCGCCGACGTGGAGCCGGAGCCGGAAACGTACGAGAGGCCCGCATTGATGACGTACGGCGCCTGGCCCACCATCCGCCGCTTCAGGTTCGTCGCGCTCGCCTGGCTCGCGGGATCGAGGGAGATCTCGCTGTGCATCAGCGTGACGTTGCTGAAGAGCGTGAGCGGCGACAGCACCGTGCCGAGGAAGCCGAGCCCCTTCCGCATCTCGAGTTCCACGCCGTAGTTGCTGGCGCTCCTGGCGTTCGTATAGAAGACCGTACGGGTGCCGGAACCCGACGCGCGGTACACGCGCTCGATCGGGTGATCGAACTGCTTCACGAACGTCGCGACGCTGAAGACTTCCTCGGCGCCCGGGTACCACTCCCAGCGCACGTCGAGGTTGCGGATGTTCGTCCGGACCAGCTTGTCGTTCCCCTGCGTGTCGTCGCCGTTGAGGACGTCGCGGCTGGTGATCGGGGAGAGCTCGCGGTATTCGGGGCGCGCCAGTGTCCTGGACACCGACAGGCGGAGCTGCTGGAACTCGGAGAGCTTGTAGTCGAACGCCATCGATGGCAGAACGTCGTTCCACTGCTTGGTCGTGGAAACCGGGGTCCCCAGTGTAGACGCAGCATCGACCGTCAGGTGATCCGTCTCGTACCGGGCCCCACCGACCAGGCGCAACCGGCTGCTCAGGGCCAGCGTCGTCATCGCGTACCCGGCGGCAAGATGGTCATCGGCCGAATACGAGCCGCCCTCGGAAATCGGAGCGATCTCGAAAACGGTCTGTCCGGGTTGCGAGTACCGTCCATCGAAGAGCTGCTCGGGTGGGAGGGCGCGGATGTCGTTCGACGCCCCAGGCGCCTCGATGGCGAAGGCGCGGGTGTCGGCGTCGCGCGTCGTGGATCGGGCCAGCCCACCCACCTTGATCGAATTCTCGCGGCCCAGCGCCATGAACGAGCGCTGGAGACTCAGCTTTCCTTCACCGCTGTGCTCGTTGAGCGTTGAGAACGTGCGGACCGCGCCGCCATTGCTCGTGTTGTGCCAGAGCAGGAGCTCGTTGCCCTGCGCGTCCTGCGAGATCTGCTGCACGAACTCCGAGCGGTCCGGTTCGTTGCGTGAGACGCCGCTCGCGGTGCCCGACCAGTCGACCTTGTTCCGCCCGAACTCGTGCTCGCCGGCAAGCTGCAGCGACTGCACGCCGCGCTCGACGTACTGCATGCGAGTGATCTGCGCGGGGAATCCCTCGTTCTCGAACACTCCGCGCTCGACCCGGGCTTCATTGTCGGCGGTGCGGTTGTACATGCCGTTGAGCGAGATGCGCGAGTTCGACCCGATCAGCGTGCTGAGGTTCATCAGCCCGCCCCAGAGCACGCTCTGCGTCGTTGTGTTTCCTTCGAAGCGGTCGATCTCCTTGGTCGTTCCCCTGACATTCCCGCGGTCCGCCAAGGCGCGCACCTGGTCGTTCTTCAGGTCCGTGCCTGATGCGTACGTGCCGGAGATCAGGTATCCGAGGCGGTGGCCGAAGAGGATCGGGTCGTTCCCGCCCAGCGAGACCGAGCCCGACGCCAGCGGGGCGCCGGTGATCGACTTTGGCGTCCAGGCGTCGCGGAACTGCGAGATCACCAGGTTCTTGTCGTCCTGCGAGAGGTTCAGCCCGCGGAAACTGCCGAGCTGCGCGACCAGCGGCGGCAGGTCCCGCCTGGAGTTGACCATCGCGAATTGCTCGCCACCCGTGGTGAGGCCTCCCAGGAGGCGATCGCCGGTGGCCCCACCCGCGTAGCCGCTGTTCAGCACCGCCGACCAGGAGCGCCTGACAGGGAATTCGCGCGTGCGAATGTCCACCATGGCGCCGGAGAAATCGCCCTGCTGGTCCGGGGTGAACGTCTTGGTCGTCGTGATGGCTTGCAGGAGTCCCGCCGGGAACATGTCCAGCGGCACCACGCGCTTCTCGGGTTCCGGGCTCGGCACGCGCGCGCCATTCAGTTCCGTCGTGGTGTAGCGTTCGCCGAGGCCGCGCACGAAGACGTACTTGCCGTCCTGCACCGACACGCCGCTGACACGCTGCACTGCCTGTGCCGCGTCGCCATCGGGGCTCTTGGCGATCTGCTCCACCGTGACCGCGCTGACGATCGTCGGGGCGGTGCGCTGCGCGTTGAGCGCCTCGCTCACGCTCCCCTTTTCCGCGTTTGCCGTCACCACCACGGCCTGCAGCCGCACGTCAGCGGCGTCGAGGGTGATATCCTGCTGCACGCTCTGGCCGGCCCGCAGTTCGATTCCCGTGATCGTCTTGGGAGAGAAACCGAGCATACGGACCTGCAGGGTCACCCTGCCCGCAGGGACGTTCACGATCGTGTACCGGCCGTTCACGCCGGAGACGGCGCCGAGCCGGGTGCTGTCCACGTGAACCTGGGCGTCGCTCACGCCCTGCCCGCTGCGCGCATCAATGACGCGCCCGACGATGCGGCCGGTCTGGGAGGCGGTCTGGGCGCCGGCGCCGGACGCCAGCGTCGCACCGGCGATGACGAAAGCGGTGAAGGTGACGCGAAGACGAAAAGCGGTCATTGGATTTCGGGCTCGGTCCCGGATGTGGCGTGTCGCTCCGGCGCAATTGTCACCGGATCACGGAACGCTGCCTCGACGGCGTCTCGGGCCCGGCACGGGACTGCAACGAACGCGTCACGGCACGGTGTCGGCCGGCCGGTTGCGGCGGGCCGCCCTCCCCGGCGCCGGGGGCCGGCGCTGCCACGTCCAGGCGCGCGCTGCGCAGCAGGGACCAGGTGTGCACGGCGGTCACCAGGAAGCGCAGCGCGCTGGCCTCGTAGACATGCACGCGCCGGAGGTCCACGCGCAGCAGGCGCACGTGGGGCTCCAGCACGTCCAGGAGTTCCACGGCGCGCCAGGCGAGCCGGCAGGAGAGCTCGGGCGAGACGACGAGGTGCGCCGTCCGCGCCCGGACCGAGAGGGTGATCCGGTGGTGTGCCGTCACGGCCGCGAGGCAGGAGGTGTCCCAACGCTCTCCCCCTGCCGTCACGGTGCACCGCGCCCGCGGGTCACGCCGCGGTAACGCGCGGCGGCTACGCCACGACGCTGTCGCCCTCCCGGATCCAGGCCTCGACCGTCGTCCCCTGGTCCACCTCGCTCCGCGCGCGGACGCGCCCGCCGTGCGCCTCGACGAGGTGCTTCACGATTGCGAGGCCGAGCCCGGTGCCGCCCTGCTCGCGCGATCGCGCGGCATCGGCGCGATAGAATCGCTCGAAGACGCGACCGAGATGTTCGGCCGGGATGCCGCTTCCGGTGTCGCGCACGCCGAACGTCACGCCACCGTCCTCCGGGTGCGCGAACACGACGACCTCGCCCGACGACGTATGGCGGATGGCGTTGTTCACGAGGTTGGCGAGGATCTGCCGGACCGCGGTCGGATCGGCCACGAGCACCGCGGCTCCCTCCGCCACGTCGCTGCGAAGCACGAGCCCCTTCTCGTCGCCCGCGGGGCGCGCAGCGGCAAGCACGTCGGCTGCCACCGCCGCCAGGTCTACCGGCGACGGCTTGGGTGACCAGCTCCCCGACTCGATGCGGGACAGGTCGAGGAGGTCGTCGACGAGTCGCTGCATGCGCTGCGTGTTGGCCAGGATGGCCGACGTGAACTGCCGGCGCTGCTCGGCGGGAAGGTCCTTGTCGGCGAGGGTCTCGGCGAAGCCGCCCACGACGGTCAGCGGCGTCTTGAGCTCATGCGAGACGTTGGCGACGAAGTCGCGTCGCACGGTCTCGAGGCGCCTCAGGGGCGTGAGGTCGAAGAGTGCAAGCACCGCGCCGCCCGCGGCCAGCGGGCGTGCGGTGAGCGCAATCGTGCGCTCATGGAGCTGGATCTCGAGGGCGTCGGTGGCCTGCCCGTCCAACGCGGCCACGAGCGCGTCGCGCAGGATGCGATCGCGCGGCAGGCGATCGGCGGGGAAGGGGACCGCGTCCCGGACGCCGAGCAGCCGGCGCGCGTGGGCATTCATGAGGACCACGGATTCCCTGGCGTCGAGGGCGACGGCCCCCTCGTTGAGCGACTCGGTGAGGGCGCGCAGCAGCGCGTCGTCGGCCTCCAGCGCCTGCAGGCGCGCGCTCAACTGCTCGGCGAGCCTGTGAAATGCGGCGGCGAGCTCGCCGACCTCGCCGGCGCCCGCGAGCGAGGGGCGCCGCCCCAGGTCGCCGGCCGCGATGGCGCGGGCGTCGTCGCGCAGCTCGAGGATCGGGCGGGTGATCGACCGCGAGAAGAGCGACGCCAGCACCAGTGCCACCAGCGTGCCCGCGAGCGCCACCACCAGCACGTCGCGCTGCATCCGCCCGACGAGTTCGTCCTGCGAGCGCGTGCTGACGGAGACGCGGGCCACGCCCATCGGCACCCGCACCGCGGCGTACAGCTGCTCCTCGCCGGTGGAGGGACTCATGCGGACCGCCGACCCGGTGTCGGCGGCGAGGGCCGTCACGACCTCGGGGCGGTGCGAATGGTTCTCCAGCAGCGCCAGTGCGGGGGCGTCGAACTCGGCGTCGCCGACGACCACGCCATCGGGTCCGATCAGGGTGACCCGATGCCCGATCGCCCTGCCCGCGGCATCGGCCAGCGAGTCGGCGTCTTCGCCCGCCCGCCACTGGCTGCCGATGATGCGCGCCTCGGCGACGAGTTCGGTGGTGATGTCCTCCCGCAACCGCGTGCGAAGGCGGCGGTCGAGGGTGACGACGGTGAGCACGACGAATGCGCCGATGACAAGGAGTGATCCGGCGATCAGTCGATGGCTGAGCGTCAAGCGCTACGCGGCTGGGCGGCTCTTAGGCGGTATCCGAATCCGCGGACGGTCTCGATGAGGTCTCCCGCCGCTCCAAGTTTAGTCCGCAGGCGCTGGACGTGCATGTCCACGGTGCGGGTCTGGATGTCGGGGGCGGCCTCCCAGACGGTCTCCAGGAGGTGGCTGCGCCCCTGTACGCGGCCGCGGCGCTCGGCGAGGGTGAGCAGCAGGCGGTACTCGGTGGGGGTGAGGTCGAGGTCGCGCCCGTCCACGGTCACCCGGTGCGCGGCCCTGTCGATCACGATCGGGCCGACGCGGACGATGTCGGCGGCGGCGTTCTGGCTCTGCGCAATACGCCGCAGGATGGCGCCGACGCGGAGGACGAGCTCCTGCGGCGAGAAGGGCTTGGTGAGGTAGTCGTCCGCACCTAACGAAAGCCCCTTGATGCGGTCGGCCTCCTCGCGGCGGGCCGTCAGCAGGAGCACCGCCACGTCGCGGGTGCCGTCGTCGCCGCGCAGCTGCTCGAGGACCTCGAGGCCGGACATGCCCGGGAGCATGAGGTCGAGCACGATCAGCGCAGGCTGCTCCTGCTCGACCTGGCGCAGGGCGTCGCTGCCGTTGGTGGCGGTGGACACGCGGTAGCCCGCCTTCACCAGGTGGTACGCCACCAGCGCCACGATGTCCGGTTCGTCGTCGACGACGAGGATGCGCTCGCCGTTGGCAATCTGCGTCACGAGGGTCGCGCCTCCGGGCGCCGTGCGATCCGGGCCACGTGGGACGCGCCGGAGCGCAGGCGGCGGGCCCGCCGCGCGGTCGCGTCCCTGTCGTGCGTTGCCGGCTCGGCCCGCCGCAGGTGCTCAGGCCGCACGGCCGTCAGGTGCCGCTCCAGAATTCCCTCCAGTGGCGGGCCGCAATCGGCCGTGTCACAGCACCGCCGGGTATGGGCGGGGCGTCGGTCCCGGTGCCGCCCGCGATGCCGATGACGTCGGCGTCATGACGGGCGAGGTGGACTGCTTGTGCCGCGTGGACGATGCGCGTGCCCATCCGGAAATAGAAGCGCGCCAGCTGTCACGGTTCTGTATCGGCAGGCACATCGTGAACGAGGCCCTCTGCACTGTCGACAATCGCACGCTAACTCCTGACGTTCAAGCTTGTTGCGGCATGGCGGCACGTCAATCGGGAGGACCGCTCCCCCGTCGTTTCGGCGTGCGCTAGTTTCCGCCAATGCTCTGGAAGATGGTGACACTGATCGCGGCCGGCGGCGCTCTTGCCGCTGGCGTCGTTCGATTGGCTGACGGGGTACCGCGGCCGTCCCGCCACGACAGCGCGGCGGCAACCCGGCAGGGAACGCCGGTCCCCGAGCACCTCCGCACGGGGCGCTGGCTGCGGATCATCGCCACCAACGACTTCCACGGCGCACTCGAGCCGCGACGGGACGGCAACGGGAACGAGCGGGGTGGCGCCGCCGCGCTCGCCGCGGAGATCGAGCGGGCGCGCGCCGAATGCGTCGCCCCGGCCTGCGTGAGCCTCCTGCTCGACGGCGGCGACGAGTTCCAGGGGACACCAGCGTCCAACCTGGCGTTCGGCCGTCCCGTGGTTGCGCTGTTCAACCGACTGGGCTACGTCGCCTCGGCGCTCGGCAACCATGAATTCGACTGGGGGCAGGACACGCTGCGCGCGCGCATGCGCGACGCGCACTACGCCATCCTCGCCGCCAACGTGACCTACGCCGACGGGCGCGACGTCCCGTGGATCCGGAACGACACCATCGTGCAGGTGGGTGACCGGCGTGTCGGTATCCTCGGCCTGGCAACGGTGGCGACACCGTCGACAACCCGGACCGCCAACGTCGACGACTTGCGATTCCTGCCGCCGGCACCGGTGGTCGACGCCGAGGCGCGCGCGCTGCGCGAGCGTGGGGCCGACCTGGTCGTCGTCGTGGACCACGCTGGCGCATTCTGCAACCGCGACCCGCACCCCGCCTGCAACGGGGAGGTCATCGACATGGCGCGCGGCGTCACCGCGCGCGTGGACGCGGTCGTCAGCGGCCATACCCATTCCCCCATCGCCACCGTCATTCGCGGAGTGCCCGTCGTGCAGGCGTGGTCGAGCGGATCGGCGTTAGGCCTCATCGACCTCCCGCTCGACCCCGGCGGCACGCCGGTGGTGGCGCTGCGCGACGTGCGGCCGGATGCCATCGCGCCCGACACCGCCGTGGCGCGGCTGGTCAGCGACGCCGAGGCCGGCATCAGGGATCGCGTCCAGCGGCCGGTGGCGCGCATCGCGACCCGCATGGGGAAGGACATCGACGGCCCGCTGGGGAACCTCATCGCCGACGCCCAGCGCGCTGCCGCCGGCGGCGACGTGGCGGTGATGAACGCCGGCGGCGTGCGCGCGGCGCTCGACAGCGGCACCGCCACCTGGGGAGACCTCTACGAGGTGCAGCCGTTCGGCAACCTGCTGGTGCGCCTGACGGTGACCGGCAGCGACCTGCGCGGGTACCTCGAGCGCCTGGTGGCGCGCCGCGAGCGCAACGCGTTCATCAGCGGCGTCACCATCACCTACGACACCGCGCGCGCCAGCGGCTCCCGCATCGTGTCGGCGACGATGAGCGACGGGGCCCCCCTCGACGACGCCCGGCGCTATCGCCTGGTGCTCAGCGATTTCCTGGCGACCGGCGGCGACGGTCTCGGGCTGTCGGGGCGTGCCCTCACCGAGGACAACCTCGGCATCGTGGACCTGGACGCGCTCGTCTCCTGGCTCGAGTCCCGGCCCTCGCCGGTGCGCGCGCCAGCCGGACCACGGTTCATGATTGCCCGGCCATGAGCGCCACCATTCGCGTCTACGTGAACGCACGCCCCGTCGACGTGGCGTCCGGGGCCACGCTGCTCGATGCGGTGCGCCTGTTCGATGCGGCGACGGCGGATCTGGTGTCGACGGGTGCGCGCGCGCTCACCGACAGTCGCGGCCTGCCCATCGCGCCCGACGTCACCGCGAATGCCGGCGCCATCGTGCGCGTCGTGTCGGGGCGGCGCCCCGCGGGCGATACGGAGCCTGCGCCGTGAGCCCGGTCGTCACCCGAACCTTGCTCGAGCGGTTGCCCAAGGCGGAGCTGCATTGCCACCTCGACGGGTCGGTGCGCCCGGCGACGCTGCTGGAGCTGGGGCGCGAGTACCACGTGCCGATGCCGCGCGACGATGCCGAGGCCCTCGGCGACTACATGGTGGTGCGTGACGGCGCGAGCCTCGACGAGTACCTGCGCCGCTTCGAGACGACCCTGTCGGTGATGCAGACCGCGGAGGCGCTGGAGCGGATTGCGTGGGAGCTGGCGGCCGACGCCGCGGCGGAGGGCGTGCGGTACATCGAGGTCCGGTTCTCGCCCGCGCTCAACGTGCGCGGCGGGCTTTCGCTGGCGGCGGCGGTCGAGGCGCCGCTGCGCGGGTTGCAACGCGCCGAGCGCGACCACGGCATCATGGGGCGCGTCATCATCTGCGGCCTGCGGACGCTGGCGCCGTCGGTGTCGGTCGAGCTCGCGCGCCTCGCGGTCGACTGGCGCGACCGCGGCGTGGTGGGCTTCGACCTGGCCGGCAGCGAGCAGGGACATCCGGCGTCGGCGCACGCCGAGGCCTTTCACCTCGTGCGCGCCCACGGCCTGTCGTGCACCTGCCATGCCGGCGAGGCGGCCGGGGCCGAGTCGGTGCGCGAGGCGGTGCGTGTCTGCTGCGCCGACAGGATCGGGCACGCCACGCGCCTCATCGAGGACCCGGCGCTCACCGACCTGGTGCAGGACCGCCACCTCGCCCTCGAGATCTGCCTGACGAGCAACGTGCAGACCGGCGCGGCATCATCGTACGAGGAGCACCCGCTGCGCGCGTACTACGACCGCGGCATGAACGTCGTCCTCAACACCGACAACCGCCTCATGAGCGGGACGACGCTGACCGACGAGTACGAGCACGCGGCGCAGGCCCTGGGCTTCGACTTCGCGGCGCTGCAGCGCATCGCGATGAACGGCTTCGAGAGCGCCTTCCTGCCGTACGCCGAACGGCGGGCGCTGGTGGCGCGGATGCGGACCGAGATGGCGCGCCTCGACAAGGCCACGTCGTGAGCGCGGGCGCCGCGGAGCGCGCGGCGGTGGTGGTGCGCGAGCGCCTGCAGGCGGGGCCACCGGTGCTGGGCCTGGTGCTGGGCTCCGGCCTCGGCGACCTGGCGGAACGCATCGAGGGGGCGCGGCGCATTCCGTACGCGGAGGTTCCCGGCTTCGCCGCCACCACGGTGCCCGGGCATGCCGGGGCGCTCATCGCCGGCACCCTGTCCGGCCGGCCGGTGCTGGCGCTCGCCGGGCGCTTCCACATGTACGAGGGACACGCGGCGTCGGTCGCGGCCTTCCCGGTGCGGGTCCTGCATGCGTTAGGCACCCCGGCCCTGCTGCTGTCGAACGCCGCCGGCGGCATCCGCCGCACCTTCCGCCCCGGCGACCTGATGGTCGTCAACGACCACGTCAACCTCACCTGGCGGAACCCGCTGGTGGGCGCCATGGTGCCCGGCGACCTGCGGTTCCCGGACCTCTCGCGGCCGTATGACGCCCGCCTGCGGGCGCTGCTCCACGCGTCGGCCCGCGAGGCGGGCACGGTGCTGCACGACGGCGTCTACGCCGGCCTCTCCGGCCCGTCGTACGAGACGCCGGCGGAGGTGCGGATGCTCGAGCGACTGGGCGCCGACGCCGTCGGCATGTCGACGGTGCCGGAAGTCATCGTGGCGAACGCCATCGGCCTGCCGGTGGCCGCCATCAGCTGTATCACCAACGTCGCCGCCGGCCTCTCGCTGGCGCCCGTCGACCACCGGGACGTCCTGCGCGTCACCGCCGGCGCGGCGGCGCGCTTCGCGGCCCTCGTCATGGCGCTGGTGTCGCGCCTGTAGCGGCACCGGGCGCGCCGACGGCGCGCAAGGGCGACGGCGCGATGACGCGTGCGCATATTCCTTCCACATGAAACGCCTCGCGGAGCGACGTCGTACGGCCCACCAGGACCGAGGGGAGGAGGCGATGCGGACATGCGCGTCCTGACACTGGCGCGGGACCTGCGGCGACGGAAGGCGCGCGAGCGCGACGCGCTCTTCGTGGTGGAGGGGATCCGCGCCGCGGAAGAGCTCCTCCGCTCGCCGCTCGACGTCGTCGGCGTCCTGGCCGCGCCCAGGCTGTCGGAGACCCCGCGGGGCGTGGCACTGCTCGAGGCGGCCCGCACGCGCGCCGAACTCGTCTCCGAGGTCAACGACAAGGAATTCCGCAGTGCCGCCGAGACCGAGTCGCCGCAGGGCGTGATCGTGGTCGCCCGCGTGCCCGAGCGGACCCTCGACCTGGTGGCGTCCGTTTCGCCGCTCCGCCTCGTCGTCCTGGACGGCGTGCAGGACCCCGGCAACGTCGGCGCGCTCATCCGGACCGCGGCGGCGCTGGGCGCGAACGCCACGGTTGCGCTGCCCGGAACCGTTGACGTGTGGAACGCCAAGGTCGTCCGTAGCGCGATGGGGGCCCACTTTCACCACCTCGCCTTTCACGCCACCTGGGACGCGGTGCACGCCTTCCTGCGCGAGCACGACGTTCCGCTGTGGGCCGGTGACACGCGTGGCGAGCCGCTGCCGGATTCGGCGCCGGCGCGCCTGGCGCTGGCCGTCGGCAACGAGGGAAGCGGGCTCACGGCGGCAGTCCGGGCAGCGGCCGAGCGCGTGGTCACGCTGGCCATCGCGCCGGCCGTGGAATCGCTGAACGTGGCCGTCGCCGCCGGCATCCTCCTCTACGAACTGCGCCCGTGATCGACGCCGTGGCGGGAACGCTCTTCTTCGTGATCGGCGCGTCGATCGGCTCGTTTCTCAACGTCTGCATCTCGCGCTGGCCGCAGGAACTGTCGGTCGTGCGACCGCCCTCGCGCTGCCCGGTGTGCGAACAGCCCATCCGCTGGTACGACAACATCCCGGTGGTGAGCTGGCTGGTGCTGGGGGGGAAGTGCCGCACCTGCCACACGCGCATCTCGCCGATGTACCCGGTGGTGGAGCTCACCGTGGCCCTCGGCTGGCTCGCGGCGGCGGCCGTCTATGGCCCGTCGCTCACCGCGGTCCGGGTCGCCGTCTTCGGCACGGTGATGCTCGGCGTCGCCGTCACCGACGCCCTGCACTACGTGATTCCCGATGGCTTCACGCTCTTCGGGTTGGTGTGGGTGCTCGTGACCGCGCTCGTGAGCGGTGTCCGCGGCGAGCTGACGCCGTTCGCGCTTCCCTGGGAGGCGTTGCTTGGCGCGTGCACGGGGGCCGGCGCCATCGCCATCGTCGGCTGGCTCGGGGAGGTCATCCTGAAGAAGGAAGCGATGGGCTTCGGCGACGTGACGCTGATGGCGGTGATTGGCGCCGCCCTTGGCCCGGGGCGCGCCCTGCTGGTGATCTTCCTGGGGGCGCTGGTGGGGGCGATCGCGTTCCTCGCCGTGGTGTATCCGTTCGTCAGGCTGCGCGGCTCGCGCGGCGGCGAGCAGATCGAACTGGGCCTCGCCCAGGCCGCCCCGACGATGCCGCAAGTGCCGTTCGGCGTTTTCCTTGCGCCTGCTGCTGTTATCGCGTTGGTTTGGGGTCAAACCCTCGTTTCCTGGTATCTCGTGCGGGTACTTCCGGCATCGTGACGGACGACGAAGACACCTCCGCTCCCGTGCGCGGGGCCCTCGGTCGCTTCACGCGCGACCTCACGGCGGACGCGAAGGCCGGTCGCCTCGAGCCCGTGCGTTGCCGGGAGCCCGAGGTTGCACGACTGATCGACATCCTGCTGCGCAGCGGGAAGAACAACCCCGCGCTCACCGGGCCGTCCGGCGTCGGCAAGACGGCGATCGCCGAGGGACTCGCCCAGCGCCTCGAGGGCGGCGACGTGCCCCTCGCGCTGCGCGGCACGCGCCTGCTGGCCGTCGATCACGTCGGGCTGCTGGCGGGCACGACGTATCGCGGACAGTACGAGGAGCGCATCCGGGCGCTCGTCGAGGAGACGCGTGCCAACCCCGCGGTGATCCTGTTCATCGACGAGTTGCACAACCTCATCGGCCAGGGAACCGCGATGGGTGTGGCCATGGATGCGGCCAACATGCTGAAGCCCGCGCTCGTGCGCGGTGACTTCCGCGTGATCGGCGCGACCACCGACGACGAGTACGACCGCTGGATCCGCGGCGACCCGGCGCTGGAGCGGCGCTTCCAGCGCGTTGCCGTGCGAGAGCTGACCGCCGAGGAGACGCTCGACATCCTGCACGCGCGCCAGTCGCGCCTCGAGCGGCACCACAACGTGATCATCAGCGAGGACGCGCTGCGGGCGGCGGTCTCGCTCACCGACCAGCACCAGACCGATCGCCGGCGCCCCGACCGCGCCATCGACGCGCTCGACGAGGCCTGCGCTCACGCCCAGGCGGTCGCGCGCTACTCGCCGCGCATCGAGCGCCTGATCCACCGGCGCCGCGCGCTGCTCGCCGCGTCCGCGTCCCCGGCCGGGCGAGGGAACGGCCGGCGCACCAACGGCGCGCCGGTGGAGGATCCGGACCCGATCGACAAGTTCGCTCGCAACGGATTCGCCGCGCTGGAGCGGTTCGGCGCCGAGCTCGAGGCGATGATCGTCGGTCCGGAGCCGGGAGCCGCGGTGCGGACGTCCGCTTCCGCGCCGAGCGCTCCGGCCGAGCCCCCCAAGCCGCCGCCGCCCGACGATCTTCCGCCGTCGCTGGGCGCGGTGGAAGCGGAGCTCGCGGACCTTCTTGCCAGCGAGGGGGCGGTGGTGCGCGGAGTCGACGTGGCGCGGGTCGTCGCGGTTGCCAGCGGACATGAGGTGACATGGGCCGCCTGACGAGTGCGTTCCTGCTGGCGCTGGCGGGCCTCCCGGCGGCGTGCGGCGGACGCAAGGCCACGCTGCCCGAGGGCCCGTTCGCGGCGCAGGTGGCCAAGTACATCCCGCGCATCGAGAAGGGAACGGGGATGAAGTTCCTCACCCCGCCCCGGCTCGAGATGCGCACGCGCGACGAGGTGCACGCCTTTCTCGAGCAGCGGTTCAACGACGAGCTGCCGGCGGACGAGCTGCACGGGATGGAGCGCGCCTACAAGCGCTTCGGGCTGCTGCCCGACACCCTCGACCTCTCGAAGTACATGCTCGACCTGCTGACCGAGCAGGTCGCCGGCTACTACGACCCCAAGGCGAAGGTGCTGTACGTCGTCGACGGGTCCGACTCGCAGGTCGTCGACATCACCATCTCGCACGAGCTGGTGCACGCGCTGCAGGACCAGCACTTCAACCTGGACTCCCTGCAGCAGCAGCACGACGACAACGACCGCGTCACCGCCGCGCAGGCGGTGGTCGAGGGGCAGGCGACGCTCGAGCAGATCGGCTCCATGATAGGTGGCGACAACATCGCCGCCGTGCTGCCGGGCGGGTGGGATCGGGTGCGGCAGCTCATCCGGGAGTCGCAGGGCTCGATGCCGAAGTTCGCGTCGGCGCCGATGCTCCTGCAGGAGACGCTGATCTTCCCGTACCTGAGCGGCGCCGAGTTCATGCGGCGTTTCAAGGAGGAATATCCGGGCGCGTCACCGTTCGACCACCTTCCGGCGTCCACGGAGCAGGTCCTGCACGCGGACCGGTACTTCCCCACGCCGGATCCGCCGACCGTCGTGGAGCTGCCGCCGCCGCTCATCGGCAAGCCGGTCTACCAGAACGACCTCGGCGAGTTCGAGACCCGCCTGCTGCTGTACCAGTGGCTGCGCGACCAGGCCTCGGCGGTGCGGGGCGCCGCGGGGTGGGACGGCGATCGGTACCAGGTGGTCTCGACCCCGCGCGGCGACGCGCTGGTGTGGGTGAGCGTGTGGGACAACTCGATTGACGCGGCCGAGTTCTACGACCTGCTCGACACCGGGCTGCTCAAGCGCTTCCCGTCGCTCAAGCCGTCGTCGGCGAGCCAGACGGTGCGGGTGTACGGCGCCGCGGGGCGGACACTCTCGGTGTCGATCAGCGACATCCGCGGACGCCCGGTGGTGGCGTACGTCGACGTGCCGCAGGGGGTGTCGACGCGCGTGATCGACCTCGGAAAGGTCCGCCTGCAGGAATAGCGTGCGCCCGCTCGTGGAGTCGCGCGACGTGCGGCCGCCGGGCGCGCCCGGACCGGCGCCGGCGGCTCCGGCGGTCGATCCCCTGTCGCAGCCGGTCTCCCTGCGTCCCGGCGAGGACGCCCAGCGCGAGCGTGCGCTGCTGCGCATGAAGCGGTGGGCGACGGGGCTCCTCGTCCTCGCCAGCGTGATCTTCCTCGTGGCCCGCCTGCTGGAGCCGGCGCACCCCTGGCTCGGCATCATCAGGGCGACGGCCGAGGCCTCGATGGTGGGTGCGCTGGCCGACTGGTTCGCCGTCACCGCGCTGTTCCGCCACCCGCTCGGCCTGAAGATCCCTCACACCGCGATCATTCCCTCGCGCAAGGACCGGGTGGGTCGCACGTTAGGCGCCTTCGTGCAGCGCAACTTCCTGAATCGCGAGGTGATCGCGATGCGGCTGGCGCAGCTGCGCCCGTCGGAGCGGCTGGGGGAGTGGCTGATGGAACCGGAGACCGGGCGGGCGGTGGCGCGGCAGCTCGCGCGCGGCCTGTCGGCCGGCGCCAACGTGCTGCGGGACGAGGACGTACAGGCGCTGATCGGCGGGGCGCTGTTGAGCCGGATCCGGAGCACCACGGTGGCGCCGCTGCTGGGACGGCTCCTCTCGCTGCTGACGGCCGAGGACCGGCACCAGGTGCTGCTGGACGACGCCATCCGGCTCACGGCGCGGGCACTGACGGAGAACCAGGACCTGATCCGCGAGCGGGTGGAGAAGGAGAGCCCGTGGTGGATTCCCGGCGCGATCGACGACCGGATCGCGCGACGGATCGTGACGGCGCTGGAGCGCACGATCAACGACGTGCACAGCGACCCGGATCACCCGCTGCGGCGGCGATTCGACGCTGCGCTCGACGAGTTCATCGTGCGGCTGCAGGCCTCGCCCGAGGTGATTGTCCGTGCCGAGCGGATCAAGGAGGAGATCCTGAACGCCGAGGCGATGAAGACGTTCTCGGCGGCGATCTGGCAGGACGCCAAGCGGGCGATCGCGCGGTATGCGGACTCGCCGGACGAAGTGAACACCGAGGCGATCGAGCGGGGGCTCCGTGCCTTCGGGCAGGCCATCCTGACGGACGAGCTGCTGCGCTCGAAGATCGACGCCTGGCTGAGCGAGGCGGCGGTGGCGCTGATCGAGCGCTACCAGGACGAGGTCGGCGAGCTGATCGCGACGACGGTGCAGCGGTGGGACCCGACGGCGACGTCGCGACGGATCGAGCTGGCGATCGGGCGCGACCTGCAGTTCATCCGGATCAACGGCACCGTGGTGGGCGGCCTGGCGGGGATGCTGCTGTACCTGGCGCAGAAGCTCATGGGGTGAGCGGCCGCCCGGCCGCCCGGCCGCCGGCTACGCCGGCGGGACGAGCGCGTCGCGCGGCAGGATGCCGAACGGCTCGCGCTCCACTGCGGGCGCGCGCGCCTGGTCGGCGAGCGGCTTCGGACCCGGCAGCAGCGCCAGCCGGAACACGTCGTCCATCGTCGACACGAACGTGAACACCATGTGCGCGCGGATCTCGTCGGGCACGTCGCGCAGGTCCTTCTGGTTGCCGGCGGGGAACAGCACCTCGCGCAGCCCGGCGCGGTAGGCGGCCAGCGTCTTCTCCTTCACGCCGCCGATCTCGAGGATCTTCCCGCGCAGCGTCACCTCGCCCGTCATCGCCACGTCGCGGCGCACGGGACGGCGGCTGAGGACCGAGGCGATGGCCAGCGTGACCGCGACACCGGCGCTGGGCCCGTCCTTGGGGACCGAGCCGGCGGGGAAGTGGATGTGGAGGTCGGCGTTGGCGAACTCCGTCTCGCCCACGCCTAACGACCCGGCCCGCGAGCGCACGAACGACAGCGCAGCGTCGACGGACTCGCGCATCACGTCGCCCAGCTGCCCGGTCACGGTGAGCTTGCCGCTCCCGGGCATCCGCAGCGCCTCGATCGTCATGATGTCGCCGCCGGTGGAGGTCCAGGCGAGGCCGGTGACGGCGCCCACCTCGGGCTCCATCTCCGCCTCCGCGGCCGCGAACCGTGGCGCGCCCAGGACCTCCTCGACCTTGTCATTGTCGATGACCCAGGCCCCCTCCTCGCCCTCGGCCTTCCGGCGCGCCCGCTTGCGCATCAGCGCCGAGATGCTGCGCTCGAAGCCCCGCAGCCCGGCCTCGCGCGAGTAGCGCTTGGAGATGAACGTGAGCACCTCGTCGGTGAACTGGATGTCGGTGTCGGTGATGCCGTGCTCCTCGAGGAGCCGCGGCAGCAGGTACCGCCACGCGATCTCGACCTTTTCCTCGACCGTGTAGCCGGCGATGCGGATGACCTCGAGCCGGTCACGCAGCGGCGCCGGGATGTCGAAGATGTTGTTGGCGGTGCAGATGAACAGCACCGACGAGAGGTCGAAGGCGAGGTTCAGGTAGTGGTCGACGAAGTCGTGGTTCTGCGACGGGTCGAGCACCTCGAGCATCGCCGAGGTCGGGTCGCCCGACGCGCCACCGCCGGCCATCTTGTCGATCTCGTCGATCATCATGACCGGGTCGCGCACCGACACCCGGCGCAGCGCCTGGATGATGAGGCCGGGCATGGCACCGACGTACGTGCGCCGGTGGCCGCGGATCTCGGCCTCGTCGCGCACGCCGCCCACGGCAATGCGGTAGAACGCGCGCCCGATGGACTTGGCGATCGCCTCGCCCAGCGACGTCTTGCCGGTGCCCGGCGGCCCGACGAAGCACAGGATGGGCCCGTGCGGGTCGCCGCCGCGCAGCTTGCGCACCGCGAGGTACTCGACGATGCGCTCCTTGGCCTCGCTCAGGCCGTAGTGCCGGGTGTCCAGCAGCTCGTCCACCCTGGCCAGCGCGATGTCCTCGTCGCCGGTGCGGCGGTGCCACGGCAGCGACAGGATCCAGTCGAGGTAGTTGCGGATGACCTGGTACTCGCTCGACGCCGGCGACAGCATCCGCAGCCGCTCGGTCTCGCGCCGCGCCTCCTGCCCCGCCCGCTCCGGCAGCTCCGCCTCGTCGATCCGCTTGAGGATGTCGATCGCCTCCTTCTCGCCAGGGTCGGTCTCGCCCAGCTCCGACTGGATCGCGCGCAACTGCTGGCGCAGGTAGAACTCGCGCTGGTGCTGCTCGATCTTCACCTCGGTCTGCTTCTTCACGTCCTCCATCACGCGGGCCTTGGCGACCTCGCGCTCGAGGCGCGACAGGATGAAGCGCAGCCGCTGCCCCACGTCGAGGCGCTGGAGCACCTCGTCCTTGTCGGAGATGCGGAAGTTCATGTTCGTCGCCGCGAGGTCGGCAAAGCGCCCGGGGTCGGAGACGTTCATCTTCAGGATCTGCGGCACCTCGTCGGGGATGCGGTCGATGAGGTCCGCCAGCGTCTCGGCGGCGGCGGTGATGCGGGCCACGAGGTCGTCGAGCTCGGTGGGATCGGCCGGCGTCTCGCGCGCGGGCTTCACCTGCGCCAGGGCGTAGGGCTCGGTGCGCACGATCCCCTCGATCGTTATGCGACGCAGCCCCTGGAGGGTGATCTGCACGGTCTCGCCCGGCAGGTTGATGCGCTCATGCACCCGGGCCGCCACCCCGACCCGTCCCACGAAGCCCTGCTGGTCGAGCGGCTCGTCCAGCTCCCCGCCCGCCACCACCAGCGCCACGATGAGGCCGGCGTCCTCGTTGTCGCGCAGCAGGGCGAGGTTCTCCGGGGCCCCCATCTGCACGGCGATCGTCCCCAGCGGGTAGACGATCGTCGAGCGGAGCGCCATCAGGGGGAGCGTCGGAGGCAGCTCCTGGCCCAGGATCTCGTCGCGGCGTTGTGGACGGGGCATCGGTGCGGTCAGCTCATGGGGATGGACAGGTCGTCAGGCGGCCGGCCGCGCGAGGTGGCCACGCGCGTCCCGCCCCGGGCCAGCCCCCCGCGGGCGACCGGTTCCCCGGCCGGGCCGGTCTGGGCGAAAAGGTAACGTCGCGTGGGACATTCCGCGCCCCGGGAAGCTCCCCGGACCGTCCCACCGCGCCGGGCCGGCGCGCCCAGCCGTGGTCTCGCGCGCGGTTCGCGTCAGGCGTCGCCGCGCACGACTACTTCCGCGCCCAGACCGCGGTGCCCAGCGGGCCCCGCATCGAGACCGTCCGGCCGTCGATGCGCTGGTACGTGCCCTCCTGTGGCGCACCCCTGGTGGAGTACAGGTGCCAGCGCCTGTCGTCGACCGCAAAGCGCCCGGAGTCCTCGGCGCGGGTGCGCAGGTCGTACTTCCCGTCGTCGCCAATCTGGAAGGTGAGCGTCCAGGGCATGTTGTTCACGACGCGCGTGGCGGTCCACGTTCCCGCCGGCGAGTCGGTGCCGGCGGAGGCGCTCTTGGCGTCGCGGGTCCAGGTCGCGCTGCCAAGCGGGCCCGAGATTTGCGCGGTGTTCGGTCCCTCGAAGCGAAAGTAGCCGCGAATAGTCTGTCCGCTGCCCGTCTCCATGCTGAGCTGGGAGCCGTTGAAGCGGATGTTGCCCGCGTCCCGCGTCTCCACGGCCGACGTGTAGTCGTGGTTCCAGCCGATGTCGAGCGTCCAGTGCGCCTGCAGGTTCTGGAAGACGTTGTCGGTGGTCCACTCGCCGACCCACGCGCGCATCGGGTCGTTGAGGTAGTGCTGGAGCGCCGCCCAGCCGGAGAGGCCGACCACCGCCACGACGATGGCGAGGACCGCGGTGCGGCGACGGATGCGCGGGGCGGCGCGCGGCGTGGTGTGCCAGCGGCCGGTGCCGGAGGCGCGGCCGGTCGAGAGGCGGAACCGGCCGCCGGCGGTGGCCGCTCCCCGCGTGGTGGAGGCGACGACTCCGGTGTCACTCCGGCGTCGCCGGCGGTCGCTGCGCGCGGGCCCGACGGCGCCGCGGCCGCGTGCGGAATCGGTCCGGGATCCGGGCGCACGCGCGATCGCAGGACCTCGACGATCTCCGCCAGGTACGCCAGGTGCTTCTGCATCGGCGGGGTGATGGCGTCGAGCCAGTGCGGAGTGCTGATGAAGAACTCGAGCGTCTCCGAGGCGGGGACGTCCTCGATGCGGAAGGGGACGATCGGGATCCCGCGCGACACGGCTCGCTCCACTTCGCGCTTCACCTGCGTGGAGACGTTGGCGTGGCCCGAGTAGATGAGCACCATCACGGCAGCGTCCTTGATGGCGCGCACAATCTCTGCCCCCCACTCCAGGCCCGGGGTCACGTCGCGCGGCGCGATCCAGCAGCGGATGCCCCGGCCCTCGAGCACGGCGCAGGCCGCGTCGGCAATCGGCTTGTCCTCGGAGGCGTAGCTGATGAAGGCGTCGTGCATGGCAACTCGTGAGGGGGATCGCGGCAGAAAGTACGAGACGGGAGCCGGGTGAGGGAATGAGTTGGCGGTAAAGAGGTTCGCGGGCGGGGGCGCCTGCTGACAGCCCGCGGCAGGTGCCTCGCGAGACGGCGGAACTCCAGAAACGGCTTGCTGTTAGTGTTCGGTACGGTTACCGTTCAAGGCTTATGTTTGACGAGCTTTCCGAGAAGATCACCGGGGTATTTTCGAAGCTCCGCGGCCGCGGCGTCCTCAACGACGCCGACATCAAGGACGGCCTGCGGGAGATGCGGCGCGTCCTGCTCGAGGCGGACGTGAGCTTCCAGCTCACCCGGGAGTTTCTCGAGCGGGTCGAGAAGAAGGCTGCCGGCGTGGCCTCACTCCGCACCGTCGCCCCGGCCCAGCAGCTCATCAAGATCGTCCACGACGAGCTGACGGCGATGCTCGGCGAGCGCCGCGAGGGGCTCAAGCTGAGCAGCGTGCCGCCCACGATCGTGATGCTCGTCGGGCTGCAGGGTTCGGGCAAGACCACGACGGCGGCCAAGCTTGCGCGCAAGCTGACCGCGGAAGGGCGTCCCACCCGGCTCGTCGCCGCCGACGTCTATCGCCCGGCGGCCATCGACCAGCTCGAGACCCTCGGCAAGCAGCTCGAGGTCCCGGTCTACGCCGACCGCACCACCCGCGACGTGGTGCGCATCGCGCGCGCCGGCATCGACGAGGGACGGCGGGCGCGGGACCGTGTGGTGGTGCTCGACACCGCCGGCCGGCTCCAGATCGACCGCGAGATGATGGACGAGCTGGTCCGCCTGCGCGACGCCGTGCATCCCGACGAGATCCTGCTGGTGGTCGACGGCATGACCGGGCAGGATGCGGTGCGCATCGCCCAGGGTTTCAACGACGCGTTAGGCGTCACCGGCGTGGTGCTCACCAAGATGGACGGCGACGCCCGCGGCGGCGCCGCCCTCTCGATCTACGGCACCATCAGGAAGCCCATCAAGTACGTCGGCGTCGGCGAGAAGTCCGACGCCCTCGAGGAGTTCCACCCCGACCGGATGGCCGGGCGCATCCTGCAGATGGGCGACATCGTCTCGCTCGTCGAGAAGGCGCAGGAGGCGTTCGACGCCGACGAGGCGAAGCGGCTCGAGAAGAAGGTGCGGAAGGAAGGCGTCGACCTCGAGGACTTCCTCACCGCCATGAAGCAGATGCAGCGACTGGGGCCGCTGGAGGGCATCCTCAAGATGCTCCCCGGGGTGAACGCCAAGGTGCTGAAGCAGGCGAACGTCGACCCCAAGCGCATGAAGCACGTGGAGGCGATCGTGCTCTCGATGACGCGCGCCGAGCGGAAGAACCCGGCGCTCATCAACGGCTCGCGCCGGGCCCGCATCGCGCGCGGCAGCGGGCGCCCGACGAGCGAGGTCAACCGCCTCCTGCAGCAGTTCCGCGACATGCAGAAGATGATGAAACGCTCTGCCACCGGCACCGGGGGCATGCGCCTGCCGCCCGGCTTGATGGGGGGCATGCGGTAGACGGACGACCGCGGGACGCCGCGCGCGGAGCCCACGGCATGGCCGTGCCGCTCCCGCGTCCCGCGCACCACCGGGCGCACTCCGGAACTGCCGGAGCCTGCGAGGAGCCCGGGCAGCACCACGAACCACCTGACGAGGATTCACACAATGGTCCGCATCCGGTTGCGACGCGTTGGTCGCAAGAAGCAGCCCTATTACCGCATCGTCGTCGCCGACGCCAAGAGCCCGCGCGACGGACGCTTTGTCGAGGTCATCGGACACTATCGTCCTCGCCAGACCGAGAACGCGTTCGACGTGCAGGTCGATCGCGCGAACTACTGGCTCGACGTCGGTGCGCTGCCGTCCGACACCGTGCGCTCGATCCTGCGTCGCGCCGGCGTGCTCAAGGCGCGGCACGAGGCACGTCTCGCGCGCAAGCTCCAGACGCAGGCCGTCCCCCTGACGGATGCGGCGGAGGCCCCGGAGGCGTAAGCCTCCGGCCGGACCGGCGCGGTGGCGCGCCTTTCGGCGGCGGATGAATCGCCCGACCTGATCATCGTCGGGCGCGTCCGCCGCCCGCACGGCATCAAGGGCGAGCTGCTCGTCGAGCCGCTCACCGGCGATCCCGTCGACGTCTTCGCCGCCGGGCGCCGCGTCTTCGAGGCGGGCACCGGCGACGCTGCCCACAGGGCCACGCGCGAGTTGCACGTCGACAGCGCCTCTCCACACAAGGACGCGCTCATCGTGCGCTTTCGCGAGATCGCCGACCGCGAGGGCGCCGAGTCGCGTCGCGATCGCTACCTGCTCCTGCCGCCCGCCGAGCTGCGTCCGGTGGCCGAGGGCGAATTCTGGGTGCACCAGCTCGTCGGCCTGCAACTCGACGACGAGACGGCCGGGCCGATCGGGCGGATCGAGGGGCTCTACGACCTCCCGCAGGGCCTCCTGCTGGAAGTGCGCCGCCCGACGGGCACCATCCTGATTCCGTATCGCGAGGCCTTCGTGCGCGCCGTCGATCTCGACGCAGGTCGCCTGGTGATGTCCCTGCCCGAGGGATTGCTCGAGTGAGCGACCAGCGGATGCCACTGCGGCTGAACGTGGTGACGATCTTCCCCGGGTTCTTCGCGGGTCCTCTCTCGCTCAGCATTCCCGCGCGGGCGGTCGCTGCCGGGGCGGTGACGTACAACGTCGTCGACCTCCGGGACCACGCGCACGACCGCCACCGCACCGTCGATGACTACCCGTACGGCGGCGGCGCCGGCATGGTGATGAAGCCGGAACCGTTCTTCGAGGCGGTGGAGGCGCTCGCCCCGACCGGGCCGGTGGTCCTCCTGTCTCCGCGCGGGCGCGCGTTCACGCAGGACGACGCCCGTCGCTTCGCCGCCGGCGAGGCGCTGACGCTCCTGTGCGGCCACTACAAGGACGTCGACCAGCGCGTCGCCGAGTTCCTCGCGACCGAGGAGATCTCCATCGGGGACTTCGTGCTCAGTGGGGGCGAGGCCGCGGCGCTCGTCGTCATCGATGCCACGGTGCGCCTCCTGCCCGGAGCGATGTCCGACCTCGACAGCGCGCACTCCGACTCGTTCTTCGATCGCGGACTCAGCGCGCCGAGCTATACCCGTCCGCCTGTCTTTCGGGGCCACGCCGTGCCGGAGGTGTTGTTGTCCGGTGACCACAAGCGCATCGAGGAATGGCGCCGGCAGGAGGGGGACAGGTTGACGTCCCGGCGTGACGGGGCGCACAATCCGGGCACCCCCGGCTGACGATTTACGGATTTGTCGCTTTACGGCGGCGACTTTTATGCCGATCTTCTGGAGTCCGCGCGGGCGTACGGCAGCCTCCGACCCGGTTCGCGATGACCATGGCGCGCCTCATTCGATACACTGGTCCCTGCTGCTGCCTCGTGGCGGTGTTCGCCTGCGCGCCGATGCTCGGGGTGAGTGGCCGCGCCGTGCAGGGTGAGGCCGTGGTGTCCACCGGCGCCAATATGCCGAACGCCGTGGAGCGGAGCGCCTTCTCGGCGGCCCTCGCGGCGGCTCCCCCCGTGGCGACCGGGAGTGCGCGCGGGTCCGCCGCCGTCACGCGGGTGCCGAGCGGCACCCTGCACCTGACGTTCCGGCGCGACGACGTGCTCGAGTACCAGCTCACGATCGCCAACGCCGACCACGAGGCGTTCGGTTCGGGCTATCTCTACCGGGCGGGTGGGAGCGCAACTGAGGTACGGGTGGCGACGCTGTTCACGGACCTCTCGCTTTCCGGGCCCTACGTGCAGCTCCGGGGGACGGGAATCGTCGAGACGCCGCTCACGATGCCCGACCTGCTCTCCCGGATCCGCCAGTGGCCGGACTCGTTCTCGATCCGGGTCGTGCCGGTGGAGCATTCCCGCGAGGCCTTGTCGGGGCACCTGCGCTGAGTCCGGAGTGGCTGGCGTAAGACCTTGCGGCCCGTTACGTTAAAGGTCTTCCAAAAATCGCCTTCTCATCACGGGATTCGTCCGAAGCCCCCGAGTCACATATGCACGCGTTCATCGAGACCCAGAAGGAGTGGCTGCGCACCGATCGACCGCCGTTTCGTCCAGGCGACACGCTGCGCGTGAGCGTACGCGTTCGCGAGGGAGAGAAGGAACGCCTTCAGGCGTTCGAGGGCGTGTGCATCGCGCGGCGCGGCAGCGGCGTGAGCCGGACGTTCACCGTCCGCAAGGTTTCGAACGGCATTGGCGTCGAGCGCATCTTCCCGCTGCACAGCCCCTCGGTCGCTGACATCACCGTCGTTCGCCGTGGGCGGGTGCGTCGCGCCAAGCTCTACTACCTGCGCAACCTCACCGGCAAGGCGACCCGCATTCGTGAGAAGAAGGTGCGTGTCATCGTCCCGGTGACCAACACGCCGGACACGGAAGGGTGAGCCTGTCGCGCCACGAGGTCCCGCTCCACGCGGACGGGTGACCACGTGATGGCGCGCCGCTGGAGCGACATCGAGTCCCGCGCCCGCGCGGAGTACGGCCCGATGCTCGCCGGCGTCGATGAAGTCGGACGGGGCCCCCTGGCGGGCCCCGTTGTCGCATGCGCCATCATCATGCCGCCCGATGCGCGCGCGATTCCCGGCGTCGATGACTCCAAGCGGCTCACCGCCCCCGACAGGCTCCGGCTCGCGGCGAAGATCAGGGAACGGGCGCTCGCCCTTGGACTCGGCGCCGCGTCGAGTCGCGAAATCGACAGGCACAACATCTACAGGGCCACGGTGATGGCGATGCGTCGCGCCCTCGCGCGACTCTCGCTGCAACCCGACCACGTGCTCGTCGACGGGAGCCCGATCCGGATCCTGGGAATCCAGCACACCGCGGTCGTCGGCGGCGACGGCCGCTGCTACGCCATCGCCTGCGCGTCCATTGTCGCCAAGGTGCTGCGTGATGACCTGATGTCGCGGCTGGCGCTGCGATATCCCGCCTTCGGCTGGGAGCGGAATGCCGGGTACGGCACGCCAGGACACATTGCCGTGCTCGACGCGGCCGGACCGACGCCGCACCACCGCCTCAGTTTCCGGACCCAGCAGCTGGCGCTGCACCTCGAGGTGGATGCAATCGTGGAGGCACCCAGACGGCATGGCGACATCGTGCGCCATCGGGAGATCGAGCATGTCCGCGAGCAGTGACGGGAGCGTCTTCCGGCCGGATCTGTACGCCGGTCGCGTTGCCATCGTGACCGGCGGGGCCACCGGGATCGGGTTCGGGATCGCATCGCTGCTTTCGGAGCTGGGGGCGACCGTGGTGCTGGCGAGCCGTTCGCCGGAGCACCTCGATGCCGGCGTGCGTGCACTGACGGGGAAGGGCTGGCTCGCCGCGTCGCACCAGGTGGACGTGCGCGATCCCGATGCCGTTCGCGCGATGATGCAGGCGGTGCGCGAGCAGCACGGCCGGGTCGACCTGCTCGTCAACAACGCCGCCGGCAACTTCTACGTGCCCAGCGAGTCGATGAGCGCCAACGCCTGGCGCGCCGTCGTGGAGATCGACCTGTACGGGACGTTCTTCTGTTCGCAGGCTGTCATGCCGATCATGCGCGAGCAGGGTGGTGGAGCCATCGTGAACATCTCGATGACGCTGCACTACCACGGCTGGCCGCTGATGGCGCACGCCACCGCGGCCAAGGCGGGCGTCGACGCGCTCACGCGCACGCTGGCAGTCGAGTGGGGCGCGCACCGGATCCGCGTGAACGCGGTCGCGCCCGGGCCGATTCCCACCGAGGGCGTGAAGAAGGCGTTCCGACCGCCGGCGGGCGCGGCCGCCGACGTCTTTGCCGTCGAGCGCGCGATGGGCGATTACGCGCGGAAGGCGATTCCCCTCCAACGATGGGGCGATCCGGCCGATATCGCGAACGCGGTGGCGTTCCTGGCTTCTCCAGCGGCGGCATGGATCACCGGGGCGATCCTCGTGGTGGATGGCGGGGAGTGGCTGCAGAAGGTCCAAGTCGAATAATTGCAGGCCCTTGTGACGGCGGTCACAAGGCTTTTGCACGGACCCCGATATACTTGTCTTGCCACGGCAGCCCTGTGTCGCCGCCGTGTCGTCTGTGGTAATCGGGATCACGCTGACAAACTCATCTCTGTGGGAGAGGAGAGTATGCTCATTCGAAGAATCGCCGTGCTGGCTCTGGGGACCGCGGCGCTCGGCGCCTGCGCCACCAAGGGTTATGTGCGCACACAAGTGGAGACCGGGGTCGCCTCGGAGCGCGCCGCGCGCTCGTCGGCGGACAGCAACCTCACGAACAACGTCAACGGGCTGTCGAACGACCTGAACACCGTGAAGTCGGACGTCGCGTCGCTGAAGACCGACGTCGAGGGCCTGCGTCGCGACCTGACCGCGATGCGCACCGAGTTCGGCGCCAAGATCACGGCGCTGGAAAACGGCATGAAGTTCGCCATGCCGGTGACGTTCGCATTCGACGACGCCAGCGTCCGTGACGAGGATCGTCCGGCGCTCGACCGCCTGTCGCAGGTCATCGGCAAGTACTACCAGGGTTCGGTGCTCACGATCGAAGGGCACGCGGATCCGGCGGGCTCGCGGGCCTACAACATGGCCCTGTCGAAGCGTCGTGCGGAGTCGGTTGCCGCGTACCTGGCGCAGGCCGGGTTGTCGACGGTCGATGTGCGCGCCGTCGGCCTGGGCGAGGATCGCCAGGTCGTGAAGGGTGCCGAGAAGGACGAGCCGGGCGCGCAGGCCAATCGTCGCGTCGTGTTCGTCGTCGAGACCAAGGGCAGTTCCAGCGCAGTTTCGAGCATCCAGCCGTAACGCTCATCCGGCAGCTCGAATGGACGAGGGCCCGGCGCTTCGGCGCCGGGCCCTCGTCGTTCATGCGTTCGCGGGAACCGGTGACGGTGCCGCGGAAGGCGCGTCGTGCGGCGCGGGGGCGGGGAGGGTGACCCGGAAGAGGCTCCCGCCGGGGCTCGAGTGCACCAGCGCGAGGTCCCCGCCGTGCGCGCGCGCGACCCAGCGCGCGATGGCGAGACCGAGGCCGGCGCCGTCGCCGCGCGGGGCGCTGTCGCCGTCATTGGCGGCGCGGTAGAACCTGTCGAAGATGTGCTCCTGCGCGGCGCTGGCGATGCCCACGCCGGTGTCCTCGACCTCGATGGTGTACGTGCCATCCGCGCCGGAGCAGCGCACGGTGACTCGTCCTCCCTGGTGCGTGTACTTCACGGCGTTGTCGAGCAGGTTCATGACCAGGCGCTTGAGCAGCGTCTCGTCGCCGCGGCAGGGGAGGTCGTCGTCACCCGGATCGAGGGAGAGTGCGATGTGCCGGGCGGCCGCGAGCGACCGGGCCGAGCGCACGCACTCCTCGACGAGGTCACGCAGGTACAGCTCCTCGAGGCGCAGCGGGCGCTCGCCGGCCTCGGTGCGGGCGAGCAGGAAGAGGTCGTCGACGATGGTGCGCATCCGCTTGCTCTCGGCGCGCACGGCCTCGAGGGCGTCCCGGAGCTCGCCCGGCGTCCGGTCGGCGCGCGCCAGCGCGAGCTCGCTCTCCCCGCTGATCACGGCGACCGGGGTGCGCAGCTCGTGCGACGCGTCGGCCATGAACCGGCGCTGGTCCTCGAACGCGCGTTCCAGGCGGTCGAGGAGCAGGTTGAAGACTGTTGCCAGGCGACCCAGTTCGTCGCGCGGGTTCTCCACGGGGAGGCGCTCGTGGAGCGACCGGGCGCCGATGGCGGCGGCGCGCTCGGTCATCGCGGCCACCGGCCCCAGGCTCTTCCGGGCCAGCAGGTAGCCGCCTAACGTGGCGAGGGCGAGCAGCAGCGGGAAGCCGAACAGCATCCGGTACCCGGCCTCGCGCAGGCTCTTGGTGAGCGCCCGCAGCGACTGCGCAGTCCCGATCATCAGGTGCCGCGAGCCGAGCACGTACGGCAGGACGTAGACCCGGAGGTCCTCGTCGCCGACGCGCACGGTGCGCACGCTGGAGGCGCCGGACGGCGCGCCGCCCAGCAGCGACGGCATGTCGGCGATCTCGGGGAGGACCGTCGCCTGCGCCGCGGTCGACTTCGGGCTGAGTGGCGCCCGCGCGTACTGCAGCGTGCGCAGCGCCCTGTCGTAGATCACCACCTCGGTCTCGCGCAGCCGGAACTCGCGCACCACGATGGCCACCGCGGCGCTGTCGGACTCGCCGCTGTTGCGCTCGTACTCCATCGCGCCGGCCACCGCGCTGGCGGTCTCGGCGAGGAACTCGTCGATGCGCGCCTGGCCCGAGCCGCGCAGGAACGCGTAGGCGGCGACGGCGAACGCGGTGAGGAAGACGGCAAAGACGCCGGCGTACCACAGGGCGAGCCGGCCCCGGACCGAGTGGATCATGTCAGCGGCGTGATGGGTCCCGCACGCGCTGGGCGCGGCCGGGCTCGCCGGCCGGTTCGCCGGGCGCATCGAGCGAGGCCAGCATGTAGCCGGCGCCCCGCCGGGTGTGGATCAGGGGCTCGGCCGCGCCCTCGTCGACCTTCCGCCGCAGGCGGTTGATGTACACCTCGATGGCGTTGGAGAAGGGATCGTGGTTCTCGTCCCAGACGTGCTCGCACAGCTCGGCGCGCCCAATGACCCGCCCGGCGTGCCGGGCCAGGTACTCGAGCATCGTGTACTCCTTGCTCGTCAGGCGGAGCGGGGTCCCGGCGCGCGCCGCCGTCTGGGCGGCGGTATCGACGCTCAGGTCGCCCACCTGCAGCACCGGCGGGAGGAGGGATGGCATGCGACGCATCAGCGCGCGCAGCCGCGCGTACAGCTCCTCCAGCTCGAACGGCTTGGTGAGGTAGTCGTCGGCGCCGGCGTCCAGTCCCGTGACCCGGTCGCCGAGCGTGTCGCGCGCGGTGAGCATCAGGATGGGGACCGCCTTGCCGCGGCGCCGCAGCTCGCGACTGACGTCGAGTCCGCTCTTCTTCGGCAGGTTCACGTCGAGCACGATGGCGTCGTACTCGTTCACGGCGGCCTGGACGATGGCGTCCTCGCCGTCGCCGGAGGTGTCCACCGCATATCCCTTTTCCCGCAGGCTGCGCGCGAGCATGTCGGCGAGCCGCGCATCGTCTTCCACCACGAGCAATCGCATGTCCGGTTTCCCCCCTCGATGCCGGAACGACCTGTTAGGGGCCGTTTAGCCCTTTCGCTCTAGCGTCATTGCACACGGCGTCGGTCGCTGTCGGCGCTCGAAAGATTGCCCCTCGGTCGTCGTGCGCACCACAGGGACGACGTGAGAATACCACCCCTGGACGTCAGGAGTTCAAGATGAACCGGAACGCGCTCGGAGTCCTCGCAGCGACGCTGCTGCTGGCTGCCGGGCTGCCTGCCCAGCAGGCGAATCCCACCGCGGCGACACCCGCGGCGAGCCAGGGCGGAACGCCCTCGGCGAGCAAGTCGAACACGGACAGCACGAAGAAGAAGGCCACGCCGCGGAGGAAGTCGTCCATGCACAGGTCGACGACGGCCGCAAAGCCGGCGACCACGGCGTCGACCACGACCATGAAGCCGGCGACGACGACGGCGACGGTGAAGCCGGCCACGACGAAGCCGGAGTCCGCGTCGACCACGTCGGCGAAGCCCTCGACAATGACGGCGAAGGCGAAGACCGCGACGAAGGGCAAGTCCCACCGGTCGGCGACGCGCAAGAAGGCGTCCACCGATACCACCAGGGCCGCGCCAAGGAAGCCGTGACGCCTCTGGCGTCCGGAGGGGAATCGTGCCTGCCAGATCCGCCGGGAGGGATCCGTGCTGACGGGAGTGTGGAGGAGGGTCGTCAGGCACGACCCCGTGTCTCTACCAGTCGAGCGGCGCCGGGAGCCTGACAAGCCTCCGGCGCCGCGGGTTTCGCGCGCCGGTGCATGGACGCGGTGGGCGGGTCCCGGCGTCGCCCTCGTCCTCTCCGCGCTGGCGCTGGCGCTGTTGCAGCGCGAGCTGTCGCGGTCGAACTATCGCCTCGTGGCGCAGGCCATCGGGGCGATCCCCGGCGCTACGCTGGCCCTCGCGCTGGGACTCACGGTGCTCTGCTTCGCCATCCTGTTCTGGTACGACTGGCTGGCGCTGCGCTACGTGGGCCGGCCGCTGCCACTGCACCGGACGGCGCTGGCGTCGTTCATCGCGTATTCGTTCAGCCAGAGCCTCGGGCTGTCGGCGCTCACCGGCGCGTCGGTGCGGTTCCGGTTCTGGTCGGCGTGGGGGCTGACCACGGGCGAGATCGCGCAGGGGATCGCGTTCACGGCGACGACATTCTGGCTGGGCGCCCTGACCGTGGGCGGCGTCGCCGCGATCCTCGCCTCGGGGACGCATGCGGTGACGGCGCTGCCGGTGCCGGTACCGTCCTGGGCTGGCGTCGTGCTGCTGTCGCCGGTGGCGCTGTACTTCGGATGGGTGCTGCGGCATCGCGGGACGCTCACCCTTGGACGGTGGAGCCTGCGCCCGCCGGCGCCGCGTCTCGCGGTCGGGCAGATCGTGGTGGCCAGCGCCGACTGGACGATGGCCGGCGTGGTGCTGTTCACGCTGCTCCCGCGCGATCACGGCCTCACGCTCCCGGTCTTCCTCGCCGCGTTCCTGCTGGCACAGGCCGCCGGGCTGGCGAGCCACCTGCCGGGGGGCGTCGGCGTCTTCGACTCGCTGATCCTGCTGCTGCTGCGGCCGTACGCCCAGGCGGCGGAGATCGCGGGCGCGCTGGTGGCGTACCGGGCGATCTACTACCTGCTCCCGCTCGGCCTCGGGTCGATCGCCTTCGGGAGCCACGAGGTGCTGCGCAAGCGCAAGGAGGTCACCCGGGCGGTACGGGTGGTGGGGCGGGTGGTGGCGGCGGCGGCGCCCTACTGGCTCAGCGGCGCGACGTTCGTGGCCGGCGTGGTGCTGCTGGTGTCGGGCTCGACGCCGTCGGTGCACAGCCGGCTGCGCTGGCTCGATGACCTGCTGCCACTCGCGGTGATCGAGCTCTCGCACTTCACGGCGAGCGTAGTCGGCGGACTGTTGCTGCTGGTGGCGAACGGCCTGCGGCGGCGGCTCGACGCCGCCTGGCACGTGGCGGTGGCGCTGCTGGCGGTGGGCATCGCGACGTCGCTGCTGAAGGGCGGCGACTACGAGGAGGCGATCACGCTCGGCCTGGTGCTGGGCGCCATGCTGCCGTCGCGGCGGCACTTCTACCGGCGGGCGGCGCTGTTCGGCGAGCCGCTGTCGCCCGGGTGGACGGTGGCGATCGTGCTGGCGATCGCGGGCACCACCTGGCTCGGCTTCTTCTCGTTCAAGCACGTCGACTATCGCGCCAGCATGTGGTGGCGCTTCGCCACCACCGCCGATGCGCCGCGCACCCTGCGGGCGACGGTCGGCGTCGCGGTGGCGCTGCTGGGCTACGCCGTGCTGCGGCTGCTGCGCCCGTCGGCGACGCGCCTGCCGGTGCCCTCGCCTGACGAGCTGGCGCGCGCCGGCGAGATCGTGCGCGCCTCGCCGCGCGCCGAGGCCAACCTGGCGCTGCTGGGGGACAAGCAGCTGCTGTACTCGAAGTCCGGCCGCAGCTTCATCATGTATGGCGTGCATCGCGGGGCGTGGATCGCGCTGGGGGACCCGGTGGGGGTGCCTGACGAGGCGAGCGAGCTGGCGTGGCGCTTCTGCGAGATGGCGGACGCCCATGGCGGGCGCCCGGTGTTCTACGAGGCCGGGCGGGAGCTGCTGCCGCTGTACGTGGACCTCGGCATGACGCTGGTGAAGATGGGCGAGGAGGCGCGGGTGCCGCTGACGAGCTTCGCGGTGGCCGGCGGGGCGCGGAAGGGGATGCGGCGCATCCTCCGCGAGGCCGAGCAGGAGCACCTCGAGCTGGAGATCGTGCCGCCGCCGCTGTCGCCGGTGCTGTGGGAGGAGCTGGCGGCGGTGTCCGACGCCTGGCTGCGGGAGCGCCGCACCCGGGAGAAGGGATTCTCGTTAGGCTTCTTCGATCCCGACTACCTGGAGCGCTTCCCGATGGCGGTGGTGCGCGAGCGGGAGCGGGTGGTGGGCTTTGCCAACCTGTGGCTGTCGGCGGGAAAGGAGGAACTGTCGGTCGACCTGATGCGCCACCTGCCGGACGCGCCGGCGCGGGTGATGGACTTCCTGTTCCTGCGGCTGATGCTGTGGGGGCGCGAGGAAGGGTACGGCTGGTTCAACCTCGGGATGGCGCCGCTGTCGGGGATCGAGAACCGCGCCCTGGCGCCGCTCTGGAGCCGGCTCGGCGCGCTCGTGTACCGGCACGGGGAGCATTTCTACAATTTCCGCGGCCTGCGGCAGTACAAGGACAAGTTCGACCCCGTGTGGACGCCGCGGTACATCGCCTCGCCCGGCGGGTGGGCGTTGCCGATGGTGCTGACCAACGTCGCGGCACTGGTGTCGGGCGGGATCAAGGGCGTGGTGGCGAAGTGAGCGCGGTGGCGCGGTGGCACCGGCTGACCGGACTGGCGGCGGCGCTCTGCCTGCTGGGCGGGTGCGACGGCACCAAGCCCGCGGAGGGGGCGGAGCGCCCGGGACCCGCCGGGGCGGTGGAGCTCCCCCTCCACGAGGTGCCCACGGCGCAGGCCGGCACCTGGCTGGCAATGTTCATGTCCGGCGACGGTGGGTGGGCCGAGTCGGACCGGATGCTCGCCGAGCAGCTGGCGGGGATGGGGGTGGCGGTGGTGGGGCTGGACGCGCGCGCCTACCTCTGGCGCCGGAAGACGCCTGACGAGGTGAGCTACGACATCGCGCGGACGGCGGAGCGGTACCTGCGACGGTGGACGCGGCAGCGGCTGCTGCTTGTCGGCGACTCGCGCGGCGCCGACATCATGCCGTTCGTGGCGAACCGGCTGCCGGACTCGCTGCGGACGCGGGTGGGGATGGTGGCCCTGCTGAGCGCGGCGCGGTGGGCCGGCTTCGAGTTCCACTGGCGGGACGAGCTGATGGACGTGCGCCGCGCGACGGACCGGCCGGTGCTGCCCGAGGTGGAGCGGTTACGGGGGATGACGGTGCTCTGCGTGTACGGCGAGGGGGAGAAGGACTCGTTGTGCCGGGGGATCGACTCGACGCTGGCGACGCCGTTCGAGCGACCCGGGGGGCACCGGCTGCCGGCCGATGACACGGCGGTGCTGGCGCGGCTGATCGTGAACGCGCTCCCGCGGTAACGCCCGTCAGGGCGCAGCGGGGAGCGAGGCCGCGCGTCCGCGCAGCCAGGCAGGGAAGCGCGCGCTCAGCCGCTCCAGCCACGGCGGGGACGTCTCCCTCGTTCGGGCGCCGCAGAATCATGACGAGCGCCGGCCAGAACGTGAGCACGAGGTGTCCCGCCGTCGCGACCGGCCAACCGGTCTCCTGCGGCCAGCTGTGGACGAAGACGTGCAGCCGCGCCGCGAGCACCGACCCGATCGACAGGAGCGTCGCCTCTACCAGCGTCGATGGAATGAGGAAGAGTGGGAGCGCGTCGTAGGCGACGATTGTCATCGGCGTGACGGCGAGGAGCAGGATCAGGTGCGCGTCGCGACGGCGCCAGCGCAGGAGCGCCAGGAGCAGCAGCACACCGGCCGGCGTGAGCAGGGGCATCTTCCGTCCCTCGTCCTGCCGGACGATGCCGAGCCAGCTCGCGATCCAGTGCGGGTTCAGCACCAGGCTCACGAGGAGGACGAGCACCCCGCCGATGACGGCGACGCGCCACGATCGCCGGGTGCCGGTCGACAGCAGCAGCGCAGCGCCGAAGTTCGGCTTGGCGGCGTAGACCCATGCGAGTTCGGGGATCAGGGCGGCGGCGACGAGCAGGGGCGACCACTGCGCCGCGATGACGGCGATGAGCCAGGCGCCGCTCAGGAAGACGGGAAGGCGCGCGTAGCCGTCGCGGGTGATGCCGTATGCGAGGAGCGCCGAGGAGACGCCGACGAAGCAGAGGCGTGCGGCGAGCAGCGGCAGGAGCGCGAGCGGCAGGATCACCGTCGGCGCCGTGAGCGGATACAGGAACGGCAGGACGTAGTCCCACTCGCGTCCGGGTCCGATGAGCTGATAGGCGTCGCGACCGTGGAGGCTGGCGCGCGCGGCGAACCAGATCCATCCGAAGTCCGTGGGGGCGCCATGGAGCGCCACGGCCTGGATGGCGGCGATGCCGACGGCGGCGGCGCCGATGCCGAGGGCGATGAGGAGGCGCGCCCGGCGCGAGGGCGCCGAGGTGGGTGGCGAAGGGTTCACGCGGATCCCGGTGTCGATCCTGCGTCCAGCAGACGAGGAGGAGAGGGCGGGGTCACTGCGTGCGAGTTGTCGGGGGGGCGGCGCGGTGTGAGTTTTCGGGGCAGTCGACCCGGTAGCTCAGCTGGTAGAGCAACGGACTTTTAATCCACGTTAGGCAGTCGCGCGTATTTTGCCGTGCTCGTCGATGTTGCTCGCATCACGACAGTTAGAAGGGGTCGCCGAGAGGCGGCCCCCTTCGTGTTTGTTGATGTTTCGCGACTGCACGGGCACAATCGCGGCACAATCCGGACGGCACGGGTGCGCGTCCCTAGCCAGCGGTTCGTCAGGGTTCGCCCTCGCCTTCTTCGGGATAGCCCCGCCAAGCAAAGATAGAGAGGGCTGCTCGCCCCGTGCAGCGATGCTGCGGCATCATCCGGGTTCCCGTCCTGAGCTGGTCGGGGAAACCGGCCGCTGCCACCACTATCGGGCCATAACGAAAGCTCCGTTAAGTCATTGCTAGATGAGGCGAGACGGATTGTGGCGGGTCACGGACTGGAACTCGGCTTAGTCCAGAGTGCAAACTTGCGGCTCCTCACGTCGCGGCGTCCGGCGCGCGCGCGCACCGCCGTCATCTCTGGCCGGAGAGAGCCGCGAACGCGTCGAGGGTCAGGCGGAGTGCGGCACGCTCGGTCGCCGTGATAGTTCGGTCCATGTAGTATTGCTTGCCCTCGTAGCGAATCGTCGCGCCCTTCGACGCGAGGATGGCGTCGACTAGCTCGCGGTGCTCGCTCGTCGTGCGGACGTCCCACCACTCCCAGATCCCGCCGTAGCCGTTGTCCCGCTCAACCGCGTCCGATCCGTAGTCGTCCGGCACGAGAGTGAATGTTCGCGCGTCGGTCTTGATGAGGTAGCGGTCAATGAAGAGCCAGTCGTCGCCGCTGTAGCGGATCACGAAGCGGAGGAAGGGAGCGCTCCCATCGTCGTCTTTCCCGATATAGAGGTAGAGCCGCCGATCGTGCTGCGGAGATACAGGGACCGAGGCGTCGGTGTACCACGTGATACCTCTGACGTCGTCGTGCTTCTTGCGCATGCCGGCCATGGCACGGGCGATGCGTGACGCGGCGGCGCGGACGGAATCCTCGTGCGCACGGCGCGCCTCGGCCGCTGCAGCGGCGACGAGTGCCTCGCCCTGCTGCACGACCTGCCGCGCGATCACTGCCTCCGGCGCCTCGGGATGCGTTGCGAGGAGCTGGCGTCCAAGACGCACCGCGTCCTCGGGACGGTTGGCCGCGAGAGACTGGCGCGCAAGGGCGATCAAGCGGTCGGGCTGCGTCTTGAGCGAATCGAGTTGGGCCTGAGCCACCGCCAGCATCGCGGCCAGCGAATCGGCGCGGTGCCGGGTCGTCCGAAGTGCGGCGTCGTCACCGCAACCTGGGAGGAACACGCTGGCGAGCAGGGCAAGCATGACGACGGGCGATGGAAAGCCGCGCGGGGTCGTCATGAGCGGCCCCCGTTGACCCATTCACGCGCAGCGTCGGTGACATCTTCCATTTCGCGGCTCAAGACGCCGAGCAAGCCGCCTGTCCACGACCCGAAGGCCGCGCTGCCATCGGGTCGTCGCAGGGCCTGCGGAAACGTGCGAACGAGGTATACCGGATTCTCGCCGCCGGCAACGTTGGCGCCGAGCGTCGCGAAGTCTTGGCCGCTCATAAGGAAGACCTGCGTGCCGCGGCGCGCTAAGACGACGTGATCGAAGCGACGGCCGGCCTGGTAGAGCGTCTCGGCCGCCCAAAAGGTGCCGCGAATAAGGTCGGCCGGCGACACGGCATCAGCCCGAGTCAGGTCGAGAACGAGGGTCGAAGGCTGCACGTCAGTACCGCCAATGCGCGCGGAGCTCGAAGCCGGCATTCCGCGCATCGCGCGCGAGCACCAGGTGTACCGGGCGGCCGACTGAAACCGAGTTCGCCGCGCGCACGGCGACCGCGGCAAGCGCGAGCACGAGGACCATCCCGGCGCGTCGACCGACGCGGCGCTTGGGCGGCGTCGCGTTGGCCAACTCGGGAACAGCAGCAGGAGGCGTGGGCGTTTGCGCGACGTCGTCAGGCATGAACACTCGAGATGGCGACGCTGCTGAAAGCGTACCGTGTCGCCGACGCAGGACGGGAAGTCGGCCGCGGAACGTGGCGAGAAGGGCGCAAGGTGGGACGCGGCGGATCTGCGAAAGCGAGAACTCACTGGGCCGTCACCGTTTCAGTCGCCGCTGCGTGATGCTTGGTCGACGTCCCGCCGCAGGACACAAGGGCGAGCGAAGCGGCGACGATAGCGACACGCCGTGTAGCCCAGCTAATCACGATTGCTGCCTCATGTGACGCGCAGTCGACTGACGGCGATAGCCATCGTTAGGACCGCCGGCGAACGGTTGCGGGCCAGGTGGTCGTGTTTGGGGCGTGCCCGAGAAATCGCCGATGGTGTGCGCGATTCGGCGAGCTGAAGCCTCGCCACGAGCTGCAATGTCGCGGCACGCATCGGAAGCCTAGGGCACCTTCACCTGTACGCTGAGTGGGCAGAGGTCTACGGCTTTGACCGTCTTGGTGTATCTGCTGGTCCCGAACGCATAGTAGCACTGCTTTGTCATGCCAGTCGTTTCGTCGCCGGTCTTGAACGCAGTGATCGTCGGCGCGCTCGGACGAGGAGTTGGGCCGCGTGTCGGTTGGTTGCCAGAAGCAGCCACTGAGACACTGAGGGGACACAGGTCTACGGCCTTGACGGTCTTGGTGTACTTGGTGGTCCCGAACGCGTAATAGCACTGCTTCGTCATGCCAGTCGTTTCTTCTCCCGTCTTGAACGCTGTGACACGCTGAGCGCCCAACGGAGTAGCGAGTGCCCCAAGAGAAAACCCGAGCAGGGATGCCGCGAATCTCATGGCTGACATCTGGCCCCCAGCGAGAGGGTGAGTGGGTCGTCTTTCGTAGCACGGGCGGCGACGAATCCGTAATTCTCGCCCTTCGGCACATGGCCGCCATCGGGAACTTCCTGATTCACGTGCGCGCAACGTACTAGTTGGCACCGAAGCGCCGAACACGTTGCAAGGTGCTGCTGGCGACCACGCGATCGCTTTCGCGAGAATCTGCGGCGTCCGGGTGCTCGCAGTCGAGCTCCGCGCGGATCGCCGCTACGCGCCGCGAATCATCCGCGAGGCGTATGGGGGTGTGGTAGGAAGCCAATAGTCTGGCCGTAGTCACGGCGATCGGCGGTTTCTAGCCTGGTGGCGGCTTGCGCCTCTCGTCAATGTCACTGCCCGATCCGCTCACTTTCATTCGGATAGAATCGTGAAATGCCATGTCCGCCGTGAGCGTTCTCCAGTCGACCGATCGAGCTTCTCTATCTCCAGCGCGCTTCTTGCGTCGCTGTCGCGCAGCAAAGGCGAGCAACGCTAGTCTAGAGACAACTGGTGCGACGGTAAATAACAAAGCGCTTTTGCGCCGAGCTAGATAAAGTGCCCTCGTCGATACGCGTTCGCCATGCAGAGATGAATTGCGCGCGATGTACATAGCCTCATACATCTTCTCTGGCGCAGTCGCCGATACAGCAGACTCCCGCGAAACCTTCACTCGATAGAGGCGACGGCGTAAATCGTGAGTCAGGTACGGATAGTCGCTGAGCAGCTCCAGGCTAGATGCGAGACGTGCCCACCTATGCTTGGGCCACGTCAGGATCTCGATCGCGCTGACCCAGCGCGCGACTTCCCGATCCGTACTCGTGAAGCGTTTGAGAGGGTTGGTGCCGAGGCGACATGCCGCGCAGGCGACGTCGAGCGAACGCATCAGCACGCGTGACGTGAGATCAGCTCGTCGCGGCGTGACGAACTGTCGGCGCCAAACCCGACCGAGATAGCGCAACGCCTTGCTAGCTGCACGCTAGCGAATCGCTTTCGCCCGACGATGCTACCTCGTCACCTCAACAGCTTGCACACCGAAATGACCGGACCCTCATCAGTGATTCGGAGCAGGACGACATGGTCCCGGCTCACCTGCATGAGGCCTGTCCCCATCGGGACAATCACACGGCCCACTGGGAGGCCGTCCGGCTGGAGGACCAGCCATGTGCTCGAGATGGTACTGGTGGAGAACTTGCGAATCCAAGTGTCGCCGTCCGCCGCCGCGATGAGGCCGCGGAAGACTGGGCGATTCCCGCCGTGCGGGACCGCTGCCCAGCCGTTGCTCAGCCTCGGCCCTCTTGCCCGGGAAAGTCGCCCAGGTAGACGTCCTTCGCCCATTCCCAGTCGGCGTCGGTTGCCGGTTGTGGCCCACGCCCGATTCGCACGACCTGCTTCAGCACCCCGCTCGCCGAATAGCGGCGAATATCGTTCTCGTCCGACAGCGCGACGTCCACGAAGGCGCCGGCCGCCGCCACATAGGTGTGATCTCCGAGGGCCAGAACGGTCGCGACACCGTCGTCACCGTGGGAGTACCACTCCAAGGCGATGGCAGTCGTGAGCGTGTCCTTCGTGCCTGACGGCTCGATGATTTCGATTGCCGTAGTGTCCCGCTGCACGCCGGTCGGCCTGCGGGGCAGGCCACCGAGAAACGACGTCGAGACGAACGCTCCGTCGCTGAGGCGTCCCACGCTGGCGGCGCGGGTGAAGGGCAAGGGGACGGTCTCGAGGAGCGCCCCAGTCGGGCTGAAGACGCTCGCACGCCGCTGCTGCCAGTCGTAGACAAAGAGCGTGTCGCCGGAGATGACCATGCTGGTGAGAAACGAGAACTCTCCCGGCCCGCGCCCTTGGCGTCCGAAGGTCCGGACATGGCTGCCTGACGAATCGAAGATCCTGATGTCCGAGCTCCCCTGGCTCGCGATCGCGATGCTGCCATCGCTCAACCGCGCCACCGCGCGAACCCGGAACAGATCATGCGACGGGTCGTCGTGCCGGTTGCCAACAACGGTCTCTGGCACGGTGTCGATCGACCAGGTAGGGAGGGGCATGCTGTCGGGAATCTCGACGATCCGGACGCCGGCGCTGTCGCGCGTCACGACATCGCGTCGCGGTGATTCCGTGGTGGTGCAGCCTGAGGCCGCTGCGACCACGATTGCATACAGCAGCGCGGAATACGTCAGGGCCTTCATGCTTTTCTCGACTCGGGTCCCGTGCAGGTTGACTTCCCGGGCGAAGCCAGGTCTGAGCGACGGCCAGCCAGCAGGGAAGCCGATCCCCGCGCGCAGGAGCCGTTCAACAAGATATCGACTCGCGCCCCGCCGATCGCGTTGCGTTCAAACGTGTGACCCCGGGATCCGAACTCGTGAAGGCGCACGTCGGCGTGGCTGCGGCTTCACGGAATGTCGCCGACCAACGGACGCACGCGCGTCGAATGCTGGCACGGTCACTTCTTCTTCGTCTTCTTCGCGAGCGCGGGGACATCACGCTTCGCTTCCGCCATTGACCACAATACCACCAAGGTGCAGGGCTTCGAGATCTCCTTGCCATCGACCCAATACCAGTGTCGATACTCGGGCGGAATGTCAGGGGGCTGGAAGACCTCGACCGCATACAGCTCCGAGACCTTGGGTATCGGATTGTATGAGTACGGAAAGCCGCCGTCATAGATGTACTTTATGCAGCGCCACCGGACCGTCGACTGCACCGTTCTCCTGAGCCCCGTCAGGCTCCGGCGAAATCCCGGCTCGTCACGGAGGACCATCGTTGGAGCGTAGGGAAAATCGGCGCCCTTCTCGAGGATCTCTGCCCGGTTCATGAACAACCCCACGCCCTGTTCCCTGCGGCAGAGAACCCCGTCGATGGTAAAGCGAGGGCACTGACGCTCAGCTTTGATTTCAACCGCCGCCAGCTCTTGTGGAACGCGCTGTAGAACGAGAGCGACCGCCAACGCCGCGCCCGGAAGAAGGGCTACCTGTGATTGCAGCGGGGCGAAGCCGAGCTTGCGCACGCTGATCGTGACCGTCCCGATCCCGACGTCGCGAGCGACAAAGCGACCCGCCGAGTCGGTACGATAGATCGACCCCTCCGGCGCAAGCAGGATGCTCGCCCCGTCGACTGGAAAGCCCAGCGAGTCCTTCACCGTGCCGGTGATCGATGATCTGAGCGAATCCGCGGCCGGCGCGGTGGGCGACTGCGCCGGGGCTGCAAGCGGCGCGGCTGCTGCAAGCACCAGCAGGACTCGAATCACCGTGGTCGAGATACGGATGCCGCAGCGTGATTCCCGGGAGGCCAACAGGCGATCAGTCGCATAGTCTCGCATCGGTGGCGTCCTCATGGAGAGCTTAAGCCGAATATTGCCGATGACTCGTTCGACTGCCAAGGTCCAGAGCGCAACCAACGCGATGGCCCGACAACTATGCCCTTTCTTCGAAAGTGTCGTACACGGCGGACGGAGGACGAAATAGCAGCGTCGTTTCGTCCCGGTCTGTAGACGAATGCGCGCAAACTCACGGGTCAGGTACCCAAGTGGGAGCTAAAAGTGCGCCTTCGCGTTGCCTTCTTGCGCTGGGACTTCGGACTCCCGCCGTCGAGCGTGAACGGAGCACCATCGTGGGCCCAGTCTTCCACCGGAACGGCAAGCCGATCCTGTCGTACGTCCGTGCCTGGAAAGCGGCGTGCAAGGCTGCAGGCGTCACCGGCCGACTCGTTCACGATCTGCGACGCACGGCCGTCCGAAACCTGGAACGCGCTGGGTGTCTCCGGTCGGTGGCAATGAAGTTGACCGGGCACAAGACGGAAGCGGTGTACCGTCGCTATGCTATCACGTCCGCGGCCGATCTCTCCGAAGGCGTGGCAAAGCTGGCGGTACTTCACGAGGCTTCGTCGGGTGGTCGCACGGCTCTTCCGTTCGCGAAGGGCACAATTCGGGCACAATCGGCCGGTTGAGTGGTGACCTGAGCCTCGTAGTCGATTGCAGAACCTGTTGTCATCTATAGCTTTGTAAAGCGTACGACCCGGTAGCTCAGCTGGTAGAGCAACGGACTTTTAATCCGTAGGTCGCGGGTTCGAGACCCGCCCGGGTCATGCAGTTACGGCACTTTCCGTGGAGACGTCCGGGAAGATGTCCGGGAAGATGTCCGGGAAGTCGCCGCACAGGAGGCCGCACCGCTCGCGTCGCGGCGCCGTCCCTGTCAACTGCTCTGCGGTCGAGAAGCGTACCGTGCGATCGCCGGGATCGAAATCTGCCGGCACTGTGATCGCCTCGTTCGTCGCATCGAGCGGACCACCAGACACGCGCGGCGCCTATCAACTGAGCGCTTGACTGCCGAGATCACGCCGGAGCATCGCGCGTTGCTGCATTGACTCCTTGCGCGGCTTCTCCGCGATGGAATGCTCGCCGTGCGGGCGCCGCGCATCGGCACGGCGCCAGGCCGCCTACGACGCGGAACGGCGCCGGCGCGGTCTCCGCTGGCTCTATCTCGGCGACCCTGACAATGAAGGAGGACGTGCCGGGGAGCTTCGTCGTGCTGTGCACGCTGCACTTCCCCGGTCGCAGTCCCGTCACGTGGAAGCCGTCGGGGCGCCTCGGGCGCCGATCCGCGCGCTCGGCCTATCGCGCGTTCCGGACGATGGCGGAGTCGATGGGCTGGTCGGTCCGGAGTTCTGCCCGGGCCTCGCGAGCTGACGCCGGACGCGGCTGATGCCTTGGCCCGTCTTCTCGCTCGAGCCGACGGATCAGGTCCGCGTCGCCCTCCGGCGCTTCGCGAACGAAGACGCAGGGCTCTGTCCCGGCGCACAAGGCGAGCGGCGACCGCATGGGGCGTCGACGATCATCGCCGTCCAGCCTGCGCGCTTCGGTGCGGGCTCTGGGTACTGTCATATGCTTCTCGCACAGGAACAGCCCGCCGATGACGATCCTCGCTGGCCGGCGTTCTGCGGCTGTGGCCGCGCCTTCGCCGCGACGGATCCGCGCTACCTCGATCAGGACCTCCTGTACCAGCGTTCCGTCGGCGGCCCTCCCATCACGCTTCGCGACGCCGGCGTCGGTGCGATGTGGGACGCCTGGTGGATGGCGGACGACGATGGGCGCGACCGCGGCTACACTGGGCCCGATGGCATCTCACTCTGCGTGAAGACGCCGGGCGGTGACTGGATGGTGGACAGCCAGGCCTCCAACTGCACGCGCGACCAGTGGCAGCCAGCGGGGACCGCCGCGCATCCCAACGCACGGCGCTTCGTGCGTTCGCACGACTGCTGGGTGCGACACGGTGATCCGCGCCAACCGGGCCAGCGTGCACGTCGACAAGAAGGGCGAGACCTGCGCCGCCGGCGCGGGGCAGCATCCAGGCCGGACGGTACTACGGCTTCTTGCACCACGGACAGTTGACGGGTCAATAACGACTCACGACGGTCCCGAAGCTCCGGGCGCGTTCTGCCTTGATCAGTGCGTCGAGCGCCTGCTTCGCGTCGTGAAACGTCCAGCCGAGGGAGTAGCGCTGCTCCGCGGCCACCTCGAGGACCCAGCTGCTGTCACTCTCCTCGATCACCAGGGCGCGTGGATCCAGCTTCTGTTGCGCGCGATTCGACAAGTAGCCGTCGATGCGGCGCGGCTTCGGTGTGTCGGACATGGTTCGATCTCCGTACTACCGCCCGGCGACGAGCGCCCCGCCGTTCGCGACGGGGCGCCCTCCGGACCGTGAGGGTTAGAGCAACCCGGCCTCGGCGAAGCTCACGTATCGGCCCTCGCCGAGGATCACGTGATCATGCACTGGGATGTGGAGTAGGCGGCCAGCGGCGACCAGCTGCTCGGGGATCCTTCGATCATCGGACGACGGCGTCGGGTCGCCGCTCGGATGATTGTGGCAGAGGATGATCGCTGAGGCGAAGACCGATGCGCGCTACGCGGCAAGAGCGGCTGCGCGCAAGTTGATGCCGTTCGCGGTCGAACCGGCAGGGAGCCGGCCAAGCCAGCCATTCCGTCGGCTTGGTTACCAAACAATAAGAGCCGCAACTAGCTGTATTGTAATATCTTGCAAAATATTGGTAACCATACGATTGACGAGTTACCACGTCGAGTGTAGCTTCCTTCGCCATGGAATTCACCTCGATAATTCTCGAGCTTGTTCGTCATGGGCTCGCCGGCGACAGTGAGGCAATTCGGCGAGTTGCTTCTGAACTGCTGCAACAGACTCCGGAATTCGAGCAGGCGAATTTTCGAGAGGAGTTAACGAAGCTCCTGCTACGCCGGGCGAAGTCGGCTCCGCAGTTCATGCGCGCCGCCGGCAGGCGACCGTCAGATGCGACGCGGGAGGCCGAACCTGTCTCAGGAGCGACGCCGGCTGACCTGCCGCTCGTGCGAACTGAATTTGTTCCGGACGCACCGGCTCCTGTTCTTGCCGATGAGGTCATGTCGGCGATCGAACAGATCGCTGCGGAGCGGCGTCATTGTGAGGAGCTCGCGCGGTCAGGACTAGATCCAGTGCGAACGGTTCTGTTTACGGGTGCGCCTGGCGTCGGGAAGACGATGGCCGCCCGCTACATCGCTCGATCGCTCGGCCTGCCGTTGGTGACTATTGACCTGGCTGCAGTGATGTCGAGCTTCCTCGGACGCACGGGGGCAGAATCTGCGTGAGGCCCTCGAATTTGCACGCCAGCGCCAGTGTGTCCTACTGCTTGATGAATTCGACGCACTAGGGAAGCGACGTGACGATCCCAGCGACGTTGGTGAGCTGAAGCGCATCGTCAACGTGCTCCTGCTTGAGCTCGAGCGGTGGCCAGCACACACACTGCTCATCGCGGCCACCAACCATCCCGATTTGCTCGATCGGGCAGCGTGGCGTCGTTTTGAGCGTGTTGTCGTCTTCGCCTTGCCAGAGGCGGAGCAGCGGCTCCTGATCGTTCGTCGACTGCTCGAAACCCACGGCCAGATGCTTAACGACGATTCTCTCCATCAATTCGTACGGTTGACCGAACAGGCGTCGGGCTCGGAGCTGAGCCGTTTGGTCCGTGAGGCTCTGCGCAGACAGCTGGTTGCGTCCTCCGTTTCTTTCGCGGCCGTGCTACGACAGCTCGCTCTTCAGCGACTCCTTCGGGCGGCTAGCACCAACGACGCGGCGAGACAGATGTACGCGGCCGTGGCCTCAGATGTCTTCGGGTTCTCACAGCGGCACATCGCTTCGCAGCTTGGCGTGTCCCACGTGATGGTGGGGAAGATGATCCGTTCGTATCGGCCAGCGCGGCATGGTCATACGATTCCAGCCGTCGACGAGGAGGATCGTGCGAACGCGAGAGGTGACGTCTCGTAACGCAAACGCGAACACTCGTGGCGTGGCGGTCGAGAGGACTCTCCGCTTGCCGGCAAACGACAGTGAGGAATCGTTATGAGCCCAGAGGGAATGAACGGGAGCGCAAGGCCCATTCGGAGGCCACTGCTGGGGGCGGGAGAGCGTCTTCGGGAAGATGTGGAGGTCTCCCGCTTCCGAACGCAGTCACCTCCAGCGTGGACGTCGGCTGAGATGTACGAGAGACTCGCGCCAAGGGCCGCGGGAGCTTCGAGAGGCCGTTACCGCGCTCCCGGAAGAGCTGCGCGCGCCGCATGTGGTGATTGAAGCCACGCTATGGCCGAATTACCTCGCCAGCTCGCACTATCCGGACGAGTTGCTGAAGAGTTTTGGCTTGTATCACGTTGGTACTCGTCAGGCGCGCGCAGACCGCAAGTCCGCAAAGATGTACACGCACGATGCGGCGACGAAGACGCTTCTGCTTGCCGGGCCTGATGAAGGAATCAACGACTTTCTCAATCTGGCGCTGACTCCTCCGGAATCGGAAGACGAGCTGCGATGGAACCAGCTCCGTGAGTTCGCGGATCTCGGACTATCCTCACCAGAACGTATTGTCCGACTACCAACCGACTTTGGTCAGGGCGAGTTGTTCACGTGGGAGGCCGTTCTGAGTACGGTTGGGAGATCCGACGAGGAACGAGTGGCGTGGGCCAATCTGGCGTTCGAGAAGTGGACTGCACTCGTGAATCAGCTTCACGGCGAAGTGGATGTCCGTTATCGACGTCTAGTTGGGTCACTCACCTTCGTCCCGGTCAGCCTATCCATCGAGGGAGCGCGTGCTGCAGGCGCGTTCAACCTGCTGCGAGTCATGCGGCCCATGCCTCGCATCCGCTCCGTTCCAACCGAGTTCTTTCGTTCGGTGACGATTGCACCACCGGTACCGCGGCGGCCGGTGTGGCACCCGAATCCGCCTTGCGTATCGCTGCTTTCGATGGGGGCGTAGATCTGTCGCTGCCAGCACTGCAGCCGTTTGTCAGGCAGTTCGACGTGACTTCGGAGCCAGCGACGCTAGAATCTCTCATGCATGGAACCGTCGTAACCACAGCGCTTCTATATGGCTACGTGGAATCCGGCATGAGCCTCGGTGCTCCGGTTGCTCATGTGGATCACTTCCGAGTCGTACCGCCCCCTGTGCCGAGCGATGGAAACTTCGAGGAGTCAGTCTACTGGCTTCTCGATCAGATCGTCAGCACGGTGCGACGCGAGAAGTTGCGAATCGTCAACTTGAGCATCGGTCCCGAATCCGTTGTTGAGGACGACGCCGAACCACACCGCTGGACGGCGGAGTTGGATGCGCTCGCGGAGGAGCTGGGAGCTGTGTTCATTTGCGCCGCCGGAAACAACGGCGCCGCGGACCGATCTGCTGGTCTCCATCGCGTCCAGGTTCCAGCTGACATGGCAAACGGTCTTGCCGTTGGTGCGTGCGTGAGCAGGGCCCCGGGTGCGGCGCCGAAACGCGCTCGCTACAGCGCATGTGGCCCAGGGCGGCCAGGGCAGCGCATCGCTCCCGCCGGTGTGAGCTTCGGTGGCGAACTGCCGAATTCTCCGTTTGTGGGTCTCGGTACACGTGGAGCCATGGTTCAGACCCAAGGCACTAGCTTCGCCGCACCACTGGCCACGCACGGAATAGCGAACTTGGCGGCCTCTCTCGGCTCTGCGTATGCGGCGCCTCACGTGCTGAGAGCTTTTGCTGCTCATTTTGCAGAACGTCATCCTACGCGCCAGTACCGGAAGCAGATCGGGCATGGCCGGCTTCGGGAAGAGTACGGCGCCGTATGGCTCTGTCGGCCGGACGAAGTCACCGTGTTCTATCGAGAGGAACTTCGCCGCGGGGAGCAGGTTGCGATGAACCTCCCAATGCCCGAAGGCGTGTCGTCGGACGCCAAAGTCCACATGCAGTGGACCCTCTGCTACACATCGAAGATTGATCCCACGGATGCCGCGGACTACACGAGGTCGGGACTGGAAGTCACTCTTCGGCCTCATTTTCGCCGCCGCGCGCTCTTCGATACGCAAACAAAGCAACACATCCAGCAAGTCGATATCGAGCTCGACGAAAGTGTGATTGCTGAGTTGAGTAAGACGCGCGCGGTCAAGTGGAGCGATGCTCCTATCGCCGCGAGCTCTTGGCGGAAGCGACATGAAGGGGATCTGCGAAACGCGGGCAAATGGGAAACGCTCTCTCGCGGTGAGGTATGGCTCGCAGGCGACGACTTGTACCGCCCCCGGATCGATCTGAATCACCTCGCACGCTCCCGGGGAGTTCTGGAGGACGCGAGAGTTGATCCGCTACCCGTGGCGCTGATTGTGAGCATAAGAGTCCCCGGGCTGCTCACGTTTTACGACGAGGCGCGCGCGCAGTATCCGGTGCTCGTGCCGCTCGAACAGCTCGTGCAGGTGCCAATCCGCGTGTCCGCTTAACTAGAGGAGAACTCGTCCGGCAGACTGAATGCCAGAAGGAAACTCCTCCGAGAGGGACGGACCTCGCGCCTCTCAGAAGGGAGAGGACCCTTGTCCAGCCGAATTTGGGCGGGCGGCTAAGCGTCAGTCGGCAGCTGTGCACCGTGGCGGTGACAGACTCTCGTCGGGCCTGACCATGCGCAAGGGACTGCTTCTCAACCCGCCTACGCTGCTAGGAGCATGCCCATGGGCACCCCAAGATTGGCCGCGACGCCAAATCCGGAGAGTTCATTCCGGTGAAGGAAGCGCGGCGCCGGCCGAACACGACGGTAGTCGAGACCATCAAGACGCCGCCGAAAAAGAAGAGCAAATAGCGGGTTGACGCGCCCGGATTCACGGAGGTCCGGGGAGCTTCCGTGTTCCGCATCCGGCGACTGCTCACTGACGCAGAGCGGGTGCGGATTCACCATCGCCCGGCGCCTGGCAGCGCGCTCCTCTGGCATGCGTGCGATTTCCGCAGTCGCTGCTATCGCCGGTGCGATCGACCCGTTGGGCCGTACCATTCCGACGCTGTGCGAATGATCTCATCAAGCGCCCCATGGGTCGATCGATCAGTCAGAGGGCTCACAGTGAACGGAGTCTTGCGACCGGCGTCCTTCAGCGAGCCACCGAGATGCAGGATCAGGTCATCCACGCGAATGTGCCTATCATGCATCGTCGGTGTGGCAAGCAGTCGATAGCGCTCTGGACGCTCCTCGGCCAGCAGTTCAGAGCATGCCACTATACGACGGCGCGATGGCGTCGCCTCTCCGCCAGGTCCGAGTCGCGCTTCAGTCCGTTACCACGGTGACCGCGACTGCCTCCGCAGATCACCGAGATAGCGATAGTAGACGGAATCGTCCAGTAGGGGTCAAAGATCTCCACACGCGCCACGGCGCTGTGAATGAGGGTTCTGAGACGTAAGTACGTCTGGAACGGCGTCGCAGCGAGGATCCCGGCGGGTACTTCGTCGGGACACGCCCAATCCTCGTGCGCACGTTCGCCACTGCACGCTGGAAGCAACCAATCGCCTCGGCTCGAGTCGCTGCATGCTCGAGAGGGCCGAGACACTGCTCCAGTTGATTGAATTCAGCCAAGATCCATCTCAACTCCGCCTCATAGACGATCGTTCCGTCTCGACAGAACGCGTTCGCCTGCCTCGCGAATTCCCGGGCGTCTGCTCTAAAGCGAGCGCGCACGATAGCAAGGTCGGTGGCGCTCACGCCGGAGGTGATGGCCTCGAGAATCGGCCCTGAAGCAAGTCCCAAGGCAAACAGTAGACTTTCTCGAAGCTCCAGTCTCCGCTGGTCAATCATAGGCGCTTGCGCCAACCGCGATTGAAATCAGGTGGTACCGACGTGGGCAGATTCCGCTGCTCGAGGATCCGCGCCTTGAGGTGCGCCAGCGCCGTCGTGTTGACCAGAGGGCCGAAGCGCTTCCACATCCGCTGAGTGAGGTCGTCGAGCTCCGCACGCGTCCCGGTCGCAAGGACTATCTGGACCGAGTCGTTCGGCCGCGTTCGGCGTCGATACTCAACCATTCGAGCGCAGTCCAAGCCATCCCTTTCCCACGTCTCACATTCAGCGCTGATGGAATCGTCTGGCACCCGCACGATGACGCACCACCGGGTAGTAGCTACTCTGAAAGTCGGCATCAGTGACATACCTCGCGAATCCTCTACCACGCCACCGAGCGAGCCAACGTGACTCTCGCACGCCGAGCTCATGCTGGATAAGTGACGCGCAAGCTCCTCGAGCACGCGCGCACTTGCACCGAGCCGCATCTCTTCTTCGATGCTGTCGAGGTGAAGCGAGGCCTTATTGGGGTACCGCCTGAAATGGGCGATCGCGTGGCGGCAACCATCCTCAAGGTAGTCCGCCAAGTCGCGGCTGCCGAGTGGTAACTTGGCAAGCAGGTAGGAGTCGAGCAGAAGATCAGTGGGTTTCTTACGCAGCGTTCGCCGAATCCACTCCTTAGCACCCCCACCAACGACCTCGAGTATCTGCCACTGGAGCAAAATCTCAAGAAGGACGCTGTTGGAGGCACAGGCCTCGCGCCACATCGCCAGTGCGAGACGCTGATCCGAAGTATCGATCTTCGCTATGCGGGACAAATCGACGCCGCCATAGAAGCCATGGTTGGGGAGCTGCGTGAACGCTCGCACCTGACATCGGGCTCGGCGGAGAGTGAACTGGCGCGGGGCGCGGGCGAGCTGCAGAGCGACCGAAGGCGGACGGGCGTGCGAGACTTCTGCCAGGCCAAAGCGCTAGCCCATTCCGACGCGATCCGATAGACGGCCTCCTCCTCCGAGGATCGGTGCGAGTCGACGATCGACACAAGCACGTCCGAGTACTGCCGCTGCCTCTGCTGAAAGAACTTGAAGCGAGTCCCCTTGTACTCGAAGTAGTAGACACTCCTCGAAACGTGAAAGGCCTTGTCGATGCCGATATGCATCACGAACGTCATGGCCCGCGCCTGGTCCGCGCAAATCACGCTCAGCACCCCAGCCGTGTGATCGTGCTGCGGTGCATGCGACGCGAGGGGAGGACCCGCAACGCACCCGAGACAAGGCCCGATGTTCTTGGGCTCACGCTCCGCTCCTCGGCGACGCCAGTAGCGCAGCCCGCACCACTTGCCGGAGCTGCTCAAGCTCGAACGGCTTCTGCAGGAAGATCGCGTCCCTCGGAATGATCGCCGAGTGCGCGAGCTCCTCGGGCAAGTGCCCGGAGAGGTAGACGACCGCAGCCTCCGATGCGTACGGCCGCAGCTGCTCGACGGCTGCCGCGCCCGGGAGATCCGGCAACATCGCATCGACCAGCAGGAGCGCGATGCGTGTTGGTTCGGCCGATGCGAGGCCCACAGCCTGGGCCCCCGTCGCCGCGGCGAGGACGCGATATCCTCGGCCTCGAGTATCCGCTGTATCATCGTCCGGATCGCCGAGCTGTCCTCCATGACGAGGATCGTCGGTCCGGCTCGCGGCACGGGCTCGCGGCCGTTTTCAGTCGCCGTCATCTGACCTCGCCCGGCAGTGGGGAAAGGAGGCCATCCGCGCGACAGGCAGGCAAGCGCCGCGCACCAAGGTGCGCAATTCAGGGAACTGCGACCGCTCGGCGAGGGCGTTGAGCGCGGCCCGCGCGTCCGGATACAGCGCCAACGCGTTCACGGCCATGTGCACCGGCCAGGGCTCGAGCGCGCGGGGATCCCACGCGGTCGCCTGGCCCGTGCGCCGCAACTGGCGATCGACCGAGATGAAGGTGCGCATCAGGAGATGGCGCTCGAGGAACGGTCGGCGTTCGTCGAGCGGCACCTGGCCGAGCGCGAGCTCGAGGATGGCGCCGTCATGCAGTAGGTCAGCGCCCACGATCCACCAGTGGAACTCGCCCGCGGCCGCGCCGTCATCCGTCACGCGGCTCCCGAGGACCACCGTGAGCCGGCCGACGCCAGCCGCGTATCCAGCGCGCATGGCGGTCACGTCGTCGCCGGTCATCAACACCTTCCCTGTTCCTCCACGTATCGTCTCCGAAGCAAGAGGGTCAGCCGCAGACCAGACGTCCCACCATGCCACAGTGCCCGCAGCGCAGGTTTACCTCGAGCCGCGCCTCCCCGGGTATGCGATCGACTAGGAGTTCCCCGCAGCCGGGGCAGTTGAACGAATCTCCGGACATGCCCGGCGGGCTGGAGAGTGCGGGAGCGCCCGGCGCGCCGGCGAGGGCCGCGCCTTGGAGACGCTCCTCGGGTGTAGCCGGTCGCACGCCGATTGGTCCCCTCGCCATTCGCGCCTGCCGTTCCAAAGTGATTGCACCGCGAGCCGGATGGCTCGCTTCAGTGCGCTCGACTCGCGGAGCAAGAGCGCCTCCGTCGAGTACGGGAATTCCCGATCGAGCTGTGTACATAGCCGCGCGAGCGCTTCCGGATCGTCCGTGCCGCGGATCACCTGGCGAAACGCGGCGAAGTCCTCGGCCAGCATTTTGGGCGTACCTCCTCAGCGGTCTAGCGGTTCGAGCTGTGGCAGGCTGGTCTTGAGTTCCACCAAGTCGCGATCGAGGTCGTCGATCATGTTTCTGAGAATCGAGACCCGCTGCTCCGGATCGCCCTCAGGCGCGGTCGCGATCCGGCGCAAATCCTCCAGCTTCTGTCGAACGTGCACGATGGTGCGGCGGTGATCGACGGACATGGTGATTAGGAGGCACGGTTTGACGTCACTGTTGATCTCGGCCCACGGCTTGGCCGATGGGGCTCCGTGACCCAGTCGTACCAACAGCAGCAGAAGCCGAACCCGGAGGGCCCGCGGCAGCTGCACGCAGCGACCGGAAGTGGTGGTGCCTCGAGGGCGCTCTCCAGCTGCAGGGTGGTGCCAGCCAAGCCCTGGCATGCGGGGCAGGCGCCTCGCGGACTCGGGCAGGAGATGATCCGCACGAAGACGCGTTCCCATCGGGGCTCTGCCACGCGCCAGATACGTTCGAGCTCCGCGCGCCGGGCCTCGAGGAGCGAGGGCCGGAAGTCCCGACGCGCGGCATGTTCGTACCGCGCGAGACGCTGCCAGATGTGCGGCGCCGGCTCGCGGCAGAAGGCGGCGGCGCCACGGAGAAAGGCGATGATGGCGTCGTCCATCGCACCGGGGGAATCGGCGGACGCGCGCAGCTCCTCGAGGAGGGCGCCGGTCTCCCCGAGCTGCCGGCCGATTCGCTGAAACTTGTCGGCGGCCCGCGCCTGCTCCGCATTGAGGAGCGGCCCCGGGAAGACGTCCCGGCGGGCTCGGACGAATATCGCGGCGCCGCAGGCCGGGCAGCGCGTCCGTTGCCGAGGCGACTTTGCCAAGCCGACACGACAAGTCGGGCATTCGAGGCACGGCGGACACACGCGGCCCTTTGTGGGTGGTATCCGACGGGACGCAACGGTCGGGCGAGACAAAGACGCGGCCTCCTTCTGGGAGGGTGTGGCTTCGTGTTGTCCCAGTATCAACGACTCTCCGGGCGGCCACCGGCTCGTATTGTGCACCGACGATACACCACGTCACATCGGAGGCCGATTCGGCCCTCAGGGCTCCCCGCCCTCATCTCGGGTCAATTCGGCGAGATGGAGAAGGTGAACGGCTGCTCGAGCACTGGCGGACTCTTCTCCCGTCCTTTATCGCCGGGAGATAGTGCATTCGGGCAAGCGCCGCTCGAACCGATTCCGTGAAGAAGCGGTGGGCGGATCGGACAATCTGAATGGATGCAGTATCAACTCGTCCGGTCGAATCGACGACGAAGCGTGCAAGCACCTCGCCCTCGATTCCTGCATCTCGAAGGGAAGCCGGATACGCGGGCTTCACCTTACTCGTTGGGTCCACGTCTACCTTCGTATCGACGGCATCGGAGAGAAAGGCCCTCCCAGCGATCGCCTGACCGATCGGGTCAGTCGCCGTCGAATCGATGATTGGCGCGGACGAATCGATCGACTCCCGAGCTGTGAGTCTTGGCTTCTCGGAGCATCCCCCGGCCCACAGGGCCAGCGCCAGCGTCATCACGCCGGAACGTAGCCGACGACGAGCACGACTGTCGCAAGTCCTCAGCAAGCGCACCTCTATTCGAAGAGATTCGGTCTATCTGTCGAGGTCACGTACCATGCAAAGACATCCGCGAACTCCTCGCTGGGTGACGTCGAGTAGGAGTCCGCGTAGTAGCACGGCTCCCCGGGATCGTCGCGCCAGAAGTGACAGAGTTCGTGCATCGCGAAGATCGTTCGCGCCTTCTCATCGAGGCGCGAGGATAGCTGAATCGCCACGTGCCGGCCGTAGCGAAGGAGTCGCGCCTCGTCGCTGAGCGGCACGACCTGGATCACCACGGCCTCGCGGTCGCAGATGCGCTGAACGTCCCGCCAGCGCACCTCGAGTTCGAGCTCCGGGTGACGCGTGGCCATGCGCCTCGTGAACCGCGGCACGCTCCGGAGGCGCAGGGATCCGTCGTTCATGACAACAGCCTTCCGTCGGTCCGTACAATGACCTCTGCAATCAACTTCCACGCCGAGCGAATATCGAGGACCTGGTCCCCCTCCGACTTCCGTCCGTGAGGGCCGAAGCAGCACCGAGCTCCATGACGACGCCGGCCGTGGGATCTACGCCTCCTCCCGCGGCGCCGCGGCCTCGAGGCGCACGAGGTCCGTGTCCAGCTCGTCGAACATCCGCTGCAGCACCTCCGACCGGCGCGCCGGATCGGCGCCCTCGTCGAGCGCGATGCGGCGAATGTCCTCCACGCGGCCGCGGAGCAGGCGCACCTGACGTCGGAATGATGTCGGCATCGTCGGTGGCCTCGTCAGGCGGTCGGTCGGTCAGTCGCGGGCGGTCTCATCGACGCCGGTATCGACGCGTGAGGCCGCCCGGCGCACCTGCCGCAGGACGTCCCGCAGCTCCCCGAAGGCGGACTCCTCCTCGAGCACGAGCAACGACGTCCGGGCGCGCCGGTGCAGCGCCAGCGCGTACACGGCCGTCCGCACGGGCCAGGGCTCGAGGGCCTGCGGATCCCATGCGTGCCGCACCGATCCAGGGCGCCGCGACTCGATGTCATAGTACGCGCACTTGAGCAGGTAGCGCTCGAAGAACGCGCGCTGCCTTTCCGGGACGACCGCGTCGACCTCGAAGGCGAGCGTCCGCGATCCCTGCAGGAACTGCGGCTTCAGCATCCACCAGTGAACCTCGCCGGAGGCATCCCGGCCGTCCTCGAGGCAGGTGCCGATGACCACCGTCAGCCCCTCGAGCCCGGCAACGTGGCGCCCGCGATATGCGGTGACGGAGTCGCGCTTCATCGACGCCACGAGGTGCGTCGTCGGCTCCGGCGTCCCCTCACGCCGCTGCCCTGGTGACCGCGAGCGATCTGCATGGACGGAGTGTGCGGAGGCGCGCGCGGTTGCACCGACACGTTTTGGGAACGGACTGATACACCACGTCACATGCGAGCCGCCGGGAACGCGACGGACGTCGTGAATCCCCGGGGGCCGGCACAGCTCCGGATGCCGCGGAGGACCGTGGGAGGTCTGTGGGAGCAGGGGGAGGAGGCGACGGCCGCGCCGCCGCGGCGCAGCCTCAGCTCGGCTGGTCGAGCACCTCGCGCAGCTTCAGCGCGAGCTGCTGCAGCGAGAAGGGCTTCTGGAGGAAGTGGGCGTCCCGCGCCAGCATGCCCTGCCGCACCACCGCGTCATCGGTGTAGCCGGACATGAAGATCACGCGCGCGTGGGGAATGCGCTCGCGCAGGATGGCGGCGAGGTCGGGGCCGCTGAGGTCGGGCATCACGACGTCGCTCAGCACCAGGTCGATCTGCTTCGACGGGTCGGCGGCGAGGTCGAGCGCGCTCGAACCGCTCGATGCCTCGATGGTGTCGTAGCCGAGCACCTCGAGCACCCGGCGGGTCACGGCGCGCACCGCCGAATCATCCTCGACGAGCAGGATCGTCTCGTCGCCCCCGGCATGCACGACCTGGCGCGCCCCCGGCGTCCGCCGGTCCCCGGACTCCGTCTCCACCTGCGGGAAATAGAGCTTGAACACGGTGCCTCGCCCCACCTCCGTGTAGACGTCGACGTGGCCACCCGACTGCCTGACGATGCCGTAGACCGTGGACAACCCGATGCCGGTGCCCTGACCCTGTGGCTTGGTCGTGAAGAACGGCTCGAAGACATGCGACAGGATGTCCGGCGGGATGCCGCTCCCGCTGTCACTGACAGTCAGCAGGACGTGCTCCCCGAGCCGGGCGTCCAGGTGTCGCTCCACGTACGTCTCGTCGAGCACCACGCTCGCGGTCTCGATCGTGAGCGAACCGCCGTCGGGCATGGCGTCGCGGGCGTTCACCGCGAGGTTCAGCAGCGCCTGCTCCACGAGCCCGGGATCGGACTGGATGGTGCCGACCGTGTCACCGAGCCTGGTGACGAGCTCGATGTCGGCGCCGATCAGCCGGCGCAGGAGCCTGTCGGTCTGGGTCACCACATCGTTGAGCCGCACCGGGCGCAGCTCCGCGATCTGGCGCCGGCTGAACGAGAGCAGGCGCGACGTGAGCTCGGCGGCGCGCTTCGCGGCCCGCTGGATCTCCTCGGCGTCGGCGCGCCGGGCGTCGGTGCGGTCGAGGGACGCCGAGAGCAGTTCCGCGTAGCCGAGGATCGCCGCGGTGAGGTTGTTGAAGTCGTGCGCCACCGCCCCCGCAAGCCGCCCGAGCGCTTCCATCTTCTGCGCGTGGAGGAGCTGCTCCTGGCTCCGGCGCAACGCCTCGTGGCTCTCGGCGAGCGCGCGCTCGGCGGCCACCCGCTCGGTCACGTCGTTCACGAGCACGAAGGCGACGGGGCGCCCTCGCATCGTCAGGTGCGCGCGCGAGACCTCGACCTCCATGAGGCTGCCGTCCCGGCGCCGGTGGGTCCATCGCTCGGTGGCGCCGGGGGCATAGTCGTCGCTCGAGATGGCGGCGAGGCACTGCTCGGCGTCCTCGGGCGGGCGCAGGTCGAGGATCGTGCGGCCCAGGATCTCCTCGCGCGAATAGCCGTAGGCACGCAGGGCCGCGTCGTTGACCTGCAGGATCCGGAGCGAGTCGCGATCGTTGACCCACATCGGGAGCGGGTTGCGCTCGAAGAGGAGCTGGTACTCGGCGAGCGTCGTCGCGAGGTCGGCCCGGCCACTGGCGAGCTGGTCGGCCATGGCATTGAAGGCACGGCCGAGATCCCCGAGTTCGTCCTCCCGCGCGAGTTCCACGCGCACCGACTCCTTTCCCGAAGCCAGGTCGCTCGCGGCGGTGGCGAGCTGCTTGAGGGGAGTGGTGATGCCGCGACTGAGGAGCGTTCCGGCGGCAACGCCCGCGATTCCGAGGAGCAGCGCCAGGCCCGTTGCTCCATAAAGGAACTGCCGTGCGGGCCCCACGGCCTGTTCCTCGGGGACTTCGACGACGACGCTCCACGCCGTCGTCGGCACCTGGGCCGCGCGGGCGAGCACCGTCGCGGCGTCAGCTCGGCGGTATCGGGCAAGGGTATCGCCGAGCTCCCTCGTCGGGCCGGAGGCAGGCTCCGCCAGGTCCGTCCAGAGGTCGTTGCTGCGATTGCCGACGAGCAGTCGGGCGCCCGCGCCGATGAGGTCGGAGAGCTGTCGCGCGGCCTGTGCGTTTCCGGTCAACCGTCGCCAGTCGACCAGCCACCCTGAAATTTGCGAGCCCGAGCGGATCGGTACGATCGACGGATAGAGCACGGTGTCGCCGAGCATGCGGAACGGCCCGGTGGCGCCGGTGGCGGCTCCCGGAGAGTCCGCCAGTGCCCGCAGGTCGGCGATGGGATAGGCGACCGTCCTTCCATGGAGCGTCACCCGCGGCGTCATGGAGGCATCGCGCACTTCCACCGCGAGCACGGCCGGATTCGAGGCGACGTACGCCTCGAGCTGGCTGGCGGCGATTGCCGAGTCGACGCTCGCGACGGGGCCCAGGCTCGCCCGGACGGGGGCCTCGTGCGCGACGCGGTCCATTCCCGTGTATCGTTGCAGCGCCGCGCCCTGGAGCATGTCGCGGACCTGCTGGGAGGCACCCAGAAGGTGACCGTCAGCGACGCCGATCATGGCCCGCTGCACGCGTCCATACGCGATCAAGGCCATGGCGAGCATGGCCAGGGCGAGAAGCACGCCGATGCTTGCCGGCAGCTTCCAGGCAATCGAGCGTCGTTCCCAGGCGAACAGGAGTCGTCGCATGCGATCGTCAGGCGGCGGGGATGTGTGGGCCGGGTCGCGTCAGCTGGTCGCGGCAGCGGATGGCGGGGGAGTTCCGGGGACCCCCCGCCGGCGGGTGTCCAATGCGCGACGAGCCCGTGCGTGCCCGCGTCACCGTCGGGATGGCCTCCGGGGCGTCCTGATGGGCGTCCCGGGCGCGGTCGTCGCTGCGCGACGCAGCGCCGGGTGGCGTGTTGGGGGCGGCGTCCGGCGTGGGGTAGGGCCCGAATTGCATGATGCCCCCACGGTACGGCCGGGTACGCGGGAGCACACACACACATTGGGAACGCGACGATACACCACGTCACATTCGGGTTGAGAGGGGGGGGCTCCGGTGTAGATTTTCGGTCCCCACCGGAAATCGTCCCTGCAGGCTGTCTCGTCCGTGGTTTCGCCGCCGGGGCGCGGGGCCGTCCGAGGAATTCCATGTCGCGTCTCCGCCTCGCCGTCGTCACGAGCGTCGTACTCGCCGCTGCCGCGTGCCAGGGCTCCGACGTGGGACCGAACATCAGCGGCGTCAGCGGCGTCTCCATCGCCGACGTCCGCGTGACGCCGGAGAGCTCCACGGTGTTCATCCCGGACTCGGTGCGGCCCATCGACCGCGTGCAGCTGCGGGGCGTGGCGTACAGCTACTCGCGCCAGGAACTGACCGGGATCCAGCTGGCGTGGTATTCGTCGGATTCGACGGTGGCGCGCGTCGACGGGAACGGCCTCGTGACACCCCGCTCGCCCGGCGTCGCGACGATCTTCGCGAGCGCGTCGAAGGTCGGGAAGGCGAAGTTCGTCGTGATCGCGGCGACGACCGCGGTGCATGTCGAACCCGGCCTGGATTCGGTGTTCGTCGACGACCCGATCGACATGGGAAGGGACACGGTGCGGCTGCGTGCGAGGGGGTTCGACGCGATGGGGAGGCCACTGACGGGGGTGCGCTTCACGTGGGAGTCGTCGCAGGGAAGCGTGGCATCCGTCGACTCGACCGGGCTGGTGCGGGCGATGTCGCTGGGGACGACGACAGTGGCGGCGACGGCCAACGGCTCGAGCGCGGCGTCGTTGATCGTGGTGCTCCCGGTGGTCGCCTCGGTGCAGGTGACGTCGCCGGTGAGCGCCTTGCTCGCCGGCGACACGCTGGACCTCACCGCCCGGGCGTTCGGCTATGCCGGCGAATCCCTGGTACGCCCGTTCGCATGGTCGTCGTCGGCGCCCGACGTGGCGGCGGTGGACCCGACGGGGCGGGCCATCTTCGGCGCGGCTGGGCAGACGACGTTCACGGCGTCGAGTGCCTTCCGGAGCGGGCTGGTGACGGTGACGGCGTACCCGCGGGCGCTGCTCGCGGTGGAGGCCGGCGGCGACTTCGCCTGCGGCCTGGCGGCGTTAGGCAGGGGCTACTGCTGGGGGATCGACGACGCCGGCCAGCTCGCCAGCGCGGCCGACTCCGCGTGCTTTCCGCCGAGCGGGTCCGCCTCGCCCTGCGCGCTCGTGCCCCGGCGCATGGACCGCCCGGAGATCTCGTTCCTGCAGGTGTCGGCCGGGGGCGACTTCGGGTGCGGCATCTCCAGCGACAACATGATCTACTGCTGGGGCGCCGACACCTTTGGACAGCTCGGCAACGGGCTGCAGGGCGGCCCCGGCCCGGTGCTGGCGACGGCGCAGGCGCACCAGTTCACCGCGGTGACGGCCGGGTCGCATCACGCGTGCGCGCTGAACGCCTTCGGCGTGGCGTACTGCTGGGGGCTCGCCGCCGATGGCCAGCTCGGCAATGCGCAATCGGTCAACAGTTCCACGCCGATTCCCGTGGCCGACACCACGCTGCTGTTCCGCACGATTTCCGCGGGAGACGGGCACACCTGCGCCCTCACGGCCGACGGCCGGGCGTACTGCTGGGGGCGGGGTTCCTCCGGCCAGCTGGGGTCGGGCTCGTTGCTCGGTTCCGACGTGCCCACGCTCGTCCAGGGAGGGCACAACTTCGTGGCGCTGGGCGTCGGCGCCGACCACACGTGCGCGTCCGCGGTCACCGGCACCCTCTACTGCTGGGGGAAGAACGACCGCGGCCAGCTCGGCCTGGGCTACACCGGCCCGCCGGTCCTTACTCCCACCGCCGTCGGCGGCATCGGGAGCGTGACGTCGATCGCCGCCGGAGGGAACCACACGTGCGTCATCGGGGCCGGCGGCGCGGTGGCATGCTGGGGCGCGAGCGACTACGGCGAGGTCGGTGATGGGAACACGCTGTCGCACACGGTGGTGTCCCCGGCCCCCGTCGCCGGCTTCGCGGCGTCGGTGCTCTCGTCAGGCACGCGGCACACGTGTGCGGTGAGTGCGATCGACCTGCGCACGTACTGCTGGGGGTCGAACATCTTCGGCGCGCTGGGGAACGAGAGCCAGGCTGCGGCGCGCGCCACGCCGCAGGTGGTGGCCCGCCTGCGGTAGCGGTCACCGCCGCCGGCGGCGGGACTGCGCCTACGGTGCCTGCGGCGGCACCGCGACGTCCCACACCATTCGCGAGATGTCCTGGATGAGCTGGCGCGCCACGGCCCTGTCGGGAATCCCCTTCGTGAGGACCACCAGCACGTACGGCCTGCGCCCGGGGGATAGACGATCGCCGCGTCGTGAAGCACGCCGGTGATCCACCCCGTCTTGTGCGCCACCCGCGTGCCCGGTGGCAGTCCGGCGGGGATCTCGGTGTTCAGCTCCTGCCGGGCCAGGATGTCGAGCATTTCGCGGGTCGATCCCGGCGAGGCAGCCTGTCCGCGCTCGATGGCGAGGAGCAGCGCCGAGAGGTCGCGCGCGCTGGTCACGTTGTTCAGTCCCTGGGCGAAGGCCTTCGAGTCCTCGACGCCGCGCAGCACCTTCATTGAATCGGCGCCGAGGGCGTGGGCCGTCGAATCGGCCTGTCGGGCCCCGACGATCTCGATGAGGGAGTTGGTGGCGAGGTTGCTCGACCTCGTGATCATCCGCTCGGCCAGGTCGCGCAGCGGGATCCGCGTGCCGACCCATCGGTAGACGGTGCTGTCCGAATCGTCATCGGCGTTCAGCGAGTACGGCGAGCCGTCCACGATCGACCCGAAGACGTTCACAAGCAGGACGTCCTGGTCGCGGAGGAATCGCCCGGCGTCCAGTCCCCTGAAGTACTCGATGAGGACCGGGACCTTCATTGTGCTGGCGGCGTGGAAGATCGAGTCGGCGGCGATGAACACAGCCGAGTTCGTCTGCAGGTCCCGGTACACGACGGCCACTGTGGCGCCGGGTACCTGGGAAATGCGACGCACGATCCTGTCGTGCAGCTCCCGGGCCGGATCCTGGGCCCGGACCGACGAACCGATGAGGGAGGCCATGAGGAGGAAGGCGGTACGCATGGGCCTGAATCAACGCACCCAGGGGGACCCCTGCAATCTCCGCGGTTGCCGTTCTGTCCGTCGCTCGTTCTACCTATAGAGTGACTCCCCTATACGCCCAATCGACGGCGGCGACGATGACGACGCCCCTTTTCGCCGACGAGCCCGATCCCGTGCTGCTCGACATCCACGCCGAGGCTGCGGAGCGGCGCGAGCGGCTGCGCTTTGCGTCCTTCTCGTTCAAGCGCGCGCAGTCGGCTTATTGCACCGCTCTCGTTGAACTGGAATGGCAGGAAGGCCGGCGCTTCGTGGGCAAGGCAGAGGGCGTATCGAACCCCTTCAGCGACCTGCGGCTGGCGGCTGAGGCCACCCTGCGGGCGGTGGCGGAGTTCACGCATCCCACAATGACGTTCGAGCTGCTGGGCGTGAAGGCGCTCCGGGCGTTCGACGCCAACGTCGTCATCGTGAGCGTGCTGGCGCGCCGTGGGGCGGGGGCGGAGATCCGCCTGCTCGGCTGCCACCTGACCGGCGATGACCTGCTCCGTGGGGCGGCGCTCGCCACCCTGCAGGCGACCAATCGCATCGTCGGCGCCGCGACCCGCCCGGCCTCGTAACGCGCCACATCTGTAGTATTTGTCCCCACAAGCCAGTCATCGGGCGGGGAGGGGAAATCCGCGCCCGACGCAGGTGGCGCGTCCGGTGTCCAACTGTAGGTTTTGCAGCTTGCGTCTCTTGCCACCAAGGCACCGGAGTGGAGACTTCCCGCATGACACGAACCGCCTCTCTCGTCCTGTCGCTGCTCGCGTTCACCGCGTGCACGGGCTACGTCTCGCCGCGAACGTCGCTGACCCCGACGAGCGAAGACAGCGCGACAATGATGGCCGGCTCGCAGCGCCAGTCCTCGCTCGAGGACCGTAACGGGACGGGGAACTCCGCTGCCGAGGAAAGCCTGGCGCAGCTCGAGTCGAGCGTGTCGGACGCGGCGGTGGCCGACGCGACCGCGGGACCGGCTGCACCGGAGCCCGTCAGCTGGGACATCGACGTTGCGTCGTACGCCACCGAGGACCGGGTCGAGTTCTACGTCGACAGGTTTACCGGTGCGGCGCGGGACCGGATCGTTTCCTGGCTGAAGCGTGGGCGGCAGTACGAACCGATGATCCGCGGGACCTTCCGGGCGGCGGGAATCCCCGAGGACATGTACTACCTCGGCCTTGTGGAGAGCGGCTACGACCCGCAGGCCTACTCGCGTGCGGCGGCGGTCGGGATGTGGCAGTTCATGACCTCCACTGCCAAGGGCATGGGGCTGCGGGTGGACTGGTGGGTCGACGAGCGTCGCGACCCCGTGAAGTCGACCCTGGCGGCGGCGCGCTTCCTTGGCGGCCTGCGCGACCAGTTCGGGTCGCTGTACCTTGCGGCGGCGGCATACAACGGGGGGCCCGGTCGGATCTCGCGCAGCCTCTCGAAGTTCGCGGACGACCTGGAGTCGGTGGATGGCGACGACCGCTTCTTTGCCCTGGCTCAGAAGCGCGGTGTCCTGAAGGCCGAAACGTCGAACTACGTGCCGCAGCTCATCGCGGCGGCGCTCATCGGAAAGGACCCTTCGCACTACGGAATCCAGCTCGACTCCGTGGCTCCGTTCGCGTACGACAGCGTCGTCGTCCCACCGGCGACGTCGATCGCGGTGGTCGCCGAGGCGGCAGGCGTGCCGGTGGACTCGGTGCGATTCCTGAATCCGCAGATCCTGAGAGGGGTGACTCCCCCGTCGGAGACCACGGCGCTGCGGATCCCGGCCGGATCGTCGACCCGCTTCGACAGCGCGTTTGCGCTCCTCCCCGATTCCGCCCGCGAGGCGCTGCACCGCGTGAAGCCGAAGAAGTCGACGACGATGTACGCCCTCGCCAGGTCGGCCGGGATCACGACGAAGCAGCTTGCGTGGTACAACCCGAAGCTTGCCAAGGTGAAGAGCGGACGCGTGAGCGCCGGCTCGGTGGTGATGGTGCCCACGGCTGGTGTCGTCCGCGCCGCGTTCGACGTGCCTGATCCGTCCATCGAGCGCTATGGTGTGACCGCCGGCGGCGTCTACGTCGTCCGGAAGGGGGATTCGTTGTGGAGCATTGCGCACCGGTTCGGCACAAGCGTCGACAAGATCGTCAGGCTGAACCACCTGAAGAAGCAGGTGATCTTTCCCGGCCAGTCGATCCACGTGCGCGGCTGACGTCGCACTCCTGGCGTGCGCCCCGATGAAGAAAGGCGGCCCAATCGGGCCGCCTTTCCTGTCTCAGCCGTCGCCGAACGCGGTGTCAATCGAGTCGAGCGACTGTCAACCCGGGCGGGTCCGCCACCGTCAGTCGTCCAGCAGCCCCTTGCCCCGATATCCCCGCAGGACGATGCGGTCGTAGCCGTTGGACGGGTCCACACCCAGCTCCTGGTCCAGCGCCACGGCGTCCGGGCCACGGTTGTAGACGAGGAGCGCGATCTGGATGTCGCGGTACTGCCGGATCAGGTCGTGCAGATACCGGAAGCCGACGTGGAGGTTGAGGTCCCTGTCGTAGAGCTGCTCGCGCGTCACGTCGGGGACGTAGGCGCGGGCGGTGCCGAGCATGAGCTGGGTCAGCCCGACTGCCCCGACCGAGCTGCGGGCGTGCTGCACGAATTGGCTCTCGAGCCGGACGAGCGGAAAGGCCAGGTCGGGGTCGATACCCTCGTCAACGGCGGCGTCGTAGACCGCCCCCGCCACGTCCGAGGAGATGCGATAGCGCCGCGAGTAGGTGAAGATCCGGTGCCAGCGCTCGATCTGCGCGCCGGCGACCGGCGAGGCAGACACCTCGCCGAGGCCTGACGAGGCGCCCAGGCCAAGTTGCTCGCCGACGGTTGGCCGGGTGACTTCGGCTCGCGCCTCGTTGGGCTCCCAGTTGCGCGCCCCGACGACGGCGGCGACGAGAAGGCCGGCGGTCAGGACCCAGGCCCGGATCCGGCGTCGCCGTCGCTCGATGTCGCCCCGCCGCACGTACGTTCCGCGCAGATCCTTCATGGCACCTCATCTAATAAGGCGAACGCGGCACCAGCCGAAGTCGGTACCGCGTGCAGCGGTAATCTTGTCGGGGCGGCCGGCGACGCTAACCGCGAACCCAGTGGCCGCTCTTTCCGCCCCGTTTTTCCATGAGGGAAATTTCGCCAATCAGGAGGTCCTTATCCAACCCCTTCACCATGTCAAAAATTGTGACCAAAGTCACAGACACCGCGGTGATGGCCTCCATCTCGACGCCGGTCTGGGCTGCCGTTTTGACCGTGGCCTCCACACGCACCCCGGGAAGCTCCGGATCGAGCGCCGTCGTTAGGTCGATGTCGGTGATCGGGATGGGATGGCAGAGCGGAATGAGCTCCGCAGTGCGCTTGGCCGCCATGACGCCGGCAACCTTGGCAACGACGAGGACGTCCCCCTTGCGAACCGTGTTCTCCCGGATGGCGTCCAGGGTTGCCCTCGCCATCCGGATGGTACCGGTGGCGCGAGCCATGCGCTCGGTCACGGACTTTCCGGAGACGTCCACCATGCGGGCCTTGCCGGCGCTGTCGGTATGGGAGAGAGACATGGAAGCGGTGGCAGAGTGAGGGTCGCCGGGGCGGTCCCCGTCAGGCGAGGGTCGTGGCCAGCCGGTTCAGCAGCTCGACGGCAATGAGCTGCGGGTTCACGTTCCGTCCGGCAAGGTCGCGGGAGTGCTCGACGTGATCGATGGCCCTTGCCGCGGCGGCCGCCGGAAGGGAGTCGTTGTCCAGCGCGGCCCGTCGCATGCGCTCGTGCAGGAGAAAGGTCAGCGCATCGAGGATGTCCGAGAATCCGCCCCGGGCGCCGCTCTGCCCCTGGGTGAAGGCGAGCTTGTACAGCTCGGCGCGGTTTCCCGCCTGGGCCACTTCAATGAAACGGCGGGCGTCGCCGAGCGCCTCGTCGCGGACCGATGACTCCAGAAGGGCGCCTGGCGCTCCTGCCGCAATGGCGACGCGCTCGTCCGTTCCCTTCGGAAGGGGGAGCTTGTCCAGGGCGGCTACGACAGCGGGGTCGGCCAGGAACGCCCGCACGGAGTCCTCGGCGAGACGCGGCACGCGGATGGCGGCCACCCGGGACCTGATTGTCGGCAGGAGCGCCCCCGGCGCGCTGCTCGTGAGGATCAGGAAGGTGTCCGCTGGAGGCTCCTCGAGGAGCTTGAGAAATGCGTTCGCGGCGAACTCGGATCCCTCCTGGGGGACCATCCGCTCCGCATCCCCCACCACGAAGACCTTTCGGGTGGCGAGCGCCGGTGTCATCTGGGCCAGCCTGACGAGGACCCGGACCGTGGCGACGTAGATGCCGTCCGAACCGGAGGGCGCTGCATAAAGTCCGTTCGCTTCCGCCCGCTCCCGGGAGGCCTCGGCGCACTCGATCTTCACGTCGTCGGGTGAGGCGTCGGCGTCCTTGGAGCGTGGTCGCGGGAAGATCCAGGTCAGGTCGGGGTGCGTGAGCTCGGCCACGTAGCGGCAGTGGCGGCAACGCCCGCACGGCCTGTCGGTGTTCTCGCAGAGCAGCGCCCCGGCCAGCCAGAGTGCGAGCCGCTGCTTCCCCACGCCGGCGTCACCGTGCAGCAGCAGGCTCTGGGGAAGGTTTCCCTGGCCGATTCGCTCGAGCAGTCGCGTGCGAAGGACGTCGTGGCCGTAGAGCGGGGCGAGCGACATGCCGAAATATGGCCCCTGTCAGGGGAGCGCGGGGACTGTCGACGGAGGCCGGCGGTGGTGGGTAGCCTGCTCGTACGCGTACGCGATGCGAATGAGCGTCGCCTCGCTCCACGGGCGGCCGAAGATCGACATGCCGGCGGGGAGGACGCCGCGCGAGTACCCCATGGGGACCTGGATGGCGGGGAAGCCGGTGGTGGGGGAGAAGAACGGCGAGTTGTTGCCGTGGGGCGTGTTCAGGTCGCCGATGAGGCGCGGCGGGTTGCTCCACGTCGGATAGACGAGGGCGTCGAGCCTGTTGGCGTCCATGGCGTTGAGCACGACGGTGCGCAGTCCCTCACGGAACTGCTCGCGGGCGCGGCAGGCGGGGTTCTGCGCCTCGGGGGTATCGGCGCGCTCTTCCTGCTCGAGGCGGCGCTGGATCGTGGGATGAAAGCGGTTGGAGCGGATGATTTCCTGGAGCGAGTGGACCGGCGGGCCGTCGTTTCCCAGCGCCGAGAGGAAGTCGTTGAGGTCGAACTTGAATTGCGCGCAGTTGCCGCCGCCGCGCTGCGAGCGGCGAAGCGAGTCGAGCCCGGGCATGTCGACCGAGTCGAGGACCGTGGCGCCGCCGCGCCGGAGGTCGGCGACGGCCTGCGCGAAGATCGCCATCACCTCGCTGTCATTGGTAGGCGACTCGTATGCCTGGCGCAGGATGGCGATGCGGGCGCCGCGAAGGCCGTTGGGGTCGAGCGACTTCGAGTAGTCTGGTATCGGCCGTCCGTGGCTGGCGGCGGTGGCCGGATCGTCCGGGTCCTCGCCCACGATGACCTGGAAGACGGCGACCGCGTCGGCCACGGTGCGCGCCATCGGCCCGGCGATGTCCTGCGAGAAGAAGAGCGGTACGACGCCCGCACGGCTCGTGAGTCCCATCGTGGAGCGGATGCCGACGAGCGCGTTGTGCGACGACGGGCCGCGAATGGAGTTCCCGGTGTCGGTGCCGAGGCCAAGCGTGCCGAAGCTGGAGGCGACTCCCGCCGCCGTGCCCCCGCTCGAGCCCGCAGTGACCCTGTCGAGCTTGTACGGATTCTTCGTGTAGCCGGGCAGGATCGAGCTGACGGTCTCGTATGGCGAGAAGGCGAACTCCGCCATGTTCGACTTGGCGAGCACGATGGCACCGGCCTCGCGGATGCGGCGCACCTCGAACGCGTCCTTCTTCGGCATCCATCCCTCGAACGACAGCGAACCCGCGGTCGTGGGCATGCCTGTCGCCTGCATGTTGTCCTTCACGATCATCGGGATGCAGTGCAGGGGCCCGACGAACCCGCCCGCGCGATACCGCCTGTCGAGGGAATCGGCGACGTCGAGGGCCCGTGGGTTCACCGTGATGATCGCGTTGATGGCGGGACCCTGCTTGTCGTAGGCGGCGATGCGCGCCAGGTAGTCGCCGACGAGCTCATGGCAGGTGAGGCTGCCCGAGCGCATCGCGGCGTGAATGTCGGCGATCGTCGCCTCGAGCACCTGGAACGGTGCGTTGCGTCCCTGTTGGGCGGCGGTGGCGTGGAGGGGGGCGAGGAACGCGACGGCGGCGGCGAACCGGGAAGCACGGGACATTGAGGCGGCACCGGGCGGAGTGAGACCGAGGAGGCGTGCGGAGTGACAATGAGACGCCGTCCCGGAATGCGGAAGTGCCCGGCGCGGCGGGTCTCCAGCGACTCGACGCCAGGGCATCGCGCGAGGGGGCTGTGCAAGCGACTCGCCGTCCGGGCCGATTGCCCCGGACGGCGAGTGGAGTGGCTCGATGAGACCGTGCTTCGCGACTACGGACCGCCCTTCGGCAGCGGCGGCTGCGCCACGTACTCCACCGGGATCGGACCGGTGAGCGTGTGCAGCCACGTCACGATGGCGGCGACGTCGGCGTCGGAGAGGTTGCGGCCCAGCTGGTGGCGGGCCATCAGCCGCACGGCCGTGTTGAGGTCGGCGACGGAGCCGTCGTGGAAATACGGAGCGGTCTTCTCGACGTTGCGCAGCGACGGCACCTTGAAGACGAAGAGGTCGGCGCTGTTGCCGGTGATCTTCATCCGTCCACTGTCGCTCTGGGTGGGCCACGGGGTCACGAGCCCCGCCTTCTGGAAGGTCCCGCCGCCGACATACGCCCCGCTGTGACATGTCTGGCAGCCGGCGCTCATGAAGGCACGCAGCCCTTCACGCTCGGGCAGCGTGAGCGCGGCGGTGTCACCCTGCTGGAAATGGTCCCATCGCGACGGCGTCACCAGCCCGCGCTCGAAGGCACCGATGGCGCGGCCCACGTTCACGTACGAGATCGGCCGCGCCTCGTTGGGGAAGGCGGCTGCAAAGGCGGCGCGATACGCCGGCGAGTCGCGCAGGTGCTGCAGCACGGCGGTCGAGTCGGGCATCGACATCTCGGCCGGGTTCAGGATCGGGCCGATGGCCTGGGCCTCGACGTCGGGCGCCCGGCCATCCCAGAACTGCGCGACGTGTCCGGCGGCGTTGTAGACCGTGGGGGCATTGCGCCCGCCGGGTTGTCCGTGGTCGCCGAGCGAACGCGCCCTGCCATCGCTGCCCCAGGCGTTCAGCGGATGGCAGCTGTTGCACGAGACGTCGTGGCCATTGGACAGCAGCGTCTCGTAGTACAGCGTTCGTCCGAGGCGGACCTGCGCATCGGAGACGGGCGTGGCCGCCGTCGTCATGGCGGCGGGCACGACGCCGAACGTGGCCATCTCGGCGGGCGTGAACTCGGTGGGCGTGGTGGCGAGGGTGGGTTCCTGAACGGGCACCACGCGTTGCTCTTCGCGCGCGCAGGCGCTGCCCGCCGCCACCAGGGCGAGGGCGAGGAGTGACGTGCGTGACATGAGGGGGCCTCCTGCAACCGGCGCACTGCGGGTGCTGGCGACCGGGCGCCACTGCCGCCGGCAGAGGTCAGGACGCCCCCGGACAATTCGCCACCCTGTCACGGATCATAGGATTGCGCCGCGGTGCCGGGCGTCGGGGGAGTGCCGCTACCGGGGTGGAGAAAGGCCGGCGGCGGCGTCAGTGAAACGTGCTCGTCGTTAGGTGTGGTGCCCCGGCTCCATGGCGTCGCGCAGCGCGTCGCCCAGCACGTTCACCGCCACCACCGTCGCCAGGATCAGCAGCCCGGGATACAGCGCCAGCCAGGGCGTGGCGTAGAGGTAGTTCTGCGCGTTCGTCAACATGTTGCCCCAGCTGGCGGCGGGGGGCTGCACGCCCAGCCCGAGGAACGACAGCGCCGACTCGGTGAGGATGGCGGCGCCGACGCCGAACGTCGCGTTCACGAGTACCGTCGGCATCAGGTGCGGCAGGGCGTGCCGCGCAAAGATCCGCACCGGCCGGGCGCCGAGGGCGCGTGCGGCCTCGACAAAGGTCTGCTCGCGCAGCGACAGCAGCTCGCCGCGCACCAGGCGCGCGAGCCCCATCCACGAGGTGGCCCCGATGGCCACCACCAGCGCCCCGGCGCGCGCGCCGAGGAAGGTGAGCGCGGCGATGACAAGGAAGAGCGACGGCACCGCGAGCATGGCGTCGGTGAAGCGCATCACGACGGCGTCGGTGCGCCGGCCGGCCAGACCCGCCAACGCCCCGAGCGAGATGCCAAGCAGGAGCGAGAAGAGGACCGAGGCGAAACCGACGAGGAGCGAGACCCGGCCGCCGGCGAGGAGTCGGCTCAGGACGTCGCGCCCGCTCTCGTCGGTGCCGAGGAGGTGCCCATCCCCCGGCAACTGTCCCGCGTGCGCGAGGTCGAGCAGGTCGGGGTCGACGCGGTAGAGCAGGGGGCCGGCCACCGATGCGGCGACGATCGCAGCCAGCAGCCCGACGGCGAGGATCGCGCGGCGGTCGCGCAGCAGGGCGTCCCAGGTGCCCGGCTCGCGCGCGGGGATGGCGGCGGTCTCGAGGAGCATCGGCGAGGCGCCCACGTCACTGCTCCAGCCTGATGCGCGGGTCGCACCAGAGGTAGACGAGATCGACGCCGATGTTGGCGGTCACCACGGCCGCCGAGATGAAGAGCGTGATCGCCATGACCAGCGGATAGTCGCGCCCCAGCGCGGCCTGCACGCCGAGGCGTCCCATGCCGGGCCACGCGAAGACGCTTTCGGTGACCGCCGCCCCGCCGATGAGCCGCGGGAGCTGGATGCCCACCGCGGTGACGACGGGGACGAGTGCGTTGCGCAGCACATGGTGCCACTGCAGGGCCGGCTCGGAGACCCCCTTGGCGCGTGCCACGCGCACGAATGCCTGCGAGAAGACCGTCTGCGCCGACGAGCGCATGTAGCGCAGGAGTTCCGCGGTGGTGTACGCCGCGAGCACGAGCACCGGCAGCACGAGATGCCGCGCCCTGTCGACGACGTTCCCTTCCATTCCCACCGTGGCGGCGCCGCCCGCAGGCAGCAGGTGCAGCACCACCGCGAATGCGAAGATCAACCCGATGGCGAGCCAGAACGTCGGGATGGCCATGCCCAGTGCGGCGGCGCCGCCGGCGAGCCTGTCGATCCATCCGCGCGGATGCGCCGCGCTCCAGAGCCCGAGCGGGAGGGCGAGGGCGAGGCTCAGGAGGAGCGCCGAGCCGGCCAGGAGCGCGGTGTTCGGGAGCCGCGCCGCAATGGTCGAGGCGTTAGGCGCCTGGTAGAGGAAGCTCTCGCCCAGGTCGCCGCGCGCGATGCGGCCGAGCCAGAGCCCGTACTGCACCACCAGGGGACGGTCGAGGCCGAGTCGCTGCTCGATCGCCGCGCGCTCGGCCACCGAGAGCTTGGGGTCGGCGAGCAGCGACGGCCCCCCGGGTGACAGGTGCACGATGCCGAACGTGGCCGTGCAGACGACGAAGAGCACCGTGAGCGCGTGCCCGAGGCGGCGCAGGAGAAAGGTGCCCATCGCGTCACGCCCTCAGGGTGCGCGGAGCGAGAGCGCCTCGCTGTGGCGCAGCGCGTCGCGGATGCCGAGGCGGGGGAGTCCCTCGAGGCGCGCCGACACGGCGAGGATCTCGCGCGGATAGTACAGCACAAGCACCGGGGGGTCGGCGCGCTCCTCGGCCTGGAACGCCTCGTAGATCGCGCGGCGGCGCAGCGTGTCGAGGGTGGCGCGCCCGGCGGCGAGCAGGCTGTCGACCCGCGGGTTCGAGTAGGCCACGTTGTTGTTGTCCTGCCCGGTGGCATAGAACGCGTACTGGTCGGGATCGGGGGGCGTCGTCCACCAGATCAGCACCGCGTCGAACTTTCCCGGCAGCACGTGGTCACGCACCACGGTGGCGAACTCCATCGTCTCGATCGAGACATCGAAACCGAGCGTGCGCAGGTCCTGCTGGACCGCGAGGGCGGCCTGCTCGCGGGTGGGGTTGCCCTTGTCGACGAGCAGCGTGAAGGCGAAGGGGTGGCCGGCGGCGTCATGCAGGAGGCCGTCCGGAGCCGAGTGCCAGCCGGCACGCCCGAGCAGCGAGCGGGCCGAGTCGGGGGCGTAGCGTGCCGCGGGGAGCGTGGCGTCGAAGTACTGGTCGAGGGCCACCGGAATCGTGCCCCCCGGCATGTCGGCGGCGCCCTTGAGCACGCCGTCGATGATCGCCCGCCTGTCGACGGCGACGTCGAGGGCCTGCCTGACGAGTGCCGGCTTGAAGCGCGGGTCGCGCTGGTTGAAGGCCACGTAGAAGTGCTGGACCACGGCGTTCTGCCGCACGGCGATGCCGGCGACGTTCTGGACGCTGGGGAGGTTCGCCGGCTCGATGGGCACCAGGTCCAGTTCACCCGCCCGGAGTTGCGCCACCTGCGCGTTGACGTCGGGGACGATGCGGAAGACGATGCGATCGAGCTTCGGCCGCTCGCCGTAGTAGTCCGGGTTGCGCTCGAGGACGATGGCGCTGCCCGGCGCGGCCTGCACCACGCGGAACGGCCCGGTGCCGACGGGCTTCGTGCGGTTGAAGGCCGTGGCGTCGGTGAGCTTCAGGTCGCGGAGCAGGTGCTCGGGGAGGATCCCCGCGTTGTAGCCGAGGAGGGCGAGGAACGGGGCGAACGGCGCGTGCAGGTGGAAGCGCACCGTGAGCGAGTCGGCGACGTCGACGCTGTCGACGGCTGCAAAATCGGAACGAAGCCGCGACCCCGAATTGACGTCGATGATCCTGTCGAAGGTGAACTTCACGTCGGCCGCGGTGAACGGGGCGCCGTCATGCCACTTGACGCCGGGACGCAGGGCGAAGGTCCAGGTGCGGCCGTCAGTGGACATCGTCCACGACGTGGCCAAGTCCGGCACCGGGCGCAGGTGCTCGTCGGGCCTGACGAGTCCCGGGAAGATCACCTTGTTGATGAGCACCGACCCGATGTCGGGGGCGATGACAGGGTCGAGGATGGGGTCGTTGATGAGCGGGATGCGCAGGGTGTTGCCCCCGCCGTCGCCCGCGCCGCCGCCGCAGGCGAGCGCGGCCAGCACCGCGAGGCTCCCGGCCGGGCGGAGGATCGCCCGCCGCCACCGGACCGGGATCGCGGCCGGGCGAGCCACGCCCGTCACGCCATTGCGTCCTGCACCGCGCGACGGGCGTCGCGCAGCGCGGCGACGAGCCGGTTCTGGCCGCGGGTCAGGTGCGTGCGCACGAAGCCGATGTCCGACGCGGACGTCCCGGGAACGGCGAGCGCCACGCTGAGGTCGGGGAGCGCGGGGATGGGTTCGGCGGGATCGTGGAAGAACTCCGGGCCGCGCGTGTAGTTCACCGGCACGAGCAGGCGGGCGAGGCGCCGGACCGCGCGATTGGCGCGGCGCACCGGCTCGCTTCCGGCAGGTTCGCCCTCGAGGTCGCGGGTGAACTCGCCGAAGTCGCGCAGCGCGGCCGCGAGCTCGCCGATGGCGTCGCGCGCGGGGGCGAAGTCGAAGGAATCGCCGGCGGCCTGCTGGTACTTCGCCAGCGTGGCCTCGAAGCCGCGCAGCGTCTGGGCGAAGTCGAACGGCGCCACGGTGGCGTTGGCCGCGCCCATCACCGCGGCGGCGTAGATCTGCATGTCCTTGAGCAGGATCTCGCGGTCGGCGATGTGGATCAGGTCCTCCTCGGTGTGCCACTCGATGTTGGCGCCGCAGCCGCCGACGCCGTAGTAGCCGAGCTGCTCGCGCAACTCGTCAGGCATCGTCGAGAGGAGCATGAAGAAGCTGGAGATGCCGATATTGTTGAACGAGTAGTCGCCCGCCTGGTGGGGGCGCTCGCCGAAGGCGTCCTGCCCGGTGACGTCGCGGATGACCGACTGGGCAAAGCCCTCGGTCTCGTCCATCCACGAGATGTTCTTGTACGCGGTGGCCCAGCGGCAGCCTGGGGAGTCGCAGTTGACCTGGGCGATGCAGTTCTCGTAGAGATCGATGGCAAAGTTGTCGGCGAACCATGTCGATCCCGCATAACGACCCGTGGAGTGTCCCGGCCACCAGGCGATGCGGACGGAGCGCTTGAGCGCGGCGCGGTGCTTCCAGAGGACGCGGGCGACCTCGAGCAGGGTGGCGTCGCCCACGGCGTTGTCGCCGATGCCGAAATCCCAGGAGTCGTAGTGGCCGTGGAGCAGCACGAAGGCGTCGGGCTCCTCGGCGCCGGGAATCGTCACCACGGGAATCGGGGAGCGGAACCATCCCTCGGCCGTCTCGCAAGTCAGCGTCGCCCGCTCGCCGGCGCGCGCCTGCTCGATCAGCTTCATGCCGTCCGCGTTGTTCACCGAGACAACCGCCATGCGTGGCTTGCGCGGGAGATCGCGGAGGTCGGGAGTGCCCCAGACCGTCGTGCAGATGCCCCAGTGCGCGTTGCGCCCGGGGTTCACGGCGATCATGCCGAGGGCGCCGCGCGCCTCGAAGGTCGAGACCTTGCCGGGCATGCCGAAGCCCTCGGTGACGACGAACTTGCCGCGGAGGTCGATGTCGTCGCCGCCGAGGAGGTTCTTCGAGAAGAGTTCATCGGCGCCGCGTGCGTAGCGGCCTGGGACGTACACGAGGGGCGCCTTCTTCCCCTTGCGGTAGGCGACGCTCATCGCCATCGGCTTGGCGCGGAACGTCTCGTCGCCGACGGTGACGCTGGCCTTGCCGGGGAGGCTGAGAAAGACCTCGGGGTCGTGGACCTCGACGGGGACGCCGAGCCGGCGAAGGCGGCCGGCGATCTCCTCGGCGGCGGTGCGGACGTCGTCCGGGTGCTCGCGGCGGAGCGTGGTGAAGCGCTCGATGAGGGACCAGGGTTCATCGAGGGAGATGTCGGCGAGGACGCCTTTCTGCGCGACGGAGAGCATGACTCGGGTGGGGGGCGTGAAGGGATGTGCGGTCGCGGGTGAGAGTGGCGGCGGGCGCGGAGGGGCACAAGAGGGCGGGAACGGCAGCGCGGCGCGATGGCGGATCGCGGGGATTGGCGCGGTGGTGATGCCCCCGGGCCGGCGCGCTGGAAACGCGCCAGTGGAGGCGGCGAAGGACCGCGGTTACCTGCGCAGCCAGATCACGACCGCCCTGACCTTCGGGTCGCTGGAGGAGCGCATCGAGCTTCCGCCCTGCGGCTGCAGTCCGACCTTGCGACTGCTTGCCGGCGGCAGCGGGACGGTGCTGTCGCCGCAGGGAAGTCCCGGGGGCCAGCGATCGAGCAAGGTGTTGGTATAGTCCTGCCCCAGTCCGTAGAGCTCGACCGCCTCGACCTCGCCGGCGGTGAACTCGTGGATCGTCATGCCGGGCTTGGGGACGCCGTTCACGAAGACGCAGGCACTGTTGTCGAGGACCAGGTTGGACTTGAGGAACGACGTCGTGAACCGCAGCGCGTCCTCGAGGATCACGCCGTAGCGGCCGGCGAATTCCTGTCGCGGCACGATGGCACTGAGGCGGCCGCGCCGTCGGGCACGGGAGTCGAATTCGGACAGCGGAAGGGAAAGCTGCTTCGTGCCGTCCGAGCTCGTCGCCACGTCGAGCGCGGCTGCCAGTTCCACGGCGCCGTCGGGCGGCACGAAGACAGAGATCATGCGCGAGGCGAACCCCTTCCGCTCGACGTTGACGACGTAGGCGCCTTCCTTCACCGCGGGGAAGTCGAAGAGGCCGTCAGGACGGGTGCGCGTGCTGGCGCGGGCGCCCACGACGGTCACGGTGGCGTTGTCGAGTGGCGTGAAGTCGCCGTGGGCGAGCACATGCCCGAAGATCCCCGTGCGCGACGCGCGAATGGGAACGGTGTCGAGCTGGGTGAAGCGCGTGAGCGTGATCTCGATATCGAGTCCGCCCGCGGGGACGTCGACATCGCGCTCGTCGAAGCGATAACCCACACGCACCGTGCGCAGGCGGTGCGTGCCGGCGGAAACGCCCGCCAGGCGGAAATGTCCCTGGGCGTCGGTGAAGACGCGCCTGGCGTAGTCGGAGGGGTCAACAACGACGGTGGCATTCTCGAGCGGCCGACCATCATCGCCCCGCACCATGCCGGAGATGTTGCCGGGGCGGGCCTGCGCCGCGCCGCGGGAGGAGCCGAGCACCGCGGCCATGGCGACGAGCAGGCCAGCGCGAGGAATGCGCATCACCGAGAGCATGCTGACGATCTGAGGCGTGCGCAAGCGGCGCGTGACCAAGCGACGACGGCCTCGCGGAGAGCATCTCCAGAGGCGATGCCGTCACGCGTCGTTGCCGTTACGACGTGCCGAGAGTCGCCGGCGAGGAAAGCTGCTGTGGCGCGTCCGGCGTCGCCGCACTCACTCCCGCACCATGACGAGCAACATCCTGAACCGCGCCGATGCCTGCACCGCGTGCGGCACGCTCGCCGGCAGGTGCAGGAAATCGCCGGCGCGCACGGTGTGCACGACGCCGGCGATTGTGATCGTGGCCTCACCCTCCACGCCGACGACGAAGGCATCGGCGGGCGTCGTGTGCTCGGTGAGCCCCTCACCGGCGTCGAAGGCGAAGACGGTGATCGTGGAGCGCGGCTTCTTGAAGAGGACGCGGCTGACGACCGCGCCATCCTGGAAGGCGATGGCGTCGGCGAGGTGGACGGGAGCGCCTGTAGAATCGGACATGGTCCGGGCGGTGGGGTGGAAGGGGCGATCGATTCGATCGAACTGTCGATGGCGGGGCGACTTGAGCGCAAGGCATGCCGTGAACGCGGGAGCGGCTCAGCGGAATCGCTGGCTCCACCAACGAGCCCACGGAACACCAGCCTGGTGCCGCGACTGGCCGAGTCGGGACTGGCGTCCTACCTTGCGAAACGGGCCCTCCTCTCCACCGGCGAACGCGGAACGCCATGGAGCTTCTCGAGCAACTGCAATCGGCCCTCGGCGAGACGTACGCGATCGAGCGCGAGCTCGGCGGCGGGGGGATGTCGCGCGTCTTCCTGGCGACGGATCGTGCGCTTGCCCGCCGGGTCGTCATCAAGGTCCTCGCGCCCGAACTCGCCGCCGAAGTCTCGACGAAGCGCTTCGAGCGCGAGATCCGGCTCGCGGCATCGCTGCAGCAGGCGAACATCGTTCCGGTGCTCACCGCGGGATCCACGGACGGCGTGGCGCACTATACGATGCCGTTCGTCGACGGGCTCTCGCTGCGCGACCGGTTGAAGCAGGACCGTCCGCCGTCCCTGGCAGAGACCATCGGCATCCTGCGCGACGTCGCCCGCGCCCTCGCGTACGCGCACCAGCGCGGCGTGGTACACAGGGACATCAAGCCGGAGAACGTGCTCCTCTCCGGCGGCGCGGCCGTGGTCACCGATTTCGGCATCGCCAAGGCGATCAGCGCGGCCCGCGTGGACGGCACGGGGGAGCGCGGCACGTCCACGACCGTGACCCGTGCGGGAATGGCCGTCGGCACGCCCGCCTACATGTCGCCGGAGCAGATCACGGCGGATCCTGCCATCGATCACCGCACCGATCTCTACTCGTTCGGCTGCCTGGCGTACGAGCTGCTGTCGGGGAAGCCGCCATTCGCGGGGCGCGAGGCGCACCAGCTCATCGGTGCTCATCTCTCCGAGGAGCCGGGTCCCCTGGGCGAGCAGTGCCCGGAGTGTCCGACGGGACTCGTGCGCCTGGTCACGCGCTGCCTGGCGAAGGACCCGGAGCGACGACCCGCCTCCGCCCGCGAGATCCTCGACGCCCTGGACGCCGTGGCGGTGCGCACCACCGCGTTCAGCCGGCTCCGGAACCGCCTGACGAGTCGGCAGCGAGCGGGCGCGATGGTGGTCGTCCTGCTGCTCGTCGCCGGGGCGTCGGCCGTGCTCGTGCGCGACCGCCTCGGCGCGGCGTCCGCGGCTGCCGAGGCATCGGTGGGCGTGCTGCCGTTCGTGAACCGCGGCGACACCGCACGCGACGTCTGGGCCGACGGCCTCACCGACGAGATCACGACCGCGCTGGCGCGTCGTGGCGACCTCCGGCTGGCGACGCGCACGTCGGTGGAGCGCTATCGCGGCCAGTCGAGCGTCGACGTTCCAGCGGCCGGGCACGCCCTGCAGGTGGGATACCTGCTGCACGGCACGCTGCTGCCCGAGGGCAACCTGGTCCGGGTGACTGCGTGGCTGAGCCGGACGGAAGACGGCGTCGATGTCTGGCAGAACCAGTTCGACCTGGGCACGGAGGACATCCTCGGCACCCTCGACAGCCTCACGAGCGCCCTCACGGCGGCCGTTCGCGTCAACATGCTTGGACGGATGGCGCCGGTGTTCGCAGAAGCCCCCGGCAGCCTGCGCGGGACATCCGACACCGCCGCATACCAGCTTTACCTGCGCGGGCAGGTCCTCCTGCGGGGACGCGGGAACGGCGTGCGGCGCGCGGCGGAGCTGTTTCAGCAGGCCATTGCGCGCGACCCCGGATTCGCCCGGGCGCACTCGGCGCTGAGCGCGGCGCTGGTGATCCTGCCGAATTTCGCCGACACGACCAATGCGGAGCTTGCCGGGCCCGTCACGGCGGCGGCGCGACGTGCGCTGGAGCTCGACCCGACACTGGCGCAGGCCGAGGCGTCGCTCGCGCTCGTGGCGATGCACGAATACCGCTGGGCGGAGGCCGATTCGGAATTCCGGCGCGCGCTGGATCTCGATCCCAATGATGCCTACACGCACATGCACTATGGGCGGATGCTGACGTACGTGGGGCGGCTCGAGGAGGCGGCGCGGGAGATGGAGCGCGCCGAGTCGCTCGACCCCACGTCGCCCGTGATCGGCGGCTGGCTGGCGCTGAACCTGTTGCTCGGCGGTCGCAGGGACGAGGCCTTCTCCGCAATGGACCGCGCGCTGGAGATCGACTCGATGACGGTGCCGGTGGCGTACATGGGATCGCAGGTGGCGCTGGCCCGCGGGCAGCGCGCGCGGGCGCGTGCACTCGCCGGGATCACCTGGCGACCAAACGGCATCGCACGCCCGGCACCGTGGCCCGCCGCGGCGGCGGCGACGTACGCGGCCCTGGGCGATACCGCGACCGTGGACTTTATCGCGCGGTACGTCGACACCGCGGCGCCGTCGCGGGCGTACGGGCATTCGTCGAAGGGAACCCTCGCCCTGGCGGAGGGGGACACGGCCCGCGCTCTCGACGAGTTCGAGCGCGCGACCGACGCCGGGGAGTTCTGGCCGAGTGCCCCGTTTGCCGCAAACCCGATCTTCGACCCGGTGCGCACGAACGCGCGCTTCGCGGCACTGCTTCGTCGCGTGAACCTGGACGTCGACCTTTTCACGTCGCCGCACGGGGGGCGACCTCACTGACCGGAGGTGCATGATGCGGCGACTGCTTATCCTCGCGGCCCTGGTGGCCCTCCCGGTGGCGTGCACGACCGAGACGTCGCGGACCGGAACGCTGGACCGTGGGAGCGCCCACATTCATTACGTGGTGGAGGGGAGCGGCCCGGCGGTGGTGCTGATCCACGGATGGGCCCTCGACCTGAGGGAGTGGGACGACCAGATCACCGCGCTCGCGCCCCACTACCGCGTCGTGGCACTGGATCGGCGTGGCTACGGGCAGTCGACGGGCGATGCGGACCCGTCGGCGGATCCGGGAGACGTCGCGGCGCTGCTCGATGCGTTAGGCATCCGGGAGGCGGTGCTGGTGGGACACTCGGCCGGCGCGGATGTCGCGATCCGCTTCGCGGCGGCCATGCCCGACCGGGTGCGGGCGCTGGTCCTCTACGGTGGCGGGGAGCCCGACAGCTTTCCCGTCCCGCCGCCCCCCGGTCCCGGCATGGACATGTTCAAGTCGATCGCGAGGCAGCAGGGACTGGACTCTCTGTGGAAGATCGTGCTGGCGATACCGATGTTCCAGCCCGGCCCGAACCGGACACCCGCCGTGGCGGCGCGACTCGACTCGATCATCGGGGAGTACTCGGGCGATGACCTGCTGAAGGACCATCCCGAGTCGGGCGAGTTTCCGCCGGCGCAGTTCAGCGCGATGCGTCAGTGGACGATCCCGACACTCTTCATTTCCGGCGAGAACGAACGGCCGCGCTGGAAGATGGTGGCCGACTCGATGGTCAAGTGGATGCCCGACGCGCGCGGGGTCATCGTTCCGGGCGGCGGGCACGGCGTACACTTCGACGAGCCGGCGCGGTTCAACGCGGCGTTGCTGGGGTTCCTGGGCGGCGCCACGGACCGGACGCAGGGCGGCGTCCCGTAGCGCGACTCGACCGGGTGCGCCGTGGACGACCGCGCGCCGCGCCTGACGTCTTTGCCGGATCATGAGGGCTCGGACGCAGTCGTCGCGGCGCGTCCGTTCATCCCGCCGGGGGGATCATTGGGGAGCTGAAGGCGGATTGAGGCTTGCACGAGGCTCCCTCGAAGTCAATTTTCGCCCAGATCGCCGAACGCGTCGGGGAAGGCGTCGTCGGAACGGTCCCGCCGCCCGCGTCCCCTCTTCTGCACCGCGGCTGATGAAAGTTGTCGCCTCAGCTCGGCTCTTGTTTGCGACCGGCGCCCTGCTCGCGGGTCAGGCGCTCCCTGTCCAGGACGTCCCCACGCGCACGCTCTCGAAGCCTGATGCGGAGCTCCCGCACGGGTTCACGAAGATCGACGGCGTGCGCGAGCTGCCCGACGGCCGCGTGCTGATTCTCGACTCCCGGGAAGCCACGGTGGTTGCAGCCGACTTCCGGACAGGCACGATGACGCGGGTCGGGCGTAACGGGGCCGGCCCCCGGGAGTACGAGCGGCCGGTGCAGCTCCTCGCGGTCGACAGCGGGCGCACGCTGATCCGGGACAACGGGAACGGCCTGCGCTACCTCGAGGTGGACCGGGCAGGGAGGCCGACACGGCTCCTCGACATCACGGCGGCCGGAGGCGGAGCCGGCCCGCTGCGTGGTATGCCCGCGATGGCGCCGAGTGCATCGGACACGGTGGGCGGGCTCTACGCGAAGGGAGGCCCGGTGCGCGTCCTTCCGGACAATACCACGCGGCTCATCGACTCGTCAGGCATCGAACGGCTCGATCTCGTCAGGCACCGGCGCGACACGGTGGCCTTCGTCCGGGAGGATCCGGGGTGGGAGCGCCGGCTCGTGCCCGGGACCGCCATGGTCTTCGTGACACCGCGCCCGGGGCGAGCATTCGCGTCGTTCGACCAGTGGGTGGTCGCCGCCGACGGCCGCGTCGCGGTCGTCTCGCTCGCCCCGTATCGCGTCACGCTGTTCGACCGTGGCCGTCGTCTCGACGGGCCAGTGGTGCCGCTCGACCGGATGCGCGTGACCGACGAGGACAAGCAGGACTGGCTCGCCGAATGGCGCTCGCCGAAACCGGGGACCGTGATGCATTCGATGAACGGCCCGGCGGAGTCGCGCATGGTCCGGCTGCCGGTACCGAAGGACGTCGCCTGGCCGGAGTATCTGCCCGCGTTCCTCCCCGGCGCCGCGATCTTCGCCGATGATGGCACGCTCTGGGTGCTCCGCACGCGGCCGCGCGGGACGCCGCCGACGTACGATGTCTTCGATCATGCCGGGAAACTCGCCGAGCTCATTGCACTCCCGCCGCGCTCGCAGGTCGTCGCGTTCGGCGTGAAATCCGTCTACGTCGTCAGGCGCGATGATGACGACCTGCAGTTCCTGCAGCGCTACTCGCTGGGACCGGGCTGATGCAGGTGTCGTCGCCATGGCGGCTGCGTGCCACGCAGACCACAAACTGTCCGGCGCGGGAGGCGCTCGCGTTCGGCGCGCTGCTCGCCGGCCTGCTCGCCCTGCCGCTCCAGGCGCAGGTCGTGCGCGGCACCGTCACCGAAGCCGTCTCGGGAGTCCCGGTGGCGGGCGTCGTCGTCACGCTGGTGCCTGCCACCGACAGTCCCGGGGTGCCCAGTGGGATGCAGCGCGCCGTTCTCTCCGACACCCGCGGGGAATTCGCCATTGCCGCGGAAGGCGCCGGGCGCTTCCGGCTCACTGCCAAGCGCATCGGCGTGCGGCAGTTCGTCTCCGCGCCATTCGACCTCGGCACGGGCGAGACGCGCCGGGTCGACGTCGCCGTGGATCGGACGACGACCTTCGTCCTCCCTGTCGTTCACGTCTCGGCGGCGACGCCGTGCGACACGCGTGGGCGCGACGCGGCGCGGATCGCGGCCCTGTTCAGCGAGGTCCAGACGGCGCTCACCGCCACCGACATCTCGCTGCGCGACAGCCTGTTTGCCGGGTCGGTGACGCTCTACTCGCGGTCGCTGGAGCCGAGGACCCGCCTCGTAATGCGCGAAGAGCGCGTCACGCAGGCAGGCGTGACCGGGCAGCCCTTTCACGCGGCTGACGCCGACAGCCTTTCCCGCGCCTCGACGTCACCGACCGAAAACGCGCGGAGCGGAAATCCCGGCAACGGCCTCCCTGTCGATGAAGATGCAGGAGGAATCGCTCAGGATCGGCTGCAGGTTTTTCACCAGCGCGGTGCGGGCGCGCCTGAGGTAGATGGACAGATCGCCGTTGGAGTTCGACCCGAGTTCCGAGCGCGTGATCAAGAGGGCGTGGATGCCCCCGCGGCTAACTCGTCGATCCGATTCCTCGAGGAGGCCCTCACGCTGTTTTCCTGCCCTGGAAGTCGTGGCCAGCGTGAGCAGCGCGGTGAACTCGTATCATCGTTCTTCTCCACGGTGATCGACCAGGTGCGCTCCGCGAGTCCTTCGCGCCGCATGCGAACCACGTAGCTCCCCGGCTTCTCCTTGGGAAGGCTATCTCGCCCACCGGTGTCCGTGGCCGCTGTCATCCGAGCACCGACGATCTGGAGAGTGACACTCTCGGCTGGTGCGAGGTTTACGGCGTTCAGCATCCGGCCGTACACGCCGGCCAGACCGGCGCGGACCACGTCCGAATCCACCCGCTGCGCCGCGCGCTGCAGGGTGACGTCGATCGTCACGTCCGAGGTCGTGTCGTCGAATTCGCGCCCCGGGCGTGATGAATCCGACTGCCGTGATGTCGAGGGTGTGGTCTCCCGCTGGAATCCCCGCGAAGCGGTAGCGGCCAGCGGCATCGGTGCGAACCCCGTGCAGCGCCGCTGCGGAGTCGACGAGGACGAGGGCACCATGGATCGGGCTGCCGCCCGCTGCCGACGCCGTGCCGGAGACGGAGAACGTCGGGACCTGTGCCAGTACCCGCGTCGACAATCCGCCGACCAACGCCGTCGCTGGCAGCACGGCTCGAGTCCAGGGCGTCTGCCGGCCCGCGCGCGCGATGGCACGATCAGCGTGGCAGCGCTCCATCGGACCGAGGCTCCTCGCGAGTGGGGGACGGGCAACGGCGCAGGGCTGGCAGAGACAGACGCACATTCCGGCTATCCGGGTTCGCGTCGGCGGTTCCAGGCGACGATTCGCGTCCGTTCACCACGGCAGCGAGCATCTCAGGCGATGCGGCGAGCGGCGCTTTGGTTGCACGAACATCGGGCGAGCGCAATATTCGGCCGAGCCACCAGTTCGCACGCCGATGACGTAGCGAAGCCTCGCGTTACGCGTCGCCCGAACGATCCTGTCGTCGCCGCACCCTCGTTCTCAATCCCGCACGAGTGTCCGCGAAGGTGGCTTGCAGGAGCAAGGTAGATGATTTCTTTGCCGATTCGACCGTCGCGACTGGTCATCGCTTGCCTGGTCGGAGCCGGGTGCTCCCAGTCAACGGAGCCGGCGACGCCACGCCCACCGACTTTGCTTGTCGCCAATCCGCTGTGCGACGACACCGGCTGCAAGACGATTGAGCTGCGGGCGTTTGTTTGGGAGTACCACATTCCCCAAAATCCTAACGGGGCCGAGCCGGTCGGGGCGATCACCGGACCGACAACGTGCATCGAGTTCCCTGAGGGGTGGCAGATCGTGGTCACGGAGGTCACCAATGGCGGAGACTTCGTGCGGGCCGATACCCTCACGTCGACGCTGGACGACGACATCACGTTGATGCTGGTCGATAACCACGCGCTCGTCGCAGCTACTGACAGATTTGCCCCAGGGACCGAGTTGGGATGGAGTCTTGCTTTCTCCGCCAATCCCAATCCGCAAGCGGGTGTGCCGTATGTCGCTCGGCTGACCCCGGCTCCGAGATGCACTCCTGAAGTCGCCTCTGGTTCGGGATCGGGTGCAGGTTAGCAGGGTGCTGAGGAACTCCATGATCGGCGCGTGTCTGCGTCCCGTTCATCCAGCAGTGAGCGTACCCCTTCGCTCCGGGACGGCGCCTCGCCCTTCTCGATCGGCGCCATCCAGATCGCCACCGTCCCCGCAGGTCGCGAGAAGTGTGCCGAGGCACACGAGGCTGTACGCGGCACGCGTGAGGAAGAAGGTCAACGCTACCTTTTCCCTCCCTCGGCGCCGCAGCTTCCGCAGCAGCGCGACGCACTTCTGTCAACCGAACGCCTCCTGTCGCACCGCCCGCACGTCGTCGCGTTCGGCGTCAGGTCCGTCTACGTCGTGCCCTTCGACGAGAACGATGCGCAGTGCCTGCGGCGGAATGCGCTGGGATCCCTCTGACCGGGATCGCCGCGACCGATGGACGATGTGGGATCGTCATGCGTCGGCCTCGTTCGCGTCCTGCCGCACACCCGCACGCCCGATCGCACCGCGACCCGCATGCGCGCCAGTGGGGATCAGCCCGGTCGCCACTCCAACGGGCGGCAGGCACTCGCTCCGCCATGCCGCCGGTGCCGGCTAGAAAGGCGTGCGCAGTCACGCTCCTCGTCATGCTGGCTGCATGCCGAGGCGACATGCGACCCTCGCGCGACGCCGGGGAAACGATCGGCGAGCTTACGTTCGCACCCGAGCCGATCGTCGTCCTCGGCGGCAATCCGGCCGACCCCGACGCGGAATTCGCGGCCGTGGTTGGCGCCATGCGTCAGGCGAACGGGAACATCGTGGTCGCCGATCGCGACGAGTTTCGCGTCAGCGTCTTCGACTCCGCCGGCCACCTCCTCGGCCGCTCGGGCCAGCGGGGAGACGGGCCGGGCGACTTTCGTCAGATCTGGACGATCTGGCCGCTCGCAGGCGATTCCATCGGCGTCTATGACATCGCGCTGCAGCGCGTCAGCATTCTGGCACCGGACGGCCGGTTCGTGCGCGCATGGCCGCGGATGGACAACCTGTTCCGTGCACACCTTTTCGTGGACGGAGCGTTTGCGGGCGGCTCCGTCCTGGGCGAACTGCGAATCGCCGGGCCCCCTCCGCGGGAGAGCTCCATTCAGGGCCTCGACGAGTGGCTCGTTCGCGTCGCGCCGGATGGACGAACCATCGACACGGTCGGACGCTTCTTCGGCCGCGAGTCACTCGCATACGTAAAGGGGGGGCGCGTCATGGGCGGGAGCGCGGTGCCGTTCGGCCGCTTCGGAATCGCCACGGCGCGTGGCGACACGGCCTTCTATCTGGACGGCGCGGACTCCAGCGTCTTGCGGTTCTCATCGAGCGGCGAAACCATCGACTCGTTGGCGCTCGGCGATTTGGTGCGGGCACCCACCGACAGCGAATGGAAGGACGCCTTGGCGCAGTTCCTCGACGGCACTTCCGGCATGCCCGAGTCGCTGCGGGAGGCGCTGGCCACGGCGCTTGAGAACGCGAAGGATCGCCGACCGCCCCTGTTCGACAGCCTCCTCGTCGATCGCACCGGTCGCGTCTGGGTGCGACGCGCGAGGCGACTCCCTGACGGCATCCGAGAGTGGTTCCTCCGCACCCCCGACGGCAAGCGAACGTCCCGGCTGACGGTCCCGGCGTCATGGCGACTGCTCGAAACCGGCGTCGACTACCTGCTCGTCGCCGACACCGGCGAAACGGGCGAGCCGCGCATCGTGAAGTACACGCTGCGCGGCGGAGGGTGACCGCCCGCGCTCACGGTTTGGCGGGTGCCACCACTGTCGAGCGTCTCACGTCGTCGCCTCGCTCCCGGGCACGCAGTCCGCGTTGGCGTTCTTCGCCACGGTCACGCTGTAGGTCCCGTCGCGCGCCACGCGGATCGTGATGTTGCCGTGCACGCTGGTGCAGTACGTCCGGTTGCCGGGCTGGCCCAGCAGCTTGTTGAGGGCGTTGATGCGCGGGTGCGTCGTGCCGTTCGACGAGATGATCGACACCTGCGGCGCGGTCAGGGCAAGCCAGGCGGAGGCGCCGCTGAACCCGTCGTCGAAGATCGCATTGTTCGCCCCGTGATGGCCCACCTTGAGCACGGTGATGTTCTTCACCAGGTCCGTGAACTGGGTGCGCCACCGCGCGGTCGCGGCCACCTCGCTGTCGCCGGTGAGGAACATCGAGAACGTGCCGAGCGAGAGGCGCGCGCCGATGGAGCCGTCGTTGAGCAGCGTGCCGTCGTCGGTGTCGTCCGACAGGTGGGTGGCCAGCGGCGGCAACACCACGAGGTGCGATGGCGTGGCGGCGTATCCGAGGTCGTAGTTCCGCGTCGCGCTCACGACGATCGTGCTGTCCGCCGTGACGCCGGCCTGCGCGATGACGCTCGTGTACGACGACAGGCTGCGCACCTGGCCGTTGTACATGAAGCGCTTCACGTGCACGCTGGAGAGGATCGGTGGCATGCCGCCGTAGTGGTCGCCGTGCGCGTGCGTCAGGATCATCACCGACAGCGTGTCCACGTGGAGCAGCGCGAGCTGGCGCTGCACGAAGCCGGGATCGCTCGCGTTGGCGCCCGACGGCCCGGCGTCGACGAGGGCGTGCACCATGCCGGCCGAACTCGAGTCGGTGATGAGGATGGCGTCGCCGCCGCCGCCAGCATCGTTGGCGCCGAGGTTGAACATCCGGATAATCAGCGCGCCGCCGGGAGGACCCTCGATGGTGAAGTGCACGACCTTGGTGGACACGGCGAGCGAGAGCGTGCGCCGTCACCGACAGGGTGTGCGCGCCCGGGGTCCGCACGGTCCCGCCGGAGGTGAACGACTGGCCATCGAGCGTCGCTTCCCAGGACCCCACGTCGGCGTCGATGAGAATTGTCACAGGATCGGCGTAAGTCGCGCCGTCCGTCACACCTGAAATGCTGATGACAGGCGTGGTCGTGACCGCGGTGGCCGGCTCCTTTGATGAACACGCGGTGAGTCCCACCGAGAGGAACGAGACCACGGTGACGAATCGACGAATGGATGACATCGGCTCAGGTCGCGACCGCTTGCGGTGTTCGAGCAGGGAGTAACGAATGGGGAACGACGAGGCCGGACGGATGCGGCATCTTGACAGTCGTCGCCGCCGGGTCTAGGCTCGCGTTCGCCAAACATCTTCGCGAACCGTCCATGATCAGCAAGTCAGGAGCCGTGATGCGTCGCAGGGCTCGATTGGCCGTCGCCGCCGTGGCCGCCCTCATCATGAACGGCTGCAATGATAACAAGATACCGACAGGCACGGTCGCCGTTGTCACCATCCAGGCGTACGTCGACGCCGACGGGTCGGGCACGTTCACCTCGGGCGATGTCCCGATAAGCGGCACCGTCACCCTGACCCCGGTCGCGGGCGGGACGGCCCTCCAGGCCGCGCTGGACGGCCAGGGTGATGCCACGTTCAGCGACGTCGATCCGGGCAGCTACAGCGCAGCGCTATCGACAACGGCACCTGCCGGTGCGGTACTCGCCACCGCCACGTCGCCCCAGGTCGTGGTGCCGTTCCGCGGCGGCGCGGTGAGCTCGGAGTTCCGGTTCGTCTTCAACCCCGGATCGATCAGCGGGCAGCTCTTCCGCGACAACAACACGAACAACGTCTACGACGCCGGGGTGGATACGCCGGCGCCGGGCATGACGGTGCGGCTCTTTGCCGGTACCGATACCACGCAGGCAGCCGAGGCGACGACCGCAACCGGCGCGGCCGGCGAGTTCGAGTTCACGACGCTGCGTCCTGGCACCTACACCGTGGTGGTGACGCCGATCGCCACGATCGACATCGTGGGTGGGACGGTGCAGACGATCACCGTCGGCGCCGACGCGGTGCAGTCACTCAGCGTGCAGTTCACAGGAAACCTGCTCAGCACGATCGCGGAGGCGCGCGCCGCCGCCGTCGGGACCACAGCGGCCTTCGTCGGCGTGGCGACGTCGAACGGCGGACAGCTCGGCTTCAACAACTTCTACGTGCAGGATGCCACTGCGGGCGTCCTCGTCTTCGGCCCGGCGGCGATCGGCATCACGGCCGGTGACACCGTGCGCGTCATCGGCGTGACATCGGTGTTCAACGGTGAGCTCGAGGTGGTTGCACCGTCGGGCGGCGCGCTCAGCGTGACGAAGCTCGGGAGCGGTCCCGTGCCCGACGCGAAGCCGATCTCCGTCGCAGACCTCCTGTCCGGCAACTTCGCCGGCCAGCTGGTGAGCGTGCAGAGCGTCACCGTGGTGAGCAGCGCGACGACGGGTGCCACCTCATACAACGTGAACATGCAGGGCCAGAACGCCAGCGAGACGTTCCAGGTACGCAACGGGAACATCAATGGCGTCGATGTCCCCATCACCTACTGGCAGGTCGGCCACGTCTACAACGTGATCGGGCTGGACGGGGTCTTCAACAGCACGGCCCAGCTCAAGCCGCGTTCGAGTGCCGACGTTGCGGTAGGCACCGCGGCGATCCCGATCGCGCAGGCGCGCATGCACGCCGCCGGCGACACCGTGATGGTCGAGGGCACCGTGTACGCCGGCACGGGCGTGTACCAGCTGGCGACGGCGTCGAACCTGAGCGCCTACATCGTGGACGCGACGGGCGGCACCGAGATCTTCAACATCCCCAACACCACGACGCTGGTGCCGGGCGACAGCATCCGGGTCACCGGCGTGGTGGCGTTCTTCAACCACGAGTTCGAGATCGCGCGGTTCACGTCGACGAACCCGCCGCTGATCGAGATGCTGGGGACGACGACCCCGCCGACGGCCCGCACCATCACCGGACCGGACTTCGCCTCAAGGGCCTACGACGGCCAGTTCGTGCGCCTCTCGGGGCTGATGGTCACGAGCGTCGGCAACCCGAGTTCCAGCGGGGCCTACAACGTCGGTGCCACCGCGCCCGACGGCACCACGCTCACGATCCGCGTCGACAACGCCGCGGTGGGGATCGTGAACACGTCGTGGCAGGTCGGCTCGACCTACGACGTGGTGGGCGCCGCGCTCAACTTCTCCACCAACGGCACCACGTTCACGCCCGAGATCAAGCCGCGCTCGCCGGCGGACGTCGTTGCCACCAACCCGAACCTGATGACGATCGCCGACGCACGGGCGATCCAGAACGACACGGTCACCGTCGAAGGGATCGTGACGGCCGGCCAGGGGACATTCCGCACCGACAATTCCTACATCCAGGACGCGACGGGCGGCGTGCTGATCTTCAACCTCCCCGCCTCGCTGGGGCTGATGACCGGTGATGCCGTCCGGGTGCACGGCAAGATGACGACCTTCAGCAACGAGAAGGAGATCACCAACAACGTCTTCCCGACGGACTCGATCAAGGTGACGAAACTCGGTGCGGGCGGGACGCCGGCGCCCAGGGTGCTCACCGGGGCCGAGTTCCTGGCGCGAACGTACGAGGGGCAGCTGGTCACCATCCAGGACTGCACGGTGAACACTGTCGGCACGCCGAGCGGCAGCGGGACCTACAGCGTGACGGTGACGGCGCCGGACGCCTCGAGCTTCACGGTCTTCATGTCGGCGCCGACGGGGAGCGTGCCGCCCCCGGCCTCGGTGTTCACCGTCGGCACGCACTACGACATCACCGGGATCGCCGTGCCGTTCGGAACGCCGAGCGCCGCGGAACTCAAACCCAGAGGCGCAGCCGACGTGGTGCAGCGATGAGGTACCACACGCACTCCGAATCCAACCCGTCGCCCGCGCGGCGGCAGCGCGGGACGGTCGTCCTGGCGCGTGCGGCGCTGGCGGCCCTCGTGGCCGCGGCGGCGTGCTCGATCAAGCCGGCGCCCCCGTTCGAGGTGTCGGGCACCGGTGACCTGGCGGGGATCGTCTTCCTCGACCGCAACCAGGATGGGCTGTTCGACCCGTCGGCCGGGGACAGCGCCCTGCCGGGCCTGCACCTCCAGGTGCAGGAGCGCGGGACGACGTCGACGCTCTCGGGCGGCGACCTGCACACGGGCAGCGACGGGCGCTTCAGCGTCGCGAACATCCCGGCCGGCACGCACTGGCTCCGGATCGACACCACCGGGCTGGGGTCGGCGGTGGCCTTCTGCGACAACCCGATGTCGGTGAGCGTCTACATCGACGAGACGAAGTTCGTGCCGGTGGATGGGCGCGACGGGTGCGTGATCTCGATCGCCGACGCCGAGCAGCAGTCGTTAGGCTCGCGGATCACGGTGCGGGGCACGGTGACCTCGACGGTGAACCAGATCTCCACCGGCCAGGCGTACATCGAGGACGAGACCGGCGGCGTGGAGCTGTTCAGCCCGACCGGCCCCTCGTTCCAGATCGGCGACATCATCGAGGTGTCGGCGACCCTGGCGTCGTTCAACAACGAGTTCGAGCTGAGCCCGGTGACGGTGAACCTGGTGCTGCCGGGCACGCCGCTGGTGCCGGCGGACGTGACGACCAAGGAAGCCGCGGACGCGGGGGCCGACTCCAAGGCGAACCTGCAGGGGCGCCTGCTCCGGCTCCGGGCCGGCAAGCTGCTGGACGTCTTCACGACAGGCGGTGGCCGCAACGCGAACATCGACGACGGCAGCGGCGTCGTCGCGGTGCGCTTCGACAGCCACGTGGTGGCCGATACCACGACGCTCAAGACCACCTTCACGGCGGGCAAGTGCTACGACTGGACCGGCATCCTCAAGGCATTCACCAGTCCACCCGTGGAGCTCTTCCCGCGGACGCTGGGCGACGTGACGGAGGTGACATGTCCATGACGCGCCGGGTGCCCATGCGCGGCCTGGCCGCGCTCATCGCCGCGTGCGTCCTGTGTGCGGCGCCCGTCGCCGCCCAGAATGCGACCACCACCGGGGCGATCCGCGGCCACATCACCGGGACCGGCGGCGCCCCGCTGCCGGATGCCACCATCACCGGCCACAACGTCAACACCGGATTCGAGCGCGTCGCCCGCGCCGGGAGCGACGGGCAGTACGCCCTGGTGCTCCTGCCGCCGGGCACCTACACGGTGCAGTCGCGCATGATCGGCTTCCGGAGGACTCGGTGCCGAACATCGTCGTCGTCGTCGGGCAGACGGCGACCGTGAACTTCGCGATGGTCGAGCAGGCGGTGGCGCTGCAGGGGGTCCAGATCGAGGGCGGCGGCAAGCCGCAGATCGACGTGACCGACGCCTCGGTAGCGCAGAGCGTCTCCCAGCACGAGATCGAGACGCTGCCGTCGCTGGGCCGCGACTTCACCGACTTCATCAACATCTCCGGGCTCGTCGATCCCAACCCGGAGAAGACGACCGGCGGCCAGTTCTCCATCGCCGGGCTCCGCCCGTCGCAGACAAACGTGCAGATCGACGGCGTCGACGCCAACAACTCGTTCTTCGGCGAGAACCGCGGCGGCTCCCGCATCCCGTTCGAGTTCTCGCTGGAGTCGATCCGCGAGTTCCAGATCATCACCAACGGCTTCGACGTCGAGTACGGGAACTACACCGGCGGCGTGGTGAACGTGGTGACGCGCGGCGGCACCAACCGCCTCGAGGGGACGGCCTACGCGAACTACAGCGGCAACCAGCTTGCGGCCAAGGACTTCGCCGGGAAGCCGGCGATCGACTTCACCACGATGCAATACGCGGCGCGCGTCTCCGGCCCCATCAAGCGCGACAAGGCGTTCTTCCTCGTCTCGCTCGACGGCCAGCGTCGCCGCGAGCCGCAGCTGCCGCTGCGGCCGGACTACTTCCTGAGCAAGCTCGACGCCAACGGCAACCCGGCCCCCGACACCGCGGGGGCCGACAACCTCCAGCAGTTCGTCGACATCCTCGGCTCCACCTACGGCATCACCGATGCCGCGGCGAAGTACTCGAACTTCCAGACGACGAACGACGTGATCACGCTGTTCGGGCGCGTGGACTGGAACATCAACAGGAACCACCGGCTGTCGGTGCGCGAGAATTTCGCGGACCACCACAACGACAACCTGTTCAGCCCGAGCTTCGACTTCTCGTACGGCCAGGCGCGGGCGGAGAACCTCGCCGACCGCTCGTCGTCGCTCGTGGGCGAGCTCCAGTCGGTGACCGGCGCGCGCTCGTTCAACGTGGTGCGCTTCCAGTTCTCCGACGAGGACCGGCCGCGCAACGGGCACGACCTCCGGCCGTCGATCTACGTGACGAACATCGGCGGCGGGCAGAGCGCGGGGTATGGCGGGACGTTCGTCTCGCTGAACAACGACCTGCTGGAGCGGAAATTCCAGCTCATCGACAACTTCACGCTCGAGGCCGGGCAGCACACGTTCAAGGTGGGCGGCAGCGGCATCTACTCGCACCTCAAGAACTCGTTCATCGGGCCCACCGGATCGATCGACAACACCACCGGCGCCTACACCTTCGCGACGCTGGCCGACCTGGCGGCGAAGCGGCCGACGTCGTACACGCGGAGCGAGACGATCGACGGCACGGTGCCGCTGTCGACGTTCAACGTGGCCGAGTACGCCCTGTACGGGCAGGACGAATGGCGCCCGACGGCGAAGCTCACGGCCACGTTCGGCCTCCGCTACGACGTGGAGTCGTTCCTCAACAACCCGCAGCGGGTGATCGACGCCGAGCGCGCCTTCGGGGTGAAGTCGGGCAACGCCCCCACCGACAAGAACAACGTCTCGCCGCGCCTGGCGCTGGCGTATGACGTCAATGGCGACGGGCGGTCGGTGGCGCGCGCCGGCATGGGCTACTTCTATGGCCGGCTTCCCTACGTGGTGGGCGGCAACGTGACGAGCTCGGTGTATCCGGTGCTGAGCCTCACGTGCAGCGGGTCGAGCACGACCGGGGCGCCGGACGCGCCGCCGTCGCTCGCGAACTTCGGCTCGTGGAGCACCAGCGGCAGCGACGACCCGACGACGTGTGCCGGCGGACAGACGGGTACCGGTGTGCCGACGTACACCTTCTGGAAGGACAACTTCCAGTATCCCGAGAGCTTCAAGGCGAACATCGGCTACGACAGGCTGCTGCCGGGCAACACCAAGCTCTCGGTGGACCTCGTCGGGTCGCGCTCGTACCGGCTGTACACGGTGCGCAACCTCAACCTGCGTCCCGCGCAGTTCACGCTCACGAACGAGGGCGGGCGGCAGGTGTTCGTGCCGTCGGCGGTCTTCAACCCGTCGAGCGCCACGTCGACGGGTCCGAATTCGCGCCTCAACACCGACTTCGCCGAGATCTACGCGAACTACAACGACGGGCAGGCGCAGTCGCTGGCCGCCACCGCCGAGCTCTCGCACACCTTCCGCGGCGGGTCCCAGCTCCGCATGTCGTACACCTACACGCGCGCCTACGACAACTCGTCGTACTCGTGCTGCACGGCCAAGGAGGGCTTCAGCAACCCCACCGTTGGCGCCTACGGGCCGAACGACATCGGTGGCGTCGGCGCCACCGACAAGGCGTGGGGGCCGTCGGCCACGGTGCGCAACCACGTGATCGTGATCTCGGGGAACGCCGAGCTGCCGTGGGGCATCCGGATGAGCGGCCTGTGGCGATTCCAGTCGGGGAACCGGTGGGGGCCGGAGCAGGGCGGCGACCTCAACGGCGACGGCGTGAACTACAACGACAGGCCGTTCATCTTCGCACCCGAGGACCTGCCGCTCTCGGAGAGCGACCCGACGGCGGCGCAGGCAATCCGCGATCGTTATGCGGGCTACCTCAAGTCGTACCCGTGCGTCGGCAAGTACGTGGGACAGATCATCCCGCGCAACTCGTGCACGCTCCCGTGGTTCAATCGGGTGGACATGCAGTTCGCCAAGACGATCGAGACCACCGGCGGGCAGCGTGCCGAGGTGCAGGTGAACCTGTTCAACGTGCTGAACGGGATCAACAGCAAGTGGGGACGCTACATGGGGGTGTTCGGCGCCAGCCGCGACCTGCTGACGCCGAACAGCTACGACGCCTCGGCCAGGAGCATCCTCTACAGCGTGCCGACGACGTTCGGTTCGCTCGGCATCACCGGCACCAACCTGCTGCTCCAGTTCCAGGGGCAGGTGGGGCTGAAGTACTACTTCTGAGTCGGACGAAGTGAGCGCGCCGCACATCCAGGCGGGTGTGCGGCGCGTGCGTATTCAGTACCCGCGCACCTCGCCGTCATGCCGCGGGTCGGCGGCGCCCACCCAGTGGTTCCCCACGCGCACGATGAGGTAAAGCCGCGCGTAGCCGAAGCCCTGCGGGATCGGCTCATACCCCATCGCCCGGATCCCCGCCAGCAGCGATGGCTCGAAGCCGTTCTCGATCTCGACCCGGGTGCTCTGCGCCGTGGGGTAGATGCGCGGCATGCGCACCGCCTCCAGCGGATCGAGCCCGTAGTCGACCACGTACGAGATCACCTGCAGCATCGCCAGCGGGATGCGCCCGCCGCCCGGTGACCCGACCACCATCTGCACCCGGCCGTCGCGCAGGAAGATCGACGGCGCGATTGTCGTTATGCGCGTGCGCCAGGCGGGGGCGTCGGTCCGCGCGAAATCCGCCTGCCGGAAGAGCCACCCGGAGTCATTCAGGAAGAAGCCGAGCACCGCGGCCCGTGATCCGAACGCCGAGCTGTTGGTGACCGTCACCGAAACGGCGTTGCCGTCGTTGTCCACCACCGCGATGTGGGTCGTCTCGCCGCCCGCGGGGTGCAGCGGACCCTCTTGCTCAGCGGCGGCGGCCGCCGCCGGATACGGATCGTACGGGGCGCAGGCCGCCGGGGTCGCCGCATCGTACGCTCGCGCGTCGCGCGGGCGGATCGTGTCGGCGGCGTGCCCGGTGCCGACGACGTCGGCCCATTGTGCCGCAAAGGCATCCGAGATCATTCCGCGTGCCGGCACCATCTGCCAGCGCGGGTCGCTGTTGACGCGTGCCGACGCCTGCGCGATGCGCATCGCCGAGGTCATGGCGTCGAAAGCCCTCGGCGACGACGTCGGGAGGCCCAGCGACTTCATGTCGAAGCGTTCCAGGAGCGAGAGGCTTGTCAGCACCTGCATTCCGCCCTCTGGAGGCGGCGCCGAGAGTACGACTTCGCCGCGATAGTCGGTGCAGAGCGGTCGGCGCCAGTTCGGCTGGTAGGCAGCGAAGTCGTCGAGGGTGGCGGGGTGCCCGCCCTCGTTCATGCGTGCCACGACGGCGCGCGCCGTTTCCCCCTTGTAGAAGCCATCGCGCCCCTGCTCGGCGATGCGGCGCAGGACCGCGGCGAGCGCGGGGTTCGCGTAGTGGTCGCCCATGCCGAGGATGTGACCGCCGGGCCAGAAGAGGCTGCGCGCAACCGGGTCGCGCTTGAGCGCCGCCGAGTCCATGGCGATGAAGTCGGCGAGGACCTGGTACATCGGGTAGCCCTCCGCGGCCAGGCGGATGGCCGGTGCCATGACGGTGGCGCGGGGGAGCTTGCCGTACTTCTCGTGCGCGGCGAGGAGGCCGGCGACGTTGCCGGGGATTCCGACGATTCGGAGCGGTGTCGTCGAGTCGCGTCCGATGGCGTTCGCCGCCTTGAAGCGCGCGGTGGGCTGCGCAGCGTAGAAGTCGAGGAAGTCGACCTTGTGCGCCGACTGCGTCCAGATGACCATGGCGCCGCTGCCGCCAACGCCCGACATCTCCGGCTCGGCAACGCCGATGGCGAAGGCGGTGGCGACCGCAGCGTCGACGGCATTGCCGCCTTGCCTGAGGATTTCGAGCCCGGCCTCGCTGGCGTAGGGGCTGGCCGAGGTGACCATGCCGTGGTCGGCGACGAGCCGGCGGCCGAGGTCGGGGGCGAGGGTGCGCTCGGCGGCCGGGGCGTTGTGGCAGGCGGCAAGGGCGAGGGCGGCGAGGAGGGGTCTTGGGTGCATGTTGTTGGCTGCCAGACGGAGCAGGTGTCGGGAGGCAGGAGGCGACTTGACGGCGCAGGCGCAGTTGAAATGGGCCGGTGGAGATAACCTGCGCAAGCCTTGCAGAGCATGCCGTTCAAGCGGTATCCGGTGACAGCATGCAGTCGGCCAGCGACAATCCGCGCCCGAATCTTCCCCCAGCGGCTACCGTACTGAAAGGCACCCCCGCCACCATGCCCGACTCCCCTCTCTCCCCCGAGTTCGTCTCCCTCCAGCGTGCCGTCGCCGGGCGATATTCGCTGGTGCGCGAGCTGGGGCGCGGTGGCATGGGCGTCGTCTTCCTGGCGCGCGACGTCGCACTCGACCGCCTCGTCGCCATCAAGCTCCTCCCCGCGGCGCTCGCCGCCCAGCCCGCGCTGCGCGAGCGCTTCCTGCGCGAGGCGCGCATGGCCGCCTCACTCGCCCACCCGAACATCGTCCCGATCCATGCCGTCGAGGCCTCCGATGACGTCGTCTTCTTCGTCATGGCCTTCATCGACGGCGAGTCGCTCGGCGAGCGCATCCGCCGGCGCGGCCCACTCCCGGTGGCCGACGCGGTGCGCATCGGGCAGGAGGTCGCGTGGGCCCTCGCCCACGCTCACGCCCGCGGCATCGTCCACCGCGACGTCAAGCCGGACAACATCCTCCTCGAGCGCGAGTCCGGTCGCGCCCTCGTCACCGACTTCGGCATCGCCCGCGCCGTCGCCGGCGACACGCCCCCGGGCGGCTCCCCGGCCGGGACGCCGCGCTACCTGAGCCCCGAGGTCGCCCGCGGCGAGCCCGGTGACGGCCGCGCCGACCTCTACGCGTTAGGCGTGACCCTCTGGTACGCCCTCACCGCGACGCCACCCGATCGAGGCCCCGACGACCGCGGCCCTCCTCGCCCGCCAGGCGAGCGAACCCGCCCCGTCGCTCGGCACTGCCGATGCCGCGCTCCCGGCGCGACTTGTGCGCAGCGTGGACCGGGCGCTGGCACGCGATCCCATGGACCGCTGGCCCACGGTGGAGGCCTTCGCCGTTGCCCTCGACGACGTCCGCGCCAGGGCGCGCGACATCCCGGCACCGGTGCGCGCCTGGGTGCGCGATGTGCTCGCGGCCGGCGGCGACATCTCGATGGGTCTCGTCGGCGTCGGCACGACGTTCGGCGTGCTGTCACTGATCGGCGCCATGCAGACAGGTTCCGGCATCGGCCGCGCGCTGGACAACTTCTTCGTCGGCATGGCGATGATCTCGATGGCGTCGCTCTTCGGCGGCATCGCCCTCGTCCGCCTGGGCACCACCGTGATGAGCACGCGCGACCTCGTCCGCGCCGGCCATGGGCATGCCGAAGCCGCCTCGGCCATTGCGCAGGAAGAAGCAGAGCGGATGGCCGAGCAGGCCGCGGTGCCCGCCGCCGAGCGGCGGCGCCGCGCGCTGACGTACCTGCTCACCGGATCGTTCAAGACGGCGCTCGCCGCCTGGATCGCCACGTTCGACCACCCCGACTGGCTGACGTTCCCGGCGGCCGCGCTGGCGGTGCTGCTCGCCCTCATCACCGTGCGCACGGTGGCGTCGGCACTCCGGCGGGGCCCCACCCTGTGGTCGAAGCTCCTCCGCGGGCGGCTGGGCAGGCTGCTCTTCCGCGTCTCCGGCGTGTTCAACGGCGGGAAGGGCGCCCCCGAGCTATCCCCGGCGCTCCCGACGCTCGTCGCCCTGGGCGGCGAGACCGACGCCCTCTTCCGCGCCCTGCCGGCTCCGGCGCGCCAGCAGCTCCACGACCTCCCCCGGATCCTCGCCTCGCTGCGCGACGAGGCAGAGCGGCTCCGACTGCGTGAGGACGACGTGGCCGGCGAGCGGCTGGCCACCGTGGCCGCGGCAATGGAGTCCGTGCGCCTGGAGCTGCTGAGCCTCGAGGCGGGCCTCGCCAGCATCCCGGACGTCACCCGCCACCTGGAGGCCTCCCGGCGCGTGGCGGAGCGGGTCGACGCGGCCCTGCGCCTGCCCGGGGAGCCGTCACCGGGCAGTGCCCTCGGGGGCGAACCCACGCCCGCCTGAGACGGCACGTATTACAATCCCGGGGGTAGTGACGCCTCGCCGGGTGAGGCGGGGTGGCTGGGTCGATGCAGGTCGCCAATTCCCTCAGCGCGCGCGCAAGCGCGCCACGGAGCACGCCTCGCGAATGCCGAAAGCCCGCTGGCTGTTCGTCGCGCTTCCATTCGCCCTCCAGGCACAGCAGCCCGCTCCAACGGTAGCGGCACAGGGCACCGCGATCATCAACGGCGTCGTCTTCGACAGCATCGGCAACGCGCGGCTGGCGGGTGCCACGGTGCAGCTGGTTGCGTCCGACGGCCCGTCGGCGGGACACAGCGTCACCGCCCGGTCGGACTCCCTGGGGCGTTTCGAGCTGCACGACGTGCCGACGGGCAACTACGTCGCGGGCTTCTTTCATCCCGCGCTCGACTCGCTCGGCGTCGAGTCCGGCACCCACGAGGTCGCGATCCACGACGGGAGCCAGGTGCTCTTCCTGTCGTCGCCGTCGCCCCGGACGATCATCCGCAGCCTCTGCGGCGCGTCGTCGGCGAACGACAGCACCGGGCTCCTGATCGGGCACGTGCGCGACACCGCCACCGAGGTGCCGCTCGACAGCGCCGACGTGAGCGTGGAGTGGAGCGAGATGGTGATCGACTCGCACGGCGTGCGCAGTCGCAACCGCAACGGGACCGCGGAGACGCAGGGGCCGGGGTGGTTCGCGCTCTGCGACGTGCCCTCGGGGTTCGAGGTCACCGTGCGCGGCTGGCACGGCGCGGACAGCACCGGGTTCGTGGCCACCGAGATCCCTGCGAACGGGCTGCGCCACCTCACGCTGTACATCGGCGGGGCAGTGTTGGAGCCGGTCACCGCGGACGATTCGACGAAGGCCGACGACCCGATGCTCGGCGCCTCGCTGCTGGCGCGCCGCGGCGATGCGCACCTGGCGGGGGTCGTGCGCGATGCCAAGGGTCAGCCGGTGCCGAGCGCGCGCGTCCTCGTGTGGGGGACGAGCAAGGGCGTGGAGACCGGCGACCGCGGGGCGTTCAGCGTCGACAGCCTTCCCGGCGGCACGAACACGCTCGAGGTGCGGGCCATCGGGTATGTCCCGGTGCACCAGATCGTGCAGCTCGCGGCGGACCGGCCGGCGACTGTCGACGTCGCGCTCGGCGAACGAGTGACCTCGCTCCCGACTGTGACGGTGCGGGCGAACCTCATCTACTCGCGCGGGCTGGCGCAGTTCGAGCAGCACAAGCGCGAGGCGATCGGCGGCTACTTCGTCGGCGCGCAGGAAATCGAGATGCGCCCCATCAGCCGGATCAGCAGCTTCCTCCAGGGCGTCCCGAACGTCGAGGTGAGCTACCGCGGGGGGACGTCGGTGACGATGCGGCACGCCGGCAACGTTGTCGGCTCCATGCAGACGTGCACGCCGACCTTCTACGTCGACGGGATCAAGTCCTACCTGAGCGCCGATGAGCTGGACTGGTACTTCCGCTCCGACGAGGTGGCGGGGATCGAGATCTACAACAAGGAGCTCGAGCGGCCCATCGAGTACCAGGACATGATGAACCACTGCGGCGCGGTGGTCATCTGGACGCGGCCGGCGCAGCCGAAGATCAAGAAGTAGCCATGCGCAGACTCCGCGAACCCGGCCGCCACTGCGTTCAGTGCCCTCCGCGGGACGAGCCGGGCCGGTCGGGGGGCCGCCTTCCCGCGTGTGCGGCCCGGCCGGTGCCCCCATGGCGCCTGTCCGCGCGCCCGGAGTGGTGCCAGATTCGGCCCGCATGAGGCTTGCCCCACCATGACCCGATCGCGCCGTGCTCCGCTCCTCTCGCTGCTCGCGCTGGCCGCGAGCGCGGGGGTGGTCGAGGCGCAGGCGGACCCGCGCGCCGCCGGGCAGGCGTCGGTCACAGGGACCGTCTTCAACGGCGTCAGCCGCGGGGTGCTCGCCGGGGCGACGGTGCAGATCGTGGGCACCGCGGACTCGGTGCAGGGGCGGATGTACACGACCCGCACCGACTCGTCAGGCGCCTTCGCGCTGCACGGGATCGCGCCCGGCAGCTACGTCGCCGGGTTCTTCCACCCGGCGCTCGACACGCTCGGGCTGGAGGGCGGAACCCAGGCGGTGGACCTGCATGCCGGGAGCCAGCGGCTGCTGCTGTCGTCTCCCACGGCACGCACGATCATCCAGCAGGTCTGCCCCGGGGGATTCCGCGAGGACACCACCGGGCTGCTCATCGGGCACGTGCTGGCCACCGGGACCAACGCCCCGATCGCCGGGGCGTCAGTGAGCGTCGAGTGGGGCGAGACGATCATCAGCCGGCAGGGCGTGCACCTCCGGAACCGGGAAGGCGACGCCGAGTCGCAGGCGGCGGGGTGGTTCGCGCTGTGCGAGGTGCCGAGCGACGTGGAGCTCACGGTGCGTGCGGCGTCGGGCTTCGACTCGACGGGCTTCGTCGAGGTCACGGTGCCGCGCCACGGCGTGCGCCACCTGACGATGCTCGTGGGCGGTGCCCATCGCGAGCTGTTGAACCGCGCCGAGCGCCCGCCGACGGCGGCCGACACCGCGGAAGACGCGCCGCCACTGCTGACCGCGTGGCGCGGCGAGGCGCACCTGACCGGGCACGTTGTCGACGATCGCGGGCAGCCCCTGAACAACGCCCGCGCCGCGCTCCTGGGCTCGGGCCTCGCCGCGAGCTCGAACTCGAACGGCTACTTCTCGATCGACAGCCTTCCCGGAGGGACGCAGAGTGTGGAGGTGCGCGCGGTGGGCTACCTGCCGGAGCGGGTCATCGTGCAGCTCGACCCGCAGCGTGCCCTCACGCAGGAGATCCAGCTGACGACGCCGGTGACAATGCTGCCCACGGTCGCGGTGCGCGGGACGCTGCTGTTCTCGCGCAACCTGGCATCGTTCGAGCGCCATCGGGAACGGTCCACCGGTGGTGTCTTCCTCGGGCCGCACGACATCGAGCGGCGCCCGTCGGGTCGGTTCAGCAACCTGCTCGACGGCATCTCCGGTGTGCACACCCTGTTCAACTCGGGCACGATGCGCATTGGCATGGACACCCCGAGTGCGTCGGGAGGGGCGCCGATCTACTGCGAGCCGGCGATCTATGTCGACGGCAGCCGGCGGCACTACGAGGCGTCGGACCTCGAGGGGCTCTTCTACACCGAGGACATCGCCGGGCTCGAGGTCTACCGCCGCGCCAGCGAGACGCCTATCGAGTTCCGCGACCAGGGCGGCAAGTGCGGCGCCATCGTCGTGTGGACGCGCCCCAAGGTCGCCCGGCCGGGAGAGCGCCCGCCGCAGTCCTGACGATGTCGCGTCGCCTGGCGCGCCGTCAGCGGGTGGTGCTGCTGTCGGGAGCGGCGCGCCGGCGCGGTGCGAGGTCCATCTCGTGCAGCAGGCGCAACGTCTACCGGCACCAGCGAATCGGCGGCGGCCATCGGCGTTCCCGGCAGCGACCGGTGCGACGTCGCCCGGGTGGTGTAGGCGCCGTTGGCGCTGATGTCGCGCGCGGTCAGCGTCCAGTTCACCGAGCCGTCGGGCAGCACGGCCACGTACAGGGACGCGAAGAGCTCGACGTTCATGCGTCGCGCGATGGTGTTGACGGCGCGGCTCACGAGCAGCGCCTGGCGCACCGAGTCGGCGTCGATGACGACGAACCGGGGATCGCGCGCCAGCGTGTGACGCAAGGAATCCACCATCGAGTCGACGACGGGCACGAACGACTCGGCGCGTGCCGGAAGCGTCGGGTACGAAACGAAGACGCGCCGCGGCGGCCCGAGGTTCGCGGCCCGCTCGGCGAAGGCCTCGCGGGCCAGCTCGCTCCGTCGTTCCGTGAACACCCGCACCGGCGCGCCGCGCCCCGCCGTGGGGGGCGGCAGCCCTGCCCGCAGGCCGGCGCGGCGGCCGAGCGACTCGAAGGCCGCGGCGTCGCGCACGAGCGCCGCGATGTTCGGCATCCCCCTCACCCGCGCCACGGAGTCGAGGACGGCGCGCTGGACCTCCTGCCGGAGGGAGTCGGCGAGGCGTGCCATCTGCTGCGACGCATCGGGGGTCGCCACCGGCGTGCCCGGTGTCGCGGGGACGGGGGGAGTCACCGCCGGCGCGCCGATCGAGTCCGACCCGGCGCGCGCCGCCGTGCGCTGCTCCTGCACCTTGCGCTCGATGGCCCGCGCGATGGCAAACGAGTCCTCGCGCGTGAGCACCGGGGCGACGGGAATCACCACCGTGGTGTCGGCCGGCGCGCCCAAGGACGCCACCGTCGGCGGCGCCTTCGACGGTCCCCAGAGGCGCCACGCGAGCGCCGATGCGGTCACCGCAAGCACTACTGCGGCCGCGGTGAGCCACCGGTGCGCGGGGGTCCGGACGCGATACCGCATCGTGCTGCCTGACGAGACATCCATCTCGTCGAGCGCGGTGGCGATCTCGGCGGCGGTCTGCGGGCGGTCGGCAGGGTTCTTCGCCAGGCAGTGCGCGAGCAGCGCCGCCAGCGCCGGGGGGACGTCGGGGCGCTTGCGGGAGATCGGCTCGGGCACGCGCGTGAGCTGCGCGGCCATCGTCTCCTGCGGCGAGGGCGCCTTGAAGGGCGCCTCGCCGGCGAGCAGCTCGTAGCCGAGCAGTCCCAGCGCGTAGATGTCCACCCGGTGATCCGCCGCGGGATCGCCGGCCAGCTGCTCCGGGGCCATGTACTGCGGCGTCCCGATGGCCATGCCGCTGGTGGTCATGCCGGCGGCCGGAAGCGCCGCCGAGATCGCCTTGGCGACGCCGAAGTCGGTCACCATGGCGTGCGAGCCGCTGCGCAGGACGTTGCCCGGCTTGATGTCGCGGTGGATGACGCCGCGCGCGTGTGCGTAGGCGAGGGCGTCGGCGACGTCGTGGAGGATGCGGATGACGTCACGCGGGGTGAAGCGCACTCCCTCGTGCACGGCATGGCGCAGCGACTCGCCCTCGATGAAGGGCATCGTGAAGTAGAGCAGGTCGCCGTGCGTGCCGGCAGCGTGCAGCGGCACGATGTGCGGGTGCTGGAGCTGGGCGGCGAGCTGGATCTCCCGGCGGAAGCGCTCGCGGTTCACGCCCGCCGCCAGCTCCGGCGGCAGGACCTTGACGACGACCTGTCGATCGAGGGCGCGCTCCGTGGCCACGAAGACGCGGCTCATCCCGCTGCCGGTCAGCTCGCGTTCGAGCGCGTACCGGTCACCCAGCGCGGCGCGGAGTTCGTTCTCGAATTCGGATGGGTCGGACATCAGGTCCCGGCGGAGTCTGGCATCATTCTATGGTAGCTGCGCGGCCCGGAACAGGCGGGAATTCCTCCCTGTGAAATAGACACTTCCCAGGGCTTCGTCGCGCACTTCGTCCCTGCGGGGCGGGACCGGAGCCCCGCGCAGCGCGACAGGCCGAACGCGGGCGCATCCCAGCCGGAGGCGGGCCTCCGGGTGGCGCATGCGCATGCCATCGACAGCGCCGGCTGTCCGTCGGGACAACAGGCGCGTCAGATCGTGTACTTCCGCCCCTTGTTCTGCACCTTGAGCCACTCGTAGAGCGGCTGGAAGTAGTCGACCATGGCGCGGGCGTCGAGCGTGCGCCCCGTCGTCTCCTTCAGCACGTCGCGCCACGGCCGGCTCGCCCCGGGCGCCATCAGGGTCCGCAGGAAGTCCCCCACCGCCTTGTTCCCGAAGTAGTCGGTGTTGTGCGGATCCTCGTGCAGGATGTCGCGCGCGATGTGGTCGTGCATCTGGAACAGGAGCGCGTTGGCGATGGCGTAGTCGTAGTACTGCGCGGGGTCGTCGTTGATGTGGGTCTTGGTCAGCCCGTCGGCGTAGCGCTCATCGCGGGGCGTGGGCGGGACGATGCCCTGGTACTTCCGCGCCAGCTCCCACCACCGCCGGTTCCACTCGTCAGGCGGCAGGTTTTCCGCGTACAGCGCGTGCTCGAAGCGCGTCATGGTGCCGGCGGAAAACGGCATGAAGACGATGTAGTTGAGCGCCTCCTGCAGCATCAGCATCATGGTGTCGGGGGCGGCGCCGGCCGGGGCGAGCCCGCGCCCCTCGAGGAACTTCGGCTGGAGCGCGGCCAGGCCCATCATCGTCCCGATCGCCTCGTGGTAGGCGCGGTTGGCGCCGTTGCGCAGCACCAGCGGGACCTCGGGACGGCTGTAGCTCATGAAATAGTAGATGTGTCCGAGCTCGTGGTGGGCGGTGCCGTACCACTCGCTGTTTGCCTCCACGCTCTGCAGCGACCGCACGTCGTGGTCGAGGTCCATGTGCCACGCCGAGGCGTGGGTATTCTTCTTGAACGGAGAGTCGACGGGGACCGGGTAGAGCGAGGAGAGTTTCCAGAAGGTCGTCGGGAGGGTGTCGAAGCCGAGGCTCACGTAGAAATTCTCGGCCTGCTTCACCACCCAGGGGGCATCGTGGGTGGCGATGGCGGAGTCGGCGTTCAATCCCGTCACGTCGACGAGGGCGGTCCAGTCCTGGCGCCCACCGGTTGGGGAGCCAGTCGGCGGGAAGCTCGTCAGGCACCGGCACACCGAAGCGCTTCGCCAGCTCGTAACGCGCCCAGGTGTGCAGCTCGCGGTACAGCGGCAGCGTCTGGGCCACCAGCGTGTCGCAGAGCGCCAGCATCTCCGGCGTCGTCATGTCGTAGTCCGACACCTGCCAGGTGAAGAAGTCCGGGTAGTCGAGGGCCTGCACCACGTGGTTGCGCAGGCCGCGCAGCCGGACCATGCCCGGCTTGAGGGCTGGGCCGACGTCCTTGGACGCCTCCCACGCCGCGCGGCGCTCGGCGGGCGAGCGGCTGTCGCGCAGGATCCCGTCGATGTCGTTGGCGGTCACCGGCTTCTTGCCGATGCGGAACTGCCAGCCATAGAGCGTGGCGACCTGCTCGGTCTCGGCGGCGATGCGCGCGCGGACAGTGTCGGCCACCGTCTGCGGCGAGCCCGCGGCATTGTAGAGCATCACGCGCAGCTCGCGGGTCTCCAGCGGCGTCAGGCGGGCGCTGTCGGCCAGGTACCGGCGCAGCGTGTCGATGTTCGCCACGCTGCCCACGAATGCCGCCAGGGCCTCGCCAGTCTGTTTGGCACGCACGGCATTGGTGCTGTCGCCCTCGACGATACGGGTGTTGTTCTGCCACTGCGCCTTGGAGTCCGCGTAGTAGAGGCGCTTGTAGGTGCTGTCATAGCCGGCGATGAAGCGCTCGACCTCGTTCCGGCGCGTCGCGTTGGATGCACACGCCACAACGGTGAGGCAGGGGAGGATGCACAGGGCGCGTCGGAGCATGGCAGGTGTCGCCAGGTTTGAGGACTATGGAGTCTGCGTCGAGCGACTGCCCGGGTCCAGCAGCGAATCGCCGATGTCGCGCACGGCTCGTCCCTCGACGAGGTCGGCGAGCCAGTCGCGGAAGCGCACGCCGTCGACTTCGAGCGTGTAGAAGGCCGGCCGGCCCAGGATCGTGTGGACGAAGCCCGGCGCGGTATACGACCGGAAGGCCGGATTGGCGGCGCGGATGTCGCCGAGGTTGGCGGCGAGGAGCGCGGGAAGATCAGGACGCCGCACGCCGAGCAGCCTGAGGAATCCGATCTGCGTGCTGTCCCCTTGCGCGTTGTACTGCGCGTACGACACGCGGGGCGCGACCGCGGAGGCGCGCGCGTACAGCGCCTCGAAATTGAAGTGAGCAGAGTCGAGCGTCGTGAACCCCGGCTGCCGGCGCACGACGTCGAGCGCTCCCGAGAGACGGCTGATGCGACCGATCTCGGGGCTGCGGTAGCCGCCGGCCGCGTCCCCGAGCTCCACGACGCGTGCGCGTGGGTAGTGCGCCGCGACCTGCGCCGCATAGAACGGCGAAGGGACGGCGCCGGCGCTGCTTCCGGTAACGAAGACCGCCTTCGGCTGCGCGAAGTGGGCATAGGTCCACTGCAGCGCCTGCGCGACGTTGGCCGCTCCGCGAAAGTGCACGACGAACGAATGGGCCGCGTGACCGTCGCGCTCGGGCGCGTCGAACGTCACCGTGGCGTCTCCCAGGTGAACATCGCCCGTGCAGTATGGCACGAAGACAACCGACCAGTCTCGGATCGGGTTCTCCGGGTTGTCGAAGGCGAAGATGCCGTCACCGCCCGACCCATCGAGGCTCGTATCAGCCGTCGCGTTGAACGACGACCGCCCGTCGGGATCACAGGTCGAGGCGCTCCAGCAAGCGCCGCCCCCTTCCATGAAGAACACCACCTTGTCCGGTGCTCCTGGGCGCACGAAGAACGACCACGGGGTGTCGAAGGCGCACCCGGTGCCCGGCTCTCCGGCGATGCGATTCCAGCCGGGCGCGAGGTTCAGCGGCGCCGGGGCGGTGTCGTGACCGGTCGCGCGCGGTGCCGTGCAGGCGATGGCCGACACGAGCAGCCAGATCACGTGGGTGCGGATTCCGCGTGTCGGGGTCGGGACGGGCATCGATTCTCGAGTGAGGGGAGGCCAGCGCAGGGTTTGCCGGCTGTCACCGGCGAATCTCCGGTGCCGCTGATGGTGACGCAAGTGAACGCCCGGCGTGCCGAGTTGCGCGACGGCGCTCGCTCCCCGGTGACGCACGTCACCGGGCGCGTGCAGCCTCATGTCCGCCTCACGAAGACTTAATGGCGCGATAATCGACGGCTCGGCAGGGTGGGGTATGTGAGCGTCGCTTCGCGGCACTCCCGGATTTCGTTCTTCCGCCCGACCCTCACAGCGATCGACGTCGATGCGACTGCGCCGCAGGAACCGTGAGCCATCGACCGGGGCAAGGCCGGCGCGATGGCATTGCACGGTGACGATGATGGCGCTCGCGATCGCGCTGGCCGGCTGCGCCTCGGCGCGCGGCACACGCGTCGATGCGGCGGTCTCGCCGGCGTGCGGGGAAGTCGTCGCGCCAGTGGCGCCGGCCGGCTCTCTCGTCGTCGCCGTGGTCGGCAACGTCACGCCGCCCCGCGCGGGGCAGCCCCTCGATGCCGGCGCATCGCTGGTGATGGGGCTCGCGTACGAAACGCTCCTCACCGTCGACTGCACCGGCCGGGTGCAGCCGGCGCTGGCCCGGCGCGCCGTGCGCCATGCGGACGGAACCCTGGTCGTCGACCTGCGCCGCGACGCCACGTTCTGGAATGGCGACGCGGTCACTGCCGCCGCCGTCCTCTCCGCGTGGCGGGGTTCGGCCGACCCGCTGGCGCGTCAGATCGCCGAGTCGTCGGTGGCCATGGATGGCCTGTCACTTCGAATCGTGCTGCCTGACGACGACGTGTCCGTGCTCGCCAGGCCCGCACTCGCAATAGCGCGCAGCAACGGCACCTCGGGCTGGCCCGAGGGAACTGGTCGGTACCGCATCGTCGAGCCAGCGGGCCCGGAGCGGTCGCTCCGGCTGGAACCGACGCGGCCCGGTGCAGCACCATCCGTTGAGGTGCGAAGTGCCGACGCCTCCCGGGGACGCGATCTCGCCGACGCGGGGTTCGACGTCCTCGTCACGACGGACGCGACGCTGGCTGCGTATGCGGCGCGGTACGACTCCTCGTCGGTCAACGCGCTGCCGTGGAGCCGGACCCTCGCCCTGCTGGTGCCGGCGTCGGACGACTCGTCCCCGGGCGCAGCGCCAGGAACCCCCGACGCCCTCGCGTTGCCGGATTCGTCAGGCGCGGCGCGCGTCCTTGCCGAGTCGCTCGTCCGCGACGTGCTCCGCGCCGACGCCCGCCCCGCTGCCGCTGTCGGCCCCGGGGCCGACACGAGATGCCCGGGAGTGACGGTGCCGTCGTCCGCCAGCCGCACACGCCGGCCGCGCCTCGTCTACGCCAACGGCGACGCCGCGGCGCGCGCGGTGGCGGAGCGCCTCGTGGCACTCGAGGCGATGGGCGACGCTGGAGGCGACGCCGACGCGGCACGTTCGGCGGCAGCGGTGGCACCCGCACTGGCGGCGAAGGGGCGACGGCTGCGCGCCGTGGGGCTCGACGCAGAAGCGTTCGATGCGGCCGTGAAGTCCGGCGAAGACGCCGCCTATCTGGTCGACCTGCCGGTGGCGACGCGAGCGGACTGTGAGGACGTCGCGGCGTTGCAGTGGCGCGCCCCGTGGCTTGCGGATTCCGCCGGCAGGCCCCGGCCACGAGTCGTTCCCCTCATCGATACCCACGCGCGGGTCGTCGTGCGCCCGGCGCGGGCCGGCATCCGGGTCGACGGGCTCGGCGCGCCGCACCTCATATGGCGCGATCGCCGCGAGCCATGACGTTCCGCCGCCGCCTCCTCGTCGCGTTCACCGCGGCCACCCTCGCGCCGCTCATCCTGCTCACGCTGGGTGTGCGCCGGCAGCTCGAGCGCCGCCTCACGACGCAGTACCAGGAGCGGCTGCGCTCCGAGGCCGCCGTCGCCGCGCAGGACCTCTCCCGCGAGGGGGCGTCGATCGCCCTCCGGCTGTCTTCGCTTGCGGGCGCGCTGGGCGAGGACGACAGGTTCCGGCTTGGCGCGCTGCACGGCGCGGCCGCCGAGCGTGGGTACGTGCTCGACTACGCGGGGCGGGCGATGCGCATGACCGGGCTCTCGATGCTGCAGCTGCAGGACGAGCGCGGCCGCATCATCAGCTCGGGGCATTTCCGCAACGAATTCGACAGGCTGGAGCCCGAGTTGCCGCCCCTGCTGGCGGCGGCCGGCGCGCAGGCGGTGCTGGTGCGCGCCCGGTCGCCGGACGGGCCGTTCCTGGCCCTGGCTCGCGCCGACTCGGTGCGCATCGGCGGCCGGCGCTTCACGCTGGTGGGCGGCGTGACAGTCGATACGACGTTCCTGTCGCGATTCGCGCGGACGGCGGGCGCCTCGGTGACGTTGGAGGGCGCAGACAGCCTTCTGTCGTTCACCGCTCCCGCCCCCAGCCTGCCTGACGACGACAGACAGGTCGTGACCCGGCTGCCGGTGGCGTTTGCCGCCACCAGGGATGCCGGGGCAGCGCACCTGCAGCCGGCCGCACTCGTCCTCGCGCAGCCCATGGCGGAGCTGGCGGCACTGGAAGGCGACGTCGGCCACTGGTTTCTCGCGGTCCTCACGCTGGCGTTGGTGGGGAGCGTGACGCTCGCGGCCTGGCTGTCGGCGCGGCTGGCCGGGCCGATCACCGAGCTGGCCGAGGCGACGCGCGCGGTCGACCTCGACGGGGCCCGGCTCCAGCTGGCGGGTGCGCGCGCCCGCGGCGACGAGATCGGCCTGCTGGCGCGTCGCATGGAGGCGATGGCGGCGCGCCTGCGCACGAGCGCGGGTCGCCTGCGCGACGCCGAGCGTCGCGCGACCGTGGGCGACCTCGCGCGCCAGGTGAACCATGACATCAGGAACGGCCTCATCCCGATCCGCAACGTGCTGCGCCACCTGGGGCACGTGCATGCCACGCAGCCGGAATCGCTCGACAGCGTCTTTGCCGAGCGGCGTGGCACGCTCGAGGCGAGCGTTTCGTGGCTCGAGACGCTGGCGCGGAACTACGCGCGGCTGTCGCCGCGGGCCGACCGTGGCATCGTCGACGTCAACGCGGTGGCGCGGGCCGTGGCCGAGGCGGCCACCGGTGCCGGCGACGATGTCGTGCGTTTGCGCCTCGCGCCGTCACTGTCGGCCGTTGAGGGCGACCCGGTCTCGGTGCGCCGCATCCTCGACAACCTGGTGCGAAACGCCATCGAGAGCCTGGCCGGCGGACGGGGCGCGGTGGTCATCGAGACCGCGCTCGTTCCGGGACAGGTGCGCGTGCGGGTGAGCGACACCGGGCGCGGCATGGGTGAGGCCGAGCGACGTCGCGCCTTCGACGACTTCTACACGACGCGCGCCGAGGGCACCGGGCTCGGGCTCTCGGTGGTGCGGCGCCTGACGATGGACCTCGGCGGCGCGGTGGCCATCGAGAGCGTGCCCGGGCGCGGCACGCAGGTGACGGTGGTGCTTCCCTGCGCCGGCGTCGCGACTCCTGCCGCGCGCCCGGATGCCGGATCCACCCTCGCGAGGATTCCCTCATGACCTGCGTGCTCGTGGTCGACGACATTCCCGCCATGGCCGGGCAGTACGCGTACGACCTGGAGCGCCTCGGCGGCTTCGACGTGCTCACTGCGCCGGACGGCGTCGAGGCGCTCGAGGTGCTGGCGCGCGAGGCGGTGGACTGCGTGATCCTCGACCTCGAGATGCCGCGGCTCGATGGCTTCGGCGTCCTGCGCGCCATGCACGAGCGCGGCCTCACCACGCCGGTGGTCGTCTACACCGGCACCGGGGACTACGACCGCTGCGTGCAGGCGATGCGGCTGGGCGCCTTCACCTTCATCGACAAGGGCGACCCGGTGGAGCGCGTGGTGCACGAGGTGGAGACGGCGGTGGAGCGCCGGCGCCTCCTGGCCGAGGTGCAGTCGCTGCGTCGTTATGCAGCCGAGGACTCGGCGCTGCTGGGCGGGAGCCCGGCGATGGCCGCACTGAAGGAGGCCATTGCCCGGGTGGCGCCGGTGCCCAGCCCGGTGCTGGTGGTGGGCGAGAGCGGCTCCGGCAAGGAGCTCGTCGCGCGCGACGTCCACCGGCTGAGCGGACGGGCGCGCGAGCCGTTCGTGGCGCTGAACTGCGCGGCGCTCCCGGAGCAGCTCGTGGAGAGCGAGCTGTTCGGGCACGAGCGTGGCGCCTTCACCGGGGCGATCGCCACCCGCAAGGGGGCGTTCGAGGCGGCGGGGAAGGGCACCGTCTTTCTCGACGAGGTCGGCGAGCTGCCGCTGCCCGCGCAGGCCAAGCTGCTGCGCGTCCTGGAGGAGCGCACCGTCGTCAGGCTCGGCGCGTCGCGCACCGTGGACGTGCCGGCGCGGGTGGTGGCCGCCACCAACCGCGACCTCGACGCCGAGGTGGCGGCCGGGCGCTTTCGCGAGGACCTGTACTTCCGGCTCAACGTGCACGTGCTGCGGGTGCCGCCGCTGCGCGACCGGCTCTCGGACCTCCCCGAACTTGCCGCGGCGCTGGTTCGCGCCATCACCGAGCGCTTCGGCATGCGGCCGCGGCGCATTGCCGCCGGTGCGCTGGAGCGACTGGCGGCGTACGACTGGCGGCGGAACAACGTGCGTGAACTGCGCAACGTGATCGAGCGCATGGTACTCGCCGCCGACGGCGACGTCATCGACGAGGCCTGCGTGCCTGACGAGATGGGCGGGAGGCGGCAGCCGGCGCCGGGCCCCGGGCTCGCGCGGACGTTCCTGGAGCTGAAGGCGGAATCGGAGCGGGGGATCATCGTGGCGGCGCTGGAGCGCAACGAGTGGCACGTGAGCCGCACCGCGCGCGAACTCGGCCTCGCCGACCATGCGAGCCTGCTCAAGATCATGCGTCGCCACGGGGTGCGCCGCGACTGACGATGCCAGCGGGGCGTGTCCCTCGGGACACGCCGGCCGCTCCGGGGCGTGTCCGGCGGGACACGATCGCCATGCCACGCGGTGCCGACGATGCGGCCAAGTCATGCCGCGAGCGGGGTTGGTCGAGAGGCGCCAGCTGGCGGTACGGTGGGCCCGCTCTTGCCTTGAGGACATGGCACAGAGCCGTACCCACCGGCGCCACCGGCGCCTGACGAGAGGAGGATCCATGTACCGCACCTGCAGATCACCCGCCCCACCGACCCGGCTCGCGTCGCCGGGTTCGCGCTTGCCGCCGCGGCGCTCGTCGCCCTGTCGGCGTGCTCATTCAGGAAGGACGACACCGGCGGGCGGCCGCCGGAGGAGACGCCACCGGCGCCGGTCGTTGCCACGGTCGATACCTCGGGTGGCAGCGTCACGCCCGATGCCGGGCAGCTCACGCCGGTCTCGTACGACGACGCCGAGTCGGCGTACCGGGAGCGCCGCTACGGCGAGGCCGAGAACATGTTCGCGTCATACGTCGAGCGCCGCCCCGACAACCCATGGGGCCACTACATGCTGGGCCTCTCGGCGTGGAAGCACGGCGAGCTGCAGCGCGCCGAGAGCGCATTCGTCCGCTCGCTGGAGCTCGACCCCCGGAACGTGAAGGGCCTGCTCAACCTGAGCCGCGTGCTCCTGGACGACGGCCGGCCGAAGGAGGCACGCACCAGCGTCCGCCGCGCGCTGGAGATCGACTCCACTTCGGGCGAGGGGTATCGACTGCTCGGCCGGGTGCACGCGTCCCTCAACCAGCCTGACGAGGCGATGACCGCCTATCGTCTCGCGCTGTCGCTCGACCCGACGGACGCCTGGTCCATGAACAACCTCGGGCTGCTGCTCATCCAGCAGGAGCGCGACGAGGAGGCGCTCGGTCCGCTGGCGCGGGCGGTGCAGCTCGACTCGACGGTTGCGGTCTTCCAGAACAACCTTGGCATCGCGCTGGAGCGCACCGGCCACTTCGCCCTCGCCACGCTGGCGTACCAGGCGGCGCTGTCGGCCGACAGCGGCTACACCCGGGCGACGCTCAGCCTGGCCCGCGTGCAGGGGCGCACCGAGGACCCGTCGCTGGCGCCCGTGGAACTGGGCACGCTCGCCGAGGGCTTCGACCGCGAGGTCCGCAGCGTGCAGGTGTCGGCCGGGACGCGCAAGCCGCCGGAGCCGCAGCGTTAGGCGGTGGCGGGGCGGCATCGCGGCGGGCCGCCGGGGCGGGAAGCCCGGCGGCCCGTCGTGGCGCGAGTTGTTGGTGATGCCACCGCCGGGTTACTATCCAAGCAGGTGCAGCAACCCATCGTTCACAGGAGAGGCCCATGGCGACACTCCGGAAGACGGCAAAGAAGACCGTGCGCAAGGCAGGCAAGCAGGCGAGCAAGGCCGGCAGTCGCGCGAAGGCCGCGGCCATGAAGGTCGTGGACAAGGTGACCGGCCGCGAGCAGCGCCGGAAGAAGATCCGGCGCCGGGTTGCCGCCGTTGCCAGCGTCGCCGCCGCCGCCATCGTCACCGGCGTCGCCGCGGCCCGCAGCCGGCGCAGCAAGAAGCATCGTTAGGTCGGCCGGCGCCGACGCACTGCCGGGCGGCGCGCCACTGGCGCCACCGGCAGGGTCCCCGGCCGCCGGCGCGCCGCCGCCTGCCGCTACGCCTCGGCGGCCGGCAGGCTGACGCGAAAGGCAGTGCGCCCGGGGCGCGACTCCACGTCGATCTCGCCCTGGTGCCGCACCACGACGCGCCGGGCGATGTCGAGCCCGAGCCCGGTCCCGCTCCCCACCGGCTTCGTCGTGAAGAACGGATCGAAGATGCGCTGCCGGTGGGCAGGATCGATCCCGGCACCGTCATCGATGACCCGCACCTCGACCCGCGACAGCTCCCGGGTCACCTGGATCTGCACGTGCCCCGCCTCCGGCGCGGCGTCGAGGGCATTGTCGAGCAGGTTCATCCAGACCTGGTTCAGCTCCCCGCCCCGCCCGAGCACCGGGGGCACGTCCGGCGCGAGTTCCAGGCTGATCGAGATCGACTTCGCCCGCGCCTTGGACCCGAGCACCGCGACGGTGTCGGCGAGGGCGCGTCCCACGTCGACGGGCTCCGGCGCGGTGGCGCGGTCCATGTAGGTGAAGCGCTTCACGGCGCTCACCAGGTCGTAGATCCGTGACGTCGCGCGCTGCACTTCCAGCGCCAGCGAGTGCGCCGAGCAGCCGGCCGCGATCCAGCGCATGGCTGCATCGAGCGGCGGTCCGTCGAGCGACGCGGCGAGGGCGTCGAGGTCGTCCAGCGTCACCGCGGTATCGGTGAGCGCCGCCGCCGCGCCCTCGTCGACGTCGTGGTCCGCCAGCCACGTCGCGATCGCGTCCTCCCTGTCGGCCCTGTCGATCGCCGATCGGATCGGCGGCGTGGAGGTGCCGTGGCAGGTCTGGCGCAGCGCGTCCACGGCCGCGACCTGTTCCGGCGTGAGGCCGGCGGCGCCGAGCGTGCGCGCCGCCTCGTCGGCCTCGGACAGCGCCGAGGCGAGCAGTCCGGCCGATCGCGTCGCCGCCGACGCCGGGTTGTTCAGCTCGTGCGCCAGGCCGGCCGAGAGCCGCCCGAGCGACGCCATCTTCTCGTCGTGCAGGTCGCTCGACGTGAAGACCCGCGTCCGGTCGAGCATCACGTGTACGAGGACTTCGGTCAGCACCGGGCACTCGCGAATCAGCGCCGGCATCTGGTCGCCCGGGATCGCGAAGATGTCGGTTCGCTCCTCCGCGACGACGTCTCCCGGCGAGTGCGCCAGCCGGGAATACGGGAGCACCCCGGTCACGTCGCCGCCGTGCCACTCCATGACCTTGCGAGACCCCGCGCCGCGGTCGATGTGGATGGCGATGTGGCCGTCCAGCACGATGTAGAAGAGGGAGACGGGCTCTCGTGGCGAGACGATGATGTCCCCGGGTTCGAAGCGCAGCAGCGTCCCGTGCGCGATGAGCCAGGCCAGCTCCTCCGGCGGCGCCTGTCCCACGGTGCGGTGCTGCTGGAGGCGCTCGAGGAGGGAAGGGCTGGCCACGATTCGATTGATGGGACGAGGGGACATCATGCGGTGTGGGCGGGTGCCTCGCCAGCCGGCGCGGCCCGCGTCACGCCATTCTCAGGATGACCTTCCACTCGGACGCACGCACCGGCGTCACCGAGAGGCGGCCGATGCGCAGCAGGGCCATTCCCGCCAGCTCCTTTCGCGCCTTCAGGTCCGCGAGCGTGACTGGCCGCGCCAGCGCCTCGACGGCCTTGAGGTCGACCTGGAACCATGTCGGGGCATCGGGCGTGGATGATTCATCATAGCCCTTGTGCCGGCGATCGAATGCCGTCGGATCCGGGTACGCCTCGCGAACGACCTCGCAGATGCCGACGATCGCCTGCGGGTCGGTGCTGGACTGGTAGAAGAAGACGAGGTCGCCCTTCTTCATGCCGTCCTTGAGGAAGTTGCGCGCCGCGAAATTGCGGACGCCGTCCCAGCCCGTTGATGCGCCTGGGGGCGTTGAGCAGGTCGTCGAAGGAGAAGTCCGTCGGCTCGCTCTTCACCAGCCAGTAGCGACGCTCCCCGGGCGTGCGAACGAACCATTCCGCCCACTTGCCCTCGGCGTGGGGCGCGGCGGGTGTGGTGGCGCGACGGGGTCCCGATGGCGATCGGGGCTTCTTTCGAGCGGGCATTGTCCGGGAGTCCGAAGGTAAGGGACAATCTCTCGCCCGGGACGCCACCGCCGGAAGGGCCGCGGGCCGTTGCCGGTGCCATCGGTTGCGTCCCCGGATTACGCGGCCGAGGATCCGGTCTTATAGATGTGTGAGCCCGGCGTCACAGACTCTTCGCGGGAGCGGTCGTGGAAGGCAACGGCAAACCGGATTTCGGGGATTCGCTCGACGGCGAGTATTCGCTCGACGAGGAGTTCGTGCTCGACGACGAGTTTCCGCTGGGCGATGGCGTGGCGGAGACGGAGGCGACGGTCAGCTGTCCGTACTGCGCCGAATCCGTGGACATCACCATCGATCCCGGGAGCGGCGCCGTGCAGGAGTACGTGGAGGATTGCCCGGTCTGCTGCAACCCATGGCAGGTCACGATCCGCTATGAGGCGAGCGGCGCCGTCGACGTCACGCTGGACGTGCTCGACGACTCCCCGTGACGCGAGCGTCGGGCCGTTGAGGGCGCGTGAGTTGGGGGCGCCACGCGCGGCCTGTTACCAGATCTGGTAAGAGGCCCGAGTCGGTGCTCACCGGAATCAGGTTCGACGTGCGGTGGGTTGCGCGCTCGTGTTCTACATTGTAGAATCGATCCGTCCTCGCTCCGCAGGTATGCCGCACCCGACTCCTCCGGCTTCTTCCGATGCACCATCGCGGCTGGCCACGGCGCTCCTGCGCGCGCTGCTGCCACGCGCCGAGCGTGCCGAGGTGCTCGAGGACCTGGCCGGCGAGTTCGCGTCGCGTCGCGCCGCGGGGCCGATCGCGGCGCGATGGTGGTACTGGCAGCAGGTGCTCGCCTCGGTACCCGCGCTGCTCCGCCGCAGCTGGTGGCGCGGCTGGCGGGGATTCGAGCCGCGCGCCAATGCGATGCGTCCCGGTGGACCGGCGCTCGAACAGTGGATCACCGACTGTCGGTATGCCGCCCGGCGGCTCCTGCGCCGGCCGCTGTACAGCGCGCTCGCGGTGGTCACGCTGGCCGTCGGCATCGGGGGAGTCGCGGCGGTGTGGGGCATCGCCCGCGCGGTGCTGTTCGATCCGTTGCCGTACGCCCACGAGGAATCGCTCGTCGACTTCTGGGATCACTTCGGCTGGACACAGGAAGAATTCGCGTGGGTGCGCACCCGGCTTCCTGCATTCGCCAGCCTGGCGGAATATGCGTATGGCGATGAGACGCTCGAGCGGCCGGATGCACCGGCACGCGTCCTGCCCGTGGTCACCTCGTCGGCGTCGCTTTTCGCGGTGCTCGGCGCGCACGCCGAGGTCGGGCGCGGCCTTGCCCGCGGCGACGACGTGAAGGGTGCCGAACCCGTCGCGGTGCTGAGTCACGGGCTGTGGCAGGAGCTCGGCGGCGGCGCGGACATCATCGGTCGCCGCCTGCGCATCAACGGCGTCGAGCGCACGGTGGTCGGCGTCATGCCGCGCGGATTCTGGTTCCCGGATCCGACGGTCCGTCTCTGGCTGGCGCTGCAGGTGGACCCGGAGGAACGGATTGGCAACTTCACGCTCATCGGCCGCCTGGCGCCCGGGTACGAGGTGCACCACCTGGAGGCGACGCGCGCCGAGCTGACGCGCATCCTGGCCGCCCGCTTCACCTACCCCGACACGTGGGACAAGACGCGGGATGCCGCACTCCGGCCGCTCCGGGACGCGATGGTCGCCCCCATGCGGCCCACGATCGTCGCCACGCTCATTGCCGTCGGGATGATCCTGCTGACGGCGTGCGCCAACGTCGCAGCGCTCATGCTGGGCCAGGTCGAGGGACGCGCCACGGAGCTGGCGCTGCGGTCCGGCGTTAGGCGCCGACCGGGGACGGATCGCACGCCAGCTCCTCGCCGAGGCGCTCCTCCTGGGCGTGCTCGCCGCGGGGATCGGTGCCCTGCTGGCGGCCGTGTCGTTCCGTGTCCTGGTGAGATCGCTGCCGCTCGGGGCATGGAGTGCGACGACCACGATTCGCTGGAGCGTCTTCGTGGTCGCGCTCGCCGTCGCGCTGGCGTGCGCGCTGGGTGTGTCGCTCGTCCCGGTGCTTGCGCTGCGCCGGCGGCAGCTTGCGGGTACGCTGGCGCGCGGGCGCACGTCCGGCGTGGGCCTGCGCGGGCTTCGCCTGGAACGGGTCCTCGTGATCGCCGAGGTCGCCCTCGCGGTCACGATGGCAGGCGGGGCCGGCCTGCTCATCCGGAGCGTCGCCCGGCTGTATGCCCTCGATCCGGGCGTGCGGCCGGAAGGGGTCGGCGTCATCGACATCGACCTCCCCGCTGACGGCACGCGGGCGGGACGGGGGGCGCTGATGCGCGAGGTGCTCGCCGCGACACGCGAGGTTCCCGGCGTGCAGTCCGCGGCGAGCACCCAGCACCTTCCCCTGCGCTCCCCGTGGTGGAACTCCGGCCTCACGATTCCAGGCAAGCCGGATCTTCCCGCCACCACGACCATGGTGCGGATGGTGTCCACCGACTTCTTCGCGACGATGGGGATCGCCGTCGAGGCGGGTCGCGGCTTCGTGCCCTCGGACGTGCCGATACCGGGCGAGGAGCGCGACGAGTTGCCCGTCGTGGTCACGCGCGCGTTCGTCCGGAAGTTCTTCCCGGACGAGTCCCCGATCGGCCGCCTCGTAAGTACCGGCTTCTCGAGCAAGATGGGGCGCGTCGTCGGCGTCGTGCACGACGTCGCGGAGGGCGATCTCACCGACCCGGCGGCGCCGGTGCGGTACCTGCTGGCGCCGACTCTGTCACAGCTGCCGTGGACACAGGCCCTCGTCTTCCGCACGCAGGGGAATCCGGCGACGCTCCTGCGCGCCGTGCAGGCCGCCGTGCAGCAGGTCTCGCCGCGCATCGCGGTGGAGGAGGCGACGACGATGTCGCGTGTCGTGGACAAGTCGCTCGGGCCGGTACGACAAATGATGACGCTGCTGACGATCCTGGCCACGCTCGTCCTCGTCCTCGGCGCAATCGGCGTGTACGGCGTGATCTCGCACCTGGTCGCCCGCCGGACGCGTGACTGGGGCATCCGGATCGCGCTTGGCCTTCGCCCGGCGCGCGTCGTGGTCGGCATCGTCGCAGCCGGGCTGCTCCTGACGTCGACGGGGATCGTGGTCGGAGTCGCCCTCTTCACGGGGCTGGCGCACTTCCTCTCGCCGTTCCTCTTCGGCGTGGAGGCGCTGGATGCGGCCTCCATCGCCGGCGCCGCGGCAGCCCTGCTGGCGATCGGTGCCGCGGCGGCTCTCATCCCGGCTGCGCGCGCGAGTCGCACGGACCCGGCGCTCGTGCTTCGCGAACAATAGGGAACCGATGGGACGGGACGAGACGCTCGGCGCGTTCGAGGAGCAGGTGCTCCTGGCCGTGCTCCATGCCGGTGAAGACGCGTTCGGGATGAACGTGCGGCGCGAGCTCGAGGCGCGCTCTGGTCGGTCTGTCTCGATTGGCGCCGTATACGCCACCCTGGATCGGTTGGAGGCGAAGTCGCTGGTCACGTCGACGCGCAGCCGGGGCGGTGACGCCTCGCGGCGCATCTTCCAGCTGACGAATGACGGAACGCGGGCGCTGGTCGAGACGCGTGCGCAGCGCGACCGGCTGTGGAGCGGGATCGAGCTCGGGGGGCGGGTGCCTCGTCGCGCGTAGCCCGGCCGCGTCCCCCTAACGCGGGCGAGGCGAGGGGCGCGGGGTGATCCTACCGCTCACGCATCCCGCGGAACCGTGTCAACAATGCGTCCATCTCCCGCAGCCGCGACGCCGCCGCGGTGCGCACCTGCGTCGTCGGCAGGGCATCGGCGTCGTCGATCGTCCCGTACAGCGTCATCAACTGTCCCTGGAGCGCCGGCACGCTCGCGCCGGGGGCGCCACCCCGGCCGCCGCCCCGCCCGCCACGGCCGCCCCCACTGGCGTCGAACTGCGCGAGCTGCGCGTCGAGCTGCCGGAGAGAATCGGCCGCCGCGCCGCCCGCGCCCGCGAGCTGTCCGCGAATACGCTCGCGCATCGCCCGCGCCCGATCCATGACGTCCGCGGCGTCGTTCACCGCGCGATAAATCCGCAGCTGGAGCGAGTCGCGCGAACGAACCTCGGCGGCCGTCGCCGTCACGCGCGGGTCCATGCGCACCGTGACCGGCTGGGTGTACGCGGTGCCATCCACGGTGAGGCGGACCGTGTACCTCCCGGGCGTCACGAACGGGCCCAGCGGCTCCGGCACGGTCCGCCCGGGCACAGCGCTGATGGGGAACGAGAAGTTCTGGACCTTCGGGCGCGCGTAGCGCAGGTCCCAGGCGAAGCGGTGCAGCCCGGCCTCCGGGCTCAGCACGGGCCACGGTGCGATCCAGAGATCGGGCCAGTTCCCCTCGAGGCGCGGGTCGGGGTTCGGGTTCACGCCCTTCACGAAGCGGCGCACGACGGCGCCACGCGCGTCCACGACCTCGAGCGTGAGGTCAGTGGCCGCACCCTTGAGGTAGTACGACAGCACCACGCCGTCCGGCGGATTCGCCGACCGCGGCTCGTCAGGCGGAATCGGCGTGTCGGTGTACATGCGCGGACGGACGCGAGTGGCGAGCCCTGGCTGGAAGAGCGCCGCCGGCTGCGCCAGCAGCGACGGCGTCACCTGCCGCAGCGGCGTGACGTCATCGAGGATCCAGAAACCCCGACCGTGCGTGCCGACCACCACGTCATCGTCCTTGATCACCAGGTCGCGAATCGAGGTCGCCGGCATGTTCGTGCGCAGCGACTGCCAGTGGTCGCCGTCGTCGAACGAGACCCAGACCTCGGTCTCGGAGCCGGCGTACAGCAGGCCGCGGCGCTTCGGGTCCTCGCGTACCACGTTGATCGTCGCCCCACTGTCGATGCCGGTCACGATCTCCGTCCACGACCTGCCGCCGTCGTGCGTCCGGTAGATGTGCGGGCGGAGGTCGTCGATGCGGATCGTGTTGACTGCGGCATACGCGCCGAGGGTGTCGAAGTGCGAGGCGTCCATGATCGACACCTTCGCCCACGGCACGAGCCGGGATGGCGTCACGTCGTGCCACGACTGCCCGCCGTTCCACGTGACCTGGATCAGCCCGTCGTCGGTACCGACCCAGATGATGTTCTCCTTCACGTACGACGGCGCGACCGTGTAGATGACGCCCGGGTGGTGCGCCTTCGCGCTGGCGTCGGTCGCGTACTTGCCGACGCTCGCCGGAACCACCGAGTCCTTGCGGGTGAGGTCGGGGCTGATCTCCGTCCACGACGTCCCGCCATTGACGGTCTGCCAGAGGGTGTTGCCGGCGAAGAAGAGCTTGCGGGGGTTCACCGGTGAGAACAGCACCGGGGCCGTGCGCAGCGCGCGGTAGTCGGCCGCGCGGAAGAGCTTCGGCGCCACGTTCTGCACCTGCCCGGTGCGATAGTCGAAGCGCGAGACCTTGCCGCCGTAGACGATGTTCGGGTCCAGCGGATCGACGGCGACGTAGCCGTATTCCTCGACGCCCACCGGGCGCCACTCGCGGAACGTCGTCTGGCCGTCGTCGCCGCGGCTCTGGATGCACGCCGAGCCCGACTCCTGCTGGCCGCTGCAGACGCGATACGGGAACGAGTTGTCGGTCGAGACGTGGTACATCTGCGCCGTCGGCTGGTTGTACCACGAGCTCCAGGTCTCGCCGCCGTTCACGGTAACGGCCGCGCCCTGGTCGGCGGCGAGCAGGATAATGTCCGGGTTGTCGGGGTTGATCCAGAGCCGCTGGTAGTCGTCGCCGCCGGGCGCGCCCTTGAGCATCGACCACGAGTTGCCACCGTCGGTGGACTTCCAGGTGACGATGCTCGCGCTGTAGACGATGTCGGCGTTCTTCGGGTCGACCTTCACCTCGGCGAAGTCGGACTCGCGGGTGGTGACGCGCGCGTCGTTGCCGACCTTGCGCCAGCTGTCGCCGGCGTCGTCGGAGCGATAGATGCCGGTGCGGGCGCCGGCATCCACCGTGAGGTACAGGCGGTTCCTGTCGCTCGCGGCCACGCCGATGCCGATGCGGCCGAGCCCTTCGTCGAAGGTCGGCAGCCCGTTCATGATCGGGTGCCAGGTGTCGCCGCCGTCGGTGGACTTGAACAGGCCACTCCCCGGGCCCTGCCAGGCGCCGTTCTCCCACGGTCCCTGCCGCGCCTCCCACAGCGCGCAGTACAGCGTGTTCGGGTCGTTGGGGGCGAAGGCGACGTCGATGGCGCCGGTGTTCTCGTCCTTGTAGAGGACCTTCCGGAACGTGCGGCCGCCGTCGGTGGAGCGATACAGGCCGCGTTCCTCGTTCGGGCCGTAGGGGTGGCCGAGGACGGCGACGAAGAGGCGGTTGGGGTCGCGCGGGTCGACGACGATCTGCGGGATCTGCTGGCCGTCGCGCAGGCCGAGGTGCGTCCAGGTCTCGCCGGCGTCGATCGACTTGTAGATGCCGTCGCCGGTGGAGAGGTCGGGGCGCTGCAGTCCCTCGCCGCTGCCGACGTAGATGACGTTCGGGTCGCTGGGGGCGACGGCGAGCGCGCCGACGGAGCCGGTGGGCTGGCCGTCGAACAGCGGGTGCCAGGTGCGGCCGTAGTCGTTGGTCTTCCAGACACCGCCGTCGGTAGCGCGCGATGTAGTAGACGTTAGGCTCCTGGCGCACCCCGGACGCGGCCTTGGTGCGGCCACCGCGGAACGGGCCGACGTCGCGCCAGGCAAGCTCATTCAGGAGCGTCGGGTCGATGGCCTGGGCGCGCGCGGCGGCGGGCAGCGCCAGGAGAGCGACCGCGCCGGCGAGCAAGCGGGTGCTCGTGCCCAGGGCACGCCCCGGACGGCGGCGGATGGACAGGGAGCGGCGCAGGCAAGCCTGGAAGGGAGTCATGGGGTGCCACGTGGGAAGGACGGGGAACGCGTGCGCCGCACCGCGGCGCGCAGGGCAAGGTTGCGCCCGGTCGAATCCCGCAGCAAGTGCCCGGGCGAGCGTGGCCACCGTTCCATGTGGATGCGGTACCCGGAAACCGGGTAGTGCTCGCCGCGCAAACGTGGCGCCGCGTCCTCGCCTGCGCCGCGGGTGCTACCGCCGATCGTCCGGGGCCGAAAGACGAATGACCTGTCCCGCGACGGCCTGGCTCGTCAGCGTCATCGGCGGCAGGCGCCGTTCGGGCCCCGTTCCGTGGCGGACGATCATGTCGAGTGGCGTGCCCGAGGGAAGCTCGCAGAACGTGACAACTCCTCGCTCATCCGTCGTGCCCGACGCGTGGAAGTCCTGTGCCGCGGGCCCTGTTCCCGCAGCGCCCGCCCACACCACACGGACCTCCAGGCTGTCGACAGGCACGGCCGTGGCGCTGTCGCGGAACGCCAGCCTGAGCATGGCGCGTCCCTTCCCGGGCGGCGCTGCGCGGCACAGGTCCCGTGCCAGTTCCGCGGTGTTCTTCGCCCTGTAGATCCTGCGCAGCGTGACGCCGGCATCGAGGATGATCCGCTCCGCTGCGATGAAGCTCTCGAACGCCTCGTAACTTGCGTCCCGTACGGAGAGCAGGTAGACGCCGGGCGGCAGGGAATCGAAGAAGGCGGCAGCGCTTCGCGGTACGATCGTCGTGGTGTCGACGCCGACCCCGGTGAGGTGGACCTCGGCGCCTGGCAGGATGGTGCCGCTGCTGTCGCGTACGAGCCCGTGAATCGAGCCGCGGGCTTCGTGGATGGAGAGCCCGTCGGCGGAGACGACGCCGCCATCCTCGATGAGGACGGTGTTGCCGGAGCGAACGGTATCGACACGCACCTCGCCCGATTCCAGCTTCGACCGCCGGAGGTACGCGGCGGGCTGCGGCAAGCGTGCGAACCAGCGGCGGACGATCCACCGGCCGTCGGTCGTGCTCGCGAAGTGGATCTCCCCGCGCATGCGGGACGCGTATCGGTACGCCGGAAGCTCGGTATAGGTGAAATCGACCGTGCGCAGCTCGAAGGTGGTGGCGTCCAGCCAGATCGTGCCGCGGATATCGGGCACGTGACGATCGGCGACGGGCTCGAAGGCCAGTCCTACGAGCCCCCGGTGGTCGTTGCGATCCGAGGCGAGCTCGAAGCAGTGGTCGCGCACGAACGCACTCGACGCGAGCACCTCGACATCGGGGACGACGTAGGTGATGGAGTCGAGCAACTGGCCCTGCCAGTACCCCGCCTTCGAGAGCGAATCCCCACTCAGGCTCACGAACGGCCGCTCGAAGGCACCCCGCGCGGTCTGCTGCGTTTCACTCAGCTGTCGCATCCAGTCGCTGGGGTCGATGACCCGCCGGTACCGCACGATGCTCGCGGGAAGCAGGCGGTCGCGCTGTGAAATGCTCGTCGCGAGGAACGCGGTGAAGGCCTCCTCCCAGAGTGCCGCGATGCGATCCGCGTGATCGCGCCGGACGCCGCAGACGGCGATGGTGCGGACCGCGACGGTCGGGAGTACGGTCCCGACAGCGTCGATCACGATGTCGAGGCGTCGCGTTTCGCCGTCGCCGAGCACGAACGGCGCGCTCGTGAAGCGCCGGACGCCGATCCTCCTGGCGGAAATGCGATAGCGGCCGGCGCCCGGGGCGAGCACCTGATAGTCGCCCCCGGTGGTCGTCAGGACGCTCCGGTTACCGTCTGCCGCCGGGTCGGCCGACCGTGCGTCGAGTCGCTCGAGGGTCACCACCACGCCGGGTACGCCCGCGCCCGAGATGCGCTCGGTGACGACGCCTCCGACGGACTGCGCGCCGGAAGGCGCCGCGCAGAGCATTGCGGCGCACACGGTCGCCAGGCCGAGCATGAGCTGCTTCATTCCGAGGTCCCTCCGTCCGCGCATGCCACGGAGTCGCGTCGCGCGGGCGACGCGGCAGCCCCACCCGCTCTAGATCGGGGATCCAGTCGGTCCTGTCAATGAATTTCTTCGACGAGCCGCCATGTCGGGTGACATCGCCCGCGTTGCCGGCTCCAGCAGTGGAGCGAGCGGAGCCGCGCATCATGAGGCTCGCTATCGCCGCACCAGCGACAACTGCATGACGCGTATCCGCGCGCCCGAATCGTCCTCGTCGTAGAGCGCTGCGCGGCGGCCGGGCAGGAGCCCGACGGTGAAGTTCTCGATCAGCTTCCGGGTCACGACGCGTGCGTGGCGCGGGTCGATCACCTCGACCATCGTCTGGTACAGCTTCCCCTCATCGATCTGGCGAGCCGGGACCTCGACGTTGCTCGGGAGATCCGGCCACGCCTCACGCCACGATGGACCCGCGATGTGCACGAACACCCAGAGGAGTCCCTCGTCGTCCTCCTCGATGTCCGCCACGTACGGTGGCGGCGGCTCGTTCTTCCAGTCCCAGTTGCTGCCCGATTGTCCAGGGAACCATGCCGGCCGGCGCTCGAAGGCCGTGAGCCGCCTGCCATTGCCGCTGAACCAGGTGAGGTCGTACCGATGGAGCCAGACGCTCCAGAATCTTCCGTGTCGCGGATCCGTCAGTTCGTGCCACGCCAGGACGACCATCTCCGGAATGTCCTGGTCGCGCGGCTTGAACTGCCTGACGATCGACGCCCCGCGATCGTCGAACGCGAGATGGTACAATGGCCCGTCGGCGCTGTGGTAGGCGACACTTCCCGTGGCGATCACGGTATCGGGCCAGGACACGATGATCGGGCTGTGCAACTCCATCGGGAGTCGCACGTAGCCGACGGGCCTGAGCGTCGTGTCAAGAACGGTCCCGCGTCGGTTCAGGTCGAGCACGAGCAGCGTGTCGCGGTTTGGCTGGATCAGGTCGTACGCGTTCTCGTACTCGCCCGGCCCCAGTCCGGAGCGCCCCAGCACCTGAAGAAATCGTCCACGCGGGTCGAACAGGGCTGGAATGTCACCGCGCCGGAAGACCCAGAATCGACCCGACGAGTCGACTCGAACCGCGATCGGGAATCCGTCCGTCGTATCCGGTGGCACCTCGAGCGTGGCGAGCGACGTCTCGAGTATTGCGCATCGGGGACACGACGGATCGTCGGGTATGCGCACCAGTCGCTTGTCGTCGTCAACGTCGTGCGAACCGGGCAAACCGCATGCGGTGGCGACCAGTGCCACGACGAGGCTCCGGGTGGGTGGCCTCATGGTTCACACGATACGGCGATCCCGGGTGCCAGGCCAGGTCTTCGCACCGCCTCGCCACCGCCCGTACGCGCGCTTTCGATGGCTCGCGATTCGGATCGCCCAGCAGCGCCGTCGCCTCGCCACGTGCCCCGGCGCTGTCCGTCGGGTTGCCATCGAAGCGCACCACCACGCCCGCCGGCCACCAGTTCGGGAACAGCAGCACCTCCCAGCCCTTCTCCGTGCGTGTCCACTCCATCGCGTTGCTCTCGCGCGCCGCGGAGTCGTGCACGAAGAGCGAATCCCGTGCGCGGCGCACGCGGGCATCGGCCGAGGCGGAGTCGCCACGATGCCCCGATCCCGACCAGTCGAGCGGCGGCGTCCACTCGCCGAACGAGAAGTTCCAGCACGCCGTCGATGGCGGTGATCCCGCTGGAGTGGTGCCGCGCTGGGCCCCGAGCGGCCCCGCGACGAGCAGGAACAGGGCGGCGCCGGCGTAACCTGCGCCACCGAATGCCGCGAGCGGCCGCCACACGGGCGCTATCCCTCGCGTTGCATCCAGCCGGCCGTGGCGGACAGCAGGACGGCGGCCACAACCAGGAAGAATCCTGGCGCACTGTAGCGCACCACGCTCCCCTCGAGCGCGGCCAGGGCGCCCTGGGCACTCGTCGTCACAAGCGCCACGGCGGCTGCGCCGAGGATCGCCACCGACCACGTGAGCGCCACCCGCCAGCCGGCGCGCCGCGGCACGTGCAGCACCTGGAGGAAGAGCGAGACGACCGCCAGCCAGATCGCGATCGAGAGCAGCGGGTACGCGACGCGCAACCGCCGGAACGCGTCCGTCGCCCCCGGCACGACCGCGCAGAGCGCGGCGTCACCGGCGGCCGGCCACCATCGGCATCGGGTGGGAGATCCCGTCGCGGCCGGATCGGCCGCCACCTTCGTGAGGCCGATCGCCGAGACCTCGATGCGGGCTCCCTCGGCGGCGGCGGCGTGACCCCAGGACAGCGTCGTGCCCCGCTGGAGGGCGAGCGCGGCGAGCACGATGCACAGCACCCCGAGACGGTTCCGCAGGCTGATTGCGCGCGGCGTCGGCGTCATGCCGGCCCTCCCGGCGCGCGATGCAAGTGAACTGTCGAGCGGCGGGCAGTGTCGGACTCACGGAATGACGTGGCTGTCACGGGGTTCCCTCGGAGGAGCGGCGCGTCGCGGGACTTCCGTCAATCGCGCACGCCGACACCGGGAAACCTACGCGGTCTGTCCCACCTCGTCGACGTGCCGCGAGGTCGACGCGTCCGGGACGCCCGAGTGGCCGGCGTCAGCAATCGAGAGCGCAACAGCGCGGTTGCGACCGCCTTCCTTCGCCATGTAGAGCGCCCGGTCGGCCCGCGCAAGCAGCGACGACACGTCGTCGTCCCTGTCGGCCTCGGCGATCCCCAGGCTCGTCGTGAGCCCACTGGCCTGCAGGGCCTGGTGGTGCAGGCTCTCGCAGCTCTTCCGGATTCGCTCGGCGGTGTGCACGGCCGGTGCCAGGCCATGTCCAGGCAGGATCACCAGGAACTCCTCCCCGCCGAAACGTCCCACGACATCGCTGGAGCGACAGCTCGACTGGAGCAGCGACGAGAAGCGAATCAACACCTGGTCGCCGACGCCATGCCCGAACGTGTCGTTGATGCGCTTGAAGTGATCGAGGTCGGCGAGGATCACGCTGAAATGAATGCCGGTGCGCCGGAGCAGGTCCATTTGCTGGGCGAGCATCGCATCGAGATGGCGTCGATTGGCGATGTCGGTGAGCGGGTCCTTCTCGGCGAGCTGGCGGAGGCGCGCATAGGCCGATTCCAGGGCCAGCGTCTCGCTCGCATCCTCGAACACCTCCGCGCCACCGACGATGCGGCCGGAGTCGTCGCGCACCGGGAGCACCGTGACGTCAACCGCGATCCGGCGCCCATCCTTGTGGCGCAGGTAGATGCGGTGGCTCGTGGTCTGGCCGCCGTTCATCGCGCTCACCAGCGGACAGTGCGCCACGCAGAGATTGCAGCCGTCGGCGTCCGAGTGGTCGAGGATGTTCGCGTAGCAGACGTTGCCGACGACCTCCGCCGCAGCGTATCCCGACAGGCGTTCCGCACCACGGCTCCAGAACAGGATCCGTCGCTCGGTGTCGACGAAATAGACCCCGTCGTAGAGCGAGTCGAGCAGCTTCCGGTGGAAGTTGCCGCCGAAGGGAAGCCGACTTGGGAGAAAGCCCCGCGAGTCCGGCATGACCGTCGCCGTTCCGGGTTCGAGCATGGTGCGACTCCTGATCCAGGTCTGCCGTGTCGCCGACGTGCGCCGCCCGGGACGTCAGGAACCGAGCCGCGCCGTTCTCGCCGCCAACGGCGCTTCGCTTGCTCCCGGCGCCCACCATAAGGACGCTCCAGCGGCGAAAGGCAACCGATTCCGGCGAGAGGAAAGGTCGCCACTCGCGCACGGACAGCGGCGCGGCATCGCGCGGCCGAGCGTGCGGACCGCAGCGCTCGTTAGGTCGTTCTAATTCGCCGTCAGTCGAATTCGCGACGAGGCACTGCTTGCCCGGCGCCCACGCGGCCGGCGGTGATGTCGGCCTTGTGGTAGTTCTCCCCCCGTATCGGGGCGCCGGCAAGGCGCCGCAGCATGGCGATCTGTCCGATGTGGTTGAGCGAGTCGGCACACGGGCCCTGGAAGAGCCGCTCGGGCGTGGAGCCCAAGGGCGCGTCGGAGGCGAAATACGCATCCAGCGCGGCGAGTCCGGCGAAGAAGCGCGCCACGTCCGCGTCCCAGGCGCCGGGCGGGGTGTCGGTCCAGGCCTGCTTCCCGCGCGCCAGGCTCAGCCCCCAGTCCAGGAGGTCGCCGATGTGCGCCAGGATCTCGCCTGCCGAACGGGAGTCCGGGGCCGCGCGGAAGGAGGAGAAATCGTCTGGCGCGCCGCGCACCGCCTTGCCGCCGCGGTAGGCGATTGTCGCCAGGACGTGGCGCAGCATCGCGCGCGCGCCGGCGATGTCGTCCGGTCCGTTTGCTGCTTCAGGGGGCATCAGTGCTCTGCTCGCGACGGGGAACGCTGCATGAGAAAAACATGGTGATCGTAGCCGTGAAATATTGCGCGGCGCACGGGAGCCATGCCGATGCGATAGGCGACGCCCTGCGACGGGACGTTTTCGGGCCGGATGAGCGAGATGACGTGATCCTCGTCGAGGTTCTCGAACGCCCAGGCGCGGACGCCGAGGGCGGCCTCGCTGGCGTATCCCCGCCGCCAATATGGACGATGGATGAGCCACCCGATCTCCGGCTCCCGCTGTCCCTCGATTTCCTGCATCGCCAGCCCGACCTGCCCCACGGGCTCGCGCGTCTGGCGGTCCTCGACGAGCCAGAGGCCGTGCCCGTCGCGGGCGTAGCGAGCCAGCTGGCGATCCAGCCATCCCTTCGATTCGTCGCGCGTCAGCGCCTTCGGGTAGAAGCGCATGACCTCGTCGTCACCGAGCATCAGCGCGACGAACGCGAGGTCGTCGGGGGTCATCTCCCGGAGCAGGAGACGAGCCGTCTCGACCATGACCCGTCCAGGATCGGCATTCGTGGACATTCGGTGTCACTCCGGGTCTGGGACCGTTCGGGACGCGCGCGCCTGCAGCGGCGACCGGCCATGTGGCCATGGAGCTGGCGCCGGGTGCACGGGCCCGCGGTGCCGCGGTGGCAACCCCGGCCAGCCCCGACCCGGGCGTTGCCGCGACGCTCAAAGATGTCGCCGTGCCCCCTCCGGGGCGACGCCCCGACGCGTTCGATGTTGGGCGCTGCGGCACCCGCGGCGACGTGCCTTGCAAAGCCTCCGCCCGGCGGCGAAGATGCGGTTACCCCTCGATTTGAGTCGATTCCTGGTGTCTACCGACGTCACCAACCCGCAGTACTATCACAAGGTCGTCGACTGCCAGTGGGCCTGTCCGGCCCACACGAACGTCCCCGAGTACATCCGGCTGATCGCGCAGGGTCGGTATACCGACGCCTACATGCTGAACCGGGAGTCGAACGTCTTCCCCGGGATCCTGGGCCGGACCTGCGACCGTCCCTGCGAGCCGGCCTGCCGGCGCGGGCGCGTGGACGGCAAGCCGGTCGCCATCTGCCGGCTGAAGCGCGTCGCCGCCGACCTGCGCGACGACATCAGCGACCTCCTGCCCGTCATCCCGACGGAACGCAACGGCAAGCGGGTTGCGCTTGTCGGGGCCGGCCCGGCGTCGCTCACGGTCTGCAACGACCTTCTCCCGTTAGGCTACGAGTGCGTGGTCTTCGAGAAGAACGCGCGCGCCGGCGGCCTGATGCGCATCAACATCCCGTCGTTCCGCCTGCCGGCGCACGTGCTCGACGAGGAAGTCGACACCATCCTCGACATGGGCGTCGACATCCGCTTCAACACGCCGGTGGACAGCCTGCGCGCGCTGCTCGACCAGGGGTTCGACGCCGTCTTCGTCGGCAGCGGCGCCCCCAAGGGGAAGGAGCTGGACCTCCCGGGGCGCCACGACTCCGACAGGATCCACATCGGCATCGAGTGGCTCTCCAACGTGCACTTCGGCCACATCGACAGGATCGGCCAGCGCGTGCTGATCATCGGCGTGGGCAACACCGCCATGGACTGCTGCCGCACCGCCAAGCGCGTCGGCGGCACCGACGTGAAGGTCATGGCGCGGCGCACCCGCAGGCACTTCAAGGCGTCGCCGTGGGAGCTGGAGGACGCCGAGGAGGAGCAGGTCGAGATCATCGAGAACCACGCCCCGACGCGCTTCATCATCGAGAACGGCACGCTGACGGGCATGGAGTTCCAGCGCCTGCGGTGGACGGAGGTCGACGGGCGGCAGCGCAGCGAGGTCCTCGACACGGTCGTCATTCCATGCGACGAGGTGATCCTGGCCATCGGACAGGAAAATGCCTTCCCGTGGATCGAGCGCGACCTCGGCATCGAGTTCGACAAGTGGGACATGCCTGTCGTCGATCGCACGACCTTCCAGGGAACGCGACCCGGCGTCTTCTTCGGCGGCGACGCGGCGTGGGGGCCGGAGAACATCATCTGGGCGGTGGAGCACGGCCACCAGGCGGCCATCTCCATCCACAACCACTGCCAGGGCGTGCCGGTGACCGACCGTCCTGCCGTGGGCATGAACCTGGCGAGCCGGAAGCTGGGCATGTTCGCCTGGCAGTACAGCAACGACTACAACCCGGCGTCGCGCCAGAAGATGACGCACGCCGAGCTGGAGAAGCGGTTCTCGCGGCTCTCGGTGGAGGTCGAGCTGGGCTTCACCGCCGAGCAGACGGCGCACGAGGTCGAGCGCTGCCTCAACTGCGACGTCCAGACCGACTTCACGGCGAACCTCTGCATCGAGTGCGACGCCTGCATCGACGTCTGCCCGGTGAACTGCCTGACGATTGCGCCGCCGGGACCCGAGGAGGAACTGCGGATGCGCCTGTCGGCGCCGGCGGAGAACCTGACGCAGGCGATCTATGTCTCCGACGCGCTGCCGCAGACCCGGCGCGTGATGGTCAAGGACGAGGACTTCTGCCTGCACTGCGGCCTGTGCGCCGAGCGCTGCCCGACCGCGGCGTGGGACATGAAGCAGTTCGAACTGGTGATCCCGTACGCGGTGACCCGATCGGACGGGCGGGCGCCCGCGTCCGGCCCCGTCGCCCCGGTCCCCGCCTGAGCGAGGCGCGGTCCCCCGGCGCCCGGCGCGCCACGCGATTCGCTCTCCCTTCTCCCCATTCCCCCGTGTCGTCCACCAACGACTTCTGTCTCAAGATCGGCACCGTCAACGGCACCGGCTCGGCGAGCGCCAACGGGCTCCTCATGCAGGCGATCTTCCGCATGGGCGTCCCGGTGGTCGGCAAGAACGTCTTCCCGTCGAACATCCAGGGGCTTCCCACCTGGTACGAGATCCGCGTCAGCAAGGACGGCTACTCGGCGCGCATCGCGCCGTTCGACCTCGTCGTCGCCATGAACCCCGGCACCTATTCCCGTGACGTCGCCGAGATCCGCCCCGGCGGCTGGCTCATGTACGACTCGTCGTGGCCGATGTCGAAGGCGCTGGCGCGCGAGGACGTCACGGTGATGGGAATCCCCTTCGGGCAGATGTGCAACGACACCTTCACCGGCGACCGCGAGCGGACGCTGATGAAGAACATCGCCTACGCCGGCGCGCTGGCGGCGCTTCTCGACATCGACATGACCGTGATCGAGGAGATGCTCAACGAGAAGTTCGGCCGCAAGAAGCACCTCCTCGAATCCAACTACAAGGCACTCCGGCTCGGCTACGACTACGCCCGGAAGCACTATGCCTGCCCGCTCCCGTTCCACCTGGAGCGGATGGATGCCACCGGCGACCACATCCTCATCGACGGCAACACCGCCGCCGCGCTGGGCTGCGTCTACGCCGGGGCGACGGTGGGGGCGTGGTACCCGATCACGCCGGCCACGTCGCTGATGGAGAACTTCAAGGCCTTCTGCGAGCGCTTCCGCGTGGACCCGGAGACGAGGGAGCGCCGCTTCTGCATCGTGCAGGCGGAAGACGAACTGGCGGCGGCCGGCATGGTGATCGGGGCCGGCTGGATGGGGGCGCGCGCGTTCACGCCGACGGCCGGCCCGGGGATCTCGCTGATGAGCGAGTTCGTCGGCCTGGCGTACTACGCCGAGATCCCCGCGGTCTTCTTCGACGTGCAGCGCACGGGGCCGTCCACGGGAATGCCGACGCGCACGCAGCAGGCCGACCTGCTGTCGACGGCGTACCTGTCGCACGGCGACACCAAGCACGTCCTGCTCTTCCCGGCCAACCCGGAAGAGTGCTTCTACATGGCGCGCGACGCGTTCGACCTCGCCGAGCGCTTCCAGACGCCGGTCTTCGTGATGTCGGACCTGGACATCGGGATGAACGACTGGATGTGCCCGCGGCTGCACTGGGACCCGGGGTACACGCCCGACCGCGGCAAGGTGCTCTCCAGCGACGACCTGCAGAAGATCGAGAAGTTCTACCGCTACGTGGCCGACAACGGCGACGCGGTGGCGGCGCGGACGCTGCCGGGGGTGGATCCCAAGGGGGCGTACTTCACCCGCGGGTCGGGGCACAACCGCCTCGGCGCCTACACCGAGGACTCCGGCGAGTATCGCGAGCTTGTGGACCGGCTGGTGCGGAAGCTGGCGGCGGCGGCTGAGGCGGTGCCGGCGCCGGAGATCCTGCTCGCCGACGGCGCCGGGCTCGGCGTGATCACCATCGGGAGCTGCCGCGGCGCGGTGCTGGAGGCGTTCGACCGCCTGCGCGAGCAGGGGCACGCCGTGGACTACATGCGCATCCGCGGCTTCCCGTTCGGCAAGGCGGTGGTGGACTTCGTGCACGCGCACGAGCGCTGCCTGGTGATCGAGGAGAACCGCGACGGCCAGCTCCGGTCGCTGCTGGCGCTGGAGCTGGGCCTGCCGGCGGAGCGGCTGCTCTCGCTGCGCGAGTATGGCGGCCTGCCGTTGGGCGCCAACTGGACGATGAAGGGAATCCTGAGCCACCTGGAGCGCGTGCCCGCATGACGTCGATCCCGAAACCGAAGATCCAGCACCCCGGGCTGCGCCGCAACGCGCTCGACCTCTCGCGGCGCGACTACGAGGGGACGATGTCCACGCTCTGCGCCGGGTGCGGGCACGACTCGATCACCGCGGCGCTGATCGACGCCTTCTGGCAGCTCGACATCCCGCCGCACCGGGTGGCCAAGCTGAGCGGCATCGGCTGCTCGTCCAAGACCACCGCGTACTTCATCAACCAGGCGCACGGCTTCAACGGCGTGCACGGGCGCATGCCGGCCATCGCCACCGGCGCCAACGCCGCCAACCGCGAGCTGAACTACGTGGGCATTTCCGGCGACGGCGACTCGCTGTCGATCGGCCTCGGCCAGATGTGCCACGCGGTGCGCCGCAACCTGCGCATGCTGTACGTCCTCGAGAACAACGGCGTGTACGGCCTGACCAAGGGGCAGTTTTCGGCGTCGGCGGACATCGGCTCCAAGTCGAAGAAAGGCGAGCCCAACCAGCAGCCGCCGATCGACCCGGTGCTGCTGGCGCTGTCGCTCGGCGCCAGCTTCGTCGCCCGCAGCTTCTCCGGCGACAAGGCGCAGCTGGTGCCGATCCTCAAGGCGGGGCTCAAGCACGGCGGCTTTGCGCTCGTCGACGTCATCTCCCCGTGCGTGACCTTCAACGACCACGAGGCCTCCACCAAGAGCTACCTGTACACCCGGCAGCACTATCACGAGGTGGCGCCGGTGGACTTCGTGCCGCTGCGTCGCGAGATCACCGCCGCCTACAGCGAGGGCGACGTGCGATCGGTCACCATGCATGACGGCAGCACCGTCGTCTTCCGCAAGCTGACGCAGGACTACGACCCGACCGACCGCCAGGCCGCGTACCAGGCCGTGCGCGAGGCACAGGGGAGGGGCGAGGTCATCACCGGGCTGCTGTACATCGACGAGAAGACCGCGGACATGCACGAGCAGAACCGGACCATTGGGCAGGCGCTGGCGGCGCAGCCGTACGACAGGCTCTGCCCGGGCGAGGATGCGCTGCAGGCGTTGATGGACGAGTACCGGTAGCGTTCGCGGCGCCGGCGCCCGATTGCGACGCGCGGCGGCGCCGCTCAGCCCGGGCGCGCGATCCGCCGGATACCGGCCAGCGAGAAGTCCGCGATGTGTCCGGCCACGGTCTCGAGCTCGGCGCCCTCGGGTCGCCAGCCGGGAAAGGCCGCGTCGCGGAACGTGTCGGGCGCGTAGAACAGGCACTGCGCCTGGATGCTGATCACGCACCGCTTCACGCGCGGATCCGCCGGCTCGCAGCGCAGCAGCTCAGCGACGACGCGCGCCAGGTACTCGAGCCGCGGCACCAGCGCCTGCTCCGCGATCCAGGGCGCCAGCGGCGTCGGGTCCGAGGCCTCGTGCCGCATCAGCTTGTGGATCCACGCCACCCGCTTCCCGTCCACCTGCGGGTTCCGTCCCGCCAGCGTCGTCACGTAGGCGCGCACGTAGTGGCGCAGCCGTTCCTGTGCAGGCCTGTCGTCGGGGGCGAAGAAGGCGGTGCGGCTGGCCTCGCGGATGGCCGCGACGGCGCGCCCCACGACCTCGCGATAGAGCCCCAGCTTGCCGTCGAAGTGGTAGTTCACCGCGGCCACGTTGGCGTGCGCGTCCCGGCAGATGTCGCGCACGCCGACGTTGTTGAAGCCGTGCTCGGCGAACCGGACGGTCGCGGCGTCGACGAGGCGCTCGCGGGTGGCGACGTCGCGCGAGGCGCCGCGCCGCGCCCGCGGTGCCACCGTCGCGGCGCGTCCCGCGTCCGGGCCCGGGCGGCGCGCCGTCACGACAGCGTCCGGCGAAAGAGGAAGTTCGCCGCGAGCATCGAAAGCGTCGCGAAGGCCGCCAGGTAGAACAGGTCGAAGCCGATGGCGGCGAGCCCGGTGTTCTTCAGCAGCAGGCTCTTGAGCGCGTGCACCGCGTAGGTGAAGGGATCCACGACGGCGATGGCGCGCATCCACCCGGGGAACGCCTGCTGCGGATACACCGCCCCGCTGGGGAACCAGAGCAGGGTGTTCATCACGCCGAACAGCGCGCGCGGCAGGAGCGGGTCCTCCATGCGCACCATGATGAGGAACATCATGCTCACCAGCGCAATCGCCGTGACCGCGATGACGAGCACGAGCCGCAGCAGCCGCGCCGGTGCAAATGGATCGGGAATGCCCGCGATCACCGAGCCGACGGTCATGAGCACGGCCCCGGAGAGCATCGCCTTGATGGCGCCGGACACCGTGAAGCCGAGGATCAGCTCCAGGCGCGTGATCGGCGTGACCAGGTAGCCCTCGTGGAGGCCCCGTGCCTTGTCGTCGATGAAGATGATGCCGCCGCCGATCATCACCATCATGAAGATCGACATGACGATGGTGCCCGGCAGCAGGTACTGGATGTACGGCACGTACGGGTACAGCTCGACAGTCTCCAGCGTCGCCTGGCTGGAGAGGCGCCGCGTGGTGGACGGCGGCGTGTTGTAGGCGGCCAGCAGCCCCGAGAACGCGCCGGCGAGCGTCGCCGACACGAAGTTGTCGGTGTTGTCCTCGATGAGCGCCACCCGCGGGTCGTCTCCCGCGAGGCGGCGGCGCGAGAAGCCGGGCGGAATCGTCAGCACCGCGTTCACCTTGCCGTTGCGCAGGGCCTCGACGGCCCGCCCGCGGTCGGCATACGGGATCATCTCGAACGTCTTCGCGTTCGCCGTGACCGCGTTGGTGAGCTCGCGGATGCGGACCGCCGGTATGCCACCGTCCTGGTCGACGAGGCCGACCTTCAGGTGCTTGACGCTGCCGCCAAACGCATAGCCCAGCACCACCAGCTGGATCACGGGCATGAACAGCGACATCACGATCAGGGCCGGGCTCTTGCGGAACCGGCGCAGGTCGCGCTCGATGATGGCCAGGGCGCGCTTCATGCGGCTACCGGCGGCGGGAGATCATGACGTGCCGCTCGCTCACCGGCTGGTCCTGCAGGGCGTCGCGAAGCTGGTGGCCGGTGTAGTGCACGAAGACGTCGTCGAGCGAGGTGCTCTCCACGGCCAGCGACCGGACCGTCACGCCGGCGGCGGTCGTGGCCGCCAGGAGCGCCGTCGTCGTTGCCGGGCCGGCGTTCGACGTGATGCGGAAGACCGGCGCCGTTCCCTCGACCTCCTGCACGCCGGGCAGCGCGCGCAGCCTGTCGGCCCAGTCGGCGGGCGTCTCGGAGAAGCTCACCTCCAGCGTGTTCTCGCCGGGAATGTCGGCCTTCAGCTTCATCGGCGAGTCGAGCGCCATCAGCTTGCCGTGGTCGACGATCGCGATCCGGTCGCAGAGCTTGTCGGCCTCGTCCATGTAGTGCGTGGTGAGCAGCACGGTGAGGTCGCGCTCGGCCTTGATGCGCCGCAGCATGTCCCAGACCGAGGTGCGCGACACCGGGTCGAGCCCCGTCGTGGGCTCGTCCAGGAAAAGGATGCTCGGCTCGTGCACGAGGCCACGCGCGATCTCCACGCGGCGACGCATGCCGCCCGACAGGTTCTTCACCGGCGCGTCGGCCCACTGGGTCAGTTCCACGGCGGCCAGCAGCCCGGCGATGAGCGGCTTGCGTCGCTCGCGCGGCACGCCGTACAGCTTGGCGAAGATCAGAAGGTTCTCGGCGGCGCTGAGCTCGAGGTCGCTCGTCATCGCCTGCGGAATGACGCCGATGGCGCGCCGGACGTCGTCGGCCTGCCTGACGATGTCGAACCCGCCCACGAGCGCCGTGCCCTCCGTCGGCAGCAGCAGCGTGGTGAGCATGCGGATGAGCGTCGACTTGCCGGCGCCGTTCGGGCCAAGCAGCCCGAAGACCTCGCCCTCCTCCACCGCGAACGAGACGTTGTCCACCGCGGTAAAGGTGCCGAAGCGCTTCGTGATGCCACGGACGTCGATGGCGATCGTCATGACGGCGGCACGACAGGCAGGAGCACGTAGGCGGTCATCCCGACGGCGAGTCGCCGGTCGGCATTGTCCACGCGCAGCCGGATCTCGAACGTCCGGACGTCGCGCTTGGTGCGGCTGACGTCGCGCTGGGTGGCGAAGCCGGCATCCACGGCCCTGTAGAAGACGACGCCCTTGCGGGTGCTGCCCGAGGGAAGGCGTATCGAGAGCGTATCGCCGATGGGGACGTCCTCGATGTACGTCTCCTCGACGTCCGCGCGGACCCACAGGCTGTCGGGGTTCACCAGGGTGACGATTGGTTGCCCGGCGGTCACGAACTCCCCGACGCGCGCCGCGCGCACGTCCACGATACCGGCACTCGGCGCCCGGATCTCGGCGTAGCCGAGCCTGACGCCGGCCTTCTGCGTCTGGGCCGTGGCGGCCGCGTGCTGCTGGCGCGCTGCCTGGAGGGTGCTGCGCCGCATCGCGACCTGATCGCTCGCCGCCTGCGCCATGGCCACGGCGGCCTGCTGTGCTTCCGCCTGCTTGCGCGCGGCGTCGAGGCGCGACGACGCCACGCTGTACGCCGTGCGCGCCGAGTCGAGCTGCTGGGGGGCGATGCCGCCGGTCTTCGCGAGGACCTCGTAGCGATCGAGCACGCGCTTCACGTTCACCAGCGACGCCGAGTCCTCGGCGGACTGCGACCCGGCGGCGGCGAGCGTGGCGCGTGCCTGGCGCAGCTGCTCCGAGGCCTGCGTCTCCTCGAAGCGCAGCTCCGACTCGCTGGCCTGGACCTGCGAGGCGGCGGCTTGCGCGCTGCGCGCGTAGTACGACTCGTCGGCCGCGAGTTCTCCCGGGGCGAGCACCGCGAGGAGCTGGTTGGCGACGACGGAGTCGCCCTCGGTCACGAGGAGGCGGCTGAGCTGCCCGGGAACCTGCGCGCTGACGATGACGTCATCGGTGGTGACGATGCCGGTGAGCGTCAGCGTCGATGACGGGCGCATGAGGAACGTGACGAGGAGCGCGACAAGCACGAGGACGCCGGCCACGATCAGGATGCGCTTGCGGTTCATGCGATGGACTCCGGGCCGTCTGGGGGTGGCGCCCGGCCGGGCGCGCTCGGTTCAAACAGATGTATAAAACGATCGTTTGAGCCGGACAAGGGAATTGTGCCGCCTCGCGGGTCGCGCGCGGCGCGGCGCGGTGCGGTGCGGTGCGGTGCGGCATCCCGCCGGCCGCGGGTCGCGCGGCGCCGGGGAACGGCAGCGCGGCGCGCGCCCGACATGCCCGAGTGGCTCGGCTCAGTCCTGCGCCGGCGACACGCCGTACAGCACGATCACCGCGAACAGCGCGAAGGTCAGGGCGTGCACCGCGGTGCACCAGAGACAGATCGCGCCAATGGCGAACAGCTCCGCGTGTACGAGCCAGAGCACCATCGCCATGCCCGCGCTCACCAGGGCGAGCCGCCCCACCCGCACCGCGGCGGACGCGGAGCGCCACGCCGCCGGCGCGCAGAGCGCGATCATCGCGGCGAACCACGCCACGCCGAGAAGCACCACCGGGATGCCGAGCGGCGTCGCCTGCGCGCTGGTCGTGACCCGTTCGCAGTTCACGATCCCCGACGCACCGCACGCGAGGAGGCGCGGCGACGTGTAGTGCGCGACAGTCAGGTAGATCGAGATCAGTGCGCCGGCGATCGAGGTGCCGAGCGTGACCGGCCCCACCCAGCCGGGCCGGCTCACCGCGATGGCAGCGCCGCCGCGCCCGCCGTGACGCCGGCCGAGGTGCAGACCGCGGTCGGCTCGCCGTTCGTCAGCTTGCAGATCGCCGCGGTCAGCACGTTGGCCGCGCCCAGGACATCGCGCGCGACCGGGCTCGCGGGATCGGACAGCGCGTCGGCGATCTGCTGCCAGGTCATGCCCTGCAGGGCATCGGGCGAGTAGGTCGCCCCGCTCACGACATACCGGTTGCCGATGAGCACGAAGGGAATGCTCCCCGGGGACGGCGTGTACGGTTCCACGTCGTAGGTCTGGATCAGCCGCGACTGCTCCATCGTCATCGGCTCCAGCGGGGCGTATCCCTGGCCGGGACCCGACCGCACGTTCGACTCCGTCTCCACCGACACGAAGGTGAGCACGTCGCTGGCGTACGACGAGCCGTGAAAGGTCAGCGTCGGGGTGCTCGGGTAGACGTCGTCTGCCGCGGACGTCGTGAGCCCCAGGTTGGTGAAGGTGCCGAAGCGCGAGAGTGCAACCGCGAGGGCCCAGCGCTCGGCCGCGCAGTACGGGCAGAACTCGGCCCCTATCGAGAGCACCTCGGGCTTGCCGTCTACCACAATGGGCGACGTGGTATCGGGAAGGGCGGACGGCGGGGTGACCCCGGTTCCGGCGCCGACGGCGTCGAGCACCGCGGCGGGCACGGACGTCACCTTCGCCGTGATGGCGGCGGAGGCGGCCGCGCTGGGGAGTCCGGGTACGCCCTGCTTCGAGCGCAGGCGCACGCCGATCATGGCTGCCACGGCGAGCACGACAAGCCCGATGAGCACGGCGCCAACGCGCGGCGACGTCGCGCCGCGCCGGTCGCGCGCGCTCGTTCCCTGGTGGCCGCGCTCCCCTCGCGCACCCGTGTCCCGCGGCACGTTTCGCTTCGCCATGCTCTCCTCCCGTTCGGAGAGACGAGGAGTCGCCCGGGTCGCTCCCGGTCCCTCGCCTTCGGTCCACCGGGGAATCAAGTCGACGGCGTCCGCCTCGGCAACGCGACGGCGTCCGCTGGCGCGAGCCATCGATCGGCGCGCGTCACGAGGGAATCTGGCGTCGATGGTGCTGGGTGTGCAGGGCGGTGAAACGCGCGTAGTCGGCCAGCGAGACGCGCCCGAAGATCCGGCTGCCGACGATTCCGTCGTTCGCCGCGCACTACGCGGCAGGCCCGCTCGAAGCGTCGCATCGCCGCCTCGAGGCGCGGTCGGGCGTCGGTCACGGTGGCGGGTCCCGATACGGGGTCCATCGCCTTGTTGGTTTTCGCCTTCGGAAACGCCTCGGTGCGCAGCACGCGCTTGAAGAAGAACGTGCGGGCGACAGGACGTATGAAGGCCGGCAGCGTCGGAAAGCTGGAGGGCTTGCCCGTGATTTCGTTGGCCGATGCCTCCAGCGCGAGTGCCACGTGCTCGACGATCTGGCTGGGCGACCACTTTCCCGGCGCACGCGGCGCGGCCCATGCGCGCCGTGGTCTGCTCGGCGGCCTCGGCGAGTTCGTGCACGGCCCTGCGGTTTTCAGCGACGGCTGCGTCGACGTCGGTCGTCATGGCGCCTCCCGGAAGAACAGGCCCGCGGTGCGCCGAGCGACGCAGTGCCCGGCAATCGGTACATCGCGCGGTGCGTCGTTCGGCGTCAGTTGATTGTCAGCGTCACCGGAATCGTATACGTGTACTCCGCGCCGGCCAGGGTGCCCTTCACCAGGATACTCGCCGAGAATCCGGTGGCGTCGGTGCAGTCCCAGAATATTGTCACCGTGGTTTGCGCGCCGGGAGCCAGCGTGAGGTTCCCTCCCTGGAGCGTGGTCGTCGGCGGGCCGGTCCACGTGGTCTGGATTTCGATTGGCTGCGTGGAGTTGTTGGTGATCTGGAAGTTGCCGTTGTTCTGCAAGGGGTTGCAGGCGGGGAACGGAGGACCGCCGCCGGATCGCGTGACTGTGGCTGTCCACGACAGCAGGTTGGGTTTGAAGCACGCCAGGGTGTAAGAAGTCGAGCTGAAGTTCGTGCCGGTGAGCGTCAAGTTGCCATGGGCCACGACAGTGTTGGTGCCACCCTGGACCGAGAATCCGGGCGGAGTCCCCATCGCCGAGAGTCCGGCGTTCCCGAAGTCATCGATGGTAACGCCGCCGTTGGGGCCGGTCGACTTGCCCGTTCCGCCAGTGCCATCGCTTCCGCTGGCGTTGCCGCCCTTGCCACCCATCCCACCGGCCGTCAGTGGCGCGACGACGCTGCACCCGTCCTGGCCGTTGCCTCCGTTCCCACCTCGCAGGATTGCGATACCACCGGAGCCACCGTTTGCGATGAAGTTGCCCTGCGTGTCGCGCAGAAGGGCGTCGCCGCCGTCGCCGGCGGTCGCGGTGGCGTTGCCGCCACGACCGGCATCGTGCATTGTCGGATCGCCGTTCGCGCCGTAGCCGCTGAAGGCATCGGCAGTACCACCGTTGCCGGCCTCGCCGTCGAGCACCAGGGCCAAGCCCGGATTGAGGACCCCGGGCGTCCTGAGGATCTTGTCCCGGCTCGATCCGCCCCGTCCGCCAACTGCCGTGGCGTTCCCCCCGTCCTGCCACCGTGCGGAGCCCTTCCGGGTGCCGTCCGCGGCCTTGGCTGTCGCGTCACCGCCGTTGCCTCCCTTGCCGATGTGGACCTGCGTCAACGATTCGAACTCCACCTCCACATAGGATCGCAGGTCGACGACGCCGCCCGATCCACCGGTCCCGCCGTGCGCCGTGGCATCGGAGGCCTGGTCTCCCGGAGCATCCCGCAGTCCCTGCGCGAGCGCGTCGCCGCCCGTGCCGCCGCTGCCGGCGGTCAGGACCGGACCGTCGAGCGACAGCACGCCGGTGGCAAAGAGACGCACGTCACCCCCCACGCCGCCGTAGTTGCCGTGGGCATCCGCCGGGCGGGCCGGCAAGTCGGTGCCGCTGCCACCGTTGCCGCCGCCCTGGGCGGTGATCGTCGCACCGCCCAGCACGACCATGTCGCCCAGGCAGATTATCGTGGCGTTGTGGCCGTCGAGACCCGGACCGCCGGACACTCCGTTGGCTCCGTCGCGCGCGCGCGGGTGCTTGTAGTGGTAGGATCCGCCGGCGATGGCGCAGATGGGAAGTCCGGCCACCGCCGCCGAGGAACGTGCCGCCGCTGCCGAGGAACGTGCAGCGACGCTGCGGCGCGCGCGGCCGGCGATGCCGCCCACGTCAGGGAAGGACGCGTCGGTCAGCGTGGTGTCGTTCGTGATCATGATGTCACCGGACGATGTCACGTCGGCGCCGGTGAGCGAGTAGCCTCCGGCGCCGAAGATCAGCAGGCCGGGGGAGTTGTCGTCGTCCGTCGCGCACGAGTTGTCGATCGTGCCCGTTCCGGTGACGAGCTGTTTGCCCTTGACGCTGATGGCCACGCAGGCGCCGGTGAGCGTGCCGTCGATCTGCACGGTGCTGTCGGCGAGGATTGTGAGGTCCGCCGTGGCGGTGACGGTGCGCCCGGCGGGCAGGACGAACCGCGTGACCGAGACGGTTCCACTCAGCGTCGTATCCTGCGACGGCTGGAGAAGGACCTCGTCGGCGGTGGCGGCGAAGGAGACCGGATTGCCGGCGAACGTGGCGCCGTCGACGGTCGCCGAGAGCGCGTTGACACCGATCCCGCCTAACGTCCAGCCGCCCACGGAGGCGGTGCCGTCGGCCCCGGTGGTGCTGGTGGCGCCCGTCACGGAGCCGCCGCCGGCGGTGATCGCAAAGGTGACGGCGGCGCCCGCGACCGGGATTGTCGAACTGGTCGCGTGACGCGCACTGCGGGCGGGACGCTCACCGCGTCGTGCAGCTTCGCGTGCTGGTTGTCGCCGGCGAGCTTGTCGAGCTTCGCGGCCGGTCCGGCGACTCCGGTCGCGGAAAAGGTGACGGTGCCCGGGGTGCCGCCCGACACCGTCGCGGTGAGGGCATTCGCCCCCGCGGAGTGCCCGAGGGTCCAGCTGCCCGCGGACGCGATGCCGTTGGCCCCGGTGGTCGCCGCGCCGCCGGTGACGACGCCACCGCCGGACGTCACCGCGAAGGAGACCGACACGCCGGCGACGCCGGCGCCTGACGAGTTGGTGACCTTTACCGCGGGCGCGACCGCTACCGCAAGCCCGGCGGCGACCGACTGGTTGTCGCCGGCGCTCTTGGCCAGGTTGCGGGTGTTGTCGTTGTTCGGTGGGGGATTCGTGACGCCGCCCTTGTCCCCTCCGCCGCCACAGGCGGTGAGGAGCGCCACGAGGACTGCCCCGGCGACGACGGCGCCCCGACGAGGCCCGGGATGCCCGGCGTGCGATCGCGGACGCGCGGCGTCATGGCCTCCAGCTGCTGCGCTGGTCCCGCTGCCTCGTCGCAGAGGGGACGCGCTCATCGTCGAGTAATGCATGCGGCCTCCCAGGCCCGGTCGTGGCCGCGGCCCGGTGCGGATCACCGGCGGCGGCAAGGGCCACGAGACTACGCGACGAAGCCGCGGGAGGGCGGCCACGCGAGGGCCTGACGGACCGGCAAGCCCGGCCTCCGCCCGGGGTGCCCTCCGCCTGATGGCGCGCCCCTGCTCCCGCCGACGTGGGGCGGGATGCCGAGCCTGCCGCGGAGCCGGCCCGACGGCCCCGCGGCTGGCTGAGCACGCCTGGACGATGTACGATGTGACTGTCCGAGCCAGGGAGGCCCAGGTGGAGAACCGGAACATCCTCATTTCCGGCGCCGGGATCGCCGGACCAACGCTTGCCTATTGGCTCCTGCGTCACGGCTTCACCCCCACGCTCGTGGAGCATGCGGCCTCCCCGCGCATGGGTGGCTACATGATCGACTTCTGGGGGGTGGGCTACGACGTGGCGGAGCGCATGCGGATCCTGCCCGCGCTGCGCGAGGATGGGTACCAGCTCGAGGAGGTCCGGCTGGTGGACGCGGCCGGACACCGGGTCGCGGGCTTCGACGCCGGCGTCTTCCAGACCGGGACCCACGGTCGCTTCGTGAGCCTCCTTCGCGGCGACCTCGCGCGCCGCATCTACGAGCGGGTCGAGGGACACGTCGAGACACTCTTCGGCGACAGCATCACCGCGCTCGACGACGACGCCGCGGGGGTGACGGTGACCTTCCGGCACGCAGCCCCCCGGCGGTTCGACCTGGTCGTCGGCGCCGACGGGCTGCACTCCAACGTCAGGCACCTCCTGTTCGGCGACGGCGCGCGCTGCGAGTCGTACCTCGGCTACTACGCCGCGTCGTTCATGGCGCAGGGATACCCGCATCGCGACGAGAACAGGTACGTCAGCCACGCGATGCCCGGGCGGCAGGTGGCGCGGTACGCGCTGCGTGGCGACCGCTCGGCGTTCTTCTTCATCCTGGCCCACGACACGCCGCTCGCGCTCGCGGAGCACGACCTCGCGGGGCAGAAGGCGGTGTTGCGCGAGGCGCTGGCGGGGAGCGCCTGGGAGTGCGACGAGATCCTGGAACGCCTGGCGCAGGTCGACGAGCTGTACTTCGACCACGTGGCCCAGGCGCACGTGCCGCACTGGAGCAAGGGACGGGTCGTGCTTCTCGGCGACGCCGCGTACTGTCCGTCGCTCCTGTCGGGGCAGGGGTCGGCGTTCGCCATGGCGGGGGCGTACGAGCTGGCGCACGCACTGGCCGCAAACAACGGCAACCACGAGCTGGCGTTCGAGGAGTACCAGCGCCGGTTCAAGCCGTTCGTCGACCGGAAGCAGGGGGAGGCGAAGCGGTTCGGCTGGTGGTTTGCGCCGGGGACAGCCCTCGGCGTGCGGCTTCGCAACCTGACGACCGACCTGCTGGGGATGCCGTACATCGGTGAGCGCCTGGTGGCGAACATGCTCGGCGACCGGTTCGATCTGGCGGAATAGGGGCGGGTCCTCGCCCGGACACGGCTCGTCCCCGTGGACTCGCCGGGCGTCGATCGACGTGACAGAATACGCCGGGCTCGAACTGGCGCTGGACCCGCATGCGGGAGGACGTCATGTCGCTCGTCACCTACGCGCTCCGCCAGTTGCGGCGATCGCCCGGCTTTGCCGCAGTGGCGATACTCACCCTCGCCCTCGGCATCGGCGCCAACACCGCGCTGTTCAGCGTCGTGCACGCGATGCTGCTCGCCCCCCTCCCGTTCCGCGATCCCTCCCAGCTCGTCTTCGTCTGGTGCGACCTCTCGAGCGGCGGATATCCGCGGGCGCCGCTCTCCGGGCCCGAGGTCCAGGACCTGCGCGACCGGACGACGCACTTCTCGGGCTTCGGCGCCATCTGGGCGACAAGCGCCGCGCTGACGGGCGACGGCGATCCCGAGCAGCTCCGCATCGGGCTCGTCACCACGAACTTCTTCACGCTGCTCGGCGCCGACGCCGCGCTGGGCCGGACGTTCACCAGCGAAGACGAGTCGCAGAACGGCGCGCCGAACGCGATCGTGCTTGCCGCCTCGGTCTGGCGCGGGCGGTACGGTGGCGATCCCGGCATCGTCGGCCGGCGGATCGAGATGAACGGCCGTCCGGTGACCGTCGTGGGCGTCATGCCTGACGACTTCCGCCTCTGGATGCCGCCGGACGCCAGCGTGCCTGACGACCTCCAGGCCTGGGTGCCCCTCAACCCGAATGCGATCACGCGCGGCGCACGGGGCCAGCAGTACCTGCGCGTCGTCGGGCGGATGAAGCCCGGGGTCACTGTCGCCCAGGCGCGGCGCGAGATCGACGGCGTGGCGTCGACGATCTCCCGGGAATTCCCGGAGTACGGGGTGGCCGGGCGCGCCTTCACGACGGTGGCGCTGCAGGCCGACGGCGTGCGGCTGATCCGGCCGGCGCTGCTCGCGCTGTTCGCCGGCGTGGCGATCCTCCTGGCCATCGCCTGCGTCAACGTGGCCAGCCTGCTCGTCGCGCGCGCCGCGAGCCGTGCCCGGGACACGGCGGTCCGCATGGCGCTCGGCGCGGGCTTCGGGCGCCTCACGCGGCAGGGCCTCGTGGACGGCCTGGTGCTGGCGGCCGTGGGCGCCGCCGCCGGCATCGTCTTCGGCCAGTGGATCCTGCGCGGCCTGCTGGCGCTCCGGCCGGCCAGCCTGGGCCGACTCGGCACCGCCCACATCGACGGCGCCGTGCTCGCCTTCACCGTGGTCACGACCGCGCTCTGGGGGCTGCTCTTCTCCATGGCGCCCGTTGTCGAGATGCGCCGCACCGACCTGACCACGGTGCTGCAGCAGGAGGGCCGCCGGGCGTCCGGCGGGATCCATGCGCGGCTGCGCTCGGGCCTGGTCGTGCTGCAGATCGCGATGAGCGTGGTGCTCCTGGTTGGCGGTTCGCTGCTGGTGCGGACGTTCCTGGCGGCGCGCCGCGTCGATCCCGGATTCCGGAGCGAGCAACTGCTGTCGTTCAAGGTCTTCCTGCCGGGCAACCGGTATCCGTCGCAGGAGGCATTCAACGACTTCGCGCGCCGCCTGCAGTCGGAGCTGTCGGCGTCGCCGGACGTCGTCTCGATCGGCAGCATCAGCCACATGCCCTTCGACGACGTACCCAACTGGGGTGGCCCGTACATCACCGAGAAGGGCGCGGACGACTCCGCGGCGCCGTTTGCCGACAATCGCGCGGTGTCCCCCGGCTACTTCGAGACTGTCGGCGGGCGGCTGGTGGAGGGCCGTTTCTTCACCGAGCAGGACGACGAACACACCCTGCCGGAGGTGATCGTCGACGACCAGCTCGCGCAACGATCGTGGCCGGGGCAGAGCGCGATCGGCCGGCAGGTCGCGTCGGACCCATTCTCGACCGGGCATCCGCAGGCGTGGGCCACGGTGGTCGGGGTCGTCCACCACGTCAGGCATCGCGAGCTGCTGGAGAACCTGGGTGACCAGGTCTTCTTCTCCGAGCGGCAGATCCAGCGCAACCCGATGGCGTTCGTGGTGCGGGGGAAGGGCGACCCGTCGGCGCTGGCGCCGCTGGTACGCCGGGTCGTCGGCACCATCGACCCGGTGCTGCCGGTCTACGACGTCCGCCCGATGGACGAGTACGTCGTCGGCGCGCGCGCTGCCCAGCGCTTCACCGCGCTGCTTGCGGCGGCGTTCGCGCTTGTCGCGCTGCTGCTGGCGTCGGTGGGGGTGTACGGGGTGGTGTCGTACGCGACGACCCGCCGCCGCTACGAGTTCGGGGTCCGGCTGGCCCTGGGTGCACGGCCGCGCGAGGTCGTCGCCCTGGTGCTGCGCGAGGGCGCGGCACTCGCGGCGGTCGGCGTTGCGTTAGGCATCCTCGGCGGCGCCGTCGGCGCCCGCGCCATCCGGAGCCAGCTGTACGGCGTCAGCAGCGCCGACCCGGTGAGCTTCCTGGTGGCCGCGCTGCTCATCGGGCTGGTGGCACTGGCGGCCTGCTGGCTCCCCGCCCGGCGAGCCGCGGCAACGAGTCCGCTTACCGCGATGAAGGCGGAGTAGGCGCCGGCGCCTGGACGGAACGGCGGCACGGGAAACACCGTCTCCCCGCTTCACGCGTCGCACTCGGCGGTCCGACCTGGCGACCGAGGTACCGGCGCTGGAACGGGTGTCCGGCCGAGCCCGAAGCAGCCTGTACCGATGTGGTGCGTCGATCGGTGCCGCGCATCGGTAACGGTGGCCCCGCCTCCATGGACTGTCGTAAGGCGAGGCACCACATTGGCAACGGCCCGGACGCTGGAAGGCGGAGGTCCCTGAACGTCCCCGGCGAGCCGTCCGAGGGGCGTCCTCAGTTCGGGGCAGCGACCGCGCGACTGCAATGCGCCCGTTTCGTTTTCCCTCATCCACACTCTCTCATGCCGCCTCTGGCGATCGATACCGGGAACACGGGCTTCATGCTGCTCTGTTCCAGCCTGGTCATGCTGATGACGCCGGGACTCGCGTTCTTCTACGGTGGTCTCGTGGGGCGCAAGAACGTGCTGGCGATCATGATGCAGAGCTTTGTCTCGATGGGCTGGACGACGGTTCTCTGGTGGGCCGTCGGCTTCTCGCTCTGCTTCAGTGGTGGTCTCAAGAGCGGCACCGATCTGGCCGGGATCATCGGCAATCTCGACTACGCATTCCTGCACGGCATCACGCTGGACACGCCGTCGCCGGTCAATCCGACGATTCCGATGTTCGTCTTCTTCGGCTACCAGATGATGTTCGCGATCATCACGCCGGCCCTGATCACCGGCGCGTTCGCCAACCGCGTGCGATTCTCGGCGTACATGCTGTTCCTCACGGCGTGGCTGTTCCTCGTGTACTTCCCGTTTGTGCACATGATCTGGGGCGGGGGGATCCTGGCCAGCTGGGGTGTGCTCGATTTCGCGGGTGGAATCGTGGTGCACAACATCGCGGGGATCGCCGCCCTTGCGAGCGTGCTGTACGTCGGCCGCCGCAAGGTGTTCGATCGCGGGCCGCACTCGATCCCGCTGGTGGCGCTCGGCACCGGACTGCTCTGGTTCGGCTGGTACGGCTTCAATGCCGGGAGCGAGTTTCGCGTCGATTCGGTGACCGCGGTCGCCTTCGTGAATACTGACCTGGCGGCGAGCTTTGCCGGTGTGGCGTGGCTCTTTCTCGACTGGCGGGTCACGAAGAAACCGAAGTTCCTCGGCCTGCTCACCGGGGCGGTGGCGGGGCTTGCCACGATCACGCCGGCGGCGGGATACGTGTCCCCTGGGGCCGCCTGCCTGATCGGGGCGCTGGCGGGCCTGGTCTGCTACTACGCCGTGGCGCTCAAGAACAGGCTGCACTGGGACGACGCGCTCGACGTCTGGGGTGTGCACGGCGTCGGTGGATTCCTCGGAATCGTGTTGTGCGGCGTGTTCGCGACGACCGCGTTCAACGCGGCAGGCGCCAACGGCCTGCTCGCGGGCAATGCCCACTTCTTCGTCATCCAGCTCGTTGCCGTGCTCCTGTCGTCGCTGTGGGCGTTCGTGTTCACGTTCGGCATGCTCTGGCTCATCGATCGCGTCACCCCCGTCAAGGTCGACGAGGCCGGGGAGACCGCGGGACTCGACGACGCCCTGCACGGAGAGCTGGCATACGTCGAGGTGATGTGACGAGGGCCGGGCCGGCGGGTGCGCTGCTCAGCGCGTCGCTCGCCATGCTGTCCGCGCGTGCTGCCCAGGCGCAACCGGGCATCACGTTCGGCGCCTACGCCTCGGCGAGCTACTCCATCAACGCCAACCATCCGGCGTCGGGGCTCAACCAGCTTCGCGTCTTCGATTTCCGGGACCGCACGCTGCAGCTCGATCTCGTGGAGCTCGTCGCGCAGCGGCGGGTCTCCAAGCCGGGGGAACTCGGGTTTCGCGTCGATGCCGATGCCGGACAATCCATGCCGCGGGTCACGGCCGCGAACGGGCTGTTCCGCCACCTCGATGGCACGGCCGGGAATTTCGACCTCCGCCAGATCGTGGTGTCGTACATCGCGCCGATCGGCAGCGGCGTGCGCCTCGACGCCGGCAAGTTCACGACGCACATCGGGCTGGATGTGATCGACGGCGTCGACGGGGCCAACGAAAACGCGAGCCGCGGCTTCCTGTTCGGTTACGGCGAGCCCTTCACCCACACCGGCCTGAAGGCGACGTACGCCGTCTCCCCGACGGTGAGCGCGATGGTACAGGTCAGCAACGGCTGGGACGTGGTGCGCGACAACAACTCGGCGCGGTCGATCGGCGCGCAGCTCGCGCTGGCACCGAGCGAGAAGGTGTCGGTCTCACTGAACCTGATGGCCGGTCCGGAGCGCACGGCTGCCAACGGCGATTCCCGCCTGCTCGCGGACGTGGTGGGCACCTGGACGCCGTCGGCCGAGTGGTGGCTCGGCCTCGATGCGCTGGCTGGCACGGAGCCGAATGCCGCGGGTCCCGGAGCGGCGGGCCGGTGGACGGGGGCCACGCTCGTCGCGCGGCGTGCCCTCTCCGGGAGTGTCTCGCTCGCGGTTCGCGGCGAGGTGTTCGACGACGCCCACGGCGACCGCACGGGCGCGTCGCAGACGCTCTCGGCGGTGACGGTAACGCCCTCGATCAGGTTGTCGCCGCACGTCCTCGTGCGCGCCGACTTCCGGCTGGACCGGTCGACGGCGCGCGTCTTCGAGCGCGATACGCACGTTGTGCGGTCGCAGCCGACGATGCTTGTCAACGCCGTGGTGCGGTTCTGACACAGGGCGCGGCGAGGGCGCCCGGCCTCAGACGAGGTGCCGCAGGAAGCTGTAGATGTAGCGGAGCCAGACCCGGCGCAGCTGGATCGTCGACTCGCCGAACTTGCGTGCGAACTCGTGCGAGGGGATCTCGCCGACGCGGTAGCCCAGCTTGAGGGCCCGCATCGTCATCTCCTGCTCGATCGTGGTCAGGTTCTCGCGCGTTTTCAGCGCCAGCATGAGGCTGCCCGCAGCGGTGCCGCTACTCCGCAATCGCGCGCATCCCGGGAATCGACGCCCGCCGCACGCTCTTGCACTTGAGCATGCGCGCATCGGCGTTGGCCAGCAGCTCCGGCAGCCGCACCGATGGGCCGGCATTGAAGGCCAGCGCCCCGACGCTGATGGACAGTTGAGGAACGTCGGCGTCCGCCTCCGCATTGCGGTGGTCGATTGTGCGCTGCAGCCGCGCGAGCACGACGCCGACGTGCTCGTCGTCGGCATCGTCGGCAAGGACGACGAACTCGTCGCCGCCGAGCCGGGCCACGAGGTCCGTGCGGCGGAAGGCAGCCCGCAGCACGCCGGCCGCGTCGGTGAGCAGGCGATCGCCGGCTTCATGGCCCAGGGTGTCGTTCGTCTCCTTGAGCCGGTCCACGTCCGCGAACAGCAGCAGGCAGGGGGCGCCGCGCCGCTCGAGCATCTGCAGGCGCTGCTCCGCGATCGTGAAGAAGGCGCGGCGGTTGTGCAGGCCGGTCAGCTCGTCGGTGAGCGAGAGGGAGTTGATCTGGTCGAGCAGTCGCTGCCGCTCGCGGGCATACCGGATCGCGCGCTCGAGCATGTCCGGGGTGACGCGCCCCTTCACGAGGTAGTCGGCCGCACCGGCGTGCATCGCCTCGAGGTCGGTGGCGTGGTCATCCTGCCCGGTGAGCATGACGACGGGGATGCGACAGCCGCGCCCGCAGGCCGCGCGCAGCAGGTCGATGCCCGTCTCCCGTCCCAGGTTGTTGTCGACGAGCGCCACCTCGAAGCCACCGTCGGTGAGCCTCGCCAGGCCCTCGGCGTACGTGCTCGACCACTCCACGCTCACGCGCCCGTCGAACCCCTCGGCGAGCAGGTCGCGGGTGAGGATGAAGTCGTCCTCGTCGTCCTCCACCAGGAGGACCCGGAGCGGCAGGTTATCCGCGCGCACGGGCCTCGCCGCCACTGGGCAGCGCCACGATGTTGAACCAGTACTGCCCGAGCGCGCGCACGATGTCCACCAGGCGGTCGAACGTGACAGGCTTGGTGATGAACGAGTTCGCCCCGAGGTCGTAGGCGCGGAGGATGTCCTCCTCGGTCTTCGACGTCGTCAGGATGACCACCGGGATCCGGCGCAGGTCGGGATCGCCCTTGATCTCCCTGAGGGCCTCCCGTCCGTCCTTCTTCGGCATGTTGAGGTCGAGCAGGATGAGCCCGGGCCGCGGGGAATCCGTGGCCGAGTAGCGTCCCGTGTGATGGAGGTATTCCATCAGCTCCTCGCCATCCTCGACGCAATGGAACGTGTTACCGAGCCGGCTTTCCCGGATGGCATCGAGGGCGAGCATGCGATCGTCCTCGTCGTCGTCGGCCATGAGGATGGTGATCGTTTCCGGCGTCTCAGGCGGCATGTCTCTCTCCGATGGGCCCGCGCACGGGCAGGGTGACGATGAACCGCGTACCCATCCCGGGCGCGCTCTCGGCGCGAATGGTCCCGTGATGACGTTCGACGATCTTCTGGCAGATGGTGAGGCCGATGCCGGTGCCCTCGTACTGCATGCGGCCGTGCAGTCGCTGGAACGGCAGGAACACCTTTTCCGCGTCCTTCGCCTCGAACCCGATGCCGTTGTCCTCGATCGCGATCTCGATGGTGTCAGGGTCGAGGCTGCGCGCGCTCACGCGCACGACGGGCGGCTCGTCCGGACGATGGAACTTGAGCGCGTTGCCGATGAGGTTCTGGAAGACCTGTCGGATCTGGACCGGGTCGCCCTCGATGCGCGGCAGCTCGGCCACCTCCACGCGTCCATGCGTCGTGCGCAGGCGGAACTCGAGGTCGACGAGTACGTCCTGCACCAGCGGGGCGAGGTCGATCGGCTCCACCGGATTCCGCTTGGTCGAGACCCGCGACAGGCTGAGCAGGTCCTCGACAAGGCGCTGCATCCTGGCGGCGGCCCCGGTCATCCGGGTGAGGTAGTCGCGTCCCTGGTCGTCGAGGACGCCGGTGAACTGCTTCGCCAGCCTGTCCGCGAAGGCCTGGATCTTCCGCAGCGGTTCCTGCAGGTCGTGCGACGCGATGTACGCGAAGTGCTCGAGGTCGCGGTTCGAGCCCTCGAGGCGCGCGTTCTTCTCGGCGAGCTCGCGGGTGTGATGGGCGACGAGCATCTCCAGTCGCTGCCGCTCGCGTTCCAGGGAGCGGGCGCGAAGGACAGGCACGGCGGTGACGGCGACGAGCACGAGCCCCAGCGCGATCAGGCGGAACCACCACGTCTGCCAGAAGGAGGGCAGCACCCGGAAGGCGAAGACCGCCGGCGTCGTGCTCTGCGTCGCGCGATTCACGGCCACCACTTCGAGGCGGTACGCGGCGGGACCCAGTCCAGCGTATGAAATGCTCCGCTCCGTTGTCGGCGACGACCAGGCGTTGTTCACGCCGACGAGCCGGTACCGGAACCGGATGGCCGATTCATCGCGGAAACTCGGCGAGACAAAGCGGAACCTGAGCACGCCGCGGCCAAGCGTCGGTGATCCGTCACCGTGCGTTGCAGGTACCGGGGCGTCATTCCACGTCGCGTCCTCGACGTAGGCCGGCGGGGCAACGGCGGGCGCGACGTCGAGCCCCGGCTCGTAGCGGACCATGCCCGAGCCGGTGCCGAACCAGAGCGTTCCGTCGGCGTCGTCAATCGACGCCGAGGCCGCCCCCTCGAGCTGGATCAGGCCGCTCCCGCGCCCGTAGTGCGTCAGTCGCTCCCCTGACAGCCGGTCGAGGCCGAGGTTGCCGAAGAGCCAGACGTCGCCGCGGGCATCGGGCTGCACCTGCCAGATGAAGTCGCTGGCCAGGCCCTCCTTCATCGTGTAGCGCCGGACGCCCGCATCGTCGATGCGCAGCGCGCCGTCACCGTTCGTCGCCGCCCACATTCGACCGCGCGCGTCCTCCCTGAGCGCCCACACGGTCTGGTCGGTGGCCCCATCGGCCGCGCCCATGAAGCGAATCGAGTCGCCGGTGAGGATGGCAATGCCGCCTTCCAGCCGCCCGAGCCAGAGGCGCCCGCGCGAATCGCGCGCCATCGAGATGATCCCCATCGTCGAGAGCGCGTCGTGTCGCGTGGCGGAGATGCGCCCACCCGTCCAATGCGCCAGGCCCTGGTCGGTGCCGATCCACACGCCACCGGTGCCGTCCTGCGCAAAGCAGTACACGACGTCGCCAGGCAGCCCATCCTGCTGCCGGTACACGCTGACATGGCCGTCGCGATATCGAACGAGGCCACTGCGGGTGCCGATCAGCATGCCCCCGCCCGGCGCCTGGCCGAGCCCGTACACGCGCCTGCTGGGGATTCCCGGGAGCGGCACGACGCGGAACCTGTTCCCGTCGAGGATGGCGACGCCGTCGCGTGTGCCGGCCCAGAGCTTTCCATCGGCGTCCACGCTCATCGCCCTGACGAACGGACTCGGCAGGCCCTCGCCCTGCGTGTAGGTGCTGAATGGTCCCGGCACGTGCTTGCTGGCACCGAAGTCGGTGCCGAACCAGACGTCGCCCTCGCGATCGACGAGGACACGATTCAGCAGCTCGGTCGGCAGGCCGTTCCCGGTGCCGATCGGCTCCACGCGCCCGCCATGGATGCGCAGCGCGCCAGCGCGGGTCGCGACCCAGATCGTGCCATCGCGCTCTTCCGCCGCGTCGACGAACTCGGTGCCTGCTGGAATGGACCCCAGGGCGATGCGCGTGATGCCCTGGCTGCGCCGCAGGAACAGCTGCCCGGCAGTGCCAACGATGACGCCATCCGCCGAGGGCACGAGGACCTGGACCGCGGCACGTCCGACGACGTCGGGCGCATCGATCATGAAGCGGCTTCCGTCGAAGCGCGCGAGGCCCCGCGCGGTGGCGGCCCAGACCTGTCCGCCGGAGTCGACCACGACACGTGCAACTCGCTCCGCCGGCAGTCCCTCTGACGGTCCGAAGTTCCGGACGGCGCCGGCGCTCAGTCGGGTAATCCCATGGGGTGTGCCGACCCAGACGTTGCCTGCGCGATCGGCAGCGATGCTTCGCGCCTCATCGCTCACCAGGCCGTCGTGCAGGCCGCGGCACGTGAAGCGTTCCCTGTCGAAGCTGCACACGCCACGCGACGTCGCCAGCAGCAGCTGACCGTTGCGGTCCTCGGCGATGTCCCAGACGGTGTTGGAGGAGAGCCCGTCGGCTGTGGTGTAGGTGCGGAAGGCCTCGCCGTCGAACCGACTCAGCCCGCCGTAGGTGGCGAACCACAGGAAGCCCTGGCGATCCTGGTGGATGGCGAGGACCTGGGACTGCGGGAGTCCCTGGGCATCGGTGTACTGCCGGAAGTTGACGACTTGTCCCCCGGCGACGCCCGTGCCCGCCGACATGGCCAGCGCCACGCCGACCATCGGCCGGAGAATCGCCGGCAGCGAGCGGTGTCGTGCTCGCGTGTGCAGGAGTCTACAGGACATCGGGGTTGGTCGCATCGGGTCCCGAGCGGTATCCGCCATGGGAAGCGCGCCTCGGCTGACATTCCCATGACGACCGTTGAGTCGTGCGCGCTACACCTCAGCATCGGCGGTTCGTGCCGCGGGCTTGAGGAAGGGAGGGGAGCGTCCGGGCTGGTGCCCGCCGGGGGCCGCGACCGGCCCGGCGGATCAGTCAGGCGGCGCCGCGCGACCGGTGCCGGCTCAGGCGGACGCGGGCCGCTTTGCCTGCCACGTCTCGCGATACCCGGCCCAGAGGTGCCACGCCGTGATGCCCAGGACGCCGACGGCAAAGACGCCCATGAGCCCCGTTCCCCAGTTCGGCCACGAGTGCGTGGTGAAGTTCGCGACCTGCTTCGTCCCGATGATGCTCGGCGTGAACGGCGCGATGTTCACGGCCGCATGCGGATCGAGGTCGTGGCCGAAGGCGTAGAGCTGGTACACGAAGCGCACGAACGCGAACGCCGTGACGTACCCGGTGATCACCGAGAGGTCGATGAGCGAGCGCACGGTGCCGATCGCTGCGGCGCGGAACGTGAGGATCGCGAGGATCCCGAGCGCGAACGGAATCCAGTCGAGGTCCGCGAACGCACTCCGCTCGATGCGGCGCATGCCGATGTAGTGGTTCAGCTCATTGATCTCGTCGATGTCGTGGCCGGCATGGCCGCCGTCCAGCTTCCAGGCGTAGACGTCCATGTACAGGCCCTGCGGGTACTGCGGCGCCTCCATGCTGATGCGCCAGAGCGGGCGCGTGAAGCTGAGCGCCAGCGGGAGGACCAGCAGGGCGAGCAGGATGCGCCCGCGAAACCGGATGGGTTGATCGAGGAACTCCTGGAACCGGTCCACCAGCGGATGCGTCATTCTCGCCACCGTTGAAGGTTGCAGACACGCGGTCGCAGTCGGGGCCGCGGCCGCCTCACAATCACACCAGGTCGCCCCGGCGCAGGCTGCGGCGGCCGATCGCCCAGCCGAGCGTGCCGACGGCGGCGGGCCACAGCACGCCCGCCGCAAGGAGCCACCCTCCGCCAAGCCGCTCGGCAAGGAAGAAGCCCACGGGACCCAGTGTGCCCAGGGAAGGGTCGGCGCCCGAGAGGAGTGCGAGGCGCGCCATCTCGACCGGATTGGCGCCGGCCAGCGCGAAGACGGCGACCGCCGGCAGCCGCCACTGCAGCATGACGCCAACCAGCCCGAAGTCGAGGAGTGCCACGCCGAGGATCCAGGTCGCCAGCAGGTACATCATGGCGCGCGGCGGCTCGCGCACCAGGGTCGAGATCGCGAGGCCGAGACCGGTGAAGCTCCACAGCAGCGCCGCGCTCACGGCCAGCACGCGACCGAGGAACGCCCACGGCACCGGCTGTCCCGCGAGCCGTCCGCCTAACGCCAGCGCCGGCAGGAGGACCACCAGTGGCAGGAGCAGCGCGCCGTAACGCACCATCGTGACTGCGGCGTAGTAGTCCGCGCGCGTCACCGGATGGCTGAACAGCAGCTCGAGCGTGCCGTCCTCCCGCGCCCGGTTCACCACCGGCACCGTGCCCGTCAGCGCCAGCAGCGGCAGCACCAGCACCAGCGCGTGCGACAGCGACAGCAGCACGCGCCGCATGCCGGTGAAGCCCAGGATCGCCGATTCCCGCATCGCGACAAGCAGGAAGAGCCCGGCCAGGGCCGCGTACAGCCCGAGGCAAAGGACGAGCCAGCGGGAGCGCCGTACCTCGCCCAGGTCGAGCCGGGCCAGCGCCGCGCGCGTCATGCGCACTCCTCCGCGGCTGTCTCGGCATCGGGTTCCTCGGGCACCGCGCGCGCCCCCCCGTTCAGCCACGCCGCCACCTCCGGCGCGTCCACCGCGGCGTCCACCGCGACGCGGCCGTTCTCGAGCACCACCACCCGCTCCACCAACCGGCGCACCTCCTCCAACCGGTGCGAGCAGAGCAGCAGGGTGGCGCCGACGGTGCGCTCCCGGAAGAGCCGGAAGAACGCCTTGCGCGTGCGCGCATCCAGGCTTGCCGTGGGCTCGTCCATGATCAGCAGCGATGCCGGCGCCGCCAGCGCCAGCGCGACCAACAGCTTCTGCTTCATGCCACCCGACAGGGCCCGCACGGGGCGCCGCGACACCTCGTCGAGCGCGAGCCCGAGCCCGCCGGCGACCGCGCGAATCTCCTCCAGCTCGATCCCGCGGATGGCGGCGACCGCGCGCGCCACCTCCCCCACACTGGCGCCAAGTTGCGGCGCCGCCTGCGGGACGTATGCCATCCGCGTTGCGAGGCGCGCGCGGTGCGCGAACGGATCCTCGCCGTCGAGCCGGACGACTCCCTCGCAGCGCAGCATGCCCATCACCGCGCGCACCAGCGTGGACTTGCCCGACCCGTTCGGCCCCACCAGCGCGACCCGCGCGCCGGCGGGAACCTCGAGGGTCACGTCGTCCAGCGCGGCCACGCCGCGAAAGTGCTTCCGCACCCCCTGCAACTCGATCCTCACGGTGCCCTCGCCTCCGGTCCCATCACTCGCTCCCGCGTCCCGTCATCCGGCGGTGCCACGCGTGGATGCGGATCCACCAGCAGCGTTTCCGGCTGCAGCACCGGCAGCACCTCGGCGACCACGTCGACCAGGGCCAGCGCAACGGACCCCTGGAAGAACGCCAGCGCGGGATGGTCCGCCACCAGCCGCGCGGACAGGCTGCGCGGCTCGTAGGCCACGTCGCCGATGCCGTCCCCGTCCAGGTCGTAGCCGCGGTAGTCGTCAAAGTAGTTGCCCGACCAGGTCACGCCCCGCGCGTTGCCGCGTCCCTCCACCACCACCTGCCGCTGGTTCCCCTCGAAGGCGTTGGCGGCGAAGGTATTGCGTGTCGCGCTGCTGTGGAACGTGACGCCGGCGTTGCAGAGCGCGAAGGTGTTTCCCCGCACCCAGACCGAGTCGCCCTCGCGGAACGGCGACGTATCGAGGTAGATGCACTCGTTGTCGCGCAGGAACCGGTTTCCCTCGACCGTGAGGTTGCCGGACTCCTTCACGCCCAGCCCCATCCCGTCGCCCATCGTGTTGTCCGTGATCGTGTTGCCGCGCAACACGATGTCGTGCGAGTACATGACGAAGACGCCCACGATGTTGTCGCGATAGCTGTTGTCCTCCACCACGCAGTCGCTGGAGTACATGAAGTGCGTCGCGTACCGGCTGCGCACGACGGTGTTGCCCGCGATGCGGTTGCCCGGCGAGTACCAGACGACGATGTCCCGCGAGTCCTCGAGGTTGTTATCGAGCACCGCCGAGCCGCGCACCTCCCAGAGGCGGATGCCGTCACCGCGGATGCCGACCGCCAGCGCCGTGTCGCCGATGACGTGGTTCCCCGCAAACGTCACCCCGTGCGACTTCTCGGCGACGAGCCCGAAGAGCGCGCCGCGCACGGTCAGGCCGCGCACCGCCACGCTGTCCCCCATCACGTAGACAGCCGCATCCATCTTGTCGTAGCGCTGGCCGCTGCCGTCCACCGTGAAGCCGCGCAGCGTGACACTCGCTGCCAGCACCCGCACGGTGGTGCCCGTTCCCGGACGAGCGAATCACCGCGCTCGCCGGCCCGAGCAGGGCGACCCGCGAGCGGATGACAAGTGGGCCCGCGTACACGCCGGGCCCAAGGCAGAGCACCGCCCCGTCCGGGAGCGAGTCGAGCAGCGGCTGCAACGAGGTGCCGGCCGCCGCCGTGCGCCCGCCCACGGGACAGCGAAATGGCTCGCTGGCCGGTGCGGCCGGTGCGGCCGGTGCGGCCGGCGCAGGCGGCGCCGCTGCCGTCGCCGGCCCGCGGCGCGGGCCCCGCGGCGACCCCGGCGGCGAGCGCCAGGCATGCACTCCATCCGCGTGCCCGTGCCCCACCGTTGTGCCGTGCCGCCGTCGGTCTCATCGCTCCATTGTCCGGGGTCAGTGCCTGGCCGTGGCGGGGGCGGCGGACGTGCCGTCCCCGACCACGGCGCGCTTCGTCAGCGCGGCTTCACCAGCATGTACCCCATCATCTCCAGGTGCAGCGCCGAGCAGAACTCCGTGCAGTAGTACGGGAAGACGCCGGTGCGGTTGGCGACGATGGAGACGTTCGCCGTCTTTCCCGGCTCGACGCTCAGGTTGACGTTGTATTCGCCGAGCCCGAAGCCGTGCGTGGCGTCCGGCGTCTGCTCCAGGTTGGTGATGTGGAAGTGCACGGTGTCGCCCTGCTGCACCTCCAGCAGGTCCGGCTTCATGTGGCTGCGCACCTCCGTCATGAAGACGTTCACGACCTTCCCGTGCCGCTCGATGCGCGCCTGGGCCTCCGAGGTCACCGCGTTCGGATCGGCCTGGTGCGTCACCGCGTTCTCGCCGACGGGCGAATACATCTGCGATCGGCTGCAGCTTGTCCGCGCTGATGATCTGCGCGTAGTGCGGCTCGCCGAGTCCGATCGGCATGTCGTAGAGGAGCTGCATCGGCTGCGCGGCGGCGTCGATGAGCTGCATGTTCTGCGGCAGCAGCGGTCCGACGTTGTTGAAGCGGTCGATCGACCACTTGTCCAGCGCGATCACGTAGTGGCCCTTGGGATGCTCGGTGTCGCCCTCGGGCGTGGCCAGGTGGCCGATGTTGTAGTGCACCGGGATCTTCTCGAGGACCGTCATGTCCTTGAGCGACCACTTCGCGATCTTCGACTCGAGGAAGAGCGAGGTGTAGCCGTTGCCCTGGTCGTCCCACTGCGTGTGCAACGGCCCCAGCCCGACCTCGACCTGGCCGTGCAGCGCGGTGCGGAAGCCGATGATCGGCACGCCGTACGGGTCGTTCCCCTCGAAGGTCTTCGCATCGATCGCCTGCTTGATCTTCTCGAAGTCGTAGACCGTCTCGTGCGTGTCGAGCTTTCCGGAGACCGCGAGGTAGCGGCCGTCCGGCGTGACGTCGACGCCGTGCGGGCTCTTCGGCTCCGGCACGAAGTACAGCAGCCCCTGCGCGATCGACGTGGCCAGCGGGATCACCCGGACACCCTGGATGGTGCGAGTGGCGCCCGCCTGCTGCGCGACCTGTGCCGCCTTCTGCCAGTTGATGACGTGCAGGTAGTCCATGTCGTTCTGCGAGGCGCCCGACTCCAGCGGCGGCTGGCCCGTCATCGTGCCGCCGGTCGAGCGCTCGGTGTCGAAGGAGTTGATGAACGCCCACCCGTCGCTCACCAGCTTGCCCGCGTCCGAGAGGTCCTGCATGTAGGGCGGGAGCTCCATGGCGAACGACTGCGATGGGTCGATCCGCCCGCGTGCGCGGTCGAACTTCCAGAACATCACCGCCCCCCGGTACCTGTCGTTGTAGTCGGAGAGCGGGGCGTAGCTGCCGTCGAGCGGGATGGGGTACTGACCCCCCTCGATGACGTAGTCCGTGTTGGGCGTGACGAACGAGCCGCCGTGGTCGGTCCCGAGCAACGGGGAGTGCACGATCTGCGTGGTCACGAAGTCCTTCAGGCTGATGACCGCGATCCGCGCATTCGCCTTGTCATTGATGAAGAGGAACTGCCCGTCGTAGTCGCCGTTCGTCTCGCTCAGCGCCGGGTGATGGCTGTCGCCCCACGTCAGGGGCTCGCCCTTCGGCGAGCTCGCCAGCATCAGGTCCGCGCTCTGTTCGTCGAAGCCGTATCCCTGCCATGGCTCCGGCGTGAAGACGCCGATGTACTTCAGGATCCGCATCGACGGCACCCCGATCACGAGGACCTGGCCGCTGTGGCCGCCCGAGGCGAACATGATGAACGGGTCCGTACGCCCGGTGGGCGTGTACGTCTTCAGCGCCGCCACCACGTCCGCCTCGGTGAGGTTGCGCGCCTTCATCAGATCCTGCACCGACTCGGCGCCCGGTGCACCGGAGCGTCCCGCGCCACCGCATGCCCACAATGCCGCCAGGGCCGTCAGGGCCGTCAGACTTGCCAGCCCGGCCAATCCCGGCCTCTTCAACGAACGCGTCGACTGCATGTGGCCTCCTGCTCTCGATCGGGTTTCAGGTGGACGCCACCGGCAGGAGCCGCGTGCTCGCTGCCATGGGCGGGACTTCCAGGCGCCTTGACCGCCGGCGCTACTTCTCCTTGCCGAAGTTCCGGACGATCTCGCGCAGCGCGGCGATCACCGCCGGCTTGCTCCCGAGATCCGGGTTCGCGATCATGGCCGGGCTGCGGCCGACCGCGGCGCCTCCATAGAGGATCGCGCTCTCGATCTCCTTGTCGGTCACGCTGTCCTGCCACGCCGGGTTGTGGTAATTGCGCGGCTTGGGATCGAGGGCCGATCCGCCCGGGCCGTCGCCGCGCCCCTCGGGGCCGTGACAGACGCTGCAGCGCGTGGCGAAGATCTGCTTCGCATCCGCCCGCGCCGCGTCGGTGATCTCCACGGCGGCGCCGGGTTCCCATTGTGCGGTCGTCGTCGCGGCGGCGTTGCCACCGCCGGCGGTTTCCTTCTTGCCGCCGCACGCCGCGAGCGCTCCCACCGCGAGCATCAGCGACACCATCAACACTTGCTTGCCTTCCGTCATTGTCCTTCCTCCGGGCCGGGTGCGTTGTGCTCCGCTCCATCGGCAGGGCCAACCTGCCATAAATCAAATATTTGGATGCAGGATTTTCGCTGAATTTCTGGGGGTTTTCCTTCCAGAATGCCTGACATGTCAGGTACGGGATTTCCGCACGGCTGGCCGCCGGCCGCTTCTGACGAGGCGAGATGCTGGTAGGCCCGGGTGACGCCGAGGCTGGGCAGGGCACCCGCCAGTCGATCGCGCCGGCTGAGGCCGGCGTTGGCCAGGTCACCAGCGGATTGAGTGAGCCCGCCGGAACCGATGATGCCGTGGCCGGTGAGGCGCACGCGCACGCTCACCCCTCAGTCTCCCGGATTGTTCTCGGCGTCTCGCGGATGGAAGCCTCGCGTAAGGACCGCCGATGCCGTGGCGCGGAAGAGCCGCACGGGAAAGCGTCTGACGCGCCGCCGTTACCCGCCGCCGGTCATGGGACGCCATCCTGCACCGCTCCCGACGCCCCGGTTCCGGTGCATCCCGGGAGTCGCGGTTCGAGCGGACCGCGAGCCCGCCACCCCCCAGAAGAGGAACTGCTCATGTCCAGGTACGCACTCCCAATCGCAGTCGGGCTCTTTGTGATGGCCGCGTGCAACGACTCTCCCGCGCCGCCCGCTGCCCCCGGCCTGATCGGCACGCCGTCCGCCGCGTCTGCGAAGGCCAACGTCATCCACGTCCCGAAGGACTACCCCACCATCCAGCAGGGCGTGGACGCGGCGGCTTCCGGCGGCCTCGTCCTTGTGCAGGGCGGGTCCTACGCGGAGCACGTCGTCATCGCAACGGCGGGCGTGACACTGCGAGGAGTAGCTGGTGCGTCGCTGACGGGTGCGGTGGGCATCGAGGCAGACGACGTCTCCCTGGAGGGATTCACGATCTACGGGACGTACGGCAACCAGACCGTGCTGGCGCACATTGTGTCCGGCGCCAGCATCAAGAACAACACGCTCGTCGGTGGCCCGAGCAACCAGTGGCGTGGGATATGGCTCCGCTGTCAGGACTGCTCCGTGGTCAACAATGACATCTCGGGCTATGTCGGGACCAACGGTGCGGAGGGCATCAACGTACAGGGGCCCGGCAACGACATCCGCAACAACTACATCCACGACACTGCCCGGTACGGGATCTTCGTGGGCGTCAACGGCACGGACAACGTGATCCGTGAGAACCGTTTCTCCAACAACGACTTGTGTGACATCCGCGACACTTCTGCCGGCAACACGAACACCTACAAGAACAACCGTCTCACCTGCCAGCAGCCGTAGGCTGCACCTCGACCGCTGTCGACCCGGCCCCCGGGGCCGTCGTCCTGGGGGCCGGGTTTCACCTGGCCGAGCCGCGCGGCCGGATCACGCGCCACGTCCCCGGCCAACGTGGGCGCCGGTCCGCTGCGCGCGAGGGTGGGGGCACGCCTAACGCGCGAACCGCCCTTCCAGCGCCTGGAGCAACGCCGGGACGAACCCGCCGAAGGCGCCGTTGCTCATTACCAGCACGACGTCGCCGGGATGCACCTCCGCCGCCACCAGGGCGACGAGCTCGTCCACGCCGGCGCGCGCGTCGGCCGGCACGCCGCGCCCGGCGATGTCGCGCACCAGCGCGGCGACGTCGAGCTGCTGGTCTGCCGGGACCTTGTCGTGGGGCTCGGGGAGGCGGAGCAGGACGCGGTCGGCGTGGTCGAAGGCGCGCGCGTATTCCGCCTGGTGGATGTTGCGCCGGCTGGTATTCGACCGCGGCTCGAAGACGGCCCAGAGGCGCCGCGCGGGGTAGCGCTGCCGGATCCCCTCGATGGTCTCGTGTACCGCGGTGGGGTGGTGCGCGAAGTCGTCGATGACGAGCACGCCGCCGATCTCGCCGCGCACTTCCTGGCGGCGCTTCACGCCGCGGAACGTCGCCAGGCCGTGAGCGATCGCCGCCGGCTCCAGGCCTGCCGATGTCGCCGTCGCGTAGACCCCGACCGCGTTCTCGACGTTGTGCCGGCCGGACATCGGCAGGAGCAGGGCAGGGGACTCGCCCCCAGGGCCACGGATCGTGAAGCGCGCTCCCTCGGCCCCGAAGTGCAGGTCGGTGGCGCGATAGTCGGCATCGGTACCCGCGGCGTACGTCACCACTGCGGACCGCGAGTGCGCACGCGCGATCTCCACAGCGCGGGGATACGCCGCCGAGACGCCGAGCCACCCGTCAGGCGGGAGTGTTTCGGCGAACCGCTCGAAGGCCGCCTCGTACTGCGCCATGTCGGCAAAGATGTCCGCGTGGTCGAACTCGATGCTCGTGAGCAGGGCCGTGCGCGCCCGGTAGTGCAGGAACTTGGGGCCCTTGTCGAAGTACGCCGTGTCGTACTCGTCACCCTCGACCACGACGTGCGGGCCGGCGCCGAGCCGGAAGTTGCCGCCCTGGTTGAGGGTCACGCCGCCCACGAGAAAGGTCGGGTCGAGGCCGGCGTCGACGAGCACGTGGGCCAGCAGCGCCGACGTCGTCGTCTTGCCGTGCGTGCCGGCCACGACGACGCTGTGCCGTCCGGCGGCGACCAGCGCGCCGAAGGCGGCGGGGAAGCTCATCTGCGGAATGCGCCGCTCCCGAACCGCAGTCGCCTCCGGATTCACGCGCCGGATGACGTTGCCGACGATCACCAGCTCCGGCCGCGCGCGGTCCAGGTTGGCCGGCGCGTACGGCGTGAAGACCTCGATCCCCCATTCGCGCAGCATGTCGCTCATGGGCGGATAGACGTTCTCGTCGCTGCCGGTGACGGCGTATCCCGACGCCTTCAGCATGCCGGCAAATGCGCCCATGCCGGTGCCGGCGACGCCCACGAGGTGGATGCGCCGCACCGCGCCGGGGGCGATGTCGGCCAGGACCAGGCCGTTGTCGTCGTCAGGCATGCGGCGTGCGGCCAGTCGTCATCCCCAGAACATGTACGCGATGAAGATGGCCGCGATGACGCCCGCGAGGTCGGCGAGGAGCCCGCAGGCCACGGCGTAGCGCGTCTTGCGTACGCCCACAGACCCGAAGTAGAGCGCCACGATATAGAACGTGGTGTCGGTCGCGCCCTGGAACGTGCTCGCCAGGCGCCCGACGAACGAGTCGGCGCCGTACGTCTTCATGGCGTCGACCATCATGCCGCGGGCGCCGCTGCCGCTGAGCGGCTTCATCAGCGCGGTCGGCAGCGCCTGGATGAAGTCCGTGCGCAGCCCCAGCGCGGCGAAGGCGCGCCCGGTGCCGTCCACCAGGAGGTCGAGCGTGCCGGAGGCGCGGAAGACGCCGATGGCGACGAGGATGGCGACGAGGTACGGGATGATCCTGATGGCGACGCTGAAGCCTTCCTTCGCGCCCTCGATGAAGGCGTCGTAGACGTTGATCCCGCGTATGAGCCCCATCAGGATGAACGCCGACATCACGCCGTACAGCGTCACGTTGGCAACGACGTTGGAGATCGACTGCACCTGCTCCTGTGGAAGCCCGGAGAAGAACCAGATCGATGCCCCGACCAGGCCCGTGAGGCCGACGAGGTACAGCAGCACCACCGGGTCGAGGAGGTTGATGCGCTGGATGAGGGCGACGGTGATCAGCGCCACGAGCGTGGCGAAGTAGGTCGTGAGCAGGATCGGCAGGAAGACGTCCGACGGGTTGGCGGCGCCCATCTGCGCGCGGTACACCATGATGCTGATGGGGATGACAGTGAGCCCCGACGTGTTCAGCACCAGGAACATGATCTGGGCATTCGTCGCCGTGTCCTTCACGGGATTGAGCTCCTGCAACTCCTGCATCGCCTTGAGGCCAAGCGGCGTGGCGGCGTTGTCGAGGCCGAGCATGTTCGCCGCGAAGTTCATGATGATGGAGCCCAGCGCCGGGTGATCCGCGGGCACCTCGGGAAAGAGCCGGCGGAAGAACGGCCGCGCCACCGCGGCGATGGCTCCGATTGCGCCGCCGCGCTCCCCGACCTTCATGAGCCCCAGCCACAAGGTCAGCACGCCGGTCAGCCCGAGCGAGATCTCGAAGCCGGTCTTGGCGGAGTCGAAGGTGCTGTTCACCATGTTGGTGAACACCGCGGTGTCGCCGAAGAAGATCAGGCGGACGAGCGCGACGACGAGCGCAATGAGGAAGAACGCGACCCAGATGTAGTTCAGTGCCATCGCTCAGGCGTCCGGCCGGGTGAGCAGGTCCACGAGGACGGGGACGTGGTCGCGCATGAGGACCTCGGTGGCAGCGAGCGGAAACTCGTACGTGATCACCGTCAGGCCCTGGTCGCCACCCCAGGAACCGAACGACCCGGGCACAGGATAGCCAACATCGCGCACCAGCGGCATGCCCGTACGCTCGGCGAGGCGCCGCCCGAGCGGGCTGTCGTTGGCGTCGTCGATGCAGGCGAGGGGGGCGTGCAGTGCGATGACCGTCGCCGGGCGGAGGCCGGCGATGAGGGCCAGGAGCGCCTGCGTCTCCGGCTCGGATGCCGGGTGTGCCCCCGGGCTGAGCGCGATGTCGCGCGCGTCCTCGAGCGTGGACCGATGCCTGACGAGGTCGGGTCGCCAGTCGCGCGATGGGAAGTTGCGGTTGAGGTCCACGCCCCGTGCATTGCCGCGGGTTCCGCGCAGCAGGCCATCCGGATTGGCGGCCAGCACGACCGCGCAGTGCCCGGACGGCGCCGCGAGCTGTCGCAGCGCGCGCGACAGGGCGTACGTGGTCTCGGGTTCCTCACCATGAATGGCGGCAAAGATGAGCAGGCGGCACGCCCCGCCCGGTCGCCAGACCTCCAGCGGGAGCCCGAGGTGCGACCGGCCGTAAGTATCGGGCGGGAAGGGGATCGTTCCCCACTCGGCGCGCGGACGACTGCTCACACGAACGCCGGGTTCGTGTTGGTCACGTAGCGCCCGAATATCTCGTCGAGGTGCGCAAGTACGACGTCCCTGAGGCGCATGTCCGCTGCCGAAATGGTGTCGCGCACGACGTCTCGCGTCAGGCTGCGCAGGTACGGCACCGAGAGCGGGGCGTAGCTCACGTGCCAGCGCTCCGGTGCCACGCCCCCTCGGTCGACGTCGTACGGCCGGAAGAAGCCGAAGGCGGTTCCGGTCGCGATGCGCTCGTCGAGCCAGTCGTGCAGCGGCGCGAACATCCCGTCGCCTTCCACCTCCCCGGGCACGAGCTGGATCTCGTAGCCGGCTGGCACGGCCGCCCTATCATAGATGTCGAGGTCTGTTCCCCAGTGGTGTCGGGAGGCGCCGGGGAGCGCCGACCAGCGGAGTATCGCGTGGACGAGGTCCTCGGGAGTGAGCGTCGCGATGTCGATGGGACGGGCTTCGCTGTCGAGGACGGCGCGCTGACCTGCCGCCTTGCGGTTCCAGATGGCGAGCTGCTGCTCGAAGCCGCGGAAACCGCTCAGGATCCGGAGGTCGAAGCCGTCGCCGCGCGCGGCATCCTGAAGCTGGCGAAACGCGCCCACGACGTCGCGATGGACGCGCACGCCGAGTGGCTCGGCGTCGGCGGGCGGGCAGAGATGCGAGTCGGACTGGCCGACGAGTTCAGCGGGACGCAGCGGAGATATCCGGCCGAGTGGAGGGCCGACCTGCTGAAGCTCACGCCGGACACGGCGCCGCGGAAGGCGGCCGTGGCGGAGGGCTCGGGCGACGTCGTCGCGTGCGGCCCGGGCGCGTCGGCCGTAAACCGCTGACTCGCGGTCGTGGTCCAACGAGGGAGACAACCGGGATGCGATCGACCGCTCCCGCGCCAGGCCACCGCATTCCATGGGGTCGAATGACATCCGGGTCCGTCGTTGCGTGGCGCCGACTGGCGAACCGCGTCCCGTTTCTCGCCACGCTCACGCTGGGCGTGCCGTCCGTGCCGGGTGCCACAGCCTGGCTTCCACTGGCAGGGCACGGCGGCGCCGATGCCGCAGCCACGAGCGACACCGTGGTGAAGGTCGCTTCCCGGCCGATGCATCCCGGCGTCGCCACCATGCGCGAGGAGGTCTCGATTGGCGTCACCACCGGTGCCGAGGAGTACATGTTCGGCGACGTGGCGGACATCACGGTGGGGGGCGACGGTGCGATCTACGTCTTCGATCGCTCCATCCAGGCCGTGCGGAAGTACGATGCGCTCGGGAAGTACGAGCGCACGATCGGCCGCAGGGGACACGGACCGGGCGAGATCGCGAGCGGATCCGGCATCGCCTTCACGAGGGACGGGCACCTGCTGGTATGGGACACCGGCAACTGGCGCATCAACGTGTACTCGGCCAACGGCGACATCCTGCCGCAGTGGCCCACCCCCAGCGGATCAACCGGGTCGAGCGTCAGCACGTTCACCCGCGCCATCTCCGTGGACACGGCCGGGAATGTCTATTGCCGCCGCTCCCTGCTCAAGGACCGGGCGACGCTCACGTTTGGCACCGTCTGGCTGCGCTTCGGACCCGACGGCACCCCGCGCGACACGCTCGAGCCGCCGCCGGTTTCCTGGCAGGCGCACAAGCTGCTCGCGACATCGCCGGATCACCGGGCCACGAGCAGCGTGGCGCTGCCGTTCGAGGCACGCCCCGTCACCGTCCTGAGCCCGCTGGGGTGGTTCATCACCGGTGTCCCGACTCGTTATGCGTTCGAGCTGCACCGGCCGGGCGGGCCTGTCGCGAGCGTGCGGCGTGCGGTGGCGCCGGAGGCGGTCACCCGCGCCGAGCGCGACTCGGCGCGCGGCGAGGTCGAGAGCCGCCTGCGCCGGACCGATCCCGCGTGGAGCTGGAACGGGCCCTCGCTTCCTGCGACGAAGCCACTGTACACGGACCTCGCCGTGGGAGCCGATGGACGGATCTGGGTGCCGATCGTGAATGAGGTGACCCCGGGCGGCCTGTCGGGTGGGCCGATGGGCGTGGGGATCGGGCGCGGTGGCGCAAGGCCGGGCGGCGGAGGGCAGGACGCCGCGTCGCCACCGGTGCGCCGTCCCGCGCTCTATGATGTCTTCGAGCCCGACGGAACGTACCTCGGCCAGGTGCAGGTTCCCGCTGGCGTGAGCAGCATCGTCCGGCGCGGCGACTACATGTGGGGCATCGCCTACGACGAGGACGACGTGCAGCGCGTGAAGCGATTCCGGATCGTCTGGCACTGAGCTCGGCGCGCACGATCTGCCGGCACTCACGCCTGGCGCGACCGCGCTCTCAGCGTCCGGCGCCGACGGCCGCACGATGTCAGGGCGTTGTCAGCGCCCATCCGCCGGAGAGGCCTTGAGGGTCTTGAGCAGTGGCAGTCGGCGCACGCGGATGCCGGTGGCCGCGAAGACCGCGTTGGCCAGCGCCGGCGCGACCGGGGGGAGCGGCGGCTCGCCGAGACCCGACGGCGCGTCGGCTCCCTCGATGAAGTGCACCTCGACCGGCGGAGCCTCGCGCATCCGCAGCAGGCGATACGACCCGAAGTTGGACTGCTCGACGACGCCCTCCTTCACGATCACCTCGCCGTACAACGCCGCGCCGAGTCCATCCAGCACAGCGCCCTGGACCTGCGCCTCGGCGCCTGACGCGTTTACCACGCGCCCGCTGTCCACGACCGCGACGATGCGGTGCACGAGCACGTCGCGCTGCGCCGAAACGGACAGCTCGACGACGTGCGCCGCATATCCGCCAAAGGTGAAGTGCGCCGCGAAGCCGCGGGCACGTCCCGCCGGCGGGGCGCCGCCCCAGCCCGACGCCGCGGCAGCACGGCGGATCACCGCGGCCAGGCGCCCGGTGTCGAACACGGGGCCGCCGTGATCCGCGTACGGCAGTTGTCGTGGTGCCCCGAGCAGGGCGAGCTGGAATGCCACCGGGTCGGCACCGGCCGCATGCGCCAGCTCGTCGAGAAACGAGCACGTCGCGAACGCGTTCGACGAGTGCAGGGTGGATCGCCAGGCGCCGCGCGGGATCACCGAGGGCACCGAGACGTACTCGCGCCGCACGTGGGCCAGGCACCCGGCCGGGAAGTCGTCGGGGTAGATCTCCGATCCCGCGGGACGCGCCGCCTGCGCGTAGGCGTAGCGCGACGTGTTGGCGAGGCGCTGGTCCCAGGCCACGAGGCGACCGCTTGCATCGAGTGCGCCGCGCAGGCGATGCACCCCCGCCGGCCGGTAGTAGTCGTGCTGGAGGTCGTCCTCGCGCGACCACATCACCTTGACCGGTGCCTCCATCGTCTTCGATAGGAACGCCGCCTCGGCGGCGTAGTCGGACAGCAGTCGCCGCCCGAAGCCCCCGCCGGATCGCATCAGGTGCACGGCGATGCTTGTTGGGGCCAGGCCCGTCTCGCGGGCGACCCAGTCGCGGACTTCCTCGGGGTCCTGCATGGAGCCCCATACCTCGGCGCGGTCCGCTCGCACGTCCACGAGGCAGTGCGGCGGTTCCATCGGGACGTGGGCGAGGAACGGGACCTCGTAGGTCGCCGCGACGGTGCGCGCCGCCGACCGCAGGGCGGCGGAGACGTCGCCGTCGTTCCGGATGAGTTCCGCCGGGCCGTCGAGCGCGGCGTGCATCGCCGCAGCCAACGACTCGGTGCCGGCGGCGGGGCCGGCGGGTGCCGTCCAGTGCACCGTGAGCGCCTCCCGGCCGCGCAGGGCCGCCCAGGTGGAGTCGGCCACCACCGCGACGCCGCCGATGCGGTGCGTGGGGTTGGGCCAGGGCGGCACCACTACCACCCGCCGGACGCCGGACACCGCCAGGGACGCGCGGTCGTCAACGCTGGCGACACTGGCGCCGAATGGGGGACGCGCCAGGATGGCCACCAGCATGCCGGGCACCGAGGCGTCGAGCCCGAAGCGGGCTTCGCCGCGCACGATGGCGGGCGTGTCCACGCCCGGCACCCGTGTCCCAATGATGCGAAACGCCGACGGATCCTTGAGCGGCACGTCGGCGGGGACGGCCACCGACGCCGCCGCCGCGGCGAGCGCTCCGTAGCCGGCGCGCCGCCCGCTGGCACCGTGCACGACCTCGCCGTGCTCCGTGCGGCAGTCGGCCGCCGCGACGCCCCACTGCTGCGCCGCCGCCGAGACCAGTGCATAACGAGCCGCTGCCCCCGCGCGGCGGAGCGGCAGCCAGCTCGACGAGACGGCGGTGCTTCCTCCGGCGAACTGGTCGCGGAAGCGCGGGTCGAGATCGGCCTGCACGACGCGCACGGCGCTCCAGTCGACGTCGAGCTCCTCGGCCACGAGCATCGGGAGCGTCGTCTTGACGCCCTGGCCGATCTCCGGGTTCTTGGCGGCGATGGTGACGATTCCGTCAGCTGCCACCTCGACGAACGCACCGAGGGCGACCCCCGGGGCGGCAGCGCCGACCTCACCGTCCCCACTCCGCTCCCGGCCCGTTGCCGGGAAGTAGACGTAGACGAGCAGCCCGCCCAGCGCGGAGCTGCCGAGCGCGACAAAGCCTCGCCGGTTCATGCCGGGGCGACGTCCGGGCGCCACCGGCAGGATACGGTGCCGGAGACTCGGCGTGGCAGCGGGACGCAGGAACGGAGGCGCAGTCCGGAACCCATGGGCCCGTACACTCGGGGGACGCCGTGGCGAGCGCAACCAGTACGTGACGTACCGCCTGGGACGGTGATGAAAGGCGTCGGGCACCGCGGCGCCCGCGGGCGAGGGAGCGGCACGGGTGCAATCGCGTTGCCCCGGAATGCCCCGGTGCGCAGCGTCGCTGCGATCGCGGAGCCGAGGGAGACACCAGTGAGCCGCCCGGACCGCTTGCATCAGCCGGCCGCGCCGGTCAGTGTGCGGGGACATGTCGCGGATCGCAGGGCCGCCTGACGAGCGGCGGGCGCGCGTCGTCGCGGGAGAAACCGATGGGGCATCGTCGCTGATCGCGTCGGTGAATCTCGCGTTGCGCGGAGTGATGGAGCTGGGAGTCGTGGCGGGCTTCGCCTGGTGGGGCTTCCACGCCGGCGCCTCCGCGGGCACACGGGCATTGCTCGCCATCGGCGCGCCTCTCGTGGGCTTCGGTTTCTGGGGCCTCGTCGATTTCCACCAGGCGGGTGCAGCGGCCGAGGGTCTCCGCCTGGCGCAGGAGCTCATGATCTCCGGGCTGGCGGCGGCAGCGATCTACGTTGTCGGGCAGCACGCGCTCGGCTGGACGCTCGCGGGCATCTCAGTGGTGCATCACGCCCTCGTCTATCTGGTGGGCGGCCGGCTGCTGAAGCGGTGAGGTCTGGCGCCTGGGGGGAGAAGGCGCGACCAGGCCGGCGGTGATGACCCTGCAGCAGGAGGCGCCGGCTGCGGCGCCCGGTCGTCGTCGCCGGTGTCGGCGACTCGGACGAGCAGATCCTGATTCCCTGCGAGACGGCGCGCGTCGAGGTCTTCGGCACCGACCGGCTGGGCGACATCTGGGTCCGCGCCACGTCCGAGGACTCGCTGGTGCCGGCGATGGCAGAAATCGAGACGGCCCTGCGGCGATCACAGCGCCTGCGACCGGGGATCGCCGACAACTTCCGCATGCGCAACCAGGCCGACTTCCTCGAGGCGCTCAGCGAGACGGCCCAGACCTTCACGCTGCTGCTGGCCGGCGTCGCCGCGGTGAGCCTCCTCGTGGGTGGCATCGGCATCATGAACATCATGCTCGTGGCGGTGACCGAGCGCACCCGCGAGATCGGCGTGCGCAAGGCGTTAGGCGCGACGCCGCGGAACATCCTGTCACAGTTCCTGACCGAGGCGCTCGCGCTCTGCCTGATCGGTGGGACGACCGGGATCGGGGCGGGTCTCTACGCCGCCTGGCAGTTGCACGCGTCGAGGGGCTGGAACACCGCGGTCGATGCGCAGTCCATCGGCCTGGCCTTCGCGATCGCCAGCGGAACGGGCATCATCTTCGGCGTCTGGCCAGCCCGCCGCGCCGCGGCGCTCGACCCGATCGAGGCGCTTCGCTACGAGTAGCGCGTGTCGCGTGCCGGGACGACATGTCCTGCCGGCGCGCGGCACCCCGCCCGGGACAGCGGGCTGATGTGTTGGTCGCTTCGGCCTGGTGCCGGTTGCGCTGCGAGGCCCTTCACGTCAACGTGCCGCAGACGGCTCACGGCTGAGCCAGCCCAACGCTCGGCGTCGATCGCGCGATAGAATTTCAGTGTCTTCGGGCATCACAGGCCGCCGGCCCGCCGCCATGGCGGGCCGCAGCCTTGCCATCTCGCGCCCACCGCATTCCCGACCACACCACGAAACCCCGGAGGATTCGTCATGCGCGTACGACCGTTCCTGCTCGGCGCCGCCACCGCCCTGTTTGCCGCCGCGCCCATCCTCGCACAAGTCCCGGCGCCGGGAGGCCGCGGGGGGCGCGGTGGAGGACGGGGAGGAGGCGCCGGCGCCGACACCGGAGGAGCGGAGGGCGTGCCCGCCGTGGAGAAGGTCTCGACGACGCAGCACAAGATCACCATCGACGGCAAGGAGATCGCCTACACCGCCAACACCGGCACGATGGTGCTGCATGACGAGAACGGGAAGCCGAAGGCGACGGTCTTCTACATCTCGTACACGCGCGACGGCGAGAACGCGGCCACGCGCCCCGTCACCTTCTTCTACAACGGCGGTCCCGGCTCGGCGTCCATCTGGCTGGACATGGGCATCATGAGCCCGATGCACCCCGACATGGGCCCCAACGGCAGCCAGCCGGCGCCGCCCTACAACCTCGTCGCCAACCCGAACTCACCGCTCGACGTGACCGACCTGGTGCAGGTCGACGCCATGATGACCGGCTACTCGCGTCCCGGGCCGGGGGTCAACGTCACCGACTTCACCGGCGACCGCAACGACATCGCGATGTTCGGCGAGTTCATTCGCGACTACCTCGACAAGTACAACCGCTGGGCGTCGCCCAAGTACCTGTTCGGCGAGAGCTATGGCACGTTCCGCTCGGCGGGGCTCGCCTCCGAGCTGCAGGAGAACGAGGGGATCGAGCTGAACGGCGTGATGCTCCTCGGCACGGTGCTCGACTTCCAGACGATCGCGCAGTCGCCGTCGAACGACCTGGCCTTCGCAACCTTCCTCCCCACGTTCACGGCCACCGCGTGGTACCACAAGAAGCTCCCCGCCCGACCTGCAGAAGCTGGGCCTCGAGCAGGTGGTGCAGCAGGCGCGGGACTTCGCGTTCGGCGACTTCCTCACGGCGCTCGCCAAGGGCAGCGCGCTGACGCCGGCCGAACGCACCGCAACGGCGCAGAAGATCGCACAGCTCACCGGGGTCTCGGAGCAGTACGTGCTCAACACCAACCTCCGCATCGACGCCGGCACGTTTCGCACCGAGCTGCTGCGTGGCCAGCGCGAGACGGTGGGGCGCTATGACAGCCGCATGATCGGGCTCAATGGCAACGCCGCGAGCCAGCGACAGGACTACGATCCCTCGGACGTGGCGCCGTCCGGGGCCTTCATGTCGGCGTTCATGCGCTACCTGCACAACGACCTCGATTACTCGACCGACCTGCAGTACTACATGGGCGGGCACACCGGGCGCTGGCAGTACACGACCGGCGGCTTCGGCGGCGGCTTCGCGAGCGAGGTCGAGGAGTTGCGCACCGCGATGGCGAAGGACCCGTACCTGCACGTGATGGTGGGCGCCGGCTACTACGACATGGCGACGCCCTTCGCGGGCGCCGAGTACACCTTCCGCCATTTGGGCTTCGACAAGACATATGCGGACCGCGTGGCGTTCAAGTACTACGAGAGCGGCCACATGGCGTACCTCAACCAGGCATCGGCGAAGCAGCTCAAGAAGGACATCGCGACCTTCATCACGGCGAACCAGCACGCGACGCCGGTGCTGCCATGACCGCCGCGATGCGGCGGGGGGACCCGCCCGCCGGCGGGGCGGATCCGACGGCGGGCGGAACGCCTAACGGCCGGCCGGTGGCGACCGGCCGGCCGGGGGGATCGGCGCCCGGTCCCCCCGGCAGGTCCCGGTCGCCCCTCCGGGCCTGCCGGACCCGGGGTACGCCGGACCGGGACAGCGATCTCCGGGGAACGCCTGACACGGGAGGTAGGGATTCCTCCTCCTTGCGCACTCCGCGGCACATTATCGCTGATGTGACGCACGGACCGTGGTGGAGCGGCGGGCAGCATTTCGAGGGAACCCCGACATCGACGGCGCGTCGTCACGTGGAGTGATCCACGTGCCCCTGGGCGGCAGGCGGGGCAAGGATCAGGGGAACGCTGGCTCTCGAGGAGGTTTCGTCCCATGGACGCGCGGGTGAGAGTGAATCGGTTCTCGATCGTCGTGATCCTGGCGCTCGCCGTGGGCGCCTGTGTCGACAAGAAGCAGATCATCGCGCCGCCGTCGTCCACGCCGCCACCGGAAGCCGCGCAGGGATACCTCGGGTACTCGGACACCACCACCGGCACGCCGGTGTGCGGCAACTGCCACGTGGGCAAGCTCGCCGAGTGGGAGCAGACGAAGCACTCGCATGCGTGGGCGGACCTGCAGGCCAGTGGGCATGCGACTGCATCCTGCGAGGCGTGCCACGCGACGGACTCCTACGGCAACTTCGTTGCCGACACCAACGTCGGGTGGGTGGCGACCCACAATGGCCGGTATCACGACGTGCAGTGCGAATCCTGTCACGGCCCCGGCCTCACCCACGTGACGAACCCCGATGCCTCGCAGCCGCTGGCGTCGATGTTCGTCGGCCTCACCCTCACCAACGGCTGCGGCGAGTGCCACCAGGGGACGCACAATCCCTTCCTCGAGGAATGGTCGCAGTCGGCGCACGGCCTCGTGCCGCGCGCGAGCGGCAGCATCGGCGTCAACGAGCCGTGCCGCGACTGCCATACCGGGAACGGGGCCCTGGAGGCGTGGGGCGAGGACGTCCGCTACGCCGAGCAGGACAGCCTCAAGGCGACCGCCGGCCACATGCCGATCACGTGTGCGGTCTGCCACGATCCGCATGACGCGACCAACGACAAGCAGCTGCGCTATCGGATCGACGTGGCCAGCGTCAGCGACAACCTGTGCATGAAGTGCCATCACTATCGCGCGACGCCGGACATCGGCGCGAATCAGCGCGGGCCGATGTCGCCGCAGGGTCCACTGCTCCTCGGCTCGGCCGGCTGGCGCAGCCCCGACTTCGGGCCGTCCGACACCACGATCCACGGGACCCACGGCTCGGCGGCCAACGAAGACCTCTGCGTCACCTGTCACGTGGCGCGCATGGACGTGACGGACGCGAGTGGCGCCGTGGTCTTCAATTCCACGGGTCACCTGTTCGTGCCGATTCCCTGTCTCGACGCCACCGGCAAGCCCACGGTGGACGAAACCTGCGACGAGTCGCAGCGCAGCTTCGCGGCCTGCGCACAGAGCGGCTGCCATGGCGACCAGAACGTGGCGCGTGCAGCCAAGGAAGTGGCGACCGAGCGCATTACCACGCTCACCGCTGAAATCACCGCGATGCTGACCCACGTGCCGTCGACACAGTTCGTCAACGGGGACAGCATCATCACCACGGCGGAAGGGGCGAAGTACAACGCGGCGCTCGGCAACATGGCCGGCTCGCCGGTCCATAACCCGTTCCTCATGGAGGCATTGCTCACCGCGAGCATCAAGCAGCTGCAGAAGGACTACGGAGTCAGTCCGGCCGTCGGCATCACGCTGCAGAACGTGCTGCCGGCCGCCGTCAAGACGCCGTAGTGGCGCAGCGGGAGACATGGCAACGACAGTGCACCGATCGCGAGGGGATCCGGCGTGCCTTTTCGCGTAGCCGCCCGGTGGCTCGCACTTGTCATTGCGGTGGCGGCATGCGGGCAGGCACCGCAGCCCGCTACCGAGACGGCCGCGGACAGCGGCGCGAACCAGGACACCACCGCGAGCCAGGACACCACGGCCTCCGCCTCGGCGATGACTGTCGCCGCCGCGTCGCGCCCCGTCGACGTCGGGGTCGGGCCCTTCGCGTTCCGGCACGAGAAGCACCGGTCGCTCAACTGCGACCGCTGCCACACGGCGGTGCCCGGACACAGCGCGCACAGCAACGTGGCCTGCTCGTCGTGTCACGCGCCGGTTCCGGTGACGGGTCCGGCGCCCACCCCGGCGGACTGCGCCACCTGCCACCACGCCAACTCGCAGCAGCGCCCCTGCCGGAGCTGCCATCCCTCCGCCTCGACGCTGGCGGCGTCCAGGCCCGCGGCGCCTGTGGCGTCGAGACCCGCGGTGCCGACGCCCGGCGCCCTGACGCCCGGCGCCCTGACGCTGGACGTCACGTGGAGGTTCTCGGTCTCTGCGGCCCCTGTGCAGCGCCAGGTGCGGTTCGACCACGGCTGGCATGCGAACCTCCAGTGCACCGATTGCCATGTGAACCAGCCGCGGCTGGTGCCGACGCGCGAGTGCGGCTCGTGCCACCAGCACCACGATGGGACGCCCGACTGCCGCACCTGCCACCAGCCGCCACCGGTCGGAGCCCACACGGCGGCAGTGCACAACGGCTGCGCCGGATCGGGGTGTCACCAGGATCCGCCGGTGAAGGTCGCCACCCTTTCACGCAACGAGTGCCTGCTCTGCCACGCGGACCGGGTGAACCACGAGCCGGGCAAGGTCTGCGCGAAGTGCCACATGTTGCTGCTGCCCGGTAGTCCACCGGCCGCGAGGCCCCCCGGGATCCGATGAGTTCACGCTCGCGCTCCGTCTTGCGACCGCGACCCGGCGCGCTCGGCCTCGCACTCGTGTCGGTCGCCCTTGGCGCGCCGCGAATGGCCGCCCAGGACGTGCGCATCAGCGGCACCACCACGCTGAACTACGTGGAGCTCCGTCCCCTGCAGTTCGACAGCGTGCCTGCCACCAGCGTGACGGGAGACGGCCTGCTCCGTCGCGCTCCTGACGGGAGCACCGTGCAATGCGTCGATCCGTCGCCGTACTGCTACTTCTACGGGAACGCCTCGGCGGCGTCGTCGGCGCCGGCGCTGCAGGACCTGCGCGTGAGCGCGTGGGGGTTCGGTCGCGGCATGCGATTCTATGCCGACCTCCGCGGGCGGGCCGTCGTCGGCGGAAGCACCACGCTCTGGCCGCAGGCCAACGACCACTTCGACGCGCTGGAAGCCTATCTCGAGATGGACCGTCCGGGATATCGCATCCGCGCCGGCCGGCAGTGGGACGTGAGTGGCCTGGCCTTCAACAACTACGATGGGGCGTCGCTGCTGCTGCGGCCCTCGCGCGCGCTGAGCATCGAGGCCTACGGCGGCTGGAGCCTGGAGACGGGACTCAACGAGTCCGTGACCAACGGCGCGCTGGCGGCGGTCGAGCCCTTCGCGCCCGACTCGCGGGGCGTGCTGCTCGGGCTGCGTGCGCAGGCGCGGCCGGTGCCGGCCCTGTCGCTTGCGGCGGTGTTCGAGCGGACCATCGCGGCCAATCGCAGCGGCCTGTACTCGGAGCGCGCGGCCACGAACGGCATGTGGCGCGGAGCGCGGATGTCCTTCGACTGGGCCGCCCAGCTCGACCTGTCGACGAACGACGTGAATGAGCTGCGAGGACAGGTCCTGTACACGCCCTCGTCGCGGGTCTCCATGCGCGCCTTCGCGCGCCGACACCAGCCGTACTTCGACTTGTGGACGATCTGGGGGGCGTTCGGCGCCGTGGGCTTCGCCGAGGGTGGCGCCGGGGCGAGCTGGCGCAGCAGCGACGGTGCGGTGACGCTCGACGGCAGTGCCTCGCGCCGCCACTACCTCGACACCGGCGCCGAGGTCGGCTTCGCCCCATTCCACACCAACGGCTGGACGGTGACCACCGCGAGCAACCTGCGCCTCTCGCCGCAGTGGGGGCTCGATGCCCAGTACGCCGCCGACCTGGGGTTCGGCGCCGCCAAGAGCCAGGGAGCGCTGCGGCTGCGCCGCTCCCTGCCTAACGGGAACGCGATCGGGATCAGCGGCACGGCATTCCAGACGGCGGACGAGCTGCGGGTGCGCAGCGGCACCGTCATGGGCATCGGGCTCGACGGCGCCGTGCAGGTCAATGCCCGCGGCCGGCTGACCGCAACGGTCTTCGACTACCGGCACGCGGGGCGCGTCCCGGAAAACGGGCCGAACTGGAGCCAGCTGCGGGCGAGCCTCACGTACACGTGGACCCTCGGCGCCGAGCCGGGCGTGCCGGCACCGGGAGGGATGTGATGCGCCTCGCCCTGCTCGCCTCGCCACTCATCCTGGGGCTCGCGGTCACCGTCGCCGCGCGAACGACACCCACGGCACCGCTCGCCGTGGCCGCCGTGCACGCGCAGGGCGCCCCGCCGCCGTTCCCGCACCAGCGGCACGCCGCACTGTTTCCGCAGCGGTGCGAGCTCTGTCACAGCGGCATCCCGACCGGTGACTCGGCCGCGATGTTCCCGCCGTCGGCGGCCTGCGCCAACTGTCATGACGGGCAGGTCCAGCCGGCAGTGCCGTGGAAGGGTCCGACACCGCGCGTGTCGAACCTGGCGTTCTCGCACGTCCGGCACCAGCAGTCGATCGACTCCGCCGGTGACGTGATCGCGTGCCTCGACTGTCACCGGACGCCGGGCGATACCGGCGCGATGGCGGTGAGCGGGCCACAGCCGCAGTACTGCATCAGCTGCCACGCGCACGCGGCGCCGGCGCACACCGACGTGGCGGCGCACTGCAGCACCTGCCATGTGCCGCTCGCCCGGACGCAGCTCTCTGCCGCGCGGGTCGCGGCACTCCCCAAGCCCTCGGACCACGACGCGGCCGACTGGGTGCTGCAGCACGCGCCCGCCAGTCCCGCGGTCGCGACCGCCCGCTGCGCCATCTGCCATGCCCGGCAGAGCTGCGAGCGATGCCATTTCAATGCCGCGACCGTCCCGGCCATCCAGGCGTTGCAACCGGACGGCCGTATCGCGGCGCTGGTGCGCGGGCGCGCCCCCTCGTACCCGAAACCGGCGAGTCACGACACCGGCACCTGGTCGTGGAAGCACGGTGTCGTAGCCGGCGGCGGCGGGGTGGGCACCGGACACGTCGTCGCGGCGACGGCCACCTGCAGCAACTGCCACGTCCAGGCGAGCTGTCGGACATGCCATCGGCAGGGGGCCACGCCGGCGATCGATGCGCTGCCATCGCCGCGACCGGACACGGCGTACGGCGTGCAGATTCCGTACAAGCCGGTCCACGCGGCCGGTTTCCTGAAGGCCCATCCGGCACAGGCCGCCGCCGGCGGCACCTGTGCGGCGTGCCACGCGCGCAGTTTCTGCGTCGACTGTCACCAGGGGCAGAAATCGCAGTACCATCCGTTGAACTTCGTGGCGCAGCATGGCCCCGAGTCGTATTCGAGCGACGCCCAGTGCACCGCGTGCCACAGCACCGAGGCCTTCTGCCGGACATGCCACATCCGCACCGGCAACGGCGCGCGCGAGCGGACCAAGGCGGCATTCCACAGTGCGCAACCGCTCTGGCTGCTGAACCACGGGCAGGCGGCCCGGCAGGGACTCGAGTCCTGCGCGGCGTGCCACACGCAGGCGAGCTGCGCCCAGTGTCACTCCGCCACCGGCGGCTGGGGGATCAGCCCGCACCCCGCGAACTTCGACGCCAGGCGCGCCGCGCGACTCAACTCGCAGAGCTGCCTCCTGTGTCACACGAAGGTGCCCGGTGAGTAGCCGCGCGTGGGGGACGGAGTGGCCCGCGTCGCGTGCACAGACCCGCGTGCGGACGGCGCTGCTGGCGCTCGTCGCGCGGCTGGCGCTCGTCGCGCGGCTGGCACTCGTCGCGCGGCTGGCACTCGTCGCGCTGCTGGCGACGCCGGCGCTCGCGGGGGCGCAGCAGCTCCCGACGTCGCAGGTCTGCATCAACTGCCACCTCAAGCAGCAGGACGAGCGGCTGTCGGCGCCGGCGAAGTCGTTCGAGACGGACATCCACGCGCAGAAGGGAATCACCTGCCTCGACTGCCACGGCAACGTCACCCAGCATGGTGCCGACCCGCGGAACATCACCCCGGGCGTCGGCTTCCTGAGCAAGCCGGCCCGTCGTGATATCCCCGCGTTATGCGGCCGTTGTCACTCCGACGCCGCGTTCATGAAGCGCTTCAACCCGATGCTGCGCGTGGACCAGGTGGCGGAGTACCGCACGTCGGTGCACGGGAAGCGGCTGCTCGAGATGGGCGACACGTCGGTGGCGACCTGCGTGGACTGCCACCCGGCGCATCGCATCCTGCCTCCATCCGATCCCGAGTCGTCGGTGTACCCGACGCACGTCCCCGAGACCTGCGGCCGCTGCCACTCCGACTCGACGCGGATGGCGCGCTACGGCATCCCGACCAACCAGGTGCGGCTCTGGACGGAGAGCGTCCATGGCCAGGACATGCTGAAGCAGGGGGATCTGTCGGCGCCGGCCTGCAACGATTGCCACGGCAACCATGGCGCCGCGCCCCCCGGCGTCGCCGATGTCCCCCACGTCTGCAGCCAGTGCCACTCCACCGTCGCCGACTTCTTCGCCGGCAATGGGCACGACAGCATCTTCACGGCGAACAAGCTCCCGGGGTGCGTCACCTGCCACAGCAACCACGGCATCGTGCAGCCGGCGGAATCGACGCTCACCGAACGGGCCCACTCGGTGTGCGGCAAGTGCCACGACCCCAGCACCCCCGCGGGGCGCCAGTTCCTGACGATGCGCACCCTGCTCGATTCGCTGCGCGACGAGCAGGCGCAAAGCCAGAGCGTCCTCGACGACGCCAACAACCTCGGCATGGACGTGAGCCAGGCGCAGTTCGACCTCACCGACGTCACCACGGCGCTGACCAAGGCGCGAACGGCAGTCCACTCGTTCCGCGCCGACTCCGTCGCAAAACAGGTGGCACTCGGCCTCAAGACCGCCAGCAGCGCGGCCAGCCAGGGGGAGGCCGCCCTGGCCGAGCACAGCTACCGGCGGGTCGGGCTGGCCGTGTCAGTGCCCATCATTCTCGCGCTCGCTGGCGCGATCTGGCTCCGGTTGCGCATGATCGAGGCCGACCAGCGCGCGGCAGAGGAGCGGCGGGACGGGGGCGGGAGCCGGCCGTCGTGAAGCACGCCGCCGATTCCGCGCGCGCTGTCGCGCCCGAGGGCCGCCTGACGAGGGAGGGTCCGGCGGGCCCGCCCGGACACCACCCTCCGCCCTCGACACCCATGACGCGCAAGAGGTTCCTCGACTGGCTGCTCGGCACCACGGTGGGCGGCCTGCTCGTCGCGGTCTTCTATCCGACCGTTCGTTATCTCGTCCCTCCCGAGGCCGGCGAGTCCACGATCAATTCCGTCACGCTGTCGATCAAGCCCACCGACCTGAAAGCCAATTCCGGCGAGATCTTCAAGTTCGGCAACGAACCCGGCATCATCATCCGCACACCCTCGGGGGACGTCCGCGCCTTCAGCGCCGTCTGCACGCACCTCGGTTGCATCGTGCAGTACAGCCCCGAGCACTCCGACATCTGGTGCGCCTGCCACAACGGCCACTACGACCAGCATGGGCGCAACGTCTCGGGTCCGCCGCCGCGGCCGCTCACTCCGTACGGCGTGAATGTGCGCGGGGACGAGATCGTCGTGAACAAGGAAGCGTGACGATGGCCGACTCGCCGGCCGGCCGGCGGGCCCGTCTCTGGGCCTGGTTTGATGATCGCCTCGCGCTGAGCGCGGTGATGCCGCTCATCCGCAAGAAGGAAGTGCCGGTGCACCGCCACAGCATCTGGTACTTCCTGGGCGGCATGGTGCTCTTCCTGTTCCTGCTGCAGGTCTGCACCGGCATCCTGATGCTGTTCTACTACCGGCCCAGCGCCGGCGAGGCCTACGAGTCGGTCCAGTTCCTGATGACGCAGGCGAAGTTCGGCTGGCTGATCCGCTCCATCCACGTCTGGGGCGCCAACCTCATGATCTTCGTCCTGTTCATCCACCTGTTCAGCGTCTGGCTCCTCAAGGCCTACCGTACCCCGCGCGAACTGACGTGGATCAGCGGCCTCGGGCTCCTCGCGGTGACGCTCGGCCTCGGCTTCACCGGCTACCTGCTGCCGTGGAATACGTTGTCGTACTTCGCGACCCGGGTCGGGACGTCGATGGCGGGCGTGGTGCCGCTCGCCGGGCCGTTCATCGAGCGCATGCTGCGGGGCGGGACCGAGGTCAGCGGCGCCACGCTCACGCGCTTCTACGCCCTGCACACCTCGCTCCTGCCGGGCCTCCTGTTCCTCCTCCTTGGCCTGCACGTGCTGCTGGTGCAGATCCACGGCATGAGCGTGCCGCCAGGCGTCGAGCGCAAGGGGAAGACGCGCTCGGTGCCGTTCGTGCCGAACTTCCTGCTGCACGACGTGATCGGCTGGGTCCTCGCGCTCGGGGCGATCGCCGCGCTGGCGGTCTTCTTCCCCGGCGAACTGGGCACCAAGGCCGACCCGTTCAGCCCCGCGCCCGCCGGCATCAAGCCGGAGTGGTACTTCATGGCGCCGTACCAGATGCTGAAGTACCTGCCGGCGAAGGTGCTCGGGCTCGACGGCGATGCCTTCGGGGTCGTGGCCTTCACCCTCGTGGCGTCGATCCTCCTCTTCATCCCCTTCCTCGACAAGCCGAGGAAGGATGGATCGTACCAGCCCCTGTGGCGCGTGGCCGGCGTCGGTACGATCGTCTTCCTCGTCGTCTTCACCTGGATCGGCCTGCGCTCCTGACGGCGGCGCGGTGACAGGACCGCCGCCGCGCGCGCCGGCGGCTGACGGGACGTCCACCCGCACGTCGAAGCTGCCGTTCGTCATGACGAGCGCGCCCGACGCGCTCCCGCCGGGGAGCAGCGACGCGCTGAACGTGCCCGCGGCCCGCAATCCGTTGAAGCTCGTGACCGTGAGCGTCCCCACGGCGCCGTCCGCTCCACTGCTCCAGCTGTCCGACGTGCCGGTGCGCACGGCGATCATGGTGGCGCCGCCGCTGCCTCCGATCTGGTAGCTGTGTCCCGCGCTCATCGCGACAGACGGCGCGAACGTGACCGAAAGCGAATCGGTCGTCGCCGTGAAGCCGAAGGTCCCGCTGCCGCCGAGCGCGACGACGGTGGCCGCGTTCCAGGCCGTCCCGCCGACGAGTGCCGACACCTTGCTGCCGTTGTTGCTCGCGGGCGCCGTCGTGAAGCCCGACGGGAGCGGCATGTCGAAGATGCCGTTGGTGACGATGCGCGTTCCGGTTGTCGCGGTGAATGCCGCCGGCGGCGCGTTGAAGTGGAACGTGCCGGCGATGCGCGTGCTCGTCAGGCTGGTGACGGTGACCGATCCGGCGGCCCCGCTGAACCCTGTGGACCAGTCGCCGATGCTGGAGCCCGCCTGCGGTGCGATGACGAGTCCGGTGCCGCCGGCGGTCGTCCCCTGGTTGACGCCGAGCGGATAGGTGCCGGGGCCGGCGATGTAGCCCAGGATGAGCGTCAGCGAGGTGTAGTCCGTCACGCTGACGAGGTGCGTGCCAGTGATCGACACCGTACCCGGAACCGCGTTTGAGCCCGAGCTGCCGGTGGTCTGGTTGGTGGTGCTGATCCAGTTCTGGCCATCGATGACGGCCGAAAACGTGCCTTGCGTGTTGCCGGTGCTTCCGCCGGGGCCGGTGGCCCCACCGCCGCCGCCGCCGCAGGCGGCAAGGGCGCACAACAGGATCGCGAGGGTGCTGCGCATTGGTCGGCTCCTTGTGATTCGCTGCCGGCAGGGCGCACCGGGCCGGCGGTTGCCCTGCGGACGTGACGGGGACGATCTCGCGGCGGGGCCTCCGCACGCGTGCCAAGCCACATTGCGCAAACGGGCCAGAATTTCCCTCACGCGGAGCGGGCAGGCGCGGAAGTGCCGGCCTCGACAGGCACGAGCGCCGTCGCCTTGGGGCCCCGTGCGGCGGCCTGACGGTATGGGGCGCTGCCGCTCGGGAGCCCCGCACGCCGGCCGCGGCCGCCTCGGGAGGCGGTCGGTGCGGTCGAGGCGGGATGCCGAAGTGTCGCCGACGTCCGCGCCAAGGGGCGCGTCCGGAGATGCGTGACGACCGGGCGCCAGGCGGCCTATATTCGGCCCCGACCCCTTCCTCCCGCCAAGGATGCTGCCATGCGTTCGTCGCTGCTCTGCACCCTCGTGCCGGCGCTGCTCTGCAGCGGCCCGAGCATCCTCGCCGCACAGTCCAACGGCTCCCTGGCCAGGCGCGTGCAACAGGTGATGGACCGGCCGGAATTCAGGCACTCGGAATTCGGCGTCGAGTTCCTGTCCCTCGACACCGGCAAGCCGGTGTATGTGCATAACGCGGACAAGTTCTTCGTCCCGGCGTCGACCACCAAGCTGCTCACCATGGGGACGACGCTCTCGCTGCTCGGACCCGACTTTCGCTTCACGACGAACGTCTACCGCATGGGCACTGTCGACTCGGCGGGCACGCTGCACGGCGACCTCGTGCTGCGGGCAAGTGGCGATCCCGACCTCTCCAACCGCATCCAGCCGGACGGCACACTCGCCTTCGAGAACGAGGACCACGCCTACGATGGCAGCCCGGACACGAAAGCCGTCCCCGGCGATCCGCTGACGGTGATCCGCGACTTCGCCCGGCAGGTGAAGGCCCACGGCATCCGCCGGGTGACGGGGCGGGTGCGCGTCGACGTGAGCCTGTTTCCGGAAGGCGAGCGGGAACTGGGAACGGGCGTCGTCATCTCGCCCGTGATCGTGAACGACAACCTCGTCGACGTGATGATCGGCCCCGGTGTGCAGGCGGGAGACCCGGTGTCGATCTCGCCGTCGCCGGCCACCGCGTACGCGCGGTTCATCAACCTCGCCACGACATCACCCGCCGGCACGACGCCGCAGATCCGCTGGTCGTCGGACGTCGCCAACGAGGATGGCACCCACACGGTGACCGTGTCCGGGCGCTTTCCGGCGGGGAAGCCGGCGATCCTCTATGCGTACGCGGCACCGGAGCCCAGTCGTTATGCAGCGGTGACGCTGGCCGAGGCGCTCGGCGAGGCGGGCGTCACGGCGACCTGGCCCGCCCGCGGGGATGACGTGGACTTTGCCACGGTGGCCTCGAGGTACACGCCGGACGCGGTCGTGGCCACGCACGTCTCGCCGCCGCTCAAGGAGGACGTGCGGATCACGCTGAAGGTGAGCCAGAACCTGCACGCCAGCACGATGCCGTACGAGCTCGGGGCGCACGTCGCGCACAAGGGGAACGCGCAGGCCGGGTTCGACCTCGAGCGCGAGTTCCTCGAGAAGGCGGGACTCGACCTTGGCGGCGCCAGCCAGGGGGACGGCGCCGGCGGCAGCGCGCACTTCACGCCTGACTTCATGGTGCACTACCTGGCGTACATGGCGAAGCAACCGACCTTCCAGGTCTTTCACGACGCGCTGCCGATCCTTGGCAAGGACGGCACGCTGTGGAATATCCAGGTGGACTCGCCCGCGGCGGGGCACGTACACGCCAAGACCGGGACGTTCGGCGTGGGAGACCGCCTCAACCGGAAGCTGATGGTCACCGCGAAGGGACTGGCGGGCTACGTGACGACCGTGGACGGCCGCCACCTGGCGTTCGCGATCTACATCAACAACGTCGATGTGGGGCGTGACGATCCCGACGCGGTGACGAAGATCGTCGGGCAGGCGGTTGGGGAGATCGCGGCGGCGGGATACGACGGGAAGCCCTGAGCGCATCGCAGTTCGGTGCCCGAGCCGCTGAGCGGCAGAGGCGCCGTGTCCGCGCACGCGCCGCCGTCGGGTCAGTCCGCGCGCGCAGTCGCCGGGGAGCGCGGTTCCCCTGGCGGCTCACGTCCCGCAGATTGAACCCGGTTTCCAGGTGGTGCGACGGTCGCCCCCAAGAGCCCCCCTCGACATGTCGTTCTCCCAATGGGATAAACTGCTCTACGGCATCGAGAAGGGTGAATGCATCCTCTTCCTCGGCCCGGAACTCTCCGTCGCCACACCGGACGCCGGGCGGCAGAGTCCCACGCAGTCGCTCGCACGCCAATTGGCGCTGGCGCTCGGCGATGCGGGCCTGAACGGGCTCGATCCGCAACCGGCGGACCTGGCGTGGATTGCCCAGCGCTTTGTCGCCCAGGAGGACGAGGTCGGCCTCGAGATGCAGCTGGGGCAGTGGCACCGGGAATGGATGGACAGATCGTCGCCCCTGCATGAGGCGCTCGCGGCGCTGCCGTTCCGGTACATCATCACCTGCGGGCTCGATCCGCTGATGGAAACCGCGCTGCAGCGGGCGGAAAAGGCGCCGGTCGTGGAGCGGTATCACTACCGCGGGCGCAACGAGGAGCTGCTTCCGGAGCCGACCGTGACGGCGCCGGTGCTGTTCCACCTGTACGGGCGCGTGGCCGAGCCGGCGTCGGTGGTCCTCACCGAGATTCAGCTGCTCGACTTTCTCGCCAGTCTCATCGGCCGCGACCCGCCCCTGCCTAACGACCTGAACGCCGCGCTGACCCGCGGGCGGCTGTTCCTGTTCCTCGGCTTCTCACTGCGGCAGTGGTACCTGCGCATCCTGTTCCACGTGCTCAAGGTGCTGCGGACGGACAGCCGGGGCTTCGCCATCGAGGGGCTCGAGGAGAGCGCCGGTGCGGAGGACGGCCACGCGGATCACGCGATCCTCTTCTATCGCGACAATTTCAAGATGGACCTCCTTCCGCTCGATCCGGCAGACTTTGCACAGGAACTTCATCAACGGTGGCTGGCGTCGGGTGGTCCAGGAGCGCGCGGTCGCTGCCGCGACGGCGGGCGATCCATCGGCGGGCGGTCCATCGGCGGGCGATCCATCGGCGGGCGGTCCATCGGCGGGCGATCCATCGGCGGCGCCGACGGGCGCGCCGACGGGCGCGCCGACGGTGTTCATCTGCCACGCGAGCGAGGACCGGGAGAAGGCGCGCCAGGTCCACGACGCCCTCAGGCGGGCCCGGCTCGAGCCGTGGCTGGACAAGGAATCCCTGCGGGGCGGCGATCGCTGGGACGACCTCATTGGCTCGACCATCGAGAAGGTCGACTACTTCGTGGTCCTGAACAGCAGGGCGCTGGCGGCGAAGAGTCGGGAGGCATCCTACGTCAACAAGGAGATCAAGCGGGCGTTGCTGGCGGACGAACGGCGCCTCATTGGTCACTTCATCGTGCCTGCCAGCATCGACGATACGCCGCTGCTCGCTCCCCTCAAGGGGTATCAGGCGGTCGATCTCCGTCCGCCGGAGGGTCTCAACAATCTCGTGCGCGCCATCAAGCGAAAAGTCGGTGGCGCGTAGGTGACGCAGCGTGATCACCGCCTCACGCCGAAGATGCCGATGCTGACCCCGAGGGTGGTGAGGGGCCTGCGCTGGATCGCATTCCTGCCGACCGTTGCCGCGGTTGCCTACGCCAGCGTGTTCGGCGCCAATGGAATGGCCGGTGTGACCGATCGCTGGCCGCCGATTCTGGTCGTGCTCTCGCTGGGCTCGGGTGCCGCGGTCTACCTCGGGTCGCAGGTGGCACCGTCGCGTCGGCGCTGGCCGATCTTCCTGGGGGCCGGCCTGCTACTCCTGCCCCTGCTCCTGGGCCCCGTCTACGGCGTCTCACGAAGCGACCTGCGGACGCTCTGGTGGTTGCCAGTGGGGTGGGTGATCGGGGTCGCCGTGGGCGTGCTCCTCGCCGTGCGCCGTGTCCGTGCGGAACGGTTGCCGGCGGTTCGCACTGCCGGGAGCCAGGCCCGCCGCTACAAGGGAACGGCGCCGTTCCAGCAGAGCGACGTCGACCGCAACACCTTCTTCGGCCGCGACCGCGAGATCCGCTCCGTGCTCAGTCTGGTGCTGGCCGAGCGCCTGGTGGTGCTGTTCGGGAAATCGGGAATGGGCAAGTCGTCGCTGATCAACGCCGGGCTTGCGCAGCCGCTGCTCGAGCGTGGCTACTTCCCGATGACCCTGCGTCTCTCCGACAGGGTACGGGGACCGCTCGGGGGGCTGCTCGATGGTGTTCGCGCAGCCGCCCAGGCTGCCGGCGTCGAGATCGTCGGCGGCGACGAGTCCAACCTCTGGCGCTTCTTCAGCACGGCGGAGTTCTGGTCGCGGGGCAACGATCTGTACCAGCCGGTGCTGATCCTCGATCAGTTCGAGGAGCTGTTCACCCTCCATGCATCCGAACCGCGCCACGACTTCATCCTGCAGCTGGCGGACCTCGTACGGGGGCGGGCCGCAACGGGTCGCTCGCCGGCGCCTGCGACCGGCACCGACGCGCGTCCTTCGAAGCTCAAGATCGTGATCTCGCTTCGCGAGGACTACCTGGCCGACCTCGATGAGCTGGCCCGGGACATCCCCGGCGTCCTCCAGCACAGGTTCCGCATCGGGGCACTGACCCTGGCGAACGCACGGGAGGCGATCGTGAGGCCGGCGCTGCTCGAAGATCCCGCCTTCGACTCCCCGGCCTTCGGGTACCGGGAGGAAGCCGTCCAGCGGATCCTCACGTTTCTCGCCAGTCGCCGCCATGGCGACGAAACGGTGAGGGGGGATGAAGTGGAGCCCGCGCAACTCCAGCTGGTCTGTCAGCACGTCGAGGACCTGGTGCGGACCCGGACCGCAGGTCGCGATGCGCGGACGCGCGTCGAAGTCACCGAAGGCGACCTGGGCGGAGACAGCCAGCTCAGACGGGTGCTGCAGAACTTCTACGATCGCACTGTCGCCGCCATCGACTCCCCGTGGGAGCGCCGCCGGGTTCGGAACCTCTGCGAGTGGCACCTTATCAGCGGGGCCGGCCGGCGCCTGACCGAGGCCGAGGAGGAAATCGAGCAGAAGCGCCGCGTGTCCCACGCCACCCTGCGGTACCTCGTGGACGCCCGCCTGCTGCGTCCCGACCCCCGCCTCGGTGGCGTGTTCTACGAGCTGAGCCACGACACGCTTGTCGAGCCGATTCTCCACTCGCGAACGAGGCGAACCACACGGAGGAGGCGGAGTGTTGCGGGCGTTCTCGCCGTCGCGATCGGCGCTTCAGCCTCCTGGTGGTATGGTAGCGGTCGTCAGGCGCACGAAGCATTCCTGACAGGCAAGGCCATGGCTCTCCTGGAGACCAACCTGCCAGGGAGGAACGATCCGGACGCGTTCCAGCGGTTGCTCTACGCCAGAATCAGTGAGCTGAGAGAGCGGCTGGGTGACGGTCTCGGCTCCCGGGAGGGGTACGCGGCGCTGATGGTGGCCGCCGACGAAGTGCGTCTTCGATATCCGGAGTATCCGTCGGTAGGCGATTCGGTACGTCAACTCCGGCACGACGCCACGCAGGCGTACATCGAGCAGTTCGGCGTGCAGGCCTCCCCCGCCCGAAGAGGACACGCTGGGCAACCGCCGTATCCGTCTCGCGGGCGGCACCTTCCAGATGGGAGACTCGATGGTCGGGCCGCAGCATGGAGTGACGCTGTCGGCCTTCTGGATCCAGGAGCACGAGGTCACGAACAGGGAATACCGGCGCTTCGACCCGCGCCACGATCTCCTCGCTGCAGCTGACGATCCGGTGGTGGGCGTCTCCTGGTACGAGGCCGCCGCCTACGCGGCGTGGCTGGGCGGGAGCCTGCCGACCGAGGCGCAGTGGGAGTTCGCCGCGCGCGGGACGGCGGGGCGCACATATCCCTGGGGCCCGGAAGAACCTCCCTTCACCTGCGACCGCGCCAACTATTCCGGCTGCACGCCGCGCGGGCTGCGGCCGGTGAAGACTGGTCGTGAAGCGGGGAAGACGGCCGAGGGGGTTTACGATCTGGCGGGCAACGTCTGGGAATGGTGCCGCGATTATTTCGACGACTACGCGCGCGAGGAGCAGACCGATCCGCTCGGGGCTGCGAGCGGGACGTCCCGGGTGTTGCGGGGCGGCGGGTACAACGAACCTGCGTTCAACCTGCGCTCGGTCGTCCGCCGCTACAGCCCTCCGGAGGGCTCCAGCATCCATGTCGGTTTTCGTGTGGCCTGGTCGTCAGCCGGGGGCAAGGAATGACCATGACCTCCCGGACAGCGCCGGGCGCGGGCCGCCGCCTGCGGCATCCGGCAGAGGCGCTCCTCCCGCGGGAGCCGGCGCCAGGGGCGCGCGTCCTCGGGACGGAGGACGCCGTGACGCTCGCGTGGCCGGGACCGGGGTGACCGTCGGTCAGGTGAGTGCGGCGTTTCCCCGGACGCCGTCGGTCGATCCACCAGCCGCATCCGGGGGCGGCCCCTCGCGGGGTATGGTCGGCGACACGCTCGTGCCGGGAAAGGCGCGAAAGTAGTCGGCGATCGTCTCCTTGGTGCCGCAGACGTAGACGATGTCGTCGGGCTGCAGCCTGAAGGTGCCGTCGAAGGCCACGTGAACGTCGTCGTCGCGCTCGACGGCCACCACGGAACATCCGGTGCGCTCGCGGATCAGTCGCGTGGCCAGTGGCTGCTCGACGAGGCTCCCCGGTGACGTGGCCACCAGCTTGATCTCGGCTTCGAGCGACACCGAGTCCTGGCCGAGCAGGTGAAAGGCGAGGAGCTGGCCGGCGACCTGCCCGATGGAGAGCGCGAAGTCGGCGCCGGCGCGGTGAATGCGCGACACGTTCTCTGCCCGGCGCGCCGCGGCAACGATGACCACGTCCGGCGCCAGGCTTCGCAGGACGGCCGCGGCAAACAACGTGGCGCTGTCCGTCGGGAGCGTCAGCACCACCGCGCCGGCATCCGCGGCGCCCGCGCGCGCGAGCACGTCAGGGTCGAGCGGGTCCCCGACGATGTCTACGCCCTCGGCGTCGCCCTCGTCGACGACGCGCACCTCCTCGTCGGCCAGCCGCAGAAACTCGGCCGCCTTCTTCCCGACGACCCCGTTGCCCAGCACGAAGATCGGCCCTGACTGATGCACCGGCGTGGCCACCTCGCCGAGTCGTGCGATCGACTCATGGCTGCCAACCGCCACGACAATGGTGCCAACCTCGAGCCGCGTGGCGAGGTTCGGCTGGCTGACGAACTTGCCATCGAGCCAGAGACCGACGATCGTCGCGCCGGTGGTCGAGCGGATGTTCGATTCGCGGATGGTGCGACCGGCCAGCGCACTCGCGGCGTGGATGCGCAACTCGCCGACCTCGAGGTGGTGTCCAAGGTGCTGCACGCCGGAAACGCGCGGGCTGAAGCGATGGCTTGCCCGCGCCGCGATGGCAGCCGCCAGGACGTGATTGGGCGTGAACGAGGTCGTCGCGCCGGCGCGCAGCATGGCCGTGCGGCGGACCGGATTGTCGACCATCGCGAGAATGGGGCCTGTGAAGCCGTGGAAGCGGGCGCTCAGCGCCATGGCCGCGTTGTCCTCGTCGTCGCCGTTGGCCACGACGGCGCGCGCTCCCGACAGGTTCGTCAGGTCGGGGTCGTCCTGTTCGAGGTTGCTCAGCACGACCTTGTATCCCTGTTCGTGGAGGCGGCGGGCCGTGGCCTCGTCCTCCTCGAAGATGACAACCGGCACGCGCGCGCCCTCCAGCTCATCAAGCAGTGACGTGACCGCCGGGCCGTAGCGATAGATCAGCACGTGCCCGGCGAGCGGCGGCAGCGTCACCGGCAGCCGGGCCTGGAATCGCTCCTCGAGGAAGGGGATCACGAACACGGGGAAGATCAGGAAGATCATCGTCACGCCCGCGAACTCGGCGATGACGACGTAGGCTTCCATGAACGGGTTCGTCCATGTGGTGTCGCGCCCGAAGCCGGTGGTTGTCATGGTAGCCACCGCCCACTGCAGGCTCTCGCCGATCGTGCGCGGCTGGTGCTCGAGGTGGCGCATGCCGAGCTGGTAGATCACTGCCAGCACGAAGGCGATCATGGGCAGCGACAGGAGCAGCAGGCCGAGCCGGCGGAGAGAGCGGGGAACCTGGCGCATCGCGATCCTCGGAAGGCTGGACCTCACGATTCCGCCGCGATCGCGCAGGGCGGGCGGAAATGCCTGGCGTGCCAGATGGGCACCGCCGGGGCGCAATTGCCGGTACGGGACGGCCGAGCTTCCCGAACTCTGTTGCGAGGAGCGCGTCGGCGCCAGCGGTGCCCCCGGGGGACCAGGCCTGCGCCTTCGCCCGATCATGCTTGTCGTCGTCGCGCAGTCGCATCCCGGGCGCCGACCGTGCATCCTTCGACGGGCGCACAATACCCACCGGCCGTGGCGTCACGCGATTTTCGCTGGCGGCCACGGGGGAGCATTCGTAGTGCAAGCGTCGGCAGCGAGCGATCGAGGGCGATTCCCCGGCACGGATATCACGGGCGGCACATGCCACCGCGCCGGATTCCTGGCCACGCTGGTCGCGCTGATGCTGCTCACGCCGGGTGCGGCTCCGGACGCCGCGGCAGCGAAGACCGGTGTCACCGGCTTCGCCCCCGCCAGCCGTTTCCACGCCGCGCGGGCTCAGGATTCGACGCCCAGGGGCTGGGTCGACGTGATCCACGTCTCGGACGCAATCACGCCCATCACGGTGCAGCAGATCGAAGGGCAGATCGAGCGTTCGACGAAGGACTCGGCCACGGCGCTCGTTCTCGTGATGGACACGCCGGGCGGCCTCGAATCCTCGATGCGCTCGATCGTGCAGGACATCCTCGCCAGCCCGGTGCCTGTCATCACCTATGTCTCACCTCCAGGCGCTCGCGCCGCGTCGGCGGGGCTCTTCATTCTCACGGCGAGCCACGTCGCGGCGATGGCACCGAGCACCAACCTCGGCGCGGCCTCGCCGGTGTCTACCGGCGGGCCGATGGACACGACGCTCGCCAAGAAGGTGATGTCCGACGCCGCCGCCCTGATCCAGGGGCTGGCCGAGGCACGTGGGCGCAACGCCGAGTGGAACGTTCGGGCGGTGCGCGAGGCGATCTCCGCCAGCGCCACCGAAGCGGTCGCGCTGCACGTCGCCGACTTCATCGCCACGGACCTCGACGACGTACTCCGCAAGGCCAGCGGCCGCACCGTCACGGTGGCCGGGAAGGAAGTCACGCTCGACCTCGCGGGCGCGGCGATCCACGAGATCACTCCGTCGTTGCGCCAGCGGGTGCTGTCGTGGATCGTGAACCCGAGCGTTGCCTATCTCCTGCTCACGCTCGGCTTCTACGGCCTGCTGTTCGAGCTGCAGAGTCCCGGAGCGATCCTGCCCGGCGTTGCCGGTGCGATCTGCCTGATCCTCGGATTCGTGGCGATGCAGATGCTGCCCGTGAACGTGGCGGGACTGCTGCTCATCATCTTCGCGCTCGCGTTCTTCGTGATGGAGCTCAAGATCCAGTCGCACGGCGTGCTCGCCGCCGGCGGGATCATCGCGTTCCTCGTCGGGTCGCTCATCCTCTTTCAGCCCGGTCCGGGCGGCGTGTTTCGCGTGTCGCTCCCAATCATCATCGGCACCACGGCCGCGACGGCCGCGTTCTTCCTGCTGGTCATCGGGAAGGCCATCGCCGCGCGGCAACGTCCCGTCGCCACGGGATCGGAAGGCCTCGTCGGCCAATCCGGCGTGGCGATCACGGACATCGCACCGGGCGGCCAGGTGCGGGTACACGGGGAGATCTGGCGGGCGGAGAGCAGCGAGCCGCTGGCGGCGGGATCCCCGGTCACCATCATGCGCGTGCGTGGGCTCACCCTCGTCGTCAGCGCGCGCGCCCAGGAGAACGCCAGATGGACCCCATGATCCAGTTCCTGACCCCGGTTGTCGTCATCGTGCTCGCCATCCTGGCGAGCGCCATCAGGATCCTCCGTGAGTACGAGCGCGGCGTGGTCTTCCGGCTCGGCCGCCTGATCGGCGTGAAGGGCCCGGGACTGATCCTGCTCATCCCGTTTGCCGACCGCATGGTCAAGGTGAGCCTGCGGACGATCACGATGGACGTCCCGCCCCAGGACGTCATCACGCGGGACAATGTCTCGGTGAAGATCAATGCGGTGATCTACTTCCGCGTCATCGACGCGGCCAAGGCGATCGTCGACGTGGAGGATTATCTCTACGCCACGTCGCAGATCGCGCAGACGACGCTGCGCGCCACCGCCGGGCAGGCCGAACTGGACCAGATCCTGGCCCAGCGCGAGGACATCAACCAGCAACTGCAGCGCGTCATCGACGAGCAGACCGAGCCGTGGGGCATCAAGGTGTCGGTCGTCGAGGTGAAGAACGTCGACCTGCCGCAGGAGATGCAGCGAGCCATCGCGCGCCAGGCGGAAGCCGAGCGCGAGCGACGTGCCAAGGTGATCAACGCCGAGGGCGAGTTCCAGGCCTCGACGCGACTCGCCGAGGCGGCCGCGATCATCCAGCGGCAGCCGGCGGCGATCCAGCTCCGCTACCTGCAGACGCTGGCCGAGATCGCCAGCGAGAACAACTCGGTCACAGTCTTCCCGATACCCATCGACATGCTGAGCGCGTTCATGGAGAAGCTGACGGCGAAGGCGTAGGAGACGTCGGCTCCCGCGGCGTTGTTGGCGCCCGCCCGGCCGCCACCACTCCCGCCAGACGAGGCTCTCCACAGTGCGATGCGATCGCCTCGGCGGCCCTGCTGCGAAGGTCCACGACCGCCTTCCACCCCGTGCCCTCGGGGTGCAGCGGCTCGCCGATCCAGACATGCACACGCCCGGGGCGCGGCAGGCGGGCGCCTTCGGGGAAGATTCGTCGCGACCCGCGTAGCGCGACAGGAATGACCGGCGCGCCGGTCGCCACGGCGGCGCTGAAGGCGCCGAGCCGGAACGGCCGCAGTCCGGCGACACCCGTGAAACCGCCCTCCGGGAAGAACAACAGCACTTCGCCCTCGCGCAGTCGTTGCTCCACGGCCTGGGCGTGGGCCAGGCTCTGCTTCGGATGCCACCGGTCCACCGTCGGGTGACGGCCGCGGCGCACGAACGTGCCGACAACCGGCCAGGCGAAGATCTCGCTCATCGTGACGATGACGAAGTCGATGCCCAGCGCGGCGAGAATGAACGGGGTATCCGCGTATGACGTGTGGTTGGCCACGAGCACGAGCGGTCCACTCCGGGGCAGGCGCGACCGCCCCTCGACGGCAACGGAGCACCCGCTGATCGCGACCATGACGCGGCTGATCACCCGGCTCAGTGCGCGCACGGGGCGCCCTGCCGGGAGCGCGTGCAGGAGGATCCACGCGAGCGGGCCAAGCGCGACGAGCACGGCGGTCCCTGCGGTGACGATGAGCGCTGCCCGCAGCGCGGTCCCCGCGGCATGCAGCGCACTCCTCACCCTGTCACGCGCGACGCTGGCGAGCAGCCGGATGCGAAGGCCGAATGCGAGCCCAGGCGGTCCCGAGATCGCGCCGGACTGGAATGCCTCACGCGCCGCGGCGCGCCGGATCTTGCCGCTCGGCGTCTTCGGCACCACGCCGGGCGACACGACGCGCACGACGTCGGGCGGAACGCCGACCCCCGCCGCGACGGCCGCCACCACCTCGCGCTCCAGGCGCTCGCGCTCGGCATCGGAGGCCGCACGGGACTCCGCGAGCACGATCAGGCGCTCGGTGCCGGTCGCTTCATCAGGAATCCCGAAGGCGGCGACACACCCCTTCCGGATGCCCTCGACCGAGGCAACCACCTCCTCGATCTCCTGCGGGACGAGATTGCGGCCGCCCTTGATGATGAGGTCCTTCTCGCGTCCGGTGATGAACAGCTCGCCGTCGCTCACGTAGCCCAGGTCGCCGCTGTCGAGCCAGCCGCCGTCGACCACGGTGCGCGCCGTCGCCTCGGGGTTGTGGTAGTATCCCGCCGTGCACGACGGGCCCCGGAACTGCACGCGCCCCACCAGTCGCTCCGCAACCTCCCGGCCGTTCTCGTCGACGAGGCGGATTGCGTGCTGCGGGAGCGCCTTTCCGACCGACACGAAGGTGAGTGCGTCGGCATCGCCCGCGGCGGCGGGTTCGGCGCGCCGCTTGCGCGCGAACGGCTCGCGAGCCACGCTGTCGATGCGTGGGGCGCGATCGATGGGCGGGAACGAGAGCGCGACGGCGCACTCGGCGAGTCCGTACACCGTCAGGAGAGCTTCGCGCCGGAAGCCATGCCGTTCGAAGCGACGGACGAAGCGGTCGAGCGTGGCCGTACTCACCGGCTCCGACCCGTTGAGCGCGCAGCGCCACGACGACAGGTCGAGTCCTTCGATGGCTTCGTCGCGGACTTTCCGCACGCAGAGCTCGTAGGCGAAATTCGGCGCCGCCGAGAGCGTGGCGCGCTGCTCATGGATCGCCCACAGCCAGCGCTCGGGGCGTGCCAGAAAGGCGAGCGGCGACATCAGGGTGAGCGGGATGCCTTCCACCATGGTGGTCAGCCAGGTGCCGATGAGTCCCATGTCGTGGTAGAGCGGGAGCCAGCTCACGGCGGCGTCCGTCGTCTTCAGCTGCACGCCGGCCGCGATTGCGCGGATGTTGGCCAGCAGGTTGGCATGCGACAGCAGCACCCCCTTGGGGTCGCCCGTGCTGCCCGACGTGTACTGGATCAGCGCAGAGTCGCCCGGCTGCAGCGGGCGCAGCGCGGCCGGCTCCGCTGCACCGCGCAGGGCGTCCGCCGTCACCGTCTCCGCCAGGGCGGGGGCGGCGCTCCTCAGCATGCGCGCCACCGGGACCGCCTCGGCCGTGGCAATCAGGAGCCGCGCCTCGGCGTTCGCGAGGATCCGGGACTGTCGTTGCAGGTACTCCGCCAGCCGGTCGAGCCGCGCCGGGGGATAGAGTGGCACGGCAATCGCGCCGGCGGCCAGCACCCCCATGAAGCACTGGAGGTAGTCCAGGCTCGTTGGGAGCATGATGGCCACGGGCTCCCCGTGCCTGACGCCGCGCGCGGCGAGTGCCGCGGCGATGCGAGCAGCTCCGTCCCACAGCTCCGCGTAGGTGACCGGCTGCTCGTCCTGCCCGGTGCGAACGTGCACGTGGACGCGTGAAGGCTCGGCCTCCGCGTGGGCACGCAGCGCATCGACAAGGGTCGGCGCATCCTCGAGGCGGCGCGCGGCCGCGGGCGCCCTGCTGGCCGCCGGCCTGTGCCCGGCGACGGCCCGCGACTCGCCAACGACAGGCGCCTCCGGGAGCGCGCGTGCGATGTCGCGTACCGTGTCGAGCAGGAGAAAGCGATCGCCCAGCTCGCGACCCAGGACGCCCTCCAGCCTGAGCATCAGCTCGACGCGCTCGAGGCTGCCGAGCCCCACATCGCGCTCGAGCGACGCCGTCGGCGTGACGGCACCTGCGGCCCTCTGGCCCGACAGCTCGGCCGCCAGCGCGCGGACTTCATCCATGATGCGCTGTTCGTCGTCCGACCGCGAGGACGCGGCCGCGGCGTCAGGCTGTGGGGCCATCGTCGCCTCGGCGCGGCCCGGACACCGGCGCCTGCGCGGAGCAGCGGGAGTCGAAGTGTGCCGGCAACGAACTCACCGCGACGTTTCCAGTGCCCGGGAGAGCACCCTCGCCTCGAGTCCCGGCTCGTCAGGCAGAGGGCGCGATCGATCCGCGAGCCAGCGGCCCCAGGGATCGCTGGGATGGTCGCGCAGCCACGTCCCGATCCGGCTCCGGGCCTCGGCACTGCGGCTGAGGTGCTCGAGCGAGAGCACGCCGAGCGCTCCACCGGGACCCCTCGAGGCAGAATCGGCCGCAAGGCGCGCCCATGTCGCGCGCGCCTCAGCGATCCGTCCACTGCGCGACGCCACCTCCGCACCCAGCCAGTCCTCCAGCCGCTCATCGACGTCGGCGGGGTAGGGCTTGCCCGCGCCCAGCCGTTCAGGCCATTCGCGTGCGGCGGCGATCGCTGCCCGTGCCGCGCTCCACCTGCGATCGCGCATGGCCGCCACCGCGAGCATCAGCTTTGCTTCGCGATACAGCGCGTGGCCTTCCGAGGCTCCCTCATATGGAAGCACCGTGAGCGATGCCAGCAACTTGTCCGCCCGCTCGTAGCTCTGCGCGCTGACGAGCGCACGCGCCAGCGTGAGGCCGAGGATGTAGCTGGACGGCGACCGGTTGAAGTAGCGCTGCGCCACGGTGACCGCACCCGTCGTATCACCCGTCGCGAGCAGCCGCTCCGACAACGCCTTGCCGTAGCGCCACGCCAGCGAGTCGAGTTTGGTGGCGCGGCGCGCGTCGCGCAGCGCCCCGGTCGCCGCTCGCCCGGGGAGCGTGGCGCGCGCGGCATACAGCGGCGCGTAGTCGGCCTCGTTCCCGATGCCGACGAGCAGGGACGTCGCCTCAGGGACGCGTCCGAGGGCCCAGTCGAGCAGGCCGAGGTAGTAGCGGGCCTTCCAGTGCCCGCTCATCTGTGCTGCGAGTTCGAGCGCCGGTCTCGACTCCGGCCGGAACGGGAAGGCCAATCGCGGCGACAGCGCATTGGCGCTGTCGATCAACGCGCGCGCCGCAGCGCTGTCACGGCGCTGTGCGAGCAACTCGGCGCGCAGGTACATCGCCTCTGGCTGGCTTCCCAGGGACTCCAGCACCTGCGCGGCGATCGTGCGCTCTCCCGCGTCCGCGTACCACGCGGCCAGCTCCAGCAAGACCTGATCCGGGAGCTCGCTTCGCACGCCGGCGCGCAGCTTCGTGCCGGCGGCGGCATCTCCCCGAAGCAGGAGCCGTTCCAGCCGTGCCTGGTGGCTCAGCGGGTCTGCCGCCTCGAGCCCGGCGATCGCCGACTCGGTGGCGCTGATGTCACCGGTGCGGCGAGCGGCCACGATGAGCACAGCGAGGGCGTCGAGGTTGCCGGGCTCCGCGCCGAGCGCCTTGTCGGCGTACTGCGCGGCGCGCCTGTTGTTGCCCTGTGCCAGGGACATCCGGCCAAGCTCGGTCCACGCGGCACCCCGCCAGGCGATGTCGAGGCTCGCGATCTCGAGGCCGTCGGCCGCGTCGGCGAGTCGCCCGAGCCGGCGATTGGCGAGCCCGTAGTAGTAGTTGGCGGCGCCGTCGTAGGAGTCCACGCGAAGGGCCGCCATCGCGAAGCGGCGCGCCTCTTCATACCGGGCTTGCCGCAGGGCGAGCATCGCGCGATCGGCGAGTGCCGGGGCGAAGTTGTGGTCCTTCGCCAGCGCGCTGTCGATGTACGTCACGGCGCGGTCGTACTCACGCTGCCGCAGCCACTCCTTCCCCTGCAGGTACAGCCCGTACGCCGAGTGCCAGTCGAAGTCCGCGGGGGCGTCGAGCGGACGGCTCAACGCCGCGGCGTTCGGGTCGGCGTTGAACTCGAGCCGACGGTCGCCGAGCACCACGCGGATGCTGTCGCGGCTCACGCCAGCCGCGTTCACGGTGTCAGCGAACAGCTCGAGCGGGTTGCGCTGCACGTACGTCGCCCCCAGCCGCCGCGCGCCGGCGTAGACGATGAGCGAGTCGGCCACCGGTTCCGCGGGCGAAAGGGCAAGCGCCAGCCTGTCGCCGACCGCCGTGACGTTCAATGCGCCGGCCGGGCTGGCAGCCACGATGCCTTTCGTGCCTTCGACGGGATACCAGTACTCCGTCCAGCGGTCGGCCGTGTGCGGCGCAAACCCGTGGTGCTTGAACGGCGTGAAGGTGCTCTGCTCGGCGGTCTGGTTGAAGAGGCGCCCGGACTGCAGCTCGACGTATTGCCCGTCCCTGTCGGTGAGCAGCTGCTCCCAGATCATGCCCTGCCGGGAGAGGCCCCAGATCCACAGCTTCTTCCCCGGCTTCTCGTCGCGCGGTGCATAACGAACCATCCCGAAGTCGTCGTCATGCCAGTACGCGCCGACGAAGTCGGTCGCCTCGCCGACGACGTGGTACGACTTGGAACCACCGAAGTCGTTGTTGCGGTACCAGGAGATGTCGTGCCGGTTGGCTTCGTTGATGGGCCAGCTGGCGTGCTCGCCGCCGTGCCCGATGTAGCTGGTGCCGGGGTAGATGAACTGCAGGTCGTTGCGCGCGCTGAGGGCGGCGTTCATCCACGTGTAGTACGGCTGCTCGAGGGGCGACGCGTTGTACCAGAACGATGTCGTCGTGAAGTACGCCTGGTCGCGGCCGAGCCGGATCTCGAGCCGCCACGGCGTCCGCGTGAGCAAATCGAGGGCGCCGATGACGCAGGTGACGCTGCCGTCGGCGTTGGTGCGCGTCGCGTAGTCCACGGGGGTGGCCACCGTGGGCGTGTGGCCGATGATGCCGTAGTTCGCCTCGATGCCGCCGCTGGTCCACGGGCCGCGCATGGCGATGTCGCGGAACTTCACCGATTCGTTGAAATAGATGAACGGCTTCCCGTTCCTCTTGTCGATCGCCGTCCAGATCTTGCCGCCGATCTCCGGCAGGATCAGCACCCTGATGTAGGCGTTCTCCAGCTCCACGACCTTCCACTCGTGCTGCTCGGCCTTGTCGGTGAAGCCGTCGAAGCGGAAGTACGGGTAGATGCGTCCCACCACCGGCACCGGATTCGGGTCGCTGAAGGGATAGGTGGGGAAGGGCCGCAAGTACTCACGCACCGTGGCGGGCTGGCCTTGCGCGGCGAGCGCTGGCCCGCACAGGGAGAGCAGCAGGCTGGCGCTGGCGAGGCGGCGCGACAGTCGCCCGGTCGGCACACGCGCGGCTCGCATGGGCGCCGTCATCGGATGACGAGGATGGCGCCCTTGCCGGGTTCGACGCGGATTCCCTCGCCGGTGCCATACGTCCGGGCCGCCTGCATCCCGCTCACGGCGGGTGCCGAGATCGTCGCGCGCGCGGCGTCGAGGCCGAGTGCCTTCCAGTCGATCGAAAGCTGCACCGTCACCGGCTCGGGAGCCCAGCTCGCGATGGCCACCAGGGTGCGCCCGTCCTGCACGTAGCTGGTGGCGAGCACGTCGTCGCGCCCGGTGGTCACCGGGGCACTCGGTGCCCAGTAGCCCAGCATTCGCGATCCGTGAATACCGAAGTCATCCCAGAGCTTCCAGATGGGGCGCGGGTCGCTCTTCGGGTTCCATGGCATCCGGCTGGTCATGCCGTAGATCAGGCCGCGCCACGGGTTGCCTCCGCCCTCGAGCATCTCGCCCATGAGGCCGAAGGGGATGCCGCTCACCTCGGTGAGGAAGAAGTCGGCGGAGTTCTTCTCGTAATCGAAATACTCACCGAACCAGAGCCGGTCGAGGTAGGGGAACAGCTCCATGTAGAGCATGGCGCTGTTGATGAAGCCGTCGCGCGGGTTGTACTGGTTGGCGGAGTGGAGGTCGATGATGCCGGGGCGCCCGTCCTGCAGGAGCATCCGCCTGACGCGCTTCATCGTGGTGCGATCAAAGGCGACGTCGTCGAGGTAGAGCCCGTCGATGCCGACGTGGTGCACGAGCCAGTTGATGCCCTCCACGTAGTAGTTGTGCCACCGGCTCATGCCGCTGTTGATGATCGCGGCGTCCTTGAGGGCGGGCACGAACCAGGCGGCGATGTAGTCGTCGCCGAGGTGCTCCTGGAGCCAGGAGTATCCGCCGCCGTCGCCGGGCGAGTAGATCTCGTGGCCGAGGCTGCGCAGGGCGAAGGTCTCGTACGCGTGGTCCGAGAGTTCCCGGACCGTGTTGTAGATCTTCACCGAGAGGCCGCGCTGGTGGGCGCTGTCGATGTAGGCCTTCATCGCGTCGTGCGCGATGAAGGGGTAGTTGAGGTAGGGGTTGATCGCCGTGGCGTGGTGCACGTTGATGACGTTGGCGCCGGCGGCGATGACGGTGTCGAGCGGGGCGTAGCGGTGGTAGAAGCGATGGCTCCACTGGTACTCGGGATCGATCGCGTGGAAGGGCGTGATGAGGAAGTTCGCGTCGAAGCGCAGCGAGTCGCCCGCCGCCATCGTGCGTGCGCCACTGGTGGCCTGCACGGTGACGACGCCGTTCTGCTCGCTCCAGGCGATGCCCCCGCGCCCGTCGTTCCCCCAGGAAGGGGGGAGCAGCAGCGGTTTCTGCAGGTAGAAGTTGGTGTTCAGCGGGCGCACGTAGTTGTCGCTGCGGAGCGAGAAGTAGAGGCCCGCATTGACGTTGCCCAGCCACGCCGCGTCCTGGTTCCTGGTCGCGACGTCCCACTTCCACGAGAATGACGGCGGCCGGCGCTCTCCCGTGAGGCCGAGGCCCATGGCGTACGTCGCCGCGGATGCCGCGTAGGGAATGACGAGACGCACGTCGTCGAGGTCAAGCGCGCGCGCGGTGCGCAGGCGCATCTGGTAGCTCAGGTAGCCGTCGAACTCGAGCGCACCGCGCACCTCGAGGTCCCAGCCGTCGCCAGTCGTGGTCCCGGTCCAGGCCACGGTGCCCGGCGTGGTCGTGGTGAACCGCAGCGTGCCGTCGCGCGGGGCGGCCGCCCCGCGCGCCGCGACGTCGAGCCGCATCGGCGCGGCCAGCACCGCGTTAGGCGTGGCCTGCACGCCCGTCATCTCGGGCGTGAAGAACGTCTCGATGCGCGCGGGAAGGCCCGTCGGCCCGAGAGTCAGGCGTCGTCCCAGCAGTGCGATCGTGCGGCCGCTGACCTGTAATGGGGTGTACGGCGCAATGACGTCGTTGCGCTGCCCGAGCGTGGAGTTGAGCCACTTGAGGCGGGTGAGCTTCTCCGGCTCGTTGGCGCCGCCCTCGGCGACGGTTTCGCTCGAGACCGTGAACGTCAGCGCCACGGTCATCGGCGCGAGACCCTGCACGTGGATGGTCGCCGTTCCCGCGTAGCGTCCCGGCGTGGCGCCCAGGGGCACGTCGAGGCCGCACCACATCGCCTGCACGTGGCCTTCGGGAACGTCCACGACCTTCGTGAATGGCTTGCCGTCCCAGTTGATGCCACCGTTGTTGATCGAGGTGAACCGCGACGCGGCAATGGTGTCGCCCGACGCGCTCGCGAGGCGCGTGAAGGTGACCCGGACGTCGTTGAGCGCGCGCACCGCGTAGACGCCCAGCTGGAACGCCATGAACTCCCCGCGGCGGGAGGTCGTGCTGAAGCGGTCGGTCGGACCGCGAACAGCCCACGACACCGGAATCTGGTCGCGCATGCGGATGGCGCGCGTGCGGTCCTCGGGGAAGACGAGGTACGCGCTGCCGGCGTGCGACCGCAGCAGCGACGCAACCTCTTCGGGCGTGGCGATGACCTCCATCGGCGTGAACGCGTTGAGCGAATCCACCGACTCGAGGCGTTCGACGGACGCGGTCACCGGCCGCGCCCGGGCGAGCCCGTCGAGCCACGCACTGTCGGCCGTCTGGACGACGGGGAGGTAGGTGACGTTTGGATAGTTGGAGCGGCCGCCCGACTTGTACGGCATGTAGTAGAGGTAGTAGCGCCCCGGTCCCGAGGTCGGCTCGAAGTCGAACTCGCCCGATACCTGCGTGACCGTGCCGCGGCGCACGTTGGCGACCGGCTGAGACGTGCCGGCATCAACGACGATGACCGCCTTGGCCTCGGGATGGCGATCCGGGCGACGCCATGAAACGAGCACGTGGGCAAAGCGGCCGGGTGTGTTCACGCGCAGCACCGCGCGATGGTTGCCGAGCGTCTCGGAGTCCCAGGCGGAATCGGCGACGGCGAAGGGCACCGTGCCCTGCGCACCCGCGGCCCGGGGGGGCCGCGCGCTCACCGGGGCGAAGGCGAGTCCGCCGGGAGCGAGCAGCGCCGCCGCGGCGATGGCGAGGTGGGAACGATTCATGCCTGAACGTGGGGATGGGGCCACCGGGTAATCAACGGCCCGCCGGGGTTTCGGGCTACCCACGGGGCGGGCACATGGATTCGCTCGATCACTGATCCTGTCCAGGCCGCCCGGTCGGCGCCGCCTGACGAGTCCCTCAGCGTTCGCCGCGGGCGAACGCCTCGAGCTGCGCGAGGCGCTCCGCGGGCGGGCCGGGGAGCGGCTCGTGCACGGTCGCGCGGCCGCCGGCCACGGACACCACCCGCACCGCCGGCGCCACGAAGGGCTCGATCTCATGGGTGGCGACGAGCACCGTCGCGCCCGCGCTCGCCAGCTGCGACACCCAGGCGACGATCGCCTGGTGCATCGCGCGGTCCATCGCCTCCAGCGGCTCATCGAGCAGGACGTTCGATGGGCGGCCGATGAACGCCGCGGCAAGCAGCGCCCGCCGCCGCTGTCCCATCGACAGCTCCCGGACCGTGCGATCCGCGTCCTGCGCGAGCGCGACCCGCTCCAGCGCCTCGGCACCGCGCTCCATCGGCTCGCCGCGCAGCCCGCAGACGAGGGCCATCACCTCCGACAGCGAAGCGTAGGGCGACAGGTCGGGCTGCTCGGGCACGTACGCGAGCCGGCGCCGCGCCTCCACTTCCTCCCTCCAGAGGTCGTGCCCGTCGATGAGCACTCGGCCGAAACGCGGATACTCGACTCCCGCCGCCATCTTCAGCAGGGAGCTCTTCCCCGCGCCGTTGGGGCCGAGCACCAGCGTCAGGCCGCCGCCGACTTCGAGCGAGGTCTCGTGGAGCGCAGGCCGGCCCGTGCCATAGTCGAACGTCGCATGCTCGAAGCGGATCACGGGGCGCTCCACCAGAGGCCGTCGCCCTCGGGCCTGTGATGCAGCTCGAGCCAGCGTGACACCGGGCGGACCTGTTCGCGACGGGTTGCCATGCGATCTGCAATCGGCGTCGCGAGCAGGCACGGAACGATCATCCAAGGCGAGACCGCGAGCGCCGCCACCACAAGCCCGCCGACGAGGACGATCTCCCCCGAGGCCGCCGTCAGTCGCGTGCCGGCGCGCCGCACGGCTCCCGCGGCCACGAGGCACAGCAGCGGCGTCGCCGCTGCGAGGAGGAGCGCTCCCCGGACGTCGATCACGCCGGCGACGATCACTACCGGGACGAGCGCGGCCAGCAGGAGCGCGGCGTCGTGCCGCACGCGCCGCGCGGAGGACCACGGCAGGGATCGCGCCCACCCCCACACGGGTCGTCGCAGGGCGAGCGCATCGGCCAGGCCGGCGAGCACGATGAGCTCCGCGATCCCGCCGCACAGTCGCACCGCGGACGCGGCACCACCCGCCGTGAGGTCGTTGTTCACGGTGTAGAACCACGCCGCGGCGAGCGGAAGTGCAGAGGTCAACAACGTCGATACGACGCGCCAGGACACCGCGCGCCAGGCGAGGTACCGCTCGAGGTGGCGCTGGCGGCTCCATCGCCGTCGGTGCCCGCGGCGCGGCGCGATACCGGCCAGGCGGTCCGCGGCCACGAGTGGGATGATCGACGCCACCAGTCCCGGAACGCCACCGCCGACCGCGAGTCCGACCGCGGCGGCGCACGCAAGCGCGACCCACGCCCGCCTGCGGGTGGCCGCGACCGTCATCGCCGCGGCGACAGCAATCGGCGCGATCGCCAGCAGCTTCACCGCGGAGAGGCGCAGGCCAGGCGTTAGCGCGACGCCGAGCGCGCAGCAGAGCGCGAAGGCAAGGGCGGGCGCCTGTACAAGAACGAGCGCGGCCGTGGTTGCGCGGCGCCGGTCATCGGCCGACGCGGGGAGGCTCCGCAGCCAGCCCATCTGTCCGGCCGAGACCTGTGGCGATGCCTGACGAGCCAGTGCGACGCCCAGGAGCGCGAGCATGTAAAGCGCATCACCCGGCGCTCCGGTTGCGGCGATGCCGCGGGCCAGCTCCCGCATCAGGGCAACGGGATTGGGAGCCATGCCCAGAACGAAGACAACGCCGGCACTGGCGACGACGCTGTTCCGAAGTGCGACGCGTCCGCCCGCGGCCGCGTGATGTCGCACGACGGCGCGCAGCGTGGAACGTGAACTGGCGGAATCCGGCACCGGAGCGGTCGTTGAGGTGGAGACGTACCCAAGGTAGGCGGTGGGGGCGACCGTGCGAAGGAAGGGCGTTCCCGCCGCCGGGTCCGGAACCACCGGCACCGGCGCGGTGTCGCCATCGGGACCGAACCGGCAGCCTGAACGTCAGTGAAGCGAAGCAGCGAGCTCACGCTCCTGGTGTCGGGCATGGTCATGCTCCCGAATGTCACGGATTCCGCGGAGTCGGCCGCGACGAGTGCGCTGCTGGCGATGGACATCGATTCCCCAAACGTGGTTGTCCAGGCCGCGTCGAGTCCGAGGGCGGCGGGGACGGTCCTCCGGCAGGAGCCGGCAGGCGGGGCGCGTGTCCTCGGCACCGAGGATACGGTGACGCTCCACGTCGCCGGGACGAAGGTGGCCGTTCCCGGGGTCCATGGCCTTCCTCAATTGGCAGCCGTCCAGAAGGTTGCCGCTGCAGGTCTCAAGGTACTGGCGGTCCCGGACTGGAACGTCGATGCGCCGCAAGGCACCGTGTTCAGGACGGTGCCCGACTCCGGATCGAGGGCCAACAGGGGCGACACCGTGAGCGCGTACGTTTCCGCCCCCGGTGGGTGGGCGTATCTGGACTCACCGCCGCACTTCACGACGGGCCAGCGCGCCCGGGGCAACTGTGCCTCGTGCGGCTGATCAGCGCTCGAACTCGACAGCCCCCGCGCTGAACGCCCACGTGCCCGGGTCGCCGCACGGGCCGGGACTGATGCCCTCCAGGCGGATCCGCGACGTCGAGACCAGTTCCAGCAACACCCGGCGATTCCCGAACAGCGAATAGCACTCGATCTCGCCGACGGTCGTCACGTACCGGAAGTCGAGGTTTTCCCTGCCGCTGGACATCGGCGTGAACGTGTACCCCGCGCTGGGAATCGATGGAATCGACGTGCCGACGGAGAACAGGGCGAGCTCCGGCTGCACGTTGTTGTGAATGAGCGCGAGGTGCGGATCTTCGGGATTGAGCGGGCTGCCGGGGTGGAACCAGCGTCCGGCCGCGGAGTTCGGCACGTCCTGCATCACCTCTCCGCACACGGGCGGCGTCGTGCGGATCAGGCCGGGAGGACCGAGCTTTGAGCGCAGCTGATCGGCGATAGGTGCCGTGAAGTAGTCGATCGGGCACGCGGGGTGTCGGTCCCCGAAGTCGCCTGTGGGGTCGTTCAGCCGCGACGGATTCACGTAGGAGACGGAGACCCTGCGGTCGCGGGCGTAGACATCGAGCGAGATGGCCGAGACCCCGATCGCATCACCGGCCGCCATCTTCACGTTGAGGTTCTTTCCGCATCCCTGGTACGTGAAGGCGCCCGTCTGGTACGGCGGTCCGCACGAGGAGTCGAGCGCTCCGACCTGTGCGCTGAGCTGCGCCGAGAGCCGGGCCACGTGCCCCAACTGCAGCTGGAGGTCGGCGCACGGGTGGAACGTGAGGCTGTAGTCGTCAACGGGCGCCAGCCCGCCTCCGGTGCGATGCTGGACGGAGACGTTCGTGAGGACGCTCGCGGCCGGCATTGAAATCGCCGCGACCGTCGTCATGTACACGTAGATGTGGTCGGTGGGGAAGGTGTGGCTGGGCGGTCCAACGTTTCCCAATGGTGCGACCGACGAGATGTTCGCGAACGGAACGAGCGGAGTCGCCATGAACGGCGCCGCGCTGCAGCTCGCGAGTCCCTTCAGCGGATCGATGGCGGTGGGGCCGCCGCCGTGATCACCGCACGCGAGAGCGACCACTGCCAGGCCGGCTGCCGCAGCAGCCGCGAACCGCGTCGGCCATCGAGCCATGTGCATCTCACTTTCGGGCCGCGACGGGATCGAGGGCCGCGGTGGTTACGCACGCCGAGGACGGCGTTCGCACGATAACAGTCTCACCAACCGCTCGCAGTGTCCAGAGGGTCGCTTCAAGGGTGCCATTCATGCATTGTTCATAGGGAGCCGCAGGGCAACCTGTTTCGGCAGCATTCGAGCGACGTCGCCTCACACGAAGGAGCAGCAGTGGTCGAAGCACCGGCAGCCCGGGATCGCGCGCAACGCCTCGGCGAGGAGATTGCCAACAGCGTCAGTCACGGCACGGGATTCCTTGCCGCGCTGATCGCGCTACCAGTTCTCGTGATCAGCGCTGCACCGCACGGCGCGGCGGCGATGGCTGGCGCGGCGGTCTTTGCGGCGAGCCTGATGCTGCTCTTTCTCACCTCGACGATCTACCACGCGCTGGCCGCGAATCGCGCCAAGCGGGTCTTTCAGGTCCTCGACCACGGCGCGATCTACATTCTCATCGCCGGGACGTACACGCCGTTCACGCTCGGGGTACTCCGCGGACCGACCGGGTGGACGCTCTTCGCATTGATCTGGTCTCTTGCCGCGGCCGGAGTCGTCTTCAAGTCGCTCGGGGGCGTTCGCTTCCACAAGCTCTCGACAGTGCTGTATGTCGCGATGGGCTGGCTGATCCTCGCCGCGCCTCGCTCGCTGTGGCATGCAATGCCGGGGTGGGGCATCTTCTGGCTTGCGGCCGGCGGCGTGGCGTACACCGCGGGTGTGGCGTTCTACGCGGCTCCGCGGATGCGTTATGCGCATTTCGTCTGGCACCTTTTCGTCCTCGCCGGCGCGAGCTGTCACTTCGTGGCCGTGCTGCAGTACGCGGCCTGACGCGCGGCCCTGTCCGCCGGAGCGAGCGGGCGATACGAGGCTCAGGCCGGTGTTTGCGCCGGGATGCGTATCAGCCGCGGCTCATGGCCCGTCAGTTCACAGAACCTGGCGATGCCTGCGTGCGACAGGACCAGCGTCGCCGTGTTCACGAGCGGATGCGCGCGCAGTGCCGGCGCGCTCCAGACGCCGGCGTCGACGACGAGCTGCACGGCGTGCGCCTCATCGTTGATGAGCGCGAGCATCGTCACCGCGCCTGGCGTGACGCCCAGATAGCGCTGCAGGCGGTCGGGCGAGGCGAAGCTCAGGTTGTCGGCGCCAATGAGGAGTGCGAGCGACTTCAGGTCGACGGTCTTCGTGCAATCAGTGACGACGAGCCAGTGCCGCTTCCCCTTCTTGTCGCGCACGAAGAGGTTCTTCGTGTGCACGGCTTCGACGTCGGCGGGAACGACGGGCTCGGCTTCTTCGCACGTGTTGACGGGCCCGTGGTCGAAGCGCCGATAGGCGAGGCCGTGTCGGGTGAGGAATGCGCAGAGTGAGTCGTCGCTGTGGGGCACGGGGTGGTGTCGGTGACGGGGCCAATGTGCGAGGCGGCGTGCCGGCGCGGTACGCTGTCGCTCGCGTCCTGCTTTGGCAATGCTCCCGGTGTCCGACGCCCTCGCTCCGGTGAGCGACTCCCCGGCGGCGCCTGACGAGCGAGTGGCGGGTTGCCCGCTGCGCTGTCCGCGCTGACCGTCCCATCCGGGTTGACAGTGAAGCGCGCGGCACGCCCGCCGGACACGACGACACGGTAGCAGCCTGGTCGCAGGGGCTGAGCAGCGGCGCGCTCCCGGAAGCCGTCCGGAGCCTGGGCATACACGATGCGCGAAGGGGGAAGCGACGTTCCGCCACCCCTGCCGATGGTCCACAGGCTGCGGTCGCTCCCGCAGGGAAAGACCGAGAGTCCGTAGAACATGGACAGCGACTCGATCACGAAGACGACGTTTCCGGCGCGCGACTCAGGCGCAATGGACACGTTCGTATTCTCATCGATAGACTCGGCGCAGGAGGCGCTGCCGAGGACGAGGGTGAGGCAGAGCAGCCGGGTCGTCATCCTGCGCCGGCCGATGTGATCGCTGGATTCCATCCATGGAAACCGAAGGTCGTGTGACCCGGTCAGGTACTCCACGGCCTGCAGGGCGTTCCTGATCGCATTGGCGTGGCACGCTCGACCCGGCAGAGGCGCGGGGGAACGGGCGACGCGGCGGCTCGGTCGTGCCTGCTGGCAGGCAGGTCAGCTCCACGTCCTTGATCTCTGGTCGCTCGTGAAGCGGTCGCCTGCCCGGCGGTACCAGCTCGTGCTGGCGGCGCGTGCTCCGCGAAGCCGACCGGCGCTGACGGCCTCTTACCAAATCTGGTAAGAGGCTCGGTCGCGAGCTGCGCGAGGGAGGTCGGGCGGGCGTCTCGCCTCGGGTCGGGGCGTGGCCTGGCGGCTCGGCGGCCAGGCGGCCCCAGGCGTCCCCAAGCGGCATGGCGGCTCGCAGGCGCGGCGTCACAGCAGCGCGGCTCCAGCGCGTTCGCGCGCCGCGAATCCGAAACACCCCGATGCGCTCCTCGCCCTGTGTCCCCGTCAGGCGCAGGAAGACACGGTCGTCGCGAACCGCCAGCAGCTGCGACTCCGCCGGCAGCTCAACGCGGCCCAGGTATCGCCCTTCGGGCGCAAAGACGTCGTATGTGTTGCGCTCCTTCCACGTCAGCAGCGGCCGCGGATCGCCCGCGGGCCTCGGCGCCATGTTGCGCTTCTCGGCCTTCGCGTACAGCTGCACCCAGATGCGGCCGAGGTGATCGCTCATCAGGTCGCGGAAGTACGGCTTCTCGTGCGGGATCGGCGTCGGCAATTCACCCGGATGGGTCTCGTGAATGTACGTGTCCCATGCCACCCACTCCGCGCGCTCGGGGCCGGTGAGCGCAACGCGCGGCGCCTTGCGTTCAATGAGGACGACGTGGCCGTCGGGCGTGCTGATGGCGATGCGATACGCCATCGACCAGGCGCGCAGCACGCCGCCGCCGGTCCACGCTGCGCCAAGCGTCTCTGCTGGAAAGGCATGTCGCATCCCGTCCGAGGTCGAGAGAACCCACTGCCACTCGCTGAGGCGCGGGCCGAGATACATCGAGTCGACGAACGTGCCGTCCAGCCGGAAAAGCATGTACTGCATCACCGGTCCGATCATCGGCACCTTGAGCCCCGGTCGCGGCTGCACGAGACGCGTGCGCCGGAAGACGATGCCCTCGCGGCCGGCGATGCAGTCGGGCGGGCTGCCCCTGATGTGCGTGGGCGGGCTCACCATGCGCCGCACTTTCCCGTCGGAGCCGAAAATCGTCATGCGGCGCGTGGACTGGTCGCAGACGATCAGGAGCGAGTCCTCGGCGACGTCGATCCCCGAGACATCACCATATTCCCCGGGGCCCTGTCCCTTCCTGCCGATCACGCCCGTGAACCGACCGTTCACGTCGTAGTGGCGGATCTGGACGTCGCGATAATCATAGACGTAGAACCCTCCCGAGCCGTCCACAGCCACGTCCCCGATCGCTCCGAACGCATACTCCGGCGGGCCATTCAGCGCACCTAACGCGAACTCCGCCACGAGGCGGACGTCCGGGCCCCACGCCGGCGGGCCGTCGGCGTGCACCACCACCGTGTCCTGTGCGGCGAGGGTCGTGGCAAGCAACAGCAGTCCCGGGAACGCGAGGACCGGGACGCTGCGCCCGGAGGGGCGGGCGGACGCATGCGGAAGGCGTCGCATGCCCCAGCATAACGCGTCAGATCCACGCGGGCCACGTGGAGATGGGGCTGCACGGACGCCGGCCGGCGATGCGCAGACCTTGAATCCCTCGCCCGCCGCTGCGAGTATCGTCCTCCGCCCCGCAGGCACTTCTCCGGAGGGACCTCCCAATGACGTCGCGATACCCCACCCTCCAGGAACACTTCGCCGCCCCCGGCCCCAAACGCATCCTCGCCCTCGATGGCGGCGGCCTCCGCGGCATCGTCACGCTCGGCTTCCTCGCCCGCATCGAGGCCGTCCTGCGCGAGCAGCACGGCGGCGATGCCGACTTCCGCCTCGCCCACTACTTCGACCTCATCGCGGGCACGTCCACCGGGGCCATCATTGCCGCGGCGCTCGCGAAGGGTTCCACCGTCGAGGAACTCGTCAGGCACTACCTCGCCCTCGGCCATGAGGTCTTCCGCCGGAGCGCGCTGCGCGTTCCCGGTCTCCAGGCGCGCTACGACGACGCACGGCTGACCGAGCGCCTGAAACTGGTGCTCGGTGACGACACGCGGCTGGGCGGTCCCGAGTTGCTGACGGGACTGCTGGTGGTGGCAAAGCGCCTCGACAGCGGCGGCATATGGCCCCTCAGCAACAACCCGAACGGTCACTACTACAGGGCGGGGCCTGACGACCAGTGGATCTCGAACGCCGATTATCTGCTCTGGCAGGTCGTACGTGCCTCGACGGCCGCGCCAATGTTCTTCGTGCCCGAGCGCCTCACGATTGCCGACGTTCCAGGCCTGCCGCAGGTCGTGGGCGAGTTCGTCGATGGCGCGGTGAGTCCCTTCAACAACCCCGCGTTGCAGGCGCTCATGTACGCGACGCTGTCGGGCTATCGCCTGCGCTGGCCCACCGGAGAGGATCGGCTCTTCATCGTGTCCGTCGGCACCGGGCGTGGGGCGGCGACGCAGAAGCCGTCGGACATCGCCGCGATCTCGGCGGCACGGGCGCTGCTCGGCCTCATGAACGATTGCGGGACGCTCGTCGAGACGCTCATGCAGTGGTTGTCGCGCGGGGCCCTCGCCGTCGCCCACGACAGGGAGATCGGGACGCTCGGCGACGACCTGCTTGGCGGAACGCCAGCGTTCAGCTATCGCCGCTACAACGTCTCGCTCGCGCCCGACGACGTGCGAGCGATGATCCCCGACGTCGATGCCGGCCGACTGGCTGACATCGCGGACATGGACGAACCCGGCAACATGCCGATCCTGCAGCGCCTGGGTGAGATCGGTGCGGCGCGCGTGCGGGCGGACGATTTTCCGGCACGGTTCGCGCCCGACTCCACGCCGCGGACTGAGGCCGCCGTCCCTCCGGGCTCCGGCGCCCCGCGGCCGCCGGAGTGCGGGTCGCTGCCCGCGCTCACTCCCCCCGCAGCGACTCGATGGGGTCCACGTTCGAGGCGCGACGCGCCGGCAGGTAGCTCGCCAGCATTCCGATCGCCACCATCGACCCCGACATCGCCAGGAACGTCGTGGCGTCCAGGGCGTGGACACCGAACAGCAGGCTCCCCAGCAGTCGCGTGGACGCCAGCGCGACGACAACCCCGATGACGACGCCGGCGGCCACCAGCCGCGCGCCCTGCACAACGACCATGCGCCGCACCTGGTCGGTGCGCGCGCCGAGCGCCATGCGCACACCGATCTCCCGCGTGCGCTGGGCGACGAGGTATGACAGCACGCCGTAGAGCCCCACCCCGCCCAGGATCAGCGCCAGCGCCGACAGGATGCCGAGCGTGAGCGTGGTGAACGAGAGCTGCACCATCGAGCGCGACGCCAGCTCGGCCATGGTGAAGACGCGGTACATCGGGGCCTCCGGCGCCACCTGCCTGACGAGTGCCCGCACCTCGGGTGCGATCATGCTCGGCCCGCGGCGTCTTCACGACGTACGCCGGCGAGGTCCGCGCCCAGCTCATCGGCGTCGGGACCGACGAGCGGCAGGTAGAGCGTCGCCGGCGGCGTATCACGGAAGCCGTACTGCATCACGTCCCCGACCTCGCCCACCACGGTCATCCACACCGAATCGCCGTGCTGCTGGAAGCGCCGCCCGATCGGGTCCTGGCCGGGCCAGATCAGCTCGGCGGCGGACTTGCTGACCACGACGTTCCCGCTCCACGCCGTTTCCTCGGCGCGAGTGAGCGGGCGCCCGCGCAGCAGCGGGATGCCCATCGTGTGGAAGTAGTCGCCGTCGGTCCACGTGTAGGCCAGCAGGTGCCGTCGCCGCCGGCCTTCTCCGACGTGACGAAGTGCGCGCCGGCGAGCCCCTCGTCCAGCGGGACGTTGTCCACGATCCCCGCCGACTCCACGCCGGGCAGCGCCTTGAGGCGGTCGACGAAGTCGAGGTCGAAGCGCGCGAAGGTCGGCCCGTCCTTCAGCGCCGGCTGGTCGGGGGCGAACTGGAAGGTGAAGATGTCCTTCGTGCTGTAGCCCGGATCGACGTGGCGCAGCGCCGCGATGCTGCGCAGGAGCAGCCCCGACCCGATGAGGAGCACCAGGGCGAGCGCCGTCTGCGCGACGACGAGCCCGTCGCGCGCCCAGCGGCGCCCGTGCGTCGCCCCGCGGCCGCCCTCGCGCAGCCGCGTCAGGTCGGGCGACGACGCGTGCACTGCCGGCACGATGCCGCACGCCACCGCCGAGACGACCGCGGCAATGAGCGTGAAGACCAGCGTCACCAGGTTGACGTGCACGCCGCCCAGGCGCGGGATCCCCTCGGGCGCCGCGTGCAGGAACGCCGGCAGGCCGGCGACGGCGAGCAGCAGGGCAACGATCCCGGCGCCGATCGCGATGACGAGCGCCTCGGAGAGCTGCAGCCGGATCAGCTCCCCGCGCGCCGCCCCGATTGCCCGGCGCACGGCGAGGTCGCGCTGTCTTCCTTCCGCGCGGACCGCGAACAGGTTCGCGACGTTGGCGCACGCGATGAGGAGCACGACCGCGACCGAGGCCAGCAGGATCCAGAGCGGCCGGGCGACGGGGCCGAGCATCTGCTGCTCCAGCGGGCGCACGACCGCCCGATGCTGCTGCATGAGGCGCGCATAGGCCGGCGAGCCGCCGAAGCGCTCGGGGAAACGCCTCGAGCAGGGCCGTGAGCTCCTTCGCCAGCGCCTCGGGCGTCGTCCCCGGCCGCATCCGGCCGACCATGTGCATGCCGAAGCGCCCGGGCGTGATCGAGTCGCCGGCAATCCGGTCGGGGAACCAGAGCGAGCACCTTGTCGTCCGGGAAATGGAAGTCGGGTCCCATGACGCCGATCACCGTGCGCTGGGTGCCGGAGATCTCGTACGCGCGCCCGATCACCCCGGAGTCGCCGGCGAACCAGCTCTTCCACAGGGCGTAGCTGATCACTGCCACGCGCGTGCCGTCGTCGTCGGTGGGCACGCGACCCAGGATCGGCTGGGAACCGAGCGTGGCGAAGAGCGTCGGCGTCGGCTGCGACATCGCCACGCGCTCGACGCGATCGCCCACGCGCAGCGTCGACGTGAACGCGTCGTACGTGGAGACGTCCTGCAGGAGCTTCGACTGCGCGCGGTACTGCACGTAGAACTCCGACGAGACGCCGAATTCCTTCGGGAAGTCGGAGCCCGGCGCCGAGGCGGCGATGTAGACCAGGCGGTCGGGGTGCGCGAAGGGAAGGGGTCTCAGCAGCACCGTGTCGACGACGCTGAACATCCCCGCGTTGGCGCCGATGGCGAGGCCAAGCGTCCCGACGGTGACCGCCGCGAACCCGGGCGAGCGCCTCAGCGCGCGCGCGGCATGGCGGAGATCCCGACCCCATTCGCTCAACGTCCACGTCATGACCTGACCCTCCCGTTGTGGCGACGGCGCGCTTGCCCACGTCGGATTCCAGCGCTCGGCGGCGGCGGAACGCAGCAGGTCCACGCCGGTGGCGAGCGCGAACCACAGCGCCGTGATGCGGCCGCGCGAGCGGGCACGCGCGTAGTCCTGCCTGACCTGGGCGCTGATGTCGGCGCCGAACTGCTCCCGGAACGCGCGCGGGAAGAGTCGCACGAGCAACGCGAGCACGGCCGTCACGTGCGCCCCTGGGCGACGCCGAGGCGCTTCTCGGCAACCGCGGCGGTGCGCTTCAGCCGCTGCGCCTCGGCGGCGAGTGCGCGGCGGCCGGCGGCCGTCAGCGTGTAATAGCGCCGCGCGTGCCCCGGGTGCGGCTCCGGGGCCCCGGCCGGCTTCGTCTCGACGACGAGCCCCGACGTCATCAGCCGCCCGAGCACGCGGTAGAGCGAGCCGGCCCGCGGCGTGACGGTGCCCGACGACTCGGCGACCACCGCGTCGGTGATGGCGTAACCGTGGAGCGGACCGCTCGCGAGCGCGAGCAGGGCGTGGTACTCGAGGGTGCTCAGGGCGGGCTGGACTGCGGGAGGCATCGTCGGCGTTCCGTCGTTGTGGCCTGAATACTCATCGTGCAAATATGCCGCAAGAGTATTTAAGGCCCCGCGCGGCGTCAAGAAGCTGGGACAGACGGTGCGTCACGATGGTTGGCCGTGAGCCAGGCCCG
>CAVXFN010000003.1:0-56245 GCA_963761075.1 uncultured Gemmatimonadaceae bacterium
GCCGCGCGCGCTCCTACGCCGCGCTGCGCCGCACCGACCGCACGTACGCCCCCGGCGGCAGGCCGATCGCCTTCCTGAACGTGCGCGTCAGGTGGCTCTGGTCGCTGAAGCCGCAACTGTACGCAACGTCCGCAACGGCGGCGCCGCGACAGAGCATTGCCTGCGCGCGGTTCACCCGGAGCTGCACCAGGTACGCGTACGGCGTGACGCCCACGGCGCGCCTGAAGATGCGAATGAGGTGGAACTCGCTCACCCCGCAGAGCGCGGCGACGGCGGCGAGCCGCACCCGCTCGCCATATCGTGTGCACAGGTATCGTCGCGCACGCTCGACGATCTCGACGTCCGCCACGCGCGCGCTCCCAGCCTTCGACAGTGCGCGTGCCGTGCGCCGCCACGAGCGTGCGCAGCGCGTCCACAAGGCGCGACTCGGCGGCGGCACCGGAATCGCCGAGCATCAGGGGTTCGTGCGCGCGCGCGAGCCTGCGCGCAATCGATGCATCGTCGATCACGGGCGCGTGAAACAGCGGCATGCCGTGCCCCGCGCGCGCGGCGTCGACGCCAATCCCCTGCAGGAATGCAGCGCCCGGATAGAGCATCCGGTAGCTGTATCCGTGGCCCTCGCGGGCCTCGGCTGCGTGGATCTCACCCGGCGAGAAGGCGAGGATCGTGCCGGGGCGGGCGACCCACGTCCCCCGCAGCGTCCGCAGGGTCGCCGAGCCGTGCTCGACAACGCCGATGGCGAACGTCTCGTGGAAGTGCGGCGGGAAGCGCTGCGCGAATCCCACGGCGCGCAGGGCGTCGAAGGCCCCACATGCGAGCTCGACGCGCGCGACTGTCGTCGCATGATCCGGAGCGGTGCGGGAAACGTGGGGGCGCTGTGGGGTCGTCTGCATGCAGTGTCGCGCGAGGCGCGGCGCGCCGCCGGCATCGCCGTGGAGTGGTGAGCCGCGCCGGAAGGCGGGCGCCGGGAGTGCGCCCCGCATGTCGCGCGAGAATCGCGCGAGTTGGCCGCCGGTCCAGGGTTGCCTGACGATCGACTTCGGCGGCTCCGAAGGCGAGCCCGCGCCCGCGAACCGCGCCCCGCACGGTACCAGCAGAGAGAAATCGGTGGTGCGCTGGACGCCCCGATGGGAGAACCGGACGTCACCGGCCCCGCGCGCCCGTCACTTCAGCGTGCCGTTCTTCGCCTCCTCCCACGCCCGGGCCACGACCGGCGCCCTGAAGAACTGCTCGAACATCGTCCGCATCCACTTCTCACTGCCGGCGATCTCGTCGCGCAGGTCCGTCAGCGTGACCGCCTTTGCCGCATCCTCGGCGGTCGCGCCCCTGGCGACTTCGGCGGCGGTGCGCTCGCGTGCCGTGGACAGCATCCGTCGCACCGTGCGCACGTAACCGAGGTCGCGCATGATGGGACCGTGTCCCGGCACGATCACCCTGGGCGAGAGCGCGGTGATCGAATCCAGCACCGCGATCCACTCGCCGGGATACGAGCCGAACGCGAACGGGACCGGAGCGACGACGAGATCGCCGGTGGAGACGATGCCGTCGGCCGGGAGGTACGTCACCAGGTCGCCGCGGGTGTTGCCGCGGCCGAACCAGCGCAGCTCGATCGTGCGCCTTCCGCGCACCAACGTCATGCGCCTGTCGACGACGGTGTCCGGGAGCACCTCGCGAAAGCCCTCGTTCTCGGCGACGTACTGGCCGATGATTGCCAGCGCGCTCGACACCGCGGCACGCTCCATCGGCGTCGCCGGCGTGCTGTCGATGCCGAGCCCCATGTCCAGGAGCTTCTGGTAGTGCGCGGCCACGGCAGGAGCGTAGCGGACCTGGTCGCGCCTGTTGTCGCGCCCTTTCGTCTGGAGGTCGGCACGGGTGTTGGCCTGCGCGATGAACCGCACGTCCGGAAACGTGTCGCGATAGACCTGGTTCCCGGCGACGTGGTCGTCGTGCCAGTGGGTGTTGATGACGTAGCTGACGGGCTTGCTCGTTATGCGCCGGAGGGCGGCGATGTTCTCGATCGTGGCCATGCGGGTGAACTGCGCATCGACAACGACGACGTCGGCGTCGTTGACGATGAACAGCGAGTTGGCGTTGACGGCAAGCGAGAGTGGCTCGGTCCGGATGGCGGCGTAGACGCCGTCGGCCAGCCGGGTGACGGTGACGTGGCCGAGGGTGAACGACTGGCCGGGACGCGAGGCGGGGGTTGGGGCCGTGTCGAGCGACGGTCGCGCCGGCGGAGGGGCTTCCGTATGAGTTGCCGGAAGCGCCGGTGCGGGGAGTGCGCCGAGCGTGGCGGCGACAAGGACGGGAAGGTGCACGATCATCAGGATCGGCTCGGGAGTCCGGAGGGTCTGCGCGCGTGCGCGGAGGGTAACGGCGTTCCGCCAGGGATGGCGGGTCGCACGTCGCTGGCCATCGCCGGGCCATCCGCTCGCGCGGTTTATGGACTACACCCGGCGTCCGGGCGAGTGACCAGCGTGCGTGCCCCCGGAAGCTACGAGAGTTGCACGGGGCTGTCTGGAAGAAAATTGCGGATTCGGGGGCGCGACGCGGGTGTCGGTCGGGGGCTGCGCTTTCGCCGACGCCCCGGCACGACGCGACAACTCACCCGAAGACTTCAGCCAGCGCGAAGGTCAGCGGTTCACGGACACCATCTGGTGCCCAGGTCATCGAGTCCGCCGCGACGTGGTCGGCGTGCCCAGCGCGAACTGCTGTGATGGCCTTCCGCTCCGGGTCGACGATCCAGTACTCCGGGATGCGTGCGTCGTCGAGGTAGAAGTCGCGCTTTTCCTCGCGGTCGCGCCGGCGCGTGTATGGGGAGAGTACTTCGACGACGAGGATGGGGACCGGCCAGTCTTCCCACGGGAGGTCAGCGCAGCGGGGCCGCTGTCGCACCATCAAATCCGGCTCGACCTCGGAGCCCTTGACGCGAACGACGCTCCTGGGATGGTAGACCCGTCCGAACTGCGCCGCTCCCGGAATCCTGCACCGGAACGGCACCGGCTCCTGGGGGCGGATCCTCCCGTCGTGACCGCGTTGTTTACATTCGACGTGCAGCCGCGCGACGGCATGTGTTACATCATCGTGTTACATTGCACACATGGACAGCACCATCCGGAATCTCGACGAACGCGCGTACCGAGCCCTCAAGGCACGCGCCGCGGCGCAGGGAAAGACGGTCGGGGAGGCGGTCAACGAGGCCCTCCGGGCCTGGCTCGCCCATCCGGCCCCGCACGAACGGAGCGGAAGCCTGCGCGACCTCGTGCCTGTGGAATTCCCCGAAGGCACCGAGCACCTGAGCGAGCAGGTCGACGAGATCGTCTACGGAAGCGGCTCAGGTCCTGGCCGGCGCGGGCGGAAGAAGTGATCGTCGTCGATTCCAGCTTCCTCATCGCCTGGTACAACGCGCGCGATGTTCACCATCCGGCCGCTGCCCGCGCCATGGTCCGACTGCTCGGCGGCGAGTGGGGAGCGGTCCTGCTTCTCGAGTACGTCTTCCTCGAGGTGGTCACGGTTCTGCGGGCCCGCCGTGGGGCTGACGTCGCGACCGACGTCGCCGAGCGACTGCTGAACGCGCGCGAGCTGGAGTTCGTGCCCTGTTCGGCGATCTTCAGCGAGACGTTGGCGACGTTCCGGTCCGAAGTCGCGGACCTGAGCTTCACGGACGCGGCAATTGTCACCGTGGCACGTCGGGACCGGAAGACCGGCTACGTCGCCACGTTCGACGCCGACTTCCGTTCCGTCGCCAGGGTCGAGGTCATCCCGGGCTGAGATCGCGGCCGCCGGCCAGCCATCCGGGAGCTGGTGCCCCGCCTGGCCTGTGGGTTCTGGCCCCCGACCTCCGGCCTCCCGCCCCTGACCAACTCCTCCCCCAGCACCACCGCCCGATCCACCCGCGTCGCTCGTGTACTCCCAAGCGCCCGGGATGAAGGGCGCAAATCCGGCGCCCCCGCACGCGCCGGACCGATCAACCCGCGAGCACCGCCCTCGCCGTGGCGACGACGCGCTCGACGGTGAATCCATAGTGCGCCATTACCTCGGCCCCAGGCGCCGAGGCACCAAAGCGATCCACACCGATGATCGCGCCAGCGGTCGCCGACGTAGCGCTCCCACCCGAACGGAGACGCCGCCTCCACGCTCACCCGGGCCCGCACGGCCGGGGGAAGCACCTCGTGCCGATACGCGAGCGGCTGCGCCTCGAACAGCTCCCACGACGGCATCGACACCACGCGGCTCCGGATGCCCTCGCCGCTCAGTTGCCGGTGCGCGGCGAGGGCCAGCGAGACCTCCGACCCGGTCGCGATCAGGATCAGATCCGGCGGCTGGTGCGGATCCGCCTCGGCCAGCACGTAGGCGCCACGCTCGGTGCCTGACGCGGGGGCGAGTCGCGTGCGATCGAGCACCGGGAGCTTCTGCCGCGAGAGCACCAGCCCCACGGGGCCGCCGGTGTGCTGGAGCGCCACGCGCCACGCCTCGACGGTCTCGTTGGCGTCGGCCGGCCGCAGCACCACCATGTTCGGCATCGCCCGCAGGCTGGCGATCTGCTCCACCGGCTCGTGCGTGGGTCCGTCCTCCCCCACGGCGATGCTGTCGTGCGTCCAGACGTAGATCACGTGCGCGCCGCTCAGCGCCGCCAGCCGGATGCCCGGCCGCATGTAGTCCGAGAATGTCAGGAAGGTCGCCCCGAACGGAATCACCCCGCCGTGATGGGCCATCCCCGTGAGGATCGCCGTCATCGCGTGCTCGCGAATGCCGAAGTGCATGTTGCGCCCCGCGTATCCCCAGACTCCGCCCGTCGTGCCCTGCGTGGGCGGCACCTGCCCCGCCTCCGGCACATCGGGGCTCTGGAAGTCTCCCTTGCCCTTCATCGCCGTGCGCGTGGACGGGTCGAGGTCGGCCGAGCCGCCGACGAGGTTCGGCACCAGACTCGGCGAGCGCGGCGATCACCTTCCCGCCGGCGTCGCGCGTGGCCATGTCGCCGTCGCTGGGCGTGAACGTGGGAAGACTGGCGTCCCAATCGGGGGCGAGTTCTCCCGCCATCGCACGATCGAACGCGGCAGCGAGGTCCGGATCCGCGGCGCGATACGCGTCCATTGCCTGCTGCCAGGCACTTCGCAGCGCCGCGCCGCGCCCGCCGACCTTCTCGAATTCCCGGTGCGCCTCGTCAGGCACGTAGAACGTCGCGTCCTCGGGCCATCCGTAGGCGCGCTTGGTCAGCAGCACCTCGTTCCTGCCCAGCGGCTCGCCGTGCGCCTCGAAGGTGTCCTGCTTGTTCGGGCTGCCGAACCCGATGTGCGTGCGCGCGACGATGAGCGACGGGCGATGCTCGTCGGCACGGGCCGCCGTGAGCGCCGCGTCCACCGCGGCCACGTCCATCCCGTCCACTTCCTGGACGTGCCACCCATAGGCGGCGAAGCGCGCGCCCACGTCTTCCTGGAAGGTGACGTTCGTCGTGGCCGACAGCGTGATGCGATTGGAATCGTACAGCACGACGAGCCGGCCGAGATGAAGGTCGCCGGCCAGCGACGCCGCTTCCGACGCGATGCCCTCCATCATGTCGCCGTCGCTCGCGATGACGTACGTCCAATGGTCCACGATGCCGTGGCCGGGCCGGTTGAACGTGGCCGCGAGCCACCGCTCCGTCATCGCCATCCCGACGGCGTTGCCGAAGCCCTGGCCGAGGGGACCGGTGGTGACCTCGACGCCGGGCGTGACGCCGCGTTCCGGGTGACCTGGCGTGCGGCTGTCCCAGCGCCTGAAGTGCTCGAGGTCGTCCAGGGTGAGCCCGTACCCCGTGAGGTACAGCAGGCTGTAGAGCAGCATGCTGCCGTGCCCGGCGGACAGCACGAACCGGTCGCGGTCCATCCACTCCGGCTGGGCCGGGTCATGGCGGAGATGGCGGGTCCACAGCACGTAGGCCATGGCTGCGGCGCCCATTGGCAGTCCCGGATGTCCCGACGCCGCCTTCTCGACACTGTCGATGCTCAGCGTGCGGATCGTGTTGATGCAGAGATCGTCAACCGCACCGAATGTGTGGGTCATGTCGCGCCTCCGCGGCGCCGCTGCATGTAGCGCTGCATCAGCGCGGTGGTCGAGCTGTCGTGGCCGGCCGCCGGCGGGCCGTCGCCTTGCAGCTCGCGACCGATGCGTTGTGCCAGGGCCTTCCCCAGCTCCACGCCCCATTGGTCGAAGGAGTCGATGCCCCAGATGGCGCCCTGCGTGAAGACGCTGTGCTCATAGAGCGCGATGAGCGCCCCGAGCGACTCCGGCGTCAGGCGGTCGGCGAGGATCGTCGACGTCGGGCGGTTCCCCTCGAAGACGCGGTGCGGCACGAGCCAGTCCGGCGTACCTTCGGCCTTCACCTCGGCCGGTGTCTTGCCGAAGGCGAGCGCCTCTGTCTGCGCGAACACGTTCGCCATCAGCAGGTCGTGGTGCTCGCCCAGCGGGTTCAGCGGCTGGCAGAAGCCAATGACGTCGCACGGGATGAGCCGCGTTCCCTGGTGAATCAACTGGTAGAACGAGTGCTGCCCGTTGGTGCCCGGCTCCCCCCAGACGACGGGGCTCGTCTGGTAGTCCACGCGCGTCCCGTCGAGGGTGACGTGCTTCCCGTTGCTTTCCATTGTCAACTGCTGCAGGTACGCGGGAAAGCGCTTCAGGTACTGCTCGTAAGGGAGCACCGCCACGGTCTCGGCACCGAAGAAGTTGGCGTACCAGACCGCGAGCAGTCCCATGATCACCGGCAGGTTGCTGTCGAAGGGCGCGCTTCGGAAATGCCGGTCCATCGCGTGGAACCCGGCGAGCATATCGCCGAAGTGCGCCGGGCCCACTGCCAGCATCGTGGACAGCCCGATGGCCGAATCCATGGAGTAGCGCCCGCCGACCCAGTCCCAGAAGCCGAACATGTTGGCGCGGTCGATGCCGAACTTCGTGACGCCCTCGGCGTTTGTCGACACCGCCACGAAGTGCCGGCGCACCGCACGTTCATCGCCGAGCGCGCGCACGCACCAGTCGCGCGCGGTGTGGGCGTTGGTCAGGGTCTCCAGCGTCGTAAATGTCTTGGAGCAGACGATGAAGAGCGTTTCCTCGGGGTCGAGGTCACGCGTGGCTTCCGCAAAGTCGGTGCCGTCGATGTTGGAGACGAATCGAAAGGTCATCTCCCGCCGGCTGTAGTGACGCAGCGCCTCATACGCCATCACGGGGCCGAGATCGGAGCCGCCGATGCCGATGTTGACGACGTTGCGGATGGGCCGGCCGGTGTGGCCCTTCCAGCGGCCGCTGCGCACGTCGTCGGCAAAGGCCGACATGCGGTCGAGTACCGCGTGGACCTGCGGCACGACATTCTCGCCGTCGACGTCGATCCGCTCGCCCACCGGCGCCCGCAGCGCGACGTGAAGGACTGCCCGCTGCTCGGTCACGTTGATCGCCTGCCCGCTGAACATCGCCTCGATCCGCCCGGCGAGGCCGCACTCGGTGGCGAGCTGTCGGAGGAGCCGGAGGGTTTCGTCGGTGACGCGATGCTTGGAGTAGTCGAGGTGGAGTCCGGCGGCGTCTGCCGTGAGGCGCGTTCCACGCCCGGGGTCGCCGGCAAAGATGTCCCGCAGGTGCAAGCTGGAGATGCCCCGGTGGTGCTCCTCGAGTGCCTTCCATGCCGCGCGCTCCGTGAGGGGAGGGGCCGGGAACACCTCGTTCGCCTTCATGGTTTCCTCGCCGTGGCGTGCTCTGGTTGCGTCAGCGACGTGCGCTTCGCCGCGAGGCAGTCGAGGAGGTCCTTCCAGGACTTGTCGAAGGAATCGGCGCCCTCGCGCTGGAGTTGCCCGGCAAGCGCCGCATCATCCACTCCGACGCGCGTGAACTCCGCGATCACCGCCTCGGCCTCGCCGCCGTCGAACGGCAGCGTGCCCGTGATCTGGCCGTGATCGGCGAACGCCTGGAGGGTCTTTTCGGGAAGGGTATTGACGGTGTCGGGCGCGGCCAGCGCCTCGACATAGAGCGTGTCCGACGCATCGGGATCCTTGGTGCCGGTGCTGGCCCAGAGCAGGCGTTGCGGCCGCGCGCCCGCGGCCGCGAGCGCGCGCCATCGCGCCGACGCCAGCACGCGGCGGTACTCCCGGTACGCGCGCCCGGCGATCGCGATGCCGAGCCGATTGCGCAGCGCCGGAGGCACGGTGTCGTGCACCGCCACGTCCCATCGGCTCACGAAGAGCGAGGCCACCGAACCGATGCGCGGGTCGAGGCCCGCCGCAATCCGTCGTTCGATGCCCCGCATGTAGGCCTCGGCTGCTGCGACGTACTGCGCGGCAGAGAACAGCAGCGTCACGTTGACAGGCACCCCGGAGAAGATTGACGCTTCGATGGCCGGGACGCCTTCGGCGGTGCCCGGGATCTTGATGAAGAGATTGGGGCGTTGTGCCCGGCCGTGCAGGTCGGCCGCCGCTCGTATGGTCCCGGCGGTGTCGTTGGCCAGGAGCGGCGACACCTCCAGCGACACCCAGCCGTCCACGCCGCCGGTGCTGAGGTGGACGGGGTGGAAGAGGTCGGCGGCGCGCGCCAGGTCCTCGATGGCGAGTTCGAAGAACAGCGCTTCGCCGGACTTGCCCTCCGCCGCCTTCCGGCGGATGGCTTCGTCGTAGGCATCGCCGCCCTTGAACGCGTGATCGAAGATCGTGGGGTTGGAGGTCAGGCCAGTCACCGACAGCTCGCTGATGTGGCGCTGCAGCGTGCCGTCGTTCAGGATGCTGCGGGTGATGTTGTCGAGCCAGAGGCTCTGACCGAGGTCGTGCAGCTGCTGTGTCGCCTTCATTGTGGCTCCAGTGGCGCGCCCCCGGTGACGGTCGCGCCGGGCATGGCAGGGACAGTGCGGGTCAGCAGAGGGCCGATCCGAGCATCGTAATGGGAAGGCGGGCGTGCCGCGACCGTGTCGGGTGGTTCCACGTCAGTACGATAACAAGAGATACGCGTAGAGCGCGTTGCTGTCGCGTGCGTTGCGCCCCCCCGGCAGGTCGCAGGACGTCGATCCACCGTTGAATCGCCGGTACGCGACGTACTGCAAGCCCAGCCGCAGACTGAGCCACGGGCTCGCGGTGACTTCGATCGTCTCTCCCCGAACCGCCGGGCTCCCGTTGGAGCTTCCGTTCACCGGTCCACTGGCGTTCAGCAGGTCGTCTGCACCTCCCGGGACACCGAGCAACCTGACAGTCAGTGTATGTGTCCGGTCGGGAATCAACGAGAGGTTGACCTTGCAGGTGCGCAGCGTGTGTGAGGCATTCCGCGAGGTTGGCGGCACGGCGGCGAAGGACGCGCATGGCGTCTGGGGTTCGTTGCTGCAGCTGGCCGGCGCGATGTGCATTCCACGGCCGACCTTCTGCTCGAGTTGAGCGTATGCGGGCTCCTCCGAGGAACGGCGCGGCTGCGGTGTGCGCCGCCGGCGGTGCACTCGGCAGTGCACGCGGCCATCGACCTCGATCGCAACCTGGTTTCGCCTGCATGCGCGAGCCATCGCTCGAAGGGATCAACACGCAATGATGACGGTCGAGCACGCCTGACGAGTCGTGGGGTGGCGCGCTCGATCACGCGTCCGGTTCCGCATCGCGCGCGCGACTCGCTTCCGCATGAACGGCAGGCATCCGTGATCCGTGTGGCGGTCCGTCGTGGCGACCGCGATGTGGCAACGGGAATGTGGCAACAGCGACGCGGCACATCGCCGGGGCCGAGCTTCCAACGGATCGTGACGCTTCCCTATGAAGACTCCGTCATCCTGGCCGGCGCCTCGTCAACGCGCCGGCCATCCGCCTTCGTCGCGCACAGGCAGATACCGAAGACGTAGGCGCAGCTCGAGAGGTTCGTCCAGACCAGGAGCGCGACGATCCCGCTCAGCGCGCCGGACAGTACGCTGAGATGCGCGAAGTGGGTCGTGTACAGGTGGAACAACGGTTGGGCGATCGCGATCAACACCGTCGCGGTCAGCGCGCCCATCCATACCTCGGCAAACGTGGTTGCCCGGCTGGGGGCCAGCTTGTACATCATGACGAATGCGCCAAAGAGCACGAGCCACGGGAGCAGCGCGAACACAAGTCCGAACAGCCACGTGGGAAATGGGAGATAGGGTCCAAGCCACTGCCGAGCCGTCCGCGCCGCGAGGGGCAGCAGGATACCGACGAGCACAACCGTCGCCGTCATGGCGAGCAGGCCGAGACTCTTCAGCGGCAGTCGCCACCAATTGTACGGCGGGGAATGCCAGATGCGATTCGTGATCCGGATCATGGTGCGCAGGAACTGCAGCGCACCCACCAGCAGCAGCGCAATCGCCACCGCATTGAGGGTGCCACGCTGGTCCAGCAGGCTGCGTATGGCCGCGACGCCGGCCCGTTCCTGCGCGTCCGTCAGCGGTGTGTAGCGATTGACCATCTGTACGATGCTGTGGGTCGCCACGTCGCGCTCGACGAACAGCGACCCCGCGGTCACCAGGATGATGAGCAGCGGCAGGAGTGACAGGAGCACGTAGTAGGCCAGGGTCGCGGCGCCCTGTTCGCCATCCACTTCCGTCCAACGGGCGCGGGCCAGCGCAACAGTCGCCCACCACCGTGACTGCTTCGCCTCAGGGGACAATCTCGACCTCCAGCTTCTGCATCGCTGAAAACCTGCGGGGGCGGGCCGGCGCCGGTCAGGTTCGCGGGTCGATGGAGTGCGCCGCGCGTCCCAGCGTGCTCTCAATGAGCCTGGTCAGGTTGTCGACAGCGCCGCGCACGGCCTGCTGCAGGGTGGCCGCCCGATCGGTCACCGCGATCGGCTGGCGCCCCTCGAGGCGGGCTTCCATCAGGCAACGCTTGTCGTTGTCGCCGCCCTTCTTGTCGCTGTTCTCGTCGCTCAGGTGGACCTCCACTCGCGTGATCCGATCGGCGATGTGGTGCAGGGTGGACCTCACCACCGTACTGATCTGCTCGGCCAGCGCCTCGTGACCGTCGATGTTGCGGTCGGTATGCACCAGAACCTGCATTGTCTTCTCCTGTATGTATGTGGTCGAGACGAGGGTGTACGTCGACGTCCGGCGTGCCGCGTCCCCGTGCCCGGCGTGCCGCGGTGGGGGTGCGCCTGCGCCGGCATGCCGGCATGACGTGCAGCGTCACGTGAGATGTCAGCGCATGCGCCGTTAGGCCTCCAGCAACTTCCGGATGGATGTCAATTCCCGGCGCCGTTTCGGCGTGGTCTTCGGATATGCCATCGAGAGCCCACCGAGCGCATCCAGGACCACCCGGGAAACAATCAGGCGCGCGTTCTCCTTGTCATCCGCCGGGACGATATACCAGGGTGCGTGACGTGTGCTTGTCGCGCTCAGGCAATCCTCGTACGCCTTCATGTACAGCTTCCAGTATTGGCGCTCGTGAATATCCGCGAGGCTGAACTTCCAGTTCTTGTCCGGTTCATCGATGCGGCCGAGAAAGCGCTTGCGCTGCTCTTCCGGCGACAGGTGGAGGAAGATCTTGACGATCCGGGTGCCGTTCCGATGGAGGTGCTTTTCCAGGTCCACGATGGAATGATACCGCTGCTTCCACAGGTGCGTGGCGGCGAGCACGTCTTCCGGCAGCCCCTGGGTGCGGAGCAACTCCGGATGGACGCGCACGACGAGCACTTCCTCATAGTAGGAACGGTTGAAGATGCCAATCCGACCACGCTCAGGAAGCCGACGTGTGGTGCGCCACAGAAAGTCATGTTCCCGTTCCTCGGAGCTCGGCTGTTTGAAGCTGAACACCTCGCAGCCCTGCGGATTGACACCGGACATGACGTGCCGGATCGCCCCGTCCTTCCCGGCGCCGTCCATGCCCTGAAAGATCAGCAACAGCGCGTAGCGGTTGGACGCGTAGTGGAGGCGCTGCAGCGCGCTCAAGGTCTCAACGTGCTCCGCCAGGAGCTCCTGGTACTGCGCCTTCGAGTCGTACGCAGGCTTCACGGTCGTCGGCCATTTGTCGAGCCTGATGCCTTTGCCGGCTCGAGCCCGAAAGTCCCTTGACGCGATCTTCATCCAGATGCCCCCCAGTGATGCGTGGCGCGCTGACGGCGGAGGTGCCCCAGGCTGCGGCGGCTGCCGAAACCGGAGTGAGACTCACGACGGGGTGACGCGCGCCACCGGGCCGCGACGTGATGGCGCGAATATCGCCTGCGACAGGCAGCGTCTGACCGGGCAATCCCGACGCCAGGCCGGCAACGGTCGAGCCACGGCGATGGTCCGCGGTTCCTCTGCCGCGTGGCGGTGCCGTGAAGGAATCGGCCGGAATGCCAGCCCGACAAGACCATCACGCCCCCGATTCGGGTTCGGTTCTGGCCTTGGGTTTGGCTTCGCCTTCGGCGGCATCCTTCGGATGCTGCCGCTCAGTCCTCTCCCAATCATCGACCGCCTGAACCTGTTCGCGCCCCAGCTCCTGATAGAGTTCGTGGACGCGCCGGACGAGTTGTGGCGTCACCGCAGGCGGCGGCTCGGCTTTGCCTTCAGCCTTCGACCCGGTCGCGGCCGCGGGCGCCGGCTCGGCTTTGCCTTCAGCCTTGGACCCGGTTGTGGCCGCAGGCGGCTCGGCTTTGACGTCCGGCGTCGGTACCGCCCCGGCATCCGGTTTCGCCTCGGCTTGGACTTCACCAGGACGGATCTCCTGCTCCGCCTTCTTCCAGTCCTGTAGCGCATGCCCGTCGTGGCGCCCCCCCTCTTCATAGAGGGCATAGGCCCGCGTGGCGATCTGCGGCGTGACGTCAGCCGGCACTGCGGCATTGGACACAGGCTCTGGCGCGTCGTGGGCTTCGGCGTTGGCCGCGACGGCAATATCAGGCTTGGGCACGGTGTTCGCGTTCCGCTTCTGCCCGGTCCTGGCGCCGGGCGCAGCGCCAGGCGCTTGTTCCGCCTTTGTGCGATCGAAGGCGCGATACGCCAGCAGCTTGATGCGATCGTTCACGAGGAACCACACCAGGGCATATCCCCACACGAAGGCCGCCCAGCCCCAGCCGAGCGGAGCCATGAACAGGCCGTACACGGCGATGACCGTCGCTATCGCCTGGGTGCCGATCACTGCCACCCAGAGTGCACGCGCCGGGCGGACCGACCAGAAGGGTCCGCGGGTACGCGTGAGGAAAATCGTCAGGTGCCCGGCCACCGACAGCTTCAGGTACATCATCGTCTGGGCATGCGACCGGTCGAGGTGGAACACGCGCACGGCGAGAAAGAACAAGCCGAATGCCGCCACGACCCCGACGACGCCGAGGACGGTGGAGATGCCCAGCACGAGACGCATGTTCCACGTCTCGGGCTGGTTTCGGTACCGCACGTTGTCGTAGGCAATGGAGAGGATGGCGCCGTCGTTCAGCAGCATGATCATCACGATCATCACCGCGGTGACCGGATAGTAGTTGAACACAAGGATCGAGAACGTCATGAACAGCAGCACCCGCAGCGTCTCGGCGATGCGGTACATCGCATAGCTGTTCATCCGCTGGAAGATCTTCCGGCTCTCCTTGATCGCGTCGATGATCACCGACAGCCCCGGCGCCAGCAGCACGATCGACGCCGCCGCGCGCGCCGCGTCCGTTGCGCCCGATACCGCGATGCCGCAATCGGCCTGCTTCAGCGCGGGGGCGTCGTTCACCCCATCGCCCGTCATGCCGACGATGTGGCCGAGGTGCTGCAGCACGTCCACGATGTGGAACTTGTGTTCGGGAAATACCTGCGCGAACCCGTCGGCCTGTTCGATGGCCGTCGCCTGCTGCGCCGTCGCGGCGCCCTTCATGTCGCCCAGGCCGCTGGCGTCAAGGAGGTTCGTGCCCATGCCCAGTTGGCTGGCCATTTCCCTGGCGATGGCGAGCTGGTCGCCCGTCACCATCTTGACGCGCACGCCCATCGTCCCGGCGGCGGCGAGGGTTGCCTTGGCCTGTTCGCGCGGTGGATCGAACAACGGCAGGATCCCCACATACTGCCACTCGCCCTGCTCGTCCGCGCGCGCCACGCCCAATGAACGGAAGCCGCGCGCGGCAAAGGCGTTGACGGCGTGCTCCACCGCCGGCTTCACGTCCCCCGCATTCGTCGCCATCTCCAGGATCACCTGCGGCGCACCCTTGGCCACCTGGAACTGCTTCCCATCCGCGCCCTTGACCGTGGCTTCGGTGCGCTTGTGCACCGGGTCGAAGGGCTGGAAATGGATCACCTGGTAGCTCTTCAGCGCGTCGGCATTCTTCACGCCGGCGATCACGGCCAGGTCGATGGTGTCCCTGTCTTCCGCCCGCGACGCCAGCGCCGCATAGAGAATGACCTTGTCGGCCCCGATGCCGTCGACGCAGAACGGATCGCCCAGCGTGAGCTTGTTCTGGGTGAGTGTCCCCGTCTTGTCCGTGCACAGCACGTCGACGCCGGCGAGCTCCTCGATCGCCGCCAGCCGGGTCACGATCGCTTCCTTCTTCGCCAGCAGGCGCGCACCGACCGCCATCGTCACCGACAGCACCGTGGGCATCGCCACCGGGATGGCGGCCACCAGGAGCACGAGCGCGAACTCCAGCGTCGTGAGCACGGGGTCGCCGCGGAAGATCGCGACGGCAAGGATCACCGCCACCAGCACGCCAGCGAGGATGATCAGGTAGTTGCCGATCTTCAGCACCGCCCGCTGGAAGTGGCTGACGGTATGCGCCGCTTGCACCAACTGCGCGGTCTTGCCGAAGTAGGTGTTCGTGCCGGTGGCGTAGACCAACGCGTCGGTTTCACCGCGGCGGATTATCGATCCCGAGAACACCGCCTCGCCGGCATTGCGCGTGGCCGGTAACGACTCGCCCGTCAATGCCGACTGATCCACCGACACCGGGTCGCCCGCCAGCAACCGCGCGTCGCCGGGCACGATGTCCCCCAGCCGCACGCGGATGACGTCGCCCGGTACGAGCTCGCGGGCCGGCAGCGTCTTCCACTGCTTGTCGCGCTTCACCGTGGCCTTGACTGCCAGCCTGGCCTTGAGCGCGGCAATGGCGTTCCCGGCCTGGTGCTCCTCCCAGAAGCCGACGATGGCGTTGGACACGAGCAGGATCAGGATGATGAAGAAATCCATCCAGTGCCGGACGACCCCGGACAGGATTACCGCCACCTCGATCATCCACGGGATGGGTCCCCACAGGTACGTGAGGAACTTGAGGAACGGGTTGGTCTTCTTCTCCTCGATCTCGTTCGCCCCGTATCGGGTCAGCCGTTTCCGGGCTTCGGCTTGGCCGAGGCCGTCGGGCGACGACCCCAGCTTCTTCTCCAGCTCCGGCAGGGGCAGGGACTTCAGATCGGGCGTGGCGCTCGTGGCTAGTCGTGGCGTCAGTCGTGGCGTCAGGCGTGGCGTCAGGCGTGGCGTCAGGCGTGGCGTCAGGCGTGGCGTCAGGCGTCGAGCGGGGTTTGCTCATCATTGCAGGCCCATGTCCCTGCACAGAGGTCGGCCGTCATTCCCTTCCACCGGAGGGAAGCGGCTCACTTCACCGGCGGCCCTGAACGCACCGCTACTTCCTGGACTGCCTCGAAACCATGACGGCCAGCAGGACCACGACACATACGCCGATCGCGATCAGGAGCCACATGCCGCCGCCTCCGCTTCCCCAACCGCTCATAAATCCGTTGTGATTCATCGTTGCACTCCGTCAGTTGTGATCCAACAAGCTTCCGTCCGGCAAACCGGACCTTTTCCCACTTCACTGTCCTGTCATCGTGCGATCTTCAACAACCGCGCGTTGACGGCCACGATTACCGTGCTCACGGACATCAGTACCGCGCCGGCCGCCGGGCTGAGGAGCAGGCCCCACGCGGACAGCGCGCCGGCCGCCAGCGGTATGGCGACGGCGTTGTAGCCCGTGGCCCAGAACAGGTTCTGCCTCATCTTCCGATAGGTGGCGCGTGACAGCTGTACGACGGCGACGACGTCCAGCGGATTGTTCCGCACAAGTATCACGTCGGCCGTTTCCACCGCGACGTCGGAACCGGCGCCGATCGCGATGCCCACGTCTGCCTGCGCCAGCGCCGGCGCATCGTTCACGCCATCGCCGGTCATGGCCACCACCATGCCCCGCGCCTGGACCTCTTTCACCTTGGCGGCCTTGTCCTGGGGCAGGACTTCGGCGAAGTACTCATCCAGTCCGACCTGGTCCGACACCCATCCGGCCGTCGCCGGGTTGTCACCGGTGAGCATCAGGCAACGGATGCTCAGCGCCTTGAGGGCGGTGATGGCCGCCTTCGCCTCGGGTCGGATGATGTCCGCCAGGGCGATCGCTCCCTTCAGCATCCCGTCAACGAGGACGAACACGACCGTCTTGCCCTGGGACTGCAGTTGCGCGATGCGCTCGTCGGTGAACGCAATCTGCTGTCCGCGCAGGTAGCCCGGACTCACCACCTGGACCTTGTGGCCCTCGACAGTGCCCTCGGCGCCCTGGCCCGGGATGCTCTTGAAGTCCTCGACCGGCAGCTTCTTCTCCCCGGCTTCGGCGAGCGCCTGGGCAATGGGATGCTCGGAGCTTGATTCCACCGACGCCGCGTACTGCCGGAGCGTCGCTTCGGTGACACCATGGTCCAGCACCAGGACCTCGGTCACCCCGAAGCGACCCTCCGTCAGCGTGCCGGTCTTGTCGAAGATGACGGCCTGCAGGCGTCGGGCGCGTTCGAAGGCGGCGCGATTGCGGATGAGCAGGCCGTTGCTCGCCGCCAGCGCCGTGGAGACGGCCACGACGAGCGGCACCGCCAGGCCGAGCGCATGCGGGCAGGTGATCACCATCACGGTGACGGCGCGTTCGATGGCGAAGGAGAAATCATGGTGCAGGAACACCAGCCAGAGGGCCAGCGTGAGGGCCCCGCTGCCGAGCGCGATGATGGTGAGCCACATCGCCGCCGTGTCGGCGAGGCTCTGCGTCTTCGACTTGCTCTCCTGGGCCTGCCTGACGAGTTCGATGACCTGCGACAGAAACGAGTCGTTGCCGGTGCCCTTGACCTCGATGGTGAGCGCGCCGTCGCCGTTGATCGAGCCGCCAATGACCTTGCCGCCGGCCTGCTTGTTCACTGGGGTCGATTCACCGGTGAGCATCGCCTCGTTGACCGCGCTCTCGCCCTTCACGATCACGCCATCGGCGGGAATCTTCTCACCCGGCTTGATCAGCACCGAGTCATCCAGCGCCAAGGCGCTCAGCGGCACGTCCTTCACGCTGCCGTCCGCCATGAGCTTGTGGGCGTCGGATGGCATGAGCCGGGCCAGTTCCTCGAGGGCCTTCGACGCGCCCATCACCGATCGCATCTCGATCCAGTGCCCCACCAGCATGATGTCGACCAGGGTGGCCAGCTCCCAGAAGAACATCTTGCCGGCGAGGCCGAACACCACGGCGCTGCTGTACACGTAGGCCGTGGTGATGGCCACCCCGACGAGCGTCATCATGCCCGGCCGGCGCGACCTGACCTCGGTGATCAGTCCGGTGAGGAACGGCCATCCGCCATACCAGAAGACCGCCGAGGCGAAGGCGAACAGCACGTAGACGTCGCCCGGAAATCCGATCGCTTCCTGCAGGCCCACCAGCTTCTGGAGCAGCGGCGTCAGGAAGAGAATCGGCAGGGTCAGGACGAGGGAGATCCAGAATCGCTTCCGGAAGTCTGCCGCCATGTGCGCGTGGTGGTCGTGCCCGGGCACGTCGCTACCTGCCCACGGCGCCGGGCACCGGCTGCTGGATGCGGGGCCGGAAAGCCAGGTTCTCGCTCGTCACATAGACAACCATGGCCCCGACCATCAACACCACGCCGACCCAGAAGCGCCAGTCATGATGCGCGCGCTTCCAGTACGGCCCGGGGCCATCCGGCGCCGGGTGTCGATGGGGCAGGGGATGGTGGGGGCTGTGCTCATGCTGGCTCATCTGCGGCCCGCCGCCATCGACCCGGATGGCGACGATGACGGGGCGCCATTGCCACGCGACGCGTCCGTCCATTTCCAGTTCCGGATTTCCGGCATGTCTTCGCCGTGCTCGTCGATGTAGCGCTTGTGCTCGATGAGCTTGTCCTGCACCATCTGCTTCAGGTACGCGGCCTTCGCCCCGAGCTGCGGGAGTCGATCGACCACGTCCTGCACGAGGTGAAAGCGGTCGAGGTCGTTCTGCACCCGCATGTCGAAGGGCGTGGTGATCGTGCCCTCTTCCTTGTAGCCGCGCACGTGCATCTTGTGGTTGGTCCGTCGGTACGTCAGGCGATGGACCAGCCACGGATATCCGTGAAAGCCGAAGATGATGTGCTTGTCCCGCGTGAACAGGGCATCGTAATCCAGGTCGCTCAGGCCGTGCGGATGCTCGCTGCTGGGCTGCAGCCGCATGAGATCGACCACGTTGATCACCCGGATCTTCAGCGCCGGCAGGTGCGCGCGGAGGATGGAAACGGCGGCCAGCACTTCCAGGGTGGGGGTGTCGCCGCAACAGGCCATCACCACGTCCGGCTCGGTCCCCTGGTCGTTGCTGGCCCACTGCCAGATGCCGATGCCTTCGGTGCAGTGCACGACCGCCTGTTCCATGGTCAGCCACTGGGGCAGCGGGTGCTTGCCCGCCACCACCACGTTCACGTAGTGCCGGCTGCGCAGGCAGTGATCCACGACCGACAACAGGCAGTTGGCATCGGGCGGCAGGTAGACGCGCACGATGTCGGCCTTCTTGTTGATGACGTGATCGAGGAAGCCCGGATCCTGGTGCGTGAAGCCGTTGTGATCCTGCTGCCACACGTGGGACGCGAGAAGGTAGTTCAGCGAGGCGATCTTCCGGCGCCAGGGCAGCTCCAGCGTCACCTTCAGCCACTTGGCGTGCTGGCTGAACATCGAGTCGACGATGCGCACGAAGGCCTCGTAGCAGTTGAACAGCCCGTGCCGCCCGGTCAGGAGGTAGCCTTCCAGCCATCCCTCGCACTGGTGTTCGCTGAGCATCGAGTCCAGCACCCGTCCGGCAGGTGCGAGGAACTCGTCATTCGCGACTGCGCGGGCGTCCCACTGGCGATTGGTGGCCTCGAACACCGCCCCCAGGAGGTTCGACAGCGTCTCATCAGGGCCGAAGACGCGGAAGTTGCGCTGCTCCTGGTTCAGCCGGGCGACGTCACGCAGGAACCTGCCCAGCACCAGCGTGTCCTGGGCGGCGACGGCGCCGGGCGAAGGGACGTCCACCGCATGAAGGCGAAAGTCCGGCATGCGCAGGTCGCGCAGCAGGTTGCCGCCGTTGGTATGCGGATTGGCGCCCATCCGCCGGTCTCCCCGGGGCGCCAACTCGGCCAGTTCCGGCACCAGCCGGCCATTCGCGTCGAACAGCTCTTCGGGCCGGTAGCTCTTCAGCCAGCGTTCGAGTTGCTGCACATGCCCGGGATGTTCGGCGTCCACGATGAGCGGCACCTGGTGCGCCCGGAACGTGCCCTCGATCTGCAGGCCATCCACCACCTTTGGTCCGGTCCATCCCTTTGGTGACTTGAGCACGATCATCGGCCAGCGCGGCCGGCCGCTGTCGTTCCGGGTCCGCGCGTTCGTGCGGATGTGCCGGATGTCCTCGATGGCTCCATCCAGGGCGGCGGCCATGAGTTGATGCATCGTCTCGGGTTCGTCGCCTTCCACGAATCGTGGTGCCCAGCCACAGCCCCTCAGGAATTGCTCCAGCTCCTCGCCCTCGATGCGGGCGAGGACGGTCGGATTGCTGATCTTGTAGCCGTTGAGGTGCAGGATCGGCAGCACGGCCCCGTCGGTGATCGGATCGAGGAACTTGTTCGACTGCCAGGCCGTGGCCAGCGGGCCCGTCTCCGCCTCACCGTCACCGATGATGCAGGCGACAATCAGGTCGGGATTGTCGAACGCGGCGCCGAAGGCATGGCTGAGGGAATATCCCAGCTCGCCGCCTTCGTGGATCGAGCCCGGGGTGCTCGGCGCCACATGGCTTGAAATTCCACCGGGGAAGGAGAACTGCTTGAACAGCTGCTTCAGTCCCGCTTCGTCCTGGCTGATGTTCGGATAGATCTCGCTGTAGGTGCCTTCGAGGTACGTGTTGCCGACAAGTGCCGGCCCTCCGTGACCGGGACCGGCGATGTAGAACATGTCGAGGTCGTACTTCGTGATGACCCGGTTCAGGTGGACATAGATGAAGTTCTGGCCGGGCGTGGTGCCCCAGTGTCCGACCACCAGCGGCTTCACGTGCGCCAGGGTGAGCGGTTCCTTCAGGAGCGGATTGTCGTAGAGATAGATCTGGCCGGCCGACAGGTAGTTGGCCGCTCGCCAGTACGCGTCCATCCTGTGGAGCAGGTCCGGTGTCAGCGGAGTGGCTGTCATGATCGGTGTGTCCCGTTGCGAGTCCTGCAGCCCGGCACGATGGGCGCATGCCCTGGACACGCGCTCGTGCCCAGGGGAGCTGGAGGCGCCGTCGCGTCTATTTCGTCGGGTGGGTCTTCACGACCACCGGCTCATCGGCCCAGTATCCCGGGCGATCGTAGTACCGATACAGCTTGGCCTCTTCGTCCCGCGTCGGCAGTGACGCCTCCGTGTACTCCGGAGACTGCTTGATTGTCGCGCGAGTCAGGTTGACGAAGACCTTCGACTCCGGCCAGCTGACGCGCTCGATCCATTGTGGCGACACCAGGACCTTCCTGCCGGGCCACCAGTTCCGCGTATCGACGACCAGGTAACGAATCGCCCACGAGAGGTCGTCGATGATGAAATCCTCGACGTGGCCGATCTCGCCGTCGGTGGCCTGGATGTGATGGCCGGTCACGTCGTTGGTGCTGCGCAGGTGCACATCCCAGGGCTTCTCACCCGGGGCCGCCTGTTTCCATTGCTCGCGGTCCTGCTCGAGGTAGGGATACGCTCCCCACATGTATGGGCCGCTCCAGTACAACGGCCATCCGAAGTAGCCGTAGTAGGCCTCCTCGAACTGTTTCGAGACCGGCTTGTCGCTGTCGAGCGACGGGCTGTCCGCGATCTGTTGCCTGGTCAGCTGGATGTCGATCTGGCGTTTCTCCCGGTTCACGGCGCGCAGCGCATGCGGGGAGAGCAGCACCTTCCTGCCCGCGAGCCAGCCCCCGGTGTCGGCGACCAGGTAGCGAATCGTCCAGTGCTCGTCGTCGAAGTAGAAGTCCTTGACGGTCCCGATGTCGCCATCGAGGCTTGTCAACGTGTATCCCTTGAGCGTCCTGGCGTTGTCCAGCATGGGAGGGTCCTCGGAAAGTCCGTGTTGCGGTTCTGCCCGCTGAGCACGCCGGTTGATGCCGCGTGTCGTCCGCGGAGCCACATCGGATGTTACCAGTCCGGAAGGCCGCACCCCATCGCTCGAAGGGATGACACGCGGGCTCGGCCGCGCGACCGTCTGGCCCGACGGCACGCCAACGGCGGCACGTTAGGCGCGTCCAGAGCCGCGGCGGCCGCCGTGTGCCACGTCCTGCTCGCGCCACGTCCTGCTCGCGCCAGGTCCTGCTCGCGCCGGCGCGCCGGCGGCTCACTCGGCGAGCCGCGGGACCCCGGCGACTTCGCGCGCGATCAGGTACCCGATCGCGCGCGCGTCGGGTTGTGCCATCCACCGTCCGCGGCGATGAGCGCGTCGGCCTCCCTGGGCCCCCACGTGCCCCGCTTGTACGGGATGGCCTGGGGATGCTTCTCGAGCACGGGGTCGACCGCGACCCATGCGGCCTCGACCGCGTCCCATCGCGCAAACAGCGCGCCGTCGCCATCCATGGCGTCGCTGAGCAGGCGCTCGTATGGCGGGGCGGCGCCGAGAAGCTCCTCGACCATGTACAGCTCGCGCAGGTCGCCCACGAATTCCTTGCCGGGCCGCTTGGCGCGGGCGGCCAGGGCGATCGCGGCATGGGGCGAGAGCCGGAAACGCAGGTAGTTGCCCGGACCGGCAGTCGGCGCCGCATCGTCGAACAACCGCGCCGGCGGCGCCTTCAGCTCCACCACCACCTCGGTGGCGGTCTCGTGGAGGCACTTTCCGGAGCGCAGGTACCACGGCACGCCGTCCCAGCGCCACGAATCGATGAAGAGTCGCACGGCGCAGAAGGTCTCGACATCCGATCGCCTCGCCACGTGCGGCACCTTGCGATAGCCGGCGTATTGTCCGCGCACCATGTCGCGCCGCTTGAGCGGGCGCATCGCCTGGAACACCTTGGCCTTCTCGGTGTGGACCGATCCGATATCCCTGGTAGACCGGCGGCTCCATGGCCAGCAGGGCGACGATCTGGAACAGGTGGTTCTGGATCACGTCGCGCAGGCAGCCCGCCGATCTCGTAGAACGCGCCGCGGTCGTGCACGCCGAACCGCTCCGCCAGGGTGATCTGGACGCTCGCCACGTAGTTGCGGTTCCAGATGGGCTCGAGGAAGGCGTTGGCGAACCGGAAGTACAGGATGTTCATGATCGCCTCCTTCCCCAGGAAATGATCGATCCGGAAGATCGCATTCTCGGGGAACGCCGATCGCGCGACGGCGTTGAGCCGTCGCGCCGAGGCCAGGTCGCGCCCGAACGGCTTCTCGACGATGACCCGCGCCTGCTCCGCCAGCCCGGCCGCCCCGAGTCCCTCGATGACAGTCGCGAACAGCGACGGCGGGATGGCGAGGTAGTGCGCAGGGCGCCGTCGCCGTGCCTGACGCGCGCTTGAGCGCCGCGTACGTCGCGGCGTCGTTGTAGTCGCCCGGCACATAGCGGAGAAGGGCCAGGAGGCGCTCGAGCACCCGCCGATCGACCGCGATGCCGGACTTCCTGATGCTGTCGGTCGCCCGCTCGCGCAGCTGCGCCACCGTCCATGGCGTGGAGGCCACCCCGACCACGGGCACGGTGAGCGCGCGCCGCCGGACCATCTCGTACAGCGCCGGGAAGATCATCTTGTGGGCGAGATCGCCCGACACACCGAACAGCAGCAGCGCGTCGGAAGGTGCCGGACGGTCGTTGCGTTTGCTCATCGCGAACTCCACGGATCAGGGAACAAGGTCATTCCGGCTGCGCGACTCCCGGCGGCCCGGCCGCCAGCGCCTTGTCGACGATCGCCTGTGCCTCCTCGACAATCCGGGCCAACTGCGCTGCTCCCCGGAAACTCTCGGCGTAGATCTTGTAGATGTCCTCGGTGCCGGAGGGGCGTGCGGCAAACCACCCGGTGGCGGCCGACACCTTCACGCCGCCGAGCGGCGCGTGGTTCCCCGGGGCCTCGCTGATGATGCTTGTGACGTCTTCTCCGGCCAGCTCGGTGCATTGCACCTCGTGCGCGGAGAGGGCGGCGAGCCGCTTCTTCTGCGCGGCGGTCGCGGGTGCCTCGACCCTGTCGTACGCCGGCTCGCCGAACTCCCGTGTCAGGTCGGCGTAGATCTCCCCGGGGTCGCGGTCGCTCAGTGCGGTGATCTCCGCGGCGAGCAGCGCCGGGATGATGCCGTCCTTGTCGGTCGTCCAGGATGTCCCGTCGCGGCGCAGGAACGACGCCCCGGCGCTCTCCTCGCCGGCAAAGCCGAGGGAGCCGTCGCCGAGCCCGGCCGCGAACCACTTGAAGCCAACCGGCACTTCGTGGAGCCGCCGGCCGAGCTTCGCGGTCACCCTGTCGATCATGCTGCTGCTCACCACCGTCTTGCCCACCCCGGCAGTCGGGCCCCAGTGCGGCCGATGCCGGAACAGGTGGTGGATGGCCACCGTGAGATAGTGATTGGGCGGCAACAGCCCCGTGCTCCGGGTGACGATCCCGTGACGGTCGTGATCGGTGTCGCAGGCGACGGCGATGTCGAAGTCGTCCTTCAAGCCGATGAGGCGTTGCATCGCGTACGACGACGACGGGTCCATCCGAATGCGGCCGTCCCAATCCACCGACATGAACCGGAACGTCTTGTCGACCACGTCGCTCACGACGACGAGGTCGAGACGATAGTGGTCGGCGATCGGGGCCCAGTAATGGACGCCGGCCCCGCCAAGGGGGTCCACGCCCACGCGAATGCCGGCGCCCCGGATCGCATCCATGTCGATCACGTTCCCCAGGTCGCGCACGTACGCGGTGAGATAGTCGTGGTGATGCGTGGTGGCGGCGCGCAACGCCTTCTCATACGGGAGGCGCTTCACGCCCCGCAGCCCGCGCTCCAGGAACCGGTTGGCCTGGGCTTCGATCCACTTGGTGATTCCGGTATCGGCCGGCCCCCCATTGGGCGGGTTGTACTTGAACCCCCCGTTGTCCGGCGGATTGTGCGACGGCGTGATCACGATGCCGTCGGCCAGCCCGGTGGTGCGTCCCCGGTTGTAGCACAGGATGGCATGCGACACGGCGGGGGTCGGCGTGTACGGGTCGCGTCCGGCGAGCATCACCTCGACGCCGTGCGCCGCCAGCACCTCGAGGGCGGTGGAGCAGGCGGGCACCGACAGCGCGTGGGTATCGATCCCGAGATAGAGCGGGCCGTCGATGCCTTGCCGCTTGCGATGGCGGCAGATGGCCTCGCTGATCGCGACGACGTGCCATTCGTTGAACGTCCTGTCGAATGCCGTGCCACGATGCCCCGAGGTTCCGAAGCTCACGCGCTCGGCCGCCACCGCGGGATCAGGGACATCGGTGTAATACGCCGTGACCAGCCTGGACACGTCGAGCAGCATCGACGGCGGAGCGGGATGGCCCGCGAGGGGACTGATATTCATGGCAGTCGCCCGGTGGCGATCATGGTGTCATGAAGTAGAACGCGAGTCCGAGCAGGGCGTACACCGCGAGCAGCAGCAGGCCCTCGAACCATGTCGTTTCCCCGTCGTGCGCGATCGCGTTCACCGCGAACGCGGCCGCCGCGATGGCGACAAGCTCGAGCGGGTTGCCGAACACAAGGTTCATCGGGTGGCCCATGCCATGCGACACGAGCACCAGAACCGGTGCGACGAGGAGCGCGACCTGCACCGTCGAGCCGACGGTGATCGTCATGACAAGACCCATGCGATCGCGGCGCGCGAAGTACGCCGCTGAAATATACTCGGCGGCATTCCCGACGACCGCCAGCACGATGATGCCGAGGAAGAATGTCGTCAGCCCGAGGCGCTGCGCGGTGGCGTCGAGCGCGCCCGCCACAAGCTCCGCCTCCCAGGCAATCGTGGCGGTCGCCACCGTCAGCACCGCGATGGACTGCCACGCCGGCCACGACTTCCCCGCGCCTGGCGCGTCGGCGTCCTCCTCGCTCATCGCGAAGACGTCCCGGTGCGTCACCAGCGTGTATACGAGGTTGGCGACGTAGACCGCGATCAGCACCACCGACACCGCGAGGCTCAGCCGTTCGTCCAGCGCCCCGGGATCGGCGATCGCAAAGAGCCCACGCTCGGTGTAGTCGAACAGCGCCGGCACCATCAGCGCGATCACCGAGAGGATCAGGAGGCTGGAGAGGAGCCCCGCCCGCTCGGGCTTGAACCGCTGGCGTTCGCGGCCCCTGCTGCCGACAAGGATCGCCACCCCGAGGCCGAGCAGGCTGTTGCCGATGATCGAGCCGGTGATCTGTGCCTTGACGACCTCGACGTGGCCCGCCCGCAGGACGAACAGCGCGAGGACCAGCTCGGCGGCGTTTCCGAAGGTCACGTTGAGCAGCCCGCCCACGGCCGATCCGGCCACGCGCGCGAGTTGCTCGGTGGCGCGGCGGATCCACTGGGCGAGCGGGACGATGGCGAGGATGGCGACAGCGAACGTCCAGACCGGCGGTGCATGCACCACCAGGCCCAGCGTCAGCGACACCGGCACGAGCAGGAGCAGGACGAGGAAGAACACCTCTCAGACCGCCATCGCCCGGCTCACCCTGGCTCCCTCGCACGATCCGCTCGCGAGAGCGTCTCCACGCGCCCGTCGGGGTGTCCCACGAGGACACGGCCGGCCGTGCCGAGAAAGAGCCCGGTGTCCACCACGCCGACGATCGCGAGGATCGCGTGTTCGAGCTCACGCGCGGCCTTCGCGTCGCGCAGTGGCTCCCGCAGGGCGCAGTCGATGATGCGATTCCCGTTGTCGGTGAGGTACGGCCGCGCTCCATCGGCGTCCATCCGCGTGGTGCAGACGATGCCGAGCGCCTCGAGCTCCCGCCGGGCGAGCCACTCGCCCACGGGAATCACCTCCACGGGCACGCGGCCGCGCTCGCCCAGCGCCCGGACGAGCTTGTCCTCACCGACGAGGATGACCTGTTCGTGGGAGGACGCCGCCACGATGCGCTCGCGCACCAGCGCGCCCCCCCATCCCTTCACCAGGTCGAGGCTCGGCGCGACTTCATCCGCGCCGTCGATCGTGAGGTCCAGCGGCCCTCCTTCTCCCAGCGCAATGATGGGGATGCCCGCCTGTCGCGCCCGGGCGGCCGCCACCTCGGACGTCGGCACGCCAGACACCCGGAAACCGTCACACTGGCGTGCGCCAAGCTTCTCGATGAAGCACAGCGAGGCGCGACCCGACCCGAGCCCGATCCGCGCGCCGTCCGTCACCAGGTCGAGCGCCTGCTCCACTACCGCCTGGATGCCGGGATCGTCTCGGCTGCCCGGCACATAGTCGTTATGCGTCACGACGCCCTCGCGATCGACATGACCCTCTCTCCGAAGAACGACAGGCGCTCGATGCGCCGCGGTGGACGCACGAGTTCACGCGACTCCGACCCTCCCGACGGGTGCGGGCTGAAGTCCGGCGTTGCTCACACGGTGATCCCGTGCTGCTAGACCGCGGTAACGTCGTCGCCCGCGTCGGGGTCGGTGTCGACTTCCTTCTCGAGGTCGGAGCCCGGGTCGCTGTTGCTCCCGCCACGGAATCCGTCGGCGAAATGTTCAGCGGTGTCACTCTCGAACAGCGCGTTGAGGTCTTCGCTGGTCCCGCTCGCCCGGCCGGTCAACTCCTCCGGGAGCGGCGTGCCTCCCTCGGCTTCGGGAGCATCGGGGCGACGCGTCTCCGCGATGCGGCCATGACGCTTCCCTCCCGACTTGTCGTCCTCAGACATGTGACTCCTCCTGTGGAGACGGCTTCGTCATGCGCGACGTGCGCACATGGCGCCGCTCACTTCCATCCGGGTGAACGATCGCTGCACCGGTGTCTCGATCGACGGCGTTCCTCGCGCGTCTCCCGGCAGCGCTGCAGGGACGGTCGTCGCTTCAATGATACACTGCGACGAACAACGACGGAGTGGCGCGAGGCCGGCCAGGCAGCGGAAGGGGACTCGGTCATTCTACGGTCACCAGCGCCATCGTCTTCGGCTCTCCCACAACCGCCCTCACCTGATGGCTCCGCCCATCGTCGACAAGCGGAATGCCGATGAGGTCATCCGTCGCGATGCCGTCCAGCTCGAGCACCGTCACCCCGCGGCAGGCGCCGCCGGGATTCTCGACGGCGATATCGTAGCGCGCCGAGCGATACCGGAACGTCACCGTGAACCCCGGCCATGCCGCCGGGATGCACGGGTCAATCACGAGGCGCGCGCCCTGCATCCGGATGCCCAATACCCACTCGATGCCGGCGCGATACAACCATCCCGCCGACCCGGTATACCAGCTCCATCCGCCGCGCCCGACGTGCGGGGCCTCGGAGTAGATGTCGCCCACGGCGACGTACGGCTCGACGCGGTATTGCTGGACGTCGTGCGGCGTCCTCGTATGCGTGATCGAATTGAGCATGGTGAGCAGCTCGGCGGCCTTGTCGCCGTCGCCGAGCGCCGCGAAGGCAATTACCGCCCACGCCGCCGCGTGCGTGTACTGGCCTCCGTTCTCACGCACGCCGGGCACGTAGCCCTTGATGTAGCCGGGCTCGAGCGCGGTGTGGTCGAAGGGCGGTGTCAGCAGGAGGACCAGGTCATCGTTCCGACGCACCAGGTGCTCGTTCACGGCCCCCATGGCGCGATGGATGCGAAGCGGATCGGCGGCGCCCGACAACACACCCCACGATTGCGCGATCGAGTCGATGGCGCAGGCGTCGCTGCCGGCGGTCCCCAGCGGCGTGCCATCGTCGAAGAACGCGCGGCGATACCAACTCCCGTCCCACGCTTCACGCTCGATGGACTCGCCGAGCAGCCGGGCGTGCGCCAGCCAGCGTTGCCCACGTTCGGGCTCCCCGCGGGCCGCTGCCACCGGAGCCCACGTCGAGAGCACACCGTGAAGGAACCACGCGAGCCAGACACTCTCCCCCTTTCCCTGGGCGCCGACGCGGTTCATGCCGTCGTTCCAGTCGCCCGTCCCCATCAGCGGAAGTCCGTGCGCGCCCACGTCGAGACTCCGGTCGATCGCCCGCGCGCAATGCTCGAACAGCGTGCCGCGCTTGGCGGCGACCCGCGGCTCGAAGTACGACTCCGTCTGTCCCGCGGCCAGCAACGCGCCTTCCAGGAACGGGACGGCCTCGTCCAGGATCGCGCGATGTCCGGTGACCTCGAGATAGTGCGCCGTCACGTAGGGCAGCCAGAGGAGGTCGTCGGAGATCCGCGTGCGCACGCCGCGGCCGGCGGGCTCGTGCCACCAGTGCTGCACGTCCCCCTCGACGAACTGGCGCGACGCGGCCTTCAGGATCTGTGCGCGCGTCAGGTCGGGCCGTGCAACGGTGAGCGCCATGACGTCCTGCAGTTGATCGCGGAACCCGAACGCACCACTGGCCTGGTAGAATGCCGTCCGCGCCCAGACGCGGCAGGCGAGCGTCTGGTAGAGCCACCACTGGTTCAACATGAGATCGAGCGCGCGGTCGGGCGTCTTGACCCGGATCGTGCCCAGCACCCGGTCCCATCCGTCGGTGACGGCCTTGAGCTGGGCGTCGAGATCCTCGGCGCGATAGCGCTTGATCAGTGTCCGTGCCTGGTCGGCCGTCCCGGCCTGGCCCAGGAAGAAGACCACCGAGGCGTGCCCTCCAGCGGGAATCTCCACGGTGGTCTGGAGCGCGCAGCAGGGGTCGAGCCCCACACCGGTGCGCCCGGAGAGTGGCTCGCGACGGCCGAGGGCGGCGGGGCGATCGGGAGCGCCGTTGCGCCCCAGGAATTCCGTGCGATCGCCGGTCCACGCGGTTTGCGCGCCGCCCAGGTCGGCAAAGGCGATCCGCGTGCCGAAGTCCCGGCTCCATGGGTTCCGCGCGAACATCGCTCCGGTGACCGCGTCCATCTCGGTCGTCACGAATGGGGCGGAGCCGCTGCGCGACACGCCGAGGACCCACTCGAGATACGCCGTCACCGCCAGCCGCCGGGGATGCGGAGAATGATTCGTCAGCGTGAGGCGCGCGACCTTGATCGAGTCGTCCACGGGGACGAACTGCAGAAGCTCCAGCGCCACGCCGTGCGCGTCGTGGGTGAACCGGGTGTAGCCGTGTCCGTGGCGCACCACGTACCGGCCGTTCGGGTCGCGAATGGGGAGCGGCGTGGCACTCCACAACTCCCCGGAGTCCTCGTCGTGAATGTAGAACATCTCGCTGGGCGGATCGCTCACCGGATCGTTCGACCATGCGGTGAGGAGGTTCTCCTGGCTGTTGACCGACCACGTGCAGCCGGCGCCTGCCTCCGACACCAGGCATCCGAAGTCCGCGTTGGCGATCACGTTGATCCACGGCGCCGGCGTCCAATTCCCGGGGCGGACGATCGTCACGTACTCGCGCCCATCGGCGTCGAAGCCACCCATCCCGTTGTCGAACTCCAGGTGAGGCGTCGGCTCGGCCGTCTGCACGATTGGTGGCGGCGCCGCCGCCCGCTGCCGCGGCGTCGGGCCCGGAACCGTCTCGGCCCGGTAGGCCCGCGCGACCTGCTCCGCCAGGGTGCGACGCCGGCTCGACAGGTCGACACGCGCCACGCTCTCCAGCACGTCGCGCTGCGCAGCCGTCAGCCGGTCCGCCCGGAGGGTGAACACCCGCCCCTGCGACTCCGATCCCTCCGGGCGCGGCATCGAATGGCTCGTGCGCACCAGCGTTTCGATCAGCGTCTGCAGGTCCTGCACGTACGACGGCGCGCGGTCGTTCAGGATGACAAGGTCGACGGGCAGACGCTTCATCCGCCAGTACGCGTGCGCGCGCAGCAACTGTCGCACGATGCCGATGTCGTCGGCCTCGTCGATCTCCACGAGCACGATGGGCAGGTCGCCGGAGATGCCGTGCGCCCAGAGCGCGGCGATCCCCTCGGTGCGTCGGGCCACGACGTCCGCCGGGGCGCGCAACGCCCGGTCCGCGTACAGGATCGACCCGGCAAGCGTCTGGAACAGGTGCGCCTCGTCGGGCCCGATGCCAAGGTGGTGGAGCTGGACCTGGGCCTGCGTCCAGGCGAGCGTGGCGACCCGCTCGAACGTGGTCACGTCGTGGTACTTGTCCGCGAGGTCGAGCACCGCGCTCCGCGACGACGCGACGAGCGTGGAGAAGGCCACGCGGACGGTCTTGCCCGGACGGATGCGGACCCGGCGCCGGAAGCTGACGATCGGGTCGAGCACCGGACCCGACAGTGTTGGAGAGTTCGCGGCCGCCGGTCTCCGCATGGGGCGAGCGGATGTCCCTGTCCGCGTCCCAGGAACTGCCCGCGATCGGTTTCCCACTCCAGGTCGCCGATCGTCTCTCCCTCGACCGCCACGACGTGGGCGAGCCAGATCTCCGCGTCCTCCGGCGACCGGCGCCGTCGCGTGGCGAGCAGGGCGTCCAGCTCGGCAACGCGCTCGGTCTGGACGAACAGGTTCGAGAACGCGGGGTGGGCGGCGTCCCCGGCCGCCGGTGCGAGCACGATCTCGGCGTACGAGGTGACCTCGACCTCGCGTGTCCGCACGCCGTGGTTCGTGAGCGACACCCGCCGCACTTCGGCGTCGTCCTCCGACGACACGATCACCTCGAGCCGCGTCGAGAGCGCCCCGTCACGCCGGAGGAATTCCGCGCGATCCTCGGTGAACGTGACCTCGTAGCTCTCCGGCACCGCGCCGCTCGGCTGGAACCCGGCCGACCAGCGCTCGCCGGTGGCGACGTCGCGCAGCAGGACATACGACCCCGCATTGTCGCGCGTCACATCCTCGCGCCACCGGGTGACGGCGAGGTCCTGCCAGCGGCTGTACCCCGATCCGGACGCGGTGAGCATCACGGCGTAGCGCCCGTTGGACAGGAGCTGGGTGCGAGGCGTGGTGCTGTGCGGTGACGAGAAGCGGCGGGTGTGCGGCGGCACCAGCTCGCGGACCTTGTCGATGGCAACGGCGGTGTCCAGTCGCGGACGCGCCACGGCCACATCGCGCGGCGTCCGCTCCTGCAGCAGCATCTCGCTGGCGCGCACCATCGGCTCGCCGTGGAAGCGCGCGCGCATGACGCCGCCGTGCAGCACGTTCCCGATGGCCACGATGGCCATGCCCTGATGGTGGGCCATGTACATGCGGACCACTTCCAGCGGCGCACCGGCCGGCAGCCGCGCCGGCGTGTAATCCACCGATTCGTAGAATCCGTAGCGCCCGTCGGCGCCGAGGCCGGCCAGGGTGCGGAAGTTCCGCTCCGCCTTTTGCGGCTCGACCATCGCCGCCAGCGCCGTCGCGTAGGGCGCCACCACGACGTCGTCGCCGAGTCCGCGCCGGAGGCCGAGCCCGGGCACGCCGAAGTTCGAGTACTGATACGTCATCGCGACGTCGCGCGCGAAGTAGCCCGACTCCGACGTGCCCCACGGAACCCCGCGTTCGGCGCCGTAGTCGATCTGGCGCTGCACTGCGAGGCGACAGGTCTGCTCGAGCAGGCTCCCGTCCGGTGCGCGCATGATCAGCCTGGGCATGAGGTACTCGAACATCGAGCCCGACCACGACAGGAGAACGGAGTCCTTTCCCAGCGGGGTCAGCGGGCGGCCGAGCCGGAACCAGTGGCGCACCGGCACGTCCCCCTTCGCAATGGCGATGAAGCTCAGGAGCCGGGCTTCGGACGCGAGCAGGTCGTACCGCCCGGGGTCGAGGGTCCCATCGGTCATTCGATAGCCGATGGCAAAGAGCATCCGGGTCGGATCGAACAGGAACCCGAACTCCATCGCCGCCACCATGCTCCGGGCCGTGGCGGCCAGGCCGGTGAGCCGCTCGCCGAGCGCCGCGGCGGCGGCGGCCGCGCGCTCCAGGCTGCCGGCGAGCGCGTCGAAGTTTCGCAAGCCAACCGTGTTCACCGCACCGGCCTCCACCGCGGCCGATCGGATCGCGGCGAGTTCGCGGAGCGCTGCTTCGCAGCGGCCGGGCGTCTCGGCGAGCGACGGCGCGGGACTCAGGCGCGCCACGAGCGTCGCCGCCGTGTCGTCGATGCGCAGCGACGCCCACGGCAGGAGTGCGTCGACATCGCGCACGTGCGTCTCCACGGCATCGCGCAGCGCGTCGGCTCTCGAGCGCACCCGTGTCGCCCGCTTCGACGCGTCGGTGTCGCCCACGTCCTGCGCGCAATTCGCCACCGTCCGCGCGGCGGCCTCGAGTTCCGTCAACCGCGCCGACCACTCGGTGGGCGTGACCGGAGGCACGGCGACCGCGGTCATCACCACATCCAGCGCTGCATCGAGGCGTAACAGCGCGGCGGGCGCCGCCTGCCGCCTGTCGTCGGTCGGGTGCACGTCCTCGCGCAACATCAACGCGGCATCGCCGATGCCCCGCAGGGCCGCGGGTCCCGGCACCGCCTTGTCGATCATCTCCTGGCACGCATTGGCCAGCGTGAGCAGCGCGCCGGCGAGGTTGCCGCTGTCCACCGAGGAGACGTACCTCGGCTCCAGGGGATGGCCGTCCCGCGTGTCGTACCAGTTGTAGAGATGGCCGCGATGATGCTCCAGGCCGTTCACGGTATGCAGCGTCTGCTCGATCCGGTCCACCGCATCGAGGGTCCCCAGCCATCCGAAGTCGCGCGCCGACAGCACCGAGAGCAGGTACAACCCGATGTTTGTTGGCGACGTGCGGTCGGCGACCACCGGGAGGGGCGTTTCCTGGAAATTGTCCGGCGGCAGTGCATGGCTCTCGGCCGTCACGAACGTCAGGAAGTAGTCCCAGGTGCGGCGCGCGATGAGGCGAAGCGCGCGCGCGTCGTCCGGCGACAGGGGCGCGGTGCGCACCGCCGTCCCCGGGCGACTGACCGACCACGCGACGACGGGCGCGAGCGCCCACAGCAGCAGGACGGGCGCCGCCGCCGGCAAGGCGCCCGGATGGCGCCATGCCACCACCGCCGCCGCCACCACTGCAAGAGCGATGGCGCCCGACATCCGGCGATAGAATCCGCCGACGGTGAGCGGGGCGCGCGACGCCGCGTGCTCCATCGTCGTCCATTCCAGCATCCGCTCGTGCGTCACGAACACGCGCCACAGGGTCCGCGCGATGGCGCCGGCCATCAGCGACGCCTGAAACGCCATTGTCGAGAGCGTGAGCGCGATCTGGGCCACCGCATATCGAAAGTCGCGTGCCACCGCGCGCAGGTGGCTCCGCTTGGAAATTCCCGGGATGCGCGGCCACACGCCCGCGAATGCCGGAAGCAGGAGCGGGATCGCGACTGTCGTGAGTACGTAGGCCACCCAGAGGCCGGGTGGCGATTCTCTCCAGGCCCACCCGACGACGAGCGTGAGAAACGCGGCCGGCATCGACAGCGTTCGACGGAGGTTGTCCACCATCTTCCAGCGGTCGATCGGCGACAGGCGCTCGCGCACGATCCAGGGGAGCAACTGCCAGTCCCCACGCGCCCAGCGGTGCTGGCGCGCGGCGGCCGTCAGGTAGTTCGCCGGCGCGCTCTCGAACAGCTCCACGTCGGTCACCAGGCCGGCACGCGCGAACAGCCCCTCGAACAGGTCATGGCTCAGCAGCGTATTGTCGGGCACCCGACCGGCGAGCGCCGCCTCGAACGCGTCGATATCGTAGATGCCCTTGCCCGTGTACGATCCCTCTCCGAAAAGATCCTGGTACACGTCCGACACCGCCGACGCGTACGGGTCGATTCCCGAAATCGCCGAGCCGAGCCGCTGGAACATGGAGCCTGCTGCGGCCCGGGAGGGGGGGTGACACCCGCGGTTGCAACACCGCGTAGCCCTCGACAACGCGCCTCGTCGCGGCGTCGAGCCGCGGTCGGTTGAGCGGGTGCGCCATGGTGCCGACGAGCCGGTTCACCGCGCCCAGGGGAAGCCGGGTGTCGGCATCGAGCGTCAGCACGTAGCGCACGCCACCCGGCGCTGTCGGCGCGCCGCCGCCCTCGGCCACGAACGTCGTGTCTTCCGCGCCGCGGAGGAGATGGTTCAGCTCGTGGAGCTTGCCGCGCTTCCGCTCCCAGCCCATCCAGGCGCCTTCGCGCGGGTTCCACAGTCGCCGGCGGTGAAAGACGAAGAAGCGATCGCCCCCACCCGGCGCCGGCCCATGCCGGGCGTTCAACCGCGCCACGCCGTCGCGCGCCGCGGCCAGGATCGCCTCGTCGCCCGGCACGTGCTCGGTGGCCGCATCGGGCCAGTCGGACACCAGCGCGAACCGCACGTCGCCGTCCGCGTTCGCCAGGTAGTGCACCTCGAGCCGATCCACCTGCGCCTCGACGTCGGCAACGTCGGTCAGAAGCGTCGGCACCGCCACCATCGTCCGGCATTCCGACGGCACGCCCGCCCGGCCACTCGAGGCGTGGCAGGAGATCGGGCGCGACGACCGACGTCGCAAAGCGATTCAGCAGCGCGACCGCCAGGTCCGATGCCGGGATCAGCGCGAGCACGCCCAGCACGAGCAGGCCCGCGGCGAGCATCCCGGCTGCCGCGGCCATGCCCAGGGGAACGGCCAGGATCGCTGCGGTGAGCACGAGCAGCGTTCCGAGATAGCCTGGTATCGCCCTGTCGAGCACGGCGCGTCGCACCCTCAGCCACGGCCGCGTGCGGAAACCCACGGTGCGTTCGAACTCCCGCCGGCCCCCGCCGACGAGGTAGAACCCGGGGTCGGCCCGGCGGTCGTCCCGCGCCCCGCCGGCGTCCGGCGGCCGCGCGCGCGCCGCGGCGACCCGGGCCAGCACTTCATTCACGACGTCCAGTTCCGTCTGCCCCGATCCGCGCGCCAGCGCCTCGATCGCGTGGCGATAACTGTCGCGGCTCGTGAAGTCCATCGCCGCGAAGTCGCTCTCCTGCCGCAGCCGCTCGTCCACGAGACTGACGCTCTCGAAGAATGCCGGCCAGTCGAGCGCCGACATCAGCCGCATGCTGGTGATGATGTTGCGCACCGTCACCGTCATCGCCGCCTGCCGCCGGTGTTCCACGAGGGCGATCTCGTCGGCCGTCGTCCCCTGCGCCGCCAGCCGCTGGTGCAGCCACGCCAGGGCCGGCGTCACCGCCGGATCCTGATCGCGCAGCCGCAACACGAGTTCCACCGCGAACGCCGTGACCAGCCGTGGTTTGTCGGCACGGGACATCACCGCCGCCACCGACTGCACGTCTTGTCCGCTGAGCCCGAGCAGCTCGTCGGCGAGCGCATCGGCCTCGGCGCGCGCCGCGCGCCCCCGGACCATCGCGTCCGCCAGGCGCCGCAGGTTCTCCACGAGCACCACGCGCAACGAGATCGTGACGGCCCAGAGTTCGCCGATTGTCAGCGGCTGCACCGCCTGGTAGGCCCGCACGAACCGCCGCAGCGTGTCGGGATCGAAGCGACTGTCGGTGTGCGCGACGAACGCCCACGCGATGCCGTACACCCTGGGGAAACCCTCCAGCGGACCGTCGGCGAGCGCCGGAAGTTCCTTGTAGAAGCCCACCGGCAGATCGTCGCGAATCCCGCGCAACTGCTCGTCGACGACGAAGAAGTTGTCGAGCAGCCACTCGGCGGCGGGCGCCGTCCAGCGTTCCTCTCGCACCGCCTCGGAGAGCAGCCTGTTTGCATTGCGCAGCGCCCGGCCGTTGTCGTTCACCCGCGGCAGCAGCTGGGCTCCGGGCTCTACCCCGCTCGCGATAGTCTGCGCGGCCGCCAGGCTCCTGGCGTGCTGCTCCAGTCGCTCGATGCCGAACAGCTCGGAGCGGATCGGGTCTTCGAGCGGCGGAAACGACGGGAAGAAGAGCGGCAGGGTTACGCGCATTCCACACCGATCCCGGCGTGGGACGTCGGCTCAGGATGCGCCAGCCAGCCACCGGTGAATCCGGCGATTCGCAATCCCGCGACCAGGTAGCGGCAGCCACGGAGCAATTGCCACACCAGCCCCGAGCGGTAGTTCTCGACCATCACGATCATCGGCCCCTGGTTCAGGCCGCAATGCCACGGGGCTACCCAGCCCTGTGGAGAGCCGCCCGGATCGGGAAAGGTGGGATTGAACGTCGTCTTGACTCCATATGGATGCGTGCCGCCCAGCCGCAACTTTCGCAGATGGGCGATCGTCGGAAGCACGATCTCCGGCGCGAAGGGCAGCGACGCCACCACCGCCCATGGTGCCACGGTGCCGTCGTCGGGACCATCGGGCACACCGCGCGCCCTGTAGCCGAAGAATTGTCGCCTGACGCCACCGACTTCCAGCGTGACGTCCCCCGGTCCGCCGCTCGCGGTGAGGCCCCAGCAGTGTTCGCCGTAGCAGGCGTAACCGCCGGGATTCCGGATGGCGTACTGCTGCTGCACCATCGTGGCGCGGCGACTGTTCTCGAAGTAGTCGCTCTCGTGCCCGCGCATGAACCTGTCCCGGATGCCACGGAAGTCGATCCACATGTGCGAGAGCTGATGGGTGAACAGCGGTCCCGCATACAGGAACGACGTCCCGTACACTGTTTTCCACGCGTACGTCGCGGCCCATGCAAGATAGCTCCCGGCGGGGAGTGGATGCGTGGGGGATCCGAGGCCGAGCACGTACAGCAGCATCGCCTCGTCATATCCCTCCCAGCGGTACGGCAGGAACCCCAGGTCCGGCTTCCAGCCATGCGTCACCGTCACTCCGCCGTTCTGCGCCCACTGCCAGTCGACCCGCGTGTACAGACCGTCGGCCAGGTCACGAATTTCCTGCTCCCCCGGCCGCTGTCCGTCGAAGTACGCCGCCGCCGTCAGCATCCCGCCGATCAGGAGCGCGGTGTCCACCGTCGAGAGCTCGCACTCCCACACGCGCGCCCCGGTGCGCATGTCGAGGAAGTGATAGTAGAATCCGCGGTACCCGGTGGCGTCGGGCTCCGGCCCCTGCTTGCTCTCCCAGAAGAACCGCAAGGTCGTGCGCACGCGTGCCGCGGCGTCGGCGCGCGACATCAGCCCGCGTTCGACGGCGACAGGATATGCGGTGAGCCCGAGCCCGATGGCCGCGATGCTCGCCGGCGCGTGGTCGGTGGTGGTGTCAGTCACCAGCCCGTTGGCCAGATTCGTCTCGTGCGCGAAGTAGCTGAACGCTTCCCGCTGGATCGCGCCGAGCATGCGTGATTCCGCGTCATCGGGACGTCCGGTTCCGCTCATGCGCCGCTCCCGTGGCGCCCCGATAAGTGCTTACCGGGCGGCAGCTTGCTCCGCGTGGCTGACGGACCGGGGTCGCATGGCAGGCAACACGCCGTTCCGGAAGCCAGCGGCCGTGGTATCGCACGCACCCGGGTGTGGTAATCCCGCATGAGCCGGCGCACCGTGCTCGCCCCCATGCACCCGAGTCCGATCGTTCCCAGTGGCACCCTTTTCCTCCGGTGACCGTGCGATCTGCTTCGCAGGTTACGGGGATTGCCGGCGTTTCAGCATCGCTCGAAGGAATGAGTTCGCATCAGGGTGCCGCATGGGCCTGCCGGCGGCGGCTCGCATGCGTTCTCGGGCCCGGGCGTTGCGCCCGCCGTCAGGCGGGCGCCGCCGATTCACCTCATGGCGCAGCAGGCCGATCCGTCGCGGAGCCAGTCCCTACATATTCGCCCGGAGGTCTCGATCCAGAACCCACCCAAGGAGTAATACCGCCGGCCGGCAGGGTGCCGTAACCTGCCTCTGACGGCTGCATCGTCCTTCCTCGTCACGAAGAGGTCCCTTCCGTGCGTCCATACGCTTCGCGCGCGCGCGCGGCGCTCCTTGCGCTCGCCAGTTGCGCTGCGTCAGTCCTGTCCACCTCCTGCGCCATTTCCCAGCAGCAGGAAGTCGACCTTGGCGCCAGCACGGCCGCGCAGGTCGACACCGAGCTGCCCCTCGTCAGGGATGGCGCCGTCGTGAAGTACATCAACACGCTCGGCAACCAGCTCGCGAAGGTCACCGACACGCGCAATCTCGCGTGGACCTTCACCGTCGTCGACACCAAGGAGGTCAACGCCTTCGCGCTGCCGGGCGGCTGGGTCTACGTCAACCGCGGCCTCATCGAGCGGGCGACTGACATGAGCGAACTGGCGGGCGTCCTCGCCCACGAGATCGGCCACGTGACGCTGCGTCACTCCGTGCAGCAGATGCAGCAGGCGGAGGGTGCCAACGTCGGCGTGGGATTGCTGTGCACGCTCACCAAGGTGTGCGACAACCAGGCGGGCGCAGCCGCCATCAACGTCGGCGGAAGCGCGCTGTTCGCGAAGTTCAGCCGCACCGATGAAGCCGAGGCCGACGCCGAAGCGGTGTCGACGACGGTCAAGGCAGGCATCTCGCCCGAATGGCATTCCGGCGATGTTCCGGATCCTGTTGAGCGAGCGCCAGTCGAATCCCAACGCGGTGGATGCGTTCTTTGCGAGCCACCCGTTGGAGGAGGATCGCATCACGGCGACCGAGGCCCTGATCGCCAAGTACCCCGCAAGCCAGCTCCAACGCTTGACGAAGGATACCCAGGCGTTCCAGACTTTTCGGCGCCGGCTGCTCGCACTGCCTCCGTCGCCGCCGCCAAAGACACCCTGAGGGGCGGCGTTTCGGTGTCGCTGTCGCCGGTCCCGTAGGTGGGGGAAACCCTGATGTCCTGCATGTCTCGGAAGATCAGTTCCGCCGCCACGCTCGCGGCCGTGTTGCTGGCCGCCTGTTCGATGGAAGTATCGGCGCCCGGGCAAACGTCGGTTGAATCGATCGCCGTGGTGCCGCCCGGCGCGAGCGTCGCGGTGGGCGCAAGCCTCCCGCTCGAGGCCGACGTGCGCGACGCGCAGGGGAATGCGATCACGGGAGGGCACGTCCACTGGGCGAGTGAGGATGCATCAATCGCCGCGGTGTCCGAAGGCGGGGTGGTGACCGGCCGGAGCGTCGGGACGGTGCGGATTGCGGCGAGTGCACTGGGCAGGGACGCGCTCTCCACGGTGACAGTGCTCCCGGCGCCGGTGGCGGCCGTGCGCCTCTCGTCGACGAACCATTCGATGCTCGTCGGCGAGACGCTGCAGCTCGGCGCCGATGCGCTCGACGCCGATGGGCAGGTACTGTCGGGGCGCCCCGTCACGTGGTCGTCGAGCAACACCACCGTCGCGACGGTGACTGCCGGCGGACTCGTGACCGCCGTCGCCGCGGGGGGCGCAATCATCAGCGCGAGCTGCGAAGGACAGACCGGGGTCGCCTCGATCACAGTCTCACAGGTACCCGTCGCCAGCATCGCCCTGGCGCCGGACAGCGGCGCCCTGGTCGTGGGGCAGAGCACGCAGTTCACGGCACAGGTACGTGACGCGTCGGGTGCGCCGTTAGGCGGGCATGCCGTCGCCTGGTCGACGAGCAGCGCGCAGGTCGCGACGGTCACGTCGGCGGGCCTGGTGACGGCGATCTCTCCGGGCGCCGCCACGATCTCCGCATCGAGCGAGGGGAAGAGCGGCACGGCAGCGATCACCGTCAGCCCGAGGCCGGTGGGCGCGGTCATCGTCTCGCCCTGCCCAGGTGACGATCGTCGCGGGCCAGACGGCGCAGCTCACCGCGGTGGTGACCGACAGCGCCGGGGCAACGCTCACGGGACGCCCGATCAGTTTCTCGTCGAGTAACAGCGTGGTGGCGACAGTATCCGCGGGGGGCCTCGTGAGTGGCCTCTCGCCCGGCGCGGCGACGATCACGGCAACGAGCGGGGGAACAGCGGGAACGGCGACCGTGACGATCACGCCGGTTCCTGTCGCGACTGTCGGAATCGGTCCATCGCCGGCGAGCGTGATCGTGGGGCAACATCTGCAGCTTTCGGCCACGCCGCGCGACGCAAGCGGCCAGCCGCTTACCGGACGCAGCGTGAGCTGGACGAGCGGAGCACCAGGGCTCGCCAGCGTCTCGTCGTCCGGGCTCGTCACGGGCCTGGCGCCGGGGAACGCGGTCATCAGCGCGACAGTCGATGGAACGGTGGGGTCGGCGCTTGTCGCCGTGCTCCAGGTTCCCGTCGCGAGCGTGGCGGTGACTCCCGCGACGGCAGGCCTTACCGTGGGCCAGAGCGTGTCGCTCACCGCGACCCTGCACGACGCCGGTGGGAACGTGCTGTCCGGACGCACAGTGGGATGGACGAGCAGCAATTCCGCGGTCGCGACGGTGTCGGCCAGCGGCGTCGTGACCGCGGCGGCGGTGGGGAACGTGACAATCACGGCCTTTTGCGAGGGGAAGAGTGGCAGCGCATCCGTGACCGTGAAGCTCCCGCCACCCGTGCCGGTGAACAGCGTCGCCGTCTCGCCGCCGACCCTGGCGCTGCAGGTGGGGCAGACCGGAGCGCTCGCGGCGACGACGCGTGACGCCTCGAACAACATCCTCACCGGCCGCGCGGTCACGTGGATGTCGAGCAGTCCTGGGGTCGCGAATGTATCGTCGGCAGGGATCGTCACGGCATTCGCACCCGGCGTCGCGACGATCACGGCGACGAGTGAGGGAAAGACCGGGTCGTCGACAGTGACGGTGACTTCGGCCACGCCGATCCCGGTGGCCACCGTGGGCGTCGCGCCCTCGACGGTGAATCTCACGGTGGGAGGCACGCAGTCCGTCGTGGCAACCCCGCGCGACGCAGCCGGCAGTGCGCTCACCGGTCGCGTCATAACGTGGGCGAGCTCGGACACCACCGTGGCGGCCGTCGATCAGGGCGGCCTGATCACGGCCACAGGGGTGGGGAGCGCTGCTGTAACGGCGACGAGCGAGGGGCAGGTGGGCACGGTGTCCGTGACAGTTGCGCCGCCGGCCGTCGCCACCGTGACAGTGGCCCCGCCATCGGTCACGGTGAACGTGGCATGGACGACGACCCTGACGGCCTCGGCCTTCGACGCTCACGGGAACCCGATGGCAGGGGCCGCGTTCACGTGGTCGAGCAGCGATTCCGCGGTGGCACTCGTGTCGCCGGGCGGGATCGTGACCGGAGTCTCCGCGGGAAGCGCCACCATCACGGCAACTGCCGGCGGACAGCGTGGCACCTCGTCGGTCACGGTGGTGCCCGCGCCCGTCAATCGCGTGGTTGTCACCCCCGTGAACCCCAGCATCGGCGCGGGGAAGACCGTCCAGCTCACCGCCGCGCTCTACGACGCGCAGAACAACGTGCTCACGGGACGCGTGGTGACGTGGTCCAGCGCCGATGTGTCGAAGGTGACTGTCGACAGCACCGGACTCGCGCGTGGCGTCAGGAAGGGCACCATCACGATCACGGCCACGAGCGAAGGCAAGTCCGGCACGACGGACGTGAAGGTGAAATAGGCCAGAACCAGGCCACCGGTCCGGCGGTGCACGCCCCTTCCCGGCGTCGCACGCCGGCCGAGCCGGCCGGCCGGGCTGGACGCGAGGGCCCGCATGCGCGAAGATCCATGTACCCCAGACCGCGAGCAGGATCTCATGTCTCTCCGTGCTTCCGCCGCGACGCTCGTCATCGCGATCGTGCCGCAGTTATTGTCGGCTCAGCCGACTGCTCCCGTCGCGCAGGCTTTTCGACACAACGTGCAGCAGGAGGCGAAGAACCTGATCGCGTCGGCCGAGTCCATGCCGGCCGACAAGTACGCGTTCAGGCCGACGCCGGCGCAGATGAGTTTCGGCGACATCGTGCTGCACCTGGCGTCGGGCAACGACATGCTGTGCGGCGTCATCGGGGGCATGAAGGCGCCCACGCGCACCAAGGTCGCCACCACTGACAGCAAGGACGTGCTCGTGGCGCGGCTCCGCGAGACGTTCGACTTCTGCGACAAGGCCCTGGCGTCACTCGACGACTCGAAGCTGGGCGAGGAGCTCAGCATCTTCGGCAGCACGATGACCCGTGCCGCGGTCATGACCCTGACGACGGGCGACTACGCCGATCACTACAGCCAGTCGGCGATCTACCTTCGCCTGAACGGCCTGCTGCCGCCGACGGCCAAGAAGCCGGCGCCGTGATCCGCGGGGCGTATCACAGCGACTTCAGCCGAAGATGTCGCTGACAGCGAAGGTCAGCGGCTCCGTTGCACCCGCCGGCGCCCACGTCATCGTCTCACTGGCGATGTGGTCCTCGGCGCCTGCGCGCACCGACGTGATCGTCCGCCGCTCCGGGTCGACGATCCAGTACTCCGGGATGCGCGCGTCGTTGATGTAGAAATCGCGCTTCTGCTCTTGGTCGCGGCGTCGGGTCGAGTCGGAGATGACTTCGACCACGAGGATGGGGACGGGCCACTCTTCCCACGGGACGTCGTCGTTGCTGGGGTGGGTTCGCACCATCAAGTCAGGCTCGACCTCTGAGCCTTTCACGCGCACCACGCTACGCGGGTGATAGATGTCTCCCAGGCCATGCGTGGTGACGTACGGCTCAAGAGTGTGCGTGAGCCGCTGGAGGACGCTCTCATGTCGGGGCGCGGGTGCCGGGGTCACGAACAGCTCCCCGTGCACCAGCTCGTACTTGTTGCCGTCGTCGGGGAGGCTGTGCAGCTCCTCGAGCGTCCAGTGCTTTGTCGTGGCGGCCATCGACATGCCCCATCTCTCCCCGGCTGGGCGAAGCACGCGTGCATGGGCCGAGGGTACGTGCGCGTGTGCGAATGAGCGGCATCGCGGCAGTGCAGGGGAGAGCATCGCACTGCGCCCCGTCACGTGGCCCCGAGCGGTGACTGCGCCGAGCCTACGCTCGGCGGGCGCGCCGAGTCAACCCGGGCGACCGCCCGGTTCCTGCGCCCGGGTTCGCGCTAGCGTCGCAGCACGCGCCCGGCCAGGGCGCCAGTGTACTTGCCGTCATCGACAGTCACCACGCCGTTGACGAGCACGTACTTCATTCCGGTCGCGAGCAGTTGCGGCTCCCGGTAGGTCGAGCGGTCCTGGACGTCGGCCGGGTTGAATACGATCACGTCGGCGAACTGTCCCACGGCGATCGTGCCCCGGTCCCTGAGCCGGAGCAGCTGCGCCGTCTCGCCGCTGCTGCGATGGATCGCCTGCTCGAGCGTGAGCACGTGGTCCTGCTCGACGTACTGATGGATGAGCTTCGCGAACGTGCCGTACTTGCGCGGATGGCCGTCACTGCCATCGGAGCCCGTCACGACCCACGGCTGCACCATGAACTTCCGGATGTCGGCCTCGTTCATGTTGAACGACGCCACGCCGGAGCCGCCCGCGAGAATGATGTCGATGGCCGTCTCGATCGGGTCCTTGCCCCGCTCGGCTGCGATCTCCTCGAGGTTCTTGCCAAGGATCCCCGGCACGCGCGTGGAGACCATCAGCAGCGACGCGGCGCCACCGCGGCGCCGCAGGTTCTCGCGCATCTCGGCGACGATGCGCTGGCGGGTTTCCGGTCTGGCGAACCGGGCGCGCAGCGAGTCCCCACCACCTTCCTCCGCCCAGCGCGGCAGCAGCGCGGCGCTCACGCTCGTGCCCGACGCCGTGTACGGATACTGGTTCGCCGTCACGTCGAGACCTTGTGTGCGCGCTGCGTCCACCAGCTTGATGACGGTGTCGGACTGTCCCCAGACATCCACGCCCAGCGCCTTGATGTGCGAGATGTGCACGGGAATGTGCGCCTCGCGGGCGATCCGGATCGTCTCGTTGACCGAACCGATGAGCCCGATGGTGTACGAGCTCTCGTCGCGCATGTGCGTGTCGTAGATGCCGCCCTTCTGCGCGGCCACCTTCGCCAGCTCGATCACTTCGTCGGTCGCGGCGAAGCTGCCGGGCGCGTAGTAGAGCCCCGTGGACATCCCCAGGGCGCCCTCGTCCATGCCCCGGGCGACGAGCTTCCGCATCGAGTCGAGCTGCGCCGGCGACGCCGGGCCGCCGGCCATCCCCATCACGTTGCCGCGTACCGAACCCTGGCCGATGTAGACCGCCGCATTGGTGCCGATCCCCTGCCGCGCCCACTTGTCGAGCGTGCGGCCGATCTCGATGCTGCCGCCGCCGTCGTTGTTGGTGACGACGGTGGTGACGCCCTGCATGAGGTACGGGAGGTTGGCGTGACGCTGCGGGCTGGAGAGGTCGCCGGCGGTGTGGGTGTGCGGGTCGATGAACCCCGGTGCCACGGTGAGGCCGGTCGCGTCTATGTATGTGCCGCGACGCTCGTCGCGGCGTCGCCCACGAAGGCGATGCGTCCGTCGCGAATGCCGACGTCGAGCACGCGCCCCGGCGTGCCGGTGCCGTCGATGACAGTGCCGCCGCGGATGAGGACGTCGAATGGTTGCTGGGCGGAGGCGGGGGCGGGGACCGCGGCCGCGAGCAGCGCGGCGAATGTCAGGATGTGGCGCATGACGGAAAGCTGCACCCCGTCGGCGTGGCCCGCGAGGCGCGAGCTCAGCCGAACACGTCGCTTATGGCGAACGCCAGCGGCTCGCTGGCGCCGGCAGGCGCCCAGGTCAGCGTTTCGGCGAAGTCCCGATCCTCCTCGCCGGTCCGTACCGAGGTGATGATCCGCTCCTCGGCATCGACGATCCAGTACTCCGGGATGCTCAGGTCTCTCACATAGAAGTGGCGTTTCTGCTCGCGGTCACGCCGGCGCGTCGAGTCGGAAAGCACCTCGACGACCAGGATGGGCGTGGGCCACTTCTCCCAGCTATCGCGCAGGTTTTGTGGTGGCTGGCGCACCATGAGGTCCGGTTCGACCTCCGAGCCTTCCCTGCGCACCACGGCCCTGGCGCGGTAAATACGTCCCAGGCGGTGCGCCGTGACATAGGGATCGAGAATGTGCGTCAGGCGTTCCAGGACGCTTTCGTGCAGAGGTCCGGGCGCCGGGGTCACGAACAGCTCCCCGTGCACCACCTCGTACTTGTTGCCGTCGTCGGGGAGGCTGTGCAGCTCCTCGAGGGTCCAGTGCTTTGTGGTGGCGGCCATCGACATGAGCCATCTCTCCCCGGCTGGGCGAAGCACGCGTGCATGGGCCGAGGGTACGTGCCCGCGCCTGGATGGCCGCCACCGCGGCATTCCGGCTCGAACCATCACGCCGCGCGGCCCTTGCGCCGAGGGTACGCTCGGCGGGCGCGCCGAGTCAAGCAGCTGCGCCGGCCACCTCGACGCAAGGAGTCGATTCGGATGCGAGCCACGACGAAAGCGGCGTGGCCGGACGGAACCTTCCTGGCCCGCGGATTCAGGCGAAGATATCGGGCAGGGCGAACGTCAGCGGCTCGGTCGCGCCGGCCGGCGCCCACGTCATCGTGTCGGCGAAGGTCCGGTCATCCCCGTCGGCGCGAAGTGACGTGATCGTCCTTCGCTCCGGGTCCACGATCCAGTACTCCGGGATTCGCGCGTCGTTTACGTAGAAGTCGCGCTTCTGCTCCCGGTCGCGCCGTCGGGTGGAGTCCGAGAGCACCTCGACCACCAGAATGGGGACGGGCCACTTCTCCCACTCGTTTCCGCGGCTCGGCGGCAGCTGGCGCACCATGAGGTCGGGCTCGACCTCGGAGCCCTTCTGGCGCACCACGCTTCGCGCGTGGTAGACGAGGCCAAGTCCCTGTGCGGCCACGTAGGGATCGAGGATCCGCGTCAGACGAGCGATGATCGTCTCGTGACCGGGACTGGGCGCCGGCGTCACGAACAACTCTCCGTGCACCAGCTCGTACTTGTTGCCGTCGTCGGGGAGGCTGTGCAACTCCTCGAGGGACCAGCGCTTTGTCGTGGCGGCCATCGACATGACCCATCTCTCCCCGGCTGGGCGTGGCACGCGTGCATGGGCCGAGGGTACGTGCGCGCGGCGGGTCGAGCGGCATCGCGGCCGTGCAGGGGAGGGCATCACATCGCGTCCCGTCCCCTCCCCCGTGCCGTGACTGCGCCGAGCGTACGCTCGGCGCGGGCGCCGAGTCAAGCACGTGGCGCCGAGTTGCAAAGCGTCACCTGGAGGGACGGCAGGTCGGTGACGATGGCGAAGACGTCACCGACCCGCCCGGTACCTCCGATTACCGCACCGTTGCGGCGGCGGATACTCGGCTCCCGCCACCCGTCACGGGGCTTTGGATGGCGACGAGCCCCGAGCGGAGCGCCGTATGCGGGCGCGTCCGCTACGGTTTCTTAGGCGCAGGCAGCTGGATGCTTCCCTTGAAGCTGATCGCGTCGTCGGGCTTCTTCTCTTCGGGCTGCTCCTTCTGCTTGATCACGAACTGGTACATCGTGGGATCGCGCTTCAGGGGAATGAGCAACCCGGTCGCAGACGGGTCGTTCGCGCTGTCCAGATACATATCGTAGACCATCGCGGATTCGGTGGCGCGGAGTTGGATGCGAGCCCCCATCGGCGGTTCCGGTCCGACTGCGACACCCAAGGTAGTCAGGGTCTTGGCTAATGTGTCGGACGTCGCAGCAGCACCGGAGGCGCCAGGGGCGGCGGCCGGTATCCACTTATACGTGAGGAACTCCTTGATTGGCGCGATCCCTGTCAGGGCGGTCGCGGCGGCGGTGATTGCATCTGGTACCTTCGATTCCGACTGGGCCTCGGACTTGGAAAGTGTGCCGTCCGCGGCGAGCTCCGCGGACACCGTCGCCGAGCCGAATGCGGAACGATTCGAGTTCAGGTAGTACCTCGTATTGTAGTCCGTCACGGTGACACGCTCGACGAAGTTCGCGTTGGGGAGCGCCGTCATGTCGGGCTTCAAGAGGGTGTCCCTCGACATTCGCGGGATGGCATCCAGCGCGTCCCGGAGCTTGGGAAGGCTCTTTTGCACGTCGGTGGCGGAACCGAGCGTGATGTCGGTGATCATCGATTGGAGGGCGTCTATTTGGCGAAGGTTCTCCTGGTTCGCCATGACGTCGCGCTCGTAGGTGGTCTCTGGCGCGAGTACATCCTCACCGTTCTTGACGCCGATGATGGCGGCGACCGCAACGGACACGTGGATGAACGGCTGCTCGTAGAGCGTGTGGTGACGGAATACCCCGGACTTCAGGTAGAAGGGGAGACCGGCCACCGAACCATGGTCGGTGCTGACGCGCAGCGTCTGGCACCCGGGAACGAGCAGGACGACGGCAAACAGCAACGCCAACGGCGTGGTGCGACCCGTCAGTGCGCGCAACATCATGGCCTCCTGGGCTGGGGTGAGGAACTGTGAAGGACAGGGACAGGGGCCAGGCGGGGCGAAGGCGGTTGCGTCTGGCCGCATCGTGGGGCATCGGTCATCTGATACCGGGGGGCGGACACCCCCAGATCGACGTCGTTCGGCACCGGACGATGCTGACGCCGGTCGAGGCCGCACACAGGTCGTTCGCCTGTTCGAGATTGCCGTGGACCTCCCGGGCCATCGACGACGCGTGGGCGTTGTCGAGGCGATAGTAGCTCTCGGCCGCCCACGCGTAGTGCGCTGCTGCGGCGACGTAGGCATCGCGCGGGCACGTGTTGGCAATCGCGACCTGTGGCGGCTCGCCTCCGTCCACGGCAGCGTCGCGCGAGGTGCGCCAGCCCGCGGCGTGATCCAGCAGGTAGCGCACATCGCCCTCGTACGGGCCGGCATACACCGCCGGAGAGCCGCCACCGGCGTCGCCGACGCTGAGCGAAGGCGCCGTCTCGTGCTGGTACGCCGAGGCGATGACGCGCCCGAGCGCGGCGCACGCGATGACGAGTGCAAGTGTGATGGGCAGGCCAATCCAGGTGTGTGATATGCGAAGCGGGGGCATGCAAGCCTCCTGTCAGTGGCAACGGACCGTGCCGGCTGCGGTAGTCGCGCGGCTGGGCGACTTGCGCCATAGTCTGGGGCCGCGTCGTGACGGCGCCGTTCCGCGAGCGTTCCGCGTGTGTTCCGCCCTCTTCCCGCACCTCACCCAGTGGCGTAAGCTTTGCCGGCACGCAACTGCGGGTCACAAGCGACTGTCCCCAGATGATCCAACTCCGCGTACTCGGAACGCTCCATGCGCACGACGACGCCCGGGGCGATCTCGACGAGTTGCTCGCGCAGCCAAAGGTGCTCGCGCTCCTCGTCTTCCTCGCCCTGGCGAGGCCGCAGGCGTTCCAGCAGCGGGACCGGCTCGTCGGGCTGTTCTGGCCCGAGCAGGGGCAGGACGCGGCGCGTGCTGCCCTTCGGAAGGCGCTGCACCGGCTGCGCGCAGTGGTGGGCGAGGACGTCGCGATCTCCCGGGGCAACGAGTCGCTCGGCCTCACGCCGGGAGGTGTCTGGTGCGACGCCGTCGCATTCGACGCGTCGATCGACGCCGGGCGGCTGCGCGAGGCACTCGACCTGTACCACGGCGACCTGCTGCCCGGCTTCTACGTTCCGGGGAGCGCTGCGTTCGAGCAGTGGCTCGAGGGGGAGCGCGCGCACTATCGAGCCCGTGCCCTGGGCGCCGCCTGGAGCCTCGTCGAGCGCTACGAGGGAGCCCGGGAGTTCACGAACGCGTCACAACTCGCGCGGCGCGTCGCCGTGCTGGCCTCGTCGGACGAGCGCATGCTGCGCCGCGTGCTCGTCATGCTCGCGAGGCTCGGCGACCGCGCCGGCGCGATGGACATCTACAGCCAGTTCGCGAAGCGATTGTGGACGGAACTCGAGACGCGGCCGTCCGAGGAGACGGTGCGACTCGTGGAGTCGATACAAGCCGGCGCAGTCTGACAGGTGTTCCCTGCGCCAGTTCGCCGGGGTCCCACCACAATGCAGCGTCTGACTCTGCCTACGGCGCCTGAAAGAGGCTGTTCAGGATGACCGCGAGCTTCCGGAGGTTTTCGTCGGTGGTCACCGCAAGGTGCCCCTTCGACATCAGGAGCTCCGCAGCCTCTGTGGATTTCACCCGCTGACAGCGCAGCACGAAGGTCCTTCACCGAAGCCGCATCCGGCAGAGCAATTGCCGTGTGCAATTCAAACCAGTAGGTGGGCGCCCTCGTGGCGTAGTCCTCGATTATTCGAAGGTTCGGTATGCCACCTGTGCCGAGCATCACTGGAGCCGTCATTGTTCCCTCCCGTTGACGAACCGCAAAAGTGAGGCGTCCCGGCAGGCGCCGCCAGTAGGCAGGTTAAGCACGATGGAAACACTCAGTCCCGCATTCCTCGAGGCGATCGCCGGGCGCTACCTGATCGAGCGCGAGGTCGGGCGCGGGGGCATGGCCACGGTCTACCTCGCGCGCGACGTGCGGCACCAGCGACCCGTCGCCGTCAAGATCCTCCATCCGTCGATCGCCACTGCGCTCAGCGAACAACGCTTCCTGCGCGAGATCATCATCGCGGCGCGGCTCAACCACCCGAACATCCTCCCCCTGCTCGACTCCGGCGAGGCGGCGGGGTTCCTCTTCTACGTGATGCCATACGTGGAGGACAAGAGCCTCGGCGACCTGCTTTCCGACCGGCCCGTTCTCGCCGTCGACGAGGCTGTCCGCATCGCCGCGGAGATCGCGGAAGCGCTCGACTACGCGCACGCGCACGACATCGTCCACCGCGACATCAAGCCGGGCAACATCCTCCTCGTCGCCGGGCACCCCGTCGTCAGCGACTTCGGCATCGCTCGGGCCATGCGCGAGGCGGCCACCGACACCCTCACCCAGTCCACCGAGCAGGGACGACTCGGCACCCCCGCGTACATGAGCCCCGAGCAGGCCGTCGACGGCGCCAGGGTCGACGGCCGGAGCGACATCTACTCGCTCGGCGTCGTGCTGCACGAGATGCTGACGGGCGCTCGGCCGTCCCGGGCAGCGGCGGTCGGCGTCGCGTCGAGTCGTCCCTCCCTGAACGACCTCCGGAGGCGCTCCTCGGCTGGCGACATCCCGCGCAATGTCGAGGATGCGGTCGAGCGCGCGCTGGCAATCGATCCCGCCGCGAGGTTCGAGCGCGCGGCCGATTTCGCGCGCGCCCTCACGGGGCGCCTGTCGCGCAGACCGCGAGCGATTCGCGTCGCCGCCATGGTCACGTTGATCGCGGTGGCCGCGTACGGCGTGGCGCACCAGCTCCGGCGCCCGGGCGTGATCGCGCAGCCGCCACCGCCCTCGAAGCGTGTCGTCGTCGCCCAGTTTGCCAACCGAACGAGGGATCCCGCACTGGATTACCTTGGCGTCATGGCGGCGGACTGGGTCACTGAGGGCCTGCAGCGCACCGGCATCGTCGACGTAGTGCCGACGCCCACGGCGCTCCAGGCCTCGCGCATGGCCGACTCGCAGCCCGCCGGCGGGTCGGCCACCGCTGGTGTTCGCTCGCTCGCGGACGAGACCAACGCGGGCATCGTGATCACCGGGTCGTACTACGCGGCTCAGGGTGGTGTCGAGTTCCAGGTGCAGGTCGCCGACGTCGCCGCGGCACGCCTGCTGGGCGCGGTGGGTCCCATCCCCGCGTCACTAAGTGAACCCACCACGGCCATCGAGAACATCAGGTCGCGGGTAATGGGCGTGCTGTCGGCAACCCTCGATGAGCGCATCGGGTCGTGGCTCGAAATGAGCCAGCCGCCCACGTTCGACGCCTATCGCGCCTTTGCCGAGGGACTCGACGAGTACCTGCGCACGGACTTCAGCGCCTCGGAGCGGAACTTCGTCGACGCCTTCCGGCACGACAGCACCTTCGCCGCCGCGCTGCTGATGGCGTCGATCAGCCTGTCGAACCAGGGGGCCTATGGTGCGGCAGACTCCGTCCTCTCGGCCCTGAGCACTCGCCAGTCGCAGCTCAATCCATACAACAGGCGCTGGTACGAATTCCGCCGGAGCATCATGGCGGGCGACCGTCCGTCGGCGCTTCGCGCCGTGCGAGCGCTCGCGCAGGCGGCGCCCGGCTCGAAGGCGACGTACAACTGGGCTGTCGAGGCGATGCAGAACGGCTACTACAAGGAGGCGCATGGGGCGCTGCTCTCCCTGCCGCCCGACAAGGGCCCGATGCGCGGGTGGGCACCCTACTGGGACGTGCTTGGCCGGGTGGAGCACCTGCTGGGCGATCACGAGAAGGAGCGTCTCACCGGTGAGCGGGCGCAGGCCGCCTTTCCCGATCGCGCGTATGTGCTCGGCACGTCGGTCCGCGCGCTGGGAGCGATGGGACGCGTCGCCGACGTCGAGAAGATCCTGGACGCCGCGGAGCGCATGCCGGCGGATCCACTGGGAAACAGCGCCGGCGACCTGGCACTGGAAGCGGGAATCGAGTTGCGCGCGCACGGCCACCCTGATGCAGCACGGCGCATCCTGCAACGGGGGCTGCGCTGGCACGACGCGCGCGTCGCGCAGGGCGACTCCAGCGACGCCGAGGCGCTCGGGCGGGCGCGAACCGAGTATGAGCTGGGGAACTGGAGCGCGGCACACACGATCGCCGAGGCGCTTGCGGCGCGCAATCCGGCCAACGCGGACTACGTAGCGCTGGAGGGTTCGAGCGCCGCGCGTGACGGGGACATGATTGCGGTCGTCACGGGCCCTGTCCCTCCTGGAACAGTTGCCGAGGGCGTACAGTCTCGGCGTCACATCCTTCGCCGAGGCGCGCGTGCTTGCCGCATCCGGCCGGCGTGACAGCGCCCTCGTACTGTTGCGCCGCAGCCTCGGCGAGGGCCACGAGTTCGGCCTCTGGGCGCACCGCGAGTACGACTTCAGGGACCTGCAGGACTACCAGCCCTTCAGGGAGCTTGTGCGCCCGAAGACCCGCTGACGTCCGACTGCGGGCGACCCGCCGCCCCCGCTACTCCTCCCTCAGCGCCACCGCCGGATCCACTCGCGTCGCCCGCATCGCCGGCACCATCGTCGCCAGCGCCGCCACCGCGAGCAGCGCCACAGCCACCAGCACGAACGTCGTTGGGTCGGTCGCGCTCACGCCGTAGAGCTGGCTCGATATCACCGACTTCATTGCCACCGCGCCGGCCACGCCAATTGCAGTGCCGATGCCGACGAGCGCCATCCCGCTCCGCATGACGAGCGACAGGACGTTGGTGCGCGAGGCGCCGAGGGTCATGCGCACCCCCATCTCGCGGGCGCGCTGGGTCACCATGAACGACATCAGGCCGTAGATGCCAATCGCCGACAGGGCCAGCGCCAGCGACGAGAAGATCGCCAGCAGCAGCATCGCGAAGCGGCGCTGCCCCATGGAGTTCGCGATCAGGTCGTCCATCGTCGACGCGCCCGAGAGCGGGATGTCGGCATCGATGTCGTGCATGGCGCTGCGGGCCGCAGGGAGAAGCGCCATCGGGTCGCCGTGCGTGCGCATCGCCACGTACATGAAGGACTCGGCGCCGCCGAGCTTCGCGGCCTGCGGCAGGTTGAAGTAGAGCTGCACGCGGTTCTCGGCGTCGAGTCCTTCGTGCTTGGTGTGGCCCACGACGCCGACCACGGTGATCCACTGCACCGAGTCCGGCTGCGCGGGGTCGCCGAAAGTGACGCGCTTGCCGATCGGGTCCTCGTTGGGCCAGAAGCGCTTCGCAGCCTCCTCGTCGACGACCACGCGCGACGGCGCGTTGACATCGTCGGTGGCGTCGAACGCCCGCCCGTTGAGGAGCGGGACGTGCATCACCTTGAAGAAGTCGGCGTTCACGACGCGGATGTCGCCCCACGGGCCCGGCTGCCCCTGCGCCTGCTGGTATCCCTCCACGCGGAAGCTCGCGGTGGCCCAGTTGCCGCTGAAGGGGAGGACCGAGGTGAGGGCGACGCCCTCGACGCCGGGGAGCGCGGCGAGGCGCGGCGCCGCCGCGTTCCAGAAGCCGAGCCGCGTGGTGTCGTTCGCGTACTTCGCGGCCGGGAGCGTCATGTTGAAGGTGAGGAGGCTGCTCGCGTCGAAGCCCGGGTTTACGCCGGAGAGGCGGGCGAAGCTCTTCACGAGCAGTCCTGCGCCGGTGAGCAGGGTGAGGGCGAGCGCCATCTCGGCGACGACGAGCCCCTGGCGCAGGCGGTGGCCGGCGCGGTCGGCGGAGGAGCTGCGTCCGCCTTCCTTCAGGGTGTCCTGCAGGTTCGTGCGCGACGCCTGGATGGCGGGGACAAGGCCGAAGAGAAGCCCGGTGACAAGGGAGACGAGCAGCGCGAAGCCGAGGACCGTGGGATCCATCGCAAGCTGGTCGACCCTCGGGATGTTGGCGGGGCGCAGGGCGACGACCGCGCGCACGCCGGCCCAGGCGAGCCCGATGCCGAGCATGCCGCCCAGCAGGGCGAGGACGACGGACTCGACCAGGAGCTGCCTGACGAGGGTGCGGCGCGAGGCACCTAACGCCGAGCGAATGGCCACCTCCTTCATGCGCGCCGCGGCGCGGGCGAGGAGGAGGTTGGCGACGTTGGCGCAGGCAATGAGGAGGACGAAGCCCACGGCGCCGAGCAGGACCAGGAGGGCCGGCCGGACGGCGCCGTTCTTCTTGTCACCCAGGGTGGCGGTCTTCCAGGTGAACGTCTTGCCGTACTGGTTGGGGAACTGCTGCTTGAGCTGCTCGGCGAAGGCTGTCATGCGGGTGCGCGCCTGCTCGAGGGTGACGCCGGGCTTGAGGCGCGCGATGAGCGACATGTACTCGTTGGTGCGGCGGTTGTCGGAGAAGGCGTCGGGGGTGAAGGCGATCGGGGTCCAGATCTCCGCCTGCGAGTTGAAGAAGTCCTGGAAGCCCGGCGGCATGACGCCGACAACCTGGTAGCTCTCGTTATTGAGGATGACGGAGCGGCCGACGGTGGAGGCTTCGCCTCCGAACTCGCGCTGCCAGAGTCCCCAGGAGATGACGACCTCGTGCTCCTTGCCCGGGGCGTCGTCGTCCGGCTGCAGCGCGCGCCCGCGGGCCACGGGGACGCCGAGGGTGGAGAAGTACTGGCCGGAGACGCGGCGTCCTTGGAGGCGTCGGGGTTCGCCGGTGCCTGTGAGGGCCGGGGCCCAGCCGGTCCCGACGAAGACGCCGTCGAAGATCTGCCCCTTCTCGCTCAGGTCGCGGAAGTCCGGGGCGGAGAAGCCGGCCTCGAGGTTGTTGAGGGACGGGTAGAAGTGGTCGATCGTGACGAGCCGATCGGGGCTTCTATATGGAAAGGGGCGCAGGAGGACGGTGTTGACGACCGAGAAGATTGCAGTATTGGCGCCGATGCCGAGGGCGAGGGTGAGGAGGACGACGGTGGAGAAGCCCGGGGACTTGCGGAGGCGACGCAGGGCGTAGCGGATGTCCTGGAGGAGGGTGTCCATGGGCGGCTCCCTAACAGGCTGCGGAAAAAGGGTGGAAAACTTGGTGTTGCGCGGGGAGGGCCGGACGCTGAACGTGGCGTGACCTGAGCGGAGCGACGTCATGCGCGGCAGCGAGCGGCAGCAAGGGACGATGTTCAGCTATGTGGCCTTGGAGGACCGGATCGGCCGACCACCCGCTGCGGACCCTCCGGCCCTGGGTGGAGACGGCGCTCCAGACGCTGTCGCCGACCTTTGACCAGATCTATGCCGACGGCGGGCGGCCGTCGATCCCGCCGGAACAGCTGCTGCGGGCCCTGCTGCTCCAGGTCCTCTATACCATTCGGAGCGAGCGCCAACTGATGGAGGCGCTGGAGTACAATTTTTTGTACCGCTGGTTCGTGGGGCTGGGGATCGACGAGCCGGTCTGGGACGTGACGGTGTTCACCAAGAACCGCCAGCGCCTGTTGGTGGGCGAGGTGGCCGAGGGCTTCTTCGCGGCGGTGTCGGCGCAGGCGCGGGGAGCTGGGCTGTTGTCGAGCGAGCACTTCACGGTGGATGGGACGCTGGTGCAGGCGTGGGCGGGGCAGAAGAGCTTTCGGCGCGATCCCGACAAGCAGGATCCGGGGGATCCGCCGCTGCCGCGGGTGCCGAAGCACCGCCGGAAGTTCCTGGCCCCGGACGATCCGCGCCGGCGGCAGCGGCCGACGGGCCGCGGAATCCCACGGTGGATTTCCACGGCGAGCGGTGGAGCAACGCGACCACACCTGACGACCAATCCCGACGCGGTGCTGGCGAAGCAGGCCAAAGGGCGCGCCGCGCAGCTGGGCTATCAGGCGACGGTGCTCATGGAGAATCGCCACGGCCTGGCGGTGGGGACCTGCACGACCCCGGCGACCGGGACGGCGGAGCGCGCCAACGCGGTGACCCTGTGACCAGCGCGCCGTATCGGCGCCGGCGCATCACCGTGGGGCCGACAAGGGCTTCGACACGCAGGGGTGCGTGGCGGGACTGCGGGCGGCTGGGGCGGGCCCCCATGTGGCGCAACACACGACGGGCCGCGCCAGTGCCATTGACGCCCGGACGTCGGACCACCGGGATACGCGGCGAGCAGCGGAAGCGCAGGCGCGTGGAAGAGATCTTCGGGTGGCTCAAGACGATGGCCTCTTGTCGAAAAGACGCGCTTCCGCGGGTGGACCGGGTACGGCTGGATGGTGACCTTCGCGACGGCGGTCTACAACCTGGTGCGGATCAAACGCTCTGGAGCGGCCCCCGATGAGCGACGCCGATCGGCGGTGGCCGAGCCGCCCCGCCGGGGCCACCCGGCGGACCGGGACCCGCCCTCCGGACGCGTCGCGCCGCCTAACGGCCTCAACCACCAGCCCCATGCCGCCGAGACCCCCATTTCCGCACTGCTAGGTGTTTACCCGGTCTCCCGGGATGGGAATCCTACGGGAATATGGACAGTGGGGATTCGGGGAGGGTTGAAGAGGGGCGAGTGGCCTAAGACGAGGGCCAGGTCGTTGGATTTGTGACGGGGACTCGTGAACGTCGGCGAGGCTAGTCTACGACCCCGATTTGTCGATGTTGACCACCGGCGCCTGCAATCCTAACCGATACGCCGGCTCCCCCTCGGGGTGTCCCACCTCTCTTGCGCGCACGGCCTCCTGCGCGATCGGGCAAGTTTGTCGTCGCGCCGTCAGTCGGCCAAAACGGGCGTCGGGCTGGCTCCGGGAACAGGACCCGCGACGTAGACCTCGACCTCTGTCAGGAGGCGATACTTAGGAGGCGCGCTTCTTTCGTCACCTCTGCAAGCGTGCAGCGAACGTATCACACCTCCCACAGCGATGCCCCGACTCAACCGATTCAATTCAAGTTTCGCCGTCACGACTCAATAGGCACGGAGGGAGCCGAGCAGGACTCGGAGTATCTCAAGGAGTGTTTCGTGGACACAGGCGACTTGGCAGTGCTGCGCAACACGAGGGATCCCAGACGGATCGTGGTGGGCAGAACTGGCGCAGGCAAGTCTGCACTGCTGCTTCTCCTGACCAAGACTGAAGAGCGTGTGGCTTCGATCGAGCCAGGAACAATCGCGCTCAACTTCCTCGCGAACTCCACCATCTTGCGACACCTGGATTTTAGCAGGCTGCGGAAAAAGGTTGCATTTGTGGCATGGCGCTGGTGGTTCGAAGCCGTTAGGC
>CAVXFN010000004.1:0-4223452 GCA_963761075.1 uncultured Gemmatimonadaceae bacterium
TGCCCCGAGTATGTGGTTGCATGAAGCGAGTCGCAACGGCACTCGAGTGACTCGCTCGGTGACCCTCCGCTCAAGTCACTCGCTCCCGGGCTTTCCTGGTCGCCAGGCGCCCCGGCTCAGTCGAGTGCTGCCGCGAACGCATCCACCAGGTCCAGTTCGAGCGCCGGCACGTCCGCTCGCGGCTGCCACAGGAGCCGCTCCACTATGACTTCGGGCCGGTCATCCCGCGGGCGCCAGCGATCCACGACGCGGAATCGGATCGACGATCCAATATTCCGGCACGCCCTCGCTCAGATAGATCCCGCGCTTCGTGATCCGGTCCGTGGCGAGCCGTGGACGCGCGACAACACCTCGACCGCGAGCTGCATCGTCGTGATCTCGCTCCACTGCTCCGGCCGCCCCCGGTCGCCCGTAACGACAAAGACATCCGGTTGCAGCAGCCTCCGTGCAGAGAACTCCACTTCGGCCGGCGATGCAATGGCGTCCCGATACGATGCTCCCGACGAATGCGTTGAGACGCGACCGAGCACATTACGCGTACTGGTGGCGAAACGACGGCGCCGGCGTCACGAACAGCTCGCCGTCCAGCACTTCGTAACGCTTCCCGTTGTCGGGAAGCGCGCGCGCCATGTCGGCGGTCCACTCGGTTTGCTGTGCGGGCATGCCCATAGCGTACGCTCGGCTCCGCGGGAACGGCAAGCGAACATATGCCGAGGATGACGCCGACCGCTCCACGGTGCGTCATCGAAGGGCCGCGTCCGACAGCAGTCGAGCCCAAAGCGCGTCGTTCGCTCGGCGGCGATCCGCTCGCGTCGTCGCTCGGAGTCGATCCGCTCGGTCTCGCTCACTCCGCTCGCGTCGTTCGCTCGGAGGCGATCCGCTCGCGTCGTTCGCTCGGAGGCGATCCGCTTCACCGCCCGGTGCGACGCGTATGGTCCTCAGGGATCGCTCTGGACCGACGGGCGTCGCACAGCGGTTACGCGGACGCCTCCGTCGCTCACTCCCGAGGCTTCCCATTTTGATTCCGATTGCGAGGGACGCCTCCGTGCTCACTCCCGCATCAATACCCTCCGCATTGCCCCCGCGCCCGGGCGCGCTATCTTCGCCCGGTAGTCCCGCTCCGCGTCATCCGGGTCGGACAATCACTCGGCGGGGGTGCAACAATGCGTCGCCTCATCGGCTGGATCCGCGCACCCCGGCGTGCGCTTCCCGCGTCGCTCGCCCTCGCCTTCCTGCTCGTCACTCCCGCGGCCACGCACGCCCAGGTCGTCCGCGGCGCGATCCATGCCACCGGTTCCGGAGCGCCGGTGCCGGGCGCACTTGTCACGCTGGAGCGCATAACGAGCGCCGACGCGATCGACACCGTCTCGACCGTCCTGAGTGACGTCCGCGGCGAGTACGCGGTGCTCGCGCCGGCGGCGGGACGATTTCGTCTTCTCGTGAAGCGCATCGGCGTCCGGCCGTTCGTCTCCGACATCTTCGCCGTCGCGACAGGCGAGGCGCACCGGCTCGACGTCGAGCTGGATCTCGGCAACGCCACGCTCGCCATCGTCGACGTGCGCGGCGCGACGCCGTGCGCCACCCGCTTCGACGAGGCCGTGCGGATCGCCTCGCTCTGGGAGGATGCCCGCGCGGCCCTCACCGCCACCGCGATCTCGCGGCGCGACAGCCTGGTGCGCACGCGCTTCGTGCGGTTCGTGCGCGAAATCGACCCCACGAGCCTGATGGTCGCCAGCGAGGCGCTGCAGGTCTTCGACTCGTCGGACGTGGGGGCTGACCCGTACTTCCGCAGCCTGAGCGGCGACTCGCTCTCGCGCATGGGTTACTGGCGCAGCGTCGCGGCGGACACCACGCTCTTCTATGGACCGGACGCCGCCGCGCTCCTGTCGGGCGCATTCGTGCGCGATCACTGCTTCGGGATCGTCGGCGGCAAGGACGCGCGCCCCGGCATGGTCGGCCTGGCATTCGAGCCAACGTCCAACCGAGCGATGCCGCTGAACCCACCCGACGTTCGCGGCACGATCTGGCTCGACGCGCAGACATCGGAGCTTCGCCAGCTCGACTTCACGTGGACGAAGATCGCCGGCCGGGTCGACGCGATGCACGTCGGCGGCGTGGTCTCGTTCACGCGGCTCGGCGGAGGACCATGGGTGATCTCGCGCTGGACGCTCCGCATGCCGCGCGCCGGGGACATCAGGCCGCCGTCGCTGAGCGACCGCCTGACGGCGCCCGTCAGCAACGTCCTCATGGAAGAGGGCGGGATGATGCTTGTGGACAGCCTGCAGATGTCGGCGCATCCGGGCACCATCACCGGCGTGGTGCGCGACAGTGCCGGCCGACCGTTCGCGGGAGCGCGGGTGCGGCTGGTCGGGACTCGTTATGCGGCGGTGACCGATGCCAATGGCGCCTACGCGCTGGACGGCATCCCGCCGGGGCTGTACACGCTTGTTGCCGACCACGACGGCTACCGCGCGCTGGGGGTGCGCATCGGCCAGGCCGACCTCGTGCTCGACGAGGGCGCGTCGCGTCGCGCGTCGTTCCGGGCGCCTGACGCGCGCACCGTGGTTGCGCACCTCTGCGGCGACGGCGCGCGCCCCCGGCGCAGTGCGACGCTGCGCGTGACGGTACTGAACCAGGTGAACAACGAGCCGTTGGTGGCCGCGCGCATCGCGCTGCTCGTCGATTCGGCGTCGCGCCCTGCCCGTGGCGAGGCGTCCGTCAGCGCCGCGTCGCTTGTCGTGCGCGCGCAGGCCGAGACCGATGCCGGCGGCGCGGCGCTCTTCTGCGGCGTGCCATCGAATGTCTCGATCCTGATCGCGATCCCGGACGGCGAGGGGCGCCTGGTGCCCGCGACCACGGTGCAGTTGAAGCCCGACGAACTCGCGGCGCGGGTGGTGCGGATTGCGGTGCCGGCGCGGGGGAAGGCGGAGCGGTAGGGGCGCGCGCGTATGTGGCTCGTATCCAGGTGATGTGGCCGCGTCGCCTCGCTGCCACGCGCGGCGTCTGCGCCAGGATCGAAGTCAACGTGGAACGCAGCCCGTATCAGGCCGACCGCTGCCCTCGGCGACAGTGGCTTCCCGCCAGCGAATCGACCGCTACGGAACAGCGGGCAGGGGCGGCGGTAGGACCTGCCTGTGACCGGGGGTCGACTGGCGCCGGTTCACTGGATATCGCGACCCTCCGGTTCCCGATCGAATGCCGCCAAACGGAGAGAGACGCTTGAAGGCATTGCTGGCCTTGATTGCCGTGCTGGCCTGGCCGGGAGCTCTCGTAAGTCAGGCCGCGCCCCGGACGATCGCGGGCGTAGTCCAAGACTCAGCGGGACACGGCCTCGCGGACGCCGTCGTCGTTCTCGACCCGAACGACAAGCGGCGGGCGGTCCAGACCGACGCCCAGGGCCGGTTCCGGTTCGACAGGGTGAATCCGGGACACTATCAGCTGCGCACGGTCTGCGTCGCATTCGAGGCGGACGATCGCGTCGTCGATGTGCCCGCAAGTGGACTCGACGTGACGATCGTGCTCGCCGTGATACCCGTGCGGCTCGATACCATCAGGATCGTGGCGCGCCGGGAAGGACTGTTCGGCACCACGGTCGAACGGGCGGACCTCCGTGCACTCGGCGGGACCGAGGTGATTGTCGTGGGTACGCGCTTTCGCGCGCGAACAGGGCCGAATGGCCGCTTCGCCTTCGGCGCGCTGCGGCCGGGCGGCTACGTGGTGCGCGCCAGCCGCAACGGGTTCAGGACCCTCTTTCTTTCCGTGGCGGTGCCGCAGACCGACGGGGTCGAGGTCAGCCTCGCGATGGACAGCCTGACGACCCGGGCGGACAAGTTCCGCGAGTCGCTTCTTTCCGACATGCGCTTCCGTGTCGACAGGCGCTCGGCCACCAATTCCGCCTTCGTGCCGCAACACGAGCTCGCGGGGAGGGGCGGCACGACCCTCGACGTGGCGCTGATGTACGCGCCGGCGTTCCTGCTCAAGGGACTGCAAATCATGAACGAGGAGTGCGTCTTCGTGAACGGCAGGTTCGCGCGAGGCATGCACCTTCGCGATTTCCCCGCGGACAACGTGGCCATGGTGGAGATCTACGGCACCTCTCCAGAGGCTGGGAGCATAGAGAAGGTCCGCGAGTTCATGTCCAAAAACGGGACGGTCGACTGCGGATACTGGTCGCGCTTCCGGCAGGTGGGGGCGACGAACTCCAGGACGGGCTTGAAGACCGACATCAATAATGTGGAACCGCCATTACCGGGGCTGGTCCACATGGCGTACATCTGGTTGAAGGAGAAGTGACGTCGCGATACGCCACGACCGCGTGCCGGAGCGGGCACCGTCGACAGGATGGGAGTAGGTCGCGTGGCGCGGAACGCGACTGGCAGTCGGGCGCGCGGCCGAAGGAACATGTGCGATCCGCACGGGTACGGCGTCAGTCGCGCCGGTTCATGCAGCGCCCTCATCACGCGCCGACGACTCCGGATCATGAGACACTTCGCCGCACTCGCCATCTCTGGATTGCTCGCCTGGGCACCTCACGCTGCGGCGCAGGTTTCACCACGGACCATTGTCGGCGTTGTCCGGGATTCAGCGGGCCGGCCCCTGGAGTCCGCGGTCATTTCGCTGGACCCGACGGGAACCTCGCGCGCGACCCGAGCGGACGCACAGGGCCGGTTTCGATTCGACAAGGTCACGCCGGGTGCACATGGGCTGCGGACGACGTGGATCGGATACAGCCCGGATGAGCGCACCGTGGAGGTGCCGCAGGAGGGGCTGAGCGTCACGATCGTGCTCAATGCGCTGCCATACGCACTGGATACGCTCCCGATCACCTCGCGCCAGACCGGGCTCTTTGGAACGGTCGCGGCGCACGGGGACTTGCACGCCGTCAGCGGGGCGGACGTGGAGGTCATCGGGACGCGGTCGAAGGGACGCACGGGTGCCGATGGACGCTTCAATTTCCCTGTGCTGCGAGAAGGCGCCTACGTCGTGGAGACACGGCGTGACGGCTTCAAGACGAAGCTGATTCCCGCGCCCGTCCCGCACGAAGGAGCGGTCGAGGTGGCGGTCGTTCTTGACAGCGCAGCCACCAAGGATGAGAAGATCGCGGAGAATCGCTACCGCGATTTCGACATGCGCTGGCATCGCCGGTCCGTCAACAGCTCCGCGACTCGTCGCTCGTCAGGAGATGGCCTCGCATCGTGGACAGCACCCTCGACGTGGCGCTTCGCTACGCGCCGTCGTATCTCGTGAAGGGACTGATCTCCAAGGGAACAGAGTGCGTGTACGTTGACGGCAAGTCCGCGCCGGGCATGCGGCTGCGCGACTTTGTCGCAAGCGACGTCGCGTTGGTCGAGGTCTACGGCTGGAGCAGCGACTACAGCGGCGTTGGGCTGAGCGGAACGCCCCCCGGAGGAGACGCGTGCGGCCTCTATGCGAACGAAGGTCGTACCGCGGTCGCGACCGACAGGGGCACGCTCCACTACGCGCAGAGGCCCGATCCGGGCGTAATCATCTTCGCGTATATCTGGCTCAAGCAGTAGTCCGCTGCGAAGCGCACCACGAATTGGCACGACGATCGTGGCGCACATGCATCGCGCGCGGGAGGAGGAACGCTCCTGAAGTGAAGCAGGCGCGCCCTCAAAGCCCGAGCGGCTGATCCGGATCGTCGGACTCGACCCCGCGCGACTGCGCGTCCGCGGACTTGGCTGTGCGTCCACGCGATGACCCTCGTCGACTCTTCCTCGCGTTTCCGCGTTGCGAAGACCGGCGAAATCGAGTGGCGGCGCGGTGCTCGCTGCGTGATTGCTGAAACGACAAAGCCCCGCGGTCCATTGCGAGGCTATTCGTCCAAGTCATGATGCTACCGCTTGTTAGCAGACTGGGGCGGGTGGATTCGAACCACCGACCTCCTGATTAACAGTCAGGCGCTCTGCCAGCTAAGCTACACCCCATCACGGCCAAGCCCTCCCCAACCGCAGGAGGGCCTGCCACAATCTGACGAGCACCGCTGTTCCCGCGCAATTCCCCCGGGCGATCGAGCGCGGAGGCCGCCGTTGGCACCGCGACACGCGCCTCACGGGACGGTCCCCACTCGGCATGCTCGAGGACCGAGGGCGCGCCCATGGCCGGCGCCGGGAGGCGATGCGGGTTCGACCGCGCTCGCCGTCACCCGCCGCGCCTGCCTACCCCCCCACCAACGCCCGCAATGCCTCCTTCACCCGCGGGTCGTCGAACTTCCCCAGCGCCTGGATGGCCCGCCGCCGGTTGCTCACCATCGGATCGGCCTTGGCGATCGACACCAGCTTGTCCGCCGCCGCCTTGGTGCCGTTCTGCGCCAGCTCGCTGATGATCGTCGCCCGCACGTCCCCGTCGCCCACCGCGTCATACAGCGCCGCCAGGTCCGCCCCCGACATCCCCAACCTGTCGGCCATCTGCACCGCGCGCTTCCGCTCACGCGCATCCTCCTGCTCGTCCTTCGCGATCGACATGATCCAGGTGCGGCTCTCCTTGCCGCCGATTGCCGCCACCCCGTTCAGGATCGCGTCCTGCAGCCGGTCCGACGACACGCGCTTGTACAGCCCGCGCAGGAACTCGGCGTCGCTCGACGTGGCATAGTTCCCGGCCACCCCCGAGATCGCGGACGCGCGCGCGTCATCGCTCAGGTCCTGCCGCTCGGCGGCGGCCCGCAGCGGCTGCCGCGCCCGCGGGTCCCCGCTCGACGCCATCGACTGGATGGCGCGCTGCGCCAGCCAACTGTCCTCGGGGTCCTTCGTCAGCGCCACCAGGGCATCGACGCCACCCCCCGACTCCGCCCGGGCCAGCGAACTGACCGCCTGCTCGCGCACCGTGCGCGGCTCGCTCTGGTCGCGCGCGATCGTCGACAGCGTGCGGTTCACCTCGTCGGCCGAGAGGCCGCCGGGTTCGTCGCTCCGCCTGACGAGATACGACAGCGCGCTGCGCCGCACCTCACGAGAGCGGTCGCCGTCCCTGGCGATCGCCAGCAGCGTGCGGGTCACCACCGCGCTGTCGGCCAGCGTGGCGGGGAAGATGGCGTCGCGTCCCGGCCGCCCGTCGACCCGCGCCGCGAGCCCGAGCAGGTACGACGCCGCCTCGCCGGCGGGCATCGCACCGAGGTCGGTGACGTCGGCGTCGGTGGCCAGCGGGCCGGCGTATGACTCGATGCGGATCAGCTCTCGCCCGTCGCGCACCAGCACGACACGCACCGGACCAGCCTCGCACGGCATCGCCCGCACGGCGTCGTTGAAGCTGCCGTACCAGCTGCTGCCGTCGACGCGGATGTAGCTCTGCCCGTCACCGCAGACGCCGCTGCGCGCCGCGAAGTGAAAGGAGACGTTGCCTGCCGGCGCCGCACTGACGCGCCGGTCCACCGTCGTCTGCCCGCAGGCGGGCGTCGCCATCACCACGGCGAGCGACGCCACCGCCACCAGGCGCATCCGGGGAGCGCTCATTTGCTGATGATCTCCATCAGAAGGCTCATGGTGCGCGGATCGGTCTTGCTCTTGTCGGTGAGCGCGGAGATCGCCCGCGTGCGGAGGTTCGGGTCGGTGCCCGTCTTCACGATCTCGATCAGCTTGTCGGTCGCCTCCGGCTCCTTGCGGTCCTGCATGATGTTGATGAGCTGCTCGCGGACGGTCCTGTCGGCGGCATCGTCGTACATCTTGGAGAGGTCGGCGATGGGGAGCGTCTCGCCGATGCGGCGCAGCGCCGTCGCCCGGATGTCGCTCGACTCGTCCTGGTTCTTCACGATCGTCAGCAGCCACTGGTTGATGTCGTCGCCGCCCACGCGCACGATGGCCGAGAGCGCGCGCTGCTTGAGCGCGCGGTTCTGCATCTTGCCGTAGAGCGACCGCAGCCAGGCGATGTCGTCGCTGGTGGCGCGGTCGCGGTCGAACGCCGAGAGGGCCTCGGCGCGGAGCCTGTCGGAGACGTCGTCACGCTCCACGAGCGAGCGCACCAGCTGCTTCGCCTGCGCGCTCGGGTGCACCACCAGGGCGCGGATGGCGGCACGCTGCACCTGCTCGTTCTCGTTCGGCGACCGGACGATGTCGGAGAGCATCGACAGCCCGTCCTCGCTGGGGATGCGCCCGAGCCAGCCGATGGCCGACACCCGCACGTCGACGCTGGGGTCGTTGCGCACCACGTCGATGAGCACCGACGACGCGTTGGCGTCGCGCTTGTTGCCCACGAGCATGACCGCGTTCCGCCGCAGCGGCACCGAGCACTGGTCCTTCCGGGCCAGCACCGACTTCATGAGGTTGCTCATGTTGTCGGGGTCGAGCTTGGAGAGCGCGCTGAGCGCCTCGGCGGCCACCGCCTGCTGCTCGCGGTCGCACGACAGGACGCTGTCCTTCGAGGCCCGGGCCAGTGCCGCGCTCGCAGCGGCATCGCCGCGGGCGGCGAGGGCGCCCTGGATGCGCATCGTGAGCACCGGGGCATCGGACTGCGTCCGGGCGTTGGGGTACTTCGCCTTCTGCGACTCCAGCGCCGACAGCGCCTCGTGCAGGTCGTTCATGCTGCCCGATGCGGAAGAGCGCGAACGCCTGCCAGTAGAGCGCGTCGGGGGCATAGGCGGAGTTCGGGTACTTCTGCGGCAGGTCCTTGAAGGACTGCGCCGCCCGCCGGTACTCGCCACGGTTCAGCAGCTCCCGTGCATAACGATAGATCGAGTCGGCGGGGTCGTCCGGCGCCCAGGCTGCACGCGGCGACTCGCTGGCGCGTCCCCATGACACGAAGGGCCCGTCGATGGTGGTGCCCCACAGTCCCGAGCGGACCCCCTGTGTGACCGTCGTCGCCACCTGGTTCTGGATCTCGCGGGTGTTCTGCACGACGTCGCGCAGCGCCTCGCTCCGGATCACGTCACGCTGCTGGTCCATCTGGAAGCGCAGGTCAGCGGCCTGGCTGCGCATCGCGTCCTGCTGCGACGCGAGCTGGTCCGCCAGCGCCTCGCGCTGCAGCTGCATGGCATCGCGATCGATGCCGAACCGGTCCTGGAGGTCGAGGCGCAGGTCTTCGAGCCGGCCGGTGAGGTCGAGCCCCTGGCCGAAGCCGACGCTCAGTCCGTCGCTGATGCCCTGGCCGATGCCGTCACTGATTCCCAGGCCGATGCCGTCACTGATTCCCTGGCCGATGCCGACGGCATCGCGCCGCGGGCGGGCCTGCGGCGCCGGACGCACCGACGGGCGGGCAGCGGAATCCGGCACAGGAGGGCGCGGCGGAACGCGCTGCTGGGCCGGCACCGCGGTCGCGCTGCAGAGCAGCGCAACGCACATCACTCGAAACATCATCGTCCGTCCTCCTAGTCGTCGCCGGCCGAGAGCCGCGCCACGGCGGAGCGAATCCTCGGCATCACGTCGCGCTCGACGAGCGCGTCGGTTATGAAGTCGATCTCCTCGTGGCCGCGTCCAGTGTCCAGCCGGGAGATCTGCGCGAGCACGAGCTCGAGGTCCTCGAGCAGCTCCTTGAAGCGGCGATCGCTCGCCGCCGGGGAGTCGAGGAGCAGGCGGGTCGTCGACAGCAGCTCGCTCGCCTGCGAGGTGAAGCGCACGTCGGTGCCGCCACGCCGCGCTTCATTGGGGAGGGCGCTCAGCAGCACGGCGGTCTTGCCGAGGAGCTCGGTGGCGGCGGGGGCATACCCCGAGGAGACGTCCTGAGCGGTGCTGTCGGTGCCCGTTGCCGCGTCCGCGGCGGCCACGGATGGCGGCGCCGTCGCCACGCCCCGGTGCGCCGAGTAGCGCCCGACCGCGACGCCCAGGAGCATTGCGGCCGCAATACCCGCGGCGTAGAGACCACCATGCCGGAGGTCCGGCAGCACCCGTCGCCAGGCGGAACGCCGCCTGTCGAATGCCTCGTGCTGGATCCGCCACCACATGGCGTCGAGGTCGGGCTCCGGCGGCACGCGATACGTTCGCGCCGCGTCGTCAAGCAGTTCAGTCAGTCGTTCGTCCGTCATGATTCCCGCTCCAGCATGAACTTCGACAAGGCCTTCCGAAGCCGGCTCCGTGCATCGAAGAGACGGGCCTTGCTCGTCCCCTCGGCGATGCCGAGCATCTGTGCGATTTCACCGTGCGTGTAGCCCTCGATGTCGTGCAGCACGACCGAGGTCCGGCAGCTCTCCGGCAGCGCCTCGATGGCCGACGAGAGCCGCGCCCGCAGGTCGGGCTCGATCTCGCGCGACACCGCCACCAGCTCGCCGATGCTCTCGAGGCTCGTGGAGCGCTGCGCGCGGCGCTGCTCCTTGCGCATTCCGTTCAGCGTCACCGTCACCGCGACCCGGTGTACCCAGGTCGCGAACGCGGAGTCGCCGCGAAACGTCGACAGGCGCTCGAAGACCCTGATGAAGGTGTCCTGCGTGAGGTCACGTGCCATCTCCTCGTCGCCGCAGAGCCGGTAGACCAGCCGATGGACCCGAAGGGCGTGCGCGTCGTACAGGGCGCGCGCGGCTCCCCGATCCCCTTGTCGCGCGCGGGCGATCAGGAATCGCTCCTCGTCGACGACGGTGGCCTCCCGGACTGTGGCAGCGTTCGTCATTTCTTCACAGCGTTGGACACGCCTCCCGGGACAACCGTTGGGGTTCGCGGGTCCCGCCCGGGGCAGGCACGCCGCAAACGGCGCCGTGGAGCGGGTTTCGAATGCAATTCCGGCCCGATTGTGGGTGATTCCCGGACGGCGCCCAGGGCGCCTTGAGTCATCGTGGCCATCGTGCCCAGGAAGCCCAGCCACCGAGCGCCCCCCGGCGGGGGTGCATCCCGTACGCTTTCACAGGTGGGCGTGATTCAGCGCCTGAATGCGCTGCGCCGGCTGGCCGACGCCGACGCCGTGGCGGAGAAGCTGCGCCTCATCGGGCTGCTCCGCCCGCGGCGCATCAGCGGGGCTCGCACCCTGGCCGCGGCGCACGCCGTGCTGCTCTTCCTGCTCGCCTTTCCCGACGACGAGCGCGTTCGCGCGGCGGCGGCGGCTGCGCTGGCCGAAGTCGCTGCGCGAATCCGGCGCCTTCCGGCCGCGGCCCGTCGCACCCTGGACGACAGCGGCCTCGAAGGCACCGTCACCCGCTACACGGTTCCGTTCGGGATCGCGCAGTGGCTGGCGCGGGAATACGCCGCCGAAGTCGCCGTCGACTGGGCGCCGTTCACCGAGCGCGCGGGGCTGGACGATCTCGTCAGGCACCACATGACCGCCGTGGAGGGCGATGCGCTCGACGCCGGGACGCTCGATGCGCACGCGTGGCTGCGCCTGGCCGGGGCGACGACTCCCGCGGCCCAAGTGCGGTGGATCCTGGGCGCCGCCGGCCCCGCCGGGTCGACGCGCGCCGCCGCGACCTACGATGCGATCGGGATTCCGCTTCGCTGGCGGCTCGCGCGGTCGCCGGGCAGCGTCACGCGGAACCGCGACGCGCATGCCCTCGTGGTCCATCGCGTCGGCAACGCGTTGCGGGCCGCGCCGAGGAACGCCAAGGCGTTCATCGCCACGCCGCTCCGCGGCATCACGCGAGCCACGGGCTCAGATGTCGCGCGCATCCTCGATGTCGCGCGCGCCGCGCTCACCGCCCGCTGCCGTGAGGTCGATGCGATTTCGTACCCGAACCCGGACGAGGTCCACGTCGCCGACCTCGGCATGGGAGCGCAGCTCGCGGTGATCGGCGCGGCGCCGGCGTTCCGCATGGGGTTGGAGGCGAACTACGGCTACGTCCTCTTCTCGAACGGCGTCCCGACGGGCTACGGCGGCGTGAGCCCGCTGTTCTTCGACGCCAACACCGGCATCAACATCTTCGAGTCGTTCCGTGGGGGCGAGGCGGCGTACCTCTGGGCGGCGATGCTCCGGACGTTCAGGACCCTGTTCGGCACCACACGCTTCGTCGTCAACGCGTTCCAGTTCGGCGAGGGGAATCGCGAGGCGATCGCGTCGGGGGCGTTCTGGTTCTACCATCGCCTTGGATTCCGTCCTGCGGCGGTCGCGGCACGCCGTCTCGCCTCTCGTGAGGCAGCGCGCATGCGCACCGAGCCGCGCCATCGATCGAGCCCGGCCACGCTGCGCGCCCTGGCCACCGGCGACATGCACCTCGTGCTCCCGGGCTTCCGCCGGGAGCTGGCCATCGAGGAGGCGTGGCTGCCGCGCATTGCACGCGGCGTGGCGCGCGCTGTTCCCGCGTCATCCGCAACCGCGCGTGCGCGCGCCGTGGGCCAGCTGGCGCTCGACACGCTCAACCGCCTCGGCGTGTCGCGCCGCGAGGCAGCTCGCCTGGCCGCGGACGCCGGCGTCCGGACCCTCGCCCCTGTCGTTTCGCTCCTGGACGGCATCGAACGCTGGCCCGCCTCGTCGCGACGCGCACTCATCGCCGTGATGCGCGCCAAGGGAGGCGCGCGCGAGCAGGACTACGTGCGCCTGGCACAGCGGCACACCCGGTTCCTCCGGGCGCTGCGTGCCTGGTGCCTCGACAATTCATAGAGATGGCATTCCGAACGCTGGCACCGACGGGGGGCAGTGGCGTAGCATTGCTCATGCCCGCGCCTCATCTGCTCCGCCGCGCCATGCAATTGCTCCTTGGCGCCTGTGCCCTGCTCGCCCTTCCATTCGATGGCGGGCGCCCAGCCGGGCGGCCGCGGCATCTCGCTGGCCGGCGTGGGACACGACCGCGGCAGTGCCACGGCCCGCGTCTTCATCGTGGAGCTCGGCGACTTCGGGTGCACGTACTGCGCGAAGTTCGCGAAGGAAACCGAACCCGTCATCGACTCGCTGTACGTCCGCCCGGGCAAGGTGCGCTGGAAGTACGTGCCGTTCGTGACCGGGAGCTTCCCCAACTCGCGCGAGGCCGCCGAGGCCGCCGAGTGCGCGGGGGAACAGGGGGCCTTCTGGCAGATGCACGACCTGCTGTTCGCGCGGCGCACCGAGTGGATGAAGTCGAAGGAGCCGCGGGCGCTCCTGGCTCGTTATGCGGGGGAGCTGAAGCTCGACGGGAGCAAGTTCGCGCTCTGTTCGCTCAGCAATCCCGTGCGCGAGCGGATCCTCCGCAACGATGCGATCGCCTCGGCGCTCAATATCCGTGGCACGCCGACGTTTTTCGTGAACGGACGGATGATCCCGGGCGCCCTGCCGCTCGACATCTTCAAGCAGGTCATCGACGCCGCGCTGCGTCAGTAGGCGAGGAGGCGGCGCACGGCGGGCTCCAGCGTGGCCGCGGCCAGCGGGCCGACCACCTTGTAGTGCACCCGGCCGTTGCGATCGAGAAGCACCGAGGTCGGCACGCCGCGGATGCCGCCGAACGCGGCCTCCGTCGAGCCGTTGACGATTGCCACCGGATAGGTGATCCCGCGCTCCGAGAGAAATCGCCGCACCGCCGCCGCACCGCCCTGGTCCACCGAGAATCCCACGACGACGAAACCCTCGTCGCGGTGCCGCGTCCACATCCCCTGCAGGAAGGGCATCTCGGCGCGGCAGGGGATGCACCATGTCGCCCAGAAGTTCACGAGCACGACCTTGCCGCGCAGTGACGCCGGCGTGATGACGGCGCCATCGAGTGCCTGCAGTTCGTACGCTGGCGTCAGGGCACCGCCCGACTCCACGCCCACGACGGCGCCGAGGTGCGGCGCCAGCTTCACCGCGACGAAGATCATGAGGGCGGTGAAGACGATGTTCCACGGACGTCGCGCCCAGGCCCCGATGCGGCGCAGCCGCGTGCGAGTGGCGATTTCCTCCGGCGGAGCCGAGGCGCCGGGCGCCGGCGATTCCGCGGTCACGCTATCGGCGAGGATGCCGACGCGTCGCGCGCGGGCGATGCCCCTGGCATGCTACTGGCAATTTCGGCGCGTCGGGCGCCGACAGTTCGCAGGTCACGCTAGCGCCGGGCCCGCTCCGCGAACTTCGCGCGGAACTTCGCCAGCTTGGGCGAGATCACGAAGGCGCAGTACGGCTGCATGCGGTGCTGGCGGTAGTAGTCCTGGTGATGCAGCTCGGCCGGGTAGAACTCGGTGAGCGGCGCGACCTCGGTGATGATGGGATCCGCGTAGGCTCCCTCTGCCGTGAGCTCCGCGATGACCGACTCGGCCACCCGCTTCTGCTCCTCGTCGTGCCAGAGGATGATCGAGCGGTATTGCGGGCCGGTGTCGTTTCCTTGCGCGTCGGGCGTGGTGGGGTCGTGAATGGCGAAGAAGACCTCGAGGATCTCGCGGTACGTCACGCGCGACGGGTCGAACGTGACCTGCACCACCTCGGCGTGTCCGGTGCGTCCGCTGCAGACGGCCTCATACGTGGGATTCGCCACGTGGCCGCCGGCGTAGCCGGAGACGATTTTCGTCACGCCATCGAGTTCCTGGTACACGGCTTCGAGGCACCAGAAGCAGCCTCCGCCGAGGGTGGCCTGTTGCGCTTGGGTCACGATGTCATCCATGGATGTATGGTGGACGGGTCCGCCACGCCGAGCCGGCCGTCATCTATATAGTAGGGGCTCGCCTATGAACCCGGCCGCGGGCAGATTCGCTCCCGCGCCAGCGTATTGACGGCACCGGTACGTGCCGATTGCGCCGCCGCGATTGCCTGCTGCCGGGCAGGGTGTCACAATTGCGGCTCCCGTTCCCCTTCGGATTCTCCGGGAGAGCCCATGCATCGGTCCGTCCTCGTGTTGTCCGCGCTCGTCGCCGCAGCGCTGCCCGCTGCCCCGCTGGCTGCGCAGAACGCCGCCCCTCCGGACACGGTAGTGGCCATCTCGCCGCCGGCGACGCCGCTGCCGACGGAGGCGGCGAGCGCCGGCGTGACGCGGTTTTCGTTCATCGTCTACGGCGACACCCGCGGCCGCCATGACGGCGTTTCCATCCAGGCCGAGCACCAGCTCGTCATCGAGGGGATGCTGCGGGCGATCGCGCGCCTCGCGTCCGGCCCCGATCCGGTGCGCTTCGTGCTGCAGAGCGGCGACGCCGTGATCAACGGCGCCATCGCGCAGGCGTGGAACAAGAGCTACGTGCCACTCATCAACCGCCTGACGTCCGAGGCCAACCTGCCGTACTTCTTCTCGGCCGGGAATCACGACGTGAGCAGTGCATCGACCGTGGATGCGCCGTCGCGCCAGGCGGGACTGCGCCACCTTCTCGAGGCGAACGCCAGGCTGTTTCCGCCCGAGGGCTCGCCGCGCCGCCTCGATGGCTACCCCACGTACGCGTTCGGCTACGGCAACACGTTCGTGGTCGCCTTCGACTCGGACATCGCCGACGACTCCGTGCAGTTCGCGTGGGTGAAGGCGCAGCTCGAGTCGGTGAACCACACGCGGTACACGAACGTCGTCGCCTTCTTCCACCACCCTGTCTTCTCGTCGGGGCCGCACGGCGCCTCCAGCGTGGAGCAGCCGTCGCAGGTCCTGCGCGACAAGTGGATGCCGCTTTTCCGCGCGAACCATGTCCGTGTGCTGTTCGTGGGGCACGAGCACCTCTTCGAGCACTGGGTGGAGCGGTATCATGACGCCAGCGGGTGGCACCGGATGGACGAGGTGGTGAGCGGCGGCGGCGGTGCCCCGCTGTATCCGTATCGCGGCGAGCCGAGCCTCAGCGAGTACCTGCGCGCCAACGCCGCGGATTCGGTGCGCGTGCAGCACCTCGTGCGCCCGGGGTCGGAGCCGGGCGAGAACCCGTTCCACTTCGTGATCGTGCACGTCAACGGGACACAGATGTCCATGGAAGTCCAGGGGGTCGACTGGGGAAGCGGCTTCGCGCCGTACCGCACCAACCAGGTCGACCTGAGCGGCGGCAACCCCTCGATCATCCCGTAGGCGAGCCTCCCGGCGCCAAGCCGGCAGGCGTGCCCCCGCCCGTTTCCCCAGGTCATCCACGGCACATGGACCTCATCGCCCCTGAAGTCAGCGCCCTTCTCGACAGCCTCGTTCCGGACCGACCGCACGAGGTGGCGTCGATGGAGAAGGTGGCGGCGGCCACCAGGTTTCCAATCGTCGGCCCGGCGTCGGGACAGCTCTGCTACCTGCTGGCGAAGGCGATCGGTGCGCGCCGCGTCTTCGAGCTGGGCTCCGGCTACGGCTACTCGACCGCCTGGTTCGCGCGAGCGGTGCAGGAGAACGGCGGCGGCGAGGTGCACCACGTCGTCTGGGACGAGGCCCTTTCGGGGCGGGCGCGGAAGCACCTCGCGGCGCTCGGCTACGAGGCGCTGATCCGGTACCACGTGGGCGAGGCGGTGGAGACGCTGCGCGGCGTGGACGGGCCGTTCGACCTGATGTTCAACGACATCGACAAGGCCGGGTACCCGGCGTCGCTCGACGTCATTGCCGGGAAGCTGCGGCCGGGGGGACTGCTCATCGTGGACAATGCGCTCTGGCACGGGCGCATCTTCGATGCCGATGATCGCTCGGCGGACACCGAGGGCGTGCGCGAACTCACGCGGCGCCTGACGAGTGACCCCCGGTGGGTGACCTCACTGGTGCCGATCCGCGACGGGTTGCTGGTGGCGCTGCGGACGGGACAGGCGTAACGCCTCGCGGGCGTGCCCGCGCGCCGTCGGGACCAGCGGCGCCGAATGCGCGGCGCTGGTCCCGGCGGCCACCGCTCACGCGGCGTCCGCCTGACGAGTGAACTCGGCCTCGATGTTGAGGGTCACGGCATCGCCGACCATGAAGCCGCCGGCCTCGAGGGCCATGTTCCACGTGAGGCCGTAGTCGGCGCGGTTGAGCTTCGCCGTCGCGCTGAAGCCGACGCGGTCGCTGCCCCAGGGATCCCGAACGCGGCCCTCGTTGGTGACGTCGAGCGTGACCTCCTTCGTGACGTCGCGGATCGTCAGGTCACCGACGAGCTTGAAGCGCCCGTTGATGTCGCCCTGCACACGCTTTCCGCGGAACGTCATCGCCGGGAACTTCCCGGCGTCGAAGAAGTCCGCGGAGCGCAGGTGCGCATCCCGCTTCGCCTCACGGGTATCGACGCTGGCCACGTCGATGTCCACGCTGACATCGGGCGCAAAGGGCCGGGTGGGGTCGAGCGTGACCGAGCCTGCCACCGTTCCGAAGCGACCCTTCACGGTCGCGATCATGAGGTGCCTGACCGCGAACTCGACGGTCGTGTGCGAGGGGTCGATCGTCCACGTGCCGCCGAGCGTCGCCGGCGCGCCAGTCGTGGTCCGGGTAGTCGTCATCGTAGTCATTGTCGCTCCTTCCTGCTCTGGATTCCTGTTGGCCTCCGGCGTGGTGCCGCACAGGGGCCTGTTGGGTTCGTCGATGTTCGGTAACACCACTATACCGTTCGTCACTGTATGCTTCATTGCTGCACTTTTCTTCCAAAAAAGGGGCTCACTTGATGGCACCGAGAGCCCGCTCCAGGGCATCGCTGTCATGACCAGCAAGCGCGCCCGCCATCTCCTTTTGCGTCTTCTTCAGCTCGCTCGCGCCAAGCTTTTGCTTCTCGCGTCCGGCATCGGTGAGCACCGCCCGAATGCTGCGGCGATCCACAGCATCATGCTCACGCCGCACCAGACCGTCGGCCTCGAGCCTGTCGACGAGCTGCGTGACGTTGGACCGGACGCAGCTCAGACGAGCGGCGATCTCGCTCAGCGTGAGCGGCTCGCTCGCGCTTGCCAAACCGTTCAATACGTTGAGCTTGGCAAGCGATAATCCGTGCGCTCCGAGGCTGGCTTCGATCCGGTCTTCCAGGGAGTGCGCTGCGGCGAGGAGCGCAAACATCGCTCGCTCACCGTCTGCTTCGCCCACGTCCTGATCGAGTTCACCAGTTTGCTTCATTGCTGAATAATACAGTGTTGTGTCGCCATGTCAATGGCGACTGCTGATCGCATTGCGATGGTGGTGGGGACCGGCGCCTGGGACGTGCAGATCTGGCTGTGTCCCCTCGCCCATGCTCGGTACGCCTGACCCTGGCGGGAGCAAACGCCAGAGTGCCGCCGCGGAGATGCCGGAAGTGCCGTCGGATTGCCGGTGGTGGGTTGGAAGAATGAGCCGCGGGCCGAGTCGGAGCGGCCCTGGCTCGTGCCACCCGGCCAGGATCGCCCCGGGTTCGGCAGCAGCTCTGACTGGCTGGCGCGGGCCTTCGGCGACAGGGTGCATAACGCGAACGGGAAGGTGCGGCGTGGCGGCACCTGGCTCCCCCGCGACCCGTGTGTTGCACCGGCGCGAGTGGGCGACCATTCTCCCCGCGTTCTCCCCACGCCGAGAAGCCCATGAAGTCGCTGCTGCATGCCATGGTGGTTCCGTTCATGGTCCCGACCATGGTCCCGCTCCTGCTCTCCGCGCAGCAGCCCGCCGCGGATGCATCGGTGGCCGGCGCCGTCGCGGCGTGGACGGTGATCGACGCGTCGGCGTCGGCGGAGTCGTACGGCACGCGCGAGCTTGCGAAGGCGCTGCCGGGGTGGACGAGCGACGGCTGGGGCAACCTCGTCAGGCACGTTGGGAGCGGCTCGCCGCGCCGGGTCGTCGCCTGCGCGCTCGATCATTCCGGCTACGTCGTCAGCCAGGTCACGTCCGACGGATACCTGCGGCTGCGCCGGATCGGCGCCCGTCCCCCGCATCCGCTGTGGGACCAGTTCCACGAGGCCCAGCAGGTCAAGGTACTGACGGCGCGCGGCGTCGTGCACGGCGTGGTGGCGGTGGCCAACGGACACTTCGCCGCCCAGCATCGCGGTGACACCACCGTCGTGTCGGTCGACGACCTCTGGATCGACGTCGGCGCGGCATCGGCCGCGGACGTGCAGCAGCTTGGCGTCTCGCTGATCGACCCCGTCATCGCCGACCGTCCGGCGTGGACGTTCGAGGGCTATGCGGCCGGCCCGGCCGCCGGGATGCGCGCCGGGTGCGCCGCGGTGGCGACCGCCGCCGCCGGACGGGTGCAGCACGGCGAGACCGTCTTCGTGCTCTCCATGCAGCAGGCGCTGGGCTGGGTGGGACTCGGCGCCGTGCTCACGCACCTGGGAGCGTACGACGCGCTCACCATCGTCGACGAGGGACAGGCCTCGGCGGAGGACAGGACGGTGCCCGCTGCCCGCGCCGGCCGGGGATTCTCGTCGGCCTCGCGCACGTTCCGCACCGACTCGGTGCACCTGATCGCGCCGCGCGTGCGCTGGGCGGGCTCGCTCGTCGAGGCGATCCATGCCGACGACGCGCGCGCGCTCCTGAAGTCGGTGGCGTCCGCCGCCGACGTCGCGCTCGCCGGCGACGGCTGGGTGGCCCCGGCGCTCGACACCGCACGCGTGCTCGCCTCGCGCGCCCGGTATGCGGACATCGAGCGCCAATGGATGGCGCTGGCCGACCTCCCGGGAGTGTCGGGACACGAGGCGCCGGTGCGCGAGGCGGTCCTGGCGGCGCTTCCGGCGTGGGCGCGCCGCGTGGCCGTCGTCGACTCGATGGGGAACATCATCGTGGCGATGGGGCCCGATCGCGACTCGGTGGCATTCATCGCCCACACCGACGAAGTCGGCTTCGAGGTCACGGCAATCCACGGTGACGGACGGGTGAGCCTGCGCACGCGCGGCGGCGCGGTGATCACCTCGTGGGAGGGCGTGCCGGCGCTCCTCCACTTCGATGCCGGCGCCGACGGGCGCACGGCCCCGCCACTGCGCGGCGTCTTCGTGCCGCGCGACTCGGCGCGGGTCAAGTCGCCGGGCGCGCTCACCGCGTGGTTCGGGCTCGACTCGGCACAGCTGGTGGCGCACGGCGTGCACCCCGGACTGAGCCTCACCGCATACAAGCGCGCGCAGCGCCTGTTCGGCACGCGCCTCACCGGCCGGGCGAGCGACGACCGCACCGGTGCGACGACGCTGCTGTTCGCCATCCGCCGGCTCCATCCCGATTCGCTCGCCCACAAGGTCATCTTCGTCTGGTCGGTGCAGGAGGAGGGAGGGCTGAACGGGGCGCGTTACTTCGGCGAGCGGGCCGGCCCCAGCCTGCGGCGCGTGTACAGCATCGACACCTTCGTCTCCAGCGACACGCCGAAGGAGTCGCCGCACTTCGCCTTCGCGCCGTTAGGCGCCGGACCGGTGCTGCGGTCGCTCGACAACGCCAGCCTGGTGCCGCGCGCCGAGCGGGAGCGCATCGAGGGCATCGCGGGCGCGAACGGGATCCCGCTGCAGCTGGGCACGACCTTCGGCAGCACCGACGGATCCTCCATCCAGCAGTGGGGGCCGCCCAACATCGGGTTGTCGTGGCCGGGCCGGTACTCGCATGGGCCGGCCGAGGTGCTCGACCTCCGGGACGTCGACGCCCTGATCCGCCTGGTGGCAGCCGTCGCGGTGAAGCCGTGACGGCGGCGCGCGGGAGCCGAAGATGGACTTTCCGTGCGGCCGGTGCGCCAGGCGGCGTCGGGTCGTCACCTCGCACCCGCGGCCGGCGTCGCGGGACTTGTCGCTCTGGTGCGACGGCATAGCGTGAAGGCATGGACCGACAGCACCGCGCCCACGCTCCTTCATCCGGACGCTCCGATCATGAAGCCGCTCCGATGGCTCGTCGCCGCCACCGCCCTCGTCCTGGCGACCTCGTGCTCCAGACACCACGTCCCCCGAGGATCTCTACGGCGTCTGGGGCAGCACGGAGGACGGCGTCTCGCTCACGATCAGCATCAGCGGCTCCACGTTCGCCGCGCCGTGCTACATGGGCACGCCGTCCACGCCGTTCCTCACGGAATCGGGGGGCAACTTCCACACCAACGGATTGCTCACGATGCTGAGCGGCGCCGGCGGCCCGTCCACGACCCGCAACGTCGACTACAAGGGAACGCTGCACGGCAGCCAGATGACCCTGACCGTGGATCCCGGCGCGCAGCAGCTCGGTCCGTACACGCTGACGCGCGACGTGCAGGTGCAGGTCCCGGGCTGTCCGTAGCGACGCGCCGCGGCGCGCCGCGGTCGCTACTCCGCCATCATCGGCGCACCGCCACGGCGGGCCTGCGGCTTGCGCAACAGCAGCAGCAGCGGGATGAGCGCCAGCGCGATCGCCGCGCTCAGCACGTAGACCCTGGCAAACGCGAGCACGCTGGCCTGTCCCAGGAGCTGCCGGTCCATGATGGAGAGCGCCTGCTCGCGGGCCACGCCGGGGGCGGCGCCGCGCGCCTGCATGCCGGCGGTGATCTGCCCCAGCCGGCTGAGGCTCAGGGGATCGAACATCCCGACGTGCTCACCGACGATCGACCGGAACTGCGCCGTGTAGCGCCCCAGCAGGCTCGCGATGCCGGCGATGCCTAACGATCCGCCGAGCTGGCGGAAGAAGTTGAAGATGCCTGTCGTCTGCGCCAGCTCGCGGGGCTCGATGCCGGAGAGCGTGATGGTGGTGAGGGGGACGAACATCATGCCCAGCCCCAGGCCGCGCAGGATCAGCGGCAGCAGGAAGTCGTTCGCCCCGCTGGCCGAGGTGATGCGCGAGAGCTGCATCATCGAGACGGCGAACAGGACCGAGCCGGCGGTGACCATCAGGCGGGCGTCGATGCGCGTCACCATGCGCCCCACGAACGCCATCGACACCGCGGTCATGAACGCGCCGGGCATCAGGATGAGCCCCGTCTGCTCGGCGGTCATGTGCAGGTTGTTCTGCAGGAAGATCGGGAGCGTGAAGACCGACGCGAAGAGGCCGATACCCATCACCACGCCCAGCATCGTGCCCACCCACACCTGCCGGTGCCGCAGCACGCGGAAGTCGATCACCGGATGCCGCACCTTGAGCTCGCGCCAGACGAGCAGCACGCCGCCCACCACCCCGATGATGGCCAGCCGGACCATCAGCGCCGACTGGAACCAGTCCTCGCGCTCACCGTGCTCCAGCAGGTACTGGAGCGCCCCAACCGAGATGATCAGCAGGGCGATGCCCGAGTAGTCCATCGATTTCGGCTTCTTCTGGTGCGCCGGGTCGTGCACGTAGGTGGCGATCATCGTTGCCGCCAGGAAGCCCAGCGGCACGTTGATGAAGAAGATCCACGGCCAGCCGAAGTTGTCGGTGATGTAGCCGCCCAGCGTGGGGCCGATGGTGGGACCGACCATGACGCCCATGCCGAAGAGCGCCATCCCGGTGCCGAGCTTCTCGCGCGGGAACGCCTCCGCCAGCACGGCCTGCGATACCGTCAGCAGGGCCCCGCCCCCGACGCCCTGGATGATGCGCCAGATGACGAGCTCCACCAGCGAGCGCGAGGTGCCGCACATGAACGACGCCGCGGTGAAGACGAGGATGGAGCCGACGAAGTAGCGCTTGCGCCCGAACAGGTCGCCGAGCCAGCCGGTGAGCGGAATGACGATGACGCTGGCCAGGATGTAGCCTGTCGAGACCCACGCGATCTCGTCGAGCGAGGCGCCGAGGCTGCCCATCATGTGCGGCAGCGCCACGTTCACGATCGACGTGTCGATGACCTGCATGAGCGCCGCGAGCACCACCGCGAACGCGATGATGTACGGGTGCTCGGCGGGTCGTACCGCCGGCGCGCCCTGCGCCGGGGCCGAGGTGGTGTCCTTGTCTGGCGAGGTCGAGGTCATGCACTCCGCGGAGATAGGGACGACGCGCGCCGGACGCGCTCGTGGCGCCGGTCGGAACGGCGGCCGACGTATTCTAGCGCGGCGACACGGGCCGCAGCCGCGGGACTACTCCACAGCGCTCCGCAGGGCGCGCCAGCGATCGAGAAAGACCCCGAGGTGCGCGTTGTCCCCTTCCCCCGCACGGCGCTCCAGCATCTGGTCGAGCTGGGTCTCTTCGGCGTGGAACGCCTCGGTTGTCACGAGACCGGCGAAGTGTGCCAGCCGCAGCCAGATGAGGTACGTGGTGAGCGCGTCGCACTCGTTGTACTGCACGATGCGACGGACCTCGCCGGCGGCCCACAGGTCGACGACGGAGCGACCGTCGGTGCCGATCTTGCCAGGGATGCCGCACGCCGTGGCGAGCTCGTGCAGGGTGGGTGCGCCGCGTCCCCAGCCGGAAAATTCGTTCATGAGGTCGACGTGGAAGTCGCTCCCCTTGGCGAAGTAGTCCGGCCCCTCCCACGGCTTGTTGGGCCGCTCGGCGAACTGGGCGCTCTGGAGGCCCAGGGCGACGGCGCGCTGGACGAGGATGGTGACGTCGGCGTTGATGGAGTTGAACCCGACGAGCTGCGGCTTGGCGCGCCCGATACCCGCGAGGAATCGATCGAGCAGCTCCCGCTCCGGCATCGCGTGGTTGTCGGGAGTTGGAAGCGAGAAGAGGCTGAGGGCGATGCTGCCGTCGCGCGAGCGCTTCCGGATGACCGCCGCCACCGAGACGACGCGACAGAGCACGGTCTTGAGGTACGGGCGCGGCTCTTCCTCCGTCGCGCCGCCGCGGCGCCACATCTCGGCCACGACCTCCTCGTCAGGCAGGTCCGGCGGCAGGTCATAAGTCCGGCGGCCGGTGGCCGGGTCGGGCACCCACTCGGCGTCGAAGGCCCAGACTTCGGGGTGCAGGAGCTTGATCATGGATCGGGACGCTGGAGTGGCGGTGGCCGCGGGGTCGCGGAACCGGGGGGCTTCCGGTCACCGCAAGTTACGACAACCGGCGCACACCCTCGTCAATCGCCGCCAGGGCCCTGTCGAGGTCGGCCTGCGCCGAGGCGAACGAGAGGCGCAGCCGCCCCTCCCCGCGCGGGCCGAAGGCGGCGCCGTCGATGGCGGCGACACCCTGGTGCTCCAGCAGGGAGTCGGCGAACGCCCGGGAGGAGAGCCTGCGGGGCGACAGCAGTTCCGAGAAGTCGGGAAAGACGTAGAACGCTCCGCGCGGCACCGGGCAGGAGACGCCCGGGATGACGCTGAGCCCCCCGACGAGCCTGTCGCGCCGCCGCCGGTACTCTGCCACCTGCGCCGCCACGGCATCCTGCGGGCCCGTCAGCGCGGCGACGCCGGCGCGCTGGATGAACGGCGGAACGCAGGTGTGGCCGTTGACCGCGAGGGTGGTGAGCGCGGGAATCCAGGGCGCGGGGGCCACGAGGTACCCGAGCCGGTAGCCGGTCATGGCGTACGTCTTGGAGAAGCCGTCGACGACGATCGTGCGATCGGCAGCGCCGGGAAAGGCGGCGAGGCACGGGGCGCGCCCGCCGTCGTAGACGAGCCGCGAGTAGATGTCGTCGGTGACGATGGTGAGGCCGCGCTCCGCGGCGAGGGCCGCGAGGCGCGCGGTGGCGGCCGCGGACAGCGCGCCGCCGGTGGGGTTGTTCGGCGAGTTCAGCGCCAGGACGCGGGTGCGACTCGTTATGCGCCGTTCGATGTCATCGACGTCCGGGGCGTTGTCGGCGTCGAGGGCGTAGCCGACCGCCGTCCCGCCGGCAAAGCGCGCCACCGACGGGTAGATCGGGAATCCCGGATCGGGGACGAGCACCTCGCACCCCGGCTCGACCGTCGCCAGCATCGCGTAGAAGACGGCGGTCTTGGCACTGGGCGTGACGATGACCTGGCCGGGCGAGGCATCGACGCCGCGCGAGCAGACGTCGGCGGCGATCGCCTCGCGCAGCTCGGGGATACCTTCGGGCGCCACGTAACGGGCGTCGCCGGCGCGCAGCGCGAGGACGGCAGCGTCGGTGACGTGCTGCGGCGCGGGAACGTCCGGGGCGCCCAGTTCGAGGTGCACGATGTGCCGTCCGCGCCGTTCCAGTTCGCGGGCGCGGGCAAAGACGTCCAACGCGCCCTCGCCCGACAGGAGGTCCATGCGCGCGGCGAGTCCCGCGGCGATTGCGCTCGGAGGCGCTGTCGGTTCGGTCCCTGTCGATGGCATGGCCATACAGTATGCCGCGTGCCCGCGTGCGCCAGCGGACACGACCGCAATTGTGCGGTCTTCATGGAACCGCTACTCTATCGCCCTCGCACGGCCCTGGCTGCATCGCCCTTCCCGCACCGACACGCTCATGGACGCTTCCACGCTTCGCGCCTGGTGGGCGCACCGGCAGGGGCTGGACGGATCGCTGGATGGCAGGTCGCCCGCGGATGTGCTCGAACGCACGGGCTGGGCGCGCTCGGTGGGCGGCGTCGGTCCCTATCTCACGCTCTTTTCGCGCGCCGGCATCTCGCGGCAGGCCGCGGACGACGCCGTGGCGCGACTCGAGATCCACGAACTTCCCACGGCGCGCGGGTGCACGTACGTGCTGCCGTCGGGGGACTTCGCCATCGGCCTGAAAGCCGGCCAGCCGTTCGGTGACGGCGATTTCAGGCAGGCGGAGAAGCTCGGCGTCACGGACAGGGAGGTCGAGAAGCTCTGCGGCGCCGTGCTGAAGGCGCTGGCGAAGGGAGCGCTTGACCCGGAAGGGATCCGCGCCGCTGTCGGCAGCGCCGCCCGCAGCCTTGGCGAGGCAGGAAAGAAGAAGGGCATCACAACGACCCTCCCGCTGGCGCTCGGGCGACTGCAGGCCAGCGGCGATATCCGCCGGGTGCCAGCGAACGGACGACTCGACCAGCAGCGATATTCGTACGCACTCTGGAAGCCGAACCCGCTGGCGACGTACCAGGGTTCAGCCGACGATGCGATGCGCGAGATGGCCCGGCGGTTCTTCCACTGGGTGGGGCCGGCAACGATGGCCGAATTTCAGTGGTTCTCGGCGCTCGGGGCGAAGGCGGCGAAGTCAACCCTCGAGCCCCTGGGCCTCGTGCCGTTGGAACCCGGCAACGAGCGCCTGCTGCTGCCTGACGATGTCGATGCATTCAGGGCATTCAGGGCGCCACCGAAGCCGCGCTATGCGCTCGTGAGCAGCCTCGACCCGATCTCGGCGACCCGCCGCAACGTCGACAGCCTGTGCGACACGAAGGATCTCGCGCGGACGGTGCAGCTGGAGAAGAAGGTCGGTACGCTCGGCGGCCTCGCCGACCTGCCCCATCACGCCATTCTCGATCGTGGCCGATTGATCGGCTTCTGGGAGTACGACGCCGGGAAGGAGCAGGTCGTGTGGGCGACGTTCGGCGTGAAGGACGAGGCCCTCGACGCCGAGGTGAAGAAGACGGAGGCGTACGTGCGCGAGCAGCTCGGCGACGCGCGCTCGTTCAGCCTCGACAGCCCGAAGAGCCGGGCGCCGAAGATCGAGGCGCTGCGGAAGCTGCGCTGAGCCTCTCGCGCGGGCGTCGCGCTTCCGCGCCTTCCCGGCCCACTCCCTTGCCGTAGATTGGGCTGACCGGAGGCGAGGCGAACGATGGCCGATGTGCGGGAGCAGCTCCAGCAGTCCCTTGGCGAGGCATACACCATCGAGCGCGAGCTCGGCGGCGGAGGCATGTCCCGCACGTACGTCGCCATGGAGCGCTCCCTCTCCCGCCGCGTGGTGGTCAAGGTCCTCTCGCCAGAGCTGGCGGCCGGCGTCTCGGTAGAGCGCTTCAAGCGCGAGATCCTGCTGGCGGCGCAGATGCAGCACCCGCACATCGTGCCGGTGCTGTCGTCGGGCGAGGCCGCGGGGCTCCCGTGGTTCACGATGCCGTACGTGGAGGGCGAGTCGCTCCGGGCGCGCCTTGCCGAGGGTCCGGTGTCGATCGGCGAGGCGGTGAGCGTGCTGCGGGACGTCGCGCGGGCGCTGGCGTTCGCGCACTCGCACGGCGTGGTGCACCGCGACATCAAGCCGGACAACGTGCTGCTCTCGCAGGGGAGCGCCACGGTCACCGATTTCGGCATCGCCAAGGCGATCAGCGCCGCGCGCACCGGGCCCGCCGGAGCGACACTGACAATGGCGGGCACGTCGATCGGCTCGCCGGCCTACATGGCGCCGGAGCAGGCTGCCGGCGATCCGAACGTCGACCACCGGACGGACATCTACTCCTTCGGATGCCTGGCGTACGAGCTGCTCGCGGGCCGGCCGCCATTCGACGCCTCGTCGCCCGCGAAGCTGCTCGGCGCTCACCTCGGCGAGAAGCCGCGCAACGTGCGCGAACTGCGCGGTGACATTACCCGAGCCGCTCGCCGCACTCGTCATGCAGTGCCTGGAGAAGGACCCTGCGGCGCGCCCTCAGGAAGCGCGCGACCTGGTGCGCGTCCTCGACAGCGTGACGTCGAGCGGGACGTCGACCGCGGCGCCGGCGGCGCTCGCCGGGCGGATCAACATCGGCCGGGCGGTGGGACTGTGGGCGGCGGCGACGGCGCTCGTCGGCCTCACCGCGTGGGCGGCGACCGTGGTGATCGGCCTGCCCGACTGGGTGCTTCCGGGGTCGATCGGCGTGATGCTGGCGGGGCTGCCGATCATCGGGTTCACGGCCTGGGTGCAGCGGGTGGCGCACCGCACGTTCACGGCCACGCCCACGTTCACGCCTGGCGGCACGCCGTCGACGGTGCAGGGGACGATGGCGACGATCGCGCTCAGGGCGAGCCCGCACGTCTCGTGGAAGCGCACGTGGATGGGCGGCGCCATTGCCGTCGGCGGCTTTGTGGCGCTCGTCGTCGGCTTCATGGTGATGCGCGCACTCGGCATCGGGCCGGCCGGCTCGCTGCGTGGCGCCGGCAAGCTCGGCGCCAACGAGCAGATCATCGTCACCGACTTCGGGAGCCCGGCCGACGACTCCACGCTCGGCCTGACGATCACCGAGGCGCTGCGCGCCGACCTGGCCCAGTCGTCGATGCTGCGCGTGATGCCGCGTCTGGCGATCGCCGACATCCTTCGGCTCATGCAGCGGCCGGCGGACGTGCACATCGACTTCGACCTGGCCCGGCAGATCGCCACGCGCGAAGGGCTCAAGGCGGTGCTCGACGGCGACGTGGTTTCCCTCGGCGGCCGGTACGTGCTGTCGGCGCGGCTGATCTCGGCGCAGGACGGTGCGCAGCTCGCTGCATTCAAGGAGGAGGCCGCCAGCCAGAACGACCTCATCCCGGCCATCGGCCGCCTGGCGAAGCAGCTGCGGTCGAAGGCGGGGGAATCGCTCAAGGAAGTCCGCGACGCGACGGCGCTCGACCGGGTCACCACGAGCTCGCTCGACGCCCTCCGCAAGTACGCCGAGGCGAACCGCCTGCAGGAGACGACCTTCGACTACACCCAGGTCGATCCGCTGCTGGAGCAGGCGGTGGCCATCGACTCGACGTTTGCGATGGCCTGGCGGCGGCTCGCCCAGAACTACAACAACATCGGGCAGTTCGAGAAGGCACGGGCGGCAGCGATCGAGGCATATCGCTTCAAGGACAAGCTGAGCGAGGTCGAGCGACAGCTCACGATCGCCAGCTACTACAACCTCGGTCCCGAGGTCGACGATGAGAAGACGCTCGCGGCCTACGAAGCCGTGCTGGCGCGCGACTCGCTCAACTACATCGCGCTCAACAATGCCTCGCTGATCCTGGCCGCCCGGCGGGAGGACGAGAAAGCCGAGGAGTATCGGCTCAAGGCGGCCGCGCAGCCGGGGACGAGTCCCATAGCTCTGGGCAACGCGGTGTCAGGTGCGATCGCACTGGGTCGCTGGGCGCTGGCCGACAGCGTGCAGCGAGACTTCGTGCGGCGGATGCCCACGAACCCTCAGGCGCTCACGTTTCCAGCGCGCATCGCCGCCGTGCGGGGCGACTTCGACGCAGCGGAGCGGCTTGAGAAGGACGTGGAGCCGAAGATCGCCGGCAGCCGGAGCGCGATGATCAACCATCTTGGCTTCCTGTCGAACCTCGCCCTCGTCCGCGGACGGGTCCACGAATCCTTCCAACTGGACGCCCAGCAGATCGACCGCCGCCTGGAGGTCAAGGACGCCAGCGCGCCGCTGGACGCCGGGCTGGACTCCGTCGTGGCTGCGGCTATCGTGCTCGAGGATCCCGTTCGGGCGCGCGCACTGCTGGACGCGTGCGCTGCGCCGGGCGCCGCTCGATTCCATCCCGTACCTCGAGCGCAACTACGACCTCTATCTCGCCGTCGCCGCGCTCGCGGGCGATACGCTCCGTGCGCGCGAGTTTCACACGGCTGCCCTGGAGTCCTGGAAGCAGTACGGCAAGGTCGTCAGTCGCCCGGCGTGGGAGTCGATGGACGACGCCTCGCTCGCGTTCGCGGAGGGCCGGAATACCGACGCACTCGCGAAGCTCGACGAGGCCGACCAGCGCCTCCTGCCTCGTCCGGATATCCTGGCGTCCTTGCGATTCCTGGTGCTCGACCGCCTGCAGCGTGCCGACTCGGCCATCGCCGCCGGCGAAGCGTACCTGGCGGTGACTGCTCCTGCGCGCGTGGGCCAGGACGCGCTCTTCCGCGCCGGAATCGAGCAGCGCCTCGGCGAGCTGTACGAACAGAAGGGGAACGCCGAGAAGGCGCTCGAGCACTACCAGGCGTTCGTTGACCTGTGGAAGAACGCGGACCCGGAGCTGCAGCCGCGGGTTCGCGACGTGCAGGGGCGGGTGACGCGCCTCGCGAAGCAGCTCGGGAAGAAGGGATGACGCCGCCCCGCATGCCCGGGATCGAACACGGATCGATCGAACACGGAACGCGCGGAGAATGCCGATGAACACGGATCAGGCCACGTGATCTGCTGATCTCCGATCAGCTCGAACCGGGCCTGTCGTTGTTCCTGTTGTTTACGTATCCGCGTTCATCGGCGTGACGCCGCAGACGTCCGTGTTCTCCGCGTTCGAGCCTGTACGACGGATCAGCCGAGCGCCGCATTGTCGATGAGCCGCACCGCTCCAGCCCGCGCCGCAATCAGCGCCCGCGATGCCACGCTCGCCATCTCGATGGGTGCCAGCGAGTCGGCATCGACGACGACCGCATAGTCGGGCTTCACCGACGGCTCGCGCGCCAGCTCGCGGTGCATCGCCGCCTCCAGCGCCGCCACGCTGCGCTCCCCCGCCGCGAACGCCGTGCGCGCCGCCTCCAGCGCCAGCGGGATGCATAACGCCGCGCTCCGGTCCGGCGGCGTGAGGCGCACGTTGCGGCTGCTGAGCGCCAGTCCATCCGCCTCGCGCACGATGGGCACCGGCACGACCTCCGCCGGGAAGTGCATGTCGCGCACGAGCCGGCGCACCACCTGCAGCTGCTGCCAGTCCTTCTCGCCGAAGTACGCGCGATCCGGCTGCACGGCGTTCAGCAGCATCGTGACCACCGTCGCCACGCCGCTGAAGTGCCCGGGACGGAATTGCCCCTCGAGCGGCTGCGCCACCGCGCCGACGACGACCGCGGTGTCGGCGTCCGGTTGATAGAAGCCGCGTTCCGGCGGCACGAAGGCCACGTCGCACGACTCCGCCGCCAGCAGTGCGAGGTCGCGGTCGAGATCGCGCGGGTAGCTGCCGAAGTCCTCGTTCGGCCCGAACTGCGTCGGGTTGACGAAGATGCTCGCGACCACGATGTCACACTCGCCGCGCGCCCGTCGCAGCAGCGCGGCGTGCCCCTCGTGCAGGTACCCCATCGTCGGCACGAAGCCGATTGTCGCAGCCGAATCTCCCTGGTGCGCGCGCCGCCGCTCGCGCAACGCGGCGCGCAGGGCATCGACGTCCGCAACCGCCGGCACCGCCGCGGCGCTCACTCCCGCGACCTCAGGTGCTCCAGCAGCGTCTCGGAGGCGTGCACGCCGTGCTCGTCCGCCGGGAAGCGCTCGGCGCGCACGTCGGCGGCGTACTCGCCGATGGCCGCGCGAATGACCGGGGCGAGCGAGGCGTACTGCCTCGAGTGCTTCGGGTGGAAGCTCTCGTTCATGCCGAGCATGTCGTGCCAGACGAGCACCTGTCCATCGCAGTGCGGACCCGACCCGATGCCGATCGTGGGCACCGGCACGTGCGCGGTGATGTACCGCGTGACCTCGACAGGCACGCGCTCGATCACGATGGCGTAGGCGCCGGCCTGCGCGATGCGCGCGGCGTCCTCGATCACTGCATCGGACGACTCGGCGCTGGTTCCCTGCGCGGGGAAGCCGCCGAGCTGGTTGATCGATTGCGGCCGAAGTCCGACATGTCCCATGACCGGGATGCCGAGGTCGACGAGGCGGGCGACGGTGGGTGCGAGGCGGGCGCCGCCCTCGATCTTCACCGACTGCGCACCCGCCTCCTTCAGCGCGCGGCCGGCGTTGCGAACGGCGTCATCCTCGCTTCCCTGGTACGACATGAACGGCATGTCGAGCACCACGTGCGCCCTGGTGCTGCCGCGCACCACCGCGCGCGTGTGGTGCAGCATCTCGTCCATCGTGACCTCGAGCGTGTTCGACTGGCCGAGCACCGTCATGCCGACGCTGTCGCCGACGAGCAGGATGTCGACGCCCGCTTCCTCGGCGAGCCGCGCCGACGGCGCATCGTACGTCGTGAGCGCGACGAGCCGCTGGCCCTTCGCCTTGAAGCCGACGATTGCGGGTACGGTGAGTCTGGCCATGCCGGCGGTTCGATCCCCTCGCGCTGGCGAGTGCTATTCGTTCCGGTAGTTGCCCAGGGCGTCGCGCAGCGAGCGCGCCGTCACGTCGTCGATGCGCGCGTCGTCGTGCGCCAGCCGTATGTTATGAGTGACGTGGGCCAGGTAGAGTTGCAGGGCCTCTGGCGACAACGCGCGGGCCGCCTCGGCCTGGCGCACGATGGCCGCCACGTCGCCGCGCGCCACGGGTCCGGTCTGCGCCGATGCGGGCGCGTCGGCACGCGTGATATTGGCACCGACAGTCACCAGCAGGTGGCCGACGCCGGCGCTCGCGAGCTCCTCCGGTGCGCCAGCGGCGCGCATCTGGTTCCAGGCGACCTGCGCCAGGCCGGCCGAGAACGCCGCGAGCATCGACGCCCCGAGGTGGTACCGCGCCTTGTCCTTCGCCTGGATCGACCACCATCGCCCGCCAAGCGCGACTGCGAGTGGAGCGAGGCCTGCCTGGACGTCTTCGTCTCCCTCGATCGCAAAGACGGCACCCCGGAAGAGGGCGACGCTGCGGACGGGGCCCAGTTCGGCGGGATGGCCGCGGGGCACGGCGGCCAGCGGATGGAATCCTCCAACGCGGGCGCCCCGCCGTCGCGCGTGCTCCAACGCACCGACATCGCGCGATCCGCTGGCGTGGGCCACGATTGCCCCGGGGGCCGCCTGGATCGACTCGCACGCCACCTCGATCGCGCTGTCCGCAACCGTGAGCAGCACGATCGGCGCAGCGGAGCCCGCCTCGGCGAGGGGCACGACTCGGGTGTGCGCGAGGTCGCCGGCGAGCGCAACAGCGTGCGCCTGCGTTCGGCTGGCGACGGCCTCGACGCGCACACCCGCCGATTCGAGCGCCTGGGCGAGCGCAGTCCCCATCGCGCCCGCTCCCACGATCGCCACCGGTCCGGTCCCGCGAGTCTCACTCACGAGGGGAAGATAACGGCATCCGGCCCGGCGCCGTGTCCAGCGGATCCCCGGCACGCCGCCAGTGCGACCGGCACGCGGATCGTCACCGCGTGGAAGCGTGCTGAAACTTCCGGAGGGGTTGGCCCTGTCGTATCGGTTATCGTCGCCCTCACCCACCACCCCGGACGACCCATGGAATCCTTCCTGCGCGACCTGCGATACGTGACCCGGGCCCTGCTGCGGACGCCGGGTTTCTTCGCTGTCACCGTCATCACGCTCGGCCTCGGGATCGGGGCGACCACGGCGATCTTCACGGTCATCAACGGCGTGCTGCTGCGCCCGCTGCCGTATCCGGATCCCGACCGCATCGTGCAGGTCTGGGAGATCAACGGCAGCGGCAACCCGATGCAGGTCGCCGACCCGAATTTCGAGGACTTCAAGGCGCAGAGCCAGAGCTTCGCGTCGCTCGCCGAATTCCAGGGTGGTGGCATCGTGTCGGTGTCCGGCGGCTCGGAGCCGGTGCGGGTGCGCACCGCGACGGTCTCGGCTGACTTCTTCCCGGCCCTCGGCGTGCATCCCGTGCGAGGGCGCCTCTTCCTGCCGTCGGAGCAGCAGGTCGGTGCGCCCGGCACCGTCGTGGTGAGCGACGCATTCTGGCGCCGGTACCTCGGTGCCAACCCGGCCGCGGTCGGAACGGCCGCACTCACGGCCGACAACCAGACGTTCACGGTGATCGGCGTGATGCCGCCGTCGGTCGACTTTCCGCCTGACGTGGGCCTCTGGGTGCCGCGCGAGCTGGAGCCTCCGGGGCGGAGCCGGACCGCGCACAACTGGCAGGTCATCGGGCGCCTGCGTGACGGTGTGTCGGTGGATGCAGCGCAGCGCGAGCTCCATGCGCTGGCCGATCGCCTCATCCAGCAGTACGGGCAGAACGTGAACCTCACCGACGCGCGGGTGCTCACGCTGCGGGAGCAACTCACAGGGAACGTGCGTCCGGCGCTCCTGGTGCTGTTCGCCGCCGCCGTCTTCCTGCTCGCCATTGCCTGCGCCAACGTCGTGAACCTGCTGGTGGCGCGTCTCGCCTCCCGGCGTGGCGAGGTAGCGCTGCGCCTCGCGCTTGGCGCTGGTCGCGGCCGGCTCGCGCAGCAGTTCCTGTCGGAGTCGCTGGTGCTGAGCGTCGCCGGCGGGCTGCTCGGCGTCTTTCTCGCCTGGGGCGGCATGACGGCGCTCCTCGCGCTCGACCCGGCCAACCTCCCGCGCCTGCACGACGTCAGGCTCGACCTGCCGGTGCTGCTTTTCGCACTTGCCATCTCGGTCGCCGCGGCGGCCGCACTGGGGCTGCTCACGGCGTGGCGGGGCACCAGGAGCGAACTGCGCGAGGCGCTGGCGGAGTCGCAGCGAACCCAGTCGGGGGCGGGGTCCGGTGTCCGCATCCGCTCGACGCTCGTCGTCTCGCAGATTGCGCTCACGCTGGTGCTGCTCGTCGGCGCCGGGCTGCTGGGGCGGAGCTTCCTGCGGCTGGTGGACGTGAATCCCGGCTTCCGCACCACGCAGGCCACGGTGCTCGACCTCTCGCTGCCGTTCGCGAGTACCCCGGTGGCAGAGCGCGAGCTTGTGCAGACCTACGACGCACTGCTGGCGCGGATCGGCGAGTTGCCCGGCGTGACCCGCGTGGGCGGTGTCAACGCATTTCCGCTGACCTCGGGCGGCAGCGGCAACGGCACGTTCCTCATCATGCAGAGCGTCGACGAGCCGCTGAACCCGGCGAACCTCGAGACGCTGATGCACGACACCACGCGCACCGGCTACGCCGAGTTCCGGGTGGCGAGCGCCGGGTACTTCCCGGCGATGGGCATTCCGCTCGTCAGCGGACGCCTGTTCGACGACCGCGACGCGCCCGACGCGCCGCATGTCGCGGTCATCAGCGCGTCGCTGGCCAAGGCGCGGTGGCCGGACGGGGACGCGATCGGCAAGGTGATCCAGTTCGGCAACATGGACGGCGACCTCACCCCGTTCACGATCGTGGGCGTGGTGGGCGACGTGCACGAGGCGAGCCTGGCGGCGCCGCCGCGCCCCACCTTTTATGCCGACTACCGCCAGCGTCCGGTGAAGGCGAGCGACGTCAACATCGTCATCCAGTCGGCCGCGGGGCCGGCCGCGATCATCCCGGCGGTGCAGCGCGTGGTGCGCGAGCTGCGCCCCGACGTGCCGCCGCGTTTCCGCACGATCGAGACCATCGTCGCCGCGTCGGTCGGCGACCGGCGCTTCATGCTGGTCCTGGTGGGGGTCTTTGGCGGGGCGGCGCTGGTCCTGGCGACGCTCGGCGTCTACAGCGTGATTGCGTTCCTCGTGACCCAGCGTACCCGCGAGATCGGCGTGCGGGTGGCGTTAGGCGCGCGCACCGGAGACGTGGTGCGCCTGGTACTTCGCCAGGGCACGGTGCTGGCGCTGGCCGGGGTCGTCATCGGCACCGTGGCGGCGCTGCTGGTGACACGGCTCCTCACGCGCTTCCTGTTCGGCATCGGCGCCACCGACCCGGTGGCGTTCGGGGTCGTGGTGCTGCTGCTCGTGGGCGTGGCACTGCTGGCGAGCTGGGTGCCGGCACGCCGGGCGGCGCGGGTGGAGCCGATGCAGGTGTTGCGCAACGGGTGATCGCGGGGCGGGCGGCGCGGCGCCGCCCGCCATCGGGCTGACGTGCGCCGCCGCAGGTAGCGGCCCCGATGGCGCCGTCAGCGCGGCCCGGCGCCGCCGTCCGCGGGGCGCGAAGGTTCAGGGGAAGGCGCCAATCCGCGCACGTGGTCGAGCAGGGCGCGCGCCGCGTCGACGGCCTCGTGCGTTCCCGCCAGCACAAGCACGTCGCCGCCGGCAATGGCCGAGTGGCCGCTCGGCACGACCACCTGCGCCCCGGCGCGCACGATGGCGAGCACGGTGGCGCCGGTGAGCGCGCGCAGGTCGAGCGCGGCGAGGGTGGTGCCGTCGCCCGCGCTGCCGGCATGCACGCGAATCGGCACCGGGTCGCCCATGCCGGGCAGGACGGTGCGGACGCGGGCCATGGCGTCGTCGAGTCGCGCGTCGGCGCTGCGCTCCATGGCCGGGCGCGCCAGCGCCTGCACCATCACCTCGGCACCGGCCAGCGTGTGGCCCTCGAGGTCCCCCGCGCTGCGCCAGAACGCCACGCTGAGCACGGCGCCGATCACCAGGAGCAGTCCCACGCCGGGCACCGACGGCAGGAACGGCTGCGTCACGGCAATGAGTGGCGCGGAGACGGCGAACAGGATCGCGAGCTGCAGCGTCGTCACCAGCGCGCGCCGCGGCGCGGCGGCAAGGTCCACCGCGCCGGAGGCGGCGGCCGGCAAGGCCCGCATGGCGAGCGACTGTCCCAGGCGACCCGACGTCCGCACCAGACCGGTCACCAGCGGCGCCGCGAAGAGGAGCCCGGAAAGGACGACCACCCCCAGGGCCCAGCGTTCGCTCACCGGCACGAGCTCGTGAATCATCGCGGTGAGGCGGCGGTGTTCCGTCGACAACCCGATGACGAGCACCGCAAGCAGCACGGCATCGACGAACAGCAGGCGCACCATCCGCTGCATGCGCCGCCGTCCCGTCTTGCGCGGCGTGGCGCGAAGTCCCTCGAGCCACGATCCGTAGAGCGACACGAACGTCTGCAGCCGCCGGGGAAGGCGATGGTCGATGAACGACGACACCGGGCCGGCGGCGGCGATCAGCCACGGCGTCGTCAGCGTCGTGAGGGCCGACACCGCCACCGCCACCGGGTACAGGAAGTCGCGGGTGCCGCCTGACGAGATCCCGACGCCGGCGATGATGAACGAGAACTCGCCGATCTGCGCCAGGCTCATCCCGGTCTGGACCGCGGGCCGCAGGCCGCGTCCCGTGAGGAAGACCCCCACCGACACCGCGAGCACCTTGCCCGCAATGACGAGTCCCGTGAAGGCGAGCACGGCCGGCCAGTGCTCGCGGATGATCGCCGGGTCGATGAGCATGCCGACGGCGACGAAGAAGATGGCCACGAAGACGTCGCGCACCGGGCGCACCAGCCGCTCGATCTCGTGCTGGTGCCCCGATTCGGCGACGAGCGAACCGGCGATGAACGCACCGAGGGCGACGGAGTAGCCGAAGCGGAAGGCGAGCAGCGACGCTGCGAAGCAGATCCCCATCGCCGTGACGACGGTGGTTTCGTCGCGATTCAGGCGCATCACGGTGCGCACCAGCGGGGGCACGACCGCGATGCCGACCCCGATGAGCAGGAACAGGAACCAGGCGAGCCGGGCGATCGTGAGTCCGAGTTCGCCGGGCGTGATGGCGCCGCCGCGCGACACGGCGGTGAGCACCGCCAGCAGGATGATGGCGATGAGGTCCTCGACGATCAGGATGCCGAAGACGATGACCGTGTACGGCTCGCGGGTCGGACGCTCGGCGAGGGCCCGGGCGATGATCGTGGTGCTGGAGATGGCGACGATCGCCCCGGCGAAGAGGCTTTCGAGCTCGGTCCATCCGAAGAGCCGCCCGGCCAGGTAGCCGAGCCCCAGCATCACGCTCGTCTCGGCGAGGGCGGCGAGGCCCGACGAGCCGCCGACCTTCAGCAGCCCCCGGACGCTGAACTCGAGCCCGATGGTGAACATCAGCAGGGTGACGCCAAGCTCCGAGAGCGCCCGCACCGTGGGCAGGTCGGCGACGAGCGGAAACGGGATGTGCGGCCCGATCAGCATGCCGGCGACGATGTACCCGAACACCACCGGCTGGCGCAGGCGCTGGAAGACCAGCGTGGTGGCCGCGGCGATGCAGAGAACGATCGCGAGGTTGAGCAGGAACGGGTGGGCTTCCACGGGGCCGGCGGTGACGGGGTGCCTGGGCGGCGCGCTGGGCGCCGCCCACAAGAAACCCTGTCCTGCGCGGGCTCGCCACGGTGGCGCCCCGGACGGCGACGCCGGCGGTGATTCCACCGGCACCGCGCGGGGAGCGGCTACCTAACGAGACGTGGCCCTCCCCGGGCGGCGAACGCGCATCACTCGCGGTCGTCGGCGTCGCGCCGGCGTTCCCGCGATTCGTCGCCGGCTGTCCCCCGCGTGCCGCCGGACGTCCCGTCAGGCCGGGCGCTCGCGCCCGCATTCTGCGCATAGACGCCGGCCGCGCCGTACTTGTACGCGAGCTGGCCGCCCGTATGTCCGGTGCGCACGGCGGCGCCCACGAGCACCAGGGTGCCGGCAGCACCCGCTACGCGCGCCGCCCTACCAATGGCGCCGCCGGCAAAGCCGACAAGGGCGATTGCGAGGACGCCGCCGCTCATCAGGAGAAAGGCCTGGGCCGCCTCCTCGTGCGCACGGAACGGCTGCGCCGCGACGGCGTCCTCGACGCGTTCCTCCTGGTCCTCGCCCGTCTCCAGCGACACCCAGCTGCTCAGGCTCAGGGCGGCGAGCATGGCGGTCGCGAGCCCCCACGCCTTGCGCGGATTCACGTTCCGGCGGATCGCCCAGATCGCCCCCACCGCGAAGAACGGGGCGAGGATCGCCAGGACGATGGGGAAATGGACGACTGCGGGATGAAGGGGATCGGGAATCATTTTCGTAGGCTCCGGAATCGGGTTCGGACGCAATGTCCGGCGGCAGCCAGCGGCGCGGCCATCCGACATTCGACGCGTTTCGCTCCCCGGGGCCGGCGTCCGGCGGATGCCGTGGCGCATTTCAGGGCTGTCTTGTCCTCCATCTCCCCACAGATCGTGGAACACGCCGGCGAATTCGAGAGTGAGCACGGCCTGGGCTCCCGCCGGGTTTTGGCCCTCGTGCTGCTGCTGCTGGCGGTGGGCTTCGGCCTCGACCTGCTGTTCGACGCACCCTCGAACTGGCGGTCGGCTCACGTGATCTTCGAGGTCACGCTCGTGGTCGTGAGCCTTGCCTATGCGCTGTATCTCTGGCGCGGCTGGCGCGTGGCGGAACGTTCCCTGGCGGCGGCGCAGCGGTCGCTCGACGCGCATCGCGCGGAGAGCGCGGCTTGGCAGCGGAGCGCTCGCGCCGCACTGGACGGGCTGGGGCGCGCCATCGACTCCCAGTTCACCGCGTGGCACCTGACACCCGCGGAGCGTGCGGTCGCCCTGTTGCTGCTCAAGGGACATGGACACAAGCAGATTGCGGCGATGGCGAACCGGAGCGAGCGGACCGTGCGCCAGCATGCCGTGTCGATCTACAACAAGTCGGGACTCGGCGGGCGCGCCGAGCTGGCGGCGTTCTTTCTCGAGGGCGTCATGCTGCCGCCGCAGGAGCCGATGGAGGGCGCGGCACCTTCGGATGCCGGCCCGCCGGCCGCCACTGCGCATCGATCACGGACGTGATTGTCGTGGTTCGTGTTGACCCCGCTGTCGCGCGCGGCGAGACTTCGTTGAGCCTCATCCCTGGCGGGACGTCTCCCGCCGGCCCGCCCCTGTTCTCCTCGCGGTCCTGCCGACGCGGAGGTCGCGCCCGGATGGACCTCGCGACACGCCGTCGCGGGTACCTCGCCTGATTTCGAGGAGCGTCATGGAACAGCACTCCGCCCCGCCGCGCCTGCGCCTCGAGCGCGGCCCGTCCTTCGGCCGCATCCGCCGCCCCGCCGTCCTGCTGGGCGCGGGGATCGTGCTGGTCCTCTTCGTCGCGCCCGCGTTGCTGCAGCTGGGCGTCGACTGGATGTGGTACACGAGCATCGGGTACCAGGTGGTGCTGCAACGCGACGTCACCGCCAGGCTGGCGCTCTTCTTCGGGGTCGGTGCGGTCGTCTACGCGCTGCTCGCCGTGAACCTCAGGGTGGCGAATCGCCCCTCGGGACAGCCCGTGCAGTACCGCGCGGTGCCGGACGGCCTTGTCGAGGTGATCGACAGGGTGCCGCGCTTCGCGACGCCGGTGGCGCTCGTCTTTGCCGGGCTCGTGGCGCTGGCTTCAAGCGCGAGCTGGATGTCCGTGCTGCAGTTCCTTCACGCGGTGCCGTTCGGCATCAGCGATCCCGTGTTCGGCCACGACGTGGGCTACTACGTCTTCACGCTCCCGGTGATCTCGTTCGCCCTGGGGATCCTGAGCACACTCATCGTGGTGAGTGCGCTGATGGCGGGATTCCTGTACCTGCTGCGCGGCGAGATCGGCGCGCCGGGGCCGCAGTTCCAGGTGTCGCACCGTGCCAGCACGCACCTGGCGGTCCTGCTCATCGCGTTCCTGGTGCTCTCGGCGATCCATGTCTGGCTGGTGGACCTGCCGCAGCTGCTGTTCAGCGATTCGGGGCTGTTCGTGGGCGCCGGGTACGCCGACCTGCACGCGGCGCGGCCCGGGATGCACATCGCGGCCGTGGCCGCGCTGCTGGCGGCCGCTACGGTGGTCGTCGGCATCACCCGGCGGCGGGTCGCCGCCTACGCGGCGGTGGCCGTCGTGGCCTACGCCACCGTCAGCGTGCTGGCGCGCGTCGTGTATCCCGCGGCCGTCCAGCGCCTGGTGGTGGCCCCGACCGAACTGACGCGCGAGACGCCGTACCTGCAGAACCACATCGCCGCGACGCGCCGCGCCTGGGACATCGACAGCGTGCAGACGCGCGACCTCACGGGCGACGCCACGCTCTCGCTGGCGGACATCCGCGCCAACACGCCGACGATCGAGAACGTGCGGCTGTGGGATCGGGAGCCGCTGCTCCAGACCTTCGGGCAGCTGCAGGAGATCCGGACGTACTACGACTTCATATCGGTCGACGACGACCGCTACTGGATCGACGGGCGGTACCGCCAGGTGCTGCTTTCCCCGCGCGAGCTGAACACCGAGGCGCTGCCCACGCGCTCGTTCATCAACGACCAGCTGACGTACACGCATGGCATGGGCCTGACGATGGCCCCGGTGAACCAGGTGACGCCGGAAGGGTTGCCGGTGCTGTTCATCAAGGACCTGCCGCCGGTCTCCTCGGTGTCGCTCACGATTTCGCGGCCGCAGATCTATTACGGCGAACTGACGAACACCAACGCCATCGTCGACACCAAGCAGCGGGAATTCGACCATCCCTCCGGCGAGACCAACATCTTCGCCAGCTACGAGGGCAGCGGCGGGGTGACGGTGGGAGGCTTCCTGCGCCGTTCCCTGCTCGCCTGGAACTTCAGCTCCCTCAAGATCCTCCTCTCGCAGGACATCGGCGCGGGGAGTCGCATCCTCTTCCACCGGAACGTCGTGGACCGGGCGCGGCGGGCGCTGCCGTTCGTGCGCCTCGACGCCGACCCCTACCTCGTGATCGCCGACTCGGGCCGGCTCGTCTGGCTCGTCGACGCCTACACGACGAGCACGCAGTACCCGTACTCGCAGCACCTGTCCGACGGCACCTCGTACATGCGCAACAGCGTCAAGGTCTCGATCGACGCCTATGACGGCACGGTGCGGGCCTACGTCTCGGACGCGTCGGACCCGATCGTCCGCACCATGGCGCGGGTCTTCCCCGGCATCCTCCTGCCGATGGACTCGATGCCGCCGGTGTTGCGCGCCCACGTGCGCTACCCGGAGGACCTGTACCGGGCGCAGGCTTCGCTGTACACGACGTACCACATGACGGAGCCCGACCAGTTCTACCATCGCGAGGACCAGTGGCAGATCCCGGTCGTCGACCAGGGCCAGAGCCACAATCCGTTCATGCGGCACATCGTGATGCGCCTGCCTGACGAGGCCCGTGAGGAGTACATCTTCATGGCGCCGTTCACGCCGCGGCAGAAGGACAACCTCGCGGCCTGGATGGTGGCGCGGAACGACTCCGAGCACTACGGCCAGCTGGTGGTGTATCGCCTTCCCAAGCAGAGCCTCGTCTACGGGCCGAGGCAGATCGTGAACCGGATCAACCAGGACACCCAGATCTCGCAGCAGCTGAGCCTGTGGGACCAGCGCGGGTCGGAGGTGATCCGGGGCGAGCTGCTTGTGATCCCGATCGAGAAATCGCTGCTCTACGTGGAGCCGCTGTACCTGCGCGCCGAGGGGGGACAGATCCCGGAGCTGAAGCGGGTGGTGATCGCGCACCAGAACCGCGTGGTGATGGCGGAGACGCTGGAGGCCGGGCTGGAGCAGCTCTTTGGTGGATCGTCGGGAGCGGAGTCGGCATCAGCGGTCCCGGGCGAGACGGCTCCGGCGACGGCGGGACAGGCGGCCCCGACGACCTCGCTCCAGGAGCTGCTCGACCACTACCAGCGCGCGACGGAAGCGCAGCGTGCCGGCGACTGGGCGAAGTACGGCGAGGAGATGAAGGCGCTTGGCGAGCTGCTGCAGCGGATGACGGGAGGGACGCGGAAGCCGTGAGGGGATCGCCACGAAGGACGTCGAACGGAGCGGAACGAGCCGGGCTGGCCATGCCGCCCGGCTCCGCTGCCCCTGCTTCGCCCTGCATTGAGGTCCGTGGCCGGCAATCGCGGCGCTACGTCACGCTGATCGCGAGGAGCCGTACGCCCGCCCAGTGCGTCCCCCGGCGAATGACCCGAATCGTCGCTCCCTCCGCGTAGCCCTTCAGCCCTGCGCCGGGTGTCGCGCTCGGGACCTTCGTGTACGTCCACACGGTGACGGTCGCCGAGTCCCTGCCGCCGCCGCAGGGGATCCTTCCTGGCACCTCTCGACACGAATCATCGATGTATAAGTAGAGCGCGACTCCGCGCTCCCGCGCGCAATCGAGGCGCTCCTCCGGGGACTCGGTTTCCTTCAGGCATCGCTCCGCCTCCGGGGGAGTGATGAAGGGGTGGAATCCTGGCCGTTGTCGTGCCACGCGGGGATCGCTGAGGCTGCGCAGGCTGTCCGGTGGGATCACCACACCCCGATACGCGACCAGCATGCGAATCGGTACGCCTGACGAATCTGCCGCACGCGAGGCCCCCATCAGGTAGAACCGCGCCGCCGCGATCGCGATCGCGGTGCTGTCCGATGGCGTGAGTTGCGCGCACAACGGCGACGGCAGGATTGCGCGGGTGAACAGGCCGAGCGCTGCCAGCACAGGGCTCGTGAGGCGCGGCTTCACGATGGGCATTGGCGGCTGCTCCCGTGGGTGGCACGACGCGCAGGATGCGGGCTGCGCTCGCACCTGCACAATATCTGTCATTCGTCGACCGGCGCGAAACCGCCTGACCCGCGTCCGCCCTGCGCCCGGGACATTCCGGATCGCCGGCTTCCCGGTGTGCAGGACGACTGGTGAGCGACCGCCCCTCCCCGCATCTTCGATGCGGAGCGGCGGCCAGTCGCCCCGTGCCGCATCGATCGCCGTCCGCGGCGCCACCCAGGCCCCTCTGCGCAGTCACGTCATGCCACGACCGTCCATCGCAGCGCTTCGCCGCCTCGCCCTCGTGCTCCTGGCCGTCGCCGCGCCTGTCGCGACCCGCGCCCAGCAGGCCGCCATTCCCACGCCGGAATCGTCGTTCGGCTTCCCCGTTGGCGCTGACTACAAGCTCTTCGGCTACGACCAGTCGATCGCCTACTTCCGCCAGCTCGCCGCGGCGAGTAATCGCATCCGGCTCATCGAGGTCGGAAAGACGAGCACCGGACATCCGTGGACGGCGGCGCTGATCTCCTCGCCGGAAAACCTCGACCAGCTCGACCACTTCCGCGAGATCAACATGCGGCTTGCGCACCCCGACGGGCTGACCGACGCCGAGGCGAAGCTCCTGGCCGCCGAGGGGCGTGTCTTCGTCGACATCAGCGGCGGGCTCCACGCATCGGAGATCGCCGGCTCGCAGCACACGCCGCAGCTCGCCTACGAGATCCTGTCGCGTGCCAACGAGCCGGCGATGAAGGAGATCCTCGACAACGACATCCTCTTCCTCTGGCCGTCGATCAATCCCGACGGGCAGGACATCGTGGTCAACTGGTGCCGCGCCCGCGACGCCGGCCAGAACCCGGGCCCGATGGAGCTCTACCAGAAGTACATCGGCCACGACAACAACCGCGACGCATACATGCTGAACGTGGTGGAGTCGCGCGTGATCGCGCACACGTGGCGCGAGTGGGAGCCGGACATCGTCTACGTGCACCACCAGTCGTCGCCCTTCCCCACCCGCATCTGGATCCCGCCCTTCGCCGACCCGATCGGCCTGCGCGCGCCGGCCATCATGGGACGCGAGGTCAATGCCATCGGCACGCGCATCGCCGAGGAACTCGACGCCAACGGGCAGCCGGGAGCTGTCCACATGCTTGCAACGTACGATGCATGGTATCCCGGCTACATCGACTACATGCCGATGTACCAGAACGTCGCCGCATGGTGGACGGAGACCCAGGGCGGCAACTGCGCGACGCCGCGGACCACCACCGTCGACAGCCTGCCGCGCGACTATCGCGACCTGCGGCCACAGGCGCTCTACGTGAGCCCGTGGGCCGAGGGGAAGTGGGGGCTGCGGGACGCGGTCGATTACATGGTCACGGCGTCGGTCGCCACGCTGCGCTACGCGGCGAAGTTCCGCCAGGAGGTCCTGTTCAACCGATACCAGGCGGGACGCAACACCATCAGGCAGTTCCGCACCAGCGCGCCGTACGCGTACCTGGTTCCGCAGGCGCAGCACGATCCGGTGGCGCCGGTGGAGCTGCTGCGCCGCATGGCCTTCCTGGGCGTGCGTGTCATGCAGCTCGGGCGGGATGCCGCGTATGAGGGAAGGACATATCCCGCGGGCACCTGGGTCATCCCGATGGACCAGGAGTACGCACAGCTCGTTCGCGAACTGTTCGAGCCCCAGGTCTATCCCGACATGGGCGACGACACGCCGTACGATGCGGCCGGATGGACGCTGCCATACCAGATGGATGTCGACGTCGTCGAGGGGCAGAGCCCACTGCCGACCGAGCTGCGCGCCGCGCTCCAGCCGGTGCAGGGCCAGGCCGATGCCTGGGGCGCCTCACCCGACTTCCCCCTGACGACGAACGCGGAGGCGGCGGGCATCGTCCCGACGCCGGGCGGGCTCACGGGCTCGGGACGCGACATCGCGCTCGACCCGGCCCAGGGCAACTCGTTCCGGCTGATCAACCGCGCGCTCGCCAGGGGCGCCTCGCTGCGCTACCAGCCGGCGACGTCCGGGCGCGACGGCCGGTACCTGCTGTCACGGGTCGACGCTCGTCAGGCAGGCGAGTGGGCGAAGGAGCTGTGGGTGCGCGCCGAGCGCACCGGCGGGCGGGAGACGGCCGGCGCCGTGAACGCGCCAACGCGGCTCGCGCTGTACAAGGCGGCGCCCGGCAACATGGACGAAGGGTGGACCGAGTGGCTGCTCGACACGCGGGGGTTCAAGTACACCCTCCTTACCCCGGACAGCCTGCAGGCCGGCAACCTCGGCGCGCGCTTCGACGTGATCCTCTTCGCATCGCAGGGCTTGACGAGCGGGCGCGGTGGACGCGGAGGACGCGGCGGCGGCGGGTTCGGTGGTCGCGGCGGCCGGGGCGGGGCGGGAGCCGACAGCGCGGCGGCCGCAGCCGCGGCGGCGGACAGCGCGCGCGTTCGTGCCGTGGAGGAATTCGTACGAGGCGGTGGCACCGTCGTCTTCTGGAACCAGGGGACGACCTCCGCCATCAACGCGCTGCAACTCCCGGTGCGGAACGTCGTGGCCGGCGTGCCGCGTCGAGACTACTTCACGGGGGGATCGATCATGAAGGTCTTCGTCGATCGCGCCCACCCGGTGATGGCCGGCATGCCCGATACGTCCGACGTGTTTGTGCAGGGCAGCCCGGTCTTCACCACGCTCGAGGGATTCGACGGCGCGGTGCTCGCGAAGTACCCCGCCGACTCGACGCCGCTGCGCTCGGGCTTCCTGAACGGCGAGAAGTACATGAAGGGATACGCAGCCGCGCTCGACGTGAAGCGCGACAAGGGCCACGTGCTGCTCTTCGCCTTCCAGCCGGAGTGGCGCGGCCAGCCCACGGGGACGTTCCGCGTGGTCTTCAACTCGGCGTTCTTCGCCCGCGACGTGTCGGCCGGCGCTGCCGGGACACCCGGATTCTGGACGCCGCCGCCCCCGCCGCCCGGAGGGTGAGGGGGACCGGGCACGCCCCGCGTGTCTGCCGGGGTAAGGCCACGCCGGCGCGTGCCGGCGCGGTCGATGCCCGGAGCGACCCAATGAACCTCCCGCGCTGGCGCGACGTCCAACCCGGCGTCGCCCACGGACGCCTGATGCGAATGCGCGCCATGTTGCTCTGCGCGGCAACGGCCGGAGTCGTGGCGACGCTCTCCTGCGGGCACGACCACGTCCTGCTGCCTCCCTCGAGCGACAGGCTGTCCGTCGGGACCTGGGGCGGAAAGGACGCGGGCGTGCTTGTGAACGACGTGATTGCCCACGTGCACGTCGGTTGCACGTACGGCGACTTTCCGGCGCCCATTCCCCTCGGCGCCGACGGCCGGTTCAGCGTTTCCGGGAGCTACCTCCTGCACGCCTATCCCATCGCGGTCGGCCCGCCGCTGCCGGCGCAGTTCGCCGGTGTGGTGCAGGGCGCATTGCTGACGTACACCATCGCGGTGGATGACACCGTGGCGAAGCAGCTCGTGGTCCTCGGCCCCTCCACCGTGGCGTATGGCCGCGAGCCCGACATGGTCAACTGCCCCATCTGCAGCGTGCCGCCGTCGGCCGTGACGCGATCGCTGCTGGCCGGCGTCGTCAGGCAGGCGTGGCGACAGGCGGCCGGCGCCACCCGTACCTCGTCGCCTGCTCGAATGCGTGGGCCATCTGCAGCAGGCCCCACTCCCCGCGATGCGGCGCCACGATCTGCAACCCGACCGGAAGGCCGGACGCCGTGAATCCCGCCGGCACCGAGATGGCGGGAGTCGCCATCAGCGACACGTACCAGCACGACCGCATCCAGTCGATGTAGCTGGACATCGGGTGCCCGTCGATGGCCGTCGGATACGGCGTGTCCACGGCGAACGGCGCCACCTGGGTCACCGGCAGCACGAAGAAGTCGTGGCGCCCGAAGAAGCGGCGGGCCTCCTGGTAGAGCCCGGCCTGCCTGACGAGGGCGTCCGCCACCTGCGCCCCGGTGAGGCGTGCGGCCTCGGCGAGCTCCCAGTGGATCGTGTCCTTGAGCCACTCCGGGTGCTCGCGGGCGAGCGGCGCATACGTCGCCTGGAAGGCGAGGTGCCGCAGCGTGGGGAAGGCGGTGTCGACGCCGGTGAAGTCGGGCTCGTCGACCTCGACGACGCAGCCCAGCGCCTCGAACGTCGCGCGCTGGGCGTCCACCGCGGCGCGGACCTCCGGCGCGAACGGGATTCCGCCGAGCCCGCGCCACCAGGCGATGCGCGTTCCCGCGAAGTTGCGGCCGAGCGGCGCCGCGAAGCGGCCGCCGCCCTCGGTGATCGACAGCGGGTCGCGCGCGTCGGGGCCTGCCATGGCACTGAGCAGCAGCGCGACATCGGCAACGCAGCGCCCCATGGGCCCGGCCACCGGCAGCGGCGACCAGCTCGCCGTGTCGTCAGGCACGCGCCCGGGCGCCGGGCGCAGCCCGACCACGTTGCAGAAGGCCGCCGGGTTGCGCAGCGAGCCACCCACGTCGCTGCCGTCGGCGAGGGGCACCATGCCGCAGGCGAGCGCCACCGCGGCACCGCCGCTGCTTCCGCCGCAGGTGCGGTCGAGGGCGTACGGGTTCCGCGTGGCGCCGAAGATGGCGTTGAACGTCTGCGATCCCGCGCCGAACTCCGGGGTGTTCGTCTTGCCGACCGTCACTGCGCCCGCGGCCCGCGCGCGCTGCACCACGATCGCGTCGCGCTCCGGGATGTTGTCGCGAAAGAACGGCGATCCTCGCGTGGTACGGATGCCCGCCGTATCGAAGAGGTCCTTGTGCGCGATCGGGAGTCCGTGCAGGGGCCCCAGCGGCGCGCCGCGCGCCTGCGCCTCGTCGGCGCGCGCGGCATCGGCGAGAGCGCGATCGGCGACGAGGGTGACAATCGCGTTGACACGCGGGTTCACCCGCTCGATCACCCGCAGGTGCGCCTCGAGCACCTCGCGCGCCGAGAGCTCGCCGTTCCGGATGAGCCGTGCCAGGTCCACCGCGGTGCGAAAGCAGACTTCGGGGGGCTCGCCGGCTCGGTCTGCGGGGTTCGGTGTCGGCGAACCAGAACCGCCCGGATCGCCCGCGCCTGACGAGTTTGCCATTCGAATCCGCTGCCGAGGGGAGGGCGTGAAGTTCGCACCGGGCATCGCGGGCCGCACGCCGGCAAGGCGGCAGACGCCACTCCGGCCTTCCGCGCTCGTCGTGACCGTTCGCCAGGTTGTGTGAGCCCCGCCACGAAATCGCGAGGGGAAGAAAGGTAACAGGGCTCGCCAGCGGACTATTTCCGGGCGACACATCGGCGCCGCAGGTCGCTGTAAACCATTTGCAGTCAATATGATGCGCGAATCCGCAATGGATTCGATCCCGAATAGGCACCGGTCGGCTATTCCCCGACATGCGGTGGACCACGGGTTGCTATTCACCCCGTCCACGCGGCGCGTTGGCTTGGCGCGCCGGAAAGACTGCTGGTCCCGCACCGGGACCGACCCTTTGCCGGTAGGAGAACGCCCGTATGAGCTCCGCCCGAACGCTCAGGCTCTCATTCCTCGCGGTGGTGATTGCGGCCACCGCCTGCTCGACCGACAGCGCGCCGACAGCACCACAGCCCCTCACTCCTTCAGAGGGGAGCGCCGGTCTCTTCTCGACGCTTCGCGGTGTCACGGGAGGCGTCGGAGACGCACTTCACGCAGTCCTCATCACGCAGCGCGACAGCGCCCGGCGGGCGCTCGCGCGCGAGGCTATTCAGGAACAGGCGACGTACGAATCCGAGGCCGCGGCATGGCGCCGCCAGGGCGCCAGTCCTGTCGGGGAGTTGGTAGGGACGGCCGTAGGTGCCGTGACCCATCTCCTTCGGTGTCAACCACTTCCGTTTGCAGGAGACGCGGAGATCGTCGGACCGGCTGGTGGCGTCCTTCACGTCGGCCCGCACACGCTGACAGTCCCACCAGGCGCACTCGACCACGAAGTCCTGCTTACGGCGACCTCGCCGGTGAGCTCCCTCGTGGGTGTGCAGTTCGGCCCGCACGGACTCAAGTTCGCCCGTCCCGTCGGCCTCGAGCTGAGCTACTCGCACTGCCTGTTGCCAATCCGTCGCACGTTCCGCGTGGCCTACGTGGGCGACGACAACACGGTGCTGGAGTTCCCGCCATCCGTCGACTCCAAGTCGCAGCGGGCCGTCGACGCTGCAATCGGACACTTCTCGAGTTACATGATCGCGTTCTGATTCGTGGATAGGGGGTGCTGAGCTCTCCCCTTCCCGGTCCCCCGCCCGCGCCCGACCACGCCTGGCTCGACCAGGCGGGCCGGGCGCGTGCGTATCTGAACGACGCGCTTGCGCACGACCGCGATGGACGCCTCGCCGACGCCATCAAGTCGTACCATCTCGCGATCGGGCAGGCCGAGAGGGAACCGGACGACCCGACGCTGTCCGAGGCGCTGCGGCTGCTGGCGATTGCGCACTTTCGCCAGAACCAGGGGGAGATTGCGCGCGCGCTGTGCCGCCGGAGCCACCAGGTGGCCGAGGCGGCCTCGCGGCCGCTGCTTGCGGCGCAGGCGCTGAATACCCTGGCGGCGTGCGACCTCTCTGAAGGCGCGATCGAGGCGGCCCGCGAGGCCTTCCTTGCCGCGCTGGCGGCTGGGAGTACCGACCCGCAGCTGCGAGGCCGCATCGAGCAGAATCTCGGCATCATCGCCAACATCCAGGGCGACCTGCCGGCCGCCAGCGGGCACTACGAGCGCGCGCTTGGGGCCTTCGAGGAGGCGAGCGACGAACGCGGCTGTGCCATGGTCTACAACAGCCTCGGCATGATCAGCGCCGACCAGAAGCGCTGGGCCGAGGCCGACGAGTACTGCCGTCGCTGCCTCGAGCTGACGACGCGGCTCGGCGACGTCCGCCTGCGCGGCATGGCCCTGATCACCCAGACCGAGGTGCACATCCCCTGCGGGCGCTTCGTGGCGGCACAGCGCAACGCCGAGGAGGCGCTCCTGATCTTCGACAGGCTCGAGGACGTGAAGAACAAGTCCGATGCCTATCGAGTGCTCGGCATCGTCTACCGGGCGATCGGACGGAAGACGCTCGCCGAGGCGCGACTGACCGCGGCCGTGGACCTGGCGCGCTCGTCAGGCGCGCTGCTGGAGCAGGCCGAGGCGGCGCGCGAGCTGGCCCTGCTGTACTGCGATCTCGGCCGGAACCGCGATGCGTTGAAGCTCCTCAACTCGGCACACCAGCTGTTCCATCAACTCGATGCGCGAACCGACATGGTCGACGTGGCATCGCGGGTGGAGACGCTCGAGGGCACGTTCATGACGGTGGTCCTCGAGTGGGGCCAGTCGATCGAGTCGTCCGACAGCTACACGCACGGCCATTGCGAGCGCGTGGCGGAGTACGCGGTGGCCCTGGGCCGCGAGCTGGGTCTTGGTGACGACGAGCTGACGACGATCCGGCTCGGCGCCTACCTCCACGATCTCGGCAAGGTGAAGGTGCCCCACGAGATCCTGAACAAGCCCGGCCGGCTGACCGACGAGGAGTTCGACACCATGAAGCGACACCCGGTGGACGGGGTGGAGATGCTCGACGGGATCGAGTTCCCGTGGGACATCCTCCCGATCGTGCGCTGGCACCACGAGAAATACGACGGCACCGGATATCCCGACGGCCTGCGCGGCGAGGAGATCCCGCTCAACGCCCAGTTGATCTGCATCGTCGACGTCTTCGATGCGCTGACGACGACGCGGAGCTACCGCTCGGCGATGCCGAGGGAGAAGGCACTGGCGATCGTGAGCGAGAGCCGCCGCTGGTGGCGCGAGGACGTGTTCGAGGCGTTCCTCCGTACCATGTCTCCCGATTCGACGCCGGCGTCGACACCCGTCGACCTCTGACACCCCCCGGTGCGCCGTCGCGCCCGGCCCCCTACGCCGCGCCGGAAGCGACGTGCCTCGCGAGGAACGCGCGCACCAGCGCCCATGATTCCGCGGCCGCCTCGGCGTCGTAGGAGTCGCGGGCATCACAGAAGAAGCCGTGGGCGGCGTGCGAGAACTCCGCGTTCACGAAACGCTTGCCCGCTGCATGCAGGGCGTCGGCGATAGCGCGGTGATGTTCGGGGAGGATGCGCTTGTCGGCGCCGGCCCACAGGAGCAGCTGCGGCCCGTGCAGCGACGGGGCCCGGTCGACGAGCCCGGGGGCGATGCCGCCGCCGTAGTACGACACCGATGCCGCGAGCGGAAGCGTCGCGTTCGCGACCCATGCCACGCGACCGCCCATGCAGTAGCCGACGGCCGCCGTGCGCGCAGCATCGACGTCCGCCTGCGCCGCGAGCCAGTCGTGTGCCGCCCGCACGTCGGCGGCGTTTCCCTCGATCGTGAGTGCCTGCATGTGCGGCTGGATCGCCGGGAAGTCACCGTAGTCCCCCTCGAAACCCGGGGCGGCCGTACGGTGATACAGCTCGGGTGCGATCACGACGAAGCCCTCCCGGGCAAAGCGGCCGGCGACGTCGCGCAGGTGCGCATTCACGCCGAACGCTTCCTGCAGGAGGAGCAGCCCGGGATGGCGCCCGGCCCCGCGGGGCCGGGCGACGAAGGCGCGCATGTGGCTGCCGTCGCTCACGTCGAGCGTGACCCAGGGTTCACCGGCTGCCGGCTGTGTCGTCATCGTCGCCTGTTTTCGCTGTGAGTTCATGCGCGGCCGGGCGGTCGCCCGGAATCGCGTGTGCCGCATCGCGGCGGCGCGACCACCGCCCCCGCTCAGCGCCGCTCGAACGCGAAGCCGCGCCCGATGGAAAAGACCCATCCCGCCGGATTCACATCGTTCGCGAAGCGCCGCGAAAGGTCAAGGCGCCATACGATCGAGCCCGCTTCGCGCAGCGAGCCGATGCGCAGCCCGACCCCGGCATCGGTGCCGGTGCGCGGTGCCTCGCCGTGGTACCAGGCACCGGCGTGGTCGACGAAGGTCGCCAGGCTCACGCCCACAAGGCCGAACAGCTCCGGCACGGCGAGCCAGCGATACTCGGCGTTCAGCAGGAACTTGCGGTCGCCGGTGAAGGCATGCGCCGGAAAGGCGCGCGCCCCGTATCCGAGGCCGAGGTCCCACTCGCCGCCGGGATTCGGATTCGTCAGGCGCCCGATTTCGGCGTGCGTCACCAGCAAGTGGCGCAGGTCGGGCTGCGCCACCAGCGTGGCGGCGGCCATGACCGTGGACGAGTCGGTGCCGGCGCTGCTGCGGAGGCCACTGACGAGCCCGTCCAGGTGCCCGAACCCGCCGGGGAAGCGCAGGCCGACGCCCACGCCTAACGAGGCACCGATCCCGTCGCGGTCGTAGCCCCAGGCGCGCGGGGCGGCGAGCACCTCGGCGTCGACCCGCCAGCCGAGGTCGATGTCCTCCACCCGGCCGATCGACTGCACGTTGCGGGCGCGAATGTACCGGGCGTGCCGCACCGAGAGGGTCGGGCCGGCCGCCACCGACACCGGGCGCAACGGTGGACCTGGCGTCCCCTCGGGGACGTAGTCCTCGCGCCGGAGCTGCACGGCCAGGCCGACGCGCGTGTACGAGGCGGACGCGGTGGCGACCGACAGTGCCGCCTCGGCGCGGACGGCGTCGAGACGGCGATGCCACTCCTCCAGCGGCGTGGGATCCCCGTCGGCGAACCGCAGCACCCGTGCGTCGACCCACTGTCCACCCAGGGACGCGCCGGCGCGCGACGCGAAGCTCAGGAACGGGAGGCGAATGGAGGCGGCCCCGATGCGGCCGTCGGAAAGGTCGAAGTACGAGCCGCTCACGCCGACGGCATTGCGCACGAGCCGCGGTACGTCGGCGGCCGCGACCACGGAGCTCCGGTCGGGGTTGTTCTCGTAGCCGAGCACGCCGACGGTGCCGGTGCCGAGGACGTTGATGTCCTGGAGGGAGACACTGAAGGCCCCCTGCGACCCGCTCGAGCTGACGTTGAAGCCGGGCGTGGTGGTCCAGGCGTCGACGGTATGGACGCGCACCACGACGCCCGAGTCCGCGTGCACCGTGTCGATGACGACGTCGCGGAAGATGCCGAGCGCGCGGAGGTTTCGCTCCGTCTCCCGAACCCGGGCGGAGTCGTAAGGCTCGCCCACGGCAAAGAGCAGCTCGCGCCGCACGACGAACGGCCGCGTCTCGACGCGCAGTGCATTGAGCAGGCGATACCCCCAGAAGCGCGCCTCCACGCTGTCGAAGACCGGTGCGCGATCGATTTCTATGGCACGGATCCGCGGTGACTGCGGACCCTCCGTCACGCGGCCCGTGTTCTGCGCCGATGCCACTGCGCCCACGAGGAGGGAGAGCACGCCGGCAAGGACGCGACCAGCGGCGCCGGCCGAAGATGCTTTCAGTTGCACGCAGGGCATTTCCATGGGCAGAGTGAATATGGCGCGTTGGGGATCGTTGTTCCCAGCGCCTCCGCAGCCTGCGTCGTGTTGTCCCGGCAGGTGACGCCCGTCCATGACCGCCCGGATGGTCGACGCACCCGGCGACCGTATATTGCACGCGACTCTCGGTCTGGGAGGCTCGGGGTGCGCGGGACCTTTGCGATTCGACAGCGGCCGCTCCGCCAGCGTCATGCCTCCTGGCTTCCCCTGGTCGCGTTCCTCGCCTACAACGGGCAGCCGGCACGGCCGCGGACGCCTGCTGCCGCGCCGGTGCCCGGATCCAGCACGGCGTGGTGCGACTTCGACACCGCCGCCGCGACCGGAATGCACCGTCACACGATCGCCCTGTCGCCGGCGGGGGACGACCTGCGCGCAGCGCCCTCGTCGGGCGACGCGCTCGCGATTGCCGAGGCCGTCGCCGCGCACTTCCTGCCGCCCGCCAGGGTCTCGTTGCCGTTCTGGGCACGTGTGGTCAGCGCGGCGGATTCCACACCGGTGGGCTATACAGCTTCCCTGGGGCACGGGCTGGACGACTTCATCGTGCTGCCGCTGCGGCGCGACGGTCACCTCGCCGACCGAAACGTCGCGATCACCACCGCCTCCCCGGAGCTGAACGCCCAGCTGCTGGCCGCCATCCTCGCGGCGGACAGTGCCGGTGCGTTCCCCAAACCATCGTTGGCCGTGCAGCGACGCGGTGGCAAGGTTGTCCTGCGCCTCGTCGATGCCGGGGAGGCGACCGCACCCGCGCTTCAACTCATGACGGTCGAGATCCCGGTTGTGCGCGCGACCCGGCCGGTGAAGTACCTCGGCGGCGTCCAACCGGAGTATCCCGTCAACGGCAGGCGCGCGAGCGTGGACGACTCCGTGGAGTTGCAGTACGTGATCGACGAGGAGGGGAAGGTGAACACGGCCTCCGCGCGCGTGCTTCGCGGGCGATACGCTGATTTCATCAAGCAGACGATCGAGGCGCTGCCGAAAGGGCGTTTCGAGCCGGCCCGCGTTGGCGAGTGCGCGGTACCCCTTCTTGCGCAGCAACTGTTCGTGTACCAGATGCGGCGCTGAGGGTGCCAGACACCCGCTCGGCTCCTACGCGCGCACCAGCTTCCGGTACTTGATGCGGTGCGGCTGGTCGGCGTCGGGGCCCTTCCGCCGCTTCAGGTCCTCGATGTACGCCTGGTAGTTCCCCTCGTACCACACCGTCTCGCTGTCGCCCTCGAAGGCGAGGATGTGGGTCGCGATGCGGTCGAGGAACCAGCGATCGTGCGAGATCACGACCGCGCAGCCGGCGAAGTCGAGCAGTGCCACTTCGAGGGCGCGCAAGGTATCGACGTCGAGGTCGTTCGTCGGCTCGTCGAGGAGCAGCAGGTTGCCGCCGGACATCACGGTCTTGGCGAGGTGCAGCCGGTTCCGCTCTCCTCCCGACAGGTTGGCCACGAGCTTCTGCTGGTCGGCCCCGCGGAAGCCGAAGCCGCTCACGTACGCGCGCGAGTTCATCTCGCGCTTCCCCACGGGGATCGTCTCGCGACCGCCGGAGATCTCCTCCCAGACGGTGCGTGCCCCATCCAGCGTGCGCGTCTGGTCGGCGTAGGCGATGACGACGGTCTCGCCGATCTTCAGCGTCCCCGCATCGGGCGTCTCGGTGCCGATGATCATCCGGAAGAGCGTGGTCTTGCCGGCGCCGTTCGGCCCGATGATGCCGACGATGCCGCCGCGCGGCAGCGCGAACGAGAGGCCGTCGAAGAGCAGGTTGTCGCCGAACGCCTTGCGCAGCTTGTCGGCGATGACGACGTCGTTGCCGAGTCGCGGCGGCGGCGGGATCACGATCTCGTTCTGCGCCACGCGCTCGTACTGCTGCTCGCTCGCCAGCTCCTCGAACTTCTGGATACGGGCCTTGTTCTTGGCCTGCCGGGCACGCGGCGCCATCCGGACCCACTCCAGCTCCCGCTCCAGCGTGCGCTGGCGCGCGCTCGCCGTCTTTTCCTCCTGCGCGAGGCGTGTCCGCTTCTGGTCGAGCCACTGCGAATAGTTCCCCTCGTAGGGGATGCCGCTGCCGCGGTCCAGCTCGAGGATCCACTTGGCCACGTTGTCCAGGAAGTACCGGTCGTGCGTCACCGCCACCACCGTGCCGGGAAACGTCTCCAGGTGCTTCTCCAGCCACGCCACCGACTCGGCGTCGAGGTGGTTCGTCGGCTCGTCGAGCAGGAGGAGGTCCGGTTGCTCCAGCAGCACCCTGCATAACGCGACGCGCCGCTTCTCGCCGCCCGACAGCATGGAGACGTCGGCATCCGGCGGCGGCAGCCGCAGCGCATCCATGGCGACCTCGATCGTGTTGTCGAGGTTCCAGAGATCGAGGTGGTCGATGCGCTCCTGCAGCCGTCCCTGCTCGTCCAGCAGCTTCTGCATCGCGTCATCGTCCATCGGCTCGGCGAACTGCATCGCGATCGCGTTGAACCGGTCGAGGAGCGCGCGCTGCTCCCGGACCGCCAGCTCGACGTTGCCGCGCACGTCCAGCGTCGTGTCCAGCTGCGGCTCCTGCGACAGGAAGCCGATCTTCGTTCCCTGGGCCGCCCAGGCCTCGCCGTTGTAGTCGTGGTCCAGTCCCGCCATGATGCGCAGGAGCGAGCTCTTCCCCGCCCCATTGGCACCGAGGACGCCGATCTTGGCGCCCGGGTAGAAGGAGAGCCAGATATCGTTCAGGATCACGCGCGAAGGCGGGACCACCTTCGTGAGCGCCTTCATGACGTAGATGAATTGCGGAGCCACGATGCGTCGGGACGTGAGGAGGGTGGGGACGGAGGCGCGGGACGGGCAGGGCGACGCCGCCCGTGCATCCGCACGATGGGAACTCCGATCCGGACGGGCCGACCTTCCGGCGGGAATCGCCCGGGCGCACGGCCTGCGACAATCTAACAGGGTCCGGCATCACGCGGTCCACCGGAGCTGCATCTCCCGGCGCGCCCGGCGCTCCGCCCGGTGCGCCGCGAGGGATGCAGGACCACTCATTGGTTGTGGATGACGCCCGGCTGTTGACGTCCCGCCCCCCCAGTAGATTCCCGCCCCATGATTGGAGCGCATCTCCTCTTCCTGCTGCAGGCAGCGACCGCCGCCACGTCCATTCCCGGCACCGGCGCACCCACGTTCACCGTGCCCCGCGCCGAACAGGACCCTGTCATCGATGGCAGGCTCGACGAGCCGGTCTGGTCGTCTGCCGCCCACCTCACGGGCTTCTCGCAGTACCAGCCGGCCGACGGGCGTCCCGCCGACCAGCCGACGGACGTGCGGGTCTTCTACACGCGCACCGCGCTCTACTTCGGCATCGTCGCCCACCTGAAACCGGGCGCCAACGTCACCGCCACGGTCTCCAAGCGCGACAACATCCTGAACGACGACCGCGTCGTCATCTACCTCGACACCTTCGATGACCGGCGCCGCGCGTTCATCTTCGGCGTCAATCCCCTCGGCGTGCAACTCGACGGCGTGCTCAGCGAGGGCTCCGGCACGGCCGGCCGCATGTTCGGCGGTGGCGAGGACTGGAGTCCCGACTTCCAGTATGACTCCCGGGGGCGGCTGCTCGATTCTGCCTACGTGGTCGAGGTACGCATCCCGTTCAAGAGCCTTCGCTTCCCCTCGTCAGGCACCCAGCGCTGGGGGATCAACATCGCGCGCTTCACGCCGTCGACGAACGCCGAGGACACCTGGGTCGACACCAGGCGCGCCGCGGCGAGCTTCCTCGCGCAGTCGGGGACGATGGTCGGCATCACCGACGTCGAGCGCGGGATGGTAACCGACTGGCAGCCGTTCGTGACGTCGGCCCTCAACGGGGCGCGCAACGACAGCACCGGCGTCTTCAGCCGCGGCAGCGTGAAGAACGAAGCCGGGGTGAACCTCCGCCTCGGCTTTCCCGCCGTCTCGCTGGACGCCACCGTCAATCCCGACTTCAGCCAGGTCGAGTCCGACGTCGGCCAGGTCACGGTGAACGAGCGCTTCTCCCTGTTCATCCCGGAAAAGCGCCCGTTCTTTCTGGAGGGGATCGAGCTCTTCAGCACCCCGAACCAGCTCGTCTATACGCGGCAGATCGCCTCGCCCATCGCCGGCGGGAAGCTGACGGGAAAGATCGGCCGCTTCGGCGTGGCGCACATCACGGCGCTCGACGACCGGCCGGGCGCGAACGCGCTGTTCAACGTGACCCGGCTCCGCACCGACCTCGGCGGCAACTCCATCGCCGGCATCACCCTCACCGACAGGCGTGCCGGGTCCGACGCCAACACCGTCCTCGCCGCCGACTCGCGCATCGTCTTCGCGAAAGCTCTACTACTTCGAGACGCAGTACGGCCAGTCGCTGACGGACCACGGCAGCGGCAGCTTATTCCTCGCCGATCTACAGCGCGACGCTCGATCGTACCGGACAGCTCTGGGGGTTCCACTACAACATCGTCGGCATCGGGCCGCGCTTCGAGAGCGACGCCGGCTTCGTCCCGCGCGTCGACAACACCACGGTGGGCTTCGCCAACCGCCTGGCGTTCTACGGCCGCGATCCGCAGAAGCTCTTCCAGAGCGTGTGGCTCTTCCTGCGGCCCAACTGGGTCTGGAACTACAACGACTTCGGGCGCCGCGGCCCGATCGAGGGAACGAACGGCCTCAGCGCCATGATCAACCTGCGCGGGGGCTGGCGCGTGAATGCCGCGGTGGGCCAGAACTTCTTCACCAATGACAGCGCGCTCTTCACCGACGTGACGGTGCCGGTGGCCGGTGGCTTCGCGCCGTACCTGCCGACCGGGCGCATCAGCAACCTGTGGAGCGACTCGATCGGCGTGGCGACCCCGGTACTCCCGAGCGTCGACGCCTCGCTCGGCGTGCGCACGGGCGGTGTGCCGATCTTTGCCGAGGGCGCGGACGGGCGCCAGCAGCGCATCGATCTCTCGATGCGCTATCGCCTGTCGGCAGGCATCCGGTTCGAGGCGCTGGCGGCGTACTCGCGCATCACGCGCGCCTTCGACGGCTCGGAGTACGCACGCACGCTCATTCCGCGCATCAAGATCGAGTACCAGCCGTCGCGGTCCCTCTTCTTCCGCGTCATCAGCCAGCTCCAGGACCAGCACACGTCGGCGCTCCGGGCCGCGGGGACGACGACGGTGCTCTACGTCGGCGGCGCGCCATCGACCGCCGTGCACACGCGAACCCTGCGCACCGACTGGCTCATCTCCTTCGAGCCATCGCCGGGCACGGTCGCCTTCTTCGGCTACGGCAACACCCTCGATCGGCCTGAGACGGCGGGCCTCGACAGGCTGCGCCGGTCGCAGGACGGCTTCTTCGTGAAGCTCGCCTACCAGTTCAGGCGATAGGGCGCGGCCACGCCGTGCGCGGGTGCGACCGGCCGGCAGTGGCGGGCCACGAGCGGAAGGGGCGCCACGCCGTCCGGCGCCCGATGCACGGGTCCGTGGCGCACGCTGGCGTCCACGTGGAACGCTGGCGGCCCCCGCGGCGTTACCTTGAGCGCACGCTCCCGCCGACACCCTGTTGAATGGATTTCTCCAACTTCGCGCAGCACCTGTCCTCGAGTCCCGTCGCCGCCATCCCGCTGATCTTCTTGGCGGGCGTGGTGACCAGCCTCACGCCGTGCATCTACCCCATGATCCCGATCACCGTGGCGCTCGTGGGCGGGGAGTCGCTCGGCGCCGGACCCCGGTCGTGGCTGCGGCCCCTGCGCCTCACCCTGGCCTATGTGCTTGGGCTGTCGCTCGTGTATGCGTCACTCGGCCTCTTCGCCGGGCTCACCGGGACGATCTTCGGCACCGTCTCCTCGAACCCGTGGCTGTACTTCGCACAGGCGAACGTGCTCATGCTTGCGGCGCTCGCGATGCTCGACGTGATCTCGGTGCGGGTGCCGGCCTCGACGCTCGAGTGGGCGAGCCGTGTGGGGGGTGGCGGGCGATCGGCAGGCGCCTTTGGCATGGGCGCGGTTTCCGGGCTGGTGGCGGCGCCGTGCTCGGCCCCGGTGATGGCGGCGGTCCTGACCTGGGTCACGCGAACCCACAGTGCGGTTCTGGGGTTTCTGTACCTGTTCGTGTTCTCCCTCGGCATGTGCGCCCTGCTCGTGGTGGTGGGCGTGTCGTCGGGTTCGCTCTCGCGGCTGCCGCGCGCCGGCGTCTGGATGCTGCGGCTCAAGAAGGCCTTCGGCATCGTGATGCTCGCGATGGCGGAGTACTACCTCATCAAGATGGGACAGGTGTTCCTATGAGACTGCTGTCGCTGTGCGCCGCCGTCGCGCTCCTCGGCGCCGCGGTGCCAGGCGCACTCCGGGCGCAGGATTCGGGCATCGAGGTCGGGAGTACCGGGCCCGGTGCGGTGGTGGAGACGCTCGACGGCCAGAGCGCCGACCTCGCCCGGTTCGTCGGCAAGGGACCGGTGTTGATCGAGTTCTGGGCCACCTGGTGCCCCAACTGTCGCGCCCTCGAGCCACGCCTGCAGGCCGCGATGAAGCAGTATGCGGGCAAGGTCTCGTTCGTCGCCGTGGCGGTCTCGGTGAACCAGTCCATCGAGCGCATCAAGGCATACAAGGCCCAGCACCAGCTGCCCCCCAACATCTTCTTCGATCGCAAGGGCAACGCCGTGGACGCATACGAGGTGCCGGCCACGTCGTACATCGTCGTGCTCGACGCCGCCGGCAAGGTCGTGTACACCGGCGTCGGCGCCGACCAGGACATCGACGCCGCCATCCGCAAGGCGCTGTAGCCGGCGCCCGGCGACCGGACGCCGCGTCAGGCGCTTTCCGCGCCCTGGCCAGCGCCGAGGTCCAGCTCGAACAGGGTGCGCGGCGGACGGGGTTCCTCGGTCAGCGAGCAGACGAGATGGTCGATGTCCACCTCGGCGGTGATCCTGACGCGGAGCAGGTCGCGGACTTCCTCCGGCGCCGGCGTGCGATACAGGCTCAGTGTCACGTGCGGTGTGAAGGCGTGCCGAGGTCGCGCGAACGGGAGGCCGCTCCGGCGAATCCGCTCGTGGAGCTCGCGTAGCGGACCATGGGGATCCAGTGGCAGTGCAATGGTGTTCGTCTGCAGGAATCGCACTGGCGCACCGAAGCGCAGGGCGAGCGGGGCGGTGCTCCGCGCGATCGGTTCGAGGGTCTCCCGCAGCCGGTCGAGGGACGTGTCGGCGGCAATGGGCCCCGCGCCTGACGAGCCGATCAGCGTGACGTGCGGGGCGGCGAAGGCAGCGAGCTTGGGATCATAGCGCTCCTGCAGGGCGTGCACCCGCGCCGCGACCGCCCCGCGCAGGTTCACCAGGATGAAGATGCCGGACGCTCCCCGCCATTCATCGAAGGCGTGTCCCACCTCATCGTCATGCCCTGAACGCATCACCCTCGTTCCTGCGTGAGAACCGGTGGCCGCGCGACGGACGGGGCCCGTCTGCTGGCGACTGGCCACGGGCACGCCGGCGCCGTCTCGACGGCGCCCCCGCCGCGCCCGCCGTCGCCGCGCGTATGCACGTGCCGCTGGCGCTGCGCGAGCACGTGGGGCACCGTATTAGCACGCTCGACCCGCACGCGCAATGTGCGGGGATGTCCCGCGCGAGGACGAGCCGCCGCACGGCGCGACGCGGCCCCGAGCCACGGTCCCCTCATCCACATCCACGCTGAATGCACGAACTTGCCGCCGCCCGTGACCTCATGTACGCGCTCCCCGCCGAGGTGCTGGGGCAGCTGCCGACCCCCGTCGACGCGGCCGTGCGCCTGCGCGATGCCATCGGCATGGGCGCCCGCCTGCTCGTGAAGCGCGACGACGCCCTGCCGTTCGGCTTCGGCGGGAACAAGGTGCGCAAGCTCGCGCTGGTCGCGGCCGAGGCGGTCGCCCATGGTGCGGACACGCTGGTCACATGCGGAGGCGCGCAGTCCAACCACTGCCGGGCCACGGCGGCCACCGCCGCGCGGCTCGGGCTGGCGTGCCACCTCGTGCTCAACGGCACGGCACCGCCGCACGCCACCGGCAACCTGCTGCTCGACGAGCTGCTCGGCGCCACGGTGACCTGGGTCGGGGACCGCGCGGCACGGGCGCCCGCGATGGAGCGCCTCGCCGAGGAACTGCGCGCCCGCGGGCGGCGGCCGTGGGTGATCCCGCTCGGGGCCTCCACGCCCCTCGGGGCACTGGGGCTGGCGCGCGGCGTGGGCGAGCTGCTGCAGCAGGGCGTCGCGCCGGACGTGATCGTCTGCGCGTCCTCGTCAGGCGGAACGCAGGCCGGGCTCCTTGCCGGGTGCGCCCTGCATGGCCTGCGGGCGCGGGTGGTGGGCGTCAGCGCCGACGATCCCGCACCGGCGGTGGGCGGCGCCGTCACCGGGCTGCTGCGGGGCATCGAGGACCGGCTGGGCCTCGACGCCGGCGCGTTAGGCAGCGACCGCGGCGTCGAGGTCGACGACGGGTTCGTGGGCGACGGCTACGGGGTGCCCTCGGCCGCCTCCCGCGAGGCCCAGTCGCTGGCCGCCACCAGCGACGGGCTCTTCGTGGACCACTGGTACACGGCGAAGGCGCTGGCCGGCCTCATCGCCCGCGCCCGCCGCGGCGAGTTCGAGGACGGCCGCACGGTCCTGTTCTGGCACACCGGCGGACAGGTCGGCCTGTTCGCATGAACGCGCCACCCGCCGTCCGCGACCTGGCGACGGCCGCCGAGTACCAGGCCTGCGTTGCGCTGCAGGACGCGGTCTGGGGAGCGGGGTTCACCGAGCGCGTGCCGGCAGCCCTGCTCAAGGTGGCACAGGAGACCGGCGGTGTCGCCGCCGGGGCCTTCGACGCATCGGGGACGCTGGTCGGGTTCGTCTTCGGCCTCACCGGCACTCGCGACGGACGCCTCGTGCACTGGTCGGACATGCTGGCGGTGCGCGAGGACCTTCGCGGCCACGGCGTGGGCGCGCGCCTCAAGGCGTTCCAGCGCGACCGGGTGCGCGCCCTGGGAGTGACGCGCATGCTCTGGACCTTCGATCCGCTCGTGGCCCGCAACGCCCGCTTCAACATGCTGCACCTGGGCGCGCGCGCCGTCGACTACCGCATCGACATGTATGGATCGGGCACCGGGAGCGTCCTGCACGGCCGGATTCCCACCGACCGGTTCCTCATGGAATGGGACCTGTCGGAAACGCCTGACACCGCCGGCGGCGCCGTTCCCCTGCCCTCGCCCGACGCCTTTCCGCTGCTCGACCCCGTGAACGAGCGCGGCGTGCCGGAGGCGATCGCCGCCCGCGAGGCCGAAGGCTATCGCGTCCAGGTGCCGCGCGACTTCGGCGCCGTGCAGCGGGCCAGCGGCGACCTCGCGCTACGCTGGCGTCTGGCGGTGCGCGAGGCAGCGGCGCCACTCTTCGCCCGGGGACTGCGACCGCTGCTTTTCGACGACCGCGCCGACGCGCTCCCCTGTTATGTCTTCAGACACCCACGCCCCGGAGGGGCCCGATGATCCGGCTCGCCTCGATCGCCCTGCGCGAGATCCGCCTTCCCCTGCGTGAGCCGTTCCGGATCTCCTCGGGCGAGGTGAGCGAGCGCCGCATCGCCCTGCTCGAACTCCGCGACACCGATGGCCTGACCGCGTGGAGCGAGTGCGTGGCCGCCGAAGCACCGAACTATTCCCCCGAGACCATCGACACCGCGTGGCTGGCGATCACCCGGTGGGTCGCGCCGCGGGTGCTGGAGCGCGGGTTCGCCGCGCCCGGCGAGGTCCACGCGCACCTCCAGCGCGACTTCCGCGGTCATGCGATGGCGAAGGCGGCAGTGGAGATGGGGCTCTGGGGCCTGGAGGCCGAGCGGCTCCGCATGCCGCTGGCGCGCCTCCTCGGCGGCGTGCGGGAGGAGGTCGACGTGGGGATTTCGTTAGGCATCCAGCGCGACCCGGCCGCCCTGGTGGAGCGGGCGGCCCGGGCGCTGGCGCAGGGGTACCGGAAGGTGAAGGTGAAGATCGCGCCCGGGGCCGACGTCGCCTTCCTGCGGGCGCTGCGCGACGCCGTCGGCCCCGACGCGCCCCTGATGGCCGACGCCAACAATGCCTACACGCTCGACGATGCCTCGCGACTGGCTGCGCTCGACGAGCTGGACCTGATGATGATCGAGCAGCCGCTCGCCTGGGACGACCTGGTGCGACACGCAGAGCTCCAGCGCCGCCTCCGCACGCCCCTCTGCCTTGACGAGTCGATCACGTCGCTCGACCGGGCCCGCGACATGCACACGCTTGGCAGCGGCCGCATCATCAACATCAAGCCCGGCCGGGTGGGCGGATTCGCCTCGTCGCTGGCCATCCACGACTTCTGCGAGTCGCAGGGCATTCCCGTCTGGTGCGGCGGCATGCTCGAGAGTGGCGTCGGGCGCGCCTACAACGTGGCCCTGGCCTCGCTCTCCAACTTCGTGAAGCCCGGCGACCTCTCGCCGAGTGCCCGCTACTGGGAGCAGGACGTGGTGACGCCGGCGTGGACGATGACCCCGGCGGGGACGATGCGCGTCCCGCTCGACCGCCCCGGCATCGGCGTGGACGTCGACAGGAACCGCGTCGATGACCTCACCGTGCGCGAAGACATCGTGGAGGCGAAGTGAGCGGCGCGGACGTGTCGGACCCCACCGGACAATTCACGGCGGAGGAGGTCGCGCAACTCATCGCCCTGCGCCGGGAGTTGCACCGCCATCCGGAACTCTCCTGGCAGGAGCACGACACCGCGGCGCGCCTCGAGCGCGCGCTGCACGGCGCCGGCGCGTCCGACGTGCGGCGCATCGCCGGCACCGGGGTCGTCGCGCGGATAGCCGGGCGGGTGGCGGGAGCGCCGGTGGTCGCCCTCCGGGGAGACACCGACGCGCTCCCCATCGGCGAGGAGACCGGCCTGCCGTGGGCGTCCTCGGTGCCGGGAGTGATGCACGCCTGCGGGCACGACGTGCACGCCTCGTGGATCGTCGGGGCGGCGATGCTCCTCCGGCGCGCTCCCGCCGATGGCGACGTGCGCCTCGTGCTGCAGCCGGCCGAGGAAGTCGGCGCCGGCGCGCGCGCGATGCTGGCCGCCGGCGCGCTGGACGGGGTCGCCGCGATCTTCGGGGGGCACGTCGACCGGCGCTTCGCCGTGGGGCAGGTGGTGGCGCAGCCGGGGGCGCTGGCCGCGTCATCCGACACGTTCACGGTCACCCTCACCGGTCGCGGGGCCCACGGGGCGCGCCCGCACGAGGGGAGCGATCCCGTGGTCGGCGCCGCGGCGCTTGTCATGGCCCTGCAGACGATCGTCGCCCGGCGCGTCGACCCCGCGGCGCCGGCGGTGCTGTCGGTGGGTGCCATCCACGGCGGTGCCGCGCCTAACGTGATCCCGGACTGCGGTGACGCTTGCCGGCACCATCCGGGCCACGCGCGCCGACGTGCGCGGCGCCATCCACGACGCGTTGCGCAGCATCGTCGCCGGTGTTGCCGATGGCTACGCCCTCCGGGCCGAGGTGGCGCTGGCCGACGGCACGCCGCCGGTGGTGAACACCGCGCGCGAGAGCGCGTGGGCCCGGGTCGCCGCCGGGCGTGTCCTGGGAGAGGACGCCGTGGTGCCGCTCGGCACCGTGAACATGGGCGGCGAGGACTTTGCGTTCTACCTGGAACGGGTGCCGGGGTGCTTCCTCAGGATCGGCGCACGCGAGGCCGGCGGGCTGCCGGTGCCGGCGCACTCGCCGCGTTTCGTCGCCGCCGGGGAGAGCCTGTTCACCGGCGCCGCGGTGCTCGCCGAGTGCGCGCGCGTCGCCTCGGCGGCGGGAGCTTGAGCCGCGCCCGCCGTTCCACTAACTGTTCAGCGTCCTTCGCGGAGGGTCGACATGGCCGGGGCACGACAGTCGGGCGACCTGATCCTGCAGTATGCCCGGAGCCACCAGCATCCGGTGAACCGCTTCTGCCACACGGTGGGAATCCCGCTGATCGTCCTGTCGCTGGTGGTCGCGGTGGCCGGCGTGTTCGTACACGGCTGGCTGTGGACCGCCCTCGTCCTGTTCGTGACGGGATGGGTCTTCCAGTTCGTCGGCCACGCGTTCGAGGGGAAGCCGCCGGAGTTCCTCTCCAACTGGCGCTTCCTGTTCGTGGGCGTGCGGTGGTGGCTGGCGAAGGTGCGCGGAAAGGCCTGACGCCTGCCTAACGCCCCGCCCGCACGAACGGGCTGACGTCCTGCAGCACCGCCTGGATCACCGACGACGGCACCGGCATCCGGGTCGGGCTGCCGGCCCGCCCCTCCTCGGTGATGGCGAGCTCGAACCGCGCCGAGGGATCGGTGAAGTCCGACGGCTGGAAGACGTACACGCCGGAATAGTACGCCGGCCGGTTCGGCGGGTACTTCTCCGGGTTGGGCACCGCGTAGATTCGCGCCCCTTCGATCGGTGCCAGCGGCTGCCCGTTGCGGAGGAGTTGCACCGAACGGACGTTGCCGCGGCGGAAGTTCAGGACGGTCAGCAGGCCGAGCGCCGGTGGCGGGGCTTCCGCCGGCGACACCTGGACCGCCACCACCACGCGCCGCGCAGCGAGATACTCGGTCCAGTGCGCCCACTTCTCGATCGGGTCGCACGTTCCCTGCGCCGAGCACGACGCGGTGAGGTTCATCGGATCGGGATTCTGGCGCATCAGGTCCGCGGTCGCGTTGCGCCAGGCCATGACCTGCGGCGTCATGAACAGCACGTCGTACGGGTCCTGGCGCACGCGGAACGCGTCGATCACCTGCACCGTGCGCCTGGCCGCCTGCTTGAGGACGTCGTCGCTGATCGGCACCGCTGCCCAGGTGGGCGGCACCGAATCGATGGCGCGCGCACCACTGTCGCGGGCCCGCGTGGCCGCGGCCACCAGCTGCCGGATGCTCCTCGCCGGCGTGAGCGATGCGGTGCCCCGGGCGATGCCGCTGGCCACGCCGACCACTGCACCGTCGCTCCCGAATGCCGGTGCGCCCAGCTGTTGCGCGCCCGCCCGAAGCCGGGTGGCGATGGCGCGCGTGTTCACGCTCGACACCGTGCCGCGGACGTCGCGCCGGTCGCCGCCGAGCGACGGCGCCCCCACGGCCACCAGTGCGTCTCCAGCCGACACCATGGCGGTATCGGCGGCCAGCGTCAGTCCGGCGCAGCGCGGGCAGTGGCGCATCGGGATCAGCACCGCCGCCACGTGGCTCGCCGCATCGACGCGGATCACGCGCCCCAGCAGCCGGCGCGAGCCGTCCAGGAAGACCGAGACCACGGAGTCCTGGCCGACAACGTCGCTGCCGGTGACGACGATGCCACCTGAATCCGCCAGAAAACCGGCGCCCTGCCCGCCCGACGCGGACACCCCGAAGACGCTCGTGCGCAGCCGGGGAAGGAGCGACGCGAGACTGGGGCCACTGCTGCTCGCCGCCGGCGCCGGGCTGCGGTCCGGTGTCACGGTGGACTCCGGAGCCGCGGCCACGGACGTCGAGTCGGCGGGCGGCACGATGCTGTCCGAATCGGCGCGCAGCGAGTCAAGCCCCACTGCGACGGGGCCGGCCGTCTGGTTCCCGCGCCACAGTGACAACGCAATGACGAGCAGCGTCACGATGGCGATCCCGCCGAGCACCAGGGGCCGCCGTCCGTACCGGCCACCGCCGAGCAGGCGCCCCACCAGGCCGGCCCCGCGACCGGCCGACGACTCCGCGCCGTCTTCCGCTGGCGACGAAACCGGCGTGATCTCGGTAGTGGGGTCGTCGGGAAGGGCCAGGACCGGGGCCGTGTTCGCCTCGCTGGCACGCACCAGGTCGGACGGTGGCGACGCCTCCGCAGCGCGCGCCGCGTCCGCCGTCTCGGCGGCGGAGCGCACCGCGGTGCGCTCCTCGGTGAGGCCGGTGCGCGGCCGCGTCGGCGTGAGCTCCAGCGTCCCGATCCCCCGCACCGGCGTCACCGAACGCTGCGACAGGGCCTGCAGGTACGCCTCGGCGTCGGCGGTGAGCGGGAGCGTGGAGATGCCCAGGTAGAAGTCGCTCGCGAATGCCATCGCATCCGCATAACGACTCGCCGGGTCGGTGGCGAGCGCCTTGTCGAGCGCCTGCTGCAGTGAGGGCGGCCACGCGACATCCGGGCGGACGTCCGCCAGGTGGCGCGGCGCCTTGGTCATCTTCGCCAGGAGCGTCTCCTGCGACGTGCCGCCGCCAAACGCCCCCTCGCCGGCGAGCATCCGGAAGGCCATCAGCCCGAGCGAGTAGATGTCCGAACGCGCGTCGAGCGTGTCGCCGGAGATCTGCTCGGGACTCATCCAGTCCGGCGTGCCGACGATCAGCCCGGTCGACGTGAAATGCTGCGTCTCGCGGCCCATCACCCGCGCAATACCGAAGTCGAGCAGTTTCACCAGGTCGGTGCCCGCGCGCGTCTTCCCGATCATCACGTTGTCGGGCTTGAGGTCGCGGTGCAGGATCCCGAGCACGTGCGCGGCGCCGAGTGCGTCGGCCACCTGGCTCACGATGTCCGACGTGCGCACGTGGTCGATCGTCTTCTCCCGCTCCAGGATCGCCGTCAGTGGCTCGCCGGCCACGTATTCCATCGCCAGGTACACGAGCCCGTCGCCCGTCTCGCCGAAGTCGTAGACCGCGGCCACGTTGGGGTGCGAGATCTGGCTGGCGTTCTCCGCCTCACGATGGAAGCGGCCGATGGCGGCGGGGTCGCTGGTGAGCCACTTGCGCATCACCTTGACCGCGACCTTGCGCTTCATGCGCACGTGCTCGGCGAGGTAGACCTCGCCCATGCCGCCCTCGCCGAGCTTCTCGCTCACCAGGTACCTGTCGGCGAGCACGGCGCCCACCAGCGACTCGCCGGCCTGCTCGGCGACGAGCGTGGCGCCGTCGAGCGAGCAGAAACGCTGGTCGCCCTCGTACCGGGTACCGCACTGCGGGCAGAGCTTCCCGCTCACCGGACGGCCGCCTCGCAAGGCCGCGGGAGCCGCTTCACTGCGCGTTCCGGATCAACTGCGCGAAGAACTTCGCGCCGCGCGCGAAGTCACCCTCCCGCAGGCGTTCGTTGGTGCCGTGAGCGCCGGAGATCAGTTCGGACGTTGCCACGAAGGGATTGAAGCGAAAGACGTTCTTCGTCAGGGACTCGTAGTGCCGGGTGTCGGTTCCGCCAATCATCAAGAATGGCACCGGGACCGCACCGGGGAAGAGTTGTTCGATGGTCCTCTCCATGAGGACGAATGCCGGTGCCCGGAAGTCCGTCACCGGCGAGGCCTCGCGGCCACCGGACGAGGAAATATGAACGGATGTGTCGTCCACCACACGGCGCACGTGCTCGAGGACCCCGGCGCGGGTGTCGCCGGGCAGGATCCGGAAATTCACGATCGCCCGCGCCCGGCCGGGCAGCACGTTCGCCTTGGGACTGCCGCTTATCATGGTTGCCGCGGTCGTGGTGCGGAGCACCGCGCCCACCCTGGCGTCGCGGGACAGGACCCCCACGATCACCGGCCGGAAGAGCCAGAGATTGGCGAGCGGGAGACGCATGACGAAACGCATCTCCGGGGCGACCCGCGTGAGCATGCTCCGGGTGACAGGCGTCAGGCGCGCCGGCATGGGGTGCGCCTCCAGGCGCACGATGGCCCGGCTCAGGATTCCCACCGCGGTGTGGGCCGGGGGCAGCGACGAGTGCCCGCCCGGACGGTCGACTGTCAACTCGACGTCGATCGCCCCCTTTTCGGCCACGCCGACCATGGCGACCTCCCCCGGCACGCCGGGAAGGACGCCCCGGCTCACGACGCCACCCTCGTCGACGAGCATCTCGAGATGCGGCGTGCGCCGCGCGATGGCCTGGGCAAGCAGTTCGGCGCCGTGCGCCCCGCCCACCTCCTCGTCGTGCCCGAACGCGAGGTAGACGGTGCGCCTCGGCTGGTATCCCTCGGCGAGGAGGAGGTCAACCGCCTCGAGAATGGCGATCAGTGAGGCCTTGTCGTCGAAGGCACCCCGCCCCCAGACGTATCCGCCCGCGACATCGCCCGCGAACGGCGCGTGCGTCCAGCGCGCCTCCGTTCCGCGCTCCACCGGCACGACGTCGAGGTGTGCCATCAACAGGAGCGGGGGGAGCAGCGAATCGGCACCACGCCACGTGTACAGCAGGCTGTACCCGCCCACCACCTCACGCGTGAGGGCCGCCTGCACCCGGGGATACGCCGTGCGGAGGTACTCGTGCAGCGCCAGGAATGGCGCCGGGTCGAAGTCGCCGGGATCCTCGGTCGAGACGGTCGGAAAGCGCAGCGCGGCGGCGAATCGTGCCGTCGTCACCTCCGCGCCGGCGATCGGCGCGTTGGCGGGCGGCGCGACGACACGATACGGGACCATGCGCGCGGCGCGGACTGCGCAGACAGCGCCGACAACGCCCACGACGAGCGCCACGACCGATGCCACGCGCCACCGCGTCACGGTGCCCGCCCGGACAGCGCGCTCGTCGTACGCTCGCATCGGGCCCTCGGCGACGGCGTTGAATCCCGCATGGCGCGGTGCGGGGCTGCCGCTAGCGGCCCATCCCCTCCAGCCGGTCGGCGACGTGCGACAGGTGCGACGCCGCGTGCTGCAGTGCGTCGGCAATCCGGGCGATCTCCCGGTCGGCCGCGGGCCACTCCTTTTGCTCGATCGCCTCCCGCGCGGCGGGCAAGGTCTTCACGCCGTACCCGGTGTAATAGCCGGGCGCGTAGAGCAGGTGGCGGTACCACGGCCGCAGCGGCAGTCCCTCCGGCGACGTGAACAGCTGCTCGGTTTCCCTGAGCATGTCGTTGACCGCAGACGCCGTGGCCGCATCGACGTGACCGCTCGCCAGCACCTTGCCGTATGCCCCTTCCAGGCGCGCCGCCGCCCGGGTGAACGCATCGTCCGCGTTGTCGAGCGGGGCGAAGTTCAGGACGGGCGCCGGATCCTCCTTCACCGGCAGCTTTTCCGGATCGCGCGGATCGTTCACCGCCGCGAGCACCCCGTCGGACAGCTCGCGATTCGTCTCGGCGATGCCCGCGGCTTCGTCATTGCGCAGTGTCTTCAGCTCGGCGGTGTATCCGCGGACCGTCTCGGCGAGCGACGCGAAATCGGTCGGCACGAGATCGGCGTTCGCGAGTCGCAGGACAAGCGTCCCCACCGTCTGCGACAGCGCCCGTCCGTACACGAACGACGTGTCGCTGAAGTGCGTGTACCAGTAGAACGAATCGTAGATGGAGTGATAGATGCCGCCGCCGTCCTCTCCGCCATACCCGATGTTGAGCGACGCGATGCCCAGGTGCTGCAGGAAGGGCGAGTAGTCCGATCCCGAGCCGAGGGCGTCGATGCGGAGGTCGCCGCGCTCGCGGATGTCGCGACGCTCCGCCGGCGTCCCGTCGGCGATGCGTCGCGCCTGCAGCCGCTGCCACACGGAGCCGCCGGTTTCGGGGTCGGTGATGTCACGGGCAACCTCGTTCACCAGCCGCTCCAGCGAGTGCGAGCCCGCCGCCCCAAGAAAGCCGCGCCCATTGCCGTCGGTGTTGATGTACGCGACGGCCTTCGCCTGCAGCTCCTTCGCGTGCTCCTCCGCCCACTCGGTGCTGCCGAGCAGCGCCGGCTCCTCGCCGTCCCAGGCGCCGTAGACGATGGTACGCTTCGGGTGCCATCCCTGCCGCACCAGCTCGCCTAACGCGCGAGCCTCCTCGAGCTCGGCCACGAGTCCCGAGAGCGGGTCCTCGGCGCCGTTCACCCAGCCGTCGTGGTGGTTGCCCCGGATCACCCACTCGTCGGGGTATGCTGAGCCCTTGAGCGTGGCGATCACGTCATACAGCGGCACCAGGTTCCAGTTGAACGCCAGCTTGAGGTGCACCCTGGCCGGTCCCGGTCCCATGCGATAGGTGATCGGCAGCGCCCCTCGCCAGGCCGGCGGCACCACCGGACCGGTGAGCGCGGCAAGCAGCGGCTGGGCGTCACCATACGAGATTGGCAGCACCGGGATCTTCATTATGGTCGCGGCGTTGCTGCGATCGACCCGCGGGGCGTCGGCCGTGGCGCCGATGCCGACGGTCAGTGGATCGCCCGGCGCCACCGGCAGGTCCAGCACGCTCCCGCGCTGCACGCCATCCTTGGGCCGCCACGGACCGTCGGGATAGACAACCCCCTGCGCGTATCCGTCGTCCCGCGGGTCCGAGTAGATGATGCAGCCGACGGCGCCGTGCTCGGCGGCAACCTTCGGCTTGATGCCCCGCCACGAGCCGCCGTAGCGAGCGATGACGATCGCGCCGCGCACGTCGATGCCGCGCCGCGCCAGTTCCTCATAGTCCGCCGGCACGCCGTAGTTCACGTAGATCAGCGGGGCGGTGACGTCGCCATCCGCCGAATAGGCATTGTAGCTCGGGAGCTGCTCTGCCTTCTGCCCGGACGTCGGGTCCTGCTTGACCGCCGGCTCCTCGAGCTTCGCCACAAAGCGCGTCGGCGCCACCAGCTCCAGGGCGCGCTCGCGCGGGGTGGGGAAGAGGACGCGGAACTCCTCGATCTTCGCATCCCACCCCATCGCCGTGAACTGGTCCCGGATCCACTCGGCGTTCGCCTTGTCGTAGGGCGAGCCCAGATTGTGCGGCCGTGCCGAGAGGTGCTCGAGGGCGGCACGCTGCCGCGCTGGGTCGGGTATCGCGCGGAATCTTGCCTCGATGTCCCGTTCCACCTGGGCCGATTCGGCCGTGAAGCCCCTCATGTCGCCGGCGAGGTTTACCGCCGACGGCAACACCGTCATGCCCACGAGGGGCATGAGGAGAAAGGTCAGGACACCCTTCATTTCATCGCTCCGAAAAGGCTGCTCGACTGGGGCACCCGTGCCGGGCGCCGACCAGAACGGAACATGGGGACCGTCAGCCGGGGCGTCCAGACGTCTGACGGCTCATCAAAGCCCAGATCCCTGTTGTGCTTAGCCAGTTCGGATCGTCCCATCTGCCGTTCTCTGCGGCCCTCCGGCAGCTCTCCTCGACACTGGCCCTTTCGCGGAAACGCGGTTTTGCCGTAATCTTGTGGCGAGGCCGGTAACCGTCCCCCCCGCCCGGCGTCATTGTCCCAGAGCTGACGTCATCCGCCAACGCCTTCCGCGGAAGCAGCTCCGCGCGCAATGCCGAGCAGCCGGGGAACCGGCGGGAGGCAGCAATGATCCATCGTCGCGGCGTGCGCTTCCGGCGCACCTTGGTGAACGGCCTGTCGATCGGTGTCGCGGTGTGGCTTTGCGCGTCTCCCGCGGCTGCCCAGGAGAGCGGCATCGGTACCGGTGGAATCCGCGGCATCGTCCGGGACTCGTCGGGACTCGGCATCATTGGAGTGCAGATCAGCATTCCCGGCAGCACCTTCCGCGCCGAGACCGACGACAAGGGTGAGTTCGTGCTGGGCAGGGTCCCCGCGGGCCCGCTGGTGCTGGCGTTCCGCCGCCTCGGCTACCAGCCCGACACCGCCCACATGATGATCCAGGCGGGGCGCACGATTCCACTGGAGATGCGGATCAGGCGGCTGCAGGTCCAGCTCGCCCCGGTGGTGGTCAGTGCCAGGCAGCCGCTGACAGGCTGGCGGCTCGGGTTCTACACGCGGCGCGAGCATGGCGGCGGGCACTACTTCACGCGCGAGGACATCGAGAAACGGAACCCGGCCAACGTGACCGACCTGTTCCGCACGATTCCAGGGGCGCGCGTCGTCCAGGGCGGCGTCGGCCCGGCGTCGGTGCGCTTTCGCGGGCTGAACTGCGCGCCGCTCACGTGGCTCGATGGCGCCCCGCTCACCGCCGGCGAATTCGACCTCGACTACCTGACGCCACGCTCGATCGAGGCGATGGAAGTGTACGCCGGCACCGCCGCCGCGCCGGGCGAGTTCACGAGTTCGCGGCCGTATGCGAGCAGCTGCGGCACGATCATCATCTGGTCGCGCGAGGGACCACCGCGCACCCGGAAGAAGGAGTCGAACGCGGCGGCGGCTACCGCGCTCGCCAACCTCGTTGACGCCAAGGTCGTGTACACGGCCGACCAGGTGGACCAGCCGGCGCGGCAGGACTCGGGCAAGGTGACGCTGCCGGACTATCCCGAGGCGCTCTTCCAGGCCGGGACGGCGGGAAGCGTCCTCGCGCAGTTCGTCGTCGATGCGTCGGGGCAGGTGAACGTGGACACGTTCAGCCTCGTGTACTCGACGAACCCCGAGTTCACCGATGCCGTCGTGAACGCCCTGCGCGGTGCGGTCTACGTGCCCGCGGTGAAGAACGGCTATCCGGTGCAGCAGGTGGTGCAGCGCGAGTTCCGGTTCGAGCCCGACACCACGGCGCGACGGAAGCCGTAGCCCGCCTCGTCAGGCGCCGGGCGGCGCCTCGCTGGCGACCGCCATGCCCATGGCGTGGTAGCCCTTGTCCACGTACAACGTGGTCCCGGTGATTCCCGCGCCGAGCGGGCTGCACACGAACGCCGTGGCGTGCCCGACGTCCATCGCCGAGAGTTCCTCGGGCAGCGGCGAGTTGGCCGCGCAGTAGGCGACCATGCGCTGGATGATGCCGATGGCGCTCGCGGCCCGTGACGCCAGCGGGCCAGCCGAGATGGTGTTGACGCGCAGCCCCCAGCGCCGGCCGGCCTCGAACGCCAGCGTGCGCGTGTCGCTCTCCAGCGCCGCCTTCGCGGACGACATTCCGCCACCGTAGCCGGGAATGGCGCGTTCGCTGGCCATGTATGTCAGCGACACCACGGCGCCGCCTGGCCGCATCAGCGGACCGAGGTGCTGCAGCAGGGCCACGAGTGAATACGCGCTCACGCTTACCGCCGAGAGATATCCCTGCCGCGTCGTCTCCAGCAGCGGCCGCTTCACCTCCGGCGCGTTGGCCAGCGAGTGCACGAGGATATCGAAGGCGGGAGCGCCGAAGTCGGCCGTGACCCGCGCCGCGAGCCCGGCGATCGAGAAGTCCCCGGTGTCCCGGTACCGCTTGCTCTCGCGCAGTTCCGCCGGCGCGTCGTCGAGGGTGTCGAACGCCGCGTCCAGCGGATAGATGCGCTCGAACTCGAGGCGCTCGCCGTTGGAGAGCTGGCGCGACTCATCGATCTTGCCGCGCTCGAGAAGGGTGAGGAAGATGTTGAGCGCCGGGGGCCAGGTGCCGGCACAGACCGTGGCACCGGCGTCGGCGAGTGCCTTGGCGATGGCGAACCCGTAGCCGCCGTCGTCGGCGATTCCCGCCACCAGCGCCCGCTTTCCGCGCAGGTCGATGTTGAGCATGGCGGGACGATAGCACGACGCGGGGGGGCGAAGCGAGGGGCATGCGCCGCGTCGTCCAGGCACCTTTCGCGCGGGCGACACCCGGGTGAGAGTTTCCCGAAGCGCCACCCGACGCCATGGATCCTCTCAGCGCCGTCCCGACAACCGGCCGCGCCCCCGACGTGGCGACGGGTCCCCGCCCGTCGTTCTCGCGCGCGCTCTGGCGGATCGCGTCGGCCGACGTCTCCTGCGGGAACCGCATCACGCTGCTGCGCGACGGCACCGCCACGTTCGAGTCCATGCTGTCGCTGATCCGCGGGGCCCGGCGCACCGTGGACTTCGAGGGCTACATCTACCGCGACGATCGCATCGGGCAGGAGTTCGCCAGGGCGTTCCTCGAGGCGGCCGGGCGCGGCGTGCGCGTGCGCGTGCTTATCGACTGGTTGGGGCGGCTGCCCACGCGCCGGTCCTTCTTCCGGCGCCTGCAGCGCGGTGGCGTGGAATTCCGCCTGTTCAACCCACCGGGCTTCCGGTCGTGGCTGGGGTTGCTGCCGCGGGACCACCGCAAGGTGCTTGTCACCGACGAACGCATCGGCGTCACCGGCGGGATCGGGATCGGCGAGGAGTGGGGCTACGGCCTGCTGCGCCGACGTCGCGGCCCCTGGCGGGACACCGCGGTGCGCATCGAGGGGGATGCCGCCCGGGACATGCACGACGCGTTCGAGCGCATGTGGGACCGGGCGTTAGGCAGGCGACGCCGGCGTCCCCGGCTCCTGCGGCGGCCGCGGGCCTCGTTCCTCAACGCCCGCCTCCACCCGCCCAGCCTCGTCGGCATCATCGAGGGCGAGCCCGGGCGCCTTCGCGTCTCGCGCGCGCTGCAGATGCAGGCCGTCGCCGCCGAGCGCTCGATCTGGATCGCCAGCGCGTACTTTGCGCCGTCCCTGTCGGAGATCGAGGCGCTCGCCGGGGCCGCCCACGACGGCGTCGACGTGCGCGTGCTCGTCCCGCGCCGCTACGACCACTTCTGGCTCCGCAGCCTCATGACCCGCTCCTACCACCGGCTGCTGCGCCACGGCGTGCGCATCTGGGAGTGGCGCGGCGAGATGATGCACGCCAAGACGAGCGTCATCGACGGCCGCTGGGTGCGCGTGGGATCGACGGACCTGAACCCGCTGGGCGTGGCCATCAACTACGAGCTCGACGCGGTCATGGAGGATCCGGAGATCGGCGCCCAGGCCGAGTCGATGTTCCTCTCGGACCTCGAGCAGTCGCACGAGCTGTCGTCGCGGCAGTCCCGTCGCCTGCAGAACACGCCGGCGCCGCTCCCGGCCGCTCAGGGCGCGGACAGCGTGAAGCTCACCACCAGCGAATAGGTCCCCGGGACATCGCGCACGAAGTCCCACAGCGTTCGCAGGTAGAGCGAGCGCTGCGCGTTCGCGGTCGCGCCCTGGTTCAGCAGCGTGCCCGGCGTCCCCATGGTGCTCGTCGTCGTCGCCAGCGCCGCCGGACTCGTCGCCCACCTCAGGTCCGACGCCGGTTTGGCTGGATTCGGTGCGGAACCGGCGTAGCTGAACGACGGCGTGGCCCCGGACACCTGGAGCCGGAAGGCACGATTCGCCTTCACCCGCGCCGTGACCGCCGCGCCGCTCACGTCCCTGTATCCTGCCGCGAAGTCGGCGGCGGTCGGCGTGCCGAGCGGTACGCTGGTGCGATCAAGCGTCAGGCGCAGGATGTCGTTCACCGGCATCGAGATCTCGACGGTGCACGTCGCGCCGAGGCAGACGAGCTGGGCTCGCGCCGCGGATGGGGCGGCCATCACGGCGAGCAGCGCCACGCCGGCGACCGGGAGCGCACGCCGTACCAGTCGACCGATTCGTGACGGCATGACTACGGCTGCGCCTCCGGTCGCGCGACAACGGTTCCTGTCGCCGACTCGCCCGATGTCACCTCGACCCACGTGCCGCGCAGCGAGTCTCCGTCGAAGTGCACGAGGTGCACGCGGTCGCCGTCGGCAAACGTCAACTCGAACGTGACTTCCCCGCTGCCCACGACCGAGCCGGTGACGGGGCCTCCCAATCGCCGCTGCCCCGCCACCGACGTCTCGAGCACGTCGAGCGCGCCCTGAAAGTCGGTGCAGGCCTGGGTGCGAATGTCGAGCGTTCCCGAAAGCGTCGCTGGAACGGGCGTCGACTGCGTGGCCTCGTACCGCCAGCGCCCTTGCAGCGAGCGCGCCGGCGTACAGCTCCCCGTGGGGGAGAGGCAGCCGGCCAGCGACAGCAGCCCTGCCACGCCGACGACACGCTTAAGCGCGGCGTGGCGTGTCATGCGGGGGGCGGGGCGAAGCGCAGCGCGCGCGCCCGAAGGACGATGCGGATCGGCGCCACGGGCCGTCCGGCGACGACATGCACCGACGGCACCGCACCGTCGAGGCGGAGCGGCTCGGTTGCGCCCGAGAGGTCCACATCGAGCGAGTAGGTGCCGGGCGGGAGCGCGTCGAAGACCGCCAGCTCGCGTGATGCCCGGCGCGCCACCCAGGCCCTCCCCGACTCGTCCCGTGCCACCACGTCCACCGACTCCACGTCGGCGTTCGAGACGCGTGCCGAATCTCCCTCCGCCACCGTCACGTGCACTTCGACCGCGGAGACGGCCACGACGCCGACGGCATCCTGTCCCGGGCGAAGCTGCGGCGAGGAGGCCAGCCATCCGATCGGGAACGAGCGCGTGTCGAGTTCCATCGCCTCGCCGGTCTCGCCATCGAACGTGAAGACACCGCGGGCATCGGTTTCAGCCACGTCCGCGCCGCGTCGCACGATGACGCCGGCGAAGCCGGGTTCGCCGGCATCGCGTTCGCCGTTCGCGTTCAGGTCCTTGAAGACCACGCCCCGCGTGACACGCCTGGCGACCCGGCCGAGCCCCGCCGACCTCGTCACGTTGACCATGTACATCCACTGCCCGCCGGTGCCGGCAAAGAGGTACGGATTCCGCTCTGCGGAGATCGTGAGCGCCGATCGGGCACCCATGGGGATCTCGACGCTGCCGAACAACGTGACCGGCATGGTGCCGTCGCCAGAACCGCCGACGCGCTCCAGGGAGGCGGTTACGAAGGCCCGGGGGCGTTCGGCGCCGAACGACAGGCGGTCCATGCGCACGCCGTAGAGCCACTGCCGCGCGGGCATGCCGACGCCGGGGCCCGCCTCGTCGTACTGGCCGGTGACCCCGATGGTGCCTGACGAGCCGCCAGTGCTGAGGGTGCCTCGCAGGCTGCGCCGCGGGGCGCGCTGGACGAGCAGGTCGCCGGCCTCGAGGGTCGTGCGCCGCGTGAGGTCGGACGCCGTCGCCATGCCCTGCACGGCCACCGAGCCGACGCGCGCCACGACGCCGCCCTCGACGGCGCGCTCGCCGCTCCCGAACTCGGCGGCCGCCGTCCGCGCCAGGAAGCCGGTCCCGCGGGCCCCGAGCGAGAAGTCGACCTGCGGCCCCACGTCGAGGCGGCTCTCCAGCGACCACCCCTCGACCGTCAGGCCGGAGAACGTGGTGCTTCCATCATCGAACGAGTGCCAGAGACTTCCCGTCAGTGCCAGTCTCCGGCCGACGTCGCGGCTGGCGCTCGCGGCGAAATCCTCGGTGGCCCGCGCAAAGGCCCCGCTGCCTCCGGGGGCGTGCGTGTACCGCAGCTGCACGGCGTCCGCCGGCGTGCGGCGAACGAAGCTCGTGCTCCAGCCGAATGCGCTGCCGAGGGCAAACCGCCGGCGCGCCACCTCGCCCTGCCAGGTCCCCCCACCGACGTGATCGAGTCCCGCACCCAGCGCGATCGCGTCGAGCTGGCGCGAGATGTCGCGATCCTCGCGCAGGTGCGCGAGCGCGAGCGAGAGGGAAGCCTCGTCGTTCCGGGACTCGACGCGCAGGCCGGTGTAGGCACCCGGCACCCGCGTCTCCCCGAGGTCGGGGCGCGCCGCGACAACCGTCGCGCCAAGGTGGCCCAAGCTGGCCGAGACGGCTGCCCCGCGGCCGCTCACATTGGTGCCGGTGAGATCCGTCAGCGCGACACCGGTCACACCTAACGAGGCGCGCCACTGCGGCGAGAACAGGCTGACCGTGGGCGCCATCGTGGAGAGCCCGGCGCGGCTGAACGCGTAGGTGGCGCCCGATCCCGCCCCGCCCACCGTTGCCGCCCGCGCCGAGATCGCGATGCCGTCGGTGAGCGGTCCCTCGAGCTGCGCCACCGCGGCGGTGGCGTTTCCGGACCACGGCCCCGCGGCAACGCCGGTCCCGAGCGTGAGCACCGGGCCGGCCGCGCCGCCGGTGCCGCGGGAAGGCAGGACCTCCACCGTCGTCTCGGTCGTCGCCACCGGAGCGCCCCGCGCCATCACCACGAGCCGCACGCTGCCGCTGCCTCCTCCCGCCGTGGCACGGAGCCGGAGCGTCCGCTGCACCGACGCATGCACCGCGAGCACCACGGCCCCCGGGGCGCCGTCATCCAGGAGAGTCCACCCTGCGGGGACGACGACTCGCACCTCCACGGTGTCCGCCGCATTCCCGAGGTTCGTCACTCGATAGGCAAGCGCCAGCGTCGAATCGGGGGGAACGACGCGGTCGCCCCCGACGAAGGCGACCTGCACTTCGTGTTCCGCTGCCACCGCCACCAGGATCGGAACCACCACGACCGCCGGTGCCGCGGTGAAGCGCACGCGGGCAATCTCGAGCAGCCCGGCCCGCATTCCGCTCCGCACCGAGACCGTCAGCAGCACCGGTCGCCGGTCGGCCGCTGGCAGGACGCCACGGGTCCGCCCCAGCACGGCGCCGTCGTCCGATGCGTCGACCTCCCATTCCACGCGACGTCCCCGGGGCATCTCCTCCGGGACCGCGACCGACGCGACGCTGAACGAGCGCGGCGACCCGTCGACCACGACGGCGGGTGCGACCGTGACCGCCGGCAACGACGCACCGGATGCGCCGCCGCCGTCTGACAGCCCGGCGCGGGATCCCGGCGTGGGCAACCGCGCCGGCCCGCCCTGGGCTGCCGCAAGCCTGGCACCGGGGAACGCCGCGACGAGGAGCGCTGCGATGAGTACGAGGCGCCGGCAAGGCACTGGCCGCAGGCCCCGGCCGATCACGGACGCGTGAACACGAACCGGACCTGCTGGCGATACGCGCCCCCGGACGGTCCCGGCGACTGATAGGTCGAATACGACAGCGGATTCACGCGGAAGATGAACGTCGCCGTGCAGGTGCGGTTCTTCCGCGTCGAGAGCACCACCGCCGTCGGCACGACGTCGAACCACGCGTTCGGGTTGGCGGTCGCCCCGCGGCATTGATTGGAGCTGAGCGACGTGACCGCCCATTGCACGTCCACCTGCTGCCCCTGCGAGTTGGAGCCGAACTGCAGGAAGAGGCGGCAGCCTGACGCCTTGCTTCCCGTACAGGTGGTGGTGACGGTGTACGTCGATGTCGAGGACGACGGACCGCCGGCGTCGTACTGTGCCTCCGTCGGCGCAGACACGGCGAGCGCCGCGCCCGAGAGCGACACCAGGGTCTGGGCCGGCAGCGACGCCGAGGGGAGTGCCGCGGAGACCACGATCACCAGGAGCCACCGCCCGTCCACGGTCACGGCGATTCGTACTCGACCTGTGCCGCGGCGATCTCGGCGCCACCGTAGTCCAGCATCGCCAATGCGACGTACCGACCGCGCGGAAGCGACGGCACCGCCACCCGCACCGTGTGCCGGGCGCCGGGCAGGGCGTACACGTCGGGCAGCGCGACGCGCGCGGCCACGGAATTGTCCGCGCGGCGAAACTCGAGCGTCCCCCGCGCCGTCACGTGCTGGCGGCCCGTGTTCCGGAACTCCAGCTCGAACTGCGGCGCGGGCGCGGGTCCGTGCGCGTCCGCCGCATCGTCGACCAGGTGCATCGCGGCGATCGCACCGTCGCGGGTGAGGCCGTTCGGCAGCACGTACACCTTGACCGCCGTGCGCAGGACATACTCGACCTGCTGGCCGCTCGCGACGCCGGGACGCCGGTTCTCCACCACCACCGCGCCCCAACACTCCTGCGGGATTGCCGCCAGGCTGTCGAGCGTGAGTCGGATGTTCTGCGACGCACCCGCCTCGAGGCGCACCGACAGCGGGAAGATCGAGAGCGCCTTCCCGCAGCTTCCCGGCTGTGAACCGTAGTCGAACCAGCGATTCGTCCCGTCGGGCGCCCGGTCCCAGTCCTCGAGCCGCAGGACCGCCTGCACCGCCTCGGTGCCCGAGTTGCGCACGCCGATCACGGCGTCACGTTCCGTGCGACTGGCACTGTGCATGACGACTTCGACGCGATTGACCGCGAGCTGCGCGCGCACCGCCGCGGGAATCACGGCGTCTGCGGAAAGCAGCACAACCGTGCAAGCCAGCACGCGACCCGCCACCCCGACGGCGCGACATCGCGGGCCGTCGGGATGTATTGCACTCGGTTCACGCCTCACGGCGCCGCGAGCGTGAAATCGAGGACCAGGCTGTACGAACCCGGAACGTCGTTCGCCCACGACCACAGCGTCTTGAAGAAGATCTGCTGCGATGTGCCGGTGGTGCCGGTGGCGCCGCTCTTGAGCACGGCCGATGTGGCCATGGTGTTCGGGTACGTGCCTGCCACCAGGCCCCACTCCAGGTCGCTGGCCGGCTTGTTCGGGTCCGTGAGTGAGCCCGCATACGTGAACTTGGCCGGGTTGTTCGCGACGACGTCGATGTGCCAGGGCCGGTTCGCCTTGACCGTCGCGGTCGGACCGGCGGCTTCCTTGTAGCCTGTCGTGAAGTCCGCGGCCGTGGGGGCGCCGAGGTTCGTCGCGGTGCTCGACAGCGTCATCTCGAGTACATCGCTTACGGTGGCACTCGCCGAGACCTGGATGGTGCAGGGATTGGCGGTGCAGCTGGTCTGGGCCGACAGCGGCGCGGCGCCGACAAGCGCGAAAACGGACGCCGCAAGCACGGCGTTGAAACGAGTCATGAATCCTCCACTGCGGGTAGAGTTTCAATCGAGTTGGTAGCGAGTTCAGACGTACGGACCGGAGATTAGGTCACTCCAAGAATTGCCGAGTCCAACTCACGGCATTCAGCTTGACGGCCGTCCAGACGGCCTTCGCGTCGGCGAGCCGCGCCCGCATGTGCCGCGATGCAAGCCACTTCGCCCAACCAGGGGCCAACTGCGCCTCCCGCTCGGTCGAGCGAAGCCGGATTCTCGACGTAAGGCGATCCACCACATGGATATCGCGGTTCGGAGATGACGCGGGTGGTGAATCCGACCAGATCTCTATCCCATGACTCTCTGCGGCCGATACTGAGGGAGGAGCCCACGATCCCCAGGACGGCGTTGCGACTCTTACGCCGGCGTTTCTGAGGGGCGAGGATTGGCAGCATCGGTCCAGCACCGGGACCTGCGTTGTCCCGGATCACCGTCATCGGGAGAGGCCAGCGTGCCGACCATCTCTCGCACGTCATCGACTCGAACGCGTCTCCGGAGTGTGCGGATGGCCGTGGTCCTCGCCATCGCGATCGCTGCGGTTCCGCTGCGCGTCGCCGGCGCCCAGGGCCCGGTGACGGTGCCGCACGTCGTACGCGTCACGGTGGCCGGCGTCGGAGCCGTGATCGACGCGCCGTCGCTGACCTATGCCACGAACGTGCTGGCGGGCGAGGACGTCGTGATCGGCACCGTGCGCGCGGTGGCGAATGGGCCCTGGGAGCTGCAGTGCCGGCTGTCGGCCGTTGTGAGCGGCGCCGAGGTGGCGGTGCGCTCCGGCACCGACGGATCGGCCCGCACACTCGGGGCCGTCGACTGGGTCAGCGTCGCCGCCGGTCCCGGCCGACATGTCACCGACACCACCGTCGAGTTTCGCGTCCGGGCGACGCCGGGCGCTGGAGTGGCCGACTCCGGCTTCCGGCGCCCGCTGCCGGTGGCCTTTCGCGTCGTCCCCCGCGCGGCCACCGGAGCTCGTTAGGCCGCGCGCTACATCGCCACCGTCGGCCGCGGCTTCGGCGGCTCATCGGTGCTCGGCACCAGCGCCGGCAGTCCCGCCGCACGGAGGATGGCGTTCAACCGCGGCAGGGTCCCGTCCATCGTCCCCTTGATGGCATCGAGCTGTGCCTGCAGCTCCTTCGACAGGCGGTCGAAGGCCTCATAGCTCTGCTTCGTCGGACGATACTCGCCGCTCCCCACGACGCCCGACAGCGCGGCGATCTGGTTGTTCAGGCGGATCGGGAAGTTGAGGGGGTCCTGGTTGCTCTGGTTCTTCGTCTGGTAGACCTCGTTCTCCGACGTCGACAACGAGTCCATCATGCGACCGGCAAGCCGCGAGAACTGGTCCTTCGGGCCGCCGGTGAGCTTCCCGCTGCGGTCGTCCACCTGCCAGCGCATATTGCGCACCATTCGCACGGCGTTGTTCGCCTCCGACGTCCGGTCGCGGATCGCGATCAGGAGCTTGAACTGCTCCTGCAGGTCGGCCACCGTCGCCGACGAGCGCGGATCCTTCCGGACCTCGAACGGGAATGACTGCACGTTGTCGCCCACGCGAAGGCGGACGGTGTAGGTCCCCGGCGGGGCCACTGGTCCGTTGGTACCGGCGGCCCACATGATGAGGTTGGAGAACCGCACCGCGTCGGGATAGCGCAGGTTCCACGCGAACTGGTTGAGCCCGGCCTTGTTGGGCACCCGGGGCGGGCGCGGCCCGGCGTCGGCGCCATCGCGAAGGGCGGCCAGCACCGCGGGACTCGCGAAGTGCGCGTTGGTGGCGCGGGTGGCGGAATCGCGCGACACGCCGCGCCGCGTCAGTGAATCGATCGACTGCGCCTTCAACTGCTCGAGGCGCAGCGAATCGGCCTGGGCCTGCGCATCCTGCTCGCTGGTGAAGTGCTGGATCACCGCGCCCTGCGCGTCGAGGAAGTCGAGCTGCACCGTCTGGTTCGGCTGCCGAAGCCAGTAGTAGACCTGGGCACCCGAGGGCGGGTTCGCTCCGGTGTCGCCCTCGCCGCCGCCACGGCCGCCGCCCCAGTTCGTGCGATACGCCGGCGACGGCTGGAACAGGTGCGCGCCCTGCGCCACGATCTCCGGCGTGACCTGGCGCAGCGGCGAGATGTCGTCCATCACCCAGAACGAGCGCCCGTGCGTCGCCAGCACGATGTCGTTGTCCTTGATGCGCAAGTCGTGCACCGGCACGATCGGCAGGTTCCGGTTCATCTCCTGCCAGCTCGACCCCTCGTCGAACGAGACGTACACGCCGCGCTCGGTGCCGGCAAAGAGCAGCCCGCGCCGGACCGGGTCCTCGCGGATGACGCGCGCGAAGTGATCGGGCGCGATGCCGTTGACGATCTTCGTCCACGTCTTGCCGAAGTCGTCGGTCTTGTAGAAGATCGGCTGCTTGTCGCCGAGCTGGTACCGGTTGGCGGCGACGAACGCCCCGCCGGCGATGAAGTGCGACGGCTCGATGATGGAGACGCGCGTGAAGTCGCCGATGTCTTTCGGCGTCACGTTCTCCCAGTGTTCTCCGTTGTCGCGCGACACCCAGATCCAGCCGTCGTCGGTGCCCGCCCAGAGGACGCCCTTCTGCACCGGCGACTCGTCGAAGGCGAAGATGAGCGCGTACGTCTCGACGCCCGTCTGGTCCTTCGTGATCGGTCCGCCCGACGGCCCCATGGTGCGTGGGTCATGTCGCGAAAGGTCGGGTGACACCGCCGTCCAGCTCTCGCCTTCGTTCGTCGAGCGGAAGAGCTTCGAGCCGGCGGCGTACAGCACCTTGGGATCGTGGCGCGAGAAGACGATCGGATAGGTCCACTGGAAGCGGACCTCGATGTCCTCCGACGAGTGGCCCATCGGGTTGATCGGGAACACCGTCACGTTGCGCTCGAAGCCGTTCCGCCGGTCCTTGCGCGTCAGCAGGCCCCCGTAGCTTCCCGCAAAGACGATGTTGGGGTCGTCGGGCTTCGGCGTCACGTAGCCGGACTCGCCGCCGCCGGCGTCGTACCAGTCCGACATCTGCACGCCGCCTTCTTTCCGGCTCGGCCCGCAGAGGGTCGAGTTGTCCTGCTGCGCCCCGCAGATGTGGTACGGCCACTCGTCCGTGAAGTCGACGTGGTAGAACTGCGCGGTGGGAAAGTCCTGGTCGGTCCAGCTGCGCCCGCCGTTGATCGACACGTTCGCGCCGCCGTCATTGGCGTTGATCATCCGGTCGGGGTTGTCTGGCGCGATCCACAGGTCGTGGTTGTCGCCGTGCGGCGGGTTCAGCGACTGCGGAAAGGTCCGGCCACCGTCACGCGACCGGTACGCGCCGGTGTTCAGCGCATACACGATGTTCGTGTCCTTCGGGTCGGCGTAGATCTGCGTGTAGTACCACGCCCGCTGGCGCAACTTGCGCTCGTTGTTGACCAGCTCCCAGGTGGCGCCGCCGTCGTCCGACCGGTAGACGCCACCGGAGTCGTGCTCGATCAGCGCCCAGACCCGGCTCGGCTTCGCCGGGGAAACCGCGATGCCGATCTTGCCGAGGATGCCCCGCGGCAGGCCGGTGGCGCGCTCATTGAGGTTGGTCCATGTCGCGCCGCCATCGGTCGTCTTGAAGATCCCGTCGTGCGTCCCGCCCGACGACATGCCCCACGGCGTCCGGTCCGCCTGCCACATCGCGACGAACAGCGTGGACGGAGTCGACGGGTCGAGGGCGATGTCGATGACCCCGGCGGAATCGCCGAGGAAGAGCGTCTTCCGGAACGTGCGTCCGCCATCATCGGTGCGGTACAACCCCCGCACGGTGTCCGCCTTGAATGGGTCCCCGAAGACGCCGATCCAGGCCGTTCCCGGCTGATTGGGGTGAATGCGGATCGTCGAGATGTGCTGGTCGCGGAAGCCCAGGTAGGTCCACGTCCGGCCGCCGTTCGTGGTCTTCCACAATCCGTCGCCGCCCGCGGTGTTGCCGCGGATGTCGGTCTCACCGCCGCCGACCCAGACCACGTCGGCGTTCGTCGGGTCGACCGCAATCGCCCCCACCGTGCCGCCGAAAAACCCGTCGCTGGCGGGGGCCCACGTCAGCCCGCCGTCGGAGGTCTTGAACACCCCTCCGCCCGTCGTTCCCATCCAGTACTCGTTGGGCCGTTGCACGGAACCGGTCACGGCGACCGACCGACCGCCCCGCGGAGGACCGACGTCACGCCAGTGCAGCGCACTGAAGACGGCCGTGTCCATACGCATCGACAAGGCCGGGGTCTGCGCGACGGCGCGCGGCGGGGCCGGCACGACAGCGGGAGTACCACCCTGCTGCGCCGCGCCGACGGCAGGAACGAGCAGGACGACGGCGAACCGCCCGAGAGCCCGGGCCGGGCTGAGGTCGAGCCAGGACATGCGGATACTCCGGTTCGTGGGACGACGCGAGCGGTCCGCCGCGCCTGAAGCGGATGTACAATCGCTGTCCGTCGTTAGCAAGAGTGGGAAGGACGACGTCGCCGCCGGGCGATCATCAGCGGGGGCCTCGTCGGCGAGCGCATCCTCCGAGGCTGCATCGTTCGCGGGGCGAATGCGATCGGCCCCCACCAGCCGGATGCGTCGCGCCGTCTCAACGCGCCTTCCGGACACGCGCGGGCGCCCGCCCCCGCACCGTACGCGCCTAACGGCAGCCGGCAGCGCTCGTCGGCGCCAGGCAGCTGAACGTCAGCCGCACCCCGGCGACGGACTGCTCCCCGCCGATATCCGGCGGGTGTCCGGGGTGCTCGCCAGCTCGTTCGACGTCGTCATCGCCTTGCGGAATCCCACGTCGAACCAGACGGCGTAGCGGATCAGCTGGCACGTCACGCCCTTCGGTGCGTTGGTCGCACTCACGCCCGAGCAGCTGCCGACGCTCGAGGTCTCGGCGACCTTGGCGCTGCCGGTGACGCCGATCCAGGCGCTGGAGGTGGACCCGCGCTCGAAGTACCCCGCCAGGGCTCCCGCCACGGGGCTCGAGGGCGCACCGCCGGGCGTCGCCAGGCGCATGCTGTACGGATGCAGCACCGGAGCCGAATCCACGGCGCTGCTGATCAGGATAACCTGCATGGTGGTGTCCGTCTTGCGCCAGGCGACGAAGCTCCGGTGCGTCGCCGGACGGAGGGACATGGCCGGGAGCAGCCAGTGGACGCTGTGCACAAACGCCTCGAAGACCTGCTTCTCCCCGTCGTTGGTCACCTCGAACCGGGTGGGGGATACGCCCAGGCGCAGTGCCAGTGCCGCCCAGCGGAATTCCTCACTGCGCTCGGTGTCCCCGACCGCGGCCTCGTCCGCCGACAGGCCGTCGAAGCTGGCGGCCAGCTGGTTCTGGTCGGCGGCCGTCGCCGGCGCGCTCGGCGAGTCGACGCATGCCGCCGCCCCGCCGCACAGTACCGCGAACAACGCCACCTTGTGAAATCCCGATCCCTTCATGGGTCCCTGTCCTTCGGTTCGCATTCGGCCATTCCGGGAGCGGGAATCGCGCCGAGCCACCCGACCCGACTCCCTGCGCCCCTCGCCGCTCTTCGCTGTCCCCTCGGCGCCCGGCGCGGTCCCCGCTCCCATCCCGGTGACACCGTTCGCCGGGCGGGTCCCCTACGTGCGGTAACGTGCCAGGGCGCCCCGAAGGAACTTCAGGGCGCGCCCCATCTGCGTCTCCACGGTCTTGACCGAGATCCCCAGCGTGGCCGCGATTTCGGCGTACGTCAGCCCGCCATCGCGGCTCAGGAGGAAGACCTCGCGGCATCGCGGCGGCAGTCGCGACACCGCGGCCTGTACGGCAGCCGACAGTTCCCGCTCGGAGGCGCTGTCGTCCGTCGACGAAAACGCCTCGGCCTCCTCGTCGTCGGCGTGCTCCTCCTGCCACCGCCGCTCCAGTCGCTCGCGGCGAAGGTGATTCAGCGCCTGGTTCCTCGCGGCGCGAAACAGGTAGGTCCGCAGGGATTCGATCTCGGCAAGCTGTTCGCGCCGCGACCAGATCTTGAGGAAGATGTCCTGCACCAGTTCCTCGGCCACGTCGCCCCCATGCACGAAGCGCTGGACGAATGACGCCATGCCGGCAAAGTGCGCACGAAAGACGATCTCGAGCGCACGCTGGTCGCCCGCCCGGATCCGACCGACGAGTTCCCTGTCGGAGGGCGTGGACTCGGGAACGTCGCCGTTCATGGGAGGCTGGATTCGCGGAAGTGCGTGGAATAGCGTTTGGTCGACGACTCGCGGCACCCGCCGAACCCGCCCCGGTGCTCGGGCGCCATCGTTCCGCACCGGGCGCCCGTCCGGGCCGACTTCCGTACACCGGGGGACGGAGCGCCGGCTCACGATAATGCGGCCGGCGGAGGCGGAGTAAGGGGCGCGGAGCCGCGCGGGTGTCTTTCGTCTCGCAGGAGTGGTTCCCTCACAGGGCCTTCAACATCGCCATGACCGACGACACCGACTGGGACCTGCTGGCGCGCTACGTCAGCGGCGAGGCGACGGCCGACGAGCGCGCCGACATCGAGCGTCGCGCGGCGTCGGACCCGTCCGCGCGGGACCTGGTCGCGGGTCTGGAGCGACGCTGGCAGGCGGCGTCCGTCCAGGCGGATGTCGATGTCGACGCTGCGTGGAAGCGTCTCGCCGCCCGGCTTCCCGGCGCGTCCGGGACGCCCGGGGGCGTGCCACACCACGTCGTCCCGCGCCCGGTGCGGCGCTGGTCCGCGGCGCGTGCGGTGGCACTGCCGCTGGCGGCGGCGGTGCTGCTCATGGCCGGTGCCGGGTGGTACTGGCGCGTCCGCGCCGCGCGCCGCGACGATTCGTTAGGCATCGCAGTGGGCGCGGGGGAACAGCGCACCGGCATCGGTGAGCGTCGTGTCCTGCGCCTGGCCGATGGCACCCGGGTCGTCCTCGCCGCGGCCAGCGTGTTGCGGATCGATTCCACCTTCGGGAACGCCGTGCGCGACGTCCACCTCGAGGGGGAGGCCCTGTTCCGGGTGACCCACGATGCGTCGCATCCGTTCGTCGTGCATGCGGCAGGAACGCTCGCCGAGGACCTGGGTACCGAGTTCGTCGTGCGCGCCTATCCGGGCGACGGGACAGTGCGCGTGGCCGTGCAGCAGGGATCGGTCGCGCTGCGGCGCGAACGCAATGCGGCCGACACCGTTGCGGTGCTGGGGCCGCGCGACGTCGCCCGCATCGAACCGACCGGCCCCGCCGTGGTCCTCCATGACCAGGATCCCGCCGACTGGACGTCGTGGACGACGGGGACGCTGGTGTTCGACGATGTGCCGCTCTCGGACGTCGCCGGGGAGCTGCAGCGATGGTACGACATCGAGTGCCAGTTCGCCGATTCCTCCGTGGCCGCGATCCGCTACCACGGGACGCATCCGCAGGGAGAGCGACTCGACGACATCCTCCAGGCGGTCGGCCTCTCGGCCGACGTCCGGATCGAGCGCTCGGGACGCGTCGTCCGCTTCTCGCGTGGGCGGGCGTCCTCGTCGGCCACGCCTGTTCCGCGCGCCCTGACGCGCTCGGAGGCCGGTGCGTGAGCCTCCCCGCGGTCGCCCGGCGAGCGCGGTGCAGCCTGTTCGTCATCCTGGCGGTCCTGGCGAATGCCGCATGGCAGGCGGCACCCGCACAGGCGGCCCGGAGCCTCGCGGTCGCTGACACTGCTTCGCTGCGCCCATCGCGCGGCGGCGCCGACATCCTCGGGCGCCTGATCAGCATCCGCCTCGCCGACGTGACCCTGGAGACGGCCCTGCATCGCGTCGAGCAACTGGGCAGCCTGCGGATGTCGTACAGCAGCGACATCGTCCCGGTGGACCGCCACGTGACGGTGGCACGCGACCAGGCGCCGGTCGGCGCGGTGCTGCAGGAGCTGCTTCACGGCACCGACATCGACGTGGTGGTGACACCCTCGGGATACGTGGTACTCGTGCGCCGCCCGGGATACCGCCTGCCGGTGGTGACCGGAGATGCCGGCGGCGACGGGGTGGCGCTGGCCCCGCTGTCCGTCACCAGCCTGTCGACGCGCGCGCAGGTCATGGACCGCGTCATCGTCATGGGGACGCCGGCCATGGGGGCGCCCGAACGGGAGCTCGCGAGCGCGGTAACCGTGATGACCGCCGCGCAGATCGCGGCCTCCGGCGCGACGACGATGGGCGAGCTCCTGCGCGCCGGCATTCCCGGCGTCGTGGCATGGGACCTCAGCGGGTCGGGCCCGTTTGCCCAGCTCGGGTCGGTGCGCGGATCCAGCTCGTTCACCGCCAACTATCTCAAGACGTATGTCGACGGCGTGGAACTGGCGAGCCCGTACCTGCTGTTTGCCGTCGATCCGTACAGCATCGAGCGCATCGAGATCATCCGCGGCCCCCAGGGCTCGGCGCTCTACGGCTCGGATGCGATCAGCGGCGTGGTGCAGATCGTCACCAGGCGCGGCACGCCGGCGGCGCACTGGCACCCACACACCGAGGCGCTCCTCTCGGGCGGACTCAGCGCCAGCCGCTACGTCGACGGCTCCAGCGGCCGGCAGCACCACTCGCTGCTGTTCACCACCGGCGGCGGGATGACGTCGTTAGGTGTCGGCGGGACGTGGGCGTCCGCGGGCGAGATCGTGCCCGGGGGCGGCTCCGGCTACCGCGGCACGTACGGCGGCTTCCGGCACGTCGTCGGTCCGCTCCGCACCGAGGGCACGTTCCGCTACGCCGACGTGCTGTTCACGGCGCCGGCCAATCCGCTCCTGCGCGGCCAGGACCTGCCGGCGTCGCTCACCGCGCCCTCCGGCGAGCAGCGCATCGAGGACGAGACTTATGGCCTGACCTTCGACCTGCAGCCGGGGAGCCGCATGCGCCACACGCTGGTGCTCGGCGTCGACCGCCACGCCGGCGCCATCCCCCCGCAACGGGAGCCGGCCACGGTGGCCGACGCGCTGCTCGGCGCCACGCAGGAGCGCGTCCTGAAGTCCTCGCTCCGCTACAGCTCGACGTTCGACCTGCTCGAGCGCGGGGCGACCTCGTCGGCGCTCACCGTCGGCGTCGATCGCTCGCAGCTCGCGCGCGAACGACTCGGCGTCAAGTCCGACGTCGCCGGTGCCGGCGAAGGCCTCGCCGCCCTCTACCACGACGACATCGCCAACACCGGCATCTATGGCCAGGTGAAGGTGGACGTCGCCCGCGCCCTCTTCCTCACCGCCGGCCTCCGCGGCGAGCGCAACAGCACGTTCGGTGAGGACTATGGCACCGCGTGGTCGCCGATGCTGGGTGCCGCGCTGACGCGGGACGTCGGCGGGTCGACGCTCAAGCTGCGCGCCGCCTACGGCAAGGGCATCCGTCCGCCGGCGCCGAGCGCGCGGCAGGCCATCAGCACGGTGAAGTTCAGGCAGCTCGCGAATCCGCAGTTGCAGCCCGAGTCGCAGTCCGGCGTCGAAGGCGGCGTCGAGTGGTACCTCGGCGACCGGGCCTCGCTGTCGGTCACCGCCTACGCGCAGAACGCGAGCGGCCTGATCCAGCAGGTCATCGTGAACCCGGAGACGGAGCAGGCCATCCAGTACCAGAACGTCGGGCGCATCGCCAATCGCGGACTCGAGATCGAGGCCAGCTCCCGCGTGGGAGCCCTGCGCGCCGCGGTGACCTTCGCGATGACGAGCAGCCGGGTGCGCGCGCTGTCCAGCACGTATTCCGGCGACCTCGCGGTGGGCGACCACGTGCCCGAGGTGCCGGGGACGTCGGGCGAGCTGTCCCTCAACTGGCGGCGCGGGCGGCTCGAGCTCTCGGCGGGCACGACGTTCATCGGGAAGTGGCCCGGCTACGACTGGGCGGCGTACTACGGGAGCCAGGCGGGCGATACGCTGGCGACGACCGCGACGAGCTACCGGCGCGAGTATCCCTCGCTGGTGAAGCCGTTCGTCGGGGTGACGCGGTCGTTCGGCGACGACCTCGAGTGGTTCGGGCGCATCGACAACCTGACGAACGTGCAGCGGAACGAGCGGGACAACCTGCAGATCACGCCGGGACGCACCGTCTCGGTGGGGGTGCGGCTGAGGCGTTAGGCAGCGGGAGCGTCCCGCGTGGCGGGGACCCGTCCTCCGCGGAGGCGCGGCAGAGGACGCCGTGAGGCAACGGCCCGGCGTCCGACGTCCGGCGCCGGAGGGTTGCGCCTACTTCCGCTCCGCCCGCTGCAGCTCCGCCAGCCGGTCGCGGGTCTTCTTCACCAGCGGCTGCAGTTCCGGATCGGCGTTCTTCCAGAGCTCCACGAACCGGGCGTAGTACGACATCGCCTTGTCGCGGTTTCCCCTGGCGTCGTAGAGTTCACCCAGCCGCTTCAGGGCGCCGGCCAGGTTGAACTGGTCGCCGAAGAGCCGCCCCGGGGCAGGCGTCCCGACATACCGCTCGAACTCGGCGATCGCGCTGTCGGCGTTCCCGGACAGGTCGTAGGCGCGCGCCAGGTCGGGAGCAGCACAGACGACGCAGAAGCCGGAATCCGACGGCGCGGCCCTCGGCAATGGCGACATCGTACCGGCCCTCGGCGAGGGCGATCGAGCGCCTGCATCGCGTGCCGGCTGACGTCGTCGCCGATCCGTGGCGCGGCGGTGCCCCGCCGCTCGAACGACGCCAGCATCGCCTTCGCCCGCTCGACGTTCCCGGCAAGGCTGTAAGCCCAGGCGAGATTGTCGTAGGGTCGCTCGAGGAGCGGCAGCGAGTCGAGCGGGGTCTCCGCGAGTGCGGTGGCCAGCGTCCGGAGGGCCCCGGCGCTGTCTCCGCGGAACCAGGCCGCCACGGCGGCACGCTGGATGGCGTCGTTCAGCACCGCGTTCTTCGCGCCGATCGATGCATACGACCCCGCCGACTGCCGCGACCATTTTGCCGCCGCGGCCAGGCGTCCCTGCGTCTGTTCGATCGCGGCGAGCAAGCCCTCGGCGTCCCCGCGCGTGGAGGCGTCGCCACTGCGGGCCAGCCGGAGGCTGTCGGCGATCGTCGCCGCGGAATCGTAATGTCCTTCGGCGACCGCCAGCGTCGCGCGGACTTCCGCCAGCTGCGGGTTGCGCGGCAGGCTCCGCGCGAACCGGGCCACGGCCGCGCGCGCCGAGTCCATCTTCCCCTGGTACACCCGCGTGTTGAACAGATTGAAGAAGAAGACCGACACGCTCGAGTCCACGCTCACGGCCCGGCGCGCCAGTTCCTCCGCCTTGGCGAATTCCCGGCGGTACTGGTAACGCACCGAGAGGTTGTTGAGCGCGGTCACGTTGTCAGGATCGATGTCCAGCAGCGACTCGTACGCCGAGATCACCTTGTCGTTGTCCGGCCTGGGTCCATATGCGTAGTAGGCGGCGACGGTGAGGTAGCGCTCCGATTCACTCAGGCGGTCCTGGTGGTCGTAGGCCTTCTGGATGAGGTCCCGGACCCGCTCGGGATCGAGCCCCCGGTTGTTCATCTCGACGGCGAGCTTGCGATAGGCCATCGCGAAGCCGGTGTCGAGGGTGATCGCCTCCTCGAGCAGGGCCTTCCCCTTGTCCCAGTCGCCCTCGCCCTCCAGTGCGCGCATCGAGCGCGACGTACTTCTGCAGCGCGGCCAGCGACGGCGTCGTCACCTTGTCCAGCGTTCGCGCATTCTGGATGTCGCGGAGCGACTCCCCGACCTTCTCGCGCACGTCCTTCGTCAGCCGGGAAATCGCCGGAATGATGTCCTTGTCGTCGCTGGCCGTCTCGCGAAACGTCGCCAGCTGCTCGCCGTTCTGGGCGCTGAGCAGGCGCGCTGACAGGACGTAGCTGCCACCCAGGGCCAGCACCTCGCCGTCGATCACCGCCTTGATGCCTTCGCGGGTGGCGATCTCGCGCGTCAGCGCGTAATCGAGCCGTGAGTTCACCGGCCGCTGCATGAGCTGCAGGGCCTCACGCACCGCGTTGGCCGGCATCACCACCAGGTTCTGCGACTGGGCGAGGTCGGTCCGGAACGCCTCGGTCACCGTGGAGGCCAGGAGCGAGTCCTGCGACGAGTTCTTGAAGTCGCCGACGATCACGCGTTCCTTGTCGCCGAGCTTGCCGGCCGACATCAGCGACGCCGCCGGTCCGATGCCGAAGGCGCGCATCGCCATCCACGCGGCGATCAGCAGGACGAAAGAGCCGACGGCGTAGGCGCCACCCAGCGCCGTGCGTCGCCAGCTGACGATCGGCGCCGCCTTGAGCGCAATCGTCGCCATCGTTCCCGGCGCCGCGGTCGAGCCTCCCGGGGTCAGCGTCGGGGTCTGCGTGAAGACGCGGCGCGTGGCGCGGTGCACGTAGCCGGTGAAGAGGATCACCGGGAGCCCCAGCGCCATCACGATGAGCGCGCCGGGAAAGACCCAGTCGGGCAGGCCGATGCCGACGATGGCGGCCTTTGCCAGCACCGCCACCGCGACGAAGGCGCCGGCGTAGATGGCCAGCGCGCGGGTCAGCATCCCGCGCCCGCCCAGCAGCACCGCGGGCAGCGCGGCCTGCGCCGTGCCGCTGCTGGTGACGGTCTCCAGCACCCGGACCAGGTCCGCCGCGCTCTGCGGCCGGTGGTCGGGCTCTTTCTCCAGGCAGCGCATCACCAGCTCGGCGAGCACCGGCGGCGCGTCGGGGCGGAGTTCCGTGAGCGGCTGCGGGCGCTCTCCCATGTGCGCCGCCATCAGCTTGTGCGGCGTCAGGTCGTGGAACGGCGGTCGGCCGGCCAGCAGCTCGTACGCCATGCAGCCGAAGGCGTAGACGTCTGCGCGATGGTCGGTCGCCGGGTCGCCAGCCGCCTGCTCCGGCGCCATGTACGTCGGCGTGCCTAACGAAGTCCCCATCGCCGTCAGCGTGGGCGAGCCCGGGCCCTCCAGGCGGGAGGCGCTCAGCGCCTTGGCGATCCCGAAGTCGGTGACGACCGCGCTTCCCGCCGTCAGCAGCACGTTGTCGGGCTTGATGTCCCGGTGGACCACGCCGCGCTCGTGGGCATACGACAGCGCACGCGCCACCTCGCGCAGCAGGCCGACCGCTTCGGTGACTGTCAGGGGACCCCGGACGAGCCGTGCCCGCAGGCTCGCTCCCTCCACGAACGGCATCGTGTAGTACGGCAGCCCGTCGATCTCCCCCGCCGACAGCACCGGCACGATGTGCGGGTGCTGCAGTCGCGCCGCCACCTGGATCTCGCGCTTGAAGCGATCGACGCTGACCCCCGCGGTGAGCTCCGGCGGCAGCACCTTGATGACGACCTTGCGACCGAGCGCCGTCTCCGTGGCCACGAACACGCGCGACATCCCGCCGCCGCCAAGCTCCCGCTCGAGTACGTAGGCGGCGCCCAGGGAGGCCTGCAGGCGATCACGGAGATCGGTGGACACGCTTCGCTGCGCTCCTGCGCGACTGGGAAGCGCAATGTACGCCGCGGCGGAGTGACGGACCAGCGCGCGGCGCGCCCCCCGGACATTGACGTGACGTTATCGACGCGTAAGCTCCCGGCCGCAGCTTGTGCCCGCCGCCGGACGCCCCGCATGAATCCGCACGTCGAATCCGCCCTCTACTACACACTGAGCACCGTCGCGCAGACGCTCGCCGGCGCCATCGGCCTGCTGGGAGCGATCGCGCTCTTCGCCCTGCAGGCGGCCGCGAACAGCATCGAGCGGGCCGCCGAGCGGCTGGCGCAGGTGCCGCACGAGCACCTCAGTCCCCTCTACATCCGCCACCTGTTCTCCCGCCGCAGCTATGCGGAGCTCGCGCGCCGGTACGACGACATGGTGAAGCCAAGCTCCGAAATCAGCTCCGACGTCCTCGTTTATCACTCCACCCTCCGCTGGGAGCTGCATCACGAGCACGCCATCCGGAGCCTGTTCTGGAAGTCGCTCCTCGCCAGCGGCGCCGTGATCACCTTCGCCGTCACCTGTTCCGCCCTGGTTCCCGAAATCGCGCTCCATCCGCCGCTCGGGCAGCTCGTACTCGGCCTCTCGGCGGCGGGGACGGTCGCCTGTCTGCTGCTCTTCGGCCTCCTGCTGCGCGCCGTCATCCGGCGGACCCCGGACGACGCCGCCCTCGACGGCTGAGCGCGCCTCGCGACGCGCAGCACCACGCACGAGGCGGGCGGTCTCCGGCTCGCCCTCGTGACTGGACCGTACCGGTGCCGCCGCAGCGCGCGGCACGGTGCGAGGGTAGATTCGGCGCGCGGTCTCTTTCCTGCGTGGTCCCAATGCGTCTCTCCGTCATCGCCGTCCTGGCCACCGGCGTTCTTGCCTGCGGCCGTCCGTCCCCGTCCGATACGCGCACCGGTGACGACCTCGCCGACGCGCCACGTCTTCCGACGGGAGTGCGCCTCGACCCCGACGGCCGCTCCACGGGGCTCGGCTCGATGCCACTGGGCATGGCCCTGTCGCCCGACGGCAGGCGCATCGCCGTGCTCCTCTCCGGCTGGCGCGAACAGGGCGTGCAGGTCGTCGATGCCGCGTCGGGACGGATCCTGCAGCAGCTGCCGCAGCCGGCGGCGTTTCTCGGCATCGCGTTCTCTCCGGACGGACAGTCGCTGTTCGCGTCCGGCGGGAACGAGGATGCGGTGTACCGCTATGCCTGGGGCGTCGACGGAGCGACGCTCCGCGACACCCTCTCGCTCGGGGAGAAGCGCCCCAACCGGCCGGGAACGCGCTATCCGGCAGGACTCGCGGTTTCCGGCGACGGACGTGCGCTCTACGTGGCCGAAAACCTGAGTGACTCGCTCGCCGTGGTCGACCTGGCCTCCCACGCGGTCGTGCAGCGCTTCGCGACCGAACGATATCCGTACGGAGTCGTCGTCTCACGGGACGGCACCGTGTACGTCTCGGCCTGGGGCGGGAGCACGGTGTCGGTGTTCCGGCCGCGCGGAGCGGCGACGCAGCTCGAGCCCGCCGGTCGGTGGCAGGTCGGCCGGCATCCGTCGGCCATGATCCTGAACGGCGACGGGACGCGCCTCTTCGTGGCGTCGGGCAGCACGGACCGCGTCGGCGTCGTCGATACCCGTGCCGGCCGCCTTCTCACCGAGCTGCACGATCCCGCCCCGGCGGGACCCTCCGAGGGGAGCACGCCAAATGCCCTCGCGCTCTCGCCCGATGGGGCGCGCCTGTACGTGGCGGAGGCGGACAACAACGCCATCGCCGTCTTCGACATGTCGGCGGCGACAGCGGGTGTCGCCGGCACGGCGGCGCGGGACACGCTCGCCGGGCGCATTCCGGCCGGCTGGTATCCCACCGCGGTCGCGGTGCGCGGTGACACCCTGATCACGGCGAACGGAAAAGGCACCGGCACCGGGCCGAATCGCGGACTGCCGCAACCCGGGCGCGGAACGAACACCGATGAACCGCGCATGTACACCCTTGGCCAGACGTCGGGCACGCTCACGGTGTCGGTCGCCGCACGGGCTGGCGGTGTCGAACTCGCGCGCCTGTCGGCGCGCGTGGCGCGCGCCAACGGTTGGCTGGTGCCGCGGGCGCACCCCGCGATGCCCGCGATTCGCCATGTCGTCTACATCATCAAGGAAAACCGCACCTACGACCAGCTGCTCGGCGACCTGTCCCAGGCGGACGGTGACACGGCGCTGGTCTTCTTTCCACGCAACGTCTCGCCGAACCATCACGCGCTTGCGGAGCGCTTCGGCATCTTCGACCGCTTCTTCGTGAACGCCGAGGTGAGTCCCGACGGCCACAACTGGTCGATGGCGGCGTACGCGACCGACTATCTCGAGAAGACGGTCCCGTCGAACTATTCGGGGCGCGGGCGCTCCTACGACTACGAGGGCACCAATCGCGGGCGGGTGCCGGGCGATGACGGCAACGACGATGTCGCCCAGCCGGGCAGCGGCTACCTCTGGGACCTGGTGCAGCGCGCCGGCCTCACGCTGCGCAACTTCGGCGAGTTCGTGGTGCCCGAGCGCGTGGCGCCGGGATCACCGATGCCCCCCGGCTACCGCGGGGTGAAGCCCTTCCTGGCGGAACACACGAGCCACGACTTTCCGCAGTTCGACCTGAACATCCCGGACCAGCGCCGCGCGGATGTCTTCATCGGCGAGTTCGATCAGATGGTGCGCGGCGACAGCGTGCCGGGCCTGATGATCGTGCGGCTCCCGAACGACCACACCGCCGGGGCGCGGGCCGGCGCGCCGACGCCGCGGGCGTACGTGGCCGACAACGACCTCGCGCTGGGACGCATCGTCGAGGCGATCTCGCGCAGCCCGGTGTGGAAGGAGACCGCGATCTTCGTCGTCGAGGACGACGCGCAGAACGGCCCGGATCATGTGGATTCGCACCGCTCCGTCCTCCTGGCCATCTCCCCGTACCTGCGCCCGGGCGTCCATCACCGGTTCACCAACACGACTGACGTCCTGGCAACCATGGAGGAGATCCTCGGCCTGTCGGCGCTTTCGCAGTTCGACTATTACGGGCGGCCACTGCGCGACGTGTGGACGACGACGCCGGACCTCCGGCCCTACGTGGCGCTGACGCCGGGCGTCCCGCTCACCGAGCGCAACCCGTCCTCGGGACGCGAGGCGCGCGCCTCGGCGCGCCTGGACCTCGACTTCGAGGACCTCGCCAACGAGGACCTCTTCAACCACATCCTCTGGCGGACCATCAAGGGGGCGCAGGTCCCGTATCCGGGGACCACCCGCATGTCGGCCCTGGAGTTCAAGCGCAGTCGTTAGGCGTCACCGCCGCCCGCCCGCGCCCTCCCGACGCCCGTGACCCGCCTCCGCTGGATCCTCGCGATCGGCTCGTTCGGCGCGGCCGTCGGCGTGGCCGTGTGGGTCATCGTCGCGAGCTGGCCGGCGCACGGGGCGCCCCTCGGGCTCCCGTGGTGGGCGCACCTGCTCGCCCTGTCGGTGGTGGGCGCCGAGCTCGTGCTGCGCACGGCGAAGATCGCCCTCAGCGCCCGCGCCTGCGGCATCGCCCTCCCCTTCGGCACGGCGGCGCGGGCGACCCTGGGTGGTGACTTCGCGACCGCGCTGACCCCCGCGCGAACGGGCGCCGAACCGGCGCGTTTCATGGTGCTCATCGAGGCCGGTGTCTCGCCGCCGAATGCCCTGCTGGTGCTGTTCCTCGAGGTGGTGGTGGAGATGATCTCCCTTGTCATCGTCGCCATCGCGCTCGTCGTGGTGCTGCCCCATACCGCGGGCCTGCGGGCGCTGCTGGGCACCGTGGGCGGCTACGGCGCGGTGGTGCTCGCCATCGGCGCGGCGGGGTACCTGCTCTCCACCCGGCGGAGCCGTGGCCCGTCTCCAGCCTGGGCGCGGACCCTTGGCGTGAATGCGGCACTGTGGCGCCGCGTGCAGCGGGCGGTCCGGCACCTTCGGGAGAGCGTGCGAGCCCTCCGGTACGCGCGTCCCCGCGTGATGGCCGTCGCGATGGTCGCGTCGATCGTGCACGTGGCCGCGCGGCTGAGCATCCTCCCGATCATCGTGCTTGGCTCTGGGGTGCCGCTGGACCTGCCGCAGCTCATCATCCGTCCGCTGATGCTCCTCTACGGTGGCGCCATGATTCCGGCGCCCGCCGGCGGCGGCGTGATGGAGCTCGGGTTCAAGGTCCTGATGCAGGACGTATTGCCCGCCAGCCACCTCGGCACCGCGCTCGTGTGGTGGCGCATCTACTCGTACTACGTGTACGTGGTGCTCGGCGCCGTCGCCGCCGGGCGCACCGTGATGCGTGCGCTCCGGCGCCCGTCGGCGGCGGACCTAACGAGGGCAGGCGACCCGCTCGGCGTGGACCATCCGCCCGCCCGATGACGCGCCCGCGGCGCGCGGGGGCGCCAGCATGGTCGCCGGCCCGGCCTGCAAGCGGAGGCGCGACGGCACCGCGTCGGCGACGCCGGACGCGGGCCACGCTTCCAGCAGAACCAGGCCGTCGACACCGGGTTGCCAGCGCATGGTGACCGCCGGCGTTGCCGGCGCCTCGCCCGTGATTACGGCCTCGGCATGGTACCATCCCGAGTCCGCCCCGGCCGGTGCGTGGTCCGGCGCGAGCCGGACCCGCACCGGAATTCCCCCTGGCACCGCCGCATCCCCCGGTACCGCCAACTGGTAGCAACCCGCCAACGACGTCACAAGGTTGCCAGGCGGCGCTGGCGCTGCCGGGAACGTTTCCCGGCTGGCGGCGGACTGGAGCCCCAGCCGACTGGACCGGAGCAAGCCGCTGTCGCCGGCTGGCGACACCTTCTGCGGCGACACCGCGGCAGCTCGCGACGCGAGGTCGGCGGCCGAATTGGCGCGGACTGCCTCCTGCCGAGCGTCTCGTTCCGTCGCCTTCGCCGTGGCCGTTTGCGCAACCGGCTTCCCGGACGTGGGTCGATCGCCTGCGACGGCTTGCTCCTCGCGCACAGCTGTCCGGCCCTGCCGCAGGGCGCTGCTGCCGGGGCCGGGGACAGGGAGCGGGTTGATGGCCGTCGATGGCTCGCGGGGCGTGCTCGCCTGCGGTGCGGGCGACGGCAGGGGTGCTCTCTCGGCTGCCGGCGCCGGTCCCCGGTCCGCCATCTCCGTCACTCGAAAGCCGGAGCGCCAGACGACGGCAGCGGAGCCCAGCGCGAGAAAGGCGATGCCGGCGGCGGCCAGGTACGTCCGCGGCAGCCGGTGCGGTCGTGCGGCTGCACCGTGCTCTGCGGCCCGGCGTGCGCGAAGCGCCGCGAGGGGATCGGACACCTCGTCAGGCCGGCCGGGAATGACGCCGCCCGGGACGTCATCGAGGGCGTTCAGGATGCGCGACGACGCCGCGATGAGGCCACGCGCCTCGGCCACCGCGGCCGCGCACGACGTGCACTCCGACACGTGCCGCTCGACCAGGGCAGCCTCCGCCGCGGGGAGCGCCGCATCGAGCCACGCGTGAATCGTGCCTTCGTCAATGTGCTGCATGTCCACCTCCGGAGCGCCGCGCGGCGTCCGCCTGCAGGCTTTCGTACGACTCGGCGAGCCGTCGCCTCGCCCGGGCGAGCGTCGTCCCCACTGATCCCACCGACAGTCCGAGCGTCTCGGCAATCTCCTCGTAGTTCAGCCCCTCTTCCTTCATCAGGAGCGCCAGGCGGTCCCGCTCCGCCAGCGCATCGATCGCCCGGCGCGCCAGCGCGCCCTCCTGCGCCCGTTCGAGCGAGGTGGGCTCGACCTCGAACACGGAGTCGCGCTCCTGTTCGGCGAGCACCGCCAGGTGGCGGCGGCGGCGTTCGTTCTTTCGCGCGTCGTCGCGCACGAGGTTCGTGGCCACCGCGAAGAGCCAGGAGCGTTCGCTCGCCAGCGTATCCTGGCGGAGGGCGCGCAGGAACGTCTCCTGCGCGACCTCCTCCGCCCAGTCCCTGTCGCCAAGCCGGCGCGTCAGGTACCGGACGAGCGGGCCATGATACGTCCGGAAGAGTCGCTCGAGCTCCTCGTCCTTCATCGACTCACCATGCCCTCTGCAGTTCCGCAAGATCGTGCCCGGACATCGTCTCGAGTCCGTCGACACCCACCTCGATCGCCACCGCCCGGCCGCCCACGAGAACGGCATCGCCCAGCGCCAGGATCTCGCGGAGTCCCGTGAGCCGGCTGGCCAGATCGAAGTAGAGCGGCGAGAATGCCTTCACCTTTACCACCCGCTGGGTGGGAGTATACTGCACGTCGGTCCAGACCCCATTGCGGTCGACGAAGTGGCGGCTCCCGACGGTGCGCGTCCCGGCGGAGGGCGCCACCGCAGCGAGGTCGGCGATGGACCGGGCGCTTCGCTGGTCGGCAGATTGCCGCGCCGACTCGAAGCGCGCCTCGGCCGCCTGGTTGGAGGAGGCTCCGGCGGCCTTCATGGCGGCCGGCGGAGTGGACGGCAGCGGTGACCCGGCGAGGTTGGTGCGGCGTGCGACGTCGCGGGCCCCGGGCTCCAGCACCAGGTACGACGAGAACTCGGTCGGGATGCCGTACCGATCGCCTAACGACTTTATCTCCGCGTCCAGCTCTGCCGTGCCGCCGTCCTTGCGCTTCTCGGCGGCCAGCCAGCCGAGCCGCTGCGCCGCCCACAGCCGGGGGATGAACGCATTGCCGCGCTCCTGGGCCGGGAACGTCGCCATGCTCGACCAGGCCACCGGGCCGGACGCGCCCCGCCCCTCGACCGTGATGCGTGCCGGCCCGTCATCATCGTAGCGCGCGAGGAGCACCAGGTCCTGTCCCGCAAATACGTCGACGGGGAGCGCCGGCTGCATCTGGCGCAGCCGCACGCCGTTGACCGTGATCCGCACGCCGGTCAGCACCGGCGTCGACAGGCGCGACGCCAGCAGCGACACCGCCCGTTCCACCGATTCCCCGGGACGGACGAAGTGCGCCGTTCCGTGTCCCTCCAGTGCGAGCTGCTCGACGAGTGCGGCGTTCACGCCGGTGCCGACACCGACGGTGAAGATCCTGGCGTCGCCACGCCGGCGGGCGGCGAGCGCGGCGATGGCGTCCGGGTTCCGCTCACCTACTGTCGGCTCCCCGTCGGTCACGAAGACCACCAGCGGCAGCCGCCCGCGCGCCGCATCGGAATCCAGCGCGAGGGCGAGGGCCCCCGAGATGTTCGTCGAGCCATCGGCCACCAGCGCGTCGAGGTACGCAACCGCCTCCCGCAGGTGTTGTGGTGTCGCGTCCACGAATCCCTCGTGGAACTCGCGGACGTCGGTGGAGAAATCGACCAGGCGGAAGCGGTCTTCGCGGCGCAGTGACGCGAGCAGGGCGCGGCCGGACGACTTCGCCTGCTCCAGCTTCTGTCCCCGCATCGACCCCGAGACGTCCACGACGAACGTGAGGTCGCGCGGCATCGTGTGCGCGGGACCGGTCGGTGGCGTGACGGTGATCAGCGCGAAGCCGCTGCTGTCACGTTCGGGCCGGTGGGCCAGCACCGAAAGCGCCGCGGCATCCGCCCGCCGCAGTGGGACCAGGATCGTCACCTCGCGCGAGTCGCCGATGGCGGTCACCGTGCGCCGGCCGGCGCGATCGTTCGTGCGGAGCGTGTGGGTCGGCGAATACGGCGTGCCAAGTCCGTCCGACTCGCGATACGCCAGCGAGAATGCATCGCCCGGCTCCTCGTCGTCGGCGTGCGACACCGGCCGGACAGCGGAACCAGCCGTCGGGGCCCCCCGGGTGTAGTCGATCCGCAGCGCGTCACCTTCCCGCTGGGCCACGGTCTGGAAGCGGATGACGACGCGCTTCTCCTCACCGGGATTGAGAGGGAAGATGCGCGCCCGCAGCAGGCCGGATCCCATCCACTCGACGAGCGCGGGGTCGCGCCGGCGCCTGACGATCTCCTCGTACACGCGCCGTGCCTCGCCGGCGTTCATCGTCTCGCCGGCGACAAGCTCGCCATTGATCGAGAGACGCAGGTCCTCGAACGCCGCGCCCGACGGCAACGGAAAGATGTAGTCGGCCTCGCCGAGACCGGCGCCGCGGTTCACGAAGACCTCACTCACCTCGTATCGCAGGACGCGATCGGCAAGCTCGGCATGCACCTCGCTGGAGATGCGGACGACCGGATTGACCGACGGACAGGGACGGGCAATCACGTCGACGCAGCGCCCGTCGCGACAGGGCGGGGGGGCGCCACACGGCCCGGGGATGATCATTCCCTGCGCCGACAGCGCGGCGGGGAGGACGAGCGCTGTGAGGACCTGCCACGGGGTTCGCATACGCCTTCCTGGCTGAAGTACGTCAGGGAGACGTCGCAACGCCCCGGGACTTGCACAGTCCCGGGTGGCAGGACCTCAGCTCGGTTCGACGAGGGTGCAGGCGCCCGGCGGGTCGTCGTGGTCGCTCACCCCCCCGGGGCACTGCCAGTAGCCGTATCGGAGGGTGAGCACGATGGGCGTGCGCAGCGCGTCAGGCGAGGCGAACGACACCAGGCAGTCGATGCCCCCGGATACCGAGCTGCACGGTCCGTCCCAGCCGAGGAAGAACGTCTGCGCCCCATCGAACGGATGGACCACCACGATACCGTTGTGCGGCAGCCACACGGTGAATCGATGTACCGGTTCGCCGCCGATGGCGTGCACGTGATCACACCCGATGGCCGGATCGTTCGTGATGTTCACGCAGCCCAGGCCGTTGATGTTGTTCCCCCCGTCACCCGGGAGCTTGAGGGTGGGGGTCGGTACGTCGACATAGAAGTCGAGCGACGCGGCTCCCACCTGGTACACGACGACCTGCGCCATGTAGCGGAAGTCGGCGTCGACGGTGACGTCGGTGTTCGCGGTGAAGACGCACGTCCCGCGCTCAATGAAGATGGTGCAGTTCGGGCTGAAGCCGACGAACTCCAGGTAGCGCGTGGAGTGGACGGTGTCGGTTGCGGCGGGCGCCCGCAGCTCGCCGTCCACGTCGCCTGAGCCCTCGGCGGCGATCAGCGTGACCGCCCGCCCCTTCGGGATGGTGTATTCGCAGGTGACGTCGGGGGTGTGGTCGAGACTGCAGAGGCTCCCGCCCTTGGCCAGGATCTGTCCGCGCTGCAGGGTGTCGCGGCCTGCATAGGAGAGCACACGTGCCATCGTGGCCGGGAAATCGGCCGTCTCTCCCTGGAGGTGCAGGTGGACGCTGATGGTGACTTCGCCGACTTCACCGGTGATCGCCCCGCAGGAGAGCGTGCCGATCAGGGGGGCGGCGGCCAGGAGGCCGAGGAGTCGGGAGCCGATGCGTGGCATGCTCATGCGGGTTGCAGTACTCGGACGGAGGATTCCAGTTCCCTCGTCTCGCACCGGGCGGCGCGCCGGCCATGGGCTCGCGAGGGCGGCACCGCGTACAACGCGGTCAACTGCCCTCGCGGCGAAGCGCACGCGCCACGATGACGAGCGCGGTCGCGACACCTACCAGAATGGTTCCCGGAAAGAGCCCCATGAAGCCGCCGAGCAGCCCGGTGTCGCCGGCCAGGAGCAGTGCACAGAGCAGCAGCGCACCGTTCGAAGCGAGTCCCGGGCGCAGGGCCGCGGCGACGAGGAACGCCGCGATGACCCCGAGGTGCATCGCGAACATCAGCCACAGCCCCTGCAGTGCGCGCGCCCATTCCCCCGCCAGCGTGGTGCCGCGCACGATGCCGACGAGCGCCGGAAGGGAGAGCGCGTGCAGTACCGCGCCGCCGGCCAGGATGCACGCCGCCGCCAGGAGAAGGCCGCGCCAGGGGGTGGCGAAGAGCGGCTGCATCGGCGGGCGGGGTCCCGCCTATCGGCGGCGGCGCTCCATCTCCTCGGGCAGCGACGCCCAGTCGCCGGAGCGGGCCAGCACCCGCACGCCGATCATGTTCTTGTCGGCACGCTCCACCGTCTGCTCGAAGGTCTCGTCGCCCTGGCGAACCGCCCAGCCGAGCGAGAACGCCACCGGCGCGCTGCGGGCTGCCGCGTTATGCAGACGCGTCGCCACGTCTTCGGTGCGGTCGGCGTTCCCGCCCAGCAGGGTGATGAGGAACTCGTCGCCTCCCATGCGCACCACCGGTTCCTCCGAGCGCACCTCGCGCATCAGGAAGCGCGCCATCTTCCGCAGCACCTGGTCGCCGCTGCGATGGCCGTAGCGGTCGTTGTAGAGCTTGAAGTGGTCGATGTCGATGAAGATGCACCCCCACCGCGCATCGGGCGTCGCCTTCAGGTCCTGTTCCAGGTCGAGCAGGAAGCGCCGGTTGTAGCATCCGGTGAGGGCGTCGCGCGTGAGCTGCTCGCGCAGTCGGTCCTCGAGCTCCTTGCGGCGCGTGATGTCGATGAGGACACCGTGGTAGTAGACCTCGCCGGTGACGGGATCGCGCACCCGATACGTGGTGTCGAGCACGGTGCGCTGGAGGCCGTCGGGACGCACGATCTGGAGCTCGAAGTCGCGCACCGACCCGTCGCGCTCCAGCATCGTCATCTCGAGTTCCCGGCGCGCGGGATCGGCCAGCAGCTCGTGCGCGTGGAACGCGTGCAGCGCCTCACGCGACTCCACGCCGAAGATCTCGAGAAACGCGGGATTGCAGTCCAGGATGTGCCCTTCCCTGTCGGTGATATAGATCCCCTCGCCGAGCGTTCGTGCCAGCAGGCGCAGGGTCTCCGGATCGTCGAGGCTTCGGGCGCTGCGGCTGCCGCGGGGGGATGGCTTCGGTTCCTGGCTCGACATGGGATGGCAGGACGCTCGGCGATGTTGTGACCCGGGTCAAGTCTCTCCGACCGTTTCGTCCGGCCGGTTCGCCGCGATTTCGCTGGAGCCGAAAGCCCCCCGGGCGTCAGGGAATTCCCGCACGGGCGGCGGCGCGTACCGCGCCGTCCGGGGGCACTCAGCGGCGCGCGCGTCGGCGGTCCTCGTGAAAGCGACGCCCGGGCCGAGCTGTCGTCACGGGACGCATTCCGGGCGCCCGCACGCCTGCATGTCAGGAAAGTTCGCTCGCGCGCCTGCCACCGGGCGCCTAGCTTTGCGGCGCCCACAGGAGGCATCATGGCAATGCTCTCGCGCCGTCGCTTCGCACAGTTGCTCTCCCTCTCGACTTCGGCGGCGCTGATGCCCAAGCGCGCCTTTGCCTGGTCCGGGCTGGGGCTCACCGCCGCGCCGCTCCCGCCAACGCCGCCGCAACCCGACGAGCGTTTCTGGCAGGAAGTGCGATCGCGCTACCTGCTGCCGCCGGACCTCGCCTTCCTGAACGCCGCGAACCTCTGTCCGAGCCCGTTGCCGGTCGTCGAGGCACTCGAGCAGCACACCCGTGCCTACGAGGCGGATCCCTCCCCGGAGTTCCGCTCGCGGCTCATCGCCGACGGACGCGAGGAGTCGCGCCGCCTGCTGGCCACGGCGCTGCGCGTTTCCCCCGAGGAGATCGTCATCACGCGCAACACGAGCGAGGGAAACAACATCGTGTCGAGTGGCCTCGACCTCGGAGCGAACGACGAGGTCATCGTCTTTTCGGACAGCCACCCGAGCAACCTGGCTGCCTGGCGCGACAAGGGGAAGCGATTCGGCTTCACCGTCACGACCGTGCAGCACGTGACGCCGCACCCCGGACCGGAGTACTACGTCGACGCCTTCGCGAAGGCGATCACGCCGCGCACGCGCATCATTGCGTTCACGCACATCACGAGCAACGCCGGCGACCTCTTTCCGGCCGCCGAGATCTGCCGGATGGCCCGCGAGCGGGGTGTGCTGACCCTCATCGACGGCGCGCAGACGTTCGGGGCGCTGGACCTCGACCTCGCGGCCATCGCGCCCGACTTCTATACCGGTTCGGCGCACAAGTGGCCGTGCGGCCCCAAGGAGACGGGCATGCTCTACGTGCGCCGCGACGTGCACGACCGGATCTGGCCAAGCATCATCGGCGTGTACGCGGGGTCGGTCGGCATCTCGAAGAAGCTCGAGGGACTCGGGCAGCGCGACGACGCCGGCTACGTCGGGCTCGCCGAGGCCCTGCGCTTCCGGGAGACGATCGGGCGCGCGGTGGTCGAGCAGCGGGGGCGCGAGCTCGCGCAGGCACTGGTCGAGGGACTGAAGTCGATCGACGGCGTGACGCTGTGGACCGTGCCGCGCCCCGATTGCGCAGGTGCGATCGTCGTCTTCCGCCCCGGGACGCTCGATCCACGCCGGCTCGGCGCCGCGCTCGCCTCGCGCGACCGCATCATCTGCACCGTCCGGGCCGGGCAGGATCGGCCCGGGCTCCGCATCGCCCCGCACCTCTACAACACGATGGACGAGATCGATCGCCTGGTGGCGGCGATCAGGCGCTACATGGCAAGCGGCGTGTGAACGCCATGCGGGGCCGCCGGCATCTTCGTGCCGGCGGCCCCGCGAGTCCACGGCGGGAGCTGACGCTCAGGGTGTGGCGTTCACCTGCGCATAGACCGTGACGAGGATCTGCAGTCCCGACGGCGCGGCCTGCGAGAACGCGCCGCCGTCGCACAGGGTGATGGTCGACTGGCTCTGGATGGCGTTCAGCAGGACGGTCACGCCGGCCGGGTTTTTCTGGAGCAGGTTCGACGTGAGGATCGACTGCGGCGTGTGGAAGGCGTCCCACGAGCCGCTGTACGTACCCAGCGTCGTGCCGTTGATGGTCACAAGTCCGTTGTTCACATTGCCGCCCGCAAAGTCGCCCACGGTTTGCACGAGCACGTCGACCAGGTGCGCGCCGTTGATGTTGTAGTTCTGGTCGAGGTAGTCTGCCGGATTCCGGACGATACAGTTCGGCGGGTTGTTGAAGTTCACCGCTCCCGGCGTGATGTCGTAGGTGTGCTTGATGTCCTTCACGTTGAGCGTGATCACCAGCGGGTCGGTGATCGACACGCACTGCGACGCCATCGTGGGAAGGGCGAGGCCCGCCGCGAGCAGGACCGATTTGCCAAGGGATTTCATCGCGTTCTCCTGAAGGATCGCTGGCGACCCTTCGTGCGCTGGGAAGTCGTCAGGTCAGAGGCCGAACCGGAGGCCGCCGGAGTACGTGGTCACGTTGCCGAACGAGGCGTCGCCGAACAGGCGCAGGAAGCCGAGGTGCAGCGAGGCGCCGGCGGTAAACCGGAAGTCGCTCTTCGACTTGAGGTCGACGTCCACCGCGCCGGGGGCCGCCGGGTCCGTGGACGTGTACTTCAGGTTCAGCGTGCCGCTCTCGGACGCGAGTCCGCCGTACAGTCCGAGCATCTTGAACGTCTTGCCGACCTGCGCGCCGATCGAGGTCCCCTTGAGGTCCACCAGGTCGCCCAGCGTGAGCGAGTTGTACGACCCGCCGATCGACAGGTCGAACGGCAGGCCCGGCAGGTACCGGTTCAGGCTGTGCTGGAGACCGATGCCCAGGAGCTTGAGCTCCGGAAAGTCCTCCTTCGGCAGCGAGGACACCAGGGACGATGAGAAGTACCGCACGGAGAGGGCCGTGCCGGCGATGCCGCCGATCTGCAGCTGCGGAACGGCAGTGGGGAAGTAGTCCCCGTTCATGACGCCGTCCGATCCCCGGTAGGTGAACTGGGGGTCGTTGCTGTTGCTGACCGGTGTCGCCGTGCCGCCGAACACCGTCGGCGTGGTGAACGTGGCGGGTGACCAGCCGGCTGGCGTGTTCGCGGTGTACGTCTTGAGCTTGTCGGAGAGCGCCGTTCCCATGCCAATCAGGCTGAGCGAGAAGGACAACTTGTGCCCGACACTGGCCGACTCGTAGTAGCCGGAGCTCAGGTTCGCCACGAGGACGTCGGCGAGGGGCTGGAGATAGCCCTCGATACTGCTGGCGCTGTACTGCTTGATTGCGTCCTCGAGCGAGGACTGGGCGCGGACAGGTGCCGCGCCCAGGACGAGCAGGATGGCCGCCGCGACGAGCGGTCTGGCGGGTCGCGTGAGACGGGAGGGCATGCGTTCCTCCACTGCGTGGCTTGGGGTGAGTGCTACGGTGACTGGGTGCTGCTGCAGCACGCCGCCGGGGGCAGGGGGAATCGCGGCTGCAGGAAATCCTCATCCGTTCCCGGGGAGGCGTCAAGGTCGCCGTGCGTCAGGATCGTGCCGACCACGGTGGTCGAGTCGCCTGGTGACGTGCGTCGCAAGCTCCCCTTGTCCCCCTCTCGAACGGTCCGGCCTCGATCCCGGTGCAGGTCGCGTCAGGCCGGCTGGCGCCGGCGGGACAACGCACGCGCTGTGCAATCGCACTAGTTTTTTTGGTCGTCTCGCGTGTGCCGGCGGCGCGTCCGCCCCGGACCCGAACGACACGCCAGCGCAATTCCTGCCCCGACACCCGTGACCCAGACCGCCGATTCGATGGTGACGACGTCCATCGACGAGCTGTGCATCAACACCATCCGCACCCTGGCCATGGACGCCGTCCAGAAGGCCGAGAGCGGACATCCCGGGGCCCCGATGGGCCTCGCGCCGCTCGCCTACGTCCTCTATACGCGCCATTTGCGTCACAATCCGGCCGACCCCGCATGGCCTGATCGCGACCGCTTCGTGCTGTCCAATGGGCATGCGTCGATGCTGCAGTATGCGTCGCTCTTCCTGTCCGGGTACGACCTCTCGCTGGACGACATCAAGGCGTTCCGGCAGTGGGGGAGCCGCACGCCGGGACACCCGGAGCACGGCCTCACCCCCGGCATCGAGACCACCACCGGCCCGCTCGGCCAGGGCTTCGCCAACGCGGTGGGCATGGCGGTCACCGAGGCACACCTGGCCGCGGTGTTCAACCGCGAGGGCCACGCCATCGTGAACCACCACACCTGGTTCATCTGCAGCGACGGCGACCTGATGGAGGGGATCTCGCACGAGGCCGCGAGCTTCGCCGGCCATCACCGGCTCGGCCGGCTCATCGGCTTCTTTGACGACAACCGCATCACCATCGACGGCAGCACCGACCTCACCTGCAGCGACGACGTCGCCGGGCGGTTCGAGGCGTACGGCTGGCAGGTGCAGCGCGTCAGCGACGTCAACGACCTCGATGCGCTCGACGCCGCGATCGCCGAGGCCCGTGCCGACACCGGCCGCCCGTCGCTCATCATCGTGCGCACCCACATCGGCTACGGCTCCCCCAACCGCCAGGACACCTCCAAGGCGCACGGCGAACCGTTGGGCGTGGCGGAGGTGGCGCTGTCCAGGCAGCAGCTCGGCTGGCACCACACCGAACCCTTCTTCGTGCCTGACGAGGTGCTGGCGCACTGGCGCAGCGCCACCGCCGCGGGCGCCGGGCGGCAGGACGACTGGCGCCGGCGCCTGGTGGCGTACACCAGGGCGTTCCCGGCCCAGGCAAAGGAGTTCGGACGCCGGCTGCACGGCGACCTCCCCGGCGGGTGGCAGGATGCCATCCCGCAGTTCACCGCGGAGAACGGCAGCGGCGCCACCCGGGCGTCGTCGGGCGTCGTGCTCAACGCCATCGGGGCGCGGCTGCCAGAGCTGGTCGGCGGTTCGGCCGACCTGGCCGGCTCGAACCTCACGACCCTCAAGGGCGTGCCGCATTTCTCGCCCGCCGACCACGCCGGGCGCAACATGCACTTCGGCATTCGCGAGCACGCGATGGCCGCCATCCTCAACGGCATGGCACTGCACGGCGGCGTGATCCCGTACGGGGGCACGTTCCTCATCTTCTCGGACTACATGCGCCCGGCCATCCGCCTCGCCGCCCTGATGGAGCAGCGCGTGATCTACGTCTTCACCCACGACTCCATCGGCCTCGGAGAGGACGGGCCGACCCACCAGCCGGTCGAGCAGCTCTCCGCCTTGCGCGCCATCCCGAACCTGACCGTCATCCGGCCGGCCGACGCGTCCGAGGTCGCCGAGGCCTGGCGCATCGCCGTGCGGCACACGCGAGGGCCGGTGGCGCTGGTGCTGACACGCCAGAAGCTGCCGTTCATCGATCGTGCAGGGCGCGGGGCGGCGACCGACGTCGCGCGCGGCGGCTACGTCCTCGCCGAGCCGGGACGCGGCAACGCGGCCCTCATCCTGATGGCCTCGGGCTCCGAGGTGTCGCTGGCGCTCGAGGCGCAGCGGCAGATCGAGGATCACCTCGGCGCCGGGGTGCGCGTGGTAAGCATGGCCAGCCAGGAGCTCTTCCTCGCGCAGCCGGATGACTACCAGCGCGCGGTCCTGCCGGCAGGCGTGCCGCGCATCGCCATCGAGGCCGCCCATCCGATGTCGTGGTACCGCTTCACCGGCACCGATGGTGCCGTCGTGGGACTCGACCACTTCGGCGCGTCGGCGCCGTACCAGCGGCTGTACGCCGAGTTCGGCCTCACGCCAACGCACGTCGTCGAGGTCGCCCGGCGCCTGCTCGGCGCCTGACGACCGGGCGCGCCGCCGCTCGTCAGGCGGGGCGCGCCGCCGCCGCGGCGGCGAACCCCGCGAGCCGGTCCACCGTCACCCGCACCGCGTCGAGGGTGGCCTCGGGATGGATCAGGCACAGGCGCAGCACCACGCGGTCGCGAATCGTCGTCGACGTCACCATCGCGAAGCCGTCGGCGACGAGCCGCTCGACGGCCTGCTGCGTGATGCGATTCCGCTCCCCCGCTGGACGGTCGGGCAGGTGCGGCGCAAAGGTCACCACCGCGAGCTGCGCGGGCGTGACCACGTCCCACCGCGCGTCGGCGCGAAGCATCGCCTCCGCCGACTCCGCGAGCGCGATGCCCCGGGCGATGGCGTCGCGGAATGCGCCGACGCCGAAGACCCGCAGTGACATCCAGAGCTTGAGCGCGCGAAACCCGCGCGTGAGCTGGACGCCATGCTCGTAGAAGACCATTTCCCGCTCGGCCATGCGGCCCACGTCGTCGAGATACGACGCCTGGTCCCCGGGATGCACGGCGAACGCCGCCCGCAGGTGGCGAACGTCGCGCACCAGCACGCAGCCGATCTCGAACGGCTGGAAGAGCCACTTGTGCGGGTCGAGGGTGATGGAATCGGCCTGCTCCAGTCCGTCGAGGGCGTCGCGTCCCCGGCTGCATAACGCGGCGGCGGCACCATAGGCCCCGTCGACGTGGAGCCAGAGGTCGCCGTCCCGGCAGAGGTGGGCAATTCCCGGGAGCGGGTCGACGGCGCCGGTGTTGGTGGTGCCGGCATTGGCCACGACGCAGAACGGACGTCGCCCGTGCGCCCGGTCGACCGCGATCGCGGCGACGAGCGCCCCCAGGTCCAGCCGCTGCCGGTCGTCGGACGGAATCACGTGCAGCTGGTCCTCGCGAAACCCCAGCACCCGCAGCCCCTTCGCCAGGGAGCTGTGCGTCTGGTCGGAGAAATAGACGATGGCCGCGGGGTCGCCCTCGCCAAGCTTCACGCGCCGGGCGGTCGCGAGCGCCGACAGGTTCGCCATTGATCCGCCGCTGACGAACAGGCCACCGGCGCTCTCCGGCAGGCCGCACGTTTGGCAGAGCCACTCGATCGTCTGCAGCTCCACCGCCCCGGGACCGGAGGCCGCGAGCCAGTGCCCGGCAAAGACGTTGAAGCCCGACGCCAGTGCGTCGGCCATCGCGCCCACGAAGTTCCCCGGACCGGGAACGAACGCGTAGAACCGCGGATGGTCGACGGCGGTGATGGAGGCGAGCACCTCGCCGGTCACGACCTCGAGCACCCGGTCGGGAGACTCGGGCGCGTCACTGAATCCGCGCCCGATGCGCGTTTCCAGGTCCGAGCGCGTGCGCTGCACCGAAACCGGCTTGTCCTGGCGATGGCTGACGTGGTCGACGATGGCATCCACGACGCGATAGCCGAACGCGCGCATGGCATCCTCGGAAAGCGCAAGGGTCACGGGAGGCGTCGCTGGATGACCGGTGGTGGAGCAGAGCTGGCATCGACGCCGGCGCCAGACGATGTCGCCGGGTGCGTCGAGGTCGGGTTCGAAGTCACAGGGTGTCGGGACGCCGCGGAGTGTGATGCGGTCATATGACCGTACTTGCCGCCTGCTACGCCGAGTGCCCGAACGGGTTGTCCGGCAGCACGACCAGCGGGCGTCGGTGTTCGGTGGCACCGTCCAGGTGCAGCATCGCGAGGCCGACGCCGGCGGCTCCCTGCATGAGGCCCGTCTGCGCCATCAACACTTCAGGTTGCACGCGATTCTCGGCCTGGGGCCACTTCAATCCGCCCCCGTCCTCGCTCGCCCGCCGGATCGTGTCGGTCGCCACACGCTCGGCGAACGCCAGGTGGGTCGGCTCCTTCGTCGCCGCCGACAGGTCAACGAAGAACTCCGAGACACCGCAGTTGCCGCAGCACTGGCTGATGTTGTTCCAGAAGCCCGGTGACCGCTCGGGCACCTTCATGTCCACGATCCCCTGTGCGAGGGCGCGCACCCGCTCGGAATACGCACGCTCACCGGTGATGGCCGCGAGGCGATGGTAGAGCCGGGCGGTGCCCGCCGGTCCATGGCACCAGCTCAGGTAGAAGAGCTCCTCATTGCCGGGGGTGCTGTGAAAGACCAGTCGTCCGCCGTGTGGCGTGGTGATGGCAATGGCATCGAGATACGCCGCGCCGCGCCGTGCCGCGACGAGAAACTCCCGGTCGCCGGTGCGCTGGTGAAGGCTCGCAAGGAAATACGACACGCCGGCCGTTCCATGCGAGAAGTTCGGGTAGTTGCGCGGCACCTGTGGCGAGACCATCCACGAGAGTCCTCCGCGGTCCGGCTGTGCGCGCTCGACGAGACGCCGGCCGGCCGCCACCGCGAGGTCGAGCGCGCGCGCATTACCGAGGGCCTCGTGCGCCCACAGCAGGAAGAGGCCGATGCCGGCGCTTCCCGAGATCATGTCGGTGCTCTCGGACCATTCCACGCCGCGCCCCGTCGTCTTCGCGCCACCGCCGACCAGGGCAATGGCGCGCTCGGCCGCGGCGCGATGGCGGCCGAGCTGCCCGGTGCGATGGGCGGTCTCGAGCGTATACGCAATGCCGGCGAGACCGGTGTACAGGCCGGCGTCTGCGTCACCGGCGGTTTCTGGTAGTGCGGCCGCCAGGTGATCGGCACCGGACAACGCCTGCTCCAGCATGGCGCGGTCGCCGGTGGCGTGGAACAGTTCCAGATAGAAGAGCACGACGCCCGGCATGCCGGTGTACAGGTTCATCTCAACCTCGTCGGGCCTGGCCGGATTCCATGGCCAGCTGGTGCCCTGCGCCCCGTGCCGGGCCGACGCCGCGATCCAGCGCTCGGCCCGGCGCGCCACGTCGAGGTACGGCCGCGCCGGTGTCGCGGACACCTCGATCCGCTGCAGCGCCGCCATGAGCGGGCTGGGAAGTGCGACGGCGGCAACCGATGCCGCGAGGCCGGACTTGAGCAGCGTCCGGCGCTCCGGTGACGCCGGATGGAAAACGCGGTGGCGATGCTTCATCATGAGCCTCCCCGGCCGGGGCCGACGCGGTATCACGGCTTCGATACGATAGATGCCGGGAGGGATGCGCGCGAGGACGAGCGCCGCCGCGCGCACCGGTCGGCCGCGCCGGGGGCGGCGCCGGAAGCTGGTCCACCTCGCAGAGGAGGGTGACATGAAGGCCCGTCCTGCATCGGGAATGCTGTACGTCGGAATCAAGGGGAGCGTCGTGGCCCTCGATCGTCGCACCGGGCTCGAAGCCTGGCGCACCGTGCTCAAGGCGTCCGTCGCCAGGACGTCCACGTTCGTCTGCGTGTTCCGGGACGGGGACCTGGTGGTGGCGACCTGCAACGGCGAGGTCTACGCCATGGACCCGGCCTCCGGGTCGCTGCTCTGGCACAACCCGCTCAAGGGGCTCGGGTTGGGCCTCACCAGTCTGGCCGGCGAGCAGGCGTCGCTGGTGCCGAATCTGCCGGCCATCGTTGCCGCCGAGGTGCAGCGACAACGGGCGGCCGCCGCCGGGTGAGCCATCGGGACCTAACGACGCATCGGGCGCCCGGGCGCGCCGGCGCGCCGGGCCGGCATCGCGCCGCTTGCGTCCGTCGCGCGACTGCTGTTCCTTGCCGGTCATCCACCCTCCGTCCTTCGCACCCCGCCATGGACCCCCGCTTCCTCGCCGACACCCGCGTCGCCTTTCCGCCGGCCGCTGCCGCCATCACGTTAGGCGGCCCGCTGCACGACGCCGAGTGCCATCCCGAACCCCTGGTGCGCGTGCCGCTGGCCATGATGAACCGCCACGGCCTCATCGCCGGCGCCACCGGCACCGGCAAGACGAAATCGCTCCAGCTCATCGCCGAGCAGCTCTCCAGTGCCGGGGTGCCGGTGTTCCTGGCCGACCTCAAGGGGGACCTCTCGGGAGTCGGCGCACCCGGCGAGGGCGGCGAGCGCATCGCGGCGCGCGCCGCCGCCACCGGATACGACTGGCACCCGGCCGCATTCCCCGTCGAGTTCCTCAGCCTTACCGGGAGTCGCGGCGCCCAGCTGCGCGCCACGGTCTCGTCGTTCGGCCCGCTGCTCCTCGCCAAGGTGCTCGACCTGAACGAGACCCAGACGTCGGTGCTGAGCCTCGTGTTCAAGTACTGCGACGACAAGGGCCTGCTGCTCCTCGACTTCAGCGACCTGCGTGCCGTCCTGCAATACCTGGCTGACGACGGCGCCGCCGAGCTCAAGGAGTACGGCGGCATGTCGAAGGCCACCGTCGGCGTGCTGCTCCGCGAGATGGTGGAACTCGAGCAGCAGGGTGCCGGACAGTTCTTTGGCGAGCCGGCGTTCGACCTCGGCGACCTCCTGCAGACCGAACGCGACGGACGGGGCGTGGTGAGCGTGCTCGAGCTGTCCGACGTCCAGCAGCGACCGGCGCTGTTCAGCACGTTCATGCTCTGGATGCTCGCCTCGCTCTACAACGAGCTGCCCGAAGTCGGCGATGTCGACAAGCCACGCCTCGTCTTCTTCTTCGACGAGGCCCACCTCCTGTTCGAGCACGCCAGCCGGGCGCTGCTCGAGCAGGTCGAACAGGTCGTGCGGCTCATCCGCTCCAAGGGCGTGGGCGTGTTCTTCGTCACCCAGAGTCCCACCGACGTGCCCGACAGCGTGCTCGCGCAGCTGGGCAACAGGGTGCAGCACGCGCTGCGCGCCTTCACCCCGGACGACGACAAGAACCTCCGCGCCGCGGCGCGCACCTTTCCGAAGACCGAATGGTATGACGTCCCGGCTACCCTCACCTCGCTCGGCATCGGCGAGGCACTCGTGGTGACACTCACGGAACGCGGCACGCCGACGCCGCCGTTCGCCACACGGATGATCCCGCCGCAGTCCCGCATGGGCCCCCTGACGGATGCCGAGCTCGCCCAGCGAGCGCAGACGCCGCAGGTGCGGAAGTACGCGCAGGCCGTCGACAGGGAGAGCGCCCGCGAGATGCTGCTGGCGCGCCATGCCGTCGAGCCGGCAGCGGCACTCGACCGATCGCCGGCCGCAGGGCGCGGCGGCGCGCGGGCACCGGCCGGCGAGAACGCGATCTCGCAGCTCCTCGGATCGTCCGTCGCCCGGAGCGTGCTCCGCACCGCCGCGGTGGCCGTGACAGGCACGCTGGTGCGCGGCCTCATGGGCGCCCTCGTCGGCCCACCGCGGCGGCGCCGGTGAGTCGCCGGTGAGCCGTCAGCCGCGGCGAGCGGGAAGCCGGGCGCTGTCACGGCAAACCCTGCTGCTCGCGGTGCTGGCGGTTGCGGTGGCCGCCGGCCGGGGCGACGCACAGGTCGTTCGCGGCCACGTGACGGCGCGCGCCACCGGCGCGCCGCTCGCAGGAGTACTCGTTGCGCTCGAGCGCGCGGGTCCGGGCGACAGCACCGTCACTTCCGTCGTCGTCCGCGCCGTGCTCTCGCGCACCGACGGCTCCTACGCCATCGCGGTCCCGCAGCCGGGAACGTATCGCGTGACGGCGAAGCGCATCGGTGCGCAGCGCTTCGACTCCCCGCCCTTCGACGTCGGCACAGGGGAGACCCGGCAACTCGACATCGTGCTCGATGCGGCCGCGGCGATGCTTCCCGAGGTGCGCGTCGTCGAGATGGCTCTCTGCGTGCGTGACCCCCGGGAAGTCGGGCGTGCCAACGCACTCTGGGACGAGGCCCGCACCGCGCTCGAGGCCACCCGGATCTCGCTGCGCGACCGTCTCTTCCAGGCGCGCGTCGTGCGGTACATCCGGGAACTCGATCCCCGATCGCTGCGAGTCCTGAGCGAATCGCGATCGGGGGTCAGCGGCATCGTGGATCGACCCGTCTCCGGGCCTAGCGCCGACTCGCTTTCAGTGGCGGGATTCTGGCAGGCGGAAGGTGACGGCACCGTGGCGTTCTACGCGCCCGACGCCGACATCCTGTTGTCCGACGCGTTTCGTCGTGACCATTGCTTCCATCTCGCCGCCGCCCGGCGCGACCGACGTGGACTCGTGGGACTCGCCTTCGACCCGGACAGTGGCCGCGTCGTCCCCGACGTCACCGGCACGCTCTGGCTCGATGCCCAGTCCTTCGTGCTGCGCTTCGTCGAGTTCACGTACACGCAGCTCGAGGACTCGCGCGACAGCCGGCACGTCGGTGGCGAGCTGCATTTCGAGCCGCTTCCCGGTGGCGCCTGGATCCTGCGCCGCTGGTTCATCCGGATGCCGCGCTCCGGTCGCGCCGTCATCGCGCCGCTGGGCGTCCAGGCGAACCGGCCGACGGTCCTGATCCGTCCCGCCGGTTATCGCCTCGTGGAGGAGGGAGGCGAGGTACTCGCGGAGGAACGGCGACCCGGCTCCTGACCGGTGCGCTGGCACCGCCGCCGCACGCTCAGCGCCCCGTGGCGCGCACCAGCGACGAGTCGACTACGCCGCACTTCGCGTGGGCGCTGCAGGCCACGCGCACGCGCCCGGCATCGAGTCTCGACCACAGCGCGCGCATCGACCGGCGGCTCGCTTGCACGTCCTCGGAGAACTCCGGCCGGGCACCCTGGAATCCCGAGAGCGGCCGCCAGTTGATCGCATCGCCGCCAAACAGGATGCCCCGAAAGAGATACGCCACGCTGCCGGGCGTGTGGCCCGGCACCGAAAACACCGCGACGGAATCGCGGCCCAGGACCAGGAGTGAATCGCCGGCCACCGGGACGAGCGACAGCGTGCCTCCCGCCGGATGCGGATACGACCACAATCGGTCGCCCAGCCGGTTGAGCAGGCTGCGATAGTGCGCGGTGCCCGCAAAGAAGGGCACCTCGTCCGCGCCGAGCACGAATCGCGCCGTCCGGACGAGCGGCCACGCCGCCACGTGGTCCCGGTGCGCGTGCGTGAGGAACACGAATCGCACGTCCGCGGGAGTGGCGTCGATGGCGCCAAGGGCGCGCCGGAGCGCGCGCTCCGCACCAACCCACCCCAGGTCGAACACGATGACGCCGCTGTCGGTGCGCGCCGCATAGATCATGCTCGCCCACGGGCCGGTCGTCGTGACCGCGGCGGCCTGGGGCGGGTGTTGGATCAGGTCGAGGTGGCGCGTGCACCCGGCGGACGATGCGATCGTGCCGACGGTCGCGATCGCCGCGAGGGCCCGCCATCGCGACCGGCGTCGTCGCATGGACCGCGTGCTACCGGGCGCGCGCCGAGTCGTCAGGCGGATTGACCGCCGCCGTGCGCGCGATCCGCCGCGAACAGGGCGTCCCACCCCGGAGACGCGGGGGCGGGGTGCTGTGCCTTGGCCAGGCGGATGGCCAGCGTCGCCAGCCGGTCGACGGCCCAGTCGAAGTATTCCGGCGTGAGGGAATGCACGTCGAGGTCGGGCGTCGGGTTCATGAAGTCGATGGCATGGGCCACGCCGTCGCGGACCGCCCAGTCGATCGAGAGCATGTCGTAGCCGAAGGCGCGTGCGATCGTGAGCGAATCGTGCACGATGCGCGTGGCGAGCTCGGGGCCGACGGGAGACCGTCCCTCCGTGCACTTCCGCGATCCCGGGTCGCACCGCATGGGGAGCACGTCCTCGCGCCCGATGCAGAGGCATCGCACGAGCTGCTCGGGCTCGATGTACTGCTGCAGGACCATCGTGCGCCGTCCCGATTCGTCGTACCGCCGGAGCACGTCGTCGATGGTGTGGCAGCGGTGCTCGTGCTGCCAGCCGAACGCGTTGGCGTTCGCAATCAGGCAGGGGAGGCCGATGTACTCGACGATGCCCTCCCAGTCCAGCGGGTACTCGAGGTTGCGCAGGCTCTCCGTCGGGACGATGCCGGGCGCGTAGTCCTTGTTCGGCAGGAGGACGGTGCGCGGCGACGACAGGCCGAGGCGCGAGACGAAGGCCGCGCCCAGGAACCGGTCGTGCGCGCTCCGCATGAACGGGTTGTTGACGACCACCCGGCCGTCCAGCACCGCCTTCCTGAGGTAGGAGCGGTACATCGGCACCTCGTGCGAGATCCGGTCGATCAGCACGTCGTATCGAACCGGCGCGTCGAAGTGCTCCCCGCCCACGAGCGCCAGTTCCGCCACCACGCCCTGGTCGCGCCGGTTCACCTCCTCGACGAAGGCCGGTGGCCAGCTCCACTCCCGGCCAACGAACAGTCCGATGCGCTTGAGCATGCGTGCCTACACGACGAGGAAAGGGACGGCCCCGGCAGGCCGGACCCGGCGCCCGAAACATGGGGCGACGGAACGGCACCCGCGAGGGCTGCGGCGGCCGGCCGGGCGCCCGCTACGCATCGGAATGCCGACGGTGGTACTCATCGATCCCGGCCATAGGAGAGGGCGATCTCCCCGCGCCCCTGCGCAATCGGCCAGCGAGCCAGGTACGCCACGCCCTGGCGGGTGCGCTCCAGCCCGCGCTCCGATTTCGCGACGGTCTCTATGGCGTGCGACCAGACCGACGCCGCCGGGTCGCACACCGGCTGCACCTCGCGCGCGAACGACATCTCGCTGGTGAAGACGTCGGAACTCGCGAATCCATCGACCGCCCACTCAAAGGTCGCCGTCACCGACCCGTCGGCGTCGAACACGTATCGCTTGCGTACCCGGCCATCAGGGCTGGTGAGGCGTATCTCCACCTGCTGTTCGTGCACGGTGACCTCATGCGACATCGCCAGGGTCGAGGTCGACATCACCGGGACATACTCCGCCCACGCATAGGCCTCCTGCGACACGCTGCCGGACAGGACGCGCTCGATGAAGAGACGGCGATCGTCGAGGTCGATCGGCGGCAGTACGTCCAGCTCCAGCTCGTGCTCGAGGTCGTGGATGCTGGGCGCCGACTTTCCGGAGTCCGGGTCCGCACCGCGCTTGTGGCGCCGGCGCGTCTCGGCCGCCGGCACCGGCTCGCCCTCCGGCGCGGCGCCGCGCCGCGCCAGCATGTGGTACGCCTCGCGCCGCCGCGTCAGCGCGTCGGCAAGGTTCTCCTCCAGCCCGAAGATGCTCAGCTCCTCGATGGCGCCACCGCGATGCGGGCTGATCACCGCGGAGAAGGCGGCGGAATGCACCCAGAGTTCGTCGAAGCCGTCGCCGTCCATGTCGACGACGTCGCAGGCGATGGATTCGCCAGCGCGAAGCTCACGTTCGGCGCGCGCCAGCTGCTGCCAGATCGCTCCCCGGAGGAACGGGAGGTACAGCCCGCCGAACACGCCGTGCCAGTAGGCATCGTTGCACTGGGCACGACCGATCGCCCGGCGCGCGTCCGGTGGATCTCCCCGTTCGCGGCACAGTTTTGACAGGGCAAGCATCTTTTTGTGCATCCGGTTCGACTCGCAGTACTTCACGAGGAAGTTCCGCCAGTGCGCGCCGCGCACCAGCGCACCGTCGGCGCCGTGCAGTCGCTCGTACCCCAGCTCCTTCTCGAGCACCGCCAGGCGCACCGCGGCCTTGGCGGGCAGCGACCATTCCTCCATCTCGCGATAGCTCGCCGTGGGCAGGTAGGCGAGCCCTGCACTGGGCACCTCGCGCAGGGCCTCGTCGAAGCGGCTGAGCTGCACTTCGCCGCGCGCGATGTGGCCGTGCAGCGTGTCGAGAAACCGGTCGAGCCATCCGTGGGCGTAGACGCGGTCGAGCGTGCCGGGCCAGCCGCCGAATTTCTCTCCATCGTCGGCGAGCACCGCGAGGCGATGTCCCTGCGTGCGCAGTCCGGCGAGGTAGCCGCCAATCTCCTCGGGCGAGTGGAACGGCACGAGGTACCGCAGGCGCTCGTCGATCGGGAACAGGGCCAGCGACTTGCCGTCGTGCTCGGTGCGGAACGGCGCGTACAACTGGTCCTTCGTGAAGCCGGACACGAGGAAGTGCCTGTCGTCGACGATCGCGAAGCGGACCCCGGCGTCATGCAGGTCGGCGGCGAGATCCGGCTCCCACACGCGCTCGGTGAGCCAGAGTCCATTCGCCTCCACGCCGAACCGGGCGCGCAGCGCGTCGCGCATCCAGAGGATCTGCTCCACGCGGTCGGCGCGCGGCAGCGCGGCGAGAATCGGTTCGTAGAACCCGGCGAGCAGGAGCTCCACCCGCCCGTCACTTGCCAGCTCGCCCAGCAGGTCGAGGTAGCGTGGATCGTTCGCCTGCAGCCACTCGATCAGCGGGCCGGACACGTGCAGGCTGATGGGAAAGAACGATCGCTCCCGCAGTCGTTCGAGGAACGGCAGGTACACGTCGCGCACGTGCTGCTCGAAGACGTGGCCGAAGTTCCCGACCGGCTGGTGCAGGTGAAGCCCGAAACAGAAACGAATGGGAGGAGCGTTCATGGAGGAAAAGGTAGTGTCGTGACGTCCGGCGCCACGCAGCCCGTCGCCGGGATGCGCGCGAAGGCGAGCCGGGCCGGGCGCTGGTCAGGCGCTGGTGGACGGTGCTTGTGTTTCGTCGGCCGAGAAGCCGAGGCGCTCGAGAAACGGCGCGAGCTCGGCCCGACGTCCCTCGGAGGCCTCGTTCCAGACCCTCCAGAACGCCGTCTGCGCATCGAACGGCAGCTTGGCTTCGAACTGCCGGAAGAGGTCGATGAGGTCGCTCGCCAGTCGCATCACCTCGCCATCGCCCTCGTTTCCCAGCCGCGTGATCTCGCGAATCAGCGCGACGCGCACCAGTCCGCCGATCTGCACGTCTCCCGCCAGGAGCTGATACAGCTCCTCGGGAGTCAGGACGCGCGGCAGGATCGATCGCCGGAGCCGGGAGCGGATCACACGGCGGAAGCGCTCGGGAAAGTCCGACACCTCGAGGGTGAACTGCTGGCCATGCTCGTCAGCGACGATCACCTCGCCACCAGCCGGGGAGAGCGACGAGACGTGCGCCGTCAGCGACCGGGGTCGTCCGGTCCGCGGCTCCTCGAGCCGGACCTGTTCACCGTTGATCATGATCGCGACGCCGCCGAACATCAGCGCTTCCTCGGTGCGCGCGGAACTCGCCGCCGCCGCCGCCGCCGCGATGCGCACTGCCGCCGGCAGCCGCGGCTTGCATTCGCGCAGGTACAGGTCGCGTCCGGTGCCGATGCTGCGGTCGTTGCTCACGGCGCCCGACAGCTCATCGAGCAGCAGCGCCTCGATGCCGGGGCCGCTCTCACCCGCGAGCGAGATCGCGCGCGCGGCGTAGCGCAGGATCTGCTTCGGCTCGAGCCCGCCGATGTCGTCGAAGAACCATCCGCAGGAGGTGAACATCCGGAGCGCGTCGCGTTCCATCTCCAGCAGCTCGCGGACACGCACCAGCTCCTCCGGTGTCAGCGACGGTCGGCCGTGCTCCGCCGCGAACGCCGCGAGCGCCGCCGGCGCGCCAGAGACCACGGCACCGAATTCGTCGCGCGCCTGCCAGGGATCACGCAGGAGGCCCCCCCCCTCCTTGTCGAACAGGCTGTGCACCGCGGTCGCAACCTTGTCCAGCGCACTGCGCAGCGGGGCACGCCACGCTTGACTCGGGTTGCGGCTCCAGTCGAGCCGGCACCCGCACTCCGAGCGCCACCGCTCCACACCGTGCGCGCAGCTCCAGGAAGTCGGCGCCACGATCGTCGCGTCGTCGAGCGCGGGCTGGCGCGCGAGAAACGACGCAAAGTTCTCCACTCGCGCACCCCGACGCTGCATCTCCTCGAGCGAACGCGCCAGCGCCATCTCGCCGAACTTGTGATGGTGCCCGTAGGTCTCTCCATCGGTCGCGATCGCGATGAGGACGTCCGACCGGCCGCCAAGCCGCGCCAGCGGCAACTCGGCGCCCGGCCCGGCGGCTGGTGCCGGCGCAGGTGATTCCGGCCGCGCCCCGCCGAGTTGGCGCGCCACCGACGGCGGTGTGCCGGCCGGGGCGGCAAGCTCCTTGCCCACCTCGATCATGCGCGACACCCATGCCAGCGCGTCGTGCAGCAGGCCGCCGAACGCCACACCGTGCGACAGCTCGCCGTGATATGGACAGAGCGCGATCGAGCGCCCGTTCGCCGTGCGGTATCGCACCGGTCGTCCCTGTCGCGCAGGGGTCGACACCTGGTGCGGCGCCACGATCGTGAACCGGATGCCCTCGGCGGCGAGCACGTCGAGTGTCTCGTCGTCGAGCGCTGTCTCCGGGAGCCACATTCCTTCGGGATCGCGACCGAATCGCCGCTTGAAATCCGCGATGCCCCAGCGCACCTCGGTCTGCTTGTCGCGCCGTGAGGCGAGGGGAAGGATCGTATGGTGATACGGCTGCGCGATCGCGTTTCCGTGGCCACCGAGCCGCGCGGTGCTCGCCCGATCCGCCGCCAGGACGCCGAGGTACGTGTCGTGCGCCTCGCGTTCGAGCCATTCCAGCAGCGTTGGCCCGAAGTCAAACGACGTCCACTCCAGCGTATTGACGATGCGGCGGATGCGGCCGTTGGCGCCCGTGATCCGCGCCGCGATCACCGCGCGGTAGCACTCGCGCTCGATGCGCTGGTTCCAGTCGTGAAACGGGTAGGCAGACGGCTCGCTGTCCACCTCGTCGAGAAACGGGTTCTCGCGCGGAGGCTGGTAGTAGTGGCCGTGAACGACGAGCGAAAGGGGCACGGGTCAGTCGGGGTGTCGAGTGGATCGGGGCACCTGGGCAGGTGCACGGGAAGGCGCGCGCCCGCGCCCGCCGGCGCGGGAACGGACGCCGAACGTCATGCCTGGCGGCGCGTGGCGCCGTGGATCATGAAGAACTCCCCGACGTTGTCGAGGGTCAGCACGCCGAGCAGCTCGCCGTCGCGCAGCACCGGCATCGTATGGCAGCGGCTTCCCTGCAACCGTGCGAACGCCTCTTGCAGCGGCTCGCCCGGATGCGCCACCAGGAAGTCGGTGCGCTGGGCCACCCGGACCGGCGCCGTGGGGCCGTGCAGCGAGAGCGCCTTCATCAGGTCGGCCCGGGTCAGGACGCCCGTCACGTGTCCGCCCTCGAGCACGGGAAAATCCTGCTGGAAGCCGGCCAGCAGGTGATCGACGGCCAGCGAGAGCGGATCGTCTGGCTGGAGCGTCCGCAGGTCCCGGATCATCACCCGCTCGACCGGGATGCCGCGAAGCGCGGACTGCAGCTGCACGTTCCACGACTCTCCCGTCGCGCCGATCCAGACGAAGAGTGCGATGAAGATGAGGAAAGGATTCCAGAAGAGTCCTGCGATGCCGAAGACGACGGCGAAGCTCCGACCGACGAGGGCGGCCGTCCGCGTGGCCTGAACGTAGTCGAGCCGCATCGCCAGCGCCGCCCGCAGGATCCGCCCGCCATCCATCGGGAACGCCGGCAGCAGGTTGAAGATCGCCAGGATCACGTTCACCCACATCAGGCGGGTGAGGAACGGCCCCCCGGCGGAATCCAGGTCGGTCGCCGCCACGGGGAGCCCGGCCGCGCGCAGCACGATGAACAGGATCAGCGCAATCCCCACCGTGACCGCCGGGCCGGCAATCGCAATCAACAGCTCCTGCGACGGCACCGACGGAATCCGCTCCAGCGACGCCACCCCGCCGATCGGAAGGATGGTGATGCGTCGTGTACGCACTCCGAACCGTCGTGCCGTCAGGGCATGCCCGTACTCGTGGGTCACGACCGACGCGAAGACTGCGAGAATGAAGACAAGCGCCTGGATCACGCCGGCCACGGAGTGGCTGTCCTGGTATTCCACCAGCGCCACCCACGCCAGCAGGAACGCAAAGGTCGCGTGGATGTCGATGTCGATTCCTGCGATTCGGCCCAGCCGGAATGACCACTTCATGCGGGTGCCAGGCGAGCGGGACGGTGACGAGTCCTCCGCGAGTCGAGCGCGGCCTGCACCGCAGGCAGCACCTCCTCAAAGATGGCGTCTCGGTGCCAGAGCGCACGACCCATCTCCCGCGCCCGCGTCACGTCCAGGCCCTGCAGTACGTCCTGCACGCCGTCCAGCATGACCCGCGCATCGTTGGCGTGGCCGTCGAACCGGGCCGTGGCATAGTCCGACGCTTCTCCCGTGGTGACGATGAACGGCCAGTCGGACGACTGCAGCAGCAGCAGCTCCCGCGCCGCCTGCGCGAGCAGCTCGCGGGCCGCGGGTTGCTCCATGGCCCGCGGCGCGAGCGACCAGAAGCGCTCCTCCGTGTCCCAGACTACCCGCCACATCCAGCGGACCCGATCGTTCATCCACATCGAGAAGTCGCCCTGCCGTCCCCACGAACCGGCGACGAGCTGCACTCGCCTGCCAGCCGGGTGCGCCTCCAGGTGCGCCGAAGCAGTCGTCGGCTGCACATCGGCCTGCACGGAGAGCTGCCGGAAGACGTTGCCCAGCCATTCCGGTCCCTCGAACCACCAGTGCCCGAACAGCTCCGTATCGAAGGGCACCGCGATAACGCCGTCCGGTGCCGTCGATCGACGTGCCTCCGCGCCAAGCAACCCTGCGAAGTGCCGGGCATCGTGCTCGGCCCGCTCGCCGGCCGCCGCCGGATCGTACGGCTGCTTCGCGCCGAGGTCGCCGGTGGCATCGGTGACCCGCCAGAGCCGGAGCCCTCCCGGCCACCGGATCTTGTGGAACTCCAGGTACGGCGACGCCCCCGGATAGCCGCCGTGGCGGCTCCACACCCGGGCCGAGGCCTCCGGGTCTCGCACGAACGCCACCGGCGATCGCCCCGGTCGTGCCGGACCGACGAGGTATGCGCGGTGCGGATCGTTGGTGGCTTCGTGCGATGAGCCGGCGGTCGAGGTTCCCGTGGCACGGCCGGCATCGAATTCTCCGTAGGTGTCCGGCGCGCGTCCCGCATGGGCCGTGTGGGCATCGACGAAGAAGTAGCCGAAGCCCAGCGTCGCGAGGTGTTCGTCGATGCCGCGACGCAGCACCGGAGGCGCTTCGGGCGTCGCTGACCAGCGGCCGCGCGGCCGATACCCGCACTCGGGGAGCCAGCACCCGGCCGATTCCCGGCCGAAGTGACGCCGGTATTCGGAGCAACCGAGCGCCAGCTGCAGCCGGATGCTCTCGTCCCGCCCGAGGAGGGGAAGGAACGCGTGGGTCGCCGCCGACGTCGCGACCTCGATGCGGCCGCGATCCTGCAGCCGTCGCAATGCCCCCACGAGGTCGCGGCCGATCTCGTGATACAGCAGGCGCAGGCGAACGAGTCGGAGCCGCCAGAATTCCACCAGCGGAACGAGGTGCTCGTCGCCCGCGTTTCGGAGTGACGTCGGGACCTCGTCGCAGTGCGCGAGCCGTGCATCGAAGTACCGCGCGAGTTCCTCATGCAGCGTGGGATGCGCCAGCTGTGCGGCCAGGACGGGGGTGACGCTGATCGTCAGCGGCGCGGCGATGTCGGCGCGCTCCAATGCGTTCAGCATCCCGACGAGGGGGAGATACGAATCGATCACCGCCTCGCACAGCCAGTCACTCCCATGGGGCCAGCGCCCGTGGTTGAGGACGTACGGGAGGTGGCTGTGCAGCAGCAGGACGAGGTCCGTGTGCCGCATGTCGGGAGCTACCGCCGGAATCGTGGCGATGCCAGGACCCGCCGATACAGCTCCAGGTACTTCTGCTCCGAGCGCTCCCATCCGAAGTCGCGCGACATGGCGGTGCGCTGCATCTCCTGCCAGACGGTCTGGTGTTCGTAGTGGTCGATCGCGCGGATGCAGGCGGCCAGGAAGTCGTTCGTACTGAAGGCGTCGAAGAGGAACCCGGTGATGCCGTCCTCGATCGTGTCGGCGAGCCCGCCCACCCGGCGCGCGACCGGCAGCGCGCCGTAGCGCTGCGCGCGCATCTGCGTCAGGCCGCACGGCTCGTACTGCGACGGCATGATGATCATGTCGGCGCCGGCCATGAGGCGATGCTCGAGTCGGCTGGTGAAGTTGGTCTGCACGCTGATCCGTCCGGGGGCACGGAGCGCCAGTTCGGTGAGGATCTCCACGTAGCGCTGCTCGCCCTGCCCGAGGAACAGGAACTGCGCGTCGAGCGAGAGGAAGCGCGGGCTGCCGAGAATGAGATCGAGGCCCTTCTGGTAGACCATGCGCGCGCTCATGCCGAAGATCGGCGTGCGCGATCGCTGGGGCATGCCGAACAGGCGCTGGAGCGCCCCCTTGCATCGCTTCTTTCCCGCGAGGTCGTCGGTCGAGTAGCGGGCGGTGATTCCCGGGTCCGTCCTGGGATTCCACTCCGCCTGGTCGATGCCGTTGAGGATGCCGACGAACCGTTCGCGCAGGGCGATGAACGCGTCGTGCAGCCCGAAGCCGCCGGCCGGCGTGCGCAGTTCATGGGCGTGCGAGGGACTCACCGTCGTCACCGCGTCGGCGAAGGCCATGCCCCCCTTCAACAGGTTCACGCGGCCGTACCACTCGAGCTGCGTGTAGTTGAAGAGCTCCCAGGGAAGGCCGAGCGCGCGCAGCACTGTCGGCGGAAAATGTCCCTGGAATCCCGCGTTGTGCACCGTCAGGACGCTCGAGGTCCGGCGGCGGAAGGCCTGCCCGGGCGCGCCGTCGAAGGCGCGCAGGAACACCGGCGCCAGCGCCGTGTGCCAGTCGTGGGCGTGCAGGAGCACCGGCGCGCTGGCGATCGCCGGCAGCGCGTCCAGTGCCGCCGCACAGAAGAACCCGAAGCGCCGGTAGTTGTCCGGGTAGTCCCCGTCCCGGTCGCCGTACAAGTGCTCGCGATCGAAGTACGACGCGTGCTGCAGGAACAGGATTCTCGGCTTTCGCTGCGCCGGGTTGTTCCGGAGCGCGGCCGATTCGAACAGCTGCGCCTCGTCGCGGTGGTCACCGACAGTCACGGTGTACGGCGCGCCCACGGGCTCCAGGTCCGTGACCACGTCGCGTACCTGCCGGTACAGCGGCATCACGATGATCGACGTCAGGCCGCGCCGTGCCTGGAAGTGCGCGAGGCTCGAGACGGCCTCGCCAAGTCCTCCCGTGCGCGCGAACGGCGCCAGCTCGGCGGCGAGGTGCACCACCGTCACGCGCTCGCCTGTTGTCGGCGTGACGAGCGGGTAGTCCGCCCCGGCGTCACTGGTCGGGGTCGGTGCCGCGCGCGCGTTCGGGGGACTGCGCCGATCGTTCAGCACCAGCGCGCTCAGGCCGTGGGAGGATCGTCGGGCGTGGGACTGCCGCGCATCGCGGGGGCGTAGCAGCAGGTCGAGTATTCCTGCAGCATCCGGCGCGCCGTGAACTGCTGGCCCGCCACCCGCAGGGCGTGCTTCATCTTCTGGATCCAGCCGGTCGGGATGCCGCGGGCGTCGCGGGAGTAGTACAGCGGCACGACCTGCTCCTCCAGCAGCTGGTAGAGCCGTTCGGCGTCCCACTCGTCAGGCGTGGAGCGCGACGACGCCGGGGGAATGGCCCAGCCATTGAGTCCCTGGTACCCTTCGTGCCACCAGCCGTCCAGCGTCGAAAGCTGCGGCACGCCGTTCAGGGCCGCCTTCATCCCGCTGGTGCCGCTCGCTTCCATCGGCACCCGCGGCAGGTTCAGCCAGAGGTCGACGCCCTGCACCAGCCGGTGTGCCAGGTGCAGCTCGTAGTCCTCGATGAAGGCCACCCGCCCTTCGAGCCGCGGCTCCCGGGTGAACCCGTAGACGGTCTTGAGCACTTCCTTGCCGGGCGTGTCCGCTGGGTGCGCCTTGCCGGCGAAGATGATCTGGACCGGGCGGGCGGGGTTCACAAGCAGCGCCCGCAGCCGATCGATGTCCCGGAACATGAGGTCGGCGCGCTTGTATGTCGCGAAGCGCCGCGCAAAGCCGATCGTGAGCGCGTATGGGTTGAGGAGAGTCCCGGCGCCGACAACGTGCGTCGCCTCCTTCCAGTGCCGCGCCCAGCGCCGCCGTGCTTCCTCGCGGATGAAGTTCATGAGCGCCGACTTGAGCGTCACGTGGGCGTTCCACAGGGTGACGTCGTCGAGATCCGCGAGCGCCTCCCACATCGACGGGTCGTCGACGCGCCTGCCCCAGTCGGCGCCGAGACGCGCGTCCAGCAGGTCTGCGATCTCCCGCGACATCCACGTGTCCAGGTGGACGCCGTTGGTGATGTGCCCGATCGGCATTCGTTCGACGGGGCGATCCGGCCAGAGCGGCATCCAGATCTGTCGCGTGACCTCACCATGGCGCCGCGAGACGCCGTTCACGAACTTCGCGAAGCGGATCGCCGTCACCGTCATGTGGAACTGCTCCTGGTGCTCGGTCGGGTGGGTCCCGATCGCAAAGAAGCGTTCCCGGTCGATGCCGAGCGGTTCCCAGACGGGACCGGCGAATTGCTCGAGCTGGTCGTAGGAGAAGGCGTCGTGGCCGGCCGGGACCGGCGTGTGCGTCGAGAAGATGGTCCGCTCCCGCACCCGCGGCACCGCGTCGTCGAAAGTGAGCCCCTGGGCGACGAGTTCGCGGGCCCGCTCGATCATCATGAACGCCGCATGTCCCTCGTTGGCATGCCACGCCGCGGGATCGATTCCCTGCGAGCGCAGCACCCGGACGCCGCCGACCCCGAGGATCCACTCCTGCCGCAGGCGGACCTGGGGCCCCCCGATGTACAGCTTCGAGGTCAGGTCCCGGTCCTCGGGGTGGTTCTGCTCGAGGTTCGTGTCGAGAAGGTAGACCGGCACCCGCCCGACGTGCATCCGCCAGGCGCCGATGAAGATCTCGCGCTCCCGGGTGGTGATGCTCGCCAGCAGGGGATCGCGCGACGACGTGTAGACGCGCTCGAGCGGCGCGTTGGCCACGTCGAACATCTCATCGGAGTCTTCCTGCCAGCCGTCGAGGCGGAGCTTCTGGTCGAAGTACCCCCTCATATAGAAGAGTCCGACGCCGACGAGCGGCACGCCGATGTCCGAGGCCGCCTTGCAGTGGTCGCCGGCCAGGACGCCAAGCCCGCCGGAGTAGATCGGCACCGAGTTGTGCAGCCCGAACTCGGCGCAGAAATACGCCACCGGGCGGGAGGCGTCGACATCCCCGAACTGGTGCGCGAACCATGTGTCGCGGGTCGTCAGCTCGTGCTGCAGCTCGCCCACCACGCGGTCGTACAGCTCGAGGAAGTCCGGGTCGCGCGCCACCTCGTTCAGCCGCTGCGGGTCGACGCGGCGCAGGATGGCGATCGGGTTGTGGCGGGTGAGGTACCACAGGGACTCGTCGAGCACCTGGAAGAGCCGCCGGGCGTCACGCTTCCAGCTCCACGAGACGTTGTTGGCGACGGCGGCGAGCCCTTCGATGCGCTCGGGGAGGTACGGTATCTTCTCGCGATCCACGGTCATAGACCCGCATTATAACCGCGCGCGGGCAGTCGCTGGAACGCGTCCGGTGCCGGAGCCGCGGCGTGCCGCCCGGCGTGCGCCCGGAGTGCGCCCAAAGTGCGCCCAAAGTGCGCCCAAAGTGCGCGCGCAGTGCGCGCGGAGTGCGCCGAGGGCGGGAGCCGCCGGCCGGCGGGCCGCCCGCCGGACCGTGCCGACCCCCCCGTCCCGCCCGGGTACCGTTAGGCGCCCGGGCGGGGTGTCACCATCAGGTCACGGTCCCGACGTGCATCTGCCGCTCGGCCTGGGCGAAGCGCTCGGCGGCGCCCGCCTCCGTGGTCAGCAGCGACACCACGATCGCGGTGGCAAACGAGAGGGGGATCGTCACCAACGCCGGGTTCCGCAGCGGAAACGCGGCGGTCGCGTGCTTCAGGATGTCCAGCTGGATCGTCGGCGACAGGTAGATGAGCAGCACCGTGCTGAAGGCGCCGACCACCATGCTCGCCACGATCCCGGCGGTGGTGCAGCGCCGCCAGAAGATGGATAGCAGCAGCGCCGGGAAATTGGCGCTGGCGGCGATCGCGAACGCCAGCGACACCATGTAGGCCACGTTCTGGCCCTTGAAGAGGATGCCCAGCAGCACCGCCAGCACACCCAGCACCACCGTCGCCAGGCGCGCCACCCGCAGCTGCTCGGTGGGACTCGCCACCCCGCGGCGCGCCACGCTCACCCACAGGTCGTGCGACAGCGCCGCTGCTCCCGACAGCGTCAGGCCGGCTACCACCGCCAGGATCGTCGCAAACGCCACCGCCGCGATGAACCCGAGGAACGGGGTCCCACCTAACGCCTCGGCCAGCAGGGGGGCGGCCATGTTGGCCCCGGCGTCCACGCCGCGGATGACCTGGGGCCCGACAAGCACCATCGCCCCGAACCCGAGCACGAAGGTGAGGAGGTAGAAGAAGCCGATCAGCCCCGTGGCGTAGAAGACCGACGTGCGCGCCGCCCGGGCGTCGGGCACCGTGTAGAACCGCATCAGGATGTGCGGCAGCCCGGCGGTACCGAACATCAGCGCCATGCCCAGCGACACCGCGTCGAGCGGGCGCGCCACCAGCTTGCCCGGTGCCAGCACCCCCGCGCCGTACTGCGACGCCGCCGCGGCGAACAGGGCTACCGGGTTGAAGTGGAACTGCGCCAGTACCATCAGCGCCAGCGCCAGCGCGCCCCCCAGCAGCAGCACGGCCTTCACGATCTGGACCCAGGTCGTCGCGATCATCCCGCCAAACAGGACGTACGCCAGCATCGCTCCGCCCACGATGACGATCGCCGACTCGTACGACAGGCCGAACATCAGGCGGATCAGCCCACCGGCGCCGACCATCTGCGCAATGAGGTAGAACAGCACCGTCGCCAGGGTGCCGATTGCCGCGGCAATCCGCACCGGCGTCTGCCGCAACCGCAGCGCCACGACATCCGTGAACGTGTACTTGCCCAGGTTCCGGAGGGGCTCGGCCACCAGGAACAGCACCACCGGCCATCCGACAAGCCATCCCGTCGAGTAGATCAGGCCGTCGAACCCGGTCGTCGACACCAGTCCGGCGATGCCCAGGAACGACGCCGCGCTCATGTAGTCGCCCGCCAGGGCGAGTCCGTTCTGCCGGGCACTCACCGTCCGGCCGGCGGCGTAGTACTCCTCCGTCGTGCGCGTTCGCCGGGCGGCCCAGTACGTGATCCCGAGCGTCGACGCCAGGATCCCGAGAAAGAACCCCATTGCGACCGCGTTCGGCTCGCCGATCTTCGTCGCGGCCGGCGTGGCCGCCTGCTGGAGGAGCATCATGGCCGGGCACCCCCCTGGCGCACCGCCTCCAGTTCAGGGTCGTAATGGGTGTTGGCCCACCGCACGTAGATCCAGGTCAGCACCCAGGAGAGCACGATGACGAGCGCCCCAAGCAGGATGCCGAGGCTCAGGCCTGGCGTGATCTGGCGCCCCATCAGCGGCTTGTTGTAGGCGATGAGGAGGATGAACCCGAAGTACACCACGATCATCACCACCGTCAGCAGCACGGCCAGGCGCCATCGCGCCCGGGCCAGGACCTGCAGTCGTTCGTCATTGTGGCTCACGTCGGTCTCCGTGTCTCGTTAGGTCGGCATGCGGCGACGCGCCCTCCCCGGGGCCAGCGGCGGGGAAGGTGCGCGTCGTTTCACCCCACGGCAAGCGACCGGCGGCCCGGTGCCCGGGTCGGCCGGCCCACCATCGCGGATCGCGACGGGCAGGCGAATCCCCGACGTGCGGGCGGCAGGCGCTTCACCGTTCCCTCACGCGATCGTCCGGAGTTCCCGGAAATTCCGACCGAACGTGGTTTTCCGGGAACGGCGCCACACGCTCCCCGATAGCTCGTCCAGGACGGCCGGGCGTGGCCCGGACCGTCCTCATCGAAGCACGGAGAACCCAGCACATGAAGCACAACATCGGAAGCCTCGACCGGAACATCCGTCTCGTCATCGGCATCGCCCTGCTCGCCCTCGTGTTCGTGGGGCCGAAGACGCCCTGGGGATATCTCGGGCTGGTGCCGCTCCTCACGGCCCTCATCGGCTCCTGCCCGCTCTACTCGATCCTCGGCCTCAGCACCGCCGGAGGGACCGGCACGCGCGCCTGACGAGTGAGGTGACGCCGGCGCCGGGTCGTCAGTGCCCGCGCTGGTACGTCCCCATGAGCTCCGCCACGGCCAGGACGTGTCCTTCGATGGCGTGGAGGAGCTGCGGCTTGTTCAGGTGGCCCAGGTCGCCAAGCGACCGGTCCAGCGCGTAGAGCCGATGGTGGTAACGATGGCGCCCGATAGGCGGGCACGGGCCGTCATAGCCCGTCTCGCCGGAGTCGTTGCGTCCGCGGCGCGTGCCTTGCGGAAGCCCATCCGGAGCCGCGCCCTCGGCGAGCGACGTCGCCGTCGCGGGAATGTCATAGAGCACCCAGTGCACCCAGACCCGCCGCGGTGCGGCCGGGTCGGGCGAGTCCGGGTCGTCGACGATCAGGGCCAGGCTCTGCGTTCCGGGCGGCGTGCCGCTCCACTGCAGCGGGACACTCCGGTTCTCGCCATCGCACGTGTGTGCGCGCGGAATCGCGCCACCAGCGGGAAAGGCTGGCGAGGCCAGTGTGAACGACATCGCGCCGCCGTCGTCGGAGAGGGACCCTGTCAGGGGCGCGCCGGCTCCTCCGACAGGGGCTGGTCAGCCGTGGCCGACGGCACCATCACATGGAACGCCGGCGTCAACGCCACGATGGCCGTGCGCGCCGCCAGCGTCACAAGTGGGACCCCGAGCCCCACACCGAGCAGCACCAGGTTGCCGGCAAGGAAAGTCGACGTCCACCGGTTCACGAGGCGCGCATCCCGCCGGCGCAACAGCACCAGCAGCGCCATGCCGTTGACAAGTACGAACGCCCACGCCGAGACGGCGAAGGCGGTGGAGCCGACGCCGTCCAGCCAGTCGACGATGGTCGCCTGCATAACGACTCTCCGCGGTGCGTCCGCAGCCGGCGTGGGGCACGGGAGCGGGAGGGGAGCGCCCGACACCGGCCGCGGGTCCTCGTCACCGCCAGTGTACTGCTCCGCGGACCGGAGCGCGAGAGGCGATCATCATCCGGCGCCCCCGCGCAGTCCGTCCACCACGGCCGCGAGCGACTCGGCGGACGGCACGGTTCCCTGTGCCAACCGCGACGAGCCGCCACCACGTCCGCCCGCCGCCGCGAGAAGCGGGCGCAGTCGCTGGCCGGCATCGATTCCCGAATCCGCCGAGGAGGCGAACAGCACCGCCGCCGGCTTCGCGCTCACCCCGATGAAGACCGCGCCTGACAGGGCACAGAACGCCTGCGCGAAGGGGCGCCATTCGTCCGGCGAGCCGGTGTCCCGCCGCTCCACCACCCAGCGCAGGCCGTCGGGGCCCGGCGCTTCGGCGGCGTGCCGGACCTGCGCGCGCAGCGCGTCGTGCTCCCCGGCCAGGCGCTTCCCTCGCGCCTGTGCGTCGCGGAGCTGCTCGCGCAGGGCATCGACGAGGGCCGGCGCCTCGTCCAGTCCCGCGGAAAGCAGGCGCGCGACCTGCGTCAGCGCCGCGTGGTCTGCTGCAGCCCGGTGCCGCGCCCGCGTCCCGCAGACGAACTCGAGGCGCGTCGAGCCGCGGATGCGCTCCCGCCCGCGGATGAAGATCGGTCCGATCTCTCCGGTCCGGCGCACGTGAGTGCCCCCACAGGCACTCCGGTCAATCCCGCGGATCGAGACCACCCGAAGGGTCCCGCTCCGGTCGACGGACTTGCGCAGGTCGGTCGCCCCGGAAGCGTCCTCGTAGCTCACCTCCACCGGCCGGTCTTCCAGCACCAGGGCGTTCGCGGCCTCCTCGATCGAGCGAATCGTCGCGGCGTCCGCGTCGGCCCCGGCGAGGTCGAGGGTCGAGGCCGACGGCCCGAAGTGCACGCTCACCGTGGGGAGCCCCACGCGATCGGCGAACAGCGCCGACAGGAGGTGCTGCCCCGTGTGCTGCTGCATGTGGTCGAACCGCCGCGGCCAGTCGACGGAGGCACGCACCGTGTCCGCTGCGAGGGGCGCCGCGAGCCGGTGGGCGACGCGCGCGCCCTCGTCGATCACGTCCTCCACCGCAATGCCGTCGATCGTGCCGGTGTCGTGCGGCTGGCCGCCGGAGGTAGGGTACAGGGCGGTGCGATCGAGATACAGCAGGCGCCCATCGTCCTCGCGGGCCACCACGGTCGCGTCGAACGTCGTCAGGTACGCGTCGTCGTAGTAAAGCCGGATCGTCATGGTACATCGACCGCGGCCGGGGGCGCGTGGCGGCAACGCACGCACACGGAGGGCGCACCGAAGGCGATCGCCACCCGGCGGACCAGCGAGCCGTGGAGGTGCGTGCCGCACAGGATGCGCCGGCATCGTTCGCACACGCCCCCGGTGTTGACCGGGAACGTCTCGTGACACTCGTCGCACTCGGTGCGAAAGATCGAATTCCGGAAGAACGGCACGCTGCCGGCCGGCGGGCTCACGCGGCCGGTTCCGGCGACGGGCCGGCACCGGCGCGGTGCCCGCCGGCTCCGTCAGTGTGCCTGCGGACTTGGTGGGACATCATCGCATTTCCCTCAGTCGGGCGCATCAGAGTTCGCGCACGAACCACGCGCGCGCGCCGGCGAAGTCGATCTCGAGCACCTCCCCGGCCCCCACCCGGAAGTGTGTCGACACCTCGTGGCCCGACGCCAGATGGTCGGTGCGCAGCGTATCGCCGTCCACGCGGTAGAGCAGCGCCAGGACCTGCCGCCGCTCGCCCACCTCGATGTCGTACAGCAGGCGGCCGTTCGGCTGGAAGTCGAGGCGCACCCCCGGCGCGAAGTCGAGGTCGGCGTCCGCGCGCAGCAGGCGCCAGCGGCCCAGCAGGTCCCCTCCCGGCGGCGCGTCCCCGCCCGCCATCGTCACGGCCCCCCGGTCGGCGACGTCACCGCTGCCTCACGCGCGACGTCGCGCTCAGGTAGCTGGCGGCGAGCATCAGTGCCGACACCGCCAGGTTGAGCGCCGACGCCGTGGTGAAGACGGGCGGTATCGGCGCATCCGCGAGCGCGGCGTCGACCAGCCGCAGGTAGGCGAGGCCCACTCCGAGCACCAGCAGGGCGATGTTGGCGCCGCTCTCGAGGAGCCCGATCAGCTCCGCACGCGCCGGCCACCGGGCGATGGCGGCCCCGCAGCCGAGGGCGGCGGCGTAGTACGCGACCTTGAGGGCAGGCGCGCCGTCGAGGAACGTCGTGCGCAGGTTGATGCCCAGCGCCAGGTCCAGCACCATGAACACCGGCGTGGCCAGGTAGTACGCCAGCAGCAGCCGCGGGGCCCGATGCCCGCTCGCGTTAGGTGCCGGCGCGCCGGGCCCGGCGGAGGTGACCCCCCGCCCGCGCGCGACGGGGCCGCGCCACCGGCCCCCGTCGCCCGGCCCGCGCCCTACTTCTTCACCACGCCCTTCAACCACTTCATCGCGGCCTTGAGCGCCTTCGCCTTGCCGCCATGGCTGGCGTCGCCGAAGAAGGCCCGGTGCTTGGGCCGCCAGGCGCCGTCGCGGGTGCGGTGGTACCCCACGCGCACGAAGAAGCCGTGCGTCCGCGTGGATTCCTGGTCGATGCGGCTGATGCCCGGCGCGAGCGAACTCCTCGTCTTCCGCGTCGCCTTCTTCGCCGCGCTCTTGCCGCGCTTCGCGGGCTTCGCCTTGCGCTTCGCCATGTCAGAGCTCCCGAAGTGCCGCGTCCGCCTGACGAGCGAACAGCGGCGGGTGAAGGTGAGTGCCGCCCGGGGGCTCGACCCGCCACGGCCGTCCGGGGTGGGCACAATAATACATCCTCCGCGCCCGGCGCGCGCCCCCCGGGGGCCGCCCCGGACCGCGGCCTCTCGTGAGGCACCCCGGCGTTAGGTCGTCGGGACCCGGCCACCGCCCGCGCCGGGACCGCGCCCCGGGGCACCGCCGCCTCCCGGGACGGCACCGGGGAAGGCCGGTGCCGCCGGCGCCGTGCCGCCCGCCCCCGCCCCGGACATCCCCCCAGTCCGGCGGTGCCCGCCGGCGCCGGGGTGGGCCTCAGCGCGGGCGGGACGGGGCGAGCCGCACGGCGGTCCCGTAGCAGAGCACCTCGCTCACGCCCGCCATCACCTCGGTCGCGTCATACCGCACGCACAGCACGCCCGACGCGCCGAGCTGCTCGGCGTGACTGATCATCTGCGCGAACGCGTCGGCGCGGGCCCGCTCGCACAGGTCCGTGAGCAGCGTGATGTTCCCGCCGAACACCATCTGCAACCTGGCGCCGAACAGGCCCACCACCGAGCGCGAGCGCACCACGATGCCGCGCACCACGCCCAGCACCTCCTCCACCTCGTAGCCGTCGAGGCTCTGCGCCATCGTCACCGTCGAAGCTCTCATCGTGCGAATCCTCCGCATGCGTCGCCAGGCCGCCGTGTCCCGCATGACACAGCGGAGCCGGACGAACCGGGGCCGCCGCCCCGACGGGCGCGCGGACCTAACGAGCGACGGGTGGGGCGGCGGCGGCAGGCGCCGGGCTGGTCGATTCTACCGCGGCGATACCACCGGCGCGAGAGGGCCGCCGTGCCGCCGACCGGCCGGGGAGGGCGTCACCGCCACCTGCACGCGGCGAATGACGTCGAGCCGGGGAAACGCATGGCGCAGGTACGCGTTCCCCCCCGCCTCGATCGGCCCCTGTCGCCCCGCGCGCATCCCGCCACCGGCGGATTCGTCGTAGCCGGCGTACAGGCCGTCGATGACGCCCAGCCCGTCGACGATCTCGCCGAACGGGGCGAAGCCCTGGCTGTCGAGCGCGGCGTTGTCGGCGAGGTTGATGAAGATCTGCGTGCTGCGGGTGCCCGGTGTCACGAACGCGTACGCCAGCGTCCCCCGGCGGTTGCTCGCCACCGGCGGATCGTCAGGCATCACCCACCCCTTCCACGCCGCAATCACCGCCGGGTCGCCGTGCAGGCCGAACTGGGCGATGAAGCCCTTGCGCACGCGGAAGAAGCGCTGGTCGTCGAAGAACCCGTGGCGCGCGAGCGCGAAGAACCGGTCCGCGCCCCGCGGCGCCCAGGCCCGATGCACCAGCACCGTGAACGACCCCGCGCTCGTCTCGAAGCGCGCCCGGAATTCCGGCGGTGCGGGGGCGTCGGCCAGCACCCGGTCGGGCTCCCGCAGGATCGCCGTCGGCGCGGCCGGCTCCGGCGGACGCGAGTGGAAGCAACCGACCGCCATTACCGCGATGGCGGTACGACGGGCGCGCCGGGCCGCGACCCCGACTGCGCCCCACCGACGCCGGCCACCGAGCGTCATTCCACGCGCATCGTGACCGTCAGTCCCCGGTACGCACCGCTGGCAAGCGCGATCGACGGGCGCAGCGCGTACGTCCCCGACTGCCGCCCGCCCGCCAGGTCGCCACCATCCCAGGTGAAGGTCCGGCTGATCGAGGCGTCGACGTCGAGCGTCTGCGTCACCTGGCTGCCGGTGCACGCGGCACGCGCATCGTACACCTGGGTGGCGTCGTTGGCGAAGACCTCGAAATACACGAGGCAGTCCGAGCGCCCGGTCATTGTCTCGGCGTGGTCCCCCGCATTCCGCGCCGTGATCGTGATGGTGGCCGTCTCGCCCGTGACGATCGTGTACCGGTCCGCCTCCACGCTCAGCAGGATCAGCTTCGACGGGCTGTTGAGGGAACTGCACGACCCCACGAGAAGGGCGCATGCCGCGATGGCAATCGCACGGGACAATCGCATGAAGGAATCTCCTCGGGAGGGCGACGGGACAGGCAGCATCGGGTCGGACCAGGCCGCTGGCCTCAGGCGTCGACCGGGACGGCGCTCCGCAATTCGGCCGGCGCCAGCGCACCGACCCCTCTCGCGTCGCCGGTCACCATCCGGCGATGGTAATCCATCTGCCCCAGGTGATAGGCCAGATGCGACGCGAGATGCATCAGGAAATCGCCGGTCCGCACCCGGCGGTTGGCAATTGCCTGCGGATACCACTGGCTGAGCGTGTCCTCCGGGAGCGACGCCAGCACCCGCTCCACGACCACGATCGCATCGTCGATCTCCCGGTGCAGCTCCGCCCGGGGCACGTCGCGCCGCGAGAACTCGCCGTCGCGATTCCGGATGTAGTCGGTGGAGCCCAGCATCGTGCCAATGAAGTGCAGCAGGTTGCCCGCGGCATGCAGGGCCAGCGTGCCCCCCGTGTTCGGGAGGGCGGCGTGGGCCTGCCACACCGCCGAATCGGAGGGATACGCCTCGAGCTCGCGCTGCATGGCGCGCAACTCGCGCACGAGGAGTCCGGCCACCAGGTCGGGAAGCATGGGCACGGGATTCGTTAGGGTCCGGGCGACCAGCGCGCCGGCAGCCGCTTGCCGGCGGGTCAGGCGGCATTCACCGCCGACCACCGCCACCGCGATACCCTGCCACGCGGACGGTGTTCAGGCAAGCGTGCCGGCGCTGGAAGGGCGTCGGGACGAGGCGACGGCGCCCGTCCGCGGCGGGCGGGCGGGGCGCGGGCATCCGCCCCTCCCACCCCGTCGGCGGTCAGCCGCTGCCGCGGAGTTCCGAGATGCGCTGCTCGACCAGGGCCACCAAGGCCCCCATTGAGTCCTCATCGAAGATCAGCCGGGCCCCCGCCTCCCGGTAGATATCCGGGAGCGACCGCGTGCCACCTAACGCCAGCGCCCGCTTGTAGCGCGCCACCGTCCCGCGCGGGTCGGCCAGGCTCGCGCGCCAGACCTGCAGCGCCCCGAGCTGCGCGATGCCGTACTCGATATAGTAGAACGGATACTCGAAGATGTGCAGCTGGCGATACCAGCGCGCTACCCGCTCGCGCTCCAGTCCGCTCCAGTCCACGCCGCGCTCGAACCGCGCGCGCAGCGCCAGCCACGTCGCGTCGCGCGCCGCCCCGTCCCCGCCCTCGGGATCCGTGTAGATCCAGCGCTGGAAGGCGTCGACGCTGGCGATGTGCGCCAGGCTGCCCAGGACGTCCTCGAGATGCTCGATCTCGGCGGACCGGGCGTCCTCCAGCGCGTAGTAGCCGTCCGGCTTCGCCAGGTGCGGGGCGACGAGCAGTTCCATGCTCATCGAGGCCAGCTCGGCCGCCTCGTGCGTCACGCTGCGCTGCCAGATGAAGGGCTGCGGGTGCGAGAGGAAGTCGTGAAACGAGTGCCCCGCCTCGTGCACGAGCGTGTTCACGTCGTCGGGTATCCCGACCGCGTTCATGAAGATGAACGGCAGGCCGCGCCAGCTCAGCTTCGTGCAGTACCCACCCGGAGCCTTCCCGCGACGGCTCTCGAGGTCGAGCAGGCCCTCGTCCGCCATACGCCGGAACTGGGCGCCAAGCTCGGGATCCAGGGCATCGAAGATGCGCCTGGCCGGCTCGACGAGTCCGGCCTGGTTGGTGAATGGCCGCACCGCCGACAGCGACGACAGCTCCACCTGCGTGTCCCACGGGCGCAGTTGCTCGAGCTCGAGGCGCTCGCGACGATACGCCATCAGCCGCTCGACCGCCGGCGACACCGTGGCCTCGACCGCGCGGTGGAAGGCGGCGCAATCCGCCGGCGTGTAGTCGAAGCGGTGCTTCGCGCGGAAGGCGTACGCCTGGTAGTCCGGGAACCCGGCGTTCCGCGCCACCTGCTGGCGCAACGCGAACATCCGGTCGAACAGCGCCGCGAGCGTATCTCGCTGCTCGAGGTACGCCCCCGCCGCCGCGCGAAAGGCGCGCTCGCGGACGCTGCGATCCCGCTCGCGCAGCAGCGGCTGCAGTTGCGGAATCGTCCTCGATTCCCCTTCCCATTCCACCTGCAGGCCGCCCGTGATGCGCTGGTACGTGGTGGTCCGCTCCTCGATCTCCGAGAACAGCGGGACATTCTCCTCGCGGAAGATCTCGACGTCGGTGCGGAACCCGCGCAGCGTCGTCTGCATGTCCTCGCGGCTGATGTCCAGCGTCAGCAGTCGCTTCGCGAGCCGCACCTGCTGCTCACCGGCCTTCGGAAGGATGTCCGCCGACCACCGCAGGTTGGCCGATTCCTTCGCCGCATCGGACGTGTCGCACGTATACGCGACCATCGCCACCGTCGCCGCCTCGTCGACGACCTCCTCGAAGCGCGACCAGAGCTGGAGCCACGCCTCCTCCTCGCCCGGCGCGATCGGCATCACGGCGAGGGCATCGTACACCGGCGCGATGTCGTCCCAGGTGGCGTCGACGAGCGATTGGGGGGACTCGGGAATCTGGACGAGCGCGTGCATCGATCGGGGGCTGGACCTGTTCTGGCGGCCTCGGAACCTAGCGGCTTCGCGTCACCCGGGCATCCCCTGGATGACACCGCTGCCTGTCACCGCTCCACGCGCGCGCGCGACGGACCGTTGCCGAGCACTGCGCGCTCAGCCGTCGGCAGCGGAGGAGGGTCGTTCGGGGGCTCCTCGCCAACGCCCAGTTCCTCGACGGCTTCCTGCAGGTGGCCGCGCAGCCGCGCCAGCGAGCGCGGAATCTCCTCCAGCAGCGCGGCCACGCCCACCGATGCCACCGCGGCGCGCGCCTCGTGCGCCACCCCCGCAATCGATTCGGTCAGGGGATCATCCGCGCCCAGCGATGGCAGCAGGCGCTCGTACTGCCTGACGACGAGGTCGAGGTCGCGAAAGGCCTCGGTGAGGACCCGGATGTCGGCACGAATCGCGCGCACGGTCTCGTTCGGGGACCCGGAAACGGAGTCGAACGCCCGCACACCGTACAGCAGGTCGCGAAATTCCTCGCTGAGGGCACGCTCCGCCGTGACATCCCGAAAGGACTCGACGAAGCCGGTGAGGCGCGCCTGTCGGTCCCGCACGGCGATGACGCGGGCCAGGCAGAGCTTCACACCGCCATCCGGCTGTCGTGCCCACGCCTCGCCAAGCCACACGGCCCGCTCGCTCGCCACGCGATGGGGGTCGCTCTGGTCCATGCCCTCGAACCGCCGCAGCGCCGACCCGAATTGGTCCTCGATCGCCGATCGATGCCTGTCGAACAGGGCCAGCGCCGAGCTGTTGCAGTCGCGGATTCGCGCGTCGCGATCGAGGATCAGCACCGCTTCGCCCAGTGCGTCGAGCGCGTACGACCGGCGCATCGTCCGTTCGTCGACGAGCGGCTCCTCGCTCACGGGCGACGGAGCCGCGTCGGTGGCGGGATGTTCCCGACGCTGCCGGCGAAGGAGCGTGAGAGTGCCCGTCGCCAGCAGGACCGCGGCGACGACGATCCAGGGAAGGAGGCTGACGAGACTGAGGTTCACCTACCGCTCGATCGAGGCGTCGAGAATACGGCGGAGACCCGCCGGGGCCGGGGACGCCGGGGCGGGGGGCGAGGATTAGGATCTGCTGAGCAATTGACGACGCAGGCGACCCCCGCCGTAACACATTGGCCCGGCTGGCCATGGCGGCCCCCGGAGACCGGGCTCCTTGGGACCCCTACTCGTACCGCAGCGCGGTAATGGGATCGAGCCGCGCCGCCCGTGATGCCGGGAAGAGCCCGAACAGGATGCCGGTCACGCACGACGCCAGCAGGGCCGCAACGATCGCCAGCGGCGGGACCGACGCCTCGATGCTCGTCGAGTGGCGGATCAGCATCGCCACCCCCCAGCCGAACACCAGCCCGAACACCGCACCGATCGCCGTCAGCGTCGCCGCCTCGATGAGGAATTGCCAGAGGATCAGGCCGCGCGTCGCGCCTAACGCCTTGCGGACGCCGATCTCACGCGTCCGCTCGGTCACGCTGATCATCATGATCGCCACTACGCCGACGCCGCCGACGATCAGGCCCACCCCGGACAGCACCATCATCACCAGGAAGAACAACCCGGTCATCCGCCCCCAGGTCTCGAACAGCTTGTCCTGGGTCACGATCGCAAAGTCGTTCTCCTGCGCCGGCCGGAGGCCCCGTCCGCCCCGCATCAGCGCCACCACGTCGTCGATTGTCGCGTCCCGGTCGGCCTCGGGGCGCGGCCGGACCGTGAAGTCCATGTAGTCCGTCGAGGCGTGGAGGTACCGCCGCGCCGCCGTCATCGACGTCCACGCCCGCGGGCGGTCGCCGGAACCCAGGAACGACGAGCCGCTCTGGTAGAGGCCGATCACCTCGAACGGCGTTCCCCGCACGGCGATGAACTTCCCCACGGGATCGCTCTCCCCGAACAGGCGCTCCGCCATTGTGCCGTTGATCACGATCACCCGGCTCCCGTTCGCATCCTCGGCGACCGTGAAGCTCCGCCCCTGGATGATGTCGCCCCCGTCCACGTCGAGCCAATTGGCGGTCTGGGCCTGCACCGATGCACTGGACAACTCGCGATCGTGGTACTTCATCGAGACGTTCAGTCCCGCGCGCACCGTGACAGCCTCCACCGAGGACAGGCGCTGGATCGCCACGCTCTCGCCGAGTCGCAGCGGCGGATTGTGGCGCCACTGGCAGGTGTCGTCGGTGTCGTCGCACGCCGCCAGCGTGACCGGGAACCGGTACACGAAGAACGTCGTCGGACCGGCCTTCTCGAACTCGCGCGAGATGCTGGCGTTGATCCCGTGGATCGCGGCCGAGATGATCACGACCACGAATACGCCGATGGCAATGCCCAGGATCGTCAGGGCCGCGCGCGCCCGGTTGGCACGCAGCGACTCCACGGCGATGACAACGCCCTCGAAGAGCGGCGCGACCCGCGCGGCGAGTTTCATGCCTACTCTTGCCGCAACGCGGCCACCGGGTCGAGGCGGGCCGCCCGGCTGGCCGGGTACACCCCCGAGACGATGCCAACCCCGGCACCCACGACCACGCCGACCACCACCGACCACATTTCCACGGAGGCCGGGAGAGGCGACACCGCCGAGATCAACTTGGCGAGCGCCGCCCCGGTGGCGATGCCCAGGCCGGCGCCCACCACACTGAGGGTCATCGCCTCCACGAGGAATTGCCGCAGGATGTCGGTCCGGCGTGCACCGAGCGCCTTGCGCACGCCGATCTCCCGCGTGCGCTCCGCCACCGCCACCAGCATGATGTTCATGATCACGATCGATCCGACGAGCAGGCCGATCGCGGGCAGCGCCACCCCGGCGATGAGCAGGTACCCCTGGATCTTCCGCCAGAACTCCAGCGCCGAGTCCGACGTCTGCAGGGCGAAGTCGTCCTGCTGCCCTGGCCGCAGCTTGTGCTCGATGCGCAGCACCTGACGCACCGCCTCCATGTCCGCCTGCATCGTCGACTCGTCAGGCGACTGCACGATGATGGCGTCGATGACCTTGAAGCGATTCACCAGGCGATGGGCGGGCGCCTTGTAGGGCACCACCACGAACTTGTCGGCCGATATCCCGAAGAAGCTGCCCTGCTTCTCCGCCACCCCGATCACCTGGTACGGCAGGCTCCCGATCCGGAGCTCTCGGCCAAGCGGATTCAGCCCGGGAAAGAAGTGCGTCCGGACGTCCTCCCCGATCACCACCACCGGGGTCCCATACTCGTATTCCTGCTGGGTCGGCAGTCGCCCCGCCGAGACCTCCATGTTCTTGATGCCGAACCACTGCTCCGAGACGCAATTGAGCTCCACCTGGCGCGGTCGCGCGAACCGTGACTCGGCCATCCCGGAACCATCGCTCAGCACCGCCCATCGGGTGGACGGCGTGAGCGCCTCCTGCACCGGATCGACGTCGGCCTCGGTGATGCGTGGACGGCTCCGCCAGGAACGGAACGTCGCCGCGTCGATGTCGCCCATCACGATGTTCGGGCGATACCGCACCTCGAAGCTCCCCTTGGCGATGATCTTCCCGACGAGGTCGTCCTCCATGTAGCGCCCCATGCCCGAGACGATGGAGACAACGCAGATCAGGAACATCACGCCGATCATGACCCCCAGCAGCGTGAAGAAGCTCTTGAGCTTCTGGACGCGGATCTGGGCCAGGGCCAGGCGGATCGCTTCGTAGAGCGGCATCCCGGAATCTACGCAGCCGTCACGGTGTCCGTTTCTCCGGATCCCGCCCGGAACGCGCTACGGGTACAGCAGGTACGGCTGGACCCGGGCGGCGAACTCGCGCGATTCCCGCTCGAGGATCGGCAGCAACGCCTCGATCCCGCCATCCCGTTCCACCGCGCGCCGCAGCCGGTCGGAGCCCGCAAGTCGATCGACAGCGTCCTTCCGCCACTGGAAGTCCGCCGGGTGGCGCCGGTAGATCGCGCGCAGCAGTTCCAGCCCCACCTGCGTGGGACGGACCGCGTCGCGGTCCGCCACCGCGATCGCCACCATCGGGATCCGCTCCCCACCCCACTTCTGCCCGGCCTCCACGGTCACGATGGTCGAGTCGAAGACCACGCCGGGCAGCCGCTTTGCGTTCAGCTCCTTTGCAATCGCGCCGGCATCCGTGAGCCACCCGGCTCCGATCAACTGGAACGGCAGCGCGGTGCCGCGCCCCTCACTGAGGTTCGTCCCCTCGAAGAAGACGGTGCCCGTGTACAGGATCGCAGCATCCATCGTGCGGATGTTGGGCGACGGATTCCGCCACGGCAGCCCGGTGTCCTCCAGCCACATCGACCGTTTCCACCCATCCAGGGGGACGACAGTCACCTGGGCGCTCACCTGTCCGGAGCCGACGAGATAGCGCAGCAGCTCACCGGGTGTCATTCCGTAGCGCATCGCCACCGGGTACATGCCCACGAACGAACGAAAGGCCGTGTCCAGCACCCCGCCTTCCACGCGGTCACCGCGCACCGGATCCGGGCGATCGAGAACGATGAATGGACGCCCCGCGCTCGACGCCGCCTGGGCCATCGTCCATTCGAACGTGTAGACCCGGGCGCCGACGTCCTGGATGTCGTAGACGAGCACATCGACGTCCCGGAGCATCGCCGGCGTGGGCATCCGCGTCTCGCCGTACAGCGAGTAGATCGGAACGCCGGTCGCCGAGTCGACGTCGGCCCGCACGCGCTCCCCCGCCTGCGCCGTGCCGCGGATCCCGTGTTCCGGCGCGAACAGGGCCGTGAGCCGTACGCCGGGGGCATGGGACAGCAGGTCGATGGTGCTGCGACCATCGGCCGTCACGCCGCTCTGGTTCGTGATGAGCCCCACGCGCTTCCCCTGTACCAGGTGCAGCGAATCGCGCAGCAGCACCTCGATGCCAAGCTGAACGCGGCGCCCGCTGCTCGGCCGCATTTGCTGCGCCGATCCCGCGGTCGTGACGAGCAGCAGCATCGCGATACTCAGCACACGTGGTCGAGGAGCCGGGAATCCGGTCTGGCACAGGCGTCGCATGGTATCGGATGATATCCGCACCGCGGGCGCCTGTCAGGCGACCGGCCCCCAGACCCCTCCGCATCCGACGGTCCGGAACGCTCGCCTCCGTGGCGTCCGCTGCCGACCTTTCGGCGATGCCGAGACGACGCTCCCGGATCCGGCGCTACGCGCTCATCGGCCTGGCCTGCGTGCTCGTCGGGCCGGCAGTGCTCGTGCTGCCGTTGAATCTCGTCCAGCCGTTCACGACGAGCGTCATGCTGTGGCGAACCGGCCAGCGCATCGCCAGCGGAACCCACCCCTATTATCCGCGCCGCCGGGTCGTTTCGCGTGAGGCGATCGCGTCGTCACTGCGGCGCGCCGTGCTGGCGGCGGAGGATGATCGATTCTACCTGCATCACGGATTCGACTTTGAGGAAATCGGCAAGGCGCTCGAAGCCAGCCGGAGCGGTGGCCGCCTTCGCGGCGCATCGACGATCACCCAGCAGACGGCGAAGAACCTTTTCCTTTGGGAGGGACGGTCCTTCGTCCGGAAGGGCCTCGAGGCGTACTTCACGGTTTACCTGGAGCTCTGCCTCCCCAAGGACCGGCTTCTCGACATCTACCTGAACCTCGCCGAGTGGGGAGACGGCGTCTTCGGCGCTGAGATGGCGGCCGAGACCCACTTCCACAAGCACGCGCGGGAGCTCACGCGCGACGAAGCCGCCCGGCTCGCGGCCATCCTGCCCGCGCCGCGTCGCTGGTCCACCGGCGGCGCCATCGCCACCGAGCGCGCCGCGACGATCCTGCAGCGCATGGAATATCCCGCACCACGTGACCAACCGGCACGACGGTGACCGGTGGCGGCATGCGGCACAGCGGACTGCCGGTGCTGATGGCGCGCCGCCGGCGCCGGCGCGCCCGTGCCGTGAGTGACGCTCAGTCCCCGGCCAGCAGCGTGGGAAGCTCGTGGCTGGCCCCCGGAACCGCGCCGTTCTCCTCGGGCGCACCGCGCGGGCTGGCGCCCGCGCGACGCCACTCGGAGAAGATCCGCGACGCCAGCGATCGCCCCGTGCGCACGACGTAGGCCGCCGCGTGACCGAGCGCGGCACCCACCAGCGTGGCCGTATCCAACGGCGGCAGTTCGCGACCCAGGGAGCTGAGGATCTCACGGCGCAATCGCAACGCAATCGGGCCCGCGAACGTGATCGGGTTGAAGTATGCGTCGTAGCGGACCCCGAGTCCCTCGATCAGCGCCGACGTGCGCGCGAAATAGACCAGCTCGCTCGGGAGGTGCACCGGCCAGTCGTAGAGCGTGGCCATGACCTCGTTGGCCACGAGCTGCACGCGCTCCTGCATCGAGGATGGGTCGTATGCGATCGCCATCAGGCGCTCCGCCAGCCCGCGCACCGTGACCGGGTCCGCACCCGGGTCGATCACGCCTAACGATACGAACCCCGCCACCACGCCGTCCACGTCCCGCCGGATGGCCGCGAACACCGTCGCGACCAGGTGCCACCGCATCTCGCGCGGCACCCGGACCACCATCCCGAAGTCGAGCAGGACCAGGCGCCCGTCCGGGGCGACGAGCAGGTTGCCGGGATGCGGATCCGCGTGGAACAGCCCGTGCACCAGCATCATCCGGAGGTAGAGCTCCATCACGCCGCTCACCACGCCGTATGGATCGTGCGCCGGATCGCCGGCACGCGGGACGAGTCGGTCGATCCGCGTTCCCTCCACGTATTCGAGGACCAGCACGCGCGGACGGACCATCGGCTCGATGACCCGTGGCACGATCACGCGCCGGTTGCCGCGGAAGTTCTCCCGGATCTCCGCCGCGTTGGCCGCCTCGCGGACGAAGTCCATCTCCTCCCAGATTCGCGTACCGAACTCCTCCAGCACCGCGCGCGCGTTCCGGATGTGCGGATTCGGGAAGTGCCGCTCGATCCAGCGAGCCAGGGGCAGGGCAAGCCGCAGGTCCTCACTGACGAGCCGTTCCACCCCCGGGCGCAGCACCTTCACCACTACCTCGTCGCCCTGATATCGCGCGCGATGCACCTGTCCCAGGGAGGCCGCGGCGAGCGGGTCGCCGTCGAAGCGCTCGAACAACGCGCGCACCGGTCGCCCGTAGGCGTGCTCGATTTCGTGCTCGATCACCGGCGTGGGAACCGGCGGCACCTGGTCGGTCAGCGTCGAGAGGATGCCGACGTACGGCTCGGGAATCAGGTCCGAACGCGCCGAGAAGACCTGCGCCAGCTTGACGAAGGACGGGCCGAGACTGGCAACGGCGCCGACGAGTCGCTCCGCGCGTGCCTGGTGAAACGACGCGCTGCGACGCAATGGTCGGCCCGCGATCAGCCAGCGTCGGCGATCGCGAAGGAACGAAAGAGCCAGCGGCCCGAGATGCCGCAACAGCGCCAGTGCGCGCATCGCTGAAAAATACCCGGTTTCGGGCGCTCCGGGCGTGGCAACGCCACCTCGACCGGCCGCGAAAGGGCCCCCGCCGTCAGGGTCAGAACGCGGGGACCAACGGTCGCGCCCAGGGAATGAACCCGGCGATGGCAGCGAGGGAGATCCCCAGCCAGATCGCCGCGACCTGGTACTTCGCGGCATCCGTGTCCTGCCGTTTCGCCCGTGCCACCCCGACATGGGCCACGGCGATCGCGATCACCATGATCGCCGGGTGCTCCACCACGAAGTACCGGGCCGAGGGATCCCCCATCGCCACCCCGACATGGCGAAACGCGTCGTGCGTCAACGGACTGAAGACCGCATAAAGCAGGAGCCCCAGCAGCATCTGCAGGTCGAGCAGGCCCACGTAGATGCGCGCCGCCGTCATCTCGCGTGCCGTCCACGGTCGCCGCCCCAGCCAGCCTCGCCATATGACGATCACCGCCCACAGGCCGGCGGCCAGGACGAGCCAGCGAGCCAGGTTGTGCAGGCCGAGCACCATTTCGAACATCGCGCTTCCCTCCATGACGGGGCCCCGGACGTCCTGCCGGAGGCATGGATGCGTTGCAGTCGACAATGTAGCGCGCCCCCTCGCGGCCGTGGCGAGGTCGGACGGATGAGGGGCCCGGGCATCTCGTCGGTAACGTGCCTCGAGGCGTGGCGGGACCTGTGCCCGCAACAGGCAGCGCATCCGTTCCAGCGGCGTCGTGGATATCGTTCACTCCAGGCTGGCCTGCGCGGCGTGCTCTCCGCTCGTGTCACCTGCCGACGCCATTCTCTTCCGCCTGAGTCCCGGGACTATCCGCCATGACGCAGTACCGCGCACCGCTGGACGACTATCGCTTCCTGTTCGAGGACGTCCACGACGTGTCCCGGCTGACCGCCTATCGGGGATACGAGGAGGCATCGCCCGATCTCCTCCTCGCGGCGCTGGAGGAGGCCGGCACGCTCTGCACCGAGGTGCTGGCCCCCCTGAACGCATCCGGAGACGCCGAAGGCTGTCGAATCGAGGATGGCGTGGTCAGCACTCCGCGCGGCTTTCGTGAGGCGTATCGCGCGTACGTCGAGGGCGGCTGGCTCGGGCTCGCCTGCGCGCCCGAGCACGGCGGGCAGGGACTTCCCCGCACGCTGCGCGTTGCGATCGACGAGCTGGTGTGCGCCGCCAATCTCAGCTTCGCGATGTTCCCCGGCCTCACGCTCGACGTCTACGAGGGGATCGCCGCGCATGGCACGCCGGACCTGCAGCGGATCTACCTCGCGCGCCTCGCCAGCGGCGAATGGTCCGGCACGATGTGCTTGACCGAGGCCAACGCCGGCACCGACCTCGGCCTCCTGCGTTCTCGCGCCGTTCCCGTCGACGACGGCTCATTCCGCATCTCGGGAACCAAGATCTTCATCTCGGCCGGCGAGCATGACCTCACCGGGAACATCGTGCACCTCGTGCTGGCACGCCTTCCCGACGCGCCGTCGGGCACTCGTGGCATCAGCATGTTCCTCGTTCCCAAGTTCATCCCCGCGGCCGACGGTTCGCTCGGGACGCGGAACGCGGTGACGTGCGGCTCGATCGAACACAAGATGGGCATCCGCGCCTCGCCGACGTGCGTGCTCAACTTCGACGGTGCCACGGCGTGGCTCGTGGGAGAGCCGCACAGGGGACTGCAGGCGATGTTCACGCTCATGAATGCCGCCCGGCTCGGTGTCGGCCTGCAGGGCCTCGGGCTGGCGGACGTGAGTTACCAGAACGCCGTTGCCTACGCGCGTGACCGGCTCCAGGGACGCGCCGCCGGCGCCAGCGCCTCAGGGTCGGCGGCCGACCCCATCATCCTTCATCCGGACATCCGGCGCGGCCTGCTCACGATGCGTGCCTTCATCGAGGGCGCCCGGTCACTCGCCTGCTGGACGGCGATGCAGATCGACACCGCCGAGGCCGACACCGACGAGGCGCGACGCCAGGAGGCGGGCGATCTCCTCGCGCTCATGACACCGGTCATCAAGGCGTTCTTCACCGATCTCGGATTCCAGGCGACGAACATCGGCGTGCAGACGCTGGGAGGCTACGGGTACATCCGGGAATCCGGCATGGAGCAATTCGTCCGCGACGCGCGCATCGGCCAGATCTACGAAGGGACCAACCATGTCCAGGCGCTCGACCTGGTCGGGCGGAAACTGTCCGTCGGCAAGGGACGCCTGCTGGATCGCTACCGCGCGCTGCTCGACGCGGCGCTGGCCGGCGATCCGCGCGATCCGCGCATGGGCGAACTCGTCGATGCGCTGGCAGCGGCCCGGTCGCGACTCGACGGCGCAACGGAGATCATCGCCGGGCGCGGCAGCGCCAACGCGGACGAGATCGGCGCCGCGGCCTCCGAGTACCTCCAGCTGTTCGGCTACGTCGCGCTCGGGCACATGTGGCTGCTCGCTGCTCGCGCCGCCGCGCGCCGGCTGGACGACGGCGGCGGGAAACTGCCTCGCGCGTTCTACGAGGCGAAACTCGCCACCGCCCGCTTCTATGCGCAACGCATGCTGCCGCAGACCGAGGCGCTGCTCTCGGCAATATCGGCGGGCGCCGACAGCGTCATGGCCCTGCCGACGAGCTCGTTCTAGCGCTCTCGTCAGGCGCGGCACGGCCGTGCCGCGCACCGTCACTCGCCGGCGGTTTCGGGCGCCGGGGGCGCCTTGCGCCCCCATGGCGCGGCACGCGATTCTGAGGGAAAACCAGCGGACGAACCCACCGACACTCGAGCAATGCGTGACAAACTTCGATTCCTCGCCTTGATTCTCGGCGCCATATCGCTCGCCGGTTGCGAGCACGGAAACGACATGGCCGCCATCCAACCGGCACTCGAAACCGTCACGGCCGACGGGATGCTCGCTGACATCCGACGCCTCTCCTCCGACGCCTTCGAGGGACGCGCGCCGGGGACCGCCGGGGAGGACAGCACCATCGCCTACCTCACGGCGCGCTTCAGGGAGATGGGACTGGCGCCGGGAAATCCCGACGGGACGTACATCCAGAAGGTTGGCCTCATCGGCTTTCGCTCGGCGCCCACGGCCTCGTTCAACATCGGCGGCAAGACGATCCGCCTGCGGTACCCCGACGACTACGTCGCCGTGTCGCGGCACGACACCTCGGAGATCGACGTCACCAATTCGGATCTCGTCTTCGTCGGGTACGGCGTCGAGGCCCCCGAGTATCGTTGGAGTGACTTCCGCGGAAAGGACATGCACGGCAAGACGCTCATTATGCTGGTCAATGACCCGCCGGTCGTCGATCCCAACGACACCACGCAGCTCGACAGCACGATGTTCCGTGGCAAGGCGATGACCTACTACGGGCGCTGGACCTACAAGTACGAAATCGCCAGCAGGCTCGGTGCCGCCGCCGCCATCATCGTGCACGAGACCGGACCGGCCGGGTATCCGTACGACGTGGTGAAGGGAAGCTGGTCGCAGGAGAACTTCGACGTCGACGACGGCAGCGGGGCCGGGCGCGTGCCGGTCGAGGCCTGGATCACCGAAGCGAAGGCGCGGGAACTCTTCCTCGCTGCCGGACGGGACTTCGACGGCGCCAAGCGGATGGCACGCACACGGGACTTCGTCCCTCTTCCGCTGTTCGGGACCGCGAGCTTTCACATTCGCAACAGCGTGCGGCGCATCCAGTCCAGGAACGTCGTGGCCAGGCTCGAAGGCTCGGATCCCGCGCAAAAGGACCAGTACGTCGTGTACACGGCGCACTGGGATCACTTGGGACGCGATACGACGCTCAAGGGAGACCAGATCTTCAATGGGGCGCTCGACAACGCGTCGGGCACGGCGGCCCTGCTCGCGCTCGCCAAGGGGTACACGGCCCTGGCAACACCCCCGCACCGGAGCATCCTCTTTCTGGCGGTGACCGGCGAGGAGAAGGGGCTGCTTGGCGCGAAGTACTATGCGCAGCATCCGCTCTACCCGCTCGATCACACGCTCGCAGACATCAACATCGACGGTGTGAACCAGTGGGGAAAGACGTCCGACATCGTCGTCATCGGCCTCGGGAACTCGACCCTCGACGATGACCTGCGCAACGTGGCGACGGCCGCCGGCCGGACCGTCGTCGCGGATCCGGAGCCGGAGAAGGGCTTCTTCTACCGCTCAGATCACTTCGAGTTCGCCAAGGAGGGTGTGCCCGCCCTCTACACCGATGCCGGGGTCGACTACATCGGCAAGCCGGCCGGCTACGGCCAGGCGAAACGCAACGAGTACACAAACAACGACTACCACAAGCCGAGCGACGAGGTGAAACCGGACTGGGACCTGTCCGGAGCCGTCGACGATATCCGGTTGCTCTTCCAGGTCGGCTATCGCGTGGCCCAGACCGCGAAATGGCCGCAGTGGAATCCCGGGACCGAGTTCAAGGCCCGCCGCGACTCGTCACTCGCCAGGGCGAAGTAACCTCCCGGCGGCCGCGCTCACTCGACGTCGTCGAGTGAGCGCGGCCAGTCCTGACGAAGCAGCCGGGAGAGCGCGCGGTCGGCGAGGAGCCGACCGCCGGTCTGGCATCGGGCGCAGTAATTCGTCTCGTTGTCGGCATAGCGGATGCGCTGCACGGGTGATCCGCACACCGGACAGGGTTGCCGGAACTTGCCGTGGACCGCCATCTGCGGTCGGAACGCCGTCACCTTCTCGGGAAACGCACCGGCGGCTTCCGCGCGCAGCCGCCCGATCCACTCCAGCAACACGTCCCGCGTGGCACTGTGAAGTCGCGCAACCTCGGCGTCGTCGAGGCGCGACGTGAGCGTCATCGGCGAGAGGTGCGCGCGATGCAGGATCTCGTCGGAGTATGCATTCCCGACGCCGCTGAAGAGTCGCGGGTCGGTCAGCGCCCGCTTGACGGTGTGGTTCTCCAGTCGCAGCCGCGCCGCAAACGACTCGCGGTCCGACGCCAGGACGTCGATGCCGCCGCGATCCAGTGAGCGCAGGGCCTCGTCGCCGCGCATGAAATGCAAGGCCGCGCGACGCTTGGTGCCGGCCTCGGTCAGCACCAGCGTTCCCGACGGGAAAGCGAGCCGCAGCAACCCACGGACGCCGCCGCCGCGAACCCCCGCGGCGCGCCACCGCAGTCGCCCCGCGATCATCAGGTGAATGGCCAGGAAATACGCGTCGTCGAGCTCGAGGACGATACGCTTGCCCAGACGGCGAAGACCGGTCACGTGGCGTCCGGTCGCCGAGGATAGCGGCGGATCGACCGTGCGGAGCACGAACGGGTTCGCCACGTCGACGCTGACCAGGGGCTGGCCAACGATACGAGGCTCGAGAGCCTCGAGGTAGATCGTGATGTCGGGCAGTTCGGGCATCGACAGTCGTCGCGGTGCGCCGAAATTCTAGGTGCTGCCACGCCCGCCCGCATCGTCCCGCTCGCAGGTCGCGGCCGCGCGCTACCCCTTTCTCCGCCCGCGCGGGATCTTCGGGAGCATGCCCGCATCGTTCGATCCGTTCGCCACATCGCTCCCCATCGGCGCCGTCCTCGGCGACCTGGGCAACGCATTGGCCGCGAACGTCCGCGTCCTCCTGCAGGCGCCGCCGGGCGCCGGGAAGACCACGATCGCGCCGCTGGCCCTGCTCCGCGCACCGTGGCTTGCAGCGCGGCGCATTCTGGTGCTCGAACCCCGGCGGCTCGCGGCGCGCAGCGCCGCACGCTGGATGGCGGCGCAGCTGGGCGAGCCGATCGGTGGACAGGTCGGCTTTCGGGTCCGAATGGAGTCGCGTGTCGGGCCGACAACGCGCATCGAGGTCGTCACCGAGGGCGTACTCACGAGGATTCTCCAGGACGACCCGACGCTCGAGCAGTACGGGCTCGTGATCTTCGATGAATTCCACGAGCGGAGCCTGCAGGCCGACGCCGGCCTGGCGCTCACGCTGCATTCCCAGCGCCTGGTGCGCCCGGACCTTCGCATCCTCGTGATGTCCGCCACGCTCGACGTCGCGGGGCTCTCCTCGTATCTCGGCGATCCACCCGTCGTCACCGCTTCCGGCCGGCAGTATCGCGTGGAGACGCGCTACTTCCCGCCGCCTCGCATGCCGGCCACGCCGGGTGACGCCGCGGCGGCGGCACGACGCGCGCTCGCCGAAAACCCCGGCGATGTCCTTGTCTTCCTGCCCGGCGTGCCGGAAATCCGGCGTTGCGCCGGGCTGCTCGAGGCGGCGCCACTGCCGCACGACGCCGTGGTCGTCCCGCTGCACGGGATGCTGTCACCCCAGGACCAGCAGCGTGCCATGACCCCGGCGCCTTCCCGCCGACCACGTGTGGTGCTGGCCACCTCCATCGCGGAGACGAGCCTCACGATCGATGGCGTGCGCACCGTCGTCGACGTCGGCCTCGCGCGCCGCCCGCGTTTCTCGACGCGAACGGGCATGACACAGCTCCACACGTCGCGGGTGTCGCGGGCGGCGGCGGACCAGCGGCGGGGACGCGCCGGCCGGGAAGCCCCGGGTGTCTGTTATCGATTGTGGCACTCCGCGGATGAGGCTTCCCTCCTGCCCTCCTCGCCCGCGGAGATCCTTGATGCCGACCTGGTACCCCTCATGCTCGACCTCGCGAACATGGGCATCGGCGATCCCGCAGAAATTCCATGGCTCGAAGAACCGCCGCGGGCGTCGGTGGGCTACGCGCGCGAACTGCTGCACGAGCTCGAGGCAGTCGATGACACGAATCGTGTCACGCCACATGGGCGGCGACTCGCCGGATTCGGCACCCACCCTCGACTTGCTCACATGATCCTGCGCTCGACGGAGCGTGGTCTCGGCGCCCTTGCCTGCGACGTGGCATCGCTGCTCGAGGAACGCGATCCTCTCAGGGCCGAGTCGCGCTGGGTCGGCGCCGACCTGCGCGCGAGGCTCGACATGCTGCGCGGTGAGGGGACACGCGGTCCCGCGGGGACGGGTACTCGCCTGGACACCGAGGCCCTTCGCCGCATGCGCGCCCAGTCGGCGCGCTGGCGCACACTGGCGCGCGCCGAGCCAGGCTCATGGGATCGTGATGCGGCCGGTCGCGTCCTGTCTCTTGCTTATCCCGACAGGGTCGCGCAACGACGCCCGGGACCGGCACCGCGCTACGTCCTGCGCAACGGCACTGGCGCGCAACTCGACGAGGGTGACGCCCTGCACGATGCCCCCTACCTCGTCGTCGCAGCCACCGACGGTCGGGCGCCACAGAGTCGGATCTTCCTTGCCGCCCCCGTTGGCATTGATGACATCGAGACCGAATACGGTACTCAGTTCGAAGTCGACGACGGCGAGGTGGGCGTCGAGGAGAGCGGCGTGATCCGGGGCGTGCGCTCGACCCGGCTCGGCGCAATCGTCTTCGCCGAGGTCGAGCTTCGCCATCCCGATCCGGCGTCGGTGGGAAGGGCGCTCGCACGGCACGTGGAACGACACGGCATTGGCGCGTTGCCATGGGATGACGGAGCCGAGCGGCTGAGGCACCGACTGCGATTCGCCCGGCAGACCGATCCAGCATGGCCGGATGTCACCGATGAGGCACTGGCGGTGGCATTCACCGGGCAGATGATGTCCGGCGCCACTCACGGCGCCCTGCGAAGGCTCCGGGACGTCGATGTCTCCGGGCTCCTCCTCGCCCTTCTCCCTCCAGCGCGAAGGGCCATGCTCGACCGCGTCGCACCGCTGCGCTTTCGCGCTGCATCGGGCCGGGAGGTGCCCATCGACTACTCCGATCCCGGGCTGCCCGTGGTCGAGGTGCGCCTCCAGGAGATGTTCGGCTGCATTGAGACACCTGTGGTTGGCACGAGCCGTATCCCGTTGACGGTCCGTCTGCTGTCGCCTGCGAATCGGCCCGTTCAGGTCACCCGCGACCTCGCGGGATTCTGGAGATCCTCGTACCACGAAGTTCGGCGGGAGCTGCGCGCCAGGTACCCGAAACACGACTGGCCCGAGGACCCGATCCACGCCGTGCCGACCTCGCGCCCCCGTCGCCGCTGAGGCTTCGCGCTGCATGCTCCCAGCGTGTCGCCTGCCGGTTCGTCTTCCGTATTCGGATTCCCGGTACGAGCTTCGCGTGTGTGCGACCGGGCCGTTCGGTTGGCACGCTGCGCAGTACGCTACCGGACCGGCGGCTGCCGCGTTGGCAGCAGTGAGCGCCGACGGCTTCACCGCACCGGCCGTTGGCGCGCGCATCGACGAATCCGATGCGCGGTGATGACCTCCTTCACGAGCGACTGACAATGCGCATCCGACACCTTGCGCTGCTCCTGCTTGCATGCGCCGGCACCGCGCGGGCCCAGGACCAGGACCCCGACCTGGCGAAGGTGGAGCGCGTGTTGCGGGCCGTCCCCCTGGTCGACGGCCACAACGACCTTGCCTGGTACATCCGCAACGACTTTCGCGCGGCACCGCGTGACGTCGCGGCGTACGATCTGCGCCGTCGTACCGAGGGCAACACAGACATCCCGCGTCTCCGGCAGGGCATGGTCGGCGGGCAGTTCTGGTCGGTCTACATCCCGGGCGAGTACCGCGACTCGGGATACGCCCGCGTGCAGCTCGAGCAGATCGACATCGCCCGCCGGTTCATCGCCCGATACCCCGACGCCTTTCAGCTCGCACTGACAGCCGCGGACGTGCGGGCGGCGCACCATGCCGGCCGGATCGGTTCGCTGCTGGGCATCGAGGGTGGCCACGCCATCGAGAACTCACTCGGCGCCCTGCGGGCGTATTACGACCTGGGTGTTCGCTACATGACCCTCACCCACAATGTCACGCTGGACTGGGCCGACGCCGCGCTCGACGCACCGCGGCATGGCGGGCTCACTGCGTTCGGCCGGGAGGTCATCCGCGAGATGAACCGGCTCGGCATGCTGGTCGACCTGTCGCACGTTTCGCCGGGGACCATGAGCGATGCCCTCGATGTCAGCGAGGCCCCGGTGATCTTCTCGCACTCCTCGGCCCGCGCCCTCACCGACGTCCCGCGCAACGTCCCGGACTCGATCCTCGCCCGGCTCCCCGGGAACGGAGGCGTTGTCATGGTCTCCTTCGTCCCGGGATTCGTATCGCAAAAGGTCGCGAATTACGGCGCCCAACGGCTGCAGGCACAACAGGACGCTCAGCGCCGCTTCCCGCGGGACTCGGCGGCGGCCGCCCGGATGATGGCCCAGTGGCTGGCCGCGAATCCCGCGCCGCACGCCACCATCGCAGATGTTGCCGACCATATCGAGCATGTGCGCCGCATCGCGGGCGTCGATCATGTGGGCATCGGGTCGGACTTCGACGGAACCGGCAACGACCTGCCGGACGGCCTCGAGGACGTGTCGCGCTTCCCCGCGCTGCTGGTGGAGCTCTCGCGTCGCGGCTGGAGCGAAGCTGACCTCGGAAAGGTGGCTGGCGAGAATGTCCTTCGCGCGCTGGCCACCGCCGAGGCCGTCGCGCACCGCCTGCAGCGGGAGCGCCAGCCTTCGACGAGAACAATCGAGGAGCTCGACGGTCCCCCGCGGCCGTGAGGAGCGGCGCCGCTCGTTAGGGCCGCGCCGGCGTTGCGGAGCCCGCGCCGGCGACGCGCACGGGGCGGGCGCCGGGCGCCGGAGCAGATCCGTCGCCATGTGACGTCACGGACGGCTGCGGGGTCTGGAATCGGGAGGGCGGCGACGATGGTTCCGCGCGTCGGCGTGACCGGCCAGTGGTGGGGGTGGCCTCGCGGAATGGCAGCGATGTTCTTACGTTTACGCAAGCGGGTGGCAGTGTCGCCCGTGCTGGAGCGATGCGGCGCCAGGATCTCCGGGGATCCTGGCGCCGCATTGTCTTCGGGCCAGGGATCGTTAGGCGCCGTTGCGCCGGGTGAGGCGGGGACGGGGGCGGGCCCCGGGGTGGCGGGCCCGGGGCTGGCGGTCGCCGGGATCGTCGCCAGGTCCGTCATCCCTCCACCGGACACGGACCGCCGGCCGGGGCATCGGGCGTAGCCACTCCCTCGCGTGTGCCGGGGCCGATACCTTCCCCCGGGCACGTCGCGCCGTTGGGGCGCGGATGCTTCCGAACTCTGGAGAGGACCGTCTCATGGGAAAGGGTGACCAGCGCTCGCGGCGCGGCAAGATCAAGCGGGGATCGTACGGCAAGCGACGCCCGCGGAAGACAACGAAGCGCCGGACCACGAAGGCCAAGGCCTGAGTCCGGCGTCGCCCGATGCGCGCCCCTGTCCTCGGCGTCGTCGGTCCGTCAGCGGACGCTCGCGAGATCGACCTCCGGCACGCCGAACAGCTCGCCCGCCTCGCCGCATCAGAGCGATGGGTCGTCGCCAGCGGCGGGGTGTCCGCCGGGGTGATGTTGGCGGCAAGTCGAGGGGCGCGCGCTGCCGGCGGTGTCGTCCTCGGCATTCTCCCGTCCGCCGACTCCAGCGCGGCGAGTGAGCACCTCTCAATTGCGGTGATGACGTCCCTTGGTCAGGCCCGGAACAATGTGCTTGTCCTGACCAGTGACGTGATTGCCGTCTGCGGCATGAGCGCCGGTACCGCGTCCGAGGTCGCGCTCGCCATCGGCGCCCGGCGTCCAATCGTCTTCGTGGCGGCGGCGACCGTGACCGAGCAGTTCTTTGCCGGCCTTGGCGCTGGGGCGACCCTTCACTTCGTCCGCTCGCCCGAGGAGGCCATGGAACACGTCCTGCGACCGTTCGCGGCGAGCTCCTGAGTCAGCGCCGCTGGCGCGTCGCCGCCTGTCGTCCACCAGTGTCGGTGGGCGCAGGGCGCGTGGACTCCCAGAGCCACCATTCGAGATGCGAGCCGAGCACCGGAAGCGGAACCGCCCCCTGCGAAAGAAGCGCGTCGACGAATCGTGACCTGTCGAACCCCTCCCCGCGCTCCGTCCCGATCCAGTCTCGCATCCCTTTCAGTTCACGCGCCCCGAGCGCGCCCGCAGACAATCGCCCGGGCGACTCCATTGTCGGCACGATGAACTGCTGTTCCAGCTCCGCATCGTCGTACGGCAGCTGGTGTCGCAGGAACGCCAGGGCCTGCTCCGGAGTCCAGCCGAAGTAGTTCACGCCGGTGTCGATCACCAGGCCGCAGGCGATCGTCATTTCGCGCAGCAGGGCGCCGAATCGCTCGCGGGTGTTCCGGGGAAGGCCGAGATCCAGCGCGACCTCGATGGCGTACGCCGCCCACCCGTCCGCGAGTCCGGCGCGATCGGTCACTCGCCGGTAGACGGGGAGCGCGGAATCAGCCCGTTCGCGCCCCAGTTGCAGCAGCCGCCCGGGCACCAGCGCCTCGTACGCTACCGCTGGCAGAAGCCAGTCGACGCGCAGCTGCACGGAGCCCGAATCGAACCACAAGGTCGCCGCCGAGTCGGCCATCGTCGCGATCTCGAGCCGCGCCGGCCACGGCGCCGCACCGGCGTTGCCCGACAGCGCGCGATACCGGACCGGCATCAGCGCACCCACGTTCATCGAGTCGCGCACGAGACTGTCGACGCGCAATGTCACGGACGCAAGGCGCTCCGAGATCGCCTTCGGACTGCCATCGACATGCCCGGCATCACTGAGAACCTGCGCCCGCAGCGCCGCCATGTTCTCCGGCAGGCCACTGGCCCGTGCCGCTGCCAGGAGTAGCGTGTCCAGGCGCACGACCTCCGAGAGTCCGATGGAATGCGCCTGCTCCGGAGAGACGTCCAGCGTCGTTTGGTCCTGCAGGAGGAAGCGATAGAACTCGAGGCCGCCGGTGTATTGCCCGAGGCCAATCGCCTCCGGGGCCCGCGCTGCGTATTCGCCCTCGAGATAGGTCGCGAGCCGCTCCAGCGCGGGATTCAGTCGGCCCTCCACGATCTCGTGGACCCGTTCTCCAAGGCGTCGCCGTTCGACGTCGGCCAGTTCGTCGAGCCGGGCGTCCGCTGGCATGTATGGCGCCGCCGACCCGTCCGCGATCAGTCGGCGAACGAGCGCGGCGGCCCGTGTGATTTCGCGCCGGGGAAGGACGACATTCCGTCCGGCCCGCTCGGTCAATCCGCTCCGCACGCTGTCGGCGAGCGCCGCCATGCCGCCCAGGAGGCGCGCATACCCGTCCACGTCATCGCTGTCGGCGAACGGCTGCCGCTGGAGCACGTCGAGCGCCACCATGAGCGGAGAATTCGATGGCGTCGCGAACGACAGGTCGGTCCAGTAGTAGGCCGAGCGGCGGGAGAGCACTCCCATGTCGCTTCGCAGCGTCAGCCACGTGATGTATGACGGCTCCGAAAGCGCGTTCACCTGAAGCTGGTCAAGCTCCCGAATGGCAGCGCGTCCGAACTGCGATTCCGTCTTCGCCGTCGCGTACGATATGTCAGGAAGCGTCCATGGCGTCACGCCGGTTCGCAGCGTAATGCCCGGCCATTCGTTCGACACGAATTCCCAGTGCGCGAGGAGAATGGCGTTCAGGTGCGCGATGGTCTGTGCCGAGTCCGCCGCCGACGGCGGCGTCGGCCGGCGCAGTGCCGCCGAGCACGACGCCGATGCCAGTGACGCGACCGCGAGCGCCGCCGCGACGAGCACCCGACGCGGCCGCACGGTGGAACGCGGGTCCGTAGCGACCGGCGCAGTTCGGCGCGACGGCCCCCGCTGGCCGTCGCCGCGCCACCGGGTTCCCTCCATCTCCCGCCGCCGCGACGTTATCATCCCGTTCCCATGACACGGACCGAGGTCGTCGCCGCGCTCTTCGGCATCATCAGTGTTTTCCTCGTCACCCGGGAGAACATCTGGAGCTGGCCCACGGCGATTGTCAACGTCGGTCTGTACATCGTCGTGTTCTTCGACCAGCGCCTGTACGCCGACATGGGATTGCAGGTCGTCTACCTGCTGCTCTCCCTCTACGGCTGGTACGCATGGCTGCATGGCGGCGAGAACCGATCGGCCCTGCTCGTGTCGCGTGCCACGCCGAGACTCCTTGTCGTGCTCACGCTCATCAACCTCGCCGGCTGGGCGGTCCTCTCCTGGTTGCTCCAGCACTTCACCAATGCCTCGCTCCCCTGGCTCGACTCCCTCCTGGCAACGACCAGCCTCGTTGCACAGTGGATGATGACCCGAAAGGTGCTCGAGAACTGGACGCTCTGGATCCTTGTCGATGTCGTCTACGTACCCATGTACGTGTACAAGAATCTCTATGCGACGGCGGCACTCTACGTGGTCTTCCTGGTGCTCGCCGTCCTCGGTCATCGCGAATGGAAGCGATCATGGACACTTCGGAGCGCCGACCCGTCGATCTGACCCCAGGCGCACCAGGGCGCATCGTGGTGACGGGCTCAGAGTGCACCGGCAAGACCACGCTCGCCCGTCAGCTCGCCGAGAAGCTCGATACGCTCTGGGTGGCCGAGTACGCCCGCGAATACGCGGCGCGGCGCGCCCGCCTGTCGGTGGATGACGTGTCGCCGATCGCGCGAGGGCAGGTCGCCGCCGAGGAGGACGTCGTGCACCGACTGCGCCTGATGCGTGAGGCCGTCCCTGCAAGCCGCGGCACCGAACTGCTGGTGCTCGACACCGACCTGGTGAGCACCGTGGTGTACGCCAATCACTACTACGGATCCTGTCCCGAGTGGATCGTCGAGGCCGCCCGACAGCGGCTCGGATCCCTGTACCTGCTGGCCGACATCGACGTGCCGTGGACCGCCGATGGCGTCCGCGACCAGCCCGGGGCCCGTGCCGGGATCCACTCGGCGTTCCAGCGCCAGCTCGTCGACTTCGGGGCCCGCGTCGTTGACGTTCGCGGGCTCGGCGTCGCCCGGGTCACGACCGCCGTCCAGGCGGTCGTCACCTTCCTGCGCCAGACCAGCTGATCGGGCGCCGGGAGGCGACACCTGGGCGGCCACCGCCGGCCCTCAGTAGCGATAGTGCTCCGGCTTGTACGGTCCCCCCGCGGATACGCCGATGTATGCGGCCTGTTCCGGTGTCAGCGTCGTCAGCTTCGCCCCGAGCTTGTCGAGATGCAGGCGCGCGACCTTCTCGTCGAGGTGCTTCGGCAACGTGTACACCTTGCGCTCGTATCGGTCCGATCGCTGATGCAGCTCCAGCTGCGCCAGCACCTGGTTCGTGAACGAGGCCGACATCACGAAGCTCGGGTGGCCCGTCGCGCAGCCAAGGTTGAGCAGCCGCCCCTCCGCGAGTACGAGAATCGCATGTCCGTCCGGAAAGATCCACTCGTCGTACTGCGGCTTGATGTTCTCGTGCCGCACGCCGGGCACCCGCTTCAGCCCGGCCATGTCGATCTCGTTGTCGAAGTGGCCGATGTTGCCGACGATCGCCTTGTCCTTCATCCGCGCCATGTGGTGCACGGTGATGACGTCCTTGTTGCCCGTCGCCGTGATGAAGATGTCGGCACGCGCGACGTGGTCCTCCATCGTGCCGACCTCGAATCCCTCCATGGCGGCCTGCAGCGCGCAGATGGGGTCGATCTCGCAGATCACGACCCGCGCTCCCTGCCCCTTCAATGCCTGCGCACACCCCTTCCCCACCTCGCCATAGCCGCACACGAGCGCGAGCTTGCCGCTCAACATCACGTCGGTCGCCCGATTGAGTCCGTCGATGAGCGAATGACGGCAGCCGTAGATGTTGTCGAACTTCGACTTCGTCACGGAATCGTTCACGTTGATCGCGGGAAAGAGAAGCGACCCGTTTCGCATCATCTCGTACAGGCGGTGCACGCCCGTCGTGGTTTCCTCGGAAACGCCTCGAATCCCCGCGGCCATGGCCGTCCATCGACCGGGGTGGCGGGCCTGCTCCTGGCGAAGCAGCCCCAGGATGACGCCCCATTCCTCCGGCTCCTTCTCGGCGTCGAACGCCGGCACGCTGCCGGCACGCTCGTACTCCGCGCCACGATGGACGAGAAGCGTCGCATCGCCACCATCGTCGAGCAGCAGGTTCGGGCCCGAGCCGTCAGGCCACATCAGCGCCTGCTCGGTGCACCACCAGTACTCATCCAGTGTCTCTCCCTTCCACGCGAAGACCGCGATCCCCTCGGGATCCTGAGCGCTTCCGCGCGGTCCGACGGCCACCGCCGCCGCGGCATGGTCCTGCGTCGAGAAGATGTTGCACGACACCCAGCGCACGTCCGCTCCAAGCTCCACCAGCGTCTCGATGAGTACGGCCGTTTGCACCGTCATGTGGAGCGACCCCATGATCTTCGCGCCCGCGAGCGGCTTCTGGCCGCGGTACTCGGCGCGAACCGCCATCAGCCCAGGCATCTCGTGCTCGGCGAGCCGGATCTCCTTCCGCCCCCACTCCGCAAGCGAAAGGTCGCGCACGCGGAAGGCGGGACGATCAAGCGCCCCGGGTGTCGGGGCGGGAACCGGTCGACTGGTGGTCGTCATGTTGGTCTCGTCTGGTTGAGTCGGGTGGTTCTGGATCGCTGCGTCAGGACGTCGCGTGCGTCAGGCGGTCGGCGGCTTGGTCGGCGCCGGCTTCCGCGGGGCTGCGGCAACGGCGCGCCGTCGCCGCGAAGAGCCGTGGTCCCTTCGTGCCCTGGGCGGGGGTGAGGTTCTGAATACGGATCCGCGAGAAGCCGACGTGTCCCAGCCACGCGTGCACTTGCTCCTCGGCGAATCCCAGCCACACGTGACCCATCCGCTCCTTGAAGTCGAGTCGATCGTGCGGGCGCATGTCGATGATCAGGAGCCGGCCATCGCCCCGCAGTGTCCGGCGCGCCTCCTCGAGCACGCGGGTCGGTTCGGCCAGGTGATGCAGAACGAGGGACAGGACTGCTGCGTCGAGCTCTCCGGACGCGATCGGAAGCTCTTCGAGTTCTCCCGCACGGAATTCCACGTTCCGAAACCCGGACAGCCGCGATTCCGCTGCTCGCAACATCGAAGCCGATTCGTCCACGGCAACAACGCGGCCGACGTGCGGGGCCAGCATCACGGACATCTCCCCGGTTCCGCACCCCAGGTCACCAACGGCCCAGTCTTCGTCGAGCAGGCCAAGGAGCGCACCGGTAATCGTTGCAGTGCCGAACAGTTCTTCACGAACCCGCTCCCATTCCGAGGCCGCTGAATCGAAGTACTCACGAGATTTCGCCCGCCGATCCGCGAGAACCCGTTGAAGCCGTGCGTGGTCGTCGTCGGCAGGAGCTCCCGTCCGAACCTCGGTCCCTACGAGATCCCAGAGGCTTCGTGCGGAGGGATCCAGGTCGCGACGCAAGGAGTAGTAGCGGCTCGTCCCCTCCTGACGTGCCTCCACCCATCGCTCGTCAGAGAGAAGTCGGAGGTGACGACTGACTGTCGACTGCGGGAGTTGAAGAATCGAGCACAGCTCCCCGACGGTCAGCCCTCCACGCTCGAGCACCACCATGATCCGACTGCGCGTCGGATCCGACAAGGTGGAAAGGTGAGAGTGAACGGCCGCTCGCATTATCTCGATCCGCTTATCCGGATCGAAGGATACAAGGCACTCGTATGACGCGCAATGCATCGGACATCAAAACGACATAACGGCGACACTGTTTTCTGATCAGTGTCGCCGTCGTGTCCGATCCCATCCCGTCAATGGCAGAACTGCGCGCGATGTAAACTGCTATATGACAACAAAATACATGTCAGATAATCATCTCACACTTCACATATTTGGAACGAACATTACGTGCGCCTTCGGAGTGCCTGGCAGCATGAGCCATGGACCATCGCTTATGGGGTGATCGGACAGTCCCGTGGTCGCGGAAGTGGCGTATGGGATGTAGATGACGTAGAGCGGCTTGGCATCCTTCGCACGCCCCGTGGCCGCGTCGAATGTCCCGCCGGTCAGCGAGTACAGGCTCGCAGGACCGGTAGGAAGCGCCAGCTTCCCCGCCTTCGCCTCGCGGAAACGAACGCTGTCGACTTCGGGGTCCTTCACACCCTGCGCGCGCAGCTCACGCCCGCGCGCCATGAAAGGCTCGAGCGACTTGTGATAGCACGCGACGTGAAACTGCGTCCCGTGGGGATCGTTCGCGAGGCAGATCATGGCGCCATCGCCGGCGCGCAGCTGGACCAGCTTTCCGTTCGTGGCATACCCCAGCACGGCGGCGTTCGACCGGAGGTCCGGGGGAAGCGGCAGCACCGCCGCTGCAATCTGTTCGGCCGCGGGCGGGACGTGTACGCGCTGGCATCCGAGTGATGGCGCGGAAAGCGCCAGCAGAAGGAGCGAGAGTGTGGCCGGTGTGGAATCACGCGTGCCCTTCATGCGACCCTCCTGTAATTCAGCGAAGTGACTCCAGTCCGGCGCGCAGCCTCGGCAGCGCGGACGCAATGGCGTCGACTGAAACGGCACCAACCGAAAGTCGGCACCATCCAACCTCACTCGATGCCCCAAACGCATCGAATGGCACGACCGCCAGGCCCGCTTCCCGCAGCAGCCAGGCCCGAATTTGCTCCGGCGTGTGAATCGTGTCCCCGTCGCGCCACGTCCTGCCCACCAGGTCGAACTTCGCGCTGAGGTAGATCGCGCCCGCCGGCTCGATGGCATCCACGGGATGGCCGGCATTCCGCAGCTCGACAATGCCGCGAAAAAGCAGGTTGAGACGGGTTTGCAGCCCCGATACCATCTCTCGCTGAAACGCGTCCAGCGCTTCGTGCATCCCGAGGACCTTGGCCGTGGCAACCTGCTCGGCTCGAGGGGCCCAGCTTCCGACGTGTTGCAGGATGTTGTTCATCACCGAGATGATCTCCGGCGGCGCGACAACCCACCCCACCCGAAGCCCCGTCGCCGCGAACGCCTTGGAGATGCCGTCGACAAAAATCGTGTACCGCGCCATCTCGGGCCGCAATGAGACAGGATCGACCGGGGGGGCCTCGCCAAACGTCAGCAGACGGTAGACCTGGTCGTAAAGCAGGTACACCGGTCCCTCATCCGCGGAGCGCCGGGCATTCTCCTCCAGAATCGCGTCGGCGATGCCGCCCAGCGCCTCGGCACTGAAGGCCGTGCCACAGGGGTTGAGCGGCGAGTTGAGCGCCACCATCCTCGCTCCCCTGATCGCGCGGGCGACGGCCCGCGGCGTTGGAAGAAACTGGTCTGCGGGACCGCACGGCAACGGGACCTGCGTCGCGCCGACCATGTCGCAGTAGTAGTCGTTGTTCCATGAGGGCACACCGAAGACGACCCGCTCCCCCTCGCCGACAATGGTGCGGTATGTACCGTACACACCTGGGCGCGATCCCGAAGTCACCAGCACCGATTCCACCGGATAGCGGAGCCCGAGGTCGCGCTCGTACGTCGCCGTCACGGCCTCTCGAAGCGCCGGCATGCCGAGTGAAGGCGGGTAGTTCGTCTCCCCGCGCTGCAGCGCATCGACAGTCGCCTCAGTGAGCTCCCGCGGAATGGGAAACTCCTTCGGGCTGAAGTCCCCCACCGTCAGGTTGCAGACCCGCTCCCCAGCTGCAAGGCGCGATCGGATCTCGGCGGCAATCCTGAGGATCGCCGAACCGCGAAGCCTCCTGGCCGAAGGCGCGGCGCGAAAGGCGTGGTCCCGTCCGCCCTGCACGAAGGGGCTGACGTCGGTGACGGTCTGCGTCGACGGCATGGTAGGGAATGATGGAAGCGGGGCGGTCGCTCGCGGAACTTACGGCGATGGCGGGAAAGCAGAAGAGTCTGCGTTCCGAAACGCCGCGCGCGCGAGCCGCGCGCGGCGTCGAACGTCGCATGGCGCATATTACCCCCGTCGGCCTCAACCGTCCTAGAGGGGAGTGTGGAAGCCTCCACCGTGGCCACGCCTCCCCTATCTTGCTGCATACCTCGAACGCTGCACACTTCCGGGAGATCCGCTGTGCGCCTGTCAGTCACGCGCGTCGCCACCTGCCTGCTGGTCGGGCTCAGCCTGTCAGCCGGAGCGCAGCAGTCGGCGCCCCCCCCGAAGTCCCTTGGGATTCCCCTCGTACCGGGCTCGCGCGTACGTGTCACGGCGACCTCTCTGGTGGCTCCGCTCGTCGCGAACTACCTCGAGCTCCGTGGAGATACGCTCGTCCTGTTCGAGGAACAGGCGGGACGCGGTATCTGGTCCGTGACGCTCGACCAGGTCGAGCTCCTGGAAACCACCGTGGGCATGAAGCGGGGTCACGCCCCGTACGTGGTGCGGGGTGCGGCCATCGGAGCCGGGGTCGGCGCGATTGGCGGCGCCATCTTCGCGTCCGCCTCCAAACCCTCAGATCCGGGCCGGAAGTACAGCCGGCCGATGTCGGCGCTGGTCGGCGCCGGCGCCGGCGTGCTGCTCGGGGGCTTCATCGGCTCGCGCTTCGCGGTCGAGAAGTGGTCCCGGGTGCCCCTCCCGAACAAGCTCGGCTTCGTGTCGGGACGGGCCAGCGGAGTCTATCTCACGCTCGAGTTCTAACGCCCGGCCGGCAGCGCACGCCCGGCGGCCAGCCTCTCGTCGGACGTCGGGGTTGTCCACGCGAGTGCGCACCGGAAACCATCGGGATCCTCCGGTCGCCGCGCTGGAGAGTGGCCAGGGACGGGATCGAACCGCCGACACGCGGATTTTCAGTCCGCTGCTCTACCAACTGAGCTACCTGGCCGAAGGCGAGAAACGTAACCGGCTCCGGGCGGGGTGCCAAGTCGGCTGGCGGGGGCCGAAGGCATCGTGTACGGCCATCGCCCGGCCTTGCGGCGCGCCTAACGAATCTCCGGCGATGGAAGGGCCTGGCCGACGCTCGCGCGGATGACCGACTTGATGCCGCCCCGCACGTTGAAGTCGCCCACCACCCGCATCCACCGCGGCTGGACCGCCCTGGCGAGGTCGTCGAGAACCCGGTTGACGGCACGCTCATAGAAGATGCCGTCGTTGCGGAAGCTCCACAGGTACAGCTTCAGGCTCTTCAACTCGACGCACAGGCGGTCCGGGACGTACGTGATCTCGATAACACCGAAATCGGGCGCCCCACCCTTCAACACCGTGAGCTCCGCAGCATCGCTCTCGATACCGCCCACCGGGCAGAGTGACGTGAATTCGCTGCACACCAGGTGTATCTCGTACGGGCGCCCGGGATACGGGTTCTCGAACGTCTCCAGCAGCTCGGGTTGCGGCATGGCGCAACAATAGCCACGGGAGGGTTGCCGCCGCCAGCAAGTGCCGGGGTCGAGGCGGGAGCTCGACGTCGGGTACGATTCGCTGGACGCGCGGCGTGCACACTGACTGTGAGAAGCGGCATGGACAGTGTTGTCGCGCCGGCCTACCTTGCACTCGACGGCTCGCGTCGGGCCGTCAGACACCGCCGCGAGAACGGCGTGGCGGCATTCGCCCCCCGGCACCAGCCGGGGGGCTCTTTCTGTGGCGTGGAGCCGCAAGGAAGGTCGCGCGCTGCTATCGGTCCCGACGAAGCTCCCGCGACATCTCCTCGAGGAGCAGGCGCTCGTCCGCCGTTAGGCTGTCGATCCCCTGGTCCGAGATCTTGTCCAGCACCGCGTTGAGGTCCGTCAGCCGGTCGCGCTCCTTCGTCGGCGATGGCAGGACCGGTGCCGGTCGCCGCGCGAGGGCCGCATGGCTCCGGGCGACGACATCGTCGACCTCATGGCCCTTCTCGCGCGTCCGGGGCAGCGAGCGTGGGATCGCGCGCGGTGGCTCATCCGGCAGGTCGGGAACCTGTGATACGCGCTGACGCAGGCGGTCGATGCCCGACGTGGACGCCGACCGCAGGTACAGCCAGCCCGCCGCGAGGCCTCCCACGTGCGCCAGGTAGGCGACTCCGCCGCCAGCACCGCCCCCGAGGATACCGCCAAGGAGATTGATGCCCGCAAGTCCCGCCACCAGCCACTTCACCTTCAGCGGCAGCACGCCCAGCAGGAAGACCTCGTCATCCGGCCAGCGGACGGCGTACGCCAGCATCACCCCCAGGACCGCAGCAGACGCCCCCACGAGCAACCCATCATGCACGAACAGCAGGTGGACGAATAGCCCGCCAAGGCCGCACAGGAGATAGTAGCGCGTGAACTCCCCAGGGCTCCATGAATGCTCGATGCGCGGACCGAACAGGTAGAGCGTGTACATGTTCAGGGCCAGGTGCCAGAACCCGGCGTGCACGAACATATAGGTGACCACCGCCCACCAGTGACGCGACAGGTCCCGCGACGTGAACCCGAGCGCCGTCGCCATGTTCGAACTCCCCACAACGGTGAGCTGCAGGAAGAAGATCGCGACATTCAGTCCGATCAGCCACTGCACGGCGCGGGTGAGGCGCGGGTACTCGAGGTCGTCCGTCGGCGCGTACATCAGGCGCGTGAGCAAGGGGGTTCGGTGGTGACTCTCTTCGTAGTGTCCGCACCGGCTCCAGGTTCCGGCCGGCGCAATCGGGGTCCGTCGGCTACCGCATCGTGGCCGGCCCATTCAGCCGGTTGAGGAGGCGGACGTCGGCGTGACGCGCCGACGAATGCTCGAGGAGCGTACTCCAGCGCTTGTCGAGCATTCCCCGCTCGATCCCCGGTCCGGGGTGTATCACGATCGCCGCGGCCGCGGATGCGTCGTGCGTCTGCTCGACGATCTGCAAATAATCGGCGTCACTTGCCTCGTCCGACCCGGCCACGACCACCGAATGCTCGCAGCGCATCGACGCCGCGGAACGCACCGTCTCCATCGCGCGCTCCAGTACCGCTGCGCCGACCGGGGGCTCGAGCGTCACCTGCACCAGGGTAAGGAACTCGTGCAGGGCCGCCATGGCCTCCGGTCGCTGCCCGTCGGTGTCCGCCATGACGAGGGTGCCCGGCGGCAGCTGCCGCAGGGACGCCGCGAGAAAATCGGAGTTCCCAAGCGCATCCCGCCCGCCGACGCATACCGAGTGGAACACCGAGCGGGTCAGCGCCCGGTTCAGCTCACGCGCCAATGCATCGGCCGTGTACATCTGCGCCGTCTCGGCCGGGCCCGCAAATCGCACGAAGATCTGGCGCCGTCCTTCCCAGGTCCCCTGTCGCTGGATCCCTGCGGGAATGCCGGCCAGCGCGGCGGCGAGAACTGGTGTCGACCCCATCTATCTCGTCCTCTCGTCGGTGAACGCGAGTTGCACGATCCGCTCGCAAAGCTCCGGGAAGCCGATCCCGGCGGCGGCCGCGGCCTGTGGCACGAGGCTCAGGCTCGTCATGCCGGGAAGCGTGTTTGCCTCCAGACAGAAGAAATCACCCGTTGGCCTCAGGCGGAAGTCAATCCGGGCATATCCGCGGAGTTTCAGCGCCGTGAAGGCGGCCAGCGCCTGCCGCTGGACCTGCTTGGTCTCCTCGGGGCTCAGCGGCGCCGGAAACGTCTCGACCGCCATCCCCGCCGTGTACTTGCACTCGTAGTCGTACAGGTCGTGGATCGGGATGATCTCCCCCACTGGCAGCGCCGCGCCGCCGAGGATGCTCACGGTCAGTTCCCGCCCCGGAATGAATGCTTCCACCATGACCTCGTCGTCGTACCGGAACGCTTCCCGCACCGCATCGTCCAGCGCCGGCGCCTCCCCCACCAACGTTAGGCCCACCGTCGAGCCTTGCTTGGATGGCTTCACGATGACCGGATATCCCAGTCGGCGCGCCACGTCGTCGCCGCGTGCCGGCGCCATGAGCCAGTCGGGCGTCTGGACACCGGCCGCGCGAAACAGCCGCTTCGAGAGGTCCTTGTCCATGGCCAACGCACTGCCGAGGGGCCCGCTGCCCGTGTAGCGCACGCCGCTCAGGTCCAGGAGCGCTTGAAGCGTGCCGTCCTCGCCCTGGCCACCATGCAGCGCGAGAAAGACGACGTCTGCATCTCGGATTTCTGGCAGCGTGCCAAGCATCGGCGAGAGCGACGTCCGGGAGAGCTCGGCAAGACTCTCCATCGAGGGCGGCGCCTGGCTTACCCCGGAGGCGAGCATTGCCGCCTCGCTGGCCTCATCGAGCACCCCGCTCGCCGTATCGACCGCCGTTACCCGGTGCCCCAGCGAGCGCAGGGCCGCCGCGATCCGGACGCCCGAGGCGAGCGAGACGTCGCGTTCGCTCGAGGTCCCGCCCATCAGCACCGTGACCCTCATCGTCCGCCGGCTCCATTGGATCCGCCAGACACCAAGGCCTTCGCCACCCTGACCATGGGATGCGCGCCGACGGCTTCCGGCGTATCCGCGGTTCGTTCCGTGATCGTCATGCGCCTGTGACTCTGCTAGGTGAGGGGACCGCTATCGGCCCGTTCCCGCCGTATCTCCCGGCGGCAGCGGGGCGCCTGGGACCCGGAATTTGACGGGGAAAAGCACCGTGTACGGAATACGCCGCTCGCCGCGACGGGCGGGCCGGAAAATCAATTGCGAGGCCCCTGCCACGGCCGAGGAGTCGAAGGCGGGGTACTTCGACGGCTCCGCCACCCGAACCGAGTCGGGCACCACCAGACCGATCGAGTCGATGAACAGCTGGAGCGTCACGTCGCCAGGGATCCCCTGGACGTAGAGCGCGAGCGGGTAGCGGAAGGGGAGCTCGGTCGTGAGCAGGGCCGGAAGCTCGACGGGATCCTGGTTGTCTCGCAGTCGCCCCGAAAGAGCACTGCCATCGCCGCAGGCCGTGCCGCCCAGAAGGAACAGCATCACGAGCCACGACCAATGGCTCCCGGAGCGGAGGGCGCGACGCCGACGCATCGCATCACGCATGCCGGATTCCCCGTGCTATCCGGACAAGCTCGTCGAGAATCCGCAGCGCCTCGATCGGAGTAGTGTGCTCGGGATCGAGCGCCTGCAACCGTTCCGTCACCTCGCGCTCTGCCTGATGAAACAACGCCAGCTGCTCCGCAGGTGCGGCCGCGGGAGCGGCGGTTCGAAACGCGGGCAGGCGCACGTCCAGTGCGGCTGCCAGCTGCTCGCCCTCGAGCAGGCGCAGGACCGAGCGCGCCCGTGCGAGCACGCTCGCCGGAAGACCCGCCAGCCGGCCGACCTCGATGCCGTACGAGCGGTTCGCACCACCCGCCTGCAGCCGGTGAAGGAAGACCACGTCGTCGCCATTGTCCCGCACCGCGACGTTATAGTTGCGCACCGATACCAATTCGTCGGCGAGCTGGGTGAGTTCGTGGTAGTGTGTCGCGAAGATCGTCTTGCACCCGATGCGGTCGTGGAGATGCTCGCTCACGGCCCAGGCGATCGACACGCCGTCATAGGTGGACGTGCCTCGGCCGATCTCGTCGAGGAGCACAAGGCTGCGCGCCGAGGCCTGGTGCAGAATCGCGCTCGTCTCCGCCATCTCGACCATGAAGGTCGATTGCCCGCGCACGAGGTTGTCGCTGGCTCCGACGCGAGTGAAGATCCGGTCGGTCAGGCCCACCCGCGCGCGCCGCGCCGGAACGAAGCACCCGACCTGCGCCATCAGCACGATCAGGCCCACCTGCCGCAGGATCGTCGACTTGCCGGCCATATTCGGGCCGGTCAGCACCATCACCCGGGCATCGTCCGGCAGGGACACATCGTTCGGGATGAACTTCTCCCGCGGCATCATGCGCTCCACGACCGGGTGGCGGCCGCCAGTGATCTCCAGGTCGAAGCCGTCGTGCAGCTCCGGGCGCGTGTATCCCTCCTGCTCCGCCACCTCCGCAAACGTCGACACGACGTCGAGCAGCGAGACCCGTTCGGCGACCGCCTGCAATCGGGAAATCTGCGCGCCCAGGCGTGTTCGCAGCGCCTCGAACAGCTCGCGCTCGCGCACTTCGATCCGCTCGCTCGCATTCAGGATCTTCTCCTCATACTCCTTCAGGGCCGGCGTGACGTATCGCTCGGCGCCCGTCAGCGTCTGCCGCCTCTGGTAGTCGCCCGGTACCAGATGCCGGTTCGCGTTTGACACCTCCAGGTAATAACCGAAGACCCGGTTGAATCCGACTTTCAGCGAGGTGATGCCCGTCCGCACGCGCTCTGCCGACTGGATGGCTGCAATTGCCTCCTTGCCGCCGTCACGCAACCCTCGCAACTCGTCCAACGTCCCATCCACCCCCGCGCGTATCGCGTCTCCGTCCCCGAGTGCCAGCGGCGGCCTGTCAACGAGGGTGGCGCGAATGTCGGCCTCCAGATCCTCGCAGTCGTCCCAGGCATCCGTGACGGCGCCCAGCAATCCGGCGCCACCGACCTCGCGCAACAGAACGCCCAGGGCTGGAAGCTGACGCAGCGAATCGCCAAGCGCGGACACGTCGCGCGGCGTCGCTCTCCCCGCCGCGGCCTTGCTGGCGAGGCGCTCGATATCACGGATCGAGTCGAGTTCGCCACGCATGCCCGCCCGGCACGTCGGTGCCTCGTGCAGGGCCGCGACCGCGTCCAGCCGCTCGTTGATCGCGTCGCAATCCAGAAGCGGCGCCAGGAGCCACTGCCGGATGCGCCGGGCGCCCATCGGTGTGCGGCTTCGGTCCACTACCCCGAGCAGGGTTCCGTCCGGCACGACGCTCCCGGCGCGACGCGGCGCAAGTTCGGTGGTACGCAGGGGCTCCACCAGTTCGAGATTGCGGCGCGTCATCTCGTCCAGCGGCATGGTGCAGCCCGCGTGCTCCACAACCGGCCGCATGAGGTGGGGAACGCCGCCGGGCTGCAGGTCTCGCAGGTATCGAAGGAGTACGCCGGCGGCGCCGAGCGCCGGTCCCGCCGACACGCCCACTCCCAGGCCCTCGACCGAGTGCACCGCGAACTGCCGGGTCAGCTCGTCCACCGCCACGGCATCGTCGAACTCCCACGGCTCACGCTCGGTGACGAGGGCCGAACCGAAGCCGAGCGGCCTGCCGTCCACGGAGGCGCCGCCTTGCGGGACGAGAACCTCACGGGGACTGAACCGGGTGAGCACCGCCTCGAAATCGCCCGCGGCGGCAATGGCCAGGATGAACGTCCCGGTTGACACATCGGCGGCCGCAACGCCAACGGTGGATCCCCGTGCGTGTACAGCGCAGAGAAAATTGTTGCGCTCGTGCTCGAGGAGGTCGTCCGCGAACACCGCACCCGGTGTCACGGTCTCGATGACTTCCCGCCGCACAAGTCCTTTGGCGAGTTTCGGATCCTCGACCTGCTCGCAGATCGCGACGCGAAATCCCTGCTGCACCAGGCGACGGAGATACTCGTTCGCGGCCTTCACCGGGACACCGGCCAGAGGTACGTCCGCGGCCCCGCCATTGTTCCGGGACGTGAGTGTCAGTCCCAGCACGCGCGAGGCGACATGGGCGTCGTCGAAGAACATCTCGTAGAAATCGCCCATCCGGAACATCAGGATCGCATCCGGGTGATGCGCCTTGATGTCCCGGTACTGCTGCATCAACGGCGTCGCGTCACGGCTCATTTCGGCTCGGCTTCCACGACAATGCCGTTCACGTTCGCACGACGCATGCGCCCGAGCGCACTTGTCGCGGCTTCGCGGGTCGCGTAGCGACCAACACGAACACGGTATGGGGCCTGCGTGCCGACCACCCGAACGGCGAAGCCTCGTCGTTTCAGCCGGGATGCAAGCGCATCGGCCGACGCCTTGCTGCGGTACGCCGCCACCTGAACGCTGTACTGCGGGCCGGCATCCGTCTTCACGCCAGCCGCACGTGACGCGCCGCTCGTGTCCGCGCCCGCTCCTGACGTCGAGTCCGCACGCACAGCAAGCGACGCACATGGTGCGCGCTGATAGTTGATCTGGTTCTTCAGCTCAACGTCGTCGGGCGCGACGTTCGCGGATGCCACCGCGAGCATCGAACAGCCCTGCCTCGTGTCTCCTTCGTCGAACGACAACCGCGCGCTCCAGTAGCTCGCCCGCGCGACGTGCGGACCAGTCGGGTGTTCGCGCAACAGCCGATCGAAGTGACGTCGCGCCGCGACGCGATCGCCCCGCGCGTACTCAAGCTGGGCCAGCGTCAGGAGCCCGTCTGCCGCCTTGGGAGACAACGGGAACTCCACACTCAGCTGCAGGTAGTCGCGCTCGGCATCCGCAGCATTGGAAGTCGTGACAGCCCGCCAGTACAGCGCATCGGGATATGCCGGCGCCGAAACATCGAGTACCCCGAGCAGGGAATCGGCAATGCCATGCGCGGTGCTGCGATCGCCCATCGACACGAGCCGGCTGATGCGTGCCAGCGCGCTGTCCGGGGCCTGCGCCGCGACGGAACGCGCCGCAATGGTCAACATCGCGCCAACGACAAGAAGGCTGAAGGGGATGCGCGCCCATCTCACGGTCGCAAGCCTCCTCATGCGACGACGCAGAGCTCGCCCATGCAGAGCGAGACCACGAGCGTCGAAAGAAAGTGCTCTTCCGAGGTAAGCCGTGCGTCCTTCGCTGCGCTGTCTGCGATCACCAGCGACGCGAGCGCTGCGCCCGCATCGCCGACGGTCCACTCCGGCACCGCGCGCGTCCAGCTGGCGACGGCCTCACCCCAGCTCCGCCCCGGATACACCCGGCTCTCACGAAGCAGCGAGAACAGGAACCGATCCAGGCCGGCGCGTGGCAGCCCACGATCCAGCGCCGCCCGTCCACATGCCAGGGCGAGTGTCTGTGTTGTGAGTGCCATGACGATGCTCACAAGCGTCACTTTCGGCTGCGCCAAGGCGGCGTCCACCAGGCGCGATGCGCGCACAGCCTCCTTTGCCGCAACGGCGTCCAGCAAGGCCCCCAGAGATTCCTCATGGCGCACCCCAACCACCGCCTCCACGTCCCCCGTGGTGATTGTGCCATCCGACGCGTGGCTGGCAAGCTTCGCCAGTTCAGCGGCAAGCTGTGGCACATCGTTTCCCACGACACTCTGCAGCAGGACAACCGCATCCGGCGCAATTGCCACGGCGAGCGCGCTCGACGTGTAGTGCTCGATCCACCGGGGCACACGATCCGGCGCGAGCGCCTTGAACTCGAGCGCTGCACCGGCATCCCTTAGTTCCGCACTCGGCTTCTCGCCCGCACGTTGTACGAGCAGGAGGACCGTCCCGGCCGCAGGCCGCCTGAGATACATCGACAACACCTTGCGGGCGTCGCGCCGCAGACCGGTCACGTCGCGGAGGACCACCAACCTGCGCTCATGAATCAGCGGTGGCGTCGCAAGCGCCGTGTCGAGCACTTCGGCACCGACCTCCAGTCCCCGAAGAACCTCGCAGTCAAAATCCCGGGCGTTTGCGGGTACCGCCGCATCGATGAACTCACGGGCAAGGCTGTCCTTCAGAAAGTCGTCGTCACCATGGAAATAGTAGACTCGTTCGAACGACTTCTCGCGCATCGACTTCCGTATCGCTCGCTCGGTGGTCGCAGGCATGGACCCAATATAAGGCGTCCGTCCGGCCCTTCATCGTGCGCGCTGCGCGCCGCGCACAGGCCATGCGACGCGGGGACACCTCGGCCGGTGGCCCGGCTGACGAGCACCGGAGACTACCGCTGCGCTGCCTCTCCCGCCCAGCTGACAGGCTCAAAGGCAGTGCGTGCGAGCCTCACGGACCCCTCCTCCGCCAGGAGCAGGGCAGACCATATCGGCATCCCGGTCGACATCGAGGCGACGATGGCCGGCGCCGCGTCGGCCTGACCCGAAAGCGTTGGCGCAGCCGGAATGTCGGCCACCACGGCTGGCAGTCTCGGATAGGGCCTGTTGTTGACGCCTTGGGTTCCCGCCAGTGTCACCAGGACGCCAACGACGACGACCGAGGCGGCAACGCTCATGAACAAGCCGACGCTCGGGCCACGAAGCGATCCACCAGCCCCCGGACCACGCAGCGTCTCCGCCGCAATCCTGGCTCTGAGTCGACGCCCGAAATCAGGAGACGGCGTGACAGCAGGGAGATTGCGCACCACCAGCAGGGCGCGACGCACCGACGCGTCGTGCTGGGCGCATGCTTCGCAGGCACCGAGGTGCTTGCGCATGCCCTTCGTTTCCACCCCCGAGAGGGTGTCGTCGAGGTAGGCGAGGTGCTTCCTGCGGAACGAACGACAGTCCATCGACTCGGTTGGCTTGCGTGAAAGCTCCGGCACTCAGGGGAGCCCCGGCTGTCGGGCATCGTTCGGTACCCAAGGTGTCTGGACGGGTTCCGGCGGTATCCTGACACGTGACCTCCGTCTCGTCCAGCCCCCGGCAGGTATGGTGCCCCATCCCCACGCTTCCGCCCGTCACGAAAACGCCGCGCCCGGTTCTCCGGACGCGGCGCGCAAGGTGCATTCCAATCAGGGAAGGATCTACTCGAGATGCGGCGCGATGATTGACGCGAAGGCGTTCCGGGCTCGATTGAGCCGAGACTTGACGGTTCCGAGGTTGCAGGACGTGATCTCCGCGATCTCCTCGTACGACTTGCCCTCCAGCTCGCGCAGGATGAAGACCTGCCTGTGGTGCAACGGAAGCTGACGCACCGACTGTTCGACGAGGTCTCGAAGGTGCCGTTTCCTGTACAGGTCGTCCGGACGGGACGTTGAGTCCTCGAACTGCAGAGGACGATCTTCGTCCTGCCAGTTCCGCTTGATCGTCTGGAACAGGATCAGCGGATTCCGGGAGCGATTCCGGAGTTCGTTCTTCGCCAGGTTCGAAGCAATCGTGTAGATCCAGGTCGAGAACTTCTTCGAGCGGTCGAAGCGGTGAATGTGCCGGTACACGCGGACAAACACCTCCTGCACCAGGTCTTCGGCACGCTCTCGATCTCCCGTCGTTCTGTAGATGAAGTTCAGAAGACGGGCCTGATAGCGATCGACGAGTTCCTCGAATGCGCGCTCTTCGCCGTCGAGAAACGCTCCTACGACGGCGCCATCCTCGAGATTTCGAAGATGCTCCCTGACAGCCGCGCCGGTCGAGTGAATCGCCGGTTTCAGTGCGACGTCAGACATGGCTGTTTACCCCCTGAGCACTGCGACGTGAAAAGAAGATCTGACCAGGCACACGCGTGATAGCCACCTCCTGGTTCTTGTTCCCACAATGTTCCATGGCACCCTGTATGCCGCGCCGAGGACGAATTCCATCGTCTCCGTAACCGACTGCGGATATGGCACTTGCGAAATTGTCGCTACGGTTCGGCCGGCGCGTTTCGGCTCTCGTGTCCGTCGAATTGGACACTTGGACAGACACCTAAACCGGACATTTTGGTTCACCCGGCGTGGGGTCGCAGCTCGGCGAACGCCGAGCACGCGTGCGCAAGTCCGGCGCCGCCTCTGCCCCCAGACTCAACCCGTCCGGCGAAATATCGTCGCGTAGAGAAGCGTTGCGATTGTCTTCCCGTCGCGAATCTGTCCGAGCTCGATCATCCGCAGCGCCTCGCTGAGAGGCCGGGTCTCAACCTCGATTACCTCGTCAGCATCCGGCGACGGATCACCTCGGTGAAGGTCCCACGCCAGGTAGGCATGGATCTGCTCGTCGGTGAATCCGGGAGTCGTGAGAAAGCTCAGCAGCGGCGAGACTCGCCCGGCAGCGTAGCCCGTTTCCTCGCGCAGTTCCCGTTGCGCGCAGGCAGCCGGATCCTCGCCGTCCATGAGCCGGCCCGCCGGGATTTCGTAAACGTAGCCGTTCGCGGCGTGGCGAAATTGCCGGATCAGCAGGATCGTCGGGTCGACATCGTCTGGACGCGACAATAGTGCCAGCACAGCGGACGCACCGGGATGGCGAACCAGCTCCATTGCCGTGACGCGACCGTTCGGTTGACGTACCGTATCGACGTCCAGCGACACCACCCGTCCGTCATAGACGTGTCGCGTGCTCAGCAGAGTGACGGCAGTCATCGGGTTGTCCCTCCGGGCGCGACCACGAGAGCGCAGGTACCTGCCGTGTCAGCGCATTCAGTGTCCCGCAGCGGACGCGACTTTGCCCTCCGCATCGGCGAAGGAGACCGGGCCCAGCTCCAATCGCCCGATCCGCGGTCCGATCTGCTCCACATCTCCCACCGCAACGATCTGCACCCGGTCAGGATGCAGGTGTTCGCGCGCCACGCGAAGCACATCCGCAGCGGTGACCTCGCGGATCTGATCCCGGTAGGTGCTGTAGAAGTCATCCGGCAGGGCAAACGTTTGAAGCGATGTCAGGGCGGCGGCGATTGCCTCGGTCGTCTCGAATCGGATCGGGAATACGCCTTCCAGATACGATTGCACGAGCGTCACTTCGCTGTCGGACGGTGAGGTCTGGCACATCTGGTCCAGTTCGAGAAGAATCTCGGTCACCGCCGCGTCACTGACATCCGTGGCCACCGCCGTCGATATTACGAACGGCCCCGCGTCGCGGCGCCACTGGAACCCCGAAGAAGCTCCGTACGTGTAACCGTGCCGCTCGCGCAGATTCAGGTTGAGCCGTGAGTTGAACACGCCCCCGAGGATCGCGTTCATCACGACCACCGGAAAGTAGTCCGGGTGAGCCCTTGGAAGTCCAACGTGCCCAATGCGCAATTCCGTCTGCGCAGCAGCCACGCGCTTCACGAGGCGAACCGCTCGACGGGAGTGCGCTGGGACGTTCGGGACGACCGACGCAGCGGTCGTCCTGCCGGACCAGTCGCCGAGGTGATCCTCAAGGACTCTGGCGACGGCCGCAGCGTCGAAGTCACCCGATACCACCACCGACAGCGCCGAGGGTCCGAACCGCTGCGAATGAAACGCGAGCAGGTCCTCGCGACGAAGCCCGAGCACCGTGTCCCGTGAGCCAGCATCGGGAAGGGCGAACCGGGACCCCTGCGCGAACACAAACTGGTTGAAACACTCGTCGGCCAGACCGCGCGGCTCGGTCCGAATTTCCAGCAGCTCCGCCATGCGCTCTGCACGAAGGCGCTCGACCTCACGATCGGGGAACGTCGGCCGCCGCATGACATCTGCCATGATCTCCACTGCCTCCGCCACGCGGTCGCTGAGCACGGTCGTCGCCAACGCGGCGCCATCCCAGCTGGTACCTATACCGAGGGCTCCGCCGAGTCGCTCGAATCTCGCGGCCAGCGTAGCACCGTCGTGGCGCTCCGTTCCCTCCGCGAGGCCCTGCGCAGTCAGCGATGCAAGTCCCGCTTGATCCACCGGCTCCGTCGACGCTCCACAATCGATGAGGAACCGGATGGACACGAGGGGAAGCCGTTTCACCGGCGCCAGGATCAGCTCGACGTCGTTCGAAAGGCGCCGGCGCTCGAATTCGGGAAAGCGGTATGGGCGCGCGCTGCCGGGCAATGGCCTCGGCGACTGGGAGTAGGCTGCGCGAGCGTCGGGGCGCGTCAGGTCATCCACGTTGCACACCCTCCTCGCGGGGCACGAAAACCAGACAAGCGCGATTGTCTTCGCCGAGTCTCGACGCGGCGAACGAGGAGACCTCACGCCGGCCCACGTCCGCGTAACACGCCAGCTGGTCGTTTACCTGGCCGGGAGCACCAAAATAGGTCGCGAACTGCGACAGGCGGTCGGCACGCTCACCGGCGCTCTGCAACTGCCCAACGAGATCGGTCTCGATCAGCGAGCGAGACCGCTCCACGTCGGCCATCGTCGGGCCGGAACGGCGCAGCGCTTCCACGGTTTCGACGACGGCCTCCTCCACCTGCGGCGCACCGACGCCCGGTCGTGCCGTGGCGTCGATGACGAGTAGATCGGTGCCCTCAACGAGATCGAGCGTGAACGCGCTGACGGCCGAGGCGAGTTGACGCTCCCGGACCAGCTCCTGGTGAAGCCGGCTTCCTCGTCCCATGCCGAGCACCGCCCCACACACACTGCCGGCGTAATAGTCATCGCTCGCGAACGTCGGCGTCCTGAACGCGAGGAAAAGCCTCGCCACGGCGACATCGTCCTGGACCGTTTCGCGGTTCCAACCGCCGAATCGTTCCGGAACGCCGAGCCCATCGACTGGAGGTCGTGGACCCCCACGGGGAATCGGACCAAAGTACTCCTGCACCAGCCGTACGGCCTCCTGACGATCAACGTCCCCGGTGATCGTGAGGACCGCATTGTCCGGTGCGTAGTACGTACGGAAGAAGTCGCTCACGTCCTCCAGACTCGCCGCTTCCAAGTCCTCCATCGATCCAATCAGCGAGTGATGAAATGGGTGATTGTCGGGAAAGGCGAGTGCTTGTAGACGCTCCCACCACGTCCCGTACGGCTGGTTGTCGACCGACCACCGTCGTTCGTTCTTCACCACCGCTCGCTGCGTGTCCAGCTTCTCCTGCGTCATCGCCGGCAGCAGCTGGCCCATGCGATCCGCCTCCAACCAGAGCGCGAGCGCCAGCTGATGCGAGGGAACGGTCTCGAAGTAGTTGGTGCGATCGAGCCAGGTTGAGCCGTTCAGTGTTCCTCCGGCCCGCTGAATCAGCTCGAAATGTTCGTTCGCGGCGACGTGCGCCGACCCCTGGAATAGCATGTGCTCGAATAGATGCGCGAATCCCGTCCGGCCGACTCGTTCGTTCGCGGAGCCGACGTGATACCACAGATTCACGGCCACCAGCGGAACCGTGTGGTCCTCGGAAATGGTGACACGAAGTCCGTTGTCGAGCTGCACTTCGTTCACCGGGATGTCGAGTCGCCGCATTGTCATGGTCTCCGACCCGCCTCGTCACCGACCGGGATCGACACGCCATACAGAATTACCGGATTGAAGCGATCTGTCCGGCCGGTGCTTCGATCCTTGTTTGGCGTCAGGTTCTGCTCGAGGAATGCGTAGGCATCGATGCGCCCCCAGGAAGCACCGAGCGGCCGCAGAACCTTGTCCCCGAGGTGCAGGTAGATCGCCAGCTGGCCGTACAGGTCCCTGCCGAACAATCGGCGGTTGTTGAAGCCGCCACCCCCGTACGACTGATAGAGCAGCAATGGAAACTCCACGGTCGCCCATCCACCGATTTGCCGGGCGCTCAGACCGGGAAAGACGTTTCCCGCGAACAGCCGCGGTGCATTGGCGCCACGATCTGTGCTGCCACTCGTGCCATACGGCATCACGGATCCTCCGATCACAGGCGTGACCCATCGGCTGCCTGTTCGAATGCGCGTCGCGAATCGCAGGTTGAAACCCGTGGTCGAACTCACCCCGGACGGTGCAGAAACGACGTCGGCGCTGAGCATCCCGGGCTGGAGCTGGAACACGACGCCGCCATCGCCCTGTGCCCGCGCGCACGCCGGTACCAGTGCGATCAGGAGTGTCGCGGCGAGTTGCAGCCTCAACTGCGGAACACCGAGAGCAGGAGCGTGATCGGCGCCTTGACCGACTCGCTCAGGACGTACTCCAGTGCCTCGGTCGGACTCGCTGAGATCGGGCTCGTGCGGGTCGGCGAGGTGACGCACTTCATGCGGTATCGATACGCGAGAATTTGGAGTCGGAGCATGTGGAACGGGTCGCTGACGAGAATCGCGCGCGAGAGGCCGTTGGCTCGCATGATGTCGGCGACTGACTGCAGGGAGGCCGCCGTGGTTCGTCCTTGGTTTTCCGTCAGGATGATGCTGTCCGGTATGCCCTGCCGGACGACATATCGGCGCCCGGCCTGTGCCTCACTCGTTGTATCGCCCGCGCCCCTGCCGCCGGTCAATATCACCCTCGCGCCAAGACCACGGTTCCAGAGCAGTATGGCATGGTCGAGACGCGCTCGCAGAACTGGCGAAGGTCGTCCGTCGTACTGCGCCGCACCCATGACGACGATCGCGTCTGAGTGGACGGCGTTGTCCCGCGCGCCCCAGATTACGACGGCAGACGCACTGGCGAGCCAAGCCCCTGCTGCCGTTGCGAAAAGCGCACGCCAGAACCGCCGCCACGGACGCTGCACTGCGATGATCCCCCAGCCGAGGCTCTCACGCGAACGTCAACGCGTGATCCTGCCATAAAGCGCTTCACGGACGTCTCCGAGAGTCTAAGCCAGCCACCGTGGCGTCGACAGCCGAATAGCGACGCTTTCGCGGGTTGCGCCCCGCCCCCAGACTACCGGAGACCACTTCGAGGCCTAGACCTTGACGCGCTCGCCGCGCGACGGTGCGGTCACCTCGAGTCCGGTATCGGCCAGGTCCTCCATCATCGCATCCTGCGCGCTGGGTTCGCCATGAACCAGCCATACTCGCCGCAGCCGGGGTGACTTGGCCCGCACACCGTCGAGCCATGCCCTCAGCCCTCGCCGGTCAGCATGGGCGCTGTACCCGTTCAGCACCTCCACTTGGGCGCGCAAGGGGATTTCCTCGCCAAGAACCCGGATCATCGGTCGCCGCTCGACGATGCGCCGGCCCAGGGTATGCTCCGCCTGAAAACCGACGATCAGGATCGTGTTGCGTGGGTCAGACGCGCCATTCAGGAGATGGTGGAGGATTCGACCGGACTCGGCCATTCCCGAGGCCGCGATGATCACCATTGGACCGCGCATGCGGTTGAGCGCCTTCGACTCGTCCACGGTCCGCGTGTAGCGCACAAGGTCGAACCGGAAGAGCCGCGTCACCTGTTGAACCAGATCCTCCGTGCGGTCGAAGACCTCCGGATGCAGCTCGAACACCGACGTGGCGTCGATCGCGAGCGGACTGTCGATGAAGACGGGTAGCTTCGGAACCTCCCCCGATCGCGTCAGTGAGTGGAGGTCGTAGAGAATCTCCTGCGTCCGCCCCACAGCGAAGGCTGGAATGAGAATGCGCCCTCCGCGCGCCGCCGTCTCGCGCACGACCGCGCCAAGCATCCCCCGCGCTTCGTCAATCGACGTATGATCCCGGTTGCCGTACGTCGACTCCATGATGACCAGGTCGGCGTCCGCAGGGATTTCCGGATCGCGGATGATCGGCAGCCCTGACCGGCCGATATCACCGGAGAACACCAACCGGCGCTGGGTCCCATGTTCCTGGCAGTCGACAAGGACGGATGCCGAGCCGAGAATGTGCCCCGCGTCCACGAAACTCGCCCGGACCCCCGGCACCACGTCGAACGGCCGGTGGTACGGCACGCCGATCATCTGTTCGAGCGTCCGCGTCACATCCGCCGGTTCATAGAGCGGCTCCGCGTGCGCCTTGTGCTTCCGCGAGAGGTACTCCGCGTCCCTTACCTGGATGTGGGCCGAATCCATCAGCATGTATGCGCACAGGTCGCGCGTCGCCGCCGTCGCCCAGATTGATCCGGCGTACCCCGAGCGGACCAGGAAGGGAAGCCTGCCGGCGTGGTCTATGTGCGCGTGCGAGAGCACGATCGCGTCGAGCACCGCGGGATCGACCGGCAACCGCCTATTGCTGGCCTCGGTTTCCGACCGCCGTCCCTGGAAGAGGCCACAGTCGAGCGCGATTGTCTGGTCGTTCACGCGCAGGAGGTGGCACGATCCCGTCACCCCGCGGGTTGCTCCTTCGAACTGCACCTCCACGTCAGCGCTCGGGTTCCGTGTCGCGCTGGAAGATGATCGTCAGTCGCTGGTCGTCCTGCGCCATCATGACCGGTTCCCACCCGCCGCGACTGCGCTCGTTGAACAGGTCGGTCAGCGCATCCTCGTCTTCGCGGGTCAGGCGTGTGACCCGATGGATAACCGCCTGGTATTCTTTCATGTGCGCGAAAATAGTACTTTGCCGCGCATGCACACCACCCCTGGATTCGCCAACCTCACGGTCGTCGAGCATCCGCTCGTCCAGCACAAGATCACGCTCCTCAGGAGTCGTGAGACGTCGACGAAGGTGTTCAAGGAACTCATCGAGGAAATCGCGATGCTCATGGCGTACGAAGCCACCAGCGACCTGAGTCTCGAGCCGGTCTCGGTGCAGACGCCGCTCGAGCAGGCCCAGGGTTGGCGCGTCAGCGGCAAGAAGTTGACACTCGTTCCAATCCTCCGCGCCGGACTCGGCATGGTTGAGGGAATCCTGCGCCTTGTCCCCTCCGCGCGCGTTGGTCACATCGGTCTCTACCGCGATCACGACACACTCACGCCAGTAGACTACTACTTCAAAGTCCCGGGTGATGCGGCGGAGCGGGACTTCCTCGTGCTGGACCCAATGCTGGCGACCGGCGGTAGCGCCGCATCTGCGGTGGCATCGCTCAAGCGCGCTGGAGCCACCCGCGTGCGTTTCCTGAGTCTCGTCGCGGCACCGGAGGGTGTTGCCCGCATGCTCGCGGAGCATCCGGACGTTGCCCTCTTCACCGCGGCGCTCGATCGCGAACTCAACTCGAATGGGTACATTCTCCCGGGGCTCGGTGACGCCGGCGATCGACTTTTCGGTACTCGATGAGACCTCGAACGGCCTGTTTCCCCGATTGTCTTGTAGAGGGCCACGAGCGCTACTATTTTCCGCGCGCCTTACCGCGCCTCGTGTCGTCTCCCCGCGCCTCGGTCGCTGATGCTCGTCAACCTGCTGCCGGACTTTCTTGCAGTCCTGAACAGCTCTGATCGAGCCGCCGCATATCAGCGATACTTCGAGGCTCATCGACATCGGCTCGCCGCCTACTGGCACAACTACGTCGTCGACCCCGAAAGCGCGCACTTTCGCGATGTAGCGCGCATGGCAGCGCTTGCCGACCGCTCCGATCTCCACGCGATGCTGGAGCGTACCGACGTGGTCGCCCTGGCACGCGAGGCCGAAGACGCCTGCAACAAGCTCCTCGAGATCGACGTCGATATCGACGTCGTCCTCATGGTCGGCGTCGGCGCTGCCAACGCCGGCGAATTGGTCGTGTCGGGTCGCGGTATCGCCTTCGTCTGCCTCGAACATTTCACCGGCGTCCCCAATCACGAGACGCAGGGGCTGGGTCTCGATCCCGAGCTTATCCCGCTCTGGTTGTCCCATGAGATCGCCCACGCGGTGCGATACACCTCGCCCGCGAGCCGCAGCGAGATGCACGATCTGGTGGAACAGGCCGATGGCTACTACTCGTATTGGGAGACCGGGCGTCGCGCCTCACTGCGCGAGCTCGTGCTGAACGAAGGACTGGCCGTCGAGGTCTCGCGAATGGTCCGGCCGGGCCACGCCACCTGGGAGTACTTCGGATACGAGCGGCGTCAGTACGCCCGCATCCGGGAGCTGGAGCCCATTCTGACCCGTGCGATCTCCGCCGAATTCGACAAGTCGGCCCTCGGATTGCGCCTGCGATACCTGTCGGGCGGAATGAGCGATGAGGCAAGGACCGTCGATCGTGTCGTCCTTCCCGAGCGCTCTGGCTACTATCTCGGCTCGCGTCTCGTCCAGTCCGCAATCGAGGCCAGAGGCGCCGCCTGGGCAATCCGTGCCAGCGGTTCTGAGCTGCTGGGGCTCGCCGATTCGGCGGTCGCCTCGGCCTGAGCTCTCCCGGATCGGTGCGGCGTCGGGCGGTGCTCACTTGCCGATGCAAAACGACGAAAACACCCGTCCCAGTACGTCTTCGACCCCCACCGCTCCGATAAGCTCGTCAAGCGCGGCGGTCGCAGCTCGGATGTGTACGCCGGCGATCACCGTGGGAATCGTCCCATGATGCCACGCGCTCTGGAATGCACGCAGTTCCCGTTGCGCCAGCTCCAGTCCCGCGCGGTGCCGCGCACGTGTCAGCAACGGCGCGTCCACCTCGATTCGACCGTGGACCTCCTGAAGCGTTGTCGCCAGCGCCGAGCGAAGATCATCCAGACCAGCCCGACTTACCGAGCTCACGGCGACCGCCCGTCGCACCGACAAGCTGTCGTCCAAGTGCGCGGCCCCGGCGGGCTGGCGATCCCTCTTCGTCAAGACTCCGATGATCGGGCAGTGCACCAAGCCCGCGACCGTCGCCGCCGTCTCGGGGAGGCGGGATGCATCTTCGTCGCACACCAGGACCACGTGTGAGCGCTCGATGAAGCGGCGGCTCATTTCGATTCCGCGCACCTCGATCGCCTCCCCGCCCTCGCGAAGGCCCGCGGTATCCACCAGGCGAACCGGCCATCCTTCGGCGTCGATGACCGCTTCAATCGCGTCCCGCGTCGTCCCCGGCGTATCGCTTACAAGGGCACGTTCCTGTCCCAGGAACGCATTGAAGAGAGATGATTTCCCGACATTCGGCGGACCCGCAATCGATACCAGGGCGCCCTCGCGAACGATCTCGCCGACGGGCGCTGTATCCAGCAGCGTCTGCATCTCTGCTGCGACCGCAGCAATCGCTTCCTCTATTCGCTGCCGCGGAATCGGCCCGTCGTCCTCCTCCGGGAAGTCGATGTCGTACGCAAGCAACGCCTCGAGCTCCAGAATGCCGGAGCGCAAGGCGAGGATGCGGCGGGAGAGACTGCCGTCAAGCTGAAAGAGCGCTGCGCGGCGGTGTGCGTCGGTGCGGGCTTCCACGACGTCGGCGAGGGCCTCGGCCTGCACGAGGTCCATCTTCCCGTTGAGCACGGCCCGGAGCGTGAACTCGCCCGGCTCCGCCTGCCTGGCGCCCGAGCGGACAAGCAGCGCTGCCACCGCCACCGGTGAGAGAAATCCGCCATGACCGGTGAACTCGACCATCGGCTCGCCCGTATACGACCGAGGGGCGTCGTAGACGACCGTCATCACCTGGTCGACAATCGCCCCCGAGGCCGGATCGATCATCTCGCCGAGCGTGGCGCGCCGCGTAGCCGACGGCCACGGCTTCACCAGTGGCTCGCAGATCCGGTGCGCGTCGGCGCCACTGACGCGCACCATGGCCAGCGCGCCCCTTCCGATCGTGGTCGCAATGGCGGCGATCGTATCGTCGTACTGTCTCACCATGGTCGCGGCCACTCGCCGCGGGCCGCGCGTCCTACTTCTTCGCCGCCGCGCGCGCCCGCTCGTTTGCGATCATCCACTGCTGCGGCAGGGCCGCCATGTTCTGGACGGCGTAATACAGGTTCAACCCCGCCGCGAGGTTCCCGAGAAGGAAGGTCATCATCACCGGAAAGACGTACCCCATCATCTTGGTCTGGGGATTGGGCGGCGTATTCCGTGTCCCGATCCACGTCAGGACGTACATCGATATTCCCATCACGATGGGAAGAATGTAGAACGGGTCTTTCTGCGAGATGTCGTGCAGCCACAGGAACGACACCCCGCGGAACTCGATCGTGTTCTGGAACACGAAGAAGAGGGCGAAGAGCACCGGCATCGGCAGGAGCATCGGCAGGCAGCCCGAGAACATGCTGAACGGGCTCATGCCGTGTTCCTTGTACACCCGCATCATCTCTGTCTGCAGCTTCTGCGGATCGTTCTTGTGCCGTTTCTGGAGCTCGCTCAGCTCCGGTTGGATCCGCTGCATCCTGAGGCTGCTTCGCATCGCGCTCTGGTTCAGCGGCCACAGCACCATGCGCACGACAACTCCGAAGATCACCAGGACCCAGCCGTAGCTGATGTCCAGCGTCCGGCGCATCCACAGCAGGATCCGCATGACGAGCACGGCAAACGGCTGCACGACCGGCTGGAGGAAGTTGCCGTAGGGATTCGAATTCTCGAAGTCGCGACCGACGGCCTGCAGCCGCTGCGTCTGCTGTGGGCCCGCATAGATATCCAGGTCGAAGGAGCCGTTCTGCGGGCGGACGACGATGGACCCCGACGCCTGTGTGGCGATCCGTCCAGCCTTCGGCATGCCGGTCGCTGAGAATTCCACCAGCGGCGGGGACACCGTGTCGGCAGCGATCACGCCGAGGATGAAGTACTTGTCCTTGAGTGCCACCCATTCCAGCGCCCCGGGAATCACCTGGCGCTCGTCGACCTTCAGCTTCCCGAATCCGATGCCCTTTGCGTCCTTTCGAACCGGCTTGTATGCGAAGCCAAGGTGCCGCTGGTCGTCAATGGAGTCGGCCTCGAACGACCGGAGCGTCTTCGGCAGCTCGAGCACGATGTAGCCGCGCTCGTTTGTTGACAGTCGGCCCGACACTTGCGCCTGCAGATGCACCAGGTAGCTGTCAGCCGCGAAACGATACGAAAGCCTCAGCGTGTCACCGCCGACGGCACCGCGCAGCACGAGATCGCCCTGACGGGGCATGTCACGACTCACGACTGAGAACGGCGCGCGCTCGAAGTGAATCGTATCCGTCCCGACAATTCCGAGGAACTGCAGCAACGGGGCCCGAACGCCACTGATCTGGACCGACCCTCCGGATCTGTCCAGCGCACGCCAGTTTTTCAGCACCACGCGCTCGAGCGCAGCGCCTCGCGCAACCACCTCGAAGCGAGCGGTATCGCCCAAGGCCGCCAGCGTGTCAATCACCGGCGGCACCTCCACTTCACGTCCCCCGGCGGGCACTGGAGCGGCCGATTGCTCGACGGAAGCGGAGGACACGGCGGATGGGGAATCCGATGAATTCGCCGCGGTGGACGATTGTACCAGGGCAGAGCTGTCGGGCCGCTCCCGTGGAATCGCTGGCTTGCCCGGGAAGAGGCGTGGCGTCAGGAAGATCACGGCCACGACGAGGACCAGCGCCAGAATTGTCCGTCGATCCATCTCAGTGATTCGACATCGCTAGGGTACCGGATCGTAGCCGCCCGCATGAAACGGATGGCACCGCCCTATCCGGCGGATCGCGAGGAGCGATCCGCGCAGTGCCCCGTGTTTCTCGAGGGCCTGGATGGCGTACGTGGAACAGCTCGGAAAATACCGGCAACTCGAGGGCAGAAGGGGACCCAGCAAGAGCTGATACGCTCGCACGAGCCAGATCATCACACGTCGCATCAGTGTTGCCCTTCCAGCGTCGGTCCCTTGAGCCGCAGTCCTGCGCGTCGCACTGCGTCCCGCAATTCCTCGAACGTGGCCGCGTATGCCGTCTCCGACACGCGCAACACCACGTCCAACCTGAGTTCCAGCGGAAGCAGCTCGACCCGCGCCAGTTCCCGTATTCGTCGCTTGAGCCGATTCCGATCCACGGCCGTATGACCGTAGCGTGGAACGACGACACCGACCCTCATGTGACGACTGAGGGAAGCACATGACCGGACGTTCAGCTGCTTCGTCCGGATGAGCTTCCCCTCTCGCTGGGCGCGCTGGATGTCCGCGCTCTTCGACAGCCGCTGACAGCGCTGGAATCGATAACGGGGCCTAGCTGGCGGCGGCGTACTTCGACGGAAGTTTGACGGTGAGCCGCCTGCGCCCCTTCTTGCGGCGGCGGCTCAAAACTTCACGCCCCCAACGAGTGGACATCCGCGTCCGAAATCCGTGCTTTCGAATCCGTCGCTTGTTGCGCGGACGGTAGGTTGGCTTACCCATGATCGCTTGACCAGGAACTGGTGCATTCAGGCATCACACAATGGGTGCGAAACGTACCCTCTTAGCTCAAGTGTGTCAACATCTTACAGAATTATCAGGTGGCTCGTTGACTTTGACATCCGTCACGGATACCTTCGGCGCCCCTCCGAGTTATCCACACCGACATGAATCTCGCGCCACACGAAGCCTGGAGTCGTCTTCTCGAGTGTGCGCGCCATGAGGTGCCGGAGCAAACCTATCGGACTTGGTTGGAACCGTCCAAGCCGATTGAGGTTCGTGGAGACACGCTCGTTGTGGCAGCGCCAGACCAGTTTTCAGCAGACTGGAACGAGACCAAGCATGCGCCCCTGCTTGCCAGCTTGGCTCCCCTGGCACTCGGTCAGCCGTGTGCTATCGAATTTGTCGTCGATGCCCAGTCGCAAAAGCGGCTACAGATGGACCTCTTCATCCAGGTCGCATCGAAATTGACCGGCGAAACCGCCCCGGTGCTTCCCGCCGCGCCGTATCCGGCACTCAGCTCACGCTACACGTTCGACAATTTCGTCGTTGGCAAGTCCAACGAACTCGCAGCTGCGGCAGCCGCGGCAGTCGCCGAAGCGCCAGGCCGGTGGTACAACCCGCTCTTCATTTACGGAAGTTCCGGCGTTGGCAAGACGCACCTCATGCAGGCCATCGCCCACGCGATACTCGGCCGCGTGTCGTCCACGCGCGCCGTATACGTTGGCGCAGAACAGTTTACCAACGAATACGTCTCCTCCATCCAGTCGCGCACCACGCACGCCTTTCGGCGGAAGTATCGCGAGCTCGATCTCCTGCTCGTGGACGATGTGCATTTCCTGAAAGGCAAGGAGGGAACCCAGGAGGAGTTCTTCCACACGTTCAACGCCCTGTACGAGTCCGGTCGACAAATCGTACTCACGAGCGATCGGCCTCCGAACGAGATCCCGGGGACGGAAGCCCGGCTGGTAACCCGCTTTCAGTGGGGTATGGTTGCTGACATTGAACTCCCCGACCTCGAGCACCGAATCGCGATTCTCAGACGCAAGGCGCACCAGGATCACCTGCAGCACGCTATCCCCGACGACGTCCTGTCGCTCATCGCCGAAAACGTGCCCTCAAGCGTGCGCGAACTGGAGGGCTCGATCATCAAGCTGCTCGCGTTCGCATCGCTGCGACAGCAACCCATCACCGTCGCGCTTGCATCCGAGGCGTTGCGCGATCGCTTCCGCGACGCCGCTGGTAGCGGCGCGCCGTACTCGGCGCGGTCTGGTCTCTCCATCGCCTCGATACAGGCGGCGGTGGGAAAAGTGTGGGGGCTCAGTCCATCTGTCCTCATCTCCAAGAGTCGCGTGCGACAGGTTGCCGTTCCACGGCAAGCCGCAATGTTGCTGGTCCGGGAACTTCTCAACGCGCAGTTGACAGAAATCGGCGCGGCCTTTGGCGGACGTGATCATTCCACGGTGATCCACAGCATCGAACGCGCAAAGTATCTCCGTGAAGCCGACGCCGTGTTCGCGCAACGTCTCGAAGCGGTGGCACTTGAGCTCACGCCGTCACCCAAGTAGGGACGGTTTGCACCACATTCCCACACGTCTGCTACTACCAGTCTTTACATATACCAGTTCGTAGTACTCCAGACCTTGGGGATACTCCACTCCGGACTTCGCACATGCGCTTCACCATAGCTCGAGAAAAGCTTCAGGAAGCCCTCGCCAATGTGGCGTCCGCCGTTCCCAGCAAGACGACCCTGCCCGTCCTGGCCAACATCCTCGTTGAAGCTGGTGAACAGAGCGTTCGATTCTCCGGCACGGATCTCGACGTCGCGGTTTCCGTGGAGGCGCCGGCGGATGTGGAAGCGCCAGGGGCGCTCACGCTGCCGGCCAAACGCCTCGGAGAGATCGTTCGCGAGTTGCCACCGAGTCCGGTGAAGATCGCGGCGCTCGGCGAGCAGCGGGCGACCCTGGAATGCGGGCGCGCGAAATTCCGCCTGCTCGGGCTGCCGCGCGATGAGTTTCCGGCGTTTCCTCCCGTACAGTTCGACCGCGGTTGGCGCGTACGCGCCAGCGTCCTGCACGAGCTCATTTCGCGCACCGCGTTTGCAGTCTCGAGTGAGGAAAGCCGGCCGATTCTGAACGGAGTTCTGTGGGAGATCCGCGCGGGGCAGTCGCGGATGGTCGCCACAAATGGGCATCGACTTGCCCTGATGGAACTGCCGGTGGAACTTGGGGCTGACGCACAGGGAGACTTCATCGTTCCACCGCGAGCCCTGGATCAGGTCCGGCGGGTCTTTCCACCCGAGGAGGAGATCGAAATCGGGCGCGGCGAAAACCACCTCGCCTTCAGAAGCCCGCTGGCCAGCGTGTCGACTCGGCTCATCGAAGGCCCGTATCCGAACTACGACCAGGTCATTCCCAAGGACAACGACCGTCTCGCGGTGATCGACCGTACGTCCCTGATCGGGGCTCTGCGACGAATGGCGGTAGTGGCCTCGGAGCAGACGCATCGCGTCAAGCTGTCCTTCAGCTCAGCACTGCTACGCTTCGCCGTTCAAACACCAGACGTCGGCGAAGGTCAGGACGAAATTCCGGTCCAATACAGCGGGGATCCGCTCGAGATCGGTTTCAACAGTACCTATCTGCTGGAGATCCTGCGCTACATGCCCACAGAGGAAATCCAGTTCACCTTCAAGGGACCCGAGCGCGCAGCCACGCTTTCGCCGCAGGGGTGGGATCACCCGGGACGATATGTGTGTCTTGTAATGCCGTTGCGACTGGTGGACTAGCGTCGCGCGCCCCGTTCTAACCGGAACGAGACGACGCCCCGGGGGGCTCTTCCGGAGCCTCCGGGGCGTCGCACGGGTGGGGTCGATAAGCCGGGTTCTGTGCCGGAACTCAGAAGAGCTCCGCGGCAGTCATTTCTCTTGGGGCGAAGTTGCCTTCACCCTCGAGCAGCCTACCCGCGGCGTCTTGGTCGGAGTGGGAGCCTCCTCGCCGCCTATTTGGCCTTGCTCCGACGGGGTTTACCGTGCCGCCCGCGTTACCGCGAACGCGGTGAGCTCTTACCTCACCTTTTCACCCTTGCCGACTCCATTCGAGCAGGCGGTTTGTTTTCTGTGGCACTTTCCGTCACAGCGCGGACGCTGTGCCCAGGTGTTAGCTGGCGCCGTTCCCAGTGAGCCCGGACTTTCCTCAGGCCGTCCAGTGGAGCAACGAACCTGCGACTGCCTGACCGCACCCGTCCAGAAACGTAAGGGGTCGAGGGGGCGGTGCGAAGAGGCGGTTCAGCTTCGCTTTCTGCCGGGATCTTGCGCCAACGGCGTACCCTGCGTGTGAGACGCGTTCCAACGCTCCGAGTGCGCTGGCTGTGGCGTGACGACCCCGTGACGACCCGATTTCATGATGCGGCCTCGGCTACTCGTCAATCACGAATCGTCGCCTTCCAGGGAGGCGTCCCAGTGCTTCCGACTCGTACGGCTGACCCGGCAGCGGTGCCGCGGATCTCCACAATGTTGACCGTCGACGAACGCCTTCGGGTCGACGCCGCTGGCGCCGGGATCTACAAGACGTGGCACCGCGAGTCCCTGGATGACGTGATGCGGGACCTTCGCGAGCGACGAGCGGCCGCGGTAATCGTGTCGACTGCACAGTGTCGTGCCGAGGAGGTGCCCAAGTTTGCACGCGTCGTTCGCGAATTTCCCCGTGTTCCTGCCGTTGCCCTGCTCTCGAATCTCACGCCGCAATCTGCGCAGGCTGTGCTGGTGCTGGGCCGATGCGGCGTGCGCACACTCGTCGATGTTCGCGAACCCCTCGGGTGGCAACGCCTGCGGATGGTGCTTCTGCAGGATCGGGCCAACGAAATCCACCGTATCGCGCTGTCGCGGCTGGACGGGGATCTGGCAGGTGCTCCGGAAGGGTGCCGCAGGTACTTCGAGGCCCTCTTCGAGCTCGCGCCGCGCATCCGGACCGTACGGGTGCTCTGTGAGGCGCTCGCCGTGGTTCCGTCAACCCTCATGAGCCGCTTCTTCCGGGCGCGCCTTCCGGCGCCCAAGCAGTACCTCGCGATGGCAAGGCTGGTTTGCGCAGCGCGGGTGTTCGAGAATCCAGGTCTATCCGTCGCGGTTGTCGCCAACGAACTCGATTATTCCTCACCGCAGGCGTTTGGCAGGCACATTCGGGGGGTGCTGCGGCTCTCCGCAGGAGAGTTCCGGGAGCGTTACGATGGGGATGGGATGCTGCAGCGATTCCGGGACGAGCTGGTCCTGCCATTTGTCGGGACGCTTCGTCGCTTCGATCCGCTGGAGTCCGCGCCGCTCGTCCGGGGACCCACCATCAGCAGCGGAATCAGGCAGTGAGTTCGGTCGCGCTCACCAGAGCTGCCACCTGGTAGCCAGCCTCCTGAATGCGTGCCCGGCCACCCTCCTCGCGATCGACGACGGCGAGGACGCCTTCAACGCGCGCACCTGCGCTGACGATCGCTTCGACGGCCCGCAGTGCGGATGCGCCGCTGGTAATGACGTCTTCGATGACGACCACCCGGTCGCCCGCGCGAAACGGTCCCTCGATCAGTCGCCCGGTACCATGCTCCTTCGGCTCCTTTCGGACGGTGAAAGCGCGTACGATCGGAGGCTTGGAGGCGCTCGCATAGGCCAGTGCGTACGAAACCGGGTCCGCGCCCAGAGTCAGCCCCCCCACGGAGTCGGGCTGCCAACCCTGTGCTCGAATGGCTGCGAGTCCAAGCGGACCAATGAGGCACAGGCCCTCCGGACTCATCGTCGTGAGCCGCGCGTCGATGTATAGGTTGGAGCGTCGGCCAGACGCCAGCGTGAACTCGCCACGCTGAACGGAGCGCTCCTTGAGGAGCTGGAGCAGGCGGAAGCGGTCTATTTCGGGATTCATCGGTCGGAGACGGACGTTTCGCCGCCGGACGGTGATGGCCCGTCAGGAGCCCTGGCGCCTGAAAAGCCCCTTCATCCGAGACAGAATTCCCTCGGATGCGCTGTCTGGTGGCGGCGCCTCAGAGGAAAGCGAGACGCTCAGCTCCCGTGCGAACGCGAGCACATCGGGATAGCGCTCGGAGGGTTCCCTCGCCAGCCCGCGCATGAGGACCGCCTCGACGCGCGCCCCGAAATCGAGATTCGGACGCGCCTTGTTCAGCGGGATGGGCGGCTGTGAGAGGAGCTGGGTGAACATCTCCCGGGGAGACTTCGCCAGGTATGGCAGGGTGCCGGTGAGCAGCAGGTAGGCGATCGTGGCGAGACTGTACTGGTCCGCCGCCGGCGTGACCAAGGCGCCGGAAAGGGCCTCCGGCGCGACGTACATCAGCGTTCCTACGAAATACCCGGCACGCGTCAGGCGCTCGTCCTGGGAGGTGTCCGTGGCCGCCGCAATCCCGAAGTCGAGCAGCTTCACCCGGCCGGTCACCGGGTCGTACATCGCATTGTCCGGCTTCAGGTCGCGATGGACGATGCCTGATTCATGGGCCGCGGCGACCGCATCTGCGATCTGAAGGATGATCGTCGCGACCTCCTCCCTCGGCAGGGGGGCCTTCTGCTTCGCGTATCGCTCGAGCAACTCCCCCGGTGCCCATTCAATCGCGAGGAACGGCAGGCTGTCCAGCTGCCCGGTCTCCAGCGTCCGGATGACGTTGGGGTGTTCGACACGCTTCCCGAAATTGGCCTCACGCGTGAACCGGGCCAGTGCGGTCTTGTCCTGGCGGAGCTTGTCCCGGAGCAACTTGAAGGCCACGGTGCCATGCTCGGGGTGCTCCGCCCGGTACACTACCGAGGTGCCCCCCTCGCCGATGAGCTCGACGAGCGAATAGCCGCCAACCGTCCGTCCGACGAGATTCTCCTTGGGCACGGCCGCGAACCTAATGCGGCGCGGGAACTGCGGCAAGCAAGAACGGTATCCGGGTGGGCACCGCCACTATGTTCGAATCAGTCGAGCGCACGTCGGAGGCAGGTATGGAGCGCCGGAAGGCGATCGGAACGAGTCTGGGTGCACTGGCGGTCGTGGCCGTCTTCCTGGCCGGGTGTGCGTCCGGCCCGGGGCTGGCGCCCGCCGGTGGCGCTCGAGGGGGCGATGCTCCCGCGCCCGTTCCGGAGGAGCAGCGGGACCCTGCACAGCCAGACGTCGTCGGCCTCTACCGGCGCATGGGGCTTCTCGCCGAGGCGGGCGAGACCCCATTCGTGGGCTCCCTCTCGTTCTTTGCGGGCCCCACCCCGGATTCCACTCTCATCCTGCTCACCGTGGGCCTCGCGAACAGGGTCCTGCGGTTCAACCGCGAGGGCGACCGGTATCGGGCAGGGTACGAGGTCACGCTGGAAATTCACCGAGGGACCGTGCTGGTCGACCAACTCCGCGGGCGCGAGACGGTGCGGGTCCTCACCTTCCGGGAGACCAGCCGGGAAGACGAAAGCGTTCTCTATCGACAGGCGGTACGGTTGGTGCCGGGCACGTACGAAGTGCGCCTAACGGTTCGCGATGAGACAGCGGCGCGCGGCAGTGCGGTCGACGCGACGGTCGGGGTGCCCCGGCTGGCTGACGGGTCGGTCTCCTCTCCGGTGCCGTTCTACGAGGCGGCGGGACGGGAGGCCCTGGATTCGCTCCCGCATCTCGTGGCCGCGCCGCGCGCAACGCTGGTCTTCGGCCGCGACTCGGTGGTGTCGATGTATGCCGAGGGATACGGCCGTGGACCGGCATTCCCGTTGCAGATCAGTGTCGAGGGCGAGGGGACGTCGGGGAGCCTGTGGTCGGACTCCGTGATGCTGCCGCGGCGCGGAGAGCTCTTCAGCGGGACCTTCACCATTCCGGTCGGAAAGCTTGGCGTGGGTGTCCTGACCGTCGGTATCAGTCGCCTGGGAAGTCCGGACACGGTCCGGACGCCCCTCTTTGTGGCGTTCGGAGAGGCCCTCCCGGTGGCGTCGTTCGCGGAGATGCTTTCGTACCTCCGCTACTTCGCGTCGCCTGCACGATTGGAAGCCCTTCGGAATGCTGCACCGGACGAGCGTGCGACACTGTGGGCCGCCTTTCTGCGAGAGACCGATCCGGTGCCACAAACGCCCCAGCACGAGGGCCTGCTGGCGTATTTCGGGCGCATCGCCCAGGCCAACGCACGCTATCGCGACGAGGGCGGCAGCGGCTGGCTATCCGACCGGGGTCGGGTGTTTGTCGCGTTAGGTAATCCCGATCAGGTGTATGAGCCGAGCATCACCAACGCCGGACAGCGGGGGCGCACGATGATCTGGGAGTACCGGCAGGAGCGCCTCCAGATACTCTTCGTCGACGAGACGGGGTTCGGGCGCTGGCGGATGTCGATCGCCGCCGAAACGGAGTTCGAAGCGGCGGTTCGACGGATGCTCATCAGCTGATGCCCGCAGCACGGGGCGACCGCCGCGGGCGGTCGCCCCTCGTCGCAACGCGCCTCCGACTGCGCCGGAAGGCGATCCCTGCCGGGTATCGCGTTGCGACATAACGCGTTCTCTTGACAGTCCCTCTGGTCCCACCTATATAGGGGGCCGCAAACCAACGCGGTTTGTCCCGACCGAAAACTGGGAGGGATCGGATCACCCCGCAGGAGGCAGCTTGCATGGCCAGTGGGAAGGTTAAGTGGTTCAATGACGCCAAGGGGTACGGCTTCATTGAACAGGAGGGTGGCGACGACGTCTTCGTCCACTTCTCCGCCATCCAGATGGATGGCTTCAAGACGCTGTCGGAAGGACAAGTCGTTGAATTCGAGATCCAGACCGGTACGAAAGGTCTGCACGCGACCAACGTAACGCGCGTCTGACGGTCTTCCGTCCACCCTCGGCCTGACTCGGTTGCGCCCGCCTGCTTGCAGGCGGGCGCCTTTCGTTTCGACTGGCTGCATTTCGCGTTAGACTGTCGGGCAGCACCTCGTGGACCACGCAGCGCGCCTCTCCCTGCGCGCCCCCACACTCGACGGCAGCGCCTGGCGCCTTCCCCCTGATGGTCGACTCCCCGGAATCTTCCGCGCGTCCGGCGCACCCCGTCCTGTTTCTGATCGACGGCTACGCGCTGATCTATCGGGCGTTCTTTGCACTGTTGTCGCGCCCCTTGACGACGGCGCGGGGAGAAAACACGTCGGCGGCGTGGGGCGTCGTGAACTTCCTTCAGCGTTTGCTGAAGCAGCAACGGCCGGACTATGTGGGCTGGGTTCACGATTCCGGCCTGTCCTTCCGAAACGAGATGTTCCCCGAGTACAAGGCGACGCGGGAGAAGCTCTCCGACGAACTGCAGGCTGATTTCGACCAGGGCATCGGCCGGATCGAGGAACTGCTCGACGCGTATCGGGTGCCGGTGCTTTCTGTCCCCGGCTACGAGGCCGATGACGTCATCGGGACGCTCGCGCGGCAGGGGCGGGAGCAGGGTGTCGAGGTGGTGATTGTCTCCGGGGACAAGGATTTCCAGCAACTGGTGCGCAACGGCGTGTGGCTCCTGAATCCGGGGCGCGGTGGGCCAGCGGCGGTCGACGAGCACTGGGTCGGCTCACATAACGCGAACGAGCGACTCGGCGTGCCACCGGGTCGCGTCGTTGACTACCTCGCGCTCGTCGGAGATTCGTCGGATAACGTGCCTGGCGTGCCCGGCATCGGAGAAAAGACCGCGCGCGAGCTGATCGAACGGTTCGGCGGATTGGAGTCGATCCTGGCATCGGCGGAGTCCATCTCGAAGAAACGGCCTCGGGAGGCACTCCTCGCTTCTCCGGAACGAGCCCGCCTGTCCAGGCAACTCGTCACGATCCGCGATGACGCCCCGATCACGATCGACCTTCCGGCACTCAGGCCGCAGGAGCCGGATGGGGCGCGGCTGCGGCGTCTCCTCGTCGAGCTCGAGTTCACGTCGCTGTTGCGGGACATGGACACGGCTGCCACACCGGTGCCGGCACAGGAACAGCTGCAGTACCGGACGGTGGGGAACATCGAGCAGCTGATCGACCTCGTCGAGGCCGCACGACGCGTTGGTCGCCTCGCGTTCGACACCGAAACGGTGCCCGACCCCGGTGCGCCCGAGGGCGTTGTGGATCCATTGCGTTCACGACTTGTGGGCATCTCCATCGCCCTGAAGCCGCGAGAGGCCTACTATCTGCCGCTGGCCCATCGCAGCTACCAGCCGGCCCAAGGCGAATTGCTGACGGAGGCGTCTCCTGTTGCGGCGGATGTACCCGCCGGCAGTGCGCAGGCGGGCCGACGGAAGCGCGGCGTCAAGGAGGAGAACCTCGGCATCGCCGAACGCCTGCTGCGCAGCGGCCCCGTCGAGCCGGTCAACCTCCCCGCGCTCGACGCCGAGGCGATGAATCCGCTGCGCGAGCTGCTTGCCGACGCCTCGGTGGGGAAGGTCGCGCAGAACGCGAAGTTCGACCTGCTGGTGATGCGGCGCGCCGGCGTGGAAGTCCGTGGCATGGATTTCGACACCATGATCGCCAGCTACGTGCTCGATCCGGGACGTCGGTCGCACGGGCTCGACTTGCTGGCCCTGGAGTTCCTGGATCACCAGATGATGAGCTACCAGGACCTCTGCGGTCGCGGAAGGAACCGGTTGCCGTTCGACGTCGTGCCGGTGGATGCGGCGCGCGACTACTCGTGCGAGGACGCAGACTACACGCTCAGGCTCGAGCAGCGATTCGCCGGGCAGCTGACGTCACACGGACTGGACGTCCTGTTCCGCGATATCGAGATGCCACTGGTCGCCGTCCTCGCTGACATGGAGGAAGCCGGCGTTTCGATCGACACTGCCTGGCTCTCCTCGCTGAAGGAACGATTCGAGCGCGAGCGACTGAGAATCGAGCAGGAGATCTATGCCGAGGCGGGCGAGCAGTTCAATATCAACTCCAATCCGCAACTCCGGACGATTCTCTTCGAAAGACTGAAGCTCCCCGTACGGAAGAAGACCGCTACCGGCCCCTCGACCGACGCGACCGTACTGCAGGCACTTGCGGAAGAGGGTCACCAGCTCCCGGTACTCCTGATGGAATATCGGGAACTCGCGAAGCTGGAATCGACATACCTAGACACGTTGCCTGCCCTGGTGCATCCCGACGACCATCGCCTGCATACCTCCTTCAACCAGACGGTCGCGGCAACTGGTCGACTCTCGTCGAGCGACCCGAACCTCCAGAACATTCCGGTTCGGCGTGAACTGGGTCGCGAGATCCGCCGTGGCTTCGTGGCGCAGCAGGGATGGACGCTGGTGGTTGCCGACTACTCCCAGATCGAGCTGCGGCTGCTTGCCCACCTGTCTCGAGACGACGCGTTCGTGACCGCGTTCGCTCACGGCGGCGACATTCACCGGGAAACGGCCGCGGTGATTTTCGGCGTGCCGGTCGACTCGGTGACGCCCGAAATGCGCGCGCGGGCCAAGACGATCAACTTCGCCACGATCTACGGCCAGGGCCCAGTCTCGCTCGCGCGCCAGCTCCGAATCCCCGTTGAGGAGGCGCGCGAATTCATCTCGACGTACTTCAAGAGATTCAGCGGCGTGCGACAGTTTCTGGACAGCCAGGTGGAATTCGCACGCGAACACGGGTACGTGGAGACGATATTCCAGCGGCGTCGATACGTCCCAGAGCTGCGGGACAGGAACTTCAACATTCGCGCGTTTGGCGAGCGCATCGCCACCAACGCACCGATTCAGGGTTCGGCAGCGGATCTCATCAAGATCGCAATGATCCGGATCCACGCCGCGTTCCGCTCACGCGGGATGCACAGCAGGATGATCCTTCAGGTCCACGATGAGCTCGTCGTGGAGGCCGCGCCGGACGAAATGGAGGCCGCGAGGGAGTTGCTTCAGACAGAGATGGAGCACGCCGCCGAACTCTCCGTGCCGCTCGTAGTTGACATCGGCTGGGGCCCCAACTGGGTCGACGCCAAGGCCTAAGGTGCACGACGCCACTGTCTTGCAAGCTGCGTTAGGATAGGCGACTCGCCTGACCGGACCATTACCCAGGGAAGCTCCGATCGTCGGCTAAGTAGCTCGCCCATAATGAGTTATGTAGTATCCAACGCCGCGGCCCCAGCGTTGCCCCTTGGCAGGGCATCGTGACGCGCTCAAGAGCACGAGGCGTCCGCTCCAATTCGCAGTTGTCCTCCGATCGAAGCCACGCGCCATGTCCCTTTCCCGGAAAGGATTCACCCTGATCGAGTTGCTGATCGTCGTCGTGATCATCGGGATCCTGGCGGCCATCGCCATCCCGAAGTTTCGCGATACCAAGGGGAAGTCCTATGCAGCGTCCCTGAAGTCGGATCTGCGAAATCTCGCGACGGCGGAAGAGGCCTACTTCTACGAAAACGCGAACTACACGACGAGCTTGAGCGCCCTGAATGTGAGCCTGTCGAGCGGTGTGACGGTCACATTCGGGGCGGCCACCGCGGGTGGATGGTCGGCACGAATGACGCATCCGCTGGCCTATCCGATTCAGTGCGCGATGTTCATGGGTGGCGTCGCCGCACTACCGCCGGCTACCGTCGAGGGCCTTCTCGCCTGTCAGTAGTTGCAGTACTCTGCCGGGGATGGCAGACCAATCAGGCCGTGACCCTGAAATGCAGGAGTTCGCGAATCGTCGCGACGGTATGGCCTACGCCATGGATGGTGGTGTGTGGCTTCATCGTCACGTCTGGTACGGTCGGCGACTGGTGCACCTCGTTTCCACGAACCGCGAGCGCCTCTTGGAAGTCGGCCGCCGTCTCGGCCTCCCACCAGACCGCCTGCAATTCAAGCCGCTCAAGGATCCGCGGACGACTGAGCGGAAAGAAGCGTGGCACTGGGATCTTCCGGAACGGCTGATTCCGCGCAGGCGCGACGACGCGCGTTGATGACTGATTGCGCCCGTTGATGACGTCACGCATCCTCCGGCGCCACCCGGATACGCCATGCGCCGCCGCGCTGGAATCCAACTCGCCGATTCCGTGGTGGTCGGCTTGACGCCCACGCCAGTGACCACCCGCCGGCGGACTCGATTGACGTCTGAGGCCGGACCTCCAGATTCCATAAGATGAAGTCGCACCAGCGGCGAGAGCTGATGGCTGCACTCGCGGCCTGTGCTTCATGCCTGCAATGTCGTTCAGGCGAGACGCCCCGAACGACCGATACCGCCAGGTCCAGTCCTGCCCCGCGCGTGACACCGGTCGCGCCGGCGGCACCTGCCTTCGCGTGGGATCCCGAGATGGGAGCCGGTATCGCTCTACCGGGGACAGCGAGTGATCAAACGCTGCTCGTGGACCCGGTCTATACTGCCTCCGCGACGCTCGACACCATTCCTCCGGAGAATGCGGTCATGCAGCGGTCCAGGTTTGACCTGCTGCTCGGTGGCACGCGAGTCGCCGAGATGCTCATCGAACGGCCGGCACCGGTGCCAGCGGCGGGTTGCAGTGGCTGGCCCGTGATGCAGTACCAGACGATCGGAGCGGCAGGCGGCGTCCCCGTACGATGGAACTTGGGACTGCCGGCGGGGCAGGTCGACGCCATCTCGTTCGACTCGCTCACCGACCTCTCAAGCCCGGACTCCCTGAATCTGACAATCGCCATTGCCCGCGCCGCATCGAGCTTGGACGATGACACCGCAAGCGCGTTTCAGGGTCGACCGTTTATCGTGCGTCAAGCCGTTCGATTCCCTCTTGCCCCGGGACACGACGGCGTGCTCGCCGAAGTCGTAAGGACAGTCAATCAAGAAGCGAATCCGCTGCAGGAGCAGCTGGTATTGATGGTCGATGGCTCCTGGCGCTCGCCGGACTCCACGATGCGAGTCACGTACCGCGTGCGCACGGCCGGCCTCGAGGAGACGATTCCTTCGGTCGAGTTCCTGGCGGTGGTGCGTTCGCGTCGACGCCAGGTGCTGGCGATCTTCCTGCGTCGCGAGGATGCAAACGGTTGGGTGCTCGAAATGCTTGAGCGGATCGCCTCCGGACACTGGGTTCTTCGCTGGCGGAGCGCGCCGTCTGACTGCTGACGCAGCTTGGACGGGGACATCGCGCTCAGATCCGCCGTTCTCTCCAGAGCTGCCACATGGAGAGAATGCCGACGAGTGGTCCCGCCGCCAACGGCACGTAGGCCCAGTCCCAACCCCACCTGGCGGCCCACACGGGGACCAGCCGGATCGACACCATGGTGAGGAGAAACCCGAGGGCCGTTTGTACCGTCACCGCGGTGCCGACGTAGTCGTGCGGAGCCAGCTCCGTGACGCAGGCGGAGAATTGCGCCGAGTCTGCGACGATGGCGCAGCCCCAAACGAGTGCCAGCCCCACGACCAGGGCGAAGGACCGGTGTGCGGCCACGCCGACGCTCGCGGCACACGTGCCGCTGACCGCCATCGCGATGATCGTGACGCGAGACCGTCCGATTCGGTCCGCCCACACGCCACCTCCGACGCATCCCGCAGCGCCCACCGCGATAATCAAGAAGGCAAGGATCGAAACGCTGGAGGCGCTGATCGCATGCCGTCTCGCGACATCGGCGAGAAAGAGACCGATGGTGCTCCACATGGCGTACAATTCCCACATGTGGCCGAGATACCCTCCGGTGGCCAGTACCACGCTGCGATCGCGAAGTACACGCCGTAGCGCGGCGGAATCGAATGGCGAAGAGGGCGCCTGAAACGGTCCTTCCCAGACGAACCAGGTGAAGATTGCCGCTCCCGCCGCTGCGCTAGCAGCGGCCACGACGAGCACTGGCCGCCACGAATCGAGGTGGATCACCGCGCGTACCAGGTGCGGCGACGCCGAGCCTAGCGTCAGCGCTCCGACGAGAATTCCGATCGCCGTTCCGCGGTGACTCCGGGTCCAGCCGGCGGCGAGCTTGATGCCCGGGGGGTAGACTCCGGCCAAGGCGGCTCCGGTGACGAGGCGAAGCGCGATCGCAGCTCGCGCCCCGACACCAGGTGCGCACAGTCCGAGCGTGGCCGCTGCCGTCAACGCGGCGCTGGCTGCGGCGAGCCGGCGTGCACTGAGACGATCGCTGAGCAACAGCATCGCGCTCGCGAGCGAGCCGGTCACGAAGCCGAGCTGCACCGCCAGCGTCAGCCACGTCTCCTGCCTGGCGGTGAGATGAAGCTCGGTGGCCATGCCTGCGGATACAACAGTCGCGGCAAACCAGGGTGCCATACCGAGGACGATCGCACCAGACAGGATGGCCAGTTGTGCGCCTCCCTTCCGACCGGTGTCCATCATGGCGTGAACTCGGCACTCAGGCAGCGGGTCCGCGGGTCCCGTTGTGTCAGCGACGTCGTGCGCCGCAGGAGATCGGCTCCACCCCAAGGCCGCGCCCGCGCGGCGCCCCGCGCGTCGACAACGAGGGAGCGACAGGCGCCTCGGAGGCCGAAGGACTCAGAGGCCCGTTGGTGCATCAACGAACTGCCAGGGAATGTCGAATCGCCGCGCGACGAGCGCCGCGAGGGCGCCCACGCCGAGAGTCTCGGTCGCATAATGTCCCGCGTACACGACCACGATGCCGTACTCCTCGGCCTCGACGGCGGTATGGTGCGGCCCCTCGCCGACAATGAGCGTATCGATGCCGGACGCGTGCGCTGCTCGGAGAGAGTCGCTATCCGCGCCGGCGCCAGAGCATATCGCCCATCGTTTCGTGAGATGCGATGACGGGAACCGGCTGGCAATCGCCTGTCCGCCGCGCGCCTGTGCGAACGCGTCGAGACGGGACAACAGCGAGGCGGTGTAAATCTCTGTCTCGCCGGAGACGCCGATCGAGACCCCGCCATACTCGGCGAACGAGCCTGAAGGAACCAAGCCGAGTTCTTTCGCCAGCAGCGCATTATTCCCGAGCTCGGGGTGCGCGTCGAGTGGCAGGTGCGAGGCATACACGGCGACGTCGTGTTCGAGAAGAAGCCTGAGCCGCTCGCGCCGCCAACCACGCAGTGGTTGGAGCCCGCCCCAATACATGCCATGGTGGACAAGCATGAGGTTGCAGCCTGCCGACACCGCGCCCTGGATCGTTCGGGTGGAGAAATCGACCGACGCTGCTATCGCGGAGACCCAGCCACTGTTCTCGAACTGAACTCCGTTGAGCGCCCCGGAGTAGTCCGGTATCTGGTCGGTGTGAAGAGTGGCGTCGAGGAGCGATTCGATTTCCGACAGCGCGATCGAAGTCACTCTACCCTCGCTGCCGGGGAGGACAAACACCGCGAATTCCGACTCGATCGAAGCAAACGCGTCGACGAAGCGAGCAGAGCGGTCTCTCACTGCCGCCGGCGGTGCCGTCGATGAGCGAGCGCTGGGGATCAGTGGCAGGCAGGTCGAGGAACATCGGTGCGGCGTGGAGATGTCTTTTCAACAATCGAACACAAGTGCACGAACCTATTCGCTAATAATGTCTTACACGCGTCGTCGTAAACGCATGTATTTCAACATGCTATGTTTGCCGACGCGGGACATCGAGGCGTCTTACTCGCCGTGCTCAGCTGAATGGTGACCGACACCTAGGCCGCGAGCGTCCTCCATCTTCACATGTCCATTCAGGATACCTCCTTCGATGACGACAATCGACTTCGTCTGAATGTCGCCTTCTATTCTTGAGGTACTCTGTACTTCCACGCGTTCCGCGGCGACCACCGTTCCCACGACGCGGCCGCCTAGAATCGCCTCCTGGGCGCTGACATCGCCCTGAATCACCCCGGAGCGACCGAGAAGGAGTTGGCGGGCGCCCCGCACCGACCCCTCTATCGTTCCTTCGATCTTGACCACGCCAGTTGTCTCCACGTCGCCGATGATTCGCATGCCAGCGCCGATGATTGATGCGCTGGCGTCCGCGGGCTGGGGCTCAGGTCGGGGTGGCATTCTCTCGCTAGGTGGCTTGGTGAAGATGGACATGCGTTGGGCGTGACTGGGAATGCGGGAGAGGACTGTCCGGGCGCGCCGGGTCAGCGATCAGGCACAGGACCGGCGATGATCTCGAGAAGCCGATCCAGATCTTCGGCCGAATAGAAACGGATGCGGATCTCGCCGCGGCCGCCCTCATCGGCGACCATGTTGACGTCGGTCTGGAGAGCGCGGCGCAACCTGTCGCGGATCTGTCGCACTTCCGGTGCGTCGGAGGCGCGAGTGCTGCGCGGCCTTCGCGTTGATCGTGATCTTCCTTCGGTGGCTAGGGATTCGGTCTGGCGCACATTGAGCTGCCGTTCGACGATGACACGGGCGGCCCGGCTGATGGCGGGGCCGTTTGGCAGGCCCAGAAGCGCTCTGGCGTGGCCATTCGATATCGTGCCTGTACGCAGGAGCTGCTGGACGTCGGCTGGAAGCGCGAGCAATCTCAGGGAGTTGCTGATCGTCGAGCGGTCTTTTCCGACTGCTTCGGCGATCTGCTGTTGTGTGAGCCCAAAGTCGCTGCCAAGGCGTCGATATCCCTCAGCCTCGTCGATCGCGTTCAGGTTCTCCCGCTGCAGGTTCTCGACAAGGGCGAAGAGCAGCAATTTTTCGTCGGGCACATCCTTGATCACCGCTGGAATCGTAGGCCATCCAAGACTCCGTGCCGCCCGGACGCGCCGTTCTCCGGCGACAAGTTCGAAATGGCTTCCCCTGCGGCGCACTGTGATGGGCTGTAGCAGTCCGTTTGCCTCAAGACTCGCTTTCAACTCCGAAAGCTCGTCCTGCCCAAAGTCCCTGCGAGGCTGCATCGGGTTCGGCTGAATCTCACGGAGCGGTAATTCGAGAAGCGACTCACCAGCCGGGACGTCGCCCCCTGCCGTTGGGGGCGAAGCCTGACCGATGAGGGCGCCGAGTCCGCGGCCGAGCCTTCTGGCCCGATCGGCTCCGGAGCTTTCGGCGTTCATTGTCGGGCAGGCTCCGTCAGGCCCGTGTGGATATCTGTTCCAGCCACTTTGTCGGATGCGTGGCCTGACTCCGTGCGGAAAACATCTGTTTCCAGTCTCTTGGCAAGCTCCTGTGCCATAGTGAGATATGCGATTGCTCCAACAGAGGATATGTCATAGGTGATAATCGGGTGGCCAAAGCTGGGCGCTTCTGCCAAACGAATGTTCCTCGGAATTACGGTGTCGAAGACCGTCTCGCCGAAGAAGCGTCGTGCTTCCGTTGCTACCTGCTTGGACAGGTTCAACCTCGCGTCGAACATCGTCAGGAGAACTCCCAGGATCTCGAGCCCCGGATTGAGGTCGGCACGAATTAGATCGACGGTATGAAGCAAATGCGATATCCCCTCCAAGGCGAAGTACTCGCACTGAAGTGGAATCAAGAGGTGGGTTGCCGCTGATAGGATGTTGACGGTTAGCAGGCCAAGCGATGGAGGCGAGTCTACGATCACGAAGTCGTACATGTCATCGACTTGCGCCAGAGCCTCCCGGAGCCGGAGTTCTCGCTGATCAAGACTCACGAGCTCGACCTCGGCTCCGGCGAGGTCGGCGGTCGCTGGAATAACGTCCAAGTGATGAAGGTCCGGGGAACTCTGAATCGCCGACCGGGCTCCAGAGGCGCCGATTATCACGTCGTAAAGGGTCGGTACGCCCTCACTCGTCGAGATTCCGCAGCCACTGCTCGCGTTTGCCTGAGGGTCACCATCCACGAGGAGTACTCGGTACTCGGCCGCAGCCAAGCACGCGGCGAGGTTTATGGCGGTTGTCGTCTTTCCGACACCGCCCTTCTGGTTGGCAATCGCGACAATTCGTGCCACGGCGACCTCAGTCCCCCCTGCAGGGTCAGAGCAAACATATAGTCGGCGAATTGGAGCAACCAGCTACATCGTTTCACGTGGAACATCCGGAATTCACCACTCGATGCTCATTTGAGATAGGCCCGGACGCACAAACGCCTTCCACGTCGACGGGATCTGGCTCCCGCTGATGGGGGATCACCGTGAAAGGTGCGGCTGGAGAGGTCATATCATCAGCCGTTCGGTTCACGGTAGACCGGACCTCGACGCGTTGCCGCTGGAGCCAAAGCTCCCGCTAGCGCAGCGCCGAGAGATCCTTGATGTCGCAGCCGCGAGACTGGTTCGCAGACAGCTCGACCAAGGCCGCGGGAGGATGCGATCCGAAATGCCATTCGACGGGACCGGTCTCCGCAGGGCAGGGCGACGCGGAAGTGGCTCGAACTGCACAGGCCGCACACACCGGGATGACAGCTGACATGGCCGCTGGAGGTGGTGTGCCGCGACGTCGAGGGACACTTAGATCGCAGATGCGACTAAATCGCCAAATCGTGCGAGCACGCGACGTGTGCGGTCTGCGTGGGCGAGTGACGTCCAGATTAGTACCACCCTGATACTATAGAGGGGTCTGGTGCCCTGGAGTCACCAGCGCGCGCTGCGTCCCCTCTGCGAGCCAGCCAGGCAGCGCATCCGCCCAGCGCATTGAGCGCCGGGGCAGTGGCGCCTAACGTGGCTCGGGGGACGTCCCGAACTGGCGCCAGTCTGCACGCGCGGAGTCGCGTGACAGCGGATACAGACGCAGCGGTGCTCCTACCTGACTCGATGTCGCACGGAGGAGATAGACGGGGCGGGCCGGGTGCTCCGCGAGAAGCACGCTGTCCCGTCCATGCAGATCCCTGGCATAGAGATTTGGGCCGAACCCCGATGCCAGCAACGGCGTGAAGAATGTATACCCGGCCCGGTCCTCCAGAATTCGCCGGACGCAGTCCGGCGGATACCGTGTTCCGGGAAGGACGCGCTCGGTCTTGTCTGGTGAGAGGGTCGTCTCGACGACCCGGGCTGAATCACCAACGAGGGCTCCCAGCGACGCGGTCGCCGCGGCGCCACGGATACCCGCGTGCTCAAGGGAAGAGATCATCTCTTCGAGCTGGCAGCTGTCGACTGCTCGGTAGAGTGTCTCGGTCTCGCTCCGGGGCACGCCAAGCGCCCACATGCGCGCAATCAGCTGCGAGCCCCAGCTCTCGCGAACCAGAATGATGGCATCCCGAAGCCCAGCCGCACGCGCGGGGGCCAGATAGTCGAGCCGCATCGAGGTGAGGCCGCCGGCATATTGCCGCCATCGGACCGGGACCGAGAGCGATACTGACATCAACGCGCTGACGCCGTACGCCAGAAACACGAAACGTTGGGCGCCCGCCGAGCCGGCAGCGCGTTCGCGCACAAGTCGCGGCAGTCGCGCCGTCCACAGCACGAGCACCGGTACGAGGGGATAGTAGAACCGCGGTCCCAAAAAGAACCCATCGTGCCAATACGCGAAATACGCGGCGACCAACAGGGCCGAAGCCCAGAGAAGATACCGGTCCATCGCACGCAGCGCCGGCGTGATGAGCAGTGCGACGATGAGCGGGACCAGCGACGGAACCGGGGTCTCGTAAAGGTAGGTCTGCAGCCGGAGGAAGTTCAGGTTCACCAGCTGTACGCCACGCAGAGGTGTGTGCGCCACTCCCCACGGAGCCTGATGAAACCCGAGTGCGTGGCTCTTGCCCCAGAGCATCTCGTATCCGAACAGCAGCGGCTGGCCAGTCGTGCGGTCGTTGAACCAGAGGAGCGCGAGAATCGGAATGGCAAGCGCAGCGCCGGATGCAAGTACATCCTTCCAGGTACGCGGCGTGTGTGTCGCGCGCACCAGCAGCCAGACTCCCGCGGGCAGCGCAAATACGGCAGCGTCAATGGGACGAATCATCGCTGCCACACCGAATGCGAAACCGGTCAGTGCGGCGCTGTACGGTGCCGGGGCCGAGCTGCGGACGGTCCGTTGCAACGACCACATCGCGATGCAAAGCCACGTCGTGGTGGTGACATGGTTCATGTGCGATCCAGCCATGAACGCGCTGAATGGCGCGAGTGCGAGCAGCAGGGTGGCGAGGAGTGCTACTGTGCCATCGCCCTCGAGCTCCCGAGCAAAATGCCAGAAGAATGCGACCGTGATGGCGCCGAACACCGGCCCCACGAGCCATGGAGCGCCGGCGAGCACGCCGGGGAGGAGCATGAGTGGGCCGCCGGGAGGAAACTGCGAAAAGACTCTGCCGCCAGCGTCCACGACGTGCAGCGCGCTGAAAAACTCCGGCTGAGGCGCCGTCGGCAGCGTGAGCGTGCTGTGGGCGAAGATGCGGGCCTGCATGACCTGGACGATTTCGTCGATCAGCAGGGGGCGGCCGGCAAACACCCATCGCGCGATCGCCGCATACGCAACGAACGCCATGGCCGCCAGCCCGACGGTCATCATGGCAACATGTGCCTCGCTCCAGCGGATCAACCGGCTGATCCCATCCCACCGAGGCACTGCAAGCCTCCGCAGGATGATCCACAACACCAGTGACACCCCGAGGCTAATCGCTGTGCCGCTGGCCCATTCAGAGGCGGTAATGCCGTACCAATCTGCCCGGTGCCCGCCCTGGATCCAATTTGCAATTGGCAGGAAGCCGAATACCGCAACGAAGACGGCTGCGGTGCGCGGGAACAGCGTCGATCGAGATCGCGCCAGGTGACACTCCGTCGGGAGGGCGTCCATTTCAGGGCGAGGAGCCGGCGCGCGGTCGCGCCGATACCTCGTCAAGACGCACGCACCAGACCTTCCGCAACCCTGCGCAGACGTTCGACTTCGATGATGAGATTCTGCAGGTCGCTCGGGCTGACACCGGGGATGCTCGCCGCCTGCGCGAGGGTCGCGGGATGCCGGTCGGCGAGCTTCTGTCTTGCCTCGATCGAAAGCGATCGAAAGCCGAGGTAGGGCAGTTCCGGCGCGAGCTTGAAGTTGCCCATGCGCTTCAGCCTCTCCGCCTGATTCCGTTCGCGCTCGAAATATCCGGCGTACTTGAGCTCGAGCTCGGCGCCCGTAACGGCATCAAGCCCGAGATCGTGACCCACGCCCGCCGCGCGAAACAGGGCACTGAGCTCCACCCGCTGGCGGCGTGCCAGTTCGCCGATCCGGACCGGCTGCGATATCGGCGCGCTGTCGGCGGCACTCAGGAGTTCGTTCGCCCGCTCCGCGGCGAGGCTCGTCGACCGCGCGAGGTCCAGGGCACGCGAATGCGCCGCGAGCCGCGCTTCCGCGCGCTGCCGCTCGTCATCCCGCAGCAGGCCGGCCTCGTCACCGAACGGCACCAGCCGAGCCAGTGCATTGTCCTGTCGAACCGTCAGCCGAAACTCGGATCGCGACGTGAAGAGGCGGTAGGGTTCGTCGACCCCCCGCGACACCAGGTCGTCAAGCAGGACGCCGATGTACGAAGTCTCGCGACCCGGGACGAGCGGCGCGCGATCCAGCGCCGAGCGAGCCGCGTTCAGTCCAGCCACCAGCCCCTGTGCTGCCGCCTCCTCGTATCCGGTCGTGCCGTTCACTTGGCCGGCGAGAAAGAACCCGGATAGATGGCGGGCTTCCAGGTTCGCGTTCAGTTGCGTCGGCGGAAAGTAGTCGTACTCGATGGCATAACCCGCTCGGGTCATGCGCACTGAGGCACAGCCAGGGAGCGTCCGGAGGACCGCGAGCTGCACGGAGGCGGGAAGCGACGTGGACAGTCCGTTCACGTAGAGCTCGCTGGTGTCGTGCCCCTCGGGCTCGAGGAAGATCTGGTGACGATCAACGGACGAGAAGCGAACCACCTTGTCTTCGACGGACGGGCAGTAGCGTGGCCCTCGTGAGCTGATGGCACCACCGTACATCGCCGATTCGCCGAGATGCTCGCTGATGATGTCAATGCCGTCCCGGCCAAGATAGGTGATCCAGCAGGGAAGCTGTGCTGGATGACGACAGGCTCCAGCGACGGAGCGCGGCGAGCTCCAGAAATGCGACCAGCTGTAGTCGAAGAGCTCGACCTCGCTTTCCTGGGGCTGCAAAGTGCTGATGTCCACGGAACGCCCATCAATGCGCGGTGGCGTTCCTGTCTTGAACCGCGCAACGTCCATTCCGAGATGCTCAAGCTGTTCCGCAAGCTGAATGGAGGGTCCCTCTCCCGCACGTCCTCCGGGCAGCCGCGTGGTGGTGCCGACGTGTATCCGGCCCCGCAGGAAGGTGCCCGCCGTGAGTACGACCGCGCGTGCGGCGAAGCGGCGTCCTTCCTGTGTCTCCACGCCGTGGACCACCGCTCTGCGGTCATCCAGGAGCAGTCGCGCGACCGTGCCCTGGACGGGATGCACGCCGCGATGTTCCTCGAGCAGATGTCGCAGGGCGCGTCGATACAGCCCGCGGTCACACTGGGCGCGCGGCGCCCACACGGCAGCACCCTTGCTCCGGTTGAGCATGCGGAACTGGAGCATGGAAAGATCCGTCGCACGCGCCATGACGCCGCCAAGCGCGTCGATCTCTCGTACGACCGTACCCTTCGCGATCCCACCGATCGCGGGGTTGCACGACATCTGCCCGATGGTCTCAAGCGCCGATGTGATCAGTCCGACCGACGCGCCCGACCGCGCCGCGGCGACCGCCGCCTCTGCGCCCGCATGACCGGCGCCGATCACGACGACGTCGAAGCGACTCTCGAAAGACGTCACGGCGTCCTCATGGCTTGAGATAATCCTGTTAGTATCACTTCGAAACTAAAATATCGCCCGCCAGGACCCCGGCGGCCGGTCGATTGACGAATCCTCCGTTCGCCAGCCTGCGATTCGGTCACGGGGCGTGTCACCTCGCGGCACGGAGTGCTCCGGCCGGCACCGTGTTCCAGGCGACGCCTGCATTCCCGCTACCGACGCGGCGCGCTGGCCGAGACGCGCCGGCTGCCATCGGCGGCAGACTGTGGGCGCTTTCCGGCCGCGCGCGCGTCCTTCGGACGCCGCAACACGCCCTCCCATCCGCATGTCAGGCACCAGCTTCGACGGAACCATGGCAAGGCGCGATCGAGCCAGGGGGACACGACTGCCTCCGTTTCGGCGTCGCAATCAGGGCAGCGCGTGGTGCATGGCATGAGCAGCGCGAAGACAACGGTTGCGGCGATGATACGCAGGACGAAGAGTCCGCCAAAGACGATGACAAACAGGGCGGAGTATGACATCAGTGCGCCGCCGGAACATCAACAGGGTGCAACACGTGGGTCGTCACGCGCTAGAGGCGCTCCTCGACGCTGGACCAGGCTTCGACATAGACGACGCCATCTTCCAGGAGACTGATGACGACTTCGGCGTCCATCCGCAATTCAGTGTCGTCGATCGTCCGGGCGTTGGCCGTCACGTGGCGCCCGTTCACCTCATATTCAACGCGACCCATGCCGCCCGGCGTGGCCGCCGTGACAACGCGCGCCACGTGTCCCTGGAGCACGAAGCGCTCGTCGGGAACATCGAGGTGCGCCGCCTGTCGTGCCCAATGACCCATCAGGCTGGCGAGCAGACCGCCGCCAACGAGTGCGGCGAGGGCAGCAACAAGCATGGACCGCATGAAGCCGAGACTCGACCAGCGCACCATGCCGTAGCCGAGGAGCCCAAATACGGTCAGGGCCGACGCGGCAAATGGCGCGAGCAGCACGATCCGTCCTGCTGGTTGCTCCCGGCCGAAGTCGTCGACCGTGGCAGCGCGGGCGCGAGGGTCCACGCGTTCGACTCCCCGAACGATCACATACACCCATGACGAGACGCCGAGCAGAAACGCGGTGGCGAACAGAAACAGCGGATCCATCAGAACTCTCAGCGATGGCAGGCGTGGATACTGCCCGCGCGTACGACGCCACGAGTCTCGGTGCGCGGATCGGGCCCGGTGAGGCGCGAAGCGCGTGTCGTCGCGTCCGGCGGGTATTCCGGGGGCTGGCAGCAGCAGGGGGGAACGCCCCTACCCTGATGGTAATTCACCGGCAGTCGGGGCTCCATAGCTGCCTCCGGGTGGAATTCCCCGAAAGTGTTCCTCCAGATAGCTGGCTATCCGCCTGTCGGCATAGAAACGGGCGACCCCCGGCCATCGCCCCTCGACAAAACCGGCATGACCTCCACGTTCTGGGAAAACGGTCGACAGCATCGAATTCCCGCGGGCCACTTCCTCGACCTGGGGCAGCAGTTCGGACGGCATGAACGGGTCGTCCCGGGCGCTCAACAGCAACGTCGGGAGGCGGATGCGCGGGAGATAGGCGAGAGAACTGGATTGCGCGTAGTAGTCAGCGGCATCGGCGAATCCGTGCACGACCGACGTGAACGCATCGTCGAATCCCCAGAGCGTATCAGCCGCGGACACCGCCGACGTCGAGGCAATGCCGGGAAAACGCTCCAGCTTGGCGAGAGCCTTGCGTCTAAGGAGGCGCAGGAAATGCCGCTGGTACATCCGCGACGCACCCTGTCCCATGTGCCGACTTGAGCGCGCGAGGTCGAACGGCACGGATACCGCAACGGCGCCACGCAGAGTCGAGGGCAGGCTCTCGCAGCGTTCTCCGAGCCATTTGAGGAGCACGTTGCCGCCAAGCGAGACCCCGACGAGTCCGATGGGAGATTCGGGGAATTCAGCGACAACCCGACTGACGACAAGGTCGAGGTCCGCCGTTTCCCCGGAATGGTAGGATCGGGGCGAGTCGTTGAGCCTCCCGTCGCACGTCCGGAAAAGGAGGAAATCTGCGCCCCATCCCCGCCGGTGCGCCTCGGACAGGATGCCGTTGGCGTAGTGCGAACGGGCAGACCCCTCAAGGCCGTGGAGCATGATGACGCGGGGAGCCCCGGGACTGGCCGGAAGTCGCAGCACCGTGATCGAGTCGCCATCCGGAGTACTCCAGCGCAGGGGGGCGAGCGGAAGCGGCTGGCGCTTGCGAAAGTAGACGCCCCACATGGTCATCGAGTGCCGGCCTGGAAGCCACCAGGCCGGTTGGAAGTTATCGTTCACGCGAGGGATGACTTGAAGGCGGACCAGGCCTCGAACTCCGCCGCGCGCGCGACGCGAGGCACGCCTTCCCCGAGCCGCCCATGATCCCCGAGTTGCGGTATGTGTGACCACGGCGAGAGGGCGAGATCAGTGCAAGGTATGGAAGTCCAGGTATTCGGCGTGCGGAAGAGCGCCGACACACGCAAGGCGCTGCGGTTCTTCGCGGAGCGTCGGATACGGACCCATTTCGTCGACGTGCAGGAGCGGCCGCCAAGCCCTGGGGAGCTGCGACGATTCTCGGATCGGTTCGGAATCGGCGCGCTGGTTGATCGCGACTCGCGCCGCCTCAACGAGCTCGGGCTTGCGCACTCGGTCCACCCGGACTCCTGGTGGTTCGACCAGCTCACGGTCGAGCCGCTGATGCTGAGGATGCCCCTGGTTCGATTCGGGAAGCAGCTCACCGTGGGGCTCTCGGAGGCGGCATGGCGAGCGTGGGTCGACGGCGCGTGACGGGTGAGCGAACGGCCCTCTTCCAACGAGTCGATCCGGGAGCATGGTGGCACGCCGAACCGACCCTGTTCCCGGGCAGCCCCTGCACCGCAGCGTCTCTGACGCTTCGGCGCGGGCCCTGGAGGCCGTTCCGATCGGAGGTTCCAGTGATGGCCCGGGTCGGCCGCGGCATGCGGTGCTCAGGTCGCGAATTCACCGACGAACTGGATCTCGGGCTGGAGCACGACGCCGAATCGATCGTGCACCGCACGCTGTACGTGCGCGATGACCGCGCGCACGTCGCGAGCCGACGCGGTGCCGAGATTCACGATGATGTTCGCGTGGATGTGCGAGATCTGCGCGTCGCCGATGCGGAAACCCTTCAGGCCGCACTGGTCAATCAGGCGTCCTGCACCAAGTCCCTCGATCTTCCGGAAGATCGACCCGACGCTTGGGTACAGCTCGAGCCAGGGGTGACGCGCACCGCGCCAGCTGAGGTTTTCCTGGATGATCCGCTGCATCTGCTCTTCACGTCCAGGGCCGAGGCTGAACGTGACTGACAGCGCGATGTCCTCACCGCGGTGCAGAATGCTGGTGTCGTAGCCGAAGTCCATGGCATCACGATCGACGCGCCGCCGTTTCCCGTCGGCTGAGAGCAGCTCGCAGCTGCCAACCACTTCCGCGATGAACATCGTCCGCTCGCGCGCAGGAGCTGGGGAAAGGAAGTGAAGGTTCTGCCAGACCGCCCCCCCGACCGAACTCGGAATGCCGGCGTAGTGTTCAAGTCCCGAGAGTCCGCGCCGGACGCTCTCGAAGATGAGATGTTGCACGATCTCGCCCGTCTCGGCCCAGAGCGTCGACCCGTCGAAACGGTGGGCGCGGGCTCGATTGCGGATCACGAGGCCCCGAAAGCCCAGGTCGCCCACGAGGATGTTGGCACCGAGTCCGAGCACGAAGGACGGCACGCCGGCGGCACGCGCCAGGAGTACGACGTTTGCCAGATCATCGGCCGACGTGGCATCGTACAGCACGTCGGCGGGACCGCCGATCCGAAAAGTGGTGTATGGAGCCAGCACCTGGTCGCGACGGAGCCGCTCGGCCGCCAGGCGCCCCGAGGCTGCTGCCAGGAATGACTGAACCGAATCCGCGGATGCATCCATTCTCGCTCAAAGAAACGCTTTCACCCTGCCGGCCGCCAGCGTGACGACGCCTCTCAGCATACAAACGAGAGCGGCCGCCGCCCGGTGGACCAGGGTGCTGCTCCTTGGCGCAGCGCTGACCGCGACCGCGGGGCGGGCGGAGGGACAGCGCGCCGAACTCGAGACGTTCATTCACCATCAGGTGCTGACGAACGGACTCGAAGTCATCGTCGCCGAGAACCATGGCGTGCCGATCGCAACCATCGAGTTCGACGTTCGCAATGGCTCGTTCACGCAGTCACCCGGCTATGAAGGGCTGGCTCACATGTACGAGCACATGTTCTTCAAGGCGAATGCGCAGTTGCCGGATCCGGACGAGTTCATCGCACGGGCTTCGGAACTCGGCGCCGTGTTCAACGGCTCCACGCAGGAAGAGCGAGTGAATTACTTCATGTCGCTCCCGGCAGACAGCCTGGAGGGCGGCCTTCGCGCGATGACGGCCGCGTTGCGCGAGCCGAAGTTCCTGCGCTCCGAGCTGGATCGCGAACGACAGGTCGTGCTTGGCGAGTACGACCGGAACGAGTCGAGCCCATTCTTCGACCTGCAGAAGCAGATGGATCAGCTGCTCTACCCGGGGCAGTACAGCCGGAAGAACACGATTGGTGACCGGCAGGTACTGGCGACGGTGACTCCCGAGAAGATGCGGGATATCCAGCGAAGGTATTACGTCGCGAACAACACCGCGCTGATCGTGACGGGGGACGTTGAGCCGGCGCGGGTGTTCGATCTGGCGCGGAAGTACCTTGGTGACTGGCCGGGAGGAGCGGACCCGTTCGTGGCCGATCCAATTCCGGCGATTCCGGCCCTCGACAGCAGCTCCGTCGTGTTTGTCGAGAAACCCGTTGGTGCCGTGACGGTGCTCGTCCAGTGGCAGGGTCCCAGCGTCGGAGCGGATCCAGCTTCCACCTACGCGGCGGACGTCTTTTCCGATGCCTTGAATCAGTCGACGTCGATACTGCAGCACCGGCTGGTGGACTCGGGCCTCTGGCAGTCCATCGGCGTGAACTACTACACACTGAACCACGTGGGACCGATCACGATCTCGGGCCAGACGACGCCATCGCGCCTCAAGGAAGCGATGCGGGCACTGAACAGGGAGATCGCGCAACTGGCGGATTCCGGCTACATCACGCCGGCGCAGCTCGAGGCCACGAAGGCACAGCGCGCAGTGAGCACCGAGTTCGGCTTCGACCGGCCGTCGGACTTTGCCCATACACTGGGATTCTGGTGGAGCGTGGCCGGCCTGGAGTACTACATGGGCTATATCGACAACATGGCGAGCCAGACATTGCAGGACCTCCGTCACTACGCTGCCAAGTACATCGTCGGCAAGCCGCGCGTGGTCGGGATTCTGCTACCGCCCGGAGTGCGCCAACAGGTCGGCCTGACGGCCGACGACGTGCTGCCGCGCATCGTCCCGTGACGCTGCGCCTGCGATCGGCGCGACGTCGCGCGGTGCTCCTGGTGGTGATCGGCGCATTGTGCGCCGCTGGCGCGGAGCCCCATGCCGCTGTCGCAGCATCTCGCGTCGCGCCCCAGTCGCCCGACACCGGGACCATCGGCTATTCGGTGGACGGGATCCGGGTGATCCAGCGCTTCGCGCCCACGAGCGAGATCGTGGTCACGAACCTCTACCTCCTGGGGGGCGTGCGAGAGGTCTCGGACGCGGACGCCGGCATCGAGCTGCTGCTTCTCGAGGCCAGTGAACGTGGGACGACGACGTATCCGCGAGATCGGTTGCGGCGGGAGATGGAACGGCTGGGCACCTCCATCGTTGCGACGGCCGGCGTCGATTGGACGTCGCTGAGCCTTCGCGCCACCCGTGCGACGCTCGACTCGTCGTGGCGGATCTTCGCCAGTCGGGTCACGGAGCCGCTGCTCGACTCGACGGAGGTGGAGATCGTGCGCAGCCAGCTACTGGCCGGGGTCCGGCAGCGGAAGGACTCCCCCGATGCCCTCGTCGAATTCCTGGCGGATTCCTTCGCGTTCGCGGGTCACCCGTATGGCCGCTCCCCAACGGGAACGGAGGCGTCGCTGTCGCAGATTTCCCTCGCTGCGCTGCGGACCTTTGAGGCGACACAGATCGTGAAATCGCGGCTCCTGCTGGTCGTGGTGGGCAACGCGACCAGGGCAACCGTGGAGCGACTCGTCAGGCAGGGGCTCGGGCGACTGCCTGTCGGGCACTACGCGTGGTCGCTGCCGGATACGCTGCCGCGGAGCCCATCAAACGTCTTGACCGTGGACCGGCAGCTCCCCACCAACTACATCCTCGGGCTCTACCCGGGGCCCCCCGCCGGCACCCACGACTATCAGGCACTTCGCATCGCGACCGCGATCCTGAGCGGGCAGCTGTTCAGCGAGGTCCGGTCACGGCGGAACCTGACGTACGCCGTGGATGCTCCCTTCATCGAGCATGCCATTTCCGCCGGGGGGCTCTACGTGACGACGGTCTCGCCCGACGTCACTCTCGATGTGATGCGGCAGCAGCTCGTGCAGCTGAAGACCGGCTCGGTCGATACCGAGGCCCTGGGTCGCCTGGTCCAGCAGTTCGTGACGCAGTACTTCCTCGAGAACGAGGCGGCGGAGGAACAGGCGGACTTCCTGGCGCGTGCGGAGCTGTACGACGGTGACTTTCGGACGGCCGGGCAGTTCGAGCAGATGATCCGCAGCGTGACGCCGGAGGACATCCGGCAGGTGGCTCTGCGCTACATGCGCGATGTCCACTTCGTATACATCGGCGATGCCGGCCGTGTGCCCACGCGCATCATGGAGCGCTTCTAGGCTTCATCAGCGCGCCCGCCCGGCGAGTACGCGCGAGACATCCGCGAGTCCGACCCCCAGGGCCCGCAGGGCGACGAGCGAATGGTACAGGAGGTCAGCGCATTCCTCCGTGGCGCGCGCGGCATCTTCGTCGGCGCAGGCCACGGCGAATTCGGCGGCCTCCTCGCCCAGCTTCTTCAGTCGGAGGTTCCGGTCGGCGAGCAGCTGCTGTGTGTAGCTCGTCGTGATGCGCGCCTCATCGGATGGTTCGGGCGACAGCTCGTCCGGCGTTGCTGCGGGGGCCGCCCGCCGTGCGATGACGCGATCGAGGTGTTCAAGCGCGTCGAGCCCCGTCGAGTCGAGCCCAAAACAACTGGGCTGACCGGTGTGACAGACGGGCCCGGCGGGAATGACGCGAGCGAGCACGGCATCGCCGTCGCAGTCGGGAACGAGGGCGACGACGCGCTGCACGTTGCCGCTGGTGGCCCCTTTGTGCCAGAGTCCGCGGGTCCGCGAGTGATAATGCATCTCGCCCGTGGCGAGGGTGGCCGCGATGGCGTCTGCGTCGGCGCGCGCCGTCATCAGCACACGGCCCGAGCGCGCATCCTGCGCGACGACCGTTACCCAACCGCCGTTCTTGTCGAAGTCGAGTCGGGATGCGAGCAGCAGTTCGGTCGGCGCGGTCATGTGGGCGAGGCGGTGGGAGAGGGGATGCCAAGTTGCGCGCGGATCTCCATGGCGAGGACAGCATTGGTCGCCAGGCCATCCGGGCCAAGCGTGCGAACGTGGCCCGCCCAGTCAGTGAGGCTCCCGCCGGCTTCTGCGATGATTGGCAGGAGGGCCGCGACATCCCAGGGATTGAGCCGGTCGTCGGCCATGGCTTCAGCCCGACCGCTGGCCACCAGAACATAGCCGTAGCAGTCACCCCACGTGCGCGCGGTCGCCGCATGGCGCGAGAGTGCCGCCCAGCGTGATGCGCGCTCCGGATGGCTGGGAAACGTCGTGTCGGTGGCGAGCACGGTCGCCGCCGGGAGGTCGGCGATCGGTGAGACGCCGGTCCGGACACCGTTGAGCCAGCACCCTGATCCTACCGCGGCGACGACGAACTCCCCGACGGCAGCGCAATTGATGGCGCCGGCACGCACCACTCCGTCAACGGCCACGGCCACCATTGAGCCCCAGAGAGGCACGCCACGCACGAAACTCCGCGTGCCGTCGATGGGATCGACGTACCACGTTCGGGTCCCGCCGCGCTGTACATATCCGAACTCCTCGCCGATGATGTCATCGTCAGGAAACCGGGATTCGATCCACGCACGCACCGCGGATTCGCTTGCGCGATCACCGGAGGTGACCTCGGTCCCGTCCGGCTTCCATTCCACGGTGATGCCACGCCGGAAATGACGCAGCGCCGTATCCCCGGCGAGTCGCGCGGCTTCCGCGACGGCTTCCATGAGCACGTCGGCGGGCGGCATCATGCAGCTTCCCGCACGGGCAGGCCAGCGCGCGTCATCGCCTCCTTCATCTCGCGCAGGGAGACGAGTCGGTCATGGACGATCCCAGCCACCAGGGCAGCGTCGGCGTGGCCGTCACGCAGGACCTCGACGACGTGCCGCGAAGATCCGGCTCCGCCGGACGCGACAACCGGCACGGACACCGCGTTCGCCACCGCCGAGGTCAAGTCAAGGTCATAGCCGCTGCGCATGCCGTCGCGATCGATGCTGGTCAGCAGAATCTCGCCGGCACCCCGCTCGACGCAGGCGCGCGCCCACGCGATCGCCTCGAGCGACGTCTCCTCGCGTCCGCCTCGCACGCGAACACGCCATCCATCCTGCGATCGGGCGGCGTCGATGCTGGCCACGATGCACTGTGCCCCGAAACGCGCCGCGGCCTCGGTGAGGAGTCCCGGTCGCTGCACGATGGCCGTATTCAGGCTGACCTTGTCGGCGCCGGAGCGGAGGGCCTCGTCGACGTCCTGCACCGAACGAATGCCGCCACCCAGCGTGAGTGGGATGTAGAGCTGTTGCGCGGTGCGCCGTGCGATGTCAAAGAACGTACGCCGTTCCTCGGCGCTCGCGCCGATGTCGAGGAAAACAATCTCGTCCGCACCCTCGACCTCATAGCGGACTGCGAGTTCCACCGGGTCCCCGACGTCACGAAGGTCCTGGAATCGGATGCCCTTCACGACGCGTCCGGCCGCGACGTCAAGGCAAACGACCACGCGCCGACCAAGCATCAGTCCGACCCCGCTGCATCCGCGGCGAATTTCACCGTCCCCTTCGTCGAAACGGACGTACCGATCGGTTCGAGTGCATCGCGAAGGGCGAAGCCCAGCGCCTTGAAGGCAGCCTCGACGACGTGGTGCCGGTCGTGCCCGCGCACGACCCTGATGTGAAGCGTGCAATCGAGAACGTCGCAGAAGGAACGCATCCAGTGGTCGTACAGCGTGCTGGGGAGTGGGCCGCGATAGTACGGGCGGCCGCCGACGTCCAGAGTCGCTTCGACAAGCGCGTCGTCCATCGGGACGACCCGGTGCGCGAATCGCGCGACATTGGCGGAGCGGACCCGCGTCAGGGCACCTCCAAGCGTCAGGGCGACGTCCTCGATGATGTGGTGCCGGAGATCCCCGTCCGCGCGCAGATCCAGGGTCCATCCGGCGTAGCGGGCAAGCGTCGTCATCATGTGATCGAGGAATGGCAGGCCGGTGGCCACCGTGCTCCGCCCCGGGACGAGGTCGATCACGACACGAACACGGGTCTCGGTGGTCTCGCGCTCGACAATCATTCGGCAAATTCTCCTGCGACAGAACGAGGGTCGAGGGCCCCGGTGTACAGCGCCATGCCGATCACGGTGGCAGCCACCCCACGGGCCTCGAGGGCGCGCAAGTCGGCGAGGGTCGCGACGCCGCCAGCCGCCAGCAAAGGGCATGCGCACTCCTCGGCGAGATCTTCCATCAACGGCAGGTCCGGCCCCTCGAGGCGACCCTCCCGGTCGACCGAGGTCACCAAGAGACCCGCGAGCGGCAGATCCGCGATGTCTTCGAGCAGGTCGAAGGGATCACGCGAGAGCGTCCGCGTCCAGCCATGCGTGGTGATCCGGCGCTGTCGCACATCGGCGGCCAGGACGATCTCACGCGGATACTGCGAGGCGATATCCGCAAGCCACTCCTGATCCTCCAGCGCGCGCGTCCCGACGATGACCCGGCTGGCGCCGCCGGCGAGCAGTTCCTCGACGCGATCGGTTTCACGGACGCCGCCGCCCACCTGGACCTCGGCGGTGCGCTCGGACAGGATGCCGTCAACGAGAGTGCCGTTGGAACCGCGGCCGGTGGCGGCATCGAGATCGATGACGTGCAGCCTGGCGAATCCATTGCGCGCAAACGCTGTCGCGACGCCGAGGGGATCGGGCAAGCGGACGCGCTCCGCGGCAAACGAACCGCCAACAAGCTGCACGCAGGCGCCACCACGGAGATCCAATGCGGGAATGGCCATCATCGGGATGCCTCCTGCCAGAATTCGCGGAGAAACGCAACGCCCTCGCGGGACGATTTCTCGGGATGAAATTGCACGCCGACAGTCCGGCCGACTCGCAACGCGGCGGGGAAACGATCGTGATCGTGCGTCGCCCACGCCGTCGCGGTCGCGGGATCGTCGAGCCGGCAGGCGTAGCTGTTGGCGAAGTACGGCGTCCGAAGATCACTCAACCTGCATAATGGTTCGGAGCAGTCGAGGAGCGGATTCCAGCCCATGTGCGGCACGCGCGTGGCGACGATCCTCGTCACGCGACCCGGGACGAGACCGACTCCGGCCCCGGCTCCCTCCTCGCTCTCCCCGAGAAGCAGCTGCATCCCGAGGCAGATGGCGAGGCAGGGCAGCCCCGCGGCCAATCGGCATCGAAGGGCGTCACGCGCCGGTGCGAGGCACGCCGCCGCGACCGAGAACGCGCCGACACCCGGAAGCACGAGGCATTCCGCATCGACGGCGCGAGCGGGATCGGTCTCGATCACAACCGGGGCACCCGCCCGTTCGAGCGCCTTGGCGAGGGAGTGCAGATTGCCGACGCCGTAGTCGAACAGTGTCGCGCGCATCACCACACGTCCTCGAGCGCCATGAGCACGCGCTCCATCACGTCCCACGTTCTGATGGTGATGCGGATGGCATCACCGAGGTCCGACAGCGCCGTGAAGGCACGCACGGCGATCTGTCGCTCGCGGAGCGCCATCGCGATCGCCGGAGCGTCCGAGACGGGCAGCAGGACGAAATTCGCCACCGACGGCAGCGGATGCATCCCGCGCGTCGTGAGTGCGGCGGCGAAGCGTTCACGGAGCTGCACGGTCATCGCCGCGTGCTCGCGGACCCATGCCGTATCCTCGACCAGTGCCGCGAGCGCGGCCTGCTCGCCCGGCGCGTTCACCTTGTACGGTCCGCGTACTTTTTCGATCTCGGCGATCAGTGAGGGGTTTCCCACTCCATAGCCGACCCGGAGGCCGGCCATGCCGAAAGCCTTCGAAAAGGTGCGCAAGACGAGCAGACGTTCGTTCGACGCGGTCGCCCTGGTCCAGCTCGTGCCCGCGAACTCGGCGTACGCCTCGTCGAGGATCACGAGACCCCTGCCCGTACGAAGGACGCCCGTCACGGCCTCCGCCGACACCGGAGTGCCCGTCGGGTTGTTCGGCGAGCACAGGTAGGTCACCGGAGCGTCAGCGGACTCGAATCCCTGCACGTTTGCGTCGAATCCAGGCGTCAGCGACACCGGGACCGGAACGAGGCCGTTGGTCAGCCCGAAGAGTCGGGCCATGACAAACGTCGGGTCCATGTACGCCAGTCGACCCCCGGGGGCGCCGAACGTGCGCAGGGCGCAATCCAGGATATCGTCGGAGCCGCAGCCGACAATGACGGCATCCGGCGTGACGCCCGCATATTGCGCAACGGCCTCACGCAATGTCCGTGAATACGGCGAGGGGTACCTGGAGATGTCGGCATCGCGCGCAGCACGCAGCACCCTGAGGGCGGCTGGCGGCGCGCCGAATGCGCTGGTGTTGTCATCGAGTGCGAGCGCCACGGGTGGCGCGCCGCGCTCATACGCCTTGATCTGACGGACCTCCGGACGTGCCTGCGGTCGCTGCGGTGGCGGGTTGTCGGCGCGATCAGTCATCACTCGGGACCCTCCCACGCCGCCGCGGCGCGCGAGTGCGCGTCGAGCCGTTCTATCTCCGCGAGGTATGCCACGTCGGTCGCCATTGCGCGGGCGGCCGCCCGCGTGACGCGCTGGTAGGTGGTCCAGCGCATGAAATCGCTGGTGGTGAGACCGTCGTAGGCACGCGCCAACCCCGCCGTCGGCAACACGTGGTTTGCTCCGGTCATGTAGTCACCGAAGACGACCGAGCTTTCGATGCCGAGCAAGACCGTTCCGGCATTGCGAACGAGCGGTAACAGGGCCTCAGGATCCCGCACGGCCAGCAGAAGATGTTCGGGTGCGTACTCGGTTGCGAACCCGGCCGCTTCCCGCAGCGAGCCAGAGCGAAGCACCGCCCCGTTCGCCGCCAGCGATTCGCCAATCGTCGCGCGGCGGGGGGCGCCCGGCAACTGGCCGGCAAGCTCGGCCGCGAGCTCCACATCACGCCCGGATCCGATCACCAGTGCCACGACGCAGGCCCGCGGGTCGTGCTCCGCCTGTGCCAGCATCTCGCGTGCGACGGCACGAAGATCCGCCGCCTCGTCAGCGATGACGAGCAGCTCGCTCGGTCCGGCCGGCGCGTCGATTGCAACGCGGGAGGCGACCTGCAACTTCGCCTCGGCCACGAACACGTTGCCCGGACCGGCGATGAGGTCGACCCGTGGAACGCTCTCTGTGCCGAAGGCGAGCGCCGCGATCGCCCCGGCGCCACCCACTGCAAATACCCGGTCCACGCCAGCGAGGAGAGCCGCCGCCAGAACCGCCGCAGGCGGAAGCCCCGACGCATCCGGCGGCGAGCAGAGCACCACCTCACGGACGCCAGCGACGCGCGCAGGAACAGCGCCCATGAGTACGGAACTCGGATACGAGGCACGACCGCCGGGGGCATAGATGCCGACGCGGTCCAATGGGTCCGCCCGACGTCCGACGGTGATGCCGATCTCGGTCTGGACGACGGCATCAGGGGGCAGGAACGCGCGATGTACGGACTCCAGGTTGTGGACCGCGCGTTCCAGGGCGGCACGCAGTCGCGGCGGGAGCGCATCCAGGGCAGCGACGCACGCATGCCGCGGGACCTCGATCGCGGTGAGGGCCACATGGTCGAGTTCCGCGGCGAGCTCGCGCAGGGCTGAGTCGCCCCATCGGCGCACGCGTTCGATGATGGACGCGACCGTCAGGCGGACCTCGCCGTCGACGGAAGCCGATCGGTCCATCAGTGCCCGCCTGGACTCCGCATCGAGCGTCGCGACCTCGCCGCGCACCCGCAGAATCGACCGCTTCATGGCATGAGCCTCTCGATGCGCGTCACGAGAATACCCTCCGCGCCGAGCGCCTTCAGCGCGCCCATCGTGCGATAAATCAGGGTGGCGCTGACCACGGCATGCACGGCAACATGTGCCCCACCGTCGAGCACGTCGGTCACGGTAGGGCCGTTGAGACCCGGCAGGATTTCACGGATACGCGGCAGGGCGGCGCGCGGCACATTGGCCATCACGTATCGCTGGCCACGGGCGAGCAGCACGGATCGCAGAGCGAGCGAAAGTTCGTCGAGACCGGACTGGTTGGCCTCCGGGATCTGAGCAGGCCCGACCAGGTGTGCCGTCGACTCGAGGACGGTGGCGATGGCACGCAGGCCATTCACCCGCAAGGTCGATCCGGTGGAGACCAGGTCGACGATGGCATCCGCGATCCCGAGGTGTGGCGCGACCTCGGCCGCCCCCGAGACCGGCACGATTTCCACGGACCGGCCGAGGTGACGAAAGAAGTCGCCGGTAGTACGTGGGAACGACGTGGCAACGCGTACCCGTGGCGACAGCTCCTCGACAGATGTCACGGAGGACTCCTCGCGAGTTGCGACGACGAGGCGGCAGCGACCGAACTCGAGGTCGAGCAGGGAACGGACGTCGCGTCCCGACTCACGCACGAGGTCCCAGCCGGTCACGCCGGCATCCGCCGCGCCGTCGGCGACGAACTCGGGAACATCCTGGGCGCGTACGAAGAGTGCTTCGAAGTCGTCACCGATGGCGGCTCGGAGAGCGCGCTCGCTGGTCGCAGCGATGGCGAGCCCCGCGTCGCTGAACAGCTCTCGAACCGCTGCGGCAATTCGTCCCTTGTTCGGAAGTGCGATGCGAAGCATTGAGTCCAGTCGGCTCAGAGGAAAAAAAGAGGCCCGTCGATAACGACGGGCCGAAGCGCCACGGGAGCACTGGCGGTCTCAGGTGCCGATCACATCCGCCAATACACGCGCGCGCGACCCGTCGGGACGCGATGGTGCGCGTGGCGATGATGGCGGGAGATCGTCGTGGACCGCATGGGGGGCAACGTAACCGACGCCGGGAGCGGCGTCAATCGGACGCACTGTCTCGCGCGGAAGAGCATGCCGGTACCTAACGAACAGCCGAGCTGGCCAGGCGTGCGGACGGCCCTCGTACCCCCTGCCGGGGAACGTCTTGGCGACCCCGATGACGTCGCGTAAGTTGATGCCCTGCAATGATCGGCGGCCCATCCCCGTGTCGTGGTCAACGGCTCGGACCCGCGCTTCATGGAGGTACCCCGCGATGCGATTCCCGTGGACGCTGCTGCCCTGTGCGGCGTCGCTCCTGCTGGCGTGTGGCGGCGGCGATCGATCGGGCGCGGCCGACAGCGGCTCCGCGTCGCCGGTCGTCGATTCGTCCGCATCACCCGCTCCCGCGGGGGGAGCCGTGACCGCGGCGCCAATCATCGGGACGGTGCACGAGGTCAGGATGATTGGGGACGCGAACGGGTATCGGTACGATCCAGCGGAGATCACGGTGAAGCCCGGCGACGGCATCCGGTTCGTCAACGTGTCGGGTGGTCCGCACAACGTCGCCTTCGATGCTGCAACGGTTCCCGCCGGCGTTCAGGACCAGCTCTGGGCCAACATGCCGAACGGGTACGACGGCAGCGGCCCGATCATGACCGTCCCGAACGAAACCTGGACGCTGTCGCTGGGAGGGATCGCTCCAGGCACCTATCCGTATCACTGCATTCCGCACCTCGCGATGGGAATGAAGGGCGTCATCATCGTCGAACCGTAGCGCGCCGCGGCATGTAGACCGCGGTCGCGCGCCGAAGGCAGTTCACCGGAATCCGCGCCACCGGCACGCGGCAGCACGCCGCGAATCAGCACGCCGTCTCCATCGCCGTCCTCGCACGTCATCGCGCCGACACCGCATTCGTCATGTCTGAAGCCCTGCTCGACGTCCAGCACCTGAGGAAGCCGGAAGCGTACGCGGTCCTGCAGGCTCACGTCCGTGCCGTACTGGAAGGCATCCACGATCCGGTGACGGAGATGGCGACGATGAGTTGCCTGTTGCACCATGGTTTCGGTCACCTGTGGACCGGATTTTACCGTGTCGTGCATCCCGGCTCGCTGCTTCGCGTGGGGCCGTATCAGGGATCGCTGGGTTGTCTGGAGATCCGATTCGGCGCCGGTGTCTGTGGCACGGCGGCCCGCGAGGAGCGAACCGTGGTGGTCCCCGATGTGTCGGAATATCCTGGTCACATCGCGTGCGACGCCCGCGCGCGATCGGAGATCGTGGTCCCCGTCTTTGATGCCGACCGGAAGCTCATCGCTGTGCTCGACGTCGACAGCGAGCGTATCGCGGCGTTCGATGCAATCGATGCCGCAGGGATGGAGGCGCTCGTCACGCGGTTCGCCCAGGCGTAACCGCGTGGTCCGGGATTGCGACCTGCCGCGCCCGCAACCCATCGGCTAAGTTATCGGCCCCAGTTCGGCGGGTCAGCTCGCACAGGCGCGGTGGCCGGGATGAAGGTCCACGGATACTCCGATCGCATCAATCACGCGCTCGCGTTCGCCGCGAAGCATCACGACCAGCAGGTGCGCCGTGGACTCCGACTTCCATACGCTACGCAACCGGCCAACATCGCGATCATCCTGACGCGTCACGGCTGCGACGACCCCACGGTGATTGCCGGCATCCTGCTCGACGTCGTGTCGGATTTCGTGCGCGAATCCTACTCCGCGGAGATGCTGCAGCGACGCCTCAGCGACAAGTTCGGCACCGATGTCCTCGATTGCGCGGTGGCGGCGTGTGAGCGACACCTCGACGCCGCCGGCGTCGAGATGACGCCCGCAGAGCGGCGCGACGAACGATTGCAGCGTCTTGGTGAGATCTCTGATGCGGCTCGCTGGGTGTTCGCCGCCGAGACCCTGCACACGGCCGGGTCGCTCCTCGCGGACCTGCGACGGACCCTCGAGCCGTCGACCGTGTGGCGCCGGTATGCCGCCGGGCGGCGCGGAATCGTGGACTGGTATCGCGCCGCGACAGCCCGCCTGGACGGGGTCGGGTTCCAGACGGCCATCACGGAAGAACTGCGTGTCGTGGTGTCAGCGTTCGGCACCGTGGCCGACTGAGCGCTGGAACGTCGCAGTGCGTGCGGCTACGCGGTTGGGTAGTTCGTGGCGACGTAGTCGTCGATGATGCTGAGGAACTCGGCGACGATGTGTTCACCGCGAAGGGTCGTGCGCAACCGTCCGTCAACGTACACCGGCGCCTTCGGCTCCTCGAACGTCCCCGGGAGCGAGATGCCGAGATGCGCGTGCTTCGACTCTCCCGGCCCGTTCACGACGCACCCCATCACGGCCACGCGCAACCCTTCGACGCCCGGATGCGCGACGCGCCAGACTGGCATGTTGTCGCGCAGATAGCCCTGGATATCCTCCGCCATCTGCTGGAAGAACGTCGATGTGGTTCGTCCGCAACCGGGACAGGCGGTGACCTGCGGGGCGAACCGGCGCAGGCCAAGCGATTGCAGCACCTGCTGGGACACCCGGACCTCCTCCGTGCGATCGCCACCCGGACGCGGCGTCAGCGAGACGCGAACGGTATCGCCGATGCCCTCGGACAGCACGATGCCGAGGGCGGCCGCGCTGGCGACGATGCCCTTGGTGCCGAGTCCCGCCTCGGTGAGCCCCAGATGGAGCGGGTACTCGCAGCGCGACGCCAGTCGCCGATAGACCTCGACGAGGTCGGGAACGACGGAGACCTTGGCCGAGATCACGATGGCGTCATGCGGCAGTCCGGCCTCTTCCGCCAGCGCGGCGGAGCGGAGCCCGCTCTCGACCATCGCGTCGATGTAGACGTCCTGGGCATCGCGCGGCGGCGAGCATGTCGCGTTGTCGTCCATCATCGCCGTGAGGAGATCCTGGTCGAGCGATCCCCAGTTCACGCCGATGCGGACAGGCTTGCCATGCTCGACGGCGACGCCAATGATCGTCCTGAAATGCTCGTCGCGCCGTCGGCTTCCCACGTTGCCCGGGTTGATGCGGTACTTGTCCAGCGACTCGGCGCAGCGCGGGTACTTCGCGAGCAACAGGTGTCCGTTGTAGTGAAAGTCCCCGATCAGGGGCACATCCACGCCCTGGTCGCGCAGCCGTGTGGCGATCTCCGGTACCTGCCGCGCGGCATCCTCGTTGTTCACCGTGATGCGCACCAGCTCGGATCCGGCGCGCGCCAACTCGGCCACCTGCGCCGCAGTGGCGGGGGCGTCGGCGGTGTCCGTGTTCGTCATGCTCTGCACGACGATGGGGTGGTCGGACCCGATCGGGACCGATCCCACCCTCACCGTGACCGTCGACCTACGCGCCGCAATCGACACTCGGCTTCCTTCCCGTCATGCTGTAAACTATGCGCGCGGCTTTCGACGCGGGAACCACGGACGCCCTCCCCCCCCACGCCCGGCGCGGGATGAGAGGGTACCCGGCCCGCCGCCGCGGGAGGACCGGTGACGGATCCACACGGAGTTCCGGGTGACGACGCCTTGCCGCCGGTGACCGGCGGGCCCCGCCGGCTGCGGCACGGTTTCCTGCGGCGGCACTGGGGGAAGGTCGTGCTGGGCGCGGTGCTGGTGCTTCCCACCGGCCTCTTCGCGCTGTGGTCTGTCGTCGCTCTGTCGTACACGTACTCGTCAGGCGAGCGCGTCGGCTACGTCCAGAAGCTCTCCCGGAAGGGGTGGATCTGCAAGACGTGGGAAGGGGAGATGCAGATGTCGAACATTCCGGGCAGCGCGCCGCTCCTGTTCACGTTTTCCGTGCGCAGCGACAGTCTGGCGCAGGCAATCGAGGCGGCGGCGGGGAACCGGGTGGCTCTGGGCTACGAGCAGCATCTTGGCGTGCCGTCGAGGTGCTTCGGGGACACGGAGTATTTCATCGTGAGTGTCCGCAACGTCGACGCCCGTCCGGTGCCCTGACATCCCGGGGGACGTCAGCCCGGCGGTACCGAAAGCTCGTTAGGTCTGATCTCCGCCGGCGGGTCGATGCTGCGCCGTGCCAGATCAAGCTGCGCTTTCACGGCCTTGGGTCCGGTGCCGCCAACGACTTCCCTTCGCTCGAGGGAGCGCCGGGTAGACAGCGCGTCGAGGACGTCGTCGCCAAACAACGGATGTGCCGACCGGAAGACCGGGAGGGGGAGCGACGAGAGCTCCAGGCCCTGTCCCTCGCTCTCGCGCACGAGATGCCCCACGGCGGCGTGGGCGTCCCTGAACGTGACGCCGCGCTCCACCAGGTAGTCGGCGAGGTCCGTGGCCATCATCGTGGACGAGACCGCTCGCTCCATTCGCGCGGCGTCGAACCTGACTTCTCCCAGCGTCCCCGCCACGGCGGGAACGACGAGCAGGACAGCATCCACGGCGTCGAACAGGGCCCGCTTGTCGTCCTGGAGGTCCTTGTTGTAGCCGCTCGGCAGGCCCTTCAGGGTTCCGAGCAGTGCCACCAGATCACCCAGCATCCGAGCCGCACTGCTTCGCGCTATCTCGAGCGCATCAGGATTGCGCTTCTGCGGCATCATGCTGGAACCGGTCGAGAACCGGTCACCGAATCGGACGAACGAGAACTCGCTCGATCCGTACAGGATCAGATCCTCGGCGAGCCGCGAGAGATGGACCGCGGCGAGCGCCAGCGCGAAGAGTACCTCGGCGACGAAGTCCCGGTCCGCTACGGCATCGATGCTGTTCCGGGACAGGGCGCTGAATCCGAGACTGCCCTGAAGCAGGACGCGTGACACGGGGAAGGCGCACCCGGCGACGGCGCCGCTGCCCAGTGGGAGGACCGAAGCCGATCTGGCCGCGGCGGCCATTCGCGTCCGATCGCGGTCGAGCGGCCAGAAGTGCGACAGCATCCAGTGCGCCCCACTGACGGGCTGTGCACGCTGCATGTGCGTGTACGCCGGCAGGACGCTGGCCTCCAGCTCCTGGGCCCGCTGCAGCATGACCTGCTGAAGCCCCCGCAACGCTTCGTCGATCCTGGCGCAGGCGTCGATTGTCCAGAGCCGGGTGGCCGTGGCGACCTGGTCGTTCCGGCTGCGTCCGGTGTGCAGGCGTGAAGCGACCTCGCCGACCTCCTGATGGAGAAGGCGGTCGATCATGGTGTGCACATCCTCATCGGACGCCTGCGGTGCGGCTCCCTTCGCAAATCGGGTCGCCACTGCGTCGAGGCCGCGCTCCAGCTCCTGGCTTTCCGCAAGCGAGAGCACGCCGGCACTCCACAGCGCGACCGCCCACGCCTTGGAGCCTCTGATATCGAAGGGCCAGAGCCGGAAGTCAACGCCGATCGACCGGTTGACGGCGTCAAGCAGCGGTGAGGGCCCGCTTTCGAACCGCCCGCCCCAGAGCTTGTGTCCGTCGGACTCGGAAGACCTCGAGTTTCCGGGTGCGTCCTCCACGATATCCGCGAGGCTCACGTCAGGGCGAGCGCCCGCGCGGCGAGCTCGCCGTCGCGACCCGCGTCCGCCAGCTGCTGATCCTTGAGGGCGCGAACGCGCAAGGGCAGGCCGTACAACCGTATGAACCCCGCAGCGTCACTCTGCTGATAGACGTCGTCCTCGCCGAAGGTGACGAAGCGCTCGTCGTACAACGCATTGTCGCTCTCGCGCCCCGCGATCGTGACGGCCCCCCGGTACAGGGAGAGGCGGATGGAGCCCGTCACGCGCTCCTGCACTTTGGTCACGAAGGCGTCGTACGCCTCGCGCTCCGTGGTCCACCAACGTCCCTCGTACACCAGGTCCGCGTACCGTGGCGCGATGAGGTCCTTGGCAGCAAGCGTGCGGCGGTCGAGTACCAGCATCTCGAGCTCGCTGAGGGCTGTATACAGCAGCGTGCCCCCCGGCGTCTCATAGACTCCGCGGGACTTCATGCCCACGAGGCGATCCTCGACGATGTCGGCGCGTCCGACGCCGTGCCGGCCGGCAATCGTATTGAGCATCGACAGCAGCGCTACCGGATCCATCGCCTGGCCGTTGACCGACTCCGGCGTGCCCGAGACGAACGCGATCTCGACGACTTCCGGTTCTGCAGGGGCCTCCGACGGATCCGTCGTGAGGAGGAAGAGATCCTTCGGCGGTGACTGTGCCGGGTCCTCAAGGACGCCGCCCTCGTGCGAAATGTGCCAGAGATTCCGGTCGCGCGAGTAGATCTTCTTCGTGGTTGCAGAAACAGGAATGTTCCGGGCGGCGGCGTATGCCAGCGCGTCTTCGCGACTCCTGATGTCCCATTCGCGCCACGGAGCAATCACCTTGAGGTCTGGCGCGAACGTCATGTAGGTGAGCTCGAACCGCACCTGGTCGTTGCCCTTGCCCGTGCAGCCGTGAGCGATGGCATCGGCGCCGACGGCGCGAGCGACCTCGACCTGGCGCCGCGCGATGAGCGGACGGGCCATCGAGGTGCCAAGGAGGTACTTCCGGTTGTAGATCGCCCCTGCCCGCAACGTCGGGTAAATGAATGACTCCACGAACTCACGGCGAAGGTCCTCGACGTAGCACTCGGTGGCGCCGGACGCCAACGCCTTCTCCCTGATGCCGTCCAGCTCACCGTCGCCCTGGCCGACGTCGGCGGCGACGCACACCACCTCGGCGTCATAGTGCTCGCGCAGCCAAGGCACGATGATCGAAGTATCCAGCCCGCCCGAATACGCGAGCACTATGGTCTGCATAACTGGCTCCAAGCAGATGATATGTATTCAATTGACTTGCATAATTAATCGAGTTTCGACGGAGCGTCAACCGTGCCTTGGTGTGGTGGGGAGTGACAGGGCAATGGACGTCGAATATCCTCGCCCCTTCGCCGCATGGGTCTGACGACGGATTCACGGTCAGCCGGAGAACTGCCGAGTGACGTCGTCTCGCCCGCTCAATGGCGGCCCGCTTCGAGTGGCTCCCGAACTCACGTTCCCGATGGCTTCTCCGCGCGTCGATTGATCTCCCTCTCGAGGCGTTCACGCGCAGTAGCGGATCGGCAGATGATCAGGATCGTGTTCTCGCCGCCAAGGGTACCCAGAACGTCGACGAAGCCCTCGGCGTCGATCGCCTCGGCGATCGGCTGAGCTCCACCCGGAACTGTCTTCAGGACAAGGAGTTCGCCCACTCCGTCCAAGGATGCGAAGAACTGCGGAAGGACGTCCTCGAGGACTGCCCGGCTGTCCTGCGCTGCCGACTCCGGTGAGGCGTAACGGGCTCCGGTTGGTGTCGGGATTCGCACGAGTCGCAGCTCGCGCAAATCGCGCGAAAGCGTCGACTGCGTGACGGAGAATTCGCGCTCATCGAGGAGGCGTCGAAGCTCTTCCTGGCTCCCTACGTCCCTCGACGCAACGAGCTCGAGAATGAGATTCTGACGTCGCTTCTTATCCACGCTTCAGGCCCCATTAGTCGGCGACACGACGATAGCATCACTGGAGAGGCGCCGTAAGCGGCGCTCCCATCGGAGCTTGTTGCTCGAACTCCATCCGCGGTCGGCCGGTTGACAGAGCGCGTCTGCAACAATATGCATTACTCGTGCATAGAATCCCCGTCGGTGTACTTGGCGCGAGTGGCTACGCGGGCCGCGAGTTGTGCGGCCTGATCTCGGCGCATCCTGGTCTCGAACTCGTATTCGCGACAGCCAACGAGCGGCGCGGTCAGGTGCTCCGGTTCAGTGGGCGTGAGTTGAGAATGGTCGCGACTGACGATGCCGCGCTGGACCGGGCGGAACTGGTCTTCAGTGCACTTCCGCACGGTGCGTCGGCCTTGTGGGTCAATCGCGTACGCGAAGTCGGGAAGCGAGCGGTGGACCTGTCGTCCGACCTGCGACCCGGGCACACTTCAGAGTCGATTCCTTATGGCCTGACCGAGGTGGCGCGCGACTCGATTCGTGGCGCTCCGGTCGTGGCCAACCCAGGCTGCTATCCGACGGCGAGTCTCCTCGGCTTGGTCCCGCTCCTCGTCCGGGATCTCGTCCCGGCGGGTTCTCTCGTCACGATCGACGCGGCCAGCGGTGTCACGGGAGCGGGCAATGCTCCCCGTCCGGACCTGCTCTTCGCCGAGGTGACGGAGAACTTTCGGGCCTATGCGGTCGGAAACGAGCACCGGCACCTTCCGGAGATGCGCGCGCTCGTGTCACGGCTTGGCGCGGACGTCGACCTGCTGTTCACGCCGCACCTGCTTCCGGTCGCCCGAGGTATTCTTGCCACAATCACCGTCCCCCTGCGCGAGATGCCGGACGAGCCGATCGAAATCTGGCGCGAGTACTATGCCGGCGAACCGTTCGTCGAGGTGACCAGCGAACTGCCGGCGCTGCGTGACGTGGTGTACCGCAACGTGGTGCGCATCGCAGTCCGCCGCGCGAGCGGCGTCAGGCAACCGACCGTGATCGTGATGGCCGCGATCGACAACCTGGTGAAGGGCGCGGCCGGGCAGGCGCTGCAGAACGCCAACCTCGTTCTGGGTGTTCCCGAGGCGACAGGACTGCCCGCATGATCCGGGTGCTGAAGATCGGTGGGCGGCCGCAGAACGACCCGGCGCTTGCAGAGCGCGTTGCGGCCGCAGGGCGGCAGGCCGACGTGCAACTCTGCATCGTCCACGGCGGCGGCGACGAGGTGAGTGTCGTGCAGCGACGCATGGGGCAGGAGCCGCAGTTCGCGGGCGGACGTCGCGTGACTTCGGCGGAGGACGTCGAGATCGTCCGGATGGTCCTGTCGGGGACGATCAACAAGCGACTGGTCCGGCAGCTTCTTGCGGCCGGACTACCGGCCGTCGGATTGTCCGGCGAGGACGGAGGTCTTCTTCCTGCGGCCCACCTCGACGGGGGGCGGCTGGGGGCGGTGGGGGTGCCCACGCTCGCTGATGTCCGGGTGCTGGACGCCCTCATGTCGCACGGTTTCGTTCCGGTGATCTCGCCGCTGGGTCGCGATGCCGAAACCGGTGCCGGCCTGAATATCAACGGCGATGACGCTGCCGCGGCGATCGCCGCCGGACTGCGTGCCGACGAACTTTTCCTGCTGGTGGACGTGCCGGCAGTGCTCGGCGCCGACGGCGCGCCGCTGGCGTCGCTCGACGTGGAGGCCTCCGACGCGCTGATCGCCACGGGCGTGGCACGCGCCGGGATGGCTGCGAAGCTCGAGGCAGCTCGCCGGGCCCTCGCTGCCGGCGTCCGCGATGTCCGCATCGGAGACCTGGCGGCGCTCGACAATCGGGCCCGCGGTACCGTGATCACCTGCTCACCCTCCGCCGTCTGACCCATGGCCACCACTTCAGTTGCCGCGTCCAACGCACTCCTCCCGGTCTACAAGCGTCCGCCGATGGAGTTCGTGCGCGGCGAGGGCATCACCCTCTACGATGCCGATGGGCACGCCTACCTGGACTTTACCAGCGGGATCGCCGTGAACGCGTTAGGCTACGGTGACCCCGGCCTGCAGGCTGCCCTGCACCAGGCCTCGGACGGGCTGATCCACACGTCCAACCTCTTTCGAACGGCGCCGGGCGAACAACTCGCCGAGCGCCTTGTCGCGCTCTCCTTCGCGGACACCGTGTTCTTCTGCAACTCCGGTGCGGAGGCCAACGAGGGAGCCTTCAAGTTCGCGCGCCGCTGGGCGCGCGGGGTGGCTGACGGCGCCAAGCACGAGATCATCTCGCTGCGCGGCGCGTTTCACGGTCGGCTGTTTGCGTCGCTGGCGGCCACCGATCGACCGGGATACCGGGCGCCGTTCCGGCCACTGGCAGGCGGGGTGTCGATCGCCGAGCGCGACATCATGGACCTCGCCGCGATGCTCGACGCCGAGACGACGGCGGCCCTGATCGTCGAACCGGTGCAGGGCGAGGGTGGCGTGCGCGTGCTCGACGCCGGATTCGTTCGGGAATTGCGGGCGCTGACGCGGGAGCGCCGCATCGCGCTCATCCTCGACGAAATCCAGTGCGGACTCGGTCGCACCGGACGCCTCTTCGCGTACGAGCATCTCGGGGTCACTCCCGACCTGCTCACGCTCGCGAAACCCCTCGCTGGCGGGCTGCCGATGGGGGCGGTCCTGATGACAGCCGAGATCGCAGCCAGCATCCATCCCGGCGACCATGGAACGACCTTCGGAGGCGGGCCGTTCGTGTCGAGCATCGCGCTGTACGTGCTCGATCGGCTCGCGGACCCGGCACTGCTCGATCACGTGACGGCGCATGGTGCCTGGATGCACGAGCAGCTCGAGGCGATGGCGGCGCGGACGGGTCGCATCCGCGGCATCAGGGGTGTGGGTCTGATGTGGGGCGTCGACGTCCACGAGACGGCGGCCACGGTGGTAGCGCGGGCGCGGGAAGCGGCAGGCCTGCTGCTCGTATCGGCCGGCGAATACACCGTACGGCTGCTGCCCCCGCTGGTGGCCTCCCGCGAGGAGCTCGCCGACGGCCTTGGCCGGCTGCAAACGGCGTTAGGCTAGCGTCTATCGCGAACCGCAACTCGCGCCGGGCGGTGCGCGCTGCTACGCTACAGCATCGCACACCGACCACTGCTTCGTATGACGACCCCGAGGTTCACGCCGCTGGTGCACCACCCGGTCTCCGATGAGGAGATGCTGGCGCGGGCGCACGCGTTCTACGAGGAGCTGAAGCAGCGGCGCACCACGCGGCACTTCGCCACGACGCCGGTGCCCCGGGAAGCGATCGAATTCGCCATCCGTGCCGCCGGTACCGCACCGAGCGGGGCGCACCTGCAGCCGTGGACGTACGTCGCGGTCTCGGACCCGGAGCTCAAGCGCCGTATCCGCGACGCGGCCGAGCGCGAGGAGGCCGAGAACTACGGCGGACGCATGCCACCAGACTGGCTGGCGGCACTCGCGCCGCTCGGGACCGACGCACACAAACCGCATCTCACCGACGCGCCATGGCTGGTGGTGGTCTTTCGTCAGGCGTACGGCCTGGACGGAGACGGATCACGCCGCGCCCACTACTACACACAGGAGTCGGTCGGCATCTCGGTGGGACTGTTCGTCGCTGCGGTCCACCGCATGGGGCTGGTGACGCTGACGCATACCCCGAACCCGATGACGTTCCTGTCGGAGCTGCTCGAGCGACCGCCTAACGAAAAGGCGTACCTGATCCTTCCGGTCGGTCATCCGGCGCCCGACGCCATGGTACCGGACCTGGCACGAAAGCCGCTGGAACAGATCGCGGTCTGGCGGTGATCGCCTGCCCGCCTCGCGCCGACGCACTCCCCGACGGCACGGGACCGGCGTCACGGGGGTACGAGGCGTGATGCGCGTCCCCCAACCTGCATTCCCCGCCTTCTCCGGAACCGCGTCCGTGCGCCGACTCCTCCCTGTCCTCCTGATTCCGATCTTCGGGTCGTCGGCACAGTCACCGCGGCCCGTGCCGGCTCCTCACCCGACGCTCGTCGTCTTCCTCACGATCGACCAGTTCCGCGCCGACTACCTGACGCTTTTCGAGCGACAGCTGACCGGCGGGCTCGGACGCCTGCTGCATGGTGGGGCGGTGTACCTCAACGGCTACCAGGACCATGCCATTACGGAGACCGCTCCCGGCCACGCGTCGACGATGTCCGGCCGGTTTCCCGCGCACACGGGTATCGTGTCCAATGCGGCGGGTGTCGCGGATCCACAGGCGCCGTTGATCGGCGGGGCGACGGGAGACGGCGCATCACCGTTCAGGTTCCGCGGAACGACACTGGCCGACTGGCTTCGCTATCACGATCCACACAGCCGTGCCCTCTCCGTCTCCCGCAAGGATCGGGGTGCGATCCTCCCGCTCGGTCGCGCCAAACAGCAGGCATACTGGTACGCCTCGTACGGAGGCTTCACAACCAGCACGTATTATGCCGACACGCTTCCTGCCTGGGTGCGGCGGTTCAACTCGAAAAGGTTGCCGCAGCGATGGGCGGGCAAAGCCTGGGATCTCCTCCGGCCGGGATCGGAGTACGTCGAGCCCGACAGCGTACCGCTTGAATCTGGCGGCACCGACTTCGTCTTCCCACACCCCTTCCCTCCCGACTCCGCCAGGACGGCGGCGCTGTTCGCGAACTACCCCATGATGGACCAGGTGACGCTCGCATTCGCGCTGCGCGGCGTACGTGAACTCGATCTCGGCGCCGGCCCGGGCACGGACCTGCTGGCGATCTCGCTCTCGTCCACCGACGCCATCGGACATCGCTTCGGGCCGGATTCGCGCGAGATCCACGATCAAGTGTTGCGCGTCGACCAGTATCTCGGCCAGTTCCTGGATTCACTCTATGCGCTGCGCGACTCGACACGCATCGTCATCGCTCTGACGGCCGACCACGGCGTCACGCCGATGCCAGGCATGGCCTCCCGCTACCCGAACAGCGGCGCGGGATTCGTCGACATCGCCCCGACGATCGCCGAGTTCAAGTCAGCCATCGCCAATGCCGGGGCCGGCCATGACGCGCTGGAATTCGAAGAGGGGATGCTCGAGCTGGACGCCCCGTCGCTGGCGAAGGCCGGGCTCAACGCCGACTCCATCGCGCACCGGTTTTCCGTTGCGGCCGCGAAGATCCCAGGCGTCCAGCGCGCCGACCTCGTGCGGTCGCTGGCCGCTCGTGACACCACGACCGACCAAGTCGCGCGACGATGGCTCCACATGCTTCCCGCTGACGTTCCCGCCTACGTGGTCGTGACGCTCAAGCCGTACTGGTACTGGAAGGGGATCGGCTTCGTGACGCACGGATCCCCGAACGACCAGGATGCCCGCGTACCGATCATCCTCTTCGGAGACGGCATCCGACCGGGACGACACCAGGAGCGCGCACTGGTCGTGGACCTCGCGCCGACGCTGGCGGCTATCGTCGGCGTGCGACCGATGGAGACCCTGGATGGCCGGGTGCTTCGCTCGGCGCTTCGAGATTGACGCAGCGTGGTGCGGGGGTGCAGCGCGCGCTCGATGAACTGCGGTTTGGCGCGACGCGCACCCTCAACTTGCGCGACGGCATGCCTACGGGCGACGATGCCGCGCGACGCGTGGAACAGTGGCTGCGGATCAAGCAGGTTGAAGGCGCCCGGGAGGTGCTCGTGATAACCGGACGCGGCGCAGGAAGTCCGGCAGGCATTCCGATCGTGCGTCGCGCGGTAGAGCAACGACTCGCGGCGCTGCGCCGGCATGGCGTGGTTCGCGACGTGATCGAGCACAACGAGGGGGCGCTTGTCGTTCATCTCGATTCGCTGCGTGCGCTGCTCGAGGCTCCGCGAAGGACTCGCGACCGTCTCAGCGTTCCTGCTCCCGCGACATCGATTCAGGGCCTCGCACCGGAAACTCTCGATGCCTTGAGGCAACTTGCACGACGCGTGCTCGATTCCCTGGGAATTCGCGACGATGATGGTCCGCTCCTGGAGGCCGAGATGGCACGTCAGTTCAGCCTGTTCGCGCGAGGTGGGCCCGTGACGCGTGCACCGGACGGTTGGATGCGAGCGGCGGCGGAACGGGCGATTCGCGACTTTGACGACGGTCCCTCGCCCCGCTGAACGCCGGCCGCAACCGGATTCTCAGAACGCCAGGAGCCGGATCGCCACGAGCGCGGCCGCGAGCAGGAGCGTCCAGACAAGGGCGCGCATCAGGCTGGATCGGCCGTTCTCGGGTCGCGCGGTTCGAAAGGTCCGCCGAGGCGTCGACATCGTCTCCCGCTGTGTGACGTCAATTCCACCGTGAGTCGGCGGAGGCGGAAATTCGGGCTCCTTGCTCCCCGCAAGTCCTGCAGGCACTGCGGCTTCGCGCACCGTTTCGAACGCCACAACAACCGCGACCTCCTGTTCGAGAAGCCGGTTAGCGCCTTCCTCGACACCCAGGCTGTGATCGGGCGAGGTGGTTCGATGCGCGCGTCGCTTCGGCATATAGGCGCGAGGCAGGTGGTCGGACGGCCTTGCTTCGAGCGCGATCTGCGGAAAATCACTCGGCGTCGAACGACTGACATAGCTCATCGCGGAAGGCCGGGGACGCCGCCGCGCATTGGATGGCGAGACTCCCGTCTGGGTGTTCGCGACGGGGTGCGACGCGTCGAGTGCTGAGGCGGGATCGCGTTGCGCCCACGAAGCAGGTCTCGCTCCATGCGTCGCCTCGCCGACTGAAAGCGAATCCGGAGGTGTCGGGAGGTGCGACATCTCGGGTGCTGCGGCAGGATCGCTGTACGTCCACGGGGCACGGCTCGCTCGGAGATCCTCCCGACCGACTGGAAGCGCGTCGGGAGGCGTAACCGCGTAGCGGATCCGCGCAGGAGCAGCCGGCCCGTGCCCCGCCCGGGTCGTTGTCTCTTCCACGGAGGGGGGCGCGGCATCGGGCACCGTGCTCGGCTGCGACTCCAGCCCCTCGTCAGGGGCGGACGCCAAGTACTTCTCCAGCGGTTCATCAACTTGCTCGCTCACGCCCAGGCCTGCAAAGGCCGCGTCATTTGGCGATGCGTCCACCGGCAGCTCCGAGTCGACCCAGGCCGAGAACGCCGCAGGCCCGTCTGTCGCCGCGACTGGCGCTTCCAGCACGGGCACGAGAGAGTCGTCCACGATTGCTGAGCCAGCGCGGGGTGGCTCGAGTGACATGACAGCAACTCGTGCGCTCCTGCCAGCGGTCCGGGATGTCACGCCACTGCACGCACACCCAAGCGCCGGTGCTACGTCAACAAGGACTGGCTGGCGGGTTACGAGGTGCTGAGCAAGTTCGAGGGCGACGTCGACTCCGTCGACTCCAACCAAGGTTCGCTCATGGCTACGTAGCGCCAACGCTTCCGGCGTCGGACAACCACCCGGAAGCGACACGTGACGCCGACGATCCGGGGGAAGTACGGCCTCGAAGACCTCGGGCTGCTGCAGGATATCGATCCCGCGTTCACGCAGGATCGCGAGGAAATCCTGGGGACTGTAGTGCGCGTCATACACTCTGTCGCTCGCAGACGGGCAATCGCCCAGATAGGCCAGATGCGCGAGTCTGGCACCCAGAAGTGCGCGGACGTATCGACCAGCGGCTACCGGTGGGGGGACCGTGCTGACGATAAGCGGTGCCAATTCGGGTCCGCTCGCAAGCAGTCTCTGACGTACCAACGGGCATGTGCAAAGCACTGCAGGGTGGCCATTTCGGCTCTCCAGTGCCCGAATGGTCGCCTCTGCCACCAGCTCGTCTCCCCAGGAGGCTGGCAAGGCCAAATCGAATCCAGCCGCGCGACAGGCGTGCGCCAGCTGGATCGGGCGAGCGGGGAGCGCTTCGATCAGTGCGTCGTTACCGACGACGACTACGGAGAGGCCGAGATGGGTGTGGCTATGAAGTTTGTCGGCAGACATCCCATGGTGCAGTCGCGCCCGCTCCTTTGAAGGAAACAATCGGTTCCTTGTCAGCGTGTCCAGACAGGGTCAGCGATAGATTGAGAGGAATCCGGCGATGAATGGAGAATTTCGTTCGCACGCCTATGCATGCATACGGCACGTAAGAGACTGTGAATAAATGATTTGACAGGCATGAACTCACGCCAATTACAGTACACCTGATATACAGCCTCTTCGGCACCTGTGAGGTACGTTTCCTCCCGATTCGCCAACCCGTCACCCGATGCTTCGACGGGAGCAGTGAAACGCCGACGCTCATTCGGAACGGACACTTCACTTCGCGCCCAGCACTCCTTCAGACCGCCTCACAAGCAGGTTCCGTACCACGCGACTCGTGCGTCGACGATCCCGGCTGTCCCGAGTCCGTGGCAGATAACCCGATGGGGGTCTGTCGGATGCGATACAGACGCCGGGTCTACCCTTCCCTCGCGTCGTCAACGGAATCTGCGGGAGTCGGTACCTCAGCCGCTGTCTAATGGCGCCCTCGATCGGTACGGCCGCGGCCTTCGTATCGTCAATCACGGCGCTCGGAATACTGCAGCGACACGCGGTTGCCCGCCGTACCGAGCGACGGGTCGACCTCGAGGTCCCTTGCGACGCGTGCGGCGTGCGCCGTGGGGCCGAGTCACTCAGGCTTGAATCGCACGGTCCAGCAGCGCTCTTGCTTCATGGATTTGGAGACACTCCACAGTCACTCCGTGACCTGGCATTCCATCTTCATGATCGTGGCTGGTTTGTGTGCGTTCCGAGACTTCCCGGGCACGGCGGTCGCCTCCGCGATTTCGCGCGGTCCCGCGCGCGCGAGTGGATCGCCGCGGCTGACAGTGCGCTCCGGGAGCTGCTGCGGCGCGGGGCACCAGTGGCACTGGTGGGTCAGTCAATGGGTGCGTCGCTCGCGTCCATACTGGCGTCCGACAGGTACGATATCTCTGCCGTCGTACTTCTCGCGCCGTACCTGAGGCTGAAACCCGCTGCGTCACGCCTCGCCAGGGTGGGGCGCCTCGCTTCCCTCCTGGTGCCCTATATCGACACGCGGAATGACGCGTCGATTCTCGATCCGCAGGAGCGGAGCAAGGCGCTTGGCTTCGGCGTGACCACTCCACGTCTGCTCGGCGAGCTCCGGCGCGTCGCGGACCGCGCTTGGGTTGCCGCCCCATCCGTGGAGGTGCCGACCCTTATGGTGCAGTCAACGCGCGATCCGCGCATTTCTCCGGACGAGGGCGAACGATGCTTCTCGCGCCTCGGTGGCAGGCCGAAGGAGATGCACTGGATTGAGAACAGCGGGCACGTGATTGCCGCAGATCGCGAGCGGCAGACGGTACTCGCGCTCACTGCGGCCTGGCTGGAGCGCTTCAGCTCGACATCGTGACCGGGAGGCGACCATTTTGGCGTTGCCGCGGACGTCAGATCTCGAGTGCTTGTCGTGGAAGGCGGTAAACGGTTACTGGAGTCAATCCGACCTACACCTACACACTTCTTCCTGGCAGACCGTCTTTCCCCAAGCGGTTTTCAGCCCCTGCGAGTCGACGGGCAGCCAGGCGCATGCCAATCAGGCGCCCGCGTTGCGGGTGGGACGCGGGAGGGACGCCGGTGGGATGCGGGTGGGATGCGGGTGGATGCGGGTGGATGCGGGTGGGATGCGGGTGGGACGCGGGTGGGACGCGGGTGGGACGCTTGGCAGGAGCGACCGGCGGGCGGTAGATTCATACGATGCGGCCCGGGCGGATGGCACCGTCCGGGCCTCGGTGCGTCCCGTTTGGCGCGAAAAGGCTCGCATCCAGACACCGCGGAGAGGTACATGCCCGAATTTGGCGGATGGGGAACGGCGTGGTGGAAACCCATCGTTTTCATCGTGATCGCCGGTCACCTGACCAATGTCTGTGTCACGCTGTTTCTCCACCGGGCGCAGACGCATCGTGCAGTCCGCCTGCACGCGCTGGCGGCCGTGCCGATGCGACTGTGGCTGTGGCTGACGACGGCGATCGTCACGAAGGAATGGGTGGCGTGTCACCGGAAGCACCACGCCTTTGCGGACCGCGAGGGTGATCCACACAGCCCGTTGCTCGAGGGCCTTCGCAACATCGTTCTCAAGGGTGCCTTCTACTATCGTCGAACCGTACGGCAGCCGGGTATTCTCGAGAAATATGGGCGGGGCACGCCGAACGACTGGATCGAGCGACACTTGCTTTCGCGGCTCAACTGGCTCGGCATCGTCGTCATGCTCGCGCTCGACCTGTATCTGTTCGGGCTCCTGGTCGGTGCGGTGGTGTGGGGTGTCCAGATGGTCTGGATTCCCTTCTGGGCGGCCGGCGTGATCAACGGCGTCGGACACGCCATCGGGTACCGGAATTTCGAGGTCAAGGACGAGAGCCGGAACATCTCGCCGATCGCGATCTGGCTTGGCGGCGAAGAGCTACACAACAACCATCATGCCGATCCGCGCTCGGCGCGCTTCGCCGCACGCTGGTTCGAGTTCGACGTGGGCTGGCTCTACATCCGCTTGCTGTCGCTCTTCGGGTTGGCGCGCGTGATTCACGCGCGCGCGTCCGCTGGTGAGAGCGTCTCGAAGGCCGCATAGGCGGCTTCACCCTGCTAGCCCAACGTCGACGCGCGGCGTGTTGCGTGTCGCCGCCGGAGATACGGAATTGCCGGATGTCACATGTTCGCGTTGTGGGCAGACGCGCGCCGGCTTCGAGCGCCCGCCATTTCCGGGCGCCATCGGTGCCAAGCTTGTCGCGGAAATCTGCCAGGCGTGCTGGGCCGAGTGGCTCCGTCAGCAGACCATGTTGATCAATCACTACGGCCTGAACGTCATGGATCCGCAGGCCCGGGCCTTCCTGACGCGGAATCTGCAGGCGTTCCTGTTCAAGGCGGGATCCGGTGAGGATGTCGATACCAGCAAGAAGGGCACGATCAACTGGTGAGCGCGCGGCTGGGCTGGAGCGGATGCCTCGCTGGCCGGTATTGCCGCGTCGCGCCCGGCGCTTTGCCGCGAGACGCCTGACGAAGGCAGCGCTGCTCGTCTCGGTCCTTTCCTGTTCGCGAGGCTCGATTTCACCGGCGCCGCCACCGGTTCCAGCCAGTCCTGCATCGCGAACCGCAGATGGTGCGGCCGCGGCGTGGGCAGATTCCGTGCTTGGCGCGCTGTCGCTACATGATCGGGTCGCGCAGCTCGTGTGGCCGTGGATCCTCGGAGACTACGTGCCGACGGGAAGCAGCGAATGGGCGCGCCTCCGGCAGTTCATGGAGCGCGACCACGTCGGCGGGGTGATCATTTCCGTCGGGGCTCCGCTGGACATCGCGGCGAAGCTGAACGCGCTTCAGCGTACCAGCCCCCTGCCGCTCTTGGTCAGCGCCGACATGGAGGTCGGCGCGGGCATGCGTGCGCACGGTGCGTACTACCTCCCGAATGCCATCGAGCTCGGCGGGGCGACGACATTTCCACTCGAGATGGCACTCGGGGCGACCGAGGACACCGCGCTGGCGTACGAGGAAGCGCGGGTCACGGCTCTCGAGGGGCGCGCGCTCGGGATCCAGATCGCATTCGGCCCGGTGCTCGACGTGAACAACAACCCGGCGAACCCGGTCATCGGAGCACGCTCGTTTTCCGAGGATCCTTACCTGGCCGCCCGGCTCGGCGCCGCCTACGTCCAGGGCCTTCAGGACAACGGCATGCTCGCGACAGGCAAGCACTTCCCAGGACACGGGGACACGGAAACGAACTCGCACCTCGCGCTCGCGGTGGTCACCGCGAGCCGGGCGCGCCTCGATTCGGTGGAACTGGTACCGTTCCGGGCCGCTATCGGGGCGGGTGTTGGCGCCATCATGACGTTCCACGGTTTTCTTCCGGCGCTTGATTCCAGTGGCGTGCCAGCGACGCTGTCACCGCGTGTGATGACCGACCTGCTTCGACGGGAGCTCGGTTTCGACGGATTGCTCGTCACGGACGCCATGGACATGAAGGGAGTCGTCGACCAGTTCGGGCCCTTCGAAGCGGCGAAGCGGGCAGTTGCCGCCGGCGCGGACGTGCTGCTCATGCCCTCGGACATCCCGGGCACCATCGCCGCGGTGATCGATGGCATTGGTGAAGGGCGCTACGATGAGCGACGCATTGACGCATCGGTGCGACGGATCCTGCGATTGAAGGCACAGTTCGGCCTCGCCCGGGCGCGGCTGGTCGACCTCGACCACCTTCGCGATGTCGTGGGAGACTCGAGCCATGTGGAGCTGGCACGGCGGATCGCGGAGCGGGCCATCGTGCTCGCTCGTGATTCGCCCGGGCTGGTGCCGCTGGCAACCAGCGGTGCGCGTCCACCGCGCGTGCTCTCAGTGACATATGCCCGCCGCGCAGACCTCGGTGCGGGAACGGCGTTCAATGCCCAGCTGGCGGCGGAAGGAATCGTTCCGTCGACCGTGTACGTGGACGCTGACGAGAGTGCACCCGACCTGGCTGCCGGCTTTTCCGCCGCTGACAGTTCGGATGTGATCGTCCTGGGGAGCTACGTCAATATCAGCTCGACGTCGGCGGTCGCCTCCGCTCCAAAGCCGTTTCGTGATCTGGTGGAGGGATTGCGAGCGCGGGCGCGCGCGCTGGTTCTGGTCTCGTTCGGTACCCCGTACCTGCTGTTGCAGGTACCAGACGTCCCGACGTATATGGTGGCGTGGGGTGGCGGGGCGGCGTCACAGCGTGCCGCGGCGCGCGCGCTGCTTGGCACGATTCCCATCACGGGCCGCCTGCCGATTTCGATTCCGCCGCTGCTGCCGCTGTTTGCGGGGGAACAACGCGCCGGTCCCGGCGTGCCGTGAACAATTGACGCGCTCCACGGCGACGAGTACACTCGTCGATCGGGCGCGGCACGCGGCCGGCACTTGACATAAGTTTCAGAGCGATACTAATTCGCGCGTCATGCGCGACCGGCTCCCGACCGCAGCACGCGCTTCGGCGCATCGTCGGGCGTTCACCGTCGACGTCGTGCTTGTCACGGCTCGCGGGCGACACCTCGGGGTGATCGGTCGGCGCGCGCCCGCGCGGTCCGGCGGCGCGCGGTGGACGCTGCCGTGGATCGTGCCTCGCGGTAGGGAGACGCTGGTCTCGGCTGCGCAACGGCTGGTGCGTCAGACGATGGGTTCCGTCCCTGCGTGGATGGAGCAGGTCGGTGCGTTCGCGGATGGTGCGCGTCACCCGTCGGGTGCGGCGCTGTCGGTGTGCTTCGCTGGCGTGATATCGGACGACGCCGGACGTGTGCTGCCGGGCGGGGTGGAGTGGTGCGACGCCGGCGCGATGTCCCTCCGTGACGCGCGGCAGGAGCAGATGCTGGGCGCGGCGCTCGAGACGCTCCGGGTGCGCATGGATTTCGCCCCCATCCCCTTTCACCTCCTGCCGTCCCGTTTCACCCTCAGCGAACTGCAGCATGTGTACGAGTTGCTGCTTGGGCGACGGCTCCACAAGGCGAGCTTCCGGCGCGCGTTGCATGCCGCATGGCTGGTGGACCCGACGGACGAGTGGCGTCATGAAGGTCGCGGGCGTCCGGCCCAGCTCTTCCGTTTTGCCCCGCGCAAGCGCCGGGGGACGAGACGCGGCGTGCGGTTTACGCTGCTGTGAGCCGGCCTCGCTGGCGGGAAGCCCCGGGACGTCCGGCCGGGAACCTGCGGTGCGTTCCGGCGTAGGAGAGCCGCAGTCGTGGCGACGACGTGACCGGCGCGTGACGATCGGACGCCACTCTGCGTGCGGGCGAATCCGGTGCGACGCCGCTTGACGGTCGCCCGTATTAGTCGCTAAGTGTTAATTACACACAAAACGCCGGAGGCGCCGTGCTCGCCTTCCTCGACTCGCTCTGCGACGCGCTGATCGCGCGTGACGGATCACGAATCCGGTCGCTGCTCACGCACCCGCTGGCCCGGGCCCTGCCGCGATCGGTGCGGGACGAAGCGCGCGCCATTGCCTCGGGCGATCCACGCCGAACCCTCGCCCCGCTGCACGCGCTGCGCCTCTACCACCAGACCGCCCACCTGCTTGGCCTTTCTGCCGACCTCGTGGCGCGGGACGGCGTTCGAGCGTTGTCGGCTCGCGACAGCGAACGGCGCCAGATGGAGTTGCCGCTTCAGGCGGCGGTGCACTAACGAGGTCCGCTCGGGCCCGATAGCGACACGCCCCACCTGCCGCCTGCGGCGGGTGGGGCGTCTGGCGTTCCGCTGGCGGCGGCCGTTCAGAATCGGGCTCGTCCATCCGACTGCCATCGCAACAGGGCCTTGGCCAGTTCGACGTTGTCGGCTGCGATTTCCATGAGTTGCCGGAGCACATGCTGCGCCGATGCGCCCTCGGCGGAAGCGATGACTGGCGGAACGTGACCGTCGCGCCGCGAAGGGTCCGTCCTGCGTTCCACGGCAACGTGTGCCCGGTGTGGCTCACCAGGTGCCGGCGGGTCCTCTTCGACGTGCACATACCCGCCTCCGGGCAACTCCCGCGAGTAGTGAATCCGCTTCGTGGGCATCTTCGGGGGGTTGTCGTCCCCTGCGTGCTCCAGGGGGAGCTCGTCGCACGAGACGGGCGCACTCACGAAGCTGGACGATCCCATGGGTAAAGAGGTTACGAGCGCGGCGCGACAACTCCTGACAGAGCAAAAGGACTTCATGACACGATCGCACTGTAATCCTGATAACCGTCGTTACACTCAACGCCGGTTAGTAATATCACGGCCGGCAATGACGGGATGTGCGCGTCATCGTTTGCTGCACGACGAAGCGTCCACTGCAGGAAGGGCAACCATATGCACGAGAGCGCCCCCGGGCAGGTTTGCCCGAGAGCGCTGGACGACTTCCGGCCGGGATCTTTGGGAGTCCTGCTGCCCTACACCTTCACGACATCCGCGGCCTGCGGTCCTTTCTGCCCCTGGACGATCTCGAACTCGACGCGATCTCCCTCAGCAAGGGACTTGAAGCCGGCGGATTGGATTGCGCTGAAGTGGACGAAGACGTCGGGGCCTCCCTCTCGAGAGATGAAACCGAAACCCTTGGCGTCGTTGAACCACTTCACGGTACCGGTAATGCGAGACATGCGACTGTTCCTCTCCCCCCTGCTGGGGCTAACAGTAGATCGATCTCCCGCGTCCGTCTCCCGAGGCGTCGGCCCCGGCAAGACCCACGGGAAAGAAAAGGCGCCGATCCTGAACGGACCGGCGTTCCACAGCGTGAGCGCCAATCGGGCTGTCTACCGCGAGTACGGCGCGTCACGATTTGCGGCACGAGAACCTATCGATTGTTGTTGGGTTCCGGCCTCAGGCTGCGCCGGCGATATACCGCGCAACTCGACCGCATGACGTGCATCGAAGAGTTACATGCGATCGCGGTGGAGGCGGAATGAGCGCGGGCGAACGCTCGATGACACCGGAACAGGACGGACAGCTGAGGGGATCTCCGTTACGGTCGCTGGCGATCAGGTGCAGCGCCTGCGCCGGATTGTACGTCGCCGGACGGGGCTTGCGCATTAGGCCTCCTTCGTTCGTGCGATCAACAGCCCGCGCGCCCGGACTGCCGTGTTTTGAAACGTAACCGCCAAATGCCCTAACTCCAAGTCCCACAACACGTGAGACCTGTCAGTAGGGGCCGGCTGGGTGTCTGTTTCATCGGATCTCGGGCTCTGACTCGGACATCAGACTCCCTGAACCGCGCTGGCAGGTCTACCGACGGAAAGATCGCCAGACGCCGGACAACACGACGTATACAACGTCTCCGGGCGACGGATCGTTGGAAGTCCTTCGCATATCTATTCGCCTTCAGTGAATCGGCTATGTTCAGTGGTGGTCGCCATTTCAGCAGCCTGAGCAACGCAAGCAGCTCGTCGTGGCGCTCGCGTCCCGAACTTGACAGGGAGGATCCGGAACTCGCGCCGAGAAGCGTCGCAGGTCACTGCGTGAGCAGCCTGCAGGGTCTGCCGGCGGCGGCTCGGTCGCATCGCCGGCTGAGATCAGCGAGCGTCGGTTACGAGTGCAACACCGCGATCGAGGGCTGGAACGACCGCAGCCAATTCGAGGCTGATCGGGGCTGGAGTTCCTGACGGCTTTTGCCCCGTCGCTTGAGGGCGGCCTGGAGGGGAAACGGTAGCGTCGTCCTCATCGAATGTAGACGATGTCGCCCTCGGCATCGAGCGCAATTTCCTGCGCCAGGCCGCACACACCGCAGATCCGATCGACGAGCCAGGCCACGTTGAGCTCGATGTCGTAATGCGCCGAAGCGGGGCGCACGACGAGCTTCTTGAAGCTGTATTCGAGGCAGTGCTCGCACGCGAGGCTGCGGGCGATCCGCTCCGCGCGCTCCTGCGTGATGGCTTGGGGCACCACGGTCACTACTCCGAAGACTTGCCGCGATCGGGCTCAGGCGCTGCCGTTCTCGTGACTGATTGCGTGAACGCGCGTGGCGCCGCCGGCCGTCGCGCGGGCGCATCGTCGCTGTCGCCGACGCCAGAGCTCCGAAGGAGCGCACGCAGGCCGCCGAGGGCTCCCATCACGCCGGATGCTTCCGCCGGCAGGAAGATCGTCGTTCCCTTGCCCTGCGCCAGCGCAGGAAGTGCGTCGAGGTACTTCTGCCCGAGCAGGTACATGGCGGCCTGACCCTCCGGGAGGGCGCCGGCGATCCGGCGCAGGGCCTCCGCCTCAGCCTGCGCCGTGGCGAGCCGGGCCTCAGCCTGCCCCTGTGCCCGCAGAATTGCCGCCTCGCGCTCCCCCTCGGCCTTGCGAATCTGTGCCTCGCGCACGCCCTCGGATTCCAGAATCGCGGCTCGTTTTGTGGCCTCCGCCTGGGTCACCGCCGCCCGGCGCTCACGTTCGGCACGCATCTGGAGCTCCATGGCCTGCTGGATGTCGCGCGGCGGCTCGATGGCCTGCAGCTCCACGCGCGTCACATCCACCCCCCATCCGATGGACGCCTCCTCGATGACCTCGCGCATGCGCTTGTTGATCAGCTCCCGGCTCGCGAGGGTGCTATCGAGCTCCATCTCGCCGACGATGTTCCGCAGCGTCGTGCGCGTCAGCGTCTCGAGGGCGTATGGCAGATTCTGGACGGCGTACGTCGCCTTTTGCGGATCGGCGATGCGATAATACAGGACCGCGTCGATATCGATGGTGACGTTGTCCTTCGTGATGACCGGCTGGCTGGGAAAGTTGAGCACCTGCTCACGCAGGTCGATCCGCGGCGTCGATCCGGCGCTGATGCGCCGGAGACCGGTGACATCGGTCTCGAAGAAACGCACGTCGAGGTATTTCGGGCGCTCGACGAAGGGAATCAGGATGTTGAGGCCGGAGCGTGCCACGCGATGGAAGCGCCCGAGCCTCTCGACCACGATGACTTCCGCCTGGCCGATGATTTTGAACGACTTGAGCGCGATAACAACCACGCCAAGTGCAAGAAGGCCGGGAACGAGGGCGGACATGGTTGTTCCTCCAGGGAACGCTCCAGGGGCGGGACGCGTGCGACTCGACTTCCGCGCCAGGTGACGGCAACTGACGACACTGCCGGCACGCCCTGAAAACTAGTTCTTCCAGTCGGCCAGGAAGAGGTTCGTATCGCCCGCCTTTTGCGCGTCCCTGTTCGACGCCCAGATCAACGTACGGCCGTCGGGGCTGAACATCGGGAATCCGTCGAACTCCTGGTCGGTCGTGATCTGCTCAAGCCCGGACCCGTCGAGGTTGACGAGATAGAGGTCGAAGTTGCGGCTGTGCGGGTTCTTGTAGTTCGAGGAAAAGATGATTCGCTGGCCATCGGGGGTCCACGACGGCCCGAAGTTGGCACCCCCAAGCTGGGTGATCTGGTGTTGATCGCTGCCGTCGGCATTCATGATCCACAGCTCCATGCGCGTCGGACGGACCATGTGCTGCGCCAACAGATTCCGATAGTCTGCGAGCTCGGTCGAGTCGGTGGGATGCCATGCCCGATAGGCGATCTTCTTGCCGTCGGGAGACCACCAGGCCCCGCCATCGTAGCCCGCCACGTCGGTGAGCTTCCGGACATCGGTGCCATCAGTATTCATCGTGTAGATGTCGAGATCTCCGTCCTTCAGCGAGGTGAACACGATTCGCTGGCCGTCCGGCGAAAGCACGCCTTCGGCCGTATACACGCCGTAATTGGTAATCCGGCGGAGGTCGGTCCCATCGCGATTGACGGAGTAAATGTCGAAGCGATCGAGTCCCCAGACGTAGCCCTTGGATGGGTCAGGCCGGGGTGGACAGATGCTGTCAACGGCGTGCGACGACGCGAAAAAGAGCCGCTCGTCGCCCGGGAAGAACCAGCCGCAGGTCGTCTTCCCGTTGCCCGGTGAGATCCGCTGCAGTCCGGTGCCATCGACCCGCATGACATACTGCTGGTCGCAGGCATTTCCGTCACGCGTGGACTGAAACGTCAGCCACTGGCCGTCATGGCTGAAGTACGCCTCCGCGTTTTCACCGCCGAACGTGACCTGGCGGATGTTGGCCAGGTGTGTCTCCCCGGGGTCGCCCTGGACCGGAACGAGGCGCGAATCCTGGCCCGTGCCCGAACAGGCGAACGCCGCCACGAGGCTCGTGGCGGCGCAAGCGATCGTGAGTCTCATGCCTCGCGAATCTAATTGCGGACGTTCGCCGCAACGAGGGCAAACAGGTCCTTCTGGGTCTGGCCGTGCCGCAGCAGGTCGAGGGCCTTTCGCAGCTGCGAGTCATCCGGAACGTCGCGGCGCTTCGCCGCCGAGTCGCCGAACGCGAACCGCGCCACCCGCCGCTCGATGACGCCGTCTAGATAGTGCGAGGCACCGTCGTAGAGTTTCTTGTCGATGTCGACGCCCTTGGCGCGGAGCCGGCGGTACAGCTCCTCCCGCCACTCCGGCGGGACCGTGAAATTGGGCCGCACCTTCGGCTTCAGCTCAAGCGCGTAGTCGTACAGCACCACGTAGAAATCCTGGTTCTTCGGCGCGATCGCCTTCAGGAATTGCTGTTCGGCCGTCGAGAAGGTGTCCGGGGGGACGACGAGATCGGGCGTGATCGCTCCACCACCGTAGACGGGCCGTCCATCGTCGGAGTGGTACACCGGCCTGGCCTTTCTCGCGGAATCGCTCTCGATCGAGTCCGGGGCGTCCTCGACATAGGCGCCATCTTCCGTCATGTGCCGCTCCTTCTGGATGGAGCGCCCACTCGGCGTATACCACTTGCCTGTCGTCATCTTGAGGGCGTATCCGCCGTCGAGGTTGAAGACCGTCTGCACGAGACCCTTGCCGAACGAGGTCGAGCCGACGATGACCGCGCGGTCGTGATCCTGCAGGGCGCCAGCCACGATTTCCGATGCCGAAGCGGAGTACTGGTCCGTGAGGATGACCAACGGCAGCTTGGCGGCGAGTGGTTGCTCACGCGCATAGAAGTTCTGCGGTTCGACGTTGCGACCGCGTACACTGGCGATCTCTTTTCCCTGTGGGAGGAAAAGGTTGCTGATCGAAAGCGCCTGATCCAGAAAACCGCCGGGATTCTGGCGCAGGTCGAGCACCAGGCCCTTGACCCCCCGTCCCATGAGGTCCTGGACCGACTTGGCGAGCTCCTGGGCTGCCGTCTCGTTGAACCCCTGGAGCGGCACGTAGCCAATGTCGCCATCGAGCACGATGGCGTAGGGTACGGCCGGCACATGGATCAGGGCACGCGTGAACGTGGCCTTGATGGGGTCGGGCACCCCAGGCCGCGCGAACGACACGTTGACCTTGGTGCCGGGCGTTCCAGTGAGGGAGTCGGCGACCCGCGCCGACTTCCACCCACGTGTCGAGATGGTGTCGATCGCCACGATAAGATCGCCCTCCCGAATGCCCGCGGCTTCCGCCGGCGTGTTCGGAAAGACGGTCACCACGGTGACTCCCTTGTTCGGCTGCTCCTCGATCCGCATTCCGAGCCCGCCATATCGCCCGGCAGTGTTGGTGTTGAACTGCTTGAGCTGCGCGGGCGACATCAACTCCGAGTACGGATCCTGCAGCTGCGTCACGAGGCCTCGCGCCGCCTTCTCATAGAGGTCAGATGCGTCGACGGAATCGACGTATCTACCGGACACGAGATCAAGCACCTGACTGAACAGGCGCCCTCCGTCCCTGGCAGACCTCTCCTGAACGACGAACGCGCCCGCCACGACCGGGACAATGAGGGCGCCCACGAGGGCGGCTCTGCGGAATCGATGCATCAGTATTCTCATTGCGAAATGTGAGACCGGCTCCAGCTGATACCTTTCTCACGGCCTGAGGTTCGACCTGCGGGCTCCGAGGCATGGACGCGACCAACCGCGTGCGGGCAACCGGGATGCCTGCCGGACCGCTGTCGAGTCGACTGTACCTACGGACGCGCCATGTAAATAGCCCGAAAACGACGCGTCGCGATAGGGTCCCCCCTTCGTGTCGACCCTGGCAGGGTCGTCCATTCGGAGGAATCTACCAAGTGACCAGGGACCAGGTGTCTCCGGGCGTGACTACCTGCGTCTGGAGGCCAGGACGTAGTCGGCGACCCAGATCCGGCGTACCCGGCGGAGTTCGGCGCCGCGCACAATCCCAGCCGACAGGAGCATCTCGTGAGCGGGCTGCAGGACGCGCTGAAGGTGCGACGGGTAGCGCTGGTGCAATGGGAGGATGTCCGCAAGCGCCTCGAGCGGGAGCCGCCAGGCGACCGAGCCTTCCGACCGTCGGACTTCGAGCAATCGATAGAGTCGCCGGGCGACCGGAGACGTCATTGCGAAGTAGAGCGACGCGCTGAGGATCGAGATGTGGCCGTTCAGGATGTTGGCGCGGACTCTCGGCGCCAGGGTGACCCGGGCATCACCGGGCTCGGGCGTCGTGACGGAGGCAAAGAGGGACAACTGGTCCCGATCCGCGTGCCGGCGACGATCGATTACCACCGCCGAGAGGACGCTGAAACGGTCGTGCACCACGGTTCTGTCGGCGGCGCTGAAGTAGGTCGCCGTTGACTCGAGCGTCGTGCGCTCCAATCGGGTGAGGGCGCCTCGGAGCTGCTCGTACGTGCGACCGTCAGCGCGGCGTCCGATCGATCGGAGGAACGCGTGGAGCGTGAACGTGACGATACCGTCGGGCGGCCCCCCGGCTTCGTGATATCTCCGGCAGAGCTCGACGTAGACGTCCTGGTCGAAGGTGCCGGGCAGGCGCTCGCCAGGACTGGGCAGGACGCGCCATCGTCTGCCCTCCTCCGGCGAGTACACCACGGCGCTTTCGTCCGAGGAATCACTGAAGCGAAACAACGGCAGCGCTTCGAGCGAGCGGTCCAGGACTACCAGTCGTCCCGGGATGCGTCGTGGGCTGGCGTCGAGGTCGGCCGTGCCTCCCGCGTGCTCGCTCGCATCCCCGGGTCCCGTGGGCATGACCTAGCCGAGCCGGAATACCTGTCCGGTCACCGGACCGGATGTGGGGGAGGTCAGCCACATCACCCAGTCAGCGACCGTTTCCCTGTCCACATACGTGCCGGTCTCACCCATGGATTCGAGGTTGCTCGTCGTCCGGATCGAGGTTGGGGCGACGGCGTTGGCCCGCACACCCGCGTCCCGCTCCTCTGCGGCAACGCTTCGCATCAGCGCGAGCAGCGCGCTCTTGGCTGACACATACGCCGCCATGCCTTTTGTCGACGCCCCCGGGAGAGCGGCCGCGGACGAGAAGAACACAATCGAACCGCACGCGGCTCGCAGCATGGGGAGGAAGGCGCGGGTGACATTGAAGGCTGTTGTCACATTGATCTCGAACATGCGAGCCCAGGCGTCGGGCGACGTCCCGGCCAACGGACCCGCCGCGAATCCGCCGGCGACGTTCACGAGGCCATGCAGGCCGCCAGCGGATACCTCGGCGACAGACTCGTGCAGGGCGTCGACCTGACCAGGGTCCGCAAGATCTGCCGCCGCGGCGGTGGCACGCAGCCCGTCGGCAGCGAGGTCGGCGACCCGGGCGTCGAGGAGGTCCTGTCGGCGCCCTGTGAGGATGACGCGGGCGCCCCGGGCCGCAAATGCCTTCCCGACCGTTTCGGCCAGCTGGCCCGGATGACCAGCGCCGGTAACAAGGATCGAGCGGTCGCGGAATGCATCCGGAGGGGCGACGGCTGGCGGCGTCATGGCAGGTCGGCCCTGCCTAACGTCGCCCGCAACGCCTCCCGCATGGCGAGCACCGCATCCTCACGGGACGCCGGATTATCCTCCCTGACGTGCAGTTCGACGCCGTCCGCAATGATGATGTGTCGCCAGATCGCGGGGTGCGCGTCGTCGTGCCGCGCCCCGTCCGTCGTACCCGTCACGAGAGCCGGCGCCAGCGCCTGGGCGACGCGGCGCTCGAGTGCGTCACCGGTCGTCTCACGGAGTTCGGTGCGGATGCCCTCCAGCGTGATGCCCTCGCGCTGCCGGATCTTTATGGCGAGGAGCTGGAGGAAGTGCCGGTAGTTGTAGGTCGCGGAGGTCCCCACACCGTCCGGCCGATCCATGAGCTGATTCGCCACGTAGAACCGAACGGCGCGGGCACTCGGAGCGGCGCGAGCGGACGAGTTCGTGGGACGAAAGCCCGCCGCGTCGACGAGAGCCGTCACGTGCGCAGCCAGACCTCGGGCGTTCCATGGGGCGAGCCGTGAGTGGGCCCGAAGAAGGGCGAGCGGTGAGTCGGCCATGTCGCCAAGATTACGGTCCGTCGGGCGCGCTTGGCTAGCCAACGAAGAGGGCCGAGGAGCAAAAGTTTCGCTCCTCGGCCATTCCTGCGCGCTCGCGAAGACCTGCGGACCGGGGTGAGCCCGGGCCTCCTACTTCTTCTTCTTTGCGGCCTTGGATCTGGCCGGAGGCATCGCCTTGCGGGCTGGCTTGGCCTTCCGCGGCTTGCCACGGGTGGCGGACTTTCCTGCCAACTTCCTGACGGCTTGGCGCTTCGGCGGCTTCGCCTTTGCGGCGGGCTTCCTGGAAGATCCGGTCCTGGCTGACGACTTGGCGGCCTTGCCGCCAGCCGTCTTGCGGGCTGGCTTGGACGCCGACTTGGCGGCGGGCTTGGCGGCGGGCTTGGCGGCGGGCTTGGCGGCGGGCTTGGCGGCGGGCTTGGCGGCGGGCTTGGCGGCGGGCTTGGCGGCGGGCTTGGCGGCGGGTTTGGCGGCGGGTTTGGCGGCGGGTTTGGCGGCGGGTTTGGCGGCGGGCTTGGCGGCGGGCTTCGACGACGACTTGGCGGCGGCGGCCGAGGTCGGTTCGGTCTGGCGTTTATCGGCGGCGGCGCGAGCGGCACGCACCCGAGACAGCGGGGGCGGCGCCCCGAAAACCGCCACCTCATCCTCCTCGACGTCGCGGGTTACGGTCTCCTCGCCGCCGATGTCGACGAGTTCCTCCTCCTCGTCGAGCGCCGCCTCTTCGGGTTCGTCCCAGAGCCCGCTGCTTTGCTTGCCGGAGGTCCAGCCCGATGTGTCGTCCTCGTCGTCGTCATCGTCGAACGAGGAGCCACCGTACCCGAGGTCCTCGACGTCATCATCGTCTGAAAACCTCAGCCTCTTGTTCCACTCCTCGCCTCGCGGCATGCCTGCCTCCTTCTGTCTGTGATCGTGTGTTCGAGTTGAGTCGATGATCAGCCGCCGAGCGTCCGACGCAAGGTTGCAGGGGACGACAACGGCGACGAAATGGACATTCCCCTCCGCGGAACGCACCGTGGAGCGAACCTCCTAGTACACTCTCTTAGCCGCGTCGTCAAGCGGGGATCGCGCCGCAGGGCGGCGGGCGCTCCGAGTACCCACTGCCGGACACGGAAGGTGGGCGCCCGGTGGGCGCCCGGCGGGCACCCACCGGGCGTCAGTCGGGCGTTAGGCCGGCAACAATGCCGTCGTCGATGACGAGACGCAGCGCGTCGACGATACCGGGATCCAGGAGGGACCCCGAGCGCGCGCTGAGGATGTCGAATGCATCTGGAGGGGAGAGGGCTTCCCGGTACGGCCGACGGGACGTGAGGGCGACGAACGCGTCCGCGGTACAGAGGATACGTCCGCTGAGGCTGATGCGGTCCGACGCGATCCCACGCGGGTATCCGCCGCCGTCCCAGTGCTCATGATGGTCGCGAACGGCGTCGATGGCGTGCATGGATCCGAGAAGCGGTCCCAGAATCTCGACTCCCATTTCGACGTGTTGCTTCACCTGTTCGAACTCCTCTGGCGAGAGGGGGCCGGGTTTCGAGAGGACGGTCTGGTCGACCACCAGCCTGCCAACGTCATGCAGTCTGCCCGCCAGATCGATCTCATGCTGCAACTCGGCGGAAACGCCCAGCTGCCGGCAAACGGCGCGTGCGGTCCTGGCCACGCGCACGGACATGCCCGCAAAGAAGGGATCCCGAGCCTCGAACATGTCGATCAGCGACATGAGCGAACGCGCCGCCAGGTCCAGGCTTCCAGGTTCGGGTCCCGTGTGGACGTCTTTAGGGTCACCGGAATGGCGCGGCTGCATCTCCCAATTCCCGCGTTTCTCCCTCGCGCGCGCGCGACGGTAAAGCGCCCGCTCAACCGCCATCTGAACCTGTTCCAGTTCGATGGGCTTTGGGAGGTACTCCATGGCCCCCAGGGCGAGCGACTCGCCTGCCGTGGAGGGGTCGTTCATTCCACTCAGCATGAGCACCCCGATGTCCGGATCTCGCCTGAGCAGACGCGGCAGCAGTTCGAGCCCGGACATCAGCGGCATTCGCACATCGCAGATGACGATCGCGAACCGACCTGGCGTGACGAGTTCCAGCGCGTGCTGTCCCGAGGCGACGGTCTCCACGTTGAATCCGCGCGTCTGCAGGAAGCGGGCGATCGCCACTCGCACCCGCTCGTCGTCGTCCACGACGAGGATCAGCCCCTGCCCCGAGCGTGCGCTTCCCACGTCCTGTCCAGCCACGTCTGAGTCGGTCATCGAGCTTGCGGAACGAGAGTTCACGCGGTCACGGCGCGGTCGGAGAGATCTTTCCGCGGCGAGCTATCGTCGCGGGGGACGTCACGTGGGGGCAATGCCGAGCCGACCGGATATTGCGGTCGCGTGCCTTCACGCAACGAGGACGAACGAGGCGGAGAAAGGGCGCCGTCCCAACCGTTCCGAAGGAGGTCAAGCAACGGAGCGTGTGAGTGGAAACACGGCGCCGCTCGTCGACCAGCCGACGTTCTTACGAGCCAACATGCTGTCTAACAGGAGTTTACTTGTCGAGCATCACAAACGCTGCAGCTGCGCGGCGAGGGGTGATCCTCACTTCGGTCCCGCACCGAGGGGACTCCGTTGCGGCCAGATGGCCGTGCTCGCCGTAGTCGCGCATCCGGTCGTTGACCTACGGGCTGTGACAGGTGTCTGCCTCTCGTCGGTCGGACCATCCGGCGACGTTGACAGCGCGATCGACGGACAGTTCATAGTGGCTCAATGAACAATCTGTACTGGCGCGATGATGACGTCACAGCCTGCGAGCCGCACCAATTTCGAGCCCCTTCTTGACGACGTTGCCAGCCAGCGAAAGTGGTGATCGAGGTCCCTGAAACCACCATTCACGCCGGTCGACGACGATGGGATGATCCGAGTCGCCAAACGCGAGTTGCCCTTCGTGAATCGAAAGGCTCCAGTCGACCTCGCCGGGCAGAAGGGAGGCTCGATGCGATCAAAGTCTACGGGCGCGGCCTCGAAGTCGGGCTCGGAGAGGTGCAGGCCCAGATGTGCGCTCGTGAGATCGCGCAGCACTGCCGTGCGCTGGCGTCCACGAGCGTCATCGGCGTCTGGGCTGCGGCAGACGTGAATCGTTCGTGTCGCGGACAGTTCGGTTGCTTCCGGCGAGCACGATGCGTTCTCTGCTCAGGGTTTGCGCGCACTCGCCGCCTGCACGACAGCGGCTTCGATGTCATTGGCGTGCAGCTCGTATTCCGGCAGTCCCTTCTTCTTTTCGCTGGCCTCCGAGGCAAGCAGGCGCTTTTCGAGGGCCTGTTGCGTGGCGCCGTCGCCCTTCAACCCGGCAACACGCGAGGCGAGTATGAGCCCGAGCAGGTGGTTGGGTGAGTCTCGCAGCAGGGTATCCGCCTCGGCCTGCGCGATGGCCAGGTTTCCGCTCACCTCCGCGATGCGGCCGTAGTCGTAGCGCAGGTCGGCGTCCATATCTCCCAGCATCTCATAGGCGGACAGTGCCATCGGCGCGAAGAACGCCACGCTGTCCTGTTTTCCCTCGCTCGAGAGCTGCATGATCTTGTTGAACAGGCGACTCGCGCGTTCGCGTGGAGACATCGACGAGATGTCAGGAGCCGCACCGCCACCTCCTCCGGCGAACGGTGCGTTCATGGCTGGCGTTGGAGCCGTGCTTCCGGATCGCTGCGCCACGACGATCACGAGCAGCGCCACCACGGCCAGCCCGAGGAATGTCCAGGGCAGGACGCTACGGGGCTGCGCCGGACCGGGCATTGGCGCCAGCCCCGGCAGCGGTGGCGCGGGTGGGACGGAGGCGGAGCCCCCCACCGTGGCCGGATTGCCGGCCGTCAGGTTGGAACCGGCCGCGGCGCCGCAACGGTGACAGAACCGGGCGCCTGGCGCGAGGATGGAGCGGCAGGCGGCGCACGTCGCGCCGCGAACCGCGGCGCCGCACTCGCCGCAGAATCGACCGGTGGCTGGAGCCCCGCACGAGGGGCATGGCACGGCGGCGCCTGGTGAGGAGGCAGTCATGGAAATGCGTCCAATGAGTGGGGCAGGGTGTCGAGCCGGAAAGATACTGCGAGCGCGACCGACGTGACCTCCTGATGCCCCCTCACGCCGGAAGCGTCTGACCAGCCGTTGAGGCGCCTGTCCCGTGGGGGTAAGCTATGCCACGGGCGACCCGCTTTTCCGGTGCGCCCCGAACTCAGAGCCCCTCCTCGAGCAGGTACCCTTGCCGACATCGCACGATCTCAGCGGAGCATCCGGGAAGGACATTCTCGAGCTCGCCACGCGCCTGCACGTCCGGTTCCTGCGCCTGCAGTTCACGGACATCCTTGGCGTCAACAAGAACGTAGAGGTTCCGACGTCGCAGTTCGAAAAGGCGCTGGCCGGGGACCTGATGTTCGACGGCTCTTCGATCGAGGGCTTCGTGAGGATCGAGGAGTCCGACATGCTGCTGGCGCCGGACCTCTCCACGTTCCGGGTGTTTCCGTGGGGCGACTCCGAGAGCCGCGTGGCACGCGTGATCTGCGACATCAATCGGCCCGACGGCCAGCCGTTCGAAGGAGACCCGCGCGGCGTCCTGAAGCGCCAGATGGCCAGAGCGTCCTCGATGGGATTCTCGATGAACGCCGGCATGGAAGCGGAGTTCTTCGTCTTTCGTCCAGGCGAGCGGGGCGAACCCACCACCGTGACGCACGATGTGGGGAGCTACTTCGACCTGGCCCCGGCCGACCTGGGCGAGGACGCGCGACGCTCGATCGTGGCGACGCTGGAGCAGATGGGGTTCGAAGTGGAGGCGTCGCACCACGAAGTCGCGCACGGCCAGCACGAGATCGACTTCCGGTACGCCGATGCGCTGACCACCGCGGACAACATCGCCACGTTCCGCTTCGTCGTGAAGTACGTGGCCCAGCAGCACGGCCTGATTGCCTCGTTCATGCCGAAGCCTGTCTTTGCGCAGAATGGCAGCGGCATGCACACGCACCAGTCGTTGTTCCGCGGGGGCGCGAATGCGTTTCACGATCCGGCGGCGCGCTGGGAGTTGAGCGAGACTGCGCTCCACTACATCGGCGGCCTGTTGCGACACGCCCGGGGATTCTGCGCCATCACGAACCCACTCGTGAATTCCTACAAGCGCCTGGTGCCCGGATTCGAGGCGCCGGTGAACGTGGCGTGGTCAATGCGCAACCGCTCCCCGCTGATCCGGGTTCCGGAGCGACGGGGGTCGGGCACCCGCATCGAGCTCCGGATGCCGGATCCGTCGGCGAACCCGTACCTGGCACTGGCTGCCATGCTGGCGGCGGGACTCGACGGCATCACCACCGCTGCCGACCATCGCGAGCCCGTCGACACCAACATCTTCGAGATGTCGCACCGGGAGAAGCGCCGCCTGCGAATCGACGACCTCCCGCACGACCTGAACGAAGCGTGCGACGAGCTGGAGAAGGACCAAGTCATTCTCGATGCGATGGGCGACCACGTCTCCCGCCATTTCCTGCACGCGAAGCGGGAGGAGTGGCGCGAGTACATCACGCAGGTGACGCAGTGGGAACTGGACAACTACCTCCTCAAGTACTGACCGCCGACACGCCGGGAGGATCGCGCGCACGACCGGAGACGGCGTGAGTTCGCAGATCGAGCCCGGGCAACTCGCGGACGACGTCGTGCGTGCTGCGGCGCGAATCCGTCCGCACGTGCGCGAGACGCCCCTGTTCGACTCACCCTCGCTGGGTGTAGCGACGGGCGCGGAGGTGCTGCTGAAGCTGGAGGGTCTTCAGCGCACGGGCTCCTTCAAGTTGCGCGGCGCGATGAACCGGCTCCTGCTGCTGGATGCAGCGGATCGTGGGCGCGGCGTGGTCGCGGCTTCGTCGGGGAACCACGGTGCAGCGGTGGCGCACGCGGGACGATCGCTGGAGATCCCGGTCACCGTCTTCGTGCCGCAGGGCGCGTCCAGCACGAAGGTCGACGCGATGCGCGCCTCGGGGGCCGAGGTCTGCGTCTTCGGGACGGACGGACTCGACACCGAGATCGAGGCCCGTCGCGTGGCGTCGGAGCGTGATGTGCCGTACATCTCGCCCTACAACGACGCTGGCGTGATTGCCGGGCAGGGCACGGTCGGCGTGGAGCTCCGCCGCCAGGCGGGGCGGATCGACGGGGTAATCTGCGCCGTCGGGGGTGGTGGCCTGATCGCCGGCGTGGCTGCCGACCTCAAGGCGCACCTGCCTCACATTCGCGTCATCGGCGCTCTCCCGGCCAATTCGCCGGTGATGGCGGCGAGCGTTCGTGCGGGTCGGGTCCTGGAGATGACTTCCCGCCCGACGCTTTCGGACGGAACCGCCGGCGGGGTTGAGGCCGATGCGATCACGTTTCCGCTGTGTCAGGCGCTCGTCGACGAGTGGGTCGAGGTCGACGAGGGGGAGATCGTCGCCGGGCTGCGTCACTGCCTGACGAGGGAGCACGTCCTGGCGGAGGGAGCGGCCGCCGTCGCGGTCGCGGCCCTGTGGCGGACCGGCTCGACGTTTCGCGGGCAGCGCGTGGCCGTCGTACTGTGCGGGTCGAATATCAGCGTGGAGCGACTGTGCTCGGCGCTCGCCGGCATGGCGTAGCACCGGAACACGGCGCCCGCCAGGGGAGTTCCGTGGCGGGCGCCGTGATTTCCCGGTGGTGGCTCAGACGGGGAAGAGCATCTCGCGATACTTCGGCAGCGGCCAGATCTCGTCGGCGACGAGCAACTCGAGTGCGTCGCTGGTTTCGCGGACCTCCGCCATGCGATCGGCGCCGTCGTGCGTCAGGAGCAGTGCGGCGCGGGTGAGGTCCTCGTGCACGCCTTCCACGCGGGCGATGACCTTGCTCATCGCGTCACGCCGAGTGGCGAGCTGCCGCGCCAGGCGACCGATCTCGTTGGCGCGGTCGATCTGCGGCACTTCCTTGATGCCTGCCGCCTTGGCATCCGCCGCGCTGGTAGCGAGGCTTCCGGCGTACGCGTAGGCGGCCGGCAACACCATGGTGTCGACCATCTCCTTCAGCGTGTAGAGCTCGATCAGCATGTCCTTGATGTAGCGCTCCATGCGCACGTGGAAGCGCGACTCGAGCTCCTCCTCCGACAGCACGCCGAGCCCGCCGAGGAGCTTACGGGACGCCGGAAGCATGAGCTGACTTAGTGCCTCGGGCGTGCGGCGGAAGTTCGGAAGGCCACGGCGACGGGCCTCCTTGACCCACTCCTCCGAGTAGTTGTTGCCCTCGAACCGCACCGGGGTCGTTTCGCGGAAGATTCTCCGAACGACCTTCATGACGGCGTCGTCGACGTTCTTCGTCTTCTTGCGCTCGGCGCGGATGGCCGCGGTGACGTCACCGATGGCACCAGCGACTGCCGCGTGGAGCAGCGTGATGGGCCAGGCGATCGACTGGCCAGCGCCGACAGCGCGAAACTCGAACTTCGCCCCGGTGAAGGCAAAGGGAGAGGTCCGGTTCCTGTCGGTGTTGTCCTTCTCGATTTCGGGGAGCTTGGCGATGCCGAGCTTGATGAGCTGCTGCTCGGCGCCGCGGCTGGCCTCCTTGCCGGCGATGATGTCCTCGATGAGCTGGGTGAGCATGTCGCCCATGAAGACCGAAATGATCGCCGGCGGCGCCTCATTGGCGCCGAGGCGGTGCTCATTGCCGGAGGTCGCGATGCCGGCGCGCAGAAGGCCGGCGTGCTCATGGACCGCCTTGAGGACGGCCGCGAGAAAGACAAGAAAGCGGACGTTCTGATGCGGTGTGTGCCCCGGCTTGAGCAGATTGAGGCCGTCCAGGTGGTTGTCGGCGCGAATCGCCATCGACCAGTTGCAATGCTTTCCGGAGCCGTTGATGCCGGCGAAGGGCTTCTCGTGGACGATCGCCTGCAGTCCGTGACGCAGCGCGACGCGCCGGAGCAGGGCCATCACGAGCTGATTGTGGTCGACTCCGAGGTCGGTTTCCTCGAAGTACGGCGCCATCTCGAACTGTGAGGGCGCGACCTCGTTATGCCTGGTGACGATGGGGACGCCGAGCTTGTACAGCTCATGCTCCACCTCGGCGATGCAGGCCTGGGTGCGCTCCGGGATGCCGCCGAAGTAGTGGTCCTCGAGCTGTTGTCCGCGCGGCGGCGGCGCGCCGAGCAGGGTGCGGTTCGCCATGACGAGGTCCGGCCGCAATGCAAAGTGCTGGCGATCGATCAGGAAGTACTCCTGCTCCGGACCGAGGGTCGTGGTGACGCGGCTGACCCCCTTGTCGCCGAGCAACTCGAGCAGCTCGATGGCCTTGGCAGAGAGGGCGTCGGAGCTGCGAAGCAGCGGCGTCATCTCGTCGAGGGCCTCCCCGTTGTAGCCGATGAAGACCGACGGCACGCAGAGCGTCCTGACCCCGCCGGACTCGAAGACGAATACGGGACTGGCCGGATTCCATGCGGTATAGCCACGTGCCTCCCAGGTCGCGCGCAAGCCGCCGGACGGGAAGCTTGATGCATCAGGCTCGCTCTGGATCAACTGCGCGGCAGAAAACTGCTCGATCGGCTGGCCGCTCTCGTCGAAGGTGAGGAAGGCGTCATGTTTCTCGGCCGTCAGGCCGGTCTGCGGGAGAAACCAGTGCGTGAAGTGGGTGGCCCCGCGGGACATCGCCCACTCCTTGATCGCCTGAGCAACCGTGGGTGCGACGTCGAGTTCGAGCTTGTGGCCATGACGGATGGCGCGAACGAGCTTCTCGTACACTTCCCTGGGCAGCTTGGACCGCATCTGCCTAACGCCGAAGGTGTTGATCCCGAAGTACTCGGAGACGGGCGCCGTGGCCGGCGCGGTTCCATTGCCGCCGGGCGCAGCGGGCCTCGGGGCACGGTTCACCACGCCGTGCATGGCGACGTTCCGGGAGCGGTGAGAGGAGTCGGTCATGGAGATTGTCGGTGAGGGACGTGGAGGAGGGCTCGAAGTGGGCGAGGCTATGTCGATGCCTGTGTTGGCAGTCACGGTGTCATTCGAAATGTGCAAGAAGCGCACAATCTACAGGACGCATTTGCAAAAAAGAAGCCACATTCTGCGAGGTGCCCAACAATTCCTGCACATCGAGCACGATTGTCCGAATTCGGACAGTCTGGCTATACGCCGAAAGCCGACGGGATCATCCGCGTTGCTGAATGACAGTGTGGCCCGCTCCGATGCTCGGGGGAGCGGGCCACGCGAGGGCCCTGTCGAGGATTCGGGAAGGCCGACTTATCCGCCGCGCTGCTCCTGCCGCCATGCCACGTAGGAGTACACCACCGAGAAAAGCGCGCTGGCGAGCACCGCAGCGAACGTGACGAAGGCGAATGCCGTCGAGCGGAAGAATGCCATGGAACAGACGACGAGGCCGGCAAGCACCATGGCATATCCACCAACCCGGTGTGTTCGCGTCCAGACCCGATCGCTCGAGAGGGTCCACGGCGTGCGGATGCCGATGAAGAAGTTGGACCGGACGCGCGGCAGCAGGTTGCCGAGTCCGATGAACAGGACACCAACGGCGAGGGGAGCGACGCGCGCCATCGAGATGGGCCATCCGAGGGCGGCCCCGAGGACCGCGACGTGAATCAGCAGCAGCAGCAGGACTATCCCGGTGACGATCCACTCGTAGCTGTCCCGGAACTTCTCGATGTTGCTCCGCCGCGGGTCGATGCGGGGGACGGCCCGAAGCAGCAGCCAGATCAAGGTTGTCATCAGCGGCGGCCCGAACGCGGCGAACGTGCGGGAGCCGAAGCCATCCACCTCGCCACGCGCGTTCCAGTGAACGGCGACACGCTCGGGGAGGTGCGAGAAGACCGCGATCGAGAACGCGATGCCAGCGACGATGAGAAGCAACTGAGTCCACTTACGCATGCGGCCTCCGTTGACGCACGAACTCCATCAGGTGATCCACGATATCCTGGAAGACCGTGGTGTTGAGCTCGTAATTGATGAACTGTCCGTCGCGATCGGCCCGAATGAGGCCGGCGTCGCGCAGGATGCCGAGATGCCGCGAGATCGTTGCCCAGGTGGAGGCAAAGTGTGCGGCGATCTCGCCGGAATTCTTCGGTCCCGCCCTCAGGAGGCGGAGGATCTCGCGCCGAGTTGGATCGGCGAGCGCCCGGTACGCGTCGTTGGTGCCCACGGTAGTGAGATGATTAGCCAATTCTCTAATTAACAGCCGCCTGGATCCGGGTCAACGCGGCGGCCGTTTCCCTGTTCGGGCGCGCGGGTTATCGCCCTGCCTGTCGGAGGAAGTCCGGGAGGGCCCGCGGCGGCATAGCGCCCCGGGGCGGGACGTCCGAGGGGAGTCGTCTGCCAGAAAGGCCTCGCCCCGCGGTGCGGCACCTGGTGAAGTCGAATGGCGATCGGAGACGTGGCCAGCCGCTGCGTCGGAGGCGAACATGTGACAGACAGGTGGCGCCAGCGACACTGCATATCGGCAATCGCCGGGCAGGCGTGTCCGATGTGCGAGGTACGGATTGACGCCGGGAGTCCGCCGCCGCAGAAGTTCATCGAGACGAGCGAATTCCGGGTGTCGGGGTACTCCGATCCGACCGCATCCCGCCCGTTTTCCTCCGCGGACATTCCAGGCTGAGTTCGCATTGAGCGTGCAGAAGTTCCGACGCGGGGTCACCTGGCTCGTGACCGCCGTTCTGGCCATCGTGGTGCTGACTCGCAGCGTGTCTGCGTTTCGGCGCTTTGTGGGTCCGACCGCGTCGGGCGCGTCGTTGTCGGGACTCACCGCGCCGGGGCCAGCATCCACCGTCGGGTCCGGGGCCCCATTGGCGAGCGTACGCATCGCGGATACCCTGCTGGGACGCAGCGGCGCCCTGCGTTTCGCCGCACTTAGCCGTGCCGAGGCGGTCGAGCTTCCGGGGTTCCTCGACGTCTTTGGCGAGACGGCACTTCACTCTCCGGGCTCGCTCCCGGTCAGGTCATCCACCGGCGACTTCACGCTGTTCGTGCTCGTCCCGTTTGCGGCCAAGCACGGCGAGTACCTCAATGGCTACCGCCTGGGACAGTGGCCGGCGGAAAAGTGGATCATGGCGCGCAACTACTTCAATCCGGACGGATTCGTCGAGGTGACGCCGCGGAACGAGGGACTTCCGCTGTCGGCGCACTTCACGCTCGGGGACTTCGTGATGCACGACCAGAGCGCGGTCTGGCCGAAGTACGTGGTGCTCGAGGAGAAGCTGATCGACAAGCTGGAGCTGATCCTGCAGGACCTCTCCGCGCACGGCCATCCTGCGGACCATGTGGTGGTGCTCTCCGGATTCCGTGCGCCGTACTACAACGAGCTCGGGGAGAGCGAAGGGATGGCGCGTGCGAGCCGGCACCAGTTCGGCGACGCCGCCGACATCATCGTCGACGACAATCAGGACGGCCGGATGGACGACCTGAACGGCGACGGCCGGCTGGACCTTCGCGACATGAGACCACTCACGGACGCCATTGCGAGAGTGGAACGGGCGTATCCGGAGCTCGTCGGAGGGCTCGGGACGTATGCCGCGATAGGGCCGCGTGGTCCGTTCGCCCACGTCGACGTCCGCGGCACCAGCGCGCGCTGGGAGGGCGATCCGCGCCGGGGACGCAGTCCGTAACGCTGCGCGGCGGGTTACAGGAGCGTCTTCAGGCGCGAGAGGTCGGCGTTTCCGCCGCTGATGATCACCGCGACGAGCCCGACATCGACGGCGGTGAGCCGCCCGCAAAGCAGCGGGGCGAGCGCCGCCGCACCGGCCGGCTCGGCCATGAGCTTGGTGCGTTCCATCAGGAAGCGCATGGCGTCGAGAATCTCGTTGTCCTCGACCACGATCACGTCGTGGACAAGGGCGCGGGCATGCTGAAACGTGTGCACGCCGATGAACGGTGCCGCGAGCCCGTCGGCGATGGTGTCGGTGCCCGACAGGTGCACGGGCTTGCCGCTGTCGATGCTCTGCCGCATGCCGCTCGCGCCTGCCGGCTCGACCGCGATGATGCGGGCGTGAGGGCGAACGGCGCGCACGGCGGCGGCGACGCCCGCGAGCAGTCCGCCGCCACCACAGCCGACAAGGACGGTGTCGACCTCGGGCACGTCCTCGACGAGCTCGAGTCCCACGGTGCCCTGACCGGCGATAATCAGGGGGTCGTCAAACGGATGCACGAGCGTGAGCCCACGCGCGGCCTGCAGTTCGCGGGCGGTGGCCAGGAGATCGCCATCCGTGGTGACAACTTCCCCGCCGTAGCCCCGCGTGGCCGCGATCTTGGATGCGACGGCGGTCGATGGCATCACGATGACGCTGGGGATTCCCATCGCCGACGCGCCCCACGCCAGGGCCTGGGCGTGGTTCCCGGCCGAGAGCGACACGACTCCGCGGGCGCGGTCTGCGGGCGCGATGGCGGCGAGGGCATTGAGGACGCCGCGCGGCTTGAAGGACCCTGTCTTCTGGAACAGCTCGCACTTCAGCACGACGCGGCCGCCGCAACGTCGCTCGAGCGTGGTGGACCCGGTAACGGGCGTGCGGTGGAGACGCGTGCCGATCACGGTGCGCGCGTGGCGGATCTCGTCGAGCGAAACGAGCACAGCGTCGGTCGGCATGGGTCGGGGCGAGCGCTTGAGTACGGCCATGGCGCTCCCTAACTTCACACGCCCGCGGCGCGGTAGCCAAGTGGTAAGGCAGGAGTCTGCAAAACTCCCATTCGCCGGTTCGATTCCGGCCCGCGCCTCTCCCGCAAGGCGAAGCGCGTTCCCGTCGAGGCATGGCGAGGACGCGCTTTCTCGTACCGGCCATCCCCGCAACGCAACCAGGACGCATGGCGCACCGCGACCTCACGCACTACGACAAGGCCTACTTCGACCGGTGGTACCGGCATCCGAGGTTCCGGGTGAAGTCACGACTGGACATGGAGCGCCAGATGCGCTTCGTGCTGGGCGCGGCGGAATACCTCCTGGAGCGACCCGTGCGCCGGGTACTGGACGTGGGATGCGGGGAGGGGAACTGGGCCCCGGTGATCCGCCGACTGCGTCCGGGGGCGCAGTATTACGGCGTGGACGGGAGTGCGTACGCCGTGCGCCGGTTCGGCCGCCGTCGCAACATCCAACTCGGCACCTTCGCCACGTTAGGTGCGCTGGACCTGCCCCGCTCGTTCGACCTGGTTCTGTGCCTCGGGGTGCTGAACTACCTGCCGCCACAGGAATTCCGCGCGGGACTCCGGCAGATCCACGGACTCCTCGAGGGCATGGCCTATCTCGAGATCTTCACGCGCGTCGACGAGGCAACCGGGGACTTCAAGCGGGAGTTCACGCGTTGGCCGTCCTGGTACCGTCGCGAGATCCGCGCCGCGGGATTCACGTCCCTGGGGCTCCACTGCTACATGCCGAAAGCCATGGCGGGTCATGCCGCGGCGCTGGAGCGCGAGGCGCCGACGGGCCGCGCCTGACCCGCCCCGCGGGGCGCGCTGAACAAGGGCTCGCCGCGCCCCGTCCTACACCGCGTCGGAGAGGCTGGTGAAGTTGAAGTCCCGCACCTTGATGGGCGGCACGACCACGGCGCCCCCGGCCTCGGTGCCGGCGAGCCGGACCGGGCGGCCCATGGCCTCGAGGTTGTTGAGCATGAACAGCGGCGAGTCGTTGAAGCGGAAGTTCTTGATCGCCTTGGTCACCTTGCCGTTCTCGATGAGGAACGTGCCGTCGCGGGTGAGGCCCGTGTAGAGGATCGTGCGCGGGTCGACCTCGCGGAGGTACCAGAGTCGCGTGACAAGGACGCCCCGTTCGGTGCCGGCGATCATCTTGTCGACGGTGGTGTCGCCACCACTCATCAGGAAGGACGTCGGTGCGCCGGTCGGCTGCACGTTCTTCTTCTTCGCCCAGAACCGGGAGTAGTAGAGCGTCCTGAGCACCCCGTTCTCGATGAATACCTGCCGGCCGAGCGGTAGCCCATCGAAGTCGAAGGGCTGCGCCAGCACCATCGGGTCGTAGGGGTCGGCATAGATACTGACGCGCTCGTCGAGCAGCTTCTCCCCGATCTTGCTGCCGCCGCCCTGGAGGGAGAACGGACTCCGTCCCTCGTCGGTGGAACGGGCGTCCGCGTAGAAGCCGATGAGCTGGCAGAGGTCGCCGACGGCCTGGGCCTCGAAGATGACAGTGTACCGGCCGGGCTCGATGGCAACCGGATTGCGCGACAGGCGGGCCTTCTCGATGGCCTGCCGGCTGACCGCCTCGAAATCGACCCGACCGGCGTCGTTGTGCTCGGCGCCGGCCCAGCCAGAACCCGTGCCGTCCCGGGTGCGGACGGTCAGCGTATAGTTGACGTTGGTGGAGCGGTGGTAGGCGAAGAGGCCCTTGTTGTTGCCCAGCGCGGTGCACCCGGCATTGGTCACGAGGAACCCGGCCGCGGTGAGGTCGCCGGAACTGCGTGCCGGTTCGAGGGCGGTCAGGGCGATGCGCGCTCGTTCGTCGGGTCCCATGTCGGCGACGGAAGGAAACCAGGCGTTGACCGGCCGGATGTCCTGCGCGCCGAGCTCGGGCATCGCCTCAGGATCCTCAGGGGAGAGCTTCGCGAGGCGCTCCGACTGCTCCACGGTACGGCGCAGGGCCTCGTCGCTGGTGTCGTTGGTGACGACGACGGCATGGCGGGCGCCGAACGCGCTCTCCACCTGCACCGAGAAATCGGTGGCACTTCCGGCGGTCGACATCTGGTTGTCGGCGAAGCGGACGTTGCCCTGGTAGCCGCCGCCGATCGTCACGTGGATCGTGTCGGCCTTCGACATCCCGACGGTTCGTTCAATGAGATCGCGGGCTTCCTGCTCCGAGAGGACGGCGCCGGCCAGCAGTTCCGCGCTCCGGCGGTCGTAGAGCCGGCGCGGAGCGTCGCTCACCGGGCGTGCGTCTGGTGTCGGGCTCATGCCTTTCTCCCGGTGTTGATCACGTTGATGTTGCGGAAGCGTGCGGGCACCGCGCCGTGGCTCACCGCGTTGACCTGGCCGGGCTGTCCCTTGCCGTCGAAGAACGATCCCCACACCTCGTAGCTGTCCTTGCCGCCGAGCATGTCCATGGCATTCCAGAAATCGGGCGTGCGCATCTGGTAGGCGACGTCCTTGAGCATTCCAACCTTCTTGCCGCCGCGAATCTCGTAGAACAGCTGCCCGCCGAACTGGGCGTTGAAGCGCTGCTGATCGATCGAGAACGAGCCGTCGCCGATGATGGCGATGCCGCGATCGGTCGCCGCGATGATGTCGTCGAACGAGAGGTTCTTCTCTCCCGGGAGGAGCGAGACGTTCGGCATCCGCTGGAACTGCACGCTGGACCAGCTGTCGGCGTAGGAGCAGCCGTGGGACCGGGTGGGGCGCTTCTGTGCGTCGTACCACCACTTGAGCCAGGACGCCTGCTCACGCGTGGTCTGGTAGTCGTTGACCACGCCGTCGCGGATGATGAGGAAGTCGTCGGGCTGCACGCCCTCGTCGTCGTATCCGATCGTGCCGAGCGCCCCGGGCTGGGCGCGATCCCCACGGATGTTCATGAACTCCGGTCCATACCGGAATTTCCCCAGGTACTTCTCCGGCGGGGCGACGAACGACGTGCCGGCGTAATTCGCCTCGTAGCCCAGGGCGCGATCGAGCTCGGTGGGATGCGCGATGGACTCGTGCACCGTGAGCCAGAGATGCGACGGGTGCAGGACGAGGTCATAGCGCCCAACATCGACGGGTCGCGCGCTGAGCTTCTCGCTCGCCTCCTCGCCCCACCGCCTGGCGTTTTCCACGAGTTGCAACCCGGAAACGTATTCGTAGCCGCGCCCGACGGGCGGCGTCATGTTGCCCCGGTTCTGGAAGTCGGAGACATCCGGCGACACGGCGGTGAACTGGATGGGAGCCCAGCTCTGGACGATCGTCTGCGCCACGACCGATCCCTCGGTGTTGGCGTAGTTCCGCTCCATCTTGCGGAAGAACATGCCGCTGAAGACGTACTTCACGTTGCGGGCCTTCATGCCCTCGGCGTTGGCGCGGAGCAGGAGCGCCACCTTGTCCTCCAGCGGCACGGTCCAGGGGTCGACCTCAAATGCGTTCTTCCACGTGGCGTCGGCGACGCGCGGGGCCGGGGCGAGCTCCACGGCGCGATCCCGCGCAACACGATTGGCCCTGGCGATTGCCACGGCCTCGCGCGCTGCGGCAGAGACACCGGCCTTCGACAGCTCCCTGGTGGCCGAGAATCCCCAGGTGCCGTCGACGAGGGCCCGAACGCCACATCCGATCGAGTCGGTGTCGGCCACGGACTGGATCTGCTGCTCGCGCGTCTGGATGAACTGCTGGAGGTATCGCCCGATGCGAGCGTCGGCGTATGAGGCGCCCGCGAGCCGGGCAGTGTCGAGCGACTCCATGAGCAGCTCCCGCACCGACGCGTCCATGTCCGCCGGGCCCGACTGCCGAGGTGGGGTCGCCACGGCGGCGTCGGCGCGCTGGAGGGTCGCGGCGCCGAGCGCGAGCGCGCCAACGGCGGCCCCACCCTGCCTGAGGAATTCCCGTCGTGAACTCATGCGTCGTCGAGGAGAAGGGTTCGTGCGAGCGCCGTGGGGTGTGTCCGGGCGAAAAGTGGAGTGCCGGCGACCGTGGCGTGAGATGGGTGATGCGGGCCCGCCGCGACCCGAGGCCTGGCCGCTGCGATGTGAAGGCTTGATCGGGATACCAACGTCGGAAACGTCGCGCCCGGTTGCGGGAGGCGCCGCCGCCGCCGGCGGGAACAGGGTCGAAGTCCGGGAGGAATATCCCGTCGGCGCGACGACTGCCACCGTGGAGTGACGAACGGTCTCGGGGCGGGACGATGCGAAGCACCGGGACCCGATGGACGGCGCGGATGCACGCGAGCACATTCGCGTCCATGCCGGAACCAGCCGACGCCGGGGGCATCTCACCTCTCGCGGCCATCCGCGCCGATGCCGCCGTGGAGCCCCGCCACACCCTGTCCTCACTGCAGGGCGCGCTGCTCACGACCCTTTTTGCGGTCGCGATCTTCGTGAACGCCGCGATGCTGTTCGCGGTGCAGCCGATGTTCAGCAAGATGGTGCTTCCACTTCTCGGCGGAGCGCCCGCGATCTGGAACACCTGCCTGCTGTTCTTCCAGTCCGCGCTTCTGGTGGGATACCTGTACGCGCACGTGACATCCCGGCGGCTGGAGCCGAGGGCGCAGGCGATGATGCACCTCGGGTTGATGCTGGCCGCGCTGGCGGTGCTGCCGATCGCGATCCCGGCGGCGTGGCGGGACCCTCCGGCAAGCGCACTGCCGGTCGGCTGGCTCCTGGCGCTCCTGACGATCGCGCTCGGGCTGCCGTTCGTCGTGCTCTCCGCGGGTGCGCCGATGCTTCAGCGCTGGTTCTCGACCACCCGCCACGGCTCCGCCCATAATCCGTATTTCCTGTACGCAGCCAGCAATCTCGGCAGTTTCGCCGCGTTGCTGGCGTACCCGTTTGTGCTGGAGCCGCGGCTGCGCCTGTCGGAGCAGAGCGTGTGGTGGCAGGCGCTCTACTACGTGCTGATCGGACTCATCGGCGCGTGCGCCGTGGTGGCGTATCGCCTGCGCCAGAGGCATCGGCTGGGAGGCGTCCTGCTGGAAGCGACGACCGGCGACACGGTGACGCTTCCCCCGGACGCGGACGAGCCGGAGCTCCTCGTGCCGGCGGTGATCCCGAACCGGCACTGGCGACTGCGCTGGGTGTTGCTGGCGTTCGCGCCATCGAGCCTGCTGATCGGCGTCACGACCTATCTGAGCACGGACATCGCGTCGGTGCCGTTCCTGTGGGTGATTCCACTCGCGCTGTACCTGCTGACGTTCGTACTCGTGTTTGCGCGCCGCCCGCCGCTGAACCGCCGCTTCATGTTGTTCATGCAGCTGGTGCTCGGGCTGGCGCTGATGGTGGCGCTGTGCGTGGGTCCGGGTCGACGCATCTCCACGACGGCGGGGCTTCACCTGCTGGCGTTCTTCGCCACGGCGATGGTCTGCCACCGGGAGCTGGCGGACAGCCGGCCTCGCGTGGAGCACCTGACGGAGTTCTACCTGTGGATCTCGCTTGGGGGGGTGCTCGGCGGGATCTTCAACGTGCTGCTGGCGCCGCTGTTGTACCGCACGCTTGTCGAGTACCCGTTCGCCATCGTGATCGCCCTTGGCCTGCGGCCGACCCGGTCGCGGACGTACGGGGGGATGCGCGGGTTGCTGTTCGACGTACTGCTGCCAGCGGTGATCGCGCTGGTCATCTGGGGTGCCTGGCACCTGCCGACGCCTCCCGCCGAGTGGGCGTCGAACGGGACGCTGCTGTTCCTGGGGGCGATGGCGCTGGTGGTGGCGTCGTTCTGGCGGCGCCCGTTCCGGCTGGCGTTAGGCGCCGGGGCGCTGTATTTCGGGGTCCAGATGGCGGCGGCGTCGACGAGCGACGTGGTGCTGGAGCGCCGCAGCTTCTTCGGCGTGTACCGGGTGCGGGAACTGTTCGAGTACAACCTGCTGCAGAACGGCACCACGACGCACGGTGGCCAGAGCCGGCAGCCGTCGCGGCGGCAGGAGCCGCTGACGTACTACTATCGAGGGGGGCCGCTCGGGGAGCTGTTCGAGAGCGTGCTGACGGATCTTCCCCTGCGGCGGGTGGCCGTCGTCGGGCTGGGTACCGGGACGATCGCGTGCTACGGCCGCCCTGGCGAGTCGTGGACATTCTTCGAGGTGGACCCGCTCGTCGAGTGGATCGCGAGCAGGTCCGGGTACTTCACGTACCTTCGCGACTGCCCGCCGACGGTGAACCTGGTGACGGGCGACGCGCGGCTTTCGCTGTCGCAGGCGCCCGACTCGACCTTCGACCTGATCATCCTGGACGCGTTCACGTCGGACGCGATCCCGGTGCACCTGGTGACGCAGGAGGCGCTGGCACTGTACTTCCGGAAGTTGCGGCCTGGCGGCGTCGTGGTCTTCCACATCAGCAACCGGTATGTCGACCTGAGGCCGGTGCTGATCTCCCTGGCCAACGACGCCCGGGTAGCCGGAGCGCTCGGCGAGGGGACGGTCGACACCGAGGAGCGTGCAAAGCTGTACTACGCCAGCCGTTGGATTGCGCTGGCGCGGCGTCCGGGGACGCTGGCGGCGCTCGTGAGGCGCGACGAGTGGAGCCCCCTGGGCCCGTCGCCAACGACGCGGCTGTGGACGGATGACTATTCCGATGTTCTCGGGGTACTCGTCTGGCACTGAGGATCCGGCTGTCAGCGGATCTCCCACAGGCGGGAAGTCGGAAGCCAGTGGACAACCGTGACAAAACGCGCAGTTTAGGTCCCGTTGATTCGAGGGCGACCAAGTTGTGACCGATTTCCCCGCGGATCGACAGGTTCGAGGTGAAGGCTGACTCCCGCGACTCACTCCGGCGCGACAGACCATGACTCGAACGAGAACGCTCGCCATCCTGCTTCCGGCGGGACTCCTGATGGCCCGCGGCGTGCTGGCGCAGACGCCGGAGCCGACCCTGCGGCTTCCGCTGGTGTCGGACCCGGTAGCGTCGTACGGCGGCATGGGAGTGCCGGCGGCGCTCCTGACGGTTGGCGTGGCAGGGTCGCTTCTCGATTCGCACCTGGCGTACGAGGCGCAGAAGTGGCGCTCCCATTCGCCCTCGCTGGTGCGCCAGGTGTCACAGTTCGCGAGTGCGACCGGGGGATCGGCGCCGATCGTGGCGGGACTCGGGTTGAGCGCCCTCGGCCTCCTTCGCCACGATGACGGGATGCGCCATCTCGGCCTGGAAACGACGCGGGCAGTGCTGGAGAGCAGCGTGATGACGACGCTGGTGAAGGGCATGGTGGGACGGGCGCGCCCCTCAACCACGCTGGACGACCCCGACCAGTACTATCCCGGGCGTGGGTTCATGCAGAATTCACTGGCATCGTTCCCATCGGGACACACGACCGCGGCGTTTGCCGCGGCGACGGTGCTGGCGACCGAGCTGGGACGGACGCATCCGGCGAAGCGGCGACTGCTGCAGTCGGTCTTCTACGGTGCCGCGACGATCGTCGGGCTGTCGCGCGTCTACCAGAACGCGCACTGGGGGAGCGACGTGGCGGCAGGTGCGGCGATCGGCATCGCCGGGGGGCTGCGCGCGGTGAGACTGGCGGCGCACGGCAGCCGCCAGTGACGCGGTGCGGCCCGGGGTCCGTGGGCCTGACGTGAGGCAATCGGTGATGCGGGTGGTGGGATTGACGTCGGTGCTGCTGACCGCGTGGCTGGTCTGCGCGGGCGTGGCCGGGGCGCAGGCCGAGCCGCCGGGACGCGACGTGAACGGGACGCCTCCCCGGGAAGCGGCTGCTCCGCCCGCGGCGCAGCAGGTCGACCTGGGATCGCACGGCCGGTTCGCGTTCACCCGCCCGCCGTTTCTGTCGTCGGTTCGCACGATTCCGTCCACGCTGGGTGGGACGATGCAGCTGGCGTTCTCGCGCGAGGCCCTGCCGGCATGGGGGCTGATCACGGTCAGTACAGTCGCGATGATCGCGAGCGACGACTACCTGCTGAAGCGCAGCCGGGCACTCGCGCGGACGGTGGGGCTGCCGCCAAACCATCCGTCCGCGAACCTGCGGGTGGCGGGCCTCAAGTTCGCGGTGCCGACGACGCTCGGCTCCGGGCTGTACTTCCTGGGCGACGGCTGGTCGAGCCTGGCGGTGGCCGGGGCGTTCCAGCTCTCCGGGATGCGGCACCGGGACAACCGCGCCCTGCGAACGGCGAGCGAGATCACCGGCTCGTTGCTGTCGTTAGGCATCGTGACGCAGGTGCTGAAGCACAGTTTCGGGCGGCAGACCCCGTCGGAGGCGACGACGCCGACCGGGCGCTGGCGGCCGTTCCCGAACCTCAAGACGTACCAGAGCAACGTACCGGCGTACGATGCGTTCCCGTCGGGGCACCTGGCAGCGGCGATGGCGACGGTGACGGTGGTGGCGGAGAACTATCCGGAGCGAGGGTACGTCCGTCCGGTCGGCTACACGTTGCTCGGCATACTCGCGTTCACGATGGTGAACAACGGGGTGCACTGGGCGAGCGACTACCCCCTGGCGCTCGGCATCGGCGGCCTGGTGGGACACGTGGCGGTGCAGCGGGGGCGGACGTCGCTGGGCGGTGGCGGACACCCGGCGGGCGGCGCGTCGCCGCGACTCGTCGTCGCGCCGGGGACGATCGGCGTCTCGCTGCCGTTCAATCCCTGACGCCCGCGGAGTCGGCGACCGGCGACTCGATGGCGCGCAGCGTCAGGATGATGGTCCCGAAGGCGAGGTGGCTCGTGAGGCGGAGGAGGTAGCGGCGGTCGTCGTCGCTGAACCAGAGCTCGGCGCGGCCGCCCTCGGAGAAGATGCCCCGGGACTTGATGATCGGGCGAACGACGATGGCCCCGAAGCGACCCGCCGGCGTTCGGATCGAGTCGCGCCTCATCACCTCGAGGGTCACCGGATTGCGATCGGGGATGAAGTACCGGTCCACGTCGTACCGCTGTCCGGGCTCGAGTGGCTGGCTCCGGACCCAGTAAATGAACGCGGCATCGTCGAGGGGATGGGCGACGGTGGGCTGTTCGGGCTTGTCGTTTTCCCGGTAGACGCCGCGCCCGGGTTCGATCTCGTAGTGATACGAACGCTTGCCGCTCCCCTCGGCGAGGTCCTGCCAGAAGCGGAGCGACTCGAAGTGCTCCGTGTCGATCCAGCTCTCGTAGCGATCGTGCACGTGGTACCAGAAGACGCCGCCGTCGATGCTGAGGAGGGTGTGCCACGCCTCCCGGCCGCGAATGGTGTCGACGCCGACGACCTCCATCGTTGCCTGGCCGACGCGGCGGATGAACTGGACGTCGTAGGTGAGCTTCTCGCCCACGCGGAGCGCGGGTCCTGGCTGCTGTGGCGCTGCCGGGGCGTCCACTGGCGAGCGGGTGACGGCGCCGAGGGAGAGGACAAGGCTCAGGGCAATGCCCAGGGCGATCCGCGAAATGATCCGGCCTCCTCAGTGACGGGTCGGGGATGCGCGGGCCCACCGGGTCTCGCGCGTGGGCCTCGCATGTATCAGTCTTGTACGGGACAAGGTATCCAGCGGGGGCTTCGTGAACGAGCGTCTTGGCAACAGACAGGGCACGGTCTACGACGTGTGCATCGTCGGCTCCGGGGCGGGCGGCGGCATGGCCGCCCATCGACTGACGCAGGCAGGGGCGCGGGTGGTCGTGCTCGAGGCCGGGGACTGGTGGGACAACACGAAAGACAGCGCCATGTTCAAGTGGCCGTACGATTCGCCTCGCCGGGGATCGTCGACGCCGGAGCGCCCATTCGGCGAGTTCGACGGGTGCATCGGCGGGTGGGAGGTGCCGGGCGAGCCGTTCACGCGGGCGGAGGGGACGTCGTTCTCGTGGTGGCGGGCGCGGATGCTCGGCGGCCGGACGAACCACTGGGGGCGGATCTCGCTGCGCTTCGGTCCCGACGATTTCCGGCGGAAGAGCCTGGACGGGCTGGGGGATGACTGGCCGATCACCTACGAGGACGTCAAGCCGTACTACGATCGCGTCGACCGGCTGGTCGGGATCTTCGGCAGCGTGGAGCACCTGCCGAACCATCCGGACGGGATCTTCCAGCCGCCGCCGAAGCCGCGGTGCTACGAGCTGCTGGTGAAGGGCGCGGCGGACCGGCTGGGCATCACCTGCATCCCGGCACGGCTGTCGATCATCACCAAGTCGTTAGGCAGCCGGCCGCCGTGCCACTACTGCGGGGAGTGCAACCGCGGGTGTGCGACGAACTCCAACTTCTCGTCGACGAACGTGCTGCTGCTGCCGGCGCAGGCGACCGGGCGGCTGAAGATCGTGACCGGGGCGATGGCGCGCGAGGTCACGGTGGACCAGCGGGGCCTGGCGACCGGGGTGACGTACATCGACAAGCGGACGAAGCAGGACAGGCACGTGCGGGCGCGGGTGGTGGTGCTGGCGGCGAGCGCGCTGGAGTCGGCGCGGATCCTGCTCAACTCGACGTCGTCGCCGTTCCCGCACGGCCTCGCGAACTCGAGCGGCCTGGTGGGGAAGTACATCACCGACACGACGGGCACGGACGTATCGGGATTCATCCCGAAGCTGATGGACCACGTGCCGCACAACTGCGACGGCGTGGGCGGGGGGCACATCTACATGCCGTGGTGGGTCAACAACAAGACGCTCGACTTTCCACGTGGCTACCACATCGAGGTCTGGGGCGGGCTCGGCGTGCCGTCGTACGGGTTCATGGGCGGCATCCAGCGGTACGAGCCCGGTGGCGGCTATGGGCGGCAGCTGAAGAACGACTACCGCCGGTACTACGGGTCGACGGTGGGGTTTTCGGGGCGCGGCGAGCAGATCGCGAACGAGGACTGCTATTGCGAGCTGGACCCGGAGATGAAGGACCAGTGGGGCATCCCGGTGCTGCGCTTCCACTGGAAATGGTCGGACCACGAGCTCAACCAGGTGAAGCACATGCAGGAGACGTTTCGTTCGCTGGTTGCGGAGATGGGCGGGGAGGTGTTCTCGCCGATGCCGACGCGCGAGCAGGGGTACGGCATCTCGACGGGCGGCTCGATCATCCACGAGCTGGGTGGGGTGCGGATGGGGAGCGATCCGCAGCGGTCGGTGCTCAACGGGTGGTCGCAGGCGTGGGACTGCAAGAACCTGTTCGTCGCGGACGGGGGGCCGTTCGTGTCCCAGGCGGACAAGAACCCCACATGGACCATCCTCGCGCTCGCGATGCGCACCTCGGACCGGATCATGGCGTTGCGGAAGTCCGGCGAGATCTGAGCCCACAGGGAACGGACCAGGCGACCTGAGAGGGGGACATGACGGACGTGAATCGGCGGGACGTACTGAAATTCCTGGCGGCGGCACCGCTGGCGCAGTTCGCGGTGACGGCGCTGGATGTCGAGATCGCAGCGACGCGCACCCGGGAGACCCTCGAGGCCCTGGCGGCGCGTGGCGAGCAGTACCGGCCGAAGTACTTCACGCCGCAGGACTGGCAGACGGTGCACGTGCTGGCCGACCTGATCATCCCGCGCGACGCGCACTCGGGGAGTGCCACCGACGCCGGGGTGCCGGCGTTCATGGACTTCATCCTCGGCGAGCGGCCGACCATGCGGCCGTGGATCCGCGAGGGCATGGCGTGGCTCGACGTCGAGTGCGAGCGGCGCTTCGGCCACCCGTTCCGGGAATGCGCGCCGAAGGAACAGACGGCGATGCTCGACGACATTGCGTGGCCGCGACGTGCGCGGCCGGAGATGCGGCGCGGCGTGCAGTTCTTCAATCGCTTCCGCGACTTCACGGCCTCGGGGTTCTGGTCCAGCAAGGTCGGCGTGCAGGACCTGCAGTACATGGGCAACACCGCGAACCCCGGCTGGAACGGGTGCCCGCCGCCGGTGCTGCGGAAGCTCGGCGTGCGCTACCGGAACGGTTAGGCAGCGGGCACTCCCGGCGCCGGATGCGCTCGCGCCGGCGTCGATCCTCCCTCCCGGACTCCGGTGACCACTCCCTCGCGACCGCTCGATCGGCTGGTTCGTCGTCCCGGTGGGCGACGCCGACCGGGTGCGGGACTTCTTCGAGGCGGCGGCGGGGTGGAGACGCCGCAACGTCGTGGCCGGTGGCGTGGTGCGCGGTCCCTGGTCCTGTCGTTCCTGGCGATGCTTGCCGGGAGCCGCGCGGAGGCGCAGCGCATTCTCCCCGGCGGGCCACCGATGCCCACCGGCGACAGCACCGTCGTGGTGACGCTCGGCACCGGGGCGCCATTGCCGAGCCCCACGACGTCAGGGCCTGCCACCGCGGTGCTGGTGGGACATCGTGTCTTTCTCTTCGACGCGGGCCCGGGAGTGGTGCGCCGGATGGCGGCGGCCGGTCTTCCGGTCGACGGCGTGACGGCGGCCTTCATCACGCACCTGCACTCCGACCACACGCTGGGCCTGCCCGACCTGATGCTCACCACCTGGGTGATGGGACGCCGGATTCCCATGCGGATGTACGGACCGCCCGGCCTGCGCACGATGACGCGCAACATCCTGGCGGCGTGGTCGGAGGACACCGCGATCCGGATCCAGGGACTCGAGCGCGACGCACCCGGCGGCTACCGGGTTGACGTACGCGAGATCGCGGGCGGCGTGATCTACGACAGCGGTGGCGTGCGCGTCACCGCGATTCCCGTGCAGCACGGCAGCTGGAAGTACGCCTTCGGCTACCGCATCGACACGCCCACCCGGAGCGTCGTCATCTCCGGCGATACGCGGTACAGCCCGGCGATCGAGCGCGCCGCGGCCGGTGTGGACGTGCTGGTGCACGAGGTCTACGTCGCGGCGCACGTGACGCCGGAGAAGCGACCAGGCGGCGAGCTCTGGCCGCAGTACATGCGCGAGTTCCACACGTCGGACGAGGAGCTGGGGCGACTGGCCGCCCGGGCGCGGCCGAAGCTGCTGGTCCTCACGCACGTGCTCTGGCAGGGCGGCACCGAAGCCGAGTTGCTGGCAGGGATCCGTCGCGGCGGATTCGCGGGGACGGTCGCGGTCGCGCACGACCTGGACCGGTTCTAGCGTATCGGGCGACGTCGTGACAACGCTCCTCGAGCGACTTGCCACCGCGGTGAGCGGCCGATACACCATCGAGCGCGAACTCGGTCGCGGCGGCATGGCCACGGTCTTCGGCGCGAAGGACCTTCGCTATGACCGCCCCGTCGCGGTGAAGGCGCTGCACGCGGAACTCTGCAGCGCGGAGACGGCCACGCGGTTCCATCGCGAGATCGCGCTGGTTGCGCGACTGCGTCACCCGCACATCGTTCCGCTCTTCGACTCCGGCGAAGGCGACGGCCTGCTGTATTACGTGATGCCGCTGCTCGAGGGCGAGTCGCTGCGGGCGCGGCTGGCACGTGAGGCGCGGCTGCCGCTGGCGGAGGTACTGCGGCTGGCGCAGCAGGTGGGCGACGCGCTGGAGCACGCGCACGCGCACGGCGTCGTGCATCGCGACATCAAGCCGGACAACATCCTCCTCGAGGGAACGCAGGCGGTCGTTGCGGACTTCGGCATCGCGACGGTGGCAAGCGCGCCCGCGGACGACCGGCTCACCATGACCGGGACGACGGTGGGCACGCCGGCATACATGAGCCCCGAGCAGGTGACGGGGACACACGAGGTCGACGCCCGTTCGGACCAATACTCGCTGGCGTGCGTCGTCTTCGAGATGCTGGCGGGGCGCGCGCCGTTCGTCGTGGCGCCTGGCCGACCGGTGCCGCTCCAGCACCTGGCCGACGCCCCGCCGTCGATCACGGAGCTGGCGCCCGGGGTTCCGGCGCGAGCGGCGTCGGCACTGCACCGCGCGCTGGCGAAGGAGCCGTCGGAGCGCTACCCGAGCATCGCGGCGTTCATCGACGCGCTGACCGACATGTCACCAGCGTCGCACGTTGCGCAGGCCCCGGCAGCGACGGCGGTGCGTCGCCGAACGACCCTGCGATGGGCGATTGCCGGAGGAGGCGCGCTGCTCATCGCCGTGGCGGGCGCCGGTTTCGTGTACGGGTGGCACCGATTGCGCGCGGGGATGGCGGCCGACGCGGGCGCTCCCGCCGCGGGGGCGGCGCGTCCCTCCGTGGCGATCCCGCCGTTCAGCATCCGGAGCGACGACAAGCAGGACGAGTACCTGAGCGACGGCATGACCGAGGAATTGATCGTGGCGCTGAGCCGTGTGGGCCGACTGCGGGTACCGTCACGCACCTCGTCGTTCGCGTACCGGTCACGCGCGCTTCCGACGCGCGCGCTGGCCGACTCGCTCGGCGTCGAGAACATCGTCGAGGGGAGCCTGCAGCGGAGCGGCGACAGCCTGCACCTGCTGGTGAGCCTGGTGCGGGCGGCCAACGACTCGACGTTGTGGACGGACACCTTCGACCGGCACTCGGCGGACGTGCTCGCCGTGCAGTCGGAAATCGCCCAGGCCATCGCATCGCGGTTGCTGGCGACCCTGCTGCCTGACGAGCGCATCGCCCTGGCGCCCCGCCAGGGCGTGAACCCGGACGCGCACGAACTGTACCTGAAGGGGCGCTATCACTGGTACCTGCGCACGACGCCGGACCTGCAGCAGGCGGTGTCGTTCTTCCGCCAGGCACTGGCGCTCGATCCGACGTACGCGCTGGCCCACGCCGGCCTGGCTGATGCGTACAGCCTGCTCCCGGTCACGGGCGCGCTGCCCGCCCGCGACGCGTTTCCGCTTGCCCGCGAGGCGGCACGCCAGGCGCTCGCGCTCGATCCGACGCTCTCGGAGGCGCACGTCTCGCTCGGCATCGTGAAGAACTTCGGCGACTGGGACTGGAAGGGGGCGGAGGCGGAGTTCGACAGCGCCACCGTCCTGGACAGCACCGACGCCCAGGCCTACTACTGGAGAACGTGGAGCCTGGTCTTCCAGGGACGCATGGGCGAAGCGCTGGCGTCGATCGAGCGTGCCCGCGCGCTCGATCCCCTGTCGCTGGTGATCAACGCGCGGCTGGGGTCGATGCTGAACTACACCGGCCGGTACGCGGAGGCGGAGTCGGCGCTGCGAGTGGCCATGGGCATCGACCCGAAGTTCCCGCTCACGCTGACGAACCTTGCCGAGACGCTGGCGTTGGAGGGGAGGATCAACGAGGCGCTCGCCATCGTGCCGGCGCGCGCCCTGCTGGGAGGGAACGACGCGGGGGTGCGCGGGTTCGTCCTGGCGCGCGCCGGTCGCCTGGGCGACGCGCGCCGGGAGGCGCTTGCGCTCTCGCAGACGCCGGGCTCGGCAGGCGTCGGCGTGGCGACGGTGTACGCGGCCATCGGCGACCGTGACGCCGCGATGCGCTTCCTCAATCGCGCGTACCAGGCGCATGACTTCAGCCTGCCGTTCCTGCTGGCGGAGCCGATGTTCGCCTCGTTGCGATCGGATCCGGAGTTCAAGCAGCTTGTCGCGCGGATCGGGGTCCATGCGCCCGTGGATCGATGACCGCCAGTGCGCGAGTCGGTACATTCCGAGTCCGCCCTCCGGGGCGCCCGAGGCACCAGGAGATCTCATGACGAGTGGAATCGTGTTGTCACCGGAGCGTTCGCGCCGCGCGCTAGTGCTGGTGCTGGCGCTGGCAGCGCCGGCCATCGCGACGTCGCAGCGGGCACCGAAGGAACACCAGCTCGCCGCCAGCCCGGCGACGGTCGCCTACGGCTACTACTGGGCGGAGGCGAAGCCGGCATTGCGGATCGCGTCGGGCGACATCGTCAACGTCACCACGATGCTGACCAACACGCCGACGCGACTGGAAGCGGCGGGCGTGGCGCCTGACGAGGTGGAACCCGAGCTGCGCGCGATCGTCTCGCAGGTGACCGGTGACGCGAAGGGACCGGGAGGGCACATCCTCACCGGGCCGATCTACGTCGAGGGAGCGGACTCGGGCGACGTGCTCGAGGTGAAGATCCTCTCGATCGACCTGAAGATCCCGTACGGCTACAACGGGTGCAGCGGCTTCCTGCGGGAACTCTGCCAGCGCGGGCAGCAGACGACGCGGATCATCCGCCTCGACGGCAAGACGATGACCGCCGAATTCGCGCCGGGAATCGTGGTGCCGCTGCACCCGTTCTTCGGCTCCATGGGCGTGGCGCCGGCAGCGTCGCTTGGCCGCGTGAGCAGCAACCCGCCGAGCACGCACGCCGGCAACCTGGACAACAAGGAACTCGTCGCCGGGACGACGCTCTACATCCCGGTCTTCGTGAAGGGCGCCCTGTTCGAGGTGGGCGATGGCCACGCGGCACAGGGAGACGGCGAGGTCGACCAGACGGCAATCGAGACGAGCCTGCGCGGACGGCTGCAACTCACGGTGCGGAAGGACATGAAGCTGGACTGGCCGCGCGCCGAGACGCCGACCGACTGGATCACCATGGGAACGGACACCTCACTGACCGTGGCGACGCGCGTTGCGATCGGGCAGATGGTCCACTTCCTCATGGAGAAGAAGGGCCTGACGCAGACCGCGGCGTATCAACTCGCGAGCATCGCGGCGAACCTGCGCATCACCGAACTTGTGGACGGCAACGTCGGGGTCCACATGATGATCCCGAAGGCGATCGTCAGGTAGCGCCGGTCGCCGGGCCGGACGCGTCGTCGAGCCGGACCGATGGTCCCGCAGGGCTGAGCGTCAGGCAGGGGGACTCGTCAGGCGCCAGCGACGATTGGCGAACCTACGCCTCCGGCCGGCGACGATACGCCCGGGCGCCGAGCGCGACATAGGCCACGAGGAAGACCGCGCTCGAGACGCTGATGGCGAGCTTGACCGACACCGGAGCCGGGCTCGCCGAGATCATTCCCTCGATCGAGCCGGCGATCAGCAGCAGCGTGACCGCGGCGCCAACGAGTGCCATGGCGAGCCGCCCCTGCTCGCGCAGGGCCTGGCCGCGGGTCCGGTTTCCCGGCGCGATGATGGCACGACCAAGCAGGAGCCCCGCGGCGCCCGCGAGGAAAATGGAAAAGAGCTCCAGCACGCCATGGCCGGCGACAAAGGTCCACAGGTAGCCGAGGAGCCCGCGGTTCGCGTAGTGGCCGGAGATCGCGCCCGAGGATGGCGCCGTTGTAGGCGAGTGCGACCAGCGATCCCACGCCGAGGACCACGCCGCTGGAGAAGCACGCAAAGGCGACCTGCACGTTGTTGGTGATGATCGACGCGGCGGCGAGGGGACGGCTGGAGGCGACGATCTGCGCATACCCGACGCCCTGCTCCCGGAGGCGCGCGCCCTCGTCGGCGCGCTCGAGCATCGTCACGGGGAGCAGCTCCTCGGCGAGCGCGGGTCGCTGACGCAACATCACGTAGCCGCCGACCGCCGGCAGCGCGAAGGCGAGGAAGGCGACGAGCACGTAGCCGCGCGCCTGGACGATGGCCGCGGGGCACTCCCGTGACACGAAGCGCCAGACGAGGCCCCACGTCTTGCGTTCATCGCGATAGAGCAGGTTGTGGCCGAGGGCGACGAGCCGCTCGAGCTGCACGAGGACGTCGGGGTTGGCGCGATAGGTGCGTGCGCGTGCGAGGTCGGCGGCGACCTCGCGATAGCGTCGCGCGAAGGCGGGAAGCTCCTCGGCCGAAAACGAGTCGAGGCCGTGCTGCGACGCGCGTTCCGCGAGTTCCTGGAACGCGAGCCAGCGGTCACGCTTCTCGGCGACGAGGCGATCACCGGCGGCGCTGCTTCCGCCGCCCCGGCTGCCGCTCGTTCCAGCCAGTCCGAGCCGGCTGCTGCGTCTCGCTGATTCTGCCTCGAACAGCTCGGTGAGCCAGGCTTCGTTGGTGGTGGCGGTGCCGGCGAACCGTTCGCTGAGGGAGGCGGCGAGCCGAGCGGCGAGGGAGGCACGCGCCTCGGCCGGGAGGCTCCACGCGCGCTCGTTGAACTCACGCAGGACGCGAAACTCGTCGTCCGAGAGCGCGGGCAGTTCGCCGAGGGCAACGCCGCGCAGCTCGACGGGCTTGGGCGGAGCGGCGAACGCCTTCTCGATGGCGCGGTCGCGCACGACGACGGTTCCGGCGACAAGGTCGCCGAGTCGGCGGGCCTTGGGGTGCAGCGCGACGAAGAGGCCGCCAATGAGGTACGGTGGCGGAAGAAAGTCTATGTAGCGAAGGAGGTTGCGAGCCGCCGCGTCACGAAACGTGACCGCATGTCCGGTCTCGCGAATGACCCGAATGCCTATCCATCGCTTTCCGGGGGTCTGCCCATGCCGGAATCCCTCGAAGAACGCGAAGTAGCCCCAGAGCAGGGCGAAGGCGCCGACGCGAAGAACAAAGAAGGCGAGCCTCGGGACGACGCTGCCCGCCATGGCGGCGGCCAGGACGAGGGCGACGAGGATGCCGATGATGATGAGCGTATCGATGACCGCCGCGAGCGCCCGGCTCCCGAGGCCGGCGATCTCGTAGTCGACGACCACGTGTTCCGGTGTCTCGACCTCGAGGTGCTGCCGGAAGTCGGTGACCTGGGGAGGGCTCGAGTTCACGTCGCCGGGCGGTGTCGCGATGGGGAGAGGCACGGCTGTGGCATTACAATGCACTTTCCGGACTTCCCAAGGTATCCCGGCGGCGACGACATTGAATCGCCCGCTCACCCCGGCAGGACGAGAGGAGACCATGTCCGTTCCCGCCATGCGGCCGCTCTCGCTGGGAGAGGCCCTCGATGCCTCCCTGGCGTTCTACCGACTGCTGTTCTTCCAGCTGCTCGGCGTCTCCCTTGCGGCGCAGGCTGTGCCACTGGCGCTCAGCGCCTACGTGGACGCATCGAGCGGAGGAACGGCGACTGGCGGGGGCATGTTCGTGCACCCGATCCTGTTCCTCGTGAGTCTCCTCGTGGCGGTGCTGGCGGGAGCCATCGGCACGGCGGCATCGACGATGATCGTGTCCGAGGGGTACCTGGGCCGTTCGCTGACCACGGGTGGCGCGCTGCTCCGTGCGATGAAGTTTCTCGGCCGGCTGCTCTCACTGTCGCTCGGAGTCGGTCTCCTGGTGGGGCTGGGGACGCTGCTCCTGATCGTGCCGGGGATCGTCATCTTCAGCGGCCTGATCCTCAGCTCGCCGGCGCTGGTGCTGGAGAACCTGCCGAGCGCCGGCGCCGCGATGCGGAGGTCGTGGATGCTGACGCGCGGCTTTCGTGGCAAGCTGTTCGGCGCGTACTTCGTGGCGTTCCTGATCCTGGCGATCCCGCCGATCGCGATCACCGCGCTGGCGACGACGTTCGGGCTCGCGAGCGCGCTGGTGACGGTGCAGGGCACGGGTGTGCGCATTCTCGCGGCCGCCCTGCAGATCCTGATCTACCCGTTCATCTACGTGATGACGACGGTGCTGTACTACGACATGCGCGTGCGGAAGGAGGGCTTCGACCTGGAGATGCTCACCGCGCTGCTGGCGCCCGCATGATCCTGACGGCGTGGCAGGGGGCGCCCGCGGTGGGCGACGAACGCGTCCGGGCCGTCCTGGATTCGCTCTTCCGCCGGCCGGAGTATGCCTGGCGCGAACGGCCCGATGGATGGGCACCGGTGCGACGGGCGTGGAACTCGTTCCAGGCGTGGCTCGAGGCGCTGCACGGCCAGAACATCGTGCTCTACTGGCTGATCCTGGGCGCCCTTGGACTGGTGCTCGCGCTGATCCTCGTGCATGCCGGGCGTGTGGCCTGGCGGACGATGCGCGCGGATACGGCGACGGAAGTGAGCCGACCCGCACATCGCGTTGCGCGGCGGGACGCGGCGTGGTACGGCCAGGAAGCGGAGCGGCTGGAGGCGGCCGGGCGCTACGCCGAAGCGATGCAGGCGGACTTCCAGCGGCTGGTGCTGGAACTCGACGCGCGCCGGCTGGTGCGTTTTCACCCCAGCCGCACGCCGAACGAGTACGTCGCGGAGCCGGCGCTGTCGCCCGAGGCGCGAAACGCGCTGCGGGAGCTGGTCCGGCGACTGTACACCTTCGTGTTCGCGCGGCGTCCGTGCGGGGCGGACGACCTCCGCGACTGGCGATCACTGGCGTCGCTCGAGCGGTATGCGCGCGCGTAACGCAGCCGCCCTCGGATTCACCGGGCTCGCCGCGCTGATCATCGTCGCGGTGCAGCTCGGACGCCTTGGCGGCGAGTGGACCGACGAGGACCGCCGGGCGTCGACGTTCCTGACGGGCCCCAACGGCACGAGCGCACTCTACGAGACACTGCGGGCGCTTGGTGTCGACGTCATCCGCGAGCGCCAGCGGGCGTACGTGGATGCCCGCAATGCACGGAAGGGCGAAGCCGCGATCGCGCTGCTGGGACCCGCGCTGTCACCGAGTTCGGAGGACATCCGGTCGCTGCTGGGACTGAACGCCGGGGACGACGGAGTCGCCCTGCTCCTGGCCGGGATGACGAGCAACCCGATCCTGCGCTGCTTCGGCTTCATGGTGCGGCCGCTCCTGCTGGACTCGGTGGCAATAGACCGCGGCAGGGACGCCGCGGAGGCGAGGGGGCTCGTGGCGCGCGCGCTGCTCGTGGCCGTGCGGCAGGACTCGGCGCGCGAGTCGGCGTTCGCCACGATCGGGCTGCCCTCCTGTCCCGGTGCCATCGAGACGCGTCCCGATACGCTGCTTGCCAGCGCGGCGGGGGCGATCGCGGTGCGCCTGTCGCGTCCGGGGGGGCAGGACGTCATCGTCGTGGCGGACGAGCGGCTGTTCGGCAACCGGGCGTTGCGCGGAACGGGAGGGACGTGGGCGCCCGCGCTGCTGGCGCGGCGATTCCATCGCGTCATCTTCGACGAATTCCACCAGGGGTACGGGACGTCGTCGTCGCTGGGGCGCGCGGTGGTTGCATGGAGCCTGCGGTCTCCCGCCGGCTGGGCGGCGTGGCAGGTCGCGCTCGCCGGCGTGATTGCGCTGCTCACCGGCGCAGTACGCTTCGGGCCGACGTGGCCCACCACCGCGCGCCGACGGCGGACCTCGATCGAGCATGTTCGGGCGCTGGCCACCGCACTGGCGGCGGCGCGGGGCCAGGAGGTCGCCACGGGGCTGCTCGTGCAGGGCCTGCGGCGACGCCTGTCGCCGCGGGGGCGCCAGCCCGCAGGGTCGTGGCGGCAGTGGCTGGACCAGTTGGCAGCACGGGCAACAACGGCGCGCAGCCGTGAAGCGATCGACCGACTCCGGAACCTGACTACCAACCGACGGGATGACGCCGCCGTACTGCTGGCGGCCAATGCCGTGGAGGATGTGTGGGACAGCCTGCGACCCCAGACGGCGACGCTCTCGCGGCGCTGACCGACGCCGCGCGCGGCGTCATGGACGCGTTGCGACGCGTCGTCATCGGCCAGGACGAGGCCATCCGCGAGGTGCTGCTGGCGTTGCTCGCCCGCGGCCACGTGCTGCTGGAGGGGCCGCCCGGCACGGCGAAGACGCTGCTCGTACGCGCGCTGAGCCGGGCCCTGCAACTCGACTTCCGGCGGATCCAGTTCACGCCCGACCTGATGCCGTCGGACATCACGGGGGTGAACCTGCTGGGGCCGCAGGGCACGTTCACCTTTCGCGCCGGGCCGCTTTTTGCCGACCTGATCCTCGGCGACGAGATCAACCGGGCGCCGGCCAAGACGCAGGCGGCGATGCTGGAGGCGATGCAGGAGCGCAACGTGACGGTGGACGGCACGACGTACCCGCTGAGCAGCGCGTTCACCGTGTTTGCCACGCAGAACCCGGTGGAGTTCGAGGGGACGTATCCGCTGCCGGAGGCGGAACTGGACCGCTTCCTGGTGAAGACGCTGGTGACGTACCCCGCGGAAACGGCGGAGCAGGGAATGCTGCAGCGGGTGCTGGAGGGGTTCGAGGCCTCGGAGCCGGAGAGCTACGGGATCACGCCGCTGCTGGACCGCGGCGGGCTGGCGGCGCTGCAGGCGGCGACGCGCGCGGTGCGGATGACGCCGGCACTGCTCGGCTACGTGACCACGATCGTGCGGTCGACGCGCGGGGCGCCGGCGTTGACGTTAGGCGCGTCGCCGCGGGCCAGCGTGGCCCTGCTCAAGGTGGCGCAGGCGGCGGCACTGCTGGATGGCCGGGACTACGTGGTGCCTGACGACGTGAAGACACTGGCGCCGGCGGTCCTGCGGCACCGGGTGGTGCTGGCGCCGGAGCTGGAGCTCGAGGGGGTGACCCCCGATGCCGCGATCCAGTCGCTGCTGGAGCGGGTGGAGGCGCCCGGGGCGTGATCGTCCTTCCCACACGCCGTTGGCTGGTGGTGGCGGCGGCGCTCGGCGTCCTGGCGCTGCCGGCGCTGGCGTGGCCGGCGAGCGCGCCGCTGCTCGTCGTGGCCGACGTGGCATGGGTGGCGCTGCTGTTCGTCGACGCCTGGCGCGTGAGCGGAGTGGCGTGGCGAGACATCACCGTGCGGCGCGAGGCGCCCCCGGCATTCTCGGTGGGCCGGGCGATGCCGGTGACCCTCACATGGCGTCACGGAGGCCCGGCCCCGCTGGTGCTTCGCGTGCGGGAGGACGTGATTCCGCACATCGCGATCGAGGGACCGGTGGAGCGGCACCTGGTGATTCCACCGGGCGAGGTGCGACGCGAGGAGATCGTCGTGCGGCCGCTGTCGCGCGGCAAGGGCGCCGGCGCCGCGCTGCACGTCCGCGTCCGCGGGCCGCTCGGCCTCGTGTGGCAGCAGCGACAGATCGCGCTCCCGTGGGCGGTGACCGTCTACCCGAACCTGGTGGGCGCCTCGATGCGCGCGCTGCCCACGCAGTCCCTGCGGCGCCGGGAGGCGGGCCTGCGCAACGTGCGCCGCATAGGCGAGGGGCGGGTGTTCGAGAGCATGAAGGAGTGGGTGCCCGGCGACGACACCCGCACCATCGACTGGAAGGCGACGGCGCGACGTGGCAAGGTGATGGCGCGCCAGTACGAGGATGAGCGGCGGCAGCAGGTGATGGTCGTGATCGACGCCGGTCGCATGCTCACCGCCGAAAGCGATGGCGTGCCCCGGCTCGAGGCCGTGGCGGAGGCGGCGCTGCACCTCGCCTACAGCGTGGTCTCGCATGACGATGACATCGGGCTGATGGCGTTTGCCGACGAGGTGCAGCTGTTCATGACGCCGGCGCGTGGCCGGCGCGCGCTGCGCGCGGTGCTCGATGGCCTGGCGGCGATCGAGGGGCGGCTGGTCGAGCCGAACTACCCGGCGGCATTTGCGTACCTGGCCAACCGGAGCCGGAAGCGCGCGCTGACGGTGCTGTTCACCGACGTGGTGGACCGCACCGCGAGTGCGGCGCTGCTGGGGCAGGTCGGGTCGCTGCGGCCGCGTCACCTTCCGCTCGCGGTGACGCTGCGCGACGCGCAGCTGGAGCGGGTGGCGACGGCGCGTCCGCAGACCGGGGCGGCCGCCTACGAACGTGCCGCGGCGGAGGAGCTGCTGCTGGAGCGCGAGGAGGCGCTGGCCGACATGCGGAGTCGCGGGGTCCTCGTGCTCGACGTACCTGCCGCCGCCGCAGCGCGCGCCGTCGTGGACCAGTACGCCCTCCTGAAGCGCCGCGCCGCCATCTGATCCCACCGGACAGGCCCACGACCCGCCCGCAAACGGAGGCCACGATGTGGAGACTCGCCAGGGGGATGCGCGCTGGAGCACTCGCGGGCGCGACGGCGTGTGCGGGGACGTCGATGTCGGGCAATACGCCCGTGTTTCGCGCTCCCATGACGTACGAGTGGGTGGCGAACCTGCCGAACCAGGAGCTGCGCGGCCTGTTCGCGATTTTCGCGGACACCATCGTGCTGACGGCGCAGGACCACGCGTGCCGGCCGGCCGGTGGGACCCCCAGCCGGGACTGGCTGGTATACGAGTGCCTGAACGTCGGGGCATTTCGTACGGTCAAGGTCCAATTGGCGCGGAGAAATCCGCTGCAGGGCTCCCTCTGGAGCGGCGTGGCCACGGAAGTGAAGCAGCGGAGGATCTGCGCACCGCCAGCCGGCGGGACATCCGCGGCGGCCGGATGCCGGCGTGCCACTATGCAGCAGTACGAGGAGGACGTGCAGCACTCCGGACGATTGACGGTGCAGTCGTACCGGAAACGCTGAGGGGCAGGTGGCGAGGTGCCAGGCATCTCGCGATGGATCACGAGGTCACCGCGCAGGGAGGTCCTGTGGGAGTCACCTGTCGGCGGGCGGTCGCGATGGCGCTGGTACTGACGGCGTTCGCTGCGTGCCACCACGCGGCACCGTCGGAAGGCCCCTCACCCGTGGAAGGGACCTTCGAGTTTCGCGCGATGGAGTTCAAGCCACCGATACGGGGCACCTTCACGATCTCCGAGGGCGTGGTGTACCTGACGGTGCCGTCGGCGCGCTGCGAGCGATTCACGGCCGCCCGGGCCATGCAGGTGTCCTCCGAGACATCGGCGTTCGAGTGCAGCGGATTCCCCGGCTATCCCGTGGTGGACGTGTTCGTCAGCCTGCGCAATCCGGTCTTCGCGTCGCGCTGGAGTGCGGTCAACAACACCGCACCGCCTCCGCCGAGAACCGAGTGCGTGCAGACCGGGGTGAATGCGCGTGGCCAGCGGATCTGCCTGTCCACCAAAACGACGCAGACCGGGAGCGCGACCTCTGCGGGCGGGATCCTGCGCGTGGAGCGCAAGGTGCCGCCACTGGGCGCGTAGCCGAGGCCGTCGACTGGACGCTCGGTCGAGGCCGTCGACTGGACGCTCGTCGAGGCCGGCGGGGCGACGACCTGTCGACGACGCACTCCCGGGCGTGTGCCGTCTTCACCGGCGCGTGATGCGGTGGCATACTCCCTGACCCAGGACCGGTTCGCGGGCCAGGTGAAGCACGCCGCGATCCCGTCGCGCGCGTCACCCCCGCCCCCCGGATCATGACCGGCAAACGACTCGGCGTCGCCTTCATCGGCAGCGGCTTCAACACCCGGTTCCACATGCAGGCATGGCGCGGCGTACGTGACGCCGATGTCGTGGGCGTGTGGAGCCCCAACGCGAAGAACGCCGCCAGTGCCGCGTCGCTGGCGCGGGACCTCGACATCGGTGCGGCCAGGCCATACCGCAGCATCGCCGGGATGGTGGCCGATCCCGCGGTGGACGCGATCTGGCTGTGCGGCCCCAACCATGCGCGCATCGAGAACGTCGAGGAGATCTGCGATGCGATCCAGCGGGGACGCGGGGAGCTGCGCGGGCTGGCCTGCGAGAAGCCGCTGGCGCGAACCGTCGCCGAGGCGCAACGCATCGCGGCGATGACCGACCGGGTGAGGCTGGCGACCGGATACCTGGAGAACCAGCTCTTTGCACCGCACATCGAGACCGGGCGCGCGCTGCTCTGGGCGCGCGGCGCGGCGACGACGGGGCGCCCATACCTCGCGCGCGCCGCGGAGGAACACGCCGGGCCGCACATGCCGTGGTTCTGGACGGGGCGCCTGCAGGGTGGCGGCGTGCTGAACGACATGATGTGCCACTCGGCGCTTGTGGTGCGCCACCTGCTGACGAAGCCGGGGCAGCCGCTGAGCAGCGTGCAGCCGGTGAAGGTCACGGGGCACATCGCGTCGCTGAAGTGGACCCGTCCCGCGTACGTGAAGCGGCTCCGGAAGATGACCGGCGGCGCGGTGAACTACGCGAAGGCGCCGGCGGAGGATTTCGCGAGCCTGACCGTGGAGTTCGACACCGACGACGGGCACCGCGTGATCGGCGAGGCCACGACCTCGTGGAGCTTCGTCGGCGCCGGGCTGCGCCTGTCGGCCGAGCTGCTCGGCCCCGAGTACTCGATGAAGTGGAACTCGCTCGACAGCGGCCTGCAGCTGTTCTTCAGCCGCGAGGTGCGCGGCCGCGCCGGCGAGGACCTCGTGGAGAAGCAGAACGCCGAGACCGGGGTGATGCCGGTGGTCCCCGAGGAATGGGCCGCCTATGGCTACACCGGCGAGGACCGGCACTTCGTGCGCGCGTTCCTGGGCCGCGAGCGGCCGCGGCTCACGTTTGCCGACGGCGTCGAGGTGGTGAAGCTCCTGATGACGGCGTACCGGAGTGCCGAGGAAGAGAAGACACTCGCGTTCCCGCCGCGGGGCATCGCGTCGTTCGTGCCGAAGGTGGCACAGGGGACATGGAAGCCCGGCGAGCCATGATGGCGCGGGCGCAGCCGCCCGGCTGAGCCGGGCGAGGGGGGCGACCCGCGGCGCGGGGAGCGAGGGGAGAGCGGGCGCGGCGGCCGGACGCGCCGCCGCCGTGCCTAACGCAACGTCCAGATGCGCACGCGGCCGTCGGCGGCGGCGTTCGCCAGGTACTTCCCGTCGGGCGAGTAGGCGAGCCCGTAGACGCCCTTGGCGCCGACGCGCCGGTTGCCGGTGACCGCGTGGTCGCGGAGCGAGAGCGTGATGATGTGGAAGTCGGTGGCGACGCTGACCTCGCTGGAATCGGGCGCAAAGGCGACGGAGAGGGCGCCGCTTCCCTCGAGCGCCACGGTGCCGAGGTCGCGCCATCCGTCGGTCGCCCAGAACCGGACCGCTCCCGGGAGGCCGGTGGAGGCGAGCGTGGAGACGAGCGTGGAGCCGTCGGGGCTGACGCGCAGGCCTGGCACGGTGGAGTCGCTCGCGGCCAGGGTGCCCGCCGGTGCGAGGTCGGGCACCGACAACCTGTGGATCGTTCCCGACCCACCGACGAGCAGTTCGGCCTCGTCGGGCGAGAACTCGAGGGAGAACGCGCGGCGATTGACCGGCTCGGCGGTGGCGACGCGTTCGCCCGGTTCGCGGGTCCCAGAGCGAGACCTGACCCTTGGTGGAGAGGGTGGCGAGGAGCTTGCCGCTGGGCGAGAAGCGGGCAACGGTCTGCTTCTGGAAGACCTGGTCGCACTGGCCCTCGGGAAACGACCAGACGCGCACGGTCCCGTCACTGGAGCTGGTGGCGAGCATCTGCTCGTCGACCGAAAAGGCGACGCTGGTGACGCTGTTGCGGTGGCCGAGGATGGCGCCGACCGACTTGAAGCCGGGAACCGACCAGAGCCGGATCTGCGCGTCCTGGCCGGCGGAGAGCAGGATGCGACCGGAACGCGTGAACGTGACGGCCTGGGCGTGTCGCGTATGCGCGGGCACGACCAGCGGGTCGAGGGCGCTCATCGCGGCCCGGAGGTCGTGTGACACGCCCTACGCCGCGGCAGCCTGACGAGGCGGCCGGAACAGCACGAGGAAGAGAACGAAGACGGCGAGCGCGCCGAGCGCGGGGACGTGCCAGACCCCGTGCCAGTCGTGCCGCAGGCACGTCCCGGCGGCGGAGGCCGCCTCGGTGCAATCGGCGTTCACGTAGCGGCTTACCACCGCACCAGCCACGAACGATGCCCCCACGAAGTACCCCACCCCATTGGTGACGAAGTTGATGAAGCCCTGTGCTGCCGCGCGCACCTTCGGGCCGGCCTTCTGGTCCGTGTAGATCTGCCCGCCGACGAAGAAGAAGTCGTAGCAGACCCCGTGCAGCAGGATGCCGGCGTAGATGAGCCACATGCCGGACCCGGCGTTCCCGGCGGCGAACGCAAAATAACGGAGCGACCACGCCAGCATGCCGACGAGCATGATGATCTTGATGCCGAACCGCTTGAGGAAGAACGGCAGCAGCAGGATGAAGAGCAGCTCCGACCACTGGCCGAAGGTCTGGATGAAGGCCGGGTCGGGGGCGTGGATCTCGTTCAGGAAGGGGTTGGCGAAGGTGTAGTAGAACTGCAACGGTATGCAGAGCAGGAACGAGCCCAGCACGAAGATCGCGAAGTCGCGATCCCTGAGGAGCTGCAGGGCGTCGAGCCCCAGGGCGTCGCGCACGGAGAACGGGGCGCCGGCCGCCTTGGGCGGCGTGTGCGGCAGGGCGAACGAGTACAGGCCGAGGACGATCGACCCGCCGGCCGCCACGCGCATCGGGAGGGCGAGCGCGTCGGCATGCAGCACCTTGCCGATGAGCGTGCCGGCCACGATCCAGCCGAAGGTGCCGAGGGCGCGAATGACGGGGAAGTCACGCGCCGGATCCTGCACGTTGTGGAACGAGATCGAGTTGGTGAGGCTCAGCGTCGGCATGTAGCAGAGCGCGTACAGCACCAGCATCGGGTAGAACCTGCCGAACGATCCCTGGATGGAGACCAGCCACATGAGGACCCCGCCCACGAGGTGCAGCAGGGCCAGCAGCTTCTCGGTGGCGAAGAAGCGGTCGGCGACGATCCCCACGAAGAACGGGGAGACGAGGGCGGCCACGGCGGTGGCGCCGTAGGCCCAGCCGACCTGCTTGTCGGTGAAGTGCAGCGTCTGGCCGAGGTACGTGCCCATGGTGACGAACCAGGCGCCCCAGATGAAGTACTGCAGGAACATCATCGTGGAGAGCCGGAAGCGGACCGCGGTCATCGAGCACCCATGTCTGGAAGAGGCGAGCCAACGTAGAACTTTCGTCGAAAAAGGGGAAGATTCAGGCAACGCCACCACGGAGCCTCACCGCGCCATGAACGCCCACATCCCCCCACGGTCGCCCCGGGTCCTTCGCGCCCTGCTGGTCCTGCCGCTGGCGCTCATCACGGCGACCTGCGCGACGAATCCTGTCACCGGACGGCGCGAGCTGTCGCTGGTCTCGGAGTCTCAGGAAATCGAACTGGGCAAGGAGGGCGCCGCCGAGGCCGTCAGGACGATGGGACTGGTGGGGAACGCGGCGGTCTCGTCGTACGTGACGTCGCTGGGCATGGGCATCGCGAAGGCGTCGGAGCGGCCGAACCTCCCGTGGTCGTTCACCGTCGTCGACGATCCCACGGTGAACGCCTTTGCCCTGCCCGGTGGGCCGGTCTTCGTGACGCGCGGGATCCTGACGTACATGACGTCGGAGGCCGAACTCGTCTCGGTGCTGGGGCACGAGATCGGCCACATCACGGCGAAGCACTCGGTCAACCAGATCTCCCGGGCGCAGGTGGCGCAGCTCGGCCTCGGGGTGGGGATGATCGTGAGCCCCGAGCTGCAGAAGTTCGGCGACGTGGCGAGCCAGGGGCTCGGCGTGCTCTTCCTCAAGTTCAGCCGCGACCATGAAACGCAGGCCGACGAACTGGGCTTCAAGTACATGCTGAAGGCGGGGTACGACCCGCACGAGATGGGGAAGATGTTCCAGACGCTCGACCGCCTGAGCGGCACGTCGGGGCGGGGCACACCGGAGTGGCTGTCGACGCACCCCGATCCGGGGAACCGGGTGCAGATGACGGCGGATCGCATCGCGGCGGCCGCGCCCCTGCCGGCGAACCTCAAGGTGGACCGCGACCGGTTCCTGCACACCATCGACGGCCTCGTCTTCGGCGACAACCCTCGGAACGGCTACTTCGAGGGGACGACGTTCTATCACCCGGACCTGAAGTTCCGGTTCGACTTTCCCGCCGGGTGGACGACGCAGAACCAGGCGGATGAGGTGATCGGGGTGAGCCCGCAGCAGGACGCGGTGCTGACGCTCGGCGCGGACTCGGGAACGCCGTCGCAGGCGCTGGTGCGGTTCCTGGGGCAGCAGGGCATGCAGGGCCAGGCGAGTTCCAACGCGTCGATGAACGGGCTCACGGCGTCGTCGGCGTCGTTCACGGCGCAGACCGACCAGGGCAACCTGTCCGGGTGGGTGACGTACGTGGCCCTGGACGGCGCGACGTACCGGATTCTCGGCTACACCCCGTCGGCGAAGTTCGGGAGCTACAGCGGCGCGCTTCGATCGAGTGCCACGACGTTCCGCCGGCTCACGGACGCGACGGCGCTTGGCGTGCAGCCGGCGCGGGTGCACGTGGTGTCGCTGTCGCGGGCGATGACGCTGATGCAGTTCAACCAGGCGTCGCCGTCGACGATCCCGCTGGCGCAGCTGGCGGTGATCAACGGGGTCGACAGCACGGCCACGCTGCCGGCGGGGACGCTCGTGAAGCAGGTGGTCAAGGGGTCGTAGCAGGGTACGCCCCGCTCGTCTTGCGGGATGGCGCCGTCGGTGCTGTCGGCCGGGGCTGCCCGGGCGAGCGCGACCCCGGGGGGATCCTGGGCGGGGGGGCCGCAGGGACGCCAGCGTCCGCCTGACGGGAATCCGTGGGGAAATACGTATAGCCGTGAAGAGTCGATACACGAGGCGACCCGGGCGCGGTGCCCGGGGCCGCGTCAGCGGCGCCCGATTTCGGGGGGCGCAGGGACCGGCCGTCCCGGTCTGGCATCCGAAAGTTCCGCGTGTATTGTCTAGATCGCAGTGGCGGCCGATTGCCGGCGCCGTCGCCCGTTGTGCCCGGTCAGGGCATGTGCGGAACCAATGTCGGCGGAGGAGTATGCGATGCGAAGCTCTTTTGGCAAGGTAACCGTGTCGGTCGCGCTGTCGCTTGCGGTAGCCTCGGCGGCCGGGGCGCAGCAGAGCAGGCTGACCCTCACCCCCCGGGCGGATGCGCCGGCGCTACCGGCGGCCGAGCCATCCGGCGTTGGCGTCGGCTACATGGACATCGGACCGGTGCTCGGACTGGGCGGAATCGCTGGTGCGAGCATCCAGTTCGGTGGCCGGTTCGAGAACATCTTCAAGTCGCTGCCGGACATGGGCGACGGCCTGCTGGGACTCGAGGTCGGAGGCGACTGGTACTCGTACTCCGAGGGAGTCTTCGGCAGCTTCACGTTCATCGCGATCGGCGTGACGGCGAACTACCACTTCAAGATGGAGAACAAGAAGTTCGACCCGTTCATCGGGCTCGGGCTGGGGGACCTGATTGCAAGTGCGCCGTCGGCCTGCGGAGGTCTCTGCAACTACAACTCCGGGATCTACTTCATCGGGCGTGTTGGAGCCCGGTATTTCCTCAGTGACGCCATGGCCCTCTATGCGGACGCGGGCTCCGGATACGGTGCCCTTCACGTGGGCCTGACCTTCAAGATGAAGGGCGGGAAGTAACGTCACTCGCTGCATGGAGTCTGGGGCGCCGGCGCGAGAGCGGTTCGCCACTCGCCCGGCGCCCGTGCCGATTTGTCCTGAGCGTGCCGGCGACGGTTCGTCGGCCGAGGAACCCCTCGACGAGGGCGATTCCCCGGCCGACGCTGCCGTTTGCGGTGCGAGCGGAGGGAATGACGCCCCATGGAACAGTCGCACCAGCCGGCGCAGGGCGGCACGACGCCGGCGACACCTAACGCCAAGCCCGCGGTCGCGCAGTACCTGACGTGTTTCTCCGGCCCCGACCAGGGGAAGCGCGTGGCCCTCACCGAGGGCTACCTGGCCGTGGGCTCGTCGACGGACTGCGAGATCCTGAGCGACGACCCCGAGGTCGCCAGGCGGCACGCGATCGTGGCGCTGGAGGGGGGCACGGCGAGCGTGCAGCCGGTGGACGGGTCGGCGGTCTTCCTGGACGGGCACCGGCACACCGACACGGTCACGCTGCACGCCGGACAGCAGCTGCGGATGGGGCGGTCGCTCTGGCGCGTGGATGGGGCGGGGACGGCGCATGCCGGGTCGCTGCTGCGCGGGCTCGGGGACCGGATCAGCGCGGCGACGGTGGGCGAGAAGATCCAGGGCTTCAGCGTGAGCGAGATGTTCTCGGAGGTGTTCAAGAAGCGCACCGACGAGGAGATCGAGGACTACTTCATCGTGGGGACGCAGCACACGACGCCGGACCTGATGTCGGTGGAGACCGACTGGCCGAAGCCGTGGGCGTTCGCGCGGATCTTCCTGTTCTCGGTGGCGGCGTACGCGCTGCTTGTGTACGGCTACGAGACCTTCCAGAACGACAACTTCCTGCCCGGCATCATCGTGTTCGGGTCGGTGGCGTTCCCGCTGGCGATCCTGGTGTTCTTCTTCGAGATGAACGTGCCGCGAAACGTGTCGCTGCTGCAGGTGCTGCGGATGGCGGTGTTCGGCGGCATCCTGTCGCTTGTGGTGGCGCTGTTCCTGTTCCAGTACACGAACCTGGACAGCTGGATGGGGGCGATGAGTGCGGGGATCGTGGAGGAGAGCGGGAAGGCGCTTGTGGTGGTGTTCTTCGCGCGGAACCGGCGATTCCGGTGGACGCTGAACGGGTTGCTGATCGGGGTGGCGGTGGGGATGGGATTCTCGGTGTTCGAGACGATGGGGTACGTCTTCCGGAGCCTGGGGGGCGGGACGCAGGCGATGTTCGACACGATCACGCAGCGGGGGTGGCTGAACCTGCTGGGGGACCACACGCTGTGGACGGGACTTGTGGGGGCGGCGCTGTGGCGGGTGCGGGGAGACCGGGAGTTCCGGTTCGACATGCTGACGGACGGGCGGTTCCTGCGGGTGCTGCTGCTGGCGATGGCGCTGCACATGACGAACAATGCGCCGTACGACCCGCCGTTCTTCGGGAAGTACTTCCTGATCGGGTTCGTGGCGTGGGTGGTGCTGTTGAGTTTCGTGCAGGTGGGGCTGCGGGAGGTGCGGGTGGCGCAGGGGCGGACGGGGACGATGGAGGGGGTGGGGTGAGGGTGCCCAGCGTCGCATCGCGTGCCTGACGAGCGATGCGCCATCTCATCGTCTGTCGCGAGTACCCGCCGGCGTCGTATGCGCCGGGGGGCATCGGGACCTACGCGGCGAACATCGCGCAGCTCCTGGCCCGCGCCGGCGAGACGGTCCACGTCGTCGGCGAGCAGTGGCGCGGCGCGCATGCCGAGCGGGAGCAGCTCGAGCATGGACGGCTGACCGTCCATCGCGTCCCGGCGGACGCGCCGGTGCGCATTGGCCGGCGTCGCTCGACCCGCGACGAGATCACCGCGCTGCGGGGATCGCTCCTGCCCTCCGAAGCGTGGGCGTGGAATGCAACGCTGCTCGCGGAGACGCTCGTCGAGGATGCGGGCGTCGACATCGTGGAGGCGCAGGAGTGGGAGGGACCACTCTACTTCTTCCTCCTCCGGCGGGCGCTGGGGCTTGGCCCGGCCCGCATGCCACCATGCATCGTGCACCTGCACTCGCCGAGCGAGTTCGTGGCCCGCCACAACGGGTGGGATCCGTACCTGCCGGAGCTGGTGCGCCTGCGGCGCATGGAGGAGTTCTGCATCGCCGGGGCCGATGCGCTGCTGAGCCCGAGCCGGTTCCTGGCGCAGGAGGTGTCCTCACGATTCGGCATCCCGGTCGAGAAGATCGAACGGATTCCGTATCCCGTATCGTCCGCGCCGTTGCGGCCGCGTCGTGCGAACGCCGCGGCAGGACCCGTGCTCTACGTGGGTCGGCTTGAGCGACGCAAGGGCGTCCTCGAGTTCGTCGAGGCGGCGGTGAACGTGGCGCGGGAGGACGCACAGGTACGCTTCACCCTCGTCGGCTCGGATACCGCGGGTCCCGACGGCTCATCGACGCTCGACCTGCTCCGACAGCTCATCCCGGACGCGCTGCGGCCGCGCTTCGAGTTTCCGGGAACCGTGGACCGCCCTGCGCTCGCGGACCGGCTCGCCACCTGTCGCTTCGCGGCAGTGCCATCTCGGTGGGAGAACTTCCCGAACACGATGATCGAGGCGATGCAGGCCGGGGTGCCGGTCCTCGCGACCGCGACGGGGGGGATGTCAGAAGTGGTCGAGGATGGCGTGTCGGGGTGGATTGCGCCGTCGTCGCAGCCAAGCGACCTCGAGGCGACCCTGCGGCGCGCGCTGGGGGCGACGTCTGACGAGTTGGCGGGGATGGGGGTGGCGGCGCGGGAGAGGATCGAAGCGACGAGCGGTGACATGCGCGTCCTCGATCTGCAGCGAGCGTTCCGTGCGCGTGTCGTGGAGCGCGGCGTGACGCGATCCGGCGCCCTTCCGCTGACGCTGCCGATCGCCACGGCACCCATGTACGCACCGACAGGGGATTGCCCGGCGCCAGCACGGGATGCTGCCCCCGCGCGAACGCCAGCGAACGCGCCGACTGCAGGTGCCGGCGTCATTGCCCGGGATGCCCCGGAGCTTCGTGCGCTGGCAAGACGGGATCAAGCGGATGTGATCGCCGTCCTGGCGACGGGCTATGCGCTCGACCGGGAAGCCCTCGTGCTCGCGTCGGGGATCTTCGAGCATTGCAAGGACGTCGGAATCGTGACTGGATGGGCACGGGGGAGGCACGCGGCGATCGTGTCCCTCTGTCCGGTGCTGCCCCATACCTGGCTGGCGAACGACGCCTGGCCGCTCGCCTTCTTTCGTGCTGCAGCCGTCCGGTCAGTGGAGGGCGACCTGCCCGACGGGGAGGAGCCGTTCGGAAGCTGGGCCCTCACGCACGCGCTGATGTCGCTCGGATGGAAGGCCGTGTCGGTGCCGGCCCTCGTGGCGTCGGCCGAGGCGCCAGACGCACCGGACGCATTCGACGCCGCCATCGGCCACTCTCCCCGGCAGCGTGACGAGGTCCGCACGGCGATTCGCACGACCGCACATCGCCTCCCGTCAGGGCCAGAGCTGCTGGCGGCCATGGATGCGCTGGAACGGGCGCAGGGTGGCGCCGACAGGACACAGCTGACGAGTTCGGGCGACAGGTTCACCGGGATTTCGGTGCAGGAAGCACTTCGGCTGCCCTTCCGCGAGCAGCTCGCCCTGTTCCGTGAAGCCGCGCGGCGTCCCGGACGCGTGGTGGGGTGGCTTCGGGAGCGGTCGGCCGGGAGACCCACGTAGCCGGCGCGGACGACGGCGCAAAACGTGCAGTTACATTCCGCCCGGTGAGGATCGCGCTGCTCTCATACGAATATCCGCCAGAGACGGGATTCGGCGGTATCGGGACCTACACCTGGTTCCAGGCGCGGGCCCTGGCGCAACTCGGCCATGAAGTGCACGTCCTGGCGGGGGCCGTCGCACCGAGCGCCCTTCGCGCGTCGGAGCACGACGGGGTGCGCGTGTGGCGCTATCGGGGCGCGGGCCTCTCCGCCCGACTCTTCGCGGGGCTTGGGCGTCTCGGCTGGTGGTGGAGTCGCGAGCGGCTGCGCAACGCACTCGACATGTACGCTGCGGTGCGGGCCGTCCGACGACAGGTCAGATTCGATGTCATGGAGATGCCCGAATGCGGCGCCGAGGGCCTCCTCGTGAATCGCTTCGGCGCGACGCCATCGGTCGTTCGCTATCACTCGCCGGCACGCATGATCATGCCGTTCTATGACGTGCGCGCGGCGGACCTCAGGCTGTGCTCGGGTCTCGAGGAATTCGCCCTGCGCGGAGCGACGGCGTGCACCTCCTCGTCGCAGTACCTGGCGACCGCGATGCAGTCGCAGCTCGCCGCTGGTCGCGCCGCCGACGTGATCCACAACGGCATCGACCTGGACTGGTTCGACGTGGCCGAGCAGGTGGAAGCGCGCCGCGCATTCGGGATACCGGACCGCCGCCCGATGGTGCTCTTTGCCGGGCGCATGGAGCGACGCAAGGGCATTCACCTGTGTCCCGCGGTGGCGCGGGCGATCCTGGCCGCGCACGACGTCGCATTCGTCTTTGCGGGTGACGACTTGTTCGGGTACGTCGCGCAGACGCTGGTGCCGGCACTGCAGGGCGGCACGATGCGCGGCACCTATCACGTGCTCGGTCGGCGGTCGGCCGTCGAGATGCGATCGCTGATGCGACAAGCTGACGTCGTCTTCCTGCCCAGCCTGTGGGAGAGCTGTCCGTACTCCTGCCTCGAAGCGATGGCTGCCGGCCGGACGATCGTCGCGTCAGACGCCGGCGGGATGCCGGAGCTGCTTCGGCACCGAGAGAATGGACTCGTCGTTCCCGTTGGCGACGAGCAGGGGTTCATCGGCTGCCTGACCGAGGCACTGGAGGACCGGTCGCTCCGCGAGCGCCTTGGGAACTGCGCGCGGAAGACGGTCGAGACATCGTTCCAGTCGGGGCAGGTCGCCGTCCGTTCGCTCGACGTGTATCGTCGCGCAGCCGCCTAGCAGGATGAGCGCGACGACGAGCGATCCCGCGCTGCACGCGCCCTCCAAGTCGTGGGGACTGCGCACGGCGGGCAGCCGCGCGCTGCTGCGAAAGGGCCTGGCCGCGCGGGCAGCGCGCCTGCGGCTCTCCATGGATCGCCTGCGCCGCGCCACCGGTGGACGTACGGAATCGCATCCACGCATCCTCGCCACCGCGTGCTGGTCCTTTCCGATCTACTCGCAGACGTTCGTCTATGAGGAGCTGGTGCAACTCATGCACCGGGGGTTCGAGCTGCAATTCGTCTTTTCGCTGCTCGACGACCGGGCGCAACTTTCCGACGCACATGCCGCGCTCTGGGAGCGGAAAGTGCGGAGCCACCTCGATCCGGCGCTGGCCGCCAGCGACCTGGCACACTACCAGCGCCGGATGGCCGGGCGGACCGCAGCCCTGACCGCGCTCGTCGCGGAGGCATCGGGGATGAGCGCAGCGCAGCTGCGTGCGAACGAGCACTTCCTCATGGCGTTCTCGTTTGCGCGGCTCGTCGAGGCGTGTCGCCCGGACTACCTCCACAGCTACTTCTTCTACGAGGGCACGTTCTTCACTTTCGTGGCGTCGTACCTGCTTGGCATTCCGCGCGGGGTTTCCTGCTACGCCGATCACATGCTCCAGGACTTTGCCCTCAAGCTCGTGCCGCTGCACCTCCGCACGGCGGACGTGGTCGTGGCCACGTCGGAGCGTATCGCGGGAGAGCTGCGGGCGTTACATCCCGATCCGGACGCGGGCAACGTGCTCATGAAGCCGAACGCGATCGACTCGCAACGGTTTCCGGAAGTCGCGCGCCGCGAGCGACAGGCAGGCGATCTCCCGACGCTGCTCTCAGTGAGCCGCATCGAGCCGAAGAAGGGGCTGCTCGACCTCGTCGAGGCAGTGCGCCTGCTTCGTGACGAGGGAATTCTCGTGCGCCTTCGCATCGTTGGCGCCGCCGACCCAGCGTCCGCGTCCGCCGTCGCCTGCGAATCGCAGTTGCGGCGGCGGGTAGTGGATCTGGCGCTCGAGCAGGTCGTCAGCTTCGAGGGCCGGTGCCCGCAGGCCGACGTCCTGGCGGCGCTGCACGACGCGGACATCTTCGTGGCGCCGTATGTCGATCTCGAGATGGGGGACAAGGACGGGATCCCGACGGCGCTGCTCGAGGCAATGTCCACCGGCATTGCGGTCGTCGCCTCGGACGCAGGCTCCATCGGCGAGGTGATCGAGCCGGGGCGCAATGCGCTGATCGTGCCGTCGCGAGACCCTCGCGCGCTTGCCGGGGCGCTGCGGACCCTGGTGCCGGACCGGGCGTTGCGCGCGCGGCTGGGTGGCGAGGCGGCCCGGACGGTGCGCGATCGCTACGACGTGCGGGTTTGCGATGCCTGGCTCGCGGAACGCATCACGCGTGTCCTGGCCGCGCGATGAACCGATCACGATGTCACCTCGCACGGTGCGAGCCGGCCGCTCCACAAGGCTTCCGGCACCCTCCCGCAGGTCCATGCGGCGACGATCTTTCGGGCACGTGCTGTTGCACTGAGCCGGGAGATATTCCGATGAGCCTTGGGTACCTTCCCTCCCACTCCTGCCGCGCGCGCACGAGGTCGGCGTTCGCGTGAGCATGCGCTCGGCGATCCGACGCACCCTCGCGACGGCGCGAACGGGCAACTGGTGGTCGTCGAAACTGCCGCCCCTGTTCGTGATCGCGTACGCGGAGATCCTGCGTCGTGACCTGCCGGCGCTGGCGTCGCTCGCGGCCCTGGGAGAGGCGATCGTCGCGCTCAGCATCGTGGCGTGGCATGCGCACGTCGTGAACGACCTGTGCGACATCGAGGAGGACCGGCTGAGCGGCAAGTCGAACCGGATGGAGGCGCTCACGTATGGCCGGCGGGCGCTCCTCGCCCTGGGCCTGCCGGTGCTGGCGCTGGCGACCGGCTGGATCGCCGGGGGACGGCCGTCGCTCATCCTGCTGGCCGTGAACATCGGCATTTTCTTGCTCTATTCGGTGCGGCCGGTGCGGCTCAAGGCCCGACGCTGGTGGGGAGTCGCCGCGGACGCAACGGGTGCGCATGCGCTGCCGATGCTGGTGGTCCTGTCGGTCCTTCCCGGCGGCGTCTCCGGCAACGCGCTCGACATCGCGTTCGCGGCAAGCGCCGTCACCTGGTCGCTCGCGGCCGGGGTCCGGGGGATCATCGTCCACCAGTTTCTCGATCGAGCCGCGGACGGCGCTGCTGGCCTCAGCACGCTTGGCACGACCATGTCGGTCGTACGCGCGCGTGCGCTCGTGCTTCACCGGTTGTGGCCAGTCGAATCGATGGCACTGGTGTTGTTCGTCGGAATGCTGATGCCGTCGGCGCCCCTGCTCCTGGTGGCCACCGTATTGTTCTGGCTGGTGGAGCGCGGCCGGATCCGCCGGAGCTGGCACCTCCCCCTGTTCGAGCCGGCCGAGACCTCCATCGAGCCGTACCTTCCGCTGCTGAACAACGACGCCTACGAACTCTGGTTGCCGATCGTACTGGCGCTGCAGTTGGGAGCGCGCGGCGGCGCGCTGGTCGCTCTTCCACTCCTGCAGATCGGGCTGTTCCTGCGGTCCACGCTTCGTCGCGTCCACGCAGTGGCGGCACTCGCACCGGCAGGGTCGGTCGGGTTCAAAACCGGCGTGACGCCCCTGCACCCCCGCATTGCCCGTCCCGCACGGGTGTTGAGCGTGGCTCACGAACCACCGTCGGCGACGCTGCCGGTGGCCGACGGAAAGCCGCCGGTCGTCATCGGGGCGACCTACTGGGTCGTCAACGGCGTCAACGTCTTCTCGGCGAATCTCGCGCGTGGCCTCGGCGCCGCGGGCGAACCGGCGCAGGTTCTCCTCACGGAGTCGTCCACGAAGCTGATCACGTTTCGCGAGACGCTGATGCCGCGATCGCCCGACGTGGCGTTCGCCGAGCTGCCGGTCAAGGCCTGGGAGCCGTGGGGGGCACACTGGGGCGAGATGATCCGCTATCTCGAATCGCAGGCGCCGTGTGTGTACATCCCGAACTCGGACTGGCGACACTCCGCCGTGGTGCCGCTGCTGTCCAAGCGGGTGGCGGTGGTGGGTGTCGTCCACAGCGATGATCCCCTGCACTACGACCACGTCACGCGGCTCGGCCGGTACTGGAACGCGATCGTGACGGTGAGTCACACGATTGCCGAGCGGACCGCGAAGCTGCTTCCAGAGCTCGCGGACCGCATCGTGACCATCCCGATCGGCGTGAGCATTCCCTCCGAGATGCCGGTGCGCGAGTCGATCGAGGGCGCCCCCTTGCGGCTCATCTATCACGGGGCCCTCAAGCGTCACCAGAAGCGGATCCTCGACCTTCCCCGGATCATGCAGGCGCTGACGGAACGAGGCGTCGCCGCGAAGTTGACCGTGGCGGGTAGCGGTCCCGACGAGCAGCAGTTGCGCGACGCGTCAGAGGATCTGGTCGAGCGCGGGGTGATCGACTTCGTCGGCGTCGTCCCGCATCACGACATCGAGGCTCTCCTCGCACAGCATGACGTCTACCTGCTGACGTCGGAGTTCGAGGGGATGCCGAACGCGCTCATCGAGGCGATGGGGAGCGGGCTCGTGCCCGTCGTCACGCGGACCGCGAGTGGCTCATCGGAACTCGTGCGGGACGGCGAGAACGGCTACCTGATTCCGGTGGGCGACATCGCCGCCTTCGCCGAGCGGCTGGTGGCACTCCACGCGGATCGCGGCCGGTTGCGGGAGCTCGGCAAGGCCGCCTTCGAGGCGGTGCGCGGTTCCTACCGCGTGAAGGAGATGGTGGACGATTACCGCGGCGTCTTCGAGCGCGTGCTGCGCGAGGCGGCCAACGGTGACTTCATCCGGCCACGGGGAGAGCTCTCGCACCCGCCGGCCAGTGTTGCCGGGGTGAGCCTGTTTCCGGTGGCGCTCAACTTCGCCGTGCCCGGCATCGGCCGGTTTCCGGGCGAGGACGATTACAACGCCTTCCGCTACCGGGTGCGCCGCGTGGCGCGCATGGCGTCCATCGACTGGCTGCCCCGGGTGGTGCCCGGGAAGCCGACCGAGCGCCTCAACGCAACGATGCCGAAGGACGTCGGCGTGGTGGTCGCCTCGCCGATCTGGGGTCGCAATGGCGTCAACGTACACTCGCAGAAGCTGGTGCGGGGGCTCGTGCAGCGGGGGATCGATGCGCGCCTGCTGCTGACGGAGGAGCACACCGACCTCGTCACCGTTCCCGATCCCCGCCTGACGATTCCGATCGACGTGCCGGTCGATGTCCTGCCCGTCGGCCGCAGCGACGGCTGGGGAGCGCACTGGGGCGCGATGATCCGCTACCTGGAGCAGCATGCACCGTGCGTCTACCTGCCGACCTACGACTGGCGTCATGCGTGCGTGGCCCCACTGCTCTCCCGTCGCGTGTACGTGATCGGCTCCGCCTTCAAGGACGACCCGTGCACGCTCGAGCAGGTGCGCCGACTGGCGCGTCACCTGAGTGCCGTCGTCGTGCGCGATGCCGAGGCGGCCGGGATCGTACGGGCAACGGCGCCATCGCTGGCGCACCGCGTCACCGTGATCCCGGAGGGATACCACATTCCGGAACGAATGCGGCGCGCCCCGCCCGCCGCGGACGGATCCATCGAGGTGCTTGCGTGTGGCGGCGACGCGGGGCTGTACCGGTCGGAGCTGCCCGCCCTGTTGTCGGCGGTGCGCGACCGCGGTGTGGACGCCCGCATCGCGATCATGGGAAACGCGGACAACCCGGAAGTCCCGGTCCCGGAGCTCGACGACACCTGGCAGCGCCCGATTACGAGCATTCCCTGGCCGGTCCCCGACGAACACTTCGAACGGGCGACCGTGGTGATCGCCTGGCTGCACGGCGGCGAGATGCCGGCGGAACTGCTCAAGGCCATGGGGTGGGGCGCCGTGCCGATCGTGATCGACTGCGGCGTCGGCGTGCCGCACACGTTCCGCTTCGGCGAGAATTGCCTGATCGCCGCGATGGGTGACACCGAGGCCATCGCCGACCACATCACGGAGCTCGTTCGCGAGCACGACTTCCGCGAGATGCTGTCGCTTCAGGCGCACGGGGAGGCGCTGCGCGCTGCCCCGACGCTCGACGACATTCTCGATCGCTACGTGGACCTCTTCGCCGGAGCGGTCCAGGCGGCGACCATGAAGGAGTTCGTGCGACCGACGGGACCGATGTTGCCACCGCCACCGCAGGTGGGCGACATCAGCATCTTTCCGGTAACGCTGGCGCACGACGAACCGGGGCTGGGGCGATTCCCGGGCCGCGCCGACGTCGAGGCGTTTCTCAAGTCGCGGGGATGAGGGGACCCGTCGTGCCCTTCGCCGTGGGAAGCCTGGACCCTGCCATCGCGCGCGGCCTCGCGTTCCTCCAGAAGGCACAGCTGCCGCACGGCGAGTTCACGACCCTCATCGACCACGAAGCGACGCTCTCGAATGGGATGTACGATGGCTCGCCCTTCGCAACCACGTTCGTGCTGCACGCGCTGCGGCAGTGTCGCGGACCGGCGGTGGATGCAATGGCTGCCGCCGCGCTCGACTTCCTCGAGTCGGAGCGCGAACCCGGCGGTGTGTGGCGGTACTTCTCGCGGCGTCACTGGAAACACGCCCGCATTCCCCCCGACCTGGACGACACGTCGTGCGCGTGCCACGCGCTGCGTTCGTACGGGCGCCCGGTGCCGGCGAATCGATGGGTCTTTCACGCATGCCGGGACGCGCGCCAACGGTACCGGACCTGGGTGCTTCCGCAGGGGCTGGATCTCCGGCTTCGCGCCCTGCACGTCGCGGGTGAACGCCTGGCGCGCCGTCGGCTGCCCCCGATGCCGGCATCCCGGGCGAACGATCCGCGCTTCGCCGCGCCGCGTGACCTAATCGTGGAGGACGACGTCGATCCGCTGGTGAACGCGAATGTCGTCCTCTATCTCGGGGAGTGCGCGGAAACCCACGCTGCCATCGGCTGGCTGACGTCGCTCGTGCGGGAGCGTGGCGACCGGGAGCTCAGCCAGTACTACAAGGACCGCCTCACCCTGTTCTACATGATCTGTCGCGCCTTTGGTGGTGGTGCCACCTCGCTCCGGGCGTGCGGCGCCGACATGACGGAGCAAGTGCTGTTGGAGCAGGGCACCGACGGCTCATTCGGGCCGCCGTTGCGCGCCGCGCTGGCGGCGGCCGTGCTATTGACCTTCGCACCTGAGGGCGAGGAGACGCAGGCTTGCCTCACGGCGCTGGTCCGCACGCAGCGCGACGACGGGTCGTGGCCGCGCCATGCGTTCTATGGCGGTCCCCATGAGTTCTGGGGATCGGAGGAGCTGACGACGGCGCTGGCGCTGGAGGCGCTGGCGCGGGCTCGCGGGCAGCAAGCGTGAGCGAGGCGCCCCCCTCACGCATCGCGGCGGCTGCCGGTTCCCCTGGTGGCGACGCCCCGATGTACCGCACGGGCGCGCGAGGGACGAGCGCCCTGCTGCTCTCGCTCGCGCTGCTGCAGGCGGTGTTCTTCGCACTCTCGCGCGAATTGCCATCGCGGAGCGTCATCGGTCTCGGGCTCGGGATCATCACCTGGCTCGAGTGGTGGTCGCCCTTCGTGTTCAGGCTGCGGCCACGGACGGGACTCTGGCTGCTCACCGCGCTGGCCTCCGCCAATTTCGGGGCGAGCATCGCCCAGGCAGCAGCGGCGTTTCCGTGGCGAATGCTCCACGTGGTGATCCTCCTGGGGTACGCACTCGCGCTGGTCGTCTTCGCGGCAGGCCCACTGCCACACCCACCGCGGATCCTGATCGTACGCCTCGCAAGCGGCGCCGCCGTGCTGCTGGCCGCCGCCGAGTTTGTGCTGGGCCTCAGGATGCCCCTGGCACCGCCGCCGCAGCGCGTGCAGTGGGAGTGGGTGTCGAGCGCCAATACCGCAGCCCCGGTTGCGCTCAACGTCCCGGGGACCGAGGTGCGCGGACTGTATGCAAGCGATCCCGACGGATACTTCGATGATCCGGAGGCATTCCGACGCGGGTGGGTATTCGACCGCCACGGCGACCTCACTGCGGGCACGATGGAGTTTGCCCGCGACGCCGTGCGCGCGATGCGTGTGGCCGTGGTGCACGCATCACCCGACTCCGTCTGGAAGGTGCAGCTCAATGACATGCCGATCGTGTTGCGGGCGAAGGCGACGTACGTGGTCTCCTTCAGGGCCCGGTCCAGCCACGCGCGGAGCCTGACCGTCGGCCTCGCGCAGGCGCACGGGTTCTGGGAAGGGCTGGGGTTCTATCAGCGTGTGGAGGTCGGCACCGCGTGGCAGCGCTTTTCGAACCGCACCACGCTCCAACGGGGAGACACGGTCGCGCGGCTGCACTTCGACCTTGCCGCGGACACCGGGAGCATCGAGCTGGCCGACATCGAGGTGCGCGAGGCGTCCTCGGGCAGGCGTGTCGAGGTGGTGCCGCCACGGCGGCACGAGGTACGCTACCGCTTTAACGAAGCGGGTTGCCGGGGGCCGGGCTTTTCACGCGCGCCCGCCGCAGGCACGAGGCGCGTGCTCGTGCTGGGGGACTCGTATGCACTCGGCGTCGGGGTCCATGAGGAGGACACGTTCGCGGCGCAACTCGCGATGCTGCTCGACACCCCGGAATGGCGAGAACGAGGGAGCCCCGTCACGGAGGTCATGAACTGCGGGATGCGCGGCTTCAACCTCAGCGACGAGCGCCTCTTCTACGAGCGTGAGGGGCGGTCGTACGCGCCGACCGTCGTCGTGCTCACCGTCTCGGCCAACGACGACTCGACCCGGCGCCTCGATCGCACGGCGGCGCCGCCTGCCACACGCAATCTCGAGCGCCTCTTCCTTGCCCTGCGCCTGGTGCGCGTGGAGCGCGCGCGCGCTGCGGGCCCGCTCATTGATACCTCCGGGCTCGCCGACGCACTGAGGAGGATCCAGGCCTCAGTGCAGGAAAGCGGCGCCCGTCTCCTCGTCGTCCTCTTCCGGCAGAGCGGGGCAAAGGAGTGGAGCGGGATCACCGAGGCCGTCGCTGACGCAACGCGGGGCACAGGAAGTACCGTCCTCGATCTCGGGCCCTCCCTCGTGGCGCCGCCTCGATCGCCAGGGGACTTCATCGACGAGGATGCGATATACCCGGGCGCCCGAGTGCACGCGATCGCCGCGAAGGCGATCGCCCGGGTGATCGGGGACGGTCTTCCCGCCGCGGCCGGTGGACCTCCGGACACGCAGCGTCCCACGAGCCGATGACAGTCGCCGTGGATGCGCGATCGGAAGGAACCACCGTGGCGCCGGGACCGAAGGCGACGGTAGTTGCCCGGAAGGCACTCCTTCTGGCGCAGCTCGCCGGGCTTCTCGTCGTTGCGTACGCCTTCGAGATCGAGACGCGGACGTTCTTCCACGTCCTCCTGCTGGCGCTCGGCGGTTTCCTGGTGCACGCGTCGCTGCCGGACCGGTTCCGGCTGTCGTTCTTCGCGGCGCTGTCCGCCGTGGCGATCGCGGTCGCCATCGGTCTCGACGCTGCCGCGGTCGTGCTGGTGACGGGCACCCTGATGATCGTCACGTGTCACCTGCCACTGCCATTCCGCGTGAGGGTCGCGCTGCTCGTCGGCCTGGCTGTCCTGCTGGCGTTCTCGCGCACCGGCGCCTGGGGCTTCGCGCTTCCGTCGGTCGCGTGGCCGGTACTCGCCTCGATGTTCATGTTCCGGCTGGTGCTCTATCTCATGGCGCTGCGCCGGGACCCGGGAGCTTCTCCCCCGCGCTGAGCTTCTCGTACTTCTTCATGCTGCCGAACGCCTGTTTCCCGCTCTACCCGGTCGTGGACTACCGGACCTTCGCGCGCACCCGCTTCGACCGGGAGGCGGTGGAGATCTACGAAGAGGGCGTCCGGTGGATGCTGCGCGGCGTGCTGCACCTGCTCGCCTATCGCCTCGTGCGGAACGACCTGCTGCTCGACAACCAGTGGGCCATGGGAATGGGCGATGCGATGCTGCAACTCATCGCGACCTTCCTGCTGTACCTGCAGGTGTCCGGACGATTCCACCTGATCGTTGGCGTGTTGCACCTGTTCGGCTTCCGGCTGCCCGAGACGCACCATCTCTACCTGCTCTCCAGCGGATTCACCGATGCGTGGAGGCGCATCAACATCTACTGGAAGGACTTCATGATGCAGGTGGCCTGGTATCCGTTGTACTTCCGGTGGCGCGGAGCCGGCACGCGCGCTGCCGTCGTGACGGCGACGCTGGCGGTCTTCGCCTGCACCTGGGCCCTGCACTCGTACCAGTTCTTCTGGCTCAACGGGACGCCGCTGCTCGAGTGGCGCGATGCCGCCTTCTGGGGGGCATTCGGCGTGCTCGCGGCCTTCGCGGCAGTTCGCGAACTGCGAGCAGACCACCGAACGGTCCCATCACGCGTCGCGTGGCGCCTGACGCGGGGGCTGTCGGTGGTCGGCACCATGAGCGTGATCCTCGTGCTCTGGTCCTTCTGGACGGCGCGGTCGTGGCCCGAGTGGATCGCGTTCGTCGGCGAGTTTCGCTACACGACGCCGCTTCGCTGGCTGGCGCTCGCCGCGCTGGTGGCCGGGGGGGTAGTCGTGGGCGGATTTCCCTGGGGAGCACCGCGTCTCCCCCTCGACGCGGAGCGTGCGAAGCCGTTGCAGCGTGGTGCCGTGCAACTCCTCACGATGGGTGCCCTCAGCGCGATGACGATCCCAAGCGTTCGCGAGTCCCTTCCGGCCGAGCTTCCATGGCTGGTCGAGCACGCACGCGGATATGGATCTCCATGGCGACCGGGACAGAACGTGGCTCGCGGGTACTACGACCGGCTCGCGCCACGCGCCGCGACTGACACCGTTGGTGCCTGGCGAGTCGTTCCGCCGAGGCCTGACCTTGGCCCGGCGAAGCTGTGGGTGACGCGCAATGACTTTCTGCACGGCGAGCTCACGCCCTCCGTGCACGCGACCTTCGTGGGAAAACCGTTCTCCACCAATCGGTGGGGATTGCGCGATCGTGACCGCACGCTCGAGAAACCCCCGCGTACGTTTCGCATCGCCGTCATTGGCGCGTCCGCGACGATGGGATGGGGGGTGGCCGACGACGAGACGTTCACCCATCTGGCGGAGCGGAGCCTCGACTCCGTCGCGAACACGAGAGGACTGCACGTCGAGGTCCTGAACGTGTCACTGGCGGGGTGGAGTCTCGCGCAACGCGCCTTTGCCGTCGGCGCCAGGGCCAGCCAGTTCGCCCCGGATCTGGTGCTGATCGCCGTGCACTCGCACGAGATGGACCTGCACGTGCTGCGGTTCCAGGAGGATCTCACGCTGGGTTTTCCAGAACCGATCCCCGATGCGAAAGTGACAGAGCTGTTGGCCACGTCTGGAATCACGCGAGGGATGGGCGGTCGCGAGGCGACACGACGGATGGTGCCGTTGGAGGGTGCGATCGAACGGCGATCGATGCTGTGGGCAAGGGAGCAGGTCGATTCGGGAGCGGCGACGCTCGAGTTGCTCGCTCTCCGCTATCCGGGAGTGCCGCAGGATGGCAGCGCCGCGCGAACGCTCGCCGAAGGGAGAGCCCTTGGCCTCGGTGTGGTCGATTGTTCGTCGCTCTGGAACACCTGGAACTTCGCGCGCTTCGCCGGCACGCCTGCCGACCCACATCCCAATGCCCGGGGTCACCGACTTATCGCAGAGTGCCTCGCGGCGCGGCTACTGGCTCCCACGGAGCCACTCGCCCAGTGGATGGAGCGATTCAGTCACGACGCCCCGGCCAGGGAGAGAGAATGACCCCACCCGACTTCATGCCCGAGATCCGGCGCTACATCCTCGACCGATTTCTGCCCGGCGAGGATCCCGCGCGGCTGACCGACCGCACGCCGCTGCTCTCGAGCGGCATCATCGATTCCATCGGTACCCTGGAGTTGTTGCAGCACGCGGAGCAGTTGCTGGGCATCGAGTTCCAGGCCCACGAGGTGGACCGCGACCGTCTCGATACGCTCGCCGGCATAGAGGGCCTGCTGCGCGAGAAGCTCGGGGAGTCGTGATGGCAGCCCTCACACTGACCGATCTCCTGCTCGGCGCGGCCCGGGAGTTTCCTGACCGCCAGGCCGTAGTCGAGGGGCCGGCCAGTGTGACCTACGCGGAGTTGTTGTCGCTGGCACGGGCGCACCAGCGCGCCCTCGCCGCGCGCGGAGGTGGCGGCCGGCGATCGCGTGGTCTGCTGCCTGCCCAAGTCCATCGACGCGATCGCGGTAATGGGTGGCGTGCTGCTCGCCGGCGCCACGTACGTGCCCATCGATCCGGAATCCCCACCCGAGCGCGCCGCGTTCATGCTGCGCGACGCGATGGCGCGCGCGCTGGTGACGGATGCGGCGCACGTCGAGCGACTGCGGCTTGATGAGGCGACAGCAGGGACGGGGACGTCGGTCATCGTCATATCAGGTGGCATGGCACGCGCCCCAGACGCCGTGCCTGACCCGGCCGCGAGCATGAGCGATGTAGTGCACGTCGACCCCGGCGATCCGTCTCACATCCTCTATACCTCGGGTTCCACCGGGATGCCCAAGGGAGTGGTCCTGCCGCATCGAGCCAACGTCGCCTTCGTCGAGTGGTTCAGCCGCAAGCTGGGCACGGGCGCGACGGATCGCTTCGCGTCGCACGCGCCGCTGCACTTCGCGATGTCGATCTTCGACGTCTTCATGGCGCAACGCAATGGCGGCGCCCTCGTGCTGATCGACGCGACGACCGCGAAGGACCCGCTGCGACTCGCCCCGCTGATCGCACGGGAGCGCCCCACGATCTGGTTCTCCACACCATCGATCCTGTCCGCCCTGGAATCGTACGGACATCTCGAACGACACGACTGTTCGTCGCTCCGCTTCGTCCTGTTCGCCGGCGAGCCCTTCCCGGTGCCGCGACTGCGTCGCCTGATGCGGCAGTGGCCTTCGCCGAGGTACTTCAACCTCTTCGGGGCCACGGAGACGAACGTGCGTTTCTGGCACGAGGCACCGCGCCCCCTGCCGGACGACCTCACGGGCTATCTTCCGATCGGGCATCCGCTCGACCATTTCGATGCGATGATCCTCGATGGCGATCGCGTGGTGGCCGAGGGGGAGGCGGGCGAACTCCTGCTGAGCGGTGAGGGCATCCTGAGCGGATACTGGAACCGTCCGGAATTGAACGCGCGCGCCTTTCACGTGGATGGCTCGGGCCGGCGGTGGTTCCGCAGCGGCGACGTGGTGGTGCGGGATGCCGGCGGCACCTATCACTTCCGGGGGCGCGTGGACCGGATGGTGAAGCGGCATGGGTACCGCATCGAGCTGGCGGAGGTGGAGGCGGCGCTGGCGGCGCATCCCGAGGTCGCGGGCAGCGGGAGCGTGGCCGTGCTTGACGAGTCGGCAGGCGTTCGCATCGTGAGCTTCGTCACTCTGAAGGGCGCGCAGGCCCCGTCGGTGATCGAGCTGAAGACGTTCTGCGCGGGAGTGCTGCCCGCCTGGATGATTCCCGACCAGTTCATCGTCGTCGCGAGCCTGCCACAGACCTCGACGGGAAAGACCGACTACCAGGCGCTGGCCGCGCAGGTGGCGAACGCATGACGACCTCGAAGCCCGGTCACGGCGGTGTGTCGGTGGCAGACGTCACCAGCCAGGTCGAGGTGTTGCGCCTGTCGGAACGGTACTTCGACTCGCTGGTGCTCTTCGCCCTCCGTGATTGCGGGGCGCTCGAGGTGCTCTCGCACGGGCCCGCGACATTCGACGAGATGCAGGCCTCCGTTACCGGCGACGCGCGGGCGCTGCGGGCGGTGCTCGATGCGGCTGTCGCCGTGGGGATCCTCTCGCGCGGCGACGGACGATACAAGGCGAGTGACGTGCTGCTCGACACGCTGGTGCGGCGCGAGTCCGCGGCGTACATCGGCGAGTTCGTAGGCTTTCTCCACGATCTCGTCGCGCCACTGAGCGGCATGGGCGGTGTCGCCGCGGGCCGGACGATGCCTGCCAGCGAAGGGCACGCCGCTGCGGTCGCGCGTGCCATTGCGAGCATGGATTCCGCCATGGACGCCATCGCGCGCTCCCGAACGGCGGAGTTCGTGGAACGCGTGGGCTTTGCCGGAACACGGCACCTGCTCGACGTCGGCTGTGGGCCGGCGAGCTACGCCCTCGCGGTACTGGGCGCCCAGCGCACGGCGCGCGCCACGCTCCTGGACTGGCCCGGTCCGCTGGCGGTGGCGCGCGCGCGCGCGGCCGAGTCGGGATTGTCAAACCGGATCGAGTTCGTGGAGGGCGACGCACGCACGTATGCAACGGAAGCGCGCTTCGACACGGTGGTGCTCTCGCACGTGCTGCACATGCTCGGGCCCGACGAGTCGAGGGTCCTGCTGCGAAGGCTGCGCGGCTTCGTCTCGCCGGGAGGGCGTCTCGTGATTCAGGCGCAGTTCCTGAACGATGACCGGACCTCCCCGCGCTGGCCGGCGCTGCTCAACCTCATCGAGGCAGCGATCACGCCGTTGGGTCGCAATCACACCATCGCCGAGACGACGGCATGGATGACGGATGCGGGGTTCGTGCGCATCCGGCACATCCCGTTTGCGACGTGGAACCCGTCGAGCTGCCTGGTGGGTGAGGTCGATGGCGCCGCCGTGGCGAGCGGGGGCGGCCGATGAGGGTGGCGATCTTCGTCCCGTTCGTGCACTGGCCGACGCACTTCGGCACGGACCTCGAGCTGATCCAGCGGCACCTCGACGCGGGCGACGAGGTGACGGTGCTGGTGTGCGAAGCGGAGCTGCCGGCGTGCGATACGAACATGTCGCACAACGAGGACTGGTGCCGCACGTGCATTGCGCGGCGGACGAAGGGGCTGGGGTTGGTGGCGGGACACGTGAACGTGATCCCCCTGTCGCGATATACGCCGGTCGGGAGTCGGGGCGGTGCCCCTTCGATCGCAGTTCAGCTCGACCGACGAGCTCGAGGCCTACACGCTCGATGGCTTCGACCTTGGCAAGGCGGCGCTGTCGTCGCTGGTCTTCCACCTGAGGGATGCGGAGCCCGACCTGGACGGCGCACGCGACGTTGCTGCAGTCGCTGCTGCGGACGGCGTACACGGTGTTTCTGTCGACGCGACAGTTTCTCTTCCGCGGCGAGATCGATCGCTTCTATGTCTTCAACAGCCGGTTCGTCTCTTCCCGAGGCGTCCTGCGGGCGTGCCAGGCGAGAGGCGTGGAGTGCCTGGTGCACGAGCGCGGCTGTGACCTGAAGCACTACCAGCTCTTTCCCAACACGTTTCCTCACGACCGCTCGTTTGCCGATCGTGAAATTCGGCGACTCTGGAACGGTGCGGCCGACGATCCGGAGCGCGCCGAAAAGGGAGCAAGGTGGTACCGGGACAAGGCGTCTGGGGGCGACACCTACCAGCACTCCTACGTGCTGGGGCAGGAGCAGGGACGCTTGCCGACGGAGTGGGACCCCTCACGGCGCAACGTCGTCATCTTCACGTCGAGCGAGGACGAGTTCGTGGGGATCGGCGATGAATGGAGGAATCCCCTGTACCCCAGCGAGTTGTCCGGCGTCCAGGCGATCGTGCGAACGCTGTCGGAAGAGGACCATGATCTCCGTTGTTCGTTCGGGTTCACCCCAATCTCGCTCGCGTCGAGAACCGGCAGACGCGAGGACTACGCGCGTTGAAGCTTCCTTCCTCACCGTGATACCGCCCGACTCGCCAGTGAGTACGTACGAGCTGGTACGGCACGCCGAAAAGGTCCTGACATTCGGATCCACAATCGGCATCGAGGCGGTCTTCTGGGGGGTGCCATCGATCCTTGGCGGTGCCTCGTGGTATCGCGACCTCGGCGGCACATGCAATCCTTCAACGCACGATGAGTTGATGGCACTCTTGCGCGCGCGACTGCAGCAAGGAGACCACGAGGCGGCCCTGATGTACGGGTACTTCTCGTCCACTACGGGATACCGTTCCGCAACTTCGAGGCGATCGATTACGACGGCGGCGAGTTTCGTGGCCGCAACCTCTGGCAATAGAGTGGCATGCGACAGCGAATCGTAATCTCGTCCTCGACGCCGCAATGATGACCGCGGCGGCGCGTCACAGGGACTCGATGTCCACCGTTCTGGCACGGGGCTCCGTCATCGCGCTCGCAGCAGCAGTGACCCTGCTGGACGCCGTCGCTTTGTGGGGTCGTGGCGCGCCGGCGCCAAGTCGCTGGGTCGGGATCGCCCTTGTCGCCGCAGTGGTGCTGGTCTCGCCGCGCGTGCGAAGGGCCAGCATTCAAGGCATTGTCGTGCTGGCGCTGCTTGCAGGGGTTGCTGCGGTGAATCGGGCAATCGTGCCGTACGGGGACGATCCGTCGCCGCTGCTTCGGGGCGTCGAGTTTACGGCGAGCGCAGGGATGGCCGTTCCTGTCGTGTCATGCCTCTACGTCCTGTCCGCGGCCCGCGGCGTGGGCACCGCAGTGCTGACCGCAGTCGCTGGCGCGATGACGCTGGCATGTCTGAACATGGCGCTGTCTCGCTTTCCGGGCGCCGTCATGGGCTACTATCCCGGCACGACGTACAAGGGACAAGTGCCCGATGCAGTGCTGGGGCACGCCTACGCGCCGGGATCGACGGTACGCTCGTTCTTCACGTTCAATTCGCGCGGCTACTTCGACGGGCCGGCGCCCATGCGCCGGAAATGGAGGTTGAACCTTCACTCGGTGAACGACAGCGCGGTGCTCGCATACCCGCCGGGTTCGGCCGGGATCATTCGCATCGAGATTCTGCGTGCGCGCAGCGGGCTTCCGTATGGCATCCAGCTGAACGAGGGGCAGCTTCGGGTCAAAGCCGGAACGAAGTACCTACTCCAGTTTGCAGCGCGCGCCGACCGGCCCAGATCCATCGACGCAGGCGTGGCGGAGTGGCACGCGCCGTGGTCCTGGCTGGGATACTATCGCACGATCGCGGTCGATACGGCGTGGGAGCAGCATGCGGACACCCTCTCGGTGATTCGAGACGATGGCAACGCGCGCGTGCACTTCGACCTGTCGTCGGATTCGGCTTCCGTCGAGCTGGCCGACATGCGACTCCGCGACCTGACCACGGGAGTCGAAGTCGATCCGGATTCCCTGCCGTTTTCGGTCCCAGCGCACTTCAACGAGCTTGGCTGCCGGGGTCCGTCGGTGACCCGCGCGACGGCGCCAACCCGTCGCATTCTCGTGTTGGGCGACTCGTACGCGGTGGGCGACGGCGTACGCGACGAGGATACATTCGGTGCGCTCCTCGAGAAGGAGCTGAATGCACAGGTCCCTGCGGCCGTTGGGTCGAGTGCGGCCTTCGAGGTCCTCGTTTGCGGTGCGCCTGGCTGGGGCACCCGACAGGAACGGCTCTTCTATGGCCGGTTGCACGACCAATACCCCGCCGATGTGGTGCTGGCCACCATGAGTTGGAACGACGCGGGCCTGGCGACTTGACGAGTCTCCACCGATGGATCTGTCGGTCGCATCGCGCGATTCCGCGCGATGGGCACTCCACATGGCAGAGCAGCTTCAGCGATGGAGAGAGGAGGTCGTTTCGTACCACAGCCGGTTCGCCGTGGTTCTCTTCCGGAATACACCGAGCCCCGTCTGGAATCCGCTCCGGGCGGCGCTGGCCGAGGCACGGGTGGAACCGGTGTGGGATCTCTGGCCGGTGCTGAGTGCCGGCGATGGCTGGCGAGGGCTCGTACAGGACTCCCTGCGCGATTGGCGCCCTAACGAGAGAGCACACAGGCTCGTGGCGTCACAGGTGGCGGACTTCCTGTTCAGGTCGGGGCTGCTCCGGTGAGCACCGGGCATGGCGCGCGCCGGCCAGGCGGACTACGCGTGGCCGCGGGTCGTTCATCCCGGGTTCTCAGGGAACAGCGCGCCGTAACGGCGGGGTCTCGTTGAGCACGCCGGGCTCGTCGTCATCCGTGTGGAGCAATCGTCCGCTGTCCCTGCGGCTCATCGTGATTGCGCTCATGTGCCTCAGCTTCACGGTGAGCTGGAGCATGGAACTGCACCTATTCGACCTCCGCACCCTGTTTCAGGTCAACGTGTGGTTTCAGGCCGACCCCGACGTCTTCATGTCCGAGTTCATCGACGTGGGTGGCGCGTCGCTGCGGCATCCGAACTCGGGGCTCTTCGTCGGAGCGCCCATTGCGATTGGGAGCTGGGTCATCCGCCACCTGGGCCTCGGGGGAGGTCCAGCGGTACGCACCTGGCTCATCCTGCTCGTCGCGCCCATCGCGGGAGCGCTGCGTACGCTGGCGATGTTCAGCGGGTTGCGCCGGCTCACACGGAATCTCTTGGTGGTGGTGGCGCTTTGCCTGCTCGACATTGTCGCTTTCGAGACCGTTGCCCTCGGCAGCATTCCCGAGAGCTACCCGCTGAGCGCCGCGTGTATCGCGGGGATGTACTGGTTGATGATGTCGACGTCAACGCGCGCGGCGCCCCTGCGAGCCGGCCGTTGGATGCTCGCCGGAACCATCGCGACGGGCATCACGCTGACCAACCTGTTTCCCTTTGCGGTTCTCCTCGGAACAACCCTGCTTCGTCGGCGCGTGCGTGCGGCTCGATTGATCGCGACAACGATCACGCTGGTCCTGGCCGTGGTCGCCGCAAACGGAGTGGCTGCCGTGAGCCGCATCGCGCTCGCGGGCCGAAGTGTTCGCACGCAGCTCGATGCTGGCAGCACAACCGACTTCCTTCACTGGCCTTCCGTTGCCGTGGCCCAAGACGTCCTGTGGGCCGTCTCCCATGCTTTGCTCGCACCTCGTCCTGGATACGTCTCTGGTCATGAGAATCAGACGACAAATCCGGACTACGACTTCGAAGTCAAGTATGAGGCGGGCATCCGCCGCGGACTCGAGAGCTGGTGGCGTGCAGGGTTCACGATGCTCGTATTCACGCTCGGCGTGGCCGGATTCATGCGTCGGCGTGTCACGAGGCTCCTGTTCTTGGCGCCTGTCACCATTCTCATGGGCAACGTGGTCCTCCACTGCATCTGGGGACGCGACATATACCTATACGGGCTCCATTGGGAAGGCACGATGGTCTGGATCATCGCTGGCATCGCTTTTCTCTCTCGCCCGTCGCGATCGATGGCTACGGCGATGCTGGGTGCCTTCGTGCTGATCACCGCGCTCAATTCGTGCTGGCTCGCGCGCGAATTGCTTGCGTACCTCTCTTCGTCGTAACGCCGACGCCTCTATTCCCGGATAGTCGAAGACCCTTGTCGCGTCAGACCGATGAGATTTGCCGGGTCCTCGCGAGGTAGCTCGAGGTGCCTGGCCTGCGTGTCTTGCTCCGATGGGGGAAGCATGTTGGCGCGAAAGCCGCAGCGAATGCCGACTCTCTGAAGCACCTGCAGCGTCGCAACGCCATACGAATTCAGCGGGTGTGACATCGCTTCGGGTGTGACTCCCGTGGTCGCCTCGATATGCTCGAAGTTGCGCGCGTACTCGACCTGCTGTTGCTCCTCGGTAAGCTGGCCGATGGCATACGGGTGACTGTACGAGTGAAGGCCGACGGAATGTCCTCGATCGCTCAGCCAGCGAAGATGGTCGTTTGTCATCCAGAGATCCCGAGCGACATCAGCGACGTTGTAACCGCGGCGTCGCAGCAATTCGTCCATCAACTCCTCGACCTCTCGCTGCGTGGCGGGGTGATTCCTGAGAAAGCGATACTGTAGGTCGCGCTCGGAATAGTAGGGAGCGCTCTCGCGCATCGTGGCGGCGTAAGCCGCGAATTCGACGGTAGCCAGTCTGGAGCGCAGGGCCGGGAGGGCGAGAGGGAACAGGTCGTCAATCAGCTGGGCCATGCCGCCCGTAAGGCCAGCGACGTGACTATAGATCTCGCTTCGCACGGGATGTCCTTCGAACGCACAGGAGTACACGAACCAGAAGGCGCGAAGACCGTGGCGCTGGAGCACCGGCAACGCGATCTCCCACTGTGAGCGAAGCCCGTCGTCGAATGTAAGGCAGAGGTCCGAGGAGCGGAGCCGTCCCTGAGCGAGACGCCACATCCACTCGTCAGGCGGCAGGAGGTTGTTGTGTCCAAGGAACTCCAGGAGCCGCTCAAGAGCCGGCGCGCTGAGCGCACCATCGATCGCCGACATATCCCCTTCGCGACAAAACCGATGCAGCATGACGCCATGAAAGGCGCGCGCTCTGGGGGAGGGGCTGGGAGGCGACGCGCTCAATCGAAGTAGCTCTCCAGCGTGCTCGCGCGAACCGTGTCGAGCGTCGCGCAGTGGATGCCGCCACACTGGGTGTACATGTGTCGCATCCGAACTGGAACCACGGTGAAGCCGCGACGCTCGAGGAGCCGTATCAGCTTCGCCTGCCGCTCCTCCACCATGACGGTCGAAGGATCGAGGGAGAGGAGGTTGATCCCGACCCACGGTGAGGACATGTCGCCGAGGTTGGTGGTAAACCCGAGCGCTTCGATCTGTCGAGCGAGCGGGTCGCGGAGGTTGTGCTGCAACGCGAGCTCTGACTCCGGCGTTGGAGCGACTTCCTCGAAGTAGATCTTCTCCCACGAGGCAAACAGCGGCGGGCAGTTGCTCTCGTTCACGCGCGCCCGATTGGATAGCACGAGTCCCGGTCGCAGACAGAGCGCCGTGGAATCGATGTGGCTTGAACGGTAGATCGCGGCAGTCGTGTGGACGCGGAGCTCCTCTCCCAGGGCGGATTGCAGCCATTTGGCTCCGCGGTAGTTCCCGGAACTCGAAACGAGATACAGGAGGTCGCGTCCCATCCTCAGGGTATTGGCCGCCTCGAATACGATTTCCGTTTCCTTGAGCCGGTGCAGTGTCTCAAGGCGCCCACCAGCAAGGTCCATGTGCAGGCGATCCTCGCGCGTGAGTTCACGGGTTTGTCCGACCTGGACATACGCCTCGGAAATCGGGCGATCGAGGCGCGGACGAGGAGCGGCGATCCAGCGAAGACCTTGGTCGACGTAGTGGTACCAGATGTCGTACAGTGCCATCGCCTCGAAGTAGCGACTATGCATGTGTGACGCACTCTCGACCACGGTATTGCCGACCACCAGATGAAGGTCACGCACGTTGTAAGAGTTGCTTCCCGAAGACTGCCAGAACGGGGTCGTGAAGACCCTCGCGAAATCGTGGACGGTCGGACGATGCACCCGTACCCCGAATCGCTCGATGTGCGCGGCCAGTCCGTCAAGGTCCTCCTCGACCTCGTCGAGGAGCCATTGCGGCTGTGCCGTCGCGACGAGATCCAGGGCCCGGCGGACCATCGTATCGTCCGCCGGTTCGGGTCGGGCCCATGTGAGTGTCGCCCGGGTCCCTTTCGCCGTGCCGACGATCACCTCCAGGAGTCGATCCCACTCGTTGTGGCTGTTGACCTTCATCCGCCTTCCTCGGGTGGCTCGACTTTCGCGAACGGACGCAGAGGGTTTCTATCCTCAACAGCAGGGGGGGCGCAAGGGTGGATCGGGCCTGTCCGGCCAAGGTCGCCGCGAGCGATCGCGATTCCATGACGGCCTCGGGGCTGCCCGATCGCACCGGAGTGTCGAGCCGGCATCGCATGTTGCTGCGACGCGGTGGCCCACGGATACCGTGCGAAAGTACCTTTCGTTCGCAGCCCTTCCGGTCACCGTATCCTGGCCATGAAACCACGGGCGAAGTCCATGAAGACACTCGGACTTGTTACGGCGAGAGCCGGCTCCAAGGGACTTCGCAACAAGCATCTGCTTGATCTCGGTGGCCTGCCGGTGATCGCCTGGACCATCTCCGCCGCACTGAAGGCGACAGGTCTCGATCGGGTAGTCCTCAGCACGGACAGCCCGGAAATCGCCGAGGTCGGTCGGCAGGTCGGTGCTGAGGTTCCTTTCCTGCGGCCCCGTGTTCTTGCGCGGGACCACTCGCCACACATCGATGTGGTGCTACACGCGCTCGACTGGTTGCAGGAGCACCAGAAGTACAATGCCGAGTATTGCATGCTGCTCCAGCCCACGTCGCCATTTCGTGACGCCACCGATATCGAGGGTGCCGTGGCACTCGCCGCCGCTCGCGAGGCGCCAGGAGTGCTCAGCGTGTCAGCGACTAACGTGCACCCCTTCTTCGTCTTTCGATTCGGCGAGGCGGATCAGTTGGTACCCTACGTGCAGCGGCCCTCGGGTTACCTCCGGCGCCAGGCTCTGCCCGAAGCGTGGCACGAGGATGGTGCCATGTATCTGCGGCGTGTCGTTGAGCTTCGGGTGCAGCGTACTTTCCTGGAATCTGGCACCCTTGGATATCGCTTGCCGACAGGACATGGCATGCAGATAGACACCGAACGCGATCTGGAGGAGGCACGCACATGGCTGGATCGGCGAAGGTGACGCAGCCGCGGCGTCGAAGACAGCCGGTCTCCGCGTGCCCAGCGGGCCGTGTCTTGACACTCGGCTTCGCGATCGCATGCGTGCACGAGGCACTCCGGCTAACGTTCGTGGTGGACCGGGGTTCACCGACGGAGTGAAGGCGAATGGAATGCTGAAGCGCGCTCCAGGCTTTGTGATCGACGGTCGTCCGGTCGGCGCGGAGCATGCGCCTCTCGTGATCGCCGAGATCGGAATCAACCACGACGGCAGCGTTGAGAAGGCGAAGCGGATGATCGCAGATGCCGCGTCCGCCGGTTGCGAATGCGTGAAGTTCCAATGTCACATCATTGATGACGAGATGGTGCCGGCGGCGCGGCTGACCGTGCCGGCGAACGCCGATGAGAGCATCTGGGACATCATGACCCGGTGCGCGCTGGACGAAGCCGCCGATCGTGAACTGATGTCCTATGCACGCGCGAAGCGTCTCATTTACCTGTCCACGCCCTTCTCACGGGCGGCCGCGGTCCGACTGGCGAGGCTGGAAGTCCCGGCATTCAAGATCGGCTCCGGCGAATGCAACAACTATCCGCTCATTGAACACGTCGCCGGATACGGCAAGCCGATCATTCTCAGCACCGGCATGAACGATCTTCGGTCGATTCGTCCAGCGGTGGACATCCTTCGCAACTTCGGGGTGCCTTTTGCGCTGATGCACTGCACTTCGCTGTATCCGACTCCTCATGCCAAGGTCCGACTAGGCGCCTTGAGCGAGTTGTCAGAAGCATTTCCCGATGCTGTCATCGGGTTCAGCGACCACTCACTCGGCAACTGGTGCAGCCTCGCAGCGGTCGCTCTTGGAGCGTCAATCGTTGAGCGTCATTTCACGTCTGACCGGTCGTGGCCGGGGCCGGATATCGTCTTGTCGATGGATCCCTCCGAACTTCGCGATCTCGTGGAAGGGAGTCGGGCGGTTCATGCTGCCCTCGGCGGAGGCAAGACGATCCTGCCGGACGAGCGGACCACGATGGATTTCGCGTACGCGAGCGTCGTGGTCATCCGGACGATCGCGAGAGGAGAAGCACTGACTGCAGAGAACGTCTGGGTAAAGCGACCTGGTACGGGCGGCATCATGGCGTCGGACTACGGCAGCGTCATGGGGCGACGTGCGCGGCGAGAAATCACGAAGGACGAGCAGCTCGCCTGGAGCGACCTCGAATGATCGATCCACCGGTACCCGATGCGACGCGGCACCAACCCCGGCGTCGAGTGGCGGTGTTCAGCGGCAATCGAGCGGACTACGGGCAACTGTATCCCATCTTGCGAGCGCTCGCTGCAGACGAGCGTCTCGAGCTCCTCCTCATTGTGTCTGGCGCGCACCTGGACGACGCATTTGGTCGAACGCTGGACGAGATCGAGGCGCACGGCTTCCATGTGGCCGCGAAAGTACGCCTTGAAAACACGGGCCGCACTCTGTACGCCAACGCTCGCGCCATTGGCAGCGGTATCGTGCAACTAACGGACGTGCTCAGCGACCTACGTCCTGACGTGCTACTCATCTATGCCGATCGATTCGAGACTCTCGCTGCCGGCGTCGCTGGTACCCAGATGGGCATTCCAACAGCGCATGTAGAGGGTGGCGACTATACCGAAGGCGGCTCACTGGACGATAGCGTCCGTCACGCCCTCACGAAGCTGGCGCACCTCCACTTTACCACCAACGAACAGTCGGCGGCGCGCGTGCGCAGGATGGGTGAAGAGTCGTGGCGTATCTTCTCGATCGGGCTCCCCGTCCTGGACCTGGTGGCGTCGGGCGAGTACTCGTCGCCGCGGGACGTTCGGTCGCGATTCCGCCTCGATTCTGGTCGGCCGCTCCTTGTCTTCACGCAGCACTCTGTAGCCACCGAGTTCATGATGGCCGGTGAGCAGGTCCGGCCATCGTTGAATGCTTTCGCGGAGGCAGCGAGGCGCTGGTCGTGTCAGGTGGTCATGACATATCCCAATGACGATGCCGGGGGCCATCTCATCATCGAGGAGCTCAGGGCATTCGTCGCGAAGTCATCGACATTCGCACGTCTCCAGCCCAGCGCCGGAAGAGCAGACTATCACGGATTGCTCCACATCGCCGCGGCGTGTGTCGGCAACTCTTCGAGTGGAATAAAGGAAACGCCGGCGTTCAGGTGTCCATGCGTAAACATAGGCACCCGGCAACTGGGGCGGCTGCGCGCCGCAAACGTGCTCGATGTTGGCTATGACGCCGGAGAAATCGTAGAGGCCATAGACCGCTGTCTGCACGACCCCCTGTTTCGCGAAACGGTCCGTACCTCCGAGAATCCCTATGGTGCAGGGAACTCGGGCCAGAGGCTCGCCGAGGTCCTGGCAACGATACCGATAGATGGCAACCTGCTTCGCAAGCGAATGACCTACTAGGCCGCACAATGAAGAGCGACATTCTGCGGTTCTGCCTGACGCCGGAAGCGACCATTCGGGACGCAATGGCGCTTATCGATCGCAATCAGCGAGGCATCGCGCTCGTTGTCGATGCGGAGACGAGGCTGATTGCTACGGTCACCGACGGCGATATCCGGCGCGCTCTGCTCGCCGGCAGGGAGGCGGGACTCTCCCTCGGGGGTCTGTTGGCTGGTCAGGTCCGGTCACCGATCTTCGCCGAAGCGTCCGCTGAGCGCGGGCAACTGCTGCACATGATGCGCGAGCATCGGATTCGTCAGATTCCGTTACTTGATGAACTACGGCGTGTCGTAACGGTCGCCACGCTTGACGATCTCCTGGCCGACGACATCCTTCCCCTACAAGCCGTGATCATGGCCGGCGGTGAGGGCACGCGCCTTCGACCGCTCACGGAGGATCTCCCGAAGAGCATGTTGCCGATCGGCGATCGTCCCTTGATGGAACACACGCTTGATCGCTTGCGCGAATCCGGGATACGCCATGTGAGCGTCACCACCCGCTATAAGGGAGAGAAGATCCGCGACTACTTCGGTGACGGCAGCAGCTTCGGACTGGACGTTTCCTATGTCGCCGAGGATCAGCCGCTCGGTACCGCCGGCGCTCTCAGCCGGCTTGCGCCGATGACGGGACCGGTGCTTGTCATCAACGGCGACATCATTTCGGATGTCGACTACCGCGCCATGCTCGCGTTTCATGTTGAGGCTCGCGCGGATGCAACGGTCGCTGTAAGGCGACTCGACCTGCCAGTACCATACGGCCTAGTCGAGACTGAGGGCGTCCGAATCCTGAGGGTTCGAGAGAAACCGCTGTTGAGCATCTATGTTAGCGGTGGCATCTATTTGCTCGAGTCCACTGCGTTTCGTTTCGTTCCACACGAAGCCCGCTTCGACATGACGGACCTGCTGGAGGTATTGATCGCGAAGGGGAGAGAGGTGGTCAGCTATCCGATTGTCGAGTACTGGCTCGATATCGGACGTCCCGAGGATTACGCCCAAGCGCAACGTGACTCTGCGCGACGAGATGCGAAGCATGTGACATAGCAGTCTCATTGGAGGAAGCGACCGCTTCGATTGCTCACCATTACACGAGGTCAGGGCGGCGGTTTCGCGACGCATGAAACGACTAGTCATGGTCGAGCGACGCCAGCTTTCCTCTGATATGAGATGGAAGCTATCAACAGCTGGTCAAGGCGGCCTCCGTGATACTCCAGTGGCGACCCCGTAAGCCCGCGACGGACCACCTGAACGCCTAGCAGGGTGCGGAAAATGGGGGTATTCGTGGCATGGGGCTGGTGGTTCGAGGCCGTTAGCAGGGTGCGGAAAATGGGGGTATTCGTGGCATGGGGCTGGTGGTTCGAGGCCGTTAGCAGGGTGCGGAAAATGGGGGTATTCGTGGCATGGGGCTGGTGGTTCGAGGCCGTTAGGCGGCGCGACGCGTCCGGAGGGCGGGTCCCGGTCCGCCGGGTGGCCCCGGCGGGGCGGCTCGGCCACCGCCGATCGGGCGTCGCCTCATGCGGGGGCCGCTCCCAGGAGCGTTCGCATCCGCACCAGGTTGTAGACCGCCGTCGCGAAGGTCACCATCCAGCCGACCCGGTCCACCCCGCGGAAGCGCGTCTGTCGACAGAGGCCGATCGTCTTGAGCCACCCGAAGATCTCTTCCACGCGCTTGCGCTTCCGCTGGCTCACCGCGTATCCCGGGTGGCGCGACGTCCGGGCGTCAATGGCACTGGCGCGGCCCGTCGTGTGTTGCGCCACATGGGGGGCCGCCCCAGCCGCCCGCAGTCCCGCCACGCACCCCTGCGTGTCGAAGCCCTTGTCGGCCCCCACGGTGATGCGCCGGCGCCGATACGGCGCGCTGGTCACCAGGGTCACCGCGTTGGCGCGCTCCGCCGTCCCGGTCGCCGGGGTCGTGCAGGTCCCCACCGCCAGGCCGTGGCGATTCTCCATGAGCACCGTCGCCTGATAGCCCAGCTGCGCGGCGCGCCCTTTGGCCTGCTTCGCCAGCACCGCGTCGGGATCGGTCGTCGAGGTGTGGGTCGCGTTGCTCCGCCGCTCGCCGTGGAAATCCACCGTGGGATTCCGCGGCCCGTCGGCCGCTGCCCGCCGGCGCGGATCGTCCGGGGCCAGGAACTTCCGGCGGTGCTTCGGCACCCGCGGCAGCGGCGGATCCCCCGGATCCTGCTTGTCGGGATCGCGCCGAAAGCTCTTCTGCCCCGCCCACGCCTGCACCAGCGTCCCATCCACCGTGAAGTGCTCGCTCGACAACAGCCCAGCTCCCCGCGCCTGCGCCAACACCGCCGCGAAGAAGCCCTCGGCCACCTCGCCCACCAACAGGCGCTGGCGGTTCTTGGTGAACACCGTCACGTCCCAGACCGGCTCGTCGATCCCCAGCCCCACGAACCAGCGGTACAAAAGATTGTACTCCAGCGCCTCCATCAGTTGGCGCTCGCTCCGAATGGTATAGAGGACCTGGAGCAGCAGGGCCCGCAGCAGCTGTTCCGGCGGGATCGACGGCCGCCCGCCGTCGGCATAGATCTGGTCAAAGGTCGGCGACAGCGTCTGGAGCGCCGTCTCCACCCAGGGCCGGAGGGTCCGCAGCGGGTGGTCGGCCGGAATCCGGTCCTCCAAGGCCACATAGCTGAACATCGTCCCTTGCTGCCGCTCGCTGCCGCGCATGACGTCGCTCCGCTCAGGTCACGCCACGTTAGGCGTCCGGCCCTCCCCGCGCAACACCAAGTTTTCCACCCTTTTTCCGCAGCCTGCTAGAGACCTCGCGGCACGTCGGTATTGCTCCGGGCCGCGGACATCCGCCAAGTACGATCTGCTCGCCCCGCACGAGTGAGCGAGCGGGTAGAACATGAAGGCCCCTAGCCAACGGGTTCCCGTGCCCAATTCATGAGTATCAGCGACTGCGAGTGGACGCCAAGCCGGACGGCCCCTTTGCAAGGGCGTCGGAAGTGGCCGCCTTGAGCGGCGAGTGTAGCAGCGCGGAGGAGTGGACAACCCTTCTTATCGAGGCTTCGACCAATGCTCCACTTCGTTGAACCGAGCTGGCGAACACTGGTCGGATACTTGGATTACCTTCGGACGGGCAGCACGAGTCAGGCCGACTTCAAGGCGATGCGACAGCTATACTGCCAGACGAACGGCCGGGCCAATGATCTGCTTGCGGCACTTTCGCGCGCATTTCACCCAGTCCGACGGCTGGATCTCGTCGGGAGCGTGTTCGGTGAGGCAAATGAAGCCGAGCGCCGCCGCGTGGTGAGGCAGATTCGGCGCGATGGATTCGCGGTACTCCAGAATCGCCTGCCGGAGAGCATGGTCTCCGAGCTAATCGAATTCGCTCAGACTACGCCGACTCGACCTCTCGGTAGCAGTGCCGCCGATACGCTGAGCGCATTCACATTTGAATACCTGTCGGATCGCACCTACGATCGCACTCATGTCGTGTCAGCGAAGTATGCGCTTCGCGCGCAGCTCGTCGTGGAACAGGCGGCGGTCCAGCAACTACTGATGGACCCGTTGCTTCTTTCGATTGCCGACGTGTACCTGCGTTCCGAGGCAATCACTGATGATGTCTCGATGTGGTGGAGCACAGCTTACTTGCGCGGCGAATCCAGTTCCGCAGCGGCGCAGCACTATCACTTCGATATGGACAGAATCAAGTTCGTGAAGTTCTTCTTCTACTTGACGGACGTGTCCACCAGGAACGGTCCACACTGTTACGTCGTAGGCTCTCACAAGCGCAAACCGCGCGCTCTGCTCCGAGATGAGCGGATCGCGGACAGCGAAATGCGCCAATATTACCACGATGACCGTTTTGTGGAGATCACGGGACCACGGGGCACGATCATCGCCGCCGATACCCGGGGATTCCACAAAGGGAAAGCGGTCATTGAGGGCGAACGCTTGATGCTGGAGTTCGAATTTGCAACAAGCCTATTCGGTGCGGAGTGGAGCGCTTTGAGTCTCAGCGAGAAGTTCGGTATGTCCTTTCGGCAGGCCGTCGAGAGATCTCCGCGGAGGTATGCCACATTTGTACGCTGAACTGGAATTGTCCATGTGGTCGCCCTTGGCGGGCAGGGTCAACCAAGAGGGGATGACTCATCCTGTGCCGAGGAGACGGCATGAGTTCTGGCCCCCGAGAAAGTCTCTGGGCCAGGGCATCTGCGTGAGACGCGAGTGCATCGTGAGTCGGGCCGAGACGACCAGGCAAGCCTGATCGCCCGAGTGACGGGGCCGAACGTGGTGGGCGTGGGGCCCCGATTCTCCTCCATACCTCTTCCGCAGGTTGCCAGAGCATGTCGCGAGTTCAGACGGTTCTTGGAGAGGCGACGGTACTTCTGAAGGACTGATCGCCGTTGCGCGGCCCAATTGCATACTCCGCGCCGACGAAGGCGCGGTGCGACTGACAGCGTCTCACGATGAGAGCGCCGTCGGCGCCTCGCGATGTGCTGTCCTGGCAGAGAGAGCCCGCGACGCAGGAAGTCTCGCCCGAACCGCGACGTTCATTCGAGCGACGGTCGGATGCGCTGTCCGGCGCCGAGCGGTCCGATGGGTGAGACATGGCGTGTTCGGGGAGCCATCCGGATCTCCCGGGTTGCAGAAGCGTCAATCGACTAACCGATTACCCTTCCATGCGTGACCAAGCCTCCGCCGGAATCGATACGCCCCATGCTCCGGAGCGGCGAGCGTTTCACGATGACCTGCCCATCGCGTTCCTTCTCCTCCCGAGTCTCGCCTGGGTCATGCTCAACCGCGGCATCTGGGTTTCCGACGCCAGCCTCTACGGCCTGCAGGCCCTGCGGCTGCATCACGCGATGGGATCCGGTCTGGCCGCGTGGTGGCATGCGATGCTGTCGATTGCGCCAAAGCCACCGATCCTCCCGTGGCTCGGGCAGTTCCTGGTGCCGTTGGGCCATGCGATCGGGAACGTTGATGCCGCGTTGCTGCTGATTCCACTCCTTGCCCACGGCGCGACGCTTTTCCTGCTCTACCGTGTCGCACGCGGACTCTTCGGCAGGGCCCCGGTCGCGTGGGCCGTGGTGCTCGTCGCCGCCGCGGCCCCGTTGTCGCTCGATGTCGCGAGGCAGTTCTACGTGCAATCGCTGCAGGGTGCGATCGTGATGTGGTTCGTCTTCATCGCGCTCCGCGCCGGCGAGTGGAATCGCGTTCGTGTGTGGGCCAGCCTGCTTGCGGCCGGCAGCCTGGCCGCGCTCACGATGTTGTCAACGCCTCTCTTCTGCGTCGTGCCGGGGCTTGTCGCGCTCGTGCGGTCGTGGTCGGGGAATCGCCCCCGTCCGTCGCTGCGAGCCACTGACGTCGCCCTGCTGCTACTCGCGGTGCTGCTCGCCTCGTCGGCTGCGCTCTGGTACGGTGCGCAATTCGACTCTGCGCTGGGTTATGCCGGCTTCGGATTCCACGACGTCTTTGCAGGCGTGCCTGGAGCTGCCTATCCCGGCAGGTTGGCGATCTGGCTGCTGCATCTGGCTCGGGGCATCTCGTGGATGCCGGTCGGTGTGCTCCTGGTGGCGCTCGCTGCAGCCAGCGTATTCGGGCGAGGAGGTCGAGAGGCGGCCGGACCTCGGTTCCTGCCGTCGCTTCTGCTCGCGCAGGTCGCGCTCGTGCTGTGCGTACTTGCGCTCTCTGACCAGCAGGAGAATCGATACGTCCTTCCCGTGGTGGGCTACGTCGCGCTGCTGTTCGGATGGGTCTTGGCGAGCAGCAGCAGAGCGTGGATGGCGTCTGTGAGCGTCGTCGTACTCGGAGTGCAATGGGTGGCCATCAGTCTCGCCACCTTCGGAATCAATCCCGGGGACATCGTCCCGTCACAGCGTCCACTGCTGCAGGAAGATCGACGCCGGGAGGTGCTGGCGCGGATCGGCAGCCTCGAGGACATCGGCTCCGCACGGGTCCTCCTGGTCACGAGTGGGCTGGAGTTCTACAACCTGCAGGTCGAGTACTACGCGGCGCAGCACCCGGGCTACTTCGAGCGGGACCACGCGTCGTATCGGAGTGCTGAGTTCATGCTGCTGGAGCCCGGTGTGGACGGAGATCCGAATCGAGCCTCGGCCGAGATTCGAGCGCTGGGCTCCAGACGAGGTCGTGCTGCTCGGCACCGCGCTTCTTCAGGCACAGCGCATGCAGTGGGAAGGGCGGCCCATCGGCTGGGGCGCCATAATGCTGGGTGCGGTCGAGATCTCCGGGCGGGTTGTCTCGAGCGTCGGGTTCCGGGAGCAACCGTCTCCCGGGATGCCCGAGCTCCGGGTGTTTCGTGCCGTAAAGGGCCCGTAGCAATTTGGACGTCGGCGACGCGCGCAGCGGAGGTACGGCTTGGACGACCTGGTGAGCGGGCCACAGCAGGAAGTCGATCACCGGAGCTCTCCGGTCTTCTGCATCGCGCCCTGGGCGCACATTCACGTCCTCCCGTCGGGAGAAGTGTATCCGTGCTGCATGTCGGCGCACGATTCCCGCAACAGGATCGGCAACCTGCAGGAAGGCGGAACGCTCCGCTCGGCGTGGAATTCTCCCGCGATGCGGGCCCTGCGCCTACGCATGCTTCGTGGCGAGCGGAGCAGCTTGTGTGAGCGCTGCTACGAAATGGAAGGGGTCGGGCAGGAATCGTGGCGGACATCAGAAAACGTCGAGATGGCGTCACACCTTGGCCTCGTGAAGGAGACCGCGGCCGACGGCACCGTCGAGCGCCTCAACCTGCCTTACCTGGATATCCGCTTCTCGAACGTCTGCAACCTCAAGTGCCGCATCTGCAATGCGGGGCTCAGCAGCGCGTGGCACGGGGATGCCGTCCGGCTCGGTCTTGCATCGCGAAGAAGCCCGGCAATCCTGAACGCCGCCCCTGACCCGGACGCGCTCCTGCAGGAGGTCATCCCGCTGCTTCCCACGCTGGAGCGCATCCACTTTGCCGGCGGTGAACCGCTGCTCTCGGAGGATCACTACCAGATCCTCGAGCGACTGGTGCAGATGGGAAAGACCGATGTGCGCCTGTCGTACAACACGAACCTCTCGCGACTCCGGTACAAGAACACCGACATTCTGGCGCTGTGGAAGCGGTTTCCGCGCATCTTCGTGCAGGCAAGCCTCGACGGCATGGAGGCGCGCGGGGACTACATGCGGAGCGGCCAGCGGTGGCCGGACGTCGTCGCCAATCGTACCCGAATGCTTGCCGAGTGCCCGCACGTCGAGTTCCGGATCCTGGCCACGGTCGGCATCATGAACGCGCTCCACGTACCCGAGTTCTACCGCTCGTGTGTGGCGCACGGGCTCATCAAGCCGTCCGAGATGCAGCTCAACATCCTCTTCGAGCCGCGGTTCTACAGCGTACGTGCATTGCCCCGCCGCCTGAAGGAGGAAGTCGAGCAGCGGTATCGTGAGCTCATCGTCGAAGTGGAACGGCTCGGTCCCGCCGCTGGCCCGATGCGGGCTCACCTCGATGCGGTGCTGGCGTACATGCAGGGCAGCGCGCCCGGGGAACTGCGGCGCTTCCGGCGCTTCACCCGGCGCATCGACGGAATGCGATCGGAGTAGTTCGACCAGGTCTTCCCGGAGCTCTCGGCGCTGAGGGTGGGGCCGCCATGGTGGCGCCTTTGGCTGCGGCGCGCCTTCGCGCACTTCGGTGCACGCCTCAAGCGGAACACTGCAAGCACGGGCACTCGGTGAGACAGTCCGGACGGCGCAGCGTCCACCCGCCCGGACTTACATGAACGATTCGAGCGCCTGTTTCAGCTCCTCGTTCGTCATTGCGACGAGTGCCTTGTACGACCGGCCGAGCCCCTGCGCCGCGAGCGCCCGCCACGCGCGATCGGACGCCGCTGCGTGGGTGACCGTGTCCTGCACGAGCCGCACACGCCCGCGGAACCATGCGAGGTCCTGGCCCGGAGCGGTGACGTAGTACAGCACATACATCGCATCGATCATCCGTCGGAAGTCCTCTTCCGAGGGCGTGTCTCCGGCGGCGCCATTGGAGGCGACGAATCGATCGACGACCTCGTTCCCGGATCCATTCATCGAGGACATGCCCATCACGAGGCGAACAAGGTGCTCGGTGCGGTCCTTCTCCTCCTGGCTCGGGCCTTCGGTGTGAAGGTTCTCGAGCGCCTCCCAGCATCGCGCGGTGATCATCCAGTGCACGTTCACCGGCAGCGGATCATTCCGGAGCGAGGTCTCGAGCAGGCCCTTGATGTCCTCGGTGAGGGAGACCCCTTGCCCATTCTCGATGCGACTCCGGATCGCCTCCGCGAGGTCACCCACCCGCTCCTCGTTCACCGCACCCGAAGCCTCCTGTCGCGCCACACTGCACTCGAGCTGCAGGTACTCGTCGACGAGCGCGCTACGATAGCCCGCATCGCCGACCTCGGTCCCCGCGGCCGTGAACCGGCTCAGCAGCAGCGACGCCAGGAGCAGTTCCCGCAACCGCGGGCGTGACGCATTCGAGCTGACAGGCAGCGGCGGGCGCGGCAGGAGGTTTTGCAGCTCCCATACCCTGATCGCGCGCACTTCCTCCTCGATCGCGTGCGACAGCATCAGCGGGGCCAGGACGGCGCGGACCTCGCTATCGACCAGCGCGCGCCCGTCCCTGTGACGGAGCGTGCCCACCCAGTCCATGAAGGCACGGTTCTTCGCGTCAATCACTGCGCCAAACCGCAGTTTCTCGCGCCGCCATTCCACGAGCTGGCTGATCAGGCCGTCGCACTGCTCGCGATTGCGCACGGCGTACCATGCGCTGTCGGTCGGCCGCACGTGCTGCAGGTAGGCGATGACCTCCTCGAGCTCCACCGCCGACAGCGTCGCCAGGGAACTCTCCGGCGGCCGCAGCACGGTGTTGAAGAACACGCCGATCTTCCGCGCGGCGCAGTACTCGAGCAGCAGGTGCAGCTCGCGCCAGTTGTGCCGCATCGGGCACACCGCCAGCGACAGGTCGGTGCTCCGCCGGCGCGCGTTGGCCATCAGCCACTCGACGTTCTCCAGCACGACATCGAGGCGCGCATTGCGCCGGATCGATTCGTACGTGCCCGGCGTGACCGCGTCGAGCGAGACGACGATGTGCGCCCGCAGCCGCTCCAGCACCCTTCGCGCGCGGTCGGGAAGTACCGTGGCATTGGTCGTGATGGTCAGCCGCGCTTCCGGGTTCAACTCGGCGATACGCTCCCAGATTTCATAGTAGCGCTGGATGAGGAACGGCTCGCCCCCCAGGAACTTCGCCCCGGTGATCGAGGCGAGGTATGGCTCGAGCTGGTCCACAAACGCGCGATCGTACGGGTTGCGCAGCGGCGGCAGTCCCTCACGGCGGTCGCGGATCGCGGAGGACCATGTGCCACCGCACATCACGCACTCGAGGTTGCACGTATTGGAGAGCTCGAACTCCAGCACGAGCGGTGTCGCCGCATCCACGCTGGCACGATATCCCGCGCCGCGACCGAAGTCGTCGAAGTTGCGCATCAGCGTGCCGGCGAAGTTCCGGCTGCGCAACTGGTGGAAGCACAGCTCACACGTCGGGACGTCCCGCTGCTCGAGGAAAGCCTCACGCAGTTCGCGCGCCGCCGGCCCGTTCCAGATCTCCGGCACCGATTGCTCGGGATAGCGGCCGAGCACGTAGTGCCTGTTGAAGCAGCACGCCGTGACGCGTCCGAGCTGGTCGAAGTTCAGGTTGACGAACGGAGCGTGACAGAGCACCGACCGATCGACATCGGGCGCGCGTGACTCCTGGTACTCCGCGAAAACGTCGGTGGCGGTCATGCCACTACGCGCGGAAAGGCGCCCGGACGATGCGTCATGCGCGAATCATGGAAAGCGTGGCTCCATTCTGACAGTGCCCCGACCGCGAGCAGGCAGGGTGTCACTTGGGGTGAATGCGCGTCGCCGCGCCGCGTAGACCCTCCCGCTGCTCGCACCCGACATGCCACGTTCGCGCTCCGCCGCCGCACGCGACCGGCTGGTCCTGGAGCGCCGCATGGCATTGCCCCCCAACGGCTTGGCTCGCAGCGGCGTCAGACCCGCGTTGGATGGCCCGCGCCACCGCGCACCAACCGCGACGCTCGTGTGGCGCCGGGACCACGCTACGAGGCGACACGGAGGCGACAACGACCGGCCTTAGATTGCCGCCCATGAAGCGACCGTCCGCCAGGCCGCGCCGAATTCCAGGGGAGGGAGATCCGCAGGCTGGTTCCGACGCGCGGCTGACGGTCGTCATCCCCGCTCGGAACGCCGCGGATACGCTTGCCGAGACACTGGACTCGCTCGGCGCGCAGACGTCGCGCGCCTGGCGCGCCGTCGTGGTGGACGACGGCTCGGACGATGCCACGGCACAGGTTGTCGAGCGGTACGCATCCGCCGACGGCCGCTACAGCCTCGTGCGGCAGGCGGCGCGCGGCGTGGGTGCCGCACGCAACGCCGGTATAGCGGCGGCCACGACGAGCCTGGTGAGCTTTCTCGATGCCGACGACCTGCTCGATGCCCGGTTCGTCGAGGAGATGCTCCGCCCGTTCGACGAACGAAGCGTTCCCGCGCCCGACGCCACGTATACGGGCTGGCTTCGCCTTGCACCAAACGGCAGCACCGAACCGGGCCCCATCGGCGACATTGATGGGGATCTCTTTCACCTTTTCGCTGCGGCCTGCCCATTTCCGCCGCACGCGTGCGTGCTCGGGCGCAAGCTCGTCGAAGCTCTCGGCGGCTTCGACGAAGGTGACAAGCTTCACGAGGACTGGGACTTCTGGCAGCGCGTCGCCCGCACCGGCGCGCATTTCGTGCGCGTGCCGGGTGCGCTAGCCGTCTATCGCATGCGTTCGGGTTCGCGCAGTCGCGACTACCGGCGCGTGCTCGACGACGGGCTCGCCGTCATCGCGCAGGGACATCGAGCCGACGACCGCGTTCCCCACCCGGCTCCGGCGCACGCCGCTGGCCTCGACCTGTCGGGACTCGGACATCATTCGTTCAAGCACCTGTGCTGGGCGGCGGGCATGGCGCTGGCAGGTGGTGCCGACCCCGTGCCGCTGCTCGACGCTCTCTCTCGCTTCCGCGCGCCGGCACTCGATCCGTGGGCGGTCGCCGGCTCGATACTGGAAGCGGTTCGCGTGACGCGGTGCGTGCCGCCGCGCTCCGGTCGCGACGTCATGCTGCCGCTAGCCGAGCCGTTGCGGCGGTTCCTCGGCTTCCTCGAGAAGGCGACGGGGGCTCGGGGTCTTGCGCAGCGCTCGATTCGCGCCCTCGATCACCTGCTCGTACAGCAGTGCGATCCCGCCCGCCCAAGGGCGATGCTGGCCTCGTACGACGACTCCCTCGATCTGACGCGGCCGGTGACCGCGATGCGCAGATTCCCGCCGGGGCTGGATCGGTATCGCGCCGATCTCACGTACGGCGGCGAGCGGCTTGGTGACATCGAGCTTCCGATCTGCGATGGCCTCCTCCTTGGCCGCGTGGTGCGCGACACCGTGGCGCGGGAGTTTCATTGGGAGCTGCTCTCGCGGTTTCTCTCGCGCACGGTGTATCGCTCGCTGGAGGTTGATCGGTTGCCCTCGGGCGTACAGATCCGGCGGGGTGCAGTGGTCCTTGCGACTGACCAACCTGCCGACGCCGCTGATGATCGCGAGGTGCTGCACGAGACCGTCGGCTGGGCGGTCTTCCTGCAGGAGCTCCTCGGAGTACCCGACGCCTCGCTCGACGACATCTACGGCAACCGACTCATGTCCGAGGAACCAGCCGTTGCAGCACGAACGGCTGTCGCCACCGTCGATCTGAGCGATCCGCGTCGCGACCTTCTCACCAGCGCCACGATGCTCGAGGTGCGAGCGAGCGTGGGAGGCGTTCCCTTCTCCAGGATCAGGATTCCCACAGCAGGCGGCGCTGTGCGCGCTGGCGACCTGGCGCGCAGGCTCGTGGAGTCCCTGCCACGCGAGATGTTGCACCTGGCCGTGCGGGAGGGAATCATCGGCTGGCGCATCGACGACGGTGTGCCGTTCCGGGAGAGGCTGCGACGACGGCGGAGGGGCGCCCGACCTGCCTTGCGAGCGTCTCTTCCTCTTGGGGGGCTGGCCCTGATGCGACACGCCGGTGCGCCGCCTTCAGGCTTTGCCTCCCGCCTGGCGACGCTTCCCGCGGGCGCGCGCGACGCGATCGAGCGCCTGGCGCTCGCGACCGGGACTCCAGTCAAGGAGGTGTCGACACCCGCGCCGGCCGCCGACGCGGTGGCGCATGCGGCCTACGTACCGGACGGTGCGTGGGAGCGCCTGCCGCACGACGAGGAGAAAAGGGCGGCTGCTGGACCGGGAGCGAGCGACGAGCGAGCGACGAGTCGCTCGTTATCCATCCTGCGCTATCGGCGCGTGACACCAGATCCGGGTCGCTCGGCCGCCGCATACAGCCTTCACCCTGAACGCTTCGAGGAGCAGGTGGCGTACCTCCAGAAGCTGGGCTATCGAAGCACGACTCCGGGAGATTGGCAGTCGTGGCTCGAGCGAAGCGGTGAAGGCCCCGCACGACGCGTGCTGTTCACGTTCGATGGAGGGTACGAGGACTTCGCACGGCACGCCTGGCCGATTCTCGCACGCCATGGATTCGGCGCGCTGCTCTTCGTGGTGACAGACGATGTTGGCGGAGTTGCGGCCAGGGATGCGAAAGGCGGTACGGCGTTCCCGCTTCTCGACTGGGCTGGCCTCGACGCGCTCTACCGGGAGGGAGTCGAACTCGGCTCTCTCTCGGCCAGTCATCCATGGCTGACTGGATGTTCACCAGACGAAGTGGTCAGGGAGATGATGTTGTCCCGCGCCGCGATCAGGGACCGGATCGGGACGGACGCGAACTACTTCGCGTATCCGTACGGGGACGAGGACCGGGCCATTCACCACCTCGCCGCGGCGTCAGGCTATCATCTCGCCTTCACGCAGCGACCCGGACGATGGGGGCGGCACGAAAACCGGCTCGCGCTTCCACGGCTGGCTATCCCGAGTACCGTTGCCCGGGACGACTTCGTGGCGCTGTTGACCGAGGTGTGAGCGTGAGCGAAGCCCGGTCGTGGGAGCGCCCGGCTGGCGCGCGATCGTTCTGCCGAACATGAGGGGTGGTCCTTTCCGAACCATGCGCCGACTCGCAGTTTCGAGCTATTCGAGCCGATCGTCGACCCGCGGATGCCGCCACCCGACGGCGTTACCCGACGTCGCATCTCCAGCCTGAAGCGGACTCCGGCCACCAGATGCCCGCTCCGACCCCACGCAGTCTCAGGGTGCAATCGCCCGGACCGACCATTGCCTCGCTCGGACCCCGGTGGTTCGCGCTCGCCGGGCTCGGTCTTCTGCAGTTCTGGTATTTCGTGGTGACGCCCGCTCCCGCGTTTCCGCTCCTCGTCGGCATCGTGGCCGGGGCGTTCGCTGCACTGGCGCCGTACGTCTATCGAGCGGACCAGGCGCGGGCCCGTCGCATGCTCGTCGTCGCAAGTATCGTGCTCGGCCTGAACATCGCGATGTACGTAGTTCGCGGGCCGCAGGTGTTCTCGCATCGTATCCTCCTGCTGGCGATTCCGCTCGGATACGTGCTCTTCGGAATCGTGCGGTTCGCGATCGCGTGGGGTGTGCAGAATCAGGTCCGGGCATTCGCGATGGCGGGGGTAGCTGGCGCGCTGCTCCTGATGGTCGAGAGCGGCGTTGAACGGCGCCACGCCTCACCCTCGGCCGCGGTCGCCGCCGCGGCACCGGTACGGGCGCCGCGGCCTGCGTCAGGCGCGACATATCCCCCGCAGTCCACTGTACGCGTCGCGTATCCCGACAATCCTGCGCTCTACTTCGAGGTGTCAGGCCAGAGCGAGTTGGGATGGAAGCTGGCCGTGAACGATCCTCGCAGCACCGCCGACGTGCGGTATCCAGAGGACCACCCCGACATGATCCACGTTGACGTCACAAAGGCCGCGGGCGGCGTACCGTGGCACGTGCAGTTGTGGCGCGGCGGGCTTCCGCTGAGGAAGGGTGGCCAGTATCACATGGTCTTTCGGGCCCGCGCCGAGTTGCCACGCACCTTCGCGTACAGTGTGAGCCAGGGACATCCACCGTGGGACCTGCTCAGTCCTTACCAGCAGGCCCCCCTCACGACGGACTGGCAGAAATTCGACCTCGCGTTCCGCGCCACCCGGTCGGACGATTCGGCGCGGGTGAACTTCGATCTCGGCACGGATGCCGTGGCGCTGGACGTCGCCGACGTGCAGTTGACCGTGGGAAACCCGGGCATCCCCGTGCGGCCGCCATCTGAGCCGCTGTTCGGGATCACCTACCACTTCAACGATCTCGGATGTCGAGGGCCGGACTATCCCCTCGAGCGCACCCGCGGCACGTGGCGCCTTCTCGTACTCGGCGATTCGTACGCCCTCGGCGCCGGCGTGCGCCAGGAGGACACGTTCGCGGCCCGCCTGGAGCGCACGTTGAACGAACGGAGCCAGGTGACCGGCGATTCAACGCGTTTCGAAGTGATCGACTGTGCCGTTGCCGGCGACGGGACGGCCGAGGAGCGCGCGCTCTACGAGTCTGTCGGGAAGCGCTATGCGCCGGATGTGGTGCTGCTCTCCATGGTGGCGGGAGACGACTCAGCCAGGGTCGATGATGTCGCCCCCGACCGATTCCTCCCCGCCGGGAAGTACGCCAGACTCTTCCTCGGCTGGACGGTGGTGCGGCGCTGGATCGACCGCCGTCACGGCAGGTCGTTGGAGGATGTGGGACTGGTCACGCGCGAGCTGACGGCATTGCGCAACGAAGTCCGGGCGGACAATTCGCGGCTTGTGGTGATGATCTTCCAGGATGACGACACGGAGGCGTGGTCGCGGCTGTCGACCGGCGTCGAGAAGAGCCTGGCGGGCACCGGCACCCCGTACCTGAACGTCGCCGCGGACTTGCAGCAGTACCGGCAGACCGACCTTCTCGCGCATCCGTTTCTCGACGCACATCCCGGACCGCTCGCGCACCGCGTCGTTGCCGCGGCGCTGGCGCGTTTTCTCAGGCAGGAGCAGCTGCTCGGTTCGGCCGCCGCCTCCCCGCGGTCGCGCGGCACGGCTGAGGATTCGGCACGCCGACCCCGATGACGGGGCGGCGCCGGCGACCCGTCGATGCCGCCCGTGACACACAGCCCTGAATCGGCTGACGCTTCAGGGGGCCTCTCCCTGTCAGGCCGGATCACCCTGTACGCGACCACGGGCCTCTCGGTCGCGTTCCTCTCCTGGTCCGCGTATCGAACGCTTTCCCCCCTCGTCGCCACGGTGCCCGCGCGGAGCTCGCACTGGACGATATCGACCACTGGTGCCGGCGCTGATTCCGCCTCGGGATCCGGGGTGCCAATTCTCGAGAATCTGGTTGTCGACGGGCGACGGCTGCGATGGAGCGCGACGCAGCGGAGCGGGGCGTGGGACGATGCGGCAGGATGGAACCGAATCCGGCCGGATTCGGGAGCGGGCGTCGCGAGGGTGGAGTTCGATGCCCGCCACGTCCTGCTGGAGTTCTCAGGCACGAACGACCCGGCTGTTGTGCACGTCGTCCGCGATGGCACCTCACCGAGCGACGCGAGAACTACCCGAGGCGATCGTGGCTGGCCGGCGTTCGTAGTTGAATCTCCGACGCGGTCGCCGATACCCCGGACCCTTCCACTCTTTGCCCTCGTCTTCGGCGCAGCGGCGTGGCTTCTCGCGCCCTGGCGACGATATCGCTCCGCCGAGCCGTACCTCGTGTTCCACCTCTCTGTTGCACTGGCACTCGTCTGGCTGTCGCAGAGCGTGGCGACGAACAGCGATGTGGCCGGCTACCTGCTCGGCGTGCGCCTTCTCCGCGACGGGGCAAGCTCGTTCTTTCCACCAGCCACGTCGGCGCTCATCGGCCTGACGAGCCTCCTGCCTGGCGGTGACCTCGCGGGAAAGGTGACGCTGGTGCAGTCGGCACTGATCCTGTGGGCCGGACTCTGGGCGTTCCGGCTCGTCCGCATCCACCTGCCGGTGTCAAGCGCGCTGCCGATCACTCTGCTGACGTTCTCGATGCCGGTGATATTGACAATGCCGCGTGCCTTCCTGTCGGAAGCGCTCGGCTTCTTCAGTATCGTCGGCGCGATCTACTTCTTCGTTCGCGCGATGGAGCGCGGCAGTACGCGCGCAGCGATTGCGTCCGGGGTCATGCTGGGCGTCGTCGCCGCATCACGGGTGGTGCCGCTGGCGGGAATTCTCCCCGGGCTCCTCTGGGTGCTCGTGTTCCGGCCAGCGACCCGGTGGAGGCTCCTGACGGTTGCCTTCGCGCTCGCCGCCGCGGGCACGGTAGCGGTCCCAATGACCTGGACTGCGATACATGGCAATGGGTTCGCGCTGACATACTCCGCGCCAGCCCACCTGTACAACAGGGTCGTCTACGAGCAGCACCTGATCGACTCATCGGCAGCGGCCTCCAGGATCCTGCTGGCGAAATTGCACGGTGTCGAGCCGTGGTCGGACCAGCACAGCATCATCGAGCATCGCCTCATCGACGAGGGGATGGATTACCGGGAGTCCATCCGCCTTCTGGGTCGCGTGGCACGTGAAGGCATCAGACGGGATCCGGTCGCGTACGCAACCGGGTCGCTTCGATATCAGGCGCAGCTCCTGTTCCTGAACGGTGTGTTCGATCCGTTTGCGATTGACCCAACTGTCGTTGATAGCGTCGAACGCCCCCCGATCTTCGGCATCAGTGCCTCGGCGTTGGACTGGCGGCGGAGCCTGGAACGGGCGCAGGGAAGAGCATGGCCGCTGCTCGCTTGGGTGAGCCTCCTCGTGCTGCCCATCCTGGCCACGCTTGGCCGCCGTGCCGCGGTGCTCTTTGCGCTCGGAGCCAGCAGCCTGCTCCACATGACCGGAATTGCGTTCACCGAGAATGTGGTCGATCGGTACATGGTGCTCATCCAGCCGTTCCTCGTGGTTGTGGCCCTCGCCGGTACAGTTGTGGTGGTTCTGGAGAGGGTGCGCGCGGTGGCCCGCGCGGACTGGCGTGTTCGATCGTGGAATGGCGCTGCGCACGGAGTTCCGGCAACCGGCGCGGTACTCTCGCCACGGGCGGCCGGTGCCTTCATGGAGTTCGTCGTCCGGTGGTTTCCGGAACTCGCGCTGGTCTCTCTCGCCTGTGCCCAGGGACTCTGGTTCCTTCTGGCGGCCCCCTTGGGCATCTCGAAGCTCCTCGGAGCGGCGCTCGGTTGGACGTCGATGGCCGCGGCCGTCACACTCGCCGGGAATGTTGCGGTGCGCTGGCGCGTGCTCCTCGCCCTCGCCAGCGCGATCGTGCTGAACCTCCTGGTATTCGTGGGAGTCAGCGACGGACCGCTTCCCCTCCGGCCACTGCTTCTGGTAGTTCTGATGGCGTACGTCGTCGTTGTGGTCGACATTCTGACGGCGGTTCTCACCGGGTTCCGCCGCCCTGGCGCGAGTCGCGCAATCGTCGCGCTGCTCGCGATTCTCCTGGTTGCCGAGTTGACGGTCGGCGCGCGGTTCGCGCGGTCGGCGGCGGAAGCCTCCCTTCAGGCAGCCGCGCCGCAACCCTCGGAGACCGGCCTCTACCTGCCACACTCGACGGTGCGTGCATACTACCTCGATGACGGCGGCGGGCGCTTCGAGTCGAGTGATGTTTCGCGGGAGAGCATCCGTCTCGACGTGCACGATGCGTACAGCCAGGCACGGCTGCTCGCGATCGACGGTGAGCCGGATATCTATCGCGTGCGAATAGCACGCGCGGACGGCAAGGACTACTGGCACATCCAGCTGAACCAGGCGGGCTTGCCCATCAGCAGGGGAGAGACATACCGGCTTTCCTTTCGCGTTCGTGCGACGACGGCCCGGCCGTTCTCGTATTCCGTCACCGGCACCGTCCGTCGCCGATGGGATATGGGGCTGCCATATCGAACCGTGCCGGCGGAGACGGCATGGCGGGCGATCGTCGATACGTTCACCGCCACGAAGAGCGACCGCGCGAGCTGGCTGCACTTCGATCTTGCGGCCGACACGGCCGGCGTCGACATCGCCGACGTGGTCCTGACCAACCAGTCCACGGGAAGCCGGGTGCGACCGCCGGGCTCGTACAAGTTCTGGGTGACGTACCAGTTCAACAACCTCGGATGCCGCGGTCCGGACGTCGGGCTCCACCCGCACCCGGCCCTCAGGCGGATACTCGTTTTCGGGAACGCCAGCACGTTGGGCGAAGGTGTCCAGGAAGGAGACGCGTATCCCGCGCGCCTGCAGCGGTTCCTGAACGGTGGTACGGATAGTGGGGCAGTCGAGGTCCTCAACTGCGGAGTGACCGGATTCACCGCCGCTGATGCGCGTACGTACTTCAATCGCATCGCTCCCGTGATTGCCCCGAATGTCGTCCTTGTCGTCGTGACGGGCCAGAGCGACGTCGATACGGGCAAGGACGAAGCCGCGGATGCGCGAGGAGTTGGCGCGGCATTCGGCAGGCTCTTCGGAACGCTCGAGCTGATGCACCGGTGGCTGGCGCGCCGGGGGACGCCCCTGCCTGATGCCGTCGCGATTGCCTCCGAGCTTCGTGGCCTGCAGGCGGACATGAGCGAAGGGCGTACCCGACTCGTTGTCGCCCTTTTCGCGGACCAGTCCGGAGTTCAGTGGGATTCCTCTGCGGCCGCCGTTGGCCGCGCGCTCGGCAGCACCGGCACGCCGGTGATCGATCTGGCCCCGGCATTTCGCGACGTGAGCGACAGTGCGCGGACCGCGCATGCCAATCAGGACAAGCATCCCGGTCCACTTGTGCACGAGGCGGCAGCCCGGATGCTGGCCACATTCTTTCGCCAGGGGAACCTCCTCACAGGACAAGCTGCGATTCCGGCCCGGAGCCGCTGATTCGACGAGGCACCGGGGCGGCAATGGCACTGTGCGGAGGCGACTCAGTGTGCGAGGGCGTGCGCATCGCCGGTTCGGAGACACCCGGCCGAACCTTCCCATGGATCCGCCGTGGCACGACGGCCCATGCGTCGTCATAATACGCTGGGGACGTGCAGGTGCCGCCACAGCCGGCTACTCGTGACCGCCGTCAAGGAGCGGTCGAAGCATGGAGTGAAACTACCGACATGCGCACTGCCGAGATCATCGAGGCTGACGTGAGGCACGGTTCCAACCCGGGGGAGCCCAAGCTCCTCTCCGTCGTCGTCCCCGTCTTCAACGAGTCCGCCGTCATCGGCGCCTTCTACGACCGCGCCTCCCGCGCCCTCGCCGCCATCCCCGGCGTCGACTACGAACTGATCTTCGTCGACGACGGCTCCATCGACGACTCCTGGCAGCAGCTCACCGCGCTGGCAGCCCGCGACGCCCGCGTCCGGATCATCAAGTTCTCCCGCAATTTCGGCCACCAGATCGCCATCAGCGCGGGCCTCGACTACGCCACCGGCGACTGCGTGGCCATCATCGACGCCGACCTCCAGGACCCGCCGGAAGTCATCGGCGAGATGGTCGCCAGGTGGCGCGAGGGCTTCGAGGTCGTCTACGGCGTCCGCGCCGACCGCGCCGGCGAGAGCCGCATGAAGCTCTTCACCGCCCGCGTCTTCTACCGCCTCCTCAAGCGGGTCACCAACGTCGAGATCCCCGTCGACGTCGGGTGACTTCCGCCTCATCGGCCGGCGCGCCGCCGACCAGCTGCGCCAGATGCGCGAGAAGGACCGCTTCGTCCGCGGCCTGGTGAGCTGGATCGGCTTCCGCCAGACCGGGGTGACCTACCATCGCGCGCAGCGCTTCGCCGGCGAGACGAAGTACCCGTACCGCAAGATGATGAAGTTCGCGCTCGACGGCATGACGTCGTTCTCCACCGTCCCGCTCAAGCTCGCGACCTGGCTCGGCTACGCGGCTGCGTTCCTCGCCTGCGCGTACCTCGCCAGCGTATTCGTGCAGAAGGCCCTGGGTCACACCGTGGAGGGCTGGGCCACCATCATGGTCGCCGTCCTCTTCCTCGGCAGTATCCAGCTCTTCTCGTTAGGCATCATCGGCGAGTACCTCGGCCGCCTGTTCAACGAGAGCAAGCCGCGGCCGATGTATGTCGTCGAGGAGCTGGTGGGGATGCGCGAGGGGGCCGGGTCCGCCTCCGGCCAGGGCACCGTTGCGGGCACCGGCACGGGCACCGGCACGGGCACCGGCACGGGCGCCGGCACGGGCGCCGGCACGGGCGCCGACGCCGCCCCGCCGGCACCGCGCGCCTGACGAGTCACGACAGTCGAGCGCAGCGCGGCACCGGCGTGACGACGGCCTCACCTTCTCCGGCGCACAATCCCACCATCCGCGGCATCCGGTCGGCCCAGTTCGGCATGCTCGTCAACGCCGTCCTGGCCGCCCTCAAGCTCGCCGCCGGCTTCCTCGGCAACTCCTACGCCCTCATCGCCGACGGCATCGAGTCCTCGGCCGACATCCTCTCCTCGATCGTCGTCTGGAGCGGGCTCCGCATCGCCGCCCGCGAGGCCGACGACGACTACCCCTTCGGCTACGGCAAGGCCGAGTCGATCGCCGCCGCCACCGTCGCCCTGATGCTGCTGGCCGCCGCGGCCGCCATCGCCGTTGAGGCGGTACGGGAAATCGTCACCCCGCAGCACGCCCCGGCGCCCTTCACGCTCGCCGTGCTCGTCGGCGTCATCGTCGTCAAGGAGTTCCTCTTCCGCCGTGTCTTCGCCGTGGGCGCCGAAGTGGGGAGCACCGCGCTCAAGACCGACGCCTGGCACCACCGCAGCGACGCCATCACGTCGGCGGCCGCGTTCGTCGGCATCAGCACCGCGCTCATCGGCGGCCCGGGCTGGGAATCGGCCGACGACTACGCCGCCCTGGCGGCGTCGCTCGTCATCGCCTTCAACGGCGCCATCCTCCTGCGGCCGGCGGTCCACGACCTCATGGACCGCACCGCGGAGCCGGCCCTGCTGCAGCGGATCACGCGAGTGGCCGAGGACGTCGACGACGTGGCCGCCATCGAGAAGCTCAAGGTGCGCCGGGCCGGCATGGGCTTCTTCGTCGACGTACACGTGCAGGCCGACCCGATGATGCCGCTGCACGAGGCGCACGTCGTGAGCGGCAAGGTGAAGCGGGCGATCATGTCCGCCGTCCCCACCGTGCGGGGCGTGCTGGTGCACATGGAGCCGCACGAGGCGCCGGCGCCATAGCCGCGACTCGCCCCCGACGCAGAACGGCCCGCGCCAGCGGGCCGTTCCGTCAAGCAGTCGTCAGGCAGCGAATTCGCGCTAGCGCTTGCGCCGGCTGGCCCGGTCCAGGCTGTACTTCGACCACATCACGACCACCGCGCAGTTCTGGTCCCCCGACGACTGGAACTGCAGCGGCGTGTTGGTGCCGTGATAGACCTCGATGGCCCCGACTTCGGAGGGGGGCATCAGCCTGTCGATGTCGCCGGGATAGACGTTGGTCCACGGCGTACCGTCCACCCAGAACTTCACGCACGAGTTGCTGATCATCGACGCCCTGTTGTTCACCACCATGAAGTCGTCGAGCCCGATGCCCACCGGCACCACCCGCAGCCCCGGAATCGTCCGGAAGACGTCGGTCACGAGGTTGGGCCCGCGCTGCATGATCTCGTCGGCGTTGAGGAACGTGCCGCCGCCGATGGCCTTCCGTTCGGTGAAGCCGATGTTGTCCAGTCCCTTGTCCTGTTCGGCCTTCACCTCGATGGTGGGGAGCAACTGCGCGGGGACCGCCATCGTCAGCGTCACCGAGGCCGCCGCGCGCGTGGACAAGTCGACCGGCAGCTCCACCGGCGAGAAGCCCATCTGGCGCGCCACCACCGACTGCGTGCCCGAGGGCAGGTCGGTGAGCGTGAACTCGCCCTTGTCGTTGGTCTGCGCATGGCTCTCGGTGCCAATGACGTCGACGCGCGCCCCAGTGATCGGCGAGCCGTTGGCGTTCACGACCTTGCCGTTCAGGACCGCGTCACCGCGCTGCACGACGGGCGCCGAGAACCGCGAGCCCGAGGCCGCCGCCTGTCGGATGCTGTCGGAGCTCATGCGCGACACTGTATTGGCGCTGCCGATCTTCAGGGCCTGGATGGCGAGCGGCTCCCCGTGCAAGGTGATCCGCACCTCGGAAGTCGTGACCCCCTTGTTGATCGCCTGCAGCGTGCCATCCACCTCGCTCGGCAGGCCGCAGATGCGGAAGACCCCGTTGTCGCCCGAGCGCGACTCGCGGACGCGGGGCAACTGACGCACGCCGGCGCTGATCGAGATCTCCGACCACGCGAACGAGACCCGGGCCCCCGCAACAGGATTGTCGGTGTCGGCGTCGAGCAGGCGCCCGATGATGGCCGCCGGGCCGAGGGCCATCTGGTTCGGCGGGCACGATGCCCCGACCACCGACGCGATGGACGGGACCGAGAACGCAATCGTGCTCGTGTCCCCGGCGGTCATCTCGATCGGGTCGGTAATCATCCGCAGGCCGAGGGTGTCCAGCAGCGCGTGCTCCACCTCCACGCGATGGCTGCCCGCGGGAATGCTGTCCACCAGGAAACGCCCGTCCTTGTCAGTGAACGCCAGCGCCTGCGTGCCCTGCACGAGGATTGCGGCCTGGGCGAGGGGCATCAGGTGGATGCTGTCGTACACGGTGCCGGTGAGGCTCGCGAACCGCGCGGCGACTTTCGCGGCTGAATCGGCGCCTGCGGCCGCAGCCGAATCCGGTTTTGCGGCGGCCGGGGGTGTCACCGGCGGACGGCCGCCACGCTGCGCCTGCGCGGGGGCAGCGACGAGCAGGGCCGGGACAACGGCAAGGAGGCCATGGGCTCGCAGCCACCACGGCGAACGGAATTGACGGAGACGACGAAGACGCATCGTGTCGAACGGGGCGCAGGAAGGAAGGGGCGGGGAGGAGGGAGCCCGGCCCCCCGGAAAAATGGGCCGCGGGGGGGGCACATGACCAGTGAGAAAACGACCCCCGTCGGGTACACCGGCGGGGGCCGTTGGATCGGGTCCTGCAATATCAGGGATGACGGGGCGTCGCCACGTCACTCCAGCATCGGATTCATCGACGGTCGTCGTTCTGGAACGGGCTCGTCATGACGCCGGCGAGGTTGGCTCTCTCCACCCGAAGCGACTGCCTGAACGTGCGGCCGCCGGCGCTCAGCGTCACCAGGTAATCGCCGGGAAGGGCCGTCGGCGGCCCGGACGCGCCGCCACCGCCGAACCCTGTGTTGAAGCCGAGGTTGCTCAGGAAGCTGAGTGCGGCGAACCCGCTCACCGCGGGGCGCCCCGGAATCTGGAACAGCCCGATGAGGTTCATGAAGGAGTTCGCGTCGGGAGGGGCACCGGCGGCTCCCCCGCGGCCTCCCCGACCGCCCGCCGCCATCTGCTCGCCGGGGCGGGGATTGAAGGGAGCCGGCGCACCGAAGCCGCCACGTCCGCCGCCGCCGCCACCGCCGCCGAACATCGCGATGAGAGGCTGCAGGTCGCCGGTGGTCGCCAGGTTCCTGATCATGCCGAGCGCCATCGCGTTCGTCCCCGCCTTCTCCAGCGAGTCGAGGACGAACTTGATGCGGTTCATCTGCAGCGTGGAGTCACGCACCTGGGCGATGCTCTTGGGCGGGAGCGGGACCGGCTTCCCCTGGAAGCCCCACGCCACCCTGTTGATGCCGGGTGCGCCGGGCCCGTTCAGGCTCTGCAGGGTGTCGCCGGCGGCATTGGTAATGACGACCTTCACCTGCGACTGACGGGCCGCGAGCCGATATGCGATCACCGCGCCGTAGGGCGGGCTCGGCGCCTCGAAGGTCATCTGACCCTGTGACTGCCCTTCCACCGGCGGGTCCCCGTACTCGAACGCGGTGGCCGGCTCGAAGAGGTGGACGTCCTCGGCCATCACCCGTGGCGTGAGCTGCTGCAGGGCGTTGATGTCCACGATCCAGATGCCGCGTCCGTGCGTGGCCGCGATCAGCTCGTGGTCACGCGGATGGATGCGCAGGTCGTGCACCGGGACTGTCGGCAGCCCGGTCATGAACCTCTGCCAGCTCTGCCCGCGGTTCACCGAGACGAACGCCCCGACGTCCATGCCCAGGAAGAGCAGGTCGGGGTTCACGAGGTCCTGCCGGATGACGTGGACGTAGTTGACGCCGTCGTTGGGCAGGTTGGCGGCGATCGACCGGAAGGACTTCCCGTCGTCCGTGGTCATGAACACGTACGGCTTGAAGTCGCCGGTGCGGTGGTTGTCGAAGGTGACGAAGAACGTCAGCGAGTCGTGGGGCGACGGCTCGATGCGCGAGACGTACGACCCGGCGGGGACGCCGGGGAAGCGCGAGGTGAGTTCCTCCCAGGCGCCGCCATCGTTCCGGGTAATCCAGACGCGCCCGTCGTCGGTGCCGGCGTAGAGGATGCCCGGCCGGATGGGCGACTCGTTGAGCGAGACGATGGTGCAGTAGGTCTCGGCGCCGGTGGCGTCGGTGGTGATGCCGCCGGTGGTGCGCGTCGACACGCGGATCTTCATGGTGTCGGCGGTGGTGAGGTCCGGCGAGATCGGGTAGAACGTGTCGCCGCGATCGGTGGACTTGAGGACGCGGTTGGCGCCCATGTACAGCGTCTGCGGGTTGTGCGGCGAGATGAAGTACGGGGTGTTCCAGTTGTATCGCAGGTCGAGGCTCGCCGAGTCGGCCTTCTGGCGCGCGCGAATCTCGGCGATGCGCTTCTTCTGCGCCGCGGTCTGCGGCCTGGTGGTGTCGGGCCAGGCAACGATGATGGAGTCCTCCCACCGGTCATAGGCGGGCTTCCACTGCGGCTTGCCCACGCTGACGCGCTCGCCGGTGGCGTAGTCCAGGCGTCCCGCGTTTCCGCCCTGCGACTCGGCGTAGATGATGTTCGGGTCGGTGGGATCCTGCTGGGTGACGAATCCGTCGCCGCCGCCCACCTGGAACCACATGGCGTTGGTGATCGGCCCGGAGCGACGCCGGCTGGGGCCGCACCACGACCCGTTGTCCTGCAGGCCGCCGCAGACGCGATAGGGCACCGAGAAGTCGTAGCTGATGTTGTACAGCTGGCCGATGGCGAACATGTTCGGGAAGACGTAGTTCCCGCCCTGGTCGAACGTGATCGACACGCCGCCGTCGTCGCCGACGATCATGCGTTCCGGATCCACGGGGTCGATCCACATGGCGTGGTGGTCGACGTGGATGCCCTGGGTGGCGTTGATCGGGGTCTTGCCGCCGTCGTTGGAGACGAGGACCGGCGTGGACGACCAGTAGACGCGATCGGGGTTCTTCGGGTGGACGCGCACCTGCGAGTAGTAGAAGGGGCGCGTGTTCGTCTTGCTCGTCCGTGTCCAGGTGGCGCCGCCGTCATCGGAGCGATAGAGCCCGGACGGCGACTCCTGCATCTTCGATCCCGCGGCCGGCTTGGGGTTGGGCGCCGTGTCCGCCTCGACCATGGAGTACATGATCCGCGGGTTCGAGAGGGAGATGGCCACGGAGATGCGTCCCTTCACGGTCTCGGGATAGCCATTTCCCTTGACCTCGGTCCAGGTCTTGCCGGCGTCGGTGGACTTCCAGAGGCCGGAGCCCGGGCCGCCGGAGTTGAGGAAGTACGGCCCGCGCACGCGCTGCCAGCTCGCGGCCCAGACGACGTCGGGGTTGGAGGGGTCGAGGGCGACATCGGCGAAGCCCGCCTTGTCGGAGATGAACTTGATGAGCTGCCAGGTCTTGCCGCCGTCCCCGGTCTTGTAGAGGCCCCGGTCGGGGCTGGCGTTCCACGGCGCGCCTAACGCGGCGACGTAGACGATGTCCGGGTTGGTGGGATGGACGACGATGCGCCCGATGGCCTGGGTCTTCTCGAGCCCCATCAGGGTCCAGGTGAGGCCGCCGTCGGTCGACTTGAAGACGCCCCCGCCGGGGGAGATGGTGTTGCGGGAGTTCGGCTCGCCGGTGCCGGCCCAGACCTGCATGGTGTCGCTGGGGGCGATGGCCAGCATGCCCATGGCGACGACCTTCTGGTTGTCGAAGACCGGCCGCCAGGTGGTGCCGTTGTTGGTCGACTTCCAGATGCCACCGCCGGCGGCGGCGGCGAAGAACGTCTTGGACGGGGACGGGATCCCGGTCACGTCGGAGACGCGTCCCATGGTGTTCGCCGGGCCGACGTTGCGCCATCGGAAGCCGGCGAGGCTGGCGGAATCGAGCTCGAACGGGGGCGTACCCTGGAGGAGCGGTGGGCGGTTGGCGGTGAGCGGAATCGTCGCCAGCAGCGCGAAGGAGAGGAGGGAGTAGCGCATCGGGATCACAGGGGGCGGGGTCTGGCCGTCGTGGTGCCGCAGGACTGCGCCAAGCATACAGCACCGAGCTCCCGTCCGCCTCTCCCCCCGTGCCGGATTCCGGCGTCCGCTATTCCCTTTCGCTGCCGGGCGCACGAGAATGCGGGAGGTGGCCGGGAGCGGCTCCGCTCCCCGTCCGGTTGGAGGTGCCATTTTGCGGAGGTAAGCCGTGATCGCACGCGTCTCGACCTACCACATCCAGCCCGGGCGGACGGAGGAGGTTTCCGAGGTCCTGCGCGAGTCGGTGATTCCCGCCGCCCACCAGCAGGTCGGCTTCCGCGGCATGATGCAGCTCGTCGACGCCAACGACGGCAAGGCGATGACGATCTCGCTCTGGGATTCCCAGGAGGCCGCCGAGCGCAGCGAGACCGGCGGGTACTACGGGACCCAGCTCGCGCACATCCTCCCGTTCCTGTCGGGCCCTCCGGTGCGGGAGTTCTTCACGCTGGCGCTCGACGAGCGGGAGTAGCGACGGGGGCGAGGGGAGCACCGAGACCGCCGCCCCGGGGCATCTGAATGGGCGACAGAGGCACGGGCGCTGCCGCCCCGGGGCTCGAGGGCGAGGCGACCGGCGATGCGGCCGCTACCGGGATCCTGCGCCAGGCGACCTGCGGCCCGGCCATCACGGAGATCGTGCGCGAAGCGAGCTACGGCGCGGCCACCACCGAAATCACGCGCGACGCGTGCACGACGTTCCCCTCGCCGGCGTCGATCTCCAGTTCCATGTCGTACCGGCCGGGCTTGAGCGTCGAGAGATCGACGACGACCGAGCGCGGTGAATAGGTGAGGCCGCGCGCCGACACGTCGCTGATGCCGACGGAGACCGGCTTGGCCTCGCTCTGGAGTCGCAGCGCGGTGAGGGCGCGCTGCAGCCACCCTCCCCCGGGGTTCTCCGGTGCCACGGTGATGTGGACGCCGAGTCCTTCCCCCTTGGGGTTGGTGTTGTACGACTCCCAGTAGATGCCGAGCTTCGAGCCCGCCACGAGGCGTTCCGAGGTCCGCATGTGCGGCAGGACGTCCTCGAGGCGCGCGGGCATGCCGTCGTAGGGGTCGAACAGCACCACATCCGAGACCTGCACGCGGGAGTTGAGCGCGTCGCTGCCGCGCAGCCCATAGCGCGCCCGCACGAGCGTCTTGCGCGACGGTACCTCGACTTCCGTGCTCATGAGCATCGACCGCCACGGTGCGGTGGCGAGGAAGGTGCCGCGGGAGGGATCGGGGTGCGGGGCACGGACGATTGTCATCGTGGTGTCGTCCTCCCCGACGACGACGAGCGCGGCGGAGAACCCGGTGTCGGCCCTGGCCGCCGTGGCGAGTGCCGAGTCGGCGCCGAGCGACCACGCCACGACCACGACCGCGGAGTCGCCCCGCCGGAGGAGCGCCGCCTGGTGTTCCAGCGGCAGCAGGTGCGCGGCGTAATCGGCGGCGTAGCGTGACCGGACACCCGGCAGGCCCTTGCCCCGCCACCCGGCGGAGTCGCTGGAGGCGGGGTTCTCCAGGACATCGGGCGGTGGCAGGTAGGGTGGGGCCGGCTGCGGCTCGTGACCGACGACCACGGGCCCGCGGGCGCCGAGGACCGTGTAGCCCGGCTGCAGCGACCACGCGCGCGGCCAGCCGTAGCGGATGAGGAGCTCGCGCTCGTCGGTGTCGAATTCCTCCTCGCTGACCGACGGCGCATCCTCCAGGAAGCGGGCCATCATCAGGCGGGAGTAGAACTCGGTGCGGGAGTCGTTGCCGTTGGCGGAGAGCATGCGGCGCGAGAGCGACCAGATGCGCTTCTCCATCGTGGCACGGTCGGCGCACGAGAGGGCGCGGTAGCGCCGCAGCGTGACGTCGTCGAGCAGCAGCTTGATGTCACGCCAGTCGCAGGCCTGGCGCGTCCCCATGAGCGCGAGCGCCCCGGAATACTCGCTGTCGGCGGCGGCGTAGTGCCCGGCGACGTGCAGCGCGAATCCGCGCAGCGCAAAGCACCACCACTCGCGCGAGGTGCACTCGCGGGCGGCGGCGATGGCGTCGTCGAAGCGTCCGGCCTCGGTCATGTAGCGCACCCGCTGCCCGGCCACCCAGTGATCGGCGGGATTGGCGGCTCCCGCGGAGTCGAGCTGGGCGATCAACCTGTCGCGCGCGCCGGCAATGACGGCCGGCTCCGGCGGCGGCGGCTCCTCCAGTTCGTCGTACCAGTAGCAGAATCGCCCCACCTGTTCGTCGCACGAGTTGGGGGTGGGGCGACGACTCGACCAGAACGGGAGGTGATCGCGCCGGAAGTCCTCGAAGCCGCGCTGGGCCGTGCGCAGCGCTTCCGTGGAGGGCCCGACAACCGGCGGCGTGACCGGCCGGACGTCCATCACCTGGGCGAATGCGTCCGAGGCCGTTCCCGAAACCGCCAGGGCGAGCGCGAGGAGCGCGAGTCGGATCGGTTGGCGGTCGTGAGTCATCACAGGGACGCTACGGTACACGCACGCCGGACAAAAGGTCTGCTGCTGCCACCGGACCCGGCCGCGCCGCGCCGGCTCGCTTGTGGGCTGCCGGCGCGAACGGGAGATTGCCGGAGTACGCCCGGCCGGTCCCGCGCGGCCGCCGCCCGCACCGCCCACGACAGGATGCGAACACAGAGACGATCAGCGCCACGCGTGCTCGAGCTGATGGCCCGCCTGAGCGACGTGGAGCCGACGGTGTGGCGCCGACTGCGGATTTCGTCGGGCGCCACGCTGTCACGCGCGGCGCGCGTGCTGGCCACCACGATGGGATGGCCGCCCGGTCGTCCGCATGCCTTCAGCGTCGGTGACCTTCGGTACGAGGGCACCGGACGAAGGACGGGCGCCGCCGACGCAACGTCGGAGGTGCGCCTGCGCCAGCTCCTCCCCGACGCCGGCGCGGAGCTGGAGTTCGAGTACGGCAACGGACACGCCTGGCACCTGCTGGTCCGCGTGGAACGGTTGCTGCCGCCGAGCGAGGAGCTGCGCACGCCGCTCTGCCTTGGTGGCTCGGGGGCGTCTCCCCCGGTGGACGTCGGGGGACCGTGGGGCTACGAGGAGTGGCGCGGCGACGGCGCGCGAGTGCGGGTGGCGTTCGAGGCGGGCGATGGTGAACGCGCGTCTCGCACTGTTGCGGTGACCTGACGCCAGGGAGCGGTCGCAACGAGGTCCGGCGGCGGCGGGCGCTGCAAGCGCCTGGCGCCTCGGCCCGGGTACGCGTCCTGTCCCGCTCGCGGTGTGCCCTTGACGAATGCCGATCCGCGACCGATAGTAAACCATATGGTTTACCATCAGGCCGCGCACCTCGACGCCACCTTTGCCGCGCTGGCCCATCCGGCACGACGCGAAATCCTGACGCGGCTGGGAACGGGGGAGCGATCGATTTCCGAGCTCGCCGCGCGCTTCGACATGTCGCTTCCCGCGGTCTCGAAGCACGTTCGCATTCTTGCCGACGCCGGGCTCGCCGAGGTGCGGCGGGAGGGACGGACGCGGCGGTGCCGGCTCACCGGGACGCCGCTGCGCGACGCCGCCGCGTGGATTGCGCACCATCGCGCGCTGTGGGAATCGCAGTTCGACAAGCTCGAACAGTACCTGCTCACCACCCCGGATCCCGAGGACGCATCATGGCCACCACCGAACGAGATGCCGCGATCACGCTCACGCTCCGCCGCACCTTCCCCGCGCCCCCCGCGCGCGTCTGGCGCGCGTGGACGACGTCGGACGAAATAGCGCAGTGGGCGGCGCCGGGTGAGATGACCGTCGCGCTCGCCGAGGCGGACGTGCGCGTTGGCGGGCGCTACCGCACGCACATGCGCGCACCGGACGGCAGCGAGCATCACGTCACGGGGCGGTATCTGGAGGTCACGCCTCCCCACCGACTCGCCTACACCTGGCAGTGGGAGACTGGCGCCGCCGCTGCCGAGACGCATGTTCTGGTGGAGTTCCGTGCGGCACCCGGCGGAACGGAAGTCGTGCTGACCCACTCGCGCTTTGCGTCGAACGACGAGCGCGGCCGTCACGAGCAGGGATGGATCGGATGCCTCGACAAGCTCGCAGCGCTGCTGCCAGCCTAACGCCTGGGAGGAGATTCACATGGCCACCGTGACGCCCCCGACGGTTCCCGCCGTCACCAGCGCGAAGCAGGAATTCCTCACGATCTACGCGAGGGAATTCCCCACCACGCTCAAGATCCTGAACGCGTACCCGAAGGACGCCGCCGAGCTGCGCCCGCACCCGCGGGCGAAGACGGCGCGCGAGCTGGCCTGGATCTTCGTCGTCGAACAGGGCGTGCTGGCGGCCGCCCTCACCGACACGCTCGACATGTCGAAGGGCTTCCCGCCGGTGCCGGCCACGCTGGATGAGATCATCTCGGCGTACCAGGCCGGGCACGACCGGATGCTGGGCATCCTCGAGGACATGACCGACGAGGGCCTGCGCGCCACCACCACGTTCATGACCGGGCCGAAGCAGATGGGGCCCGTGCCGAAGATCGACATTGCGTGGATGATGCTGATGGACTCGGTGCACCACCGCGGGCAGCTGTCGGTGTACCTGCGGATGTCGGGCGGCCGGGTTCCCTCGATCTACGGGCCATCGGCGGACGAGCCCTGGTCCTGACCGGACCCGGAAGGCGATCGCGGTGCCGATCGCCGTCCCGGGTGACGCCAACGCGCTCGCTGATGCGGGAGCCGACCTGAACGGTTAGGTTGGCTCCGGCACCATCCATGCGCATCGTCTCCCTCTGCCCCTCCCTGACCGAGTTGCTCTTCGACCTCGGCGTCGGCGACGAGCTCGTCGGCCGGACGAGGTTCTGCGTGCATCCCGCCGACCGCGTGCCCGAAATCGAGCCGGTGGGCGGCACCAAGAACCCGAAGATCGACCGCATCATCGAGCTCGCCCCGGACATCGTCTTCATGAACCAGGAGGAGAACCGGTTCGAGGATGCGCAGGCGCTGCAGGCGGCGGGGATCCAGGTCTTCGCGACGCTGCCGCGGACCGCGGGCGAGGCGGCGGCCATGGTGCGCCGGGTGGCGGCGGCCGTGGGACATCCACTGCGCGGCGACCTGATCGCCCGCGACATCGAGGGGCGCGCCGAGCGCGTGCGCCGGAATGCCGCCGACAAGCCGCCGGTGCGATTCGCGTACCTCATCTGGCGCGACCCGTGGATGACGATCAGCGGCGACACCTACGCGCACTCCCTGCTCGCCCTCGCCGGCGGCGTCAACGCGTTCGAGAAGGCGGCGGAGCGCTATCCGGTCGTCACGCCGGCGGACCTGGCCGGCCGCCGACCCCGAGGTGATCGTGCTGCCTGACGAGCCGTTCCCGTTTCGCGAGAAGCACGCCGACGAGCTGGCGGCGCTGACGGGCCTGCCGCGCGACCGGATGCGCCTGGCCGACGGCGAGCTGCTCTCGTGGCACGGCCCGCGCACGTCGGCGGGCATCGACTACGCCGAGCGGATCCTGCGCGGCGACACCGCCTCGTGAGGCAGCCGCCTACGCGCTCTCGCGGCTCCAGCGGAAGAAGATCACCGAGATCGCGATGAACGAGATGACGGCGCCGCCGACGCTCATGAGCACGCCGGCGAGCTGCAGGTCGTCGTGCGACGAGATCCCGGGAATGGGCGGCGCCAGCTCGAAGGTGCGGTACATCGGCGTCGGGCTGTAGACGAGGAACCCGACGAGCCCGAACATCACCGGGCTGAACATCATGCCGAGCACGAGGTAGCCGATCCGCAGCGGCGGCACGAAGCGCGGATGTGCCGGCGCGTCGACAACCACCGGCCACCAGAAGAGCAGCCCCGCGGCCACCCACGTCAGGTCGATCAGCAGCGACCCGAACTGGGTGGCCATCAGCGTGTCCACCACTGCCGGCACGTGCGTCAGCAGCACGATGGCGTTGAACAGGATGAGCGAGTTGCGCGGCATCGTGAGCACGCGCAGCACCCGCACGATCCTGGTGTCCCGCTCGAGCAGGGCGACGGCCTCGGGGGTCGGCCCGCGCAGCAGCAGCGGCGGCGCGATCAGCGCCATCAGCAGGAACTGCAGCATGTGCACGCTGGCGAGGTAGCCCGCACCCAGCGTGCCGAGCGGCCAGTCGAGCGCCAGCCAGAGGGTGAACACCCCGACGACGAACAGCGGGTGGATGGGGGTGCCGCGGCCCGCGGCGCGGGCCCCGGCGCGATTCCATCGCAACACCCCGATGACGACGAGCACCACGAACAGCCAGACGCCGGGATACGCGCGCCAGGTCCACGACCACGGCACGTTCTGCGCGCTGCACCACCACCGGATCACGGGGGCAGCGGCCAGGAGGAAGGGCGACACTACCGCGGTGCCGCACCGGCGCTGTCGCTCAGCGCCTTCTCGAGGTCGGGATATGCCACCACGGTGGCGCGCGTCCTGACGGCGCCGACGCGCGCGAAGGACAGGTAGATGGTCACCTCGTCGCCGGCGCGCAGCGGCTTGCGCAGGTCGAAGAGCATCACGTGGCGTCCGCCCGGGGCCAGCCGCGTCACGGTGCGCGCCGGGATGGGCAGGGGACCCATCGGCATCATGTGCTGCATGCCGCCCTCGGACATCGTCTCGTGGATCTCGGCGCGGCCGGCCAGCTCGCAGGCAATGGCGACGAGCGTGTCCGCCTGCGCGTTGTCGTTCTTGAGCGTGAGATACAGCGCGGCTTCGCTTGTCGTGGCGGGCTGCGCGATGACGGCATGGGTCACGACCAACCCGCGCGTGGCGATGTCGGGCGGCGCGCCCGGCGACGCCGCAGCCTGGGCCGGCTGCGCGCGGGCGTCGGCGGCGAGCTCGCGCCGGGTGTCACTGCCGGTGGAATCGCGCGCAAGCCTGGGCAGGTCGTTGGCCCAGTCTTCCTGCCTGACGCCGAATGGGTACTCCAGGTACGCGTAGCCATCGCGCGAGAAGGCGAGGACCTGCGCGGCGTGACCGACGGAGTACTCCGACGAGTCGGGGCCGGTGTACTCGCGCGCCGCGACCGGCAGGCCGACAAGCCGCTGCGCCGCCGCGAGGGCGGAGTCGGACCCGGTGAGCCCCACGAACGACGGGTCGAAGGCGCCCAGCCACTCCTTCAGTCGCTGCGGCGTGTCGCGCGCCGGGTCGGTCGTGACGAAGACAGTCACGATGTTGGAGCGCTCCTCCCACGGCATCTGGTGCAGCACGGCGGCGATGTTGGCCATGTGCAGCGGGCAGACGTCGGGACAGTGGGTGTAGCCGAAGAAGAGCAGCGCCACCTTGCCCTTCGTCTCCGCGGCGAAGTCGTACGGGTGGCCGTTGAAGTCGGTGAGCGTGAACGACGGCTTCGGCATCGGCGCGCTGAGGATGACGCCGTGGAACGACGGCCCGGACTTGCCCTCGGGCCCGCATGCGAGGAGGAGCGTGGCGGCGGCGAACGCGGCAACTGCGTGTGCGGCGCGAGGCGGCCGCAGCGGGGCCCGGCGTCGCGCGTGGACGGTGAACCGGCGTTGAATGGGCATCGTATTCCCTGATGCGTCACAAGCTAATCCGCGGCGCCCGGCGATCCGAGCTGGGTCGCGGATTTCCCTGGCCGGCGTGCGAGGCCTGAATCGCCCGCGTGCATCAGTGTTCGCGGTTCCGGCGTCGCGACCTCATGCGGCCATCCCGAACGCCGCCGGAGGGGCATGTCCCCGGCGGCGTTCGCGCCACGCGCGCTGCGCGGCGTCAGCGCGGATCGATGTCGTCGTCCATGGCCGTGGTGCGCGACTGCGGCGGCTCCGCCGTGGACGGCACGATCTCGGGGAGGCCGGCGGCCTTGAGCGCGGCGTTGATCTTCGGCAGTTGCGTGTCCATGATGAGCTTGAGCCGCGTGAGCTGCGTGCCGAGCTTCGGACTCAGCGTGTTCCAGACCTCGTACGCCTGTGGCGGCGGGCGTCGGTCGCCGGAGCCGATGAAGCCCATCAGCGCGGCCAGCTGGTTGTTGACGCGCACCGGGAAGTTGAGCGGATCCTCGCCGCTCTGGTTCTTCGTCTGGTAGATCGAATCCTCGGCGGCGCTGAGGCTGTCGGCGAACGTCGCCGCCATCGTCGCGAACGACGGCGTACCCGACATCTTCGCCTTGCGGTCGTCGAGCTGCCACTTGGTGTTGCGGATCGTGCGCACCGCATCATTCGCCTCGGTGAGCCTGTCGCGCACCTGCAGCGCGAACCGTGTCTGCTCCACGAGGTCGGCGGTGGTGGCGCTGCTGCGCGGGTCCTTCTCCACCACCAGGGTCTCGCTGAGCGGGGCCGCGGTGCCGACGGTGAGGCGCACCGTGTAGCGTCCCGGCGCAATGGCCGGTCCCTGCACGCCGCCGGCCCAGAAGATCATGCCGGAGAAACTGGTGGCGTCGGGGTAGCGCATGTTCCAGGAGTAGGTGTTCATGCCGGGACGGGTCGTGACCGCGTTGCCGCCGCCACCGCCGCGGCCGCCCCGTCCGCCGCCGCGTCCACCGCGACCGCCGGACGGCATCGAGTCGGTGGAGGAGAACTTCCGGATGAGCTTCCCGGCCGGGTCGAGGAACTCGACCGAGACAGGCTGTCCGCCGTGCGCCAGGCGGTACTCGATGGTCGCCGAGGCGCCTCCCGTGCGGATGACGGGCGCTGGCGTATAGAGGTGGTCGTTGCCGGCGTTGGCCACGACATCGGGGGACTCGCGCAGCGGGGCGATGTTCTCCATCACCCAGAAGGCGCGCCCATGGGTGGCAATCACGATGTCATCGTCGCGGAGCGCGATGTCGTGCACCGGCACCGGCGGCAGGTTGCGCTGCAGGCTCTGCCAGTTCTTCCCGGCGTTGAACGAGACCCACATGCCGCGCTCGGTGGAGGCATAGAGCAGTCCGGGGCGCACCAGGTCCTCGCGGATGGCGCGGGTGAACTCGGTGGCCGGGATGCCGTCGGTGATCTTCGTCCAGGTGGCGCCGTAGTCGGTGGTCCGGTAGAGGTACGGCGCAAAGTCGTCCATCTGGTAGCGGTTGGCGGCGACCCAGGCGGTGCCGGGGGCGTGCGGCGAGGGATCGATGATGGAGATGCGCATCCATTCGGGGAGTCCCTTCGGGGTCACGTCCTTCCAGCTCTTGCCGCCGTCGCGGGTGACGTGGATGAGGCCGTCGTCGGATCCCGCCCAGATGACGCCGGCGTTGAGGGGCGACTCGGCGAGCGCGAAGACCGTGGCGTAGTACTCGATCGACGTCTGGTCCTTGGTGATCGGGCCGCCCGACGCGCCTAACGTGGCGGGGTCGTGGCGGGTGAGGTCGGGGGAGATGACCTGCCAGGTGGCGCCGTCGTTCGACGACTTGAAGACCACGTTCGACCCCACGTACAGCACGTGCGGGTCGTGCGGGGAGTTCATGATCGGGTACGTCCACTGGAAGCGGTACTTCGAGTCCCTGGCGTCGTGGCCCATCGGGTTGAGCGGCCACGGGTCGAGGCGCTCGCTCAGGCCGGTGGCGCGGTCCTGCTTCTCGAGCACGCCGCTGTAGTTGCCGCCGTAGGTGATGTCGGGGTCGAGCGGATCACCGGCGATGTAGCCGGACTCGCCCCCGGCGACGCCGTAGAAGTCCGAGTACTGCGGACCCCCGCCGCCGCGACCACCGCGTCCGCCGAAGCCGCCGCCGCCACCCCGGCCGCCGAAGCCACCGGCGCGCACCGGGCCGCACGACGAGCCGGAATCCTGCTTGGCGCCGCAGACGTGATACGGCACGTGGTTGGTGAGGTAGGCGTGGTAGAACTGCCCCGTGGGTGCGGCCACGCGCAGCGACGTGGTGCCGCCGTCGGTGGTGATGATGGCCCCGTTGTCGTGGGCGACGATGATGCGCTTGGGGTCGTTGGGGGCGATCCAGGCGTCGTGATTGTCACCGCCCCCGAAGCCGCGCTCGAAGGTCTTGCCGCCGTCCTTCGACCACATCGGGCCGACGTTGGGGGCAAAGACGACGTTGGTGTCGCCCGGGTCGGCGTAGATGTTGGAGTAGTACCAGGCGCGCTGCCGCAGGTCGCGGCTGTCGCTGAGCGCGATCCAGGTGGCGCCACCATCGTCGGAGCGGTAGACGCCGCCGGCGGGCTCGTTCTCGATCAGCGCCCAGACCCGGCTCGGCTTGGCCGGCGATACCGCGATGCCGATGCGGCCGTCGATGCCCTTGGGCAGCCCCGGGTTGCGCGTGATCTCGGTCCAGTGGTCGCCGCCATCGGTCGTCTTGAAGATGCCACTGCCGTTGCCACCGGAGATGAGCAGCCACGGCTTGCGCCCGGCCTGCCAGAAGGCGGCGTACAGGACGCGCGGATTCGACGGGTCGATGATCATGTCGCTGATGCCCGTGGAGTCGTTGCGGAAGAGGATCTTCTTCCACGTCTTGCCGCCGTCGACGGTCTTGAAGACGCCGCGCTCCGGGTTCGGTCCCCAGACGTGGCCGAGGGCGCCGACATAGACGATGTCCGGGTTGGTGGGATCGATGCGGACCCGGCTGATCTGCTGCGTTTCCTTGAGGCCGAGGTACGTCCACGTCTTGCCGGCGTCGGTGGACTTCCAGACGCCGTCGCCGTGCGAGACGTTGCCGCGAATGGGGGACTCGCCTCCTCCCACGTAGACGATGTCGGGGTTGCTCTCGCTGACGGCGATGGCGCCAATGGAGCCGCCGAAGTACTTGTCGGTGACGGGCTCGAGCGTGGTGCCGCCGTCGGTTGTCTTCCAGACGCCGCCGCCGGTGGTGCCGAAGTAGTACTCGTTGGGGCGGGCGGCGGAGCCGGCGACGGCCACCATGCGGCCGGCGCTGTTGGGCCCGATGTTGCGCCACTGGAGGTTGCCCCAGGTCGCGGTGTCGATTGGCATCGAGACCTGGGCGGCGGGCATTGCGCGCTGCGCGTGGAGCGCGAGCGGAGCGAACGCGGCAGCAACGAAGGGAAGGGACGAGAGCAGGCGGGATCGGGAGGACACGAGCGACTCCTTGGCCGTGGGGCAGGTGGGATCTGGTCTACCTACGCTACGGATTCGCGAGGCGTTGGTCCATCCCGGTGCATGGCGAATGCGGGTATGGCGAACGCGGATTTCGCGGAGCACGCGGGTGCACGCCGAGGAGAGCAACAGTCGGGATTCCCATCGTCCCGATCGCGACTGCCGTGCCGCACGCGCTCGGCACGCCCGGAGTACGAATCGACGTGACGGCAGTCATGCGGAGACCGCGGTTCGGCGTTTCTCGCCTGGCGAGTGGCAGATCTCCGCGGCAGGCTCCAGGGCGAGGCGTGAAGAGGACGCCTGGAGCGCCGCAACAAGAACACCCCCGGGCTCGCACCCGGGGGTGGACCAGTGGGCGGCCTCACTTCATCGAGACAGTGAGCGGGCCCGTCAGGGTGATCACGACTGGAGCGCCGGTGCTGACCACGACGTCCCGGCTCGCCGTCTGGGCGGCGACGGCCGCGCCAGCGGCGGCGCCGGCGGCGGCGCCGATAACGGTGCCCTTGGTGTTCTTGCCGATGACCTGGCCGGCCGCGGCACCGACGGCGCTGCCGACGCCGACCTTCACGACTTCGGCGGTGCCCACGCCACGGCTCTTGAGCCAGTGGGTAACCGAGGTGACGTCACCTTGCAGCGCATACTGCCGGCCGCGGATCGTTGCCGACGTCACGCTGAGGGCAATCGACCCATCCGCCTGGTTCCGGTTCGTCGCCGGTGTCAGCGTGGTGATGCGCAAATCAACTGTCGACCCGGCAGGAATCACCACCCGGCCGCTGTTGTCCTTCACGTCGGCGCCAACGTTGATCGTGACCGTCTCCCCCGCCTTGTTGGATCGCGAGCTGATGGCTTCTCCCCACGTGGCATCGATGCGCGAGCCGATGTCGAGGGTGCGGGTGGCGGCGGCCGTGATCACCACTGGTCGGTCGCCGAGGGCGAAGCCGCCGCCGGCGGGTGCGAGCGCGATGTCGCGTCCGGTGCTGTCGACCGTTGCGGCGTCCGGTGAGCCGCGGCCACAGGCCATCAGGCCGGTCACGGCGAGTGCTGCCAACATGGTCCTTCGCATGGGAATCTCCGATTGCGAGATGGTACCGCTCGACCCGGCGGCGGGAGGGTCCCGGCTGCGAGGAGGGGCTTGGTGCTCTCAGCCCGGAGGCGCGCCCGTGCTGTGGCGCGGCGCTCGGCGGGCTCCTGGCGCGGCACGGATCCAGCCTGCCGGCGGCCCAGGAATGAACGTTAGGCGCCGCGGACGACGATCGCCATCGACACTGGGGACGGGCGGGGAGCTAGTCCGGAGGGATGAGCCCCCGGCCGCGGCACCGACCGGAATCAGCCGATCCGGTCCTCGCCGCGCGTGAAGGCCGCCACCTCGAGGCGCGTGTGCAGCGCCAGCTTTTCCAGCACGTTGTGCACGTGGCTCTTCACGGTATGAATGGCGATGTGCATCCGGGCCGCGATCTCCTTGTTGCTCATGCCCTCGCCGATCAGGTCCACGACCTGCCGTTCCCGGATCGTCAGCTTCACCGCCTCGAGCACCGGGCTCCTGCCGCCCCGCACGGCGCGCTCGGCGATCTGGGTGAACAGCGATCCCGTGAGCTGCGTGGGAAGCACTTCGGTGCCGGCGGCCACCTGGCGGATCGTCTCGAGGAACTCCTCGAGGGAGGCCTCCTTCATGACGAAGCCGGAGGCCCCGGCCCTGACGAAGTCGGCGATGTCCTCGTGAAGCGGGAGCAGTCCCATGACGACGACCCTCGCCTCGGGCACCTCGCGGTGCAGCGTGGCCGTCAGGCGCAGGCTGTCGTGGTTCAGCAACCCGAAATCCACGAGGACGACCTGGGGCTTTGCGTCCCGGATCTTCTGCAGGGCCTCGATGATGTTCGCCGACGCCGCCAGGACCTGGAAGCCGGGCTGCTCGCGGATGAGCGACGCCAGGCCCTCACGCACGATCCGGTTGTCGTCGATGAGGACGATCGAGATGGTGCCGTCTTTCTGATCGTATCGTATCACCTGGCGCTCGCTGGGCGTCATCGGTAGCTAAACTAGTGCCGCGCTTCGCCACTCCGCCAGTGAGGCTGCGAGGCCTGTTTCCCGCCAGGCGTGAGTGCGGGAGCGCCGCGTGAGGCGCCGCGTGAGGCGCCGCGTGCTCCAGCGATGCAAACGCGGCCGGGCGCGCTGTTCCGCGCCCGGCCGCTGCCCTTGCATCGGGGCGAACGTCCGCCCCGGCCTGGCACTACTTCTTCGTGGGCGGCACCAGGTAGTCGGATGCTACCAGGAGCCGGAATTCCGCGCGCCGGTTCTGCGCCTGCGCGTCAGGCGTCGTCCCCGCCGCAATCGGCTTCGTTTCGCCGCGGCTCGCGATCTCGATCCTGATCGCGTCGATGCCCCGGCTCACAAGGTACGCCTTGGCCGCATCGGCGCGGCGCCCGCCGAGGGCGAGGTTGTAGGCATCGGTGGCCCGTTCATCGGTGTTCCCGACGATGACGATTCGCATGTCCGGATTGGTGCGGAAGATCGCGACCTTTTCATCGAGGATCGACCTGGCCGAATCCGAGAGCACGGAGCTGTCGGTCGTGAAGTGGATCATCTCGTGCATCGTGGCGAGCGAGGTCGCTGATGATTGCGGTACTGCCGGTGTTGCGTAACGCGAGCGCGCAAGCGAGTCCCGCAGGGCGTCGTAGTTCGACGCGATCATGCGGAGTCGCCCCTGTTCCATGGCGTTCACCGAATCCGGCCGCTGCATCATCACGACTGCCGGCGGGCCGACCATGGTGACCGTACGTTCGTGGTCATTGGGCTGGCGGAAGATGCTGAAGCCCGCCCGGATGCCGAGGTTGGTGTCGCGACGATGCGGCATGTAGTCCGCCGTGCCGTCCACCCGGAACGCCAGCCTCGAGCCAAGCGCCAGCTTCGCGCCGACCAGCCCGCTCATGCCGTAGCTGGAACTGACACCGTAGTCCGTATGCACCCCGCCGGCGCTGATGATCCACGACGTGGGACCGACGACCAGCGGCGTCAACGCCACGCGGGCCGCCAACGACGTCACCTGGGCGCCCGGAAGTCCCAACGGGCGACTCGAGTTCATGCCGCTGCCGTCGAACTCGAGCGACCACCGCGGGTCGAGAAAGAGACCGGCACGAAGGCCGCCGCCGCCGCCGTTGCCGAGGCCGAGGCTGTTGTCGTAGGACGCGGTGCTGCCAAACGCGCCGAATTCCAGCGTGCCGCGCTGCTGTGCTGCGAGGGGCACGGCCCCGATGAGGGCCGTGACGCCGAGCGCGAGGAAACTTCGTGACATTGTATTCTCCTGGAGAGACCCAGTGGGCCGACTGAGCTGCGGTTGGCATTTGCCGGCGGAACCTGCTGCCGGCGTTGCCGTGGAGCGCCGAACGTGAGCGTTCTTTCCCGAGGGGGCTGACCGGGGGTCGACACGGTGCGCCGCCCTCGCAGTTCGGAAGCGTTCACGCTCATCGAGCGTGGACGCGAGGCGCGCTCAGTGGGCGCCCTTGTCCGGGATTGTTCGCTGTTCGGTGAAGGCTCCGCGCAATCCGAGCGCGAGCAACCAGGCGAAGAGTGCGACGGCTGCCATCAACGTCGTCCTCTTCGTGGAGCGTCTCGGCGCCGACCCTGTTTGATCGTCCTGAGGGCGCACGCTCGGCTCCACCATTCCATCGCCTGCGACACTGCCGTGAATGGCAATGCCCACGTGATGGAGCGTAACCCGTGCGACGGCTGTCTCCTATCGCTCGAAGGGATGACGCAAGCACCGCACCTGCCGCCCGACCCGCCGCGATGCCACGCGCCGCATCCACATGGAGAACGCTCCCTTGCGCGGGTGTGCTTTCCGTGCAAGGGAGCGTGACGCGGGATACCGAACGGGCCCTCACGGCACCGCCCCGTACTCCGCGCGGCATCTATGATTTCGAAGTCGGCGCCCGCGCGGTATCGGTCCAGTCAGGCGAGGACGGGGCTGCGTATCCGGACCTGACCTCGCGCAGCTCGAACTCCGTCAGCTCGCGCTCGATCTGCTCGTACGTCTTCGGGTAGCGCGACTTGAGCAGGCGCATCAGTTCATCCCGCTCACCGGCGATGCCGGCGACGTCCTGCTCGGTAAGGAGTGGCCAGTGGTGACGGACCACGGCCCGTACCCGCGTCCAGTTGTCGCTCAGTCCCCGGCTGTTCATGGTGCCTGCCTCCTGCAAACGACATGGTGCCTTCCTCGCGCGTGGCTTCACTGCGCCCGGCGTCGCCCGGGACGGATCATGCGGATCAACACCAGAAGTACGACGGCACCGATGAACGCGACCAGGATCGTGCCCGGGAGCCCGGCGACAGGCATGCGGATCCCGAAGGTCGTGAAGAGCCAGCCGCCGAGCACCGCGCCGACAATGCCGACAACGATGTCGCCGATGATGCCGTATCCGATGCCGCCGACGACGGCGCTGGCAAGCAATCCGGCGATGAGTCCGACAATGAGCCAGGTGAGAATGTCCATGAGTGCCTCGATCGTGCTTGCGGACCGACGGCTGGCCATGCGCCACGACCGGCCGTCCGCTCGCATGTGTCCGTGCAGTGTACCCCGGCTGGCGCACACGGGCCATCACCCGAAGGGTTGAGGCTGGTGGTCCGTCGCGTTGGGCGCGGATGCAGCAACGGGGCGTCATGTCAGCCGACACGACGCCTCGTTCCTCGTGCGTTCGCCTCGCTGCGATGCGCTGCGCCCACCACGGACGCGAGACCGCTATGCCAGCAACGAATTGGTTTCCGGGCACACGCGTTTACGGTCGGCCCGAAGCACGCAGTTCGTATGCACTGCAGTTTGTGCATCGCGGCGTGCCGGCGACATCGCTCGTTGGGGCTGATTGCGAACTAGTCCTTTCGACGGTGCGGCTGGCGCGCTCCGCAATCGCCGCGTCGGGTGGCCTCGACTCGACGCGCGTCAGGCGGCACTGGCCGCCCCTCGTGCACGCGCCACATCTCGGCGTCGTCAGGGGCGACTCCGTCCTCGGAGCTACGCCGCATGCGTCCAACGAGCGATGGTGCGCGATGGGCGCCGCACCCACTGTACATGGCATGACTACGAATGCAATTCAGAGCCCCATTCGCGGGAGGCACCAATGCGGATAGCGACCATCGCGGGCATCGTGCTGATCATCGCCGGGGCCTTCATATTCCTGCGTGGCGGGAGCTTCACGTCGCATCGCGACATGCTGGACTTCGGCGGCATGCGTGTGTCCGTCGAGGAACAACATCCGATCCGCCCGTGGGTCGCGGGCTTCACGGTACTCGCCGGCGCGGTGCTTCTGGGAACGGCCGTCAGCACGTCCCGGCGGCACGCATGATCAAGACACCCCGATCCGTCCTCGCCGGCGCCGTGGCGCTCGCAGTGACGATCATGACGACAAGCTGCGCAACCAACCCGGTGACGGGTCGCCGGGAGCTGGCGCTGGTGTCGGAGTCGCAGGAGATCGAGATGGGTCGCCAGGGCGCCGCCGACGTGACGGCGTCGATCGGGCTGTACCCGGACATCGGCCTCCAGGCGTACGTGGATCGCGTCGGCCAGACGGTGGCGGCGAAAACCGAGCGGCCGCAGCTGCCGTGGGAGTATCACGTGGTCGAGGATGCCTCGGTGAATGCGTTCGCGCTGCCGGGCGGGTTCATCTTCGTCACCCGCGGCCTGCTGACGCACATGACGAGCGAAGCCGAACTCGCCTCCGTGCTGGGACACGAAAGCGGGCATGTGGCCGCACGGCACAGCGTACAGCAGATGAGCCGCCAGGAGCTCGCGACCATCGGACTCGGCGTCGGCTCGGTGCTGTCTCCGGCCATCGCGAAGTATGGCCAGGTCGCGAGTGCCGGACTCGACTTGCTCTTTCTCAAGTACAGTCGCGACGACGAAATGCAGGCCGACCAGCTCGGCTTTCGTTATGCACTCGCGGATGGCTATGACTCGCGGCAGATGATCAACCTGTTCGAGATGCTGCAGCGTGATGAACAGCTGGGCGGCGGCGGCCGACTCCCCGAGTGGCAAGCGACCCACCCCGATCCCGGAAACCGGATCAAGGATGTGCAGGACCTGGTGGCCGCCTCGGCCCAGAACTTCGGCGCAAAGAAGATCGGTGGCGACGAGTTCCTGCAGCGACTCGACGGCATGGTGTACGGCGAGGATCCGCGGGCGGGCTACTTCCAGGGCACGCTCTTCCTGCACCCCGACCTCAAGTTTCTCTTCCAGTTCCCCGATGGATGGGCGACGCAGAATGCGCCCGACGCGGTGGCCGGCATGAGCGCCGCGCAGGACGCCCTCATCGAGCTGCGTGGAGCGCCCGGAAGCGCCGCCGACGCGTCGAACAACTTCTTCGCGCAAGCGGGGCTGCAGTCGGGCAACGTGACGCAAGGCACGATCCACGGGAATCGCGCCGTCAGCGGGGAGTTCACCGCCCAGAGCGACCAGGGGGCTTCGGTCCATGGCTTCGCCACGTTCATCGAATATGGCGGCCGAACCTGGCAGATCCTGGCGTATTCGCCCGCCGACCGGTTCGCCGCCTACAGCGGGATCTTCCAGCGGTCGATCAACAGCTTCGATCGCCTCACCGATCCGGTTGCGCTGGCGGTGCAGCCGCTGCACGTGCGCCTCGACAAGGCGCCGCGCGCGATGTCGCTGGCGCAGTTCAACGCGCAGCTGCCGTCGAGCATTGCGCTGGCGGAACTGGCACTGATCAACGGCATGGACGAGAACACACCGCTGCGAGCCGGGCAGTTGATGAAACGCGTGATCGGCACGCCGGTGACGCGCGTCAGCAACACGCCGTGAGTGGCATCCACGAGTCCCGGCAAACCGGGGGAGAGGGCATGGGAGGAAACGAAGTCACATCCACCGCCGCGGAGCCGATCCTGGGGCGGCTGCTCGCGGCCACGCTGGCGTCACGCGATGCGTTTGCCCACGCGGCGTACGCGGTCCGGTCGCCGGCCTTTGCCGCCCTGTTTGCCGAGCGTGCCGAGGACCAGCGTCGCATCGCCCGATACCTGCGTACGCAACTCGCGTTCGGTGTCACCCCATCGGCGCCGTACGCTGCGCTCGGGTATTCATCGCCGGTGGTGGCGTTGTTGCCGGCGGTGCACGATCCCGGCGCCCTGCTCGGCGAGTGCCTGCGCGTGCTGGAAGCCTGCGTGCTGGAATTCCGGCATGCCGACGGCCCCGAGCTGTCGCTCGCGCAGCTGGTCTCACTGGGGCGCCACCACGATCAGATGCGATGGGCGAGCGATGAGCTGTTCCAGCTTCGCTCCGAGTACGGGACGTTCCCGTTGGAGACGCACCCGGATGCCACGGGCCGGGTGCATGCCCCGGAACCGGCATGGTTCGTCGCTGCCGACGACGAGAACATCTGGCCGGCAGCGCGGCGAAACGCGGTGCCGCCAGATGGAGATGACGGATCGGTCCACGCCACAGGAGACACGTCATGAACAAGCAGAGCATCGAAGGCAACTGGATGCAGCTGAAGGGAAAGGTCCGCGAGCGGTGGGGGAAACTGAGCGACGACGACCTCGAGGTCATCGCCGGCAAGCGCGACCAGCTGCTCGGGAAGGTCAAGGAGCTGTACGGCAAGTCGGCCGCGGATGTCGAGCGCGAGGTCACCGAGTTCGAGCGACGCCACGTCAGGGCCGACTAGTGCGGAGCAATCCCGCGGAGCGCCGCCAGATCCAACTCCCCATGCGGAGCGAGCCGGACCCGGGTGCTTTGGCGGTCCCTCCGGCGCATCCCGGCGTCCGCGGTGCAATGGCTGCGGTGCACGCCACTGACAGCACCATGGACGGGCTCCTCGAAGAGTTGACACAACTGCGACACCAGGTGAGGGGGCTGCGGGCCAGCGTTGCCGAGGAACGCCGTGCGACCGAGGACGCACAGCGGGCGCTCCGCGCGAGCAGACAGTCGGAGCAGGCGCTGCGCATCTCGGAAGTGCGGTATCGGCGGCTCTTCGAATCGGCAAAGGATGGCATCCTCATTCTCGATGCCACCACGGGCCAGATCCTCGACGCCAACCCGTTCCTGCTGCATCTGCTGGGCCGGTCACTCGCGGAGCTGCAGGCGTCGAAACCGTGGGAACTGTCTCCGTTCCGGGACATCGCGGCATCCGAAGCCGCCTTTCGCGACCTGCAGTCCAAGAAATACTCGCGGTATGAAGACCTTCCGCTCGAGGACAGTGCCGGGTGCCTGCACCAGGTGGAGTTCGTCAGCAACGTCTATCGGGAGGCTGGTGTCCAGGTCGTCCAGTGCAACATTCGTGACATCACCGACAGGGTCGCGGCAGAGCACGAGCGCCGGAGCCTGACGAGAAGAATGGAACTGTTGCTGGACTCGACCGGCGAAGGGATCTACGGCATCGACCTCGAGGGGCGATGCACGTTCATCAACAGGTCGGGCGCAGCGCTGCTGGGCTGGACGCCGGAAGAACTCCTGGGCCGGAGCATGCACGAGGCGATCCATCACGCCAGGCAGAACGGTTCACCCTATCCAGCCCTGGACTGTCCGCTCAATCGCGCCCTGCAGGCCGGCGAGGAATGCCGCGTTGCCGGCGAGGTCCTCTGGCGGCGCGACGGCACCTCGTTCGCGGTGGAGTATGCCGCGCATCCCATGGCGGATGCGGGCGTCACCGTCGGCTCCGTGGTCACGTTCGTCGATGTGACCGAGCGGAATTCGCTCGAGGAGCAGTTCCGGCAGTCGCAGAAGATGGAGGCGGTGGGCCGACTGGCTGGCGGCGTGGCACACGACTTCAACAACCTGCTGACGGTCATCTCGGGGTACAGCCAGATCCTCATGAACGAGCTGGCTCCCTCCGATCCCCACCGTGAGAGCCTCGGCGAGATACACAAGGCCGGGGAGCGCGCCGCTTCATTGACCCGACAGCTCCTGGCGTTCAGCCGGCGGCAGGTTCTGGCGCCGGAAGTGCTCGATCTCAACGCGGTCGTGCGCAACAGCAGGAAGATGTTCGAGCGCCTGCTGGGCGAGGACCTTGAAGTGGTCGTCGCCCTCGAACCCGGGCTGCCGCGCGCGAAGGCCGATCGCGGCCAGCTCGAGCAGGTCCTGATGAACCTGGCCCTCAACGCCCGCGATGCGATGCCGCAGGGCGGCAAGCTCACCATCGAGACCGCCACGGTCGAACTCGATGAGGCCTATTGCCGGAATCACGCGGAGGTCACTCCGGGCCGCTATGCCATGCTGACAATGAGCGATACCGGCATCGGCATGGACGCAGCGACGCGGGAGCGGATCTTCGAGCCGTTCTTCACGACCAAGGCGATGGGCAAGGGGACCGGGCTCGGACTTGCCATGATCTATGGCTTCATCAAGCAGAGCGGCGGACACGTGGACGTGCACAGCGAGGAGGGTCGGGGATCGGTGTTCAAGCTGTACCTTCCGCTGACCCTGGAGGCCGGGCCGTCAGGCGAGTCGAAGACAGCGCTCGGGACCCTGCCGAATGGCAGCGAAACGATTCTCCTGGCCGAAGACGAGGCCAGCGTACGGGCGCTCACCCGGCGCATTCTCGGAAGCTGCGGATACAACGTCCTGGAGGCCGGCAACGGAGCCGAGGCAATCCTTCTGTCCGAAAAACACCAGGGGCCAATACACATGCTCCTGTCGGACGTGGTGATGCCTGTGCTTGGCGGTCGGAAGCTGGCCGAGAAGCTGTCGGCATCGAGGCCCGGCATCAGCGTCCTGTTCCTGTCCGGCTATGCCGACGACGCCGTCGTGCACGAGGGGGGAAATGGCCTGGCCTCAGCCTTCCTTCAGAAGCCCTTCACACCGGGCACATTGGCCGTAAAAGTGCGTGAGGTGTTGGACAAGGAGACGTGAGACGTTGACGGGTGGATGCCGTCGCCGATACAGGTGCCGGCCAGCGGCGTCCCGGCGCACATCCCCCCCGACTTCGTCGTCCCTGCGCCAGCCCGAGAGGGCCCTGCAGGGACGGCACGGCGGCTCGGCCACTTGCTGGCGAGGCTAGCCCTCGGACTGCTTCGTCAATCCGGCTGCGTGGCTGAAGGCCGCGACTTCCAGACGGCTGCGAAGGGCCAGTTTCTCAAGCACGTTGTGCACGTGACTCTTGACGGTGTGAACCGCGACGTGCAGGCGGGCCGCGATCTCCTTGTTGCTCAGCCCCTCACCGAGAAGATCAATGACCTGGCGTTCCCTTGTTGTCAGGCGCACTGATTGCAGCGACCTGGTCATGTTCTTCCCGGCCCTGTTCTGGACGATCTGCGTGAAGAGCGACTTGGTGAGCGCCGGGGGCAGGACCTGGGCGCCGCCGGCCACGGCGCGAATTGTCGCGAAGAAGACCTCGAATGACGCGTCCTTCATGACGAAGCCGGACGCTCCCGCCCGCACGTAGTCGGCGACGTCCTCCTGCATGGGCAGGAGACCCATGACGATGACCCTGGCCGAAGGCACGTCGCTGTGGACCGTCGCCGTCAGGCTCAGGCTGTCGTGATTCTCCAGGCCGAAGTCCAGAAGGACCACGTCGGGCCGCGCTTCCCGCACCTTCCGGAGGGCCTCCTCGACGTCCGCGAGCGCGGCAAGGACCTTGAAGCCCGGCTGGGTCCGGATCATCGCCGCGATCCCTTCGCGCATCAGCCGGTTGTCGTCAACGAGCACCAGCGCGATGGGAGCCTTTGCGGGATGAGCCCGGGCTCCTCGCGCGCCGCCGGCCTCGAGCCCCGCCTTCCCGGTTCCGGCGCGACTCCCGGCGTCCCCGTCGCGACGAGGCGGACGGGGGGCGCCTGACGCGACGTCACCGCGGACCAACGCCACCGGAGCGGGGAAGGCAGAACTCCCCGGAGGCGGCGAAAGGGACGACGCCCGGCGTTGAGGGGTGTGGGTGTCCCGGGGAGAGAGCGGCAGGAACAATGGGAAGAGGGAGATTGGTGACGATGGGACGGCGAGCGTTTCGAGGTGGACTCGAAGGCGCCGGCCCCGCAACCACCCGAGCGGGCCCGGCGTCACTGGGACCCACGCGACGCTCCGGGCGAGCCGGATAGGCAGCGCTGCCGACCTCCGGGCAGCGACCCTCCCGAAATATTCTGCCTGATGAGGCGGCATGCCGCAATATCCGGGTCCAGGCCCGCGGCACGCCCGGGGATTCGGCACCGGCCCTTACACTCGGACCGGCGTTCTCCTGTGTGGATTCCGACGGCGACGGGCCCTCGTCCATTCCACGACCGGACGCGCCGACTGCCGGGCGCCCGGGGCGCACCATCGCACGGACTAGTTCGAAATCGGCCCCAACGAGCGATGTCGCCTTCCCGCCCGGGAGCGCATACTGCGATGCGTACGAACGGCGTGATTCGCAGCAGTCAGGACATGATGAGTGCGGAAGCCGTTCGTTGTCGGTATAGCAGCGTCGCGACCGTGTAGGTCTGAAGCATCCAAGCGAAGCGGACGCGCGAGCAACGGGGCGTCGTGTCGGCCGACATGACGCCCCGTTCCTCGGCCCGGATCCTGTACGGACCCAGCGTGCCCCCATCCCTTCGGGAGATGTGCGGCATCCGTGATATCGACTGGCCCGGGGCTCCCGCTCGCCAGGCGGCGCGCGGTTGCGGCGGCAGGGCGACGTGCCGGCGTCCCGGTGCGCGCCCACGCGTCACGGCGAGCTCCGTGAGCCCCGCGTGCTAGATCCCTATCCATCCCTTTGATCGATGGTGGGCTCGGCCGCCGCAGCCTAACGTCCCTGAACAGACAGCCGTTCGGTCGTAGGCGAAGCGGGCTTGCGAGCGGTCGGCCGTTTGACGTGTGGCACACGCGGCACAATTCGATCATACGTGGGGGGCGTCGTGGACATTCTCACCTGGCTCATCGTGGGACTCATCGCCGGGCTCCTCGCGAGCGCGGTGGTCGGTGGCATCGGATACGGCATCCTCGGTGATATCGTCGTCGGCATCGTCGGCGCGGTGCTGGGCGGCTGGCTGTTCACGGTCTTCAAGCTCAGCATGCCCGTCGCCGGACTCCCCGGCACGGTCCTGGTGGCATTCATCGGTGCCGTCGTGCTCCTGCTGGCCATCCGGATGCTCCGCTCCGGGCGGCGACAGACGAGGTAGCAGCCGTGCGGCCTCCCCATGCCACCGTCAACGAAGGAACCACAGCGTGACTCATCGCGGATTCAGTGGCAACTGGATGCAGTTACAACAGGCGGTCCGCCAACGCTGGCCGCTGCTTCCGGAGCAGGATCTCGCCGGCATCTCGGGCGAACGGGACGACCTGATGCGCCTGATCAAGCTGTACTACGACAGGACGTACGGGGAGATCGAACGCGAACTGACCGAGTTCGAGCTCCGGGACATCCGTTCCGCCTATGCGTCGCGCCCTTCGCTCGGCATGCCGAATGATTGAAAGCCGCCCGGTCGGCTCGTGCGCCTGACAACGGCGCGAGAGCCGGGTTGGCGTGGCTCGCTCGAGCCGCGACGTACTGGTGAGGCGGGTCCGGACGGACGCGGCGTGTAAAGGCCACACCGGCCAAGACCGCGCGCTACCCCGACACCGTCCGAACCGGACGGCAGCAATCTTGTTCCTTGCGGCGGAAGGCGCGGGACGTCTCGCGCGCCGCGTCGCCGCGGTTGGCTTCATCATCTGCCCGGCGCTCACGCCGGGACGGGCTGGCACTCGCGAGGGTCGCCAGACGCCAGTGGAGGTACGGACCATGCTCATGACACTCGCACTCATCCTGATCGCGCTCTGGCTGCTCGGCCTGGTTACCTCGTATACGATGGGCGGGTTGATCCACATTCTCCTCGTCATCGCCATCGTGGTCTTCCTGGTGCGGGTCGTCCAGGGACGACGAGTCGCGTAAGCCGCCGGTTCGCCGGCGCTCAGCGAATGCCGCGCGGACACACGCAATACCGCCGAAGCAGAAAGGCCCGCTCGACGCGAGCCGAGGAGGACTGATGTTTGCAATCACTGGATCGACAGGGATGCGGAGCGCGCGCGCTGGACTCGCCGTGTTCCTCGCCCTGAGCCTCACCGCCTGCGCGTCCCTGAGTCGCAAGCAGAAGGGGGCCGTCATCGGGGCGACCGCGGGCGGCGTCGTGGGCGGCGTGATCGGGAACCAGACCGGGTCGACGACCCGGGGCGCCATCATCGGCGCGGTGGTGGGCGGCACGCTTGGCGCCGTCATCGGCCACCAGATGGACCAGCAGGCCAAGGAACTGCAGCAGAACATTCCCGGGGCCACCGTCGCGCGGGTGGGAGAAGGGATTACGGTGACGTTCGCGTCGGGGCTGCTCTACGATTTCGACTCCGATGTGGTGCGGGCGGAGGCGGCACAGAACCTGCGCAGCCTCGCGGCGAGCCTCGGGAAGTATCCGAACACCGACCTGCTCATCGTGGGACACACCGACGCCGTGGGAACGAGCGAGTACAATCAGGCGCTCTCCGAGCGGCGCGCGACGGCCGCGGCGAACTACCTCACGTCGCAGGGCGTGAATCCGGCGCGGCTGCAGGCGGTCGGGCGTGGTGAAACGGAACCCCTCGCGACCAATGACACCGAGGGCGGTCGTCAGCTGAACCGGCGGGTGGAGATCGCGATTTTCGCCAATGCGAGCACGCGCAATCCGTAGCCGCCGAACGTAGACGGTGATGGGAAGGAGTGCCCGGTCCCGGCGCTCGTACCAGGCGCCGGGCACTCGGGGCGTGTCGATGCGCTGCGCGCGCATGCTGCTCGTTGCGGTTGGCCTCTCCGTCGCGCACGGCGTGGTCGCGGCGCAGCGCGCGCCGCCCTCGTCGGCCTCCTGTGACGGCAAGGTCGTCTCGGCGATCACCATCACGCCGCACGATCCATCGTTCCGGGTTGTCCCGCGACCGCTCCGCGGGATCGCGCGCGCGGTGGGGCTGTACCACACGACCACCAAGGCGGACGTGCTCGGCACCTTCCTGCTCCTCACGGTGGGAGAGCGCTGCACGGAGCGACAGCGCGCGGAGTCGGAGCGTATCCTGCGCCTGCAACCCTTCCTCGCCGATGCCACGGTGCGGGCGCTGCCCGACAGCAGCGGGGGCGTGCGGATCGAGGTCGACGCGATCGACGAGATCCCGACAGTCTTCGTGATGCGCTTTCGGGGGACGCGGCCCTCGGCGATTCGACTGGGCAACGGCAACGTCGGCGGCCAGGGGCTGTATCTCGCAGCCGGCGCGCAGCGCGGGTTTGCGTATCGACCCGGCGTGGGCGTGACCGCCGTCGCGTACCAGGTGTTCGGCCGGCCCGACAGGGTGGCGGTCGTCGCCGAGCGCGCGCCCGTCGGCAGCACGCTCTCGCTCGACGTCAGTCACCCCTTCTTCACCGACCTGCAGCGGACGGCGTGGCACGCAGGGTTTTCCGAGGTGAACCGCTACGTGTCCTATGTGCGCCCCGAGGGAGACGCGCTCTCGCTCGGCGTTCAGCGTGCGTTCTGGGACCTGGGTGGCGTGCGGCGCGTCGGCATCGGACGCCGCATCGCCTTCGTCGGCGCCCTGCTCACGCATGAGGATGTCATCCCCGCGGAGCGCGCCGTCGTCATCTCCGACTCGGGATTCGTCGCGGACACGACCGCGGCGCTCGGCACCGCCGCTCCAGCATACCGCAACGTGCGGCTGAATGCGGTCCTCGGCGTGCGAGCCCTGTCGTTCATGGCCGTCCGGGGATTCGACGCGCTGGCGGCGGTGCAGGACGTGGCTACCGGCGTGCAGCTCGGCACGCTCGTCGGACGAGGCGTCCCGCGATTCGGCGCCAGCGACGACGACCTCCTCGTCTCGGGCGACTTGTATGCGGGCGTCGGTTCGGCAACGTCCTTCGCCGCACTGCGCGCTGAGGGCGAGGCGCGGAACGCTCGCGGCTCCGGTCGTTGGGACTCCATCATCGGCAGCGGACGCCTGGCCTGGTATCTCAGGCCCGATGCCGCGCACGTGCTCATCGTGAGCGCGGAGTTCGCCGGCGCGTGGCGCGAGCGCGTGCCCTTCCAGCTTCAGCTTGGCGACCCGCAAGGGGGAGTGCGTGGCTACGGCGCGTCGCGCGTTGCCGGGGCGGTTCGAAGCGTCGCCCGCGTCGAGGAGCGCTGGTCGATCGGCCGGATCACGCCTCACGCAGCGTTCGGCATCGCGGGCTTTGTCGACGCCGGCAGGGTCTGGGCGGGTGATGCCCCCTTCGGTGTGGACAGCAGGACCAGGGCCGGTGTGGGCGCCGGGCTGCTGGCGTCCTTTCCGCCGCAGTCGCCGCGACTCTGGCGGCTGGATGTGGCGGTCCCTGTCAGTGCGGACGCGCACGCACGCTGGGAGGTCCGGGTGTCCGGCATCTGGACGAGGAGCTTCTGGCGGGAGCCCGACACCGTGGCGCGCGCGCGCGCGGGCGCCGCGCCATCGAGGATCTTCACGTGGCCGTGAACCGAGGCGCGTCGTTGCCTTCATGACCGATCCCGACGGGCACGCTGCGTTCCCCAACGCCAAGCCACTGGAAGACGAACGGGCGCACCGGGAATCCATCTCCGGACGCTGACGTGGGAGGAATGCCGGTGCTCGCTCTTGGGAGTGAGCCCGGTCCGTCCAATGAGCGATGGTGATTCCCCCGGCGCCGCGGCACGTTCAAGAGGGGGAAAAGCGGTTACCGCTTCCAGCGAACACCGCGCTCCCTGCGCGCCTGACGAGGCGATGGCTGGCGTGGACACCAACGAACTGGCGGCATATGGACGACACCAAGGTGGTTGACGACGAGACGCGCCGGGTCGCGCAGCATGCGTCGGTCAAGACACAGATCGAGGGCAGCGTGAACGACGAGATCAGGGGACGGGCCCAATCGGCAACTGCTGAGCAGTCGGATCGGGTGGGACAGGTCGCTGACGAGTTTCGCGGCCGGGCCATCGACGAGGCGCTCGCCAGCGAGCATGACATGGCCCGGTCCCGCGGAGTTGCCCGCTTCTCGCAGTACGTCGACTACGCCTTCTATGTCATCTTCGCCCTTCTGACGGCCCGGCTGGTGCTGGCGCTGATCGCGGCGCGCCCCTCCAACGCCTTCGTCCAGTTGATCAACGCAGTGACATACCCCCTGTACATGCCGTTTCGCGGAATCGTGTCCAGTCCGACAATGCCAGGGGGCTTCAGCCTGGCCCTGCCGGTCGTGATCGCGATCATCGCCTACGGGATCCTGCATGCGGGCGTCAACGGCATGCTTCGGCTGGTCGCCCACCGGAAGACCACGATCTGACCACACGGGGCCTCGGCCCCTTCTTCAAGGAGACGTTGTGTTGAAATTCATCCTGATACCCGGAATCCTGGCACTGGCCACGCTGGGCGCGACTGCGCCCCTCGCTGCCCAGTCGCGCAGTGCGGTGAGCAGTACCGAGCTCGACTCGGCGGTCCTCTCGACGGCGCCATCGACGAACCAGGCGACCGTGCAACGCTTCCTGCAGGACAGCCGGGTGGCCGACGTCGCCAGCAGGATGGGGATACGGACGGCCGACCTGGCCGCCGGCGTGAGCACGATGAATGAAGCCATGCTCAGTCAGCTGGCCGACCAGACCCGCGCGGCGGAGCGCGACCTGGCGGGCGGTGATACGGTGGTCATCAGCACGTCGGTCGTGATCATCGTCCTGCTTGTCATCATCCTGCTGACGAGGTAACGCCGGGCCGAGCCGCCGGTGCGGTTGATCGCCCGCTCGATCACGGCGTTAGGCTGTCTTGGCGTGGCACTGGGCGGCGTGCCTGCGACCGCCCAGTCGCCGTCTCCAGCGGCCCCCGGGCTGCCGCCGCCTGTCCTCGACGTCCCCTACCTCCCCCAATCGGAGCTTCTCTGCGGCGGGGCGGCGGTCGCGATGGTCGAGCGCTGGTGGGGACGGCGCGGTGTCTACGCCGAGGACTTCGCGGCACTGGTCCGCCCCGAGCTGCGCGGCATCCGCACCACGGACCTGGCCGCCGCGTCACGCGCGCGCGGGTGGGAAACGCGGGCCTTCGACGGGACTCCGGAGGAGGTCCGCCGCATCCTCGGGCAAGGTGTGCCGGTGGTGGCGCTCATCGAGGTCGCCCCGGATCGGTACCACTACGTGGTGCTGCTGGGCTGGTCCGACGGTCGTGTGACCTTCCACGACCCGGCGCGCGCTCCGTCCCGCGTGATCGACGAAGCCAGATTCCTGGCGGAATGGAGCGGCGCCGAGCGATGGGCGATGGTGCTCCGTCCCGAGCCGGAGTCCGCGAAGCCCGCGGTCATCGAACCCCGGCTTCCAGTTTCGATCGATTCGATGCCGTGTCGTCCGTGGCTCGATCGCGCGCTCGACGCCGTCGCGGCCAACGGGCTCGAGACTGCATCGAGCCTGCTCGTCGAGGCCGGACGCGCCTGTCCCGACGAGCCGCTGGTCCTGCGCGAGCTGGCTGGCGTCCGCTTCAAGCAGCGCCGGCTGGGCGAAGCCGTCAGGCTGTCGGGGCAGTACCTGGAGCGGGTCCCGCATGACTCATCGGCATGGCAGCTTCTGGCGGCGAGTCGGTACATCTCCGGCGATCGTGAAGGTGCGCTCCGGGCGTGGAACCAGGTCGGCCTCCCCGTCGTGGACCTGGTCCGCGTCGACGGAATCCGGCGGGTGCCGTTCCGGATCATCGCCAGCGCGGTGGATGTGCCTCACGGAACGGTGCTCACACCTGCGGACCTGGCGCTTGCCCGCCGACGTGTCGCCGACCTCGCCGTCATGCGCCGGTCCGCGGTCGATTATCAACCGGTGCCAGGCGGGCGCGTCGAGGTGCGGGCGGCTGTCGTCGAGCGGCCGATGCTGGACCCTGCGTGGCTGCTGCTCGCGACAAACACGCTGCGTGCGATCACCCAGCGCACTGTGAGCGTGGCAATCGCGTCGCCGACTGGCGCCGGAGAACTCTGGACAGGCTCCTGGCGCTGGGAGCACGCCAACCCGCGGATGGACCTGCGGATCCAGGTACCTGTCAAGATTGGCGTCAGCGGCGTGATGGACGTGGAGGGCACCCGGGAGCTCTTTCGATTTGCCGTCGACTCCGCGCGAACGGGCGTCCTCGAGGAATCCCGGCGCTCCGCCGCAGTGGCGTTCGGCGCCTGGATCAACCCCGCCCTGCGTCCCTCGGCGGAGCTCCGCCTCGAGCACTGGTCAGGGGGCAGGGAATACCTGGATCGTCTCGACGGGCGCGGAATTCCGCGCCGACAGCGACCGCCTCGTGTTCGCGACCACCGGGGTCTATGCCCGGGCACTCGCGAACAATCCCTCCTACACTCGCGGCGACGTGCGGGCCATGTGGTCCTCCGCGCTCGGACTCAGTCGCCCCTCCTGGTCGGCACGGCTGGGACTCGAGCTGACGAGCCGCCACGCTCCCATTGGCGTCTGGCCGGTGGCGAGCGGGGACAACAACCCCCGGATGATTCCCCTTCGCGCTCATCCCCGGACCATCGATGGCCTGCTGCCGGGTGCGACCACGGGCCGGGCCATCCTGCACGGCGGCATCTCGGGCGACCATCCGGTCGGCCGGGTGGGCCCGCTCGCGCTGGCGGTCGGCATCTTTCTCGACGGCGCCGACATCAGGGATCCCGCGGATGCCTCGGGTGCTGATCGGCGCTATCTCGATGCCGGCGGCGGGATCCGGATCGGCGTTCTGGACGGAGCACTCGGCATCGTGCGCGTCGATCTGGCGACCGGCCTGACCGATCATCGCACGGCGATCACCATCGGTCTGCACCAGAGCTGGCCGCCCTTCGGGGTGCTGCAAGCCAGGCAGAACGGGTCGCTACCCTGACGCCGGGAAGAACCCGCACCCCGCGCGCTGCGCCTCGATGCAGGCAAAGAACCCGGAGGGCTGGAGGATGACGCCGGGGAGCACGTGCTCGAGCGTGTGGGCGCGCACCTCGTCAGGCGACCCGCCCTCGTCGCGCGCCAGGGCAACCATCCGGGCGAACGAGAGGTTGCAGGCGAGGACGATGCCGCCCTGCTTCACGAACTCCTCGATGGAACCGGAGTGGCCGCCGCCACCGCCACCGGAGCCGCCTGCCGGCCGCGGCGCGGTAGGGATTCCGCACCGCCGGCTTGCCGGTGGCGGGATCGTTGATGGTGAACCTGGCGCCGAGTTCGTGGTGCGCCCAGAACTCGTCGTTCATGATGAGCGGGATCGCCTTGTGGCGGATGACGAGCACGGTATTGATGTCGTCGGCGGTCGCGCCGTGCGCTTCGATGACCTCGTCCTTCCACGCCGTCGCCCGGAAGAGGCCCACGCCATCGTTCACGTCGGGGTTGTCGAAGACGCCGCGATACTTCCCGGTGACGCGCTGGGTCCAGGAGAGATCCCAGCTGCCGGCACCCTGACTGGCTCCACTCATTCCCTGGGCGTGCAGCAGGCGGGTGCGGAGTGTGGCGCCGCCGGCGGCGAGGGCGGCGAGCCCCTTGAGGAACGTGCGTCGGGCGGTGCTCATGATGGCGGGCCTCGTTCGATGTCGTGACGAAGCCGCGATCACATCACGACCCGGACCGCGGCCCTCGCATTGTGCTGCGCAATCCAGTGAGGCGAAACGGGTGGTCTTTCGCCTGCCGGACGCTGGGTTCAGCCTAACTTCGGGTGGCGCATATGCCAATCGGTGGCTGCCTGAAATGCGTGCGCCACCGAGAGGATCCTGTCGTCCTCGAACAGGTTGCCGATGAGCGTCGTGCAGAGCGGCTGCGGATTGTCGCCCTCACTCATCGCATAGGGAACCACGGCCGCGGGGTGCCCGGTCTGGTTCGTGAGCGCGACGTCGCCCTGGCCGCTCACGTACATGTCGAGGTCCTTCATGAAGTCGGCCATCTGCAGCATCAGCAGGTGACGGCGACGCTGGGCCTGCATGAAGTCGAGGGCGCTCGTCCTGCGTCCGCTCGCGAAGCGCTGTGCCGCGGCCAGCGGACTGTTGGCCCCCGGGGGCGGGCCCCCGGGGCCGCGCCCCGCTCCGGCAGCTCCTCCAGCGCGGCCGCGTCCCGCGGCGCCTGCTCCGGCGCGGCCCGCCGCGCCTCCGCCCCCGCCGCCACGTCGTGCGGCGGCTCTCGCCGCGGCCGCCGCGAGCACCGAATCGACCATCGCGGTATCGAGCGTGGAGACGTAGAAGTCGAACGCCGCCGCCGATTCCACGTTCAGCGCGTTGAGCCCGGCCATGTTCGGCCGCGCACCGATCGCCCTGGGGCTGGCGCCAAGCTCGCGCAGCTTCGCGACGAACGCCTCGGGTGCACGATCGTCGTAGCCGATACGCAGCTTCGAGAGATCGATCTTCCGCTCCCACTGAAACGGGGCGGTCACGGTGGCCGGGTCCTTCTCGTCGGCGCCGTAGATCGTGTTGAAGACGAGCGCGCAATCCTCGATGGTGCGGCAGATGGGGCCCACCTTGTCCATGCTCCACGCCAGCACCATGCCACCGTACCGGCTCACGCGACCGAAGGTGGGGCGCAGGGCGCTCAACCCGCAGCGCGTCGTCGGCGAGACGATGGATCCCTGCGTCTCGGTGCCGATGCCAAACGCGACGCATCCGGCCGCCGTTGCCGATGCCGGCCCGGCCGATGAGCCGCTCGACCCCTGCTCCAGGTTCCACGGGTTCTTCGTCTGGCCGCGGTACCACTGGTCGCCCTGCGCGAAGAGTCCCGTGGCGAGCTTGGCGATCAACACGGCGCCGGCGTCACGCAGGCGCACGTAGACCTCCGAGTCTTCATCGATCACGCGGTTCTCGAAGGCGTTCGAGCCCCAGGTCGTGCGCGCGCCCTTCACGGCAAAGAGGTCCTTGATGCCCCACGGAATGCCGTGCAGCGGCCCGCGGTAATTTCCGGCCGCGATCTCGCGGTCGGCCTGCTGCGCGGCCTCTCGCGCGGGGCCGTCGAGGATGGTGACGGCGCAGAGCAGCGTCGGGTCGAGCCGCTTGAGGCGTGACAGATAGATGTCGGTGAGCTGTACCGACGTGACGCGCCGCGCCTGGATAAGCGCCGCGAGCCGGTGCATCGGGAGGAAGGCGATCTCCTCCTCCGAGGACGGCACGGCGCCGCTCCACGGCTCGACTGTCATCGTGGCGCGGTCGAAGGCCGCCCGGCCGCGGTCACGGGCAATCTTCTCCATGTATGCACCGGTCCCGCCCGGGTACGCCTGGAACTGCATCGCCGGCGGCTCGCCGTTGCCTAACGCCGGCAGCGGCGCCTGCGGCGCCCCCTGCACGCGGATGTCCGTGGCGTTCGCTTCCGCGATGCGCGGCAGGTTGAGCCCGGCCACGGCCGCGGTCGCGACGGCAACCTTGAGGAAGCCGCGGCGGTCGACCGAGGAGGCGACGTCCGCGCCAGGCGCCCCGTCGTCGTCCGAATAGTCGAAGAGTTCGGTCTGTGATTCCATGGCTCCTGCCTCCCCTTTGTGCGAACACCTCGCGTTCGAAGCGTGCGGCGTGAAGCGCCCGGCTCGTCGCCCGCCCGGGGGCGTCATCACCGCCCACGTCCTGTCACAACCCGCGGACCCCGACGGACCGGCGCCGCGCCGCCCTACAGTATCCCCCGCCTCCGCAGCGGTCCATGTTTCCGGGCGCGCGAGCCGAACTCGGGGGCCCTCCGTTGCGACGCGTATCGCCACCCTGCTTCTTATGGGGTCGGCCCCCTTGCCGCCCTCCACGGTCTCGCACAGCCACACGAGGAATCCGTCTCATGTCCGCTGCGGGAAAGCTCGGCTTCCGCGTCCTCCCCTCACCACCGCGCCTCGATGCGGCGCTGCTCGCGCGCTTTCGCGGGCTGGCGTCATCCAACCTCGCCGACGCCATGGGGCGCTTCAACTTCATGGACCCGGGTATGCGCCAGCGCAGCGGCCTGCCGCTTTGCGGCGTCGCCGTCACCGTCAACGCGCGCCCGGCGGACAACCTGATGATCCACAAGGCGCTCCAGGTGGCCGATCCGGGCGAGATCGTCGTCGTGAACACCTGCGGCAACACGACAAGTGCCGTCTTTGGCGAGTTGATGTGCCAGACGGCATCGGCCAAGCGGCTCGGCGGCATCGTGGTCGACGGCGCGATCCGTGACGTCGAGGCGATCACCGGACTCCAGTTTCCGGCCTACAGCCGCTCCGTCTGTCCCGGGAGCTGCGACAAGGACGGCCCCGGCGAGATCAACGTGCCGATCAGCTGTGGCGGGGTGGTGGTGTCGCCGGGCGACGTCATCGTCGGCGACAGGGACGGCATTGCCGTCGTGCCGCGCACGCATGCCGCCGAAGTGATCGAGCTCGTCACCGCGCTCGTCGAGCGCGAGAAGAAGCGCATCGAGGAGATCCGCACCGGAACGCTGTTCAAGGCGGAGATCGACGAGACGCTGCGCCGGAAGGGCGTCATTCAATGAGGTCGCGCCGCCGCACGCGTGTCGGGGCGCGCCATCCATGAGCGACGACCTGCTCCTCATGACCCCGGGACCGACGCGGGTCCCGGAACGGGTGCTGCGCGCCGGTGCGCGGCCGATGATCCACCACCGCGACCCGGGCTTCTCGGCGGAACTCGCGGAGATGCTCGCGCTGGCCCGCCCGCTCTTCGGTACGCGCGAGCCTGTCATTCCGGTGCACACCACCGGCCGCGGGGCGATGGAGGCCTCCATCTGCAACCTGTTCTCGCCCGGCGACCAGATCGCCGTCTGCTGCAACGGCCGCTTCGGCGAGATGTGGGTGCGGTTCGCCGAGTCGTACGGGCTCATCGTCCACCGCCTCGCCACCGACTGGGAGCGGGACGTGGCGCCTGACGAGGTGGAGCGCCTGCTCGCCGATCACCCGGCGGTGCGCGGGGTCGCGATGGCCTACGGCGACACCTCCACCGGCGTGCTGAACGACGTCCCCGCCGTGGCCCGCCTGACGCGGGCGCGCGACGTCCTGCTCCTGGTGGACGGGGTGTCGTCGATCGGCGGCATGCCGTTCCTGCTCGACGAATGGGGCGTCGACGTGGCCATCACCGCGTCGCAGAAGTGCCTGATGTCGTCACCGGGGCTGGCGTTCGCGGTGCTGGGCGACCGCGCCTGGTCGGCGAGCGCCACGGCACGCCTGCCGCGCAACTACTGGGACTTCGCCGAGATCAGGCGCCAGGTGACGAAGGAGAAGCTGGAGACGCCCGGCACGCCGCCGATCAGCGTCGTGCGCCAGGTCGCCGAGGCGCTTCGCATGCTGCACGAGGAGGGGCTGGAGGCGGTGCGGGAGCGGCACCGCGTCATGGCCGACATGACGCGGCGCGGCGTGGAGGCGCTGGGACTGTCGCTGCAGTGCCCGGCGCTGCGGCAGCGCTCGAACACGCTGACCGCCGTCGCCCTGCCTGACGACCTTCCGGCGCAGGCCATCCGGGACGGGCTCAAGGCGCAGGGGATCCTGACCGCGGCCGGACTCGAGCGCTACAAGGATGGGACGTTTCGCATCGGGCACATGGGGGACATCCGGCCAGCCGACGTCGAGCGCACGCTCGGTGCGCTGGCGGCGGTCATCGCCGGGCTCCGGTCGCGGCACGCCGCCCCGTCGCCGGCGCCCGCCTGACGATGAAGCTGCAGACCCAGGTGTCGCTCGGCCTCGTGGCCGGCGTGGCGTTAGGCGGCCTGGCGCGGCTGCCGGCGCTCGGGATGGTGGCGACGCTGGTGAACTGGCTGGAGCCGGTGGGAACGGTCTTCATCAGGCTGATCACGATGGTGGTGGTGCCGCTGGTGGCGGCGAGCCTGTTCACCGGCGTGGCCTCGCTTGGCGACGTGCGCCGCCTGGGTCGCCTCGGCGGGCGCACGCTGGCGTATTTCCTGGGCACCACCGTGGCGGCGGCGGTGATCGGGCTCGCCCTCGCGGTCGTCACCCGCGTCGGCGCCGGGCTCGACCCGTCGGTGCGGGACGCCATCGCCAGCCGCTTCGCCTCGGCCGGCAGCTCGGCCTCCGCGACCGCGGGCACGGCCCCCGGGCTGGTGCAGACGCTGGTCGCGATGATACCGCAGAATCCCGTCGCTGCCGCAGCCCAGGGCGACCTGCTGCCGCTGATCGTCGCGGTGGTGCTCTTCGGCGCCGCCGCCACCGCGCTCGACGCAGCGCGACGCGCGCCGCTGGTGGCGCTCGCGGCGGCGGTGAACGACCTGTGCATGGTCGTCATCGGGTGGCTGATGCGGATCGCCCCGGTCGCGGTGATGGTGCTCATTGCAGTGACGGTGGCCCGCTCCGGCGTCGACCTGCTGCGCAGCCTGGCGGAGTACGCGCTTGTGGTCGTCATCGCGCTGGCGGTGCACGTCGCGCTGGTGCTGGCTCCGGCACTGCGCTTCGGCGCCCGGCTCGGCGCCGCGGAATTCGTGCGCGCGGTGTCCGACGCGCTGCTCCTCGCCTTCTCGACCTCGTCGTCGAGCGTGACGCTTCCGGTCAGCATGGCGGCGGCGCGCGAGCGACTCGGCGTCTCCGGCGGGGTGACGAGCTTCGTACTTCCCACCGGGACGACGCTGAACAAGAATGGTGCGGCCGTCTACAAGGCGGTCACCGCGGTCTTCCTGGCGCACCTGTACGGCGTCGACCTCGGCGCCGGCGTGCTGCTCACCATCGTGATCACCACGACGGTGGCGTCGTCGGCGGGCGCGGGCGTGCCCGGCAGCTCGCTGGTGACGACGCTGATCGTGCTCAACGCCATCGGCCTCGGCGCCAACGCCGCCGCGGGAATCGCACTGGTCGCCGGCATCGACCGGCCGCTCGACATGTGCCGCACAATGGTGAACACCATCGGCAACCTTGTGGGCACGGCCTGGCTCGCGCGCGGCGAGGGCGAGGTCATCGGCGCATTGGCCGTCGCGGCGCCGGCCGCGGCGGGCGCCGGAGGGTAGGCGATGCGCGCGGTTCACTGGATGCGCCCGACGCGACCGATGCCGGAGAGGCTGCGCCCCTGCTCCATGCGGCCGATGACGTGGTTCGCCTTGGGCCTCGCCGCCGTTGCGACTTGTGTCATCGCGTGCGGTCCGCGTACCGCCGCGCGCGACGTCTCGTCAGGCACTGGCTGCAATACCCCGCTGGCGGACTCGGTGGCCCAGGTGCCGCTGACGGGGAACCCGTTCGGCGCGGTACCGACAGCGGATGGTTGCTGGATCCTGGTGTCGATCGTGCAGGGCACCGATGGCTCGAGTGGACGCATCGCGGTGTTGCAGCGCGACGCCGGGGCGATACGCGTCGTGCGCGAGGTCCCGGTCCGCTCGTCGCCGACGGGCCTCGTGTTGACGCACGACGGCGCCATGCTCATTGCCGCTGCCGGGGCGCAGGTTGCCTTCCTCGACGTGGCGCGACTGGTGCACGGCGACTCCGGCGCCGTCCTCGGCTACCTCTCCGACGGCGGAATGCCGGGACACGTCTACGTCAACGTCACGCCCGACGACCGCTTCCTCTTCGTCAGCGACGAACGCGCCCAGCGTATCAGCGTGGTGAACCTCGAGGCGGCCCGGCGCTCCGGGTTCGCGACGTCGTCGATCGTGGGGACGATTCCCGTCGGTCGCGCGCCGATTGCGCTCACCTTCTCGCCCGACGGGCGCTACCTGTTCACCACCAGCCAGGCGGCACCGGCGTCGTTTGGCTGGCCGCTGGCGTGCAAGCCGGAGCAACGGGCATCCGACGACGTGCCAGACGACCATGCCCAGGGCGCGGTGCTTGTGATCGACGTGGCGCGTGCGACCACCGATCCGGCGTCGGCGGTCGTTGGCGCGGTCGCCGCGGGGTGCAACCCGGTGCGGCTGGTGCTGTCTCCGTCGGGCAACGTCGCGTACGTCACCGCGCGAAATGACAACGCGCTGCTCGCCTTCGACACGCGCCGCCTGCCCGGCGACTCGGCGCACGCGCTGCTGGGCCGCGTGCCGGTGGGCACCGCCCCGGTCGGAGTCGCCGTCTTCGACAGCGGGCGCCGCGTCGTGGTGACGAACTCCAATCGCTTTGCCGGCGGCAGCGACGACAGGCAGCAGCTCACCGTGGTCGATGCCTCGCGCATCGCCGAGGGGGCCGCCGCGGTCATCGGTGAGATTCCGGCCGGCGCCTTTCCGCGCGAGATGCGCGTCACCGCTGACGGCAGGACCCTGCTGGTGACCAACTTCGGGTCGAGCACGCTGGAGGTCATCGACCTGGCGCGACTTGCGTTCCCCGCGGGCGGACGATGACGAGCCACGAGTCGATGTCGTCAGCGCCGCAGACCGTCAGCGAGAAGATCCTCTCGCGGCGGAGCGGCCGACTGGTGCACGCCGGAGACGTGGTTGTCGCCGAGGTCGATTGCATCCTCGGGACCGACGGCTCGGCGCCCATGGCAATCGACTACTTCGCGCAGATGGGCGGGCAGGCGCTGGCGCACCCCGAGCGCGTCTTCCTTGCGCTCGACCACTACGCACCGCCGTCGTCGCCGCAAACGCAGGCCTTCCACAACCAGGTGCGCCATTTCGCCGCGCGCCACGGCGCCACCGTCTTCGAGGTGGGTGAGGGGATCAGCCACCAGCTGGCGGTCGAACGCGGCCTCGCCCGCGCCGGCGACCTTGTGATCGGCGCCGACAGCCACACCGTGACCTGCGGGGCGCTCGGCTGCTTTGCGATTGGCGTGGGCTCGTCGGACCTCGCGGCCGCCATGCTCACCGGCAGGATCTGGCTTCGCGTGCCGGAGACGGTGCTGGTGCGGCTGGACGGTCCGCGGCCGGCGTCGGTCGCGGCCAAGGACGTGGCGCTCGCGATCGTGGGCGCGCTGGGGGCTGACGGCGCCAACTATCAGGCAGTCGAGTTCAGCGGTCCTGCACTCGCCGATTTCCTGCTCGAGGATCGGCTGGTGCTGAGCAACATGCTCGTGGAAGCCGGGGCGAAGGCCGCGCTCTTCCCGTGCGACGACCGCACCAGGGAATACCTCGCTGCGCGCGGGCTCGACGCCGGGTTTCCCGTGGCCGCGGACGACGGCGCTCGTTATGCGCGCACGGTGTAGCTTCGACCCCGGGACCGTGGTGCCGCAGGTGGCCCTGCCGCATTCCCCCGCCAACGTGACACCGCTCGCCTCTGCGGCGGGGCGCCCGGTGCAGATGGTCTTCATCGGCACCTGCACCGGCGGGCGCGTGCCCGATTTCCATGAGGCGCTGGCGGTGCTCGAGCGTGCGGGCGGCCGGGTCGCCGCCGGGGTGCAACTGGTGCTCACGCCCGCCTCGCGCGAGGTCGCCGAGCGCCTGACGGCCGATGGCACGCTGCAACGCTTCACCGCGATGGGCGCGATCGTCACCACGCCGGGGTGCGGTGCCTGCTGCGGGACGAGCGGCGTCATCCCCGGCGACGGCGCGACGGTGATGTCGACCGCCAATCGCAATTTCAAGGCGCGCATGGGCAACGCGACGGCGGAGATCTTCCTGGCGTCGCCGGCGGCGTGCGCGGCGGCCGCCGCGTCGGGGCGCATCACGTCGCTGCCCGCGCCGGCCGGGAGGGAGTCGTGATCGTCGAGGGGCGGGCGCGCCGCGTCGGCGACGACGTGAACAGCGACTACATCATCTCGTCGACGCGCAAGCGCGAGACGATCGACGCCAACAGGCTGCGCGACTTCCTGCTCGAGGGCGTCGATCCGGCGTTTGCCGCCACGGTGCGCACCGGCGACGTCCTGGTGGCCGGACGGAACTTCGGGTGCGGGTCGGCGATGGAGGTCGCGGCCACGGTGATCCTGGCCGCGGGCATTCGTGCGGTGCTCGCGCGGAGCTTCGCCCGCGCGTTCTATCGCAACGCGATCAACAATGGGCTGCTGGTCGTGGAGTGCGACACGAGCGCGATAGCGGAAGGGGATCGGTTGCGCGTGCAACTCGGAGACGGTGCCTCACGCGTGGAGAACACGACCAGCGGTGCGGTTCTCGCGGGCGCGCCGCTGCCGGAGATCATGCTGCACATCCTCGAAGCCGGCGGCCTGGTGCCGTACCTGCGGACGCACGGCGGATTCGTCGCGGGCAGGTAGCGCTGCGGCCCGGTCCCGCGGCGGATTCGTCGCGGCCACGTCGCGCCGTTACCCGGCCTCATGCTGGTGGGTCCGAGGGACTGGTGTGGTGGAGCCTCACGGTGAGGTGACTGCGTTCGGTCACTCGGCTCGGCCGCTCCACCAGGCAGTTCGGCGAGACCTCGGTGAGACGCTTGCGCAGGGGAGCGGGCGCGTTGGACTTCGCGGGCGAATGACTGCGCGGCACGTCGCCTCGGTTCGTCACGGCCCAGTCATCGCGCCATGACGCGGTGCATCTCTATTCACTCGACGAGACGGCGGCCGGAACTGTTGCGCGCGCACCGGGGGGGGTAGGTTCCCAACGACGACTCGCGGCATTCGAGGTTCTGCCATGAAGTGCACGCGACCGCAGCGCCTGTTCGCACTTCTTTTCCTGCCGCTCCTGGCGACGCCCGCGTCGGTGGCACCGGCACAGGATGCCCCCGCGCGTGCGGTGACGGGCACCGTGCGCGACACGAACGGGATTCCGATTCCCTTCGTGAACGTCGAGGGCCCGCGCAACCTGCGCGTCATCGGCAGCGAAGAGGGACTCTTCCGGATCGTGCTGCCGACGGGTGGCGCCATGTCGCTGACGCTCCGGCGTCTCGGCTACCGCCCGGTCACGGTGGCGCTGCCGGCCGGGACGGACACCGCGCTCTTCGTGCACCTGGACCTGATCCCGCAGCAGCTCAACGCGGTGCGCGTGGTGACGTCGGCCATCCAGACGCTGCGGAACAAGGGCTTCTACGCCCGCATGGCGGAGCGCGAGCAAGGCGCGAGTTCGGGGCAGTTCATCACGCCCGAGGAAATCGAGCTGCGCAAGCCATCGCGGCCGACGCAGCTGCTCGAGGGGCGGATGAGTATCGTCGTGCGGCGCGTGGGCAAGTGCTACGTGATCGCCCAATGCTGGGTGGCGACGGGCTTCAACAACTGCCCCATGCAGATCTATCTGGATGGCCAGCGCCTCATGCCGGAAAGGCTGATGAATGCGCTCAACCAATCTGGAGGAAATCTGAAGGCGGATGAGTACACCTCGGTCTTTCTCGACGCGCTGATCACCCCGTCCGCGATCGCCGGTATCGAGATCTACCCGCGCGGCGCCAGCGCCCCGCCGCAGTACCAGATGATGAACAGCACCTGCGGCGTGATCCTCATCTGGACGAAGTAGGTCGCGGGGGCGACGTCAGCGCGTAGCGTTGAGGACCGGGCGCGCGTCGACTCGCGGCGCGCCCGGCTCACGTCCGGGTATCCAGGCTCAATCCATCCCGGGCCGTCGCTGCGCCGAGGGCGGCGTGAGGCCGTTCAGGCGCAGGTAGTTCGCGATGGCCGCGTAGTGATCCGCCCAGTCGGACGCCAAGTCCATCTCCAGCGCAGCCCGCGTCGCCGTGCGCCCGCCGAAGTACGGCAGCGACTCGGCCAGCCCGGCATCGGTCAGCGACTTCAGCGCCGTGGTGCAATACTCGAACGACCGCTTCACGCGGGCCGCGATCACGTCCTTGGCCGCCGTGGAATCGATCTTCGCTTCCTCGGGGGCCTTCATGCCGCTGATGCGCGAGCAGAGGAATTCGTTCGACGTGGCCACGTGCACCATGACCGCTGCAAAGCTCATCTGGCCGGCGGTGGGGCGGTATCCATACTTGTCGGCCGGCATCACGTCGGCGCTGCCGCCGAGGTTGCGCTCGCCGCGTGCCAGCGAGGCACGCAGCGCGTCGGCGACGGGACTCTGGGACGCCTGGGCGGCGGCCATGGTGGCGGCGCCGAGCAGGGGGACGAGGGCAAAGGCGAAGCGTATGCGCATGGGTCGATCCCGGTGCGGGTGAGGGCGCGCAGCGTCGCGCGCCAGGTTACTTGACGGGCTGGCTCGACGGCGGGACCATGCCCTTGAGCCGCATGTAGGTCACGATGTTGCCGTAGTGCTCGTTGTCGTGCGTCGCGTTCATCATCAGCGTGTACAGTCGCGAGCGATCCTGCCCGAAGAGCTTCACCATCGCCGTGGCGGCGGCGTCGGACTGGGTGTACGCGCGCCGGCAGAAGTCGTTCGATGCCTTGAGGGCGGCGACGAGGTCGGCCTTCGACGTCTTCGTCCGCTCGATGTCTCCCTCGCCGCCGCCGTCCACGCCCATGGCGATGCCGCAGAAGTTGTTCTGCGCGCCGGCGACGTGGCCGATGAGCTGCCCGAAGCTGCGCACCTCCGGCGTCGGCTTGAAGGCGTAGAGCGCCTCCGGGACCTGCTCCGCTGCCTTCGTGATGTAGCCGGTGACGTCCTCCCACAGCATGCGCGCTGCCACCACCGCGCCGACGTCACCGGCGGGCCGGGCCTGCTGCGCCGCAAGCGGCGCCGCGGCCGCCAACATCATGAGGGTGAGCATCCGCTTCATTGCATCGCGCTCCGGAGTGAGGGGCCTCGTTCGGGGAGGTCAAATCTAGGACCAAAGGGGCCGCGGCGCGAATGACCCCTGGCGGCGCACCACCGCGCCGGCGGCGGCCCCGGCGGCAGCCGTCGCGAACTGCTCCTAGTGAGGCGCGATACCGGGCGCAAGATTATCGCGGGCTCAGCCGCGCGAATCGATCACCGGGGTGACGGAGGCAACGATGGGCATCTGGAGCGTCTGGAAGGAGTTCGACAGTCGGCAGCGCAACGCGTTCATCGCCAGCTTCCTCGGCTGGACGCTCGACGCGTTCGACTTCTTCCTCATGGTGTTCATCCTCCGTGCGGTGGCGACGGAGTTCGGCACCGACATCAAGGCCGTCACGGTGGCGGTCACGCTGACGCTCGCGATGCGGCCGCTCGGCGCCCTGGTCTTCGGGATGCTCGCCGACAGGTTCGGACGGCGCCCGGTGCTGATGGCGGACATCCTGCTGTTCTCGATCCTCGAGTTCGCGTCGGCCTTCGCGCCGTCGCTGCCGGTGCTGCTGGTGCTGCGCGCGGCCTTCGGCTTCGCCATGGGCGGCGAGTGGGGGATCGGCGCCTCGCTCACGATGGAGACGATTCCCGCCAAGGCGCGCGGCCTCGCCTCCGGCATCCTCCAGGAGGGGTACGCCTTCGGCTACCTGCTCGCCGCCATCGTCTACGGCCTCCTCTTCGACAAGATCGGCTGGCGCGGCATGTTCATGGTCGGCGTCATTCCCGCGCTGCTGGTGATGTTCATCCGGCGCAACGTCGAGGAGTCGCCGGCCTGGCACCGCATGCGGGCGCGACCCCAGCGCCGTTCGCTCGGCCAGGTGCTGAAGGGTCACTACGGGCTCTTCGTGTACGTCGTCGTGCTGATGACGGCGTTCAACTTCTTCAGCCACGGCACGCAGGACCTCTACCCGACGTTCCTGCAGGTGCAGCACGGGCTCTCGACGCACCAGGTCAGCATCATCACGATCATCTCGATGTTCGGCGCCATCCTCGGCGGCCTGATCTTCGGGCCGCTGTCGCAGCGCATCGGCCGCCGCAGGGCGATCGTCTGGGCGACGATGCTGGCGCTCCCGATCATCCCGCTCTGGGCGTACGCCGCCAACGTCATCGTGCTGGCCGCGGGCGCGTTCCTGATGCAGATCTCGGTGCAGGGTGCGTGGGGCGTGATCCCGGTGCACCTGAACGAGCTGTCGCCTGACGAGGTGCGCGGGACGTTCCCGGGGTTCGCCTACCAGATCGGCAACCTGCTGGCGTCGGCGAACGCCACGCTGCAGGCAGGCTTCGCCGAGAGTCACGGGAACAACTATGCGCTCGCGCTGATCATGGTCGCCGCAATCTCGGCTTTTGCCATCGCGCTGCTGACGTCGTACGGCAAGGAGGCGCACGGGGTGGAGTTCGGGGCGCCGATATCGCCCTGAGACGCGGAGATCTGAAAGTCATCTGGTTCACGCGGAGCCGCGGAGACGCGGAGGGCTCAAGACCGGATGGTTCACGCGGAGGCGCGGAGACGCGGAGGGCTCAAGACCGGTTGGTTCACGCGGAGCCGCGAAGACGCGGAGGGCTGAAAACGGTCTGGTTCACGCGGAGGCGCGGTGCCGCGGAGGGCTGAAGGGGGTTCGCGAATTGACACAGTCCCTCGGGCAGCGTCGGCACCAAGGCCACCACGATCTCAGCCGCGACGTCATCCAGGTTTCTTCACCCAGCTGCTCCTCCGCGCCCTCCGCGGCTCCGCGCGAGCACCCTCCACAGGTCACTTGGTTCACGCGGAGCCGCGAAGACGCGGAGGGCTGAAAACGGTCTGGTTCACGCGGAGGCGCGAAGGGCTGAAGACCTTTCACGATTCGACGTAGCCCTTTCCGCGGTGTCGGTAGCGAGGCATCCACGATCGTCGCCCTGTTGTCATCCAGGCCTCTCACCCCCCTGCCTCTTCCCTGGCCTCCGCGGCTCCGCGCGCGCAACCCCAACGCACCACACGTCATCGGTGGCGTCGGAGCACAATCAGTGGCTCCGCGTGAGCACCCACCTTACGTCATTGTCTCTCACCCGGTACCGCCTTCGCGCCCTCTGCGGCTCCGCGAGAGCACCCACGATATCCGCGTCCTTCGCGGCTCCGCGTGAGCACCCACCTCCGGTTGCCGTCGCATCGATCGCCATGCACGAATTCCCGGCGGCTCCCGCCGTTCACTCCTCCCCCGGCGACCCCCCGGCGTGCTGCGTCCCGCGCACGACGTCCACGCGCAACTCCGCCCAGCCGTCGATCTGGAAGTACTGCACGCGCAGGTCGTGGTGTCCGGCCGGCAGCGGCACCGCGTCCACGGCGGACTCGTGCAGGTCCCAGCGGTCAATCACCAGCGCGCCGTCGATCCAGGCGCGGATGCCGTCGTCACTGATGGTGCGCAGGGTGTAGGTGCCGGGCGTGAGGTCCACCGAGGTCGTCGCCTCCAGCGCATAACGATTGGGCGGCAGCGCCTTGATGGTGGGCTGGTACCACTCGTAGTCGAGCCGGGGCTCGCGGCGCGTGAGCAGCGGCGGGCCCCGGAAGAGTGCAGTCGAACGCCGCCTCGTGCGTCCGCGGATCGGTGCTGTCGCTCCAGGCGACGAAGCGGGTGTCCCAGGCCGCCACGGGCTCGAAGTGCTCGTACGAAAACCGGACAGGCGTCCCCGCCGGCGTGACGGCCCCGCGCGGCGAGACGGTTTCTCCGCCACGATACTCCAGGGTGAGCGACCAGTCGCGCAGCGAGTCGGAGCGAGGCGTCACCACGATGGTATCGTTCATGCGCCCCGACGCGCGCGAAACTGACTCCACGCCGCGCCGGCTCGCCACCCGCCAGCTGCCCGCCGGCCCCAGCACCGCAAGCCGCAGCGGAATCGCATGCGTGGAATCCACCGGCCAGAGCTTCGGCGACCGCCAGTCGTACGGCCCCCACGCGTCAACGATCATCGCCGAGCGGTCGCGCTGCATGAGGGGCGACGTTGGATACGTCCGCACGACTCCGGGGAGCGCGGGCACCAGCGATGCAAATTCGCGCGGGACCGCCGGCACGCCGTTGCACGCCCCCGTCGCCACGGCGGTGGAGTCGTTCGAGCGCAGCGTCAGCCCGGAGGTGTTGCGCGCCGCGACGACGACATGGTTCCCTGCAAAGTCGTTTCCCTCGATGCGGTAGTCGCGACTCCTCGTGTCGCGGTGCTTCGGGTAGCCCCAGTCCGACGGCTCGATGGAGTCGGCCCAGAGCCGGATCGCCGTCGAGTCGCCGAGGAAGCGGTTGGCGACGATCGTGTTGTCCTGCCCGTGCTCGATGGCGATGCCGTAGCGGTTGTTCGCGAAGCAGTTGGCCACGATGCGCGAGCTGTAGCTGTAGCCGCCCCAGATGCCGTAGTCGTTACCGACGGCGCGATTGGCAACGAAGTCGTTCCGGGCGAACGTCGCCTCCATGCCGTTGGCCGGGGCGTAGCTGAAGTCGTTCCCGAAGAAGCGGTTGTCGTTGGCACCGCCCTCGCCCGAGTCCATCGTGCTCTGGCCGGCCCACAGGAACAGCCCGTCGCCTCCGTGTGTGGCGGAGTTGAAGGCGACGAGGTTGTGGTTGCTCTGCTCGTACAGCAGCAGGTCCGCCGAGTCCTGCCCGCGCCGGTAGAAGCCGTGGCTGTAGCCGCGCACGTTGAAGTCGAGGCGGTTGCGCACGATGGTGTTGCTGCTCGAGCGATAGAGGCCGATGCCGAGGCCCGAGTTGAACGAGAAGTCGTTGTCACGAATGGCGAGGCTGTCGCTGCGCACGAGGAGCAGCGCGTTCATCCCCTGGGTGACGTGATTGCCGGCGATCGTTCCGCCGGTGACGTCGGCGAGGTACATCGCCGCGCCGAAGCGAAGCCATTCGTCCTGCTCGTTGTGGTGAAACGAGAGCCAGTCGGCCAGGCTCTCGTGCTCGACGAGGCTGTACAGCCGCGGCTTCCAGTTGTGCCCGAGGTCGTTGTCACGGAGCGTGAGGTCGCGGGTGCCGCGCGCAAGGATGGCGACCTTGTAGCCCCGGATGGTGGCATTGCGGATGGTGACGTTCCGTCCGCCGTCCACGCGGATGGCGACGCCGGCGCCGAGGTCGGGAGTGCCGGCCGGGTCGGCTCCCACCATCGTGGCGCCGTCGAAGTCGACCACGATGCCGTCTCCCCGCACCGTCACCACCGCCGAGTCGAGGGAGGCCGGGGCCGGGAGGCGGTACGCCTTGCGCACCACGCGCACCGACTGTGTAATGATCATGCCGGGGCGGAGCTCGACGGCCGCCGGTTGCCTTGCGATGCGGCGATGGCGGATGCCCGGCCAGCGCGGTGATCGCCAGCAGCGTTGCCAGGGACCGCAGGAACCGTGGTGCGGTGACGGGGTTCCCCGTCGAGGCATGAATGGGCATGTCGTGGGATTCCATGCCGCTCAGTGCGGCCGGGCGAGGTGAATCATGATGCGTCTCCATCGACGTTCGATCGTGCGACTGGCGTCCGCCGCGTGCGTTGTCGCCCTCGCCGTCCCCTCGGCTTCCTGCCGCGCCGTCCCGCAGCAGGTCCCCGAGCGACTCGACGACAGCACGTTCTGGCGCATCAGCAGCGAGTCGTCGGAGCCGGGCGGGTATTTCCGTTCTGACAACTTCGTCGGAAACGAGGGCGCGCTCCAGTACGTGATCCCGCCGCTCGAGCAGACGATCAAGCCCGGGGGCGCCTACGTGGGGGTCGGGCCGGACCAGAACTTCACCTATGTCGTGGCCTTCCGGCCCCGCATCGCCTTCATCGTCGACATCCGCCGGCAGAACCTGCTGCAGCACCTGATGTACAAGGCGCTGATCGAGTCGGCGGCCGACCGCGCCGACTTCCTCTCGCGCCTGTTCGCCCGACCCCGCCCGCCCGGCCTCGACAGTGCCACCAGCGTCGACTCGCTCATGCGCGCGTTCGCCGTGGTGCCGGGAGACTCGGCGCTCCATCGCAAGACCTTCGACGCCGTTCGCGAGGCGCTGGTGACGCGGCACGGCTTCACGCTGAGCAACGAGGACCTGCAGTCGCTGCGCTACGTCTCCGACGCCTTCTTCGAGGCCGGACCCGACATCACCTACAACTTCGGCACCGGTCGCGGCTACTACCGCGGGTACGGCGGTTTCGGCATGCCGACGTTCAGCAGCCTCGTCGTCGAGAACGACGGGCAGGGCGCCCAGCGCGGGTACCTGGCCAGCGAGGCGAACTTCCGCGTGTTGAAGGACCTCGAGGTGCGCAACCTGATCGTGCCGGTGGTCGGCGACTTCGGGGGTGACAAGGCGCTCCGGGCCGTCGGCACCTGGCTGCGGTCGCACGGCGCCAGCGTGAACGTCTTCTACCTGTCGAACGTGGAGCAGTACCTCTTCCAGGAAGGCGATGCCTGGCGGCGGTTCTACACGAACGTCGGCACCATGCCTGTCGCCGCGAACGGGACGTTCATCCGCTCGGTCTCCAACAGGCAGTGGGCGCGGATGCAGAACCCGCGGTCACGCAGCGCACAGGTGACCTGTTCCATCGAGGGGTTGCTGCGCGAGTTCACCGCCGGGCGCATCATGAGCTACGGCGACGTGATCGCGCTGTCACGCTGAATCGTCGCCGCCACGGGTGGCGGGCCCGTGCTGCGCAATGTGGGCCTCGAAGTCGGCATCCATCCGCTGGCGGCGCTCGCGCCACATGGCGCGCATGGCGTGCTCGTCGTCGACGTGCCAGTAGCCCGGCGAGAGGAGCGGCAGCGCGCGCTCGACGGCGACGAGCACCACGCAGTGCACCGGATAGCTCGTGCCCTCCTCGCCGAAGATGACCTGGGTGGCGTGGCGGAAGACCTCGTCGCCGGCGTGCAGGGTGGCGCGGCCGGCAAAGCGGTAGCCGCGGCGGGAGACCGGGTCGACGACGTTCAGCTCGATGGCCGGGTTCGAGGCGAGGTTGCGACGGGTATTCGGCGACGCGATGTCGCAGAAGAACAGGTGGTCGTCGTCCCAGACGCGAATCGTCCCCTTGGGCGAGAGGTTCGGGTGCCCGTCGGGCGACACGGTGGCAGCGAAGCACAGATGTTGCGCCGCAATGACGGCGCGCATGTCGTCATCGATCATGGGGATTCCCGGGGTGCAGGCGTCGGGAGCGCACCACGTGCGCGCCACCGGAGGTCGTGCAATCTCGCGCCGGCCGGCCGGGGCGTCGAGGTTGCGCGCCCAAGGTTGAGGCCGTATGTCAGGACGTCGCGCCGCTCCCGGCGGATTCACGCGGGAGCGGCGTCTGAGCGGGCTGCACGTCCCGGCATCGGGGCCCTGGGGAGGGAGTGCCTATGCATCGCAGCGTCCGGAGCGCCTGGCGAATGGCCCGCGTTCCATTGCTCTCGGCGATCGTCCTCTCGTGTGGTGGCGGCGGAGACGGCAGCACGAGCCCGCCCCCGCCGGCGGCGGTGGCCAGCGTCGCCGTCTCGCTCGCCGCCCCGGCGATCTTCGTCGGCCAGTCGACCCAGGCCACGGCAACGCTCCGCGACGCCCAGTCCAACGTCCTCACCGGGCGCACGATCGCCTGGTCCTCGTCCGACAACACCGTCGCGTCGGTCTCGCAAGGCGGCGTGGTGACGGGCGTCGCCGAGGGGACGGCGAGCATCACCGCCACGAGCGAGGGGAAGTCCGGCTCCGCAAGCGTGACGGTCTCGATCGACCCGGCAAGCGTGCCGCAGATATCAAGCCTGACGCTGATGCAGAACGGACAGGCGCTCAACACGAACGACGTCACGGGGACGTTCCAGCTCGAGTTCGACCTGACCCTCCCCGCCGGCTTCACCGGCACGCTGACCGTGGTCGCCGACGACACGCTGGAGCTGTATCGGGAGGACGTGACGGCGTCGCTCGTGGGGTCCGCCGGCGCGAATGCCACCATCGTCACCTCCGGCCGGCAGGTCGTCGACGTGAACTCGGCCCGGGTGAATACGACGATCTCGGATCAGGAGATCAACAACCTCCCGGTTCTGCGAAATGGAACGCACGGCATCGACCTCAGCGCGATCCCCGGGGTGGTGACGCAGCCGAGGGCGACGCAGCACGTGGATGTCACCACCAACAATGCTCCGTTCGTGACCGGCTACTACGCCGTTACGGGGGGGGCCAGCGCCCAGGGCACTGACGCGAATACCTGGGAGATCGGCGACATCCAGGTGCATCCCGTCGTGACGAGCTATGGCACCGATGCCGTCTCGGGCGCCGTGCTCGTGCTCACGAAGAAGCAGGGTGACTACCGCGCCGGTGCGGGGACGCGAACGGACTACTTCACGACCAACAGCCCGACGCTCGCCCCGTTCACGATCCCGCGCACCGCGTACCACGTGGAGGCGACCGACCTCACGCTGATCATGACGCAGCTCGACGTGAACGGCGTGACGATCCACCCGCAGGCATCGATCTATGGACACAACGGTTACACCGTGGACGCTGCCGGCAGCGGCTTCGCCAATCCGTTCGCGCAGGGGCAGGGCATCGTGCTCTCGGGGTCGTACAACTATCTCGACACGGGCTTCGACCCGAATCCCGTCTTCCAGGGAGTGCAGTACCACACGATGGGCTGGGACACCGTGAACCTCGACACGCAGGGTCCGCGGGCACTGATCCAGCCCGTCTTCACCCTCACGGACCGCCCGCTGAGCGTCGGCGGCTCGGCGTGGGCGGCGCAGGGGATCCGCGGCGTCACGCAGAACTACTTCGGCCCGTCGTACGACCTTTCCGTGGGCCTCGACTACTCGCACATGGCCGACATCACCGGCATCGATGCGTCGAAGACACAGTACTACCTCGGGCCCATCAGCGACCACGCGAACCTGTACACGGACCCGTACAAGCTGGGCGGCACCTTCCAGCTGACGGAGTCGAACAACCAGTTCGCGTACCTTGCGGGAGCACGCGTCGAGGACAAGCTGGGGAACCCGGCGACCTTCGACCTGCACCCGTCGTCAGGCAACCCGTTCACGCTGGCCGGGTCCGTGAGCCTCGACTTCACGCAGGACCTGGCCGGGCTGCGCTACAGCGCCACGAAGGGGTCGCTCAACATGACCGGGCTGAACTTCGACTTCGCCTGGAACAAGTCCACCTTCCCGGCCGAGCTGAAGTGGGACTTCAGCGCCTCCGGCTCCACCGCGGGATACCCGGACAACTGGCTCAGCGCACGCTCGGAGCTGAACGGCACGCCGGCGTTCGGGGCTCCCGGGGCGCTCGACTGGACGGCGGTCCTGCCGTCCACCGGCGGCGCGACCGGCACGGGCTCCGTCGGCCTGCAGAACTTCGCCGACGCGGCGCAGCAGGCGGCGGGCACGAGCCAGGGGTGGTACGACATCTGGTTCTCCGGGGCCGACCGGGCCGGCGAGGACATCACCCTGCCAATGTCGATGTACCACATCCGCGGTCTCGTCGACTACACGCCACCGGACGCGCCCGTCGTGAGCTACTCCGATCCCATCGTCCCCGCGTTTCCGCTGACGGCCACCGTGAACGTGCACGACAACCTGGCGCTGCGCGGCCTCAAGGTGGGGATCGAGTTCGACTACCTGCACCCGGGGTTCTCGACCGGTCGTGCGTACGCGATGCTGGGGTCCTACGACATTCCAGGCGACGTCGCCACCGGGTTCAAGACCGACTGGTCGACGCAGGTCCCGGGTTTCGCACCGATCGGGTTCCGCTTCTTCAACCGCCTGACTGGCGCGATCGATGCCGGGCCCGGGTACCGCTCCACCGCGGCACTCTGGCAGGTCGAGGACCGGCCGCACAACCTGAGCACCATCCGGCGGGACCCCTTCACCAACACCATGACCGTCCCGCAGGCGACCGGGATCTCGCAGATGTTCGCCACCATGAGCCAGACCAACCTCTGCGGCAGCAACGACTGCGGCGGAGCGCCGAACGTGACCGACATGGTGCTGGACGTGCTCGTCGGCGCGAGCTCGGGGCCGTCACCACTCTCGAAGGCGGAGTGGTTCGGCCTGGGGAGCGACAAGAACGTCTACCTGTTGGGGAAGAGCACCACGCCGGTGGCGACGCCGCACGGCGGCGGCCAGCAGTTCAGGTACTCGTTCACCTGGGACGCGCGCAACTGGTGCGGGCCGCCGGGGCCGGTGGACTTCTTCACCATCGGCTACACCGCGGACCTGCTGCTGATGCTCAAGGTGACGCCCTTCTTCTCCGGCAACGTGGGCGTCCCGGACCGCATCACGAACAACTGCATCCGCCTCACGTTCTGAGGCTCACCCCTCCGCCGCGGCGGCGCGGATCCGCTCGCGCTGTGCCGTCCACAACAGCGAGGCGGCGGTCCACAGCACCACCCCCACCACCAGCCAGCGGAGCACGTCCAGCGGGAGTTCCTTCACGAGCCATGCGGCGATCGCCACCGCCGGCAGCCCGCCTAACGCCAGCCCCAGCGACGCCCGCAGGTCGAATGCGCCGGTGCGCGCGAACCGCGCGCTGGCCACCGGCATCAGGAACGCGCACGACCCCATCATGATCGGGAAGGCCGCCTTGACGTTCATGCCGAGGAGGCTGATGAGCACCATGCAGGGCGCATACAGGCCGATGCCCAGCGTCATCAGTGCGCCAAGCACGAAGTTGCCGCCCACCGCGACGAGCAACGAGGGACCATGCACGCCAATCGCCGTGCCGCCGGCCGGCATTGCGCCGAGCTGCGCGGCGGCCATCAGCCCGGCGGCGCAGGCGAGGCAGAGCCCCATCCCGACCTGGATCGCGCGACGGGGCCAGGCCGACACCACCCCGGCGCCGACCCAGGCCCCGAGCGACGCGGCGCCGATCATCAGCACCAGCGTCGTCCCCTCCACGGGAACGATGCGCGTGAAGATGTAGGCCTGGAGGATCACCGCCGGCGTATGGCCCACGTTCAGCGTCCCCGGGATGCGCTCATCGGGCACCATCCGGAAGAAACGGAAGATCGATGTGGTGGGGGCGAACGACCCGATCCCGAGGGTATCGAAGAAGTTCGTGACGAAACCCGTTGCGAGGCCGCCGGCAGTCGGCAGGATGGGCCCGGCGGACGCGGCGCGCGAATTGCGCAGCGCGGCGGCCGCGGCGACGGCGTAGAAGACGGCGACGAACGCCAGGGCGACGTAGAGGCCGAGCGTCGCGGACGTCACGAGGGAGGTGCCCGGCGAGGCCTGTCGCGCACCGGCCTAGAATTCCCGCTTCTTCATTTCCTTGAAGAGCTTCGTCGCGTCGCTGCCCTCCGGGGCGTCCGCCGGGCGCGTGGCGTCCAGCGTGGCGTCGTACGTGCGCTCGCGCTTCTGCTGCTGCCGCACGGCCTTCGCCGCGTTCTTCCTGGCCAGCGCGGCCAGTTGCTTCTCGTTCATGGTGCCTCCCCTGGGTGACCGGTCGCCTGCGGGCGCCGGATGCGCGCCGCCCGCAAGACCGACGAAATATCGGCTCTCCCGCGGTCGGCCGGGAGCGGGGGATACCCATCGGGGTGGCCTCGTGCCCCTCCCCGGACCCGGTCCGGCACGCTCTCCGGTCCGGCCACGCCGCCCCCCCGGCGCACCGCCCGCAGACGCCGCCTGCCGCGCGGTTGACAGGCCTCGCGCGGCGCCGCAGCATCGTCTCGCCTCACAACCCACTCCCCCCATGCCACGCCTCGCCTCACGCCTCCCCGTCGTCGCCGTCCTCGCGGCGCTCGTCGCCCTCCCGCGCGCCGGCACGGCGCAGATCGGCCACACGAAGTGGGACTCGGTCGCCCGCAGCCTGTTCAAGGAGATGGTGGAGATCAACAGCGAGGCGAGCGACGGCAGCTCCCTCAAGGTCGCGCAGGCGATGGCGGCGCGCATGAAGAGCGCGGGGTTCCCCGACTCCGACGTCGTCGTGCTGCAGAACGCCGAGCGAAAGGGAAACCTCATCGTGCGGCTGCACGGCCGGAAGACGGGCAAGAAGCCGCTGCTGCTCCTGTCGCACATCGACGTCGTCGAGGCCAAGCCCGAGGACTGGACGCTTCCGCCGTTCCAGTTCATCGAGAAGGACTCGACGTTCTACGGCCGAGGCGTCTCCGACGACAAGGACGACGGGGCGGTGAACCTCACGGTGCTCATGCGCCTCAAGGCCGAGGGCTTCTCGCCCGACCGCGACATCGTGGCCGCGCTGACGACCGACGAGGAGGGGGGCGGGGACAACGGCGTCGCCTGGCTCCTCCAGAACCACAAGGAGCTGATCGACGCCGCCTTCGCATTCAATGAAGGGGGCGGCGGCCGGCTGCACGGGGACACCAAGGTCTCCAACGACGTGCAGGCGAGCGAGAAGAAGTTCCAGATGTTCACCTTCGAGACGACCAACCCGGGCGGGCACAGCTCGGTGCCGCGCCCCGACAACGCCATCACCGAGCTGGCGCAGGCCCTGGTGAAGCTCGGCCCGTCGTCGCTGCCGGTCCACCTCAACGAGATCACCCGCAGCTACTTCACCAAGCTGGCCCCCATCATCGAGAAGGAGCAGCCGGCGGAGGCGGCGGCGATGCGGGCGATCGTCGCCAACCCCGGCGACGCCGCGGCGGCCGCGGTGCTCTCGAAGAACCCCGCCTGGAACTCGCAGCTGCGCACCACCTGCGTGACGACGATGCTCGACGGCGGCCACGCCCAGAACGCCCTGCCGCAGCGGGCCCGCGGCCACGTCAACTGCCGCATCCTGCCTGACGAGTCACCGGAGTCCGTGAGGGGCATGCTGGAGAAGCTGGTCGCCGACACCGGCGTGCACGTGATCCAGGAGGGCGAGGCGCGCAACTCGCCGCCGTCGCCCCTCACGCCGGAGCTCATGGGCGAGATCGAGCGCCTCACCAGCGAGATGTTCCCCGGCGTCCCGGTCATCCCGACGATGAGCACCGGGGCGACCGATGGCCTGGCCCTCCGCGTCTCGGGCATTCCCACCTACGGCGTGTCGGCGTTCTTCTACGGGGACACCAATGCCCACGGCATGAACGAGCACATCCCGGTGCGGGCGTTCTACGAGGGGCTGGAGTTCATGTACCGGCTGGTGAAGAGCACGACCGGCGGCAAGGTGCCGATCAGCTGACCAGGCGCGCCGGGAACGACCCCGGCCGACCTGGGTACCGGAGCCGTCCCCTCCCGCTCGAGTGCGAGCGCCCCATGCTGAAACACAGCGCCCTGATGGTGGCCGTCGCCGCGACAGCCCTCGTCGCCTGCACCCATCGTGGCACGCTGCCCGCCAGGGACATCGCGCCGCGGTCGTGCCCGAACGGCTACTACGTGAAGGTGATCAACCCGCTCAGCGTCGACTACGACGTCATCGCGTTCACGCCGTCGGGCATGGACCGCACCGTGGGAACGGTGTCGGCCGGCAGCACCCAGACGTTCACGCTCTCACCGGACATGAGCGGGCAGGTGCGGGTCAAGCCGTCGTTCGAGGACCTGCACCCCGTGCACTTCGGGTACACCGGCGGTCCCACGCCGGGCAGCGTCACCACGAAGGTGACCTGCATGTAGGCGGTCGGCGCGCGGGCTCCCGCGCGCCCGCATTCTCGCAGGGCCCATCACCACGGCGCTCGAACGCGCGCGCGCTCCTGCGCCTACCCGCCGCCTAACGAATCCGGAACGACACGGTGATGCGGTGCCGCGAGACGGTGCCGCCGTCGTACGTCAGCGGCGCGCTGGGCGCGTCGATCACGCCGCCGCCACCGCCCGCCGCCGGCACCGGAGGAACCAGGAACTGCGTCGTCTGGCCGGAGCAGTCGGGGCCGCAGGTGCGCGAGTACGACCAGGCCACCGCGAAGTCGCGCCCGGCGTAGCGGATGCCGAGCGTCGGCGTCCATTCCATCCAGTTCTCGTCCTGCGTGCGCGCCGTCATCGCGACGTGGTCCTGCTGCTCCAGCCGGTAGCGGATGGAATAGAGCCCCAGGCCGGCCTGGAAGGCGAGGCTGGATGACGAGTCGGCGACCAGCGGGATCACCTGCTCGGCGCCGACGCGCAGCAGCGCGTTCGAGAACCGGAACCGGTTGTCGACCGTCCGCTGGCCCGCGCGGATGATCCCGTCCACCGCGGTGAGCGTGTCGTGCGCTGCGGTCGCCCACGTCCAGCTCCACATCGGCTCCAGCACCACGTCGAGGCCGATCGTCGATCCCGTGCAGCGTCCGCGCAATCCCGACGCCGGCGTCGAACCCGTCGGTGTGCCCGGGATCGCGCGGGATGTTCTGGATCTCGTAGTTCGGGATCTCCGGATGGGTGATGCGATCTGCCGTCGCCATCCACCCCACGCGCCAGCCGTTTGCCCCCACCGGCCGGGCGAACTTCGCGTGCACGCCCCAGGTGTTCGAGCGATCCACGTTGTGCTCGGTCCGTGCGGGCACGACGGCCGGCTGCTGGCCGGGTGCGCAGCACGGCCCGTTCCAGACGTACAGGTCCGGGTAGTGCACGTCGTGCGTCATGTCGTAGCGATTGCCGACGAACACAAGCTCGAAGTGCCGTCCCTGCCCGCCGTCGCGCACCAGCCCGAGGCGCACGTCCACCTGGTGCCCATTCTGCCGGATGGTGTCGCTCTGGCCATAGAGGTCGCCCAGGCCGTCCACGCCGCCGAGCCCGGACCAGTAGACGCTGGCGCCGACGGCAACGGTACCCGTCAGGCGGCGCGCCACACTGGCCATGATGTACTCGTTGCTCTGGGAACGCTGGCTGATGGGCTCGTTGAACCAGCGGGCGGGCTGCTCGAGTTGCTGCAGCGCGATGATGCCGGCGGCGGCCCACTTCCCCGATGACGTCGCGGCGCTCACCGGAATCGTCCGGCCCGTGCCGCGGTCGCCCGAAAAGCCGTGGACGTACGGTGCCAGCTGGAACCAGCCACCGGCCACTCGCACTGCCGTCGCCGGGTTGGTGAACGGGTCGAGCAAGGTGTCATCAAGCGCGATGGAGACGCTGCCCATTCCCTCGCGTCGTGACGGGAAGATGGCGAACTGATCCTCCTGGTGAATGGGGATCGTGCGCGGGACCACCAGTTGCGCGCCGGAAAGGCCCGGCAGCAGCAACAGTGCGGCGAGCACGAGCGCGACCAGGACGCCGGCCGGCAGGTGCGCCGCCGGCAGGTGCGCGGCCGGCAACGCGAATGCGTTGGCGACGCCGTGCCCGTGCGCCGGTGTGTCGCAGGCGCGCGCACCAACATCGTGCGGCACCAGCGCGTGGCGGGAGGTTCGAAGCGTCATCGCCCATGCTCCGCAAAGGCAGTGGGAGCGTCCGGCATCGCCGGCTACCCTTGTGAGGACACCGGAAGAGTCTCACGCCCGGACCAGTCCTCATCATGAAGGACCAGCGCTCGCCTCGAGGGCGTCACCATCCCGCCGTGACCAGCGGACGACGCGATTGTCCCTTGAACCCTCCGTCCGTTGGGAGTACCGTGAACTTCCGGCCCCTCCCAGGGCCGCCCACCCCGCCGGAGGCAGGCATGACAGCGTTCACCCTTCGCGTCAACGGCACCGCCCGGCAGGTCGACGTCGATCCCGACACGCCGCTCCTCTGGGTGCTGCGCGACAACGTCGGCCTCACCGGCACCAAGTTCGGGTGCGGCATCGGCCAATGCGGTGCCTGCACCGTGCACCTCGACGGCAAGACCGCGCACTCCTGCCGGACCCCGATCTCCGACGTGGGTGCCCGGGCGGTCACGACAATAGAAGGCGTCTCCGCCGCCGGGCTCAACGCCATCCAGAAGGCGTGGATCGCGGAGGACGTGCCGCAGTGCGGCTACTGCCAGTCGGGACAGGTGATGTCGGCGTCGGCGTTGCTGGCCGCGAACAAGGCGCCTACCGACGCCGACATCGACCGTGCGATGGCGGGCAACATCTGCCGGTGCGGCACCTACGAACGCATCCGGCGCGCGATCCACCGTGCGGCGCAGGAGGGCTGAGCCATGACCATGGTCTCCAAGCTCGACCGCCGGGAGTTCGTCAAGCTCGGTGCGCTGGCCGGGGGCGGCCTCCTCCTTGGCGTCCGGCTGCCCGAACGGCGTGGCGACCGCCGCGACGTGGCCGCCGCGCCCCTGCAGCCTAACGCGTTCGTCCGCGTCGCCCCGGACGGCCAGGTCACCATCTGGCTGGGGCGTGCCGACATGGGGCAGGGAGTGCGCACCGCCCTGCCGATGATCGTCGCCGACGAACTTGACGCCGACTGGAGCGCGGTGACGATCGTCCAGGCCAATGCCGACCCGCGCAAGTACGGCCGCATGATGACCGTCGGCAGCTCGAGCGTGCGCGGCGGCGCGTGGATGTCGCTCCGGCAGGCCGGCGCCACCGCCCGCGCGATGCTCGTCGCGGCGGCCGCCGCGAAGTGGGGCGTCGACGCGTCGCAGCTCCGCACGGCGAAGGGGCGCATCTTCCACGACAGCTCGAAGCGCTCGCTCGGTTACGGCGAGGTCGCCGATGCCGCCGCGGGGCTGCCGGTGCCCGCCTCGCCACGGCTCAAGGACCCGAAGGACTTCACGCTCATCGGTACAAAGGTCCCGCTGGTGGACACCGATGAGCGCGTCACTGGAAAGGCGGCATACGGGATTGACGCCCGCGTTCCCGGCATGCTCTTCGCCACCGTGGTGCATCCGCCTGTCTTCGGCGACAAGGTGAAGGGCTTTGACGCCTCGAAGGCGAGAGCGGTCGCCGGCGTGAAGGACGTCGTGCAGCTCTCGCAGGGCGTGGCAGTGGTGGCGAACAGCACCTGGGCGGCGTTCAAGGGTGCCAGGGCGCTCGAGGTGACGTGGGAGCCGGGCGGATTCACGCTCGGCAGCGCCGAGATTGCTGCGCACTTCGCCGAGCTCGCGGCCGGCCCGGGCGTTCCAGCCAAACAGGTCGGCTCCGCCGATACCGCGCTGGCGTCGGCGGCGAAGCGGGTGACTGCGACCTACGATGCGCCGTACCTGGCGCACGCGACGATGGAGCCGATGAACTGCACCGCCGACGTGCGCGCCGATCGGTGCGAGGTGTGGGCGCCGACGCAGAACCCGCAGGGCGTGCAGAGCACCACCGCGCGCCTTTCCGGAGTGCCGATCGACAAGGTGACGGTGCACGTGCAGTACCTCGGCTGCGGATGGGGACGGCGGTCGAGTACCGACTTCGTGCAGGACGCCGTCGAGGCGTCGCAGAAGATGCACGCGCCGGTGCAGGTGCTGTGGACACGCGAGGAGGACATGCAGCACGACTTCTACCGGCCGGCGTCACACATCGCGTTCGAGGGCGGCGTTGACGGGCAGGGGAAGGTGGTTGCGCTGAAGGCCAAGGTCGTGGCCCAGCCGATCGCGGGCGGCAGGGGTGGCGGCGGCGTGGACGGCCCGGCGGTGGCCGGCATCGCCGACACTCGCTACGGGGTGCCCGCTTTCTCGGTGGAGTACGCACGCCCCGACCTCGCGATGCCGGTGGGCTACTGGCGCTCGGTGGGACCGTCGCAGAACGCGTTCATGTTCGAGAGCTTCATCGACGAGCTGGCGCACGCGGCCAACGCCGACCCGCTGGAAGTCAGGCGCCACTTGCTGGCGTCGGACGCGCGGGCGCGGCGGGTCGTCGAGCTGGCCGCCGAGCGATCGGGGTGGGGGAGCGCGCCGCCCGCCGGTCGTGCCCGGGGCATCGCATTCGCAGAGGACATGGGGACGCTGGTGGCGCAGGTGGCGGAAGTCTCGCTACAGAACAACAGGGTGCGCGTGCACAAGGTCTGGTGCGTTGCCGACCTGGGGCGCGTGATCCACCCGGGCATCGTCGAGGCGCAGATGCAGGGCGCGATCATCGGCGGCCTGAGCGCGGCGCTCTACGGCGAGATCACGCTCGAGAAGGGGCGGGTGACGCAGGGGAACTTCAACAACTACCGCATGGTGCGGATGAGCGAGGCCCCCGAGGTCGACGTGTACCTCGTGCCCAGCGACGAGGAACCCGGCGGCGCCGGCGAACCCGGGCTGCCGCCGCTGGCCCCGGCGGTCGCCAACGCGCTGTTCACGCTCACCGGAACGCGCATCCGGCGGCTCCCGATCCGGCCGGAGACGCTCGGCGCGGTCGGGGCCCGCGAGGGCAAGGGCGGAGCCTAACGCCGATCGCCCCCGGGGGCGGCATCCGCCGCCGGGGGCAGCACGGCCGCGTCGCGGAAGGTCTCGCGGCCGTTCATCAGGGTGAGCACGACGTGGGCGCGCGCGATCGCGTACCGCGAGCCCGTGAACACGTCGTCCGACAGCACCACCAGGTCCGCGGCCTTGCCCTCGCTGACGGTCCCGATGAACTGCTCGGCGTCACTCGCCATCGCGCCGCCGAGCGTATAGGCCTTCACGATGGTGGCGAGGTCCACGCGCTCGCTGGGGAAGAACGGGGCATCGGTCGAGTCGTCAGGCGACTGGCGCGTCACTGCCACCTGCATCGCGCGCAGCGGGTCCATCGACGACACCGGCCAGTCGCTCCCGGCCGCGACGATCGCGCCCGTCCTGGCCACGCTGGCGATCGGGTACTGCCACGCCGAGCGCCTCGGGCCGAGCCGCGGCTCGGTGAGGTCGCGCATGTAGCTGTCGCGATACGCCCACAGCGGCTGGAAGCAGGCGACGACGCCCAGGGCCGCGAAGCGCGGCACGTCCGAGGGCTCGACGAGCTGCAGGTGCGCCATGATGTGCCGCGGCCCGGCGCCGCCGTCGAGCGCGTGCTGCCTCGCGAACGCGTCGAGCGACACGCGCACCGCCCTGTCGCCGATGGCGTGGACGTGCACCTTGAAGCCCGCCGAGTCGAGTGCGTGGACGAGCGAGTCCATCCGGGACGGCGGGAGGTTGAGCATGCCACGGTCGCCGGGACGGTCGAGGTACGGCTCCAGCAGCGCGCCGGTGTGCGCCTCGATCACGCCATCGGCGAAGATCTTCGCCTCGGCCACGTGCACCAGCGGCGAGGAGTACCGCCGGCGCAGCGAATCGAGCGCGGGGACCTGCTCCACGCCCCGGTCGGGGTCGACGTGCAACGCCACCAGCGTGCGCACGGTGAGCCGGCCGAGGGAATCCGCGCGGTGGTACGTCGCGGTGATCTCCGGCGACGCGTTGGCCTCGTGCCACGTGGTGATCCCCAGTCGCGCGGCCATCGCGAGCGCGCGCGACAGCGCGCTGTCGTACTCGGCGCGCGTGTACGCGGGCAGGTGCCGCGCCACGAGGTCCTGCGCCCCTTCGCGCAGCGTGCCCGAGGGGTCGCCGGCGCGGTCGCGCTCGATGCGACCGTTCGCCGGATCCGCGGTGCGGCGGGTGATGCCGGCCGCCGCGAGCGCCCGCGAGTTGACCCACGCGCTGTGCTTGTCCGCCGAGGTCAGGATGGCGGGCCGGTCGGGGATGAGCGAATCGAGGAGCCGGCGCGACGGATTGCCGCCGGAAAAGATCGGCAGGTCGAACCCGCCGCCACGCACCCACGCCGCCGCCGGGTTCCCCGTCGCGCACGCGGTGACCGCACGCCGCAGTGAATCCAGCGTCAGGATGCCGTTGAGGTTGCACTCGGCCAGCTCGAGGCCGCCCTGAACCGGGTGGACGTGCGCGTCGACGAATCCGGGAAGCACCAGGCGGCCGCCGAGATCGATCACGCGCGTGCGGGTGCCGACAAAGCGGGAGACGTCGTCGTTGGATCCGACAAACACGATGGAGCCGCCAAGCACCGCGACCGCCTCGGCGGTGGGATGCAGGGAATCGACGGTGTACACCGTGCCGTTCCGGAGCACGAGGTCGGCGCCGGGGCGCGAGCAGGCCGTGAGCAGCAGCGCCAGGACGCCGGCGAGGCGACGGGCGGAGTGCATCGCCTGCGGCCGCCTGCCGTCGGCACACGGCATGTGCGGCGGGTTCGCGTGCATGTCCCGGCGTGACTCCGGGACCCGACAATCACGCGAATTGGCGGCCACTCGTCAGGCGACCGTGCCGAAGAGGCGTCCCACGAGCGCCGTACAGCCCATGGCCACCGCTCCCCAGAAGGCGACCCGCAGTGCACCCCGCAACAGCGAGGCACCGCCGAGATGGGCCGCGACGCCACCCAGGAGGATCAGCAGCGCCAGCGTGGCCCCGACGACGCCGAGTGACATCGCCGCGAGCGGCAACAGGGCGACCAGCAGCACCGGAGGGGCGGCGCCGACGGTGAAGGACGCCGCCGACGCGACCGCGGCCTGGACCGGGCGGGCTCGCGTCATTTCATGGATGCCGAGTTCGTCCCGGGCGTGGGCGCCGATGGCGTCGTGCGCCATCAGCTGGTCGGCCACCGAGAACGCGAGTTCGCGGCTCACGCCGCGCTTGATGTAGATGCCGGCCAGTTCGGCCCGCTCGGCGTCTGGCGCCGCGGCGAGTTCGCGACGCTCCATGGCGAGGTCCGCCTGCTCCGTGTCCGCCTGCGAGCTCACCGAGACATACTCCCCCGCTGCCATCGAGAGCGCACCGGCGGCGAGGCCGGCCACGCCCGCGAGCAGGATCGCCGGACGGTTCGGGTCGGCCGCCGCGACGCCGACGATGAGGCTGCTCGTCGAGATGAGGCCGTCGTTGGCACCGAGCACCGCGGCGCGCAGCCACCCGATGCGATCACTCCGATGTGTTTCCCCGTACATGTGGGTGCCTCACGAAGGTTGTCGGCGCGCGTGTCCGCGCCGCTAGCCGACGCGCCGCGCCATGAAGCTCGCTCAGCGTGGTGCCGGGTGCTGTGGGTGCCCCTGATTCCACGGGCGCAGCCTCGGCCGGAACCGCGGTACCGCACGCGCGTACTCGTCGTACGACGTGCCGAAGCGTGCGCGCAGCCGCGGCTCTTCCACAAGCGGGATGTAGACGACATTGAGCAGCAGGAAGACGCCGGCCCACTCCAGCAGCGGCACGGACCTGGCCACCGCGGTCTCGCCGAGAAGCACGAAAAGAACGCCGGTGATCATGGGGTTGCGCACGTGGCGATACGCACCGCGAATGACAAGCTGCCGCGGCGGATCCCAGGGCGCCAGCGTGCCGCGGCCGTCGACCGCAAACCGGCGCAGGGTGGCGGCGAACAGCGCGAGGCCGGCGACGAGCAGGAGGACACCGCCGCCCTGCACGAGGCGTCCGGCGAGATCCGGCGCGAGGGCGGTCGACACGGCGTCGTTGCGCACGATGCGCCACGGGACGACGACCGCCACGACGAACGGAAGCGCGAGGATCGAGAGGAGCTGCCGCAGGAGCATCAACACGATTCTGGCCAGCCGTGATGCGGTGTACGGGTCGGGGAGCAGCGGGCGCGCCGTGATCCGATCTGCGGACCGCGGGCGCCTGCCTGGCGAGCCCTATCCCCCGGCGGGCGAGACCCCCGCAGACGCGGCCGGCGTTTCATCGGCTCCCGGTCGCCTCGCGTGCTTCTGCGGCGCCGGCTGTCGGTCGGCACCGGTTGCACGTCGTGCCGGCAGGTCGGACGGTGGCGCCAGGTGACGCGCGAGTTCGCGTCGGCGACGAGGCGGGCCAGGCATTCCCAGTCGGGGCGAAAGCCGCTCCACGAGGATCAGGGCATCGAAGTCTGCGGGCGGGGTGATGGTCCGGTGGCCGTCGATCGGCCAGCGAGCGATCTGGTACGCCGCGCCCACCACCGTCGCCATCTGCGCGGCCGCGACGAGCGCCACGGTTCGCCAGCGATTCCCTCCAGGCAGGAGCTGCAGCGGCGACAGGACGAGCCCGGCGTAGAATCGCCACGGTTCCGGCACCACCGCCCGTCCGCGGCGGCGGCGACGGATGAACCGAAAAGCCAGGATGCCGCGCCCGTACTTGAAGTGCAGTTGCAGGAAGCCCCACGCCGTCAGCGGATGCCGGTGCGTAACGACCGCTGCAGGGCACATGCTCCAGCTCGAGTCCCGCGAGCTGCCAGCGATCGCAGAACTCCTTGTCCTCGGCCGTGGCGCCCGGGATCGACGTCGCAAACCCGCCGAGCTGCCGGAAGAGCGACGCCGAGAGCGCCACGTTGTTCGTCGTGAAGAAGCGCTCGTGAGCCGCCGCGGTCTGGTTGTAGCGGTACACGAAATCCGCGACGCAATGGCCTGCCGTGGCATAGGCGTCGTCGCTGAGGCCGTTCACGACGCACCCGCCAAGCAGTCGCTGCCCGTTGCGGGCGAGTTCGCGCGCGAGAGTCGCCAGCCAGTCTGGCGACGGCGTGCAGTCGTCGTCGATGAAGGCGAGGAAGTCCCCGCGTGCGACGGCGGCGCCGCGATTGCGCGCGGCTCCCGGCCCCGACCGCGACTGTCGAACGAGGCTCAGGGAGAAGTCGCCGGCGTACTCCGACACGACCTGGTCCAGCGGCTCGGGACTGCCGTCGTCGACGACGACGACCTCGAAGCGTGCACGGTCGTAGCGGAGGTTCCGGATGCCATCGAGGCACGCGCGCAGCTGGTGCGGTCGCGCGTACGTCGGAATGACGATCGAGATTCTGGGCGCACGGGCGTCAGGCAAGGGAACCCCCCCGCCTGATCGCTGATGAGACCGTGCCGCCCGACATGGCGAACATCAGCATTGATTTTCGTGCCGACCGGCAGGAGCCCGGCGCCTCTCAGTCTGAGATCGTGCGCCTCATTGCAAATCAACGGCGCACCCCGAGGGGTGACGACAGTAGGAAGAGGCCGCCGGAAGCGCAAGAGGAACATCACAAATCCGGCAACCTCGGCAATTTCGAATGCAAAAAGGGGAAATCCTAACGATTCGCGAAGAATCCACGCTATAAACGTAACGTATGAAATACGTTATAGGACGTTTCCCCATGGGCTGTCGAGAAGTTGGAATGTTGAAAAGACCCCTCGAATGGGACCGGATCCGGTGCGCATGTATCACGAAACAGACCGCGCCGAATGGTCACTGCGGCGCACCTCCCGGCACCCGCCCAGGCGTCCACGGCACGCCCGCCTGGTTCATTCCGCGCTCCACCGGAGGAATCGACGTCTCCACAAGCGTGCGAAGCAAGGCCAGTTGAGGCGCGAAAAGCTCGGATGCAATCGCCATCTGCTCGCGATCGGTGGTGGTGGGCGGTCCCAGCGTTCCCGAGAGGTCGCCCGCGATGCCTCCCACCCGCGACTGGATGGAGACCGGGGTGGCCTCGCTTCGTCGGGCCAGCGCCACGTCGCCCCGCAGCGCGATCCTGACAGTCTCCAGGCGCTGCACGAAGGCCCGCACCGAGTCGCCGAGGGCGCGCGGTGCGTTCGGCGTGGCATCGATTGCCCGCTTCATCTGTTCCAGCTTGTCGGCGGTCTCGTTGGCGAGCTGTACGGCGCCGTTCACGCGCTTCGAGAGTGCCATCCAGTCCTGGTAGAACGTCCATCGCGCCTGCTGGTCCGCAAGCGTCGCCACACCGCGCGGATCGAGCTTGACCTCGAACGACACCGGCCCGGCCACCTGCGACTCGACGCCACCGACCCGCTGCCAGACGGTGGCCGTGTAGGTGCCCGGCACGACGTACGGACCGCCGCCACCCCCGCCACCCCCGCCACCACCGCGCCCGCCGGCGCCGGGCACCACCGGCGCGGCCGTCCGCAGGTCCCACGCGACGCGCTGCATCCCCTTGCCGTCAGGGGCGTCGAAGCTCCGCACCTCCCGTCCGGCGCCATCGGTAATGCGCACAAGCGTCGCGGGCGGCTCTTCCTCCGCCTCGGCCCGCAGCGCGTCCGCCGTCGGATAGGTGATCTCCTTCCCGGCCTTCTCGGCCGCCTTCTCGGCGGCGACGCGCTTCGCCTTGAGCGACTGCAGTGCGTCCTTGCGGTAGAACGTCAACAGCGCGCCATACGGCGGGTTGTCCGCCTCGTAGAGGAACTCGCCCTGGAAGGCCTTGCCGTTGCCCCCGTACTGGCGCGTCGGCACGTACAGGTACGCCCCGCGCGACGGGAAGAGTGTCGCGGCGGCATCGAGCGTCGCCGCCGTGGTCGCCCGCAGCGGCGTGTAGTCGTCGAGCACGTAGAAGCCGCGGCCGAACGTCGCCATCACCAGGTCGGTCTCGCGCTTCTGCACCACGAGCTCGCGCACGGCGATCGTGGGCAGGCCGGCGATCTTCACCCAGTGGTTGCCGCCGTCCTTGGTGAACCAGGCGCCGAACTCCGTGCCCGCGAACAGCAGGTTCGGGTCCACCGGGTCCTCGGCCACCGCGTAGACGCCGCCACGCTTCGGCAGGTCGCCGGCGATCGACGTCCACGTCCGCCCGCGGTCGGTGCTCTTCATCAGGTACGGCGCGAAGTCGCCGCGCTTGTGGTTCTCGATTGCGGCGTAGACCGTGCCGGCGTCGTGCTGCGACGCCCGGAGGCGCGCGACGTACGACGTGTCCGGCACCCCGGGCAGGTGCTCCACCTTCCGCCACGTCGCGCCGCCGTCCTCGCTCACCTGGATCAGCCCGTCGTCGGTGCCGACGTACAGCAGTCCCGCCGTCACCGGCGATTCCGAGATGGCGCAGATGTTGGAGAAGAACGCCGTCGACGTGTTCTTGGCCACCGCATCGGGACCCCACAGCTTCCCCATCACCTTCAGCTGGTTCCTGTCGATGGCGCGCGTGAGGTCCGGCGAGATCGCACGCCAGGTGCTGCCCTGGTCGTCACTCCGGAAGAGCCGCTGGGCGCCCATGTACAGCCGCGTGTGCGCATGCGGCGAGACGATGAAGGGCGCGTCCCAGTTCCAGCGCAGCGGAGGGTCTCCCTTGCCTTCCTGCGGCTGGATGCCGACGCTCTCGCCGGTGCGCCTGTCGTAGCGGACGATGACACCGCCCTGGGCCTCGGCATACACGATGTTGGCATCCTCGGGGTCCGCGTGCGACGTGAAGCCGTCGCCCCCCTGCGTCACGAACCAGTCCTGGTTCATGATCCCGTGCGCGGACCGCGTCCGCGACGGGCCACCTAACGAATAGTTGTCCTGGGTGCCGCCGTACACGTTGTAGAACGGCAGGTCGTTGTCGGCATCGACGTCGTAGAACTGCGTGACCGGCAGGTTCGGGAAGAAGACCCAGCTCGCGGCGCGGTCCCACGACTGGTACACGCCGCCGTCGTTGCCGACCAGGTAATGGTCGGCGTCATGCGGGTCCACCCAGATCACGTGGTTGTCGACGTGCTTGCTCCGCCCGCCAAGCGATGCCAGCGTGCGCCCACCGTCATCGGACACCTGGATGTTCACGTCCATGACGTAGATCCGGTCGACGTCGAACGGGTCCGCGAAGATCGCGGCGTAGTACATCGCCCCGCCGTTGTACGTCGTGCGGCGCTCCCAGGTGACGCCGCCGTTGCTGGACCGAAAAATGCCACCCTGCTCGTTCGCCGCCTCGACCACGGCATACACGACATCCGGGTCCACCGTCGACCACGCCAGCCCGATGCGCCCGAGCTCCTCACCGGGCAGCCCGGCCGAGATCTTCGTCCACGTCTTGCCGCCGTCGGTGCTGCGACGGATCCCCGCCTCGGGGCCGCCGTCGATCATCGTCCACTGGTGGCGTCGCCGCTGGTAGGCGGCGGCAAGGAGGACGTCGGGGTTCCGCGGGTCCATCACCACGTCGGACACGCCGGTGTTCTCGCTGATCTCGAGCACGTTCGTCCAGGTCGCGCCGCCGTCCGTGGTCTTGTACAGCCCCCGGTCTCCGCCGGCGTTCCAGAGCGGTCCCTCCGCGGCCACGTACACGACGTTCGGGTCCTTGGGGTCGACGACGATCCGCCCGATGTGCTCGGAGCTCTTCAGGCCGACGTTCTTCCAGGAATGCCCGCCGTCGATCGACTTGTACACGCCGTCACCGTAGCTCACTGACCGCTGCGAGTTGCTCTCGCCGGTGCCCACCCAGACGACGTCCGGGTTCGTCGGGTCCAGCGTCACCCAGCCGATCGAGTACGAACCCTGGCCGTCGAAGACCGGTTGCCAGGCGGCGCCGCCGTTGGTGGTCTTCCACACGCCGCCGCTCGCCGAGCCGACGTAGATCGTCGAGATCTTCCCCGGATCGACCGCAATGCTCAGGACGCGCCCGGACGTGACCGACGGTCCGATATGCCGTGCACGCAGTCCGCCGAACACCTGGTTGGTGAACGGCCCCTTGTACGACGGGGTCGTGTCCGCAGCAGCGCCAGCCGCCGTCGCACCGCGCGCGTTTCGCCGCGCACCCTGGCCGTGGAGCGGTGCCAGCGCCACGAGCGGCAGCAGGACGAGGACCGTGCGACGGACGAATGATCGGGTGTTCATGAGCCTCTCCCGCGGGATTCGAGAAGACGAGGGGGACCGGGCCCGGGCCGAGGCCGGGTCTCCGAAATTGCGCCGGAACCCGAGGTTCAGGGAAGGGCGATCTCACTCGTCAGGCGGCCGCCATGCCGCCTCCGGTGACGAGCCGTCCGGCCGGGGCGTGCCTGGCAGGCGCCGTGCAACGCGGCCGGGAGCTGCGCACGGGGCCGCTTCCCGGCCATTCGGAAAGCCATGGACGAAGCGCCTCACGCGGCCGACAATACGCAAGTCACCCATGTCGCAGCGGCGCGCGGGGGCGGGCCGACCTCCGCCGCGGCTGCGCGCCGCCGCGTCCTCGGCTTTCCGGAGTGCCGCCATGCGTCAGATCTCCCATGTCCTCGCGAGCCTGCTGGCCGCCGTCCTTCTTCTCGTTCCCGGCGCGTCCGCCACCGCACAACGCGGTGGTCGCGGCGGCCGCGCGGGCGGCGCGGCGACGGCGGGCGCGGCATCGTCACCAGGCGATTCGACCACCCGGCGCAGCCGCGTCGCCGGAATCGCGCGACATCGTCGCCATGGCCGAGGCGCCGCCGGTGGAAACGCACCACACGATCGCCGTGCGCGGACAGACAATCAACTACACGGCCGCCGCCGGGATGCTGCCCATCCGGAACGCGCAGACCGATGCCGTCGAGGGCGGGATGTACTTCGTCGCCTACACGAAGGACGGCGCGGATCCTTCCACCCGGCCGCTGACGTTCGCCTTCAACGGTGGCCCCGGCTCGGCCACCGTCTGGCTCCACCTGGGAGCGTTCGGGCCCAAGCATGTCAAGCTGCTCCCCGACGGGAGCGCGCCCCCGCCACCGTACAGCTTCGACGTCAACCCGAACACGCTGCTCGACCAGACCGACATCGTCTTCATCGATCCCATCGGCACCGGATACAGCCGCGCCGCGCGGCCCGAGCTCGGCCAGCGCTTCTGGGGCCTCAACGAGGACATCGAGTCGGTCGGTGAGTTCATCCGCCTCTACCTCACGCGCTACGAACGGATGGGATCACCCAAGTTCCTGGCGGGCGAGAGCTACGGCACCACGCGCGCTGCCGGCCTGTCGGGGTGGCTGGCCGACCAGGGCATCGCCCTCAACGGGGTAGTGCTGCTCTCCACGGTCCTCGACTTCCAGGCGTCGTCGCAGGCGCGCAGCAACGACGTCGGCTTCGTGAACTTCCTGCCCACCTACGCCGCCACGGCGTGGTATCACAAGAAGCTCCCCGCCGACATGCAGCGGATGACGGTCGAGCAGGTGACGGCCGCGGCCGAGCGGTTCGCCGCCGGCACCTATGCCGACGTCCTCATGCGGGGCAACCGCGTCGCGGCCGCCGCTGCGCGCGGCCGCCATCGACACCCTGATGCGCTTCACGGGGCTCGATCGCGACGTGATCGACCAGGCCGACCTGCGGGTGTCGTTAGGTACGTTCGATGCCTCCCTGCTGCGTGACCAGCGGCTGCAGGTCGGGCGCCTCGACGGGCGCTTCACAGGCTTTGCGCCCCTCTCGGGCGGCCGGGGCGGGGGCGTCGGCGACCCCAGCGAGGTCTCGATCCGCAACACGTTCACGCCGGTGCTCACCGACTACAACCGGCGCGAGCTGAACTACCGCAACGACGACATCTACTACATCCTCGGCGGCGGCATCGGCCGCTGGAACTACCCGCAGAACCAGTACGCCACGGTGGTGCCGAACCTCGAGCGCGCCTTCGCCAAGAACCCGTACATGCACGTCTTCGTGGCCGAGGGATACTACGACGCCGCGACGCCCTACTTCGCCGTCGAGTACACGTTCGCGCACATGTCGGTGGACCCCGGCGTGCTGAAGAACAACATCACCGTGGAGCGCTACACGGCCGGGCACATGATGTACATCGACGAGCCGTCGATGAAGAAGCTCCGGGCCGACCTGGGCCGGTTCATCGACGGGGCGCTGCACCCGACGATTCCCTGACGCCGGGACGCGACGGAACGAGAGGGCCCCGGCGAGACATCGCAGCGTCGGTCCCATGTCCCGGACCACTGGCCGCGGCTCGGCCTGGCTGGGTCGTGGCCGTGGCGCGCTGTGCGGGGCTTCGGCCCCGGTGCGCCCTACGCCGTGTTGCGGTAGGGCGAATCCTCGTCGAGATATGGCGAGGGCCCCTCGTCGGACCCGTAGACGATGCGCGGCCTGGGCGGCAGCGTGGCACCGGTTCCGGGCAGCGGACCCGTCCCTGCGGCCGGTTCGCCGACCATCTGGCGGAGGATCGAAAGGATTCCCTCGCTCAGGTGGGTGCCGTACCGGAGCAGGCGTTCCGCCCGGGACCGCTGCGCGAACAGGAAGACCAGGAACGGCTTGTCGGCCTTGGCCGTGTTGCAGCGCCGGCAGGCGAGGACAAGGTTGTCGCGCCGGTCGTACGCCGACTGGCCACGCCGGGGCGTGACGTGGTCGAGCGTTATCGATCTCGGGGAGCAGACCTTGGCGCAGTAGGCACACACCGGCCCATGCTGGGCCAGGAGCCATGCGCGTGTCTCGGCGTAAGCAGTGCGACCTGTCGGAAGTGACGAGTGCTGCGAAACGTGTCGTTTTGAGGAGCTGCGCCGCCGAGGACGGCTCCTGCGACTGGGTTGAGCTGGCATTTACCCTTCAAATGTACTCACGAGGCGGGTCAGCGTGACCCCCCCGTTGCTCATCAGACGACCCGTTGGCGCGATTGGTCAGGAATCAGGGTCACCACGGCCGGGGTCGCCGGGGGCCGGCCGGCCACGAAAAGGGCGCCGGGTCAGGTGACCCGGCGCCCTTCGTTCGTCCTCCCCCTCAGTCCTGCGGGGGTTTCGGCGGCTTCGGCCGTGCGCGGAACTTCTCGTATTCCAGCGTATGCCTGTCGTCGAACTTCATCTGCTGTCCGCGAATGAAGATCTCCTTGATGTGGGTCCGGATGTCGATGGGGTCGCCGGTGGTGACGATCACGTTGCCGACCTTCCCCACCTCGATGGACCCGTACTCCTTGTCCACCTGGAACATCCTGGCGGGATTGATCGTGATCGACCGCAGCGCCTCGTCCGGGTCCAGGCCGTAGGCCTCGGCGAGGCCGACCTCGTAGGGGAGGTCACGCGCGCTCGACGCGCCGCCGGTCTCGAACGCCAGCATGACGCCGGCCTTCGCCATGACGCCGGGGTTCGCGTAGACCTCGTCATACGGGTCGTTCGGCCCGGGCTCCGACGTCATCGGACCGACGATCACGGGGATTTTCCGGGCGGCCAGCGTGTCGGCCATTTTCCATCCGTCGTCGGCGCCGTGGATGATGACCTTCACCTTCATGCTGTCGGCGAAGTGGATCACGTCCATCATCTGCTGCTCGGTGTTGGCGTCCACAAGGACGGGCATCTCGCCGCGGATCGCCGGTGTCATGGCATCGTAGCGCAGGTCCTCATTCCATCCCACGGGCAGCTTGGCCCCGTTGGCGGTCAGCCGCGCCTTGACGTCCGCATAGGCGCGGGCGTCGTGGAACCAGCCGTAGATCTTGTGGACGTTGGCTGCGTACTGCGCGGGGTTGTTGTTGCCGCCGCCGCCAAAGCGGCCGCCTCCGCCCCCACGTCCACGGCCGCCACCGCCGTTGCTGGGCCATGAGAGCAGCAGCGCCGTCTTCTCCCTGGCCAGCATCTCGCGGTTGGTGTAGCCGTACAGGTTGATCAGCGCGGCGATGCCCGAGAGCGTCGAGCCGCCGGCCACCGTCAGCGCGCTGGTGATGCCGTTGGCGCGCGTGATCGCGATGTGTTCCGACTGGGCGTTGACTGCCGTTGCGACAAGGTCCTGCGGGTTGAAGTCACCAAGCTCCCGGGTGTCGTTCGGCCCCGGGACGCCGCCGATCTCGACGAGCCCGAGGTTCGTGTAGGCGTTGATGAGGCCGGGATAGACGAACATGCCGGTGGCGTCGATCACCTGGGCGCCCTGCGGCACCGTGACGTTCGCGCCCACCCCGGTGATGACGCCGTTCTGCATCACCACCGACGCGTTCTCCATCCGCGCACCGACCACCGGGATGACGGTCGCATTCCGGACCACGACCGCGCCCTGCGCACCGGCGGTGCCAGCGAAGGCCACGCACGCCGCGACGAGCGCGAGCGTCCGGGTCCACCGCGACCGCCTGGCGGCGGCGCCTGACTCGAGGACTGCGCTCATCGTCCCTCCTCATGATCCGAGGCGATCTTGCCCTTCTTCTTCATCTGCTCCATCAGCCACTCCAGGGTCGGCGCGGTATTGCGGTCGAAGAAGACACGCCCGTCGATCAGGGTCATCTCGACGCGTGCGGCCGGCGAGAACGGGTGCGCGTTGAAGATCGCGATGTCGGCGTCCTTTCCCACGTCGATGGAGCCGACCATCTTGTCGATGCCGAGCTGGATCGCCGCGTTGAGGGTCACCATCCGCAGCGCCTGTTCCTCGGTGACCCCGCCGAACCGGATGGCCTTGGCGGCCTCCTGGTAGAGGCGGCGCGCCCGCTCGGCGTCGTCGGAGTTCACGGTGACGTTCACGCCGCGCTCGGTCATGAGGGCCATGTTGTACGGAATGGCGTCCCAGGCCTCGGCCTTGTAGCCCCACATGTCGGCGAAGGTGCTGGCCCCGGTGCCGGCGGCCGCGATCTCGTCGGCAATCTTGTAGCCCTCCAGCACGTGCTGCAGAGACGCGACGCGGAACCCGTAGTCGTGGGCGACGCGGAGCAGCATCAGGATCTCGTCGGCCCGGTACGAGTGGGCGTGCACCAGCCGCTTGCCCTCGAGCACTTCCACGATGGCGTCGAGCTCGAGGTCCTTGCCGCGGCGGGATCGGCGCCAGCACGCCGGCCTTCTTCGGCGCCTTGTCATACGCCGCCTTGGCGACGTTGTAGGCGTCCCACTCCTTCTTGTACTCCTGGGCGCGGGTGAACTCCTCGCGAAGGACGTCTTCCTGGCCCATGCGCGACCGCGGGTAGCGGGTCGGCGTCGGCCGGGTCGTCTGGCGGACGTTCTCGCCTAACGCGAACTTGATGCCCGGCGGGGCGCCCTGGAGCTTCATGCTGTCCACCGGGAGCCCGTAGCGGAGCTTGATGACGAAGTTCTGGCCGCCGATGGTGTTGGCCGAGCCGTGCAGCACGTTGATCGTCGTGGTGCCGCCGGCCAGCTGGTGGTAGAAGGTCAGCCCGTCCTCGCGCATCACGTCGGCGATGCGCACCTCGGCGGTCACCGACTGCGTCCCCTCGTTGATCGCCTCGGGGCCGGTGTGCGAGTGCTCGTCGATGATGCCCGGCGTCACCCACTTGCCGTGGCCGTCGATGATCTTGGCGCCCGGAGGCACCTGCACGTTGGTCCCGACCTCGGCGATCTTGCCGTTCCGGATCAGGATCGTGCCGTTCATGATCGTGCCGTGGCTGGCCGTCATGATGTTGGCACCGGTGATCGCCACCAGCGTCCCGGCCGACGGCGCCGGCAGGGCGAGCGGATCGAACGCCCCCTGGCCCTGCGCCAGCGCAACGGCCGGCGCGGCAGCCACGAGCAGCGCCACGATGGCCCGCGTGCGCATGTTCTGGAGTCTCATGGCCTCTCCTTTATCGATTCGAGGGTGGGTTGCTGCCGCCACGTCCGCCGCGTCCCCCGCGTCCTCCCGCGGGCGTCGGCGTCACTTCGTATGGCTCGCCGTCGACGATCACGGTCCGGATGCGACCGCCGTCGCTCAGGGCGTCGCCTTCGGTCACCACCAGGTCCGCGATCTTGCCCGGCTCGATGCTGCCAAGCTGCTTGTCGACGCCCGCGATCTCCGCGGGGCGAATCGTCAGCGCCTCGAGCGCCGTCTGGCGCGCCAGGCCGGCGGCGATCGCCTTCTTCACGTTGTCCATGAACTGCTGCGGCGTCAGGCCGCCTGACGCCAGCGCGAACCTGATTCCGGCCGCGTTGAGCTTCGCGGCGTTCGCCTCGATGTCATGCCGGATCGCCGCCACCCGCGCCGCGCTGTCCTGCTCGAACCCCTCGCGGCGTGACGAGGTGATAGGTCCACCCGGTCACCTGCGTCGGCTCCGGGAAATCGACAGTCACCACGGGCGGCCGCGCGCCCTTCAGCGCGTCGATGGCCTCGAAGCCCTCGGTGGCGCCGACCACGTTCACCTTGACGTTGAACTCCTTCGCCAGGTCCAGCGCGCGGCGAATCTCGTTCTCGTTGCTCGCCGCGATGAACAGTGGAAGGTCCCCCTTCACCACCGGAACGAGCGCCTCCAGCGCCGGGTCGTACGAGACCCGCGGCGTCCCGCGCGGGTCCGCCTTGTACCGGTCCATCATCAGTGCATAGCGCTGCGCGTCGTACAGCGACTGGCGCTGGTACGCAATGACGCCGAGAAGCGTCCCGGGGTACTCACCCGGCACGCCCTGATAGCCGACGTTGATCGCCACCGGGGACTTCAGCACCCAGGTGTCCGCGCTGTCGCGCATCGGCAGCAGGGCCGACTGGCCGCGGAAGAGTCCGCGATCGGGCGCCACCAGCGCGGCCACGATGCCGTGATCGCGCTCGGCCTGCACGTCGGTCGCACCGGGTCGCGCCTCCTCGGCAATGACGCGCTGCGGCTCGAGCCCGACATCGTGCGGGGTCGAATCGGCGCTCTGGCCGCCGAGGAACGCCGCCACCATCTCCGGCGTGATCCCGGCCGGGAGGTTGCCGCCACGCCCGCCGCGCCCGCCCCGGCCGCCACCGCCGCCCGTGGAGGGCAGCCCGACCGTGGAGGTCAGGTCAATGAAGCCCGGATAGACCGTCCTGCCGGTGTAATCGACGACCCGGGCGTCAGCCGGCGGCGTGACATTGGTGCCGACCGCCTCGATGATCCCGTTCCGGATCACCACCGTGCCCCGGTCGATCGTGCCCTTGGTGATCGTCTCGATGCGTGCGTTGGTCAGTGCCCAGGTGCCGCTCTCCGTCTGGAGCGACATGCTCTGCGCCCCTGCCAGCGCAGGCAACGCCAGCAGAATCGGGGCGGCGAGCAGTGTTCGTCTGTGAAACATTCGTCGCATGCGAATTCTCCAGGCTCAATCAGTCCGCGGGATCAGGGATGCGCCGTGCGAGCATAGGGCTGGAGTCGGCGTTCGGCAAGCCGTAGCCTTGGCCGCCTGAGGGACATGCGCACATACGCCCGATGGCGCCGGAACGCTCGGCCCACGACATCCGCGCGCCTCTACCGCTGCAGCTCGCCTCGGCGCTCACGACCGATTGGCGGCGCACGCATCCGGCCCCGGCGCGCACGGACGGCCGACTCCGGCATGAGCGACCCAAGGCATTGCAGGATCAAGCGTTGTTCACGCGCCCGCTGCTCGTTATCCTGCAGAGGGAAGACGGCGTCCAAACCCGTCAGCCCGCAAGCCGCGTGGGCGCCAGCAAGCGAAGCGACGCGAGCGACCGGAAGGCTTCGTCGCGATTCACGCGCGGAGCGACCGTAGCAGAATCCGGTCGCGCAGTTCCGGGATGGTCCATCGGCGCTGGCGTTCGCGCGGACCTTGGGGGAAGCGTCGCTGGTTTCTTGCGCGCCGAGGCCCGCTTCCCCCGGCATGCCATGAGCATGCCAACGCGCCCCTTGGGTGCAAATGTCGCCCGCGCCACCGGGGTCACTCGGATTGGACGTCCCGCCCGATCTCCGGCCCACCTCGTTCCACGCCACATCGCTACCACGTGCCGGTCGGCGCGCTGCCCGCGTCGCCCACCACGGTCCACCGGTGGTCGCCTTTCGCGACGAGCCGCTTTCCCGTCCATCTCGAGGAGGATACGCGAATGACCCGAAAGACTCTCCAGGCGACAAAGGTCGTCCGTACCGCGTCCACTCCGGGTGTGGCCCCCCTGCGGGAGCTCGAGGGAGCGACGCTGGCGTCCACTCCCGACCTCAGGGGCTGGACTGTGAAACTGCTCGATGGGCGCCCCATTGGCGTCGTCGATAGCCTGTTCATGGACAGGGCGGTGCGCGAGCTGCGCTATCTCGGCGTCACCGTCGAACCGAAGGTCGTCGACGCCGATGGCGCCGCGCCCTTCCACGTGCTGGTGCCGGTCGGGCGCGCGCAGCTTCACTCGTCGGCAGAGATCGTGGTCCTCCCCACGCTCAACAAGCTGAACGTTCGGGAGATGCCTCGCTTCGACGCCCGGGTTCCCACGCCGGAGTTCGAGCTGGCGCTCGTTCGCTGGTTCGGCGGCGGCGCACCGCCCGAACCGTCGCTTTACTCGAGCGAGGCGTTCAACCTGGAGTTCCTGAACGCCATGCGTCGCGAACGGCGGCGTCCTGGAGCGCGAGACGGGAACGGGCAGCAGAGTCTTGCCGCCGCTCCTGCCGCACCCGGGGGGATGGAGCGGCGGCATGGACGTGCCGGGGAGGGACACCGCCCCACCTGATCCGCAGGAGGCGGAAGCCTGGCCTTCCGCCTCGGCACGCAGGAACGGGCCCCTCAACAGTCGCGGGGCCCGTTGTGCATGGGCCCGGTTCACCCGGGCCGACGGAAGGCATAGGTTGGGCCGCATGGCAGCGGCAACATCTACGGGCCAACGCGGCGTGGCGACGAGGCTGTTCGTCAGCGCCGCCCGCCCGTTCCAGGAGTTCGCCCGGACCGGGGCCCTGGGCGGCGTCGTCCTGCTCGTCCTCACCGCGGTGGCGCTCGCCTGGGCCAACTCTCCCTGGCGCGACGCGTACTTCCACCTCTGGGAGGCGCGCTTCACCGTCGGGTTCGCGTTCGCGCCGCTCACCGAGAACATCCACCACTGGATCAACGATGGCCTCATGGCCGTCTTCTTCCTGCTGGCGGGGCTGGAGATCAAGCGTGAGCTGCTCGTCGGCGAGCTGTCGTCGCTGCGGAGCGCGACGTTGCCCATCGCCGCCGCCGCGGGGGGGATGCTCGTCCCGGCGCTCCTGTATGTCCTGGTCAACCGAGGCGGGGTTGGCGCCGGCGGCTGGGGCATCCCGATGGCGACGGATATCGCGTTTGCGCTCGGCGTGCTCACAATGCTCGGTCCGCGCGTGCCCGTGGGGCTCAAGGTCTTCCTCACGGCGCTCGCGATCGTCGACGACATGGGGGCGGTGCTCGTGATCGCCTTCTTCTATACCTCCTCCATTGCGTGGGGGGCGCTCGGCCTCGCGGCACTGGCATTCGGCGTGCTGCTGGCGCTCAACCGGCTCAAGGTCCGGGCCCTTACGCCGTACCTTCTTGCTGGAGCGGCCCTCTGGGCGGCGCTGCTCTCGTCAGGCATCCACGCCACCATCGCCGGCGTGCTGCTCGCCCTGGCGATCCCGTCGCGCACGAGGACCAACGCAGCCGAGTTCTCGGCACGGGCGCGGGACATTCTCGACGAGTTCGATCGCGCCGAGACCGGCGACCTGCAGGTAATGACCAGCCGCGGCCAGCAGGAGGCCGTGGACGCGCTCGAGGTGGCCGCCGCCGGCGTGCAGGCCCCGCTGCTGCGGCTCGAGCACCGCCTGCACGGCATCGTGGCGTTCGTCATCATGCCGCTGTTTGCGCTGGCGAACGCCGGCGTGCAGGTCTCCGGCGCCAGCGCCCTGCTGGGCAGTGCCGTGAGCCTCGGTACCGTGCTGGGACTCGTCGTCGGCAAGCCGCTCGGCATCCTGCTCTTCAGCGCGATCGCGGTCCGCATGGGCGTCGCACGCCTGCCGACCGGCGTCACTCCGCGCCTCCTCCATGGCGCGGCGTGGCTCGGCGGGATCGGGTTCACGATGTCGCTGTTCGTGGCCGGCCTGGCGTTTCCCGGCACGCAGTCCCTCCACGATGAGGCCAAGCTCGGCGTCCTCGTGGCATCCATCGCCGCCGGGCTCGTGGGCTGGATGCTTGTGCGACATGAGACGCGCCTGGCACCCGGGCCGGATGCTCCGGGCCAGACGTCGGGATGACCGCGGATTTCCCTCTGTCGGCCTCGGTGACGGCGTGATAGGCTCCTGCACGCCCACCATGCCGAGGCCCGGGGGGAGCGCATCCCGGCCGGACCCGTACACCCAACTGTCCTGGTCGCCCCTCTCCACCGGCCGCCAGCACACTCGAGCCATGCGAACTCCCGTGAAGCGCAATCGCACCTCCCTCCTCCTCGCCTTCCTGCTGGTTCCGGCTGCGACGGCCGGCGCACAGCAGGCCCGCTCACCGTTCGATTCGCTGCACTTCCGATCGATTGGGCCGGCGGTGACGGGAGGGCGCATGCACGACGTCCAGGCGCTGCCTGACGATCCGTCCACGATCTACGTCGCCGCCGCCAGCGGCGGCGTGTGGAAGACCACGGACAAGGGCACGAAGTGGACACCAGTGTTCGACCACGAGAGCTCGAGCACGATGGGGAGCATCGCCATCTATGGCCCGAACCCCGACATCGTCTGGGTGGGAACCGGTGAGCAGAACAACCGCCAGAGCTCCTCGTGGGGCGACGGCGTTTATCGCTCGGTCGACGGCGGGCAGCACTGGACGCACCTCGGGCTCGTCGAGACGCGCGCCATCTCGCGGGTGCTCGCGCACCCGAGCGATCCCAACGTGGCGTACGTGGCGGCGCTGGGAAACCTGTGGAAGGCGAGCGCCGAGCGCGGGGTCTTCAAGACCACCGATGCCGGTCGCACCTGGACCAAGGTGCTGTACGTGGACACGCTCACCGGCGCCACCGACCTGGTCATGGATCCCCGCGATCCGAACGTGCTGTACGCCGCGATGTACCAGCGCCTGCGGACGCCGTGGGGCTTCAACGGTGGCGGGCCCGGGAGCGCGATCTACAAGACCACGAACGGCGGCGCGAGCTGGACGAAACTCACAAACGGCATCCCGTCGGGTGACATGGGGCGCATCGGGCTCGCGATCGCCAGGTCGAATCCCGACGTGCTCATGGCGACCATCGAGCACGCCACGGAAACCGGCACCTATCGCAGCGAGGACGGCGGCGAGACCTGGCGCCGCATGAGCCGCACCAATCCGCGCCCGATGTACTACAGCGCCATCTATATCGACCCCACCTACGACCGTCGCGTCTACATCCTGTGGAACGGCGTGATGAAGAGCGAGGACGGCGGGGCGACGTTCCGTGCCATGCCGGGCCAGCCCACGTACGACGTCGGCCTCAAGACCGACCATCACGCCATGTGGATCGACCCCACCGACACCCGGCACATCTACCTGGTGGGCGACGGCGGGATGTTCGAGTCGTGGGACATGGCGGAAAGCTGGATCCGGATGAACGACATCCCGGTGGGACAGTTCTACGCCATCGGCGCCGACAACCGCGACCCGTACTGGGTCTACGGCGGCATGCAGGACAACCACTCGTGGATGGGCCCGAGCGCCACGCGGCACTGGCTCGGCATCGTGAACACCGACTGGAAGCAGATCGGCTTCAGCGACGGCGTGTACGAGCAGCCGGATCCGTTCAACCCGCGCTGGGTCTACAGCAACAGCGACATGCAGAACATCCAGCGTGTCGACATCGAGACCGGGGATCGCCTCGACATCAAGCCCACCCCGGCGCTCGGCGACTCGGCGTATCGCTTCGACTGGGCCGCGCCGATCCTGGCGTCGCGCCTGACGCCGGGGCTCGTCTATGCGGGCGGCAACCGGCTCTTCATCTCGCGCGACCACGGAGCCTCGTGGACGGCGACGAAGGACCTCACCCGGAGCGTCAACCGCGACACGCTCAGCATCATGGGTGTGAGCGAGACGGCGGCCATGCTGTCGAAGAACGACGGCGAGTCGACCTACAGCGAGATCACCACCATCGCCGAGTCGCCGCTCGACGCGCACATCGTCTGGGTCGGGACCGATGACGGCAACGTGCAGCTCTCGCGCGACGGCGGGTCGACCTGGACCGAGCTCTCGCACAACATCAGCGGCGTGCCCGACGGCACGAGCCTGAGTCGCGTCGTCGGTTCGTCGGCAGGACGGGGCGCGGCGTACGCAACATTCGACGGACATCGGTCCGGCGACTTCGCCCCGTACGCCTTCCGCACCACCGACTACGGCAAGTCCTGGACGAAGGTCGTGAGCGGCCTCCCGGGCGACCAGTCCGTTCGCTCGATGCACGAGTATCCCGGAAATCCCGGCGTCGTGTTCATCGGCACCGAGCGCGCCCTCTTCGTGTCGACGGATACGGCGCGGACCTGGGCTCGCCTGGCGGCGAACCTCCCCACGACCCGCTACGACGACATCCTCGTCCATCCGCGCACCAAGGACCTCATCCTCGGCACCCATGGACGGAGCATCTGGATCCTCGACGATGCATCGGTCATTGCGGCGTGGTCTCCTGCGGTGGCGTCGGAACGCCTGCACGTCTTCCCGGCGCGTCCGGCGACGATCTTCCAGTACTGGGCCGACTACTCGAACTGGGGGCAGGGCTACTTCGCCGGCGAGAACCCGGCCGACGGCGCGACGATCACGTATTCGCTTGCGCAGCCGGCAGCGACTGTGAAGGTCACGATTGCCGCGCCGGACGGCAGGGTGGTCCGCACGTTGAGTGCCCCCGGCGACGCCGGCGTGGTGCATCGCGTGACGTGGGACCTGCGGCATGAGCCGCCCGTCTCGTTCGGCCGTGGTGGCGGCGGTGGTGGTGGGGCTGGCGCCGAGGCCGGAGGCAACGGCGGGCGCGGTGGACGCGGCGGTGGTCGCGGCGGCGTGAGTCCCGCGGAAGCCGAACAGGCCGCCGCGGAAATCGCGGCACTGCCGCATGACATCGGACCTCGGGGGCCGTTCGTCTCGCCAGGCACCTTCACGGTCACCCTCGAGGCTGGTGGCACCACCGCGAAGACGAGCCTGCGGGTCCTCCCCGATCCCAAGCTGCCACTCACGGCGGCGCAATATCGCGAACGCGAGACCTTCCTTCTCGACGTGGAGGCGACGCAGCGCGAGCTGGCGGACTTCAGCCGGCAGGTCGCCTCCATCAATCGCGCGCTGACGGCGCGACGCGACTCGCTGGCTGCAGGGAGTCCCGCCCGCGCCGACGTCGAGTCGAAGCTGCAACGACTTGCGGCGGCTACCCGCGAGCTCGTTGGCGGTCGGGGGGGAGGCGCCGGACGGCTCTCCGGAATCGCCGGCGCATTCAATGGAAGCGGGGAGCAGCAGGGCAGCCTGTATCCTCCCACTCCCGAGCACCGGTCGCAGCTCCGGCAGGTTCGCGCCGCGCTCGATGCGGCGAAGCGCGCCGTCGCGGACATCTCGCGGTAGCGTCGAACAGTTGGTCCCTGCCGTCCGTCGCCCTGCGGCGGATGAAGGGGAGAATCCGTCTCCCGGTGTCAGTCTTGGTGTGGGCCATCCGGGAGGCGGCACCGCCTTCTGGGATGGCCTCCCGTCCCGCTCCCCCTCCACCACGTCGGCGGACCCCGGGGAACGTGATGGGGTAAGCGGGCCGATGGGGAGAATTGCCCCCATCGCCTTGCCTCACCCACCCACCAGGAGGAAGGAGACATGACCCTGCATGGTCGATCGTTCACCGGCGCTCCATTCGCCAGCACGGGCGCCTCGACTCAAACGACACGCGCCGGGGTGGATCTCCATGCGTCGCTGGCCCTGGCCGGGCGGGACGACGCAGGCCACCGAGGGAGCGAGCCGTCGCGGGAAGGCGCCGCCGGCGCCGGATCGTCGTTGTACCTCGACCGGATCGTCATCCGGTCGCGCAGCCGGATCCTGCTGCTCGAAGTTCGCGAAGTGGCGTGGCTCGAGGCGTACGGCAACTACGTCCGCTTCCACACGCTGGGTGAGATGCACACGGTGCGGGGAACGCTGACGTCGTTCGAGCGACGTCTCGATCCCACACGGTTCATCCGCATCCACCGGTCGGCGATCGTGAATCTCGACGTGATCCGGGAGCTGCACACCCGGCGCACCGGCGACTTCACCCTGATCACCGCGACCGGCGAGGAGCTGACGATGTCGCGCAACTTCAGGAATCGCGTGCCGCAATTGCGGCGGCTGCTGGCGTCGTAGCACATCGCCCGTGGGAGCAGAGCCGCCCCGGACCCGCGAAGGGTCCGGGGCGGTTTTGCGTCGCGGCCCCCGTCAGCCGCGGCGCCTGTGCGGCGCTTGTGAAGCGCCGACGGGCGTGTGAGCTTCACCCCCCGATGGACTCCCTGCCGCTTCTTCGTGACCTGGTGGTGCTTGTCGCGGTTGCGATCCCGGTCGTCATCCTCGCGCACCGCCTTCGCATCCCGACGCTTGTCGGCTTCCTCGTCACCGGGATGCTGATCGGTCCGCACGCGCTCGGGTTCATTCGCGAGGTCGCGATCGTCGACCAGCTGGCCGAGGTCGGGTCGGTGCTGCTGCTGTTCGCGGTGGGCCTCGAGCTCTCCCTCTCCCGGATCGTCAAGCTCGGGCGCTTCGTGCTGCAGGGCGGCCTGGTGCAGATGCTCGGCACCATGGCCATCGTCGCCGTGGTCGCGGTGGCGGTGGGCGAGCCGTTGAACCACGCGGTGCTGTGGGGGGCGCTCGTCGCACTGTCATCCACGGCGATCATCCTCAAGATCTTTGCCGACCGGGGGGAACTCGACTCGCCTCACGGACGGGTCGTCGTCGCAATCCTGCTCTTCCAGGATCTCTGCGTCGTGCCGCTGATGGTGCTGCTGCCATTGCTGGCCGGCACCGAGCAGGGCATCGGCGCGGTGTTGCGGGCCATCGGGGTGACCATCGCGGTCACGGGCGGGATGGTGCTTGGTGGCCGACTGGTGGTCCCGCGCCTCCTGGAGCGGGTCACCGCCCTCCGCAACCAGGAGATCTTCACGCTCTGCGTGCTGGCGATCGGGCTCGGCGCGGCGTTCCTCACGGCGCGCTTCGGACTGTCGCTCGCCCTGGGCGCGTTTCTCGCCGGCCTGATCGTCTCCGAGTCCGAGTACGGCCTCCAGGCGCTGTCGGACGTGCTGCCATTCCGAGACACGTTCAGCGGGATCTTCTTCACCTCGGTGGGCATGCTGCTCGACGTCCGGTTCTTCGCGGCCCACGCGCTCCTGGTGGTGTCGGTGGCCCTGGGCATCGTCCTGCTCAAGACGGTGGCCGGCTACTGGGTGGTGCGCTTCGTGCGCCGGTCGTCGCGGGTGGGACTGATCGCCGGCCTCGGGCTGGCGCAGGTGGGCGAGTTCTCGTTCGTGCTGGCCAGCGTGGCGACGACGCTCACGCTGATGGCACCGAACGAGTACCAGGTCTTCCTGGGGGCCTCGATCCTCACGATGCTCGCCGCGCCGTTCCTGGTGACGGCGTCGCCGGCGATCGCCGAGTGGGCGCTTCACTTCCGCGCGCAACCCACCATGGAGTTCGCCACCCGCGAGGTGCGCGCCGCGCGCCCGCTGCAGAACCATGTGGTCATCGTGGGCTACGGCCTGAACGGCAGGAACCTCGCCCGCGCGCTGCGCAGCGCCGGCATCGCCTACGCGGTGCTCGACTCCAACGGCCAGAAGGTCCGCGACGCGCGGCTCGACAGGGAGCCGATCTTCTTCGGCGACGGGACGCGCGGCGAGGTGCTGGAGCGCGTCGGCATCCGTCGGGCGCGCATCCTCGTCTTCGCCATCGCGTCGCACCAGGACGAGAAGCGCGGCATCGCGGTGGCGCGCCACCTCAATCCCGAGGTGCACATCGTGGCGCGCACGCGCTATGTCTCGGACATGGAGGAGCTGTATACGCTGGGCGCGAACGAGGTGGTGCCCGAGGAGTTTGAGACGTCGCTCGAGATCTTCGCCCGGGTGCTGCGGCGCTTCAGCGTGCCCGAGGCGCGCATCCGGGAACAGGCCGAGGAGGCGCGGCGAGACCATTACGAGCTGCTGCGGCAGCGCGGCACGCACCTGACGCGTGTCGACGGCTTCCTGTCGCCGCTGGCGACGCGGCTCGAGCTGGAGTCGGTTGCGGTGCGGTCGCGGTCGCGTGCCGCCGGTGCGACGCTGGCGGCGCTCGACCTCCGGCGCAGCACCGGCGCCAGCGTGGCGGCGGTCATCCGGCAGGGGGACGTCATCTACGACATGGACCACACGGCCCCCTTCGCCCCCGGCGACACCGTGGTGCTCGTGGGAAGCGCGGAAGCGCTCGCCGCGGCCGCCACGCTCTTCACCGCAACCGCCGACGAGGACGACGAACCGGTGATCCAGCGCGAGCCGGCGTGACCGGCACGCCGGCGCATCCCGGGCACGGCCGCCCGCGGCCGGGCATCCCGGTGGGCATCCGCCACATGGCGGTCGGGGCGTTCTGGTTCAGCATCATGAGCGTCTGCGTGAAGCTCGTCGGACGACGGCTGCCGAGCATGGAGATCGTCTTCTTCCGCGGGCTGCTGACGCTGGCACTCGGCTATGTCATCGTGCGGCGCGCCGGTCCGGCGCATCCCTGGGGACTGAACCGCCGGCTGCTGGTGGTGCGTGGCGTGCTCGGCGCGGCCGCCCTGTCGTGCTACATCTACTCGCTGACCCACCTCCCGTTAGGCGAGGCGACGCTCATCCAGTACACCAACCCGGTGTTCGCCATCGTCATCGCGGACCTCTGGTACCACGAGCGGATGGGGACCCGGGAGATCGTCGCGCTCGTCGGCGCGCTGGCGGGCGTGCTGCTGGTGACGCGGCCGGCGGTGCTGTTCGGCAGCGCCGGCGGACACATTCCCCTGTTCGCCGCCTCGATCGCCCTGTGCGGCGCCGCGTTCAGCGGTGCGGCCTACGCCACCATCAGGCAGCTGCGCGGTGAGCACCCCGACGTCGTCGTGCTCTACCTGCCGCTCATGCAGGTGCCGATGTCGATCCCGTTTCTCGCCGCCGACTGGCTCTGGCCGCGCGGCAGCGAGTGGCTGCTCCTGGCCGGCATGGGGGTGGCGACGCAGCTCGCGCAGTCGTTCATGACGCGCGGCCTGCAGGTGGAGCGGACGGCGCGCGCAACGACCACGGGCTACCTGCAGATCGTCTTCGCCGGGGTCTGGGGCATCCTGATCTTCGGTGAGCGACCGGGCGTGCTCACCCTTGCCGGGGCGCTGGTCATCCTCGCGAGCACGCTCGCCATGGTGGTCGGGCACCCGGCCGATGCGCCGCGCGACGCTGGCGGTTTCGGACGGTCGCGCCTTCCGGTCCGCGACGACCACGTGACGCGGGAGATGGCGTCGCCAGGGGAAGCCGGTCCCGGCGCCTGACCGCCGCGCGCGGGGACCCGGCGCGCGGGGACCCGGCGCCCTTCAACGACCGCCGCCGGCCAGCTCCGAACGCCGCCGCTCGAGGTACCTGCGTGCCGCGACGTCGGTCGTCAGCGCGATGGCACGCTGGAAGGCGCGCGCCGCCTCCTGCCGGCGTCCCGCCTGCGCCAGCAGGTGCGCGCGCGTCGCCCACAGCGGCTGGAAGCGCTGCGCGGCCGCCTCCGATAACGCGTCGAGCACATCGAGACCCGCCGGCGCCCCTTCGACACGCGCCACCGCCGCGGCGTACGCAACACGCGCGCCGAGCGTGGGTGCGATCTCGACAAGTGCGGCGTGGAGCGTGCGCAGTGCGCGCCAGTCGGTCACGCCGGTTCGCGCCCGCGCGCAATGCGCCGACTGGATCGCCGCCTCGACCTGGAAGCGCCCGACCCGCCCGAGGGCGTGCGCCCGCTGCAGGTATCGCTCGCCGAGCGCGATCAGTTCGACGTCCCAGAGCGACGCGTCCTGCTCATCCAGCGGCACGAACGCGTCCGTGCCCCGCGCCGGGCGGCGCGACAGCGAAAGGGAAATGAGCGCGGCGAGTCCCAGCGCCTCGGGCTCGTCAGGCAGCAGTTCGGCCAGCGTCACCGCGAGCCAGAGCGACTCGTCGGCAAGCGAATCGCGCGGCTCGGTGCCGGCGACGAGCGGAAAGTCGATGGCGCAGGCGCCATAGATCGCCTCGAGCACCGGTGCGAGGCGCCCGGGCATCTCGTCGCGCACGGGCTCCACGAACGGGATGCGCGCGTCACGGATCCGGCGCTTGGCGCGCACCAGCCGTTGCGCCATCGTCGCCTCGGGCATCGCGAAGGCGCGCGCGATGTGGGCGGCGTCGAAACCCAGGACCGCCTGCAGCATGAGCGGCGTGCGCACCGCGGGATCGATGGCTGGATGCGCGCAGACGAAGAGCAATGCCAGCCGCCGGTCGGGAATGGCGTCGGGATCGATCTCGTCGACGACCGACAGCGCGGTGACGTGTGCGGCGTCGTCGAGCGGCTCGGCGCGGCGGTGCGCCGCCGAGCGATGGAGATCGCGCCGGCGGTTGCGCGCCACGGTAAGGAGCCACGCCTCGGGATTGCCGGGGACGCCCGACCCGGGCCAGGTCGCCAGCGCCTGCGCGAAGGCATCGGCCAGGCAGTCCTCGGCCTGCTCGATGTCGCCGTCGGCCGCTGCGAGAATGGCGAGCAGGCGGCCGTAGGCGACGCGCGCCAGCTCCCCGGCGCGCGCCGCCGCGTCGGACGTCGTCATGACGGCGGGCGCGACCACTCGTCAGGCGCCGATGACCCGGACAGCGACCACGTCACGACGCGTTCGTCCAGGCGCCATCGACGAAGCGGACGCCCGAGGGGCGGATCTCCACCGTGCCCCACTGCGCCGCCGGGCACTTCTCGGCCCAGGCGATGGCGGCATCGAGGTCGGGGACGTCGAGCATGAAGATGCCGGCGAAGGCCTCCCTGGTGTCGGCGAAGGGGCCGTCCTGGATGCGGTGCTTTCCGTCCTTCATCGACACGCTGGTGGCGCTGGCGACGGTCTGGAGGATTTCCGCGGATCGCAGCACGCCGGCCTCGTCGAGTGCCTTTGCGTAGGCGTTGAAGGCGGCCTTGCCCTGCGCCATCTGCTCGTCGGAGACGGTGACGTCACGGGCGCTGCGGGTAATGGATGAGAAGGGCGTAGCGCATGGATGGATGCTCCGTCAGGGATTGATGATGCGTGCGGGCATCCGAATGACGGAAGACGGGGCGGGGAATCGACAGGCGGGCTGTGCGGACGGAACGGTCGCTCCGGATCGCTGGAGCCACTTCCCGACGAATCAGCCGACCGGCCACCGGGGACTCACGGTGCAGCCCTCGTGCCAGACGGCGGAACTGTGGGCGCGTCAGGCCCCGAAGGCGCTTCTGAAAGATGCGTCGTCGGGTGAAGTGCGTCGCTATGCCACGCGCAGCGGGTGAATGTGCGCAAGTTCTCCCTTCAAGCCGCGTGCGGCATCCCACAGGTCCACACTCCGCTGGAGGTTGAGCCAGAACTCCGGCGACATGCCGAACAGCTTGCCCAGTCGCAAGGCCATCTCTGGGCTGACCGCGCGCCGCTCGCGCAACAGCTCATTGACCGACTGGCGCGACACGCCGGCCGCCTCGGCGAGGGCGGTGACCGACAAGCCGTACTCCGGGAGGAACTCCTCGCGCAGCATCTCGCCGGGGTGGATGGGTCGGCGCTCCAGCGCCCGCGTGTTCGGAATGCTCATCGGAGCCGACTCGCTCTAGTGGTAATCGCAGAACTCGACATCCCAGGCGTCGCCCTTCTCGAATCGGAAGCAGATGCGCCAATGATCGTTGACCGCAACGGCGTGCTGACCGGCGCTATCTCCCTTGAGGCGGTGCAACCGGTTGCCCGGTGGAACCCGAAGGTCATCGACCCTGGTCGCGGCATGCACAGCGTCGAGCTTCCGCACTGCCCGGCGCGCCACGTCCGACGGCAGCCGCTTCGCCTTCCCGGTTCGGAACAGTTCCTCGGTTCGCCGATCCGCGAAGGTCTTGATCACAGTGGAGTGTAACGCGTCGCGTGACACATCTCAAGCCTCCGGGTCAGCACGACACGCGTTGGCCCTGCGCCCATCTCGCTCGAGTCGAACCACGGCGCCGAAGACACCACCCGTCCTCCGCGCACACCGCGACCGAAGTGGCTCGTCAGGCCCTCACGCCCCCAACGCCCCGCGCGCAATCATCCCCGAGTGCCACCGCGGCTCGGCAACCAGCCGCGACTCGATGCCGGCCAGCCCCTCCACGCCGCGCGCGACCTCGTGGATGCCGGCGGTGATGTAGCGCTCCATGGGGCAGCCGGGCGACGTCAATGTGTAGGTCACGACCCCGATATCGCCGTCCATCTCCACGCCGTAGACCAGGCCGAGGGTCACGATGTCGAGCCCGAGCTCCGGGTCGATGACCGTGCCGAGTGCGCGCCAGAGCGCCGATAGACGGGGGTCCGGTTCACTCATCGCGGAATCTGCTGGTTCACGCGGAGTCTCGGAGGGCTGAAGACCGTTTGGTTCACGCGGAGCCGCGGAGGGCTGAAAGGCGTTTGGTTCACGCGGAGCCGCGAAGACGCGGAGGGCTGAAAGGCGTTTGGTTCACGCGGGGCCGCGAAGACGCGGAGGGTTGAAAGGCGTTTGGTTCACGCGGAGCCGCGAAGACGCGGAGGGTTGAAAGCCGTTTGGTTCACGCGGAGCCGCGAAGACGCGGAGGGTTGAAAGGCGTTTGGTTCACGCGGAGCCGCGAAGACGCGGAGGGTTGAAAGGCGTTTGGTTCACGCGGAGCCGCGAAGACGCGGAGGGTTGAAAGCCGTCTGGTTCACGCGGAGCCGCGGAGACGCGGAGGGTTGAAAGGCGTTTGGTTCACGCGGAGCCGCGAAGACGCGGAGGGTTGAAAGGCGTTTGGTTCACGCGGAGCCGCGGAGACGCGGAGGGCTGAAAGCCGTTTGGTTCACGCGGAGCCGCGGAGATGCGGAGGGTTGAAAGCCGTTTGGTTCACGCGGAGCCGCGAAGGGTTGAAAGGCGTTTGGTTCACGCGGGGCCGCGAAGACGCGGAGGGCTGAAAGCCGTTTGGTTCACGCGGAGCCGCGGAGATGCGGAGGGTTGAAAGCCGTTCACAATTCGACGCAACCCCTCCCGCAGTGTCGGAGCACCGAAATTGATCAGCAGGCCAACCGGCCTGTTCGTGAGCTTGAGATACGTCAGGAGCTGTTTGGCGTGTGCCCGTGCGAGCTGCTCCACGCTCTTGAGTTCCACGAGGACGCGGTCGTCCACCACCAGGTCCACGCGAAAGCCTTCCTCGAACGCCATCCCGTCGTATTCGAAGCGCATGACCTTCTGTCGCTCGATGCGAAGGCCGCGCCTGGTGAGCGTGCGTGCCAGGACGGCCTCGTACACGGACTCCAGCAGACCCGGGCCCAGGTCACGGTGGATCTGGAGCGAGGCATCCACGATCGTGGCCGTGACGTCATCCAGGTCTCTCACCCAGCTCCTCCTCAGCGGCCTTCGCGGCTCCGCGTGAGCAACGACCATACGTCATCGGTGACGTCGGAGCACAACTGTCTCTCACTCGGTTCCTCCTCCGCGCCCTTCGCGGCTCCGCGTGCGCAAAACCACTGGCGTGGAGCCGACGCACTGATTGCTGCACGTTCGGAGCACAACGTCTCTCACCCGGGTCCTCCTCCGCGCTCTTCGCGGCTCCGCGTGAGCAACCACCATACGTCATCGGTGACGTCGGAGCACAACGTCCTCCCCGGTTCCTCCTCGCGCTCTTCGCGGCTCCGCGTGCGCAACCACTGTACGCCACTGATGACGTCGGAGCACAATCATCCGGTTGCCGGCGTATAGTTGTGACCCCGACGAGTTGAAGCTGCAATTCACCCACACGAGGTCTCGAACGCCCATAGACTGTATCAGGCGCGGCAGGCGCCCCGCGTGACGGTTGTCACTCGGACCCTCGGTCGAAACCAATGGACGAACACACCCTCCTCGAGAAGATCCCACTCTTTGCCGGCTTCGGCGACGCGGCGTTGTCGCGACTGGTGGCGCGCGGCCTGACGCGCACGTATCCGGCGGGGCACGTGCTCTTCACCGCCGGCGAGAAATGCCGGGGCCTGTTCATCGTGATGACGGGGCGGGTGCGGATCTTCCGGACGAGCCCGGAGGGGAGGGAGCAGATCCTGACGACCGAGGGGCCCGGACGGCCCGTCGCCGAGCTGCCGCTCTTCGACGGCGGGCCCTATCCGGCGTCCGCCGTCACCGACGTCGAGTCGCGGCTCTTCTTCATCCCGCAGGAGGAGTTCGAGGCGCTCTACCGCGAGGTGCCCGACGTGGCGCAGGCGGTGATCCAGCAGCTCGGCCGGCGGCTGCGCCACATGGTGCGGCTCACCGAGACGCTCGCCTTCCGCGACGTCGCCGCGCGGCTGGCCTTCTTCCTGGTGCGCTACGCGGAACAGCACGGCACGCCGACGCCGCAGGGGACCGAGGTCGTGCTCGACCGCACGCGCGAGGAGCTGTCGTTCGAGCTCGGCACGGCGCGCGAGTCGGTGTCGCGGGCGTTCAAGCAGCTCGCGGAGAAGGGGCTGATCGAGCAGGTCTCGCGCAACCGGGTGCGGATTCCCGACCTCGCCCGGCTGCGCACGCTGGCGCGCCCCGGGGAGCGCCCGGACTATCGGTAGCGCGGACGTCGGACGTCGGACGCGGGGGCCGGGGGCCGGGGTAAAGAGGGATCACGCCGGCGCGTAGCGATAACTGAAAGCCGGTGGCGGCTGCGATGCAAGCGCAGGCTGCAGCGAACAGCGCACGGGAACGTCCGCTGCAACCCGTTTCCAGACGGCTCATTCAGGTCCTGTCGACCACGGACCTCCCGGCGGCCACGTGCCCGCGGGCGCCCGCCCGCGGCGGAGATCCTTGAGCACCGGCGTGAGGAATGCATCGAGTGTTCGCGCGCACTCGTCCGCAAAATCGTCCGGCACCACGATCCGCGCCCGTCTGGCGAACGCCACGCACCTGCGCGGGCCGAGACGGGTTGTCCCAGTATTCGCGGGTGAGCGCGATGGGCTGATGCTCGGGAATCGGAGTGCGGCGCCGTTCGAGGGTCCTGCGTACCGCCTCGGCCACGGTCGGACGATCGAACTCGAAGCGAGTCGCGAGATGGTGGAGGTCGAAGAAGTCCTTGATCCGGCTGTTCCGATCGCCGAGCACCACCATCGCCTCGAGCTTCTCCGCCACCACCGCTTCGCGCGGGTAGGCGAGCAGTTCGGGCGCGGGGAAGTCGAGCAGTGTCGGGTACACGCAGCGCTGCGCCGCCGGCCAGACCGCATCGCCGAGCCCCATGTCGATCTGCAGCGCGAGGCGCGCGTTGCCCAATCGCACGGGCAGCGTGGCGCGCGTACCGGCATACTCGTCCTCGGCGCGGATCCTCTCGATGCGGATTCGCTCGCCATCAAAGTCGATCGCGTCCGGCGGAGACGGTGTCGTGACGATCGCGCGGATGTCTTCACGAATCGCCTCGAACGCGCCGTCGCCGCGGCGCGAGAGATCAAGGTCCCGCGTCGCACGGTAGGGACGATCCGACCACAGCCGCAGGAGCATCGCGCCCTTCAGCACGAAGCGGTCGCGCCGATCGGAGAGGGCGAGCCGATAGAGGAAGCGCTCGATGCAGTAGCTCGTGAGCAAAGACTGGTAGTCGTCGCCTGTCCGCTTCGCCTGGTTCAAGAGGCGGGCAGCGACCGAGGCGGCCAGGTTGGTCCTGGCGCTCATGCGATCGCGTCCAGGTACGGCTGCATGACGCGCGAGACGCGGCAGATGCGCGCAAAGCGGGCGAGGTCGGTTGCGCCACCGCGGTGCTTCCGGCTGAAGTCGCGCAACGCTTCCACAGCGACGTCAATGCCGATCTTGTTGCGATACTTGAAGCAGTCGGCAACCGTCTTGGCCGCCGAATAGACGCGCAAGGTGACGCCCTCCACCCGTAGCGTCGCGATGCCTTCCGTCAGCGCCTCGCCGGAGAACCGTGCGATCCGCAGGCGTGGGTAGTCGAGACGCGGGCGGCGCGCCTTCTCGGGCAGGGCGACCCAGACCTCCGCCGGCGACTGAGTAGTGAGACCGTGGAGCCGCAGCGCCGTGAGCAGGCAAAAGACTCCTTCGGGAACGCGCTTGGCCACTTGCGCGAGCGTATGCTCGGCGGTGGGCGCATGGCGGGCCGCAACGTAGATCCCGCGCGCCTCCCGGATCACCAGGCCATCCTCCACCAGCCGTGCCAGGTGCGCCCGCGAGAAGCCCTGGGCTTCAAGGTCCCTCGGGCGTGTCAGCCCCTTCTGCTTGATGAAGCGCAGCACCCGGTTTCTGTTCGTCGACCCCATACGGGGGATTATACGAAACGTCGGGGATTGCACACAAGTCCCGACGTTTCGGTCTCACGCCCGGTGGAGTCGGAACCCGGTTCACTTCTCGCGGAATCCGCTGGTTCACGCGGATCCGCGGAGACGCGGAGGGGGAAACCCGTTTGGTTCACGCGGAGCCGCGGAGACGCGGAGGGCTGGAAGCCTGTCTGGTTCACGCGGAGTCGCGAAGACGCGGAGGGCTGGAAGCGGTTTGGTTCACGCGGAGGCGCGAAGACGCGGCGGGCCGAAAAGCTGTTCACGACTCCACTTCCAGTTCCCTCACCCAGCTCCTCCTTCGCGGCCTCCGCGGCTCCGCGTGCGCAAGCACGTTGCGTCACTTGGTTCACGCGGAGGCGCGAAGACGCGGCGGGCCGAAGAGCTGTTCACGATTCCACTTCCAGTTCCCTCACCCAGTCTCCTCCTTCGCGCGCCCTCCGCGGCTCCGCGTGCGCAAGCACGTTACGTCACTTGGTTCGCGCGGAGGCGCGAAGACGCGGCGGGCCGAAAAGCTGTTCACGATTCCATTTCCAGTTCTCTCACCCAAGTCCTCCTCCGCGACCTCCGCGGCTCCGCGTGCGCACCCATCATCTCCGCGATCTCCGCGGCTCCGCGTGCGCACCCATCTTCTCCGCGACCTCCGCGGCTCCGCGTGAGCACCGTCCATCTCCGCGGCTCCGCGTGCGCACCCATCATCTCCGCGACCTCCGCGGCTCCGCGTGCGCACCCACCACCTCCGCAACCTCCGCGGCTCCGCGTGAGCACTTTCCATCTCCGCGGCTCCGCGTGAGCCCCCACCTTCTCCACAACCTTCGCGGCTCCGCGTGCGCACCCACTGTACGTCATTGGTGACGTCTGAGCACAACCATCCGGTTGCCGGCGTGCAGTTCAAATGCCGACAACTTGAGGCCGCACGAGTCCCCAGGAGAGGGAGCAGGTCCTGAGGACGGAGGGGCCCCGGCGAGCGCGCCAACTACGGATAACGCGCGGGTGACGAGCCGATGCCGGGACGCACGACCGGTCGATCCCGTCGCTTGCCGGCACCCGGCAGTCGGCGTAGCTTGGCGCCGTCGAGAGCAAGGGGGGGAGCATGCGGAGGCAGGTCGGACTTCTCGCCATCGCGTTCGTCGTCGCATGCAGTTCCAGCACCGCCACGAATGACGACGGCAACAACGACGGCAACCACGATGGCGGCAACCAGAACGCCCTCGTCCACATCATCATCCGCGGACTGACCGGGCAGGAAGCCGCCATGGAGGCGCGCTATGTGATTGCGGACGCGCCGGTCACCCGCGCCGCCGAATCGATCATCCCGCGACCCGCCCAACTGCGGTACTGCGTCACCGTGAACGCGAACATCACGTGCGACGAGTCCGTCCCGATCGGGAAGGTGGTCTCGGTCTATGCGTACGAGGGTTTCGACGGCACGGTCCATCAATCGGGCCCGTCGAACATGCTGAACTATCAGGGCAGCATGCACGAATTCGTCGCGTTCGAGGGAGGCGACTGCACGCAGCCCGGCGGCTTCCTCACGGGCGAGTGCGCGATCAGCGTGACGGCGGCGCGCACCTACACGGTCACGGTGGACTTCACGATCCATCCGCGGTTCCGGATCTACTCCACCGGCGTGACCCATGCCGAGGGCACGGTCACGGCGCGCGACATCCTGGGGCTTCCGGTGCGACCGGACATCTATACCGTGGCCGGTACGGGGGGAACGAGCTCGAGCGAGGTCCTGGTCACCGAAGGGGCCTTTCCGTTCGGCACCGAGATCACCCTGACCGCGCAAACGGTCAACCAGGCCCATTTCATCCGCTGGGAGGGGTGCAAGACGGGCACCGGGGGCACGAACCCGACCTGCACGCTGCCGTCGTCGACGTCGGGTGCCACGCCGGCCACCGTGCGGATCTTCGGCGAGTACTGGCAGTGTCCGTCGGGCATCGCGGATGCGCCGGGGACGGGCTGCACGAAGATGACGCCCTAGCCGGCGCTCACACCTCGAGGATCGCCACCCCGTACGGTTTCAGCAGCGGATCGCGCGTCGCCAGCGTGAGGCTGTGCGCCCTGGCCTGCGCCACGAGCAGGCGATCGAACGGATCGGCGTGGTGCCACGGCAGGTGCGCACTCGCGCGCGCCTCCGCCGCCGTCACGCTCATGTGGACGAATCCGGTTCGCTCGGCGACCTGGAGCCAGTTTGCCGGGAGCTCGAGCCTTCCCCGCGCGCACTTGAGCTCGAGCTCCCACGCGGAGGCGGCGCTGAAGAAGACCGTGTTGCCGCCATCCCGGATGGCGTCGATGGCCTCCTTGCGCATGCGATCCGGGTCGTGCAGCGCCCAGAGGAGCGCGTGCGAGTCGAGCAGCAGGTTCACGTGCCTCGCTTCCCCTTCTTCGCTGCCGCGGCCTTCCGCTCGGCGACGCGCCGTGGCCGCGGAGGTTCCACCGGGGCGGCGTAGAAGAGCTCCTCCAGACTCGCATCCGCCTCCCAGCAATCGGGGGCCTCGCGCACCTTTCCGGCCAGGGCGCCGAGTTGGCGCGCGCCCTGGCTGGCCGACACCGGCACCAGCTTGGCGACGGGCTTCCCGGCCTTGGCGATGACGATTTCCTCCCCGGCGGCGGCGGCGTCGACGAGGCGGGAGAAGTGCGTCTTGGCTTCGTGAATATTGCAGGTCTTCATCGGACTAAGTCTAGTCCAGTCCAGAGAAAACGTCAAGGCGGGAACGCGCGCGCCCGCCACGATGACGAAGCCGACTCCGGCGTCAAGCGCGGCCATGCGAAGGAGGGTCGTGTCGCGAGCACGCGGCATCAGCCTTCGGCCCCAGCACTCAAGTCACTCAGCGTGCGACCCTGTCGCTTCAACTCCGCGAGAATCGCTCCGCCTGAGTCGAGCCGTGTCAGCGCGCGCTCTGCCTCTCCGACTCCGCGCCCTCCGCGGCTCCGCGTGCGCCCCACCATCTTCGCGCCCTCCGCGGCTCCGCGTGCGCAAGCACCTTACGTCACTTGGTTCGCGCGGAGACGCGAAGACGCGGAGGGAGCCGTTCACGATTCGTCCTCCAGGCCCTTCATCTCGTTCCTTCTCCGCGCCCTCCGCGGCTCCGCGTGCGCCCCCGCCATCTCCGCGCCCTCCGCGGCTCCGCGTGAGCAACAACCCCAGGTCCTCCTCCGCGCCCTCCGCGGCTCCGCGTGAGCAATAACCGCAGGTCCTCCTCCGCGCCCTCCGCGGCTCTGCGTGAGCAACAACCCCAGGTCCTCCTCCGCGCCCTCCGCGGCTCCGCGTGAGCAATAACCCCAGGTCCTCCTCCGCGCCCTCCGCGGCTCCGCGTGAGCACCCACCATCTTCGCGGCCTCCGCGGCTCCGCGTGCGCCCCGCGCCTCGTGAGACAACCGTCACACCCCACGCTCCGGCTTGCGGGCGACCCTTCACCGGTCACTCACGCGGAGCAGAGGCGGATGGTCGCTGGACTGGAGGGCGGGCCGTGACGGCGGTGATGCCGCCGGCTGCGAGGCCGCGTCCGGGCATTCCGCTTCCCACCGCCGCCGTGGCGCAGACGGCGGCCAGCGGATCGCTCCGCCTGGCGGGCTGGCACTTCGCCGCGGCGATGTTCTATCTCGTCGCCGGCGCGGTGGGCCTGGTGTGGATCGCCCCCGAGCTGGCGATGGGCGCCTTCCCGTCGCCGCACGTCGCCGGGGTGACGCACCTCTTCACGCTGGGGTGGCTCACGACGACGATCTTCGGCGCGCTCTGCCAGCTCCTGCCGGTGGCGCTGGGGGCGCCGCTGCGTTCGGTGCGCGTGGGGCGCGCGAGCTTTCTCTCGTTCGCGCCGGGCGTGGGACTCTTCGCCGCCGGCGTCGCCAGCGGCTCGATGGCGCTCCGCGTGAGCGGGGTGCTGCTCGTGGCCACGGGCATCCTCCTCGCCGCGGGAAACGTCGCGGCGACGCTGCCGCGCGCGCGCAGCCGCGATGCCACGTGGTGGGGCATCGCGCTGGGCTTCGCGTTCCTGGTGTCGACGCTCGTGCTGGGCCTCATCCTGCTGCACAACCTGCACACCGGGTTCATCGCCCGCGCGCGGGTGCGCGTGCTGGCCGCCCACCTGCACGTGGCGCTTGTGGGGTGGGTGCTTGTGATGATCACGGGCGTGTCGCACCGCCTGCTGCCGATGTTCCTGCTGTCCGAGCATCCCGACCGCCGCTGGACGGCGCGCGCGCTCGCGCTGCTGTCGTCAGGCACGGTGGTGCTCGCGGCTGGCCTTCTGGTCACTTCGACGCCGGTCTTATGGACAGGCGCGGTGCTGATCGAGCTTGGCCTCGCCGCCTTCCTGTGGCAGGCACGGGGCCTCCACCGCCGGCGCGCGCGCCGCACGCTCGACGTCGGGATGCGCTTCGTCGGCACGGCGCTCGGCTTCCTGGTGGCCGCGGCGGTGATGGGGCCGCTGGCGCTGGCGGGCGGCGTGGCGCACGCGCGGCTGGCGACGATGTACGTCGCCACGGGGCTGCTGGGCGGCCTGGTGCTCTACGTGGCCGGCTTCTTCTGGAAGATCGTGCCGCTGCTGGCGTGGACCGTTCGCTACGGCGGGCAGATGGGGAAGGGGCGCGTGCCGACCGTGGCTGAGCTCTACTCGGCGCGGCTGGCGCACGTGCAGCTCGTGCTGATGGCGAGCGCGGTGGTGCTCATCGCGGGCGGCATCGGCGCCGGTTCGGCGGTGGTCGTGCGGACGGGCGCGCTGCTCTATCTCGCCGGCGCGCTGCTCTTCGCGGGGCAGATGGCGCGGGTCACCTTCGGAGGACGCACATGAACACCGTCACGAACGATTCACCGCGCGCGCGAGCGACGTGCTGGCGCGCCGATCCCGTGGTCGTCGAGCTGGACGTGCGCGACGACCTGCGCAATGGGCGCGAGCCGTTTGCCCGCATAATGGAAGCGGTGGGGGCGCTGAAGGCCGGCGAGGTGCTGCACCTGCGGGCGATCTTCGAGCCGGTGCCGCTGTTCACCGTACTCGGCAAGCGCGGGTTCGTGCACGAGGCGCGGTCGCACGCGCCTGACGACTGGTCGGTGTACTTCTGGCGCGAGGAGGAGGTGGCGGCCGCGCCGGCGCCCGATGCATCGGGCGAGTCGGAGCCCGCCGCGGACGCGGCGGGTCGCTGACGATGCGCGCACGCCAGTGGCTCGACGTGCGCAACCTGGAGCCTCCCGAGCCGCTGCTGCGCACGCTGGAGGCGCTGGAGCACCTGCCGGACGGGCACGAGCTGGTGCACGTCAACCAGCGCGTGCCGCAGCTCCTGTTCCCGGTGCTGGCCGAGCGTGGATTCGCGTGCGAGGTGGACGACGCGGATCCGGAGCGGGTGCTGGTAAGGATCTGGCGGGCGTGACGCTGTTCCGGTGCGCGGCGGAGATCCGCGCGCCGTCACCTCATTCGACACTCAGTGGAGGATTTCCACATGTCCGGTACGCCCCTGGAGCTCGACGTCCGCAGCATCCCGCCGCGGGAGAAGCATCCGACGATCTTCCGCACCTTCGATGGCCTCGGCAGCGGCGAGTCGTTCGTGCTTGTGAACGATCACGACCCGCGCCCGTTGCGCTACCAGTTCATGGCCGAGCGTGCGGAGCAGTTCGAGTGGGCGTACGAGGCCGAGGGGCCGGAGGTGTGGCGGGTGAGGATTGGGAGGAGGTGAGGGAGGCGATTGAAGCGATAATAGATCGCGGGGCGGCGTTGGCGCGAGTATGTGAGGCATGTGCGGAGTGCATCGTTCACTGCAACCGACTTGTTTCGCATCACGCTTTTAGAAGTGACCGTTCGTTCGACCGATCGAACTCTCTAAGTGAGGATGTCGTCCACCGAGCGGGCGACGACATACCGGGCCGGGGCCTCCCGCACTGCCAGCGCTTGGAAGTGCGCCTTTCCGCACTCGATCTTGGCGCGCTCCTTGTCGCGCAGGTCGTCGGCAAACAGGCCGCTCTTGGTTTCGACCACCAAATACAGTCGCTCGGCTCCGTCGCGCTCGACCAGCACTGCCCAGTCCGGGTTATAAGTGCCGAGAGGCGTTGGCACCTTGAACCAGCCGGGGAGCTTGGCGTAGACCTTGATCGCTTCGTTGTTCTCCAAGCCGTCGGCGAAAGTCGCTTCGGTGTCCGAGTCGTAGACGACCTGCTCGTAGACCGACTTCTTGGTCTCGGCGAGCATGTTCTTCAGGTAGCCGGTCAGCTCCTCCTGTTCGAAGAGCTCCTGGGCGTAGTAGTGCTCGTCGCCGAGTCGCTGGTACTTGATACCGTCCACCACTGCCAAGCGCTTGCATCGATTGATCGCTTCGGCGGCCAAATCGATAAAGGCCTGCGGATTGCGCTTGAAGTCGTCAATCCGCCCGCTGCCAGTCAGGACGCGATGGATGGTGCGGCGGGTGAGCTGGGTCCGGTCTTGCAAGTCTGTGTAGGACGTCCGGTAGCTCGATGTCAGTCTCGTCCAGCGCGACAGTTGCGGCACCTTCACGCTCGGTCGCCTCCACCCCTGCTTTGCCGATGGCGATGTCAGCCTTGCGCCATTGAAGGCGCGTCTTAGGGATCGGCGGCGCGTCGCGCAGCGCCCAGTGAGCAGCTCTCGACGAGCTTCTCGTTGTCGAACTGCACACGGTAGGTGGTCTTGTGCTTGATCCGATCCCAGAGCGCCTTGAACTCCTCGCCGTGAAGCACCGCCTGGCGGGTCCGCACCTGGCGGCGCTCGTCGGCGTTCTTGATCTCCAGCCGCCCGGCGAGCTTCTTGAGCACCTGGACGATTTGCTCGGCTGCGCCGCGAACACCTCGGGCACCTCGAGGGTGTCCTCCTTTAGCGCCGCTTGAGCGTGTCCTGCACCTTGCCCCGCGGGTCGATGTAACCCTGCGCTTTCAGGTGTTCCCAAAGCACCGTCGACTGCTCGACGCCGAGCGGCGCCGAAGACCCGTCCTCGGCCGTCACTGTCACGGCAGCGAATTGGTGCGGCTCGACGACGCCAAAGCGGATGCCGGTGTCCTGCTTCGATTTCTTTCTGCAGGTTCTCAGCGAACTGCTCGTAGCTCTCGGTGGCGACCACGGTGAGCGTGTTCAGCTCGAAACCCACGCAGGCGCTGGCCATCCTGGTTCACGCATAGGCGCAGACCCCGGCCGATGGTCTGGCGCCGCTCGCGCTCGGTCTGGATGTCGCGCAGGGTGCAGATCTGGAAGACGTTGGGATTGTCCCAGCCCTCCCTCAGCGCCGAGTGCGAGAAGATGAACTTGAGCGGCGTTTCGAAGGAGAGCAGCTTCTCCTTCTCCTTCATGATCAGGTTGTAGGCGCGCTCGGCGTTGTCGCGATTCGTCTGGTTGTTCTCCGCCGTATCGTCCAGGCCGCCCTTCTTGTCGATGGAGAAATAGCCGTCGTGCACCTCCTCGGCGGCGCGACGCAGGTCCACTTCCTCGAACAGCGTGCGGTAGTCAGGGTGGTTGGCGAACCGCCGGTATTCCTCCTCGAAGATCCGCGCATACGCGCCCTTGACCGGGTTGCCGTCCGCATCGTACTGGCGATAGAGGGCGACCTCGTCGATGAAGAAGAGCGACAGCACCTTGATTCCCTGCGGTCGCAGGCGCTTCTCCTTGTCCAGATGCTCCTTGATCGTGCGCCGGATCATCTCGCGCTGCATTGCGAGCGCGTCCACGTCGCCCCAGGCCTGCCCGGGTCGCAGGTACTGCTCACCGCCGGGCACGCGCAGCTCCATGAACTCGTCGCCTTTGGCGACCCGGATCTCGCCGACCGGCAGTCGGCATAGACCGCGCGGCCGGTGGTCTGCTCCAGGTCGTCACCGTCCTGGGCCGTGACTTCCTTCGCCGCACGCCGGTGGCGGTCTCGACGTCCAGCTCGACCTTCGCCGTGATGCTCCCGCGCTGGTTGCTCACCGAGACGAGGCGCACGTAGGGCTTGTTGTGAGCGTCTTTGACCGTGGCCGAGGCGACTTCGATCTGCTTGACCAGCCGGCGCTCGTAGGCATCCACCGCGTCGAGCCGGTAGACCATGTGGTGCTTGTCCACGTGCGTGGCCGAGTAGCGCAGAGTGCAGAGCGGGGCCATGGCGTCGAGAGCCGCTTTGCCGCGCCCCGCCAGGCCGCCGTCCACGCTCTGCGGCTCGTCCACAATGACGACAGGTCGGGTGGCATTGATCAGGTCGATGGGTTTCTCGCCGCCGGTCTTCTCGCTGTCCTTGTAGAGGTTGTTGACGTCCTTCTTGTTGATGGCGCCGACCGTCACCACCATGATCTGGATCTGCGCGCTGGTGGCGAAGTTGCGCACCTGGCCGAGCTTGCCGAGTCGTAAAGGAAGTAGTCGAAGGGCGCGCCAGCATAGAGCCCCTTGAAGTGGTCCTCGGTGATCTGGAGCGACTTGTAAACGCCCTCCTTGATGGCGATCGATGGCACCACGATCACGAACTTGGTGAAGCCGTAGCGCTTGTTCAGCTCGAAGATGGTGCGCAGGTAGACATAGGTCTTGCCGGTGCCGGTCTCCATCTCGACGGTGAAATCACCGGAGGAGAGCGTTCCGGACGGCGCCAGGCCGTGGCGGATCTGGATGTCGTTCAGGTTCTTCAGCAGCTCGTCATCGAGCAGGGTCAGGCGGTTGCCGAGGCCAAGATCGGTCTCGGCGAAAGCCAGAGAGATCTGGCGTCCGACAGCCTCGTGCGTCACGGTGAACTCCGTGCGGCAGATCTCCTGCCCGCGGAACAGGTCGCAGACGGCCTCGATGGCCTGGAGCTGGTAGTCGAGGTTGGGCTCGAAGTGCAGTTTCACGGGTTAGCGCCTCCCCGGATGAGCGCCATGTTGTGCGCGTGGCGCTCGCGGTCCGGATCCTCGACAGCGGCCGCTACCTGAAGACTTTGAACGTATTCGTGCGGGAGGCCGTGCTCCCGGGCGCCGGCGACCACGAGTTCGCGGTACCAGGTATAGGGCTTGAGCGCCGAATCTGTGCTCGTGGCGCTGTACAGCACGACATTCATCTCGCTGTCCCGCAGCCAGGACGGACGTCGATCGTTCCTCAGAGCCGTGGCCAAGACCTTCAGCGTAATCGAGGTCCGGCTTCTCTGACTGCGCCACGGTGAACACAACGCCGAAGACTATGGAGTCTGTGGTCCTGGCGACGACGTCACACTTGCCGGAACCATCCTGGCTGCGCTTGTGCCAGGCCAGTTCGAAGCCCGGGAGCCTGGCGACACCGAGAGCGTCGCGCGCGGGGACAACGCTCCTGAAGGCGCGCGCTCAGCATGTTCGAGCCGTATGAAAACGCAAGAATCGGGTCGGTATTGCGTGGCGCCATTGCCTCACAGACTCCGCACGTTGGCGATGCCGTGCTGCTCCAGGATGGCCGCCAGGTTGGTCTTGGCCACGTCGTCGGCGAAGGCGCTGTCGCGGAAGACGCAGGTCGTATCGCCCGCCGGCGCGAGCGTCTTGTGCCACTCAACGATGCCGTGCGCCAGTGGCTCCACATCGTCGCGCGCGATCTTCTCGGCAAGGCACGCGATCAGCACGCCGCCGCCGACGGCGTGGACATCCTTGCCCGCGAGGGTGCGCTTCTCGATGGGCACGCAGAGGTCGAGGCCGAGCTTGAGCAGCACTCGTAGAGCATGTCCGCCTCGGTGCGGTCGGCCTTCAGGTGCTCGACCGCTTCGAGCAGCGTCTTGTCAAGGTCATCGCGGTCCGGCTCCCAGGCGCGGATGTTGCTGGAGTCGAGCTTGAAGACACGGAAGCCGAGGTCGCCTGCGAACATCGGATTCTCGTCCTTGATCTTCTTCGCGGCGCGGCGAAGGCGTTCCTTGGTCAGCTCGGCGATGGTTGGAAGGCTTCTGAGTCGTCCAGGTCGGCGCCTCGGGTCAAGCTCAAACAGAGCACGAAACGCCGTTTGCGCACCGTCTCTTGCGTACGACTTCCCAGACAGCGTGCCCGGTGGTGCCACTGCCTGCGAAGAAATCGAGGACAAGATTTCGTCCGTGCATCGGTGCCGATCGGACATTCACTGAACGAGCCTTATCGGCTTCGGCGTGATCGAACATGTCTTCGCCAGCCGGCGCACCCTTTAGGGGGGTGAGCTCGCCGCTTCGCATTCCGGGTGTTACCAACTTCTTTCGATGCGCCAATAAGTCTGACGGACAACGCCCTGCGCACCTCAGAAAGAAAGCGCTTGATCGGGATGTTTATCCCCAGACTCACCCCACCAGATGCGTCGATTCTCGTCAAGCTCTTCGACCTTGTCCTGGATTAACGCCAATACTACCGGCGGGCGGTCCAGGAATAACTCGCCCCGTCTTGGTGGTAATCCATGATGGCCCTGCCCATGGAAGTCTCGGGCGGCTCACCTCACTGAGCAACCATGGTCCCCGCGGATCATCGTACGGGTTCTCGTATCGTGCGATCTTTCCTCGGTTCGTTCGAGTCCAACGGGTCTCCAGGCTTCGGCGTCCCTCGCGAAGACCAGCAAGTATCGTGGTCTTCGCTGAAATGGACGGCGGAATTTTCGGGCTGTACATCTTATGCCATATGACGGTTGCGAACAAGTTCTCGTTAACCGAACACGTCGCCCAACCCTCACGCAAGCTATCGACTTCCTGATCAGCGATGCTTACGAAGATTACGCCATCGCTCCTGAGGAAGTTCCGCGAAACTCCGTAGCCGCGGATACATCATATTCAGCCAGTCGGTGTGAAACCGGCCGCTCGCCTCCGTATTGCTGCTGATCTTCGCTCCGCCCTCCACCTGCCCGGTCAGCTCCAGGTAGTTCTTGATGTTGTCCTGGAAGTTGTCCGGGATAGACGAAGTCCTTGCCGGTGTTGTACGGCGGGTCGATGTAGATGAGCTTCACCTTGCCCGCGTAGCTCTTCTGCAGGAGCTTGAGCACTTCGAGGTTGTCGCCCTCGATCATCAGGTTCTGCGTGGTGTCCCAGTCCACGCTGTCCTCCGGGCACGGGCGCAGGGTGCCGGTGGAGGGTGTGAGCGCAAACTGGCGGGCGCGGCGCTTGCCGTGCCAGTTGAGGCCGTACTTCTCGTCCGCGTCGGTGACGGTCGCGTCGCCGACCAGTGCCTTGAGCACGTCCACGTTGACCGCCACGCCGTTCGGCCCCTCGGTGAGAGCTCCGGGAACAGCGTCTTCAGCCGCTCGATGTTCTCGGCGACCAGGTCGGGCGGAGCGGGTCTCGGGTTCTTTGGCGGTCAGCTTCTTCATCGTGCATCTCTTCCTCACAGTTCTGCGCGCGCGGCGGCACGTGCGGCCTCGAAGCGCTTGAGTTCCAGGTTCAGTTCCACCTGCCGCGCCATCTGCTTTTCCTTCGCGGCCGCGGCGCGCAGGCGCGCGATCTCGGCGTCGAGCCGCGCGTATTCCCGCAGCGCCTCGCGCCGGGCGGCCCGGCGCTCGGCGGAGCCGGGATAGCAAAGGAGCCGTCCCCCTCGCCGCCTGAAGCGCGAGCAGGGTATCGATCCAGCCCTGATAGAGCGCAAAGAGCGTACCGCGCGGCTGGCGGCCAAGCGACAGCGCCGCCAGGAACGCGGGCCGTGCGGTCGCTCGCGCTGGCAGGATCGACCGCAACCACCTCGCCGTCCAGCACCGTCTTACCCGCTTCGCCCTGGGACCAGCGCTTGTGGGCGAGCGAAAGTCGCAAGTCACTCGCCCTGCTCGGTGACCAGCGACTACCGGATACGGCACCGCGCGGTGCACCAGCTCGACCAGTCGGCCGGGCTTGGCCCCGGCCCGCAGCAGCGAGGCGCAGCACGGCGATCTCCAGATACTCGCGTACCTCGTCCCGGTACTCGGCCACGCCATGGTGGTGGGCTTGAGCGCCGCAACCCAGAACACCTGCTCGATGCCTTCGTTGATACGGCGCTTGTCGGCGGCCGTGGGCGCGCCATGCTCGAGTGAGCAGCTTCTTGGGCACACGGCGATCCACCCGGGCGGCCGCGCGGCAGGTCGAGGGCGGCGACGTCGCTGCGCCCGTAGTTCGGCGCCGGCCGCCCATAGCGCAGCAGGCCCTGATAGATGAGGTCCACCCCGCGGCCCGTGCGCTCGGCAAGACCGAGGCGCTTTAGCGCATCGGCCAGGAGCGGATTGCGCGGCCGAGGCTCCACCACGAGCAGGTTCTGCAGCGTGACCCCCTCGACGAACCCGCCCGGGTTGCTCACCGTCAGCGCCTCATCGAGCCGCCAGCGCACGTGGACCGCGCCGAGCCGCGTGTAGTCCCGGTGGGTGAGCGCGTTCACCAGCGCCTCGCGAAAGGCCGCCTCGCCGGCAGGACGACCAGGAAGGCCACGACCTCGAAATCGTTGATGCCGGCGAACTCGCCCTTGATGGCGTGCGTCCCGCCGGGCGTGAAGAGGCTGGCCACGGCGCGCTCTTCGCTCTTGCCGACGATGGAGGCGACCGCGGCGGCGAGCAGGCGTTGCGCTGGCGCATGTCCTCGCCGTGCTTGTGTCGCCTTGTCGAAGCGGGCGCAGGCCCCGGCATCGGGCAGGTCGCGGCCAAGGCAGACACGCTTGAGCCGGTCGAGGATCTGCTTGGCCTGGGTGTACGGCAGGAGCACGGCGCCGTCGTCGCCCACATGCACGAGAAAGTGCGGCGCGAGCGGATAGCCGGCCTCGACCATGCGCGCGCCGCCGCCTCGCCTTCGGCCCGCAGGCAGAAGATGATGCCCGGCGGGATTTCCGACCTCGGTCGTGGTCGTGACGGCGCAGGTGCCGAGCGGCAGCTTCCAGCCGCCAGGATGAGCCTTGCGGATACTCGGCGAGATCGATCCGGAAGTCGGTCAGCGTGAGGTCGGCGATGGAGACGCCGGTCGACAGGTCCTCCAGGTCGATGACGGCGTCCTGAAGCTTGAGCAGCTGCTTGCGGCGGTACTCCAGGTCGTTCATCTGGTTGCCGGACTGCTGCTCGATCAGGTTCTCTTCGCCGGTGGCTGAGATGTCGAGCAGCACCATGCGGCCGCTGACGCGCTGCTCGAGGTTGATGTACTCCTCGAGCTCCATGTTGGGCCAGAAGTTGACGAGCTGGATGCGCTCGTTCGGCGAGCCGATGCGGTCGATGCGGCCGAAGCGCTGGATGATGCGCACCGGGTTCCAGTGGATGTCGTAGTTGATGAGCCAGTCGCAGTCCTGGAGGTTCTGGCCCTCGGAGATGCAGTCGGTGGCGATCAGCAGATCGAGCTCGCCCTCGCCGGCCAGGTCCTCCGGCGTTCCTTGAGCGCGGCGCGAAGGCGGTGAGGATCGAACGCAAGATCCCTGCGCAGGCCCGGCAGCGTCGTCTGGTTGCTGCCCGTGCCGGTGACGAGCGCCGCTCGAAGCCGAGCGTCGTCTTTGCCCAGGGCGCAAGCTGCTCGTAGAGGTAGTGGGCGGTATCGGCGAACGCGGTGAACACGATGACCTTGCGGTTGCCTGGCGTTGATCGGGTTGCGGCACTTTCCTCGATCACCTCGCGCAGTGCCGCGAGCTTGGCGTCGCGGCCGGCGTCGACTTCGCGCGCGGCGGCCGACGAGCGTGGCCAGACGGTTGCGGTCCTCGATCAGGTCCTGCTTCCAGCGGACGAGGTCCACGTCCTTGCAGCAGCACCTTGACCTTGCGCCCGACCAGCAGGCTCTCGAACGCGGGATCGTCGATATCGACGTCGGCGATGTCGATCTCTTCGACTTCCTCGGCCTGCGCTTCGATTCGCGCGAGCGTCGCTTCCACATCCGCAGCTGCCGCTCGACCGTGAGCGCGAAGGACGGGACCGCGCTCTCCATGCGCTTCAGCACATTGACCCGCAGCAGGTGGATCAGGCTCTCCTCGCGGTCGACCTGCCGGAAGAAGCCCTCGCCGCCCGAATCTCGGTGCTGTATTTCGCGTCGTAGGCAGCCTGCTTGTGCGGCAGCACGTAACGCAGCGGCGCGTAGGCGGCGAGGTTCAGCCGCGAATCTCGATGTTGATGTCGCGGATCGGCCGGAAACTCGCCCGCGCAGGTCCACGTCGGCCTTGATGTTGATCGGCTTGAGGCGGTCGGGGAACTGGCCGGTCTCGGCGTGCCGTAGTACTTCTCGATGTGCTTGCGCGACCGGGCGATGGTGAGCAGGTCGAGCAGCGTGAAGTAGTCGAAGCCCAGCATCTCGATCAGGTGCGACGGCGTGCGCTCGGCCTCGTCCAGATCGAGCCAGCGGTTGAACTGCTTCTGCGCCTGGCGCGTGGTGCTGTCGATGCTGGCGATGCCGTGCTCGAGCAGAGCGGTGTCGTCGCCCTCGGTGGCGAAGGCGATCTGGTTGCGCAGGTCGGCCAGGCGGTTGTTGACCGGCGTGGCCGAGAGCATGAGCACCCGGGTCTTCACGCCCTCCTTGATGATCTTGCGCATCAGGCGGTCGTAGCGGGTCTCGCCGCCGTGCTGCGGCGTCTTCTTGTTGCGGAAGTTGTGCGACTCGTCGATGACGACGAGGTCGTAGTTGCCCCAGTTGACGTGGGCGAGGTCGATGTCGCCGGAGAGGCCGCCGTCGCGCGAGAGGTCGGTGTGGTTCAGGACGTCGTAGTTGAAGCGGTCGGGCGCGAGGAAGTTGCGGCGGTCGTTGGCCTTGTAGAGCGTCCAGTTGTCGCGCAGCCGCTTCGGGCAGAGCACGAGCACGCGGTCGTTGCGCAGCTCGTGGTACTTGATGATGGCCAGCGCCTCGAAGGTCTTCCCGAGGCCGACGCTGTCGGCGATGATGCAGCCGCCGAAGCGGTTGAGCTTGTCGATGGCGCCGACGACGCCGTCGCGCTGGAACTTGAAGAGCTTCTTCCAGACGACCGTGTTGCGGATGCCGGTGGCGGACTTGACGATCTGCTCCTCGTCGAGCTCGTCGCCGCGGTGCGGAAGAGGTGGTGGAGGACGAGGGCGTAGAGGAGGTAGGGATCGTGGTGCCGCGCGAGAGCCTCCAGCAGCCCGAGCAGCGACTCCTTGGCGCGCCCCACATCGGGAAGGCTCGCCCACTGCGCGTCGAACCATTGGGCAAGCACTCGGCTTCCTCGGGTGTTTCGGAGGCCTGAATGAGGCTAAGGGGGTTGCCCGGCGCGAGCCCGAGGCCGTCGGAGGTGAGCGCGACGGCCCCGACGAGCGCTTGCACGGGCTCATCGGACTGCTCGCGGATGACAAGCGCCCCTTGCGGGATACCGCTCGGGCAAGCCGCACAGCAGCCGTTACTTCAAGCCGACGCACGGAGGCGCGCGGCAAGCCATCGAGATTGCAGACGGTTGCGAGAAGCGCGATCAGCGATCGAATCAAGCAGAGCGTGACCGTTCAGGTTTGTCGGCAAGAGTAGTCGGCATAACGGCGCGCGACGAAGTCCCGGAGCAGCTCACCGACGGCGAAGACAGACAGGGCTGGTGTGACCACATCGATAGAACAGACATCGAGAAGTTGCGGCCGGATGATGTCGGCGACGCGGTCACCGCCGGTATTGCGGACGAGTCTCAATGTGACCGGTTCCTCAGATGCGACCTCCTCGAAGACAAGCGCCTAACGCCGTGCCAGTCATCGCGTGGCTACCAATCGCGATACGCGTGTTGCCGTCCCGGCCAGTCCCCCTCGCACTCGATGACCATGCCCGGTCGGGCAATCCAAGACATCCCTCTTTGGATGTTGCCCAAGGCTGCTCGATCGCTATCAGCGGACTTTCAATGTCGGCCAGAAGTTGGCGCGTGAGACGTCCGCCCGCAGGCAGATCGAGCACGCCAGCCAGCGTAGCGCGTCGGTACTTCCCCAGCTGCGCTTCGAGATCATCCCCAGAAAGGCCCCTCGCCGCACGATTCCATCTGTCCTGTACAGTCGTCCCCCAGGCCTTGCCGATGTAGACAAGTCCCCAACGTCTCGGGGCGAGGCAATCATTGGGACAGCCTGAGCCTCCTCTCTTTATCATCCTCGGCGAGGTCCAACGAGTCGACAATAGTAGGCAGCTCGCGTGTACGCAATCGACACCTAACGCCCGCCCTCGCCCGCAGCGGAGCCGCAGATCTGACCCGGCGAGCGCAGCGTCCGACCGCGTACACAGGGCCGGATGTCAAGTTCAACGCGACCCTAGAAGGTCGTGTTCAGAGGGCTTGGCCATTTGAAATGAGAATCTCGATCACTCGACGCCGGCGACTTCGAAATCCTCCAACATTACGATGAACCGAGACAGTCCGAACGTCGAAGCCGCGTGCGAGCCAGTTACCTTCTACTGAGTCGGCATAGCTGACCAAGAACCGCGCACCCAGTGCATCGAGCCGCTCTAGCTGGCGGCGGAGCCGGCGAAGGTCGATCTCCCCAAAACCTCAGCCGAGTAATCGTTGAACATTCGCTTGCCGCGAACGCTGTAGGGCGGGTCCATGTATATGAAGTCGTAAGTCGCCACTTGAGAGTGTCTTCAAAGTCGCCGCAAACGAAGCGGACGCGTTGAAGAACGTATGACGCCTCGATTAGTTCTGCTTCCAACATTGGTGGCCCGACCCTCTGGCCGCCGAATGGCACGTTGAACTCTCCCCTCTTGTTAGTCCGGTATATGCCGTTGAAGACACCACCGGTTCAAGTGGAGGAATCGCGCCGCGCGCCGCGCAGCCGACAAGCCCGACGGTTTCAGGCGGCGGAGCCGGTAGTATGTAGCTGCGTCCCCCGGCCACCGCCGGAGGAACCTGCTACACGTGGGGCTTCACACTTGATGGTTCTGTAGGTATGAATCAGCTCTTCGTTGAGATCACCCAAGAGAGCACGTTGTACTCCGAGGTGGTCGAGATCGCGCTGCCGAGCCCGCAAAAGGTTCTACGTACCTGGTCGCCCTCGCACGCTCCCAATACTCCGCAAGGACGTCGACGGAGCGGCGTTTGCTTCCTGCCCAACGGAGAATGGGCCTCACGCAAACACGCTGCCACCGAGTGGAGCGTTGGCGGAGAGCAATAGATCACTCTCCACGGTCGAACGGCGCCACGATGTCGTTACGAGGTACGGATCGCGAGCGGCTCGCAGTCGACTGGCGCACCTGCGTCACCTGACGAAATCCGCCAGACGCTCGCAGTCGGCTGTCGCGCAGCAACCAAGAACATTAGAAGCCCGAAAAGCTTGGGCCCGTTGTTAGTTCGAACGACTCCGGCCAGTGGACTCAAAGCGTTACAGGCCGAGTTCAGAAGGTGAAAGCTGAGGAACGGATCGCAAAGAGGATACCCGACCCAATCCCGATGCGGGATCTCCTTAGCCAAATCCGTATTGGCTCTGAACACGTCGGTCCGGAATCGCGGATCAACTCCCGGATCGGCGTAGAAACACCGAGTATTCGAGGGGTCAATCTCCGCGAAAACACCCATCGCGCGCCCAGGTTCAAAACCGAGGCCCATTAGCAGTACCGATGGCGCATCCGGGAGCGCGAAGCCAGTGAAGCCACGTACCGGGCCTACGATCTCGTTCAATGGCCGCGCAATCGGAGGTGGCCGATACATGCCGGGAGTGTAGGCGAATGTGATGCTCAAACGCTCCCGCCTCTCCCAGCGCATAAGCGTCCTGACTAGCGCCCCATACCAACATCTCGTCATGCAGGAGATGTCGACCAGCAAGTGCGGGTTTGGTCGGATGTCGCCAAGTCAAGAAAGGCTTCCGCAAGCTCTTCGGCGCGAGCATCGTCGTTACCAGACATTACCGCGGGTTCAGCACCGATGCTTCGGAAATACGCGTCGTTTGCGGGCGAGCGAGATCTTCGGAGTGCTCGTCGAATCCCCAAACGACCACCTCGGCGGAGCCGATCAGCCTCGGCACTGCAGCATGCCGAGCGCGCTGTTCGTAGCCGCTCGCAAAGAGGCATCTATCGAAGCCCGTCGGAATAGTACGGCGGATTGCAGAGAGTTCAAGCATTCGCATCCTCAGTGAAGAGGGGCATTTGCGACGTGTCGCTCCCGGAAGCAGGAGGGGCCCAAGCGCTACCGACCGATACCTACGAGGAAGAAGTCGGTAGAACGGGGCGAGCCGATAGGAAAGGCGCAGCTCCGAGCCAACGAGCTCAAATGCCGAGTCGCCGGCCATTGCATCCAAGAGAACGAAGGCGCCGAAGTCGAGTCCGGAGTCAATGAGGTTGCGTCTCTCTGAGGCTGGCGCAGGTTGACGCGAAAAGCCCCCACCGGATCAACAGGAAATTCGTCGGCAAGTAATCGGTCGGACAACGCCGTTCCTATCCGATCCACAAGATCACCTACACTCCAGCGTAACGGCCGACCATCCGCGAGTCGTGACACGGGGCGGGCGTAGAGTTCGCTGGCGTGAAATCTGTCCGCGAACGACTTCACAACCCGCGCCTGGGCAGCTGCGTCTACGATAGGGCGGTCGTCGTCGGTCCTCCCTGATGCCGCCCATACGTTGAACAATTCCGAGAGAAGATTCTGCAGCCAGCGAGGGTTACCCTCACAAAGGTCATATAGGACCTCTATTCCTGAGTACACTTCAGGCACCACCTTTCGCGTTCTGAGTCCGCCGGCTTCGCGCATGTATGCGAGCCGCTGGGCTACAACTGGTCGAATCTTTCGAAGCAAGACGTCGCGAAGGCGCGGCGCTTCCGTGAAGGGGTCGTCAGGAGCGATGCCATGTTTTTCGAGGACATGTCTGAAGCTCGCATCTCTGGCCGCAAGGGCCTTGATGTCCTCGTACTCGCTAGAACCGCGCTCATACTTCGCGGGGTTCGCTTGATCCTCGTCCCATCCTTCAGGCAAGGAACTCCGACCGAATACTTCCTCCGGTTTACGTCCGGCGCCGAATGTGGCAGCAACAAATCGCTCTGCGACTTGGCTCGAAGCCACGGGCTTCGTGTGCGTGAGCATGCCAGAGGAGTATAGGCTTGAAGTCGTGGTCAGTTGCCGCCACGCTCCGAGCTTCTATTGGCAGTAGGGGGCTCCAAGTAAGTTTGAGCAGGTACGGCTGGTCGATGCTGCGCCAAGATGTCAGTAGGTCCCTGCGTAACCACGCGGGCGCGATTTCTAGTTCGTCGAAACAGAATGCCCAGCGCTGGCCCCTCTCTGATGTCACCAGCGTACACGCCGAAGACTTCGCAAAACGCTATCGGGACGTCCAGTGGATGACCGAGCCACTCCCTCGGTAAGGCATTGATGAAATCCGCGATCTCATCGGGTCGTCTTCGGTTGACACGTCCTCGGACTTCGTAGGCGGTCCGGCGAAGCAGGAGATCAAGGTGCGCGAGCGTGTTGGGAGCGGCGTTAAGTGGCAAGAGGTCGCGAATGCCCTTAAGCACTGCGTTCTCTAGACGAGGGTCATCAGTCACAAGGGACCGAAGTGGGTTTCCGACCGATTGGACGGAACTTAGAGTCACCAAGAAACGTTGCAGGACCGCTCCCCGGTCGGGACCGATCGTCGGATCATCGACAATATCAGAAAGTTCGATGGACCATATAACATCCGACGGCACGTAAACGGCTTCGAACGCCGGGATGGTTCCCGAGGGCGATGGGAACTCGCTCCCATGCTGTTGAGCCCCACGCATCCAAGGCCGGCCTAGTCAACATCTTTAGTAATGTGGTCTTGCCCGATCCCCGCGGACCTAGCAGAACTGAGTGGTAACGGCGACGAGCTGGAAATGCCGGCACCGGGACGAACCGCTGGGCGATCTCCGAAGGCGTGAGCCAGCGGGCATTGAACGCCGTGGAAGGCGCCGCGCGATTAGCTGTCGCGGTCACTGGACGTGCAGCGTCTGATGTGTCCGAACTCGTCCTTTTCTGAAACAATGCCGTGGGACCCGGCAAGCGTGTGATCCAATTCTATCAATTCGTCTGGTATTAACCGTACCAGGTTGGGGCACTGACTGATCACGCTGCCGGTTCAAGCAAGGGGGGTCTTGGGTCGCCACGAGCCCGGCAATCGAATTGGCTACGGAGGGTACTGAGGGGCGGAGAGAGGAGAATCGCGCGAGATGAGGCAGCAACGTGGATTTTGTCGATGCCTCGGACCACCCGTTGCCGAGAATGAACTCCCACGACCGAATTTCTCCGTGTAAGCCATAAGCATCTTCGCTCAGTTTAAAGACATGAAAGAGATTGCGCACGGACGGCGCCAACTCCTCTCAAGAATGATCGAGTACGAGCCGCTCCCGAACACGAGCAAGTCCTGCGTACCCGCCCGCCGGAACCTGGGTTCATGTGGATGTCCATGAATGACCAGTTTCACGCCGGCAGCAGCCAGTGCGTTTAGCACCGCGTCGCCGGTGGGCAGGACATCTCGCGAATCTGACGTGAGGGTGTGAGAAAACCATCGGATGGTGGTGCAACATTGCTAAGCGAGGGGGGCGCGTGCAATCAGCGAGTCTTCTTGAGAGGGTAGCAACACTGGTGGCGTGGAATGTACCAGTACGCGCCAACGCCTCGGAGTAGTGGTGATGGGCGGTGTTGATGCGTTCTGTCCCAGTCCGGGCAAGCGAGGCAATTGCCGACCCGTAGCACGAAGTCACGACGTGTCGACTCCGCTGAACCGGGAAAATCAGGCACGATCTTGGCGAAACCGAAGGGGCCCGAAGCGCCAGCTGTCCGCGACATCACATCATGGTTTCCGAGGGTTCCGACGAGCGGAATCCCGCCCAACTCGTGCGCGAGAAGGCAAAGCCTACCCAAGCGATTCTGAATGCAGCGGGCTCGCCTTCGCAGTGTCCTCGACGGCGCGTGGACGACCTGGTCAGACTGATCGGTCCTGACAATCATCGTGAACTCAGTCGGGTGAGTCCTTGGATCTGGCGGGTCGCCAAGAACCCACAAGTACGCAGCTGGAGTTGCTCTCTGGCGGTCGGCGGTTGAACGTGCGGATCCGAGATTACCAGAAGCCTCAGCGGTGCCTTTGCCCTGATTCTCCAATTCAACTCCCGGTTTCGACTGAAGATCTGTGCTCGGTCCTCGCGCGGCGGTGGCCGCCGATGTCGTCCACAACCGAACCACTCCCGTCCCACCACCGTCGTGCAAGCCTTTCCTAACGCGTGCTGAAGCTGCACCCCGGTCAAGTTCTCGTGAGTAAACCCGAAAAACGCTGCCTACAATCGGCCGAATCCGCAAGCGCCACATCTTGGTCACCTCAACCGAGCCGGCGATCCATGCCAGCGACTGCCGGCGCCGTCGCAGCCGTTCACACCAATCCTCGCAACCACCAAACCCCACCCACGACGGTCACTCTCCCTCGCGAGCCCGAGCCGCCGCCAGCCCGCGACCTCCTCACCCCGACCAACACAACACGACGAAAACGCTCGCCTCTGCGGCCCGCGGCGCGCGCGTCGCCTCATCACGGCACCACCACCCCCTTCCACTCCTTCCCCATCTGCGTCATCAACCCCGCATACAGCTCGATCCCGTCGTACAGGTTCTGCAACCGCAGGTTCTCGTTGGCCGCGTGCTGGTTGTCGTCGTAGTTGGCGATCGGAAGGTTCACCACCGGCACGCCGAGGATCTGCGTGAAGAGGTACGTGGGCCCGCTCCCGCCTGACGTGGGCACCACGAGCGGCGGCTGCGCGGCACCGCTCGAGACCGCGGCGACGAGCGCGCGCCCGAACGGATCATCGAGCGACGCGCGCTGCGGGGGATAACCGCTCTCCCACTGCAACAGCGCGACCCTGGGATACCGCGTCCGCGTGGCCGAGTCGGGCACCTCGTGCACGATGTGATATCCCCGTGACGTGAGGTGCGCCTCCACCAGCTCCTTCACGTGCTCCGGCGTCTGGTTGGGCACCAGCCTGAAGCCGAGCGACGCCTGCGCCTGGGTCGATATGACATTCGCGGCCTTCGACCCGACGGCGCCCACCTGCATGCCGCGCACGTTGAGCGCGGGGAGCATGATGCGCGCGGCGAGCAAGGCATCATTTGCCTCGGTCCGCGCGAGCTGCAGCGACGCCCGCAGCATCGAGTCCACCGGGGGCAATGCATCAATTGCCTTCTGCTCGGCGGGCGTGATGGGCCGCACGTCGTCGTAGTAGTGCGCGATCAGGATCCGCCCGTCGTCGTCGCGCATCGACGCGATGAGGTTCGCCAGCAGCGCGCCGGGATTGGGCGCCCAGTTGCCATAGTGCCCGCTGTGCAGCGCGTGCGCGGGCCCGTAAATCGTGAGGCCGAGTCCGATGATGCCGCGGTCGCCGAAGACGACCTGCTGGCGCCCGGTCTGGCTCACCGGCCCGTCGCAGAAGAGCCAGGCGTCGCCCTTCAGCAGGTCCTTGTACTTCGTGAGGATCGCCGCCAGGTGCCCCGATCCCGCCTCCTCCTCGCCCTCGAAGAAGAACTTCAGGTTGACGGTGGGAGCCATGTTCGCGGCGCGCATCGCGTCGAGCGCGGTGAGCATCGCCATGATCGACGCCTTGTCGTCGCCCGCCGAGCGCGCGTACAGGCGCCATGATCCCGTCCACGCGCGCACCAAGCGCCGTGAGCGGCACGTCGCGCACGCCGGGCGCGCCGAGTACGCCGGAGCGGAGGATCGGCGCCCACGGGTTCCCGCCCGTCCAATCGGAGGGGTTCACGGGCTGGCCGTCGTAGTGGGCGTACAGAACCAGCGTCTTCGTCGCCCCGGGCACGCGGATCTCGCCGTAGACGGCCGGCGGCGCGTTCGGCACCTCGAGGAGCTGCGGCGCGGCGCCGCGCGCCTGGAGCCAGCCGCGCAGGAACTCGGCGTTGGCGCGGACGTCGGCCAGGTTCGAGGCCACGTTAGGCTTCGAGAGCAGGTCGGCGAATTCGCGGACTATTCGCCCCTCGTTGGCCTCGCGCCACTTTCGCGCGGCGGCTCGCGCCTCGGCGCCGGTGGGACCCTGCGCCGGCAGGACGGCGGCGGCGAGCGAACAGGACAGGAGCGCGGCGACGCCCCATGAAAGCGGGCGACCGCGCGGAGAGCGCGATGAGCGCGAAGAGCGCGGAGCGAAACTGGATACGATGGTCATGAATCTCCCCGGAATCGGACCGGAACACCCCGGTCCCCGACTGGAAGCTTTCCCCCGGCGCCGCGGTTGTCGACCCCGCCACGCGGAGAGCCGCGGAGATCCGCGGAGGGCCGGGCGAGATCGGAGTGGGTGACCTGCTGGCGAGCGCGGCGCCAGGGCGTAGAGTAGAGGGACAGCCGGTCACTCCCACGCGCGCCTATTTAATGAAGGTCTTCGGGATTTCGTGTGGGTGATATGCAGCTTGAAATTCTCGACGTCACCTGAGATGTCGACAACCGAACGACTCTACTCCAATGCCATCGATGACGCATGGTGCGTTGGGGTTTCGCACGCGGAGCCGCCGAGAAGGAGTCAACTCGAATCGTGAATGGCTCCCTCCGCGGCTTCGCGACTCCGCGTGAACCAATGAGTTGCCGCCGGATAGACGCGACCGCCTGGGTTGCCGAACTGTTTCAGATCACCCACACAACTCTCCGAAGAGCCTCTCAATGAAAGCGACCCTCCTGGCTATCCTGGCCGTCGCCGCCCCGTGCGCGGCCCTCTCCGCCCAGGGCCGAGCAGCGGACAACTTTGAGATCACCGTCCCCACCTCGGTCCGCGCCGAGCCCCTCACCGGCCGCGTCTATGTCATGATCTCGCGCACCAACGACCGCGAGCCGAGGCTGCAGACCGGCCGACTGGGCGTCCCGTTCTTCGGCCACGACGTCGAGGCCCTGCCGCCGGGCGGCGCCGCCGTCATCACCGAGCGCGACCTCGGCCACCCGGTCTGGGACATGCGCGACATCCCCGCCGGCGAGTACTGGGTGCAGGGCTTCGTGAACGTCTACTCGGAATTCCGCCGAGCCGACGGACACGTGCTCTGGATGCACGACGACAAGTGGGAGGGGCAGAACTGGACACGCTCGCCGGGCAACCTCTACAGCGACGTGCAGCGCGTCACGATCGACCCGAAGAAGGGCTTCACCGTTCGGCTGAGCGCGACGCACGTCATCCCGCCCGTCGAGATGCCGGCCGACGACAAGTGGGTGCAGCGATTCCGCTTTGAGAGTCCGTCGCTCACGAAGTTCTGGGGGCGACCCATCTATCTCGGTGCAACCGTGCTGCTGCCGAGGGACTACGCCACGTCCACCATCAGCTACCCGGTGAACTACGTGCAGGGGCACTTCTCGCTGGGCAACCCGGACGGCTTCCGAGCCGACACCGGCAACGCGCTCTATCGCGCATGGACCGGCGACGCATTTCCCGCGCGTCATCGTCGTCACCTTCCAGCACCCGACGCCGTACTTCGACGACTCGTACGCCGTGAACTCGGTCAACGTCGGCCCGTACGGCGATGCGATCATGCAGGAGCTGATCCCCGAGGTCGAGAAGCGCTACCGCGTGATCCGCGAGCCGTGGGCGCGCTGGCTCTCGGGCGGCTCGACCGGCGGATGGGAGGCGCTCGCCCTGCAGATCTTCCACCCGGACTTCTTCGGCGGCACCTGGGCATACTGCCCGGACCCGGTCACGTTCTCCGACGTCGAGGGGATCGACATCTACAAGGACACGAACGCCTTCTGGAAGCAGTTCGAGTGGTACCGCACGCCGACGATCAACTCGCGCGAGGTGAACGGCGAGGTGCGGCAGACGTCACAGCAGCGGAACTTCATGGAGCTCGTGAACGGCACCCACGGACGCTCGGGCACGGGCCAGCTCGACATCTGGTCGGCGGTCTTCGGCCCCATCGGCAGCGACGGCTACTTCAAGCCGCTCTTCGACAAGCGCACCGGCGTCATCGACCCCACGGTGGCGCAGTACTGGAAGGAGCACTACGACCTGCTGTACTACCTGCAGCGCAACTGGACCGCGGTAGGGCCGAAGCTGGTGGACAAGCTGCACGTGTACGTCGGCGACATGGACTCCTTCTTCCTGGACCGCGCGGTGCGCGCACTGCAGGCGTGGATGAAGACCACGCAGAACCCGCACTACGAGGGCTTCTTCATGTACGGCGACGGCAAGCCGCACTGCTGGAGCGGCCCGGTGGGCACGGCCGACCGCCTGGTCGAGATGGCGCAGTACGGCCTGCGCGTGAAGCCCGACGGGACGACGACGCCGTGGTGGGCGTACTGAACCGCTGAGGATCGCCGGGGTTCGCGGGAACGGCTCGTGATTCTTGCGGCGCCGGCTGGTCGCGGTCAATTTGGGCCCGCCGAATCACCCAGACCGGAGCCCGTCAGGTCATCGAACTGGACGCGCTCCAGGGGAGGAGCCGAATGAAGAAGAATGTGGACCGGAGAATGTTCGACAACTTCGACGAGCTCGGACGCTGGGTCCTGAGACATCTGCTGGAGTTCCCGCACCGCCACCACAAGCATTTCGAGCTCACCTCTCCCTTCATGCGGAGGGTCCAGCAATGCCTGGACCAGGGCCGATACGCGATCGTCGCCACGCGCGACAACGGGTTCGAGGTTGAGCCGGGAGTTCCTTTTCTCGGCATCGAAGACGTGGTCCATGTGCGGACCGGCCTCCGCAAGGTGAGGAACCTCTATGCGGCCAGACGCAGCCGCTTCTACCAGAGGCCCATAGGGGCGCCGTCCTACATGCGAGGCGACATAGGCTACGGCACCCACCGGCACATCAAGGATGCAGACTTGATCAAGGTGTATGGGCGGGGGGTAGGTCCGCTACCCGATGCCGTGCCGCTGGATTTGCGCCTTGGCTTGGGACAGTACCGGTAAGCTCCCTTATCGCGAAGACAACGCGGGACAGGCTCTCGGGGAAGCTCGACGCTGGTCCCGTTCGGAGACAGGTCTGAGCTGGACCAGCAATCGCCGCGGATCAGCTCACTTCGACTCCGCCCCCCCCTTGCGCCGCTCCATCTCCGCCTGCCCGCGGAGGATCGAGCACCACTCCTTGTGTTCGGCGACGGGCATGCCGCACTCCACGCACACCCGCACGCGCTGCACGGGCTCCGCGGCCCTGGAAGAGAAGAGGCGTTTCAGGAACGACATCCGGTACCTCCGCAGGTGACATCTGGCTGGCGCAATCCGTACGCATCGGGGCTCGTCCGGGTTACAGCCGGCCCCGGGCACGGGGGGGAGGCGCCGGCCTACTTCTTCCTGATCTCGATCGACCCGTTGCCCGAGGTGATGTGCAGCCGGCGGCCGCCGCTGCCGATCGTTCCGCGGAGGTGCGTCCGCGACAGGCGCCCGGTGATTGTGATGGGAAAGTCGCTGTCGATGCTGCCGCGTCCGGTGGACGCATCGATGTCGGCGTTGAAGTTCGACGGCAGCGTCAGTCGCACGCGCCCGTTTCCTGTCGAGGCCTCGACATCGCCGTCCCCGCGCACGGCGTCCATCGCGATCAACACGTCGCCGTTGCCGGAGTGCGCCGTCACCGGTCCGAGCGCGGTGGAGACCGAGACGTCGCCGTTGCCTGACGACGCGTCGACCGGCCCGCGGGCGTCCTCGATCGTCACGGTGCCGTTGCCCGACGTCGCCCGCACCTCGGCCCCCGAGCCGCTGACGAGCACCTTCCCGTTGCCGCTGCTCGCCGTCACCGTGGCGGTGCTGCCCGAGACGCTCACGTCGCCGTTGCCCGACGATGCCGCGATGCGCACGCCGGCCGGCACGTGGATCGTCACGTCGAGCGTCGCCCGCTGCCGCCAGCGGTCGGAACGCCGGCGGCGGTCGTGACTCGTGTTCACCCCGTCGGGGCCGCACTCGTCGTCATCGTCGTAGACCGCGCAGATCGTCACGCCGTCGCGCTGGTTCACTACGATGAAGCCGATGTCGTCCGCCTGCCCGTCGCGCACGACCTTCTCGGCACGGACCTCGACGCGATCGCCGGACGACGTCGTGACGGTGACCTTCCCGGTCGGCGAGGCGAAGCGGAAGAGGTCGCCGCGTGCAACGCGGTCGGACCAGGTGAAGACGTCCTCGTTGCGGCCCACGACCTGCTGCCCCGACGCGACGGCGGGCATGGCAATGGTGGCGACGAGCAGGGCAGGCAGGATTCGCATGGCATGGGTCCCGAATGAGTGGCACGGAATGGGACACCCGGTCGGCGCCGGGAGTTTGAGCCTCCCCGGGACGCGGGAGCCGGGGCGAATGGAGCGCGCCAGGCCAACGTGAGGGTCGACAGTCGCGTAGCGCCTCGTTACATCCGTACGCCGCACCGCCCCCACCCACGACCCCGACCGCACGCCATGCATTCGCCACACGCGTTCCTGACCACCGCATCGCTCGCGCTCGCGGCGGGGGTGCTCCTGCCGCGTCCGGGACTCGGGCAGGACACGGCGTCCGTCAGAATTGCGCCGGTGACAGTCACGGTCACGCGGGACGCGTCCCGTTCGCCGCTCGAGCTGCCGTATGGGCTCACCCGGGTCGACATCGATTCGGCGCGCGCCGGAACCCGCCGGGCCTCGCTGACCGAGCTGCTCCTCACCGTGCCGGGCGTCAGCGTGTCGAACCGCTTCAACCCCACGCAGGATCCGCGAATCGCGGTGCGCGGGTTCGGGGCCCGGTCGGCGTTCGGCGTGCGGGGAGTCCGGGTGCTGCGCGACGGCATTCCACTGACGCTCGCCGACGGCCAGACCGCCGTCGACCTCCTGGACCTCGAAAGCGTGGGCGCCGCCGAGATCTTCAGGGGGAGCGCCGGCGCCCTCTACGGAAACTCGTCAGGCGGCGTCATCGACTTCCGCACCGAGGCGCCGCCTGCCGCGGGCAGCGTGGCCTCCATCGACGGCTTCAGCGCCGGGGGAGTACAGCGCGAGTCCATTCGCGGCGGTGCCCGCGTTGGCAGCGCCGGACTCCAGGCGTTCGTGACGCGCAATGCCGGGGACGGCCCACGTGACTACTCGCGCTTCCGCTCGACCAACGCACTCGGCGATGCCCGCTGGCTCGCCATGGGAACGCAATTCCATGCCCAGCTTTCATTATATGACGCCCCCATGGCGGAGAATCCGGGAGCGCTGACGGCGGCGCAGATGGCGAGCAACCCAACCGCCGCCAACGCCACCAACGTCTCCACGAAGGCGGGCAAGGCGGTGCGGCAGTCGCTCATGTCGCTCCAGGCCACGCGGGCATCGGGAAGGACGAACCTGGCCGCCAGCGTCTTCGGCGGTGGAAGGAGCCTGGCCAACCCGCTGAGCTACGCCATCATCGACGTGAACAGGCACACCGTCGGGGCCAGCGCGCGGGGCCAGACGGAACTCGGCGGGACGGCGCGTCCGCTGCGCGTTGCCGCCGGCGTGGACCTGCTGAACCAGCTCGACGACAGGGCGAACTACAAGAACTGCGCTGGCCTGACGGGAGCAAACCGACCGGCGGCCACCTGTCCGACGAGCGACGACCGTGGGGTCGTCACCCTCGACCAGCGCGAGCGGGTCACGGCGCTGGGGATGTACGCCAGGGCCGAGGTGGAGCCCGTGAACCTGGTGTCGGTGACGGCCACGCTCCGGAGCGACCGCACGCGATTTCTCGGTGCTCGGCCTGCTTCCCCACGGCGCCGGTGCCCAGGCGGCGGACGTCAGGTCAATGGGGGCGGTGACCCCCATGGTGGGAGTGAACTGGCGCGCCGGTCCGCTGGCCTCGGTGTATGCCAACGTCGCCTCATCGTTCGAGACGCCCACCACGACGGAGCTGGCCAACCAGCCGGACGGCAGCGGTGGCCTGAACCGCGAGCTGAAGCCGCAGCACGCCGTCACCTACGAGGCCGGCGTGAAGGGCACCTGGGGATTGCGCGTGCACTACGATGCCGCGCTGTACCGCGTGGCGACCCGCGATGAGCTCATCCAGTACGAAGTCGCCGGCGGAAGCGGACGGACGTACTACCGGAACGCCGGCCGGACCCTGCGAACGGGAGCGGAGCTGATGCTTTCGACAAGCGCCGGGCCGTACGCGTTAGGTGCCACGGCATCCTGGCTGCGGTACGTCTACGACGATTTCGTGGTGAGCGGCACCAGCTACAACGGCAATCGCGTTCCGGGAGTGGCCCCCCGCAGCCTGAGCGCCTTCGTCAGCGCGCGCCCGCGCTGGGGCGTTGTGGGCGCCGAGCTGCAGCACGTGGCGCGGCTTCCGGCCGACGACGCCAACCTCAACTACGCCGCGGCGTACACGCTGGTGAACCTCCGGGCCACGTTCGAGACGCACGGCCAGGTGGCGGCGACCCCGATGATCGGCGTCGACAACCTCTTCGACAGGCACTACGCATCGAACGTGGTTGCCAACGCGGCGCGCGGCGTCTTCTACGAGCCCGGCGCGGGTCGCACGGTGTGGATCGGGCTCCGGATCAACGCCACGAGCCGCGACGCGCGAACCGGCAGCCCATGAGTCGCGCGACGTGCCCGCCATCGGGCGGGCACGTCGCGTTCGTTCATTAGGCTGCTCGCGGCCGGACTCAGCCCGCGGCCTTCGTCGCCTCGACCGGCGTGCCCACCGCGATCTTGCGCGGCTTCGCCGCCTCGGCCTTCGGGATCGTGATCGTCAGGACGCCGTTGGCGTACCCCGCCTCGATCCGGTCCCCCTCGACATAACGCGGGAAGCGAAGCGATCGCGTGAAGCTCCCTGTCGCGCGCTCGGCGAAGAAGACGTTGAGCTCACCCTTCTCCGGCGCCTGGATGGCCGGCGCGCGGGTGCCGCGAATAGTGAGCGTGTTCTGGTCGAAGACCACGTCGACGCTCTCCGGGGAGACGCCGGGGAGGTCGAGCTGCACGACGAATGCGTGCGGGGTCTCCCAGGCGTCGAGCGCCGGAACCCAGAACTGCTCGGGGGCGCCGTTGGTGGCACGCTCGCCGTTGGCGCGGCCGAGGACGTCGTCCATCGCGCGGCTCATGGTGACCATGCGGTCCAGCACGGAATTCAGTGGGGTCATCGTGATCATTGTGGTTGTCCTCCTCGTCCAGGTTGCGCCGCCCGTCCGCGACGGTCGGGGCGGGAGTGGTAATGGAAGCGGTCCTGCGCCGGGGGACATGGGCATGCGGCGTACCAGCCAGATCTTGCCAGAGTGGCAAGGGATGGGGGGCGCCGGCGGTCAGGACGACACGGGCGTGTGCCGAGGTGGCGGGCGATGGGGGCCGGGAAGGGGGGCGCTCGGCCATGGCCAGGCGCCTCGGGGAGCGGCGCATCGGCCCTTGAGGCCTGTCGATTAACGACTTGGCGGGCCCGGCGTCCAATTCGCGCTCATTGCAGCCGTCCCTCTTCGAAGGCACCCTCGTGTCTCACAACGCGGCCATTCGGCCCCTGCGCCATTGGCGCCATATCCTGTTTCTCGTTGCGCTCACGTTCGGCCTTCCAGCGATTGTACGTGCCCAGATCGGCCAGACAACGGACATCATCACCGGCACGGTGAAGGCCGAAAACGGCTCGCCGCTCGAGGGGGCGCAGGTGGAGGTGACGTCCGTTGAAACCGGGATCACCCGCCGGGCGAAGACGAGCGCGAAGGGGCTCTACACGATCCTCTTCCCGGATGGCGGTGGCGAGTACGTCGTGGTCATCAGGGCCATTGGGCTCGCGCCCCAGCAGATCCACCTGATGCGGCTGGCAGACGAGGACCGCCTCACGGCGGACGCCACGCTGACGTTGAACTCGACGCAGCTCAACGCGGTGGCGGTGACCGCGAGGCCGAACCTTCCGACGGGCAACGACCTCCCCACGCCGGGGTCGATCGAACGGGCGATGACGCCGGAACAGGCCGCCCGCCTGCCAATCGACGCCGGCGACCTGCTCAACCTCGCGTTGCTGTCGCCCTCGGTGGTCTCGATCATCGGCTCCGACACGACCGCGGCCGGCTTCTCGGTGGCGGGCATGCGCCCCGACGCCAACGCGGTCACGCTCGACGGCCTGAGCTTCGGCTCGACCCAACTGCCCTCCGAGGCGACCCGGTCGACCCGCGTGATCACAAGCACCTACGATGTATCGCGGGGGCAGTTCTCCGGTGGATTGATCGCGTCGACGACGCGCTCCGGCACCAACACGCTGCAGGGCAACTTCGGCTACTCCTTGCGCGACAACGGCCTCGAGATCGGCGCCCAGGATCCGTCGCTGCTGGCGCAGGGCTACACGCAGAACCAGTTCTCCGGCGGCGTGGGGCGCGCCATCGTGAAGGACAACGTCTTCGCCTTCGCCTCGTACCAGGTGCGGCGCCGCGAGGACGTCCTGCCGTCGCTCTTCAACGCCGATGCCAGCACCCTCGCTCGTTATGCGGTGAGTCCCGACTCGGTCAACCGGTTCATGGACCTGGTGAACGGCTACGGGCTCGCCCCCGGCCAGTACTTCCAGACGAACCGGTTCCAGGACAACCTCTCCGGGCTGCTGCGGACCGATTGGCTGATGCCGAACGGCAACTCGCTGTCGGTCCGCGGCGACTGGCGCTGGAACAACCAGGATCCGTCGCGGGTGGGCACGCTGTCGCTGCCGCAGACCGGCGGCACGCAGAGCGACTGGGGCGGCGGGATCATGGCGACCTTCTCCTCGGTGCTGAAGAACCGGTTCCTGCACGAGGCCAAGGGATACCTCTCGACCAGCCGTCGGGACGCCGTCCCGTTCGTCACGCTGCCGGCGGGACGCGTCCAGGTGGCATCGGACCTCACGAGTGACAACACCCGCGGCATCACCACGCTCACCCTGGGCGGGAACACCGGGCTGCCGACGAACGGCGTGACCAATGCCTTCCAGGGCACCGACGAGATCTCCTGGCTGACGCCGGGGCACCGGTTCAAGCTCGGCGGGCTGTTCGACATCTCGACGTTCCGGCAGGACCAGACGACCAACAGGTACGGCACGTACACGTTCAATACGCTCGCCGACTTCGAGCAGAACAAGGCCACGAGCTACACCCGTACCCTCACGCCGAACATGCGTGACGGCTCGCAGATGAACGCGGCGCTGTACGTCGGTGACGTCTGGCGGGCCACGCGGGGCATGCAGGTGACCTATGGCGGTCGTCTCGAGGGCGGACGCTTTGGCAATCCCCCGCAGTACAATCCCGCGGTCGAGCAGACGTTCGGCTACAACACGAGCTTCGTGCCGAAGGAAGTCCGCTTCAGCCCGCGGGTCGGATTCACGTGGACCGTCGGCATGCCGTCGGGGACCGGCGGTGCAGGCGGTCCTGGTGGAGGAGGGAGGGGCGCCGGCGGTGGCGGCGGCGGTCGTGGGGGTGGTGGATTTGGTGGTGGCGGATTCGGCGGCGGTGGCCGCGGGGGCTTCGGCGGCGGCCCGGGTGGCGGACGCGCCGGCGGCCCGAATCCCACGATCATCCGCGGGGGCATCGGCGAATTCCGCAGCACGGTGAGCCCGAGCCTGTTCTCATCGGCAGCGGCGGCAACCGGCCTCGCCAATGCGGAGTCGCAGCTCGTCTGCATCGGTGACTACACGCCGCAGCCCGACTGGACCGCGTTCGCGACCGATCCATTGTCGCTGCCAACGCAGTGCGTCGGCGTCGGCAACCAGTATGCGCCGACGGGGGTTCCGTCGGTCACCGTCTTCGACAAGAACTTCGAGGCACCCCGCGCCTGGCGGGCCTCGCTCGGGGCGCAGAAGCGCCTCCTCGGGCGCTACAGCGCAAACGTCGACTTCAGCGTCGCCGAGGGCGTGGCGCAGACGGGGTATTCGGACCTGAACCTGAACACGACGCCGAAGTTCGCGCTGGGGAGCGAGGGCGGCCGGCCGGTCTACGTCGATCCGTCGTCCATCGTGCCCACCAGCGGCACCACGAACCTGCTGGCCTCCCGGCTGCACCCGGAGTTCAGCCAGGTGCTGGAGCTCAACTCCAACCTCAAGTCGAAGTCCGGGCAGATGACCGTGTCACTGGGCGGCCTCACCGGACGCGGCGCGATCTTCAACGTCGGCTACACGCTGGGCTACGCGTGGGATCAGTCGTCAGGCGGCGGCTTCCGCGGCGGATTCGGCGGCGGCGCGGGCGGCGGGGGCGGCGGGGGATCGGCGTCAGGCGGCTTCGCCTCGGCCACGACCGCCGGGCAACCCGAACATCCGTGAGTGGGCGGTCAGCAACTTCGACCGCCGGCACTCGATCACCACGTCGGTCACCTACCCGGTGAACCTCGGCCTCGAGATCACGACCATCGGGCGGCTGTCGTCGGGGGCGCCGTTCACGCCGATCGTGAACTCCGACATCAACGGCGACGGCGCGCGCAACGACAGGGCGTTCATCTTCGACCCGACGGCCGCGGGCACCGACCCGTCGGTGGCGGCCGCCATGGAGAAGCTCCTGGCCAACTCGCCGCCGGGGGTGAAGGAGTGCCTGCAGAAACAGCTCGGGCATATCGCGGACCGGAACTCGTGCCGCAGCGTCTGGACACCGAGCCTCGAGCTGCAGATGAACTGGCGCCCGGGCCTGTTCGGGCTGAATCGCCGGCTGATGGTATCGGTCACCACGCAGAACCTGCTGGGCGGCATCGACCAGGCATTGCACGGCCTGAATGACCTGCACGGCTGGGGCGTGGCGCGTGGTCAGGACAACACGCTGCTCTACGTGCGCGGCTTCGACCCGTCGACCAACCGCTACATCTACCAGGTGAATGAACGCTTCGGTGCGTCGCGCGCCGGGGCCAACGGCATCCAGGTGCCATTCCAGATCGGCGTGCAGGCACGGTACACTGTCGGGCCGGACCGGGTGCGCAACGCAATCGACGCCGTGCGTGGGGCGGCGTTCGGCGGGCGCGGCGGCCGGGGCGGCGCGGGCGGGCCCGGCGGCGCGGGGCCGGGCGGATTCGCCACGGCACTGGCCACGTTCAACCCGGTGAATTCGGTCATCGAAATGAAGGACTCGCTGAAGCTGACCGACGACCAGCTGTCGAAGCTGCAGGTCGTGGCCGACTCGCTGAACGCGAAGAACTCCACGCTTGCCGCCGACGTCCGCAAGGATGTGGAGTCGGCCGGGGCGAACCCGGACATGGCGGCGCTGAACGCCAAGATGCGGCCGTCCCTCGAGAAGCTGCAGAAGAACCAGCAGGACGCGCTCAAGGAGGTGCAGTCGATCCTGAGCGCGGATCAGTGGACGATGCTGCCGAACCGGATCAGGAACGGACGCGGCGGCGGCCCGGGCGGCGCCCGACGACCCCCGGGGGGCGGATCGTAAGGGGCACGCCGCGCCCGATCAGCGGGCGCGGCCGGAGGAATCGGCGGCCGAGGGGTCGGTCAGCACCTCGACGACGGTGAGCTGGTTGCCGACCGGCTGCGGCGACGTCCACGGCGCGTCGCGCCGCTGCGCCACGCGCACGCGAACGGATGACTGCTGCGGCACGTCGCAGCTGGTGAACTCGCCGCGCCAGTCGGTGGTCACGCGCCGCGATCCGGTGCGCTGCTTGATGATCGGCCGGGCGCCGCCAACGGCGTAGCTCTGCGTCCACTCGACGTCCATCGGCTGGTTGGCCACCGGCCATCCCGACTCGGCGTCGCGCACGATGCCGACGACCACGGCGGTGGAGGCACCGGGCTTGCGGCGCGGGCAGCGCTCGAGCGCCACGGCGGTGTCGGAAGGCACGTTGACGTCGAAGCGCACCCCGCCGCCCGCCGGCAGCGTCATGGCGCGGCGCAGCACGAACGCCCCGGCTTCGCCCTGGCCGTAGCGCTGCATGCGGACGTCGTACGTCCCGGGGATGATGTCGAAGATGTTGTAGGCCCCGCCGCTGTCGGCGTTGATGCGCAGCGGTGTCCCGAGCACCTCGATCTCGACGTCCGCCAGCGACTGGGTCGCCGACCCGGCCTGGTGCACGTACCCGCCGGTGATGGAGAAATCGTGCCGTCGCGCGGAATCGGTGAGCACGAATCCCCCGGCCTCGAGGATCGTGACCGCGCCATTGCGAAGCACCGAGCCGCCGGACCCGAAGATGCGCGCGGTGGGGCCGCGCGACAGGCCGAGCTGGTCGAGGTTCAGCGCCGGGTAGCGCAGGAGCCACTGGTCATCCACCCAGATGCCGCTGGCCAGCCGGGTGAAGGACATGTGCCCTTCGGCCCGGTAGCCCTTCACCGGCGGGATTCCCGTGTAGTGGAACTCGAGCGTCTGCAGCTCGCGCGAATCGGGATCGACCCACAGGGTGCCGAGGACGTCGCTCCACGGCCCGCCCCGGGCGCTGCCCGGCCCTCCGTCGCGGGTGGGCCGGAACTCGAGGCCCACGCGGCCATCCTTGCCGCTGTCGGCCCCGAGGGCGAAGCAGTGCGTGGCCAGGAACTCCGGAGCGGTCAGCGTCTGCGGATCGGGCGCGAACAGCGAGACGCCGCCGTCGAGGCTGACCCGGCGGTAGCCGTACTCGGCCAGGTCCTTTGCCGACGCGTTGCGGAACGGTCGTTCGGCGAGCACGGGCACGATCTTCCGTTCCTCGTAGACGACCACTCCCGTCCCGGCGTCGACCTGCCTGGTGAAGAGGAAGACATCGGAGGCGACAAGGCGCTGCTCGAGCGCGATCTCGGTCGAGGACAGGGCGGCCCAGACGTCGTCCCAGACGTCGCTCGTCACCGGGTCGAGGTCGCTGCTCAGCCGGCAGCTGCTGCGTCCGCGGATCTCGATGCGGTTGAGCCGGGTGGAGATCGGGCGCAGGGCCACGTCGACCCGGTCGCGCTCGCCGGTGCCTAACGTGAACGGCGCGGTGCGCCGGGGGACGAAGCCGATGGCGTGCACCTCGACGATGAAGCGGCCGACGTCGGGGGTCTGGAGGGCGTAGGCACCGGAGACGTCCGACAGCGTGCGGTACGGGGTCCTGCCGCCGGCGCTGTCGAGCAGCGCGACCACGGCGCCACGAACGGGGGCGCTGGTGGCCTCGCTGGTCACCGTGCCGGCAACGATCTGCCCACGGAGCTGTCCTGGGGCCAGCAGGAGGGCGACGGTGGCGATGGCAGACACGCGTACCGCCACCGACGGCCACGCGACGAGTAGCATGCGCCCATTCGGTTCGACGACGAGACGACGCTAGGGAGGGACGCAACGGGCGTCAAGGCGCGGCGCCGTCGTTCGGTCCCCGTCACGCCAGTGCCCGACCGTCGCGTCGCCGTTGTGTCGGCCGTTGTGTCAGCCGTTGTGTCAGCCGTTGTGTCAGCCGTCGCGCAGCGACGATACCGGATCTACGCGCGTCGCGCGCCACGCGGGCACCGTGCAGGCCACCGCGGTGAGCACGGCGAGCGTGCCCGCCACGAACGCCAGCGCCCGCGGATCGTGCGGGGAGACGTCGTACAGCAGTCCGGTGAGCAGCCGGGCGAGTGCCAGCGTCCCGAGCGCCCCCAGCACCAGCCCGATGCCGGCGAGCATCATCCCCCGTCCGGCGACCAGGCCGATGATGCGCTCCTGCGAGGCCCCGAGCGCGCTGCGGATGCCGATCTCACGGGTGCGCTCGACCACGGCGGCGGAAAGCACGCCGTAGATGCCGGCGCCGGCGAGCACCAGCGCCAGCAGCGCGAACGCCTCGAAGAGGACAAGCGCAAACCGTCGGTTCGCCGTCGCCGCGGCCACGAGCGACGACAGCGCGCTGGTCCTGGCGATGGCGACGGTCGGGTCGACACCGAGGACTGCGCGCCGCACCGCGGGCAGGGCACCAGCGGCGCTGCCGCTCACGTGCGCCACGACGGTCATGCCGTTCTCGGACCAGGACCACTGGCGCGTCGGCACATAGACCTCGTACGGCTGCGGCTCATCGAGCGATACGTGGTGCACGTCTCCCGCGACCCCGACGATCGTGCGCCAGGGCCCGTCCATGCCGCCGAGCTTGAGCCGCCGGCCGATGGGGTCGACACCCGGCCAGAGCTTCTCCGCCATCGTGCGACTGACGACAACCACCGCCGGGGTGCCCTCGCGATCGTCATCGGCGATGTCGCGGCCACGCAGCAGCGGGATCCCCATCGTCTGAGGTACCCGGGAGTCACCGCATACCGCTGCGCGCCGGGGTCGAGCTCCGGGTTCGCGCTCGGGTGGTCCTCCACGTGGACGCCGTAGCCGTCGAAGTTCCCGCCTAACGGGACCTGGCTGGCGACGGCGGCATCGACGACCCCGGGGGTCGCCCGCAACGCGTCGACGGCCGCCGACCAGTAGTTCCAGACCGCGTTGTCATCCGCATACCGGCTCCCGGACACCTGCACCTCGAGCGCCACGCGACCGTCGGGCTGGAAGCCGGTGTCCACGGCGAGCAATCGCCCGAGGCTCTGGAACAGCAGGGTGGCGCCGGCCAGCAGCATCACCGCGAGCGCGACCTCGGTCACCACGAGCGCGCCGCGCATCGCGTGCCGCGTGGCGGGCGCCATGCCGCGCGCGCCCGCGCGCAGCGATCCCTGCAGGTCCGACCGGCGTGCGGCGAAGGCCGAGGGCGCTGCCGCCAGCAGGCCGGTGACGAGCGTCAGCGCCAGCGAGAAGAGCAGTACGTGTGCGTCGACATGCGCCTGGTCCAGCCGCGGAATTCCCGGCGGTGCCAGCTGCACGAGCAGCCGCGTGCCGCCGATGGCCAGCAGGATGCCGGTGGCGCCCGCGGCGACGGCGATCAGGAGGCTCTCACTGAGCACCAGCCTGACGAGTCGCCCGCTCCCGGCGCCCAGCGCCGAGCGGATCGCGAACTCGCCCTCGCGTCGCAGGGCGCGGCCGAACATCAGGTTGCCGGCGTCGGCGCAGGCGATGAGCACCACGAACGCCACCGCCGCCAGCAGCGCCAGCATGGCGGGGCGTGCCATCTGCGTCACGTTGTCATGCAGCGACTGCAGCGTCATGGCCGACGAGGCGTACTCGTTCGGAAACTGCCTGGCGAGCGCGGCGTAGGTGGCGCTCAGCTCGCGTTGCGCCTCGCCGGCATCGACCCCCGGCGCAAGGCGGCCCACCATCCGGAGGTGCCGGCAGGTGCGGCAGGCGTAAGGCAGCGAGGCGTCGTAGCCCAGCGGCGCCCAGATCTGCGCCGCCGGTGCCAGCAGGCTCTCGAAGTCCGGTGGAAGCACCCCGACAACCGTGTAGGAGACGCTGCCGAGCGGGACCTGCCGCCCGACGATCGCGCTGTCGCCGCCGAAACGGCGCTGCCAGAGTCCATATCCGATGATCAGCTCACGGTTGGCGCCGGGACGATCCTCTTCCGGCTGGAAATCGCGGCCAAGCAGGGGCGCCACGCCGAGCACGTGGAAGAACCCGGAGGACACGCGCTGCCCGTCGAGCCGTTCGGAGTCCCCGTTGCCGAGGATCGTCGGCTGCCAGGACGCCATGGCGGCCGCCGACTCGAGCGCGTGGCTCTCACGCGTGAGGTCCGCGAACGTGAGGTAGCCGACGTTGCTGCGGGCACCGTCGGCCTCGCGCTCCCAGACCATCATGAGGCGCTGCGGATCGGCGTACGGCGGGGCCGCCAGGAGCGCCGGCCGCGCCACGCTGTAGATCGCGCCCGAGGCGCCGATGCCGATCGCCAGCGCAAGAAAGGTCAGGACGCTCGACCCGGGAGCGCGCAGGATCGCGCGTTGGGCATGGCGAAGGTCGGAGAAGAAGCTGTTCATTGGAGTCTCCCGGGGCGGGTCGACAGGTTGCCGGTGCGGCGCGGCGGGGAAGGAGCGAAGACAGGCGGCCAGCGCCTCGCGCCAGAAGCGACGACGTGCGGGGCCGACCCCGATGAGATCCCGATCATCCTGAAAGGACTCGACGAGGTCGCCGATGACGAACTCCGCGTCGGACGGCGGAAGGCGCAGTCGCAGCAGCAGCAGCGCAAGCGCCGGCGGTGCAGCACCGTGAGCGGAGAGCTGGCGCGTCTGCGTCATCGCAACTCCAGCCCCGGCGTCAGGCCCCGGGTCATGCCGCGCAGCGCGGCGACGGCGCGGTTCAGCTCGCGGCTGCCGGCGGGCGTCATCCGGTAGTGCTTCTTGCGCCGTCCGCCCCGTTGCGGCGTCGGGTCACCGGTGCGCGAGCTGACGAGGCCCTTCTGCTCGAGGCGCAGCAGCGTGGTGTAGACGGCGCCCAGGCTGGCATCGCGTCGCGCGCGGGTCGCGATCTCGGCGCGAATGGTCACGCCGTATGCGGAGTCTCCCAGCTGGGCCAGCGCCAGGAGGACGAGCTGCTCGAATTCACCGAGGGACTGGCTCATGGGTCAGTGAGGGTTGCCATGCACTTCGGTGGCAGCGCGTTGGTTCACGCGGAGGCGCGAAGACGCGGAGGGCGGATAGTCGCTCACGATTCGACGCGAGCCCGCTCGCAGCGCCGGAGCACAATCGGTGGCAGCGCGTTGGTTCACGCGGAGGCGCGAAGACGCGGAGGGCGGATGGTCGCTCACGATTCGACGCGACCCCTCCCGCAGTGTCGGGGCATCGAAGTGGATCTGGAGCGAGGCATTCCCGAGTACGGCCGTGATCTCATCCAGGTCTCTCACCCAGTGCCTCCTCCGTGGCCTCCGCGGCTCTGCGCGCGCACCCCGAATGCACCACAGGTCATCGGTGGCGCCGGAGCACAATCGGTGGCAGCGCGTTGGTTCACGCGGAGGCGCGAAGACGCGGAGGGCGAATGGTCGTTCACGATTCGACGCGAGCCCGCTCGCAGCGCCGGGGCATCCGAGAGTGGATCTGGAGCGAGGCACTTCACGAGAAGCTGAGCCGTGATGCTCATCCGAGGTGCTCTCACCCAGTGCCTCCTCCGTGGCCTCCGCGGCTCCGCGCGCGCACCCCCAATGCACCACAGGTCATCGGTGGCGCCGGAGCACAATCGGTGGCAGCGCGTTGGTTCACGCGGAGGCGCGAAGACGCGGAGGGCGGATGGTCGTTCACGATTCGACGCGAGCCCGCTCGCAGCGCCGGGGCACCGAAGTGGATCTGGAGCGAGGCATTCCAGAAAGCTGGCCGTGATGTCATCGAGGTTTCTCACCCAGTGCCTCCTCCGTGGCCTCCGCGGCTCCGCGCGCGCACCCCCAATGCACCACAGGTCATCGGTGGCGCCGGAGCACAATCGGTGGCAGCGCGTTGGTTCACGCGGAGGCGCGAAGACGCGGAGGGCGGATGGTCGTTCACGATTCGACGCGAGCCCGCTCGCAGCGCCGGGGCACCGAAGTGGATCTGGAGCGAGGCCTTCAAGAAAGCTGACCTGATGTCATCGAGGTTTTCCTCCGTGGCCTCCGCGGCTCCGCGCGAGCAACCCCGGTTGAACCCGCAAATCGCCCTGCGATATCCCGAATACCAATTTCTCCCACATTGTTGGAGATATAGACAAGGGGGCGAGCGAAAGGGTTTACCGCCCCGGGACCAAGCGCGCCTTCTATCTTACGGCGGGCGTTGCGGCGGGCGTGGAAACGCAGAGGCCGCCACCCCACCCGAGGGCGGGTGCCCCCGGGCCGGACGAGACGTGGGCGAAGACAGGTGGATCCAGTCCAGACAACCGAACGGCCGAAGCCGGAATCGCGCGCGCGCACCACGCCGTCGCGCACGTGGGCGCAGACGCCCCCCGTGCGATGGGCGACCCGCTGGACGCGGACGGCGAGCGCGATCGCGTTCCAGCTTCCACGTTATGCAAACCGGCGCGGCCCGAATGCCGACGCTCTTTTCCTCGCCCTGGCCGCCGTCGTCGGCCTGCTTGGCGCGGTGGGCGTGCACCTCTTCTTCAGCATGATCGACCTGGCCAGCGACTTCCTGGTCGGCTGGCCGATGCGGATCCAGGTGCTGTCGGGGCGGTGGATCGTGCTGCCGGTGCTGACCGGTGCCACGCTGGCGCTGGCGTCGTGGGTGATGCGCCGCTTCGGGCGCGGGCACGACGGGCTCAACGTGCCCGACGTCGCGCACGCGGTGGCGACGCGCGGCGGACAGATCCCGGCGCGCGCTTCGCTGGCGAAGTCGGTCGCCAGTGCGATCACGATCGGCGGCGGCGGATCGGCCGGCAGCGAGGGGCCGGTGGCCGTGCTCGGCGGCGCGCTCGCGTCCGCATTCGCGCGCCCGCTCAAGCTCCGCGCCTCACGCGTGCGCGTTCTGGTGGGCGCCGGCACCGCGGCGGGGATCTCGGCGACGTTCGGCGCACCGCTGGCGGGCGCCTTCTTCGCGCTGGAGGAGATCCTCAAGTCGTCATCGACGATCGCGTTCGCGCCGGTCGTCATCGCGAGCGTCGTCGCCTACGCGTCGATGCTGATCTTCTTCGGCGGCTCGGCGCCGTTCCCGCAGGCGCTGCCGTACGGCGTGCGCTTCTATCGCGAGATCTTCCTGTACTTTCCGCTGCTGGGCGTCTTCACCGGGCTGCTGGGCGGGCTCTTCGTGATCATGGAAGACCGGGTCGCGCGCGCGCGGTGGCGTCGCGGGACGCCGCCCCGCATGCTCCCCTGGCTGGGCGGCGCGTTGGTCGGCCTGATCGTCGTCGGCGGGCGCGGCTACCTGACGAGCCGAGGGCACTTCTCCGTCGACTTCGACGCGCTGGCGCAACTGTCCTGGTGGGTCCTTTTGCTCCTGACGCTGGGGAAGATCCTGGCGACGGTGCTGACGCTCAACGCCGGCGGATCGGGCGGGGTCTTCGCGCCGTCGCTGATCGCGGGGGCGATGGCCGGGACGGGGCTCGGCGTGCTGCTGCAGCACTTCTTTCCGTCGCTCCCCATCACGCCACAGTCGTACGCGCTGGCCGGCATGGGCGGGCTGGTCGCCGCGGCTACCGGCGCGCCGATCACGGCGATCCTGCTCGTCTTCGAGATCACCAACGACCACGCGATCCTGCTGCCGCTGATGCTGTCGGTTGTGGTGGCGATCACCGTGCGGCGCATGCTGACGGCGGAGACGCTCTACACGGCGTGGCTGCGGCGCACCGAGCGCATCCCGCCGCGGGGAACGGCGGGGTACCCGATGTTCACGGGGGAGTGGCCGGCGGCGCCCGACGGCGAGGGCGGCTGACGGCTCGTCGGGGATATGTGTGGGTGATCTGGTCACGCGGGGCCGCGAAGACGCGGAGGGCTGAAAACCGGTTGGTTCACGCGGAGGCGCGGAGACACGGAGGACTGAAAACCTTTGTTTCACGCGGAGGCGCGAAGACGCGGAGGGCTGAAGGCCGGTTGGTTCCCGCGGAGCCGCGAAGACACGGAGGACTGAAAATCTTCTGGTTCACGCGGGGCCGCGAAGACGCGGAGGGCTGAAGGCCGGTTGGTTCACGCGGAGGCGCGAAGACGCGGAGGGCTGAAAATCTTCTGGTTCACGCGGAGGCGCGGAGACACGGAAGGCTCAAAACCGTTTGTTTCACGCGGAGCCGCGAAAACGCTGAGGGCTGAAGGCCGTTCACGATTCGACGCATCCCCTCTCGCAGTGTCGGGGCTCCGAAGTGGATATGGAGCGAGGAGTCCACGACTGCTGGCGTGATCTCATCCAGGTCCTTCATCCGGTTTCTCCTCCGCGCCCTTCGCGGCTCCGCGTGCGCACCCACCATACGTCATCGATGGCGTCGGAGCATCATCAGTGGCAACGCATTGGTTCACGCGGAGGCGCGAAGACGCGGAGGGCGGATAGTCGTTCACGATTCGACGCATCCCCTCTCGCAGTGTCGGGGCTCCGAAGTGGATATGGAGCGAGGAGTCCACGACTGCTGGCGTGATCTCATCCAGGTCCTTCACCCGGTTTCTCCTCCGCGCCCTTCGCGGCTCCGCGTGAGCGCCACCACCTCCGCGCCCTTCGCGGCTCCGCGTGAGCCCCACCACCTCCGCGGGCTCCGCGGCTCCGCGTGAGCAACCACCCTACGTCATTGATGAGGTCGGAGCACAATCCTCCGGTTGCCGACATGTGGATCTGGAGCGAGGCGATCCGCGATCTCGGCCGTGACGTCATCCAGGCCTTTCACCCAGGTCCTCCTCCGCGCCCTTCGCGGCTCCGCGTGAGCCCCACCACCTCCGCGGCCTCCGCGGCTCCGCGTGAGCACCCACCACCTCCGCGGCCTCCGCGGCTCCGCGTGAGCCCCACCCCCCACCTCCGCGGGCTCCGCGGCTCCGCGTGAGCAACCACCCTACGTCATTGATGAGGTCGGAGCACAATCCTCCGGTTGCCGACATGTGGATCTGGAGCGAGGCGATCCGCGATCTCGGCCGTGACGTCATCCAGGCCTTTCACCCAGGTCCTCCTCCGCGCCCTTCGCGGCTCCGCGTGAGCCCCACCACCTCCGCGGCCTCCGCGGCTCCGCGTGAGCACCCACCACCTCCGCGGCCTCCGCGGCTCCGCGTGAGCCCCAGCACCTCCGCGCCCTTCGCGGCTCCGCGTGAGCCCCAGCACCACCGCGGCCTCCGCGTGAGCAACCCCAACGCACCATCTGAAGCCCGCGGCTGATCTCCAGCGGCGCGGCGTAGCCGGCCGGCTGGCATTGCATGCGTCGTCAGGCGGCCACGTATCGTCAGGCGCCCGCGCGCCGCGAGGCGGTGACGCCTCGTCAGACAGTCGCGCTGAGCGAGGCGTCCACCTCGCGCCCCACGCGCACCACGATCCCCGGCACCGCCTCCACGTCCGCGCGCGTGGTGCGGAAGTTCACGATGCACGTGCGCAGCGCGAAGCGGCCGTCGATCACCGCGTTCGACAGGAAGACCTCGCCCTCCTCCTGTAGCCGGAGCAGGATCGCGTTGTTGAGCTGGTTGAGGTACTCCATCGATGAGGAGTCGCGCCGGTCGATGCGCGGCGGCACGTAGCGGAACGTGCAGATGCTCAGGCGGCTGGTCATCTGCTCCAGCTCAGGCTCGGCAACAACGGCCTCGTTGAGGACGCGGGTGAGCGCGATGTCCTGCCGAATCATCCGCACGTACCCCTCGCGGCCGGCCTGGCGAAGCTGCATCCAGACCTTCAGCGCGCGGAAGCCGCGCGTGTTCTGCATCGAGAACTCGTGGTAGTTGATCGGCGGCTCGTTGCCGGGCACGCCGAAGACGTAGTACTCGGGGTGGAAGCTGAAGGCGTTCACCAGGTGCGCCGGGTCGCGCACCAGCGTGCACGCCGCCTCGATCGGCGCATAGAGCCACTTGTGAGGGTCCATGGCCACCGAGTCGGCCTGCGCCAGCGCCTTGAGCGCGGGCGGCGCCTCCGGCAGTGCCGCGGCCGGCGCGCCGTACGCGCCGTCGACGTGGAACCAGAGGTCCTCCGCGCGGCAGAAGGCGGCGATGGCGTCGAGCGGATCCACTGCCCCCGTGCTCACGGAGCCCGCGGCGCCGACGACGAGGAACGGCAGCAGTCCGGCGGCGCGATCGGCGGCAACGGCGCGCTCCAGCACGTCCATGCGCATCCGCTGCTCGTCGTCCACGTCGATCCAGCGGATCGCATTGAGGCCCAGGCCGAAGAGGTCGGTCGCCTTCTGGATCCACGTGTGCGTCTCGCGCGAGGCGTAGACGACCATCTGCGCGCTGCCGGTGCGGAGCCCTTCGGCCCGGATGTCCCACGGCGCCTTCGCGCGCCGCGCCGCCAGGAAGCCGACGAAGTTCGCCATGTTCCCGCCGCTCACCAGCACGCCGCCGCAGTCGGCGGGGTAGCCGAGGAACTCCGCGATCCAGCGCACCGTGCGGGCCTCGATCTCGCTGGCGATCGGCGAGAGGACCCAGCCGCCCACGTTGGGATTGACCGCCGCCGCGAGCAGGTCGGCGAGCGCCCCGATCGGTGCCGCCGACGACGTGATGAAGCCGAAGAAGCGCGGGTGCCCGTTGAAGAGCGAGTGCGCGAAGAGTTTCTGCGCAGCGTCGTCCACGATGCCGACGGCCGGCGCGCCGTGCTCGGGAAGGGCGGCGTCACCGAGAATGCGGCGCAGCTCGGAGGGCGATAGCCCGCTGGTGACCGGGCGCGAGGGAAGCGTCTCGAGGAACTCCGCCACGCGGTCGATGAGCTGGTGGCCCACCGCGCGGAATTCCGCGGGCGTCATGTCGAGCGGCGTCTCGTGCAGCCGCTCGCGGATATCGTCAGCAGTCAGGGGCATGCGGGGGTCTCACGGGAAAGCACACGGCGCGCGGAGGAAGGCCCGCGCGCCGGTGGGGGATACGGCGATGCGCAGAAGGGCGCCCGGGCTACGGGACGATGGACCTCACCGTCGGATAGGTGATCCCGAGCTGCTCCAGGTACGTCTTGTACTTCGAGGGATCGTAATAGTACTTCGCCATCAGCGGGCGGTACCGGGCCATGATGTCGGCATTGAGCCAGGTGGCGGGCTTGTCGTTCGGGCCGATGAACGGCGTGTACTTGATGTCCTTCTCCTGCACGTCGTGGAAGTATGCCCAGGCGTCGGTCACGACCTTCGGCGTGAGGAGGATGTCGAGCAGCGTCAGCGCCTGGACCTTCGCCCCGGCCACCGCACCCTTGTGCGCGATCGGCGTCGCCATCGAGATCGCGTTCGCCCAGTTGTGCCCCGGGCCGCCCGGGATGTTGGACGGGTAGCGCAGCGTCACCGTCGGCACGCTCCACGAGACGTCGCCGATGTCATCAGAGCCGCCGCCGCCACCACCACCGCCGCGGCCCCCGCGTCCCGGCTGGGGTGTCGCGTCGCGCATCGGGGAGACCTGCGTCGCCAGGCCGGACACGTCCACGCCGAGCTCCCGCTGCAGGCCCTTCGCCAGGGTCTCGTCCTTGTCGTCCCACTGCGGCATGCCGACGCGCTCGATGTTGGCCTGCATCGTCTGCGCGATGGGGCGGCTGAACCAGCCGTCCCACGCCGAGCCAAGGATGATGACGCTGTCGAGCTGGGCGCCGGTCTGCAGCGCCGCGCCCTGGGCCATGTCCTTCGCCGCCTTGAACATCTCCATCACGTTCTGGTAGTTCGTGTTGCGGAAGTAGAACCAGATCGATGCCGTGGCGGGAACCACGTTAGGCTGGTCGCCCCCGTCGGGGATCACGTAGTGCGAGCGCTGGACCGGCTCCATGTGCTCGCGGTGGAATTCCCACGCCTGCGCCATCAGCATCACGGCGTCGAGCGCCGACTTGCCGCGCCACGGTGCGCCGGCGGCGTGCGCCGTCTGCCCGCGGAACTTGAACAGCGCCGAGACCATCGCCAGCTGCCCCGACGGTCCCGCCGTGACGCTCATCCCCGCCGCCACGTGCGAGAAGAGCGTGACGTCCACGTCCTTGAAGAGCCCCTCGCGCACGTAGTACGCCTTGCTCCCGAGCTGCTCCTCGGCGATGCCCGGCCAGATGACGAGCGTTCCCGGGATCTTCTCGCGCTCCATGATCTCCTTGACCACGAGCGCCGCGGCGATGTTCACCGCCTGCCCGGAGTTGTGTCCCTCGCCGTGACCGGGCGCTCCTGCAATCATGGGATCGCGGTACCCGACCGCCGGCTTCTGGCTCGCCTGCGGAATGTCGTCCACGTCGGAGCCCAGCGAGATCACCGGATGACCGGAGCCCCAACGCGCCACCCACGCTGACGGAATCCCCGCGAAGCCGCGCTGGACTGTGAAGCCGTTCTGCTCGAGCAGGCCGGTGAGGTACTTCTGGGTCTCGAACTCCTGGAATCCGAGCTCGCCGTAGGAGAACAGCTCATCGATGATCTCCTGGATCATCTTCGCACGGCCGTCGACCTTGGTGAGCGCCTCGGCCTTGAGTTTCTCGAGGCGTGGGTCGGCGCCGGCAGCGGTCCGCTGCGCCGGCAGTGGGGTGACGGCAAGGAGAAATGTCGCGACAGCGACGGCGAGCCGGGGCCTGGGTACGATCATCGAATCACTCCGGAGCTGGTTACGGACACGGTGGCAAGGCGGACGGGATGACGCGGTGGCGTGCAGCGGGAATCACCCGGGACGGGATCATCCGCCGGGCGTCCCGGCCGACGTCAGGAGAAGATCGGCGCCGCGTTCGGCCAGCGCCACCACCAGCGACTGGGCGTTGCCCGAAACGGGCGCCGGTATCACCGAGGCGTCGATGACCCGGAGGCCCTCCACGGCGCGGACGCGCAGCGCGAGATCCACCACCGCACCGTCGTCCGTGCCCATCCTGCACGTTCCCACCGGATGGAACGCGGAGGCGAGGTGCGCACGGAGGTGCTCATCGTCGGATGCCGGGCCCGCGCGCACCTGTTCTCCCACGCCGGCGGCACGACACGCCCTGCTGCCGGCGATCCGCCGCGCCAACGCCATGCCGCGGGCGAGGGTCCGCGCGTCCGCGGGGTCCCGCAGGTACGCCGGGTCGATCAGCGGCGTGCCGAACGGGTCGTCCGGCGCGAGCGTCACCCGCCCGCGGCTCTTCGGCGCAAGGAGCGCGACCTCGATGTCCACCAGTCGCCGCCCGTGTTCCGGGGCCACCCGCCACCGCAGCGCAAGTCGGATGTCCGGGAACGGGAGCGACGTCGTCGAGTGCACGATGGCGGCAACGTCGACCACGTTGGAGGCGAACAGCCCCCGCCGCGCAAACGCGTACTCCACCGCCGAGGCGGCCAGCCGCCATGGGGCCGCGTAGTTGCGCGCGCGCGACGCATGGATCATCGGAACGCGCACCTGGTCCCGCAGGTTTTCCCCGACCTCCGGGCGGTCGGCCACGACACCGATCTCCCGGCGTCGCAGCGCGTCCGCCGGCCCGATGCCGGACAGCATCAGGAGCTGCGGAGACCGCACCGTACCGGCGCAGACGATCACCTCCCGCCGCGCACGCAGCATCCGTGACGTGCCGTCACGCATGACCTCAATGCCACGTGCGCGTCCGCCTTCCAGGACCAGGCGCGTCACGTGGGCACGCGTGATCAGTCGCAACGACTCCCGCGGCGCCGACGGCAGGTACGCCGTCGCCGTGCAGGACCGGCGACCGCGCCACTGGAACAGCTGGTAGAACCCGGCACCGTCGGACTGCTCGCCGTTGAAGTCGTCGTTCAGCGGGATACCGGCTTCGCGGCAGGCGGACAGGAACGCCAGCGCCAGCGGGTGCCGGAACCGGCTCTCCGATACGCCGATGCGTCCGTCCGCGCCGTGGAAGGGCGAAGCACCGCGCTCGTGGCGCTCGGCGCGCCTGAACCACGGGAGCAGGTCCGCATACCGCCACCCCTCGAGGGCCCATCGATCATAGCTCGCCGGGTGCCCGCGACTGCACACCATCGCGTTGATCGCGGAGCTGCCGCCAACGAGGCGACCGCCGGGAAACCACACCCGGCGGCCACCGAGCGCCTCCTGCGGCACCGTCGACGAGTCCCACGCGTAACGGTCCGGCCGGCGCAACCAGACCCACAGCCCGAGGAGCGGCACGTCCAGCACGCGCCGGTAGGAGGATCCCGATTCCACGAGGGCCACGGAGGCACCACCGGCCGCGGCCAGGCGCGCCGCCACGATGCACCCCGCGGTTCCCGCGCCCACCACGACGTAGTCGACGTCGGAGAAAGTCTCTCGTCGGGAGCGGTGCACGCTACCGATATTAGGGCCGGTGGTGTCCCTTTCCAAGCACCCATGACCCGAACGATGAGGCACGCCGTCTCCGTCGGCGCGGCGGCGGCATGAGCGCGTCACGCCCGGGCGCCGGACTCCGGATCGGCCTGGTCGGATGCGGCGAGGTCGCGGAGCACAAGCACCTCCGGGCGCTGGCGCGCGTGCGTGGTGCGCGCGTCGTGGCGGTGGCCGATGTGGACGCGGCGCGGTGCCGCCATGTCGCCGACCGCTATGCCATTCCGCTCCAGTTCCCGGATGCCCGCTCGCTGCTCGCCGCCGGCGTCGCCGACCTCGTTGGCGTGCTGGTGCCACCGGCGGCGCACGCGGAAGTGGCCTGCCTCGCGATCGAGGCGGGATGCCACGTGCTCGTCGAGAAGCCGCTGGCGCTGTCACTGGACGACGCCGACGACATCGTGCGCGCCGCGTCCGGCAGGGCGACGCTGGCGATGACCGGCTTCCATATGCGGTGGCATCGCCTTCTCGTGCAGGCGCGCGCGCTCGTGCGCGCGGGCCGGCTCGGTGCCATGGAGTCGATCCGGGCCACGTGGAACAGCCCGCGAGGCGATGCCGGGATCCCCGACTGGAAGCGGCGACGGGCGACAGGCGGCGGGGCGCTCGTGGAGCTGGCGATCCACATCGCCGACCTGTGGCGATGGCTGCCGGACACGGACGTCACCGACGTGCTTGCCCGTGCGCGACACGGCGGGCGCGACGACGAGAACGTGCTGCTGAGTGCGCGGCTCGCGAACGGCGCGCTGGCGGAGGCATCGGCGTCCGAGCGGACCAGCCATGACATCGGCGTCGGGATTGCCGGCGCGTCGGCACGCATGCGCATCGCGTGCCAGCGCTTCGACGGCCTGGAGGTCACCGCGGTGCGCGAGACCGACGGCATGCCGGGTCCACGCCTGCGGGCCGCCGTCCGATTTGCGCGCGAGCTGCCTCGCGGCGTGCGGCGGATGCGCTCGCTCGGCGACTACGGGGATTCGTACCGCGCCATGTGGCAGGCATTCGTGGACGCGGTGCGCATCGGGGGACCGCCTCCGTGCCCGCTGGACGACGGTCGGGAGGCCCTTCGCGTGATCCTGGCCGCCGCCGAGTCGGAGGCGACCAACCGCAGCGTCGCCGTCGCCGACGCGCCGCGGACGCTGCGGGCCCCGTCGGTCGAGCGATGACACCGGATGCACCGACGGCGGTGTCGGTGGTGATCGGAACCCGCAATCGCCCGTCCGGCGCCGCGCGCGCCGTCTGTTCGATTCTTCGGGGCAGGAGCCTCCCGAAGGAGATCATCGTGGTGGATCAGGGCAATGCGGCCGTACCGGAATGGGAGTCGGTCGGTGACTCGGTCCCGGTCCGCACGATCCGCGATGATGGCGTGGGGCTCTCGCGCGCCCGCAACCTCGGAGTCGCCCACGCCACTGGCGGGATCGTTGCGTTCACCGACGACGATTGCGAGGTGGGTCCCGACTGGCTGGCGTCGATCGCGTACCCATTCGCCGGCCACCCGGACGTCGGTGTCGTCCTGGGGTGCGTGCGCGCCGCGCCGTACGACCGGAGCGCGGGGTTCACGCCCGCCTACGAGGTCGCGCGCGAGTTCACCGGCGAGAGCATCGGCGTGAAGGCATCGATCGAGGGGATCGGGGCATGCATGGCGGTGCGACGCGCGACCTGGCAGCGCCTTGGCGGCTTCGACGAACTGCTCGGCGCTGGAGCGCCATTCCGGGCCGGGGACGAGACGGACTTCGTCAATCGCGCGCTGCTGCGACGCATCGCCGTCCACGAGACCCGGCGCGCCGTGGTCTTGCACCACGGATTCCGCACGTGGACTGATGGACTCTCCCTGATCGAAGGCTACATGTTCGGCCTTGGCGCGACGTACGCCAAGTTCCTTCGACTGGGGCGTCAGCGGGCAATCCGTCCGCTCGCGACCCTGGCGTGGCGTTGGCTCGCCGGCCGGCCAGTGGTCGACCTGAATCACCGCCCCCCGCGGCTGTCGCGCCTGAGCGCCTTCCTGCGCGGCTGGCGGGCCGGGATGGCGACGCCGGTCGAGCCGACGACCGGACGCTTCGCTGGCTGAGGGGCGAGCGATCCGGGCGCGCCGACTTGCCGCCGGACCCGCCGCGACGTAGCGTGGCCGTGCCCACACTCGCCTCGGGGCGGCCACGGTTCATGTCCGGAACGCGTCTCCCGTTCCTCGCTGCGCTTTCTCTGTGCATTCCCACGCGGGCACGCCGCACCGTGGGCGCTCTGCGCATCGTGCGCGTCGCACGGCTCCTCCTGGTGACGGCGTGTCTCGCCGCTGCGTCGGTGCTGCCGCGCGCGGCCGTCGCCCAGGACACCGCGTCGCGCAGCCTCGTCATCCGTGGGGTGACAGTCATCGACCCGTCGTCGGGCGCGCGACCGCGCTCCGACCAGGTGATCGTCATCGTCGACGGCATCATCCGCGCCGTGGGACCCGCTGCCAGCGTGAAGATTCCCGACGGCGTCGAGGTCCTCGATGCCACCGGCCGCTATGCCATTCCCGGGCTGTGGGACATGCACGTGCACTTCATGAACACCGGGGTGCGGGCGCTTCCGATGCTCGTGGCCAATGGCGTCACCAGCGTCCGCGAGATGGGTGGCTACATCGACAGTACCCGGGCATGGCAGTCCCGCATGGCGGCCGGCACGCTCGTGGGACCGCGCATCGAAACCGCGGGGCCGATACTGGAAAGTCCGGCCTGGCTGCAGCAAGTGCGCGAACGCGACGCGGCGCTCGGCGGCCGGCTCGCCCCGCGCATCCTGCCGTATCGCATCGGCGTCGGCACCCCCGCGGACGCCCGCCGCGCGGTCGATTCCCTGGTGCGCCTGCACGTGGATTTCGTGAAGGTCCGCACCACGGCGACGCCGGAATCGTATTACGCCATCCTCGCCGCTGCGCGGCGCGCCGGCTTGAGCGTCGTCGGCCACCAGCCGTCGGTGGTGAGCATTGCCGACGCTTCGGACTCCGGACAGAAGAGCATCGAGCACGAGTTCGTGCCGCCGCTCAGCCGACTCGACTCGGCGTCGCGCGCCGACATCTACCGGCGCCTGGTGCACAACGGCACGTGGTACACGCCCACGCTCGTCGCCTCGCGGCGCGGACTCGTGAGCGGCGATTCGGCGATGCAACTGCTCTTCGGTGACTCGCTGCGTGCCCGGGACCCGCGGCGGGCGTTCGCCTCGCCGTCCCTGCTCGACTGGTGGCGGCTGCAGGCCGAAGTGCGGCAGGCCGACACCAGCGCGGCGCGGCGCGACGCGCTGCGCGAGGCGTACCACAGCAGCGTGGACGACGTGCGTGCGATGCGCGTGGCCGGCGTGCGCCTCCTGGCCGGCACCGATGCCGGATCGCTGCTCGTCTACCCGGGATACAGCCTGCACGAGGAGCTGCGGATGCTCGTCGAGGAGGGAGGCCTCAGCACACGTGAAGCACTGTGGAGCGCGACGGTCGGGCCGGCGGAGTTCTTCGGGCTCGAATCGACGCTGGGAACGATCGCGCCGGGCAAGACCGCGGATATCGTCCTGCTGAACGCCGATCCCCTCGCGAACATCCGCAGCACGCGCCACATCAGCGCGGTGATCCAGGGCGGGCGCCTGTTCCGTCGCAGCGCGCTGCGTTCGCTCCTGCTGCAGGCGCGCGGGATCGGTCCGTCGTAAGGCGGCTCGCCGCACGTGGCGCAGGTGCCGTGGTGCGCGGCACGGCTCTGCCGCGTACATTCTCCGGCGCCGAAATCACCCCGGATGGCTTCCCGGTCACCGTGTGGCTCCTTCCCCTGTTCTCCCCGATCTCGCGCGGCGCGGCGGCGGTCTATTACCGCGTGCGCTACGCCGGCGAGAAGGTGCCCCCGGCCGGTCCGGTGCTGCTCGTCGCCAACCACCCGAACTCGCTGCTCGACCCCATGCTCGTGGTGGCAGCGGCCCGTCGGCCGGTCCGGTTCCTGGCCAAGGCGCCGCTGTTCACCGATCGCTACGTCGGCTGGCTCATTCGCGCGGCGGGGGCGATTCCCGTCTATCGCCGCGTCGATGATCCGACGCAGATGGAGCGCAACGAGGACACCTTTCGCGCCGTCCACGATGCGCTCGCCGCCGGAGCCGCCGTGGGCATCTTTCCGGAGGGCGTGAGCCACAGCGAGCCGTCGATGGTGCCGCTCAAGACCGGGGCCGCGCGCATTGCGTTCGGCGCCTCGGCGCTCACCGGGACACCGATCCCCATCGTCCCGATCGGCCTGGTGCTGCGACAGAAGGACGTCTTCCGGTCGGATGCCCTGGCGTTCATCGGGGGGCGCGTGGCCTGGGACGACCTCGCCGCGCGCGGCGCCGGTGACGCGGCGGCGGTCCGCGAGCTGACCGATCGCATCGCCGACGCGCTGCGGCGGGTGACGGTCAACCTGGAGCACTGGGAAGACCGTCCGGTCGTGGAGTGCGCGGTGCGCGTCTGGGAAGCCGAGCGTGGCGCCCCGTTGGACCCGGCGGAGCGTGTGGTCCGGCTCGACCTGACGACGCGCATCCTGGCGGAGGTGCGGCGCACCGGTGATGAAGGCGCCGCCGCGCTCGCGCGGGACGTGGCGTCGTACGACGGGCGCCTGCGCCGGTTGCGCCTGCGGCCGTCCGACCTTGTCGCCGACGTCTCGGTCACGCGCGGCGTACGCTGGGCCGCGGCGCGGCTTCACCTGCTGATGCCGGTGGCGGTCGTCGCTTCGCTCGCAGGGCTGGTGCTGTTCTGGCCACCGTACCGGGCCACCGGGTGGATCGTGCAGCGGTTGCGGCTCGAGGTGGACGTGCGCTCGACCTACAAGCTGCTGATCGGCATCCCGCTGTATGCCCTCTGGCTGGCGGCACTGGCGGCGTCGGTGGTGCTGTTGCTGCAGGGCTGGGTCGCCGTGGTCGTTGCGGTGGCGGTGCCGGTGCTCGGGATGGTGGGGCTGCTCTTCCGCGAACGCTGGCGTGCCGCCTGGGCCGACGCGCGGCGCTTCCTGCTGCTGCGGTCGCGGCGTGCGCTGGTGACCGCGCTGCGTGAGCGGCAGCGAGACCTCGGTGAGCGCTTGGACGAACTGCAGCGCGAGTACCTCGCGCGGGGCGTGGCATGACGGGCACGGCATCGGAGCGGGTGCCGCGCGACATCCCGCGCGTGGTCTGGTCGTGGGCGATGTACGACTGGGCCAACTCGGCGTTCACCACGCTGGTGGTGACGTTCGTCTACTCGACGTACTTCACCAAGGCGATGGCGCCTGACGAGGCCACGGGAACGGCGTGGTGGTCGCGGGCGGTGTCGATCAGCGCGATCCTCTGCGCCCTCTTGTCGCCGGTGCTCGGCGCGGCCGCGGATCGCGCCGGGGCGCGAAAGCTCCTGCTGGGAGTGACGACGGTGCTGTGCGTCGGCGCCACTGCGGCGCTCACGTTCATTGCGCCGTCGTTCCCGCATGCGGCGCTCGTCGCACTCGTCATCTACGTGATCGCCGACCTGAACTTCGAGACCGGGTACACGTTCTACAACGCGTTCCTGCCCGGAGATCGCGTCGCCGGAGCGCATCGGGCGCGTCTCCGGCTACGGCTGGGGACTCGGATACGTCGGGGGGATCGTCTGCATGGGGCTCGCGCTGGTGGGCTTCGTGCAGCCGGCGGTGCCGTGGTTTGGTCTTTCGACCGAAGCGGGCTTCAACGTGCGGGCGACGAACCTGATGGTGGCAGTCTGGTTCGCGGTCTTCTGCCTCCCGATGTTCCTGTTCGTGCCCGAGCAGCGGCGGGGCGCTGTGCGCGTGGACGTGCGTGGCACGTTCGCGGAGCTGGGGCGCACCTTGCGCGAGATGCGGCGCTACCCCGACATGCTCCGGTTCCTGGTCGCGCGGCTCATCTTCAACGACGGGCTGGTGACCGTCTTCGCCTTCGGCGGCATCTACGCGGCGGGCACCTTCGGCATGTCGCTGTCGGAGGTCATCGTGCTCGGCGTGGTGCTGAACGTTGCCGCAGGGGCGGGGGCGCTGGCGCTCGGCTTCCTCGACGACTGGATCGGCGGCCGCAACACGATCTTCCTCACGCTGGCGATGTTGTTCGTGTCAACGGGCGTTGCGGTGCTGGCGCCGACGCGTACCTGGTTCTGGGTTGCGGCGATCGCGATCGGGCTGTTTGTCGGCCCCAATCAGTCGGCGAGCCGCTCGCTGATGGCGCGGTTCGCGCCGGAACGGCGCCAGTCGGAATTCTTCGGCTTCTACAACTTCTCGGGAAAGGCGACGTCGTTCCTCGGGCCGGCGTCGCTGGGCGCGGTGACGGCAGCACCGGGTCGCAGCGCGCGGGCGTGGCCACGGTGCTCGTCTTCTTCGTCGTCGGCGCGATGTTGCTGGCGGGGGTGGATGAGCGGCGGGGGAGTGAGGCCGCGGGCGCCGGGTAGCCGTCTACTCCTCGCGTCGCTCGATCGACGGGGGAGTCGGCCGGAGGGGACGTTGGCGTTCCGCAGGCGCGCGCGAGAATGCCGTCGCCGCGCGAGCGGAGCGTAGCAGGTGCGCGCCGATCGTGGCCGAGTCACGTCGTGTCGTCACAGGAAATTCGTCTCCAGGTAACCTGGTGTAACGCGAGTGCACATGGCGTGAGTGCTGCGCCCATAGGATGTGCGCGTGTGGGCGCGCTGCAACTCCTCTTCGCCGTTGAACTTCGGTCATGAGGCGCCAACAGGACGCCCCGTTGGTGTTCTTGGACGAGGGCGAGCGAGGTCGAATTGCACGCCCAGGATGTCTCGACATGCACCGATCGCGCCCCGGTTACCTCGGCCATGCGTGGACGTTCCTGACACCGGGGGATGTCGAGACGTGAATTTCCCCGAAGACCTGTCATCGCGCGTCCCGTAGCTCACAGCATGCAAAGGGCACCCATGTGACGCCGCCGCCCTTAACCATCCACAATGGAGCGTCTGATGCTGCACCGTCACCGAAAGGCAATGGCGGTCGTAGTCGGTCTCTCGTTCTTCAATGGCTCTCTGGCCCCTACCACGGCGCTCGCGTCCGCGACTCGTGAAGCCGCAACAGCTCGTGCGCGTGCGGTGACTTCAACTCTCGAGGTATTCGCAGCGAACGGTCGCGTCATAGTGCATCATGACTCCGATGAGACTTCCAGCCAAACGGGGCGGCTTGTACCGCCGGATTCGATGGTGCTGAAGAGAGCGCGAGCCGCAGCAAGAGGAGTCATCGGCGCCGACAGTACCTCGGCGTCGGCGAGAATCCTGCAGGCGCTCCTCTCAGGTCGCCCCAACGCGCTGCGAGAGACGCTCGCCTCGCTGCCGGTCAAGATGGTTCTCACACCAAGCAGGGATGCACTCGGTCGGCTCGGCTCTCGGCGCGAGTTCTTCGTCGACGGCGTTCTCCGAATCAGGACTTTCGACGTTGGGTCGAGCGGAGGTACTCTTGCACCGAACGAGACCCTGCTCGTTGGCGCGGAAGACACGGAAGGCGGCATTGATCTCACGCCCAGCGCGGCCGCGACCGGCGTCCCCACGTTCGACTATTGCGAGTACGAAAGCGAGATCGTCGGCTTCACTTCGGGAGACTGCGCAACCCAAGAGGACATCGACGACTATTTGGCGTCGCTGGCGATCCTCGAGGCCGAGTATGAAGCCACGGAGACAACCGTGAACAACACGATCTCCGACTACTGCCTGTGGCACCAAGAGGACGTCGATGTCTGCGCGGATCAGGCGAGTGCGACCCGCGAGGTCCTCGAATCGGATGGCAGCGACGCACGAGCCGATGCAACGTACGTTGCGGCCGCAGGTTTCCGCTGCGGGTTTGAGAAAGCGGGAGCTGTGGTCGGCTTGATCACCTATGCTGCTGGGTTGGTTGCGCTCACCAACGTGGCGACAGGGATTACCGTAATGGCCTTGCTTGGTGGTCTCTTGTGGTTCGGGGCCGGTATCGGAGCGCTCGGCCTCGCAGCCGTGGCGTTGTACATGTGTCTCAATGCCGAAGAGGCGACCGTCAGCGCGACGGGGCTGCCGGAGACTGGTGCAATGGTGATTCGGCGCACTAGCTTGATTCATCCCGCTTGACAGGGGGCTCCCCATGGCTTGGCTCATCGTAGTGTGGTTCTGCATTGCCATCGGTGGCGGCCTCGCGATGATAGTGTTCGCCTTGGTCAGGTTCGACGAGAGATCGTCGCCACGGCTGGTTTATCGAGGTCTGTCAGTGCTCGTGCTGGTGGCGTCCATCGGCCTCATGATTAGTCCGTGGAACGGTGGGGTGATGAGGTTCACGGAAGCGATATTCCTGGTCTCGTCGGTCTACTTGCTTGTTGTAAGCCTGGTGCGCAGCCCCACCAAACGCTCGCACTAGTGTGCGGCCCGATCCTCGAGACCTGCAGTCCGAGTTCCCGAAGCAGAGTTGCCGCAGCCACCGTAGCGCTGGGGCGTCTGTTGTCTGTGCAGCGCGGACAAACGGGGCTCTGGCGGCTTTTGCGTGGGTTGGGAGCTTGACTCCCGGGCACGACTCGATCCTCGGGAGGGAAATACACGATCGGGACTCCTGCTCCTAACGAGTCTCCGGTCAAGCGGGCAGTCGTTTCCACGCTGCGCGACCTTCGGTTGCGCAGTGCAAGGTGCGTGGGCTGATCGCGGCAGCACCCTCGAGGTCGCATCGCTCGACGGTCCACCGACGCGGTGCCCGCGGCACGTACTGGCCCGGTGCCCGCCACGCCCGGACGGTCTTCCGATCAATCCCGTACTCGGCCGCGAGCCGCTGGACCGGCTCCCCCCGGCCCAGCCGGGCCAGGACCTCCTCGACCACCTCGGGCTTCAACACGGGCACCGCCTCCGCAGAGACCGGCCCGGCTAATCCTACCACCCTGCCATCTGCCTCCTCCATACCGTCCTCCTGCGATGACGGTGGGGAATGTCAGATGTCGGAACGTGGGGAATTTCAGATGTGGGCTGACAGGGCGGGATCACCGGTCAAATGATGTAGCAGCGGCGCCGTGCGCGGGAGGGGGCGGCGGCGGCTCCCGCGACCCGCTCAGCGGCAGAGGCGCTCCGGGCGCGCGGTGCGCTTCACGTGATGGTGACGGTCGTTCGCTCGGCGTCCTCGGGTGCACCCCGCAGGCCGTGCTCGCGGCGATCCTCGAGAATCAGTTCGACTGCCTCCGCGAGGCTCTGGCGCGCTTCGTCATTCGTCCGGCCCTGGCCATTGGCCCCGGGAATCTCAGGGCAACAGGCCACAACCCAGTCGCCGTCGCGCTCGACGATGGCAGTGAACTCGTGCTTCGTGGCGGTCCCTGGATACGCTTCGCGAAAAATAGCCGGGATTCCTCGCGGTGTAGCAGCCGCGCGCGGAGCGTGCGCGAGAAAGGCAGGCGTAGCGCGCAGCGGGCGCATGAGCGAGAGCCGGAACAACCAGCGAGCAAGCTCCCGCCGGGGCCGGGCCGGTGACGCACGTGCGGGGAGTACCGGAGGGTGTGGTCACGAAAGTTCGTTGCCGGTGCGAACCTCGCATTCGAGCGTACGTCCGCAGGGTCCGGTTCCCGGGCTTCAGGCCGATCAAATTGTCGCTGATGTCTCGACGGCGGCGGTGGCGCACGCCCGAGTATCTGCGTCGCCGGAGCGCATCGGGCGCGGCTACGGCTGGGGGCTGGGGTACGTCGGGGGGATCGTCTGCATGGGGCTCGCGCTGGTGGGCTTCGTGCAGCCGGCGGTGCCGTGGTTCGGTCTTTCGACCGCGGCGGGTTTCAACGTGCGGGCGACGAACCTGCTGGTGGCCATCTGGTTCGCCGTCTTCTGCCTGCCGCTGTTCCTCTTCGTGCCCGAGCGGCGGCGGGGCGCCGTGCGCGTGGACGTGCGCGGCACCTTCGCGGAGCTGGGGCGCACCTTGCGCGAGATGCGGTGCTACCCCGACATGCTCCGGTTCCTGGTCGCGCGGCTCATCTTCAACGACGGGCTGGTGACCGTCTTCGCCTTCGGCGGCATCTACGCCGCGGGGTCGTTCGGCATGTCGCTCTCCGAAGTGATCGTGCTCGGCGTCGTACTGAACGTGGCGGCGGGGGCCGGGGCGCTGGCGCTCGGCTTCCTCGACGACTGGATCGGCGGGCGGAACACGATCTTCCTCACGCTGGCGATGCTCTTCGCCGCCACGGCGGTCGCGGTGCTGGCTCCGACGCGTACCTGGTTCTGGGTGGCGGCGATCGTGATCGGGCTGTTTGTCGGCCCCAATCAGTCCGCCAGTCGCTCATTGATGGCCCGGTTCGCCCCCGAGCGGCGCCAGTCGGAATTCTTCGGCTTCTACAACTTCTCGGGAAAGGCGACGTCGTTCCTCGGGCCGGCGTCGCTGGGCGCGGTGACGGCAGCGACCGGGTCGCAGCGCGCGGGCGTGGCCACGGTGCTCGTCTTCTTCGTCGTCGGCGCGATGTTGCTGGCGGGGGTGGATGAGCGGCGGGGGAGTGAGGCCGCGGGCGCCGGGTAGCCGTCTACTCCTCGCGTCGCTCGATCGACGGGGGAGTCGGCCGGAGGGGACGTTGGCGTTCCGCAGGCGCGCGCGAGAATGCCGTCGCCGCGCGAGCGGAGCGTAGCAGGTGCGCGCCGATCGTGGCCGAGTCACGTCGTGTCGTCACAGGAAATTCGTCTCCAGGTAACCTGGTGTAACGCGAGTGCACATGGCGTGAGTGCGGTGCCGAGCCGGTGCACGCATTTTGTCCAGGTCGCCGGGCGCCGTTCGGGCGAGAGCCCGCCTGCACCGAGCGAATTCCCACCGACCGGAGGCCTGATGAGAAGAACAAACCGGGTGGTGCGCGGCGTGCGGGGCGCGGGGGAGAAGAGAGAGAGAGAGAGAGAGAGAGAGAGAGAGAGAGTGAGAGACCTCGATCGCCAGACGAACAGCGCGCCTTCGGGTCCGATCCGGTGATGGATGCCGGGGAGGCTCGGGAAGCGTGGTGGCGTGAGCTTGTACGCCGGCACGATCCTCGTATTCGAGCCTATGCCCGCAGGGCCCCGGTACTCGACGCTGACGAGGTGGCCGGTGACGTGTGGGCGCTGGCGGTGGAGCACGAACGAGTTCTCCGCGACGTCGGAGAGCCTTGGGACATCCTCGTGCGCGATCTGCGGCAAGTGTGTGCCGGGCGAATGCGGATCCGGCGGCGGGAAGTCGCATGGAGCGATATCGCCGGCCCGCCGGCATCGACCGCCGACGAGACCGATTCCTCGAGGCTGGACGAGGTCTGCGCCCAGCTCGAGCGCGCGCTGGCAGGGCTGTCGAAGCGGCAGCGCGCCATCATGCAGTGGCGGTATTGGCGCGGGTGGTCCTACGAAAGGATCGCGACGAGACTCAGAATCAGGTCTACAACGGTTCGCTGGCATCACGCCCAGTCGGTGAGGAAACTGCGCCGGCTTGTGATGTTCGAAATCCTCCACAGCTCGCGGCGTGACGATCACGGATCCCCGCGGACGAACTCACTCTCGACGAATATCCAGTGACGCTAGCTGTTGTTGATGAAGACGTTGTTCACTGAGCGCTGAGCGAGCCGCTGGAGTGGCGTGAGGTAGCCGAGCGCGGTGTGACGGCGCTCGGTGTTGTAGAAGTGAAGATATCGGGCCAGGGCCCGGGTGCGGTACGTGGAGCGGCCGTAGGCCTGGGCATACGCCCAGTCGTGGACCAGGGTCCGGATGAAGCGTTCGACCTTGCCGTTGGTCTGGGGGCGGTAGGGTCGGGTGAAGCGATGGCGGCAGCGGAGCGCGCGCAGGGTGGCGGCGACGAGGCGACTGCGATAGGCGCTGCCGTTGTCGCTCAGCAGGGCGCGCCAGCGGATCCCGAGGGCGGCAAACCACGCGTGGGCCCGTTGGAGGAAGCCAGCGGTGGTCGGCGCCTGTTCATCGGGCAGGACCTCGGCATACCCGACCCGCGTGCAGTCGTCGATGGCCACATGGACACACTCCCAGCCGATCCCGCGCACCCGCCGGCGCCGATCACCATGCACCCGATGGCCCACGCGCCCGATCTTCCCGAGCTTCTTGATATCGACATGCACGAGCGTCCCGGGCCGGCGTTTCTCATAGCGCACCACGGGCCGAGGCGGCTCGAGCTTCGCGAGCCGATTCAGCCCGAAGCGCCGTTGAATCGTCACCACCGTGGAAACGGGCAAGCCGTAGTGCTGGGCAATCCGCACGGAGCTCCACCGTTTGCGCCGGGCCCGGATAATCTGCCGCCGCTGGTAGCGCGTGAGCTGGCGCACGATCCGCCGCGGCCGCGAGGAGCGATCCTGCGTGCTGGCCAGGCCCACGCCCGTCGCCTCGACGCGGCGCACCCACTTCCACAGGGTCTGCGAGGAGATGCCAACCCCGCGGGCGACGACCGCGCCCGCCTCCCCCCGCAGCACCCGTTCCACGGCGTGCAGTCGCCCCGCCGGGGTCAATCGTGCATTCTCGTGAATGTTCACTGAGCCCTCTGGCAGTTACCGGTTGAGGTCTTCGACAACTCCAGCTTGGCCTGCTACGGCTCAGTGAACAACCTCTTCGTCATTTACAGCTAGCGGAGTGCAAGTCCGCTTTATGGCGAAGGTTGGGCTCCGCGGCGCCAACAGAATCGCTCCCTGCTGTTCTCATACGTAGGGGGATGTCGACCCGCCATTGAGGCACGCACAACACAGTCTTGCCGCTAGAAATGACATTCTCAGGCCCAGGCTAGATATCCGGAGCGGCGGTAGATCCGATCCACACACGCCTCTGCGTTGGACCGATACTATACAAGAAAGCTCTGACGAGAGCCCGGATCGCAACGTCACGCCGGCAGATTGGCGTGCTAGGCGGTCGTGTAGAAGGCTGTCGGTTACTCAAGCCGCATCGGCGGTCCCGATCGGGTCTCGAATGGGCGCCATGCCGCGGTCGGACTGAGGTGTCGTTGACACTCCTGATACAGGAAGGGTGCACGAAATGCGGTTCTCTCTTGCACGGCGATCGTGTCTTTGCTGGCTTTTTTCCAGCACCATCGGACTGCCCTCGGTGCGTGCTCAAGTAACACCGTCGGACCGCGCCACGATCGCGGTAGAGGCGGCGCACTTCATGATCCGAGTAGATCAGAAAAGGGCGGACTCGGCGCGGCAGACTTTGACGGTCGTATTCGCCGTCGGCGGCACGCTTCTGACGGGTGAGCGCCGATTGCCCGTGGACTTGTCCGCAGGGCGGTCGGCTTCGACAACTGCTCCGTTGAGCATTCCGGCCACCATGAAGCGCTGCTTTCATCTCGGGCCGTCAATGCAAGATCGCGCAAAGTGCGCTCTTGCGGATGCCGAGTATTACGTGGAAGCGGACGAGCCGAAAGGCGCGGGGGACACGGTAAGCGTCTGGGTGCGGCAGTACGGTAGGGGCCAGCCGTCGGCCGCGGCGTCTGGGGCCGCGGTCCTGGAAGGTGGATTGCTGCTTCGACTAGTGCGGCGAGGGAACAGCTGGTCCGTGGACCGTGTTCTGCAAGATTTCGTTCCATGAGGCGGCGACCACTTTCAGCGCCATGGTCGCGCGAGACAAGAAAACGTCGGAACCTGCGCGGTACATCACCGCTGCTCGGCGAATCGCCATATCGCGAGGGAAGTAGTGGTTTGCGGTGATCTCAAGGAGTGAGTCCTTCGCACCTTGCGGAGTTGAGTCGTGCGCCTAGATGGACGGATCTTTCGTCGCGGGGCGACCATGAAGCGTGTTTCTCCGGTGCACTGGCAGTTACTTCCGTGTGTCTTTCTCGGGAGTCTTCTTGCGGCCAGCTGCGTGGACCATGCGGTAACCGCACCACCGCGTATTATGAATTCGGTATTTGCGGATCTGAGTCCGTGTACCAGTTCCCCATGTCCCGGCGGTTGGACGGTTGCTCAGTGGGATTCGATCAACACCGTCCTGAATCGCCTCTACACCGGGAACGCGGCGTGCGGGGGAATGAAGAGCGTTCTTTCCAAGTGGTTCAACGAGGGCATCGTCAAGCCCCACGTTTGGGAGCCGGATACGCTCGCCGGCGGCTCGTGGTTCGAACATAGCAGTCCTTGGATTTCAGGAAGCGACACAGGCGTGCGGCTCGATTCGATATACCTGAATCCTGAAACGCTCGCATGGGAGGACACGTCAACGAAGTCAACCATGCGGACTCTGAAGCACGAGTTCGGCCACGTTTTTGCGAACACTACCCCTCTTGTGTACGACTATTCGCAGCGCGAGACCATCGCCGACTCGTACGAGGGGATGTGCATCGATGCGCAGTCGCCATCACCTGGCACACCGGCCCCGCCGTATAACGGAGACGACGACGACTTCAACTACTGCCAGATTCAGGATGCTCAGCGACCAATAGGCAGAACGTACCTCGACTCGATACCGACGAGCTTCGTGTTCAACCAATGCGCGGAGGGCGACGCGCCGTCGCCGCCCACCGGTGGGATGGGAGAAGACGGCACGTGGCATTGTTACGATGTGTACCTCGATGAATGGGAGTCTAACGATGGGGGGTTCTCGTGGTCCTACGTGGATTCGTCTTACCTCGGGACCGAGTGCTGGCTCTACGGGTCGGCCTACATGCAGTAGCGCGTGATGCGCGTACCGCGTTCGTCGTCGGCTCATCGGGAGACGGATCATGAGGCTTAGCCGCTTCATCACAGGAGGGCTGTGCTTGCCCCTCATGGCACCTCTGGCGCCCCTGGCGGCGCAGACCACGGGTCGCGCACACCAGTCGGTCCGGGTGGCTGTCGTCGCAGTCGCGTCGCTTCCGGGAGGCGGGCGCGCGAGAGTCCTTCGACGGGTGCGCCAGACGCCGAGGGAGGTGATAGTACTAAGCCCGCAGGCCACTGCGGCCGACTTCGCGGTCGCGTTTCACGTACTGGCAGCTCTGCGCCAGAAGTATGGCGATTCGCTCTCCGTTGACATGAGCGCCGCCGTGAGGAGGGGTGCGCCGGGCGCCGGGTGGGAGGGGAGCGCGTACAAGTTATGGTTTGAGCAGCAGCTTGCCCGCCTCGGACGCGCTAGAGTATTCCGCGTCCCCGGAATCGGCGCGGCCCGAGCTATCGCAGTAACGCTTCCGCCACTTAACGGGCGTTTTGCGGCAGGCGCCGACAGTCTTCGACGTACGAAGAAGTAGCGTGGGGTAGAGCTCTTGCGCTTGGATGGAGAATCGGCGAAGCGCTTTTCGTCGCCGTGCATCCCGCTCTTCAGAGCGGAGTCGCCCTGCTCACACCGTTCTTGGAGAGCGACTACGCGGTCCTCATTCCGGAGCGCCATGCACCGCATGGTCAGCGCGGGCAGCACCGTGACGCTGCACATTCCGCTCACGACGGGAGAGTTCAGAGAATTCGCGGTGGCGGCTGTGAACATGAATGGAGAAAGTTGGGCAACGCGTCACGTCGCCGTGGCGAGCGCACCTGGCTTGAATCGCCGGACCGGCGGCCCGGAGTAGCCACGATCTCGGCCGGTTGCGGCGTGTGCTCTGCGTCCGGTCCGGTCCGGTGCGGTGCTGGGCGGCGAGCCGTCGCCGTTGCGAGGTTCCGCTCCCGTGCCGACGGGTGTCGTAGTACCGTTGTAGCAGATCACCCGAATTACCGCGGCCTGTACACCCGGATCCCGACACTTCCGTGACGGGGAGGGCCCTTGGCCCTCCCCATCCGGGCTGAGTCCCGGCCAGGTGGGACGATGGCGAAGTCGCGGAGGGAGCACGTGATGACTGCGCGGGACGTGCTCGCCCGGCGGGCTCCGTGCGAGACGTGGGCGGCATGACCGGCGCGGGCGATTCGATGTCGTGGTATCGCCTCAAGCGGCCCCGAACGCCCCGAACGGTCGGCGGAAGCGGTCGAGACGATGCTTGACGGGTCGGAACCCTGCTGACGGAGGTGCCCGAGCGGTTCGCGTCTTAACCGCTACCGAGGGCAGTGCCACCTTTCCCGGCACCATCGCTCACCCAATATTGGGGCTATACCATGGCGGCCCGGCCGCACGACGGATCATTAGCTTCTCCGGGCCGCCTACGGCGAGCGACGGAATCACCACCCGGAGTCGCACCATGTCCGTTCGGAACACGTCATCGCGCGGCCTCACCGCCCTCGCCCTCCTCGCCCTCCTGCCGGCCCTCGCCGCCGCGCAGGCCCACATCACCACCCCGCGCGAGCAGTTGGGCCACGACTTCGGCGACGACTACTGGATCGCCAACTACCAGCAGATCGCCGACTACTGGCACCGCCTCGCCGGCGAGTCCGACCGGATGGTGCTGCGCGACATCGGCAAGACCGCCGAGGGACGCACCCAGCTCATGGCGATCGTTACCTCGCCCGAGAACCAGCGCAATCTCGCGCGCTACCAGGAGATCTCGCGCCGCTTGGCACTCGCCGAAGGGCTGACGAACGAGCAGGCCCACGCCCTGGCCCGCGAAGGCAAGGCCGTGGTCTGGATCGACGGCGGCCTGCACGCCACGGAAGTCCTCGGCGCGCAGCAGCTCGCCGAGATGGTCTACCAGATGGTGAGCCGCACCGACGACGAGACGATGCGCTTCCTGAATGACGTCATCATCCTCTTCGTCCACGCCAACCCCGACGGAAACGACCTCGTCGCCAACTGGTACATGCGCAACCCCGACTCCACCGAGCGTACCACGTCGGGGCTCCCCGAGCTGTACCAGAAGTACATCGGCCACGACAACAACCGCGATTTCTTCATGTCCACGCAGGCGGAAAGCGAGAACATGAACCGCGTGCTGTATCGCGAGTGGTTTCCGCAGATCCTCTACAACCACCACCAGAGCGGGCCGGCCGGAGCGGTCTTCTACTCGCCCCCCTTCCGCGACCCGAACAACTACAACCTCGACCCCATCCTCGTGCTCGGCTTCCAGACCCTCGGCGGGTGGCTCCACACGCGAATGGCGGTAGAAGGAAAGCCCGGGGCCACGATGCGCTCCGGCGGCCCGTACGACGGCTGGTGGAACGGCGGCATCCGGAACACCGCCGCCTTCCATAACACCATCGCCATTCTTACAGAAATGATCGGCAGTCCCACGCCGATGCGCGTCCCGCTCGTCATGCAGCGGCAGCTCCCGACGGCCGACCAGATCTACCCGGTACCGCCGCAGGAGTGGCACTTCCGCAAGTCGATCGACTACTCGATCAGCGCCGACCGCGCGATTCTCGACTACGCATCGCGCCTGCGCGAGGAGCTGCTCTGGAATCGTTATGTGATGGGGAAGCACTCCATCGAGCGCGGCAGCACCGACACCTGGACCGCGAACCCGAAGCGAATGGCTGCCGTGGCCGAGGAGATGGGCCAGGACATGTCGGGCGGCGGACGTGGAGGTCGCGGTGGTCGCGGCGGCGACGCGGGCGCGAGCGACATGAAGTTCTGGGCCGAGCTGCACAAGCCGGAGCTGCGCGACCCGCGCGGCTACGTCATTCCCGCCGACCAGCCGGACTTTCCCACGGCGACGAAGTTCGTGAACGCGCTGCTCGAGACGGGCATCACGGTCCAGCGCGCGACACGGGCGTTCACCGTGCAGGGGAAGGAGTATCCCGCGGGCTCGTACGTCGTGCAGACGGCACAGGCCTTCCGCCCGCACGTGATGGACATGTTCGAGCCGCAGGTGCACCCGAACGTCTTCCCGATTCCCGGCGGGCCGCCGACGCCGCCGTACGACAACGCCGGCTGGACGCTCGCCTTCCAGATGGGCGTGCAGTTCGACCGCGTCCTCGACCCATTCACGGGTCCGTTCGAGCCGATCGACGACTGGAACATCGCCCCGCCGGCCGGCCACGTGACCGGGGTTCCGCGACCGGCCGGCTACCTGACGAGTCGTCGCGTGAACAACGCCTTCATCGCGATGAACCGGCTGCTCGCCGCCGGGGAGGAGGTGCGCGAGCTGCGCGAGCCGATGACGGTCGGGGGCCAGACGTGGCCGGCCGGCACGTTCTACGTGCGGTCGCGCGGCGCGACGCGCGCTGCCATCGATCGCGTCTCGAACGAGCTGGGGGTGTCGTTCGCTGCGGTCGCCGCGGCGCCGCCACCAGCCGCTCCGCGCCTGGCGGTCGCCCGGGTCGGGCTCTGGGACCAGTACGGCGGGTCGATCGATGCCGGATGGGCACGCTGGATCCTGGAGCAGTACGCCTTCCCCTTCGAGCGGGTCTTCGCCCCGGCACTCGACGCCGGCAACCTGCGCGCGAAGTACGACGTCCTGGTGTTCGTGGGCGGAGGGATTCCGGCGGCGTCGGGAGGGGGACGTGGCGGCGGCATGCCTGACGCGGCGGACGTTCCCGCCCAGTACCGGTCGCAGCTCGGCCGGGTCACCGTCGACCGGACGCTCCCGCAGGTGCGGACGTTCATCGAGGAAGGTGGCACGGTGATCGCCATCGGCACCTCGGCGACGAACCTTGCGACGTTCCTGCAGCTTCCCGTCGGCAACCATCTGGTGGAAAACGGCGCACCGATGCCGCCGTCGCGGTTCTACACGCCGGGCTCCCTGCTCACCGCGCGGTTCGATACCACCAGCGACCTGACGTGGGGCATGGCGGCCCACACCGACGTCTTCTTCGACAACAGCCCCGTGTTCCGGCTCCAGGACGGTGCCGCGGCGTCAGGCGTGGAGCGGGTGGGCTGGTTCGACACCGCAGCGCCGCTGCACAGCGGATGGTCGTGGGGACAGGCGGCGCTGGAGAACGGTGTGGTGGCGGTCTCGGCGCGCGTGGGGAAGGGACGCGTGATCCTCTATGGACCGGAGATCCTGCAGCGGGCGCAGCCTCACGCCACGTTCAAGCTGCTCTTCAACGGCATCGTGAGCGGCGCGTTGCGCTGAGAATGCGGACCGCGCCGCGCGCCGGCCCAACATTTGCACTCCGTCGCGCGTAAACACCATGGAGCGCGCGACGCGCGGGCGCTCTTCCCCCGATACCAGACGATGACCGGTCCCTTCAGGCGATGGGGCGCACTTGCCCTGTCCCTCGCCTTGTCGTCGCTGCCCTCGGCCGTGGCGGCGCAATTTGCGGGAGACGGTGGCGTGGCGCATGCGCGCCCGGTGCCCACCGCCGAGGCCACCCCGCGCGATGGCGCCGTGGTGGTGGACGGCCGCATCGACGAGCGGGCGTGGCGCGAGGCGCAGCCGGCGACGGGCTTCATCCAGCAGCAGCCCGATGAAGGCGAGCCGGCGCGCTACCAGACGACCGTGCGCATGCTCTTCGACGACGACGCGATCTACGTCGCCGCCCACATGGACGATCCCGCGCCGGCGACGATCGCGCGACAGATGGTGCGGCGCGACGAGGAGGGCCAGTTCGACTACTTCGCGGTCGAGTTCGACCCCAATCGCGACCATCGCACCGGCTACCGGTTCCGCGTCAGCGCCGCCAACGTGCAGCGCGACGAGTATCTCTACGACGACAGCCAGCGCGACGCCGCCTGGAACGCGGTCTGGTCGTCCGCCGTGCAGATCGACTCGTCAGGCTGGTCGGTGGAGATGCGCATTCCGCTCTCCCAGATCCGCTATCCCGCCGGCGACTCGCCGGAGCCATGGGGCGTGAACTTCTACCGGCGGCGCCTGCGCTCCAACGAGGAGACGCAGTTCGCGCTCATCTCGCGACTGCAACGCGGGCACGTCAGCCAGTTCGGCGTGCTGGACGGCATGGATATCGGGCGCGCCGGCCGGCGGGTGGAACTCCGTCCCTACGCGCTCGGGAGCACGTCGAGCCGGCCCGTGGACCCCGGCAATCCCTTCACGGACGGCCGCGAGACCACGGCGCGCGCGGGTGTGGACGTGCGCTACGGGCTCGGCGCCCAGTTCACGCTCGACGCCACGGTCAACCCGGACTTCGGACAGGTCGAGGCCGACCCTGCGGTCGTGAACCTCTCGGCCTTCGAGACCTTCTTCGACGAACGCCGGCCGTTCTTCGTCGAGGACGCCAAGATCTTCGACTTCGCCTTGTCCGGTCACGACAACCGCGTCTTCTACAGCCGCCGCATCGGGCGCAGTCCGCACGGCGGCGCTCCCGACACGGCGACCTACGCCGATGTGCCTGACGCGGTGAACATCCTTGGCGCCGCAAAGCTCACCGGACGGACCGGGGGCGGACTCTCGGTGGGCGCGCTGGGGGCGCTCACCAACGACGAGACCGGGGCCGCCTGGTACGCGTCCAGCGGCGCGACGCAGCGCTTCCTCGTGGAGCCACGGACCGGGTACGGCGTCGTCCGGCTCCGGCAGGACTTCAACGGCGGGGCGTCGACCATCGGCGCGATCGGCACCCTCCTCGCGCGGGATCTTCCGGCGGGCGGCGCGTTCAATGACCTGCCGCGCACCGCGTCCGCCGCCGGCATCGACTGGGAACACCAGTGGAACGATCGCACGTGGGCGTTCTTCGGCTACCTCGCGGGGAGCCGGGTGGCCGGCGACTCGCTCGCGATGCTGCGCATCCAGCGCTCCAGCACCCACTATTTCCAGCGTCCCGACGCGCGACGGCTGCGGGTGGATTCGTCGGCGACGTCGATGACGGGCTACGACTGGCGCATGACGCTGGAGAAGCGCCGCGGCGAGCACTGGACCGGATCGGTCTGGGCCGCCGAGGTCTCGCCCGGATTCGAGATCAACGACCTCGGCTTCAGCTCGCGGCAGGAAGTGCTCGACGGCGGCTTCCGGGTCCAGTATCGCGAGATCCGCCCGGGACGCCTCTTCCGCAGCTACAACGCCTCGCTGTCGTCGTCGCACAACTACAGCCACGACCTGCTCGACGACGTCTGGTCCTCCGACGCCTGGCGTCGCACCCACGTCTCCGGTTCGGTGAGCGTGAACGGCAACGCCACGCTGCTGAGCTACTGGAGGCTGGACGCGAACCTGGGCTACAATCCCGAGCGCATGGACCGCACCGCGACCCGCGGCGGGCCACTGATGCTGCATCCGGCCTCGGTGAATGCGCGCCTCGGCTTCGACAGCGATTCGCGCAAGCCGGTGACCATCGGCCCCAACCTCTCGTTCGAGCGTTCGGCGAAGGGCGCGGGATGGCGCACCCAGGTGGGGGTCGACGTCGGCTTCCGGCCGTCGTCGCGCGTGGCGATCCGCCTCGGGCCCCAGTGGTCGCGCAGTCGCACCGGCGCGCAGTACGTCACCGCGACCGACACGCTGCCGTTCGCGCCGACCTACGGGAGCCGCTACCTCTTCGGCGACCTCGTGCGGCGGGAGCTCTCGCTCGAGACCCGCGTGGACGCCACCTTCAGCCCGACGCTGAGCCTGCAGCTGTACCTGCAGCCCCTGATCTCGTCAGGCGACTACCGGTCGTACAAGCAGTTCCTCGCTCCCGAGACCTACCGGTTCGAGACGTTCGGCGAGGGCACGTACGATGCCTCGGGCGCGGTGCCGCGCTGCGCCGGCGGACGCACCTGCCTCGGGCCCGACGACACCCGCCTCGTCGACTTCGACGGCAACGGGAGCGTCGACTACTCGTTCGGCGAGCGCGACTTCAACGTCCGGTCGCTCCGCGGCAACGCGGTGCTGCGGTGGGAGTACCGGCCCGGGTCGACGATCTTCCTCGTCTGGCAGCGTCGGCAGTCGGACCGGGTCACCACGGGAGCGTTCGACCTCGGCCGGGACGTGGATGCACTCTGGCGCGCCCCGGCCGAGAACGTCTTCCTGGTGAAGGCCCGGTACTGGATCGGCTTCTGAGCGCGGTGCGGCCGGGTGCCCGCGCCGCGCGCCGCCACCTCATTCCGCGCGCAACGTGACGGCTGGCTCGGCCCGGCCGGCCTGCAGCGCCGGGAGCCACGACGCCATCACGGCCGCGATCGCCAGCACCAGCGGCACGGCCACGAAGGTGAGCGGGTCGAACGGCGTGATGCCGTAGAGGAGCGCGCGCATCGCGCGTGCGCCCGACAGGGCCAGGAGGGTCCCCGCGAGCACCCCGATTGCCACCAGCCGCAGCCCGTGGCGCACCACCAGCCAGCGGATCCGTCCCACACCGGCGCCTAACGCCATCCGGATCCCCATCTCGCGGACGCGCCGGCGCGCCAGCTGCGCCATCACCCCATAGACGCCGATCACCGCGAGGGCCAGGCCCACGCCGGCGAAGAGGAGCAGCAGTGTCGTGAGGAACCGGTCCCGCGCCAGCGACCTGGCGCGCACCTCGTCCATCGTCCGGACGCGTGAGAGGGGCAGGGCGGGATCGAGGTCGGCGAGGAGCGAGCGCAACGGCGCCGCCAGCGGGGCGGGGTCGCCCGTCGTCCGGATGACCAGTGCCATCGCGGCGCGTCCCTCCTGCGCCAGCGGGGAGAAGATCTCGGTGAGCGGCGCTTCCGCCAGTGAGTTCTGGTGTTCGTCGCCCACGACGCCCACAATCGTTCGCCATGTCGAGGTCGAGTCGGGATAGCGATCGAAGGCCAGGCGCTGGCCAATGGGGTCCTGGTCGCCGAAGTACTTTCGCGCCAGGGATGCGTTGACCACGACCACGAGCGGCGAGCGACGACCGTCCTGCTCGGTGAACGAGCGGCCGCGCAGCAACGGCACGCGCATGGTCCTGAAGTAGCCTCCCACGACTTCCCGGTGCACCACCCCGACGCCGAAGTCCTCGCGCGGGCGGCCCAGGACGTGGAAGTCACTGGTCCACGACTGCCCGGTGAGCGAAAGCGCCGATACCGCGGCCGCGCTCTCCACGCCCGGCAGGCTGCGGGTGCGCGCGAGCAGCTCGTCGTAGAACCGGAGGACCTGCGCGAGCGAGTCGTAGCGCTCCCCCGACGGCGACACCGCGGCGGTCAGGACGTTCCGGGGATCGAACCCGGGATTCACCTGCTGGAGGCCGAGGAGGCTGCGCACGAGCAGGCCGGCGCCGAGCGTGAGGGTGAGGGCGAGCGTCACCTCGGCGACGACGAGCGAGTCACCCAGGAGCCGGGCCCGCCGGCCTTCGCTGCCTCCGCGACCGCCCTCCTTGAGCGCCTCACTCGGCAGGCGCCGCCGGTTCCAGAGCGCCGGTGCGATGCCGAACAGCAATCCGCACGCGGTGGTGATGGCGACGACATAGGCGAGCACGGTACCGTCGACGGCGAAATGCGAGACCGGCAGCATGCTCGCCGGCTGCAGGGCCGCGAGCAGGCGCGTGCCGGCCACCCCGAGGGCCACGCCCGCGGCACCGCCCAGCGCCGACAGCAGCAGGCTCTCGGTCAGCGCCTGCCTGACGAGCCGGCCGGTGCGTGCGCCGAGGGCGAGCCGCAGCGCCGCCTCGCGCTCGCGACCGGCGGCTCGGACGAGCAGGAGATTGCCGATGTTGGCGCAGGCGATGAGCAGGAGCAGGGCCACCGCGCCCAGCAGCACCATCAGCGGCGCTCGCGACGGGCCGACGATGAAGTCGTGCAGGGAGACCATCGTGGCTCCCATCCCCGTGTTGGTCACCGGGTAGTCCTGTTGCAGGCGCTTCACGACGACCTGCAGGTCGGCGTTGGCCGCCGCCGGCGTCACGCCCGGGGCAAGTCGTGCCACCACGCGAACCCAGTGCGCCCGCCGGAACGGCACCGACGTCCGGTCGGCGGGGTCCCAGCCCATCGGCTCCCACAGCTCCACGCTCTCGGACGGAAACGAGAATCCGGCGGGCATCACCCCGACCACCCGCGTCGCGCGCCCGTCCAGCCGGATGGACCGGCCGACGATGGCGGGATCGCCGTGGTACCGCCGTTGCCACAGCGCGTGGCCCAGGATGACGGTCGGCGCCGCGCCCGCCCAGGTCTCGTCGAACGTGAAGTTGCGTCCCACCTCCGGGTGCACGCCGAGCAGGTCGAAGAGGTTGCCGGTGACCTGCCGCGAGGGAAGCTGCTCCGGTTCACCGTCCCCCGAGATGGTGGATGCACCGAACTCCGCATAGGCGCCGGCGTCCGCGAACGACTTCACCTGCTCGCGCCAGTCGAGGAAATTGGCGGGGGCGGCGTCCTCGACGTGCCACCCGCGCTCGGCGTTGTCCTCGCCGATCACGTACAGGCGGTCGGGCGCCCGGTACGGCAGCGGGCGCAGCAGCACCGCGCTCACCGCCGAGAAGATCGCCGTGTTCGCGCCGATGCCCAGGGCCAGCGTCAGGATCGCCGCCCCGGTGAGTGTCGGCGCGCGGCGCAGGGTGCGCAGCGCATAACGCGCGTCGGCGGCGAGGCCCTCGAGCAGCGACGCCCCCCGTGCCTCGCGATGCGCCTCGCGCGCCTGCGTCACGCCGCCAAACGTGGCCAGCGCCCGGCGCCGAGCCTCGTCAGGCGGCATCCCGGCGTCGCGGTACAGCGCGGCCTCGTTCTCGAGGTGAAAGCGCACCTCGTCGTCGAACTCCTGCTCGACGCGACGGCGCAGCAGCAGCGCGCGCAGGCGCACGACGATTCCCCTCAGCGCTCCCATGCTCGTCTCCCGGTCAGGTCCGCGTTGCCGCGACCGTGGTGCAGTGCCTACGAGGCCAGGATCAGGTCCACGGCCTTCACGTACCGGCGCCAGCTCGCCGTCTCGTCCCCCAGGGCGCGCCGCCCCGCCACCGACAGGCGGTAGTACTTCGCCCGCCGGTTGTTCTCGCTCGTCTGCCACTCGCTCTCGATCAGCCCCCGCTGCTCCAGCCGCTGGAGGGCGGGGTACAGCGATCCCTGGTTCACGTCGAGCACCCCGCGCGAGGTCTCCCGGATGCGCAGGCTCAGTCCCCAGCCGTGCATCGGCTCGAGGGTGAGGATCTTCAGCACCAGAAGGTCGAGGGTGCCGCGGAGGACGTCGTTGGAAGGCGTGGACATGGGCGACGCACGGGCAGGGGGTGTCTGCTGTCGAAAGCCTACAGGAGAGTCGCAGCCTTCCTGTCGAAAGTCAAGAGGAGAGGGATCGCCGGCGCCGGAGCCTGCGGGGCGCGACGCGGGATGGGACGGCCGGTAAACCCCCGCCGGTGGACCGCGTGTCCCACTCGACGACAGGCGTCGGACCAGGCGCCTGGCCACCACCGGGAGCTTCAATGAAGACGCAGGCCCGCCTCACCGATCTGCAGCTTGCCATCGTCCGCGTGCTCTGGGAGCGCGGGGAGGGAACGGTGGTCGACGTGCAGGACGCGCTCCTGCCGCAGCGGCCGCTGGCGCAGACGACCGTCGCCACCATTCTCAGCCGCCTCGAGAAGCGCGGCCTCGTTGCCCATCGCAGCGAAGGGCGCGTCTTCGTGTACCGCGCCACCGTCACTGAACCGCAGGTGCGTCGGTCGATGGTCACCGAACTCACCGAACTCCTCTTCGACGGCAGTCCCGCCGCGCTCGTGAGCCACCTGCTGCACGAGCGCGAGATCGACCGAAGCGACCTCGACGAGGTCAAGCGACTGATCGCCAGCGCCGAGCGTGACGCCGATGGCCACGTGGCTCGCTAGGCTCGCGTTCGTGCTGCTGCCGCCCGCGCAGCGGCTGGCCGACGGCGTACTGGGATGGCTCGCGACGTACGCCATCCACAGTACCGTCCTGATCGCTGTCGCCGCGCTGGTGGCGCGGGCGCAGGACCGCGGATGGCTCCGCCGGCTGCGCGCGACAGGCATCTGGGGCGTCGCCCTCATGGGCGGCGTGGTCACGGCGTCACTGCAGTCGACCGGCGTGCTCCAGCCCATCGCCGGAACGGTGCGCCTGACGAGCGAATCCCCGGCTTACGGCCGCATGCGTCTCACCGTGCGCGAGGTGCGCACCGCGGGAGACGTGCCCATCGTCGCCTCGGGCCGGGGGCGCGCGGCGGGTCCGGGCGCGCCGGTGCACACGTTTACTGCGCGCGTCGACGGCATCGGCTGGCCGCTGTATGCCGCGCTCGCCTGGCTCGCCTCGGCCGCGGCGGGACTGGCGCTCTTCCTGCTGTCACGAGCCCGCTTTCTCCGGATGCTCGACGGCCGCTGCGACGCCGCGTACACCATGGCCGGACTGGCGCTCGACGAAGTGCGCCGCCGCGCCGGCGTCCGGCGACGGATCCGGCTGACGATATCGGATCGCCTCGCGAGCCCGGTGGCCATCGGGCGCGACGAGATCTGCCTGCCGCAGCGGGCGCTCGCGGAGCTGGATCCCCTCCAGCTCGAGACGATCCTGGCGCACGAACTGGCGCACCTCACGCGGCGCGATCCGCAGCGACTCGTCGTCGCCCGACTCGTCGAGGCGCTGTTCCTCTTCCAGCCGCTCAATCGCTGGGCGCGCCGCCGCATGCAGGACGACGCCGAATTCGCCAGCGATGCGTGGGCGGTCGGCGTCGTGCGCCGGCCCGTCACGCTGGCGCACTGCCTGGCGCGCGTGGCCGAGTGGACGGTCGGCCGGGCCGCGCTTCCCGCTCCGGCAATGGCCGAGGGGCGCACGTCGGCCCTGGTGGAGCGGGTGCGGCGCCTCACCAACCAGGCGCCGGACACCAGCCGGCGCGACCTGCGGGCCTCGATGGCGGCCGGCTTGGCGCTGCTGCTGCTCGGTGCCATGGCGCCCCGGGCCTCGCTTGGCGCTTCCGCCACGCGCCGCGTACCCGCCGGCAGGGACGTCATGGTCTTCGTCACCCGCGAGTCGCCTGACACCGGCCGCCTCGGGGCCGTGGCCCACCGCGCGACGGTCGTGGTCGACCCGGTCGCGCCCCGTTAGGCGCCGCGCCGGCGCGACGTCACTCCGGCCAGAGCCGCGGGTGGCGGTCCTTCCACGGCGCGGCGTCCTCGAGCTGTCCGGCCAGCCGGAAGAGCGTGCCTTCGTCGCCGTAGCGACCCATGAACTGGATGCCGATCGGCAGCCCGTCGCCGTTCCACGCCAGGGGGACCGACATCGCGGGCTGGCCGGTGGCGTTGGCCAGCGGGGTGAAGGGCATCCAGTCGAAGACGGTGTCGGCGGCGCGCTCCAGTGCGCCGAGCGCCCGCAGCGCGCCGCCGGCGCGCAGCGCGCCCAGCGTCTCGAGCAGGAGGCGCTCGTGGCGGGGCGGCTGCAGCGCACCGGTCGGGAACGGCGGCGCCGCCAGCGTCGGCGTCACCAGCACGTGCACGCCCTCGAAGAAGGCTCCCACGGCGCGCCCGGTGCGCTGCAACGTCCGCAGGGCGCGGGCGTAGTCGACTGCCGGGATGGAGCGCCCGAGCAGGGCGAGCGCCCAGGTGGCGTACTCCACGTCGCCGCGGGCGACCGCGCGCCCGGTGAGCGCCGGGGCGTCGGCGAGGTCGGCGGCGATCTCGCCGCAGACGACGGTGAGGAACGCCCTGTTGAAGTGCTGCCGGGAGACCGGCGGGCACGCCGGCACGACCTCGTGACCTAACGACTCGAGGAGCGCCACCGCGTCCTCCAGCGCGCGGCGGCAGTCGTCGTGCAGCGTGTGGCCCAGCAGCGGCTCGGCGCAGACGGCGATGCGCAGCCGCCGCGGTGGCGTGGCGGCCTCCTCGATGTAGGGGCGCGGCGGCGGCGGCGCGGCGTACGGCGCGCCCACGTCCGGGCCGGCCAGGGCGTCCAGCAGGGCGGCGCTGTCGCGCACGCTTCGCGTGAGAGCATGCTCGATGGCCGCGCCGCGCCACAGCTCTCCCTGGTCCGGGCCGGTCGGCGTGCGGCCCCGCGTCGGCTTCAGCCCAAACACGCCGCAGCACGACGCCGGGATGCGGATCGAGCCGCCACCGTCCCCGCCGCCGGCCATCGGCACCATTCCGCTGGCCACCGCCGCCGCCGAGCCGCCTGACGAGCCTCCGGTGGTCCGGGCGGTATCCCACGGGTTCAGGCAGGGCCCGAAGAGTTCGGGCTCGGTGAACGGGACCAGCCCGAACTCCGGCGTGTTCGTCTTGCCCACCACGATCAACCCGGCGGCACGGCAGCGCCTGACGATTTCACTGTCGTGCGGCGCCTTCCACCCGCGGAACACCCGGCTGCCGCTGGTGATCGGCTCGCCGCCGTACCACGCCAGCAGGTCCTTGAGCAGGTACGGGACACCGCGGAACGGTCCATCGGGCAGGGGACCGTCGGCCTGCGAGAGCGCCGCGTCGAACATCCGGTGCACGACCGCGTTGATGCGCGGGTTCACCGCCTCGATGCGCTCGATGGCGGCGGCGACCAGCTCGCGCGGCGAGACGTCGCCGGTGCGCACGAGCGCGGCAAGCCCGAGGGCATCGTGACGGGCGTACTCGGCGGGGTGCATTCGGTCGTGCCTCAGTGGGGTGAGGTGCCGGCCACCCGCGTCGTGTAGGCAATGCCGTCGGGAGTGTCGCCGCTCGCGAGGAATCCCAGGGCCTCGCATCGGGCCACGTCGATCACCGCAATCCGTGATTGCGCGCTGAGCGACACGAAGGCGTAGCGGCCGTCGGGGGTGATCGCCACGCCCTCGGGGCCGCCGCCGGGGAACAACAGCCGGGCGATCTCGCGCCGGGACGCCCGCTCGATGAACCGGACCTCTTCCCTCCGCAGGTCGGTGATGAGCGCGATCCCGGCGTCCGGCGTGAAGCGGATACGATATGGGAACCCGAATCCCTCGACAGCCGTGGTCACCGATCCCCTCCCCGGATCGATCACGCTGATGCGTCCGGTGGCGTTGCTCCCGACCCACACCTCTGACCCGCTGGGCGAGATCGCGATCGCCTCCGGCTGGGCCGGCACCTTGAAGCTCCGGACGAACTCACCGCGTCGCAGGTCGATCTCGGAGACCGTGCCGCTCAGGATGTTGGCCGTATAGGCGCGGGAGCCGTCGGGCACGACGTCGAGCATGTGCGTCCCGCGGAATTGCGTCGGGATGACACGCCGGATCTCGCCGGTGAGCACGTTGACCTCGACGACGTTGCCGCTGGCCTCGGAGGTCACGAGCACCACGCTGTCACCGGCGAGAAACTGTATGCCATGCGGGCTGCGGTAGTCGCCCAGGTCGATGGTTCGGGTCACGTTGGGCGCCTCGAGGTCGAACACCGTCAGGGTCCTGCGGGGCGTGATGCCGTAGTTCGAGACCACCGCAAGGCGTCCGTCGGACGACACTGCCACCTCATGCGGGCCGCGTCCCGTCGGCAGGGTCGCCAGCATGCGCCCGCTCGAGACGTCGATCAACGTCGCCGTGGCCGGCGTCTTGTTGGCGACGATGAGCGTGCCGGACACGCCCGGAAGCTGCCCGCGCGCCACGGCGGCGCACAGGACGAGGGCGACCGGCGCCAGGCTGCGGCGGACGACGGCGGAGAATGGGCGGCACACGGTGACGGAGACCTCCCGTGAGCGGGAATGGCGATGCGCGCGTGACGCTGCAGCTTTCCCGGCCGTTGCGCAAGGAGTCCGGGACGCATCGTGTGGCCACTGCCGGAACCGGACGGTACGTTCGTGGACCCGTGCGGGGGAGGAGGACGAGACGATGGCTGGACAGGTCGAATCCGGGACCGTGGTGTGACGCGCCGTCGGCGTTTGCGCGGCGGCCCGGCGCCATCGCACAGGACGCGGCCGTCATGACCGGCGTCGCCGCCCGCGTCGCCCCGGCGTCGGCACCGCCGCGCGGCCTGTTGCGCGTGCTGGGGCGCTCGTTCGGCCTGGCGATGATCGTCGGGGCGACGATCGGCGGCGGCATCCTGCGCACGCCGGGCGACGTCGCCGCCCTGCTTCCCACGCCGGTCCTCTTCCTCGGCGTCTGGGCGTTAGGCGCGCTGAACGCTCTCGCCGGCGCCACCGCGTATGCCGAGCTGGGCGCGATGCTGCCGCGCTCGGGCGGCATCTACGTGTTCGCGCAGCGGGCCTTCGGCAACGCGGTCGGCTTCTTCCTCGGGTACATGGACTGGTTCAACTGGAGCATCAGCTCGGCGGCGCTGCTCCTGCTGGCCGGGGAGTACCTCGGGCAGCTGCTGCCGGCGGTTGCCGGCCACACGACCGTCACCGGCTTTGTCCTGTTCGCGCTCCTGGTGGGGCTGCAGCTGCGCGGCGTGCGCTGGAGCGGCCGGATCCAGGAGGTCACCAGCGTGCTCAAGGCCCTCGCGCTTGTCGGCCTGGTGGCCGCGGCGTTCCTGCTGGCGCGCTCCGTGCTCGCGCCGGCGCCGGCGGTCGTACCCGTGGTGCCGTCCGGCGTGGCCCTCCTTGGCGCGCTCGCGGTCGCCATGCAGGGCGTCATCTTCACCTACGACAGCTACTACGCGGTCGTCTACTGCGGCGAGGAGATCCGGAACCCCGAGCGCGAGATCCCGCGGTCCATCTTCCGTGGCCTCTGGCTCGTCATCGGAATCTACCTGCTCATCAATGCCGCGTTCGTCCGGGTGGTCGGGGTGCCGGCAATGGCGAACGACCCGTTCGTCGGCGGGACGGTGGCCCGCCTGCTGTTCGCCGAGCGCGGCGACACCGTCATCCGCACGATCATGATCGTTTCGCTGATCGGCACCGTGAATGCGCAGGTGATGGCGGCTCCACGCGTCCTGCTGGCCATGAGCCGCGACGGGCTCTTTGCCAGGCGCGGTGACGACGTCAATGCCGGCGGAACGCCGACAGTCGCCACCGCCGTGAGCTTCCTGCTCATCGCCCTGTTGCTCTTCTCGGGCTCCTTCAACGCCCTGCTCGGCATCGACGCGATCTTCATCGTGGCCGGCTACCTGCTCGTGTTTGCATCGCTGTTCGTGCTGCGCCGTCGCGAGCCGGACCTGCCGCGGCCCTATCGCGCCCGGGGTTATCCATGGATTCCGGGGCTCGCGCTGGCGGGGGCGGCGGCCTTCCTGGTGGCGACCGCCCTGGCCGACGTGCGCGACTCGCTCATCACCCTGGCGCTGCTCGCCCTCAGCTGGCCCGCCGCGCGAATGGTTCGTGCATGGCGCGCTCGCGCCGCGCACGCGCCGGGAACACGTTAGGACGCCCCGCGCTGCTGGCTGCGACCGGAGAGGAGCCACGATGCGAGAACCATATGCACTCCGCCCTGTCACCCGACGTGCGGCGATCGGCATGCTCGGCATTGGCCTCGCCGGCGCCCCGGCGCTGCTTCGCGGGCGGTGGCGCGTCTTCGGCGGGTCGCAATCGACCTACTCCGAGCGGGCGATCCGGCTGATGCGGGAGAATCTCGTCGTCGACCTCCTGAACCAGTTCCGCTTCCCCGACTACGCCGAGAAGCCACCGCGCAGCGACCGCTGGTTGCACGAACCGGGCAGCCTCACGGTGGCGGACGCCGACCTCTACCTCGGGTCGGGCATGACGGCGCTCGCCCTCGGCGACGGCGCGCGCGACTATGACGATGCCATCCGCTTCTTCGCCGACTGGAACGGCTTCCTTGCCGGCTACGACGACTGGTTCATGCGGGTCGACGACGGCCGCGACTTCGCGCGCGCCAAGCAGGCGAAGAAGCTCGGCGTCATGCTCACCTTCCAGAACTCCAACCATTTCCGCCGCGCCGACGATGTGAACACGTTCTGGGGGCTCGGCCAGCGCCTCTCGCAGCTCACCTACAACTTCGACAACGGCATCGGCAGCGGCTTCCTCGAGGCGCGCGACGGCGGCCTCACCGTGTTCGGGCACTCGATCGTGGAACGGATGAATGGCGTCGGCATGGCGGTGGACGTCTCACACTGCGCGGACCTGACGACCATGGATGCGCTCGCGGCGTCGAAGGCGCCGGTGGTCATCACCCATGCCGCCTGCCGGGCCCTCATGCCCGGGCATCTTCGCTGCAAGACCGACGAGGCGATCCGTGCCATGGCGAAGACGGGCGGCGTCATGGGCATCAACACGATCCGCTTCATGGTGCGCGACAGGGAGCCGGTCACGATCGATCACGTCATCGACCACATCGACCACGTGGTGAAGCTGGTCGGCGTGCAGTACGTCGCCATCGGCAGCGACCTCGACATGATCGGCAACCCGAACCCGATGCACGGCGGAGGCGACCCGCGGACGCAGCCCAACTTCTCGCGCTACCAGTACCACGAGGGCGACGGCGGCCGCATCACGATCGAGGGCCTCGACCACCCGAAGCGGATGTACGACCTGACCGACGCCCTCATCCGCCGCGGCTACAACGACCAGGACATCGGCCTGATCCTTGGAGGCAATGCCGTGCGCGTGCTGTCGCAGATCTGGAGCCACCCCGTCACGGCGCCGGCGCGCGGCTGAGCGCGAGGGCGCACGCCCTGCGCCTGGTGCCCCCGCGCTACGGGAACTGCGGCGGAGGGTGGCGCTTGTGCGTCGCCTGCTCGAAGGCGTACGCGAGCTTGATGAGCACCGGCTCGCTGCACGCCGTGCCGGTGAAGCTCACGTTGTACGGCGCCGGCTTCGGGTCGAAGCCCGCCGGAAACGCGCCGGCGCCGCGCCCGCCGGTGACGGGAACGAAGCCATACGGCACCGTGACCGTCGGGTAGCCGGGGCGTGCCGCGATGCCCGCGCTGCTCACGCCGGGGAAGAGCAGCGCGTCCAGGCGATTGGCCTTGAGCGCGGCGTCGATGCCGTTGGTCCCCGCCAGCAGGATGTCCTTGCGCCGGTCGGCCCCGTAGCGCTCGCGGTCGCCCTGCACGCTCATCTCGTCGGAGATGTCCAGCTCGGCCTGGCCGTACTTGATGGCGCCGGCCCGCTGGTGCTGGATGTTCCACTCGCGCAGCTCGGTGAGCGTCTTCACCGGCGCCCGGTCGCCCAGCGACTTCAGCCACGCGTTGAAGTCACGCTTCATGCCGTACTTCAGCACGATCGAGCAGTCGGCGTCGAGGCCCTTCGCGTTGCCCAGGCCGCTGCATGCATCCCACCCGAGAATGCTGTTGCCCGGCGTGGTGTCGATCACGCTGGGGATGTCGGCCGGGTCGACGACAATCGCGCCCTTCGCCTTCAGCACGGCGATCGCGGAATCCATGATCGCGCGCTGGGCGTCGTTGAGGCCGCCGCGACCGCGGCCGCCGCCACCCGGGAGACGATCATAATAGAAGGCGCGGGGGATGCCGATGCGCGCGCCCTGCAGGCCGTTCGGGTCGAGGAAGCGTGTGTAGTCGTCGCTGGCCGGGAGTGGGCATTTCGTGGTCGCCGAGTCGTTAGGGTCGGGGCGCCCGCCCTCCAGGGCGCCGAGCATGATCGCGGCGTCTGAGACCGTGCGGGCCATCGGGCCCGGCGTGTCCTGGTCGGCGGTGATGGGAATGACGCCGTAACGACTCACGCGCCCGACGGTCGGCTTGATGCCGACGAGCATGTTCTGGTTCGACGGGCTGAGGATCGAGCCCGAGGTCTCGGTGCCGACGTTCGCCGCCCAGAAGCTCACGTTGGTGCCGACGCCGGAGCTGGACCCGCCGGTGGTCAGCACCGGGCGGCCGTCGAAGGAGTTCTCGCGCGGGTCGCGGCGCGGGTCCCACGGGTTCATGCCGTAGCCGTTGAGGGCGTTGTAGTTCCCCGGCATGCCGCTGGCGACCCAGTTGGCGAGCTCGGTGAGCTGCGTCTTGGCCAGGATGATCGCGCCGGCCGCCTCGAGGTTCTTCGTGAGGGTCGCCTCGTACGGCGGCACCAGGCCGTCGAAGGCGAGGGCGCCGCCGGTGGTCGGCATGTCGGTGGTGTGGATGTTGTCCTTGAGGGCGACGGGGATGCCGTGCAGCGGGCCCAGGATGCGTCCCTGCGCGCGCAGGCGGTCGAGCGAGTCGGCAATGGCCAGCGCGCGCGGATTCACGGTGATGACGGCGTGGAGCTTGTCCTCGTACAGCGCGATGCGCGTGAGATACTGGACGACGATCTCGTGGGAGGTCGTGCGCTTCTGTTCGAGCGCAGTCCGCATGTCGGCGATGCTGGTCTCGACGACGGAGAAGGGCGCGGACGCCTGGCCCGCGGCGCGTCGCGCGTTCTGGGCGCGCGCGGTGCGGGGCACCACGCAGGCGGCGAGAGCGATCGGGAGGAGCAGGAGGCCCTTCATGATCACCGGGAGTGGAGAGAGACGTTCGGTCATCGCAGCGGACACGCGCAAAGATACAGCGCGCCGTCCCGATGCGGCTATCGTGGCGCGCCGGCCCGGCACGCGCCGGGGAGGGACGCGCGGCCGGCCGGGCGCCGCCGCCGCGATGACGTCATGTTGGCTGGACGACGTGGTAACCGGCGCGCAAGTTGAGCGCGCCCTCCAGCCCGTGACGGATCCACTCCCGCCAACGCGACGTCGCCTCGTGCCGCCTTCCGCACCCGACCGTCCCGCCACCGCTCCGCGTCCCGACCTCCGCACGGTCATCTTCGCCAGCTTCATCGGCACCACCATCGAGTGGTACGACTTCTTCCTCTATGGCACGGCCGCGGCGCTGGTGTTCAACCGGCTCTTCTTCCCCACGCTCGACCCGCTGGCGGGGACGCTCAGCGCCTACGGGACCTTCGCCGTCGGGTTCGTCGCCAGGCCGTTAGGCGGCGCGATCTTCGGCCATTTCGGCGACCGCGTCGGCCGCAAGACCACACTGGTCTGGTCGCTCCTGATCATGGGCGTGGCGACGATGCTGATGGGTGTGCTTCCCGGCTACGACACGATCGGGTTCTGGTCGCCGGTCGTCCTGGTGCTGCTGCGCTTCCTGCAGGGGATCGGCGTCGGCGGCGAATGGGGTGGCGCGGTTCTCATGGCGGTGGAGCACTCGGGAGACACGGGCAGGCGCGGGCTGCACGGGAGCTGGCCGCAGATGGGAGTCCCGGCGGGACTGCTGCTCTCCACCGGCGTGTTCGCGCTGTTCTCGGGGCGCATGAGCGAGAGCGCCTTCATCGCCTGGGGATGGCGCGTCCCCTTCCTGCTGAGCGCCGTGCTGGTCGCGGTGGGTCTCTTCGTGCGCCTGCGGCTGCTGGAGACGCCGGCCTTCGCCCAGCTGCGCGAACGGCGCGAGACCGCGCGCGCGCCGTTGCTCGAGGTCTTCCGCCTCCACCCGCGCGAGATCGTCGTCGGCATGGCGATGCGCTTCGCGCAGAACATGCTCTTCTACATCTACACGGTCTTCGTGCTGAGCTACGGCGAGAAGTCGCTCGGCTATCCGCGGAGCACGATGCTCGCCGGCGTGGCGGTGGCCGCCGTCGTCGGCCTCTTCTCGAATCCCTTCTTCGGTGCACTCTCCGACCGCATCGGCCGGCGTCCGGTGTACCTGGCCGGCGCGGTCCTCTCTCTGGTGTACTCGTTCCTCTTCTTCCCGCTCATCGGGCTCGGCGCCGGCTTCGTGCCGCTGGCGATCGTGCTCGGGCTGAACGTCGGCCAGGACGCGATGTACGGCCCGCAGGCTGCCTACTTCGCCGAGCTCTTCTCGACCCGCGTGCGCTACAGCGGGGCGTCGCTGATCTACCAGCTCGCGTCGGTCTTCTCGGGCGGGCTGGCGCCCTTCATCGCGACACTGCTGCTGGCCCGGTACGGCGTCGGTGCCGTGGCCGCCTACATGGCCGCTTCGAGCGCGATCAGCGTGGTGGGGACGTGGTTCGCGCCCGAGACGCACCGGCGGGCGCTCTGACCGCGCGCCCGACCGGGCGACGCGGCACCTACGCCATCGCGGGCGACGACGTCGTGACCTCGATCACGGGCGGCTGCTCGAGATGCTTCACGACCGCGCACTGCTCCGCCGAGCGGATGAGGGCGTCGCGGTACTTCTCGGGGAAGCCGGTGGGAAGCTGGATCTCGAGGCCGACGTGCTTCACCATGCCGTCGGGGCCGGCGGAGACGCGCTGCAGGATCTGGATGCCGTCGGTGTCGAGGCCGCGGCGCCGGCAGAAGGCCAGCACGTAGATCCCGGCGCAGGTACCCAGCGAGGCGAGGAAGAGCGCGAACGGCGGCGGCGCGCTCGACTCCGGGGGCTGGTCGGTGGCGATGGTGAACGGACCGTAGTGCGCGTCGACGCGTGCGCCGCCGGGGAAGTCGATGAGGATGTCCATGGGAGTGATTCCGTGAGGGTCGTGTTCAGGTCGTGTCGTCCTGCCGGCGGTACTGCGCCGCGGCCGACGACATGGCTCCGCCGTCGATGACGCGCCGGTAGCCAAGTGCTCGCAACTGCCCGGCGGCGACGGCGGAGCGGGCCCCGCTGGCGCAGTAGAGCAGGATCCTGGCGTCCTTGTGGACGCCGGGATGCGAGGCGATCCGCGACGCGATGACGCCGACCGAGATGCAGGCGGCGCCGTCGAGGTGCCCGAACCAGAACTCGAGGCGGGTGCGGACGTCGATGACGACGTCCACGGGGCGTCCCGCGTAGGTTGCGGGCGCCGGTTCCCGGGCGGCCATCAGCGGGTCCCGGCGCCGCGTCCGGAGCGCGACATGACGCCGCGTGACCGGCGGCGTCGCGGAGCGGTGGTCGCGATGGCGATGCAGGCCGTCATGGGGTCGAGGTCGCGTGGGCTGGAGACATGGAAACTATATTACTATATGGTCATATCTAGCCAGTGGACGCCCGTCGGGCAAGGCGGTCACGGTCGTGGGGGAGTGTCGGACACGGGCGGTCAGGTGTCCCCCGGCGCAGGGGCCGGGCCGCAGGCCCGGGCGTCGCCGCACCCGCCGCGCCGGGGAGATCGCACACGGCCGTCGGCGCTTCCCGCAGCCGCGATCGGCGCTTCACCGGCTGCGCCGGCGCCGCGAAGGGTCCGAGATTCGGGGACGAACGCCGGCGCACCCACCGACCGGTGGTGCACGCCGGCGCCTGCCTCCGGGAGGCGACGCATGCCAGCCACCGCGCTCATCCAGGCCGAGGACGTGACCGTCGCGCCGGTCCTTGCTGCCAGGACCACCTGCCACTGCGCGCTCACGGAGATCCCGGCGGCGACGGCAAGCGCCTTCGCGACGCTGGGTGCGTTCATGCACGCGCAGGCCCTCGTGCCCGCCGGTCCCCCCCGCGCCATCTACACCGGCTACAGCGCCAACGAGACCACGTTTGACGTGGCGATGCCCATCGCGGCGCGGCCGGTGGGAACCCCGTCGCCGACGGGCGCCGTGAAGATCGACCAGCTCCCCGCCGGACCGGCGTGGCGCTTCCTGCACACCGGCCCGTATCGCACGCTCTGGGAGACGTACGGCCGCATCACGGAATGGCTCCGTTCCCGACAGCTCCTGGTGACCGAGGCCGACTGGGCGAAGTTCATGCCGATGTGGGAGGAGTACCTGAACGACCCGCAAACGACGCCCGAGGCGGAGCTGCGGACGTACATCTACCTGCCACGCCGGTAGGGACTCTCCGACCGCGAGCGTCGCGGCGGCCGGCCACGCCGCTTCGATGCGCGATCCGGTGATGTCGCGGTCCGGACCGCGCCACGTATGCTCAGGCAGACTTGGCAACACCTCCGGAGGGCCTCATAGTATGGTCATGCCCGCTCCCGCCCATCCCGGCCTGATGACGGCCGAGGATCTCGTTCACGTCGACATTCCCGACAAGTCGACGGAGCTCGTCCGCGGGCGGCTCGTCGTGCGTGAGCCGCCCAGCACCCGGCACGGCATGGTGCAGGCGACGCTCGGTTGGCTCGTCACGGATTTCGTGCGCCGGAACGGCCTTGGCGTCGTCTTCGGACAGGACACGGGATTTCGCATCGAGTCGAACCCGGACACCGTTCGAGCACCCGATCTGGCGTTCGTCGCCGCCGAACGCGCTGGGGAGATCCCGCCCCGCGGCTTTGCCGCGATGGCGCCCGATCTCGTGGCGGAGATCGTCTCGCCCGACGACCGTCCCGGCGAACTGCTCGCAAAGGTGGGGCAATTCCTCGAGGCCGGTACCAGGCTGGTGTGGGTGATCGATCCGCTGCGCGTCGAGGCGCGTACGTACAACGACTCCGGCGATGTCTCGATCGTCGGCCGTGATGGTGCGCTCGACGGCGGGGACGTCCTGCCGGGGTTCTCCTGTGTGCTGCGCGACGTGCTGGCCTAACGATCGCTGGCCCCGGCCGCAGCCGCCGCGGACCGGGAGGCCAGGCCGAACCAGAGCTGCACCGCCGTGTAGAGCAGCGCCGGAATGGACGTCAGCGGCGAGCCAATCCTGACGTGCGACGCGACGGCGCCGAGTGTGGTCACGGTGAGGCCGACCGCCGAGGCAACGGCGAGACGCGGCGCGAGCACGCCGAACGCGCACGCGAGCTGCACCGCGCACGTGTCGTAGATCAGCGCCGGCGGCCAGTCGAAACGGACCGAGAACAGGTGGCGCCGATACTCCACGATGGCCATCGCGGGCGCACCCGCGCCGTACGAGACGGCCAGGAACCAGGCGGTGATCCGCCGCCAGCGGTCGCGGGCAGCGGGTCCGTTCGAGGCAGGAATGGTCATGGACCTTCCTCCGCGACGTGGTGAGAAGGGCGCGGCCCCGCGGGTGCACGTCCGCGCCGGGGACCACGGTCGATCACCAGGTGACTGCGCCGGACGCCGCCGGCGCTACTTCGACTTCCCGATTGCGGCGATCTGTACCAGGCGGCGCGATGCCTCGAAACGAGCGTCCGGAAACCCGTCGACGGAGCTACCGCACTCCCACGCGGGACACCATCTCCGCGTACCGGGGGTCGCCGCGCAGCGGCTCGTAGCCCGGGTCGAGATGGAGGTAGATCAGGCCACCCGAACGCGCCTGGTACGCCCGCTCCAGCGACGCGAACGCGCGATCCAGGTCGCCCACGGCGGCGTGGCCCATGGCAAGATATTCGGCGCGGATGTACTGCTGGCGCGACTGCTCCTCGAGACGTTCCAGGATCGCTTCCGCCTCGTCGCGCCGGTCGAGTGCCGCGAGCGCCTGAACGATCATGGCGTCGTAGGTGCGCACCGCTCCATCGAGCGCCTGCCCGCGACGGAACCAGTCGAGTGCGGTCTCCGGGTCCCCTTGCGCCAGGTGCGCCGATCCGATGAACACGAAGGCGCGCACGTAGTGCTCGTCGATCTCGAGCGTCCGCTCACCCTGCGCAATGGCCCCGATGCAGTCCTTCGCGTAGAGGAAGAAGCGCGACAGCCACCCGCTGTGGTGCACCGACAGGGGATCGAGCACCAGCGCCTTCTGCAGCGCTTTGATTCCATCGCTCAGCCGCCCGACCAGCGGCAGTGAGGTGCCGAGGACGAACATCCCCTCGGCGTAGTTCGGGCTCAGGGCGACTGCCTGTTCGAGCTGCCGGACGGCCTCGTCGAACTTCCATTCGTGCCAGCAGAGCACTTTGCCAATCGCGGTCATGGCCTCGGCCAGTCCGGCATCGCGCTGCAAGGCCCGTTCGGCGGCCGCTTTCGCCCGCGGATACGCGTCGTCGGGCGCAACCCAGTCGTCGGCCAGGTTGCACCAGGAATCGGCGATCCCGGCGTACGCGCGCGCAAACCCAGGATCCTGCAGCAGCGCGCCCTGGAACAAATCGAGCGCTTTGCGGAGACCCTGCTCGCTGAACTTGTTGAAGTGGAAGCGGCCCTTCAGGTACGTGGTGTAGGCCTCGAGGTTCTTCGTCGGGGCGACCACCGGGCCGCCGCCGCCGGAGAGCTGGACCTTGAGGGCATCGACGATCGACCGGGAGATCTCGTCCTGCACCGCGAAGACGTCCTCGAGCTGCCGATCGTACGTCTCCGACCAGAGCTGGTAGCCGTTTTCGACGCTGACGAGCTGGGTGGCGATGCGGATGCGGTTGCCGATCTTGCGCACGCTCCCCTCGAGCACCGACGTCACGCCGAGTTTCTCGCCGACCTGCCGCACGTCGATGTCCTTCCTGCCCTTGAAGGCAAAGGACGAGGATCGGGACGCGACCTGGACGCCCGGGACCTTGGAGAGCGCGTTGATGATCTCCTCGGTCATGCCGTCGCTGAAGTACTCGTTCTCCGGGTCGGCGCTCATGTTCGCGAGCGGAAGGACCGCAATCGCCTTCCGGGTCGTGGCGCTCTTCACCTCCGGCGGCGTATGGCCGCCGGTGGCGGCGCCGGTGCGGAGGAGCGCACGCAGCGCATCGGCGAACTCGGCACCGGTGCGAAAGCGGTCCACGGGGGTGCGCGCGAGCGCACGCCCGAGCAGTGCGTCCACCGCTTCCGGCACGTCGCGAGTGATTCGCACCTTCGGAGCGGGCGACACGAACCGCTTGGCGATGATGGCCGCGGCGGTGGGACCCGTGAATGGCGCCTCGCCGGTCAGCATCTCGTAGAGCACGCAGCCGAGGCTGTACAGGTCGCTGCGGCCATCGACGGTCTCCTCGGCGCTGGCCTGCTCGGGACTCATGTACGCCGGCGTGCCGATGGCGAGGCCCGTCTGCGTGAGGGACTTCCCACCCGAGAGCGCCTTGCCGATGCCGAAATCGGCGACGAGTGCGGCGCCTTCATGGAGCAGGATGTTCTCCGGCTTGACGTCGCGGTGCATCACCTCGTGTCGGTGCGCGTAGTCGAGTGCCGAGGCCACTTCGCGCGTGATCCGGAGCGCATCCTCGAGAGGGAGCTGGCGCTCCCGGTCGAGACGGTCCCTGAGCGAATCGCCCTCCATGTTGGGCATCACGTAGAAGAGGAGGCCGTCGGCGTCACCCGAATCGAACACCGGCAGGATGTGCGGATGCGTGAGCCCGGCCGCCATCTTGATCTCGCGCAGGAAGCGCTCGGCGCCGATCTCCGCCGAAATCTCCGGGCGCAGCACCTTCACCGCGACAGTGCGCTCGTGGCGCAGGTCGCGGGCGAGGAAGACGACGGCCATCCCGCCCTCGCCCAGCGGTCGCTCGACGGCGTATCGTCCGCTGAGACCGGAGGCGAGGCGCTCCTGGAGGCTGCTGCTCATTGGCGCAAAGCTGGCACTGCGCGCGGGGGGAGGCTAGTCCGCGCCACGGATGTCCGGCGTCGTGCGGCGCGGGCACGGCGCGTCGGCTCGCTCGCGGAGCGACCGGGAACCCGCCCGCCCTGGCTGGCCGCCCGTGAACTCCCACGTCGACCCGGGCGACCCTAGATTCCGGCCGATGCGCACCGATCGTGGCCGCCCACACGGTCGCGGGGATCCCCGCGGGAGCGACGAGGTGACCGTGCGGGATCGCTTCGCCGCCGCGCTCGACACGCTCCTCGAGCCGGTGAAGGCGGATCGCGCGATCCTCGGCGCCATCCTCTGCGGCAGCCTGTCGCACGACACCGTCTGGGAGAAGTCGGACGTCGACCTCGTGCTGGTGACGATCGACGACCGGAAGGTGCCGGCGGGCCACGTCTCGCTGTTCGCTGACGGCGTGAATGTGCATGCGATGCTCGTGCCGCGGGCCGAGCTGCGGAAGCTGGCCGAGGGCGCATTGCACAACTCGTTCCTCCACGCGCTACTGGCGAAGGGCCGGCTGCTGTACACGCACGACGACACCATCGCCGACCTCTGCCGCGGGTTGCTCGACATCGGCGATCGCGACGTGGAGGTCCAGCTGCTGCGCGCCGCGACGTTCACGCTGCCGGCCATCTACAAGGCGCACAAGTGGTACGTCACGCGCGGCGACCTCGATTACACCGCGCTCTGGATCCTGTATGCCGCCACCGGGCTCGCCCGCATCGAGGTCATCTCGGCGCGACAGATCGCCGACCGCGAAGTGCTGCCGCAGGCGATGCGGCTCAATCCGGATTTCTTCCGCACGATCTACAGCGAGCTGCTGAACCAGTCGAAGACGGCGGCGCGAGTGAAGCGCGCACTGGACGCCGTCGACGGCTACATCGCCGACCGCGCGGGGTCGCTCTTCGGACGGGTGCTCGCGTACCTCGACGAGGCGGGCGAGGCGCGGTCGTGCACCGAGATCGAGGACTGGTTCCGCAAGCACCTCGACGTCGAGGGGGTCACGACCGCCTGTGAGTACCTCGCCGACCAGGGGCTGATCGGCAAGGCGTCGGCGGCCGTGCGCCTGACGAAGATGAGCAACGTCGACGTGCAGGAACTGGCGTTCTTCGCCCTCGACAGGTAGCGGATCGTGCCGCCCGCGAAGAAACCGGGTTCGGCGGGACCGCGCAGCACGATCCTCGTGCAGGGCGCACGCGTGCACAACCTGAAGAACGTCACCGTCGAGATCCCCCGCGACCGCCTCGTCGTGGTCACCGGCCTCTCGGGCTCGGGCAAGTCGAGCCTGGCGTTCGACACGATCTACGCCGAGGGCCAGCGGCGGTACATGGAATCGCTGTCGAGCTTCGCCAAGCGGTTCATTGCCCAGGTGGCCAAGCCCGACGTCGACTTCGTGTTCGGCCTCTCTCCCGTCATCTCGATCGAGCAGAAGACGGTCGCCAGCAACCCGCGGTCGACGGTCGGCACGATGACCGACATCGCCGGCTACCTCAACCTCCTGTTCGCGACGATCGGCGATCCGCACTGCCCGCGCACCGGCGAGCCGACGCCGAGCCGCAGCGCGAGCCAGATCCTCGAGGCGATCCTGTCGCTGCCCACCGGCGCCGAGGTCGAGCTGCTGGCGCCGGTGTTCAGGGTCTACGGCGAGGACCTCGACTTCGTCTTCACCGAACTGCGCAAGAAGGGGTGCCGCCGCATGGTGATCGACGGCAAGGGCGTCGACCTCGCGTCCCCGCCGGCGCTCGACGAATCGACAGTGAAGGAGATGGACGCGGTCGTCGACCGGTTTGTGGTCGGCCGGAAGCACGAGAAGGCCATCAAGGCGGGGATCGCGGCCACCCTGCTCGTCGGCGACGGGCTGCTGAAGGTCAACGTGGTGAAGGGCGCCTCGAAGGCCGAGGCCCAGCGCTTCTACCGGTCGACGTGCAGCGCGAAGCAGCACTTCGTGTACGGCGACATCGGCCCCGAGTGGTTCATGTTCAACAACCCGGAGAGTGCCTGCCGCACCTGCGGGGGACTCGGCGTCGACAAGCTGACGCACCCGGAGCTGCTGATTCCCGACCCGCGGCGCAGCATTCGCGGCGGGTGCTTCGTGAAGGAAGCGTTCCGCTACAACCCGGACACCTGGGATGGGCGCATGATGTACAGCCTGTCTTCGGCGAAGGGGTTCTCGCTCGACACGCCGTGGCGGGAGCTGCCGCCCGCAGCGCGCGACGCGATCCTGTATGGCATCGACAGCAGGTTCCCGATGCAGTTCCCGCCCGACGCCAGGGTACGGCGCGACGAATGGGCGGGAAAGGACGTCGGATTCCGCGGTATCGCCAGTCGCATCGAGCGCCACTACCGCCGCTACCGCCAGCGCGGCCAGGGGAGCTCGTCGATGGAGGCGTGGCTCGACCGGGTGATGGTGGAGCGCACCTGTCCCGACTGCGACGGCACGCGGTTGCGTTCCTCGCGGCTCCGGTTCACGGTGGCCGGCCGCACGCTCTTCGACGTCGGGCAGATGCACTTCGACGAGCTGCATGCGTTTCTCGGCTCGGTGAAGCCCGCCGGCCGGGGCGCCGATGCCGGGCGCCAGGTACTGCGCGAGATCCGTGGCCGCCTGGAGCTCTTGTTAGGCATCGGCCTGGACTACCTCAATTTCAACCGGCGGTCGAGCACCCTGTCTGGCGGGGAGTCGCAACGCATCCGGCTCTCGACGCAGATCGGCTCCGGGCTGATGGGCATGCTGTACGTGCTGGACGAGCCGAGCATCGGGCTGCACCCCAAGGACAACCAGAAGATGCTGGCGACGATCCGGAGCCTGTGCGACATCGGCAACACCGTGATCGTGGTGGAGCATGACGAGGACACCATACGCGCAGCCGACCACGTGGTGGAGATGGGTCCGGGACCCGGTATCCACGGGGGCGAGGTCGTCGTGCAGGGCAGCGTGAGGGACCTGATGGCCTGCAAGGCCTCACCGACGGGGCAGTTCCTGTCGGGCACGCGGGTCATCGCCACGCCGTCAGAGCGGCGTGGTGGCAACGGCAACGTCCTGCGCGTGCGCGGCGCTCGCGAGAACAACCTGAAGTCGCTGGACGTGACGATCCCGCTCGGCACCCTCGTGGCGGTGACCGGGGCATCCGGGTCGGGAAAGAGCACGCTGGTGAACGAGATCCTCTACAAGGCGCTGTGGAAGCGCCTCGTCGACACGCGGACGCTGCCCGGGCGCGCACGATGGCGTCGACGGGATGGAGCACGTCCACAACGTGGTCAACATCGACCAGACGCCGATCGGGCGGAACAGCCGGTCGAACCCGGCCACGTACATCGGATTCTACGACCGGATCCGTGACCTCTTCACGCAGGCGCCGCTCGCCGCGGAACGCGGCTACAAGGCGGGGCGGTTCTCGTTCAACGTGAAGGGCGGCCGCTGCGAGGAGTGCCAGGGGGAGGGCGTCATCCGGACGCAGCTCTACTTCATGCCTGACGTCGAGGTGACCTGCGCCGCGTGCAAGGGGGCGCGCTTCAACAGCGAGACGCTCGAGGTCACCGTGAACGGGAAGACGATCGACGACGTGCTCAACATGTCCATCGAGGAGGGGCTGGCCTTCTTCGCCAGCGAGTCGGCCGTCGGGAAGAAGGTGCAGGTGCTCCACGACCTCGGGCTCGGCTACCTCACGCTGGGCCAGTCGGCGACGACGCTCTCCGGCGGTGAGGCGCAGCGCATCAAGATCGCGGCGGAGCTGGGAAAGCTGCAGCGGGCCAAGCACACCGTGTACCTGCTCGACGAGCCGACCACCGGCCTCCACCTGGCCGACGTCGAACGGCTGCTGGCGTCGCTGAACCGGCTGGTGGACGCCGGGCACACCGTCATCCTGATCGAGCACCACATGGACGTGATCAAGACCGCCGACCACGTGATCGACCTCGGGCCGGAGGGCGGGCATGCCGGGGGAAAGGTCGTGGTGACGGGAACGCCGGAGGCGGTGGCTCGCTGCAGGACGTCGCACACGGGGCGATTCCTCAAGGCGCACCTCCAGAACTAGTCCCCGCTCGCAGCCCGACGTCGAGTGAGGCGGTGCGCCTCCAGGCGCGTCGCGTCCGGCACTGCCTCACGCGAGGGCGTCGGAATGCATGCGGGTGGCGCACCGTCACTCCAGCAGTACCTTTGCCGGACGACATCCTCGGGGGAGCATGGGCGAACGCGTTGAGCAGCTGACGGCCGCACTGGTCGGGCGATACGATATCGAACGCGAGGTGGGTGCCGGCGGGATGGCCACGGTCTATCTCGCCCGTGACGTGCGCCACGACCGTCACGTCGCCCTCAAGGTCCTGAATCCCGAACTGGGCGCGGTCCTCGGCGTCGAGCGCTTCCTGGCCGAGATCAAGGTCACGGCCAACCTGCAGCACCCGAACCTGCTGCCGCTGTTCGACTCGGGTGAGGCGAACGGCCTGCTCTTCTACGTCATGCCGTTCGTGGAGGGGGAATCGCTGCGTGCGCGGCTCGACCGCGAGAAGCAGCTCCCCATCGACGAGGCGATCCGCATCGCGGTGGCGATCGCCAACGCGCTGGACTATGCGCACGGGCACCACGTCATCCACAGGGACCTCAAGCCCGAGAACATCCTGATGCAGGCGGGGCAGCCGGTGATCGCCGACTTCGGCATCGCGCTGGCGGTGAGCAACGCCGGTGGCAACCGGATCACCCAGACCGGTCTCTCGTTGGGGACGCCCCAGTACATGAGTCCCGAGCAGGCGACGGGCGACCGGGTCATCGACGGCCGCACCGACATCTACTCGCTGGCGGCAATGACGTACGAAATGCTGACCGGCGAGGCACCGCATACCGGGAACACCGCACAGGCGATCATCGCCCGGCTGCTGACCGACAGGCCGCGGAGTGTGCGGTCGTCGCGCGCGTCGGTGCCGGAGTACGTCGAGGCGGCGGTCGCGAAGGGGCTCGAGAAACTCCCGGCCGACCGGTTCTCCACCGCGCACGAATTCGCCGAGGCGCTGCAGGGGCACAGCGCGCTGGCGAGCATCGCGGGCGGGACCGCGGCGCGGACCTCAGCCGTGCCGCCGGCGTCGCCCGGGTTGCGCGCCCGCCTGCGCGATCCGGTGGTGCTGGGACTCTCAGTGGTTGCCATCGCCTCGGCCGCGGCGGCGGTGTTCGCGCTCTCGCGCCGCCCCGCCACCGAGGCGCCGATGCCGCCGGTGCAGTTCATCATGGCGGCGACCGACAGCACCCGGCCCATCGATAACTACCCGTGGCCGGCCACCATCTCGTCGGACGGCAGCATGGTCGTGTACTCCGTGGCACAGGGCGCCTCGAGCTCGATGCTCTACCTGCTCCGCACCGACCAGCTGGAGCCGCGACCGATCCCGGGGACGAACGACGGCTTCCAGCCGCTGTTTTCCCCTGACGGCCGCTGGATCGAGTTCGAGGCGGCGGGCAAGGAGAAGAAGGTGCGGCTGGACGGCAGTGCGCCGGTGACGATCTCCGACGGCGGCGGCGCCAATGGAGCCGACTGGACGGTCAATGACCAGATCGTGCTTGGCGCGCAGGGCACGTTCCACGGAATCTCGGTCGTGAGTGCCGCGGGCGGCGAACCCGTCGCCGTCACGCAGCCCGACACGGCCAACGGGGAACGCGAGCACATCTGGCCGATTGCGGCGCCCGACGGAAAGATCGTTGTCTTCGCACTCTGGTACGGAACCCTTGCCGGCTCCCGGCTCGCGGCCACGTCGCTCGATGACGGGAAGGTCGTCCCGCTCGACCTGCGCGGCATCCGCCCCCTGGTCGTGCTGGACGGCATGCTCGTGTACGTGCAGGCCGACGGCGCGGTCATGGCGATACGGTTCAACGCCCGTGCCCGCCGGACCGAGGGGAAGCCGATCCCGGTCCATGATCCCGTGCCGGTGATCAGCGCGCTCAACGGCAACTCGGGAATCTTCGTCTCCGGCGGCGGCGCCGCGGTCACGGCGGAGGGCGGCGCACGCGGCAAGCTCAGTTGGCTGGTGTTCGACGGGAAGAGCCAGGACGTACTGCCGGACTCGCGCGCCTATGCATACCCAAGCATCTCGCCTGACGAGCGCCGGATCGCGGTGGTCGTCCAGGACGAGCAGAAGAGCGACGTCTGGATCTACGACGCGGGAATGTCGACGTTCTCGAAGCTGACGTCGCAGGAGACGGTGACAAGCGTCCAGTGGGCTTCCGACGGAACCCACGTGATCTACTCGGCCGCGGGCGACCAGGGGCGCGGCGTGGTGTGGTCCCAGCTGGTGTCGGGCGGCTCAGCCCCCGAGAAGCTCTTCGAGCAGAACGAGCTGGCGCCGCTCTCACGGATGTCGCCCGACGGAAAGTGGCTGATTGTGAATCTCTATCACGGCACGAGCTGGGACATCTTCCGGGTCCCCGTGGACTCGCCGTCCGCGCTCAGCCCCTATCTCGCTTCCCGCGCCGAGGAGACCGGGCCGTCGTTCTCGCCCGACGGCAAGTGGGTGGCGGTGAACAGCGACGAGTCCGGACGGGGCGAGGTCTACGTCCGCTCGTTCCCGGATCCGTCGTCGCGCATCCAGATCTCGGTGGCTGGAGGAAACGACCCCGTCTGGTCGGAGGATGGCACGCGCCTCTTCTACCGGGCAGGACCACAGTTGCTGGCGGCGCGCATTTCGCACACGCCCACGTTCACGGTTCTGTCGCGGGACACGGTCATGTCGGCGGTGAATTTCCCGGCAAGCTATTTCTCCGGCTCCTACGCGGTCTCCCGGGACGGCAAGCGCATCCTGACGTACACGTCGGACAAGGACGACTTCCAGCTCGTGGTGGCGCCGAACTGGATCACGCAGCTTCGGCGGCGGATGGCGGAGGCGGGGATCGGGAAGTAGGCCGTTTCTCGGGGATGCGGCAGGGCTCACACCGCGCGCAACACCTCCACCGGGTTGGAGCGCATGGCGCGCGGTGCCCGTTCGCTCACCGCTGTCAGGGCGTCACGGGGCCCGAACGTCGCCCTTCGAGCCCGCTCCCGCACCAATCGAACGATCTCGAACACTTTTCGCGGACGATCTCTGGCGTCGGCGTGTCTCACGGCAATGATTGACCGAACGTCGCCGTCTTCCTCCGCCTTGCCATGCAGGTCCGCCTCCGTATCGATCGCCTTCAGTCGATCCTGGCCGCCAGCCGGCTGAGCCAGAACCACTGGGCCCTCCGGCTCGGGCTCTCGCGCGGACACTGGTCGGAGATCGTCAACGGCAAGCACCCCTGTCCCAGTGCCCGGACCCGGCAGCGGATGCTCGAGGTCTTCGAGGTCCCGCTCGACGAGCTGTTCGAGGTGGTCCCGGGGCCGCACGGCGGTGAGGAAACGGCGTTCCGGGCGGCGCTCAGGGAGCGCTACCTGATCGACAGCGAGCTCGCGCAGGGCTGGATGGGCACGGTGTACCTTGCCCGCGACCTGGCGCACGGTCGTACGGTCGCCGTGAAGATGCTCTCGCCGGAAGCCGTCTGCGGCATCGGGGTGGACGCGTTTCGCCAGGAGATCTCGGCGACCGCCCGGCTGCAGCATCCGCACGTGTTACCGCTGTACGAATCCGGGGTTGCCGACGGACATCCGTATTTCGTGATGCCGTGGATCCGGGGCGGCTCGCTGCGCGACAGGATCCGGCGCGAGGGGCGTCTCGCGCCCCGGGTCGTCGCCGACATCCTGCGCGGCGTGGCGGCTGCGCTCGAGCACGCGCACGGTGAGCGCATCCTTCACTGCGACGTGAAGCCCGCGAACGTCCTGCTGCACGGTGACCACGCCTACGTCATGGACTTCGGGATCTCGCGCGTGCTGCACGCCGAGGCGTCGGAGTGGCGTGCGCGCCGGGAGCTGGACAGCGGTGCCGGCACGCCGGCGTACGTGAGCCCCGAGCAGGCGAGCGGCGACGCGGACATTGACGAACGCGCGGATGTCTACAGCCTGGGGTGCATGGCGTTCGAGATGCTGACCGGGCATCCCCCGTTCGAGGGCGAGACGACCGACGCCATCGTGGCACGACGATTCGCTGCCCCGCCGCCTTCGGTGCGGGATCGCGAGCACGACCTGCCTGCGTCGATCGACGCCGTGGTGCAGAGGGCGATGTCCCTGCGCCGCGATGGACGTCCGTCGACGCCCGGGGAATTCGCAGCGGCGCTGTCGGCGGCGGCCGACGGTGCGGTCCGCGCTCCAGTCGCACGGCACACGGCTCCAATGGCACCTTCGCACGCCCGACAGGAGAGGAGGCACATGGGACGCGCCGGCACCAAACTCAGGCAGGCCTTTCGCCGCCTCGCGTTCGAGCGGCGCTATGCCCTCGCGGTCATGCTCATTCTCGGCATCGGCATCGGCCCGGTCGCGGCGGTCTTCTCGATCGTCGAGCGCGTGTGGCTGCAGCCGCTCGACTATTCCGCGCCCGATCGCCTCGGGTTGATCCGGTTCAACCTTGGCAACATCGAGCATCACCCGGGACTCGCGCCTGACGAGATCCTGGACCTGCAGGACCTGAAGGGGACGTTCGCACAGGTCGCGGCGACGGGCCGCGGGTCGGAAGTCTCGCTTGGCACGCCCGACCGGCTGGAGCCCCTCACGCTACTGGCCACGTCGCCCGACCTGTTTCCGATGCTCGGCGTGACGCCGGCGCTCGGGCGCCTCTTTACCTCCGAGGACTCGAGCGCGTCGCTGCAACCCGTGCTGCTGGGCTACGACTGCTGGCGGAGGCACTTCGGCGGCGACGCCGGCGTCGTCGGCCGGACCATTCTCCTGAACGCGACCTCGTCGATCGTGGTCGGCGTGCTGCCGAAGGGGCTGACGCTTGCCACCGGACGCGGCGTGCCCCGCGGGTACGACGTGTACGTGCCGCTGCAGCTGGGCACGAGCCGGAATTTCTGGGCGTTCCCGACGCTGGTGCGGCTCGCAGCGGGGGAGACATTCGCGCAGGCGACGTCACGACTGGCGGCTCTCGCGCGTACGCTCACGGACCAGTATCCCAACGTCTATTCGGACGGGCACCTCCGCTTCGAACTCGTTCCGCTGGCGGACGACGTGTTGCAGGCGACGCGGCCGGCGCTGCGCGCCGCGATGGCCGGCGTGTTGCTGCTCCTGCTCATCGCCGTCGCGAATGCAACCGCGATGGTCGTGGCGCGCCTCGCGTCGCGCTCGCGCGACTTCGCCATTCGCACCGCGATCGGCGCCGGGCGCGGGGATCTCGTGACCGAGGTGCTGGCGGAGAGCGCGCTGTTGAGTGCCGGAGGCGCGCTCGCGGGAGCCGCGGTCGCCGTCGCGTGCGTCCTCGCGGCACGTTCGCTCATTCCGCACACAGTGCCGCGCTGGGACCACCTCGGGTTCGGCTGGGAGCTCATCGCCTACTGCTTCGCGCTTGCGGTCATTGGGCTCTCGGTCGTGGGTCTGATCCCGATGTGGAAGGCGAACTCGCAACGGCCGTGGCAAGTCCTGCGCAGTGGCAGCGTCCAGGGGGGCGGCGCCGAGGGCACGCGGTCGCGGCTGGTGCTCGTCGGCACGCAGGTGGCGCTGACCGTCGTCCTGGCGTTCGCGGCCGTCCAACTGGTCCGAAGCGCAGTCCGGCTCGGCGACGTCAACCTGGGCTTCGATCCCGACCTGCTCACGTTCCGGCTGCCGCTCGATTTCTCGACGCTCCGTCAGCCGCAGGCGCAGGCCGAGGCGTATCAGCGCGTGCGAGAGCGCCTGGCGCAGGTCCCCGGTGTCGAAGCCGTCGGCGCGGCGAGTCACCTGCCACTGAGCGGGTCGACGCTCACCGACGGCTACACCGCCGACCTCACCCAGGCGACGAGCTTCGACAAGACCGTCGCCAACTACTACTCCGTGCTCCCAGGGTACTTTGCGGCGATGCGCATCCCGCTCCTCCGCGGCCGGGACTTCACCGACGTCGAGGACGCGACGGGCCAGCCGGTAGTCGTCGTGGACGAGTCGCTGGCGCGAACCGCATTTCCCGCGCAGGATCCGATCGGCAAGACGCTCAAGCTGGGCTGGGGAATTCCTGACTCGCGCATCGTGGGCGTCGTGGCGCCCACGCGCGCGATCGAGATCGGCCGCGACGTCAGGCCGCAGATCTACTCGCCGTACGGGACGTTCCCGTGGCCACCGCTCATCTTCACGGTGCGCGCCGCCGGCGACCCGATGCGACTGGTGCCGGCCATGGAGGCTGCGGTGCGTGAGCTCGCGCTGGGCCGCGCGCCATCCGGTTTCGCCCCGCTTCGCAGCAACGTGATCGCGGCGACGAGCACACTCCACTCGGTGACCGGGCTCGTCACCGCGCTCGCGATCTCGGCGGGGCTCCTCTCCGCGGTCGGACTCTATGTGGTGATGGCGTTCATCGTGCACCAGCGTCGCCGGTCGACGGCGATCCGGTCCGCGCTGGGAGCGTCGCGGCGGCAACTGATCGTCGGCTACGCGCGCACCAGCGCGTGGGTGGTGGTGCTGGCGCTGCCGTTCGGTCTCGCCCTTGCGGCAGGCGTGGCGCCCCTGTTCGGGTCGCTGATCTACGGGGTCGCGCCGCGCGACGCCTGGAGCCTGGCGGCTGCAGCGGTGATCGCCGCGTGCACCGGCCTTGTCGGCAGCTACGTACCGCTGCGGCGGGCGGCGGAAGCGGATCCGACCCTGGTGTTGCGGGGCGAGTAGGGCTGTCGGGCGAGGCGGTCCGGGGCCGAGGCTCCCGGCGCGGTGGTGCCCCGGGTCCGATGCCCCGCCTCCCCGTCGGTCGTCAGTACCTGAGCCCGGGGGGTGGTGGCGTGCCCCCACTGTGACGGCGTGGCAACCGCCGAGGCCCCGGGAGACGAACCCGCCTCCAGGAGCCGCATGACCCGCGCGTATTCGCGATTCCTCGTTCTCGTGTTCGCAGGGAGTTGCCTGCTGCCGACTGTGACGACGGTGGCTTCGCTCCTCGCGGGCAACCAGCCGCTGGCGCTCCTGAATCCCACGCTCACGCTCGTGGTGGTGGCGCTGGCCACGTACCTGTTCTGGACGGTGCTGCGCCGCCTCGAGCCGGCGCTGGATTCCGCCGGGGCGGCCGAGGCGGCTTTTCTCGACGAGATGTCGCCGCGCGCGCTCGACGTCGCCATCGCCGGCTCGGCGGGGCTCAGCCTCTTTCTCGAGCTGGCGGTGATTCGCTGGCAGGCCAGCGTCTTTCCGTTCTTCGCCTTCTACACGAACTTCGGCCTCCTCGCCTGCTTTGCGGGATTGGGACTCGGCTACGCCCTCGCGGGCCGCTCGCGAATCCCCCTGGTGCTCACGATCCCGCTGCTCGGCTGGCAGATGCTCCTGCTGGTAGGGCTGAAGTCGGGCATGGACTTCTGGCACCTCGATTTCCTGGGCGCCATTCCGATCACGGAGCAGTTCAGCATGGGGCTGCGCAATGCGCGCACGCTGGCCCAGGGCTTCGCGATCTACTTCTTCCTGACCGTCGTCTTCGTGCTGACGGCGTTGTCGTTCATCCCGATCGGGCAGGTCTGCGGCCGGTTGATGCGGCGGCGTCCGCATCTCCGGGCCTACGGGCTCAACCTCGCAGGAAGCGTTGCCGGCGTCCTGGCGATGTTCGCGGTGAGCGCCCTGTGGACACCGCCCGCCGTCTGGTTCGGTCTCGCGACGCTCGCCGTCCTGCTGCTCACCGTCCGCCGCCCCGGATCGCTCCTCACCGGCGCTGTCGCCATCGTGGTCGCCACGATTGCCCTCGGATGGCCGGCGCGTCCACCCGCGCAGCGCGTCTACTCGCCATACCAGCTGCTCGAGCTGACGTACAGCGAAACGGGTCACATGCTGATCCGTGCCGCCGGGCACTACTACCAGCGCGTCCACGACCTGTCGGTGCAGCACGTCGGCAGCGACACCGCCCTGCAGCGCATCCGCAACTACTACGACCTGCCGTATCGCGGGTTGCGTCTGCCGAAGGGCGCGGACGTCGCCGTCGTCGGCGCCGGGGCCGGCAACGACGTGGCGGCGGCGCTGCGCGCCGGTGCCTCACGTGTCGATGCCATCGAGATCGACCCGGCCATCCTGCAGGCCGGTGTGGCCAATCATCCGGAGCATCCGTACCAGGATCCCCGCGTCCATGCGGTCGTGAACGATGCCCGCTCGTTCCTCCGGACCACGCCCCGTCGCTACGACGTGATCGTCTACGGGTTGCTCGACTCGCACACGCTGCTGAGCCACGCGTCGAGCGTGCGGCTCGATTCCTTCGTGTACACCGTGGAGGGGTTCCGCGAGGCGCGAGCGTGCCTGAAGCCCGGCGGCCGCATCGTGCTCTCGTTTTCCATTCTCGGCACCGCGCTCGGCCACAAGATGTACGAGATGCTGCGGCAGGCGTTCGACGGCGCGGATCCGCTCGTGGTGTCGGCCGGGTACGATGGCGCGGTGGTCTTCCTGCAGGGGGCGGCGGCGCGCGATACGCCGCCGGCGTCCGACTTCGCCGGAAGCGGCTTCGACGTCACCACGCGGTACGCGAGCGCCGACACCCCGGTGGATGTCTCCACGGACGACTGGCCGTTCTTCTACATGCCGCGCCGGGTCTACCCGGTGTCGTACCTGGTGATGCTCGGGCTCGTGCTGCTCAGCGGCGTGGCGCTGACTGCGAATTTCCTTGGCGAGCGCCCGCGGGCGAGCGAGGCGAGCTTCTTCCTGCTCGGCGCCGGCTTCATGCTCGTGGAGACCAAGGCGATCACGGAGCTCGGGTTGACGTTTGGCAGCACGTGGCGCGTGATCGGCATCGTGATAGGCGGCATCCTGGTGATGGCGTTCCTGGCGAACGCCCTGGTGCAGCGGCTGAACCTGAGGCGCGCCGAGCCGGCCTTCCTGCTGCTCTTCGCGTCGCTGCTCGCGGGATGGGCCATCGTCGGGCACGGCGGGCTGGCCGCCACGATCCCGGGGAAGCTCGCAACGGTGGCGCTGCTCACATCACCGATGTTCTTCTCCGGGATCGTCTTCTCGACGCTGCTGCGCGGGCGCAGTGCCATCGGCGCCGTGATGTCCGCGAACCTCGTCGGGGCGATGGCGGGCGGCCTGCTGGAGTACAACTCGATGTATTTCGGCTTCCGCTTCCTCTACCTGCTGGCGCTGGGCTTCTACGCGCTGGCGTTCGCGCACGTGCTCCTCACGCGGCGTTCCGCCGCCGCGTCGGGCGCCCGCGCGCGCATCGATGGAATGGCGACGCCGATCAGCTCGTCCGCCGTGTAGGGGTGCCGCGCCGGCACCCCCGATGCGCGGAGCCTAGTTCTTCACGACCTTCGCGTCCTCGACGATCACGGGATAGACGTAGCCGGCACCGAAATCCTTGTTCGTGTGCACGGTGCCGGTGATGGTAACGGTCTCACCGGTGCTTGCCTTGTCGAGCGATGTCACCGTGATGTCGTTGGAGCCAGCCTTGGCGTCGCCGCTGCCGTCCTGCAGGTGGATCCAGTTCTTTCCCATCACCTCGTCGTTGTGCTTGACGACCTTGCCGCGGATGGTGACGGTGCGGCCCTCGAGGCTCGCCTTCTGGGACCAGACCTCGGCGACGGTGCGGGCATTCGCGCCGGTGGCCTTCTCCACGACGCCGACATCGAACGGCGCAGCGGTCTGCGCCGCACCGGCGTGCGGGTTGTCGGTGCTCTGGGCCATCGCACCGCCCGTCGGGGATAGCGTCCCGAAGAAGACCCGCTCGAACGTGCGCTTGAGCGTCTGGGACTCGAAGTTCTGCATCAGCATGGGGCCGTAGACAGTCACCTCGGTCCCGACGTCGACCTTGGCCTGGGGAACGGCGGCCCAGACCTCGCCCTTGGGCGTCTGGATGCGAAGGTAGATGTACGGGGGAGCAGCGAGCTGCTCGAGGACCGGTCCGGTCAGTGGATCGGTGGTCGCCCCGGCCGACAGCTGGCTCAGCGGAATGTTGGCGGGTGCGGGGGACTTCGAACCGCAGCCAACGGCGACCGTCGCGAGGAGCAGGGCGGAGAAGGCGCGACGCATGAAAGGAACTCCCGAAAAGGTCTGGGGCGGACTGTGAGACTCCGACCCAGTAAGGTAGAGGCTCCGGCGGCGCTCGTGTGTCTCATGCCCCGGAACCCGCCGAAATCGGAGCGTTGGGGCGCGCGGGAGACGGAGTCCCTCACGAGCGCCGAGTGCCGCGATGCCGACACCGGGCAGGGTGATCACGGGTGCGGACGGAAGCTGACCGGGCATATTCCGGGGCGACGTAGGGGTTTCTTCCCATGCATGTCAGGGGCATCGAGCGGAGCCATCGATCCTGCAATCCCGCGTCACGATGCCCGACCCGGGTGGTCAGTCGTCCTGCCCGTTGCGATCCCACGGGCGACTTTTCGCTCCGTCCGCGGAGGCGCGGTTCAGGGTGCCCCCGATACCTTTGCACGAGGAGGAATCCGGACCTTGGGAACTGCGTCGGAGACGATCTTCGAACTGCTCGCATGCGGGTTGACCGCGGATCCGGCCGTACTGGCGCCGGACAGGCCGCCGTTGTCGTTCGACGGACTCCGGGCGCAGATCGGGCGTACGGCGGCGATGCTGGGGGAGCAGGGGATCTGCCACGAGGACCGGGTTGCGATCGTCCTCCCCAACGGCCCCGAGCTCGCGACCGCCTTCCTTTCCGTTGCGTCGTGTGCGAGCGCGGCGCCGCTCAACCCCGCGCTTCCGCCCTCCGACGTCGAGTTCAGCCTCCGCGACTTCGGGGCCCGCGCGCTGCTCGTCGCCGAGGACGCCGACGGTCCGGCGCGCCGCGTCGCGGAGGGGCTCGGACTCATCGTGCTGAACGTGCGGGGCATCGCGGACGAGGGCGCCGGGACCTTCGAGCTCGTCGGCCCGCGTGAGCGCGCCGGCGACCCGCTGGATGCCGGGGCCGACCGCGACGACGTTGCCCTCGTGCTGCACACCTCGGGCACCACGGCACGGCCGAAGCTCGTGCCGCTGCGCCAGCGGAACCTCGCGGCGTCGGCGCGACACATCGCCGCGACGCTGCAGCTCGGACCGGGCGATCGCGGCCTGAACGTCATGCCGCTCTTCCATATCCACGGGCTCGTCGCGTGCCTGCTCGCGCCGTTGTCCGTGGGCGGATCGGTGTACTGCTCCGCCGGCTTCAATCCGCTCCGGTTCTTCGCCGACCTCGCCGGGTCGGGGGCGACGTGGTACTCCGCGGTGCCGACGATGCACCAGGCGATCGTCGCCCGCGCCGGGCGGAACGCCGATCGCCTCCGGGAGAGCCGGCTGCGCTTCGTGCGGTCGTCCTCGGCCGCGCTCGCGCCAAGCGTGCTGCGGAAGCTCGAGGCGGTGTTCGCAGCGCCGGTCATCGAGGCCTATGGCATGACCGAGGCCGCCCACCAGATGGCGAGCAACCCGCTTCCGCCGGGGACGCGCCGGCCCGGCACGGTGGGACCCGCGGCCGGGCCGGAAGTCGCCATCATGGATGAGCGCGGGACCCGCCTGGGTCCCGGCGAGTGCGGCGAGATCGTGATCCGGGGGCCTAACGTCTTCGACGGCTACGAGGCGCGCCCGGAGGCGAACGCCGAGAGCTTCACCGACGGCTGGTTCCGCACGGGCGACCAGGGCTCCCTCGACGGCGACGGCTACCTGACGATCACCGGCCGCCTGAAGGAGATCATCAACCGGGGCGGCGAGAAGATCTCGCCCCGCGAGATCGACGAGGCGCTCCTGGCGCACGACGCGGTGCAGCAGGCGGTGGCTTTCGCGGTGCCGCACGACCTGCTCGGCGAGGAGGTGGGTGCGGCCGTCGTGCTGAAGGAGGGCGCGACCGCCACCGAGCGGGAGATCCTCGCGTTCCTCGCGGAGCGCCTGGCCGGGTTCAAGGTGCCCGCCGCGCTTCGCATTGTCGACGAGCTGCCGCGCGGCCCCACCGGGAAACTGCGACGACTGGACATGGCGCGGCTGCTCGACATGGCATGAGTCGCATTGCGCAGGCCGTGCGGGATGCGGCGCTCAGCGCGCAGGTCGGCGCTGCGGCGCTGACGAGCTGGACCCTGCCGGAATCCCTCTGGCTGCCGCTGACGCATGCAATCGGCCGCGTACTCGCCGGCTCGCACACGGCCCCGCGGACGTCGGGTCCGTCGCTGGATGACGCCCTCGGCGCTGCGCTGGGCTGCGCACCCCGGTCGATCGCGATCGAGCGAATTGCTTCGGGACACGCGTCGCGCCTGTGGGGGTTGCGAGAGTACCGCCGGCCGCGGAAGGACCAGCCGATCGACGTCGACGGCGTGGAGCACGTGGCAGCCGCGCTCTCGCGCGGCCGCGGCGCCATCCTGTGGGTCGGACGATTCACGTGGGCGTCGATCATCACCAAGATCGGGCTGCACGACGCCGGCTGCGTGGTCACCCACCTCAGCCGGCCGACGCACGGCTTCGGCACGTCACCCTTCGCGATGCGGTCCCTCAACCCGGTGTGGACGCGAATCGAGGAGCGATTCGTGCGCGAGCGCGTCGTGATGGAGCCCGGCGCGGAACGGACCGCGCTGCGCGCGCTGCGCCGTCGTCTGGAGGAGAACGGCGTGGTGTCGATCACCGTGGGCGACGAGGGCGCGCGCGCCGTGACGGTGCCGTTCCTCGGCTGGACGCTTCGGCTGGCGTCGGGTCCGGCGAGTCTCGCCGCGGCGAGCGGCGCGCCGCTCCTGCCGGTGTTCACCGTGCGCGAAGCGACCGGCCGGTTTCGCGTCGGAATCGAACCGGCAATCGACGTGGCGCCTGACGATGACCGTGACGTTCGTGAGGGGGCCGTCGCGCGCTGTTACGCCGAGCGGCTCGAGCCGTGGGTGCGGCAGTATCCCGGGCAGTGGCTCGGCTGAGGCGGTGAGTGCGGCGGGATCGAGCCGTGGGTGCGGCAGTATCCCGGGCAGTGGCTCGGCTGAGGCGGTGAGCGCCGCGGGATCGAGCCGTCGGTCGGCGAAAGGGCTGGCGCCGTCCCCTGGGGGAGGCGGCCCCGGACCATTCACTCGGCTGAACATCGCGTGCCGGTGCGAAGTTCGCGCGAGGAAGGAGACGCGATGCCGTCCCTCCCCACGGCAGGGCCGTGTACGAGCGACCGGCGAAGAGGCTCGCGGGATTGGCCGCCGTGCTGCGGAATATCACCGGGAGGGAATCGCGGTCCACGGGCTCCGAGCACGGCGTGAGATGAAGATGGAGCCTTCTCCCGATCGAGTGGGTGAAGTGTGATCGAAGAGTGGTCGAAACCTGCGTCGTCCGCGACATCCCCGTCGTCGTCGAGATCACCAGCCCGACATCGCCGCCGGGGACACCCCGCAGCGACGGCAGGACGCGGTGGACCGGTGGCGCGGGGAGGGCGTTAGGCGCTCGCGTGGAGCTGGTGTACCCTGACGATGGTGCGCGCCAGGTGCACGCCGCGCCCGGCGTGGATGTCTGCCGGGCAACCCGTTCCCGTCCGAGCCTCCGGTGGACTCACCCCGGCGCCTGGAGCGAGTCACACGCCGCCGCCCGCACGGCCGACAGCTCCGGCTCTTCCAGCAGCCGACCGCGCGTGTACACGGCGGTGATCCGCTGCGTGTTGCGGATGTCATCAAGCGGGTTCGCAGACAGGAGGACGAAGTCGGCCTGCTTTCCCGCCGTGACGCTGCCGTAGCGGTCGGCCTGCCCGAGGTACTCCGCCGCGCCGAGCGTGGCGGCGCGGAGCACGCTCCAGGGCGGGAGGCCCGCGTCCACCATCTCCTCCATCTCCCAGTGGAAGGAGAATCCCCAGGGCAGGCGATCCGTGCCGACAAGCAGTTTCGCACCTTCCTCGTGCAGCATGCGCACGAGTTCCTTCTGCTTCCGCAGTCCCTCCTGCACCGCCGCGAAGTCGCTGTCCGACATCACTGCGTAGTATGGGATCTTCATCCGCGTCGCGACCGGATCGGAACGTGCGCCGCGCATGCACAGCTTCCAGCCCGGGCGGTCCGTCAGTTCGTGCACGCGTGCTGCGGGAAGGAGGTCGAGATGCGTGGCCAGTGTCGGGACGTTCCACACCGGCAGTTGGGCGGTCCGCCGTGCCTGCGCCCGCAGTCGGGTCGTGTCGGCAAAGCGCCAGGCACGGAGCCGGGAACGAAAGTCGATGTCGGGCTGTTCCGGCGCGTTGGGCGGCACGGCCTTGAAGACGTACCCGCGGAGATGCTCGATCGTGCTCTGCCCGGCGGCAAGGACGCCGTCGAGGCCGACGGCGAACGGGACGTGTCCGACGACGGGCTTCCCCAGCCGACGCGCTTCCGCGACGATTCCCCGGTAGGCGTCTGCGTTCAGGTTGTTGTAGACCTTGACCAGGTCGAATCCCTGCGCGAGCTGCGCGCGGACCGCCTTGGCGGCGGCCGCCGAGTCGTCCACGATGATCCGATCCTTGGTGACGACGACGTCCGCGTACGTGGCCGGCGGCGTCCCCTCGAGGATGCGAGTCGCCAGCAGGAGCCTCGGACCGGAGCGATACCCCGAACGGATCTGTGCGCGCCAGAACAGGAACACGGCGTAGCCGTTCATGTCCCGGGCCGCGGTGATGCCGTTTGCCAGGAGGAGGTCGAGCGTCGCCGGACGATACAGGTGGAGGTGCATGTCGGCGAAGCCCGGCAGCAGGTACGTCCCGCTCCCGTCCAGCACGCGCGCGCCGTCGGGACTCGGCGCGAGCGAGTCTGGTCCGACATACGTGATCACGCTGTCCCTGATGACGACGGTCTGCGCCGTTCGGACGCCCGGCACGTCCATCGGGATGACCGAGACATTTCGAATGCGCAGGTCCGGCACCGCGCTTCCGAGCCGATGCGGCTGCTGTGCACGGCAGGCCGGGGTTGCACAGGCCAGTGCGCCCGTACAGCAGCGCGGCTGCGAGTCCCATTCGTGAGCGTCGCATCCTGACCTCCTCCGCGCGCGGACATCGCCTCTGATCTCATATGCACATACTCCGGCCGTCGCGCAACACAGGGACCGCTGGTAGAGCGCGGCGTGCCCGGTGGTCTGGCATCGGCCCCGCACGAGTCCCAGCCGGGCCGGGACGACGGCCAGCGCGCCGAACCAGAACGCCCCACGGCCCGTTCGTGGCGCGGATGTCCCGCCGCCTGCGCCAGCCGTCCTCGCCTCGCGCGCGAGCACGCCACATACTTCCCACTCCCCGATCGAATTTCCTGTCCCGAAAGATGCCCATCAACGGCGGATCGCCGCGCGCCGGATATCGCGAGCGCTACTGCAGCACGGAGCTCTACGATCCGGCGACCGGTCGCTTCACACCCGGACCGGCGACTGCAGTCACGAAGGCACAAGCTCCGGGATGCCGTCACGGTGCTCCCGTCCGGCGCGGTGCTCGTGGCCGGCGGTGCCGCGCAGCCCGAGCTGCATGAACCCGGCGAGAACCACTTCCTGACAGTGAGTGGCGTGCTCAGCGGACCACAGATGTTCGCCACCGCGACAGCGCTCCCCACGGGAGGCCTGCTCATTCTCGGCGGGTACGACGAGCATACGCAGCCCAGCTCGTCGGCGTGGGTCGTGACCACGGGGCGCTGAAATGGCCGCCGTGGGAAGTACGCGACGATCGTGGCGTGCCTGCACCGTGGCCCTCGTCCTGGCCGGGCTTCCTGCCGCCGTCGGCGCGCAGAAGGCTTGCGACGCCCCGGCGTTCCATCAGTTCGACTTCTGGCTCGGCGACTGGACCGTTGACCAGGAGATCCTGCAGCGCGACGGGACGTACGCACACTATCCCGCCGTCGACCGGGTTGAGCGCGCCGTGGACGGCTGCGCCGTCGTCGAGCACTGGCGCGGCATCGTGCAGTTCTTCTGGGACGACATGACCGCCCCCGACTCGCTGTACGGCTTCAGCGTCCGGAGCTTCGACCCCGCGCACGGCACCTGGAGCGTCCTCTGGCTCTCCAGCCGTCATGCCGCCCTCACCCAGCCGTTCACCGGCGCGTTCGCGGCGGGGCGCGGCACGTTCACCAAGCGCGTTCCGCAGGCGGACGGCACGACAAGCATCAGTCGCATCGTCTTCGCGCCTGTGCACGCCGACACGGTGGAGTGGAGCCTGGCCACGTCCTCGGACGGCGGCGCCACCTGGAGGGCCGTCTGGCGGATGCACTTTCACCGTCCTAGTCAGCCCGGAGCACGTCCGACGGCGACAGGCGCGCCGCGCGCCGCGCGGGAGCCAGCGCCGCCACCACCGCCACCACCGCGAGCGACAGCGGTACGCCCACAAAGGTGATTGGGTCCGCGGCCCCGACGCGGAAGAGAAACCGCTGCAGCAGTCGCACGGTGACCGCACCGCCGGCGAGCCCGATGAGGGCACCGACGAACACGGGACGCAGACCTTCGCCGAGTACGTGCCTGACGATACGACCAGAATCGGCGCCGATCGCGATGCGCACGCCCAGCTCGGGGAGGCGCCGGGAGACGGCGTAGGACACCATCCCGTACACGCCGATGGCGGCGAGCAGGAACGCGATGCCGGCGAATGCCAGGAGCAGGAAGGTGCGAAAGCGCGGACGGGCCAGGGTGGCATCCAGGACGGCCCGCATCGTGCGCACCGAATAGACAGGCGTGCGGGGCTCGATCTCATGGATGGCCGCACGCACCGCCGTGCTCAGCGACGCCGGATCCGCCGAGGTGCGGAGCACGATCCAGGGCTCGTCCTGCTTCCAGACCGGAGCCTGCGACTGCGTGACGTAGAGCACGGGATCCGCGGGCGCGTCGAGCGCGAACTGCGTCACGTCGCCGACCACACCGACGATGCGGGCGGGCGGGGCGTCAGGCGCGAAGAGTTGCAGCTGCGCGCCGACGGCGCCGCCGTCGGGGAAATAGCGCCGCACGAAGCTCTCGTTCACGACCACGACGTTCTCGGACGAATCGGCGCCGTTGTCCGACGCCCGCAGCAGCCGGCCCTCGACCAGGCGGATCTCCATGGTGCTGAAGTAGCCGCGACTCACCGAGCGCGTCTCCTCGGACGGGGTGTGTCCCGGGTCGGGTTCCGGGCGCCCGACGATCCTGAAGCCGTTGCCGTCGAAGCTGCCGGACATGGGAAGGAGGTCGGTCATGCCGACGGCCTGGACGCCCGGGAGGGCGCCGAGTCGTTGCGTGAGCCTGTCGTAGAGGCCGAGTAGTGCCGCTTCGCCGGCGTCAGTGGACGGGTCGTAGGGGTCGGACGGTGGATCGATGCGCAGGGCCAGCACCTCGTTGACCGCCACGCCGGGATCCACGGATCGCAGCCGCAACAGGGAATGTCCCAGGAGCCCCGCCCCCAGCATGACAATGATGGCCATCGCCACTTGCGCGGACACCACGGCGCGGCGGAGCCGGCCGTGGCCGCGCGTGGTCGTCGCGCGGCCGCCGCCGCCGAGGGCCGTGCGGAGATCCACGCGCGCGGTATGCAGTGCCGGCAGGAGCCCGAAGAGCAACGCCGACCCGCACGCGGCCGCGACGGCAAAGGCGAGCACGCGCACGTCGAGGGTCACGTTGTCGGCGCGGGGAAGCTGACCGGCGGCCAGCAGCACGAGGGCTCGCGTCAGTCCTGCGGCGAGGCCGATCCCGCCAACCGCGCCCAGCAGCGCCAGCAGCAGGCTCTCGACCATGAGCTGCCGGATGACGCGCCGCCGGGAGGCACCGAGCGCCGTGCGCATCGCGATCTCCCGGCCCCGCCCCGCCGCGCGGAAGAGCAGCAGGTTGGCCACGTTTGCACACGCAATCAGCAGCACGAGTCCGACGGCGCCGAGGAGGATCCAGAGAACGGGTCGCACGCCGCCCACGATCTGGTCGGTGAGCGATGCGACGCGCACCAGTCGGTCCGCATCCTGGCGCGGATACTGCTCCGCCAGTCGGGCTTCGATGGCCGAGAGCTGCGCCTCGGCGAGCTCGCGCGTCACACCCGGGCGCAGACGCGCGATGGCGGTGAATGAGTGACCCCCGCGCCCACTCGTCCGGAAGTACTGCGGTGTGGAGCGCCAGAGTTGCGGTGCCTCCATGCCGGCCCCGGAGAGACCGGGATCGTCGAAGGGAGGTGCCACGCCGACGATCGTGTACGGGTATCCGCTCAGCGAGATGACCTGCCCGATCACACCGGCATTGGCGCCGAACGCCTCGCGCCAGAGGCCCCAGCTCAGCACGACCCGGGCGGTACCCCCGGCGTCCTCCGACGGCAGGAAGAACCGGCCCACCGCGGGACGCACACCGAGGACGTCGAAGTACGACGCCCCCACCGCGGCGGCGTCGAGCTTCCGCGCCACGCCGTTCACGAGGAGGGTCGGGCTGTACTCGTCGTAGAGCGCGCCGGCCGAGAAGACGCTGGACTGCGCCATCCAGTCGAAGTAGTCCGGCGCCGAGATCGTGCCGCGACCTCCGCCGTCGGCGTCGAAGGTCAGCAGCTGGACGATGCGGTCCGGCTCGTGGTAGCCGAGGGGGCGGAGCAGCAATCCGTCCACCACGCCGAAGACCGCCGTCGTCGCGCCGATGCCGACGGCGAGCGTCGTCACCGCGACCGTGGCGAAGCCGGGCGAGCGCCGCAGCGCGCGGAGTCCGTACCGCACGTCCTGCCACAACGCGTCCCAGCCGCCAAAACCCCGCGCCGACCGCGCCTCGTCCTTCCACCGCTCGATGCCACCAAAGTCCCGCAGCGCGCTCCGACGCGCTTCCGTTTCGGACAGCCCCATCGCCACCCGGTCGGCGATCTCGAGCGCCAGATGATGCCGCATCTCGTCCGACATCTCCCGCTCGAACCGTGACCGGCGCAGGAGTCCGGACACCCATCGGCGCACGCGACCGAACCAGTTCATGTCGTTCTCCCTCCCTCCGGCTGCCCGCCGCAGGCTCGCGCCCGGCGACGGCGGACGCCGAATGCCTAGACATTCGACAACACTGAGGGTCAGGATGGTGTGCTTGTTGTCGAATGTCAAGGTATTGATCGGGAGACCGGCCGGTTGAGGCACGGGAGGGGCGCTGCCGACGCTGGTGGACGGCGACTCGATGGCGCGACAGATTCGGGCACCTGCCATTTCGGGCACCTGCCATGCGGATACGCGACCGGATCCTGGGGGCCGTCCTCGGCCTCGGCGTGCTCGGCGGTGCCGGCTGCTCGCGAGAGGCATCGCCGCCGCCGGCGTCGCCGGACGCGGCACGGGGGCTGTGGCCGCTCTACGAGCAGTACGCTGAAGTCGGCGAAGTACGTCGACCTGACGCACTCCATCACGCCGGGGATTCCTGTCTGGAAGGGCTTCGGGCCCGCCACGTTCGGGCGCACGGTCGATCCGGCAACCGGCCGGCCCTACACGTACGCCAGGGACGGTTTCGAAGCGACCGCGTACCGGCTCATGACCGACCAGCTGGGCACGCAGCTCGACCCGCCGGCGCACTGGGCGCCGGAGTATCCCTCGATCGACGAATTGCCGCCCACCTTTGCCGTCCGTCCGCTGGTGGTCATGTCAATCGTCGACAGCGTCGCCGTTCACCCGGGCTACCACCTGCAGGTCGCCGACATCGAGGCGTGGGAGGCGCGGAACGGACGGATCCCCGAGGGATCGGTCGTCATGGTGCGCTCGGACTGGTCGAAGGACTGGCCCGATCCCGCGCTCGCGACGAAGACGCCATTTCCGGGCGTGTCGCTCGCCGCGCTGCAGTTCCTCCACCTGCAGCGACACATCCTGCTGCATGGCCACGAGCCGCTCGACACCGACACCACGGCGACGCTGGAGGGCGAGTCCTGGCTGATGCATAACGGGTACACGCAGGCGGAGGGCGTCGCCCATCTTGACGAGGTACCCGAGACCGGATGTCTCGTCTCGATCGGATACCCGAAGTTCAAGGGCGGACTCGGCGGCTACGCGAGGTACATCGCCATCTGCCCACCCGACTGGCCGCACGGCGTCACGATCAGCCAGGCCCCCGGCGCCCCGTTGCCGAGGAGCGACAGCATCCTGCAGTGGGACTCCACGGCGGGCATGCGAGTGCGGCGGTAACGCCGCCGGCGTCGTCAGGCGGACGCGGCGTCCCGCGCGCGTTCGCCGTGCGCCGCGGGCAACCCTGCCGCGCCCGGCCGCGCGTGGTATGTCAGCGCATCACCTGTCTACGGGGCGGCGCCCAGCGCGCCGCCCACTTTCACGTGGATCGCCTGCATGGCCACGACGATCTGCCAGGCGCAGTACGTCGCGACCAACAGCCGATTCGCCCAACCGTCGAGCCCGAGCACGCCGGGCGGAAGGACCTGGGGCGCGTGCGCGGGGAGGTGGCCGCCGTTCACGTGCGCGAATTGGACGGTCATTACAACAAGCGTGACGATGAGCAGCACGGTACTGATCCAGGTGAGGTGGGCTGCCCAGTGGCGCGGCCGCCGATGCCTCGCCCACGCCGGCGAATGGTCGAGGCTCCGGGTCACAAGCAGCGCGGCGACCGGAAGGCCGAGGACCCCGAGCGCTCCCGCCACCGAGTGCCCCAGGTCGTGGGTCACGTCGAACACCGCCGCCATCGCCTCCCCCAACCCGGCCATCACCAGAATCCACACGCCGATTCGGCCGACGGTGGTCGTTACTTCGTCCCACACCGTCGCGGAGAGCGCCCACGTGCTCACCCCCCAGCAGAGGAACATCAGCGACAGCACCCACGCATGGCGGCCGAGCGCGTATTCGCTGACCATACGCCACGACGGGTCGAACTCCGGGCTCAGCAGGTGCAGCAGCGCCAGCATCGCCAGCGTCGCGGCCGACATGGCGATCGCCAGGCCCGGCAGTGCGCGCGGGACCCCAGACGCGGCTCCTGCCGATGGAAACTCGGTACGTGACATGGGTCAGCTCCTCCGGCCGGCGTCTGCATCGGGCGCGCCGGGGGCGCTACGGTTCGCCAATTCCTGGTGACCGCCCAGGATCTTGCGCACCTCCACCTCGACCGTCCGGCCGCCCGGGTTTGGCGCCGCGGCCGCCTCGCCCGCAATCTCGTGGGCGCGGTCGTCACTGGTGACCTCTACGATCCAGAAGCCGGCCAGGAACTCCTTCGACTCGGGAAAGACCCCGTCGGTCATCGGTAGTCCGTCCCGGCCCAGCGACACCCGTCGCGCATGGGCCGGCGCGTCGAGGCCGCATGTGAGCACCAGTTCGCCCGACGCGCGGAGCCTGGCGTTGAACGCGTGCATGAAGGCGACGTTTGCTTCGAGGACTTCCTTCGGCCAGCGCACATATCGCTCATAGTCCGCCGCCGCAGCGCTCATCATCAGCATGTACTTCATGGTTCCAGCCTCCTTCTGTCACCAAGTTGGCGACCCCGGGCCTGGAGCCGCTTCAACATCAAGTCGGAGCGGACGACGGAATCTCGACATCGGTGGGGTCGATGCGCCAATGGGGCCGGGAAGCGCCGGTCGCGGCGGGCAAGGCCTGTCGTCGCGCGGACATCCCGCCGCCGCCTGCGCCAGCCGTGGTCGCCTCGCGCGCGAGCACGCCACGCACTTCCCACACCCCGATTGAATTTCCTTGAATCTGTTGCCGTTGTCCCGACGATCCTCGAGGTACGGCTCAACCTTCTGTTCGCGCTCGTGAATGGGGCGCGATGGCCCCGGCGCATAGGGGCGGTCCGACGGGGCGGACGGCGCCAACTATTCCGCGACGTCGATGTCGTGCGTGTTCCGTGGTGCGTGCTGCGTCAATGAATGTCACGCGCTCGCCGCTCCCGATTCAGGCAACTCGATTCGTGCACGGGGGTGCGTTGATTTTCCCGCGCGTTGATTCGTCGTCGGGACGACCGTCGCGGTCAGCGGTCGCATTCGCTGTGCGTCGTCCGGCACACCGTCCTGCCACATCGCGAAGAGGATCCCGGCCAGCCGCCGCGCGAGCGCGACCACGGCGATCCGCTTGCCGCGCCGCTGCGCGATGATCCGCTTGCCGCGCCGCTGCGCGATGATCCGCTTGCCGCGCCGCTGCGCGATGATCCGCATCCCCGCGCGGAGCGCCGCCGTCTCCGGCGACTGCGTCCGCAGGATCTGCCACCCGGCTTCGACCAGGAGGCACCGCATCTGGCTGTTACCAATTTTGGTAATCTGTCCGAGCTGGCGCTTCTCTCCCGAACTCCGCTCACTCGGCACCTCCCCGAGATACGCGTCGAGCGCGTGGGCCGAACGAAACCGCCTGATGTCGTCGATTGTGGCGACGAATGCACTGGCCGTCACGGGCCCCACGCCGGGCGCCGTCGCGAGGCGTGACACGATCGGATCGCTCGCTGCGACGGCGGCGATGCGCCGATCCGTCGCGGCGATCTGTTCGTCGAGCGACGCTACACGGCGAAGAGCGGCGCCAGCTCCGTGGTCAACGCCGGTGAGAAGTCGCGCACGGCGAGTTCGGCCCGCAGATGACACCGCGGCTCCGACCGCCGATGCGTTGGGCGATCGGCGCCCGTCGCGCAGGCATCCAGCAGCGTTCGCGCATCGCGCTTGTCGGTCTTCGTCCGGCGTGGGCGGTTGGCATACATCGGCGCGTAGTTCGGATCCGCGACAATCACTCGTGACCGAGGGACTCCAGGAGGCGCGCGACCCACTCGCTCTCGGTGCTCGCCTCCAGCAGAATCCGCGCGCGCGACCGGCCGCCGAGCACGGCGGTGAATCGCTCCCGGCTCGTGACAATGCGGCAGTCGATGATCGTGCCATCCTCCGCCGTTCTCGCCAGCTGGCTCCCGCGTTTGTGCAAATCCAGGCCTATCCTCTCCGTGGCGGTTGGCCTCCCGGTGTGTGCCCCGTCGGTGAACGGTGAGCGCGTCGCTATGTGTGGGGTGACTTGCAACTCTGCCACCACGTGACCGGGGAGGCCCAACTTCCGCTGCATGCCAATCATCCCGCGGCAGGCGCTTCTAGTTCGCGATCGAGGATCGGCAGAGCGACGTCTTCGTGGCGGAGGTGACGCGGCAGTAAGCACGGTGCACGTCGTCGACGGCTCGCCCGGCGATCACGCGCGCGTCACGGTGTGAACATTCCGGTCACACCGGCGGCCGTGAGCACGCTGCCCTCGAGGGGAGTGGGCTGGCCGTACGCACTTCCGCCGTACGCGGGAGAAGAACGAGAGTATCTCATCGCCCACCTGCGGGGCGTACTGGGTAGGGAAGTCCGCGGGGAACTGTGGAATCGCCAGGTCCACGGGCTCGGTGCCGAAGTAATTCCTTGTCCCGATGATGGTGGTGAGTGCCTGTCCTCGTCCGTAGAAAGACGAATACGACATGGACATGGACCACATCCGGTCGTACTCGGAGCTCTCGACCGTCCACGACGCGTCCAGGGTGACGTACGGCGTGGTGCCCGTCACCGTTATCTGCGGTAGCGTCGCAATGGCCGGGGCAGCATGTACGTCTGGTCCGCGGCGTGCTGGTTGAACTGCGTGACCGAGCGGAACGGGAACGAGCTGAAGGGAAAGCCGGGCACCCCCTGCGTCGCCGACGCGGTCTGCGTCTGCACGTCCCCGGCGATGGTGCTGGCGTCCGGCACCCCGCTCCACTGGAACTGCGTGAGGGACAGCGGCGTGGGATCCGCGAGAGAGAGTGGCGTGCCGTGCTTCGACAGGAATCCGGAGTAGAAGGAAGCGTCCTCGCCCGACGCGAGGTTGCCGATGGTTGCGATGCGCGGCACCGGGGCCACGCCGGTGGTGAAGTCCACAGTCACGCTGCCGCCGTCCGGGATGTCGAGATCGCGCTGGATCACGATGGCGCTCGGCTGCTCCGGCGGGATCGTCGATTGCAGTTCGACCGCCGCGAGATCGAGGACGCCATTCGGTATGCCCGCCAGCTGGAACGCCAGCACCACCGCACGACCGCCGCGGCCACCGCCGCCCTGCACGATCGTACTGGCCGGCCCCATCGCGATGGCGGGCGGCGTCCGTCGCCGTGACCAGGTTCACCGTCCCCTGCAGCGTCTTGCTGTTCGCCGCACTGCTGCAATAGGTGGCGCCGCGCGCGACGTGGTCCGCCGTGCTGCCATAGAAGATGGTCGTCGCTCCTCCGGGCAGGACGTACGCCACGATCCCGCGTGGTGCGATGTCGAAGGAGTAGACCCCCGCGTTGCCCGCAAGGCTCGTCCAGGCCCCTCCCTCATTCCGGTAGCCGAACCACTGGGGCAGTCCGGACTGGGCGCAGAACGTGTACGTCACGTTGCCGCTGCCGCCGCCACCTCCACCCCCGGAGGAAGTCACCGTGAGTGCCAACGTCGTCATTGCCGCCGGAAGTCCAGCCGCAGTCCCCGTGATCGTGACGGTGTAGCCCCCCGCCAGGACGGCGCCGCCGACCGAGATCGTCACGGTGGATGACGCGCCAGTGGTCGAGGCGGGACTGAAAGTCACCGTCACGCCGGCCGGCGCGCCGGAACTCGTCAGGTCCACCGCCCCCGAGAAGTTCGTGCGGTCGATGGCGGCCGTCGCATTGCCGTTCCCGCCCTGCGCAACCGTCAGCGCAGCCGGCGCGATACTCAGCGCGATGGCGCCCGGTGCCTGGGTGACGGTAAGCGTCAGGATGGCGGTCGCGCTGACGCCGGACCCGGTTCCCTGGATCGTGACCGAGTGGTCACCCGTCGCGACGGACGGGCCCACGGTCAGCGTGACGGCTGCCGTCGTGCCGGTGACGTTGGCTGGCGAGAAGGAGACCATCACGCCGGCCGGTGCGCCGCTGGCCGTGAGAATCACGGCGCCGGTGAACGAACCCGTGCGCGCCATCGTGACCACGACGCCGCCTGATGCGCCCTGCTCCACGGTGACGGCCGTCGGAGCCACATCCAACGAAAGCCCCGGGGGCGCTTCCACCGTGAGGTGCACCGTGGCCGTCTGCGCCGTCAGCCCGGGTGCCGTGCCCCGCACGGTCAGAGTGGCGCTCCTGGCAACGGCGCCTGACGACGCCGTCAGCGTGATCACGCCGGATGCGGATGCGGACTCGACGACGAGCGGCGACGCCGTGATGCCACCAGGCAGGCCGTCGATCGACACCGTGACGGCGCCCTCGAATCCGCCGGAACGGACGACGGAGATTGTCAGGGTGGTCGAGGTGGTGCTGCCGAGCGCCGCCTCGACACGGTCGAGGGCCGCCGGCGCAGCCAGGGTTCGGGGAAGCCGCGGCCTGCAGCGTCACCATGTCCGGACTGACCGAGAGCGTGAATGACCCCAGCGGCTCCATGCCCGTGTCGCCGTCGCCGCCATCACCGCCGCAGCCCACGAACCAGCAGGGCGACTCCGCATGCCAGACCATGAATGCGCCGTCGACGCATGGCTCCCACGCCTCCGCGACCCGGCGGAATGCCGGGTTCTCGTATCGGGACCAAAGCTGGGCGGTTCCGACAGACGCCGGTATCGCGTGATCACGCCATTGTTGCTTGCGGCGGGTGCCCCCGGCCGGCCCGTGCTTGGGCACCGTGGGGCGCCGTCATGAGCCCCAGCCGGGCCGCGACGACGGCCGGCGCACAGAACCGGAACGCCCCAAGGCCCGTCGTCGCGCGGATATCCCGCCGCCGCCTGCGCCAGCCGTCATCGCCTCGCGTGCGAGCGCGCCACGTACTTCCCACACCCCCTTTGAATTTCCTGTCCCGCGGCTCTCATTTCCCTCCGACTCGAAAGGAACGCTCCGATGTCCGTCGAAAGCACCCGCGCCGCCATCCGGAAGTGCATCGACTCGCAGCACACCGACCTGGGCATGATGGCCGAGGACATCGTGTTCACGAACATGAGCGATGGAGAGCAGACCCGCGGTGTGGACGGCGTGCGCCAGATGCTCCACTGGATCTGCCACGTGGCCTTCGATGCGCGCGGTGAGTTCCGCAACGCTATCGTAGCCGACCAGCTCGCCATGATCGAGTGCGACTTCGTGGGGACGCACACCGGGGCGTTTGCCGACATTCCGGCCGCCAGGAGAAGCGTTCGGGTCCCGCGGTGCGTCGTGTACGACCTCGAGAACGACAAGATCAAGCGCGGCCGGGTTTACATGGCGGTGCCGGCGATGTTGAGGCAGCGGGGCGTGACCTGGGCGACCGCCGATTCCGGGCAACCGGCCTGTGAGCACGAGGCACGGGCGCACCGGCAGGAATGCGGCGCGCGCCACGCACCCGATCGCGCTAGCGGAATTCCTCAGGAAGCGCTACGCATGCGAGCCGCGCCCGGCTGGCCTTCGGGAACAGCTCGATCGCCGGACAGCGGAGGTTCTCGGCGGTGAGCCAGGCATGGATCCGGTTCCGCATCACCGTACGTTGCTGGACCAGGGACACGCGGCCCCGCGGCAACCGGCGCTGCGCGCGCGTCGCCTCAGGTGGCACGCGGTTCGGAAAGAAGGCGCGCCAACTCGGCCCGCGCACTCCGCGGTGAAACCTCGGCACCCTTGAGGATAGCCCCGACGACTCCTCGCTCTGCCACGTCATCTTCGCAGAGCGCCGCCAGGAGCTCGTCCGTAGTGGACTGAGGATCGCCTCGTATCATCCCGGCATGCAGCGCATGCGCAAGTGCCACTTGCGAGCGGAGGGCAAGCGCGAGTGGTCTGGTGGGATCCAACTCGGACCTTGGCAGAGAGCCGTAGAGACGCACTACCTCGTTGCGTAGACGATCTGGCGTGAGCCCATGACGATTGCAGAACTCGCGAACGGGCCCGCTAGCCATGGTCGCGGCGGCGACGAGCAGATGCTCGGGGGCCAAGACGGAGTGACCCAGACGGCGTTCCTCCGCGTCCGCGATCGCGAGCGGCGACTGATCGATCTGCAGAGTCGTCATGGCCATGTCGATGCCTTGTCACACGGGGAGTGGATGTGCCACCTCACGTCCGAAGTTCAGCTGCGGCGCCAGCTACAACTCCTCGTTGGTCTGCGAGGGGATTGACGACGAACGCGATGCGAGCAGCGCGCGGTGACGGTTGTCCCGGCACTCGTGCGATCAACGAATGCAAGCGGGTTGATTCTTGAGCCACCCGATGGCCCGAGCCAACTGAAGCTCGCCGCCAGCCGTGTCAGCGGCGACTGTCTCGCTTGGATCGATCTTCCCGCCGTAGCGCCTTCCGGTGCGGTCCGCTTCGACAGAGACAGTCAGTACGATCATGCTGCTGTCCGGCAGAGCATATGTGGCGTTGGCTGTTGATAGACCAGCCGTCGGCAAGCCGAAGGAGCGGGTCCGGGGACGGCCGACAAACGCAATCGCGACGGCTTCGCCTGAACTCGCGGTTCGCGGGCCGGTGAGCACCGCCACATACGCCGAGTCGAGAGCGGCCAAGGCAGGCTTCATGGAAACGTCGACCGCGTCGCGGGCGTGCCAGAGGGAGCCGGCTCCCTCTGTGGTCACGAAGGAACCGAAACCCGCCTCGCCAAGGAAGGGTCGCAACCCGCCGAGCATCGGCCACATGTTGCCGCCGCCATTGCTGCGAAGATCGACGACCCAGCGGCAGCTCGTCTGCGGCAATATCGTCGTGATCGCTGCGTGCACGTCCACAACGTACTGCCTGGATGCTGCAGCGTCCGCACCGCTGTACGCCGCGACCGAGATGTAGCCGATCGAGTCGGGCAGGGCACGGACCTCAGGCCTCGGATTCTGCGCGTGTCCAGTCTGAAAGCCGCGCGTCGCGGTCGGCCGCATGAGGAAGCTGTGGTGGTCACCCAGGCGCGTCAGCAAGAAGCGTATCGCCGGGTACACATCGGCGGACGTCTCGGCGCCGGCCGCAAGAGCGCGCACGCGAGGTTCGACGACCGACCACGTGACGGTGTCGCGCCACAGCGCGTGGTCACGCACGATGCTCAGGGCTGAATCCAGCACGCGCTGCGCCGCCGGCGCGAGCGGCGCGTTCGCTGCCATGGGCGGCCGCACAACGAGCCGCAAGCCACGGGCCGTGACCTCGCCGGATCCGCTGAGCAGCAGGCCGAACACCAGCCGCGTCGCTTCCGGCGGAACCAGAACGGTTGTCTCGCGGTGTCCCGAGTCAGTTCCCTTGAGGGCGTTCTCCGCTCCGTTCTCGAGTGCCAACAGGCCCGCCGATCCGTCAACGAGCAGCCAGACGGAGGCGCCGTCTGAGACGTTGCGAGCGTCAACGTCAGCGATGATGCGCACCCAGCGGCCACGAAAACTGTCAGCTGGTACTGTGCCAGTGATCGTGCCGAACGTCGACGGCGGGGCGGCATCTGATCGAAGTGTCAACGTGGCGCCGGCGCTGTCGAGTGCGGAGCCTCGTGCGGTGACGATGTGGTAGTCGGCTCGGAGGCGCCACCCTTCGTCCACGCGGGCTCCTGGGCGTAGACAGCAATTGCAAGTGCTATCAACATGTGGATCCCGTTGTATGGGACCAATCAGCGCGCCGGAACAGCGCGAAGTCGCGCTCGGTGCAGGGGTCGCGAGTCGTAGCAGGCGCGGTGTCAGGCCACCGGCATCGGGCTGGCCAGGTCGGCTCCAGCGAGTGGTTAGGCAGCCTGAAGATACAATCGGTGGACATAGGTGACAGGTGTCCGGGGACATGGGTGACACTTCTCCCGCACCCATGGGAGGAGACCCCATGCCCCGGCAGAAGACGAACCCCGTGCTCGAGCGCCATCACTTCGCCCATGATCTGAGAGTGGGCACCGGACCACGTCGGAACTGTGTACCCGGTACGGCATCAGCCGCAATACCGGCTGAAAGTGGCTGGACCGCTATCGCCAACTCGCTATCGGCGGCCTCTTGGGTCAGCGTCGGACGCCGCATCCCGCCGCTTTCTACCAGCACGGCGTGCGTGTCCTTCGCAATGTCGATTGCGACCCATGTGGCGGGCAACGCATCTTGAGTCCTCGGATGGCCAGTCGTCATCGGTGCTCCTGGTGGTCGGGATACCATCCAGAATGCCGCCGCTCTGACCGGCTGGCCATCCTCCTTCCGTATGTACTATGGCGTGCCCTTCTCCACACCGGCGATCCACGGGCTCTGTTACCGCAACATGTGGTGGATGCGTCTCGGCATCCTCCATCAGCGGAGTCGGCCGGGCTGCCCGCAAGACAACGGCGCCCACGAACGCATGCATCGGACGCTGACGCGCCAAACGATCAAGCCGGTGCGCGCGAGCTGCCCGGCGCAGCAGCGGAACTTCGACGCGTTCCGGCGCGAGTACAACGAGGAGCGGCCGCAGGAGCGGTTGCAGCAGCAGACACCAGCCTCGCAGTATCACGTCTCCGCGCGCCCCTATCCGCAGCGACTGCCCGCGCTCGTCTACCCCGGACACTTTCGCGTGAAGAAGATCACGACGGGGGGACGTTCCGCTTCCGAAGCCGCTTGCTGTACCTCGCCAATGCGATGGTCGGCCAACACATCGGCCTGGAAGAAACCGACGACGGCATCTGGTCGATCTACTTCGCAACCGTGTTGCTCGGCAAAGTCGACGAACGCGACATGATCATTCGCGACTGAACCGGCCTCAGAACCCCACCCAAGTGTCACCCATCAACTCAGCGAACTCTGTTACCTATCTCCCCGCTTGCTCACAGCGTCAACGGCCTCGTGGCGACGCGGGCGACGGCGGAAGTGGAATGTTCGAGTTGAACGCGCCGCGGAGAACTTGCCACGTACCATCGGCTTGGCGACCCCACACAATTAGCTGCTTACCCGAGTCCGCCGGCACACCGTCCAATCGCAGCTTGAGCACATAGCTGCTGGTGCCGTACGCGAGATTCCCTTCGCCATAGATACGCACATCGGAGAACGCAAAGCGCTCGACCGGCGGCATAGCTTGGCCCCAGGCTTGAATCGCCGCGCGACCGACCACCGCCGGTCCATTGGGTGGCATAAAGACGGCACTGTCCGCGTAGTGGCCAGCCCAGGTCACGAAGTCGCCGCTGCTGATCGCCGTCTGTGCCAAGTCGAAAAGCCCGCGCAACGCGGTCGAGTCCTGGCTCGTCAAGGTGCGAGGCACGGGCCCCTCACACGCCGACACTATGGTAGCGGCAAGTACCAGCGAGAAGAGTGTTCGCATCGATCCCCTCAACGTAGAGTAGTGCTGCGCCGTCTAACGTAGCTGTAGAATAAGCCTCGTGCGGTCGGGCACAGCGCGGGAGCGCGCCGCGACGTAGGGTGTGATCGCTGCATCGAATGTGCAGCGGCAACGCCCTCCCGTCGAGGACCCTGTGGCCCGCTACAAGTACATCGACACTAACCCGCGCTTCCTGGCCGTGGATCTCGCCCGGCAGCTGCTGCCGGGGACGTTCGAGCATGCGCTGAACCACCTGATCGATCACGAGATGGACCTGTCGCGCTTCGACGCGCGTTCCGGAACGATGCCACCGGCGCCCCGGCCTACCCCCCGGCGATGCTGCTCAAGGTGGTGCTGTTCGCCTATGCGCGGGCATCGTCAGCAGCCGTGCGCATCGAGCGCGCTTGCCGGGAGCACGTGACTGTTCATGGCGATCTGCGGGCGACAGCGCGCCGCACTTCACCACGATCGCCGCAGTTCGTCAGCGAGCTCGGGCAGGAGATCGCGCCGATCTTCGACGCCGGTGCTGCTGATCTGCGAGCGCAGGGGCTGATCGGACGGCGAGATGTTTGCGATCGACGGGGTGAAGCTGCCGAGCAACGCCGACAAGCGGCGGAGCGGCACCCGGGCCGAGTTCGCACAAGAGGCCGAAGCTGGAGGCGGCGGCGACGAAGATGCTGCAGCGGCACCGCGCGCAAGCGACGAGCGCGTGGAGCCGGACCTGGACGACGCGGCAAGGCCGGCGCGCATCGAGCGGCTGCAGCGCGAGGCCAAGCGCATCCGGGACTGGCTCGCCGCAGCACCCGAGATCGCCGCGGTCCGAGAAGGGCGCGATCCGCAAGAGCAACGCACGGACAACGAGCAGCGCCAAGATGGCCACCTCCAAGGGCGTGATCCAGGGCTACACCGGCGGTCGCGGCGGTGGATGGCGAAGCACCAGATCATCGTCGAGGCGCAGGCGCACGGCACCGGCAGCGAGCAGGAGCTGCTGCTGCCGGTGGTGAGGCGGTGCAGCAGCTGCTCACCCCAGCGACCGTGATCACGGCAGATGCGGGCTATCACAGCGAGGCGAACCTGCAGGGGCTGCGACGAAGCGAGGTGCCGGCGCTGATTGCCGACAAGACTGATGCGGCGGCGCGACGAGCGCTTCGCCACGCAGGCGCGCCACCAGGCGGCTGCCGGATCCGCTCCATGACAAGTCGCGCCAGGAGCAAGACCGCCGGCACTCATTCCAGCCGAGCCGACTTCACCTTCGATCCGGCCGAGCGACACTTGCATTTGTCCCGGCCGGCAAGAAGCTCTATGCAAGCGGCAGCGCACGCACGGTGACCAACGGGCTCGTCGGCGGCACAAGTTCCGGGCGCGAAGCGCGACTGCGTGCCCTGCCCGCTGCGCACGCGGTGCCTGCGACATCCCGAGCGCACCGCGACCCGGCAGGTCGCCTTCTTCCGGGGCAGGACCGCCGCTGCCCCGCATCGCGCACACCGAAGATGAAGCGCGCCATCGACAGCCCCCGGGCGACGCGCGCTACGGCCGGCGCTTCGCGATCGTCGAGCCGGTGTTCGCGCAACCTGCGGCACAACAAGCGCCTGGATCGCTTCACGCTTCGCAGGCAGGCGAAGGTCGAACGCCCAGTGGCACCTCTACTGCCTGGTCCACAACATCGAGAAGCTGGCCCACGCGGGCTACGCCTAACGGCCCCCGGCAGGGCCGTTCCGGCGCACGGCACACGCCTCACGCGCGCCCATCACCCCGCCGCCCGCCCAACCAGCACCCCCTCATCGCCGCGTCGGCGCCCACGAAGGGTTTTCCTACAACCTCAACGGACGGCGTTCAGCTGCGCCGCGGTGCAACCAAGGCTGCCGTGAGCGCAGCCGCACGGCAGCCTACCATACGAGTCCGCGGCGCCAGCTGCAACGCCCCTCTGAGAGCCTAACGGTCAAGGGGCAAGACCTGCCCGGCGACTGGTTCCCCAGTCGATGGGGTGGAACGCGCAGACGACCCGGACGAACAAATCCGCTCTCCTTCCTCACCCTCCGCAGCGCTCGCGTGCGGCCGGAGCCGACTTCATGCGCCTCTGCGTCCGATCAGGACAGGAGCTTGGTTCGAAGGAGGTGGCCCATTCGTGTTACCGGGGGCGCCGCTTACGCGGCGGAGCCCAGCGGTTGCGTCGGGCGCACCTCCAATCGGTCATGTTGGCGAAGCCAGTCCGTGTAGCTCCACTCCTCCTTCAGCATCCAATACAGGTACGTGCAGAACTTCCTTGCCGCCGCGACGGTCGCCTTGGGCTTCCCCTTGGCGCGCAGCAACTTCTGATAGTGCGCGCCCACGGGGCCGGGCGCCAGCTTGAGCGTCTGCAGGGCCTCGACGAGGAGCCACTTGAGCCAGGGGTTCCCGCGGCCGACGGCCCCGTGCTGCGTCTTGCCCCCGAGCTCCGCGTACTGGGGACGAGGCCCGCGTAGGCGGCGAGCTCCTGGGCCGAGCCGAACCGGCTGATGGGGCCAATCTCGGCCTGGAGCAGCAGCGCTCCGAAGGGACCGACGCCGGGGATGGTCTGGAGGCGCTGCGCGGTGACGTCGCGCTTCACCGTGGCCCTGATGTGGCGATCCAGCTGCTGAATCTGCGACGTGAGCAGCGCGTGGATCTCGAGCACGAGATCGACCTGGCGACGCACCACGGCGGGGAGCTCCACGGTGGCGAGCCAGGCCTGACCGGCCCTGGTGTAGAGATCGAGCGCCGGACAGCGGAGGTTCTCCGCGGTAAGGTAGGCGTGGCTCCGGTTCCGCATCACGGTGCGCTGCCGCACGAGGAAGACGCGACCGCGCAGCAGCTGCCGCAACGCGCGCGTCGCCAGATCCGGAATCCAGATCGCGGGGAGCAGGTGGACGCGGGCGAGTTCGGCCAGCTTGCGGGCATCGATGGGGTCGGTCTTGGTGCGCGCCTGCCAGATAAGCTTCACCTGGTAGGGATGCGCCACCAGCACGGTCACGCCGAGGGCGGTGAGCTGCCGCTCCAGCCAGTGCCAGTAGAGGGTGGCTTCGAGCGCCACCGTGAGCGGTCGAGGGAGCGCGGCGAGCCAGCGGCCTAACGCATCCAGGCTCGGCTCGAGCCGGCGATGCTCCGCGAGCACGGTGCCCGCGTCGTCCAGAGCACAGGCCGTGATGTAGCGCTTATGGAGATCGAGTCCGACGGTGACCATGAGGCCTCCCGAGCGTGGAACCGGGAAGGTGCCCCTGCGTCGCGATCACGCGACGCGGCAGGCTCTCATAAGGTCGTGTTAGGCAGCGCGAAAACCGATAACTCACAGAAGGGCCTCGGCAACGCGAAGCGAGTCTATGGGAAAACACGGCGTGCATGGAATTCCCGAGACCCGCGGCGAACCACCATTTCCCGTACGGCACCCCCACTATCAACGATGAACTCGACATCGCGACCGCTGCGCAGGTAGCACCTGGTTTGATCTTCCGGATAGAGCCGCATTCGTTGGACGCCGACGGGCTCGAAGTAAAGCCGGTCCCCGTCCAGGATAATCCTCGCTCGTGATCCTGACTCGTACTCGTACGTGCCGACGTAACGCTTCGCGACAACTGCTGGGAGCGTTATCCAAGGTCGAGGAGACGGTGGTGTGAACGGCACTGCGGGGTCAAGCAAGTGGTATGCGATCACGTCGATGTCTGTGAAGGCGTTACTGAGGACGATGACTCCGCGACCAGTCGCCCGCTCGACTGCGAGCATCGACGCGAACCCGCCCGTGCCACCGTTGTGCCACAGTAGACGTCGCCCGTGGCGATCAAGGATGAACCACCCAAGGCCGATGCTGTCGCCAGGACCGTCGAACTCGCGGAGCGGTGTTACCGCTCGGGATATCGCGTGCCCGACAGGAGAAGACGGCGGACTGGCCACGGCTCTCGCGAACTTCAGCATGTCGCGTGCGCTCGAGCGCCAAGCTCCCTCGCCCAGAAGAACGCTGCCGCCAAACGTCCACGCGGGCGTGGGCTCTAGATCCTGCGTGTACCCGGCCGCCTCGCGCGCGGCAAGCGGCGACCCCGCTCGCGCCGGGCCAATGTGCGTGTCCCGCATGCCGAGTGGCGCTAGGATCCGCTCGCGCACGAGCGTCTCGTAGCCCCGGCCGGCGCGCCGCGCAAGCGCGTACCCGAGGAGTGCCATCCCAACGTTCGAATACAACACGCTGTCGCCGGGAGCCCGAGTAAGTGCGTAGGAGGAAAGGAACGCATGGAGCTCGGCCTCTCCGTATCCCGCCATGGGGTCGCGCGGGTCCGCCGGCTGCTGGTTGTCGGGGTCGCGCGGCAATCCTGAGGAGTGCGTGGCAAGGTCGCGCAGGGTGATCTCGCGACCGGGGCGGCTCGGAACCTTAACGTTAGGCGGGAGGTACCGTCGGACCGGATCATCGAGTTGTACCTCGCCGCGAAGGACCATGTCGGCGAGAAGCGTGCCGGTGATCACCTTGGATATCGAACCGATCTCGAAGATGGTCGAGTCCGTCGAGGAGGCCGATCCCGGCGCTTTCGCGTAGCCGGTCGAGGCGACACGCACGGCGCTGCGGTTTGCCACGCCGACCGTAAGTCCCATCGTCAGGCCTTGCTCCACCCAGGGGCGCATGAGGCGGATCAGGCTGTCGGCGCTGGGCGGGACGGAGGGATCCTGCGCCGACGCAACACGCGGCAAGGCGAGGCCAAGGACTGTCGCATAACACAAACCCAAACCCAAACTCCGTTGGCCCGGCATCGAGACCTCCTCTCGGTACGCCTTCCAAAGTACGCAACCAACAGCGACCCGGGTATACGTAGGAATCTATGGACTGTACGACACCCGCCATTCCCCGGTGGGGTGATCCTGGACTGCCTAACGCTCATGGGAACGCCAACCGAATGCGCTGGCGCCGCCGATGTATTGGTTTCGCAACCACCACCGCGATTGCGATATAGCTGAACAGCCTAAACGCATAGTCGCGTTCCACCTAAACGCACAACAGCCGTCACAGGTCGCTCCCAATCCTCTGCTCACCACGGCAGTTGCCTCGCGCTGCGAGACCGTACGCCAATCAGGCGCGCCGGAATTCCCGAGACGGCCCACTCACCCCTCCCTCGGCATCCGGTTCGCACTGCCCGACGCTACTGCCGTCGGGTGTCCGTCGCCAGTCCCCCAGTCGAACGGTCTGTCGCCCGAGGAGTCGCCACTCCACCCGACCCCTCCGCATCGCCCATCCGTCGTCCTGCGTCACGACGTCGAGGCCCAGCGCCCTCATACGCCGCTCCAGCGTCGGGTGGGATCGATCCCAACAGCTCCAACGGACTGCGTACCGACCCCGGGCCACGCGCAAGCACGTGCGTGTAGATCATTGTCGTTCGCAGGTCTGCGTGCCCCAGCAGCTCCTGCACGGTCCGGATGTCGTAGCCGTTCTCGAGGAGCTGCGTCGCAAAGGAGTGCCGAAAGGTGTGACAGCTCACTCGCTTGGTGATTCCGGCGCGCAGAACGGCCTCCTTTACTCCGCGCTGTACCGCTGACTCGTGCAGGTGGTGCCGTCGGCGCTCGTGGGTAACCCGATCTTCATACAATCCCGTCGCCGGAAAGACCCACTGCCAGCTCCACGAACGGGACGCCGAAGGGTACTTCAACGCCAGCGAGCCCGGCATCGCGACGGCGCCCAGGCCCCGGGCGAGATCGCGCTCGTGCAGACGGCGCACCCGCTCGAGGTGCTCGCGAAGTGGTGCGTGAGTCACAGGCGGCAGCACGGTGCTCCGGTCCTTGTCTCCCTTCCCGCCACGCACGGTCAGGACGCAGCGCTCGAAGTCGAGATCCTTTACCCTGAGCTGCAGGGCCTCCAGCAGTCGAAGCCCCGAACCGTACAACAACATGGCTACGAGGCGCTTCGCACCGTGAAGGTGCGAGAGAATGGCAGAAGCCTCCGTCGGTGACAGCACGACCGGAAGGCGAGGCGCGCGCGACTTCGGAGCGAATCCATCGAGCCAGGGAAGAGGACGACCGAGGCCCCGGTCGAAGGCGAAACGCACCGCCGACAGCGCCTGTCGCTGCGTCGATCCGCTGAGACTGCGTCGCCCACCCAGCTCAGAGAGGAACCTGCGAAGCGTCGACGACTCGCGCGCATCGAGCCCCCGGCGGTCTGCGAAACCCACGTACCGCCGGAGCCAGTCGAGGTACGCCTGCTCCGTTCGCAGGCTGTACTTCCGCACCCGCAGGGCCGTGCGCGTCGCCAATACCCAGTCCGGTGTGGTCGGTATGGGCGCAGCGGCTGGCCGGTGCGTGGTGCGACCGTCCACGCTCGGGTCACGCGTTCGCGGGGACCAGTGGTGAATGCCGCGCACGGTTCGATCCGACCTGGCTGTCACGCATGGTAGCGCCGCGCCCGATCCGTCCCGGCATCCTTTCAGCGCACGATGGACTGCCGCAACGCAGCAACAGCGCGGCGAGCGAGCCTCCGAGGCGGAGGCACGCGGGACCGGCCTGTCCAGACGCGACCCTGCCACGCGTCACGCCCTCCAACCTACCCCGGCAGCCGCTCCCCCCGCGTCTCGAGCGCCAGCGGGATGATCAGCAACCCCACCCCGAAGGCGACGGCGGTGTACGCCACCGGCCTGCCTAACGTCCCGGTGCTGAGCACCAGGCTCGCCAGCACGAAGTTCACCCCCGCGCCGATGAAGCGCCCCACCGACGTCGCGAATGCGAACGCCGTCGCCCGCACCCGCGTCTCGTACTGCTCCGGCAGCCACAGGCTGAACGCCGCGAAGTTTCCCCCGGCGAACCCCATGAAGAAGAGGATCACGATGAACGGCACCAGCCCGTTCTCCAGGTAGAACGCCCACCCGAACGCCAGCGGAATGGTGACCATCATCCCCGCGAAGTAGAGCGCCAGCGCTCCCTTGCGTCCCAGTCGCTCGGCCAGGGGCGGAAGGCAGATGCAGCCGAGGATCGTGCCGATCGAGAGGATGCCGGTACCCACCGAGACCATGCGCGCGGACGCCGCCGCGTCCATGCCCGCCTTCTTCGCGAGCGTCGCGATGGCAGCCGGTTCGTACACCGCACCGGCCCACAACCCGATGATCGCCACGGTGAGCAGGAGCGAGTTGACGATCGTGCGCTTCCGGTACATCGGGGAGAAGATCTCGGCGAGCGGATGCGCCTGTTTCGCCTCGCCGGCATGTGCGCGCCATCGTTCCGGCTCCCTGACCTTGCGGAGCGTGAGGAATGCCACGAGGACCGGCGCCAGCCCGCACAGGAACATGGCCCGCCAGCCGTAGCGTGCACCGACAGTGTAGTTGAGCGCCGCCGCCACGAAGAAGCCGAAATAGTAGCCCGGTCTGGAGGTAGCCCGCGCCCATCTTGCGACGGTCCTCGGGCCACGACTCGGCGACGTACGTGCCGGCCATCGCCCACTCGCCGCCCACGCCGATGCCCGCCAGCAGGCGGAACAGGCCGAGCCAGTAGACGTTAGGCGAGAGCGCGGCCGCGCCGGTGAAGACCGCGTAGACCAGGATCGTCGCCGCCAGCGACCGGGTGCGGCCGAACTTGTCGGCGATCGGGCCCCAGATGAACGACAGCCCCCAGCCGACCAGGAAGAGGGCGAACAGCACCGACCCCGCAAAGCCGACATGCGCCGGCGTCGCCTCGATGCCGGAGCGCGGCAGCAGCTCGGTGATCGCGGGCGCGAGGACCAGCGCATAGATCACCGAGTCCATGCCGTCGAGCATCCACCCCGACCAGGCGGCCCAGAAGCCGACGATCTGCTGGCGGCTCAGCGGGGTGCGAACGGTCGCCGGGCCGGCGACGACGGTACCGGACATCACTCGCTCACGGAAAGGACGGACGATTCTCGTCCGCGTGCCGCGATTGGGCAAGCACCGGCACGGCGGTACCCGCCGGATGTGGCGCCCCGGCCGCCGGGTGACGGCCATCGTGGTGCGCCAGCTCGTCATGAACAGCGCGTGACAGGCGAAACCAGTGGGCGCGTCAGGGTGTCGCTGCTGGCCAAGCGCCTGCATCGACCTCATCTTCGGTGACCGCAACCACCCGCTCGTTCCACCGGCTCACGTCTTCGATGCGATTCCCAACGGTCCTCCGATTCCTCGCCGGTGCGGCGTCGCTGTTGGCCGGCCCGCTCTCAGCCCAGACACCGCAATACGACCTCCTGATCACCGGCGGCACCGTCATCGACGGCACCGGCGCGGCGCGCTACCGTGCCGACATCGCCATTCGCGGGGGCCGCGTCGTGGCCGTGTCGCGGACCGCGCTGCCGCCGTCGAGCGCCCGGCGCACGATCAACGCCACCGGCCTGGTCGTCGCCCCGGGGTTCATCGACCTGCATGCGCACCTCGACCCGATCCTGCGCATGCCCGATGCCCAGAGCCACGTGCGGCAGGGGGTGACGCTGGCGTTAGGCGGTCCCGATGGTGGCGGGCCGTATCCCTTCGGGCGCTACCTGGACTCCGTGGCCAGCCGGCCGCTGGGCATGAACGTCGCGTTCCTGGCCGGGCACAACACCATCCGGCGCGCCGTCATGGGCACCGAGAACCGCGACCCCACCCCGGCGGAGCTGGAGCGCATGAAGCAGATGGTCGCCGAGTCCATGGGGCAGGGCGCCTTCGGCATGAGCACCGGACTGCGCTACATCCCCGGCTTCTACTCGAAGACCGACGAGGTCGTCGCCCTCTCGCAGGTCGCCGGCGACTCCGGCGGCATCTACACATCACACCTGCGCGAGGAGGGCGTGGGCCTGCTCGAGGGCGTCGCCGAGGCACTGGAGATCGGCCGGCGCGCCCGGATTCCCGTGGTGCTTACCCATCACAAGGCGATTGGGAAGCTCATGTGGGGCAAGAGCGTCGTCACGCTGCACATGGTCGACTCGGCGCGCGCGGCCGGCACCGACGTGATGATGGACCAGTACCCCTACACCGCGAGTTCGACGGGGCTGGATGTCCTGGTGCCGCCGTGGGCGCTGGCGGGCGGCAACACCGAGCTGGCCAGGCGCCTCGCCAACCCGGTGCTGAAGGACAGCATCACGAAGGGCGTGATCGACTTTCTGCTGAACGACCGCGGCGGCGGGGACCTGAAGCGCGTCCAGTTCGCCAACGTCGGATGGGACAAGACCCTCAATGGCAAGACGCTCTATGACCTCGTCGTGCGCGAGGGAAAGGAGCCGACGACACAGAACGCCGCGCCGATCGTGCTGGAGTCGGTGCTGAAGGGCGGCGCGTCAATGGTCTATCACGTCATGGACGAAGGCGACGTCCAGCGCATCATGGCGCATCCGATGACGATGATCGCGAGCGACGGCCGCCTGACGGCAATCGGCGACGGCGTTCCCCACCCGCGGAACTACGGGACCTTTCCCAGGGTCCTCGGCCACTACGTGCGCGACCTGCACGTGCTCACGCTGGAGCAGGCGGTGCGCAAGATGACGGGGATGCCCGCCGCGCGCCTGGGGCTCGCGGACCAGGGCTGCCTGCACCAGGGATGCGCGGCCAACGTGACGATCTTCAACGTCGCGACGGTGCGCGACGTCGGCACGTTCGAGGATCCGCACCACTACCCCGAGGGAATCCCGTGGGTGATCGTGAATGGCGTGCCGGTGGTGGAGAACGGCGCCTTCACCGCGGCACGACCCGGCCGGGTGCTGCGACGAAAGCCGGGAACGCGGCGCGCCGGAGGATGACCCCGGGAGGCCCCGCAGCAGAACAGCCCCACCACCCCTGATCCAGCATCGCGATTCCCGCAAGTCGCGGGACCGCGGTTGCGACGGCGCTCCCCACCTGGCGGGGGCGCCTGCGCCTCACCGCTCCAGCAGCGCCACCGGGAATTGCGTGAGCAACTCCGCGACGAGCCGAGTGCCGCCGTCCACCGACTCGCCCGTCAGGACGTTTCGCCACGCGCCGGCCGGCAGCTCGACGGAGGTATCACGCCAGTTCCCCGCGAGGCCGAGCATGAGCCGCGGGACGACGGCGACCAGGGCGCCGCCGCGGGCGATTGCCACCGCGTGCGCGCAGCGATCACCTGCCGTGTCGAGCACGTCGTACCCTGCAGCGGCACGAAACAGCTCCGGCCGTCGCTTCCTCAGGGCCAGTGCGCGCTGGATCAGCCAGAGCTTCGGAGCGCCCTCGTCGGAGCGGCGCAGCACGTCTTCGGCCCCGGCGTCCGCCAGCTCGGCGAGCAACCGCCGTCGCGTCGCGAAATCCACGGGCCGCCTGTTGTCCGGATCGACGAGGGAGAGGTCCCACAGCTCGGTGCCTCGATAGAGATCGGGGACACCGGGCGCGACGAGCTTCAGGAGCGTAACCGAGAGCGCGTTGATCCGTCCCGGCACGACCAGCGGTGCCACGAACTGCTCCACTTCCGCCACGAACGAGGCGTCGCCCAGGGCGCCCTCGACGAATCCGCGAAGCGCGTCCTCATAGCGGGCGCCGCGACGCCGCCACGACGTGTGGCGCTTCGCCTCCCGCGCGGCCTTCTCCATGTACGCCGCGGCGCGTTCGGCGGAGACTGGCCATGCACCGACGAGCGTCTGGTAGAAGAGGTACTCGTCGTTGCGGTCGGGGAACTCTCCGCGGCGAAGGTGCGCGGTGAGCAACGACAAGCGCCTGACGGCGTCGGCCCAGGCCGCCGGGATCTCCGACAGCAGCGCGAGCCTGGCGCGCACGTCCTCGCTGCGCTTGGTGTCGTGGGTCGACGTCGCCAGCAGGCCGCGCGGCGAACCGGCGAGCGCACGTCGGCAGAAGTCATGAAAGACTCCGGGCGAAACGCCGAAGACGCCGGGGTCGCCCCCGACTTCGTTCAGCAACACGAAGCGATTGTAGTTGTAGAACGCAGTGTCCTCGCCGCCCTTGGCCATCGCGGGTCCGCTGAGCTGCTGGAAGCGTACCGCGAGCTCCACCTCGGCGGTCCCCGGGACGCGCAGCAGGAGCAGGTCGCGAAGGAAGTCGAGCAGGTCCGCGGGCACCTCACCCGCCAGCGCCTGGCCGGCCGCCCGCACGGCGTCCTCCACGCAGCGCACGTCGTTGTCCGGGACCGGCGATCCCGGCCGGACGTACGTCCGGTAGACCGGGAACTGTGCGATGACCTCGGACAGCGTGAGCTCCAGCTCGTCCTCTGTGTGGTCCCGGTGCTGACGGTGACGCCGGCAGACCGCGAGGAACAGCGACGTCAGGCGCTTCAGGTCGCTCCCGAAGAGGCGGGTGAGGACCAGCCGCTTCATCGCCACCCGCACCGCGTGGTAGCTGCGGGCCTCGCCGCTGAATGCCGCATAGAAGCGCGACAGCGGATCCTCGGCGGCGCCATCGACGAACAGCCCGTCGACGTGCCGGAGGAAATCGTAGCCGGTGGTGCCATCGACGGGCCATCGCGCGGGGAGGGCCTCGCCAGGCTCGAGGATCTTCTCCACGACGAGCCAGGCCTCCGGCGCCGACTGGCGCAGGCGCTCCAGGTAGCCCTCCGGATCGCGCAGGCCGTCGACGTGGTCCACGCGCACGCCCTGGATCTTCCCCGAAGTCAGCCAGCGCCTGACGAGCCTGTGCACCGCGGCGAAGACACGCGCGCGCTCGGCGCGGAGCGCCACCAGCTGGTTGATGTCGAAGAAGCGGCGATACGACATCTCGCGTGTGGCGACGCGCCACCACGCCAGCCGGTACAGCTGCTTCAGGAGCAGGGCGTCGAGCCGATCAGCGCTGGAGTTCAGCTCGGCCAGCTCGGCGTCGACGGCGCGGGCCTCGGGGGAGCCGTCGGCGAGGGCCGACTCGAGGAGGCGCTTCAGCACCGGAAGGTCGCGCTGCCGGCGCTGGACCGCGAGGACGTCGAGCGAGTCCGGTGCCGGGAGGTCGGCGAGGCTTCGGGAGAGGAACGCGAGCAGCAGCGAACGGCTGGCATGCGCCGCCGGTGCCAGGATCTCCGGCAGGGAACCGGGCGTCACCGGGAAGACGTGCTCGTGATAGCGCACGAGGAACCGCGCGCGCTCGCGCTGCACGCGGATCTCGCCTGCCTCGAGCACGCGGCCGTACTGGTCGCCGAGGACGGGCAGGATCAGGCCCTCGTCGGCCAGCGCGCTTGGCCAGTCGAGGTCGAAGAAGTCGGCGTACGGGCTGGCGCGCCCGTTCTCGAGCACGTCCCACCACCACGGGTTGTCGTGGCCGGCGACGGCCATGTGGTTCGGCACGATGTCGAGCAGGAGGCCGAGGCCGTGGCGCCGCGCCGCGGCAACGAGCGCCTCGAATCCCGGCTCTCCCCCGAGTTCGCGGCGAACACGCTGGAAGTTCACGACGTCGTAGCCGTGCCGGCTGCCGGCGTTGGCCTCGAACACCGGCGAGAGATAGACGTGGCTCACGCCCAGCTCGGCGAGGTACGGCAGCAGCGCGGTCGCCTCGGCGAAGCCGACGTCGGGAGTGAGCTGGAGGCGATACGTCGCCCGCGGTTCAATCGACACGGCGCAGCAGCACGAGGGAGCGGGCCGTCAGGCGGAGCTGGTGTCCCGGTCGCAGGACCCGCGCCCGCCGCGACGCCCCCGGATCGGCGGTGTCAAGCGCCGTCGCCCAGCGCGTCCCCCAGTAGGCCTCGGGCAGGCTGAAGGTCACCGCTTCGTAGTGTGCATTGAGAAACAGGAGGAAGCTGTCGTCGGTGAGGCGCTCGCCGTGCGGCCCCGGGCTCCGGATGGCCTTGCCGTTCAGGAACACGCCGAGGCTCTTGGCGAACCCGGCGTTCCAGTCCTCCTCGCTCATCTCGAGGCCGTCGGGGCGGAACCAGGCGACATCCTCGAGGCCGCCGTAGATCGGGAGCCCCAGGAACCAGTGCCGCCGCCGGAAGACGCGGTGCTTCCGCCGCAGCGCGATGAGTCGCCTGGCGAATGCAAGCAGGTCCCCATCCGCCGCCGTCCAGTCGATCCACGACACCTCGTTGTCCTGGCAGTAGGCGTTGTTGTTGCCCTCCTGGGTGCGGCCGATCTCGTCACCGGCGAGGAGCATCGGCACGCCTTGCGACAGCAGCAGCGTGGCCAGGAAGTTCCGTTGCTGCCGCCGCCGGAGAAAGTTGACCTCGGGGTGACCGGTCGGCCCCTCGGAACCGCAGTTCCATGAACGGTTGTGCGTCTCGCCGTCGCGATTGTCCTCGCCGTTGGCCTCGTTGTGCTTCTCGTTGTACGACACCAGGTCGTTCAGTGTGAAGCCGTCGTGCGCGGTGACGAAGTTCACGCTGGCAAACGGGCGCCGCCCCGTTTCCTCGTAGAGGTCGGAGCTGCCCATCAGGCGATACGCCACCTCGCCCAGCATCCGGTCCTCGGCGCGCCAGCTGTCCCGCACCGTGTCGCGGTAGCGGCCGTTCCACTCCGCCCACAGCGGCGGGAAGTTTCCCACCTGGTAGCCGCCCTCACCGACGTCCCACGGCTCGGCGATCAGCTTCACCTGGCTCACCACCGGGTCCTGCTGGATCACGCCGAAGAACGCGGACAGGCGGTCGACCTCGTGCAGCTCGCGCGCCAGCGCAGCGGCGAGGTCGAAGCGGAACCCGTCGACGTGCATCTCGAGCACCCAGTAGCGCAGCGAGTCCATGAGCAGCTGCAGCACGTGAGGGTGGCGCATGTTGAGGCTGTTGCCGGTGCCGGTGTAGTCCATGTAGTACCGGCGGTCGCCCTCCACGAGGCGGTAGTAGGCGGCGTTGTCGATGCCGCGGAACGAGAGCATCGGCCCCAGGTGGTTCCCTTCCGCCGTGTGGTTGTAGACCACGTCGAGAATGACCTCGAGGCCGGCCCGGTGGAGGGTCTTGACCATCGCCTTGAACTCGCCGACCTGGCTGCCGCCCTGGCCGGCGCTCGCATACTCGTTATGCGGCGCGAAGAACCCGATGGAATCGTAACCCCAGTAGTTGCGCAGGCCGCGGTCGACGAGGTGCTTGGCATGGATGAACTGGTGCACCGGCATCAGCTCGACCGCGGTGACGCCCAGCCGCTTCAGGTAATCGATGGCGGCGGGATGCGCGAACCCCGCATACGTGCCGCGCAGCGCCTCGGGGATGTCGGGATGCCGCGCGGTGAATCCCTTGACGTGCACCTCGTAGATGATGGTCTCGTTGAGCGGCGTGGCCGGGGGCCTGTCACCGCCCCAGTCGAACCGGGGATCAATGACGACGCTTCGCGGGACGTACCGCGCGCTGTCGCGACCGTGGCGCGCCCCCTCGGGATCGTCGAAGCGATGCGGAAAGACGGCCTCGTCCCAGCGCACCTGACCGTCGACGGCCTTCGCGTACGGGTCGAGCAGGAGCTTCGAGGGATCGCACCGGTGTCCCTCGTCAGGCGCCCACGGTCCATGCACCCGGAAGCCGTAGCGCTGGCCGGGGCCGACGCCGGGAACGTACCCATGCCAGCAGAAGGCGTATCGCTCCGGAAGTGTCGCCCGCAGCGTCTCGGCGCCGGAGCCGTCGAACAGGCAGACGTCCACGCGCTCGGCGACTTCCGAGAAGAGTGAGAAATTCGTCCCGCGGCCGTCCCAGACCGCGCCCAGGGGATATGGCTTGCCCGGCCAGATGGTCGTCATGCCGGTCGTCGAGGCGTGCCCAGCCGGTCTGTTGCCATGCGGAGGTCCTCCTGCGGACGGCGTCCGGACGGCGCGTCCGCGGCGATGGGGCCGGGTCATCGGTACGGACCCGTCCAATGCGTCGGGGAAGACGTAGAATAGGTAGTGCACGGAGTCGGCGCACGACTGAGGGCCAGAGGCCGGGGCCGCTCGACCACGGGACGCCGGGACCGGCGACGTGAGGCAGGACGCAGCCGGCACCGCCCGGGGGCGCTGGTACTTCGATGCCATGACAAACGAAGACCATCACCTGGCGCTCGTGCACGGCAACTGCGACCGACCCTGGGGGGCGATCTCGAGGGGCACGTCAGTGCCGGGCGTCCCGCCCGGTGTGTACTCCTTCACGCCGGCGCCGTCCGGACGTCTCAATACCGACTTCTCCCTGGTAATCCCGGGAGGAGCCGCCTCCTGCCATGAGTCGCCACTGTGGCCCACGCTGCCCATCCTGGTGGAGCTCCCGACCGCGACGACCCTCTGCATCGAGGGCCGCACGGGCGGGAGCTGCGGCGATCCGGCGAGCTGGAGCCTCTCGGCCGCGGCGGTGTCGTTCCAGCGGTAGGCAGGTGCGCCGGGCACGCCATGCCGCCTAACGATGCCGGTGGGGCCGGGGTCGTCCGCGAAGGTGCGCGGCGCGAGGAAGCCCGGCCCGCCAGCCGTTTGCGATCGGCCGGAAGCCACGGGTCATCATGAGACCGCGGTGCGCCGTTCTCGAAGGGAGTGCGCGCCCCCGATGGCGGTACCCGCCGATGCGGGCAGTGGCCGCCTGCGTCGTGCTGCTGGCGCCCACCGCGGCGGGCGCACAGCTCGTCCGGGGAATCGTGCGCGAGAGCATCGCCGGCGCCCCCGTCGCCGGCGCACTCGTCACGCTGGAACGGGCGGACGAGCTCACGGCCACCGGCGGCGGCGAGGCGGTCCGCAGCGTCCTCTCCGACTCCGGCGGCGCCTTCGCGGTCGGGGCGGCCGGGCCGGGACGCTTCCGCGTCACGGTGAAGCGCATCGGCTCGCTGCGCTTCGCATCGGACACCTTCTCGCTCGCCGTTGGGGAGACGCGTCGCCTCGACGTGGCGCTCGACAATGTCGCGCTCGCACTCCCCGCGGTCGCCGTGAACGGCACATCCGGGTGCGCACCGCCCCGCGGCGACGCGTCGCGGCTCGCCTCGCTCTGGGATGACGCACGGGCCGCCCTCGCTGCGACGTCGATCTCGACCCGCGACAGTCTCGTGCGCTATCGCCTGGTGCGCTATTCCCGCGCCCTCGATCCATCGGACCTGCGCGTGCTCGACGAGACCTTTCGCCTGTACAACGGGACCGACGGCTCGTCGCAGCCGCTCTTCACGAGCCTGAGCGGCGATTCGCTGTCGCGCGGCGGCTACTGGCGGAACGTCGGTGGCATCTCGACGGTCTTCTACGGCCCCGACGCCGAGGCGCTGCTGTCGACGGCGTTCGTGCGCGATCACTGCTTCACGGTGGTCGAGGGCGACGGGCCACATCGGGACCTCGTGGGGCTGGCGTTCGAGCCCGTACCGCGGCGCGCGCTCCCCGACATCCGCGGCACACTCTGGCTCGACGCGCGCACCTCCGAGCTGCGCTCGGTGGATTTTACGTGGACGCGCCTTCCCGATGGCGCATCGCCCGCCGAGACCGGCGGACGGGTCCTCTTCTCGCGGCTCGCCGGCGGACCGTGGATCGTCAGGCGCTGGTTCCTGCGCATGCCGCGCTCGCTGTACTTCGCCGGGGCGACGGGCGGTTCGCAGCAACCGGTGCAGGTTGGACTCCAGGAGGATGGCGGCTTCGTATATGCGACTGCCGCCACTGCAGCGAGTGCCACCGTAGGCGGGGCCGCCGTCACCGGCATCGTGCGCGACAGCACCGGCCGGCCGTTCCCCGGCGTGCCGGTACGGCTGGGCGGCACGGTCCGCGTGGAGATGACCGACAGCGCCGGGCGATTCGCGTTCGTCGACATTCCCGCGGGCGTCTTCGCCGTCGCTGTCCAGTACCCGGGGTATGAGCCCTACGGACCCGCGGCTCTCGGTCGCACCGAAATCGTGCTCGAGGAGGGCGCACGTCGCGAGCTGTACTTTCGCGCGCCGGCCGCGGCGGCGATGTCGTTCACGCTTTGCGACGGCGCGACTCCCGCGCCGGGCGAGGCGACCCTGCGCGTGCTCGTTCGGGAGGCGCCACTGGCGCGTCCCCGGAGCGGCATCGCGGTGCGCCTCTCCTGGCCGCGACCGGTGCCTGCGGCAGAGTCGAGGCCTGGTGTCGCGTCGCGGGTGACGCGCGAGATCGTCGCCGTGACCGACACCGGAGGCATGGCCCTCTTCTGTGGCGTGCCGGCACGGGTGAAATTGCACCTTGGCTTCGCTGCCGGCGGCGATGCCGCGCCGGTGCCGTCCGTCTTCGAACTCGCACCGCGGGAACTGCGTGTTCTGTCGGTCAAGGCACCGCCGCCTCAGCCGCCCGGGGGTGCTCCGCGGGATACAGCGTCATTCACGCCCACGTCGACACGTTCGAGGTGACAGGCTTCCCTCCGCTCACGGTCGTGAACGTCGGCTATCGCTCCACCAACTTCTGGGTGGTGAGCGCGGGCCGGTCGCGCCTGCTCGTCGACCTCGGCTGGCCGGGCATGGTGTCCACGCTCCTCGCCAACCTCGAGCGCATGGGCGTTCCCCTGGCGGAAATCCGCTATGGCCTCGCAACGCACTACCACATCGATCACGCGGGGGCGGCGCAGGACCTCAAGAATCGGGGGATGCGCCTCATCGTGACCGAGGAGCAATGCGACGCGATTCCCGCCATGAAGCAGTGGATCAAGCCGAAGGACGGCTACACGGATATCACGACGCACGACAACGTCGTGACAAGTTGCGCCGCGAGCCGCACGCTGCTTGCAGGAATCGGCATTTCGGGCGAGATCGTCCACACCCCTGGTCACTCCGATGACAGCGTCTCCCTCGTGCTCGACAACGGCTGGGCCTTCACGGGCGACCTCACCCTCGAGATGATGGCCGCCGAGGCCGAATCCGCACGCGTCGCGGCGAGCTGGCAGACGCTGCGCGATCGCGGGGTGACCACGGTGCACGGGGGCCACGGCCCGGTCCATCCACTGGGACCGCGCGCATGAGCTCACGGGTTCTGCGCGCATGAACGCGCCGCGCTCGGGTGCCGTCCCCGCTGGACGCGATGTCAGATTTCCGGGCAGGCAGCGTCGGCTCGCCCCGTCGTCTCCGCCCCAGCACCAACGCATCGAGGTACTGCCATGACCTACCGGGGCCGGCCATACGTGCTGGGCGAATCGACGTGGGAAACGGTCCGCGAGCTGGGGTGCCAGATCGCGGTCCTGCCGTGGGGGGCCACCGAGGCGCACAATCGCCACCTGCCGTACGCCACGGACACGCTGCTGTCCGAGGCCATCGCCGCGGAAGCGGCCCGCCGGGCATGGGAGCGCGGCGTGAGGCTCGTCGTGCTGCCGCCGCTCCCGTTCGGCGTGAACACCGGCCAGGCCGAGATTCCCCTCTGCATCAACATGAACCCGTCGACGCAGCAGGCCGTGCTCGTCGACATCGCCTCGAGCCTGCAGCCGCACGGCGTCCGCAAGCTCGTCATCCTGAACGGTCACGGCGGAAACGACTTCCGGCAGATCATCCGCGAGATGGCGCCGCGATTCGACATGCTCCTCGTGCAGGTGAACTGGTACCGGAGCGTCGATGCCGGCGCGTTCTTCGACGTGCCCGGCGACCACGCGGGCGAGATGGAGACGAGCCTCATGATGGCAGTGGCGCCGGAACTGGTGCGGCCGCTCGAGGAGGCGGGTCCGGGCGAGGCGCGTCCGTTTCACATCGCGGCGATGCGTGAGGGGTGGGCCTGGACGCCGCGTCACTGGGTGCAGGTCACGCGCGATACCGGCGTCGGCGACCCCCGGGCGTCGTCGCCTGAGAAGGGAAAGCGCTACTTCGACGCCGTGACCGCCCGCATCGCCGACTTCCTCGTCGCCCTCGCCGCGGTCGACCCGGTGGACCTCTACGAGGGATGACGCGTCGCCGGAGCACTGGAACGCCCGCGGCAGCCTCACGAGGCGGATTGCGCGCGTTCCGCACGGCCGCCGCGCTCGGGGCATGGTACGAGCAGCACGGCAGCTCCGCCGGCGAGCTTGTGCTGCGCTGCTTCAAGGTGCACGCACGCCATCGGGGCATCGGCTACAAGGAAGGGCTCGACGAGGCGCTCTGCTTCGGCTGGATCGACGGCATCCGTCGCGCCGTCGACGACGAGAGCTACAGCGTGCGCTTCACCCCGCGTCGGAATGGCAGTGTCTGGAGCGCCGTGAACATCCGTCGCGTCGAGGAACTCCGGCGCGAGGGTCGCATGCAGGACGCCGGTCTCGCAGCCTGGGCGCAACGCGACAGGCATCCCGACAGCGGCTATTCAATCAGGGCGCGCGACAGCGTGTTGTCGCCCGCCTTCGAGGCGCGCTTCCGCGCCGCGCCGGACGCGTGGGCGCACTTCCAGCAGCGGGCGCCGTCGTACCGGCGCGACACTGTGCACTGGGTCATGAGCGCGAAGCGCGAGGAGACACGCGCGCGACGCCTCGCCGTGCTCATCGAGTGCTCGGCGCGCGGTGAGCCGATCCCACTGCTGGCGCGCTCCCCGCGACCGGCCGCGGGGCGATCGACGGCCCCGGTCGCCGCGCTTCCACGCTCGACCCGCCCGCGCCCGCATCGCTAGCTTGCGCAGAGGCCCGGAGCGGCGACTCGGCGCAATCCCCGAAGGCAGGTGTGGCGGCAATGGTCGTAGGCATGTGGATGACGCGTGATCTGGTGACGATCGGCCCCGACATGCCGATCGCCGAAGCGGCGTCGCTCATGGCCCGGCACCACATCCGCAGGCTGCCCGTGGTGGAGCGGCACGGCGACAGGACGCAGCTCGTCGGCATCATCAGCACGAAGGACGTGCTCCACGCCTTCCCGCCCGACGTGAACCCGTTCGGCGTGATCGGGCCCGACGTCGCCACCAATGCCGCGACGGCCGGCGACATCATGACGCGCCAGATGCAGCTCACCACGCCGGAGACGCTGATCGAGGAAGCCGCCGCGCAGATGGCGAAGGAACGGGTCGGGTCCCTGCCGGTGCTGCGGGATGGACGCCTGGTGGGGCTCATCACCGAGTCCGACATCTTCCGCGCCTTCGCCAGCTTCTTCGAGACGCCCGAGGGCGGCGTACGGATCACGTTCGATACGTCCAGCGGCGAGGACCTGTTCGCCTTCGTCAGCGAGGCGTCAGCGAGGCGCTCACTGCGCGTGCTGAGCGTGATCACCTCGGCCCACCACGAGTACCCGGTCTGCGTCGTCAGGGTCGCCGGGGAGAACGTCGACGCCTTCCTCGACGACCTCTGGCGCAGCGGGCACCGCGTGCTGCACGTGCGCCATTCGCCCTGAGCACTCCCGGCGCCGCGCCTAACCGGGCTGGCGCGACAGGCGATACAGGAGCACCGCCGCCCGCTTGGTGAGTCGCGGCAGCCAGGCCATGTCGGCCGTCTCCTGCTCGGTGTGGTCGTCCCGGCCCGCCAGGCCCACGCCGTCGATGATGTCCGGCACGTACGGCGCCACGAACGACACGTCCGCGGCGCCGGCCTTCGACGGGTCGACCGGCGCCACCGCGCCGAGGCCCAGGTCGCGGCTCGCCGAGTCGTAGAGCGCGAGCAGGTGGCGGTTGCCGTCGGTCGGCGCCATCGGCGGGTAGCCGTCCTCGAACGAGATCGTGGACAGGGTGTGTGGCAGGTGCGCGGCCACGATCCTGCGCATCGCCGCCTTGGCCTGCGCGAGCTGCTCCAGCGAGATCGTCCTGATGTCGCCGCTCACGTCCATCGTCCCGGCGACCACGTTCGTCTTTCCGGCGGCCGATCCGTCGGTCTTCGTGCTGTCGAGCGTCACCTCGGTGCCGCCGAGGGCGACGCCGGGGTTGAACGTCAGGAATTGCTCGCCGGAGAGCTGCGTGCGGAACGCCTCCAGCACGCGCGCGCTCTCGAAGATCGCGCCGGGGCCGATGTCGTCGCGAAAGACCAGCGACGAGTGCGCCGGGGTGCCCGTGGAGTGCAGTGTCCACGAACTGGCGCCGCGGCGCGCCACCACCGCCGTGTGCGGGTCACCGTCGCCGTCCTCGAAGCCGATGGCGTAGCGCGCGCCGCGGGCGGCGTCGACGAGCGCCTGGCGCGCCGCCGTGAGCGGTGCGCCCGCTTTCTCCTCGTCGCCGGTGTAGACGACGGTGACGTTCATGTGGTCGAGGGCGCCGGCCGTGCGCAGCGCCTTGAGCGCCTGCAGGATGATGACGTCACCGCCCTTCATGTCGATGACGCCGGGGCCGCGGACGGTGCTGTCGTCGAGGCGCTGCCACCGCTGGAACGGGCTCGTCGGCTCGAAGACCGTGTCGAGGTGGCCGATGAGGAGGATCCGCGGGCCGGTGCCGGGATGCTCGGCGACGAGATGTCCCGCCCGTCCGAACGCGCTGCCGTCGACCCACCGCGTGCGGAATCCCAGCGCGTCGAACTCGGCGCGGAGGGCGGCGCCGACCTGGCGCACTCCCTCGAAGTTCATCGTGCCGCTGTTGATCCCGACAATCCGTTCGAGGAGCGCGACCGCTGCCCCGTTGCCCTCGTCGACTGCGCGGACGGCGGCACGTTCGGTGGCGTCGAGAGTCGCCCGGGACGTCGCCTGCGCCGGTGCCGCGGCGCCCGGGAGCGCGAGCGCGAGGAAGGTCAGGTAGACGCGGGAACCAATGCGTGAGCTCATGATCGTGGCGTGGGGTCCCGCGCCCCGCCCCGGTCGCCGGGGCCGTGGCGCCGGGAAGTCGTCGTCAGGCAGCCACGGCGGTGCGCACCACCGCGAGGTGCGCGTCCGTCAGGCCGTTCATGTCGAAGCACGAGAACCCGGCGGCGCCGCCGTCACGCGCCGAACGGATCGCACGGTCGAGCGTGGGCGGGTCGCAGTCGGGCAGGTACAGGCCGGCGTACAGCGGCTCCGTCTTCGGCAGCGCCTGCACTCCCTCGCGCGCCGAGGCGCCGATCCACGGGACCTCCTGCTCGTAGAAGCCGTGGTAGAGCATCGGGAACACTGCGTCCAGCGGCCATTGGTCCCACGCCTGCCTGACGAGCTTGCGCGCAATTGTCGGGGTCGGGAAGACCGCGGCAGTGATCTGCTTGCCGCGGGCGTGCACCGCGGCCGAGAGCACGCGAACCACCCCGGTCACCGACTTCCACCGGAATTCCCGCCACCGCTGGTCGGCGGTGGGGTCCGGCAGCGCGAGCGGGTCGGTCCCGGTCTCCTGCCTGAACGTGCGGCGGCAGACCTCGCAGTAGCAGAAGTCGTACTCGGGCATCTCGTGGTCCTGGACCAGGTGGTACTTCGACCACAGGCCGCTCGGCAGGATCACGTCGGGGTGGCGGATGTAGTCCAGGTGGACGCCGTCGACTCCGTCCGTCTGCGCCACCTGGTCGACGATGCCGCGCAGGTACTCGCGTACCTCCGGGCGCGTCGGGCAGAGCCACTGGTAGTACGGCACGTAGGGCGGGTGCGTGAGGCTCGACTCGCCCTTCCGGCTGACGTCGAACCACTCCGGGTGGTGCGCCTTGACCCAGGCGTCGCCGTTCCGGTTCATGATCCACGTCCACGCGTGAAACTCGAGCCCCTCGGCGCGCGCGGCGTCGGCGAGCGGCGCGGTCTCGCCGCCGCCCACCAGGACGCCGGTGATGCCGCCGGCACGCAACCGCGCGAAGCGCGACCGCCACTCGGTGACCGCGACGCGGCCGCCGCCATGCACCCACGTCCAGGCACGGAATCGCGCCGCGTCGGGACGGCGCCCGAACGCGCCTAACGGCGCAAGCGCCGCGCCGGCGGCGGCGCCCCCCATGACCCCGAGAAACGTGCGTCGCTTCATGCCGTTGGGTCCTCGTGTGTCAGTCGTGCCAGGTGCGGCCGTCGCCGTCGATGTGCCACGTACCCGCGCCGGCCAGCGCAAGGCGCGCCGTCCAGCCGTTCGCCGAGGCGTCGAGCACCAGCCCCGGCGGCAGGGCCCGCACGCCAAGCGCCGCGAGGGTCGGCGCGTACTCGCCGTGCGCACGACGCCACGCCCGCTGCGCATAATACACGCGACGCAACGCCCAGCGCGCCCTCGCTCCGGCCGGATCGACAGGCGCCGCGGTCCCGAAATGGACGATCCCCCAGAGCTCGGGCATGTGCATGTTGATCGCGCCCTGCGGCGACCACACCCAGTTGTGCTCCGGCAGCGGCCGGGCGGTCGCGGCATCGAGGCGCTTGCGATAGGCGCCCCCGGCGGTGTCGTGATCCCACTCCACGCGCGAGAAGTTCACGCGCCAGGCATCGCCGTTGCGCGGTGGCACGCGCGTCCGCCCGGAGTCGGCGAACGCCGACCACGGAATGGCAAGCTCCACCGTCCATCCCCGGTCGCGGTCGTGCGGGTCGTTGAGGGTTCCGTCGAGCGCGGTGTGCACGCGGAGGTCGTCGATGTTCCACGCGTCGACGGCGCGGCCGCCGTCGCGATACGGCTTCGGCAGGAACAGGTCCCAGGGTGTGCCCAGCGCGTTGACCTCGAGCTCGAAATAGCGATGGGTGTCACCGTCGGGATCGACGAACAGCTCGAAGTCGTTGTCGTGGAAGATCACCGCGTCGCGCTGCGTGATCGTCGCCCACAGGTCGGGCTCCTCCAGCTCGGCGCCGATGAACCACGTGCTGTCATCCCAGAGCATCCGCACGCGGGTGCGGAAGCGCGGTGCCGGACGGATGTCTCCCTCGATGTCGGTGAAGGTGTCGCTCCACGGCGCCGCATCCCACGCGGCGTCGTCCAGGCGTCCGTCGACCCGGATCGGCGCGCGCCGGCGGGCCGCCGTGTACTGCCGGACCACCGGCGGCTCCGGTCCCTGCAGCGCGGCGCGAGGCACGGTCTGGTCCACCGGGGCCGACTGGGATGCCTGCCCGTCGCGACAGGCGGTCGCCGCCAGCATGACCAGCAGGATCGTGCGTGCCCAGCGTGACATCACCCCTGCGTGCTCCCTCTGCGGTCCCGTGGAAGCTACACGCACGGCACTGCACCTCGCCGCGCGGCCGCTTCCCGCCATTCACCACCGGTCGCATATTCGGCAGTTCGGGCGGGCACCGGGCCCGCCGCGACCCGACAGGAGCAGGACGACGCACATGGTCACGATCGATCCGGTCACGATGGCGCTGGTGCCGGTGGACTCGAAGGCCGCCGACGAACTCGGTGCGCCCAACTACGACGAGTTCCAGTCCGACAGGGAGGTCTGGGAGCTGCTGCGCGTCCGGCCCCTCTCCGTCCTGCGGGTCACGATGCCCCATTGCGACGTGAGGACGCCCGAGGACATCGGTGATGAAGGGTCGAAGGCGACACTGGCGCGCGCCGCCGCGAACATGGCGAGACTGCTCGGCGACCCGCGCGTCCGGCGCGTGCGCCACATGCTCTGGGTGTACGAGATCACCCGCGCCGGCCACCCGGAGTCGCCGCAGATCGGCCTCGGCGGCATGGCGCGGACCGACGAGATCCGCACCCCGGAACGTCCCCGGGCCCCGATCATCCGGAACGAGGGCATCCGGGAGTCGAAGGCGCGCGGGCGCGCCGTGCTGACCGAGGTCACGCACACCGATATGGGGACCGTGAACCTGGCTGTCGATGATGCTTCGGGGGCGTTCCAGGCTGCGCTGGAGTCGTATGCGCACGCCACGCCGCCAACCTTCGAGACCGTCGACGAGGGAGGAAACGGGCACCGCGTGTGGGTCGTGCAGGACGCCGCGAACCTCGCCCGGTTCCGCGCCCTGCTGGCCGATGAACCACTCGCCTACGTGGCGGATGGCAATCATCGCAGCGCCGCGGCGGCCATGCTCGGGCACGCGCACTACCTCGCGGTCGTCTTTCCCTCGCGCATGATGACGATTGCGCCGTACAATCGCCTGGTGCGGGTGGCGGCCGCGCCCGACGCCCTGCCGGCGGTGCTCGCCCCGTCGTTCGAGGTGGCCCCGTGCGACGGTCCCGCTCCCTTCCAGCCGGAGGAGACCCACGTGATCGGGCTCTATGACGGCGCGCGCTGGTGGCGACTCGCACCGCGTTCCGGGGCCTTCGACCCGGCCGATGCCGCACAGTCCATCGACGCCGACATCGTCCAGCGCCGGCTCTTCGGCGACGTGTTCGGCATTCCCGACGCCCGGGACGACCGCATCGCGTATGTCGGTGCCAACCGCGACGCCGCCTGGCTGCAGCACGAGGTCGACGCCGGGGAGTTCGCCTGCGCCGTGACGCTGGCACCGGTGACGATGGAGCAGTTCGTGAACGTCTGCCTGCAGGACCGCCTGATGCCCCCCAAGTCGACCTGGTTCGTGCCCAAGGTGCGGAGCGGGCTCGTGATGTCGCTGCTCCAGCAGGACGCCTGAGCGGCGATGCCTGACGCCACCGGGGTCCGGAACCTCCGACGAGGTCGTCGACTCCCGGTGCGGCATGCCGCCCTCGTGCTGCTGGGCGCGTTCGCTGCGCTCTCGGTACGGCTGCCGGCGCAGGGTGCTGACAGCGTGCCGCCCGAGCGCGTCGCCGCCCGCGAGTGGTACCGCGAGGCCCGTTTCGGAATGTTCATCCACTGGGGCGTGTACAGCCTGCTCGGCCAGGGCGAGTGGGTCATGGAGAACCGGCAGATCCCCGTGGGCACCTACGAGTGGCTGGCGTCCACCTTCAATCCCGTGAAGTTCGACGCCCGGGCGTGGGTCGCGACCGCCAGGGCCGCGGGCATGAAGTACATCACCATCACGGCGCGGCACCATGACGGGTTCTCGATGTTCGGCTCCCGCGTCACCCCGTACAACATCGTCGACTGGACGCCCTTCAAGCGCGACCCGCTCCGGGAGCTGGCGGACGAGTGCCAGCGTCAGGGGATCAAGCTGTTCTTCTATTACTCCCAGCTGGACTGGCACCACCCCGATTACTGGCCGCGTGGCCGAACGGGCAACGCATCCGGACGTCCAACGTCGGGGGACTGGAACCGGTACCTCGACTTCATGGACAGCCAGTTGGAGGAACTCCTGACGCGCTACGGGCCGCTGGGTGGTATCTGGTTCGATGGCATGTGGGACAAGCCGGACGCCGACTGGCGGCTGGCGCGCACCTATGCACTCATCCACCGCCTGCAGCCGACCGCGCTGATCGTGCCGAACCACCATCTGGCCCCGAAGCCCGGCGAGGACGTGCAGACGTTCGAGCAGGATCTTCCAGGGGCGAACACGGCGGGCTTCAACACGACGCAGATCGGCGCGCTGCCGCTCGAGACGTCCCTGACGATGAACAACTCCTGGGGCTTCAATATCACCGACAGGCGATTCAAGTCCACGCGCGAGCTCATCGGATACCTGGCGCGCGCGGCGGGGAACGACGCGAACCTGCTGCTGAACATCGGGCCGCGTCCCGATGGGACCATCCAGCCGGAGGCGACGGAACGGCTGGCGGTCATCGGAGCGTGGCTGCGGACCAATGGCACGTCGATCTACGGGACGCGCGGCGGCCCGATCCCGCCGCGCCCCTGGGGGGTGACGACGCACCGTGCCGATAGCGTCTTCGTGCACGTGCTCGAGTGGCGAGACCGCGTGCTTGCGGTTCCGCCGGTCGGCGGCACGGTGACCAGCGCGACGATGCTCGACGGCGGTGCGGCGGTGCCGTTCGTCCAGACCGCGTCGGGGCTCACCCTCACCCTGCCGGCGGCCCCGGCCGAGGCGCCCGACCGCGTGGTCGTGCTGCGATTGGCGGGAGCCCCGCGGTGACGGAGTCAATCGCCCGTTTCGCGGCAGCGATCGGTGATCGGTACCGCATCGTCCGGGAGATTGGCGCCGGGGGGATGGCGACAGTCTACCTCGCCGAGGACCTGCGCCACGGGCGCCAGGTCGCCATCAAGGTGCTGCATGGCGAACTCGCCGCGTCCATCGGCGCCGAACGCTTCCTGGCCGAGATCCGGACGACCGCCAAGCTGCAGCATCCGAACCTGCTGACCCTGCTCGACTCGGGGGAGGCGGACGGTTTCCTGTACTACGTCATGCCGTTCGTGGCCGGCGAGTCGCTGCGGGCGCGCCTCGAGCGCGAGCAGCAGCTGCCGATCGAGGATGCAGTCCGCATCACCCGTGAAGCCGCGAGCGCCCTCGACTACGCGCACCGGCAGGGCGTCATCCACCGCGACATCAAGCCGGAGAACATCCTCCTGCACGAGGGGACGGCGCTCGTCGCCGACTTCGGCATCGCCCTTGCCGTCACCGCCGCGGCAGGCAAGCGCCTGACGCAAACCGGCCTCTCGCTTGGCACCCCGCAGTACATGAGCCCCGAGCAGGCCATGGGGGAGCGCTCGATCGATGCCCGGTCCGACATCTACAGCCTGGGCGCCGTCACCTACGAGATGCTTGTCGGTGAGCCGCCGTTCACCGGGCCGACGGTGCAGGCGATCGTCGGCCGCATCATGACCGAGGAGCCGCGCCCTCTCGGCACCCAACGCCGCTCGATCCCGCCGCACGTCGAGTACGCCGTCCACAAGGCCCTCGAGAAGCTCCCTGCCGATCGCTGGGCGACCGCGGCCGAGTTCGCGGCGGCGCTGGAGGGCGGCACCGCCGGCGGCTACACGCAGGCATTCCGCGCCCCGGGACGGGTCGCGCCGGCCACCCGCGGGGCGTTCTATGCGTTAGGCGCTGCCACGCTGGTGGCGACCGCGCTCGCCCTCTGGGGATGGCTCCGCCCCCTGCCCCAGGCCACCGGCGTGGTGCGACTGACGTTCGTCCCGCCCGCCGATGCCGAGATCCGGCGGGACCGCGGCCGCGCGATCGCCCTGTCCCCCGATGGGGCGCGTCTCGCCTACGTCGGGCCGGGCCGGAACGGCAACGGCAGCACGCAGCTCTTCCTGCGCGCGCTCGACGACACCGTGCCGGTGCCGGTCGCCGGCACCGACAGCGCCGCCGCTCCCTTCTTCTCGTCGGACGGGCGCTGGCTCGGCTACTGGGTCAGCAACGGACGTGGGGGCGGACCCGTCGGCGGCGGGGGACGGCTCATGAAGGTGCCGACCGATGGCGGTGCGGCCATCGAGGTGGCCGGCAATGCGTCGCCGGGCGCGGCCTGGACCACCGACAATTACATCATCTACGCGAGCGGTGCCGAGCTGCGGCGCATCCCGGCGGCCGGCGGCCGCGTCGACACGCTCGTGCGCCGCGATTCCACGGGCTTCCAGCGGAGTCCGACGCTCCCGGAAGCGCTCCCCGACGGCGCCGGGATCCTCTTCCGCCGCTGCACCGATCCCGTGGAGCTGCAGTGCCGGGTATACGTGCTGGGTCCCGGCGACAGCGCCGCGCGCGACCTCGGCCTCGACGCGGTGGCCGCGGACTACCTGCCGACGGGACACCTCGTGTACGTCCGGGCTGACGGCGCCGTGCTCGCCGCGCCGTTTGACCTCCGCCGCCGCGAGATCACCGGCGCGGCCGTCCCGGTGCTCGATCGCGTCGGACTGTCCACCGACGGCACGCCGCAAATCGCGTGGAGCGCCAACGGGACCCTGGCCCTCGTCTCCGGGGAGATCCCGTCCAGTGAGCTCGTCGCCATCGACCGCAACGGGACGCGCGCCCGGTTGGCCGACGAGCACGGGTACTTCGACGGCCCGCGGATCTCGCCCGACGGGCGGCGCATCGTCGTGTCCGTCCCCGATCCGCGGTCACGCCGCAACGCGCACCTCTGGGTCCTCGACGTGCCGTCGCGCACGCTGTCCCAGCTCACCACCGGCGCCGGCGAGAGCCAGGCGGCATGGTCGCCCGACGGCCGCCGGATCGCGTATTTCTCCAATCGCAACGACTCGCTCGCGCCGTACACGATTCCCGTGGACCGCAGCCTGCCGCCGCAGCCGGTGTCGATCGCCCCCTATCACATGCGGCGCGGGCCGCCGCCGCAGATCTACTGGCGCGGAAACGGCCAGATCATCATCGCCGCCGTGCGCGAGGGGTCGGACACCGCTCGCTACGTCTCGTTCGCCATCGCGGGCGATGCCGCTCCGCAGGTGGTCGGCACCGCGCCGGTCCGGGACCCCAACGCGCGCCTGTCGCCGGACGGCAGGTGGATTGCCACGGTGTCCTACCAGTCCGGACGCACCGACGTGTTCCTGCGCCCGCTCGCCGCCGACACCCCGAGCGTCCCGGTGACGGTGTTCGGCGGGAGCGAGCCGGTCTGGGGCAGTGCCGGCAACGAGCTGTTCTACCAGAGCGGGGACTCGCTCTACGTCGCCGCCCTCCGCCTCACGCCGACGCCCGCGATCAACTCGCGCACCTTCCTCCTGCGCGACGCCGATTTCTCGCGGCGGCGCTTCGCCACCAACTATGACGTCTTCCCGGGCGGTGCCCGCTTCGTGATGATCCGCCCGGAGACGCAGCGCACCGAGGCGACGATCGTGCTGAACTGGTTCCAGGACGTGCGTCGGCGCGTCCAGGGCGACCAGTAGTGCCTGACGAGCCGCCGCGCTCGCGGCGCGCGTTCGTCCGCACCGGCGCCGCCGCCCTGGCAGCCATCGCCGGCGTGCCGCGGGTGCCGCGCGGTCGCGCCGACTACGACCTCGTGATCCGCGGCGGGGCGCTCCTCGATGGAACCGGGGCGGATCCGGTCGAGGGCGACGTCGCCATTCGCGGCGATCGCATCGCCGCCGTCGGCGGGGCGATTGCCGGTCGCGGCACCGAGGAGATCGACGCCCGCGGCCTGGCGGTCGCCCCCGGCTTCATCGACATCCACTCCCACGGCGACGGATCGATCGCGCAGGATGCGCGCACCGAATCACTCGTCAGGCAGGGTGTCACGACGATCGTCGTGGGACAGGACGGCAGCGACAGGGCCGAAGCCGGCGCGGAGTCCCCTCGCGAGAGCTTCGCCGCGCTGCTGGCGTCGATCGACAGGCTGAAGCCGTCGGTCAACGTCGCGTCCATGGTGGGACTCGGCGCGGTGCGTGGCGCGGTCATCGGAAATACCGACAGGTCGGCGACGCCCGGAGAGCTGGCCCGAATGACGGGATTGGTCACCGAGGCGATCGCCCAGGGTGCCTGTGGGGCGTCGTCGGGGCTGGAGTACACGCCCGGCGCCTTCGCACCACTCGGGGAACTCGTGGCACTCTGCCGGCCGCTCGCGGCCCGGGGCCTGCCCTATGCCACGCACATGCGCAACGAGGACGACAGGGTCCTCGAGTCCATCGATGAGGCGATCGCCGTGGCGCGCGGGGCGAGGTGTCCGCTCGAGATCTCCCACCTGAAGACACAGGGGCCGCGCAACTGGGACAAGCTCGACGAGGCCTTCGCACGCATCGCCCGCGCCCGCGCTGACGGCGTCGATGCTGGCTTCGACCGCTATCCGTACGTGGCGTACCAGACCGGCCTCACGAACCTCTTTCCGGTCTGGAGCCGCGACGGCGGTACCGAGGCCTTCCTGGCCCGTCTCGCGGACACTGGCACGGCGCCCCGCATCCGCGAGGAGGCGCTGGCCAAGGTCGCACTCATCGGCGGATGGGGCAACGTCCTTGTCACCAGCGTGCGCGACAGCAGCGATCGCGCAGCCGAGGGCAAGCGGCTGGGCGCGTACGCCGCATCGCTGGGAGCCGATGCCTACCAGCTCACCGTGGAGATGCTCCGACGCAATCGCGGGAACATCGGCATGGTGGGCTTCGCGATGAGCGAGGAAAACCTCGACCGGATCCTCGCGCATCCGCTGTGCGCCGTCTGCAGCGACGGCGGCGCATACGCAGTCGACGGGCCCACGCGGCGCGGCAGTCCGCACCCGCGCGGACTCGGCACCTTCCCGCGCGTCCTCGGGCGCTACGTGCGGGAGCGACGCGCGCTCACGCTGCCCGATGCCATCCGCAAGATGACGGCCCTCCCCGCGGCGCGCGTGCACCTGCGCGACCGGGGCCGGCTCGACGTCGGCTTCGCGGCGGATGTAGTGGTCTTCGACCCCGCCACCGTGACGGACCGCTCGACGTACGAAGATCCGTTCCAGTACCCGGCGGGCATCGGCGTGGTCATCGTCAACGGCTCGGTCGCACTGCGCGACGGGGCACGCTCGGGCGAGGGGATGGGGCGCACGCTGCGCCCCGCCTGAAGAAACCGGTCGGACCCGCTTTCCCCGCTGGCCGGGGCCGCGCTCCGGCCCTACGTTCGTCGTGTCCCCCTGTTCGAGGTTCCGCAGGAATGTCCAGCCGCATCGTTCGATTGGTCCTCGCCGCCGTCGCATCGACAGCAAGCGTCGTCCCGGCCGCGTCCTATGCCCAGTCTGCCTCCGCGAGTTCGGCGCCGATGATGGCGTCGGTCGACTCCGCGCTCCTTCTTGGCCTCCACTACCGACTCGTCGGTCCGTCGCGCGGTGGGCGCGTCACCACCGTGACCGGGGTGCCGTCGCAACCACGCACGTTCTACATGGGCGTCGCCAGCGGCGGGGTGTTCCGGACCACCGATGCCGGCCAGACGTGGGTGCCGATCACCGATGGCAAGCTGCCCCTCGGCTCCATCGGCTCGATCGCGGTCGCGGAGTCGAATCCCGACATCATCTACGTCGGCACCGGATCCGACGGCGTTCGCAGCAATGTCTCGACGGGCCACGGTGTGTACCGGAGCCAGGACGGCGGCACCAGCTGGCAGTTCGTCGGGCTGTACAACGCCGGGCAGACCGGCGCGGTGCGGATCCATCCGACCGACCCGAACACGGTCTGGGTGGCGGCGTACGGCGACATCTTCAAGCCGAACACCGAGCGCGGCGTCTTCAAGACGACCGACGGCGGCAAGACGTGGAAGAAGACGCTCTACATCTCGGACAGCACCGGGGCGATGGACGTCGAGCTCCAGCCGGGGAACCCCGACGTCGTCTACGCCTGGATGTCGCGCATCGAGCGCAAGCCGTGGACGATCATCAGCGGCTCGCGCGAGGGCGGCTTCTTCAAGAGCACCGACGGCGGCAGTACCTGGACGCATATCACCTCGGGCCTGCCGAACGGGCTCATCGGCAAGGCGAACCTGGCGGTGACGGCGGCGAACCCGAACCGGCTCTACGCACTGATCGAGGCGAAGCCGGGTGGCGGGATGTATCGCTCCGACGATGCCGGGCAATCGTGGCACGCCCTGCCGTCGCCCGCCGGCATGATCCAGCGGCCGTTCTACTACACCACGCTGGGCGCCGACCCCACCAACGCGGACGTCTTCTATGGCGGGGCCGAGGGCTTCTACAAGTCCAGTGACGGCGGCCAGTCGTACACCTCGCTGCGGACGCCGCACGGCGACAACCACGACATCTGGATCAACCCGCACGACGGGAACACGATGATCCAGTCGAACGACGGCGGGGCCAACGTCTCGACCGACGGCGGACGGACGTGGTCGACGCAGATGAACCAGCCGACGTCGGAGATCTACGGGGTCTGGATGGACAACGAGTTCCCGTACCACATCTACGGGGCGCAGCAGGACGCGTCCACGGTGATCATCAGCAGCGTCGCCAACCCGTACAACCTCGACGACTGGCGCGGTGGTCCCGGGTGCGAGACCGGCCCCATCATGCCGCACCCGACCGAGAAGAACATCGTCTACGGCGCCTGCAAGGGGCAGTTCGAGGTGATGGACCTGGTCACCGGACAGTCGAAGAACTACTGGATCGGCGCGCAGTCGCTGTATGGCAACCCCGCGAGCGACCTGATCTACCGCTTCCAGCGGGTGTCGCCGATGGCGACGTCGCCGAATGACCCGTCGGTCGTGTACTACGGCTCGCAGTACCTGCATCGGTCGCGCGACAAGGGCGTGACGTGGGAGAAGATCTCGCCGGACCTGACCGCGCACCCGGCCTGCTGTCAGGGCGCCAGCGGAGAGCCGATCACGCGCGACGTGACCGGCGAGGAGTTCTACAGCACGCTGTACGCGATCACGGAATCGCCCCACGAGCGGGGCGTGATCTGGACCGGCGCCAACGACGGACCCTTCTTCATCACGCGCGACGACGGCAAGACGTGGAAGAACATCACGCCGAAGGACCTGCCGTCCGGCGGCCGCGTGGCGTGGATCGACGCCTCGCCGCACCGGAAGGGCTCGGCCTACTACGCGGTCTATCGCTACCTCCTCGGGGACTACCAGCCCTACCTCTATCGCACCGATGACTACGGCGCGACGTGGACGCGCCTGACGAACGGGAAGAACGGCATTCCCGCCGACTGGCCGACGCGCGTCGTGCGCGAGGATCCGGAGCGGGAAGGCCTCCTCTACGCCGGCACCGAGTTCGGGCTCTTCATCTCGTTCGACAATGGCGCACACTGGCAGCCGTTCCAGCTCAACATGCCGAACGTGCCGATCAATGACATCCGCGTCTATCACGACGACCTCGTCATCGCCACCCAGGGACGGGCGCTCTGGATCCTCGACGACCTCGCGTCGCTGCACCAGATCACGCCGCAGGTCTCCAGTCGGGAGATCCAGCTGTACAAGCCGCGCGACGGCTATCGCACGCGCACCGGCGCGGAGTACCTCAGCCCCACGATCGAGTACTACCTGCCGTCCGCCCCGTCGGGAGCCGTGACGATCGACATCCTCGATGCCGCGGGGCAGCCCGTGAACCACTACAGCAGCGACACGCCGGTGGCGGCCGGCCGCGGGCGTGGCGGACGCGGCGGTGGCCGTGGCGCTGCCGCGGAGGACGCCGACGTCGCGCCCGCGGGAGGCCGCTTCGGGCGCGGCGGCGTGGCCAGCCGGGTGACGAAGGACGTCGGGCTCAACCGGTTCGTCTGGGACGTGCGGCATTCCGCCGGCGTGTCGGCGCCGCCGGGATCGTACCAGGTGCGGCTCTCGGTCGGCGGGGTGACGAAGACGCAGCCGTTCACCGTGCTCATCGACCCACGGATCGCCGCCGAGGGCGTCACCGTGGCCGACCTGCACGAGCAGTACGAGCACAACCTGCGCATGCGTGATCTGGTCGCTGACGTCAACGGCGCCATCGGGCGCGTACAGGCGGCGCGCTCGCGGTTGCAGTCCGCGACCGGCGCCGCGGCCGACACGCTGCGACAGGTGGACGCGATCGCGGACAAACTTCTCAGCGAACCGGTGCGTTATGGCAAGCCGGGGCTGCAGGCGCACATCACCTACCTGGCCGGCATGACGAATGGCGCCGACCAGAAGATCGGGCGCGACGCGATCACGAGGTACCAGGAACTCCGGAAGGAACTCGACGCCATCGACGCCGACCTCGACCGGCTGCTCGGCCCGGCGCCGCGTCGTCCGGGGAGCGGGACCTAACGCGAATCCCGCGCCTCCGCGCGATGCGCGCGGGGGCGCTCCCGGCGGGGGCGCCGGGGCCACGGTCACGGTCACGTCACGGCGGCCTCACGCGCTGCGTCATGTCCGGACCAGCCGGCGCGCGGTGCGCGGAACCCCGCACGTCGTCCGGCGGTACCACGCATTTCGCCGCGTGGCCGCGCGCCGATGGACGGCGCGGCCGGCTGCCGGTGACTGGGGCGCCCCCGATCGCATCGTGCGAACAGACAGGCGTGGCGCCCGGGGGGAGGGGGCGATGAGCGGGAGCATGGGTCCGGAGCGCGTGCCGGGAAGCGTGGGTGACGCATCCACGTACGACGCGTCCTCGCGCGCAGTCCGGGGGGCGAGGCTCCCGGCGCGCGGCAGGACGGCAGGTCCTCGTTATGCAGTCCCGCGGGCGCGGCGTGCCGTGTCGGCCCGACCGTCCGCAGTGCTCGTCGCACTCGACACCGCACTCGTCCACAGCCGTGAGGCGCGCATCCTGTCGTGGCTCGTCGCGCTGCATGACAACGGCCACGACGTTTCGCTGGACATGCTCGGCGCGCTCGTGGGGCGGACCGGGGCCGAGGTGCTTGCCGCCACGGCGCGGGTCCCATCCTCCTCGCCCGACGGCGAACGCATCCTTTGCCGCAGGGAAGAGATCTTCCGCGTCTGGTATCTGCCGCGGTTGCGGGCCGCGAGGGGAGGGCGCGCGCTGCTGCTGAGGATGAAGCGCGACGGGCTGCGCCTGATCGGCGTGGCTCTCGGCACCTGTCGGGAGGCGCGCGACGTGGCGCAGGCCGGCCGCGCCGCTGACCTGCTCGACGCGGTCATCGCGGCCGCGAGCGACTATCCGGGTGCGGCGTTGGCTGCGGTGGTGCGTTCCCTCGCGTCGACGAACCGGTCGGGGCCGATCATGCTCCTGGGCGGCAGTCCGCACGACGTGGACGCCGCGCTCGCGACCGATGTCGGCATCGTGGGCGTGGAGAGCGGCGGGTGGTCCCGCCGGGAGTTGCGCGACGCGCTGGCGGTGTATCGGCACCCGCTCGATCTCGTCGCGCGGTATCGCGGATCGCCGTTCGCCTCGCACGCGCGTGACGCCGCCATGCGGAGCGCGCTGCCTAGCGGTCGATGAAGACCGTGGGGTTGAAGCGCGGGGCGCGTCGCGCGTGCGACGCCTGCTCGTACGCGTAGGCGAGCCGGAGCAGCGTCGCCTCGCTCCACGCCGGCCCGACGAACGAGATGCCGACGGGCAGTCCCATCACGTTTCCGAGCGGCACGGTGATGGATGGGTAGCCGGACACGGCCGCGAGCGCCGTATTGCTGCTGCCGCGCGGATCGCCGTTCACCAGGTCGATCGGGAACGCCGGCGGTCCCGTGAGCGTGATGATCGCGTCCAGCTGGCTCTCCTGCACCACCCGGTCGACGCCCTGCGTACGCGTGAGCCGGCGGCACTCGGCGAGCGACGGGCGATACGCCGGCGTCTGGCGGCCCGCGTTCGCCTGCGCCGCCTCGAACCACTCCTGCCCGAAGAAGCGCATCTCCTCGTCGGCGTGCTCGACGTTGAAGTCGATGAGGTCCCCGAGGGACTTGTGGAGCTCGTCGGGCCCGCGGGACAGCAGGTAGTCGCGGATCGCATCCTTGAACTCGCAGACCATCACCGTCACCTCGGGTGACTGGATCTGGTCCATGCTCGGGATGTCGATGGGATCCACGAGGATCGCTCCCTCACTCCTGATGAGGTCGAGCGCCTGGTCCATGAGGTGGAATTCCGCTGCCTCGGAGTCGTAGTCGCGGCGAAGGATGCCGATGCGCGCTCCCTTGAGTGCCCCGACGTCCAGTCCGGCCGCGTAGTCTGCAACGGCGTGCCCGCGGCTGTCATCGGTCGCGATGTCGCGACCGTCGACGCCCGTGAGCGCGCTGAGGAGGATCGCCGCGTCCTTGACGGTGCGGCACATCGGGCCGGGGGAATCCTGCGAATACGACACCGGGATCAGTCCCGAGCGGCTCAGGAGTCCGACCGTCGGCTTCATGCCGACGATGCCGTTGCTGCTCGACGGGCCCACGATCGACCCGTCGGTCTCCACCCCGATGCCTAACGCCGACAGGTTGGCAGAGATGGCGACGGCCGTGCCCGAGCTCGAGCCATTCGCGCTGCGGTCGAGCGCGTACGGGTTCACCGTAAGGCCGCCGCGCGCGCTCCAGCCGCTCGAGGCGCGCGTCGAGCGAGCGTACGACCACTCACTCAGGTTCGTCTTGCCCAGGATGACCGCCCCCGCCGCCCGCAGGCGTTCGACGATGAATGCGTCGAGTGGGGGAATCGACCCCATGAGGGCAAGCGATCCGGCGGTCGTGTGCATCCGGTCGGCGGTGTCCACGACGTCCTTCAGGACGACAGGAATGCCGTGCAGCGGACCCCGGGGCCCCTTGGCCTTTCTCTCCGCGTCGAGGTCCGCGGCGATCTTCACCGCGTCGGGGTTGACCTCGATGATCGCCTTCAGGCGCGGGCCCGAGCGATCGATCTCCTCGATCCGTGCGAGATACGCCTCGGCAATGGTCTGCGCCGAGTACTTCCCCGACCGCATCCAACCCTGCAACTGGTCGACGGTCGCCTCGTCGAGCTCGAAGGGGGCGATCTGCGCGGCGGCAGGCGGGGCCGCGGTCAGTGGCGCGATTGCCGCGCCTTCGGGACGCGTGACGCGCACTCCCGTGGCGGCCGCCACACCGAGCAGTGACGCCGACCTGAGGAAGGACCTTCGGTCGACGGCCTCGTGCAAGGCCGCCGGAGCTGCAGAGGCTCCTGCGTCGTCGCCTGACGTCATGTACCCTAACGCGAGTGGTCGGCTGTTCCTGGTGATGACAATACGCCATCCGACGGTGATTCGCTGACGAAGCGTGATCCCTGTCAGGTGTGTCGAAGCGACGGAGACGGCGATTCGGCGCCACCCGCCACGTCGTCAGTCGCTCAGGACGGGGCAGACGTTAACGCCTGCAGGCACTGGCGCCCTGACAAAACGAGAAGCAGCCGGGGGACTACCCCCGGCTGCTTGAGACAAGACCGCGGCGCGGCGGCCGGTCGCTCGGCTACCGCCGGTCAGTGATCGAAATCTTCCTACGGGCGCCCCTTCGACCCCGAGCGCGACCGCCCCGCCGAGGAGCCTCGCGAGACGGACGGGCGCGCCGCACCCGAGGGGCTTGGTCGGCTGCGCACCGCCGGGGATCGACTTGGTGCACGGACGGTGGGAGCCACCTGACGTGGTGCTGGCTGCGGGCTCGGCTTCGCTGGCCGAACGAACGTCGGCCGGATTGTGCCAGCACTCGACCGGCTCTGAGGGGTTGCCCTGATGACTTCGCCACCGCTTCGCTTCGGTGGGCGAACGATTGAAGGCGACACGGTCCGGCTGGACGACCGGTTCTGCGGCGCCGGCTTCGCCTCCCGGCCCTGCGGCTGAGGCCGGACGATCGTGGGACCGAAGGACCTGCCGGAGGCACGAGTCTGCGGTGCGGGAGCAGGCTTCGCAGGTGACCTCACGATCGCCGGTCCGAACGATCCCCCATCCTGTCGCGACCCTGGCTGGGCCGTGGGGCGGCCATTGCTGCCTCCGCGACGGCCATTCCCCGAAGGCGGCTGCCTGGTGTCGCCACCACGCGTGTCGCCCGGATTGTAGGCGCTCCCGCGTGCACGTCCGTCGTCGCGGTTGCGCCCTCCCGGGTTCGCTGCGCCGCCGCCGTTCCAGCCCCGCGCGTCGCGTCCATCGGCCCGCCGATCCCGCCCGCGTGCCTCGAAATTCGCCGTGCGGTGAATCGTGTTGAACCGGCGGAGTCCGTCGTAGTCGACGGGGCGATACAGGACGGCGCGGTTGATCCGGACGTGCGCGTAGCGCGGGCTGACGTAGGCAACCGAGAAATTGATGAACGGCCGGGCCGCGATGCGCCATCCGCCGCCCATCCATCCATCATAATAGACGACAGAGTTGTACCAGTCGCAGTCGTACGTCAGCCAGGCCCCGATCGGGAATCCGATGCCGAACGACCAGTACGCCGGGTATGCGCCGAGGTATCCCAGGTGCCGGAAGAAGATCACCGATGGGTCGTACGTCGGGATGTAAATCACCCGGGGATTGGCGGGAACGATCGAGACGTACTGGTTGGTGACCTGGACGGCCTGTTGCGGGGTCGACTCGAGGTTGCCCTGTTCCTGCGCCAAACGCCGCAGGTGCTGCACCGACTCCATCACGTCCGACGATTGGGCTGCATAGGCCTGCCCCAGGGCTGTGGTCCAGTCGGGGCGCTCGACCATCATGTTCAGGACCGGGGCATAGTGCGCGATGGCGCGGACGCTCACGTCCCATTCCTGGTCGTCGACGCCGGCGGTGCCGTGCTCGCGCACGTAGTCGGCGGCCACCTGCAGCTGGTCCGGAAACGTCGCCGCGACGAGCGCCTGTGCGAGGATCGGGTCGGGGTAGAGCGCGATCGGCGCCACGAGGTTGTCGAGTTCCTCCGCCGAGTATGCGACCGGCGGAGCGGGCTCCGCGCGGACATCCTGCGCGATGGCGCCTGCCAGGGGCAGGAGGGCGGCGCCGACGAGTGCGAGGGGGAGTCTCAGGGAGGATCGCATGGTGTGGTTTCCTCTTGGCGGGAGGCGACCGCCGTCCGCCTGGTAGCACGTCGGGTCACGCAACGGTGTGGCACCGTGACCTCGCCCGGTCCTACCGCGGTGTACAGGAGATGTTCCGGCTGTTCCCAGCATACTTCACGGGAGGCGGTCCCGCATCGGCGGAAGCCGCATCGCGCGCCGGGATTCCCCGGGGTGCGCCGTCCGTTCCGTTTTCCGGTGCCGCTGCCGATGTTTGTTCCGCGTGTCCGGCGGGGGTCGTGGCGCGCCGCGCCGGCGGGCGCACTGGCTCCAGCGGGGAAACGGCGACCACGATGAAGATCGGCCTGGTGGGATTCGCGGGGTCCGGGAAGACGACCGTCTTCAACATCATGACGGGCCTCGACGTCCCGGTCGGATACGGCGGGGAACTCCGCCTCGGCGTCGTCCGCGTGCCTGACGAGCGCATCGACGCGCTGTCCCGGATCTTCTCGCCGAAGAAGACCACCTACGCCGAGATCAGCTTCTGCGACGTGCCGGGCGAGCATGGCGCGGACAAGAAGGGGCTGTCGACGAAGGCGCTGCAGCAGATTCGCGACCAGGATGCACTCTGTCTCGTCGTGCGCGACTTCGACAACCCGGCCATCGAGGGGGCGCCGGATCCGCTGGGAGACGTCGAGGCATTCCATATGGAGTGCATCTTCGCCGATCTCGAGATGATCGAGCGGCGCCTCGAGCGCGCGCGCAAGGAGAACATGCCGAAGCAGGAACAGGCGGTGTTCGAGGTGATGCATGCGCGGCTGGAGGAAGGGCGCCCGATCCGTTCGCTCCCGTCCTCCGAGCTCGATCGTGGTCCGTTGCGCGGGTACGGCTTCCTCACCGATCGGCCGCTCCTGGTGGCGCTCAACCGCGGTGAAGATCGGGTGGCCGAGCCGATGCCGGAGGATCTCGGGGTGCGACTGGGGGCACTCGACGCAGCCGGCCTGGTGCTGTCGGCGAGCGTCGAAGCCGAGATCGCGCGGCTCGCGCCCGGGGAGCAGGCGGCGTTCCTGGCGGACCTCGGCCTGCGCGAGTCCGCCCTGGACCGGTTCATCCGGACTGCCTACGGGCTGCTCGACCTGATCTCGTTCTTCACCGTGGGCCCCGACGAAGTCCGGGCGTGGACGATCCGGCGCGGGATGCACGCACGACAGGCCGCGGGGCGCATCCACTCCGACCTCGAGCGCGGGTTCATACGGGCAGAGGTGATCCCGTACGACGTGTTCATGCAGTACGGGTCGGAGCAGGCGGTGAAGGAAGCCGGCCGGCTCCAGGTCGAGGGCAAGGAGTACGTCGTGCAGGACGGCGACATCATGCACGTCCGGTTCAACGTGTAGCATCGGCCGCGGCGCCGCGGCCGATCACCGTCATCCCCATCGACATGCGCATGCCTCCAAGGTGCCTGACGCGTTCGAGAGGCCGGCTATCCGGGACGCTCGCCGCCGGGATCGTGCTGGCCGCGTTCACGGTTCCGCGGCTCCCGGCACAGCGACCCGCGCTGTCTCCCGCGGTCCGGGCTTATGTCCGGGTCGACACCGCGGTCGTCGCCCTGACGCATGCTCGCGTCATCGACGGCACCGGGGCAGCTGCCCGGGCCGACCAGACGCTCGTGCTCCGCGACGGCATGATCGCCGCTGTGGGAGATGCCGCCTCGGTGGCCATCCCGCCGGGTGCGGAGGTGCTGGACCTGACGGGAAAGTCGGTGATTCCCGGCCTGGTGCAGGTGCACGAGCACCTCTACTACCCGACCGGTCCCGGAGTCTACGCCTATCTCGCCGAGAGCTTCACGCGGCTGTACCTCGCCGGCGGCGTGACGTCGATGCGTACGGCCGGCAACATGAACGGCTACGGGGAGCTCAACATCAAGCGGGCGATCGACGCCGGGCAGAAGCCCGGGCCATGGATCGACGCGACCGCGCCGTACCTGGAGGGCGCCGGACTCGGTCTCGCGCAGGTGCATGAGCTGAAGGACGCCGCCGACGCGCGCCGCGAGGTGAACTTCTGGGCCGACGAGGGCGCGACGTCGTTCAAGGCCTACATGCACATCACGCGGGCGGAACTCGGCGCGGCGATCGAGGCGGCCCACCAGCGCGGGCTCAAGGTCACAGGCCACCTCTGTTCGGTCACCTACCGCGAGGCCGCGGCGCTCGGCATCGACAACCTCGAGCACGGCTTCTTCGTGGCGACCGACTTTGTCGCCGACAGGAAGCCTGACGAGTGTCCGGGGCAGGCGACCGGCATGGCGGCCGTGGCCGCCGTCGATCCCCACGGGGAGGCGGTGCAGTCACTCATCGCGGAGCTCGTGCGGCGACACGTGGCCATCACGTCCACCCAGACGGTGTTCGAGACCTTCGTGCCCGGGCGCCCGATGCCACCCGGCCTGGACGTCCTCGTCCCGGCGCTGCGTGACCAGTTCGAGCAGCGGTACGCGGCGACCCAGCGCAACACGGGCTCGGTCTACGCCGCACTCTTTCCGAAGGCGCAGGCGCTCGAGGTGGCGTTCGCGCGGGCGGGGGGCCTGCTGCTGGTGGGCACCGACCCCACCGGGGGCGGCGGGGTGATTCCCGGCTTCTCGAACCAGCATGCGCTGGAGCTGCTCGTGGAGAGCGGGTTCACGCCGCTGGAGGCGATCCGTATCGGCACGCTGAACGGGGCGACCTATCTCGGGCGCGCCGGGCGTGTGGGGTCCATCGCGGTGGGGAAGCAGGCCGATCTCGTGATCATCGACGGGGATCCCTCGGTTCGGATCGCGGACATCCGCCACGTCGAGATGGTCTTCAAGCAGGGCATCGGATACGACCCGGCGGCGCTGATCGCCTCGGTGCGGGGGCGCGTCGGGCTGTACTGAGTGATGCCGCGGCTGCAGCTTGGGACGTCGATACGCCTCATCGCACCCTCCGCCCGCATGTCATGACCGGAGCGATCGAAGGCCGCCAGCCCGCCGGCACGCCGTCGTCGGCGCGGAGCGCGCGTCTCGCGGTGATCATCCTCACTGCGATGAACCTGCTGAACTACATCGACCGGTACGTGCCGAGCGCAGTGAAGGACCTGTTCAAGAAGGACCTCGGCTTCACCGACCTGCAGACCAGCCTTCCGTTCACCGCCTTCATCGTCGTGTACATGCTCGCCAGCCCCGTCTTCGGCGGGCTGGCGGACCGGAAGCCGCGCCGGATCCTCATCATGATCGGCGTGGCGATCTGGTCGCTGGCCACCGCCGGCGCCGCGCTGGCCACCGGATTCCTCACTTTCCTCCTGGCACGGGCGATGGTCGGGGTGGGCGAGGCCGCGTATGCGACCATCGGCCCGGCGCTGATCAGCGATTTCTACCCGGCGGAGCGGCGCAACCGCGTCTTCACGGTGTTCTACATGGCGATCCCGGTGGGGGCAGCGCTGGGATTCACGTTAGGCGGCCTGCTCGGGCATGCCTACGGCTGGCGCTCCACGTTCCTGATCTGCGGCCTGCCGGGCCTGGCGGCGGCGGCGGCCATCCTGCTCATCGACGAGCCTCCGCGCGGGCAGTTCGACGCGGGGCCACCGATGGCCGCGCCGCGGTGGGCCGATGCCCTGCGCGAGCTGCGACGGAGCGCGCCGTACGTCTTTGCCGTCGCGGGATATGTGGCGGCGACGTGGGCGGGCGGCGGGATGGCGGACTGGTTCCCGACGTTCCTCTCGCGCTACCGCGGCATGGACCTCGCCCAGGCAGGCACGCTCACCGGGGCCGCGACCGTGGTGGGCGGGCTGGCCGGCACCGTGGCCGGCGGACTGCTCGCGGACCGGCTGGGTGGTCGGGTGCGCCTTCCATATTTCTTCGGCAGCTGGGTGCCGATGGTGCCGGCGGCGGGCTTTGCGCTGCTGGCCATCTTCGGCACTTCACGGGTGGCCATCGGTAGCGGTATCCTGCTGGCGCAGTTCTTCCTCTGGTTCTACAACAGCCCGATCAACACGGTGATCGTCAACGCCGTCGGGGCGCACATGCGCGCGCGCGCCGTCAGTATCTCGATCCTCACGATCCACCTTTTCGGCGACGCCATCAGCCCGCCGATCATCGGGCAGATCTCGGACCGGACCGGCAACCTCACGCACGGCATCGTGCTGATCCCGGTGATGATGCTCGTCGCCGCGGCCATCTGGGGGATCGGATGGTGGCGGCTCCGGAGGACGGACTCGATGACGCCCGCCGGCGCGGTCCTTCGCAACCAGCATCCCTGACCCACTCGTCACGGAGTCGAGCATGACGTTCGCCGCAATTACCGGATGGGGATCTGGCATGCCGCCGGCGGTCCTCACCAACGAGGACCTCTCGACCTTCCTCGACACGTCCGACGAGTGGATCACGTCGCGCACCGGCATGAAGGAACGACGGGTGTCCCACGTGTCGGCCGTCGAGATGGCGACGACCGCGGCGTCGCAGGCGCTGTCGTGCGCGGGCCTGGCCGCCGCCGACCTCGACCTGATCATCTACGGCGGGTGCAGCAACGAGGAGGCGGTGCCCAACAGCGCCAGCGGCGTGCAGGTCTCCCTCGGCGCCGCGCGTGCCGCGTCGATCGACCTGAACACCGCGTGCACGAGCTTCCTCTACGGGCTCTGCGCGGCCAGCGCGATGATCCGCACCGGCATGGTGCGCAACGCGGTGGTGATCGGCGTGGAGCTGATCTCGCGCTACATGGACTGGACGAACCGCAACGTCGCGGTGTTGTTCGGGGACGGCGCGGCGGCGGTCGTGCTCCAGGCGAGCGATCACGAGGAAGGGGTCATCGGCTCGGTGCTCGGCTGCGACGTCGAGGCGCGCCAGAGCCTGCGGATCCGTGGCGTCGGCTGCGGTTACGCGGGGCTCGACGTCAACTTCGGCGACACGATCTGGGACTTCGACGGACCGGCGATCTTCAAGCGCGCCGTGAAGGCGATGAGCGAGTCGGCGGCCCGCGTGCTCGCCGACGCCGGGCTCACCGCCGCGGATGTGGACCTGGCCGTGCCGCACCAGGCGAACCTGCGCATCATCGAGGCGGTGGCGAAGTACGTCGGCCTCCCGATGGACAAGGTGATGCTGACAGTCCAGCAATACGGCAACATGAGTGCCGCGACGGTGCCGGTGAGCCTGGTGGAAGCCCTGAGCCACGGGCGCATCACGCCGGGGAGCCTGGTGCTGATGCCGGCGTTCGGTGGCGGGCTGACCTACTGCTCGGTCCTCGTCCGCTGGGGGGAGCGCGTGACACCGCTGGGCACGAATGCCATTCCCCTGGCGCCGTGCACGCGCTCGGCGCTCGAGATGGTCAACGAAATCCGCGCGCGCCAGGATCCCCACGGACGGTCTGCCCCGGGCCTCATGAGCCCCGTGTTCGCCGAGTCGCGGGCCCGTGCCGCAGAGGGCGGCGCTCAGCAGGAAAATGCCGCTGCTGTCGGCTAACAGTTCGCGGCAGCGGCCCGTATTCTTCCAGAGTTTGCCGCACGCTTCCGGACCCTCTCCCTCTCCGCGCATGCATTCCGTCCATCGCATCGGCATCGGGCTGTTTCTGGTCTCCCTGTTCGTGGCTCCTGCCGCACACGCCCAGAAGAAGGCGCTGACGCAGGCCGACTGGGACAAGTGGCGCTCGATCCAGGGCGCCTCGCTGTCGAACGACGGCAAGTGGGCCGCGTACACGCTGGCGCCGCAGGTTGGCGACGGCGAGTTCGTGGTCCGGTCGACGTCCGGCGACACGGAATACCGGGTGCCGGTGGGGTACATCGGCCGGCCCAACAACGTGCCCGGCGGCGAACGGCCGCGTGGCGGCGGGCGCGCCGGGGGGGGTGGCCGGGGCGGACGGGGGGGCGGCGGAGCCCCGGGGCCGTTCACGGCCGACAACCGCTACGTCTTCGTCACGGTCCAGCCGGGCCAGGCGGAGGTGGAACAGCAGGAACGCGAGGCCGCGGCGCGTGGCGGGCGCGGTGGCCGGGGCGGGGCGCCGGGACGCGCCGGAGGCGCGGGGAGCCGCAGCTGGACGGCAATGGTCAGCCTGGCCGACGGCAAGGTGACGCCGTTCCCCGACATGCGTTCGTACCGGCTGCCGAGATACAGCGGAAAGTGGATGGTCTACACGACCACCCCGGATTCCGCCGCAGGTGACTCGACCGGTGCACGCGGCGGTGCGGCGGCTGGTGGCCGCGGCGGCCGCGGCGCGAACGGCAGGAGCCGCCGGACGTACGGCAACCCGATCGTGCTGCGCAACCTCGACAGCGGCGCCGACGAGGAAATTGCGGACGTCGTTGCATACCAGTTCGACGACAGCGCGAAGGTGCTCGCGTACACCGTCGCCTCACGCACCGACTCGACGAAGGACGGCGTGTACCTCCGGAACCTCGCGACCGGGGCGACCCAGGCCGTCATGAGCGGACCGGGCAACTATCGCGGATTCGACTTCGACAGGACCCAGCAGCAGTTCGCCTTCGCGTCCGATCGCGACGAATTCGGCCGGCCGGACGCGCACCAGGTCGTGTACTACGGCACGGTGAAGGGCGGCACGGCGCAGCCGGTGGTGCGCAGCGACATGCTGCCGCCGGAGATGCGGTTTCCCGACAACATCACCCTGTCGTTCACGCGGGCGGGCAACGCGCTCCTGCTGAACATCGCACCGCCGCCGGTGGACAGCGTGCCGGCCGACTCACTCGTCGGGAAGGCGCGGTTCGACCTGTGGCACTGGAAGGACCCGGAACTGCAGCCGCAGCAGCTCCTGCAGGTGAACCAGGCGCGCAATCGCACTTACCAGGCGATCTACAGCCTGGCCTCGAAGACCCTGACGCGCCTGACGACGGACTCGTTCCCGTCGGTGCAACTCTCGGACGACGCCAGGGTCGGGTTGGAGTCGACCAGCGTCCCGTATGCCATCGAGCGGATGTGGGGCGAGGGAGGCAACGACGTGTATGCAGTCGACCCGGCCACCGGAAGCCGCAGGCTGGTTGCAAGGGAGATCACCGGCAACGCGCAATTGTCGACGGGCGGCCGGTACATCATCTACTTCGACAAGATGCACTGGTACACGTACGACGTGGCCACGTCGAAGATCACCGACATCACCACGCCTGCTGCGGGAGTGCACTTCGAGCAGGAGACATGGAGCACGCCGGACGACCCGGCGGCGTGGGGGGTGGCCGGGTGGACGAAGGACGACCGCTCGGTGCTGGTGAACGACCGCTTCGACATCTGGGAGCTGGATCCCACCGGCGCCAAGGCCCCTGTCGTGCTGACCGATTCGCTCGGCCGCCGCGAGAGCCGGACCCTCCGGCTCATCAACCTCGATCGCGACGAGGACGAGCGCTACGTCGACACCAGCAAGCCGGTGTGGCTGAGCGCGTTCGACGAGGACACCAAGGAGAGCGGGTTCTACCGGACGCGGCTCAACGGGCGTCATGCACCGGAGCTGGTGGCGATGGGCCCGCTGCGCTACGGCCCGCCGTCGAAGGCGCACGATGCCGACGAGTACATGGTCACCAAGAGCACGTTCGTCGACTTCCCGAACCTGTGGGTGGGGCCGAACCTCACGTCGCTGACGAAGATCTCGGACGCGAACCCCTGGCAGGGCGAGTACAACTGGGGCACTGCCGAGCTGGTGACGTGGATGAGCATGGACGGCGTGCCGCGCCAGGGCCTGCTGTACAAGCCCGAGAATTTCGACCCGTCGAAGAAGTACCCGATGATCAGCTACTTCTACGAGGACCTGTCGGACGGCCTCTACGGGTACATCCCGCCGAACGGGCGCAACGTGATCAACCCGACGCACTACGTGTCGAACGGGTACATCGTCTTCGAGCCGGACATCTACTACGAGATGGGGCACCCGGGGATGAGCGCCTTCAAGTCGATCGTGCCGGGGGTCCAGATGCTCGTCGACAGCGGGTTTGTGGACCCCAAGCGGCTGGGCTTGCAGGGGCAGTCGTGGGGCGGCTACCAGACCGCGTTCCTGATCACGCAGACAAGCATGTTCGCGGCGGCGATGGCGGGCGCGCCGGTGGCGGACATGTTCAGCGCCTACGGCGGCATCCGGTGGGGATCAGGGGTCAACCGCTCGATGCAGTACGAGCACGGACAGAGCCGCATCGGCAAGTCGATCTGGGAGGCGCCGATGCTCTACTACGAGAACTCGCCGCTGTTCGGCCTGGAGCGAGTGACGACCCCGCTGTTCATGATGGCCAACGACGCCGACGACGCCGTGCCGTGGTGGCAGGGGATCGAGATGTTCGTCGGCCTGCGGCGGCTGGGGAAGGAGGTCTACCTCATCGACTACAACAACGACGTGCACAACCCGCAGAGTCGCGCAAACCAGAAGGACATCGCGATGCGGATGCAGCAGTTCTTCGACAACAAGCTGAAGGGCGCGCCGGCGCCGGACTGGATGGTCCATGGCATCCCGGCGGTCGACAAGGGGAAGGACCAGCTCAGGAAGACGATCCAGCCGTAGCGGCGTTCGACAGGATCCTGAACGAACGAGGCGGGTGCCAGTCCCGGCACCCGCCTCGCCGCATGCGTGCCGCCGATCGGGCTCAGGAGACGGGCGTCGACGCGCGTCGCGTGGAGGCGGTCTGGTCGAGCAGCTGCGTCATGAGTTCGAGCACCGCGGCGCGCGCGGCGTCGTTCTTCAAGGCGCCGAAGCCGATGTTCAGCCGGCCGTTCGGGTCGAGGGTCGCGCGCGTATGCGAGTTCAGCATGTCGATCGCGCTGGCGCGCACCTCGGGCGCGAGCAGGCGCGACGACGCCGGCAGCAGCTCCAGCATCGGCGAGTCCTGCGGGCGCGGTCGCGCGGCCCAGAAGACCGCGCTGGAGTCCACGCGCTCGAACCGGACGATGCCGCGATCGTTGTCGTCGGCGCGAAACCGGACGAGCTCCGGTCGTGCCAGGCTCCACGCGACCATGGCATCGAGGACGGCGAGCATGCGGGTCCGCTCCGCCGGGACCGTGTCACGGTTCATGACACGAATGAACGCCTCGCGGGCGAGAGAGAGGGTGGCTGACATGCTGCTCCTTGACTGGCGTGGGCGGCGGGCCCGTGACGGAGGCGGCCGCCCCTGTAAGCTACTCGCGGGCGGGCCCGAGATGGGGCCCTGACGGCAGCGGGTGCCGGTGGCGCTTGTGGAAAGGGGCCCTGGGCGGCTAACTTCCTTCAGCGACGCGCGCCTCCGGGCGCGCGGCAGTTGACTCACACGGGGGCTCGCGATCCGCGACGTCCCCGTTTTGCATGCCGCCCATCCCGGGCGGACCCCGCGTGAGGGAAAATCACGTTGCAGTTGTCACTGTTGTCGGTGAGCGTGCCCGTACGGAACTCCCTCTTCAGCAGGACACTTTCAGGAGATTCCGCAATGCGCAGCAAAGGCACGGTCAAGTGGTTCAATGCCGACAAGGGTTTTGGCTTCATCACCCCGTCGGATGGCGCGAAGGACTGCTTCGTCCATCATTCCGCGATCCAGGGCAGTGGCTACAAGTCGCTGAACGACGGCGAGGCGGTCGAGTTCGACCTCGTGCAGGGCCAGAAGGGTCCCGCCGCCGAGAACGTCACCCGCGTCTCGTAGGACCGACGGTGTGAGCAGGCGGCCGGCCCGGGGAATTCCGGGCCGGCCGCTCTGCATTTGCAGCCGGCGGGACGCGGCGTCGCCTGCCGGGACGGATCCCACCTCCGCTACGTTTCTCGAATGACAGTGCCCCCGCCCGACGCCACCCCGCGCCGCGACTTCATCCGCGAGATGGTGGCCGCCGACGTCGCCAGCCATCGATTCGGCCGCCCGGTCGCGACCCGCTTTCCGCCCGAGCCGAATGGCTTCCTGCACATCGGGCACGCCAAGTCGATCTGCCTGAACTTCGGCATCGCCCGGGAGTTCGACGGTCGCTGCAACCTGCGCTTCGACGACACCAACCCGTTCACCGAGGACCTCCGGTACGTCGAGGCGATCAAGCAGGACGTGCGCTGGCTGGGCTTCCAGTGGGACGAGGAGCGCTACGCGAGCGACTACTTCGAGCAGCTGTACGAGATCGCTGAGCGGCTGGTGCAGCAGGGGAAGGCGTACGTCGATTCGCAGAGCGAGGAGGAGATCCGCACCGGGCGCGGGACGGTGACGACGCCGGGGACGGAGAGTCCCTTCCGCCACCGCAGCACCGCCGAGAACCTCGACCTGCTGCGCCGCATGCGCGCCGGCGAGTTCGCCGACGGCGCGCACGTCCTGCGGGCGAAGATCGACATGGCGCACCCGAACATGATCATGCGTGATCCCTTGCTGCTCCGGATCCGCAAGGCGCCGCACTATCGCCGCGGCGACGCCTGGTGCGTGTACCCGCTGTACGACTTCGCGCACGGCCTGTCGGATGCGATCGAGGGGATCACGCACTCGCTGTGCACCCTCGAGTTCAAGGACAACAACGACATCTACCGCTGGCTGGTGCATGCGGCCGGCTTCGAGCGCCCGCCCGAGCAGACCGAGTTCGCACGGCTCGAGCTCGACTACACGGTGCTCAGCAAGCGCAAGCTCCTGCGGCTGGTGCACGAGGGTCATGTGGGCGGTTGGGACGATCCGCGCATGCCGACGATCGCGGGCCTGCGCCGGCGCGGCGTGACGCCGGAGGCGATCCGGAATTTCGCCGATGCCATCGGCGTGGCGCGCAAGGATGCGCGGGTGGAGCTGGCAAGCTTCGAGCACGCGGTGCGCGACGACCTCAACATGCGGGTGCCGCGCGTGATGTGCGTGCTCAGGCCGCTCAAGGTGGTGCTGACGAACTACCCCGAGGGGCAGGTCGAGGAGCTCGAGGCATCGTACTACCCGCACGACGTGCCGAAGACGGGCTCGCGCCCGGTGCCCTTCAGCCGCGAGCTGTGGATCGACCGCGACGACTTCATGGAGGAGCCGCCAAGGAAGTTCTTCCGGCTGGCGCCGGGGCGCGAAGTGCGACTGCGCTACGCGTACTTCATCACGTGCCGGGAGGTCGTGAAGGACACGTCAGGCGATGTGGTCGAGCTGCGCTGCACGTACGACCCGGCCACCCGCGGCGGCGACGCCCCGGATGGACGGAAGGTGGCGGGGACGATCCATTGGGTCTCGGCGGCGCGCGCACTCCCGTGCGAGGTGCGGTTGTACGACAGGCTCTTCGTCCAGCCGGATCCCGACGCCGTGGAGGAGGGGAAGGACTTCATCGCCACGCTCAACCCGGAGTCACTGGTGGTCGTGCCCGTCGCGAAGATCGAACCGAGCGTCGGCGCGGAGCCCCCGGGATCGCGTTACCAGTTCGAGCGTACGGGCTACTTCATGAGCGACCCGGTGGACTCGGGTCCGGGTCACCTGGTCTTCAATCGCACGGTGACGCTGCGCGACAGCTGGGCGAAGGTGCAACGGCGGGGGGAGTAGCGCGCCCTCAGCCGAGCCCCAGCACCTGCAACGCGGCGCGCTGTCCCTGCGCCATCGCGCCGTTCACGTTCTGGTGCCCGTTGAGCTCCGAGTGCCCGATGGCGATGCGGCCGAATCCGCGCTCGACGACCTCCCGCCCGGCGGGGCGCCCATTGCGGCCATAGTAGAACCCGGGAGGCTGCACGAGGCGCGCATGCCCCCAGCGATTCAGGATGATGCCGGCGATGTCGCGCCGTGCGTCGAAGCCGGCTGACGCGAAGAGCCGAACCATGTGCCGGCGCAGGCGCCGCTCGTGGTCGGCGTACGTGGTGTCGAGCAGGCGCTGCCTTCCCAGCGGGCCCTGCTCCGCGAGCGACTTGCCGGGCGTGTAGAGGCCCATGTAGAAGGTGAGGATTGTGGGGCGATCGGGGTGCAGCGCCGGCACCGGGTCGCCGCCGACAATCATCGGCCGCCGGATGTTGCACGAGAACCCGAAGCCGTCGTCGAACCAGCGACAGGCGGGGGCGCCGAGCTGGTAAAGGAAGCGCCAGTTCCGGAGCGCCACGTTGACGACCATCGCCGGGCAATGGACGAACTCGCCATAGGCGGTGGAGATCTCCTGCGGGAGGTCGGAGACGACATGTTTGGTGATCCAGCCGCCCGAGGCCATCACCGCGGTGCGCCCCCGGGTGCGATACAGGCGCCCGCCCTGCTCGTAGATCACCTCGACGTGCTCCCCGGCCCCGGCGGAGCGGGCGTGTTGCACGCGAATGACGGTCGCGCCGACGCGAAGGCGCGTCGACTGTCCCGGCCGATCGAGCGCCGCGAAATCCACCGAGCCGCGCATGACCCCCTCGAATCCCGGCGGACCGGAGATCGCGTCAGGCACAAGGTACTTCACGAAGTGACGCGCGTGCGTGGCGTTCCCGCCGGGGAATGACTGCGGGAGCGGGCCGGTGCGCGACCGAATGCGGCTCACCCCCGGCATGCCGATCTGCTGGGCCGCGAACGCCGAGACGACATCCGGCGTGGCACCGTTGATCAGGCCGACGATCGGCGTCACGAACCGCGTGACCTCCGGCCCGAGCGTCAGTTCGCGCTCGAGGTACTCGGCATACGTCATGGTGTCGAGGCGGCGGCGGAATTCCTCGGTCGTCTCGCCAGCCGTGTTACGCCAGCGGAGGAGGTCGCGCTTCACGTGGTCGGGGAACGGCGTGTCGGCGAGGTCGTTCCGCCAGATGTTCCGCAGCCAGGTGGGGCGCGCCGCGCCTGACGATTCGTCGAAGAAGTAGCCGACGTCGACCTGCTGCTCGTTGACGCCGTCCATGTGGGCGTAGTTGTCGAGCGGGATGCCGAGGGCGTCGAGCGCTGGATCGAGCGCGGCATACTCGAACTCGCGCGGCAGCCCGAAGTCGGACCAGACCTCCTCGCTCAGCGACTGCGAGCCGGCGCGCGGCACGCCAAACTGGTTGGAGCCCTGTGGGCCCACAAGCCGCACGCCGTCGACGACGAACTCGTTCTGCTTCGCCTCACCGCCGAAGATGGGGTGGTTCTCCAGGACGAGGCAGGTCTTCGTGCGGCCGGAGTGCTTCGCGACGGTGTAGGCGGCGGTGAGCCCGGAGATCCCGCCGCCCACCACGACGACATCGACGAGTTCACCGGTGTCGACGAGGCTGCGCGGCAGGGTGGCGTACTTGCCGTCGCGGATCCTGTGGGCGGCCTCGAGCACGGGGCGCGTGTTGCCGTTCGAGGTTGCGTAGTCGCCCACGCCACCGTAGCCGGTCCACGGGTCGGCGGCGGCGGGGCTGTCGCCCTCGCGCAGGAGCCGGCGCAACAGCGCGGCGGGTGACGGCGCCGCGAGCAGCGCCGCGCCGGCGCCGAGCAGCGTGTGGTTCAGGAAATCCTTGCGGGTGATGTTCGCGTCGAGACCGAGCTCACGGTCGTCGGGTGGCGGTGGCGCAGGAGTCATCGGGGCGACGCGCGTGAAGGGGGACGGGACGCGCCGAGTATGCGGCGGGCGATGCGTGGTGTCCACGACGACTGGTAGCGCACCGGGGTTCCAGACCGTCGATGCGGAAGGTCACCGCTTGGCGCTGAGCTCGCCAGCCGTGGTGGTGCGCATGCTGCGCGCGGGGCAGTTGCACGCCGAGCCGCGCCGGTGTCCCCATCGCGATGCGACCCCATGGAATACAGGTCACATGGCGCGTCGATCTCTGCCGAACCTCGAGTCGATCGTCGGGTACGGGCCCCGGTCACGATAACGAGGAGGCTTCCATGGCGAAACTCCAGAAGCTTCACCGCCACGTGCGGTGGTCGCACGTGTTGCCCGCGCTGCTGCTCGCCGGCATGTCGGCCGTCGCCGGGGCGCAGCGCCCGCGCGTCGGATTCCGGATGGGATACAACTTCGACACGCGTGACCCGCTCATCAGCACCAACGTCGCGCTGCCGGTATCGAATCGCGTGGAGTTCTACCCCTCGGTCGACGTCTACCTGCCGGACCGGGGTTCGATGACCGGATTCAATGGGGACCTGCGGCTGCGTGTCCCGACGATCTCCGGTCCCGATGTCTACTTCGGGGGCGGACTGAACGTCCTGAACCGCAGCGTCGGTTCGAACAGCAACACCGATGTCGGGGCGAACGTCCTCATGGGGATCGAGTCGCACTCCGGCGCGGTACGGCCGTACGCCGAGGGGCGGGTCCTGATGCACGACAACAACGCCTTCCAGTTCATCGGTGGGCTCAGCCTGTCGCTGGGCGGTCCGTAGGCCAGGCTGACATGAGCTGGGAACGGGCGGCGGCGTCGCGTGAGCGGCGCCGCCGCTTCTCGTTCCGCCGGGTTTCGGCCGAAAACAGGCGCTTCGAAGGTGGCCGGGGAGGGGACCGCGCCCCAAGTTTGACGCCGAGCCGAGATCCTCCACCGCAAACCAGGACCGAACCCGCGGGGCCCCTGTTCGAGGCGATTGCCGACCGGTACCGCATCGAGCGCGAGCTCGGCGCGGGAGGCATGGCGACGGTCTACCTGGCGCAGGACCTGAAGCACGACCGGAAGGTCGCGGTGAAGGTGTTGCGCCCCGACCTGGCCGCGTCGTTAGGGGCGGAGCGCTTCCACCGGGAGATCCGGATTGCGGCGGCGCTGCAGCATCCGCACATCCTGCCGCTGTACGACTCCGGTGACGCCGGCGGCTTCCTGTTCTACGTCATGCCCTTCGTGGACGGGATGTCGCTGCGGGAGAAGCTCCTCAGGGAAGTCGAGCTTCCCGTCAGCGACGCCGTGCGCATCCTGCGCGACGTGGCCGACGCCCTGGCGGCGGCGCACCAGCACGGCGTGGTGCACCGCGACCTGAAGCCCGAGAACGTGATGCTGTCGGGCCGTCATGCACTCGTCACCGACTTTGGCGTTGCCAAGGCGGTCAGCGAGTCGACCGGCCGGCAGTCGCTCACCACGCTTGGCGTCGCACTCGGCACGCCGACCTACATGGCGCCCGAGCAGGCCACGGCTGACCCGCACCTCGACCATCGCGCCGACATCTATGCCTTCGGCGTGCTGGCGTATGAGCTGCTCGCAGGTCGCCCGCCGTTCAGCGGCCTCTCGCCGCAGGAGATCCTCGCCGCGCACGTCACGACCGCAGCGGAACCGGTCACGAAGTACCGGGCGACCATTCCGCCAACGCTGTCAACGCTCGTCATGCGCTGCCTCGAGAAGCGACCCGCGGACCGGTGGCAGAGCGCGGAGGAGCTGATCCCCCAGCTCGAGGCGGTGCTCACGCCGAGCGGTGGGATGACGCCGACCGGCCTGCAGCCGCTGACCGCAACGGCGGCTCCCTCGCGCGCGGCGGCCAGCGGCGCCTGGAAGGTGCGCGGCGCGGCAATCGCGGCGCTCGTCGTCGTCGCCGTGGCGGGCACGTACTGGTGGTTTCACCGGAACACGACGGCGGTGAACGATCGCGCCGTCGCCGTGCTGCCATTCGAGGACATCAGTGGCGACACCGGGGAGCGGGCGTTCATCCTCGGCATGCACGGCGAGATCGTCACGCAGCTGTCGAAGATCCCGACCCTGCAGGTCGCGTCTCGCTCGTCGTCGAGCGCCTATCTCGGCAGCACGCTGGGCACGCGCGAGATTGCGAAGGAGCTGGGCGTGGACAAGGTGCTGACGGGCACGGTGCAGCGCGCCGGCGGCCAGATCCACTTCCAGGTGGCGCTGGAGGACGCCGTGCACGACCGTCCGCTCTGGGCCGACAGCTACGACAAGCAGCTCACGGCGGAGAACCTGTTCGCGATCCAGGGCGAGGTGGCGCGCCAGGTGGCGAACGCGCTCAGCGTGAAGCTCAGCGACGCCGCCGTCGCGGAACTCTCGCGGCCGCCAACGACGAATCTCGCCGCGCTCGACCTCTACCATCAGGCAGAACTCCTCTGGCTGGCGCGAGGATCGGTCGCGAACGACACGATGTCGGTACGCCTGCTGCAGCACGCGGTCGCGCTCGACTCGTCCTACGCACAGGCATGGAGCCTCCTGGCGCAGGCGCAGAGCTGGTCGCTGCGTTCCGGCCTGACATACGACACCCTTCCGGCGTGGCGCTCGGTCGAGCGAACCAGGGCGTTCGGAGCTGGCTCGCTCGAGTCGCACCTCGCGTCGGCGTACTACCGGTACTATGGGAAGGCGGACTACGCCAGTGCCCTCGCGGACCTCCAGGACGCCGACAAGCTGCTCCCCAACAACAGCGACATCGCGAACGCCATCGGCCTGCTGCTCCGGCGCCTGGGACGCTGGGACGAAGCACGGGCGGCCTTCATGCGCGCCACCGCGCTCGACCGGCGGAGCGTCGAGGCGTGGACCAATCTCGGCGACACTGAGCTGGAGTCGGGTTCGGTCAGCGACGCGATTGCGGCCTACGACGAAGCGCTCGCCACGTCCCCTGGTTATCCGATCGCCAATACCGGCAAGCTCAATGCCCTGCTCTACGGCATGGGCGACACCGTCGCTGCCCTGGACTTCGCCCGGCGTGCGAGGCCCCGTCTTCCGCGCGACGTGGCGGCCGTGTTCGACCTCTTCACCGCCGAGTTGCACCGCGCGTGGGCTGCGCAGGTGACCGCAGCGAAAGCCGGCGGACATCAGTTCGACATCAGCGACGCGCAGCAGGGCGTCCTCGTGCAGATTGCGCTCGCGAGCCGGCTCGCGGGAGACGGCGCCGCGACGCGTGCCTACGCCGATTCGGCGGTGTCGGTGGGCGACTCACTGGTGCGTCTCGCGAAGCGCAGGCCGGGCGATCCCTTCGGACACGAGGCCATCGCGAACATGCTCTCCGCCATCGCGCTTGCGGCGGCTGGCGACAGTACGCGCGCCATCCCCATGGCGGAGCGCGCGGCGACAGACTTCACCGTCGAGAAGGATGCCGCCGACGCGTATGAGATGCCGCGCTACCTTGCGATGACCTACATGTTCGCGGGACGGCGGCAGCTGGCGATCGCAAGCATCAGGAAGGCGATGGCACCGCCGCGCAGCATCCTGCCGGGCGAACTGAGACTCAGTTCGCTGTGGGACCCCATGCGGGGCGATCCCGCGTTCCAGGCGCTGGCGACAGGAAGAACGCCGTAACGCCTGTCACGCCCTGTGGTGTGGCGGACCGTTGGCCAGCGTCCCGGCGCGCAGGGTGACGGTTTGCAGCCGCCGGGCGTCTCGCGCATCGCCGCGCCGGGTCGCATCTTCGCCCGGCCTTCACGAGGGGAGCCGTGCGCGTGTCCGATCCGCTGTTCATCCTGGCGGTGCTGTGCCTCGTCGTCGTCGTCTCCGAGTGGCTGGTGCGGACGACGGTGCTGCGGCACGGCGGGACGGCGCTCGTCGGCATCCTCGTCACCGCGGTGATCGCGAACCTGGGCGTGATCCCGGCTGGCTCCACCACCGAGGCCCCGGTTCCCGTGTACGACGCGATCTTCGCCTGGGTCGCGCCGCTGGCAATCTTCTGGCTGATCCTCGGCGTGAACCTGCGCGACGTGCTCAAGGCCGGCGTGCCACTGGTGGTGCTGTTCGTCATCGGCGCCGTGGGAACGGTGGCCGGTGCGGTGGCCGGCATGGCCCTGCTGCACGGCTCCTCCGCGTTCGGGCCGCAGTTCAACGCGCTGGGCGGCATGTTCACGGGGACGTACATCGGCGGGAGCATCAACTTCAACGCGGTTGCCCTGCAGTACGACGTGGTGCGCAACGGCGCGCTGTACGCCGGCAGCGTGGTGGTGGACAACATCATCACCACCGTGTGGATGGTCGCGACGCTCGCCCTGCCGAAGCTCCTGCGGCCGTTCTTCCCGGTGCGCGCGGGGGCCGCACCGGCGGTGAGCGCTGAGTTCATCACCGGCATCGAGGACGACACCGAGCAGGTGCATCCGGTCGACGTCGGCATCGTGCTGGCGCTCGGGCTCGGGGCGGTGTGGGCGTCGACGGTGCTCGCCGACGCCCTCGCGGCGCGCGGGTGGAACGTCCCGTTCATGCTGGTCCTGACGGTCATCGCACTCGCCCTGGCCCAGGTGCCGCGGATCGCCAGGCTGCGCGGCACGCGGGTCATCGGGATGTTCGCGGTCTACCTCTTCCTGAACGTGATCGGCGCATTCTGCGACCTGCACTCGCTGCGATCGCTCGGGCACCTCGGCGTGCTGCTGCTGGCGTTCGCCGGGGTGACGGTGACGGTGCACGGCGTGGTCACCTTCGGCGCCGCACGGTTGATGCGGCTCGACGCCGACATGGCGGCGGTGGCGTCGCAGGCCAACGTGGGCGGGAGCACCTCGGCGCTGGCGCTGGCGCGCAGCCTCGGACGCAGTGACCTGGTCCTGCCGGGCGTGCTGATCGGGTCGTTAGGCAACGCCCTCGGCAACTTCTTCGCGTTCTGGGTGGCCGGGGCGCTGCTGTGAGTTCCTCTGCCCGGCCCGGGCCGGCGCTGCAGCGCGCGATCCGGCTGCCACATGCCACCGCGATGGTGGTTGGCACCATCATTGGCGCGTCGATCTTCGTGCAGCCGTCGGAAGTGACGAGCCAGGTGCACACCGTCGGGGCGGTGCTGCTGGTCTGGCTGCTGTCCGGCCTTCTCACGCTCATCGGCTCGCTCGTCTGCGCGGAACTGGCCTCGACCTTTACGCGCACGGGCGGCGTCTACGTGTACCTGTCGGAGGCCTTTCACCCGATGCTGGGCTTCCTGTGGGGCTGGGCGATGCTGCTCACGATGCACTCGGGGATCATCGCCGCGATTGCGACCGTGTTCGCGCGCTACACCGGCTTCTTCGTGCCGCTGGGGACGTGGGGTGCCCGCGCCGTCGCGGTCGGCGTGATCGTGCTGCTGTCGGCCATCAACTACGCCGGTGTGCGGCACGGGAGCCGCCTGCAGACGCTGTTCACCGGCGGCAAGCTGCTGGCGGTGGCGGGCATCGTGGGACTCGGCTTCGCCCTGGGCGCTGCCGTGCCGCAGCATTTCGTCGGGACGGCCAGCGTGCAGGCGGAGAGCGCGGGCGGCTTCCTGCTCGCCATGGTCGCCGGGCTCTTCGCCTACGGCGGGTGGCACATGGTGACGTACAGCTCCGAGGAGACGGTGGAGCCGGAGCGGACGATTCCCCGCGCGCTCGTCATCGGGACGCTCACGGTGACGGTGGCGTACATGGCGATGAACGCCGTCTACCTCTACGTGATGCCCCTCGATCGCGTCGCCGCCTCCACGCGCGTGGCGGCCGACCTTGCCGACACGCTGCTGGGCGCGGGAGGTGGCGGCGCGATGTCGGGGGTCGTGATGTTCTCCAGCTTCGGCGCGCTGGCAGGCATCGTGCTCGCCGGGCCGCGCGTCTACTACGCGATGGCGCAGGACGGGCTGCTCTTCCGCTGGTTCAGCGAGCTGCATCCGCGGTTCGCCACGCCCCACCGCGCCATCGTCCTGCAGGCCGTCTGGTCGTCGGTGCTGGTGGCCACCGGCACGTTCCGGGCGCTGTTCACCCGGGTCGTCTACACGGAGTGGGTCTTCTTCGGGCTCATGACGATCGGGCTCATGCTGCTGCGCCGCCGCCGCGACGTCCACCGCCGGTATTCCGTGTGGGGGTATCCGGTGCTGCCGATCGTGTTCATCGTCTCGTCGTTCGCGATCGTCGCCAACACGTGGCGCTCGAATCCACGCGACAGCGCCATCGGCATGGGACTGGTGCTGCTCGGCGTACCGGTCTACTGGCTGTGGCGAAAGGTGCGCGGCGAGGTGCCCGCCGGTGACCGGTAACGCGGGGCACGTCGGGACGACGGCACCCGCACCAGCGCGCCCGAGGCCGGCAGGCGCCACCCCGCGGCCAGTGCAGATCCTCCGGGCGGGGCGCAGTTGAACCGTCGCGCGCGGCAGCGTAGCATCGAGACGCACAGGACAGTCCTCCCTCTTCCCATCGCGACCCGGTCATGATTCTCGACGTCCACAACCACTACTATCCGCCCGAATTCATCGCGGCGATTCGCACGGGGCCAAGCAAGTACACTGTCGAGACGGACGAGGATGGCAATCCGGTGCTGGTGTCGCCCGGCGACAAGAACTTCGTCGTCCCCGGCCACCGTGACATCGCGTTCCGCGAGCGGGTCATCGCCGAGGCCGGCGTCGACATGCAGGCGATCACCTTGACGGCCCCTGGCACCACGATGGAGGAGCCGGCGACATCGGCGCGCCTGGCGTCGCTTGTCAACGACGCGTTGGCGAAGATCAGGGCGGAACGGTCGCAGCACTTTACCGCGCTGGCAACCCTGCCGCTGAACGACCCCGCTGCGTCGGTGCGGGAGTTCGACCGCGCGATGTCCATGGGCTTCGCCGGGTGCATGGTCTACGCCAGCGTGAACGGCATGGCGCTCCACGACAAGCGGTACTGGCCGCTGTGGGAGCGGGCCTCGGATCGCGGGGCGGTGATCCACATCCACCCGAACTATCCCGCCGGCGTGGAGGCGATGCAGGAATACTGGCTGATGCCGCTGGTCGGCTTCATGTTCGACACCACGCTGGCGGCGGCCGGACTCGTCTTCAGCGGCGTGGCCGAGCGTTTTTCCGGTATCCATTGGATCCTGGGCCACCTGGGCGGGGCCATTCCGTACATCGCCGAGCGGCTCGATCGCGGCTTCGAGGCCTATCCGGAGTGCCGCGTGAACATCTCGCGCCATCCCACCGAGTACCTGAAGAAGTTCTACTACGACACCGTGAACTTCGACCCGAAGGCGCTGCAGCTGGCGATCGACTTCGCCGGCACCAGTCAGTTGCTGGCGGGGAGCGACTATCCGCACCTCATCAGCAGCATGGCCAAGATGAAGGAGAGCATCGGTGTGCTCGCCATCCCGGCCGCGGAAAAGGCGATGATCCTCGGCGGCAACGCGGCGCGGCTGTATGGGGTGGCGACGTGAGGCGCGCGATCACCCCATGACTTCCGCGCGGCCCTGCGCGCTCCGAGTCGAAGCTGGAGCACGCTCCGAGGCGGAAGCCGCCTATCGTGAACTCGCGGCGATCCGGGCCGATGCCGATCCCGGGGTCGCCGGTCTCGCTGAAGTCCGGGATGCGGTCCGCCAGGCAGATACCCGAGGAGGAGGAGCCCAATGATCCGTCCAACCGTTCTCGTCTCGCTGGCGCTGTCGATCGCGACCTCCGCGATCGCCGCGCAGGGCGTTGCTCCCGCGCCGGGCGATCGCCTCGGGCTGCGCGACATCTTCGAGCTGGAGTGGGCGGGCGATCCGCAGATCTCCCCCGACGGCCAGCGCATTGCCTTTACGCGCGGCGGCTACGACATCATGAAGGACGGCGAGCACAGCGCGCTGTGGCTTGTGAACGCCGACGGCACCGGGCTGCGCCCGCTGCTGGAGCCGGGGCGCGAGGCGGCGGCGCCGCGGTGGTCGCCGGACGGGACGCGGCTGCTGTTCGTCTCGGCACTGGCGGGGAAGGCCGACCTGTTCGTCCGCTGGATGGACTCCGGCCAGGAGGCGAAGCTGACGCACCTCGAGGAGTCACCGGGCGGCTTCGCCTGGTCGCCCGACGGGAAGTGGATCGCCTTCACGATGTTCGTGCCCGAGGAGGCGAAGCCGTTCGTGCAGTTGCCGGCTCCGCCCAAGGGCGCGGACTGGGGCCCGCCCATCAAGTTCATCGACAAGGTCACCTACCGGTCGAACGGCGTCGGGTACCTTCGCGACGGCCACCGGCACATCTTCGTGCTTCCCGCGGAAGGGGGCACGCCGCGGCAGCTCACCGACGGACCGTACGACGACGGCGCCCCGCAATGGACACCCGACGGCACCGCCATCCTGTTCGCCGCCAACCGGCACCAGAACGCCGACCTGGAGCCTAACGACAGCGAGATCTACGAGGTGGCCGTCGCCGGCGGCGCGCCCAGGGCCCTCACCAGCCGCAAGGGGCCGGACGGCGATCCGGCGATCTCTCCCGATGGTCGCACGATCGCCTACACCGGCTTCGACGACAGGTACCAGGGCTACCAGGTGACGCACCTCTACGTCATGAACCGCGACGGCAGCGGCTCGCGCCTGGTTTCCGGCAAGTTCGATCGCGACGTCGGCAACCTCACCTGGAGCCGGGACGGCAAGGGGCTGTACTTCCAGTACGACGACCAGGGCGACACGAAGATCGGCTACATGACGCTGGATGGCACCGAGACGGTCGTCGCCTCGCATATCGGGGGACTCGACCTCGGCCGGCCGTACCCCGGCGGATCGTACAGCGTCTCCAACACCGGGCGCTTCGCCTTCACGATGACGATGCCCGACCATCCGGCCGACGTCGCGGTGACCGGCGCGGGACAGGCGCCGGTGCGCCTGACGAGCCTCAACGACGACCTCTTTGCACACAAGACGCTGGCGAGCGCGGAGGAGATCTGGTACGAGTCGTCGTTCGACAAGCGGCGCATCGAGGGGTGGATCCTGAAGCCGCCCGGCTTCAACCCGTCGACGAAGTATCCGCTGCTGCTCGAAATCCATGGCGGCCCGTTCCTCGACTACGGCGACCGGTGGGCCGCCGAGCTGCAGCTCTACGCGGCGGCGGGATACGTGGTGCTCTACACGAATCCGCGCGGGTCCACGAGCTACGGCGAGGAGTTCGGGAACCTCATCCACCACGACTACCCGGACCATGACTTCGACGACCTGATGTCCGGCGTCGACGCGGTGATCGCCAAGGGGTACATCGATGCCAACCGCCTCTACGTGACAGGCGGCAGCGGCGGCGGCGTGCTGTCGGCGTGGATCGTAGGGCACACCAACCGCTTCAAGGCGGCGGTCGTGCAGAAGCCGGTGATCAACTGGTACAGCTTCGTCCTCACGGCGGATTTTCCGTCGGTCTTCTACAAGTACTGGTTCCCCGGCTTTCCGTGGGACAACCTCGACAACTACGTCAAGCGCTCGCCGATCACGTACGTCGGCAACGTCACGACGCCGACGATGCTGATCACCGGCGAGGTCGACTACCGCACGCCGAGCAGTGAGGCCGAGCAGTTCTACGAGGCGCTGAAGCTGCGCAACGTGCCGGCGGCGATGGTCCGCATCCCGGACGCGAACCACGAGATTGCGGCGAAGCCGAGCAACATGATGGCGAAGGTCGCCTACGTACTGGGGTGGTTCCAGAAGTACGGTGGAGGGATGCAACAGAACATCGTGCCGTAGCGTCCCGCGCACGGCAGAGATGGCCCGGCGCGGGGCCGCACATGACCGACTCCTAGCAGACCCGGCCTCGGCACGGTAGGCTGCACGCATGCGGCTCCTCGATTTCAAGCGCCTCGACAAGGCGCTTGGGCTGTCCGATGTGTTCGTGATCTGCATCGGCGCGATGATCAGTTCCGGCTTCTTCCTGCTGCCGGGGCTGGCCGCGTCGCATGCCGGGCCCGGCGTCGTGGGCGCGTACTTCGTCGCCGGCATCCTGATCGTGCCGGCGATGCTGAGCCAGGCGGAGCTCGCGACGGCGATGCCGCGCGCCGGAGGAGCCTACTACTTCCTCGACCGCACGCTCGGTCCGCTCGTCGGGACGATCGGCGGCATCGGGACCTGGCTCACGCTGGTGCTGAAGAGCGCCTTCGCGCTGATCGGCATGGGCGCGTACCTCGCGCTCGTCGTGGACGTTCCCGAGCTGACGACGGCGATCGTCTTCGCCGTGCTCCTCGGTGCGCTGAACATCGTCGGGGCAAGGGAATCCAGCCGGCTGCTCCGCGTCCTCGTGATGACGCTGCTCGTCGTGCTGGCGTTCTTCCTGCTGCACGGATTTGTGGAGGTCTTCGGGAGCAGCCCGGTTGCGGACATCCGGGCGCGGTTCTCACCGATCCTGCCCAACGGCTCGGGTGGATTCCTGGAGGCGGTGGGTCTCGTCTTCGTCTCGTTCATCGGCCTCACCAAGGTGGCGAGCCTCGCCGAGGAGGTCCGCAACCCCGACCGCAACATCCCACTCGGCATGACGCTGAGCCTGGTGACGGTGACCGCGATCTATGTCGGCGGCGTCTTCATCATGGTTGCCGTCCTGGGTGCGGACCGCCTGAGCACGAGCCTGACGCCGGTGGCCGACACGGCGGCGGAGATGAACGCCTGGCTCCCCGGGCACGTGGGGCGCTGGATCATGGTCGGGGCGGGCATCGTCGCCTTCGCGTCGATGGCGAACGCCGGCGTGCTGGCGGCGTCACGCTATCCGCTGGCAATGGCGCGCGACCGCCTGTTTTCCGACCGCTTCGCCGCCATGAGCAACCGCGGCACGCCGGTGGCGTCGGTGCTCCTGACCTGCGCGCTGCTCGTTGCCGTCCTGCTGACGATGCCGGTGGAGAGCGTCGCCAAGCTGGCGAGTGCGCTACAGCTGCTCCTCTTCGCGCTGATCAACGTCGCGGTCATCGTGATGCGCGAGAGCCGCATCGAGTCGTACGACCCGGGATTCCGTGCGCCGCTCTATCCCTGGATGCAGCTGGCGGGCATCTTCGGCGCCCTGGTGCTGGTCGCCGAGATGGGCTGGCTCCCGGTGCTGTTCACGATCGCGGTGATTGCCGGTTCCGTGGGCTGGTACAACCACTTCGGACGGGCGCGCATCGAGCGCGACGGCGCGATCTTTCACGTCTTCGAGCGACTGGGGCGGCGGCGGTTCGGCGGGCTCGATCGCGAGTTGCGCGACCTCATGAAGGAGAAGGGACTGCGTGCCAAGGACCCCTTCGACGAGATCGTGGCGCGCAGCTTCGTCTTCGACTTCACCGCACTGGCACAGCTCGACTTCATCGTGCGCGCCGTCGCGGCGAAGCTCGCGGCACGGCTCGGTACGTCCGCCGATGACCTGGCGGCGGGTTTCGGCCGCGGCATCGCCGTGGGCGAGGCCGCGATTTCTCACGGCGCCGCACTCCTGCACACGCGGCTTGCCGGCCTCGATGGCTCGGAAGTGGCGCTGGTGCGCTGCCGCGCCGGGGTCCGGATCGAAGGGGCGACCGAAGACCTCACGGGACCGGCGGACTCCACCCCCGTGCGCGCGATCTTCCTCCTGGTGAGCGGGGAAAACAATCCAGGTCGCCACCTGCGCATCCTGGCGCAGCTCGCCAGCCGCGTCGAGGACGACGGCTTTCTCGACGCCTGGCTCTCCGCCGAGCACGCGCAGGACCTCAAGGAGGTCATGCTGCGGGACGAGCGCTTCCGCACGCTGCACATCGCCAGCGGCACGGAGACGGAGGCGCTGATCGGTCGCACCCTGAAAGAGTTCGAGATCCCCGATGGCGGCCTGGTGGCGATCGTCGGCCGGCGCGGCCATGGCATCGTGCCTCGCGGTCACCTCGTGATCGAGGACGGTGACCAGCTGACCGTGATCGGTTCACCCGCCGGCCTGCGCAAGCTCGCCCGGCTCTTTCCCGAACGAACGGATCGGAACGGAGAGGCGAACTGAGTACGCGGAGGCGCTGCGCCGCGAATCCCGTGTGCGTTCGCGGAACGGCACCAACCGGCCATGGGTCCCGCGGAGTGCCTGTTCCGCGACCCTTCCGTGACGACGGGGCTCGTGCATCACCGCCCGATGCGAGTAACGTAAGGGCATGATCCTCCACGCCTTTTTCCTGCTGCAGGGAGGCGCCGCGCCGCCGCGGGCGCCGCAGCGCGAGGTCCCGGATCCCGGCGTCATCGCCACCGACCAGCGTGTCACGCCCGCCGGTGTCCAGAGTGTGTTCGAGGGGCGGGTGGGCGGGGTGCGCTTCGGGACCCGGCCCGGTGAGTTGTGGGTCGCGGTGCCCGGCGGGACGTACCGGCTGGCCTGGCGCGACAACCGGGTGGTGGCGAGTGCGGCGTTCGACGGGCGCCCCGGGGTGCACGGCGTGGCGATCGACCCGGCCACGGGCGGCGCGGTGGTGACCTCGGTGGGACGGCTGCCGTCGGACGTCTCCCGCACGCCGGGGGCGCGGCCGCAGGGGCGCGCGGTGGCGCAGCTCATCGGCTACGCCTCCACGGCCACCGCACCGCGCCGCGGTGGCGACGACAGCGTGGTGGTCGCCGCCACCTCGTCGGCGTTAGGCGAGTACATGGCCGGCGGCCCGGCAGTGGCGCGGCAGGCCAACGCGGGCGGGCACCGGGTGGCGGTGGTGCCGCTGCCGGCGAACGACGCGCTGGCCGTGCTCGACGCCGACGACGGCACCCTGCTGCACACCGTGCCGCTCGGCGTCCTCCCGATCTCGGCGGTCGTCTCCATCGACGGGAGCGTCGCCTGGGTGACCGTCCTGGGCGGGGCCAAGCCGGGCACCGGCGCCCTCGCCGCGACGCAGTGCTGCGACCCGATGGCCGAGCCGGTACGCGTCGACAAGCGCGGACTCGCCGCACCGGGCGAGGTGGCGCGCGTCGACCTCGTCACGGGGCGCGTGATTGCCACGACCCCGGTCGGGCTGCATCCCACCGGCCTGGCGCTCGACGAGGGACGGGGATGGCTGTACGTCGCCAACGGCAACTCCGACGACGTCAGCGTCGTCGACACCCGCACCAACCGAGTGGCCCGCACGATCCCGGTGGCGCCGTTCCGCGAGCGCCGGGCCGGGCTCGCGCCCACGGCGATCGCGCTGGCTCCCGACGGCGGCACGCTCTACGTGACACTTGGTGGCGCCAATGCGGTGGCTGCGTACGACGTGTCGGGCACCTCGGGCGCGACGCGCCTCAAGGGATTGATCCCGACGGGCTGGTATCCCTCGAGCATCGACGTCAGTACCGACGGGTCGGCAATCGCCGTGGGGACGTTGCTCGGCGTCGGTTCCGGCACCGGCCAGACGTCGGGCTCGCCGGGGTTGCGAGGCCGCTACGTGCACGCTGTGCGCGGCACGGTGAACGTCATCGCCGTGCCGACCGACGCCGAGTACGCCGCGTACACGACGTCGGTGGCGCAGAACAACCGCCTGGCGCTGGCGACCGGCAGCGCCGCCCCGGACCTTGCGCCGCGGCGCGGGGCGGTCGCCCGCGCCGTGCCCGAGCGTCCCGGGGAACGCTCCCTCATCGACCACGTCGTCTTCATCATCCGCGAGAACCGCACCTACGACCAGGTGCTTGGCGACATCGGCAAGGGGGCGAGTGACTCGTCGCTCACCATCTACGGGCACGACGTCACGCCCAACGCCCATGCCCTCGCCGCACAGTTCGTGCTGCTCGACCACTTCTTCGCCTCGGGCGGGAACTCGGCCGACGGCCACCAGTGGCTGACGCAGGCGAACGAGACCGAGTATCCCATGTGGCCGCTGTACTACGGACGCAGCTATCCGTCGGAAGGCGACGACCCGCTCACGTACTCGTCAGGCGGCTTCCTGTGGGAGGCGGCGCAGCAGCACGGGCGCAGCGTGAGCATCTTCGGCGAGTACGCCCCGGCGCCGAAGCAGTCGGTGGCGGCAGTGCGTGACCGCCTGCTGGCGCAGTACCGCGACTCCCAGCCGCACGTGCCGGCGTTCTTCCGGGAGCAGCTGCGGCAGATGTACGACACCCACTCGGAGATCCCGTCGCTGGACCGCGCGCTCGTGCGCGAGTATCCGGGGTGGACGCAGGAGGCGCCCGACGTCGTGAAGGCGGACGTGTTTCTCGAGCACCTCCGCGAGTGGCAGGCGGCGGGCCGGATGCCCGAGCTGGTGATGGTGATCCTGCCCAATGATCACACGCAGGGCACCGCTCCCGGGTGGTGCACGCCCAAGGCATGCGTCGCCGACAACGACCTGGCGCTCGGACGCATTGTCGAGGGGCTGACGCACTCGCCGTTCTGGCGGTCGATGGCGATCCTGATGGTGGAGGACGATGCGCAGAACGGCGTCGACCACATCGACGGACACCGCACCGTGGCGCTGGTGGCCAGTCCCTATGCGCGGCGCGGCGTGATCGACAGCACGTTCTACAGCCAGCCGAGCATGGTGAAGACGATCGAGCTGATGCTCGGCCTGCCGGCGCTCAGCATGTTCGACCTGGTGGCGACGGACATGCGGGCGAGCTTCCTCGACCCGGGACAGCGCCCGGACTACACGCCGTTCACGGCGCAGGTGCCGGTGCAGTCGCTCTACGAGGTCAACGAGCGGCCGGCGGACATCCGCGGCCCGTACGCGACCGAGCGCCGGCGGGCGGCGCGGGAGTCGGCGCGCATGGACTTCAGCGGGCCTGACGAGGCGCCGAGCGACCGTCTCAACGTGATCCTCTGGCACGACGCCAGGGGGTGGGGCACGAAGTACCCGGGCGTGAAACGGTCGCTGTTCTTCCCGCTGGCGGTGGACCTGTCGGACGACGAGCGCGAGGAACGCAAACGGCCCTGAGCGGGGAGCGTTGGCCGTTGCCATTGTGGCGGGCTGGGCGGGAAGGCTGCGAGCGCAGGGAACTTCCGCGCTGGCGTGTTTATCACTGCGGGCCGATTCACGGCGCCGTTTCTTCCACGCCTTCCGCACGCCGCTTCCCATATGCCCGAGCCCGTGGCACTTCCTTCGGTCGTCGTTGCCGACGCCGATGACGCACTCCCGAAATTCGGCCGCTCGCTGACGCGCGCAACCTGGATTCGTGGCACCGCCTTCGTCGCGCTGGCGACGCTACTCGCCGCCTGCAGCAGCGCCGACAAGTCCACCGGCCCGAGCAACTCGTTCTCCGTCAACCCGTGCAGCGCACCGGCGACGCTCCAACTGGAGGTGTTGCACGCGCTGCGCGTGGACTGCAGCCAGGGCGGGACGACGGTCACCGTCGAGGGCGGCGGTGCGAGCTACCTGGTGGTGCCGCAGTTCGCGACCGACGAGGTTCCCGACCAGTACGTGAGCTACAGCATCGCCACCGGCGACGTCGCGGCGGCGCAGCTCTCGTCGAACCGGGTCGCCGCGTCAGTCGCCGCCATGGGCGGCACGGCGGGCGGCACCCTGCCGCCGATGCGCCCGAACCGGGCGCAACTCGCCGCCGACAGGATGCTGATGGCGCGAGCCGCGTCGCGAGCCTCCGGCGCGCGGCTGCGCCTGTCGGTCAATCGCGCGCTCGCGGCGGGCGCCGTGTCGGCGGCCACGGTTCCCGCGGTGGGGAGCGTTCGCAGCTTCCACGTGCTGGCAAACTTCACCAACCTCTCCTGGCAGAGCGTCGGGGCGAAGCTGGAGTACGTCGGCGACAACATCCTGCTGTACGTCGACACCCTCTCGCCACAGCCCGGGTTCACTTCGACACAACTCCAGAACTTCGGCGGCTACTTCGACAGGACGCTGTATCCGATCGATACGACCGCGTTCGGAGGACCCTCGGACATCGACGGCAACGGGCGGGTGATCATGCTCCTGTCGCCGGTCGTGAACAGCGACACGCCAACGTCAACCTGCTCCAGCAGCGGCTACATCGCCGGCTTCTTCGACACCGACGACTTCGACGGCCCGTCGAACACGATCTCGAACCAGGGGGAGATCTTCTACTCGATCGTCCCCGACCCGAACGCGGTGTACAGCTGCGCGCACAGCGTCGCCTCGCTCGGCGAGGCCATCGGCGCGACGTACGTTCACGAGCTGCAGCACCTCATCAGCTACTCGCAGCATGTGGTGCTCGGCAGCGGCACACCGGCGTCGTCGTGGCTCGACGAGGGACTCAGCATCGTCGCCGAGGAACTGGGGTCGCTGTACTTCGAGCAGAAATGCCCCCCGCCATCGTGTCGCACCAATGCGTCACAGATCTTCCCCGATTCGTCGCAGGGCTTCGTCGAGGGATTCCTCTACGACTCGTATCAGTATGCACTCCTTCCCGATACCGCGAGCCTCACGCTGCACGACGACGGCTACGGCGGATTCTCGTGGCGCGGTGGTGACTGGCTGCTGATGCGCTGGCTCGGCGACCAGTTCGGCACCGGCATCTACAAGCAGATGGAGCGCGGCCCCGCGAACGGGCTCGCGGACATCGAGCAGGTCACCGGCCAGAGCTTCCTCTCGCTGTTCTCGGACTTTGGACTGTCGCTCTACACCGACAGCCTGCCGGGTCTGCCGAGGGCGACCGCGCCGGCGGCGAACCGCTTCACGAGCCGCAACGTGAAGCAGCTCTGGGCGAGGCTCTACGTGACGTCGAACGGGGCGGACATCCCGCGCGAGGATCCGCTGCAGCTCTTCCCGATCACGAGCGATACCGCATCGGCGATCATGGACCCCGGGACGATGACGTATTTCCGGCTCGATACGCCGGCCAATGCGTCCACGGTGACGTTCCGCTTCTCGGCGCCGGGCGGCGCCGCATTCCCGGCCAACCTCCACGCGCAGATGGCGATCTTCCGCCTCCCGCCGGGCCAGTAGAAGCCCGGCGGGACGCCGGGCCAGTAGAAGCCCGGCGGGACGCCGGGCCAGTAGAAGCCCGGCGGGACGCCGGCGCCGAGGCGTGCGCCGCGCGATGCTCGACTCGCGCTACTTGAGCCAGATGACGATCACGCCGCAGGTACCGGACATGCTCTGGAACTTGCCGGGCGCCTCGGCGGGGCGCGAGTAGATCTCGATACCCAGCACGTTCGACGACGAGATGGTGTTGTCGAGACCGTCGGACGAGGGATCGAGCTGCACGCTCTGCGTGTTCGCGCGTTCCACGTTGTTGATCATGCTGCTGCCGCCTGCCGCCCCGCCCGCGGGGACGAACAGCTTGGACCGTGTGCCATCGACGTATGTCTCCATGAGGCACGAGGACGAGCCCGTCGGCACGCCGCCGATCGATCCGCCCCGCTGAATCCGTACGCCGGGCGTGCCGTCGATCAGGTTGGTTATCCGGGGAAACTTCCGCTGCTCGATCTCCTCGGCGGAAATGAATCGGCCGGGCCCCGAGCCGTTCAGGGCGGCCCGCATGCGGTCGTAAAAGCCTGAATTCTGGAGCTTCGCGGAGGGGGCGCTGCCACCGCCCGAGTGCGAAGAGAGCTGCACCGAGACCGTGGTGTCTTCGCCGGCATCGATCGCCAGCGACGCGGCGTCGTAGCCAACTCGACGGACGTCGAGCGTCAACTTCTTCTTGTCGGAGAGCTGCAGGTCGAAGTGACCGCTGTCGTCGGTGATCTGCTTGGTGCCCTTGGGCGGCGAGACGAGCGCATAGGAAATCGGCCTGTGCTGTGCGTCGGTCACCGTACCGTGGACGGTGCGACCCTTTCCACCCTGCGCGCGTGCCGCGAGAGGGACGAGGACGAGGAGGGCAAGCGCAGGGACACACAGAGGCAGCAGCTTTGTCCGCGACATGGTGGGGATCCTCCCAGTGAAACGACGAGCCGCCGGAATCGACTCTCGAAAGGTGGTGCCGTCCGGCGGAATGTCGAGACGGCGGGTGGCCGGGACCTGGCGGACTGGGCTCTCCCGGACGTCGGGGCAAACTGGAGCTGTGCGGCATCTGGTCCCCCCAACCGGACGGCCTGTCACGGGGAGATGGCGGTCGGCCGCGGTGAGCGACAGGCTCGTCGAGGCGCCAATTGCACTGTCCCCGCGCTTTACCATCCGTGCCAACGAGCCCGCAGGGTCGTGGCGCCAACCAGCAATCTCACACCTCGAGGACGAGATGCACTGCCCCCTGCCGTCCCCTGTCCCTGGCCGACGCCTTGCCCTGCTCCGGCAGATTGCCGCCCTGCGCGCTGGCGCTGCCGTCCGTCGTCGCGGCGCAGCAGGCCGCGCCGCCCAGCATTCCCCAGGCGATGGCCAGGCTGCAGGCGGGGGACGCGCCCGGTGCGGTGAAGATCATGGAGGCGGTGACCGCGCGCGACTCGACGAACGCGCGGGCGTGGCGGACGCTGGGATTCGTGGCCCGCCAGGCGACCGACTACGAGAAGGCGCTCGCCGCCTTCCGGCGCAGCCTCGCGCTCGAGCCGCAGTTTGCGCCGGCGATGTACAGCGTGGCGACGGTGCACGCCCTGCTCGGACAGCGTGACTCGGCGCTCGTCTGGGTGGAGCGCGCGGGGAAGACGCACAAGCTCGACATGACGCAGATCGAGGTGGACACGGCGTTCGCCGGGATGCGCAACGATCCGCGCCTCCGCGCCCTCCTGCCGACGAAGAAGGACTTCGCCGATCCGTTTGTCGAGCCGGTGAAGATCATCAGGGAGTGGGACGGCGAGGCGACGAACGACCAGTTCGGGTGGATCGCGCGCGACGTGGGCGACGTCGACAAGGACGGCGTGCACGACTTCGTGACCTCGGCGCCGACGAGCAACGCCGGCGGGCTCGCGGCCGGGCGCGTCTACCTCTACTCGAGCAAGACCGGCCGGCTGCTCTGGAAGGTCGACGGCGACTCGGCGGCGCAGCTTGGCACCGGCGTGGAGGGGGCGGGCGACACCGACGGCGACGGCGTGCCCGACGTGGTGGCGAGCGCCCCCGGCATCGGCAAGGCGTACGTCTACTCGGGAAAGGACGGCCACGTCCTGTTCACGATGCAGGGAGAGAACGTGTCCGACCAGTTCGGGCAGCACGCGTCGGGGGCAGGGGACGTGGACCAGGACGGGCACGCCGACGTGATCATCGGGGCGCCCGCGAACGGGGCCGGCGGGAAGGGGGCAGGGCGTGCGTATGTCTATTCGGGAAAGGACGGGCACCTGCTGCTGACGCTGACGGGCGAGCGTGCGGGTGACGGCTTCGGCAGCACGGTGGGGGGAACGAGCGAGGGTGGCCACCCGATGCTGATCGTCGGGGCGCCGGCGGCGGGGCCGCGGAAGACCGGGCGGACGTACGTCTATGACGGGCTCACGCAGACACCGCACTTCGCGATCGACTCCGACAGCACCGGCGCGGCGTTAGGCGCGATGTTCGTCTCGGCGGCGGGGGACCTGGACGGCGACGGCGTGGAGGATGTGTACGCCTCCGACTTCACCAACTCGGCGCGCGGTCCATCGACCGGGCGGGTGTACGTGCACTCCGGGGCGGACGGGCACCGCCTGCTCACGCTCACTGGCGAGACGGCGGGCGAGGGCTTCGGCATCGGCCCGGCGACGGCGGGGGACGTGAACGGCGACGGGCGCGCCGATCTCATAGTGGGAGCGTGGCAATACGCCGGCGCAGCGTATTCGGGCGGACGCGCCTATCTCTACTCCGGGAAGGACGGCAAGCTGCTGCGCACGTACACCTGCCGCACGCCCGGCGACACCTTCGGCTTCGACGCGGTGGGGATCGGCGACGTGGACGGCGACGGGACGATCGACCTGCTGATCACATCGGCGTGGAGCGGCGTCTCCGGCTTTCACTCCGGGCGGGTGTTCATCATCTCGAGCGGGGTGAAGGCGCCGAATTAGTGGTCGTTCGCCCTCGCGGACGCCGCGCACGGAATCGGGCCGTGCGTTGGTGCGCGCCATGGAGTCGCGCGCTCTGACGACCTTCGGGCCTGGGGCCAACGGACGTTCTGCGCGAGCGAGGCGACGGCGGTGGGGGTCTTCCGCTTGCCGCGTGTCGAGGATACGACAGATTGTACTTCAGCCCGCCAGCAGTCCCGCGCTGGCGGACGCGTGACGTCCGCGCCACCGGAGTGACGCCGGCACCTCACGCTTCTCTGGCCGTCATCCGCGCGTCAGGAGGAAATGGTGTCCCGGCCGTCCTGTCTCGCGATGTCCCGAACCGCCCGTGCCGCGGTGGCTTCGTGCGCGGCGTTCAGCGCGCTGGCACTGGGAAGCTGCCGCGTGTGGGACGTGTTGTTCAGCAGGCAGGATGCACAGGATTCATCGCGCGTACTGTGGCATGTCGAGGGCTATAGCAACTACGGACGACCGTGGTTCGACAACAGCGCTGCCTATTTCCAAGGCCCGCACCACCAAGTCACGGCCGTCGAGAAAGGCACCGGCGGCGTGCTGTGGTCGGTGCTGCTTCCTGTTCAACGGGAATTCTCCGTCGGATTCGGTGGATTCGAACGCGATGGCATGTTGATTGTAGGGGACCAGGATCTCTTCGCCCTCGATCCGCGCGACGGGCACGTGATCTGGCGATTTGCCTCGACCGAGGGCGTGGACATCGGCCGTGACAATCCGGAGTACTGGAATGGGACGGTGTACGCCGGATCGTCGAATGGGTACGCGTATGGCGTCGATCTGATAACCGGGACCCAGCGGTGGGTCACGCGCCTCAGTACGAGTTCCAAGTTCGGTCTCTGGATCTCGCCGATCGTGGACGGCACTCTCTACGTTGGAACGACTGATTTCGACAATGGCTTACGCGGCGGCGTGGCGGCACTGGATGCGTTGAGCGGACAACTTCTCTGGGCCAGCAGCCTTCCCTGGAACGTGGATTCCACTGCACCGACCGCAACTATCGATCCTGTCGTAGTGGGATCGGTAGTAGTCGCGGGAGCGCGCGATGGGCCGCTGTACGCGTTCGACCGGCTGACTGGCGCGCTCCGCTGGAAGGCGCCGGCGCTCCCGGTTTCCGGCGGCACAACGCCGGCTCTCATTCGGGACGTGCGAGTTCTGGCGGTGAGCGGCTCACTCGTGCTGGCGGGATCGACGTCGGGTGTCCTTGTCGCGCTCGACCCCGAGACCGGCGCCGAGCGCTGGCGCGCGTCCATGCTCGCCGGCGGCAGCATCAGCTGGCTGAGTGCGGATGACTCGTCGGCATATGCCGTGATGCCATACGCGGGCATACAGGTCTTCTCAACGTCATCTGGTGCCACACGCTGGCATTTGGACGCAGACTATCACTTCATAAACGCTGTGGCCATCGATTCAGATCGGATCTACGGCGGATCACACGACAGCATCGCCGCGTATCGCAAGTGAGCCGTTGCGGCGTCGCTTCCGGCTCCGAGCACAGTGCGAGCGACAAGCACACCCGCGCCTTCCTGACCTGTCCCGACCGCCGAGGCCGAACCCAGCGACCGCGACCGGCGGGGCGGAACCCCGTTGCCCACGAGCGGTTTCCAGTGCACCATGAGCGGGGCATGGACGGGCGATTTCCCCCCGGCCACGTGACACCCCCGCTCCGAGTCAAATGTCATCCACAACGAGTCGCTCGCTTCGCCTGGCGCGCTTCCTTTTCCCTGTCGCCCTCGCAAGCGGGCTGATCGCTGCAGCGGCCCAGGCGCAGCAGCCCCGGGCCCTCACCGCCGCCGACTACGACCGCGCCGTCCGCATGCTCGGCCCCAACCTCACCGGGCTCGTCATCGGCGGCAGCGTGAACCCCACCTGGCTCGCCAACGACCGCTTCTGGTACCGGAGCGAGACGGCGAACGGCACCACCTTCCTGCTCGTCGACCCGGCGCGCAAGACGAAGGCGCCGGCCTTCGACCACGCCCGCGTCGCGGCCGCGCTCTCGTCGGCGTCAGGCACGACATACAGCGCCACCGAGCTCCCCTTCCAGGAGATCGAGCTGTCGGCGAAGCTCGACTCGGTGTCGTTCGACGCCGGCGCGCGCCACTGGCAGTGCGACGTGCGCGGCACGCGCTGCGCAGACGTCGGCGCGGCAACCGGTCGCCAGGGACGCGGCGGGCGATTCGGGGGACGGGGCGGCCGAGGCGGGCGCGGTGGCGCAGGTGGCGGCGTGCCCGGTGTCACGTCGCCCGACGGCAAGCAGATGGCGTTCATCCGCAACTGGAACCTCTGGGTGCGCGACGTCGCCACAGGCCGCGAGAAGCAGCTCACCACCGACGGCGTCGAGAACTTCGGCTACGCCACCGACAACGCCGGGTGGGCCACGAGCGACCGCCCGATCCTGCTCTGGTCGCCGGACTCGAGGAAGATCGCCACCCAGCAGCAGGACGAGCGAAAGGTCGGCGACATGTACCTGGTCTCCACCGCGGTAGGTCATCCGGAGCTGCGCGCGTGGAAGTACCCACTGCCGGGTGACAGCGTCGTCGCGATGATCCAGCGGGTCATCATCGACGTCGACGCGGGAACGGTCGTGCGCCTGCAGATGCCGCCCGACTTCCACCGGGCCACCCGCGGCGACAACCTCAGCATGGGCGACCTCGCGTGGAACCCCGACGCCACCCAGCTCGCCTTCGTCTCCACGTCTCGCGACCACAAGAGCGCAACGTTCCGCGTCGCCGATGCGAAGACCGGGGCGATCCGCACCGTCTTCCAGGAGACGTCGCCGACGCAGTTCGAGTCGAACACCGGATGGCAGGTGCTCTGGCCAACCAACGAGGTCGTGTGGTACTCCGAGCGCGACAACTGGGGACAGCTGTATCTCTACGACCTCACCACCGGCGCCCTCAAGAACAAGATCACGACGGGCGCGGGTCCGGTGACGGCGATCGATCGCATTGACGAGAAGTCGCGCACGCTCTGGTTCGGGGCCAATGCCCGCGAGCCGGGACAGGATCCGTACTTCCGCCACTACTACAGGACGGGGCTCGACGGCAAGAACGTCGTCTCGCTCACGCCTGACGACGGCACCCACTCCATCGACCTCGCCCCTGACGGGAAGTACCTCGTCGACACCTACTCGAAGCCCGACGTGCCCCCGGTCGTGGGGCTGCGCGATGCCAGCGGCAAGCTCGTCATGCCGCTGGAGTCGGCGGACATCTCGAAGCTCGTCGCCACCGGCTGGAAGCCGCCGATGCCGATCAAGCTGAAAGCGGCCGACGACACCACCGACATCTATGGCCTGCTCTTCCGTCCGACCAACTTCGACCCGTCGAGGAAGTACCCGATCATCAACAACGCGTATCCCGGCCCGCAGTCGGGAAGCACCGGGAGCCGCGCGTTCACGCCGGCCCGCGGCGATCGCCAGGCACTGGCCGAACTCGGCTTCATCGTGGTCACGATCGACGGGCGCGGCACTCCCGACCGCTCGAAGTCGTTCCACGACGCCTACTACGGCGCGATGGGACGCGACAATACGCTCCCCGACCAGGTGGCCGGGATGAAGGAGCTCGCGCAGCGGTACTCCTGGATCGACATCGACCGCGCCGCGATGTGGGGGCACTCGGGTGGCGGCTTCATCACCGCCGACGCCATGTTCCGGTATCCCGACTTCTTCAAGGTCGGCATCGCCGAGTCGGGGAACCACGACCAGCGGGACTACGAGGACGACTGGGGGGAGCGGTACCAGGGGCTGCTCGTCGCCCGCGGCGACACCGACAACTACGGCGCCGAGGCGAACCAGAACTTCGCGAAGAACCTGAAGGGGCACCTGCTGCTGGCGCACGGCACGATGGACAACAATGTGCCGCCGAACAACACGCTCCTCGTCGTGGACGCGCTCATCAAGGCGAACAAGGACTTCGACCTCATCATGCTGCCGAACCAGCCGCACGGCTACGGGCCTGACGGCAACTACATGATGCGACGCCGCTGGGACTACTTCGTGAAGTACCTGCTGGGCGCCGAGCCGCCTCACGAGTACGAGATCCGCACCGGGCAGGGCGGTCGTGGGCGCGGTGCCGGACCGGGACCGGTGCAGCCGTAGTGGCGGAGTGACGGCGCCGTCGGTGTCGCCTCCCGCGGCGTGGGCGCGCGTGCAACCCGGAGTCGGTGCGCGGTGGCGGTGGTGAGATGACCATCCTGACCCTAGGCGGCCTGGTCGCGATTGGCGCATTCCTCGCCGGCCTGCTCGGCGCGCTCACGGGACTCGGCGGCGGGATCGTCGTGGTTCCCATGCTGACGCTCGTCTTCCACGTCGACCTGCGATACGCCATCGGCGCGTCGCTGGTGTCGGTCATCGCCACCTCGTCAGGCGCCGCGGCCGCGTACGTGCGCGAGGGATACACCAACGTCCGGGTCGGTGTCTTCCTGGAGGTCGCCACCACGATCGGCGCGCTGGTGGGCGCGGCGCTGGCCGGCATCGTTCCCACGAGTGCCTTGAGCGTGGTCTTCGGCCTCGTCCTGCTGTTCACCGCGTACCATTCTTTCGATGCGGCGAAGGATCATCTGGCCGCGGGTCCGCCGGACCCGTTGGCGCTGCGCCTCCGGCTCGCCTCGACGTATCCGTCCGCCGACGGCATTCGCCCGTACCAGGTCCACGGGGTGCGCTCCGGCTTCTCGCTGATGTTCCTGGCCGGGATGCTCTCGGCGCTGCTGGGGATCGGTGCCGGCATCGTGAAGGTGCTCGCCATGGACCGGGCAATGCGGCTTCCGTTCCGGGTCTCCACGACGACGAGCAACTTCATGATTGGCGTGACGGCAGCCGCGAGTGCCGGCGTCTACCTGCACCGCGGCTACATCGACCCCGTCGTTGCGGCCCCCGTCATGCTAGGGGTTCTGTGCGGTGCCCTCGTCGGCGCCCGGTTGCTCGTCCGCACCCCGACACGGGCATTGCGCCTCATCTTCACGGGCGTCGTGGTGGTCCTGGCGCTCGAGATGCTGTACAAGGGCGTGTCGGGGGCATTGTGACCGAGCCGACCCATCCCAACGGACCGGCGCGTGGTGCGCGCTACACGGACCAGGAGATCGACGAGGCCATCGGGCGACTGCTGCAGCTCGGCGTCCTCGTCGCCGCCGTTGTCGTGGTCGTGGGCGCCGTCGCGCTGTTCATTGCACGCGGCCACCTCCCCGCCGATTTCGCCTCGTTTCGCGGGGAGCCGGCGTCGCTCAATGGGGTGCACCGCATCATTGCGGCCGCCTTGCGAGGCGACAGTGCGGCGATTGTACAACTCGGCCTGGTGTTGCTCATCGCCACGCCGATCGCGCGCGTGGCGGTGACGATTGTGGCGTTCTGGCTGCAGCGCGATCGGCTGTACGTGTTCATCAGCGCGATCGTACTGCTCGTCATCCTCTTCGGGCTGATCGCGACACGCACCTGAGCGCGCGCGCGGAAGCGGGCCGAGGCGACGCGCCATGGCGGCCATCGCCCTTCGGCAGTAAGCTGGTGGCGCGCGTTCACGCCGTCGTAGCCGGCCGGAGGCTCAGGTGAACGATCAGCCGCAGCGAGGCAGCATGAAGTCGCGATCGGTGGTTGCCGTGCTCTGGTCGTTGGCGGTCGTTGCGTGCGCGTCGGCGGGACCTGCGACAACGGTCAACCGGCCGATGCCGCGCGGCGTCGTCTTTCACGGCGCCTTCGACAGGTTTCCGATTGCCGGGAGTTCGGAGCGCGAGATCGGCCAGTCGTTGCGCGCCGCCGGCGTGCGCGAGGGCGGATTCCTCGGCCACTATCGCGCGTCCTGGCGCTGGCGCTACCAGATTGTCGAGGGCGGCGCCAAGGCGGGGTGCCGCTTCAACAACGTGCGGATCGACATCGAGAGCGCGATCCGGATCCCGGAGTGGCAGCAACCGCCAGACGCCCCGGCGCAGCTCGTCACGGAGTGGCAAACGTTCAACGCGGCGCTCGACGACCATGAGCGCGAGCACGAGCGCCTCAACATCCAGATGGCCGGCGACCTGGTGCGGCGCCTGGAACAGATGTCGGATCTCTCCTGTCGGCAGCTCCAGCTCGATGGCGACCGCCTGGCAAAGGAGCAGGTCGCGCAGATGAACGCGCGTCAGGCGAAGTTCGACGCCGACACCAACCACGGTGCGAATGCCGGCGTCCGGTGGCCGCCGGCGCCGCCTCCGCCGCCGGCCACCGGGTAGCACCGACAGGGTAGCGCCGACCGGGTCCCGGTGGCGACCGGCCGGTCCCCGGCGCATTGTGTGCCGGATCGTCAGGTGCTGCCGGGCGCACGCCGGGCAGGCGCCTGGCATGGCCAAAGCCACCTCGTCAATGCGCCCGACCGGACACGGACACCGCCGCACTCGTCAGGCGTCACGCGCCGCGATCCTTGTCGCGTCGGCGGCGTTGCTCATTGTCGTCGCCTGTGCGCGAGGCACCGGTGTCCCGACGCCGTCGCCGGCGGCCCAGGTTCCCGTCATTCCGGCACCGGCGCACGCGTCGCGACTGGCCGAGCGCTGGTTGCCGCCGGCGATGGTCACGATCACGCTCGGCGGGGGGGCCGACAGCGAGATGCGCGACCTCGGCGCGCTCGCGGCGTCGATTGTGGGCGATGGCATGGAACGCGCCACGCACGTGGCGACCAGCGGAGCGCCTGCGGCGGGCGGGATCGTCCTTCGCCTGGACAGCGCGGCGATCGGTCGTGGCGCCGAATCGTACCGCCTTGTCGTGTCCGGCGCGGGCGTCGAGATCACGGCGCCGCGTGGCGCCGGCATCTTCTACGGCCTGCAGACGCTGCGCCAGCTCATCGCCGCCGCGCCGGCGCCGCCAGGCGGCGTGCCGGTGGCCGTGTCCGGCGTCGTGATCGACGACGCCCCGCGATTCCAGTGGCGCGGCCTCCACCTCGACGTCGGTCGCCACTTCTTCAACGTGACGTTCGTCAAGCGCTACATCGATCTGATGGCGCGCTACAAGCTGAACCGGTTCCACTGGCACCTCACCGACGACCAGGGGTGGCGCATCGAGATCAGGAAGTACCCGCGCCTCACCGAGGTCGGCGGCTGCCGCAAGGAGACGATGGTCGGCAAGCACTTCGACCCGTACGTCGGCGACAGCACCCGCTACTGCGGCTTCTACACGCAGGACGAGATCCGTGACGTGGTGGCGTACGCGGCGGCGCGCTACGTCACCGTCGTGCCGGAGATCGAGATGCCGGGACACTCCAAGGCGGCGCTGGCGGCGTACCCCGAGCTTGCCTGCACGCCGGGCCCGTTCGAGGTGCGCACCACGTGGGGGGTGGACGAGGACATCGACTGCCCGAGCGAGCGCACGTTCGGCTTCCTGGAGGACGTGCTCACCGAGGTGATGTCGCTCTTTCCCGGGCCGTTCATCCACGTCGGCGGCGACGAGGCGCCGAAGACGCGTTGGAAGGCGAGTCCCGTCGCTCAGGACGTGATCCGCCGAGAAGGGCTCAAGGACGAGGACGAGCTGCAGAGCTATTTCATCAGGCGCATCGAGCAGTTCCTGCTGCAGCACGGCAAGCGCCTCATCGGATGGGACGAGATCCTCGAGGGAGGACTGGCACCGGAGGCCACGGTGATGTCGTGGCGTGGCATCAGCGGCGGCATCGCCGCGGCACGCGAAGGCCACGACGTGATCATGACTCCAGGGTCGCACATGTACTTCGACCACGCGCAGGGTCCGGAGCGCTTCGAGCCGCTCTCGATCGGGGGGTTCCTGCCGATGGACACGGTCTACAACTACGAGCCGGTACCCGACTCGCTCACGCCGGAGCAGGCGACCCACGTCCTCGGCGCGCAGGGCAACGTCTGGACCGAGTACCTGGCCACGCCCCAGGCCGTGGAATTCATGGCGTACCCGCGCGCGCTGGCCCTGGCCGAGGTGACGTGGTCGCCGCGGTCGGCGCGGGACTGGAACAGCTTCGTGGCGCGACTGCCGCTGGCACTCGACGCCCTCGGCCGGCTCGGCGTGAACTACAGGGCACCGAGCGTCGAGGGGCTCGACGCCGACCGCCTGACGCTCGCCGACAAGGTCACCCTAGTGCTCGCGACGCTGCTGCCTGACGAGACCATCCACTACACCACCGACGGCACCGATCCGACCGCCCTGGGCCCGCGGTACGATGGCCCGGTGTCGGTTCCGGTTTCGCCGGGAGGAACCGTGGTGACGGCGCGCGCCTTCATGCCCGACGGCCGGCAGAGCCCCCCGCGGGCCGCCACCTTCACACGCACGACGTACCGGAATCCCGACGCTGTCGACGCCGGCCGCCTCGCCGCAGGACTGGCGTACCAGTACTTCGAGGGCGCGGTGCGTCGCGCCGCGCGCATCGATGCGATGACCCCCGCCAGCTCAGCGGTGGTGACGCGCGTGTCCCTTCGCGGAGACGAGCACGCGGAGCGCTATGCGCTCCGCTTCAGCGGGTACCTGCGCGTGCCCGCGGATGCCATGTACGAGTTCGCGCTCACGTCCGACGACGGCAGCACCCTGACGATCGGTGACGCCATCGTGGTGGACAACGATGGTGCGCATGGGGCGCTGCAGAAGTCGGGCATGATCGCGCTGCGGAAGGGACTCCACGCCATGACAGTGCGTTACTTCCAGGGCGGCGGCGGGGCCGCGCTCTCGCTGCGCTACCGGACGGGCGACGGGGCGTGGCGTGAAGTGCCGCCGGCCTGGCTGCTGCACGACGGCGGCATTCGATAGCGTGCTCGGCGCTACCGCTCGCGCGGGTCCAGCGGCGGGCGGCGTCTGTCCAGTGTCTTCAGGGTGCGCTCGATGCCGTCGCGCGCCGCGTCCTGCGGCGACCGGCCGCCGAGCATCTCGGCGTCGAGCGAGCTGCGGAGCGTGTCGAAGTCGCCCTCCCGCGCGCCGCGCTCGAGCAGCACGTCGATCCACGACGTGGCCTCGGAGGGCGCGATGCCGCGCGAGACGAGGTCGGCGAGCATCGTGAACGGGAGGACGAGCGACAAATCCTTCCGCTCGCTTCCGCGGAGGCGCGCCGTTGCGCGCAGCGCATCGGGCGCAACGCCGGCATAGAGCGCACTCACGGCCGCGGACAGCTCGGCGGCTGCGGCCCCGGGACCGAGGATGTCGCCCGCCACCCGCAGCCGCCCGGCAACCGAACGCGCCGCGGTGACGATTTGTGCGTCGCCGGCGCCCTTGAGCACGCCTTCCCGTGCCTTGTCGTAGACGAGCTTCCACGGGAGGCCCTCGGCGCGCAGCGAGTCGCCTAACGCCGCAATGCTGCGGCGCGCCGTGTCCCCGAGACGGGCCGGGAGCACCGGCGCACCGCCCTGTGCCGCCGCCCAGGACGGCAGCGCCAGCAGCACCGCCGAAAGCCACCGGCGATTCCGCGCCCTGGCGCTCATGGCGTACCGCCCACCAGCAGCAGGGAGTTGGGCACCCCGAAATCCTCCTCGGGGGCGCGCGGTGCCGCGGGATCGGCGAGCACGTCGCCGTCCACGTAGAAGGCGTACGTGTGTCGCCCCGGCCGTACCGGCAACTCGAGGATCCACCGGTCCCCATCGCTTCCCGATCGCCGCATCGGCGTGGCGGCCGGATCCCAACCGTTGAAGTCGCCCACCACCGAGACACGGCGCGCCGACGGCGCCACGAGCAGGAAGCGAACGGTCACCGGTTCCCCGGTGGTGCGCGAGGCAGCGGCCATGGGCGCGATGGCCGCGCGCCCGGCGAACGTGGTGGTTCGGCCAAGGAAGAGCGCCGTGCCCGCACCACCGAGAAGCATGAACCCGAGGGCGGCGGCAATCGCCCAGGCCGGTCGCAGCGACACACGCCGCGGAGGCCAGGCGGGCACCCGCTCCGTTGTCTCCCCCGCGCCACCCGCGCGCTCGCGCGCCAGCGCGGCGTCGAGCGACGCCCGCCACGACGGCCGCGCCGGGACCGGTTCGCGCAGCGCGTCAACCAGCCGATTGGGCGGGAACTCGTCAGGCATCGCCGAATTCCCCGAGCTCGCGCCGCAGCCGGTCGCAGGCGCGCTGCACCCGCATCTTGAGGGCCGAGATTCCGTCGCCGGTGATCGCCGCCATTTCCGTGTACTCCAGTTGCTCCACGTGCTTCAACAGGAACGCCTCGCGCTGTTCCGGCGCCAGTCGCCCGAGCGACCGGGCCAGCGCCTCGCGGAACTCCATCGCGTCGGTCCCGTCGGGCGCCACCGACGCCTGCGCCACCCGGTCCTCATCGGCCACGACACGCCGCTCGCGGCGTGCGCGGTGCAGCAGGGCCGTGCGGCACCGGTTGACCAGGATCGACAACAACCATGTGCGAAACGACCTCCTTCCGTCATAGGCGTCAAGCGAACGATACGCCCGCAGCAGGGCCTCCTGGGTGGCATCCTCGGCGTCTTCACGGTTCCCGAGCATGCGGGCTGCATAACGAAGGCAGTACCCCGAGTGCCGGTCCACCAGCACGGCGAATGCCGCCGGCTCGCCTGCCAGGACCCGCCGCACGAGGACCGCGTCATCGGTGCCGTCCGCCTCCACCATGTGCACCGTTCTACCTTCGGTCGTGGTGCAACGTCACACCGTCCCGCCCGGCCTGGTGACTCGCCCATTCGGCCGGGCCGGGAACACGCTCACCGGACGACGAGGACGCCTACCGACCCGCCGAACTCGTCCGCCTGCCGCGGCAGGCCCGGTGGCGCCACCCATGTCGCTCCATCGATGCGGACGTTCACATGGTACGTGCCGGGCAACAGGTGTACCGACGCCACCCACCAGTCGGCGGACGTGCGATGCATCCGCACCGAGGACCAGTTCAGGAAGTCCCCGGTCAGCTCCACCACATCGGCCTGCGGTGCACGCAGCGAGATGGTGACGGAATTGTCGACGCCGCGCAGGACGCGGAAGGCCGAGGCGCCGGCACGCTCCGGCGGCGGGGGACCGTCGTGCGGACGGGAGAACGGCAGGGTGGCGACGCGCACGCCGAGCGACATCCGCCACGGCGTGTCCCCTGTCGCCGCCAGCGACGTCGCCGACTGCGAGGTGGCCGATCCCAGCAGCGACAGCCACGGCGAGACGGCGTAGGCGACCTGCACGTCCGTCCACGCGGACAGGCGGAAGCCCGAGCCGCGCACCGGCGTGCCGAACGCGGCCTGCGCCGCCAGCCTGCCTGACGCGAACGAGAGACGGCCGAGTGCGTCGATCACGGTATTGCGGGCTCCGACGGTGACGCTGTCGGACCACGTCACCTGGTGAAACACCGTGACCTCGCCGGAATCGGAGAACACCTGCTCGGGCACCTGGACCAGGTGCGGAATGATCAGGCTCCACGAGCGCGTACCCCGTGCCGCCCTGACGCCCAGCGAGAGTCGCACCGGCCCGACCTGGTGCCAGGCCCCCATCGTGGCCACGCTGCCAAGCCTCCACGTCGCGAAACTCTCGCCGGTGTCGGCGGGCTGGGTCTGCATGAACGCGTTCCGGCGCGGCGCCTCGAGACCGAGCCAGAACCCGCCGCGCGACGCACCCCACGAGAGCTGTGCGGTCGCGGTGCGCGACGACGGGACGCCGCCGCAGGAGGCGGCCGCAGCCTCCCAGCGCAGCGTGCCATCCGCGCGCAATCCGTGCCACGACGGCGTGAGCGCCGAGACGACAGCACTGCGCTCCGTCGCGCCGCCACCGGTGACGGGGACGCCGCTCACGCCGAGCCGCAGGAGGGGCCAGCGGGCACGCACGTCTGCCGCGGCCGCGCCGCTCGAAGCACCCGGCACGGAGCACGACGTCGCGTTCGCGCCGAGCGCGACGTCGAGGTCAGGGGACTGCGCCCCCATGCGCACGCACGGTGCGGCGAGCAGCATCGCGATGAACGCATGGCGCAAGACGGCCGTAGCCGCGTTGCGGCGTGCTGCGTGCGGGTGGGCGGCGAGGTCCATGGACGACATGTCGTCTCCGGGCAGGAATGACAGATGACCTATACCTTCACACGGCCCGCCGCGTCACACCAGGCAGGCACGTGACGCCAGCGCCCGCGCAGAGGTACATCCGGGTGACCCGAAAGCAAGCCGGTTTGCGGTGGTGGTGTGGAGGATTCATGCGAAAGGGAATGACGTTCGTCTCGTCACTGCTCGCGTTGGTCACCATCGGCGTCACGTCCTCGTGCAGCGGCAGCGATTCACTGGGCCCCGGTGAGTCGAGTGTCGTCCAGCTTCCCGTCTCTACGGGTTCAGACACCACAACGGTGCCGATCCCCGGACCACGAACCGGATCGGGACCGGTCGTCGGCGTGCGGATCTCGCCGGCCTCCGCGGTCGTCGAGGTCGGATCTGCGGTGTACTTCTGGGCTGCAGGCGACAACGCCGCCGGTGAGCTCGTGGAGAAGAGCCATGTCTCCTGGGTTTCGTCCGATCCCTCGATCGCGGCGGTCTCGGATTCCGGCACGGTCCGCGGCGTGGCCGTTGGATCCGCGCACATCACGGCGACGATCGACGGACATTCGGCCTCGGCGGATGTGATCGTCATCGCGCCGCCGCCTCCGCTCACGGAATTCGACCTTCAGGTCACGGTGCGGGGCGCGCTCCCGGGTGTCACCGACACGACGGCGGCCGAACTCGTCTCCGGTGCCACCGTCACGCTCTATCGCACCACACCTGACAGCAGCTCGATGCAGCCCGACGAGCTCATTGGGACGCGAACAACCGACCCGGGTGGCTCGGTCGCATTCCGGTCGATCGCTCCGGGGTGGTTCCGCGTCGAGATCACTCCGCCCGCGGGGTCTCCCTATCACGGCAGGACGGTCACCTTCCATCCGCCGCTGATGCCCGTCGTCCCTATCCTGCTCTTCCTGCCGGGCTGACGCCGGCACCAGGAGGCAACCCTCGAGTCCCCCGCCGGATTCAGCCGTCGGGGGACTCGCCGCTTCGTGCGACGGTGTTGCAGCGGCCGTGGTCGGTGATGTCCGCCCGAGTCTGCGCTCCCTGCGACGGGCGCGGTCTTGCGTCGTGACGCGGGATGCGGTGAGATTGCCCAAGGCGTCCCCGGGAATCGCCCCACCGCCCGGACGAGGGGTTGCGCGCGCACGACGCGACGCGGCGCGGCGCCTCACTTTCGTTCATTACGAACGCCCGCGAGCGGATTCGGCGTCCCGCGACGCCCCGTCGCCAGTTCCCGCTCTCAGTTCGCGCACCGCTCTTCGGAGCCCTGACCGCACCCCACGCAGCCATGACACACTCAATCCATCTCCACCGCATGAGCTCGGTCGGATTCCTGATCGCGGCCGCCCTGGTCACCGGTGTCCCGTCGCTGCTCGCTCAGGGTGGCGGTCGGGGTGGCGGACAATCACCCGAAATGCGCGAGGCAACGCAGCTCGACCTCGACGGCAAGACCACCGAGGCACGCGTCATCTTCCAGCGCCTGATCGACAACGCCGCCGACCCGGCGGCCAGGGCCGCGGCGCAGCGCTCGATGGCGATGTCGTACGCCTTCGATGGTGATTGCGCGAACACGGTGAAGTACGAGGAGATGGTGATCGACTACTGGAAGACGCGCGAGCAGGCGGAGCCGCAGAACGCGTTCTACCAGGAGGGGGAGATGGCGGACGAGGCGGCGCGCGTCTGCATCGACGCCGGCGACCTCGACACCTCGGAGCGGATGTACCGGCGCGGCTATGATCTGGGGGTCAAGGAGCCTGAGCCGAAGAAGAACCCGAAAAGCCTCTGGGACTTCCGCCTTGCGCACGCGCTCGGACGCATCGCCGCCCGTCGGGGAGACAAGGCCGAGGCGCAGCGGCAGATTGCGGCGGCCCGGAAGGCGCTCGACGGCGACCCGAAGATGGCGGCGCAGCAGGAGCGCTTCTTTCCGTACCTCGTCGGCTACGTTGCGCTCTTCACCAACGACCTGAAGACCGCCGAGACGGAGCTCACGAAGACCGTCGCGATGCAGGGGAACCAGAACGATCCCTTCATGAATTGCCTGCTGGCGATGCTCTACGAGAAGCAGGGCCAGGCGGCGAAGGCGAAGGAGCTGTACCAGAAGGCCTACGACATGGCGCGGGCGCACAACCCGCCGGCGGCGTTCGCGCGTCCGTTTGCACGGCAGAAGCTCGCCGGCTCCTGAGCGGCGTGCGGCATCACGGCTGGCGCGTGGGAGCGCGTGGCACGGGCGCGCCCGTCAGAGCCGACAGCGCCTGCCGGAGACTCGCCTCGTCAGGCAGGCTGGCGAGGCCGTCGCGGACCACCTGAACGGCATCGGCCGTCCGCCCCTGTCGCTGGCGCACGGCGGCGAGGTTGACGTACGCCTGCGCACGATGCGGCGCCAGCCGGACCGCCGCCTCGAATTCGGTGGCGGCGGAATCGAGTTGCTGCCGTGCCGAGTAGAAGACCCCGAGGGAGAGACGGGCGTCGGCGCGATCGGCGTTGTAGCGCAAGCTGGCGACGAGCTCCCCCGCGGCCGCGTCGAAGGCGCGCCGGGGGGCGTCGCCCTCGAGCGAATCCACCACGGGTGACAACACCCACGCCGCCTGCTGCCGCACCGCGCGGAGGCTGTCGGTGAGGAGCGGCGCGGCCACGGCGATTCGCCCGGGTGCCGGAAGCGACTCGGCGATGTCGAGCGTGGCGCGGCGCACCAGGGCGCTGGTGTCGCCGGCCCATGCCGCCACGGTGGCGACGGGCACGGCGCCGGGCCAGGCGGCGAGCCTGGAGAGCGCCGACGCCCGCACCAGCGCCGGCTCGGTGCGGTCGCTGGCCACTGCCGCCAGCGAGTCCGGCGCCGCGGGGTCGCCGCGGTCATCGGCGGCGAACGCCGGGGCGAATCGCTGGAACGGCGTCCACGCCACCGGATACCAGGCGCGCACCGCGGCCGCGGCCCATTGCGCCGAACGGTCGACGTGGCAGCCATTGCATGCGTTAGGCACGCCGAGCGTGATGGTCTGGTCGGGACGCGGGATGCGCAGGCTGTGGTCGTGGCGGGGATCGATTCCCATGTAGGTCGCGGTGGGCATGTGGCACGAGGTGCACCGCGATCCCGCGCTGTCGGCGTGGAAGGTGTGTGCGGTGGTGTCGTAGCGCGCCGCCTGGTGGCACTGCAGGCAGGCGCCGTTGCCCGGGCGGCGCGGCTTCGCGCTGTGCGGGTCGTGGCAGTCGCTGCAGGTGACGCCGGCGTTGTACATGCGGCTCTGCAGGAACGAGCCCCAGGTGTACACCTCGTCGAGTTGCTGGCCGTCCGGGTGATAGAGTCCCGGCAGCAGCGTCAGCGGGTCGTAGTAGTCGAGCCAGCGGCGTCCCGCCTCGTAGCCGTCGGCGATGTGCACGCGGCGGGCGTGGCACTGCGCGCAGGTGTCGATTTCGCGGGTCGCGGGGCGTGGGACGTTCCGGGTCACCATGCCCGTCAGGGAATCGCTCGACCATACGACGCCGCGCCGGTCCGCGAGCCGGTTGGCAAGGCGGTCGTCGCGCCAGACCAGGCGGCGCAGCAGCGCCGGATACCCGCCCCAGGCGACATGGCGGGCGCCCGGGCCGTGGCACCCCTCGCACCCGACGTCGATTTCCGCCCAGGTGGTGTGAAAGCGGTCCGCTGCCGCGTCGTAGCCCTTCCGCACCGCGGTGGAGTGGCAGTCGGCGCACATGTAGTTCCAGTTCACGTCCCGCCCCATCCAGTGCCGCTCGTCAGGCGGTCCAGCCAGCTGTGCGGTGTCGAGCACGAACCAGCGCTGCCCGCCCTCGCCGGCGGGGCGCGCATCCCACGCCAGCGGAAGCGCCTGCAGGCGTCCGCCGGGAAGTGCCACGAGGTACTGCTGGAGCGGGTAGACGCCGAACGTGTAGCGAACGGCGACGTCGTGCGCGGCGCCGTCGGCTCCCGGCAGGTGCACGATCGCGCTGTCACCGTGCCGGAGGAACCGTGACGTCACCCCGTCGACGGTGAGCGAGGTGGAGTCGAAGCGGCCGAGGACAGTGGCCGGCGTGGCGTCCTGCATCGCCACCGCGTGCTGGGAGACGCGCCACGCGTCGTACTCCGCGGCATGGCAGCGCTGGCAGGCCGCCGAGCCGGCGAACGCGTCGACGCCCGACGCCGGTGCTCCGGTCCCGCAGGCGGTCGTCGCACCAAGGACGAGCATCGCGACGCCAGCGAGCGCACTGTGGGGCGAATCGCGCCACGTTCCGGGCATGCTGAAGGAATAGCACGCGGCCGCGGGCGTGGCGACGCACCCAGCGTCGACCCCTTGCACTTCTACAAGAACTGCAATATCCTCTCTCCTGTAGAAGCCGGAGAGGACGAACCCTCGTGCCGACATGACCGCTGCCGACCGACTCGACCTGCCGCAAGGCACGCTCGACCTGCTCATCCTGAAGGCGCTCTCGCTCGAGCCGATGCACGGCTGGGCGATCTCGGAGCGCCTGCACCAGGTGTCCCGGGCGACGCTCCAGGTGCCGCAGGGATCGCTGTACCCCGCGCTGCACCGCCTCGAGCGCCAGGGACTCATCAGCGCCGAGTGGGGCGCCTCGGAGAACAACCGCAAGGCCAAGTTTTACCAGCTCACCCGTGCCGGCCGCAAGCAACTCTCGGCGGAGGCGGACGCCTGGCAGAAGCTCACCACCGCCGTCGGGCTCGTGCTCGACATGAGCTGAACCGCCGCGAGGCACATGACGACGCCGCATCGCCTGTTGAGCGAGATCCGGTACCGCTGGCGCGCCCTCTTCCACCGGGCCGATGTCGAGCGCGAGCTGGAGGACGAGCTGCGCTACCACCTCGAGCGCGAGGCGCAGAAGCACCGGAGCGCGGGCCTCGCGGCGCCCGAAGCCGAGCGACGCGCCCGCGCCACGTTTGGCGGCGTGGAACGCATCAAGGACGAGACGCGCGATGCCCGGGGCCTGGCGCTGATCGAGTCGATCGGACAGGACTTCCGCTACGCGCTGCGCGGCCTCCGCGCGCGACCGGCGTTCACCGTGGGGGTCGTGCTCACGCTGGCGCTCGGCATCGGTGCCAACGCGGCGATGTTCGGCATCGTGGACCGGCTGCTGTTCCGCGCGCCGCCGATGCTGCGCGATCCGGGCACGGTGCATCGCGTCTACGAGCGATTCATCTCCGACGGCGAGCCGCATCTCAGCCACAACCTGTCGTTCCCCGCGTACCTCGAGCTCGGCCGGGCGCACCGCACGATCGCCGACGTCGCCGCCTTCCAGACCCGTTCGCTCGCCGTCGGCGACGGGGACGCTGTCGAGGAAGTGCCGGTGACCCTTGCGAGCGCGGCGTACTTCCGGCTCTTCGACGCCCGGCCGTCGCTCGGCCGCTTCTTCACGGCGGCGGACGACAGCGTCCCCACCGGTGCCGATGTCGTCGTGCTCGGCAACGCGTACTGGCAGACGCGATACGGCGGCCGGACCGACGTAATCGGGCAGACGCTGCGCGTCGACCGTGCGGTGTACACGATCATCGGCGTTGCGCCCGCGGGGTTCGACGGGGTGAGCGACCAGGGGGTGCCGGCCGCGTACATCCCCATCACGTCGTGGGCGTACTCCTTCCGTGGCGCCAGTTATCCGGCGCGGCACGGCTGGTCCTGGCTGGAGCTCGTGGTGCGACGACGCCCCGAGGCGAGCATCCAGAGCGCCGATGTCGAGCTCACGGCTGCCCTCCAGCGGGTGTGGCGCGCCATGTTCGCGAGCGACCCCGGATGGGGCAGCTGTCGAGGTGGCGCGGCCGCGGATCGAGCTGGGTCCGGTGCAGCTGCAGCGGGGACCCGAGGCCGGGCGCGATGCTGCGGTGGTCGCGTGGATCGGCGGGGTGGCGCTGATCGTGCTCCTGATCGCTTGCGCGAACGTCGCCAATCTCCTGCTCTCGCGTGCCCTGACGCGCCGGCGCGAGGTCGCGATGCGGCTGGCGCTCGGCGTCAGCCGGGCCCGGCTCATGCGGCAGCTCCTCACCGAGAGCCTGGTACTGTCGATCGCCGGCGGCGCCGTCGGCCTCCTGATCGCGCAGTGGGGCGGGACGGTACTGCGCGGGCTCTTCCTGCCGGACGACGCGCGGGGGGCGGTCCTCACCGACCCGCGCACGTTAGGCTTCGGGGCGATCCTGACCGTGGGCGTCGCGCTGCTCACCGGCCTGGCGCCGGCGATGCACGCCGGTCGCGCCGACGTGGCGGCGTCGCTCAAGGCGGGGGCGCGGGAGGGGACGTACCAGCGCTCGCGCCTGCGCCGGCTGCTCCTCGTGGCGCAGGCGACACTCTCCGTGGTGCTGCTCGTCGGGGCCGGGTTGTTCGTGCGCAGCCTGCAGCACGTGCGCGGCTTCCGGCTCGGCTACGACGTGGAGCCGGTGCTGTTCGCCAGCGGAGCGATGCGAGGAACCCGCGTCCCCGACGCCGAGGCGGCCGCGCTGCCTCAGCGCATGCTCGAAGCGGCGCTGGCCCTTCCCGGGGTGACGCACGCCGCGTTCGTCGCATCCGTCCCGTTCTGGAGCAACGAGGGACGCGGGCTGTTCGTGGCTGGCGTCGACTCGGTGCGCAAGCTGGGGAATTTCGTGATGCAGGCCGCCACGCCGGACTACTTTGCCACGATGGGGACGCGCATCCTGCGCGGGCGCGCGTTCGGGGAGGCGGATCGTGCCGGCGCGCCACTGGTCGGCGTGGTGAGCGAGGGAATGGCGCATGCGCTCTGGCCGGGCGTGGACCCGATCGGCCAGTGCTTCCATCTCAGCAGCCCAACGTCGCCCTGCACGACGGTCATCGGTATTGCCGAGGAGATGCACGTGCGCTCGCTCGCCGATGCCCGCGAGTTCTCGTACTACCTCCCCGCCGCGCAGCTCGGCGAGCCGCTGTATCCCCAGGTGATGGTGCGCGTCAACGGCCGCGCGGCGGACCACGTCGCCGCGCTCCGGCGCGCGCTCCAGCGGGAGATGCCGGGCGCCGGATATGTCAACGTGGTTCCGCTGCGCGCGCTCATCGACCCGAACCTGCGCGCATGGCAGTTCGGTGCGACGATGTTCGTGGCGTTCGGCCTCCTCGCGCTGGTCCTGGCCGCCGTCGGTCTCTACAGCACCATCGCCTACGACGTGGCCCAGCGGCGCCGGGAGCTCGGCGTGCGGGTAGCCCTCGGCGCGTCGACGACGCGGGTGATGTCGCTCGTGGTCGCGAGCGGGATGCGGCTCATCGTCGTCGGGGTCGGGTTCGGCATCGCCATCGCGCTCTGGGCCGGGCGCTGGATCGAGCCGTTGTTGTTCGAGGAGACGGCGCGCGATCCTTCGGTCTACACCGTGGTCGCCGCGACGCTGCTCGTCGTGGCGCTGGTGGCGCTCGCGGCGCCAGCACGGCGCGCTGCCCGGGTCGATCCGAACAGCGTGCTGCGCGCCGACTGAGCGCGACGGAACACCGGTTCGCGGGTCCACGGCGCCTGATCCGGTCGCCCGCTTCGCGGACTGGGCGGTTGACGAACCGTGACCACTGTCGGACGCAGCCTCATTGTCCTGACCTTCGAGGAAACCGGCCGCGGCCGGGTGCTGACCAGCCTACTGATCCGCCCGCAGCGCGATTGCCGGATCCACCCGCATCGCCCGCCGCGCCGGGAGATAGCTCCCCGCAAGCGCCGCTGCCGCAAGCACCACGATTGCCGCGCCGAAGGCGACCGGGTCGTTCGGCGTGAGCTGCGTGAGCAGATGCGCGAGCCCGCGCGTCATCAGCACCGCGCCGAGCACGCCCACGACGATCCCCACCGCCACCAGCCGCATCGCCGTGCCGAGCACGTCGCGCAGGATGTCGGTCGGCTGCGCGCCGAGCGCGGTGCGCACGCCGATGTCGTGCGTGCGCTGCGCGACGCTGTACGACGTCGTTCCGTAGATGCCGACCGCCGCGAGCAGGAGCGCGACAAGCGCGAACGCCACCATCATCTCGCTCGTGATGCGCTGCGGCGACAGCGATGTGTCGTGCAGATGATCGAGCGTCAGCACGTTCCCCGGCGCGACGGATGGCGCCACGCTCGCGATCGCGCGCGTGATCCGGTGCGCCGTGGCCACCGGATCCTCGCGCGTGCGCACGACGAGCGACATCGTGCGCCACGGATGTGCCTGTGACAGGGCCGCGTAGTACATCGGCATCGTCTCCGGGCGCCCGAGATTCGGGTTGTGGCGTACGTCTCCGACCACGCCGACCACGGTCGCCATGATCGTGTCGTCGCCAACCCACCCGATGCGCTTGCCGAGCGGATCCTGATCGGGCCACCAGGCGCGCGCCATGGCCTGGCTCACGACGATGACGTATGGCGAGGCGGAATCATCATGCGTCGTGAACGAACGGCCACGCAGCAACGGAATCTCCATGGTCGCGAAGTACGTCGGCGTCACGATCCGCGAGCGCGGCGTCCGCGCCGGATCGCCAGGTGCGGGCCGCGGCTCGCCCTCGAGGAAGATCCGGTCGCTGTGATCGTTCCACTCGGGCGGCAGCGCGGTCGTGAACGCCGCGTGTTCCACGCCGGGTTCGGCGCGCACGCGGTCGAGCACCTGATCGTACATGCGCCTGGCGCCCGCTTCTCCCGGGTAGCGTGCGAACGGGGCCGTGAGCTGCATCGTGAGCGCGTGGTCCACCCGGTATCCCGGCGCCTGGTGCGCAAGCGCCGTGAAGCCGCGTACAGTGACGATCGTTCCGGCGAGCATGGTCAGCGCCAGCGCCATCTCGCCCATCACCAGCAGGCCACGGAGGCGATGGCGGCCGCGACTCTCCGACCCGCTCCGCCCGCCGTCACCCAGCGCATGCTGCGGATCGGCGCCGCTCGCGACGAGCGCCGGCACGGCAGCGACGATGATCGCGGTGGCGAGCGACACGGCGGCGGTGAACGCGAGCACCGTGCCGCTCACGTCCATGCGCGTCCAGCCGGGGTTGAAGCTCACCAGCTCGGCGGGGAGCATCGTGCGCACGGCGGCGACGCCCCACACCGCGAGCACGGTGCCGACCACGCCCCCCGCCGCGGCGAGCAGGGACGACTCCATGAGCTGCAGCCGCACGATCCGACCGCGCGACGCGCCGAGGGCGACGCGGACGGCGATCTCGCGGGCGCGTGTCGTCGTGCGCACGAGGAGCAGGTTGGCGACGTTTGCGCACGCGATGAGCAGCACGAGCGCTACGGCGGCGAGCTGGGCGAGCATGAACGGCCTCGGGTGCTGTCCGTAGAACGCGTTCGCCTCCTCGACGCGCATGTCCCACCTGCCGTCATCGTCGGGATACTCGAGCTGGAGCTGGTGCATGATCCCGTGCACGTCCGCATTGGCGCGCGCCATCGAGACGCCGGGGGCGAGCCGCGCGAGCACGCCGGTGAGGACCCGACCGTCGCGGTCCTGGCCGAACGCGCCGTCGACCGAGAGCGGCGTCCACAGCTCGGCACCCGTCGGAAAGACGAAGCCCGGCGGCATCACGCCGATGACGGTGCGTGGCACGTCGTTGATCCGCACCACGCGCCCGATGACGCCGCGGTCGGCACCGAAGCGGCGGTGCCAGAGACCGTCACTCAGGATCACGACGTCCGGGGAATTGACGTAGCGTGCGTCGTCGTCGGTGAACACGCGCCCGAGCACCGGAAGCGCGCGGAGCACGTGGAAGTAGCTCGGCGTCACGCGGTAGCCATTGACGCGCTCCGGTTCGTCGATGCCCGTGAGGCTCGCTTCGAGACCCCTGAACGCCGCGAGCTCGCTGAAGCTGCGATTGCGGCGGGCGAGGTCGACGTAGTTCGCCGGCGCCATCACGGATTCGTCCGGGCTCGGGTTCGACGGCGGCACCTCCGTCACCATCACGAGCCCTGAGGGGTCGGGCGTCGGGACGGGATGCAGCACGAGCGCGCTGGTCACGCTGTAGACGATCGTCGTGCCCCCGATGCCGAGCGCCAGGCAGAGCACGGCGGCTGCCGCGAGGCCCTTGGCGCGCGCGAGACCGCGTGCGGCGAGGCGAAGGTCATTCAGCATGGCGGTTCCTGAGTGCGCGGTGGGCTCACGTGCAACCCCTTTACTATGGAAGGCTGGTGCCGGCCCGGCTGCAAGACCACGTGAGGCCCACGCAGCGACTTGGCCGCTGACGTCCTCGGTCCTGGCGAATCCCGACTGATCGGCGGTGGGACGATGCGCCCGAAACCGGACAGGGCAGCCCTTCGAGGCATGGCGGGACGAGCGACGCGTCAGGTATCGTTACGCGTCCCGCGGGGGCCGGCGCCGGCCCCCGCCCGCACTGATCCGCCTCGCCCCCCGATGCCCCACCACGTGTACGACGACATCCTCGGCACCATCGGCCACACGCCGCTGGTCCGCCTGAACCGCATCACGCACGACGTCGCCGCCACGGTCTACGCGAAGCTCGAGACCTTCAATCCCGGGCACAGCATCAAGGACCGCATGGCGGTGAAGATGATCGAGGACGCCGAGCGGCAGGGACTGCTCAGGCCCGGGGGGACGATCATCGAGGGCACGAGCGGCAACACCGGGATGGGGCTGGCAATCGCCGCCATCGTGAAGGGCTACAAGTGCATCTTCACGACGACCGACAAGCAGTCGCAGGAGAAGGTCGACGCCCTGCGCGCCTTCGGGGCGGAGGTCATCGTCTGCCCCACCGACGTCGATCCCGAGGACCCGCGGTCGTACTACTCGGTGTCGTCGCGACTGGTGCAGGAGACGCCCAACGCGTGGAAGGCGAACCAGTACGACAACCTCAGCAACCTGCAGGCGCACTACGAGACGACCGGCCCGGAGATCTGGGAGCAGACCGAGGGGAAGATCGACCACCTCGTGGTCGGCGTCGGCACCGGCGGCACGATCTCCGGCGTAGGGCGCTACCTCAAGGAGCGCAAGCCGGGCGTCCGGGTCTGGGGCATCGACACCTATGGCTCGGTCTTCAAGAAGTACAAGGAGACCGGCGTCTTCGACAAGCACGAGATCTACCCCTACGTCACCGAAGGCCTCGGCGAGGACTTCCTTCCGGAGAACGTCGACTTCAGCGTGATCGACCACTTCGAGAAGGTGACTGACCGCGACGCCGCGATCTACACGCGCGAGATCGTCAGGCAGGAGGGGATCTGGGGGGGCAACTCGGCCGGGGCCGCGATCGCCGGCGTGCTGCAACTCCGCGAGCGTTTCGGTGCCGGCGAGGTCGTGGTGGTGATCTTCCACGACCACGGCACCCGCTATGTCGGCAAGATGTTCAACCCCGAGTGGATGCGCCGGATGGGGTACGAGAACCTCGGCGGGCCGACGGCGCGCAGCCTGGTCCGGAACAAGAAGGTCGCGGCGATCGTGGGTGTGGAGTCGACGGCTACCGTCCAGGATGCCGTCGCCCGCATGAGCGAGAACGACTTCTCGCAGATCCCGATCACGCAGGAGCGGCGCATCGTCGGCTCGCTGAGCGAATCGCACGCCTACGCGCGCGTGGTGGCCGAGCCGCGGATCCTCAAGCAGCCGGTGCGCACCATCATGCAGCGCGCCTTCCCGTTCGTGGACATCGAGACGCCGGTGGAGCTTCTGGCGCCGATGATCACGCCGGAGAACCCGGCGGTGCTCGTGCGCGACTTTCCTGCGGACGAGACGTTCGTGATCACGGGCTACGACGTGCTGCAGGCCATCTGAGGGCAGGGCGCGGCGCCGGCCGGAGGCCGGCGCTTCCCGGAGGGCGCCGAACTCCGGCGCCCGGTACCGTCAGGAAGACCGGCTGCGCTCGCGCAGGCGGTCGGTGACGGTCTGCACGCGACCACCGAGGCCGGAGCGCCCGACGATGTCGAACTTCTGGCGCACGCGGTCGCTCGTGATCTCGCGGTCGGCGGCGACGTCATCGGCGACGGCGCGTGCGAGGACTGGCCACTCCTGCTGCGGGATGCCGGACGTCGACTGCCAGCCGTTGTTGCGGGCATCGATCCAGCTGTCCCAGAACGTCAGTGCGATGCGAAGCTTCTCCAGCGCGTGATCGTCTCCGGCGGGGAAGGCGTGTTCGTAGCTGTCGAAGCGCCGGCCGATCTCATCGAACGACCCCTTGTCGTGGGCGTCGGCGTCGTGGCGCAGGTGCTGCGCCAGCGTGTCTCGTGCGGCCTCGTACGTCATCACGACGCCTGCTCCAGGCGGGAGCCCGCCGCCGGTTTCCGCCCCGTCGCGCGGCCGACGTCGCGGACGGCGTTGAAGCCGACGAGACGCCGCCGTTCCGCGTCCCACAGCTTCAGCCGCAGCGAGCGCAGGCTGGAGCGCACGGTGAGCACCGGGACCTCGTGGAACGCCAAGGTCTCGTCGTGGCACTGGCGGAGGCGGTAATTGGGGATCTTCGGGTCCAGGTGATGGATGTGGTGGAGACCGATGCGGCCCGTCATCCACTCGAGCACGCGCGGCAGACGGTAGTACGAGCTGCCCGACAGCGACGCGGACGTGTAGTCCCACTTCTCGTGGTCCTCCCAGTACGTCCCCTCGAACTGGTGCTGCACGTAGAAGAGCCAGATGCCCGCCACGCTGGCCACGAAGAAGACGGGAACATAGATGCGCAGCACGTTCCCGAACCCGATCGCCAGCGATGCTGCCACGCCGAGCAGGACGATGACGAGGTTGGTGAGGTGCACGCTCCGCCGCTGCTGCGTGGTGGATTCGGAGCTGGCCATGCGCCAGCGGTGGTCGAGGAACAGGTAGATGGGGCCGAGGCCGAAGATGACGATGGGGTGCCGGTACATGCGGTACTTCAGGCGTCCCCAGCGGTTGCGGGCCAGGTATTCGTCGACGGTGAGCGTATCGATGTCGCCATGGCCGCGGCGTTCGAGGTCGCCCGACGAGGCATGGTGCAGGGCGTGCTCGCGCCGCCACTGGGCGAACGGCGTGAGCGTGATGACGCCGGTAATGCGGCCGATGAAGTCGTTGGCGCGGCGCGACGGCGTGAACGACCCGTGCGCGCAGTCGTGCATGATGATGAACGTCCGGAGGTAGAAGCCGGCCGCGAGGGGCGCCAGCGCCAGCGTGAGCCAGTACGACACGCCGAGCGACAGGTACATCGCCACCAGCAGGGCCGCGAGCGGGAGCAGCGTGGCCCCGAGCTGGATGGTCGCACGGCGCACGCTGCTGCGGCGGAACGCCGCCGTCAGCTGCTGGGCCGGGCGCACGTCGCGCCCAGCCCGCATCAGGGTCGACTCGGTCATCAGTGAGGGAGCAGGACGGTGTCGATGGCGTGGATCACGCCGTTGGAGGCGCGGATGTTTGTCTTGACGAGGCGGGCCTCGTCCACACGGAAGGCGTCGGTGCGCGACGTCAGGGTGAGGGCGTCGCCGGCGATCGGCGTCTCCTCGGTGGCGGCGTCCCGGCGCGGAGCCCGCACCCGGTGGTCGACGATGTGGTGTCGCAACACCTCGGCCAAGCGGACCTTGTCGGCCAGCAGGGCGTCGAGCTCGGGCTGCGGCATCCTGGCGAAGGCGCGATTGGTCGGGGCAAACACCGTCATCGGCCCGGTCGCGCTGAGGGCGTCGACGAGCCCGGCGGCCTTCACTGCGCTGGTGAACGTGCTGAGGGGCTTCAGCCCGGCTGCCGTCTCGACGAGGTCGGACTTGCTGTCGCGGTACTTCCGGTTGGCCGAGCCGGTGCGGCGTCGACGGGGGGATTCGGGCGTGCCGTCGGCCTGCGGCGTCGCCCGCGCGACATCATCGCCGTTCGTCGGTCGGGAGTGCTTCATGTGGTTGCTCCGCGCTGCGAGCCCCGGGACGTTTTGCCAGACGACGGGCCCGACAGCCGCCAAGCATGATGGAAACCTCGCGGCGGACGGGACGGTTGTCAAGGTTGTGACCTGAACATAACATTTACAACCCCTCAGCCCCGGAGTCTCCGGCGTGGCCGCAACGACGTCCTCGCGTTCCCACGAGCAGAGCGCGCGACATCCCATGCAGGTGGTCACCCGGCGCACGGGATTGAGCGCCGAGGTGCTGCGCGTCTGGGAGCGTCGCTATCGCGTGGTCACGCCCGCGCGAACGGAGACGGGCAGAAGGCTGTACTCGGACCACGACATCGAGCGACTGCGCCTGCTCTATCGCGCCACACTCGGCGGGCGCACCATCGGGCAGATCGCCGCGCTGCCGGCGGCGGAACTCGCTGAACTGATCCGGCAGGACGGCGAGGCCGACCGTCCGCGCATGGACGTGAGCCTTGGCTGGACCGACGCGCCCGCGGCGCAGGAGATCATCGACGCCTGCCTGCGAGCGATCGACAGGATCGATCCCGCGAGCCTCGACGGCGTGCTGCGGCGGGCCCTGGTGGAACTGCCGGCGCCGATCTTCCTGGACCTCATCGTGGCGCCGCTGCTGGAGGCCGTCGGGACGCGCTGGCGCGACGGGACGCTGCGGCCGGTGCACGAGCACCTGGCCACGGTGGTGGTGCGGCGGGTGCTCGAGCGGGTCTCGGACCTGGCCACCGCGCCCGGTGCCACGCCCCTGCTGGTGGTCTCGACGCCGGTGGGCCAGGCACACGAGTTGGGCGCACTGCTCGTGGCCGCGTCGGCGGCGGTGGAGGGCTGGGCGGTGGCGTACCTCGGGCCCGGGCTCCCGGCCGAGGACATCGCCGAGGCCGCGCGGGCGACACGCGCCCGCGCGGTGGCGCTGAGCCTGGCCCATCCGCCTAACGATAAATCGGTGATGGCCGAACTGGGCCGGCTCGGGTCCCTCCTGCCCCCGGCCACTGTGCTCCTGGTGGGCGGCGCCGCGGCCCCGGCGTATGCCGGCGAGATCGAGCGTGCCGGCGCCGAGCAGGTTCCGTCGCTGGAGGCGCTGCGCGGGCGGCTCCAGGCGCTGCGGCGCCGGACTGCGAAGGGTCGGTGAGCCGAAACGATCCGGCGGTGCGTGCCCCGTCGTGCAGCGCGGCACGCGACATTCCGCTAACCTTCGACGGGATGGCGCGCGCCGAACGACCGACGTCGCGCCCGGGCCGGGAGGCGGGACCTGGCCGCGCGCACATGACCCGCGCGGCAACGGAATCGCCGTCGGTCGCCTCGTCGTGCCGGTCGACCTCGCCGGACGGCGCCTCCTCACCTGCAACGCCGAGCTGACTCGTGGCCAGAAAGACCAACTACGGATTCGAAAAGCGAAAGAAGGAGCAGGACCGGAAGTCCAAGCAGGAAGCAAAGCGGCTGCGCCGCCTCGAGGAGGCGAAGCGCCGCCCCGGGGAGCAGGACGTTCCCGGGCAGCCGGGCATCCCCGGGCAGCCGGATATCAACGGGCAACAGGACGCGCCGCCGCAGGAGTGAGCGCGCTGCGCAGCCGAGCCGGGCACGCCCGCTGATGCCGCGCCAGGGCTGCGCTACCCGCGCAGCCCCGCCAGGACCGACGGCAGGCTGGTGCCGGCGGCCAGCTGCCGGATGCGTGCCTCGACGCGCGGATACAGCGTGTCGGCTTCTCCCCGGAAGCGGACGAAGAGCGCCTTGAGGTCCGCCGCGCTGAGGCGGCGGCCCTGCGCATAGTACTGCTCGGCGGCATGGCCCAGCGCATAGGTCGTCGCGAACGTCACCGCGGTCCCGGCCACCATTCCCGTCGCACCACCGAGGAGCCCTCCGAGCAGCCCGCGGCCGACCCCGCCGACGAGCCCGCGCACGACGCCCTCGACGAGATGACCGGCGGCGCCGACCCCCAGCACCGCGGCGAGGTCCTTCACCTGTGCCATGTCGAGCTGCTGGCCGTGGCGGCCGCCGATCGAGTACACCATGCGGAGTTGCAGGGGGAGGATCGCCATCGATGCCAGGCGGTGCGGCAGGAGCTCGCAGGCGCCGGCGAGCATCGCCTGGTCGAGGATGAAGGCGTCGAGGTCGCCGGCGGGTGGCGCGCCAGGAGGAGGCGTGGACACGCCCGCGGCCGCCGCGCCCAACGTGGCAGCGGTGTCCGGTGATGCCGACACCGCGCCCAGCGCCCGGGAGAGCGAGGCGAGGAACGCCGATTCGCGCTCGTTGGGGATGCCGTCGGTGTGACAGACGGCCGCCGCGGTGTCGTACGCGGCGACGCGCGCCTCGTCGCTGGAGAGGCTGGCGGCCAGGGTGGCAACGTCGACCGTGCCGCCGGCGGCCCGCTCCATCAGCGCGGCGTCGACCGTGAGGCCGAGGCGACCGGCCGCGCCCGCGATATTGGCGCGCTCGGCGTCGCTCTGCTGTCCGTCGGCGCCCGCGGCGAGGACCGCGATCGCAATGATTGTCTGGGCGTCCTGGGCATTCATCGACATGGTGCCTGTCGCCTGGTGTGAGTCGGGGTTGAGTTGCGCCGCGGCAGTTGACCGGCGGTTGTCCGGAGACCGGGTGCGATTCGGCCCTTTCAAGGCGTCGCCACCGGGAGGCAAGATGCGGGATCGCTGCCTCCTGTCCAGCCGGGGTCCTCACTGCCGGTGCCTGGCGGTCGGCCTCCTCGCCCGTCGTTCGGGAACGCGGCAGAATTTCCTGAGGCAGTGATCCACTCCCAGGCGCTTCGACCCGTCCCCCGCGAGGGTCCCTGCGAGGCAAAGGGGGGCAGACTCCCGGATCCGGTGGCCGGACCTTTGGTTCGCTGCGCGGTGACGTCGCTGCTGGGCGCTCCGTCCCCGCTGGGCGCTCCGTCCCCGCTGGTGCTGCGACCGCGCCGGCCCGGCGTCCGCCAGCATCGTTGACATCCGAAGGGCGAGCGACTAGTACTATCATCGTACTAGTCACTCGACCCTCATGCCAGACGATTCCGGCCCGCTGTCGGCGGCCACCTACCATATCCTGCTGGCCCTCGCCGGTCGCGATCGCCATGGCTACGCCATCCGCCGCGCGGTGGAGGCGCAGTCCGACGGCGCGGTGCGCCTCGGGCCGGGCACGCTCTACGCCGCCATCCGGCGCCTGGAGGATGCGGGGCTCATCGAGGAATCGCCGTGGCGGCCCGACGCCGACCTCGACGACGCCCGCCGTCGCTACTACCGCCTGACGAGTGCGGGGCGCACGGTCCTTCAGGAGGAGACCGGTCGGCTGCAGGCGACGGTGAAGTTCGCGCTGCGGCAGCTCGCGGCGCGCCCCGCACGGTGACCCCGGTGGGCGGCTCCGCCCCGCCGCTCCAATCCCTCCCGTGGCGATACCGCGTGGTGCTCGGCCTCCTGCCGGCCCACGTGCGGGACGAGCACGGGCGCGAGCTGGCGATGGCGCTCACGGACGAGGCGGCGCCGGGGACGATGGCGTCGTGGCACGCCACCTGCCTCGACGTGCTGCGGGCCGCGCCGCGCGCCCACTGGGACGTGCTCCGGCAGGACCTGCGGCTTGCCGCGCGGCAGGTCCGGCGGTCGCCGGCGTTCGCGGTCATGGCGATGCTGACCCTGTCGATCGGGCTCGGGGGCAACCTGGCGTTCTTCACGCTCGTCGACGGCGTGCTGCTGCGGCCACTCCGGTATGCCGGGCAGGACCGCCTGCTCGACGTCACCGAGGAGAACCTGCCGGAAGGGCGGCGGAACTTCGGCGTCTCACCAGCGGACTTCCTCGACCTCACGCGCGACCCGGCCCTCTTCGAGGCCGCCGCCGCGTTCCAGGTGCGCTCGGGGACGCTGCGTGCCGGGGAGTCGTTCCAGCGCGTGCAGGTGGCGTCGGTGAGCGGGGACTTCTTCCGCGTCTTCCGGGAGCGGCCGCTGCTGGGGCGCACGCTGGAGGCCCCGGATGACGTCGTGGGTGGGAATGCGGCCGTCGTCAGCGAGACCTTCTTCACCACGGTGCTCGGCGGCGATCCGTCGGCGCTGGGGCGCGAGATCGAGTACGAGCACACCCCGCTCCGCGTCGTCGGCGTGATGCCACGGCGATTCGACTTTCCGTCGCCGACGGTTGCCATGTGGACGCCGCTGGCAATGCCGCCGTCGGAGTGGGAGCGCCGTGGTGCGCGGTTCGTGTCGGTCGTGGCGCGAACGCGACGTGGCGTGTCCGTGGAGGCGGTGGCGTCGCGGCTCGATGCCGTCTCGGCGTCGCTGGCCGTGGCGTATCCCGCCAGCAACACCGGCTGGACCGTCCGGGTCCGCCTGCTGCGGGACGCGCTCGTGGACGACGCCCGAAGCTCGCTGTACCTGATGGCGGCGGCGGGCGCGTTGCTGCTGCTGATCGCGGTGGCCAACGTCGCCAACCTCTTCCTGTCGCGCGCGCTGACGCGTCAGCGCGAGATGGCGCTGCGCTCGGCGCTGGGCGCACGTGCGGGACGCGTCGTGAGGCAGTTGGCGACGGAAGCGATGCTGCTCGTGGCCGGCGGTGCCGCGGCCGGTCTCGCCATTGCCGGGTTGGTGGTGGCATGGATCCGGCGGTCGGCGGGCGGCGCGATCCCGCGCCTCGACGAGGTGGCCGTCGACGGCCGGACGGCCGTCGCGGCGATCGTCGCCGGGGTGCTCACGGCGGTGGTGATCGGGGCGCTCAGCGCCCCCGCCCGGCACGCCCGCGACCTCTGGAATGCGCTCGGCAGCGGGCGCGCCGGCGCCACGCCGGAGCGCCGTCGCCTGCAGCGCGGGCTGGTCGTCGGCGAGGTCGCCCTGGCGGTCTTCGTGCTGGCGGGCGCGTCGCTGGTGGTTCGGACGCTGCTGATGGTCATCAACCAGCCGCTCGGATTCGCGCCGCACCAGCGCCTCACGTTTCGCATCGAGCCGCCGATGCACGTGCAACCCGGCGGCCCGATGGCCGAGGCCCTGCCGCGCCTTCGGGCCGACCAGGCCCGCGCGAGCGAAGGCTATGCCGCGCTCCTGACGGAGATCGAGCGCCTGCCGGGCGTGCGCCGTGCCGGGGCAGTGAACCGGCTCCCCCTTTCCGGCGAGTACTGGATCACCGGCGTGGGCATTCCGGGACACCCGGCGCCGTCGGCCGATGGCAGCTACGCCACGTACGTGCGGCCGGTCACGCCAGGCTACTTCGAGGCGATGGGGACGCGAATCGTGCGCGGGCGCGCGCCCGGTCGCGACGACGTGGCCGGCGCGGAGCCGGTCGTGGTGATCGACGAGACCTTCGCGCGCCGGGTCTGGGGTGCCGCGGACCCGGTCGGCCGGGCGCTGATGCTCGAGGGGCCGGCGCGCACGTCCATTCGCGCGCGCGTCGTCGGCGTGGCCGAGGCCGTGCACATGGGCCGCCTGGACAGCGATGTGGGTCCGGCGATGTACGTCCCGTTCGCCCAGGCGCTGGAAGGGATGGGTTTCAACTGGGGCATGGATGTCGTCGTCGACGGGGCCTCGCCGGGGCGCGACGTCGAGGCGATCGCGCGCCTTGCGCGCGGCGTCTTTCCCGACGCCGTCCTGTTCAACGTGACGACGATGGACGACCGCATCGCGGCCTCGCTCGCCCCGCGGCGCTTCCAGCTGCTGATGCTCGGGCTGGTGGCGGTCCTGGCACTGGTCCTCGCGACCGTGGGTGTTGGCGGTGCGCTGCTGCTGGCGGTGCGCGAGCAGCGCGGCGAGTTCGCGGTGCGCATGGCGTTAGGCGCCCGGGGGAGCCGGGTCTGGTGGCAGGTGCAGCGGGGTGGGCTGCGGCTCGCGGCGTCGGGCGCTGTCATCGGCCTGGCCGCCGCGGTAGCGGGGGCGCGGGCGTTCTCGAGCCTGGTGTACGGCGTCTCGGTGCGGGACCCGCTGGCCCTCGGCGCGGGACCGGTGCTCGTCTGCCTGGCGGCGTTCGTCGCGGTGGCGATCCCCGCGACGCGGGCGGTGCGGGTGAGCCCGATCGCGGTGCTGCGGGACTCGTAGCCGCGGGGCAGGCCGGGCGGCGCCGGCGGCGCCTCGAGCGCGGTCCGTCCCACCGACCTTGACTTTCTAGGGCAGGCTTGGCAGTCTGCCCCAGACTTTCGAGGACATCGTCAATGCCCGACCTCAACCAGCAGATCCTCCGCGGGACCCTCGACCTGCTCGTGCTCAAGGCGCTGAGCGACGGACCGGCGCACGGCTATGAAGTCGCGCGCTGGGTCGAGCGGGCCACGACAAGCGTGTTGCGGATCGAGGACGGCTCGCTGTATCCGGCGCTGTACCGGCTCGAGGAGCGCGGCCTGATCGACCCGGAGTGGCGGCTCACCGCGGACCGCCGGCGTGCCAAGTACTACGCCCTCACCGCCGCCGGTCGTCGTCGCCTGCGCGACGAGACCGCCAACTGGGTTCGCTACGCGCGCGCCATCTTCGCCGCGCTCGACATGCCCGTGAACCCGCAGCCGACAGGAGCGTGACCGATGCCGTCCCACGATCCGCTCTGGCGCCGCTACCTCCGGTTCACCCGCGCCGACCCGCGCGCCGACGTCGATGACGAGTTGCGCTTCCACTGGGAGGAACTGGTCCGGGGATATCGCGCCCGGGGGCTGGACGCCGGCGCCGCCGAGCAGGCGGCCCGCGCCCAGTTCGGCGACCTCGAGGGGCTGCGGCGCCACCTGGCGGCGCAGACGGCGCGCCGCCAGGAGCGGAGCGAGCGCCGTGAGTGGCGCCTTCGCCTGCGGCACGACGCCCGGGTGGCGGCACGCCGGATGGTCCGCCAGCCGGGGTTCACGGCCGCCGCCGTGCTCACGCTGGCGTTAGGCATCGGCGCCAACGCGGCGGTGTTCAGCGTGGTGAACGCGGCACTGCTGCGTCCCCTGCCGTACCCTGCGGCCGATCGCCTCGTGCGCCTCGATGAAATGGCGCATGGCCGGCCGTTCACCATGTCGCCGCCCAACTTCGCCGATTTCCGCGCCCAGGCGACGTCGTTCTCCGGCATGGCGGCGATGAACGTCTTCCCGCGCACGCTCACCGGCTACGGCGACGCCCAGCCGGTCCCCAGCGCCACCGTCACCGACGACTTCTTCGACGTGATGGGCGTGCACCCGGTGCAGGGGCGGGCATTCGCACCCGACGAACTGGTGTCCGGGCAGACGAACGCGGTGATCCTCTCCGACGGGCTCTGGCGCTCCACGTTCGGGTCCCGGACGGACCTGCTCGAACGGGCCATCCAGCTCGACGGCCGGAGCTTCCAGGTCGTCGGCATCATGCCTCCCGGATTCGACTATCCGTCGGGCGCGAAACTCTGGACGCCGTGGGCGTTCAGCGCCGACGAGATGCGCACGCAGCGCGGGGCGCACTACCTGACGGTCGTTGCCCGGCTGCGCGACGGCGTCGCGATGGACGCGGCGCTGGGCGAGCTCGCGGGCATCGCGCGCCACCTGGCCGAGTTGTATCCGGGCACCAACAAGGACGACAGCGCCACCGCGCGCAGCCTGCGGGACGACCTCGTCGGCGCGACCCCGCGCCGCGCGCTCATCATCCTGCTGGGGGCGGTGGCCCTGGTGACGCTGATCGCCTGCGCCAACGTGGCCAACCTGCTGCTGGCGCGCGGCGAAGCGCGCCGGCGCGAACTCGCGATGCGCGCCTCGCTGGGCGCGCGCCCGCGCGACCTGATCGGCATGGCGCTCACCGAGAGCGTGCTGCTCTCGCTGGCGGGCGGTGCCGCGGGCGTGCTCGTGGCGTGGATGGGAACGCGCGTGCTCGACGCCATGCGTCCTGCCGACCTGCGCTCGCTCGGCGCCGCACGGGTGGACCTTCCGGTGCTCGGCTTCGCCCTCGGGCTCAGCGTGCTGACCGGGCTGCTCTTCGGGCTCGCACCAGCCATCCAGGCGGTGCGCGCCGGCGTGGCGCAGGGGGCGCTCCGGCCGGACAGTCGCGGGAGCGTCGGAAGCCGGGAAGGGTGGCGCGCCCGGAGCCTGCTCGTCGCCGCGGAGCTGGCGCTGGCGGTGATGCTGCTGGCCGGCGCCGGCCTGCTCACCAGGAGTTTTGCCCGGCTCCAGGGCGTCGCGCCGGGCTTCAATGCCAGCGGCGTGCTGACGTTCCAGCTGTCGCTGCCCGATGCCCGCTATCCGGATGCGAACCGCTCGGAGCGCTTCTACGAGCAGCTGCTCGACGGTATCCGCGCCATGCCCGGGGTGGCGAGCGCCGATGCAATCAGCGGCCTGCCGCTCGACGACTACGACTACCAGATCTCGACACACTCGCTCGACGGACGGACCATCGAGTCGTCCGTGCAGCCGTCGACGCAGATCCGGCTGGTGACCGGAGGGTTCTTCCGGACACTCGGCATCCGGCTGCGGCGTGGACGCACCTTCACCGATGCCGACCGGGACGGCGCCCCGAACGTGGTGGTGATGAACGAGGCGGCGGCGCGGCTGCTCTTCAACGGGCAGGACGCGCTGGGCCACGTCCTCGAGATCGGCACCGGCTTCGGGCTCGGGCGGGGCCGTGCCGGGGGCGAGGTCGTCGGCATCGTCGACGACGTCCACGACGACGCGTTAGGCACGCCGCCGCGACCGACGATCTACCTGGCACATGCCCAGTTCCCGGTGACCGACATGGCGGTGGCGGTGCGCGCCGCCGCCGGTGTCGACCCGATCTCGCTGGCGAGCGGCGTGCGCGGCGTGGTGCGCGGGCTCGACGAGGCGCTGCCGATGCTGGCCGTGCGCACCATGGACCGGGTGTCGCAGCTGTCGGTGGCGCAGCCGCGATTCGCCATGGTGCTCCTGGCGACGTTCGCGCTCGTCGCGCTGGCGCTGTCGGCGGTGGGGATCTTCGGCGTGATGAGCTCCGTGGTGGGCCAGCGCACGCGCGAGATCGGCGTGCGGATGGCACTCGGCGCCGGCGAACAGACCGTTGTCGCCGAGACGGTGCGCCGGGCACTGCGGCCGATCGCGCTCGGGGTCGCGGTCGGGCTCGCGGGGGCATACGCGCTGACAAGCGGAATGGCCGGGCTGCTGTACGACGTGGCGCCGCGGGACCCTCTGACCTTCGGCAGCGTCGCGGCCGGGCTGGCCGTGGTGGCCGTCGTTGCCGCGTGGCTTCCGGCGCGGCGCGCGAGTCGCGTCGATCCGGTGGCGGCGCTGCGAAGCGAGTGATGGCGCCCGGCGGCGACGGCGCCCCGCGAGCGAGGTGCTTGCCCGGCGCATGACGAGCGGATCGGTCGGCGATGGCTGATGCCGCGCCGGTGGATGCAGGCTGCCCGGCGCGCAGGCGCCGGGCGGCCGATGGCGCGCGATCCTATCGGTCGGGAGCGCCACGCGTAGATTCCGGCTCGACGTCTGGCGATCGATCCAGCCCCTCACAGGAGCGTCGCATGAGTCTCGTCGACCGGGTCAAGGGCATCCTCCTCACTCCGCGCAAGGAGTGGGAGGTCATCGAGGGTGAGACGGCGACCGTCGGATCCCTCTACACCGGCTACATCGTCCCGCTCGCGGCGATCCCCGCGATCGCGGGTTTCATCGGGCTCTCGGTCTTCGGCATCAGCGTGCTCGGCACGACGATCCGGGTCTCGATGAGCTCCGGGATCCAGGGCGCCATCACGCGCTACGTGCTGACGCTCGTGGGCGTGTACGTGCTCGGGCTCATCATCGACGCCCTCGCCCCGACGTTCGGTGGCACGAAGAACCCGATGCAGGCGCTCAAGGTGGCGACGTATTCGGCCACGGCTTCATGGGTGGCGGGCATCTTCGCGCTGATTCCCGGCCTCCGCATCTTCGGCCTGCTGGGCCTGTACTCGCTCTACCTCATGTACCTCGGGCTGCCGGCCCTCATGAAGTCGCCGCCGGAAAAGGCGGTCGGCTACACCGTGGTCGTCGTGATCGCCGCCATCGTGCTCTCGCTCGTCGTGGGCGTCGTCACGAGCCGCTTCATCGGCACGCCGGGCATGGGCATGTGAACCGGCGCGCCGCCTCCGGCGGCGGCCGGAACGGCGTCACGCGGGGTGGCGCCACGCCAGTGGCCGCGGGTGGGAGTGACAGCGTTCGTCAGATCGCTCCCACCCGCCAGAGCACGTAGACCATGCCCATCGCCACCACGCCGTTGACGAGGGTCACGCCGCCATAGGAGACGAGCGCGGACCGCAGCGACATGCGTGACAGCGACGTGCACACCCAGAAGTAGCTCGAGTTCACGTACTTGATGATCATCGACCCGGCGGCGCCGGCGAGCATGGTCGCCTCGGGGCTGAGGTGCAGCGTCTCCATCATCGGCGCCGCGATCGACGCGGCCGTGATCACGCCCACCGTCGTGGAGCCGGTGATCATGTTGCCCACCACGCCGAGCACGAAGGGCAGGAAGATCGCGGGGAGGCCGGTCGACGCCATGCCGTGCGCGATCGCGTCGACGGCGGGGGTCTCGCGGAGGATCTGGCTCAGCGAGCCGCCGAGGCCGGTGACCATGATGATCATCGCCGACGTCCGCAGCGCGTCCTCCACCCAGGCGCCGGTGCGGTCGTGCACCTGCGCCGGCGTGGTGTTCCGGAACGCGAGCAGGATGCCTATCGAGAGGGCGACCACCGGCCAGCCGAGGTAGAGCATGGCCCGGTTGACGACGTGGTCCGCCGGGAGGGCGAAGGCGGCGACGCTCTGGCCGGCGATGAGCGCCAGTGGAATCAGGATCGGCGCATAGGCGCGGGCCGTGGTCGGCAGGTCGCCCTCACGTCCCTGCCCGGCAAACGACTGGCCGGTGAACTCCCGCGACGGCGGGGACTCGAGGTGCGGCCCGACGAGCAACGCGTACCCCCACCCGGCGATCGACGCCACGAACGTGACCAGCGATCCATACAGGATGACGCGCCCGATGTCGGCGTGGACCAGCGCGACCGCCGCGAGCGGCCCGGGCGTCGGCGGCACCATCGCGTGCGTGAGCTGCATCGCGCCCACCAGCCCGGTCGACATCACGCTCATGTTGAGGTCCGTGGCGAGGGCCGCCGAGTGGACGAGCGGATTGAGGATCACGTAGCCGACATCGGAGAAGATCGCGATCCCGATGACATATCCGCTGAGCGTCAGCGCGAGCGGCATCCGCCCGCGACCGACCCACCGGATCATCGAGGTCGTGATGCGCTCCACCCCCCCGGTGTGCTTGAGCGCCTCCGCCAGGACCGATCCCAGCACGATCACCACCGCAATGCTCTGCACGGTCTTTCCGAATCCGGCCTCGAACGCCGTGATGAAGACCTTGCGGTCCATCCCCGGGAGCAGCGCGAAGAGCAGGATCGGCACCAGCAGCGCCAGAAAGACGTGCCACCGGTACCGGGTGATGGTGAGGAAGAGCAGGGCGACAATGCCGACAAGGCCGGCGATGGCGACGAGCGTGCTGTCGGTGATCGTCGGGTTCACGGGGCGCCTCGCCGTGCGGAGGACTGGTGGGTCATGCCCAGCGACTCATGCAGCAGTTCCACCGGGTGCAGGGCGCGGCGGCCGGTGCCGTGCGCGATCTGCTGGCGGCAGGAGACGCCGGTGGCCGCGATGCGCGCACCGGGTGCCGCCGCATTCACCGCGGGAAAGAGGCGCAGGCCGCCGATGGCCATCGACAGCTCGTAGTGGGCGCGCTCGAAGCCGAACGAGCCGGCCATGCCGCAGCACCCGGCGTCGAGCACGGTGACGGCGGCGCCGGGAATGCGCTGCAGTAACCCGACGCTCGGCGCCAGGGCACCGGCGGCCTTCTGGTGGCAGTGCCCATGGAAGACGATGGCGCCGTCGCCGCCGAGCGCGCCGGGCACCAGCGTGCCGTCGTCGATCGCCGCGAGGAGCAGCGTGTCGACGAGGCATGCCTGACGAGCGATCGCCCGCGCCCCGTCGGCGCCGCGCGCCAGCGCGGGGAGCTCGTCGGCGAGCGTGAAGACGCAGGACGGTTCGACGCCGACGATGGGGATACCCGCCTCGGCACTCGGCGCGAGGGCCTCGATGAGGGCGGCATGACTCGCCCGGGCCTCGTCGAGCAGTCCCTTCGAGATCAGGGCGCGCCCGCAGCAGACCTGGTGCGCGAGGCGCACCTCCCATCCGGCGCGCTCCAGCAGCTCGATCGCCGCGCGCCCGATCGCAGGCTCGGTGTGGCTGGTGAACGAATCGGCAAGGAAGACGACCGGGCCGCGCGGCGCCTCGCCGCGCTGCAACGTGGCGGCGCGACGGCGGAACCAGGTGGGGAGGCTCTCCGACGCGAACGCCGGCAACGGCCGGCGGCGGTCGATGCCGGCGACGCGCTCCATCACGCGGCGAGCGGGGCCCCAGCGGCCGATGGCATTGGCGAGCGGCGCCAGCGCGGCCCCCGCGCGATAGGCGGTGCGGGCGTGGCCGAAGAAGCGGCTCCCGAAGGGAACGCCGCGCACCTGATGGCGCTGCGCGAGGTACTCCGACTTGAGTGTCGCCATGTCGACCGACAGCGGGCACTCGGCCTTGCACGCCTTGCACTCGAGACAGAGGTCGAGCACCTGGTCGAGATCGTCGCCGGCGAGCGCCTGACGCGGATCGGGGGCGGAGAGGGCGGCGACGAGGGCGTTGGCGCGTCCCCGGGTGGAGTGCGCCTCGTCGCGTGTCGCCATGAACGATGGGCACATCGTGCCGCCGGAGTCGGGCGACTTGCGGCAGGCGCCGACGCGGACACATCGATTGGCGGCGCCGCGCATCCCGTCGTCGCCGTCGAACGGGAAGTGCGTCGCCAGCGGCACGGCGGCTGGCATCGCCGGGTCGCGCAGGTTGTCGGTCATGGCCGGGGCATCGACCTTCTTGCCCGGGTTGAGCACGTTGTCGGGATCGAAGGCGCGCTTCAGCTCGCGCATCGCCTCGTAGAGGTCCTCGCCGAACAGGCGCCGGCTGAATTCGGCGCGTGCCAGGCCATCGCCATGCTCGGAGCTGTTCATCCCGCCGAACTCGGTGACGAGCGCCGAGACCTCCTCGGCGACCGCGCGCATCGTCGCCACCTGTCCCGGGCGCCTGAGATCCATGAACGGGCGGATGTGCAGGCAGCCGGCGGACGCGTGGCCGTAGAACCCGGCGCGCAGCCCGTGTCGGGCGAGCACCTGCGCGAACCGCGCGGTGTACTCCGGCAGCTTCCGTGGGTCGACGGACGTGTCCTCGACGAACGCGATCGAGCGCTCGCCTCCCTCACCGGCGGCGCTGAGGAGGCCGAGGCCCGCCTTGCGCAGCTCGCGAAAGCGCGCGAGGTCGCCCGGTGTCGATGCCCGCATGACGGCGTACCCGTGGGCGCCGCGGCGCCACCGCGCCTCGAGGGCCTGGGCCGCGGCCGCCGCCTCGGCGGCGGTGTCGCCGTAGAACTCCACCCAGAGCAGCGCGCCGGGGTCGCCGGCGAGAATGGAGACGAGGTGCGCGTGCAGCGGTGAACGTCGCGCCAGCTCCAGGATCGTGCGGTCCACGAGCTCGATGGCGGCGGCGTGCGTCTCGAGCGCGTCGCCGACGGCGGCGAGGGCGGCGGCGACGTCGACGAAGTGTCCCGCGAGCGCGGCGACGGCGCCCGGGCGCGGCACGAGGCGCACCGTGGCCTCGGTGACGAGCGCCAGCGTTCCCTCGGAGCCGACAACGGCCTTGGCCAGGTCCAGGTCGCCGGCCTCGGGGAGGAGGCGCTCGAGGCGGTATCCGCCGCTGCGGCGCCACCATGGCGGGAAGCCGGTGCGGATGGCGTGGTCACGGCGTGCGATGAGGGCCGGGACCTCGCGATACAGCCGGGCCTCGAGCGACGCCCCGCTGGCGCGGCGGGCCACCTCGTCGGGCGGTGCGGCGCCGAACCGCGCGCGGCTGGCATCGGACAGCACCACGTCGAGCGACAGGACGTGGTCGATGGTCATGCCGAAGCGCGCCGAGCGGGAACCGCAGGAATTGTTGCCGATCATGCCGCCTAACGTCGCGCGATTGGCGGTGGACGTGTCAGGGGCGAACAGGAGCCCGTGGCGGCCGGCCCGGACGTTCAGCTCGTCCTGCACCACGCCGGGCTGCACGCGGGCGGTGCGCGTCTCGGCGTCCACCGAGAGCACCGCGCGCATGTGGCGCGAGAAGTCGAGCACGACGGCGTGTCCCACGGTCTGGCCGGCGAGGCTGGTGCCGCCTCCACGCGGGAGGACCGGGACGCCGAACCGGCGGGCCACCTCCACCGCGGCCATGACGTCGCCGGCATCGCGCGGAAAGGCGACGCCGATGGGCTCGATGGCGTAGATGCTGGCGTCGGTGGCATAGATCCGGCGCGTGATGGCGTCGAACCGGACCTCCCCGGCGAGCGCGCCGGCGAGGGCGGCCTCGAGTTCGGTGGTGACGGCCGCATGGCGAGCGTGGACGGACATCTATGCGATCGGGTCGAGGCGGGAGCCGGTCACCGGCCCTCCCAGTGCGGCTCGCGCTTTTCCAGGAAGGCGCGCACGCCCTCGGCAAAGTCGCGGCTGCCGTAGGCGCGGGTGAGGAGGTCGGTGTCGTCGACGGCGGCCGCCGCGGCGACGACACGGCGGATCGCCTCCCGGGTGACGCGGAGGGTGATCGGCGCCAGCTCGGTGATGCGGGTCGTGAGCTCGACGACGCGGGTGGCGAGCTGTTCGTGCGGCACCACGTCGAGCACGAAGCCGGCGGCGTGCGCCTCCGCGGCACCCATGAAGTCCGCCGTCAGCAGCAGCGCCTGCGTGCGTGACGCCCCGAGCTGCGCGACGAGGCGCGCCAGGTTGACCGTCGTGAGGGTGTTGCCGACGGTGCGCGCGATGGGTGCGCCGAACCGTGCATCCGGCGTGCACAGGCGCAGGTCGCAGGCGGCCGCCAGCACCAGGCCGGCGCCCGCCGCGTATCCCTCGACGACGCCAAGCGTCGGCATCGGCAGTGCCTCGAACCGTGCCAGCACCTCCTCCAGCCGTCGTTCGTACTCCACGCCGTCGTTCGCGGAGGCGAAGTGGGTGAACTGCGCGATGTCGGTGCCCGCCACGAAGTGGCCTCCGGCACCGCGCACGACGACGACCCGGGCATCGCCGCGGGTCCCGAGATGTTCGAGGTGTGACGCCAGCTCCTCGTACATCCGCCAGGTCATCGCGTTGCGCGCCGCGGGCCGGTCGAACGTGAGGAACGCCGTGGCCCCGTGGTGCTCGAGCCGCACCTCGCCGTGGGACGTCATTGTCCCCGCCGTTGGTTGGCCGCCAGGGCGCCGAGCACCTCGTGCGTGTGTTCGCCAAGCAGCGGCGGATGACGCCGGATGCGTGGTGGGGTGTCGCTGAACTTGAGCGGGAAGCCCAGCGTACGGATCGTGCCCTCCACCGGGTGCTCGATCTCCGCGACCATGCTGCGCGCGGCGGTGTGCGGCTCGGCGAAGACCTGGGCATAGTCGAGAATCGGTCCGGCGGGCACGCCCGCCTCATGCAGGCGCGACACCCAGGCCGCCACCGGTTCGGCGGCCAGGGCCGACTCGATTGCCGCGACGAGCTCGGGGCGGTGGCGCATGCGCGCGTCGTTGGTGTCGAACCGGGCGTCGTCCGCCAGCGCGTCGCGGCCGATCACCGTGCAGAGGCTGCGCCACTGTTGCATCGTGATGGCCGCGATGGTGAGGTAGCCGTCCGCGGCGCGGAACGCCTGGTAGGGCGCGTTCAGCCGGTGCGCCGAGCCCATCGCCCGCGGCGGCTCGCCGGTCGCCCAGAGTTCCGTCGTCTCCCAGACGGAGAGCCCGAGTGCGGCCTCGAACAGCGAGGTCTCGACGTGCTGCCCGCGCCCCGTGCGCTCACGGGCGAGCAGCGCGGCCATGATGCCGTTGGCGGCGAACAGTCCCGCCGCCAGGTCAGACACCGGCACGCCGCACTTGACCGGGGGTTCGCCGTCATTCCCGGTAACGCTCATGATGCCGGTGAGTCCCTGCGCGATGAGGTCGAACCCGGGTCGGCCGGACCATGGACCCGACTGGCCGAAGCCCGACAGGCTGGCGTAGATGAGCCGCGGATTGAGCGCGCGCGCCGCGGCGTAATCCATGCCGAGCCGCTGCATGACCCCCGGGCGAAAGCTCTCGACGAGCACGTCGGAGACGCGGACGAGTCCCCGGAGGTGGTCCACGTCGGAGTCGCGCTTGAGGTCGAGCACGACGCTGCGCTTGTTGCGGTTCAACGCGAGGAATGGCGCGTTGTCGTCGCCGGTGAGGTGCAGGCGGGCACCACCCATCGATCGGGAGAGGTCGCCCGAGGGCGGCTCGACCTTGATGACGTCCGCGCCGAGGTCGCCCAGCAGCATCGTGCAGTACGGGCCGGCCATCACCTGGCTGAGATCGACGACGCGCACGCCGTCGAGCGGGAGGGTCATGTCGTTCCTCGCAAACGTGAGGCGCAGTTGACGAGCCGTACAGTACGTGGCGGCTGGAGGGCGCAACAGGGTACATGCGCCTGAGCGTCGCGTCGCGCGCGGGCGGCAGGGTTTGCTTGCTGGAACCGGCATTCGCGTTAGGATGGCGTCATGTCGCCAGGTCGGCTGTGGTTCGGGATGATGTACCGCATCGGGTTCACGCCGTGGGATGGTCACAGCCTCCCACCGCGGCTGGTGTCGCTCATGGAGGGCGAGGACCGCCTCCCGCCGGGCCGGGCGCTCGACCTCGGCTGCGGCACCGGCGACATGACGATCTACCTGGCGCGCCACGGCTGGGACGTGACCGGCGTCGACTTCGTCGAGCGGGCATTGCGCCGCGCCCGTGCCAAGGCCGCCTCCGCGGGCGCGTCACCGCGCTTCGTGCGCGCCGACGTGACACGCCTCTCGACGACCGGCGTCGGGAGCGGATTCCAGTTGCTCCTGGATGGCGGCTGCCTGCACGGGCTTCCCGACGAGGCTCGTTCGGCGTATGTGCGCGAAGTCAGCGACATCGCGGCGCCCGGCGCGCGCCTGCTGCTGCACGGGTTCGCCGCGGGAGAGCGGCGCGGACCACGCGGGTTCGATCGCCCGGAGGTCGAGCAACGATTTGCCAAGGACTGGACGCTGCTCGGCAGCGGGGTCGCGGAGTCGATGTCGTTGCGTCCGGCGGATCCCATCTATTTCTACGAGCTGCAGCGCCGGTAGACGCGATCGCAGGTCCCCGGCACCATGCCCCGGTGTTGCCTTGTCGTGCCGATGCGCGGCGCCGCGACCCGGCGTGCGCTCTGGCGCCCGGTGACGGGCGCCCGTAGATTCGCGGACGCTCACCGTGAGGGGTGCCCGCACGCACTGCGGCGATTCACGGCGGCGGCGGAGTTCCCCAGGCTTCATCCACCGTGCGGAGGAGGACGAACCCAGATGACGCGACGCCAATTGCTCGTGGCCCCGTTGCTCGTGGCGGCCCTGGCGGGGTGCTTCCATCAGGTGGTGCAGACCGGCCTCGCGCCCGGATCGAAGGTCGTCGACAAGCCGTTCGTGTCGACCTGGATCTTCGGACTGGTGCCGGCGCAGGAGCTCGACATGCGGTCGGAGTGTCCCGGTGGCATCGCCATCGTGACCACCGAGGAGTCGTTCATGAACGGACTGCTCAGCGCGATCACGCTCGGCATCTGGACGCCGGTGCACGTGATGGTGACCTGTGCGTCGGGTACGGCTAGCCTGCCCGCCCACGCCCTCCAGGTCGCGATTTCGCCCACCGCGACGGCGTCCGAGCGCGCGGAAGCGTGGCGTGATGCGGTCCGCCAATCGGTCGAGTTGCACGAATCCGTTGTCCTCCGCTTCTAGCCCGCGTTCACAGGAGACGAATCCATGAAACGCCATGCGATCATCGCAGCGGGGGCCGCCATCCTGCTCGCCGGCTGCTACCACGTGACAGTGGTGACGGGAGCCCCGCCGGGAAACACGGTCATCGACAAGCCGTGGCAGATGTCGTTCGTGTACGGGCTCATCCCGCCGCAGGAGGTGGACGCCAAGGCGACCTGTGCCCAGGGCGTCGCCAAGGTCGAGACCGAGCACTCCTTCCTGAACGGCCTCGTGGCCGGGCTCACCTGGCAGCTGGTGACGCCGATCCACGTGCGCGTGACCTGCAAGTAGGCACCGCACGCCGTTAGGCATCGCCCCGGCGCGTGCCCTGATAAGCACGTGCCGGGGCGGTTGCGTTTCCCGATGGCAGCGGACACGCCGCGCGGCTCCGCGGTCGAGGGTGAGACGCGCGGTACGGCAGTTCGGGGTCGGCCGCGCGGTGCGGCGACCCGGACCGGCGCCTCCGGTCGTCCTGCAGACCGTCCCGTCAGGCCGGGCGGTACCGGCCGACGGGTCGGGGTGCCCGCGGGGCCGCGGTGTCTCCCGGATGCGGGCGATCCTTCAGGAACGACTCCCGCAGTCCCTCTTCAGAGAGCCCCCGTGATGACGACCGGTCGCGTCCTCGTCGTGCTTGGCGCCGTGGCGCTGGGCGCGTGCTCGAACATGAAGGAGCCCGCGTCGACGCCGGACGTGGTGGACGGCGGCGGGTCGGTGGCGGTGGTCGGCGACACGGTGCCCATCTCGCTCGACATCACCAACACGAGCGCCGACACGGTGCGGGTGGGGCTGCAGGACTGCAACGGCGACTACGTGCTCGTGAGCGAATCAGGAAGCGTCTTCCACCCGGCGCAGTACTGGCCGTGCATCTTCGCGCTCACGGCCCCACAGCCGCTGGCGCCGGGCGCGACGCGCCGGATCGACGGCTACACCACCGGGCGCGTGGTGCCTGACGGGTCGCAGGAGGCGCCCTCGATGGTGCCACCGGGGAAGTACGCGGTGCGGCCGACGGTCGCGGTCCAGGGCGGCGACGACAGCGCCGTCACGGTCCGGCCGACGCCAGCGTCGATCACCTTCCGGGCGCGACCGTAGCGCGAGGTCGCCGTCCGGTCAGCGCGGAACGACGTCCTCGATTCGCTGCGGTCGCGGGGTCAGCTCGTCGGCCAACAGCAGCGCGATGTCATCCACGAAGCGGGCCACGCGCGCCCAGTCCGTGTACTCGTGGTCGCGTGACGTGTCGGTGGAGCCGCCTTCCTTGCGGCTGATCCGCTTCATGCTCCAGCGCAGGAAGATGTTGTACCTCGTGAACGTGATCGCGCCGGCAAAGGTGGCGATGCGGGACGGCATCCATCCCACCTGCGCCAGGAAGCGGTCGACGACGACCTGCGCGGCGGCGCGATCCTCGGCGCGGGCGCTGCCGGCGGACCCGCTCACGGAGAAGAACGCCGACGGCACACGATTGAGCCGGTTGCGGTGATGGGAGGCGAACCGCTCGATGTATCGCTGGTGATGGCCGCCGATGAGCGAGGCGCCGATGAGCACGGCGTCATAGGAGTCCAGGTCGAAGTCGTGCGGGAGGGCGTCGCCCTTCAGCAGGTCCACGGTGTACTCATGCTCCCGCAGGAGCGCGCAGATGCGCTCGGCCACCTTGGCCGTCTGCCCGTACTTCGATCCGTACAGCACCAGCACGCGCTGTGATGGCATCACGCCTCCCGCGTCGTCCGTGGCGTCCGGGACGGCGCGCGCCGCCGCGCCACCGGTCGATGAACCGGCTGTACCATACGGCCCTCGGCGGTGCGTCGCCGTCGGCAAAGCGGTACCGCGGCGTCAGCGATCCGCTGAGCACGCGCGCCGCGGTTTCCCCACCGGACTTTCCCAGCGCCGCGGCCGCCCCCAGCTTCCCGTCGACCGCCGCGGACCGGGCTGCGCGCGGCGCTGCACCCTCCTTCGTCGGGCTCCCGTTCGTGACACGACACCGCGCCCGTGACCGCCGGGCGGGCATCGACTTCGTGGTGCTGCTGTTCGTGATCGCCGCCTGCGGCGTGGCGATCCTCGCGTGGCTGGTGCTGCGGCCGCATCCTGCTTCGGTGCTCCTCGCCCCGGATGCGCCGCTGCCGCGGGCCGAGGGGCACGTGATGGGCAGCGACAGCGCGCCGGTGGAGATCGTGGAGTTCGGCGACTTCGAGTGCCCGACCTGCGGCCGGTTCGCGACGGCGATCGAGCCGGAGGTCCGCGCCCGCCTGGTGCGTACCGGGCGGGCCCGCTTCCGCTTCCTCGACTTTCCGCTGCAGAGCCATCCCAACACGATGTTTGCGCACAACGCCGCCGCGTGCGCCGGTGCCCAGGGGAAGTTCTGGGAGATGCATGACCGCCTGTTCGCGGGACAGCTGGAGTGGAGCGGCCTCGGGGTGACGCGGGTGCCTGACGCGGTCGCCATCATGAAGCAGTACGCCAGGGATCTCGGCCTCGACACCGGCGCGTACGACACCTGCCTCGACACGCGCGCCCTGGAGCCGCAGGTGCGCGCCGCCTTCGAGAAGGGCCTCGCGCTGCACGTGGACGGCACGCCCACGTTCTTCGTCGGCAACCGGATGCTGGCCGAGGCACTGCCGTCGGCCGACGTCTTCGAGGCGATCGTGGACAGCCTGACGACGCAGGCGCGGCAGGGCGGGGGGGCGCCGTCCGGCGTGCCCTGACACCGGCGGGGCGCCGCGTGTGGTGGCGCACCCGCTTCCCACTGGCGCGGCAGGCGGTCCTGCCCCACCTTCGGGCCAGAACACCCACAACGCCGGCGACCGCGCATTCCTGGGGCGGAACGTCGCGCTGCACTCCGGAGGCGTCGATGCGGGACGTCCTCGATTCCCTGACCCGGGCGCTTGACGGGCGCTACCGCGTGGAGCGCGAGCTCGGCGTGGGCGGGATGGCCGCGGTCTACCTGGCCGAGGACGTCAAGCACGCCCGGCCGGTGGCGCTCAAGGTGCTGCACCCGGACCTGGCGATATCGTTAGGCGCGGAGCGCTTCCTGCGCGAGATCCGGATCATCGCCCAGCTGCAGCACCCCCACATCCTCGGCCTCATCGATTCCGGCGAGGCCGACGGCCTCCTGTACTACGTGATGCCCTACGTGGCCGGCGAGTCGCTCCGCACCCGCATCGCCCGCGAGGGGGAGCTGCCGCTGCAGGAAGCGGTGTGGATCCTGCGCGAGATCGCCGACGCGCTGGCGTACGCGCATGGCAAGAAGATCGTCCACCGCGACATCAAGCCGGAGAACGTGCTCTTCGCCGACCGCCACGCGCAGGTCGCGGACTTCGGCATCGCCCGGGCGGTGAGCGAGTCGGCGCGGTCGGCGCCGATCACCGCCACCGGGATCGCCGTCGGCAGCCCGGCGTACATGGCGCCGGAGCAGGCGGCCAGCGATCCGCAGCTCGACCATCGCGCCGACCTCTACGCATACGGCGTCCTGGCGTACGAGCTGCTCACGGGAATGCCGCCGTTCACGGCGCCCTCGGCGGTGCAGCTCATCGCCGCGCACGCCGCACGGGTGCCCGACCCGCCGAGCCGCCACCGCCCGGCCATTCCCGCGGCGCTTGACCAGGTGGTGCTGCGCTGCCTGGCGAAGCGGCCGTCCGACCGCTTCCAGTCGGGCCACGAGATCGTGCGCCAGCTCGACGCCCTGCTCACCGGCGCCCTGGGTGCGATTGGCCCCGACACCCAGGAACACCAGGTCGCGCCGTCGCAGTTCCGCATCACCGAGGGGCTGGTGCGCCACCTCAGCCGCGGCTCGTTCGACCCGCGGATGATCGGCGACTCGATGGAGTACCTCGACAACCATGCGCGGTCGGAGACGCTCGTCTGCCTCCTGCCGCCGACCGGGCTGGACGCCGACGCGTTCGCCGGGCTGCTGCGGGCGCTGCCGTATCGCGCCGTGGCGCTGACGCCGTACGGCTTCGAGCCGGCGCGACGGCGGCGGCCGGCACTCCCGCTGCAGGACCACCTGGTGATGCTGCGCCATTTCCTGCGCCACATCACCGAGCGCACCCGCCCCGGGCGCGTGGTCCTGGCGGGGTACTCGTCAGGCGGGGACACGGCGATGCGCTTCGCAGCCGGGCGCGTGGCCACGCGCGTGGACGCGCTCCTGTCGCTCGGCTGCAACCTGTCGCTGGAGACGTGCTTCGTCACCAGCATCCTGGCGCAACTGCGCCACGGGCACTCCGACGAGCTGATGGCGGGCCTGCGCGCGGTGGGCGAGCACGCGCCGTCGCTGGACGCCTGGCTCACGGTCCACAGCTACCTGGTGCAGATGCTCCAGAAGTTCCAGTCGCGCGTGGAGCCGCTGCGCACGGTGGCGCGCGACATCGTCGCGCCGTTCGAGAACGGGGGCGAGAGCCCGTTCGTCGGCTGGTTCCGGGAGGCGAGCCACCAGGTGCGCGCGCTGCGGTGCGTCTTCGAGGACGACGACACCTGTCGCGGCATCGTCATGGACCTGCAGTTGCGGCAGATGGACGAGGGCCTGCTCGGCGACGCCTATCGCGACGGCTCGCTGGTGATCGAGCCGGACTCGAGCCACTTCGACCTCATCAAGCCCGAGGTGGTGGAACGGCACCTCGCGGCGCTGCTGGAGCTGCTGCCGGCGCCGGTGCCCAGCGCGGTGGGGTGAGCGGGCGTCTGTGGCGCTCGTCAGGCGCCGGCGGCCAGGGGAAGGGAAAGCGAGAGTCCCTCGGCGGCGTCAACGTGCAGCTCGCCTCCGGTGGCCCGCACGATGCGAGAAACGAGCGGGAGCTCGGGAAAGTCCGCCGGTGCCGGCGCCGCCGACGCCGAGAGCGCCAGCCGGCCGTCGAGCGCCTTCAGGGTGACGAGCAGCCGCGAACCGGGCGCGGCCGCGAAGACGGCCCGGTGCAGCAGCGTCGCGATCACCTCGCGCAGCCGGATCGCATCGCCGCGCACCCTCGGCGGTGCCGGCACGAGGTCGAGCTCCAGCCGCACGCCCCGCGTCGCCGCCAGCGCCCGCAGGGCCGGCGTCACCGAGGCCAGGATATCGCGGACGCTGACCTGCTCGTCGCGCAGCACTGCGCGGCCGAGGTCCAGTTGCGCGACCTCGTGGAGCCGGCGCGCCTCGGCATCGGCGCCCTCGGATGCGACCCGGGCGGCTTCCAGCATCTCCTCCTGGTTCTCGTTCAGGTCGCCGAAGCGGTTCTCGAGGAGCACGTGGATGGGGAGGCGGACGTCGGTCAGGCGCCGGGCCATCAGCTCGGTGGAGGCCGCGAGGAGCCGCGCGTACTCGTCGCTGCGCTCCTTCGCCTCTCGTTCGCGCATCTCGGCGTCCTGGCGGGCACGGTCGAGCAGGACCTGGAGGCGGTCGATGTTCGCCTGGATGGCGTCAAGCTCGTCACGACCGACGCGTCCGGCGAAGAGCTGTCGGAGGCTGGCGAGCTCGCGAATGACGGCCCAGCCGGCACTGCCGGCGCTCTCCACCGGTGCGTCGCCCGGCATCAGGCGCTCGATCCGTTGCGCCACGTAGCGCGTATTCCGCCAGGCGAGGACGAGCGACACCAGCGCGACGATCGCGGCCACGGTCACGAAGTCCTCGGGCGCCTGCCGGCCACGCTCTCCCCAGTAGGCGAGTCCGGCGACGGTGAGGACGCCAAGCACGGCGGGGAGGATGGCGAGATAGAGTCGATGGGCGACCTTCACGCGGTGTTTCCCTCGTGGTCGAATCCGGTGACCAGGACGTCGATGTCGCCGCTCCGACGGAACAGCTCCTCGGTCACCGAGCGGCGACGCAGGCGAGCGAGGAAGCGATGCTGCCCGCGGCCGACGATGATCAGGCGGACGCCTTTTTCGCGCGCGAACGCCAGCAAGGCGCCGGCGACGTCGTCGGCCACGAGTTTCACCACCTCGGCGCCCAGCTCCGCGGCCCGCTGGAAGTTGTCGACGAGCTTGCGCTGCACGGCGGCGTCGATCCGGTCGGCCGCCTCGTCAGCCGTCTGCACGTAGACGCAGTACCAGTCGGAATTGAGCCGACCCGCAATGCGGCTGGCACGGCGCAGCAGCGCAGCCGTCCGGGCGGCGTCGCTGGACATGGCGACGACCAGGCGGTCCACGGCAGGGCGCGCCGGGCCTCCCGCCTCGCGGCGCACGATCTCCTCGCGCGTGCGATCCACCGAGCTGGCCACCTCGCGCAGCGCCAGCTCGCGCAGCGTCGTCAGGTTCTCGGGGGTGAAGAAGTTGGCGAGCGCGGCCTCGATCTTGTCGCTGGGATAGATCCGTCCCTCGGTGAGGCGCTGCCGCAGGTCCTCGGCCGAGATGTCGAGGTTCACGACCTGACCGGCGACACCGAGGACCCAGTCGGGAATCGTCTCGCGCACGGTCACGCCCAGCGTGCGGGCAATGACGTCGTTGAGCGACTCGAGGTGCTGGATGTTCACGGCGGAGATGACGTTGATGCCGTGGCCGAGCAGGTCGATGACGTCCTCCCAGCGCTTGCGATTGCGGGACCCGGGGACGTTGGTGTGCGCGAGCTCATCGACGATGGCGATCTCGGGGCGGCGGGCGATCACGGCGTCGACATCCATCTCTTCGAGCCGGACCCCGCGATAGTCGAAATGACGGCGCGGCACGACCTCGAGGTCGCCGATCTGCGCGATCGTCTCGGCGCGCTGGTGCGGCTCGACGAAGCCGATCACGACATCGACGCCGCGCTGGCGCAGGGCATGCGCTTCCTGCAGCATGCGGTACGTCTTGCCGACACCGGCGGCGGAGCCGATGTACAGCTTGAGTTTCCCGCGCTCACGCCGGCGCAGGATCTCGAAGAAGCCGGTGGTTTCGCCGCTGGCGCCGGGCGACTCCCCACCCTGCGGGGACAATGCATCGGACACGGCGGAGTCGCGAATCGGTTCAGTCACGACCAGGTCGGAATGCCGGAGGCGGCGGGCAGCTTGCCAATATATCGTCTCCCGTGATTCGGCCGCGAGGCTGCTTCGCGAGGTGCGTGCGTGGAGTGCGAGCGCCGGCGGACGCCGCGCGAGCCTCAGAAGGTGCAGGACATCGCGATACCGAAGGTCACCTGCATCGCCTTCGGGTTCGCACCCCCGAAATCGTCCCGGCTCGAGTGCTCCACGCGGACTTCCGGCCGCACCAGCGCGTGGCTCCAGGACTTCACGTTCAGGGTCGCTGTACCGCTCATGAGCTTCCTGGAAGCAGCCACCGGGAAGCCAAAGACCCCGGAGGTGCGAACGCCATCCGCGTCGTCGATGTAGTCGCCGCGCAGGGCCAGCGACGCCTTGGGGGAGAGATCGAAGACACCCCAGACGCCGGCGCCCCACCAGGAAGCACTGCCTCCGCTCGCGCTCAGGCCTTCCTCGCTCCCAACGTCGAACTCCGTGTACAGCGTCGTGGTGGAAGCCGGCTTGAAGGTGCCGATGAACTGCCCCGCGTAGCGGTTGTTGGAGGTGTTGTCGGTCTGCTCCGGTCCCGCGGCGGCCAGGAACGCGAGCGCCACGCGATCCGAGGGCGTGATGCCGAGGTGCGCCTGCACGGACTTCCCCTTGTTGTTGTCCTCCACCACGTCCCACCCGTTGATCAGCCTGACGGCGGCGTCGACGGTGCTCGACAGTTTCGCCTCCACGCTGAACCCCACATCCGTGAAGTTCGACAGGTAGATGTACGCGTAGCCGTGCGAGTAGTTGGGATTGAGGATCTCGTCGACGTACTCGACGTCCATCATCGTCCAGCGCTTTCCGGCCTTGAACTGGACATACCGGTCGTGACCGGTGGGCACGTTCAGCGTGACGAACGCCTGGGGCAGGTCACCCTGGTCGCCGAGCGACAGGCCGGCAGACCGGATCTGCGGCGCATTCTGGCCGTACAGCAGGTCCACCTGGAAACCGGCGTCCATCTTGTCGGTCGCGACGGGCTTCTGGATCGTCAGGCGTGCGGCGGCGAGCTCGAACTCGTCATGGAACCGGTCATACAGCCGGCCGGTGATCCGGCGCCCGTCGGGTCGCGTGGCGTAAGTGTAGGACGACGTGACGTACCCGCTCAGCTGGATTCCACTGGCGGCCGAATCGCCCGTGGCCGGAGTCTGAGCGAGCGCCGCCGACGAACTCGCGGCGGCCAGCGTCGCGAGCGTGAGCGCGAAATTGCGGGAGATCATTGAATGAAGCTCCAAGTCTTCAGCGCGACGCTGACGGTCGCGGAAACGCGCTGTCGAGCGCGATGTTGAGCAGCAGGACGTTTACACGTGGCTCGCCGAAGAAGCCGAACTGCCGTCCCTCGACGTGACGGTCCACGAGGGCACGCACCCCTGCCGAATCGGCGCCGCGGGCGCGGGCCACCCGCGCCACCTGCACGAAGGCGTTGGCCGGCGAGATGTCCGGATCGAGTCCCGATCCGGATGCGGTGACCATATCGGATGGAATCCGCCCCTTCACGGCGCCGTCCTGCGCCACCACGCTGTCCACGGCCTGCGCGATGAGGGTGTCGGCGAGCTTGCGGTCGGTGGGGCCCTTGTTGGTGCCCGACGAGGCGGCTGCGTCATACCCGGATCCCGCGGCCGAAGGACGCGGGTGGAAATAGTACGGCTGCGCGAACGGCTGCCCGATCAAGGCGCTGCCCACCACCGTGCCATTCACGGTCACGAGCGAGCCGTTGGCCTGGCGGGGAAAGAGCAGCTGGGCGGCGCCGGTCACGATGCCGGGATAGACCAGGCCGGTGAGGACGCACAGGGTGATCGTCATCATGATTGCCGGCCGGAGCTGTTTGCGAAGAAGGCCGTTCGGCATGGTCAGGCCACCAGGTGGAGGACCGCGAGCAGCATGTCGAGCAGCTTGATGCCCGCGAAGGGGATCAGCAACCCGCCGAGCCCGTAGACGAAGAGGTTGCGGCGCAGGATGACCGTGGCCGGCGCGGGGCGGTACTTCACCCCGCGCAGCGCCAGCGGCACCAGCGCGATGATGATCAGCGCGTTGAAGATCACGCTCGCGAGAATCGCCGACGTCGGCGAGTGCAGGTGCATCACGTTGAGCGCGTTCAGGGCCGGATACGTTGCCATGAACATCGCCGGGATGATCGCGAAGTACTTGGCGACGTCGTTGGCAATGGAGAACGTCGTCAGGCTGCCGCGCGTCATGAGCAGTTGCTTCCCGATCTCCACCACCTCGATCAGCTTCGTGGGGTTCGAGTCCAGGTCGACCATGTTGCCCGCCTCGCGCGCGGCCTGGGTGCCCGTGTTCATGGCCACGCCGACGTCCGCCTGCGCCAGCGCGGGGGCGTCGTTGGTCCCGTCGCCGGTCATCGCGACGAGCCGGCCGCCGGCCTGTTCCCGCTTGATGAGCGCCATCTTGTCCTCGGGGGTCGCCTCGGCCAGGAAGTCGTCGACGCCGGCTTCCTGCGCGATCGCCGCCGCGGTCAGCGGGTTGTCGCCCGTGATCATGACGGTGCGGATGCCCATGGCGCGGAGGCGGTCGAAGCGCTCGCGGATGCCGCCCTTGATGACGTCCTTGAGGTGCACCACGCCGAGCACGCGCGCCGTGCCATGATCGCGCTCGGCCACCACCAGCGGTGTGCCGCCGCCGCGGGCGACCCGCTCGACCGCTGCTGTCACGTCGGCGGGGAACTCGCCGCCGCCGTCGCGGACCCAGCGCGTCACGGCGTCGACCGCGCCCTTCCGGATCTCGTGGCCATGCAGGTTGATGCCGCTCATGCGGGTGGCCGCCGAGAACGGCACGAAGTCCGCCTCCTTCCGGCCCTGTTCGTCGTAGATCCGGCCGTCCTCGGCCAGCGTGCGGCCGCGCAGGCCGAAGCGCTCCTTGGCCAGCACCACGATGCTGCGCCCCTCGGGCGTCTCGTCCGGCAGCGAGGCGAGCTGGGCGCGGTCTGCCAGCTCCTGCTCGGTCACGTCCGGCGCCGGCAGGAAGGCTGCGGCCTGCCGATTGCCCAACGTAATCGTGCCGGTCTTGTCGAGCAGGAGCGTGTTGACGTCGCCCGCCGCCTCCACCGCGCGCCCGCTCACCGCGATCACGTTCTGCTGCAGCAGCCGGTCCATGCCGGCGATGCCGATGGCCGACAGCAGGCCGCCGATGGTCGTGGGAATCAGGCACACCAGCAGCGCGATCAGGATGGGAATCGTCGTCGCCCCGCCGGAGTAGATCGCGAACGGCTGCAGCGTGGCGACGGCGAAGACGAAGATCACCGTGAGTCCCGACAGCAGGATCGTCAGCGCGATCTCGTTCGGCGTCTTCTGCCGCGACGCCCCTTCCACCAGCGCGATCATCCTGTCGAGGAACGTCTCGCCGGGGTTGGCGGTGATGCGCACGACGACCCAGTCCGAGAGGACCTTGGTCCCGCCGGTGACCGCCGAGCGCTCGCCCCCGGACTCGCGGATGACGGGAGCCGACTCGCCGGTAATCGCCGATTCGTCCACCGATGCCACGCCGTCGACCACCTCGCCGTCGCCGGGTATGAGGTTGCCCGGGTGGCAGATCACGAGGTCGCCGACGCGCAATGTCGTGGCGCGAACGACCTCGAAATCGAGGTGGTTCTTCGGGTCGCGCAGCAGCTTGGCCTGCGTCTCCTGGCGCGTGGCGCGCAGGCTTTCGGCCTGCGCCTTGCCGCGCCCCTCGGCCATCGCCTCGGCGAAGTTGGCGAACAGCACCGTGAACCAGAGCCAGACGGCGAGCTGCAGCGAGAAGGCGATGCCGCCCTCGCCGCGCGCGAGGCGGAGCGCGAGGTCGACCGTCGTCCACGCGCTGCCGATCGCCACGACGAACATCACCGGATTCCGCACCAGGTGACGCGGCGCGAGCTTCTGGAACGCATCGCGGATTGCGCGGCGGACCAGCTTGCCCTCGAACAGGGCGTGACTGCGCGAGGCGGGGTGGCGCGTCTTCGCCACCGGGGAGCCGAGCCGGGGGGTCTGCATCGTCGACATGTCAGAACAACCTCCCCGCGCCCATCAGCAGGTGCTCGACGAGCGGGCCGAGCGAGAGGACGGGGAAGAATGTGAGCGCGCCCACGATCAGGATGACCGCGACCAGGAGCACGACGAAGAGCGGCGTGGTGACCGGGAATGTGCCAGCCGATTCGGGGACGAGCTTCTTTTCGGCGAGGAAGCCACCCAACGCCAGCATCGGCACCATCATCGCGAACCGGCCGATCAGCGTGTTCAACCCGAAGAGCGTGTTGTAGTAGTATGTGGACCCGGAGAGGCCGGCGAACGCGCTGCCATTGTTCCCCGCCGTCGACGTGAAGGCGTAGAGAATCTCCGAGAGACCGTGCGGCCCCGCGTTGTTGAGGCCCGTGAGCCCCGCCGGCAGCAGCACCGACACCGCGGTCGGGATCAGGATGGCCGCGGGGAAGATCAGCACGTACAGCATCACCATCTGCACTTCGCGCGCCTGGATCTTCTTGCCGAGGTACTCGGGCGTCCGGCCGACCATGAGCCCTGCAATGAACACCGTGAGGATGGCCATCACGATCATGCCGTAGAGCCCCGATCCCACGCCGCCGAAGACGACCTCGCCGAGCTGGATGAAGACCAGCGGCACGAGCCCTCCCAGCGGCGTGTACGAGTCGTGCATCGAGTTCACCGAGCCGTTCGACGCGGCCGTGGTCGCGGTCGCCCACAGCGTGGAGTTCGCCAGCCCGAAGCGGACCTCCTTCCCTTCCATGTTGCCGCCCGGATTCACGCTCGACGCCACGACGTCCACGCCGCGCGTTGCGTGAATCGGATTGCCGCGCGCCTCGGCCCAGTACGCCACCGTGACGCCGCCGATGAAGATCACGAACATCGCAGCCCACACGGCCCATCCGTGCGCCTGCTTCCTCACCATGCGGCCGAAGGTCCAGGTGAGCGCCGAGGCGATCAGCAGGATCGAGAACATCTCCACGAAGTTCGACCATGGCGTGGGATTCTCGAACGGATGGGCCGAGTTGACGTTGAAGAAGCCGCCGCCGTTGGTGCCGATCTGCTTGATGGCGATCTGGCTCGCCGCCGGACCCATCGCCAGCACCTGCCTCGCGCCCTCGAGCGTCGTCACCTCGACGTACGGCTTGAAGTTCTGGACGCTCCCCTGCTGGATCAGCACGAACGAGACGATGAGCGAGAGCGGCAGCAGGATGTACAGCGTGCCCCGCACCAGGTCCGCCCAGAAGTTGCCGATGCGCCCCTTCGCCTCGCTCCCGTGGCGGGCGACGCCGCGAATGAGGCCGATCACGGCGGCCATGCCGGCGGCAGCCGAGGTGAAGTTGTGGAAGGCGAGCTGCGTCATTTGCGAGAGGTACGACATCGTCGTCTCGCCGCCGTACGACTGCCAGTTCGTGTTCGTCGTGAACGACGCCGCGGTCTCGAACGACTGGTGATCGGTCACCGCGGCCAGATGTTGCGGATTGAGGGGCAGCAGCGCCTGCAGGCGCAGCACGACATACGTCAGCACCATGCTCGCGAGGCTGAAGAGGAGCAGGGCACCCGCGTACCGCGTCCAGTGCTGGTCCTCCCCGGGATCGATGCCCGCGAGACGGTAAAGTGGGCGCTCCAGCACCCGCAACCATCCCATGGAGCCGTCGTAGACGCGTACCATGTACGCGCCGAGCGGCTTCGTGAGCGCGAGAAGCAGCGCGCAGTAGAAGAGGATCTGCAGCCAGCCGTTGGATGTCATGGTCCGCTGCCCTCAGAACTTGTCGGGGCGAAGCAACGTGTAGACGAGATAGACGAGGATCGCGACCGCCAGTGCGGCGGCGAGCCAGCTCCCGGCGCTCATGGTCGGTCCTCCCGGGACGGTTCCGCGCCGCGGCCGAGCCGCTCGCAGGCCACGACGTAGAGGAGCATGAGCGCGAAGAACGCGCCCGTGAGCAGCAGATAGATGATGTCGGTCATGACGCCGTTTCGGGGGCCAAGGGAGAGTGGCGGGCCCCGCCTCGTGGGACGGCGTGCATGATGTCGCGTGGTGCGCAAAGGCCGCACAAAGCGGCGGCGCCGTCACGCTAAGATGTCGTTAAGGCCCTCGCCCGCCGGTAGCCTGCTACGGGGTGGCGGCCGTCAGGCGTCCGCCGTACGGTTTTCCCCGAGCGCCGCCGCCGGCAGCGACAGCGTGAAGACGCTCCCACCCCCCAGGCGCGGCGCGTACGACAGCGAACCGCCTTGGGCCTCCGCGAGCTGTCGCGCGATTGCGAGCCCCAGCCCGGCGCTGCCGGCGTCCGTCGGCGCCCCGGCCGGTCGGTACAGCGGCTCGAAGATCCGCTCCCGCTCCTCGGGAGCGACGCCGGGTCCGCGGTCGGCGACGACCACGTCAACCCAGGGCCCGCGGCGGCCGACGGAGACGTCGATGGGGGAGTCGGGCGGTGCGTACTTGAGCGCGTTCTCGATGAGGTTGACGACGACGCGCGCCGCGTGGACGAGGTCGAAGCGGGCCACGAGGAGCGGGCTGTCGGGCCCGAGGGATCACCGACAGGCGCCGGCCGCGAAGGGCGCCCTCGACCTGCTGCACAGCCGCCGACACCAGTTCATCGACCGGTACGACCTCGATCGTCAGGCGGATCGCCCCGGCCGAGAGGCGCGACAGGTCGAGCAGCTCGCCGACGAACCGGTTCAAGCGGTCGGCTTCCTGCTCGATGATCTCGGGACGCTCGTCGCCCAGGTCCCGCAGGGCGTGCGCGAGGGCCTTGATCGTGGTGAGCGGCGTCCGGAGATCGTGCGAGACCGAGGCGATGAGCGCGTCCTTCAGGCGATCGGCCTCGCGCAGCGCCTCCACATGCGCGGCCTCGGCCTCGAGCCGGACCCGCTCGACCCCGAGGGCGGCGTAGTACGAGAGCACGTCGAGATAGCGCCGGGCCGGCTCGTCGCAGGTGAATCCGCGCGCGTCGGCCAGGTCGAGCACGCCGTCACAGCGATCCCGCACCAGCAGCGGCACCAGGAGGCGGGCCACCGGCGTCGCATCCAGCAATGCCTGCGCCTCGCCGACCGACGCGCTCCGGCCAAGCCGGGTCGTGCCATCGGGAAGCACCGCCAGCAGCACGCGCTGCGAGACGGCCGCGGCCACCAGCGTGTCGTCGTCGCCGGCGGCGCCGGCGCGCCAGATGGTGCACCGGGACACCGGCAGTGTCTCGCGGATGACCGCGGCCACCGCCTCGAGGGCCCGTGCGGCCGGCGCCGCATTGAGCGCCTCGGCGCCTAACGTGGCGAGGCGCCGCAGCTCGGCCGTCCGCGCCTGCGCCTCGCGCGTCTCGCGCTGCAACCGGTCGAAGAGGTGTGCCGCCACCGCGCTCGTCGCCAGGAAGACGGCCAGCACCAGCCAGTCGAACGGGTCGCGCAGCGACAGCGTGTAGTATGGCGGCAGGAAGACGAAGTCGAAGACGAGGAAGGCAGCGAGCGCAGTGCCGATGCCCGACCCGCTTGCCGCCGTCGGCGCTCGCGCCGAGCACCACGAGCAGCAGCGCGAGGGCGACATGGGACTTGTCCAGCAGCGGGCGCAGCACGAACAGCACCGCCGTGGCGCCGCCGAGCACGAGCGCCCAGCGCACCAGAGGCGCGCGCGGCTTGTCCGAAGCTGCCCGGACGACCCGTCAGCTGGCAAAGCGGTATCCAATGCCGGGCTCGGTGACGATGTGCCGTGGACGGACCGGGTCGGCCTCCAGCTTGCGCCGGAGGTGCGCGACGTGCACGCGCAGGTACGCCTGTGCGTCGCCGTGCTCGCGTCCGCGCCAGACGGCCGCGAAGAGCTGCGCATGGGTGAGCGTGCGGTCGGCGTTGGTGGCGAGCGCCTTGAGCAGCTCCCACTCGATCGGGGTCAGGTGCACCGCGGTCCCGGCGACCGTGACCGTGCGGGCCACCAGGTCGATCGAGACTTCGCCGCCGGTGATCGTCGACCGATCCTCCCCCGGCGGATCGCGCCGGCGCGGCGCAACAGCGCGCGTATCCGCGCCTGCAATTCCACGGTGCTGAAGGGCTTCGTCAGGTAGTCGTCGGCGCCGGCGTCGAGCAGTGCCGCCTTCTCGTCGACGCTGTGGCGCGCCGACAGGACGAGGATCGGCGCATCCAGCCAGCCGCGCAACTCACGGCAGACGTCGGCGCCGTCCATGTCGGGAAGCCCGAGGTCGAGTATGACGAGATCGGGCCGCTCGGCGGCGGCGAGGTCGATGCCCTCCCGCGCCGTCGATGCCTCGGCGGTCGTGCCGCCGAGGGGCTCGAGCGCGTTGCGGACGACGCGGCGAATCTGCTTCTCGTCGTCGATCACGAGGAACCGCGTGCCGCCAGCCATGCACTGGAGTATCGCGGCCACGCCAGCGGGACGGAAGAGCGCGCCGGATGCGGTCCGCGGCACCTAACGTCCCAGGACGGCACCATGACCACTGAGCCGCTGTCTCCGCCAGCACGAGCGGCGCGGAGCCCGTCCAGTGATCCGGCGCCTCGGTGGCGGCCGCCGGTGATTTCCGCCATCATGCAGGTCGCCAGGTGAACCGCATGCGACCGGCCACGCTCCTCGCCATCATCTGCCTGCTGCCCGTCCCCAGCGCGAGCGCGCAGGGAGCGTGCGACGGCCACGTGCCGGCGTGGCGTGCGGCGCTCTCGCTCGTGGCGGTCGGGGCCGCCGCCGCGGTCGACGGCCGTGTCGACGCACATTACGTGACCCACCGCGGCGGTGGCATGGACCGGATCGCCGATGCCGGCAACGCCATCGGGGCCGGCCGCGTCGTCGAACCCGCGCTGGCCGTCGCCTTCGTCGGCAGCCTGCTGTTGCGGCGCCGCGACCTGTCGCGTGACGTGCTGGCGGTGACGCTGGCGTACGCGGCGGGGAACGGCCTTGTCGGTGTGCTGAAGCCCGTCGTCGGACGGCACCGTCCCGTCGGGGCTGCATCGCCGTGGTCGTTCCATCCGATGTCAGGCGCGGGCGCCGATCACTCCTGGCCGTCGTCGCACCTGATTCACGTGAGTGCTGTGGCGGCTGCCACGGCGACGCTCTCGCGGAATCCCGTCGTGGACGTCGCGTCCGCCGCAACGGTCGGCCTGGTGGGCTGGTCCCGCGTCTACTCGCACCAGCACTGGACCAGCGACGTGGTCTCGACCGCGATCATCGGCGCGCTGGTGGCCCGCTTCACGGTGCACTGGGCGGGAACCCATCATCTCCTGCCGGCGACGAAGCCGGTGCCCGCAGCCGCCTGCAACGAAGGCGCCGAGCGATTAGTAATGGAGTGCGGCTGGGCGCGCCGGGACGTCGCTACGCCCCTCGTTGCGGAGCGCGCATCCGCAAGAAACTCCTGCACTTGCATCTCGTACAACGGGGTGCCTACATCGATCGGAGTGACCTCGTGAGCTTCCCTCGCCTTCCTGCCGTCGCGATCGCATTGTCCGGGCTCCTCGCGCTCCCTGCCGCGGCGCAGGAGGCCCGCCGCAGCCTCGACCTCACCGTCGGCGGAACCGGGATCAGCATCGGCGATTCCCGCAAGGTGAACGGGCTGCGGCTCAACTACCGCGACGGCCGGCTCGATGAGGTCAACGGCATCAACATCACCATCTGGAGCCCGTTCCCGGGCGGCGGCGGGACCATTCACGGGCTGGCGTTAGGCCTGCCGACCACCGGCGGCAAGGACATCCAGGGCCTGGCGATCGCGCCGGTCGGGCTGGCCGTCGACCGCGACGTCAGCGGCCTCGGGATCGCCGGACTCGGGATGGGAGTCGGCGGCCGTCTCGAGGGGCTGATGGTGGCCGGCATCGGCTTCGGCGTGGGGGACCGCGTCGACGGCATCGTCGCCAGCGGCATCGGCATGGGAATCGGCGCCGACGCGCGCGGGCTCCTTGCGAGCGGCGTCGGCTTTGGCGTGGGCGGGAACATGCAGGGAGTCGCATTGAGCGGCATCGGCGCGGGGATCGGGCAGAACTTTCGTGGCATTGGCGTCGCCGGGATCGGCATGGCGGCGGGTGGGTTCATGGACGGCGTCGTGGTGGCGGGTATCGGGGCGGGGTCGGGATTCGGCGGGCGCGGAATCCTCCTTGCCGGCGTCGGCGCGGGGATGGGCGGCAACTTCGACGGCCTCATGATGGCGGGCGTCGGCGCCGGCGTCGGTGGTGACTTCCGCGGCATCGGCATCGGCGGCGGTGGGTTCGGCGTCGGCGGGAATTCCCGTGGCCTGGCGGTCGGCGGCCTGGGCATTGGCGTTGGCGGCGATGCGACCGGGGTGCTCGTGGGCGGGCTCGGGGTCGGGGCCGGGGGCACGGTGCGGTTCCTGAGCATTGGCGGCGTGGGCGTCGGGGCGCACCGGCTGGAGGGCGTGGCGATCGGCGGCTATGGCGTCGGCGCGCAGGAAATGAAGGGGCTGATGATCAGCGGCATCGTGACCAGGCTGCAGCGCAACGGGGAGTTCAGCGGCGTCGGCGTGAGCGCGTTCAACCAGCTGCGCGGCCACCAGAACGGCCTCACCATCGGTATCATCAACTACGCGTGGTCGCTGCACGGCGTGCAGCTCGGCGTCCTCAACATCGTGCGCGACAACCCGGCCGGCCGCCGCATCCTGCCGCTCCTCAACTGGAACTTCGCTCGTTAGGTCGATGACGCCGCCACCGGCGGCCCGGACCCGGAGAAGCAGACTGATGTCATCCGTCCGAAACCTCGGCGCCATGCTGGTGGCGCTGATGCTGGCGCCCGGCCTCGTGTCCGCCCAGGGCGGACGCGGCGGCGAGCCGCCGAAGAACCTGCAGGTGCTCCCGAAGGACATGTCGCGCCCGCAGGTCGTCGCCCTGATGCGCACCATCGCGCTCTCCCTCGGCGTGCGCTGCGAGTTCTGCCACGTGCAGACGCAGAACGCCGACGGGCGGGAGGTCACCGACTTCGCGGCCGATGACAAGGACACCAAGAAGACCGCGCGGGGCATGCTCAAGATGGTGCGCCAGATCAACGAGACGATCCTGCCGGGAATCGGCCTGCAGCTCGCCGAGCGGCACCAGGTGTCGTGCGAGACCTGCCACCACGGGCTCAACAAGCCGCAGACGCTCCAGGCGGCGATGGCCGACGCCGTGGACGCCGGGGGCGCGGACTCGGCGGTGGCGTTGTACCGTGCGCTGCGAAGCCGCTACTACGGCGCGGGGGCGTACGACTTCGGGGAGATGGGCCTCACGGAATCGGCGCGGGTGGTCGCGCAGTCGGCGGCCCAGCGCCCGGCAGCCATTGCCCTGCTCCGGCTCAACCTGGAGTTCCATCCGCAGTCCGCGCTCACGTACGTGGCGCTGGCGCAGACGACGCTGGCAACGGGCGACACCGCGGCGGCGATCGACGCGGCAACCAAGGGAGCCGCCCTGCAACCCGACAATCCCCAGCTGCAGGGGATCCTCTCGCGGCTCAAGCGTCCGCCGTCCGATCCCGGTCGCGGGCCGGGGGCGGCGCAGCGCGCCCCGGCGCCCGCGCGGACCCCGGCCGCCCGGGGGAACTGACAATGCGGCGCCACGAACCGGATGAAGGGCGCGGTGCCCCCCGCGCGGGTCGCGTACCGCAGTCACGGCGCCATTTCCTCGGCGCGCTCGGCGCGGCGTTAGGCGGCGCGCGCCTCGGCGCGCTGGCGGGGCTTCGCGTCGCCGGGACTGTCCGAGCAATGCCGGCCGGAGCGGATCGCGCGCGTCGGGCTGCAGCTGTATACGGTGCGCAACGCGATGCGGCAGAGCGTCGAGGACACGCTGGCGAAGGTCGCGGCGATCGGGTACAAGGAGGTCGAGTTCGCCGGCTACTTCGACAAGTCCGCGAAGGAGATCCGGGCCCTGCTCGACGCCAACGGCCTGATGTCGCCGTCGGCCCACAGCGCCGACGTGGACACCATCCGCACCGGGTGGCCGAAGGCGCTCGAGGACGCGGCCACGATCGGGCAGAAGTACCTGGTCTGCGCCTCGCTGCCGCAGTCGGAACAGACGGCCGACGGCTACAAGCGCATGGCCGCCCTGTTCAACGAGGCCGGCGCCGCGGCGGCGAAGGCCGGACTGCACATGGGCTACCACAACCACAACTCCGAGTTCAAGCCGCTGGGCGACACCACGGGCTACGAGATCCTGCTCAAGGAAACGGACCCGAAATTCGTCGCGATGGAGATGGACCTGTACTGGATCAACGACGCCGGGCAGGATCCGCTGGCGTGGTTCGCGCGTTATCCGGGGCGGTTCTTCGCCGTGCACGTGAAGGACATGGCGCCCGACGGCGGCATGGCGGACGTCGGGTCGGGGACGCTGCCGTGGGCCAAGTACTTCGCGCGCTCGAAAGAAGCCGGCATCCAGTACTACATCGTGGAGCACGACCATCCGGCGGACCCCTTCGCCAGCATCGCGAACAGCTACCGGTACCTGGCCGCGCTGGAGTTCTGAGCGGGCGCACCACGGCGGAGGTCATGCGGTGACGCCCGCCCGGCGTGCGGCGCACGCACGCGGTGATCGGGGCGCTGGGCGCGCGCGGGATCAGGCGCGCGGCGGATGCAGGCGCTGACGGAGGGGCGGGGCGCGAACGGGCTCAGGCGCCAGGCGTGCCCATGAAGCCGGGGCGGGCAGGGTCCTCCGCCAGCACGCGCGCCATGGTGTCGACCAGGAATCCCGCGTCACGCTCGTCGAAGACGAGGGGTGGCTTGATCTTCAGCACGTTGTTGTCGGGCCCGTCGGTGCTCATCAGCACGCCGAGGTCGCGCATCCGGTTGGCGACGTAGGACGCCTGGCGCGCGGCGGGCGTGCGCACGTCGGGATCGGTCACCAGCTCGACCCCGATGAACAGCCCGAGCCCGCGCACGTCGCCCACCAGCGGCCAGCGCGACTGCAGCGCGTGGAGCCCATCCATGAGCGCGGCACCGGTGACCCGGGCGCGCTCCTGCAGACCCTCGCGCCCGATCACGTCCAGCACCGCCAGCCCGATGGCGCACGACACGGGATTTCCGCCGAACGTATTGAAATACTCCATGCCGTTGGCGAACGAGGCCGCGATTTCCGGCGTGGTCACCACCGCGCCTAACGGGTGCCCGTTGCCGAGGGGCTTGCCCATGGTGACGATGTCGGGCACCACGCCCTGCGTCTCGAAGCCCCACCAGTGGCTCCCGACGCGTCCCAGGCCCACCTGGACCTCGTCGGCAATGCAGACGCCGCCGGCGGCGCGGATGTGGCGGTATGCTTCCGCGAGGTAGCCCGGGGGCAGCACGACCTGCCCGCCGCAGCTCAGCACCGACTCGGCCAGCAGCGCCGACGGGCGCCGGCCGGCGCGCCGGATGCGCCCCACGGCGTCGCGTACCGCCTGCGCGTACTTGAGCCCCGCGGCCTCGTCGTCGCGGCGGAACGGGCCGCGATAGGTGTCCGGCATCGGCACCTGCTGGACCCATGGCGGCGCCCCGGCTCCCCCCGGCCCGTCGAACTTGTAGGGACTCACCTCCACCAGCGTCGAGGTGTTGCCGTGGTATCCCGCCTCCAGCACCACCAGGTCGCGCTCCGCCGTGTGGGCGCGCGCCAGTCGCAGCGCCAGCTCGTTCGCCTCGCTGCCGGAATTGGTGAAGAAGCAGACGCGCAGCGGCTCGGGGAGCGTGGCGGTGAGGCGCTCGGCGTACTCCTCGAGGTGCTCGTGCAGGTAGCGCGTGTTGGTGTTGAGTACCGCCATCTGCCGCTGGCCGGCCCGGACCACGTCGGGGTGCGCGTGGCCGACATGGGCGACGTTGTTCACCGCATCGAGATAGCGACGCCCGTCGGCATCGATGAGGTGCTGCATCACGCCGCGGACGATGTGCAGGGGACGCCGGTACGACACGCTGAGCGAACGCCCGATGCGCGCCGTGCGTCGTTCGCGCAGCGCGGGCACGCTCGCGGTGCGCGGCGCGCGCGCGGCGGTCCCCAGCCGCAGCAGCGGCGACGGATCCGGCGAGACGCTGAGCCATGTGTCCCGCTCGGCCACGCGCGCCACCCCGGGAAAGTCGCCCTGCCGGTCGAAGAGGTCGGTAATCACCTGGAAGTGCAGGTGCGGCGGCCAGCCGCCGTTGACGGTCTCGTCGCCGAGCCAGCCGATGCGCGCGCCGGCGGCGACAGCGTCGCCTGGCGCCAGGTGCGCCAGCGTCTCCCGGCTGAGGTGACCGTACAGCGTCCAGAACGTGAGCCGGCCGTTGTCGACGGCGTGCTCCAGGATCACGGTCGGACCGTAGTCGAGCGGGTTGGCGTTGTCCGCCAGGCTGTGCACGCGCCCCGCCAGCGGGGCGAAGACCGGGGCGCCGGCAGCGACGAAGATATCGACCCCGATGTGCAGGGCCCGCCACTCGGGTCCTTCGTTGCCCGTCTCGCGAAAGACGTCGCTCGTGTAGAGCGCGCGCACCTCGTCGTAGCGGCCGATGGCCACGCGGCGTCCGGCATCGCGCATCTGCCCGAAGAGCCTCCGGGTGAAGGCGGCAGCGTCGCGCCATTCATCGAGCAGCCCGATGTCGCCCGAGGCGACGCTGAGGTCGAGCACCATGACGCCGGGATCGTCGAGCGGCAGCTCGACCACCGGCACGACGTCGACACCAGCGCGCGACATCCAGGCGCGCACGTCGGCGCCGGTGGGCGATGCCTCGAAGCCGCACGCCGCCCGCAGGCGACAGGTCGCCAGGCGGTCGTTCGCGGTCGAAAGGCGCTCGAGCAGGCGCCGCGCGGGTGCGGCGCTCACCTGATGGTAGGCGTTGCCGGGTTCACGTTCCTGCTGGAGCGCCGCGTTCACGATGCTGACGGCCAGGCGCGTGCGCGCGAGCGGCAGGAGCAGCGGCACCTCACGTTCGTCGAGCGCGAACGCACCATGGTAGCCGGCCACGACGTCGGCGGCTGCCGCGATCGGGTCCGGCTGGTCCATCATGGCGTACGCCAGCGTGATGGCGACGTCGCAGACAACAGGCGTCTCCACGATGTCGCCGAAGTCGATCACGCCGCCGATGCGCGGCTCGCCGGCCTCGTCGAACTCCACCAGGATGTTGTGGTCGTTGGCGTCATTGTGCACGACGCTGGACCGGCAGGCATCGAGCTCGGCACCGAGCGCGTCGAATGCCTCGAGGGTGCGCGCGACGAGGTCGCGCTGCCCTGCGGGCAGGGCGTCGAGGTGACCGCGGATCCACCCGGCCTCGCGCAGGTCCCACCGGAGGGGGCGGCTCGCGGCCGGGTGCCTGAAATCGGCCAGGCCGGCGGTCACGCGACCTAACGCCTCGCCGATGCAGCGGAGCAGGCGCGGGGAGCGCGGACTGGTGGCGGCCAGCGGCGCGCCTGGCAGCCAGGTGAAGACACGCACCAGGCGCGGCGCGCCCGCCACCTCGGATTCGATGAGCGGCGACCCGTCGGCGGCCAGGACGACGCGCGGCACCGGCGCGGCACAGCGGCGCGCGTCGAGGTGCGCCAGGGCCGCATTCTGCAGCTCGAGGGTCGCGCGATCGTCCTCCGGATTGGCGACCTTGACGAGGAACGCGCGGCCGTCGGGCGCGCGCAGCAGGAAGTTGCGGTCGCGTTCCCCGTGCAGGGCGGACGCCGTGCCGCGCAGCCCGAAGTATGCGGCGGCGACGCGTTCCGCCTCGCGTTCGGTGACGGTGACGGTGCCGGTGTCGGGGGCGCGGATCGGCATACAGGGAATATGGAGGAGTCCACGCCCGTCGCGACACGGTGTCGCCGCTGCGAGTTGCTGGACGCCCCGCGCCGAAGCCGGTAGCTTCGACGCGGTGTCTCGGCCGACTGTGGCGCGGGTCGCCGGAATGACGGACGAGTCACTCGCCACCCGGGGGCCCGGCAGCGATGCGGATCGGTCATGTTGTTGCGCTCGGAGGCCTGGTGGCCTGCGCACCGATCGCCTGCACTCAGTGGGCGGCGGTCACGGTGCCGGCGCCACCGGCGCCCATGCAGGTCTATCACCGGGCCACCCGCGTCACCCTCAAGGACACGCGGGCCTACGAACTCGTCGATGTCGTCATCGTCACCGACTCACTCTTCGGCACCACCGCTGACGAGGCCGAGATCCGCCGCAGCTTCGCGCTGCCGCAGGTCTCGCGGGTGGAGATCCGGAAACCGTCAGGCGCCCGCACCCTCGGCCTGGTCGCCTTGATTGCGCTGGTGGTATGGCGCGTCGGCAGTACCGACGCTTCAGCCAGCCCGTAGCCGCGTCGGCGCCTTCTCACCGCATTTCCCGACAGACCCATGTTCGATTCGCGTCCCGTCTTTCCGAGGGGCTTCCGCTGCGCCAGCCGCAACTGCGGCCTCAAGCCCTCGGCGAAGGACCTCGCGCTCTTCGTGAGCGACGTGGAGGCGTCGGCCGCCGCCGTCTTCACGCGCAATCACTTTCCCGGTGCCCCGGTCGTGCTGGGGCGCGAGACGATCCGCGCCGGCCGGCTCCGCGCGGTGGTGGTGAACAGCAAGGTCAGCAACGTGGCGACCGGCGCACGCGGCCTCGAGGATGCCAGGCGCATGGCGGCCGCGGCCGCGGCCGAAATCGGGACCACCGCCGACCGTGTCCTTGTCAGCTCCACCGGCGTCATTGGCGTGCCGCTGCCCATCGAGAAGATCGAGCGCGGGCTGCAGGGCATCAGCGCCGAGCTGCGCGATGACCCGCTGGTCGGCGCCGAGGGGATCATGACGACCGACACCTACCCCAAGGCGCTCTCGGCCCGCGTGGGAACGAGCGAGGCGACGATCACCTGGGTCGCCAAGGGGTCGGGGATGATCGAGCCCAACATGGCGACGATGCTCGCCTGGATCTTCACCGACGCCGCCGTCGACGCCCGCACGCTCGATGCGATGTTGCGGGCGGCGGTCGCCGTTTCCTTCAACATGCTGAGCGTCGACTCCGACACCAGCACGTCGGATACCTGCGCCATCCTCGCCAACGGGCTGGCGGGGCGCGTCGAGGAGGGGCCGTTCATCGAGACGCTCACCGCCGGCTGCGTGCGCATGGCCGAGATGCTGGCGCGTGACGGCGAGGGGGCGCAGCACCTCCTGCGGGTGACGGTGCGCGGGGCGGCGGACGACGCCGAGGCCCGCCGCGTGGCCAAGTCGCTGGTGAACTCACCGCTCGTGAAGACGATGGTCCACGGGGCCGACCCGAACGTGGGACGGATCCTGATGGCGGTGGGGAAGTGCTTCGAGTGCGACATCCGGCCGTCGGCCACCGACGCCTGGATCAACGGCCACGCGGTGGTGCGCGCCGGCGAACGGCTCTCGTTCGACGACGCCGTGGTGCGTGCGGCCCTCGCCACCGAGACCGTCGACCTCGAGGTGTCGCTCGGCGCCGGCGGGTCGGTCGCCACCGCGTACGGCTGCGACCTCACCGCCGGCTACATCGAGGAAAACGCCGCCTACTACTCCAGCTGATGGCCCGGTCCTACCACCCCGGCAGGAAGTTGAAGCCGAAGTAGCTCGACCGGCCGAGCCGCTGGAACGGATGGACCCAGTACATCTCGATGACGGCGAAGCCGAGCAGGTTGAAGCGCGAGGTGATGCCGGCGCTGAACACCGGGATCCTGTCGGACGTGTTCGTCCTGTCGAAGCGCCACGAGACGTTGTCGCCGGCATTCCACGCCGCGCCGGCATCGATGAACGGCGCGATCTCGGTCGGCAGGAAGGGGAGGCTCAACAGGCCGAAGCGATCGGTGCCGATGAGCGGAATGCGGAACTCCACGCTCGCCGCGGCGACGCGGCTGCCGGTGAGCCGCGTGAACTGGGGGCAGGCGTCCGCCGCGTTCGCGGGCGCGCTGCAGTCGGCCTGCGTGAAGTTGTAGATGTCGTAGCCGCGCACCAGCTGCGGGTCACCGACGTACAGCGGCCGCATGACGTTGTTCACCGCGTCGCGGCCGTACCGGCCATAGTGAATGGCTCGAAACGCCAGCGTGAACGGGCGCATGAACGTGTAGTGGCGGTAGTCCGCCAGCAGCGTCTCGTAACGCAGCGAGCCGGAATACGGGGCGACCTCGAACCGGTAGCGTCCCCCGGCAATCGGCGACGTGAAGCCGAAGAACGAGTTGTCGCCGACGTACGCCAGTGATGCCGTGGCGAAGTTCAGTCCCGGCGGGCTGGGCACGGTGACCCGGCGCTCGCCGGCGACGTAGCCGCCGGAGCCGAAGATGCTGTCGACCTCGGTGTTGAAGCTGACGCGCTGGAAGCCGCCGGCGAGCTCGATGCGCCGCGTCGTCGACAGCGGATACTGCGCGATCAGCTCGGCGTTGTCGAAGAAGATCCGCTGCAGGGTCTGCGTGTACACCTCGCCGGAGCTTGTGAAGTCGTAATTCGCGTAGCCAGTGAGGTACGGCACGTGGTAGATGTCGGCGCCCCAGTTGAGCCGCTTGGTGCGGTTCAGGTAGAGCGCCTCGGCGCCGATGTCCTTCACCTGTCCCGGCATCGAGAGCTGCACGCCGACGACGTTGTTGTTGAGGACGTCCGAGAAGCCGAGGGCGACGCCGCCCACCGGGCCGGTGCCATAGGGGCCGCCGGTGGTGACGCCGACCTGCGGACCGCCGACGTAGTCGAGCCCGAACTTGCTGTGATACTCCCTGGGTGTCGCCACGCCCTTGGGCGGCAGTCCGTCCGACGGGCGCGCCAGGGAACGATCGACCTCGCTCAACGCGAGCGCGCTGCCGGGCGGCAGCAGGCCGGAACTGCCCGCCGGCGACTCGGCGGGGGTCACCACGGTGCCGAGTGCCTGGTCCGGGTCGAGCTCGCGGATGCTGAATCCCTGCTTGTCGAAGACCGAGAAGACGAGCTTGCCCGTCCCGCGCGCCACCGAGAGCGTCGGCGACAGCGACGTGATGCCGCTGACGCCGGTCGCGATGCGCGTCACCCGGCGCACGTCCTCCGTACCCGGGGTCATGCGGTAGATGTCGCTCACGCCGTCCTGGTCGGACACGAAGTAGATCGTCGACCCGTCCGGCGAGTACTGCGGGTTGATCGCCTTGCCGGTGCCGAACACCGGCATCAGCCGGATCTCGCGGGTGGCGACGTCCATCGACGCCAGCCGCATCGGCCCGAACTGCATGGTGTCGAAGTTCGTCCCGCTGCCGGCGTCGGTCACGAAGGCGATGGTGCGCCCGTCGGGACTCCAGGCGGGCTGCAGCTGCGCCTCGCGGTCATTCGTCAGTTGCTGCACGCCACCGGAGGCCAGGTCGTACAGGTACAGGTCGCTGATGCCGCCCTTGATGCCGGAGAAGGCGATGGTCTTGCCATCGGGGCTCCACGCGGGGTCGTTCATCGCGCCGATGCCGGGGACGTGGATCTTGCGGACGATCCGGCGGCTGGCGACGTCGAGCAGGTCGATCTCGTTGTCGCCGTCGGCGAAGACGACGACGGCCAGCTGCTTCGCATCGGGCGACCACGCGCCGGCCGAGCTGATGAAACTGAGGGCGTCGTAGTGGGTGTTGCTGGTGACCGACGTGAGCTGCTTGATCACGCGGCCGGTGGCGACCTCGGCGACGAAGAGGTCCATGCCGAACAGGCTGCGGCTGGAAAAGAAGGCGACGTACTTGCCATCGGGACTGACCGTCGGCGCCACGTTCTGGTCGCCTTCGTGCTCCGCGATCGCGATGCCCCGTCCCACGGACGACGGCGCCGCGCGATCGACGAGGTCCCTGGCGTAGTCCTTCCTGATCTCGTCGTGCCAGAGCGTGCTGAGGGAATCGGCGTCGACGCCGAGGACACCCTTGAGGGCGTTGCCCCAGCCGGCGCCGAGCGCCGCGCGATAGACGTTGTTGATGGCGTCGTCGCCCCAGACGCCGCCGATGTACGCCCACAGCGCCTGCCCGTAGCGATACGGGAAGTAGCGCGGATCGCGGGTGAGCTGGTCGATCGTCGGGAGGTCGTTGCGGCGCAGCGCATCGCGCAGCCACATGGCGGTGTTCGGGTCGTCGCGGCCCAGGCTCAGGTACTCCGCCATGCCCTCGATGAGCCAGAGCGGAATCTTGTCGAGGTTCGCCAGCCCGCCCCGCGTCTGCTCGGCGATATGGTACTGGAAGACGTGCACCAGTTCGTGGCCCAGCACGTGGTTGTTCTCGGCGTACACGCCGGTGAACGGCATGATGACGCGATCGCGCATTCCCTCGGTGACGCCGCCGGTGCCCTGGCCGATCTCGCCTTCCACCACGTTCGACTGCTGGAAGTCCGGCGGGTCGGCGTAGAAGATGAGCGGGTTCTTGTCGAACGGCTGCTTGAGGAGCGCGAGGTGGCGGTTGTACCAGCGCTCCGCGAGGCGTGCCGCGTCGTGCGTGGCGAGCGACTCGGCCGGATAGTAGTAGAGGTCGAAGTGCTCGGTCCCGACGACACGGAAGTGGAACGGGTCGTACTGGACCTTGTTGCGGCCGAAGTACTGCGCGCCGGCGGTGTGCGCGGGAACGAGCAGCGTTGCGACCGCGAGCACCAGCGCCAGAGGCCGCCAATTCGCGGAAGTCCTCATGAGATTCTTGCCGTGTTGAGTGAGTGCTGTCGCACGAGCCGGTATGTGCACCGGGGGATGTACCCGGAAGAGAGGAACGAGGTGCCCGCGTGACGGGCCACGACCCGCGCTCCACTTCTGAAACCCGCGGCGGCAAGCCTCCCCTTACATGGAAGGGGCCGCTGGTCGCGCCGTCAATTGAAGTTATCGCCCCGGTGGGCCGGGGCGACGTCCCGTCCCGTCGCGTGTCGACTATGGCGCCGGGGTCGCGGCGGCGAGCGGCCGCACCCGTCCGATGACCACGGTGACGTTGTCGGAGCCGCCGCGCGCGAGGGTGAGGTCGACCAGCGACCGGCAGGTCGCCTCGGACGACGTCAGCTCGCGCAGGTGATCGCGGATCTCGTCATCGCTCACGTGCTTCGTGAGGCCGTCGGTGCACAACAGGTGGATGTCATCGCGACGCAGGTCCAGCGGCGTAACCTCCACCGCAACTTCGTCATTCCCGAGTGCGCTCCAGAGAATGTTCTTCAACCGCTGGGCCTCGACACTCCCCGGCTTGATCGCCCCCGAGGCGAGCATGAGCTGCTCGTAGGTCTGGTCGGAGGTGATGCGCGTCAGCTCGCCGTCCCTCAACCGGTAGAGGCGGCTGTCGCCGACGTGCACGGCGAAGGCGCGCGGCCAGAAGGCCGCGAACAGCGTGAGCGTGGTGGCGGGTCGTCCGGCCGAGGCGTCGCCCATCTCGATGAGCGCGCGATGCGCGCGCATGACGGAGTCGCGCAGGCTGTCGATGGCGCGCGTCTCGTCGGTGAGGATGAGTTCCGAGCAGATCTCGGTGGCATGGAGGAGGTGCTGCGCCAGCGTGCTGAGGGCCAGGGCACTGCCGTCCCCGGCACTGGCCAGCCCTCCCACGCCGTCGGCCACCAGGAGGAGGAATCCGCGCGACTGCGTCTCGGTCGTCCCGAGGTCCCGGGTGATGCTCGTGCCGTGGATCCGGAGCGTCCGGTGGAAGCTGCCGACGAGAAAGTGGTCGTTGTTGGTCTTCCGGACGTGGCCGCGGTCGGTGAGGCCAAAGACGTCGATGTCCGAGAGGGCGGGGCGCGGGGGAATCGCGGTATCGGTCGTGGGTGGCTGGATGCCGCTTGTCATTGGCGGGCCTCCGGGACAGGTCAGTCGCTCTGCTGAATTGGGGCGCGGGCCCGGCGGAGGGCAAGTGGCGGAGTCCCGGAAGACGGGTCATCACCGGATGTAGCGTCCTGCGGATCGTGGTGAGCTCCCCGCGTCCTCCCCCTGTCGACCAGTCAGGCTCCCATATATCGTAGTCCAACATATGGGAGACCATCCGTTCCACCGCGAACTCAAGAAGGGGAGCGCCGAACTCCTCATCCTCGCGCTGCTCGAGCACGAGGAGCGCCACGGCTACGAGATCGGGCGGCTCATCGGCACGCGATCGCGCGGCGCGATCAGCTTCAACCTCGGGTCGCTCTATCCGACGCTCTATCGCCTCGAGCGGCGCGGGCTGATCGAGGGGCGCTGGGTGGAGAAGGCGGGACAGCGCCGCCGCCGCTACTACCGCCTCACGGCGCGCGGCGACGAGGTGCTCGCGGAACAGCGCAGCCTCTGGCAGGCGTTCGCGCAAGGGCTCAACCGCGTGGTGCGGGTGCGGCCGGCATGACGGCCATGGACTGGCGGGAGGCAGTGCGCGCCGTCCTCCGCGACGTCACCGGAGATCCGGCCAGCGACGAGGACATCGTCGAGGAGCTGGCGCAGCACCTGGCATTGCGATACGAGGAGCACCGCGCCCGCGGCATGGATGCCGCCGCCGCGCGCTCCGCCGCGCTCGCGGAGCTGCGGGAGAACGAGCGCCTGGCGCCGACACTGCGGGACCTCGCGCGCCGGGATCGCCGTGCCCCGGTGCCACCGCCGGTGCCGTCGCGGCCGCACCTGCTGGCGGATCTCCTCGCCGACGTCCGCTACGCGCTCCGCGTGATCGCGCGCAACCGCGGCTTCTCGGCGGCCGCGATGCTGACGCTGGCGCTTGGCATCGGCGCCACCACGGCGATCTTCAGCGTGGTGAACGCGGTGCTCCTGCGGCCGGTGCCGTTCGCCGCGCCCGACCGACTGGCGCTTGTCTGGGAGACCGACCGCAACACCGGGACGACGCGCGAGCCCGCCTCGTATCCCGACTTCCAGGACCTCCAGCAGCGCAGCCGGCAGTTCGGCGGGCTGGCCGCGTTCATGGGCGCCGAGTTGACGCTCACGCCCGAGGGCGCGGAGCCGCGGCGGGTCGCGGCGCTCCTGGTCACCAACGACTTCCTGCCCCTGCTCGGCGTCGGACCCGTGCGCGGCCGTGTGTTCACGGACGATGAGGACCGCGTGGGAGGCCCGGCGGTGGTGCTGATCAGCGAGCGGCTCCGGGCGCAGCTGTTCGCCGGGGATTCCGCCGTCATCGGCAGGACGGTGCGACTCGACGACAGGACCTGCACCATCGTCGGCGTCATGCCTGATGACGCCGACTTCGGCGTGATGCAGATCCTGCGGCAGGCGGCATACGCCCGCTTCTTCGCCGATCGTGACGTGCGCAGCCGGGTCGACATCTGGGCGCCGCTGCAGGCGGACCCGCAGGAGTTCGTCCGCGCCACACACCCGATCTTCGTCGTCGGCCGGCTGGGGCCGGGCGCCACGGCCGTCGCCGCCGGGGCGGAGGTGTCGGGGATCATGGCCGACCTCGAGCAGCGCTATCCCGAGAACCGGGCTCGCGGCGCGTGGGTCGAGCCGATGTCCACGGTGGTCTTCGGGCGCGTGCGGCCGGCGCTGATCGTCCTGTTCTCGGCGGTCGCCGTGGTCCTGCTCATCGCCTGCGTGAACGTGGCGAACCTGCTGCTCGCGCGCGGCACCACCCGCCTGCGGGAGGTCGCGGTCCGCACGGCGCTCGGCGCCGACGTGCGGCGCCTGGCGCGGCAGTTCGCGGTCGAGAACCTGGTGCTGGCGCTGGCCGCGGCCGTCGTCGGCGTCGCGATCGCGTTCGCCGGCATGCGCGCGCTGCTGGCCCTCGCGCCGGCGGACATCCCGCGGTTGAACCACGTCGCGATCAGCGGTGGCGTGCTGGCGACGTCGTTCGCGCTGGCCATCGCGTCCGGCCTTGTCTTCGGCATGGTGCCTGTCATGCAGGCGCGGCGCCTCGACCTGAACGGCGCGCTGACGTCGGAGGAGGCGCGCGGGTCCACGGCCGCGCGCGCGCGGGGGTGGCTGCGGTCGACGTTCGTCGTCGCCCAGGTCGCGCTGGCGGCGATGCTCGTGCTCGGGGCGGGCCTGCTGCTCAAGAGCTTCTGGCGGTTGTCGCAGGTCGATCCCGGGTTCAACGCCGCGGGTGTCGTCAAGGCGCAGTTCTCCCTGCCTGCGAGTCGCTACCCGACGCCGGGCAACCGCTGGCCGAACTTCGTCGAGATGAACCGCTTCAACGCCGACCTCGAGCGGCGCGCGGCCGCCCTGCCGGGCGTCCAGGCGGCGGCGGTTGTCGCCAACCATCCGCTCGATCCCGGCTTCACGAACTCGTTCGTCGTGGTGGGGCGTGAGGCCGAGGCCCATGACTGGCCAGAGATCTCGGTGCGGCGGGTGTCTCCCGCGTACTTCCGCACGGTGCGACTCGGCCTCGTGCAGGGGCGGTTGCTCGGCGATGCCGACGGCACGACGGCAGCCCCGGTGGGCGTCATCAACGAGGCAGCGGCGCGCCGCTTCTTCGCCGATCGCGAGCCGGTGGGCCAGCAGCTCCGGTTCTGGGGCATCACCCGCACGATTGTCGGGATCGTGGCCGACGAGCATTTCCAGGGGATCACACAGCCGGCTCCCCCGGCGGTCTACCTGCCGCTGGCGCAGGCGCCGTCGTTCGACGGTGCCGAGGTGCTGCTTGTCCGCAGCGACGGTCCCCCGGCATCCCTCGCGGGCCCGATGCGTGCGGCCATCGAGGCCATCGATCCCGGGCTGGCCGTCTTCGGCGTGGAGCCGCTCACGCGCACGCTGTCGGAGTCGATCGGCCAGCAGCGCTTCCTGATGCTCCTGCTGGCGCTGTTCGCGGCGCTGGCGCTGGTGCTGGCGGCGATCGGGATCCACGGGGTCCTGAGCTACACGGTGGCCCGGCGGCGCCACGAGCTCGGCATCCGGCTGGCGTTAGGCGCGGCGCCGGGCGGGGTGCTGCGGCTGGTGATGGCCCAGGGCATGCGGCTGGCCGCGCTCGGCATCGTGCTCGGGGTGGCCGGGGCGCTCGCGCTGTCGCGCTTCCTGGCGTCGCTGCTCTACGGCGTCCCGGCCACCGACGCCGCCACGCTGCTCGCGGTGGTCGTGGCGCTCGCCGGCGTGGCCGCGGTGGCCACGTGGGTACCCGCCCGGCACGCGGTGCGCATCGACCCGCTCGCCGCGATGCGCGACGAGTGATCGGCCACGGCCCCTACCAGCGGTCGATGTGCTCCTTGAGGCGCTCCAGCCCGCCCGGCGTGGTGAGCAGGATCAGGCGGTCGCTGGCGGCGAGCTTGGTGTCGGGGCGCGGCACCTGCATGTGCTCGCCGCGCATGATCGCAATGATCTGCGTCTCCTCGTCGAGCATGCCGCCCTCGTGGAGCGCGCCGTTGGAGCCGATCAGCGTGCTGTCCGGCTTGAGCACGCCCACCAGGAGGCGACGGTCGCCGGCCATCTCGGCGGCTTCGCCGGACCGGAGCAGCGTGAGGAGCTGCAGGTGGTCGGAATCGAGCGGCTGGGCCAGGCGCCGCTGCTCGAGGATGCGCAGCGCGATGTCGAGGTGCTCGGAATGGTGCGCCGGAGACTCCGAGGGACGCGGCACCTGCTCCTGGTACAGGCTGCGGTACTTGAAGCCGTTGGACACGACGCCCTGCACCACGTAGCTGAGCATCACCGCCAGCGCCGCCGGCACCAGCAGCGTGTACCCGCCGGTCATCTCGGTCACCATCAGCAGCGACGCGATCGGCACCCGTGCCGCGCCGGCGAAGACCGCCGCCATGCCCACGATCGCGAACGGCGCCGGCGCCATGTGCATGATCTCGGCGAAGAACGCCCCCAGCATCGTCCCCACGAACAGGCTCGGCGCGAACACGCCGCCCGAGCCGCCTGACGAGACCGTCAGGCTCATCGCGAGCGTCTTGGCGAAGACGAGCAGCAGCAGCGTCCCTGCGAGCATCCCGCCGTCGATCGCCTGCTGCATCCAGCCGTAGCCGCCGCCGATCACCTGCGGGATGGCCATGGCCATCACGCCCACCACGAAGCCGCCGATGGCGGGCTTGTATTGCGCCGGGACGTTCAGCCCCTTGAAGACGGCGCCCACGCCGTAGAACACCATCGGCAGCATCGCCGCCACCAGGCCCGCGGCGGCGCCAAGCACCGCGAACCACGCGAAGTCCACGGTGCCGGGAACGTCCAGGATCGGGATGTTGAAGAGCGGGGCGAAGCCGACGAAGACGCCGTTGACGGCGTAGGCGACGATCGACGCCAGCATCGTGTAGAGCAGGGCGTTGGTCTCGAACTCCATCTCGGAGTACAGCACCTCGATCGAGAACAGCGCCGTGCCGATCGGCGACCGGAAGATCGCGGCCAGGCCCGCCGACATGCCGATGAGGAGCAGCAGGCGGCGGTCATCGGGGTCGCGGTCGGTGATCGATGCGTACCACGATCCCACGCCGGCGGCCATCAGCGCGGCCGGGCCCTCGCGTCCGGCGGAGCCGCCGGAGCCGATGGTCAGCGCCGACGCGATCATCTTGATGGGCGGAACGCGGGCCCGGAGCACGCCGTCGCTGCGATGGAACGCGCGCACTGCGGTGTCCGTGCCGTGCCCCTCGGTTTCCGGGGCGAGGCGCGTGACGATGAATCCGACGAGCAGCCCGCCGAGCGTGGTGGCGACCGGGATCATCCAGAGCCCGAATCGCCCGACGAACTCATCCGGGACGCCGCCGTCGTTGATGAGCCCCGGCGGCCGGTACTGCGCGACGAAGGAAAGAAAGAATCCCTGCGCGATGCGCAGGGTCAGAAGAAACAGCTGTGCCGCCAGTGCCCCGGCTACGCCGAGGACGGCGCTCTCGATGATGAGACGTCGCTGTCGTTGTGCCTGGTCCTGCAGTGCGATCTCCAGCGGAAGTGACTGAACCCACGCAACCTAGCCAGCATGCGTCCCCGATGCCACGGTGCACGATCGACGGTTCCGCTCGAACGCGTGCGCGGAGCGCGGGGCGCCGGACGAAGTGCCAATGCCGTCGCTTCGGCGACAATAGGCTGGCCTCGACTTGACTCCACGCTCTCCCATGCGCATTTCGCTTGGGACCCCTTTGCGCGCAGCTCCCCGCTCACACGGAGGCGGCCTCATGCCCAAGCCGGTTGCGGCCCCGAAGGCTGCTCGAGCCCGCCACGATCAGGACGCGACCGATCCGGGGCGGGCATGGCTCTCACAGCCGCTCGACCGGCGGCCGCCGCGCGTGGTCGTCGAGTCGCTCGCGCCCTCAGTGGACGACGGGCGCTTCGCCGCCAGGCGGATCGTCGGCGACGTGGTTGTCGTGACCGCCGACGTTTTCGCCGAGGGACACGACCGCCTCGCCGTCGCCCTGCGTCACCGGAAGCAGGGCGCCACCGAGTGGCACGAAACGTCCATGGAGCCGCTCGGCAACGACCGGTGGCGCGGACAGTTCGCGGTGAATGAGCTTGGCTTCCACGAATACCTCGTCGAGGGGAGCGTCGACGACTACGCATCGTGGCGGGGCGGCCTGGAGAAGAAGTTCCTGGCGGGACAGGACGTCGCCAGCGACCTGACCGAGGGCGCGGCGCTTGTTTCGGCGGCCGTCGCCCGGGCCGGCGACGACCGCGAGGCGCTACGCAAGGCGGCGCGCGTGATCGGTGGCGACGGGGCGACGGCCGATCGCGTGGAGGCGGCGCTCGATCCCGCACTCGCCGCGCTGATGACCCGGCATCGCGACCGGTCGACGGCGACGCGTTCCTCGCCGCTGCGGCTCGTGGAGGTCGAGCGGAGCCGGGCGCGCTTCGGCGCGTGGTACGAGCTCTTTCCGCGCTCCATGGCACCGGTGCCGGGACGCCACGGCACGCTGCGCGACTGCATCGCCCGGCTGCCTTACGTGGCCGGCATGGGATTCGACGTGCTGTACCTGCCGCCGATCCACCCGATCGGCACCACCCATCGCAAGGGGAAGAACAACGCGACGGTGGCCGGTCCCGGCGACGTGGGGAGCCCGTGGGCGATCGGCGGTGCAGCCGGCGGCCACGACGCGGTGCATCCCGACCTCGGCACCCTCGACGACTTCGACGCGCTCGTGGCCGAGGCGGCGCGCCAGGGGATCGAGGTCGCGCTCGACCTCGCGCTGCAGTGCTCGCCCGACCATCCCTGGGTGCGCGAGCATCCGGAGTGGTTCCGCCACCGTCCCGACGGCTCCATCCACTACGCCGAGAACCCGCCCAAGAAGTACGAGGACATCTTCCCGGTCCACTTCGAGAGCGACGGGTGGAGCGCGCTGTGGGACGAGATCCTCCGCGTCGTCAGGCACTGGGTCGGGCACGGCGTCCGGATCTTCCGCGTCGACAACCCGCACACCAAGCCGTTCGCGTTCTGGGAGTGGCTCATCCACCAGGTGCGCGCCGAGACGCCGGACGTCGTCTTCCTGTCGGAGGCGTTCACGCGCCCGCGGGTGCTGCAGCGCCTCGCGAAGTGCGGGTTCTCCCAGTCGTACACGTACTTCACCTGGCGCAACACGAAGCCCGAGCTGACGCAGTACTTCACCGAGCTGTCGCGCCCGCCGCTCAGCGACTACCTGCGGCCGAACCTCTTCGCCAACACGCCCGACATCCTGCACGAGTTCCTGCAGTCCGGCGGCTGCGCCGCCCACCGCATCCGGCTGGCGCTGGCGGCGACGCTGGCGGGGAGCTACGGCATCTACGGCCCGCCGTTCGAGCGGTGCGAGGCGGAGGCGCGCGAGGGAACCGAGGAGTACGCCAACTCCGAGAAGTACGAGGTACGCTTCTGGCCGGCGGATGCCCCGGGGAGCCTGGCCCCGTTCATCGCGCGGATGAACGCCATCCGGCGCGACAACCCGGCGTTCCAGTACCCCGACCGGCTGCGCTTCTGCCCCGTGGACAACGACAACCTGATTGCCTACACGCGCACCACGCCGGACGGGGACAACGTGCTGCTGGTGGTGGTCAACCTGAGTCCCCACCATGCGCACAGTGGCTGGGTGACGCTGCCGCTCGGCGATCTCGGGCTCGAGGCGGACGCACCGTTCCAGGTGCATGACCTGCTCGGTGACGGGCGCTACTTCTGGCAGGGGCCGCGCAACTACGTGGCCCTCGACCCGCAGGCAGCACCGGCGCAGGTGTTCCGCGTCCGGCGGCGGCTCCGCACCGAGCGGGACTTCGACTACTACCTGTGACGGGGAGGGGAGGATGACGGCTCGCGCGCTCGCGAACCCGTCGCCATCCGGCGACGCGCAGTGGTACAAGGACGCGATCATCTACGAGGCGCGCGTGCGCGCGTTCTACGACGAGAGCGGCGACGGCATCGGCGACTTCCGCGGGATGGCGGCGCGCCTCGACTACCTCGCGGACCTCGGGGTGACGGCGCTGTGGCTGCTGCCGTTCTACCCGTCCCCGCTGCGCGACGACGGCTACGACATCTCCGACTACACCGACGTCCACCCGGACTGCGGGACGCTCGAGGACTTCCAGCATCTCCTGCGCGAGGCGCACCGGCGCGGCATCCGCGTGATCACCGAGCTCGTGCTCAACCACACGTCCGACCAGCACCCGTGGTTCCAGCGCGCGCGCCGCGCCCCCACCGGGAGCCGCTGGCGCGACTACTACGTCTGGAGCGACTCGTCCGATCGTTATGCAGGGACCCGGGTCATCTTCCAGGACTTCGAGCCGTCGAACTGGACGTGGGACCCGGTGGCCAAGGCGTACTACTGGCACCGCTTCTACTCGCACCAGCCCGACCTGAACTTCGAGCACCCCGACGTCCATCGCGCGGTCCTGCGCGCCCTCGACTTCTGGCTGCGCATGGGCGTGGACGGCCTCCGGCTCGACGCCATCCCGTACCTGTACGAGCGCGAGGGGACGAACTGCGAGAACCTCCCCGAGACCCACGAGTTCCTGCGGGAGCTGCGGGCCCACGTGGACCACAAGTTCCGCAACCGGATGCTCCTGGCCGAGGCCAACCAGTGGCCCGAGGACGCGGTCGCCTACTTCGGGAGCGGCGACGAGTGCCACATGTCGTTCCACTTTCCGCTGATGCCGCGCCTGTTCATGGCGCTGCAGATGGAGAACCGGTACCCGATCCTCGACATCCTCAAGCAGACGCCGGACATCCCGGACACCTGCCAGTGGGCGCTGTTCCTGCGCAACCACGACGAGCTGACGCTGGAGATGGTGACCGACGAGGAGCGCGACTACATGTATCGCGTGTACGCCCAGGACACGCAGGCGCGCATCAACCTCGGCATCCGGCGGCGCCTGGCCCCGCTGCTCGGCAACGACCGGCGGCGCATCGAGCTGATGAACGGCCTGCTGTTCTCGCTCCCGGGCACGCCGGTGATCTACTACGGCGACGAGATCGGGATGGGCGACAACTTCTTCCTCGGCGACCGCAACGGCGTGCGCACGCCGATGCAGTGGAGCTCCGACAAGAACGCCGGCTTCTCGCGGGCCAACCCGCAGCGGCTCTACCTGCCGGTGATCTACGACCCGGAGTACCACTACGAGAGCATCAACGTCGAGGCGCAGAACAACAACCCGAACTCGCTGCTGCGCTGGATGAAGCGGCTCATCGGGCTGCGCAAGCGCCACCTGGCGCTCGGCCGCGGCACGATGACGCTGCTCACCCCCGCCAACCGCAAGGTGCTGGCGTTCATCAGGCACCACCAGTCCGAGGACCTGCTGGTGGTGGCCAACCTGAGCGGCGCGGTGGAGTACGTCGAGCTCGACCTGTCGCGCTTCAAGGGCTGCACGCCGGTCGAGGTCTTCGGGCAGAACCCGTTCCCGCGCATCGGCGAGCTGCCCTACCTGCTCACCCTCGGGCCGTACGCCTTCTACTGGTTCCGGCTCGACCAGGGGAGCGCGATGCGCCGGCGCATCGCGCGCGTCGAGCACGAGCGCATCGTGCAGGTCACGGTGCGGGGGCGGTGGGATGCCATCGCGCGCGGCGACGGCAAGGAGCAGCTGGAGCAGGCGCTGCCCGATTTCCTGCAGCAACGGCGCTGGTTCGCGGGGAAGGGACGGAACCTCCGCAGCGCGACCGTGCTCGACCTCGTGGTGGTGCCGGCGAACGGCGACGACGCCGGCGTGCTGCTGGTGCAGGTCGACTACGACGAGGGGCCGGCGGAGACGTATGCCCTCCCCGTCATCGTCGTGACCGGGGCGGAGGGGGCGAAGCTGCGCGCCGACCGTCCCGACGCGGTGCTGGTGGAGCTGGAGGTGCGCCAGGGCGGCGAGACCGTGACCGGCGTGCTGGCCGACGGGTTGCGCGACAAGCGCCTCCCGGCGTCGTTCGCGGCGGCGGTGCTGCGCCGCCGGCAGTTCAAGGGCAGCGGCGGGCGGATCGTGGGCACGCGGCTGCGCGCGCTGCCGCCCTCCCTGGCCCCGCTGGGGGCGAACCCGGACACGCTGGCGCCGGCGCAACCGCTGGAGCGCGAGCAGAGCAACTCCTCGGTGGCGTTCGACCGCCAGGTGATCCTGAAGGTCTTCCGGCGCGTCTCGGAGGGCGTGAATCCCGAGCTGGAGATGGGCCGGTTCCTCGCCGAGCGCACCGAGTTCCGCCAGGTCGCGCCGCTGGTGGGGGCGCTGGAGTATGTGGCGGTGCGCCAGCCGCCGATGACGGTCGGCGTGCTGCAGGGCTTCGTGCCTAACGAGGGAGACGCCTGGCAGTTCACGCTGGACCAGGTGCGCGGGTTCTTCGAGCGGGTGCTGGGACTGGTGGCGCAGGGGGAACATCCGCCGACCGTGGCCGGTCGCGTGCTCGACCTCACCGAGCTCACCCCGCCGGCGCGGGTCGGGGAGCTGTTCGGGGCGTACCTGGAGACGGCGCGCCTGCTCGGCCAGCGGACCGCGGAGCTGCACGTGGCCCTCGCGTCCGACGCCACCGACCCGGCCTTCGCCCCGGAGCCGTTCACCACGCTCTACCAGCGGTCGCTGTACCAGTCGATGCGCAACCTCACGGCGCACAACCTGGTGCGCCTGCGCGAGCGGCTGGGCACGCTGGACCGGGAGGTGGCCCGCGACGCGCGCCGGCTGCTGAGCCGGGAGGAGCGCCTGCTCGAGATCTTCCGCACCATCACCGGGAGCCGGATCGCCGCGACCCGCATCCGCTGCCACGGCGACTACCACCTCGGCCAGGTGCTGCACACCGGCAAGGACTTCGTGATCATCGACTTCGAGGGGGAGCCGGCCCGCTCGCTCCACGAGCGGCGCCTCAAGCGCTCGCCGCTGCGCGACGTGGTGGGGATGCTGCGGTCGTTCGACTACGCGGTGAACACGCTGCTGCTGGGCACGTCGACCGTGCAGGTCACGCGACCGGATGACGCATCGGCTCTGGCGCCGTGGGGTCACTTCTGGGTACGCTGGGTAAGCGCGACGTTCCTGCGGGCGTGGCTGGACGCGGCCGGGGGCGCCTCCTTCGTCCCTGGCACCCGCGACGAGCTGCGGCGCCTCCTCACCGTCCTCATGCTGGAGAAGAGCGTGTACGAACTGGGCTACGAACTCGACCAACGGCCGGACTGGGTGAAGATCCCGCTCACCGGGATCCTGCGCCTGCTGCGGCTGGTGCATTGACGATGGCCGGCCAGCGCACCGCGTCGCCGCCGGCCCGCGGGCCGCTGCTCACCGAGCAGGATCTGTACCTGTTCGGGGAGGGGACCCAGTTCCGGATGTACCAGCACTTCGGCGCCCACGCCGCCCAGCGGGACGGGGTCGCCGGGACCGCCTTCGCGGTCTGGGCGCCTAACGCCGAGTCGGTATCGGTGATCGGGACGTTCAACGACTGGCGCCCCGGGGCCCACCCGCTGGACGTCACCGGGGCCAGCGGCGTGTGGCGCGGGTTCGTGCCGGGCGTCGGCGCCGGGGAGGCGTACAAGTACCACATCGTCTCGCGCCAGGGCGGCTACACGGTCGACAAGGCCGATCCGGTCGGCTTCCGGTGCGAGGAACCCCCGCGGCAGGCCTCGGTCGTCTGGCCGCTCGACTACACGTGGGGCGACGAGGCCTGGATGCGCGACCGCGCGCCGCGCCAGCCGCTGCGCGAGCCGATGTCCATCTACGAGGTCCACCTCGGCTCCTGGCGCCGCGTCCCCGGCGAGGGCGACCGGATGCTCAGCTATCGCGAGCTCGCGGTGCAGCTCGGCGACTACGCGCACGAGATGGGGTTCACGCACGTCGAGCTCCTGCCGGTCATGGAGCATCCCTTCTACGGCTCCTGGGGATACCAGACCACCGGGTACTTCGCGCCGTCGAGCCGCTTCGGCACGCCGCAGGACCTGATGTACCTCGTCGACGCGCTGCACCAGCGCGGCATCGGCGTCATCCTCGACTGGGTGCCCTCGCACTTCCCCACCGACGAGCACGGCCTCATCTACTTCGACGGCACGCACCTGTACGAGCACGGCGACCCGAAGCAGGGGCACCACCCCGACTGGGACAGCGCGATCTTCAACTATGGCCGGCACGAAGTGCGCAGCTTCCTCATCAGCAGCGCGCTCTTCTGGCTGGAGGTGTACCACGCCGACGGCCTGCGCGTCGACGCCGTGGCGTCGATGCTGTACCTCGACTACTCCCGCAAGGACGGGGAGTGGATCCCCAACCAGTACGGCGGGAGGGAGAACCTCGAGGCGGTGGCGTTCCTGCGCCGGCTCAACGAGGAGTCGTACCGCGACCGTCCCGGCGTCGTCACCATCGCCGAGGAGTCCACGGCCTGGCCGATGGTGTCGCGTCCCACCTGGCTCGGCGGGCTCGGCTTCGGCATGAAGTGGGACATGGGCTGGATGCACGACACCCTGCACTACTTCGAGCGCGACCCGGTCTTCCGCAAGCACGAGCACCACGACCTGACGTTCCGCGGCATCTATGCGTTCAGCGAGAACTTCGTGCTGCCGCTGTCGCACGACGAGGTCGTGCACGGCAAGGGCTCGCTGCTGGGGCGCATGCCCGGGGACGAATGGCAGCAGTTCGCCAACCTCCGCCTCCTGTTCGGCTACCAGTTCGCGCAGCCGGGCAAGAAGCTCATCTTCATGGGCGGCGAGTTCGGCCAGTGGCGCGAGTGGCACCACGACCGCAGCCTCGACTGGCACCTGCTCGAGGACCCGCGGCACCGCGGACTGCAGCGATGGGTGCGGGACCTCAACACCTGCTACCGCGCGCACCCGGCATTCTACGAGCTCGACAACGACCCGGCCGGCTTCTCGTGGATCGACTGCAACGACGCCGACCAGAGCGTCCTGCTGCTGCTGCGTCGCCCGGCGGAGGGCGGCGACGCCGCCGCACTCGTCATCGCGTGCAACTTCACGCCGGTGCCGCGGCACAACTACCGCATCGGCGTGCCGTCGGCGGGGCACTGGCAGGAAGTGCTGAACAGCGACGCCACGCTGTACGGGGGCAGCGGCCAGGGCAACATGGGCGGCCTGGACGCGGCGCCGGTCACGCAGCACGGATACCCGCAAAGCCTCAACGCGACGCTCCCGCCCCTCGCGCTCGTCGTCTTCCGGCGTGCCTGACGAGCTGGCGGCCGCCGCGACCACCGACGTCAGCCGCGCCTGGTGGCCCCGCTTCGGGACGTGGATCGAGCACGACACCGTGCACGCGCGCGTCTGGGCCCCGGGGCGGCGCCTCGTCGAGCTCCTGCTCGAGCGCCACGGCGCCCCGGCGCGCGGCTTCGTCCTCACGCCCGGCGCGAACGGGGTGTTCGAGCACGCCATTCCCGGGGCGCGGGCCGGCGATCGCTACCGGTTCCTGCTCGACGACGAGGGGCCGTTTCCGGATCCGGCGTCGCGCTCCCAGCCGGACGGCGTACACGGCAGCTCCGAGATCGTCGACCCGGCCGCCTTCCGGTGGACCGACGAGCACTGGACGGCGCCGCCGCCGTCGGCACTCTCCATCTATGAACTGCACGTCGGCACGTTCTCGCCCGAGGGGACCTTTGCCGGGGTGACCCGCCGGCTCCCGTACCTCAGCCGGCTCGGCGTCACCGCGATCGAGCTGATGCCGGTGGCGGAGTTCCCGGGGCGATGGAACTGGGGATACGACGGCGCGGCGCTGTTCGCCCCCGCGCGCCGCTATGGACGACCCGACGACCTGCGCACGCTCGTCGACACCGCGCACCGCTTCGGCCTGTCGGTGCTGCTCGACGTCGTCTACAACCACCTTGGCCCCGATGGCGCGTACCTCGCCGCGTTCGCGCCGCCGGTCTTCTCGGCGGTGCACCGCACGCCGTGGGGGCCGGCGCTGAACTTCGATGGCCCCGGCGAGCGCCAGGTGCGCGACTTCTTCGTCGACAACGCCCTCCACTGGATCCACGAGTACCACGTCGACGGGCTGCGGCTCGATGCCACGCACGCCATTGTCGACGAGTCGCCCCATCCGTTCCTCGAGGAGTTCGCCCAGCGCGTCCGCACCGGGGCCGGGCACGACGTGGTGCTGATCGCCGAGGATCACCGCAACCACGCGATCTTCGCGCGGCCGCGGGCGCACGGCGGATGGGGCTATACCGGCACCTGGTCCGACGACTTCCACCACCAGGTCCGTCGCCTGGTGGCCGGCGACGACGACGGCTTCTACGCCGACTATCGCGGCAGCACCGCCGATCTCGCCACCACGCTGCGCCAGGGATGGCTGTTCACCGGGCAGCACTCGGGGTACCACCACGGCCCGCGCGGCAGCGACCCGGCCGGGCTCGAACCGCACGCGTTCACGTTCTTCCTGCAGAACCACGACCTCGTCGGCAACCGGGCGCTCGGCGATCGCCTGCACCATGGCATCGACGCCCCGACGTACCGCGCGCTGTCGGTGCTGCTCTGCTGCGCGCCGGAGATGCCGCTGCTGTTCATGGGGCAGGAGTGGGCAGCGTCCACACCCTTCCACTACTTCACCGACCACCACGCCGAGCTGGGGCAGCAGGTGACCGAGGGGCGGCGACGGGAGTTCGCCCGTTTCCGCGCGTTCGCGTCGCCGGAGTCGCGGGAGCGGATCCCCGATCCGCAGCGTGTCACCACGTTCGATGCCTGCCGGCTCGACTGGGACGAGATCGCGCGCGAGCCGCACGCGTCCACGCTGCGCCTGTACCATGCGCTCCTCGAGCTCCGACGCGACGAGCCGCTCATTGCGTCAGATGGCTGGCACGGCTTCGGCAGTGAAGCGGCGGGAGATGATGCACTCGTCCTGCGGCGCGCGACGGATGCCGGGGAGATCGCGGTGGTGGCCCGGCTGCGCGGCGCCGGCGAGGTGACGCTCGGCGAGGACGGCGCGCCGGCGCCCGGGCGACGCCCGTGGGAGCGGGTGCTCGACACCGAGCAGCCTGCGTTCGCGCGCGAGCCGGTCCCGGTGGCGCTCGACGACGGCCCGGACGGCGTGACGCTCGCGTTCGGACGCCCCGGGGCCGTGGTCCTGCGCCGTCGGGCGAATGCCGCGGCGTCGCGCGCCTGACGAGCCACGCCGCTGCCCCAGGACGCGCCGGTGGCTCGTCCCGGCGGGGGCGGCGTTGGCCGTCCTGCTCGCCGCGTGCGCGGGCCACCCGGCGGGCGATGGCGTCGAGGTCACCTTTGCCGGGAGCGCACTCGGCCGCGAGGGCGCGGTGCTGGCGACGCAGGTGGCGCGCTTCCACGCGGCGCACCCCGGGACCCGGGTGCGGGTGTTGCCGACGCCTGACGACGCCACCCAGCGACACCAGCTGTTCGTGCAATGGCTGAATTCGCACGTCGGCGATCCCGACGTGCTGCAACTCGACGTGGTATGGACGGCGGAGTTCGCGGCGGCCGGCTGGATCGCGCCGCTCGACGTCGCCGACACCGCGGCGTTCTTTCCGGCCACGATCGCCGCCAACCGCTGGGCCGGGCGCCTGTACGCGTTGCCGTGGTTCGTCGACGTCGGGATGCTGTACTGGCGCACGGACCTGCTGCCGCGCGCGCCGCGCACGCTGGGCGAGCTTGTTGCCGATGCCCGTGAGGCGTCGGGCCGCCCCGGCGGCCCATCGTACGGCATCGTCTGGCAGGGAGCGCGCTACGAAGGCCTCGTCACCGTCTTCCTGGAGTACCTCGGCGCGTTCGGCGGGCGCATCCTCGACGACACCGGGCGTGTCGTCGTCGACTCGCCCGAGGGAATCCGTGCGCTCACGTTCCTGCGCGACGAGGTGGGCGGCATCGCACCGGTCGACGTGCTGACGTGGCACGAGGAGGAGTCGCGGTTCGCGTTCCAGAACGGGCGCGCCGTCTTCCTGCGCAACTGGCCCTATGCCTGGCCGCTCATGAACGACACCGCGGCGTCGCGCGTGGCCGGCCGGTTCGCGGTGGCGGCCATGCCGGCCGCCCCCGGCGGGGAGCCGACCGCCACGTTAGGCGGTGCGGTGCTCGCGGTGAACGCGCGCAGCGACGTGCCGGAGGCGGCGCGACAGCTGGTGGCGTTCCTGACGGACCCGGCGCAGATGCTGGAGCGGGCCAGGGTCACCGGCCAGTTCCCGGCGCGGCCGGCGCTGTTCGAGGACCCGCGGCTGCGCGAGGCCCTGGCGATCCCCGCCGACCAGGCCGGGGACGTGGTGCGCCACGCCCGGGCGCGCCCGGCCACGCCGGTGTATGCGCAGCTGTCGGAGCTGCTGCAGGTGTCGCTCCACCGCGCGCTGTCCGGGCAGCAGCCGCCGGCCGAGGCGCTCCACGACGCCGCGCGCGCCATGAGCGCGCTGCTGCGCCAGGCCCGGCTGGCCGGCGATGGTGCCGGCGCCGCGGCGGCACGATGAGCCGCGACGAACGGCGCCTCGGGTGGCGACTCGTCGCCCCGGCACTGGCCTTGATCGTGGTGATCGCGATGGGGCCGCTGGTGTGGACCGTCACCGAGTCGCTGCACCACCACGACCTGCGCATGCCGTGGCTGGGAGAGCCCTTCGTCGGGCTCTCGAACTACGTGGCGATCGCGCACGATGCCCGCTTCGGCGAGGCGCTCGTCCACACCCTCTTCTTCCTCGTCTCGAGCGTCACGATCGAGCTGGTCCTCGGCCTCGGGCTGGCGCTGGCGATGCAGCGCGCGATGCGCCTGCGTGGCATGGTGCGGGCCGCCATCGTGCTTCCGTGGGCGCTCCCCACCGTGGTCGTGGCGATGCTCTTCCGGTTCATGTTCGACTCGCAGGCCGGCATCGCGAATGCCCTGCTCACGGGCACCGGGCTCGTCGACCACCCGGTCGCCTGGTTCGTGCAGTCGACCACGGCGTGGATCCCGGTGATCCTCGCCGACGTCTGGAAGACCACCCCGTTCGTGGCCCTGCTGCTGCTGGCGGGACTGCAGCAGATCGATCCGGCGCTCCACGAGGCCGCCGCCGTGGACGGGGCGAATGCCTGGTGGCGCTTCCGCCACATCACGCTGCCGCTGCTGCGCCCCGTCATTCTCGTCGCGCTGATCTTCCGCTCGCTCGACGCCGTACGCGTCTTCGACCTGCTGTACGTGATGACGAACGGCGGCCCCGGGACCTCCACGGAACCGGTGGCGCTGTACACGTTCAACACGCTTCTGCAGAACCTCCAGTTCGGCTATGGCGCGGCGCTGGCGGTGGTGATCTTCGCCGTGACCGCGGTGCTGGCGCTGGCCTGCGTGCGCCTGCTGGGCCGCGACTTCCTGGAGCGCCCCGAATGAGGCGCCTCGTCCGTGCCCTCCCCGGGGGAGCGATGCTCCTGCTGCTGGCGGCGATGACGTTCCCGCTCTACTGGCTCGTCGTCGCGTCGTTCACGCGTGAGGCGACGCTGTTCGCGCACCCGACGCTCTGGCCGGGCGACGTCGTGCTCGACCACTACCGCGCGCTGTTCCGCGATCGCGACTTCTGGACGCCGGTGCGCAACTCGCTTGTCGTGGCCGGCACCACGACGGTCCTCTGCGTCTCGCTCGGCGCCCTGGCCGCATACGCGCTGGCGCGACTCACGTTTCGCGGCAAGGTGCCGGTGCTGGCGTTCATCCTGGCGGTGACGATGTTCCCGCAGATCACGATCGTCAGCCCGCTCTACCTGATGCTGCGGCGGCTGCACCTCATCAACACCTACCCGGGGCTCGTCCTTCCGTACGTGACCTTCGCGATGCCGCTCACGGTCTGGCTCCTCACGGGGTTCTTCCGCCGGCTGCCGCGCGACCTCGAGGAGGCGGCGCTCGTGGACGGCGCGTCGCGCTGGCAGGCCTTCACGCGGGTGGTGCTGCCGCTGGCGTTGCCGGGGCTGGCGACAACGGCGATCCTCACCTTCATCTATTGCTGGAACGAGTTCCTGTTCGCGCTGTCGTTCACCGTGGGACCGGACCGGCAGACGGTGCCGGTGGCGATCGCGCTCTTTCGCGGGCAGTACCAGGTGCCCTGGGGGGAGATCCTCGCCGCGGCGGTGGTGGCGACGATCCCGGTGGCGGTGATGGTGCTGTTCTTCCAGCGGCGCATCGTGCAGGGCCTGACCGCCGGTGCGGTGAAGGGGTAGCGCGCATGGCACGCGTTGAATTGCGGGGCATCAGCAAGCTGTTTCCGGGCGGCGCCGAGGCCGTGCGGGACCTCTCGCTCACCATCGAGGAGGGAGAGATCCTGGTGCTCGTGGGTCCGTCGGGGAGCGGCAAGTCGACGGTCCTGCGCATGATCGCGGGACTGGAGGCGCCGTCGTCCGGGCGGATCCTCTTTGACGGCGAGGACGTGACGGAGCGGCCGCCGCAGGAACGCGCGGTGGCGATGGTCTTCCAGAGCTACGCCCTGTACCCGCACATGACGGTGCGTGACAACATCGGGTTCGGGCTGCGCGTCCGCGGCCGCCCGCGCGAGGAGATCGCGCGCCGCGTGGCCGAGGCGGCGCAGGCGCTCGGGCTCGAGGCGCTGCTGGACCGGCGCCCGGCGCAGCTCTCGGGCGGGCAGCGGCAGCGGGTGGCGCTGGGCCGGGCGATCGTGCGCAACCCACGGGTCTTCCTGCTGGACGAGCCGCTGTCCAACCTCGACGCCCAGCTGCGCGCCGGGACCCGCGCCGAGCTGGCGCGGCTGCACCGGCGGCTCGGCGTGACGATGGCATACGTGACGCACGACCAGGTGGAGGCGATGTCGTTAGGCCGCCGGGTGGCGGTGCTGCGCGGCGGCGTGCTGCAGCAGCTGGCGCCGCCGGGGACGCTCTATCACGAGCCTGCCAACGCCTTCGTGGCCGGCTTCATCGGCTCGCCGCCGATGAACCTCATCGCGGGCGGGCTGCATCGGGAGAACGAGACTGTGCATTTCCGCGGCGGTGGCCTCGACGTTGCCATCCCCGAGCCCGCGGAGGACGCGCCCGCGGATGTGCTGTTCGGCATCCGGCCGCACGACGTGGTGCTGGCGGAGCGCGACGGCGCCCCGCGGCTTCCGGTCACCCTCGTGGAGCCGCTCGGCAGCGAGGACGTGGTGCACCTGGCACTGCCGGAGGGCGGGGAGCTGCTCGCGGTGCGGCGCGCCGTTCCCGGCGCGCACCCCGCCGCTGCCCTGCCCGTGGTCATCGAGGCCGGCGCGGTGCACCTCTTCCGCGCCGGCGATGGCACCCGCATCGCGCTCAGGGCACGATCTTCGCGTTGAACGCGGGCACCTTGCCGCTCATGGCCTGGTTGAACGCCGGGATCTCCTGGTTCACGAGCTTCGTGTACGCGTCCTTGGCGGCGGTGAGGTCCTTCTCGATCATCTCCAGCACCGCCAGCGAAGCATCGGTCGGCCGGTAATCGGCGCCGCCCGCCACGTCGCCGGCGCCGTTCCCCACGACGCCCGAGAGCCAGACCAGGTTCATGTAGACCTTGTACTTCTCCACGTACCACTTGTCGTCGCTCTGCAGGTCGGTCTTGGAGAGCAGTTGCAGCTCGACGTCGAGCAGCTTGCGGTCGAGGTCCGCCAGCGAGGCGAGCACGTCGCTCTTGCCGGCGTTCGCCTTCTGCTGGTCCTCCAGCTGCTTCCGCATGACCTCGATGCGGTTGATCATGTCGACCGCCGCGTCCATGTCGTCGCGGATGCGCACCTGTGTCTTCGTGGAGGCGACCACGTCTTCCAGCGGCGCCGGCATCGTCGGATCCATGACGACCTCGAACGGCTGCGTGTACTGGGTGCCGTTGACGGTGAGTCGCGCGGTGTAGGTGCCGGGCGCGGCGATCGGTCCCTGCCGCTGCGGGTTCTGGATGCCCCAGTGCACGATGGGGCGCGTGGGCCGGTTGCGGTAGCGCGAGTCCTCCCAGATGTGCGGGTTGTCAGGCGGCATGCTGCGCAGCGCGACCTGCCGCGGGGGATCGTAGCGCAGGTCCCAGGAGACGCGGTTGCGCCCGACGCGGGTCTGCACCGGCAGCGTGCGCATCACGGTGCCGTCGGCGTCGAGCAGCGTCATCGTCACGCGCCCTGTCGGCGCCTTTGCCAGCGAGAAGGTGAAGTCGGCGCGTCCGGCGCGGGCGGTGCGGTAGCCGGGACGCGGCGCATAGAACTGCACGTCCGCGGCCGGCATCCGGTCGGCCTGCTCGAGCGCGGTGATGTCGTGCAGGATGTAGATGCCGCGCCCGTACGTCGAGACCACCACGTCGTGCCATCGCTTGGGCACCACGATCCAGGTCACCGGAGCCTGCGGCAGGCCGGACTGGAGCTGCGTCCAGTGCCCGCCGTCATCGAGCGAGTAATAGAAGCCGTTGCCCGTTCCCGCGAACAGCATGCCCTTGCGGTTCGGGTTCTCGGCCACCGACATCGCGTAGGCCAGCGGGTGGTCCTGCGGCAGGCCGTCGCTGATCTTCGTCCACGTCTGCCCGTAGTCCGCGGTCTTGTAGATGTACGGATGGCGGTCGTCCATCATGTGGAAGTCGACCGTCACGTAGGCGGTGCCGGGGTCGATCTGCGACGGCGAGATCTGCCTGATGGTGCCCCACGGCGGCAGGCCGCGGATGTTCGCGGTGACGTTGTTCCAGTTGGAGCCACCGTCGCGCGTGTACCAGAGCTGTCCGTCGTTGGTGCCCGCCCAGATCAGCCCGCGCTGCAACTCCGACGGCGCGATCGCGAAGACAACCTCGCCGTAGAACTGCCCGAGATTGTCGCCGGTAATGCCGCCGGAAAACGCGATCCGCGACGGGTCCTTCGTGGAGAGGTCGGGACTGATGACCTGCCAGGTCTGGCCCTTGTCCGACGTCCTGAAGATCACCTGGCAGCCGTAGTACACGGTGTTCTGGTCGAACGGATCGATCGCGAGTGGCGGCGTCCAGTGACAGCGGTACTTGGTGTCGGTGGGCGGCGAGTCGAGCGTGTGGATCCACGGGCTGACCGAGCGCGCCTCGTTCAGGCGATGGTCGTACCGCGTGACCTCGTTGCCGTAGCAGCTCGCCCAGACGATGTCGGGATTGGTCAGGTCGGGCAGGGTGAAGCCGGACTCGCAGCCGCCGAGTCCGTGGTCCCACGTGCTGCTGTTGGGGAACGACGGCCCGCCGCCGCGACCGAAGCCGCCCTCTGCCGTCGTGTCGGCGGCGGCGCCGCGCCCTCCGCGCCCCCCGCTGGTGTCCGCGGGAGCGCCTCCGCGTCCGGCGGCACCGGCGCCGCGCCCCGCGGCGGCGCCTCCCCGTCCGGCCGCGGCGCCACGCCCGGCGGCCGCGCCGGCACCGCGGCCACCGCCGAATCCGCCGCGCCCGTTCGGGTTCGCCTCGGGCGCGTCACTCGGCCCGCGCATGGTGCCGTTGTCCTGGCGGTTGGTGTAGACCCAGTACGGCACCTGGTTGTCGACCGCGACGTGGTACATCTGCCCGATGGGCAGCGAGACGTTGGTGAACGACTGCCCGTGGTTCATCGTCAGGCGCGCGCCGGCGTCGTTGGTCATGCCGAAGTGGTCCTTGTTCTTCGGGTCGATCCAGATGTCGTGGTTGTCGCCTCCCCAGGGCACGGTCTGCCAGGTGTGGCCGGCGTCGGTGGAGCGGTAGAAGCTGCTGTTGGCGAGGAGGATCTCGTCGGCGTTGCCGCTGGAGACGGCGAGGTGGATGTAGTAGCCGGCCCGGCCGATGAGCGTGCGGTCCCAGCTCACGACCTGCCAGGCGCGACCGCCGTCGTCGGAGCGCCAGACCGATCCCTGGTCGGCCGTCTGGATGAGCGCGTAGACGCGCCGCGAGTTCGTCGGCGCCACCGCCACGTCGATCTTGCCTAACGGCGACTTCGGGAGCCCGGGGTGCTCGACCTTGCTCCAGGTGGAGCCGCCGTCCCGCGTCACGTAGATGCCGCTCCCCGGGCCGCCGCTGAACATCGCCCAGGTGTGCATGACGACTTCCCACATGCCGGCGAACAGCACGTTGCTGTTGTGCGCGTCCATGCTGAGCCCGGAGCAGCCGGTGTTGGGATCGACGAACAGCACACGGTCCCACGTCCGCCCGCCGTCCCGCGTGCGGTAGACGCCGCGCTCCTCCTGGGGCCCGGTGGCCCGCCCGAGCGTGCAGGCAAAGACGACGTCGGGGTTGCGCGGGTTCACGACGATGCGCCCGATGCGGCCGGTCTCGCGCAGGCCCATGTTGGTCCACGTCTCCCCGGCGTCGGTGGACTTGTAGATGCCGTCGCCCATGACGTCGGCGTCACGGATGGCCCACGCCTCACCGGTGCCGGCCCAGACGATCTTCGGGTTCGACGGCGCCACGGCCAGTGCGCCGATGGCCGTCGCCGGCATCGAGTCCGACACCGGCTCGAACGACGCGCCGCCGTTGGTGGACTTCCAGACGCCGCCTGACGCCGCGCCGAGATACCAGGTGGCGGTGTCGCCGGGCACGCCGGTGATCGATGCCACGCGTCCGCCGCTCGCCGGACCCATGAACTGGAAGCGGATGGGATCCTGCGGCGGCTGTCCACCGCCGCGGCCACGTCCCTGCGCGCCAAGGGACGAACCGAACGAGAAGGCGAGTGCGGCGGCGACGCCGGCGACAAGACGGGCATAACGATGAGTCGACATGACCTGACGTCCTCGGCCGTACTGGATTGGGTGGGGTTCCGTTCCGGGACTTTACGCGTCGACGCCGCTCCCCGCTACACGCCGGCTCATCCCCGCCGACGGGTGCATCGCCGCCCCCGGAGCGTCCCCGGGCAGGCCACGTCCCGCGGCGGCAACAGCCGGGCCCCGCGCGCCCGGTACGGGGCCATCACGGGAGCGGCGGGGACGACCATGAAACCCCCGCGGCGACCGGGGCGTACGGCGACTCACCGCGCAGCGCCAATCCCGAACGCCGAGACCGCACATGCAGGCACTGTTTCGCGACTTCCGCTACGGCATCCGCTCGCTCGTGAAGAGCCCCGGTCTCACGCTGATCGCCACCTTCGCGCTGACCCTCGGGATCGGGTTGACGACGACGGCCTTCAGCATTGTCTACGGGGCGCTCATGAAAGGACTGCCGGTGCCGGACGGCGATCGCATCGTGCAGGTCTACCGCAACAACCCGACCGTCGGGGCGCGGCACATGTCGGTGCCCATCGCCGACTATGAGGACTACCGCACCGGACAGCACACACTCTCGAGCATCGGGGCGTACTACTCGGGCACGGTGAACGTCAGCGGAACCGGTGACGCCGAGCGCTTCACGGGCGCGTGGGTCACGGCATCCACGTTCGACGTCGCACGCGGGCGCACGGTGCTCGGCCGCACCTTCCAGGCGGGCGAGGACGTTCCCGGCGGCCCGCGCCTCGCCATCATCGGCTATGGCATGTGGCAGCGGAGGTTCGGTGGCGATCCATCGATCGTCGGGAAGTCGATCCGCGCCAACGGCGTGCCGTTCGAGATCATCGGCGTCATGGCCGAGGGCTACCGGTTCCCCGACGACGCCAGCATCTGGCTCCCGCTGCAGATGGAGCGCACGCCCGAGCATCGCGACCAGGGACAGCAGGTGAACGTGGTGGGCATGCTCAAGCCGGGCGTGAGCGTCGACGAGGCGGCCGTGGACTTCGACGCCATCGCCAAGCGCCTCCAGACCGAGTACAAGGCCACCAACGAGAACATCGGCGCCGTCGCCGAGGGGTTCGTCGACGCCGACATGGGACCAGAGCCGCGCCAACTCCTGCAGACGATGCTCGGCGCGGTGTTCTTCGTGCTGCTCATCGCCTGCGCCAACGTCGCCAACCTGCTGCTCGATCGCGCCGCGCACCGCACCAAGGAAGTCGGGATCCGCACCGCCCTCGGCGCCTCGCGCATGGCGGTGGTGCGCCAGTTCCTGAGCGAGGCCTTCCTCCTCTCGATCGTCGGGGCGGTCCTCGGCACCGTCCTCGCCGGCATCGGCATCGGCATCTTCAACCGCGCCATCGTCGACTCCCAGCCGCCGTTCTATATCGACATCAAGCTGCACCCGCCGGTGCTGCTGTTCACGGTCGGCATCAGCCTGCTGGCGACGATGTTCGCCGGGCTCCTGCCGGCCATACAGTCGTCGCGCGCGGACATCAATGAAGTGCTGAAGGACGAGACGCGCGGCTCGTCGAGCCTGCACATCGGCAAGATGAGCCGGGTGCTCGTGGTGCTCGAGATCGCGCTGTCGTGCGGCCTCCTGGTCGCCTCGGGCCTGATGATCAAGAGCGTGACCAAGCTGCGGAACATCGACCCCGGCTTCCGCACAAGCAACATCTTCACGGCGCGCATCGGCTTTCCGGCGACGTACACGGACAGCGCCGTGCAGAAGCAGTTCTACATCCAGCTGCAGGAGCGCCTGGCGACGCTGCCGGGAGCAACGGACGCCGCCATCGCGTCGGGGCTTCCGGCCGTGAACCAGAATGGCGGCAACTTCACCGTGGACGGCGTCAGCTATGCTGCCGACAAGGACGTCCCGCGCTCCACGTGGCTGGCGGTGTCGCCCGGCTTCTTCCAGACCTTCGAGATCCAGGGCCTGCAGGGACGGCTGCTCGACGACCGCGACCGGGCGGACGCCGCCCCGGTGGCCGTCGTCAACAAGGCGTTCGCCGACAAGTTCTTCGCGGGCGGAGATCCCATCGGGCACCGGATTCGCCAGGGAGGACGCACCAGCACCGAGGCGTGGATGACGATCGTCGGCGTGGTGCCGACGCTCTTCACCGGGCAGCCTGACGAACCGCGGGCGCCGGCGTACTATGCGCCGCTGTCGCAGCACCACACCAACTTCGTGAGCCTCTCGGTCCAGACGACGAGCGCGCCGATGAGCCTCACGGCCGATGTCCGGAAGGCCGTGGCCGCGCTCAACCCGGACATCCCGCTGTACTGGGTCTATTCCATGGAGGAGGCGATCGCGCGGCCCACGTGGTACATCCGCGTCTTCGGCACGATGTTCATGATCTTCGGGCTGATCGCGCTCTTCCTCGCGTCCGTCGGCCTGTACGCCGTGATGTCCTTCTCTGTCAGCCGGCGCGTGCGCGAGGTCGGCATCCGCATGGCACTGGGGGCGCAGGGACGCGACGTGGTGCGGATGATCTTCCGCCAGGGCGCCTGGCAGCTCGCCATCGGCATGGTGCTGGGGCTGGCCCTCGCGGCGGCCATCGCGCAGACGATGCAGGTGATCCTCTTCGAGGTGCAACCGCGCGACCCGGCAACGTTCATCGGCGTGGTGGTGGTGCTCACGGTGACGGGACTGCTCGCCTGCCTCGTACCCGCCCGTCGTGCCACGCGGATCGACCCGCTCACCGCGCTGCGCGTCGACTGAGTTCGGCCGCGGCCGCGCCGGCACTGGCCAGCGCGCCGCCGCGGCTCAGGGCCAGGGCTCCTCGCGCCGCGTCACGCGAATGCCGTGGCGCTCGAGTGCGGGGAAGACGGCATCGTACGGGACCTCGAGCGGCGTGACGAGCCCGTGGCGCGGCAACGTTCCGGCCAGGATGAGGCGGGCGCCGAGCGCGAGCGTGAAGCCGACGGTGCGCTGCATCGACGTGAGCCCGGTCGTGAAGTCGCGCCTGTCGATGAGGTCGTAGAGAACCCGCAGGCCGCGCCCGGCGCGCCGGCCGCAGACGTCGACGCGCACGAAGGTCATGTCCGCCTCGCCGTCACCGTACCAGAAGCGCGGCTGTGATGCCAGGAGCTGTGCCGTGAACGCCATCGGCGTCACCGTGGTGGAGCCGACCGGCAAAGGGCGCTCGTCCAGGAACCCGCTCTTCACCATCACGTCCCAGAACGCGCAGTGACCGGGGAGCCGGCCGGTGTAGCGTCCCATCTCCCAGACCCGGTCGTCGATGCCGAACAACTCTGCATAGTGCACCGCGTCGCCGTTGGGATAGCACTCGAGCGGGGCGCCGACGGCCGGCACGTCGAGCCGGTGCCCGTGCCGGGCCTCGAAGATCTCGTCAGGCGGGATCGTCACGTCGTGCCCCGACACGATCAGCCGCGCCGGCCGGTGGTACGACTTCATCACGCCGATGGTCGACCACGAGAACTTGTAGTGCAGGGGATTGTCGCGTGCCCCGGGCGCCGGGATCCCCGCGCCGTAGGCACGGAACTCGATGACGTCGTCGACCTCGGAGAGCGCGCGGACTCCCATCACGAGGTCCAGCCCGGGGTCGAGGCCGAACTCGGTGAGGATCGTGATGCCCTTTGCGCGCGCGGCGGCGTCGATCTCGCGCACCGAGTCCGTGCGCCTCGGCGCGTCGTGTCGCGTCCTCCTCTCCCGGCGACACGTAGTACATGCTGCTCACCAGGCTCACGCCGCACTCGGCGGCGAGGCGGCCGATGGGAAGGGCGAGGCTGCCGGGGAGCGCCTCGATGACGACGTCGGCGTCGCGCATGAGGGCGCGTACCGCGTCGGCGTCGGTGGCGTCCAGCGGCGAGACGGCAACGCGCCGCGCGTCCCGCGCCGCGAGCGTCGCCAGGGCTGCGGGGTCGGCGTCGGCCACGGTGATGCGGCCAATCGAGTCGTCGCCCAGCAGGTCGTGCAGGACCGCGCGGCCCTGCATGCCGTGGCCGAGCAGGAGGACGCGCCAGGGCGCAGGCATGGCAGGAGGTCCGGCGGGCGGGAGGGTGAGTCGTCAGGCAGGCTGCCCGCGAAAATGTACCGCGTGCCGGGTCGAGGCAACTTCATGCGGACGAGGGCCGACGGAGCGCCGAGGTGGTGCCGTGGCTGCCACTCCGCACGGCGGCCCTGGCGCGCAGAGACCGGTGCCAAGCGCGTCGCGCCGTCGCCTGCCGGGCCGCGTGCCTACCGGGCCGCGCGTCGAGCGCGCGCAAGCCGGGCCGCATGCCGAGCGCCTACCGGGCCGCGTGCCCGCCGTGATACTCCAGCCAGTGTCGCCAGTCGGCCTCGACATCCCTGGCGTTCGTCGGCATCGAGGCGGCGCCGGTGAGCGCCGATTTCCACGGCTGCCCCAGCATCTGCGCGTCGAGGATGTGGCCCACGAACGCCGGGCTCTCGCGCATCGCGACGTACTTCGCGAAGGCGATCGACTCGGCCGTGAAGAGTGCGCCTCCACGCAACGGGACCCGCGCGCTCCCATTCGGTCGCGCGCCTGCGCCGCGGCCGCCCATGCCACCGCGGTCGCCGCCGTAGCCGCCGCGTCCCCCGCCGAATCCGCCGCGACCACCACCCATGCCGCCGCGGTCGCCCCCCATCCCGCCGCCCTGCGCGAGCTGCCCAAAGACGTCCGGAGGGCGCCGCATCGTGAGCAGCGAATCGAGCGGCAGGAGCGTGCCCATGTTCGCCGCCAACTGTCCGACGAGCCCGAATACGGCAGTCGAGTCCAGCGAAAGCGCGGGGATACCGTCCTCGGCCCACGACGGCACCCGCGGATCGGGGGCGACGCCGGCCGCCTGCACGCCGAGGGCGGGTTGCCCATTCAGCGTGCTGGCACGCGCCGACAGCCACGCGCGCAGCGGTCCACGGGTCAGCTCGCGATTGCCGATGTCGCGCACTCCACCGGCGAAGGCACCGCCGCGTCCGCCCCCACCGAGCCGATCGTCGCCTCCGCCGAAGCGGCCTTGCTCGCCCGTCTCGCCGGGTTCACCGGATTCGCCGCCGCGCCCGAACGGTGCTCCGATTCGCGCGCCCGGGTCTTCGCCAACCATTACCTGCACCACGGGAACGCGGGACGATGGCACTGGGGTCGATTTCGCAGACGACTTGGCGTCGCGCGGTGCGTCGATGAGCGCGACGACGATTGACGGAGGCGGGGCGCCGAAGGCGTCCGTGAAGGCGCGCACGGCGCGATCGAGCGAGCCCTGGACAATTGCGATGTCCGTCTTGCTGAGCGCGGCGAGTTCGTAGCCCGTGCCCTTCGCCACCCATGTGGTGTCCTTGCCGACGATGCGCATGTCGGCCTGGACCGCGGCGAGGACCGCCGGGTCGACGCGCGGCGCGGGGGCAGGCGGCGGCGATCCACCCGAGGCGCATGCGGCAGCGATCCAGATCGTCAGCGAAGAGACCGAGACGGCTCCCCCGCGCCCAATCCCAACTGCTTTCCTCATCATGTGCCTTGCTTGTCGCTGTTGGACGCTGAGCGCATCGCCTCTCCGGGGAAACGTGCAATCGGGCCGGCGTCGTAGGAACACCATGGGGCGCGATTTGTTCGGACGCCGGCGATTCCCACGCCACTCAGCCGGCTCGCCTGTTGACGGACTAGGCGGTGAGGTGTGGCGCACGGGTGGCGGGCGAGCGGGAGTGGGGTCCGAGACGCCGAAGAATAACCGGCTTGCGTCGGCTCGTCCCTCGCGCCGCTGGAGGCCTGCGCAGCCTTGCCGGGCACAAGCGTTAGGCGACAAGATACTCCGGGGCATTTCGGTTCCCGTGGAGTCCCCAACCCGGGCTTTCCCGAGGTGACGATGCTGCGTCTGGTGCTCGGCGTGCTGACCCTGCTGCCTGCGCTCCTGCAGGCGCAGAAGTTCCCGGTGGTCGCGCTTGGCAAGCCGGACGCCAGCCTGGACGAGGAGTTCACGTTCATCTCCTCCGTCCGCGAGTTGGGCGACGGGCGCGTCATCATCACCGATCCGCGGGACCGCGGGATCGTGGTGGCCGACCTGCGCACCGGGCGCACGGAGCCCCTCTCCCGGAAAGGGCAGGGGCCCGGCGAGTACAGCATGGCAGCGCCAGTCCTGCCCTTGGCGGGTGACTCCAGCATCATGCCCGACATGCTCAGCCGGCGATGGCTGCTGTTCGACGGCACCAGGAGCGTGGCGTCGATGCCCCCCGATGCCGCGGTCATCCTGGCCACGAGGGGCCTCGCCATCGGGGCGGATTCCCTGGGTCACGTCATCAGCTATGCCGACGAACCCGTCGTCGCCGGAGCGAGGGACCTCGGCAAGGGCGATTCGTCCACGGTGATTCGCGCGGCGCGGTCCACGGGCAAGGTCGACACCGTCGCACGGCTGCGCCAGGCACCGGCGCACACCGAGATCCAGACGGACACTGCCGGCCGAGTCGTCCGCTCGAGTATTCGACGTCAACGTCTCGCGGTCGGTGAGGCGGCACTCCTGTTCCGCGATGGCTGGCTCGCGGTAACTCGCATCGAGCCGTATCGAGTGGACTGGCGCACTCCCGATGGACACTGGGTGCTTGGCAAGCCGCTGCCGCTGCCAGTCATCCCGATGTCGGCTCGTGAGAAGCGCGCGTCGATGGAGCGGACGGCGAAATCGAGCGGGCAACCCGCCAAGTCGCCCGACACCATCAGCGACTGGCCCGACGTGATGCCGCCGTACCTCTCGAACGGGCTCGTGGCCGGGCCGTACGGCCTGCTCCTGGTGCAGAAGCAGCCCTCGGCGGACTACCCCGATCCCCGGTACGACGTCGTCGACCGGCGCGGAAACCTGCTCGGCCAGCTCACGCTGCCGGCGAACCAGCGCATCGTCGCGTCGGGAGCGAACGCGCTCTACGTGGTCGCGAAAGACGAAGACGACATCGAGCGGCTGCGGCGGTTCGCGTGGCCGGCGGAGATGCGGATGGTACCGTAGGCGCCGGCGGCGCAGCCGGCGAACGCATCACCCGGAGGCTCCAGAGATACCGAGCGGGTAGCAGTCGCGAGCAGCCATGGAGGCCTTCGAGTGCTTCGGTCAATACGAATCGGCGTCATCGCGCTCCTTTTCCTGCCGGCCCCCGTGGCGCTTGCTACGGTGGCGTCGGCGCAGGACGCCCCGACGCGCGCCGTGACAGGCACCGTGCGCGACACGAGCGGGATCCCGATCGCGTTCGTGAACGTCCAGGGTCCGAAGAACCTGCGTACCCTGAGCGACGAGGAGGGCCACTTCCGACTGGTACTGCCGACAGGCGGCGCGACGTCGCTCATGCTCCTGCGCCTCGGCTACCGTCCGGTGACCGTGGCCCTGCCGGCCGGGGCGGACACCGCGCTCTTCGTGCACCTGGACCTGATCCCGCTGCAGCTCAACGCGGTGCGCGTGGTGACGTCAGCGATCCAGTCGCTGCGGAACAAGGGCTTCTACGCCCGCATGGCGGAGCGCGAGCAGGGTGCGAGTTCGGGGCAGTTCATCACGCCCGAGGAAATCGAACTGCGCAAGCCGTCGCGGCCGACGCAGTTGCTCGAGGGACGGATGAGCGTCGTCGTGCGGCGCGTGGGCAAGTGCTACGTGATCGCCCAATGCTGGGTGGCGACGGGCTTCAACAACTGCCCCATGCAGATCTATCTGGATGGCCAGCGCCTCATGCCGGAAAGGCTGATGAATGCGCTCAACCAATCTGGAGGAAATCTGAAGGCGGATGAGTACACCTCGGTCTTTCTCGACGCGCTGATCACCCCGTCCGCGATCGCCGGCATCGAGATCTACCCGCGCGGTGCCAGCGCCCCGCCGCAGTACCAGATGATGAACAGCACCTGCGGAGTGATCCTCATCTGGACGAAGTGATCGGCGGGTGAGCGGCTCGCGGCCGCACGTCCACCGGCCGTTGCAGCGCACGAGTTGTGGCTGAGGCCCGCGGTGCCTCCCTCTGCATGGTTGGCGCCGTCACTCGAATTGCAGGCGGCGTCCCAACCTGCCTGCGTCCACTCGTCCTCACCTGCATGTCGAGCCCGATAACAGCATCCTTGCTCGAGTCCGCCAGGTGGCCGACGGGTCTGAAAGGACCGGTGGCCCCGAGGAAGCTGCCCCATGAGATACCGCGACGCTGAACTGCCGGGGACTGGGGGGGGGACGAGTAGCAGACGAATTGCGAGCGATGCCGCTCGGCGCTGAGATCGTCGTGGACGCCGGGTGCGCGCCGCTGCGCGATGTGATCACGAGCGCGTTCGCGCGAGATGTTCCCCGGGGGCGGGGGCTGCACGTCATCCCTCACTGGCTGGACCTCGCTCGTGCAGACGAGGACGACAGCCCCGACGTGATATCCACGCCGGTGGCGCTCGTGGGGCTGCGGCAGTCCGATGGCCTGCCGTCGGAGGATCTCGTGCAGCGGTTGCGAGGACACAGTCCCGCGCTCGCTATCCATGTCTGTGCGGCCGGCCCCCACGGACTCGGTGAGCGGCTCGTGAGGTTTGCCCGCGCCGGGGCCGATGATGTCTTCGTCCTGGACAGCGCGGCCAACAGCCGGGCGCTGCGTGCCGCCGTGATCGCACGCCTGCTGGCGCCTGCTCCCGAGCGCGTACTCCGCCGTTTCGCGGCGCACTTTGGCCCATCGGAGGTCACCTCGATGGCCCTCCACATGCTGAGGAACGGTTTTGCGGCGCGGACCGTCGAACAGATGGCGCGGTGCTTCGGCCTGCACCGGGCGACGCTGCATGAACGACTCCGCGCTGAAGGCTTCCCCTCCGCTGGCTGTCTGCTTCGCCTGAGCTGCGATCTGCATGCGAGGGAGCTGGAGCCTGTTCGTGGCCTGACGCGCGACGTGATAGCGAGGCGTGTGGGGCGGTCAGGCGCGCCCGCGCTGCGCGCGGTTCGCTGGCGCCTGCGAAAGGCGGAACTGCACGACGAGGCGCTGCATGTGCTCAGGCGAACACTCGAAGCGTGACCGGACCTGGCATTTACGGTCGGCGCAGCGGGGCCAGAGGCATCTCGGGAGGTCGCGCGCCACGCCGGCTCACCATGCGCGCCGAGTGATCGAGTTCACAGTCGGCGGCGACAAAGCGTTACGCCTGGCGACGAAGCGTTACGCGGGGCGACGAATCGGTACTGGTGAGAGACTAGAGGTGCGCGCACACTGGGCAGGTGGTCGGTGGCTCGGGAGGGAGGCGCCAAGGACTGTGGGGTCGACAGCAGAGGGCGATCCGCGCTGTAGCGCGTCCGAGGTCCCTCAGTCGGTGAGGGTCGCTTCTGATCACCACGTCGATAGCGAGGCCACGAGAGGACGTCGTCGGCAAGGGCGTGCCAAGGCGCAGTCTCTTGCGCGGGCCCGCTCGGTTTGGCCAAGTGAACGGAACACTCCATGGCAAGAGACGAGGTGCTATCATGATGATGAACTGTGACGTGGTTCCCAGCCTGTTGAAGTCGAGTGCCTGCCTCGGACTGCTCCTCGCCACGGCAGCTGCGCCGATCGAGGGGTCCGCGGGCTACGACACGAATCCAGCGGCGGAATCTGTGCCGGTGACTACGGTCACCTCGGTGTTCTACTTCGGGTGTCAACGGTGCGTCAATGTCTGGGACGGATCATCCTACACGCACTACTACTTGAGTGGCGACTGCGGAGGCGGAGCCCAGGACTGTGGACTTTGCGGCGGTCCGGGCGAAGATGAGTGTGTCACGTTTGAACACCGAATCTCCGGACACTGTCCCGCAGGTGGATGCGCCGAGCAACTTGCCCAGGCGACCAGACTGGTGCCGGACCTTCGCAGAGCCATTGCGAACCTTGATGTTTCCGCAATAGCGACCCTCCTGAAGAGCAATGCGGGCGTTGCGTACCTCGAACCCTCCGGCGACGTTGTCGTCATACACTCGTGCGACGCAACAAGCACCGTCGCGGAGATCCCGCTCCTCGCAGTTCTTTCACCGAGCGTTCGACGGCTGCTTTCGGTCAGCTACTGAGAGCGACTTGCACCAGAACGCGACGATCTCATCCTTGCTGCAGGATCGCGATCATTCATGTCTGGGAATCCGATGTCAAATCCTCTCGAGACTCTGGCGCCACAGGGCCTGTGGACATTGAGGTGCCTGTTGCCTGCCTACGACTGGCGATGACCGTCTTCACGGCAGCGCGCTCTCTGGCACGCTCTGGGCTGCCAACAACGCGGCGCTGTCTCTGCCTGGCGCTGTGCGCTGTGTCTTCCATTGCGCTGTCTTCACTCACGGCGCAGGGACGAATACGCGGCATGATCGAGGTCGGCGGACCGGGGTCGGCAGGTGGTGTCTCGTTTGGTTCAATCAAGGATGTCGAAGTGGACGACGCGGGCCGCATCTACGTGCTTGACGATCGGGCCAGGGAGGTCGTCGTACTCGACTCACTCGGCAAACTCCTTGGCCGCATCGGCGGACCAGGGAGAGGCCTGGGCGAATTCGTCGGACCTGACGCCGTGGCGCTCGCGGGGGACAGTGTGCTGTTCGTCATTGACGGGATACTGCGGCGAGTGACCGTCTTCTCGATCAGATCGGTGCCGCCTCGTCTGCTTAGAGATGCCTCACTAAATGGCGGAGCCGGATCAGACGTGTGCGAGCTGCGCGGAAGTCTGTACGTTTTGGGCCTCGCCTCGGACAATACTCCCGTGCAAGAGTATTCAATCGAGGGCGACCGGTTGACGTGGCGGCGCGGGATTGGAGCGCTTGACTTCGACCATCCATTGGCCGGCAACCCATTGTTCGGCCCACCTTTCGCCAGCGGCTCGCTTGCGTGCCTTCGTGAGTCGTCCGAGGTTGTTTGGGCCAGCTCGTATCTCGGTGAATTGCGGTTCATTCGTGTGGACGCCGGGGCGCGACAAGCGGCGGTGAAGCTCCCGAGGTTTTCACGTACCGAGTTCGCACTGCTCCAGGGGTCGACGATGTCGATGACGTTTCCTCCGAATGGTCGGATCGACCGAGTGCTCAGTCTGGCCGGATCTGGAAATCGCTCCGTGGTGGTCGGCATCGGGACTCGAGTCAAGGGTCGAGAGAAGATTGCCAGTTTCGCAACATTTGAAAGCATGATCGTTTCAGACTCGGGGAAGATCTCCGCTCGCAGTACTGGCAGTGCGATTCTTGGGGGAGTGAGTGCTCGCGCGATCGTCTGTTATGTCAATGATCCCGTTCCCACGTTGTGGATTCGGCAGCGGAGGCAAGGCGAGATGGCTTGTCCGTAGTTCGCGGAGGTAGCGTCATTGCGCCTGATGCTGAACGCGATCGAGTCGTACCTCGACTCCCGGTTACAGCTCACGCGTGGAGGTCACCCGCATCCGCGGACGGGCGGCGTAGGTTTCAAGCCGCATCGAAGCGCAGGCGGCCGGCGTTCACCGCTGACGGACAAAGGATCTCTAAGTGTCGCGATCCGAGTCGTGTAGCTACGGCGCGGCGTTCGGCGAGGGCTCCGCAGGTACCGCTTCGCCATCGGGCCGCGGCCGACCCGCCGTGCTGCGAGAAGGCCTCGCACTTCCGCCGGTAGCCTGCTGAACGACCCTGGCGAGCACCTCCTCTGCCGTGGCGATCCACGCGCGGTACGCATCGTTGTCGAGCCGAGCCGGCAGCTCGCCCAGCCGGTCGAGCGCAAACGTCCGGTCCGTGATACCGAGCCCCAGTCGAACGGCATCGAGGGCGTTGAGCTGCTGCTCGATGTGATTCTCCACCGGCACCAGGAAGAGCGGCTTGCCGAGCCACGCGGCCTCGGCCAGCGACTCGAAGCCGGCCGTGCACACCACGGCACGGCACCCCGCCATCATGCGAAGGAACTTCTCGCCGTCGAGCCGGTGGAAGGTGAGGTTCGGCTGCCCGACTTCCTCGTCAGGCGCGCCGGGCCTGTCGTAGAACACGTGCAGCACGACATCGGAGTGCACGCGATGCCACGTCCGGATCTCTTCGGCGTAGCCATGGTTCAGCAGGTAGATCAGGACGTAGTCCCCGACCGTGGCTTCGCGCTCGAAGAGCGCCCGACGCAGCAGGGGCGGGCTCACCACGAGGCGGCGCTCGGGGAGATCGGCCGCCGGGTAGAGCGAGAGCGCGAGCTTCCACGAGCGGCAGCCCACGAGATCCGCGAAGAGCTTGAAGCCGAGGACCTTGGGGTTCCGCTGCGCGTCCGGAAGGTACGCCGGGTGGCGGATCATGAACTGATGCGCCACGGCGATCACGGGGATCGGCAACGGCCGGAAGAGCTGCACGAGGCCGGTCAGCGGCTCGAAGAAGTTGACGACGAGGTCGGGCTTCGTCTCGTCAGCCAGTGCGCGCAACCGCCTGACGCTCCGCCTGAAGGCGCCAAGTCCCTTCACCACCTGGCCGACGGTCGCCGCGAGGTCGACCGAACGGCCGCGTCGGAAGACGAAGCCTGGGCTCGGCAGTTCCGTTACCGGGACGTCGAATGCGCTCGTGAAGAACTCCGGAAGGCCGCGCGCGCTGTTCCGGCCGACCGCTACGCCAACGAGTTCATGCCCCCACCGCGACAAGATCTGCCGGATCGCGAGGGCCTGCGTCAGGTGCCCGCGCCCCTCGCCCTGCACCGTGAACAGGACTCTCATGGAAGTGGACCAGGCTGATGTTCCCCTCGAAGTCCTCCACGAGGGCGGTGCAGCTCTCGACCCAGTCGCCGCAGTTGAAGTAGGTCAACGCGCCGACGCGGCGCACCTCGGGGCGGTGGATGTGGCCGCAGATGATGCCGTCCACCTGGTGCGCTTCGGCGAGGCTGACCATCGCGGTCTCGTAGTCGGTGACGTATTGCACGGCCGTCTTGGCCTTGTCCTTCAGGTACGCGGAGACCGACCAGTAGCCGAGGCCGAGCCGCCGGCGCAGGCGGTTGAGCCAGAGGTTGAGGTCGAGGATCCAGTCGTAGAGTCGGGAGCCGACGCGCTCGAGGAGGCGGTTGAAGTGCGTCAGTCCGTCGAACTGGTGGCCGTGGATCACGAGGTAGCGGCGCCCGTCGGCAGCGACGTGGACCGCCTGCCGCACCAGCCGGAGCCCGCCAAAGCGCAGCCCCACGAACGACTCCAGGAACTCGTCGTGGTTGCCGGTGACGTACACCACCCTGGTGCGCTTGCGCTGCTTGCGGAGGAGCTTCTGGATCAGGGTGTTGCAGTCATCGGTCCAGAACCAGTTGCGCTTCAGCTCCCAGCCGTCGATGAAGTCGCCGACGAGGTAGAGGTTGTCGGAGGTGGTCCGGCGGAGGAACGCGAGCAGCGCGTCGACCTGCGCGTGCCTGGTGCCCAGGTGGACGTCGGAGATCCACACCGAGCGCCAGTGCCGGCTGTCGGCGTCTTCGCTCACGCGGTTCCGGATGAGGTGGCTGGCATCCCGGAGCCGAAGTTAGGCAGAGGTCGTTAGGCATCAAGGGGCGGACTGGTCCGGCGGCGCTTCGAATCCGGCTCGATACCGGGTCCATGCCGTTTCGTGACACAAGGCCCGCCGGCGCGGCAACGGTCGGGCGGTGCCTGACGCCGCCGGACGGTCAAGCGGGAGTGCCTGGCGGGCGAGGCGTGAGGGCGGGAGTGCCTGACGCCGGCGTCCCGCGCCCTAACGACGTACCTCGGCCGCCTCGCGCGCCTTGATGCCGATGGGCTGGGCCTGTCCCGCGCCGAGGGCGTGCAGCGCCGGCGACTCGCTCAGCAGCCGGGTCACGAAGCGCTGCCCCTCGGCCACCCGCTCGACCTCGATGGCGATGGCGTCCGTCGCCTGCTCCAGCCGCGTCAGGCGGATGCCGAGTTCCTCGGGGAGCGCCGTGACGGCCGCGGCCCCCCGGCGCCAGAGGCGACGCGCCCAGCCGATCGACAACGGCAGCAACACCGCCAGGATGAACAGCGCGCCCATGGCGAACACGGCGTCCGGCGGCCCGTTCCGAACCGGTGGTGCCGGGGGAACGACCGCACCGGGTACTGCGGCTGCCTGGGCCACCGACGCATCAGCGGCCGCGACCTGCTTGTCGAGCGAGGCGAGCTGCTGGTCGACGCTCGTCAGCCGCTGCTCCAGTCCGGAGCGATCGGTGTCGCTGAGCCGCGAATCGCGAAGGCGCGAGGAGATCGAGCGGCGGGTCGACTCCAGGCGTGCCTGTTGCGAACGCAGCTCACTGCGCATGGCGCGGACCGCCTCGTACATCTCGGCGGCCGTCGGCGCGGCCAGCGGTGCCGGCGTCGCGGCGACGGGCGCCTGGGCGGCTGTCGGCGGGGTTGGTGGAACGGGGGCGTTCTGGGCCTGCATCAAGTACCTCGCGAAGGATGCGGGCGTTCAGCGGCGGGGGCCCGCCGGGGGCAATGAGGGCGTACGCGGCAGCGGGAACGCGGGTTTCGGCGTCCCGTACGGGAATTCCCGGCCCGACCTTCCCGCTGGTCGCTGTCGAGTGCGCCCCACCAGCCGTATACTAGGCACCGCCCCGCCACTTTCCACCCGAGGACTCGTCATGCGCCCCTCCCGCTCCGCCGTGCTGCCGCTTGCGGCCGCCCTGATTGCCCTGCTGCAGACCGTCACCGGAGCCCAGGCGCGCCCGGCGTCCGGCGCGCGGGCCGCCGGCGTCGACCCGGGCGTGTTCGCCGACCTGCCATGGCGCAGCATCGGCCCGGCGAGCACCAGCGGACGCATCGACGACTTCGCGGTGGGACGCCGGGCCGGGTCGCCCGACGCGATCTACGTCGGCACCGCCAGCGGCGGCGTCTGGAAGAGCGTGAACGGCGGCATTTCGTGGGAGCCGGTCTTCGACAAGGCCGGCGGGATGCTCTCGATAGGCGCGGTGGCCGTGGCGCCGGGCAACCCGGACATCGTCTGGGTTGGCACCGGCGAGGCCAACAACAGGCAGAGCTCGTCGTGGGGCGACGGCGTCTATCGCTCGCTCGACGGCGGGCGCACGTGGCAGAACATGGGCCTGAAGGAGACGCGGCAGATCGCCCGGATCGTCGTCGACCCGACCGACCCGCAGGTCGTGTACGTCGCCGCGCTCGGGCACCTCTGGGGATCCAATTCCGAGCGCGGCGTCTACCGCACGCGCGATGGCGGCGCCTCCTGGACGCGGGTGCTCTACGTCGACGAGAACACCGGGGCCACCGACCTCGTGATCGACCCGCGGGACCCGCGGACGCTCTTTGCGGCCACCTACCAGCGGCAGCGCAAGGCGTGGGGGTTCAACGGCGGCGGCCCGGGCAGCGCCATCTATAGAACACGCGACGGCGGCAACTCATGGACGAAGCTCACCGAGGGGCTGCCCAAGGGTGACAAGGGGCGCATCGGCCTGGACGTCTTCCGCGCCGACGCGCGGACGGTGTACGCGACCGTGGAAGCCGGGGACCAGCAGGGAGGCCTCTTCCGCAGCACCGATGGCGGCGAGACGTGGGAGCGCATGACGACGCTCAACACGCGCCCCATGTACTACAGCCAGGTGCGCGTCGACCCCCGCGACCGCAACCGCATCTACATGCTCGGATCCAACCGCGGCTTCTACAACTCCGTGGACGGCGGGCGAACGTTCTCCGACACCACCAGCGGTGTGCACGGCGAGGACCACGCGCTGTGGGTCGATCCCGATGATGGCAACCACCTGATCGTGGGCGGCGACGGCGGCGTCTCGATCTCGTACGACGCCGGCCGCACCTGGGATTTCCGCAACGACATGCCGATCGGCCAGTTCTATGAAGTGGCCGTCGACCAGTCCGACCCATACAAGATCTGCGGCGGGCTGCAGGACAACGGCCTGTGGTGCGTGGCGAGCGCCACCCGCAACCGGAACGGCATCTCCAACGCCGAGTCGTACAACATCGGCGGCGGCGACGGCTTCTATGCCGAACTGCCGCCGAACGACCCGAACACCGTGTACATCGAGTCGCAGGGCGGGCGCGCGACGCGGGTCGACCTGGTCACCATGGAGCGCCAGGCGATCGCCCCGGTGGGTCCCGACAAGCCGCCGATGCGCGGCGGCGGACCGGGCGGCGGGGGCGAGGGCGGGGCCGCCGGTGCCCTGCGCTGGAACTGGGACACCCCGATCGTGATCTCCAGCTTCGACCCGTCCACGATCTACATGGCGGCCAACCGGGTCTTCCGGTCGCGCGACAAGGGCGTGACCTGGGACGTCATCAGCCCCGACCTCACCACGAACAGCGATCGCGACACGCTGAAGATGATGGGGGCGACGGTGCCGCGCACCGCGCTGTCGCGCCACGACGGCCAGTCCAACTACGGCTCCATCACCTCGGTGGGCGAGTCGCCCACCGATGCGAAGGTGCTCTACACCGGGAGCGACGACGGACAGGTGTACGTGACCCGCGACGGCGGCGCATCGTGGAAGAACGTGACCGCGAACGTGACCGGCCTGCCGAAGTACACCTACGTCAGCAGCGTCGTCCCGTCGCGTTATGCACCCGGCCGCGTGTACGCGACGTTCGATGGCCACTACAACGACGACTATCGCCCGTTCGTCTACGTCAGCGACGACTACGGACAGACGTGGCGGTCGATCGCCGCCGGCCTCCCCGAGACGTCGGTGAACCGGATCCGCGAACACCCGACGAAAGACGGCGTACTGTTCGTGGGGCACGAGCGCGGCCTGGACTACTCGGTCGACGGCGGGCACACCTGGACCGTCCTCGGCGGCAACTTCCCGCCGGCGCCGGTCGACGACATCGCCTTCCAGGAGCGCGAGAACTCGCTTGTGCTCGGCACCCACGGACGCAGCATCTGGGTGCTCGATGACATGGCGCCGCTGCTCGACGTGAAGCCGGGCGCGGCGGCGTTCGTCCAGGCGCGCCGCGGCCGCCTGATCACCATCTACAACCCCCAGGCGTGGTTCGGGCAGGGCGAGTTCTTCGCACCGAACCCGGAACTCGGGGCCGTCATCACCTGGTACCTGCCGGCGGCGGCGACCGGATCCGCCAAGGTGGAGATCAGCGACGCGTCAGGCGCCGTGCTGCGCACGCTGGAGGGTTCCGCCGCGGCGGGACTCAACCGTGCGGTGTGGGACATGCGACTGGAGTCGCCCATCGCCGACGAGCCGCAGCAGGCCGAAGGCGTCGGCGGATTCGGGGGCTCCCCCAACGGGCCGCTGGTGATGCCGGGGAGCTACCACGTATCGGTCACGGTTCCCGGGCGCCCGCCGCTCCGGACCGACGTGCGCGTCGACGCCGACCCCCGCGTGACGTTCAGCGACGCCGACCGCCAGGCGCGGCAGCGGGCACTGCTGACGCTGTACAGCGTGCAGAAATCGTTAGGTGCGGCGCGAACCGCGGCGGCGTCGGCCACATCGCTGCTGCGGGCACTGGGCACGCCGCCGTTCGCGGTGCCCGACGCCATGCGCAGCCGGGTGGCGAGCACCACCGCGGCGTTGCAGCGGGTGCAGGGCACCATCAACGGGCAGCTCTCCGGGGCCAGCGGCGTCGCGCGGGCCATCGAGGGCTACTCCGCCCGCCCGACGGCCGACCAGGTCCGGCAGGTGGACTGGGCCTTCGACGACGCGACGAAACTCGTCGCCGACCTGAATCGCGTCACGCAGACCGACCTGCCGTCCCTGCTCTCGGGTATCTCGAGCGCGCCGGCCTGGCCGGCGCGGCCGGGCGCGGTGTCACCGCCGGTGCGCGCTCCCTGAGGGCGCCGCCGCGCGCTTTGAGGGCGCCGCCGCGCGCCCTACCGCTCCCGCCGCCAGCGCTCGAGTTCGAGGACGCGTTGCTCGAGCGCTGAGAGGCGGTCCGCACCAGCAGTAACAGCTGGCACCGTGATGGGCTCCTGCGATGCGGACGCGGTGATGGTGGAACCGCGCGCCGCGGTCGTGCCCGCCGCGCCGGTGACGGGAGCGGCCGGGGGCAGCGTGCGAGCCCTGCGCGACGACGCGCCCGTCCCGCGGGCGGCAAGCCCCAGGAACGCCCGCCCGAAGGGGCCGATCCAGATGCGCCGGAAGAGACGCTCGCCAAGCGGCATGCGGAACGGGCTCCGCATCAGCAGCACCATGCCGACGCCGACGAGGATCGCGGCGCAGGCGATCAGGACGACACCGGGCGTGCTCGTGGTGTGGCTGCCATCGGCGTTTGTGGTGCGGAACGGCAGCGCCAGTCGAAAGAGCAGGGCGGCGACAGCCAGTTGTGCCACCGCGCTCACCATCGTGCGACGCCGTGCGCGCCGCGTCCTGTCGTCCGCACGCAGCTCGACGCGCCGGTTCTCGCGCTCGGCGACAACGGCTTCCATCCCCCGCTCGATAGTGCTCACCGTGAAGCCACTCACGGCAAGACGCCGCGCCTCCGACATCAGTTGCAGCAGCCGCGTCAGGAGCACCCCGAACAGCAGGAGCATCGGAAGGATGGCGTCCAGGTCGCCTGGGTGTCGCGCCATGAGTGGTCCCACGAACGCGAACGCGAAGAGCGAGACGAAGACGATCAGCAGTGAGCTCGTTCCGGCATCCTGCGCGAAGAGCCGGATAGGCACCGGGATCTCCGGCTCGGCGAGCTGTGCCGCGTCGAGCGCCTCGACGAGCGACTCTGCCCTGTCGAAGCGCGCCGCCGGGTCCTTGGCGAGGCAGCGATCGATCGCCTCGGCCAGCGCCGGCGGCACGTCGCCGCGGACGTCGCGCACCGATGGCAGCACCTCGGTGATCTGGCGCGCCAGCACCTTGCCGACGGTCGCCGAGGCCATCGCCACGGTGCCGGTGAGCGCGTAGTACGCCGTGAGGCCCAGCGAGTACAGGTCGCTGCGGCCGTCGACGACATCGCCGGTGGCCTGCTCGGGGCTCATGTACTCGGGTGTGCCAACGACTTCCCCGACGCGCGTGAGGCCGGCGGCGGCCTCGGGAGCCTGGATGGTACGCGCGATCCCGAAGTCCATGACGAGCGCGCGGCCGGTGGCGCGCTCGATCATCACGTTCTCGGGCTTGATGTCGCGGTGCACCACGCCGCGGCCGTGGGCGTAGGCGAGCGCGTAGCCGGCGTCCTGCAGCAGGCGCGCGGTCTCGCGCACGCCGAGCGGCCCGGCGCGTGCCACGCGCTCGGCGACGCTCTCGCCCTCGATGAAGCCCATGGCGTAGGCGAGCAGGTCGTCGCCCTGCTCGATGGCGTAGACGGGCACGATGTTGGGGTGCGAGAAGCCCGCGGCCATGCGCGTCTCGCGCAGGAAGCGCTCACGGAGCGCCGGCTGGGCGGCGAACTCGGGCGGCAGCACCTTGAGCGCGACGGGCCGGTCGAGCCGCAGGTCGCGGGCGAGGTACACGGTGCCCATGCCGCCGCGTCCGAGCTCGCGCTCGATCGCGTAGCGGTCGCCGAGTTGTGCGCGCAGCCGTTCGACGGGGTTCATCGCGGGGCGTCCGGAGAGGAGGGCCTGCCGGGAAGCGCCCCATCTTACCGCGGCATGCCGCGAACGGCCAGCGGGTGCGCGCCCACTGGCCGTCGACCTGCGACAGGGGATCGGTCAGCGCGGCGGCTTCTTCGGGGCCGGCTTCGGCTTCACGGCGGCGGGCTTCTTCCCGGCCTCCCCCGCCTTCTCCTTCGCCTCGGTCGCTGGCGACTCGTGCTCGACACCGACGACCTTCCCGGTGAGCGCGTTCACGTTCACTTCGTCGACACCGCTCTTTCCGGCGGTCTTGAAGATGAGCGAGTAGATCAGCGCACCGTCCTCCTCCTCGATCTCGCCGGAATCGAGCTTGCCCTTCGGCACGCGTCGCTGCGCGGTGGCGATTGCCGAGTCGGCGCTGACGGTGGCCTTGGCGAGCAGGCCGGCCTTCTCTTCCTTGATGGTGACCTTCGACCCCTGCGCGGCGGCGGCGGCGAGCGGTGCCGCAACGAGTGCGAGCGAAAGCAACGGGATCTGTATGCCTTTCATGCGGCAACTCCGGTCGTGGAGTGATGGTGCGAGCGAATACATGAATCTCGACAGCCACGCTGTCGCCTCGATGACAATGACGACGACGCGCAACCGGCACGATTCCCTGCGGCGCCGTGCGCGCAGGAGAAGCGGCGCACGCATGCGAAGCTGTCCGTCCGCTGACAGGCACGCTCGTGTCCGCCGCGCCCTGCCGCATTCGCTGTTGCTCCCGGCGGCTGCGGGCGCCTATTATGCGCCGCCGTCATCATCGCGGCGCAGTGCCTGACGAGTCGCCTGGAGGATGTGGTGGCCGGATCGCACGAGGGGGTGTCACGGCAAACGCCATGGGGCGTGCTGGCGATCGGCGTCGCCGCGCTCCTCGTGGTGGGCACGGCGCCCGGCCGCGCGCTCGCCGGGCGCTTCCTCGCCTCGCTGCGCCTCGCCAAGCCGCAGTCGGTCAGCGTGGCGCTGGCATCCCCGGGGCCTAACGCGGGACGGTCGCTGCAGAACGCCCTCGGGGGCATGGTGGGAACCGACGTCGGGGTGTCGCTCGACGAGCCGGACCAGTCGGTGCCCGGCGTGGATTCGGCGTCGCGGCTCGCCGGCTTTGCCGCCCGGCTCCCGCGCGCGCGCACCGACGCGCCGTCGCTGACGGTGACGGGCGCGCATACGGTGGACATGCGCGTGAACCCGGCACAGGTGCGCACCATCGTCGCCGAGGCGGGACGACCACCGGTCGCGCTGCCGGCGTCGCTCCAGGGGGCGACGCTGTCGATCCGGACCCCGCGCGGCATCCGGGCCTCGTACGGGCACTGCCCCGAGCCGGCGGCCGCGACGCTGCAGGGACAGCTCCAGGGGCCGCCCCCGCCGTCCACCGACAACGGCGATTGCGTCGTCCTCGTCGAGAGCCCGGTTGTGGACGCCACCATTCCCGACGGCTTCGACATCGAACCCCTCGTGGAGATCGCGCTCGAGCTGTCGGGGATGAGCCCGAACCAGGCGCAGGCCTTCCGGCAGCGCTTCGACTGGAAGGCCGCGCTGGCGCTGTCGCTGCCGCGATTCATGCGCTCGTACGACTCGGTGCAGGTCGGCAATGCGAGCGGCATGCTCCTCAACACGGCGGGGCGTCGCGGGCCGACGTGGACGCTGCTGTGGACGGCGGACGGCATGGTGTACGCCATGGCAGGCTACGGGAACGCGGCCGACGCGAAGGCGCTGGCGGCCTCGGTGCGCTGAGCGGAAATGGCGATGCTGAACACTGCCGCCGAGATCGCCATCGAGACGCGCGACCTGCGCAAGGTCTTCGGGACGCAGGTCGCCGTGCGCGGCCTCACGCTCTCGGTGCCGCGCGGCGAGATCTTCGGCTTCCTCGGCCCCAACGGCGCCGGCAAGAGCACCTCCGTGAAGATGCTCCTGGGACTCGTCAGGCCCACCGGCGGGGAGGCCTTCGTCCTGGGGCGCCCGTCGAGCGACGTGGCCGTGCGGCGCCGCATCGGGTTCCTGCCGGAGGACTTCCGGTTCTACGACTGGCTCACCGCCACCGAGCTGCTGCGGCTGCACGGGCGGCTGAGCGGGATGCCGGCGGGCGCCCTGCGCACCCGCGTGCCCGAGGTGCTGGATCTCGTGGGACTGGCGCCGCACGCAGACCGCCGGCTGCGCGGATTTTCCAAGGGCATGCTCCAGCGCATCGGCCTCGCGCAGGCGCTGGTGCACGAGCCCGACCTCATCTTCCTCGACGAGCCGACGTCGGGCCTCGACCCGATGGGGCGGCGCATGGTGCGCGACATCCTGCGCGCGCAGCGCGCCCGCGGCGTCACGGTGTTCCTGAACTCGCACCTGTTGAGCGAGATCGAGGTCACCTGCGACCGCGTCGCGTTCATCAAGGCGGGCGAGGTGGTGGCCACGCAGGACCTGCGCCAGATCGGCCTCGAGGAAGTCCGCGTCGTCGCCCAGGTGCGCAACGCGTCCGATGCCGCGATCGCCGGGCTGCAGGCCTGGACGGCCACGGTGCAATACGAGTCGGACCGCCTCAGCTTCAGCGTCGCCTCGCGCGAGATGCTGCCGGAGATCGTCAGGCACCTCGCCGGCGCCGGCGCCGAAGTATACGGCTTCACGCCGGAGCGCCTCTCGCTCGAGGAGCTCTTCGTGCAGACCATGGGAGTGGATCCCGGCCTGTGAGAAACCTCGGCATCATGGCGGGCATCACGCTCCGCGAGGCCGCCCGGCGGAAGATCCTGTGGACGGCGCTCATCGCCGCCGCGCTGATGCTCGGCATCTTCGCCGTGGCGCTGCACTTCCAGGTGGTCGAGTTCCAGTCGCGTCCGATGTCGCCGTTCGTGCGCTACCAGGTCGAGAGCGGGATGCTGATGATCGGCCTGTACACGTGCGACCTCCTCGCCGTGGTGATGACGATCCTGACGTCGATGGACACGCTCGCCGGCGAGATCGCCTCGGGCACCATTCACGCCATCGCCACCAAGCCGATGTCCCGGTGGGAGATCCTGGCGGGCAAGTACCTCGGCTTCACGCTGATGATCATCGCGTTCGTGGTGCTGACACTCTGCGGCACGATCGCGGTGGCGTACGCGGTGACCGGCGTGCTTCCCCAGCACGCCATCCGGGGCGGGGTGCTCATCGTCTTCGAGTGTGAGCTGGTGCTGAGCGTGACGTTCCTGCTGGGCACGCGGTTCTCGACGCTCACCAGCGGCGTACTGGCGCTGGGGCTGCAGGGCGTGGCGTTCATGGGCGGGTGGCTGGAGCAGGTCAGCGGCTTCTCGCAGAGCGCGCACATCGTGACGCTGGGCATCATCTCGAGCCTGATCATGCCGTCGGAATCGCTCTGGCGGCGCGCCGCCTACGAGATGCAGACCCCGCTGGCCGGCTCGCTGTCGTTCTCACCGTTCGCCAACGTGTCGATTCCGAGCGTGACGGCGATCGTCTACGCCCTGGTGTTCTGTTGTGCGGTGTTCGCCGCGGCCGTGTACCAGCTGCAGCGGCGGGATCTGTAAGGCGGTCGACGGGGTAGCGCGCCGCGTGACGTCGCGCGCTCTGGTGCCCTCACATCTTCCGCAGTTGCAGGTAGAGATCCACGTTCGATGTCTGCGGCGGCGTGACCGCGGTGAGCACGCCGAACCACTGCGTCCCGTCCGGCAATGTGCGGGTGAATGTCTGGACCACTGCGTCGCCCGCCGCGGGCTGGCCGAGCGGCTTCCACTCGGCCGCCTCGAGCTGGGAAGCGTAGTGCTTCAGGGCGTCTGCCGCGGTGGCGCCGTCGATGATCCGGGCGCGCGAATTCCACTCGCCACTACCACCTCCCGAACCCATCGCCTGAACCGTCGTTCCGGGTGGAGGCGGCAGCGCCGGCAGCGGCGAGTCGTCGAGTGGAGACGGTGGTCGCACCGCGCGACTCTGGCTGCACATCGTCTGCCCGGAAACGCGGCGGTAGGACAGAGCGACAGTCGTGCTCCATGGGTCGCGCTGCGTCGCCCGATAGTTCATGTAGTCATGCTCCCGACACAGCTGGTTGGTCGGCCCCGAATACGAAGGGCTGCTCAGGAAGCCGCGCTGCTCATAGGTCATCGGCCGGGGGCGCAGCCACCCAGCAGCCAGCAGTCGCGTTTCCAGCGTGTCGATGGCTGCAGGAGCGGAGTAGGGAAGCACCGCAACGGTCGTGCTCACCGACGCCGACGCCGAGCTGCCGAGAACGCGCCCGTCTCGCAGGAGAGCGGGAGGGATCTCGTCCCCTGCTCCGCCCACCCGCAGCGCGACGTCGCGCGGGTTCGACGCACCGAGCAGGGCGAGCACCAGGTCGCGGGGGACGGAGTCGGTCGGCACGTCGGCGCCGCGCGTGCCGGCGTGAACGATGATCGGCACGTCGAGGCGTGCCACCCGCCGCGCGGGCGCCTTGCCATCGCCGCGCACCAGGGCATCCACGCGGATCGCGGTCCTGCCTTCGCTGACAGCCACCACGCCTCCCTGGTGAAAGCGGGCAATGTTCAGGTTGGCGATCGAGAGCATCGGCACGAGCCCTTCCAGCACGATCCCCGCGGAATCGAGCGCCGTGACCTTGAGCGGGAAGGCAACGGGAAGCGTATCGCCGACGGCCATCACGATGGAGTCGGGTGTCGATTGCAGGGTCTTGAGGCGACGCGCCACGGAGTCCGATCGCGCGATGGCATTGCGACGACTCCGCGCGACGAAGCCGGTGTCCGAGAGCATCGGATCGCGGACTCTTGTGATGACCTCGGCGGAGCCGCGCAGTGGTCCGGACGGCGCGGGCGCAGGCGCCGGCGCCTTGGCCGGTGGCGTGCCGTGCGTGCACCCCGACAGGGTCGCGATCAGAACGGCATGAGTCAGACGCAGGGCTCGCATTGGTCGGTCCTCGGCGTGGCGGAACGCGAGCGCGCGAACCAGGGAGTCCGCGCACGAGCGTGCGGCGTTCGCACGACGCAAAACGCCGCCGATGGCGGCCATCATGGCATCGTCTGGCCGAGCCGACAAACACGCCGTGGGCACCGCCGATACATGGCGTAACCCGCCGTCCGGTGTCCGGCCTGTCCCGCTGAGGCCGTGAGGGAAGCTCGAAGGGCCGATGGCCCGGGACGAGCCGACGTCTTTCCGACGGCGGACCCTCGCGATACACTCTGAGCATCCCGCAGGAGGACTTCACCGATGTTCAGTATCCAGAAGCATTTCGGGCTGGCTCTCACCGGCCTTCTCGTCACGGCCCTCGGGGCCACGAGCGCCGGCCCCGGGACGCGTCCCTCCCCGGCCTCGCCACCGGCGGCGATCGACTCAGCCATCCTCAAGGCGTACTCCTGGCGGAGCATCGGCCCGGACCGCGGCGGCCGTTCGATCGCGGTGGCCGGCGTGAAGGGGCGCCCCGCCGAGGGGTACTTCGGCGCCGTCGGGGGCGGCCTGTGGAAGACCGACGACACCGGCACCACGTGGATGCCTGTGACTGACGGCCAGATCACCAGCGCGTCGGTCGGCGCGGTGGCGGTTGCCGAGTCGAACCCGAACGTCGTCTACATCGGGATGGGCGAGAAGGACATCCGCGGCAACATCATGGCGGGGGACGGCATCTACAAGTCGACCGACGCGGGAAAGACATGGTCGCACGTCTGGGTCGGCGAGAACACGACGATCTCGAAGATCCGCGTCGACCCGACCAACGCCGACATCGCCTACGCCGCGATCTTCGGCAAGTACAGCGTGCCTGACGAGCAGCGCGGCGTCTTCAAGACGACCGACGGCGGGAAGACCTGGCGCCGCGTGCTGTTCCGCGATCCAAAGACGGGGGCGGCCAACCTCGCGATCGACCGCCACAACCCGAATGTCATCTACGCGTCGCTCTGGGAGGCCTATCGCCTGGAGTACACCGCCTCGAGCGGCGGGCCGGGGAGCGGCCTGTTCAAGTCCACCGATGGCGGCGAGCACTGGACGGAGCTCACGCGCAATCCGGGGATGCCCAAGGGCGTCATCGGCAAGATCGGCGTCGACGTCTCGGGGGCCGATCCCAACCGGGTCTACGCCCTCGTCGAGAACGACAACGGCGGGCTGTTCCGCTCCGACGACGCCGGCGCCACCTGGGCTCTCGTCAACGACAGCCGCAACATCAGGCAGCGCGCCTTCTATTACTCCAACGTTGCCGCCGACCCGAACAACAAGGACATCGTCTACGCGCAGAACACGAGCACCTTCAAGTCCACCGACGGCGGCAAGACGCTGAACAACCTCGGCGGCGGCACGCACGGTGACTTCCACGACCTGTGGATCGACCCCGACAACAGCCGCCACATGCTTATCGCCAACGATGGCGGTGGCGCGGTGACGATGAACGGCGGGGAGTCGTGGTCGGCCGAGGACTTCCCGACGCCGCAGTTCTACCACATCGCGATTACCGGGCACGTGCCGTATCACGTGTGCGGTGCGCAGCAGGATGCCAGCACGGTGTGCGTGCCGAGTGACGCCGGCGGCGGGCGTGGGGGAAGAGGTGGGCGCGGCGGTGGCGCGCCGGAGCTCTACAGCGCCGGCGGGTCGGAGCCCGGCTACATCGCGCCTGATCCCAAGGACATCGACGTCTTCTTTGCCGGGGCCAACAACGGCGGCTTCCTGACGCGCATCAACAGGCACACCGGCGAGTACCGCGAGGTCGGCCCGTACCCGCGCATGTTCTCGGGTGAGTCATCGGCCGAGCTCAAGGAGCGCTGGCAGTGGACGTACCCGATCATCTTCTCGCCGGTCGACCCCAATGTGCTGTACACATCGTCGCAGCACGTCTGGAAGACGACGAACCAGGGGCAGGACTGGCAGATGATCAGCCCCGACCTCACCCGCCACGACCCCAAGACCATGGGACCGTCGGGCGGGCCGATCACGCACGACATGAACGGACCCGAGGTCTACGCGGTGGTCTACGCGCTGGGCCCGTCCAAGGTGAACGTCAACACCATCTGGGCCGGGTCGGACGACGGCCTGATCAACGTCACCCGCGACGGCGGGAAGACCTGGACCAACGTGACACCGAAGGACATGCCCGACTTCGGGCGTGTGAGCATCATCGATCCCTCGGCGTTCGACGACGGCTCGGCATACGTGGCGGTGAAGCGGCCGCTGCTCGACGACGAGGCGCCGTACATCTTCCGCACCCACGACTATGGCCAGACGTGGACGAAGATCGTGAACGGCATCAAGCCCAACGACTACGTGCACGCGGTGCGTGAGGATCCCACCCGTCGCGGACTGCTGTACGCCGGCACCCAGCACGGGATGTACATCTCGTACGACGACGGCGATTCGTGGGAGTCGCTGTCGCTCAACCTGCCTGACGCGCCGGTCTCGGACGTCGCGGTGACGGCGACCGACCTCGCGATCTCCACGCACGGACGCGGGTTCTACATCCTCGACGACATCGGCCCGCTGCGGCAGTACGGCCCGGAGGTCGCGTCCGCCACGGACGCCTATCTCTTCAAGCCGGCGGACGCCATTCGCTCGGCGGGTGGGGCGACGATCCGCTACCTGCTGAGGCACCCCACGCAGAGCCTCAAGGTCGACATCCTCGACGGGCGCGGGCAGCTCATCGAGTCGTACGAGGGGACGGTGCCTAACGCCGGCGGGCGCGGCGGACGGGGGGGACGCGCAGGTGGTGGTGGCGGAGGCCGGGGACGCGGCGGGTTCGCGTCGGGGCCGTCGATGGCCGCGGGGCTCAATACTTTCACGTGGAACCTGCAGTATCCCGGCGCCACCACGTTTCCCGGGATGATCCTCTGGGGGGCGAGCACCGCCGGACCGCTGGCGGTGCCGGGGACGTACCGCGTGCGCCTCACCGTCGACGGCAAGTCACAGGAGCAGCCGTTCACCGTGAAGAAGCACCCGTTGTACACGGACGTGTCGCAGCAGGACCTGCAGGAGCAGTTCGACCTCGCGATCCGCATCCGCGACAAGGTGAGCGAGGCGAACAACGCGGTCATCCAGATCCGCAACCTCAAGGACCAGGTGGCCGACCGCCTGACGAAGTCGAAGGACGGGCGGCTCAAGACCGTTGCGGATGGGTTCACGAAGAACGTCAGCGGGGTGGAGGAGGAGGTCTACCAGGTGCGGAACCAGAGCGGGCAGGACCCGCTCAACTTCCCCATCAAGCTGAACAACCGGCTGGCGTCGCTGCTTGGCGTCGTCGACCGAGGTGACGGCAAGCCGATCGGCAATGCCGCACCGATCTTCAACGACCTGTCGGCGGAGCTGAAGGTGCAGACCGACAGGCTGCAGCAGATCCTGCAGACCGACCTGCCGAAGCTGAACGCGGAGCTGAAGCGGCTCGGGCTCCCCGAGGTGGTCGTGCCGGGGAAGACGATCTCGTAGTCGTCCGGCCCGATTCAGGTTCACCGCCGCCCGCGCATGCCGAAGTCCGGCGTGCGCGGGCGGTGCGTTGTCGAAGGGCGGAAGGCGATCGACCGCGCGCGCCCGCCCATGGTGTGCGCGGGCTCGTCGCTCGTCATGGGCGCCCTTCCGGCAGTTGCCTGCTGATAGCCATTGCGCTATCGTGATAGCATGTCAGCGTCCATCTGGTCGACCCTGCTGAGGGACGCCCGCACGCGCGCGCACCTCTCTCAGCGCGAGCTCGCTGCCAGGGCCGGCACGACACAGTCGGTCGTCGGGCGGATCGAGGCGGGACTCGGCACGCCCAACGTCGTGACGATCGAGCGATTGCTCGCCGCCGCCGGGTTCGAGATTCGCGCCGAGCTGCGACCCATCGAGCCCGGGGATCCCGTCGTCGCGGCATACAAGCCGGACATCGACCGTACGCTGCTGCGGGAGAACCTGAAACGAACGCCGGAGCAGCGGGTCCGAGGGCTGCAGGCGCTCGAGCGCCTGGCCGAGGAGGCGCACCGCGCCGGCGCGAGGCTTCGTGGGTCGTGAGGACGATCCGTCCGGCGACGTCGGGCGCCTCGATGACGCGCGCGACTACCGGTGACACGCGTGCCCCAGGCTCGCCGATGAGTCCGTTCGCGACGGTGCCATGCAGGCGATGACCGACTTCGCAAAGCTCCTCCGCGTTCTCCACGACGGTCACGTGGACTGCATCATCGTCGGTGGCCTGGCGGCGACCATTCACGGCTCCGCGCGGCTGACGCAGGATGTCGACGTCTGCTATGACCGGTCACCCGCCAACCTGCAGCATCTCGTGAAGGCCCTCGGGCCGCTCAAGCCGTATCCGCGCGGTGCGCCGAAGGGGCTCCCGTTCGAGTGGTCGGTGGAGACAGTGCGGGCGGGGCTCAACTTCACGCTCGTCACGACCGCGGGTTCGCTCGACCTCTTCGGCGAGCTGGCGGGAGGCGGCACCTATGTGAAGCTCCTCCCGCATACGGTGGACGTCACGCTGTTCGGCCACGACGTGAAGTGCCTCGATCTCGAGTGGCTGATCCGCACCAAGCGCGCGGCCGGCCGGCCGCGCGACCTCGAGGCGATCGCGGAGCTGGAGGTCCTCAGGGAGGAGCGCGGCGGCTGACGCGAGTTCGCTCGCGTCGACGTCAGCTCGGGTTCGCGGGCCGCTCCCGACGTTCGCGCAGGGATCGCGCGCCGCCGCTCGACTGCCTGGGGCGCCACCAGCGCGAGGCTGGCTACTCGGGCAGGCCGCGGAACAGCTCCACGAGGTCGATCGTGACCTCCGGCGCGTCGGGCGTGACGCGCCACGTGAGGCGCTCGGCCTCGATGCGCGGGCGCTCGTCGCCGGGCTCCCAGATCTCGACGACGCCCGCCTCGTGGTCCACCACCCAGTACGTCGCCACGCGGTGCGCCTGGTACAACCGCCGCTTCTCGATGCGGTCGCGGCGGCGGCTCGAGGGCGACAGCACCTCGACCGCCAGCAGGAGCGTGCGGAACGTCGTCCAGCTGTTGGTCAACTCCTCGGGGGCCACGACGAACATGTCGGGCTGGACGAGGGTCTCGTCGTCCCAGGAGATGTCGGCCGCCACGGAAATCAGCGTATCGGCGCGCCCGAGGATGTCCAGGTAGGTCCGGAGACGGAAGTCCAGCCGGTGGAGGACGAGCTGGTGCCGCGGCATCGGCGGCGGGCTCACGTGCAGCTCCCCGCCAATAAGCTCGTAGCGGTTTCCGTCCTCGGGGAGGGCGTGCACGTCCGCCACGGTGTAGCGCGGCTTGAGGTCGGGCATGGCCATAATATCGGCTCGGCGCTGGAGGACGGGGCAACTCGGCATGCCCCACGTTGTCGACGCGGGACGCGCCGGCCGTCATCAAAGCATCGCTGGCTGCAGCGCAGCGGTTGTCCCCGGCCTTCCGCACACGGGGCACGCAGAGGGACGGGCACCCGGGAGGGATGCCGCCCGTTGCCGAGGACACCGCATCTGGCATCGCGGGCCTCGGTTGATGAAGTTCCGCCATGGACCCGTTCCGTCTCCAGTTGGTCCGCGAGCCCGTCTCCCGCGCTGACCTCGCCGCGACCGCCGCACAGGGCTTCGGCGACATGATCAAGGCGGTGGTGGACATCGAGCGCGGCATCATGGCCGTGGGCGCCGAACTGCATTCGGACGAGGAGGCGGCACTCCTCGATGATGGATCGCGCCAGCCGGACCTGTGGGGAATCAACCTCTATCCCGACGACGCCGGTGACGGGTGGATCGAGTTCGATTCGATGATCAACGTGCGTCCGGCGCAGGGGAACCGCGGCAGGGGCGTGGAGGATGAAGGGATCCGCTCGTCGATCCTCCGCGTCGTCGGCGCGCTGGTGCGCGGCGCATGACGAGTGCCGCGCGCCACCCCGGACTTGGCGACCGGTGGGCGGCCTTCTCCCTGCTGGAGCAACTCGCCAACGTCGGGAGCGAGGTGGACCGGACGATCCGCGCTCACGCCGCCGGGAACGCAACCCGCTTCGACAGCGCATTGCAGCGCGCGCTGGAACTCTTCGACCTCACGGCCGCGGACGCGCGCTGGCGCGGACCCCGCCGCCGCGAAATCCTGCGCGCGCGCGAGGAGTTCTGCCGCCTCTTCTTCGATGCCTCTGCGGCGCCGGAATCGGCGGCGGGGCTCCAGCGCTACTTCCTTCACTTCGCCGCCGCGGCCAATCGCCAGCGCTCGCCGCGGTCGACCTGAGCGCGGACGGCGCTGCGTTTCACGCGAGGCAGGACGGGATGCGGTGTTGCTGGAGCCAGTCCGTCAGGCGGTGATCGCGCTCGCAACGCCGCCGCGCCGCCGCGGCCTCCTTGGCCGACGCGTAACCCACGAAAACCGCGAGTCGCTAGCTGAACGCGGAGCTGAAGCGGCTCGGGCTCCCCAAGGTCATCGTGCCGGGGAAGACGATCTCGTAGTCGTCAGGCTGGAGGCAGGACCACCGCCGCCCGCGTGCGCCGAAGTCCGGTGTGCGCGGGCGGTGCCTATTCCGGCAGGCCGCGGAACAGCTCCACGAGGTCGATCGTGAGCTCCGGCGCGTCGGGCGTGACGCGCCACGTGAGGCGCTCGGCCTCGATGCGCGGGCGCTCGTCGCCGGGCTCCCAGATCTCGACGACCCCCGCCTCGTGGTCCACCACCCAATACGTCGCCACGCGGTGCGCCTGGTACAACCGCCGCTTCTCGATGCGGTCACGGCGGCGGCTCGAGGGCGACAGCACCTCGACCGCCAGCAGGAGGGTGCGGTACGTCGTCCAGCTGTTGGTCAACTCCTCGGGGGCCACGACGAACATGTCGGGCTGGACGAGGGTCTCGTCGTCCCAGGAGATGTCACCCGGGACGGCAAACAACGTGTCCGCACGTCCCGCCTGGCGCAGGTAGTTCCAGAGAAGCCCCTGAAGCCGTGTGACGACGACCTGGTGCCGCGGCATCGGCGGCGGGCTCACGTGCAGCTCCCCGCCAATGAGCTCGTAGCGGTTTCCGTCCTCGGGGAGGGCGTGCACGTCCGCCACGGTGTAGCGGCGCTTGACGTCGGGCATGGCCATAATATCGGCTCGGCGCTGAAGGACGGGCAACTCGGCATGCCAAGGGATGTCGAGGCGCGTCGTGCAGGGCGTCATCACAGCATCGCCGGCGGTAGCGTCCCAATGGGATCCGTCGTGAATTCCCGGTCGTCGCGGCGGGGGACACCGATCGACTTGCGGAATCGCAACACCACACGCGCCCTCTCCGGGCGCGTCAGCAGCTGGCGACGGGGCTCCCCGCCCCCGCCGAGGCGACGAACACCGCAGCAGTCCGGGACGGCCGCCGCTCAGGTGTCGTCATGAGTAGTGGCTCGTCAATGGCCACCACTTGACCCCATCCGGCAGGGACATGTCACGCTCCACCGGCATTCGACTGGTTGCCACGCTCATTGCCCTTGCGCTGCAGGCCTGCGCTTCCGGGGCGAGCACCCTGACCGCGCCAGTCACGGAAGTCAGCCTCGGCGAAGCCGGCGACTCCATCGCGCTCCGGCCGGGAACCACGGTCGTTGTCGTCGGCGGCCTGCGGCTGACGTTTGACAGGGTCGTTTCGGACTCCCGCTGCCCGCGGGACGTCGTGTGCATCTGGTCTGGCGATGCCATCGTCGAGATCGTCGCCGATCCGATCTGCTATCCGGCATGCGGGGTGCCGTCGCTGCTCCTGACGCTGCACACCGACACCGAGCCACGCGCAGGGCAGTATCTCGGCTACTTCGTGCGACTCGTCGCACTGCAACCCATGCCGGTGTCCACCGGGCAGATCGACCCGTCCGACTACGTGGCGTGGGTGCGGATCACACGGGTCCAGGGGCCCTGATCGACGCCGCGGCCCCGGGCCGCGGCGGCAGTCCACGCGTCCGCGCGCGTGGCCGATCCTGCCAGGCGCCTAACGCCGACCGCGCGGCGTGCTGGTCGCGGGTTCGGCCGACGGCCCCCTGGATGGGCTGAATCCACAGACCGGAAGATGCGCTGGGCGCATGGCCCCCACTCCGGATCGACGAATCAGGCGTTAGCGAACGATGATGAACGGCGCACGGCACACCGTCCGGCACCACCGTCGCCGCGATCGCACCGCTGACGGGACAGGTTCGGTGGAGCGATGGCCTCGACCACACTCGCCGGGGGTCGGAACGCATGTCTGGTCCCGGGGCTGTTGACTGAGCCGTCGTCCAGTATGCGCGGCACGAACGGGCTGCACGAATGCCGGAAGTAATCTCCGGCATGGACGAGTCAACCCAATAAGCGCCTGCGGAGCGGCGACTCGGCTGCGCCGGCCAGGTCAGGCGTCGCGTCGTTCGTCGTCGGCGAGCCGTCTCCCAGACGGGTTTGACAGTCCAGAGCCCGGGGCGCATGATCACGTTCAAGATGCTGCGCCTCTTGACCTTCGGAGGTCTCGACCTCGAATCGCCTGAGGAAACGCCGGCGCCGCGGCTTCGGCCACAGCGCCTGGCGATCCTTGCCGTTCTCGCGAGCGCCGGCGACCGCGGCGTGTCCCGCGAGCGGCTGACCGGCCTCTTCTGGCCCGACCGCGACGAGGTGCACGCGCGGCATTCGCTGCGCCAGGTGCTGTACGCGCTGCGCCAGGATCTCCAGGCGGAGGTCATCCGGTCGGATGCCGTCCTTGCGCTCGATCGCGATGCCGTGACGTCCGACGTCGGCGACTTCCGCGCCGCGGTTGCCGCGGGCGATCGGTTGCGCGCGGCCGCGCTCGCACGTGGGCCGTTCCTCCACGGATTCTACCTGACGGGCGCCCCGGAATTCGAGCGGTGGGTGGAGGAGGAACGCGCCGTGCTCGCCGCCGACGTCACGCGGATCGTGCTGGCGCTCGCGAAAGAGACGGATGCCGCCGGCGACCATGAAGGCGCCACAGAATGGTGGCAGCGCCTGACGATTCTCGATCCGCTCAGCGGCCGGTTCGCGCTGGGCTACCTGAAGGCGCTCGCCGCTCACGGCGATCGGGCGGGAGCACTCGCCTTCGCCCGGGCACACGAGGGCATTGTCCGCCGGGAGCTGGAGGCCGATGCCGATCCCGACATCCGCCGTCTGGAGGCGGAATTGCGCGCCATGCCCTCGCCGGTCGTGGTGCGCGAGGCACCTTCCATGCAAAGTGAGCCGCGGGAGGTCCCAGTGGGTGGAGCGTCCGGGGCGCCCGGTGCTCCGCCGCTGCCGCAGGCCGCGCTGACCAGCGGGGAGGTGCCTGACGAGACAACGCCTGCGCTGCCGCCCGACGCGGCACCGCTTCATGCCGGCTGGCGCCTGCGCCCTTGGCGGCGACCCCGCTGGCTGTCCGGCGCCGCGGCCGCCCTCGTCGTGATCGCCGTGGCGGGGGCACTCATGGTCAATCGGTGGGGCGGGTGGTTTGGGTTACGCGCTCGCCCGACCACGCCCACCTTCGCGGTCGGGATGATTCGCGAGGAAGGCATTCCCGACACGCTTCGCATCGGCGGCGTGCTGACCGACATGCTCGCCACGAACCTGGCGCGGGTGGCGGGATTCACCGTGCTGTCAAATACCCGGCTGTTCGAGTTGATGCTGCCGGGACAGGACACGCTCGCCACGGGCTACGTCGAGGCTGCACGACGAGCGGGGGCCACGGAGATCCTGCAGGGGCGGTTGCTCGCCGGCCCGCAATGGACGCTGGCGATGGAACTGCAGCGCGTCGACCTCGCGACCGGTCTCGTGAAGGGCGGCTATCGCGTCGCCGCGAGCGACCGCTATGCGCTCATCGACAGCATGACGGCGGCGATCGCGCGCGACCTGCGACTTGCATCGCCCACCAGCTCGGTGGCCGACGCCACCACCGACTCGCCTATCGCGTATCGCCTGTATGAAGAGGGCCTCCGCGCGTTCTACCAGTACGATCAGCCCGCGGCTCGTCGTCTCATGCAGGCGGCGCTGGAGGAAGACTCGACGTTCGCGATGGCGGCCTACTACGACGCCCTGCTGGTGCCGGACGGGATCGATGAATCCGCGGCCCGGCAGCGCGCCCTCCGGCTGGCAGCGCGTGCGCCGGAGCGGCAGCGCCTGGAGATCACGGCCGACCTGCTCGCGCTCAACATGGAACCGGCGGCGATTGCAGTCGCCGAGTCGCTGGCGACGAAGTACTCGAACGATCCCCGCGCCTTCCAGTTGCTGGCCACGGCGCTGGGGTTCCACGGCGACTGGCCCGAGGCGGTGAGGGCGATCGAGCGTGCGATCGCCTTGGACTCGGCATCCGAACCGGCGGAACGGCAGGACTGTCGCCTCTGCGCGGATTATGGCCAGCTCGCCAACATCTACTTCTGGTGGGATTCCCTTCCGGCCGCGGAGCGAACGGCACAGCGATTCCTGCAATCCCGGCCGAATTCGCACGTTCCCTGGGACATCCTTGTCAGGTCGGCCGCCGTACGCGGAGACACCGCGGCGACGCGATCGTACCTGAGACGCTTCCGCGAAGCTGATCCGCTGGTGACGCCGCCGATGTACTTTGCGCGCTACGCCACCCTCGTGGAGGACTACGAGCAGGCCGAACAGGAGGCGCAGTCGTTCCTGGATTCGCCGCGCCCGGGCGAGGTTGACGAGGGCCGGTGGTTGCGGTCCATCGCGCTTCGAAACCAGGGACGTCTCGATGAAGCCCACAGGTTGGCGCGCCTCCGCGCGGGACCCGCGGATCTCATCGACGGCCTGGTCGCGCTTGAGCAGGGAAACGCGGGCGCGGCAGTGGCGATCTTCGGTGCGGCCGCGCGGGCGGACGAGTCCGGGCGGCCGCCGGGCGTGCAAGCGCGGTACGTCGCATGGAACAAGACGTTGTTCGGAATGGCGCTGGCAGCCGCGGGAGACACCCTTGCGTTGCGCCCGCTTGCCGACACCGTCGAGGCGTGGGGGCAGAAGAGCCTCTACGGCCGCGATCGCCGCGCCCATCACTATCTCCGCGGCATGCTGCTGGTGGCCCAACGTCGAGACGCCGAGGCGGCTGACGAACTGCGGCAGGCGATCTACTCTCCGGCCAATGGCTTTACCCGGGTCAACTACGAGCTGGGAAAGGTGCTCCTGCGGCTCGATCGTGCGGCCGAGGCCGTGCCCATCGTGCGGGCGGCGTTGCACGGGGATATCGACGGATCGAACCTGTACGTCACGAGGACCGAGCTGCACGAACTGCTTGCACAGGCCTTCGATCAACTGGACAGCGACGACAGCGCCGCAGTGCACTACCGCGCCGTGGTGAAGGCGTGGCAGCACGCCGATCCCGCCTTTCACGCCCGGCGCGACCGCGCGCGCGCGTGGCTGGCGCGTCAGGCGCAGGCGACTCCGCCGGGCTCGTCCGCGTCGCCGGCGCCGCGCACGCCGCGTGCCGCTGCGATGAACGCCAGCGCTCGTCAGGCTCTGTTGGTCAGCCGCTGAGGTCCCGGGCGCCGGGTGCCCGGCGCGACGTCACGCCGCGCGAGGGCGCCGGCCCATTTCGCGATGAGTGCGAGATGGCGCTCCATCGCCGCCTCGACACCGCCGGGCGCCGGCGGACCGCCCGAGGCACGATCGACGTCGAAGGCCATGTCGGCATCGATGAACCACCGCGCGTCGATCGCCAACGGCTGCCCGGCGACCGCGATGGATGTTGTCACCACCACGTCCGCTTCGGCGCTGCTGGCGACGAGCGGGTCGTCCACTCCCGTCAGCCGGGCGAGCACCGCGAAGTAGCGGTCGGCCGCGGCGATGTAGGGCGCGACGCCCTGGGAATCGATGAACGCGCGCACGGTCCCATTTTCGCCGTACTCCCCCTCAGTCTGCGGATGCGGTTCGTTCTCGACGAACACTTCGCTCCCGTCGGCCTGCACGATCCGGCCAAGCGGGTAGAGCCGGCAGACGAGGGGCCTGTCGGCGTGGACCGTGCAGCCGGCCGGCCCCAGGAAGACGCACGCCCCGTTGGCGCGTGTCGCGAGCACGGTACCCTCGTCGACGGTGAAGCGCGCGATCACGTCCGTGGTGGTGGTGCCCAGGTTCCGGGCAAGGCGCACCAGTTCGTATGGATTCACCTGGATGCGCTTGCCATGGCAGCACCGGCTGCAGGCGTGGCACTGGTACGAGAATGCCGCGTCACGCGCATGCGTCACGGGCTGACGCGGTGTTTCCACTCATTCACCCGGAGGGAGACGGCTCATGAGCGCTCGCGCCCTGTCCTGGATCATCGAGGGGATGCCCATCGTGCCCAGTTCACGCGATGACCAGTCGTACCACTTGACCTGCACCCGTGCACCGGCGGCGGATCCGATGAACGACGTCACCGCATCGGTGAGCTCGACGCCTCCCACCAGCGCGCCGCCGTCACCGGCGGCCTTGTAGAACTTGAGCTGCAACCTGACGGGAACGGCGCCTTCACCGAGCAATGCGGCCGGCACGCCGAGTCCGGCGCCGAGCAACAGCGCCGCTGCCAGCCGAATGGTGCCGCGGCGCGACACGTCGGCATCGGCGGGTTCGCTCTCGTCAATGTGGTCAACCATATGCGCCTCCATGTGTGTGAGCTCCAACCCGATGGGCGGAACCAGCCGGTCGTGACTGTGCGCAGCGTGCCTCCGGCGCGTGCCCGCAGCGCCTGGTCGTTCTCATGCTCGTGACGTGATCAAAGCGGGCGTATCCAGGTTGCGGATCGTTGCTGCCGAACGGCCCGTCGTCCTCACCACGACCCGGCGGCATATCGCACCCACGCCGACGGCCACTGCCGCATGTCGAGTCCGACGCCGATCACCTGGTACTCATAGACGAGGCCAGGCGTCGGCAACACGTCGATGAAGTTCGGCGTGGAAATGAGGGATGCGGTGCGCTGCGTGAGATCGGCCGTCGAGCCGTCGACTCGCACGGTGCGCCGCCAGACCTGGTATCCGGCGACGCCGAGGCCGGGGCACCACGTCAGTCCGACGCGACCACCGGCGCCGGCCGCCATGATGTTGCCAGGCGTGGAATACGCCGGCGCACCGAACATCACGTCGGGCGCTGAGACGGTCATCATGTCCGCCATCACCGCGGCGACCGAGTAGCGGTACATCGTCGCGGGACCCGGCAGCGCGTCGGTAAACGTCGTGCCGGGAGTCGTGCGCGTGAGTTGCACCGGCGCACCGACCGCCCGGCCGGTCGCATCCACCTGCACTCGGCTCACGGAGTAGCCCACGGCGCCCGGGGTCGCCGACCAGCTCATCGCGGCCTTGTCTCCCGCTCCGACGATCGTGACCACCGGCGCCGGTGGAGGCGCCGCGGGCGCCGCCGTTGCGTACCTGACCCACGCCGACGGGTACGTGGCACCACTGGGGTCGGCCGCTACGACCTGATACTCATAGACCGTTCCGGGTTGTGTGACATCGGCGAAACTGGCGCCCGTCGTCGGTGTCGACGTCCGTTGGGTAAGGTCCCCGATCGACCCGTCGGTCTTCATCACTCGGCGCCACACCGCGTATCCGGTGACGTTCACCGCCGGGCTCCATGAGATGTTCGCCTGCGTGCTCGCGCCAGTGACTGCGACGTTGGCCGGCGTGGTAAACGGCGGGGACGCGTACCTCACTACGGCACTCGGCGTGAGCGACCCGCCGCGAAGCGCGGCGTCGACCCGGTACTCGAAGACTGTCGATGGCTTGGGGAGGACATCCTGGAATGGGCTCCCCCCTCCCGAGGAGACCTGCACCCACGGCTGCGCGCTGGAGACCGCGCCCCTTGCGTCGACGACAACTTCGCGACGCATCACCTGGTAGCCGAGCGCCCCGCGCACGTAACTCCAGCTGACTGTCGCCTGATTCAGCACGCCGGTGATCCTCACGCTGGGCGCGGTAACGGAAAGGTCCTGTGCTGCGGCTGGCGCCGCCGGCAGGAGCAGAAACACCACGGCACACGCGCCGGGCACCGAGCGTCGGGCGATGCATGATCGCGTCATCACGAACGTCCTCCTGTGCCTGTGTGTCCCTCGATGAGGATCTTCAGGTCGTCATGCTCCCTCATCGTGGCGGCGATCTCCTTGCGCACCGGCCGCGATTCGGGTTGCAGCTCGGCCTTGCCTGTCGCGAACAGGATTCCCTGCGTGACCCAGCGCCCCTTGCTCGCCAGGGCGTGGTACATCACGTCGGTTTCGCTTTCGGCGACGCGGATGCTTGTGATGAAGACCGCCAGGTTGTCCTCCGGCGATCCCCCCACCGCCATCCGGATGACGGAGTCCCTGCGGCACTGGAGTTCCGGGATGCTGTACATGTGGCGCTCGTTCACGTACATGTTGAGGTATGCGCTGTCCATCAGGATGCGCACGTGCACCGGCTTGCCCATCAGCTGGGGGCGCATCGCCTCGGGGATGCTCACGGAACTTCGGCCGAGATCCTGGCCGCCACCGATGATCACGGTGCCGTTCGGATGCCAGTGAATCCCGGCGGACCGTGGACCACGGTCCCGGCTCAGTCCTCCCTCAACGGAGAAGACGTCGTCGCCACGGCACTGGACGGGCGGCGCGATCACGTCGACCTCGAGGGTGAAGCGCCGGGGCAGCTGCCTGCCGACGGGAATGCGGAACTCGGATCGTTCCGTCGCGCGGAGCACCTTGACGCCGTCGCGTTCCACGACGTCCATCTGCCCGCCGATGTATTCAAGGCCGTGGGCGATGCGGACGCCGCGGCGGCGGGCCTCGCGGTGTCGGCGGCAGGCTTCGGCGCGCTGGTCGCCGCCTCCTTCGGCGGGTTCTTCGACGCTTCCTTCACCGCCTCGACCGCCTTCTTCCTGATGATCTTGCCGATCTGGGCGTCGGCGCGAGACGGTACGCCCGGGACGAGGATTAGCAGGCACAGCGCGGCCAGCCAGGGCTTCTTCATGACGACTGCCTCACGAGTCTTCGTTGGTGCGGCGGGGCCGGCGCGGAGTCAGAATTGCACGACCACGGTGAACGAAGCGGACATGCTGGCATCCGGGTACCAGATCCCGGTCAACGTGAAGGTATGGGTGCCTCGCGGTACGCCATCGACCACGACGGACCCGTGTTCGGCACCGACCTGGTCGCCCGCATAACCGAACGACGACGCGACGTGGACCACGTCAGGCAAGGCTACCTCCCCCCAGACGCTCAGGGCGCACAAGCGGATGAACGTCCAGTCGAGTTTCACCGAGCTGCCGGTCACGGTTGGCGTGACGGTGAATCGCCCCTTGCAGGGCGGGCTCCAGTGCACGCTGTTCCATCCCACCTGTCCGGAGCCCGAGACCGCGGTCACGCGGTAGATGACATTGCCCGTCAGGCCGCCCGCGATATCCTGGATGGTCATCACCGTCGGGACCGCCGCGTTCGGCTTGAGCGGCGAGGGGCCGCCGCACGACGACCCGACGAGCGTCCACGATTCGGTTGCTTCAGGAGTGCGATCGACGACGTAGTACACGCCGGGGACGATTGCCCACTCCAGCTTCCCTCCGGCGGGCGTGCCTCCGCCGGCCTTGAGCCCGGTCGGCGCCGGCAGGGCGCCAGATTTCGCACCACACGGTGTCAGGCGCAGCACCCCGTCGGCGGACGCCATGGTGGCGTTCCTCGGAGTTCGCGCAGTTGGCAGCGTCGACGGCGACTGCAGCGGTGTGCTGATGATGATCTGCGTCGCGCCCGAGCGACCATCGGTGTAGCGCGCCGTGATCTGGTACAGGTACTGGTAACCCGGCTCCAGGCCGCTGTCGTTCCAGTAGGCAGTCGTCAGCACACCGCTCTGGCGGACGCAACAAATCACATTGTCGATGCGTGTGCGCTGGATCTCGACGAGGCGGATGAGCGGATTGGCATCCCAGGCAACGGTGGCCGCGGAGCTGCTGACTGTCGCCCGCGCGTTCATCGGTGCCGGCCCCGGCGGTGCAGAGGACGCCCGCACCGGCGCGGGGGCGATGGGCGTGCGGACCTGCGCGCCGCCGGTGCTCGCCGACGCCGCAAGGAGCCCGGCGAGGATCCGGACCATGGGTGCGGCCTTCATTGAATGCGCTCGACGCGGAGGTAGGCCGTATACATGCCGTTCAACTGTCGGTCGAACGGTTCCGCGAACGGAATCGCGATGGTGATGCCGCTCCCGACGGCGAGCGAGGCGAGCTTCTCGCGCGTCACGACGACGACGCGGTCCTGGTACTGGTCGGCGTTCTGGTACGGGGTCAGGCCGATCGGGCGATCGACCGTCGCCGTGATCAGGGTCGTCGCCCCGATCAGGTAGGTGCCGACGACGCCGCCCGAGAAGATGTTCGCGATCTGCGCCACCGTCTGCAGGGTCGGGTCACCCGGGACCATCGCCGACGTCAGGTTGCTGTTGCTCAGCTGGTTCATCACCGCCGGCGAGTTGAGCAACTTGGCGACGCCGCCCGACTTCCAGTTGGCCTGGTAGTTGTCGTAGGCGAGGGTGCGGCCGTCGGATTCCCAGAGCGAAGGCGCGACCAGGAGCGCCTCCGCGCCGTCCGAGAGCCCGCCCTCGAAGACGAGCAGCGGCAGCTGGTCGGACTGGGGTGTCGGGCCCACGGTCGCCCGCGGATCGAGCCCGAGTGGCACATAGTCCGGGCCGTTGCCGCCCCAGATGCCGCCCGTGCGACTCGCCGACCCGGCCTGGATGCGACCCCGGTTCCGGCCCGCGACATCGCCGTACTCGCGCGTCCGGACAACGTTAGGCACTGATATCATGCGGCCGTCGCGACGATCCCAGAGCACGAACGCCGCCGCGGCGTACACCTCGTCCTTCTTGCCGTCCGCGTCACCGTCCACCGTCTCCTTGGTGGCCGCGAAGCCCGAAATCACGACGCGGTATCGCCCGGCCGTCGGGGCGACCACGGCAGGGGTGGGGCGAGCGGGAGGCCGCGTGAGGACCTGGCCCGCGGCGGGGGTGGCCGATCCGGCCGCGAGCACGAGCAGGCCGGCACAGCACGAGGTCAATCGACGCATTGTTTCTCCTGGGCGCCCGGCGCCCGCGTGGGTCATGGCTTTGGCCCCTGTCCCTTGAGGCGTACCACCTGGTTGCGCTGGAAGTCGGCGCCGGAAACGACCTTCGCCGTGGAGTACTGCGCGTCGACGCTCTCGATCACCACCTCGCCCACCAGCCTGTCCGGCGAGCCGAGGTTGCGGCCGGTCTCCGGGTCGAGCAGCGCGGGTTGCGGGTCGAAGATCTCGAGCGCCATCCCGGGCTGCATGCCGTAGCCCTGGCCGGCGTTCACGTAGACCACGCCGTCGCGGAAGTCGATCACGCGGGCGCTCCACTTCATCTTCGGGATGCTGCCGAGGATGCCGGCGACCGACTTCTCGATCGCCTGACGAGACGCCTTGCCCAACGGCGTCGACAGCGTGACCGAGCCGTCGTAGTGCTTCTCGTCCTTCGTCAGGTCGGTGGTGACGCCCTGTTGCGCGGCATTGCCGTCCCCGCGGATCGACGCGATCACCTCGCCGGTCACGGCGTCAATGAGGCGCAGGTCGATGCTCACCGCCGCCGAGACGCGCTCCACACCGGCGTCGAGCCCCTTGATGACGTTGGTGAGCTTGCCGCCGACGGCCGAGCGCTGGAAGGCGAAGGCCGTGATGTCACCCGTGATCAGCACCTGCGCCCCGATGAGCTTCCCGACCTCGGCCGCGGTCTCCTTGTTCACGCGCCCGGAGGCGCCGAGTTCCTGCTCCTGCTGCACCTGAACGAGGGCGAGGCGCTCGAGCACGACGAAGCGGCTGGTGGCCACCAGCGCGGTCGTGAGCGCCTCGGTGAGGGAGCGCGCAAACTCCGCGGGCGGCGGAATGGCGATCGTCGTCTGGGTCGTCTGGCCGTACCCGCCACCCGGTGCCGGCGCCGGCATCTGCGCCATCTGCATCTTGAGCGCGCTTCCCGTCAGGTCCATGACCGCCACGCGCAGGCGCGGCGTGACCGGCGCGGACGTCGGCGCCGGCTGCGCGTCCATGACCGGGGCAACGAGCAGCGTCGCGACCGCAGAGCGCCGCAGGAGCGTCGTCGTTGCACGCAACCACGGGACGGCGGGCCTCATGGAAGCACCCGTTCCGCATAATTGTTGCCGGGCATCGGGTCGGGCGTGCCGCTGTACGCGAAGACGCCGAATCGCTTCGGCAGGTTCTCCGGTGGCAGCGTGGTTGCGAGATGAACCTCGCGGTAGCCCTGATCCGGAATCGCGCCGAGATCACACGCCACGGTCGCCCGAAGGGACGGAACCATCGAGGGCCCTGGCGACGCCGCGCACCCGGGATCCAGCCTTTCGACGCCGACCCCGACCGGCAGCAGGATCAGGAGCCGGGCGTCGCGCGCCTCGTCATCCCGCTCGGTGTAGACCACCACCCGGATGGCGAGCCCGGTCCGGGACTTCGTCACCTCGAGGGTGCGAACCTGGATGTCGGCCTGCCAGAGCGGCGACATCTGGTGTGCGCGTGCCGGGCTGGCCTGACCGGTCGCAATGAGCAGGAGCAGGGGAGCGGTTCGCCTCAGCGCACGTTGCATGTGGGCGATGGTAGCTCGCGCCTGTCAACGGCACGTCCGGCGCGCGTCGTTCCAACGTCAACGGTGTCAATCGCAGGCCGGGTTTGGAGTTGCAAGCCGGTGGCATCTGGCCGCCTGTCCCGCTTCCACGGCGTCCGCGGGACCGACGCGCAGTCCCCGGCGCGCCGGGCGGGGTGACGCTCATTGCTTGCGCCGGGGCCCGGAACTTCGTAATTCAGCCGGATGCGTCCGCCGCATGATCGCCTGCGCCGCCATCGCGTGGCCCCCTCGGGCTCGCCTGCTACTGCTACTGCTCCTGCTCGCCGGCACGGTACCGCTCGGCGCGCAGGAGTTGCCGCGAGCCGTTGGACAGCGCTGGGTCGGCGTCGGCAGGTATCATGGCACGCGACACGGAACCCACACCGACACGCTGTACAACGGGGACATCGTCCAGGAGAGCACCGACTGTGCGCTCACCATGACGTTCAATCCCGACGGCACCATGCACTTCGACGCCGGTCCCTACGTGTACACGAAGATCTACTCGAAGCGCACGCAGAACGGGTACGAAAAGGCCGTGACCCGGTTGCAGGCCGACGGCGGAACGGGCGACAGGAATTCGCGCATGACAATGGTGGTGACGCAGTACGATGAGATCTGGCTGGCGAACTGGCAGCCGATCGTGGAGGTGCCCGGCAGCCTGACGCAGGAGACCTGGTTCACCGACGCGCACGGACGGGTCTTGCACAAGCGCCTCGACTCCGAGGAGCACCCGCTCGTCCACTGTGACGTCCACGTGATCTGGCGCGGACGGGACGGAAAGGGCCCCGGCCTGCCGATGACCGGCAGCCAGACCCGCCCGGACGTGATCGCGAAGGCACCGTGGATCACGGTCTCGGTGGACTGGTCGCTGCGGCGAAACCGGTAGCGCCCGGGCCGCACGCCGGGCGGATGCCTAACGCCCGCGGCGCGCCTGCCTGTCGATGGCGTCCTGCCGGCGGAGCGCCTCGGCCCAGTCCACGTCCGGGGCGACGTCGGTGTCGGTGAGCGCGAGGCTCTCCATCGCCCGTTGCACCACCGGCCCGCCGAGTTCGCGCGGCAACGACAGCCCGAACTCGAGCTCGGCGCGCCGGCAGAGCCGCTCCTCGCGCGCGCGGTCCCGGTGCTCGCGGGAGACACCCATTCGGTCTACGCGGGCGTGCATCCCCTCGTGCACGATCGAGGCGGCGACCGGGGCCGCGGTGATGTCTCGCCGGGCCAGGAAGGTCAACTCGGTGATGCACGTCCCCTGGTCCGGGACATAGGCGCCGCGACAGGGAAAGCGCACCACGGCGATCTGCTCGAGGTCGCGCCGCAGGTGGCGCAGCCGCCATGGCTGGTACTGCTCGATCAACGCCAGCGCCTCGTCGAGCCGCGCCAGGACGTCGCGCGTGGCGATATCGGGACGCGTATTCTCGACCACGACGGGGAGGGCGCGAATCACGTGCATTTCGGCGTTGGACACGAGGCGGATCTCCGGTGCGAGGCGCGCGGGCTGCCTACACTACGGCTGGAGGCATCGCAGGTTCCCCGAGGAGCGCTGCCAAGGCGCGCATCGAGGCACGCGCCGTCCGGCCATCGGCGTCGCCGTCCACGTCCCAGGCACTCAGCGACACGGCCACCAGGCGTCCCGTCGCCTCGATGGCCGCGAGCACGGCGCACAGCTCGGCCACTCGCGGGCCGCCGGGCGTGGCGTACTTCATTGAAGGGGCTTCGGCCGGGTCGATTACGTCCACGTCGAGATGCACGTGGATGGGACGGTCCGGCGGGATCAGGCTCGTCACCTCATTGATGGAGCGGGCGTGGCTCACCGCCGACGCCTCGATGAGGAGTCTCTCACCCGGATCCAGTTCGCGGGCATCGGAGAGGATGACATCGGATTCGGGCAGCGGGCGCAGGCCCACGGCGTCCGGCAGTGCGAGGTCGCCGCGCCCCACGATCATCGCCAGCGGCATGCCGCCCACGAAGCCGCTCGGCGTCGACTCCGGCGTGTTGAAGTCGCCGTGGGCATCGAACCACACGAGAATGGGGCGCTCGCCCGCACGCTGGAGCCCCGCCGCCACGCCGATCGCCGCGCAGCAGTCGCCTGCCATGCTCACGGCCCGGTGGCCCGACGCAACGGTCGCGGCCACGTGCCTCGCGATCGGCTCATTGAGTTTCGCCAACCGAACCTGCTGACTGGCACTGAGGAGCGTCGGTGCGTTGGTTACGTGGCCGGAGGGCGCGAAACGGGTGAGCCCGGGCAGTGGCTGGTCCAGGAAGAAAGGCGTGAGCAGGGTCGCGTTGTGCATGTGACAACGAGTATGCGGTAGGTTGGGACGCGTAAAGGGGCGTGTCGTGGATGCTGACGGCGGTGCCGCCCTTCGCGCGCCGACGCCACGGCGCGATTCCTCGGTGACCGCTGGTACACCAAGTGCACGCTGCACCCCACGGAGGAATCCCGCGCGCGGGTGAATCGTCTCTCGCATGATGCTGCCCCTGTTGCTCGCCGCCGTGGTGCTCACCGGCGACTCGACGTATTCCTCGCCGGCGCTCCGCGCGCTCGTGGCGCGCGCCGCGTCGCAGAACCGCACCGTCCCCGCCGCCCTGCGTTCCTACGAGGCGAGCGTGGAGAGCGAGATCGCCGTGATGACCCACCGCCCCGACGGCGGCGAGACCGCGGTCTCGGTCGAGCAGTCGCTCAACGAGGTGCGCTGGCGGCGCGATGGCTCCTTCGCCCAGTACCTCACCGCCTATCGCGCGCGCCAGTCGGGGCCGACGCTCTCGGCCCTGGCGTTTCTCAGGCACGCGTGGACCATCCCGGTGCTGTACGGCAACCGCCTGTCGTTGTTCTTCGGGCTCGACTCGGCCGCGAATGCCCCGCGCGACGAGGGAGGCACCGGGAACACCGAGGCAGGGACGCTTGCCGTCCACCCGTTCGCGACGGAACGTGACGCGGTGTATCGCTTCACGGGCGGCGACACGATCGCCGTGATGCGGACGGAGCGGCGCGCCATTCCCGTCGTACGCATCCTTGTCGAGCCTCGCGCCGCCCAGCCGCGCTGGCCCGTGGTCGTCTTTCGTGGCGAGATCGACGTGGACGCCACGCGCGGCGAGATCGTGCGGATGCGCGGCTCCTTCCTCACCTCCGGCCGCAACGGTCCCGTGAGCGAGCGTCTGGCGGTCGTGCCGCTCGAGACCGTCGCCTTCGTCGAACTCGAGTCGCGCGAGGTCGAGGGACGCTACTGGCTCCCGGCCTATCAGCGGATCGAGGCCCAGGTTGCGATCGGTGGCGTTGGGGAATCGCGGACCGCCATGCGGGTGGTCTCGCGATTCCGGGACGTGCACGTCACCGAGTCAGTAAATGTGGGCGCGGACGGTGACGCTTCCATGCCCATCGACACGGAGCGGGACTCGCTCGGCCTGCTCCCACACGTGCTGACGATCGCCCCAGACGATTCGCTCTCCGCCGATGGCGACTGGCGGCTCCCGCTGGGCGAGGCGACGGCCGCGGTAAACGCCGACGACTTCATTGATGTGGCGCCCGATGCCTGGCGCCCCACGGGGGCTCCGCGCGTCGACATCGTGGCGCGACGTACGAGCGACGTGGTGCACTTCAACAGGATCGAGGGCCTCGCCACCGGCGCCGGCGCCGAGTGGCGACTGCGCGACGCCGCTCCCGGTTTGACCGTGCGGGGAAGGGCGAGCTGGGCATGGAGCGAGCAGGCGTTTCGCGGGGCGATCGATGGCGTGTGGCGCCGTGGCGCGTGGACACCGGGGCTTCACCTGGGCCGCACGCTCGACGTGACAAGCGACTTCGCCGCGCCTCGCGACAGCGGGAGCGGCGTCCTGGCCGCGCTCTTCGGTGTGGACGACTACGACTACGTGGACCGTCGCGCGGCGACGGTGTCGCTCGAGCGCTCAACCGGTGCGGACGCGGCGTACGCGGCGCGTATCGAAGCCGGCCTCGTGAGCGATCGTGGCGCCGCCGCGCGCCTGACGCGCGGGGCGCTCGGGCAGCCGGCGGACTTCCAGCCGAACCGGACGGTGGACGACGGGACGTATGCGCGCGAGCAGGTGTCGCTCGAGTGGCACCCTGCGGTGAACGCCGACGTGATGCGCCAGGGAGCCGGGTCGAGCGTCTCGTGGACTCGCGCGGACGGTGGGCGGCGCTGGCAGCGTGTCGAAGTGCGCGTCAACGCGCGACAGCAGCGTGGCGCATTCGCAGGAGCCGTCCGCGCGGATGCGGGCGTGCTGTTCGGCCCGGACGTACCGGCGCAGCAGCTGTTCGAGATCGGGCGTGGGGAGGGGCTTGTCGGCTACGGCTACAAGGAATTCGCGGGCGACCGCGCGGCGCTGGTGCGCGCGCTGGCGACGTACGAGCTCCCGGTCTGGCGCTCGCCGCTCCGGTTTCTCGGCGCGCGGTGGCTTCCCGCGCCGTCGCCGGAGATTGCGGTGTCGCTGCAGGGAGGCGCGACGTCGGTGAGCAGCCAGGCGGCGGCGATCGCCGTGCAGCGTCTCGGTTCGATGGAGGATCGCATTGGGGCGTCTCCCGTCGCCGCCGGGATCGGGATGCCGGTGTCGCGTCCCAGCGGGGGCTTCCGCAGCAGCATCGAGCTCGGCCTGCGGTTCTTCGGCGGCGGGGTGGGGATGGGACTCGCCCGCCCGATTGACCATGGGGCAGCGTGGCGGGCAGTGGTGACGTTGGGCAGGGCGTTCTAGGGGCGTGGCCCGGCGCTCTACTCTGACTTGAGTATGGCCGCGGGATTCCGACGGAGGGCGCGCAGGACGGGTATCAGCGACGCCGCGAACGCCACCGCCAGCAGCAGCACGGCCATGCCGGCGATGATCCGCGGGTCGCTGGGTGAAGTCTTGTAGAGAAGGGCGCCGATCCAGCGGCGTACTGCCAGCGCCAGTCCGGCGCCGAGCGCGAGCCCGCCGGCAACCACGGCCAGGCCGCTGCCCGCGATGGTCCGGAGCACATGGCGCGTGCGCGCGCCGAGAGCGATACGTACGGCGACCTCGTGGCGTCGCTGCGCGGCGGTGAACGCGACCACGCCGTAGAGTCCCACGATGGCGATCGTGAGGGCGACGCCCCCGAACAGCTCGAACATCAGGGCAGCCAGGCGCCATGGACGATACTGGGGCGCGAGTTCCTCCTGCATCGTCGTGACAGTGACGGCGGGCAGGTCGGCGCGGGCACCCTGGACCGCGCGGCGAATGGCGGGCGCGGCCTGCGCCGGGTCGCCGCGGACGCCCACGTACATCACAGTGGGTCGCACGATCGTCTGTGCGCGCTGCGCCATCGGGATGTACAAGAGCAGCGTTCCCCGGTCGAGGAGATCGTAGCTGTGGAAGCCGCCAATGACGCCGACGACGGTCACGCACCCGTCGCGACTGTCGCCCCACATTGAATAGACGAGGCACTGTCCGACAGCGGATTCACCGGGCCAGAGCAGCCTGGCCAACGGTTCGGTCACGATCGCCACACGGGGAGATCCCTTCCGGTCGGTCGACATGAAGTCGCGGCCGAGCAGCGACGTTGCGCCCAGCGTCCGGAAGTACCCGCTGTCGACCGCCATGAGATAGGCGGCCCGATCGGACATCGCCCACCAGTCGCGGTCACGTGTCGCCAGCGATCTGGGCGCGACTGCCCCGGCGCTCACCTCCTGCACAGCTCCCGTCACACCGGGAATCGCGCGCACGCGCGTGATGATCGCCTCGACCGTCGCGTCGTACTGCGCGGCCACCGGAAGGAGACTGCGGTTCAGGTCGAGGCGCACCATCAGGGTGCGAGACGGATCCATCCCCGTATCGAGCCCCTCGACGCGCCGGAGACTCAGCGCGAAGAGTCCCGCCGCCACCAGGAGCATCATGCAGAGCGCCGCCTGCGTGCCGAGGAGTGCGGCCCGCAAGAGGCTGGATCGCTCCCCTCCGGCGGTCGCACCGGTTCGCAGGGCCTTCGTGAGGTCGAGCGATCGGGCCTGCAGCAGTGGGGCGAAGCTGATCAGGGTGCCCGTCCCAAGCGCGATGATGCTCGTGAACAGCAGGACGCGAACATCGATCAGTCGCGTCGCCGAGAGATCCATCACGAACAGTGAGCGGAGCAGGCGCCCGCCGCCCGCCGCCAGGACCAGCGCGCCGGCGGCGCCGGCCGTCACGAGCAGGGACGACTCGGTCATCAACTGCCGGAACAGCCGCGTCCTCCCCGCTCCCAGCGCGAGCCGCACCGCGATCTCGCGCCGACGGGCGAACGCACGGCCGAGCAGCAGGTTTGCGACGTTGGCACAGGCGATGAGCAACACCAGCAGCGACACGCCGCCCAGCCACAGGGCGACACGGACTTCGCGTGGCGCGTCCGGCCCGCGGCCGCGAATGATCGAGGCGGCGACGACGCGCCATTCCGCGGATGTCGGTTCGCTGTTGTGTCGTCGGACAATGTCCGTCGCCTGACGACTGGCTTCCTCCGCTGTCGCACCCGGCTGCAACCTGCCGAAGGCGCTGACCCATGGAGATCCGCGTCCGGCGTACCAGTTGCGGGGGATTTCCACCGGGGCCGCAACGCTGGCGGGAAGCCACAAGTCCGGCGTGTCGATCTCGAGTCCACGGAATCCGCGCGGAGCAACGCCGATGACGGTGTACGAGAGACGGCCGATGTGGAGCGGACGACCGATCAGCGAAGGGTCGCCGCCGAACTGGCGCTGCCAGAAGCCATATCCAAGCACCGCAAGGGGGGGGCCTCCCTCGGCTGCATCAGCGGGGAGCCCGTCGCGGGCACCGAAGAACCGGCCCACCGCCGGTCGCGCGCCGAGGATCTCAAAGAACCGCGCGGTCACCAGCGAGCAACGCACCCGGATCGCATCCGGACCGGAGCCGAGCGACAGGAACGTGCCGACCGAGCCGCCGAGGGCGGCAAAGGCACTCGACTCCCGGTCGACGTCGAGCACGTCGGGGAGAGACATCCCCGCATTCGCGAAGCGCTCACCGGATGGCAGGCGGCCGGTGTTGACGAGGCGCACGACGTGCCCGGGATCGCGAACATCCGCCGGCGGACGGAGCAGGAGGCCGTCGATGACGCCGGCCATTGTCGCGTTGGCGCCGATGCCGATCGCCACGGTAGCGACGACGAGCGCCGCGAAACCGGGTGCGCGGGCATGCTGGCGCAAGGCGTGGCGCAGGTCCTGCCGCGCGTCGTCGATCCAGCGAGAGGTGCGCCGCTCGGGCAATGGAAACGCGAAGCGCAATCGCCGTGTCATCATCGCCCCACCTCCGTACCGTGAAGTGCGGTCACGAGAATGCCGGCGACCGAAGGGCTACGATGCAATGCCCGGGTTGGAGCCGCATGAGGTCCGGATTAGCAGTCCATGAAGATTCGGCACCCTGACGGGACCGGTCACGCACCGTCCGTCACCCGCCGCCGCACCACCGCCATCACGGGCGCGCTCGCCTCGAACGCCAGCGGCTGGGGCGGTAGCCTGGGCCCCTGCATCGAGCAGCGCCTCCACCACCCCACCGTAGTCACCCTCATCGTGTCCGCTATGCACCGACCCGTGGGCCGCCCATCCCAGCGGCGTGACATCGTACCGGTCATCCCGGGCTTCGAACGGGGCGCCGCGCCTCAGCAGTGCGCGCACCAGGTCCGCGTTCCCGTGCCACGCGGCCCAGTGCAGCGCGGTAGCGCCGTGCTCGTCACGCGCGTCCACCGGCCATCCGGCATCGAGCATCAGGCGCACAATGTCGAACCGTCGGGTGTCGGCCGCGTGCACGAGCGCCTCGTGCGCCGATGCGGGTATGGCCCCGGCCAGGTCCGGCCGCCTGACGAGGAGCCGTGCAAGGTCGTCGACGTCCCCGAGGTCACAGGCGGCGACAAGCCGGAGCTCGTCACTGCTGCGCTCCAGCAGCAACTGGAGCACATCCTCGTGCCCGAACTCACGCGCCACGGTGAAGGCGCTCTGGTACGCGCCAAGCGTCCAGATGTAGATGCTCCCGCCGGCGCGCGGGTCGCGCATCGGGAACCACCGGGCCGACACCGTTGTCTCGATCGCCGCCGGGTCGGCGTCGAGGTGCTGCCTGACGAGCGCGACATCGCCCAGGGCTGCCGCCATGAGGATGTCTGTTGCCGCCCCGCGGGACGCGAGGAAGCGCGCGACGTCCTGCCGCTCGCGCACCATCCACTGTGCCGGGGTCGACTCGTGGTCGACGTCACGGGCGTTGATGTCGGCGCCGCGGTCGAGGAGGAGCTGCGCGATGGACACGTTGGCGGCGAAGTGCAGCGGCGTCTGCCCGTCGCCACCGCGCGCGTGCACCAGCGATGGGTCCTCGGCGAGCAGCGCCTCGAGCCGCTCCACCATGCCGAGTCGTGCCGCGGCATGGGCGTCGATAGTGACGCCGCGCGCGATCAGATTGTCGGTGAGCCCGTGCTCGCCGTCGAGGACGCCGAAGCCGCCGGCCCACCAGTGGCTGCGCGCATTGATGTCCGCGCCGGCATCGAGCAGTACATCCACAGTGGCGCGGTCGCCCTGGCCGACCGCGGACAAGAGCGCCGTGGCGCCGAAGTGGCCGCCGGGCATGGCTTCGTCGAGGCGGCGCGCGAGTTCCGGGTGACGGCGCAGCGCCGCGGCAACTCCCGCAGCGTTCCGCTCGCGCACCGCCTGGGAGAGCACGAGCATCGCATCGGTGCCGTCGTCAGGCGTCGCACTCGCGTCGGGCGAGGCGCCCTCGACGTGCCGGCGCAGCGCGGCCCAGGAGCGATAGCCGTACTCGCGGGCGATGACGCGCTGGGCGTCGGCCAGGCGTGGTGCGCCACCGCCGGGAGCAACGCCGGCCTCGGCCACGCGGCGGGTGGCATCCGGCTCGCCACGACGGATGTCGCGCAGCAGGTCCTTGGCCTGCTTGCGCAGGTGCTCCAGGCTGGCCCGGGCGGGCAGGTCGCGAGGCATGACTCCTCCTTCTCTGGCGCCCGGAGTCCGCGATGACGGGCAGAAGGGAGGACGTTGCTCGCTGCCATGCGCCGTGCCCAGGTGGGATCATCCCTTTCCGCGGACCGGATGCGACCTGTATCGCGGCGCCGAATCTAGGGCGAGTCAGGCGCAGGGCACAACGATGACGGCGGTCAGGAGAGGGGCAGGGAGACGACGGGTCGCTTCGTTCTCGCATGGACGCCAACGCGAACCGCCGGGACCGTGAGGCGCCGGCGGTCGGGACCGCGAGTGGATTCACCTGCGAGGTTTCCCTCCTCCTACTTTCGCGGCTTCATCCGCACGCCGTCCATGAGGGCGCCGTCGCTTCCGCCTTCGCCAACGAGCTCGAACGCCACCGTCCGATCCGTGGCCGGTTGGGCCTGCCACAGGCGAATCTGGCCGTTCTCGATCGAGTACCAGCCGACTTCGCGCGGCGAGGCCAGGCCGGCCTGCTCGGCGTTGCTGACCGAGTGCGCGAACGTCCCGTCGTCGAAGAACTCCCAGGTGTGCGCGACGTTGAGGTCATCGGCGTACATGAAGGCAGCCTCGAACGTGCCCGCGGGCTCGAACGGGGGCGTGCCGGGGGACTTCGCCGATGCCGGCGGCGCACCGCTGGCGACCTCCCAGGCCTCCGTCGCCATCTTCGTGCAGTCGTCCGCGCGCGCCTTGTCGCCCTGCGCCTTGTAGTACTCGGCGAGCTTCAGGTGAATGCGCGTGGCGTCCTGGAGGTCGCCACGCCGGTGGACGCGCAGGAGGTCGAAGATCTCCTTCTCGGTGTCGTTGTGGGGGGTCTTGGGCAGGCCGGAGACGTCGAACTTCTCGACGTTCTTCGCGCGCTGGGATCCCTGGGCCGCGAGCGGCAGCGGCAAGGCGAGGGCCAGCGCAAGGAGGGCGAGGCGCGGGCGCATGAGGGTCTCCTCCGGACAGAGGGCTGAGCTGACGCCTCATGTTTGGCGCCGGCAGGACGCAGGGTCTGTCGGACGAATGGGGGAGGGAGCGTGGGACAAATGCTGACCGACCTCCCCGAACGCCATTCGCGACCGCGCCGTGCCGACCGGAGCTACTCCGCCCGCATCACCGAGATCGGGTTCACACGCACCGCGCGCAGGGCCGGGAAGAGCGATCCCGCGATCGCCATCGCCGAGCAGAGCACAACCGCGATTCCAAACGTGACCGGGTCGCCAGGCTGGATGCCGTAGAGCATGGCGGAGAGCGCGCGTCCCGCGGCATACGCCAGGGCCACGCCAGGCAGGACGCCGGCTGCCGCCAGCAGCACGCCGTGGCGCAGCACCATGCGCAGGATGTCCCCCTCGCCCGCGCCGAGGGCCAGCCGCACGCCGATCTCCTGCGCGCGATGCGACACCGTGAACGACAGCAGGCCATGGATGCCGACGCCGGCCAGCAGCAGCGCGATCAGCGCCAGCGCTCCCAGCACCCGCACCTGGACGCGGCGCGACGCCGTCTGGTCCGCGAGGATCTCCGACATCGTCTGCACCGAAGAGATGGGCTGTTGCGGATCGGCATCGCGAATCACACGCCGGATGGCCGGCATGATCGACGGTGTCGGCAGCGCCGTCCGGACCACGAGATCCTGCGGCACGTAGAAGATGATCGAGCTGTCCGCCACCTGCTGGTACGGAAGGTAGACCTGCGGTTCGCTGGCCTCCTCGAGCCCGCGCACGCGGATGTCGCCGACGACACCGACGACCGTCCGTTCGTCCAGGGCAAACGTGAACGTCCTTCCCAACGGGTCGAGCCCGGGCCAGTAGCGCTGTGCGAACGAGGCGCTCACCACCGCCACCTTCGGTCCGTCCTGGACGTCGGACTCCGTGATCGACCGCCCGCGGAGCAGCGGAATGTCGAGCACGTCGAAGAACCCGGTGGTCGCATACCGCAGGCTCGCCGAGTGGGACGCCGTGCGGATCGCGGCGTCGCCGTTCACGTTCACGGGCCAGATGCCGCCCCCCATCACCATCGGCAGGAAGCTGATGTACCCGGCGTTGGCGACGCCGGGGAGCGCACGAACACCCGACAGCACGCGGTCGTAGTACTGCGCGCGGCTGGCCACCGTGGCGTACTTCGGCATCGGGAGCGCCGTCCGCATCGTCAGCACGCCCTCGGTGCGGAATCCCGGGTCGACCGACTGCAGGCGCCACATCGCGCGGACGAGCAGCCCTGACGAGATGAGCAGCACCACCGACGCCATGACCTCCACCACTACCAGCGCCGAGCGAAGCCGCTGGGTGCGACCGCCGCCGGCGCGGGCACCATCACGCAGCGCCGTGAATCCCGCGTTCCCCCGGCCGCCGGCCCGCAGCGCCGGGAGGACGCCGAAGGCGAGCCCGGTGACGCCGGTCAGCAGCGCGGCGAAGCCCAGGACGCGCAGGTCGATCGTCGGCTGCCGGGCGATGGGCAGCGACGTGGGGACCAGGCGGCTCAGCAGCGGCAACGCCGCGACGGCGACGAGGACCCCCGCCACCCCGCCGAACAGCGCCAGCACGGCGCTCTCGGTGAGGACCTGCCTGACGAGCCGCTCCCGTCCCGCGCCCAGCGCGGCACGCAGCGAGATCTCGCGCTGCCGCGCGAGCGCCCGGGCCACGAGGAGGTTGGCGAGGTTGGCGCAGGCGAGCAGCAGGATGCAGATCGCCGCCCCGCAGAGCGAGTAGAGCACGAGCCTCGACTGCGACGAGAACTCGTCCTGCAGCAGGTAGATGTTGGCCCCGACCTTCTCGTTCTCCCTGGGGAAGCGCCGTTCCATCTCGGCGGCGACGCCGTTCATGTCGGCGCGGGCCTGCTCGAAGGTCACGCCGTCGCGCAGCCGGCCGATGACGTGCAGCCAGTTGTCGTTGCGGTCGGCATAGTCGTCCCCCGCCAGCCGCAGCGGGCGCCAGAGCCGTGCCTCCCGCGTGGGGAAGTTGAAGTCGCGCGGCATCACCCCGATCACCGCCTGGGCGGCGCCGTCGAGCACCACCGACCGGCCGACGACGCCGGGATCGCCACCGAACTCGCCCTGCCAGAGGCCGTAGCTGATCACGACGGTGCCATCGTCGTCAGGCGTGCCGTTGAAGACGCGGCCGAGCACGGGGCGCACGCCGAGCACCGGCATGAGGTCGGCGGTGACCCGCGCGCCCTGCAGGCGTTGCGGGTCGCCGGAGCCGACCATGTTGAACGCCTGGACGACGTACGCCCCCATCTCGCCAAACGATGTATTGAGCACCCGCCAGTCGCGATAGTTGGCCGGCGACAGCTCCATCTGGCCGTAGCCGGGCGGGTGCTCCCAGACCTTCACGAGGCGGTCGGGACGCGGAAACGGCAGCGGCCGCAGGAGCACGAAATCGGCGAGCGAGAAGGCAGCGGTGTTGGCTCCCACGCCGAGGGCGACCACGAGGATGGCGGTGAGGGCAAAGCCGCGCGATCGCGACAGCGTGCGCGCCGTGAAGCGGAGGTCCTGTCGCAGGAGGTCCCAGTGCGCGGCCAGTGCGTTGGGGACGACGTCGGCCACGGCCGCCATCGCCCGCCCGAACCGGCCGGCGGATTCGCCGTGCTCGCGCTCGAAGGTGGACTCCAGCTCGCGGGCGTAGTCCTGCCGGAACGACGCCGGATAGAGGCGCAACAGCGCGCGGTAGAGCCCCATCAGGCACCTTCCGGCGTGAGGCCGCGCGCGGCGGCGAGCTCCACCAGTCTCGTCAGGCGGCGCGCCTCGGCCCGCGCCACGGCGGTGCCCAGCGGGGTGATGCGATAGTAGCGACGGCGCTCGTCGTCGAGCGCGCGGGCCGGGCGGCGACGGCTCTCGACGATGAGCCCCTGCTCGAGCATCCGCTGGATGGACCGGTACAGCGTGCCCGCGCTCAGCCGCAGCGCGCCATCGGTGCGCGCGGCCACGTCCTGGATGACCGCGTAGCCGTGGCGCTCGGCGTCGGCGAGGGCCATCAGGATGTGAAAGGCGGCCGGCGGAAGCGGCAGGAACTCGTCGACGGGGGAGTGGTCGGTGGCCATGCCACTGACTATATCCACAGTGGATATATTGTCAATGGCTATAGTTGCCAGCCCACCCGTCGCGGATGCCCGGCGGCGGCCGGGGAACGGGCGCGGCCCGGACCCGCGCCAGGTGCGCGGGCCCGGGACCGATCGCCTACGGAAAGATCCCCATCTCGATGTACGACAGCGCGACCTTGTCGATGGCGTTGACGAAGGCCGCCGAGCGCAGGTTGATCTTGTCGACGCCCATGCGATCGCGGATGGCGCGGATCTGGTGCCACGCCGCGATCATCGACTCCTCGAGGCCGGAGTTGACGAGGTCCTCCTCGTCGGCTCCCTCGGTGAGGGTCCGCGTCTCGTCGGCGCTGAACGCCTTGCCGGTCGACTTCTCGATGGCGTTCAGGAGGCGGACGAAGGCCCCTTCCTCGTAGCGCTTCTGCATGCGGCCGAAGCGAACGTGGGAGAGGTTCTTGAGCCACTCGAAGTAGGAGACGACAACGCCGCCGGCGTTGAGCCACATGTCCGGCAGGATGAGGATCCCTTTCTTCTCGAGGATCGTCTCGGCGTCTGGCGTGGTGGGACCGTTGGCCGCCTCGGCGATGATCTTCGTCTTGATGCGCGGCGCGTTCTCGGCCGTGATCTGGTGCTCGAGCGCTGCCGGCACCAGGATGTCGCACTCGATCTCGAGTCCCTCGATCGTGTTGGCGATGTCGCGTGCGCCGGGGAAGCCCAGCACGCTGCCGGTTTCCTGCTTGTGTTTGGCGACCTTGTCCACCGAAAGCCCCTTCGGGTTGGCGATGGCGCCACCGAATTCGGCAATCCCGACGATGATGGCGCCGGCTTCCTCGAGGAACTTCGCTGCGTGGTAACCGACGTTGCCGAGTCCCTGGACGACGACCCGCTTGCCGGCGAGGCCGGTCGGCAGGCCGACCCGCTTCATCTCTTCCGGCGAGTCGCAGACCTCGCGCAGGCCGAAGAAGACCCCGCGCCCGGTGGCCTCGGTTCGTCCCCGGATGCCACCCTGGGCGACAGGCTTGGCGGTGACGCAGGCGAGGGCGTCGAGTTCACCACCGGTGAGCGCGGCATAGGTGTCGGCCATCCAGGCCATCTCGCGCGACGAGGTCCCGAAGTCGGGGGCCGGGACGTCGACGCCGGGGCCGATGAACTTCTTCCGGACGAGCTCGAACGTGTAGCGACGGGTGATGCGTTCCAGCTCCGCGTCGGAATACCGCTTGCGGTCGATGCGGATGCCGCCCTTGGCCCCGCCAAAGGGGACGTCGACGATGGCGCACTTGTAGGTCATGAGGGCGGCGAGGGCCATCACCTCGTCGTCGCTCACGGCCATGCTGTACCTGATGCCGCCCTTGGTGGGCGTCTTGTGCTGGCTGTGCTCGGCGCGCCAGGCGTGAATGACCTCGATGGAGCCGTCGTCGCGCCGGAGCGGGAAGCTCACATAGTAGACGGCGTTGCACGTCTTGATCTGGGCGAGGAGGGTCGGGTCGTGCGTGGTGAAGCCAGCCGCCCGATCGAACGATTCGTTGACCTGCGCGAGGAACCCGTTGGTCATGGCAGGGGAAAGGGTGAGAGTTGGCACCAAAGTAGCGCGACAGGGGCTCCGCCGCGTCAGGGAACACACCCCGGGGCGCCCGGGGTAACCGGTCCAGCCGGGGAGTGGGGCTCTCGGGGGGGCGGGTTGCCTCCTTTCGGCCGACGGGCGAGCTTGCCAAAGGTCCGGTTTTGTGACCCAAGTGACAGCGACGCCGTGCGCGCAACGGCTAGTCGTTCCGGATGACTACAACTGGAGCCCTCTCTCATGGCTATATGGAAGGAACAGACTGCCCCCCGAAAGGACCCCCTCCCCGCGACGCCGGAGTATTCCGCGCGGAAGGAGCCGGAACGTCCCGTGGATCCGATGCCGAGCGCTGAGTCGATGCATCGTCCGGCGCCGCGCGAGTCGGCGGAATCCGTGATCGCCTCGAACATCAGCATCGAGGGGACGATCAGCGGGTCGGGTCACGTCCGGATCGCCGGGCGCTTCAAGGGCGACGTGAACGTCGAGGGAAACCTCACGATCGAGTCGGGCGCCCGCCTGAGCGGCGGGATCCGGGCGCGGTCGGTCGTCATCGCGGGCGAAGTCGAGGGCAACATCGACGAGGCCCAGCGGGTGGAGCTGCAGGAGTCGGCGGTGCTCACCGGCGACCTGAAGGCCGGCTCGCTGACGGTGGCGGCAGGGTCGCGCATGCGCGGGCACGTCGAGTTCGGCTGGGATGAGAAGCCGCAGAAGACCGGACTTTCGCTGGAGAAAGGCTCGGCGTCATGACCCCACTGCGCCAGGCCGCGCCGGGCGCGACGCGCACCTGCCCACACTGCCGGGCGTCGATTCTCGCGAGCGCGAGCGTCTGTCCGGCGTGCCGGCATCACCTGCGCTACGACCCGGATGCGGCGGCGCGCGCGTCGCCGACCTTCGTCCCGTTGCGGGTCGAGGGGACCATCCGCCACTCGTCAGGCGACGAGGCGTGGGAATACTCGGTGATGATCACCGTGCGGAACGAGCGCGGTGAGGAGGTATCCCGGCAGGTCGTCGGAGTCGGGGCGATCGAGCCGGACGAGGAGCGGACGTTCACCCTGGCGGTGGAGGTCTTCACGTCGGACGCGCTGTAGCGCGCCCTCGCCGGGCGCGTTCACTCACGGGGGCGCCGCGGTGCGGTTGCGTCACCCGGCCTGCGATGCCTCCCGGCCGCGCAGCATGAGGTAGTACAGCACCGGGGTCGCCACCAGCGACAGCACCACCGAGATGCAGAGCGCGCCGATCACCGCGATGGCGAGCGGCTTGAGCATGTCGGCGCCCGAACCGATGCCCCAGGCGAGGGGGAGCATTCCGAGCGCCGCCGCCAGCGAGGTCATGAGCACCGGACGCAGGCGCCGCCGGCCCGAGCGGACCAGGGCCTCCACGAGGTCGTGTCCCTCGTTCCGCAGGTGCTTCACGAAGTCCAGCATCAGGATGCCGTTCTTGGCCACGATGCCGATGCCGATGATCGCGCCCAGGAACGAGACGACGTTGAACGAGGTGCCGGTGAGCCACAGCGCGAGCACCGTGCCGAAGAGCGCCAGCACCGCGCCGAAGACGATGGCGATGGGCTCGTAGAACGACCCGAACTCGAACAGCAGCACCGTGAAGACGAGCGTCACCGCCATGAGCAGCACGAAGACGAGGTTCCGGAACGACTCCTGCTGCTGCTGATAGAGGCCGCCGTACTCGATCGTCCCGGGCGGGATCGTTGCGTCGGCGCCGAGCACCTGCCGGATCTCGGCCATGGCGCTCCCCATGTCCCGCCCCTCGAGACGGGCCGTCACGGCGACGTCCATCCGCGCGTCCTCGCGCCGGATCTCGAGCTGCCCCGGCTCCTCGACCACGTCCACCACCTGCGAGAGCTTCACGAGCGTACCGGCCGGCGTGCGGATGGGAAGGTCCTCGATCTGTGTGAGCTTCCTCAACCGCGTCGAGTCCACCTTCACGCGGATCTCGACGATGCGGTCGCCCTCGAGCACCGAGGACGCCGTCTCACCGAGCATCGCGGTGTTCACCGCGGTGGCGACGTCGTCGGCGGTGAGGCCGAAGCGCCGGGCATCGACGGCTCGCGTGCGGAGGCTGATCGTCGGGCCGGTGTAGACGAGGCCGTCGAAGACGTCCACGACGCCGGCGAGCTTCCCCAGCTTGTCGGCCACCTCCGGCGCCTTCTGTTCCAGCCAGGACTGGTCGGTGGAGTACAGCTTGATCTCGATGGGCTGCGGTGCCCACATGAGGTCCCCGATCAGGTCGCTGAGGATTCCGGGAAACTCCCAGTTGGCGCCGGGCAGCTCGGTGTTGAACCGCCGGCGCAACTCGGAGATCACTTCGTCGGTGCTGCGTTGCCGGTTCTTGCGCAGCTTCACGAGAAAGTCGCCGGTGTTGGGCTCGGCGATGGCGAGCGCCAGCCGGGCGCCGGTGCGGCGTGAGTAGCTCTCGATCTCGGGCACCGTGCGGAGGATCGCCTCCGCCTGCAGCAGCTGGCGGTTCGTCTCCTCGAGGCTCGTGCCCGGTGGCGTGAAGTAATCGATGACGAACCCTCCCTCGTCCATGGGCGGGAGGAACTCGCTGTCGAGGCGGCCGTACAGGAAGACGCCGACCACGAGGATCGCCGCGCAGGCGCCCATCGTGATCCAGGGCCGGTGCAGCGCGGGGCGCACCGCCTGCTCGTAGACCGCGATCACGCGCTGCAGCAGCCGGCCGCCGTGCTCGTCCCGCTCGGCATCGCGGCGCCGGCGGCCGCTGCCTGACGAGCCATGCGGCGATCGACGGCGTGAGCGTGACCGCGAGCAGGAGCGACGTCAGCAGCGACACCACCATCGTCAGCGCCAGCGCGCGGAAGAAGACCCCGGTGATGCCGTCGAGGAACGTCAGCGGGATGAACACCACCACCGGCGTGAGCGTGGAACCCACCAGCGGGCGGAGGATCTCCCCGATGCCGGCTTCGACGGCGACGACGCGGCTCGTGCCCTCGCTCAGCCGGGTGTGGATCGCCTCCACCACCACGATGGCGTCGTCGATGACGAGCCCGATGGCGGCGGCGATGCCGCCGAGCGTCATCAGGTTGAAGGTGAGGCCGGTCAGCTTCATCGACACCAGCGTGATCAGGACGGTCACCGGGATGACGGTGGTGGCGACCAGCGTCGTGTCCCAGCTCTTGAGGAACGCGTAGAGGATGAGGACCGACAGGAGGAGCCCGAAGAGGATCGCTTCCCAGACACTGCGCACCGACGCCGGACGATCTCCGACTGGTCGTAGAAGAAGGCCAGCTTCATGTCGGGCGGCAGCTCGCGCCGCAGCTCCACCAGCTGCTGCCGGAGGTCGCGCGCGATGTTGAGGGTGCTGCCGTCCGGCTGGCTGCGCACGTTGAGGAGCACGGCATTGTGCCCGTCGGCGGTCACGACGTTGAACACCGGCTCCGGGCCGCGCTCCACGCGCGCGAAGTCCTTCACCCGCACCGGGTGCCCGTCCACCGACGCCACGATGAAGTTCTCGATGTCCGGTATCCCGTGCACGCGGCCGTCGACGACAGTCAGGTACAGGGTGTGGTTCTCCTCGTGCATCCCGGCCGAGGCCACGAGGTTGTTGGCGTTCAGGCCCGCGGTGACGTCGGCGAGGCCGAGGTGCGCGGCGCCGAGCCGCAGCGGGTCCACCACCACGTGGTATTCGGGCGCCCGTCCGCCGACGAGGTCGACGCGCGCCACGCCGGGAATGCGGAGGAAGCGGAGCTTCAGGTTGTACCGGGCCGTCTCCCACAGCTCGGTGATGTCGCGGGTGTCACTCGTCAGGCTGACGCCGATGATCGGGAAGGCGGCGAAGGTCAGGCGGTAGACGGTCGCCTGGGCGGTCGGCGGCAGCGTGCTGCGGATCTGCGAGAGCCGGCTCAGCACGTAGAGCTCGGACTCGACCATGTCCACGTTCCACGTGAAGAAGACGTTGATCTCGGCCGAGCCGCGCCCGGTGGCCGACTTCACCGTGGTCACGCCGCGAATGTCGTGCATCGCCTCCTCGATGGGACGGGTGATGCGCGCCATCATCTCGTCCCCCGGCATCACGCCGTTGTCGACGAGGATCACGACCCGGGGGAAGTCGGTGCGGGGAAAGACCGACGACGCCAGCGTCGTGGCCGCGTAGATGCCACCCAGGCAGAGGGCGATCGAGAGAAAGACGACGGAGAGCGAGTGCCGCGTCGCGAAACGCCCGATCATCTCAGCTCCCCGCGATCCTGATCTTGGTGCGCTCGGGGAGGCTGTAGGCCTCGTCGGTCACGATGGACGTGCCCTTCGCGATCCCCTCTCCGGAAACCTCCACCAGCCCGCCGTCGCGCAGGCCGGCGGTCACCGGGGTGCGGACCGCCGAGTCGCCGTGGACGACCATGACCCAGCTCCCCTCGCCCGTGCGCGAGACGACGCTCACCTCGGGAACGACGAGGACGTTGCGATGCTCGACGGCGATGACCCGGATCTGGGTGAAGTCCCCCGGCATGAAGTGCGATCCGCCGGGGACCGACACCAGCACCCGGTAGGTCCCGGTGGCCGGCGAGACGTCCCTCCCCACGACGGACACCGCGCCGCGTATCAGGGCGCTGTCCGGTCCGACAAGGACGCGCTGGCCGGCCCGCAATGCGCTCGCTTCGGTGCTCGGCACATCCGCGGCAACGACGAGGCGATTCAGGTCCACGATCTCGGCCAGCACCGTGCCGGCATCGACGAACTGGCCCACCGTCGCGTTGAGCTTGACGACCGTGCCCGAGAGCGGGGCGGCGATGCGCAGGTATGCCAGGTCGGTCTGTGCCGCGGACAAACTGTTGTGCGCCGCGTCGAGACGCTGCTGCGCCTCCTGATACGCCTTCTGCGACGTCCCGTCCGACTGGACGAGCGTCTGCAGGCGCTGGTACGCCTTTTCCGCGAAGTCGACTTCCTGCTGCGCCTTCTGCACCGCCACCTCGGCCATCCGGCTGTCGAGGCGGAAGAGCACCGTGCCCTCGGTCACCTTCGCGCCTTCCACGGCATCGATTCCCGCGAGCACGCCCCCCACGAACGGCGAGAGCTGCGCGCCGGCCGGCTTCCTGCCATCGCTCGCCGGTTCGGGGGCGACGTAGCCGTAGGCGGTGACATACTGATGCAGCGTGGTGTCGGCGACACTGGCGACGTGGACGGCGACATCGGTGGCGATCTCACCCTCGTCGCCTCCGGCGCCGCCCCGCCTCACCATCGTGATCGCCACCACCAGCACCACGGCGACGATGACGAGTCCGATCGTCAGCTGTCGTCTATTCATCGTTGAGCCTCGGGGTCCCCGGGGAGCGCCGTGGTGGCGTGAGTACCCACCCTTCGACGTCGAGCGGGCTCTGGATCGCATCCTCCAGTCGCCCTATCGCCTGCTGCGCACGCGACTGCGCATCGAGCCTGTTGATTGCGGTCGTGACAAGTTCCGACTGGAGCCCGAGCAGCTCGAGCCGGGAGATCTCCCCGGTGTTGTAGGACAACTCGGCCGTGCGCTCCTGCCGCGACAGGTCCGTGAGCAACGAGTCGGACGTGCCGACCTGCGCCACCGCCGATTGCGACGTGGAGACGGCGCTCTCCACCTCGCCGAGCACCCGCGATTGCAGTGCGAGGAAGCGCGCGGCGGATTCCTCGCGCCGCGCCTCGGCTTCGGCGATGGGGCCCTTGTTGCGGTTCAGCAACGGGAGGGCGAGCGTGAGCCCGAGCGTCCACTTGCTGTCGGTCTGGTCGAGCTGGTAGCCGGGGCCGAGGTTGATGTCGGGGTACTGCTTGCGGACCTCGAGCTGCAGCGCACGCTGGCTCGCCTCGTACTCGGCCAGCGCCGTGAGGATGTCGGATCGACTGACCAGCGCCCGCCGACGGATTTCGTCAGGCGGCAGCGCAGCGGCGACCTCACTGAAACCGCCGAACGACATCTGCACGCTGTCCAGTGCGGCCGGCGGCACGCCAATGGCGTCGGCCAGCTCGCTCCGGGCGCGCACGCGCGTCTGGGCGGCGTCGAGCAGGGCAAGCCGGCTGTTGGCCAGCGCGATTCGCGCCTGCGTCACCTCGAACGGCGAGACTTCCCCGACCGAGAGCTGCAGTTCGAGAATCCGGACGATGTCCGTCTGGATCGAGACCTGCCTCGCGAGGAGGGAGTCGGCAAGCATGCGCGATACGTAGAGGTCGAGGAACGCCAGGCGCACCCGGCTCCGCACCTGCCATGCGGCGGTGATGATGTTCTGGCGCGCCGCCTCGGACAGCTGCCGTGCCTGCGCAATCCGGATCCCCCGCTTGCCGGCGACCTCGATGGGAAGGTCGAGCAGCGCTTCCGGAATCCACGGGGTGATCTCGCTCGCGGGTGTAGTGGCGTTGTATCCGATTCCCGCGGTGAGCGAGGGATTCGGGCGCCCGCCAGCGGTGATGACGCCGCCGCGGGCGACGCCCCACTGCGCCCGCGCGACGTCGAGCGCCGGACTGTAGTAGAACGCCGCGAGCGTGAGCGACTGCAGGTCCCATGATGCGGGCGGGAACCTGACAGCCACCTGTCTTGATTGAAGGAACTCCCCGAAGGCGGGAGCATCGAGGCGCCTCGCCTCGAAGTCCTCCAGCGAGGCGGCCGGCGAGAGCGGGCGCGGGTGGTAGTGGGCGCAGGCCGACGAGAGCGTGCCGGCGAGGACGAGTGCGACTGCCAGCCGCACTGGGCCTTCGTTCCGTATCGTCCTGACCGACCGCAGGGGCATGCCCGTCCCCGGAGTGAGATGGGGGGCTAATCTACATGGTGTGCGCGCGCGAGCGAGTGTACGCTGCCCTGTCGTGCTGCGTTGACGATTGCTGGCGTCAGAGCAGCGTCTCGCAGTAGACGAGCGGTGTCCCGCGATAGCTGGTGCGGCCGACCTCGCGCATGCCGCACTTCCGGTAGAACTCGCCGGCGCCTGCATCGGCGTCGTACGCGTCGAGGCGGATCGCGTCGGCCGGCCATTCGCGCGCGATGCGCCGCACCTCGTTCATGCACGCGCGCCCGATGCCCGACCGCTGCCGCCCCGGGCTGACGGCCATGTCGCTCAGGTAGAGCGGCCGAGTGCAGGCGGAGAAGTACGAGACGTCGATGGCCCAGGGCTTTCGCGTGCCGAGGCGTACGGTGGCGACGACGTCGGTTCCGATCCGCGCGACGAACACCGTGGCAATGCGCATCGCGTAGAGAACGCCCTTCTCCGAGACGACGCGCGACCAGTGTCCCTCGCCGTATGCCGCGGTGAGTTTCGCGGAGGCTGCGTTCCGAAGGGTGACGATGGCCGGCGCGTCGCCGGGCGTCGCGGGCTCGAGTCGCAGCTCGTCGGGCGCTCTCATGCGTCGGGCGCCCTCATGCGTCGGGGCTACGCAACGGTGCTGAGGAGCCGGCCGCCGGAGTAGATCCTGACGCCCTCGTCGCCGTGCAGCAGCAGCCGCGCACCCGGGGAGCCGTACTGGCGCATCACGTCGAGCATCAGCGCCTCCTCACCCATCCACGGATAGGCGAAGACGAAGTCGAAGTCATCGAGGGCGCATCCCATCGCCGGATAGGCCGACTCCCCGTCGCCGATGGTCCCCAATCGCCCGTCGCCCTTGCCGGGGGTGTGAAAGCGATATCCCGATGGCACGAAGCTGCCGGTGAAGAAGTGCGCGTGCGACTGGTGCCGCCGGGCGAGATCGCGCGCCGTCGTCGCCAGCTGCGAGTCGAGCTCGATCCCCCAGGCGTCGAAGCCGAGCATGTCGGCCATGATCGTGACGGCGCCGGTGGCGGAGCCCCACTCGAGGAACTTCTCTCCTGCCGGCTGGAGACTCTCCAGTGCACGGCGCACACGCTGGTAGTCCGAGGCCACGAAGGGGTGCCAATGATCGTCGCGCACCTCGCGGTCGAAGCGCTCCCAGATCCGTGAGCTCTCCTCGATGAGCGCATCGAGCCGGTGCTCGAGCGCGACGTCGTTGGCGCCGGGGCCCGGCACCTCGCGTTTGGCGGGAGAGCCGGGGGCGGGGCGCTGCCTCTCCGGGTCACCGTGCGAGGGCCGTTGCTGGTCTGCCATGCCGGGATCGGAGGTCGGGGTGCGGTGGCTGGGTCTCCTCGAAAGGTAGCTCCCGGTCCCGCCCTGATGGCGCTCCGACACCTGAGGCGGGAAGATTGGCGTATCGGTCTGCAGTCCATCCCTGTCGCACCACGCGCCTGACGACCGCGGGAGGCTGGCACCATGGCCAGGACACCTTGCCTGTATGGTGACTGGAGCGCGCCGGAAGCGATGGCTCCGGCACATCCAGGCCTTTCGCGGGCGGCGCACTTCATCCGCGTCGCAATGCTGCGAGGGACACCGGTGGTGGCCGCGAGCACCTACCGCATGACCGGCGTCGCCGCGACGCCGGTCGCCATTGAACACGTGGGCCAGGGGGATCTCGGCCGGCCGCAGGGCGACTTCGCGTTTGCCTTCCCGCGCATTGTCGTCGATCGTGACGACGTGCTGCACCTCCTCTGGGGCGAGCCAGGCACGGGGCATTCCGTGGGCACGTTTCCGGAACTGCTGCGTGCTCCCATCGGATCGGTCTGGACCTCGGCGCACGACGGTGCGCGTGGATGGTCGGAACCGCGGCGGTTGCTCGAGGGACGTCGAATCATGTGGAGACGCGGAGGCATCCAGGTTTCGCTGGACCCGGCCGGCGATCCGCTCGTCGGCGTAATCGGCCAGGCCGCCGGCGGCGAGGAGGCGCTCATCGTCCTGCGCCTCATCGACTCCGCGTGGCGCACCACGGCCGCGCCGACCAGGGGGCTGGTGGCGGTGCGTGCGGCGCTGTGGCAGGGCGACCCGGTGGCGTGCGCCCTCGTGGCGGCGGGTCCGGCAGCTCCCGGCCTGAGCAACGTGGTGATCGCGCGATGGAGCGATGGGGCAGGCGCCCCCGACGTCAGGATCGTCGACCGATCCTCGCAGTTCGTGGCCGAGGATGTCGGTGCCTTCGCCGGCCGCGGTGGCACGGTGCAGCTCGTCTGGCTGCTCGGCGCCAGTGATGGGGACGCGAGCATCGTCAGGCGCGCCACCGTCGACCTCCGGGGGACGATCTTCGGCACCGACGAGCTGGCGGTGGCGTCACCGATCCATCACCTGCGCGCCGTGGCGGATGCCTGCGGCTTCATCCACGTGCTCTTCGAGACAACGCGCGACCGGCGGGAACGCTACGTCATGTGGAGCGGCGAGTGGGGCGCGCCGGAGAAGATGCCTGGTGCCATCGATGTCGACTCGAGCGACCTTCACGCGGCGAAGGACGGAACGCTCGTAGCGGCGCTCATCGAGCGACCGGAACAGGGGCCGGAGTCCGACGGCCGGGTCCTGTTGGCGTACAAGCGGATGGTGGAACGCGCACCCGGGTGATGCCGGATTCGCAGTCCGTGCAGGTGGCTGCGCCGGCGACAGGGTCAAGCAGGTTCGGCGGCGCCGTACGTCGTGCCATGCAGCCGCACGTGGGCGCCGCACGGCGCGACGACCCGGCGAGCCCTGGCAACCGCGAGCGGGGCCGCCGCGAGGCCACCGCGCACGCACCGCATCAGTTGCGGCCCCCCGGGGCCAGGCTCCGCACCGCGGCCCGCAGGCGCCCGAGGACCGCGGCCCGAGCGGGATCGCCGGCGAGGTTGCTCGCCTCGAGCGAATCGGTTCGGTACTCGTACAGCTCTTCCTTGCCGTCCCGGTTCGTGATGTAGTGCAGGGAGTCGTCGAGTGCGGCGCGGAGCGGACCCTTCGCGGTAGGAAGGTCGGGCTCGACGTTCGGCGCGAAGGTCACCGACGCGAACACGGGACTGCCCGGCGTGGCGTCACCGGACCAGAGCCGCGCGAGGGACTCGCCGGGAACCGATGCGCCGCGCGCCCCGGCGAGATCGAGCACCGTCGCGGCCAGGTCCCGCAGCGAGGCGACGCGCTCGACCCGCTGTCCGCGGGGCACGCGAGCCGGATAGCGGATCAGGAGCGGCACGCGGAGGACGTTCACGTAGAGATCGTGGGCGTGCCCCGTGAGCTTGTGCGTGGCGCCGAAGAGTTCCCCGTGGTCACCGGCGACGACGACGATCGTGCGGTCGAGGACGCCGCGACCGGCGAGCGTCGTCAGGATGGAGTCGACCTGCGCGTCGAGGTAGGCGATGGCCGCGGCGTAGTCGCCGTGGCTGTTCCGGCCGGGCGCGAACCGACGGAACTCCGGCGGCGCGAAGTACGGCTGGTGCGCGTCCATGAAGTTCAGGAACGCGAAGAACGGGCGGCCGCCGATGTCCTGTTGCCAGCGCAGGAACGCGCCGTCGACTTCCGCCCCGTGCTTCGCGTCGAAGTGATGCTTCATGTCGATGGAGAGGTTGGGATGCAGCACCGCGCTGATGACGTCGCCGGGGGAGCGGGCGCGCCGGATGGCCTGGAAGAGCGCGGTCTGCGTGTACGACGAGCTCCACATGAGCTGCAGCGGGCTGACGCGATAGTCCTCGTAGCGAATGAAACCGCGATCGAGGCCCGAGTCGTAGCTCGTGTACTGCATGTTGGCGACGAAACCCGCCGTGGCGTAGCCACGCGCGCGAAGCATCTCGGCGAGCGTCGAGTCGCGCCCGTCGAGGGGACGCTTCCAGTCGGTGCTCAGCTGCAGTGGGCGGCGCCCGGTGAACATCGAGGCATGTGAGGGGAGGGTCCACGGCGCCGCGGAGAATGCCCAGTCGAAGGTCACGCCGTCCTGCGCCCATCGCTCGAGGGCCGGGGTGTCGTCATCGCCGCCGCCGTACAGTCCCATCGATGCCGCGCGCACGGTATCCAGGATGATGAAGAGGACGTTCGGGGCATCGTTCGCGGCGGGGGCGAGGCTGGCGAGCGCGCGCGCCTCGCGCGCCCGGCGCAGCGGTGGCGCGAGCGTGGCGGCCGCCAGCACGAGCAGCGCGCCGGCGGCCAGTGCGCGCCGCCACCATGCGGCTCCGGTCACCGCCCGGGGACCCGCCACGCGTGCCGCCTGCACGGCGACGCCCAGGGCGAACACCAGGGCGGCGATGCGGGCAATTTCCGGATATGGCAGCAGCAGCCCGAAGACGCCCGCGGTCACGTAGCACACGATGGCAACGGTGAAGACGGCGCGGTGCGGGATGAGGGCGGCGCAGGCACCGAGGAGGAGTGCCGCGGGGAGGAAGAGCGACGTGTACGTGATGGGCGCCATCCAGACGAACTCGCGACTGAACCAGACGAGTTCGTGCACGACGTGCAGGCGCACGAAGAGCACCACGGCGTGGAGCAGGCCGGTGGCGATTCCGCATGTCAGGCCCGCGGTGATGACCGCGCCGGCGCGCCATGCGGGCGGCATGGACGACCATGACGCCGTGCCGCTGGGATGGCCCCGCTGGTCTGGCACGTCGACGGCTCCTGTTGCGGTCACGTGAACGGAACGTGAATCCGCGCCGCGAGGCGAGTTCGCGGCGCCTTCGTAACTCGCCGAGATACGGGATCCGACGCCAATCTGCGGTGATGCGTGCCACGTCGCAGGAAGCGTCGTGACGCCGGGAGCATAACGATTGAGGGCCGTGGGCGCCACGGTGAGAGAACCCGGACGCGGCTCGCCTCCTCGAAACGAACGCGCGGTGGGGCGCGGCCGCAGATGCTGCGACGGGGAACGTCGGATGAAGCCAGGCGCCTCGAATTCGCCATGAATCCGCTGCGCGTGGCTGAGCAGGCGCTGTTGTTCCGGGATGGCTGGATCGCCATCGCACGACTCGATCCGTACGGCGTGGAGTGGCGATCACCGGATGGGCGCCCGATGCGCGCTGCGCCGATTGTCGTTCCTCAGGTACGGATGGACGAGTCCATCAAGCGGGCCGCGATCATCGAATCACTCGGCGTGGCGTCGAGCGACGTCTCGACGTCATCGTTCCGCGACTGGCCAGACGAGGTGCCGCCGTTCACTCGGTCAGCGCTCGTGGCGGCGCCCGATGGCGCCCTGTTGGTGGAGCGTCAGCACATACCCGGCGCGGACGGAGCACACTACGACGTCGTCGACAGGCGTGGAGTACGCACGGCGTCGCTGGAACTGGCGCCGACCGAGCACCTCGTCGGCTCGGGCGCACACGTCGTCTACGTGGTGCGCACGAACGACGACGGGATCGAGCGCTTGCGGCGCGTGCCATGGCTGGTGCGCGTGCCGTGAATTGCGGTCGCGTGACGCGGACCGTACTATGCCTCGCCCCCACGTCCCGGCAGTCCGACATGACCGATCCCGTTGCCCGGCTCGGCGCCGCGCTCGCCGGGCACTACGTCATCGAGCGCGAGCTTGGACACGGCGGCATGGCCACGGTCTATCTCGCCCGCGACGCCAGGCACGACCGCCACGTCGCGGTGAAGGTGCTGCGCCCGGATCTCGCGGCGGCCGTCGGCGCCGAGCGGTTCCTGCGCGAGATCGCTTTCGCAGCGAAGCTGCAGCACCCGAACATCCTGACGCTGATCGACTCCGGGCAGGCGGCGGGCTCACTCTACTACGTGATGCCGTTCGTCGAGGGCGAGTCGCTGCGTGCACGGCTCGCGCGCGACGGTGCCCTGCCGGTGTCGGAGGTCGCGCGCATCCTGCGCGACGTCGTCGACGCGGTGTCGCATGCACACCGGCACGGCATCGTCCACCGCGACATCAAGCCGGACAACATCCTGCTGGCAGGTCGCCATGCGCTGATCGTCGATTTCGGCGTGGCGAAGGCGATGACGGTGGCGACGGAACACCACGACCTGACGAGCGTCGGCATCTCGCTCGGCACACCCGCCTACATGGCGCCGGAGCAGGCGGCGGCCGACCCGGATGTCGACTTCCGCGCCGACATCTATGCGCTCGGCGTCGTCGCCTACGAGATGCTGACGGGAACGCCGCCGTTCACGGGATCGCCGCAGGCCATCCTGGCGGCGCAGATCAGCGCGCAGCCGCGACCGGTGAAGGAGTTGCGGACCGATTGTCCGGAGTCGCTGGCGCGCGCCGCGATGATGTGCCTCGAGAAGGACCCGGGTGCACGCTTTCAATCCGCCGATGAGCTGCTGGAGGAACTGGAGTCGCTGCTCACGCCGGAGGCAGGCGTACGCGCACCGGGCCGGAAGCCGGTCACGCGTTACGGCGTCGTACCAATCGTCGCGATCGTGCTGCTCGTCGTCGCCGCGCTCGCGTGGCGCAGCCGCGCCCACGCCCGCGACGCCCGGTGGGTTCGCGAGCAGGCGCTTCCCGCCATCGAGCGATACACGACCGACTACAACTTCGACAGCGCCTTCGCGGTGGCCCAGCGGGCGGCGGCGATCTCGCCTGACGACCCGCAGCTCGTGGCAGCTCTGGCCGACGTTCTCGGCACCGCTCGTCGTGCGCTCCGAGCCTCCCGGAGCACGCGTGCTGCGACGCGCGTATGGCGACCCGAGCCGCTGGGAATCGATCGGCACCACGCCGACCGACAGCGTCCGCTTCCCGAACTACGTCTACTCACGCCTCCGGATCGAGAAACCGGGGTATCGCACGGCGCTCGTCGAGCTGGCGCCGGTCTTCTCGCAGGATGCACCGTTCGTCCTCGACTCCGTCGCGTCTCCCGACAGCAACATGGTGCACGTCAGCGGCGGCGCGTTTCCTGCGAGCATGCCCGGGCTCGACCACCTGCCGCCGGTGCAGCTCGGCGACTTTCTCATGGACCGGTACGAGGTCACCAACCGCGCGTACCGTCGATTCGTGGCAGCCGGCGGATACACGAAGGCGGAGTACTGGACCGAGCCGTTCGTCCGTGAGGGACACGTGATCCCACGCGACGCGGCGATGAAGCTCTTCGTGGACCGCACCGGGCGCCCGGGTCCGGCGACGTGGGAGGCCGGCGACGTGCCCAACGGACAGGACGATCTCCCCGTGGGTGGCATCAGCTGGTACGAGGCGGCTGCCTACGCGAAGTTCGCCGGGAAGTTGCTCCCCACGCTGTATCACTGGAACCGCGCGGCGGAGGCGTGGGCGAGCGCCTCCGTGGTGCCGGGAAGCAACTATCGCGGCGAGGGGCCGGCGCGCGGCAGCACCACGGCCGGGATGAGTCCCTTCGGCACGTTCGATATGGCGGGCAACGTTCGCGAGTGGTGCTACACCGCCGGTGGCAGCGGGCGCTACATCCTGGGCGGCGGGTGGAACGACCCGACGTACTCATTCAATGACGCCTACACACAGGACCCGTTCGATCGCTCGGTGACCAACGGTGTCCGGCTGATGAAGTACGTGCGCGACGAGCCAAATCGCACGCTGGCCGAGCAGCCGCTGGAGCGTGCATTCCGGGATTTTTCCAGGGAGAAACCCGTCCCGGATGTGGTCTGGCAGGGATACCGGGCCATGTACGACTACGACCGCACGCCGCTCAATGACCGGGTGGAGGCAGTCGACACGTCGTCTGCGGATTGGCGCGTGGAGAAGGTGGGCTTCGATGCCGCATACGGCCATGAGCAAATGGGAGCATACGTCTTCATCCCGAAGGGCAAGGCTCCGCCGTACCAGGCCGTGGTGTTCTTCCCGGCCTCGAACGGACTCCACGAGCGATCGAGCTCCGGGCTGTCGCTTGCGCAATACATCGACTTCTTCGTGAAGAGCGGCCGCGTGGTCATCCACCCCATCTACAAGAGCACGTACGAGCGCGGGGACAGCCTCAACAGCGACTATGCCGACGAGAGCGTCTTCTACCGGGACCACGTCCTGATGTGGGCGAAGGACCTGCGCCGGTCGGTCGACTACCTCGCGACGCGCGGCGACATCGACACGACCCGGATCGCATACTACGGCTTGAGCTGGGGGGCGTATCTCGGCGGACTCATGCCGGCCATCGAGCCGCGGATCCGCGCGGTGGTGCTCAACGTCGCCGGCCTGGAGATGGAACGCCCGCGTCCGGAGGTGGATCCGTTCAACTTCCTGCCGCGGATCACCGTGCCGGTGCTGATGCTGAACGCGAAGTACGACCACTTCTTCCCGACGGAGACGGCGCAGAAGCCGTTCCTCGATCACCTCGGCACGCCGGCGGCGGAGAAACGGCGGGTGGTGTACGAGGGCGGGCACATCCTGCCGCGCGCCGACATCATCCGCGAGTCGCTGGACTGGCTGGACAAGTATCTGGGGCCGGTGCGGTAGCACGGCGCGCTCCCGGGCGTCGGCTGGCCCTGCGGGCGCGTGATGGGTGGACGGCGACCGGATCTACGGCGCGTGCTGCTTTGGTCTCCGGCTGTACAGCTCGCCGATGATGTCACACGTTCCGGTCTGGGACGATCGCGTCGAAGCGTGCGACATGCCGCTCTACATCCTGACGGTGCCGGCGCGATCAAGTGTCGTGCGGCTCGTCAACGCTGCCCTGCAGCCATCGTCGCTCGCCGACACCCTTCCGGCGGGGCGCTACTGGGTCACCGTCACCTGGCGCCGGAGCATCGACGAACGCGTGCGCGAGATTCCCGCGGGGACGCTCTGGATCGGGCGCACGCCGTAGCGTCTTGCCCGGCGTTGGTCCTCCATCCGGCGAAGAACTGGCGCCACTGTGTGATGTCCGGCGTTCCCCGGGCCGAGCTCGATGCGCGCTGGCGAAAGCGACCTTGCGGCCCGTGCGTTACATGTATAGCATACATGCAATCATGTAGAGCCAGAAATGTCCAAGTCAGTAAAGCGCGTTCGCGAGCCCGTTCAGGTCTACCTCGACCGACACGACCAGGAATTGCTCGAGCGTCTCGTCGAGCGCTCCGCACTGTCAAAAGCGGAGCTGCTGCGTCTTGGCCTCCGGCGACTCTCGGACGAGATGCTGGCCGAACAGCGGCGCGGCGACGGTCTCGAGGCGCTCGCCAGGGTCCTCGACGGAGTGCCCGACGTGCCCTCGGACCTGGCGGCGCGACACGACGAGTATCTCTACGGCGCGGGCGAGGGCGGTGACACGGGCCGCGATTGACACGAGCGCACTCCTGGCGCTCGCAAGCTCGCGGGACCAGTACCACGAACAGGCCGTCGCGATCGAGGTGCGGCACCGGCGTGCCGGCGGGCGCTGGGTGAGCACCGCGTTCGTCCTCGCGGAGTTGCACGGGCACCTGCTACGCCGGCTCGACGCGGAGCAGGCCCGACGCGTCGTCAAGGCGCTGCTTCACGATCCTGCGTTCGAGTGGCACGACGTGACCGTCGAGCTCATGGAATCTGCGATCCTGCGGTGGATCGACCGCTTCGCCGATCAGCGATTCTCCATGACGGACGCCGTGACGTTCGAAGTCATGCGACGGCAGCGGCTCCGGCGCGCCTTCGCCTTCGACAGGGACTTCGTGACGGCGGGATACGAGCTGATCGACTAGCGGAGCGCCGGAGACACGGCGGTCCCCTATGGTGTCGGTCGTGCCGTTTCTCCGCCCGGCATCGAGATCGCCGCCGGCGCCTTGGGACCCGGCGCCGGCGGCGCCGCCGTGATCCCCATCTGCGCTGCCGCGAACGACCACTCGTCCGCCAGCTCCGCGATGCGCTTGTCGGTGGGCCGATAGCCATGCGAGCCCTCCGTTTCCACGCGGATCAGCACGGGATTGTCGCACGACTGCGCCGCCTGCATCGCCGCCGTGAACTTGAACGAATGGCTGGGCACCACCCTGTCGTCGTGATCGGCCGTGGTCACCAGCGTCGCCGGGTAGCAGGTGTCGGGCTTCACGTTCTGCAGTGGCGAGTACCTGTACAGGAACTGGAACTGCGCCGAGTCTGATGACGAGCCGTACTCGGTCACCCAGGCGTGGCCGCCGGTGAACTTGTCGTAGCGCAGCATGTCCATGACGCCCACGGCGGGCAACGCCACCGCGAACAGGTCGGGACGCTGCTCCTCCACCGCGCCGACGAGCAGCCCGCCGTTCGAGCCGCCCATGATGCCGAGCTTCCCCGGCGACGTGTACTTCTCCTTCACCAGGTACTCGGCCACCGCGATGAAGTCGTCGAAGACGTTCTGCTTCTTCTCCAGCATCCCGGCCTTGTGCCACGCCTCGCCGTACTCGGCGCCGCCGCGCATGTTCGCTGTCACCCAGATGCCGCCCAGCTCGAGCCACGCCGGTACGTCGCTGCGATAGGTCGGCAGCGTGCTGATCGAGAACCCGCCGTAGCCGTACACCATCGTCGGGTGGCTGCCGTCGAGCGCGATGTCCTTGCGCGCCGTCAGGAAGAACGGCACGCGGGTGCCGTCCTTCGACGTGGCAAAGAGCTGCTTCGTCTCGTACTGGCTGACATCCACCGCCGGCTTGGCCGGCATGAACGGCGTGCTCTCCTTCTTCTTCGGGTCGTACGAGTATACAGTGGTCGGCGCGAGGGGCGAACTGAACGCGTAGAAGACCTCGGGCGCATCCTCGCGTCCGCCGATCCCCGCCACCGTGCCCACGCCTGGGAGCGCGATCTCGCCCTGGTCCCGGCCGTCGACGCCGATCAGCGCGAGCCGGCTCTTCACGTCCGCGAGATACTGCGCCACCAGCCGGCCGCCGATGAGCGCCACGCTCTCGATGGCCTGCTTCCCCTCGGGGAGCACGGTGCGCCAGAGCGCCGGCGCCGGCGAGCGCACGTCCACCGCGATGATCTTGCGGTTGGGTGCCTCGAGGTCGCTCCGGAGATAGAGCACCGGCCCGACGTTCCCGATCGGCGAGAACTCGGCGTCGTCGCGCTCGATGAGCGGGCGCACCGTGGCCCCGATGTCAGGGTGCATCGGGTTGCCAAGGTCGGCGTAGTAGAGACGGTTGTTGTTGTCCGATCCCTTCGCCATCGAGATCAGCAGGTATCGCCCGTCCTCGGTCACGCCGCCGAAGATGAACCAGGTGGGCAGGTCCGGGCGCGAGTAGATGAGTCGGTCCTCCCCCTGCGCCGTGCCGACGGTGTGGTAATAGACGGCCTGTCCCGACAGCGCGGCCTCGAGCGCCTTGCCGGCGGGCGGCTCGGGATAGCGGGAGTAGAAGAAGCCCTTGCCGTCCCTCGTCCACGAGATGGCGGAGAAGCGCATCCACTTCACCTCGTCAGGCACGTCCTTGCCGGTGGCGATGTCGCGCACGCGGATCGTGCGCCAGTCGGCCCCGCCTTCCGAGAGGCCGTAGGCGAGCAGGTGACCGTCCGGCGATGGCGCCCACTCGGCCAGCGACACCGAGCCGTCGGGAGAGAGTTCGTTGGGGTCGATGACGAGCCTGGGCTTGGCACCGAGGCTCTCGCGCACGTAGACCGGCGCCTGTCGCTGCAGCCCGCTGTTCTCCGAGTAGAACAGCCGCCCCCCCTCGCGCTGCGGGATGCTGACCTTGGGATAGTCCCAGAGCTGCGTGATGCGGTCCTTGAAGTGCTGCTGCAGGGGAAGCTTTGCGAGGTACGCGAACGTGACCTTGTTCTCCGCCGCCACCCAGTCGGCGACCTCCTTCGAGTCGAGGTCCTCCATCCACCGGTACGGGTCGGCCACCCTGGTGCCGAAGTAGTCGTCCACGACGTCGCCCTTGCGGGTGGTCGGGTACTGCACTCGGCGGGAGCAACCGGTCATGAGGGTGGCGGCGACGAGAGCGAGGGAAACGGCGTGGGCGACACGGATGCGGGACGCGTTGCGCATTGCGACCTCGGAAGGTGCGGGAAGCCGGAGAGACACGATGGTGCGTGCCCCGCCGCTACGACGTGAAGTATGCACGGCACGGATCGCGATGGCGACGGGTGTGGGATGATCCGCAGCGGAGATCGCGCCCGCCCCTTGTAGGTCGGTGCGCAGGCGGCCACTGTCGGGGGGGCCAGGACAGGGAGCGCTGCCGTGGCGGTCGAGGTTCGCCTGAGCCGCGAGATGCGGCTCATCGATGTCACCATGATCGGTGTCGGCGCCATGATCGGCGCCGGCATCTTCGTGCTGACGGGCATCGCCGCCGGGACCGCGGGGCCGGCCCTGCTCCTCGCCTTCGTGCTCAACGGTTTCGTGGCGCTGCTGGCGGCGATGTCGTACGCCGAGCTGGGCGGCGCGATTCACGGCGCCGGCGGCGGCTACCTCTACGTCAAGAGCGCGCTCCCGAACCCGAGCGGCTTCCTGGCCGGGTGGATGAGCTGGTTCGCGCATGCCGTCGCCTGCTCGCTCTACGCCCTCGGCTTCGGCGCCTACTTCAAGCAGATGCTCGAGGTCCTCGGCGTCACCAACGTCGTGATGCCGCTGGCCCCGCTCGAGGTCTGGCTGGCGGTGGCCGTCTGCGTGCTGTTCGCGTACATCAACTTCCGCGGCGCGTCGGAGACGGGAAAGGCGGGCAACGTCGTCACGATCGGCAAGATCATCGTCATCGGCCTGTTCATCGTGGCCGGCCTGTGGACGATGGCGCGCCGCACCGGGTGGCAGGCGTCGTTCACGCCGTTCATGTCGCACGGCTGGAACGGCGTCTTCGCGGCGATGGGACTCACCTTCATCGCCTTCGAGGGATACGAGATCGTCGCCCAGACCAGCGAGGAGGTGGAGAACCCCAGGCGCAACGTGCCGCTGGCGGTCTTCCTCTGCCTGGCGATCGTCATCCCGATCTACCTCCTGGTCTCGTTCGTCGCCGTCGGAGCGACGATCCCGCCGGCGGGCGTCGAGGTGACGCAGTTCCTCGGCGAGCAGCGCGAGGTCGCGCTCGTCACCGCCGCCAACCAGTTCGTGGTCGGGGGCGGGCTTGTCATCCTCGTGGGCGGGCTGCTCTCCACGCTGTCGGCGCTGAACGCCACGATCTATTCCTCGTCGCGGGTGGCGTTCGCGATGGCGCGCGACGCCAGCCTGCCGCGCGCGCTCGCCAGGGTGCACCCCGCGCGTGGCACGCCGCACATCGCGATCGTCGTCTCGGCGGCGCTCGTCATCCTGATGGCGGTGGCGCTGCCCATCGAGGACGTGGCCGCGGCGGCCAGCGTGATGTTCCTGCTGCTCTTCGGTGCGGTGAACATCGCGCTGATGCGGCTCCGACATACACGACCGGACCTCGAGCGCGGCTTCAAGGTACCCTTCCTGCCGGTGACGCCGATCCTCGGCATCCTGGCGATGCTGTTCGTTGCCGTGCTGATGTTCGTCGACTACCCGCTGGCGTGGCTCGCGGCCGGGGGCTGGATCGCCGTCGGCGTGATCTTCTACTACTCGTACAGTCGCAAGCGCGAGACGGCGTACCAGGCGCGAACATCCTGGATGGAGCGGATCGAGCGCAACGAGTACCGCGTACTCGTCTCGATCCTGAGCCACCAGACGCTCCCCTCGCTCATGGAAACCGGACTGGCGGTCGCGCAGGCGCATCGAGGCGAGGTCGTGCTGCTTCATGTGATCGAGGTACCCGAGGGCGAGGCCCTGGAGACGGCGCGCCCGTCGACCGACGCGGTGGTGGCGCTGCTCGAGACCGCCGTGCAGTACGCGCACGAACGCGGCGTTGCCGCCCGGCCGGTGATCAAGATCGGGCACCGCATCAGCCAGGCGATCGTGCAGACGGCGCGCGAGGAGCAGTGCAACTTCCTCGTCATCGGCCAGCCGCAGGTGCAGTCGTTCTTCGAGCGCATCGTGTCGTCGGTCGTGGAGCGCGTACTCCAGCGTGCCCCGTGCCAGGTGGCGGTGGTGTACGGGCAGATCGATCGCGCTGCCATCAAGCGGGTCGTCGTCCCGGTGACCAAGGGGCGGAACTCGCAGCTGGCGGCGCGCCTCGCCCCGTCGATTGCCGGGTGGTTCGGTGCCGACGTGCGGGCCATCACGGTGCTCGACAAGGCGATGACGCCGGAGGAGTCGGAGAGCTTCACGGCCCAGGCAAACGTGACGCTGGCGGCAGCCGAGCTCGATCGCCCCCTGGAGACCGTCCGCGCGTCGAGCCTGGTGCGGGGCTTCCTGCGGGCCATCGGGCGGCGCGAGCTTGTGGTCATCGGCGCGCCGACGACCGGTCCGGTAGTGCCCGTGTTCGGCGACACGGTGCCGGCGCTCATCGCGCGGTACGACCGGAACCCGGTGATCGTGGTGCGCGCCGTGGAGGAACAGCGGGCGCCGCGTTTCGAGCGAGTCTTCTTCTCGAGATAGGGGACCACCATGCAAGCGCAACCGACCGGCGTCGTGGCCGGACTTCGAGACCGGGTGCTGAACTACCTGCCGACGTTTGCCGGCGGCCTGCTGGTGCTGGCCCTCGGCGTGCTCGTCGGATGGCTCGCCAAGCGGGCGGTCGTGCGGGCGCTGGTCTTCCTCCGGCTGGACCGGCTTGGCGGGCGACAGGCGTGGCGCGCCGCGTTCAGCAAGGGCGACGTGCGCGTCGGCGCTGTACAACGTCGTCGGCAACGTGGTCATGGTGCTGGTGATACTCGTCTTCCTCGACAACGCCCTGCAGCTCTGGGGGCTGGAAGTGCTGAGCCGGCTCATCGACGCCCTGCTCGTCTACCTGCCGAACCTGGCATTGGTGGCGCTGATCGCGGTGGTGGGGCTCTTCCTGGCGAACACGCTCGCCAACCGCGCCGAGGACGCCCTCGAGGAGGAGGAGATCACCTACGCCCGCCTGATCGGGAAGATCCTCAAGGGGGCGCTGCTCTCAGTGGTGGGGGCGCTGGCGCTGTGGCAGCTCAACTTCGCCCGTCAGATCGTGCTGGCGGCGTTCCTGATCGCGTTCGGGGCGATCGGGGTGGCGTTCGCGCTGGCGGTGGGGATCGGGGCGGCGCAGGCGATCCGGCGGGCGCTGGACGGGCTGTTCGAGCGGAAGAAGGAGCGTTAGGCGGACCGGCAGCCCACCGGACCGCGCCGCGACGCGGCCGCCACCGGTCGGCGGTCGTGCTGTCGCCCTTCCGCTCACACCTGCCGGATCGCCCGCACCGGGTCGATGCGCGCGGCGCGGCGCGCGGGGAGCCAGCTCGCCAGCGTCGCGGTGACAAGCAGCGTCACCGACACGGCCGCGTAGGTCCACGGATCCGTCGGGCTCACCTCGTAGACGAGCGACCGGGCGGCCGTCGCCACCGCGAACGCCACCGCGAGGCCGAGCGCCACCCCCGCCATGGCGTATGCCACGCCCTGGCGCAGCACCAGGGACGTGACGCGCATGCGGCCGGCGCCGAGGGCGATGCGAATGCCGATCTCCCGGACGCGCGCGCTCACGGCGTAGTTGACGACGCCGTAGATCCCGATGGCGCCGAGGACGAGGCCGACCGCCGCGAACAGCGACAGCAGCAGCATCACCACGCGACGCTCGGCGACGGAGCTCCAAGCAAGCCGAGAGAGCGGCTGGATCCCGGAGATGGGCACGCCGGGCGCCATCGCCGTGAGGCGCGACACGATTGTCCGGGCCAGTGCCATCGGGTCGCCCGTCGTGCGGGCCACAACGGCCATCGACCACTGCGGCATCTGGACCTCGGAGACGAAGAACTCGGCTTCCGGGGCTTCCGTGAGCGAGACGTGATGGACATCGGAGACGACGCCGACGATGGTCGCGGTCGGCGCGGCGGTTCCGGTGCCGATGCGAATCCGTTGCCCGAGGGCCGACTCACCGGGGAACCGTGATTCGGCAAAGGTGGCGTTCACGAGCGCAACCAGTGGGGCGCCGGCGTCGTCGCGAGGCTCGAAGGCTCGGCCGTCGAGCAGCCGGATTCCCATGGTGCGAAAGTAGTCTCCCGCCACCGTCCTCCAGCCCGGGGTGAACGGCGTGGCGCCGGGAGCGAGGGGTCGACCCTCGATCTCCACCGGCCGGTGCCAGTCGAAGCCCGTCAGCGGGAGGTGCTGGATCGCGCCCGCGGAGAGCACTCCCGGCACGGCCCGCACGCTGTCGAGCACCTGCCCGAAATAGCGCGCGCGCGCCACGCCGCCCGAAAACTCCGGTCCGCTCGGCTGCAGCCTGAGGGTGAGGACGTTGTCGGCGTTGAAGCCGGGGTCGACGAGCGACAGCCGCCACATGCTCTGCAGCATGAGGCCGGCCCCGGTGACGAGCACGACCGCGAGCGCGACCTCGGCGACCACCAGCATGCCCCGCACGCCTCGCCCGAAGACACCGCGCTCGCGGGCACCTCCCTCCCGCAGCGCGGCCTGCAGGTCCTGACGGCTCCCGAGCAACGCCGGCGCGAGGCCGAAGACGAGGCCGACGCCAAGGGTCACCGCCGCGCACGTCGCGAGGACGATGGGGTTGATGGCGATGGTGTCGAGCCGCGGCACGCTGGCGGGGAGCAGCGCCCTGAGCACGCGCACGCCGCCGTAGCCAAGCGCCAGTCCGAGCACGCCACCACCCAGGGCGAGCACCACCGACTCGACAAGCATCTGCCTCACGATGCGGACGCGGCTGGCGCCGATGGCGCTGCGCAATGCCATCTCCTGCCGGCGCCCGCCGGCGCGGGCGAGAAGCAGGTTGCCAACGTTGGCGCCGGCGATGAGGACGATGAAGCCGACCGCCCCAAGCAGGATCAGCAGCATCGGGCGCATCGAGCCCACGATCGAGTCCCGGAGCGAGATCACGTCGACGTCGCTCCCGTAGCGGTCCGCGTAGGCAAAGGCGCGCCGGATATCGGGCACGAACGAGGCAAACTCCGCGCGGGCCGCCCGCGCCGACGTGCCGGTGTTCAGCCGGCCGAGCAGGAGCGCGATGCCCCCGGTGTAGAACGGTGAGGCCGGATCAACCTCCCAGGGCATCCAGAAGTCGGCGTCGTGCTGCAGGATCGAGAACCCGGCCGGCATCACGCCGACGACAGTCGTCGGCGAGCCGTCGAGGAGGACCGTCCGTCCGACAATGCTGGAGTCGCCGCCGAACTGCGCCCGCCAGACGGCATGGCTGAGCACCACGACGTTCGTCCGGCCGGGCGCCGATTCGCCGTCGACGAACGTGCGTCCCAGGATGGGCCGGGCCCCGAGCACCCTGAAGAAGTTCGCCGACGTATGGGCGCCCGAGAGCTGCACGGCATGGTCGGGGAGGGTGAGCGCGGCCCCCCAGCCAGGGCTGAACGCCGCTGCCCCTCCGTCGTAGCTCCGGGCGTGGTGCTGGAGGTAGTCGAGCTCGGCGGCGGAGGCGAAGTGTCCCGGCCAGATGGCGACGAGACGTCCCGGCTCCGGAAACGGGAGGGGCGAGAGGAGGATCCCGTTCACGGCGCTGAAGACGGCGGTGTTCACGCCGATGCCGAGCGCCAGGGTGACCAGCGCCACCGTCGTGAAGACGGGGGCACGCCGGAGGGTGCGCACGGCGAAGCGAAGGTCCTGGCGCATACCGTCGAGACGGGGATAGGTCACGGGTCGTCCTCTCAGGCCGGGGTTGGCGGCGGGCGCCAGTGGCGGGCGAGCCGACTTCTGACAACCGTCGTGGCCGGAGGGTTGGCTGCCCCGGGTCGGGTCACGCCACGGCATTCATGCGTCGTCCAGTTCCGTCCTCCAGATTTCAGTCTCGTATGCGCGTCCTCGCGTTGCTCACATCGCTGCTGCTTGCGTCCCCGACTTCCGTTGGCGCCGAACGGGCGCCGGCGCAGGAGCCGCTTCGCGTCCCGATCCTGGTCTATCACGGCATCTATCCGCACAAGCCGGGCGATGCGAAGTCGAAGCAGGCCTTCGACGTCTCCCCCGAGTCGTTCGCCGACCAGATGCGGTACCTGCGCGACCACGACATCCCTGTCGTCTCGCTGTCGGCCCTGATGGACGCGCTGGAAGGAAAGGGCAGCCTGCCGCCACGTGCGGTGGTGCTGACGTTCGACGACGGATGGGAAACGCAGTACGTCCACGCCGTGCCGCTGCTGCGGCAATACGGCTTCACGGCCACGTTCTTCGTCTTCACGCACGCCATCGGGCGCAACGACCGTTACTTCACCTGGGACCAGCTGCGCGGGATGCAGCAGGCCGGGATGACGATCGGGTCGCACACGATTACCCATCCCTTCATGACGCGCATCACCGACCCGAAGCAGATGCGCGAGGAAACCGTGGGAAGCCGGGAGGCGCTCGAGAAGCACCTCGGAACCCCGGTGCAGTTCTTCGCGTATCCGTTCGGGGTGGTGTCGAAGGCGGCGACGGCCGCCGTGGAGGCCGCGGGATACCGTGCCGCGCGCGGGTTCCCGGGTGGCGTGACGAACACCCTCGAGAACCGCTGGGTGCTGCACTCGATGGCGGTGACCGACAACATGGAGCGCTTCCGCCAGATCGTCGATCCGCAGAAGCCGCTCGCCCGGCGCAAGGCACCTGCACAGCCGGCGGCCAGCGCCACGCCAAAGGTTCCCCGCCCGCTCTGAGCGGACGGCGGCGACCCGGCTACTGCCTGCAGGTCCCGTTCGGGTCCGACTTCGGCTTGTTCACTCGGGCAGCGGAACCGGCAGTGGAACCGACAGCAGGATCGCGCGCCGGAGGGCGGCGCCGGGGCGGAGCATGCCCGAGTCATCGTGCTCGTCCCACTGGCTGTTGGCGACGTAGACGAAGTGGCCGGCGACGATCGTGCCGATCGTCGGCTCGCCGGCAATGGCCTGGTTGCGATCGAGCACCTCCGCGCGCGCGATGCGCGTGCCAGTGGCGTCGAGCACGAAGCGCATGATGCGTGCGGGAGCGACGCCGTTCTGGACACAGACGATTGCACCACGGTCCCACGCGATGCCATCGCAGCCGAGCGACGTGGAGTGCGGCGCGTCGACGAGGCGGGATACGGTGCGCCGTTCGAGGTCGATGCGGAGCAGTCCGTGCGACCAGTCGGCGACGTAGATCGTGCGTCCGTCGGGGGTCGGCGCCATGCCCTGGAGCGACCGGAAGAGCGGGTGTCGCAGGGCCTCGAGCGTATCGGCGCCCGGGCGAAGCCGGTAGAGCACCGGCTCGCGGGAGTCGGTCACCAAGACGTCGCCGCGCGGGCCGATGGCGACGTCGCCGAGGGTGTGTCCGCCAGGCGAAGGCGGGAGGTCCCACCGTCGTTCGATGGTGCCGTCCGACAGGCGAATGCGCAGGAGTGCGGCGATGGCCGAGTCGGCCGGCTGGTATCGTTCCATCTGAGGGATGCCGGCCGTGGTGGCCCAGATGGCACGGCGCGCGGTGTCGACGCGCACGCCGAGCATGGCACCGATGGTCGCCCCGTCGCGCGGGAGGAGCTCGCGCACGATCGTGCCGTTGGGTGACGTCTCCACAACGGTGCGATGGCGCACGCTGGCCACGAAGTAGTGCCCGGTGCGCGGATCGACGTCGACGCCCTCGGGCCACAGGGTGGAGTCGGCAATGACCGCGGCCGTGGTGCTGCGAACCAGCGGCGCGGCGTTTGTCGTCAGGCGCCTGACGAGTGCGGCGAACGATGGTGCCCGGGCGATTGCCGCGACGGCTGGATCGGACGCTGGGTCACGCCCGAGCCCCAGGTCGGCGTACGCCGTGAGGGCCGCGCGGGTGGCCGTGGTGTCGCCGGCACGGGCAGCGAGGACGGCGCTGGCCCACACGTACGCAGGCTGGGTGGGCCAGGCGCTGGCCGCGCGGTCGATCTCGCGGCGGGCCGCGACGAGGTCGTTGCCTCGCAGGGCAGCCGCTCCGCGCGCCCAGGCGGTGCGGGCGACGGCGGCGGAGTCGACCGCGGGGACGCCGGTGGGCTGCTGCGCGGCGGCGGCGGAAACGAACGAGGCGAGGATCAGCGGAACGACCGCCAGGCGGCTTGGCACCATCGTGAGCAGGGATGACGGAAGAACGCGTGCAGGATTGGGAACGGGAGTATCACCACTGTGCGTGCCCACCGTCGCGCTCGCCGGTTTGGAACTGTCTGCGAGTGTGAGGAAAGGCACGTGAGCGGTGTCCGGGCGGACTCCATTGACCGCGGGCTCGAAACCCCCGCCTGCCACTGCGCTCCCGATTCGGACTCGCGCGCGACCGCGCGGCGTCGGCCATCGAGCCCGCGCGCCGTTGATGTGGCGGCGATCGGAATATGCGTGACCGCGCCGCGAAGGACGCATTGCCCAGGTCATTGTGCGCCAATGGTTTGACGCTGGCGTTGACGGGTGCTTGCCGCTGCCTGTGCAGGTTTGCCGCGTCGGTTCGACGGAGCTTGGCCTCCTCCGCGTCGCGCGGGATGCCGGGTGGCCTGACCAGGCGAGAGCGACTGATCGCTACGAACGGTGCGATGTCGGAGTGCCATGCGGACAGCGAAGCACGCGTCGACGACGGTGATGCGTGCAATGGCGGTCCGGGGAGGAGTGTGCGAGATGAGGTACCAGCGACTGGAAACACCCGGGATCCGCGGAGCCAGCTCCCTTGCTGCGGCCGCGCTGTTTCTCGCGGCATGCGGCGGCGGGACGGACACCGGCGGTGTAACGACGCCGCCGCCACCCGCGCCGACGGTGGCAACCGTCGCCGTCACGCCCTCCACGCAGGCGTTGGTGGTTGGGGATTCAATCCACCTTACGGCGACGGCGCGCAGCGCGAACGGCGCGGTGCTCAGCGGAAAGGCGACGTCCTGGTCGAGTGGTTCGGCCACGATCGCGTCGGTCTCCACGGCAGGAACGGTGACGGCCGTCGCCCCCGGGACGGCAACCATTGTCGCATCCGTCGACGGCGTCACGGGCACCGCGACGGTGTCGGTCGCGGCGCGCGTTACAATCGACGAGACGCGGGAGGTGACGCGGACCATCACCGTGGCGGGGGACAGCGTCACCACCGTAACGGCGGATGGGACGAGCCTCACGCTCGTCGTACCGCCCGGCGCCCTCCCCGACTCAACGCCCCTCGCGATCACGATCGCGCCGGTAACCGCGATGGCGGATCTGCCGGCGCACGCCACGCTGCTGCACGCGGTGCGGCTCCAGCCCAGCGGCACGCACTTCCGGGTCCCCCTGCTCCTTCACATTCAGGGAGCCGTTGCGCCTCCGACCGGTGAGGTTTTCTTCGGTTTCACCGCGCCCGACAGCGGCGGCCCGGTGACGGCACTCCCGGCGCGCCAGATCCCCGGGGGCGCCGAGGTGATGCTCTACCACTTCAGCCTGATCGGTCTTGGCGGCGATGTCCCTGAGGAGCTCCAGGACCTCAACACCGACGTCACCCTCGGCCTCACCGGCGCGTTCCTTGGCCGGCTGACAATCGTGCTCCAGGCCGGCGTCGCTGACAATGCCGCGCTCGACGAGCTGATCTCGATCTTCCGCGAGTGGTGGCTGCAGATGGAGCCGGTGCTGCACCTGAGCGGCGCCGACGACCAGTCACTCGTCACCGCCATCACCGACTACAGCTTCTGGACGTCGACGGAGGCGTTCGCCGAGCAGCAGCTCCAGCTGCCCGCGGGCTCCATCGCCCAGTCGCCGTCGATCAAGGGCCTGCTGAGCGACCTCGTCGACCTCAAGTTCGGATTCAATGCGGCCATCGTCCGCGCTAATGCGGCGTGCGTCCTGGCGCACGACCTGAGGCAGGTGCGGGTGGCACTCTACTGGCAGGATCAGGCGGCCCAGCTGCACCTGGATGACGCGGTGTTCGAGTGGCTCACGCGCGACTGGGTGCTCGCGCATCTCTGCGCGCACGTCGTGGTGACTGAGCAGACGATTCCACAGAATCCCGTGGGAGGCGTGGCGACGGATGTCTCGCTCCGCTTCGGCGTGCAGTACACGGGCGAGCCATTGACGATCGACATGGTGCTGCCGCTGTCGCTCACGTTGACCGGCACCACGAACGACGGAAGCGTCCAGGACGTGACCGACGCGGCCGGACGCTACACCACGTCCCTGGTCCCGACCGGCCAGGCGCCGATCGAGGCGTCGGGGCAGGCGTGCCTTCCCGCGGATCTCGTGGGCGAGGACGATCTCTGCGCTCCGTTCGACGTCGTTCGGACGATCCAGGTCACCGTCGCCGTGACCCCGGATGTCGTGACCCTCGCGCCTGGCGGCACGCAGCAGTTCCACGCCACGGTGACCGGGAACCCGAACACGGCCGTCACATGGACGGCGACCGGCGGGAGCATTACACCGACAGGCATGTATACCAGTCCGGCGAGTACGGGCACGTTTGCGGTGCGAGCGACGAGCGACGCCGATCCGTTTGCGTTCGCCGAGGCCTCGGTGACGGTCTGGAACAGTTGCGGCAACCTCCCGTCCAGGTACGGGACGTACAAGGAGCTGGACCTGGGCGTGCACACCGTCGTGCAGTTCCATGAACTGGACAACGTGCCCGGCACAATCAACGAGACCCTCAACGGATCCGGCGGCACGAGCTCGGGCACTGTCCAGGACAAGTCGGTCAGCATCATTGCCGACGATCCCGATACCCGGGTGGACATTGCAGGGAACCATCAGCTGACCGGCGTCGGCACGACGGGGTTTACGAGCGACTTCGTCGTGTTCACGCCGTCGAATCCCGCGCTGCTGGGCACCGACATGACCTTCACGCTCGCGGCGCACGTCACGGCGCAGGGGACCATCACCGGCGATCGCGGCAGGGCCGCCTGGACGCTTGTGACAGCCGGTGGAGCGTCCCACGGCGGGAGCGTGTCCACGCTCGACGGCGCCGCGAGCGATCCGAACGGCGGCACCTACAACGTGGACGTGACGAGTCCGTTCGGGGATCCGGTCAATGTCCAGGCGACGCTGTCGGCAACTGCCGGAATGGCCACGCACGCCGGAGAGCCGCTGCCGAGCCCCGGTTCCTACACGGGCTCCGCCAGGATGCAGGTGAGTGTACAACTGGGTATCACCAACGTGCGCGACGCGGCAGGGCATCCGGTGACCGCTTCGGTGTGTTCGCTCACGGGGGCGAGCTGGCTGGGGGCGCCGTGAGCAGGCAGTCGTCTCATGGTGGACAATGGCAGGATCATGCTGCGTTCCGCGCGGCAGGGCGACCGGAGAGCCGGCGTCTGCGCGAGGGGCGATGTCGCCGTTCACGCCAGTCGGCACGGGCAGCGAGGACGGTGCCGGCCCACACGTGCGACGCCTGGCCAAGCCGGGTGCTGGCCGCGCGGTCGATCTGGCGGCGGGCCGCGACGAGGTCGTTGCCTCGCAGGGCAGCGGCTCCGCGCACCGAAGCGGTCCGGGCGACGGCGGCGGAGTCGATCGCGGGGACGCCGGTGGGCTGCGCGCCGAGGCGACGGAGGTGAGCGGTCGCAAAGCAGGAACAGGAGCTTCGAGCAGCGGCGAGCCATCCTGACGAAGAATGAAGGGGATATGCAGTCGAGTCGGGACCGGCAGTATCAGCGCGCCTGCCGCGCATCGTCGCGCTCGACGGATTCGAACGGCCTGCGGGTGTGAAGAAGCGCCTGCCTGCCGTGTCCGGATGAGGGCACTGTTGCCCAGTGGGAGGCCGCCGCTCAGAGCCGCAGGAACCCCTCTCGCAGGGCGCGCGCCCGGAGACGGCTCACCGGGAACTGCAGGTTGTTCTTCAACGTGACCACGTAGGTCCCACTGGGCATGGGGCTGATGCGGTGGATCATTTCCACGTTGATGAGTGCACTGCGCGACAGGCGGAGGAAGCGTGCCGGATCGAGGCGTGCCTCGAGATCCTTGAGCCGATGGACGATGGTATGCCGCTCGCGGGTCACCGTCGTGAGATGGAGCAGCTCCCCCTGGGCCACCACCGCAGCCACCTGTTCCACCGGGACGAGAATGATGGCGTCGCTCGTGCGCACCGGAATGCGACGAATGTATCCCGGAGCGTCCTGCGATGGCGCGAGGTCGCTGGCCACGGCGCGAAGGCGCTCGAGGTCGCCCGCGCGGAACTCCGCATGCTCGAGCCGCTCGTGCGCACGGTCGAGCGTCGTTCGCAGCCGTGCGGGGTCGACCGGTTTCAGCAGATAGTCGATGGCATTGAGTTCGAAGGCGCGAACGGCGTACTCGTCGTACGCGGTCACGAACGCAATGAGCGGGAGGCGGTCCTTCCGGACGAGTCGCACGACACCCAGGCCGTCGAGCTCCGGCATCTGCAGGTCGACGAACGCCAGGTCGGGCCGCACGCGCTCCATCAACTCGACGGCCTCGGCGCCCCCGGTGGCCTCGCCGATCACGTCGACGTCGGGGCACGACGCCAGGAGGGCGGTGAGGAATGCCCGCGCGGGGCGCTCGTCGTCGGCAATCACGACGCGCAATCGGTGCATCACGCGCGTCGACAGGCTTCGGAGGTCGCGCGTCGCGCTCATCACCACGCCCCTGTTTTCGAGGAGACGAGGCTCGCACGCAACATCGTCTCGAGCCCCTCGGCGCCCGCCATCGGGATACGGATCTCAGCCACCGTGCCGAGCTGCGGATCCCGGTAGAGCCTGAAGTGCGCCCCGTCGCCGTAGTAGTGCGCGAGCCGCTGCTCGATGTTGGCCAGTCCGACCCCCCGCGCACGCCACGTCTCCTCGATGTCCCCGGGGCCAACGCCGGTGTCGACGACGGCGAGCCGGAGCGCGGGTGGGCCGTCACCGGTCGGTTCCTCCAGCGATGCCTCGATCGTTACCGTTCCGCCACGACGCAGGGGCGTAATCCCGTACTTGATGGCGTTCTCGACGAGCGGCTGCACGAGCAACGGAGGAATGCGCGCGTCGAGGAGCGCCGGCGGCACGTCGACCACGACCCGCAGACGCTCCTCGAAACGCTCGTGCTCGATGGCGAGGTATGCATCGACGATCTCGAGTTCCTCCGCCAGCGCCACGAAGCCACGCGCGGAACGACGCAGCACGGCGCGCAGGAGGTCCGTCAGGCGATACAACGTGCCGATGGCGCGATCGGGCGCCGTGCGAACGAGGTAGCCTATCGTGGTGAGGGCGTTGAACAGAAAGTGAGGATTCAGCTGCGCGCGCAGGGCGAGCAGCTCCGCCTCGGTGGCGAGTTGCATGATCTCGCTCTCGCGCAGGTCACGCGCAAAGCGCTCCCGGGCGACGCGCACAAGGTCGATCCGTCGCGCAACGAGCACCGCGACCCATTCCAGCAACCCGATGTCGTCCGACAGGAGGCGGCGCCCTCCTGCCAGTTCGGCCACTTCCACGGCATACGCCGGTGACTCCGAGGTCGGTACCAGCACCGTAGCCCCCCCGAGGCCGTCGCGATCGAACGAGACCAGCGCCCCGGGACCGTGGGGGCGGGGCTCGCTCTCGCGCCAGTGCACGAATCGCGCGCTGAATGCAGTGGCCAGCAGGCTGCAGGCGGCTGCGAGGACATCCTCGGCGGTGTGCGCGGTGTCGAGCGCCCTGGTGATGCGCTCTCGCAGTGCCCGGTCGTCGGTCCGTTCGAGGACCACGCGGTCCACGAACCGTCCGACAGCGTCGCGCAGCCAGGGATAGGCGAGCGCCGTCGCGATCCAGAGACCGATGAGCGCGCCCGTGGCCAGTCCACCCTGTCCGGCCTCGCGCGACGGCGCCAGCATTGGTGAAGCAACGAGGACGTACAGGACGACGACCAGCACGACCAGGGTCAGCAGCGAAATGGCACGGCGCAGAAACAGGTCGGCGAACGCAAAGCGATAGTCCTGGTAGAGGATCACAAGCACCAGCGGCAGCGACGCATGGTGCCCGATCAGCTCCGTGATCCACGAGGTCGACCGATCCGCGTGGTGACTCAGGTGCAGCGCCGAGACCGCGAACAGCGCGAGGGCCACCAGGGACAGCGAACGTCGCCATCCTTCGTGCCCGCGGGCGGCGAACAGCAGGAGGATGACGAGGATCGCGCCGTAGCCCAGCGTAAGCGTCAGCAAACCGACGCGCGACGGGACCTCGCCGTGCGCCGCGGCGATCGCCTGAAGCACGCCCGCGACGGCACTCAGCGCGTAGCCCGCCGGCGCCAGCACACGACGGATCGAGGGCTGCAGCCGCCGGACCGTTGCACTGACGACCACTGCCGGCAGGAATCCGAGGGCTGCGAACGCCAGGGCATCGAGCACCGGTGAAAGCGTGCCGAGTCCGAAGTCCCGCAGGCCGTAGATGACCAGCGCGCCACTGTTCCAGATGAGTCCCAGCGCCGACGCGGCGAGCGGCAGGCCGTCCGGGCCGCGCTGTCCGCGGTCCGTTCGTGCTGCGCGTCGCCGCAGCGTCATCACCGCGAGCATCGCATACAGCACGATGCCCGTCGTGAAGCCGGCAAGGTGAACGAGGGCGACCAGGCTCTGGGATGACATGGCAGACCGGCGCGGGAGCGAATGCGGGGGACCGGCAACCGCCTGTCGAACAAGGTACAGCGGCTTGCGACCGGCCGACACGACCGTTCACACCAGCGGCCATCCACGGCACATGAGTGGCCCGGATTGGCAGGTGAATGGTCGTCGCGCCCAGGACACGCCGATCTAGAGGATCGGTCGCGTCCGTGCGCCCAGGACGGGGTCGCCACGACCACTCATTGGGCGATGCCGACCATTCACGTGCCAATACCCGCCCGCCGTTTGAAATCGAGTGCCCAGCGACTGGTCGCGAGGTACGCTGCATCCGGCGCACCCGACACGTGCGTCCGTCTCCTTCCGGAGTATCGACGATTCGCAGCTCCCCTCAACCCGATTCCACAATGCCGACGATCGTGCCGCCGCCGAGTGTCCTCACGCCAACGCCGGGTCTGGCAGCCGGAGTTCTTCGCTCCCTCACCTGGCGGGCGCCCTCGCTCCTGACGTGCGCGGCAGCTCTTGTCGGACTGTCGTTCGCGACTGCCGCGGCTGGCGCGAGTCCCGCCGACGTCGCCGGAGACGTCTCCGGCGTGGTCACCGACTCCACCACTGGGCAGCCGCTCCCATCGGCGGAGATCAGCGTGATGCGCGATGGCGCGCTCGTGGTCAACACCGTCACCAACGACCTCGGGCGGTATCGCATACACAACCTCGCCCCGGGCTCGTACACAGTGCAGGTCCACTTCATCGGGTTCTCGGCCGGCACGCGCGCCGTGACGGTCGGGGCCGGCGCCGCCGATCAGAACGGTGTCGATTTTCAACTCAGCCCGGTGGCCCTGAAGTTGTCCGCCGTGACGGTGAGCACGACGACGCCAGTCATCGTGGATACGCGCACGGGTGACCAGCAATTCAGCCAGGCCGACTACCACGGACCGCCAACGAGCACGACGTCGCAGATCCTTCAGCAGAGCATCGCCGGCGCGGCGCGGGCACCGACCGGTGAAGTTCACATCCGCGGCCAACACGCCGAGTACACGTACTATGTGGATGGCGTGCCGGTCCCGCCGGGAATCTCCGGCAGCATGAACGAGATCTTCGATCCCGAGGTGGTCAACCAGATCAGCTTTCAGACGGGTGGCTGGGATGCGGAGTACGGCAACAAGAACGCTGCGATCGTGAACGTGAAGACGCGCATCCCGGCCGGCGGTTTCCACCTGAACCTGGGGACGTACGCCGGGCAGTTCGACCACAGCACCACCACGGGCGGCCGCGCCCAGGACGGCGAGAACCTCAGCATGAGTGCCAACCAGGGACGCTGGGGGATGTTCCTCTCCGGCGCCCGCCAGTCGTCGGACATGCGCCTCGAGCCGATCGTATACGATGGGAGCACCGGCGACATCGTGAACTTCCACAACAACGGGCAGGACTATTACGGCTTCGGCAAGATCCAGTACAACGCCGGGACGCACGACATCGTGAACATGGACCTGAGCTACTCGCGCACGCGCTTCCAGGTGCCATACGATTCGACTGGCGGCGTCTTTCTCGATGACCACCAGACGGACGTGAACAGCTTCGTGAACCTCGGCTGGCGCCACCAGTTCGCCGAGCGGGAGGGGCAGGACCCCTCGATGGCGCCGCAGCTCTTCGCCAGCATGTTCTTCCGCACCGGGAGCCTCGACTACACGCCGGGTTCGCAGGACGATCCCTCGTTTGTCTTCTATCCCGATCCGACGCCCTACAACCTGAACGAGAACCGCAGCTTCAATACCATCGGCGCCAAGATCGACTACGAGTTCCACACCAGCCGTGACGTCGACTTCAAGTTCGGCACGACGTCCTCATCAACGAGCGGCCACGAGGACTTCAGTGCCACCACCGGCACGGGAACACAGGGGCCAGCGTCCAACTCCGGGCTCAACGGCAGCGACATCGGCGTCTACGGGCAGACGGCGATCAGTCCCGTGGAGTGGTTCGAGGTGCGCACCGGCCTGCGCTATGACCGGCACGTCGCGCCGTTCGCGGCCGCCCAGACGCAGGTCAGCCCGCGCGTGCGGCTCAACTTCTTCCCGTCGCCGGCAACCACCATCTACCTCTACTACGGCCGCCTCTTCCTCCCGACCAACGTGGAGGACCTCCGCGCCATCACCAGTTCGGCGCTCGGCCAGGACGTCACTCCCCAGCCGACGCTGCCCGAGCGCGACGACTTCTACGAGATGGGGCTCGTGCGACGGCTCGGGACGGCCGTGACGGCCAAGCTCTCCGCGTACTACAAGGAATCATCCCCCGGCATCGACGACAACACGGTCCCCGGGTCGGCTATCGTGACGTCGGTGAACATCGACCAGGTCAAGGTGACCGGCCTCGAGGGCGTATTGCAGTTCCAGCCGCCGGGGCCGGTCTCGGGGTACGTGAACGTCGCCCTCAACCACGCCTACGGGAAAGGTCCGATCACCGGGGGCTTCTTTCCCGAAGACACGCCGCAAGGCTACTTCGACCTCGATCACGACCAACGCCTGTCGATCGTGGGCAGCGCCACGTGGGCGCCGAGCCAATTCTACGCCAGCGGAAGCGTCACCTACGGCAGCGGCCTGACCAACGGCGTGGAGCCGCAGGATTGTGACTGTACCGTCGGCACGGCGCTCTTCGACTTCAACAAGGGCATTCACGTCGCACCGAGCACCGTCTTCAACGCCAGCGCAGGCTATACGCTGGTGGTGGGATCGACGGTCCTGAAGCCGCAGCTCTACATCGAGAACCTCTTCAACAAGACGTACGTGCTGAAGGGGGCATTCTTCAGCGGCCCGGCCATCGGCCGTCCGCGCAGCATCCAGCTCCGACTCAACATCGGGATGTGAGGCCAGCGCCGGCGATGTCGAGGGCGCGCGTGCATTCGGATCGCGATGGCGAGCCGCGGCCTGACGGTTGAGCCGCCGGCGCGTCGTCGACGGGTCGCAGGACGGCCGACGCTTCGTACGACGGGGCGCAGTGCGGTGCGGGCCCGGGTCGTCCGGTCGATGCCCATGCTCGCCACCGGGAGTCTCGTCGGGTTCCTGTTCGGGAGCGCGCTGACAGCGTCGTTGGCCGCGCGCTCGCCGGAATATCGCGGGCGGACGGCAGTTCAGTGGATCCGTGCGCTCCAATCAGCGGATGCGGCCGTGCGCGAGCGAGCGACCTACGCGCTCACGCGCTTCGAGTCGTTGCCGGCGGCCGCGTGTCGCCCGCTCGGCCAGCGTCTCTCGGACGAACACTTCGTGCAGCAGGAAGCGATCACCACGCTCGTTCACTGGATGCGCGATGGACGCTGCCTGAACGAGGTCCTCGATGCCCTCGTGCACGCCAGGACGCCGGCGGCGCGGAGTGCCGCAGCGACGGTGCTACGGGGCGCCGGATCCGAGGCACGAGCCGGCGTGCCGATGTTGATCGTCGCACTGCACGATACGGCGGTCGACGTGCGCGCGATGTCGGCCGCCGCTCTCGGCGAAGTTGGAGATACCGCGGCCGGCACGCGTCGCGCGCTGGGGCAGTCCGCGAGCGGCGATGAGGCGCCGGCGGTCCGCGGCAATGCGATCGAGGCGCTGGCACGCCTCGACACGCCGGCGGTCGAGATGCGCGCTCTCGTGGCCGCGGCCATTCACGACACGAGTGCCGACGTTCGCGCGATCGCGGTGAACGCGCTCGCGAGTGCCAGCGGGCCCCGGTGGGAGGCGTCCATCCGCGTCCTCGCCGACGATCCCGTCGTCGCGGTCCGCACGGCTGTGGCACGGCTCGTGGGGCGGTCGCCCGGGATCGCCACCGGCGACAGCATCCTCGAGTCCCTGGCTCGCGATACGAGCGTTGCCGTCCGGGACGCCGCCGTGCAGGCGCAGCAGGTGCGGGCGATCTATCGCCGCGTGATGCCAGCCATGGGCATTGGTGGGTTGCTGCGCGGTGGCGGCACCCGGCGCAAGCGATGAGACCAGCGCGAGCGCGACGAACGCACTGCGATGGGCGCGCACGACGTGGAGCGGGTGTGGGAAAGCGGGGAGGGCGGGGAGGCGGGGTGCAAAGAATAGCCGCTGCCGCTCGCGCTGTGGCGACCGCCAATGGTGAGAGGAACCGGTATGGGAGGAGGGGTGTGACGGCCGTGCCGAGAGGCTTGGCAGGCGGTGCGCGGATGTGCGCGTCCGGCTCGTCAGCCGCCGGGCCCACAGCAACCGGACAGCACGCATGGATAGCTGTCGGGCCAGGCCCACTTCACAAAGGACTGTCGCCTGTAGAACTCGGCGACGTCCAGCGGCGTCGCGTCAGCCACCCGGGGAAACCTGAACGTGTACACGTCAACGCCGGTCCGTTGGTCCAGCGGCGCACCAATCGTGGCGCTCACTGAGAGGAGCGGTGCCCAGAAGGACGTGTCCTGCAACGCGACCCAGAGCTTGTTGACGAAGAAATGCGGGCAGTTCACAGGGTTCCACTGTGCACCGACCTCGCGGTAGACGGCGCTCGCGAACAACATGTCCTCCCGCGCGCGCAGCAGCTGCGCGGCGATCTCGGCGCGTTGAGGCGTGCGGCCGTCACCGAGCCAGGCGACGTAGTGCTGGCCTCCGAGCAGCGTGATGGAGTCCAACTGGATGCCGGCGGTGGCGATCGGCACGTCGATGCTCTCCGGACTCACCGTCGCGATCTCGAAGGTGAGCCACCGCGGATCGACCTCGAGATTCACCATCGAATCCGAGATGACGAGGAACGGCGACGCGAGATGCGGAATGGCCTCGCGTGGCTCCGTCGATCGCGCGCACGCGATGACGCCCGCCATCAGGAGAATGCAGAGTCGGCGCATGGCAGCCGAGGCGGAGCGCAGGTCGTCCGCTGTCGCGTCCGTTTCGACGCGATGTCCCGGCGAGTCCCGCGACATGGTACCTGATGCAGGGTATCGCGCACAGCCGCGATGTACAACGGCGCGGGATGCAGCGCCGTCGAAGACCGTCGCCTCGTCCCGGTCCTGCGTCCTCCTGCGGCAACTACACGCGCACGTGCGGATTCAGGAATGCGCCAATGCGATCGAGCGCAGACGGGCCCCGGCGCGAATCGGTGTGCGATCCGCTCTCGCGGCCCGCATTCGATGATGTGACGGCCGCGGCGTCGTCAGGCTCCGCGTCGCTCGCGAATTCGTACTGCGCCAGGAACGGATAACGCTCACGCCGACGATCGACTTCGGCCAGCTGCGCGGCCGTCCACGCGACGCGCTGGCGCGTGTTCGTCGGCCGGCCGAAGACAATGCTGCTGCAGGCAGCGAGATACTCGTCGTCGGCCGCCAATCCGAGAAACTCGCAGACCGCCGAGAGCGTCGGCGCCGGCGCGCGTATGAACGCCTCGTGGTGCACGGTCAGCACCTCGGCGTCGTCCGCCATGCGATTGAGGGCCCCCGTGGTCTCGCAGTGCGAGAAATAGAAATCGATGCTCTCGTCGAGCGACAAGCGGTGCCACCGCGAGATGGCGGCGACGTTGTCGAACGGGTTCCGCACCACGTGAATCAGGCGCAGCGACGTGCGGACCGTGGCGCGCAGGGTGTCGAGGAGTTCGGGATGCGCGCCCAGCCACTGCGCGGCCCAGCCGCCACCCTTGTCGCCGATCACGCGAAGGGACTCGAATCGCCCCTGCCACGCATTCGGGACCTGATAGGAGTAGTTGCTCCGGTTCCCACGGAGATTGAACCACGCGGCGCGTCCCAGGATGCGCGCATAGAGCGTGTCCCGGTCATCGCCCGCCAGCACGTAGCGGAGCGCGTCGAGCTCGTGGGAGATGACCGCCTGGCGGTGAGCGTTCAGCATCGCTCCGACGACGCTGTGGCCGCTGCGCGGGTAGCCGACGAACAGGCAGAATGCCTGCACCCGATCGAACTCGGCGCGAAAGCGCCGTCGCGCCAACGCGCCCCAGAGCGCCTGGATCGTTCCGTAGACGAACTCCTGCCCCGGCACCGCGTTGGCCGCGGGGTCGGGCCTTGCCATGGGACTGTCGGCGTGCGGGTTCATGGTGCTGCGGCGGTCACGATCCCTCGCGGGCGAGGAGTTCGGAGATGAGCGTCCGCAACTTTCCGCCCGGCGTCAACGGGATGTGACCGACACGCTCGATCGTCGGGCGCTCGGGCGGCTGCACGAGCCGCTCGAAGGTCTCCACGATGCGCTCGCGGTCCGCCTCCGCGGTGGGCGCATCGCGCTGCACGACGAGGATCCTGAGCCGGGCGTCCTCACCCTGGATCACCTGGAAGTCGACGACGCTTCCGGTCCCGGGCGCGGCAGCGGCAACGGCCTGCGCGGGGCTCATCAGAGCACCCGACGCGGTGCGAAGGAAGTCGTGCGTCCGCCCCGCCACCGTCCCGAAGATCGGGAGCCCGCGGCCGCAGGCGCACCGCGTGACCGTGGGCGCGACGGCGCGGTCGCCCACGCGGTAGCGAACGAGCGGCGTGGCGGTGTTGTGCAGCGACGTGATGAGCACGTCGCCCGTCTCCCCCGCGGCCGCTGGCGTCCCGTCGGTGCGAACGATTTCCACGACGAGTCCCTCGGCCGGGACGTGCAGCAAGCCCCCCTCGATGCACTCGTGGGCCACCAGCCCGGTCTCCATCGTCGCGTAGCGCTCGTACACCTTGCAGTCGAAGGCCTGCTCGAAGGCCTGCTTGTAGTGCGCGTGGAGATGGTTTCCCCCGCTCCAGCACGCGCCAGCGCGAATGGTCCGTCCTTCGTCGAGCAGCGCGACAGCGAGCACGTACAACGCGTTCGAGACTCCCCAGATCAGCGCCGGGGGATGCTTCGCCATCGCGTCAACAAGCTGTCGCACCGCGGCCCTGTCGGCGACCACGGGCGCGTGAAACGCCGCCGTGTTCAGGAGCACCGCGCTCACCGCCTGCGGCCAGCCGACCGGCCGACAGCGCACCTCGAGCCGCCGGGTACCGATGTCGGATCCCATCCAGGCGCGCGCGCGCGCCTCGCCGGCGTCGAGCCAGCGCATCTGCTCCAGCGGCCAGAGGAACTGCACCGGGCGTCCCGTCGATCCCGAGCTCGCCGCGCGCATTCCCCAGCTGCCGGGCACGCGCAGCCCGGGTATGCCAAGCTCCCTGAGCTCGCCCTTCTCCAGGATCGGGAGGCGGGCGACGTCGGCGATCGACCGGATGTCGTCAGGCACCACGCCGGCATCGGCGAACCGGCGGCGATAATGCGGGACGCGCGCCGCGACATCGACGAGCCGCTGCAGCGCCTGTACCTGCAGCGCCTCCAGTTGATCCTGCGACCACCACTGGCTCTCCTTGAGCGCGGCATACTGCGGTCCGGGACGCGCCGGATGCGCATACCATGCCATCCGCGCGAACGCCTCACGCGCTCCGCCGTCGCTGCGCGTGGCCGTCACGTCGTCTCCAGGAGCGGCGCTCCGGTCAATCCTGTCATGTCGGCATCGAGCAGGGCGCACGCGGTGGCCCCGATGTCGGTGATCCGCGCCGCGCGGCCGAGGCCGCGGATGCGCGAGGTGCCTGGCACCAGGAGCGCCCAGGCATCATCGACGTGGTTCCCGGAGCGTCCGCTTCCCACGCCGCGCCGGACCACCTCCCCGTGCTTCGGCGACATCACTGACGGCAGGCGGGACGGCGGGTGCTCGCCCCAGTGCACGACCAGGTCCGGGAGGCGATCGAGGCACGAGCCCTCCGATGACATCGCCGTCATGCGCTCCACCCGGGTGATCGACGGCGAGCCGTCCGGGTCGCGAAACGTCACCAGGCCGCTCGCGATCGTGTCGAGCACCGTCTCGGCCTCGGCGGGCTCCACGATGCCGTCGCGCTCGCGCCCCTTCAGGTTGACCCGGATGTAGCCCTTGTTCTCGCCAGGCACCGCCATCGCGCGCGTCGTGCGCCAGTTCTTCCGGAGGTACAGCCGCGTCATGAGGTCGGCGACGGCGTCGTCAGGCAGCAGGCTCGCGAGGCGATCGCGCCACTCGATTGGCACGGCCGAGCGCAGCGCCCAGATCGGCGAGCGCGCACTGCCGATCCTCGGTGTCGTGGGCCGTGCGCCCCCGCTGAGCACCGCCTCGAGCATGCCGGGCAGGAGGTCGGCACGGCTGGTGTTGGCGGCCATGCCGGTGGGCGAGAAGACGATGACGTCGCTGGGGTCCGGCAGGACCTCGAGGACGCGGCCGATCGCCGCATCCACGGCCTCGTACACCTCCGGGATGCCGGCCTGCAGCCGCCGGTTCACGTCATCGGCCAGCGGCTCGGCGACGACGGCGGAAGGATCCCAGAGCTGGTGGCCGGCCTTGTGGGCGGCGCCGAAGTTGAGCCACGCCATGTCGAACGACGACTCTCCGAGCAGCGCGATGGCGGCGTCGGACACGCGGCGCGGCGCCTGGACGAGGCGGTCGCGCCAGGCGCATAACGAGGCAACACGTTTCGTGCCGTACACGTCGTCGAGGCGCGGCGGCGGGCCCAGCCGGCCCGAGAGCCGGCCGCTGACCGCGCGGGGAAGCGCGACACGCCGCGACACCATGCGATCCGCGAACTGCCAGCCGCCAAGAAAGATGCCGTCCATGCGCCGCGGCGCCCATGCCAGGATGGGATCGACCACGAGCGAGCGACGCCCGCGCGCGGTGAGGCGTTCCCAGATCGTTTGCGGATGAGCGAGACCGTACATGAAACGCGGGCGCTGGTCGGGCGCCGACCACGGCACGGCGGAGTAGACGCCGTGCTCCCTCACGTCAACGCCCGTGCACAGCGTCATGTAGGTGGAGGATTGCAGGAACGTGGCCTTCGCGTCCATCGTCTCCCACCGCCCCCGCTGCCGCAACGCCGCCAGGACGGGGAGGCGGCCGTCGGCGAGCATCTGCTCGAGGAGTGGCAGGGCGGCAGAATCGAACTGGAAGATCGCGAGCATTGATCCTACGCCTCGAACTTGTGGAGGGGCTGGATCTTCCCACCGGGCGTCAGTCGCGGGCTGCCGCGCTCCATGCGCAGGGTCTCGGCGCCGGTCCACACCTCGGCCATCAGTCGCTGTCCGATCCCGAGCTGCCGCAGCTGCTGCATCGTCGTGCGAACGACCTCCTCCGCATCCAGCTCGCCCACCGATGGACTCACCACAAGCGTGACGCTCGGCAGTCCGCGCTCCTCACGCTCGATGAATTGATAGTCGGTCGGATGCCCGCCGAAGCGTGCCGGGAGGACCTGCTCGACGAGGTGCAGCAGGTCGACGCCAAGGAAGTGCATTCCCTCGCTCGTCAGCTTCTCGTAGCTGCGGATCGTGTGCAGGTGCCGGTAATAACCGCTGGGCAGCATGCCGCATCCACACTCCCTTTCCTCCAGCACGCCGAAGTCCCCGCTCTCCACGTTCAGCATCACCTTGGGCGATGCCGGGAGGAGGGTCGTGTGGAAGAGCGCGCCGATCGTGCTGCCGTTGCCGCCGACGGCGTGGCGGCGCTGGATGGTGGCGACCTTGTCGCTCACCAGGTGAACGTCGTCGACGGACTGTGGTGCGGCGCACGCCAGGCCGATCATCCCGGCCTCGACCATCGCGTAGTGGGAGGCGGCCGCACATCGCGCAGCGGCAACCACCGCGGCCTTCGACTGGGTGAAGGGCTCGCCGACGAGCACGAACAGCGTGCCACCGATGTCGATGCCGCGGTCCACGGCGTCGGTGCATGCGCGCACCGCTGAACTCGGCGTCGTCACGAGGACGGGTGCGACACCCGCATGCCGGTTGTCGGCCAGCCAACTCGTCACGCGTCCCACGTCGTCCGCCGGCGTGAATTCCGGTGATGGAATCCGGGCCCCGGCGAGACCCGCCGCTATCCGCGTCGCCCGGGCGAAGGCGCGATGCCGGAATGGAGCGTCCCCTGGCCGGCTGTGGGAAAACCAGCGGTTCACCGGCTGCCCGAGCCTCGCGCGAATGAGCGCGTTCTTGATCCCCACGGCGCCGGGTGGCGCCGGCAGCCACAGCGCGAGGGGCCGCGCGCCCGCCGCATGCGCCGCGAAGAAGAGCGCGTGATACGCGCTCTCATGCTCGAGCAGGTCGAGGCCGACGAGGATCGTCCGCGGCCGGCCTCCCGATCCGCCGGTGCGGGCCTGGTACTGGCGCGCGCTCAATGGGCTGTCGAAATCCTCGGCGCGCACCGGGAGCTCGAGCCCCGGGCGAAGAATTGCGCGCCTGCCCTTGAACTCCTCGAGTGACAGGAACACGCCGGCGTCGTGCAGCCGTTCCAGTGTCTCCTCGAGCCCGCCCTTCTCGAGCATCGCGGCAACGTCCCCGAACTCGATGCCCGCCCATCCGAACAGCTTGCGATAGGGACTCGACGGGTACTCGAAGACAGCGCGCTGCAGGACCTCCGCGAATGTCCGTGTCCGGGTTTCCATCTGCTGCCCGAGACGGGAACGGACTTCTGCCAGCGGGAGCCGGCGCTTGAGGAAGGGGCGGAGACCGGAGAGAAAGCTGCCGGCGGCACGCAACTCGGCGGTGGTCGTCATTTCCGGCGCGCCAGTGCAGCCACGAAGTAGCCGGTGAGAAAGCGTGTCGGCAAGCGGCCGAGCCGCTCGAAGGCGGACCAGAACCGGACGTAGCGCCGCTTCATCGCTGGCCCGAACCGGCGGTCGATCAACCGGCCGCCGAGCACCACCAGAAGACGGGGGCAATGGAACACCGCGTCGACATTCTCGACCTCGAAGCCGGAGCGCTCGAGCAGCACGCGAAGCCGGCGCGGCCCGCAGGTCGCCCCGACCGAGAACGGCACCATCCTGCTGGCAACTCGCAGCCGCGCGGGCAGCGCATTCCGCAAGGCGATCACCGGGTTGCGCGGATTGTCGAGCGTGACCAGGAGCGAGCCACCCGGTCGCAGCACGCGATGCAGCTCGCCGAATGCGGTGGCGATGTCGTCGCCCGACGCGAAGTGGTCGAGGGTGGAGTTCGACACGACCGCGTCGAACGTCGAATCGGCGAACGGCAGGTCGCGTACATCGGCGCACTCGGCGTGGAGCGACGGGTAGCGTGCGCGGGCCATGTCGACGATCGCGGGCGAGAGGTCGATGCCGGTGACGGTCGCGAACGACGACGACAGCCACGGCACGAGACCCGAACCCGCGACCTCGTCGAAGAGGTCGGTCTTGAGGACACTGGCACCGGCCGCCGGCGCCAGCCAGCGTCGCATCAGGAGCTCATTGGAGACATCGCTGATCATGCGCCAGCAGCGCTCGCCTCCAGTGAGCTGCCACTGGGTGGCGATGCGATCCCAGTACTCCGTCCTTGGCGCGCCGGCAGTGCGGCGGCGCGCGGCATCGGCCACGGCTGGCGGCGAGTCCCGTAGCGGCGCGCTCATCGCATCAGTCCCAGCGCCGCGCCGAGCGCCAGCACGGTAGCGGTTCCGGCCAGGCCCGCGGCGAGAAAGCGCGCGGTGACGACCTGCGACAGCTGCCACGCGCTCACGGCGGCGGACACCGCCACCGCCACCAGGAGCGCCGCGGCCGCGCCGGCCGCGCCCCAGAGCGGGACGAGCGCGAGAGCCGCGATGATGAACGCGACAAGTCCGGCGGCATTCATGGCGAGCGCCGCGCCGGGTCGAAGCTGGAGCGCAGCGCCCTGCGCGGCGAGGATCGGCAGCGGAAGCAGCGGAAGGAGCGCGAAGACGGGCACGAATGCCCCCGTCGCGCCGGTGAAGCGGTTGCCAACGACGAGCGGAAGCCCGCGGCTGAGCAGGAAGACGCCGCCGATGCCAGCCACCGTCAGCGACAGCTCCGCCCACCAGCCCAGTCGCCGCAGCCCGCGCACGGCGCGCGCTCGGTCACGTCCCCAGTCCTCGACGTGTTCCGGCAGCGAGACCACGAAGACCTCCCGCACTGCAAGCATCACGGCCATGGCGACGCTGCCCGCGAGGGCGGCGAAACCGGTTTCGAGACCCGAGCCGGCCAGGACGCTCGCCGCGAGCACCGGGCCACGATAGGTGGCCTGCCCGACAAGTGCGGCGAGGCCGGTGACGACGCCATAGCGCATCGTCCCGTCGGGGATGGCCACACCCCGGTCGGCATGCCTGACGAGGCCGATCACCGGCCACGCCGCAAACACCAGTCCGGCAAGCGAGGCGAGCACCAGCCCGTAGAGGATGCCGGCGGGACCTGCGACGCGATAGAGCAACGGAACGCCGAGGAGCAGTGCCACGTTGCGCGCGGACATGCGAAAGCTCCAGATCCACGTCTGGCCGATCCCGAGCATCACCTGCGCTGCAAGAAGCGCCGCCACCTCGGCAGTCAATGCGGCGAAGACGAGCGACGTGTCGGCGGCGGCAAACGACGATGGCGCCATCACCACCAGGATGGCGCCAACGGCGGCGGCGATGGCGAGCTGGACGCCCCGGATGGGAAGGAGGCGCAGCGTCATGTTGCGTGCAAGTCCGGCGCGGCGCTCCAGCGGCTCCGCGGGAATGAAGCGCGCAAACGCGCTCGGCGCGCCGAGTGAAATCGTGGAGGCGGTGAGGGTGACGATGGCCATGGCCACGCCGAGGCGACCAAACTCCGCCGGGCCGAGCAGTCGTGGCAGCAGCGTCACCAGCAGCGCCTGCGTGCCGATCTCGAGCGTCTTCGCCTGGACGGCCGCCCGTCTCGGATCCGTGAACGGGCGCCAGCCAGTCGCCGGTACCCCGAGCGCCGTCGCCTCCATCGCCGGAGGAGCAGCGTCGGTTGCCGGCGCGCTCCCGGACATCGGCACGATCGGGCCCCTCGTCATCGCTCGCAGAGACTCATCCCTCCCGGAAGTGCTGTCAAGGCGGCGGGCCGAGAGCCTGCCCCGCCGGTGCGCGAGACCGCAGCAGGAGCGCGATTGACCTCGCAAGGCAGTTCCGAGACGGCAAACGGCGCCATCAGAGTGGCAACGGTCGTGCCACCGGCGTTGCCGGCTCGAGTGCTCGGCTGCACAGATGAGCACGGCGCCTGGGCATGTCGTCTCGTTATGGTCGTCGCCGGTCCTAACGTATGGCGAAGCATGGATTTTCGTGAGTCCGCGGCGGCGTCGATGGGAACTGCAGCAGGTCGCCACGTGCGGTCATCGGCACCGGGAGCGGGACTGCCGGCCTGGCCGGACCGGAGCGATGTCGCAACACCTTGCTCTCCGTATCCGCCGCCGGGGAGTGCCCGGCTCGCCGCGGCACTCCCCATTGTCCGCGGCTCCCTCCGGCCCCTTAGGCTCCCCCGGGTGCACTGCGACCGCTCGCAGCGCCCGCAACCGCGACGCCATGCATCGATGTGCGACTGGCGCTACTTCACACGCTCGGCCACAAAATCGAACTGGTACTTCAGGGTACCGGAGTACGAAGTGAAGCCGAAGCTCGAGTCGACTTCCCAGCGCTCGATGAAGAGGAAGATGGTGCCGGTGAGTTGCGTGCCGTTCTTCGTGGCCGAGACCTGCCAGTGCGAGATCGTGTTTCGGCCGCCGCCGAAGCCGGTGAAATCGCCGACGACCGAGATGGCATGCCCGCCGAACGTCCCCTGGTTCAGGTTCCCCTGCGCGGTCGGTGAGTCGAACGTGAAGTCGTCGATGAAGGCGTCGACATACGGCGGCTGCGTCTGGCGCGCGAGCGCACGGAACTTGCGCGTGGGATCGAAGCTCAGGCCGGGTGGGCTGTCCTGCTCGAGGTAGACGCCGGGTGGGAAGTGCTGTCCTCCCGCCGTGAATGCGCTCAGCTCGAGATACAGCAGTCCATTGAACGGTGCCCCCGTGAACGGCTGATGACCGGTGTCGATGAGGCGTTCAGGGTCTTGCGGCTCGCGTCCATGATTCCCGAGGTGTTGCCGCTCACGGTTTCGGTCACCTGCGTGAACCACCAGCTGGGGAGCGCCTGGTCGATCTGCACCGCGGCGCTGGCGCGGCCCACAAGCTTGCTGGTGGCCAGGTCGATCACCTGCACGTTGACCTGGTAGACGCCCGCGTCCCACTGGTGCTGCATGGTGGGGTCGCCGTCCCGCTGCTGCGGCGGCTTGCCGTCGCCGAAGTCCCAGACGTAGCGTGCCGTGTCGGGGGTCGTCTGCGCCGCGTTATGCACGGTGAGGGTGATCGGTGTCGCGCTCACGCCGAGGACGGGATTTGGCTCGATGTGGTCGAACAACAGGGCGGAGGCCGTCTCGATTCCGGGCCGGGACACCCTTCCGCCGGATCCGCTCTTCGGGCGGCCCGTCTTCGATGCCGTCACCCCGGACTACCTGCGGACGATGCGAATGCGCCTGACGGCGGGGCGCTTCTTCGACGCGCGCGACGACGCCGGCTCCGCACCGGTCATCGTCGTGAACGAGGCCTTGGCGCGGCTGTACTGGCCGGGCACGTCGCCGGTGGGGCAGTGCCTGCGGGTCGGCGCCGACTCCATGCCGTGCCGCGACATCGTCGGGGTGGTCGCGAATCACCGCTTCACCGGCCGGCTCGACGACCGTCCCGTGGCCGCGTACTTCCTGCCACTGGCACAGTCGGCGGCGTATCACTTCACGCCGCGACTCTTCGTGCGCACGCGGAGCGACGCCTCGGCGAGCGTCCCGGAGATCACGGCGACGCTGCAGTCACTCCGTCCGAACCTCCCGGCGGCGAGCGTAGTGCCGCTGCGCAACCGCTTCGCCCCGCTGGTGGCCGCCTGGCAGCTCGGCTCGTACGCCTTCAGCGCCATCGGCGTCCTGGCGGTGCTCGTCGGCGCGTTCGGCCTGTTCAGCGTGCTGTCGTTCGTGGTGGCGGAGCGGCGGCGGGAGTTCGCGATCCGTGCCGCGGTCGGGGCAACGGTGCGCCAGATCGCACTCCCCGTCCTCGGCGACGGCCTGCGCACGGTGGGCGCAGGCATCGTGGCTGGCGTGGCCGCCGCGATGGCGTCGGCGCACTGGCTGGATGCGCTGCTCTTTCACACGACGCTCGCGGAGCCTGTCCTGCTGGGCGGCGCGGTGGTGACGTCGTTCGTCGTCGCGATGCTGGCGAGCGCCGGCCCCGCTCGTCAGGCGGCGCGCCAGGACCCGGTGAAGGTGCTGCGGGCGGAGTAGGCGGTGGCGCCGCGGAGTCCTATGGCCGGCGCCGCGACCACCAGCGGCGCGGCTGTTCCTCGGTGACGGCGTCGCGGAAGGCGCCGGCCGTGGGCCAGCGCCTGGCCGGGTCAGGCTCGAGGCAGCGGTGGATGGCGTCGACGACGTTGCGCGGCAGGAGCGGCCGCCGCTTGTCGAGCGCAACGAAGCGGCCGGCCTGCTGGGCGGCGAGCCGCTCGGCGAAGGTCGACGCCTCGAACGGCAGGGCCCCGCTCAGCATGTGGTACCCCAGGACGCCTAACGCGTAGATGTCGCTCCGGCGGTCGGCATCGAGGGCGTTGGTCATCTGTTCCGGGGCGGCAAAGGCCGGGCTCCCGGCCGGCGCCGGCGCGCCGGTGGGGCCGTAGTCGCGGAACGGCACCGAGGCGATGCCGAAGTCGCCGAGGAGCACGCGGGTGGCGGCGTTCTCGCTGGCGAAGAAGACGTTCTCCGGCTTCAGGTCGCGGTGCAGCACGCCGAGCTTGTGCAGGTGCCCCACGACGTCGCAGAGGGCGCCGAGTACCGCGCGCGTCTCGGTCAGGGTGAGTGTCTTGCGCGCCGCCAGCCTGTCGGCGAGGGACTCGGCCAGGTGCGGCATGACGAAGGCGATCGCCTCGTCGTGCACCACGATGTCGTAGATGGGCACCACGCCCGGGTGCGCGAGCTGGGCCGTGAGGCGGGCCTCCCGGATGAACTGTTCGCGATAGCGGGGGTCGTCGCTGAAGGGCGCGCGGAGCGACTTCACCGCGACCGAGCGGTGGAGGAGCGTGTCCCGCGCAAGGTACACCACGCCGCGCCCGCCGCGGCCGATCTCCCGGACGAGCTGGTACCGATCGCCCAGCGCTTCGGCGAGGCCGCGACGTTCGTCGGCGGTCTCGGTCGGGAGTTCGGGTGACGGGGGAATTGCGGAGGTCAACGGGCGTGCGATGGTTCGACGATTGTCATGCGTGCGAAGATTGGGACATCCGGAAGGGAGGGGGCGTTGCTCCCGGCACCACTGGAACCGCGCCGCACGCCGGCCCCGCGAACGGTCCGGAGGCCGCGGGTCGACATCGACTACCGCGCCGCACGGCACGCGTGCCGCCTCGGGCTACCCTCCTGTACGGTATGTATCTCCCGGCCGCTGTGGTCGGCCAGCTCCGGGGACGGGCCGTTGCAATCAAGGTACGAACCGACGCGACACCTGACCATCCATCGGAGCCGTCCTGGGCCTCGCCGGAAAGTACATGCGCTTCAGGAGCTGCAGGTACTCCGCCAGCGGCTGCATGCCGAGCTGCGCCCGGCGTGCGTCGACACCGGCCGAGTCCTCGATGGCGTAGAGTGCGGGCTCGTGGCTCACCCACTGTGTGACGGGGAGGGCCTGGGTGCCGTAGCGCTGCGGCCTGTGGTCGCCGACGAGCACGCGATCGGTGAGCAGGGCGAGGTCCTGGCCGGCCAGGTCGCCGCGCCGATACGCCGCCTCGACGAGCGGCAGCATCTCCTTCTGGAATCCGTGCCCGGCATGCTGCACGAGCAGGAACGCCGCTTCGGTGCCGTCCATGCCGACGAGGTCGCGCCCGGGCCAGCCGCGCTGCCTGACGAGGGTGCGCATCCACGCCAGGTTGCCGGCGTCGACGCTGTCGATGCGCGCGAGCGTCGCCGGGGCGGCGTGGTCGGCGCCCCCCGCGATCATCGCGTTGCGGACCGCCTGGTCGTCGGCGACGTGGGCGAGGAGTTGCCGGCGCAGCGCCGGGTCGGTGACGAGGGTGACGTGGCTCCCGCGCGGGTCGCTCGTCTCGTGCAGGTGCACGAGCAGGCGGGGCAGGTTCGCGCGCGCGCTCGCGGCGCCCAGGTGAACAGGACGAACGGCGGCGTGCAACGACTTCGCGCCGACGACGAGGACGTAGTCGCCCTGGGGAATCGCATCGAACTCGAAAAGCCCGCGGGCATCGGTCGTGTCGGCGCGCACGAGCGTGCGATCGGCCGCGCCGAAGAGCGCCACGCAGACGCCACCGGCGCCGAGGTCCTCGTGTGGATTGCCGGGTTCGGCGTAGACGGCCTGGCCGGCGGGGCTCACGGACTGCGCGGGGGCCTTATCGGGCGCCGGCGCCACGTAGGCGATGTCGGCGCACGCGGCCGGGCGCTGCGCGCCGGCCACGGCGAGCGGTGGTGAGAGCGCGAGCGCGATCGACATGGCGTGGCGATGCCACGCGACGCGCGGCAGTCGCGACGTCGCGCATGCACCGGAGTTCCTCGACCGCGTCGGTTCGTTCATCGGCCTTCCTCGACTGGCTACTCGTCCGCCAGCGCCCGCAGCGCGTCGTGGTCGATCACGAGATAGCGCCCACCGCCGCGCGACTCGAGAAATCCCCGGCGTTTGAGCGCGAGAAGTTCACGCGATACTACTTCGCGCACGGTGCCGAGTTCCTCGGCGAGGCCGGCGAGCGTGAGGCCGAGCGTGACGCCGCGCGCCGGCGACGCCGGGCGCTGCAGGATGAACGATGCGAGCCGCGACGAGACGCTGCGCGCGGATCGGCTGTCGAGACGCTCCACGAGGCCACGCACGCGAAGTGCGAGGGAGCGCAGCAGCATGCGGGCGACCGCCGGCGACTCCGCCAGCGCCTGCTCGAGCCCCCGCCAGTCGAAGAGCGCCAGCGTCGTCGGCTCGGTGGCGACCGCCGTGGCGGGGTGCGTGCCACCGGCGAAGAGCGGCACCTCGCCGAGGGTGCCGCCTGCCGACTCCGTGTGCACGACGTGCGTCCGGCCACCGCGGATGCGCAGCACCCTCACGCCGCCGCGGATCACCACGTACCACCCGCGCGGCGCGCTTCCGGCGCGGAAGATGACGTCGTCAGGAGCCGCGATCACCTGGCGGCCGACGCGCGCGAGGACCACCGCTGCCTCACGAGGGGCGTCGCGGAACGGCCCAAGGGACACGAGGCTGTCGGCGCTGAGCATGCGGGCAGGAGCAGGGGGTGAGATACGGCGAGACGGGAACGAACGAGCTCGAGGGGTGACTTTAGTCCTCGCATCGTGCGAGGGCGGAGCTTACGATGCAGCCATCAAGCGATTGGTCCCGTTCCGGGGCCGACAGGTTCACGCGACCGCCGGAGTCCGAATCATGCGTCCCGTTGCCAGCCGTTCGCCATTGTCAGGTTCCGCGTGCGCCCTGCTGCTGCGATGCGTCGTGCCGCTCGGGTTCGCGGTCACGACTGTTTCCGCGCAGGGCTCCACCGCCGCGCCGCCGACCGCGCCGCCGACCGCGCCGCCGACCGCGGCGGAGTGTGCGGCGCTCGACAAGCCGATGGACCACGCGACGATGGACCATGCGGCGCACCAGGCGCTGCTTGCCAGGTGCGCATCGGCGAGTGCCGCGGTGCAGCCGACGTCGCCGGGGCAGGCTGCGTTCGGGGCGATCGCGGAGATCGTGGGCATCCTCGAGGCCGACCCGAAGACTGATTGGTCGAAGGTGAACCTCGAGGCCCTGCGGCAGCACCTGATCGATATGGACGAGGTAACCATGCACGCCGCCGTGATGCAGGTCGAGGTGCCGGGCGGATTCCGCGCCGATGTCACGGGCAGCGGACGCACTATGGACGCCATTCGGCGCATGACGACGAGCCACGCGCGTACCATGGTGGCGGCGACAGGGCCGCGGATGTCGGTCGCGGAGATTCCGTCGGGGGCACGGGTGACGGTGACCGCCTCCGATCCGGCCGACGCGCGCGAGGTCGTGCGGCTGCGCGGGCTCGGCTTCATCGGCGTGCTGGCGTCAGGCAGTCACCACCAGATGCACCACCTGATGATTGCGCGGGGGGAGTCGCCGCACGCGCCGTAGGACGGGGCCGCGACCGTTCCGCTACTCCAGGTTTCTTCGCGCTCCCGACCACGCGCCGCGCGTGAAGTCGGGGAACGCCTGCGGCTGTCCCTTGCCGGCCACGGACTTCTCCGACAAAGGCCCCGGCACGCTCCACGCCGTCGCGTCATAGACGTCGATGTCGGGGACGAGTCCCTCGCGCAGGCATTGCGCCAGCCGCCACGCCTCCAGGTAGTCCATGCCGCCGTGGCCGCGGCCGCGCGCCGTGGCGCCGAGGTCGCGCCAGAGCTTGTGCTCGTGCTCGGCCTTCCATGCGTCGACGCTCTTCCAGGCCTCGCCCCCTTCCTGGCCTTCTATATAGATGCGGGGCGGGTAGTCCTCGAAGATCCCCTTCGTCCCCTGCACGCTGTTGATGCGGCTGTACGGGCGTGCGTTCACCACGTCGTGCTCCAGCAGGATGACGCGCCCCTTCGCCGTGCGGATGAGCGAGCGGTTGAGGTCCCCCTCCACGTACTTCTCCTTCCACTTGGGCGAGTCCCTGGGGACGTGCTCCTCGCGCCACTGCGACAGCCCGAGCTCGTTGGTGCTCATCGAGACCATGTACTCGAAGCGATCGCCCCGGTTGATGTCCATGTAGTTGGAGACCGGGCCGTAGTCCTGTGGGTGGGGTAGAAGTTGCCGTTGCGCTGGGTGTGGGGGCACGCGGCGCCAGAGCCCCTCGTCCTTGTCCTCGTTCAGGATGCCGCGCAGGTCGTGGTTGTAGGCGGCGCCGCTGGTGATGATGTCGCCGAAGACGCCGGCGCGCACCATGTTGAGCACCAGCGTCTTGTTGTAGTCGTAGCAGCAGTTCTCCATGATGAGGCAGTGGCGCCGAAGGTCTTCTCCGACGTGTTGACGAGGCTCCAGCAGTCGTCGGCACGGGTGTAGGCGGCGGGGACCTCGGTGCCCGCGTGCTTGCCGGCGTTCATGGCGGCGAGGACGACAGGGACGTGCCACTGCCACGGGCTGGCCGTGTAGACGAAGTCGATGTCATCGCGCTTGACGAAGGTCTCGAAGTCGGGCGCCGCCGTTGGTGAAGGCGGCCGGCTCGTAGTCGTGGCCGGCGCGCTTCATCTGCCCCTCCGCCATCTCGACCTTCGCGGGGACGATGTCGCAGAGGGCGGTGATCTTCACGTTGGGGACGGCGACCCATTCGTTGAGCATGCTGCGACCGCGGAGCCCGGTGCCGACGATGGCGATGCGGACGGTGTCGTGGCGCTCGAAGGGGACGCCGATCATTGTCGCCGCGCCCGAGGGCGCGCCCGGGTCGGCGGCCGGATGGCGCAGGGCGGCCGGTTCCGTGTGCGGCGGCCTCGGCAGCGTGGGCGCCGGTGAGCAGGGTGATTCGGCGCCGGCGAGGGCGGCGGACTTGAGGAGGTCGCGGCGGGAGAGGGGGTTCTGGTCGCTGGACATGGCGGAATCAGAGGTGAGGAGCTCGGGCGTATCCCCGAAGTAGCCTATGCGCTTTGCAGAGGGCAAGAGGCGAAAGGCGACGCGCCTGCAGCGGCGCTCTCAGGAAGCGGCGCGACTCGTCAGCGCCGGCCGCCCAAGCGATCCTGGATGGCGAAGGGGCGTCCCGGTGAGAAGCGCGCGTGCGTGGGGTCAGAGGATCGACGCCAGTGGAGCGGCGAACCCCGGGCAGCACATCCTCGCCATCGAGCGCCTCTTGCTCGCGGACGAACGACACCCCCCTCCGCCAGATCCGTCGAAGCCGCATGAGGTCGGGATCCTTCAGGTTCGCTGAGGACCGGACGCGGAAACCAGCTCCGTCCGCCTGCCCGGAGTGTCGAGCTTCCTCACATCCCCCGCGGTGACGATACGTCGAATGCCATCTCCGGGAACGTGCCGCCGAGCAGCTGGCATGTGGAGACAGGATGGGCGGCAGCGTCACTATAGCGTCACTCAAGACGGCAAATGCCAGCCGACTTGGGCGGAGAGAGTCAACCGCTCCCACGTATCAGCGCCTCCGCGGACGGATACGTCCTCAGCGAATCGAGCCCCGGCGGGTAGTGCAGAAGCTCGAAGGCCTTGGCCCTGAGAAGGGTCTCTCTGAGCAGCTCCTGCGCCCGCGACCGATCACCGAACATCGCCGCCACGCGAGCCGCGGTAGACAAGTAGATCACGTTTGTCGGCTGCCTGGCCAGCAACGCCGCAGCAGCACTGTCGGCCGTCGCGCGATCGCCGAGCACAGCCGACGCGAGGGCGATCAGGCGAAGCGATTCGATCTCGCGACCGTATCGCCGCAGCTGCCGGTCGCGGACCCAATCCAGGTCAAGGAGCATCTCCGCTTGCACCGCGCGAACAACGCTCGAGGTCCGTTCCGAGTCCGACATGCGCGCCACCATGGCATCGAATCGCCGCTGTACCTCTGCCGCCTCCCGTGAGTGCCCGTGCGTCACGAGTTCCGGGACGGCAGTCGCCCAAGGTCCGAGGAACTGCTTGCCCATGATCAGGTGGTCGAACTGATCCTCCAACTCGTTCATGCGCGCAAGGGCGGCCAGGTCCTGGATCGGACACCCCTGGAGGACGTGTGCCTTGCTCGGCACTACGACCATCGCATTTCCTCATCACGGCCACTCCGCGCTCGAACTGTCCGAGTCGGTGGTAGGCCTGATGGTAGAGGAACGCGTACACCGCCTGCCGGTCCTTCTGTGCGCTCCTGCGTCTGATCGAGCCGATCCAAAGCCTGCAGCGCCTCGCGTGGTCGGTCGATGCCTAACGCGGCACTCGCGGCCTCGAGGTTCCAGTCGGAGTTCGGCGAGAGCCGCACGACACGCATGATGGCGTCGTATTGCTGCGCCGGATTGCCGCGCAGGTTCGCCTTGTGGTAGTCGAGAAGGGCACCATCCCACGGCGCCAGCCGTTCTCGCCTGGCATCGAGGAATTGCACCAGCGAGTCGACCTCCTGCCGCCGTCCAGCGTCTGCGTAGGCGGACACGAGGTAGAGGATGGGCATGTAGTAAGTCGTGTCCAGGCGACTTGCCTCTTCCAGAAACGGGATGGCGCCGCGCGAATCATTCGCATTGACATGCGTGAGCCCATCGGAAAAAATGCGGTAGGCCTCGAAGCTCGCGGGTTGGCTGGCAGCGGTTGCCCAGTTCCGGAGACGAGGATCCATCCACGTGCTCATCGCGCCCATCACGCGCGCCGGCGTGAGTGCCTCGATCGCCGCAAGCGGATCGCCCCTGCTCGAAACGCACACCGGGAGCGAACGCAGGACGGTTCCCGTCGATGTCTCGATGATGTCTCCCCGCACGTAGAGGCTGTCGTGCACGAGATAGTAGCGCCCGGTAAGGACCAGACCGGCGCCGGTCGAGCGGCCCGTCGCCACCCCGCGCGCTCGTGATGCCGTGTCCCCTCTTTGGTCAAGGCGTACATCCCGCCACCGCCCGGCGGATGGTGGTGCGACATCGACGAGTCCCGTCTGCACCAGTCCTATCGGCGACCCAGTCCGCCGCCATCTCGCCAACGCGTTCAAGCGATGTATTGCCGGTTTCGTTCTCGAACGCGGCGAGCGCGACGCGCTTCGGGTCGAGCTGGCGACCTGCAGGGAGATGCGCGACCAGGACGACGGCCCCACCGGCCAGAGCGGCGAATGTCGCCACAGCGACCGACCATGAGCGACGGCGCCGGCCGAGTTGATGCCGAGAGCTCGCGGAACGAGACGCGGCTGCGCTATGCGGCTCGTCCCCGCCCCGGTCAGTCGGCGACGCAGGGCCGGAATCCTGCTCGCTCTCCGGGGTGGTGAATATCTCGTCAGGCGTAGCGGTCGCCGCGGCCGTGGTGAAGGCCTCCCCGCGCTCCAGGGCCGCATTCGGCGCAGGTGCGCGCCTCAGCTGCTCGGCGAGCTGGAGGAGTTCCAGGTCCGTGCGGCATCCAGCTCGCGACGTATCAACTCGGCATGCGCCACGGCGTGGCGGATCGCCGCCTCCCGGGTCGCCCGCAGCGACCAGCGCCTCGATGTATCTCCTGGGTGTACGTGAAGCTGAGCGGCGGGCGGGCTCTGCGTCGTTCCCACCAGCGCGCAGCACCCGCAGCCATCGCCCGACGCCGCTGCCGACGTGGCGAGCTTCTCGAGGGCGCGACCGTACTCCGCCGCCAATCGCTGCCGCTGCGCGTCTACCCAGCGCTCGAACTCCGCTGCGTCGCGGACGTACACGCCGTCCAGGAAGGGCCCCCGATACAGCGCCACCGCGTCCTCAATGCCTACTGGCACGCATCGCTGCCTCAAACTCCGACCACGTCCGCGGGCAGGACGTCCGTGTTCAGGCGGAGGTCCTCGACGACTCCCGACGTGATGTCCCCCACTCCGATGTCGCGGCGCAGGACGAAGAGGGCCTGGCGCAGGGCATTGCGGGCCCTCACCTCATCGCTCTCGGGCCAAGAGAGCGCCGCGAGCTTCTCACGGCGGATGCCCCGTTCGCCTGCCACCGCTCAGCAGCAGCGAGTATGGCGAGACGGCTGCGCGGGTTCGCGACGCCGTTGATCGGCGTGCCGTCGACGACGGCGAGGCCGCCGAAGGTGACGAGGCGGGGCATCGAAGAACCGCGGGCGCCGGGCGACAGGCTGCTCCGCTGTGAGACGCTACGTGCCGCCAGCACCGCCCGCAAGGGGAGCCTGCATCGATGTGCCGCCGCCAGTGGACTGTGTCGATGTCCGGGCATAACGCGGAAGTAACGCCCCGATAACCGCCGGCCTCCAAAGCGGGACCCGTCCGATCGAGCCGTGCTCCGAGGCGGTCGGTGCATTGTCCCCATTTCCCGGGAGGGTCCGAACATGAATCGTCACGTGCTGTCCACTCTGGTGCTGGCCACCCTCTGTGCCGCCTGCAGCGACCAGGCGGTCGTCCGTCCGCTCGCCCCCGAGGTGGCAGCTTGGCGAAGGGCGGACACGGCGGCGGAGGAGGCGGAGGTGTAAGCGACCCAACCTCCACCTGGGCGATCCCCCTCGCTGATGCGGGACTGAGTCTGCAGAGCGACGGTGGTTACAGCGATGGGACGTATTCCGTCTATGCGGACGGCGTATGCGGGAGCGACGGGCCATTTCTTCGCCACCACGGCGAACTCGAATTCCGGTGACATCACCCTGACACTCGGCAGCACGAAGGGCAGGAACCCGTGCGGACGCATGATGCACCTTGGTGTACGACGACGGCTACACCTCGACATCGACCGCGTTCTTCAACCTGCACGAGATCGAGAACACGACGTACTCCATCCCGATCGGATCCACGGTCCCGCGGTTCCTGGCGATCCACTATACGCCGCGGTGTGACGGGCTGCAGCTTGGGAAGGACGCCAACAGCGATCCGGTGCAGGTGACGCGGATCGACGGCCATACCTGGCACGCCGTGTCGCAGCCGTATCCGAACGACCGCGCGTTCTGCAACGACGAACGGCCAGACGTACCATATCCAGGTGGACGTGACCGTGACGGCGGAGTCGGGATTTGCCTGGGGTGGGGAGCCCTACAGGCCACCGGCGGGAAAGACTGTGTCTGTGCGTTGGGGGATCCTGTCATCTGTCACTAATCCTAAAACCTGGAAAGGCCACGCCTGAAACAGAGCGCGTCGTCGCCACAATGCCCCTGCAGCCGACGAGGTGGAAGTCGTCAGGCTGCAGCGGGTGACGGCCTGGAAGCCACTGCTCGCCAGAGTCGGGGACGAAATTGAGGCGAGCTCCATTGAAACAGGAAGGGACCGAATCATGTGGGCAATAATCGTGCATTCGACACGGCCGCGGGCCGCGTTCGCACAGTCGGAAGTGCCACTCCTCACTTCCGTGCTCTGCGCTGAACGAGCGCCGCTCTCCAGAGTGTTTGCCACGACGCTCGTCCTGGCGGCGTGCGGCGGCGGCAGCAGCGGTGACCAGACTCCGGGACCAACAGGAGTCCGGACCGCGTCTCGACCGTACTTGTGAGTCCGGCCAATGCAACGATCTCAGTTGGAGACACGCTGCGCCTGACGGCCACACCAAAGGCCACCAACGGCGCGATTGTCGCCGGAAGAACCATCAATTGGTCCTCGTCTCCGCAATCCGTCGCGACGGTCTCCGGGAGCGGGCTGGTGACAGCGGTCGGGAGCGGCATGGCCAACGTGATCGCCGCGGTGGATGGGCAGTCGGCGTCGGCAACGATCATCGTGCAGACCGGCGCTCCGGTGCGTTCCAAAATCCTCGACTTCCCCTCGGCAACTCTGGCGCTCGGACAGGCGCTGACGCTGCAGCCGACGCTGCGCGATTCGACCGGTACAGGCATCGTCCGCCCCGGAGTGTCGTGGGTCTCCAGCGATCCCTCGGTCGTCCGCACGGATGGCACCGGCACTCTGGCCGCGGTGGCTGCCGGAGCCGCCGTCGTCACAGCTTCCATCGACGGGGTCTCGGCCACGAGCGACGTGACCGTCATCTCGCTGGCCTCCATCAAGCCGGGACCACAGGTCACATGCGCCCTGACGCCCGCGGGAGAGGCGTACTGCGCCGGCACGACCTTCGGCCCTCTGGCGAACCGTGTTCCCGGAAACGTGCGATTCCTGTCGCTCGAATCCGATGGCGAACCCGCCGGAGGAACCTGGCAGGCGTGCGGGATCGCACTGGACGGGACGGCCTACTGCTGGGGCGCGAATTTCTTCGGCCAACTCGGCATCGGCAATCACGGTGATCGCAGCCAGCCAACTCCGGTCGCCGGAAATCTCCAGTTCGCCCAGGTATCGGTTGGACGGTATCACACATGCGCGCTCACGCCGGACGGAGACGCGTATTGTTGGGGCGCCAACAACTTTGAGGCGAACACGGGCGTGAACTTCGACAACCTCGGCGACCTCGGTGTGGGTGACACGCTGGACCGCGCCATGCCGACCGCCGTGGTGGGCGGTCTCAAGTTCCGACAGATCGAAGCGGGGTGGGGCATAACTTGCGCCATCACGCTGCAGGGCGAGGGATACTGCTGGGGACGCAACAGTCTCGGCGCCGTGGGAAACGCCGGAAACTTCGGCGCCAGTGACGACTACAAGGCCGAACCCACAAAGGTCGCGTCGGCCGAGCTCTTCCAGAAGATCGCGACGAAGGGTCCCCGATCGTGCGGCCTGACAACCGACGGCCACGCCTACTGTTGGGGCAGCAACAGCGTCTACGAGATCGGCAACGAGTCGAACGATGTGTGCTACGGAGGGCATCCGTGCAGTGGCACCCCGCTTCCGGTCCAGACCAGCGAGATCTTCGTGGACCTGTCGACGTCGCAGTTCGCGACCTGCGGGCTCACTGCCGCGCACACGACCTTCTGCTGGGGGAGCGACTTCGAGTATCTCTTCGGAGTGAGTGGCCTGCCGACGTGCTACAACGGAGCGATCTATGGGTGCACGATCCCGGTTCCAGGTGTGTCCGGGATGGCGACGATTAGCGGTAGCGTCGGGAACTTCTGCGGCATCGGTGTCGACGGCGTCGCCTACTGCTGGGGAGGGAACGACGGCGGACAGCGCGGGTGGCCCGGCCCGGATCCCGATCCCACGCCGCGACCCTTCAGCATCGCCCCAGGGGCGCTTCCTCCGTAGGGGAGCACGCGTATCCACGGCGACGGCTCGTGTCCGCCGTCGGCGGCGTCAAGAAGATCCGCGTCGGCACGGTCGCGCCGAAGAACGATGTGGCGAAGCGTTGGTCCCGAAGGCGCGGACGCGAGCTCATACGCACGGACTCGTTCTACCGGGCCACGCGCATAAACGTCTGCATGCCTACGATTCAATGATCGCACCCACCGACGGCGACATTCCATCTCCAATGATTGAACCAGGCGACACGACCTGTTCGGCGCGCTGATGCACGGTCACCCCGGTCGGATCCACGTCGCGCGCCGGCCACCCGAACCATCGGTGGGTCGGGCGCCGTCGTGACAACCGCGAGGCGGTGCCGAGTCGCATTCCGGGACAAGAAGGCCAGTTCTTTGATCACCAGTCTCCACCGGAGAAACGCCATGACACGACCAGCCGCTGTCGCCCTCGTCGCCGCTTCCGTCTTCGCGGCCGCGTGTTAGGCGGACTCCACAGCGCCTCGAGCGCCACTCGCGCCAGCAGGCCTCAACGCGAAGGCTGCGAAGTCCTCGAACTCGGTCGTAATCGTCACGCCCGCAACGATGAACGGCGCATGTCAGACGATCGCCGTGCCGATCGCCTGCGACGTTGCCTATCCCACGGGATGGCTGTTCTACAACGACGAAACTGACGCCGGCGATCCCACGCTCGGGTCGTTCGTGTCAGGCCCGGGTTCACCGCCACACGGCGTCGGCAGCGCCCAGGTCAGCGTCTCGGGCACCCAGCGGCGGAATCTGGCCACGTATGCCTTCGCAGGCACACCGCTCGCCGACATCACGGCGCTCAAGTTCACCACCTACAATCCGTCCGCCGGCAATGGCGGCGGCTCGATGCGTTCGGCGTACCTCAACTTCAATGTCGACTTCGACGGCAGCGATACCTGGCAAAGTCGCCTCATCTTCCTCCCCGTCGACAACGGCACCGTCATGCAGGACACCTGGCAGGAATGGGATGCGCTGGAGGGCGGGAACGCGAACTGGCGCTACTCGGGATCCACCTGGCCGGTCACCGGTGAACCCGGAGCCACCACGAAGACGTGGAGCCAGATCCTTTCCGATTACCCGGGCATCCGCATTCGCGTGACCGATGCGCACGTCGCATTGCGCGTGGGCGAACCCTACGCGAGCGGCTACACCGAGAACGTCGACGCCTTCACCTTCGGCACCGCTGCGGGGACGACGACTTGGGTCTTTGAACCCGCGAGCGTGGCGATCGACAAGGACCAGTGCAAGAAGGGTGGATGGCAAGGTCTCGTGCGGCTCGATGGCTCAGGCTTCACGAACCAGGGGGATTGCGTCTCGTATACCGAGAACGGGAAGTAAGCCGTTCAGGTCCGTCGATCAGGAGGACTGCAGCGACGGATCACCTGGAATGTGGGGCGTGGCATTCGGCCGGTATCAGTGCCGGATGCCCCCCCATTCACACGATCTCTGCCAGCCGGCAGGCTGAACCCCGGCAGCACATCCTCGCCGTCGAGCGCCTCGGTGTCGCCGAGCAGCGACTCGCTCCCGTCGGCGCGATACACTCGTGCCTGACGGCGTTGCGGATCGACGACCCAGACCAGTCGGCTGCCCCCGTCGAGCCAGTCGGCGACCTTGGCCAGCACTGCGGCCGGACGATCACCGAGGGAAAGAACCTCGACGACCAGGTCGGGAGCCAATTCGGCGTAGCCCAGGGGAAGCGGGGTGGGGAGGCGGTCGTCCGAGACGAAGGCGACATCCGCGGCCCGCACGGTGTCGGGCGCACTGGCGAGCTTGAAGCCAGTTTCCGCCGCGAACACTTGCCCGCGCGCGTGCGCCTTGACATGTCGCGCGACCAGGAACGCCAGCTCGAGAGCGACAGCGCCGTGTCGCGATCCCGTCGGTTCGCTCACGACGAGCTGCCCACGCACGAGCTCCGCCCGCTTGCCCGGGGTGTCGAGCTTGAGCAACTCGTCGGCGGTGACGAGAACTTCCGGCGACATGCCTCGAATGTACGGACGGGCAGTGGACATGGGGAGACACGATTGCGTGCCGGTGTCACGTGAGCGTCACTGCCATCGCCGCGCCAGCGATCGGCCCGCCGACCCAGGGGAGCAACTCGGTGTGGCGGAACACGCGGAGGCCCGAAGCCGCCCTCCGTGGTGGCTGCGGCGCGAGGTGTCCGCGTGCGCTGAGTGTGCTCCGCTTGCTCCGCCTGAGCGGCGCACCTGATTGGCTCAGACAGGCGACGCGTGTTGAACCACACATCCCGCTCGAAGGCGTGACCGTGACCTGTGTCACGCCAGGGGATGTGAGCGGAGGCCGGCCGTGCAAGACGGTCAGACGGGCGGACACATGAATGGCATGCCGGTCATCAGCTCGGCACTCTCGTGGTCGCAATGACGTGGTCGAACGCGCGTGTCTTGAGGTTGCCGCGTGCACCCCACTTCCTTTGAGCGTAATGGACAGGCGTTGCCGGAGCCGTTACGATATCGCTGCGATCCCCGCACGTGGCTGAAGGACTGGTCGCATCCATGCGGCTTGGAGGCAGAAGGAGCATTCTCGGTGCAGATGTCCCGCCGCGACGACAAATCCCCGGTCGAGCCCGGCTCCCGGACCGCGGGCGGCCTCTCCCTCTTTCCGGTGCAGGTTCGATGACACGACCCTCCATCCGTTCCGCGCTCGTCGTGGCCGCCATTGCAGCGTTGGCATGCACGGCGCCGCCGGGCGGTGCGCCGTCGCCGGCCCGGATGACGGCCGCCGACTCCGCGGCCCGTGCCGCCATCGCCAACGAGCGCGCGCTCGACCCGCGGAGCTTTCCACCGCGCTCCGTCGGCGTCGCGCCCTTCCGCGTGTCCGCCCGCGATACCTCGCTCGACGTCCTGGGCTACGGAATCGCCGACCTGCTGCTCTCCGACCTGGCCGTCAGCTCGCAGCTCGTGGTTGTCGAGCGCCTGCAGGTGGACGCAATCCTGCGCGAGCTGAATCGCCGGGCGAGCGGGCGCGTCGACACGACGTCCGCTCCGCGCCTCGGCCGCCTGCTGGGCGCGCGCCAGATCGTCGCCGGGCAGATCGCCATTCAGCCCGATGACCGGCTGCGCCTCGACGGGCGCGTGGCGAACACGATCACCGGCTCGATCAACCCGGCAGTGTCCAACGCCTCGACGCTGAACAACGTCCTCGACGCCGAAAAGCAACTCGCCTTTGCCCTCTTCGATCGGCTGCAGGTCTCGCTCACGCCCGCCGAACGCGCCCGCGTGGACCGCCGCGCGACGCGCAGCATCGCCGCGCTGCTCGCCTACAGCCGCGGTGTGCGCGACGAGATCGGCGGCGATTTCCCGGCTGCCATGCGTGAATACCAGGATGCGGTCCGGCGCGATCCGGCATTCCGGCAGGCTGGCGCACGCTTGAACGATGTCTCGTCCCGGCTTGCTGCCCCGGCGATCGCCGCCCTGTCGCCCCTCGCGCGCGTCACCGCGCTTGCCGCGGACGCCCTGAACCGCCCGCTCATCGTGACGCCGGCAGCCGACCCTGCCTTCACCGCCACGTCGCGAATCGTCACGATCATCATCACGGTGGACATCCCATGACGCGCGCGAGGCGAGTCGGCGCGGCCTGCGCGCCGCTCGGTGCGGCCGGTGCGCTGCTCCGTGCGACCGGTGCGCTGCTCCGTGCGTCAGGTGCGCTGCTCCGTGCGTCAGGTGCGCTGGTTTGTGCGGCGCACGTGCTGCACGCCCAGCAGGTCCCGGCGAGCGTGACCATCGCGCCGGCGATGCAGAACTGGTCCTTCGCCACGCCGCTGCAACAGGACTCGAACCAGGTGCGCCGGGCAAGCCAACTCGTGCTCCCGGTCTCGGTCATCGTGCCGCTCGGCGACCGGTGGACCTTCGACGCCTCGGGCGCGATGGTGCAGGGCACGGTGGAAGTCGATCGCCCGGGCGGGAGCGCGTCGCTGTCGCTGAACGGACTCACCGACGTGCGCATGCGGCTGTTGGGACGCCTCGTCGGGGACCGCGTGCTGTTCACGCTGGGCGCCACCGCCCCATCGGGAAAGACGCGGCTGGCGGGCGACGCACTGGACGCCGCGCGCGTCATCGGCGCGCCGGCCCTGCGCATGCCGGCCCCGCTGCTCGGTACCGGTGCCGGCGTGAGCGCCGGGATCGTGCTCGCGACACAGGCAGGGGCATGGGCGCTGGCGGCCGGCGGAGCGTACGAGAAGCGCGGCTCATACACGCCCATCGAGGCCTCCATCGCGGGCGTCACGACTTCGACAGACCTCCGGCCGGGCGCGATGATGCACTTCACGCTGGGCGCCGACCGGCTGCTGGGTGAAAACCGGCTCTCGCTGCTCGCGGCTGCCGACATGTACGCCGCCGACGAAGTGAGCGCCAGCGGGAACGGCTCGGCGGCGAGCGGGACGTATCAGCTCGGTCCGAGCTACACGGTGCTGGCTGCGCTGGACATCGGTGCCGCGGCCTTTCGCGAGCTGCGCATCACCGTGTCCGATCGCTTCCGCACCGCGTTCAAGGGCCTGGACGGGCTCACCGCGCCGGGATCGAGCGGGAGCTACCTCGACCTGAGCGCCCGGGGCGTCCTGGGCCGCCCGGGCCGGGTCGGCCTCATCCTCGGCGTCGATGCGCACCACGACAGCGGCCTCGCGGTGGACAACACCTTTGCCACGGCGTCGATGTCGACCGCCGGCTTCACGCTCGGCCTGGCGCTCCCGGCGGGAGGGTACACGCTGCAGCCGTTCGCCCGCGTCCAGACCGGCAACATCGACACGGGGCTTGGCAGCAGCACGATGCGGGGGCTGAGCGCGGGCATCACGATGTCGCGCTGAGCGGAGGCCGGGCGCCGGTGCCCGGCCTCACGCACGCATCACGTCACCGCCCATCCATCTCAGGGCGTCGTGAAGCTCTTGATGACGCCATAGGTGGTTCCGATGCCGTTCGACGCCCAGATGCGATAGTAGTACGTCGTGTGGGTGGTGGCCCCGACGAGCGGTATCTGCCACCGACAGACAGGATACTGCGAACACGCGGCCGGTCCGACGGGCCCATTCCCTATCTGGAAGCTCTGCGCTCCCGCCAACCCCGGGTCGGTGCCGATGTCGCTCCATATCTGATAGGCATTGCCGTCCTCGGTGATCGAACCCCACAGCGTCACTGTCGTCGCCGTGAGAGCATTGATCGAGTCCGTCGTCACCAGGGGGGCGCCCTGGTTGAAGCTCGCCGTGACCGCGCGATCCGCCGACAGCGTCAGGTGGCAGGTCGTCGCGATGCCGGTGCAGTCGCCGCTCCAGCCCGCGAACGTGGAGTTGCCCAGCGGCGTTGCGGTGAGCGTGATGTCGGTGCCGGCAACGGCGGAGGACAGGGAACAGGTACCTAACGCATTTCCGACCGTGAGCACGCAGTTCATGCCGTTGCCGGTCACGGTGCCGGCCCCGGTCCCCCCGGGAGACCGTCAGGGTGTGGGCGGCCGTGGTGAAGCTGACGATCGCGCCCTTCGCCGTCCCGGTCTGGGCGGTATCCGATGACACGATGCGGTAGTAGAACGTCGTCCCGCTGGGCAGGCCGGAGAGGTCGAGGAACCAGCTGCACTGGGGCGCACCGGCGCAGGGGGCCCCCGGCCCCAGCGCGGGCGCCGAGGACGACGCGCTACCCAGCGTCGGGTCGGTGTCCCACTCGAACCAGACCAGGTACGGGAACTCGTTCTGGGTCACCGAACCGTTGAGGCGGGCCGCGCTCCCCGTGATGTTGGTGGCCGGCGTCGTGGTCACGGCCGGTGCCAGGGCGTTGAACTTTGCCGTCGCGTTCCGGTCCGCGGTAATCGTCAGGTTGCACGTCGTCGTCAGCCCGCCGCAGTCGCGGGTCCAGCCGGCGAAGGTCGAGTTGCCGGTGGGCGTGGCGGTGAGCGTGACGAGGGTGCCGTCGGCGAAGTTCTTCGAGCAGGTTCCCGCCGCCACGCCGGACGTGATGGTGCACGCGATCCCGCCGCCGGACACCGTGCCGGTTCCCGCGCCGGCGCCGTCCACGGTCAGCGTGTGGACGGTGACGACGTGCAGCGTCACCGCTACCGTCTGCGGACTGTTGCTCGCCACCGCCGACGTCACCGGCACGGTCGCCGAGTACGTCCCCGGAAGGAGCGTGCCCGGGCTGGCGGTGAGCGTCAACACAGCGGGGGCGGTCGTCGGGTTGACCGACGCACTCAGCCAGCCGGTGGGCTGCCCGGCGGAGTACTGCACGGTTCCCAGGGCCAGCCCGCCCAGCGTGCCGCCGCCGCTGTTCGTCACGTTGACCGTCTGCGGCGCGGGATTCGCCCCGCCCTGTGTGGCACTGAACTGCACCACCGTCGACGAGAGCGCGATGACCGGCGCGATGTCGAACCGGGCGGCGACCTGCTTGCTCTGCGCCATCGTCAGCGAGCATGTCCCGCTGCCGGTGCAGCCGCCGCTCCAGCCGCCAAAGCTCGAGTTGCCCGCGGGCGTTGCCGTGAGCACGATCGAGGACGCATCCTGGAAGGTCTGGCTGCAGGTGCCGCCGGCGTTCCCGGAATTGATGGCGCAGCTGATGCCACCGCCGGTCACGGTTCCGCTGCCGGCCCCGCTTCCGGTGACGGTGAGGTGTGACTGCACGGTGATCGTCACCTGGGCCTGCGCATCACCCGCGCGCGCAGTCACCGTGGCGCTCCCGGCGCCGACGCCCGTGGCCTGACCCGATCCCGTCACCGACACCACCGCCACGTTGCTGGACGACCACTGGACCGCACGCGCGGTGAGCTGGTTTCCGCTGGCGCTCATCGGGATCGCGGAGAGCTGGTGCGTCTCGCCGTCGACGAGGCTCAGCGAGGTCTCGCTCACGTGGATGCTCTGTACCGCGACCGGGACCTCCGAGATCTGCTCCGGCGAGCATGCGAAGGCGAGGGCCAGGCCGAGCACCGCCAGCGGGCGCAGATGCCGCAGTCCACGATCGTGGCCGGTGACGTTAGGCATCTGCGGTTCCTCCGGGGAGGGCGAACGTCGGATCACGGGACGGGTCTGTTCGCTGGGGTTCGGTCGGCGATGTCTCTCGCGGCGGGCGTCCCGCTCCGGGACGTCCGTGACCGCGCGTCGGGACCAGCGCCGGGGCCGGTCATCGGAATCGCAGGCCCATGACGCTGATGCTCACGTGGTTTGCGCCGGCGGAGAGCCGCGGAGTGCCCGCGCCCAAAAGGAGCCGTGCGCTCCACCGGACGGGCCCCGGCAGCCCGTCCAAGGCCGACGCACCGTGGGAGCCACGCAGGACATCGAGCAGCAGGAGCCCCCCGGCCACGCCGGCCAGGCCGTAGCCGACCGCCTGATAGCTCTTCTTCTTCGTGGTGCGATCGAAACAGTCCGTTCCGCCACCGGGGAACGCCCGGCAGACCTCGGAGCTGGACGACGTGCTCAACTGCGCGACACCGACGCCGGCCAGGGCAAGCGCCGCGAAAGCGATCCGGCGGCCGCCCGATGACCCGCGCTCCGTGGAATTGACTGGAAAGCGCGTCGTGGACGGAGGGGCGGCACCGGTCGTGTCCGGGTTGGCGCGCGCCGGCGGGTTCGCCGGCGCAGCCGTCTGCACGGCGTATCGCTTGTCGAAGCGCTGGGCGTCCTTCGGGATGATCGAGATGGTGACGCCACCCCGGAGCTGCTCGGCCTTCAGGATGATCTGGAAGCGATACGTCGTCGGGAGGCCCGTGGAGGTCGTGTCGGCCTCCACGCCGTTGACGAGGACGCCCTGGATCCCGGCCGGATGGTACACGAGTCCGCGGACCAGGATGGACTCGCCCGGCCGGACCACCAGCGGCTTCGGGATCGAGTCGGCCCACTCGGCCGGATCGGTGATCGTGATCGACTGTGCGCCCACCTGCGGTGCGACGAGCACGAGCAGGAGCGTTGCGAGCACGCGGGCGTGGGCGTGCAGAGTCTGGGCCGTCCTCATGCCTCCTCCACGCGGGCGATCGGCCCGCGGCGGGCGACGTTCACGGTGGCTCGGGGACGATGACGCATCGGGCGGGGGGCTATTTGTTGCGAAGCGCGGTCATGAACCAGATCGAGTTGAGCTGCCGGAAGCTTGCAACGTAGTTGCGGGGAGGCAGGATCGGCTTCCCGTCGAGCGTGGCGAGCAGGACGAAGCTGGCGGTCCGGCCCGCGGCATCCACGCGAATGTCCGTCGAGTCCGCGATGACCCGGAGCGCGCCCGGCGCCTTCGCCACGCTGTCGAGCCGCGCCAGCAGTCCCGGGTCCAGCACCATGCGATACTCACCCAGGTCGTGTTGCTCCACCGCCTGCCTGAGCCGCTCGATGTCGCGGCGGGCAAACCGCGCGAGGTCGAGCGGATGAAGCGCGCCGTCCAGCGCGACCGCTTCGCCGCTCCGGATCCTCACGATGCTGTCGAGCTCCGCATAGCCCCAGGCGCTCACCTGGATGCGATATGTGCCCGGCGGGAGCGACAGGCTGTCCGTGACGGCGACGTTCGAGCCGTTCACGTGCATCGTCGCTCCCGGCGGCGGCGATCCACGCAGGACGATGCGTCCCCCGGCCGGTGCGGCACTGGGTGGAGCCGCCGGTGCCATGCCCGGCGCAGCCGTTGCTGCGGGCGCCGGCGCAGCGACGAGCCGGACGGCCACCGAAACCTCCCCGCCGCTCGGCACCACGATGTCCCGCTCGTACGGCTCGAAGCCCGGCGCTGAGACCACGACCCTGGCGGGTCCGGGCCGAAGCGCGACGGCGTTGTCGACCACGTCCACCAGGCTGTCGTTCACTGTCACCGCCGCCTTCGCGGGCAACGCCGTGAACCGGACACGACCCGGGCGCACGTCCGCAGCCGCCCGCACGAGTGCGCCGGGCCACCGCAGTTCTGCTCCCGCCTCGAGCGTAACCTCGCCGTGATACGGCTGGAAGCCCGCGGCCGTGATGTCGATAGTCGCGCGTCCGGGTGGCAGCGATACGGGCTGTCCCGCGTCAGCCACCCTGGCGCCGTTCACGAGCACGATCGCGTCGCGAGGGAGCGTGGAGGGGAAGCGCAGTGAGGCGTCGCCGGTCGCCGGCGACGCGGGGATGGGCTGCCCGGTGGTCTCCGGCGGAACCGGCGTCCCGGCGGTCGTGACGGCGCCGGCCGGACGGGAGTGCAGCCAGCCGGGAACGAAACGAACCGCCACTGCCACAACCGCCAGCGCGCCGATGATGCCAAGCGCCGCGCGCGTCGGCACCACGCTCCACGCGCGTTTGAGCAGGGCCGGGAGCGAGACCGGCGGCGCCACGTGCACCGGGAAGGCACGCTCCAACGAGCCGCAGCGTACGCTCAGCGACGCCGTGCCCGGCGCCATCGCCACCGCCGTGCCCGTCTCGTCCACCGCGAGGACTTCGGGATTCGACGACGACCACTGTGCCGGGATGGTGCTGCGCTCTCGCCCGCTGGAGTCGGTCGCGACCGCACTCAACCGGCGCCGACTTCCCGCGCGCAGGTGCGAAGGCAGCGAGCCGACGTCGATGCTGGCGATCGTTACAAGTCCCACGGCGACGTGTGCCGAATGCGACGCGTCGTCGCAGCGCACCTCGATGTCGGCTTCACCCGGGGCGACGCCGGTCACCTCCCCGTCCACGGACACCGCCAGGACGTTCGCGGCGCTGCTGTGCCAGCTTACCGTGCGCCCCCGCAGGATTCGCCCGCGCCTGTCGAGGAGCGTCACTGACGCACGGAGGTGTTCGCCGGGAGCGATCACGCCCGGCAGATCCGACACCTCGATCCCCGCCGCTGCGGGAGGGCGAATGGTGACCTGGAACTCGGCGCTCACGCTGCCCGCCGTGGCCACCAGCGTGGCGATCCCCTCGTCGAGCGCCGTCAGGCGACCGTCGGCCGAGATCTCCGCGGGCGATCCCTTCCTGAGCGACCAGGTCACCGCGCGAGCAAGCGGAGTGCCGCGCGCGTCGAGTGCCTCGGCGGCGAGCGTCACCGCGTCGCCCATCTCGATGGCGACAGGCACGTTGGTGCCCATGATGTTGGCGATCGCCGCCTCGGCGACCACCAGGCGGGCCGTGGCCACCGCGTGTCCGGCGGAAACCACGATGTCAGCGCTGCCGGGATGGAGCGCCTCGATCTCGCCCGTGTCGGCGGCGACGCGGGCGATCCCTGGATTGCTGGAGGACCACCGCATGGTCACGTCCGGCAGCGAGGTGCCGTTCGCGTCGAACGCGGCGACGCCCAGCCGGATGCGCTGGCCGGCCTCGATGCGCGACGGTGGATCCTGCAGCCGCAGCGCCATGACCGGGGAGCCGTCACCCTGTTGCTCCGGTGCGCCTCCGCCGGCTGCGACGTCGTCGGCCACGCGCGGCCCTCGCATGGAGGGGCGCCGGACGGCACGCGACGGCGGGGCCGGACTGAACGGAACCTGCAGCACGCCGGAGAATGTCGCCTCGACGCTCGCCACGTCGGCGAGCGTGATGAGCTCCGTGCGCAGCGGGTCAGAGATACTCGACGGTGCAGGACGGGCCTCGAGCGCCACGAGTGCGGCGTTGATGTCCGGGAACCGGTCCTCGTGCCGCTTCGCCAGCATCTTCATGACGGCGGCCTCGAATTCCGGCGGACAGTCGGGTCGGCGCGGGATGATTGGCGGCGGCGGCTCCAGGGTGTGCGCCTGCATCACCATGAAGCTGTTCCCCGAGAATGGCGTCGCCCCGGTGAGCAGTTCGTACGTGAGGATGCCGAGCGAGTACTGGTCCGATGCCCCCGTCAATTCCGCGCCGTAGCACTGCTCGGGACTCATGTAGGGCACCGTGCCCACGACCATCCCGGTCAGGGTCTGCGTCGGCGACGACGTCACCTTGGCGATGCCGAAGTCGGTCACGACGGCGTCGCCGTCGGCGTTGAGCAGGACGTTGCCCGGCTTGATGTCCCTGTGGATGACGCCGCGCCGGTGCGCGTAGGCGAGGGCGGAGCCGATCTGCTGGACCAGCGACCGGATCACGCCAAGCGACAGCATCCGTCCGGCGGCGAGCTCCCCGCGCAGTACCTGCTGCAGGGAGCGTCCCGGCACGTACTGCATGACGAAGTACTGCAGCTCCTCGTCCTGCCGCACGGCGTGCACGCCGACGATGTTCGGGTGCGTCAGGTTGGCCTGCATCACCGCTTCGGCGCGGAAGCGCTCAACCATGCCCTCCGTCAGCATGATGGCGGGGGACATCACCTTGAGCGCGACCTTGCGGTTCAGCGCGTATTCGTGCGCCAGGAAGACGGCGGCCATGCCCCCGCGCCCCAGCTCGGTCAGGATGCGGTACTCCCCGATGGTGATTTCGGCCAGCCGCTCTTCGACGGCTTCCCACGAGAACGCGAAGCCCTCGGGGTACGATACCGGCGGCTCGCCCGGGGCGGGCGTGCCGACGCCCGTCACCGGGGCGCCGCAATTGGCGCAGGTGACGTCGCCCGGCCGAAGCGGGGCGCGACAGCTGGAGCAGACGAGCGACGTTCCGGCTGGCATCAGGGAATGGCGTAGTCGCCTGGTTGGCGACCATTGGTGGACGGGGAGGTGGCGTCGTCCTGGAACGGCGCCAACCAGCGGACGGGACGACGATTCCTCGACGCCGCCGGTCGCCTGCGGAGGATCTCCCCCACACCCCGGGGCATCTCACGAATATGCCGAGGCCAATCTCCCCTGCAAGGTCGCGGCCAGTGGCTTCGCGAGGCTGGCGATCCCGGGTGATGTCTCCCGCGGGAGCGCTACCGGGTCCAGTGCGTGGGACAGGCCGGAACGCCCTGGAGAATGCCGCCGAGCAGGACCGCGCGGCTCGCGGCCGGAATCGACGCCCGGAACTCCATGGATGAGCCGTCGTTCAGGCGGACGGTGAACTGGAACTCGTTGCCCGGCGCCCCGGCGCCGCGCCGCGCGCCATCGAAGAAAAGGAATGGCGCCCACGGCCCCGACCAGGTCGCCACCACCTGCCACCGGTTCCTGCCGGTCTCGCGCTGGATGGTGATGTCCTTTCCTTCCTCGAACCGCCAGGAGAAGGGGCGTGTCGACCCGCTGTTGCCCTCCTCCCATGTGATCGTGGAGTCACCGATGGCGACCTGGACGCGCGGTTCCCTGCGCCCGATCACCGGGGCGACCCTCCATTCCAGGTACGGCTTGGCGGCGCCCGCCGGGAACAGCGCACGCTTGATGCGACTCAGGGCGTTGGCGAAGGCCAGCGCGGAGTCCGTCGGCTGCAGCTTCGTGTTGTCGCCAGGGACGAAGGAGTCCACGCGCACGGCGATGGAGCGCTGCAGCGACTGGGGCAGGGTCCAGAGCGTGCCGCCGTTCGGGCCGAAGAAGCCGGTTACCTCGGCCGGCGTGGCAAACGTCGCGTCCGCCCGCAGCGGGATGGACGGGTTGAACGGTGCCTTCCCGGCGATCGCACGGTACTCGTCGCAGAACTGCTTGACGGCGGACGCCAGCGAGGTCCCCGCGGTCGGTCCGGCCCGGGACTGCGCCAGGAGCTGCTTCTGGTCGTTCACCACGCGGCGCGCGTACTCGAGCGGCTGGTTGAGCAGGGCCTGCAGATCGAGCTCGCCCAGGTACGTCGGTCCGTTCGCCCCGGAGGCGAGGGCACGCTGGAGCGCGTTGAGCGCGCGCGTCGCGGACTGCATCCCCTCCTCGATACCGTCGAGCTGCGACGATGCCTGTGCCCCGTTCTCGGCCGCGGCCGCCCCCCGGAATCCTTCTCCCAGCGAGCGCAGCTCGTCGAGGTAGGGACCCCACTGGGTGACCTGCGCTGCGATCCGCCGGACCGGCGCGAAGGGGAGGCCTATGCCTGTGGTATCAGGCACCAGGCTGTCGTTCACCTCGCGGAAGAACGTCTGCAGCGGGCCGGTGGCGGAGGCGAGGTCCGAGAGCTTGCGGGCCGCATCGGCCGGCGACTGGAACCCCACCACCCGCGCGGTGCGGATGAAGCGCCGCCACTCGTCGCGATAGTCGCGCTCGTACCAGGTCCTCATTGCGACGCGCACCTGCTGCGTGTCGGGCGGCGGCGTGTCCGCGGGGCGCGGGCCGAGCACCCACGGCTCGACGTCACGGTAGCTGTTGACGTCGGCCATCGCGATCGAGTCGCGTCCGGCGCGGGTGAAGGCGCCCCGGACGACGCCGGAGACCGTGAGCGCCCCGCCGCCGCCGGTGAAGCGCATCTCGGGCAGCTTGCTCGACACGTCCTGGATGATCCCCCCGTAGATGACCTGCGCCCCCTCGGAATTGCGCAGGGCGCCGCGCGCCGCGGCCACTGCCGGCGCGTCGGGCGCGCGCTGGTACGGGGGCCGCCGCTTCAGCTCGCGGGCGTAGCGCATGAACTGTCGTCGGGCCACGTCACGCGACGCTGAATCGGCTGCAGGGTCCGGTGACCATTGCGCCAGGAGCACCGAGGCGAGCGAGTCCCCGTTGCTCTGACGGGCGCTGTCGGTGGTGACGAGATAGGCGCGAAGCTGCGCCCGCACCGTCTCGAACGCGGCCGGCGGCAGCGAACCCGGAGGGAGCGCCAGGAAGCCTGCGACGAGGCTGCGCTGGACGCTGTCGAGCATCGGTGCGAAGCCGCGGAAATACGCCCGGCTGACAACCCCGTACAGCGCGTCGCCCTGGTACAGCCCGAAGCGGAGCCAGATGGGGGCGCCAGTGATGGCGTACTCGCGGTCGCTGAGCGTGTCGAGCAGCCCACCCAGCGCATCGAGCGCGGGCAGGCGTGCCACGACGGTGCCGGCGCTGCTGTCCGCGGGGACCGCCGCCAGAGCGGCCAGGTGCTGCCGCGCGGAGGACTGGAGACGACGGTTGCCGAGGAAGGACCCCACCAGCGCGACGATGAGCGCGGCCACCACCCCCGTGGCCGTCGCCAGCGCGATGCGGCGGAAAAGGGAGATGCGCGTGCCGCCGCGCGTGAGTCCCAGCGCCGCCGCGTCGTTGAGCAGGACCTGCGAGATCAGCCTGTCGAGGAACACCCATTGCGCCTCGCGCCGGGGGCCGGCGCCGCCTCGCGGGAAGGGACGTGGCGTCGGCGTGCGGGCGGCCGCACCGAGCAGCATCGTGGCATTCTCGCCCTCGGCCGCGACCGCCGTGCCCGCGGCCGTCTGCTCGGCCGCACCGTCGCCGACGAAGACCTCGCGCACACCGGACATGTAGAAGCCGCGCACGAACGGGCTGGTCGAGAGCTCGCTCGGGCGCCCGAGCTCCACGAGGAAGTCGGCGATGAGCGGTTCGAGCTTCCGCAGCTCACGGGGAAACTGGTACGCGAGCGCGCGGTCGGCGGCGATGTCCTCCCGTAGCAGCAGGTCCACACGCCGGGACGCGAGGCTCTCGAAGAGTGCCTGTACCTCCCCCCGCACCAGCGCGCTCGCGCGGTCGGCGTACGCCGCGGCGGGGAGGTCCGGTGCGATCGGGAGCGTGGCGCCCAGGACGTCGCGCACTTCCTCGCTGCTGAGCCGGCGGGCAAATGCGTTGAATCCAGGGATTGCGTCGGCCTTGGTGAACAGGACGTAGACCGGCAGCCGGATGCCGTACGTCCTGGCGATCGCGGCGAGCGGCGCGCGCAGCTCCCGCGCCGCCGCCATCACGACGTCGCGCGCGTTCGGCTGGCGGAGGTTGTCGCAGCTGAAGGCCAGCAGGACGGCACGCGGCGCCTGCTCGCCCCGGGTCACGGCGCTTGCAAAACGTGCCGGCTGCAGCCGGTGCAGCAGGTGGCCGAAGCGGCCGGCGTCTTCCACGACGTCGGTGCCGACCTCCACCAGCAGCGCGCCGCCGGCGTACCACGTGTTGATTGTCTGCGTCGGCACGACCTGCGCCCCGCGCAGCACGTCCCCGGACAGCAGCTCGGCCTCCACGCCCGACCGGATGACGCTCGAAGTCTTGTGGTTCTGGCGCGGCCCCATGACGAAGACCGCCGGCAGGCGGTGCAGCACGCGTCCACGCGCCACACGCGCCGCCACCAGTCGCTGTTCGGCCTGCGCCAGCGCCGCCTCCATCTCGACGCCGAGCGGATCGCGCGGCGCCGAAGGGGGCGGCTGCCGGCGCGTCAGGGTCGTGGCGATGAGCACGCAGCCCACCAGCCCGATCACCGCCAGCAGGCCGCGGAGCAGCCAGCTCGGGCCGGCCGCGGACAGGCCGATCCAGCCCGGCACGTAGAGCGCCGTGACGAGCCAGGCGACGAAGCCGGCGACGCACGCCAGCCAGATACGTGCCTTGCGGGTCATCGACCGGTGGGAGTCCAGCGCGGGAATCTCATCGGCGCGCGACTAGCGAAGGGTGATGGCCTGGAGGGCGGACGACTCGGCGCCCAGCCTCCACCAGAAGACCAGGAACAGCAGCACGGCGACGCCGGACAGCGTGAGGAGCGCGTAGAGCAGGCGTCGTTGCAGCGGGTCGCCGGCGGCCGGCCGGAACTCGGCTTGCTGGGGCGCCCAGTGCGGGGCCAGCGGCGGCGGGAGCCCGCGGATTCGCGTCAGGCGGTCGCGGATGCGGGAAATCCAGACGTGCAGCGTCTCCGCCTGCGCCCCGCCGTATCGCCCGCGGAAGCCGAGAAGCAGGCAGAGCTGAAAGACCTCGAGCGTATCCGCGAGATCCTCGGAGTCCTCGCGCTGCAGCAGGGCCTCGAGGTACTGGAAGAAGGCGTCGCCGCCGATGTTGATGCCGAAGACTTCCTCCTGCAGCGGCTTCCCCTGCCACGGACGAAAGACCGGATGGCCGAGCGCCATGACTGTCTCGTCGAGGAACGCCACGACGGCATACAGCGCGTACAGTGCGTCGGCGTCGTCGTAACCGAGGCGACGCGCCTCCTGGCTCGCGGCCTCGATGTTCCGCCTCACCTGGGCGCGGAAGGCGTCCACGTCCGCCGGCACCTGGTCAGGATGCGCATGCAGCCGCGCCGTCGTGGTGAGGAGTTCCTGCACCAGGATGGCGAGCTGGCCGCGTCGCGGCGACGGGACGGCGATTTCGGGGACGGCGCTTGTCATTCAGTCGATGGGACGCTCGGGTTGGGGGAAGTCCGGGGACGCCGGGACGACGGCGGGTGCCTGCCGGCCCGGGCTACTCGGAGGTCAGCACCTGCAGGTCGACGGCAGCGTCGGTGAAGAGGTCCGGCACGTAGACCCCGACCTCGTGGGTTTCGCCGAGATCCTTCCAGCACGGCCCCTCGAGCGCCAGGGCGAAGTACTGCGTGTCGGCGCGCGGCGAAATGGCCGATGGCGCCGACGGGAGGTGCGTCAGCGGGAGGCCCGAGCGACCGCGTCGGGCCAGCTCGAGGGCGAACCGGCGCGAGCAGACCTTCAGGAGGTCGGGGGCGCGCCCGACGATCGTGCGTTCGGGCGCCGACGAGCGGAGGCCCAGGATCCAGCGCGCCCGGCGATACGCCCGCGGGTCCTCGACGCGCCCCGCGAACAGATTCTCCTCGGCCGGCTCGAGCGCGACGCGCATCGCCTGCGAGGGGACCACGACCTCCAGGCGCGCCAGGAGCAGCCGTTCGAGCTCGCCGAAACACTCCGACAGGTGCTCATGGTCGTAGGCCGGCACGTCGGTGGCGGACGCCTTGAGCGTGAAGGTGGAGAGCGCGCCGACGAACCGGGCCAGGTCGATAAAGAGCCGCTCAGGGTGCGCTTCCCGGGTGAGCAGGTGGTGCTGCAGCAGCGCACCGTGTGAGCGCAGCGTGTGCAGCAACCAGAACGACGCGATCTCGTGGGCTGCGTAGTCGGCGATGTTCGCCCGGGCCGCGTCCCGCTCCGTCGCGAGGGCGCTGCTCTTCGCCTCGATCATCTGCACCGCCCGGGAGAGCAGCTCGACCAGCCGCGGACTGCCGCCGATCTTCGTGCACGGCGGGATGAAATCCGGGTCGATCTCGAAGTGCCCGCTCCCGTCGCGCCGGATGCGCGCGACGGGGAGCACGACGAGCCCCTCCTGTGGCTCGTGGTCGAGCAGCAGGCGGAAGCGCTTGCGGCCGACCTCGACCGGCTGCTCGTCCCGGCCGCTCACCGCATCCCGCATCACGCGCCGCTCGGCGGCGTACCGCCCGGCGCCGTCGTCGCCGGTGGCGACGTTGCCCGCGGTGGCGCGGAACGGCCCGATCGCCAGCTGGAGCCCATGGTGCAGCTGCGTCGGCGAGAAGACATCGCGGATCTCACGCGGCTCCGGAAACGGATCGGCGTCAGGCATGTCGAACGGGAGGCCGTCAGGCATGATGCCGCGCGCGCGCCGCAGCATCACCGTGCCGTTGCGCAGGGCCGCCGCGTCGAGCGTCACCTCCACCACGCCGAACGGGCGGTAGTGGAGCTGTTCGATGACGGTCGCGAGCGTCTCCTCGACGTAGCGGCTCTGTGCCTGGAAATGATGTTGCGTGAGGTGCATTCCCTCGCGCCAGAGCACCTTGCTGAGGAGTCTCATCGCCTCGCTCTCCCACATTCGGCGAACGCGTGTGCACGCGCATTGCGCCCTTCCGTCGCGCTGCCAATAATACATTCGGGGGCGACACTCGCCACCTTCGCGCCGGGCCACCCGCATGACTGTCGAGGAATTCCAGGCCGCGTACACGCTCGGCCAACAGCTCTCGTCCGAAGGCGTGCGAACGAGCCTCGCGCAGGAGGCGCAGCGCGGGCGACTCGTGCTGGTGCACGAACTCGCCACGGCGACGGAACAGGAACTGCACCGGGTGCAGATCCTGCTCCGCGAGCTGGCGCCGAAAGACGCCGAGCAGGTGCTCGAGCGCTTCGACGTGGACGGCGCTCCGATCGTGGTGACGAAGTTCCTGCTCGGCTTCACCACGTTGCGGGACTGGCTCGAGGCGGCCGTCGCGAAGAGCAAGACCGTCGTGGCGGACACGCGCGACAACCCGCCGACGATGGACCTCGCGGTGCACGACTCGGGGCGTCATCACCTGCCTCCGGTCGAGCGCCCGCCGGCCCCCGCGCTCAGCGATACCCGTGTCGGAGTCGGGTCGCCACCATCTTCCGACTCACAGCGACAAGTGCCGTCGAGTCCGCCCACGCCGCCACCGGCGCAGCCGGCCGGACAGCCGGCATCCGTCACCGAGGGCGGATTCACTGAACTCTTCGGCGGGGAGTCCACCGCTCAGGCGCCGGGCACGGCGCCGGGCACGTCACCGGCGGCATCAGGCGCGGCCGCGGCCCGGCCCGCCGACCCTCCCGCCCCGAAAACCGCGCCCGCCACTGGCGGCGGGGCAGATGGTCCGCCGAGCAACTTCACCGCGCTCTTCGGATCAGCCGCGCCGAGCGCCCCTGCTCCGGCACGCCCGGCGGCGCCTCCGCGCGCGGCGGACGAAAACGGACCCGCCGGGGTTCCCGCTGCGGGACACGCCGCGCCTGCTCCGGAGAGCGAGTCGTTCACGGAGCTCTTTGGCCACCAGCCGGCGCCCGCGCAGCCACGCGCGTCGCAACCCCAGCCGCCGGTATCCCCTCGGCCGGCGCCGTCGGCGAAATCGCCTGCGCCTCCGTCCCCGGCTGCACCGCCGCCGCGACCCGCTGCCAGCCAGGGAGCGCCCGTCGCACCACCCAGGTTGCGCCTCGATCTGCCGGGTGCCGCGGCGCCGTCGCTCGGTGGGGTCGCAAGGGGTGCGCCTCCGCCGGGCCCGGCCACCGGACTGCCGGCCGCCGGGCCGCCGGACCTCGCGATGGGACGTTCTCCCGGCGCGGTGCGGCTCCCGCCGCCGCCCGCTGCCCCCAGGGCACCGACCTCGCTCCCGTATTCCCCGGCGCCGACGCCCGCGCCGCCATCGATGCCGAGCTACACGGAAATGCTCACGCCAGCGCGCCCGGTGCTCGCCTCCGGCGCCCCCGGGGCGCCATCGGGCGGATCGAGCCGGGGGACGACGCCCACACCGGCGCCTCGTCCGTCGATGTGGCCGCTCCTCATCGGCCTGCCACTGCTGCTGATTCTGGCGGTGGTCGTGGTGATCGTCTTCGCGACCAAAGGGTAGCCGCCCTCCCGCCGGGGTCGCGGCGCGCCGCCGGCGCGCCGCGACCCTAACGCGGCCGGAGCAGCAGCACGAGCTCCAGCGACGCCTCGGCGAGCTCGTGGGGCACGTAGGCCGCGAGGTTCCTGGCCTGCACCACGGCCGGCCACTCGGGCCCGCTCCGGTCGAGCTCGAAGTACTCGTAGTCCAGCTTCACCGGCACGGCGCCGGGCGGGGTGGCGACGTGCGTCAGGGCGGCGCCGGCGAGTGCCTGCCTGACGAGCTGCGCGATCCGGTCGCTGGAGGAGACCTTCACCAGCTGCGGCACCAGCCGGATCAGCTCGGCGCGGGACGGCGCGGCGCGCACCGCGAGATAGACCCGCGATGCGGTGAGCATCCGGTCCTCGTCGAGCGCGGCGGCGAGGATCGACGTCTCGACCTCGCGCAGGGGGATCGCGATGACATTCTCCGGCACCGCGGTCTCGAGCAGCTCCCGGAGCTGGGCGTCGAGCTTGTTGAAACTCGCCCCGAGGTCGAGGTGGTTGTATGGCGGAAAGTCGGCGGGCGAGACGGTGGAGGAGAATGTCGTCAGCGTTCCGGCGAGGGCGAGCATCTCCTCGAACAGCTCCACCGGGTGTCCGTGCTTCGACTCGGCGAGGTGCCGGAGCACCGGAAGGTGGAGGTTCAGCGTGTAGAGGAGCCAGAAGTTGGCGATGTCCGAGACGCTGAACTGCGCGACGTCCACGTTCCGCTGCCGGCGGAGCGCCGCCAGGCCCGCGCTCCGGCTGACGAGCAACTCCACGAGGCGCCGGGCGACCCGCAGGAGTGCGGGACTGGCGGTGACGTCGAGGAGCGGGGGGATGAAGTCGGGGTCGAAGCGGAAGTCGCCCTCGCCGTCGCGGATCACTCGCGCGACGGGGAGGGTCGAGTAGCCCTCGGTCGCCTCGCCGGCGAGCAGGAGCCTGAGGTTCTTGCGCGCCAGTTGCAGCGGCCGTTCCGAGAGACCGGTGATCTCGTCGCGCACCTCGACGATCTCGGCGCGATACCGCGTGCCCTCATCCTGTGCGGACAGCCCCACGTTGTGCCCGTCGGCGCGGTAGTTCGGCAGGCCGAGGTGCACCATCAGGGCGTCCTCGTCGGCGCCCCACTGGTCGGCGATAGCGCGGGGCGGCACCGCGGCGTCGGCCGCGGGGACGTCGAAGACGGTGCCGTCAGCGAAGGCGCCGGCCGCCTCGAGCAGCGAGACCGATCCTCCCGGAAGCGCCTCGGCGTCGAGCGCGAGTCGCGTGAAGCCCCACGGCCAGCCGTGCAGGGCCGAGAGCTGGAAGCCCAGCCGTTCCTCGAAGAACCTGTCCTGCGCTTGCAGGTGCTGGGGGGCGAGGACGAGGCCCTTTGTCCACAGCACGGGTTGGAGGTGGCGCATGCCGGAAACGTACCACTGCGAGTACGGGAGCGCAGCGGCGGAGCACCAGCTTGACAGCGGCAGACGTAAGTCGTAGCATCGGCCCCACTTCCCATCTCGAAACCGGGATTTGACGGGGTCCCCGGGAAGGGGTGGTTGTGCCCGTCACGCCGCCGCGCCGTCGCGGCGAGACCCCCGAGGTCGGCCTCACGCAGCGCAACCCAGCGCGAAGGAGATTCGGATGGCACGAGAGAGCACCCAGAAGAAGCTCGAACGAGTGCGCCCGCCGCGAGTGCAGATTGCGTACGAGGTGGAGACGGGTGGCGCCATCGAGCTCAAGGAGATCCCGTTCGTGATGGCGGTCCTGGCGGACCTCTCCGGCCAGCCGACGGACGCGTTGCCCAGGCTGAAGGACCGGAAGTTCGTGGACGTGACGCCGGACAACTTCGACGACGTCCTGGCGAGCATGAAGCCGCACCTCGCGTTCACGGTGGAGAACAAGCTCAGCGAGGACCCGAATGCGGGGAAGATCGGCGTCGACCTGAACTTCCGGAGCATGGACGACTTTTCGCCCGAGGCGATGGTGCACCAGGTGAAGCCGCTGGAGGAGCTGCTCGCGCTGCGCACGAAGCTCGCCGACCTGCGGGGGGCGCTGCAGGGGAACGACAAGCTCGACGAGATCCTGCAGGAGACGGTGGGCGACGAGGAGAAGATGAAGAAGCTGCGCGACGAACTCGGGTCGGGAGGCTCGAATGGCTGAGAAAAAGGCGCAGGCAGCGGAGGCCGCGGCGACGACTGCGGAGGTCGGCCTCCTCGACCAGATCGTCGAAGGAGCGCGCGTCGGCAAGGACGCGGCGCAGAAGGAGCGCAGCAAGGACATCATCCGGCAGTTCGTGAGCGAGGTCCTCGAGGGGACGATCACCGTCGCCCGCGACACCGAGTCGATGATCAACGCGCGCATCGCGCAGATCGACCACCTGCTCTCGATCCAGCTGAACGAGATCATGCACCACCCGGACTTCCAGCGGCTGGAAGCGACGTGGCGGGGCCTCAAGTACCTGATCTCGAACAGCGAGCTGACGGACAACCTCAAGATCCGCGTGCTGAACGTCGGCAAGAAGGAGCTGCTGCGCGACCTGCAGCGCGCCCCCGAGTTCGACCAGAGCGCGCTGTTCAAGAAGATCTACGAGGAGGAGTACGGGCAGTTCGGCGGCGCGCCCTTCGGGGCCCTCGTCGGCGACTACGACTTCACCCGGCGCGGCGAGGACATCGAGCTGCTGGAGAAGATCTCCAACGTCGCCGCGGCCGCGCACGCCCCGTTCCTCACGAACGCCAGTCCCGAGCTGCTGAACCTCGAGAGCTACACGCAGATCGACGCCCCGCGCGACCTGTCGAAGATCTTCGAGAGCACCGAGTTCGCGAAGTGGAAGGCGTTCCGGCAGACGGAGGATTCGCGCTACGTCGCGCTGGCGCTCCCGCGCATGCTGATCCGGGAGCCCTACGGGAAGGACACGGTGCCCGTGGACGCCTTCGGGTTCGAGGAGGGCGTGGACGGGACGGAGCACGACAAGTACCTGTGGGCGAATGCCTCGTGGGCGCTGGCCGCCCGGGTCACGAACTCGTTCGCCCTCTACGGCTGGTGCGCCACCATCCGCGGCGTCGAGTCCGGCGGCCTGGTGGAGGGCCTGCCGGTGCACAACTTCCGCACCGAGTCGGGCGACATCGCCATGAAGTGCCCGACCGAGTCGCCGATCACCGACCGGCGGGAGAAGGAGCTGGCCGACCAGGGCTTCGTGCCGCTGGTGCACCAGAAGGGAACACCGAATGCGGCCTTCTTCAGCGTGCAGTCCGCCCAGAAGCCCAAGGTGTTCAACACCGACTCGGCCACGGCGAACGCACGCATCTCGGCGCAGCTGCCGTACATCTTCGCCGTTTCCCGCTTTGCCCACTACCTCAAGGTCATGATGCGCGACAAGATCGGCGGCTACATGTCGCGGCTCGAGGCGCAGACCTTCCTGAACAACTGGATCGCCAACTACGTGGTCGCCAACGACGACGCGCCGATGGAGACCAAGGCGAAGCGGCCGCTGCGAGAGGCCCGCATCGAGGTCGAGGAAAACCCGCGCAAGCCCGGGGCGCTGCGGGCGGTGGCGTACCTGCGCCCGCACTTCCAGCTGGACGAGTTGCAGATCTCGATGCGGCTCGTCGCCGATCTTCCACCGTCGGCGAAATGACGACGCCTGATGGTCCGGCAAATCGATTCTTCACCCTTGGGAGGACCTGGAGATGGCGTACGACGCGTTCCTGAAAATCGACGGCATCGACGGTGAGTCGACGCGAAAGGGCTTCGAGAAGCAGATCCCCATCCTGTCGTTCTCGTGGGGCGGCTCGAATCCCAGCACCATTGGCGTGACGGGCGGCGGTGGCGGCGGGAAGGGGACGCTGTCGTCGCTCAACATCATGAAGAAGGCCGATTCGTCCAGCCCCAAGTTCTTCCAGAAGTGCATGGAGGGCGAGCACATCAAGAAGGCGGCCCTCACGCTGAACAAGTCGGGGGGCAAGTCGCCGATCGACTTCGTGAAGTACGAGCTGGAAAACATCTTCGTCGACTCGATCCAGGCGTCCGGCTCCGAGGGCGGCGACGATTCGCCCATGGAGTCGATCAGCCTGGCGTTCGGGAAGCTGACCTACACCTACACGCCGCAGAACCCCGACGGTACCAAGGGGGCGCCCGTGGTCGGGTTGTGGGACATCACGACCGTGTCGGCGTAGTGCGGATCGGTGCGTGAACGCCGCCGAACTGTACCGCGCCGGTCAGCTGCAGCAGGCCATCGACGCGCTGGGCGCCGAGCTCCGGAGCAATCCGACCGACGCCCAGCGCCGCACGTTCCTGTTCGAGCTGCTCTGCTTCGCCGGCCAGTACGACCGCGCGGAGAAGGCGCTCGACGTCCTCGCCTCGGGCGGCAAGGAAGCCTCGATGGGCGCGCTGTTGTACCGGAGCGCCCTGCACGCCACGCGGCTGCGCGAGGAGCAGTTCGCCAGCGGCACCGCGCTCCTGTCGGCGAGGCCTGACGACAGGGTCACCGGATCGATCAACGGCACGCGATTCGAGCGGCTCGCCGACGGCGACCCGCGGCTCGGCGCCCGCCTCGAAGTCTTCGCGGCGGGCCAGTACATGTGGATCCCGTTCGCGCACATCGAGTCGATCCGCATCGAGCCGCCCAAGCGCCTGCGCGACCTGCTCTGGGTGCCGGCCCTCGTGAAAACCGGCCCCGCCTTCCAGGGCATGGAGCTGGGCGAGATCCTGATCCCCGTCCTCACTCCCGGCGCGTCGGAAGAGGAGGACGACAAGCTGCGCCTCGGCCGCCTCACCGAGTGGGTGCGCCTGGAGGGCGGCGACATCGTGCCCGTGGGCCAGAAGATCCTCGTCGCCGATGAGACGGAGTACCCGCTCCTCGAGGTGCGCGAGCTCCTGATCGACGCCGCCGACACGACGGCCTGAGCGGTCATGCCGCCGCGGAGCGACCTCCTCGATCCGATCCCCGGCGACAATCCCGCCGGCGTGCACCTGCGCCACGAAGCGCTCTTCGACCAGATCCGGGAGGCACGCCGCAGCGACGACGACGGGACGCGCCGTCCCGAGGACCCCCCGCCGAAGGCGGCCGACTGGGTCCGCGAGTACGAGCTGGCGAGCGAGGCGCTGGCGACGAGGTCCAAGGACCTGGAGCTCGCGGGATGGCTGGCCGAGGCGCTGCTCCGGCGGGAGGGATTCGCCGGGTTGACTGTCGGACTCGACGTCATCCAGGGGCTTATCACCCGCTATTGGGACACGCTGTACCCGTCGCTTGTCGAGGACGACGAGGACGATCCCGCCGCCGACCGCGCGGCGCGCCTGAGCTGGGTGGGTCGGTACCTCGTCCCCGGTGTCGAGGACGCGCCGCTCAACCGCAAGGGACTCGGCCTGTTGAAGTACCGCGAGTCGCGGCGGGTGGGGAGCGAGGCCGAGTGCGCTGGCGACGAGAAGAAGCTCGAGGCGCGACAGCAGGCGATCGACGAGGGGAAGATCCCCGCCGAGGAATTCGACAGGGCGTTCGATGAGACTCCCAAGACGTGGTACAAGGCGCTGCTTGCGGATGTGAAGGCGGCCCGCGCGTCGCTGGGCGCCCTCGACACCCTGGCGAAGGGGCGCATCCCGGTCGATCCGCCGGACTTCGCGCCGCTCCAGCAGGTGCTGGCGGACGCGGAGCGTGTGGCACAGTCGCTGCTCGTGCGCAAGCTCGAGCTCGACCCCGACCCGGTGGAGGAGTCGGCGCCGGCGGAGGACGACGCGGCCGACGAGGCGGAACCCGCCGACGGCATGCCTGTGGAGCCGCGCAGCACCGACGACGCCTGGAAGCGCGTGGCGACGATCGCGCACTACCTGCGCGCGCAACTGCCGGGGAATCCGGGCCCCTACCTGATGCTGCGCGGCCTGCGCTGGGGAGAGCTGCGCACGACGGGCGGCGAGGTGAATCCCAAGGCGCTGGCGGCGCCTCCCACCAACGTGCGGTCGCGCCTCAAGGGCTTCATGCTGGACGGCCGCTGGAGGGAACTGCTCGAGGCCTGCGAGACTGTGATGACGCGTCCCGACGGCCGCGGCTGGCTGGACCTGCAGCGCTATGCGGTCACGGCGTGCGACAACCTTGGTGGCGAGTACGAGGCGGTCGGCCGAGCCATCCGGGGCGAGCTTTCGCTGCTCCTGAAGGACGTGCCGGGACTGCCGGCGATGACGCTGATGGACGACACGCCGACCGCCAACGCCGAGACGCAGCAGTGGATGCGAGAGCAGGGGATCTGGGGAACGGAGGACGAGGGAGGCGACGGGGCCGCACCGGCCATCGCGCCGACACGACAGGCGCCGGCCCGCGTCGTCTTCGACGCTGTCTTTTCCCGCGCGAAGGACGCCATCCGCGCCGGCGACGTGAAGCACGCCATCGAGATCCTGTCGGCGGAGGTGGCGCGCGAGCGGAGCCCGCGTGCCCGCTTCCTGCGCCAGGTCCAGATCGCCTCCGTCATGGTCGATTCGGGGCACGAGGCGCTTGCCAAACCGATCCTGGAGGAGGCGCTCAACCAGGTGGAGGCGCACTCCCTCGAGCAGTGGGAGGCCCAGGACCTGGTGGCGCAGCCGCTGGTGCTGTTGCTGCGCTGCCTGCGCAAGCTCGACCTCGACGCCGACCGGCGGGAGGAGATCTACCTGCGCATCGCGCGGCTCGATCCCATCCAGGCCCTCTCGCTCGAGTCGTGACGCAGATGGCGGGCCGCGAACTCGATCGCCCCATCCGCATCTCGGTGCTGGACCGCCTGCTCAACGACGGCGCGCCCGTGTCGGCCAGCGACGACCTCGCGCGCCTGCGCGAGGCCGTCCGTCGCGACGTGGAGTGGCTGCTGAACACGCGGCGCATCTATCGCACCGCGCCGGACGACTATCCCGAACTGCAGCGCTCGCTCTATCACTACGGCCTGCCGGACGTCACCTCGCTGGGCCGGGACGCCCCGGCGTCCCGTGCCCGGCTCAGCGCGCAGATCGAGGAGGCGCTCACGCTGTTCGAGCCCCGGCTCGCCAGCGTCCGGGTGAGCATCCCGGAGGAGGCGGTCGACGCACGGCGCCAGCTGCACCTCCGCATCCAGGCCCTGCTCCTCCTCGATCCGGAGCCGGTGCGGGTCTCCTTCGACACCGTGATCGACCGCACCAGCGGCGAAGTAGGTCTCCGGGAATCGGCGCCGTGACGAGCGAACTCTTCGAGTACTACGAGCGCGAGCTGGAATACCTCCGGCGCGCCGGCGGCGACTTCGCCAAGCGGTACCCGAAGGTCGCCGCCCGGCTTGGCATCGAGCCCACGAAGTGCGACGACCCGCACGTCGAGCGGCTGCTCGAGGGCTTCGCCTTCCTGGCGGCCCGCGTCCACCTGCGGCTGGACGACGACTATCCGGAGCTCTGCGAGTCGCTGCTCAACGTGGTGCACCCGGACTACGTGCGTCCCGTCCCGTCGATGTCGATCGTCGAGTTCGAGCTCGACCCGGAGCAGGGACGGCAGACCGTAGGCCGGAAGATCCCGGCCGGGACGTCGCTGCTGACCCGCCCGGTGCGCAACGCGCCGTGCCGGTTCCGCACCGCGTACGACACTGTGCTCTGGCCACTGACAGTCCCGGCGGCACAGTGGACGACCCCCGACCGGCTCAAGCCGGCGATCCGCGCCACCGATGCCGCCAGCGCGCTGCGCCTCGAGCTGCGCTGCCTTCCGGAGGTCTCGCTGGATACGCTCGGCGTGGAGACGCTGCGCTTCTTCCTCTCAGGCTCGTCGTCCCTCGTGGCGACGCTGTACGAGGCGCTGGCGAACAACACCGTGCGCGTGCTGCTCCGGGAGGCGCGCCCGGGCGGGAAGCGGCCGCCGATCGAGCTGCCGGCCTCCTCGCTCGTTCCCGTCGGCTTCGCACCGGACGAGAGCATCCTCCCCTCGTCCGGACGGTCGTTCCTCGGCTATCGCCTGCTCTCCGAGTACTTCAGCTTCCCGGAGAAATTCCACTTCTTCGACCTCACCGGCCTCGGCGCGCTGGCGACCGCGAAGTTCGGCTCGGCCGTCGAGGTCGTGGTGCTCATCTCGCAGTTCGAGCTGCCCGAACGCCGCCAGGCGCTGGAGTCGGGCGTCAACGCGGAGACGTTCCGGCTGGGCTGCACGCCGGTGGTGAACCTGTTCGCGCTGACCTCCGAGCCGATCCAGCTGACGCAGCAGCGGTACGAGTACGTGGTGGTGCCCGATGCGCGCCGCCGGCTGGAGACCGAGGTCTTCTCGATCGACAACGTCCGCGCGCACGTCCGGCCGACGGGATCGGGCGGGCCGTCTACGGTCGGCATCGAGCCGTTCTACTCACTGCGGCATGGCGGCGGCGGGAACGGGTCCGCGTACTGGTTCGCGAGGCGACGCGAGACGCCATGGCGGTCGGATCGCTCAACCGAAGTCCTGCTGTCGATCATCGACGGCGACGGACGCATGTCGCATCCCGGAAGCGACACCCTGACCTGCGGCCTCACCTGCTACAACTCCGACCTGCCAAGCCTGCTGCCCTTTGGCGACCCGTCGGGGGACTTCACGATCGAGGGTGCCGCGCCCTTCCGGCGCATCGCCGCGCTTGTGAAGCCGACGACCGTGGTGCAGCCGTTCCTTGGCCGCCACCTGATGGCGCGCCTGGTCTCCCAGCTGTCGCTCAACTTCCTGTCGCTTGTGGACGGCGGCGCCGACGCGCTGCGCGATATCCTGGACCTGCACAACCAGTCGCGCACCGAGTCGAACGGCCGCCAGATCGAGGGCGTGCTCCGCGTGACCGGCGCCCCTGCCTACGCCCGGATCGCCAAGCACTTCGGCATGGGGATCGCCCGCGGGCACCGGGTGGAGATCGAGTTCGACGAGGAGCGCTTTGCCGGGGCGTCGCTCTTCCTGTTCGCCAGCGTCCTCGAGCACTTCCTCGCCATGTTCGCCTCGCTCAACAGCTACACCCAGCTTGTCGCGCGCTCCACGCAACGGCGGGGGGTCGTGCGCGAGTGGGCACCGAGATCGGGATGGAAGACCGTGCTGTGACCGCAGTCGTGGACGACGACGTCGAGTCGCGGCTCTTCGGCGACCCGACGGCGTTCTCCTTTTTCCAGGCCGTTCGCCTGCTGGAGCGCATGCACCCCGAGCGCGCGCCGGTAGGCGCCTTCACCGAGCCCGGGAGCGAGGCCGTCACGTTCACGGCCAACCCGTCGGTGGCGTTCCCGGCCAGCGAGATCCAGTCGCTGGAGCGGGCCGGCAGCGGCGCACCGTCCATGGAAGTGAACTTCTTCGGGCTCATTGGCCCGCAGGGGGTGCTGCCGTACTGGTACTCGCTGCTGGTGCAGGAGCAGAAGCGGGACCGGCGGGCGTCCCTGCGTGCCTTCCTCGACATCTTCCAGCACCGGATCCTCTCGCAGTTCTATCGGGCGTGGGCCAAGTCGCGCGGGTTCGTGAACTACGAGATAGGGCGCGACGACAGGGCGACGCACCTTTTGCGGGCCCTGCTCGGACTGCGCCGTGGCGCCGACCAGCGGCCGGCGGCGGGCGACGCGCTCCTGTACTACGCCGGACTCTTCGGCGCCCACCGGCGCAGCGCGATTGCGCTGGAGCAGCTGCTGGCGGACTACTTCGACGTGCAGGCGTCCGTGGAGCAGTTCGTCGGCGGGTGGTTCCCGGTGCCCGAGGCGTCACTCTGCCGCATCGGCGCCGCCGAGGACGACACCACGGCGCTGGGGGTCGGCTCGGTGGTCGGGGACGAGGTGTGGGATCCCCAGGTGCGCGTGCGCATCCGGCTCGGCCCGCTCGCGCGGGCACAATACGACTCGTTCCTTCCCGGCGGCGACGCGCACGGGGAGCTTCGCGCGCTGGCGCGCAGCTTCTCGGACGGCGAGGTCGACTTCGAGCTGCGGCTGGTGCTGCGCCGCGAGGACGTCCCGCCGTGCCGGCTGGGGGCGGAGGACGGGGGCACGCAGCTGGGCTGGACCACATGGATTCGCACGGCGCCGTTCACCCACGACGCCGACAATGCCACCCTGACGCTCTGAGAGGGGCCGCCGCCGATGACTGTCAATCTCCGGTCGCTGATAGGCAAGCTCAATCCCGTCACCCGGGGCGTGCTCGAGGCGGCGGCGGGCCTGTGTCTCGGCCGCACGCACTACGACGTGGAGATCGAGCACTTCCTCATGAAGTCGCTCGACACCACCGACTCCGACTTCGCGCTGCTGCTGAAGCACTTCGGCGTCGATCGCTCGCGGCTCGCGGCCGACCTGCAGAAGGCGCTCGACCGCCTGAAGTCCGGCAACGCCCGGACCCCGTCGCTGAGCCCGCATCTCGTGCAGATGCTCACGGGCGCCTGGACCATCGGCTCGGTGGACTACGGCGCGACCCACGTGCGCACCGGGCACGCCGTCCTGGCGCTTGTCGGCGACGAGCAGTTGCGGCGCATGGTGGTGGACATGAGCCGCGAGTTCACCAAGCTCACCAGCGACAGCCTGCGGGCGGCGTTCGGGTCGGTCACCTCGCATTCCGCGGAGGAGACGGGTGAGGGCGCCGGCGCGACAGGGGAGGCCGGCGCGGAGGGCGGCGCGCCGCGTCCCGGCGGCAAGGCCCCCAACCTCGACCAGTACACCGTGGACCTCACGGCACGCGCGCGGGACGGCCGGATCGACCCGGTGCTCGGCCGCGACTTCGAGGTCCGCCAGGTGGTGGACATCCTCACCCGCCGGCGCCAGAACAACCCGATCCTCGTCGGCGAGGCCGGCGTGGGAAAGACGTCGGTCGTCGAGGGTTTCGCCATCCGGATCGTCGACGGAGACGTCCCGCCCTCGCTGCGCAACGTCACGCTGCGGACGCTCGACCTCGCACTGCTGCAGGCGGGGGCCGGGGTGAAGGGGGAGTTCGAGAACCGGCTGAAGGGCCTGATCGAGGAGGTGAAGAATTCGCCGACGCCGATCATCCTCTTCATCGACGAGGCGCATACCATGATTGGCGCCGGAGGGCAGGCCGGGCAGAACGACGCCGCGAACCTGCTCAAGCCGGCGCTGGCCCGAGGCGAGCTGCGGACGATTGCCGCGACCACCTGGAGCGAGTACAAGAAGTACTTCGAGAAGGACCCGGCGCTGGCGCGGCGCTTCCAGCTCATCAAGGTGGACGAACCCACCGAGGAGGTCTGCGCATTGATGCTGCGCGGCGTCGTCCCGTCGCTGGAGCAGCACCACGGGGTGCGCATCCTCGACGAGGGGCTGATGGCGGCGGTGCGCCTCTCGCACCGCTACCTGCCCGACCGCCAGCTCCCGGACAAGGCGGTGAGCGTGCTCGACACGGCGTGCGCCCGCCTGTCCCTGGGCCAGAACGCAACGCCGGCCCCGCTGGAGGATGCACAGCGTTCGCTCGACGACCTCGACGTGCAGCGGCGCGTGCTCGAGCGCGAGCAGGCGGCCGGCGCCGATCACGTCGAGCGGCTCAAGGCCATCGCCACCCAACGGGCTGTGGTCGAGGAGCGGAAGGCGGTGCTGGAGGCGCGGTGGACGGAGGAGCGTCGCCTGGTGGGCGAGATCCGCGCCACGCGCGAGGCGATCGAGGCGACTGCCGAGCCGGCCGAGGGGGCCACGCCGCCGACCCCGGAGGAGGTGACGCAGCTCCGCGCGAAGCTGTCGGCGCTGTCCGACGAGCTGCTAAAGCTCCAGGGCGAGACTCCGCTGGTACGCGTCTTCGTGGACGCGTCGCTGATCGGCGAGGTGATCTCCGGCTGGACCGGGATCCCGGTCGGGAAGATGCTGAGCGACGAGCTGGCGGTGGCCCTGTCGCTGGAGGACCACCTCGGGGAACGCGTGATCGGCCAGGGACAAGCGCTGCACGTCATCGCGCAGCGGGTGCGGACGTCGCGTGCGGGGATCGAGGACCCGAACAAGCCGGTCGGCGTCTTCCTGCTGGTTGGGCCGAGTGGCGTGGGAAAGACCGAGACCGCGATCGCCATCTCGGAGATGCTGTACGGCGGCGAGCGCAACCTGATCACGATCAACATGTCGGAATTCCAGGAGGCGCACACCGTCTCGACGCTGAAGGGCTCGCCGCCGGGCTACGTGGGATACGGTGAGGGCGGGGTGCTCACCGAGGCCGTGCGGCGGCGGCCGTACTCCGTCGTGCTGCTCGATGAGGTCGAGAAGGCACACCCCGACGTCCTCGAGCTGTTCTTCCAGGTCTTCGACAAGGGGCGCATGGAAGACGGCGAGGGTCGGCAGATCGACTTCAAGAACACGATCATCATCCTCACCACGAACGCCGGCACCGAGACGATCATGAAGCTCTCCGCCGACCCGGAGACAATGCCCGATGCCGCGGGGCTTGTGAAGGCGCTCAAGCCGGAGCTGGACAAGGTGTTCAAGCCCGCGTTCCTCGGCCGGCTCGTGATCATCCCGTACTTTCCCGTGCGCGACGAGGCGCTGGCCCGGATCATCCACCTCAAGCTGGGGAAGATCCGCCGGCGGCTCTGGGAAACGCACCGGGTCGAGATGGCGTTTCACGAGGCGCTGGTCGAGGAAGTGGCGAAGCGCTGCACCGAAGTCGAGAGCGGCGCCCGCAACGTGGACAACATCCTCACCAACACCTTGCTGCCTGACGTCTCGCGGATGCTGCTGGAAGCGCTGGCCGCGGGCGAGCGACCGGCGCGCATCGCCGTGGGCGTCGGGGACGATGGCGCGTTCCGGTACGAGACGCCGCCCGCACCCGCCACCTGAACCGCGTCCGCGCCGGGGGGCATCGCATGCCGACCTACAGTCAGGCCAATCGCCCGTTCCGCGTCTACTCCACCCTGGGCACCGACGCGCTGCTGCTCGGCGGCTTCTCGGGGGTGGAGGGCGTGTCGATGCCGTTCGAGTTCACGATCGACCTGTTCTCGGAGGACTCCGCGGTCGATGGACAGGCCCTGCTCGGCAGCCTCATGCACCTCGAGCTCGACGTCCCGGACACGTCGACGCCGCGGTGCATCAGCGGCCACATCCGGCGCTTCGTGCAGCTCGGCCGCCACGAGCAGCTGACCTCCTACCGGGCGGAACTCGTCCCGAAGTTCTGGTTCCTCTCGACGGAGCGCGACTGCCGGATCTTCCAGCGCAAGACGGTGATCGAGATCATCCAGAAGATCCTGTCCGAGGGCGACGTGGCGGTGGACGTGCGCTGCACGGGTTCGTATCCGCCCCGCGAGTACTGCGTGCAGTACCGGGAGACGGACCTGGACTTCGTGAGCCGGCTGATGGAGGAGGAGGGGATCTTCTACTTCTTCGAGCACGCGAAGGGCGGCGAGACGCTGGTGCTGGCCGACGCGCCGGGCGCGATCGCCGCAGTGCCGGGAGCGGCCAAGGTGGAGCTGATGGTGGCCGAGGGCGCGGGCAAGGACCAGAACGTGATCACGCAGCTCGCGGCGGAGCACGCGGTCCATACGGCCGCGGTGACGCTGCGCGACTACGACCCGCTGCAGCCGTCGCTGCGGCTCGAGGGCGCGGTACACGGCAGCGGCAAGGCCGAGGACTACGACTATCCCGGGAGGTTCAGCAAGATCGACGAGGGGAACCGCTACGCGCGGCTCCGTCTCGAGCGGCACGAGACGCTGCGCGAGGTGGTGCGCGGGTCCGGGAACGTGCGCGCCTTCACGGCGGGATACAAGTTCGACCTCGTTGGGCACTACCGGCGCAACCTCAACACGAGCTATGCGCTGCTTGCGGCTGCAACACGACTGCCGGGCCGGCGATCCCCGGGCGTGGGGCACGCAGACGGATGAATATCGCAACGACTTCCTGGCGATCCCGTCGAAGAACATCTTCCGCCCGCCGCCGGACACGCCGAGGCCGGTCGTGCACGGGACGCAGCCGGCGCTGGTGGTCGGCCCCAAGGGGGAGGAGATCCACGTCGACAAGTACGGGCGGGTGAAGGTGCAGTTCTACTGGGATCGCGAGGGGAAGAAGAACGAGAACAGCTCGTGCTGGGTGCGGGTGTCGGCGGCGTGGGCGGGGAAGGGGTGGGGCTTCATCCAGATTCCGCGGATCGGCCAGGAGGTGCTCGTCGACTTCCTGGAGGGCGATCCCGACCAGCCGATCATCGTCGGGCGCGTGTACAACGCCGAGCAGATGCCGCCATACGACCTGCCCGGCGAGCAGAACTCCAGCGGCGTGCAGTCGCGCTCCACGAAGCAGGGGGCGTCGGCGAACTACAACGAGCTGCGGTTCGACGACACCAAGGGGAAGGAGATGCTCACGCTCCATGCGGAGAAGGACGAGACGCACGGGGTGGAACATGACCGGGACCGGTGGGTGGGGCACGACGAGAAGGTCCGCGTGGATGACAACCAGTCGATCTCCGTGGGCAAGGACCGCTCGCGCGACGTGGGGGACAACGAGACCGTGTCCATCGGGAAGGACCAGTCGATCGCCGTCGGCAGCGACCAGTCGATCTCGGTGGAGTCGAATCGCACCAAGACGGTCGGGAAGGACGAATCGACGGACGTCGGCGGCAACGGCGCAGCGAGAACGTGGGCAAGGACGAGAGCATCAGCATCGGCGGTGGCCGCACCGAGGACGTGGGAAAGAACGAGACGGTCACGATCGGCGAGAAGCGCGAGGTCAGCGTCGGCAAGGACGACCTGCTGAGCGTGGGAAAGAAGCTCGGCATCAACGCCGGCGATGAGATCGTGCTGCAGACGGGGAGCGCCAGCATCACCCTGAAGAAGGACGGCACCATCACGATCAAGGGCAAGGACATTTCGATCACAGGCTCGGGCAAGGTCAACGTCAAGGCGAGCAGCGACGTGACGATCAAGGGCTCGAAGGTCTCGCAGAACTGACGGGAGGCCGAACGCCGTGCTGCAGCTCAGGAACGAGACCCCGTTCGCGGGCGCGCTGGGCCTGATGCCGGACGCGGCGGGCGTGGACACGCTCCTCGCCGTGCTGAAGGGGACATTCACGCTGGGCGCGCCTCCAACGGTCGCGGACGAACAGGTGCCGGTGGCGCCGATGCCCGAGTACTACGGCGATCCGGCCGCCAGCAGCATGAAGGTGGCCCCCGACGTGACGCTGCCGAAGCCGTCCACGGACGTGCTCGTCGTCGGCTCGGCGTACGCCGAACGCGGCCGTCCGATCGAGCGGATGATGGTGGAGGTGCATGTCGGCGCGGTCTCGCGCTACGCACTTGGTCACCGGGGACCGGTACTGGCGGGCGGGGGCCGGCGGCTACGACATGACCTTGCCGGCGCCCTTCACCAGCATGCCGCTCACGTGGGAGCGCGCCTGGGGCGGGCGCGAGGAGACGCCGCTCGGCCCGCGCGAGGAGCCCCGCAACCCCGTCGGGACCGGCTTCCGCGCCACCGACGGCGTGCAGTCGTTCGACGGCATTCCCGTCGCCAACGTGGAGGACCCCGCCGCGCCGATCACCTCCTGGCGCGACCACCCGGCGCCCTGCGGGTTCGGCCCCATCGGCCCGCACTGGGAGCCACGGCGGTCGTACGCGGGCACGTACGACGAGGCGTGGCAGAACGACCGCGCGCCGTACCTGCCTGACGACTTCGATCCGCGGTTCCTTCAGGTGGCGCCACCTGGATTCATCACCCCGACGCCGCTCGTCGGAGGTGAAGCCGTCGTGCTGCGCGGGCTGTCCACGCCGGGCGACCTTTCGTTCGCGCTCCCTCGCGCCGACCTCGCGGTGACATTCGTGCTGGACGGCACGGCGCACGCGCGGCCGGTGGTGCTCGACACGGTGACCATCGAGCCCGACGCGCTCCGCCTGACGATGGTGTGGCGCGCCTGCTTTCCGTGCGACAAGAGAGCGTTGCGCGTCCGCGAGGTCCTCGCAACGCTGCGGTCGCTCGCGTGAGTGGCGACGCGGACGTGATCGTGGTCGGCATCGGCCTCATGACCGCGGTCGGCGCCACGACAGCGGAAACGGTGGCGTCGGTGCGCTCGGCCACAGCGCGATTCACCGAGACCTCGATTCGCGACCATCGCTTCGAGCCGTTCACGCTGGCGGTCGTTCCGGACGACTGTCTCCCGCCGCTGTCTGCGCCGGCGGAGGCGATGACGGGGCTCACGAGTCGCATGCTGCGCATGCTGCGACTGGCAACGGCGCCGTTGCAGGCCGCCTCGGCGGCGGTGCCGAAGCACGCGCCGCTCCCCGGCCTCGTGCTCTCTGTGCCGGAGACCGTCACGACAATTCCGTTCGACGAATCACTGTTCCTGCGGGCCCTGTCGGCGCAGGCGACGGGAGCATTCGACGGTTCGTATTGCGTCGCGGGCCACACCGGCCGGGCCGGCGGCCTCAGCGCGATCGCGCAGGCGGTCGACGTGGTGCGTGGCGGCCGGGTTCCCTTCATGCTCGCGGGCGGTGTGGACACCTATCGCGACCTGTACGTGCTCGGGACGCTCGACATGGAGCAGCGGGTGAAGTCGTCGTCGCACCTCGATGGCTTCATTCCAGGCGAAGGCGCCGCGATCCTGCTCCTGGCGCATGCGGGGCGCGCGCGCGAGTACGGGCTGGGCGCCCTGGCGACGCTCTCGCCCGTGGTGACAGGCATGGAGCCCGGGCACCTGTACTCCAGCGAGGTCTACCGCGGGGATGGCCTCGCCGGGACTTTGCGTGCACTATTTGCGCAGACACCTCCGGCGGTGCCGGTGCGCGAGGTGTACAGCTCGATGAACGGTGAGAGCCACTGGGCGAAGGAGTGGGGCGTGGCGTACCTCAGGAACCGGTCGGCGATCGACGAGGCGTTCCGGATCCACCATCCGGCGGACTGCTACGGCGACCTGGGTGCCGCCTGCGGTCCGGCGCTGGTGGTACTCGCCGCACTCGGCATCGGCGGCGGCTACCGGACGGATCCGGCGCTGGTGTATGCGTCGTCAGACCATGGGGCTCGGGCCGCGGTCCTCGTGTCGGGCGCCTGACGAGGGACGATGGGACAGACGACCTTTGCGAACTTTCGCGGCATCGTGCACAAGGGCAGCAACGGCATGAGCCTCGTCTTCCCGGACGTGTGCAAGACGCCAGCGCCGCCCGCTCCGTCGCCGGTACCGATTCCCTATCCCAACCTCGGCAAGTCGTCGGACACCATCGGCGGCCCGAACTCGGTCAAGACCGACGGCATGATGCCGATGGTGAAGGGTTCGAAGTACATGATGTCGAGCGGCGACGAGCCCGGTGTGGCCGGCGGGGTGATGTCGAGCACGTTCAAGCAGGAATGCGAGTTCATGATGTACTCGTTCGACGTGAAGTTCGAGGGAAAGAACGTGTGCCGGATGGGCGATCCGCTCTGGCACAACAAGAAGAACATCATGGGGTGAGGGGATGCAGATCGGAGAGAGCATCGCGCCGCCCGCGCTCGGTCAACACGATGCCACCTGCCCCTTCTGTGGTGGCGAGCAGCCACAGCTGCGCAACTACAAGACGAAGAACGGCGCCAGGAAGAATGAACGCACGCTTGCGAAGAACCTCGCCGCCACCGGGACGGTGACCCAGGACAGCCTGAAGGGAAACGTCGGGCCGACGTATCCTCAGCCCGGAGGAGAGGATGATCACCGGGGGTGGGAGATCAAGGAGGACGTGCTGATGGAGTTCGCCGTCGGCATGACGGCAACACCCCATCACCTGATTCCGGGCAACGCGTCCATGGCGAAGTCGTCGAAGCTCGAGCAGTGGACGCGCGAGGACCTGGGGGTAATCATGCAGGACATAGGCTACACGATTGACGGAGCGCGCAACGGCATCTGGCTCCCGAATCTTCCCGAGATCTACTCACAGAAGCGCGTGCGTCCGAAGGGCCCCACGATGATGGAGGAGTACGGCACGCAATGGTCGCAGATGCGCTCCGACGAAAAGCATACGGTGGCGTACATGATCCAGTCCGAGCTTTGGCTGCAGTTCCACTACACCGACCACGATGACCCCTACCATCACATCGATACGACAGAATCCTATGATGGGAATGCCCTTGCCCGATGCGACCTTCTGGGCGAGCTGCTGACCAAGTTCTGGAGCGTCAAGTGTCCGCAGGCAAAGCCGAACGACAAGTTCTATCCGCCATATGGACTGGTGGAGCGGATCAACCTCCAGTCTGACTACATGCGCATACGCATCACTGGGAATCCGCGCCGGTGGCGCGAATGGGTCACCGAGCTCGCGCAGGATTTCACGCACGACCTGCTGGAGGAGAATGTGTCGCTGACGAAGCACTTCCTCATCGATCAACGATCGTAGCCGGCCCTGACAGGATGTTCTATCGACTCCTGCGACTTCCGCGCCCGGCCAGCGGCGTCGGCCAGTTCGCCCGCATCGAGGACTACCCGCAGTCTGAACACGCGTGGCTCGTGGGCGAGCGATTTTCCACGCCACCCGTGGAGCCGATGCGATGCGTCCTGCGATCCGGGGGCTCACGGGTTCTTCCGGACCTTTACCTGTCCTCGATTCCGCTCTTCAGCGAGCGGCTGCTGAAAGGACTTCGCGCCGCGGGCGTCGACAATCTCGAGGACTATCGCGCACAACTGTACGATCCCGATACCGACACGACGCTCGGCGCGTACCGCGCCGTGAACGTCATCGGGAAGGTGCAGTGTGTCGACATGGAACACTCCGAGTTCGAGCCGACAAGCGCTGCGCCCATGCTGGAGCTTACCCGGTTGGCGATCGATGACGCGAAGGCCGGCGACGCCTTGTTGTTCCGCCTTGCGGAGAATCCCCTGTTCATCATTGTCGGCCAGCGGATCAAGGATGCATTCCAGAACGTCGAGATGTCCGGGCTCGCCATCGCCTCATTCGACGAGCCAAGAGCCTACTACTGAGCTGTGGTGGGGTGAAGCAAGAACGGTTTCGCGGAGGACACGAGGGATGAGCGCACCAGCAACGGGCAGGGAGGTGGTGCTGACCGGGACATTCCTGGCGGAGCTCCTGAGCTTCGAGCACGGATTGTGGACGGCCCGGGTGCTGGACGACCCGGCCAGCAGGCACGTGCGCTGTCAGCGCCTCGACACCGCCCCGGCGACGTCCGGCTCCTTCGCGTCGGGAGACACCGTCCTGGTCGTGCCGATTGCTCATGGCCCGGAGCGCTACGTCATTCTGGGTCGACTCAGTGGGGGCGACGTGCCAGACGCTGAGTCGGAATCCGACGCGACCGCAGGCCAGTGCGACACGCCGAACGTCATCCTCCTCGAAGCCACCGACGAGCTCACCCTCCGCGTCGGCGACGGCTCCATCACCATCCGCAAGGACGGGAGGATCCTCATCAAGGGAAGGGACCTCGTCTCCCACGCGCAGCGGATGAACCGCATCAAGGGCGGCGCCGTCTCCATCAACTGAGACGCCCGCCCCCCCCGCGATGGCCGCGCCCCTCACTTTCATCCCGGACATCCTCGACGAGCACCTCGAGGAGGTCGCGATGCTGCTCGCGCGGCGCGCGACGCTGGCGCAGTCGCCCACGGCGCAGCTGCACCACCTTGCCGACCTCGACGAGCGCCTCCTGGCTCACCTCGACGGCGTGAATGCCGTCGGCGAGGCGGCAGGCGAGCCACTGCGGACCCTCATCACTGGTGACGACCCGTCCGCCGTGCGCGGCGCCGCGTTCGTCCTGCTGAGGGGAGACGTCCCCGAGGCCCGCGCGCTGATGCGAGAGGCCTTTCTCGCGGCGACGGGGGAGCCGGTGCTTGCGATGGCTGACGCGCTCCTCCTCGGTCCGGCCGACCGGGCCGCCGAGGTCGCCGCCTTGCGCGCGGACGACGACGACCCGCTTGCCGCCGTCTCCTGTGCCCTGGTGCTGGCGCGCCACGCAGGACGTCGCCCGGCCGCGGAATGGCTCGCCGCGCAGTGCGGCGACGACTCGCCGCCCGTGCGCGAGCAGGCCTGGCGCCTCGTCGGCGAGTTGGGCTCGGCGCTGGACCCCAGGAGCCACGCGGCGGGCGCCCGCGACGAGGAGCCGGCGGTGCGGCGGGCGGCGTTGCTCGCGGCGGCGCTGTGCCGGCTGCCGGGCATCCTCTCCGTGGTCCGGAAGGTCGCCGAGCATCCGGCGAAGGAGGACGCCGACGCGCTGCGCCTCCTCGCGGTGCTGGGCACGCCGACGGACGGGAAACGCATCCAGTACGTCGCCACCGAGCGCTCCCTCGGACCGCTCCGCTGCGAGCTCGTCGGCCTGTACGGCGCGCCGGCACACGTGCCGCTGCTGCTCGACGCCATGCACGACGAGGATCCACGCGTGGCGCTCGCCGCCGGCGCCGCATTCACGCGCATCACGGGCGTGGACGTCGAGTCTGCGGAACGGGTGACGCTGCCGCCGGAGGACGGGTCCGCGCCTGACGAGTTCGAGGCGGAGTTCCTGGACGAGGCGCTGCTGCCTGACGAGGCGCGGGCGCGCGCGCACTGGGACGGGGCCGGAGCGGCCCTCGCCCCGCTGGGACGGATCTGTCATGGCGTCGACGCGACGGGACCGCTCGATGCCGCCGTCGTGCCATCGCTCGACCTGGAGACGCTCTGGTGGCAGCGGGTGCGCCACCGTTTCCAGGGGTGGACCATGGCGCCGGGAACCGACCCGGATGTCTTCCCGGTGATGTCGCCCCCCGCCGGCGCCGCCGGGCGGGACGCCCGGCGCTAGCGAGGGACACGCCGCATGCGCACCGGTCCCGGTCTCCTCCTGCTCGCGCTGGCAGCCTGCGGCGAGTTCGACGGGCCGCGATCCGGCCAGACGCACGTGGCGGTGCGCCTGGTCATTGGGGCCGACGTGCCCGCCCAGCAGGCGGGGGCACCGACGTACGATGTCGAGGTGCGCGTCGACTACCTGCGCGGCCTTTCGGACACCGGCGCGGGCCAGGTGCAGCTCGCCGACATCGTGCGACAGGATGTCGGCAACGGGGAGACCGCGATTCCGCTCCAGGTCGACATCGGTCCCTGCCTCGACGATGCCACGCGCGCGAGCCGCGACGGCTCCTGCCCGCTCGAGCTCACCCTCACGCTGCGACAGGGCGCGGAAGTCCTCGACGTCGCCACTGTCGGCCCGATCTCGCTGCTGCCGGGGCAGAGCTACGCGGCGTCCCAGCCGATCGTGCTGCAGCGCGTGGTGTCGCTGGCGCTCACGTGGCCGGGCATGACGTCCGGCATCGGCGACACGCTCCGCGTCGGGCGCACGCTCGCGCTGCAGGTCGCGGCCCTGGACGCGACGGGCGCAGCGGTCACCCCCGGATCGATCACCTGAGTGACGTCGGACCCCGGCGTCGCCACGGTGAGCGTGAGCGGCGCGGTCACCCCGCTCGTACCGGGCACGGCGACGATCACCGCCACGATCGGAAGGCCGCGGCGTCCTTCGCCGCACAGGTGTATGCCGCGGCGGACCGGCTCATCGTCGTGCGCGGCGACGGCCGCCGGGCTTCCCCCGGCCAGCGCCACCGCCTATGGCACCATCCCTCCAATGGAGGGACAACTGGCCGTGGGAACCTTCCATGCCTGCCGGATCGACGGTGCGGTATTGACGCAGTGCTGGGGCACGACGAACCGGGCGGTCATCGGCGACGGGGAGGCCGGCGACAGCACGCTGGGCGACAAGACGTCGCCGGCCGCCGTCTTTCACGGACCGTGGTCCGCCGTCTCGGCGGGCCGCCTGACGAGCCGCGGCCTCACGCCGGGCGGATCGGCGTTCCGCTGGGGCAACAACTCGAACGGCCAGCTTGGCGACGGCACGACGACCGATCACCCGGTTCCCACGCGCGTCCAGTCGAATGAGACCTTCGTGGCGATCGGCACCGGTGGACGCATTCACTTGCGCCACGACCCCGGATCGTGGCGTCTTCCGCTGGGGCTCCAACGCCGAAGGCGAGTTCGGGTCCGGCAGTGCGGGCGGCGGCCCGGCGCTGCCGGTCCTGGTCCCGTAGGCGGCGTCCTCGTCAGGCACCTCGGGGCGCCTGACGGCACTACGGACAGCCCAGGTCCGGGGACGCGAGGTAGTTCCTCACTCCGGCCTCGAAGCTCGTCCCGCGCGCCGTCGTGGCAAGGGCGCGCAGCAGGCGGCAGGCGTCCGATGGCTCGTTCAGTGTGAGGTGCGCCTCGACCATGCGATACTGCGCCTCGACGGAATCGGGCCGGGTCGCGAGGTGCGGAAGCATCTGTGTCGCCACGGTGATCGCCACGCGGGCGCTGTCCGGGTTCACCGCGATCCGCTTGAGGGACGTGAATGCCGCAAACACCTGCGATTCGGACAGCAGGTCTGCAGGCGTTATGCCGCGCGACGTTGCGGGCGGTGAGGCGACGGACCCGCTGCCGCCGGCGTCGCGCGACGATCGACCGCCGCCGGATGGTGCGGGTTGCTTCGGCGCCTGCGTGACGGTGCGTGGCGTCGTCGAGGAGTCGGCAATCGCACCGGCGGCCCTTCCCGGGGGCGCTGGCGGGGGCGACGTGCGAACGGACTCCTGCGCGACGTTGGGCGATGCCGGCGGCGAGGTCCCGGCGTGACCAGCGCTCCCGCCACCGATGATTGCCCACGCCGCGAAGCCGAGCACGGCCACGCCGCCAATCGCGCCCACGGCAACGAGTGGACCGCGGCGCCTGCCGGCAAGCGGACGTGCGGACGCCAGGCCGACGCCGGCGGGCGCGGGGGGGGGCGCCGGCGCCGGCGGAGTGACGTGCGTCGCCGTGACCGGCGCGCCCGGCGATTCCGTCACCGGCGAGCCGCCCGTCGGCGTGCCCGCCGCGAGGGAGCCCATCCCCATCGGCGGCGTGACGGGGCGGATGCCGCGCCGCGTCGGGTCGTAGCGCAACGCCACGTTCCAGGGCGCCATGTCCACGGGATCGTCCGGGATCCACTCGAGCACCGAGGCCAGGACGTCGCCGACGAACTCGTTGGCCGACGCGTACCGGTCCCTGGGGTCGATCGCCAGCGCGCGGTCGAATGCGCGCTGGAGCGCCTCGGGCCAGGCGACGTCGGGTCGCTGCTGCCGCAGCGGAGACGGCGGGGATAGCAGGCGGGCCGTCGGCTGCTCGGCGGTGGACCCGACGTCCCACGGCTGCCGGCCGACGAGCATCACGTAGGTCAGGAGCGCGAGCGAATAGATGTCGGTGCGCTGGTCGAGCGGCGAGTCCGTCAGCTGCTCAGGACTCATGTAGCGCGGCGAGCCGATCACGTAGCCGGTGCGGGTGACGACCTGCGACTCCGCGTCCATCATCCGCGCCAGGCCGAAGTCCACGACCTTCACCAGGTCGCTGCCGTCCTTGAGCTTCCCGAGCATCACGTTCTCGGGCTTCAGGTCCCGGTGGATGATGCCGCGTTCGTGCGCGGCGCCGAGTGCTTCGCCGATCTGCCACGCGATGGCGGCGGCCCGGCGGGGCGGGAGGGGGCGCTCGCGCGCCAGCAGCTGGGCCAGCGACTCGCCCTCGACGAACTCCATCGCGAGGTAGAGCACGCCGTCCTCGGTCTCGCCCAGCTCGTAGATCGCGGCGACGTTGGTGTGCGCCAGCTTGCTGGCGTTCGTCGCCTCGCGCGTGAAGCGGAGGACGGCGTCGGTGTTCTGCAGCGCATCCTCCCGGATGATCTTGAGGGCGCACAGGCGCTTCATGCGCACGTGCTCGGCGAGGTAGACCCGGCCCATGCCACCGTGCCCGAGTTCGCGCTGCACGAGATACCGCCCCGCCAGGACCCGTCCGACGAGGCTGGCGCCGGGCTCCACGGCCCTCAGGACCGCGCCATCCTCGGGGCAGAAGCGCTCGTTGGCGGCGAAGGTCTTGCCGCAGGTCGGGCAGAGCTTCGCGGAGGACTTGTCCGTCGGACCGGTGGAGGGGTCGGCCACGGGCTCAGTCTTAACCCGGCTTCCGGGCAAAGGCAAGCAAGCCGCGGGAGGCTCGCGGTGGAGCCGCGAATGCACGATACTGCACGGGATCGTCAGTCCCCCGCTCGCACCGACGATCGACTGGCGCGCACAAGGAGGCAGTGATGACCCGCACCCGGTTTCTGTCGTTCGTCGTCGGCGCGCTGGCGCTGGGCACGGCATGGGCGCAGCCCGCCGCGGCGCAGCAACCGGCCGACCAGCGGCCCACCCTGGCGGTGATGTACTTCAACAACAGCTCGATGATCGACCGGGCGGCCTACGACGCGCTGTCCAAGGGCGTTGCCGACATGCTTATCAGCGACCTCGCGGCGATGCCGGGAATCCGCGTCGTCGAGCGCGACCAGCTCCAGAAGCTCCTCGAGGAGCAGGACCTCGCGACGCTGAACCGGGTCGACCCGGCGACGGCGGCGAAGGTGGGCAAGCTGCTGGGCGCGCAGCACATGATCTTCGGCGGTTTCTTCGTGGACCCGAAGGGCACGCTGCGGCTGGACGCGCGGGCAGTGAACGTGGAGACGTCGGCCGTCGAGCACGTGGAGAGCGTGCAGGGGAAGTCGGACGACATCCTGGGCGTGATCGCGCAGCTGGCCGGAAAGCTCACGAGCGGGTTGAAACTGTCGGCGAACGCTCCAGCCGCGCGACCGGCGGGGGCGGCGCCGTCCGGCGGGCGCTTCCAGGCGCTGGTGCTGTACTCGCGGGCCCTCGTCGAGGACGACCAGCGGAACGTGGCCCAGGCGCTGACGCTCTACAAGCAGTTTCTCGATGGGACGCCGGCCACGTTCGCGACGGACCAGCGGGCACGGGCGGAGGCGCGGGTGAAGGAGCTGAGCAAGAGCGGAACGTAGGGCGCGCAGCGGGGGTCGACGAGCGTGAATTCCGGGCGATCACGATTCTCCCGGCTGATGCCGCGCCCCCTCGATGGCGTTCAGCAGTTCGTGCGGCTCATCGGTGCCGATGCGATAACGCTTCCCGCTCTGCATCGCGATCTCGACGGCATCGAAGCCGGAGACGTTGAACAGCCACCCGTGCGGCGTGAGGCGGATGCCCCACCCGTACCACCAGCTGTTCCGCACCACCGCCGCGCCGGTGATCTCCGAGATCGGGAAGGTCCGTTGGATGACCCGCAACCCGAACCAGAGGCGCAACTGTGTCCCGGTCACCTCCACGGTGAGCGTCGAGAACACGGCCATCAGCGCGATCGCCACCACGAGCACGGTGGCCGGAAATACCGACAGCGCACCGCTCGCCGCTGCAAGGCGCGCGACACCGAAGAGCGCCAGGCCGCCGAAGACGAGACCGACGAGGAGCACGAGCACGCCCCACTGGGTATGGCGGTAGTACATCGGGAATCCTCCGCGGCCATTCGATTCTCATCAATAAGATGCTGCAAGGCGCGTCGGGCGCAATCGGGAAGGCCGGGGGCGCGGACTTTCTGTAGGCTCCTCGCCGGAACGGTTGCTGATGTCCCAGGCGTAAGCGACCTTCCACCGCACCGGCCGAGTGACTGACGCGCCCGCAACGGCAAGACGACGAACTCTGCCGGCAACGCGAGCTTGACGAAGCCGCTCCGCCGACAATAACGATCGACACCCATCGCTCGATCGAACCGCCGTTGATCGTCAGGCGCGGAGCGCAGCGTGAAACCACTGATCCTCTCATTCGCCCTGCTCAGCATCGCCTGTCGCGGCGCCGCCCAGCAGAGCACTCCCATCGTCGCCGACTCGGCGTTCCTTCCGGTCGGCGTCGAAGCCGCACAGCTCCCCGACGCGGGATCTTCCGGGGCGCAACTCGTCGCGCGTTACTGCTCACAGTGCCACGGCATCCCGTCGCCGGCGTCGCATTCGGCCGCCGACTGGGAGGTGACGCTGCGGCGGATGCTGATGCACATGGAGCGCGGCCGACACATGCCAGGCATGCGGGGAATGATGCGCGGAGGGACGGGCATGGGTGGCATGGGCGGCGCGGGAATGATGGGCGCCGCACTGCCGACCGGGAGCGAACGACAGACGATCCTGGCCTACCTCCAGGCGCACAGCCTGCGCGCCATCGCCGCCGACAGTCTCCCCGACCCTGGCGCGACCGGCGCGTCGCTCTTCGCGCAGACATGCAACCGTTGCCACGCGCTGCCAAGCCCGGCGCAGCACACCTCTGCCGACTGGCCCACCGTCGTCAGGCGGATGCGCGGCAACATGCTGCGGTTCCAGGTGGACACCATCAGCGATGCGGTGGCCGGGCAAATCACTGACTATCTCCAACGGGTCGCCGGGAGCGGCTGAGCGCACACGGGCGGTCAGCCGGCTTGCACGGCCTCCGCCATCGCCCGCGTCAGGCGCATCAGGTCGCGCTGCAGCGCGTCGAACCCCGCCGCCTTCTCCACGCGCATCTCGTCGAGGTACAACCCGCGGTTGATCTCGACCTGCACGCTGTGCACGCGCCGCGCGGGATTCCCGATGCGTTGTACGATCGCGCCGCCCTTGTAGGGCGCGTTCACGGAGACCCGGTAGCCGAACGATCGCAGCGACTCGCACACGAGCGACGTCACCTCCGGCCCAGCGCTGGCGCCATCACGGTCGGAGACGACGAAGTCGGCGCGCGCCGTGCCGGCGCCGTCGGGCGTCATCGCGTTCCCCGCCGACTTCATGGAGTGCCAATCGATGTGCACCACGCGCGTCGCGCGGACGCCCAGCTCCGCCACCAGCTCGTCGAGCGCGCGATGGTAGGGGTGGTAGATCCCGGAGAGTCGCTCCTGCACCTCGGCGACGCGCAGCTTGTGCGCGTTCACCTCGACGCCGGGCACGACGTACCGGCGGATGAGCCCCAGCCCGCGCTCCGACTTCTCCGACGGCGCCAGCGGGCCGGGCCAGGGCTCGGCGAGCAACCCGGCGTCGATGTCGTCAGGCGCCCGGTTGAGGTCGATGAAGCACCGCGGGTACGTCGCCGTGAGCACGACGGCGCCGAGGTCCACCGCCGGCGCGATCAGCTCGTCGACATACGCGTCCTCGGCGCGGCGGATGTCCGCGAGCGGCGAGGCGAGCAGGAAATCGTCGGGATAGACGCGCCCGCTGTGCGGCGAGTCGTAGAGCAGTCGCGCGGGCCCGGCGGGGCGGAGGATCTCGTACGGCGGGGGTGTGCGCATCGATCGTCGATCGATCGGCGTCAGTAGCCGGTGACGACGGCCAGCGCGGTCATCGCCAGGCAGAGCAGGGCGAGGATCGCCGCGAGCGGCGCGATGAACCGCACCCACGCACCGTACGACACCTTTCCCGTCGCCAGGTACGCCAGGAGCATGCCTGACGTCGGGGTGATGATGTTGGTGAGGCCGTTGCCGAACAGGAACGACTGCACGGTGACCTGGCCGCTCACGCCGGCGAGCTGCCCGATGGGACCGAGGATCGGCATCGTCACCGCGGCCTGCCCCGACGTCGACGGGATGAACACGTCGATCGCCATCTGGATGGCGACCATGAGCTGGCCGACGACGACGGGATGCCGCCCTTCAACGGCGCGCGACATGTACGCGATGATCGAGTCGAGCACCCGCGCGTCGCGCAGCACGATCTCCACCGCCGATGCGAGCCCGACGAGCACGCCGGCCAGCATCATCCCCTGCATGCCCTTGAGGAACGACTGCGCGGCCCGCCGGGAGTCCATTCCCGCGACGGCCGCCAGCAGCAGCGAGAGCGCCACGTACATCGCGGCCAGCTCGCGGTTCCCCCAGTCGAGGCGCTGGGCGCCGTACACCATGAGGAGCACCGACAGGCCGAGCGCAACGAGCATGGTCAGGTGCCGGGTCGAGAGCGTCGACGGCGGGGGAAGCTCGACGGCCGCCGCCTCGGCGCGGTGCCCGCGCGTGTAGCGGAGCAGGTAGACGATGCCTAACGGCAGGAAGATCGCGAAGGTCGCCAGGCGGAAGCCGGCCCCGCTGAAGACCGGGACGCCGACGATGGGCTGCGCGATGACGAGCGGCAGCGGGTTCGTGACCGAGGTGAGATAGCCGATCTTGGCCGCAATCGTCACGATGGCCACGCCGACAAGGGCGTCGTAGCCGAGTCGCTCGGCCAGGAGCACCATCATCGGGATGATGACGAGGTACTCGGAGATGAGGCCGAGGAAGGTGCTCCCGCAGGCGATCACCACCATGAGGGTGGGGGCGAGCACGTTGATGTTGCCGCCGGTGGCGGTGAGCAGGCGGTCGATGCCCGCCTTGAGGGCCCCCGATTCCTCCAGCACGCCGAACATCCCGCCGATGAACAGGATCATGAAGATGAGCGCCGCACGCTCGACCATGCCGGCGGGGATCGAGGCCACGATGTCGATGGGGCTCGCCGGGTACGCCAGCGAGTCGGTGCTGGCCATCGGCCGCACGAGGCCGGCCACGAAGTCCTTCGGGATCGTGTGGTAGGTCCCCGGGATCACGAGGCCAGCCTTCGTGCGCTCGAACGTTACCGGCCGGAACGATCCAGGTGAGCGCCACCGCGGCGATGATGATGAGCAGCATCATCACGAGCGCGTGCGGCATGCGGCGGCGTTGGCGGCAGGCAAGCGGGTGGCCGGGTGAAGGGGTGGGCGGTTGCGGCGGCGGACCCAACATGGGCCGCGGACGATGCCGTGGCAATTGCGATGACCTTGCCCCGTTGCGGCCGTCGCGCCGTCCACTTTCGGGCGACCAGACAGCTGTGATCACACGGAGCGTTCGATGTCCGCCATCAGCCGCCTCACTGCGCATGCGTCTTGCGGCGCCTCTCCTGGCCCTCGCACTCCGTCGCGACGCCCGCGGGCGCGCAGGCGCGCTACTTCCCCCCGCGCGGCGAGTGGGCACACCGCACGGCGGCGCAGGTCGGGCTGCAGACGGCGGGCGTGGACTCGGCGGTCGCGATTGCGCTCCGGAGCGAGTCGACGGCGCCGCGCGACCAGCTGGAGATGCAGCGCGGCTCGTTCGGCAAGGAGCCGCACGGCCAGGGCATCGGGCCGTTCAAGCCGCGCGGCGGACCCGCGGGGCTCATCGTCAGGCACGGCTACATCGTGGCCGAGTGGGGCGATCCCGACCGGGTGGACCTCACGCACAGCGTCACCAAGAGCTTTCTCTCGACGACGGTCGGGCTGGCGTACGACCGCAAGATGATCCGCGACGTGCATGACCTCGTGCGGCCGTACATGACGCCGATCGTCGCGCTCAAGGGGACGCCGGCGTGGCGCGGCACCGCTGGTCCCCATTCCGCCGAGCGTGATGGGCGTGAACATCGACGACAGTACGGTGACGCCGCCGCCGAAGGGTGTGGCCTTCGATGCCTTCGAGGTGCTGGAGCCGTTCGAGTCCGAGCACAACCAGAAGATCACGTGGGACATGCTGCTCAGGCAGACGAGCGAGTGGCAGGGGACGCTCTGGGGGAAGCCCGACTGGGGAGACCGCCCGCGCGGCGACATCGAGCAGTGGAAGCGGCGCGATCGGCCGGAGCCCGGCACCGTGTACACGTACAACGACACCCGCGTAAACGTCCTGGCACTGGCGGCCCTCACCGTCTGGCGCCGTCCGCTGCCGCAGGTGCTGCGCGACTACGTGATGGACCCCATCGGCGCGTCGAACCGCTGGCGCTGGTACGGCTACGACAACTCGTGGGTGGTGCTCGACGGCCAGCTCGTGCAGTCGGTGACCGGGGGCGGCCACTGGGGCGGCGGCATGTGGATCAGCGCCCGCGACATGGCGCGCTTCGGCTATCTCACGCTCAACAAGGGCAAGTGGGCGGACAAGCAGATCCTCTCCCAGGAGTGGATCCGCATGGCGACGACCCCGGGCGTGAACCCGAACTACGGCTTCTGCAATTTCTTCCTGAACACCGGGCGCAAGCCGCTGCCGGATGCGCCGGCGCAGGCGTTCTACCATTTGGGTAACGGGAACAACATCATCTACGTCGATCCCGTGAACGATCTCGTGATCGTGGCGCGGTGGATCAACAGCACGCGGTCGCTGGATGCGATGGTGAAGGTGCTGCTGGAGGGGATCCGCCCGTAGGCGGCCCGCCTGACGAGGCGCGGCCTGGCCGCCAGAGCCCGGCGACACACGCCGGTCGCGCCCACCGGCACGAGACGTTACGTTGCGATCATGATCCTCCGACACCTCGCGCCAGTGGTCGTGGCGGTCGTCGTCGGCGCCGCGTGGATGTTGCGGGCAGGTCCGGGCGGCAGGCCGCTCGCTCTCGCCGCGAGCGCGTGCGGCGACTCGGCGCAGGTCTCCTGGCAGCCGCCGTTCCCGCAGCAGGGCGCCCTCTTCCTGTGGTCGTGGCCAGAGCTCCGGCGAGTGCCCGGCTCACGGGGACTGCCGCGGGCGAACCACTGCACTTCGCGCCCGATACCGCCGTCGCCGGCGAGTTCGAATGGTTCGCGGCCGCGATCCCTATCGACGGCGCGAAGTCGCTGACGATCGAGGTACACTGCGTCGATCGGCGGCGCGCATGGATTCCCTCTCCGCGCGCGTCGTCGCCGAGAGTGCGAGCTATCCGCTGGAACACCTGACAGTTGCGCCGGCATTCGGCCGCCCGCCCGGTCCGGCGCTGGCCGCGCGGATCCGGCGCGAGATCTGAGCGTGCACTCACGGTCGCGCGCCAGTCGCACCAGACGCCGCAACTCTGGCATGTCCCATTCGTGAAGCCGCGGCCGACGCGCATAACGAGCGGATTCGGCACTGGGCGAGAGTTCAACGGGGCCGTCACCTCGCGGCACATGGGCACCGACTTCGCCGGAACCGTCGGTGCGCCGGTGGTGGCCGCGAACCGCGGCGTCGTGCGCATCGTCGGCGCATTCTACAATGGCGGCAACGTGATCTACGTGGACCACGGCGCCGGCCTGACGAGTGCATACCTCCACCTGTCGAAGCAGCTTGTGGCAGTGGGCGACACCGTCGAGCGCGGCCAGCGCATCGGGCTTGTCGGCGCGACGGGCCGGGTGACGGGCCCGCACCTGCACCTCATCGTGCGCTACGGCGACATCACCGTCGATCCGCTGTCGCTGTTCGCGATCGCGGGGAACTGAGGGCGGGCGCCCCCGCTAGCGGAAGAGTTCCACGCGGAGCCCTCGGGCGAGTGACCTCCTGCCGGCGAGCGTCGTGTCGCCCCGGGGAGCTGTGGAAGCGCTATTCCGGTCGCTATGCAGACATCGTACCGTAGTCCTCGCAACCGCTGGATCCGCCTCCGCCCTGACCAACGCGGCGCAGCAAGCGCCGCCTGCGCCCGAGGCACCGATGGGACGACTTCTGCTTGTCGTTGTTGCCCTGCTGCCCAATGCGCTGTGCGCGCAGTCGCCCCCGGTGCGGCACCTGCAGCCGGCGAACGCACGGCTTGCCGAGGAGTTCACCAATCTCACCTGGCTGCGGGAGCTGCGTGACGGGCGGGTGCTGCTGACGGACCGCCTGGACAATCGGCTCGTGGTCGCGGACTACCAGACCGGTCAGGTTCGGCAGATCGGCCGCACCGGACGCGGACCGGGGGAGCATGTCCAGCTCGACGGGATGTTTCCCGTGGGAGATGACTCCAGTTTGATAGTGGACTTCGGCCAGCGTCGCTGGCTCATGCTGTACCGCGACAGCATCGTCGCCACGCTCCCGCCGGACCTTCCCGCGATCATGGCCGTGCCGCTCGTGCCGCTGGGCGCGGATCGGAATGCGAACGTGATTGCGCACTCCTATGAACGGCACACCGTCGGGGATTCGCTCGACCTCGTGCTGGTCGACTTCCGAACGGGCCGAGCGCGCACGGTCGCGACACTTCGCTCGGGCGTGCCGATGAGCGCCTTGTCGCGCGGCTCGGCGAAAGCCGGTCCGGGCGGGAGCATCAGCTATGGACGTCCGCTGTACGACGTACGCCAGGAAATGCCGCTGTTGTTCCCGGACGGCACGCTGGCGATCGCCCGCTATGAGCCGTATCGCGTGGACTGGCGCACGCCCGACGGCCGCTGGATCCACGGCGCGCCACTGCCCCTGCCGCAGGTGCGCCTCGACGATCGCGAGCGCAAGGCGTTCTTTGCGCGACATCCATCGGCGGCCAGCCGCACCGACTGGCCGGAGCACGTGCCGCCGTTCGACATGCGACCGCTGCTGGCCTCGCCGGAGGGATGGGCGGTGATACCGCGCGTGCCGTCTGCCGATTTCCCGGATCCGCGCTACGATCTCGTTGACCGCCGCGGCGCCCTCGTCGCGACGCTGCAGCTCGCGCCTGACGAGAAGCTCCTGGGCTTCGGCGCGCACTCGGCGTACGTGGTCCGGACCGACGACGACGGCATCGAGCGACTCGAGCGACATCCCTGGCCCTGAGCCGGGGCGACCGGGCTTCGTCGCGCGCGGCACGCCACGACGCCGCGTCGCGCGGCGGCGCCCGCTGAATCTCGCCGCCGCGGCTATCCGTTCCGGATCGCCACCGTCGGATCGGCTGCCACCGCGCGGCGCGCGGGGAGGAGCGACGACGCCACCGCGACCGCCAGCAGGATCACCGCGCCCACCACGTACGTGACGGGGTCTGTCGGCGCTACGCCGTAGAGCTGCGCCCCCAGGAATCGGCCCAGGCCGATCGACGCCACCACGCCAACGCCAACGCCGAGCACGGCCATCCCGAGTGCGTCCCGCAGCACGAGGCGCATCACGTCCGATCCGTCGGCACCAAACGCGCGGCGCAGCCCGAACTCGAACGTACGCTGCGAGACCGTGTATGCGACGACGCCATAGATCCCGACAATGCCGAGCAGGAGGGCGAGCAAGCCGAAGTAACTGAAGAGCAGCGTCAGGGTGCGCGGCTCCGCGATGGATGCCTGGACGACGCGCTCGAGCGGACGGACGTCGGCAATCGGAATGTCATGATCGACCGACCAGACCGCCTGACGAGTGGGTTCGGCGAGCGCCATCGGGTCACCCGTCCCCCGCACCAGCACGGCCATGCCGGTCCCCGGGTGCTGCGCGAACGGCCGGTACATCTGCGGGCGCGCCGGTCCCGCGAGGGACTGGTCCTTCGTGCTCCCCACCACGCCGATGATCGTCGCCCAGTTGCCCCGTCCCTCGAAGAAGGTCCGCACGCGCTGGCCGATCGGGTCGGCGCCCGGGAAGTCCCGCCGGGCGGTGACCTCGTTGATGACAGTCACCAGCGGAGTGCCGTCGCGATCGGCATCGGTGAACCAGCGACCGCGCAACAACGGGATGTGCATCGTGGCGAGGTAGCCCGTCGTCACGACGCGCCAGTCGATCTCCGGCGGCTGCTCGTCGCTGGCCAGCGTGCGCCCCTCGACGAGCAGCGAGGGATTCCAGTTGCCGTCGCCCAGTGGAAGCAGCTGGATCGCCGCCGCGGCCGTCACCCCGGGCGTCGCCTGCAGGCGCTGGAGCATCGCGTCGTACAGCGCGCGCTGCGACTCGGGCGTGCTGTACGAGCGTTCGGGCGGCTCGACGCGGAATGACAGCACGCCCTCCGGCTGGAATCCGGGGTCCTCGGCGTTCAGCCGGGTGAAGCTCTGCACCAGCAGGCTGGCAGCGATTGCGAGGACGAAGGCCACCGCGCACTCCGCCACGACGAGACCGCGCATGAGGCGCGACGTCGACCGGCCTCGCGTGGCACGGCTCGTCCGGAGGGCGCCCGACGTGTCGGCGAGTGAGCTGCGGAGCGCGGGCATGATGCCGAATGCCACGCCGACTAGGAGTGATGCCGCGAGCGTGAATGCGAGTGCGGGAACCCCAAGCAGCGTCGTGTCGGAGCCGAGAGCGTCGGGGGGTACCAGGCCTCCGATCAATCCAGAGACGACGCGGGCGGCGGCGACGCCGAGCAGTCCGCCAAGGAGCGAGAGGAGGACGCTCTCGGTGAGCACCTGCCGGAGCAGCCGCGCACGCGTCGCGCCGACCGACACGCGCACCGCGAACTCGCGACCCCGGTCCACACCGCGGGCAAGGAGGAGGTTCGCCACGTTCGCGCACGCGATGAGAAGCACCAGGCCGGCCGCGCCGAAGAGGAGCGCGAGGCGCGGGCCGAGGCGTCCCACGAGCGAGTCGCGGATTGGAAGGGCTCGCGCGCTGATCTCGTCCTTGTCGGTGAAGCCGCCCAGGTTCGCCGCGCGCAGTTCGTCGACGACGCGCCGGAGGTCGGCGCTGGCCGCAGCCAGCGAGGTCCCCTGGTGCATGCGGGCCACCAGGAGGAGGTATCCGGCGACGTAGTCGCCGGAATCCGCCGGGTTCAGCACCGTTGGCGTCCAGAATTGCGTGCCGTGCACCGGGAAGTCGAAGCCGGCGGGCATCACGCCGATGACGATGCGCTGCCGGCCGTCCATCGTGACCGGGCGCCCGACGATGCTGGAGTCAGCGCCGAAGCGCTGCACCCACAGGGCGTGGCCGAGCACAACGACGCCGTCATTGCCGGGCTGGTCCTCGCCCGCGTGAAAGACGCGACCGATCGCGGCGCGCGCCCGCAGCACCTCGAAGAGGTTCGCCGTGCCGACGGCGCCGCGGAGGATCTCGGGATCGCCGGTCCCGGTGAGCGAGGTCCCCCACCGGCTGTAGGCGGCGATGCCGTCGAAGGCGCGCTGACGCTCGCGCAGCATGGCGAGCCGCGACTTCGAGACGGAGTAGCCCTCCTGAAACGAGAGTGCCGTGACCTGATCCGGCTGGCCGTATGGCAGCGGCCGCAGCAGGATGCCGTACACCACGGAAAAGACGCCGGTGTTGGCGCCGATGCCCAGCGCGAGCGTCAGCAGCGCGACGATGGTGAACCCCGGCGCCTTGCGCAGCGTGCGCAGGGCATAGGCGAGATCCTGCCCGAGCTGGCGAAGGTAATCGGTACGGCGCATGCGAGCCTCCCTCGTTCGGTCCGTTCGTTCGCAGTAGCGGCGCGTCTCCTCGACGTCACCGAAGCGACGCAGCGCCTCGGCGCGGGCCGCGTCGAACGGCAGGCCGCCGGCGACAAGCTCGGCGATCCGCGCATCCAGGTGAAAGCGGAACTCCGCCTCGACTTCACCGGCGTGGTAGCCGGGGCGCCGGAACGTCTTTCGATACTCGCGCTCGTCGCTCATCACGCCGCCCTCATGCGGTACGCAGCACGCGGGCGACGACGCGCGCGTACGAGTGCCATGCCGCGCTTTCCTCGCGCAGCCGTCGCCGGCCGGCGGCGGTCAGCCGGTAGTACTTCGCCTTGCGGTTGTTCTCCGAGACGCCCCACTCGGCGGCGACCTCACCCTGCTCCTCCATCCGGTGCAGGGACTTGTAGAGCGCGCCGTCCTCGATCTCGAGGTGGCGCCCGGTGCGCGCGTCGAGCCAGCCCGAGATGGCGTAGCCGTGCATCGGCTGCCACGAGAGCGCCTTGAGGACGAGGATGTCGAGGGTGCCGTAGAGCAGGTCGCCGGGGTTGCGGGCCATCGGAGCATGCCGTTGGGGTGAGCCGTTCCCCTGAACAGGTAGAGGGAGACAACATACCTGTTGGATGCCCCGCGGCAAGAAAGGGTTGGCAGGGCGTGGCGCGCGGGGGCGGGGCGCGCCGGAGCTCCGTGGGCCGTGCCCGGAGCGTGCCGGCGCGTCAGGCGCGGGTGGCGCGAGCCGCGCGCCAGCGCGCACACAGGTCCCGTGCGGCGCCCGGCCACTCGGGGAACGCAAACGAGAAGCCGCCATCGAGCAGGCGCCCGGGTACCACGCGCCTGCTCTTCAGGACGAGCTCGGTCTCCGTCTTCATGAAGATGGCGCCCACCGCGAGCATCCACTCCATGGCCGGGAGCCCCCACGAGATCCCCCAGGCGTGACGCAGCGCGCGCATGAAGTCGGCATTGGGCAGGGGATTCGGTGCGGCCAGGTTCACCACGCCGTCAATGTCCTCGTTGTCGATCAGCCAGCGAACCGCCGCCACGAAGTCGGCGTCGTGCAGCCAGGAGACGAACTGGCGTCCGCTGCCTGACGTCCCCCCGAGTCCGTGCCTGACGAGTCCGAGCAGCGTATCGAAGGGGCCGCCGCGGTCAGGGCTCATCGTGATGGCGGTGCGCATGACTACGCGCCGGGTGTGCGGCGTGTAGGCGGAGTCTGCGGCCGCCTCCCAGGCCTTGGCGACGTGGATGCTGAAGCGCCACTTCTCCGGCGCGTCGGGCTCCTCGCCGCCGATGATGCCGGTCTGCTCGTCATTGGGTGCGTCGTAGCGATGGGCGTAGATCGTGGCGGTGCTCATCTGCAGCCAGACACGCGGTGGCCCGGCGGCCTGAGCGATCGCCGCACCGACGGCCTGCGTGGAATCCACGCGCGAGCGGAGGATCGCGCGGCGGTTCGCCTCGGTGTAGCGACAGTTGACGCTGCGACCGGCAAGGTTGATGACGACGTCGGCGCCGTCGACTTCGGAGGACCATGCCCCGACGGTCGCGGCGTCCCAGGCGACTGTGCGCCACGGCGCCGTAGTGGGGCGGCGGCTCAGGACGACAACGTCGTGGCCCTCGGTGTGGAAGGCGCGGGCGAGGATGGTGCCGAGGTGGCCGGAGCCGCCGGGGATCACGATGCGCATCGCGGCCCGCCATTCTGACGGCGGTGCGCGCCGCCGGCAAGTCGAGAGCGGCTGCCGCGGCCCGAATGTCGAAAGACGTCGTCGCTGCCACGTCAGGCCGCCGCCGGACCCGGCCGCCGAGCGAAAGAAATCCGACGCGCCCGATGCTTCGGGCAGGCGCTCCGGATAGCGCGCCGGCCACGCTCGAGAGGAAATCGCACGAGCCGGCGACAGGCACCAGCGCCCACACGCTTCCGCCGAACCCCGCCCCGAACGCCGACGCCGCCACCGCTCCCTCCTCGCGCGCGATCTGCTGCAGCGCGATGGTCTCGGGCACCTGGTTCCGCAGCTTCTCCTCGGCGAGCCGCTGCGATTCGTCGGCCAGCGCGCCGCCCGACGTGCCTGCAGGCCGTGGGCGCACGTGAGTTCGCCGGATGCCGAACGCTCCGCCGCCTTCCGGAATCGTGACGAGGAGGTGCGGCACATGCGGTGTTGCGTCGAAGCCGGCTGGCCGCGCTACGGCAGCACCGAGACGCCGCACGCGGCCGTTTCTCTCCGAGCGCACCGCAAACGACGAGTGATCGGAAACCGACGCCCAGCCTCGATGTAGCAGGAACGCAGCCGGCGTGTCTCTGTCAAATGTCTTCATCGCGCGTTTCGATCGTCGCGCGGCCTGGCATGAGCGCCGTGCAATACGAGGGGTGCCAAGGCGGCCAGCGCTCGTCGCGTCCGGCGTTGACAGGACATGGTCCATCCGATGTGCGTCGGGACGAGGCGACGGTTCGTCAGGTTGCTCGTGTGACCGGGTGACGGCAACGCCGGGAAGAGGCGTGCAGGGAGAGTGCAACACCGCGAGGGTCGTCCGGCGACCTCCCACACGGACGGGTGGCCGGCCTGACTGATGAAGTGCTACGGCGTACCCAAATTGGAGCCCACGTGGCGCCTCAAGTCCAGGACCCAAGCGGCATCGTACGGGACCCACGCGCCAGCCTCCGGAGTCTCCGCCGATGCAGGATCTGCGCTTGTCATATGTCGTGCGTGCTGGATGCATCAGTGCGCTGATCGTGGGAGGGTTGGGGGGGTAACGAGTTGCACCCTTCCTGACGCACCCGGTCCAGCGATCGTTCGATCGAATGTGGCGCTACCCGCGCTCGACGGGATGCAACAGGAGGTCGATTCGGCGCCGTTTTACTATGTTGGGAACGACAAGATACCGCTGACAGCCGATCCCACGGAGTTCGTTGTCGAGACGGAGATGGGTTCGGCCGAGGAGACCGTCAGGCAGGTCGTGGCGAGAAGCGGGCTCGTCGCGGAAGACATTCAGTCTGTCGGCTACGGCAGCCACTGGATTGTGCGAATCGGTGCTGGCGCGATCGCGCTGCGGCCGCGGGACATAGCGAGAGCGATTCGCGAAGATGGTCGCATCTCATTCGCGGAGCCAGTCTATCGCGGCGGCCCGCAGAACGCACCGATCTGGCTCATCGATCGGCTGATCGTGCGCTTCCACGACAGGGTTGTATCCGACGCGCTGCTGAGCGAGTTCGGCTCGCGACATGCACTGACGCTCGAACGAGCGTCGCGCCCCGACTCGGGAATCTTCAGTTACCGCTTCAGATATCCAGCGGGAACCGGAGTCAGTGCGCTCGCGGTTGCTGCAGCCGTGCAGGATGACGCCGACGTGGCGTGGGCATCAATCGACGGATTCACGACAGGCGGCCCGTCTTTTGTGCCGTCCGATCCACATTATCAACTCCAATTCCATCTCGAGAATGCCGCGATCTACAACGGGGTCCACGTCGACGACAATGTGGAACCGGTGTGGGACCACACGAAGGGCGCTGGGACGAAGATTGCGCTCCTCGATGACGGCATGGACCGGCAACAGGTCGACCTATTAGGGCCGCCATTCAACAACTCGGCGTGGGACGTCGTGAATATCGGAACGACGCGCTGCGGGGAGAACAGCTCTCCGTACGAGCCCCTCGGAAATGACACTCATGGCACTGCGATCGCTGGGATTCTCGGCGCCCAGCACAACGCGATCGGCGTTGCCGGAATCGCCCCCGACGCCAATATCAATGTCGTCCGCGTCTACTGTCGTACCGATCAGCAGTTCGTTACGTGGGCAGACCGGGATGATATCGCCAACGGGATAAGCTGGGCCGCGCTGTCCGTTGGCAGCGACGTACTGAACCTCAGTTGGGGCCTCGATAACTCGTACGGTCCTATCACAGCGGCTATCAACGACGTCTCGACGCTCGGCCGCGCCGGCAAAGGAAGCATCGTCGTGGTCGCCGCGGGTAACAAGTACCCGCAGCCCCTCCCGTTCCCCGCCTATCTCCCGAACGTGCTCGCGGTCGGTGCGCTCCAGCCGACCGGACCGCGCGCCTCCTACTCCCAGGGTGGCGACGAACTCGATCTTATGGCGCCCTCCTCGGTCAGTCCCTACCTGTGCACAGGGGATGTGGTTACCACGGATCTCTGGGGTGCGCGCGGCTGCGATGATGGCCCGGCCGGAGACCAACTCAACTACTCATTGCATTTCGGCGGCACGTCCGCGGCAGCTCCTCAGGTCGCGGCCGCAGCAGCGCTCCTGATCTCCTTGAATCCCGCGCTTACAGGCCTTCAGGTTCGGAACCGGCTCAAGGACACGGCGGACCCGTGGGACTGCATCGCGTACCTCTGCGGCAGCGGAAAATTGAACGTCCATCACGCCGCGTACATCTACTATCCGCCACCTCCGTCCATATCGGCACAGATCGATGGCCCCGACGACGTTCGTCCAAGCGTTCAGTGCACATGGACGGCGTCGGCGAGTGGAGGCAGCGGCACCTATTCGTACGTCTGGAGGGTGAATGGCGGTATCGTCGGTTACTCGGAGACCCTCGACTACACCAACTCCTTCAGCTCGGGTTCGTCGTTCAGTCTCAGCGTCGAAGCCAGCGACGGCGTTCTGCAGCCCGGCGTGAAGGCCATTCAAGTAACTGTAAACTCCGGGGCACCCGAATGTCTTATCTCCTGAGCGCGACGAATTCGCGCTGCCGATGAGTCGGTCGATCGGGGGGGCCGCTTTCGCGTTGGTCGGCCTGATACTCGCGTGCAGGTCTTCGACGGCAACGACCGAGCCGGACTCGCCCGACGCCGACGCTACGTGCCCGGCGACGTCGCGCTGCTTGATCGTCACGGGGCTGACCGGACCAGCGCACGCCGGGATCGGGCGCGCGGTAGTAATTGACCCCGATCGGCGCATCGTGCTTGGAAGGATGGGTCCGGTGATCGACCACCCCGGACTCTCCGCCCTGTCGAGCGACCACACCACCCTGCTCCTCCCCGGGGAGGCACATGGAAGCGGCGGCGTGGCCGCTGTTGATGTCAAGAGCGGTCAGACGCTTTGGTGGCAATCGATTCCCCCGGCCCACGGCGCGCCAGCCGGCTATGCGACGCCCGGGGCGGTGGTCATGTCCGCCGACCGGAATCACCTCTACACCGACGATGGCGGGGGTGGCATTCTCGAGGTGAGCGTGCAGTCTGATTCCGCATTGCAGTTCGCTCCGGTCGAGAGCTTTCTGGGTCACTTCGCCATGACCGAGGGACACGCCGTCATTCCTTCGGGAACGCTGCTCATCACCGGCAGCCGCGAACGTCGCGCGGTGAATCAGGTCTACCTGTTGAGCTCCTCGCTCGCGTTCCAGGACTCGATCGTCGCTCCACCAGGGTTGAGCGTTCTCGACGCCATCCTTTCACCTGACGAGACGCTGCTCTATGCGCTCGCACCCCCACGCCTCGTCGCGGTGGATCTCGCAGCGCGCGGCATCGTCTACGACGCGGTAACGCCCTACAACGGCTTGCTGTGGACGCTTTCGATCAGTCCGGGCGGCGATCACATCTTTCTGACAGACGCAGGCAACCTGGACTGGTCGGGCTCAGGCGTCATGGTGGAATACTCGCGCGACCTCGCCGTGCGACGTGACATCCCCCTCCAACCACCGGACGCGGTGGACCCGCACGTGTCGGCGTGGCAGGTCGCCGAAACCCGCGACGGCGAGTGGGCCTACGTTCTGACCGGCGCTACGATTGGCGGAAACGGATACGGCCCGGCCGCCGTTCGTGTCGTCGATCTCGCGGCAGGACAGGTCGTGGCGGTCATACCAATCGGCGAGTACGGCTTGGCCTACCGCCTGCAACTGATCGAGCCGTAGACCGACCCGTCAGGCGGCGTAGCGATTGCGCGCTACGACCAGCTCGCAGCCGGCCCCGCCGCCGATAGGAAGAACTCCGACGCTGCCGCATGCGGCGGAAACGCTGCCCGGTACTGCGCTCCCCACGTATCGACGAACTCCCGCGCCCCCACCCGCGGCACCATCGCCCACACGCTCCCGCCGAATCCAGCCCCGAACGCCGACGCCGCCACAGCACCGTATGCGCGCGATCCGCTGCAGTGCGATGGTCTCGGGCACCTGGTTCCGCAGCTTCTCCTCGGCGAGCCGCTGCGACTCGTCCACGAGCGCGCCGAAGCGTGCCAGTCCGCCATGTGCGAGCGCATCGAACGCAGCCGGCACGATCTCCGTCGACTCCGCCAGGAACTGCTCGAGCCTGTCGCGCAACGCGCCCGCGGACCCTGCGAGGGCATCACTCTCGTTCGCGATCGCCCGCAGTCGATCGGGCGCGTCCGGGCTGGAGGCGGCCGCGGCAGCGAGCGTCGCATCCGCGCGCCCGGTGTCGCTACGCCAGAGCGCGACGATGCGGCGCACCGCCAGCGAGGCCGCGTTGTACGCGTCCATGGCCGCACCGGTCTTCTCCGCCGCGACGCCGCTCGTGGCTATCGCCAGGACGTGCCTCGGGGAACGGCACGACGCCCTCCCACCGTACCGGCGCGAACGCATAACGACTGATGCGCCCCGCCTCGCAGCAGAGAATCGCCGTCTGGTCCTGGCTCCCGCCCAGCGTGCCCACGCCGGCGTCGCCGCCCAGCCCGCCGAACGGCTCCCCGTTCTCGACGGCGCCCGAGGTAGGCCGCCAGCGACTCGCGGCCTGGCACGTACGACCGGAACGCGGGCTCGCTGTCGAGTTCATTGGCCGCCGCGAGCGACAGGAAGGCAGCGACCACGAGCGCGCTCGAGCTGCTGAGCCCCGCGGCCACGGGGAGGTCGCTCGCGAAGGCGATGTCCACGCCGCGAGCGATCCCGAAATCCCGCACGAGCCGCCGCAGCAGCGTGGCCACATAGTTCTCCCACGATCCCGGCGGGACCGCGGATCCGGAGCCGTCGGCGCGCTGGCATCGAGCGTCGTCTCGAAGCGAAGCCGGCGGACAACGTCGAGAACGCGGACCGCCCGATCCGTGCGGGCCGCCGCGCGCACGGCGAACCCTCGCTCGACATCGCACAGCAGGCTTCGCCCGCCGGCGTAGTCGACGTGCTTGCCGAGCAGCTCGACGCGACCAGGAACCCAGGCGGACCAGCGCGCCGTGCCCGAGCCGAGGGAATCGAGGGCACGGTCACACCAGGCGATGCGGCGCGCATGCACCCACGCCGCGCGGTGCGACATGCCGATGCGCTGCAGCCGGCCGCGGGCGTCCACCACGAGCGGAGCCCGTCCGGCCGCCCTGCCAGCGGTCACAGGCGGACCTCCAAGCCGCTCAGCGCGGATGCCATCGATGCGACATCGCCGCGGCTGGAGAGATCGAGCACAGGCGCGGCCATCGGGATGACGCGGAAGCGCATTCCCATCTCCCTGACCGCCAGCCGCACGGCGTTCGGGATCTCAACCTCGCCGCGAGCCGACGGTTCCACTCGCTCGCATGCCGCGAAGATCGCATGAGTGAACGCCCAGAGGTTCATGCTCACCTGGCGCGTGCGGGCCCATCGCCGCGAAGGTCGCCTCGTCAGGCTTCTCCACGATGTCCTGCAGCACGCCGTCGTCGCCCACGCGCAGCAGCGCGTACTTCCGGATGCGCTCGGCGTCCACGTTGCCGAGCCTGACGAGCGCTGCGCGGTCGAAGCCGGGGAGTGAAGGCGCGCCGACGTTCGCCAGCGCGCGATAGGCGGCCACCGGGTAGTAGTTGTCGGCGTTCAGCACGAGAAATGGCTCGTCGCCGGCGAACTCCCGCGCCGAGAGCACGGCATCGGCCGTCCCACGCGGCTCCTGCTGCACGGCGAAGTGCACCGCGACACGTACCGGGCGCACCTCTTCCGCGTAGTACCTCCTGATGGCGTCGTGCTCGGGGCCAATGACGAGGCAGACGTCGGAGATGCCGGCGTCGGCCAGCGCGCTCAGCACGTAGTCGAGGAACGGGCGGCCGATGGGGATCATCGCCTTCATGCCCGCATCGGCCGGCGCGCGCCTGCTCGGCGCTCAGCGCGGCGGCGTCATTGCCGGCCCGCATGCGCGTGCCGAGCCCGCGGGCGAGGATGACGGCTCGGGTGATCATGGCCGGGAGACTGGACGCTCCGGCATGCGTGGCAGATGACCGCGCGGCGCTAGCCTCGCGCGCCCGCCGCCGGCTGCGACCGCCACATCCGCGGCAGCAGCCTCACGAGCCCCACCACCGCCACCACGAACGCCCCCGCCCACACGAATCCCTGCGTGGTCTTTCCATAGATGAAGCTCCCGGTGCCGAACAGCGCCGAATACACGAGCAGGCACCCCAGCACCCAGCCGAGCATCGATTGCGGCAGCGAATCGGGCGACGGCGGCAGCCCGGTCTCCCGCCTGATGTCCGCCCATCCCGGGCCGGCCGGGACGCACCAGCCCGTAGAACGCTGTCAGCGTCGCGCGATCCGTCGGTCGCGTCAGCAGCGTGGTCGCGATCCAGATGACAGTGGTCACGCCCACCGTGATCAGCAGCGAGATGTGCGAGGCAATCGCCACGCCCATCTTGCCCGCGACGAAGAAGCCGATCGCCACGACGAACGAGCTGGCCATCGCCGACACCTCGCTCCACGCGTTCACCCGCCACCAGAACCACCGCAACAGGTACAACAGTCCCGTGCCCGCGCCGATCGACAGCAGCAACTCGAAGCTCTCGCGCGCGGTGTCCAGCACGAACGTCAGCAGCCCGGCGCACACCATCAGCAGCGCGGTCACCAGGCGACCCACCGCCACGTAGTGCTTCTCGTCGGCATCGGTCACCACGAACCGCCGGTAGAAGTCGTGCACCAGGTACGACGTCCCCCAGTTCAGGTGCGTCGAGATCGTCGAGACGTACGCCGAGAGCATCCCCGCCACCATCAGCCCCAGGAACCCGGCCGGCAGGAAGCGCAGCATCGCCGGGTACGCCATGTCGTGCCCGATGAGCTTCGGGTCCACGTACGGGAACGTGCTGGCGATGTCCGAGAGCTGCGGGTACACGATCAGCGATGCCAGCGCGACGATGATCCACGGCCACGGCCGCAGGGCGTAGTGCGCGAAGTTGAACAGCAGTGTGCCGCCCAGCGCGTCGTTCTCGCTCTTCGACGCCAGCATCCGCTGCGCGATGTAGCTCCCGCCGCCCGGCTCGGCGCCGGGATACCAGACCGACCACCACTGCACCGTGATCGGGATGATCAGCACGGTGAGCGTGAGCCCCCAGTCGCTGAAGTCGGGAAGCAGCGCCAGCACATGGGGATCGGTCTTGGCGATGAGGTTCGCCAGCCCGCCCACGGCCGGCTGCTTCACGGCGAAGTACGCGGCGGCAAACGCGCCCGTCATCGCCACGCCGAACTGGATGAAGTCCGTCACCATCACGCCCCACAGCCCGGACGTGGCCGCGAACGCGATGTTCAGCACGCCGCAGACGATGAGCGTCTGCGGCATCGGCCAGCCGAGCACCACGTTGGCGATCTTGACCGCGGCGAGGTTCACCGAGGCCATGATGAAGCAGTTGAAGAGCAGGCCGAGGTAGATCGCGCGGAAACCACGCACCAGTCGCGCCGCCTCGCCCGCATATCGGATCTCGTAGAACTCGAGGTCCGTCAGCACGCCCGACCGCCGCCACAGCCGGGCGTAGAAGAAGACTGTCATCATGCCGGTGAGCAGGAATGCCCACCACTGCCAGTTGTCGGCCACGCCCTTCTCGCGCACGAAGTTCGTGACCAGGTTCGGCGTGTCAGTCGAGAACGTCGTGGCCACCATGGACACGCCGACGAGCCACCACGGCGCCGAGCGTCCCGACGTGAAGAACTCGGCGGTGCTCTTTCCCGCGCGCCTGGCGAGGATGATCGCCGGCACGAACGACACCGCGATCGAGACGACGACGATGATCCAGTCGAGCGGGATGAGATGCATGGGTCCGCGTTGTCGGTGAGGCCGGCACGATGGCGGCGCGTGATTCGCCACCACGCGTCCCCGGGCGCCGCCAATAATAGGAGTCCCACCGGCGGTCGGAAATGATGAACTTGCCGCGCATCAGGCGTATCACGTCGCCAGATTGCGCCGGGCGCGCTCACGCGTCATCCCCCGGACTTGCCTCCGGATCGAACGACACGCCTCATGATCTCGTCGCTGCATCGCATCGCCCTGCTGCTGCCGCTGCTGGCCCCCGGCGCCCACCACCCGGTGGACACCGCGGTCGGCGAGTCGACCGCGCGGGCCCGGGCCACCGACGTCAGGCGCCACACGCTCATGCCGGTGCCGTCGTCGATCGCATGGGAGCGTGGCGAGCTCCGACTCGACTCCACCACGACGATCGCCCTCACGCACTTCGCCAACGACAGGCTGCGCCGCGGCCTCCGGCGCACGATCGCGCGCCTGGAGTCGGAGATCGCGGCACCTGTGTCGCACGACGTGGAGTTCCGGGACCTCCCACCCACGATCGCCATCGACGTGGACTCCGCGGGCGAGCGCGTCCAGCACTATGACGAGGACGAGTCGTACTCGCTCGTGGTCGGCGACCTCGGCGCGCGGCTCCACGCCCGCACCGTCGTCGGCGCGCTCCGCGGATTCGAGACGCTGCTGCAGCTCGTGGAATCCGACAGCGGCGGGTTCTTTCTCCCGGCGGTACGCATCGAGGACGCGCCCCGCTTCCGGTGGCGCGGCCTGCTGCTCGACGTGGGGCGCCACTTCATGCCGGTCGACCAGGTGGAGCGCACGCTCGACGGCATGGCGGCGGTCAAGCTCAACGTGCTCCACTGGCACCTGTCCGACGACCAGGGATTTCGCGTCGAGAGCAAGCGCTACCCGAAGCTCCAGGGGCTTGGCTCGGACGGCCTTTACTACACGCAGGAGGAGATCCGCGCCGTCGTCGCTTACGCGCGCGACCGCGGCATCCGCGTCGTGCCGGAATTCGACATGCCCGGGCACGCGACGTCATGGTTCGTCGGCTATCCGTTCCTGGCGAGCTTCCCGGGGCCCTACGAAATCCAGCGCACGTTCGGCCTGATCGAGACGGCGTTCGACCCCACGCGCGAGCAGACGTACGCCTTCATCGACCGCTTCGTCGGCGAGATGTCGGCGCTCTTTCCCGACCGCTACTGGCACGTCGGCGGCGACGAGGTCAACCGCAAGGCGTGGGACTCGAGCCGGCACATCACGGCCTTCAAGCGCGCGCATCACTTCCGCAACGACCCCGAGCTGCAGGCGTACTTCAACCGCCGCCTGACGAGGATCCTCGCCAATTACGGAAAGCGCCTCGTCGGCTGGGACGAGGTGCTCAACCCGGGGCTCCCGAAGAACTCGGTGGTGCAGTCGTGGCGCGGCACGGAGTACCTGGCCAGGTCCACCGAGGCCGGGTACGCGAGCATCCTCTCGGCGCCGTACTACCTCGACCGCATGCGGACCGCCGAGGAGCACTACGACGCCGACCCGATCCCGCCGACAACCGACCTCACGCCGGCGCAGCAGAAGCTCGTCCTGGGAGGCGAGGCCTGCATGTGGGCCGAGCACATCACGGCCGAAACGGCAGACTCCCGGATCTGGCCGCGCCTCGCCGCCATCGCCGAACGGCTGTGGTCGCCTGCGACGGTCATCCAGGTGAATGACATGTACCGTCGACTCTGGGTGATGAACGAGCGTCTGGAGCAGCTCGGGCTCGGCCAGAGGTCGCACGTGTCGAGGATGGTCCGAGGGATCACGGACGACGAATCACAGCAGAGGGCGCTCCGCACGATCCTCGAAGCCATTGCTCCGCCTACGCTTGGGCAGCGCGCGCGGGGGCAGGGGACGACCCAGCTCACTCCCATGGTGCACGTCATCGATGCGGCCGTCCCCGACCCCAAGGGGCGCTGGGAGACGTCGATGCTCGTTGACCGCCTGCTTTCGGACACGCTCAACCCGCTCGCCCGAATCGATACCACGATTTCGCCCGCGGAAGCGCGTGAGCGCCTCAGGACGTTGTTCGAACGGTGGCGTGCCGCGGCGGACTCGCTGCAGCAGGGCCCCATGGACTCGCCCGTACTCGCCGAGGCGCTGCCGGCCGCGGCTGCCCTGTCCCGGGTGACCACGATGGGCCTGGAGGCGCTGGCGTTTCTCGACGGCGAGACCCGCCCGGCACACGGCTGGGGGGACACTGTTCTCGCCGAGCTCACGGGGTACGAGGCACCGCAGAACCTGTTGCGGATCATCGTTGTGCAGCCCGTTCGCCGGCTGGTGGCGGCAGCCGCCCTGAACGAGCACTGAGCCCCGGCGTCTACCGGAACCGGGGGCGTACCACGAACCGGGGACCCCCGGTGTCGGCGGGGTCGGAGCGACGAACGAAACACCTTGCAGCTGCGTAATTTTCGGCAATGTACAAAGCGCCTATGTGGGCGGGATTCGTCGCCGCCATCGTCCAGGTATCTGCGCTTCCGGCGCAGCGGCCCGACACCGTCCAGCTGTCTATCGCGGACGCGGTGACGCGCGTCCTGCACGAGAGCGACGAGATCAGGATCGCGAGTGCCCAGGTCTCGGTTGCCGACGCCCAGGTGACGACCGCCAGGGCCGCGGCGCTGCCGCAGGTCCGCATGAGCGGTGCGTACTCGCAGGTCCAGAAGAACGCGAGGGCCGCAATCGTCGGGTCGATCTTCGGCCAGAACTACAACTATTCGTCGTCGATCAACATCACCCAGCCGATCTTCCAGGGCGGGCGGGCGTGGGCGGCGTCGCGTGCGGCCGGCGATGTGCGGGGCTCGGCGCGCGAGACGTTTGCGGAGACGCGGGCGCGGCTTTCGGTGGAGGCGCAGAGCGCCTACCTGCAGTCGCTGCTGGCGCGACAGCTCGTCGACATCCAGGAACAGAACGTCACGCTTGCCAACGACAGGCTGACGCAGGTGGAGCAGCTCGAGAAGGCGGGGCGGGCATCACGATATGACGTGCTCAAGGCGCGCGTCGATCGCACGAACCTCGAGCCCGGCCTGCTGCAGGCACGCAGCAACCTTGCTCTCGCGGACATCGCGCTGCGCCAGTTGCTGAACCTGCCGGTCAACGCACCGCTGTCGCTGACGTCGGAACTGGACACTGCGGGACTGCACGCGGTGGTGGACCGGGTCGAGGCCGATTCGTCGCGCCCCGTAAACCGTCCGCTCGTCCGGTCGGCGCAGATGACCCTCGACGCGCGGCGTGAGGGGGTAAAGGTGGCCCGGGCGGATTTCCTGCCCACGCTCAGCGTCTTCTTCCAGACGGGGTACACCGCGCTGCCGAGCACCTCGTCGTTCCCCACGGTGTGGGGGCACACGTCCGAGGCGGCATGCCCACCGGGATCGACGGCGGGAAAGGTCTGCCAGAACAACGGCTGGTACCCGAACACCTCGTTTGGCGTGGACCTGTCGTGGAACCTGTTCGACGGGCTTCGCACCAAGGGGAACATTGACCTGGCGCAGGCGAACGAGCGTCTGGCGCGGTCGCAGCTGGCCGTGGCGCGCGAGCAGGTGACGGTGGAGCTCGCGCAGGCGGAGGCGGAGTACTCGCGCGCGAAGTCGACGTACGAGGCGCAGCACCAGAATTCGACGGAGGCCGACGAGGCGTATCAGATTGCGGCGCTGCGCTTCGAGCGCGGCCTCGGGACGCAGTTGGAGGTGACGGACGCGCAGCTCTCGCTGTTCACGGCTCGCGTGAATGCGGCCCGTGCCACGATCGACTACTATCTGGCAGCCGCCGAACTGGCGCGAGCCCGGGGGCACGACATCCCGCTCCCACCCACGCGGCCTGCCACACGCTGAGAGTGACTTTGTGCTTCGCAAAATCATAGGCGGTCTGTCGGCGCTGGGCCTCGTCGTGGTGGTGTTCGCGGGGTGCGGACAATCGGGTGAGGCGGCGACGAAGGGCATGGTCGCCGGCGACTCGAGCGCGAGCGGCGCCGCGGCGGGCGATCCCAAAGGGGATCCCAAGGGCGGGCGTGGCGGGGGGCGCGGGGCGACGCCGCTGATCCTCGGCCCGACCGACGTCGCCGACGTCAAGCGCGGGACGATCGAGGAGGCGACGGCCATCCAGGGCGAGCTCAAGCCGCTGGAGGAAATCGACGTGCGCGCCCGCATCGAGGGGAACCTCGACGCGGTGGCAGTGCGTGCCGGCGACCGCGTCACTCGCGGCCAGGTGCTGGCGCGCTTCGAGAACCAGATCGAGGAAGCGGCGCGCAAGTCGGCCGAGGCCGACCTCGAATCGGCCAAGGCGGACCTCGAGAACACGAAGTGGAACGCCGACCAGTCGGCCGAGCTGTTCAAGGCGGGCGCCATTCCCGAGCGCGACCTGCGGACCGCGCAGCAGGACCTGGTGGCATCGCAGGCGCGGCTCGCCGCGGCGCAGTCGCGCCTCGACGCGGCGTCGCGCGACGCGCAGGACACGCGGGTGCTGGCCCCGACCACCGGCGTGGTCTCGGTGCGCAGCGCCGAGACCGGGGAGCACATCACCCGCGGGGCGGTGCTGTTCACGGTGGTGCGGAACGACGTGCTGGAGCTGGAGGCGTCGGTCCCGGCTCGTTATGCGGGCGACGTGGCGCCGTCGATGCCGGTGAAGTTCAACGCCGCCGACCGCGACCTGGTGGGCAAGGTCGCGCGGGTGAGCCCGACGATCAACCCGGCCAACCGGTCGATCACGGTGTACCTGCAGCTCCCCAATCCCGGCGGCGCACTCAAGGGGAACACCTTCGCCACCGGGCGCATCATCTCGCGGACCGTCGACGGCACCATCGTGGTGCCGACGGCGGCCATCCGCTACGCCCAGACGCAGCAGGAGCCCTTCGTGTACCGGCTGGTGAACGAGACGGTCGAGTACGCGCCGGTGAAGGTGGGCATCGTGGACGAGACCAACGGCATCGTACAGATCACCGACGGCCTGGCCGAGGGCGACCGGATCATCGTCGGCAACGTGGGCGCGATCGGGCGGGGGACGAAGGTCACCCTGGCCACGACGGAGCAGCCGCAGCGCGGTCGTCCCGTCCCGCGCCCGTAACGCACGCCACGCGCCGCAAGGCCACCGGGAGCAGCGCCCATGTTCCTCTCCGACGTTTCCATCAAGCGGCCGGTCTTCGCCACCATGATGATGGTGGCGCTGCTCGTGTTTGGCGTGGTGTCGTACAAGCGGCTGGCGATCGACGAGTATCCCGACGTCACCTACCCGGTGGTCACCGCCTCGACGACGTACCGGGGGCGTCACCGGAGGTCATGGAGCGCGACGTCTCGCGCCCGGTCGAGGAGGCGCTGAACACCGTCCAGGGCATCAAGGAGATCAACTCGACGTCGCAGGAGGGGCAGTCGCAGGTGCGCGTCTCCCTGAACCTCGACGTCAACGTGCTGGAGGCGCAGCAGGAGGTTGTCGCCAAGATCGCGCGCATCCGCCGGTCGCTCCCGCCCGACATCCAGGACCCGGTGGTATGCGGTTCGACCCCAACGACCGCCCGATCATGGCGATCGCGGTGCGGTCGACCGAGCGCTCGATCCGTGACCTGACCGACCTCGCCGAGCAGGTCATCTCCAACCGCATCGAGTCGATCTCCGGGCGTCGGCGGCGTCAACGTGATCGGCGGCACCGACCGCCAGATCGAGGTGCAGCTCGACCCCGACGCGATGCGCTCGTACGGCATCAGCCCGGCGCAGGTGTCGGCGGCGCTGGCGCGCGAGAACCAGGAGGTGCCCGCGGGGCGCATCTACCGCGGCGACGTCGAGAAGCTGGTGCGCGTCACCGGCCGCATCGTCAACCCGCTGGCGTTCGGCAACATCGTCGTGGCCACCAAGGACAACGTCCCGGTGCACGTGCGCGACGTGGGCACGGTGGTGGACGGCTCCGCCGAGGCGCGCTCGGCGGCGTACCTCAACGACACGCGGTCGGTCTCGGTGGAGGTGCTCAAGGTGTCGGGGAGCAACACGGTGGAGGTGGCCGACGCGGTGCGCGCCATGATCACCGACCTGCAGGGCACGCTGCCGAGCGACATCGAGTTCACGATCGTCCGCGACGACTCCATCGGCATCCGGCACTCGCTGAGCGACGTGCAGATCACGATCATGCTCGGCGCCGTCCTCACAATCTTCATCATCTACCTGTTCCTGAACAGCTGGCGGTCGACGGTCATCACCGGGCTCACGCTGCCGGTGTCGGTCATCTCGGCGTTCTTCGCGATGTGGATCTTCGGCTTCACGATCAACACGATGACGCTGCTGGCGCTGTCGCTGGCCATCGGGCTGCTCATCGACGACGCGATCGTGGTGCGCGAGAACATCGTCAGGCACATCGAGATGGGGAAGGACCACTACCGGGCGTCGATGGAGGCCACCGACGAGATCGGCCTCGCGGTGCTGTCCACCACGATGGCGGTGGTCGCGGTGTTCATCCCGGTGGCGTTCATGGGCGGCCAGATCGGCAAGATCTTCTTCCAGTTCGGCGTCACCGTGGCGTTCGCGGTGCTGGTCTCGCTGTTCGTCTCGTTCACGCTCGACCCGATGCTCTCCAGCGTCTGGTCGGACCCGGAGATCGAGCACGGCGGCCACGCCGAGACGCGCAAGAAGACCCGCAACCCGATCCGCCGGTTCGCGTTCGCGTTCGACGACGCCTTCGAGCGCACGGCCGACAGGTACCGCAACGCCCTCGGCTGGGCGCTGCGCCACCGTCTCACGGTCATCGTGGTGGCGGCGCTGTCCATCGGGGCCGCGTTCGCGATCTATCCGCTGCTCGGCTTCACCTGGATTCCCGACTACGACGCCGGCGAGTTCAACGTCAGCTTCCGCGCGCCGCCGGGGTCGCGCATCGAGTACACGACCGACAAGGGGCTCGCCATCGGCGCAGTTCCTGCGCGGACAGCCGGAGGTGGCAGTTCACGCAGCTCTCGGTGGGCGGCGGCTACCGCGGCAGCCCGAACAACGGCACGGTGTACGTGCGCCTCAAGCCGCGCAGCGAGCGCACAGCGGTCGCAGCAGGCGAATCGTGACCGACCTGCGGCGCAAGCTCGCCGCGATGCCCAACGTGAAGCCGTCGATCCAGGGACAGCGCAGCATCTTCGGCGGCGGCGGACGGCAGCCGATCCAGATCTACGTGCAGGGGCCGGAGGAGTCGCGGCTCGAAGCTCGCGGCGCGAGCAGGTGCTGGAGGCGGTGAGCAACGTGCCGGGCATCACCGAGGCGACGTCGAGCGACGAGGGCGAGATCCCGCAGCTCGACGTCGAGGTCGACCGGCAGCAGGCGTGGGCCGCGGGGCTCGGCATCGCGGTCGATCTCGGCCACGCTGCAGCCGCTCTTCCAGGGACAGCGTGCCACGCGCTGGGAGGACCCCAACGGCTACTCGCACGACGTGCTGGTGATCTATCCCGACTCGATGCGCGTCTCGCCCAGGACGTGGAGCGCATTCCGGTGCTCAGCAACAACATCGATCTGCGCACGGGCCAGGCGGTCGACGGTCCCGCTGGCGCAGGTGGCGCGAGATCACGCGCCGGCGTCGGTCCGCAGCAGATCGACCGCCGGAATCTCGAGCGGCAGATCTCGCTGTCGGTCGGCGTGCTCCCCGGCTACAACGTGGGCGACGTCGCCAACGCTGCACGCACGGCGATCGCGTCGATCGGTCTGCCGCGCCGGCTATCACACCGTGTTCGGCGGCGACGTGCAGAACCTCGAGGAGACGAAGGGCTACGTGCTGGAGGCGATCATCCTCGCGGTCGTCTTCATCTACCTCATCCTGGCGTCGCTGTTCGGGTCGTTCATCCAGCCGCTGGCGATCATGCTGGCGCTCCCGCTCTCGTTCGTCGGCGTGGCGCTGGCGCTGCTGGTCACGCGGGGGTCGCTCAACATGATGTCGATGATCGGCATCATCATGCTCATGGGGCTGGTGACCAAGAACGGCATCCTGATGATCGACTTCGTGAACCAGCAGCGCGACGCGCGGCGTGGAGCGGCGCGAGGCGGTGCTGAACGCCGGGCGCATCCGGCTGCGGCCGATCATCATGACGACCTGCGCGATGATCTTCGGCATGCTCCCGCTCGCCATCGCCATCGGCGAGGGGTCCGAGCAGCGGGCGCCGATGGCGCACGCGGTGATCGGCGGGCTCATCACCTCGACCCTGCTGACGCTGTTCGTCGTGCCGGTGGTCTACACGCTCCTCGACGACCTCGCGGTGCGCATCACCGGACGTGCGCGGCACGCCTCGCACGCGTTCGCGCCAGCCGGCGACACACCCGCGGACGGCGACACCGAGCCGCGGCCGGCGTTCGGGGACTGAGCGGGCCCCGCCGATGCGGCGGGCCCCGCAGTCCGCGACGCGACCGCAGGACGTCGCCGGGCGCCTCGAGGCGCTGCGGCGCACGATCCGCGAGCACGACCGCCGCTACTACGTCCTCGACCGCCCGACGATCTCGGACGCGGCGTACGACAGGCTCTTTGCCAGCCTCGTTCGCCTGGAGCGGCAGCATCCCGATCTGGTCACGCCGGACTCGCCGACGCAGCGCGTGGCCGGCGCCACGCGCGCGGGATTCCGCACCGCGCGCCACCGCGCCCCGATGCGGTCGCTGCACTCGACGCGCGATCGCGACGAGGTCGCGGCGTGGGTCGCGCGCACCGGCCGTGCGGCAGGTGGTGCGGCCGCTGGTGCGGCCCCTGATGCACCCGCGCTCATCCTCGAGCCCAAGCTCGACGGCGCGTCCATCGAGCTCGTGTACGAACAGGGCGTCCTGGTGCGCGCCGTCACGCGCGGTGACGGCACGTCGGGCGAGGACGTCACCGCCAACGTGCGCACGATCCGGAGCGTGCCGAAGCGGCTGCGCGCGGTGCGCGGGGGGCCGCCGGCGCTCCTCGCGCTGCGTGGCGAGGTCACCATGTCGCTGAGCGGCTTTCGCTCCCTCAACGCACGGCTGGTGCGAGACGGCGACGAGCCCTTCGCGAACCCGCGCAACGCCGCCGCCGGTTCGTTGCGTCAGCTCGATCCCGCCATCACCGCCCGCCGCCCGCTGGTGGTGACCGCGTACGAGCTTCTCGCGCAGAAGGATGTGGCTGTCGACAGCGAAACGGAGCTGCTGGCGGTGCTGCGACGATTCGGGGCTGCGCACGGTGGAGCATGTGGGGCACGCGCACCGCGCCGCCGAGGTCGCGCGCTATCACGCGCGCATGGAGGCGCGCCGCGAGCGCCTCGACTATGAGATCGACGGCATCGTGGTGAAGCTAGACGCCCTCGCTCCCCGCGCCCGGCTCGGGTTCACCGCGCACCATCCGCGCTGGGCCCTTGCCTGGAAGTTCGAGCCGCGCTCCGGCGAGACGCGGCTCGAGGCGATCGTGGTGCAGGTGGGACGCACCGGTGTCCTGACCCCGGTGGCCCTGCTGCGGCCCGTCGACGTCTCGGGGGTGACCGTCTCGCGAGCCACGCTGCACAACCGGCGCGAGCTGGAACGGCGCGACTTCCGGGTCGGCGACCGCGTGCGCGTGCGGCGCGCCGGGGACGTGATTCCCGAGATTGCGGGCCGGATTCCCGGAGGCGGCCGGCGCGGCCGCCGGTTCCGGTTCCCGACGCGGTGCCCGGCATGCGGCACGCGGCTGGAAACGCGCGGGCCACAGGTGGTATGCCCGAATCGCTTCGGCTGCCCGGCGCAGCTCAAGCGCGCGCTCGTGCACCTCGGCGCCACCGACGCCCTCGACATCGAGGGGCTCGGCGAGGAGACGGCCACGGCACTTGTCGACGCCGGCCTCGTTCGAACGCTGCCGGACCTGTTTCGTGTGCGCGAGGCGCAACTGCTGCGCCTGCCGCGGTTCGCGTCGACCTCGGCCCGCAATCTCCTCGACGCCATACAGGACAGCCGCTCGGCGCCGCTCGACCGCCTGCTCATTGCCCTTGGCATTCCCGGCGTCGGCAAGGCGACGGCGCGCGACCTGGCCGCCAGGTTCGGCTCCCTCGAGGCGCTGGCCCGGGCGACGCCTGACGAGTTGCGCGGCGTGAAGGGCATTGGCCACCGCTCCGCGGCGGCGATTGCCCGGTTCCTCGGATCGGCGCGCACACGCCGGCTGCTGCGCGCCCTGCGGGCCGCCGGAGTGCGTGGCTCCGCCACCACGACGTCGAGCGGCCCGCTCGCCGGCCAGCGCATCGTCTTCACCGGCACGCTGGCGCACTTCAGTCGCCGCGAGGCCGAGCAGGCGGTGGAAGCCCTCGGCGCCACCACGGCGGACACCGTCGGACGCGACACGACAATGGTTGTCGTGGGCGCCGATCCCGGGTCCAAGGCCGAGCGGGCGCGTGTCCTTGGCGTTCCGCGACGGACCGAGTCGCAGTTTCGGGCGCTGTTGCGGTCGCCGCGGCACAAGTGACGGTGCCGCGGCGGCCGCGGGCGATCAGCTGAGCGGCACCGACGGCACCGAGACGCGCTCGAGGACCTCCTCGACCTTCGCCGGCGCGGCGGGACCGATCCGCCGGGCCAGGTCCGCCTGAGCGACGATCCCGACGAGGACGTTGAACTGGTCGAGCACGGGAATGCGACGGACCTGTGCCCGCTCCATCTTCTCCATGACCTCGTCGACGTCGGCGTCGGGGCCGACGGTCTCGAGGGGCAGCGCCGACATGTGGTCACCCACGAGGCACGTGGGGTCGTGCGCGCGCGCCACGCAGCGCACGACGATGTCGCGGTCGGTGAGGATGCCCACGAGCTTTCCCTTCGCGAGTTGCTCGATGACGGGGAGCGCGCCGACCTGCTGGTGGCGCATGATCTCCGCGGCGTAGGAGATCGAATCGCCTGGCGTGACGACAAACGGGTGTGTCGTCATGATGTCCCGGACTTTCATAACAGCCTCCTGGCGCGATGTCGCGCCTGTGCATGCAGGCTACGCGGCGAGCCGTCGACGCGCCGTCGGGCGAACGCAACACACGGGTCGGGCAACGCGCGCACCCGAGCGGGCTCGTGCGCCATGCGGGATGCCGGACAAGGACCTTGGCCGCGCCCGACAGACAATCCTCGGGCGCAACCGCAGAATGCGGGTGTCACATCGGGCGGCGATGCACGCCGCCGTGTGCCGACGCAAAGGGGGTAGCCATGAAAACCGACTCGCAACTTCGACTGGACGTGGTGGAGGAGCTCGGATGGGATCCGAGCATCAACGAGGCCGAGATCGGCGTCGCCGTGAAGGATGGCGTCGCCACGCTGATCGGCTTCGTCGACAGTTACGCCCAGAAGCTCGCGGCGGAACGTGCCGCGGAGCGGGTGGTTGGGGTCAAGGCAGTGGCCGACGACATCAAGGTGCGGCTGCCATCGGATCGGGCACGGGGTGACACCGACATCGCGCATGCCGCGGTGCGGGCCCTGGAGTGGGACGTCGAGGTGCCCGACAAGAACATCAAGATGCGCGTCGAGGACGGCTGGATCTGGCTCGACGGCTCGGTGGAGTGGCAGTTCGAGAAGACGGCTGCAGAACGCGCGGTGCGCTACCTGACAGGCGTCCGCGGCGTGACCAACCTCATGCTGGTGCGCCCGCACAAGACCTCGCCCGTCGAGGTCAGCACCAAGATCAAGGACGCCCTGCGGCGTTCGGCCGAGAAGGACGCCGACCACATCACGGTGGAGGCGAAGGACGGCAAGGTGACGCTGCACGGATCCGTGCGCTCGTGGCTCGAGCGCGAGGAGGCGGAGCGCGCGGCCTGGGCGGCCCCGGGCGTCAGCGACGTCATCGACCGCATCACGATCACCGCCTGAGGGTTGGCGGGAGGTCGGTCACGAAGAGGCCGGCGGCGAGGATCGCCGCCGGCCTAACTGCACGTACGCCGGTTTTCCATGCGCCCGTCGGGCGCGCGGCCGGCTCACGCGTCCGGGATGAAGCGCGGCTCCGCCGCGGCATGCTCCGTCGACGAGGTGGTCGAGGTGTGATTCGGCCTGCGCGGGGTTCGGCAGGTCGCACTGCGACACGATGCCGACGATGACTCCATCGTCGCTCACCACCGGGACCCGCCGGATCTTCCGCTCGCGCATCATTGTCGCGATCTCGGAGGCGTCCGAGTCCATCCCCGCGGTGCGGACCGGTCCCGGGGTCATGTGGTCGCCCACGCGGCACGGACCCGCGTGATGCCGCGCCACGCAGCGTACCGCGATGTCGCGCGCCGTGATGAGCCCCACCGGTACCGGGCGCCTGGCGTCGCGCACCACCGGGATGCAACCGACGTTCTGGTACCGCATCGTCTCCGCCGCCAGCGAGATGCTGGCATCGGGTGTGAGGACGATGGGGTTCGTCGTCATGATCTGTCTGGCTTTCATGACGTCACCTCCTGCGGCCTGCGTACCCCTCCCTCCACTGAAATGATACGCCGGACGACGCGCGGCGCCATCGTCGCGAGGTCATGAATGCGTCGGGGGAATGCCGCACGTGCGGCACCGGCGCGGCACGGCCGCACCGCTCGCGCCGAGCGCGGGCGGTCCGGCCGCTCGCGGCGCCCCGGTCAGACCTTCACCGGCAGTCGCGGCGCAACCTGGACGGCGGGCACCTCGTGCGGAACGGGTGTCACCGCACCGCGCCGCCCGGCTCGCTGCTCCACCTCGCACACACGACGCTTCGTCCGCACCAGCGCGTCGGCGTTGAGGCTGATCGAGTCGATCCCCTCGTTCACGAGGAACTCGGCGAACTCGGGATAGTCCGACGGCGCCTGGCCGCAGATCCCAACCGGGCGTCCCGTCAGGTGCGCCGTCCCGATCAGCTCCGCGCAGAACCGTCGCACGGCCTCGTTGCGCTCGTCGAAGAGGTCGGCGATGCGCTCCGAGTCGCGGTCGATGCCAAGCACGAGCTGCGTGAGGTCGTTCGAGCCGATCGAGAAGCCGTCGAACAGCTCGGCGAACTGCTCGGCGAGGATGACGTTCGAGGGAATCTCGGCCATGACGTGGACCTCGAGCCCCGACCGACCGCGCACCAGCCCACCCTCGCGCATCGTCTCCAGCACCCGGCGCCCTTCCTCCGGCGTCCGGCAGAACGGGATCATCACCTTGAGGTTCTGAAGCCCCATGATCTCGCGCACGCGCCGCACCGCTGCGACCTCGAGCAGGAATCCCTCCTTGTACTCCGGGTCGTAATACCGGCTCGCACCGCGCCAGCCGAGCATGGGATTCGACTCCTGCGGCTCGAACGCGTCGCCCCCGAGGAGGTGGGCGTACTCGTTCGTCTTGAAGTCCGAGAAGCGCAGGATCACGGGGCGCGGCCAGAACGCCGCCGCCAGCGTGCCGATACCCTGGGAGAGCCGGTCGACGAAGTACTCGCCCTTGTCGTCGTAGCCTGCGGTCAATTCGTCGACGCGCTGGCGAACGGATGGCGTGAGGGACTGTGGACGGGTGAGCGCCAGTGGATGCACGCCAACCCAGTTGGCAAAGATGAATTCCATGCGGGCGAGGCCGATGCCATCCGACGGCAGCATCGCCAGCCGGAAGGCGCGCTCGGGGTTGGCCACGTTCAGCATGATGCGGGTGCGCGTCGGAGGCAGCGACGACGGATCGATCTCCTCCACGCGGAAGTTCAGCGCCCCTTCGTAGACCCGGCCGACGTCGCCCTCGGCGCACGAGATGGTCACGATGCGGCCGGTGGCGATGACGTCGAGTGCATCACGCGCGCCGACGATGGCCGGAATGCCAAGCTCGCGGGCCACGATCGCCGCGTGCGAGGTGCGCCCGCCCCGCGCCGTCACGATGGCGGCGCTCTTCTTCATGACCGGCTCCCAGTCGGGATCGGTGGACTCGGTGACGAGCACCTCGCCCGGGCGGAAGTCCGCCATGCGAGAGGGATCGCGGATGACCCGCGCGGCTCCCGACGCGATGCCCTCGCCGACCGCCATGCCCTCGACGAGGACGAGGCCGCGCTCGGTGAGCGTCTGCACCGTCAGCGTCGGCTTCGACTGCCCGCCATGCACCGTCTCCGGGCGCGCCTGCACGATGAACAGTCCGCCGTCGGGGCCATCCTTGGCGAACTCGATGTCCATCGGCGTCGAGATGGCCGAGCTTCCGGCTGTAGTGATCCTCGATGATCACGCCCCAGCGCGCGAGCTGCAGCACCTCCTCATCGGTGAGGCAGAGCTTCGCCCGCTCGGCGTCGGGCACCGGGCGGTTGTCGTGCGCGCGCTTCGGCGCGGTCGAAGACGAGGCGGAACTCCTTGGCGCCGACCTTCTTCCAGACGAGCGACCGGAAGCCCTCCCGCAGCGTCGGCTTGTGGACGTAGAACTCGTCCGGGCCGACACGTCCCTGGACGATGTTCTCCCCGAGGCCATAGATGGCGTCGATGAGCACCACGTCGCGAAAGCCCGTCTCGGTGTCGAGCGTGAACATCACGCCGGAAACCGATTCGTCGCTGCGCAGCATCTGCTGCACGCCGACGGAGAGGGCCACGGTGTCGTGCGCAAAGCCCATGTCCTCGCGATAGCGGATCGCGCGGGGCGTGTACAGGCTGGCGAAGCAGCGGCGCACCGCATCGACAAGCTCGGCGGCGCCGCGGACGTTGAGGAACGTCTGGTGGGCCCCGGCGAAGCTCGCACCCGGCAGGTCCTCGGCCGTGGCCGAGGAACGGACCGCCACCTCCAGCGCCCTGCTGTTGGAGCGGCGCGACAGTTCGGCGTAGGCCTCCAGGATCTCCGACTCGAGTTCGTTGGAGAAGTGGCCGCCCAGGACGAGCTCGCGCACCGACTCGCTGCGGCGATCGAGGGCCTCGGTATCGTCGGGGCGCCTGTCGGCGAGCAGCGCCGCGATGCGCTGCTCCAGCTCGTTGGCGCGCATGAAGTCACGGAACGCCTCGGCCGTGATCGCGAAGCCGTCGGGGACCGGCACGTCCAGCGAAGCCAGCTCGCGACGCATCTCCCCGAGTGACGCGTTCTTGCCGCCCACGAGCGGCACGTCGCCGATGCCGATGTCGGCGAACCACCGAATCCAGCGCATGCGACCTCCTCCGGTGCCGCCGGCCTCGCCGGCGGCACGCGACCTAACGAGCCAGGGCGAGGACGGCGCGATCCACCAGGCCGGCGTGCCCGGTCTCCGGTCCCGCGTCGTCCGGATCCGGAGGCGCCGACTCCTCGGGCATCGCAGAGGTTGCGACGCCGGGGGTCATCTCCTCCGGCTGTGTGAGCCGTGAATGCAGCTGCGCGGCGAAGCCGCCCAGGGCGTCGAGCCGGGCCGCGGCGGCGCCGGAAACCTCCTCCACCATGGCATCCTGGTCGAACGCCGAGCGCACCGCTGCCTCGGTCTCCATCGGATGCTCCAGCAGGCTGTGCCGCGTCACGTACAGCTCGCGAACGCGGCGCTCGTCGAGCGCCCTCCGGGTGTCGGCGGCGCCGATGGTTGCCCGTCCGCCCTTGCGGGCGACGACCGCCAGCTCCTCCACGCGATGCAGGTCGGTGGAGTCTCGCAGCGATGACGACGCGAGTTCGGCGGCGAGCTTGATCTCGGGCAGCGGTGCATGGACGTCGAGCGACTCCAGGCGCGTGAAGCGGCCCGCCATGCGGCGTGGCAGCATCTCGAGGAGACGTCCGGCGGTGATGGGAACGCCGCCCGCAACGACCCAACCGTCCTGTCCGGCCAGGCGCGCCATGCGGCGGGCGGCCGACTTCAGCATGCGATCGGTGGCATCGAGCTGCTCACGCTGTCCCTCGTCATGCCCGGTGCCGCCGCGCACGCCGGCGTGGAAACCTTGCGCCGGCGCCGAACCCATCCGCCGGCCGTGTTCGGCGGGGAGCCTGCGGTGCGCACTGCTCGAGCTCCTGCAGCACGCCGCCCTGGTAGCGGTACAGCGCCACGTGCTTGGCGTCGGCAACGGCGACGATCACCGGCCGATGCTGCTTGAGCGCCCGCACGTACGGCGCAACCGATGCCCCGGTGGCCCAGACCGCCAGGGTCGGGACGGGGACGGGAAGCGCATCGGCGTAGCGAACGCCCTCCGACGTGACGAAGGCGCACCACCCCGAGGAGCCCAGCGCCCCGCCCACGGAGGCAAGGCTGGACTCGACAAGCGCGACGCAGCGCTCGAACCGGTCGCGCTCGCCCGCGGGCGAATCGGCGATCCACGTTCGAATGTCGCGCAGCGCCTGGTTCAGGCGGACGTGCCAGGCGCGACGTGTCGACGGGTCGTCGGTCCGTCCATCGAGGTAGATGCTCAGGACCTCGTTGTCGCGCAGGGAGTTCTCGAGTGTGACGAGCTGGGACCAGGTCAACATGGCGCAACCCTCCGTATCTGCGACGCTCCTGACGATCGTGCGCGTCGGTGCGGGCGTCAGTCGGGTCGGAGGCGGGGCAGGGTAGGGATAACCACCATGTGGCCGGGCGGCAGCGGCGCCGGGAGGAGCACCCGGCTCGTCGACCGCGCGACGCCGCGATTTCCCGACCAGACGCGGCTCGGCGCCTGGGTGTCCGGCGGTGTCGAGGGACGGATCTTCGGCCGGATGCTCGCCCTGGAGGCCCGCACCTGGGCGTTCGAGGGTGATGCGACCGTGGGTGATCACCCGCTGCGGTGGGGCCTCACGCACTCGGCCGGCCTGGCCGTTCGCGTCTGGTAGCTGGAGCCGGGCACCGGTGTGCCCGGTGAAGCCGCGATCAGCCGTCGGCGGGGGGCACGCCACGCCGGCCAGCGGACGCGGTCACGTCGCCGGCGGGCGACGCGGGTTCCCCGGCGGGCTCCAGCCGCAGCACCCCCAGCGCGCCTAACGAAATTGCCGCCCCCACGGCGAACGGCCACTTCAGTCCGGCCAGGCGTACCACCGCGCTCGCCAGGAAGGGGCCGACAACGCGGCCCGTCGCGCTCGCGCTCTGGAAGACGCCAAGCACCGCCCCGCGCTCGGTGGCCCCGGCGGTGGCCGCCACCAGCGTGCTGATGCTCGGCACGAAGATGGCCGAGCCGATGGCGTAGAGCGCGATCGGTGCGAAGGTCCCCGGCACGCTGGCAGCGAAGAGCAGGCCGGCCATGGCGAGCGCGCAGAACACGGCCCCCGCCGCGGTGAGGCGCGCGGTGCCGAAGCGCCGGGTGAGGGCGCCGATCGCCCCGCCCTGAATAATGACCGAGAGCACCCCCGCCGCGCCGAGCAGGGCGCCCAGCATGCGGGGGGTGACGCCCAGCGCCTTGGCGCTCCAGACGGTGAAGGCGCTCTGGAACATCGCGACCCCGGCCACCACAAGCAGCGTGGCGCCCAGCAGCTCGCGCAGCACGGGCCGCTTCATCAGCTGCCAGCGGTTGGGGCGCGGCAGCCGCGTGGCATGGGCGCGCTCTGCCGGGCCATGGCTCTCCCTGAGGAAGAACACCGTGGAGAGGCACGCCGCCGCGGACATCAGCGCCGCGGCATGCGCGCAGCGTGCCAGGCTCCCCGCCGAGTCGCCGGCCCCGGCCAGGAAGCCACCTAACGACGGACCGACGATGAAGCCGAGCCCGAACGCGGCACCGAGGATGCCGAGCGACCGGGGGCGCGTCTTCTCGTCGGTGATGTCGGTGACGTAGGCGTACGCGGTCGAGATGTTCCCGGCCGCGAGCCCCGCCACCAGTCGCGACAGCGCGAGCTGCCACCAGTTCCCCGCCACCGCGAGCAGGAGGTTGGCAGCCGCGTTGGCCGCCAGCGTGCCGATGAGCACCGGCCGGCGCCCCACGCGGTCCGACAGTGCCCCCCAGATCGGTGCACCGAAGAGCTGGCCAAGCGAGTACAGCCCGAACAGGAAGACGATGAACGCATCGGGCACCCCCACCGTCTCCGCGTAGTAGGGCAGCACCGGGATGATCATCCCGAAGCCGACCAGGTCGAGAAAGACGATGAAGAAGAGCGTCTGCACGGGGCGGGACGAAGTCGGGTTCGCGAGGCGGACGACGACGCGGGATCGGGCCGGCTTCAGGCGCGGCTGCGATTCCCCGTCGCGAGCCCCGGGCAACGGGCTCGTCTGCGGGCGGGCGGGAGCGACGTAAGGTACGCATGCGTGCGACCGCGACGCATGACGGAGATTCCCCGCTTCGTGGGGCCGTCGCGAGCGCTGGCGCAGGGTGGTGACGCTGGCCAACTTCCGAGAAGCGCCCGCAGCGCCGCCGCTCTCCGCGGCGTCGGGTGACCCCTCTCTCCAGACGGCCATGCCTCACGGCGCCCACCTGATCCGCTCGCTTCCGCTCGTCGTTGCCGGCGTGACGCTCGCATCCGCGCCCGTCACGACGGGAGGCGTCGTCGCGGCGCCTCACCGCGCAGTGGTCGTCGCCGATTCGATCTACGGCCTGGCCGTCGATTCCGCGGACTACCGCGACTACAGCTACGTCTACCTGCTCGACGACGGCGTCGTCCACGTCGACGCCGATGGGCGTGGCACCAAGACCTTCCGGCAGGTCGTGCAGATCCTCAAGGCCGGCGCCGTCGACCAGTGGGCCGAGCAGCGCTACTCGTACCAGCCGGAACACGAAAAGCTGACGGTCAACTGGATGCGCGTCGTCCGGCCCGACGGCTCCGTGGTGAGCGACAAGCCGTCGCTGACACAGACCTCCGACGTGCCGGCAACGATGCAGAACCCGGTCTACGTCGACACCAAGGTGGTGCGGTCGTCGCTCAGCGGCGTCGCCCCGGGCACGCTCGTCGACATCAGCTATACCATCGAGGACCTGAAGCCCTGGCTCCCGGGAAACTTCTTCCTCTCGTGGAGCGTCTCGCTCCCGGCCCCGGGCATGCGGTCGCGGCTGGTGCTCGACGTGCCGCAACGCCTCACGCCCCGCATCGTCGAGCGCCACCTGACCTTCAAGCGCATCGAGGCCACGCAGGGCGGGCGCCACACCTACACGTGGGCGACCCGGGACCTCACGCCGGTCAAGTCGGAGATCTTCGCGCCCGACTCCAGCGTGCCCGACATGACGATCGGCATCGTCGGCGCGCTCAAGTGGGGCGACATCGGCAAGTGGTACGAGTCGCTCTCGAAGGACCGCTACGTCCTGCCGCCCGACCTCGCGGCGCGCGTCGACTCGGTGGTGCGCGGCGCGCACACCGCCAGCGACACCCTCGAGACGCTGCATCACTGGATCGCGAGCGACCTGCGCTATGTCTCGGTGGCGCTCGGGCTGGGCGGCTACCAGCCGCGCTTTCCCGAGGCCACCGTCCAGACCGGGTACGGCGACTGCAAGGACAAGGCGACGCTGTTCATCGCCGCGGCGCGCCACCTCGGCATCACCGCGTATCCGGTGCTGCTCAATGCCGACGGCGTGGAGGATTCCGGGCTGCCGGCCATCGAACAGTTCAACCACGTCATCGCCGCGGTGCCGCAGAAGGGGAAGGGGGCGTACGAGTACGTCGACCTCACCACCGACGACTTTCCCGTCGGCGTCGTGCCGCCGTCGTACCAGGGCGAGTTCGGCCTTGTGGTTCGCCCCGGCGGACAGACGCAGGAGATCACCTTTCCCGAGGACACGCTGAACGCCGTGGAGCAGCGCTTCACCGGCACGCTCTCCGCCGACGGCCAGATCGCCGGCCGCCTGACGCAGAGTGGCCGGGGCCTGAGCGAGTACTCGCTGCGCCGCGCCTTCGACCAGCCGCTCGACTCGGCGCGCCTCGCCAACATGAAGAAGTCGTTCCCGTCGCCGTTCCCCGGCGCGACCGTGGACAGCATCATCGGGTTCGACGGCCGGGACTGGACCGCCAAGCCCGAGTACCATGTGGTGCTGCACGGCGGCACCGCCGCCCGAGCCGCGGGCCCGGTCACGATCCTGTCGCTGCCGTCATCGCTGCAGGGTGCGGGCGCGCGCTTCCGCGGGCTGCTGAACGCGCTGGAGAAGGCCGACCCGCGCACGCTTCCCATCGACGCCTCCCGCATCATCGGCACCCGCAGCATCACCGAGACGCGCATCACCCTCCCCGACGGGTGGACGGCGCAGCTGCCGAAGGACGTCACCCTCCACAGCGAGTTCGGCAGCTACACGTCGTCCTACGCCCAGCAGGGGAACGAGCTGCGCGTCGCCTTCACCCTGTCGGGCGCGAAGGGCATCTTCGGACCGGAGAAGTTCCCCGACCTCGTGGCGTGGGTGAAGGCGATGGTCGCCGACGACGCCGAGTACATCGTCCTGCAGAAGACGCAGTGAGGGCGCGGGCCGCGTCGCCGGGACCTTCCACCCGGCGGCGCCTGACGAGTGCCGGCGCCGCGTGGCTCGTGGCGGCGTGGGGCGCCGCCTGCACGCCCGCGCGCGAACCCGCCGCCGCGCCCTCGGCGCCGCGTGGCCCGCACTTCGAGATCACCACCACCGACCGCTTCGACGCCGGGCTGGTCCCCGCGTACGCGGGCAGCCACCCCGGCCCGTACGGCTGGATCGACGCGCACCTGACGTCGCACCTCGAGAACATCCGCCGCTGGGTGCGGCAGCGCTCCATCAGCGCGCAGGACGACGGCATCACGCCGATGGCGACGATGCTCCGCGACGACCTGCGCCGCATCGGCTTCCGGGAGGCGGAACTCGTCCCCACCGCCGGCCATCCCGGCGTCTGGGGGTACTACGACGCCCACGCGGACCGGACGCTCGCCGTCTACATGATGTATGACGTGCAGCCGGTGGAGGCCGCCGGGTGGAGCGTCAAGCCCTTTGACGGTGCCCTGGTGGACCGTCCACCGTTCGGCCGGGTCCTCATGGCGCGCGGCGCCATGAACCAGAAGGGCCCCGAGCGCGCGTTCCTGAATGCCGTCGAGGCGATCGTCCGGTCGCAGGGCACGCTCCCGGTGAACCTCATTGTCGTCGCCGAGGGCGAGGAGGAGCTGGGGTCGCCGCACTTCCCGGAGATCGTCGACAAGTACGCGGACCGGCTGAAGCAGGCCGTCGGCGTCTTCTTCCCGTTCAGTTCCCAGGATGCCACCGGCGAGGTCTCCATGTTCCTCGGCGTGAAGGGCATCGTGTATTTCGAGCTCGAGGCGAAGGGTGGCCCGCAGGGTGGCCCGGTGAACGCCGAGATCCACGGCTCGTACAAGGTCATCACCGACTCCCCGGCCTGGCGCCTGACGCAGGCCCTCGCGAGCCTGACGAGTCCGGACGGCAACACGATCCTCGTGCCCGGCTACTACGACGCCATCCGCCCGCCGTCGGACGAGGAGCAGCGCCTCGTGAACGGCATGCTCGGCGCGTGGACGACCGGTGAGGACGGGCAGCGAAAGGCGCTCGGCGTCGATCGCTGGATCGGGGGGATGTCGGGATCGGCATCGTTGATGGAGTACCTGTTCAACACCACGCTGAACATCGATGGCATCTGGAGTGGGTACTCGGGGCCGGGGATGAAGACCATCCTGCCCAACGTCGCCACCGCCAAGGTGGACTCGCGCCTCGTGCCGAACCAGGATCCCGACTCGGCGCTGGCGCTGATCCGGCGGTACCTCGATGCGAAGGGATTCCAGGATGTCACCCTCCGGAAGCTGAGCGGTTATCCGGCGGCGCAGACGTCGGTGGATGCGCCGATCGTGCGGGCCGCGCTCAGCGTCTACAACAAGTACGGGCTGCGCACCAGCGTGGCGCCGCGGCTCGCCGGAAGCGCGCCGTACTACGTTTTCACCGACAGGCTCGGGCTGCCGCTGGTGGCCGGGGGCATCGGGTACGCGTCCGGAGCCCACGGGCCGGACGAGTTCCTGGTGATCACGCCGGAGCAGGGGTCGGCTGTTGCCGGGCTGCGAGAGATCGAGAAGGCGTACGTGGACCTGCTCTACGCAATCGCGGGCGGGAACTGACGGCGGTCGCACGGCAGGCGAACGCGGGCGAGCGCGAACATCGCAGGGTACTCATGGCGAAGGTTGAACTGCGTGGCGCGCGATGCGCGACGACGCGAGCCGCCGGCCCCAAACGAGCCGAATTCGACCGGGCGTGCTGGACGTGGGGCCCCTTCCGCCACATAATCGAAGCTGAAGCAGTGGCGTTACACTCCGGCCCGCGCAAACAGCCACCGAGGCCTCCCATGCGCTTCCTCCCGACCCTGCTCCTCCCCGGCGCATGCGTCATGCTCGCATGCCAGTCGCCGGCGACCCGCTCCGCCAGCCTGGCGCTGGCGCACGTCACCGTCGTCGACGTCCGCGACGGCACGGTGCACGCCGACCAGACGGTGTTGATCGACGGGAATCGCCTTGTTGCGGTCGCGCCCTCCGCGCGTACCACCGTTCCCATGGGCGCGCGCACCATAGACGCCACCGGCAGCTACCTGATCCCGGGGCTGTGGGACGCGCACGTCCACTCGGCGGCCGGGATCTCCTGGCACTTCCCGCTCTTTCTGGCGCACGGGATCACGGCGGTGCGCAACATGCACACGACGGTCGATACCGCGCTCCAGCTGGTGAACACCATCAAGCAGCAGGTGGCGGCGGGAAGCCTCCTCGGCCCTCGCATGATCGCCAACGGGCCGATCATCGACGGCGCGCCCGGATCGCAACCGGGCGCGGTCGTGGTGCACTCACCACAGGAGGGTCGCGCCGCCGTGGACTCGCTCGTGGCCGGCGGGGCGGACTTCATCAAGGTCTACGACAACCTCACGCTCGACGAATACACCGCGATCACGGACGAGGCCCGCCGGCGCAGCATTCCCGTCGATGGCCACATGCCGTTCCAGGTGCCGCCCGAAACAGGGGCGGCAGCCGGCCAGCGCACGGTGGAGCACGAGTCAGGAATCACGATGGGGTGCTCGAGCAAGGCGGACTCGCTCCGCGCCGAGCACCTGCGGCTCATCAAGGGGCCGCCGCTCCCGTATCCGCAGGGCATGCTTGCCTTCTTCCGGCTGGTCGGGGCGGCGGGTGACTCGCGCGTGCCCGCATTGTGCGCGCGGACCGTCGAGGCGTACGCCCATTACGGCGTCGCCGTGGTCCCCACCATGGTCAACATGCTGGCGGCGCCGCAGCCGCTCATGGGCGACTCCCTCCGCATGCGCGGTGTGCCGGCTCGCGCGCGGCGGTCGTGGCAGGCCGTGGCCCAGCAGGGATTCGAGCCCATCCTCAACGACGAGGGCACCAGGGGAGCATCCGAGAACCTCCGCATGCTGCACGAGGCCCATGTGCCGATTCTGGCGGGCACCGACGTCGGAAATCCATTCCTCGTCCCCGGCAGGAGCCTGCACGAGGAGCTGGCGAAGCTCGTGGAGCTCGGCGGGCTGTCCCCGCTTGAGGCACTGCAGGCGGCGACGCTGCGCCCGGCGGAGATCTTCGGCATGGCGGACTCGCTTGGCACCGTCGAACCGGACAAGCTCGCAGACCTTGTCCTGCTCGACCGGAACCCCCTCGAGGACATCCACAACACGCTGTCGATCCGGGGCGTCGTCCTCAACGGCCGCTACCTTGAGCGCGCGGTGCTCGACAGTCTCCTGACACAGGCCGAAGAGGAGGGCACGACGCAATAGCGCGGGCTCCCGGCGCTCCCCTGTCCCGCGTTCGCCTACGCGAGCGAGAGCGTCAGCCGCGTCACCGACGCCGCGGGAAACGCGTACACCAGCGCTCCCGCCGGCACCGGCACATCCTTTCCCACCGGCGTCACGGCGTCGGGCCGTTCGAACGTGTTGTGCGCGTGCACGTCGCCCGCCGCGAGCGTCGTCGCGCGCACCGAGCGCACCGTCCCGCCACGCACCGCGATCTCGGTTTCCCGCGCCTCCGTCAGGTGGGGATTGGTCACCGTGAGCGTGAGCGTCCGGTCGCGCACCGACGCCGAGCCGGCGAGTCCCCAGTACGTCCGCGGCTTCTGCTGCGTGTCGGTCCACGCGATTGTCGGCGCCGAGAACTCGGTCCGCACCGAGCGGCCGCCCTCGTGCGGGGTGTGCATCGCGAAGACGTGATAGGTCGGCGTGGTGACGAACTTCTCCTCGTGCGCAAGGAACAGCGACTGGATGCAGTTGATCAGCTGCGCGATGTTCGCCATCGCCACCTTGTCGGCGTGACGATGGAACGTGTCCAGCGTGAGCCCGGCCACGAGCGCGTCCCGCACCGTGGACTGCTGGCCGAAGAGGTGCGTGGGGTCGACGTTCGTCGTCATCTTGTGCCACGCGCCCCATTCATCGATCACGAGCTTCACGTGGTGGTCGCGGTCGGCCTCGCGCATCACCTGCCACTGGCTGGTGATGAGCCCGTCCATGCGGTCGGCGCTGGCCAGCAGCTCGTACCAGTCGGTCTCGCCGAAGGTGAGGGCGTCGCCGCCGGGGGCGCTGCAGTAGTGGTGCATCGCCCATCCCCACATCAGCCCGACGTCGTGCCGCTCGGCGAGGGCGCCGAAGAAGCGCCGCGTCCAGTCGTAGTCGGCCCCGCTGGGTCCCGCGCCGACATAGCGGAGCTGCAGCCCGTACTGCGGCACCGCCCAGGTGGCAAAGCGGCGGAATTCCTCCGCGTACTCCTCGGGGCGGAAGTTGCCGCCGCATCCCCAGGATTCGTTGCCGATTCCCCAGTAGCGCACGCCTAACGGGTCGCGCTCGCCACCGGCGGCGCGAAGGTCGGCCAGCGTCGTGCTCCCCGCCGGCGAGTTGCAGTACTCCACCCACTGGTGGAACGACTCGGCCGGCAGCGTGCGCAGGTTGGCGCCGAAGTACGGCTCGGCGCCCACGAGGCGGCAGAAGCGCGCGAATTCATTGGTGCCGAAGAGATTGGGCTCGAAGCGCTGCGGCACGTTGCCGAGCGAGCGCAGGTTGGGGTCGTCGGCCCAGAAGTTGGTGCGCCGGGGGCGCTTGTCGCGCGGGCCGACGCCATCCCGCCAGTCGTAGGCGTCGGCGAAGCAACCGCCCGGCCAGCGGATCACCGAGGGACGGACGACCTTCAAGGCGTCCACCAGTGCCTTCCTGATGCCGCCGATGTTCGGGACCTTCGAGTCCTCGCCCACCCAGACACCGTCGTAGATCACGCCGCCGAGGTGCTCGGTGAAGTGGCCGTGCAGCTCGGGGGCAATGGTGCCGATGGTCTCGTCGAGCAGGATCTCGAGGTGGGCGTCGGCCAGCGTCGCGCGCCCCGGCGGCGGGCGGCGTTGGCCGGCCAGCGCGCCGGCCAGCGGCGTGCCGAGGAGCGCGGCCCCCGAGGTCGCGAGCGAACGCTCCAGGAACGTGCGTCTGTTCATGTCATTCCACGGCGACGGCGGGAGGCGCACGCGCAGACGGGCACGGCCGGGTTGTCGATCGGCCCCGCTGCATTGTCGAATGGCGAAACGATACGCCGCCGCACGCGTTTCGCCAGCGGCTCCCACGCGTCCACCCGACAGCGCCATTGGAGAATCCATCCACCAGCACCGCCGCCGCACAGGGCCCACGGCGGGGCCGGGCTCGCTCTACCGCCGAGCCGTTCCACGCGTTGTTTTCCGGTGTCTCGATCCCCCCGCCATTTGACCCGCGATACGCCCCCCGACGACGGCCACGAAATGACACGGCTTCTCGAGTCGCTGGCCGCCGGCGACGCCGGAGCCTCGGGCCGCCTGATGGCGCTCGCATACGCCGAGTTGCACCGGCTCGCCGCGGCGTACATGCGACGGGAACGCGACGACCATACGCTGCAGCCGACGGCGCTCGTCAACGAGGCCTGGCTGAAGCTGGTGAGCGAGCGCGACGGGACGTGGAAGAACCGCGCCCACTTCTTCGGGATCGCGGCGCAGGCGATGCGCCGCGTCCTGCTCGATCATGCGAGGTCGCGCGGCCGGCTCAAGCGCGCCGGCGGCGACCGGGTCACGCTCGACGACGGGGTGGGCGCACTGCCTTCGGACACGCTGGACCTCATCGCAGTGGAAGACGCCCTGCGAAAGCTCGAGGCACTCGACGAGCGACAGGCCCGCGTCGTCGAGGCGCGCTTCTTCGGCGGCCTGGACGTGGACGAGACCGCCGAGGCACTCGGCATCTCGCCGGCGACGGTGAAGCGCGACTGGGCGTTTGCGAAGGCCTTCCTCCAGCGCGAGCTCGACGAGGGCGCTGCGCCGGACGCGCCGCCCCCGGAGCCGCCGGAACACGCCTGAGCCGCGCGGCAAACAATCGTCGCGTGACTTTCGTGCACACTCCCCGCCTGACATGACCGCCCGGCGACAAGCCCTCACCGGCGAGCGACTCCGCACGGTGCAGGAGCTCTTCGGCCGTGCCATCGAGCTCGAGCCTGACGAACGCGCTCGCATGCTGGCGGCCACCTGCGGTACCGACGATGGCCTGCGCGAGGAGGTCGAGAGCCTCATCAAGGCCCACGCGGGTGCCAACCCGGGGTGGGACCGATCCGCCGCCGAGCACCTCGCCGATGCGCTCCGCGCCATGCCAGCCGACGCCTGGGCCGCGGAGCCCCTTGCCCAGGGTACGCGGCTCGGCGCCTACACCGTCGTGCGCCGCATTGGCGCCGGCGGCATGGGCGAGGTCTACGAGGGCGTCCGCGCCGACGAGGCGTACAGCGGGCGCGTCGCCATCAAGACGCTGGGCCGCGGACTCTCGACGCCGGCGCTCGTCCGGCGCTTCGTCCGCGAGCGCCAGATCCTCGCACGGCTCCAGCACCCGAACATCGCCGTCCTGCACGACGGCGGAGCGACCGAGTCGGGGCTTCCGTGGCTGGTGATGGAGTACGTCGAGGGGCAGCCGCTCGACAGGCACTGCAACTCGCGCCGCCTCACGATTCACCAGCGACTGGACCTCTTTCGCCAGGTCTGCGCCGCCATCCAGTACGCGCACTCCGCGCTCGTCATCCACCGCGACCTGAAGCCGGCCAACATCCTCGTCACCGACGACGGCACGGTGAAGCTCCTCGACTTCGGGATCGCCAAGCTGATGGCGGCCGACGGCGACAGCGACGGCGGCGAGACGCGCGACGGCTACACGCCCCTGACGAGCGCGTATGCGTCGCCCGAGCAGGCCCGGGGCGAGTCCATCACCACGGCGTCCGACGTCTACTCGGCCGGCGTGGTGTTGTACCGCCTGCTGGCCGGCGTGGCGCCGTACGACGTCGCCGGCAAATCGCTGGCGGAGGTGCGCACCATCATCTCCGAACAGGTCCCGCCCCCGCCCAGCGCCGTGGCCACGCGCGAGCATGCGGAGGCCTGCGGGCTCTCCGGCAGGGCCGAGCTGCAGCGCGCGCTGTCCCGGGGGCTCGACGCCATCGCGATGATGGCGCTGCGGAAGGAGCCCGGGCGCCGTTACGCCAGCGCCGAGGCGCTCTCGCAGGACCTGCTGCGCTACCTCCGCGGCCTGCCGGTTGCCGCCCGCCCGAATACGTTAGGCTACCGGGTGGCGACGTTCGTGCGGCGCCGGCGCGCGGTGGTCGTGGGCACGGCGCTGGTGTCGGCGTCGCTCATCGGCGGGACCATCGTGGCCCTGCACCAGGCGAGTGTCGCCCGGGCCGAGGCGGTGCGCACGGCGCGCGTCACGCAGTACCTGCAGGCCATCGTCGGGGCGGCCGACCCCTCCCACTACTCCGCCCTCAGGACCGGACGCCTCGACGTCGGCCTGCTCGAGGTGCTCGACTCCGCGCTCTCACGCGTCGGGCACGACCTCGCCAGTGAGCCACGCGTCCGCGCGGACCTCTACTGGTCGATGGGGAACGCCTACCGCGCCTTCGGGCGGCTCGACCTGGCGCTCGCGCTCGAGGACTCGGCGCGGGACCTGCACGCCGCCAGCGTCGGTCCGCGCTCGATCGACGTGGCGCGGGACATCCACTTCGCCGGCATCACGCTGCAGGAGATGGGTCGCTTTGCGGACGCGGCCGGGCGGTTCCGTGACGCCAGCACCCGCTACCATCAGTTGCGCGCCGTGCCCGACACCGAACTCACGGACATCGAGACCTCGCTTGGACAGGTGCTCGGCGTCGGGCTCACGCAATTCGACGAGGGCGAGCGCCTGCTGCGGAACGCCGCCATGCGCGAATCGCGCCGGCCAATTCCCCGGATCTCGATGTCGGGCATCATCCAGAGCGCGCTCGGCACCACCCTGATGCGAGACGGCGACTACACGGCCGCCGACAGCGCCTTCGAGCGGTCCGTGGCCTGGTTCGATCGCGACTCCCTTCGCGCGCGGGGAGAGCGGGCCTTTGCGCTCATGAACTGGGGACTGCTGAAGAGTCGCCAGGGACGATTCGAAGAGGCCGCGGAGATCAAGCGGCGGGCCGTCACCGACCTGAGCGCGGTCTTCGGGACGCGGCACGTCAGCGTGGTGCGGTTCCAGGTGCGACTGGCCGAGGACCTGCTGCTCACCGGGCGCACCGACGAGGCGCGCGCCCTCTCGGATTCCGCAGCCGCGACGTTGTCGGAGGTGGGCGGCGGATTCGCCGCCGAGTGGTCGTCGGTATTTCGCCTGCGCGGCGCCGTCGCGCGGGCCGAGGGGCGACTTGGGGATGCGCAGCGCGCGCTCGATCGAGCCGGCACGTACGTGGCGAAGCTGGAAGGCGCAGCGCGGGTCGGGCCGGAAGTCGAGCTGCTCACCGAGGTCGCGCAGCTTGCCGAGGCGCAGGGCAGGCTGGCGCATGCAGACTCGGCCCTTCGGCGGTCGCACGACATCGCCGCGGCGGCGCTGGGTGATGACAATCCGGTGACGCTGGCCGCCATCGGCAAGCGAGCCGCGCTGGCCCGCCGCGACGGGGACATCTCCCTGGCCGACTCGCTTCTCGCCGACTCCGTGCGCCGGGCCGCCGCAAGAAGGGGGCGCGGATAGGGCGCCGGCGCGCGCGGATGATCCCGCCCGGCGGGGTTCGTCGCGTGAGGAAGAGTCGCCCAGCGGTCTTCGCTCGACCTGCAGCAGGCCCTCTTCCCTCAAGCGGACGAACCTGCCCTGCCGGTGAGCACTGATCGGCGGCTGCTTCCGTCCTTCCCGGCTGCCTGGCAGGGGAAGGCTCAACCGGGCCCCAGACATGCCGCGAACCAGTCGAGTCCTCGCTCTCGTTACTCTCGTCGCCTGTGGTGGCGGCGGTGACGGCGGGCCGACACCTCCCACGACCGCTGCGGTTGCAACGGTGAGCGTATCGCCCGGCTCGCCATCGATCGCTCCCTCGCAGACGGTGCAGCTCACCGCGACGCTGCGCGATGCGGGCGGCAACCAGCTCGGCGGCCGGAGCATCGCCTGGAGTGCGACCCCGTCCAGCGTGGGTACCGTGAGCGCCTCCGGCCTCGTGACGGCGATCGCCGTGGGCACGCTCTCGGTCACGGCCAGCAGCGAGGGAAAGAGTGGAACGGCAACCGTCACCGTCGCGAGCAACGCGGTGGCAACGGTGGTGGTCTCGGCGTCGCAGTCGATCCTGGTCCCCCAGCAGACGACGCAGCTCACCGCTGTGCTGCGGGATGCGCAGGGACACGATGTCACCGGCCGCAGCGTCAGCTGGAGTTCGTCGCAACCGCAGGTGGGTACGGTCTCGGGCAACGGCGTCGTCACGGCTCTCACGCCAGGCGACCTGACGATCACCGCCACCGCCGACGGGAAGAGCGGCAGCGTGCAGCTCACAGTGACGACCGGCGGAGTGGTTGGAGCGAGCGGTGGCACGCTGGACCTCGCCGGCGGGGCGGTCGAGCTGATCGTGCCGCCCGGTGCGGTGTCGACGAATACGACGATTACCGTGACGTCGCAGCCGCCAACCACCGCTGGAGCACCCCCTGACTGGCAGTTCGTCGGGCCAGTGTATGTCCTCGGCCCGGCGGGCACGACCTTCGCGCAGCCGGTGACGGTGAAGCTGTCGTACCAGACCGACGACCTCCCGGCGTGGGTGATGAGCGGCGACCTGTCGGTACTGCAATTCGACGGCGCCCAGTGGGCCGGGCTGACCGACATCGCCGTGGACGTGAACAACCACACGATCTCCGGGCGGACCACCGGATTCGCCAGCAGCAGCATAACGAGCACCCGCCCGCGGCCGGCGGGCAGCGCCGGCGTGGCCGGCGCCGGGTCGAGCGGCGGGACGACCGTCGGGATCGGTGCGCAGGATCCCGTGGTGAGCCTGACGCCGGGCTCCGCCAGCGTGAACGCCCAGCAGCGCAGCGCGACGTTCACCGTGGACCTGGCACCGCGCGGCACGACAGTGCCGCTGCCGGTCACATCGACGCCGCTGTTGTATCGGTGGTCCACCACCGGCCAGAACGGCGCGATCAGCACTGGACCGGGGAGCCAGTGGGGCACGATCACCGAAGTGCAGTACACGGCGACCAGCCCGCAGCTCAACCAGTTGAGCGGGCCGATCGACACCGTGTGGGTGGAGGTGCTGCTCAATCCGGCGACGGTGAGCGATCCGCCGTCGCAGCGGATCATCTCGGCCGAGGCGGTGATCGACGCCGACCTGCAAGTCACCTACGACATCACGCCGTCGCTGCCGACGATCAGCCAGGGTGCCTCGACGAACCTGCAGCTGCGGATTCGCGACAAGCAGGGGCAGCAGCTCGGCCTCCCCCCGGGACAGGAGGTGTCGTGGACGAGCTCGTCGAACTTCGGCACGCTCGGCGCGGCGGGTCCGCGGCAACTGGACGTCACGTACACGGCGTTCTCGCAGTTCGGCGCGCCACCGCCACGCGTCGACGACGTGGTGGCCAGGGTGACCGAGAAGAAACGGTCGATCACCCGCACCGCGATCCCCGGGCCGTTCGGCTTCGTGGGCTTCAAGGAGGACACCGTTGACCGCACCCTGACCCACGGGGAGGCCAAGGACTTCGTCGAGGTGAAGGTGCAGTACCAGGTGATCGTGACGCCGGCCGACACGATCCTCGCGGGCGGCAGCACCGTCGACCTGGCCGTGACGCTCAACCCACCCTACGCGGGGCCGGGGCTCGGCTACAAGTTCACCAACCCCGGCGCCCATGGCTCGCTGGACGTACCTAACGACACGCTCATCGGGCAGGGACAGGTCACCTACACGGCGGCCACGGCAAGTCCCGGCGCCGACATGGTCCAGGTCGAGGTCTTCTCCGTGGCCGCAGGCGTGCCACTGGAGTCCCTCGGCACGGGGCAGGCCACCATCAACGTGGATCCCTTCCCTGCCTGGAAGTTCACGGCGCTCAACGTGCAGTTCGCGGTGATCAAGACGATCGACCCGCCGCATCCCGAGCAGCAGATCTGCTATCAGTGCTGGCGACTCGACAGCCTGATGTGGGTGCGTCTCCGCGACCACCAGAACGAGGGCGGGCTCATGTACCTGCCGGCGGCGGCCACGATCAGTGGAGTGGCGGCGCCGCAGGGGCTCTACCTGCTGGAGGGCACGAACATCACCAAGGCTCGACTGGGGACCGACTTCGACTTCGGGCCGGGCGGATTGACGGGCGTCGCACCGGACCCCGGACGCATCAAGACGCAGTGGCTGGTGCACTGGCTGGCGTCGCCGCGGGCCAGCGTCGGCGCTCCATCGCTGAACGAGGGCTACCTCGACACCGGCGACATCACCAATGGCGCGATCCAGGGAATCGTGTGGGGACCGGTGCACCCCAATGTGGGTTTCCCGTACAACCTGCGGCAGGCAAACGTCGACTTCACCGGCAATGTGGCGACCGGAACGCTTACCTACGTCTATCGACTCTATTTCGGAGACACCAACTACGCGGAGACGTGGAGAAGCGAGGTGACCGTGACATTCACGGCGCAGCGATTGTACTAGGTGGGGCGCGCGGCGCGCGACGGGATCGGCGGGCGGCCAGCGTCGGCCGCCGCCCCTTGTGCGCCTACGGGATTTGGCGCAGCGTCCGGCATGACAGACGACATCTCCCGGCGCGACGCGCTGCGCCTCCTGGGCGTCGCCGGCATCGGCGCCATCCTGCCGCCCACGGTGGAAGGCGAGGCGGGCGCGAACACGGACATCGCGACGTCATCGGCTACGGTCCCTGCAGTGACGACACCCGCCGAGGTCATTCCGCTCGTGTCCACGAGCGAGGTCTTCATTCCTCCGCGCGGCCGCAGCTATGTGAAGTTCAGCTACGACTTCCCGGAGCCCTCGGTGGCGTTCGGCGACCTGCGCTTTGGCGTCATGGTCTACACGCACGAGAACGCCTGTGGCCTCGACCGCGAGAAGATGACCGCCGACGTGACCGGCGATCACCTGCGCATCACGGCGAATGGGCTCGTCTGGGCCGGCGGCCAGGAGAAGGCGCCGGGGAAAGTGGTGCTCGACGCGCGAAAGGTCGGCGACAACGTCGAGTGGGACATCACCGCCGAGTGTGACAGGCCCATCAAGTCGGTGACGACGGTGATTCGCGGGGTGCCGCGCGGGCGTGTGGCGCCTGGCGGCGGCGACTTCTTCGACCCGCGCGACAGCGAGTTGCTGTACGGCTACCCCTTCAGCGGCGGCGACCTGTTCGGTCCCGGCGGCGCCGGCGGCATGAACACGCCGTTCGTGGCCGTGGACGGGAGCGGCGGCAACGGCATCTTCTTCATCTCCTCGCTCGACGACAAGGTGCGCACCAAGCGCATCTACATGCAGCCCGGGGAGAACGGCTATCGCGTGGAGGCGCTCTGGGAGGTCGAGGGGTGGCTCGCGCCGCACAGCGTGAAGGTGCCGACGTGGCGCGCCGGTCGCGCGGCCTCGCTCGAGGCCGCGCTGTCCACGCACTACGAGCACGTCACCCGCGCGTACAACGCGCCGCCGTGGGAGACGCGTGCCGATGTCCCCGACTGGATGCGCAACGTCGCGCATGGTGACGACGCTCCACGGCCAGCACTACACCGGCTACATCTTCAACGACTACGCCAAGTCACTGGAGACGATGCGCTGGATGGCGACGCAGATCCCGGCAAACCGGGTGCTGGTATTTCTCTCGTCGTGGGACGGCCGCTACTACTGGGACTATCCCAACTACCAGGTGAACGACCGCATGGGCGGCGCGGCCGGCTTCAAGCGGCTGGTGGACGAGGGCCACCAGATGGGCTTCCACATCATGCCGATGTACGGCGCCAATGCCGCCAACCGTCGTCAGGCGGCGTGGGCGCGCATCGCCGACGGGCGCACGGCCAAGATCGACGGCGACAACATGGACCTCAACTGGGTGGACTGGGACAATGACCGTCACCAGGAGGGGTGGCTCTCGTACATGAATCTCGGCGTCGACTCGTGGCGCACGTGGCTCACCGGCCGCATCGCCGAGATGATCGACCGCTTCGGCGTGGACGCGTACTTCCTCGACATCGTGGGCGGGTGGACGAACAACACGAAGGCCGACATGCACGAGGGGACGCGTCGGATGGTGGCGGAACTCAGGGCGAAGTACCCGCACGTCCCCGCGGTGGGCGAGATGCACTACGACGCGCTGCTGGAGTTCATCCCGATGTTTCACTCGGGCGGGGGCGGCGCGGCCGGGCCGTTCGTGCAGCGCCACGCGAAGTTCTTCCAGCACCTGAGCCTTCCGGCACCGGGGCGCGGGAGCACCGGGGTGCACGAGGCGGGCTTCGGGCGGTTCAACACCGAGACGCTGTCATTGTCGCCGGTGGCGATCCCGACGCTGAACGTGGTGGACGACACCTTCGCGAAGTACCGCGACCTGATGACGGCGGTGATCGCAAAGGCGAAGGAGCGAGCGGGGATCGCCTAGCGGCAATTCCGGGAGCGCCGAGGGACGCCGTGGCGTTGCCGCACGCACCCGCGACAGTTACATCCGTCACGCGACCGGCGGCCGGCCGGCTGGGCGCGGGCGTCAGCTGGTCAGGGCCTTCACCAACTGGTAGGTGAACTCCAGTCCGGTGTAGAACGCACCGACCCGGATTCGCTCGTCGCGCCCGTGCGCACGGATGTCGTCCGCGTCGAGCGCCACGCCGGAAACGCCATATACCGGCATGCCGGCGTTCCTGAGATACAGTCCGTCGGTGGCACCCGTCTCCATGCTTGGCACGACCGGGGCTCCGGGCCAGGTGGATGCCGTGAGACGCTCGATCGGCTCGAGGACCTCCGGAACCAGTGGCGACGGCGGTGAAGCGACCGGCGCCGTCGTCACGCTGACGGCGACCGCCGTGTCGCCGATGGCCCGGCGCAACGTTGCGACCACGGAGTCGGGGTTCTCGTCAGGCAGCATGCGGCAGTTCACGTTCGCCGTCGCGCTCTGGGGCAGGGCGTTGGGGGCGTGCCCGGCCTCGGCCATCGTGGCGACGCACGTCGTCCGCAGCTGCGCGTTGAAGAACGCCGAACCGGCGGAGAGCCGCCGGGCCGCCGCGGTGTCGCCGCGGCTCGCGACCGCGCGCATGTCAGCCTGGATCGCCGCGGGCTCCGCGGCGGCCCCGCGCTCGAAGTAGGCGCGCGTCACGTCGTTCAGTCGCATCGGGAACTCCAACGACTGGATCTTCACGAGCGCCGCGGCCAGGTGGTAGATGGCGTTGTCCTTCACCGGCAGCGAGCTGTGGCCGCCCTTGTTCACCACGCCCAGGCCGAGGTCCATGTAGACCTTCTCGCTCGCCTGGACGTTTCGCGCGTAGACCTTCCCGTTCCGGCTCAACGGGTCGCCGCCGTCGCCGTTGATGCAGTAGGCAGCGTCGATGAGGTCCCGGTGGTTGACCAGGAGCCACTGTACGCCGTTGTCGTCGCCACCTTCCTCACCCGCCGTGAGCGCGAGGATGATATCGCGATCGGGCGTGAAGCCCTCGCGTTTGAGACGGATGAGCGTCTCGACGAAGATCGCGGCCTCGTCCTTGATGTCGCTGGTGCCGCGGCCGTAGAAGTAGCCGTCCTTTTCGCTGAGGGTGAACGGCTCGAGCGTCCAGTCGGAGCGGAGTGCCTCCACCACGTCCAGGTGCGCAAGGAGCAGCACCGGTCGTCGGATGCCCCGGCCATGGAGTCGGGCCACGAGATTGAGGTGGGCATCGTTCGGTCCGATCACCTGCACATCGCCCCGTGGGAAGCCCGCCGCCAGGAGGCGCGCGGCCATCGCCTGCACCGCGGGGCCCGTGCTGCCGTGTTCGTGCGTGCTGTTGATGCCGATCAATTCCGCGAAGAGAGAACGCGCGAGCGCCTGATCGGTGGTGAGTCCCTGCGCCGCGAGCGGCGCGGTGCAGAGCAGGACGGCCATCGCAAGCGCGGTGCGTGCGGACAGATGGGAGCGAAGCATGGGAGCCCGGGAAGGGAAGGGCGGAAACTACCACCGCGTGGGCAACAAGTGGAACACCGGGGTGGCGGCCCCGACGCTGAACGTGGTGGATGACACGTTCGCGAAGTACCGCGACCTGATGACGGCGGTGATTGCCAAGGCGAAGCAGCGAGCGGGGATCGCCTGAGGGCATGGCAGGGCAGGCACTTCAGGCCGCAGGTGGCGCCGCGTGAGTGCCAGGTGCGATGCAGCGCTGAGCGAGCGACTACGGCTCGCGCTGGATGCGGATGTCCGGCAGCGTGTCGCCGTTGAAGAACGGCTGCATCATGGTGCAGTCGCTCCAGGAGTGAATGTCGAACACCCGGCGCTGCACTTTACCCGGGCCGAGGACGATCGTGGTCCCCGTGATCCAGTCGTAGGCGTGGCTGTCGATGCCGTCGCGATCGCAGATGCGGTCCTGGTGCCCGTACGTAATGGCCAGGCCGTCGTCCCAGGGCACGGGCGCGAGCCGCAGGCGCACGGCGTACGAATACGGGTTCCGTACCTCGACAGTGAGCGCCACCCACCCGCTGTCCCGTGACACCGATGGTGCCGTGGAATCCGCGCGGGCCGTGACGTAGATGTCCGACACGCGCACGGCCGGTCCACTGCTGTCGACCACCGGCAGCGGCCCGCCCTCGGCGAGGCACTGCGCGCCACACGACACCATCCCGTTGCACCGTTGCTGGAAGTACGTCGCCGGGTGCCCACCGACTGCGAGCAGTGCGTGCAGGATCTCGTGGCGAACGATCGGCCCGTCGCTCAGGTGCCGCCCCGCCAGCACGATCCGGCGGCTCGCCGGATAGTAGACGCCTTGATACTCCGTACCACGGAGGATGTCCGCGCCGGGAACCGAGTACCAGCTTACCGCAGCGGGATCTCCCGAAAGTCCGGAGCACCGCTCGGCGAGCCGCCACCACGGCGCGTACTGGGGCAGCGCGGCCATCACCACGGCGCCATCGGGGAGCGGGGGCCCGGTGGGGAACAGGGCGCACCCCAGCGCGAAGAGCACGACAACAGCAACGGCGCGCCCGAGCAACCGGTTCACTGTTCGCGCGGGACGACCATCACGACGGCTATGGGACGCCAAGGCTCTCCACTTGCACGATCGACCGTTGTCGCCGCATCTCGATTCCAGTCGCGGAGCGTGCGTCCGTCTGCCGGGATGTCGCAGCGCTGGTAGATGCTCGTCGTGCTGCCGCGCCGCGCTGCAAGTTCGATGCGCCCGGTCAGGACCGCAATCGGGGAAGGGACAAGGCGACGCCCGATGATTTTGTGAGCGGGGCGCGACCGGATCCTGACCCTGTCCGCTTCATCCTGATGCGAATGGCCCCAGGCGGAAAGCGCTCGCGTTGCGCAGCCGGGACCGAGCGCATTTCGCAGTCATATCGAAGGCGCCCCGCGGCCTGTCGCGTGCGACCCAAGTGCCTACCGGACGCGCGGGAAGGTCACGCCAACGCCAGCAGACAGGACCCGCTGCTTCGCGGTCCCTGCGACAGGCACCCAACCGCGCGTGTAGCGCACCTCCAGGAGGATCCGCCGCGCGCCGGCGCGGACGTGCAGGCCGGCTCCCAGCACCAGCCCAAGGTCCACGGGAGAACGCGTGGTGACGGCTCCCAAGGGATCGCGGCCGTCGCACGAGCCGCGGTAGTAGGAGTCACGCCCCGTCTGGTAGTAGACAGTGCACGACAGCGCGATGCTGGGCGCAACACCAATCTGTGCCACCGGCCGGATGAACGCCGTGGGCTTCGATCCCTCGAACTCGAGGACGATGGGTACCTCGAGGTACGTCCATCGAAACGTCGGCTGGGTGTTGATGAACCCCTTCCGGACAATCGAGACCTCGATCCGGAGCCCGGGAAGCGCTCGCGCGCGCCGCAACCCGATGGTCGCCGCGTACGCGCCGAGATTGCCGTTGGAGAATGACCTCGCGTCATAGGCCACGTACGACGAAGTCCGGGAGACGAGGAGGAAGGGTTCCCAGGTCGCGGTGGCGGGGGACTGTCCAAGGGCACTGCAGAGCGGCAGCAGGCCGCCGAGGGCGATTGCGCGAGGCATCCGCGCCATGGTGTGCTCCGTGTGACGGCCGGTGTTACCGGACGGCGGACCGCCGACGCGTCAGCGCGCGGCTTGCGGCGTTGGCGCGCCGCGCGGACCGTGCCACGCGCACGTGCGGGGGCGTCCATGGTGAACGACCCTGCCAGGCGGCGGCCGGTCACTGCCGGGAGGGACCGGCGGTGTGGGGCGCGGTGCCTAACGTTGCTGCGTGCGCGTCGGGCCGGCCGGCTCGCCGGGACCATGGCGTCCCGCGTGCCACCGCGCGCCGGGCATCGTCAGGGGCCGCGGTGGATGCTGAAGAGGTTCGAACTCGCGGTGCCTACGATGGGATCGTCACATGGCGACGAGCCGTCGCGGCAGCCGAGGAGGTTGAAGACGACCTGGAACCGGCCGTCGATGACGCCCATGCCGGCGGCCTGCGGTGCGTTGATGCCTCCGGACAGTCGCAGGAACAACGTGTCCACGCGCGTCTCGCCCGGGGCGACGTCGGGGTTGAGCGTGCTGCTGCAGCGCCACTGCGACAGGTACGGAGTCGCCGGAAGCCCGCCGCGGCTCACGCCTGCCTGCGGCGGGTACGGCGTGATGACCAGGCACTGCGTCCGCGCGACCGCGTAGCGGCTGGCGTTGGTGAACCTGACAATGACGCGAAGCGAGTACGGGGCACCGGGATCGAGCACCTCGGCAGCCGACGCGACGTAGGCACGCGCGTCCGTGGTCAGTGACGTCGGCAGTGGCGATACCGGGTCTCCACGGCACGCCGCGAGGGCGAGCAGGCACGCCGGCAGGACGGTGAACATGCGGCGGAAGCTGCGCATGACGAACTCCGTGGCAGCATCGTGCGCGCACCGGCGCGAAGGTATCCGGCGCGCGATGGCCGAATGAAGGCTACTGCGCTCCCGATGGGAACGCTACGCGCAATCGCGGTCCGAACACGACCCGTCGGGTCAGGCGGACACGCCGCGGGGATGAGGCGACGCCGCGGGACGCGACGCGGCGGCGTCGCGCCTACGCCTTCACGCTCGCCGTCAGCCGCCGCAGCAGCGGCACGAACAGCAGCATGATGACGGCGGCGCTGAACGCGGCAACGACGAAGATCATGTAGAACCCGCGCTGCGTCGCGCTGGCATGCTGGATCAGCTCTCCCAGGCGGCTCGAGACCGCGGGCGGAGCCTCGCCCGGCGTCGGCGTGAACGCCGCCAGCGCGCCAGCCACCTTGTTCGCCGCCGCGTTGGCCAGGAACCAGACGCCCATCAGCAGCGACGCGAACCGCACCGGTGCGATCTTGGTGACGTACGACATCCCAACCGGCGAGAGGCACAGCTCGCCCAGCGTGTGCAGCGTGTACGCCGCCACCAGCCAGAACGGGCTCACCAGCACGCCGGTGTCCGCCTTCGCGCCGCCAAGGACCATGAAGACGAAGCCGCCGCCGAGGAGTGCGAGCCCGGCGACCATCTTGAGCGCCGTCGGCGGCTCGAGGCGTCGTGCGGCGAGCGCGCGCCACAGCCACGCGAACAGCGGCGCGAAGATGAGGATGGCCAGCGGGTTCACCGACTGGAACCAGCTCGACGGGATGTGGAAGGTCGCCGCGGTGAGGTCCGTGTGCTTGTCGGCGAAGAGGTTCATCGAGCTCCCGGTCTGCTCGTAGCACGCCCAGAAGAAGATCACGAAGAAGACGACGATGAAGAGGGCGACGACGCGCTTGCGTTCCTCGCCGTGCGTCCCGAGGAACGTGATGCCGAGCGCCGCGCCGATGATCGCGCCCATCAGGAGGGCCATCAGGTTCGACCCGGCCAGGAGCCAGGCCACGGCGGTGAGCGCAATGGCACCGAGCACCGCGTGCCTGATTGTCGCGGCCGGGTGCTCCACGGCGGCGACGGGCGCCAGCGCGCGGGCGCGTTCCACAGCGCGCCCCACGCCGATGCCGGGGAGGTACCTGTCGCGACCGGCCACGTACACCAGGAGGCCGAGGACCATCCCGACGCCCGCCGCGGCAAAGCCCCAGTGCCAGCCGAAGCGGCCGCTCTGCGCCAGGTAGCCGCAGATGATCGGCCCCAGGAACGCGCCGAGGTTGATCCCCATGTAGAAGATCGTGAAGCCGGCGTCGCGCCGCTCGTCGCCCTCGCGGTAGCACTGGCCCACCATCGTCGCCACGTTCGACTTGAAGAACCCGGTCCCGGCGATGATGAGGCCGAGCCCGAGGTAGAAGGCGGTCATGCCCGGGAAGGCGAGCGTGAAGTGGCCCATGGCGATGATCACGCCGCCGATCACGAGCGAGCGCCGCGTACCGATCACGCGATCGGCGAGGAAGCCGCCGATCAGGGGCGTGATGTACACGAGCATCGTGTAGGTGCCGTACAGGTTCGCCGCGCGGGCAGTGTCCCACCGCAAGGCGTTCACCAGGTACAGCACGAGGATGCCGCGCATCCCGTAGTACGAGAAGCGCTCCCACATCTCGGTGACGAACAGCAGCGCGAGGCCGCGCGGGTGGCCGAACAGGGCCCGGTCGTCCAGCGCGGCCGGCCGTGCCGCGGTCGCGGTGCCGGCGGAGGCAGGGGTCACGCGGATCCCGGGCTCAGTGAATGGTCGGAACGCAACGACGGGTGACGTCCGTGCGGCGACTCGCGAAAGCGATCGCCCTCACCAGGCGTCAGCCGGCACTCCGGATGTACTCGTCGACGTTCCGCGCCAGCACATCCAGCGGCACGTTGCCGTTCACGACCATCGTGTCATCGTAGGCCTTGAGGTCGTACTTCGACCCCAGGGCCTGCTGCGCCTGCTGCCGCAGGCGATTGATCTCGCTGTGGCCGACCTTGTACCCGCACGCCTGACCCGGCCACGAGCAGTAGCGGTCCACCTCGCTCGCGACCTCCAGCGGGTTCGAGCCGTTCTGGTCGACGAAGAACCGCACGCCCTGCTCGCGCGTCCACCCCTTCGCGTGCAGCCCCGTGTCCACCACCAGCCGGCAGGCCCGGAACGCGATCGATTGCAGGTAGCCCAGTCGCCCGACCTCGTTGTCGTCGTAGGCCCCCAGCTCGTCGGCGAGCTGCTCGGCGTACAGCGCCCATCCTTCCGAGTACGCATTGAAGGACAGCAGCGCGCGAATGAGCGGCTGGTGGTGCGTGTACTCCCCCTGCCAGATGTGCCCGGGGATGGACTCGTGGAAGGTGAGGTCCGCCAGGCTGTACCTGCTGTGCAGCTTGGGTGTCCGGAGGTTGATCCAGAACCGCCCCGGGATGGTGCCGTCGATCGATCCGGCCCCGCCGTACGCGGTGGGAGCCCCCGGCTCCTCCTCCGGCGGCAGTCGCTTGACCTCCATGTTCGGGGTCACGAGCGTGTTGAACGCGCGCGGCATCTGCGCCTTGATCCACGTCAGGCGGTCCTGGATGAAGGCCATGATCTCCGCGCGGCCCGCATCGCCGTCGGCGAAGTGGTACTTCGGGTCCTGCGCCAGCGCCTTCATCCGGTCGCCGACGCTTCCCTGCGAATAGCCAATGTCCTTGAGGATCGTGTCCATGCGCCCGTGGAGATCGCGCAGCTCGCTCATCCCGAGTTCGTGGATCTCGTCAGGCGTCCTGGTCGTCGTGGTCGACGCCTTGAGGGCCCACGCGTAGAACTCCGCGCCATGCGGCCGTGACGCGATGCCGGGATCGTCGGTGGCGACCTTGCGCTCCGCCTGCAGTTCCGCCAGTTGGCGCTCCAGCGCCGGGGCGACCTCCTGCGTGGCGATCGACCGCGCGCGACCGGACCAGTCCCCGGGGATGTCCTTCGTGCGCCGCGCGATCGACTCGACGAGTGAACCGCCCTGGCGCGCATTGCGGATCGAGAGCGTGATCTGCGCGATGGCCTTGTCGAGCAGGAACGCCGGGGGGACGAGGCCCATCGTCCGCGCGGCCTGGATGCGGCCGAGTTCCCCGTCCAGCTGCGTCGCGTACGAGTGCAGCCGCGTCAGGTACGCCTCGGCGTCCCCGGCACTGTGGATCTGGTGGTCGCTGTCGAGGAAGCGCGGGACGTCGAGGTAGGCGCCGACGTTCTGGATCACGACGTAGGGCGTGTTGCGCCAGTTCCCGACCGTGATGTCGCCGTACGGCAGCGCGAAACCCTCGAGCGCCGTCTCATATGCGCTCTTGACCACGGCGACGCTGGTGCGCGTGGCGGAAGAGAGCCCGGCGGTATCGAGGGCCGTGACGCGCGCCAGGTCGGCGCGAACCTGCGCGGCGATGCGCTGCTTGCCGGCCTCGGAGCGGTCGGTGAGCTGTGCGCGCAGCGCCGCGCGGGCGCCGGTGTCGACGCCGAGCGAGGTCGCGGAGTCGGGAAAGAGCGCCAGCAGGTGGTCTGCGACTTCGTCGAGCAGCGCGAGGGCGTTGGCATCGGTGGTGTTCGACCCGCCGGAGCCGTCGCCATCGTTGGCGCATGCGGAGAGCCAGGGGATCACGGCGGCCGATGAGAGCAACGCGATCAGTTCGCGTCGGCTGAGTGGATGGCTGGTCACGGTGTCAGTGGTTGGTCGGCGTACGATGGACGAAGCCTGCCGACGGGCGCCGGCCGACATGCAACAGGAGCAACGCCGCGCGCTCGGTCTGCATCGGCAGCGCGTTCAGGTTCACCACCTCGTCAGGCGTGTGCGACCCGGCGCCGAGCGCGCCCAGGCCGTCCAGGCCGTCGATGTACGGCGCCACGAAGGAGACGTCCCCGGCGCCGCGGCGCCCGGGATCGAGCGGGTTCACCTTTCCCCACCCCAGCGCCTGGCTCGCGCTGTCGTACACGGCGAGAAGGGCGGAATCGCCGGGCGTGGGCGACATCGCGGGATACTCGTCCTCGAAGCTGATGGCGGCAGACGTCCCCGGCAGGTGCTGGGCGACGATGCCGCGCATCTTCTGTCGGGTGCGCTCCTTCTGCTCCTCGGAAATGAAGCGCAGGTCGCCCTGCGCGATCGCCGAGCGTGGCACGATGTTCAGCTTGCTCGCGGTCGTGCCGTGGATGGCGACACTGTCGTACGTCACGTCGGTGCCGCCCACGACGGTGGCGGCGTTGAACGTGAGGTATTGCTCCCCGGCAAGCTGCTCCCGGAAGCCGTTGATGATCCGGGCCAGTTCGTAGATGGCACCGTACCCGGCCTCGGCGCCGAAGACGCCCGCGGAGTGCGACTGGTGGCCCGTGGCCGTCACCTGCCACGACGAGGCCCCGCGGCGCGCCACCGTGGCATCGCTGCGGTTCCCGCCCTCGAACGCCAGGGCCACGTCGTTGCGCTGGCCGGCGGTGATGAGGTCGCGTCGCGCAACCGATGAGCGGAAGCCCCGGGTATTCCTCGTCGCCCGTGAAGACGATCGTGATGTTCAGGTCCTTGAGCGCGCCGGCGGACTGCAGCGCCTTGAGCGCGTACAGGATGATCACGTCACCGCCCTTCATGTCACCCGACCCGACGCCCCGCGCCATCGAATCCTGCCTGACGAACGAGGGTCCGTCGGGCTCGACGACGGTGTCGAGGTGCCCGATCAGCAGCATGCGGGCGGTCCCCGGCTTCCCCGCGTGCTCGGCGACAAGGTGTCCAGCGCGTCCCACCGACTGCGGCATCTCGACCCAGTGCGTCGTGAAGCCGAGCGAGTCGAACGAGGCCCGGAAGACCGCGCCGACGCGCCGCACCCCCGCCAGGTCGAGGGTGGCGCTGGGGATGTCCACCACGCGCTGGAGGTAGCGCACCTGCTCGTCGCGGGCCGTCTCGATCGCGGCCTTGATGCGCTGTTCCTGCGACGTGAGCGACGGTTGGGCGGGGAGCGACGGCGCCAGGCAGGCGAGGCCCGCGAGTGCCGGGAGAAGGCGGTGCATCATGTCGGGGTCCACGTCGAAGGTTGAGGCCGGTGCGAGAGAATCGACCTCGGCCCGCACAACGTCAACCGGGCCCGTGCAGAACAGTCGCGACAATGGCGCGGCCTGCGTCACTCTTCGTGCACCGACTCCTCGCGCACCGTGGCCTCGCGCGACGTTGGCGTCCAGGCATGACGGTAGCGGCGCGGACGCACGGCGCGGGCCGTTCGCCTGTGAGGGCGACCGCACGTCGCGGCGCCAGCGGGGCCTGAATGTCGCGGTGCCGGGTCCGTAGATATCCTGCAAGTGGCAGGAAGTGAATCTGGCACCCAGTCACGAGCAGCGCGGGACTACGCCCCGTCCGGAATGCTCGGCTCGACGAGCTGCGCCAGCAACTGGAGCGACTCCTGCCAGCCGAGGTAGCAGAACTCCAGTGGAATCGCTGCCGGGATCCCCTCCTGCACGATCTCGACCTCCGTCCCGGTCATCACCGGACCGAGCGACACCGTGACAGTCATGTCCCCCGGCAGGTTCGGGTCGTCGAAGCGATCGACGTACCGGATGCGGCTGTGCGGTTCGAGCTCCACGTAGTGCCCGCCGAAGGAGTGGCTCCTCCCCGTCCCGAAGTTCGTGAACGACATGCGATACCCGCCGCCCACGCTCGCGTCCATTTCGTGCACCTTGCCCGTGAAGCCGTGGGGTGGGAGCCACTTCGCCATCGCATCGGCATCGAGAAAGGCGCGGTAGATGCGCTCGGCCGGCGCCCGCAGCACGCGGTGCAGCCGTACGGTGTTTCCGGTTGCGGCCATGTTCAGGATCTGGTGTGAAGCGTGGAGACGAAATGGGTGCGATGCTTCGGTCGCGCCGCCATCGACGCCGCGGCCGCCCTTATGCAGGCCTCGGGCCAGGCAAAATCGTGCGACTACGCGACGGCCGCCTGTTGCTCCCGCCGCTTGCGACTCACTACCCCCGCCGTCACCAGCGTGAACACCAGGCCCACCGGCAGCGGCTCCAGCAACGTCATGGCGATGTTCACAAGCGGGTTCCGGTACATCGCCGTGAACTGCGCCAACTGCTGCTCGCGTGCCGCAATTTCCGCCTCGGTGGCGCCGGACTTCCGCGCCTTGTCCACCGTGTACGCCGAGTACTTGTCCATGAAATCCGGTGCGAGGCGGTAGTAGACGACCTCCCATGTCGCCACGTAGCAGACGCTGGCGACGGCCGTGATCAGCAGGCCGACCGCGAACGCCCGCCCGAACGATACCCGCCCGCCCGCCACGTTGTCGCGGTACGACCGCACCCCGAAGAAGACCATCAGGAAGGCGAGCACCATCGACGTGTAGCCGACGATCGCCCCCCTGTCGAACCCGATCTGGTCCTGGAATGGGAGGGCAAGGAGCATCATCGCCGACAGGATGACGCCGGCGATGAGCCCGAAGGTCAGCACGATCTTGCGCATGGGAGAACCCTGCGGTTGAGGACGGCCGATTCTACCGACCGGTGCCTGCCGCGCGCGTCACCCGAACGGGTGATTTCGCGTGACCGGGCACAAAATCACACGAAAGGCTGACAGGGTCGAGCCGTCCCTGGTGCCGTCGGTCCACCGGTCTACAGGATCAGGCGCAGTTCCCGTCCCCGCTGCACGGCCTGGGTCCGCCGCCGAGCGCCGAGCTTCTCGAACACCCGGCTGGAATGCGTCTTGACGGTGTTCTCGCTCACGTTCACGCGGGCGGCGATTTCCTTGTTGCTCAGCCCTGCGGCGATGAGCTCCAGGATCTCCAGCTCGCGGGGCGTGATGCCGAGCGACTCCACCTTGCCCTGGTCCCTCTCGAACGACGGCGGCGCCGGTACCAGCACCTCGCGCACCACGACGGTCCCGGGGCGCCGCGTGAGCCTCACGCCGAGCCAGATCCCGACGCTTGCGAAGATTGCGGCCACGAGCCCGCCGTAGATCTCCACCGAGTGTTCAACCACCAGCCAGCGGTACTCGATGAGCTGGAGGGCGGCGATGAGGATGCCGCCCAGGAGGCCATAGAGAAGGACGTGCCGACGCATGCCCAATTCTACGGGCTACGGGCCTCGCGGGAACCCCTTGGCGAGCGCCAGCCCGGTCACGCGGGTGACGAATTCGGTCTTCGCGTCCGCGTACGACTCCCGGGAGCCGGAGGGACGTGCGTTCTCCTGCAGCGCAATCGTGCGCTTGAGATGCTCGTACTCCTGGGCGACCTCGGCGTGCTCGCGCAGGTAGTCGCGAAAGGCGAGGGTCCGTCGTTCTTCCGCCCCACCCGACTGCACGACGTGCACGTGGTGGGTGTGCGGCAATCGTGCGGGTCGATGGAAGAACGGACAGAAGGCGTCGTCGGGATGCGGAACGTGCACATAGCCGAGCTGCACCAGCGGCGCCTCGTAGGCCTGCATCGGCTCCAGGCGGCGAACCGAAACCTGGATATCGATGACGGGCTTGGCCGCCAGGCCGGGCACCGACGTCGAACCGTGGTGCTCGACCCGAACCGCCACATCTCCCAGGCAGGCAAGGAGGCGATCGCGCTCCGCCGCGAAGGCCGCCGCCCAGGCTGCGTCGTAAGGCACGATGACGATCTCCTCAGCCATTGCGAACCGTCCCTGCGCGTTGGGCAAGCAGCGGCAGCGAGCGCTCGAGCGCGCGCGTGAGCGCGGGGGCCCTACTGAGCCGCTGCGACGTACTGAAGACCGGTGACAGCACCGGGATCAGGACCAGCCGGTCCGCCAGGGACGAGCGGATTGGCTGGATCCGGCAGGCGCCGGAGTGGTCGAACCACACGACTGCATGAATGCTGCTGCCGAGCACCTTCGAGCCCTCGAACGGTGGCAGCGCCAGTCCGGTCCTGGAGCGCACCGATTCCGCGCAACGATCGCAGTCGACGCTGCCGAAGGGAATCAGCATGACGATGCGCTGCCTGGGAACGAGACGCATGGCATGCTCGAGTTCCCACCTGAATCCGGGCAACTCCCCGTTCGCGGTGACACGGGGAGGCAACGAACCGCACGCGCAGGCGATGAGCCAGCTCAATGCGCAGGCGGCGGTGACGCGCGGCCCCGGCCGCCCGCGACGCCGCCTGCCTGCCGGACGTTCATCATGTTGGACCGCGCCGGCAGCCGGGTGGACAGGCGACAGGTGCGGGACAGGGGAATCCACGTGGAATGCGAGTGGCTGACGTTTGGCGGTGAGCTTCGCCGCAGGGCAGGAGAGTGGCCCGTGAAGCAGCGCACGGACCACGATAACCCCCAAACCCCCATGGTGTCTGCGGTGGCAGCGGTGGACCCGGGGCCAGCTCCGTGGAGCACCCGAACGACGTCGCCAGCGGGCCAATCGCTGCCCATTGCGACGCTTGCTCCGGCGCCCGCTCGAACACCAACCGCTGTGTCCTACGCCGCTGTGCTCGGGTCCGGCCAGCTCCCCGCCATCGGCTGGGTATCGATCCAGGTCAGCGCGCCCCCGGCGACGGGCGCAACCTGACCCGCCGCAATATGCCCGCTCGAGTCGAACGGCACCGAGATCGTCGCCAGCACCGGTGCGACGCCGAGATGATTCGCCGCGAACGGAACGACCCCCTGCGTCGAGTCGGTCAGGATGGTGGTTGAACTGGGAAGCACCACCTGGAGCTGGAAGTTCAGCATCCCCGGATCGCGCTGCAGGCCACGGTCGAGCAGCGAAAACGATGCCGAATTGGCCACGACGGCGGGACTGCTGCCATCGTAGTAGTACGGCGCCATCCCGTCAGGCGCGGTCGTCTCGAGAACCGTCACGTCGCCGCTCGGCTTGTGGACGACGTGGGTGATCTCGCCCTCGATGCTGTAGTCCCGGACGGTGCACAGGGACGACGGGTACGAGCCGTTGCCGATCATCGTCCCCGAGTACCCCGACGGCGGATCGTCGGTCACGCTGGCCCGGCCGAGATGCAGGTCGGCGCGAATCCAGACCTCGATCGTCGCGTGAACCGTGTACGTGCCGCTGACGGAGTCGTCGGGCGTGGAGCTGCCGCTCGCGTTCAGGGTCACGTCGTAGTCAAAGGTCATCTTCCATGCCGTGAGCCGGACCGGGTTGCTGTCGATCCCGCTGGCGCGGACCTTCACCTCGCCGCCGGGAAAGATCGCCGCCGGCACCAGCGCCGTGAGCCGCGTGGGCGACCACTGCACATTGGTCACGTTGATTCCGCCGGCCACGACCGCGTCCCCCTGTCCGGGACCGCCGCTGCCATCGCCGTTCCCGAAGCTTCCGTAGATCAGCAGGCTGTCCCCGCTCGGCGTCATCTGCCCGATGCTGGGCGCGAGTATCCCGACCCGGTCGTTGCCGACGAGCGAGCCGATGATCAGGTTCGCCGGTCCCTGCGTCCCGCCGAGCGACGTGCTCTTGTCATAGGGGAGGCTGGAGCCTGGCCGGGTGAATTTCTCGAGGAGGGGAATCGTCTCGGTCGCGGAAAACGCGCGACGCGGCGGCGTGGCCGCAAGGCTGCTCGGCACGCCCGCCATTGTCGGAAGGAGGATGCCCGCGGTGGCGTCGGTCTCCAGTGTGTCGACGGGGTTGTCCCATGACGCGAGAACGCCGGCCCCGGCCTGCGTAAACGCCCCCGCGATGTCGAGAGTGACACCGTGCTTGCTCCCGCCGGCGCAGCCGTTGAGAAAGACGAAGCTCCTGGCGGGGAAGTGCATGCCCGCGATGAATGCCGGCGTGATCGCGTAGAACGGCGCCAGGCCGGGCGTGTACTGGGCCACGCTCCCCTTGGCGAGCACGTAATGCAGGAACGCAATCCGGCCCGCCTGGATGTCGCCCTTCAGCGCGTTGTACGTGGCGACGTCGAACTGGGGCCCGGTCGGTCCCTGGATGTGTGTCGGCTGCGATGTGCTCAGGGCGTAGGCGGTCGATCCATTCTGCAGCACCATCAGGCCGAGGCGGGACACCATGTAGAGGACCGAGACGCCGGCGCTCCCCAGCGCGTTCAGCTCGGCTACCGTGCCGTTGCCCGACGTGACCTGGTAACCCGCCGTTTCCAGGTCGGACTGCAGACCCTGCATCGAGGCGAACACTGGCACGTAGTCCGCCGTGGGCCACTGCGCGCTGCCCGTGACAGCGGTCGGCGCGATGTTGTTGGAGAGATAGGCGACAGGAGCGTCAGGCAGCTCGTCGATTGCCAGGGCGGCCGATGCGCGGGGCGTCCTGCCTGCCGGGAGCGCCATCCGCGCCGAGGCCGCGAAGTCGCCTGCCGAGAAGGTGCCGTCGTTCACGATCGCGAGCGGCGTGCCGTCGGTGAAGCGCGCCCATACGGTGCCCGGCGCGACCGAGCCCGCGGCCGTGAACGCGGAGTTTCCGTTGAGGAAACTCAGCAGCCGCTGGTTGTCGTCGGCGAGGCTGGAGTGCGGCAGGCTGGCGAAGTGCGTCGAGACCGCGTCGAGTGCGGCGGCCCGGGCATCCGCGGAGAGAAACCCTCCCGTACCGCCGTCGCCGCCATCCCCGCTATCGGTCGGTGAGCTGCCGCCGCACCCACCGAGCAGCAGTGCGGCGCCGGCTCCGCTCGAGATTCGCAGGATGCGGTGAACGAATTCCCTACGGCTGAGCCATCTCATCGGACCGTCGCGCGCTTCGTGAGAGGCGCCAATATGTCCCGCTATTCCGGGGGCAGCAACGGGGGCGTGAGGTGGGAGGTACGGCGCGCCGCCATCGTCACCTCGATACGACGGTCAGGACAACCGAGTCAATGGAGTGACTCCGCCGGACTCGACAATGCGGCGACACCGATCTCACTGGGCCGGGTTGCGGCGAGCACCACGCCGGCTTCGCAGCGGTGATGCGGATCGAAGCTGTGCCCGGCGCACGGGCGCCGGCGGGTGGGACCGGAGCGCGGCCAAGCAAGGCAACCCGGTGAGGATGTCCGCGGCCTGAAATCCGGCCTGTTGTTGTGCGGGCGTGGGTTCGTCCGGCGGTTGGTGACGCAAGCGGCCGGGCATGCCGGAGCGGAGGGGCCGGCCATCACGTCTGGATTGCGCCGGACGACCCGGTCGTCCATGGATGCCGCGCCCACGGTGGCCGCCTAACGCCGGGGCCGACTGGCGCGCTTGTCACGGGGAGCGCGCAGCGCGCGCGCAACGTCCCTGTCCGCCAATTCACATTATCACGCATCCCGGGGCTTGCGGCAAGGCCCCCGTGCGAGTTCAACCTTCGCGCTCATTGCGAACCCGGAGTTGCGATGACCGAGCATGCGGTGGTGATCGCCGGAGGAGGCCCGACGGGGCTGATGCTGGCGGGCGAGCTGGCGTTGGCGGGCGATCGACGTCGCCATCGTCGAGCGGCGCGCCAGCCAGGACCTCGCCGGCTCGCGCGCAGGCGGTCTGCACGCACGCACCATCGAGGTGCTCGATCAGCGCGGGATCGCCGATCGGTTCCTCTCGGAGGGACAGGTGGCGCAGGTCGCGGCGTTCGCCGGGGTCCCGCCTGGACATCAGCGACTTTCCCACCCGGCACCACTACGGGCTCGGGCTGTGGCAGAACCACATCGAGCGCATCCTGGCCGGCTGGGTCGCCGAGCTGGCGGTGCCGATCTATCGCGGGCGTGAGGTGACGGGCTTCGCGCAGGACGACACCGGCGTCGATGTCGACGCTGTCCGACGGCCAGTCGCTGCGGGCGGAGTATCTCGTCGGGTGCGACGGAGGACGCAGCCTGATCCGCAAGGCAGCCGGCATCGAGTTCCCCGGGTGGGATCCGACGACGAGCAACCTGATCGCCGAGGTCGAGATGGCCGAGGAGCCGGAATGGGGCATCCGCCGCGACGCCCTCGGCATCCATGCCTTCGGCAGGGTGGAGTACGAGATCCGCGACGGCGAGGTGGTCTACGTGGACAAGGGACCGGTACGGGTCATGGTGACCGAGGCGCGCGTCGGACCCACGAGCGAACCCACCCTGCGCGATCTCAGCGAGGCGCTCATCGCCGTATACGGGACCGACTACGGGATCCACAGTCCCACCTGGATCTCCAGGTTCACCGACATGACCCGGCAGGCCGCGGCCTACCGCGACGGGACGGGTCCTGCTGGCCGGCGACGCCGCGCACGTGCATGCCCCGGACGGTGGACAGGGCCTCAACACCGGTGTGCAGGATGCGGTGAACCTGGGATGGAAGCTGGCCCAGGTGGTCAAGGGGACGTCGCCGGAAAGCCTCCTGGATACCTACCATGCCGAGCGCCACCCGGTCGCTGCCCGCGTGCTGCGCAACACGATGGCGCAGGTCGCGCTTCGCCGCCCGGACGAACGCACGAAGGCCCTGCGCGACACCATTGCCGAGCTCCTCGGCATGGACGAGCCGCGCAAACGATTCGCCGCGGATGATGTCCGGTCTGGACATTCATTACGACCTCGGCGAGGGACACCCGCTGCTCGGACGCCGCATGCCCGATCTCGACCTGGTCACCGCCGAGCGGCCCGCTGCGGGTCTTCACCCTGCTGCACGATGCCCGGCCGGTGCTGCTCAACCTCGGTGAGCCCGGCGGCTTCGACATCACGCCATGGGCGGATCGGGTTCAGGCTGATCGACGCCGAATACGCTGGTACGTGGGAGCTTCCGGTCACTCGGGGCGGTCACTGCTCCCACCGCCGTGTTGATTCGGCCCGACGGATACGTGGCCTGGGTGGGAGACGGAACCCAGCTCGGGGCTCGCTGACGCGCTGACCACCTGGTTCGGACCGCCTGCTGCGGCGTAGCGAACCGGCGTCGGGTGGGAGGCGTGTGCGATGCCTATCGGGCCGTCGTTCCGCTGAGAACGCCAGAATGAAACGAGCCCGCGCAGGTAACGCGAACGCAATCACCCGCGTGCGCCGGCGGCCGTGGCTCGTTACGCGTCGTCAACGTCGGCACGTCGCTCACCCGGTCTTGAGTTCGACACTGACAAGTTGCAGGGGCACTGGCCCGACGTTTTCCAGCGAATGAGGCGCGAGCGGATCACCCCAGAGCGCGGGAGGCGGGGTTTGCGCGCCACCGGTTGCGCGGGAGTCCAGCAGCACGGCGCCCGCGGCGTCGCGCCGAACGAACGCGCTCCAACTCACCACGTAGTGTACAGCGGGCCATTGGTGCGTGTGCACCGGCGTGCGTTCACCCGGGGCGATACGCGTGTCCAGCACGCGCACGCGGTCATTCTCCAGCAACAGTCGATGCTGTGCGGGGGCCGCCACGAGGGCGTCGAGGTCAGCGGGCCACAGGGTGGCAGGCGTCATGATTGCGTCCTCAGGGTGTGGGCAGAAGGGACTTCGTGCAGCTCGCTCGCATTGAGGACCGACGGGGAGCATGGCACGTGCCGGCCCGACGGCGATCGCAAGTGCTCGCACAGGCTCCGGAGCAACGCTGCGCTCCGGCGCCGCGCACGCCCCGAAAGAGAGGAGGAGGGCGGTGAACGCGGTGCGGCGAATCATCCTGCCAGGGATGGCCCCGGCGATTCGGCGGGGGTCACCGGAGTCGCCGGGTGTTTCACAGGACGCGGACCTGCTGCCTAACGCCTCGCGTTCAGCGGCTTCCGCATCAACTGGACGCGCGCGACGCGCGTCCACCATCGCGCGGCTGTCACTCGGCAACGGTGTGTTGCGCCGCCGCTCGCGGCCCTGGCAAGAGCCTGCTCATTGGCCCTGAGGCGGCTGCCATAGCTCGACCTTGTTTCCCTCGGGATCAATGACCCAGCCAAATTTCCCGTACTCGGATTCGTCAATCTTCTCGAGCACCTGGCAGCCTTCTTCCTTCAGGACCTTGACCAGGGCATGGAGGTCTTCCACCCGGTAGTTGACCATGAAGGGAGCAGCGCTCGGGGCAAAGTGGTCACTTTCCTGCGGATCGATGCACCAGGCAGTCGTGCCTGCAACCGGCTTGCCCTCGGCGTCGGTCCAATCGAAGGCAGCGCCGCCCCAGACCTGGACATCGATTCCCAGGTGCCGCTTGTACCAGGCCTGCAGTGCCGGAGCGTCCTGGGCTTTGAAGAAGATGCCGCCAATGCCGGTGACCCGCTTCATCGATCCTCCGAGGTTGGGTGGTGGTGAGGGAGAGTGTATTGTCTGCGGCCTGACAGGCTATCGGCCCGCGGCCCTGGCGAGGGCGCCGGTCTCCTCGTTTCGCTTCCGGCTCAGCACACCGGCCGACACCAGGGTGAAGATGAGCCCGACCGGCAATGGCTCGAGGAAGGTCCAGGCAATATTGACCAGCGGGTTGCGGTAACTCTCCTTGAAGTCGTTCATCTTCTTCACCGTCTCGGCGATTTGCGCGTCGGTGGCCCCGGCCTGCCTGGCCTTGTCTACGGCCTGGGCCGCGTACTTGTCGGCGAAATCGGGCATGAACCCGAAATAGATGACCTCCCATGTCGCCACGTAGCAGACACTGGCCACCGCGGCGATCATGAGACCCACGCCGAACGCCTTGCCGAACCGGATCGTGCCGCCCGCCACAGTGTCCCGATACGACCTGACCCCGAAATAGACCATCAGGAAAGCCAGCACCATCGAGGTGTAGCCGACAACGTAGCCCCGCCAGTCGAAGCCGATCTGGTCGTGAAAGGCCATCGAGATCAGCATCACCACCGAGAGCATGGCGCCCGCAATAAGGCCGAACGTCAGCACGATCTTCCGCATGGCAACTCCCGGGAGGTTGAGGACGGGTGATTCTAGCGACGGAGGCCGGCTCGCGCGTCACCCGTTCGGGTGATTTTCACCGAATTACGTCACAATCATCCCTTCGGGTGACGCCGTGGGCGCACCGGTCGGCGGCCGGATCGTTCACGGCTGCCGGTGGTGCCCTGCCTCCTCGGCTTGAACACCCCGCGGGGCGGCGACCCGACCGTCACGACGCCGTTGTTCATCACCACGAATCTCCGAGGTCGGGTGGTGGTGAGGGAGAGTGTGTGTGCGGCGGCCTGACGGACCGCTGTCTGCTGCGCCGCGGCCGGCCGAGCGCCGGCAGGCGTGGCACTGCCGGCGCTACCATACGAGTCCGCCGCGGCAGGGGCAACGCCGGTTCGGCGATATGCTTGTCGTTGTGGGCATTCGATGCGCACGGCCAGGGCGGGCCGCGGGGGCGGGCCTGATGCACGACGCAAGGTGGCTGTGTCGATGTCTGCGTCACTCTGCCGGGCAACGCGGCCGCCGAGCGTATCCTGCCCACCCAGGCGAAACGTCAATGCATGGTAGCCATCAGCCCAGGTCACGGTGAGCGAATCCCGCTCCGTTGGCTGCCACGTACTCCACCGGGCCCTGGAGGCGGAATCCACCGAGGGCGGCACCGATGCCGCGGCGAAGCCAAGGAAGCGGGAAGTCCTGAATACGGAATCCGTGGTGAGTCGGAGGATGCTTGTTGACTCGGGCGTCAGCGCACCGGTGTTCGCATCAACGGCGTACCAGTGGAAGTCACTCCGGCCAAAGTCGTAGCAGCCCGCTCGCCCACGGCTGGATTGCTTCCCGGCGTGAACTGCAAGGAGGCCTGGTACCAGAAGGACGATCGCCGGGCGACGGGCGAGAGGACCAGGCAGGAGGCGCATGGCCGCCTAACGCCCACCGGGAGCCGCGGACGAACCCGATAGCAACGCATGCAAGGCATGCGCAGTCCTTTGCTCCACCGCGTGCTTCAATGAGCGTCAGGTGGCCGGTCGCATGGCACAATGGCATCGATTGCGCCTCGAGCGCCTGAGGCGCATGGACCTACGGATTGGAGAGCAGCTTAACTGCGTGCTCGGCAATCGCCTCCATCTGTCGCTCCCTCTCGCGCGCCCAGCGCGGCAAGCGAACCAGGTTGGCTCCGAACGCGGCCAACGCGATTCCGCCGAACATGCCGATGAGCACCAGCGCCTTCCCCGGCTTGCCAGCGGCAGCGACCACTGCACCCATGAGCAGCGACATCCCGCCCATCACGAGCCCAAGCCCGTTGAGGGCCATGGCATCGGCCTTGAGCGTGCTGAGACGGAGCTGTTGGCCATGCTCGGTCGGCTCGACACAGATGTGCAGGTTGCCATGAGACCATTCGCGGAGCCCGCCGGAACTCGTGGCGTGGCCCTGCACCTCGAACGTCGTCCTGAATTCAGAGATCAGTAGCTCCCACTCCCGATCCGTTGGGGCTCGCGGAAGTTCGACCACCCGCGATAGCCCGATCGGCAGCCCGAAGGATCGCCGGACGGGCGCCAACCTACCGCGGGCGTCGAGACGTGCCGCGGCTTGCGCGACGCGCGCCGGCTCGATGCCCACCTCCTGGCCGATGTGTTGGAGCTCACCAAGGGTCAGGCCGCCGGATTCAACCGGCACTGACCGGTCGGGCATGTCGCCCGTCGTCGCGAGACTGAAGATCTCGCGTACCTCGTCATCCCCGTAGCGACGTGTCGTCATACTGCTCGATTGTACGGTGGCCGACGCCGCCGCGCTACCGTCCTGCTGGTGCGATCAATCGCCAGAGACGAAAACCGTGCACCCGAACCACTTCGTATTGTCACTCCGAGGGCGGGAGTCGCCGCACTCATCGCGCCACCGCGATGCCTGCGAGCGACTCGCTCGCGGAGCCTGGCCACTTTGTGCTGATTGGAGAATACGACGCCGATGTAATGGCCCGCCCCTATGTGGGCGTGACGTCCGAGGCACCTGCGACTCCCGGAGATGGTGGCCGAGGGACTCGTCGCGCAACACGATGGCGGCGGTCCGCGCGCAACAGAAGCCAGCGTTCTGCGTGTCGCAACAGGGGCAATTGGCGTGGATGCGCCGGTGCGAGTCCGGTTCCCGGTCTCGAATCAGGATGTGACCGGACGCGAGGTCCGCGTCGACGGGGACCTGGAGTTCGCGGTGCGGCGAACCGGTGGGGTCCCCAGAGGTGGCCTGACGGATTAAGACAGGTCAGGCAGCCGGGATAAGTGGAAGACCGCGGGGTGAAGTGGTGCTGAGGTTGACCTGGGTTTGATAGCACACCTGATCGGGGGTGCGGCGGCGGAGTGTGGTGTGGGGACGGCGTTGGTTGAAGAACGTGAAGTAGCGGGCGAGGCCGGCCCGGACCTCGGACACGGTGTCGTAGGCGTGGAGGTAGACCTCCTCGTACTTCACCGAGCGCCAGAGGCGTTCGACGAAGACAGTGTCGCGCCAGCAGCCGGTGCCGTCCATGCTGATCCGAATGTGGCGATCCGGCAGCGGTTTCAGGAAGTCTGTGCTCGTGAATTGCGAGCCGTGATCGGTGTTGAAGATCTCCGGGGTCCCAAAGCGGTGGAGGGCGTCCTCGAGCGCCGCAACGCAGAACTCGCTCGACAGCGTCGGCGAGACGCGCCACGTGAGGACCTTTCGCGAGGCCCAGTCCATCACCACGGTGAGATACACGAACCCGCGCGCCATCGGGAGGTAGGTGATGTCGGCCGCCCAGACCCGGTTTGGGCGATCGATCGTGAGCGTGCGCAGGAGGTAGGGAAAGACCGGGTGGTGCCGGTGGCGTCGACTCGTGCGCGGCCGCCGGTAGATCGCCGTCAAGCCCATGCGACGCATCAGCGTGCGCACGTGTTCGCGGCCCACGACGAGGCCTTCCTGACTGAGCAGGTCGCGCAGCAGTCGGCGGCCCGTGAACGGGAGCTCGAGATGCCGTGCATCCATCCGCCGCATCAGGACCAGGTCACGCTCGGGCACGGGCTGCGGAGTGCAGTAGACCGACGCCCGCGACAATCCAAGCAAGCGCGCTTGCCGCGTCACCGACAATCGGTGCCCCCGAGCGATCATCGCTTGCCGCTCGGACCGGGATCGCGTCCGAGCGCGCGTGCCAAGAAATCCAACTCCAGGACCTGCTGGCCGATCTTGGCGTGGAGGGTCTTCACGTCCACGGGCGGCGCCGTGTCGGGGCGCTCGCCGTCGGTGAACACCGTGGCCGCCCCAGCCACCAGCTGGCGCCGCCATTCGGCGATCTGATTCGCGTGGACATCGAACCGCGTGGCGAGCTGGCTCAGCGTGTCGTTGCCTTCGAGCGCCGCCAAAGCCACTTTGGCTTTGAAGGCGGGTGAGTGGTTGCGGCGGGGTCGGCGCATCGGAATCGTTCCTCCTGATCGGCGAGAACTTCGCCTTGAAGAGCGGAAGATTCCACCTATCTCCCCTGTCTCAATTCTCTAGGCCACCGCTACGCAGTCGCGGAACGGCGCCGCCATGTATTCGGAACCCCGATCGCTGTGGCGGACGAGGACCCGGTGCACGCGGGGACTGCCGTAGCGGCCCTGGGGCGCCGCGAAGATCCGTTGGATCACCATGCTCAGTCGGCGGTCCTGCTCCGCGTGTGCGCTCGCCGGGCGGGTGCGCCAGGCATCGCAGCCGGAGCGCGTCACCCCGTACTGACGACAGAGCCGCGTCACGCTGTACTCCGCCCGGCACGCGTCGATGAACGCGAACCGCTCGCTCGTCGATTTGAGCAGAACCTGATGGCTTGTTTGAGGAGTCGTGCACCTCGAGCAAGAGCGCATGGGCCTACTCCGGGCGTGGGAGCCGGGCGATCTCACGCGCTGGACCAGGGCAGAGGGTCGGTCGCGCGCGTCCTCGCAGCGTTCCCTCCCGCGCCTCCCTCCGCCACTTCCACAGCATGAAGGGATGAATCTCCAAAGCGGCCGTCACGGTCTGCACCTGCATCCCCGGCTGCTGACTGAGACGCACCGCCGTGCGCGTAAACTCGTCGTGGCAGCTATGGACTTGTCGTGGTCCGGCTCGTGGCATCCGACACCTCTCTGGTTCGGAAGAAGTGTCTGCAGAAGTGGAGCAAGTACCCAGTCGGCTGGAATGAACTGTCAGCCGCCTGGTCGCGCCTCATCTGTAGTCCACCCCATTCCGCACCTCAGCCACTCCCCACTTACCGTCGACCTTGGTGAATACGAGAAAGTAGGGCGTTTGTGGGCCAGAACCTGACACTGAGACGGAGTTTACGTCGACGAACGCCACGTCAGTCGTCAGAAAACGAATCCTGATTGATTCAGGTGGATGACGGTGCGCCAGACGATGCGGACCGCCAGCGGCGATTTCTCTGTAGGAACTTCGCGTTCGCTGCACGTCCGACCAGGAATCGCCCATCATCAAGACGCGTAGCAGCATCGTCGTGCATGGTCGAAACCATCCCAGCTACGTCGTCATTCCGTGCGGATGACGCATGCTTTTCTATCAGTTGTCTGATCGCTTGCTCATCGGCGGGAGTTCCACGAACTGTCTGGGCATGAGCAGAGAGAGTCCCGAGGCCTACTGCAAGGGCAAAGCTGCAAATGGCAATTGGATACTTCACTTCTTTTCCTTGCGAAGCGAGAGACGCGTGCGTGTCTGTGATGGACGCCTAACGGGCAGGTTTCCGCTGCGGCGGGAGATCAGCGAAGGGCGCGGCGCACGCGCCGCGCGCGGCCGCGCGCGCCGCAGCCCCGCCGCCAGCTGCAAGCCGTGTTGGGCAGCGACCTCGATATAAGTCGCGATGGTGTGCGGTGGCGGCACGGGCCCCCGTCCTCGCGGAGGCCGTCGAGATGGAGGGCCACCGCTTGGCGCATGCTGGCCTCGACCTCCACGCGGGTGGTCCCCGTGGCGATGCAACCGGGAAGATCGGGCGAGTAGGCGGAGAACCCGGTGTCCGTGGGTTCGAGCACGATCAAGCAGCGCTGCATCGGGTTCACGCTCCAGCTGGAGGCTTGAGGCCAGCTTGCTTCAGAATGCTTTCAAGGTTCCCGGGGCAAGGTCGTCATTCGGGCCGCCGGCGACGGCCACCCGCCCCGGTTTGGTCGGGTGCTTGAATTGTTGATGGCTTCCCTTGGTTCGGGCAGGGTATCAGCCGTCGTCTCGACGGAGTCGCAGAGCGCCTCTACCCTTCATGGCGGGGCCAACATAGGTCAGGCGACGAGGGAACGAAAGGCCGGCGGACCAACGGTGTTGGAGGCCCGGGGCGGGAGGCCGCGGGGCCGTGAGCGCGGCGCGAAGAGTCGATCGCTGCCTAACGGACCGCGTTCAGCTACGGCGCGGTGCAACCAAGGCTGCCGTGGGCGCAGCCACACGGCAGCCTACCATGCGAGACCGCGGTGCCAGCTCCACGCTCGTTAGCCAGCGGCGGTTCGCAACGAGGCAAGGGAGGGTGGGGAGGGACCACAGTGGCCGTCGCCAACGAATTCGCCCGCGCTCTCGTAGCGCCATGTCTGCGGAGCAACGCGGACGAAGCGGAGATAACTGATCGAGACAAAGTAATTGCGGGCAGCGGGCTCCGTCGCGCAGACGGCCAGGCGAAGCTCGACCCGCGCCGTGTCGCCGGCAAACACAGGCTCGGTGACCGTGATAACTCGCACGTGCGCCGAATCAACGACAGGACGATTGACGGCCGGGTAGTGGGCATGGATGGCCGCGAGCACGGTGTCGCTCCAGGCGGTGCCGTTGGTGGGCGGCGAAGGAGCATCGCCGTGGAGTCCCGGAACTCAGGACCGAGAAGCTCGCCAACGAGACTGACGACCGCACGCGCGAGAAACGCCGAATCGCGCGCCGCCTGCCCTTGAACGGACGCTGTAAGAAGCGGAGCAGCTGCGATAACGGTCAGATAGATCGGAAGGCGCGACTTCATTCGAGACTCCATCGCTCGTCTGGCTAACGGACCGTGGTCAGCTGCGCCGCAGTCGATATAAGCAGCACCGGGCGCAGCACAGGTGCTGCTTCAACCTGGAGTCTGCGGCGCCAGCTGAACGCCTGTTAGGCGGCCCGTCAGCGTTGCCACCAGCCCAGGTTCATCCCCACCATGTCGAACTTCTCGCCACTGGCGAAGTGACGGGAGCGAGACCGAATGGTGGCATAAAGGCGGCGGGTGATGAACACACCCCCGGTCAACTCCGGAGCGACGACCAGGCGCGGGACACGTTGGCCGCGTTGGCCCGCCCACAAGAACGGCGTTGCCGTACCAATGCCCGCGACGCCGGTGAGGCCGACGGCAGCAAAGAGGCGCCCGCGAAGGGCGCTGACGTCACCCACGACGAGGCTTGCGCCGACACTGGCCACCGCTGGATAGCCAAGCAGGCGGGGGCAGCGGGTGTCCGAGGGGCACGCAAAGGAGTCAACGTAGCCGTAGGTGCCAACGTCGGCGCTCAGCTGAAGGCGCATCCAGTTCTGGGCGCCCAGCCAAGACGAGATGGCGACCGAGGGCCCGGCGCGGTCCTCCCCGCCCGTTTCCACGGAGCCATACCCGAGCGCGAGACTGAGGTGTCGAGCCGACGTTCCTTGCCCGGGACTGGGGAGCGGCTGCAAAGCGAGGAGGGTTGCAGCCACCGCCAACGTAGGGCAGCGGCACATGATGGCGATGCGCATCGAGAACCTCCGGTCACTCGTGGCATGGGCCGCCTAACGTGAGAACTCAGCAGCAGCGGAAGGAGATGGAGCGAGCGGGGCGAGCGCACAACAGCTCCGCTGTCTGCTGCAGCGCGTGTTGGGCGGCACCGGCACTCTACGGTGAATTTCTGAATGCTTCGCCAGCCGCGTAGGTGTCGAAGTACTCCTGGAAGCGCACGATCTTGTCGTCCCGAAACGTGACGACGTGCACGAAGTCGGACTCGTAGACACGACCTGTCTGCTTCGCTCGGCATCTCATTCGACCCACCACGGCGACCGCATCCTTGTTGGAAAGGAACTGACTTGGCTCGAGGAGCTCGATATCCTCGGCGTCGCGACCGATCTGAACCCACGCGAGAAAGCCTTGGTGACCGCGATGAGTGCCAGCGGCGGGGTTGAATGGGTTTTCCGGCTCGCACCACACGACATCAGGAGCCAAGCATGCCAGCATGGCTTGGATGTCGCGTCGCGCGAACGCTGCGTACAACGCGTGCACCACGTCGAGATTCATTTGCGCCCCTGGCCTACCGTCTTCAATTGCCCTTCGCCACGCTGGCATTCTGTGTCCGCATAACGGACCGCGTTCAGCTGCGCCGCAGTCAAGAAGAGCAGCACCTGGCGCAGCACAGGTGCTGCCTCAACAGAGAGTCTGCGGCGGCAGCTGCAACGCTCGTTAGGCCGGACCAACTCTGCTAGTCCGCCAAGTGCAGCGACTGTCGCGAATGAGCAATCTGCGGACCAGCCATGGGTGCTCAGGATTGGCCGCATCTTGGTCAGAGACGTAGAGGGTGTCGCCGCGCGCGGCTACACTGGGAAGCCCGTCTCCGGAGAAGGGAACCGGCAGATCGACGCAGATCCGGCGTTGCGTCAGGTCGACCAACGTCACGTAGAGCTTGTACGTGAACGGATCGGGACCACCGGGCCCTCGGGGCATTGTCGCTCCAGCGCGCGCAGTCATGTCCAGATGTGCAGCCAACACCTCGCCTGGAGAGAGCGGTTCCAGGGCATTGAGAGTCGAGAGTGCGGTATAAACATCCAATTCGCTGTTCATCGCCGCGACGTGCTCGGCCAGCCGCTCCGGCACTCCGCGGCGCCGCGCGACGGGGAGATACACGGTGTCAGCATTACCGTTCCGTCCGATGAGGAGCAGGTAATTGGTCGCAGCGAACCCCACCACCAGCGTCCCCGCGTCTGGGGCGACGCTTATGCCAGAGAATGCCGCTGCGATGGGGCTGTCTCCGGCGTAGACACCGGGGAGGGCGACCTGTGGCGCAATCTCGCCAGTCGTAACGGCAACCCGGACAACGCTCGTTCGTGACGCCAGATTCATCGCGCCAACCCAAAGCAGGCCGTGGACCCCATGCATGGAGCCAATTCTCCCTGGAATGGTGACGCGCCTAAGGAACTTGCCGGTTGCGCGACGGAAGAGACTCAAGTCGCTGCGCCGAATATCAGCAACCACGAGGAGCGTGTCGTCGAGGACGGCAACTCCAGAAGGAGCTTGCAGCTCGCCCGGTCCCTCGCCACGGGTGCCGATCCGACGAACAAACGTGCCAGCCGAGGAGAACTCGAGAACCGCAGCCTGCGAATTGTCGACAACGTAGAGGCTCCCATTCGGTCCGATTCCGAGCGAGCGTATGCGACCGATCGGTGCGATCGAGGAATCGGCCAGACGCACCGGTGCAAGGGGCGTGAGCACGTTGCCTCCCTGCCCCTGAGCTCCGAGAGCGATCGTTCCAAGCGCCGCGGCCGTAAGGCCTAAGGCAGAAGTGCGCACCATGCTTCGAGTTGGTATCGGCCTAACGGAGTATCTCTTCCACTCCACCATACCGGATCCCAGATCGCGCAACAAGAGCGGCTGACATATCTCGCGCGGCGCGCGCGCGATCGCGCAAGCCGCAGACGCCTCCGGAGTGCCCAACCGACAGGGAGCGGACGCGGAAACCATCACGCGCCGCGCCGGACGCGCAGCCCAGCCCACCACAATTGGCGACACGCCAGCTCTTGCCCGCGGCAATATCTCGCTGCCTCGTGTACGCTGAGCATGTATGCCTGCATCGCGCGCCGGGTGCCGGGTCGGAACCGAAGGCGCCGTCACACCCGACTCACTCTCCCACCGTCAACACGTACCCGGGAGACCCGTGCACCGAAAACCCACCGTGAATCGTGTATGTGCCAACGCCAAACTGCGCGTCAAACGTGTACGAGCGGCACTCGCCGGCACGAAATGCCCAGAGCCGTTCCGACGTCCCGACCTCGCGGCTCCACGGCGCCTGCGTGGAATGCCACGAGAATGACTGGAAGCCAAGCAGGTCGACCCACACCGGCTCGGACCGCGGATTCGTGACGTCCACAACGATCCGCGCCCAGCCGCTGTCGATCGACACGTTCGGCACCGCAGGCTCGACGCGAACCGATACCTCGAGCGTCGTGAGCGGAACGTAGAGCGCAGTCGAAGGCACACCGCGGTCACCCTCCGACGGCGCGCAATTGGCCTGGCACGAGACCAGCGATCCGCAGCGGTCCACGAAGTATTCCCGCGGATGGCCGCCGTGCCGCAGCAGCGCATGGAGCATCTCGTGCCTCACCACGTCGCCCTCGCGCGCCGAGGCGGGGGTCAGCACGATCCGGTTGCCGCGGGAGAGCCACTCACCATCCACATTGGCGTCGTTGGACTCGATCCTGTCGGCGACATACCAGCGAACCGAACCGAACGTTCGAGTGATCCCGCTGCACGACTCGACGAGCTGCCACCAGGTGCCGTATGGCGCCAGGGGAGGAAACCCCTTCGCTCCACTCGGCAGCGGGGCGAAAAGCGAGTCGCATCCCACCGCGGCGAGCGCGACGGCGATCGCGGCCCCGGCAATCAGCCACGTGTGCCGCTGGCGTCCTTTCATCATCAGGCCACGCACCAACCGGTAGACTCCTCGCTGTGCACACGTTACGTCCCTGGTGCGCCGGCACAAGGAGTCTTTGCCGCACGAGGCATGACGAAACGACGCTACTGCCGGGGCGACGAACTGCAGTCACGCCCGGAGCGGCGTCGCTGATGGCTGCCGCAAGCGCGTCGCGCAAGGGAGCGGCCAGGCACGCCGCTCCCCCGCGCCGCGACGTCAGCGCGACTGCCGGAATCCGATCAGGATCGTACGACCGTAGAACTCGCGCTGGATAGGCGTCGCCGGCGTTCCCTGGTAGAAGCCGAACACCTCGTTGGAGATGTTGAGCATCTGCACGACGAGCTGTACCTGCGGCGAGATCGTCATCGTGGCGTTGGCGTCGAACTGCAGGTGGTTGTCGAGATAGACATCCGACGACGGGTCGTCGCCGTACTCCCAGATGTTCCTCGAGTTGTAGGTCAACCCGCCGCGGAAGCTCACCCGCGAACGATCATACGTCAGTTCGAGGTTCGCGTTCGTCTTCCCCTGCCTCGGCATGGTCGCATCGCGGAAGGTGTCTCCGGACGGGACCTTCGCCCTCGAGTCCGAGAGGTTCAGGTTGCCGTCGACGCCGAAGCCGCTCCACATGCCGGGCAACGAAGTGAACCGATGCTGCAGCTCGAGTTCGAGTCCCAGGATGTGGCCGCTGGGGCCGTTCTGCGGTTGCGAGGCGAAATAGCCCGAGTAGGCACCGGAGGAAAGCAGCTGCCGGCCGGTGAAGATGAAGTCGGTAATGTCCTTGTAGTACGCGCCGACGGACAGGACCCCGATCGACCCGGAGTAGTGATCGTACATCACGTCGAGGTTCGTCGAGCGGGTCGGCTGCAGCTGCGGATTCCCCTCCGTGAGCGTGTGCAGCCCCTGCGACGTGACGAGATACGGCGCCAGGTCCGCGAACGCCGGCCGGGCGATCCCCTGCGTGGCTGCCAGTCGCAGGTTGGTCCGCGTGTCGAGCGCGTAGCGGAGGTGCACGCTCGGGAAGACGTTCGCGTAGCTGTGGCTCCCCGACTCCGGCGTGCTGCCGAGGTACTTCCCGTTGTCGTCGAGCTGGACGACGTTGCCGGTGTAGTCGGCGCGGGTGGCCTCGACACGGACGCCGGCGAGCACGTTCAACCGGCCGACGTCGACCGACTGCATGCCATACGCGGCATACACCTTCTCGGATCCGCCGTAGTTGGCACCCTCCGTGCGCGCCAGCGACTTGCCGGCATCGTAGACGAAGTTGCCGCGATTCGCGTTCTCGAAGCTCTCGGCCTCGCCGGCGCCCGGGACCGGGCCGATGTCGTAGTGGTTGTAGTAGAACGACGGGTCGGTGAAGCCGGACAGCGCACTGGCCAGCGTGAAGTTGCCGTTGTAGCCGTTGAAGATGGAATCGCTGTTGGCCCGCATCTTCTGCTCGTCGCGCAGCTTGAGGCCGACCTTGAGCGAGGCCGGCAGGCTGCCCCAGGAGTACGGCACGGCGAGGTTGACCTGCGTCGCCAGCTCGTGGTCGGTGGTGCGGTTGTTCTGGATGTCGAAGTTGTCGAAGCCGAAGGCCGACGGCGTGCTGATCGGCGCGCCATTGGTCACCGCGAACGCCGGGAACTTCGGGTTCGACGCATCGTACGTGTAGTCCACGTTGTCGAGCGCAAAGACGGTGTTGCGCCCGTTGACGACCTGCTGCTGTGAGTGCGAGTACGACGCCGAGTAGTCGAGCGACGCGCGGTTCAACAGGTGCTTGCCCCCGGCGATGATGCTGTAGATCTGCTCATCCGGACGCCGTGTCTGGACCTCCCTCGAAATCGTCCCGCCGGTGGCGCTCCCGCTCGTGAGCGAACCCGGCGTGAGGTCGCCGTCGGCCGGCACGGCATCGGCGCGATAGCGAACGCCATAGTTGTGGAACTCGCTGAACAGCCCGTGCAGGTAGAGCGATGAACGCTCGCTGAGCCGGTAGTCCATCGTTCCCCCGATGCCGCCCCGCGCACGCTGGTAGCTGTACGCGCGCTGGTCGATCTCCGCGACCACCGGAACCGTCGCCCCGTTCAGCGTCCCGACGTCGAAGACGGGCTCCACGTCGTCGATCGGCCTGTTGTTGCGGTCCAGGCTCCCGGTGAGCAGGAAGCCGAGCTTGCCGTCCGGACCGAACCGCCCGCCGGCGAGGGCGTTGGCGTTGTAGACGCTGTTGTTCCGCAGGTCGGTGTGCCCGCCGAGCAGCGTGAGCGACGTCACCGGCTCGCCACGCTCCGGCGTCTTCGTCACCAGGTTCACCGAGCCGCCGATGGCATCGGCATCCATGTCGGCGGTGAGCGTCTTGCTCAGCTGGATCTCGCTCACCAGCGAGGCCGGGATCACGTCGAGCTTCACGGTGCGGGTGTCGCCCTCGGGCGACGGGACGTGCGCGCCGTTGATCGTGACGTTGCTGAAGCTCGGCTGTGTGCCACGAATCTGCAGGTACTTCCCCTCGCCCTCGTCGCGCTCGAGCGAGACGCCGGGCAGCCGGCCGACGGCATCGGCAACGTTGGCATCGGGCCGGCTCCGGATCACGTCCGACGTCGCGACGTCCTCCACGCGCTCGGCGGAGCGACGCTCCATCAGGCCGCGGGCCTGCCCCTGGACGCGCCCGCGCACCGCGACAGGCGCCAGCGCGGCCACGCTCTCGGTGAGCGTCACCTTTTCATCCACGGTCTGGCCGGCGGTGATGTCGGCGTCGATGGAGTCGGGCCGGAAGCCGAGATAGCGGACGACGAGCGTGTGGCGTCCTGGACGGAGACTCGCCAGGCGGAAGTACCCCTCGCCGTTGGCGACCACGGTGGTGCGTCCGTCGCCGTCGGTGACGGTCGCCCCCATGAGTGGATGTCCGGCGGGGTCGGAGACGTGGCCGGCGACGACGCCGGCCGACGGGGACTGCGCCGCCAGGGGCACCGCGAGCACGAGCGCGACGGCAAGGCAGGGCCTGACGAATGAAGGCACGGTGGAGCCCGCTGACGGATGACGCGTGGGCATGGCAACCTCCGGGAAGACGGAACGGCGCACAGGGAAGCGCCCAACATTCCCGGTCCACCGTCACGCGCAGCACGCGGGGAGGTATCGAAGCCGTCTCGCTCGCGTGACCCGCCTCAGGCGTTAGGCGGACAGCCCAGCACGGTCGTCAGCCGGTGTTCATGTTGCCGGCGCCGAAGCTGTCGGCAGGCTGACATCCGCAGCGCAGGCTGGCGGCATCGCGATGTCAGGAGTCGTCGTGGTCGCGCGAGTCCGTCCACACGCAACGGGCTGCGCACCGCGAGCGTAGCGCGCCGCCACGTCGACGCGCCGCCTGGTCAGCGTGCCGCCTGGTCAGCGCGGTACACGTCGGCGCGCCGTCAGCTCAGCCCGCCGCTCCCATCCGCAGCACGCCCTGCGCCCCCTCGAGGTCGAGCAGGTACTGCTTGCGCCAGAGACCACCGCCGTACCCCGTGAGCTTGCCGTTCGCGCCGATGACGCGATGACATGGGATCACGATCGCGATGTGGTTGTCGCCGTTGGCGCGCGCCACCGCACGCACCGCCTCCGGCTGCCCAATGGTCCGCGCCTGCTCGCCATAGCTCCGCGTCGCCCCGTACGGGATCTCGCACAGCGCCTTCCAGACGCGCTGCTGGAAGGGCGTCCCCTCGGGCTCGAGCGGGAGCGTGAACTCGCGGCGCTTTCCATCGAAGTACTCGCCCAGCTCCCGCTCGACCTGACGCGTCATCGCGTTCTCGCCGGCGATCACCGCCCCGGTCATCGAGCCGCCGAGGTCGCGCAGCTCGGTCTCGAGGCCGCGCCGGTCGAGGAACTCGAGCAGGCGTACCCCGCTGTCGGTGCAGACGGTAACCATCGCGCCGAGTGGGGTCTCGAACTGGTGCATGTAGCCAATCGTCACGTTGCTGCCCCGTCCCGGAGTGGTGCCGAAGACCCGCCGATACGCGTCGCGGAATCCGCTCAGCGAATCATAGCCGGCGTCGAGCGCCGCTCGCGACTGCGGGCTCCCGCGCCGCATCTCGGCGAACGCGGCGCCGAGCCGTCGTGATCGCTGGAAGGCGGTGAAGGTCATGCCGTAGTGACGGACGAACCCGCGACGCACGCGAGCCGGGTGCAGTCCGCGCTCGCGCAACCGTGTGGCCGTGATGCGCGGCGTCGTCTCGAGCTCGCGCACCAGCGAGTCCATCCAGTCGGGTGTCGCCGTGGCCGAGTCGAGGGGACGGCAGCGCAGGCATGGACGGAAGCCGGCGGCGAGCGCCTCCTGGCGCGACCCGAAGAACCGCACGTTCTGCGGCTTCGGCTTGCGCGCCGGGCAGGTGACGCGGCAGAAGATCCCTGTCGTGACGACGCCGGTGAAGAAGACGCCGTCGTACGAGCCGTCGCGCCCCATGAAGGCGCGCATCAACTCGCCGCGGGAGGGGAGGGCGGTGCGTGTCATGCCGCGAAAGATGGCGCCGACGTCGGTGGCGATCTACCGAAAAAGGAACGTCGAATCCGTGAGAGCCTCAGCCCTGACGGTCGGCGGGAAGCGCGGTTTTGTCGGTCACGGTGTGGAGCTTGCGCGACGTGGCACGTCCGGCATCCGGCGAAGGGGCGGCGTCCGGCGCAGGGGGCGGCGTCCGGCGTCCGGACGTCCGGGACCGGGCGTCGTCGAGCTCCCATTCAACCGAAAGGCTTGTCAGACGTCGCCGGACATGAGACCTCGCGGTCGGATGGCAAACGATCGGCTCGCCGCGTGCGTAGGTTCCTCCCATGACCGTCCTCGCGCGTCTCGACAGGTGGCGCCGCTGGCTCCTTCCGCTGTTCGCCATCGCGGTCGTGGGGCTGGTGCTGTTGCTCCTCGACCACGAGCTGCGTGCCTTCCGCTACCACGAGATCGCCGCCAGGCTGCGCGAGATCCCGCTCTCGCAGCTCGGTTTGAGCCTCGCGCTGACGGTGCTCGTCTACGCCGTCCTTCCGCTCTACGACTTCACCGCGCTCGCCTACCTGAAGCGGCGAGTGCCGTATCGGCAGATCGCGTTCTCCTCCACGATCGCCTACGCGATCAGCCAGACCCTGGGCTTCGCGCCGCTGACGGGCGGCGGCATCCGCTACCGTTTCTGGTCCCAGTGGGGCATCGGTGCCGGCGAGATCGCGCGCGGCGTCTCGTTCGTGGGCGTCACGTTCGCCGTCGGCGTGGTGAGCGTGAACGCGCTCGTGCTCCTGCTGGTGCCAACCGAGGCGGCGACGCTCCTGCACCTGACGCCGGCACTGGCACGCGCCATCGGCGCGCTCCTGCTGGCGATCGTCATCGCCTACCAGGCCGCCGCCTGGCGCCTGACCGGCCGCACGGTACGACTGGCGGGGATCGAGCTCGTCGTTCCCGGGCGCGGACTCGCGGCGACGCAGTTCCTCATACCGATCGCCGACTGGCTGAGCGCGGCGGCCGTGATGTATGCGCTGCTTCCGGCGCTCCAGGGTCCGGGATTCCTGCCGTTCGTGGCGGCCTTCGTGCTCGCACAGTTCGTCGGCATCGTGTCACACGTGCCCGGAGGGGCCGGCGTCTTCGAGGCGGTGATGCTCGCCCTTCTCGGGCCGCTGCTTCCGGCCGATCAGGTCGTCGCGACCCTGCTGGCGTACCGGGTGATCTACTACGGGATCCCGTTCGTGCTCGGCGCCGGTGCGCTTGCCGCCAACGAGGCGTGGCGACGCCGCGGGCAACTGCGCATCGTCGCGACGGCGACCGCGCGCTGGGGATCGTCGGTGACCCCCGCTGCCCTCGCCGCCGGGACCTTTCTCGCCGGCGTCGTCCTTCTCTTCTCGGGGGCGGCGCCCTCCGTGCATTCGCGCGTGAGCTGGCTCGTCAGGCTCCTCCCGATCGGCGTCATCGAGGTCTCGCATTTCACCGGAAGCCTGCTGGGGCTCGCGCTGCTGGTGCTCGCGTGGGCGCTCTGGCACCGGCTGGACACGGCGTGGACGCTTGCGATTGCTGCGCTGGCACTGGGCGCCGTGGCGTCACTCCTCAAGGGACTGGATTGGGAGGAGGCCGTCGTCATGACAGGGATGCTCGCGCTCCTGATACCGGCCCGGGGCGAGTTCTACCGGAAGGCGGCGCTGTTGCACGAGCCGCTGGAGCCCGGATGGGTCGCGGCGATCGTGAGCGTCGTCGGCGCGAGCATCTGGCTCGGCGTCTTCTCGTACAAGCACGTCGAGTTTGCCGGGGAGCTCTGGTGGCAGTTCACCGTGCGCGGCGACGCGCCGAGGTTCCTCCGCGCCTCGGCTGGGGCGGTGACGGGGATTGCGCTCTTCGGCGCGATGCGCCTGCTGCGCCACAGCGTCGGGGATCCCCAGCTCCCGGATGCCGGCGACCTGCAGGCGGCAGCGGTGATCGCCGCCGGCTCGAGCGAGACGGGCGCCAACCTCGCGCTGCTCGGCGACAAGTGCCTGCTGTTCAGTGAGAAGCGCGATGCGATGCTGATGTACGGGGTCGAGGGACGGAGCTGGATCGCGCTCGGCGATCCGGTGGGCCCCGACGACGCCTGCGCCGAGCTCGCGTGGGAGTTCCGGGAGAGCGCCGACGAGCACGGCGCCTGGCCTGTCTTCTACGAGGTGACCGCCCGCCGGTTGCCGCTCTACATCGACCTCGGGCTCAGCTTCGTGAAGCTGGGCGAGGAGGCGATCGTCCCGCTCGCCGGTTTCTCGCTGGAAGGGGCTGCCAGGAAGGGACTGCGCCGCACACAGCGGGAGATGGCACGGGACGGGGTCACGTTCGAGATCGTGGCGGCCGACAGGGTGCCGGCGCTGATTCCCGACCTCCGGCGCATCTCGGACGAGTGGCTCGCCGCCAAGTCCACCCGTGAGAAGGGCTTTTCGCTCGGGCGCTTCGATCCCGCCTATCTCAGCCACTTTCCGATGGCTCTCGTCAGGCATCAGGATCGCCTGGTCGCCTTCTCGAACATCTGGACGGGGGCGCCGGGCACGGAGCTGTCGGTGGACCTGATGCGCCATGCGAACGACGCCCCGCGCGGCGTCATGGAATACCTGTTCATCGAGCTCATGCTGTGGGGGCGGGCCAGCGGCTTCGCCGAGTGCACGTTAGGCATGGCCCCGCTGGCCGGGCTTGGCGACCGGGCCCTGGCCCCGCTCTGGAACCGCGCCGGCGCCTGGCTGTTCCGGCACGGCGAGCATTTCTACAACTTTCAGGGCCTCCGGCAGTACAAGGAGAAGTTCGATCCGGTCTGGCGCCCGCGGTACCTCGCGTCGCCGGGCGGCCTCGCGCTCCCCCGCATCCTCACCAACGTGGCCACGCTCATCGCCGGGGGCGTCTCGGGCCTCGTCACCCGATAGGGCACCTCATCTCCCGGTCACAGGCATGCTTCGCCTTCCCCGTTCCTCGTGCAACACCGAACCCCCGGGCGGGCACCCGCGCCGCGCACAGCGCGGATATCGCCCGGCGGTCCTGAACCTGCCCCGGGCCATGGTCGGCGCCATGGTCGGTGCCGTGGTCGTTACCCTGGTCCTCGCCGCCGCTCCCTGGCGCGCGGCTCGCGCCGCGGAGCCGCAGGCCGACTGCACCGACGCCCTCGTCGCCAGCCTGCCGCGCATCGAGCGCCCCGCCACGTCCGACAGCAACAACACCCTCGTCCTCCTGCTCACCGGCGACGGCGGCTTCGCGCCCGCCGACGAGAAGGTCGCCAAGGGACTGCTCGAACGCGGCGCCGCGGTCCTCGGCATCAACATGCGGACCTACCTCGGGCACAAGCGCACGCCCGACGAGGTCGCCCACGACATCGGCTGTGCGGCGCGTGCGTACCTCGACAGGTGGCACCGCACCCGCCTCATGGTACTGGGCTATTCGCGCGGGGCCGACCTCGCCCCGTTCATCGTGTCACGGTGGCCAGCTGACCTTCGCGACCGGATCAACATGGTCGGCCTGGTGAGCCTGAGTGCCAACGCCAACTTCCAGTTCCACCTCATCGACTTGATCCGCGACGTCAAGCGTCCCGACGACGTGCCGATTGCCCCGGAGCTGGAGAAGCTGCGCGGCATGCGCGTGGTCTGCATCTATGGCACCGAGGAGGACGACTCCGGGTGCCTGCAGGCCGACACCAGCGTGGTGACTCGTTATGCGCGGCCGGGCGGGCACCGACTCACCGGCGGCTTCGACGCCGTGGCCGACATCCTCGGCGCCGGGCTGCACCCGCCGGGGTAACCACGGCTCGGCGGCGGTCGCCGCGGGTTCGGCAGGGAACGCGCGTGGTGATCCTCAGCCGGGGCCGGCACTCCGCGCCATGGCCCACGCCAGGAACCGCTGCACGTTGTACAGCGCCAGCTGCGAGCTCGGGCCGTTGAACACCGCGTCGAACGCGTGCTCGGCCCACGGGATCTCGAGGTAGGCGACGGTCGAGCCGGCGGCGCGGAGGCTGTCGCGCAGCGCCCGGCCATAGCGCGGCTCCACGATGTTGTCGCGCCGTCCCTGGATGAGCAGGGTGGCGGGGAGGGCCCCGGCGACGTGTGCAATCGGCGACGCGTCCCGGTACCCGTCGGGATTCTCGTCAGGCGTACCGCCCAGGAACGCCTCCTGGATGTCGCGGATGTGGAGCGGATCGGGCCGCGGCGGGTTACGGTACGCGTCGGAGAGGTCAGCCGGACCGTAGTAGCTGATCACCGCCCGGATCGTGAGCGGGCCTGGCGTCCAGGCCGCCATGAGGGCGAGCTGCGCGCCGGCGGAGCGACCGATGATCGCAACCCGCGACGTGTCCACGCCGTAGCGGCCGGCGCGCTCGCGAATCCAGGTGAGGCCGGCGCGGATATCGTCCATCTGCGCCGGCCACTGATACTGTGGCGCATGGCGGTAGTCGAGCGCCACGACCACGTACCCCTGCGCGGCGAGCCAGCGCGCAAACGCAGCATCCGCGCCCGGGGCGCCGCGCTGCCACGAGCCACCGTAGATCTGCGCGACGAGCGGATAGCGCCCGCGCTGCAGCGGCCGGTAGATGTCCAGCGTGAGCGGCACGCCGTCCGGTGATCCGAGCGGCACGTTGCTGTCGACGAGCGCCGCACCGGGCGCGATGCCGCGAAAGAGGTCGGAGACGCTGAGCGCCGACGGCCGCAACGTCGCCCGGATTTCACCCGGTACGCGGCGCAGCGGATCACCGCCCGTTGCCGCGCGCAGCTCGGCGTCGAACGACCGCGCCGTGCCGGGGAATCGCACGAAGACCGACGCCGCGCAGCCGAGCGCGCCCATGGCGCAGGCGGCGGCGACGCGCGCGACACGGTCGGTGCGCAGCCGGGGCCGTGCAAGCCAGAGCGCCACCAGCGCCGCCACGCCGAGCCACTGGCTGATCTCCGGGGCGCCGACGGCGAGCGTGAGCAGCGCGACGTTCGGCGGCGGCAGGAAGATCCACGCCGCCAGGAACAACGTCGCCACCGCCAGCACGAGCGACAGCCACGCGCGAAAGGACGACCGGCGACGTGCGGAAGGCGAGGGCATGCTCGTCGTGGGGCGAGGCACCGGGCCTGTCGCCGAGCCTATGGCGCGGTGGGCCGGTAGCCGTGCCCGCGCAGCACCTTTCCCGGCAGTGCGTCGGTCGCCTTGCCATCGGCGATGACGGGAACGCCGTTCACCAGCACCCACTGCATGCCGACCGAGAGCTGGTTCGGGTTCTCGAAGGTCGCCATGTCATGAATGGTCTCGGGGTCGAAGACGACGACGTCGGCCCACATGCCCTTCTTCAGCACGCCGCGGTCGGTCAACCGCATCCGGGCCGCCGGCAGCGCACTGAACTTGCGGATCGCGTCAGGCAGCGTGAGCGCGTGCTCCTCGCGCACGTACTTGGCCAGGATGCGCGGAAACGTCCCGTAGGCGCGCGGGTGCGGGTGCTCCTTGCCGAGGACGCCGTCGGGGGCCGTCCCCTGCGAGTCGTTGTCGATGGACGTCCACGGCTGCTGCAGCGCCATCGTGACGTCGGGCTGCGACATCGCGAAGACGGCGCACGAGGTGAAGGCCTCGTCGTCCACGAGGATGTCGAACAGGGCATCCATCGGGTCCTTGTGCTGCTCGCGCGCGATCGCCGCCAGCGTCTTGCCCTGCAGCGGCATCAGCTTGGGGTTCTGCACCACCGCGATGAGCACGGCGTCGGGGTTCGGGATCTCCTGCCACTCGTTGTCCCACGTCGCGCTCGGCGTCTCCATGTCGGTGCGCATGCGCCGGCGCATCACCGGGTCCCTCAACCGCTCGAGCAGCTTGGCGTCGCCGCCGTCGTGCGCCCATGGCGGGATGAACGCCGAGAGCGAGTTGAACCAGGCGGTGTAGGCGTAGGTGTTCGCACCCACCTCGACCCCGCTCGCGCGCGCCGCCTCGATGCGCGAGACGATCTGCGGCATCCGCCCCCAGTTGTTCTTCCCGGCGGCCTTGAGATGCCAGATCTCGACGGGGATCTTCGCCTCGCGCCCGATGCGGATGGCCTCATCGATGGCGTCGAGCACGCCGTCGCCCTCGGAGCGCATGTGCGTGGCATAGATGCCGCCGTACTGCGCGGCAACGCTCGCCAGCGCGATCAGCTCGTCGGTGGAGGCGTACGGGGCGGGGGCGTACTGCAGCGACGTCGACACGCCGACGGCCCCTTCCTCCATCGCCTGCCTCACGAGGTCCTTCATCTCCTGCAGCTCGGCCGAGTTCGGCGCCCTGTCGGAGTCGCCCAGCACCATGCGGCGCACCTGGGTGGCGCCGACGTAGCTGGCGAGGTTGATCCCCATCCCCTGCTTCTCGAGGCGTGCAAAGTACTGCGCGAACGTGCGCCAGTCGGGGGTGAGGTTGTAGTGCTGCCAGGTGACCTTGTCCGCGGCAATGATGCGGTCGTTGAGCGGGGCGATGGAGCCCCCCTCGCCGGTGATCTCGGTGGTGATGCCCTGGAAGATCTTCGACGGCAGGTGCGGATTCACAAGCATCGTCATCTCGGACTGGCCGAGCATGTCGATGAATCCCGGGGCGACGACGAGGCCGTGGGCGTCGATGCGGGTGACCGACGAGTCGCGCGACAGGTTCCCGATGGCGGCGATCTTCCCGTCGTTGATGCCGATGTCGGCGGCGTACCACGGTGAGCCCGTGCCGTCGATGACATGGCCGTTGGTGATGATGACGTCGTAGCCGCCGGTGGCGGGACGCGCGCAGGCCGCAACGAGGAGCGTCGCGGCGGCGAGGGCAAAGGCGAACGGGGCGCGGGTCATGACGGCACCGGTGGGGGAGACGCGATGGAGCGCGGCGGCATGCTGAACGACGCGCCGTCCAACGCTGTCCCCCGCGCGCGGGGACGGCAAGAGCCGCGCTACTCCGGCAGGCCGCGGAACAGCTCCGGCAGGTCGATCTGGAGAACCGGCGCATCCGGCGCGACTCGCCACGAGAGCATGTCGCTCACGATCAGCGGGCGTTCGTTCGACGGCTCCCAGGCCTCGACGATTCCCGCTTCGTGGTCGACCACCCAGTACGTGCGGACGTCGCGCTCCCGATAGAGGCGCCTCTTCTCGATCCGGTCACGGCGGCGGCTCCACGGCGAAAGCACCTCGACCGCGAGGAGCAGGGTGCGGTAAGTCGTCCAGCTGTTCGTGACCTCCTCGGGCGGCACCACGAGCAGATCCGGCTGGACGAGCGTCTCGTCGTCCCAGGAGATGTCGGCGGGGGAAGCGAAGAGCATGTGCGCGAGGCTCAGGCTGCCCAGGTACGTCCAGAGCAGACCGTACAGCCGTCCGATCACGGCCTGGTGACGCGGCATCGGCGCGGGGCTCACGTGCAGCTCCCCGCCGATGAGCTCGTAGCGCTTCCCGTCCTCGGGGAAGGCAAGCACTTCCGCCACGGTGTAACGCTGCGTGAGCTCGGGCATGGCCACAATATCTGCTCGGCGTGGAAGGCCGGGCAACTCGGCATCCGGCAGGATGACACCGTCCGGCACGTCGGCTCTCATCGCGCCGTTGCAGCGCTGCCCGGAACGATGCCAAGGCGCAGCCGGATCATGCCGTTTCGTCCGCGGCGGTCGGGTCGCACCTCGTTGTGCACCGTGTCGCTCCGGGCGTGCGATCGCGCCACGCCCGCCCCTCGCACGCCTCAGCGCCGCGCCCTGACAGTCACCGTCGCCGAAGTGTATCCGTCAGCGTTCGCTCCCCCCTTGGGGAAGCTGACGTAGAGCGCGATGTCGCTGGCCGCGTTCTGCCTGACGAGACTTGCGCTTGCGCTGTCGCTCGCATTGACGAACAGGTCGCCGGTGCCAGCCGCCGCCGGCGCCAGCACCCGGAACGCGTACGACACCCCAGCCAGTCCCTCCAGCGCCACCACGTACCCGCCTGACGAGTCGAGCCGCTCGCCCAGCACCCGAGGTGCGCGCGAGCGTTCGCCAATGACCGCGGGCATGTCCGGCGGAATGATGCTCCATCCACCGGCATACGTCACAGACAGTGTCGCCGACGTCGCGACCCGCGCGCGGACCGTGGCGTGCACGTCGCCGGGCGTGGCCCGCGTGCTGACGCCGGCTCCGGACGCGCGGGCCCCGACCGGCAGCGCGGGGGAGAACACGACCTCGATGGGAGTCGCGGCGCCCCGTCGCTGCACCTCGGCGGTCATGCCGCCGCGCGTTCGGCGGATCGTGAACGACATCGTGCCTCGCCCCACCGGGACGCTGGCAACCGCGACCGAGTCCCATTCCGGCGGCAGGTGGGGCGCGATCGTCACGCGCCCGGCCGGCACGTCCACATCGATGCCGAGCAGGCCACGAAGCAACGGCGTCAGCACCATCGACGTCGCGAAGAACTGCTGCGGCACCGCCGTGTCCAGCGGCTTGTAGAGGCGCCCCGAGATCACCTCGGGATTCCGTCCGCGCGACTCGTCGAACCCGGTGCGTGCGATGGCCTGCAGCGCGAACCACCCGGCCGCCGCGTTGTGGTAGCGATACTCGGCCAGCGAGACGAAGCCCGTCACGAACGGCCAGACGGCGCCGTTGTTGTAATGCAGGGGGTCGAAGAGCGCGCTCGTGGCGCTGAGCGGACGCGCCCCCCAGTCGGTCATGATCGCCGACGAGGCCAGCCGGCTCGCCATCTCGGCGCCGTGCGCGGGATCGAGCACGTCGAACGACATCGCCGTGGCCGGCCACGACGTCAGGTTCTCATTCACGCTCCCGTCCTTGAGCAGCGCAAACGCGTACTGGTGCAGCGCCGGCATCCAGAGCTTCGACTCCATCGTGGCGACCGCCCTTGCGCGGATCGCGCGGGCGCTGTCGGCCAGTGCGCGCTCCCCCATCGCATCGGCCATGCGGGCGAAGCGATCGAGGCACGACGCCCAGACGCCGCTCAGGTAGACGTCGGAGAGGATCCCGATCTGCAAATCGCCCACCTCGAGAGCGCCGGCGCCCGCGGCGGGGTTCTCCATCAAACCGTCGCCGTCCTTGTCCGTCGCGCGCGACCACTCATATGCGCGCTTCAGGTTGGGCCACAATTCACGCACCATCGCCGTGTCGCCCGTCTGCCGCCAGTACTCGCCGAAGGCGAGGATCCAGAACGGCGTGGTGTCGCCGTGGTAGTACGGGTACGGATAGCTGAACCAGTCGACGTGGCCCGCGCCCTGCGAGATCTCGTGCGTGATCTTTCCGTCGGCGCGCTGGTACTTCGAGAAGAAGCGCAAGGCGCCGTCGCGCACGAGCGCGCCCTCGCCCGCGCCTGTCATGGCGAACGAGTTGATGGAGGCGTCGCCCCCGAAGAACCAGCCGAAGCCGGGACGGTCGCTGGCGGCGCCCGAGAGCCCGTACCCGGCCACCAGTCCGCAGCCGAGGTCCGGGTTGCAGACGTAGGACTCGTCGAGGTTGACCTTGGCGTACTCCACTGCGCGGTTGAGCAGTGAGTCCGGCGAGTGGAGCGCGAACATCGTCGTACGGATCGAGTCCTCGTGTGCGACGCGTCGCCGCCACTCACGCTCGGCGGCTCCGGGCGCGATGAGCGAGCGATACAGCGCGAGGGCCGAATCGTGAGGCATCGCGCCGCCGGCGAGGACGATCGGGATGTACGCCGCGTGCAGGTTGACGTTGTGCCCCGGCGGCTCACCCAGGCGCGGGGCGGTGTACCGCTCGGTGCCGCTCCCGACGCCGAGGACGAGTTGTGGTGGCGCGGCGGCGAGCATGTGCGCGGGAACGTCGGATGCCTCGGTCACCGCCGGGGAGCCCAGGAAGGCGTTGACCTGCCGCTTTCCCTCGGAGAAGAGGAAGGCGCGCGCGTTCTGCTCCCAGATGAGGTACTGTCCGCCGAGTCCCGCCGGCCAGGCGTAGTGGATGTCGGGCGTGAAGCTGGCGATGATGTCGAGCGGGCGGATGGCGTCGACCTCGAGCAGGATCACCACCGCGGGCTTGTCGAGCGGCACGAAGACGTGCTCGCGGACGGTGAACTGCTCGTAGGCGTACTCGATGGTGACGCCCTCGGGGCGCTCGGTCATGGAGCGGGCGACGTCGCTGCCGCGAATGGGCGCCGTGTACTTCGGCACCCGGAACGAGAGCTGGAAGTCGTGGAGCCACTTGATGGGCCACGACCAGAGCTCCAGGCGGCCGTCCTCGGTGCCCATGGCGATGGCCCGGCGGCCGACGGCGGAGAGGTACGTGCCGGGGCGGACATCGCCATGCAGGGCGAGGGGCGAGGTGCCTAACGGGAAGTACGGGATCGTCGTCGCGCCGGAGTCGAAGACGGGCGCGGCGACGGCGGGCGGGGCGCCGGGCGCTCGCGGCGGCGGGTTCTGGGCGCCCAGCGGCCTCGTCGCGGCTATTGCCGGGAGCGACGCGACCAGGAGGGCGGCGAAGACGACGGGCGCGCGCGTTGATGGCATTGGCACCGCGAGGGAGATAGGCTCCCGGTGAATCTGGGCCCGGACGGGTGCGCTGTCGAGCGGGACGGCCTCACCCGGCGCGCGCCTGCGGGGGCCAACCCACGGTGCGGCTTACCGCCGCTTCGCGTACGTGGTCCAGATGACGACGAGCGTGCACGGGTAGGCGCCCCGCCAGTACCAGTGCTGGTACTCCGGCGGCATGTCCTCGGGCTGGTAGACCTCGACAGCGTAGAGGTCGCGCACGCGGGGAAGGGGATTGCTGAGTGACCGCGCGTTGCCGTTGACGAGCACCACGGTGCACCGCCACCCCTTCGTCGGCATCACGTCGCGTCCCTCCTTGCCGACCGTGACGCGGAATCCGTCCACGTCGCGCAGCACGTCGGCGATGAAGAGCGGCTTCTTCGCGAGGATATCCTCGTGCGTGAGCAGGATCCCGGCCGTGGTGCCTCGCCGGCAGAGCACGCCCTCGAGCGAGAAGCGCGGGCACAGCGCCCTTGCCTTCACGACGACGGTGTCGAGCACCACTGGCAGTCGCTCCATGACGAGCGTGAGGTCGGCGACGGCTCCCGCCCGTGCGACGATCCCGGTGTCGAGCGGTGCAAAACCGACCGAGCGCACGCGAACGCGGTAGAGTCCCGGGGGAAGTTCCCGGGCGGCGAAGCGCCCCGCGGAGTCCACGTGGGCAAGTCGGTTGCCGGGCGTGAGCATGAGGCTCGCCCCGGCGACAGGGAATCCCAGGCTGTCGCGCACCGTGCCGCGGATGGCGGCGTGCGTCGAATCAGTCGCAAGCGTGGAGTCGCGGGCCTGCGTCGTGTCCTGGGCGAGGGCCACGCCGGATACGACAGTGATCCCGCAGGTGCAGGACAGCAGCCAGGCAACGCAGCGCGAGAGACGCATGGGCGTGGGGGGTGCCGTCTCCTACAGCGCCCGCGGACGAAAGGGTCCGCCCTCGGGGTCTACGTGTACCAGCCTCGCAGCGCAACAAGGACCCATCCACTGGCCGTCTGCAGGAGTGTCACCGAGATCATGCCACCGTCGCGTCGGCACGGGGAATTCCCGCCCGCCGGGCGATTGACGGACCGCCTCCTCGCCCGTAGGCTCGGGAAGCCCGCTCCCTCTCCTCCCTCCAGGAACTGCCCGGTGCTGGATCGACTCCGGAACGAGGTACTCGACGCCAACCGCGAACTCGCCCGGCGCGGCCTCGCGCGCTTCACCTTCGGCAATGCCAGCGCCATCGATCGCAAGCGCGGCGTCATCGTCATCAAGCCCAGCGGGGTGCCTTACGAGAAGCTGTCGGCGGCGAAGCTGGTCATCACCGACCTCGCCGGAAAGGTCCTCGAGGGAACGCTGCGCCCGTCGTCGGACCTGCCCACGCACCTGGTCCTGTACAAGGCGTTCCGTGACATCGGCGGCGTGGTGCACACCCATTCGCACTTCGCCACGGTCTTCGCGCAGGCGCGGCTGGCCATCCCGTGCCTGGGGACGACGCACGCCGACCACTTCAACGGCCCCATCCCGGTGACCCGCGACCTGACGCGCACCGAGATCCAGCGGGCCTACGAGGAGAACACCGGACGCGCCATCGTCAGGCGCTTTCGCGGCCTGGCCCCGATGGAGATGCCCGCGGTGCTCGTGGCCGGGCACGCCAGCTTCTGCTGGGGTGCCACGGTGACCGAGGCGGTGGAGGTGGCGTCGGTGCTGGAGGAAGTCGCCGCAATGGCCTATCGCACGATGACGCTCGGCGGCGAGAAGCCGATCTCGGCGCACCTGGTGCGAAAGCACTTCCGTCGCAAGCACGGTCCCGACGCCTACTACGGGCAGCGGCCGCGCGTCTGAGGGGCCCTCACCGCTCGCGCGGGAGACGGCCGCGAGCCTCCTCAAAGACGGCGTGCCACATCGCCCGCGTCAGCGTCCCCGTGTTCGTGTTCTGCCGGCTGGGATGATAGCTCGCAATGACGACGATCCCGTCCGGCATCGTCGTCAGTGCCCCGTGCGCAAAGCATGGCCGATCGCGCGCCGCGAGCCGGTCCCACCACCCCGCGGCGCGCAGCCACCGTTCGTGCGCGATGCGCCCCAGCGTCACCACCACGCGCACGCGCCCGAGCAATGCGATCTCGGCCTCGAGCCACGGGCGGCAGTTCGCAAGCTCCTCGGTCGTCGGCTTGTTGCCCGGCGGCGCACAGCGCCCCGCCGCGCCGATGTAGCAGTCATGAAGCACGAGTCCGTCGTCGCGCGAAACTGACGTCGGCTGGTTCGCGAAGCCGAACCGATGCAGTGCCTCGTACAGCCAGTCGCCGCTGGAATCACCGGTGAACATGCGTCCCGTGCGATTCGCGCCGTGCGCACCCGGGGCGAGTCCCACGATAAGCAGCCGCGCCTGCGGGTCGCCGAAGCCCGGGACCGGCTTTCCCCAGTACTCCCAGTCGCGATACTGCCGCTTCTTCTCCCGGGCGACCTCGCCGCAGTACGTGCGCAGCCGAGGGCACCGCTCGCACGTCACGATCCCGCGGTTGACCGCCGCCAGCGAGCGGAGCCTGCGCGATGCCACGGCATGGCGGGCACTCGTCAGGCGCCCGCGGCCTCGCTCCCTCGAGGAACCGCTCCGGGATGCTTGGCAAAGCGTCCGCGACACCCGGGGCAGCAGAAGTAGTACGTTGTCCCCTGGTAGTCGTACGTCGCGCGCGCCGTCGCGATCTCCACGGTCATGCCGCAGACGGGATCGAGCGCGGTGGCGGGTGCGGCGGCTGCGAGCGGCGCTTCCGTGTCGCCCTGCGCCGCGGCGGACCCCTCCTCGGGCCAGAAGAGCCGCTCCAGGTGGCGCCGTACCTGGACCACCTCGGCCATGATCGAGAGCGCGATCTCGTCGCCGCGCCGCGCGTGGATGTGCAGGCCCGCCGGCGCCCGCAATTCGGCCAGTCGCTCCTCCGCCACCCCCATCTCGCGCAGGTTGGCCCGCACCGCCTCGGCGCGCTTGCGGCTGGCGATGAGTCCCACGTACGGCGCCTTGGTGCGAAGCGCGTGGGCGAGGGCGTCCTCGTCGCCGTAGCCGTGCGTCGCCACCACCACGAAGGTGAGCGGCGTGATCCACGACGCGATCTCGTCGGCCGAGGCGTGCACCTCGTCGGCATGCGCCACCGACGCCGCGTCCTCCGGCGCCGCCACCGCGATCACGTGATAGCTGAGCGCCTTGCCGAGGTGCACCAGCGCCTGCGCCACCGGCAGGTGGCCCATGACGATCAGGCGCGGGCGCGGCTGCTGCGGCTCGATGTACACCTCGATGGTCCCTCCGCTGAAGCACGTCATCGGCACTTCGATCATGCCGGGGGGCAACGGCTCGGTGCCGGGATTCGGCGAGAGCCTGACGAGCACGCTCCGGTCCTCGACGATCGCGCGCCGGCTCTCGCGAATGACCGTCGGCTGCGCGCAACTGCCGCCGATCCAGCCGTACATCACCCCGTCGAGCGTGACGATGGCGCGGTCGCCGGGCTTCCCTGACGTCGGCGCCAGCGACCGCACCACGGTGGCGGTGGCGAAGGGTTTCCCCTCCGCCTGCAACTCCGCCGCCTTGTGGAAGAATTCGTCGTACATGCGTGCCGTCCCTCCCGTCTCGCGACCTCAGTCGCTGATGCCCTTGTCCCTCAGGAGCTTCCACACCTTCTGCGGCGTGATCGGGATGTCGATGTGCCTGACGCCGAGGTGCCAGAGCGCGTCCACGACGGCGTTGGCGATGGCCGGTGGCGAACCCACGGTGGGCGACTCGCCCACGCCCTTGGCGCCGATCGGGTGGTGCGGCGACGGCGTGATCGTGTGCCCGGTCTCCCACTTGGGCGACTCCACCGCCGTCGGCAGCAGGTAGTCGCTGAAGGTGCCGGTGAGGTTCTGGCCGTTCTCGTCGTAGGTGATCTCCTCGAACAGCGACGGCGCCAGGCCCATCGTGAGCCCGCCGTGCACCTGTCCTTCTACTACCAGCGGGTTGATGATGTTGCCGCAGTCGTCGATGGCCACGAAGCGGCGCACCTTCACCGCGCCGGTCCCCTTGTCGATGTCCACCACGCAGATGTACGAGCCGAACGGGAAGGTGAGGTTCGGCGGGTCGTAGTAGTCCACCGCCTCGAGCCCGGCTTCCATCCCCTGCGGATGGTTGGTGTAGGCGGCGAAGGCGATCTCCTGGATCGTCTTTGCCTGGTCGGGCGCGCCCTTCACCTGGAAGCGATCGACGTTCCACTCGAGGTCGTCTTCCTTCACCTCGAGCAGGTAGGCGGCGATCTTCTTCGCCTTCGCCTTGATCTTGCGCGCGGCAATGACGCCCGCGGCGCCGGCGGTGGGCGTCGAACGGCTGGCGTAGGTGCCCAATCCGTACGGCGCGGTGTCGGTGTTGCCTTCCTCCACCGAGACGTCCGCCGCGGGGAGCCCCAGCTCCTCGGCGATGATCTGGGCGTACGTCGTCTCGTGCCCCTGGCCCTGCGACTTGGTGCCGAACCGTGCCATCGCCTTGCCGGTGGGATGGATCCGGATCTCGGCCGAATCGAACATCTTGATGCCGAGGATGTCGAAGTCGCGCGACGGGCCGGCACCGACGACCTCGGTGAAGCTGGAGATGCCGATGCCCATCAGCTCGCCGCGGGCGCGCTTCTCGGCCTGCTCCTTGCGCAGCTCGCGGTAGCCGATGATGTCCATCGCCTTGGTCAGCGCCGCGTGGTAGTTCCCGCTGTCGTACTCCCAGCCGGTGGGCGACTTGTACGGGAATTCCTCGGGCTTGATGAAGTTGCGGAAGCGATAATCCGCCGGGTCCTCGCCGAGCTCGTGCGCCATGATGTCGGTCATGCGCTCGATCATGTGCACGGCCTCGGTGACGCGGAACGAGCAGCGGTACGCCACGCCGCCGGGCGGCTTGTTGGTGTAGGCGGCGTCGACCTCGATGTGCGCCGCCTTCATGTCGTAGGAGCCGGTGCAGATCGAGAACAGTCCCGCCGGGAACTTCGACGGGTTCGCCGCGGCGTCGGCGGCGCCGTGGTCGGCCAGCGTCTTCACCCGGAGGCCGATGATCTTCCCGTCCTTGTCGGCCGCCAGCTGGGCGTCGATGTGGTAGTCGCGCGCAAACGAGTCCGCCTGCAGGTTCTCGCTCCGGTCCTCGATCCACTTCACGGGCTTGCCGGTGACGAGCGAAGCCACGGCGCAGCAGACGTAGCCGGGATAGACGGGCACCTTGCCGCCGAAGCCGCCCCCGATGTCGGGGGAGATGATCTGGATCTTCTGCTCGGGGAGCCCGCTCACCAGTGCGAAGACGGTGCGGTGGGCGTGCGGCGCCTGCGACGTCATGTAGATCTGCATGTGCTGCATGGCGGGATCGTAGTTGGCCACCATGCCGCAGGTCTCGATCGACGCCACGTGGATGCGCGGGATGTACATCTTCTGCTGGATGACCTTCGCCGCGTTCTTGAACACGGCGTCGGTGGCGTCCTTGTCGCCCGCCTCCCAGTGCCAGATGTGGTTGGTCTTCTTCTCCTTGTCGTCGCGGATGATGACCTTGTCCTCGAGCGCCTTGAAGGGATCGACGACCACGGGCAGCGGGTCGTAGTCGACGACGACGGCCTCCACGCCATCGGCCGCGATGTATCGGTCGGTGGCGATGACGGCGCACACCTCCTGCGATGCGTAGACGACCTTGTCGATGGGCAGCACCATCTGGGTGTCCGACATCAGCGTCGGCATCCAGTGCAGGTTGCCGGCCTTCTTGAGGTCCTCGCCGGTGATGACCGCGAGGACGCCGGGAATCTTCAGGGCGGCGCTGGTGTCGATCTTCAGGATCTTCGCGTGCGCATACGGCGAGCGCACGATGTCCATGTACAGCATGCCGGGGAGCTTCACGTCGTCGACGTAGTTGCCCTTGCCGCGGATGAAGCGCGGGTCCTCCTTGCGCTTCATGCGGTGACCCATGCCGCAGATCTTCGCCGGCGTCGTGATCCGTGGCTCGTCGGTGGTCTCGACGCGCGCCGACGTGCCTTCCGGCACCGGGTGCTTGTTCTCGAATCGGTCCGCCACATGCGTCGTCATCGTGCCGCCCCCTGCGTCTCGCCCGCCTGCATCTTCTCCGCCGCGTAGCGAACCGCCTCGACGATCTTGTTGTAGCCCGTGCACCGGCAGAGGTTGCCGGAAATGCCCCAGCGGATCTCGTCCTCGGTGGGGTTCGGGTTGTTCGACAGCAGGTACTTCGCCGACATCAGCATGCCCGGCGTGCAGTAGCCGCACTGCAGGCCGTGCTTCTCCCAGAAGCCCTCCTGCAAGGGATGCAACTGGCCGGCGTGTTCGAGGCCCTCCACCGTTTCGAGGGTGGCGCCATCGGCCTGGACGGCGAAGATCGTGCAGCTCTTCACCGCGCGGCCGTTCATCATCACCGTGCAGGCGCCGCAGCTCGTGGTGTCGCAGCCGATGTGCGTCCCGGTCAGGCTCAGCTCCTCGCGGATGAAGTGCACCAGCAGCGTCCGCGAATCCACCTCGCGGCTCACCGGGGCGCCGTTCACGGTGGTCGTGATCTTGTGCGTACTCATGCGCCGGTGCTCCCTGTTGCGCGCTGGACAGCGCGGCGGATGGCCCGCTTGGTGACGACCCGCGTGACGTCCCGCTTGTACTCGACGGATCCGCGGAGGTCGGCCGACGGATCGCATTCCGAGGCGGCCGCCCGTCCGGCGGCCTCGATCACGTCGGCGGTGGCCTTCTTCCCGGTGAGCGCCGCCTCCGCGCCCCTGGCGCGCATCGGCACCGCGTTCACGTTGGTGAGCCCGATGCGGGCGTTCTTGATGGTGTCGCCATCCATGGTCAGCTGCACCGCGGCTGCCGAGACGGCGTAGTCCCCCACCTTGCGTTCGACCTTTTCGTACGCGCCGCCCGAACGCGCCGCCGGCGCGGGGATCCGGATCTCCACGAGCATCTCGCCGTCCTTGAGCGAGTTCTCGAACAGGCCGGTGAAGAAGTCGTCGACTGCGATGGTGCGACGTCCCTTCGGTCCCTGGGCCACCAGGGTCGCGCCGTAGGCGAGCATCGTGGCCGGGTGGTCGTTGGCGGGGTCGGCGTGCGACAGGTTGCCGCCCACCGTGCCGCGGTTGCGCACCAGCGGATCGGCGATCACGCGCGACGTGTCGTGGAGCAGCGCATACTTCTTCTGCACCACTTCCGACTCGTCGAGCATGACCTCGGGAGTCATCGCGCCGATGGCGAGCCCGCCGGACTCCTCGCGCACGTAGCGCAGCGTGTCGAGCCGGTTCAGGTCGATGAGGATCTCCGGCGCCGAGAGGCGGAAGCGCATCGCCGGGATCAGGCTGTGGCCTCCGGCGAGGAGCTTGGCCGAGCTGCCGTGTTGCGCCAGCAGCGTCAGCGCCTCCTCCACGGTGGCCGGTGAGTGATAGTCGAATCGAGCGGGAATCACGTCGATCCCTCCGGGTTGGGCTCCGCTCTCCGGCGGAGCGCACGGGACGTCATCCGGTAAGCATCCGGTACACCACGACCGCGACGACCACGAGCACGATCAGCATGATCACCAGGCGTGCGCCGCGGGGGACAAGATCCTTGGCGACTTCTTTCGCGACGTTAACGGCGAAGGCCGCCTGCGAGGGTGCCGGGGGCGCAGGCGGTGGTGTGGAAGGCGGCGCAGTCGCTCTCCCCGCGCCTGCTGCGTTCGCTGCCGCCGCTGCCGCCCGCGCGGTGATCGCGGCACTGAGTCCTTCCAGGCTCTGCTTCACGATGGCGCGGGCCGAACTCTCCACGAGGCGCTGTCCCACGCTCGCGATCCGGCCCCCGACCTGCGCATCGCTGTCGTACGTCAGGCGCGTCGAACCGGACTCCGCCTTGAGCGACAGGGTGGCCTCGGCCTTGACGAACCCCGGCGCGCCGCGGCCGTCGATGGTCATGCCGTAGCGGTCGGGGCGCACGATGTCCTTGAGCGTGACCTTCCCCTCGAACGTCCCCTGGACCGGGCCGACCTTGATGTGCAGCTGGCCTTCGTACTCGTTGTCTCCGGTGCGATCGAGCCGCTCGCAGCCGGGCAGCACCGACGCCAGCACGACGGGGTCGAGCAGGGAATCCCAGACGACATCCTGCGGGGCCGCGAAGAGATACTCGCCACCGATCTTCACCTGGCGATCTCCTGGAACCGGATGAGGCGCGACGCCGATGAGCGCCCGCCGCGGGCGCCCGGGTGGATGCGCTAGCGGTTGGAGCGGCGGGAGGCGCGCCGACGGGGGAGAGAATGCAGCCGGGAGACGAGACCTTCAAGGGAGCGCAGGTCGTGCGCCGGCAGAAAGTCGTCGACGTAATGAATCGCTGCCGCCATGCCCTGCGCGCCAGGGTAGAACCCGGGGGTGCCGGAGAGGGGATTCAACCATATCAGGCGCCACGAGCGGTCCCGCAGCCATCGCATCTCGCGGCGAAGGGCGTCGGGCTCGCCCAGGTCGAGTCCATCACTCACGACCACGGCGATGGCCCCGCGCCGCAACACGCGTCGGCTCCACCGCCGGTTGAACTCGCGCAGCGACTCGCCGATGCGTGTCCCGCCTCCCCAATCGACGACGCTGGCTGCCGCGGCGTCGATGGCGCGGTCGACGTTCCGCACCCGGAGCTGCGAGGTCAGCCGTGTGAGCCGGGTGCCGAAGACGAAGCACTCCACGCCACGCCGGGAGCGCAGCGCGGTGTGCAGGAACTGCAGGATGATGCGGGAATACCGTTCCATCGACCCGCTGATGTCGGCCAGCACCACCAGCGGGCGTTCCTTCACCCGCGGCGCGCGGCGCGGCGGCGCGAGCACCAGCCCGCCATGGCGCAGCGCGCGGCGCATCGCCAGACGCATGTCGGGTTGCCGCCCCCGCGGCGAGGGCTCCAGCCGCCGGGTGCGGCGCAGGCTCGCCCGCCACGTCGTCGCGCGCATCATGCGGCGCAGCTCGTCGAGCTCCTCGGGCGACATCGAGGCGAACCGGCGCGACTTCAGCACCTCCAGGTGGCTCCAGGTGCCGCGGCGATCCTCGAGCTCCTCCTCGCCGGCAATTGCCCGCGCGCGGAACGCGTCGTAGTTCGCGATGGTGAAGCTCCCCTGCACGGCGCGCGACGACGCCGCGCGGCGCCCCGACTGCCGGGCCCTCACCGGCGTGGTGCCGGCACCGGCGCGCCAGAAGCGCGCAAACAGCATGTCGAAGACGGACAGGTCCTCGCGCCGGCTGACGAGCAACCCGCGGGCGGCGTGGCGTACCTGCTCGCGGTCGCGAACCCCGATCAACAGCAGCGCATTGACGAATGCCAGCGACTGGCCGGTGGACACCGGGAGGCCGGCGTGCCGCAGCAGGGCGGCGAACTGCACCACGTTGCCCAGCAGGTGGGGGGCAGTGGTGAATGGCGGCAGCGCCGCCGCGTCGAACGCGAACTCGTCAGCCACGGCGCGGCTCAGGGGCTCGCCGCCGTCGCCTGCGCCACCAGGGCATCGCCCACGGTCCCTCGCACCACGTCCACGTCGTCCTGGTACTTGAGCAGCATGCCGATCGTCGCCGACACCATCGGCACCGTCAGTTCGGTGGCGCCCAGGTGCATCAGCGCCTCCGCCCAGTCCAGCGTCTCTGCGACGCCGGGAAGCTTGTAGAGGTCCTGCTCGCGCAGCGCCTGCACGAAGGACACCACCTGCGCGCCAAGCCGTTCCCCCGCCCGCGGCACCTTGCGCCGCACGATCTCGAGCTCCTTGTCCGGCGACGGATACGGAATCCAGTGGAAGATGCAGCGGCGCTTGAGGGCGTCGTGCACCTCGCGGGTGCGGTTCGAGGTAATGAAGACGACCGGCCGGTGCGCCGCCTTGAGCGTACCGATCTCGGGAATGGTGACCTGGAAGTCGCTCAACAACTCGAGCAGGAACGATTCGAACTCCTCGTCGGCACGGTCGAGTTCGTCGATGAGCAGGACCGGCGCGCGCTCGTGGCTGGCGTCGATCGCCTGGAGCAGTGGCCGCCGGATGAGGTACCGCTCGGTGAAGACGCCGCCCGCCGGGTCGTCGCCGGGTACCGGCTCGCGGCGTCCCTGCAGGGTGAGCAATTGCCGCGCGTAGTTCCACTCGTACACCGCGTGGCTCACGTCCAGTCCTTCGTAGCACTGCAGGCGGATGAGCGGTGCGCCGAGTGCGCGCGCGGTGACCTTCGCCGCCTCGGTCTTGCCGACGCCGGGCTCGCCTTCGAGGAACAGGGCGCGCCCCATGCGCAGGGCGAGAAAGAGGCAGGTGGCGAGCCCGGTCTCGGCGACGTAGTCTTGCGTCGCCAGGGTCTCGAGGGTCTCGTCGATGGATCCGAACACGGGGCGTCTTGTGAAGCAGGGGTCGGTGCCACGATCGCGCTACGGAACGGAACCCGGAAGCGGCCCGGGCACGCAAGCTTGGCGGGCGTGCCCCCGGCGTCAAGCGCGCCCCGCGCCGCGGCCGTGCGGCGCGCGCCACCGGGCGTCCGCTCCCGCCCGCCTGCTCGCCGAACGCGCAGTCGTCAGGCATTTTCGGACGCGCCGGCGACTGAGGGTCGCCGCCCTTCATCGTGTTGTCAGGAAGCCACGCTATGCTATCCGCGTGGCAGGCAGGGAACGAAGCGGACGACATCGGGCGCCGCTCACGCGAGCGGAGTCGCGGATGACGCCCTTCGGACAGTCCGGCGTGGCACGCCAGCAGCGCCGGACACGCTGAATCGCGTCGCACGACTCTCACCGGAGCAGGTTCGATCACATTGCCCCCGCTCGCGGAGCGCTCCACCGTCCCGGTGGCCGTCGTTCCCACGCTGCCTGACGAGGCACGCCGGCTGCTGCGCGCCGGTGTGCGCGCCGGTGTGCGCGCCGGTGCGCGCGCCGGGGCCGGTCTGCCCCGCGCGCCCCTGGTCGTCACGGTCGTCGTCGGGCTCACGGCCCTCGTCGCGCAGCCCGCGCTTCGTTCCACCGCCGGCCCGATCGCGGACGGCGTCGTGCGCCTGGCGCTCCCGCCCCGGTATGTCGTCCTGGCGCCGGTGCTCGACGTGCTCGATGCGATGACCCTGCTCTCCGTCAGGCAGCACCTCGCCCTCCTCGCGTGCATCGCCGTGATGTTCGCGGGGTGGCGCCTGCTGCGCCGCGGCGCCGCGCCCGCGCCGCCGTCGGCGTGCGCCGCCGTCGAGTGCGCCGCCGTCGGGTGCGCGCCCGGGCGCGCCGTCGGGTGCGCCGCGCTGGTTCGCCGCACTGCGTCGTGAGGCAGGGGCCGCCGCGGCCGGCATCGCCGTCGTGGTGGGCATCTACGTGGTGGGCGCGGCGCTCCCCCGGCCGGTGCCGAAGCTGGTCGTCGCCGACGCGATCGCGGACCCCGATGTCGTCATCGTCGACTTCCACAGCCACACCGAGCATTCGTGGGATGGGCGCCGCGGCTTCACGCTCGAGCGCAGCCGCGAGTGGCACGAACGCACGGGATTCAACGTGGCGTACGTGACCGACCACGCGCACGTCACACCCGTCGATGCGGCGGCGCCGGCCGTCGCCAGGAGCGAGGAGGCCGCGGGCACACCCACCGCGATGGACGCGCGCACGACGCGCCTGCTGCCCGGCATCGAGCTGCGCTACAAGGGACAGCACGTCGTCCTGCTCGGCGCTCAGGCGCGTGACTCCGCCGCGTTCGAGGGGGGCAACCTGCATCTGCCGCGCCTCACGATGCTCGAGGCAACGCCCGGAAGGAGCGCCGACGACACGCCGGTCATCCTGCTCACGATCCCAGGTGATCCCGGGTTCGCGCGCTCGCATCCGGAGGTGCTCGGCGTGGAGTCGTTCGATGCCACCCCCCGTGCCCTCGGGCGCTCGCGCACGGCCGAGCGACACCTCGACGACTTGACCGACAGCCTTCGCATCGCACGCGTGGCCTCGTCGAACAACCATGGATGGGAGAACGAGGCGGGCGCCTGGAGCGTGATGCGCGTGCCGCACTGGCGCGACATGGACGTCAGGCAGCTCGACCTGGCCATCCGGGAGAACCTTCGCACGTCACGGACCGCCTCCGTCACCGTCATCGAGCGCCGGCGGGTCGCCACCGGTGGACCGGTCACCATGATGCTCACCGGACCGGCGCTCGTGCTCGAGATGCTGCGGACACTGAGCTGGCCCGAGCGTGCAGCGTGGCTGGTATGGACGTGGGGGATGTGGGCGCTCCTGGCGGTTGGTCGCGACCGGCGGGAGCGAAGGGAAACGGCAACATGGGCAGCGGTGCACTAGGCGACCTTGGCCGAGGATGGCGGCTTCCGCGCATCGACGTGCGGACCGCGCCGTGGAGTACCGCAATCGCCCTCACCGCCGCGTCCGCCATCGCCCGGCTCGCGATGGCGGCGGTGGTGCCCGTCTTTCCCGACGAGTCCTACTACTGGGAATGGTCCCGGCATCTCGCCGCGGGGTACTTCGACCATCCTCCGGTCATCGCATTCCTCATCCGCGCCGGCACCAGCGCGCTCGGCGCCACGCCGCTCGGCGTGCGGTTCGGCGCATGGCTGGCCGGCTCGCTCGGCATCGCCCTCATCGTGCTGCTTGCCCGCGACCTCGGCGGCCCGCGGGCCGCCGTCTGGACTTCGCTCGCCGCCGCCAGCATGCCGATGGTCACGCTCGGCCTCGTGCTGGCGACGCCCGATGCGCCGCTGGTGTTCTTCCTTGCCCTCGCCCTCCTGGCGGTGGAACGCGCGGTGGCCCGCCCCGCTGGAAGCACGGCGTCGCGATGGTGGTGGCTGCTGGCGGGCGTCTCGTCAGGCGCGGCGTTCCTGTCGAAATATCCCGCGGTCCTGCTCCCCGCCGGCGTGGCACTGGCGTTCGTCATCCGCCGGGACCTGCGACCGCAGCTGCGGCGCTGGGAGCCGTACGCCGCGGGCGCGGTCGCCGCCATCGTTGCCTCGCCGGTGGTGGTGTGGAACGCGCGGCACGACTGGGTGTCGTTCCGCTTCCAGCTCGCCCATGGTCTGGGCGCGCGGGCAGCGCCCGGCGTCGTTCTCGCGATGTCGGCGATGGCCGGGCGAGAGCTCACCCTCGCCGGGGGCGCGGCGCTCATGGCGTCCCCGCTGCTCCTCGTGCTCGCGGTGGCGGCGGTCCGTCGTGGACTGCGGGGCACGGCCTCGCCTGGCGGCACGCTCCTGGCGATCGTCGCGACAGCCTGGGCGGGGGTCTTCGTCGCGGGTGCGGCGCGCCACTCGTCCGAGGCCAACTGGCTGGCGCCGGCGTTCCTCGCGGCGGTTCCGCTCATCGGTGCGGCGCTCGTGCAGCGCGACGACCCATGGACGTTCGGTCGCCGCTTGATGATTCCCGCGGCCGCGGTCGGCCTGGCCCTCGGTGCTGCGTCGTGCGCCATCGCGCTGGTGCCGCTGCGCGCCATTCCGGCGCCGCGCGATCCGGCGGCGCGCGCCCGGGGATGGAGCCAGGTGGCGGCGCGCGTCGCGTCGGTCGCCGACTCGATCGCCCACGGCTCCGCAGACGGTGGGGCGCCTGTCCGCATCGCCGCGAACACCTACCAGGACGCCTCGGAGCTGGCCTTCGAGCTGCCGGGGCACCCCGCCGTGTACGCGCTCAACATCATGAGCCGCCGCAACCAGTACGACCTCTGGCCCGGGTTCGCCGCCACGGCGAATCCCGGCGACGCGCTCGTCGTGATGCTGAACGACGACGCCGGGGGTGGCCAGGTGCGCGACCGGATTGCGCCGGCGTTCACGCAGGTCGTGGATGCCGGACCGGTCGAGCGAACGCGCGAGGCGACGGGAGGCGACGTCATCGCCCGCCGCCATCTCTGGATCTTCGCGGGGTGGCGCGGCGTCCCGCTCCTGCGTTAGGCGGCGCGGCCACGACAGCGCCCCAGGCACCCCACCCGGTCCAGCTCACCCCCACCTGCCACGTCGGACGCCTTGTCCGATGCCTGGAGCGCCACCACCGCGGGCCGAATCGCCCGCCCTGACGACGGGGAACAGCCCTTCGCGTTCGCGCCTGCCCTGATAACACCGCGCTGCGCGTGGACCCCGTGACGCGCCACGGTGATTGACGCCCGCGCGCGGGCCGCGCGCGCGCCGCGCGCGACGTCCCCGGTCGATTCGTCAGCGCCTCGCGTTGCGCACGCGCACGGGTTGTTGCCCCAGGAACCGGCCGAAGCGCGCGGCTTCGAGATCGAGCCGCCGCCGCTCGGCGCGCGACAGGCGTGCCTGGAGGTTCAGCTCCACGACGACGCCCTCCCGATCCTCGACGCGCTTCCAGCTGCCGACGAGCTGTCCATCGAGGAAGGCAACGTGCGGAAGCAGGGCATTCGCGCCGGTCACCGTGTCGAGGCTACCCAGCCGGCGGGCGATCGCGCTTCGATCCCTGTAGCCGATGAAATACTCGTCGTAGTTGGGGAGGAGGTGGGCCGAGCGCGCCGACCGCCGCGGTGTCGGTACCTCGATGGCAAGCCAGTGCGGCCGGCCATCGACCTCCACACGCTCGAGGGCGCCGCTGCCGGCGTCGATGGCGCGCCGCGCGTCGGCCATGGTGAGCCCCGACCACCACGCGAAGTCATGGGCCGTGGCCGGACCGCGCGTCGTGAAGTAGCGGAGCACGAGGTCGAGCAGCATGTCGTCACGGTCGCGCGCCGGCGCGGCTGGTACCCGCTCGTCGAACAGGGCATACGTGGGCTGTTTCGCGCGGTGTGCCCCGCTTGTCACGACGGCATCCAGCTCGGCCTGCATCATGAGGTGCGCCAGCCGCTGTCCCGATGCCAGCCTGATGCCAGCGCGCTCGAGGTGCAGCGCGAGCTCGGCGCGGGTGAGGTGCTTCCCGCCGGCGAGTGCCGCCGACACGGCGTCGTGGCTGCGGCGGAAGAGGGCCGGCGTGAGCTCGAGGTGCTTGTTGTACGGCGTCATCGCCCTGCCGATCCGTGGTCCGGTCAGCGCCAGCATCCAGCGGATGTCGGCCGGCGACACGAAGTGCCAGGTCGGGCGCAGCACGTGCGTGCGCAGGATGTGTCCCCGCGCGAGTTCACGCTCGATCGCGGCATCGGTCGCGCCGGTGGTGCGCTGCGAAAGCGCCCACTTGGCTCCGCTGTAGTCCTGTGCCTGCACCGCCCCGAGGTGCTGCACGATCGTCGCGGCGCGCGGGGCACCGCGCACGGTCAGGTGCTGCGCCGCGAGCCGGCGGCGAATGATGTCGGCGGGGTCCATCGACGTCCGGATGCAGGGTTGAGGCGAATTCTGCCATCCGGGACGCCGGTGGGACAACGAGCGCGTGCCTACGGACAGTTCGGGCGCCCGAAAGGCAGCGGGAGGGTGCAGGTCTTGGTGGTGCCGTCCTGCGTGATGACGAGGGTTGCGGTGTCGGAGCCGTCGTAGGTGATCACCTCGCGGCGCGACGACGACGTGGGGCTCTGTCCCTCGATCGCGATCGTCACGCTCATCTCGCGAATGATCGTTCCTGACGTCGGGTACGTCGGATGCCCGTTCGCGACCGGGACCATCAGGTCGAGCGTGGTGTCGCCGGCGACGCGGGTCGCCGTGTAGTTCCCCTGGTCCGACGTCCCGGTCGTCATCTCCTCGCCGTGCGACGCGCCGTTGACAGTGCGTTGCGTGCTGCCATCGGCGAGCCCGGTCACCGTGCGGTCACTCGTGTTCGTGATGGTGGACGTGGCGCTGTCGCGGCGGGTGATGGTGCCGCTGGCGTCGATGCGGACGTTGATGACGTCGGTGGTGGCGTCGGGAGCCGACTGCGCGGTGCCGGTGGCGTCGGTGAAGGCAAACGACCGATCGATCGTGAGGCCGCCGTGGGTGTCGGTCGGACAGGTGACCCGGCCCGAGCCGTTGTCGAAGGTGCAGTGCTCGGCGATGTCATCGAACTCGAAGTGGAACGGGCCTTCGTGCGGGCCGCGCCCGAACCCGATGCCGCCCAGGAAGTCGGGGCGGAGTCCGCCACCCATGAGGCCCGGGTCGAAGACCCCGTGATGGCCGATGCGACCCATGTGCCCGCCCATCAGGCTGCCTGATCCGGGAGGCGGGCCCCCGTTGCCGTCGAAGTGCATTGGCATCCAGGGGCCGACGTTGGCCGCGCCCCCGGCGAAGCTGGAGACCCCGACGTCATAGCCGGCCGGGATGGACAGGAAGGCCTGGGCGAGTGGGGACGAGATCGTGTTCGTGGCAGACGTGCTATCGCGGCAGCCGCCGGCGAGGAGCGCCGAGGCGGCGAGGAGCGAGGCGAGTCGAGCTCGGTGCATGGGTGAGGTCTCCGGGAAGAAGGTCGCCGGCGCGGGCTCGCGGGGGGCGCGCCGGAGCGGGTTCATGCTCCATTAACACGGGAGGGCGCGACGACCCTGTGCGGCGTCTTCCGGCGCCGCATGGGCACGGCGCCGGTCCCGGTGGTCGATACGAGCAGGACCACTCAACGGGATGTGCCGCGAGCCACAGTCGGCCGACACACGGGCCGCTCGGCTGGACCCGCGCCAGCACCGCCAAACCCTTTTCCGTATGCCCCTGTCTCACGTATCGCGTATAACGTCACCTTATGCAGACCCGACACTCCCTGCCCCCGCTCTCCCACCTGCAGTTCCTCGCGCTCGGCGTGATGCTGAACGCCGACCGTCCGGGGCGCGTGATCCGCGACACGGTCGCCGGGTTCGGCGCCCGCCGCACCCTGGCGGCCTTCTACCAGATGATGGCGCGCCTGGAGCGCGACGGCCTGGCGGAAGGGTGGTATGCGCAGGTGACCGTGGGAGACCAGCTCGTCACCGAACGGCGCTACCGCATCACCGCATCCGGTCGCAAGGCGTGGACCCAGACGCGCGCCTTCTATGAAATGGTGACTGCCGCGGCCACGTCCGGAGCGCTGGCCCGTGCCTGACGATTCCCGGCTGCCCTGGCTGGCGCGGTTGCTCCCGCGCGAGGCCGCGCGCGACCTCTTCGAGCCGGCGTGGCACGACCTGGTCAACGATCGCCTCGCTCGCGTCGCAACACGCGCCGTCGCCGTTCGGCCGTACGCCGGGCGCAGCTCCGGATACGCTGGCGCCGTGGTCGTGCTGGTGCTCGACTGTTGGCGCCTCACACTCGCTGGAATGGCGGTCGCGCCGCCACCGACTCCGCAACGCCCGAAACCCCGGGAGCACTCCGTGACATTCCTCAACGACATCCGGCACGCCGTGCGCCGCCTCCTGCGCGAGCGCGCCTTCACCGCGGCCGCTGTGGCCACGCTGGCGCTTGGCGTCGGCGCCAACGTCGCCGTCTTCGCCGCCGTCGAGGCGGTGCTCCTGCGCCCGCTGCCGTACGCCGATGCCGGGCGGCTCGCCATCGTCAGGCATCGCGACACCGGCACCGGCATCACCAAGGACTTCGTGGCGGTCGGCGACTTCGTCGACCTCCAGCACCAGCAGTCGGCGTTCGAGGCGTTCGCGAGCTACGGCTCTGGACAGGCGACGCTCCATGGCGATGGGGACCCCCTGGTCGTGCCCTCGCTCCAGGCGGGGCCCGGCTTCCAGGACGTCTTCCGGATCCGGCCCTGGCTCGGTCGTGCCATCGCGACGTCCGACTCCCGCCCGGGCGCAGGCCTTGTCGTCATGCTCGGCTACGACCTCTGGCGCACGCGGTACGGCAGCGACTCCAGCATCGTCGGGCGCAGCATCCCCATCGGCAACGCCGACTGGGAAGTCGTCGGCATCGCCCCGCCGGGCTTCCGTTTCCCGATGAACTCCGCGACCGACGTGATCATCCCCCTGCGGCTGCCGACCGAGGCCCCGGCGCAGCGCAAGTCGGGGTGGACGTTCGTCGTCGGGCGGCTCAAGCCCGGCCTCACGATGGAGCAGGCGACCGGCGACCTGGCCGCGGTATCGCGGCGGATGGCCGAGGCATTTCCCGCCAGCAACACCGGCTCGACATACTTCGCGCTGTCGCTGCGGGATGCAATGGTGGGCAGCACGAAGACTGCGCTCCTGCTCATGCTGGCGGCGGTCGGGGCGGTGCTCCTCATCGCCTGCGCCAACGTCTCGAACCTGATGCTGGCGCGCGCCGTGGGGCGGCAGCGCGAGATGGCGCTGCGCATGGCGTTAGGCGCCGGGCGCGCGCGGCTGGCCCAGCTCCTCCTCGCGGAAAGCCTGGTGCTGAGCGCGGTCGCGAGCCTGGCGGCGGTCGTCGTGGCGCGCTGGGGCGTGCGCGCGTTGGTGGGCCTGGTGCCGAAGTCGATGGCCGTCGCCGGGCTGGCGGATACGCGCGTGAACGGCATCGTGCTGGCCTTCGCCGCCGCCGTCACGCTGGTGACGGCAACGGGCTTCGCGCTCGTCTCCGCACTCTCGATCGATCGCGGGGCCGCCACGAACCTGCAGCTGACGACGAACAAGGCCTCGGCGGGCCAGCTGGCGCGTCGCACCACTTCCCGCCTCGTCCTGGCGGAAGTGGCGCTCGCGGTGGTGCTGCTCATCGCGGCCGGCCTCACGATGCGCAGCTTCGCCGGGTTGATGTCCGCTGACCCGGGCTTCCGCTACGACCACGTGATGACGCTCTCGATGGTACTGCCGGCCGCGCGCTATCCGGACTCGGTCTCGCGGGAGGCGTTCTACGATCGTGCGTTCGCATCGCTGAAGGCGGTGCCGGGTGTCGTCGACGTCGGGGCGGCCGCCGTGACCCCGCTCACGGGGAACAACTGGACCGTGGGATTCGAGCGCTCCGACAAGCCGCTCCCCGATGGCGAGCGCCCGCCGGAAGTCGGGTGGCAGGTCGCGTCCGGCGGCTTCTTCAGCGCGTTGCGCATCCCGCTCAGGGCGGGTCGCCGCTTCGATCGACGCGACGTCCCGGGCGGCAAGCCCGTCGTGATCGTCAGCGAGGGGATCGCGCGCCAGTTCTTCGGCGGCGAGCCCGCCGTCGGTCGCCTCGTCAAGACGGGTGATGGCGACGCCGAGATCGTCGGCGTGGTCGGCGACATCCGTCGTGCCGGGTTGCGTGATGCGCCGCGCGCCGACATGTACTTCCCCTTCGAGCAACGCCCCGACCGCCAGACGACGCTCTTCGTCCGGACGCAGGGCGACCCGGCCGCGTCGCTGGCGGGCCTGGAGCGGGTGCTGCGCGAGATCGAGCCCGGGACGGCGTTCCTCGACAGCGGTACCCTCGGCGGCGCGGCCAGCGACTCGGTGCGCGACACCCGGCTCCTGCTCTGGCTCCTCGGGGTCTTCGCCGCGACGGCGCTGGTGCTCGCGGCCGTGGGCATCTACGGGGTGATGTCGTACAGCGTGCGGCAGCGCTCGCGCGAGATCGGCATCCGCATCGCGCTGGGCGCGAACCGGCGCGAGGTGCTCTGGCTTGTCGTCCGGGAGGGGGGCACAGTGGCGCTCATCGGCATCGTCATCGGCGTGGCGGTGAGCCTCGGTGCGGCGCGCGCGCTGGGCTCGGTGCTGTACGGCGTGTCGGCGCACGATCCGCTCACCCTCGCGGTCTCGGCGCTCGCCCTCGGCGCGACGTCGGTGCTGGCGTGCCTGCTGCCGGCGTGGCGGGCGGCATCGCTCGATCCGGCGCGCACGCTGGGGGAGTCGTGATCCGGGGGGCGTGAGCGCACCCGGCAGCGCGCTGCCTAACGCTTGCTCGCCAGGATCGTCCCGCGGCAGGTGGCCGCGCCGCAGTGGCAGGGATACCGCCGCTTGGCCGCGGGCGTGTGGCGCTCCGCCAGCCGGAAGGCGTAGTCGTACGCCAGCTCCTCGCCCGTGGCGACGTCCCGGATCGTCTCGATCCAGATGGACTCGTCGTCGACGACGGCGTCGCAGTTCGGATCACACGAGTGGTTGATGTAGCGGGCCTCGTTGCCGCCCACCGCCGCGTCGATCACGATGTCGTCGTCGATCGCGAACAGGTACGTGTGGTGGTCCTCGCCGGGCACGTCGGGATAGCGACGCTCGGCCTCGGCCGGCGTGAGGCGCTCGCCCGTGTATTCCACCAGGCGGGTGCCGGCCGGAATCGCCCGCGTGGCGAACGCGCCCATCCCGTGCTTCGGCGAGGGGCGGATCTCGAACGGCAGGTGTTCGTCGAAGGCGGAGTGCACGTCGATGGATGCCGCGACGAGCGACGATCAGGTCAGGCGCGGCCCAACGGTCGCGGCCCAACGGTCGCGGCATGCCGGGCGAGCTGCTCATCCGGCGCGCGCACCGATGATGGGTGCCAGGCGCGCAGGCTCATTCCTCGCCCTTGAGCCGGCGCAATTCCGCACCCACTCCCGCCGGCACCAGGAGATCGTCCGAGATGGCGGCCACCTCTTCCGCCTCGCGCCACGCCCGCTCCAGCTCCTGCAGCTCGCCCTCCAGCGCGCGGCGTTCGGTCTCCTCGTGCAGCGCCATCTCCAGCGCCACGCGATGCGCGCTGGGCAGGCCGAAGAGGCCGAACTTGCGGTAGTCGCCGGAACCGTAGCCTGACGTCCAGCGCGACCGCCGCTTCCTGGTCGGGCGCGGACGGGTGTACGTGCTCGACATCTTCGTCAGGTGCTCGAGGTACGCCGAGGCGCTGCCGAACGACTCGATTTCGCGCACCGCCTCGGCCACCTCGCGCTTCGATGCGCCGAACCGGTTCACCTTGGGGATGAGCACCGACGCGATCCGCTCCGCCTCCCGTCCGTGGATGAGCCCGTGGCCGTTCTTGAATCGCAGGTCGAGCGCGACCGTGCCGTCCGACCCTCGCGACAGCATCGTCTCGGCGAGGTGCCGGCGACGCACGTGCACCAGGCCGTAGTCCTGCGTGCGGATCTTCGCGACGACGCCCTCGGGGTTCCCCTGCACGATCGTCGACCCCGACTGGGCGATCATCCATCCGAATCCGCCGATGCCGGCGCCGGCCACCGCGCCGCCGATCACCACGACGCCAAGCGCCGCCACGCCGCCCCCGGCGATCAGCATCTGCCGGCGGCGGCGCCGGCCGAACTGGTCGCCGTACCGCCACGCGGCGAACTCCGGCCGCAGCGGAGAGCCGACGCGCACCAGGGTGGTGCCGTCGCGCAGCTTGGCGAGTCCAATGTTGTCGGTGGCAACGCGCTTGCGCGCATCGCGATACAGCCGTTCGGCCTGTTCGATCGCCTCCCAGCGTTCGTCGAGCGGCGAGAGGTTCCAGCGCTCGCAGCTCCGGCAGACGACCCACAGCCGCCCCTTGGCCGCGTCGAACGCGAGCCGGCCGCCGACCGGAAAGGTCTCCAGCGCTTCGTTGCTGCCGAGCGGCTTGTTGCAGAACAGGCACGTCGCGTACATCGGCTCCTCACCATTCGCCCGCATGGCGCTGCCGGCCGGATGGGGCCAGGGACCTGCGCGGGCGACCTCATGCACGATGGCGGGTTGGTGGGGCAGGGGAAAGGGGGTGGGATTGAGGTGTGGCGCGGCTGCTTCGTTGCCACCAGGCCGGGATCGCCCGCACGGGCAATTCCGCGAGGCACTCCGGGAGTTACACTACGCCACGGCCCGTCCTCGGCGCATGCCCAGCGCCGCCGGCAGTCGTCCCCAGCACCCCGGAACCCATGAACCCGGCCGACATCGACGTGGTGCACGAGCCCGCGGCCCAGCGGTTCATCGCCCGCGTCGACGGCGCGCTCGCCGAGCTGAACTACGACAAGTCCCAGGGACGCATCGTCATCGAGCACGTCGGCGTGCCCGTGGCCTCGCGCCGCCGCGGCGTCGCCGCACGCCTGATGGTTGCCGCACTCGAATACGCCACGCGCGAGCAGCTCGCCGTCGTTCCCCAGTGCCCCTACGCCTACGCCTTCATCCGTCGCCACCCGGAGTACCGCCCCCTCGTCGACCGGCGTTAGGCATCCGCGTCCACCTGTTCACCGCGTCCAGGTCCCGGCCCCGCCATGACACACACATTCGACACCCACGACATCGCCTCCCCACGGGAGGCCGTCCGGTTCCTGGTCTTCTCCGCCTCGCTGCGGGACGATTCGCTCAACACTCGGCTGGCGCGGCTGGCGGCGCGCACCATCGAGGCGCACAACGGAACCGTCGACGTCGCGGCGATGGCCGAATTCGACGGGCCTTCGTACGACCAGGACGTGCAGGACGGGACCGGCTTCCCGCCGGGACCCATGGAACTCCGACGCCGCCTCGAGTCCTGCGACGCGTTCGTCATCGCGTCACCGGAATACAACGGCTCGGTGCCGGGCCTGCTCAAGAACGCGATCGACTGGACGTCGCGCTTCAAGCCGCAACCGTTCAACGAGATGCATGCCATGCTGCTCTCGGCGTCGCCCTCCATGGTGGGCGGCAACCGCGGCCTCTGGGCCCTGCGGGTGCCGCTCGAGCACCTCGGCGCTCGCGTCTTTCCGGACATGTTCTCGCTGGCGCAGGCGCACCAGGCCTTCGGGGAGGACGGCGGGATCGCGAGCAAGCCGCTCGCCGAGCGCTTCGACCGTACCGTCGCCGCGTTCATGGACCTCGTGGAGGCCGCCAAGCACTACCCCTGCGCCAGGAAGGCCTGGTTCGAGTTCCTCGGCGAGCACCCCTCGCTGGCAACGTCCAGGGCGGAGTAGGCGAGCGCCGCGCCTACTTCCACCCGTCCGTCTTCGTCATCGCGATCACGTTGTCGTACTCCAGCAACCGCCCCGCGAAGTACGCGTCGAGCGTCTCCCGCATCGACGCGATACCGGACGTGAGCAGCCCGCCCATCATCCGGGAGACAGTATACAGCGGCCGGCCGCGGAGGCTGTTGGGCTGGAGCATGCTGTCCCGTGAGGCGATCATGGCCCGGAGCCGATCGACGAGGCTGTCCGGGGCTGGCGCGCCGGCGCGCGCCGAATCGGGCAACACCGGAAGGGTCCGGCCGCCGCTGTCCTTCGTCACGCGGACGACGGGCACCCCGGCACTGTCCGACATGACGCGCGTCGTGCGCACCCCGCCGCTGTCCATGATCGTCACGCTGAAGAATGAAATACCGGGTGTGCTGAGGCTTCCCGCGGGCGCACCCTGGACGATGCGGATCGGCCCGCCGAATCCCCCGAAGCTGCCCATCGACGGCACCGAGCGGATGAACGTCGCCGTGCTGTCCAGCGGCAGCGATGCCACGTTTCCATAGAAGCGCTCCGACGCGCCGCCCTGTCGAAAGAGGTACTGCTCCACGTTCGACAGGTAGAACGCGGTCACCCACAGCTTGTGTGCCCGCAGGTATTCGCCCACCGCGCGGATCGCCTTGGGGCCGCCGAAGTCGCCGACCACCGGCACGACCAGGTTCCGGAGCTCCATCTCGCGGACGGTCCGGTAGTTCTCCTCGCTGGCGAGGAATCCCATCGGGACGCTGTCCGCGTTCGTGACCTCCTGCAGCGTGCCGAACGTCGGGTACGGCGTGCGCGTGGGTGAGCCCATGCCCGCGCGGTAGCTGTAGTTGACCTCGGGGCCGGCCTCGGTGAAGACCTCGTAGACGTGGTCGATCAGCGTGATGTCGTCGTGCGAGAGGGCAAACCCGTGCTTCTTCGTGAGCGTCCTGATGATCGCGTCATGGTTCGTGCGATAGGCATCGTCGCTCTCGGCGGCGGCCGAGGCGGAGTCGAAGAGCGCCTCGGCGGTGGCGTCCTTGCCGAGGTGCGGCAGCGGGCGCGAGAAGAGCCGCGAGATGAACTCCGCACGCGTCGGCGACAGCTCGAAGAGCGCCTTGAACATCAGGTGCTGCATCGCGTTCTGCCGGCGGATGTCGAAGATCACCGCCATCCGCGGCTTGAGGTTCGCGATGTAGGTGAAGTTCTGCTCGGGCCCCACGCCGAGGTAGACGCCTCCGCTGGTGAGCGTGGCCTGGAGGGTCGGGATCGGCAGCTGGTACGACATCTCGTTGGAGACGAAGTTCTCCGAGACGAAATTCCCGCCTGGCTCCGACATCTTCGTGAAGAACTCCCAGAATTCGCTGTCGCTGAGGGACGAGGGCGCTCCGTCGCCGAATCGCGCGGCCGCGGCCGGCGCGATGAGGGTGGTGGCGGCGATGACCCCGGCAGCGCCTAACAACGCGGAGAGTCGCGTCAGTCCGGCGCGGCGGCGCGACACCGGGCGAGCTACACGAGTAGTCCTCATGGATGGACCTCTGCGCAGCGCAGCGGGAAGGAGGGGGAGGCGGGGAGGGTCGGACGCCGGCGGACGGTACTGTTTTGACCTCGGGGCGGGGAAAAGGGTTCCCGGCGCCGGTGACGGAAGCCCCCGTGCACCACGAGAGCGGTTTGCGGGCGTGAAGTCAAGCACGTGGCGAGACGACGGCTCGTCATGCCACGATCACGCGCACGTACCACTCGTCCCGCGCCCTCGCGAAAAGGCTGCGGTGCGCGCGCCGTTCGTCGGTGCCGTTCCACACCTCGTCGAACGATGAGTGCCAGCCGGCGATGCCCCGTGCTTCCCTCCGGGAGTCCCATGAGCCGGAGTGCGCATGCCTCGTCGATCGTTGAAGCCGCTGTCGTCCACGGTGCTCGTCCTCGCCGCCCTCGCCGTCACCCGCAGCCCGTTGCCGGCGCAGGCCGGCGGCACCATGACCCTGACACGCCTCACGCAGCCGGTCACGCTCGACGGCCTGCCTGACGAGCCGGCGTGGCGCGACGTCCCCATGCTGCCGCTGACCCTGTACACCCCGGTCTTTCGCGGCACCCCCTCGCAACGCACCGAGATCCGTGTGGCGTACGACGACGACTACCTCTACGCGGCGGGGTGGTTCCACGACGACGACCCCGGTGGGATCCGCATCAACTCGCTCTATCGCGATCGCTGGAACGGCGACGATGCCTTCGCCATCTACGTCGACGCCTTCAACGACCACCAGAACTCGAAGTGGTTCGGGACCACCCCGGGCGGCATCCGGTTCGACGAGCTCGTCTCCGACGACGGCAACACGCTCAACGCGAACTGGGACACGTTCTGGACGGCGAAGACCGTCGTGACCGACTCGGGATGGTTCGCCGAGGTGCGGATCCCGTTCTCGAGCCTCGGCTTCCGCGCCGGCCCGGACGGGCGCGTGGTCATGGGCCTCACCGTGACACGGCTGATCTCGCGCACCGGGGAGCGCGTCACCTTCCCGGCGATCGACCCCAAGTTCGAGTTCCGGCGTCCGTCGGTGGCGCAGCAGGTCGAGCTGCGCAACGTCCACACGCGCACGCCGCTCTACGTCACTCCGTATGCACTCACAGGCAGGACCCGCAACCGCGTGAGCGACGCGCTGGACGCCTGGCGCACCGACAACAAGACGTCGCGTGACGTCGGGCTCGACGTACGCTACCCGCTCTCGGGGAGCCTCACGCTCGACCTCACGGCCAACACCGACTTCGCGCAGGTGGAGGCCGACGACCAGCAGGTAAACCTCGATCGCTTCCCGCTGTACTATCCGGAGCGCCGGCGGTTCTTCCAGGAGCAGAGCGGCATCTTCGACTTTACCGGCGGGGAGGGGTCGCGCCTCTTCAATTCCCGGCGCATCGGGCTCGCCGATGATGGCACTCCGGTGCCGATCCTCGGCGGCGCACGTCTCGTGGGGCGGATGGGCGCCTGGGACGTCGGGCTCCTCGACATGCAGACCGACTCGCATGAGGCCATGCCCCAGGCCAACTTCGGCGTGCTCCGCGTACGGCGCCCGGTGCTGAATCGCTACTCGACCCTCGGCATGATGATGACGTCGTTCGCCCAGGGGGACCAGCGCAACGTCGCGCTCGGCGCCGACGGCGTCCTGCGCGTGGCGGGCGACGACTACCTCACGCTCAAGTGGGCGTCGACAGTCGATCGGGGTGATACCAGCGGCGTCACGCTCGGCTCGCGCAGCCAGTTCGACGCGCGCTGGGACCGGCGGACGGGTCGCGGCCTGCAGTACAGCATGGCGTTCACCCGGTCGGGCGCGGATTTCCGGCCGGCACTGGGATTCACGCAGCGGAGCGACTTCACCACGGCAAACATCTACGGCAACTGGTTCCTGTTCACCGACAGGAACAGCTACTTCAGGCGCGTCTATCCGGGCGCACTCGCCTTCCAGACGTTTCGCCACTCCGACGGCGCGCTGGAATCGGGACAGTGGGCGGTCTGGGTCGAGTGGGACACCAAGGCCGGTGGCGGTGGCTGGATCGAGCCGAAGGCGTTTCACGAGAACGTGAGTACGCCGTTCGTCATCGGAGGCAAGGTCGACATTCCCGCCGGCAGCTACGACTTCAGCGACCTCCAGGTCGTGTGGAGCATGCCCGACGGGGCGAAGCTCCGCACAACCATCGACGCCCGCGCCGGCACGTACTTCGACGGGCGCCGTGCCCAGGTGATTGCATCGCCGACCTGGAACGTCAACCCGCACCTCGAACTCGGCACCGACTACCAGCTGACGATGTTGCGGTTTGCGGATCGTCACCAGTCCGCGAACGTGCAGCTCGCCCGCTTCCGCATCCGGTTGGCCGCAGACGCCCGCGCCTCGGGCAACGCCTTCATCCAGTACAACTCCACCACCAACCGCCTCGACTTCAACGTGCGCCTGCGTTACGCTTTCGCCGAAGGCACCGACCTCTGGCTGGTGTACAACGAGGACCTCGACACGCAGCGCGACCAGCCGACCTCGGGCCTGGGCGCACCCCTCTCGCTCGCGCGCGCCTTGCTGCTCAAGTACACCCACACGTTCGGGTTCTGATGGAGTCGCGGCGCGACGGGTCGTCGGGCAGCGAGTTGTGGCATGGTGCGCTGTGGCATGGTGCGCTGTGGCATGGTGCGCTGCGGCATGGTGCGCTGCGGCATGGTGCGCTGCGGCATGGTGCGCTGCGGCATGGCGAGTTGCGGCATGGCGAGTTGCGGCATGGCGAGTTGCGGCATGGCGAGTTGCGGCGCGAATTGGTCCGGAGCGAAGGCCGGTGACGGCGCGCGCCGGCGACTTCCCCGAGCGGCCCCCCCGCCTGACGATTCGCATCACCCTCGGCGTCGCCGCGGCGTGGGTGACTATCGGTGCCGTGTGGGCAGCGCAGACCGCACTCGGTTCGACGGTGCGCGGGGGCCCTCCAGTTGCGCTGGCCACGGCGCTGCGCACCACGATGGTGCAGACGCTGCCGTGGATCCCTGCGACAATCGCGGCGATCGCCCTGACGATCCGTTTTCCTCTGGCCGGCGGCCTCTGGCGACGCAACGCCGCGGTGCACCTGCTCGCGGCAACGCTCCTCGCGTTCATGACGAACGCCCTCGTGGTCCTGGGTTACTGGATAGGCGCCGGGCAGTTCGGCAGCGTGGCCACGCTGATTCGGCAAGGGGCGCTCTGGGCGACGCTGCGCTTCCACTTCGCATTGCTGATCTATGCGTCGATCCTGGCGATGACGCAGGGCGTGCTCTCGTATCGGCGCGCCCGTGCCCGCGAGCTGCACGTCGCCGTGCTCGAGGGGCAACTCGCCCGGGCGCGGCTGCAGGCGCTGAACGCGCAGATCAGGCCGCACTTTCTCTTCAACACGCTGCACACGATCGGCCAGCTCTGGCGATCCGGGCGCAGCGACGACGCCGAGGCGGTACTCGATCACCTGGGGAGCCTCTTTCACAAGGTGCAGCGCCTGACGGCGGAGTTGCAGGTGCCGCTTGCCGACGAACTCGAAATGGTCCGCGAGTACCTGGCCATCGAGCAGGCCCGGTTCCGGGACCGCCTCACGACGAGCGTTCATGCGAGTGACGAGGCGCTGGGCCGGCTCGTGCCGCCGCTCATCCTGCAGCCGATCGTCGAGAACGCGGTGCGGCACGGCATCTCCGCCGCCTCGTCGGCCGGTGAGGTTGAAGTCTCGGCGGTGGTCGACGAGGGCCGGCTGCGCCTCACGGTTCGCGACGACGGACCAGGCGTCGACTCGCGGCCCCCGTCGCCCGGGTCAGGGACAGGTCTCAGGAACACCCGGGAGCGCCTCACGCAGCTCTACGGCGAGGGCGCGCGGCTCGACATCACCAGCGCTGCCGCGCGCGGCACGGTGGTGACGATCGACATCCCGCTGGAGCACCGCCTGTGAGCGGCGAGCCGCCAGTCGTGCGCGCCGTCGTGGTGGACGACGAGCCGGCCGCCCGCGAGGTGGTCCTCACGCTCCTCGCCGAGCATCCCACGGTGCAGGTGATCGGCGAGGCGACCAACGGACGCGAGGCGGTCGAGCTGGTGCGCCGCACCAAGCCGGACCTGCTCTTTCTCGACGTCCAGATGCCTGACGAGGACGGCTTCCGCGTACTGGAACGGCTGGGGGACGAGGTGCCGCGCGGCGTGGTGTTCGTCACGGCGCACGACGAGCATGCCATCCGGGCGTTCGACGTCCATGCGCTCGATTACGTGCTCAAGCCGTTCGGCCGGCCGCGTTTCTCGGCGGCGGTGTTGCGTGCACTCGAGCGGCTCAGCGCCCTCGACGCGCTCAGCCTGCAGCGCACGCTCGCGAGCATCGCCGAGGATCGCCGGGCGGGGAGCGGCAGGGCGGGGGAGTGGACGACGGACGACAGCGCACGGGGCGAGGGGCGCCGCGAGCCCCTCCAGCGGATCGGCGTGCGGATTGGTTCGCGGGTCGTCCTGGTGGAGATCGACGCGATTGACTGGGTGGAGGCCTCCGGCGACTACGCCCGCATCCACGCGGGGAAGCAATCGTACCTCGTGACGCAACGCATGCACGCGCTGGAGCGGCTGCTGGAGGATGCGGAGTTCATTCGCATCCACCGTTCGCTCATCGTGAACCTCAGGCGGGTGCGCGAGCTGCACCGCGAGTCAGATGGCGGCGGGACGATCGTGCTCGAGGATGGCGTGCGGCTGCGCGTGGCGCGCGGGCGCTGGGACACGCTGCACGCGGCGCTGCGGGTGGAGGAGTACTGAGGAGCGGCGGGGAAAGAGGCGGAGCGATCGTTCCGGCGAGCCTCCGCGGTGCCCTTGCTACGCGGCGCGCAGCGGTGCAGGCCCGCGCGGGGTGGCCGCGCGGCGCCGACGGCGCGGTCGGAGATACGCCGCGAGCGGCCGTCCCGTGCGATAGCTGACTTCGAGATACGATGCGCTCGACTCGCTCGATCGGATTGGAGGACAGATCGCACCGAGGGTGGTATGGATCACGCTCGTGTCGTACTCAGCGGTGGCGTGTGACTGTCTTGCCACGTCGTGGCGGCGGTGTGCCTTCCCGAACGCGCGATGCCGTGGTTGTCGCAGAGACCTTCGGCTGCACATGGCGCCGTTCGGGTCGCGTACGGCTGACCAACGGATAGCTCTCCGGATGCTCGATCGACTCGACGGCGACATCAATGTCCAGTGCGGGCCAGTAGAGGTGGTGAGCGCTCGGGCGCTCCACGGGTGTCAGCTCGCGAATCGTCGCTTCGGCGAACCAAGGGAAGTCACGGAACGACGCGAACAGTTCGCGGCCGTCCAACAGGAGCCACAGTCCATGCCGGAGACGCTGCCGGGTTCAACCTGGGCCGAGGCGCGGGGCGCGAAGGCGGACGAGGACGGCGATGCCCGAACCGGTTACCACGAGCTTCGACAAGTGCATGCGGGGCATTCACCTCGCTCTCGCACACTCGCGTGTTCGCTACGACGGGTCGGTCGGAATGTGGCGCGATGCTGAGGATGCGCAAGCGCCGGGGCAGAATGCCCGGCTCAGGCAAAGCGGGTCCGTGCGCCGCGCTCGCAGCCGCATCGGGTTGGCGAGGGCAGCAGCTGACGTCGATGGTTTTCAGGACCCCCCGACAGTGGCATCGATGCGGCGCGAGCGCGGCCACCTGCTGGTGCGTGGTTGAGGATTCTAATCGCGCTTCCTCTCTCATTCATCGACACCGTCGCCGTAGCGCGACGCCAGGTGGTCGGGCGAACCTGCGTGCCCGGATTCCCGGTGCGGCTGCTCGATGACGATCGAGCAGCCGTCTACTCGGAAGATGCCGACCGCGTTCCACATCTGGACGTGTACCGCATCCGGTACAAGCCGTGAGGAGTTCTGGCTCTCGCGGCGACGGCGTCGCTTCTGGAGAGACCGGTGAACGTCAATCCACAAACGCCCACAACAGCTCTCGTGAGCTTTTGTCGAGCGACTGTGCCACGGGAAACCGGTACAGATCCCCCGCCACGTCCCTGATCAACAGCCCGCCACCCGGCAGCTCGCGCGGCCAGTCGTCGAGATGCGTCTGGAACGTCCGCCTCCCGTGCCTGGTCTCCACGGTCCACTGCCGGATCTCCACCTCCTCCTCGACCTCCACCACCCGCGTCACCTCGAGCACGAAGCCGGCCTCGCCCAGCGCCGCCGACAGCGCCTGACGAGACTCCTCATCCAATGCCGCTGGATCGGCCACGAACGCCACTTCATTGTCCTCGGCGTCGCGCAGTGACAATTGGCGGTCGGGCTCCGACCACGGGAAGCACTGGCGCAGCGTTACCGCCGCGGTCCCCGCTGGTGTCGTCGCCCAGAGTCGCCCATCGGGCGCGCGCCGGACGGAGAGTGCAACCTCCACACCCTCCGTCCCAAGGGGCGCACGCCTCTCCTTGGCAAGCATCACCATCATAGCCTCCTTGCTGAAGACATTCTCTTTGCACACCGCGGCCGCGTCGGGGCGCCGCACCGCGGTTCGGCTCGCGCGGCCGGCGCGGCCCGCTGCGGCACCGCACTGCCGATCGCCGCCGCATCGACCGGCTGGTCCTGCGTGGTGGTGGACGACGACGCGTCCGACTCTCTCTTTCTGCGTCGTCGCCACCACCGATACGCTACTGCAACTGCAATTGCATCTCGTACAACCGCCGGTAGATCCCGTCGTGCCTGTCGAGCAGCTCACGATGCGTCCCTGCCTCCGCCAGCCGCCCCTTGTCCATCACGAACAACCGCGACGCCCGGCGCAGCGTCGACAGCCGGTGCGCAATCGCGAACACCGTCCGCCCCGACACCAGCCGGTCCAGCGCCTGCTGGATCTCCCGCTCGGTCTCGGTGTCCACGCTGCTGGTGGCCTCGTCGAGGATCAGGATGCGCGGGTCGTGCAGGATCGCCCGTGCAATCGAGATCCGCTGGCGCTCCCCACCCGACAGCGTGTGCCCCCGCTCCCCCACCACCGTGTCGTAACCCTGCCCGAGCCGGCAGATGAACTCGTGCGCGTTGGCCGCCCGTGCCGCCGCGATCACGGCGTCGAGCGTCGCCTCCGGCATTCCATACCTGATGTTCTCCACCACCGTCCCGTGGAACAGGTACGGATCCTGGAGCACCATGCCGAGCTGCCGGCGGAAGTGCCCTCCATCAAGCTCGCGCACGTCCACGCCGTCGATGCGCACCGATCCGCCGGTCACGTCGTAGAAGCGCGCGATCATGTTCACCACGGTCGACTTCCCGCCGCCTGACGGCCCCACGAGCCCGATCAATTCACCCGGCTGCACGTCGAACGACACGCCGCGCAGCACCTGCCGCACGCCGTCGTAGGCGAAGGTCACATTCTCGAAGGTCACCCGCCCCCGCACCGGCTCGAGCTTCACCGGCGCCGCCACGTCGCGCACCTCGGGCTCGCTGTCGAGCACCTCGAACACCCGATGCGCCGAGCTGGTGGCCCGGTTCATCGTGCGCGCGATCTGCCCGATCACCTCGATGGGTGCCACGAACATCGTGGTGTACAGCAGGAACGACACGAACACGCCCGCTGACAGCGGATGCCCGCCGCCCAGCAACCGGGGCAGCGCGAACACCCAGACGAGCACCAGCGTCACCTGCACGCCGGTCATCAGCAGGGGCCAGAAGGTCGTCCACATCGCGTGGATGCGGTTGAACTCCTGGGTCACGTCCTCGTTGCGTTCACCGAAGCGCCCCACCTCCCGTGTCTCCTGGTTGAATGCCTTCACCACCTTGATGCCGGGGATCGTGTCCGACAGCACGTCGGTGACCCGCGACCATTTCCGCCACGCCCTGATGAAGAGACGGTTGAGCCGCTCGCCATGGGCGTAGATCAGCCAGCAGAACAACGGCACCGGCAGCGTCATGACCAGCCCGAGTCGCCAGTCGAGCACCAGCAGCACCGCCGAGAGCCCCATCAGCATGATCAGCGACAGCGACACATCCACCACGCCGAACGCCAGGAAGTCCCAGAGCCTGTCGGTGTCCGACGTCACCCGCGTGATCAGGCTCCCCGTCTTCTTGCGCGAGAAGAAGGCAAGGCTCAGCCGCTGGATGTGCTCGTACAGCTCCGAGCGGAGGTCGCGCGCCACCCATTCACCAATCACCGACAGGAGCCGCAGCCTGACGAGCGCCGCCGCCTGGCGCAGCACGTACATCGCCGCCATGGCCGACACCGCGATCCACGCCATTGTCACCGCCCGGTCGTGCGGCAGCGTTCCCGCCTGCGCCGGCCGCACCACGTGGTCGAGGATGTACCCCGCGAGATACGGCGGCACGAGGCTCGCCAGCGTGATCGCCGCCGCCGCCGACAGCCCGAACGCGAGCTGCCTCCGGTACGGACGCATGCGTCCCAGCAGCCGCAGGAGGACGGCCCCCCTCCGCTTCGCCATCAGCGCCTGCGCGTCCCTCACCGGCCGCGCCACCGCCTCGGCGTAGATGCGATCGGCGTCGTCAGGCGGCACCGCGCGACCCGACAGCGCCTCCTCCAGCACGAAGCGGATGTTCTCCATCGCCCCGCGCTGCCGGTGGGTGTACCGGACGACTGCCAGCGGCGGATCGTCAGGTGCTGCCAGGAGCAGGAGCGTGTTGGCGCTCAGCCCCGGCGACTCCTGCACCGCGGTGATGCGCCGGCGCTCGATGGAGAAGATGTCCCAGCGGGTGGCCGGCGCGAGCGGCTCGCCGCCGGGGCCGCGAAGCACCGTCGGTGCGCCATGCGATGGCGTGCCCTCGTCAGGCAGGTCGACGCCGCGCGCCAGCGCGACGTGCCGCGGCCCGAGCAGCAGCCAGCACTCGGTGAGCCGGAACGCCCGGTCGAGGTCCGCCAGTGCGTAGAGCTGCACCGGGTCGCCCCCCCACTCGCGCTCGACGCGAGAGCGCAGCTCGGCCGGCAGGCGGGAGGGCTGGCCGACGTAGCGTCCGATGACTTCCTGGTCTATGTGGAGCTGATTCATGTCAGTGATCCGATTGAAATTGCGGCAACAAAAAGGGCCTTCCGGGTCCTGCTGCACCCGAAAGGCCGGATCACGACATCGAATCCTGTGGACCTAGGGTGCTCGACCTCCGCTGGTGGCGTCGGAGACGAAAATGCCCGCTCCGGGGCGCACGTCGCCCATCGACGTGACGTCGATCGGCGCGTGATCGCGCAGAAGCGGGGTGGAGAGCCGGTATCGCATCAGGATGATTGGGTCCGTGTGGAGTCGTCTTGCCGGGCACGCATTATACGGCCAACAGGTGCGTCCGTGCAAGCGCGATGAACGGCGGTGTTCCGCACTGGTTGCCGTCCATCTAATGAAGGGACCTCGCCATCGTGGCGCCGGTCACATCGGGCGGCGTTCGTCCGCATATTCACACGCATGCAGGCCGATACAGCGACGTCCGCGACGCCGAACCCGGGAACCGCGCCGGAGGCGCGAGGCGTTCGCCCGGCACAACTGGGTGGAGGCCTTCGCTCGGCTCTCGGACGCCGATCGGGATGCGACGCTCGAACCCGAGGATGTCGAGCGGTTCGCCACCGCCGCCTACCTGCTCGGGCGCGACACCGAGCGCCGACCTCGGCGGGCGGCGCGCGCTTCGCCCGCCTACGGCACCGGCCGGCCGCGCTCGCCGAATCGCAGTTGCGTCAGCCGCGCGCGCGCATCGACGAGCGTGGGCAGTTCGGGGTCGCCCTCGCGCCAGAGATCGAGGAACTGTCCGTACGCGTCGGCGGCGGCCTTGGGGTCGCCACGCAGTTCCTCGATGCGCCCCAGGTCGTATTGCGCGGCGTGCCAGTACTCCTGCCCCTCCCAGCCGAAGTCGGTGGTGGCCGCGATCCGGCGATAGGCGTCGGCGGCGCGGTCGAGCTGCCCCGACGTCGCCAGCGCGTACGCCAGCGATTCCATCGTGAGGTTCGTCGAATCGGCGTGCGCTGCAGCCTCGAGATGCGGCACGGCCTCCCCGGCCTGGTGCCGCGCCATGAGCAGCTCCCCGGTCAGCCCCTCGAACGATGCCCTGTCGGTCGCACTGCCGTCATGCATACGCGGTCGCATGGCGTCGAGCAGTTGCGCAGCACGCCCCACCTGGCCGGCGCGCGCAAGGGCCTTGCCCACCCAGTACAGGAGCGTCGGCTCGGCGTCGAAGTGTGTCGTGAGGGCGAACGACGAGTCGAGTTGGGCACGCGCGGCGCGGTCGATCCCGCGCCGGTGGTACGCCGAGGCGAGCAGCAGGCGGTTGCGCAGCACGCTGACTTGCGCGCCGAGCGGCTCGAGCAGGTCGAGTGCCTCGGCGAGGTCGACGCACGCCTGCGCGTAGCGGCCGCGGTACATCGCCAGGAACGCGAGCGAGCGAAGGCCGCGAGCGCGCGTCAGCGCGTCGCCGTGCAGCAGCTCGGCAAAGACCGTCGCCGCCGAGTCGAGCTGGCCGACGGCGACGAAGGTGCCGCCGAACTCGAGGTTGAGGTTGTTGTTCGCGGTTTCCAGCGACGGCATGAGTGCGAACGCGCGATGATAGTGCGCGATGGCCTGCTGATACTGCCCGAGCTGTTTCTCGGCCGTTGCCAGGTTGATGAACGTGACGTGGTCGGTCGAGTCGAGCGCGGCGAGGCGGGTCAGCGTGGCGGCGGCCTCGGCGCTCCGCCGCATGCGCACGTAGTCGTATGCCAGCATGCCCAGGGCGTCGATGTCGTCGGGGTACGTGTCGAGGTACCCGGTCAGCAGCGCCGTCGAGGAGTCGCGGTTGCCCCGCCAGCCCTGCGCCCGGGCGCGCACCAGGACCTGCTCGCGCTCGGGAAGCGATCCGAGGTGGGCGAGGGCGCGCGTGAAGTAGGCGTCGCCGATGACCTGGCGGTTGATCCAGAAGTTGTACACGCCGAGGGCGGCGAGCGCGGAGGCAAAGTTGCTGTCGATCGCCACCGCCTCCTTCCATAGAAGCTCGGCCTCGCCAAGGCGACTCTCCTGGAAGGCGCGCGAGCCGTCGGCGAACTTCTCCAGCGCTTCCAGCGACGGCGTCGTGACCTGCGGCAGCGGCGTGGAATGGCTGGCGACATAGAGCGCCGACTCGCCGAGCCGACGCCGCAGGCCGCGGCCGAGCTTGTCGAGCGCGTCGATGACGTCGGCGCGGCGTTCCGCGCGCACTGTCACCGCGCCCAGGATGCCGCCGGTGGCGGGGTCCAGCAGCCGGGCCCCGATCTCGTAGCTGCTGTCGGCGCGCTCCACCGACGGCACGATCACGACCGACACGCCCTCGCGCTGCGCGAGCTCGCGGGCGAGCGGTTCGGGAAGGAGCGTGTCGGTGGCACCGCGCCGCATCCGGGCGAGCGCGGTCTGGATGCGCGTCGGCGGCAGCACGTAAATGGTATGCGACTCGGCCAGCGACGCGGCGATCGCCACCGGAACTGTTCGGTCAAAGACCGGGTCGCCTGTCGCGTTCTCGACGTCGGCGATCAGCGCCCAGTCGCGAGCCCCCGCCGATGGGGGTGACAACAGTCGAATGGCGGCGATCACGGCGATTCCGGCAACCGCGACGACGCCCAACGTGATCGCGGTGCGCCGTGTGCGGCGTCGGCCGGAATTTGGCCCGGACGCCGCCGGTGTCACGGTCGGTGAGGCTGCCGGCGACGCCGGCGCAGGAGGCTCGAGGCTCCCGGCTTCGGGCCGCTCGACGGTCACCGCCGCGGGCTCGACGCTCGCTGTCGCCTTGCGAGACGGAGGCTGCGACGACGCGTCCGCTCCAGGCTGCGCGCTGTCATCACGCAATTCCGCCGATGTGCTGCCGGCCCTGGCTCCCGTCCTCTCGTCACGGGCGCGGGGCGACGGGGATTGGCCGACGGGTTGTTGCCGAGCCGCGGCGGCGCCCATCGCGTTGAGCTCCTCGACAAGCGAAGTGATCGCCGGATCCGGAGCGACTCCCAGCTCCTCGCGCACGCGCGCCTCGTGCATCCGTGCGTGCTGCAGCGCACCGGTACGGTTTCCGCCGGCGACCATCGCCCTGATGAGGGACAACGCGACCCGCGAGTCGAGCGGTGCGAGTGCCGCGAGGCGCGCCCACCAACCGGCCTCGGCAACGTGGTCGTTCGCCTCACGCGCGCGCAGCGCGAGGCGCTCATGCGCCTCGGCGACGCGATGGGCCAGGCGCGCGCGCTCCTCCTCGACCCATCGCTCGAATTCCGGACAGCCGTTCAGGTAGAAGCCGTCGAGAAACGGGCCGCGGTACAACTCCACCGCGCGCTCGAGCTCGGCGCGCTCGAGCGCGCCGTCCAGTTCGTCGACGTCGCTCGCGACCCGGTCCCGGTCGAGCCGGAGGAGCGTCGGGCCGCCGCCGATGACCTCCTCGCCGAGCTCGCGTCGAAGGGAGTAGAGAATCTGCGAGAGCGCGTGGCGTGCCCGCTCCTCCGGGCTTTCCGGCCACAACAATCCGAGCAGTCGGTCGCGGCTGATTCCGGGGCGGCTCGCCGCGAGGATGGCGAGCACGGCAATCCGCCGCCGTTGGCTGGCGGCCCCAGTCAGCGCCCCTTCGGGCCCTTCGAGAAGGGCCCCGCCGAATGTCTTCAGGCGAAACATCGCGAGGCGCCCCGACCTGATGATGCCCCTGTGATACCGCGGTGATTCCTGTGCCGAAAGTAGAGGCGCGCATAACGGCCGGCAAGCGAGACGACCCTTGGACGCGCGCACCGGCGACCCAAAAGGGAGGAGTGCATGTCGATCAGTGCCAAGCAGTTCGCCGCGGTGGCGGTGATCGCTGTCACCGTTGTCGTCACCCCGGTATCGGCGCAGGGAGGTCCCGGTGGAGCGGGTGCCCACCTGGTGCAGATCGGCTTCGGCGGCGGGGTCACCGTCCCCACGAACCACGCGGCAGACGCCCTCAAGAACGGCATCAACGGCAAGGGCTACCTGCTCCTGAACGTCGGCATACCGCTGCGATTCAACCTCGGCTACCAGAAGTTCGACTACAAGGAAGCACTCCTCGGTGGCGGGGTGACCAGCGGCCAGAGCACCATGTTGAGCGGCGTCGGCGGGATCACACTGAACCTGCTGAGCTTGGGGCCGCTTGGCACGTACGTCACCGCCGGCCTTGGCGCATTCAGTGTGAAGGACGAGCAGACGCTGGCCAGCGGGACCGAGTCCGTCTCCAACATGAACTGGGGCATCGACGGCGGCGCCGGCATCACCCTGAGGATCGGGCGCCTGTCGGCGTTCGCCGAGGGGCTCGTCCAGAACATCTACACGAACAAGGGAAAGGTCGACGCCAGTACGATCACCTCGATTCCGGTGACGTTCGGTGTGCTCTTCTAGGTCGACACTTCACATGCGGAGTGGAGCGATGCGTTGGCGCCCGTGTTTCTGGCTTCCAGTCATCCTGCTGGCGGCGGCGCCGCTCGGCGCCCAGGTCATGCCGTCGATCACGCCCGACCAGTTGAAGGCGCGGGCGGCATGTGTGGGGCTGACTGTCGAAGAGTATCGCGAGTGGTCGAACCCGACCAACGGTGAGAACCGGCAGCCGACCAAGGCAGAGCGGGCGCGGCAGGCGGAGCTGGGGAAGAAGGTCCGCGCAATCCCGCGCCAGCAGCAGGACGAGTGCAACCGCCGGGAGTCCAACGCCGAGGTGGGCACGATGATTTCCGGGATGCAGCAGCAGGTCGACGCGATGGAGCAGCGGAACGCCGCCGCGTCAGGCATGACTGAGGCCCCGGGAACGACGGCACACCTGTCCGATGACGTTGCCGCCGACCTCGCCGCCGGTCGCACCGTGGTGCGCGACATCGATTGGGTGGCGGGAAAGGGCGACGTCTCCGCCGCCGGGGCGGCGTCGTTCCATGCCGCGATGGAGGCGCTGGCACCGGCGCTGGCGGCCGCGGGTGGGAGTTTCACGGTGGACTTCTTCCTCGACAAGCGCTACAGCGACGACCAGGCCGCGAACTACGTGGCCGACATGCGCATGAAGACGCTGCGCGCGGCCCTTCCCGGCGTGAAGCTCGACAAGGGGAAGGTGTCGCGCGACGCAGACACCCGGCTGGAGATCGTGAAGGCGCGGTAGCGCCGCCGCTGCCTGACGAGGCGCGGCGCCGTCAGCGGGGCAGCGGCCTGCCCGGCGGCGCCGTCGCGCGCCGGTTGTAGGCGCGGGCGTCATTGACGGCGCTCACGACGCCCCACCCCCAGTTGACGGCAAACGTCGTCGCGGCCAGGTCGGTGACCCGGCAGATGCCGCGGTTTCCGTCGCCCTCGATGTTCGTGAAGATGCACTCGACGGCGCCCAGGAACATCGTCGTGAAGCTCACGAAGCCGACGGCGAGGTGCGTTACCCCGTGCCGCCGGTGGCCGGCGTAGAAACTCCCGGTGCCGAATGGGAGGACGAAGCTGAACAGTCCGGCCGCGACCGGGCTCCTGTGGTCCGTCGCCTGCGGGAGCACCCCCGGGACGGGCCAGCTCAGGCGCTGGCGGCTGCAGCAGGCGAACCCGGTACTGTGCCCCGGCCGGCGCGGCGCATAGCGCAACGGCAACGACAGCGCTCGCAAGGCGCACGATGCGAGAGAGCGCCCGTGCCTTCGGTGTTCCGGATTCATGTCGCACGCCGAATCATCGGGGCTTCCCCGGACAGCGCGCAACGGAGATTGGCCGTCGTTCCTGTCGTGCATCCGACGACACGAGGGTGATGGAGCAGAACGGGCATTCACCCGACCCCGGGAGGTGACGTGGTGTATCGTCGGTGCACGTGGCGTGTTTGCTGCCGGCAATGGGCCATGGTACTCTCCAGAGCGCCGGGACGACGGTGAACCGGAGACCTTTCATGACCAGAATCGTGGTGCACCGCGGCAATCGCACTGACGAACTCTGTAGCGTGGATGGACCTTTGCGTGCAGGGAGGTTGCGTTGCGCGCATCCTCTCCGCTCCGCAGCGCTTGTCGCGATCGCGCTGGCCTGCGCGGAACCGACAGCGCCCGCGGTCGAGGCGTTGACCACCGTCCAACCGGCGTGGGTCACCGGAGCAGCCTCCCTGGCACTCACCGCCGCGGGGCGGTGGATCCTGCCGGTGCCCGCCTATCGCTTCACGTCGCCGGCCCGTGCCGACACGCTCGCGTTGGCAGAGGCGCAGTTGTGGCGCGATCTCGCCGGCGACGCAATTACGTCCGGCCCATTGTTCGACGACCACTCGGGCGTCGTCCGCCTCGACGATCTTCATCCGTGTGGCGCGCCGTACTACGTGCTTCCCGTGACCGCGCCACTGCCCGCAGCAGTCGACACCAACCTGGCCCGGTACCTCGGCCCTCGGTACGCCGTCCCGCTCTGCGATCCACGATACGGCGCGCAGGTCGTCGTCGACGTGGGCGACGCACGCTCGAGCATGGTCGTGGACCAGGGTCGCTTCGTGCCGCCATGGTTCAACGGCAATCAGGTCGCCAACTATGGCGTGTCGCCGCTCGCGCAGTCGGGGCTCCCCACCTCTCCCGAGGTCGCGACGGCGTTCGTTGCGACGACGACCGACGCCCGCATCGACCAGGTCCCCGAAGCCGTCGCCAACAGCCCGTGGGGCAGCCTCGCGTTCTATCCGTCCCAGTGCATGCGCTGGCACCTCCATCTCGACCGAGAGCTTGTGCTCCGCGGCGCCTCCGGCACGACGTATCGGACTCGGGATGTCTATGTGAGCCGGCTTCCGGCGTGTGCCAGGGGCTCGTTGGCCCTCCAAGTCGCCCTCAACGATCAGCCGGACGATTTCTCGATACCGATCCGGGTGTTCTCGGCAGACGGCCACTCGACTTTCACAGACAGCGTGCTTGTACAACGCGTCCGACCGATTCGATTCGAAGTGGCGAGCCAATGAGGAACGCCCGACAGCAGGAGCGCATCGGGCGCGACTGCGCGCGACATCGCCGAAATGGGATGAAGCGACGCGGTTACATCGCGTACGCATCGTGCCCATGGCGAGTTGGCGGGCCCGGCCTGCAGGGCCCAGTTTCCCCGCCCTTGCCGGTCAGTTCGACGGCGGTTCCACCGGAACGACACGCTGGCCACCGGGAACGACAGCATGAATCTGGTGATTCGGGCGGCGCGCGACGACGATGCTGAGACCCTCGCCATGCTCAGCAGCAGCATCCAGGTGCTGCGCCACGCACTCAAGCCGACGTACTTCAAGCCTGTCGATCCGCGGGCCGCGGTCGACTGGTTCCGCCGGAGGGTTGCCGATGCCGCCATCCGCGTCTGGATCGCCGAGGCGGACGACAGCGCGGTCGGCTACGCGTCCGTGACCCGCAGCGACCGGCCGGAGACGCCATTCAACCACGCGGCGCGCGGACTCGCCATCGACCAGATCGGCGTCCGCCCCGACGCGCAACGGCAGGGGGTCGGCCGGGCGCTCGTCAGGCACGTGGTCATCGAGGCGCGCGCCGCCGGCATCACCGAGGTGACCCTGCGCGCGTGGGTCGAGAACACAGGGGCGCAGCAGGCGTTCCTGCGGGTGGGCTTCGTGCCGGAGGTCGTGCAGTTCCGGATCTCGTGCTGATCGGCACGCCGGCGCGCGCGGCCGGCGTCGTCGCGCCACCGCGCACGGGCTGGGATGAACCGTCCGTACCGTCCGTGCGCCGCCTTGTGTCGTGCGCCGGTTCGCCCGAAGATTGACCCACTCCCTCGTTCGCGACCGGAATGCGGCGGGGCCAACTCCGTTCCGGAGGCCTGGATGACAATCATCTCGAGACGACGGCTGGGCGTCGCGGGCGCGACCGCCGCGCTGGTCTTCGCGGGGCTCGCCGCCACCTGGGGACGCGCTCCCGCGGACCTCACGTACAGCGACACGCGACTGAAGAACGGGCTGCGCGTGATCATCTCCGAGGACCACCTCGCGCCGGTCTATTCGATCGCCATCAGCTACAACGTGGGATCGCGCAACGAACGCAAGGGCCGCACCGGGTTCGCCCACCTCTTCGAGCACATGATGTTCAAGGGCTCGGAAAACGTCGGGCCGGGTGAGCACTTCATGCTCATCTTCAACAACGGCGGCAACATGAATGGCACCACGAACAAGGACCGCACGCTGTACTACGAGACGCTGCCGACGAACCAGCTGGACCTCGGCCTCTTCCTCGAGGCCGACCGCATGCGCTCCCTGGCCATCACGAAGGAGAACCTCGACAACCAGCGCAACGCGGTGCAGGAAGAGCGGCGGCTCGGCGTGGACAACCAGGCCTATGGCCACACGTACGAGGCGATCGACTCGCTCGCCTACGACAACTTCGCCTACCAGCACTCGGTCATCGGGTCGATGACCGACCTCAACGCCGCGTCGGTCGAGGACGTGAAGGCGTTCTTCCGCACGTACTACGCGCCGAACAACGCGGTGCTGGCCATCGTGGGAGACGTGAAGACGGCCGACTGCCTGGCGAAGGTGAAGAAGTACTTCGAGAGCATCCCGTCGCAGGAGCCGCCGCCTGACGTCGACATGACCGAGCCGCCACCGTCGGGCGAGCGGCGTCTCGTCCTCGAGGACGCGCTCGCCCGGCTCCCCGAGGTCGACATCTCATATGTGGTGCCGCCGAGCAGCTCGGCCGACGACGATGCGCTCACGGTGCTGGCCAACGTCCTCGGCAGCGGGCGCAGCTCGCGTCTGTACGAGCAGGTGGTGCGCCAACAGCAACTCGCCAGCAGCGTCAGCGCCTACAAGGGCGAAAGCCGCGGGCCGGGACTCTTCCAGATCTCGGTCTCCGTCGCGCCCGGGAAGTCCGCCGCCGACGCCGAGCAGGCCGTCTACGCGGAAATCGGCAAGCTGGTGAAGGCGCCCCCTGAGGGGTGGGAGATCGACAAGGCGCACGCGTCGGTGCGTCGCTCGGTGGTGTCGGGCATGCAAAGCTCGCTCAACCGCGCGGTGCTGCTCTCGCAGTACGCGCTGTTCTATAACGACCCCGGGCGCATCAATACGCGGGCCGCGCGCGTGGCCGCGGTCACCGCTGCGGATGTGCAGCGCGTGGCCCGCAAATACCTCACGCCGGAGAACCGTTCGGTGGTGACGACGAACCCGAAGCCGGCCGGCAGCCAGGGAGGTGACCGATGACGCGCATCTCGAGAAGTGCGGGCGCAGCGGCACTTGGCCTGCTGCTCGCGTCGAGTGGGGCGCTGGCCCAGGTCCCCGCGCGCGGTGCCCAGGCGCCGCCGAGCAAGGGCGTCGTCCTCATGGGCCGGGCGCCAGTCTCGGAAAAGGTGCTCGAAGTCAAGCTGCCGAAGCCGAAGGAAGGTGACCTCGCCGACGGGCTGCACCTGATGGTGCTCGAGGACCATCGTACGCCGCAGGTGAACTTCACGCTGATCATCCCGGGCGCCGGGGGCTACTACGATCCCACGGCCTCGCCCGGTCTGGCGTCGATCACCGCGGCGATGATGCGGGAGGGGACCGCCACCCGGACCTCCGCGCAGATCTCCGAGCGCCTGGAGTCGATGGCGGCGTCGCTCTCCGTCAGCACCGGGATGTCCTCGCTCGACGCGACAGTGTCCGGCGGGAGCCTCACCGAGAACGTCGACAGCCTGTTCGACCTGCTGGCGGACGTGCTGTTGCATCCGTCGTTCCCGGAGCAGGAGCTGGCCAAGTACAAGCAGCGCCAGATGGCGCAGATCACGCAGCTGCGCTCGATCCCCGGCTTCCTGGTGCAGGAGCTGTACTCGAAGGTCATGTACGGCGATCACCCCGCCGGGCGCCTCTTCATGACCGCCGATGTCCTGGGGAAGGTGACGACGGCCGACCTCGCGCAGTTCCACCGGGAGCACTTCGCGCCCGACCATGCCGCGATCGCGATCGCGGGAGACATCACGTACGATGCTGCGCGGCAGCTCGTGAACAGCCGGCTCGGCTCGTGGCAGAAGACCGGGACCACAATTGCCGCGGCGACGGACCCGCCGGGCGAGCGCGACGGCAAGGTCTACCTCGTGGACCGGCCGAAGTCGGTGCAGACGAACTTCATCGTGGCCGCGCCGGCGATCTCCCGGACCGACCCCGACTATGACGTGCTCGAGGTCATGAACCAGGTGGTGGGCGGCGGGCCGACGGGACGGCTCTTCGTGCACCTGCGTGAAGAGAAGGGCTATACGTACGGTGCCTACAGCAACCTCTCGGCCGGCCGCTTCCGCGGCACGTGGATGGCGTCCACCGACGTGCGCACCAACGTCACCGAGCCCGCGCTGACCGACCTCATGGCGGAGGTCACCGCGATACGCGATGAGACGGTGCCGGCGAAGGAGCTGCAGGACCAGAAGCGCTCGCTGGTGGCGTCGTTCGCGCTCTCGCTGGAGTCGCCGCAGCGGGTGCTCAACTACTATGTCACCCGCTGGCTGTACCACCTGCCTGACGACTACTGGGATACGTATCCGCGACGGATCATGGGCGTGACCGCGGCGCAAGTGCAGGCGGCGGCGCGCAAGTACCTCGCTCCCGGCCGCGTGCGCATCATCGCCGTGGGCGATGGCGAGCAGGTGGAGGCGATCCTGCGGAAATTCGGTCCCCTCGAGGTCTACGACGTCGAGGGAAAGCGGAAGATGATGATCGTGCCGTAGCGGCTTCAGGGTGCCGGTCGCGACTGTCGGCCGATCCCTGGTGACTTGACGCGAGCCGGCCTGGGTGCAGATATGCTGCACCCAGGCCGGTGTCACGTCAAACCAGATTCCCGACTTTCATGTCCAGCCAGCGCGCCGAGCGCCACCCACCCCAATCCATGATGGAGCGCCCCCTGCGCGAATGGCGCCAGGCGCTCCGTTCGCTCTGGCGAACGCGATCGTTCACGGTCACGTGCGTCGTCGTGCTCGGACTGGGCATCGGCATGGCGACCACGATGTTTGCGGTCTTCAACGCCGTGCTGCTGCGGCCGCTTCCGGTGCAGGCACCGGGCGACGTGGTGCTCCTGCGGACGCTCGACCCGGGCGGGGTGGACGTGGGCCTTCGGCGCGACGAGATCAGCGAGCTCGCCGCGGCCAGCCGCACCCTGCGCGGCGCCGCCGGCGTCGCGCATCAGGGTGCATTCGAGATGACCCTGCTGTACGGCGAGCGCGTCCTCACGCTCAACGGCGCCTGGGTCACGGGAAATTTCTTCGAGTTGCTCGGGGTCCGTCCGGTGCTCGGCCGTCTCTTCGAATCCGCGGACGAGGTGCAGACCGGCGCGATGTCGAGCCCGATCGTGCTGAGCTACGACACCTGGCAGCGGCAGTTCGGCGGCGACTCCGGCGTCGTCGGCCGGCACGTCACCACGCCGTACTCCCACGAGGAGTCGACGATCCTCGGCGTGGCGCCCCCGGGACTCGCGTACCCGCCGGGAACACAGTACTGGAGCCCGGTGGCGTACCAGAGCATCGACGTCATCGCGCGGCTCGCACCCGGCGTCACCCCCGGCGCCGCGCGCGACGAGTTTTTCGCCATCATGCAGCGGCTCGACAGCGTGCGCGTGGTGCAGCGGGCGCAGGGCGCGCACATCGTGCGGGCGGACGTCCGGAGCTTCACGAGCGCGGTGCTCGGTGGCGTCCAGCCGCCGCTCCTCGTGCTCGCGGCCGCCGTCGGGCTGCTGCTCCTGATCGCGTGCGTGAACGTGGGCAACCTGGTGCTGCTGCGTGCCACCTCTCGTGAGGCGGAGTTCGCGGTGCGCCGCTCCCTCGGCGCGGGCGCCGCCGACATCGTGCGGCCCCTCGTGTGGGAGAGTGTCGCGATTGCCCTCGCCGGCGGGGCACTCGGCCTCGCCTGCGCCGAGGTCCTGCTCGGGCTCCTGTCGCGGATGGCCCCGGCAACGCTGCCGCGTCTCGACGTTGTGCGCCTGGCAGCCGCGCCGCTGGGACTCGCCGTCATGGTGACGGTGGTGGCGCTGGTCCTGGCGGGCGTCGTTCCCGCGATGGTGGCGGCGCGCGGCGGGCTCGCGACGCCGCTCCGGATGGATGCGCGCTCGGGGCGCGCGACGACGGCGCGGCGGCGGCTGCGCCAGGGACTCGTCGCCTCGCAGATGGCGCTCGCCCTGATCATGACATCGGGGGCAGCGCTCCTGGTTCGCAGCATGGATCACCTGCTGCGCGTTCCGCTCGGCTATCGCGCGGACCACCTGTCGATCATCACCCTGGCCAAGCCGGTGAAGCCGGATAGCTCCATGGAGCAGCTCGGCGCCCTGTACGACAGGGTGGCCCCGGCACTCCGGGCTCTGCCCGGGGTCGTCTCCATCTCGCCCGTCGCCACCGGTCCATTTTACGGGCCTCAGGTCTTCGTCGGGCGGTGGGCGGCGGCCGGCCAGACCGACGCCGAGTCGAACGCGGATCCCCTGGTGCCGTTCGAGGTGGGCGGTCGCGACTACTTCAGGACGTTCGACATCCCGCTCCTGCGCGGGCGCGGCTTCCTCGAGACCGATGTCGCCGGCGCGGCGCGCGTCGTCGTCGTGAGTGAGGCCCTCGCCAAGCGGTTCTGGCCGGGCGAGAATCCGGTCGGAAAGCAGCTGCGACTGGTGGGCGACGACAGCAAGGATCCCTGGGTCACCGTGGTCGGCGAGGCCGGCGACATCAGGTATCGCGACCTGCGCCAGTCGACGCCGACGATCTTCGTGCCGTGGCGCCAGCTCTTCTTCCAGGGCATCGTGGCCGTGCGCACGACCGACGCGCTCGCGGTGGAGTTGCCGGCGTTCCGGCGCATCGTGCGTGAGGCCGACCCCGAGGCGGTCATCGCGCGCTCGGTATCGATGGACGAGCTGCTCTCGGGGCAGCGCACGATGGCCCGACTCTCGACATTGCTGCTGGCGGGCTTCGGCATCGCCGCACTGCTGCTGGCGGCGATCGGCGTCTACGGCGTGATGGCCACGGCGGTGCGTGAGCGCACGCGGGAATTCGGGATCCGTTCCGCGCTGGGGGCGTCACCCACGCAGCTGCGCTCGGTGGTGCTGCGACAGGCGGGCGGTATCGCGATCGCCGGCGGCGCCGTGGGCGTCATTGGCGCGCTCGCGATGTCGCGCTATCTCCGCGCGCTGCTGTACGAGGTGAGCCCTGACGATCCCGTCGCGATGCTCGGTGCGTTCGGCGTGCTGCTGGCGGTCGCGCTCGTTGCGGCGTACGTCCCGGCGTGGCGCGCGACGCGTGTCGACCCGGCGGGCGTGCTGCGCGCCGAGTAGCGTCCACGGCGAGGAGCCCACGGCAGGAGCCCACGGCAGGAGCCCACGGAGAGCGCCCGAAGCGCGGCGACGCAGCGTCGCGCGCGCCGTGAAACGTGCGTACCAGTCCGCGGGACCGGCGTGTGGTTCACGTCTCCGACCCGATACATTGACATCCGACAATACTCCAGGTAGTATTGTCGAACGTCATGGTATGAGGGAGCCGCCAGATGAGTGACGCCACGCCCGACGTCCTGCAGGGCACGCTCGACCTGTTGATCCTCAAGACGCTCACCCTGGGCTCCCTCCACGGCTGGGCGATCTCGAAGCGCATCCGCGAGATGTCGCGCGACGCGCTGACGGTGAACCAGGGCTCACTGTACCCGGCGCTCTATCGGCTCGAGGAACGCGGCTGGATCGTCGGGGAGGCGGGCCGGTCGCCGGAGGGACGCGCCATCCGGTTGTATCGGATCCTCCCCGCCGGGCGGAAGCAGCTCACGCAGGAGATCCGGACGTGGCAATCGTTCGCGACGGCGATCGGCTACGTGCTCCAGGCGACATGACGTGATGTCCATGGCCTGGATCGCGCGGCTGCGGCACCGCCTTCGCCTCCTCCTGCGGCGACGGCGACGTGGAACGCGAGATGGACGCCGAGATGCGCTATCACGTCGAGCGCGAGGCCGAAGAGTACGCGCGCCAGGGGCTGCCGCCTGACGAGGCGCAGCGCGCGGCCCTGGTCGCGTTCGGCGGCCTCACGCGGTACCAGGAGGAGGGTCGCGCGGCGCGCGGCAACCGGGCGGCGGAGGACTTCGTGACCGACGTCCGTTTCGCAGTGCGGGTGCTGCGCCGCAACGCCGCGTTCTCGCTGGCGGCGATCGCGACGTTCGCGCTCGGCATCGGTGCCGCGGCGGCGATCTTCAGCATGGTGAACGGGGTGCTGCTCTCTCCGCTCCCCTATCGCGACCCCGGACAGCTGGTGGCGGTGTGGGCGCGGCGCGTCTCCACCGGCGCCCCGAACGTCGCGTCGGTGGCGAGCTTCGAGGCATGGCGCGCGCGCAATCGCGTCTTCTCGGGCCTCGCCGCACTCATCCCGGCGCCGTCGACAGTCACCACCGGCACCGACGTCGAACGGGCCAGCGGCGTGCAGGCGTCGCCGGGGTACTTCCGGTTGCTTGGCGTCGCCCCCGCGCTCGGTCGCGAGTTCACCGAGGCGGAGAGCGAGGGACGGCGGCGCGGCCGTGGTGATCCTCAGCGACGCCTGGTGGAAGCGTCACTTCGGCGGCGACAGTGGAGTGGTGGGGCACACGCTGCTGATCGACGGCCGGGAGACGACGATCGTGGGCGTCATGCCTGCCACGTTCGAGCCGCCACGCTACGGCTGGATCGACGAGCAGGACTTCTGGCTCCCGTTCGGCGCCAGCGAACAGAACCGCGCGTGGGGACACGTCCTGCACGTGGTCGCGCGGCTGCGGCCCGGCGTGTCGCTCGATGCGGCCAACGCCGAACTCGCGGCGCTGGGCACGCAGGTGGCGAACGAGATCCCGTCCGAGCGCGGGTGGTCGGTGGTCGCTCACTCGCTGGCGAGCGAGATCACGGGCGACGTGCGGACCCCGCTCCTGGTGCTGCTCGGCGGTGTGCTCCTCCTGCTGCTGATGGCCGTCACCAATGTGGCCACGCTCAGCCTGGGCCTCACGCGGCAGCGCGAGCAGGAAATGGCTGTGCGACGGGCCGTCGGTGCCACCACGTCGCGGCTCGCGCGGCAGCTCCTCACCCAGAGCGCCGTGCTTGGTGCGACGGGGTGCGCAGTGGGACTCGCGGTGGCTGCCGGCGGGGTGCGCCTGCTCGTGGCCTGGATGCCGCCCGGAGTGCCGCGGGTGGCATCCATCGGCGTGAACGGCACCGTGCTCGCGGCGGCGCTGGTCGTGACCGTCGTCGCCACGCTCGCCTTCGGCACGGTGGCGGCGTTCCGCGGGGCGGGGGACGCCGCCACGCCGGACACGCTCGTCGGCGCGACGCACGCACGCACGACGACGCGTGTGGGGGGTGGGGGACTGGTGACCGCCGAGATCACGCTGGCGCTGGTGCTCACCGTGCTCGCCGGGCTGATGGTGCGTTCGTTCACCAACCTCCGGTCGGTGCATCTCGGATTCGACGCCCGGCACGTCGTCGCCGGCCGCGTGGCGCTTGCGGGGGACCGGTACGCCACGGCCGACGCGCAGCGCGCCTTCTTCGAGCAGCTTCTCGCGCGCCTGCGGGGCACGCCCGGCGTGAGGTCGGCTGGCATGATGACCGTGCGGCCGTTCCGTTGCTGCGCCCCGAGCACCAATGTCACCGATCCGCTGCACCCGCTCGCCTCCGGGATCGAGCCGCCGATCGTCGACATCAGGTTCGCCGACTCGGCGCTGTTCGGCACGCTGGGCATTCCGGTGGTGGCAGGAAGTCCTTTCGCCAGCGGCGAGAGCCCCACCGGACGGCCACGCGTGGTGGTGAGCCAGGCTCTCGTCCGTGCCCTCGGGCTGCCGGCGAATCCGGTCGGGCGGTCCGTCGAGATCGCGCTCAATGGCGGGATCGACGCCGAGATCGTCGGCGTGGCGGGCGACGTGCACCTCGTGAATCCGCGCACCCCGCCGCGCGGCGCCGCCTGGCTCGCGACGCAGCGGTATCCCGACCTCGTCAACGACATCCTCGTTCGCGGGACCCTCGACGATGCGTCCCTGATGCGCACATTGCGCACGGCCGGCGCGGCACTCGACCCCACGGTGCCGATTTCCGAGGTGGCGCCGCTGCAGGATCTCGTGGACCGCTCGCTGGCGCGCGACAGGTTCACCACGTTCCTGCTCGGCGCGTTCTCGCTGACGGCGCTGCTGCTCGCCGGCATCGGGATCTACGGCGTCTTTTCCGCCGACGTGGCACGGCGCCGGGGGGAGATCGGGATCCGTCGCGCGCTCGGGGCAGGCCGCGTGAACATCGTGGGCCTGGTGCTGCAGCGTGCGCTCACGCGGGCCGCGTTCGGCGTTGCCCTCGGGATCGTGCTGTCGCTCTGGCTCGCGCGCGGGCTGGCGTCGCTGCTGTTCGGCATCGCGGCGACGGACGCCGCGACGTTCGTCGGGGTGTCGGCCATCCTGATCGGCGCGGCCACCGTCGCCGCCCTGGTGCCGGCCTGGCGTGCGACCCGGATCGACCCGGTGAAGGTGTTACGCGGGGAGTGACGACGAGCCCGGCGTCCATCCCCTGGCGCCATCGTTTGGCGACGAGCGACGATGTCCCGGCGCTGGTGCGACTGATCAACGCGGCGTACCGCCTCGAGGAGTTCTTCGTCACCGGCGACCGCACCAGCGCACAGGCCATCCGGGACCGGATGGCGCCCGCGGACGCCGCCTTTCTCGTCGTCGACGCTCCCACGGCGGGACAGCTCGCCGCGGCGGTGTTCGTCTTGGTCCGCGGCGACCGCGGCTACTTCGGCATGCTCTCGGTCGATCCGTCGCACCAGCGCCGCGGACTCGGGCGCTGGCTGGCCCTCGCGGCGGAGGCCCACTGCCGGGCGGCCGGGTGCGTGGCACTCGACATCGACGTGGTGGACCTGCGCACCGAGCTGCCGCCGTTCTACGAATCGTTAGGGTTCCGGCCGGTGGCGACGGCGCCGTTTCCGCACCCGGAGCGCCTCCGGCGCGCGGCGCACCTGGTGGTGATGTCGAAGTCGCTCCGCGGGGAGTGACGCGCCGGCGGCGGGCGAGGGTCGGGATCAGCGCCCCCCGGAATCGGGCAGGGTCTTCGCGAGCCGGCGCTGCACGCGCTCGAGCTCCAGCCGGGCGGCGGAGCCGAGGTCGTCGACGATGCGGGCCATGGGTACCTTCCGGTGGGCGAGGAGCGGTGGCACCGGGAGAGCGTCATGCACGTACGACTTGTCACGATGCATTCCGGTGGCGTTGCCCGCCACCATGTCGTCGACCGCAGCATTCACCCTCGGGCCCGGATGGAAGCGATGCGAGGAGCCGTCTTCATCATGCTCGTCTCGGGACTTCCGGTCGCCGTCGCAGCCAGTGACTCCCGGCCCCGAGGCCGACGGCAGCGCAACGGCCGGCCGCGCGTTAAGCTCCCACCTTCCCCAGACGCCTGCGATCGATGCCCGCCGTGAATCGATGAAGGACTACGACATCGTCCTGCTGCACCCGCCCGGCATCTTCGACTTCCGCGAGCGTCCCGCGTTCTACGGGCCCATCGCCGACGTCATCCCGTCGTCGCCGGTCTTCGAGATGTACCCCGTGGGCTTCGTGACCCTGGCCTCGCACCTGCGGCGACTGGGATTTCGCACGCGGATCGTGAACCTCGCGCTGCTGATGATGCGAGACCGCAAGTTCGACGTCACCGCCTTCCTGCGCGGCCTGCGCGCGCGGCTCTTCGGCATCGACCTGCACTGGCTCCCCCACGTTCACGGCAGCCTCGGTCTGGCACAGGAGCTCAAGCGGATCCATCCTGACGTTCCGATCGTCTTCGGCGGCATCTCGTCGACGTACTTCCATGAGGAACTGATCGAGGTCCCGCAGGTCGACTTCGTGCTGCGCGGCAGCGTCTGCGAGCCGCCGCTCACGGCGCTGCTTCGCGAACTTGGCGGCCCGCGGGACTTCACCCGGGTCCCGAACCTCACGTGGAAGGATGCCGGGACTGTGCGCGTGAACCCGACCGCGGCGGTGGAGCGCCGGCTCGATGACTACGGCGTCGACCTCGGCATGATGATCCGGCGCGTGATCGGGCACCTCGACTTCTGGAGCAGCGTCCCGTTCCACACGTGGTGGCGGCACCCGATCACGGCGGTGTTCACGGTGCGCGGGTGCGACCACGGCTGCGTGACCTGCGGCGCGGCCGATGCCGCGTTCCGCCGCTTCATGATCGACCACCACCCGTTCCGGAAGAGCCCCGCGGGAATCGCCGCCCAGGTCAGGCAGCTCGCCACGCTCACCCGCGCACCGATCTTCCTCGTGGGCGACATCCAGGACGGCGGCATCGCGTACGCCGAGTCGGTCGTGGACGCGCTGGCCGCGGCGCCGGTCTCGAATCGTGTCGTCTTCGAGTTCTTCGTGCCACCGCCGGACGCGCTGGTGGCGCGCATCGACAGGTCGCTGCCGCACTGGGGGGCGGAACTGTCGCCCGAGAGCCACGATGAGCGGGTGCGGGCGCTGCTCGATGGCGAAGGGTACACCAACGACGAGATGGAGACCGGCATCGATGCCATGATGCGCAGCCGGTGCGAGAACCTCGACCTCTTCTTCATGATCGGCCTTCCCGGGCAGACGTACGAGAACGTGCTCGAGGGCATCGACTACGTCGCCGCGCTCTTCGAGCGCTTCGATCGCCGGTTGAACGCGTTCATCACGCCAATGGGGCCGTTCCTCGACCCCGGCAGCGATGCCTTCGAGAACGCGCAGGCACTGGGTTACCGGCAGTTCGCGCGCACGCTCGAGGAGCACCGGCAACTGCTCGAGCGGAGGAGCTGGGAGGAGATGCTCAGCTACGAGACCGCGTGGATGACCCGCGCCAGGCTCGTCGATGCGACGTACGACGCCGCCGAGCGGCTGAATGCGGCGAAGATGCGCACCGGGCGCACCCGGCATGCCGCCGGCGAGGCGGTGGCGGCGCGCATCGTGGCGGCGCGGGACCTGCGCCGCCGCCTGCATCCGCCGGACGGGGCGGCCCCCGATCCCGACGCCGATCCGGCGCTGGGCGCCGCGATCGTCGCGATGACGACGGCAATGCTGCACGACAAGCGCGAACTGTTCCCGCCGGGCGCGTTCCTCAGGCAGTTCCGGTTCTGGGGCATCGTGCGGATCCTCGGGCGCGACCTGCTGTCGCCGCCCTGGCGCGAGCCCCCGGCCGCCGGGGCGCCGGTGCCGTGAAACCGGCTGCCTAACGCGTCACGGTGATGTGATAGACGCGGACGAGCGGCCGGCCATCGCCGCCCTCGAGGACCACCGCCACCGCATCCGCACCCCACGCCACCGGGGCGTAGGCGGTGCGCGGCCAGCCCGAGGCCGGCACGGCAACGACGTCCAGCCAGCGTCCGTCCGGGGCAAAGACGTCGAGGTGCACCGTCACCGTGTCGGCCTCGGATCGGCGGATCCAGCGACGCCCGGTGCGATCGACCCAGAGGACGTCGTACGCCGGCCGCACGTCGGGGATGAGCGACGGGTCGAACGCGGCACGCAGCGACTTCTCGTCGATGCCGCCGCTGGCGTCCACCATCTCGCGCACGCGCGCTTCGACGAGCTGCTGCCTGGCACCGGCGCCCACCGCGGGCGACTCGAACGGACGACCGAACAGGGCCGTCGTGTCGCGGCCGTCGCTCGACGTACGCAGCAGGTACTCCCCGCTCCAGCCGATGACGAAGCCGCCGGCGGCATCCACGGCGATGGCCGTGCGCGGCTGCAGTGGCACCGGCACGCCCATGCGGATCCGACCCTGGCCGTCCCGCACGAGCCAGGCCGGCCCCGGCTTCACGTCCTGCCGCCCTGAGGCGAAGACGGTGTCGGCGCCGGAGTCGTTCAGGGCGAAACGGACGAAACCCGATGTCTGCCGCAGGGAGGTGTCGGGCGGCGACGCCATCGTGTGGGCCACGACGCGGCCGTCCCCGTCGATGCCGATGGCGCTGTAGAAGCAGCAGGCGGTGCGCCGCGCGCGGAGCATCGCACCCGTGCGCCAGTTGAACGTCGTGCCGCGCACGTTCGACGGATCCTGCACCACGAGCGTGTCCCCGCGCACCGCGATGTATGCGGTCCTGAACTCGCCGGGGCCGCTCCCGGCGCGACCCACCATGCGCAGGAACCGCCCATCGGGTGAAAAGACCTTCACGACCGCCGGCTTGGAGTCGGCGACGAGCACGGAGCCGTCGGATGCAAGCGCAATGTCCTGCGGATCGAGCAGCTCGGCCGAATCGAGCTCGGGGGGCTGGATGTCGAGCGCGGGTGCGAGCGTCAGCCGGCCCGAATCGACAGGCGCGTCGCTGATCGTGCGCGGGATGCCGCCGGGTAGCGTGTCGACGTGGACGCGCGCTGCCGCGATGTCGCGTTCACCGCATCCAGCAAGAGCGGCGACGAGCGCCGCGGCGAGGGCGCGAGCGGCGCACGCGCGACGCCGGGGGAGTGGCCGGAGCGATGTCATCGACGTGTTGGACACGCCTCCCGGCCGGGTCGTTGCGACCCCGCGCGGCTCCCCGCGCAGCGCTCGCGCTCGACGCTACGGGAGCGCCGCCCCAGCGACGCTCGAATCCGCCGGCAGGATCCGGTAGCGCGCCGACATGCCTTCCACCATGTGCTCACCGAAGTGGCAGTGCAGCAGCCAGATGCCGGGATTGTCCGCCGTCATGTCGGCGGTTGTCATGAGCAGGGGGCCGCCCATGTCGAGGACGTCCCTTCGTTCGCCATGCACCAGCATCGTGTTGCCGTGCCAGTGCGGCGTGTGAAAGTCGTCGAAGCCCGTCGAGGTGAACACGTACCACCGCACCCGTTCCCCCTCGCGCATCGTCATCGCGTCGAGCGGGATGTTGCCGAACATCAGCCCGTTGATCGTGTGGTACTGCGTCTGGTGGAAGCGCCGCGGTCCCTTCGGTCCCATAACGGCCGTGTCGCCAGTGTAGCGCTTGAGGTTCTCGGGCACGAAATGGGTGTCGTTCTCCTCGAAGCTCGCGAACAACGTGACGAACTCCCGGTCGACGTCCATCGGCGAGCCGTCCGCGCGCGCCATGCCGCGGCGCGTCACGATGATCGCCCCCATCAACCCCGAGTAGACGTCCTCCAGCTCGTGGGTGTGGGAATGGTACGGCCAGAGGAGCGAACTGGGGTCGTTCGGCCCCGGGCCCGCGCGCTCGGGAATCGCCCAGACGTAGCGGTGCGACCCTCCGGTGGCGACGGAGTCATCTCCCTTTGTCGTGGTGCCGTCGTTGTACAACGCGCCCTCGGACGACTTGTCGTAGAAGACGCCGTGCGGGTGCATGCTGGCCGGGAAATGCGCGTTGTTGCGAAAGACGACGACGATGGTGTCGTCGACCGCGCCGCGGAGTATGGGCCCCACGATTCCGAGGTGACGCCATTCGGCGGGCCGCGGCTTCCGCGTGGTAAAGGTGCTGTCGGTGTACTCGTGATACACGGCCTTGTGGAACACCTTCGCCATGACCGGCGGTGCATTCGTGATGGTGTACACCGCGGCGGGAAGAGTCCCGTCCCATCGTCAGGTCGCTGTCGGAGGGAGCGTAATCCCAGTCCACCTCGTCTGCCGCGACGTAGTAGGTCCGCGTGACGCCCGGGGACGCCGGACGGTCGCACCCGGTGACCATTACCAGCACCACCGCCATTGCCAGCCCGAGGTACGTGCTCGACCGTCTGCGAGTGCTGCGGGCGCGAGACGTCACCGGTCCTCATCGTGTGGGGGAAGGCCGAGCTGCAACCGTCCAGCGGGGGCGCAGTATGCAGGCGGTGGATCGAGGCGTCCAGAGCGGGCACGGCAGTGGGAGCGGAAGCGGACGCCATACGGTTCGCGCGTCGCACGCCGTGAGGCCCCGCCGGAACCACGACTGGCGCGACTACAGCCGCGTGCCCTCCGGGAGCCACTCCGCCAGTCGGACGCGCAGTTCCCTCAATGCACGCCCCATCTGGGCCTCGACCGTCTTGACCGAAATGCCAAGGGTGTCGGCGATCTCGCTGTACTTCAGACCCTCCACCCGGCTCAGCTCGAAGACCTCGCGACATCGCGGCGGCAGCGCGCCGATCGCCTCCCGCACCGCCGTGTCGATCTCGGCCTCCACGAGTCGTGCCGGCGCCGGCGCATCGTGCGACGGCGCACTCGCCACCTTGGGAGCCGCCCGCCGCTCGACGCTCGCGTGTCGCAGGTGATTCAGGGCGCGGTTTCGGGTCGACCGGAAGAGGTACGCCTGTGGGGATCCCTCCTCGGCCAGGAGCTCCCGCCGGCGCCACATCTCGAGCATCACGTCCTGCACGACCTCTTCCGCCACCGCCTGGGTGCCCACGAACCGCTCGGCGAGGCGGACGAGCGGGGCATACCAGGTCCGGAAGATCGCGTCGAAGGCGCTCTCGTCGCCGCGGCGCAGCCGCTCGAGCAGGTCGCTTGAATCCAAGGGAGTGAGGCGGGAAGAACGGGTGGACTGCCGCCGGACGAGCGCTACCGTATACTCGGCACCGGGGATCCTGATCCGAAGATAGGGTTGCGTCCGGCTCGCGTGTTGAGAGGGTGATGACGATCGAACCGAGGGACCCGGACCGTCCGGCGGACGGCGACGATCAGACGTGGGAAGCGCTGGCTCGTTATCTGGCGGGCGAGAGCGACGCCTCCGAGGCCGCCGAGGTCCGACGCCTTCTCGCCGAGCGTCCCGGCGATGCCGCCCTGCTCGAGGCGCTCGACAGGGTCCTCTCCCCGGAGCGCCTGAGCCCGGCACCCGTCGTCGACATGGAGGGAGCGCTCCGGAAGGTGCGGCAGCGGCGCGATGGCGGGGAGGAGCAGCACCGCCATCCCCGCCTCACTGTCACGGACGGTGCGCCCCGACGCGCGGTCTCGTGGCGGGTCGTGGCTCCGGCCCTCGCCGCCGCCGCGATGCTCACCGCGGCGCTCTTCCTCTGGAACCGCATGGGCAGGCCCGACGGCGCCGAGCCCGCTGCCGGCGGCCGGACCATTGCCACGGCAATCGGGCGGCGCGACTCGGTGCAGCTCTCCGACGGGAGCCGCGTCCTGCTGGCGCCCGGCACCGAACTTTCGATTTCGGCGGGGTACGGGGAGGCTGGCCGCGAGGTCGAGCTGCACGGGGAAGCGCAGTTCCGGGTCGTCCATGATGACCAGCATCCCTTCGTGGTGCACGCGGGCGACCTCGTCATCAAGGACGTGGGGACGACGTTCAATGTGCGGAGCGTGATGCCGGACAGCGTCGTGGTCTCGGTTTCGGAGGGGGCGGTGCTGCTGGAGTCGCCGATTGCCAACGGGAACGTCGAACTGCACGCGGGTGACGTGGCGGCGCTGGGCCCGGGGTCGGGCGCGGTGGTCCATCGCGGTGGCGCGAGCGATGTCGACGTCGCCTGGACGCGCGGAAAGCTCATGCTGCGCGACGCGCCGGTATCCACGGTCGTCTACGAACTGCATCGCTGGTACGGCATCGAGCTTCGCGTGGACGACCCTGTCCTGGCGGGGCGCCACTACACGGCGACGTTCGACGGCACGGCGCCGGTGGACGAGGTGCTCTCGGTGATCCGGACGCTCTGGGATGCGTCGATGGAGCGCCACGGCGATACCGTGGTGATGCGGCGGGCCGGCGGAACGTGATCGGTCGCCGGGCCGTGGCTCCCGGGCGGCGGCGCCGTCCCGGTCTCGGAGCGACGGTGGCGCTGTGCGCCCTGTCGCTCGTGGCGCCTGTGGCCCGGGGACAATCGACCTGCCGGCGTGCCGCGGCGCGTGACCTCGCCGTCGACAGCACCAGGCGATGGGACGCGCCGCTCGACAAGTCCGTGTCGCTCGCCGCGCGGCAGGAATCACTGCGCGACGCCCTCGACAGGCTGGCGGCCGCGGCGCGCATCCACCTGTCGTATACCGCGGAACTGCTCCCGCTCGACAGGCGCGTCTGCGTGGGCTTCGACGCGGTGCCGCTCGGCAGCGCGCTGTCGGAGCTCCTGACGGGCGTCTCGGTGCAGCCGGTGGCCGTGGCCGCCGACCAGGTGGTGCTGGCGCCGTCCCGGCGGCCGGTGGCGCCGGCGCGCATGAGCGTGCGTCCCTCGGTCGGCGTGCTCGATCGCGTCGTGGTGACCGGGAGCGCCACCGGCGCGCCGCAGCGCGAGCTTCCCTACGCACTCGACGTGGTGAACGGGCGCGCGCTCGAGGAGCGCGACGCGAGCTCGTTTTCCGATGTCCTCGATGCATCGGTGCCCGGGGTCTGGCTCTGGGAGCAGTCGCCGTCGAGCCTCCTCGCGCGCTACGGATCGATCCGCGGCGCCAGCTCGTTCGGCGTGAGCTACCCCAAGGTGTACATCGACGGCATCGAGGTGGCGAACCCGCTGCTGCTCACGCAGCTCGACCCCCAGATGGTCGAGCGGGTCGAGGTCATCCGCGGCCCGCAGGGCGCGGCGCTCTACGGCGCCGATGCCATCAGCGGGGTGGTGAACATCGTGACGCGGCACGATGGCCCCGATGCCGGGGCACCGCGGGCGCAATTCCGCACCGGGGCGGGGGTCTCCGGGAGCGCGTACGCCCCCGGCGGGGTGCTCGCGCAACAGCACTCGCTGGCACTGCGGGGCGGCACCGGGACGCGGTCTGCCGCGTTAGGTGTCACCTACAACAGCCTCGGCGCCTTCGTCAGCGGCGGCTACAGTCGCGATGTCAACGCCACGGCCGACGCCCGGCTGGTCGGGACGCGCGGCATCCTGAGCGGCATCGCCCGGTTCTATGCGGCCGACGCCGGCACCGCCGGCAGCCCGCTGCTCACCGGCATCCTGGCGTCGTCGCCGTCGGGTGCGGTCTCGCCGGCGAACACCGCGTCGCGCCCGTGGCGGATGCTCGGCGCCGCCGGGGCGTCGGGCGCCACCGGCCAGGGAGCCGATGACTCGCTCACCACCCCACTGGCCACGGCCGCCGATTCCTCCACCAACCAGACCGTGCGCGAGTACACCGTGGGCGTCACCGGCACCTGGCAGCAGGACCCACGCTGGTCGCACTCACTGGTGGTCGGGATCGACGGCTACCGCCTGGCCGACGCGTCGTCGCTGGGCGTCCCGTTCCCATCGTCCGCCGATTCCGCCCTGCGCGCCGCGCGCGGCGGCGCCGACCGCGGCACCATCCGCCTGACGAGCGTGGCGCGATTCGGCGACCCGGACCGCAGCGCCACGACGCTCACCTTTGGCGCCGAGCAGGGCACCGAGCGGCTGCAGCGTGACGCCGCGCAGCCGTACGCGGCGCACGCGGGCGCCCAGGCGCAGGGTGCCACGCCGCCCGTCGAGTGGCGCAGCAATACGGGCATCCTCGCCCAGGGCGTCACCAGCGTGGGCGATGCCCTGTTCCTCTCCGCGGGCGTGCGCCTCGAGCGCCTCGGCAACGTGACCGAGGAGAGCCGCTATGCGACCCTGCCGATGCTTGGCGCCAGCTTCGTTCGCCCGCTCGGCGGGGCGACGCTCAAGCTGCGGGCCGCGTATGGCAAGGGGATCCGCGCGGCGCAATCCACCGCGCGCAGCACGACATGGCTCGGCATGCGCGAGACGTCGGAGGCGTCCGAGCTCGGACCCGAGGAGCAATCGGGCGTGGAGTACGGCCTCGACCTGTTCACGGGTAGCGGGCTCTCGCTTCACGTCACGCGATTCGACCAGCGGGCGTCGGGGCTCATCCAGCCGGTCTCCGTGAGCATCGAGGGGACGCCGGAGGATCCCCAGCGCCCGCGGCGGCTCGGCTACGAGCTGCAGAACGTCGGCGTGATCACCAATCGCGGCTGGGAGGGTGCGGCGTCATACGCGCTCGGATTGTTTTCCCTCACCGGTACGCTCTCCACCGTGGACAGCCGTGTGCGACAGGTGGCACAGGGCTACGCGGGGGACCTGCGGTCGGGCGACAGGGTGCTCGAGGTCCCTGCGCGAACGGTGAGCCTCACCGCGCGCTGGTCGACTCCCCGCTTGTCGAGCGCCTGGACGCTGTCGCGCGCCGCCGACTGGGTGAACTATGACCGCCTCGCCCTCGCGCAGTCGATGGCGACGGCCAGCGTCCCCACCGAGTACCTGCTGGGAACGAACCTGCGTGCATTCTGGCGGGCCTACTCGGGCGTGACGCGACTGCGCGGCACGTTCACCTACACGATGCGCAACGGACTCGCGCTGGTGCTCACCGGCGACAACCTGCTGGGCCAGCAGCAAGGGGAGCCCGACAACGTGACTGTGCTGCCGGGGCGCACGCTCACCGCGGGGCTGCGCGCACGGTTCTGAGCGCCGGGAGGCGGGCGCGCCGCCGCCTTCGGCGCAACACGTCCGCGACGGACCCGCGGGGCGATGCGCCCTGCGTGACCCTGGTGCGCGGGCGGACGAGCCCGGTTGTCTGCCTTCCCCGATGACCGCCGGATCATGGCCTCGACGGCGCCGTTTTGGCGCCATATCAGGAGGCCGGCGGCCTCGCGTCGATGCGCGTGGCACACGCGCGGCCCGTGGTGTGTCGGCGCCGCAGCGTACGGCGGGCGGCCACCGCTCCTCGTTGCACCTGACGAGGCACGTCGCCCCCTGTCCGTGAGCAGCCAATGTGGATTCCCCGTCGCATCGCGAGCGCGGCCCCGCCGCCCGGAATCGTTGCGTTCTGCCTCGCGTGCCTGTGCGCGATGTCGTGTGGCGGCGGCGGTGGCGGGGAGAAGATCACGGCGACGGTCCCGGTGATCTCCAGCTTCACCGCACGCCCGTCGACAGTCACGGCGGGTGAGAGCACCACGCTCTCGTGGTCCGTCTCCGGGGCGAGTGCGGTGAGCCTCGACAACGGCGTGGGCATGGTGAGTGGCGGCAGTCGCACAGTGAGCCCGGGCGGATCGACGACGTACACGCTCACCGCGACGAGTTCGGCGGGCAGCGTGACGGCGTCGGTGACGGTGACCGTGGTGCCCGCGGCGCACATCGCGAGCTTCGTCGCCGCGCCGGCGGCCATCACCGCCGACCAGGGAACGACGCTGACATGGATCGTGACCGACGCGACCTCGGCGATGATCGACAACGGCATCGGCGCGGTGACGGGAACGAGTGTCGACGTCATGCCGGCGGCGACCACGACCTACACCCTGACGGCGACCAACTCGCTGGGGACCGCGGTGCGCGCGGCGGTCACCGTGACGGTGGCGGCGGGTGTCGGCGGCGTGACGCTCACCTGGAACGCCGGATCCACGGTGAAGCTGGAGCAGGTTGTCGGCGACGTCGACTGGGCCGACCTGGCGCACGGCGTCACGACGCCCACCGCGAGCCGGACGGTGACCCGGTACCACGTCCTGGGCAGCGGCTACGGCTACTCGTTCGAGGACAACGGAAAGGTCGTCTTCATGTTCGGTGACACCGAGAGCGAGGACCCGGTCAACATCAACTACCACGCGCAGGACCCGATCGCCTGGAGCACTGTCACTGATGGCGAGGCCCCGCTGGTGCTCAACTACTTCACGCAAAGCCCCGGCGTGCCCCTGTTCATGGCACCGCCTGGCATCAGGATGGGAGCGGATGACATCTGCAACTCGGGCATCACGCTTCCCGACGGCACCTACATGGTGTGCAACACGGGTGCAGACGTCATGGACCCGACCCTGACCGACCCCCACGCGAACTCGTACTCGGTGCTCGTGAAGTTCGACGAGGCCGCGCACGCGTTCACCGGCGGCCGCACCGTGTCCGACACGCACGGCGGACACTTCGTCTACACGTCGATGCACGCCGATGGCGCCGACGTCTACATGTACGGCATGGGGCAGTACCGCGCGTCGGACGTGTTCCTGTCGAAGACGCCGGCCGCGACGTTCTGGGCGGGGAGCGGCACGCAGTACTTCACCGGGATCGTGAACGGCCAGCCCACGTGGAGCAGCAGCGAGGGCGACGCCGTGCCCGTCATCCAGGACAATCCTGTCGGTGGCCCGCCATGGCCCGGCGACGACCCCACCGTCGGCAACCTGTCGGTGGGCTGGTGTCCCGACCTCGGGCTCTGGCTGGCGACCTTCGACGGCGGCCGGCAGACGAACGCGACCCGTGGCGTCTACTTCACCTACGCGCAACATCCGTGGGGACCGTGGGCGACCCCGCAGCTCATCTTCAACATCGTTCGTGATGGCGCCTGGGGCGTCTACGTCCACAATCCCGACGCGGTGCCGAACGATGGCCTCAACGGGCCGATCATCGGCGCGAACAACCCCGCCAACGACCCCGTCACGACGGCGGGCGCGGCGTTCGCGCCGCTGCTCATCGAGCGCTTCACCTCGGTGTCGGGAAACGACGTGCGTCTCTACTTCATGGTGTCGACGTGGAACCCCTACACCGTGGTCAAGATGCGCTCGGAGTTCACGCGCTCGCATCCCTGAGCCGGGCGCAAGATTCGTTAGGCTCCCGCCCGGGCGGGCGCGCGTCGCCTCGTCCCATAGGCGACCGAGGTTACATGGCGTAACGGCGGGTGACACCGCGTGTTGGTCCGCGCCCTCGCCGGGCGGTAGCGTGCCGCACGGCGTCGTGCATCAGCCTCACGGCGCATCGGGGGATTCCCGGCGCATCAGGGGCCCCTCCGGTTCGTGCGCCGCGTCGGTCTTGCCGCCTGTGGTGCCGAGGACGGGGTATCCTGCTGCTATCATGCTGACGTGACTTCCATCGGCGTGTCGCGACTCCTGGGCCTGTTGCTCGTCTTGTGCGTCGCGTCCTGGCTGCCGGCGCAGCCGCTTCGCACGACGCATCAGGCGGCGATCCATCGAACCTGGTCGGCCTCGAGCGAGGTCGTCGGACACCTCGCTCCCGGCAGCCTCGTCGACGGTCTCAGTCACCGGGCAGGCTACACGCACGTGCGGACTCCCGATGGCGCGCTGGGATGGGTCTACAGTCGTTACCTGGAACCCGCGGCCACTCCGCCGGCTACGGCGGACACCACGACGGGGAACGGGCCGCTCCTGATCGCGGCCGTGGCGGCGCTGTCCAAGCCGGCGCCGGAGGAGGCGCACGCACCGTCCTGCGCCGACGTCGGAAGCGGTACCCAACGCGTCGACAGCGCGACGAACCTGCTCAAGAACCGCGTCGACGATGGGACATACGAGCCGGTGTCACCGGCCGCGATCCTCGCCCTGCCGTGGCAGGGCATGCCTACCCGGCGCTACCACTGGGATGCGGGTGACAGCACGCGCACGGCCGCCTACGAAGGGGCAGCGGTCACCATCACCGGATTCATCGTGGACATCAACCCGGAAGGTGCCGAGGCCACGAACTGCGGCCAGCACACGAGCGACTGGGTCGACTGGCACATGTGGGTCGTGGCCACCAAGACGGAGGCGGAGCAGGGGAACAAGCGGTACGCGATCGTCGCCGAGGTGACGCCGCGCGTCCGGGCGCGGTTCGCGGGTCGCTTCGTCCTGGATTCGATCCGGCGGTGGCGAAGCGATCGTCGACAGGTGCGCGTGTCCGGGTGGCTGATGCTCGACCCCGATCATCCAAGCGACGCGACCGGAACGCCGAGCAAGTCGCCCTCGCGCGGCACGATCTGGGAGGTCCACCCGGTGATGTCGATCGAAGTGGTGCCGCCCTGATTGGCGCCGGACCAGCGCACGTCGGTGGGCAGCTGGCGGCCTCGACGGTCAGCCTCCATTGTCCTGTCAGCCTGCACACAGGTTGCACGGCATAAACTCAAGACGGTCGCATTCCAGCCGAAACCCAAATCCTCCTCGAGGGCCGCTAGATGAAGAAGCAGATACGCCTCGCCGCTGCAGCGCTCACCGCGGCTGTCCTTGCCGCGCCCGGCGTCGCGCACGCCCAGCAGTTCAAGGTCCAGAAGTGGAACATCGGGGGAGAGGGGGGCACGGACTACGTCACCGCCGAACCGGGCACGGGACGTGTCTTCGTGTCTCGCCAGACGCACGTCATGGTGGTGGACGGGGCCACCGGCAAGGTGCTCGGCGATATCCCCGACACGCCGCGCATGCACGGCATCGCGCTCGCGCCCAAGTCGAATCACGGCTTCACCTCGAATGCCGGTGACTCGACGGTCTCGATGTTCGACCTCAAGACGCTCGCCCTCATCAAGAAGATCCCGACGCACACCGGCGGCCTCGACGGCATCATGTATGACGCCTGGTCCGACCGGATCATCCTCACGAACCACAGCCGTCCTATCGGCACCGTCATCGCGATCGACGCCAAGACGGGCGACGTCGTCGGCACGGCCGAGCTCGAGGACAACGCCCCGGAGGGCGCTGCCAGCGACGGCAAGGGCCGGCTCTTCGTGAACAATGAAGGGACAAGCACCATCCAGGTGATCGACGAGAAGACGATGAAGGCCGTGGCGTCGTGGCCGCTCGCCCCTTGCGAGGGACCGACCGGGATTGCGTACGACGCCACGTCCAACAGGATCTTCTCCGGGTGCAGCGACACGTCGGTCGTGACCGATGCGTCGACGGGCAAGATCGTCGCGAAGATCCCCAACGGCGCGGGCGTCGATGCGCTCGGTTGGGACCCCGGCCAGAAGCTGATCTACATTCCCGCGGGACGCTCGGGGAACGTGACCGTCGTTCACCAGGACTCGCCGGACAAGTACACCGTCGTGGAGACCGTGACGACGGTACCGGGTGCCAAGACAATCGCCGTCGATCCGGTGAAGCACGTCGCCTATCTCTTCCAGCCCGAATACGGTCCGCCGCCGGCCGGCGCGCAGCCGCCCGCCGGCGGACGCGGCCGCGGTCCGCGGGGACCCATCGTGGCGGGCTGGTTCGTGGCCATCTCGCGCTGAACAACGCGCTCCTGCGCTTGCGAAGGTCCAGGCCGGTTGGCCTGGACCTTCGTCTTTTGACGCCTTGAGAGGTATGGACACGCGCTCGTCATGCGCGGACGAGAACCTGTCGAGGAACGTGCCTTGATCCTCGCAGGCTGGTTCCGCGCCCGGCGTCGAACCAACACAATACCGTACCGTCAGGGTGATGGATGAGCCGGAAATGAGCCCCCTTCGGAATCTCTCTGCGTCGATCTGCGCCGCCGTGGCGACTTCGGGGGCATTTCTGCTCACGGCGTGTGGTGGCGGAGCGGGGGGGGAGCAGATCACCGCCACCGCTCCCACGATCGCGCGATTCACCGCGGCTCCCGCCTCGATCACTGCCGGGCAGAGCGCCACGCTCTCGTGGACGGTGTCGGGTGCGACGACGACAAGCATCGACAACGGCGTAGGCTCGGTGGCCGGCTCGAGTCTCGCCGTCAGCCCGACGACCACGACGACGTACACGCTCACCGCCTCGGGAGCCGGAGGCACTGTCACGGCGTCGGCTACTGTCAACGTCGTCGACCCGGCCGTCATCGGCGACTTCGCCGCAACGCCCGCGGCCATCACGAGCGACCAGGGCAGTACGCTGTCCTGGACCGTTTCCGGGGCGACCACGGTGAGCATCGACAACGGCATCGGCGCCGTGACCGGGACGAGCGTCGCCGTCATGCCCGCGACGACCACCACCTACACGCTCACCGCCGCCAACGCACTCGGCGCCGTCGTCAGCGCCGCGACCACGGTGACGGTCGCCGAGGGGGCGAATGGCGTCGTCCTCACGTGGCTCGATGGCTCCTCGGTCAAGCTGGAGCAACTCATCGGCGACGTCGACTGGGCGGACGCCGCGCGCGGCATCACGACCCCGACCACCAGCCAGACGACCACGCGCTACAACATCCACGGCACCGACATCGGCTACTCGTTCGAGGACGACGGAAGGGTGCTCTTTGCGTTTGGTGACACCCGGAGCCTGGACCCGGGCGCGGTCAACTTCCACGCCGGGGACCCGGTCGCGTGGAGCACCTCGACCGACGGCGACGCCGGACTCCTGCTGAACTTCTTCACCCGCAGCAACGGATTGCCGATGTTCGTCACGCCGCCAGGCGTGGCGATGGGCGCCGACGACGTGCCGAATGCCGGCATCACCCTTCCAGACGGGACCTACCTCGTCTGCAACGTCGGCGCCGACATTACGCAGCCGAATCCCCACGAGAACGGGTATTCCGTGCTCGTCCGGTTCGATGAGGCCTCGCAGGCCTTCACCACCGGACGGACGATCTCGCATGCGCAGGGGGGGCACTTCGTCGTGACCTCGCTCCACGCGTCGGGCCCGGACGTGCTGATGTTCGGCCTGGGCCAGTATCGGGCATCGGACGTGTACCTGGCGAAGACCCCTGCCACGACGTTCTGGGACGGGACCGGAACGCAGTACTTCGCGGGAATCGTGAGCGGCCAGCCGACGTGGAGCGCGTCCGAGGCCGATGCCGTCCCCGTGGTCCAGGACAACCCGATGAACGGCCCGCCATGGCCCAACGACAATCCGACGGTTGGCAACGTCGCCGTCGGGTGGTCGGCGGACCTCGGGCTCTGGATCATGACGTTCGACGGCGGTCGGCAATCGACGGGCACACGCGGCACCTACTTCACCTATGCGCCGCAGCCCTGGGGACCGTGGACGCGGCCGCAGCTCATCTTCAACGACGTGCGGGACCACGCCCGCGGCGTCTTCATCCACAATCCAGCGGCGGTGCCCGGCGACGGGCTCACCGGGCCGACGATCGGAACCAACGACCCGGTCACCACTTCCGGCGGCGCCTATGCGCCGCAGCTCATCGAGCGCTTCACGCGGGTCGACGGGAGCGTGCTGAAGATCTACTACACGCTCTCCACCTGGAATCCGTACACCGTGGTGAAGATGCGCTCCGAGTTCGCCATCACGCGGCCGTAGCGCGACCCTGGCGCTACCGCCGCGCGGCCGGCCCCGATTTCCGGGCGAACACCGGCGCGCCGCGAACCCACCCGGCGGCGCCGACGCGGTGCACAAGGCACTGCTCTCACGGGTTCCGGCGCCCGGACGTGACGCGCGACCAGCCGCGACCACACTCCGTCCGTTGCGCGCCCTCGCATGCGATCCCTGATTCGCCCATGTTGGGGAGGCAGTGTGTCGCGCCGGCCGGCCGCGGGTGCGATGCGGTGCCGTTCGCCCGTCCGCCCGCCCGTCAACTCCGCCCCCGCCCGCGATCGCCACAGATGGAAAAGAGCTTCGTCCTGCTGTTCGTCGTTGCCACGGCGGTCGCGATCGCCGCCCGCCGCTTCCGGGTGCCATACACGGTCGCACTCGTGCTGGCGGGGCTCGCGCTCGGCGTCGTGCAGTTGTTCGAGCCGCCCACGCTCACCAAGGAACTGCTCTACGCGGTCTTCCTGCCTGGCCTGCTCTTCGAGGCGGCGTTCCACCTTGACTTCACCGAGTTCTGGCGCGACCGGACGGCGATCTTCACGCTTGCGGTTCCAGGGGTGGCGACATCAATCGCGTTGACCGCGATCATCCTCGAGCCCGTCACCCAGGGACTTGGCCTAGGCGGCGACTTCGGCTGGCACCACGCGATCGTCTTCGGCGCGATCATCGCGGCCACCGATCCGATCGCGGTCGTGGGCATGTTCAAGAGCCTCGGCGCTCCGCGGCGTCTCGGGCTCCTCGTCGAGGGCGAGAGCCTGCTCAACGACGGCACGGCCATCGTGCTCTTCTCGCTCGTGCTCGACGTGGTGTCGGGCAGCACGGTGTCGCCGGTGGGGCTCTCCCTGCAGTTCGTGCGCATCGTGGGCGGCGGCCTCGCGGTCGGACTCCTCATCGGCCTCGGAACCGCGCAGGTCATCCGGCAGGTCGACGACGCGATGATCGAGATCACGCTCACCACGATCGCCGCCTACGGCTCGTTCCTCGCGGCCGAGCAGCTCGGGTTTTCGGGGGTCATCGCGACGGTCACCGCCGGCATGCTCTGCGGCAACTACGCGGCGCGCACCGGCATGTCGCCGTCCACGCGAATCGCCGCCGAGACCTTCTGGGAGTACATCAGCTTTGCGCTGAACTCGATCGTCTTCCTGCTCGTCGGCATCCGGGTGCACGTGCGCGAGCTGGCGGCGTCGTGGGAGCTCATTCTCGCGGCGTACGTCGCGGTGACGCTGGCCCGGGCCGGCGTCATCTTCGGCGTGTCGATGCTGAACCGGGCCAATCGCAACACCTGGCCGTCCTCGTGGAGCGCGGTCCTCTGCTGGGGCGGGCTGCGTGGCAGCCTGTCGATGGTCCTGGCGCTGGCGCTGCCCGAGGCCCTGACGCAGCGTGACCTGCTCGTCACGCTGACATTCGGCGTGGTGCTCCTGACGATTCTGCTGCAGGGGCTCACCATGGCGCCGCTGCTCCGCAAGCTCGGCATCGTCAGGCACCACGAGGTGCGGCATCGCTACGAGCTCGGGCGCGGGGAGCTGCGCACGAGCCAGGCGGCGCTGGCGGAGATCGCGCGCATGGAGGGCACCCACATGGCGCCGAGCGCTGTGCTGGTCCAGCTGCGCGGTGAGTACGAGGGGCGCGTGCGCGAGGCGACCGACAAGCTCGAGACCCTGCAAGTGGAGCAGGAGGACCTGCGCGCCGAAGAGGGCAAGCGGGCCCGCCGGCACCTGTTGCACGTCGAGAAGGAGGAGATCCTCTCCGACTTTCATCACGGGACGCTCTCGCGTGAGGCCTACGACGCGCTCCTCGCCGGAACCGACGCCCGGCTGGCAAAGCTCGATGGCGGTGGCGAGACGGAGAAGCCGAATCCGGCGGTGCCGGAGGGGGAGGAGCCGGCCGCAACGGGCGGGCCGGGAGCGATGGACGATCTCCCGCCGCGTCCTCCGGAGGATGCGAGCGGATAAGCGCCTTCCCGGGCTCTGGCGCCCGCGGCGACGCGGACCCACTTTGCGCGGCTCGCATTCCACCCTTCCAGAACAGGCTCGTGACCGATCTCCTGCCGATGCACCGACGGATGACTCCACGTTGAGCCGCCACGCGAGCGCGTGATGGCGCGACTCAGGCTCAGCCTTCCGCATCCCTTCGTCCTGCTGCTTGGCGGCGTCGCCGTGGCCGCGGTCCTGACGTGGGTGCTGCCGTCCGGCGAGTACAACCGGCGTGAAGACCCGCAGACCGGACGGCGGGTGGTGCTGGCGGGGACCTATCACGCCGTGCCACCGGCCCCGGTGGGGCCGATGGCCGCGACGATCGCGGTGCCGCGCGGCATCGTCGACGGCGCCGACGTGATCGCCGTCATCCTGTTCGTCGGCGGCGCGTTCGCCCTGCTCGACCGCACCGGTGCGCTGGGGCGCCTCGTCGGCGCGCTTGTCGGCGGCTCGCGTCGCCCCATCGTGGTGATGGCCATCGTCTGCGCACTGTTCGCGTCGCTCGGCGCGCTCGAGAACATGCACGAGGAGATCATCGCGCTCGTGCCGGTGATGCTGGTGCTGAGCCGCGGGCTCGGCTTCGGCGCGGTCACGGCGCTCGCGATGAGCGTCGGGTCGGCGGTCGTCGGGGCCTCGTTCGGGCCGACGAATCCGTTCGCGTCCGGCGTGGCGCTGCGCTACGCGGAGTTGCCACCGCTGGCCTCGGGCGGCCTGCGGTTCGGCATGCTGATCGCGGCCGTCGCGCTCTGGATTGCGTGGACGGCCTCGCAGACGGCGCGCGACGACGTCCGCCCGGAGATCGAGGCGCTGCCGCACCATGGCGTGCGCGGGCGCGACTGGGTGTTGCTGGCGCTCGTCCTGGTGCCGTTCGGGCCATACGTCTATGGCGTGCTCGCGCTCGACTGGGGATTCAATGAATTGTCGGCGCTCTTCCTCGTGGCCGGCTTCGCGGTGGGGCTCGTCGCCGGAATGGGGTGGCGCGGTACGGCCGTGGAATTCCTGAAGTCGATGGAGACGATGCTCGCGGCGTCGCTGTTCGTCGGCGTGGCGCGCGCGATCTCGGTGGTGCTCACCGACGGCCACGTCATCGACACCATCGTGCACGGGCTGGCGCAGCCGCTCGGCCACATGCCGCGTTTGCTCGCGGCCGGCATGATGGTCCCCATCCAGGCGCTGCTCCACGTCCCGGTGGTCTCGAACAGCGGCCAGGCCGTCCTCACCATGCCGATCATGGCTCCGGTCGCCGACCTGCTGTCGATCCCGCGCCAGGTCGTGGTGATCGCGTACCTCACCGGTGGCGCGATGATGGACATGATCACGCCCAGCAACGGGGCGTTGCTCGCGATGCTCCTCGCGGCCGGGGTACCGCTCGGGCGCTGGCTGCGGTTCGCCATTCCCGGGGCGCTGCTTGTGAGCCTCGTGGGATTCATCGGGATGGCGCTGGCGATGTGACGAGGCGAGCGGCGCCGCCCCCCGGGGTTTCCCGACGTCGCCCCGTGAGGCAACTTCCGCTTCCGTTTCCCGGGAATTCCATGCGCAACGTCCTCGTCTTCGCCGGCCTGAGCGCCGCGCTCATCGTCACGTCGCCGACCGCGGCGCGTTCCCAGGGTGGGCGCGGCGGCCGCGGCGCGCCGGTCACGCAGATCGCCCCGGGGGCGGAGTGTCCCGCCGGAATGACCGAGGTCCGTCCAGGCCGGTGCCAGGCCCCGCAGCTGCCGCCGCCGAGCATCGTCGACTACCGGCCGCGATCCACGCTCGTCACGTCCGAACACCTGAAGCCGCGGGCGAAATACCCGGTGATCGACTTCCATGGCCACCCGCAGGGCCTGATCAACTCGGCCGAAGGGCTTGCCTCGCTGGGTGCGTCGCTGGACAGCCTGAACGTCCGGATCATGGTCTCGGCGGACAACCTGTCGGGCGAGCGACTGCAGCGGACCCTCGAGGCGGTCCGGCAGTCGCCGAAGATGAAGGACCGGGTCCGGGTGCTTGCCGGAATCGACTTCCGGAACGTCGGTCCCGGCTGGGCGGCCCGGGCGGTGCAGCAGCTCGACGCCGATGTCGCGGCCGGGGCAGTGGGTGTGGGCGAGATCTCCAAGAGCCTCGGGCTCTCGATCCGGAAGGCCGACGGCACGCGCCTTCACATCGACGACGCCGAGCTCGATCCCATCTGGGCGGAGTGCGCGCGGCTCAAGCTCCCCGTCTTCATCCACACCGCCGACCCGGAGCAGTTCTTCGAACCGCTGGACATGCACAACGAGCGGTGGCTGGAGCAGGCGTTGTTCCCGGGACGACGCTATCCCCAGGACCAGTTCCCGAGCTTCGAGGAGCTGATGACGGAACGGGACAACCTCTTCCGCCGCCATCCCGACGTCACCTTCGTCGCCGCGCACATGGGGTGGCTCGCCAACGACCTGGGCCGCCTCGGCAAGCTGCTCGACGCCATGCCTAACGTCTACACCGAGGTCGGGGCGGTGCTGTACGACATTGGGCGGCAGCCGCGCGGGGCGCACGACTTCTTCGTGAAGTACCAGGACCGCATCCTGTTCGGCAAGGACGCCTTCGAGCCGCAGGAGTACCCGTACTACTGGCGCGTCTTCGAGACCGCCGACGACTACTTCGACTACTACCGGAACTACCACGCATTCTGGAAGCTCTACGGCGTCGACCTGCCCGACAGCGTGCTGAAGAAGGTCTACTACCAGAACGCGCTGAAGATCACACCGGGGATCCCGCAGGCGGGCTGGCCCTGACCGGAGGCCGGGCCGGGGACCGGCTCAGGGCGCGGCCGCGCGGGCATCGGCCGCGATCGTCCGCAGCCCCGGCAGCACGCCGCCGATTGCCATCGCCGGCGAGCGCGGGGTGCCCAGCGCGAAGTACAGCTCCCGGTACATCGGGTACAGCCGCTCGTACACCGCGTGCTCGCCGGACCTCGGCTCGATGACGCGATAGGGCGGACAGAGCGCCTGCTGGGCCTCCCCGATCGACTGGAACGTCCCGGCGGCGAGAAACGCGAAGATCGCCGACCCGAGGCTGGTGATGGGCCGCTCGGGCACGAGGACCGGGACCCCCAGCACGTTGGCGTGCACGTGGTTCAGCGCCTCGTTCTTCTGCGGGATGCCGCCGCCGTGGATGACCCGGCGAATCGGCACGCCGTGCTCCGCCATCCGCTCGAGGATGATGCGCGTGTGCAGCGCCGTGCCCTCGATGGCCGCGAACAGCTCGTCACGCGCGGTGCTCGTCATCGTCCAGCCCAGGGTCACGCCGCCCAGGTTGGGATTCACAAGCACCGTGCGGTCGCCGTTGTCCCACGTGAAGCGCATGAGCCCCGTCTGTCCGGCGCGGTACGCGTCGAGCCCGCGCGACAGCTCGCTGACCCTGGCGCCGGCCCGGTGCGCGATCACCTCGAACAGGTCGCCGTTGGCGGAGAGCCCCGCCTCGATGCCGATCATGCCGGGATGGATCGATCCGCGCACCACGCCGCAGGCGCCGGGCACGCAGCCGGCCTCCTTCGCAATCGCCATGGTGCACGTTGCCGTCCCCAGCACGTTCACCACGTCGCCCTCGGCGATTCCCGCGCCGATGGCGTCCCAGTGTGCGTCGAAGGCGCCGACGGGAATCGGGATCCCCTCGGCGAGCCCGAGCCGCTCCGCCCACGCCGCCGTGAGTTTGCCGGCCAGGTGGTCCGAGGTGAGGTACCGCCCGCGCAGCCACGCGTGGGCGCCGCCCAGCAGCGGATCCACCGCACGCAGGAACTCGTCAGGCGGCAGGCCGCCGGCGTCGGGCTTCCACAGCCACTTGTGCCCCATGGCGCACACCGAGCGCGGCATCTGGTCGGGATCGGTGATGCCGCACAGCACCGCCGCCACCATGTCGCAGTGCTCGAGCGCAGCCACCAGGCGCCCGCGCTTCGCCGGGTTGTGACGCAACCAGTGCAGCAGCTTGGCGAAACCCCACTCCGACGAATACACGCCGCCGCACCAGTCGATGGCCGGGAGCTTCATGTCGTGCGCCACCTGCGTGATGCGCGCGGCCTCGTCCCTCGCGCGGTGGTCGCACCAGAGGTAGTAGTCGTCGAGCGGCTCCAGGCCCTCGCCCACCGGGATCACCGTCGAGCCGGTGGTGTCGAGCGCCAGGGCGCGGACGGCGTCGCCGGTCGTGCCCGCGGAAACGAGCGCGGCGCGCATCGCCTCCACGAGCGCCTCCATGTGCGACGCGTGCGACTGGGTGGCGAAATCCGGATCGACCGCCTGGCGCACGACGGGGTATTCCGCCACGCCGTGCCCGACCACGCCGAGGGTGCTGTCCACGATGGACACCCGGACACTCTGCGTCCCGAAGTCCACCCCGGCCACGAGCGTCATGCGTGCGTCTCTCCCGCGTGACGCTGCACGTCCCAGCCGAGGTAGCGCGTGGTCGCCTCGTGCACGACATCGGCCACCTGCGAGAGGTTCGCGGCCACGTGGTGCTCGAAGCCGTTGCTGCAGATGTAGCGCAGCAGCTCCTGCAGGCGGGGGATCTGCGCGACGCCGGCGCCGCCGAAAGTCGTGAGGGGATCGTCGGTGAACCGTCCCTCACCGACGTAGCCGCGGATGCGCCCGGTGCGATCGTCGGTCGAGAAGCGCGCGAAGGTCATCGGCGACGCCTTCACCCGGCCCACGCACGTCCCATAGGTGTTGTCGCGCCCCACCGTGCCGGCGATGATCTCCTGGTAGTCCATCCGCACGTCGTCGAAGAAGTGCTTCGGCAGGTTGCTGCAGTGGAAGCAGACGCACTTGTCGGGATCGTCGCCGTAGTTGTTGTTCCAGTCGAGCAGCGCGCTCGGGGTCTCGCTCGCCAGCGCCAGCGCCAGCATGCTGAGCGTGCCGCAGACGTCGACCTCGCACGCGCTCGGCGCCAGGTCGTTGCTCATCATGCTCATGAGCGTGCACGGCACCACGCCGAAGTACTCCTCGATCGACGTCCAGCACTGCACCGCGCTCACGGTCACGTCGGCCTCGGCCATCCAGCCGTCGAGCACGACGCCGAGCTTGGCCATCTTGGTGAGGGCGTGGGCCGGGATGCCGTCGGTCGAGACGTAGGCGCGCATCTCGTCGAGCTTGGCCTTCGTGACCGGGTCGTCGTCGGCGAGCTTCTGGATGCGCCCCAGGATCTCCGAGAGGTCGATGGGCTCGACGGCGATGCCGCTGGCCTCGAGGATCTTCTCGCTGTAGCGCACGGTCTTGAACGCCGCGGGGCGCGCGCCGACGGCGCCGATGCGCGCCGTGCGCAGGCCGTTCACCACGCGGCAGGTGGCCGCGAAGCGCCGCAGGTCCTGCCGGAAGGCGTCGTCGGTGGGGGCGATGGTGTGCCGCGCGGTGAGGGAGTAGGGGATGCCGTACTGCGTGAGCACGTTGCACACCGACATCTTGCCGCAGAACGAGTCGCGCCGGTCCGCGATTGTCATCCTGCCGGGCGTGTCCGCCGCGGCATGGATGAGCACCGGCACGTTCAGGCCGGCGAGCCGCAGGGTCTCGGCGATGGCCCGCTCGTCGCCGAAGTTGGGCAGGGTGACGATGATGCCGCCGATGCGGTCGCGGTTCGCCTGGAGGAGCGCGGCGCAGGCCTTGGCCTCGTCGCGGCTCTCGACCGCACCGTAGCGGCTGTCCTGCTCGCCGAGGGCGACGGCCTCGATGCCCTCGTCGGCGAGGACGCGGAGCATGTCGGCGCGGCCGTCGTGCACGAGGTGACCCGGGAAAGAACCCGCGATTGCCCACCACCAGCGCCATCGCGCGGCGCGTCACCACCGCCGGGCGCCTAACGGCCACCGCCGCCACCGGCGGGTTGGTGGCGCTCCGCCCGTCCTTCGTCTGCAGCTGATGCAGTGCCATCCTCTCCTCGAATCCGGTGCCCGCCTACAGAGTAGCGCGCGACGCGCCCGGCGGAAGAGCGCACTCGCGTTGACACCCCGAAACCCGGCGGCAATCTTTGGCGACGCATCCAGTCGGAGTCCGCGCCCCACGTGAACGCCCCCGTCGGCACGAAGTCCGCGGCGCCTGCCGCACGACGCGACGCGACGCCGGCCGGCGACGCGCCGACGCCCTCCGCACCCCCGCCGTCTCCCTCGCCCGAGGCCGCATCGCTGGCGCAGCGACTCCTGCGCTCGCAGCAGGCGGGGCTCCTGATCGTGCTGCTCGTCCTTGGCACCGGGCTCACGCTCGCCGCGGGGTCGCACGTCGACGCCGCCACGGGCCGCACCGTCAACAACTTCTTCAACGCCTACACGCTCATCCAGATGGCGACCGACGCCTCCGGCTTCGCCATCATGGGCGTGGGCGCCACGATCGTCATCATTGCCGGGGGCATCGACCTCTCGGTGGGCGCCGTGTACGCGCTGGCCGGGGTCATCATGGCAATGGTGCTCCGCGCCGCCGGGCCCATGGGCGGAGCCGCCACCGTCGCCGTGGGCCTGGCAACGTGCCTCGGCGTGAGTCTCGCCGCCGGGCTCGCCAACGGGATCATGGTCATCGGGTTGCGCGTGCATCCGTTCATCATCACGCTGGGCACGATGTGGATGCTGCGCGGCATCGCCTTCGTCGTGAGCCAGGCCGAGAGCATCCTGGTACCGCAGGCACTGACCAACGTGGCCAAGGCGCCGCTCGGGCTCGGCAATGCGCTCTATCCGGTGCCGCTGCTGGTGATGCTGGTGGTGACCGCTGCCGGCGGCATCTACCTGCAGCGCACGGTGATGGGACGGCACATCTTTGCGGTGGGCGGAAACGCCGAGGCCAGCCGGTTCTCCGGACTGAGCGTCAACCGGATCCAGCTCGGCGTGTTCGTGATCTCGAGCCTCACCGCCGGCATCGCGGCATTCATGGGCGCGAGCTTCTACGGCAGCGCCACGTCGTCCGACGCGTCGGGGTACGAGCTGTACGTCATCGCCGCCGCGGTGGTGGGCGGGGCGAGCCTGAGCGGCGGGCGCGGGAGCGCGGTGAGCGCGATGCTCGGCGCCATTCTGATCGTGGTGATCCGGCAGGCGATCCGGACGCTGCACCTGGACCAGAACTACGAGTGGATCATCATCGGCGGTGCACTGATCATCGCCGTGGTGATCGACCAGAGCGGGAGCAAGTTGCTGGCGCGGCGCCTCGCGCGCCGCGCCCACGCGGGTGGCGCAAAGACGGACAGCGGGTAAGGCGGCACTGCACCGGCGGGACTGGACACGAACCCGAGCACGGGAGAGATCCGATGAGGGGCAGCATGGCGTGGATGGCGCGCGGCGCGCGCATGGGAGGGGTATTGGCGACGGCGGTACTGTTCGCCTGCGGTGGCGGAGGGGACGGCGGCGCGAAGGGCACCGACACCACCGCCTCGTCAGGCGGCGCCAAGACGTTCCGCATCGCGCTCATCGCCAAGAGTTCCACCAACCCGGTCTTCCTGGCCGCGCGCACCGGCGCCGAGAACGCCGCCGCCGAGCTCACCAGGCAGTACGGCGTGACGGTGTCGATCGACTGGCTCACGCCGCCCAACGAGGACGGCACGGTGCAGGCACAACGGGTCGCGGAGGCCGTGAACGCCGGCGACAACGCCATCCTCATGTCGACGAGCGACGCCGGGAAGGTGACTGGCGCCATCGACGCGGCGGTGGAGCGCGGCGTGCCGGTCATGATGTTCGACAGCGACGCCCCGGACTCGAAGCGCTTCTCGTTCTACGGTGGCGACGACGTCGCCATGGGGCGGCAGGTGATGGCGGAACTCGCGGCCCAGATGGACAGCACGGGGAAGATCGCCATTCTTGCCGGCAACCAGAACGCGCCGAACCTCCAGAAGCGCGTGCAGGGCGTGAAGGAGGAGGCGGCGAAGTACCCGAGGATGACCATCCTCAACACCTTCTACCACGCCGAGACGCCGCAGGACGCGGCGGCGGAGGTGCTGCGGGCGCAGAATGCCTATCCCGACATCCAGGGGTGGGCGATGATCGGTGGCTGGGCGCTGTTCACGAAGGCGCTGCTGACCGACCTGTCGGCGGCGAAGGTGAAGATCGTCTCGGTGGATGCGCTGCCGGCCGAGCTGCCGTACGTGGAGACCGGCCTCGCGCCGGTGCTGCTGGCGCAGCCGGTGTATCTCTGGGGCGACGTGTCGGTGCGCACCATCTTCGACCACGTCTACCTCAAGAAGGACGTGCCGGCGCACGTGCAGATGGACCTGGTGCGCGTGAGCCGCGACAACCTCGGCACCTGGGCGCGCCAGCTGAAGGCGTGGGGATTCACCGACGTCGACCAGAAGTACCTCGACATGCCGAAGTAGGTCGCGACCGATGCCACCGGAGGGGATGGCGCCGGCGATCCGGTTCCAGCACGTCACCCGGCGGTTTCCCGGGGTGGTGGCGCTCGCTGACGTGAGCTTCGACGTTGCCGAGGGCGAGGTGCACGCCATCTGCGGCGAGAACGGGGCGGGGAAGAGCACGCTGGGGCGGGTGCTCGCCGGCATTCACGCCCCGGACAGCGGGCAGATCATGCTCCACGGTGCCCCGGTGCGGTTCGGCAGCCCGCGTGAGGCGCTCGCGGCCGGCGTCGCGATGGTGCACCAGGAGCTCGCCTTCTGCGACAACCTCACGGTGGCCGAGAACCTGTGCCTGTCGCGCCTTCCGTCGCGATGGGGGCTCGTCGACCGCGCGGCGTTGCGACAGCGCGCCGGCGAGCTGCTCGCCGACGTCGGGGCCGGGCAGGTCGACCCCGATCGCCGCCTGTCATCGTTAGGCATCGCCGGGCAGCAGGTCGTCCAGATCGCCGCCGCCGTCGGCAGCGGGGCCCGCATCATCGTCTTTGACGAACCCACCAGCAGCCTGGGCGAGGCCGAGGCCGAGCGCCTGTACGCCCTCATCGGGCGCCTCCGTGCGCGCGGCATCACCCAGCTCTACGTCTCCCATCGGATGCCCGAGATCTTCCATCTCGCGGACTCCATTACCGTCCTCCGGGACGGCCGCCACGTCGCCACCCAGCGGCGCGAGGTGGTCGCCGAGGGCGCCGTCGTGCAGCAGATGATCGGCCGGCGCCTCGAGCAGTACTTCCCGGCCCATGTGCACGCCGAGGTGCGCGACGAAGCACTGCGCGTCGAGCGGCTCTCGTCGCCCGGCCGCTTCCAGGACGTCTCCTTCACGCTTCGTGCCGGCGAGGTGCTGGGGCTGGCCGGCCTCGTCGGGGCAGGCCGGTCCGAGGTCGCGCAGGCGATCTTCGGGCTCGACCGCGCGTCGACAGGACGCGTCGTCGTGCGCGGCCGGCCGACGACAATCCGGTCGCCCCGTGACGCCATGGCGCTGGGCATCGGCCTCGTCCCGGAGGATCGCAAGAAGCAGGGACTCGTGCTCGGCATGGCCGCCCGCGAGAACACCACCCTGGCGACGCTGCACGACGTCTCGCGGCTGGGATGGATCGACCGCGCGCGCGAGCGGGAAGTGGCGGCGCGGCTGCTCGACAGGCTGCGCGTGCGGGCGTCGCTGATCGATGCCCCCGCCATGGAGTGCTCCGGGGGAAACCAGCAGAAGCTCGTGCTCGCCAAGTGGCTCGCGGCGCGCAGCGATGTGCTGATCCTCGACGAGCCGACGCGCGGCGTCGACGTGGGCGCCAAGGCGGAGCTGCACGCGTGGATCGACAGCACCGCGGCCGCCGGCGCCGCGGTGCTGCTCATCTCGAGCGAGCTTCCGGAGCTGCTCAACCTCTCGACGCGCATCCTCGTCCTGCGGGCCGGACGCGTCGTCGGCGAGCTCGCGCGCGCGGAGGCGACGCAGGACCGGCTGCTCCGCCTGATGGCCGACGTCGAGGTCGGTGAGCCCGCACTGGCAGCGCGGGACGAGCGCGCCTGACGCGGCAGCGACGACTTGAGCCCCGGGTGCCCGCCTGCCAGTCGGTGTCGCCCCCCTGCTCCCGAGCGCGGCACAGCGCGGGAAGGCGCGTGCCTGCCCGTGCCGTCCGATCAACCGTCCGCCATCATCCCGGCGGCAGCGTGCCGTCCGCGGTCATGAACTGCGGGAACTGCCCGAACAGGTCGCACCGCCAGTGCAGGTCCAGCATCCCGTTGGCCAGCACCGTGCCGCTCACGGTGACGGTCCAGCCGTCAAAGAAGTACAGACCGCTTTGAGTGATCGGCAGCGCCTCGCTTCCGCTGAAGTCCTGGCCGTTCGCCGACTGGATGGCGATGTCGAACAGGCTCGCCGCACTGCCGGGGACGTACGGCGGCTGCCAGGCCCTGGCCCGCGTATTCCCTCCGGCATCGCGGTAGATCTCGAACCGCAGGCCCCGCGGCTGGTTGGAGCCCGGGCCGCCGATGCTCCAGTGCCAGACGAACGCGTCGTCCTCCCACGCACCCGTGGCCAGCAGGCCGGTCACCGTTACGGTGAAGCTTCGATCCACGTGCTGCGTGCCGCTCGTGACGCGGAGCGTGAAGGTGTAGGTGCCGCCGGTGGTGGGTGTCCCGCTCACCGTCGCCGACGCACTGCTGGGGTTGAGCATGAGGCCCGGTGGCAGCGTCCCCGATGCGAGCGTGAACTGGAACGTGCCGGTGCCGCCGGTCGCCTGCACGGTGCTCGAGTACGCCGTCCCGACGGTGCCGTCCGGCAACGCGCCGGTGAACGAGATCACCGCCGGCACGAACTGTTGCGCCGAGAACGGCGTGCACAGGTCGGTGACATCGACCTGCTCCGGCGGCAGGCAGGCGACGCCCTGCAGGACCAGGTCCACGCCGCCAGTGGGAAGCACGAGCAGGTCAAACGTCCCATCCGGGGCACTCGTGCCGCGCGCGCTCCCGATGGGCGACTCACCCGTCACCTGGAAGTCGTACGGCACCGCCATGTTCACGACGACGGGGTCATCGGTGAAACGCACCCCCCAGCGGAGATGCACCAGGTCGCCTTGGCCGGCCGTAAGGCCGACGGGGAAATCCGCCTCGGTCAGCACCACCGATGCGCAGAGGTTCGCGATCACGTTCGGACGCTGCAGGTCCGCCGCCAGCGCCGATCCGCTCGTCAGGCCGAGTTCCTCGGCCTGGTCCTGCCAGAACAGTACGGCGCGGATCTGGTGCAGGTCCTTCACCAGCAGGCACGCCGCGTTCGCCCGGTGGATGGCGTCCTGGAGGCCGATGACGAGGTCGGTGCGAGCGCTGCCGTTGTAGTTGAGTATTCCCGTCTGCTGCAGGAAGTAGTCCGGCACCTGCCCGAGCTGCTCCGCCATCCACGCGACGGTCGACTCCCAGAAGGCGTAGTCCCGGATGGCGTCGGCCATCTGCTGGTCGCCCTGTGACGCCTGCGCGGCCACGGCCGCGACCCGCTGGATCCACTGGAACAGCTCGTCCGACGTGAACTGCAGTCGCTCGTCAGGCGTCAGCGTCGGCATCGTGAGGATGAGGTCGAGACGCGAGAGCGTGCTCCCCTCGGCCCCGCCTCCAGCCGGCGGATGGTCCAGGTCGGCGAGTTCCTCGGGAAAGACCGCCCCCGCGCCGATGAGGCTGAAGTGCGGCACCACGACCTCGACGTCCCCCGAGACCACGCGCGCCGGAAGCAGCGAGACGTCACCGGCGGTGTCCGACGCGGTGAAGCCGACGAGCACCTTGCCTGACGCGGCAGATGAGGCACCGGCGATGCGCAGTGTGAGTGGGCGAGCGAACGTCGTTCCCGACGGCTCGAACTTCACGGCGCTGAGCAGGTCGGCGTCGGAGGGCAGGCCCTTGAGCGCCAGCACCGGGGTCATCGTGATCTGGAGTGGCGTCGCGCCGACGGCGTCCTTCGGCACCACCAGCGTCAGCGTCGCGCCGCTCCCCGTCGTCGTCGTGAGCGTCCCGCCGGCCTTGTCGAATGTGAGGCTCGCCTGATGCGCCACGTCGAGCACGACCACCGGCTGGACCTCGATCTGCGCGCTCACGACGAAGGCGTCGAGCTGGGCGTTGACGACCGTATTACCCGGCGCAAGCGCCGTGACGACGCCTGCGGCCGAGACCGACGCAACGGCCGGCGCCGATGACGTCCAGTGCGCGACCTTTCCCTGGATGACGGCTCCCCCGGCGTCGCGCGCCGTCGCAGTGAGCGTGACGGAGTCGCCGACAAATATCGTGGCGGCGTCAGGCGAGACCGTGACCGTGCTCGCCGGCGGCAGGAGCACGGTGATCTGCGCGTCAGCGTGCTTTCCCTCGGAGCTGGCGGTGATCGTGACGCTCCCCGCCACGACCGCCGTCACGGTGCCGCTGCTCGAGACGCTCCCAACCGCCGGATCGCTGGACGACCATGTGATCGTGCGGCCGGTGAGCGTCGTACCCATCGAGTCGCGGGTGGTCGCAACGAGCCGGAGCGTATCGCCGGCGGTGAGGGTCGCCGAGTGCGGGGAGACTGCGACGAGGGCAACGGCCGCCGGGCCGGGAGGAGCCGCGGGACCACCGGAGTCACCACATGAAGCCAGGAGCAGGGCCAGCATCGCCGTCAGCGGGCCCCCCGTTGGGCCGATTCGCGTTGCATTCATGATCCGTCGCCTCCGTGAAGTCTCCTGCGAGGTCGGCCGGCCCATCCGTCACCTCGTCCCAGGTGGCCCTGGAACGCAATGTCGGGTCGTCGACCCTGAGAACGCCGCGAACGCCGTCTGGCGGGCATTGATCGTGGGCGCGAACTTCACTGCGTTGCGGCAACCGCTCGTCAACGCGGGCGTCAAAGTGTTGTCCGACAGGGACCTGTGGAATCGCCATGCTGACGCTCCTTACGCTCGGCAAACTCGAGTTGCGCGATGGCGACACGTCCATGCTGTCGGGTCGCCGGAAGCCGCTCGCGCTACTCGCGTACCTCGCCCGGAACCGAGCTCGCGATTGGCCGCGGGAGTCGCTCGCCAGCCTGCTCTGGGGAAACGGCGCCGAGTCGTCCGCCAAGCAGTCGCTGCGCCAGGCGCTTTCGGAGCTGCGCCACGTCCTGGGCCCGGCCCTCGACTCCGACGGTCCGAACGTTCGCGTCGCCGTGGATGCCGTCAGCGTGGACGCCGGCGAGTTTGAGCAACATCTCGCTGCCGGACGCCTCGACAAGGCGATCGCGCTCTGGGAAGGGGACTTCCTGGCCGGGCTCGACGACCTGGGAGACGAGTCCTGGCGCTTCTGGCTCGAGGGCGAGCGCGAGGCGCTCCGGGCACGACTGGCCAATGCCTGCCAGCGGCGCGTGAGCGCCCTCCACGCGGCTGGTGACTGGACCGCTGCCGTCGAGGCCGCGGAGCAGTGGAGTCGCCACCTGCCGGGTGACGAACGGGCGGCGCTCGCGCTCGTGAACGCGCTCCGCGCGGCGGGACGCGCAGGCGACGCCGTCGCGCGTCACTCCGAGGCGATGGCGCGACTCGCCGGCCTCTCCGGCGAGGCGCCGTCAGCGGAACTCGTCAGGCTCGGCAAGGTGCTCGCGGCCGAGTCGCGCCAGGTTGCGCCCGAGCTCCCGGGTGCGCGCGCGTTCATGTCGCCGGACCTGATCGGGCGCACCGACGCTTTCGCCATGCTGACGAATGCGTGGCAGCAGGCGCGTTCGGGCCAGGGACGCCTCGTGGTCATCGAAGGCGACGAGGGGCTCGGCAAGACCCGGCTGTGCGACGACTTCGCGCGCTCGGTGCGACAGGATCGGGCGTCGGCGCTGGTGGTGACGACGCGCGTCTTCGCATCGGAGCGGGCGCGCCCGCAGTCGGCGATCCGTCCGATCCTGGCGCTCCTCGCCGAGAGTCCCGGCATTGCCGCGGCACCTCCCGATGCACTCGGGTCGCTGGCACGGATTGCCTCCGAGCTGCATGAGCGCTTCCGAAACCTGCCCAGCGGCTCCGCCACCGACCTCGCCGAGAACTTCCGCCGGGTCGTTGCCGACGTTGCTGCCGAGACGCCGCTCCTGCTCGTCGTCGACGACGCCCCCGACGCCGATGCCGCGAGCCAGTCGTTGCTGGCCGGGATCATCAGGCGACTTCCCCCGCACGTCCTGCTGGTGTTGACGGGTCGAGCGGAAGCCTGGCGTGCGTCCGACCTTCCTGCCGATGTGCGTCTTGCGTCGGGAGACGTGCGCCGCGTGGTACTGGCGCCGCTCACGGAGTCGCAGGTGCTCGCGATGCTGGAGTCGATGGCGCCGCTGGACGGCGCCAGCGGCGCCACGCTGGCAGCGCGACTGCACCAGGCAAGCGGGGGCAATCCGGCGCAGGTGGCACTGTTGTTCGCACAACTGGCGGACGATGGCGTGGTGGCTCCCGACGCCGTGGGGCGCTGGCACCTGACGACCGACGTGCAGGGTGCGCGGTTGCCGCTCCCGTCGCAGTTGCGCGAGGCCGTTCGGGCGCGCCTCGGGCAGCTCGATCCCGCGGCGCGCCTGCTGGCCGATGCGGCGGCCGTCGCCGGGCCGCGCGCCCACGTGGCCCTCCTCGAATCGATGACGGGACTGCCGGCCGAGGCGTTCCAGGACGCCGTCGGCAGCCTGCTCACGCGCCGGATCCTCCGCCAGGCGCCGCACGACGGCAATCGATACGAGTATCCGGGTGAGGCGACCCGGCGGATCGCGTACGAGTTCATCGCCCCGAGCCGCCGTCGCGATCTGCATCGCGCGGCGTGGCGCGCGCTGCGTGCCTCGGATGCCACCGACGGCGAGACCCGGAGCCTGATCGCGGAGCACCGGGCGGCATCGGGCGAGCGGCGCTTGTTGGGCGTGCCGCGCCGGGTTGCGGCAGCCGTGGGCGCCGTCGTGGTCCTGCTCGCGCTCGCCGGGGTCGCCGTGGTGCGCACCCGGCAACAAGCGCATGCCATGAGCAGTCCGGTGCTGCTTGCCGATGTCGTGAACCTGACCGGCGACTCGCTGTTCGACCGCGCGCTCTACCCGGCCGCCACGGTGGCGCTGCAGGAGTCCCGGCAGATCGCCGTCTTTCCGCGGACGCGCGTGCGCGAGACCCTCCGCCTCATGTCGCGCCCGGCCACCGACACCCTGCTCACCGAGTCGTTGGCGCGGGAGGTCGCCGTCCGCGAGAACCTCGGCGCCGTCATCGTGCTCAGCGTCGCTCGCTTCGACAGCACCTGGCTGCTCACGGCCCGCGCGGTCGACCCGGTGTCCGGGCGCGACGTCTTCGCCACCGACGAGTCGCTCCACCAGCGGGCCGACATCATCGCCGGGCTCGATCGCGTGCTGCTGCGCACCAGGCGCGCGCTCGGCGAGCCCGGCGGGCAGCAGGGCGCGGTCTCCCCCACGCTCCCGCGCATCACCACGTCGTCGCTCGAGGCGCTGCGCGCGTACGCCGACGGGCAGCGCGCCTGGACGCGCGGGCGCTACGGGGAGGCCGGCGACGACTTCCGGCAGGCCGTCGCCCTGGACTCGAACTTCGCCATGGCGTACGTGTCGCTCTCGGACCTGTACTTCGTGTCGTTCAACGACCGGGAGCGTGGAAACGCCGCGCTCGACCGCGCGCTCAGCCTCGCCAGCCGCCTCACCCAGCGCGAGCAGCTCGCCCTGCGCATTCGCGTGGCGCGCTACCGCGGTCCCGAATCGAAGGAGGACGAGCTCGTCGGATCGCTGGCGGAGCAATACCCGAACCGTGACAGCTGGTACTCCTACGGCACGACGCTGATGCGGCATCGCCGCTGTCCGGAGGCGATCGCGGCGCTGCAGCGTTCGCTGTCGTTGGATTCCTCGTTCGCCAACGCGCACATCAACCTCGCCACCTGCGAGCAGTTCCTCGGCGACTTCCCCACCGCGGTCGCGCACTACGCGCGTGCCTGGCGCGCCGACTCCATGCTGATGATGACCGGGAGCGTGAACAACGAGTGGGGGAATGCGGTGCTGCGCACGCGCGGGCCGGCCGCCGCCGACTCGATCTTCCGCCGCATGTTGCGGCAGCCCAGCGCCGGGCAACGCGCCCGCGGGTTCCGTTCCCTCGCCTACCTGGCGATGCTGGGCGGGCGGTACCACGACGCCGAGCGGGACCTCGATTCCGCGGTCAAGCTCATGCGGGCCGACGGCGACGGCGTGGGCGAGTGGCGGAACCTCGTCATCCTCGGCGAGGCCGCGGTGACCGCCGGGGACACGGCGCGCGCGCGGGATGCGCTCCGCGTCGCGAACACGCGGCAGCAGTCGCTTTCGCTCGAGCCGTTCTTCCTGGCGCTCGCGGGCCACGCCGACGCCCGCGCGGGCCTGCCCGACCTCGCACGGCGCAATCGTGACGTCGCCGCGAAGCGGCTCTCCGCGCTGCAGCAGGATGCCTCGGCGTTCGCCGTCCTCGAAGCCCAGCTGGCGCTGACCGCCAGGTCGTACCGGAAGGTGCTCGCACTGCTGGCGCCGGTCACCGACACCACGCTCCTGCCGTGGATCCGCTCGATGCGTGCCGACGCCTATCTCGGGCTCGACCGGCCCGACTCCGCGCTCGTGGACGCGCAGGCGCTCGCGCGCGGGTTCTACTTCGGGTACGAGGTCGAGGACGAGTGGTTGCGGGCCCTGCTGCGCGTTGCCCGCATCGCGCGCCGGCTCGGCGACTCGGCCACGATGCGCACCGCAGACAGCGCGTATCTGGCGCGATGGAAGGACGGCGACGCGGATCTTCCCGAGGTCGTGGAGGTCAGGCGGCGGCTGGCGCGCCTTTCCAAAGTGGAGGGCCCCGCGGCCGAGCCGGTGCCCGTGCGAAAACCGATGGGGTGAATGCGGCCACACGCGTCTCACCAGACAGGTCGCTCCGCCGCGTCCTCTCCCCTCGCGCGATCGCGACGCGACCGGCAACTTCCCGCTCCCGATTCGAGTTCCCGCCACCCGCACGCGCGGCATGACGACTGCGGCAGCACAGCCCGGGAGCGGCCGCTGGCCGGCGTACTATACCGTCGTCGGCCTCTGCTTCGCGGCGGTCTTCATCTCGTATCTCGACCGGACGAACATCTCGGTCGCGTCGATCGCGATGCAGGAGCAATTCCGGTGGACGGAGACGACGAAGGGCTTCGTGCTCTCGTCCTTCTTCATCGGGTACCTGCTGCTGCAGGTCGTGAGCGGGACGCTCGCCAACCGATACGGCGGAAAGCTGGTCCTCGGCCTGGCGGTGCTCTGGTGGTCGCTGTTCACGGTCCTCACCCCGCCAGCCGCGCAGGTCTCGCTCGCGGTGCTCATCGGCGCCCGGATCGGGCTCGGGCTGGGCGAGGCGGCGGTCTTCCCCGCGTCCATCAACATGGTCGGCCGATGGGTCCCCGTGGCCAAGCGGTCGAGGGCCGTGGCGCTGTTTACGAGCGGCCTGTCGCTGGGCACGGTGTTCGCCCTGCCGGTCACGGGCACCCTCGTGCGCTCGTACGGCTGGCCGATGCCGTTCTATGTCTTCGGCGCGCTGGGCCTGGTCTGGGCCGTGGCGTGGTTCACCCGCGTCGGCAGCGGCCGTGGCGTGGAACCGGAGACACCGTCGGCGCAGCGTACGATCCCGTGGCGAGGGATCCTGACGACCCCCGCCGTCGGGGCCATTGTCGTCAACCACTTCTGCCACAACTGGGCGCTGTACGTCCTGCTGGCATGGCTGCCCAGCTATTTCAAGGCGACGTTCGGCGTCACGCTGGCGAGCGCCGGCTTCCTTTCGGCGGCACCTTGGGCCACCAGTTTCCTGATGGCCAACGTGGCGGGCGCATGGGCCGACCGGATGATCATTGCCGGGCACAGCACGACGTTCGTCCGCAAGCTGCTCCAGGTGACGGCGTTCAGCGGCGCCGCACTCTTCCTGCTGCTGTTGCAGCTGGCGGGATCGGTCACCTCGGGTCTCCTGATCATGTGCGGCGCGACCGGGTGCCTCGCGCTCTGCTTCGCCGGCTTCGCCCCCAACGCGTTCGACATCGCACCGCGCTACGCCGACGTGATCTGGGGCATCAGCAACACCGTGGCGACGGTCCCGGGCGTCGTCGGCGTTGCCATCACCGGCTGGCTGGTCGACCGCACCGGCGGCTATGCGGCTCCCTTCCTCGTGACGGCCGGCATCGCGGTCTTCGGCGCGGTTGTATTTCTCGTTTTTGGCTCCGGGCGGCGCCTGATCGAGTGAGGCCGGGCGCAGGCCGCCGCGTCATCCCCGTGACCGGCGCCGGAGGCAACAGGTGAGTCGCTCGTGGCGTCACAAGGGCGTGCCTCAGCCCGGATTTCCAATCGCCGACCTTCGCGACGACGGCAACGACTTCGGTGCGCTGATCGACCGCGCCCGGCGCGGCAGCGCGGCGGCGTTCGGCGATCTCGCCACGCGCGTGCACGGCAGCGTGCATCGATGGGCGCGCCGCCTGACAGGCGACGCCGACGACGCCGACGACGTCGCGCAGCTCGTGCTGCTCCGTCTCCATGCGCACCTGGACGAGTTCGAGGGTCGCAGCCGCCTCACCACCTGGCTGTACCGGATGACGCGCAACATCGCCCTCAGCCGGCGCCGGACCGAACGGCGGCGCGCCACACTGCTCGCGCAGGCATCGCCACCGGAGAGCGAAGTCGCGCCGGCTCCGGACGTCGACGCCGCACGGATCGGCGCCCTGGTGCGCTTTCACGCCACGAAGCTGAGCGGGCGACAGCGCGACGTCTTCGAGCTGGCGGACCTTCGTGGCACACCCGTCGCCGAGATCGCGGCGCGACTCGGCGTCAAGCCGGTCACCGTGCGCGTTACGCTGCTCAAGGCGAGGCGCGCCATCCGGATGCGCATGATCGAATCCCACCCCGAACTGCTGGGGGAATACGAACCATGACGTGCACCCGCATGCTCGAGCAGATGCTCGACGCCGACGTGACGACGCTCGCCGGCGTCGGCGACAGCGACCTGGCGCGTCACGTCCGCGAGTGCGAGCAGTGTCGCCGGGTGGCGGACGTCCTCACGCGGGAGACGCACGCGCTGGCGGCTGCCGTCCCAACGGTGGTGCCACGGCGCCACCGCCTCACGGGCCGGATCTCGCGGGTGCTCTCGCTGCCGCGACTCGACACCATCGCCGCGCTCGCGGCGGCGGCGGCCCTCATCGTGTTCGCGATGACGCGAGGGATCCGCGTCGACCCGGCGCAACCCGCCGACGTGGCGGCTACCGTGGCGCCCGGGCCCGCGGCTGGTATCGCCGCGCCGTCGGTGCCTCCCGCGGCACGCACGGCCTCCCTCACGCCGCACGCCTTCGCGCGTCCCATCAGCATCGAACCCACGCGGCTCGCGCTGACACCAGAGCCGATCCCGGCGCCGTCCGACGCCCGGCGCGCCGCCGTCGTCGTCGAACCCGGAAACGGTGCGCGTGCCGCGGTGCTGCGCACGAGCGACCCGAAGATCACCGTCGTCTGGCTTTACTGAATTCCCGAGGAATCCACCATGCCCCGACTCATTCGTGCGGCTGCGCTCTTCGCGACGCTCCTCGCCGCCCTCCCGGCCGGCGCGCAGGAGTCGCACCCGGCGCTGCAGGTCCGGACGTTCGACCTGCGCAACCTCCGCCCGCAGGACGCGGCGAAACTGGTCTCGCCATATGTGCAGTCTCCGGGCGGCGGCGTCTACGACGCCGGCTCGATCAGCGCCATCACCGTGCGCGAGACGCCGCAGGTGCTCGCAGTCATGGACAGCCTGCTGCGCGACCACGATCGGGCGCGGGCCACGTTCGTGCTCCGGTTCCAGCTCATCGCCGCGCTCGACAGCGCGGTGAAGGACCCGCGCATCGAGGGCATCGATGCCGCGCTGCGTGGCCTTTTCCGCTTCGCCGGATATCGCCTGCTCGCGGAGGGCTCGACGACCGCGCAGGAGATGCAGGACTTCTCGCTCACCATGGTGGGTGGGGCCGAGCAGTTCCGGATCGACGGCAACGTCTGGAACCTGATGCGCACCGGCGGTGACGGGAGTTTGCGCGTCGGCGTGGCGCTGAAGGACCTCGGGTCCGCGGAGAAGCCCCACAACCCGACCCTCACCGAGCTCTTCTCCACCGGTGTAACGATGCCCGTCGGGCAGAGCGTCGTGCTTGGCAGCGCGGCGCAGGGACAGCAGCTCCCGGCGCTGATCCTCGTGGTACAGCCCACGCTCGCCGGAGGGGCGCGTCGTTAGGCCCGCCCGGAGCGCCTCGGGCCCGGGCCCGCGTTCGTCGCCGGCACGTGCGGCGGCGCCCCGACAGCGCCCGTACCTCAGGCCTTCTGCTGGATGAACGCCCAGTACGTGTCCGGCCCCGCGGGGACCGAGAAGTTCACGTCCGCCTGCTCGATGATCCGGAATCCCGAGCGCGTGATGAGGCTCGCCCACATCGACTTGCCCAGCACGCTGTAGTGGTTGCCGTTGGTCTGGTGCGCGCACGACGTGTCGGGCGCCGGAACCTCGACATACAGGTATCCGCCGGGCTTCAGGAGGCGATGGAACCCGTTCAGCGTGAAGTACGGGAAGACGCTGTGCTCCAGGCAGTGCCGCACCCAGAGCAGGTCGAACGACGCGTCGGGGAAGTCGAGGAAGGACTGGTCCATCGGCCGGACGTCGTACCCCTGGTGGCGACAGGCCGCTACGTCGACCGCATTGAGCGTCACACCCACCGGGTCGCAGCCGCGCGCCACGAAGTGCTTCAGCGCCACGCCCTGGCCGCACCCCACGTCGAGGACCTTTGCCCCGGCCGGAATGTTGCACTTCGACCACGTCAGCTCGAGCATGTGCGCCGTGATGTCGTCGTGCAGGCCGCTGGGCGTCTCCGGGTATGTCTCGCCGGCAATCTTCTCGAGGAATGCCTCGAGACGGGCGACGTGCGTGGGTTCGAGCTTCATGTCCCGGTTCATCCTCCCTGGCGGGTTCGTCGACGGCCGTCGTTCCCCTCGCCGACAGGCGAACGCGCCGGGAGGTAACGCATTGGCGCCGGTAGGCAGCTCGGCGCCGGTGGCGCCGGTGGCGGAGCCGGAATCGCGCTGCCGGCAGCGACGCCACCCGGCCACGCGCCGGACGGTGCATTCCACAGAGGCGCACGGCAGTGCGAACTGGCGTCGCGCGTCGCGGAACGGCTGCTATTGCCGTCGATCCCCGGGGCGCATATTCCTGCACGTTCAGCCCTCGAAGAAGCGGGATTCCACCCCAAGCCGCCTGCCCTGCCGCAATGAGCAAGCCCGTCCTGCTGACCGTCGATGACGATCCCGAAGTGCTGAGCGCGGTGGAGCGCGACCTTCGCCGGCACTATCGCGCCGACTATCGCATCGTAAAGGCGTCGTCGGGGCGGGAGGCGCTCGACACCACGCGCGAGCTCAAGCAGCGCGGCATCCCGGTCGCACTCTTCCTTGTCGACGAACGGATGCCGGGCATGACCGGCACCGCCTTCCTCGTCGAGGCGATGGCCTTCTACCCCGAGGCGCGGAAGGTCCTGCTCACGGCCTACGCCGACACCGAGACGGCAATCACCGCAATCAACAGGATCGGCCTCGACCAGTACCTCCTGAAGCCGTGGGATCCGCCGTCGGAGAAGCTCTACCCGGTGCTCGACGACCTGCTCGGCGATTGGCTGGCCCACTTCCGTCCACCGTTCGAGGGCATCCGCGTGGCCGGGACGCTGCTGTCCCCGGAGAGCTTCGCGGTGAAGGACTTCCTGTCGGTCAACCAGGTCCCGTACCAGTGGATCGACCTCGACCGTGACGCGCCTCAGCGCGCGCTCGCGGAGTCCGATTCGCCCGGGCTGATGCGCCTGCCGATCGTCTACTTTCCCCAGGGCGATCCGCTGCTCCAGCCGTCGGAACGGGAACTCGCCGAGCGAGTTGGATTGCAGACGCGGCCGCAGCGGCCGTTCTACGACCTGATCGTGGTGGGCGGCGGACCGGCGGGCCTGGCCGGCGCCGTCTACGGTGCCAGCGAGGGCCTGCGCACGATCCTGGTCGAGGCCAGGGCGCCCGGTGGTCAGGCAGGCACCAGCTCGCAGATCGAGAACTACCTCGGGTTCCCGAGTGGCGTGTCCGGCTCCGACCTCGCCCGTCGCGCGGTGGCACAGGCCAGGCGCTTCGGCGCCGAGATCCTCACCACCCAGGAGGTCGTCGAGATCCGCCGCGAGGATCCGTATCGCATCGTGCGCCTCGGCGATGGGTCCGAGCTGTCCAGCTACGCCGTCATGCTGGCGCCGGGCATGGAGGTGCGCCGTCTCGACGCACCCGGCGTCGACGCCCTGGCGGGAACCGGCATCTACTATGGTGCCGCCATGACCGAGGCCGCAGAGTGCCGTGACAAGGACGTCTTTATCGTCGGTGGCGCCAACTCCGCCGGGCAGGGCGCGATGTTCTTCTCTCGCTATGCCCGTACCGTCACGATGGTGATTCGTGGTGACACCCTTGGCGCCGCGATGTCGCGCTACCTGGTCGACCGCATCGAGGCGACCGCGAACATCTCCGTCCTCTCAGGCACCAGGGTAGCGGCGGTGTCGGGCACCGGCCGTCTGGAGTCCATCACCCTCGCCGAGGTCGCCACCGGCGCGACGCGCGACGTTGCCGCCCACGCCATGTTCATCTTCATCGGCGCCGCCCCCCGCACCGATATCGTCGGCTCGCTCGTCCAGCGGGACGCGCGGGGCTTCATCCTGACGGGGCGTGACCTCGAGAACGAGGCCGGACGCCCGCGTGGCTGGTCGCTCGACCGGGAACCGTTTCTCTTCGAGACCAACGTGCCGGGGATCTTCGCTGCCGGCGACGCCCGGATGGGATCGGGCAAGCGCGTGGCCTCGGCCGTCGGCGAGGGCTCGGCCACGGTGACGATGATCCACAAGTACCTCGAGACCGTGTAGCCGACCGCGGTGCCGCGCGGCGGAGCTTGCCCGGTCGCGCGACGTTGGCGATCCTGAAACAGCAGTCCGCCGGCCCTGGTCCGCGGCCCGTGGCGGCGGCGCTCCCATCCAGCGGAGTGGCTCATGCTGGTCCTCGTCCTCCTCGCCTTCGCCCTGCCTCTCGGTCTCTGGATCGCGAGCTCGAAGTACGCCCGGCGCCATGAGCGCGCCGGCGACTGGGACGCCGAGGGTCCCAGGCATCCCTCGGGACCCCGCTGGCGCGGTCCCGCCGCCATCGGTTCGCTGCTCGGCGGCAGCGCCTTCCTGGCGATGCACGGTGAACCCGGCGAGATCCCGCCCCCCGACACCGACGTCATTGTCGACAGTGGCACCTCGTCCGGGGAAGCACGCGCACCCTCTCCTCCATTCAGCGTCGCCGGCGACGAGGACGACGACGAGTTCGATCCCGCGGACGACGAGGACGCCGACAGCGGATTGGACTACCGCTGACTTGACTCGCCGCACACCCGATGGAAACCGTCGACGCCTGCCGAGGCGTCGAACGGGCATGCGAAACTTCCGACGCCTCCTGCTCCCCGTCGTGGTCGTCGCCAGTACAGGCACCGCCGGTGGGCAGGGAAGTCCAGCCGCCGATTCCGCGGAGCGCGCCCTCGCGCGCATGCGCGAGACCCTCGCGGAATTCCACCGCATGGCGGCAACGGACCTCTGGCCCGGATTCGCCGCGGATTCGGTTCCCGTGGCCGTCTATGACGGCAGCACCACGTGGCTCATCGACCATCCGGCGCCGCCGGCCGGCTTCAACGGGGTGAGCGGGATTCCCGGGGCGTTCGAGATGCCAGGGCGCCTCGGCGCGCTCACCGCGAACACCGGGGCGATGATCGCCGGGCACGCGACGGCGACCGTGATGGCGGACTTCGGGCGTGGCACGCCCACGTCATGGGCCGCCGTCATCGCCCACGAGGCCTTTCACGTCTTCCAGTCGACGCACCTTCCCCAATGGGTGGCGAACGAGGCCGACCTCTTCACGTATCCTTACGCGAACGCGGCAGCCCTCGCCGGACGCCGCCTCGAGTTCGACGCCCTCCGGCGCGCGGTCGGTGCGCAGTCGGATTCGGCCGCCGCCTGCTGGAGCTCCATCGCCCTCCGTGAGCGCGCGGAGCGCTTCCAACTCATCGGTCCCTCGGCGGCGACCTACGAGCGCATGACCGAGCTTCACGAAGGGCTCGCGCAGTACGTGCAGACGCGGGCTGAAGGAAGGAAGCCGATCGACATGCTGCCCGCCGCGGGGTTCCGTCCTGACGCCGTCCGTGACCGGGGCTACCTGAGCGGACTCGCCATGGGAGTGCTGCTCGACAGGCTCGATCCCGGCTGGCGCGACACGCTCAACCACGCGGATTCGTCAGCCACGCTGGACGGCATGCTCGCCGCGGCGGCGAACGCCGACCACGAGGGGCAGTGCGGCTTCACCGAGGGGGAACGCTCCGCGGCGGCCGTGCGCGCCCGCGCCGACAGTGCCGCGCGCGATTCCCTGCTGGCGGACGCGGAGCAGCGCGCGCTGTCTCGGCCGGGGTGGACGGTTCGCATCGAGGCGGGAGAGTCGCCCCTGCAGCTGTCGGGCTTCGATCCGCTAAATGTCTCGCGACTCTCGGCCAGCAGGGTGCTGCACTCGCGGCTCCTGGAGCTCTCGAGCGGTGGCGACGCGCTTCAGGTGCTCGGCCGGGCCGCCATCACCGACGCGGCGGGAAGTCATCCGCTCTTCGGCGGCGTGCGGGCGATCACGGTGCCCGGGCTTGGCGACGCACTCGTCGTGCGTGACTCCTCGGGAATCCTGGTGATCCGCGCCGAAGGCTTCACGGCGCACTTCGCGGGTGCCCGGGTCGACACTGTCGGCAAGCTCATCACGCTCAGGCGCCCGGGGAAGTAACCCTCGCCGCGGCATCGCGGCAGCAGCCGGGAGGCGCGACCGTCGCTGCGCGCCCACGCATTGCGCAACCTGCTGCAGCGCTGCAGTTTCGCCCCACCGGCACGAACGCCGTACCCACCCCATCGTGTCCATGGAGCGCACACCGGCGATGTCACGTCGACTTCAATTCCTGAGTTGTCTTGCGGCGCTGTCTGCCGCCCCCGGTCTCACCCTCGCCCAGAGCGCCACCGAAGCGTCCCATCCGTGGACCGTCGACGATGTCCTCGCAATGAAGAGCGTGAGCGACGTCGCCATCAGCCCGGACGGAAAGACCGTGGCGTACGTGGTGACGGTGCGGGACGTGGCCGACGACGTCAACAACTCGGACATCTGGCTCGTCTCGACGGGTGGCGGCACGCCGCGCCAGCTCACAAACGGAGCGCGGGCCGATCGCGCCCCGCAATGGGCGCCGGATGGCTCCTGGATCGCGTTCCTGTCCGACAGAAACGACAAGAAGACGATGCAGGTGTACGGCGTCGACCCCGTGGACGGGAAGACGTGGCAGATCTCGAAGCACGAGATGGCCGTCTCGAGCTTCACGCTGTCCCCCGACGGCAAGCGGATCGCCTTCATCGCCAAGACCTCGGCGCCGCCCGCCGACGTGGCACTCGAGAAGGAGCGCGGGCGCCCCATCGTGCGTGACAGCGCGTACACAAGCGACTTCGCACGCCTCTGGTCCCTGGCGGTCAACGGCAGGGACACCGCCACCGCGAAGATCGCGTCGCCCGACGGGCTCGACGTCATGGCGGTCGTGTGGGGACCCGACTCGCGCTCGATCGCGTGGACCGCCAAGCCCACGCCGACGCTGCGCGGCCTGGCCGATGCCGATGTCTTCGTGCAGAGCGAGCCCGGTGCCGAGCCCCGCCGGGTGACGACCATGCCCGGACCCGATGAAGTCGTCGGATGGCCGGCCGACCTCGGCCTGATCGTCTCCGGTTCCGGGCAGGCGATCGGGACCGACAACGAGCGCCTCTGGCTCGTCTCGATCGTCGGCGGGAATCCCGCCGTCTCGCTGACCGACGCGCTCGACGAGAATCCTCGCTACGTGAGCGCGAGCGCCAAGGAGCTCTACGTGGAAGCGGCCGTGAAGACCGGCCGCGCCCTGTACCGGATTCCGCTGGCGTCGGGCAAGGCCGCGGGACCACCGCAGAAGGTCACCGACGACAAGCGGTTCTACTCCGGTTTCGCGGCGTCTGCCACGGGCGGGATGATGGCGTGCATCGGCGAGAGCGCGACCGACGCCCCTGACGTCTATGCGTCGCCGGCGGCCACGTTCGCCGCCCGCCGCCTGACGACGACGAACCCGCAGGCGTCGCAGTTCGACTACGGCCAGCAGCAGGTCATCGCATGGAAGTCGGCCGCTGACAGCGAGACCATCGAGGGCGTGCTGACCCTGCCCGCCGGCTACGAGAAGGGAAAGAAGGTCCCGCTGCTGCTCGTCATTCACGGCGGCCCGTCGGGCGTCTCCTCCAACCGGTACCCGTCGATGCGGGGCGCGTACCCGACCGCGGTCTTCAGCAGCCTCGGGTACGCCGTGCTGCAGCCCAACTATCGCGGGTCGACCGGCTATGGCCAGCGGTTCCGTGGCCTCAATCGCGGCGACATCTCGGGCAAGGACTGGGTCGACGTGAACTCCGGCGTCGATGCCGTCATCAGGATGGGCGTCGTCGACACCACCAAGATGGGCATCATGGGCTGGAGCTTCGGCGGCCATCACACGTACTGGGGAATCACCCATACCGATCGCTTCTCGGCGGCGAGCGCGGGCGCCGGCGCCAACGACCTCGTCTCGATGTACTCCGAGACCGACATCCCCGAGTTCTACCTGACCTACCTCGGGCCGCGCCCGTGGGAGGACTTTGCCCTGTACGACGCGCGCTCGTCGTTCCGCTTCGTGAAGAACGTCGGGACGCCGCTCCTCATCCAGGTGGGCGAGGCCGACCGTCGCGTGCCGGCGGAACAGAGCATCGAGTTCTACGAGGCGGTGAAGGAGATGAACAAGGTGCCCGTCAAGCTGGTGGAGTATCCCGGGCAGCCGCACGGCATCACCGATCCGCGCCTCACGCGGGACTTGATGGAGCGCAACGTCTCGTGGTTCAGCTACTACCTGCCGGTGGCCGGCAACAAGCCGGCGCTGCGCCCGGACAACCTGCCCGACAGCAAGTGATGCCGGGGTGACCCCGGGCTCAGGCGCCGACCGCGGCCCTGAGCGCGAGGACCAGTGCGCGCACGGCGTCGGGGTCGAGCTCCAGCGGGGGCGTCGCCGAGAGCCGGATGGCGGCGGGCGCGCGCGTCATGGTGGTCGCGACGGCGCGCGTGGGCCGGGCGTGCACCTCGTGCACGCCGGTGCGCCTGACGAGTTCGGCGGCGTTGGCGGCGCGTACGCCGCCGCCGGCGAGTATCACGATCCGGCCGACCGCCTGCCTGACGAGTGAGGCGAGTGCCGCGGCCCCCTCCGCCGCCGTCGCGGCCCCGCCCGACGTCAGCACGCGCGCCGCGCCGAGTTCCATCAGGCTGTCGAGCGCCGCGCCGGGGTCGGGCGTGAAGTCGAACGCCCGGTGGACGGTGAACGGAAGTGGGTGCGCGGCCTCGATGAGCCGCCGCGTGATCGTCCCGTCGATGGTGCCGTCCGGCCGCAGGGCGCCTCCCACGATGCCGTCGGCCCCGGCGGCTCGCAGGGCGACGATATCCCGCAGCATCACCGACACCTCGGCATCGTTGAACGTGAAATCGCCGCCGCGCGGCCGGATCATCACGAACACCGGAACCGTCGCCCGCGCGCGCACCTCGGCGACGAGTCCGGGGCTCGGGGTCGTTCCGCCCTCGGCCAGGCCGCTGCAGAGTTCCAGCCTGGAGGCGCCGGCGCGCCCCGCGGCCACTGCCGAGTCGACGGTGTCGACGCAGGCCTCGAGGAGAACGGCGGGGCGCGTCCCGGTCACGGATGCTCAACCCCGGGAGAACACCGACGAGGCGGTGCCACGACCGGGTTCACCCCTTCGCCTCGCCGCGCCCACGGGCGCTGACCGGCCACGTCGCCTCCACGACGTCGCCGCGCACGCCGTGCATGGTGTCGTTGAGGTGCACCACCACGCAGACGTGGTTGGGGATCACCCGCACGACGTCGCCGACCGCCGGGCGCCAGTCGGTGCCGGCGAGGTCGAGGATGCCGTGCTCCTCGGACATCCGCGTCACGGTGGCCGCCGGGCGGTCCCGCAGCGCGCCGTATCCCCGCGACGGGCCTCCCGGCAGCGGCTCCCTGCCTAACGCCTTGCTGCCGGCGTCGATCACCGCCTGGCCCGGCACCGCGGTGCTTACCACCGTGGCCAGGACCGAGAAGGCGCAATCCTCCCACTCGCAGGCGCCCAGGTCGGCGGTGGCCCTGTCGTTGTAGGCGTAGGTTCCCGGCCGCACCTCGGTCACGCCGGTCACCTCGTGCATCCGCCACGCCGCCGGCGTGGAGCCGCCGCTCACCACCGGCGGCGCCAGCCCGTCGGTTTCGAGGGCGTCCAGCACCACCCGGAGGTCGTCGCGCAGCCGCGCGACCTTGGCGTCCTGCTGCGCCAGCGGCTCGCGCAGGTGGCCCGGGTAGAATGCGATGCCACGGTACTCCAGCGGCGGGAGCGAGGCAACGCGCCGCGCCAGCGTCACCGCCGCGTGGGCCGCGGTCACACCGACGCGATGCATCCCGACGTCGATCTCCACGTACACCCCGACCGTGCGTGCCATCGCGTCGGCCGCCTCGGCCAGCGCCTCCAGGGCCTCGATCGAGTCGAGTGCCACCGTGAGGCGCACGTCGCGCGGCAGCGAGAGAATGCGCCGGAGCTTGGTGGCGCCGACCGGGGGATAGGCCAGCAGCAGGTCGTCGCAGGCATCGCTCATGACCTCGAGCTCGCGCGGCGTCGCGCAGGTGAGTCCCACCGCGCCGAGCCGGAGCTGTTCCGCTGCCACGCGCGGTGACTTGTGCGTCTTCACGTGCGGGCGCAGCGCCAGGCCGTGCACCGCGCAGTATTCGGCCATGCGGTCCAGGTTCTGCGCCATCACGTCGAGGTCGACGAGGGCCGCCGGCGTCTCGAGGTCGGCGATGAGCCTCGGCGGCGGCGCGACACGCTGTCGATTGGCGGGAATGCCCCGTGTCATGCATGCTCCGGTGGACCGGATCCGGCGTACGGCGTACGACGTGACGACGAACCCGAACCCGGCATAGAGTGGTGCGCGGATCGTCCCGCGGCTACCCGTAACGGGCACGCCGGCGCGTGCCACCGGCGCGGGAGGGGAGGGCCTCCCCCCGCCCCGGCGCATGTGCCCGTCCACGAAACCCTCCCCGCCGACCTCGTGTCACAAGGGCGGCTGACAGCGAGGCCCGGTGCCGGGCCCGATGCCGGCGGACTACCAGCCTGGATTCAGTGAACGAAACGGACACGATCGCTCGCGCCGCCGCCGGTGACGCCGCTGCCCAGCGGCGTCTCTACGACGAGCACGTCGACCGGGTCTACCGGCTGGCGTACCGGATGGCGGGCGACGACGAACTGGCCCGCGACTTCACGCAGGAGGCGTTCATCAGGGCCTTCGACAGGCTCGGGTCGTTCCGCCGGGAGTCGTCGTTCGGCACCTGGCTGTACACGATCGCGATGTCGGTGTCACTCAACGGGCTCCGCTCGGTGCGGCGCCTGCGGACGAGGGAAGTCGCCCTCGAGCACGCCGAAACGTTAGGCAGCAGCACGCGGGTGGCGGACCCGGACCTCCGGGACCGGCTCTATCGGGCCATCGACGAGCTGCCGCCGGGATACCGGTCGGTGTTCGTGATGCACGACGTGGAAGGGTACACGCACGAGGAAATCGGCTCGGTGCTGGGCATCCAGTCCGGGACGTCGAAGGCCCAGCTGTTCCGGGCCCGCGCGCGATTGCGCGAGGCCCTGGCGGACTTTGCGGGAGCGTGGTCGGCATGACAGACGATCGATTCGAGGAGTGGCTGAAGGAGGCGTCGCACGGCTACAACGCCCCGCCGGGGGACGTCCCCCGGGAGGCGATGTGGAGCGCGATCGCGGAGACCCGGCGTGCGGCCGGTGCCCGGTCCCTGTCCGAACGGGACGAGGCAACGCCTGCGCGCCGCCCGGCCTGGTGGGGACTGGCCCTCGCGGCCGGCGTCGTCCTCACCGCCGGCATCGGCATCGGCTACTGGATGCGCGGTGGCGCGAGCCGGTCCATCGCCGCCACGACGCCGGCCGCCGCGCCGGATACGTCCGGGGCGCGCGGCATTGGACAATCGACACCCTATGACGTCGCCGCGGTCCAGCACTTCTCGGCCGCCGAAGCCCTCCTCACGTCGTATCGCGCCAGCGCCCCCGATTCCAGCGACGTCGCCGTGCGCCGCTGGGCGCGGGATCTGCTCTCGACCACGCGCCTCCTCCTCGACTCGCCCGCGTCCACCGACCCGCGACGTCGCCAGCTGCTGGAGGACCTCGAGCTGATCCTGGCGCAGATCGTCCAGCTGCCCCCCGACGCCCCGGCGTCGGACCGTGAATCCATCAGCCGCTCCATCCTGCGCGAGCAGGTGCTCACCAGAATTCGCACGTCCATCCCCGCCGGCCTCCCGGCCGGTACGTGAGGAGTCTTCATATGAACCGCAGAATCTCCGTCCTCGCCGCTGCGTTCGCCTGCCTGCTGGCCACCGGCGCCACCTCGCTCGGTGCCCAGGGCCTGGCGCGCGCCGACCGCGAGCGGTCCGTTTCCCCGTCGGCGAACGTGCTCGCTGGCACCCTGGATGCCGACGGCCCTGAGCAGCAGGCCGACTCGCTCTATCGCGCCGCGCGTCGCGCGCTCGATGGCGGCGACTACCGTCGTGCCGCTTCGCTCTACGCGCTGGTGGCCGAGCGCTTCGCGAAGACCGGCGTCGCCGCGGACGCCCTGTACTGGAACGCCTACGCCCTCTACCGCACGGGCAATGGCAGAGACCTGTCCGCCGCGCTGACGTCGCTGGAGTCGCTCGGCCGTCGCTACCCGGAATCCAGCGCCAACCGCGGCGACGCCACCAGCCTGCGGATGCGCATCTGCGGCGAGCTCGCCCAGCGCGGCGACGAGAAGTGTGCGCAGGAAGTCTCGGCGGCGGCTTCGGCGTCCGCCTCGAGCGCCACCACGGCCCGGCAGGGCACGTCGTGCCCGAAGGCCGACGACGACAACGACCCGCGCGTCATGGCGCTCAACGCGCTCCTCCAGATGAACTCCGAGCAGGCGCTCCCCGTGCTCGAGCACGTCCTGGCGCGCCGCGACGCCTGCTCCGAGGTCCTGCGCACCAAGGCCGTCTTTCTGGTGGCCCAGCACCGGAGCGACCGTACCGCGGACATTCTGCTCAATGCCGCGAAGAACGACCCCAGCCAGGAGGTGCGCGAACAGGCGATCTTCTGGCTCGGCAACGTCCGTGACCCGCGGGTGCTCGGCATCCTGGCCGAGATCGCCAATGGCAATGGCGACGAGGCGATGAAGGAGAAGGCCGTCTTCTCCATCGGACAGGTCCGGGGCGACAGCGCCGCCGGCGTGCTGCGCGACATCGCACTGCGTGATGCCACCCCGAAGGAGGTCCGCCTGCAGGCGATCTTCCAGCTTGGGCAACGTCGCAATGACAAGAGCGCAGAGTTCCTCAAGTCGCTCTACGGCCGCGTGCAGGACGCCGACCTGAAGGACAAGGTCCTGTTCTCGATCTCCCAGCTCCGGAGCCCCGAGGTCGGCAAGTGGCTGCTCGACATCGCCCAGAACGAGAAGGAAGACATGAACGCCCGCAAGCAGGCGCTGTTCTATGCAGGCCAGACGCGCAACCTGTCGCTCGACGATCTCGGGGCGGTCTACAATCGCGTGAAGGACCGCGAGATGAAGGAGCAGGTCATCTTCGTCTACTCCCAGCGCCGCGACTCCGCGGCCGTCGACAAGCTGATGGACATCGCGAAGGGCGATTCCGATCGCGACCTCCGGGCCAAGGCCATCTTCTGGCTCGGGCAGTCGCACGATCCGCGCGTCGCGAAGTTCCTCGAGGAGCTCATCAACAAATGAGAACCGCAACCCTTCGCTCGATTGCGGCCGCTGCGGGGCTCGTCGCCCTCTCGGCGGCCGCGGCCGGGGCCCAGAGCCTCGCGCAGCGCATCGCCGGCGTGCGCGACGGCGACGTCCGGCTCTCGTTCGCCGTCCGGCCGGACGTCTGCGGGCGCGGCCAGTCCATCTCGCGCACCGGCTCCCGCGACAACACGTCCACGATGAACCGGGGCGCCGACCGTCGCGGGGACGTCGACTACGACATCGACTGCGATGCCGGCCCGGGGCGCCTCGTGGTGTCCCGGCGCGAGGGCGAGACCGTCGACCTCCGATTCTACGTCGGCGGACGATGGCACACCCCGACCTCAGCCACCGATCTCGGGACCGTCGGCGCGCGCGAAGTGGCGGACTTCCTGACCGGGTTCGCGTCGTCGAGCGACGGCGCCGCGGGACGGAAGGCCATCTTCCCCGCCACGCTCGTCGACAGCGTGGTCATCTGGCCGTCGCTGATGCGCCTGGCGCGCGACGAGCACCGTCCGCGGGAGACGCGCAAGCAGGCCGTCTTCTGGCTTGGCCAGCTCGCGGAGGGTCCGGCGACTGCTGGGCTGGATTCGCTGGTGGGTGCCAACGACCTGGACCGCGAGGTGCGCAAGCAGGCCATCTTCGCGCTGTCGCAACGTCCCGGGAAGGAAGGCATCCCCGCCCTCATCCAGGTCGTCCGGACCAACCGCGACCCCGAGCTGCGACGTCAGGCGCTGTTCTGGCTTGGCCAGTCGAACGACCCGCGTGCGCTCGACCTGATCGAGGAACTGCTCAACAAGAAATGAGGCGCGCGGTCGTGAAGACCGCGCGCCCCGGATGCTGCGTCGAACCCGCGGCTACTGGTGGCTGATCGAGTACACGTACGCCGCGACCGACTTGATCTGGTCGGGCGTGAGCTGGGCGCCACCCATGGGAAGCATCGGCGCCGTGTACGGAGGCGTCGGCGTGGCCATGCCTTCGGTCACGCGCTTCTGGATGAACTCGTACGACCCGTCACCCGTCGCCCACTCGGTGTCGGTGAGGTTCGGAGCGAGCACCGTGCCCTTGGCGTCGACGCCGTGACACGTGAAGCAGAGTCCGCCCGCCGCCGTGCCGTGGAAGATGCTGTCGCCCAGGGCGACCATAACCGCGGTCGCGCCCGCGGGCGCCGCACCGGGCGTCGGCGCCATCATGTCGCCGGTCGCAGCGGGCGCCGCCGTCGCCGTGTCGCCCGCCGGGGCCGAATTGGCTGGCGTGGAACTCTCGCCGCCGCCACCGCAGGCCGCGAATGCCGAGCCGACCAGCAGTGCAAGACCAATGTTCGAGAGTCGCGCCGCTCTCTTGCTCCAGTTCGTCATATCTCGCTCCCTGTTCTCCACTATGTCTGGGGGAACCCGTAATCTAAGCGAGACGACGGCACAATCCGACAGCCACGTCGTGGCGCGAGCCGCTCGTGCGCTTCGCCGCCACGCGCTGTCAGGGGCCCCACCACGTCCGCAGCAGGCCGGAGTGCCGGCGGGGGCATTCCCGCCAGCCGCTTTCGACGCGGACGCCGCGGAAACCGCCTCGGGAAGCACCGCCCGGTGAATCGCAGGCGACCGGGGCCGGCACTAGCTTACGGGCCGAACCGTGGGTAACAGGGCGCTCCCCGGCCGTCGCGGCCGGGAAGGTCAGCGCCAGCTTCCTCCGTGCGGCAGGCCATGTCCAGCATCGTCTATCTCAACGGCGAGTACCTCCCGCGCTCCGAGGCGAGGATCTCGGTCGACGACAGGGGATTCTTCTTCGGCGACGGCGTCTACGAGGTGACCCGCGCGGTCCGCGGCAGGATCTTCGAGCCGGCCCGGCACATGCACCGACTGGAACACGGCCTGCGCGAGCTGCGACTTGACTTCACCGGTCCGGTCGATGCGCTGCTCGAGGTCCACGACCGGCTGCTCCGCGAGAACGGCCTGCTCGATGGCCAGGCCACGGTCTACCTGCAGATCACCAGGGGCGCCGCACCGCGCACGCATCACTTCCCGCCTGCCGGGACGCCGCTCACGGTTTTCCTCTCGGCCACGGGATTCACCCCACCCGACGAGGCACGCGGACGCGGGGTCAGCGCGGTGACGCATCCCGACTATCGATGGACGCGCTGCGACCTCAAGACGGTCAACCTCCTGCCCGCCGTGATGGCCAAACAGCACGCCGTCGACCACGGGGCCTTCGAGACGATTTTCGTGCGGGACACGGTCATCACCGAGGGATCGCACACCAACGTCTTCGCCGTCATTGACGGTGAGGTGCGGACCTATCCCAACTCGAACTACGTACTGCCCGGAGTCACGCGCGACGTCGTCGTGGAGCTGGCGCGCGAACGCGGCTTTCCCGTGAACGAGACTCCCGTGTTCATTCACGAGCTGCCCGCGCTCGAGGAGCTCTTCCTCACGGGCACCACGAGCGATGTCATGCCCATCGTGCAGCTCGATGGCCGGACGGTCGCGAACGGGAAGCCAGGCCCGGTCGCCATGGCGCTGCACAAGGCCCTGACGGCGCGGCTCGAGTCGCTCTCCGCCGTCGGCACGCGATGACGTCTGCGGCGCTGCAGGCGCCGCGCTCACGACCTTCCACCAGACACGACCCGATGCCCGTGCGCACCCGCCTCATTCACGCCGCCGCCGCGCTTGTCCTTGTCGCCTCACCGGCGGCGGCGCAGCGGCCCGCTCCAACCACCGACAACCCGGCAGTGAAGGACGCCCTCGGACGCCTTCGCAGCGACAACGCCTGGACGCTCGACCAGCAGGTCTCGATCTGCGAAATCGCGGCTCCACCGTTCAAGGAGTCGGTGCGCGCCGCCGAGATGAAACGGCGCTTCGAGTCGCTGGGCCTGCGCAACGTGCGCATCGACTCCGTCGGCAATGTCATCGCCGAGCGTCCCGGCGCCGGCGGCGGTCCGACGGTGGTCTTCTCCGCGCACCTCGACACCGTCTTCCCCGAGGGCACCGACGTGACGGTGCGGAAGGATGGCGCCGTCTTTCGTGCGCCCGGCATCGGCGACGACTGCCGCGGCCTTGCCGAGATTCTTGCTGTCGCCCGCGCCATGCGCGACGCCAGCGTGCAGACCGAGGGCAACGTCATCTTTCTGGCCAACGTCGGCGAGGAAGGGCCCGGAAACCTGCGCGGCGTGCGCTACCTCTTCGCCCATCCTCCGGCGAAGATCGACTACTTCGTGGCCGTGGACGGGACGGGCCTCGGACTCACGAGCCGCGCGGTCGGCAGCAACAGGTACAAGGTCTCGTTCAAGGGACCCGGCGGGCACAGCTACGGCGCGTTCGGCATGCCCAGTCCCATCCACGCCCTCGGCCGCGCCATCGCGAAGCTTGCGGACATCCAGGTCCCGACGTCGCCCAAGACGACGTTCAACGTCGGCGTGATCGAGGGCGGGACGTCCGTGAACACGATTTCACCGCTGGGCGCCGCGGAGGTCGACCTCCGCTCGGAGTCGCCGGTGGAACTGGCCCGGCTCGACTCCCTCTTTCACAAGGCGGTGCAGTCCGCCCTGGACGAGGAGAACGCGCGTTGGCCGAAGTCCCGGGTGAAGATCACGGTGGACGTGGCGTCGATGGGCGTGCGCCCGGCGGCGGCCCCGCCCGACAGCGCGTACCTCGTGCGTACCGCGCAGGCGGCCGCGCGCGCCCTTGGGTTCGAGTCGCCGACGTCAGCGTCGAGCACCGACGCCAACTGGCCGATGAGCCTCGGCATTCCCGCCATCACGGTGGACGCCGGTGGGGAGGGGCGCGGCGCCCACTCGACCGCCGAGTCGTACCAGGACGGCGACCGCGGCTGGCTCGGTCCGCAGTGGGGCCTGCTGATCGTGACCATGCTGGCGGGCGTACGTTAGGCGGCCGGGCGCTCAGCGCGTCCAGATCAGCACGATCGCGCAGTTGCCGTTCAGGGCCTGGTAGTGCGCCGGGGCCCTGACGCCCCGGGCGTAGATCTCGATTCCCGCGATGGTCGAGGGATTGATGAGGTCGTCCAGGTAGATCGGCTCGACCTGGCGCCGGAACGACGACGTTGCCTCGCCCAGCGGGTTGAGGCGCACCCCGTCGAGGTAGATGGTCGCCATGCAGCCGTCGGGCCCGAACGGCGCCCAGCACCTCACCATGATGTTGCAGCTCCCCGAACGGCGCACGAGTACGCCGTGGTGCGCGTCGAGGAGCTGCGTCGGTCGCGACGCGTTGCGCTGCTCGATTTCCTCCGGGGTCACGAACTCGCCGCTGTTCGAGCCCTGCTGTCGCTCCGCCATGCGGGCGTAGAAGCCGCGCGACTCGAGCGTCCGCACCCGCGCCGCCTCGATGCGTTGTGCCGCGAGCGGGAGCGCCAGCCCGGCAAGCCGGATCACGAGCGTGGTGTCGCTCCCCGGGGGGAGTTCCACGTGGGCCGGCAGGAACCCGATGCGGCGCACGTCGATCTTGGCGACGATGCCCGGCGGAATCCGCAGCTCGAAGCGGCCGCGGGTGTCCGTGAGGGCGCCGAATTCGCGCCCGACCTGCAGCGTGGCGTATGGGATGTAGTTGCCACCGGAGTCGGTCACCGCTCCCGAAATCACCCGGAGCGGCGGCTCCTGGGCGCCAAGCGCCGCACCGTCCGCCATCGGCAGCGTCATCACGGTCACGGCGACGATGGCCAGCCGGCGTCTGACCAGCCGGCGTCCGGGCAGCCGTGCGTTGATCGACCGCATCGGTCATCCTCCGATCCTGGGCGGTTCGTGACCGGTCCCCGAACCTGACGTGCAACGTGCGACCACCAGGAGAACGCGGCAAGAGATGCCAGCCGCACGCGAGTGACACGCAAATTACGGGAGGATTACGAATCCAATGCGTCGTCGCGGCGCCCGCGAGTGCCCCGGGCGCCATCGTCCGGCACCGCCGCAGACACTGATCGTCCCACCTCCCTGTCGCGCGTGCCCCGGGCCGGCTTCGTTTCGCCGACGGTGGCGGGCACCCCCTGCCGACCATCATCGCCTTGTCATTCCGGCACCGCGGCGTGCCTCGCTCGCGGTCAGTCCCCTCCGCCAGACCCGCCTCGAACCACGATGCGCTCAATCCGCCTCCTCGCCGCGATCCCTGCGATGACCCTGTCGCTGCTCTCGTCTCCGGCCACGGCCCAGGACACGCCGGTCACGTCGCTCGTGAGCGCGGAGCGAGCCTTCGCGAAGGCGTCAACCGAACGGGGGATCAAGGCGGCGTTCCTCGACAACCTCGCGGACGACGCGATCGTCTTCCGACCCGGGCCGGTCGCCGGGCGGGCCGCGTACGAAGCGGCGCGCGCCACAGCCACCTACCTGAACTGGGAGCCGATGCTCGCCGAGGTCGCCGCGTCGGGCGACTTCGGATACACGACGGGCCCTTACGAGGTGAGACCGAAAGGCGCGTCCGACTCCGCCTCCGCGTGGGGTCATTATGTCACCATGTGGCGCCGTCGCGGCGGCGGGCCGTGGCGCGTGGCGCTCGACTTCGGCATCTCGCACGCGAAGTCTCCCGCCGAACAGCTCGTCACCCGTCCCGCCGGCCGGCCCGCAGGCGGGGATGGCTCGTGGCCGTCGCTCCAGCACGCCGATTCCGCGTTAGGTATCGCGGGATCGACCCTGCGGGCGGCGCTGGCCTCGCGCCTCGCCGCCGACGCCCGGTTGTATCGCGACGGCAGCCTGCCCCATGTGGGCGCGGCCGCGGCTCGGGCCGCGCTCGACGCCGATGCGCGACCGTATCACGCGCAGCCGATCGACGGCGCGGTCGCGCCATCCGGGGACCTCGGCTACACCTATGGGAAGTACGCACTGGATCCGGCGGGGAAACAGCCGGCGGAGCAGGGCTACTACCTGCGCATCTGGCGTCGCAACGGCGAGGGCCGGTGGCAGGTCGTTCTCGACCTTGCGAGCGCCACGCCCTGACGGCGTCGGGACGGCCTCAGGCCCGCGGTGTAACTTCCGTCGGCCCTCGAGGGAGTCGATGCCGGTGACTGAGCGTCGTCCTGGAATCACCGTCAGCGGGCTGTTCGTCTATCCGCTCAAGTCGGCGCGCGGCGTCCCCGTCGACAGGGTCGAGCTCGACGAGCGGGGACCGCGCGGTGACCGCCGCTGGATGCTCGTGGACGATGACAATCGCTTCCTCACGCTCCGGACCGTGCCTCGGCTCGCGCTCGTCGACGCCGCGCTGGTGGAAGACGGGCTGTGCCTGGGCGCGCCGGGTGCCGGGGCGATCACCGTCACCCCTCCCGTCGCCGACGCGGGGTCCTGGATCGAGGTGACCGTCTGGGGCGACAGCTGTCGCGCACTGCCCGCCGGCGCCGGGGCGAGCCGCTGGTGCGCCGACGTGCTCGGCATCAGCTGCCGCCTGGTTCACCTTCCGGATGGCGCCGACGGTCCCGCCGCCGCGAGGTACGGGTCATTCGGGGACCGGCCGCGCCGCATCGCCCTGACCGACGGCGCCCCGCTCCTGCTGACGAACGAGGCGTCGCTGGCGAACCTCAACGCGCGCCTGGACTCGCCGGTGCCGATGCGGCGCTTCCGGCCGAACGTGATCGTCGACGCCAAGGTCGCGTTCGCGGAGGATGCCTGGCATCGCATCACCATCGGCGACGTCGCCTTCGACGTCGTGAACGGCTGTCCGCGCTGCGTCGCCACGACGGTGGACACGGAGACGGCCGAGAAGGGCGTCGAACCGCTGCGCACGCTCGCGACGTTCCGGAAGCAGGGCAGCGAGGTCTTCTTCGGGCAGAACGTCGCGCACCGCGAGCGCGGTGTGCTGCGCGTGGGGGAGGTGGTGCGCGTCGACGCCTGAGGGGCCGCGTACACCGGTCGTGCGGGCCGCACGGCGTCGCTGACGGGCAGCAGCGTGCCGCCGCCGTGCGGCGGTTGGGGACGCGCAGTTACGCCGTTGAGAGTCGCTCGATGACGCGCGAAGCCACCGCCTCGTCAGGCATCCCGAGGAGGGCGGTGCGCAGGGTGTCGCCCACCGCATCCCGCAATCGAGCCATGCCGATGATGCCGCCAACCGGCGGCGCCGACACCGTCCCCAGCACCCTCGCCCCCACGCGGATCCGGACGCGCGCCAGTCCGGCATCGGGGACGGCGATTGCGCGCGCGCTGCCTGCCACGTCGACCTCGAGCTCGGTCACCACGCCGCGATGCGCGCGTGACGGTCCCCCGCGCGGCGCCGCGGGTGGCGGATACCGTGTGCACGCGTCGTGGAATCGTCGTCCGCCGCGCAGCGATCCGCGGATCTCCCGGTAGATCAGCGCGAGCGGAAAGTTGGCCTTCACCATGGAGACCAGCGCGCGTCGCGGCATCCACGTGAGGTAGAGCCACCACCGGAGCAGGTCGACGGGCCACCGCTCCTCCGGATACGCCCGTGCCGTGCGCTCGAGGTGCACGCGAAGGCCGGTCCCCCAGCTCTCGATCTGGTCGAGCACAGCGTCGACGCCGCGGCGATGCCTGTGACGCACCATGGCCGCCGGCTCGTAGACGAGCATGCCCCCCGACTTGATCGTGCGAAACAGGAACTCGAGGTCGCCGCCTCCCCAGATGTCTCGTGAGTCAAGCGCAAGGTCGAACCCGCCCATGGCGATGGCCTGTGCGCGGCGCACGGCGAGATTGGCGCCGGTGCCCATGGCACCGGTATTGGCCAGCGGAAAGGCGATCGCCTCGTCAGGCGCGCCGGTCGAGAAGATCCACCGGCGCCGGTAGCCGCGCGCGAATCCGCCATAGGCCTCGAAGATGCGCGCCCCCGGAGTATCGAGTGCGACGGGCTCCACGAGCCCGGTCATCGTGGTGGCGTCGGGCGACTCCGCGAACGTGCCACGCACGTGCCGCGCCCAGTCGCGGTCGACCTCCACGTCGTCATCAACGAACGCCACGAGGTCGGTGTCAGCCGCCTCCAGCGCGGCATTCCGCGCCAGGTTGAGTCCGGGTTCGCTCACCACGATGTGCTCCGCCCAGGCAAATCGCTCGTGCAGCAACCGCTCGGTGGCGGGCGACGACGGCGCGTTGTTCACCACGAGCACCCGGATGTCACTCGAGCGGACGGCGTCGATGGCGCCCAGGGCCTTGCGCCACGCCCTCAGGTCGGTCGTGGGTGCAGATGGCGATCGTCAGCGAGGGTAGCGTGGTGTCGCCCTGGTTCCGGGCGTGCGCCCGCTCGAGGGCGGCATCCACGAGATGCTCCTCGTCGCCACCGGCTTGCTCGAGCGCGTGGCGTGCGAGAACCCGTGCAAGGTCTGCGGAACGCGGCCCGCGCTGCAGTGAGTGTAGCACGGTCCGCACCGCGAGCGATCCTCCCGCCCCACGGCAGTCCATGCGACAGACGGGGATCCCGCCGAGCCGGACCAGGGCGCGCACCAGGTCGCACGGCACGGTCCACGCGCCGCCGGAGGGCAGACGGGTCAGCTCGATGTCGAGAACGGCGCGGGGCCCTGGGCCGCCGTCAGTCTCCCGCATCGGAGTCCGCGCCGGCGAGCGCCAGCGCGCTTGACTCGTATGCCCCCACCACGTCGTCGATCGGCCCCGACTTCGTGACCTGGCCGGCCTCCAGCCAGACAGCGCGCTCGCACAGGATCCGCACCGAGTCCAGGTCGTGGGAAACGACGACCAGCGTCCCCCCGCCTTCCTGGAATGCGTGCAGCCGGTCGTAGCACTTCGAGCGGAACGACGCGTCACCCACGGCGAGCACCTCGTCGAGCAGCAGGATGTCCGGGTCCGCCGACAGTGCCACCGCGAAGGCGAGTCTCGCCCGCATGCCCGAGGAGTAGTACTTCAGCGGCACGTCCGCGAACGACTCGACGCCCGCAAAGTCGAACATCTCCGGTATCCGCTGCCGGATCTCGCGCCGCGTCAGCCCGAGCGCGGCGGCGTACAGGTGGAGGTTTTCCATCCCGGTGAGATCCCCGTGAAACGTCGCGCCCAGCTCGATCACCGCCACGATCCGCCCCGTCGTGCGCACCGTCCCTTCCGTTGGCGGATACACGCCGGCGATGAGCCGGAGGGCGGTGCTCTTGCCCGACCCATTGTGGCCGACGAGGGCGACCGACTCGCCCTTGTGCACGACGAGGTCCAGGCCGGCGAGGCGGAAGAAGGGCGTGCGCACGTGGATCGGCTGGCGCAGCACGGTGCGCCGCACGAACTCCTGCAACGTGGTGGTGCGGTGTTCGTAGGCGTAGAACCGCTTGGCCACCCCCCGAAGCTCGATCACGACATCGTCGCACACGCTCATGTCAGACGATCTCGGCAAACACTGGACGGCGCCAGCGGAACGCCGACAGCCCGATGACCCAGAGTGCCAGGCTCAGTGTCCCGGCCAGCAGCCACTCGCCCACACCGGGTAGCCGGCCGTCGAACAGAATGCTGTGGAAGAGCGGCAGGTCGCGCGTCAGCGGGTTGAGGGCCAGGAACCAGGCGCGGATCGACGTCGGAACGAGGTCCATCGAGTAGAACACCGGCGAGATGTACCCGAGTGCGGTCAGGAGGACGGGCAGCGCGTGTTGCACGTCGTGGAAGAAGGTGCCCAGGGCTGCCACCGGGTACGCAAGCGCGAGAATCAGGCCGAAGTGAATCGCAATCGCCAGCGGCAGCGCCAGGTAGGCGAGCGGCAGCCGGTGATGCCGGAAGACGGCGAGTGCGATGGCAACCAGTGAGATCTCGATGAGAAACTCGATGCCTCGCGCAATCGCGGTACTGAGTACGAGGATTTCCGGTTCGACAGCTACGCTGCGCAGCATGTACGCATGGTCCCGCATCAGCGTGGCGCTCGCCGAGACGGTGTGTACCAGGAAGACCCAGGCGAAGTATCCGCTGAGCAGGAAGGCCCAGTAGTCCTTGATCTGGATCCGCAACACTTCGCTGAAGACTACCACCAGGCAGATGATCGTCAGCGCAGGATTCAGGAGCGCCCAGAGGATACCCAGCGCCGAGCGCTGATAGCGCGTCTTCAGGTTGCGGGACACGAGCGCCCACAGGAGCGCCCGCGAATGTGAGACCGGCATGTTGGGTCCTTGGCCCTCGATTGACGAACGAAAACGCGCTATCTTGCAGCCGTGGCTGCCTGAATGTCAGGTCCAGTAACCCCTACGCAGCGGCAGGGTGTGGCATTGGGGACACGGCTGATTGGTGACGGCACGCGTACCCCCTCCGACACGCGCAACCCCATCGAGTCGTAACTCTTTCTGGCCAAGTTGTTTCGGGCCCCTTCCGGAAGCGGACCATCGCCAGAACCGACGGTGCAGGTCTTGCCAGCACAGCGGATCGAGACGCGACGCCCCAGCAGCGTCCTGGCGCCTCGGCCATCGAGGCGACCACCGCAACGCCGCCCAACGCCCAACTCGGGGCGCGGCACCCCACACGTTCTGCGATGAAATTCACGGTCGTCGTGCCGACTCGGGACCGCCCGGAGCAGCTTCGCACCTGTCTCGGGTCCCTCGCGGGACTCGACTTCCCGCGGGAGGCCTTCGAGGTCGTCGTCGTCGACGATGGCGGAGGCGTCCCCGAGGTGGTGCTGCGCGATGCAGAGCGGCGCATCGACGTGCGGGTCGTCGCACAGTCCCCGGCCGGTCCCGCCGTCGCCCGAAACCGCGGCCTCGCGCATGCCCGCGGCGAGTTCATCGCCTTCACCGACGATGACTGCCAGGTGGACCCGCAGTGGCTGTCCGTGCTGGCGCGCGAACTCGACGCCGCGCCGGAGAAGATGATCGGCGGCTCGACGCGCAATGCCCACTGGAAGAGTTCGTATTCGGTCGCCAGCCAGAACGTCATCGATTTTCTCTACGAGTACTACAACACGCCTCCGGAGGCGGCGCGCTTCTTCGCCTCCAACAACCTGGCGTGCCGGCGTGACATCCTGCTCGCCCTCGGCGGCTTCGACGGCACCTTCCCCATCGCCGCCGCCGAGGACCGCGATCTCTGCGAGCGCTGGCTCGAGTCCGGGCGCCCGCTCCTGTACGTCGCAGACGCCATCGTGCACCACGACCACCGTCTCGGTTTCCGGACCTACGTGCACCAGCACTTCAACTACGGCGGCGGTGCCAACTACCTGCATCGCGCCCGCGCGCGCCGAGGCCTCGACCGTCCCCGTCTCGAGCCGGTGACCTTCTACCTCCAGCTCGTGACCTTTCCGCTGCGGTCCGGCGCCAGCCCGCGCACCGTCCTGTTCGCAATTCTTGCGCTGCTCTCGCAGGCGGCATACGGGGTCGGCTACTACCTCGAGCGGATCCGCCTGCGCCTCATGCGACGCAACGAGAAGGAAAGCGCACTCGGCGCCCGGCGGGCTACCGACGTCGCCGCGCCGTAACCAGCACGTCCACCGCGTCGTTGCGCGGGTTCCCGAAATCGAGTCGGACCCGCCCGTCCGCCTGCGTGGTCACCGTCGCCGGGATCGAGCAGTTCGTCAGGTACCATCCCGCGGGAAGCACCATCGCGTTCGCCGGGCGCCCGAAGGACCGGTCCCAGACGAGTTCGTCCCCGACCATCCCGTAGCGACCGGCATCCTCGTACGTCTCGCTGATCCGCAGTCGCACCGACTGGCCCTCGATGACCGGGGGAAAGCGGATCAGGACGATTTCGGTCGACGGTGTCACCGGCTGGCCGATGTCCACGCGCGCGGTCGTGATCGCATTGCCCCGGAGGATCTCCGCCGTGAGCATCGCGCCGGTGTCGAGGATCCGCGCTGACGGGCGCGACACCCGGCTCCCCTCGCGCACCACGTTGACGTACCGGTCCACGCCCGCGCGCGACTCCGTGTAGTCGTGGTACAGGTCGAACGCGTGCGTCTCGGGTTGCTGGAGGAAGTAGACGATCTCGCGGTCCTGGTGGGCGCGCTCGCTCAGCCGCGCCTCGCGGTTGGCGCCCGGCTGCGCCCACGCCGGGGCCGCCGCCGCGGCGAGGGCGCAGAGCGCCGGCAGTGCGGACGACAGGCGCCGGATCCCCGTGGGGCGCCTCACCGCAGCCGCCGTCCCTTCACGACGTAGGGCACCTGCGCCGGGCCGATGTTGATGAAGCTCACCGCGATCCGGCCGTCCGGCTCGGTGCGCACCTGCGACGGATAGTTCACCGATGTCAGCTCGAAGCCCGCCGGCAGCACCACCGCGTTCCGCTTGATGCCTAACGGGCGGGTGAAGACCACGGTATCGCCGCCGGCAAGGTAGCTGGTGGCGTCCTGGTACGTCTTCACGATGAGCAGGCGCACCTCGCCGTCGGCCGGGACCGGCCGGGGCAGCCGCACGCTGATGTACTGGTCCAGGGAGTCGGCGCCGCGCACGCCGCCGGCGCGCGCCGCCTGGCCATCGACGACCTCGAAGGCGAGGGGCGCCCCGGTCATCCGGTCGTACACGGCCTCGTCACTGGCCACGCTGCCACGCCGGATCGGGTTGAAGTAGTGCGTCGCCCCCGCCGTCGTCGCCGTGATCTCGTAGACGATCCGGAACTTCGCGCTCCCGGGCTGCAGCAACTCGTAGCGGGTGTACGCATCCGACTCAGTCTGGCGGGGCGCCGACTGCGCCCCCGCCGCGCGCGCCCCCGCGGCCGCCATCCCCATGGCGGCGACGCCGATCGACAACAGCCCCGCCCGCACCCGCATGCTCGTTCCTCCCTCCCGGTCCGGCGCCAACATGTCGCGCGATCGCGGCCGGCGCCACTCACGTCGGCGCCGGCCTCCACGCGATCGCGCGCTAGCTGACCTTCCCGGCCTGCATCTTCCGGTAGATCCACAGCAGCAGCATCGCACCGAGCACTGACGCGATCAGGCCGGCCCCCTGGCCGGGGGAGTACCAGCCCACGATCCGTCCGAGGAAACCCGCCACGAACGCCCCGGCAACGCCCAGCAGCATCGTGACGAAAATGCCACCCGCGTCCTTCCCCGGCATGATCCACTTCGCGACGGCTCCGACGAGCAGGCCGATACAGGCGGTCCAGATGAGTCCCATGAGATGCCTCCAGAGAGAGGAGATGCGGGCGCCGGCGTCGTCACGGCACGCCCCGGGCCCTACGGGATGCGCAGGTCCCGGGATTCGCGAGGTGCCGGGCCCGGGCGTGCCGCGGCCCCGCGCTCGTTCCGGTAGACGCGTCCTCCCTTCATCACGAAGAAGACCCGGCGCAGCGCGGTGATGTCCTGCGTGACGTCGCCAGGGACGGCGATGACGTCCGCCAGCTTGCCGGGCGCTAGGCTCCCGAGCGAGTCGGACAGGTGCATCGACGCCGCGGCAAGCGATGTCGCGGCCGTGATTGCATCGATGGGCCGCTGGCCCGCCTCCTGTACTCGACAGATGAGGTCCTCGACGTTGCGGCCGTGCGCACCCGCCACCGCGTCGGTGCCGAAGACGACCTTGAGGCCCGGCGTCGCCAGCGCCTTGCGGATCGATGCGACGGCGAGCGGAATCGCCGCTCGCATCGAGGCAAAGCCCGCCTCGTTGTAGTTGCCGATGCCCTCGTACTTCGCGCGGTTGTCGAGGTAATTCGTGAAGACGAGCCCGCACTGCGGCGAGAAGTACGTCCCGCGCCTCGCCATCAGGGCCAGGACCTCCGGTGTCGCAAACACGCCGTGCTCGATTTCGCTGCACCCGGCCTCCACCGCCCGCTGCATCGCCTCCGCGGCATGGGCGTGCACCATCGAGCGCAGTCCCACGTTCCGCGCCTCTCCGCATGCCGCCTGCAACTGCGCCTCCGACATCGTCGGCGCACCGCCGTCGCGAATGCTCGCCGAGGCGAAGATCTTGATCAGGTCGGCACCGCGCTGCTTGAAGTCGCGCACCCGCTGGCGGATCTGCTCCGGCGTCCCGCTCCGCTCGTTCAGCGACCCGAGCGATGTCAGGATGCGGGGTCCCGGCACCTCTCCCCGTGCGATCGCGTCGCGAAGGTCGCGATCCTCGGGCGACCCGGGGCTCTGCACCGTCGTGACGCCCGACTGCAGCGTCGCCCACGCGTTGGCCGCCAGCGCCAACGCCCCCTGCTCGGCCGTCTCACCGTCGTTCCCCGAGTGGAACCGCCCCTGCGGGTTGAAGTGCCAGGCGATGTGGTCGTGCACGTCCATCAGCCCCGGCAGCAACGTGGCGTCGCCCAGGTCGTACACGGGCCCGCGGAATCCCGCGGGCAGGGCGCCCACGCTCGTTATGTGGCCGCGCTCGACGACGACGACGGCGTTGCGCCTCGTCTGCCCCGAGCCATCGACGAGGTGCGCCGCCGTGATCGCTACCGGGGCGTCCTGCGCCGGCATGGCCGGCGCGAGCCCGTACCACGCGGCCAGCGCCAGGAGGGCCGTCATGCGCCGGCGACGGGAGGTGTGCGTGGCGCTCTCGTCATCGAACTGGATTGCGTGCCGCGTCATGGCCGCCCGTGCCCCTGGTGGATGAGCCTCGAACGTACCGGCCCTGACCGACAGGGGAAGGGGTGCCCCCATGGTCGGCCCTCCCGGTGGCGCGACACCGCGACGCGGGCGGCGCCATCGTGCACCACGGCGCGCTTGCGCCAGCGCTGGTGCCCGGATTCGCTTTCAGGGCGACGCCCCTGCCGCCCTCCGCCTCCATCCCCCGATGCTTCTCCGCCTGTCGCGTACCGCGATCCGTTCCTGGAATCCCGCCGACGCCCCGGAGCTCGCGCGTCAGGCAGACAACCGGCGCATCTGGCGCAACCTGCGCGATCGCTTCCCGCACCCCTACACGATCGCCGATGCCGAGGCCTTCATCAGCGGGTGCCTGGCGCAGGACCCGGAGAGCGTCTTCGCGATCGTCGTCGATGGCCGGGTGGCCGGCGCGGTCGGCTTCGAGCACCGTGGCGACATCTGGCGCCATTCCGTCGAGCTGGGATACTGGCTCGGCGAGGAGTACTGGGGGCGCGGTATCGCAACCGAAGTCGCGCGGGCGATGACGGAATGGGCGTACCAGACGTGGGACATCAACCGGATCTGGGCCGCGTGCTTCGGGTCCAATCCGGCCTCGGCGCGCGTGCTCGAGAAGGTGGGGTTCTACCTCGAGTCCCGGCAGCGCATGAGCGCCGTGAAGGACGGCGTCTACGAGGACGAGCTGATCTTCGCGACGCTGCGCGCCCCGTGACGGGCGACGCGCTCGCTCAGCGCGAGGTCGCGCCGAAGCCGGCGCAGAGGACCGCCGAGGTCCCTTCGGCCCGGCAGGTGCCGACAGGCTTCGCGCGTCCCGACTCCGTCGACACCATCGCCTCGCCGGCCGCCGAGGCGCGCCGGGTCCCGGCGTTCGTCCAGCGGGCACGCGACCCACGCACGTCGATGTGCGCAAACGGGCCGCTCGGTCCGATCGCGCTGTAGAGTCCGAGCCCGCCCACGAGCAGCGGGTACTTCCGCTCCACACGCTCGACCGCGCGGTTGATCACGTCGGTGTCCATGAGGTCCACCACGCCATCGTGGTTCAGGTCGTCCATCCGGCCGTCATGGTTGGCGTCGATGATGATGTCCGCCGCGTCGCCGAACTGGTGCCGGCTCGCGAACGCCGCCCCCTCGAACGTCAGCCGCGCGTTGTACTGCGGCGTCCGGAATCCCGACAGGACCACGACGTTCTGTGTCGGCACCCCCTGCTTCTCGAGGTCTGCGAGCACCAGCTCGAGCTTGTCGAGCAGCTCCTCGCGCAGCACCACGTACTTCGGCCACACCCGGTCCTGGTCGTGGGTGACGAAATCGCCAAGCCGGAAGTGGGTCGAGACCTGCAGGTCCTCGTTCTGCCGCGTCACCTCGACGAACCCGGTCGGGTTCTCGTAGTTGGGCGGCATCAGTTTCCGCTCGGCGGGCCACCATCCCACGTAATAGGCGTTGATGAATGTCCCCAGCTTCTGGTGCCATGGCGTCAGGGTGATGAACGCGAACGTGCCGCCATCCGGGCCATACCGCACCGCATGGATGCCTGGTACGCGGGCGTCCGGCCCGAAGCGGCGCTCGAGTCCCGGTACGAACGGCACGTCGTCGACCGTCAGCAGCGCCACGCGAAGCTGGCCGCTCCGTCCCGTGAGCGAGTCCAGGTGAAGGCTCGCGAGGACGGGGTCGCTCCGCGGGACGTTCACAAGCTCGGCGCGCTGGGGTGTCGCAGGCGCCGAGGCGCCGAGAAGCGAACCGGGCGCGCCGCCGGCCACGATCCGGGCGCCGGTTGCGAGGACGACGACCGCAACCACGACGGCCAGAACGCGCCCGACCCCGGGACCGCGCGACAGGGGAGATCTCATCGAGAGAAGGACGAGCCGGTGAAATCACCCGCAACCCAAGCCGCGCGAACGCGTCGCCGGCGCAGTTTGTAGCACGGGTCACACGAAAGACGGCCAACGGCGACCCCGCGGCCAGATCGCGTGAAGGGGGTGGCGGCGTGTCGTCCGCCCGCTCGCCTCGTCCACTACTTCGGAAGCAGGCAGCCGTCACGCGGGCGGCCACGCCGAACGGCCAAACGCCACTCCATGACACGATGAAATCAGGCGCCCCGGTGCACGAGAATGCCACCGCGACGAGGACACCCCGTGCCGCCGTGCGTTCCTCCGACCGCTGGTGGGACGTGCTCGCGGTGTGCTTCGTGGCTGGAGGCGTCGCGCTCTTCTTCTTCGCCAGGCACGCCCTGTCGTCCCTGGCCGACGGCAGCTACGCGGTGCCGAAGGGCGCCACGTGGGTGGCCCGCGCCGACCTCCATGTGGCGCAGACCCGCCTCGCCTTCTGGCTCATCGGCACCGGGCTCGCCATCGGCATCCTCGCGGCGGTCCGCCACCACCTTCGCCGTCGTTAGGTGCAGCCGGCGGTCGCGCCGCGTGGTGGCCGCCCTCAGCGCCGCAGGTACTCGTCCGTCTTGTCCAGCCAGTCCTGCCGCGGCGGGCTGAACACGTCGAGGTCGAGCGTGTCCTCCAGTGCCTCCGCCTTGTGCCAGACCATCGACGGCAGGTGCAGCACCTCGCCCGCGTGCACGTCCACCACCTCGGACTCGTCCTCGCCCAGCCAGAAGCGCAGGACGCCTTCGAGGATGTACGTGAGCTGCTCGTTGTCGTGCTGGTGCCGGGGCACGACGCATCCCTTCTTGAGGAAGACCTGCGCCAGCATCATCCGCTCTCCCGTGATCAGCTTGCGGTCGAGCAGGGGCGTGACGTTTTCGCGAGTGACGTCATTCCAGCGGTAGAACGTGGTGCGGCTCTTCTGTGACATGGACGGGACTCCGGTCGGGTTGGGGGCGCAGCGGCGCCTGCGCCGAATCGCGAGTTTACGGCACCGCGCGGGTGCGGGCCAGACGATTCCCCGGCACAGCCGCGCTTGCGTCCCGACGGGCGGCCTCGCCGCGGCCGTGGCGTCGCCCATCCGGTGCGTGTCGGCACAATGCCCACACGCGATGTCAGGAGAAACACTGATTGTCCGTCATGTCGCGGCGCACTAGCTAGAATCAATACGGCGGGCGCCGGTCGGCTCCCGCTTTCTGTTTCGCGCAAAGGACCCTGAATGACGCTCCCGACGGACCTCCCGCGAATCATCCAGGGCGGAATGGGCGTCGCCGTATCGAATTGGCGACTCGCGCGTGCCGTGAGCAGTCGCGGGCAGCTCGGTGTCGTCTCCGGCACCGGACTCGAGAGCGTCTTCGTGCGGCGCCTGCAGGACGGCGATCCGGGCTCGCACCTCCAGCGTGCGATGGAGCACTTCCCCTTCCGACGCACGGTCGAGGCCGCGCTGCGCGACTACCTGATTCCGGGGGGCAAGGCGCCCGACGCGCCCTACCGTGTTGTGCCGTTGCAGCGCGAGAAGTCGAGCCTCAACCGGCTCGAGCTCATCATGCTCGCCTCCTTCTGCGAGGTATGGCTGGCGCGCGAGGGACATGAGGGCGCGGTCGGGATGAACCTCCTCACGAAGGTCCAGCTTCCCACGCTCCCCTCCCTCTACGGCGCGATGCTCGCCGGTGTCGGCTATGTGCTGATGGGTGCCGGCATCCCGCGCGAGATCCCGGCCGTCCTCGACAGGCTCGCCGTGCACCAGACCGCGCGCATTCGCCTCGATGTCGAGAACGCGTCGGGAACGCCCGATGTCTACCTCGAGCTCGACCCGGCGGCTCACTGGGGCAGCGAGGCGCCGCTGGCGCTCCAGCGCCCCCGCTTCCTCCCGATCGTGGCGAGCAACTCACTGGCCACGCTCCTCGCGCGAAAGGCGACGGGACGCGTCGACGGCTTCGTGATCGAGGGGCCAACCGCGGGCGGCCACAACGCCCCGCCACGCGGCGGTGGGCAGTTGAACGAACGCGGCGAACCGGTCTACGGGGATCGTGATGCCGTGAATCTGGAGGCGATTCGCGAGCTTGGGCTCCCGTTCTGGCTGGCGGGCGGGGAAGGGAGTCCGGCGCGCCTGCGCGCGGCACTCGACGCCGGTGCCGCCGGCATCCAGGTCGGCACGCTCTTCGCCTACTGCGACGAGTCCGGCTTTACCGCCGCGACGAAGCAATCGGTCCTGGCCTGCGCGGCGCGCGGGGAGGCGTCCGTCCGGACCGACCCGCGCGCCTCTCCCACCGGATACCCGTTCAAGCTCGTCGAATGGGCCGGGGACCCGGTGCGCGCCGTCGAGCGCGAGCGGATCTGCGACATCGGGTACCTCCGTGTCGCATACCGCACCGGTGACGGCCGGCTCGCTTATCGTTGCGCGAGCGAACCCGTGGAGACCTACGTCAAGAAGGGCGGCCGGCTCGAGGACACAGAAGGACGGCTGTGCCTCTGTAATGCGCTGCTCTCGGTGATCGGACATCCGCAATCGCGCGAGAACGGCTTCGTCGAGCCGCCGCTCATCACCAGCGGCGACGACCTCGCCGGCATCGGCGCGTTCCTGCGCGGCCGCGACAGGTACTCGGCGGCCGATGTGCTGCGGTACTTGCTGGGCGAGGCGACGGACGTGCCGTCGGCCGTCACCACGGCCTGAGAGACTTCGGCGGGCCCACCGCTGGTCCGCCGCGGCGCGCCATCACCCCGCGCGGCGGACACCGGCGGCATGTCAGGGACGGACGATCTTCCGGTAGCTCTCCGGGTTCCAGCGCGGTCGCTCCGGTGCCTCCCCCACGGCGCGGCCGACGAAGTACACCAGCCGCACGATCCGCGCCTCCTTCTCCGCGTCCACCTTGTCGGGCGAGTCGCTCGTCTGGTGGTAGTCCGCGTGAACGCCGTTGAAGAAGAACAGCACCGGCACACCGCGCCGGGCGAAGTTGTAGTGGTCCGACCGGAAGTAGAAGTTCTCCTGCGGCCACAGGTCGTCGATGGCCTGCATGCGCAGCTCCGGGTGCGCGGCACTCACGCGCTCTCAGCGTCGCGCCGAGGTCCGAGTGTTCCCTGCCGATGGCGACGATCGTGTCGCGCCAGTTGCGCCCGATCATGTCGAGGTTGAGGTCCGCGACGAGCTGGCCGACAGGCACCGGCGGATGGGAGACGAAGTAGTCGCTGCCCCAGAGCCCTTTCTCCTCGCCACTCACGAGCAGGAAGATCAGCGACCGTCTCGTTGGCGCGCGCGTGAACGCCTCGGCGAGCGCCAGCACCCCCGCCACGCCGGACGCGTCGTCGTCGGCCCCATTCCAGATGCTGTCGGCGGTGCCGTTGGCATGCACGCCGATGTGGTCCAGGTGCGCGGAGAATACGATGTACTCGTCCCGCAGCACGGGGTCCGTCCCCCGCAGGATCGCCACCACGTTAGGCGCCGTGCCCTGGCTCGCCCCCGCGGCGTCGGGAGCCCGGTCCGGTGAGAACCCGGCCAGGTGCCCGCCCGGCACCGGATAGCGCTGCACGAAGGTCCCGCCGTCGCCTCCGCCGGCGAGGCCGAGTGCGCCCAGGGTCCCGGCGGCGTAGCGCGCCGCGCGCTCCAGGCCGGGGCCCGGGGTCTCACGGCCCTGCATGGAGTCATCAGCGATCACGTTGACGTGGTGGCGAATCAGGCCGGCCGTGACGAGGCTCGCGCCGGAAACCTCGACCGACTCCTGGCACGCCGCGACCGGCGCCGCCGCCAGCATCGTGGCGAGGAACGTCAGCGTGATCGTCGAACGGTGATGCCCGCGCTGCGCCAATGTCATCGCGTTCCTGCACCATCGAGCGGGAGGGATGCCGCCGCGGTGGCAGGCGGATTCCCCCGCGCGCGGAAAGCCCCGGGACAATGCGGCAGCGATGAGGCGTGCCGCAACACCTTGCCGGACCGCAGGGTACCCCCAGGCGACGGGGGCGTTTCACCCCCTGGCCCTTGATCGTCCGTTGGGAAGCGGCGGAAGGAGTCCAGGACACTGCGTCCGGCCGGCACGCCCTCATTCCCGACCCATGTTTGACGAACGACCGATCACCAGCGACCTCTACGTGGAGGGCCCGACGCCCGCGCGCTACTGGGGTGACCAGTGGCTGCGCGTGGCGGAGAAGGTCCTGAAGGGGCTCAATCACGACTTCACGAATCGTGTGACGAGTCTCGAGGCCGCGGTCGGCGTCTTCGATCCGGGGGAGAAACCGCCGGAGTCCATGGTGCGCGCCGTGAGCGATGAGGTCCTGCGACTCCACGGCCTCCTGAACCTGTATCGGATGTTGACGTCTGAGGCGCTCGAGGAACCCGAGGCCATCCGGCTCCAGGACCTCCTGCCCGAGGTGGTCCGCCTTCATGAGCACCACGCGGACCTGCGACAACTGCCGTGCGAGCTCGCCGGCGACATGGGGGCGCTTCCGGTGCTCGTGCGCCCGTCCGCACTGGTTCGTTGCGTCCTCGTCCTGCTCGCGAGCGCGGCCGGCAACACATTGCGCGCCCAGTCGAAGGAGCCGGTGGAGGTGCGATTCGGTGGCGACGCCGAGGAGGTTTTCCTGCGCATCATCGGGGCGGCACCGCGCGATCAACTGCTGTTCACGGGGGAGGGGAGTCTGGTGCACGCCGTCCGCGCTGCCCTCGCGCATGCCTGGGGCGCCGTCGACGGCGTCGTCCAGCGCCGGGAGAGCGGGGACCGGATCGAGTACGATCTCCGGCTGCCGACGTTGACGGCCGCGCGTGCGCGCGCCAGCGCAGCCGACTGACGCCACGGACCTGACTCGCCGCGCCTCGTCGCCGCGAGTACAGTTCCCGGCATGCTCCGGCACGCGGTCGCTCATCTCCGGAAATCGGATCCCGTCCTGAAGTCCGTCATCGATCGCGTCGGTCCATGCCGGCTTTCGGCGGTCACCGACGGATCGCACTTCGACTTCCTCGTCCGATCCATCGTCTATCAGCAACTGTCAACGAAGGCGGCCGCGACCATCCATGGACGCGTCCTCGACGCCCTCGGTGGGTCCCCGCTGCATCCCGGGCGAGTCGCGGCAACGCCGGAGGCAACGCTGCGCAAGGCGGGCGTCTCGCGACAGAAGCTCGGATACCTTCGTGACCTCGCGAGGCACGTACATGAGGGGCACCTCGACGTCGAGCAGTTGCACCGCTTCGACGACGAGGAGGTCACCCGCCAGTTGGTCCAGGTGAAGGGTGTCGGCCGCTGGACGGCGCAGATGGTGCTGATCTTCCGGCTCGGTCGCCCCGACGTGCTTCCGGACACCGACCTCGGCGTCCAGAAAGGAGTGCAGGTCGCCTACGGCTTGCGGCGTCTCCCCAAGCCCGAGCGCGTCGCCAGGATCGCCAGGGCATGGGCGCCGTGGCGCAGCGTCGGGTCCTGGTACATGTGGCGACTGCTCGACCGGGTCGCCGCCGAGCGGGAAGCCGCCAGGGCACCCCGGGTCCGGTGAACCCCTCCGCACGACCTCGTCGCGTTGCCATCGCGGGTGCTCGAGGCTTCCTCGGCAGCGCGCTCGCCGGCGCGCTCGTGGCCCAGGGTGATTCGGTGCTGCGCATCGGGCGGCGGCGCGTGGGTGCGCCCGCGGTCGAGATCGAGTGGGATCCAGTCGGCGGGAGCATCGATCCGTCGGCTCTCGAGGACGTCGATGCGATCGTCAACCTCTCCGGTGCCACCATCGGGCAGCGCTGGACCGACGCCGCCCGAAGGGAAATCGTCGACAGCCGTGTCCGCTCGACCGGACTGCTGGCCACGACGATCGCGCGCATGCCCCGTCCGCCGCGGGTCTTCCTGAACATGTCGGCAACCGGGTTCTACGGTGACCGCGGCGATGAGATCCTCGATGACGACGCGACGGCGGGTGAGGGCTTCCTCGCTGGCCTGGCCCGGGCCTGGGAGGAAGCGACCGGCCCCGCCTCTGACGCCGGCATCCGTGTCGTCCTGCCGCGGCTCGGCGTCGTTATGCACCCGGCGACCGGGCCATTGCAACGGCTGGTGCCGATCTTCCGACTCGGTGCCGGCGGCCGGATTGGAGACGGTCGCCAGTGGCTCAGCTGGATCGGCCGGACCGACGCGGTGCGCGTGCTGGCTGCGCTCCTCGACCTCGAGAGCCTCAGCGGCCCGGTCAACGCCTGCTCACCGGAACCGGTGCGCAACTCGGAGTTCACGAGCGTGCTCGCTGCCGCGCTGCACCGGCCGGCGCTGGCGGTGGTCCCGGCGTTCGCGGTGCGTTTGCTGTACGGCGAGATGGGCATGGAGACCGTCGTCGCTGGGCAGCGCGTCGTGCCTCGGAGACTGCTCGCCGCCGGATTCCGGTTCGAGTACCCCTCGCTCGCCGACGCCATCCACCACGAGCTGGCCGGCTGACCGAGTGGCCCCGTCCCCCGGTGAGCCGGTGGCGCCGACCACTTGGCGGCATCGCGCCGCCCGGCGTAACGTGCAGGCACCGGCAAACTCAGGCCGCCAACGCCGCTTCGAACCGCGAGGTCGCCCATGCTCTCGCCCCTGATGGACGCCATCCTTCTGATCGCGATAGTCGCGGCGGTCGGCGTGCTCGTGGTGCTCGGAGCCAGGGAGCTGAAATCCCTCGGCAAGCGCGATCCCGAACCGCGCGATCCGTCTCGAGGTGATCCCGATCGATGAATGCTGAGTGCGGCTGTCGCCGCGTCCTCTTGCGCCAGTCGCTGCTCGCTGGCGCCGCGATGCTGCTCCTGGCCTGCGGTGGCCGCGCGAGCCCCGGGGGGACGATCACTGTCTTCTCGGCGGGGAGTCTCGGGAGACCGCTCCGGGCGGCACTCGATTCCTTCGCGCTCGTCTCGGGCGTGCGTGGCGAGCTCGAAAGCGCCGGCAGCCTCGAGACGGCGCGCAAGGTCACCGAGCTGGGCAAGACGCCGGACATCATCGCTCTCGCCGACGAGGAAGTCTTTCCGGGGTTCCTGATGCCGACGTACGTGCACTGGTACGCGCGCTTCGGCACCAACGAGCTCGTGCTGTCGTACAGCCCGCGATCGAAGTATGCCGCGGGACTCGACTCCGCCAATTGGCGAAGCCGCGTACTCCAGGACGGCGTCGCCACCGGGAGGTCGGATCCGAACCTGGACCCGTCGGGCTACCGCACGTTGCTCCTCTTCCAGCTGGCCGAGCGATACTACGGGGAGCCGGGACTGGCCGCCCGCCTCGAGGCGGCCGCCGGGTCGCGTTACGTCCGGCCCAAGGAGGCCGATCTCGTCGGGCTCCTTCAGGCGGGTGAACTCGATTTCGCCTGGCAGTATCGCTCGCTGGCCACGTCCGCGGGGCTCAGCTTCCTGGCACTGCCGGCCGCAATCAACTTGGGTTCGCCCGCGGATTCGGCGGCGTACGCCACCGCCTCCGTGCGTGTGCGTGGGGCGTCGCCCGGCGACACCCTCGTCGTCCGCGGTCGTCCCATCGTGTACGGGATCGCGGTGCCGGTGGCGGCACCCAACCGCGCCGTCGCCGAGCAATTTGTGGCGTGGCTGCTGTCGCCCGACGGATCCCGGGTGCTGCGTCGCGAGGAATTCGAGACCCTCGCTGCGCCGACGTTCGTCGGCACCGGTGTGCCCCCCGGGCTGCAGGCGCTGGGGCGGGGCGCCACCTCCACCGCGCCGCCCTGACGGCCTCCCGGCGCGGCAAATGGCGCTGCGCACGCGAGGCCGTGCGTACCAAACGGCCCTCCTTCACCACGGACTTCCCTCACCGCCGGCCACCGATGCCCGTCACTGATTTTGACGCCCTGCCTGACAATGCCCGCACCTGGGTCTTCGCTGCCTCCGATCCCGTGCGCGGGGAGGGCGCGCAGCGCCTTCTCTCCGCCGTGGATGAGTGGCTCGGCGCGTGGAAGGCGCACGGCGTGCCGCTCGTCTGCGCCAGGGCGTGGCGCGACGATCACTTCCTGGCGATCGGCGTCGACGAGGCGGCCACCGGGGCGTCCGGCTGCTCGGTCGACGCCCTCTTCCGTGTCCTGCACCAGCTCCAGGGATCGTTAGGTACCTCCCTCGTGGGCGGCGGGCGGGTCTTCCATCGCGCCGCCGACGGTACCGTGCAGTGCAGCGATCGCGCCCGATTCGCGGCGCTCGCGGCGGACGGTCAGGTGGGTCCGGACACGCCGGTCTTCGACACCGTCGTCACCACCGCGGCCGCGTTCCGGCACGACTTCGAGCGTCCATTGCGGAATTCCTGGCACCGGGAGCTCGCTGGCGCCGTCTGACGCGTCGCGCCAGGGCCGACGCGGCTGCGGCCGGCGCCGTTGCCGCCGCGCCTCACGAGAGCCAGCGGTCCACGTGTGCCTCGACGAAGGCATCGTCACCGAGTTCGGGATGCTCACGCAGCACCCTGTCGATCTCGGCGGACTGCCCCGGGGAGAGCCGCTCGTGCGGGTCCAGGCACCATGTGCCGCGCAGGAGGCCCTGTCGCCGCAGGATCTCGTGAATGCCGGGGATACAGCCCGCGAAGCGGTTGGCGGCGTCGAAGATCGCGCCATTGGCATCGGTGAGCGCCGCCGCCCGCGTGAGCCATTCCGCGTCGAGTGTCGCCGAATCGCCCAGGCGCTTCACGTCGTCGAGCAGCGAGACGGCCGAACGCGTCCAGACGGCCCACTGTCCGAGCAGGCCACCGACCATGCGTCGCTCCACGTCGCGCCCGCCGGCGCGACACCGGAACGTCGTCAACAGGTCCACGATGATGGCGTCGTCGTTGCCCGTGTACAGCGCGACGTCGTCGCGCCCCGACGCCGACCACGGCGCGCACCACGTCCAGGGTGGCGTACCGGTCGAACGGCGCGATCTTGACCGCCACCAGGCCCGGCAGGTCCGCCAGTTCACGCCAGAACCGGAAGCCTAACGAGCGGCCGCCGACGGCCGGCTGCAGGTAGAAGCCGAACAGCGGCAGTACGTCCGCCACCGCGCGACAGTGACGCAGCAGGCGGGCGTCGCTCGCGTCGCCGAGGTCCGACAGGCTCACCAGCGCGGCATGATAGCCGAGCGCGGCCGCCGTGGCGGCCTCCGAGACCGCCTGCCTGGTGTCGCCACAGACGCCCGCCACCAGCGCGAAGTCTCCCGCCGCGCCTCCGCGATGCCAGGTGCGAGCCGTCTCCGCCGCCAGCGCCAGCACCGGCTGGTACAACCCATGCCGCGGGTCACGAATGGCGAACTGCGTCGTGTGCACGCCCACCGCGACGCCACCGGCCCCTGCGTCCAGGTAATAGCGCGTCAGCGCCCGTTGCCGGCGCTCGTCGAGCGTGCGACGCGGCGTCAGCGCCAGCGGATGCGCGGGTATCACCGTCCCGGCCAGCAGATGTCGGCGGATGCTCAGAACCGTCCCTCGCGTTGTTCGAATCCGGTTGGCTTCCCGAGCGTCCGTCCTCCCGCGTCGAGCCAGTCGCCCACCCAGGTAATCAGTGTCGCGGCATTCACCCGTGGCGCGCCAAGGAGTTCGCGGGCGAGCGTCGTGTCACTCAGCAGGGCGTCGGGTCCTTCGATCCCAGACAATATCGCCGCGCGATTGAACCGCTCACCGTATGCCACGGCGACGTCGCGAACTCGCAGGCATTCCGGTCCGGTGACGTTGATGGCGCGCGCCGGCGAGGCAGCGTGCGCCAGCGACCGGATCGCCTGCGCGATCGCGTCGCCCTGCCAGATCACGTTGACCCAGCCCACTGAAATGTCGACCGGGGACCCGGAACGAACACGCTGGGCGATGTCGACGAGCACCCCGTAGCGGAGGTCGACGGCGTAGTTCAGCCTGATGATTGCGATCCGCGTGCCCGCGCCGACGGCGGCCTGCTCAAGGAGCCGCTCCCTGCCGACGCACGTCCATGCGTACTCGCCGACGGGTCCGGGTGGGTCCGTCTCGCGCGATCCTCCGGACGCTGCCGGAACGAGCGGATAGACATTGCCCGTCGAGAGCGCGGCGATCCGCGAGGCCCGGTAGCGCTCGGCGACGAGGGCGGGGAGGACCGTGTTCGTCATCCACGTGAGTCCCGGGGCGCTCGTGGTGCCGAACTTGTGTCCGGCCAGGTAGATGACGTTTGGCGCATCCGGGAGGCCGGCAAGCGCGCCCTGGGAGAGGAGGTCCGCGCGTATGACCTCGATCCCCTCTTGCTCGAGTGCCGTCGCGAGGCCGGGCGACCCGAATCGAGAGACGGCGACGATTCGCCGAACTCCCCCGGCGCGATCGGCTGCGCGGCGCAGCATTCGCGCCGTCGTCGGTCCCATCTTCCCGCCAGCGCCGAGGACGATCACGTCGCCGGGGAGCGCCTCGAGTGTCGCCTGCACTTCGGCTGTGGGCTCCGAGAGCCGCCGCTCCAGCTCGGCCTCCGTTCGCGGACACTCCTGGCGCGCGCTCGCCGACATGCTTCCCATCAGGCGTACGAGGGGGGCGGCGGCACGTCCGGGGACGCCGTCTCAGGCGATGTCACCGAGCCGCGCTGGGTCGCGGCGTCGGTGATCGTCGCGGACGCCGTCCCGGGCACCGGGTTCGGTGCCGTGTTGGACGCGATACGCGGTCCATCGAGCGGGTCACCACGCTTGTGCGTCCCGTCGCAGGACGGCTTCGTGCCGGAGCCTCCGCATCGGCAGAGGGCCACCGCCCGCCCCGCCTCTGGAGCGAGGACGTTGCCGTCCGGGTCGAGAATCACGACTGACGCCGCATCCTCTCGCGAGATCAGGCAGGGGCTGTTTCGCCTGGGCCTGATCGTTATCGCGCCCACAGCGCCCCCGGGTACGTGCGCATGGAGGAACGCTAACCATATGCGGCGGGAGCGCGAGTTTCGGCGGGCCGGGCTTCGGGAAACGCCCGATGGACAGATCGTGGCGAGCCGGACAGCATACACCGTTCAGCGCGATGTTCATGGATTTTTCATGACAGCCGCGCACGTTGCGTCCCGGTTCAGGCGGAATCGGGCACGTCGACGAGGGCCCTCAACCCGCGTGAGGTTGCCAATGTGTGCCAGGTTCACAGCCATGGTCGTAGCGACGGCCGGCACGCTCGTACCGATTTCGACCACCGGCGCGCAGCGTGCGCAGGCCGCGGACACCTCCCGTGCCGAGCTGGGCCGGGTTACGGTGACAGCGACGCGCGCCCCCATCAGCGTGCTTCAGACGCCGCTCGCCGTCACGGTCATCAGCGTAGCCGCCCTGCGAAACACTCGCGGCTTTGGACTGGACGAGGTGCTGAATCAGGTGCCGGGGGTCCTCGCGCAATCTCGGTCGGGAAATCAGGACGTGCGCATCGTGATCCGCGGCTTCGGAGCGCGCGGCGCCGGTGACAGGTCGAATGCGGGGACGTCACGCGGCATCCGGATACTCCTCGACGGCATCCCGGAGACCGAGCCGGACGGGCGCACGTCGTTCGACGACATCGATCTCTCGTCGGCGCAACGCATCGATGTCGTGCGTTCGAACGCGTCCGCCATCTGGGGAAACGCCGCGGGCGGTCTCATCAACGTGTCGACGGTCCCGGCGATTGATGCGCCGTCGATCGCCGCGCAGGCCATGTCGGGGTCGTTCGGGCTGCTGCGCAACATCGTTCGCGCGAATTCACAGTTGGGAAACGGAAGCGCGTATGGCTCGCTCGCCAGCACCTCGCTGGACGGGTGGCGCGCCAACTCGTCGAGCCGACGCTCCCTCCTCAGCATCGGCCTCCTTTCCTCTCCGAACGATCGCACGGACTTTGCCGCGTACGCCGTGGGTGCGAACAACCTCTTTCACGTCCCCGGCCCCTTAACCCGCGCGCAGGCCGAACAGAACCCGACGCAGGCGAACGCCACGTACCTCGCCCGCCGCGAACGGCGCTACAACCGAACAGGTCGCATCGGACTGACCTTCGCACAGCGCCCGTCGGAGGCGAACGAGTTCTCGGCAATGGTCTTCGCCAATCCGAAATACCTGCAGCGCTCGGAGCGCGGCACCTTCCGTGACTTCACCCGCTACCACCTCGGCGGCAATATCGTGTTCGGGAACCGGTCGCGGCTCTTCGATCGCGTCTCGAACCACCTCGTGGTGGGCGCTGACGAGGCGTATCAGGATGGAGCGATCCTGTTCTATTCGCTCTCCCCGACGGCTGACCGCGGGAGCGAACTGCGCGACAACAAGCGCGAAGGCGCGAACAATTTCGGCGTCTTCATCCAGGACATGCTCTCGATCGGCGACAACGTGGTTGTCACGTTGGGCGCCCGCTACGACAACATCACTTACCACTCGCAGAGCTTTTTCGACCCGTCCATCAACGGATCGAAGGCGTTCGAGGGGATCTCGCCGAAGCTGGGCGTCACCTACCGGTTGTCAGCCGCCAGGACCCTGTACGCGAACATCGGCGGCGGCGTCGAGGCGCCGGCGGGGAACGAGACGGATCCGGCCGGCACGTTCGGACAGGACACGATCTACGCGATCAACCCGCTCCTCGACCCCATCCGGTCCACCACCTACGAGGTTGGTACCAAGCACATCATGAGCCTCGACGGCACGGGGTTCTGGCGTGAGCTCTCCTATGATCTTGCGCTCTACGACACCGAGGTGCGCAACGAGATCGTCCCGTATCGCGGCGGGCGTTTCTACTTCACCGCCGGCCGGGCGCGGCGGAAGGGCGTGGAACTCGCGATCTCGGCCGGTGGCGGCCCCGGGCTCTCGGTGCGCACCGCCATGACCTTCTCGCAAAACAGGTACGTGGATTATCGCGTCGACTCGGTGCACTACGATCCAGCGCGCTCGGGCATCTTCGCCGACTACTCCGGGAACGCAGTGGTAGGGGTGCCGGCGATGAACGGCACCGTCAGTGTGGCGCTGTCGCCGGAACCCTGGCGAGGCACGGCCATCTCCCTCGCGCTGCAGGGTGTCGGTCGATATTACGCCGACGATGCCAATGCCCTCACGATTCCGGGCTACGGCGTCGTCAGTGCCACCATCTCTCTCGGGCGCGCCGCGATGCTGGGATCGAGCGGCGTCGGCCTGAACGGATTTGCGAGCGTCAACAACCTCTTCGACCGGCCGTACATCGGATCGGCATTCCTCAACCCGGACCTAGTGAACGGTGTGCCGGTCGCGTTCGAGCCGGGCCTCCCCCGCAACGTCGTGGTCTCGTTCTCGCTCTCTCGCATCCGATAACGCGTTCAGAAATTGACTGGCGGCGACGCTCAGGCCCGCAGGAAGTCCGGGCGCCACTCGCGTACCGCCTGCTTGATCGCCTTCTGGTCGCCGAGCTCGCCGGAGATCACGCGAGCGACAAGCGCGGGGGCCTCCACGTCCGAGGCGAATCGAAGCGCCACGAGCTGGCGCACCGAGAGCCGGGAGATCTCGCCGTGCCGCTCCGGCGGCAGCAGGCGCTCGAGCCGCAGCCGTTCCTCCAGCCGGATCACGCGATTCTGCACCGACAGCGCCATGGTACGCGCCGCGAGCGTCAGGGCGGCGAGCCCGAGCGCGATGGCGAAGTTCCCGAGCGCGTCGCGCGACGGCTCGCGAGCGATGTCCCACGTCCGAAGCAGGAAGTTGCCGTACAGGATCGGCGCCGCCAGGAAGTGGTAAACCGGGTTGTAACGCGCGTGCGTTGCGTAGTTCTGGGTGCGGGAACTCATGAGGGGAAGGGAAGGAGAAGGCTGTGGAGTTCTCAGGCGCCGCCGGCAATGCTCTCGCGCGCGAGCCGCTTGAGACGCGCGACGAGGGCGTCGAGACCGACCTCGCGGGCGCCGAGGCCGATGCTGCTCATTGTGACCCGGACGAAGTCGGAAGGAATGGCGAGGGTGACCTCCGGTGGCTGGTCGTTGACCGCACCGAAGACGATGCTGAGGAATGCTGCCACGGTCGGGGAGCGGCGAACGTCGAGATCCGCGTAATAATGGAGGCCGCTCCCGGTTCGCTCGGCGAAGATACGCACGGGCGTCTGGCACTCCGGCACCTCGTGGCCCGGTTCGCTGATCGAGGCGATCCGGTCCGGGATCGCCTCGAGACGGCGCGCCTGTGCCAGGAGCGCCTGCATCTTTTCCTCGCGCCCGAGCACGCGGAAGCGCGAAAGCACACGCTCGATCGACGGAGGGAGGTCGTTCGCCGGCTGCGCTGGAGTGGAGTCAGTCATCTCCGTGGAGAGTAGCGGGCACCACTCACGCAAGACAGCGCCCGCGCAGCTTCTCGCCGGCAGGCGTCAAATGCTAGTTGCGCAGACGAAATCGATCCTGACCTCGGTCATTTGTCGATCGATAAACTACCTCCATGGGTGGCGATGCCTCCGAAACAAGGTCCGCGATCGAAGGTGCCGCCGAGGAACTCTTCGCAGATCTCGGATATGCCGCCACCTCAATCAAGAGTATGAGCACACTTTCCGGACGAAATACGGCGCTCATCTACTATCACTATCGCAACAAAGCGACACTATATCGACATCTTATTGACATCAGACTGGAATCGATATCCGGCACATGCAATCTACATCTCGTCGACACGATTTCCCCGGCCGAGATCGTTCGGCGCATCGTCTCCGGGTTCTTCGTCGCCGGCGTCACACGACCAAAGCTCGCTCGGCTCATCGTCTCCGGGTTCTTCGTCGCCGGCGTCACACGACCAAAGCTCGCTCGACTCATCGCGCGAGAGTTCGTCGATTGGTCCGCAGGCGGCGCCGATCCGGACTCAGATCGTTTCTCCCACCCGATCGTGCGGCGCCTCAAGGAGTCCATCTCCCAGGGGCAGCGAACGGGACAGTTCCGCTATGACGTCGATGCCGACACGGCGGCGGTCACGGTGATAGGGCACGCCGCCTTCGCGGTCGGCCTGGTGACCTTCAGTGCGAGCCGCTCGTTCAAGTCGCTCGACTGACGGCCGCCGGATTGCCGGTCGGACCGGGACCTAACGAGTTGCGGGGCGGACGAGGTCGCGGTAGAAGGCCAGGGCGCCGATGCGCAGGCTCCACCGGTCCACGTTCTCGGCGATGACGCGGCGCGCCTCGATGAACAGCCCGGAGCGGCCACCGTCCCCGCGCCACTGCCTGAGGCCGATGCCGACGAGCGACCCGAACGGGTTGGCGTTGTAGCGCCTGTCGATGACAGCCGTCCCGAAGGCGCTCGAGAGGGCATGGACGCCGATCCCGGCGGAGAGGTATGGCACCGTGCGGGCGGATCCGGTCCGGAGGGCGTAGATCGCCGTCACCGCGACCGAGAAATCCGAGATCGGGCTCCGGTACGTGCGGTCGTCCACCTCGACGAACTCGGAATACCTCGCCCCGAGGTACTCGACCTCCCCCTGCAGGCGCAGGCGCCTCGTGTGCATCCACCCGAGGTCCATGAGCAGGCCGCCCTCCACCCCGTGAATGGACCGCTCCATCGAGATCACCCCGACGTGTGCGCCGAGTGCCCCGATGCCGGTCACGCCGAGGCGCGACGTGGCGCTATCGTCGTTGCCTCCCTGCGCGAGCGCGAGCGCCGGCGCACTGGCGATGGCGCAGGCGAGCAGGACGAGGAGGGCGCAGGCTGGCGGGCGGAGGCGCACGCAGGCGAAGTTGGAATGAGGGCGATGCGCGATCTGGACCGGCTCCCCGGGCGCGTGACTGACGGGTGGGACTCCGGAGAGGCGAAAGCTAATTGGGTCCGTGGGGAGCATCGCGGGGTACGGGCGAGGTGACCTGAACGCGCCTTCGAGTGTCGAATGTCGGGGAGCGAGCGCGACGTGCGGCCCTCGACGCGCCAGAAGGTCCTTCCGGACGCAGCAGACAATGGACACCCAGCCTGGAACCCGCATCGTCCCGCGACGCCGAATGAGCCGGCGCGTGACCATCGCGTCCATCGGCGCCATCGCGGTGATCGCGGTCGGGCTGGTGCTCTACGCACGCACGCTGTCGACCGCCGCGGCCATCGCCGATACGCTTCATGCCGCCCGGGCCTTCGCGGATTCCCTCGAGGTCGCGGATCGCGTCGCCCCGGCCGAGTCGATCTCCACGCCCGACGCCGTCGCCGGGCTCTACCTGCAGCGACTTCGCCTCGGGCTGGGAAGCCCGTTCCGGCTGATCGATGAGGTGCTGCGGGAGGATGCGCTCGACGCCGGCTATCGGCGGCGCATCGCGCGCGCGATGCTCGCACGGACGCTCGACGGGGACGGCTACCGGACCGAACCGGCGGCCCTGTCGCTCATTGGCCGCGCGCGAGGCGATGACGGGTCCGCGCACGACGCCGGCGACGAGCATCTGGCGCTCATCACGGACCTGGTCCTCAGGGACAGGGACCCGCGCGTCGGCGAGCTCACGGTGCGCCTCGCCTATCGCCTCGCCGCGGCCTCAGCGGCGGTGTCGCGCCGGGCGCCGGAAATCGCCACGAGTGCAGCCTCCCAGGCGCGCGACCGCGTGCTGGCGATGCGGGACGCGCGCGCCCTGATCGACGCGGCGTCGCGATCACGGAGCGACGTGCTGACGCTGCTGCGGCTCTGGCGGCAGAACCGGCGTTTCGCCGTCGAACGGCCTGTCATCGCGCCGCTGCCGGCGCGCGTGGAACGGCTGGCCGTCGAGCAGCTCCCCGCCGCGCTCACGCGCATTGAGAGCCTGGCAGGCGCCGAGTCGCCCGACGGGGCGACGAGCACCGACGCCACCGCGCGTCTGCCAGGCGTCGACGGACGTCCCGGGCTCGGCCTGGCGCGGCGCATGGCCGGCGTCGCGGAAATGCGCAACACGCCACCGCAGGCGCCGGTGTCGGTGATCGTCGCGGGTTACGCCTCCCTCATCCGCCGCCTGCCCTCGCATTCGGGGGAGCTCGCCGCCAGGCAGCGCTTCGTCACCCGGTCGCGCAACGAGGAGCAGCTCGCCGCCGAGTATTCGCTGTTGCGCCATGGCGGAAGTGCGGAGGTCCCCGCCGCCGCCCTGACGGTGCTGTCGTCCGCGGTGGCGCTGCGTCCGTACGCGCAGGAGCGCGTCTGGCAGCGGGGTGACGAGTCACCGTCGGTGCGCGACGTCCAGGCGCGCTTCGGTGTCGCCGTCGGGTTCGGCAGGTCGATCGACGCGTCCTGGCGGCCGTACCTGCTGAACGCGCTCACGCAGGCGCTCGTGGACCTCCGTCGGGTGCTGCCCGGCTACGATCCGCGCGGTCTCCGCATCCAGTTCGGCGACACGCCGCTCGGTGACCGCGCCCTGGCGCTGCACGACCCCGTGACGCGGACGATCTTCTTTCCCGCAACCAGCAGCGCCGGCGTGATGGCCCACGAGTTTGCGCACGATCTCGACTGGCAGGCGGCGCGTCGCGCCTACGGCAATTCCGGCGGCTATCGCACCGACAGGGCCGTCCGGCAGGGCGCCAACCAGCTCGCCGGCGCGTTGCGGCAGATGGCCAGTGCAGTGCGGCTCGACACCGTCATGGGCCGCCCCGATGCGCCGTCGCGTCCCACCGAGGTGTTTGCCCGCAACGTGGACTGGTTCGTGAGCGCCGCGCTCGCCCGCGAGGGACGCATGAACGGCTTCCTGAGCGCGGTCCAGGATCCGTTGCTCATCGGGTTCGCATCGGCGACGACCCCGGAAGCCGCCCGGGAGGGCGGCAGCGCCACGCTGCGGGTGCTGGAGGGCATGACGTCGATCCCGCAGCCCATTCGCACGTGGTTCACCGCGAACTTCGGTGCCGACAGGCGCATCTCCGTGCACGAGGTCGCGCGCCTGGTGCTCGAGGTGCCGGTGCGCCCGACCGACCTGCACCCGGCTGGCGCCGATCCCTTCACCGCGGGCGCGGCGCTTGCCGACATGCAACGCTCGGCGGGCGACGCCGCGGCGGCGTGGGGATGCCTGCTTGATGCCTTTGCCGACCAGGCGATCGATGCCGGCGCCGCCCGGGCGGCGGCACGGTACGCGGCGGAAGCGCGGGCACGGGGCATCGTGCGCGAGTGGAGCGCGTTCGCGAGCCGCTATCCGGACGTCGCTCCGGCGCGCATGCGCGCCCTCACCGGTGCGCCGTGGCGCCCCGGGATCGCCCGCGACCAGGAGCGCCAATTGCGCGACGTCATCCTGTGGCGGGCCTTTGGCGGCCGCGGGTCCGGCCGGCCGGCCGGGACCCTGAACGCCGCCGACGGGCTGCGCGCCCTGGCCGGCTGCGCGCGGAGGCGTTAGGCGTCCGTCAACGGGCGGGCCCCGGTCTCGGCCACCGGCGGGATCCCGTGGACGTGCAGCGTCCGCGTGGGGAAGGCGAACTCGATGCCGCGGGCGTTGAACCGGCGCAGGATCTCCAGGTTGATGCCGTGATGGATGTCGGCATAGACGTTGAAGTCCGGACTGAGCACCCAGTACACGATCTCGCAGTTGAGGGAGGAGTCGCCCCAGGTGAGGAAGTGCGCCCTGTCGAAGCGCGTGTTCGGCGTCTTCTCGACGATGTCGCGCACGATCCCGGGAATGGCGGCCACCTCGTCCGGCGGGGTGTCGTACTGCACCCCGATGGTGAACACCACGCGCCGCTCCAGCATCCGCTTGTAGTTGCGCACGCGGGCCTTCACCAGGTCGGTGTTCGCGAAGATGATCAGCTCGCCGCCCAGGCTGCGCACCCGCGTCGTCCGGAGTCCCACGTACTCGATGCTGCCGAGGAAGCCGTCGACGATGATGAAGTCGCCGATGACGAACGGCTTGTCGAGGACGATCGAGAGCGAACTGAAGAGGTCGCCCAGGACGTTCTGCACCGCGAGCGCCACGGCGATGCCGCCGATGCCGAGGCCGGTGATGAGCGGGGTGATGTCCTTGTCCAGGCCCCACCGGATGAACAGGACCGCGAGCATTGCCCAGATGGCAACGCGAGTGATGGCGCCGAACGCCGAGAGCGTGGTGACGTTGACCGCATCGTCGCCGCGGCGGCGCGACCACCGGTCGAGCCAGAAGGTGACCAGGCTGCTGGCCCAGGTGCCGACCTGCAGCAGGATCGCGATCCACGTGACGATGCGCACCGCCGATACCGCCAGGGCCGGGAGGACCAGCGCGCGGGCGGCGGCGGAGAGGGAGAGTGCGAGGATGAAGTACCCGCGCGTGCGCCGAAGCAGGTCCACCACGAAGTCGTCGACGTCCGTGGCCGTGCGAGCCGCAAGCTTGCCGAGGCGGCGGACCAGGATCGATCGGGCCGCGTGGAGCACGATCGTGGTGAGCACCAGCACGGTGCCGGCCGCGATCCAGGCGCCAAGGGTGTTGCCGAAGAACCGGCCGTCGACGATCTGGAAGAAAGCCATGTCGTGATGTGCGGGTGGTGAGTTGCCCTTTCGCGGCCAGGAGTGCCTCGTTGGGAGACCTCTCACGTCCAGGTAGTCTAAATGTTCGAATCGATCGCTGCTTTCAAGGGTGCATGGGAGAACGAGTCCGCGGCGACACGCCGCGTGCTGGAGGCGCTCACCGATGCATCGCTGGCGCAGCCCGTGGCCCCGGGCTACCGCACGCTGGGGCGCATCGCCTGGCACCTCACGACCAGTGTTGGCGACGCCGGACGCCGCATGGGCCTCGAGGTCGCGGGCCCGCTGCCCGACGCGCCGGTGCCGGCGCGGGCGGGGGACATCGCTGCCGCGTACGAGATCGCCAGCGCATCACTGGCGCGCGAGGTCGTGGCCCGCTGGACCGGCGAGACGCTGCTGGTGAAGGACGACATGTTCGGCGAGCAGTGGACGCGCGGCTTCTCGCTCTGGGTGTTGATCATCCACGAGGTGCATCATCGCGGACAACTGACGGTGCTGATGCGCCAGGCGGGCCTGCCGGTGCCGGGCGTCGTCGGTCCCGCGCTCGAGGATTGGGCGCAGTGGCAGATGACACCCCCGGTGGTGTGAGCATCGTCCCCGGGAGGCCGCCGCGCGCGGTCGCATGGCGTTTCATCGCGGCGTTTCATCGCGCTGGCGCTGAAAAGAAACGCGCGCCGGGGAAACAAAAGCGCTCGTGCGGCGATTAAGTAACGGTGCGCAGCGTCGGGGATCGACGCCGGGCGCACCTGTCCCGAACCGGAGAGTGGGGGCCGCCATGCTGATCCGGAAAACACCGCCGCACGCCATTCGATCGTCGGAGATCACCGACGAAAGCGTCTATCGCAACCGTCGTGCCTTCCTGAAGGAGGCCGGGCTGCTGGGCCTCGCCACGGCCGGATTGGGGCCGACGCTGCTGCGCGCGGCCACGCCGTCGCGGCCGCAGGGTGTGCCGTTCAAGGCGACGATCGGTGAGGCGCTGCGATCGCAGCTCACGTCGTGGGACGACGTGACCGGATACAACAACTTCTACGAGTTCGGCACCGACAAGAGCGACCCGGCAGCCAATGCCGGGAGCCTGAAGACAAAGCCGTGGACGGTACGCGTTGACGGGCTGGTGAAGAAGCCGGCCGACTACCACCTCGAGGACTTCCTCGCCCCGCAAAAGCTGGAGGACCGCATCTATCGCCACCGCTGCGTGGAAGCGTGGTCGATGGTCATCCCGTGGCGCGGCTTCCCGATGGCGGACTTCATCAAGCGCGTCGAGCCATTGCCCTCGGCGAAGTACGTGCAGTTCACCACGCTCCTCGACCCGTCGCAGATGCCGGGCGAGCGCATCCCGGTGCTGCAGTGGCCGTACGTGGAGGGCCTGCGCCTGGACGAGGCCATGAACCCCCTGGCGATGTTCGTCGTGGGCGTGTACGGCCGCACGCTGCCTAACCAGAACGGCGCCCCGCTGCGGCACGTCGTGCCGTGGAAGTACGGCTTCAAGGGGTGCAAGTCGATCGTGCGGATCAGCTTCACCGAGGCGCAGCCGCACACCGCGTGGAACGTGGCGGCCCCGGACGAATATGGGTTCTACGCCAACGTGAACCCGGAAGTCGACCATCCGCGGTGGAGCCAGGCGCGGGAGCGCATCGCCGGCTCGTTCCGCAGCAAGGCGACGCTGATGTTCAACGGGTACGCGGACCAGGTGGCGAGCCTGTACGCGGGCATGGACCTGCGGAAGAACTACTGAGGATGCTTCCCGCGAGCGCGGAGGCCCGGGGGGCCCCCCCCGAACAACACGATCGCGCCCGGCAGATGCCGACGCGGCATCGTTCCACCGCACGCCCCATCAAGCCGCCGCGCTGGCTCCGCTGGGTCGTCATCGCTACCGGGTTCGTGCCGTGCGCGTGGCTGCTGTTCGCCTTCACCTCCGACTTCTTCCTCGGTACCCGGCACTTCGGCACCAACCCGGTGAAGGAGATGGAGCACTTCACCGGGGACTGGAATCTCCGGTTCCTGGTGCTGACGCTCGCCATTACGCCGGCGCTGCGCCTGACGAGCCAGGGGTGGCTCGTCCGCTACCGGCGCATCTTCGGGCTGTTCGCGTTCCTCTACATCGTGCTGCACCTCAGCATCTACTTCGTGCTCGACGTCGAGCTGCGCTGGGCCGACCTCGTGGCCGACGTGCTGAAACGCAAGTACATCACGCTCGGGATGATGGGGTTCCTCCTGCTCGTTCCCCTGGCGCTGACGTCGACCAAGGGCTGGATCCGGCGCCTCGGCAGCCGGCGCTGGAACGCGCTGCACCGTCTCGTCTACGCCGCCGCGGTGCTCGGCACCGCTCACTACTGGATGTCCGTGAAGCGCGACATTCGCGAGCCGGCGCTGTACGCGCTCGTCTTCACGCTGCTCCTCGGCTGGCGCGTCTGGCAGGCGGCGGCACGCCGACGACGCGGGCACCGCGAGATCGTCGCGCCCGCCTGACGCCGCGGCGCCTAGTGGCTCGCGCGCTGCGCTCGGGACTCGCGCACGGCGTGTTCGCGCGCGAGAATGCAGCGGCGCCGCGCTGACCACCCCGACCCCGAATCCGTGCCCGAAGCCCTGCCGCGCAACGTGCCCCCCGGTCGATCGCGGCGCGTGGCCGCCGCCCTGACCGCGGCGTGCACATTGCTCATTGCCGTCGGCTACCTGTGCGCCTTCGCCGGCGATCGCGGCGCGTGGATCGGCGCCTGGCTCATGGCCCTCGCCGTTCCCGGCCTCGTGGTCTCGATGATGGCCCTCGGCCTCCTGCGCCGCGCCCCCGCCGGACGCCCTGCGCTGCTGGCGCTCGCCGCGACCTGGCTCGCCCTGGCGGCGGCGTACGTGGGCGGATTGGTCGTGCCGTCCGGGGGCCCCGGCTCGACCACCGTGCTGGGCTTTCCCCTGGCCGCCGCGGTGGTCATCTACGGCGCCGGGATCCCGCTGCTGTTCCTGCCGTTCGTGTACGCGCGAACCTTCGAGCGCGAGCGCGACGACGTAGAACAATTGCGCGCCATCACGCGCCCGCGAGCGCCGGATGCGTCGCGGTTGCCTGGCGTGACGCCACCGGGGCGCTAGCGTGAGTGCGGCGGGGCACCTCCTCGCGGCGCTCCAGACGGCGCCCCTTCCCGCGCTGGCCTCGTCGCTGGTGGCGGCGGTCATGGCCGTGTACCTGGTCGTGGTGCTCGCGATCGGTGCCTGGGCGTCGCGCCGGACGCGCACCGCCGGCGACTTCTACGTCGCCGGGAAGGGCCTGGGTATCTGGACGGTGTCCATCGCGTCCATGGCGGCCACGATTTCCGGCTTCTCGTTCATCGGCGGACCGGGACTCGTCTACTCGCTCGGGCTTGGCGCGGTGCACATCGTGCTGCCGATCGCGATCACCAGCGCGCTGGCAGGCTGGATGCTGGCGACGCGCCTGCGCCTGCTGGCCGACGCGCGGGACGTCTACACCATTCCCGATGCCCTGGCCGCGCGCTACCGCTCGCCGGCCGCCCAGGGCCTCTCGGCGGTGGCGATCGTGGTGGCCGTCGTCGGCTACCTTGCCACCAACATCCTCGCGTTAGGCTTCGTGATCGACGGGGTCTTCGGCGTGGGGCTGCGAACCGGCATCTGGCTCGGCGCGCTGGTGACGCTCGTCTACTCGGCGGCGGGGGGGATCCTGGCCGGCGTCTATACGGACCTTTTCCAGGGGACCGTGATGGCGGCGGGATCGCTGCTCGTGTTCACGTTCGTGCTGCGCGTGAGCGGGCTGGTGGGTGGCATCGCGCCGGCCATCGGGGCGGTCGATCCCGCGTTCCTGTCGCCCTGGGGAAAGATCACGCCGCTGGCCGCCATGTCGTTCTACTTCGTCTTCGGGATCGGTGCCGTGGGGCAGCCGCACGTGCTCCACAAGTTCTACATGATCCGCGATCCGCGGCGGCTCAAGTGGTACCCGCTGCTGATGGCGGCAGCGATGGTCGTGACCCAGCTCCTGTTCATCGGCGTCGGCCTCGCCGTGCGCGCGCTGGTGGCCGCCGGGCGGCTGGCGCCGCTGGCCCGCCCCGATGATGCCACCCCGACCTTCCTGCTGCACTTCACGCCGCTGGCGCTCGCCGCGCTGGTGTTCGCCGGGGCGGCGGCGGCGATCATGAGCACGGTCAACTCGTTCCTCAGCGTCGGTGCGGCCGCGCTGACCCACGACCTGCCGCGGGCGTTCGGGAGTCGCGTTGCCGACGAGCTCAAATGGGGTCGCATCGCCACGGTGGGCATCGCGATCCTGGCGGCCGTGGTCGCCGCCGAGTCGGGAACGCTGGTCGCGTTCCTCGGGATCTTCGGCTGGGGACTGTTCGCGTCGACGATCGTCCCCGCCCTGGCCATCGGCCTCAACTGGTCGGGTGCCACGCGGGTCGGGGCCGTGGCGTCGATCGGCACCGGGCTCGGGGTCACCCTCGGCCTCGAGACTCTGGCCCACTTCCACGTGTTCACGTTTCCCGCCGGGGTCACCGCGACGGCGCTGGCGCTGGTGGCCGCCATCCTCGTGCTGTTCGTGGTCTCGTGGCTGACGCGGCACCACCCCGGCAACGCCCTCGACCCGGACATCCGGTTCATCGTCGAGGGCTGAACGCCGGCGCCGACCGGCCTAACGTGGAACGGCGCCGCGCGGCGCGGTGAGCACGTCGCCGGCGAATGCGGCCAGCAGGGCGGGGAGGGAGCCATCGTCACCCCGGAGCGTCCGCGCCGTCCCGTCGCGACGGATCGTCACCACGTAGGTGCGCATGTCGGCGCCGTTGGGGGTGATGCCGTAGTCCGCGTGCAGGGCCAGGAATGCCGGGGTGCGTGTCCGCCCGAACAGGGCGTCGACCTCGGTGCGGTCGAGCGTGCGATACGATGGCGGCACCACGTCGGGACACGTCGTGCCAGCCGCGCACAGCGACGTCGTCGTCAGCGAGGATTCGCCCGTCGCGCTGTCGATCGTGGCGTGAAGCTCGAGCGCGGCGATGCCGCCGGTCGCCACGACCTCGATTCCCGCCGCCGAGAGGGTGTCCGGATGCACGCCCTCCACCGCGGTTGCCGAGTGACAGGCAGCCAGGGCGACGAGCAGCGCGAGTCGCGCGCCCACTTCGCGATGTCCGGCCGTCCTTCGAACGATGCCGGCCCCGTCGCGTCGGTTACACTTCCTTCGTGCCATCACGCGCTCCGTATGAAGTCCTCGCCGTCACGGCGCCCGGCCTGGAGCTTGTCACCCTCGCCGAACTCGAATCGCTCGGGGCGACACGCACCCGGACGATTCCCGGCGGCGTGGAGTTCGACGCCGGCCGCGAGCTGCTCTACGCTGCGAACCTGCACCTGCGCTCGGCGAGCCGCCTGCTCGTTCGGTTCGCCTGCTTCCGCGCCACGAGTTTCGCCGAGCTCGAGCGCCGGTCCCGTCGCCTTGCGTGGGAGTCGGTCATTCCTCCCGGAAGCGTGGTGCGCCTCCGGGTGACGTGTCGAAAGTCGCGACTCTACCACTCGGATGCCGTCGCCGCGCGAATCCACGAATCCCTCGCGGCGCGGTCCGGCGCCACGCTGACCCCATCGACACCGGGCCCGGCCGGGTCCCCCGACGGTGACGAGGAGGAGCCTCCGGGGCAGCTCATCGTGGTCCGCCTTGATCACGATGAGTGCCTCATCAGCGTGGACGCCACGGGCGCGCACCTGCACCAGCGTGGCTACCGGCGCGCGGTAACGCAGGCCCCGATGCGCGAGTCGCTGGCCGCGGCGCTCCTCCTGGCGAGCGAATGGGACGTCGAGACACCCCTCATCGACCCGTTCTGTGGATCGGGCACCATTGCGATCGAGGCGGCGCTGATGGCACGCCGGCTCGCCCCGGGCCTCCATCGCGACTTCCGATGCCGTGAGTGGCCCGACTTCGACGCCGCGGCGTGGGACCGGGTCGTGGCGCGCGCGCGCGAAGCCGAGCGGCCGTCGGCCCCGGCGCCGATCGTCGGCTCCGACAGGAGCGCGGCCGCGATTCGGGCGGCGGGGGAGAACGCGGCCCGCGCCGGCGTCGAGAATGACATCGCCTTTGAGCGCCGCGACGTCTCCCGGGCGGAGCCTCCGGCGGGGCCGCCGGGGTGGATCGTGACGAATCCACCCTATGGCATCCGCCTTGGACGGCGCGACGACGTCGGCGGCCTCCACGCAGCCTTCGGCAACGTCCTGCGCGAGCGCTTTGGCGGATGGCAGCTGGGCGTGCTGACAGCCGATCGCCGCGCCACGGCGAGGCTTCGGCTGCCCCTCGGCGAGGGTCTGCGAACGACGAACGGCGGGATCCGCGTGCACTTCCAGCTCGGCACGATTGTCGCCGAGGAACACGCCGGGCGTCGCTAACTGCCTGCCCGTGAGCGCCGTACGGCAAGTGCCCGCAGGGCGGATACCGTTTACATTCCAGTGCGATGACGAGCCTTCCGATCACGGGTGTGTTCAACGACGCCCTCATCGCGGACCTGCACGAGCAGTATCGGCGCGATCCGGCATCGGTCGACGAATCGTGGCGCCAGTTCTTCCGCGTCGCGGAATCGCTTGGCGCCGGCGAGCCCGTGACCACGGTTGCGGCCGATGTCTCGTACCTCCGGCGGGTGGCCGGCACGGCCGCCCTGCTCGATGCCATTCGGCTCTTCGGTCACTACGCGGTCCAGCTCGACCCGCTGGGCGCGCCGCCGATCGGCGCCGCCGAGCTGGCGCCTGAATTCCACGGCATTGGCGAGGGGGACCTGGCCCTGGTCCCGGCTACCGCGCTGGGCTTCGACATGGGAACCGGCGCCGATGTCGCGGCGCGCCTGCGCGCGGTCTACATGAGCGGCATGGGCTTCGAGCTGGAGTACCTCGAGAACGAAGCCGAGCGCCAGTGGTTCCGCACGGTGGTGGAGCAGGATCACCTGCGCCGGCACCTGTCGCCCGAGGAGAAGCGCACGCTCCTCCACCGCCTGACGGAGGTGGATGCCTTCGAGCGCTTCATCCACCGGAGCTATGTGAACGTCAAGCGATTCTCGATCGAGGGCACGGACACGCTGGTGCCGATGCTCGACGTCGCCATCCATGACGCATCGATGGCGGGCACGCGCGAGGTCGTGATGGGAATGGCCCACCGCGGGCGCCTGAACGTGCTGGCGCACATCCTCGGCAAGCCCTATGGCGTGATCTTCGACGAGTTCGAGGGGAAGCACGGCGAACACGGCCTCAACGAGACCGGCGACGTGAAGTACCACCTGGGCTTCGAGTCGGAGCGGACCTTCGACGACGGGCGGCGGGTGCGACTCACGCTGATGCCGAACCCAAGCCATCTCGAGGTGGTGAACCCGGTGCTGATCGGGCTGGCGCGCGCCAAGCAGCGCCTCTCCGCCGGCCCGGACCAGGAGTTCGACGAGGGGGCCGTCCTGCCGCTCCTCGTGCACGGCGATGCCGCCTTTCCCGGCGAGGGAGTGGTCGCGGAGACGTTCAATCTCTCGGCGCTGCGCGGATACCGCGTCGGGGGGACGCTCCACATCATCTGCAACAACCAGATCGGCTTCACCACGAATCCGTCCGACGCCCGGTCGACGTACTACGCGAGCGACCTCGCGAAGGGATTCGAGATCCCCATCGTGCACGTGAACGCGGACGACCCCGAGGCGTGCATCGCCGCCGTCCGCCTCGGGATCGCCTATCGCGAGCAGTTCCGGCGGGACTTCATCATCGACCTCGTGGGCTACCGGCGCTGGGGGCATAACGAGGGGGACGAACCCTCGTATACCCAGCCCGTCCAGTACGCGTCGATCCGCGCCCACCCGACAGTGCGTCAGATCTGGGCGGAACGGCTCGAGCGGGAGGACGTCGTCACCGCGGAGGATGTGGCCCTGGAGGAGCGCGAGGCGATGCAGGGCCTCGAGGCGGCGCACGCCGACCGGGGACCGGCGCCTCCCGCGCCGCCGCCCAGCGCCGGCCCTGACACGGGCGCGAGCGCCCCCACGGCGGTCGGGGCCGATGTCCTCGTTGCCGTGAACGAGCGGATGCTGGCGTGGCCCGACTCATTTCACCCGCATCCGCGACTGGCGCGCCAGCTCGAACGCCGGCGTGAGGCGATGGGAGCCGCGGGTGGCATCGACTGGGGGCACGCCGAGGCGCTCGCGTTCGCGTCTCTCCTCGTCGACGGCCTGGACGTCCGCCTCTCCGGGCAGGACGCGGAGCGCGGCACGTTTTCGCACCGCCACGCGGTGCTGTACGACGTCGAGAACGGTGCGCCGTACACTCCGCTGCAACACCTGCCCAACGCCACCGGCCGGTTCGAGATCTGGAACAGCCCGCTCACCGAGCTGGCGGTGCTCGGCTTCGAGTACGGCTACAGCACGGCCGCGCCGCGGGCGCTGGTGCTCTGGGAGGCCCAGTTCGGCGACTTCGCCAACATGGCGCAGCCCGTCATCGACCAGTTCATCGCGGCCGACACCGCCAAGTGGGGGCAGGAGTCGTCGGTGGTGCTGCTCCTGCCGCACGGATACGAGGGGCAGGGTCCCGAGCACTCGAGCGCGCGCCTCGAGCGGTTCCTGCAGCTCTGTGCCGAGTCGAACATCATCGTGGCGTACCCGACGTCGCCGGCCCAGTACTTCCACCTGCTGCGGCGCCAGGCGCGCGACCCGCTGCGCCGGCCCATGGTCCTGATGATGCCGAAGTCGATGCTCCGCCTGCCGGCGGCGGCGTCGCGGCTGGAGGAGCTGACGGAGGGCGGATTCCGGGCGGTCATCGACGATCCGACGCCGCGCAGCCGGGACGACGTCACCCGCCTCGTCTTCTGCACCGGCAAGCTCTACTACGAGCTGGCGACGCCCGATCGCCCCAGGCACCTGGCGCTGGTCCGTGTGGAGGAGCTCTATCCCTGGCCGCACGACGCGGTGTCGCGGATCGTGGATGCGTACGCCAACGTGGTCGAGGTGGTGTGGGCGCAGGAGGAACCGAAGAACATGGGGGCGTGGAGCTATGTTGCCCCGCGCCTGCGGGCCTCAGCAGGGAACGCGCTCATCATCCGGTACATCGGGCGTCGCGAGCGAGCGAGCCCGGCCGAGGGACACTTCCCAACGCACCAGTCCGAGCAGGCGCGGATTGTCGCGGACGTCCTGGCGGCGCCGCAGATTCCGGGTCTCCGGGCGCCGCGCATGGGAGTCGCGCGCTAGGATCCGGGACTGGTCGGCTGCCGCCGCGCGCGTCGTGGCGGCCGATGGGATGGGTGGCATCGAGCGCGATGCCCGAGCGACGCACCGTGGAGAACCCGAGTGAACATGACGACGTCGTACCTTCGTGTGAGCGGGCAGTCGGCTCTCCGGCGTGTCGCCGGCGCCGCGGCCGCCATCCTTCTTGTCTCGCTGCCGGCAGGCGCGCAGGCGCGCGGCGCCGCGGCCATCGGCCAGGCGGTGGACGGGCTGTCCGTTTCGGCGCGCGTCCTCGTGATCGGCGCGCATCCCGACGACGAGGACACGCAGCTGATCACGTGGCTGGCCACCGGCCGGCACGTCGAGACGGCGTACCTCTCCCTGACGCGCGGCGACGGCGGCCAGAACCTGCTCGGCAACGAGCTGGGCGAGGCGTTAGGCGCCATCCGGACCCAGGAGCTGCTGGCGGCCCGCCGCATCGACGGCGGCCGGCAGTACTTCGCGCGGGCGTACGACTTCGGGTTCTCGAAGAACGCCCAGGAGTCGTTCACGCAGTGGCCCCACGACTCGCTGCTGCGCGACGTCATCACCGTGATCCGCGCCTTCCGGCCGCACGTGATCGTGAGCGTCTTCAGCGGCACGCCGCGCGACGGGCACGGGCAGCACCAGGTGGCCGGGATCCTGGCGCGCGAGGCGTACGATGCCGCGGGCGACACGGTGCGCTTTCCGCGCTCGACCACCGCCGGGCTCGGCGGATGGACGGTGCTCAAGTTCTATCGCGGGGGCGGATTCCGCGGCGAGCCGGCGTCGCTGCGGGTGAACGTCGGCGAGTACAATCCGCTGCTCGGCCGGTCGTACTCCGAGATCGCCTCTGACAGCCGCTCGCAGCACAAGTCGCAGGCCTTCGGGCAGCTGCAGCGCAAGGGCGTGCGCTGGGATGCGGTGCTGCGCGAGGCGACCCGCGTCGACGCGCCCGCCAATCCCGACGACGAACGCACGCTCTTCGACGGCATCGACACGACCTGGGCACGGTTCCGGGATCAGGTCGCGTCGCCGGCAGCGCGTGCGGCGCTCGACTCGCTCCCGGCGGCGTTCCTCGCCGCCCGCCGGACGCTCGACGTCTTTGCGCCGGCCACCGACGTGGCCGCGCTGGCGCGCGTGCGCCGGCTGCTCGACCGTGTGTGCCTCGATGGTTCCGGCGCCAACGCGTGCGTCGATGCCAGCCGGCGTGATGCCGCGGGCCGCCCGCTCGCGCGTCGCGGCGACCTCGATCGCGCCGTGGAGATCGCCGGTGGCCGCGTGAACCATGCACTGGCCCTCGCGACCGGGGTTGCCATCGAGGCGACCGCGCCGCGCGAGGTGTGGGGCACCGGCGAGGAGATCCCCGTGGGCGTCGCTGTCTATGATCGGGGCAGCCTGCCCGTCGCGATCAACGCGATTGCCGCCATGGGCAGTGGTCCGGGCACCACGGCCGACCTGCGCCACGGCTTCACCCTCGCGCCGGACAGCGTGCACGAGGAGTCGCTGAAGGTCACCATCAACGACCCGACCCAGCCATGGTGGCTGGTGACGCCGCGCCACGGGGCGATGTTCACGCCGCCCATCCTGGGCGTCGAGGAGAGCACGCGGCGCCCGCCGGCAAGCGTCACCGCCACCTTCGCGGTCGACAGCGCACGGTTCACGGTCATGGTGCCGGTGGTGTATCGCTACGCGGACCCGCTGAAGGGCGAGCGTGATGACCCGATCGCAGGTGCGCCGGCTGTCTCCGTGCTGCTCGACAACGACGTGGCCTATGCGCCGGCCAATGCACCGATCGAGCGACCGGTCCGCGTCCACCTCGAGTCCGCCGCCAGCGGAAGCCTCGACGCCGATGTGATCCTGCGTGTGCCGGCGGGGCTCACCGTGGATACCGCGACACGACACGTGACGCTCCCGGCGCCGGGTGCGGTGCGCACCATCTCCTTCAACGTACGTGGCACACTGCCGCCGGGGCGCCACGTCATCGAGGCCGTCGCCACCAGCGGGGGCGAGCGCTTCGCCAGCGGCTACGTCGCCGTGGCGTACGACCACATCCGCACGCAGCGACTGTACCGGCCTTCGCGCCTGACGCTGGAGGCGGTCGACCTCAAGCGGCCGGCGGCGATGCACATCGCCTACATCGCCGGCGTCGGCGACAACGTCGAGCCCGCCCTGGAGCAACTCGGCCTCGACGTGGTGCTCCTCGATCCTGCGCAGATTCCGCGCACCGACCTGTCGAAGTTCACCGCCGTCGTGGTCGGCACCCGCGCCTACGAGGCGAGTCCGACCCTCGTCGCCAACAACGCACGCCTGCTCGAGTACGTGCAGCACGGCGGCACCATGGTGGTGCAGTACGGCCAGTACGAAATGGCGCAGCCGGGCATGATGCCGTATCCGATCACCCTGGCGCGTCCGGCCGACCGCGTCACTGTCGAGAACGGGCCCGTGCACATCACGGATCCCTCCGCCGCCGTCCTCACTACGCCGAACCGGATCGGCGAGGACGACTTCAGCGGCTGGATCCAGGACCGCACCCTGTACATGCCGCGCACGATGGATCCGCACTACCAGACGATGCTCGAGGTGAACGACCCGGGGGAGCCGCCCAACAAGGGCGCGATCATGATCGCACCGTATGGCAGCGGGACGTACGTCTACACGACGCTGGCCTTCTTCCGGCAGCTGCCCAACGGCGTGCCGGGCGCGGCTCGTCTCTTCGCGAACCTGCTGGCAGCCAAGGCGGGGCGCACGGTTCAGTAGCGACTACCCGGGGGGATGCCGCAGCCGCCCCGGACTACCGCCGAGTGAGCACCATCGCCAGCGGCACGGCACGGACGCCCGGCCATCGCTGCTCGCTGCCGTGGGCGCTATCGCGAACGAGCAGTTGCGCCGAGATCCCGCCGTCGAGCATGACGGCGTCGGCGGCGCCAAGCGCGCCCATGACCGCAGCCATCTCCGGCGTCGTCAACCCGAATGGGACGAAGCCGAGTCCGGGGCCGAGCGCGTCGAAGCGCGTCATGGCGATCACGATGCGGCCGTCGCGCAGGGAGCCGAGTGCGAGTCGCGCGTCGCGATGCCCGACGTCGAGCAGGTCGCCCGCCGACTGCAGCTCTGGTGGCACGTCGCCACCGCGCAGCAGGGTCGGGTAGGACTGGAACGCGAAGGCGACCGACGTGCCTGTTGGAACGGGCGCGTCGCCGTGGATCCAGTGAAATGCCCCGGCGGAGTCGATCACCACCGCCGTGGCCAGGGGTCCCGCCCCGCGCGAGAGGAACTGGTGGCCGGCGAGCACCACCCACCCCCACGGCATCGTGTGCACGAATTGCCCGGCATTGACGGCCAGGTCCGCGCTCGCGGGCGCACGGGCGATGCGCCAGGCGGCAGAGCCGTCGTGCGCGAAGGCAGTGTCGAGTCGTACGCGGAACGAGCGCGGGTCGAAGCGTGCCACGAGGAGGCGCGTGCGCCACGCCTCCCCGTGTCCAGCGAGGATCACCTCGCCCCAGTCGAGGCCACGCCCCGAAGCATGCCAGGTGATCGCGCCGGCAAGGGTCGGGTCAGCGGACTCCCATCGTGCCGGGGCGCGATCCGAGCGCCACCAGGGGCGCCACCCGCCGTCCCGCGCCACGGCCAGCGCCGACGAGGGAGCGCCGACGACGGGAGCGCCGCGCCCTCCCGCGGCGTGGCCTCCGCCCGCCCTGATGAGTCCAGCCGCGTCGCGGCGCTGCCGAAGACGATCAGCAGCACCGCGGCGGCGCCCAGGCGCCGGATCACAGCGCGTTCCGGACCGCCTTGAAGTCGGAGCGGTGCGACTCCAGCAGCTTCTGCTCGTCGTTGCTGTACCCGTTCGGCTTCTTGCCGTCGTCCATCGCCTGCATCCACATCAGGACCCGCTCGCGGAGCGCCGCGTAGCGCGCCGCCTTCATGCCGCTCTGCTCGACACCGGTGAGCTCCATGTCCCGTTCGGCGTTGCGAACCTGGTTCCCCATCTTGTCGAGGTCGGCGCGCAGCGATTCCTCCTCGACCATCCACGACGGCTTCGTCGGCATGGCGCCGCAGGTCTTGACCGCGGCTGCCGTGTCCGCGTGGAGGTCGAGTCCCATCAGCTTCATCAGCGCGTCGGTCCGCTTCTGACTGAGCTGATTGACGGCCGCCGTGTCCCCTTTGGCCTGCGCCGCCTGCAGCTGTTGCGAGTAGTTCGCCTGGAGCTGGACGTACTGTTGCGCCTTGGCCGGGTCGGCCATCAGCGACATGCCCGCGGCGTCCATCTTGTCCGACCGCCCCTCCTCCGCCTTGCTGAGAAAGTCGTCCTGGCACTCGCGGACCTTCTCGGAGTTCAGCTGGAAGCGCTGCTCCTCCGTGTCGTGCTGATCGAGGAGTGCGGTGAGCCGGGCCTGCTTCTGCTCCTGCTCTGCGCGCAGGGCGTCGCGCTCGGTCGCCTTCACTGACGCGGCGCGCAGTCCCTTGAGCAAGCTCGTGACCGTCTCCTGGGTGAGCTCCTCGCCTCCGGGATTCTGTGCGGCTGTGGAGTCGGTGGCCTTCTCGACCGCCTGCTTGGCCTTGCGGATCAATCCGCCGATCTGGGCCTGCGCGGCTGCCGGGGCAAAGGTGACGAGCACTGCCGTCAAGGCGACGCGCGCGACACGGCTGCTGGATTGAAGCGACATCAGGACATTCCTCGCGAAGGGAGACGGTCGTTTGGCGCCGGACCGAGGCAATATGGAGCGGCCGGATCACCGAAATCTCATCCATGTCAACACGCTGCCGCCAGCCCGCTTACAGCGTGTTCTGGCCGCCGTCCGTGGTGGCGGGCTATAATGGACGCTCCCGTGCGTCCCGCGCCGCTGCAAGTCAGGGAGGGCCCGCTGAGCACCGAAAATTCACGATTTCGCCGCACCCTCGTTCGCGTGCTGAGCGTCCAGGTCGTGGCGCTGCTGCTGCTCTGGCTCCTCCAGTCGCGATACGCGCGCTGAGCCGGGCGACATGCATCCCCTGAACTGGGTCATCGTCGTCGTCTACCTGTCGTACGTCGTCATCGACGGCCTTCGCCGGGCCAAGGGCACCCGGGAGATCGAGGGCTACTTCCTGGCCAATCGAAACCTCCCGTGGTGGGCGGTGGGGCTCTCGGTGATGGCCACGCAGCTCTCGGCCGTGACGATGATCGGCACGACGGGCCAGGGCGCCACCGACGGGCTGCGCTTCGTCCAGTTCTACTTCGGGCTCCCCGTGGCCATGGTGATCCTCGGTGTGACCCTGGTGCCGTTCTTCCACCGGGCCAAGGTGTACACCGCCTACGAGTACCTCGAGCAGCGCTTCAATGCGCCGACCCGTTCGCTCACGAGCTTCCTGTTCCTGCGTGTCGCGGGCGATGTCGTGCGGCGCGATCATCTCGGCACCCGGCGTCGTCTTCTCGGCGATCTTCGGGTGGCCGATCGGCTGGTCGGTGGCGCTGATGGGCATCCCGACAGTGCTCTACACCATGGTCGGCGGGGTGCAGGCCGTGACGTGGGCCGACGTGAAGCAGATGGTGCTGATCATCGGGGCGCTCATCGTGATCGTCGTCGTGCTCTTCCTCAAGATGCCCGTCAGTCCCGATGCCGCGCTCCACCTGGCGGGCGCGACCGGTCGGCTGCGCGCCTTCGACTTCCACTTCGACCTCACGCAGACCTACACGTTCTGGTCCGGCCTCATCGGCGGCACCTTCCTCATGCTCGGCTACTTCGGCACCGACCAGAGCCAGGTGCAGCGCTACCTGGCCGCCCGCTCGGTGGACGAGGCCCGCAGCTCGCTGCTCATCAGCGCGTACTGGAAGATCCCCCTGCAGGCGCTGGTGCTCCTCGTCGGCGTGCTCGTCTTCGTCTTCTACATCTTCCAGGCGCCGCCGCTGTACTTCAACCCGGCCCACGACGCGCGCGTGCAGCAGGCCGAACCCGCGCAGTACGCGCAGCTCGAGGCGCGCTACGGGACGGCGTTCGGTGAGCGCGAGGCGGCTGCACGGCGTCTCTCCGGCGCCGGGGGGAGCAGCGATGCCGGGGCGCGCGGCGCCTTCCTCGCCGGCGATTCGGCAATGACGTCGGTGCGCCAGGATGCGCTCGCCCTGGCGGGACGCGTGACCGGCGAGCCGTCGCAGGACGTCAACTACATCATTCCCCGGTTCGTGCTGAACCAGCTTCCCCTTGGCTTCGCCGGGGTCTTCATCGCCGCCATCATGGCTGCGGCGATGTCGAGCATCGCGGCGGAGTTGAATGCCCTTTCCACGGCGACAGTCATCGACTTCTACCGCCGCTGGTTCCGTCCCGAGGCGAGCGATGCGCACTATCTCGCGGTCTCCAAGGGAGCGACGGCGTTCTGGGGGCTCTTTGCGTGCGTCGTGGCAACCTACGCCGCGTCCCTCGGGTCGCTGATCGAGGTGGTGAACCGCTTCGGATCATTCTTCTACGGTTCGATCCTCGGGGTCTTCATCCTTGCCATGCTCCCGTGGTCGCGCGGACTTGGGGCGTTTGTCGGCCTGATCGCCGGCATGGTGACCGTGGGACTGGTGGCGTTCCTGACGCCGGTTGCCTACCTGTGGCAGAATCTGATCGGCGCCGTAGCCGTGGTGGTCGTCGGGTTGCTCGTCGGGTTGCTGGAACCCTGGATCTCGGCGGCGTGGGTGTGGGCGCGAGCGCGCGGACGGTGACCGCCGCCCGGCGTCCCCACGTCGTGATCGTCGGCGGCGGCTTCGGCGGCATGGCGGCTGCGCGCGCCCTGAGGAAGGCGCCGGTGGACGTCACGCTTGTCGACCGCTCCAACCATCACGTGTTCGCGCCCCTGCTGTACCAGGTGGCCACGGCCGCCCTGGCGCCGAGTGACATTGCGGTCCCCATCCGGTGGATGCTGCGCGGCCAACGCAACGCGACGGTCCTGCTGGGCAATGTGGCGTCCGTCGACCGGGAGCGACGCGCGGTGACGCTCGAGGACGGTCAGGTCCTCTCCGCGGAGTACCTCGTCGTTGCGGCGGGCACCCGCCACAGCTACTTCGGCCACGACGAATGGGAGCCGCTGGCGCACGGCCTCAAGACCCTCGAGGACGCGCTGGTGATCCGGAACCGGTTCCTGCTCGCGTTCGAGCGGGCGGAGTCGAGTGCGTCGGCCGAAGAGCGCGCCGCCTGCCAGACGATCGTGATCGTGGGCGGCGGGCCGACGGGCGTCGAGCTGGCGGGCATCATGATCAGCATTGCGCGGCACACGCTGCATACGGATTTCCGGCGCATCGACCCGCGGCGCACGCGCGTGGTGCTAGTCGAGGCCGGGCCGCGGCTGCTACCGGCCTTTCGCGAGCGCCTGTCGCGCCGCGCCCGCCGCGATCTGGAGGCCCTCGGCGTCGAAGTGCGCGTCGGCACGCCCGTCTCGCGGATCGAAGCCGACGCGGTCCAGGTCGGCGCGGAACGCATCGCCGCGCGCACCGTCTTCTGGGCGGCGGGGAATCGGGCGTCGCGGCTGTCGACGGCGCTTGCGGCGCCCCTCGATCGAGCCCGCCGCGTGCAGGTCGAGCCGGATCTCTCGGTCCCTGGATTGCCGAACGTCTTCGTGGTCGGGGACCAGGCGGTCGTCATGCGCGAGGACGGCACCCCGGTGCCCGGCGTGGCGCAGGGAGCCCTGCAGATGGGGCGCGCCGCCGCCCTCAACATCCTCTGCGACCTTCGCGGCCGCCCGCGGCGCCCCTTCCACTACCGGAACCGCGGCGATCTCGCCGTGATCGGGCGGTACCGCGCGGTGGCGCAGTTCCCCGGCGGGATTGCCGTCAGCGGCTTCATCGCATGGTTCCTCTGGCTCTTCATCCACATCATGTACCTCGCCGGATTCCGCAACCGGCTGAGTGTGCTGCTCGAATGGGCGTATGCCTACTTCACGTGGCAGCGTGGCGTGCGGCTGGTGCTGCGCGAGCGCGCTTTGATGGACGGCGACGCATGAGGCTTGCTACGCGGGCGGAACCGGCATCCCGGAGGAACCAATGACGAGACACGGACGAGTGCTGCTGCTCACCATCGTGGCCGGGGCCGGCCTGGCGCCGACGGCGCGCGCCGTCGCGCAGCGCCCGGAGGACTACCCGATTCACTCGATGGACCGGCCGGTACCAATAGTCGTCGATCCAGGAGCAGGGGCGCTCCCGGTGCCACCGCCGCACGACGCCGTCGTGCTGTTCGACGGCAAGGATCTCTCGAAGTGGATGCAATCGTCGGGCGAGCCAGCGGCGTGGGTGGTGCGGAACGGGTACTTCGAGGTGAAGCCCGGCAGCGGAACGCTGCAGACGCGCGACGGCTTCGGCGACGTGCAACTGCACGTCGAGTGGGCGTCGCCGTCGCCCGCCCGGGGCGAGGGACAGGACCGCGGCAACAGCGGCGTCTACCTCATGGGGCTGTACGAGGTGCAGGTGCTGGACTCGTACGGCAACCGCACCTACGCCGACGGCCAGGCGGCCGCGATCTACGGGCAGTATCCGCCGCTCGTCAACGTGTCACGTCCGCCGGGCGTCTGGCAGAGCTACGACATCGTCTTTCGCGAGCCGCGCTTCAACGCCGACAGCTCGCTCCAGCGCCCGGCAACGATGACCGTCTTCCACAACGGCGTGCTCGTTCAGGACCACGTGACGCTCACCGGGCCCACGGCGAACGGGCGGCGGCCACCGTACGTCATGCACGCGGACCGGCTCCCGCTGATGCTGCAGGACCATGGGCACGCGGTGCGGTTCAGGAACATCTGGCTGCGGGAGCTGCCGCCGCAGCCGTAGCGTCACGCCGCGGCCGGGCTCGTCCGGGTGGCGTACTTGTCCAGGCCGAGCCCCAAGGTGATGGTGGCCAGCACAAGCACCGCCGAGGTGTAGAACGGGACCCCGACGCCGAGGCGGTCGAACGCCCAGCCCGCCCACAGCGGGCCGATGATCCGCGCCACCCCGCCGAACGTCTGCTGCAGCCCCATGTAGAGGCCGCGGTCGACGGCGTTCGTCACCCGCGACAGGAGCGCGGTCACGCACGGGAACGTGAACGCCGTGCCTAACGGGATCATCGCCACCGCCAGCGCCAGCATCCCCAGGTTCCGCGCCAGCGGCATCCCGGCCAGGCCGATGGCCAGCAGCGTCACGCCGAGGCGCGACAGCCGCGCCTCGCCCAGGCGATCCACCGCCTTCCCGAGGAGCAGCACGCGGGTGAAGACCGAGATCGCGCCGATGTACATGAAGAAGTAGCCGATCGTCTTCTCGGTCACCTGGTACTGGTGGTTCAGGAACAGCGCCAGGACCGCCGTCACGCCCTGGAAGCTCCCCATCGCGATGGCGTAGATCCAGATGAGTCGCGTCGAGGGCTCCCGCGTGTGCGTGATCACGCGCAGCAGCGCTTCGCGCGGCCGGCTGCGCGTCTGTCCGTGCTGCGGATGGCTCTCCTTCGACTCCCGCAGGTAGCGCCAGGCGAACAGGATGTTGATCCCGCACAGGAAGGCAGCGACGATGCCAGGCCCGGCCTGGCCCATTCGCAGCTCCATGGTGCCCGGCATCAGGTCCTTCTCGCCCAGCGCAAAGGCATAGGAGCCGAGCACCGGGCCCAGCGCGACGCCGAGGTTGGTCGCGGCCGAAAGCCAGCCCAGGCTGCGCGCACGCTGGTCGGGCTCGGTGGCGTCGGCCACGTACGCCTGGATCACGCCGACGGTTCCGCCGCCGGCGCCCTGCACGATCCGCGACAGGAACAGCATCAGCAGGGAATTCGCGAACCCGAAGATGAGGTACGCGATGCCGGCCGCGCCCAGCGCGATGAGCAGCGCTGGCCGGCGGCCGAAACGGTCGGAGAACCGCCCCCACATCGGCGCACTCAGGAGCTGGGCGATGGTGAAGGCGGAGACGATCAGCCCTGACAGCAGGCCGACCCCGAGCGTGGTGCCGAAGACCTGCACGCCGCCCTGCCCGAACTTGAGCACGTAGAACGGCAGCAGGGGGATGATCATCAGCAGCCCGACCATGTCCATGAACGCCGTCGCCATCAGGGCGAACAGCTTGGGCGGGATCTTCCGGACTTCCTGCGCGAGAATGTAGAGCAGCCCCAGCGCGATGACGCCGACCGCTGCCCTGACGACGGGAGACTCGATGCCCTGCGCGAAGTCGATCTGGATGGCCACGTCAGTCTCCGGCGCGGCCGAGGGCCGCGGGGGGACTGCACGTCCGACGAGACCGGCGAGGGCCACGATTGTCAGGGCGTAGGGAATCATCTCCACGAATTGCGAGGGAACGAGCTGCAGGCCCTGCAACTGGATCTGCAACGTCTCGGCGGCGGCAAAAAGCAGGCACGCCACCGCCACGCGGCGCGGTTGCCAGTTCCCGAAGATAATCGCGGCCAGGGCGATGAATCCGCGACCCGCTGTCATGCTGTCCGTGAACTGGTGCTGATCGAGCGCGAGATATGCGCCTCCAAGCGAAGCCAGGGCTCCGCCACCAAGCACCGCCAGCCAGCGCACCCGCTCGACCGGGATGCCGACCGACGCCGCCGCCTCGGGACGCTCACCCACGGCCCGCACCCGCAGCCCGAATCGCGTCCTGTCGAGTGTCCATGCGACCGCGGGCAGCGAAAGAATACCCAGGACCACCAACGGGTTCGCGAGCGTCGACAGCACCTGCGCGGCGATACTCGCCGGTGCCGCGCCGCTCCCGCCCGCCGTCCCGGTCACCCGGTACCAGTCAAAGCCGGGGATGCGTGGCGAATTCGACGAGCTGTCGAACGCCAGACGCAGGAAGAAGCGGGTGGCGCCGATCGCCAGCAGGTTGATCGCGATGCCCACGACGACCTGGTCCGCCCGGAAGCGGATCGTCGCCACCGCGTGAATGGCGGCGAACAGGACGCCGCCGGCGACACCGCACAGGAGACCGATCCACGGGGAGTGCGACGCGTAGCTGCCCACCGCCGCGCTGAACGCGCCGAAGAGCATCCACCCCTCCAGCGTCAGCGCAATGACGCCCGACCGCTCGGAGAGCACGCCCCCCGAGGCGGCGAACAAGTAGGGCATCGCGATGCGCAGCGTCTGGACGAGGAAGACGAGGACGATCACGCCGCGCTTCTCCGCCGCGCCCCGAGCAGGAGGCGCCGGACTTCCGGCAGCGTGGTGGCGACGGCGATGATCACGACGGCCGTGAGCACCTCGACCATCTGCTTGGGAACCAGGGCGTTCACCGCCAGGCCGCCCTGGGAGATCGTGGCGAAGAGCAGCGCGGCCACGACGACCCCGGCAGGGTGGTTGCGTCCGACGAGCGCCACCGCGATGCCGAGGAATCCGGCGCCCGACGCGAATCCCTCCTCGTAGTACTGCTTGTAGCCGAGCACGAAGTTGATGCCGCCGAGTCCCGCCAGCGCCCCGGAGAGTGCCATCGCGCGCAGGTAGACGCGCCCGATGCGCACCCCGCCATACTCCGCAGCCGCCGGCTGCAGCCCGGTGGCGCGCAGCTCGTAGCCGCCGCGCGTGCGGAAGAGGTACCACGACGTTGCCCAGGCCGCCGCCAGGGCCACGAGCACCGTCAGGTTGGCCGCCGATCCGTGAAACGCCTGCGCGATACCGGAGAGCCGCGGCACCGCGCCCGCGGCGATGACCGGTGTGTGCAACGATTCCGGCACGTGCAGGTGGGCGGCCACGATCCAGTTGAGCAGCGCCAGCACGATGAAGTTGAGCATGATCGTGACGATCACCTCGCTTGCCCCGAAGCGTGCCTTGAGGGCTCCGGGAATCGCGCCAGCGACGCCTCCGCCCGCTGCCGCGCCGATGCCGCACAACAGCACCGCGATGACGCCAGGCGTGGAGGAGGGCAGGGCAAGCCCCACGACCGCCGCACAGAACCCGCCAAGCGCCAGCTGTCCTTCGGCGCCGATGTTGAACAATCCCGCCCGGAGACCCACGGCGACGGAGAGGCCCGTGAACGTCAGCGTGGTTGCCTTGTACAGCACCTGCCCGAAGCCGTATCCGTTTCCCCAGGTGCCGTCCGCCAGCAGGCGATAGACCTCCGCCGGTGATTGCCCAACCGTGAGAATGAGCACGTCACCGACAACGAGGGCGATGGCCAGCGCGACGAGCGCCGGCAGCAGGAGGGCGACGGCGCGCCGCATCACGCTGCGCCCCGCGTTGCGCCGGTCATCCAGGGCCCGAGCGAATCCGCCGACGCGTCGGCGCGCGGCATCGTGACGACGATGCGCCCCGCATACATGACGGCCACCCTGTCGGCGAGGGCCAATACCTCCACGAGATCCGCCGAAACGAGCAGGATGGCGGCGCCGGCGTCGCGTGCGGCCCGCAGCCTGTCATGAATGAACTCGATCGCGCCGACGTCGACACCCCGCGTCGGCTGCGCCGCCAGCAGCACCAGGAAGTCCCGCCCCATCTCGCGCGCCACGACGACCTTCTGCTGGTTTCCCCCGGAGAGCGCGCGCGCCGGAAGCGACGGGTCTGGCGGCCGGATGTCGAAGGCGGCAACCCGCTCCGCGGCGTGCCGGGCCACGGCGTCCCGATCGATGACGCCGCGCCGCGTGAAGCGCCCCTGCCGGCCGAGGATGAGGTTTTCGGCCACGCTGTAGTCGAGGATGAGTCCCCGGTGGTGGCGATCCTCGGGAATGTGCGACAGCCCGGCCTCGGACCGGGCGCGCACCGTGGCGCCCGTGAGGTCGGCTCCCGCGATGCGCACGCTGCCCGAGCGTACGGGCACCAGTCCCGCGATTGCCGCCACGAGTTCGGACTGGCCGTTTCCCTCGACGCCCGCGATGCCGAGGATCGATCCCGGGGAAACCGCGAGCGAGACCCGATCGACGGCGTGGGGTCGCGACGGCGTGTGGACGCTGAGCTCCCGCACCTCGAGAACCGGCGCCGCGCCGGACGCCACCGGGGCAACCGACGCCCGGTCCACGAACGCCGCGAGGGCGACGTCCCGGCCGACCATGATCCGCGCGATCTGCGCCGGCGAGGCGTCGCGGGTGGCGAGTCGTCCCACGGTCTCGCCGGCGCGCATCACCGTGACCCGGTCGGAGATCTCCATCACCTCGTCGAGCTTGTGCGTCACCAGGACCACGGTGTCACCCTCGGCCCGGAGGCGCCGCAGGACGCCCCAGAGCTCGTGCACTTCCGGTGGCGAGAGCACTGCCGTCGGCTCGTCAAGGATCAGGATGCGGGCACCGCGCCAGAGCACCTTCAGGATCTCGACGCGCTGCGACTCCCCGACGGAGAGCGTCGCGACCGGACGACGCGCGTCGACCCTGAGGCCGGTTCGAGCGCATAACGATTCCACCTCGCGAGCGGCGGCGGCGCGATCGAGCGTCAGGCCGCGCAGTGGCTCGCGTCCCAGCACCAGGTTCTCCGCCACCGTGAGCGTCGGCACCAGCATGAAGTGCTGGTGCACCATGCCCACCCCGGCGGCGATGGCCTGTGAGGTCGTCCACCCGGTGACGTCGCGACCCATCACCTCCACCCGGCCGGCGTCGGGCGGGAAGAGCCCCGCCAGGATGCGCATCAGCGTGGACTTGCCGGCGCCGTTCTCGCCCACCACGGCGTGTATCTCGCCGGCCCGCACCTCCAATGCGGCGCCGCGATTCGCCTCGATGGCGCCGAACGCCTTGCGTACGCCCTCCGCGCGAATGGCGAGAGGGCCCGAGCCAGCCTCCCCGCGCGGGGCCGCTCCCGGTTCGCTCATCGCTCGCTGGGCACGTGGATGCGTCCGGCGATGATGTCCTGGCGCAGGGCCTCGACGCGCGCTCTCACGCTGTCCGGGATGAGGCCGCGGTTGTGCTCGTCGTAGATGTAATCGACGCCGTGTTCGGCCAGGCCCAGCTGCACGACCCCGCCGTGGAACGTGCCATCGCGCACCGCGCGCACCGCGTCGAAGACCGCCTGGTCGACACCCTTCACCATCGACGTCAGGATGTAGCCCGGGGCTTCGTCGTACTGGTCGGCGTCGACGCCTATCGCGAGCTTGTGTGTGCGGCGCGCCGCCTCGAACACGCCAAGACCGGTCGAGCCGGAGGCGTGGAAGATCACGTTCACGCCGGACTGGTACTGGCTCAGTGCGAGTTCCTGGCCCCGTCCCGGGTTCCGGAACGCCTCCGGGGTCACGCCCGCGTACTGCACCACGACCTCGCAGTCCGGACAGACCGCGTGAACACCGGCGCGGTAGCCGGCCTCGAACTTGTGGATCAGCGGCACGTCCATGCCGCCTACGAAGCCGACCTTCTTTGATCCGCCCACGAGGGCGGCGAGGGCGCCGACGAGGAACGACCCCTCTTCCTCCCGGAACTTGATCGCCTCGAGGTTTGGAGGCGGCTCGATGGAGTTGCCCTTGGCGTCGGTCTGCAGGGCGAAGTCGATGCCTGCGAACCGCGTGTTCGGATACTCGCGAGCAAGCTGCGTCAGGTCGTCGCTGAAGATGAAGCCGACGCCGATGACGAGATCCATGTGCTCGGCGGCGAGCAGACGGATCCCCGCCTCCCGGTCCGAGCCATCACCAGGCTCGATGTAGCGCATCCGGGCGCCGAGTTCCCTTGACGCGCGGACGCCGCCCAGGTAGGCACCGTCGTTGAACGACTTGTCGCCGCGCCCGCCCACGTCGAAGACGATGCCGACGCTGGGCCCATGGCCCGCCGGCGCTTCGCCCGCCGCCGACGGGCGCACGAACAGGAACGCCCCGTGCACGGCGAGCAGCACGAGGAGGAGCACCACGATCTTGCGCATAGGCCGGGGAAAGATGCGGGGCGCCCCCGGGCCGGCAACCCGAGGGATTGCCGGCAGGGGCCCAGCCTACGGCTTCTTCGCCGAATCTCCGGAGGCTTCTGTCGCGGCCGTACCGCTCACGATCGTCGCGGTGCGGATGTAGTCGAGCTTCGGGAAGTCCCGCTCGAGGTACGTGTTGCCAGCGGAGGTGATCTGTCCCTGGTCGGGGCCGCTTCCGCCTGGCGGGCCGTCGCCATAGCCGCCGTACAACTTGTCCACCACGTCCATGCCTTCCGTCACCCGCCCGATCGGAGCAAAACCCTGCGCGTCGAGAAAGGAGTTGTCGCCGAAGTTGATGAAGAGCTGCGTCGAGCGGCAATTCGGCGAGCCGCACTTGGCGAACGTGACCGTCCCACGCGTGTTGCTCTGCTTGACGGGATCGTCCGGAATCGTGCGCTCGGACCACTGCGCATTCACGGACGGCGTACCATTCATGCCGAACTGTGCCATGAACTTCGGGATCACGCGGAAGAAACGCGCGTTATCGTAGAATCCACTGCCGACGAGCTGATAAAGCCTGTCGACGCCATTCGGGGACCAGTCCCGGTGCACCTCCACCATGATCGGTCCCTTGCTTGTCTCGAACCGCACCTGGAATTCGGCCGGCGCCGCGGGCGCCGTCTCGCTCTTCGTGGCGCCCTCGGCCGGAGGTGCCTCCTTCGGCGTCGGTGCTTTCTCGCAGGCCACGGCGGCGAACAATACGGCGAATGCGATGAGGGATTTTCGGATCATCTCGGATGTCTCGAGGAACAGGGTGAATGCGCCGACGGACGACTCAACGCCCGACGGCGTCGGGCGGCAGGAACCTGGCAATGCGTCCCCCGCCGCCAACGGCAATGGCCACGCCCCCAGGTGCGAACTGTACCGCGTTGAATCCGGTCGAGTCGAGGGGGTGCCACGTCCTGCCGCCGTCCTCGGAAATATCCGTTCCGTTGGTGCCGACCGCTATCACGACGACGCTGCCGCCACGACGGATCGCGGCGGCGCCGGATCGATAGCCATGCGGCGTGGTGCTCGCTCGCGTCCATGTCATCCCGCCGTCGCGCGTGAACGCCGCGTTCCCCGCCGCCGAGTCGGGAAGGGTATAGTCCCCGCCCACTGCGACTCCCGTCAATGAGTCCGCGAAGGCGACGGAGAAGACCCCCGCGCCGCTGCCGCCGCTGCGCAACGGGATTGCGGAGGCAGTCCACGTGCGCCCGTGGTCCAGGCTTCGAAAGACGTGTGCCGCAGCCCCTCCCGAACCGAGCCACGCGCGTTCGCCCTGGAGGACCAGTGAGGTCCCGCTCGCCGCGAACGCGGCCTCTCCGGAATCGGCAACGGGACGTGACGATGGCGAGACGTCCCGCCAGCTCTCACCCCCGTCGTCGGTCGCCAGGAGCAGGAATCGTCCGCCCATCGGGTCACCAAGGGCAAGTCCGTGCTGATCGTCCCTGAAGACGATGGCGTCGAGGAAGACCGAGGTGTCCTCGGCAGCGTATCGAAGGGACCATGTCCTGCCGCCGTCCGACGTTCGCCAGATGCGCCCAGCCGTTGCCGCCGCATGAGCGACCTTCGCGCTCCGACCGGCCACGGCCCGCACGTCGAGTCGAGCCGCTCCGGGAATCGTGTCCACCGACCACGACTTGCCACCGTCGACGCTCCTGAGGATGGTGCCGCGCTGCCCGCTGGCCCAGGCCACGCTGTCGTCGACAACCGACAGCCCCCTGAGAGAGACCCTCGTCCCGCTGGGTACGACCTGCCAGGGCGACTGCGCGCCCGTGGCCGCTGCCGTGATGAGCAGGAGCGCGCAGGCGACGCAGGCGACGCCGGCGGCAGGCGGCGCCGGGCCGCGACGGCCCGGAGCACGTATGGGCAGCGGCTCCCTCGCGGCGCTGGACATCCGTTCCTCCTGGCGTTCGGGTCGAACGGGAATGGACCGGCGCAATCTCCGCAGCCGGGCCCGGATGGGCAATGAGCGAAGAATGCTCGCTGCCGCTGGACGAACGCCGGTCGGCACCATTCAATACCTGCGTGCCCTCCCTCCTGCGGACACGCTATCTCGTCATTGGCAGTGGCGTCGCCGGGCTTCACACCGCCTGGCGCGCAGCGGAGCTGGGAGACGTGCTCCTGGTGACGAAGCGGACGCTGTTCGACAGCGCCACTTCGTACGCCCAGGGCGGCATCGCGGCCGCGCTCGGCGCCGGTGACTCTCCCAAGCTGCACCGGCGGGATACACTTGCGGCAGGGGCCGCGCTCTGCGACGAGAAGGCCGTGAAGGTCCTCGTGGAGGAGGGTCCCGCGCGGGTCCGCGAGTTGCAGCTCGCCGGCGCACAATTCGACCTGGCGCCGGACGGTGCCCTGAACCTCGGTCGGGAAGCGGCACACTCGCGCCGCCGGATCGTCCATTCGCACGGCGACCGCACCGGCGAGGAGGTCGCCCGCACCCTGATCGAGCGGGTGCGTGAGAGCCGTCGCACGAACGTGCTCGAGAAGGCGCGCGTCCTCGACCTCATCGTGGAGGAAGGGCGCTGCGCCGGCGTGCGGGCCAGCGTGCTCGGCCAGGCCGTCGAGATCCGCGCCGACGCCACCATCCTGGCGACCGGTGGCTGCGGCCAGGTCTATCGCTACACGACGAACCCGATCGTCTCGACGGGCGACGGATTCGCCATAGCGCACCGCGCGCGCGTCCGGCTCGCCGACATGGAGTTCGTGCAGTTCCATCCGACCGCGCTCGACACCGCGGAGAATCCGCTGGCGCTCATCTCCGAGGCCGTCCGAGGGGAGGGCGCCGTGCTGCGGAACGGCGACCTCAAGCGATTCATGCCGTCGCGTCACCGGCTGGCCGAGCTCGCCCCGCGCGACGTGGTCGCACGCGAGATCTTCCGCGAGCGCGCCCGCACCGGGCGTGTCTGGCTCGACGCGACGTCCCTGGGAGAGGAATTCACGTCGCGCTTTCCCGGGATATTCGCACTCTGCATGGCCCGGGGGATCGATCCGCGACACGACCTGATCCCGGTGACACCCGCCGCCCACTACATGATGGGAGGCGTCGTGACCGACCTGCGTGGGCGATCGAGCCTGAAGCACCTGTACGCCTGCGGCGAGGTCTCGTGCACCGGCGTTCACGGTGCGAACAGGCTGGCGTCGAATTCCCTGCTCGAGGGCCTCGTCTTTGCCGAGCGAATTGCCCGCGACCTGGCCTCACGGCCGCACACCACCGCTCCGACGCGCGCCCGACGCTGGACGGTACCGTCCCTTCCCGATCGCGGTGCGGCCCAGGTTGCGGCCGATGCCGTGCGCGCCGTCATGTGGGACTATGCGGCCATCGACAGGAACGCCGAGGGACTGCGGCACTGCCTCGGCGAACTCGAGGGGATCGGGGAACGCCTCCCGGCCGGTGCGACCGAGGAGCGGAATCTCTGCGAGACCGCGAAACTCATCACCCAGGCCGCCCTCGCCCGCAAGGAGTCCCGCGGAGGGCATTTCCGCAGCGATTTTCCAAAGGCACGGCGCGAATGGCAAGGGAGACACCTCGAGTGGTGAGCCCCGTCCCCGGCCGCCCCGGGGCGCCCCGTCGCAGTCCCTGAAGGGCGTACGCCGCGCGTAGATTTCTTCTCGATGATCGCAACCCCTGACACGGCCGGCGGCAACGCCGCGCTCGTCGATCGCATCCGCACGCTGGCCCGCGAGCGAAACGCGGTGGTGCTCGCCCACAACTACGAACGCCCCGAGGTCCAGGACATCGCGGACTTCGTGGGCGACTCCCTCGGGCTCAGCCGCGAGGCGGCCAGGACCGACGCCGACGTGATCGTCTTCTGCGGCGTTCACTTCATGGCGGAGACCGCGGCCATCCTCTCGCCCGGCAAGACGGTCCTGCTGCCTGACCTTGCGGCCGGCTGCTCCCTGGCCGAGACGATCGACGCACCGCGACTGCGCGCCTGGAAGGCGGAGCACCCCGGGGCGGTGGTGGTCTCGTACGTGAACACGACGGCCGAGGTGAAGGCCGAGAGCGACTACTGCTGCACGTCGGGGAACGCCGTCGACGTCGTCAACGCCATCCCGTCCGACACCGAGATCCTGTTCCTGCCGGACGTCTTCCTCGGGGCGCACGTGCGGCGCGTGACCGGGCGCGACAACATGCACCTCTGGTTCGGTGAATGTCATGTCCACGCGGGTATCACACCGACGAGTCTCGCGCGCCAGCGGGCCGAGCATCCCGACGCCGAACTCCTGGTTCACCCCGAGTGCGGCTGCGCCACCAACGTCGTCGAGGCGATGTCCGCCGGGGCGATCGCGAGTGACGGGGTCCAGGTCCTCTCGACTGAAGGGATGATGCGCCGCCCCGCCGAGTCGACGAGCCGCGAGTTCATCGTGGCCACCGAGATCGGCATCCTGTACCGGCTGCGTCGCGCCAATCCCGACAAGATCTTTCTGCCGGCGAGCGATCGCGCGGAATGCCAGTACATGAAGCTGACAACGCTTCCGAAGGTTCTCCACTCGCTGGAGCGGCTCGAACATCGTATTGTGGTTCCGCCCGCGATCGCCTCGCGGGCCCGACGCGCGCTCGAGCGCATGGTGGCGATAGGTCCGTCGACGCCTGCCGGAGCGCCGGCGCCGGTCGGTTTTGATCCGGGGGAGTGACTCCCGGCGGCATTTCCAGGAGGACCGTCCGATGACGAGTCCCGAATTCACGTCGGTGCCACCGCGCCGTGTGACCCCGCTCGAGGTCCCGGCGGTTCACGCCGCGGACGGGCTGCGCTTCCCGCTCACGCGGGAGCAGGTCGGAGATCTCGTTCGCGCCGCCCTCGAGGAAGATGGCGCCTTCAACGACATCACCACGATCGCGACGGTACGTACCGACAGGCGCGCCCGGGCCGGGCTCGTGGCGCGACAGTCGGGCACGCTCGCGGGAGTCCCGCTCGCGCTCGAGACTTTCCGGTTGCTCGATCCCAAGGTCTCCATGCGCGTGGACGCCGAGGACGGACGCCACGTGTCGAAGGGTGACGGCGTCGTCTACATCACGGGTCATGCCCGTGCCATGCTCGCCGCGGAGCGGGTGGCGCTGAACTTCGTGCAGCATCTTTCGGGCGTGGCGACGCTGACGGCGCGCTTCGTTGACGCCGTGCGCGGCACGCATGCGCGCATCCTCGACACCCGCAAGACGACGCCGGGCTGGCGCAGTCTCGAGAAGTACGCGGTTCGCGCCGGGGGTGGTGCCAATCACCGCATGGACCTCTCCAGCTCGGTGCTCATCAAGGACAACCATCTCGCCGCCGTCGACGGCAACATCGCGCTCGCCGTGCAGCGTGCGCGCGAGATCGCGCCGCGGGGCGCCAAGGTCGAGGTGGAGTGCACCACCCTGGCGCAGGTGCAGGCGTGTGTCGACGTGGGTGCCGACATCATCCTGCTCGACAACATGCCGCTGGACGTGATGCGTGAATGTGTGCGCCTGGTGCACGGACGCGCCCAGCTCGAGGCATCAGGCGGGGTCAACCTGGCCACGGTGCGCGCCATCGCCGAGACCGGCGTGGACATGATCTCGGTCGGTGCCCTGACGCACTCTGCACCGGCCATGAATCTCGCCGTCGATTTCGAGTGACCGACGGCGCTGCCCGAGCCGGCGGCGTGCCATGCCGGAATCGCCCACTCCCGACGACTCCCAGGTGACCCCGCAGCCGGCCAGGGACGGCGACCGGCAGTCCACACCCGGCGTCGGACGCGGAAACCTGCGATGTCTGCGGGTCGACTGACCTCGCGGAGATCCGCTGCAAGGTCATCTGCCGCAACTGCCACACCATTCTCAGGACCTGCTCCGACCTGTAGCAGGACTCGCACGATACGTGAAGAAACTGGACGGCCCCGCGACGCGTCGTCGCGGGGCCGTTGTGCCGACGGGGGGCGGCGCCGGATCAGGGATTGACGGTAATGAACGCCGAACCGACGATACCCTCGCTCGTTGCCTGGATCGTCACCGCGCCCGGGGCGAGGCCGGTCACGAGGCCGTTCGACGAGACCTGGGCACTGCTCGTGTTCAGGCTCTGCCACGTCACGGTGCGTCCGGTCAGCGTATTGCCGTTCGAGTCCTTCAGCGTGGCGGTGAGCTGCACGACCGCCGGTCCGGGTGTGAGCGAGATCGTCTGCGGGCTCGGCGTCACCGTCACCAGGGCGACCGGGACGTTCTGGACCGTGACCGCAATGCTCGGCGTGTGGTCACTCCGTCGTTCGGGAACGCGACCTGGACGTTGGCCACGCCGGCGGACACGCCTGTCACGATCCCCTGCTGGTCGACGGTGGCCAATGGCCCGTTGTCGGAGCTCCATACGAAGGTGCGGCCCGCGAGACTCAGGACGTTGCCGGCGCTGTCCTTCGCGGTCACCGAGAGCTGCGCGTGCTGGCCGACGAGCACCGTCAGGCCGGACGAGTTGATCGTGGCGGTCGAGACGGGAACCAGCGTCACCTGCATGACGACAGAGGCCGTCGGGCCATTGCAGTTTGCGACGATGTTTGCCTGCCCGAGCGCGATCCCCGCCACGAGGCCGGACTGGTCCACGGTCGCCACGGTGGGACTGGTGCTCGACCAGTCGATGCCGAAGCCGGGAATCTCGTTGCCGAAGGCGTTGTAGCACGCGGCCGTGAGCTGCCTTGTCTGTCCCAGGCGCACGATCTGCACCGGCGCGTTGGGGAAGATCTTTGCCAGCAGGGCCGGCTCGGACTTCACCAGGATCTTGGTGACACCCGTCTGGGTCCCGGCGCTCGCGCTCACCGTCGTCGATCCGAGGGCGACCGGCGTCACCAGCCCGGTGTTGTCGACCGTCGCAATCGACGGGTTCGCGCTGGCCCATGCAACGACACGCCCCGAGATGGCCTCGCCTCCGGGGCCGACCAGCTGGGCGGTGATGCGTTGCTGCGTGGTGAGCCGAATGCCGATGCTGTCCGGCACCATGAGGATCGACGCGACGGGGACGAGCACCTTCACCGTCGCCGTCGCGCTCTTTCCATCCGACGCGGCGGTGATCAGCACCTGACCCACGGAGACGCCGTGCACCACGCCCTGTGCATCCACCGTGGCGATGGAGGTGTTGGCCGAGCTCCACGTCACGGTCCTGCCGGTCACGTCGGAACCGCCCGCATCCTTGAGCGCGACGGTGAAGCCGCCGGACACACCGCCCACTTCGACGGAGTCGAGGGGCGGCTGGACGATCACTGTCGCCACATGCGCGGGATCGGTGGGCGTCGTGCACGCGGCAAGCGCAAGCATGACCCCGACCGCGGTGAGCGCTCGCGCGGCTGGCGAAGTACGCGTCTTGTGCATCGCGAAACGGCCGGCTGGAAATGTCACGTCGTTCGGTCTCATGCCGCGGGGTTCACTCGTGCCTTCGAATGCCGGAGCCAGGTGCCGGTTGTGCGATGCCGCATCCGGCTGGCGGCGCGACACCACCGTGGACACGAGCGACACGTACTGGCCCTGACGTGGCAAGATAACCACACCCGTCCCCGGCCGACCATGCGGGCAACCGGGTCGAGTGCAGAAACTCCGTCAAGGGACGACCGAGATGGCCTCCCGATAACTGGCGGGATGCCAACGACCTGCAGGACGTCGGTCAGTCGCTCGCGCTCGCCACCGCGACGTCGAGTTGCCGGCCGAAGGCCGCGGGATCGGACACCGGTGCGTCGCACGCGAACCCACGACAGACGTAGGTCGTCGCCGCGCCGTCCCGCATCGTCCGCCCCGCCATGAGCGCGATTGAATCCGCTGGGCTCGCCGGGCCGCCCCCGGCAAGCACGAGCGACGGGACATAGCGGCGCCGCAACACGTCGCACAGGGTGCGGGTATCCTCGGCCCCCTGCCAGCCGACGATCGCAACCTGAACGCTGCCGGAAACGAGCATGTCCGCGGTCCCAAGCAGGTGCCCGAAGGCCGACGGATACGCTCGCATCGGGCCGGCCAGGGTTTCGACGATCCGCTCGCCACGCTCCCGGAAGTGCTCGTCTCCGGTGAACTCGGCCAGGCGCGTGAAGAGTTCGGCGGAGAGCGACGTCCCCGAGGGGAGGGCGTTGTCAGCGACGTCCCGGGGGCGCGTGATGAGTGCCTCGTGATCGTCGGCGGTGTCGAACGGAAGACCTGTCGCCTCGTCCATGAAGTGCGCGCCGATAGTGCGTGCCAGGGCCTCCGCCCGCCCCACCCACGCGCCATCGAACGTCGTCGAGTACACGTCGAGAAACGCGAGCGCCGTCGCAGCCTGGTCGTCGAGGAATCCGTGCTCCGACAGCTCGCCCTGGCGCCACACCCTCCGGACGCGACCCTCCCGGATCATCCGTTCCGCGAGGAAGAGGCCGCCCGAGAGTGCCGCTCCCCGGTACGCCTCCGAGTCGAAGGCACGCGCCGCTTCGGCGAGCGCCCGGATCATCAGGCCGTTCCAGCTCGCCACCACCTTGTCGTCGGTCGCCGGCCGGTGACGCCTGGCACGCGCAGCGAGCAGCGTGCGCTCGCCGCGCGCCACGACGTCGTGGAGCGCCTGCTCCGTCATGCCGGCCCCTTCGGCGATCACCGACGAGGGCAGCGGCACCGAGAGAATGTTGCGTCCCTCGAAATTCCCGGCGCGCGTCACTCCCCAGTACTCCGCGAGCAGCGCCGCGTGCTCGCCAAGTTCCGCGTTGAACTCCTCGGCGCTCCAGAGGTAGAACGCCCCCTCCTCGCCGTCACTGTCCGCGTCGAGCGACGAGTAGTATCCGCCGTCACGATCACGCATCTCGCGGATGGCCCAGTCGAGCGTCCGCTCGACGGCACGCCGCAGCGTGTCGTCCCCCGTGGCCTGCCACAGGTGAACCCCCAGGCGCGCGAAGAGCGCGTTGTCGTAGAGCATCTTCTCGAAGTGGGGCACCAGCCAGCGCTCGTCCACGCTGTAGCGATGCAACCCGCCGCCGACCTGGTCGAAGATGCCGCCGCGCATCATCGCCTCGTAGGTTTGCAGCACTATCGCCGTCACCTCGGACGCCGCTGCGCGCACCCCGCGACGCAGCAGGAAGTCGAGCACCATCGACGGTGGGAACTTCGGCGCCCGGCCGAATCCGGCATGGCGCGGGTCGAACGTGCGCTCGATGGACGCCACGGCGTCCGACAGCAGCCCGGCATCGACGCGGCCGGAGACCTCGGGCGTCGTCGTCGCGCCGCGCAGTACGTCGCGCAGGTGTGCTGCGGTGTCGTCGATCGCCGCGCGCCGATCCCGCCACGCCTCGGAAACGGCCCCCAGCACGCGCCGGAACGACGGCAACCCGTGTCGGTCCGTTGGCGGATAGTACGTCCCGCCATAGAACGGGGCGCCCTCGGGCGTGAGGAAGACGGTCATCGGCCACCCGCCCTGTCCGGTCATCGCCTGGACCGCCTGCATGTAGATGGCGTCGATATCCGGGCGCTCCTCGCGGTCCACCTTCACGTTGACGAAGCGCTCGTTCATGAGCCGCGCGGTCTCGGCGTCCTCGAACGACTCGTGCGCCATGACGTGACACCAGTGGCAGGCGGCGTAGCCCACGCTCAGCAGGATCGCCTTGTCCTCGCGCCGCGCACGGGCGAGAGCTGCTTCACCCCACGGATACCACTCCACCGGGTTCCCGGCATGCTGGAGCAGGTACGGGCTCGACGAACCGGCGAGGTGGTTCGGCATGCGCCGGGTCAGGACTGGCTGGACGGGGTCACGGTGTGCCGCCCCCTTCGTCGTGTCGGCCACCCGCCCTCAGGTCGATGCTCTGGCTGGGCGTCTTGCGGTCCGGCGGCAGCTCCGGGCGGTACATGATCACGTTGGCGCGCTCGAGCGTGATGAGCCCTCCACCGATCATGCCGTCCAGGTCCGGCAGGATCTCGTCGATGCGCTCCTGGGTCTCGACGCACTCGACCACGATGGGAAGGTCGAGCGACAGCACGTCGAGCCGATCGGTGTGAAGGCGCGCACTTGCGCCGAATCCCATGATGCCCCGAAAGACCGTCGCGCCGGCAAAGTGGCGGCGTCGGAGCAGCTCCACGATCGCCTGGTACAACGGTTTTCCCTCGAAACGGTCGCGCTCGCCGAGATGGATGCGCATCAGGACGCGTTGTCCCTTGAAGCCATGCATGGGGAGCCCCCCGAAAAATGAGGACGGCGCGTCAGATCCGGCGGCGCAGGTCGAGAAAGGCCTGTGCCGCAACGAAGCCGGCCACGGCGAACATGAGCGAGAGCACGAGGTTGAGTAAGACGTTCAGGGCGGCCTTGCCGTAGTCGCCATCCTGCACCAGGCGCAGCGTCTCGTAGCTGAACGCGGAAAAGGTCGTGAATCCTCCGCAGAATCCCGTGGCCAGAAGGGCGCGTGCCTCCGGTGAGATGGCGGGCGTGTCCGCCGCGTAGCGCAGCACGAAGGCCACGAGGAACGAGCCGATGACGTTCACCGCCAATGTGCCTGTCGGCAGCAACCCCGGTGTGCGCTCCTGGACCGCGCTGCCGATCACGAATCGGCTCACCCCGCCGATGGCACTGCCAAGGGCTACGTAGAGCAGCAGCACGCGCCCTCCGGCGTGTCGGGATGGCACTGGACGCGCCGGCGCTCCATGGTCGGGTTGGTCATGCGCGTACTCCGGATCAAGAGAAACTCCCGCGTCGACGGGAACGCAGGAGTCATCATCCAGCCGGGGCTGGCGGTTCCGGCGAACTCCATCGCCGGCGCGGGAGCGCCACGGAATCCTATGCGACGGCGCGCGACGGCGTCAATCACGAGTGGATTGTCGGAAGGCGCGCCGCCACGCACCTTCGATGTGCTTCGAGCGTCCAGGACTCTCCACCCCTCCCGGCCTCCCGATGACCGATCTCGCCGAGTACCTCGTCGCCAACGATGCGCGCTTTCACGACGAACTCTTCGCTTTCCTGCGAATCCCGAGCGTGAGCGCCCGCTCCGAGCACCGGGGCGACGTGGCGCAGGCCGCCGACTGGCTTGCCGGTCAGATGCGAACCGCGGGTCTCACCACCGAGGTCCTGCCCACTCCGGGTCACCCGGTGGTGCTTGGCGAGTGGCGGGGTGCGGGCCCCGATGCTGCCACGATCCTCGTCTACGGGCACTACGACGTGCAGCCGCCGGAACCCCTCAATCTCTGGACCTCACCGCCGTTCGAGCCCGCGCTGCGCGACGGGCGCATCTATGCCCGCGGCGCGGTCGACGACAAGGGACAGCTCTACCTCCACGTCAAGGCGATCGAGGCACACCTGCGGGTCCGCGGAACGCTGCCAGTCAACGTGATAGTCCTTGCCGAGGGCGAGGAGGAGGTCGGGAGCGAACACCTGGCCGATTTCATCGGGCGTCACGCGGAGCGACTCGCCTGCAACGGGGTCGTCATTTCCGACGGGTCGATGTTCGCCCCCGGAATTCCCTCGCTGCTGTTCTCCCTCCGCGGACTCGCGTACGTGCAGATTGACGTCGTTGGCCCGGCATCCGACCTGCACTCGGGAAGCTACGGTGGTGCGGTCGTGAACCCGGCCACTGCGCTCGCGCACATCATTGCGTCCTTTCACGATGCGGACCATCGCGTCGCCGTGGCGGGTTTCTACGACGAGGTGCGTGAGTGGGAACCCGAGGTGCGGCGCCAGATCGCCGCACTGCCCTTCGATGAGGAGCGCTTTCGGGCGGAGACTGGCGCCCCTGCGCTGGGTGGCGAGAAAGGGTACACGACCCTCGAGCGACTGTGGACGCGTCCCACGCTCGAGATCAACGGCCTGCTCAGCGGCTACACTGCGGAGGGCGCCAAGACCGTGCTCCCATCGCTCGCCATGGCGAAGGTCAGCTGCCGACTCGTGCCCGACCAGTCACCGGACGATATCGTTGCCTTGCTCCGTGCCCACGTGGTCAAGGTGACCCCGGTCGGCGTGCACGTCACCGTCACCGCGCTGCACGGCGGTCGTCCGTGGCGCGCCGTACTCGAGGGCCCGCTCTTCGAGGCGGGGCAACGGGCGCTCGAGCGGGCTTTTGGTCGCGCGCCCGTGCTCACCGGCGAGGGTGGTTCGATTCCGGTCGTCGATGACTTCCAGAGAATCCTCGGCGCCCCAGTGCTCCTGATGGGCTTCGGGCTTCCCGGCGAGAACGCACACGCGCCGGACGAGTGGATGAGCGACGAGAACTACAGGAAGGGCATCGCGGCGGTCGCTCACTTCTGGGACGAGATCGGCGGGGCAGGAATACGGTCGTAGTCGCGACGACGGTCCGCCGTGCGCGCCCTGCGTGTGACAGGCCGCCGTCCGTCCACGAGGACGAACCGGCATCGCGGTTGGTGATCGATTCGCGTAAGTCCTTCCAGTCGCGGCAGATGCTCCCAGAGATCGCGTCGGGCATCGAGCGTGCATCCCCCAGTTGCAGTCGCATCACTCGAACAGGGGGAGCCTATGAAGAACTACGTCGTCCGTCTTTCAGTCCTTGCCGGAGCCGTCCTGCTGCCCACCGTGTCCAGCGCGCAGGAACGTGCGCCCGTCGTGGTCAGGCTTACGCCGTACGTCGGGTACATTGCCTTCGGCAGCTTCGCGAACGGTCCGCTGGGCACCCGGCTCACGAGCCAGGGGTCCGCGCTGTACGGCGTGCAGCTCGGACTCGACCTCGCGCCGAACGTCGCCCTCGTGGGGAACCTGGGCTACGCCACCTCGAGTCTCGAAGTAGGCGCGCCCCTGATTGGCGGTGTGCGCCTGGCGGATGCCAACGCCCTGCTCTACGACGGCGGAATACAGCTACGCTTCCCGGCCATGGGAGCCGCCGCGTCGGTGGTGGTGCCATTCGTCGAGGGGGGCGCCGGCGCGATCCGCTACGACGTGCGTCGGGGTCCACTGGTAGCCACCTCCACGAACTTCGCGGCCAACTTCGGTGGTGGCCTGGACCTGCAACTCGGCAGGGCCGTAGGACTTCGGCTCATGGCGAAGGACTACGTCGGCCGCTTCGATTTTCGGGAGGCGGCGGGCCTGGACCTCACGGGGAACCTCGCTCACAACATGGTGTACGGCGTCGGCGTGAATCTTGGATTCTGACACCTCCCTGGTTCACGCTGTCCCCAGAGAATGGAGCGGCCGTCCAACAGGGCGGCCGTTCCATTTTTTTGCGCTCAGGTCCCGCCCTTGAGCGCGCGCAGGGCACTGCGATAGGCCGCGAGCACATCCGGCCCGAAGCAAACGTGCTGGACGCGATCGATGTCGTCCAGGCGCCGGAGGGTGTCGCGCACCGTTCGAAGCGCGATGCGCGCCGCCTGCTCCAACGGGAATGCATAGACTCCGCAGCTGATGGCCGGGAAGGCGATCGTCGCGATGCCGTGCTCGTGCGCCAGCTCGAGCGAGGCGCGGTACGCCGACGCGAGCAATCCGGCCTCGCCATGCCCGCCGCCGCGCCAGACCGGACCGACGGCGTGGATGACGTGGCGGGCAGGGAGTGCATGGCCGCTGGTGATCCTCGCACTCCCGGTCTCGCAGCCGCCAAGGGCGCGACATTCCACGAGAAGGGCCGGGCCCGCTGCCCGATGGATCGCGCCGTCCACTCCGCCGCCACCCAGCAGTGAGGTGTTGGCCGCGTTCACGATGGCGTCGACGTCGAGCGTCGTGATGTCGCCTTCGATCACGGCGATGCGATCGAGTGGGTCCCCCTTCGGCACGAGACCGGCCCTCGTCGGGGCTACGGCCGCCGGGGAGGCGGCACGTCGCTCGCCACCGGCAGCTCGGTACGCTTGCTCCAGTCCTCGAAGGCACCGTCGTACACGGCGGCGTCATGACCCAGAAGGCGCGCCGCGACGTACAGGACGCTGGCCTGCACGCCGGTATGACAGTACGTCACCACCGTGTCACCCGGCTGCACGCCCGCCAACGCGAAGAGCCGTTCGAGCGCGGCGGCGTCACGAAAGCGCGTCAGCGCGCCGCTCAGCCAGCTGTACGGAACGTTGTGCGCCATCGGCAGCCGGCCGGCGCGCGACATGTTGTTGGCCGAGAACCCGCCGTAGAACTCCGGAAGCCGGGCATCGAGCACATCCACGCGTGCGTCGGCTGGAGTCGCGTGCGCCATGATCCACGCCGCATCGGCGCGCCTGGCGGGATTGGCGTGCAGCGTCAGTCGTGCGCGCGTCGCGACAGGCGTCGCGTGCTCGACGGCGCGTCCCTCCTCGCGCCAGGCATCGATGCCACCGTCGAGGATCGACGTGCGGCCGCCGATCCCGAAGTAGTCGAGGGTGAAGTACAGCCGGGAGACCGTCGTCAGCGGTCCTCCGGCGATGATGATCCGCGAGCGGTCGCCGATCCCGAGTTGTTCGAGCGCCGATTCGAGCAGGGAGGCGTCCGGAAGCTCGTTCGACAGCCCGTTGCGCGAGGTCAGGAACTTGCTCGGCGGCAGCCAGCGCGCTCCCGGCACGTGCCCGGCCTCGTAGTCGGAGCCCTGCTGCGATGTGTGTACCACAACGAGACCGGCGTCCTTCAGGTGCGCCTGGAGCCAGTCGGTGCTGACGAGAATCGGTACAGGCTGTTGCGCGACAATCGCTCCCGGCAACATTGCCAGGAGGATCGGGAGGGCAGCGAGTCGCATGGCGAAGGGCATGGTTGGCTCCGGGGGGTACCCAATACCTGAATCTCGCACCATGGCCCGGGGGGCGCACGCCGTCGCCGGCGGGCACGGCGCAGGTTGCCTTCCCGGGCGTCTCGCGAGAAGCTTGTGGCGATGAACTGCCGGCTCGATTCCTGGCTCAAGTCGCTCGGCGTGCTTGCCGCGCTGTGCGTTGTCGGCTGCGGCGGACGCGGCGTCACTGACGGACGCGCGTCGGCGGCGGTGGACTCGCTGCCCGCGCCGCCGCAGGCCCGGCGCTTCGCGTTCCGGATTCCGGACGAGCGCGTGGTAAGCGATCCGAACGTCCTGGCGTCGGTGCGTCGCGGTCGGGCCATCCTGCGCAACACGCGCGACTCGCTGCCCACGCACGTGGGCGACGCCCTGCAGTGCGTGAGCTGCCATCCCAATGACGGCACCCTCCCGAATGCCATGCCGTGGGTGGGCGTCTACGCCAGGTTTCCGCAGTACCGGAGTCGTGCGGGGGCGACGCTCACGATCGAGGACCGCGTCAACGGCTGCTTCCGCCGCAGCATGAACGGCGTGCCGCTCGACCCGTCGAGCCGTGACATGCGCGACATCGTGGCGTACCTCGCGTTCCTCTCCGCGGGCTACCCCGTCAACGCCGAGGTGGAGGGACAGGGCCTCCCGAAGCTGGAGCCGCTTCCGGTGGATACCGCGAGGGGCCGGGCAATCTTCTCGGCCGTCTGCTTCGCGTGTCATGGCACCGATGGGCAAGGCACCGGCGACTCGGTGCCGCCCCTTTGGGGGCCCAAGTCGTTCAACATCGGGGCCGGCATGGCCCGCCTGTACACGGCGGCGAGCTTCATCAGGTTCAACATGCCGCAGAACAACCGCGGCAGCCTGACGGCGCAGCAGGCGTTCGATGCGGCGGCGTTCGTGCTCGCCCATCCGCGGCCCGACCTCCCCGGCAAGGAGAAGGATTGGCCGAACGGCGATGCGCCGCCGGACGCTGCCTACCCCACGACGGCGACGCAGCGCAAGGCCGCCGCCCGCGGTGCGCCGCCGGGTGTGTCTCGTTAGGTAGCCGGGGACGCCGGGGACGCCGGGGCCGACACGCTGCGCGCCGCACGGTCGGCTTCTCCCAACAGCCGCACCTGCTCCATGACGTGCTCGGTGATGCGCTTGTAGGTGCTCCCCTTGGCGGGAAGGCCGGCGAAGGGCGCCAGGTCCACTGCGGCACCGAACCGCACCCGGATGTCGCCGCCCCGCCAGCGTCCCGTGAGGAAGCGTACGGGGTTGTTCTCCACTCCCGCCAGGAAGACGGGGATCACCTGCGGTCGCGCGGCGTGGATGATGCGCCCGGCGCCGGGCTGAAACCGGCGATAGGTGTACGGATCCGGGTCGCGGTTCCGGCCGCCCTCCGGATGGATCCCGATCACATGACCGCGTCCCGTCCGGCACAGGCCGATCAGGACCTCGAGCGCGTATCGGTCGAACGCCCGGTGCGTGGGAAGCGCGAACAGCGGAGGGAACATCGACCAGAAGCCGCCGAACAGGTTCAGCGCCACCCCGCTCCAGTGCTGGTAGTAGCCGCGGCCGCGGATCGGAAAGAAGATCTGGATGGGCCGCCCCAGGCGCCGGTACAGGATGCTGGTGACGACGAGGAAGTCGAAGTACGCGCGGTGATTCGAGACGAGGAGCAGCGGTCGTTCCGGGCTCGTCGCCTCGACGTGCTCGAACCCCGCCACCTGCAGGTGATTCGACGTCGCCGCGGCGACCCACCACGCGCCCACCGAGCGCTGCCAGACACTCCAGAAGCGCTTCCACTTTCCCTGGTTCATCCGCTCGGTCAGCAGGAACGCCGTGCGCTCCACGCCCACCAGCTCGGCCAGCGCCTGCGCGCGATCGGGGACGTCTCCCGACGCGCCTTCGGTGCCGTCGTCGCGTCGCGCGGTGTCCATCACGCCCGATGGCATCAGCCAGCCTCTCCTCTGCTAACCCGCGACGAGCTGCTCGCCGCGAGTCCCGGTCGCCCTGTCGTAAGTCACGATGTGTGCCCACTCATCGGCGTCCGAGCGAGCGACCACCGCGACGACGGGTTCGGTGTCGCTGAGGTTGAACACCTCATGCGGCACCCCGGGCTCGATGTAGATGAAATCGCCGGCGGCGTTCTCGACTGACTGCGCCAGCCCGTCGCCGTACTCGTGACGTACGCGACCCTGCAGGATATAGAGCATGACCTCGAAGCCCACATGCACGTGTGCGTAGGCGACCGCGCCCGGCGGCACCACGGCGACGTTCATGGAGAGCAGCCGCGCCGGGACGTTCTTTGCCGACATGCCGACCTTGTACTGGATGCCGTTCCATGCCCGGGCAACCGGGCTGTCCCGGATCACGAAGATACCGTCAGCCCCCTCGACGAATCGCGTGAGATCTTCTTCCGGTTCCGCCATCGTGCCATCCCGTTCGAGAAAGGTGTGGACCAGCCAGTGGGCGCCCGCGCCGCGCCCGCGCTCAGACCTGTCCGATGATACCGAGCACGTCGGTCAGGAGCCACCACACGCCGACCGCCACGATCGCCCCCGGGACCACGAATCGCAGCCAGACGGGTACGATCCGGCGCCAGCCGCCCAGGTCGTCGGCGCCAAGCTGTCGAAGCAGGGCGCCGCGCGACATCGCCCACCCCGCCGTGAGCGCCGCGCAGAGGGCGCCGAACGTCTGCATCCCGGAGCCGAACGTCAGGTCCCAACGGACGAAGATGCGCAGGTTGACCATCGGAACCAGCGCCACGACGAAGACCACTCCGGCCAGCGCCCAGACCGCCTGGCGTCGCGACAGCCTGGTGTTGTCGGTGAGGCCGGCCACCAGCACCTCGAAGGCGGCGATGTCCGACAGCCACGCCGCGCCGAAGAGGCCGGCGAAGAACAGGAGTCCGAATCCCCAGCCGAACGGCATTCGCGCGAAGACGCGCGGGAGGGTGTCGAAGAGCAAGCCCGGCCCGCTCGCGGGCTCCAGGCCGAAGGCGAACACGGCCGGGAAGATCACCAGGCCGGCGAGCAGCCCGGCCAGGGTGTCGCCCGACGCCGTCCACAGCGCGCTGCGACCGAGGTCCTCGCGCTCGCCGAGGTACGAGCCGTAGGTGACCATGAAGGTGCCGCCTAACGACATCGAGAAGATCGCATGGCCCATGGCGGCCACCACGACCATGGGCGTCACGTCACCCCACGCCACCTTGCCGAGGTACCAGTGCACGCCCAGGGACGCGCCGGGCAGCGTCAGGCTGCGCGCGATCAGCAGCAGCAGGATCCCGAACAGCGTGGGCATGATGAACCGGCTGGCGCGCTCGATGCCCGATCGCAGGCCCCGCAGCAGCACGGCGGCGCAGGTGGCGATCACCACCAGCGTGCACGCCGCCTGGCGCACGAACGCCCCGGCGGAGAACCCGGCGTCCGGCGGCAGCACCGCCGCGCTGTTCCACGGCGCCCCGACCCGGACGGCCACCTCGCCCACCGCGAAATACAGCACCCATCCCACCACGTTCGTGTAGTAGGCTGTCGCCGCCACCACCACCGCGAAGAGAAACCACCCCAGCGCCCGCCCGCCGGGCAATCCGCCGGCGGCAAAGGCGCCCACCGTTCCCCGCCGGGCGTGACGCCCGAGTGCCCATTCGCCCATCAGTGCGGGGATGCCGATCAGCGCCACCATCACCACGTACACCAGCACGAACGCCGCGCCACCGTAGCGGCCTACCATGTACGGGAAGCGCCACACGTTGCCGAGTCCCACGGCGACGCCCACCATCGTCATCAGCACGCCGAACCGCGAGGCGAAAGTCTCGCGAGTCTTCCCGCCGACCTCCTCTGCGGTCACGGCCGTACCTCGGCGGCCAGCGCATCGAGCGCCCGGTCCACGTCCTCGATCGAGGAGTAGAAGTGCGGTGCCAGCCGGATCACGTCACCGCGCGCGGACGCGATGATGCCCCGCTGCCGCAGGCGCCGCTCGACGTCGTGGCTGTCGCCGGGAACGACGAATGCCGTCGTGGGCGTCTTGCCGAGCGCCGTGCCCGGCCCGTGCAGCGTCAGACCGCGGGCCAGCCCCTCCTCGACCAGCCGGTGAGAGAGCACGCCGTTCCACGCCCCGACCGACTCCAGCCCCACCTCGTGGAGGAATGCCATCCCGGCCCGGCTGACATATGCGCTGAAGATCGCCGGCGTCCCGGTCTCCAGGCGGCTCGCCGTGGATGACCAGTCGAGCGTTCGCGCATCGAATGCGAACGGGTTGCCGCGCCCGAACCACCCGGTGAAGCGCGGATGAAGCCGGTCGATGAGTTCCGGGCGCACGTACAGGAACGCGATACCCGGCGTCCCCATCAGGAACTTCAGCGTGCCGCTCGCCAGGAAGTCGACGTCGAGCGCGCGCACGTCGACAGGCGCGGTACCCAGGAACTGGTAGGCGTCGACGAACAGCAGGGCGCCATGCGCGTGTGCGAGGCGCGCGATCGACGCCACGTCCTGCACGAATCCGTTGAGGTAGTATGCGTGGGCCGCCGACACGAGAAGGGTGCGCTCGTCGATGAGGCGCGCGTAGTCGTCGAGCTCGACGGCACCGCTGCGGACGGGCACCCATCGGACCACCGCGCCCGACGCCTCGTGCGCAAGCCAGACGTGGCCCACCGTCGGAAACTCCGCACCGCTGGCGAGCACGACGTTGCGCGACGTGGTGAAATCGCAGGCGCTGGCTATCGCTGCCGTGGCGTGCGACACCGAGGTCACCGCCGCGATGGTCTCCGGAGGCGCGCCGATCAGCCGGGCGAATTCACGACGCGAGAGGTCGACCTCGTCCATCCAGCGGGTCCAGTCCATCCCCTGCTCGTTCCAGGAGGTGAGGAACGACTCCGCGGCCACCCGCGTCGCGTCGCTCTGCGGGGCCTGCGAGCAGTTGTTCATCGGAATCGCGTGACGCAGCAGCGGAATCCGCGCACGGACGAGATCCAGGTCGAAGTCGGGCGAGGGCACTGTGGGGGCGGATAGGTGAGCGGATGAGGCGGAGTGCGCGCGAAACCTCCGGGCGCGGATGCGCCCCGGCGGAATCTGCCTGTGCGGCGCCGGGTTGACGAGGCAGGGCCCCAGCCGAATCGTTCCGGGTCCGGGTACGCCACGGCGGCCCGCGCCATCCCTCTGCCGGAGTGTGGTCCCGATGCAGCCGCTTCTCGTGTTCGTGGCGTTCCTCCAGGCGGCGCAGCTGCCGCCCGTCCGCGACCCCGCATTCGCCCGCGACGGCCGTCTCGTCGTCTCCATCGAGGGCGACCTGTGGATGCGCGATGCCGCGGGGAAGGACTGGCGACGCCTGACGAGCGGCGTGGCGTGGGATCGCGAGCCCGCGTGGGCGCCGGACGGATCGGCAGTCGTGTTCGTCTCCGACCGCGGCGGCAACATCGATCTCTGGCGGCTCCCGGTCTCGACGGCGGGTGCGGACGGCGAGGCCACGCGGCTCACGACCGATCCGGCCCCCGACCTCGAGCCCAGCGTGGCCGCCAGCGGTGCCGTCGTCTTCGTGCGGGGACGCGGGTCCGCCGCCCGCCTCTGGATGCGCGACGCCTCCGGTGGCGAGCACCGCCTGACCAGGACGGAGGAGCAGGAGCGGTGGCCCGCGGTGTCGCCCGATGGGCAGCGGGTGGCCTGGGTCCAGGTCGGCGAGAACAGCCGCCGGCTGCTGGTGCGAGCCATCGCTGGCGACCGCGACAGCACGGTCGTCGCCGACCGCGCCCCGGAGAGCCCCACCTGGTCGCCTGACGGGCGGCGCCTGGCGTTCTTCTCCGCCACGCCGCGCGCGGCGATCTACGTCACCCCGACGGACGGGCACTACGTAAACCTTGTGAGCGATGAGCGTGCCGTGCCCGTCTGGTCTCCCGACGGGGCGACGATCGTGCTTGGCCAGCATGCCCCGGATGAACCGGGATACAATGGCGATCCCGACCGGGTGGGCGACCGGATCGCCTACGAGGATTTCCAGGACTCCGGGCTGCTCCAGCGCATCGATGCGCCGGTCGCGCCTGACGAGTCGCCGGCTGCGCTTCCGGTCTCGGTCACGCTCGACCGCGGCGCCCGCAACGTCGAGGCGTTCGACCGGTTCTGGGAGCGGATGGACCGCGTCTACTACAGCACGCCCGCTGCCGCCGATCGCCACGCGAAGTGGCTCGCCATGAAGGACGCCTGGCGGGCGCGCGCCCGGTCGGCCGGCGACGATGAGGCCCTGCAGGGCGTCATGCACGCCATGCTCCGCGATCGGCCGGTCCTCCGTGCCGAGGCGTCCGGGCGCGCCGCCGTGTCGAGCGCGAACCCGGTGGCGACGGCGGCCGGACTCGAGATGCTCCGCCGTGGAGGCAACGTCGTCGACGCCGCCGTTGCGGTCTCCTTCGCGCTGGCGGTGGTCGAGCCCGACGCCAGCGGGCCGGGTGGATACGGCCAGATGCTCGTCTACAAGGCCGGGATGCAGCAGCCGGCGCTCATCGAGTTCATGGCTCGCGTTCCCGAGGAGGCTGGCCTCTCCAACACCTCGTTCCTGCGGAACGGTCGGTATCCGTCGGACGGCCCGGTGCTCGCCATGGTGCCCGGCACCGTGGCCGGGATGTACTCCGCCTGGAAGCAGTACGGGAGCGGCCGACTGCCGTGGGCGGACCTCCTGGCACCGGCCATTCGCGCCGCGCACGACGGCTACGAAGTCAGCGACGGACTGGCGACGACACTGTGGCGCGAACGGGACGGTTTCATGAAATACCCGGCGAGCCGCGCCCTCTTCTTCCGGGACGGCAAGCCCGTCACGGCCGGCGACACCATCCGGAATCCCGACCTGGCCTGGACGCTCGAGCACATCGCCAAGGGTGGCGCCGACGGGTTCTATCGCGGCGAGGTCGCGCAACGCCTCGTCGACGACCTGCGCTCGCACGGCAACGCCGTCCAGATGACCGACATGGCCCGCTACTTCGCTGCCGACCGCACGCCGGTCTCCGGGACGTATCGCGGACTTACTGTGTACTCGAGCGCGCCACCGGTGAGCGGTGGTGCCACACTCGTCGCCCAGCTGAACCTGCTCGAGCAGGTCCCCGCGCCCAAGCTGTACACGGACGATGCGGCGACGCTGCACGCGATGATCGCCGCATGGCAGCTGGTGCCGTCGTCGCGGGGACGTATCGCCGATCCCAGCCTGTGGCCGGTGAACATCGAGCCCATCACCAACAAGGACACGGCGCGCGCGCGCTGGAAGTGCTTCGACCCCAGCCATGCCCTGACCCCGGCGAGCCTCCGGGGCGATCCCCTCGCGTGCGAGAGCCCGCCAGCGCCAGCGCCTCCCGGCCTCGCAGCCGCGGCACCGCCGGACGAGTGCGAAGGGCAGATCCACGCCGTCGGCGCCGTCTGCCGGTCGAGCGGCACGACCGCATTCGTCGTGGCCGACGCCGACGGCAACGTGGTCGCCGTTACGCAGACACTCGGCACGTGGGGCGGTGGCTTCTACGTCTCGCCCGGACTCGGATTCCTGTACAACGACAAGCTGACCTCGTACGGCACCGACCCGAACGCCTACGGCGCGCGCCTGCCGTACGCCAGGCACGGCAGCACGCTTGCGCCGACGATCGTCTTTCGCGGGAACGGAACGGCACGGAAGCCGATTATTGCCGTGGGCGCGGCGGGAAACGCGTGGATCACAAGCGCGGTCTACGAGACCCTCGTCGGCATGGTGGACTTCGGTTTGAGCCCGCAACGCGCCCTGGAGCTGCCCCGCTTCCTGCCCGGACAACGCGGTGGATTCGGCGGTCGCGGAGGCGGAGGCGGCGAGAGGCAGTTCGAGATCCAGGTCGAGGACGGCATGGCGCCGGGTGTCATGCGGCGGCTCCGCGACATGGGCTACCACTTCAACACGATTTCACTCATCGGCGAGCTGCGCATGGGATACGGCGCCGCGGTGTCGATCGGCGACGGCAAGGTCACGGCCGGAGCCGACCCGCGACGATCGGGCGCGGCCGGCGCGATACCGCCGGAGTGACCGCCGGTACCCGGCTCGGCAGCTCGCCAGGAGCACGACATGACCGACACGAAGAAGTTCGACGACACCGGCCTGCGCGCCAGGCTCACGCCCGAGGAGTACCACGTCACGCAGGAGAAGGGCACGGAGCGTCCGTTCTCGGGGAGGTACTGGGACTGTCACGACGACGGCGTCTACCGCTGCGTGGTGTGCGGCAATCCGCTCTTTTCCGCCGAGACGAAATTCGACTCCGGAAGCGGCTGGCCGAGTTTCTACAAGCCGATGGATTCCGCCGCGGTGCGCAACGAGGAGGACCGGAGCCACTTCATGCGGCGCACCGAGGTGCAGTGCGACAAGTGTGGCGCGCACCTCGGCCACGTCTTCGACGACGGCCCCAAGCCGACCGGCCTGCGCTACTGCATAAACAGCGCGGCGCTCGATCTCGAGCCCAGGTCCGGCGAGGGCGGGTAGACGGATTGCCGTTCCGTGGTCGCGCACACGCGTGCTGGCGTGCGGCGTCGATGGCCGTACCGCTGCTGGTCCTCGTGGCATGCGTTCCGGTCCATCGGGCGCCTCCGGTACCCGCCACTCTCCCTTCGCCGCGCGTTGTGGCGGATACGGAGGCGGTCGACACGATCGCAACCGGAGCGCTGCACCGGCGCTACGTGATCAATCGCGGTCCCTGGGTGATCCATGTGCTCGACGTCGATCGCGCCTCGTGCTGGTCGCCCGTCGCGATCAAGGACGTCGATGGCGCCGAGGGACGCGCCAGGACGTCTGCGATCGCCGAGTCGCTCGCGGTCCGAATTCCGCCCGGGCGAAACCGGCCGGGAGTCGCCGGCGCCGTCAACGGGGACTTCTTTCTGTTCGCGCCGGCGGGGCTGCCCACCGGAGCGTTCGTGCACGACGGACGTGTCGTTGCCGGACCGGGTGTGCGGCCCGTGTTTGCCCTCGACGCGTCGGGCGCGCCATGGCTAGGTGTCCTCCGCGTCGAGGGCTCCGCTCGGGCGGGGGCGGACTCCGTGGCGATCGACTCCTGGAACCGGCTCGCTCCGGGCGGCGTGGCCTTCTTCGACGCCGAGTACGGCGCGCGAGTTGACACGGCGTCCGGTAGCGTTCGCATCGTGCTGGACGGCCCGCGTGGTGGCCGCGTGGTGAAGATCGACACCAGCGGCGGTCCCACGCCGGTTCCCGCCCAGGGCTCCGTGCTCGCCATCGGCGCCGGAGCGGCGCCGGGGCCGCGCGCCAGCCTGATCCGGGAGGCCCTCGTACGCCGACGGATCGACGTGCTGGTGCGCCTCGCGCCGTTCGCACCGCGCGAGGCAGTCGGCGGGTTCCCCGTCCTGGTTCGCGACAGCGCGGAAGTGGCGGCGCTCGACAGTGCCGGCGCCGTGACATTCGGGCCCGCGCGCCATCCGCGAACGGTCGTCGCCATGGGCGCCAGTGGCCGACGGATCATGCTGATTACCGTCGACGGACGACAGGCGGGCTACAGCGCCGGCATGACGCTGCGTGAGGCCGCGCAGCTGTCGCTGGCCCTCGGCGCCACGGAGGCGCTCAACCTCGATGGTGGCGGGTCCACCAGCATGGTGGTGGCGCAGCGCGCCGGACCGGCGTACCGCTACGGCGTCGTGAACCACCCATCCGACGCCACCGGTGAGCGCCCGGTGGGTAACGCGCTGGCGATCGTCTCGGGCTGCCGCTGAGCCCCGTCCCGGTCCGCGCTACAGGCCTGCCAGCAGGGCGTCGTTGTTGGTAGTGGACGCGATGCGCTTGATCATCCACTCCATCGCCGCCTGCGGTGGCATCTGCTGCAGGCCGCGTCGCAGCGTGTAGATCGCGTCGAGCTGCTCGGGCTTGTAGAGCTTCTCCTCACGGCGCGTGCCCGAGGTGGCGATGTCGAATGCCGGGAAGATGCGCTTTTCGGCGAGCGAACGATCGAGCTTGATCTCGCAGTTGCCCGTGCCCTTGAACTCCTCGAAGATCACGTCGTCCATGCGCGATCCAGTCTCGACGAGCGCGGTCGAGATGATGGTGAGGCTGCCACCGCCGTCCTTGGGGTGCACCGCGCGCGCGGATCCGAAGAACGCCTTCGGCTTGGCCATCGCGGTGGAATCGAGTCCCCCGGAAAGCGTCCGCCCGCTGCCGCGCTCCGCCGTATTGTGGGCGCGCGCCATGCGGGTGAGCGAGTCGAGCACGATCACCACATCCTTCCCCATCTCGACGAGCCGGCGGGCGTGCTCGAGGACCATCTCGCAAACCTCGACGTGCCGGTTCGCAGGCTGGTCGAAGCTGGAGGCGACCACCTCTCCCACGCCCCACGAGATCGCCTCGCTCACCTCCTCGGGACGTTCGTCCACGAGGAGGATCAGCAACGTCGCGTTCGGGTGGTTGAACGCGATCCCTTCCGTCAGGGCGTGGAGCAGCATCGTCTTGCCGGCGCGGGCCGGCGCGACGATCAGCGCGCGCTGACCGTAGCCGATGGGCGCCATGAGGTCGATGCAACGCCGCGTGAGTTCCGGGCCGGCCTTCGCCGGTCGCCCGGTCTCCATCGTCAGGCGCCGTTCGGGGTAGGTTGCCGTGAGCGACGAGAAGTCGGGCCGCCGCCCGAGGGCGGCCGGTTCCGAGTCGTTGATCGTGCGGATGTCGCAGACCACGATGCGGCCGCGATGATCATGGCCGGTGGACGCGAAGACGAGGTCGCCCTGGCGCAGGGCGAACTGCCGGACGACGTGCGGGGGAATCCATGCGTCGCTTGGCTCGGCAAGGTAGCTGTTCGCGGCGCGGCGAATGAAGCCGCCATCGCGTGAGGGCCCGAACCAGCCGATCGTCTCGGCGTCCGGGACCACCGGCGCCGGTGGCCCGCTGGCCTCGTTGGGCCGGCGGCCGCGGCCGCGATGGCGACGATGTCGCCGGCCGTTGCGCTGGTGGAAGTCGCCGTCGCGCTGGGCCTGGTCGTAGCGTGGCGCTGCGGTCGCGCCGGCGTCGGTGCCCTGTCCGGCATCGTCACCACCGGTCTCGGACGGAGGCGCGTCGCTCATGCCGCCCCCCTCCGTCGGCGAGGGCTCTCCCTCCTGCGGGGCGACGCTCTCGGTCGGAGCCTGTCCTTGCCTCGTCTCCGGGTTGTCCGCCGCGTCGGTTTCACCGGTATCGCGGTACGGATTCGGTTCGCTGTTCGGATCGGAAGGCCGTCTGCGCGGAACTGGACGGCGTCCCCGGCGACCGGGGCGTCGGCGCTCATTCATGCCGGAAGTGGGAAGAGGTTTGGTATGGATCGGTGTGCCGGCACGGCCGGCCGGAAGCCGGCGTCGTGCGCATCTGTCGACTGACTGTTCCGGACTGCGGCAGTGGCATGGCGAACGCCCGTGGGCGTACGTCGCCGACCTGCGGATGTCCGGGCGACTGCTGACTGAGACGGGAACGATCGTGCGATCTTCGCACGAACAGCGCAGCCACCGTGTGGCGCGGATGCCTCACGCGAAACCGGCGGCATCTATTCTCTCGCTGCGAAGTCCTCGCGCGATGTCCAACCGTGTCGGACGCGTGCTCGCGGAGCCTCGCCGGACCTGGGGCGAAACGGACGCCGCCCGCGGTCTGCGTTCAGTATCGCATGGCGATGCCAAACGCGCAAGCGCGGCGCGAGTCCGAACGGCACGATGAAAAGCGGTGTGACCGACCACCCCTGATGGGACGATCGGAACGTGAGGTACGTCTCAACGCGTCATGCGCCTCGGCCCGACGCCTCGGGATTCGCGCCATCGCTGCGACCCGGCGGTCCCTCCAGCCGCCGCGCGACGATGGACATACGCCGGCAGAGCTCTACCATGCGCTGCACCGACTCCATCTGCTCGGGCGGCATCGACTCGAGCTCGAGCAGCTGTGCCTCCGCCAGCAGCGCAGCCAGCGGGTTGTTGATGTCGTGCTTCACTCGACGGGCGATGAGTCCGGCCGAAATCAGGCGTCGCGTTTCCTGCACCGCGGCGCGGAGCGCGGCAAAGCCAGGGGAGCCGGCCGCCAGGGCTGCCTGCGCGAGTGCGCCATCCAGGACGTCGGGGAGCGCGAGCGGCAGGTCAGCGACCGGAACGACGCTGACGGCACCCGTCTGTTTGAGGGCTTCGGGCTCGGGAGGACCGGAGTCGCCGGAAAGGAAGGCCACCGGCGCGGCAGCGCCACGGGCGCGGATGATCCGAACCAGCTCCATCGCCCGTGCGGCATCTGCAGTACCATCCACGATGAACAGGTCGCCCTCGGGCGGGTCCAGCGTCATCGCCAGGTCGCCGGTCTCGACCTCCGCCCCCGGCACGACCGCGGCCACGGCCTCCGCCAGCTCGTCGGCGGAAGGCGCATGCGCGCTGAAACAGACTACCCGCAGCGGGGCCTGGTTTCCCTCGCCGGCGCGTCGCGGTGGCGATGCGTTCGTCATGCGTGAGCTTGTCGGAGACGATAAGTTGGCTGCATGTCTGCGCATCCGGGCAACCTCGCCGCGGCACTCTCCGCCGCCGCCGCCGAGTACGAGACGAACGCCAACATAGCATTACTCCAACAGCGGCTGGACGCAATCGCGCGTTCGGCCACCGCCGACGCCATCGTGCTGGCCGCCGAACAATACCGTGACCGGCCCGAGATCGTTGCTCCCCTGTATGAGCGGGTCGTCGAGATGCGGCCGGACAACGCGCGCGCACTCGTCATGCTCGCCAACGCCTACTGGCTGCAGGGAAGGGGGCCCGAGGTGGTCGGCCGGCTCGCCAGCGCGGCCATCGCCGCGGACCCGGAGAATCGCGGCGCCTGGCACCTGTGGGCGATTTCCGAGTCCGATCCCCGTCAGCGCACGCAACGATGGGAGCAGGTGACACAACGCTTCACCAGCGACCTCGTCGCGCTCGCTGCCATGGCCGACAACGCCGCGTCGGTCGCAGGCGCGGAACACGACTACGATATGCTGGACCAGGCGATCGCCGCCTACGAGCGTCTGCTCGAGCGATCGACCCAACCGGCGCAGCGCGACGCCGTCAATGGCGCCCTGCGCGTCCTCAGGGAGTGGAAATTTTGAGCCACGACCACGATGCCGGCTCGCTCGAGGAATTCCGCCGGTTCCGCGAGCAAATGAACGAGGTCATTCTCGAGGAGCAGAACCTCGTGATTAATCGCTTCTTCGCGCTGGATGGCCGAGCGTACGAGGCCGGGGCGCTCGACACCCGCACGAAGGAGCTGCTCGGACTCGTTGCGTCGCTGGTGCTGCGCTGCGACGATTGCGTGACCTACCACCTGGTGCGGTGTGCCGAGGAGAAGACGAGCCGAAACGCGGTCTTCGAGACCCTCGCCATCGGGCTCGTGGTGGGTGGCTCGATCGTGATTCCACACCTCCGCCGGGCCGTGGCGCGCTGGGACGAACTCGAGCACGCGGAAGGCTGATTCGATCCCGGGAGAAACTCTCCGGGTGTCGTTCCGTATCTAACAGGTGCAGTCGAACGGGCCGGCGACGCGTGCCGGCCGCCCGCGTCGGGCATCCGGCCCGGCGTCCGACCTCTTGCTCGGCGCCCGCGTGCTCCTGCTTCGATACACGCTCTCACGCCAGCTCCACTCCGCGCGGACTCTCGCGTCCCGGCTTACCGGTGATGCCACGCGCCTGCTGCTGCGGCGGCACTGGCGAGTCGCGACAGTGCTCGCGGTCCTCCTGGTGGGCATGTCGACGTTCGACGTGTGGCTCTTCACGTGCGGATTTGATGGCTGTCCGTCCGCGCAGGCGATCCGCGCGTACCGATCCCCCGAGGGGGGGCGACTGCTGGATCGCTCCGGGCGTTCCATGGGCCCGCTCAAGTCTGTGCGCCGTGTCAACGTGTCGCTCGACGACGTGCCGGAACACGTTCGGCAGGCATTCCTCGCGACCGAGGATCGCCGCTTCTACTCACACGGCGGTCTCGACTGGCGCGGATTTGCACGCGCCGTGATCCGGAATGTCGCCGCGCTCAGGGTGCGCGAGGGGTTCAGCACGATCACCATGCAGGTCGCGCGGAACACGTTTCTTGCCGGACGCGCCGTCGGAGAGCGATCGATCGGCCGGAAGCTGCTGGAACTCCGCGTCGCCCGGCTGCTCGAGGGCGCGCTTCCAAAGGACAGCATCCTCGCCCTCTATCTCAACGCCATCTATCTCGGCAACGGCGTCTATGGCGTGGAGGCGGCAAGCCGCGACCTCTTCGGCAAGCACATCGCCGATCTCACGGTGGCGGAGGGTGCGATGCTCGCGGCTCTTCCGAAGGGACCGAGCTACTACACGCCACGCCGCGACGCCGCGCGCGCGCTGGAACGACGCAACCTGGTGCTCTCACTGATGGAGGATGAGGGCTACCTCACGCCTGCGGCGGAGAAGCGGGCCGTCCATGAGCGTCTCCGGATCGCCTCCCGCGAGTGGCGCGCACCGCGGCCGGCGGACTCCTGGGCGTTGGATCTTGTGCGCGGGGTCGTGGATTCCGTGCTGCGGGCGACGCACAACGAGGGCATCGACGTCGTCGTCGCCAGCACGCTGGATGCCGCCGCCCAGCGGGCGGCCCAGCGCGCGGTCACGCGCCGCGCCGCCGCGATCGAGCGGGAAGCCTCCGGCTGGCGCAGCCAGGGCGGCGCGGCAGCGTCTGCGGAAGTGCAGGGTGCGATGGTCGCGATCGATCCGCGCAATGGTGACGTGCGCGCCCTGGTGGGCGGTCGTCGGTACGTGCGCGGTGCGTTTGACAGGGCCGTCTCCTCACACCGGCAGCCCGGATCGGCGTTCAAGCCGTTCGTCTACGCCGCTGCGCTTGGCGCGGGGTTCACGCCGGCTTCGCTTGTCGACGACGAGCCGGTAACAGTGGACCAGGGCCACGGCCGCACCTGGACGCCGGCCAACTACGGCGACGAATACGACGGGCGCATCACCATCGCGCGCGCACTCATGCGATCCGACAACGCCGCCACCGTCAGGATCAGCCGGGCCGTCGGCGAGACCCGCGTGGCCGACGTCGCTCGCAGCAACGGGATCGTCTCCTCCTTCGACGTCGTCCCGGCCATCGCGCTTGGCGCGGTCGACGTCACGCCGATGGAGCTTGTCACCGCGTACGCCCCCTTTGCCAACGGCGGGTTCCGCGTGCGCCCGCGCCTGGTACGCCGGATCAGCCGCATGGACGGCACCGTGCTCTGGAGCGACACGACCCAGCGCGACTCGGTGATGGATCCGCGCGATGCCTTCCAGCTCACGCAGATGCTGCGCGGCGTTGTTGATGGAGGCACTGGCCGCACGGTGCGCGATCTCGGCGTCTCCGGCGCCATTGCCGGCAAGACCGGCACCACCAATGACGGCGCCGACGTCTGGTTCGTGGGATACACACCGACACTCGCGGCGGGCTTCTGGTTCGGCTACGACGCGCCGAAGTCGCTCGGTCCCGCGGCCAGCGGAGGGCGCCTCGCCGCGCCTGCATGGGCGCAGTTCTACCTCGAGGGATGGCGCGAGTCGAACGACGACTGGGAGCCGCCGGACGGACTCGTGGAGCGCGACATCGACCTTGAAACCGGGGAACTGGCGGGCGACTGGTGTCCACTCACGGCGCCACAGTGGTTCCGGACCGGGACCGAGCCGACGGAGTCGTGCGATGCCCACCAGGGACCGCAGTACCGCAACTGGATAGCCGGCCTGCACGACCGCCTGACGGACAGGCTGACCAGGATCCTCCGGCGGCTGCTCCGCATGTGACGGTTGCCGAGCGACGGGGACGCGACGTACCGTGTCGCATACCGCGACGACACGGTCCCCTGCCACATCGGCTTTCGCTCGAACGAATCGCGCGCGCAGCGCGCGACATCGACCCCGTTTTCCGCGGTTCACCGCAATTCGAGGCCGAAGCCCTGGGTGCCGCGCTGCGCGCGCGCATCGTCGTCAAGGTGGAGACGGCGAACCCGATCCGATCGTTCAAGGGGCGGGGAACCGATTTCCTGCTCGGCGAAATGCGCCCCCGGCCGGATCGCGTCGTCTGCGCCTCCGCGGGCAACTTCGGACAGGGAATGGCGTGGTCGGCGCGCAAGCGCGGCATCCGCTGCGACATCTTCGCGTCGGAATCAGCGAATTCGCTGAAGGTCGAGCGCATGCGCGCCTTCGGCGCGAGCGTGCACACGGGCGGCCGCGACTTCGATGAGGCCAAGGAACTCGCGCACGCGCACGCCGAGCGACACGGACTCCCGTTTCTCGAGGACGGGCGCGAGCCCGCCATCGCCGAGGGGGCGGGGTCGATGGCCATCGAACTGGCGCAGGTCGTTCCCGCGCCCGATACCCTCCTCGTGCCACTCGGCAATGGCGCCCTGCTGGCCGGGGTGGCGAGTTGGACGCGCAGCGCCGCACCCGGCACCCGAATCGTCGGCGTCTGCGCCAGGGGCGCGCCCGCCATGGAACGCTCGTGGCGCGCCGGTCGCGTCATCGAGACCGAACGCGCCGATACGATCGCCGACGGGATCGCGGTTCGGGTCCCCGTCCCCGAGGCACTCGCCGACCTCGACGGACTCGTCGACGACATCGTGCTCGTGGGCGACGAGTCGCTGCGTCTCGCCATGCGCCTGGTCATGGACACCCTCGGCCTGCTCGTGGAGCCGGCGGGCGTTGCCGGCGTTGCCGCCCTGCTCGAGCACGGACCGGCGCTCGTCGCCGGAATCGTCGGAACGCCCCTCTGCGGCGGGAACGTCACCGCCGCGCAGCGGCGCGAATGGGGGATCGTGTGAATCAGGCGCGATTCCGCTCGCGCTAGAGTATGCCCGGCCAGGAGCGACGGCTCGCACTGTAACCGGGGAAAACGGTCCCGAGGTCCTCTGTGCCAAGGTGCTTCCCGAGGATCTCCGAGAACACCGCGCGGAAGTCGGTCGTCAGCGCCAGGTCGCGGCCCTCATACAGCTGCTCCGGGGCCAGGCCCGGCCACTTTCCGTGAACCTTGGCCCCATGCACCGGACCGCCTATCACGAACATTGCCCCGGCGTGCCCGTGGTCGGTGCCACCGTTGCCGTTCTGTCGCACCATTCTGCCGAATTCGGACATGGAGAGAATCACCACGTCCTGCATCCGGTCCCCGAGGTCCGCCGTGAGCGCCCCAATCGAGCGGGCGAAGTCGGAGAGTCGCTGCGCGAGCTGGCCGGTGGCGCCTCCCTGGTTGACATGTGTGTCCCACCCGCCGACGTCGGCGAACGCGATCTCGACGCCGACATCGGACTTGATGAGCTGCGCGATTTCCTTGAGCCGCTGGCCGAACTGCGAGCGCGGATAGCTGGCGTTGTTCTCCGGGTTGTACTGCTGCGGGTTCGCGGCGCGGAGGATCCTGACCGCCTCGAACATCTCGCGGCCGGCACCGTGTACCAGGTCGGCGTCGCCGGTGCGATACAGTGCCTCGAGTCGCTCGACCGAGCTGCCGGTGGCGCGCACCGTGAACTCGCCAAGGGAGCTGATGGCGATCGCCGGCGAGGGGCCCTCGAGGATGCGTGGCGTCTGCGCTGTCATCGCGACGGCGCGGAACGGGGAGGCTTCAACGGCTGCGCACTCCTCACAGGTTCCCCGGACGGCGAGGTAGCGATTGAGCCAGCCGTCGGGCGTCGACTTCCTGTCGGGGGTGCCCGACTCCATGTAGTCCTGGGCGTCGAAGTGCGACCGGGTCGCGCTGGGACTTCCGACCGCGTGTATCGGTGCCAGCATGCCCTGCCGATAGAGCGGCATCAGCGGCTCCAGGGCTGGATGCAGCCCGAAGAACCCATCGAGGTCCAGCGCCGACGCCTCGTCGCCGGCGCGCGGTCGGGGAACCGCGATCGACGGCCGGGCGTCGTAGTAGGCCGGGTCGCCGTGCGGAATCACGACGTTGAGTCCGTCAGCCGCGCCGCGCTGGAACAGGCAGATGAGGATCTTCCCTTTCCGGGCGGCCTGGAGTTCCGCGGCATAGGTCGCCCGGCGAAGGAAACTCGGGCTCAGGCCCATGGTCACCAGCGCAAGGGCGCCGTTGCGAACGAAGACTCTGCGTTGCATAACGAGCTCCTGAACGGATCGAGAGTCGGGACGGCGGGGCGCGTGGCGCGAGCCGGTCCGGTTGACGCTGCCGCCGGCGCTACCGCCGCTGGAATTCGGGACTGCCGAGGGCGAGGCCGATGACCTGCTCGAGGCCGGTCAGCGGACGCACCCGACCGAAGCCGCCGGCTCGGCCGCGAGCACCCGGGTCGGGGCGCGTGCCACGCCCCCCCATGCCTGCACGGGGCATCGGATCGTCAGCTCCCGCCGAGTCGCCCGACGCCGTTCCAAGCAGCGGATTCGTGCCCGAACGCAGGATCTCCATCGTCTCGGGCGATACCTCGCCGCCGAGGAGCGACTCGGTCACACCGGTGACCTGCGCCTCGTGGGAGGCGTGCACGAGGTCCGCGTACGGCGGCCAGGACGGCAGCGACACGCCGGGAAACCTCCCCGACGCGAGCGCAAGCCCGAAGTTGATGCGGTTCAGGATGGCGCCGGTGTTCATCCACGCCTCACCGGTCTCGGGCCACCCATTGGGTGCCTGATGGCCGAAGATCTGTTCGCCAAGTCGCGAGACCATTCCCGCGGTGAACGGCGTCGTGTCCGGCCGTGCATCGAGTGCCCGCAGGGCGCTTACCGTGACCTCGAACGGCGACTTCACCTTGGCGCGGTAGGCCGCTCGCGAGAAGAACTCCGGGGAGGTGAAGATGGTGCGCAGCACCTCGCGAATGTCGCCGTTCGTCCGGGTGAAGGTCTCAGCGGCGCGGTCCACCAGGCCGTCGGGCGCGTCGTCGCTCACGAAGCGCACGACGAGCTTCCGTGAGATGTAGCGCGCCGTGGCGGGGCTGCTGGCGAGGATATCGAGAACCTCCTCTCCGTCCTGAATCCCTCGGCCAGCGGGAAGGTGGTGGCCGAGTACCACCTTCTCTCCAGCGTCATGGGCCTCCGGGCGGAAGACGAAGCCGGCACGTCCCTGGCGCAGCGGTTGAATCGACCAGCCCGTGAGCGCCCGGGCCACCTCGATGACGTCCTGCTGGGTGTAGCCACCGTCCACGCCGAGCGTGTGCAGCTCCATGAGCTCGCGGGCGTAGTTCTCATTGAGCCCTCGGGGACGCCGCTGCTGCGCCAGCTGGAGGGCCCGGTTCACCTGGTCGACGGCGTCCGACGTGTCGCCCCGGGCGATCATGTCCTGGATGTCCGGCGGCAGGCGCCGGCGGATGCCGGGACGGGTGATGACACCCGGTCCGATGCGGCCTCCCGGCCTGTTGCCGATGCCCGGCCGTGCGGGCCGCCGTCCGCCACCGCCGAAGGCTCCGGGACGGGAGCGGGCAAGCGTGGGTGCGTTGCTGTCCGCGACGCTCTGGACGTTGTCGAGGTAGAACAGCATCGCCGGGCTCTTCGCCACCGCACCCAGCAGGTCTCGAAAGTGGCCGAGCGCGTTCGGGCGGATGGCGTCGCGATCGAAATCCGGAATGAAGTAGCGGACCTGACCCTTTCCCGCGAACACGTTGAAGTGATTCTCCCAGAAGTCCGTCATGACTTCCTCGAGCTGCCGATTGCTCATGACGGCCCGTGCCACCTTTGCCGAGGTCACCTCGCCAACAAACGCACGGCTGGAGCGCAGTTGCCGCTGGATCTCGACGCTGTCCTGCCGGCTCAGGGTCGAGTCACCTCGAAGCCGCTTCCGGGCGAGCTGGGCTCCGGGCGGTGGATACTTCGCGAGCAACTCGGACGCGGTCCGCCCGAGGTCCGGATACGACTTGAGGAGCCCTTCGACGTCGTGATCGTGGATCCGCTCAGGGTACAGCTGCTGGTCGATCCACCGGTCGACGCCCATGCGCATGACGCGATCGACATCACCGGGTCGCGGCCCGAAGGCGAGCCGATTCAGTGCGTGGATCGCCTGCTCTCGCGGGCTGAGCTCGCGACCGCCGACCTCGGCGCCCCCGCTCGCCGACGCGTCTGGCGCGAATCGCGACGCCCCGGCGGTGATGGCGAACACGGCGAGAAATGAACCGAGTCGACGCTGCATTCCCGTCCCTCCTTGCGATGCTCCTGACACCGATAGACGGGAGAACCCCCGACATGTGAAGGGTGTTTCCCTGACGCGACACTTCCGGGGCCCGCGACGCGCCAAGGCGACGTTCGCGCCGAGTACGGGATGAGGGCGCGGGACCGTCGGTTCCGCGTCGGGGATCGGGCGGGGCTACTCGCCGCGCAGGACGTACCCCACGCCGCGCACGGTGTGCACGAGGGGTGGCTCGCCGTCCTGGTCGATCTTCTTGCGCAGGTAGTTGATATAGACGTCCACGATGTTCGTCGTGGGGTCGAGGTCCTGCTTCCAGACCTGCTGCGAGATCTGCTCGCGGGACACTGCGCGTCCGGCGTGGCGCGCCAGGCACTCCAGAAGCGCGTACTCCTTCTGCGTGAGCGTGATCTCGCGGTCGCCGCGGCGGACGTCACGGGAGAACGGGTCGATGACGAGGTCGCCGACCTTGAGCATGGCCTGGTCCGCCCGCAGGGCGGAGCGTCGGAGCAGGGCGCGTACGCGCGCCAGGAGCTCGTCGTAGTTGAAGGGTTTGGCGAGGTAGTCGTCGGCCCCGGCGTCGAGGCCCTCGACCCTGTCCGAGATCGCATCGCGCGCCGTCAGCATCAACACCGGATTGGTGAATCCGCGCGCGCGCAGTTCGCGCGCGACGCCGTATCCGTCGAGCTTGGGCAGGCCAATGTCGAGGATCACGAGATCCGGCCCCTTGTCGATGGCGACTTCGAGGCCGCTTTCGCCGTCGGTCGCGGACAGCACCTGGTAGCCGTTGTCGGCCAGGGTGCGCTCGAGAACGCGCAGCACTTCGCTCGCGTCCTCGACGACGAGCACGGTGGCGGTGCGGGAAACGGCTTCGGGGCTGGTCATGCGTGCTCCTATTATCGGCGCAATCGACGCCGGAAACAACCTCGCCACTTGAGCCGGGGCGTCGCCGTCGATTCTTTTCCCCCCGTGCCGTCATCACGAGTCCTGAGGGGAGTCAGGGTGGGCCTGATCGCCGCGGCTGCCACCGCGGGAGTTCTCGTCGGTCTCGGGGCACGCCACGGCGATGCCCTGACTCCGTTCTTCCTCAGCGGTCGCTCGCTCCTGGCTGCGCTCACCGGGGCGCTGGCGCCGCCGGTGCTGGCCACGTTGACGGGACTGCTGGTGCATGCCTTCTGGATGCTCGTGTGGGGCGTCTGCTTCAGTCTTGTGGCGGCGTCGCTTCGAGGGCTCCGGCTGGCCGTGGCCGCCGCCGTGTGCGCCATTGCGGTCCGCGTCCTTGGCGCCACCGTTCTCCCAGGTGCCCTTGGCGCTGGTGCCCTCGCCTCGCTCAACGCGCCGCAGATGTGGTTTCTCCTCACCTTGTTCGCGCTGTCGCTCTTCGTTGGCATGCGCCTCGCGGATGGAGGCTGGGCACGGTGACGAACGGGGCGACGATACTCATTCGCGGTACGGTGAGACGTCGCAGCGGCCCAGCACAACCGGACGGAACCTTTGCAGAACTCTTGTGTCCGAGCGCGAGGACGCGGGGTCTGTTCAAGTGACCGGTGTCTACTCCGCTGATTGCACTGCGCGCACCCCGGCGCGCGGACCGGTGCGGAGGGTATTCCCGGAAGGGAGAGGAGGGATGGGGAGATGGATGTCCTCGTCATGCTCGAGGAATCTTCCGAACACTCCGCGGTGCTCGCACACGTGAATTCCGTCCCGTCGCCGCTCAACTCCGAACGCCCCGCGAGGGACGTGGTCACGCTCTACGGTGTGGCCACTCCCGAGTCGCTGGCGCTGGCGTTGGCGGCGGCCATGGAGTCACGGCGGGAGCCGACGGAGCGCTCGGATACGATTCGCCACCTCGGGCTCTGGCCGGAACGAGGCGCTGTTGGTGATGCGGCATGGCGTGATGAGACGACCGGTGAGCTCGTCACGCATGACCTGAGCATTCCCTTCGACGTCATCCGGACAACGGCGAATCACCTGTTGCAGGAGTGCGGGATCTCCATCCGCCGACTGGTGGCGGGCCTGTCGATGCCGGACTGGCCGGAGGGTGCGCGCCGGGCGATCAGCTTCACGCTGACCCCCTACGCGATCCTCCCGTCGGGTGCCGGGTCGCGCATCGATACCCTGCTCGAACGGTACCGCCAGACGGATGGATTCACGTTCGACAACGAAGGAGACTGACGCATCGACGCTCGCTCGTGAGACTACGATGTTCCACACGGCCGCGGATTGCACTCCGCGGCCGTGTCGTTTTCCCTCCGTTCGCGGCCACGTCGGGACCGAGGAGCCGCGGCCGCGCCGCCGGTGGGACGGTCGCGGTGGGCCCCGCACGCCGCATCGGACGTACGGCCCTTGATTTCTCGTCCTCCCGGCCGCACGCTCTAACTCCCATCACCACGGCCCACTGAGAGGAGTAGGCGGATGCGGGAGTTTCACGCGACGGACATTCGAAACGTGGCGGTCGTCGGACACGGTGCGAGCGGCAAAACCACCCTCGTGGATGCCCTCGCTTTCGTGTCCGGCTCAAGTAAACGGCACGGCTCAATCAAGGAGGGCACCACTCTCACCGACTTCACCCCCGAGGAAACGGAACGCGGCTATTCGATCAACGTCGGCGTCGGGTTCGCCGAGTGGCAGGACGTGAAGGTCAACCTGATCGACACACCCGGCTACCTGGACTTCCAGGGCGACGCGATCGCCGGCTTGGCGGCTGCCGATGGCGCCCTCTGCGTCGTCTCGGCCACGGCCGGGGTCGAGGTCGGCACCGAGAAGATGTACTCCGCGGCCGTCGCCAGCCGCGACCCGGTGCTGTTCGTCGTCAGCCTCATGGACAAGGAGCACGCGGACTTCGAGAAGACCTATTCCCAGGTCAAGGAACGGCTCACGAATCGCGTCGTCCCGGTCGAAATCCCCATCGGGGCCGGCACGTCGTTTCGCGGCGTCATCAACCTCTTTGCGCGCAAGGCCTACCTGTACAAGCCTGGCTCGAAGACCGGCGAGTACGAGGAGGTCGACATCCCCGCCGAGGAGCGCGCCACGGTCGATCGGTACTATCAGGAGCTGATCGAGGCCATCTCGGCGACCGATGACGCCATGCTCGAGCGGTACCTCGAAGGCGCGGATATCGGTCGCGACGAGGCGATTCGCGGCATGAAGGAGGCGATGAAGCGAGGGGACCTGTTCCCGCTCTTCTGCGTTTCCGCCGAGATGATGATCGGCATCTCCGCCCTCCTGACCGAGGTCGTGCAGCTGATGCCGAGCGCCTACGAGATGGAGGAGATTCACGCGTTCACGGGCGCCGAGGGCGACGCCACCGTGGAGATCCACGCCGTCGACGAGAACCCGTTCGCGGCCCTGGTCTTCAAGACGCACTCGGAGCCGCACGTGGGCGATGTCTCCTACTTCCGGATCTTCTCCGGCGCGATCGCGAGCGGTGCCGAGGTGTTCAACGCCACGCGCGACGGCGCCGAGAAGATGGGACACCTCAGCGTGTCGCAGGGGAAGGACCGAATCGAGGTCCCCATGCTCCATGCCGGCGACATCGGCTGCGTCGCCAAGCTCCGCAACACCCACACCAACGACACGCTCTCTACGCGCGAACATCCGGTCCGGCTGCCGCAGATCCTGCTGCCGGAGCCCCTCGTCCAGTTCGCGGTCCACGCCTCGGCGCGCCACGACGAGGAAAAGCTGCAACTCGGCCTGCACCGCCTCCACGACGAGGATCCCACCTTCGAGTCGCAGTACAACAGCGAGACCCATGAGACGATCATCTCGGGCCTCGGCGAGCGGCACCTGGAGGTGGCGCTGGCAGGCCTGAAACGGAAGTACGGTGTATCGGCCGAGCTCACGCGTCCCAAGATCGCCTACCGGGAGACCATCGTCGGCGCCGGGGACGGGCAGGGACGTCACAAGAAACAGACTGGTGGACGGGGACAGTTCGGCGACTGCTGGATTCGCATGAGGCCGCGTCCGCGTGGTGCCGGCTACAATTTCGTCGACAAGATCGTCGGCGGTGTGATCCCCTCGAAGTTCATTCCGGCGGTCGACAAGGGCATCCAGGAATCCTCGGTGCGTGGCGTGCTCGCCGGGTACCCGATGGTGGACTTCGAGGTGGAGCTCTTCGACGGCTCGTACCACTCCGTCGACTCGAACGAGATGTCATTCAAGATGGCGGGCATCCTCGGGTTCCGCGCGGTTGCACCCAAGTGCAAGCCCGTCCTTCTGGAGCCGGTCGACATCGTGGAAATCACCACGCCGGACGAGTATCTCGGCGACGTCATGGGCAACCTCTCCTCGAGGCGCGGCCAGATCCTCGGGACCGAGTCGTCGGCCAATGGAAGCGGCTCCCGCGTGAAGGGCTACGTGCCGCAGGCGGAGATGCACCTGTACGCCACCGACCTCAACTCGATGACGCACGGTCGCGGTTCCTTCACCCGCCGTTTCCACGGCTACGAGCAGATGCCCCCCGACGCCGCGCACAAGGTCGTCGAGGCGGCCGCCAAGGAGAGCAAGGAGGAGGAGGTCGAGGTGTAGGCGCGCGTCCGCCCGCGTCTCCCCTTTCGGCTGCCCCGCGCGTTCCCGGCATAGACCCGGGGGACGCGCGGGGCATGCGTTTCGGCGGCCGGCGGGACACTTCGGCGACCTGCCTGTCGCGTCGCGGTCACGTCGCCGGCCGACAGGGTCGCAGTCTGACCGCCGTTTGCCGCCGGAAGCCGCGACAGGACGGCCTCGGCTCTCGTACCGGGACTACGGGCGATGACCCCGAAGCACTGTCGTGACCGTGCCCACGGCGAAGAGGTCGCCGCTGCTGCCGCTTCCCCAGAGCTGGATCAGCAGCCGATCGGTCGGTGAAAGAAGCGTCGCCCACTGCGCTCCGTCGAAATGCAGCAGCGTGCCACCCTCGCCGGCAGCGTAGACGTCGGTCGGGCCAGAGCCCCAGACCGAGCGCAGGCTGCCGTTGGCAAAGACGCTCATGGCGTACCAGCGGGTGCCGTCGAACCGGAGCACGGTGCCCTCCTCCCCGACGGCGAACACGTCGCGCGGGCCGCTTCCCCAGACTCCCCTGAGCAATTCCCTGGTGGGAGTGCTCATCTGTGACCATCGGGACCCATCGAAATGGAGTACCAGGCCGGAGTCGCCCACGGCGAAAACGTTGTCGGGGGCGAGTCCCCAGACGTGCCGCAGGAACAGCGTGGTTGGGCTGTTCATCACCGTCCACCCCGACGGCGTCGAGACCAGGATGGTCCCGGCGTCGCCAACGATGAACGCAAGATCGGGACCGGCGACCCACACCGACCGCAGCAACACGGCGCGCGGACTCGCCTGCGGCGTCCAGGCGCTGCCGTTGTAGTGCAAGATCGTTCCGGTGTCCCCGACCGCGTAGATGTTCGACGTCGCCGAGCCGTGCAGACCGTAGATCGGCTGGGCAGGAGGGACATTCTCGCGCGTCCACTGCGTTCCGTTGAGGCGAAGCACCGTGCCGCCCGCGCCGGCGGCAAACAGGTTCGAGGCATCCGGGCCCCAGATCGTCACCAGCGCCGGGGACGAGGTCTCGACCTGCCAGTTCACGCCGACGCCGCGCACGACGGTACCGTCCCAACCCGCAACAACCAGCTTGCCGGCATGGTCACCCCAGACAGCGCGCAGGTTCTCACCGGTGCCGGTCGACGCCACGGCACCCCACTGCGTCCCGTCGAAGTGCAGTATCGCCCCGGTGTTGCCAACCGCGTACACGTCGGTTGCCGAGCGCCCCCAGACGGCGAACAGGTTGCGAAGCGTTCCCGCGGGGCGGACCCGCCAGGTCGCTCCGTCGTAGTGCAGCACCAGCCCGTTGATCCCCACCACCCAGATGTCATCCGCGGCGCTGCCCCAGATGCCGAACAGCGCACTGCCGGTGGGCGAACTCACCTCACTCCAGTCGGTCCCGTCGAAGTGGACGATGGTCCCGTTCTGGCCGATGGCCCAGAGATTGTCGGCCGCGCTCCCCCAGATTCCCCACAGCTCCCATCCACGGCCCGTGGTCATCGTCTGCCACGTTGAGCCGTTCCAGTGAAGGATCGTGCCGTCGACGCCGACGGCGTAGACGTTGCCCGCGTCGAGTCCCCAGACCTCGAGCAGGGTCTGGTTCGTGGGACTCGTCATCTCGCTCCACGAAACGCCGTTGAAGTGCAGGAGCACGCCGCCGGTCCCGGCCGCAAAGACGTTTCCCGGATCGGAGCCCCAGATTCCCACGAGGGTCTCTTCGGTTCCCGTCGGCATCAGCGTCCAGCCAGCGCCCGTCGAGCGCATCACGACGCCGAGCTGCCCAACCGCGAACGCCTCGTTCGACTGCGCGTCTGCCCACGCCCCAAGGAGGGAGACGTCGGTCAGGCCCTCCCCTTGCACGCTCCAGGCCGATGCGATCGTCGTGGGCGATGCGACGGTCACGTCCGAAAAGCTGCGAAGCGAACCGAGGGACGCCGTCAGGCGGGCAGAGCCGGAGGCGGCTGCGTGGGCCACGCCGTCCGGCGTGACGCTGAGTACACCGGCATTGGATGACGACCACTGCACCGCTGGTCCGGTGACCGACGCACCCGTCGAATCCAGGATCCTGGCCTCGAACGCGAGCTGTGCGCCCGGGGACAGCCAGGCAGTCGATGGCACGATCTCGACGGCCGCGACTCCCGGGGGCGTACTGCCGCCCGACGGGGCGTCATGACACCCGGTGGCCAGTGCGACGACGAGGCCGATGGCCGATCTCCCGCGACGCGTCACGACGGCTGTCACACCTTGTGATAGCCGGAACGTGCCGCCTCGCGCCGGTCTTCCGCCTCGTAGATCGTGAAGTCGGTGAAGAATGCGGGGGCCTCGTGCTGCAGCAGCCGAAGGATCTCGATCGCCAGGCGCCGGATCTCGAGTTCCGCACCCTCACCCGCGCGCAACTCGAGCATGGAGCGCCAGGCGCGCACATTGGCCGTCACGACGATCTTCGTCTCGGTGGAATTCGGCAGGACCCCGCGTGCCGCCTCCCGCGCCATCTTGCGACGATGAACGCGGTCTTCCACCCAGGCGTACCGCTCCATCAGCTGCTCGACGAGGGCGACATAGCTGCGCTGCGCCGACTCCATCTGTGCCCGCCATGTGCCCTCGAGCGCCTCATCGCCCGCAATCGCCGGTGGAACGACGAAATCCGCCACCGATTCGTCGACGTACCGCTGGCTGAGCTGCGAGTAGGCGAACCCGGCGCGATGCCGCACCAGCTCATGCGTCAGTGAACGGCTGATGCCCTCCAGAAGCAGCGAGAAGTTGACGTGCTCGAGCACGCTTCCATGTGCCTGCTTCTTGATGTTCTCGAGATACTCGCTGGTGGATCGATTGGCCGGGTTGCGCTGGCTCATGTAGCAGAGGCGTCCGGCGAATTCCGCCAGGCGCTCGCCGTCGGTGCTCTCGCCGATCCAGTGCACCGGCAGGTGAGGGGGCTCGCTGAAGGCGGGCCGGGCGACGACCGTGATGCGCGGAGCGTAGAAATACATGTCGGCGTGGATGAAGTGAGGCTGCAGCGCGGACGAAAGGTATGGACCGGCCGCCCCCTTCTCTAGCCGAGGGTACCTCCTGAAAGGATGGTGTCCAGCAGGACCAGGCGATCGGCATTCCACGCCCTGTGCTGCTCGATGTAGTCGAGCACCTGGCGCGAGGCGACCGGCAACGACGTCGCACCGCGATCGTGTCGCACGTCGGCCAGCGGGCGCTGCCCCGGCTGCGCAAGCTTGACCCCGGGATTGAGGATGCCCGCGGGATCGAACGCCTGCTTGATGTCGCGGAACAGGCGCATCGCGTCCTCTCCCCAGACTCTCGGCAGCAGCGGAGCCCGCAGGCGTCCGTCGCCGTGCTCGCCGCTCAGCGTGCCGCCGAGCGTCGCTGTCAGCGTCACCACCTCGTCGAGCAGTCGCGCTGCGCGCTCCCGCCAGTCGGCGTCGCGCACATCGATGAGCGCGTTCGCGTGGATGTGGGCGTCGCCGGCATGGCCAAAGAGGACGCCACGGAACCCGCTCTGATCCAGCGCCCGTCGCACGCCGCGAACGTACTCGGCCAGGTGCGCCGTCGGCACGCACCCGTCCTCGATGAGCTGCATCGACCGCAGGGAGGGATCGAGCCGCGCCAGCGCGGGACTCGCCGCGTGACGCAGTTTCCAGAGGGCGTCGGACGACGCGCGGTCGGCGCCGACCTCTACGGCCATGGCGCCGGCCGCGCGGAAGGAGTCCGCGAGCTGCCGTGCCCGGCCGACAACGTTGTCGTCGACCGCCGAATCGCTCCCCGCTTCGAGCTCCACGAGCAGGATCGCTTCGGCGTGGCGACTCGACGAGGGAAGTGCCGGTCCGGCGAGCGCGAGAAAGGTCCGGTCGAGGAGCTCGCACGCCGCCGCACCTGCCTCCCGCGCCAGTCCGGCGCCGGCCACGGCGGCGTCGAGGTCCGCCCACGCTCCGAGCAGCGACGCCGAGCCGCGCGGACGCGGCGCCAGAGCGAGTTCCACTCCGACGAAGATGGCCAGGGTGCCCTCGCTTCCGACGAGCAGGTCGACGAGGTCACCGCTCCGGGCGAGTTCGTGAATGGCATATCCGGAGGAATTCTTCCGGACGTCGGGCTCCGGTACGGCCGCCGCCCGTTCGCGAAACTCGGAAAGGTGCCGGTCCACGGCGTGGAGCAGCGCGTTGTCGGTGTCGAGTCGTGCACCTCGTCGCACCGTGGTGCGGCTGCCGTCGGCCAGGACACAGTCGAGCGCCGTTACCCAACGACGTGTCGATCCGAATGCCAGCGAGTGTGGCCCGGAGGCGTTGGTCGCCACCATTCCTCCGATCGTGCAGAAGTCGCCGCTCGAGGGATCCACAGGGAAGCGCAGGCCGGCCGCCGCCGCGGCCCGTGCGATGTCGCGCCTCGTGACCGACGGCCCGCACCGCAGGCGGCCTGCGACGACATCCACTGCACCAACGTCGTGGAGGGCATACAGGTCGAGCACCAGGTCACGCCCGATCGACCCACCTGCCATGCCGCTCGACGAGCCGCGCGGGATGACCGCTTCTCCCCGGGACGCGGCCCATCGGACCAGCGTGGCGACGTCATCGGCGTCGGCAGGAAGCGCCACGACGCGCGGCACCTCGCGGGCGATGCCAGCGCCCTCGGAGTAGGCAGCCCGCGCCTCGGCGTCCTCGCGCCAGACACCTCGAAATCCGGGAGGCGGCATTGTCCTGCACGATGTCCCGGGGGCGCGCCGCCCCGCAATCGCGGGCCTCGACTGGCGCGCGGCACGGGGCGGCTTGCCCGTCGGGCGTCAGCACGGTAGGGTGGATCGGGGCTGCAGCGTGCGCGCGCCGGCCACCGTGCCATGGGAGGGTGACGATGCGCAGGTCGGAGGACTCGTCAGGCGCCGCCAGGATCGGGGTGACGCTGGTCGCGCTAGTCGCGATCTCGGTGGCCGGGCTCTCCCGCGGCATTGCCACCAGGGCCGCGCAGCTCGCCCCTTCGCTGGCGGATACGACCTTTGCCGCGACGGTGGAGCGCCTGTCGGAGGCCCCGGGGTACTTCGACTCCGATAACCTCATTTCCAACGAGACGTCGTACCTGCACGCCGTCAGCAAGCTGCACCAGATGCACGTGTCCGGCGGCGCCTATATTGGCGTCGGGCCCGATCAGAACTTCTCGTACATCGCGGCGGTGCGGCCGGACGTGGCGTTCATCATCGACATCCGGCGCGACAACATGCTGATGCACCTGTTGTTCAAGGCGCTCTTCGAGCGCTCGGACAATCGCGTCGAGTACCTCTGCAGGTGGCTGGGGAGGGAGATCCCCGCCGGCGCCGCGCGCTGGGATGACAGCACCGTGGAGCGGATCCTGGCCGCCGTGGACAGCCTGCAACCGAGTGAAGCCTCGGCGTCCGCGGAAACCGCAGCGCTCCTGGCGACGATTCGTGGGTACGGCGTGCCGCTCACGCCGCAGGACGAGGCCACGCTTCGTCGCTTTCACAACGAGTTCATCCTCTATGGCCTCGACATCCGGTTCACCAGCACGAACCGGCCCCCGCGCGCTTCGTACCCGACGCTGCGCCAGCTGATTCTCGAGCGTGACCTCGATGGCGGTCAGTCCAGCTATCTCGCGTCGCGGGAGTCGTGGCAGTTCGTCAAGCAGCTGGAGGCGCGGAATCGCGTCATTCCGGTGATCGGTAACCTCGCTGGCCCCAAGGCCCTGGCGGCAATCGGCCGGGACATCGCCGCCCGCAACGAGCGGGTCTCGGCGCTGTACGTTTCCAACGTGGAGATGTACCTGTGGCGGGACGGCGTCTTTCCCGCGTTTGCGCGCAGCGCGTCGGGCCTGCCACGCGATGCGCACTCGGTGATCGTGCGGAGCTACTTCGGCGGGGGATTCGGCCAGCGTCACCCGCTCAGCACGCCGCGGAACACCAGCACCCAACTCGTCCAGAGCCTCGACGACTTCGCCGACCGCTGGCGCCGCGGTGGATGGGGCACCTACTGGGAGCTCGTCAACGCCGGGAATCGTTAGGTTCCGGGCGGGACGCCCGGTCCGCGGTTGCGCGGTCCGCGGTCACGCGGTCGGCGGTTTCGGCAGGACGCGCGTGGTGTCCACCACGCGGAAGCGAGAACGGCTGCTCGACGAGCTGCGCCACCGGCCGATTGGCGACATAGGCGGGCCGGAATCGCATCAGCGGGATCGCGTGGCGCACCGCATTCGCGAACTCGGCGTGGCTTGCATAGAGCACGCGCAGGGACGCACTGTCGGGACGGCCGGTCGCATCCACGATGTATTGCACCAGGACCGAGCCTTCCACGCGGCGTGCGAGCAGCGCCGGCGGATACGCTGGTGCGGCGCTGCCCGGATATCGCATCACCGTGCTGTCGACCTCCAGCTCGGTGAGGATCGAGTCACCCGGGGTGATCGGTGCCTGTGGCGCAGGCGGCTTGTCGTCCGCCTGGATTTCCGTCTCCTCCCCCTTGGCCAGCACCACCGTCAGGCGCTGTTCGTCCGCGTGGGGGGGCGACGCCGCTTCCCGGAATCCGAGCCCGGCTCCGGCATCGACCGTGAGCCAGGCGACGTGTTCCTCGTGCGGGCGCATGCCGACACGCTTCTCCTCGGGCACGAGATATTCCACCGGAAAGAAGTCGCGGGCCGCGGGTTGGGTCGGTGCGACACGATGCGTCAGCACCACCGCCGCGCCCAGCAGCGCCGCGTGCGCCGCGAAGCTCACAGCGCCACTCCGCGTGGCAGAACGCCCAGCGGCGCCACGTTGCGATTCGAGCAGTCGGCGAAACAGCATGCGCGCTCTTCCCGGATGCGGACGCGCCTGGCGTCAGGCGCTGTCCTCGCAGTATGGGCACCGCCGGCTGGGGCGGCAAGCGCTCCGGGGACGAGGTGAGCGGCATCGCCCGCGACAAGGCTCCCCCGTGACGCAGGCCGTGTTGATGGTCCGTCGGCACGCCCCGCAGGCCGTGCCGGGCCGACGCGACTGCTGCTAGCTGTTCACCAGCGGGACGCGCGCGCGCCCCGCCCGCGTTTCGCGATGTGCGACCGGGATCCGGAAGGCGCGCAGCGCCAGGGCCACCAGCAGCACCACCGTCGCAAGGTACTTCACAATCGCGCGCACCGAGGCAATGCCGAACTCGGCGCGCCGAGTCTCAGGCACCGATGCCCGCAACTGGAGGCTGTCGAGCACGAAGCCCGCCATCAACGCCAGCAGCACGAGCGCCGCCACCAGGTTCAGTACTGCGATGACCCGCTGTGCCACGCCGTGACCCCGGATCGCCGCCACCGTGATGGCGACGACGATGCCGATCAGCGGTGTCAGGAGATAGCCGGAGAACAACCCGACCGTCGCGAATCGCCATTGCACGCTCGTCGGCTGGAAGGAGCCGACGTTCTGCACGAAGTCGACGAGTGGCAGCGCCACCAGAAGCAGCGCGAACAGGTAGAACGGCGCCGCGAGCGCTTCGTCGGGGTCGAGCGGGGTACGGGCCATGTCGCGCGAATGCCTCGAGTGAGTCGGCCGGTGTAAGACGAGTCACATCTAGCGCCATAACGACGCGCGCGCCATCCGCAACGCGGGAATCCGGCGTCGGCTGCAGCCGCACGAGAAACGGGCCGGGTGCAGAGCACCCGGCCCGTTGTCACGCTACGCGGAAAGGGGGGACGCGCAGCGCGCTCGAAGTTGTGCTCGCCGAACCCGGCCCCGGATTGCTCCGGCACAATGCGGAGAGCGGGCGGGCTACCGCATGCTTAAGCCGGGCCGGCGTGCTGACCGCGGTACTACGCACTGTCCGTGCCCGGACGCGGCCTGAAGCGATGGACGGGCCAGTCCCGCCTCCATGCAGCCGTGTAAGTGACTACACAGCAGTCAGTTGCGAGGTTGGATGCGAATACCTGTTGGTGCTGTTTGTGACCGACGCCACGTCCGATGCGTTGCGGACCTGAAGCCGCGATGTGAGCAGCCTCGTTGCAGCGTCGCCACAGCAACCACCGTCGGGGCCTGTCACCGCCGGCAGCCCTCAGGAGACCGGACTCGGCTCCCTCTCGAGAAACGCGGCAATGCGCTCGTGCTGGCGTTCGGCGTCGGCCTCCCCGAGCTCCACCAGGCGGCGCAGGTAGTCCGCCTGGAACAGTACGAGGCTGAGGATGTCGGGACTTGCGGTGCGGAGCGTGCCGAGGCCACGGGTGAGATACCGAAAGACGCGCGGGAGTCTGGGTTCAAACTCGCGTGCCAGGCGGCCGAGGTCGCGCGAGGGGCGCATCACGAAGATGTCGACGATACGCATCCCCTCGCGCTCTCCCGGCGGGAGGTCCTCCAGCAACCGGTTGATCCGGCGAAGTCGCTGGATGTCCTCATCGATCAGGTCGAGGAAGACCGAGTTGTACAGGACGCTCAGGACCTGCGCCGGCGGAGGATACCCGTCCGTGAGCGGGCGATCCGCCTCCTCGCGCGACCGGAGGTAGCGCGTCGCGACAGTGAGGATCCGGGTGGCGCCGAGGTGCAGTGCGGGCGACAGCGGCGCGGTGAGTCGCACGCCGCCGTCACCGAACCACTCGGTGCCCACACGAACGGCCGGAAAGAGCATCGGCAGGGCCGCGGACGCCATGATGTGCTCCACCGTGAGCCGCGTGAGCTCACTCCGTCGCTGCGGCCGCTGCCAGAGCGTGACGTCGCGTCCCTGCACCCACGTCACCGACTGCCCCGTCGTGTAGCTGGTGGCCGAAAGGGCCACGGCGTGCAACCGCCCGAGCTCCAGGTTGCGCCGGACGCCGGGAAACGTGCCGTCCTCGTCGCGGTCGATGACGGTCCCGAGGAACTTCCGGAGCGGCTCGGTGTCGACCAGGCCGCGTGTCGGCTCGCCACGGCTGGCACCCCCCGAAACCAGCCGACCGCCCCAGCGCGCCACATTGCGGAGGAGCGGCAGTGCGTCCACGTCGTAGACCTTTTCCGGCGACAGGCTGAGCCAGAGCCTGACGAGCTGCTCGGTGGAGTGCGGCAGTGGCCCGGGATGCGCGGCCAGGTGGGCGGTGTTGACCGCTCCCGCGGAGATACCGGTGTAGATCCGGAAGGCCAGGTCGGGAAAGCGCCGCGCGATTCCCCGGAGGACGCCGGCCTGGTAGGCGCCGCGGGCGCCACCGCCGCCGAGCATCAGGGCCAGGCAATCGTTAGGTCGCGGCGCGGCGGTCACACCGTCGGATTTCGTCGCGGAGGCTGGCGGCGTCATGCGGAATCTGCGAGGGGAGGCGCCGTGGCGGGCCCTGCCCAATGCAACCCGCCGCGCCGCCGACCGGCAAGGCCCACGGTGTCGGTGACCGCCGTGGCCGGTCTGCTGCCGCGTGTCATGGTCACGGAACCAGCACGGCGGCTCCCTGAAAACGACCGTGACGCAGGTCGTCGAGGGCGCGATTCGCGTCGTCGAGCGGGTAGCGGTGCACGACGGTCCGGACGGAAACCCGGCCGGCGGTCTCCATGAACTCCCGCGCATCGCTCCGGGTGAGATTGGCCACCGAGCGCACGACCCGCTCGCCCCACAACAGGTCATACGAAAACGCCGGGATCTCGCTCATGTGAATCCCGGCGCACACCACGACGCCCGCCGGACGGATCGCAGCGAGTGCGGTCGGCACGAGCGCGCCCACGGCTGCAAAGATGATGGCGGCGTCGAGGGGCCTGGGCGACCGCTCGTCCGACCCTCCCGCCCACGCGGCCCCCAGCTGGCGCGCGAAGCGCTGCGCTGCCACGTCCCCGGGGCGTGTGAAGGCGAACACTTCGCGCCCCTCGGCGGCGGCGACCTGTGCCAGGATGTGTGCCGCCGCGCCGAAGCCGTACAGCCCAAGATGCTTCGCGTCGCCGGCGGCGCGATACGCACGGTAGCCGATGAGCCCCGCGCACAGGAGCGGCGCGAGCGCGGCGTCGTCGGCGCCTGCCGGCAGCGGCACGCAGTAGCGCGCATCGGCAACACTGTACTCGGCGAATCCGCCGTCGATGTCGTAACCCGTGAAGCGGGCCCGTTCGCAGAGATTCTCGCGGCCGGCGCGACACCACTCGCACGTGCCGCAAGTCCACCCGAGCCACGGCACGCCCACCCGATCGCCAATGCCGGGAGCGTCCACGTCGCGTCCGACGGCTTCCACGGTGCCGACGATCTCGTGTCCCGGAATGAGCGGGAGCCTCGGGTGCGCGAGCTCCCCGTCGAGCACGTGGAGGTCGGTGCGGCAGACGCCACAGGCGCTGACGCGCAGCAGCACCTCGCCGGCTTCGGGCACCGGGACGTCGACCTGCGACAACCGCAAGGGAGTCCGGGCCTTTTCGAGCAGCATGGCCCGCATCCGGACCGGTCGCCGGGTCACATGCGTAACCCTCAGCGACCCTGCGAGAGGAACTCGATGAGCGGCGTTCGGCTGGGCTTGATGTCGCCCTGCTCGAGCCGGTCGAGCACCTGCTCGATGGCGAGCTGTCCGCGCGACACGCGACGTCGTTGGGCCGCTGCGATCGCCGCGCTGAGAGCGCCGCCGGTGAGGGCGGATGCCAGACCGATCGCACCACCTATCACCAGGCCGGCGACTTCCGGCGCCAGCGACGCGAAGGCGGCGATCCCGGCGCCGCCGGCAAGCCCGGCGCCCGCCGTTACCACGCCCCATCGCACGCTCCGTCGCCGACTCTGCGAGAAATCGGCGTTGATCCGTACGAGTACCCGGTCGGTGTCCACGGCGACCGCGGTGGCTCCCACTTCGCTCGCGGTCGTCAGCGCGTAAGGGCGCCCGCGGAGGTTGAACCCGGCCTGGATGCTGCCAAGGAAGTCGCTGCGGGCTTCCCAGGTCAGCCGCTCGGCGTAGCGCCGTCGTGGGCGCAGCAACTCCTCCCGTTGCATCCACTGATCGATGAGGCCGAGGACGCTCTCCGGCGTGCCGCGTACGACGCGCGAGGCACTCACGGCGGTGGGCCCGAACCAGGAGCCCCGTGCACCCGGCTCGGATGGCAAGGCCACCCTCGTGCGCTCCTCCGCGAGCGCCTGCCGGATGTGCTCGGCCGAGATGCCGACTTCGTCGCCGAGCGAGACCAGCTGCGCGTCGGAGAGCCCCTCCGGAGACTCCGCGCTCAGCGACTGCAGTTCCGTCGCGCGCGCCAGCACCCGCTCGATCGCCGCGCGGTCGAGCGGCGCCGGCAGTTCGGACTGCGATGACGGTGCAGGAGGGCGAGGGGTGTCGTCAGGCATTCAGCGCGTCAGGTGCCGCCCAGAATAATATCAATCTGGCGCTCCAGCGCGTCCCGCAGGTGATCGGAAAGGGGAAACGTCTCCGCGAATGATGTCTCGACGCCTGCCGCCGGCGACCTCGCCTTCGCCAGCGAGAGGTAGTAGCGGATGTAGGGCTCACGGCGCTCGGGAAGCACGCGTCTCAGGAGCATCGCTCCCGCGCGCACCGTCGCGAGGCTCGCGTCGCGGTCGGACTCGCCGCTGCGGCGCTGCGCGGGGGTGGAATTGTCCGTCACGACCGCTGACGCCACCGGGCCGACAATCTCGTGCACGAAGGCGAAGAGGGCGTCATCGGCCGACGCCAGGTCGGCCGGAAACCCGACAGCCACGATCGTTCGCTCCCCGGACCGGGCCAGCGTTCTGCCCTCGCCGGCAAGGGGCAGCGCGAGAATCAGGTCGCCGCGGCGAAGCCGGGCATGCTCGAGAAACGGCGACAGGCCGGCGAGGTCGCGCGAGCGCCAGACGCCGTCGATTGCCGTGAGCACGTCCGCACGCGCCTTCTGCTCCCGCATCCAGTACGCCGCGAAGAACTTCTCCCGCTCGTCCTCGAGCGACTCGATGTAGAGGCGAAGCCACTCGCGATCGGGGCCGGTCGGGAAGTATGTCGCGAATGTGGCCACGGTGGAAACGCTCGCGCGATCGCGCGCCGCGCGGGTGTTCCCGTTGGTGTTGAGGAACAGCGTCGCGCCCTGCCGCAACGAGTCCCAGGTGGGGAAGTAGAGGGCGAGGAATTGCGCCGACAGCAGGCGAGGGTTCGTCGTCAGGCGGTCGCGCAGGCGATCGAAATTCGTGTCGAACAGCGTGTGCACGCCCACGCGCTGTCGCTCGAGGCGGAGCGCCGCATCGTACCCCGGCCGGTAGTATGGCACCAGGGACGAATCCGGCTGGAGCATCGCGAACCCGTGCAGCCAGAGGTCGACGTGCTCCCGCACCCGGATCGGCCACGCGCTCGCGGGCAGCACGCCGTCTTCCGGCGTCGCCGGAATCGCGACGACAGTGGTCTGCGAGTGCATCGCGCACGCCGCGGTGAGCGCCACCGCGCACAGGGCGGCAAAGCGTCGCCAGTGACGGAAAGGACGGTCCAGGTTGCGGCGGGCGGGCGGGATCGGCACGCGAAGGTCACCGGGTCGTGGCGCGTCGTGCTACCCGCCGCGCGCACCAGCGTTCACCGGATTGGCAAAGTATCCGTCAGTCGACCTGACGACCGCACGTCACGCAGAATCGCCACTCGCTCTCGAGCTCCGCGCTGCATGCCGGGCACTGCTTGACAGAGAGGTTCTGTCCGCAATGAGGACAGAAGTTCACCTCACGACCGTCGGGCAGTTCGCCTCCGCAATAGCGGCATCCGGCGGGCGTCGATTGCACGGCGGTGCGCTCGGTCCGGTGGGCCGGCTCCCGACGCTCCAGTGGGCGCGAGCGGGTTTGAGGCTCTTTCGCCTGGGTTGGAGCCGGCGCTGGCACGCGAGTCGCTTGGGAGGGGACGGCGACCTCCTCTGTCTCGCGGGAGGCGAGCTGCGCCTGCGAGGGCGCCGCGCTCCGTTCCGCGGGTCCCGGCGTCCCCGGTCCCGATGCGGTGCGCGCCAGCGGCTGGACGTCGAGCGCGCGCAGGGCGTCCGCCGACAGTGCCACCGGTGACGTGGCGAACGTGCGGAAGGCCGTCAGGTCGGGATTCGGCGACTCCAGTTCGCTGCGGAGCGTCCGCTGCATTTCCTCATCGCCCGTGAGCAGCCCGCGTGCGCCGGAAAGGAGCTGCATGACGGCGAGCTCGTATTCCTCGTTGGAGTCGAGTTCCAGCTCCCTTCGATTCAGTCGATAGGGCACGAGCTGCTGGTAGATCTGTGCCACCTCGAAGGGCCGCGTGAGCAACTCCGGAAACCCGGTCCGGATATTCTGCACGAGGCGTCTGTAGAGGCGATCGAGTTCGTCCATCGTGGTTTCGTCAGTCCTTCTCGAGTCGGCGCATCATCGCGTCCACGTCGTTGGCGTCGCGGTCACGGGTGGTCCCGGCGACATGTTCAACCATGCGGTGAATCACGTCATCAGCGTGCGTGCGAGCGTCCTTGAAGCCCACGAAGTACCCGATGGCAATGCCAACGGCCAGGGGAATGATTGCATTTCGCACGGCGGTCGCCTCGCGACAGGGGGATCCTGGTCAGGGACTGACCGGCGAGTGACCGGGTAACGCCGGGGACGCCCTGAAGGTGTCCGCTTCGGGGAAGGCCTCGAGGTCCGCCCGGCTCCCCTTGGCCCGGAACGCGCCGAGCCAGTCATCGAAACCCGACTCAGTCAAGCCTCTCGAATTGTCGAGGCTGCCCGCTGCTCGCGTGGCGAGGTGATTGGCGTATTCGTTCTGCGCGTGTCCGGCGTGGCCGCGCACCCACCGCCACTCGACTCGGTGCGGTGCGGCGGCTGCCATCGCACGTTGCCAGAGCTCGAGGTTCTCGATCTCGCCGTGCTTGCGACGCCATCCGCGACGCGCCCAGTCGTGCACCCACCGCGTCATGCCGTCCACGAGATAGCGCGAATCGGTCGTGAAGCGCACCCGGCAGTGACGTCCCTTCGCGGAAAGCGCCGCGAAGGCCTCGATGACCGATTGCAACGCCATCCGGTTGTTCGTCGTCGCAGGCTCCGACACCCACAAGTCCCGGCGCACCAGCTCGCCCGAGTCCCGACGGAACTCGACAAGCACGCCTGCCCCGCCGGGGTTCTCGCCCTCCTGCCCGTTGCCAAGGCATGACTCATCGGCGAAGACCGCTATGAGGGGCGAGGTCGTCACCACGGCACGACCTCGAAGGCCTCCACCTCGTCGAGTCCGATGACGATCGGGTCGCCGGTCACCGGGTGGCGGGCCTCGATCGCCTCGCCGCCGGCGCGCATGAAGAGGCGCAGCGGAACGACGACGATTTCCCTGCGCTGTCGCCGGATGGCGATTCGCCGGTGCTCCACAATTGCGCGTTCCAGCGCGTCGTATTCGCCGGGCCGCAACGTCGCCATCAGCTGTTCCCGCACCAGCTGCGCGCCACGCCGGCCAGTACGGCTGCGGCCCGTTCGATCTCACCCGGATCGACCCACTCCTCGGCGGAGTGCGCCAAGGTGATGTCGCCCGGTCCGAAGCAGATGGCGGGGATTCCTGCCTCGTTGAGCAGGGCCGCATCCGTCCACGCCGAGAGTCCCTCCACGGGAGCCGGCTCCGCGCACGACAGGAGTGCGCGGTGAAGGCATCGCACAACCGGGGCGTCGACCGCCACATCGCTCGGCATCTGCGAAAAGACGTGCCGCACCGAGGCCTCGAAGCCTGGAACCCGCGCGCGCACACGAGCGCAGGCGCGTTCAATCTCACGTACTGCCTCGTCGCGGTCCTCCCCAGGCAGCGTGCGCCGTTCGAGACGGAGCGTGCAGGCGTCCGGGTAGGTCGACCAGCCGAGCCCTCCCTCGATCGTGGACGCGTGCATGGAGGCGTGGCCGAGCAGCGGATGCTCCCTCCGCGCCAGCTCGCGCCGCTGCCAGTCATCGAGCTCGGCCAGCAGCAGTCCCGCGTGCGTGACGGCGTCGACGCCCAGGTCGTAGCGGCTGCCATGCGCTGCCCGGCCGTGCAGCAGGACCTCGGTCCAGACGAAGCCGCGGTGCGCTGGAACGATCGCGAGCCGCGTCGGTTCGGTGACGATCGCTGCGTCAGCGCGCACACCACTGGCGACGAGGGTCCGGGTGCCGACACTCTCGAACTCCTCGTCGACGACCGCAGCGACTATCAGCTCGCCGACGATTCCTTCCCGGGCCGCACGCCACGCGGCGCAGCACATCGCGGCGACTCCACCCTTCATGTCGGCAGCGCCCCGCCCGTAGAGCCGGCCGTCTACGATCTGCGCGTCGAAAGGCTCGTGCACCATGCCATCCACGCCCACCACGTCGAGATGACCGTTGAACATGAGCGAGGGCGCGCCCTGCCGACCCGCGCCGATACGGGCCACGACGTTCGGTCGCCCCGGCGAGGTCTCCTGAAGCGTCACGCGGAATCCCCAGCGGTCGAGGAGTTCGCCGAGAAATGCCGTGATGTCGCCTTCTCCCGGGGCATCAGGCACCAGTCGAGGATTCCTCGAGTCGATCGCGACGAGCGCCCTGGTGAGGGCGACTGCGTCTCCGGGGGCGATGCTCATCGGGGTCGAGGTCACGAAGTCGAACGGATTTCAGGGGGCACGCGTCTCGATGCGGAAGCCCGCGGAGTCGACGCGGAAGTCCAGCAGGGTCGCCATACCGCCCACGACCCTTCGAATATGGTCAACGCGCTCGTCGGTTGCGACGACCAGTACGCAGCCACCTCCGGAGGCTCCGAGCGCCTTGCCGCCGAGTGCCCCGGCGCGCCCTGCGGATGCAAGAATGTCATCGATCATGGGTGTCGGAATGGCGGGGTGGAGCGCGCGCTGATGGATCCAGTGCTCGCCGATGAGAGCCCCGAGTTCGTCGATGTCGCGGGCGTGGATCGCCCGTGCCATCTCTCTGGCCAGTGCCTTCATCCTCTCGAGCGCATCGAGCACCCGTCGCTCGCGGCGATGATAGGCGTCCAGGACCGCGGTGATCGTGTCGCCCGAGATGCGGGACTGGCCAGTGTACGCGATGACGCATCGTCGTTCGAGCGACGCGCGGAAGTCCTCCGCCATCTCTAGCCGGTTCACCCGGGTGCGCCCCTGGAACTCGAGGGCCAGCGCCCCACCGAGGGCGGCAGCATAGTGATCCTGCCGGCCGCCCGCTATCCCGAGGTCTTCTACTTCAAGCCGGCGGCTCTCCTCGGCCAACTCGACCCCCGAGCAGTCCCGTCCCTGCCATGCGGCAAGCGCCCCGAGCAGCGCGACGCCGCAGGCCGATGATCCGCCAAGTCCGGCCCCCATTGGCACCCGGGTCTGCAGGTCCACCTCGACGTTGCCAGCCGCGTTACGGGCAAGGGCGTAGTCGACGAGTGCGCGATCGGCGTCGCCAAGCGTGCCGGCGTCGTGACCTCGCTGTCGCGGCCGGAGCGTGACCACGGCGTGTCGGTCGATAGCGACACTGCAGACGAACCCGCCCTGTTCGTCGCTGTAGGGCGGCACGTCCGTCCAGCCGCCACCGAAATCGATGCGAGTGGGGGCGCGAGCGACGAGGACATCCATGGCCGGAAGGTGGACGTCGATAGCCTGTTTCCGATCCGGCCGCGCGCGGCGCCAACAGCGTACGCCGCTACTTCTTGGCGGCCGGCTTCTTCGGGGTAGTCTTGGATGAAGGCTTCCTGGCAGCCTGTGCGGCCTTCTTGCTTGGGGCGGCGGCTGCCTTCACGCTGGGCTTGGGCGCTGAAGCCGCCGCTTCCTTTGGCGCGGCAGGTGGGCGGGATTTCGCAGTCTCGGTCTTGGCAGATGGCTTCGGTCGCTTGTGACTGGCTTCCTCGGCCTCGCGGATCAGCTTGTCAGCCTCTTCCTGTGTCATCTGTCCGCGGCGCACCATGTATTGCACAAGGTCGCGCGCACTCTCGACCGCGAAGGCGGTCAGCCCCGCGGCGGCGTTGATGACATCCTTGAGGGCGCCCGACATCTTGCTGCCGGCTTCCAAGCTGATTTCGTGTGCCCGTGCCGCCAGTTCGGCCACCGTGTCGCGGACGTCCTGCCCGCGATGCCCGGGGCTTCGGCGAGGCGGCGTCGGTGGAGTCGGCGGAATTGGCGAAGACGGCGTCGCCTCTTCGGCTGGCAACGCGGTATCGCTGACGGGCGCCGATTCGTTCGGAGTGGCCTTTTCGGACATGGAGATATCTCTTGCTCAGCGGTCCGGGTGCGCGCCGACGGAACGTGGATGTGAAGGCGCGTCAGAGTGGTCCGCGCATGGGCCGGCATCGTGGGGCACGCCGTGGGCGGGTACAGGCGGCGGTAAGTATATGATTTCTCGTGGCCTATGCAAGGATGACGCAGTCGGTTTCCCTCTGGCGCGAGATGACAGGATTGTCAGTACATATATTGTCATTTCGCATACACTAAAGCGACATTATGGCGCCGCTATTGCTACAAAATATTCGAGTTCTTGACCTTTCTCGCGTTCTCGCTGGACCACTGTGCAGCATGATGCTCGGTGACCTCGGCGCGCGCGTCATCAAGGTCGAACGTCCCGGGCAAGGCGACGAGAGCAGGGCCTGGGGACCGCCCTTTGATGGCGAGGGCCGCAGCGCCTACTACCTGAGCGTGAACCGGAACAAGCTCGACGTTGCGCTGGACCTCAATGAGCCTGAGGACCGAAGGCTGCTCATCGACCTCATTGTCTCCGCCGACGTCGTGCTCGAGAACTTCAAGCGAGGCACCCTCGAGCGACGGGGAATCGATCCCGCACGCCTGCTCGGCCAGTCGCCTCGCCTCGTCTGGTGCACGATCTCCGGATTCGGACCGGACTCTGATCGTCCCGGCTACGACCTCGTGGTCCAGGCCGAGTCGGGATGGATGGCGATTACCGGAGCGCCTGAGGGCGAGCCGACAAAGGTCGGCGTCGCTCTCGCCGACATCGTCGCCGGCAAGGATGCTGCCGTCGCGATTCTCAGCGCGCTGATTGCGCGAGAACGCACGGATGTTCCGTTGTCAGCCGGGTCGCGTCGCCTGCACATCGCGCTGTCGCGCTCGGCGACTGCCGCCCTGATCAACGTCGCACAGAACACCCTCGTGTCGGGGATTGAGGCCCGCCGTTGGGGAAACGCCCACCCGAACTTGGTCCCGTATCAGCCGTTTCGCGCGAAGGACCGACACTTCGTACTGGCGGTCGGCAATGACACCCAGTGGCAGGCGGCCTGCCGTGCCCTCGGTCTCGCCTCGCTCGGGGAGGACCCGGACCTGTCGACCAACGCGGGACGTCTCGCCCAGCGCGAGCGAGTGGTCGGGGAGATCGCGGCGCGCGTGGCCTCCGCGCCGGCAGACTTCTGGTTGGGCGCGCTGGCACGGGGCGGCGTTCCGAGTGGGCGCGTGCGCGGTGTTCGCGAGGCGCTGGCAGACGTGGGGGCGTCGGCGCGCCATGGCGTGGCCCCTGCGACACCCGGTTCGGTGCGGCTGCCTCCCCCCGCGCTCGATGAGCACGGGGACCTCATCCGGTCCCACGGATGGGGCGCCTTCGACCACCTGCCGGAACCTCGCTGAGGCGGCGTGCTGTTACCAGTTGCGCACCGCGTCGTCCTGCGCATGTGAGACAACTCGTCCGAGCCAAGCCGACTCGAGCAGGGCTGTCGAGTGCGCGGAAAAGCGGTTATGCTAGCACCGTGAAATCGACGGTGCCCGTCGCTCCGATGGACCAGATGGAGGCGGACCAGGAGATCATTTCGCGCGTGCTGGCTGGCGAGCGGAATGCGTTCCAGGTCCTCATCCATCGGTACAGTGATCCGCTCTACCGGCACGCACTCGGCATGACCGGCAGTCCGGACGTCGCGGAGGACATCCTGCAGATGTCCTTCATCAAGGCCTATCAGCACTTGGCCGAGGTGAGGGGACGGTTCGATGCATGGGTGTTCCGTATCGTGGCCAACGGCTGCAAGGATTGGCTGAAGAACATTCGTCGTACGCATCTCAGCTACGACGAAGACGATCAGCCGACCGGGTACGCGAATCCGGATGAAGACCTGGACCGGACGGAGTTGAGAGACGATCTCGATCGTGCGTTGGCGAGCCTGCCACCCTCGCTGCGAGAGGCCTTCATCATGAAGCACGTTGAAGGTCGGTCGTACGAGGAAATGGCCGAGTTGCTGAGCACGACGGTCGGGGCACTCAAGATGCGCGTGCATCGCGCTCGGGAGGCGCTCCAGGCACTCTTAGAGGAGAAATACGCCTGATGCTGGACGATCTTTACGAGCGCGACGAGAACGGTGAACCCACCCGGTCGCGCCCCGAACGGGGGGCGGACGCGTTTGGCCCGGTAGCCGATCGCGAAGTGCCCCTTTCGCCAGTCGCGGCCACGGATGTGGTCCATCGCTGGCTCGATGGCGAGCTCCCGGAACCGTCGAGCGTCCGTGGCGACGCTACCCGCTCGGTGGAGTTCTGGCGGCGCATTGGTGAGGAAACCGACCGTCGTCGGCAGATGATGACGCCGCCCCATGTGGCGGCGCGCATCATGGCGTCGCTTCCGGATCCGATCCGCTCCATCGAGGTGATGCCGTGGTGGAAGAAGCCGGTCCACCTGAGCCCCACGGCCGCCTTGGCGGCTGCAGCCGGACTGATCCTGCTGGGCATGATGGCCATGCGCTTGCTGGCCGCATAGTCCTGCCCCCGGACGATTGAACGAAGGGCCGCCCCGAACAGGGGCGGCCCTTCGCACTTGAGGGCAGGGTTGGCCCTCAGGTCGTCTGCCGGCGTCGCTCCAGTCGGCCGCAGCAGCCGGCGCGGGGCCCTGGGTCAACGCAGATTCACCTGCTCGACCGATCGCACCTCCGGGAGGTCGCGCAGCGAGGCAACGAGCGTGTCGCTGAGCGTGCCCTCGATGCGCAGCAGCGCGAGCGCATCGGTGTCCGGCGCAGTACCGCGTCGTGCGTGCTGGTACTCCTCGACGATGATTCCAGCCGCGCCAAGCGCCGTTCCCACCTTGCCGATCGCGGTCGGCACGTCGCGCACGCGAAGGACGACGACAGTGCCCTGCGGCAGGATGCTGACCTTGAAGTCGTCGATCCGCACAATGCGATCGTGCCCCGGTCCGAGCACGGCGCCCGCCACGACACATTCACCTTGGTCGCTGCAGACGCGGAGCTGCACGAACTCCGGATACGGAGGTTCCGGCTCCTGGAGCGCCTGGTCGACGCGGACTCCACGTGACTGCGCCAGCTGGAGCGCATTCACGAGATTGATCGCGGCGCCGGAGAGGCGCCCCAGCGCACCGGCGGCGGCCGACGCACCGATGATGTTCAGGCCGGACGGCGAGGCTCCCGCATACCGCACCTCGAGGCGTGTCAGGGGACCGCCGGCCAGAGCGGCCGCCAGCGAACCGAGGCGCTCCGCCATGCCGAGCACGGGACGCAGGCGCCTCATTTCCTCGCCGCCGACCGCCGGCGCGTTGACGGCCCGGCTGAGGTCGCCATCGATGAGTGCGGCGCGAACCGCCTCGGCAATCTCGATCGCGACATTGTGCTGTGCCTCGGCCGTTGACGCACCGAGATGCGGCGTGAGCACCACGTTCGGCGCGGCGCGGAGGGGGTGGTCGGCGGGCAACGGCTCCGCCTCGTAGACGTCCAGCGCGGCGCCGCCCAGTCGCTTTGCAGTCAGGGCGGCCAGAAGCGCCCGTTCATCGATCACGCCGCCGCGCGCGACATTGAGCAGGAGCGCACCCGGTTTCACCCGGGCCAGCTGGGCCTCGCCGATGAGGTTGCGGGTGGCGTCGGTGAGGGGCACGTGCACCGAGATCACGTCCGCCCGCTGCAGCACGTCATCCAGGCTCCCGGTTTCGACGTCGAGAGAGCGCGCGCGCTCCGAATTGAGGAACGGGTCGTACACCACCACGCGCATGCCAAACGCTCTCGCACGCCGCGCGACCTCGCCGCCGATTCGTCCCGCGCCGACGAGCCCGAGCGTCTTTCCATACAGCTCCACGCCGCTGAAGCTCTTCCGGTCCCACTCCCCCGCCTTCATCGACCGGTCGGCCGCAGGGACCCGTCGGGCCAGCGCCAGAAGGAGGGCCATCGTCAGCTCGGCCGCGGACGTCGTGTTGCCGGCTGGTGCCGTGAGCACCGGAATCCCGCGTTCGGTCGCGGCATCGACATCGATTGTGTCGACACCGACTCCGGCGCGACCGATGGCCCGGAGGTGGTCGGCACGCGCGAGCGACTCCCGTGTGATGCGCGTGGCGCTGCGCACCAGCACGGCGTCGGCTTCGGCGATCGCGGCGGCGAGCTCGTCGCCTATCAGGCCCGGCTTCACCACCAGCTCGAAGCGCGGGTCGTCGCGCAGCGGCGCCAGCCCATCGAGGGCAATGGCATCGGCGACGAGCACGCGAAACGGGGTGCTCATGCGGCGTAGACTGCAGCCAGGGCTTCCAGCACCACCTCGAGCTCGTCCATGGTGTGGTCACCCATGTGACCGATCCGGATCATCGACTCCTTGAGGGCGCCGTAGCCGGTGGCAATCACGAAGCCCTTGTCCTTCATTTCGGCGACGAGCTGCGATCCCGTTTTCCCGGCGGGGGCCGAGATGCAGGTGACGGCCGGCGACCGATAGCCTTCCGGGGCGAGGATGCGGAGCTCGAGGCCCTTCTCACGCTGCTCGTCCACCCAGTGCCAGGTGCGCCGCGCCATCGCGTCGTGGCGTGCCCACCGGGCCTCGATACCTTCCGACTCGAGGTGCGCGAGCTGCACATCGAGCGCGTAGAGCAGTGACACCGCCGGTGTATTGGGAGACTGGTTCTTCTTCCAGTAATCGTGGAATTCGAGGAGGTCGAAGTACAGGCCGCGATGGTGGCTCTCGCGGGCACGCTCGAAGACGCGGTCATTGGCCGTGCAGAACGACAGGCCCGGCGGCACCGCCAGCGCCTTCTGCGAGCCTGTGAGCACGTAATCGAGACCCCAGGCATCGACCTCGATCGGCGCCGCGCCCATGCTGGACACGGTGTCGATCACCATCGCGATGTCGCCCGCTTCGTGGGCAGCGCTGGTAAGGTCGCGGATGGGATTGAGCACGCCGGTGGAGGTCTCCGAGTGGACGACGGTGACCACGTCGTAGTGGTCGCGGCGCAGGGCGTCGACGAGCATCTCGGGTGTGAACATGTGTCCGGGTTCCACTTCGAGCTTGTCGGCGGCGAGTCCGGAGTTGACCGCCGCCTTGTAGAAGCGCGCGCTGAATGCTCCGTTCACGAGGCAGAGAGCCCGCCGGCGTACGACATTGCGGACACCGGCCTCCATGAGGCCGGTGGCAGACGACGTCGACGTGTACACCGGCTGCGTCGTCCGGAAGACCGCCTGCAGGCGCGGCGCGATGCGCGCCATCAGCTCCTCGATGGCCTTGCCGCGGTGCCCGATCATCTGGCGCGTCATCGCCTGGAGGACGTCGGCGCGCACCTCGGTCGGCCCGGGCAGGAAGAAGCGGCCAAACGCCGGGGCGGCGGCGCCGGTCGATGCGGAACGTGGGTTCGTCGCTGTGGTCATGGGTGTCCGTGGAAGCCCGTCCCCCCTCGTGCGACGCCGCGCGTCGAGTGGGCGGGGACGGTGGAACTGGAATGCCCGGCGTCCGGCGACCCGGTGCGGTGGGACGCGGTGGCGGGAGTGCTCATATGTGCAGTGCGCGCCCGAGCGCGGCCAGTCCCGCCTCTCGCGTGGCCTCCGAGAGGGTGGGGTGCGCGTGGACGGTGAGACCGAGGTCCTCCGAGGCTCCGCGGTACTCGAACGCGAGCACGACCTCGGCGATGAGCTCGGAGGCGTTGGGGCCGATGATGTGGCATCCCAGCAACTCGTCGGTGTCGGCGTCCGCGACCAGCTTCACGAAGCCCCCGGTCTCACCCATCGTGCGGGCCCGGCCGTTGGCGGAGAAGGGAAACCGGCCGATGGTGTACCGGCGACCGGCATCGCGGACCTCCTGTTCGGTCAGGCCCACCGACGCGATCTCGGGCCAGGTGTAGACGACGCTGGGAATGGCGTGGTAGTCCATTCGCGTCGGCTTGCCGGCGATGACTTCGGCGGCAACGACCCCTTCCTCCTCGGCCTTGTGGGCAAGCAGCTTGCCCCCGGTCACGTCGCCGACGGCGTAGACGTTGGGAACGCTGGTGCGCATGCGGTCGTCGACCCGGATCTCGCCCCGGTCGCCGAGGGCGATACCGAGGCCGGCGGCGTCGATGCCTGTCAGCGACGGGCGCCGCCCGACCGACACGAGCACGCGATCGGCCTCGAGCGACTGGGCGATGCCGTCCTTGCCGAGGTGCACGATCACGCCATCGGCAAAAACGTCGGCGCCGCTGACACGTGTGCTGGCGTGGAGTTCGAGGCCCTGGCGGCGGAAGACCCGGGACGCCTCGCGCACCACCTCCTCGTCGCTGCCGGCCAGGATCGTGGGTAGCATCTCGATCACCGTCACCCGTGCTCCCAGGCGACGCCAGACCGAGCCGAGTTCGAGGCCGATGACGCCGCCCCCGATCACGATGAGATGCCGCGGTACCTCGGGGAAGCGCAGCGCCCCCACATTCGAGACGACGCGATCCTCGTCGAAGGGAAGGAACGGCAGCGCCACCGGCACCGATCCGGTCGAGATGATCACGTTCCTGGCCTGATACGTGGCAACCGTCCCGTCGTCGGCGACGACCTCGACAGCGTGGCCCGACCGGAGCGTCCCGCGGCCGCGGGCCCAGGTCACCCCATGCTTCCGGAACAGGTACTCGACTCCGCGCGTATTCTGCGCGACGATCTCGTCCTTCCGCCGCAGCATCCGCTCGAGGTCCAACCGGACGCTGTCGACCGCGATGCCGTGTTCGCCGGCATGGAGCAGCGTGAACTCGTAGTGCTCGGACGACTGCAACAGCGCCTTGGAGGGGATGCACCCGACGTTGACGCAGGTGCCGCCGAGCGTGCGGTCCATCTCGACACACACGGTCTGCAGCCCCAGCTGCGCGGCGCGGATGGCGGCGACGTATCCGCCGGGCCCGCCGCCGATGACGACGACATCGGCGGGGAGGGATTCGTTCGGCATCGCGTGTGGCTCGATGGGGAAAGAGCAGAAAAATTAGCGGGTGTGATCGCCGAAGGCGACCACACCCGCTCCCCCACCGCGTTGCGACGCGGTGCCCCTATGCAGCCCGGTGTGTCGGCTCGGCGCGGGTCGCGACGAAGCGCCCCTGCCGGATGGTCTCGCGCCAGTTGTGCAACCGGGTGTGAAACATTCCTTCGATCGCGCGGCCCTGCCGGACCCCCTCCAGCACCGTGACGACGTCGGCATTCTGGCTGGGGTCGAAGTACGGTCCGATGAGTGCCACGAAGGCACGGTCGTTGGCCTCGAGCAGCTTGACGCCGGTCGGTGCCACCGCCGGGGTCGAGAAGAAGAGGAAGCGCCCGGCGACGACGGCGTCCACCGACGCGTCGCGCAAGAGCGTGAACGACTCGATCCGGTCGTCCTCGTCGATGAATCGGCCGCGCCAGTTTCCGGTGAGCGCAGCGACCGCGTCGGGGCGGTGCTCGGCGTCGCCGTGCGTGGGCGGGATCGGTGTAAAGGCGTATCTGGCTGTCATCTCAGGCTCCGATGCCATTCCTACGGCATGCGGTCGAAAAAGTGTCACGGCGCCGGCGCGTTGCATTCCGTTGCCGTCGACTGATTGGATGCCCGGACCCGCGAAATGGTTTACCGCGGCGGCTGACGCGTCACGCGATCGTGACGACCGATCATCCGGCCATTGGACGGCAGGTGTGTGGCGTCGTTAAGCGCGGCAGCCGGTGCCTTTGCCCCGGCGAGCGACGACGCCGGCCGCCGTTCAGTCGACGACCATCATCGCCGGGTCTTCCAGCAGTTCCCTGACCCTAACGAGGAAGCGCACCGCCTGCTGGCCGTCGATGAGGCGGTGGTCATAGGAGAGCGCGACGTACATCATGGGGCGGGCCTCGATCCGGCCCTCGACGACGACCGGACGCTCCTGGATCTTGTGCAGCCCGAGGATCGCCACCTGCGGGAAGTTGATGATCGGCGTCGAGAGCAGCGAGCCGAAGATGCCCCCGTTGGTGATCGTGAACGTGCCGCCGGTCAGGTCATCCATCGTCAGCTTCCCGTCGCGCGCCTTGCGTGCGAGCTCGACGATGTCGCGTGCCACCTGGAGCAGGCCCTTCCGGTCGACGTCCTTGACCGCCGGGACCACCAGCCCGTCTTCGGACGCGACCGCAACCCCCATGTTCACGTAATGATGGTAGACGATATGGTCGCCATCGATCCGCGCGTTGACCGTGGGAAACTCGGCCAGGGCCCGGCATGCCGCACGGACGAAGAACGGCATGAAGGAGAGACGGACGCCATGGTCCCGTTCGATGCGCTCCTTGATCCGGCCGCGAAGGGCCTCGAGCGCCGACATGTCGATCTCGTTGAACGTCGTGAGGTGCGCCGTGGCGTGCTGTGCCTCGAGCAGGTGCTCGGAAATGCGCCGCCGTCGCGTCGACATCTTTTCCCGGCTCTCGCGAACGGAGCTTCCCGCCATCGCCGGGAGTGGGGCCTCCTCCGACGGGACGCGTAGAGGCTGAGGTTCCGGGCGTGGCGACACCTCGGGCAGCGGCGACGCCGGGGCCGCTGTGGCCGGTGGCGCGGGTGGAGGTGGTGGCGGAGGCGATGCCGTGGGAGGTGGAGCCGGGAGTACGGGTGAGGCCACACCGGCTTCCTCGCGCTCCGGCGCGGCTTCCGCGCCGTGGCCGCCGAGGAGCGCGGCCTGCGACGCTCCCGTCTGCTCGATCACGTCGGGCTTGCTCACGACGCCGCCACGACCGGTCCCGGTAATGGCGCCGAGGTCGATGTGCAGCTCTTCGGCAAGTCGGCGCGCCGCCGGCGATGAACGCAGGTCCGCGCGCGGCACCGGGGACGGTGCGGCGACGGGTGGGAGCGGCGCAACCGGCTGCGCCGGCGTGACGGGCATGGCGACCACCGGCCGCGGCGCAGCGGGTGGAACGCTCACGGGGGGCGTGGGACGGGGTGCCGGGGACAGCTCGGGAGTGGCAGGCGTGCCCGGAATCCAGGGAGCGAAGTCCGCCGCATTCGGCGCCGGTGGTGGCGGCGCCACCGTTTCATGCACCGGCGCGACCGCCGCCGTCTCGTCGAGCGTTGCCAGGGGCTCATCGACCCGGACGACGTCCCCGTCCTGTTTCAGGCGCCTGACGAGAACACCGGCTTTGGTGGCGGGAACCTCCACGGTTACCTTATCCGTTTCCAGTTCCACCAGGGTCTCGCCCACCGATACCGCGTCGCCCTCCCGCTTCAGCCATCGGGAGATGGTGGCCTCGACGATGGACTCGCCGAGTGGAGGCACCTTGATCGAGATCATCCGGAGCGATACGAGTCCGCCAGGGTGAGACCGATGCGCCCATGACGTCCCGGGCGCCCCACAGACCAGCGACAATATAACCGACGAGGGATGCGGTGCGAGCGCTGACAATCAACGCGCATGGAGGACTGGAGCAGTTGCGGCTGCGCGATGATCTCGCCGTGCCGGCGCTCGCTGCCCCGGACGACGTGCGCGTGCGTCTGCGGGCCGCGGCGCTGAACCACCTCGATCTCTGGACGGTGGCAGGCGTGCCGGGCGTCCATCTGGTGCCGCCGTGGATCCTCGGCGCCGATGGCACGGGGATCATCGACGCCGTGGGTGAGGCCGTCGGCGACGTGCGACCCGGCGACTCCGTCGTCATCAACCCCGGGATCAGCTGCGGCGACTGCGAGTACTGTCGTGCCGGCGAGGAGCCGCTCTGCCTCCGGTTTGCGCTGCTCGGCGAGCACCGGCCCGGCACTCTCGCCGACTACGTCGTGGTCCCGGCGCGGAACGTCCGAACGATCCCGGAGGCGGTGCCGGTCGAGGTCGCGGCCGCGTATCCGCTGGTCACGCTCACGGCGTGGCGCATGTGCGTCACCCGGGCGGCGGTACGGGCGGGCGACGAGGTGCTGATCTGGGGCATCGGCGGCGGCGTGGCCCAGGCCGCCCTGCACATCTGTCGGGCACGCGGGGCGCGGGTATGGGTGACGTCGGGGAGCGACGAGAAGCTGGAGCGGGCGCGGGCGCTCGGCGCCGACGTCACGCTGCGGCACGGCGCTGGCGTCGACATTGGCCGGGAGGTGCGCGCCCGGACCGGGAAGCGCGGCGTGAACGTCGTGGTCGACAGCGTGGGCGCCGCCACCTGGTCGCAGTCGTTAGGGGCGCTGGGACGCGGCGGGCGCCTCGTCACCTGCGGCGGCACGTCCGGACCGATGGTCGAGACGGACGTGCGGCGCCTGTACTGGAACCAGTGGAGCCTGCTCGGGTCGACGATGGGCTCGAGCCGCGAGTTCGACGCCGTCACCGACCAGCTGCGAGACGGGCGCCTGACGGCGATCGTCGATTCCGTCTTTCCCCTCGACGAGGCGCCGGCGGCGTTCGCCCGTCTGAAGTCAGGGCGCCAATTCGGCAAGGTCGTCGTGAGGATCTCCTGACATGCGATTTCCGCTCGTGACGCGGTACCCGGACTACGATACCAAGGGGCACGTCAACAACGCCGTCTACCTCACCTATTTCGAGGCGGCCAAGCACATGCTCTGGCGCGACGTCTGGAAGCGCCACCCCGACCCGCCGTTCGTCGTGGCTGAGGCCACCGTGCGATACGCCAGCTCGGCGATGATCGGTGATCCGCTGCAAATCGACATCACGACCGACGAGATCCGCACCCGCTCGTGGACCTGGAAGTTCCGGATCACCGACGCGCGCGACGAACGCCTCGTCGCCGAGGGGCGGACGGTGCAGGTGATGTACGACTATGCCGTCCGGCGTTCAATGCCGATCCCCGACGATGTGCGTGCGCTGCTGGAGACGGTACGGGCGTGAGCGACACGGCCCAGTACACGGCCGAGGAGGAGCACGCGTTGCGTGAGGCCGCGGCGCGGGGCGAGCACCCGGCCTGTCCCCGGTGTGCCGTCGCCATGTCGCCGAGACGGATCGGCGGCGGATCGTTCGGCCTCGGCTATGCGCGACGACGCGAGTGGCTGATCTGCCCATCGTGCCACCGGAGCGTGCTGTTCGACATCCGGCGCGGCACCCGAAACTGAGGCGGGCGTTCCCCGGCATGGCCACCTGCATGCGGTCCCGCGGGACCGCTTAGATTCCAGTCTGGTCGCCCCTACCCAGAGAGCCCCTCGTGAACTTCCTCGAGCGCCTGCAGGAGAGCTTCCTGCAACTCGCCGACGTGATCCCGGCGCTGCTCGGTGCCCTCATCATTCTCTTTGCCGGCTACCTGCTGGCGAAGCTCGTCGAGAAGGGCGGGGAGCGCCTGCTTCGAAAGCTGCACCTCAACGACCTGCTCGAGCGCGGCGGAGTCATGGAGGCGGTGGAACGCACCGGCGCCCACTTCAATCCGACGCGTGTCATTGGCAAGACGTTGTTCTGGATCGTGATGTTCGGGGTGATCATCGTCGCCGCCAACACACTCGGCATGGAGTCCCTGGCGGAGGTGTTCACGGAGCTCGTCGGCTACCTGCCGAGCCTGATGTCGGCGATCGTGATCATGATCGTGGGGATCGTACTCGGACGCTTCACCGGGGGCCTGATCATGGCGTCCGCGGGGGCGGTGCAGGGCGGGCCGACGCTGGCCCGGGTGGGTCGCTGGGGCGTCGTGATGCTGGCGATCTTCATGGCGCTGCAGGAGCTCGGCATCGCCACCGACATCGTCACCACGGCGTTCGCGATCCTCTTCGGTGCCGTCGCCCTCGGCCTCGCCCTCGCGTTCGGGCTCGGAAACCGCGAGCTGGCCGGCCAGATCACGCGTGAGTGGTACCACCGCTATCGCGCCGAGCGCGAGGCCATCGAGCGCGGCGTCGCCCGGCGCGAGCGGGAAGAGACCAGCGCGCTCGAGGATGCGGCCACGACCGCGGAATCGCCGGTCGCGCAGACCGACATGTTCACGGACGGCGGCGCGCAGGGTGGCGGCCCGTCAATGGAGTACTCCCGCGCCTCGTAGCGCGGACCTCACCGGAGCCAATCCAATGACCTCGATCGCACCGCGGCGCGACGTCCCCCTCGAAGCGCTGTGGATGCCGTTCACGGCGAACCGCGCGTTCAAGCGCTCCCCGCGACTCCTGGTCGCGGCCGAGGGCATGTACTACACCGCGGACGACGGGCACCGCATCCTCGATGGGGCCTCCGGTCTGTGGTGCGTCAACGCCGGTCACGCGCGCCCTCCGATTGTCGAGGCGATTGCCCGCGCGGCGAAGACCCTCGACTTCGCCCCGGCCTTCCAGCTCGGGCATCCGCTCAGCTTCCAGTTGGCGCATGAGCTCGCGCAGCTCGCGCCGGGCCCGCTGGATCACGCCTTCTTCACGAACTCCGGTTCGGAGGCCGTCGATTCCGCGCTCAAGATCGCCCTCGCGTACTGGTACGCCCGCGGCGAGCCCGGGCGGGTGCGATTCGTGGGACGCATGCGCGGCTACCACGGCGTCGGATTCGGCGGAATCTCGGTGGGCGGCATCCCGATCAACAAGGCGGCCTTCGCGGGCCAACTGCTCCCGCACGTCGATCACCTGCCGCACACGCACGGCATCCCGGCAAACTTCTTCTCACGCGGCCAGCCGGCCGAAGGGGCGCACCTGGCCGATGCCCTGGACGAAGTCGTCAGGCAGCACGGCGCCGACACGATTGCCGCGGTGATCGTCGAGCCCGTCGCCGGCTCGACAGGCGTGCTGGTCCCCCCGCGCGGCTACCTGGAGCGGCTTCGCGCGATCTGCGACCGGCACGGTATCCTGCTGATTTTCGACGAGGTCATCACCGGGTTCGGCCGCCTCGGCGCCGCGTTCGGCGCGACACATTTCGGCGTCACTCCCGACCTCATGACCGTGGCCAAGGGGATCACCAATGGCGCCGTCCCGATGGGGGCGGTGCTGGTGCGGCACGAGATCTACGAGTCGGTGGTGAACGCCGTGGAGTCGGGTATCGAGTTCTTCCACGGCTACACCTACTCCGGGCACCCGCTGGCCTCGGCGGCCGGACTCGCGACGCTGGCCCTGTATCGCGACGAAGGTCTGTTCGAGCGGGCCGCGGGGTTGGCGTCGTACTGGGAGGACGCGGTGCACTCGCTTCGCGGCCAGCCGCACGTGGTGGACGTGCGCAACCTGGGCCTGGTGGCGGGAATCGAGCTGGAATCGCGGCCGGGGGCGACCGGTGCGCGGGCCCTCGAGTGCCTCATCGATTGCTTCCGGAACGGACTGTTGATCCGGGTGACGGCCGACATCATTGCGCTGTCGCCGCCGCTGATCATCGAGCGAGCGCAGATCGACGAGATCGTCGACCGGCTGGGCGCCGCCCTCCGGCGACTGGCGTGACGCAGCCGGCCTGACGCGACTGACCCGAGCGCCGCAGCGTCGCGGAAGTGCGTGCGCGCCGCGACGGTCTAGGCGTGCGTCGGCATCGAGTAGTCCGCGCCGCCGCGGGGGCCGGCGGGCCACCGTGTCGTCACGGTCTTGAGTTTCGTGAAGAAACGCACGCCGTCCATGCCATGCTGGTTCTGGTCCCCGAAGGCAGACTGCTTCCATCCGCCGAAGGAGTAGAAGGCCAGCGGCACGGGAATGGGGATGTTGATGCCGACCATGCCAGCCTGGACCCGCGAGGCGAACGCGCGCCCGGTCGCGCCGTCGCGCGTGAAGATCGACGCCCCATTGCCGAATTCGTGCGAGCTGACCAGGTCGAGGGCGTCCTCGAAGTCTCGCGCCCGCACGATGCAGAGCACGGGACCGAAGATCTCCTCCGCATGGACGCGCATGCCGCGACGGACGTTGTCGAACAGCGAACCCCCAAGGAAGAACCCGTCGCCCGCGGGCAGGCCGGACGCCGCTCGGCCGTCGACAACGAGCTCGGCGCCCTCGGCGACGCCAATATCCAGGTAGCGCGCGACACGCGCCCGGTGCTCGGCGGTGACGAGCGGGCCCATCTCGCTTCGCGGATCGGTTGACGGCCCGACGCGAAGTTCTGCAATGCGCGCGGCGAGCCGCTTGCGCAGTGCGTCGGCGGTCTCATCGCCCACCGGCACGGCCACCGAGACGGCCATGCAGCGCTCGCCGGCTGAGCCGAACGCCGCTCCCATCAGGCCGTCGACGGCCTGATCGATGTCCGCGTCAGGCATGACCACCAAGTGGTTCTTTGCGCCGCCCATTGCCTGGACCCGTTTCCCGGCGGCGGCAGCCGTGGCGTAGACGTGGCGCGCCACCGCGGTGGAACCCACGAAACTGACCGCCTGCACGCGTGGATCGGCGAGCAGGGCCTCCACGGCCTCGCGGTCCCCGTGCACGACGTTGAGGACACCGGGGGGCGCGCCGGCCTCGAGCAGGAGCTCGGCCAGGCGCGTCGGGCAGCTGGGGTCCTTCTCGGACGGTTTCAACACGAACGCATTCCCGCAGGCGATCGCCGGTGCCAGCATCCAGAGCGGCACCATCGCCGGGAAGTTGAACGGCGTGATGCCGGCCACGACGCCAAGCGGCTCGCGAACGGAATGCATGTCCACGCCCTGCGAGACGCCCGGCGAGAACTCGCCCTTCATCAGGTGCGGGATCCCACACGCGAACTCCACCACTTCCGTCCCACGCTGGACCTCACCGCGGGCGTCCGACAGCACCTTGCCGTGCTCGGCGGCGATGATCCGGGCGAGCTCGTCGGCGTGCGACTCGAGCAGCTCGCGGAAGCGGTAGAAGACGCGCGCCCGCCGCAACGGGGACCACGACGACCACATGGCGAATCCCTCCGCCGCGCTGTCGATGGCCCGGGCGACAACCGCGTCGCTGGCGAAGGGCACCCGGGATGCGCGCGCGCCTGACGAGGGATTGAAGACGGCCCCGCTGCGCGCGCCCGGCGCCGCGATCGTCGTCCCGTCGATCAGGTGGGGAACGACCGGGTCACTCGTTGCCATCGCGCCGGCGCCGAGGGCCGGCTCCCGGACGTCAGCTCCCACCGCTGGAGCCCATGCGGCGGGAGGTCAGCGTCCTGCTCCGGCGCGAGTCTCGCGCAACGCCCCGCCGATGATCGTCATCGCCCGCTTCATCTCGTCCATCGTGCCGATGGAAACGCGCAGGTAGGTGTCGAGCGGTGGGAACGGTCGCCCAACCGCGACGCCACGATCCAGGCAGGTGGACTGGAACGCCTTCACGTCGCGGCCGATGTCGACCATGACGAAGTTCGTCTGCGACGGCTGGCACGGGAAGCCGAGCTTGTTGAAGGTCTCGACGGTGAACGAGCGTGCCGCGCGGTTCAGCGCCTGCTGGCCGGCGATGTGATCCCGGAGGCCGAGCGATGCGGCGGCTGCGGCCGCGCCGAGGACGTTCACGCTCGACGCCAGCCGGAACGCCTCGAGCCGCGCGATCGTGTCGGCGTGGGCCACGGCGTAACCAACCCGGAGTCCAGCCAGCCCGAACACCTTCGAGAAGGTGCGGGTGACGATGACCCGCGGATTCCCGATCGCCATCGGGATGAGCGTGTCGTACCCGGGATCGTCGACGTACTCGAAGTACGCCTCGTCCACAAGCACGGTGGTGCCCGGGGAGCGCGCCAGGACGTCGCCAATGAAGCGACGCGCGTCAGCAACGCCGTGCACGGTCCCGGTCGGGTTGTTGGGATTGCAGAAGAAGACGAGCCCGGCATCGCCGGACTCGCGCACCATCGCGTCGAGGTCGAGGCGCAGTTTCGCGTCGACGTGGACCTCGCGCACGGGCGAACCCAGGCGGCGCGCGATCTTCGCCGGATTCTCGAACGTCGGGGAAGCGGTGACGAGGGCACGCGTGCCCGACGTGAACGCCTCGGTGGCCATCCGGAGGACCTCGCCCGACCCGCAGCCCAGCGTGATCTCGGCCGTCGTGACCCCGTGCAGGCGCGCAACCGCTGCGCGCAGGTCGCTCTCCGGGTTTCTCGGGTACCGGTTCGCCTCGCCGAGCATGTCGTGCAGCGCATCGAGCGCCACCGGTGAGGGGCCGTTGGGGTTCTCGTTGCTGTCGAGCCGGATGAGGGATGCTCCAGCTGCCGTCCCCTCCAGGCGACGTCCCGAGGGCAATGCGACGCCGCTTCCGCTGAACGCTTCGAGGCCGCGCGCGGTGACGAAGGGCAGGAACGCACCGGCGCTCCCTGCACCAAGGACCCTCAGGAACGAACGGCGTGACGTTGGCATGCGACCTCCCGCAGGGACTGCTCGAAGGTACGCTGTTCGCGGCGTCGCGAAAGAGCCGCCGACGCCGGTTGCGGGAGCCCTACGGCATGCCGTCGACGGCGTTGGCGGCCGCCGCGGACTCCTGAAGGAGCCGGACGAGGGCATCGTCCCAGGGCATGACGACGCCACCGACCATCGCGCGCGACTGGACGCCGACCGGCGAACGGTTGTAGATGCGCTGGAACAGAACGAGCGCCGCGAGATAGCTGCCAAGGGTGTTTGCGTGCAGGCCATCGCCGGCGTACAGGGGAAGGGCGAAGTCCCGGTCCCACGCCTCAAGCCAGGCCATGCCTGCCGGGGCCAGCATGCCGTTCACGGCCTCGGCCGCTGCGCGATAGGAATCGCGCCCTGCGAGGAAGTCGAACTGGCGATTGGCCTGCGGCCACACCGAGTAGAGGATGGCGCGCGCACCAGCCGCACCGATCAGCGGTGCGAAGAGCTCCGTGCTCGCGATCAGGTCACTGCGGCTCTCGGGGAGAGCGGAAGGGCCCTGCTGCAACACCACGTAGTCGAACGCCTGTTGGCCGAGCACGGCCGCCGCCTCGCCCTGCCCGAGGTGATCGCCGAGCGAGTAGTCGGGAAAGGCGACCGCGACACAGTAGCAACGGGCCTCCCCCGCGCTGGCGGCCAGGTCGGCCACCGTTCCCGGGATGTCGTTGTCGTACGTGAGGCTGTTACCGACAAAGAGGACCCGCACATCGCCGTCCGCGGCCTGCGGGTACGGATCGTCGACGCCGAGATGCAGGCAGGACGCGCTGCCGAGGAGGGTGGCGAAAACGACAGCGGCGGCCAGATGGTGTCGATTCGATGGGGTTCTCGATGACATGCGCAGAGGATACCGGTGGGACAAGCCGTCCGGCGTGGATATCGGGGCGGTCCGGTGATCGGTGCTGACCAGGTGAGGCCTGGCGGGCCGGACTGGCGCGAGCCGGGTCAGGCGGACGCCGGCGCCTAACGCCACAGAACGCGGCTCCCCAGGCTGCCCGTGCCGATCAGCTACGCGGGGGGGCCCCGGCCGTATCCCGGGGCGCGTTCGGGAGCGGTGGATCAACCGGGCGAACAGAAGCCGAAACGCCGCGCTCGGGCCGACCGTGTCTGGCGTTGTTCGCGAGGCGACGGAGTGGCGACATAAGAGGTAGCTGATCAACAACTTAGGAGCACGAGGATGCATTGATTTTCCCCCTTCGGCCGGGTAGTTTTCGAGGTTGCCGTTCCGGCGCCTACTACAACTCACCGAAAGGCCTCAATGACCGCCCCAAACCAGCGCGAGCGGATCCTTCCGCGGCTCATCGACGAGGAGATCAAGGAGTCGTTCATCAACTATTCGATGAGCGTGATCGTGGCGCGCGCCCTGCCGGACGTGCGCGACGGCCTCAAGCCGGTGCACCGGCGGATCCTCTACGCGATGAACGAGCTGGGGCTGGTCCCGGGGCGTCCCCACAAGAAGTCCGCCACGGTCGTCGGTGACGTGCTCGGCAAGTACCACCCGCATGGCGACAGCGCGGTGTACGATGCGCTGGTGCGGATGGTCCAGGACTTCTCGTTGCGCTATCCGCTCATCGACGGGCAGGGCAATTTCGGGACGCCGGACGGCGACTCGGCGGCTGCGTACCGGTATACCGAGGCGCGGCTCACGCCGATCGCGATCGAGATGCTGGCCGACATCGACAAGGAGACCGTCGACGTCGCCGCCAACTTCGACGACCGGCTCACGGAGCCGCGGGTCCTGCCGGCGGCGTTCCCGAATCTCCTGGTGAACGGCTCGTCGGGCATCGCGGTCGGCATGGCGACGAACATCCCGCCGCACAACCTGCGGGAGGTGACGTCCGCGATCATTGCGCTGGTCGACAACCCCGCGCTGACGACGGCTGACCTCCGCAAGATCATCAAGGGCCCGGACTTCCCGACGGGTGCGTTCATCTACGGACGCAACGGCATCCACGACTACATGGAGACCGGGCGCGGCCGGATCGTGATGCGGGCACGTGCCGTGATCGAGGAGAAGGAGTCGTCGGGGCGGTCGCAGATCGTGGTGACGGAGGTGCCGTACCAGGCGAACCGCGACGACCTGGTGCGCCGCATCGCCGACCTCGTAAAGGAGAAGAAGCTCGAGGGCATCAGCGACCTGCGTCACGAATCGAGTGACCAGACGCGCATCGTCATCGAGCTCAAGCGAGACGCGATCCCGCGGGTGGTGCTGAACCAGCTGTACAAGCACACGGCGATGCAGTCGACGTTCGGCGTGATCATGCTGGCCCTGGTGCCCGATTCCAACACGCGGCAGCTGGTGCCGAAGGTGATGGGGATCAAGGAGGTGCTGGAGCACTACATCGTGCACCGGCACGAGGTAATCGTGCGGCGCACGCAGTTCGACCTCGACAAGGCGCTCGACCGCGAGCACATCCTCGAGGGATTGAAGATTGCCGTCGACAACATCGACGAGGTGATCAAGATCATCCGGGGGGCCCCCGACGTCCCGACGGCAAGCACGCAGCTGCAGCGGCGCTTCAAGCTCACCGAGCGCCAGGCCGAGGCGATCCTCAACATGCGGCTCGCGCGCCTCACGGCGCTCGAGGTGGGCAAGCTCGAGGAGGAGCTGCAGGAGCTCCGGGCCACGATCAAGCAGCTCCGCGCGCTGCTCGACTCGCGTCCCCGCCGCATGGCCCTGATGAAGGACGAGCTGCAGCGCATCGTCGACAAGTACGGTGACGAGCGCCGCACCGAGATCACGAGCGACGACGGCGAGTTCACGATCGAGGACCTCATTGCCGAGGAGGACATGGTGGTGACCGTGTCGCACTCGGGGTACATCAAGCGCACATCGATCACCACGTATCGCCGGCAGCGACGGGGCGGCAAGGGACTCACCGGTGCCGAGCTGCGCGACGAGGACTTCATCGAGCGCCTGTACGTCGGCTCGACGCACGACTACATCCTCGTCTTCACCAATGACGGGCGATGCTACTGGCTCAAGGTCTACGAGATTCCCCAGGCCGGCCGGGCAACGAAGGGCAAGCCGATCGTCAACCTGATCAACGTGTCGCCGGACACGAAGATCCAGGCGATGGTCTTCGTCCGCGGGTTCAAGGACGACGAGTTCCTGCTCTTCTGCACGAAGAAGGGGACCGTCAAGAAGACGCGGCTGTCCGAGTACTCGAACGTCCGGTCGACCGGCATCAAGGCGATCAAGATCGACGACGACGACGAGCTGATCGAGGTGGCGGTGACGTCGGGCAACAACGACGTGGTCATCGCCGCGCGCCACGGGCTCAGCATCCGGTTCCATGAGAGCGACGTCCGCGAGATGGGTCGCGACACCACCGGCGTGAAGGGCATCGCGCTGGGCAAGGGCGACCAGGTGGTCGGCATGGTGGTGATCAAGCGCGAGGCCACCCTGCTCTGCGTCACCGAGAAGGGACTCGGGAAGTGCACGCACATCGACGAGTACCGGGTGCAGAAGCGCGGCGGCAAGGGCATCCTGACCGTGAACCGCACCGATCGCACCGGCGACGTCGTGGCGCTGATGGAGGTGCTGCCGGAAGACGAGATCATGATCATCACCAAGGCTGGCATGATCATCCGGTCGCCGGTGTCGCAGGTGCGGGTGGCCGGCCGGAACACGCAGGGGGTGCGGCTCGTGAACGTCGAGGAGCCGGACATGGTCACCGCCGTGGCGCGAGTGGTGCCTGACGACGACAAGGACACCGCCGACGGCGGCGACGGAAGCGACGACACCCCGGACCAGCCGGAACTGGCGCTGGAAGACCGGGAGTGAGGGCGCCGGGCGGCGCCTGCAGCGCCGCCAACGCCTCCGGCTCCCGGCGACGCGGCCCGTGCGGGGCGCGTCGCCGGCCGGGCCTACGGCGTCCGGGTGGCGGTCTTGCCGTCCGTCTCCGTGGCGCCGCCCGCCGCGATCCGCTTGACGAACCGCTCGAGGTCCAGGCCCATCGCGCCGGCGACCTGCTCGAGCGCGGCGATGGAGGCGTTGACCTTCTGCGTCGCGGCATTGGCCACGCCATGGCCGCCGCCACTGTCGACCACCGTGAGGCGCTGGATTTCCACGCCCTTCATCGCCTCCACGGTGACGCCGAGCATCGCCGGGAGCTTCTCGGCGAGGAAGACCTGCAGCCCGGTATCGCCGGCCTTCTGGATCTCGGCGTAGAGCATCCGCAACACCTCCGCCTGCGCCTTGCCCTGCTCGAGGATGGGCGCGGCCACCGCCTTGGCCTCGGCTTCGGCCGCGATGCGATTGGCCTCGGCCGGCTGCACGACATCGGCCTGGAGGCGCGTCCGCTCCATGTCGACGCGCCGTGACTCCATCTCGGTCTTGGCCTCGATCTCGGCCTTGAGCGCCGAGACCTTCGACACTCGCTCGGTTGTCTCCGCCTCACGGCCGAGTTCCGCCTGCCGGACACGAAGCTGGTTGCGGGCCTCGGCGATCGCCACGTCGGCCTGGGCGGCGGCGACATCGGAGAGCTTGCGCGACTCGGCCTGGCGCTGGTGGATCTCGGCGTCGGCCTGCGCTGCCGCGATTTCCGAGAGCTGGCGCGCCGACGCCTGCTGCTGCTTGATCGCCGCCTCGGCCTCGGCCTCGGCGATCTCCGCCAGGCGGCGCGCCGCTGCCTGGCGCTGCTTGATCTCGGCCTCGTTCTCAGCCGTGGCCACATCCGCCAGCTTCTTGGCTTCCGCCTGCGCCTGCCTCGTCTCGGCGCTCGCGGTCGCCTTGGCGATCTCCGCGTCGCGCAGGGCCTCCGCGGTGCGCTTCTCCCCGATGGAGGCGAGATACCCGACACGATCGGCGACGTGCTGGATCTTCAGCACGTCGAGCTGGAGGCCCAGTTTCTTCAGGTCGTGGTCGGCTTCGTCCGAGAGGTGCTTGGCGAAGCCCAGCCGGTCCTCGTTCACCTCCTCGGGCGTGAGCTTCGCGAGCACGCCGCGGAGGTTTCCGGTCAGCGTCTCGCGCGCGAGTGCCTCGATCTGCGCCGTGTTCTTTCCCAGCAACCGCTCGACCGCGTTGTTGAACACCGCCTCCGGCGTCGATGCGATCTTCACGTTCGCGATCGCCTTCACGGTGAGCGGGATGTTTCCCTTCGAGAACGCATCCTCGACGGCGAGCTCCAGGGGGACGGTCGACAGGGCCAGCCACTGGACCTGTTCGAGGACCGGCACGCGCATCGTCCGCCCGCCCATGACCGTGCGGTAGCCGACCACGGCGCCTTCCTCGGCGATGCGTTTCCGGCCGGTGATGACCGCGGCCATGTTCGGGGGCACGAGGACGATGAGGTTCTTGACGGTGATGATCGCCAGGAGAACGAGGGCGACGACCACGGCCCCAGCCACCACGGCCACTTGCGACAGCAGATTCTGCAGCATCTCAGTTCTCCGAAGTTGGGGCGAGTCGCTGGGGCCGGGCGGCTCCGAGCGCCGGGTCGTTCGGCGAGACGAGGGCGACTCCATCCTGCATGTCGATCACCATGACCTCGATCCACGCTTCCGGCTGCCCGAGGCGCGGATCGAAGGGGCGCGCGAGGAGTTCCAGTTCGCGGCTCCCGCGCCTGACGAGGATCTTGCCGGTGCCATCGCGCGTCAGTGGGATGACCACCCGGCCGGTCATGCCGAACAGGCTGGTGTCGCTGGGAAGCTCGCCGGAGTCCGAGCGACGAAGCCAGCGAAACGTGAACGCGCTGAGGGTCCCGCCGCCAAGTCCCAGCATGGTGGCGACGATCGCGGTAGCGAGCGGACGCCCCCCGGCCCAGATCCACGAGAGGGCGACCCCGGAGACTCCGAACGCGAAGAGCGCATAGGTGGCGTTGCGGAGCGACAGGATCCGGAATCCGTCGCCCGCGCCCTCGATCTCAGCGTGCCCGAGGTCGGCGTCGGCGCTGGCGTCCACGTCCCCGTGGCCAAGGAGGTCCGCCGAGAGTGACACAACGTACAGTCCGACGCCAACCACCAGGGCGAACCAGTACAGGGCGGTCATGAAGTGCGGGAACGAGTCAACACCTTCATGGCGCAATATTGGACCCGTCGCAGAGCCGGAACCAGTGGCGGCTTGCTCTAGCCGGAGTCTTGCAATGTGCGACGCATCGCAGTTCGCCGGCCTGTGCGACATAACACGAATACCTGCTGAGACTTACAGTCATGCGTGTAGCCGGGAACCGGATCCCTCGCCGATCCGACGGTGGGCATTCCCGCGCGCCGAGCACGACGTCTCGCCGAGGTTCGTTCGGCGCGTAGATTGCGGAGTTTCGGTTGCCCGGGCGGGCGCCCGCGTCGAGTCGTCGTGGCATCGGTTCCGGTCCCACCCAAGTTCGAGATGCCAATGCGACAGCGCGACCTGCCAAAACCCCGATCGATTTCACACCGATGACCGTCGCGGCTGGAACGGCTGAACTCGTCTCGATTGATGCGATCCGTCGCGCGGCGGATGGCCTTCGCGGTGTCGCAGTCCGGACGCCGCTCCTTCGCTCGTACTCGCTCTCCGAGTCGCTCGGCGCCGAGGTCCTGCTGAAACCGGAGATGCTCCAGCGCGGCGGCGCGTTCAAGTTCCGCGGCGCCTACACCTACCTCGCCAGCCTTCCGGAGGCCTCACGCCAGCGCGGCGTCGTGGCGCCGAGTTCGGGGAACCATGCGCAGGCCGTGGCGCTCGCTGCGAGGTTGTTCGGGGTCAAGGCGGTGGTGGTGATGCCGACGACGGTCACCGCGGCAAAGCGATCGGGTGCGGAACATCTCGGGGCGCGGGTGGAGCTGGCCGGGACGACGACGAAGGACCGCATGGACCGTGCGCTCGAGCTGGTGGCGTCGGAAGGGACTCACGATGGTGCCGCCGTTCGACGATCCGACGATCATTGCAGGGCAGGGGACGACGGGACTCGAGATCGTGGAGGATCTTCCCGACGTCGGGACGGTGCTCGTTCCTGTCGGCGGCGGCGGACTCAGCGCGGGTGTGGCGACCGCGGTCAAGCGTCTCCTGCCGGGGGCGCGCGTGGTCGGGGTCGAGCCGGCGGGCGCGCCGAAGCTCACCCGGGCTCGTCAGGCGGGCGGGCCGGTGCGGCTGACGCAGACCGACAGCATTGCCGACGGACTGCTGTCGATCCAGATCGGCACGATTCCGTTCGCGCACCACCAGGCGTTTCTCGACGACGTGGTGACGGTGGATGACGCCGCGATGGTGGTCGCGATGCGCCACCTTCTCGAGCGCGCGAAGCTGGTGGCGGAACCGAGCGGCGCGATCACCGTGGCCGCGCTGCTCTCCGGCGCCGTGGCCCCCCTGGGGAAGACGGTTGCAGTGCTGAGCGGAGGCAACGTGGACTGGCCCGGGCTCGTCCAGCTCCTGCATGCGTAAAGCGCGGATCCTCATCGCGGACGACGATCCCGCCCTCGTCCGCACCATGACGTGGGTGCTCAAGGAGCAGGGGTACGACGTCGCCTCGACGCGGGAGTCCGTCGAGGTGCTCCCACTCATGGAGCAGCACGCCCCGGACATCGTCCTGCTGGACGTGATGTTCCCCGACGCCGACGGCAACGACATCCTCGAACGGATCAAGGCGGACGACCGCTGGCGCGATGTGCCGGTGGTGATGATTTCCGCGCTCCCGCCGGAGGAGGCTGCGGTGCGGACCCTGGGGATCGGCGCCGCCGACTACGTGCGGAAGCCGTTCCGGGTCCGGGAGCTCCTGGCGCGCATCCAGGCGCAACTGCGCATGCGCGCGATACTCCGCTCGGCGAACGAATCCCTGCGGGAGACGCGCGAGGCGCTGACGCGGGTTCGGGAGGAGGCCGAGCACCGGCGCCACCTCGTCGACATCCTCCACGACGTGACCGATGAGCTGTCGGCGGACGAGATCTACCACCTGCTGGCTCGCCGGGTGGCGCGCGCGCTGGGGCTCACGCACTGCAGCGTGATCCTCGCGCGCGAGGGCGATCCTCCGCGCGTCGTGGCGACGGCCTACGAGAGCCGGCTGGCGAACGACTTCACGCTCAAGATGGAGCTCTATCCCGAGCTGCGCACGGCCCTCGAGACGGCGCGTCCGGTGCTTGTGGAGGACGTCCGCACCAGTCCGCTCTACGACTCGGTGCGGCACGTGTGGTCACGGTCGGGGACGCGGGTGACGACCCGCTCGGTGATCGCGATTCCGTTCGCGCTGGCCCCCGACGAGGCCGGCGTCTTCTTCCTGCGGCGCAGCGTCGACGAGCCGCCCCTGACTTCCGAGGACGTGGACTTTGCCAGTACGGTGATTCGCGCGGCGGTCACGGCGGTGCAGCGGGCCAACCTCATCGCATCGACGATGGAGGACAACCGCCGGCTCGAGCTGCTGGCGCAGACCGACCCGCTCACGAAGCTGCTGAACCGGCGGGCGCTGAATGAGCGACTGTCGGCGGAAATGGGCCGTGTCCGGCGCTATGATACGGTGGTCTCGATCCTGCTGATCGACCTGGACCACTTCAAGCTCATCAACGACACGTTCGGGCACCTTACCGGTGACAGCGTGCTCGTCGAGGCGGCGGGGCTGTTGGAGCGCGGAGTGCGCGCCGTGGACATCGTGGCGCGGTACGGCGGCGAGGAGTTCGTCGTGGTCCTTCCGGAAACGACGCCGGCGGGCGCCGCGGCGTTCGCCGAGCGGTTGCGCGAGCTGATCGAGACGCATGCGTTCGCCTTGACGCGGGGGACACCGCTGCGGCTGACCGTGAGCATCGGCGTGGCGTCGTTTCCGGGGTTCGCGGTCGAAGCGGTCGACGACCTCTTCGCCGCCGCGGATCAGGCGCTGTATCGCGCCAAGGCCGAGGGGCGGAACCGCGTACGCGCCTGAGGTACTCCCTGGCCGGGGAGTGGTGGCGGGCAACGCGGCAACCGACGGACGTGGGCGGCTGCGCGCGAGCTGGGCGGAGCCCTGACACAACGAACTCACCGGAGACCTTGCTCATGCGGATCATGGCGGCAACGCTGGCGCTGTTCGTGCTCACGGCCGCGGCCGGGGCGCAGGCCAACTTTGGGCCGACGCCGGTCGAACTTCCCCAGGCAGCGTACGGCGGCCGACTGCACGTCCCCCAGGGTTTTCACGTCGAGGAGTTCGCCGCGGTCACCGGCGTGCGCTTCATGGCCCTTGGCCCTGATGGCGCCATCTACGCGAGCCAGCCGGCACGGGGACAAGTCATGCGCATCGTCGACACCAACGGCGACGGCGTCGGCGATTCCCAGACCCTCGCGGTGGGCGGACTCAATCGACCGCACGGTCTCGCGTTCCACGACGGCTGGTTGTACGTCGCGATGGGAGACGGTGTGGTGCGCGTGAAGCTGGACGCCAACGGGCAGGCGATCGGGACGCCGGAACGGCTCAACAGCTACTCGGCAGGCGGCAACCACTGGTCACGAACCGTCGTCTTCGGGCCCGACGGCGGGATGTACGTCTCGATCGGCTCTACCTGCAACATCTGCGTCGAGAAGAACCCCGACCGTGCCACGGTGATGCGCTACGATGCCGATGGGAAGAACGGCCGGGTCTTCGCGAGCGGGCTGCGCAATGCCGCCGGCGTGGCAGTAAACCCGGCAACGCACGAGATCTGGGTCACGCAGAACGAGCGCGACAACCTCGAACCGGACCACGAGAACCTCCCGCCCGAAGAGATCAACATCCTGCGCGACGGCGCCAACTACGGATGGCCGTACTGCTACGGCGACCGGGTGCCCAACCCCGAATTCAACGACCGTGCGCGTTGCACCTCGACGGTGCCGCCCGCGCTCAAGATGCAGGCACACTCGGCGCCGCTGGGCATCACCTTCCTCGACAAGGCGACGCGCTTCCCCGCCGAATACCGCGGTGACGCGGTTGTCGCTTTCCATGGCTCGTGGAACCGTGACGTGCCCACGGGCGCCAAGGTCGTGCGCATCCGTATCCGGGACGGCAAGCCGGTCGGGTACGAGGACTTCATCGTCGGATGGCAAGAGGCGAGTGGACGACGATGGGGGCGACCGGTCGACGTGCTGGTGGCCGGGGACGGCTCGGTGCTGGTGTCCGACGACGCGGCGGGCCGGATCTACCGCGTCTGGCGGTGACATCGCCACGTGCCGGCGACGGGCTGATGCTGCGGTCGCCGGCGACACAGGAAGCGCCGCAGGACGACCGGCAGACGCTGACGCCGGTGCGGAGGTTTGCTCACCTGCTCGGGCTCACGCTCCTCGTTCCGGCGGCGGCGATGGCCCCGTCCGCGCGGTCCCCGGTCGCGGCACCGCCGCGCCCCAACGGCCCAATTGCCGCCGCGCCGTACCGGCCGGGCATCGACATCGTGCACTACGGCTTCGACATCTCGTTCGGCACCAGCGGAGCGCTGGACAGCATGGCGATGGTGGAGAGCGTGCGCGTGCACCGGACGGCGCCGGTGGACACGCTGGTGCTCGACCTGCTGGCTCCGATGCGGGTTCGCTCGGTCTCCGTGGGGCGCTCGCCCGCGGCGTTCGGCCGGGATGACGCGACCGTGCGCATCCCGCTCCCCGCAGGGACGAACGACACCGTCGATGTCGAGCTGCGATACGATGGGAGACCGAGGGACGGCCTCATCGTGCGCCGCGACTCGATGGGGCGATGGACGGCGTTCGGCGACAACTACCCCGATCGCGCGCGGAACTGGCTGGCGACTGTCGATCATCCGTCGGACAAGGCGACGGTCGACTGGACGGTCCGGCATCCGTCGGCGCTGCGCACCATCGCGAACGGCTCCCTCCTGGAGGAGTCACCAGACGCGACGGGGAGGATAACCGTGACGCGCTGGCGCGAGGCACGGCCCGTGTACACGGCGGTGATGGTGATCGGGGTGGCGCCGTTCGCGGTGCTCGAGCTGGGGCGATCCGCGTGCGGGGACGCCGAGGTGGCGGGGTGCGTCGCCCAGTCGGTGTGGGTGGCACCGGAGGTACGCCCCTCGATGCCCGGTGCGTTCGCGCAGGCGGTGCCCATCGTCGACTACTTCTCGCGACTGGTGGCGCCCTTTCCGTACGAGAAACTGGCCCATGTGGAGAGTGCCACACGCTACGGCGGCATGGAGAACGCCAGCGACATCTTCTACTCGGATGCCGCATTTCGTCGGGGGCGCATCACCGAGGACCTCATCGCGCACGAGACTGCACACCAGTGGTTCGGCGACGCCGTCACCACGCGCGAATGGCCGCACGTCTGGCTCTCCGAGGGCTTCGCCACGTATTTCGCCGCGCTCTGGACGGAGCATGCGCATGGCGACAGTGCGTTCCACGCGGCGCTGCACCGCATGCGACAGACGGTGCTCTCGGCCCCGGTGACGATCGCCGAGCCGGTGGTGCGCGATTCGGTGCCGGACCTGACGCGACTGCTCAACTCCAACGTATACCAGAAGGCAGGCTTCGTCCTGCACATGCTGCGGCGCGAGATGGGCGACTCGGCGTTCTTCCGCGGGATCCGCAGCTACTACCTCACGTACCGCCACGGGAACGCGGTCACCGCCGATTTCCAGCGGGAGATGGAGTCGGCCGCAGGCACGTCGCTGGACTGGTTCTTTGCGCAATGGATGCGCCGGCCAGGCTTCGCCGAGCTGACGACGACCTGGCGCTGGGACGCGTCGCGCCGGGTGCTGCTTGTCACCGTGTCACAGGGAACGCGCTTCCCGCCGTACCAGTTGTCGCTGGAGATGGACGTCTACGACATCGCCGGTCGTGCCCATCGCGTGAGGGCCGCGGTTCCGGCAACTCGCGCCGGCACGATCCCGGTCCCGGTGGTGATCGACGGTGCCCCCGTCCGGGTGGAATTCGACCCCGACGTGGCACTGCTCGGGACGATCCGGCCGGGCACGTAGCGAAGCGACACGTCGCGAAGCGGCACGTCGCGAAGCGGCAGCCACGGCGGTTCGCCGGCTACTCGCGATCGAAGCTGGCGAGCGTGGCACCCATGGCGTCGATCGTCTCACGGGCGTTCCAGCGATCCGTGCCGTTGTAGAGGAACGCGAACGCGAGGATCTCGCCATCGCGCGCGGAGACGTAGCCGCTGAGCGCGATCACATCGTTGGTGGTGCCCGTCTTGGCGTGCAGGTTGTCCTGGGCGGGCGTGGCGCGCATCCGCAGCCGGAGCGTCTCCTGGCGTCCCGCCACCGGCAGCGACTCGTGGAACTGCCGCGACCAGGGCGCCCGGTGCGCGTACGAAAGCAGCTGCACCAGCGAGCGCGCGGTGGTTCGGTCCAGCGTGGACAATCCGCTTCCGTCGGCGGCAAAGACGTCGCCGGGCCTGGCACCGACCCGCAGGAGCAGGAAGTCGTGGAGCAGGGCGTTTCCCATGGCAGCCGACCCCACACCCGCCGCGTCGCCCTGGCGCGCGACAGTGCGGAAGATCAGCTCGGCGAAATGGTTGACGCTCTCGCGGTTCATGATGTCGACGATTTCCGAGAGCGGCGGCGACTCCAGCGAGGCCACCTTGACCGCGTCCTCGGAAGTCTCGCCGAGTCGCACGTGTCCATCGACCCTCACGCCGGCGTCGGCCAGTGCGCGCGCGAAGGCACCGGTGGTGAATCGTGCCGGGTCCTCGACAACGACGACGTAGACCTTGGGCTCGGAGTGCGAGCCGATCCATCCGCGCACGGCGATGGAGTTGTCCGATGCGAGGCCGACCGTGAGCGCCGAACCACGGCTGCCGCTCGCCGTCCGGGCGCCGTTGCTCACCGACAGCGTGCTTGTCCCGGGCTGCAGCGTGACCGTGGGCGCGCCGCCAGAGCGCGACGGGGAAATGGAGACATAGAGCAGGTTCTCGTTCAGCGAGAGGGCCGAGACGCGCGCGGCATAGCTGGCCTGCAGGTAGCGGTGGAGCCATCCGTCAGGGACGGTCTTGGACTCGAACGCGTGGCTGTCGCCCACGACGTCACCGGCGACGCGGCGGATTCCCGTTGCGGCGACCTGGTTTGCCAGGGCGCGCATCGGCGCGCTGGCGTCGCCGTTGAAGAAACGCCGTGAGAGCGACGGGTCGCCGCCTCCCCGGAGCACGAGGTCGCCCTCGAGGGTGCCGTCGGACTCGAGGTCACCCTCGCGGTAGACGTCAGTCGAGAAGCGGTACGCCGGCCCGAGTCGTTCGAACGCCAGCGCCGTCGTGTACAGCTTGAAGGTCGATGCCGGAAGGAGACTGGCGCTGGCATCGCGCGTGAAGAGGGTGTCCCCGCGGGTGAGCGAGACCACCATCACGCCCCAGCTTCCGGAGCGGACCTTTGCCGAGAGGAGGCTCGAGAGCTCGCCGGCGAGCTCGTCGCTTCCCCGGGGCGTACGGAAGTGCAGCTCCCCGCTGCCGGTGCTGGCGGCCCGCCGCACTGTCGACGGAGTCATCCGTGCGGCGGCGCTTGCGCTGCGCGTCCCGCCCGCGGAGCCCGCCTGCGCGCCGGTTGCCGTGGTGGCCGCGAGGGTCGCCAGAGTCGCCCGCGCGATCGTCCGCGCACTGATCCGTGCAATGTCCCGCACTCGGGCGACAGGGAGATAGGTCCGGCTCATCGCGTCCCGGCTGAGGTGTCGGTCATGCGGACTACGTGGATCAGGCGGATCCTGACCGTTCTGGTAGCGAGAGGGTAGACGAAGAAGGTAAGGACCCTTCACCCGAGGACGAAAGTGACTGGGCGGGGCAACCACGAGTGCCGGGACCGGTATCCGCTGTCACATCGGCATTTCGCCGACGTGATCGCGGTCCTCCATCGCCCGATGGATTGCCCCTGGGTCGGAACGAGGACAGGATTGGACAGACATCCCATCGACGGAGGTGTTCAGTGAATGGACACGGAACGGTGCGCGAAGGGATCGTGGCCGGCACGATCGGCGCGACGGGCGTGGCAGTGTGGTTTCTGCTCGTCGATCTCGTGGCCGGGCAGCCCTTCTTCACGCCGGCCCTGCTGGGCAGGGGCGTGATCGGGGTGCTGGGGCCAGGATACACCGACAGCACGCTCACGCTGGTGCTCTTCTACACGGTCATCCATTACGCCGCGTTCATGATTGCCGGCGTCGTGGCGACGGCGGTGGTGCATGCGTCGCGCCGCCAACCGGCCGTGTTGGCGGGCTTCTTCATGCTCTTCGTGGCGTTCGAGGCGGGATTCTACGGCCTGACGTTCGTGCTCTCGCTGCGCACGCCGCTGCGCGACATCGCCTGGTACCAGATCGGGATGGCGAACCTGGTGGCCGCCGTCCTGGTGCTCGGTTTCCTGTGGCGCCGGCATCCCGGACTGGCGCGGGGGTTGCACGAGGCGCTCGGCGACCACTGACCTGCTTCCGCCGGAACGCACAGGGGCGGCCCGTCGCGGGGCCGCCCCTGTGCGTTGACGAGCGACGTCGCGCGCTACACGGCGTGGCCGCTGCCGCTGAACTTCGCGAACAGGAACAGCAGGCCGATGAGCGTTACCATGGCGATCATGAGTGGCCCGGTGAAGAGCGCCCGGAAGAGCTTGTGGTCGTAGCGCAGGTGCATGTAGAACATGACCACGATCGCGAACTTGGTCGCCGACATGATGAGCAGGGTCGGGACGAAGAGGCGCGACGCGACGAACGACGGAACGTAGTACGCCCAGACCTCGAACACGGTGATCACGGTGAGGATCAGGGCCACCTTCCAGTACTGGGCGAAGGTGGGGTGCTCGTGGACGTGGTCGGGATTGGCCAGGTCGGCGTGTTCGTGCGCCATGTCGGCTCCGGCTATTTGATGAGGTAGACGAGGGTGAAGATCGCGATCCAGACCACGTCGACGAAGTGCCAGTAGAGGGCGGCGATGTCGACGAGCAGTGCGTCCTTCGGCTTGAGGCCGCGCTTGCGATCGATTGCCAGCAGGGTGCCGAGCCAGATGACGCCGACCGTGACGTGCGCCCCGTGGAAACCGGTCAGGGTGAAGAACGACGAGCCGAAGAGGTTGCGCCGGATCGTCAGGCCCTCGTGCACGAATGACGTGAACTCGTAGGACTGGAAGCCGAGGAAGGTGGCTCCCAGGATGCACGTCATGAGCAGCCAGAACTGCGACGAACGGGCGACCTTGCCGTACCACCACTGCGCGAGCGCCGAGTCCTTCTTCGGCACGGGCTTGTCGCGTTCCTCGACCGCCGCCAGCGCCATCACCATGGCGAACGACGACATGAGCAGGACGAAGGTCGAGACCGACGTCACGGGGATGTTGAGGATCGCCTTGAACGCCTGGCCGGTCTGCGGGTCCGTCCACGGCTCATGCGGCAGCGGTCCCACCACGCTCCTGCCCTTGTAGATCAGGTAGGTGGAAATGAGCGAGGCGAACAGCATGCACTCCGACCCGATGAACGTCCAGATCGCGATCTTGCGGCTGTCGAGACCGGTGGTCGTGTAGTGAGGCGCGTGTTCGTGCGGTTCGGCGACTGCGGTGGCCATGAGCTGTGAAGAGAGGGAAGTGGGCGGCGCGGGGCGCCGGTCCCCGGAGCTATTCGAGCGGTGACGTGAGCCAGTCGTACATGAAGGTGACGAGCATGACCGCGCCGACGGCGATGAAGCCGAAGGCGAGGCCCATTTTCTTGGCGTACATGAAGGGCAGCCCGCCGAGCATGATCACGATGCCGGCCGCGACGAACAGCGGCTTGATTGTCGGGAAGGGCATCGGGATCCCGAGTTCCTTCGCCGTGGCGCGTCGCGACTCGACGTGTGCCGGGGCGACGTCGGCCTCGTGGGCGCCCGCGGTCGTGACGTGTTCGCCGGTGCGGACCTCGGCCTCGCTCCATCCCGCCTTCGAGTGCGGGATGTCGGCCATGCGCTCGGGATGCGTGAGGTCCCACATCGGATAGCGCGAGGTGACCATCGGGATCTGCGCGAAGTTGTACTCCGGCGGTGGCGACGGGATCGACCACTCGAGCGTCGGCGCATCCCACGGATTGTCCCCGCACGGCTCGCCGTGCCGCTTCGAGCGGAAGAAGTTGAAGAAGAAGATCAGGAACGACGGCACGAAGAGGAATGCGCCGAGCGACGACAGCATGTTGAAGGTGTCCCACCCCTGGCCGGCGTCGTACGTGTAGATGCGCCGCGGCATGCCGAGCATGCCGGAGAAGTGCATCGGGAAGAACGTCATGTTGAACGCGATGAAGTTCAGCCAGAAGTGCCAGGACCCGAGCTTCTCGCTCATCAGCCGGCCGTACATCTTCGGGAAATAGTGGTAGATGCCCGCGAAGATGCCCATGATGGCGCCGCCGTAGAGCACGTAGTGGAAGTGGGCGACGATGTAGTAGGTGTCAGTCTGCTGCAGGTCCGATGGCGGCGACGAGTGGGTGATGCCGGAGATGCCGCCGATGGTGAACATCGCGATGAGCGCAATCGCGAACTTCATCGAGGTGGTGAACCGGATCGACCCCCCCACATGGTGAAGATCCAGTTGAAGATCTTCACACCGGTGGGGATGGCGATGAGCATCGTCGTCAGGCCGAAGACGGTGTCGGCGATGGGGCCCATGCCGACGGCGAACATGTGGTGCGCCCAGACGCCGAAGCCGAGGAAGCCGATGAGGATGCCCGAGTAGGCCATCACCGGATAACCGAACAGCGGCTTGCGCGAATTCGTCGGCAGGACCTCGGAGACGAGGCCGAAGGCCGGGAGGATCAGGATGTAGACCTCGGGATGCCCGAAGATCCAGAACAGGTGCTGCCAGAGGAGCGGGTCGGCACCGGCGGCGATCGTGTAGAAGTTGGTGCCGAAGAACCGGTCGAACTGCATGAAGAACAGCGCGACGGTGATGACCGGGAAGGCCAGGATGATCAGCCACTGCACCACGAACGACATCCACGTGAACATCGGCATGCGCATCAGGTTCATGCCGGGGGCGCGCAGGTTGATGATGGTGGTGGCGAAGTTGAAGGCAGCGGCCAGCGACGAGATGCCGAGGATCTGGATGCCGAGCACCCAGAAGTTCAGGTTCTGCCCCGGCGAGTAGGCGTCGGTGGTGAGGGGTGTGTAGGCGAACCAGCCGCCGTTGGGCGCGGCGTTGAAGAGAATCGGCAGCGTGATGAACAGGCCACCGAAGAGGTAGACCCAGTAGCTGAACGCGTTGAGCCGCGGGAACGCGACGTCGCGCGCGCCGATCTGCAGCGGTATCAGGAAGTTGAAGAACGCGGCGGAGAGCGGCATGATGACGAGGAAGACCATCGTCGTGCCGTGCATCGTGAAGAGCTGGTTGAACGTCTCTGCCGAGACAGCCCCCATGTTCGGGCGCATCAGCTGGTAGCGCATGATGACCGCCTCCATGCCGCCCACACAGAGGAAGAAGAGGGCGGTGTGGAGGTACAGGAGGCCGATCCGCTTGTGATCGACGGTGGTCAGCCACTCCATGATGCCGGAGCGATTGCCGCTCGCGGCGCCGGCGTAGGTGGGGGCTGCTGCTACGGTGGCCATGGGCTACAGGGAGGGGTCGGGAAGGAGAAGGAGGCGGGAACCGGGAGGCGTCCGCAACCCAGGGGCGCGGACCGCCGCACGCACCACGCTCATTTCAGTGATCGAAGGTAGGCCACGACATCGGCGATCTGCTGATCCGTGAGGCCACCGGCGGTGACGCGCATCTTCAGGATCGGGTCGAACTGGTTCATGCCGAGCGTGTTCATCAGAACGCCCGGCTTCATCACCCGGGCATTCTTGATCCACAAAGCGAGATGGTGGGCGTCGTTCGGATAGATGCCGCCCGCGATCGTCAGGCGCGACGCCACGTGCGTGAGGTCGGGGCCGATGACGCCGACCGCCATCGGATTGCCGCGGATCTTGTGGCAGCCGATGCAGACGCTGCGGCTGAAGGTCTCGAGGCCACGCTGCGGATCGCCCGCGGCCAGCAGGTTGTCATCGAACGTCATGCCCGGGGGCACCGGCGTCTGCGGGATGACGTTGGGAGGCACCCGGTCGCGCGGGAACGAGAAGGCGTCGACCGGCGGCTGGGCCGCGGCAGGCGGCGCGGCGGCACCCGCGGGCGTCGTCTGTGCCGCCTGCTGCACCGATGCCACGCCGAAGCGGGCCGGGGCCTGCTCGTTGGCGATCCAGCGGTCGAAGTCCTCGGGCGACACCGTGAATGCCCGGAACCGCATGTTGGCGTGCGAGGTGCCGCAGTACTCGTTGCAGCTCCCGTTGAACGCCGCCTCACCGGTAGAGTCGGGCGTGAACCACAGGTGGTTCACGCGATTGCTCACCGCGTCTCGCTTGCCGCCCAGCTGCGGAATCCAGAAGGAGTGGATGACATCCGCGGAGCGCAGCGTGAACGCCACCGGCCGCCCGGCGACGAGATAGAGCTCGTTGGCGGTGACGACGTTGTATTGCGGATAGCGGAATTCCCACCACCACTGGTGTCCGGTCACCTCGACCTGGAGGGCGTCCGCCGGTGCCGGCGCCTCGTACTTCCAGATCGCGCGCACGGTCGGCACGGCGATGAAGAACAGGATCAGGGCCGGCGCGAGTGTCCAGGTGATCTCGAGGGCGGCATTGCCGTGGATGGGCTTCGGCTCGGGGCCCCCGGGGCGACGCCGGTAGCGGACCATCGTCCAGACGAGGATGCCCTCGACCAGGATGAAGACTCCGGTGCCCAGCACCATCATGCGATCCCAGATCGACCGCAGGTCCCGGTTGAACTCGGTGTGGTTCGTGAAGGTCGAATTCGGGTAGGAACCCGAACATGCGGCGAACAGCACCGGAACCAGGACTGCCAGAACAACGACCGCGAGATGACGCGACCGGAGGTTACGTCTCATTCGTTTTCCCGGGGGGGTGTCAGCTGGGGGGCGCCGACGCCAGAAAGCGTGGCGACAGACCGCGCAAAGCTAGGCCCGCCGCAAGCGGGAGGCAAGCTGATATCGCGTCAGTGTTTCTCCCTCAATACGCCCGTCCCGGAAACGACACCGACCAGATTCCTCGGAGTTCAGGAGGGGGGCGGATTCGTCGCGGCGTCGTGAACGCTGTGGATCTCCCGCACACGCGTGATCGTCGCCTCGATCTGCGCGCGAATCTGCCCCACGCACTCCCGCAGGGCCCGCACCCTCGCCTGTTCGCTGCCTCCCCGCGTGGTGACGAGGATCATGCTCGTCACCTGGTCCGAGATCGACGCGAACTGGAGCTTGAGCAGTCCCACCAGCGGATTGGCTGCGCGCTGGAGCTGCTGCCGGAACTGTCCGGTGTCGGTCTGGGCGCGCGCCGCAATTGCCATGCGCTCGACGATGCCGTGGACCCGCTGCAGCTGGCTGAGCGCTTCGTCCAGGGTGGCCAGCTTGAGCTGGCCGGCGCTGTCGATGTGCGTCTTCAATGGCGGTTCCGGGTGAGAGGCAAAAACGGGACCGCAGCCGGTGAGCCGGCTCGTCCGTCAGATCATGGAAGAGGGGTTCAGCAGTTCGTCGAGGCGCTTTCGCGTCACCAGCTTCTGTTCAAGGACGAGTTCGTACACGCCCCGTCCCGTCTCCAACGCGCTCTTGGCCACCTCGGTGGCCTTGTGGTACCCGATTTCCGGCAGCAGCGCGGTCACGAGCCCGATCGAGTGCTCCACGAAATGACGCATGCGATCGGGGTTCGGCGTGATGCCGTCGACGCAGCGGGTACGCAGCACCGCACAGGCGTTCCGCAGGGCGTCGATGCTGCGCAGGAGCCGGAAGGCGATGAGGGGCTCGAACGCATTGAGCTGCAGCTGTCCCGCCTCGGCGGCCAGCGTGACCGTCACGTCGCCGCCAATCACGTCGAAGCAGACCTGGTTCACGACCTCGGGAATGACAGGATTCACCTTGCCGGGCATGATCGACGAGCCTGGCTGCATGGCGGGGAGGTTGATCTCGCCGAGGCCGGCTCGCGGCCCGGAACTCAGCAGGCGCAGGTCGTTGCAGATCTTGGAGAGCTTGACGGCGCACCGCTTGAGCACGCCGGACAGCTGCACGAACACCCCGGTGTCCGACGTGGCTTCGATGAGGTCGGGTGATGTGACGAGGTCGAGTCGCGTGATCTCGGAGAGGTGGCGCCGCACCAGCTCGGGGTAGCCTGCGGCGGCGGTGATCCCGGTGCCGATGGCGGTCGCTCCCATGTTGATCTCGCGCACGAGCGACAGCGCCTCCCCGAGCCTGTCGACGTCCTCCAGCAGTGTGTGCCCGAACGCCGCGAATTCCTGGCCGAGCGTCATCGGGACCGCATCCTGGAGCTGTGTGCGCCCGAGCTTGACGTGCGGGGCGAACTCATGCCCCTTCGCCACGAAGGCCTCCGCCAGCTGGCGCATCGCCCCGCGCAGGCTCTCGATCTCGCCATGCAGGCCGATGCGCACGGCTGTGGGATAGACGTCGTTGGTGGACTGGCTGAGGTTGACGTGGTTGTTGGGGTGCAGCCGCTCGTAGTTGCCGCGTGACTCCCCCAGCAGCTCGAGGGCCCGATTGGCGATGACCTCGTTGGCATTCATGTTCGTCGAGGTGCCGGCCCCGCCCTGGATCATGTCCACGAGGAAATGTTCGTGGTGCCGTCCCTGGCGGATCTCGACGGCGGCCTTGACGATGGCGTCGCAGAGCGGTCGGTCGAGCAGCCCGAGGTCGGCGTTGGCCAGCGCGGCCGCCTGCTTCACGGCCGCGAGCGCCTCGATGAGCGCGGGAAACTCGCGCAGCACCACGCCGGTGATCGGGAAGTTCTCGAGAGCGCGGAGGGTCTGGATCCCGTAGAGCGCGTCGTCGGGCACGTCGCGTGCGCCGAGCAGGTCGGACTCCGGCCGCGTGCGGGCGCCACCGAAGCCGAGCACGCGACCGCGCCCCACAATGGTGGCGTCGGTGGCGGCGAGCCGTTGCGAGATCGCCCGCGCCGCGCGCCCGACGAGCGCCGCGTAGAGCGAGGCGAAGTCCTTCATCATCTCTCGCACGCGCTCGCGGCTGAGGACATAGGCCTCGGTGCGCTGCACCGTACGGGCGCTGGTGCCGTGGGCGGTCTCGTCGAGGAGGATCCCTTCACCGACGGCGTCGCCGGCGCCCAGCGTGATGAGGCGTACCGGTCGTCCGTTCACGCTCTTCTCGACCACGACCGCCCCGCTCACGAGGATCGCAGCGAACTCCCGTGCTCCGCCTTCCTCGAAGAGGAGGTGGTCGCTCGCCCACTCGACGGGCGTGACCATGCGGGCGAGCTGATGGATGGCGGTGTCGGTGACACCCTGGAGGAAGCGGGTGGCGCGCAGGCGTTCGCGAATGGCGGCGGTTGTCATGGAGTCGGCGGGGATGGATCGGCCCCGGTCCGGCCGGGCCGGGGGCTGAAAGCTAGGCGGAAAGCGATGTCGGTGGCGAGCGCGGCAGCCGGGCCGGCCGCGGGCACGGGACTCAGCGCGCCGGCGTCACCAGGCGCTCGCACCATCCGAGCAGGCCATCGACGGCGAGCGCCAGCAGCGCCGCGGGAATCGCCCCGGAGAGGATCATGCGGGAGTCGGCCAGCGTGAGGCCGGCGACGATCGGGTCGCCGAGTCCCCCGGCGCCGATGAACGCCGCCAGGGTGGCGGTGCCGACGTTGATCACGCCGGCGGTGCGCACCCCGGCCATGACCGTCGGCGCGGCCAGCGGCAGGCGCACGTGACGCAGGACCTGCCAGGGCGTCATGCCTAACGCCGACGCCGCCGCCACCGCCGGCGGGTCGGCATCGCGCACGCCCGAGTAGGTGTTGCGCAGGATCGGATAGAGGGAGTACAGGAACAGCGCCACCAGCGCCGGGCGCACCCCGATGCCGAGCAGCGGGATCATGAAGGCCAGCAGCGCGATCCCCGGGAGGGTCTGCAGCACGCCTACGGCGCGAATCGTTGCCTCGGCGCCCGCGCGAAAGCGCTCCAGCGCCAGTCCGGCGGGGACGGCGACGAGGATCGCCGCCGCGAGCGACACGCTCACCAGCAGCAGGTGCCGGAGCGTCATCCTGGCAATGTCGCCGCGCCGATCGAGGAGGTAGCGCCAGAGAGGGACGCCGCTGCCGCCGGTTGCCGGCGCGCCCGACGGCGCCGCCGGAGTTCCCGCAAGTCCGAGCGAGCGCAGCAGGTCGCGGGCGACCGTCGCCACCGGGGCGCCTCCGACCTCGACCTGCTCGTTCAGGGCGCGCATCCTGGCGACGTCGAGACGGCCGCTGAGTTCCGTCAGCACGGCGACCGCGCCCGGGGTGCGCTGCTGCAGCTCGGCGCCCACGAGCGCCGCGGCCTCGTAGGGCGGGAAGAAGTGGTGGTCGTCGGCAAGCACCGCCAGCCCGTATCGTGCGATGAGGCCGTCGGTCGAGTACCCGTCGATCACGTCCACCTCGCCGGCGACGAGCGCGCGGTACTTCACGGCCGGCAGCAGCGACCGTACCGCAGCGAGGTGCAGGCCGTAGGCGCGTTCCAGGCCGGGCAGGCCGTCGGGGCGGCCGATGAAGTCCGGGGTGAATCCCCCGCGGAGCCGCGCGCCGGCCGCCGCCAGGTCGCCGATCGACCGCAGGCCTAACGAATCGGCCGTGGCGCGGCGGACGGCGATGGCATAGGTGTTTTCGAAGCCGAGGGGCGGGAGCCAGCGGACGCCGTAGCGCTGCCGGAAGGCCAGCGACACGCGGTCGAACACCGTGGCCGGATCCCCGACCGTGCCCGCACCGAGGATCGCGAGGAGTCCGGTGCCGGTGTACTCCGGGTAGACGTCGATGTCGCCCGAACGCAGCGCCCCGAACGCGATCTCCGTGGACCCCAACCCGGGGCGACGGTCCACCGAGTAGCCGCGCGACTCGAGCAGCTGCGCGAACAGCTCGGCCAGCAGGTACGACTCGGCGAACGGCTTGGACGCGATGACCACCGGTCGCGTCGGCGCCTCCGTGGCTGGCGTGCGGCTGGGCGCGCCCTGGGCCAGCGCGAGCGTCGGCCCGAGCAGGGCGAGCCATGCCGCTGTCGTCAGGCGCGACATCGATCAGGACGGTCCGGACCGGACGCCGGCGCGTCGCAGCAGCTCGACGACATACGGCGGGGCGGGTGACTCCCGCAGCGACGCCGGCGTGGCGAGCTGCTCGATCCGGCCGGCGCGCATGACGGCGATGTCGTCGGCGAGCAGCAGGGCCTCGCGGACGTCGTGCGTCACCAGCACCGCGGTTACGGCGAGGCGGCGCCGAAGGTCCGCGAACGCCTGTTGCAGCTCGGCGCGGGTGATGGCGTCGAGCGCACCAAACGGCTCATCAAGCAGGACGACGTCCGGATGCGCGGCGAGGGCGCGCGCGATGGCCGCACGCTGTCGCTGGCCCCCCGACAGCTCGCGCGGCCATCGATCGGCGAAGCGATCGGGGTCGAGTCCCACGAGCACCAGCGCCTCGCGCGCCAGCGCACCGGGGTCGGGCAGGCCGCGCAGCCACGGGACGAGGGTGACGTTTCGAAGGACCCGCCAGTGCGGAAGGAGGCCCCCGTCCTGTGGTACGTAGCCGATGCGCCGGCGCAGGGTGACGCCGTCGATCTCGCGCACGTCGCGCCCGTCGACGAGCACCCGTCCCTCGTCGGGCGTGACGAGGCCGTTGAAGCAGCGCAGCAGGGTGGTCTTGCCGGAGCCGCTCTCGCCGATCAGTGCCAGACAGTGGCCGCGCGCCACGGCCAGGGAGACTCCGTCGACCGCGGTCGTCGCCGTAAAGCGCCGGGAGACCGCCTCGACGCGCAGGGCGACGTCGGGCTCGCTCACCCCGGGATGGCGACGGGAGCGTCGGCGGCGGGCGACCGCCCACGGCGCGTGTAGCGCTCGAAGAACTCCCACGCGACGGCGAGCGATGGCTCGTCGATCACGGAACGCCCCGCCGACTCGCCGGCGCGCAAGGCAAGCCCATAGAGCTCGGCGGCGCGGCGGGCGATCGCCGGGTCGGCGAGCCCGCACCGACCGGCACGCTCCAGCAGGTCCGCATCGGGCGCCCCGGTGATCTCTCCCGCGGCGCCGGCCGCGGCCGGCGCACCGATGATCCCGGCCAGGAACGCCAGCGGCGCCGCGTACCAGGCGGGTGCCAGCGCGTCGGTCGAGCGGACCTCGAAATAGCCGCGCGGCCGCACCTCCGGAAAGAGGGTCGAGAGGTGCGACTCCCAGTCCACCGCGCCGACTCGTCCGTCGGCGAGGAGCGTGCCGAACGGCGCGAACGGGGGCGACTCGCCATCGTGCAGCACGTCCGGCGCGCCGAGCGCGAAGTCGGCGTAGGCGCCCACGGGATCGGTCGCGTCCCACGCGAGACCGGTGCGCCGCGGATCGAGGGCGCCCCAGACGAAGCGGCGCAGGCTCTGGTGCCCGGAAAGCTCACCGGCATATCGCGGCGAGTTGGCGAAGATCGCCACCAGGTACGGCGCCAGCGCGTTCAGCAGCGTCCATCGCTCGAGCGGACGGGGACCGGCATCGAGACAGACCTGGATCGAGGCGGTTTGCCGCATCATCCGTGCGCCGTGCGGACCGATGGTCGCGAAATGCGCGTCCATGCGGCGGTACCGCTCCCCGGTCAGCTGCAGTGGCACGTCGTCGATGGGGTTGAGCGGGTCGATGCCCGCCGCCACCAGCGCGATGCCGGCGTCGTTGAGTGGTGCGTCGATGGCGCCGACGGTCTCGTGCAGGTCCGCAACGAGGGCACCGACGGACGTGCGTGGTGGTGCAGCGTACTCCACCTGGCCGCCGGGCTCGAAGGTGAGCCGTCCCCCGGTGGGCGTGATGAATTCCGGCACGCCCGCCTTGGCGGAGCGCTGCTCGGTCCATCGGGCCTCACGCGCGACTTCGCGGAATACCGGGAGGGTCGACGGGCGGTCGGCGACGTCGATGGGGGCGGGGCGCCCCGTCGCGCGCTCGAGTGCGAGGAACTCCACTTCGGCGCCGATGCGGGACCCGAGGTCAGGGGCCGACGGCGCGAATGCGACGCGGGCCAGGTGTTCGCGGAGACGGTCCGTGTCGCGCGAGATCATGCGACGGTGTCTCCGGCCGGGGCGGCCACCAGCAGCGCGTACTGGTCGTGCGGATCGACGCGCCACGCCTGGGCGACGAGCCCGGCCGCGGAGAGCATGCGTTCCATCTGCGGGCGGTCGTACTTGCAGCAGATCTCGGTGCGGATCGTCTCGCCGTCCCGCATCACGACAGCGCCGATGTCTGGTACGGACACCCGCTGGGCCCCGCGCGAGGCCAGGTGCATCTCGATGCGGTGATGGGCCCACGACCAGCGCGCCCGGTGCTCGAATCGCGCGAGGTCGAAGCCCGCGCCCAGCTCCCTGTTCAGCACCCGGAGCATGTTGAGGTTGAAGTCGGCAGTGACCCCGGCGGCGTCGTTGTACGCACGCTCGATTCGCGACACCGGCTTGGTGCGCAGGTCGGCGCCGAGCAGCAGCCTGTCGATGGGGCGCATGGCGTCGCATACCGATCGCAGGATGGCGGTGGCGTCGTCCTCGCGGAAATTGCCGATGGTGCTGCCGAGGAAGGCGAAGACCGCCGGTCCGTCGGCGGGAAGCGTGACGTCAATGCGCTCGGTGAAGTCGCCGATGACCGGCTCCACGGCGAGCCAGGGGAGGTCGGCGCGCAGCCGCGCCGCGCTCTGGTCGAGGAATTCCGCGCTGACGTCGATCGGCAGGTAGCGATGGCCGCTGCCGGCCGCGCGCATTGCGCGGAGGATGATCCGGGTCTTCTCCCCGCTGCCGGCGCCCAGCTCGACGAGCGACGTCGGGGCGAGTTCGCGCAGGAGCGACGGCATCCAGGCGCGGAGGGTGCGGCGCTCGGCGCGGGTGAGGTAGTACTCGGGGAGCCGGGTGATGGCCTCGAAGAGCAGCGACCCGCGGTGGTCGTAGAAGTACTTCGAGGGCAGCTCCTTCTGCGGGCGCGACAGTCCCCAGCGCACGTCGCGCAGCATCGCGTTCTGGCGCGGCAGGGCGAGCGGGCTGGTGCTAGTCATCGCGGGCGCAGCGGAAGCCGCTGAAGATCTGGCGGCGGATTGGGTAGTCCCAGTTGCGGAACGTGTTCCGGATGGCGCCGGGCCTGGTGGCCCACGAGCCGCCGCGGAGCACCTTGTACTCACCGCCATGGAAGACGGATGAGTACTCGTCGTACGGAAACGCCTCGAACCCCGGATAGGGCAGAAAGTCGCTGGCCGTCCACTCCCACAGGTCCCCGATCATGCCGTAGCAGCCTAACGCGGAGACGTTTTCCGGGTAGGCGCCGACGGGGGCGGTGTCGAACGCCAGCTGGTCGATGTTGGCGCGGTCCGGCGTGGCCGGCGGTTCGCCCCACGGATAGGCGCGCGCCGTCCCGCTGGCGGGGTCCCAGGACGCGGCCGCTTCCCACTCCGCCTCGGTGGGGAGTCGCTTGCCGGCCCAGGCCGCCCAGGCGCTCGCCTCATGGAAGCAGACATGACCGACGGGGCGCTCCGGGTCGACCGGGCGGACCCGGTCCATCACGCGCTGCCGCCACTCGTTGCCGTCGCGCACCCAGTACTGCGGCGCCACGGCCCCCGATTCCCGGCGCCAGCGCCACCCCGCTTCTGTCCACAGTTCGGCGCGCTCGTAGCCGCCGTCCTCCATGAACGCGAGGTACCCGGCGTTGCGCACGGGCGCGACGTCGATCCAGAACGGCGGGAGCGTGCGCCGGTGGCGGGGGCGCTCGTTGTCGTAGGCGGCGCGCCTGTCGGTGGTGCCGATCGTGACCTCGCCGCCGGGGAAGCGGACCATTGCACCGGCGTCGACGTGGAGCGCCGGGGCGGGCAGGGCGCGACGGCCCGGCGGGGCATACGGGGCCCCGCGCTTGAGTTGCAGCGTCTGCAAGATCGTCTCGTCGTGCTGGTACTCGTGTTGCAGCACCATCTCGACGACGTACCCGTCGCGGACGAGCGGATTTGGATCCGACAGGTCGAGTCCCTCCACGCGCTGCATGACGCGGCCGCGGATCTCCTGCATGCGGGCCAGGCATTCCTCGCGCGTCGGGTAGACCAGCTCGCCGCGCACGCGACGCGGATTCTCGAATGGATTGTAGGTCCCCGGCATCTCGACGAACCGGATTTCGCCGTCGAGGTTGTGGGTGAGCCAGAGTTCCTCAAAGTGGGCGATGTGACCGAGGTCCCAGAGGATCGGGCTCATGAGCGGGTCGTGTTGCAACCGCAGGTCCGCGTCGGAGACCGGCGCGACGAGCTGGAGCGTGCGCTCGCGCGCCTCGGTGAGGCGTGCGAGCAGCGATTCGAGGTCCGGGCGCACGGGCACGGAGGTCGTCATGGCGTGATCGGCTCGGGGTGCTCGCGGAGGCGTGAGCAGCTACAATGGTCACCGTGGGCGGTGCGCGCCAGTCGCGACGAGGCACGCTCCCGCCGGTGACGCGTACAACCCGCCGGTCCGGCAATCGGTTCCTCGTGGTGGGGAACCGCCGCCGGCATGCCGAGGTTGATGCCGGATGCAGGCACTCGAGGACGCCTTGACACAAACCCCGGAGGCATGATGGCGGCGACAGCGGGTGGCACGGCGGCGTGGCAGCACCTGACCTCGCCCCCGGCCGGAGTCCTGTCGGACGCGCGGCTGCAGTTGCACCATGCGGTGCAGTTGATCGTCTCGGCGCCCATCTCGTACCTGCCGGCGCGGGCGGACGACAGTCACACCAACCTCGAGTGGCGCCCGGCGAGCGGTGCGCTGGTGACCAACCCGCTGACGAGCGGCGGGTTGCGCTTCGGGCTCCGGCCGCGCGACCTCTGCCTGCTGGCGACCGGCGTCGACGATGTGGCGCGCCCGGTCTTTGCCCTGGACGGCCACACGGCCGCAGATGCGCTGGCGTGGATGCGCGGCGTGCTCTCGGGCGACGGGCTGGATGCCGCGCGCCTAACGACGGAGAAGCACTACGAGATTCCGCCGCACGCCGTGTCCACCGGTCGGGCGTATGCCCTGGACCGCGAGGGGGCGTTCGAGACGCTCGCGAGCGCCTATCAGGACGCCTGGCTGGTGACCTCGGAGGTGGTGGCGCGCGACGCCGAGGCGTCACCGCCGCGCTGCTGGCCGCATCACTTCGACCTGGCCACGCTGATCACCCTCGCCCCCTCCGCGGACGGCTCGCCGCGCACGATCGGCGTCGGCATGTCACCCGGCGACGACTCGTATCCGGAGCCGTACTTCTACGTCGGCCCCTATCCGTATCCGTCCGCCGACGCGCTGCCGCGCCTCGGTGCCGGCCACTGGCACACGAAGGGCTGGATCGGCGCGGTGCTGACGCTGGGCGATCTGGTGGTCCACGACGATGCGGCCGGCCAGGCGGCGCTCGCCACCGCGTTCGTCGAGGCAACGGTGGCGGCATGCCGGCAGGTGCTCGGCGTGCGCTGAGGGCTACGGGACGTCCTCCAGCGCGAGCTGGTGCGCCTTGCGACCGCCGCGCGCCACGGTGTGGCGCGCCTCGTCGTGCCCGAGCAGCAGGTCGGCCATGTCGACGGCGCGCGCCACCAGCATGCGGGCCCCGTCGCGCAGCTCGTCGCTCTTCATCACGTAGTCGATGTTGTGCTCCATGTCCTCGGCCGACCAGCCGCGCGAATGGGCGATGAACGGGAACTGCGGAAAATGGCAGCCGATCTCGGAAAAGAACCCGAGCATCTGGCCGGCCACCGCCTGCACGTTGTCCTGCCCCCCAGTGATGATGAACGCCGCGACCTTGTTTCGCACCAGCACGCGGTTGGCGATCGTCACCTGGTTCTGCACGCAGTTCATGCGCTCCACCATCTTGTAGTAGAGCGCGCTGGCGTTCCCCCAGCGGATCGGCGTGGCGACGAGCAGCACGTCCGCCCAGTGGATGACGGTCTCGTACACCTGGGCCATCTGGTCGGCGGGATCCATCTCGGTGATGGAGCACGGCCAGGTGCAGGCGTGCGCACTCTTGGAGTAGTAGCCCTCGCACTGGCGGAAGGCGAGCGCCGCCAGGCGCTCGAGCCGGGTCTCGGCACCGAGATCCCGCTGCGCGTGGTCGAGGGCGATGTCGAGCAGCGCATCGGACGTCGAGTAGCGCGGGTTGGCCAGGTCCATGTTCGTCGTCGAGATCCCGGCCACGCGGATGGGGCCCGGGACACGGACCACCGGACGCGCCACGGGATGGGGCTGGTGGGGGAGGTGGGTGCGCTTCGTGCCCGAGGCCATGTCGACGAGCAGGCGGCCGTCCTCCACCTTCACCCGGTACGCCGGCGCGGCGTCGCCCTCGAAGCCCGGCTCGCCGAGGCCCGTGGTCCGATGGTACTTCCAGTTGTGCCACGGGCAGGTCACGTAGTCGCCCCCGAGTCGCCCGCTGCCTAACGGCCCGCCCTTGTGGTTGCAGAGCCCCGAGATCGCACCGAACTCCCCCCCGGCGAACGTGACGGCCAGGCGCACGCGGCCGACCAGCGCGGGGGTGATCGGCTGCCTCCGGAAGTCCTCGGCGGGGCCGAGGTCGTGCCAATCGGGTGCGGGCATGTCGGGACTCGCGGGTATCGGGTGGTGGAATAGTCTGCACCGGCCGGTGGGCCGGAGACAAATCGGGCGACGGCCGGAACGGTTCGGGGCGCGCCGCCCGAGGGGTCCGGAGACCTAACGACGTGGCCCCTGGGGGGGCGGGCTGGCGGGCCCCGTCGCCGCGGTGCACCTTGGGATGACCCTTCCCCCCACCCGAGGATCGCTCCATGCCGCACGCGCTGATGTACCACGGTGGCTTCGAGACGAACTTCTCCCGCCTCGCGTCGGGCGCCCGGACGTTCCTGGGATCCGATGGCAGGGAGCACCCGCTGCCGGACTGGCCCGACGAGGCCGACGGGCTGCGGATCGGCTACATGGAGAAGCCTGGAAAGAAGTTCGTCGCGGTACGCGTCATGGACGACACCGACGACATCGTGCTGGAGCACGAGCTCTTGCTCGATCCGCCCAGCCACATGGGCTACGGCCATCGGTTTTCCCCCGAGCCGACCGTGATCCAGGACGAGGTGGCGAAGCGGTTGCTCGACGACATCATCGCCAAGAACGAGGCGCAGTCGGTGGACCTTCTGACGATCCGGTCCAGGATGCCGTGGGGGCGTGGTGCCGGGAGGTCGGAACCGGATCGATGAACCGCAGGGCCTTCGTCGGTCGGCTCGGCGCGCTCGTGGGCGGCGCGTCGCTCGTGGGGGCGGCGTCGACATCGGCGGGGTCATCCGGTTCCGCCGCGCCGGCGGGATCGCGCGACAGGCGCACGCTCGCCCGCGTCGGACTCGAGTTGTATGCGGTGCGCGAGGCGATGCGCCGGGACCCCGACGCCACGCTGGCGGCGGTCCGCAAGATCGGCTACCTGGACGTCGAGCTGCTCTGGTCGTTCGACAACTTCGGACGCACCACCGAGCAGGTGCGCGCGGCGCTGGAGCGCAACGGACTTCGGGCCCCGTCGGCGCACATCGCGCCCGAGATCCTCACCAGGGACTGGGAGACGTCGGTGCAGACGGCCCGGCAGCTGGGGCACGAGTTCCTCATCGTGCCGAGCCTGCCGTCCGAGACGCAGCATTCCCTGGACGCCTGGAAGCGCTGGGCGGACGTCTTCAACCGCGCCGGCGCGACGGCGCGTGCCGGGGGGATCTGGCTGGCGTTCCACAACGAGCCGGATCACATGAAGCCGATCGACGGCCAGGTGCCGTACGACGTCTTCGCGGCGCGCACCGCGCCGGAAGCGGTGCGCCTCCAGCTCGACGTCGGGAACATGATGCTGGGGGGCGGTGACCCGTTCGCGTACCTGGCACGCTACCGTGAGCGCTACTGGACCTTCCACCTGAAGGACGTCGTCGCCGACGGCAGCAGCGACACCGAGCTGGGGACCGGGCACTTCGACTTCCGGCGCTTCCTGCAGTCGGTGCCCGAACTCGACCGGAAGCCCTGCTACGTGGAGCAGGAAGCGCCGCGCGACGAACTCGACAGCGCGCGGCGGAACTTCGCGTACCTCTCGGCCCTCGAATTCTGACCGCGCCGGCGTGCCCCCGCCCCGCCGGCCTGTCCGTGCGGACCTGACGATGCGACGGCCGCGCGTGCCTAGCGACGCGGGGCGATGGCGATCACCCGCACCGGGCTGCCGCTCCCCTGGACGATCTTCAGCGGCGCGGCGATGACGACGCTGCCGGTTGCCGGCAGGCGGTCGAGGTTGCAGAGGCTGGCCAGCCCGAATCGCCCGGCGCCGTGCATGATGCCGTGGTTGGGAAAGGGCGGGTCGAATCGTCCGGCCTGGCCTGCGTCGGTGCCGATCGTCTCCACGCCAACGCCGAGGATGTCGCGCTCGGTGGCGAGGAACGCCGACGCCGACTTGTGAAAACCGGGGGTGTGGGGGCCGTTCTCGTCGGCGTTCAAGAAGGCGGCGCCGGTGCGCCGGCTCCAATCGGTGCGCAACAGGACCCAGGCACCCGCCGGGATCATCCCGTGCTCGCCCTCCCACTGCTGGATGCGCGCCGGCGTCAGGAGGAAGTCGGGATCGGCGCGCACGTCCGCCGTCAGGTCGATGACGCAGGCCGGGCCGACGAAGCGTCGCACGGGAATGGTGTCGCAGGCGTTGTCCGGCAGGTCGCGTCCCGTGATCCAGTGCACCGGCGCGTCGAAGTGCGTGCCGGTGTGCTCGCCAAGGTGCAGCGCGTTCCAGTACCAGGCGGGCCCGGCGTCGTTGTACCGCGAGATCTCCGTCACCGTGAGGCCGGGTGACGGGGCGAACATCGGGGGCAGGTCGATCACCGGCGTATCCGGGCCGAGCGGAATGGTGAGGTCGACGATCTCGAGGGTGCCGCCGTGGAGCTCGGCAACGAGCTGGGAGAGGACGTTCGTCATCGTGGGTGGCGACGGAAGTCGGGTCAGGTGGGTGGCGAAAAGTGCCGCGCGAACTGGAATCGGTTCTCGAACAGCGCGAGGTGCGTGACGTACCCCGAGGGCCCGACGGCCTCGACCTTGGCGACGAGCGTGGTGAGGTCGGCGGCCTCGCGGGCGGCGTCGAACGCCTGCACCAAGTCATCCTCGGAGCGCACGGTGGCGACGCGGGGGATGCCGGCGCCAGCCGCCATGGCGGCGATGTCGACGCCTTCCTCCTCTTTGGCAAGGCGCACCAGGATCATCGCGGGGTCGCCGTCGGCCATACGGATGAGGCGGATGAGCCACGCGTCGGGCAGCTCCGAGATGCGCGAGATGCCGCACGCCGTGAGGGTGTCACAGATGACGCGAGAGCTGGCGACGGAGACGGGCATGACCGGACGTCGCAGGAGATGGCCGGTGACCCGGGCCACGCCGCAGGGTCACGAGAGGGCGCAATCTTAGCACGTGACGCGCCGGTGTGCACGCTACGGGACGGGGCGCGGCATACATTGACGGAGGGGCGCGCAGAACGGATCCTTCCGACGCTGGCCGCACCGGAGACCCCAGCCGCCGGCGGCAGTGGCTGGGCAGGGCCGGTGCGCACGGCCATTGTCCCCGACCCATGACCTCCGAATTTCGCGAGCGGCTGCAGTCCGACCTGGGAAACGTGCACGTCCTCGAGCGCGAGCTGGGTGGGGGCGGAATGTCCCGCGTCTTCCTGGCCCGCGAGACCGCATTGCAGCGCCAGGTCGTGGTCAAGGTGCTGTCGCCGGAGCTTGCCGCCGGGGTCAGCGTCGAGCGATTCCTGCGCGAAGTCCAGTTCGCCGCCCGCCTGCAGCATCCGCACATCGTGCCGGTGCACACGACCGGCATGGCGGCCGGGCTGCCGTACTACACGATGCCCTTCGTCGCCGGCGCGACGTTGCGCGACCGGCTGTCGAGCGGGCCGGTGCCCGTCGACGAGGCCGTGCGCATCCTGCGGGACGTGGCACGAGCCCTCGAGTACGCGCACGGCCATGGCATCGTGCACCGCGACATCAAGCCGGCCAACATCCTGCTCGCGGGAAGCTCGGCGACCGTCACGGACTTCGGCATCGCCAAGGCCCTGAGCGCCTCGCGAACGCGCGCCGACGATGATGCTTCCGCGGACACCGGAATGCACCTGACGGCCGCGGGCTCGTCGCTCGGAACGCCGGCCTACATGGCACCCGAGCAGGCCGCGGGCGCCCCGGACGTGGACCAGCGCGCCGACCTCTACTCGTTCGGTTGCGTCGCGTACGAGGTACTCAGCGGCTCACTGCCCTTCGCGGCGCGCGCGCCGCACCAGATGATCCTCGCGCACATGGCCGAGCCGCCGCCGCCGCTCGCCGACCGTGTGCCGTCCCTCCCGCCGGCGCTGACGGAACTCGTCATGCAGTGCCTCGAGAAGGACCCGGCGCGACGCCCGCGGGACGCGGCCGCCCTGCTGGCGGTGCTCGACGGAGCGCACGCCACCAGCGTACCGGCGGATACACCACGGCGCACGTCGTCGCGCCATCGCGCCGCCTGGCTCGCGGGCGCCCTGCTGGTGATTGTGGCAGGGGTGCTGCTCCTGCCCCGCCTCCGGCCCGCCGGTGTCACCGTCGCCGCCGCACCGACGGTGAAGGCGGTGGCGGTCATCCCGTTCTTCAACGTCGACGGCGACACCGCCACGGAATATTTCTCGGACGGTGTCTCCGACGAACTCGCGACCGCGCTGGGGCGCCTGCCGGGGCTGCGGGTCACGGCGCGGTCGGGCGCGTACGCGTACAAGGGTCGCCGGGACCTCGACGTGCGCGAGGTCGGGAAGGCGCTGGGCGCGGACTACGTGCTGATGGGAACGGCGCGACGGACAGGAACCAGCGTGCGACTGTCAGCCCAGCTGACGAATGCTGCCGACGGCGTCGAGATCTGGTCACACCAGTTCGATCACGCGTGGTCGGAACTCCTGTCGACGCAGGACTCCCTCACCTCGGAAATCAGCGAACAGCTCTCAGCGCGCCTGGGTGCTCCCACTCGTGCGGCGTCGACGGCACCGCCGGCCTACGATCCCGGCACGCAGAATCCCGAGGCGTTCGATGCCTACCTGCACGGCATCTCCTTCCTGCAGCGACGACGCGCAGAGCTCGCGGGCGCCGTCGAGAGTTTCGAGCTGGCCATAGCGCGCGACACGACCTTCGCGAGGGCGTACGCCGGACTGGGGTCGGCCCTGGCGTTGCAGACGTACTACGGCGATCCACCGCCGGCGCATTGGCTCGAGAGGTCGGTTGACGCGGCGCGCCACGCCCTCGCTCTCGACAGCACGCAGGCGTCGGCGTACGTCGCGCTTGGCATCGTCGCCACCGTGCGCAACCAGTGGCAGTCCGGGCTCGACGACTTCCACCACGCCATCGTACTCGACCCGAATTCGTCCGATGCGCACTTCCAGCTGGGCCGTGAACTGCTGTATCTGGGACAACCGAAAGCTGCCGCGGACGCGTTCGAGCGGGCGCGGGCCATCGACCCGCTGTCACAGACGGTGGCGGTGTGGCTCGGCAAGGCGCTCTCGTGGGCCGGCGACCATGACCAGGCCCTCGCCGAGGCGCAGCGCGCCTGGGAACTCGATTCCACCTCGGCGATCGTGTTGAACGTCGCTCCCGGGATCTATCTCAACGAAGGCCGCCTCGCCCAGGCCCGCCGGGTCGCGTCGGTCCAGTCTTCGGCGAACATCAGCTACGGTATACGCGCGTACGTGCTCGCCCGCGCCGGTGCCGAGGCCGAGGCGAAGGCCCTCGTGCAGCACATCATGGCCCGCGGCGGCACCGGGTGGTTCGACCAGATCAACCTGCACCTGTACTATCTCGGCATCGGTGACACCACCCGGGCGCTCGATGCCATGGAGAAGGCGGTGCAGCGCGGAGAGCCGCTTGCGGCCTTCGAGCCATTGAGCCAGCCGATGTACGATCCCGTGCGCGCGTCGCCGCGATTCGCCCAGCTCCTCCATGACGTGGGCCTGGACTCGGTGGCGATGACCGGTATCGCTGCGGCACTTCGCCAGGGATCCGGTCCGTAGCCGAGCATCACTCCTGAGGTGTCGCGGGGACCTCTTGGCGGTTGCGCGTCGACGCCCCGGGTCGCCGACGCTCGCCTCTGCCACTGGCTCGAAGACCAGTCGCTTCCGGAACAGGGCGGCAGACGTCCCTTCGCTCGCCTCACGAGCGGAGCCGGATTGCTAGGCGGCGGCCCCTGCCACTTCCGTGTGCACCGAGCCGGGCGGTGCCGACTCGGACGGCTCGACCTCGAACCTGATTCCATTCACTGAGGCGATCGCCTTGCTGGTGGCGCGTGTGAGTGCGCTGGCAGCCACTGCGAGTTCCTGAACCCGGGCGTGCTGGCCGGTCGCGCCGGCCGCCGCGTCACGAAGCGCGGTGGCGAGGGCCTCGGACTCGCGGGCGAGCTGCTCCAAACGCAGCAGGAACGCGTCGCCGGTTCCGGAGATGTTGGCCACCTCCTCCTCCTCACGCGCTCCGGCGTCGAGCACCTCGGCGGTTGACTGCTCGAGCTGCCTGAGGGACTGCTGCGCGCCGAGGGTCGCGTCGTTCACACGCGACACCGCCCCGGCGACCCGCTCACTCGCGCCCCGTACGCGCTCGACGCGCTCCAGGACCTCGGACAGCGTGCGATCGGTCCGATCGGCGGCCTCGTTGGAACTTCGCGCCAGCCGGCGCACTTCGCTGGCCACCACTGCGAAACCGCTCCCCTGGTCACCGGCGCGAGCCGCTTCCATCGCCGCGTTCAGCGCGAGCAGCTTCGACTGGCGCGCCATCTTCCGCACCAGCGTCACGAACGAGCGGATCTCCTCGGAGACGCCGACGAGCGCCGCGAGCTCGCTGGCGCTGCCGGCCACGTCGCTCGACAGCGCCTCGAGCGCGCCCGCGCCGCCGTCGATCCAGGTGAGCCCCTGCTGCGAGAGATCGCGCAGCCGCTGCTCGCGGCCACGTCGCTGCCCGAGCCTCGTCGATGACGCGCGCGACTCCGCGGGCGACCCGGTCACCGTCCTCGTGGGCCGCCTTGGAGAGCGTGGCCACGGCGCTCCCCTGGTGCGCCAGCGTGCTCGCCGACTCCATGACACGCTGGCCGGCGCTCATCGCCGCCGACGCCTGCATCGCGACGTCCTGAGCGCGACCGCTCACCTCGCGCGTGGTGCCGCGGATCTCACGCGTGGTGGCGCGCAGCGACGCCAGCGCGTCGCGCACGGCGCGGGCGATTCGGCCCTGCGCGGAGTCGTCGCGATCACCGGCGGGCGGGCGCGTGAGGTCGCCCTGCGCCGCAGCGCGCAGGGCGTCGATGACACCGAGGTCGTGGGCCGCCAGGGCGGGGCCGATCACGTTGGCGGACACGACGCCGGCGAGCACCGCGGCGGCGCCGAGTACGAGCGCGGCGAATACGAGAATGTCCCGCGGCGTCGCGGCGGCAATCGCGTCGCGCGCGAACCAGAGCGCCGTGAACAGCGCGATGGCCCCCGCGAGACCGAGGCGCAACACGAGCGTGTCGATGCCGGGACCGGTGGCATCCGAGGCTCGCTTGTCTGCCCCTTCCGGTCCGCTAGATTGCCCCACGAGAGGTCCTCCGCCTACCGCCGGATTGTCGGCTCCGGCAACCGGCCGATTCTGTTCCCATGACAATGTCGAACCCCGAGACGAGCGTCGCCCCGCCCGGCGGCTACGATCCGTCTGTAATAGAGGCCAGGTGGCAGGCTCGTTGGCGCGAGCGTGGTACGAATCACACGGACCTCGCCAACGGAGCTAACCCCTTCTACGCCTTGATGATGTTCCCGTACCCGTCGGCCGAGGGGCTGCATGTCGGCAACCTCTTTGCCTTTACCGGGAATGACATCTATGGACGATTCCAGCGCCTCCAGGGGCACACCGTATTCGAGCCCATAGGCTTCGACGCCTTCGGGATCCACTCCGAGAACTACGCCCTGAAAGTCGGCGAGCACCCGATGCGGCTGATCCCGCGGAATGTCGCCAACTTCACCCGGCAACTCTCGCGCGCCGGCCTGATGCTCGACTGGCGCTACACGGTCGATACCACCGACCCCAGGTACTACCGCTGGACGCAGTGGATCTTCGTCCAGCTGTTCCGGAAGGGCCTTGCCTACCGGAAGACGGCGGCCGTCAACTGGTGCCCGTCGTGCAAGACGGTGCTCGCCAACGAGCAGGTGATCGCCGGGGCCTGCGAACGCTGCGGAACCAAGGTGGAGCAGCGCTCGCTGGAGCAGTGGTTCTTCCGCATCAGCGACTACGCCGGACGCCTGCTCGAGAACCTCGACTGGATCGACTGGTCGGAGACCACGAAGACAGCCCAGCGGAACTGGATCGGTCGCAGCGAGGGAGCGGAGATCCATTTCCCGATCGCGGGCCGGGAATCCGCGGAGCCCTCGGTGCTCACGGTCTTCACGACGCGTCCCGACACGACCTTCGGTGCCACCTACATGGTGCTGGCGCCGGAGCACCCGCTGGTGGACGTCATCACCAGTCCCGATCGGCTGGAGACGGTGCGGGCGTACCGCGACGAGACCGCGCGCCAGGACCTCGTGACGCGCAAGGTGAACCGGGAGAAGACGGGCGTCTTCACCGGCGCCTATGCCGTCAACCCGGCGACGGGCGCGCAGATCCCGATCTGGATTGCCGACTACGTGCTGATGGAATACGGCACCGGGGCGATCATGGCGGTGCCGGGCCATGACGAGCGCGACTTCGAGTTCGCCAGGGTCTTCGGGCTGCCGGTCGTCCGTGTCGTGGCGGGAGAAGGACAGGACGCCGCATCGCCGCTTGACGAGGCGTTCGTCGACGATGCGACGGCGCGCCTCGTGAATTCGGGGCAGTTCGACGGACTGACGGTGGCGGAGGGCGCGCGGGCCATCACCGACTGGCTGGCCGGGCGCGGCGCGGCCAGGACGGTGGTCAATTATCGCCTGCACGACTGGTGCATCTCGCGCCAGCGCTACTGGGGGCCGCCGATCCCGATCATCCACTGCGATGCATGCGGGCCACAGGCGGTGCCGGAGCAGGACCTGCCGGTGCTGCTGCCGGACATCCCCGACTTCCGGCCGGACGACAGCGGCGTGTCGCCGCTGGCGCGACACGAGAGCTGGTACCGCGTGCCGTGTCCCAGCTGCGGCGGAACGGCGCGACGCGAGACCGACGTCTCCGACACCTTCCTCGACAGCGCGTGGTATTTCCTGCGCTATCCGAGCGCGCTGCGCGACGACGTGCCGTTCGACCGTGACACCACCGCGCGCTGGCTTCCCGTGCATTCGTACATCGGGGGCAACGAACACGCCGTCCTGCACCTGATGTACGCGCGCTTCATCACGATGGTGCTGCACGACATGGGCCATCTCGGGTTCGAGGAGCCCTTTCTGCGATTCCGGGCGCACGGGCTCATCATTCGCGAAGGCGCGAAGATGTCGAAGAGCCGGGGCAACGTGGTGATCCCTGACGAGTACATCGAGCAGTGGGGGGCGGATTCCTTCCGCACCTACCTGATGTTCCTCGGCCCGTTCGAGGAGGGGGGCGACTTCCGCGACCAGAGCATCTCCGGGGTGCGGCGCTTCCTCGACCGGCTCTGGCTCGCGGCGACGGAGTCCCGGTCCGACGGCACGGCCGACCCGGCCGTCCTTCGCAAGCTCCACCAGACGATCCGCAAGGTGGGGGACGACGTGCCGCGCCTGAGCTACAACACGGCGATCGCCGCGATGATGGAGTACATGAACGTGCTCCGGCGCGGTGAGCGGGCGCCGCACCGCGAGGAGGTCGAACCGCTCGTCCAACTCGTCTCGCCGTTCGCGCCGCACATTGCCGAGGAACTGTGGGAGCGGCTGGGTCACGAGCGCAGCGTGTTCGACAGCGGCTGGCCGGCGTTCAATGCCGGGCTGGCCCGGGAGGACGAGATCCAGCTGGCCGTTCAGGTGAACGGCAAGCTGCGGGGCACCGTGACGGTGTCACGCGATGTCGACCAGGCCGGCGCGCTCGCGGCGGCGCTGGCCGACGCGCAGATCAGCCGCTTCGCCACCGGTCGGCCGCAGAAGGTCATCTTCGTTCCCGGGCGCCTGCTCAACCTTGTGTTCCCCCGGTAGCCGTCTGGCTTGACCGCGCGACGCCGGGTGCATCGATTTACCGCGTTGCCCCCGGCGGAGGGAGTGCGCTGGACCTGCCAGCCGCCGACCGGGGAGCGGACCTAACGAGTCGGAGGCGCCCATGAACGAACCCGACCACATCCTGTCGCCACGCCGCACCTTCCTCGGCACGCTCGCCGCCGGGGCCGCCACGCTTGTCGCCGGGGCCGCCGCCCCGGTCGCTGCCATGGCACCCGATGCCGGGGTGCTGACCCTGCAGCAGGCCGATGCCTGGCTGGGGAAGCTCCACGGCCAGTATCGCCAGTTCTTCGACGCCGTCTCGTTCAACGACGGCTTCCCGCTGTATTTCCCGTTCACCTGGTCGCAGACCATGCAGGCGACCTACAAGCCGTCGGGTGCCGACCTCTGTCCCGTGATCGGACTGCGGCACATGGGGATCGGGCCGGCGTTCAACGACGCCATCTGGGCGAAGTACAAGCTCGGGGAGTTCTTCAAGGTCAACGACCCCAAGACCGGAAAGCCCGCGACGCGGAACTTCATGAACAGCGAGGCGGCGGGCGACGTGCGCTTTCCGGGGTCGTCGCTCGGGAAGCAGATCGCCGGCGGTGCCGTCGTCACGGTGTGCAACGTCGCCACGACCGTGCTGTCGGGAATGGCGGCGGACGCCGCGGGGCTGAAGATGAGCGCCGATGCCGCGTACAAGGAGTGGGTGGCGGGGCTGATCCCCGGGTGCAACCTCGTGCCCTCAGGAGTACTCGCAGTCCATCGCGCGCAGAAGCCGGGCAATTGCACCTACTGCTACGCCGGGTGATCCGCGGCTGAGGTAGTACGCGACCATGCCCGGACGGCCGCGGTGGAGCCGTCCGGGCATCTGCAGATCGTGTCGGCGCGCCCCGCAGTCCGGGGCCAGCCGGTCAGCCGATCTTGAAGGGCAGCACCATGCCGTGCGCCAGGTGCGGCTTGCCGTCCTTCGCATCCGGCACGAAGCAGAGCATCGCGTAGTCACCCGGCGTGAGGTCGACATTCATGAAGGCGTGCATCCCCGGGGAGATGGCCGCGACGCCGCCCATGGCGTTCACCGGGGGCGGGCCCTCGTACGTCTGCGCAAACTTCTGCAGGTCGTCCATGGTCTTGCCCGGCAGCAGCTGCACGAGGAACATCTCGTGTGGCTGGTCGGCCGCGTTCTCGATGCGGATCGTGTGGTGGCCGGCCGTGAGCGGCGTGGAGAGATTGAAGCTGTAGTTCACCAGCTGCAGGGTGACGTCCGCGGTCGGGTCGGCGGCCGTGGCTGTCGACGGCGTCACCACGAGCGTGCGCTCCATTCCCTTCATGACGTGCGGCACGTGGTCGGGCACGTCGACCAGGCAGATGAGGGCGTAGGTCCCCGGCTCGAGCGTCTCGGTGATGCTCGTCTGCTGGCCAGGGTTCGGCGGATTCGGCCCGCCCGCAGGATGCGCCCACGCCGGCTCGGGGCCGCCGGCCTTGAGGGCGGCGATCAGGTCCGCGGTGGTCTTCCCGTCATCGAGCCGGATCAGCTGGGCGTGATGGAGGGTGGTTCCGTTGTTGACCAGGGTGATCGTGGTCAATCCTCCGGGTATCGTGTCGGGGGCGTCGAACGCGAAATCCTTTGCCGTGATGGTGAGCGCGTTAGGCGAGGCGGCAACCTGGGGCGCGGCCTTCTGGTCGCCGCTGCCTGCGCCGGAGCAGGCGAGAACGACGAGGGCCGCAACAGCGACTACGGGACTGGAACGCATCGGGAGGGCTCCACTGGGCGGAATTGTCCACTCCGGCCCCGGGAGCGGCCCCGGAGCGGGAGAGCGGCCAAGCCGTCGGTCGGACGGTTTGACGCGGCACAATAATGCGTCGCCCGATCCCGGAGCGCGAGCGAGCGCGGCGTGTGGCGCCCGCCGCCGGACCCGGACGCGGGCGCGATGGACTCGGGCACGGTCGAGGGGTATCGCCGCGAACTTCGGAAGGGTCGTGCAAACGCGTGTTGCCCTCTGCATCTTCCGCGCTGCGGCGGCTCCGGGCGGGCGACGGACCCGCCCTCGCTCACCCCTGCCGTCCTCATCCTTCAACTCGGCATGCGCACTCTACTCGTCTCCCATCGCCAGGTCACCGAGATGCTCCCGATGGGCGAGTGCATCGAGGCGATGGCCGAGGCCTTCAGGGCGCTGGCCCGCGGCGCGGCGGTGCAGCCCCTGCGTCAGGTGGTCCGGCTGCCCGACTCGCCGAACGTGCTGGCGACGATGCCGGCGCAGGTCGGTACCCCGCATGGCGGCCGGAAGGGGGCGGCTCTTGGCGCCAAGGTTATCACCGTCTTTCCGGGCAATGACGCCACGCCCTACGACTCGCATATGGGCGTCGTGCTGCTGTTCGACAACGAGGTCGGCCGCCTGCTCTCGGTCATGGATGCCAGCTCGATCACCGCCATCCGGACGGCGGCAGCGTCAGGACTCGCCACACGCCTGCTCGCCCGTCCTGAGGCCGGCGACCTCGCAATCCTCGGGTCCGGGGTGCAGGCCATGACACACCTCGAGGCGATGCGCGCGGTGCGCACGCTGCGGCGGGTCCGCGTCTGGAGCCGGACGCCCGAGCACGCCCGTGCCTTCGCGCAGAAGGCCGGTGCCCGGTTCGACCTCGTGGTAGAGGTCTGCGAGACGGCGCGGGCCGCCGTCGTCGCCGCGGACCTCATCTGCACCGTGACCGCGTCGCGGGAGCCGGTGCTGCAGGCCGGCTGGATCACGCCGGGTGCCCACATCAACGCGGTGGGGGCATCGCTGCCGACGACGCGCGAGCTCGACAGCGCCACGGTGCGCATGGCCCGCCTGTTCACGGACCGGCGCGAGTCGCTGCTCCGCGAGGCCGGCGACGTGCTGGTGCCGCTGGCCGAGGGTGCCATCACCGAGACGCACGTCCGGGGCGAGCTCGCCGAGATCCTCAGCGGAGCGGTGCGGGGCCGCGGGTCGGCCGATGAGGTCACGCTGTTCAAGTCGTTAGGGCTGGCGATCGAGGACGTCGCGGCCGCCCGGCACATCTACGAAAAGGCGCTCGCGCTCGGCACCGGCATCTGGGTGTCGCTGGGCGGCCTGCGGCAGGACGCATGACACGCGCGACACGGGCGCCGGAGCCGCCGGGCATACCGTCACCGGCCGACCTCGACGAGGCGCGCGCGCGTCTCGATGGACTGGCGCTGCGGACGCCATTGCTGCGCCTGCCGCTCGACCGCGATTCGCCCGAGATCTGGCTCAAGCTCGAGTCGCTGCAACCGATCGGCTCGTTCAAGCTGCGCGGTGCCGGCAACGCCATGGCACGGCTCTCACCGGCGGCGCTGTCGGACGGCGTGGTGACCGCAAGCGCCGGCAACATGGCCCAGGGCGTCGCCTGGTGCGCGCGACAGCTCGGCGTGCCCTGCCGGGTGATCGTGCCCGACCGCGCACCCGCTACCAAGACCGAGGCCGTTGAGCGCCTGGGCGGGGAGGTCATTCGCGTACCCTTCGACGACTGGTGGCGGGTGCTCGAGACGCACGACCCGGGAACGGTCCCGGGCTACTTCATCCACCCGGTGGTGAACGCCGACGTGATCGCGGGCAATGGCACGGTCGGGCTCGAGATCCTCGAGCAACTGCCCGGTATCGACGCCGTGCTGGTGCCCTATGGCGGCGGTGGGCTCAGCAGCGGCATCGCCGCCGCGCTCCGCGCGTCGCGACCGGACGTCCCGGTCTATGGCATCGAGGTCGAGACCGCGGCGCCGCTGCACGCGTCGTTGGAGGCGAACACGCCGTGCCAGGTGTCGCACCGGCCGAGTTTCGTGGATGGCATCAGCGGACGCAGCGTCCTGCCCGAGATGTGGCCGCTCGTCAGGCAGTTGCTGCGCGGCGCCATCGTGGTGTCGCTCGACGACATCGCCGCGGCCATCCGGCTGCTGGTGTCGCGGGCGCGGGTGGTGGCGGAAGGCGCCGGCGCGGCGCCGGTGGCCGCCGCACTGGGCGGGCGCGCCGGGACCGGCCGCCTCGTGTGCGTCGTGTCCGGGGGCAACATCGATCCCGTCATCCTCGCGCGGATCCTCGCGGGCGAGACGCCCGCGTGATCAACCCGCGAGCCAGCGACTGATCCACTCGCCGGCGAAATAGCCGCCGACGGCGACGCCAAGGCCCACCACGAACATGTCGAAGCCGGAGCGGAAGACGCCGCGACCGGTGAAGATCGAGCGCGCCGCCCCCACCAGGAAGTGGGCGCCCATCGCCAGCGCGAACGCCATCGCGATTGCGGTGCCCCCGGTGAAGACGAAGAACGGGAAGACCGGGATCAGCGCGCCGACCGCGGTCGCCGTTCCCGTGATCCACCCCTCGCGGAGCGGCGACGTGGTGCGGGCACCGATGCCCAGCTCGCTCTGCACCTTCTCCTCCAGCATCCGCTCGGGATCGCGGAGGGCGTCGGTCGCCAGCGCGTATGCGGCTTCCGGCGGCATCCCCTTGGCCTCGTAGATCAGCGCCAGCTCGTCGCGCTCGAGCTCGGGCATGAGCGCGATCTCGTCGCGCTCCACGGCGATCTCGTGCGCGTACACCTCCGCCTCGCTCTTGGCCGCGAGATATCCGCTCGATCCCATCGACAGCGCGTCAGCCACAAGGCCCGCGACCCCGGCAACGACAACCGCGGCGTGCTGCGCGGTCGCGGTGGCGCCGAGCACGCCGGCCACCAACCCGAAGTTCGCCGTGAGCCCGTCGTTGAAGCCGTAGACCACGTTGCGGAGGAACCCGCCCGAGGCCGTGCTGTGCCACGGTTCGCCGCGGCCCGCGCTGCCGGTGAGCTCCGCCAGCTGCGTCGCATGCTCCGCACTCTCCTTCGCAAGCTGCAGCGCCTCCGGTCCACCGGCGTGGTCGCGCGGGGTGCTCCGGTGCATGTCGAGATACGCCTTGACCTCCCGTCCCTCCTCACGGAGCAGGGTCGAGAGCAGCGTCGGCGATCCGAAGCGCCGGCCAACGAACGACAGCAGTCGGGCGCGCGTCGACGGGCGGAAGGGACCGGGCGAATGGCCATGCTCGCGGAGCAGCGACTCCCAGATGTCGGCGTGGCGCTCCTCCACCGCGCGCAGGCGCGCGAAGATGTCGGCACGGTGGGCGTCGCCCTCCAGCCGGGACAGGATATCGTAAAGGAACGCGGCGTCGCGCTCGTCCTGCCAGTGCTCGCGGAACGCGTCGACGTCGGCGCGTACTGGCGCCTGCGGATTGGAACTGTTGGCGGCGGAGGACATCGGTGAAATATGGCGCCGCTGGACCTCCCGGGCAGCACCGCCGTCCGGCAACCATCGGGTCGTCGCCGCGTGACTCACCAGTGAACCGCAACTGAGATGGAAGCGACAATGCGAATCATGACATGGCTCGTGGCGGGGGCCACGGTGACGATGGGGTGCGGCGTCCTCGGCGCCCAGGGCAGCGTGACGGTGACGCCGCGCGCGTTCGCGATGGCGTCGACGGACGCCGACCGTGCCGCACTCGGCATCACCACCCGCAGCAGCGGCAAGCGTGACACGCTTGGCCTGCTGGTGGAGTCGGTGACATCAGGCTCTCCCGCCGAGCAGGCGGGACTCGAGGAGGGCGACCGCCTGGTCTCGGTCGACGGTGTCAACCTGCGTCTCTCTCCCGAGGATGCGGGCGAGCCCGACATGGAGGGCATCGCCAATCGCCGGCTCATACGGCAGCTGGGGAAGCACAAGGCGGGCGACGAGGTCGACGTGCGCGTCTACCGCGATGGCCAGGTCCGCTCGCTGAAAGTGAAGACCGTGGCCCTGCGCGACCTGGAATCGACACCGGCGCGATACGTCAACGTGCTGAGCGCCACGCGCGACCGCGCGGTCCTGGGGCTGTCCCTCGGCGGCACCGGCAGCCGTCGTGACACGTCGGGGGTGCTGGTGGTCGGCGTGATCGACGATGGTCCGGCGGCGAAGGCCGGTATCGAGGAGGGGGACCGAATAGCCGCGATCAACGGCGTGGACCTCCGCGTGGCTCGCGAGGACGCCGGCGATGCGATGGTGAGCGGCGTGCACTTGCGCCGGTTCACCCGCGAAATGGCAAAGGTGAAGACGGGCGACGACGTTGAACTTCGCGTGTACAGCGGTGGCCAGACAAAGCTGGTGCACGTGACGCCGGTCAAGTCATCGGAGCTGCCGCACGCAGCCGGCGCGTTCTTCTTCGGGGACATGCCTGGCATCATCGAGAGCAACATCCGTGTCCCGACGCCGATGGCCCCGATGGCCCCGATGGCCCCGATGGCCCCGATGGCCCCGATGGCCCCGATGGCCCCGGTCCCTCCGCGCATCCTTCGCGAAGACGGCAGCCGGATGCGGATCGAGGTCGCGCCACGGATCCAGATCGAGTCGCTGCGGTCCCGTCTCGATACGCTGCGGCGGTCGATCGAGAATGTCAGGGTCCGGTCGGCGATGGCGCGGCGCATTGCCGTGATCGACTGAGCGGCCCCAGGCCTGACGCGCCCCGCCCGCGAGAGCGGATGGGGCGCGTGCACATCAGTACTCGATCTGTGCGCCCAGCTCCACGACGCGATTGGGTGGGATCCCGTAGAACTGCGTCGCCGAGCGCGCGTTGCGCGACATCACTGCGAAGAGCCACTTGCGCCAGCGCGCCATGCCGGCGCTTCCCACGGGAATCAGCTGTTCGCGTCCCAGGTAGTAGGTCGTGTCCATGCGCCGGGCCTTGATGCCGGCGTCGACGCAGCGCGCCCGGATCTCCTCGACGTTCGGCGTCTGCATGAAGCCGTAGTATGCCTGGACGCGATAGAGCCCGAGAGTCAGGTCCTGGATGTTCAGGCGCTCACTCGCCGGCACCTCCGGCACCTCGAGCGTCACGATCGAGAGCAGGATGACCTGCTCGTGCAGGACCTTGTTGTGCTTCAGGTGGTGGAGCAGCACCACCGGCGTGCCATCCGATTCCGAGGTCATGAAGATGGCGGTGCCAGGCACGCGGACGGTCTTGCCGCGATCGAGGCTGCGCAGCAGCTCGTCGATGGGAAGGGAACGCGCCGCGAGGATCGAGCGCAGATGCGCCCGCCCTCGCTTCCATGTCGTCATCAGGATGAACACCCCGGTGGCGATGACCAGGGGCACCCATCCACCCGTCGGGATCTTCAGCAGGTTCGCCGTGAACAGCGAGAGGTCGATGGCGAGGAAGCCGAACAGGAAGGTGCCGGCTTCGAGCCGGCTCCAGTTCCATCGCTCGCGTGCGATGGCGCTGAAGAGGATGGTGGTGATTGCCATCGTGCCGGTCACGGCGACGCCGTACGCGGCGCCCAGGGCCGTCGACGATCCGAAGCCGACGACGAGCAGCAGCGTGCCCACCGCCAGCGCCTTGTTGACCTCGGGGACGTAGATCTGCCCTGCCTCCTGCACGGAGGTGTGCACGATCGTCACGCGCGGCGAGTATCCCAGTTGCACCGCCTGCTGCGTGAGCGAAAACGCGCCGGAGATCAGCGCCTGCGACGCGACGATCGCCGCCAGCGTCGCGATCACGAGGATCGGGTACAGGAACCAGCTCGGCGCCAGCAGGAAGAACGGGTTCTCGACGGCGGTCGGCGTGGTGAGCAGCAGTGCCCCCTGTCCCATGTAGTTGAGCATGAGGGCGGGGAGGACCACGCTCATCCACACGACCCGGATGGGTTTGGGCCCGAAGTGCCCCATGTCCGCGTAGAGGGCCTCACCCCCGGTGACGACAAGCACCACGGCACCGAGGACGACGAACGAGCGCATCGGGTGGTCGACGAAGAAGACGATGCCGTGCCAGGGGTTCAGCGACCGGACGATCTCCGGGTGCATGGCGATGCCGCGAATGCCAAGCACCGCGATGCAGCCGAACCACGCGACCATGATCCAGGCGAACGTGCCGCCCACCTTGGCCGTGCCGTGGCTCTGGAAGTAGAAGAGCAGGGCAATGATGACGAAGGCCAGCGGGATGACGACGTACGTCAGTGCCGGCGCGGCAACCTCGAGGCCCTCGACCGCGCCGAGCACGGAGATCGCCGGCGTAATGATGCCGTCGCCGTACATGAACGCCCCGCCGAAGAGACCGAGGAGGATCAGGATGGTCCGCCGGCTCCATCCCGTCGTGCCGCTCGGTCGCTGCATGATGAGGGCGAGCAGCGCCAGCACGCCGCCTTCGCCCCGGTTATCGGCGCGGAGGATGAACCCGACGTACTTCACCGTGACGATGAGGATCAGCGCCCACACGATGAGCGAGAGCACGCCGTACACGTTTGCGGGTGTCACCGCCAGGCCGTACGCGGACTTGAAGCACTCCTTGATCGCGTAGAGCGGACTGGTGCCGATGTCGCCGTAAACGACACCGAGTGCCGTGAACGAGAGGATGAGGAGCCGCTTTCCTTCGGGACGCGATTCGACGGGCGTCCGGAGCGGGGGCAGCACGATTTCGGACGTCATCGTGTGCTGCGACATCGCGTCCATGGGGCTCGACCCGCCCTGCCCCGGATGTGCGGGGTCGGCGGTCATGCGTCTGTGAGAGGCACGCGTGGCGGCCCTTCGCGTCGGCGCGATCTCACGCCGTCACAAGCTGATAGCATTCGCGACGGAAAAAGAACGGGCCGCAAAGATGTCTGCGACCCGTTCACAATCTACGATGGGTGTGCACCTGGTAAAGCGGTGCTTTCCATGCAATGAGGAGCCGGAAGCCAACTCCCGCGTGCCGCGGGTACTACTCCTCCGCGGACTTCTTCGAAGCCCCGATCTCCTCAATCGCCTTGGCGGCATCTGCCAGAATGTCCCGGATCTTCGCTGCGACATCTCTGTCGCCAGAATGCCACGGTGCTGTTCCGTAGGTGGCGCGCGCAATTCGACCGAATGCCCGATTTATCTCCATCATAGGCTCGCTCACGAACATCGATCCAAGGTTCGTGATGCGCTCGAAGATGTCCTCGACCGCTCCCTTGTTCTCCTCGAGGTACTTCTGCCCCTCGGGTGTGATCGAATAGACCTTCTTTCCCCCCTCCTCGGGGGTGACGACCGCGTAGCCGAGGTCTTCGAGCAACGAGAGCGTCGGATAGACCGTACCCGCGCTGGGGGCGTAGGCACCCTTGAAACGTTCCTCGAGCTCCTTGATGATGTCGTAGCCGTGCCTGGGCTTCTCGGCCAGCATCTGCAGGATGACGTACTTCAGGTCACCCTGGCCGAACATACGACCCCCGCGGAACGGGCCTCCCCGATGCCTTCCGCGTCCAGCCCAGAACCACGGTCCCATGCCGGGCTCGCCTCCCCAACCGGAGCGGCCAGCGCCGTGGCAGTCGTGCGAGGATGATCCGAAAAACATGGCCTCTCCCGTCGAATGTTGGTTGGTCCGATATATCGCGCGCTAAGATATATCGTACGATATAGCGCCAGTCAAGCGCCCCAGGTCGAGAAGGTCTACAACGCAAATCGCGGCGCGAGAAACCTCGCGCCGCGATCTCGGGGGCTGCCTCTGGCCGTCCCTGCGACTACTCGTAGCGCAGCGCCACCACCGGGTCGAGGCTGGCAGCGCGGCGAGCAGGCCAGACGCCGAAGACGAGGCCAACCATCGCCGAGAATCCGAAGGCGAGCGCGACCGACTGCGGAGCGATCTGCGTATTCCAGGCAAACGTCTTGTTCAGGAACTCGGCGGCGCCAGCCCCCATGCCCACGCCCACGAGCCCGCCGGCGAGGCAGAGCACGACGGCTTCGATCAGGAACTGAACGAGGATGTTCGTCCGCGTGGCGCCGAGCGCCTTGCGCACGCCGATCTCGCGCGTCCGTTCGGTCACCGACACCAGCATGATGTTCATGATGCCGATGCCGCCCACGAGGAGGCTCACCGCGGCAATGCCGGCCAGCAGGAACGTGAAGACCTGCGTCGTCTCCGCCGCGGTCGTGAGGAAGTCCGACTGGTTCATGATGCGGAAGTCATCCGGGCGATCCGAGCGGAGCTTGTGCTCGCGCCGGAGGATCTTCTGGATGTCCGCCATGGTCATCGGGATCTGGCCCTCGCTTGGCGCCAGCACGTTGATCGAGTTGATGCGATCGGAGCCGATAACGCGGTATCGCGCCGTCTGCACGGGGATCAACACCTGGTCGTCCGGATTGCCGAAGCCGGCTCCCTGGCCCTTCGAGGCCAGCACGCCGATCACGGTGAACTGGATGCCACGGATCCGGATCGGCTCGCCGATGATGCCGTCGGGATCCTCGATGCCGAGGTTCTTGAGCACCTCGGGCCCCAGCACGGCCAGGCGCTGCTTCCCACGGTCCTCGTTCACGGTGAACATGCGGCCCGCCGCGAGCTTGTAGTTGCGGACCTCCAGGTAGTTCGCCGTGCTTCCCTTGATCGACGTGTTGGTGTTCTTGTTCAGGTACTGCACCTGCTGGTTGCGGGACATCTCGTACTGCACGGCGGCGATGTACTGGCCGCGTGCGTCCAGGGCGTCGGCGTCCTTCATGGTGAGGCGCGCGCGATCGGTCTCCGATGCAAAGCCGCGACTCATCTGCTGGCCCGGCTGCACCGTCAGCAGCGTGGTGCCGAGTTCCTTGATCCGGTCATTGACGGCCTGCTGGGCTCCCCGGCCCAGCGCGATCATCGCAATGACCGCGCCGACGCCGATCACGATGCCGAGCATCGTCAGGAGCGAACGCAGCTTGTTGGCGCGCAGGGCGCCCAGAGCCACGTTCAGGATTTCGCCGAAGAGCATGGGTCACCCGTTTTAGCCGCGTCCCCTGCCACCACCGCCACCACCGACGTTCGTGCCACCGGTTGTATTCCGCTGCATGCCCGGCACGCCGCCGCCACTTCTTCCACGCATGCGCGCCAGCGCGGAGTCACGCGACGCCTGCATGGCGAGGGCGCTCATCAGGACCACCTGCTCGCCCTCCTGCAGCCCAGCGGTGACTTCGGTGAAGTCGAGGTCGCTCATGCCAGCGCGAATCACGCGCGGCGAGTAGCCGCCGCTGTCCTTGCGCACGTAGACGAGAGCCGCGCGCGAGCGCTGCCCGCGCATCGGGAACTCACCGGCCTGCACCGGGGCACCCGGCCCGCCAGCGGCCGGCTGCTGCGTCGGGGCGGCGCCGCGTCCGCCGGACGGCGTCTGAGCACCACCCTGTGCGCTGGCGCGATTCCGGAACTGACAAGCGCGGGCCACGTTGGACTCGACGCCGAGCGACTTGTAGATGGAGTCGCTGATGGCGCGCGACTGCTGCTGGTCGATCTCGCCCGCCTGCACGCGGCCACGAAGTCCCTGGATCAGCGTCTGCGCCTGCGGCTTCTTCGCCATGGCAGTGGTGACCTTGGCGCAATCCTGGTCGGTGACTTCGGGCAGCTGCATGCCGCCCTGCCGTCCGCCGCGACCCTGGCCTCCCTGCACGTCCTCCGCCGACGGCGAGGCCAGCACCACCTCGCCACCTGACTGCTGCGGCGCCGCGCGCCGTCCGCCGTTGTTTCCACCGCGCCCGCCACGGCCGCTGCGGCCCCCGCCCATGCCACCACCCATGCCCCCGCCGAGGTTGCGCGACTGCTCCTGCACCGAGGCGGTGACGCTGTCGGGGTCGAGGCCGATCATGCGGGCCGTTGCCGCGGCCTCGCGCGTGGTGCGAATGGCGTCATTCGGCACCGAGAGAACGTTCTCGCGTCGGTCGACGAGGACCGACACCTCGCCGTTCATCCCGGGCTTGAGCGCCCCGTCGAGGTTCGTGAGCGTGACGAGCACCGGGAACATCGTGACGCTCTGCTGCACCACGGCCTGCGGCTCGATCTTCTCGACGACACCGCGGAAGGGGCGGTCGGGATAGGCGTCCACCGTGACCGTCGCGTCCTGTCCCGCGCTCACGTTACCGATGTCGGTCTCGTTGAACAGGGCACGCACGCGCACCTTGGACAAGTCGGCCATCTGCAACAGCGAGGTGCCGCCGCTCGCCGAGCTGGTGGCCGAAGCGATCACCTGACCGAGGGAAACCGTCTTGGCGATGACCGTCCCCGACACCGGCGCCTTCACCGTGGCGTCGTTGAGGCGGGTCTGCGCCTGGTCGAGCGAGGCCTGCGCGCGCGTCACCGAAGCCTGGGAGTTGGCGAGATCCAGCGACGCGGTCTCGTTCTCCTGCGCGGTGATGACCTGCTTCTGGTACATCTCGTCGGAGCGCTTCTTCTGCGCCTCGGACACGGCGAGCTTCGCGTTCGCGGCGTTGAGGTCTGCCTGCGCCTGGTCGAACTGGCTCTGGACGTCCTTGGTGTCCAGCTGCACCAGCAGGTCGCCCGGCTTCACCATGGAGCCGGTTTCGACGGGCATGTCGATGATCTGCCCCGAAGCCTTGGAGCGCACGTCGACGATGTTGATGGGTTCGACGCTTCCCGACGCGGTCGCCTCGGCGACGATCGTGCGACGGCTGACGGGCGCCGTCTCGATCTGCACGCGCTGTTCCTGCTTGGAGCCGCATCCGAGGGCCGCCGCCGCGAGGGCCAGCGAGAGCAAGGGGATGCGACCCAGCGGGCGATGGCCCGCCGGGAAGGAGATTGCGGAAGACATGTGATGGACAGGTAGGAGGGTCGAGCGACTATCGGATTTCGTGTCCGAGCAGCGCTTCGATCTGGGCGAGGGCGTTGCGGGCGTTGAAACGGGCAGAAACGAGCGAGTAGCGGGCGGCGTTCAACGCCTGCTGGGTCGTGAGCAGCTCGAGCTGCGTCGACGCTCCCAGGCTGTAGCGCTGCTGCTGCACGCGCAGGTCTTCCTGGGCGGCCTCGAGGGAGGCCTGGTTGATCATGATCTGCGTCTGCGAGACCCGGAGCTGGTTGAGGTACTGCAGCAAGTTCTGCTCGGCGAGGAGTGTCGCGTCGCGCAGCTGGGCGCGGGCATTCATCTCCTGCAGGCTGGCGTTCTGCACGCTGTTTTCACGCGTGAAGCCGTCGAACAGGTTGAGACTCAACCGGAGCGAGAGGTTCGTCGAGTTGTTCATCAACCCCTGTCCCCAGTCGAAGTTCGACGAGGTGTTGCCTCCGGTGCTGCCGTAGCTCAAGGAGAGCGTCGGGAAGTACGAGGTGCGCGCGGCGCGGACTGCCGAGCGCGAACTGCTGAGGCTCATGCGCGCGGAGATGACCGTCGGGGCCTGGTCGACGGACTGCATCAGCTCGGCGCTGTCCACCACGAAGGCTCCGGCAGGCGCCCCGGTGTCCTCGGGCGTCGGCGTCACCGCGAATGGCGTGGCGACGAGCCGCGTGAGCGCGGCGTTGGCGTTGGCGAGGTTGTTGTCCGCCTGCAGGATCGCGAGACGGGCGTTGCCGAGCGAGATCACCGCTCGGAGCGAGTCGGAGCGTGTGGCGGCGCCGGCGGCGATCCGGGCGACGGCTGAACGCAGGTTCGCGTCGGCCTCGTCCAGCTGCGCCTGTGCCGCTGCGCGGGACTCGCGCGCAGCGAGCGCGGCGTAGTACTGCGTGGAAACGTTCAGCGCGACGCTGAACTGCGCACCACGCTCTGAGGCCTCGGCCGAGGCGCGGCTCGACTTGACGCCTTGGAGGTCGAAGACGCGCCTGCCGGCATCGAACAGGGTGAGGCTCGTGCTCCAGCCGCGACTGAAGTTCCACGGCGTCTTGCTGGAGTACGGGACGAGCTCACCCTGCGTGTTCAGGACCGTTCCACCCCGCCGCGACCCGCTGCCGCTGTAGCTGAGGTTCGGCAGGAACTGCGCGTAGGCAGCGCGCACGGCAAGGTCCTGCGAGCTGACGGCGTTGCGCGCCTGGATTGTCGAGGGCGAGTTCTGCTGGGCGAGCTTGATCGCCTCGCCCAGCGTGATCGGATGGGCGGGACCACTCGCGGTGCCTTGCGCGAGCAGGGTCACCGGGACGAGGGCCACAAGGAGCAGTGAGCGCATCAGTTGTCGTTCCGAGACGAAGATTGATCGTTGAGTTCGGCGAGCAGCTGTTCGAACTTCTGACGCTGCGTTTCGTTAAGGATGCGACGGATCTGGTCGCGGGCGCGCATCTTGACCGAGTCGAGCTGGTCCCGGACGGTCGCCATGACCAGCTGGTTCTGCCGGTGACGGTCGTCGAGGATCGAGTCGAGCCGGGCGCGTTGCGCGGCATTGAGCTGCAACCGATCGGCGAGCGTCAGGCGCAGCGACGTGGGGCTGGCGTTCGACGCGCAGATCTGGTCGCGGATCATCACGCGGTCGGCCGTGAATCCCAGGGCACCGCCAACCAGCACCGCGCCCAGGAGAAACATGACCGCGAGGTTCTTCGACCGCTGCATCGGCGGTTCTCTCAGTGGGAGATGAGATACCGGAGCGTGGCTTCCCGCGTCTGCGCGGTCGGCCCGTCACCGGACGTCTCGGTCAGAATGGGGAACTCGGACGGCGTATCGAGCAGCTCGTGATACGCCACCCGTTCCTGGGCCTTGCGCGTCTGCCACGCGGCGGCGCCGGCCACCGCCAGCGCGAGCGCAGCGGCGGCGAGGCCGATCCGGCTCCAGGCCGGGAAGTACGACCACCACTCCCGGGCCGTCTCGGCGCCAATGCGCGCCATGATGCGGCGTTCCAGCAGTGCCCAGTACGACTCGGACGCCGGCGCCGCCAGGTCGGCGCGCAGCGCACCGCGCCATTCGTCGTCGCGGGGATCGCGCTCGTCGTCGCGCAGGATGTTCATAGGTGGCTCCGGACTGAACCCAGCTCCTGGCGCAGTCGCGCCCGGGCATGGTGAAGGTCGGACCGCGCGGTTCCTTCCGGGATCCCGAGCATCCGGCCTATTTCTGAGTGCTTGAATCCTTCGATGTCGTGCAACACGATCACCGCGCGCTGGCGGTCACCGAGCTGCCACAGCGCCTCGCGCAGCCGGCGCCGCAGCTCGTCCGATTCCGCGGGATCGCGGAACGGCGAGGCGATGGTCTCGGCGAGCGCATCCGCGTCCCGCACCTTCTTGCGGCGCGTGATGTCGAGTGCGGCGTTGGCGACGATCCGGTGCAGCCACGCCCCGAACGCCTGGTCCGGCAGGAACCGGTCGAGCGCCCGATAGGCATGGAGGAATCCCTCCTGAACCGCGTCTTCCGCGTCTTCGTGCGTCAGCACGATGGCGCGCGCCACTGCGTACGCCCGGCGCTGGTGCGTGTGCACCAACGCCGCGAACGCATCGGTGTCGCCGCGTTGCGCGGCGATGACCAGCGCGTGCTCGCGCTCCCGCGGCACGGGGCTACCCGTCATCTCGACAGGTGAGGCCACGGTGGCGGGAACAGCGCGTGAAATGCGGAGGGCGGCGGAGGTCACTCGAGGGTTGCGTTGTGTCCTCCTGAAAACGCGCGCTCGGCGGGAAGCGTTGAGTCAGGTGGCACCGCCGGGCGATGGATGGGAGCCGGCCAATCCGAGGCTGTCGGCCCGTGCGCGCATGGCGTCGATCACGACCTGGATATGTTCGTCCAGGTCGACCCCCAGGTCGCCGGCGCCGCTGATGATGTCCTCGCGGCTGACGCCCCGGGCGAATGCCTTGTCCTTCATCTTCTTTTTGACGGACCGGGCGTCCACGTCGTTAAGGCTGCGGGACGGCCGCACCAGCGCCGTCGCCGTCACCAGGCCGGTGAGTTCGTCGACCGCGAACAGGGCCCGTGCCATCAGGCTCTCCCGGGCCACGTTGCAGTACGCGGCGTGGCCGAGGATGGCCAGCAGGATGTCCTCGGGGACGCCCCGTCCGCGAAGGATCCGTACCCCCTCCGCCGGATGCTCCCGGTCGGGCGCGTGGGCATCGTTAGGCCACCGCTCGTAGTCGAAGTCGTGCAGCAGGCCGGCCAGCCCCCAGCGCTCGGGGTCCTCGCCGAAGCGCCCGGCATAGGTGCGCATCGCCGCCTCCACGGCCAGCATGTGCTTCCGCAGGGAGTCGCTGGCCGTGTACTCGTGCACCAGGGCGAGCGCGTCATCGCGCGACATCAATGGGCTGGCGTCGGTCATCGGGTGCGAGTGGCTGAGGTGCCGGAAAGCGAGCGCCGCCGGCGCCCACATGCTGTGACAGGAGCTCCCGTGCCTGGATTCGGACCGCGGCCCGAACCCAGAAACGTAGCCCGTCCGGGTCGCGCCGATCAGAGGCAGGCGAAGACGTCGCGCACGCGTCCGATCCGGCGAGCGGCGCGCAGCACTCGTGCACTGGGCGCCACGAGGTAGCTCCAGCGCGCAGCGGCAAAGATGGGGATGTCCGCCATGCTGTCGCCGATGTAATCAAACTCGTTGTTCTTCAATAACTTGCGGATTGCATCCCGTTTTGCCGGCCCCTTCATGTTGCGGCCGGGCTCGCTCGCCAACACCGTATCGAATACCTGCAGGTGCGAGGCGACGACCTCGGCAACCGCGCAGTCGGCCGCCGTGGCGAGAATCAGCGTCCTCCCCCGCGCCTTCTCTCGACGGACAAAGTCGACCACGGGATGACACCAGCGACATCGGCTGGGCTCGAACGGCACGCGGGACGCCACGAACTGCTTGAGGGCCGGCCGACCGCGCGCGAGCGACGCCAGCGCCACCGGGAGCATCCACGGTTCGGCGCCTGCGAGCCGCAGGAGGCCCGACCGCAGCGCGTCCCCGCGAATGAGCGTGCCGTCGAGGTCCACACACAGCGGCGGCTCCGAGTCCGCGCGCAGTTCGCCGGGCGCCGTCACCGGGATGCGCCTGACGGGGTTCGCGGGCTACCGGGTGAGGACATGTGCCTCGACGCTCATGCCAGGCCGCAGCGGCTGATCCGCTCCGCAACCATGCTCGATGCGAAGGCGAACAGGGATGCGTTGCACGACCTTGGTGAAGTTCCCCGTCGCATTGTCGGGAGGAATGAGCGCGAACTTGGCCGCCGTCGCCGCGCTGACGCTCTCGACGGAGCCCGTCGCCACGCACCCCGGGTAGGCATCGACGTCGATGGTCACCGGCTGGCCGACGTGGATGTCCGCGAGCTGGGTCTCCTTGAAGTTGGCAGTGACCCAGACGTCGCTTTCATCGACGATCGTGAGCAGGGGCTGCCCCGACTGCACGAGCTGTCCTTCCTCCACCTGCTTCTTCGAGACACGACCCGAGCGCGCCGCGATTATGCGCGTCCATTCCAGCTGCAGGGCGGCGTTGTCGCGCTGCGCCTGCGCGGCCACCAGCCGGGCCCGCGCCAGCCGCGTGCCGGCCTCGGCGCTCTGCACGCCGGCGGTGGCGCCGGCAATCTGCTCCTGGACAGCCTGCAGGTTGGCGACAGCCGAGGCTTCCGCGGATTCTGCCGCATCGAGCTGCTGCTTCGAGACGATCTGCTTGTCCGCGAGCTCGCGCATCCGGGCGAGGTCGGCGTGTGCCTTCTGTTCCGCCGCCCGGGCCGCGCTGGCCTGTGCCTGGAGCGCATCGCGCTGGCTGTTCGCGCCGCGTACCTGGGCCTCTGACTGGCCGCTCACGCCCCGGCCGCCGGCAACGACGCGAGCGGCCTCGAGGTCGCCTTCGGCCTGCGCCAGCCTGGCGCGGTACTCGACGTCATCGATGACGACGAGCGTGTCGCCCGCCGCGACCCGCTGGTTCTCGGACACGAGCACCCGGGACACGTAGCCGCCGACCTTCGCGTAGACCGGCACGATGTGTCCATCCACCTGCGCGTTGTCCGTCGATTCGTGCGTCCGGGCGAACTGCCACGTGCGGATGGCATACCACGCCCCGGTGACGACGAGCGCGGCGGCGAGCGCATACAGGAAGTACCGCCGGACGCCTGCGCCGGCCGGGGCGCGCTCGCGGTCGTCGTCGCGGTCGGAGGCGTGTGTCTGTGGAACAGTGGTCGTGGACATGGTCTGGGATTGTGGGGTCGGGCGGGGGCCTAACGAATTTCCCGGGCGACGCCGATGGAGCGCGCCAGCGCCACGCGAGCGCCCTGCCACGCCGCCAGGGCGTCGATGAGCTGCTCGCGGGCGGCGGTCAGCGCGAGCGAGCCGGTGATGACCTCGAGGTTACCGCTGACGCCGGCGCGGAAGCGATCGCGTGCCTGGGATACCTCGTCCTCGGCGAGCGCGAGACGATCGCGGGCGGCGTCGACGAGCTCGGACGACGACCCGAGGTCGAGGCGCGCGGTGCGCACGGCGAGGGCGATGTCGGCCTGCAGGTCCCGGCGGCGGACCTCCGCCTCCTTGCGCTGCGCCTCCATCTCCGACACGCGCCCCTCGCGCCGGAATCCGTCAAAGACCGGTACGCTGAGCTGGACGCCCCAGGTGTACGTGGGCAGGAAGGAGCCGCCCTCACCCTGGATGGGCCCGTCGTCGAGAAATGCCGAGAGGGTGGGAAGGCGTTCCAGGCGCACCGCACGCTCCTTGCGCGAGGCCTCGGCGATCTGCGCCTCGTTGCTGCGAAGTTCGGGGCGGTGGGACAGCGCCCTCTCCACCGCAGCGGCGTCGTCCATGCCCTCGGCGTCCAGCGGGGCGACGATGGTATCAGCGAGCGTCACCGAGGTGTCGGCGGGGGCCCCGATGATGCGCAGCAGTGCAAGGAGCGCACGTTCATGCTCGTTGCGCGCGACAAGCATCTGGGCGCGCACGGTGGCGGCCTGCGCGCGCGCCCGCGTCACGTCGAGTGCGACGCCCGTTCCTGCCTGTACCTGATCCTGCGCAATGCGAACGAGGTCCTGCGCGAGCGCGGAGTCCGCCCGGGCCGCCGCGACGCGGGCCACGGCCCGTTGCACGCGGATGTACGCAAGCGCCGCCGAGGCAGCGACCTGTTCCTCGGCGGCGTCGATGTCCGCCGAGCCCGCATCCATCGCGTCGCCCGCCGCCCGGACGCGTTCGAGGGCCGCGGCGTCGACGATCGGCTGCGCAATTCGCGCCCGGAAGTCGAGCGAGCCGACCGGACCGAGAATCTCGCCGTCGGGATTGAAGAAGGGCGTGCCATCCGGCGCGTTGAACGCAAATCCGAGCGTGGCGGTGTTCATGGTGTGGGTGCTGCGCAGCACGGACGCCGACACCGAGGGCAGCAGGTTGCCACGCGACTGCCTGGCCCGCGCCTCGGCCTCACCGGACTTGAGTCGCGCCGTTTCCGTGACGGGGTTGTTCGCCACGGCCAGGCGCACTGCGTCGGCAAGCGAGAGCGACTGCGCCTGCACCGTGCGGGGGGCGCCGCTGAAGGCAAGAGCGAGGGCTGCTGCCGCCGCCGTGAAGCATGAGGTACGGATCACGATAGAGTTCAGGTGACGGACTTGTCGGACCGCAGTGAGCCGAGGTAGAAGGCGAAGACCTCGTCGAACAACGCCTCCGGTGCACCCGGGGGGCCGGTGTGGAACAGGTCGCGTCGCGCGAGGGCGACCGCCTGACCCGAGAAGAGCGACCCAGCGATACGAGCGGCGCACATCGGATCGACGTGGCGAAATTCGCCGTTCTCGATGCCGCGCCTGATGATGCCGGCAATCAGGCGCTGGGCGCGTTCGATCACCTCGCGACCGTAGAACTCGGCCAGGTCGGGGTAGCGGCGCAGCTCTCCGTTCACGAGGGCGTACATCGTCTGGAAGGTGGGCGAGAGCATGAACGCCCACTGACGGCGAAGCAGCGCGCGCAGTCCGTCGGCGGCGTTTCCCCCGGCGACGGATGCCTCCGCCTCTTCGATTCCCGAGATGAGCTTGGCGTGGACGACAGCGCGAAAGAGCGCGTCCTTGCTGTCGAAGTAGAGATAAATTGTCCCCTTGGAGACACCCGCTTCCCGCGCGATGTCTTCGAGGCGCGCCCCGGCAAGTCCGTGCTGGCCGAAGACGCGAAAGGCGGCATCAGTGATCTGCGAGGGACGCTCCCCGGGGAGGCGTCTCCATCGCGGTTCAGAGCTTGAGGTTGCCGAAGCTTCCATGACGTGGGTCCTTCAAACCGGACTTATTTAACTAACTAACCGGTCGGTAATATATTCGGCACAAACGACGGTCGGGAAGGTCCGACCCGACACCTGTTCACACCCGACGGGCCGGCATCCAGGGATGCCGGCCCGTTTCCTCAACTCAGGCGAGCTCCGACGCGACTACTTCGACGACTCGGCGGCCGTGCCCTCGGCGGATGCGTACTTGTGATTGGTGAGCTGCACAATCGTGAAGCTCATCAGGAACAGCAGCACGGCCGTGACGATCAGGCCGGTGAAGGCGGCACGCTTGTCGGAACCGCTGGAATGCGACATTCGGGTGCTCCGGGGATTGGCGGGAGGTCAGGCCACGCGGGCCGACGTCATGACATCATTCTGCTTGATTTGCTTCATCACGTCGAGACCCTCCGTGATGCGGCCGAAGACCGTGTGGACGCCGTTCAGGTGACGGGTATTGGCCTCGCTCAGCACCATGAAGAACTGGCTGCCTCCCGTGTCCTTGCCCGCGTGGGCCATGGAGAGCGCTCCCTCCACGTGCCGGTGAGGGTTCCCATCGGTCTCGCACTTGATCTGCCATCCGGGTCCGCCCGTGCCGGCCGGCCCTTTCGCGTGCTCTCCACCCTTCGAGTACGGGTCGCCACCCTGGACCACGAAACCGGGGATCACGCGATGGAAGCGGGTCCCGTCGTAGAAACCGCTGTTCGCAAGCTTCTCGAAATTCGCGACGGTGATGGGGGCCTCCCCGTCGTACAACTCGGCGATGATCGTTCCACGGGACGTTTCGATGGTCGCCGTCTTCATTGGCGTGGTTTCCTCGGCCGGGTGACGTGGAGCAGGTGATCGCGGCCGGCGCCATGGGGGCGACCGCGACGTGGCAGCACAGAAGATAATCCGGGGTGCGAGGGGCTGCCCTCGCGTGCGGCGAGTTCCGGGGCCCTCAGACGAGTGACGAGGGACAGATGTCCGAGAGGGCACAGTCGGCACATCGCGGCTTCCTCGCGTCGCAGACCCGCCTCCCGTGCCAGATCAGCAGGTGGGAGAGCATGGCCCACTGCCGGCGTGGGAAGAGCGCCATCAGGTCCCGCTCGATGCGCACTGGATCTGTTTCGCGCGAGAGGCCGAGCCGCGCGGAGAGCCGGGCGACGTGGGTGTCAACGACGACGCCCTCGTTCCTGTCGAACGCATTGCCGAGCACGACGTTTGCCGTCTTCCGTCCCACTCCCGGCAGCTGGACGAGATCCTCGAGCCTGTCGGGAACCTTGCCACCATGTTGATCGGCAACGGCTCCCGCCATGCCGATGATGCTCTTCGCCTTGTTGCGGAAGAAGCCCGTGCTGCGGATGACGTCCTCGACGTCGGCCTGCGGCGCCGCGGCGAGCGCGGCCGGCGTCGGGTATTTCCTGAAGAGCGCCGGCGTGACCATGTTGACCCGCTTGTCGGTGCATTGCGCGCTCAGGATCGTGGCGACGAGGAGCTCCCACGCGCTGCGATGGTCGAGTTCGCAGTGCGCATCGGGGTAGAGCGAGGCGAGACGGCGGTAGACCTCGGCCGCGTGCGCCGGGAGCAGCGCGCGCGGGATGCGACGCACCGGCTTTCGCTTTGGCCGCGGACGCGGCCTCGCGGGTGACCGACCTGCCCCAGCGCGAGCCCTACCTGCCATCGACGGCGTCCTCCAGATGTGCAGCGCGTGCCGCCGGTACGAGCGACGAGCGGTGCCGGGACCGGGCGAAGGTCAACACAGCATCGGCGTCGCGGGTATTGAGCACGTCCCCCCTCGTCAGCCACCCCTTGCGTGCGATTCCGATGCCAAGATCGACGTGATCGAGTCCCGCCGCCGAGTGGGCGTCCGGGCCGATCTCGATCAGGGCGCCGCACTCGCGCGCGCGCCGAAGCCAGCGCCAGTCAAGGTCGAGTCGGTGGGGATCGCAGTTGAGCTCCACGGCGACGCCGAGTTCGCCCGCGCGCGCCAGCACCGCGGGAATGTCAAACGCATACGCCTCGCGCGTCAGCAGCAGGCGCCCGGTGGGATGCCCGAGAATCGTCAGGTGAGGGTCCTCGAGCGCGCGGAGCAACCTCTCGGTCATGGCCGGCTCGCCCAGTCCGAAGCGGGAATGCACCGATCCGATCACGTAGTCGAAGCCATCGAGCAGCTCGTCGCCATAATCGACGCGCCCGTTGGCGAGGATGTCGGCCTCTATGCCCTTCAGGACGCGGAACCCGTCGAGGCGGGCATTGACGTCGTCGATCTCATCGTGCTGGCGCGTGATCGCGTCGGCGCCGAGTCCACCGCCGTAGAAGGCCGACTGCGAATGGTCGGAAATGCCGAGGTACGACCAGCCGCGCGCCCGTGCCGCGAGCGCCATCTCCTCAATCGTCGCCGTGCCGTCGGAGTAATCCGAGTGGCAGTGGAGCACGCCGCGGATGTCCGACGCCTCCAGGAGCGGCGGAAGGCGGTTCGCCAGCGCTGCATCGAGTTCGCCTCGGTCTTCCCGAAGCTCGGGCGCGATCCAGGGCAGTCCGACGGCGTCGTACACCGCGGCTTCCGATTCCGGTGACGCGGGGCGTCCATCGCTGCCACGGATCTCGTCTCCGCTGAGCGCGAGCCCGCGCCGGCGGGCCAGGCGTTCGATGGCGGCCACGTGTTCGTGACTGCCGGTCGCGCGCCACAACGCCATGGGCCAGCGACCGTCCTCAACGCAGTAGAGGTCGACCCGGGCGCCGTTGTCGAAGCGCAGGGTGAGGGCGGCGCCGCCGCCGCCGATGACCTGCCGCACCCCCGGCAGGTGCGCCAGCGTCGACGCCACCGTGGTCGGGTCCGCATCGCACCCGACGACCACGTCGATGTCGCGAACGAGTTCACAGCGTCGGCGCAGCGATCCCGCAATCGCCGCCCGCGACACGCCCGGGACCCGCGAGATACCCGCCAGCAGCCGCCGGGCTTCGGCGTCAGCGAGCGAGTTGAGCTGGAGGTCCGACGACTCACGCAGCAGCGCGATGCCGCGCATGATCTTCAATGCCGTGCGGTCGCCGAATCCGGGGAGGGCTGCGAGGCGTCCATCGCGTGCGGCCAGCTCGAGGTCGTAGAGGGTCTCGACGCCCAGTCCGTGATGGATGCGATGAATCCTGGACGTGCCGAGGCCTGGCACGCGGAGCATCTCCAGGAGCCCCTCGGGGGTCGTCTCGCGAAGCAGGTCGAGGTACTCGGAGTCGCCGGTCCGCCCGAGGTCACGCAGCACGCCGAGGACACCGGGCGCCACTCCCGGGAGGGCACCGATTGTGCCGGAGGTGACGAGCGGGCCGATATCGCCTATCGCGTGCCGCTGGAGCGTGCGCGCGGCGCGGGCGAATGCCCGGGCCTGATGGAGGTTCTCACCGCGGAGCTCGAGGAAGGTGCCGATTTCCGTGAGCGCCCGGGCGGCGGCGCGGGAGTCCATGGCGACGGAATATAGCCGCCGCCTGGAGGGGGGCGACTACGTCGGGACGCCGGCGAAGACGCGGATGCGGCCGATCATGTCGTGCAGGCGCGCCTCGGTGCTGTCGATCTCGGCTGCGGCTTCCTCGAGGTCGAGCAAGCCGGCGCGCATCGACGTTGCCACCATGTTCAGATGCCGGATCTGGCCCAGGACATCCTGCGTGATCTGGCGGAGTCCGTGGTAGCGCCGCCGCTCGGCGACCGCCCGGCCGTAGCGGGCGACCAGGTCGTCCCCGGTCAGTGCCTGGGCGTGGGCGAGGATCTGGTTCGGCGTGGTGCCGGGAATGGCCCCGTGGTCGCGCACCCCCTCGTCGTCGTTCCATTCGGCATCCGAGAACCAGAGGTGCCCGACGTGCTCGATGCCGTCGAATTCCACCAGGACGGTGACCGTGTAGGTGCGTCCGTCCACCTCGATTTCGCCGACGAACAACTCCTCGCCTTCACTCGGGTTCGTCATGGTCTCGCTCGACACGCTCGGCGGTGTCGTCCAGGAATTGTTCGATGGCACTGAAGAGGGCCGCAGGTTGCTCGACATAGGGTACGTGACCGCTCGCTTCGAGGACGAGCAACCGGGCCCGCATGGCACGCCCCGCGCGTTCCGACGATTCGAGAGGGATCGGGTCGTGACGGCCATGCACGATCAGGGTTGGGACCTGCAGCGTCTCCAGCTGCGGGAACAGGTCGTAGTCGCCGAGACTCTCCCAGACGGAGCGCTGAACGCGTTCGGTGACGCGAAACGGGGTCAGGTCCCGCGCGGCCTCGGCGCGGGCGAAATACGGCGTGACCCCCAGCACGAACTGGCGCTGCCGATAGGCGGCGACGTCGCGCTCACGCAGCCCGGACTCGGCGAGTTCCTCCCGCAACTCGCGCATCGTCTCGCTCCGCTGCCGCCGGGCGAATTCGGCGTCGAAGGCGTCGCGGAGGGGGCGCGACATCGGGGCGGGGTCGATCAGGACCATTCGAGCCGGAGCGACCGCCCCACGCAGGCGGGGCGACTCCACGGCGTAGAGCAGCGCGAGCAGGCCACCCCACGAATATCCCACGAGCGTGAGGGGGCGCAGGTCGAGCTCCCGGACCAGATGCGCCAGGTCGTCTATCAGGACGTCGGCCGTGACGGGTGAGCTGCCGGTCGTCCGCGACCTGCCGCCGCCGCGCTGGTCGTAGAAGACGACCTCGTGACGCCCCGCCAGTGCGAGCATCTGCGGGAGGAGGTAGTCGTGGTGCGCGCCCGGGCCCCCGTGGAGGACGAGCAGTCGGTCCGCGCCCGGCTCGCCGTAGGCCGACCAGAAGAGGGGTTCGCTGGTCGTGGAGGTTGTTCCCGAGATGCGGGGGGCGGCGGGGTGTGGAGACATCATCTGCAGGGTGAAGGTGCCGGTAGAATGGACGCGCTCGGGCCGGTCCGGGCCCGGTCGGTTCAGCGCCGAACGATTTGGTCGCGGGGGAGGCACATCGCGGCGGGCAACGTATATTCCGCGCCCAGGCGCGAACGGACCCTGGGAGGGGTGCCGCGCACGAACTTCGGCAAAGGAGGGGTCATGAAGAGACTCGTTGCAGCGGCGTCGGCGGTCCTGCTGTCGCTTCCGGTGATGGCGCACTCGCAGGCGATGAAGAACGATGACCCGACGAACAAGGTCGCTGCCGGAGGAATTCTCGTCGAGGGCTGGATGGGACGCACCGACGCACAGTCGGAGAGCATCAAGGACGACAAGTTCGAGACGATGGGAAGCGGCATGCACATGACCACCGGCCCGCACGCCATCTTCTGGAATCCGGCCAACACCGCCAGTGGGAACTACACGGTGAAGGCTACGCTGACGAAGGTGAAGGCGACACCGCATGCGGAGTCGTACGGGCTGTTCATCGCCGGCTCCAACCTGGACAACGGCGACCAGGAATACCTCTACTGCGTCGTGTTCGGCAGCGGCTTCTACTCCGTGATCCATCGTCTGGGCGGCGAGACCCAGAAGATCGTGAACCGTGCCGTGAACGCGGCGGTGTCGAAGGCGGGCGAGAACGGCACGGCCAAGGACGAGATTGCGATGTCGGTGACGAGCGACAACGTCTCGTGCTCGATCAACGGAACGGAGGTCTGGAGCGCGCCGAAGAGCACCGTCCTGGGCCCCGGCAAGATGTCCTCGACCGATGGCGTGTACGGGCTGCGTGCGAGCCACAACCTCAGCGTCCACGTGGCCGGCTTCGGGATGACGAAGAACTGATCGACGCCGCACCGGGCGGGCACCGGGCAGGCACCGGGCCGCGCCCGCAGGTCGGGCGCGGCCCGGTGCGCGTTCAGTGGCCGCGCCGGCGGCCGCCGGCGCGCGTCAGGCGAAATCCCGCGCCACCTCGACCGTGCGCAGGTGGGCGGCCACCGTGGTCTCGATGTCGATGCCGTAGCCGCCGGCAATCGTCACGACGACGGGGATGCCGACCTCACGACAGGCCTGCAGCACCATGACGTCCCGTCGGGCAAGTCCCGCAAAGGTGAGGCGCAATCGCCCGAGGCGATCGTGTTCGTGGGGATCGGCGCCGGCCAGGTACACGACGAGGTCGGGCGACGCCACGGCCAGCACCCGGGGGAGGGCCTGTGCCAGGCGATCGAGATACTCCACGTCGCCGGTGCCGTCCTCCAACTCGACATCGAGCGAGCCCGCCACCTTCCGGAACGGGTAGTTGCGGCGCCCGTGCATGCTGAAGGTGCAGACGCGGGGGTCACCGGCGAAGATCGCGTGCGTTCCGTTGCCCTGGTGGACGTCGAGGTCGACCACCGCCGCGCGGGTGATGCGACCCGCCTGGAACAGGCGCAGGAGCGCGACGGCGACGTCGTTGAAGACGCAGAAGCCCTCGCCGCGCTCACGAAAGGCGTGGTGGGTGCCGCCGGCGAGGTTGATGGCAACGCCTGACGAAAGCGCGGCCTCGGCGGCCTCGCAGGTCCCGCCCACGGCGCGCCAGGCGCGCTCGACGAGCGCCGGTGACCACGGCAGCCCGAGGCGGCGGATGGCGGCGTCGCCGAGCGCGCCGCACGAAAAGGCGTCGACGTAGCCGGGATCGTGCGCGAGCAGCAGGGATTCGCGCGCCACACGGGCGGGCTCGTGAATTTCCGCCGCCAGTCCGCGCGCCACCACGCGGTCACGCAGCGCGACGTACTTGACGATGGGAAAGCGGTGTCCCTCGGGGAGAGGGATCGTGTAGCGGGCGCTCGACCAGGCGTGCAGCAACACGACCGGTGCGTCAGCCGCCCCGTCGGCCGAGCGTGACCGACGTGGTGAAGCGCTGGCCGCCGCGCAGGTACACCAGCGAGACCTTGTCGCCGGGTTGGTGGGTGTACAGCGCGTCGCTGTACGAATACAGGTCGGTGACCTTGACCCCGGCGAGCTCCACGATGAGGTCCCCGGCGCGGAGTCCGGCGGAGTCGGCGGGCGAGCCCGGGCTCACGCCGGAGAGGAGCATGCCGCCGGCATCGCTCGCTCCCATGTCGGGGATCGTGCCCATGTAGACCTGCGATCCGGATGACGACGCCGACGACTGCGAGCCACGCGCGGCCGTGACCGGGACCCGCACGAACGAGAGCCGGCCCGGCCGGTCCGCAAGGGTTCTCGTTATGCGCTCGGCGTAGGCCACGACGCGCGCCATGCCGGCGACGTTGATCTTGTCGGCGTCGTCGGTCGCACGGTGGTAGTCCTCGTGCAGGTCGGTGAAGAAGTGGAGCACCGGGAGGTCCTTTGCATAGAACGAGCTCTGGTCCGACGGCCCGAACCCGTCTCCCACCGCCGATATCCTGAATGGCGGCGCCAGGTTCAGCGAATCGAGCAGCGTCTTGAACTCCGCGGCCGTGGCGGCCCCGTAGACGATGAGCCTGTCGTCGCGCAGCCTCCCGACCATGTCGAAGTTGAGCATCGCCTGCACCGAGTCGAGCGGCACCGGCGCGTGGTCGACGAAGTACTGGGAGCCGAGCAGCCCGAGCTCTTCACCGGTGAAGAGCACGACGAGGACCGAGCGGCGCGGACGGTGTTCCTCGAGCAGGCGCGCCAGCTCCATCACGGCCGCCGTCCCCGAGGCATTGTCGTCGGCGCCGTTGTGGATCTGGTTCGGTACCTCGGGATCGAGGGCCCCGAAGGTCATGCGACCGAGATGGTCGAAATGCGCTCCCAGCACGACATACTGCCCGCGCAGCGATAGATCGGTTCCGCGAATGAGGCCCACGACGTTCTGCGTCGGCAGGTCGGCAGGGAGCTGCGTCCGGGCGGCCGCCGCCGGCTTGGCCACGAACGGCTGCAGGTACGACGTGCGGCAGGCGGCGCTGTTGCCGGCGGCCGTGCACGCCGCCGGATCCATCACCAGCGGCTCGACGCCGAGCGCGCGCAGGCGGCGCGCGATGTACGCAGCCGCACTGTCGTTCCCCGGCGTGCCGGTGCGACGTCCCTCCAGCGCATCGCTGGCGAGGTACCGGACGTCGCGCCCGAGCAGGGTGGTGTCCGGAAGGGCGGACGTGGGGAGCCTGGAAGACGTGGCTCGACATCCGGAGGCTCCGAGGAGCACCAGCGACAGGAACGGAAGGGTGCGAATGGCGGTCATGACGAGGTGGACGTCGGAAGCGGCCGTGGATCAGGGGGCGAGCGAATCTTAACCGGATTGGTCGGCGCCGAACCAGAAGCCATGCGGGCGCCGGCCGGGCTGGGCAACGGGAGTGTGCGATCTGTCACCGCGTTTCGAGCGGGGCGTCTGACGCGTCCCATATCGAGCAGACGAACGGTCTTGCGACCACCTCGCCCCAGCCGCCATGACGCAGCTTTCCACCTTCACGACGTCCCTCGCACAACTCGTCTGGACGCTCGTGCATCGTCCCGAGGACGAGGCGGCACCGGATGCGGCGGTGCACGCGGCACTGACGTCGCTCGATGCCTGCCAGGAGCGCGAGACTGTGGTGCTGACGGACGTCAGCTTCGCGGTTGCCAGCGCCTTCCAGGACGGGACCCTGGGCGAGCACGTGGCGTGGCTGAGCGAACTGTCGGTGCGCATGGCGGCGCACTCGGTGCGCTCGGTGGAGGTCGAGCGAGGAGCCTCGCCTGACGAGGTGATGCAACTCGCCCGGGCGATCGCCTGTGCGCCGGTCACCGGCGACGAGGGCGAATCCTTCGACCTCCTCGTCCAGCAGATGGAGGCGCCGCACCTCGAGGTCCACATCGGTCGCCAGGGATTCGTTCGGCGTGGTACGCCGGTGCTGTCGCAGCGTGCCTTGGTGGGCCCCGCCCGCACACCGCCCACCGTGCGCGCCGTCGCCGAGAGCCGGCCGCGCCCGGCCGATGCGACGCGCAACCCGGAGAAGAAACGAGCCGAAGCGACCGGGGGCCTCGTGGAAGATGAAACGGCCAGGATCTTCGCCGCCCAGGCCGTCGATCCGGTGCGGGGCATCGCCGCGCTCGGCGACCTGCTCGAGCAGCTGCGTGAACGGGACGGAGCGCCGGCGCGTCCCGCGATGATCGAGGCGGTCGGGCGCGCCGCCGAGGAGCGTGCGCGGCAGGGATTGTGGGTCGACCTCGCCGTGGTCCTCGACCGCTTCTACCGGAACCACGACGCGCTGGCGGACGGGGACCTGAAACGCGCGTACCTCATCGGCATTCGCCGGCTCGAGAGTCCGACGTTCATGCACGGAGTCGTGACGCTCCTCCCGCGGCGCCGCGAGATGCGGGGCCTCGTCACCTCCATTCTCTCGCGGGCCGGTGAGGTGGGAGCCGACGCGCTCCTCGAGGCCTTCCTGGCATCAGACATCACGGTGGAGCGTCGCGCGTACCGCTCGGCGCTGGCGCAGTGTCCGGCGGCGGTGCCCGCCCTGCGACACCTCCTCGGCGACAGCCGGTGGTTCGTGGTGCGCAACGCGGCGGAGTTGCTCGGCGAGCTGGCCCCAGCCGATGCCGACGTGGAGATCGCCCGCGTGCTGACGCACGGCGAACCCCGTGTCCGTCGCTCGGCGGTGCAGGCACTGGCGAAGCTCGCAACGCCGCGGGCGGTCCTGGCCCTGCTGCAGGTCCTGCACGACCCGTCGCCGGAGGTGCGCGTTCAGGTGGCGCTGGCCCTCGGGGCAATCCGGAGCCCGCGTGCACTGCCATGGCTGCTGGAGGCGCTCGACCGCGAATCGGATGTCGACGTGCAGGCGGCGCTGGTGACCGCGCTGGGCAGGATCCCGACCGACGAGTCGGTCGGCCGGCTGATCCGGGTGGCCGAGTCGGGCGGGCGGCTGCTGCGCAAGCCCACGCCGCTCCGCGTTCACGCCGTGCAGGCCCTCGCCAGCGCGGACACGCCCGCCGCACTCGACTCGCTGCGGCGGTTGCAGCAGGACCGCGTCGAGGAAGTGCGCGCCGCCGCTGCGCGCGCGATGCACAGCCGGGGTGCGGCGAAGGACCTCTGAGTCAGGACAGCTCCGCGCACCAGGCCGGCGCCGGCGCCCCGAACAGTCCCGGGTGCAGGACGCATGCGAGCTGCTCGATGCCAGTGACGACCCGTGGGCCGGGGCGGCTCACGATGGCGTTCCCGTCCATGACCCAGCGCGGAACCCCGGCGGTCCACTCCCACTCCTTCCGCGCGGTGGCGCGCTGCGCCTCCGCGGCGGCCCTGTCGAGGGGGTAGCCGCACGGCGCAAAAACGACGACATCGGGACGCGCGTTGCGGACCGCGTCGATGGTCGCCGATCGGGACGGGGCGCCCTCGTTGGCCATCACGTCGAGCCCGCCGGCGCGCGCCACCATCCCCGGAACCCAGTGCCCGGCGCTCCACGGCGGATCGATCCACTCGACGACCGCGACCCGCGGCCGCGGGGCCTCGGCGGCCTTCAGGCGCCGATGGACGGCGCGCATCCGCACCTGCAGGCCGGCCACCAGTTCCACCGCCTCGTCGCCAATGCCTAACGCCTGCCCGACGCGGGCCACGTCGTCCAGGATGCCCTGCAGGTCGCCAGCCGCAAGCGTCACCACCGCCGGAACCGGCTGAAGCCGGGCGGCGATGCGTCGCACCTCATCCTCGCTCACGGCGCACGCCTCGCATACGCCCTGCGTGAGGATCACGTCCGGTTGCAGCGACGCGAGGAGCGGCACGTCGATCGAGAACAGCGGCTTGCCGGCGGCGAGCCGCTCCCGGACGCGGGTGTCGATGGTCGCCGCGGCCTCGGATGCGCTGACAACGCTCCGCGTCACGCGCGGCAGGGCGGTCGCGTATGGCGGGTAGTCGCAGGCGTGGGAGATGCCCACGAGCGCGTCGACCGCCCCGAGGGCGCAGGTGATCTCGGTGGCAGCGGGCAGGAGCGCGACGACGCGCATCAGCCGAGGCGCCGTGCGGGAAAGGCGGTGAACGCCAGCGCGAGAAAGACGACGCCCGCGAGGTACCACCACGCGATCCCCGTCAGGAAGTAGACGACACCGCCAAAGAGCGCGACGACCTCCCCGAGCGCCCAGGCCGCGATGGCGAGGGAACTCGCCCCGGCGGCGTCGGCGGAGCGCGCGCGGAACCAGAGGAAGGCGCACCCGCCGACGACGAGTGCCCAGAGCACGCGCGCCACGGTTGCGAGCGCGTCGAGGTTCACTCCCGCCGGAGGAGCCCAGCCCGGCGTGCGGTGCAGGACCCAGCTCACGGCGCCGAACATCAGCACGCCGCCCAGCATTGCCAGGCGGATGGCGTACATCGGGGTCATCGGTCCGGAGGGCAGGAGGGACCGACGCGCCGGCCGGCGCGTCGGTCCCGGAGTATGCATGCCCGAAGGGCCGCCGCCAACGCCGGTGGGCCGCGGCGACGGCCTGAAGTCGTCAGGCGCCGCGATCGACAGGCGGCGGCGCGGCAACGCGCCGACGCAGGCGCGGCACATAGCGCCGTCCCGCGGCGGCCACACCAGCACCGATGACCGCCACCGGCAACAGCCAGCCGAGCGATGCGATGAGTGCGGCGACCAGTCCCACGAAATTCCGCCAGGCGTCGGCGAAGGCCTCCCCGATGACGCTCCTGCCGGGAATCGACCCGACGAGCGGCGCCCGTTCGTGCACCGTGACCGTCAGCGTGGACACGGCGACCCTGGTGCGCAGGTAGCGCAGCCGTCCGTCGTAACGCTCGATCTCCTCGCGCACGCGCGCCAGCTCCCGTTCCACCGCCAGGACGTCCTCGAGCTTGCCGGTGCGGGTCGCGAGCAGCGACACCAGCCGATTCTCGAGGCGTCGCGCGTTCGCGACGCGCGCGGTGACATCCACGAACTCCTCACCCACGTCCTCCGTCGTCGTGGAGACCGACTCGACCCTGCCGAGGGGATCGAGTCCATTCACGGCCTCGCCGTAGCGGGCGACGGGGACCCTGATCTCGAGCGTCGCGGTGCGCACGCGCAGCTTCCCGGTTTCCATCGACGTGTTCGCGATGTAGCCGCCGAGCCGCCGCGCAAGTTCGGTGACTGACGCAACGGCGGCCTCGAGCGAGTCGACCTCGACCGACGCGACGCCGTTCCTGATGATCATGCCGGGAGTGATGACGGAGTCGCCGCCGGCCTGGGCCGCGGCGTCGTTCGTGATGCTGGAAGGTGCGGTGGCATCGGCGGCGACGGAGGCTTTCTCCATCGCGAAGCGGGCCGGCGAAGGCGCTGGCTCCGACGTGGCTCCGGACATGGACGCAGCGCCTTCCAGCCGGACCGGGCTTTCGCGCCGCTCGCAGGCGGCGGCGAGCGCGGCTGCAGTGAGCAGCAGGACGGCAACGACGCGGCCGCGCTGCCATGCGGGCCCCAAAATTGATCGTGTCATCTCGTGGATTCCCGGTTGGTGAGGACGTTCCCGACTCGGCAGGGAGACGTCGCCCGGGGCGCGGACTTGCACACGCGTTGCGGCGCGGCCGGGGTGGGGAGGGGCGGGGGTGTCGCGGAGCGCAGGGGCGCCGCCGTGCGTCGGGGCGTCGCGGCGCACCGTCGACGCGGTGCGCTCGCGCGTCCCCGTCGGCCACGGCTCGTCCCAGACACTACTGGGGCGCGTCCCGGGGCATATTAGGTTCAGCCGCTCGCTTTCCTGAACGGAGACCTCATGCGCCGCATCGCGCTTATCCCGCTGGCCGCTGTCGCCTCGGTGGCGGGGGCCCAATCCAACACGCTGCGCCCCGCCCCGGCTATGTCGGCGCCGCTGAGCGACATCCAGTACACCGTGCAGTACGATCGCACGACGGCGCCGCGACGCGTGTTGCACGTGAGCATGGCGTTCTCGACGCCGGGCCGCGACGCGGTGATGCTGTCGCTGCCCGCGTGGACCCCGGGGGCCTATGAGATCTCGAACTACGCGCGCGACGTGCTCAACTTCGCGGCGGTCGCCGGCACGACGTCGCTGGTGTGGGACAAGATCGACTACGACACCTGGCGGGTGGAGCCGGCGGGGGCGAAGCAGGTGACGGTGTCGTTCGACTTCATCGCCGACTCGCTCGACAACGCGATGGCGTGGACGAAGCCGGATTTCGCGTTCTTCAACGGCACCAACGTGCTGCTGTATCCCGAGGGGCGCGGCTTCGACTTCCCGGCCAGCGTGACGATCGCCACCGAGCCCGAATGGACCGTGGCCACGAGCATGCCCTCCGCCGGCGGGCCGCGGCGGTACCAGGCCGGCAACTACCACGACCTCGTGGACATGCCGTTCTTCGTGGGACAGTTCGATCTCGACAGCGCGCAGGTTGCCGGTCGCTGGGTGCGCCTGGCGACGTACCCGCGGACGCTGTTGTCGGGCGGCGCGCGGCGGGAATTCTGGAGCGACCTGCAGCACATCTTTCCGGCCGAGATCGCGGTGACCGGCGAGACGCCGTACGACAGCTACACGGTGGAGATCGTGTTCGATTCGTCATATGGCGGCGGGAGCGCGCTCGAGCACCAGAGCTCGCACATGGGGATCTATACGCCGCTCATCATCGGGAACCCGATCTTCGCCTCCATCACGGCGCACGAGATCTTCCACCTGTGGAACGTCAAGCGGATGCGGCCCGCGGGCATGGTGCCCTACCGCTACGACCGTCCCGAGCCGACCCCCTGGCTGTGGGTCAGCGAGGGGATCACCGACTACTACGCCGACCTGGCGCTGGTGCGCGGGGGCATCACGGATTCCACGGGCTTTCTCGACTTCACCAACGGGAAGATCTCGCACGTGGCGCAGACGGTTCCGGTGTCGCTCGAGGACGCCTCGCTCTCCACGTGGGTGCACCCGCGCGATGGCACCGACGACATCTATTACGACAAGGGCTCGTTGGCCGGCTTCCTGCTCGACATCCTCATCCGCGACGCGAGCGACAATGCGCACTCGCTCGACGACGTGATGCAGGACGTCTATCGGCGCACGTACAAGGCGTCGCAGCGGGGTTTCACCGCGCAGGACTGGTGGGGGGCGGTCTCCCGGGCCGCCGGCGGAAAGTCATTCACGGAGTTCGCCGCGCGGTACATCGACGGTCGCGAGCCGTTCCCGTACGACTCGGTGCTGCCGCTGGCGGGATTCCGGGTGAGCGTGGACACGACGCGCGCGGCGCGCATCGGCGTGTTCACGCAGAGCGACACCAGCGGGATCGTGGTGACCGAGGTCGAGCCGGGGGGCGCCGCCGAGCAGGCGGGCGTGCGCCCCGGGGACGTCCTGGTCCAGGTGGGCGAGGTGCCGGTGGCCGACGCCACGTTCGGCGCCCGGTTCCGGGCTCGCTACGACGGGGCGAACGGCGCCAGCATTCCGGTGACAGTGCGCCGCAACGGCGAGTCGCTCACGCTGCCGATGACTGTCCGCGTGGTGACCGAGACCAGCCAGGCGCTCACCTTCGACCGGACCGCGTCACCGAAGGCGGCCCGCATCCGGGCGAGCCTGCTGCGCGGGCGTTAGGCGCGACCGGCGCGCCACCGCCTCGCGATCCCGGCTGCTAGTCGCCCTGCACCCGGCGCAGGAGCATGATCTGCCCGGCGTGGTAGGCGCTGTGCTGCGCCACGCCGTGCAGGAGGGAGCGAAAGGTGACCTCGTGATCGGGCTGCCGCGTCCCGGCGGGATCGACGAGCGCGTCGAGGCGGGCGGGATCGAACCCGTCGACTCGCGTGAGGAGCTCGAACTGGCGGCTGGCGAGGTGATCGAGGACCTGGCGCCAGTCGGCAGGCGAGACCGCCGGCACCGGCGAGGGCCAGTCGCCGTCCTGCGGCTGTCCCGGCGGCCGTCCGCCAAGCCTGTCGGCGGCCTCGCCCATCCACGCCGCGATGTGGTGCGTCAGCTCGTGGATCGTGTGGGTGTGCGGGCCCAGCCGGGCGCCGGCCCGGATGGCGTCGACGCCGCGCAGGGCCTCGAGCACGGACGGACCGTGCCAGGCGCCGCCTTCGTAGACACGGCGCAGCTCACCGCGGATGAACTCCAGTTCCGTCATGGATGGTTCAGGGGATCGTGGGTGGTCGTGACACGAGGTCGGAGCGCCACTCGACAAGCTCGCCCAGCGCTCCCTCGGAGACGAGGCCGGTGATGCGCATCAGCTCGACCGATGACAGGTCGCTGCCGGTGGAGATCTCGCGCCAGGCGTCGCGCAGGTGGCGGAGCTCCCCGGTGGACCGGCGCGCGGTGCCCTCGAAGTCGAGCTGGTTGCCGTACGCGTGCAACGCGGCGGCGATGACCGGCAGGACAACCCCGAACGCCCCGATTGCGAGCTCGACCGACGCCGGGGCCCGCTGTTCCGGCGGGAGGAGCGACAGCGCGAGGTGCACGACCGCAAGGACCACGGTGCCGGCAAAGGCGGCGTCGCGCCAGAGGCTGGTGCGAGCGTGGATCGTGCGTGTCCGGACGGCGCCGCGGAAGTGATAGCGCGCCTGGTCGGTGAGGAGCCACGAGTGGAGCAGCGTACGGCAGGCGCGCCGGACGGCGGGATCGGACAGGCGCACCGGGAGCACGCCGGCGCACCGCACCAGCGCCCGCAGGTACCAGTTGGTCCAGTGGGCGCGGTCGTCGCTGGCGTCGAGCGTGGGCGGAAGGGGCACCTCGAGCGACGGGCTGCCTAACGTGGCCCGGATGATCACGTGGCGGAGCTTCTCGGCGAGCGAGCGACAGTCGACCCACCGGCGGTGCAGTCGCAGCGACGTGATGGTGTCGTACAGGTACCAGATCCATCCGAGCAGGGCGACCTCGCAGGCCGCGAGGAACGGGCCGGCCTCGCCGTCGCCGCCCATGCCGACCACCATGCCGAGGGCGGCCAGGATCGCGCCGAAGGCGGCGAGGTAGGCCCACGTCATGTCGCTGCGATACCGCGCGCCGAACCCGACGGCCAGGTGGTCCGCGCGCAGGAAGGCGCCGCCGAACAGCGGGCGTACGTGTTCCACGAGGCGCTCGAGCGCCGGTGTCCGTTCGGACGCCGCCACGCAGCGGAAGATGTCCCGCTCGAACGGATCCATGGGCGTGGTCCCTCCCGCGTCCCCGGCGTCGGGCTCGGCCAGCAGCGCGTCCTCGATCTGCAGTTCGGCGCGCAGGGCGCTCCCGTCGGCACCTACCGACAGCACCCGGCTCGCCATCGCGAACACTGGGATCGCGGGCGTTGGTGGCTCCGCCGCCACGAGGAACTCCGTCAGCGCATCCAGCGGGCGCTCCGGGGGCTCCCCGGGCCCGTGCGCGCGCTCGTGCCCGGGGGCGAGGAGCAACTGGTCGCGGATGCGGCGGCGGAGGTCCGCCGGGTTCCAGGCGTCGCGCACCAGGCCGCCGGCGCGCGCCCGGGTGAGCCCCATCTCGTGCCTCCGGCGCCTGACGGCGTCGATCCAGACGACCGGGATGCCGAGGTGCACCGCCTCGGCGACATTCTCGGCCGAACCGCCGGGACCGTCGGACGGCTCGCCGTCCCAGATTGCGAGCAGGACGTCGCACTGCCTGACGAGCGACAGCCCGGCCGCCACGTAGCGGCTGCGCGCGGTCGGGTCGGCATCGAGGTCCATGACGGCGCTGGCGCGGCCGAGGAGTGTGCGGAACTCCTCGAGGCTGGCGCGACCGTCGGGCGCGACGTGTCCGGCAAAGTCCTTCTCGTACTCCTCCTGCCGGAAGGGGAGGATGACCTGCAGTTCGTAGCCGGCATCGAGGGCCGCCACCGCCGTCAGCCGGTCGCTTCCCTCCGCGAGCGACGAGACGAACCGGAGCAGCGGCGCCTCGTCGGCAAACGGGGCCTCGCGGTGCGCGTGGATTTCGTCCACGGCATCGCGAACCGCCAGCAGCGCCGCATCGGTGCGCTCGCGGAGCGTGCCGAGGTCCGCGCCGCACTGCTCCAGGTGCTCCGGCCGGTGACCAGTGATGCCGACCCGGAAGGCGAGACGAGGGAGCGGGAGCGGTTTCGTGGTCACCGTGAATTCCCGCCGGCCGGCGTTGAAGCGTTTCCCGGCGCCGCGCGCCGGCCATGTGGACGCCGTCGCCGCGTCACGCCTACATCCTCGGCAGGTTGCAGGAGCGGGGCATGGGCGCCTGCACCGAGCCGGCGTCGGCCGGATCGACGCCGATGCCGCGGTACCAGTCGACGCGCGCCGAATCGCGTGGTTGCGGTCCCGCGTAGCGCTCGCGCATCATCGCCTCGACGTCGTCCACGTCGCGGGCGACGCAGGAGATCCACTCCAGCCCTTCGTCGGTCACGACGTAGTCGTCCTCGATGCGGACCCCGGTATTGGCGAACCGTTCGAGCGCGGGAGCGATGCGACGACGGAGCGCCTGGTTGGCGGGCGTGTCGGGGATGATCTCGAGCAGGTTGCCACGCACGTAGAGCCCCGGCTCGATCGTGAACGCGCTTCCCGGGCCGACGGTGCCTCCGCCACCGCCGCGCCTGTCGGGATCGTGCACCTCGAGCCCGATGCCGTGACCCAGGCCGTGCATGTAGTAGAGCGAGAGTTGCGAGCAGTGCCGTCCTTCGCCGCACGCGTAGGTCGCATCGGGCGCTTCGATGAGTCCCAGCCGCGCCAGACCCCGTGCCAGCACGGCGCTCGCCGAATCACTGATGTCCCGCCATCGCGCGCCCGGCTTCGCCAGTCGCTCGGCGGTGGACTGCGCGTCGCGCACCACCTGGTACAGGGCGCGCTGGTCGGGGGTGAAGGTCCCGCTGACGGGAAACGTCCGGGTGACGTCGGCCGTGTAGCCGGCGTATTCGGCGGCGGCATCGATCACCAGCAGCTCGCCCGACTGCATGAATCGATCGTCGCGGTTGTAGTGCAGGGTGGCGCCATTGGGCCCGGCGCCGACGATCGATGCATAGGCCGGCCGTTCGGCACCGTTCCGGCGGAAGGTGTACTCGAGGAGCGCCTGGATCTCGAACTCGTTCATTCCGGGTTCGAGCGCGCGCGCGGCCTCGTGGTGTGCCTCCATGCTGATGGCGGCGGCGCGCCGGATGAGGTCGAGTTCCGCGGAGCTCTTGCGGCCGCGCATGCGCAGGACGACGCCCGCGGGGTCGGCGATGTCGATGTCGGGGTGCTTCGCCCGCAGTGCGGCCAGGAAGCTCTCGTCCCTGTTGATCGTGTCGCCGCTCTCTGCGACTGCCGCCAGGAACCAGACCCTTCCGCCGGCGCGCAGGAGCGAGTCGACGACGGGCTCGAAGTCGGCGGCGGCGCGCGCCGGGATTCCCGTGGCGTGCCCGGCGCCCGCCGGACCGTATCGCTGTCCGGACCAGACTTCCTGCGCCGGGTCCTTTTCCTGCACGAAAAGCGTCCAGCGAACGTCGGCGCCGTGCTTCCGCATGACGAGCGCCGCACCGGCCTCCCGGTATCCGGTGAGGTACAGGAAGTTCGGCAGCTGGAAGAAGCTCATGTAGTCCAGCACCGGCTCCTCGCCACCACGCATCACGAAGGTGCCGTCCCCGAGCTGCGAGGCGAGCGTGCTGCGGCGCCCGGCGTATTCGGCCTGGGGGACCTGCGCCCGGACGGCACCGGACAGCAGGGACGCGACGCACAGGATTCCGAGGCAGCGCGGCATGACGGCTCCGGAGGGATGTCGGTCGGGCCCCGGCCCGTCGGCGGCGGGGCGCCGGGCAAACTACGCTTCCGCTCGGCGTCGTGCCATGGCGTGCGGGCACCCGTCCGGGGGTGAGGCCGGGCGCGCCCGGGGCGCCTCACCTAACGATTGGGCCCTGTCGCCCGGAGTGCCGCGGCGCAGGCGCTAGCGGCCGTCGCCCCGCTCCCTCAGGAGCGTGCGGTAGCGCTGCTCGCCGGAGGTCCACAGCCAGCGTCCGAAGATCCACCCGCAGAGGGGGAACACGATGATGGCCAGCACGATCGCGCTGCGGAGGCTGTCGGTGAGGTGTGGCGATGCCACGAATCCCTGCTCCTGGATGACCTTGTAGAGCACCGTGAAGACGGCGGCGGGAAGGCCCCAGCCGAGCACGCCGCGCCTGACGATGAAGTCGGTGCGGCCGCCCGCGCGGTTCCTCTCCCAGCGGGCGATGAGTTCATCCGCCTGCTGGGACGAATCTGCTGTTCCTTGTACGGGGGTGGGGATTCGGTTGGTCATCGGGGGTCCGGGCAAGGAAATCTAAAGGGGACCGGAACTGGCCGCCCGGAGAACGTGTGGGCGTGACGGAGTGACGGCTGGATTAGCGCGTCGCTTCTCCCATGAGACCCGTCTCTTGCGAGTTCGATCATCTCAGATAGTTTATCTATGTAAAGACTAACTCTGGATACGGCGAATGCGCGACGAACTCCTGCCGGGAACGCTCGAGATGCTGGTGCTGAAGGCGCTTTCGCTGGCGCCGATGCATGGCTACGCGGTAGCCCGCCACCTCGAGCAGGTCTCGGACGACGTCCTGCGGGTCGAGGAGGGGTCGCTGTATCCGGCGCTACAGCGGCTGCAGGCCAAGGGATGGGTGAAGTCCGAGTGGCGCGAGACGCCGAAGCGTCGACGGGCGCGCTACTACACGCTCACGGCGGCGGGGCGGAATCAGCTTGGCGAGGAGGTCGCCGGGTTCGAGCGAATGGCGCTCGCGATCCGGCGCGTGCTGCAGAACGGCTGAGCGGAGGGCGGCGCGATGATCGAGCGGTTTCGTGAGATCCTGTTCCGGCTGCGCTCGCTCGTCCGGCGGGGCGAGCTCGAGGTGGAGCTCGAGGAGGAATTGCGTGTGCACCGCGAACTCCTGGCGGAGGACGCCGAGCGGCGCGGCATCCTGCCGGAGGAGGCACAGCGGCTGGCGGCGGTGCGACTCGGGAATGCGTCGGTGATCCGCGAACGGAGCCGGGCGTGGTGGTCGCTCGGGTGGATCGAAAGCGCGGTGCAGGACGTCCGCTACGCGCTGCGCTTCCTGCGCCGGTCGCCGGGGTTCACCGCGGTCGCGGTGCTGTCTCTCGCCCTCGGCATCGGCGCGAATGCCGCGGTGTTCGCGGTCCTCGATCGGCTGCTGCTGCGACCGCCGCCGGATGTCGCGAATCCGGAAAGGCTCGTCAGCATCGCTGTGCAGCGCACCTACGCACCGGATCAGGTGCAGCCCTACTCGACGTATCTCAGCTTCTCGGAGATTTTCAGCATCGGCGAGTCGGCAACCGCGCTTGATTCGGTGGTGGCGTATACGTCCCCATCACTGAAGCGCCTCGGCAGGGGGCCCGACGCGCTGCGAATCAAGGAATCGATCGTCTCGGGAGACTTCTTCAAGGTCATCGGCGTCCGGCCGGCGCTCGGGCGCTTCTTCATTCCGGACGACGATCGCGCCGACGCGCCGGATCATGCGGCCGTCATCTCGTACGGTTTCTGGCAGCGTCAGTTCGCCGGCTCGTTCGACGTGGTCGGCGAGCGCTTCAACACGTCGGGGGTCGACTGGGTCATTGTCGGCGTTGCCCCGCGTGGGTTCACCGGCGTCGAGACGGATGCTGCCGATGTCTGGATACCGCTCGGTGCCGCTGTGGCGACCGGACGCCTCCCGCGCGACTGGAAGAAAGGCATCTATGGAGGCAATGCGTTCGCGCGCCTGCGAAAGGGCGCGACGGTCGCGCACGCGGGCGCCGAAGCCACGCTGATCGTGAATCGGGTGACATGGCCGCGCGGCTACGACCCCGGCAAGACGCGTGGTCAGGGTTGGCTCGATCATCCCGGCCCGCGGTCCGGCCGAGCAGTCACCCGCGGTGCAGGTCTCGATGCGACTGGCGATCGCCGCGCTGCTGGTGTTGATCGCCGCGTGCGCCAATGTGGCCAACCTGCTCCTCGTGCGTGCGTTGTCGCGCAAGCGCGAGATCGCGCTTGCGCCTGGCCGTCGGGATCTCGCGCGGGGCGTCTCGTGAGCCAGCTCATGCTCGAGGCGCTGCTGCTGGCGCTCGCCGGGACGCTGGCGGCGCTACTTGGCGCCCGTTGGGCTGGCGGAGCCCTCCGGCACCTGGTCTTCCCCACGACGACGTGGTCCGGGGGTCCCATCGATGCGCGGCTCGTCGCCTTCGCGGCGCTCGCCGCCGCCGTCGTCGCCATGCTGGCTGGCGTGGTCCCGGCGATCCGGTTCACGCGGTCGGACGTGGCGCTGGAGCTGCGGTCGTCGGCACCGCAGCTCACGCGGTCGACGGGTCACGTCCGGCAGGCACTGCTGGTCCTCCAGGTCGCGCTGTCGGTGGTGCTCGTCGTCGGCGCGTCCGTCTTCGCGCAGAGCCTGCAGCGTGCGCTGGATACTGACGTCGGGATGGATCTCGATCGACTGATCGTCGCCCGGATCTCTCTGGAGAGCGACACGCAGTCGGTTGCCGCTCGCACCGACATGCTGGAGGAGGGGGCGCGGCGGATCGCGCTGGTGCCCGGCGTGGAACGCGCCGTGGTGACGCCGATGGTTCCGTTCACAGAGGCAACGCCGTGGCCGCCCTCTCGGTTCCCGGGCTCGACAGCTCGGCCCTGGGCGGCGCCGATACGTCGTGCAATGGGCGCTCGCCCCGACGTCATCTCGACACTCGGGCTCCGGCTCAGGAGCGGCCGATGGATCGACGACGCGGAGTGGCGCAGCGGCGCGCACGTGGTGCTCATCGACGACGCCCTCGCACGCAAGCTGTGGCACGGCGCCAGCGCCATTGGCCGTTGCATCCGTCTCGGCGCCGATACGTCGCCGTGCCTCGACATCGTCGGAACCGTGGGCAACCTCTACGATCGTTCGATCCGTCACGATCCTGTCGCCGCGGCCATTGTGCCGCCATCCGGGCGCGGCCTCGGCTCGTTCTTCAAGGGGGAGATCCTTGTTCGAACTACCGGCTCGGCGGATCGCTTCGTGAGCCCCGTGCGCGACGCCCTGCGAGGCCTGAATCCCGATCTTGCCACGCTGGACGTGAAACCGCTGGCGGCCGCGCTCGACTACGAGTACCGCCCGTTGCGCCTGGGTACGACAATGTTCGGCAGCTTCGCGCTCCTCGCCCTGTTGTTGGCGGGCGTCGGGATCTACGGGCTGCTCGCGTTCGGCGTCGCGCAGCGCGCGGCAGAGATGGGAATTCGTGCCGCGCTCGGCGCACGCAGCGGGCAGCTCATCGGGCTCGTGGCGCGGGAGGCGATCGTCGATTGTGCCATCGGGCTCGTCATCGGCGTGACGCTGAGCTGGTTCGCCGCCAGATCCGTGGAGAAGCTGCTGTTTGACACCAGCGTGCATTCCGCCGCGCCATACCTGATCTCCATCGCGGTGCTGGGCACGGTCGCCACGCTGGCGTCGATTGTCCCCGCACGGCGGGTGGCGTGTGTGGATCCCGTAAAGGCGCTACGGGCCGAGTGAAGGTGCGCGCGGCACGCGCCCGCGAATCGCGCCTATCGCAGGATCTGCCGCGCGATCGTGTGCAGCTGCATGTTCGACGTCCCCTCGTAGATCGTGCCGATCTTGGCGTCGCGGTAGAACTTCTCCACCGGGAAGTCGGTCGTGTAGCCGTAGCCGCCGAACAACTCGACGCATAGCGAGGTGACGCGCTCGCAGACCTGCGACGCGAAGAGCTTGGCCATCGCGCCTTCCTTCTGGATGTCCTGGCCGGCGTCGCGCAGCCGGGCGGCGTTGTACACCATGAGGCGCGCCGCCTCCAACTCGGTGGCCGCCTGCGCCAGCTGGAACTGCACGCCCTGGAAGTCGGCGAGGGCCTTGCCGAACTGCTGCCGCTCCTTCGTGTACGCGATCGCGGCATCGATCGCGCCACGGGCGATTCCAATCATCTGCGCGCCGATGCCGATGCGGCCGCCGTTCAGGGTGTCGATCGCGATCTTGTAGCCCTCGCCTACCGGGCCCAGGACATTGCCCCCGGGCACCTCGCAGCCGTCGAGGACGAGTTCGACGGTGCTCGAGGCGCGAATGCCGAGCTTGTCCTCCTTCTTTCCCACCGAGAAGCCGGGGAATCCACGCTCCACGATGAATGCGGTGATTCCCTTGTAGCCCTTGGCCGGGTTGGCGTTGGCGAAGACGACATACACCCCGGCCTCGGCGCCGTTCGTGATCCAGAGCTTGCGCCCGTTCAGGACCCAGGTGTCCCCACGCTGCTCGGCGCGGGTGGCGAGCCCGAACGCGTCGGAGCCCGATCCCGGCTCCGAGAGGGCGTAGGCGCCGACGACCGACGACGTCAGGCGCGGGAGGTAGCGCGAGCGCTGCTCATCCGTGCCGTAGCGTGCGATCGGGTAGATGGCGAGGGTGTTCTGCACGTCGACGAGGATGGCGGCCGACGCGTCGACGCGGCTGAGCCCCTCCACCGCCAGGGCCACCATCATCGTGGTGCCGCCCGACCCGCCGTACTCCTCGACGGCGTCGATGCCCATGAGACCCTGCGCGAAGACCGCCTCGATCAGCGCCGGGTCGATCTTCCCCGCCCGCTCCATGTCCCGGAAACGCGGGCGCACTTCCGCCTCGGCAAAGGCCGCGACGGCGTCGAAAAAGAGCGCCTCCTCCTCGGAGAGCGTGGTGAGCGGGGGATGGGGGTGCGAGGACACGATGGACGAGTCGGAGGTGGATGACATGAGTGACCGCGACGGTGAGGAACCGCAAGGGGAATCCGCCTCGCGGGTCCGCGAACGGGAGCTATCGGACTGTACGCGCCACCCGGACATCCCCGTCCCCTCTCAACGATAGCGCGCGGTCGAGGGCGTGCGAAGACGCTCGCGGGCGCCGCGGCGCGCGGCCGACTCGCGACGCCGCGTGTCCGGTGTGGCCGGACGGGAGCGACGAGGTCCTAGAACGGCGCCGGCGCCAGCGACGGCACGTCGACCGGCGTTGCGGCGAGGCCGGGAAACGCCACGCTGATCCGCGTGCCGCCCAGCGGCGACTCCCCGATCGACAGCGTCGCGCAGTGCTGGTCGGCAATCCACCTGGCGATGGGCAGGCCGAGTCCCGAGCCGTCGGGCGACATCTGCCGCGCCTGCGCCCCGCGCACGAAGCGCTCGAGCACCCGGGTGCGGTCCTCGGGCGCGATGCCGATCCCGGAGTCGTCGATGATCAGCGTGCTCCAGGCCCCCTCGTGCTCCAGGCGGACCTCCACCGCGCCGCCGCGCGGCGTGTAGCGAATGGCGTTGTCGAGCAGGATGCCGACGAGTCGGTGGATGAGCCGCGCATCGACGCGGGCGCGCACCTCGTCGAGCCGCCCGACTGTCAGGGAAATTCCGGCACGCGGCGCGGCATGCGTCCACGGCGCGATCGCGTCGCTCACTACGTCGTCGAGATAGACCGTGGCCGGGAGGGCGTTGGGGGACCCGGCGTCGGCGCGCGCGAGCTGCAGCATCTCGTCGACGAGGAGTGCGAGGCGATCGAGGTCGTCGCGCACGTGGCGGGCGGTGGCGCGGTCCTCGCCTCCCGGTCCGGTAGCCAGCGTCAGTTCCATCTCGCTGCGCAGGCGCGCGATCGGCGTCCGGAGTTCGTGTGCGGCATCGGCGATGAACCGGCGCTGCTGGGCCAGCGCGCCGTCGAGGCGATCGAGCAGGTCGTTGAACCGGCGCCCGAGTCGCCCGATCTCGTCGTCGGGGTGCGCGATCGGGAGGCGGGCGCCGGTGGTGCGCGGGGTGATCTGCTCGGCGGCGTCGGCCATGTCGCGGACCGGCAGCAGCGTGCGCCCGGTGATGAGCCAGCCCACGAGGGCGGCGAGGGCCACGGTGAGCGGGATGCCGAAGAGCATTGCCCGGTCGACGCGCCGCTGGCTCGCGGCAACCTGCGCGCCGCTGGCGTGCACGCGGATCTGCCAGCCCGGTGCGGTCGCGCTATCGAGCGGAAAGTCGCGCGAGAACACCGGCGGCTCGAGTTTCGGCAGCTCGCGCCGGATGCCCGGCACCGTGACCGCGGCGCCGTCGGGTCCGAGGAAGTCGACCCCGAACGACGGGAAGACAAGCTCCACCGAGATGTGCTCGACGGTCTTGTCGACGGAGCGATATTCGGGAAGCTCCGCCAGGAAGAACCCGTGCACCAGGCGCGCGGATTCGCGCACCGACTGTTCGAACTGGGTTTGCAGGCCGGCCCGCGCGTAGGTACGCAGTCCCAGGAGGCCGAGCAGGAGGACGATGCAGATGCTCCCGGCGTAGAGGACCGTCAGCCGGAAGCGGATGCTCTCGTGCGCCTTCAGCGTGCGCGTGTGACCTCCGCGGAGCCAAGTCGGTATCCCGCGCCGCGCACGGTGGCGATGAGCGGCTCCTCGCCCGGCAGGTCGATCTTCTTGCGAAGCCTGGCAAGGTAGACGTCGATGACGTTGCTGGCGGGATCGTAGTTGTCGTCCCAGGCGTGGGCGCTGAGGCGCTCGCGGGTCACGACGTCACCCGTGTTGCGCATCAGGTACTCGAGGACCGAAAACTCCTTCGTGGTGAGCTCGATGGAGCGGTCGCCCCGGCGGGCGATCCGGGTGGCGGTGTCGAGTTCGAGGTCGGCTGCGCGAAGCACCGTCGGCAATGACGACGTGGGGCGTCGAAGCAGGGCGCGGACCCGGGCGACGAGCTCGCCGAGGGCGTACGGCTTGACGACATAGTCGTCGGCGCCGAGGTCGAGGCCGGCGATCCGGTCCTCGACCGCGTCGCGGGCGGTGGCGAGGATGATCCGCGCCGGGTGGTCCTGGGCGCGGAGCCGGCGGCAGACCTCCAACCCGTCGACGCCGGGAAGCAGGATGTCCAGCACGGCGACATCGTACGGATTCTGCGCCGCGAGCTGCAGCGCGGCCTCACCGGTCGCGGCGACGTCGACCGAAAAGCCGGCTTGTCGCAGGAAGCTTGCGGCGGCGTCCGCCATCCGGGGGTCGTCTTCGACAAGCAGGAGGCGCATACGCCAAAGATAAGGTGGCCGTCAGGCTTGTGCCGAGTCCCGTGCGGCACGACGGCGGATTCCCCTCATGCTCATGCCGGCGACGGCGCCCTCACTCCTCGGTTCCCGGGGCACGTCCCTCGCCGCGGAACCGGGCGGACGAGACGAGATATCCGGAACCCGCCGCCCAGCACGCGAACTTCGCGTCGGAGACGCCCATGGTGTCGATGAATCGCGGCAGCAGCAGCGGGTGGGTCTGCGCGGTGGCCAGGCCGGGGTCGCAGGTCGTGGCGGTGTGTACGCCGAACTCGCGCAGCCACGGGAGCATGCCAGGCCGGTACACACCCGACGGATAGCAGAAGTGGCGCGGGCGACCGTCGCCCCGCAGCGCCATGATCTCCCGCTCGTTGTCGGCGAGCTCGCGAAGAAAGTCCTCGCGCACGTCGGGCGTGCGGTGCCGATGGGTATGGAGCTGGACGTCGACGAGCGACTGGGGGAGGGCCGCCACCTCCGCGGCGCTCATCAGGTACAGGAGGCGCTCCTCGCGCAGCGGACCGTCATCGATGCCAAGCGTCGCGGCGAGCCGCTGCAGCAGCTTGTCCTTGTCGACCGCGTCGAGCGAGGCGCGTGCGGCAAAGTCCGCGATGCGATCCCGTGCGCGCTGCCGGCCGGCCTCGCTCGCGAGGGCGATCGCGTCACCGACGCCGGCTTCCGGCATGCGAAGCTCCCGCTCGCGGGCGCGCCAGAGCAGGTAGCGCAGGAACGTGTTGAACACCGGCAGCTGCCGGTTCACATGGTACGTGGTGAGATACAGCGTGACCGGCACGCCTTCGGCCTCCAGCACGGGAAGCGCGCGCGTCGAGAAGTCATGTGCACCGTCGTCGAACGTGACGACGACGGCACGCCGGGGAAGGCGACCCTCACGGAGCGCCGAGGCGCCCTCGTCGAGCGTCAGGATCTCGTAGCCATTGGCGCGAAGCCAGCGCAGGCGGCGGGCGAGGTGCTCCTGCGACACGTACAGGTCGAAGCACTCGTGCTCGTCGCGCAGCGAGATCCCGTGGAAACAGAGAATGAGCAGTCGCCGGCGGCGCCAGCCGGACGCGCCAATGATGCGATTCAATCCGCTGTGCTCGAGCGTCCCGAGCAGGCCGTTGTGCAATGATCGCAGCATCCCGGACATCGGTCAGTCCTGCGCGGGCTGCGCAGATGGTGCCACGGTCTCGCCGCTCAGGACCTCCAGGGCAAGGTCCACCTTGCCGAACGGCGCGGAGACCTGGACGCCCTGCACCGCGCCGCGCACGCGCTGCAGCATCTCGCGCGCGATGGCGACGCCCTCGGCCAGCGCGTGCTCGCGCGAGCGCTCATTGGCCCGGCGCATGCGCCCGAGGATGTCGTCGGGGACGACGACGCCGGGGACCTCGTTGGCGAGGAACTCCGCGTTGCGCGCCGAAACGAGAGGCCAGATGCCGGCAATGACCGGAATGCGCACCGACGCGATCTCGGCGAGGAATCGCTCGAGCTGGCGCGCGTCGAAGACCGGCTGGGTGACCGCGAACTCGGCGCCGGCTTCCACCTTGTAGCGGAAGCGCCGGTGCTCGAGGGTGCGATCGATGGCGGCCGGGTTGCACCCCACCCCCACGACGTATCGCGTAGGTACCCCGATGGCGTTTCCCCCGGGATCGAGGCCGTGGTTGAGGTTGCGCACCAGGTTGGTGAGGCCGATGGAGTCGATGTCGAAGACGGCCGTGGCATCGGGATACGGCCCCATCTTGGGCGGATCGCCGGTCACCAGCAGGATGTTCCGCAGCCCGAGCGCCGACGCACCGAGCAGGTCGCTGAGCATGCCGAGCAGGTTGCGGTCGCGACAGGCGTAGTGCGTGACCGTCTCGATGCCAAGTTCCTGCTGGAGCAGGACGCTCGTGAGGACGGCGCCCATGCGGCTTTGCGCGCGCGGACCGTCCGGGACATTGACGGCGTCGACCCCGGCGTCCCGCAGCGTCCTGACGTCGGCGAGCATGCGCGTGGCGTCGACTCCGCGCGGCGGCACGATCTCGACCGAGGTCACGAACGCGCCGCGTGCGAGCTTCGCAGCCCACCTGGAGCGCTCGGCAAACGGCACCGCCTCGACGCCGGCTGCGCTGCGAGAGGCGGTCGCGGTCGTGGCGGCGGCTCCAGCGAAACCGGTGCGCACCGACGCGACCTTGGGCGTAAGTGGCCGGATGCCCTCGACCATCGCGTGGATGTGCTCGGGCGTCGTGCCGCAGCATCCGCCCACGACCTTCACCCCGGCCTGCAGCAGGTGGCGTGCATACGTCGCCATATACTCCGGGCTCGCCATGTACATCGTCCGTCCGCCCACGTCACGCGGCATGCCGGCGTTGGGGAGCGCACTCAGCTTGCGATGCGTGAGCGGGACCATCCGCTCGATCGACTCGAGCACGGTGTGCGGCCCAACGGAGCAGTTGAGGCCCACCACCTCGGCGTCGAGCGAATCGAGCCGGCGCGCGACATCCTCCGCCGTGGCGCCGAAGGCGGTGCGTCCCTCTGCCGTGAGCGTCACCTGCGCGATGATGGGAAGGTCGGCGTCGACGGCGCGTGCGGCGGCAACGGCCTGCGCGAGCTCATCGAGGTCGCTGAAGGTCTCGAGCACGAAGCAGTCGACGCCAGCGTCGCGCAACGCCTCCATTTGTTCGGCGAACCAGCCGCGCGCCTCGGCGAACGCGGTGGGGCCGTACGGCTCCAACCGCACACCGAGGGGCCCGACCGCGCCGGCGACGAGCCGCTCCTCCCCGGCGGCCTGCCGTGCCAGCACCGCGGCCGCGCGGTTGAAGTCGCCCACGTGGGACTCGAGTCCATGCTGGGCGAGCTTGGGTCGATTGGCGCCGAAGGTGTTCGTCTCCAGCACGTCAGCCCCGGCGGCGACGTACGCCTCGTGGATGCTGCGCACCAGTTCCGGCGCCCGGACGTTCAGCTCGTCGTAGCACTGGTTGATGTAGACGCCCTTCGCGTAGAGCATCGTCCCCATGGCGCCGTCGAAGACGACCACGGCGTCGGGCTGGACGAGGCGCGCTCGCAACGAGGACCGCGACACTCAGGGCGTCTCCGGCCGGCCGGCGGCCGCCATCGCCTGGCGCGGTGCGTCCCCGCCGTCGCCGCGGACAGCGTAGTACTTCGCCTGCGGGTGGTGCACGATGAGCGCCGCCGTGCTCTGCTCGGGGACGAGCTGCCACGCACTCGTGAGCTCCATGCCGAGTGCGTCCGCGGCCGGGAGCAGCCGGAAGACCACGGCATGGTCGTCGAGATCGGGGCAGGCGCCGTAGCCCCACGAGTAGCGCTTGCCGCTGCCGACGGCGAGCCCCAGCTCCCGTCGCACGCGCCGGTGCATCCACTCGGCGGTGGCCTCCGCCGCCTCGACGGCGAGACCGTGCACGAAGTACGCCTCCGAGTATTCGCCCGCCGACTGGAGCTCGTCGAACCGGCGTGAGGCGCCCTCTCCGACGGTGACGACCTGGAAGGCCGCGACGTCGACCTCACCCGATTCGACGGGGCGGAAGTAATCCGCCAGGCAGAGTCGCTCGCCGCCTTCCTGCCGGGGGAAATGAAACCGGCCGACTTCCCGGAGTGCGCCGCCATCGCTCTCGAAGGCGGCGGGATCATAGATCACGAGCTCGTTCCCGGCGGCCTGTGCGGGGAAGTAACCGTAGACGGCGCGCGGCGAGAGCCAGCCCTCCCGCAGGGCGGCGTCGCGCAATCGCGCGAGCGTGGGCTCGAAGACCTCCCGTGCCGCGGTCTCGAACTGCTCACCCGACCCGCGTCCGCCCCACTGCAGCCGGAACAGCTCGCGACGGTCGAGCAGGTCGAGCACCTCATCCAACGGAATGTCGCGCAGGACGCGAACGCCGTGGAACGGCGCCGCAGGCACCGGGTGCGAACTGGAGACGGCGCTGCGCTGCCCACCGGCATCTCCCACCGCCGCATCCTTGCCAACGGCGGCGTGCAGGAAGACGTCCTGGCGCGCCTCGTCGAGCGACCGGGTAACGAGCGCGGCGTGCGCCTCGGGTTGCATCAGCCGCTCCATCGTGTCGAGGCCCTCGAACGCGTCCTTGCAATAGAACACGCCCGGAGCGTACGGGCGCTCGCCCTCGACGAAGAGCGCGCGCCGGCCGAAGCGCCTGTTGATCGCCGCCCCCCCGATGAGGACGGGAATGGAGAGGCCGCGGCGGTCCAGCTCCTGCACGCAGAGCGGCATCTGCCTGGAGGTCGATACCAGCAGGGCCGAGAGCCCGATGGCGTCGGCGCCGGTCTCGATGGCCGCGTCGACGATCGTGTTCACCGGGACCTGCTTGCCGAGGTCGTGCACCGTGTAGCCGTTGTTCGAGAGGATGGTGTTCACGAGCGACTTGCCGATGTCGTGCACGTCGCCGTACACGGTCGCCAGCACCACGCGGCCCTTGGTGTAGCCCTCGGCGCGCTCGAGGAACTGTTCGAGGTGGCGCACGGCCCGTTTCATGACCTCTGCCGACTGCAGCACGAAGGGAAGGATGAGCTCCCCGGCGCCGAACTTGTCGCCGACCTCCTTCATGGCCGGCAGGAGCACCGCGTTCAGCACCCGCACCGGGGCCTCGCGAACGCCGGCGGCGTCGAGCGCATCCTCGATGCCGTCCTTCTTGCGGTGCACGATCATCCAGTGGACGCGCTCGTCAGGCGACATTCCCGCCATGGGGTCCTCGCGCGCGACCTCGCCCGCCGCCGCGGACGCGATTCCCGAGTCGAAGTGCTCGATGAAGCGCTGCAGCGCGTCGGCGCGCTTGTTGAAGACGAGGTCGTCGGCAAGGGCGCGCTCCCCGGTGGGGATCTCCGCGTACGGCCGGATGTGCGCCGGGTTCACGATGGCCGCGTCGAGGCCCGCCTGCACGCAGTGGTGCAGGAAGACCGAGTTCAGCACCGCGCGCGCCCCCGGGGCGAGCCCGAAGCTGACGTTGGACACGCCCAGGCTGGTGAGGACGCCCGGCAGCTCGCGCTTGATGAGCCGGATCCCCTCGATCGTCTCGAGAGCGGAGTCGATCCACTCGGCGTCGCCGGTGGCGAGGGTGAAGGTGAGGGCGTCGAAGATCAGGTCCGATGGACGCAGCCCGAACTCGCCGACGACGATGTCGTGGATGCGTCGCGCAACCTCGAGCTTGCGCTCGCGGGTCTTCGCCATGCCGGATTCATCTATCGTCAGGGCCACGAGCGCCGCCCCGTGCGTGCGGGCGAGCGGCACCACTGCATCGATGCGCGCGCGGCCGTTCTCCATGTTGATGGAGTTGATGATTGCGCGTCCGGGCACGTGCTCGAGGGCGGCGGCGATCACCGCGGGTTCGGTGGAGTCGATCATGAGCGGCGCCTCGACGCCCATGGAGAGCAGCTTCACCACGGCGGCCATCTGCGCGGCCTCGTCGGCGCGCTCGGTCAGCGCGACGCAGACGTCGAGCACGTGGGCGCCCGACTCCACCTGTTCCCGGGCGACATCCAGGATGCCGTCGTAGTCGTCCGCGAGGAGGAGTCGCTTCACCTTGCGCGAGCCCTGGGAATTCACGCGTTCGCCGACGAGGAGTGGCGGTGGATCCTGGTGCAGGGTGATGGCCCGCATGGCCGAGGAGACGCGCGGGACGACGTGGTGCGGGGCGTGGGCCGGACGCGACGCACCCGACCAGGACGCCGTCCGGGCCCCGAGGGCATCGATCGCCTCGCAGACCGCGGCGAGGTGTACCGGCGTGGTGCCGCAGCACCCGCCCACGATGCGGACGCCGAGGTCCCGCACGAACTCGCCGAGCATGCGCGCCATCGGCTCCGGCTCGAGCGGATAGACGGCGTCACCGGTGCCGGTGTTGAGCGGGAGGCCGGCATTCGGGATGCACGAGACGGGGCGCGTGGCGTTCTCCGCGAGATAGCGAATCGGCTCGCGCATGTGCTCCGGGCCGGTCGAGCAGTTGAGGCCCAGGACGTCCACGTTCAGCGACTCGAGGGTCGTGAGGGCGCTGGCGACGTCGGTGCCGAGCAGCATGCGGCCGCTGGTATCGAGCGTCACCTGCGCCTGCACCGGAACGCGATACCCGAGTTCGGCGAAGAGCCGCTCGAAGCCCGACAGCGCGGCCTTCACCTCGAGGATGTCCTGCGACGTCTCCAGGAGGAGGACGTCCACGCCGCCCTCGACGAGGTACTTCGCCTGCAGGTAGAACTGCTCGGACAGCTCGGAGAACGAGATGTCAGACAGCACCGGGTCGCTGCTCGACGGCAGCATGCCCGTGGGGCCGATTGAGCCGGCAACGAACCGGGGTCGATCGGGGGTGGAGTGGGCGGCGGCGGCCTCGCGCGCAATGCGGGCTGCGGCGACGTTGACGTCGCGCGCGCGATCGCCGAGCCCCCACTCCGCGAGGCGCCGCGGGGTGGACTGGAACGTGCACGTCTCGACGGCGTCACATCCGGCCGAGAGAAAGGCCTCATGGATGCCCCGGATCACGTCGGGGCGCGTGAGCACGAGGGCATCGTTGCAGCCCGCAAGCGCCACGCTGCCGAAGTCCGCGGGCGTGAGGTGTTGTGCCTGGATGTTGGTCCCCATCGCGCCGTCGAAGACGATCACGCCGCGACCGAGCCGCTCGAGGTACCTGGACGTGGCGCTCGCTGGCCGGGGGATGGATCCGGGAGTCGCTGGGGGCACGGGGAGTCCGGAAAAGAAATCGGCCCGGTGCGATTCGCGCCGAGCCGGCGCTTTAGCGAGTTGTTTTACGTGGCCGCAAGTTGCCCTAAATCGCCACGAGGATCGGTTGTCGTGCTGCCTGGTGCGCTGCGGGGCCCTGAAGGGTCCGGGTGCCGCGGCCTGACCCGCTGAGGAATAATGGCGCCCTCGGTGCGGGGCAAGGTCGGAGGCACCCTACGAGGCCGGCGACTCCGGTGGCGTGTCCTCCTGCTTGCGACCGACATCGTGGGCCCGCGACGACAGGTGCGCGACCAGGGCGACCAGCCGATTGCGCTCGAGTGGCAGCTCGAGTTCGGCCATCGTGATCCGGCTCGTCGCGGGTCCGGGACGCCCGGCGCCCGGCGGGTCCTCGTGTCCCCGATAGGTCACGAAGGCGCCCCCGGCCGCCAGCGGAAGCCGCGCCATTTCTCGGACTGTCGCATCGGCCACGAGCGAGCGGTGGACGATCACCATGAGTGGCGCGCGGCCCCGGAGGACGTCGATGCCCTCGTCGAGCGACCGGGCGGTGAGGATGCGCTGGCCGGTTCCCGCGAGGGATTGTGCCAGCCCCTCCAGCAGGGCGTCATCCGTTCCGATGATGAGCAGCATTCGAGCTCCAGGTCATGTCGATTCGATGAGGTGCTCGACGTCGAGACGCGTGGCGCCCACGACCTCGATTGTCTTGCGGCGCGACGTGGCGCCGGCCGCAATGCGGATGTGACGTCGGGGAATGCCGAGGGCCCCGGCCAGGAACTTCACAAGCGCCTCGTTGGCGGCGCCGTCCACCGGCGGTGCGCTCAGTCGCACGCGGAGCGCGCCGTCGTGCGTGCCGGCGATGGCGTTGCCCGACGAACGCGGGAGCACGTGCACGGTGAACCGGGTGGTGCCTCCCCGTTCCTCCACGATGACGCCGTCCGGGCTCACAGCAGGTTCAGCAGGAAGCCCTGAAGAAGGCGGAGCGCGAAGTACGCCACGATGGGCGTGATGTCGATCATGCCGATCGGCGGGATGACGGCGCGCAGCGGACGCAGGATCGGTTCGCTGAGCGTGAACGCCCAGCGAATCCAGCGTGAGAAGTGCGAGATGCGGATCCAGGAAGCGATGACGCGAACGATGATCGCGAGCTGCAGGATCTCGAATCCCCAGTTCACCAGGAGTGCGAGGATGCCACGCGGCCCGACGCTCGCGGCCTGCAACGCGTAAAGCAGCTGCCCGCGAAGGAACCCGAGGAGGCTCAGTACCACGATGCCGCCAATGATGACCGCGGCGAGCGCCCACCATGGTGCCGAGGTCGGGACTCCGCCCGCGCGAACGAGCTGGCGCTCGACAGGAGCGAACAGCGGGTCGACCGTCCGGCGGCAGAAGCGCGCCACCGCGCTGAACGGACTCACGCGGCGGGTGCGCACTGCCCAGTCGACGGCGCTGACGACGGCAAGGGCCGCCGCAAGCGAAAAGAAGGCGACGCGCAGGACAACCAGGAGAGCGTCGACTACGCCGATGACCGGGGGCACGCGCGGAACATGCCCACGTGAGCGTGGCGCTTCAAGGGTCAGTCGCGAGTCGCCGCTCCGCGATTCCAGCTGCCATCAGTCCGGCTGCGATACCGCAAAGTGCTGCTGTCCACGCGGCGGGAGGAGCGACGTGCGCACCGGCGAGCTGCGGCAGCAGTGCCGCCCCCGAGACGAGCACCGCGCCCGCCAGGGCAGCGGCGCCGCGACGCGAGAGATCGTGGCTCCAGTATCCGAGCGGAAGAAACAGCGCACCCATCCACAGTGCCGACAGCGTGGCGATCACGCGACCGCTGGCGATATCCCAGGGCGCGAAGAGCATCCATCCCCGGTCGACGGACACGGCGGACAGGCCCGAGGAGCAGCGTCCGTCGGCATGGCAGACGTCAAGGTGCACCGTCCCCCTTTCCACGACCGCACTCAGCGAATCCGGTGTCGCCGTCCCCGCCGGCTCGGCAAACGCCCCCGGCAGGACGTAGAGTGGGGCGCGCAGTCGAAGGTTCCTGGCGCCACTGAGGAATCGATAGACGAGGTCATTTCCGCGGCGAGCGATCATGAAGCCCTCGACCGTAGGGCTGGACAGTCGGGCAATCGGCGCGATGTTTGCCACCGATGGCCCCGCCTGCAACACGGCAGAGACCGATGGCGCTGCGTGGGAGAAGACGTCGGGGTGTTCCGCTTTTCGCAGCCACATCGCCGGCCGTACGGGAATGCCGGCGACGGACATCCGCAGCAGGGTGCCTTCGAATGTCGCGTAGCCATGTCGAACCGGCTGGAACTGCACCGCGAGGGACTCGCCACGGAAGCGAGGCACCACGGCGTACGCTGAAAGTCCGAGCGTCGTGGCCACCATCAACCCCCATGCCAGCGGGCGGGTCCAGCGATGCTTGGCCGCGGGGGCCCACAGCGCGGATGCGTTCGCGCAGAGCCACGCACCAAGCGCAGCTCCGATGGTGTTGGCGATGACGTCACCCAGCGCGGCATCGCGTCCGGCGACGATGTGCAGCTGCAGTGCTTCAATGAATGTGGACGTGGCGAGGCCAAGCAGCGTCGCCGGCAGGACCCTCCGTGCGAAGGGCAGGAGCACCACGCCGAGCGGCACGAAGAGCAGCACGTTCAGCACGAAGTCGACGCCACCGAGCTCCCCGCACAGGATGCACATCGGGCCGGAGGCGTTGCGAGCGCTACCGCTGCGGGGAGTGAGGGTGACGATTCCGACCGCGATAGCGACGACGGCAAGGGCAACGGGGCGTGGGAGGCGCGGCGGTCGCGTACCGGTATATTGCCCTGTCATGTCTTCCGTCGTCTCCGCTGGGAGATGAACCGCGACGACCGGCGGCCTGCCCCTCACAACTCCTTGCAACATAGCATGTTGGCGCGACACCAGTTGGCGCGGGACGGGCGCGGTTCCGGAAGGGATCGACGCGCGCGCTGTCGCTGTGCTGGCGCCCGGTCCCGCCGGGGGGAGTGTGGCGGTCGCGGGGTGGTGGAAGGCGCCGGGCAGGAGGCCGGAAGGACTGAATGAGCGAGGACGCGTCGGACGGGATGCGGCCGCGGCAGCGGTACCTCCTTCTGCTCACGGCGCTGGTTCCGTGCCTGCTGCTCGCCGCATACCAGTTCCGCTACCTGCCGCTGCTCGAGGCGGGTGACTACGCCCAGTACCTGCTGCACGCCAAGGCGCTGGCCGAGGGCCGCCCGTACACCGACATCGGATACATCTTCTCGTCACTGAGCTGGGACGTCGGTCCGCGATTCCAGCCGCCGGGCCTCCCGCTGACGATCCTCCCCATCGTCGCGTTCGCGGGTGTCCACAGCATCCTGCTGAAGTTCCTCCTCATCGCGATGGAGGCGGCGTTCCTCTCGGTCGCCTTCTTCTACTTCGCGCGCCGGACGTCCCCCTGGATAGCAGCGGCCATCCCGCTCCTGACCGGCGTGGCGCTGGAATCGGGCTACGCCACCAACACGGTGCTGTCCGACCTCGGGTTCGCGGCACTGCTGTGGGGCGGGTTCGTGCTGTGCGATGACGAGAAACCGTGGACCGGATGGCGGATGGTCTGGATCGCGGTGCTCTGTGCCGGTGCGATCCTGTACCGGTTCGCCGGCATCACGCTCCTCGGTGCCTTCACGCTCCACGCGGTGCTCAACCGCAAGCCCGCCGCCAAGTGGCTCCTGCTGATGGGAGTGGCGGCCGCGGCGTTGAGCATCCTGCTGCGAGACGCGGATCCATCGCTGATCCCGTTCGTAGGGCAGATGCACTTCGAGCCGTCGTCTCTCGTCGTGCGTCCCCTCGGCAGCATTCGCCACTACGCGACGGCGGTCGCGGAGAGCTTCACCTATCCGTTCCCGGGCAACCTGCTCAACGACGCGTATCACCTGCTGGCCGCAGCCCTGGCGGGCATCGGGCTTGCCGTCCTCCTGCGGCGCCGCTCCCGCTCGTTCCTGGTCTCCTTCGTGCTCGTGTACGTGGTGACGCTGACGTTCGCGCCGGTACGGTCGTCGCGGTATGCCTGGCCGCTCTTCCCGCTGACGGCTGTCGCCTTCGCCGAGGGCATCGCCCAGGTCGCGCATCGACTGCGGCGGCGCGGCTGGCGACTCAACCCCGCCGTCGTTGCCTTTGCGGTCGTGGCGGCGCTGTCGGCGGCGGCGATGGCGCGACAGCTGCGACGTCCCGAACCTCCGTCTTTCGTCGGGCGCGCCGACGTGAAGGAGCTGTTTTCGTGGATGACCCGGGCGAACGCACAGGACTCGATGCGGTTCGTCTTCACGAACCCGCGGGTCCTTTCACTCGAGACCGGCATTCCGGCAATGGCCGAGTTCTCATCGGACTCCGCCGAGTTCATGCAGGAGATCCGGCGCGCGCACATCACGCACATCGTGCTCGGCTCGCTCGGCACGCGACAATACCCGGACTCCGTGATGCGGGTGAACCTCGCCCGGTTTCCCGGGAACTTCACGCGCGTGTACGCCAACGAGTCGTTCGACGTCTATCGCGTGCACGCGACGCCATGACCGCGGTGCGACCAACGCCGCGGCGGCCGCTCCGGGTCGCCTACGTGATGGCGAGCTTCGACGTCGGCGGCACCGAGCTCAACGCGGTGCGGACCGCGGAGCGGCTCGACCCGTCCCGGTTCCAGCTGGAGGTGATCTGCCTCCGGGACGGTGGACCGCTGCGCTCCCGATACGAGCGTCTCGGCGTGCCAATCACCCCGCTCCCCATCCGGGACCTCTACGGTCCCTCGGCGTGGCGCAGCGGCATGCGGTTCCGGCACCGGGTCGACGACAATGCCGACATCGTGCATGCGCACGACGTCTATGCGAACATCTTCGCCGCCATGTGGCTCCCGCGGCGACTGCGTCCGGCGCTCATCACGAGCCGGCGCTGGTGGTCCGAAGTGCCCCGCCCGGCGCTCCGGTCGATCAACCGCCTCGCGTACCGCGGCTCGGCCCGCGTCCTGGCGAACAGCGATGCGGTGGGGCGCCTGCTGGAACAACACGAACGGGTGCCGCGAGCGCGGATCGTCGTGATCCCGAACTTCGTCGACGACGATGCCTTCGCCCCGCTCGAACCGGCGGATGCCGACGTGCTGCGCCGGGAGTGGCGGATCGAGGCCGGCGACCTCGTGATCGGCACCGTGGCAAACCTTCGGCCCATCAAGAACCAGGCGATGCTGCTGCGCGGTGCGGCGCGCCTCGTCCCCGAGTTTCCCAGTCTTCGCGTGGTCATCATCGGCGAGGGGCCCGAGCGCCGCTCGCTGGAGTCGCTCGCCTCGGAGCTCGGGATTTCGGCACGCGTGGTGCTCGCCGGCGGGCGCCCGCACCAGCCGGCCGTTCAGCGCCTGTTCGACGTCGTGACGCTCACCTCGCATGGAGAGGGGTTCCCCAACGCCATCGTCGAGGCGATGGCGGCGGGCCGGCCGGTGGTGGCGACGGCCGTGGGTGGCGTGCCGGACGCGGTGGTGCCCGAACAGACCGGCCTGCTCGTTCCCGACGATGACGTGGAAAGCCTGACAACCGCGCTCGGCCGCCTGCTGCGTTCACCTTCTGAACGGGAGAGAATGGGTGGGGCGGCCGAGACGTCCGCGATGCGGCGTTTCCACGCCCGCAACGTCCTGCCGCAGCTCGAGTCGCTCTATGAGGAGCTGGCCGGTGGACGGGAGCGCGTACGAGACAGTGAACAGGGGAGCGTGAAGTCGGCGGGCGACGTTGACGCGGCCACGTCGGGCGCCCGCCGGGAGGCCGGTCGATGACCGGGGAGGGAGACCGGAACACGCCCTCGGGCCCGCCCGAGGAGGTGCCCGCTGAAGGGCACTCGATGCTGTCGATGCGGGGGCTGCGGGAACTCCTCCTGAACGCCGGCGGTGGCGGCGGGATGCGCGCGGTCATCGCGCGCGGCGCGATCCACTCCATGGTGATCAACGTCGGTGGCGCCGCCATCTCCATGGGTGTGCAGATCCTGCTGGCAAGAACCCTCGGCGTCGCGAGCTTTGGCGCGTACCTGCTTGTCCTCGCCTGGATGAATGTGGCCCTCGTCCCGGGCAAGCTGGAGATGGACAACTGCGCCGTCCGGTTCGTCGGGGCATACCATGCGAACGCCGAGTGGGGACTGCTGCGCGGCTTCCTCCCGATGGCCAGACGGATTGTCCTCCGATCTTCGCTGGCGGTTGGTTTCGTGGCGGCAATCGTGCTGCTCGTGGCCGGCGGCCGCATCGAGGCCGAGGTGCGCACCGCCGGCCTCGTGGCCTGCGTGCTTCTGCCGACCACGGCGCTGCTGCTGCTCAATCAGGCGACGCTGCAGGGGCTCAAGCACTACGTGGCCGCCCAGGTTCCGAACGCGGTCATCCGCCCGCTGTGCTTCGGGCTCGGCGTGGTGATGCTGCGATTGCTGCTGCCGCACGGCCTGACGGCGTCGGAGGCGGTCGCCGTGAATCTCTGCGCGACCGCGATCGCGCTCGGGCTCACGTTCCGATGGTGGAGGCAATTCCAGCCGGCGGAGACGCGCAACGCCGTGCCGCAGTACGACCTGAAGGAGTGGTGGCGGACGTCGCGCGGTCTTGTCGCCGTGGCCGTGTCGCAGCTCGTCATCTCGATGCAGTCCGACGTGCTCGTGGTCGGCACCCTGCTCCAGAAGTCCGACGCCGGCCTGTACGGAGCGGCCGGCCAGCTCGCGTCGCTGCTCGTCTTCGGGGCAAACTCGGTGAGCTTCGTCGTGCAGCCGATCATCGCGAACCTCTGGGCGTCGGGACGACATCGCGACCTGCAGCGCGTCCTGCGCGACGTCGCGCGCGCAAACCTCCTGCTGGCAATGCCGCTCTTCCTGGGGCTGGTGCTGTTCGGCTCCTTCGTCCTCAGCCTGTACGGCGACGCCTTCCGTATCGCCTACCCGCTGCTGGTGCTGTTGGCGCTCTCGCAGCTGACGGCCGGGGTGATCGGGTCGACCAGCGGCTACCTGCTGACGATGACCGGTCACCAGCACCACGCCGGAGTGATCATCGGGGCGAGCGCCGCGCTGAACCTGCTGCTGACCCTGATCCTGACGCCGCTCTTCGGCCCGATGGGGACCGCAGTCGCGACGCTGATCGCGACGCTCACGCGCAGCGTGGTGCTCGCCGTCTACATCTGGCGCGTGATGCGGCTGAACGTGCTGCCTCGGTGAGCAGGTTGCGGGCGCCGTGCTGGTGGCGCCCGGCTGGCCGGTCTTTCTATCCGGCGCCCGGCGCGGTGGGTCGGGCGAGTCGACCGGCGAGCAGGGCACCCGCGGCGAGCCCAGCGGCTGTCGCCGCGAGCTCCCACCATGGTGAGGAGGCTCCGCCCATGAGGCGCGGCAGCAACGTCTGCATGAGGGTGACCAGCGCGAGGAATGGGACGAGTACCGGGGCGCCCGCGCGCAGCGCGCCGGCCGCTCCCGCGGCGTTCCCAATCGTGGGGAGGAGCACGAGGTAGCTCGCGGCGAGGGCCAGTAGCGCCAGCCATGCCACGTTTGCCGCGGCCAGCGCGAACCTCCCTGTGGGAAGGCGTGCCGGCAGGAAGAGCACCCATCCAGCGCCCGGTGTGAGTGCCGCCGTGCTTTCCACGGAATCACGCGCCGAGATGCTCGAGATCGTGAGTCGCGCGCCGTCGCGTGCGCAGGTCACGCGGAAGCGGGATTGCCCCGCCGGATCTCGTCCCCCCGCGTCCGGGAAGACGGGAACGGCAATGGACGGGGTGCGGAGGAGCAGTGCAGCCGAGGCGAGCCGGCGCGAGCAGACGAATCGAGTGCCCACCTGCTGGAGCGAGAAAACAATGCCGCGCAGCGAAGCGAGGCGGATGCCGCGTCGGACGCCGCTCGTCGTTCCCGTGATGAGCAGATCGACGGAAAACGAGGAGGACCGGGAGGAGAGCGCCTGTTGGAGCGCGGGCCGCGGGTCGGCCGCCGCCAACGGAATGAGCAACGTGTCCACCGACGCTTGCAGCAGGCGGAATGGTGGCGGTGACCCGCCCACGGTATCGAGCAGGCTGCCAAACAGCGCGTAGGGGCCACGCGGCGTGGACGGACCGAAGCCGACGCTGGTGACGGCGGCCACGAGGAGCCATGCGACGATGGCGACCGCCCGCAGCCAGCGCGCCACGACGGGCGTCGGCGCCAGCGGGTTGACGCGCCAGAGCACGAGCGCGACGCCGACCGCTGCGCCGGCGGTATTCGTGACGACGTCGCCGAGGGTGCCGTCGCGCCCGGCGATCAGGGTGTACTGGAGCGTCTCGATGGACGCACTGAGGGCGCCCGCGAGGAAGACCGCGGGAAGCAGCGGCACGCCGAGAAGCGCGAGGCCAACCCCGAGGGGAGCGAACAGCACGACATTCTGCAGGGCGTCAACGACGCCGACGTCGCCGCAGAGGAGGCACCACGGCCCGGCCGGTGGCACGAGCGTGCGCGACGGGGTCAGCGTGGCAATGAGGATGGCGAGGAGGGCCACCGCGGTGACCCATTGCCCGGCGCGCCGGGTGCGAGTCGCCGGAGCAATCACGTCGGACGGCGCCGGGCGACTCCTCGGGCGCTCATGCAGAAGTGAGGAGTTCCGGGCGGGCGCGCGCGCGCGCCCAGTCCCACGTTTCCTGCAGCCCTTCGCCCAGCGGCACCTGGACGGCGTATCCGAGTCGGATCCGGGCGCGGTCCAGCCCGGCGAGTGAGTCACGGACGTCGCCCGGCCGCGGCGGGTCGAAGCGCAGGGCGATGGCCTTCCCGGCGATGCCCTCGACATGGCGGACGAGGTCGAGCAGCGACGTCCGGGCGCCGGCCCCGACGTTCACGACGGCGGCGTTGCAGCGCGGCGCGGGTGACTCGGCGGCACAGAGGTTGGCGTGCACGGCGTTCCGGACGTGGGTGAAGTCGCGGCTCTGGTGGCCGTCGCCTAGGATCGTGAACTCCTCGCCCCGGGCGGCGGCGGACATGAGCAGCGGGATGACGGCGGCATACGGCCCCGCGGGGTCCTGCCGCGGTCCGAAGATATTGAAGTATCGCAGGGCGACGCCCTCGAGGAAGGCGGCTCGGGCGTATGCGAGGACGTACTGTTCGCCCGCGAGCTTGGAGACGGCGTAGGGAGAGCGCGGCTCGAGCTCGAGGTCCTCACGCTTGGGCAGGACCGGCGCGTCGCCGTAGACCGAACTCGAGCTCGAGAAGACGACGCGGCGCACGTCGTTCCGGCGGCAGGCCTCGAGCAGCGTGAGCGTGCCGGTGACGTTCACGTCGTGTGTTAGGGCCGGCTCATGCATCGAGCGGGCGACGCTGGCGAGTGCGGCGAGGTGGAAGACCACATCGACGCCGCTGGTGGCGTGGCGGCAGGCCGACTCGTCCCGCACGTCCTGTTCGAGGAACTCGATGTTGCCGGCCACGTGCGCGAGGTTCGCGCGGTGCCCGGTGGAGAGGTTGTCGAGCACGCGCACCGCGTATCCGCGCTCGAGCAGCGCATCGACGAGATGCGAGCCGATGAATCCTGCGCCGCCGGTGACGAGCACTCTGCGAGAATCGGTCATCACGATGTTCCCGGTGTGGTCCGCCGACGCGCGTCGTGCGGACGACGAATGATTGGTGAACGCTCACGAACAAGACGCGCGAGTGTGACACACGTCACGAAGAATGTCACTCGTCAGGCAGTGGGCATCGTGTGTGAAGACGAGCGAGAAAAAAAATTGCATGCAATGCAAAAAAAACGTTGTGAGTGGGTGGCGCGAATGCGCGAGTGTTTTAGTTTGACGCGGCCGCAATCCCGCGATCGTCGAGAGAAATGTTTGACGCTGCTGCTTCGCTCGCACCGCTCGCCGAATTCCGGATCGGATTTCCGATCGTCAACGTGCCGTGCACGGGACGCCCAGGGCGAACGTCGGCATGCCCGCGGTTCGCTGCGCCGCCCGGATCGGACGCAGCGAGCCGCGGCACCTGCTCATCGAGACAGCCGAATTCGCCCGCTCGCTTGAAGCGCGGTCGCTGTGTGCCGGAGCGATTGCAGACGACGCGCGTCGCCGCGCCGATGGTGGTGGAGCGCGCCGCGTACTGTGCCCGCGACACCGGCGCGTGCACGCGTGGCTCGATGCGGGCGACGCTTCGCGTGGCGCGCACGGCGACGCTCGAGCGATCTGCGACACCGTCTTTGCGCTACAGCGTTGTGCAATGCAACGGCGCGGTCACGTCGCGCAGCATCGCGGGACGTAGCGTGGCTTCGAGGTGTGAGAAGGCGCAGCGATTCGGACTCCGAGCGCACCGTCACAATGTGATCCACGTTCCATTCTCAACCCATTCTAAGTCTTGACGTTGGAAGAGTTTAGCCTGTGACGCACTCGCGTAGCATTCGTCAATTCGATGGCCGCGATTGCGGCGACGCATCCACCACAGACGGCAGGATCGCTTCCCTCGCGAGAGGGCACCGCGACAAGGGCACCCCGGTGGAAACACCGGCTCGCAAAGCTCCAGGGCTACAGCACGCACCCGCGTGTCACGCCGGCTGAGTTGCCGAACGAGTCCTTGGGAGGAGAAGGCGATGTTGCAGCAAGTGAAGCGTGCCGCGTTTCTGGTCGGTTTCCTCGGTCTCTCGACGGTCTCCTGCTCGAGCGACAACGCTCCCGTCGCCCCGGGTGACAACGGCGGGGCCGCGCAGACCGAGCAACTCTTCGTGAGCCTCAACGTCGATCGCGACTCGATCGCGTACGGTGCGGAGCGACAGTTCTCCGCCCGGGTGCACAACCAGTTCAACGTGGCCCGCGTGGCCGCTGTCACCTGGCGCAGCACCAACAGCGACGTGGTGACCGTGACCTCCGGCGGCAGCGTGTCGGCGATCGGTGCCGGTACCGCGCAACTCATCGCTTCCATTCCGAACGGCGCCGCCGACACCGCGACGGTGTCGGTGTATGGCGTCATCGAGACGTTGTCGGTGATTCCCGAGGTCGTGAGCATCCCCGAGGGTGACACGATCCGCTTCGAGGCGGACTACGGCCTGGTGCAGGGCGCCGCCGAGAGCTTCATCAAGTGGTCGACGACGGACACTGCTGTTGCCAAGGTCGACGCCGTCGGACGGATGGCGGCGCTGCAGGCGGGGGACGTCGAGCTCGTGGCGGAGTACGGTCGCCGTTCGGCGCGCGCCGCGGTGCGCGTCTTCCGCGCGCCGGTGGCCTCGATCATCATCAGCCCCAGCGCCTCGACGATCCAGCCCGGTGGCAGCGTGACGCTGTCGGCGACGCTGCGCGACGTGATGGGCCACACCCTCCGCGGCCGCGACGTCGAATGGACGTCGTCGAGCACCGACGTGGCGTCGGTGAGCCAGAGCGGCGTGGTGACGGGCGTGGCGAAGGGCTTCACGCTGATCACGGCGACGTCGGAGGGCCGTCGCGCGACGGCATCTGTCACGGTCGGGCCGCGCGCGGTGACCTCGGTCTCCGTCTCCCTCGACAGCAAGAGCCTCGTCGTCGGCCAGCAGACGACGGCGCACGCCACCGTGTACGGTGCGGGTGGCGTCGTGCTTCCGTTCACCGAGCAGCCGGTGGCCTGGCAGAGCTCGAACCCGTCGATTGCGACGGTGTCGTCGACGGGCCAGGTGAACGCGATTGCCATCGGCAACGTGACGATCAGCGCCATCAGCGGCGGCCGCATCGGCTCCGACGGGGCGACGATCCAGGGCAGCGTCGCCCAGACGATCTCCATCTCGCCGACGGCGCCGTCGGTCCTCCAGGGAACGCAGACGCAGCTGACGGCGGTCGTGCGCGACCAGAGCGGCGCGCAGGTCGCGGGCGCCGGGGTCGTCGTGACCTGGCAGAGCAGCAACGCCTCCGTCGCAACCATCTCCTCGACGGGCGTGGTGAGCGGCGTCAGCGCCGGCACCTCGACGATCACGGTATCGACAGGGTCGCTCCTCGCGACCGCCGTCCTCACGGTCACCGCGGTGCCGATGGCATCGCTGACGGTCTCTCCGAGCAGCGTCACGCTGGACATCGGCGGCACCAAGTCCCTCTCGGCTGCCCCGCGCGACGCGCAGGGCAACTGGCTTACCGGCCGGGTGGTGGCGTGGTCGACGTCGAATCCCACGGTCGCCACGGTCTCGAATGACGGCCTGGTCACTGCCCTGGGGCAGGGTGCCGCCACGATCACCGCGTCCTCCGAGGGCAAGACGTCCGCGGCCCAGGTGGCGGTGAACCCGCCGGCACCGGCCCCGGTGGCGAGCGTCACGGTGGTGCTCAACTCGCCGAGCATCGAGGTCGACCAGTCCACGAGCGCGGTCGCCACGGTGCGCGACGCGAGCGGTCACGTCCTGACGGGACGCGCGATCACCTGGACGAGCTCGGCGCCCGAGGTGGCGACGGTGACCTCGACCGGCATGGTGACGGGTGTGAGCGCCGGGTCGGTTACGATCATCGCCACCAGCGAAGGGAAGGCCGGTGTGGCCACGCTGACTGTGAATCTGCCGCCTGCCGCTCCGGTGGCGACGGTTCTCGTTTCTCTCTCGCCGACCCAGATCATCAAGGGCGCGACGGCGCAGACGCAGGTCACCCTGAAGGATGCCGGCGGCCACACGCTGTCCGGCCGTACGGTGGGCTATTCCTCGTCCAATGGATCGGTGGCGACGGTCGCGAGCTCGGGAACGGTGACGGGCATGGGCGTCGGCACGGCGAACATCCGGGCGCTCAGTGAAGGCGTGTCATCGTCGGCACCGGTCACGGTCACGTCGGGGGCGGCGCAGCCGGCAAGCCTGACGATCACGGCGCCGAAGACGGTGCTGACGCCGGGGCAGACGGTCCAGCTCACCGGCACGGTCCGCGACGCGGCGGGCAACGCCCTGAGCGGCTACACCATCATCTGGGAGTCGTACGACAAGACCGTGGCGACGATCGACGCCACCGGACTGGTCACTGCGGTGGCGCCGGGAAGCGTCACGATCGAGTCCTTCCAGAGCCAGACCGCCTGGAACACCCTCGGCCTGACGGTGCAGGCGGATACGACCACGCCGCCGACCACGCCGCCGTCCACGCCGGCTCCGGTTGCCGCGGTGAGCGTGTCGCTCAACGCGTCGTCGCTGACCGTCGGTCAGTCGACGCAGGCGGTCACCACGACCAGGGATTCCAGCGGCAACGTGCTGACCGGCCGCTCGATCGTGTACACGAGCTCGAGCCTGTCCGTCGCCACGGTGACGCAGGCGGGAGTCGTGACCGCGGTGGCCGCGGGGACGGCGCAGATCGTCGCTGTGAGCGAAGGCAAGCAGGGGAGCGCGACGGTGACCGTCACCGCCGTCGTCACCCCGCCGCCGCCACCGCCGCCCTCCACGCCGCCGGGCGCGTCGCCGACGAATCTGGCGACGCTGCCGCAGAGCCTCGTGGACACGCACATCGTCGCGCCGACAGGCAAGACGATCACCGTGAACGCCGGTGGCAACCTGCAGTCGGCCATCAACTCGGCGGTCCCGGGTGACGTGATCGTGCTGCAGGCCGGCGCCACGTTCACCGGGTCGTTCACGCTCCCCAACAAGTCGGGCAGCGGGTGGGTCACGATCCGGACCTCGGCCTCCGACGCCCAGTTGCCCCCGGGCAGCCGCGTCACGCCGACCATGACTTCGCTGATGCCGAAGATCGTGTCGCCGGGAATCAACCAACCCGCGATCTACACGCTCGATAATGCGCACAACTATCGCCTGATCGGCCTGGAAATCACGATCGTGTCCGGCGCCGTTCAGCAGAACTCCCTGCTCACCCTGGGTACGTCGACGCAGTCGGCCTCCCAGATGCCGCAGCAGCTCATCGTGGACCGGAGCTACATCCACGGCAACAGCACGCAGGAGCTGCAGCGCTGCATCCTCATGAACAGCGGTGCCACGGCGGTCATCGACTCGTGGCTCGGCGAGTGTCACTCCAGCGGTCAGGACTCACAGGCGATCGAGGGCTGGAACGGCTCGGGTCCATACCTCATCCAGAACAACCACCTGGAGGGCGCGGGCGAGAACGTCATGTTCGGCGGCGCGCCGGCGTCGATCAGCAACCTGACGCCCTCGGACATTGTCATCCGGCACAACTACTTCTACAAGCCCACGAGCTGGCAGGGGAAGTGGTCGGTGAAGAACCTGTTCGAGCTGAAGAACGCGCAGCGCGTGCTCGTCGAGGGCAACATCTTCGACGGCTCGTGGCAGGATGGCCAGACGGGTTCCGCGTTCAACATGAAGTCATCGGGTGACGCCAACGAAATCACGCAGGACGTCACGATCCGCTACAACATTGTCCGGAACTCCGGCGGTGGCATGGCGATCGCCGGCATGCAGGGTGCCACCCAGCGCGTCTCCAGCCGCTACTACATCCACGACAACATCCTCGAGAAGATCAACACCGGAATGTTCCTGGGACATGGCAAGATGTTCCAGATCGTCGACGGTCCGGCGGACCTGCTCATCGAGCACAACACGCTGACGTCGTCGAGCGCCTACATGGCGATCGGGTTCTCGGGAAACCCCGTGGCACGGTTCACCTTCCGCAACAACGTCATCTCGCGTGGCCAGTACGGCTTCAAGGGTGACGGCACCGTGGAAGGCACGGGCACCCTGACCCAGTACACACCGGGCATGCTCTGGGAGCAGAACGTGCTGCTCGGCAGCTCCGGCAACTCGTATCCGTCGGGAACCCTCTGGTCGACCGACACGGCGATCGGGTTCACGAACGTGAGCGGAAGCAACTACACGCTGCAGTCGTCCTCCCCGGTGAAGGGCGTCGGCAGCGACGGCCGCGATCCGGGAGCGGACGTGGCCCAGGTCCTCAGCGCCACGGCCGGCGCCATCGTGCCCTGACGCTGCATGGACCGGCAGGAACGACCGAAGCCGTCGCGGATCCCGCGACGGCTTCGGCGTTTCAGGTCCTGCGTGATCGCGTGCTGCCGTTCGCTACCAGGCGATTCCGATGTACCTCGACCCGTCGCTCTGGCGATCGCCGAAGATGCGCACGAGGTCGATCACCGACTGGTCCGGACGCAGGACCGGCTCGATGCCCCGGAACTCGGCGGCGCCATTCCCGATCACGACGACGTCGGACCGCGAGAGCACGTCGTCGAGCGACTCGCGCATCAGCGTCCAGATGTGGGGTATCTCGCGCTCCACGTACTCCTTGTTGGCGCCGATGAGCCGGGCCTTCGAGACCTCGCGGTCGTAGATCGAGACGTCGTAGCCCTTCCCGATCAGCCGCTCGATGAGCGTCACCATCGGCGACTCGCGCATGTCGTCGGTGCCGGCCTTGAAGGCGAGTCCGAGCACACCGATGCGCTTTCGGCCGGTGCCGGCGATCATGTCGAACGCGCGACCGACCTGCTTCTCGTTGCTCAGCAGCGTGGCGGCGAGGATTGGCGTGGCGATGTCGAGCTGGCTCGCCCGATGGGTGATCGCGCGCAGATCCTTGGGAAGGCAGGAGCCGCCGAAGGCGAAGCCGGGCTTCAGGTAGTACGACGAGATGTTGAGCTTGGTGTCCTCGCAGAAGATGCGCATCACCGTGTGGCTGTCCACGTCGAGGGCCTTGCAGATGTTGCCGATCTCGTTGGCGAAGCCGACCTTCAGCCCGTGGAAGGAGTTGCACGCGTACTTCAGCATCTCCGCCACGCGGAGCGGGACGATGTGCACCGGCGCCTTGATGTTGGCGTAGATCGCTGCGACTTCCCGTGCGGCTGCCTCGTCGTCACTCCCGATCACCGTGAACGGCGGATCGTCGAAGTCCCTGATGGACGACCCCTCCCGGAGAAACTCCGGATTCATGCAGACCCCGAAATCGACGCCCGCTCGCTTGCCTGACGCCCGCTCGAGCGCGGCGGCAGCCACCGATTCGGTCGATCCCGGAAGGACCGTGCTGCGCACCACGACGATGTGCCGCCCCGTCTTCGACCTCAGGGCCTCGCCGATCTGCGTGCAGACGCGCTCCACGTAGCTCAGGTCGAGGCTTCCGTTGGGCCGGCTCGGGGTCCCGACGCAGATCAGGGAGATGGACGTGGCGGCAATGGCCTCCCCGACGTCGGTCGTGGCGCGCAGTCGCCCGGCGGCGCGCATCTCGGCGACGAGCTCGCCGATGCCCTGCTCGACGATGGTCGCCAGGCCGGCGTTGATGGCGTCCACCTTGGACTGGCTGACGTCGACACCGATGGTCGGGTATCCCTCGCGCGCGAAGCAGGCCGCGGAGACGCAGCCGACGTAGCCGAGGCCGAAGACACTGATGGATGCGGTCATGTGCAGGAGATCTGTGGGTTGGCCCTGGAATTCCGGATGATTCGGGCACCCGGGCGTTCCGGCCCGACTTCGCCACTGTATCTAATACGCGTACCGGTGAGGGGAGGTCTCACCCGGACCCGCGCCGGCACGCCCGGCCACGCGCTCGCAGGTGCGCACGAACTCCGCGACCGCGGACGGCCAGCTGAAGTCGTGCCGGACGCGGCGGGCCGCGGCCACACCGATCTCGCGTGCCCGGCCCGGCTCACGAAGCAGCGAGGCCACCGCCTCGGCGAACGCGGCGGGGTCGTCGGCAATGACGATCTCGCCGCCGTCGGACACGGGAAGTCCCTCGGCGCCGATCGTCGTCGAGACCACGGCGCGCTCCATCGCCATCGCCTCGTAGATCTTGAGGCGCGTTCCGCCGCCCACGCGCAGCGGGACCACGACCACCGCGGCCGCCTCGAGATACGGGCGGATGTCCGGCACCGTCCCGGTGACTCTCACCCCCGGGTATCGCTCGGCGAGTGCGCTGACGCGGCGTGACGGATTCCGGCCCACGACGGCCAGCGTCGCGTCGGGCACCGCCTCACGCACGCGGGGCAGGATGCTCCCGGCGAACCACTCGACGCCGTCCTCGTTGGGCATCCAGTCCATGGATCCGGTGAAGACGATCGAGCCGGGGCGCACCGGCGTCGTGCCGCCGGGGCGGAAGAAGTCGACGTCAACGCCGGTGGGGACACTCGTGACGTGCTCGACGCCGTAATCGTGCCGGAACGCCTCTCGATCGTCGTCGGAGACGGCGATGACGTGGCTGAAGCGGCGGCACTCGCGCTGCTCGAACGCCCGCATCCGCCGCCACTGGGAGCGCATGTACGTCCGGCGCAGCGCCGAGTCGGCGACGTCGGCGTGCCGCTTCCAGATGCTGGCCTCGACGTTGTGCTGGAAGAGCACTGTCGGCACCCCCAGGTCACCAGGCACGTTGATGCTGGGCGCGAGGAAGTCGCAGACCACGAGATCGACGCCCGGGTCGCGGACCAGGGCGCGAATCCGGTCGCGCAGCGCCGCCGACCGGTACTTGGCCACCGCGTACGGCAGGGGCGACAGCGCGTTCACAGCCAGTTCCCGCCAGAAGCGCGCCGAGCCCTTGGGCGCCATGGTGGCCGGAACGGTCACGAGGGTGTGGCAGTACTCCGCCGCCTCGGTGCGCATCGCTTCCGTCAGGGGACCCTCGTGCAACGTCAGGTACGTCACGTCGTGCGCCGCACAGAGTCCGCGCAAGGTGTGGTAGGTACGGATCTTCCCGCCCTTGTCGATGGGGTGCAGGAGCTCGGTCTTGACCCAGAGTACGCGCATCGCCCGTCAGGCCGTCATGCGGATGGAATCCGGGTCCTCGCCGTCGAGGAAGATCCGCTGCCAGATCTCGAGGTTGATCAGCGACCAGAGTCGCTCGGCGTGATTCCGCTCGCCGCGCGTGTGCGCATCGACGATAGCGGCGATGGGTTCGCGGACGAACAGGCCGCGCGCCATGGCGCGCTCGCCAAGCACGAACTCGTCGACGAGGTGCCGGAACGGCGACTGCAACCAGGGGCCGACGGGCACGGGAAAGCCCATCTTGCGCCGCTCGAGTATCTCGGCGGGGAGCCATTCGCGCATCGCCTGGCGCAACACCCACTTCGTGGTCGTTCCCCGCAGCTTGACCCGGAGCGGCAGCTGCGCGGTGAACTCCACGAGCGGATGGTCGAGAAAGGGCACGCGACTCTCGATGGACGCGGCCATGCTCATCTGGTCCTGCTTCATGAGCAACTCGTGCAGGTAGGTCGAGGTGTCCGCATACAGCAGCTTGTTCAGCAGGTGCGGGGAGTCGCATCGCTCGAGCGCTTCCTGCGCCGCGGCATACGGATCGACGTCCCTGAGCCGGTCGTGCAGGGCAGGCGACAGCATCGATGCCTGCGTGGCCCGTGCGAAGACGGCGAAGTTGTCGAAGTAGATCGACGGCAGGTCCGGCGGGAGTGCCAGGAAGGTGCGCGACAGCCGCTGGCGCAGGCGCGAGCCGGCGGGCATCGCCGCCAGCAGGCCACGGACGGTCCGCTGCACGACGCGCGGCGTCACCCGATCGTACCACCGGCCCAGCCGTGCGTTGTAGACCGTCACGCGGTACCGGTTGTAGCCGGCGAGGGTCTCGTCGCTTCCCTCGCCGGTGAGCACCACCTTGACGTGCTCCGCCGCCAGCCGGGAGACGAAGTTGAGTGCCACACTCGAGGGATGCGCCATCGGCTCGTCTTCATGCCAGACGAGCCGGGGCACCGCGCCCCAGAATTCGTCGGGACTCACCACGACTTCGCGGTGCTCCGTGCGGTACCGCGTGGCGACGAGCCGGGCGAAGTGCAGCTCGTTGGCCTCCCGCTCCGCGAACGCGACCGAGAACGTCCTGATGCGGTCCTGCACCAGGCGACTCATGGCCGCGGTGATCGCGGCCGAGTCGATGCCGCCGGAGAGGAACATGCCGAGGGGCACGTCCGACATCAGGCGGAGCCGCACCGCCTCCACGAACCGCTCACGATACTCCGCCACCAGACTGGCATCGTTGCGAGCAGGGTCGGCTTCCTGGTAGTGCAGGTCCCAGTACCGCTCGATGGTCGCCGCACCGTCACGCCACTTCAGCAGGTGGCCCGGTGGCAGTCGCCGGACCCCGCGAAACATCGTCTCGGCGCCCGACGGCGCGTGATTGGCGAGATAGTCGGGGAGCGCGCCCTCATTGAGTGCGGCGCGCACCTCACCCGAGGCGAGGATCGACTTGATCTCCGACCCGAAGCAGAGGGACCCGTCGGGCAGGAGACAATAGTAGAGCGGCTTGATGCCGAGGCGATCCCGCACCAGGAGCAGTTCCCCGGTGCGCGCGTCCCAGACGGCGAAGGCGAACATGCCGCGCAGTTGCCGGGCCACGCCCGCGCCATCCCGCTCGTACAGACGGAGAATCGTCTCCGTGTCGCAGTGCGTGTGGTAGTGCACGCCCGCGGACCGGAGCGCATCGTGGAGCTCCGGATGGTTGAACACCTCGCCATTGTAGACCAGCTGGATGGCGCCGTCGTCGCTCGCCATCGGCTGCGCACCATGGGCGACGTCGATGATCGAGAGGCGGCGGTGCCCGAGCCCCACGCGCGGCGCGAGGAAGAGGCCCTCGCCGTCGGGACCGCGATGGCGGATCACGTCGCGCATGTGGACGAGCTGATCCCGCGAGATGCTGCGCGTCGACCGGGACGAGAGGACGATGCCACAGATGCCGCACACGGTCAGCGCTCCATGACCGGCGCCGCCCGATCCGCACCGCGCGTGACCTGCCAGTCGCCGCTGCCTGTCCGCCGGCCCGCCAGCGTGCCGCCCCGCTCCGCGCCGAGCACGTCCTGGCCGTCGATGCGCAGGTGCGACGCGTCGTGGGCGAACCACTCGATGGCTGCGCCGGAATCCGCATCGCGGCTGACCACGAGCACCCGGGCGTCGGTCTCCACGCCGGGCGTGGATTCCGCGATTGTCCGCGGCCCGAGGGCGATGAGGTCGCGGCGCCCGCCGAACGCGAGGGTGATCACGCCTTGCGAGACCGCAATGTCGTCCACCCCCGCTGGGGCCACGAGCACGACACCCTCGACTGCGCCGTCGAACGGCAGGTGAAGCGTGCAGTGCGGTGCGCTCACCCGCCGCGCGTACGCGGGGGACACCCATCCCTCCTCGATGCTCCAGGTGCCGGTGCCGCCGCAGGATGTCATTTGAAAGAACGGGTTGGATGCGTCGCGCACGACCAGGGCGGTTCCGTGGGCGGCTGCCGCCAGACCCGGCGCGCACTGAAAGCAGACGGCGGCCTCGTGGCGTCCCGGGGCAGTCACACGATCCCGGAACAGCCAGTATCCGGACTTCATTCCCAGAATCGTCCGCTCATAGGACGCGCCGGCACGGTCCTGCTCGAAACCGTCGTGCATTGCCACGAACAGGTCGGCGACGGGAGTGGCACTCCAGAGCTTCACCCTCGTTTCCGCCACTCGGCGCCAGGTGAACGGCCCCGCCATCTCCGACGAGTCGGCGCCGTCGACGGTGACAGCGTTGTGGGCTGCCGTTCCACGAAAGTGGTCGCGCCACTCCGGAGACGTCGTATACGTGAAGGTGCCGGGGTCGACGAGGGCCGGCCGTCCGCCGATCGCGAGGTCGAACGACAGGGCGTCCGCGTGTGCATGCCCGGCGTTCAGGAAGCCGTGCGGACCGGCGTCCACGACAAGCAGGTCGCCGTCCGGCTGCCATCGGTTCCGCATCACGTAGATGCCGCCCGACGGGAAGGCGATCGATGCGAAGGACGGCGCCGCGCGCTGCAACGAGGCCAGCGTCTCACCGGCGCCCGGCCCCAGGAGCCAGACCGCCTCGGCCCCAGCCTCACCGGCGACGAACGCCAGGTCGCCTCGACCGAACAGGGCGGCTCCGGTTGCCAGGGCCGAGCGCGTGTCGGTGGCGGGCCGGCCGTCGAGGAACAGCAGGCGACCGCCGTCATCGTCGCCGATGAGCGGCATCGAGCCATCCGCGCGCGTGATGGCGAGCAGGTGCTCGAGGAGCCGCTCCAGTGGCGGGCCCACCGAGGCGCGGAGCGGGGCGGCGGTGCGCTCGCCGAGCACGAGGAGGTGCGTGAGGATGTCGACCGTGTAGCGGTGGTAGTAGCTGGACTGCTCGCAGTAGACGCCGTCCGGCCCCACGTGGCGCGGCAGCTCCGACAGGATGATCCCGGCGCCCATGGCCGACCACCGCTCCGCGGATTCCAGCTCGGGGAACTGCGAGCCGATGTAGAACAGTCCGAGGGCTTCTCCCGTGAGGTGCGTGTTCGGACTGAACCACGTCGACAGGTATCGCGCGAGATGGCGACCCCCGAGATGGAGGAATCCGAGCGCGCGGGTCACGTGGCCGTCGGTCAGTCCATCCCACGAACGCAGCAGTCGCAGGGTCCACGTCCACGCGATGCTCCGGAACGCGACCTCGAGGCTGCTCGCCCAGTTGATCCCCGTCTTGGGCGGATTGGCATCCATCCACTGCGTCCACCACGAGAGCGCCGTGCGTGCGTAGCGCTCGTCGCCCGTGTACCACCATGCCTGCGCCATGGTCACCAGGGCGTGATGCCGGTTCACTTCCCAGACCACCTTGTGGTCGCCGGCGACGGCGGGGTCGAGATAGCGGATCCGGCTCCAGTGCACCCGTGGGGACCGCACCCGGGCCTGGGGCTCGAGGTGCCAGTCGATTGGCGACCCGAACTCGACGCCCTCGAGCCCGAGCACGTCGAACCGGCCAGCGATCATGCGATCGGCGCGTGAGAGCACGCGCGCCTCGGCGCCCGGTTCACACGATCGAAGTGCCGCCAGCGTGGCGTCACGATCGTCGCACCCGGCAAAGAACGCGGGGGCAGTGCCGGTACGGATCCGCTGGTGGAGCTCGGCGAGCGCCGAGGGGCGCGACCGCAGGTCGCGGCGGAGCGCCTGCCGCAGCGACGTCGCATCGGGCTCGGCGGCATCGAGCAGTCCGGCGCGTTCGAGCAGGGCGGAGCCCGACTGCGCCAGGCGATCGTAGATCTCGCGCGTCGACCGGCCGCGGAGCTTGCGCAGGAGTCGGGAAGGACTGGCCATCAGCCCGCCGTGCGCTGTCCTTCGGTTGCCCGCCCCGGCAAATGGCCGTGCGCCTGCGATGCCACTTCATGGTAGAGCGCGTCCCACTCGTCGCGCACGGCCTCCCAGGTGTAGCGCGAGAGGCACTCCTGTCGCGCCGCTCCGGACAGGCGCTCGGCGAGCCCCGGCTCGTGCAGGAGGCGCAGTGCCGCCGCCGCCATCTGCTCGTGTGAACCCGACGGCACCATCAGGCCGTTCTCGCCATTGCGCACCACGAACGGAATGCCTCCCGCGTCGGTCGTCACCACCGGCAGCCCTGCCGCGAACGCCTCGATGACCGAGTTCGGCATGTTGTCGATGTCGGGGCTGTTCAGGTAGATGTCCGCCTCGTCGTACAATTTTGCCATCGCGGCCGGCGCCGTGCGTCCGCGGAACTCGACATGCTGCAGTCCGAGCTCCGCGGTCAGGCGCTCGAGCGACGCCCGCTCGCTCCCGTCTCCGGCCACGATGAGCCTCGCTTCGGGCAGCTGCTGCTGCACCAGGGCGAAGGCCCGCAGGGTGCAGCGCACGTTGTACAGCGGCTCGAGGTTCCGGTTGCTGAGAAAGACGGGTCGTGGCGCCGGGCGCGCGCGGAAGGGAATGCGCTCGAACTCGACGAAGTTCGAGATGGGCCGCGCCGGGAGTCCGTGGCGGCCGAAGACCTCGACAAGGTACTGCGACGGCACGACGATCTGGTGTGCCAGTCGCATGAGGGGAGCGGCGGTCCACCGCCAGCGCGTGAGGTGATCGTCCGCCTCGCCGCTCCGGTAGTTCAGGATCACGCCCTTTCCGTACAGCCGGCCCACCAGCATGGCCGGAAACGGCGCGAGCAGGAACGACCAGTAGGACGCCGAAAACGCGTGGACGACGTCCGCGCGTCGCACGCGCGCCAGCAGGGCACCGATGTAGGCGATGGAGGTCACGACGGTACGCACGTACTTGATACGGCGCAGTGCGTTCAGCGGACCGGGGAGGCGCGGGTTGACCGGAATGAACCGGACGTCCAGGTCCGGCACCGCGGAGAGGCGCTCCCGCAGCCGCTGGAGCTGCACCGCCTGTCCGCCGAGGATGTCGAGCGACGGGCCGACGAGGCAGACGCGCAGTCGTGATCCCGCTGCCACCGGCGAGGCGATATCGGCGCTGGCGTCAGGGGGTCCAGACATTCCACTCGCCGCGCAGCGCGTTCAGGATGGCCTTCAGGATTGCCGCCTGCATGTAGAGCACGCCGAGCACGGCGTCGCGCAGGCGCCGGCTCGCCATCAGCGCGAGCGCCAGCAGCGCCAGCCCTGCCACGATTGCCGTTGCCATGCGGGGTGTCACCAGCGGCCCGATCCAGGCCGCGCCCCCGATGACGGCGGCGATCACCAGATACGGCGTCGCGAACCGGAGCAGCTTGTGGCTCACGAACTGTCCCCAGATGGGGTCCCGGATGGGCACGAGCACGGCGGGGAGCCAGGCGCAGAGCTGCAGCACGCCCGTGAGCGTGCGTGCCTTGCGTCGGTATTCATCGCCCGGCGAGAAGACGCGGGCGTCGTGCGCACGCGCGCGGTCCTCGAATCCGATGCGATGGCCGGCGAGCACGAGTCGCATGGGCACGTACAGGTCATCGAGAATCAGGCCCGGTGGCAGGGCGCTCCAGAGGGGCCGGCGCATTGCGTAGACGGCACCGGTCACGCCGACCGGCGAGTGCACGAGCGCCTCGTTTCGTCGCAGCCAGCGCTCCATCAGCCAGTACCAGTTCGTCGCGCTGAACCGGCTTCCCTCGCCCCTGATGTGCAGTGCTCCCGAGACCGCGCCAAGCCGCCCGCTCTCCTCGAGTCGCGCCGCGAGACGGGAAATCGTGTCGGCATCGAACCGCTGGCGGGCGTCGGTGAAGACGACGACGGCACCGGCCGCCGCGCGCATCCCGGCATTCAGGGCCGCCGCCTTTCCGCCGGGATCGTCTCCGCGGACGACGCGAGTCCGTGTTCCGCCCGGCAGGGGCAGCGCGACTTCCTGTGACGGGCGCCCGGCGTCAAGTGCGACGATCACCTCGATGCGATCAGGAGCGAGGTCCGTCGCCAGCACGTCGGCGACCCTGTCGCGAATGACGGCATCGTCATCCCGGGTCGCGATGACCACCGAGATGAGGGCGTCATCCGGAGGCGCCGCCGCGCTGCCGGTGCGCCGGCCGCCAAGCAGCGCGCCGAGCACCCACATCACGAGGGGATAGCCCAGCCACGTATACAGGAGGAGGGCGATCGAGACGAGTGCCAGCGTGCTCACGCGCGTACTCGGCCGACCGGGCGGGTCGATGCGCGGCGCCTCGGCCACCAGCGAGCCGGCAGCGCTGCCGCGGTTGGGCGGGGCAGCCCGGTGACGGGCGGTTTCACGGCTCTGCTGCCGGCAGCGGGACGGCGACAGGTGCCGCACGCCGCCCGTCGGCGTCGCGTCCGAGTCGCTCACGCAGTCCCTGCGGCCGGGCGAGATCCCCGCGCGCGAGGCACTGCAGCCAGATGTCCAGGGTCATGAGGCGCCACAGGACGCCGGTATGATCGCGCCTGCCGTCCAGGTGCTCGCGAACATAACGTCCCACGGCGTTCGGCTCGGTGAACTCGCGGATCGGCGCGTCGGGCCGCTGCAGTGCCTGGAGCCGGTGCCTCAACGTGGTCCGGAACCAGTGAACGAGGGGAAGGGCAAAGCCCTGCTTCGGCTTCTGGAGGACGCGCGGAGGAACGAGCCCCTCGACGGCGCGCCGGAGGATCCACTTTCCGGTTCCGTCGCGCATCTTGAACCGGCTGGGCAGCGCAGCGGCGAACTCCACGACGTGATGGTCGAGGAGGGGGACGCGTGCCTCGAGTGACACCGCCATGCTCATCCTGTCGACCTTGGTCAGGATGTCGCCGGGGAGGTAGGTCTCCAGGTCGACGAGCATCATCTGGCTGGCGAAGTCCCGTCCTGCGGCGCGCTCGAACCACGGGTCGAGCAGCGTGTCGAACGGGGCCACGCGACGCGCGACCTCCTCGAGGGCGACACCGCCTTCGGCGACGGGGAGCGGGAGGGCGATGTTGCCTGCATAACGACCACGGCGACCCCGCGTCCGGTTCAGCAGCCAGCCCCGTCCCTGCGTGCCCGGCGGCAGGAGGAGCGCGGCCCCGCGCAGCAGGCGTCGCAACGTTCGTCCGCGCACCGCGCGTGAGCGCAGCGCCCCGAGGTACCTGGTGTATCCGCCGAAGAGCTCGTCACCGCCGTCACCGGAAAGCGCCACGGTGACCTTCTGGCGCGCGAGGTGCGAGACGAGCAGCGTGGGCAGCGCCGACGAGTCGCTGAAGGGTTCGTCGAATCCGCCAACCACGTCCTCGACGAGCGAATCCACGTCGGGCCGCACGATCAGCTCGGTGTGGTCGGTGCCGATGGCCGACGCCACCGCGCCGGCGTGAGGCGCTTCATTGAACTCGGACTCGTCGAACCCGATCGAGAAGGTCTGGACCCTGCGGTCCATCGCCCGGGACATCAGCGCGACCACGGTGGAGGAGTCGATCCCGCCGGAAAGAAAGGCGCCGAGGGGTACCTCGGACTCGAGATGACAGCGCACGGCGTCGTCGAGCAGACGACGCAGCTCCTCGATCACCTCCTCCTCGTCCGCGCGCGGGAGCTCGGGGCGGGAAGCCGACCAGTAGCGCTGGATCCCGATGCCCGCGTCACGGGACCACGTGAGGTAGTGCGCCGGCGGCAGCTTTCGCACGCCCTGCAACACGCTCCACGGATCGGGCACGTACCCGAACGAGAGGTACATCGCGATCGACGCGGGATCGATGGCCGGCCGGAACGTGCCGTCGGCAAGGATGGCGCGAAGCTCGGAGGCGAAGGCGACGCCGTCGGGCGTGTCCCGGTAGTACAGCGGCTTGATGCCGAGGCGATCGCGGGCCACGAAGAGCTGCTGCCGCCGGGCATCCCAGATGGCGAAGGCGAACATGCCGCGCAGGGAGTCGAGCATGCCGACGCCCTCGTCCTCGTAGAGATGCACCAGCGTCTCGGTATCGCTGCGCGTCGCCAGGCGATGCCCGCCGCGCGCGAGGCGGGCGTGCAGGTCGTGGTGGTTGTAGATCTCGCCATTGAACACCACGGTGACCGACCCGTCCTCGTTGCTGATCGGCTGGTGGCCGCCGGCGACGTCGATGATGCTGAGACGCCGCATGCCGAGGGCGACGCCCCCGGTCGTCATGCGCCCCTCGTCGTCGGGACCCCGGTGATAGATCGCGCGACACATCGCGCCGAGGACGGCGTCGTCGTCCGGGCGCGCCCCGCTGCCCCGAACGAAGCCGGCGATGCCGCACATCAGCGGACTCCGTGCGCGGTCACGTCGTGGTCGGAACGACCGTGGCGGCCGCCACCGCGCGGCGGCGGCTGGGCAGCGCCTGCGACGCCGTGGATCTCAGCGGATCGTGCACCGTCGCGTAGGTCCAGACCAGGGCACCGTGGAGGTGAATGAACACGATGTGGTCATACGACCCGAAGATCGCCGCCATGAAGACCGCGAGCAGCGAGAACTCGAGCATTGCGAGCTGGTCCGCCGCCATCGGGTCCGTCTTCAGCAGCCTCCGGCGGACGCCGTCGGCCCGCACGCCGATGACGACGAAGATGCTGAGGAAGATGATGGCGCCGGGAATGCCGTTCTCGGCGCTCAGGTGGATGTATGTGGAGTGGGTGTCGCGCGGTCCGCGCGCCGTGGGGTTGAACGCACCACGCCGCGCATACTCCATGTGCTCGTACGGATACGTGCCCACGCCCACGCCGAAGATCGGGTGCTCACGGGTGATCGTGGCGCCCACCTTCCAGATTTCGTAGCGCTGCTTGGCAGAACCCTCATCCTGGAGCTGGCCGAGGTCGCTGGTGCCGGTGGCCTTGGTGAGCGAGGTCAGGCGGACCCACATCGCCGCCGGTACGAAGAACGCCGCCACGCCGGCGGCAGCGGCCACCGCGGCCACGTACTGGAGCCGCTTGCGACGCCGCGACAGCAGCGCCAGCAGCGCGAGGAGGAACATCGCGAGCTGTCCGCCGCGACTGCCGGTGATGAAGATGACGAAGGGCATCAGCACCATGCCGGCCGCGGCGCACGCCCTCAGGATGGCGTTCCGCTCCGAGACCGCGACCCCCAGCGCCAGGCCGAGGGGAAGCAGCAGGAAGGCGGCGAGGTCGTTCGGGTTGGAGTACAGCCCGTTCCATGCCGTACGTCCCTGCTCGGACGCGTGGTAGATGAAGTAGTTGAAGATCGCGCCGCGCACCGGGTACAGCGCGTAGGCGCCGAGCAGGAGGAAGATGAAGAACCGCAGCCTCGCCCGATCGTTGAGCACGGAGTACGCGAGCAGCGCGATCAAGCCGATCTTGGCGTACTCCTGCAGCGTCTTGGCGACGATGTCCGGGTGGTTGCTGAGCCCCAGCCCCGACAGCGCCCACGCGAGGAACAGCGTGTAAAGGGCCAGTGGCAGGGGGAATCGCACCCGCGTGTTGCCGATGAAGAGGGCAAGGAGGCCCAGCACCATGGACGGTGCCGCCAGCGGCGCGGCGTACGTGATGACGGTGAACGAGTAGACGCAGAGCGACACGAAGGGCACGTCGAACCTGACGCCCGTCCACGGCAGCCAGGCGCGCGCCGTCGCGTCACCCGCCGGATCTCCCTGCGCCGCTGCCGGGGCCGCGGCCCAGCGCGAGCCGGCGTGGGGCGCCGCGGCACTCGACGCGGCTCCGCCGCGCCGCGTCGTCGACCGTTTGGATCGCCAGCCTGGGATGGCGTGCGGCATTCGCTATTGACACCCGTTCGAGCAGGTTGGACTCTTGCGCCGCCGCATCCCCGGTACTTCGGCGCGCACTGACACCGGTTCCGGCGCCTCCAACGCAACGGGCGCGCGGCGGGTCGGCGAACGTGGGCTTCCCCTCTGGACCTGCAGACGATTCACAGCGGTGAAGGTAAGGCCTGTTCGGTCGTCCATGGGGGATGAACCCCGCATTGCCCTCCTAGTCTATGCGCTTTCTGTCCGACCTCAAAATACGGCTGCGGGCTCGGGGCTATGGCCGACTGCGCAACAACCCGCTGCTCTCCGAGCTGGCGGCCGTGGCGCTGCTCGTCCGGAGCGGGCTCCCGGGGCGGAGCACGCGGCGGCGCCTCGAGGACCTCCTGACCGCGTCGCGTCGGGCCACCACCGGGGCCATCCGGCGTGCGCTCCGGCGGCGCATCGCCCCCCGGCTCGAGGGGGCCGGCTCGTCGGTGTGGCGATCGCAGCAGGTGGGGCTCAGCCGCTACCTCGGAAAGTTCGGCGACGTCCGGGATCGTGTCATCACGACGAGCGTCGTCCTGAAGGCGCCGGGGCCCGACGGCGAGAAGGGCGTGCTCTACAGCTCGTTCGAGTACAACTGGCTCCGCCTCGCCCAGCACGAACGCATACGGGAGTTCCTTCGCGACTACTACCTCGTTGGTGCCTCATCGTGGTCGCCGCCGGATTACGTCCCGTTCGTGCACCTGGCGGGGCTCTCGGATGACCCGGTCTTCATCGGCATCTCCAACAAGGTCGACATGGAGCGATACCGCATCGCGTCGCCCGCGATCGAACCGGTGGACCTCATGGCGTGCGACTGGATCAACCCGGAGTACTACGCGCCCCGACCGCGTGCGGAGCGGTCGATCGACATCCTCATGGTGGCGAACTGGCTGCGCTTCAAGCGCCACTGGCTCCTCTTCGAGGCGCTCAGGCACATGCGGCGCGACCTGCGCGTCGTCCTCGTGGGTCGCAACGGCCCCGGTCGGACCGAGCGTGAGATCCGCGAGGAGGCGAGGGCCTTCGGCGTCCCGCAGGATCTCGAGCTGCACACCAACATCAGCATCGTCGAGCTGACCAGGCTGCAGTGCGACACCCGCATCGGCGTGCTGTTCAGCGGGCGCGAGGGGTCGTGCGTGGCACCGGTGGAGACGCTCTTTGCCGATGCGCCGGTCGCGATGATGCAGCATGCGCACGTCGGGTCGCGTGCGTACATCAACCCGCGAACGGGCATCATCGTCCGTCGCTCGAAGCTGGATCGCACGCTGGGCCGGTTCCTCGAGGAGTCGGACGGGTTCTCGCCACGCGCGTGGGCGCTGGAGAACGTGACCTGCCATCACAGCTCGGCGCGGCTGAACGCGCTGCTCCGCGAGCACGCCACGCACCGCGGCCAGCCGTGGACGACGGACATCGCGCCGCTCTGCTGGCGATACGTGCCGCAACTCGTGCGGGAGGCCGACGTCACCAGGCTGGCGCGAGCCACCAGCGAGCTCGCGGAGCGCTACGGCATCGCGCTGAAGACCTATCCGCGCGACGGCATGTGAGCCGGTCCGGGCTCAGCGGATCACGACCCCCCGCGTCATGACCCGCACCGAGTCCACGTTGGCGCCTCGCAGCCGCCCGCCCGCGCCGACCCAGTAGCGTGATCCGCGCGCGAGGCGCACGTCACCGGCGGCGAGATTGACGAAGCCGGCCTCGCCCGCCGAGGCGAAGTCGTTTCCCGGCGGATACGCGGCCCCCGGCCGGTCGCCGACGAGGAGGTTGCCCGTCACGACGGCGCCCGGGGCGAAGAACGCCAGCGCCCCCGTCCCCTCGCCCTTGCCGCTGCCGCGGATTCCGTACGTGCCGCGATTCAGGACGTTGTTGCGAAAGACGAAGCGCTGGACCGGACGTCCGTCGAAGACGACCGCAGCCAGCACGGCCCCGGTCGAGATCATCGTGTTGTTCTCGAACGTGACGTCCTCGACGCCGTCGAGCAGCTTCACCAGCCGCCCCTCGCCGGGATAGTCCGGCGTCGCCACGTCGGTCATGAGGTTGTCGCGAATCGTGAACCGTCGGGCGAACGTCGTGGTGGCCCCCTGCACCCCGAGCAGGGAGAACCCGGCTCCCACGTTGCGGATGATGTTCCAGCGAACCGTGACGTCCTCGGTCAGCACGCCAGCCTCGCCGGAAGACTTCAGCAGGATGGCGTTGCCCGTCTGGCCGTCCACCCAGCTGCCGTCGAAGACGTTGCCCTCGATGAGGACCCGGCGAGCGTTCTTGAGCTCGAGGAGGTTCTTGATCGAGAACTGGTGCCGCCACGAGAGCGGCTTGAAGAAGTGGTTGCGACGGATCTCGATGTCGGACGGCGCGGCACCGGGCGTCACGACCTCGGCGCCGCCGAACATCACGTTCTCGCCGGCTCCCTCCAGGTAGTTGTCGACGATCTTGAACGGGCCGGGACCGTTCCATCCTACGATCGCCTGGCTGTCATAGCCCTGGATGTGGCAGTCGGAGAGCCACGAGTCGATGACCGCTGCCGCGCCGCTGTTGAGGATCACGCAACGCTGCATCTGCGACGTCTCGGTTCCGTGAATCCAGAGCCGGTCCAGGATGAAGCGGGAGCCGAGCTGGCTGGTGTCGGGCGCCTCCGACTGCCCGAGGATCACCAGTGCATTCGTCTTCGGCACGCTGGCGTCGATCGTGATCTCGAGACCCACGAGTCGCCAGCCGTGCGCGCCAGGGGCGGTGCGGATTGCCGGCCGGTTCACGCCGTTCGCGACGATCCGGGCCATCGCCCCGGCTGCCGCCGGCGTGGCCCGCGTTCCCGTGGGCACGAGGCTGTCTATCGGCGCCGACGTGCGCACGGTGATCCATCCGTCGCCCGCGTTGAGCCCCAGCTGGAACGAGCCCGTAAAGGTCGCCCCCGCGTCGAGGCTGACGACGTCGCCGGGGCGGGCGCCATCGAGCGCGCGCTGCAGGTTGTCGCCCGAGCGAACCCTGATGGTGCGCCCCGTCGGCTCCACGAGCCGGGTGTCGACCCACGCGGTGGGCAAGTGCGCGGGACCGGGTGAGGGCGTGGGGATCGAATCGGCCGGCATCGGCGGCAGCACCACGACGCCGGCCGACGCGGCAAGCGCCGCCTCCGGCCGATGCTCGCCATCGCACTCCGCGGCGAAACCCGACGTGGCGACGACGCAGGCCGTGAGCACGGCAATGCGAACGAGGCGGGATAGCGCCGGCACTCCCCGGACGCTGCCAGCGACCGCGGGGGCGCTCCCGTGGCGCGGATGTCGTGGGTGGGTCATCGTGCGTCTGGCGGCGACCAATCCGATCCGGTGTGCGCGTGGGATGATCGACGGCACGTGCAACGCTGCACCGCGACGCCGGGCGCGCTGGTTGCGGACCCGCAACGTAGCTTGGGGCGGTGTCGCAGCGTCGTCAAGCGACGTGGGCTGCGCTGGCGACGCACGGCGCCTCGTGGTTCGCCCATTGTGCACCACACGTCGCGGACAGAGGCGACGTGCCGCACCATTCGCCTGTCCCGCGCGCCGGGTTCACGGAATGAGATCGTGCTTGATGCGCGAGAGGACGGCCAGCAGGTCAACGTCCCAGGCGCCGGCTTCGACGCCGAGATACGAGAAGAGTGTCGTGCGCGGCACGTCGTAGGGCCAGCGACGCCAGTGCGTGTCGAAGGCGCCGTAGCGGTCACGGAGCCAGGTCGTCGAATCCGACGCCCACGCAGCAAACCTGTCACTGGAACCGATGAGCACCATGCCGTCCGGTGCCGGGGCGCCCGCTTCCTCGACGAGGTACGAGCGCGGCGCTCCGGCCGGCTTCGGACGCGTTGCGTAGTAGATCATCGGCCCGCCTCCACCACGTTCGCGAGCGGGATCCGGAATGTCCCAGTCAATGCGGAACACCAGCTGGATGGCGTACAGGCCCGTGACGGCGCGACGATAGGCGGCGAAGTCGCGGTCCACGGCGCCGATCCGGTAGTCGGTCGCCGCCCCGATCGAGTGCATGTCTCGTTCGATCAGCCCTTCGCGCGGCCAGGCGATAGCAGTCGCAACCATCACGCCGGCCATGGCGAGTGCGGGCAGTCGCCAGGACGGTGCCGCTTCGCAGGCCCGTACGCCAGAGCACGACGACGGGAAGGATCATCGCGAACGCGAACTGGTGCAGGTTGGTGAATGCCAGCGGAATGAACGACACCGCGAAGGCAAGCGAGACAAGCGCGACGACGCGCGCGAAATCATCCATTGCCCGCCATCGGACAAGCGACAACCAGGGGAGGACTCCCGCTGGTATCAGCAGCCAGAGCAGGCGCTGGAGGCCGGGGATCACAAGGAACTGGTAGCGCTCGAGCAGCTTGTCGAGTCCATAGCCGACGACCGGACTCTCACGGAGGAGGGGCGCGGCAATGCGCTCGAAGCCCACATATGTCACGATGAAGCCGGCGAGCACGACGCCCAGGGCGCGAGCGGCGTCTGGCCAGCGCCCGGGTTGCACCAGCACCATCGCCACGGCGACGAACCCGGCAACGAGGACGACCGTGGGCCGTGACAGGGCCCCCAGTACCCCGAACAAGGCGAGCCACCCCCAGTCGCGTCGCCAGGCGAACAGGACGACGCCGGCGAGCAGCGCGGCGCACAGTGGCTCGTAGCCGGAGGGAGAGGCCAGGTCGGCGAAGTACGGGTCGTAACTGTCGTTGAATCCGAGCGTCAGGAACCACGCGGCGACCGCGGCCGCGATCGCCACCCACTCGCGCGCGGCGAGCCGCCGATCCGCTCCCGATTCGACGAGGGCGCCAAGGGCGGCCACGGCCACCGAGAGATGCAGTGTGACCGAGAGGCGAGGTGCCGCCTCGATGGCTCCCATGAGCAGCAGCCACCAGTGGTTTGCCCAGGCGACGCTCAGCATGCCGATGCCCAGCCCCTGAAAGCCGCTCGCCGTGGGGGCGCGCGGGAGGATCACCCATTGCAGTGACCTCGCGTACTCGAGTGCCTCGAATCCGTCACCGTTGAGGTCCTGCCAGAAGATCCGCTTGAAGACCATCAGCGCGATGAGCGGCCCGATGCCGGCAATCACGGCGAGGGCCGCGCCGTCGGTCCGGTCGGGCACCCAGGCACGCCCGCGAGAGGCGGCGCGCAGGTATTCGACTGCCCCCACGAAGGTCGCGGCAGCAAGCACGGCCACGAGCGTGGCGCGTCCCGCCGGCACCACGCCGACGGCCTTCGCCAGAGACGTCGCGACGACCAGAATCACGAAGGAGATCCCGTACCCCATGAGAATCAACTCGCCGACGGGCCGCCTTCCGCGGGACGCGACGAGCAGCGTACCGGGGGCGAGCAGGGCACAGCTGGCGGCCACGACGAAGACGGGCAACGCCACCCACCGCAGGAGCCATGGCGCGACCGGGTACGACGCTTCCAGCGTGCTTCCAATGCCGGAGAGCGTCGCCGTCATGCCAACGGCAGCGAACGCCACGGCGACGACGATCAGCGGAAGCCTTGACCGCCACGAAGCGGCGGCATCGGACGACGGCAGGCAGGCCGGCGACTTGCGCATGTCGTATGGCAGGTTGGCTCCGCGCTGGAGGATGCCCCGGTTGGCGAGAGCGCGCTCCTCTGCATGCGGCTCTGCGGCACGGTGCTCCGCCATCCGTCGTTCGCCCCCGTTCAACGTGTTGTCCCCGGCACTACAGCACGTCGGCGATTCGCGACGCGTTCGCCATCAGCGTGAACGTGAGGTTCTTCGCCGGCAGGGACGGGAACGCGGCGCCGTCGGCGACGAGCAAGTTGGTGAATCCGCGCACGCGTCCGTCGGCCGAGCACGTGTGCTCCGCCTCGCGGGTCGTCATCGGGAGCGTCCCGGCATAGTGGACGCTCGAGCCGAGCGGGAGCACCTGCGTCTGGAACGCCGGTGCCACGCAGTCGAGCCGCGAGAGGGCGCTCCGGACGGTGCGCACGACGCGCATCAGCGCGGCGTTGGCGATGGTGTCGGCGCCGCACTCGAGGACCAGCGTCTCGCGCCCCTCGCCGTCGATGCGGAGCGAGGCCGCGTTGGCGTCGTTCCGGGTGGTGCCGCGCCAGACGTTGGCCACCCCGAGGGCGCCCCGGATCCGGCGGAAGAACCGCAGCCCGTTCCTGAAGTCGAACGGGAGGCTCTGCACGATGGGATGGGCGGCGGCGGCCCGCAGGGTCGTGATCTGTCCGTGCGCCTCGTGCCGGTTGTCGGCGCCGGCCACGGCGAGCGCCAGGAGGTGGAACTGGTAGGCCTCGGGATCCATCGGCGCGCCCAGGTGCGCGGTGTCGACGAACGGCACGACCGCGTGGGCGTTGTCCATCACGCCACCTAACGAAACCTCCCCTCGCCCGTCCCGCCGGAGCGACGACAGGTAGATGCGCGAGGTGCCGAGGGTGCCGGCGGCGAGCACCACGAGGTCGCCGCGCACCTCAGTCCCGGCGCCGCCCGACGGCTCCTGCACCACCACGGCCGTTACCCGCCCATGGCTGTCGTACCGCAGGTGGCTCACGTACTGACCGTGCCGGTACGTGAACCGCTCCATGCGGAGGCAGTCGCGCAGCGTCGCCGACGGGCCGTACAGCGCCTCACGGGGACACCCCCAGAGGCAGCGCCCGAGGCCGGTGCAGGCACCCCGGTCACCCAGGTCGCGGGTGAGCGTTGCCACGCGGGAGCGACCCACGAAGAACGAGAGCCTCTCGTTCAGCGATGCCCGGCGCTCCCCGTAGCGCCGCAGGAGGCGCCCGGAGTGCGCGTCGAGCGGCAGCGGGTCGAGGTACGGGGCCGTGAACGGCGAGAAGCGGGCGATGTCGTCACGCTCCCCGGAGACGCCGATCCGGCGCGCCACCTCCGCATACCAGGGCACGAGCTCGGCGACGCCGAACGGGAAGTCCTCGAGGTCCTCGCTCGCCAGCTCGTAACAGCCGCCCGTCCAGGCCTCGGCCAGCCCGCCGCGCGCGAACGAGAAGAGCGGGGCGAACCCGCGCGAGGCGCTGGCGAACGCCGCCGGATGCTCGAAGACGTACGACTTCGACGGCGGGAACCCGTAGTGCTTCGCGTCCGGCGCGGCAAAGACGGTGCGGGCGGCGTTGGCGCCGAGGAAGTACTCGACCGGATCCGCGAGCTCGTCCTTCAGCTGCGGGTACGTGGCGTCCGGCGCCACCGGCTCCGGCCGCGGATACCCGACGTCGAGCATCGTCACCGCGTGTCCCTTCTGCAATGCGGTGAGCGCGAAGTGCACGCCCGAGGCGCCAGAGCCGACGACGACGATCTCAGCCACGTGGGGATCCGCCGCGAGCGAGCGTCGCCACGACGTGGACCGGCGCGAAGATCACCGCCGCCACCAGCGAGCGCAGCGCCCACCCGGTGCCGATGAGTCCCAGCCTCGCCATCGTGGCCAGCCTTCCGCCGGAAACGGCGAAATCGAACGGCGCGTGGAGCGCCGGAGAGTTCTCCAGAATGGCGAAGGTCAGCACCAGCTTCTGCCGGAGGAGCGAGTAGCGCCGGAAGCGCGCCGCGTACGCATCGGCGAGCCCCGCCGCCCAGGGGCCGCGACGCGCGAACGCCAGCAGCGAGCGGTCGAGCAAGTCGGGAGCGCCAGGCCCGTGCGGAATGGACACCTGTCCCGCGGCGTACTTCCCGCGCACGTACGGGGTGGCGTCGAGGTCGCACAGGTAGCGGCAGAAGACGTCGCACTCGCGATCGAGGACTGCCCTGGAGGTGCCGGTTTCGGGCGTCACGTCGCGGCCACCATGGCGCGGATTCCCTTCATGCTGTGCACCGGCGAGCGCAGGTGCGGGTCGGGGCGCGCGCACGACGGGAAGGCAAACGCGGCGAGCTGGCCGGCGCTGAACGGCAGGAGCCCGATGAGCGCCGGCTCGACGAGAGAGAGCAGCCACCGGACCGGTGCGAGGGGAACGTGAATCGGCCCCCGGCGCGACAGCGCACGCGCCTCGCGGATGACGTCGTACAGGGTCTCCAGTGTGAGCACATCGGGTCCGCCGACCTCGATCGTGACTCCTGTCCATCGCTCATGCACTGCGCGCAGCACGACCGCCGCGAGGTCGTCCACGTCGACAGGCTGCACGCCGACCTTGCCGGTGCCGAAGAGCACCGGCAGCGGCAGCGTGGCGAGCCGCGACAGGGACTTCTGGTTCGCGCTCCCGTCGCCGAACACCATCGTCGGCCGGAGCACGAGCCAGGGCACTCCGCCTGCGCGCACGAGCGCCTCTGCCGCATGCTTGGACTCGGCATAGGGTGACCAGGAGCGGTCGGGGTACGCCGCCGCAATGGAGCTCACCAAGACGAGGTGGGATGCACGGGCCACCACCGACGCCTCCAGCACGCGTCGCGTGCCCTCCACGTTGTCGCGCATGAAGGTCGCCGCCCGCTGCTTCCCCACCGCTCCGGCGAGGTGCAGGACGGTACAGCCGGCCGGCATCGATGCCTGGACGGACGACAGGCTGGCGAGGTCGCCCTCGACGGCACTCCATCGCGCGTTCCATTCGGGCAGGGAGCGCAGCCTCGCCGGGTGGCGCGTCAGCGCGACGACGTCCGTCGCCGCGTCTCCAGTCATCGCCGCAAGGACGCGGCGCCCGATGAACCCGGACGCTCCCGTGACGAAGAGCGCCTGCGTCACGGCCCGGACGGGGCGCCCGGGGCATCGACGTCGGCTGTCGCGCCAGCCGCTTCGGCCGGCACGGGCAGCGGGCGCCACGGATGCGGCAGGAGCCAGACCGCCGCCAGCAGGAGCGCCAGGATGGCAAACGCGGGAAGCGGCGAGGCATTGTCGTTCAGCCACGGCGCGTACTGCGTCGACATGCGGGCAAACGTCGTGAGCGCCGGGAGCTGGAGCCCGCCGAGCAGCGTGTGCTCGAGGGCATCCACGATGCCCGCCTGGCTGCGGGTCATCGTCAGGCTCCACGTGATGAGGAACGACACCGCGATCATGGCCAGCGACACCAGGCGTGGAAGTCGCACCAGGGCCACCGCGGCCGCCAGGAACAGGAAGGCGAAGATGGGCGCCAGGTATCGGGGGCCGACGCTCACCCACTGCAGTCGCGTGTACTGGACGCAGCTGAAGAAGACTACGTACGCCGCCGTGATCGCGAAGCAGAAGACGAGTTCGCGCGCGGGGACGAACGAGCGTCCCTTCCGTGCATAGTACGGCGCCAGCAGCGCCAGGATCAGCAGCGGCGAGCAGGCGAAGATCCCGAAGCGCGGATCGAAGAGCAGCATCGAGAACAGGTCGAGTTGCGGCAGCCCCACGCCCTGGTATCCGACGTCGCTTCCCTCGACCGGCGGCATCCATTGCTGCGGCGGAAGGAACGCGTTGCCGAAGCTCTGCCACTGGTAGAACCAGAGTGCCAGGATGGGCAGTGCCGCGCCCGCCGTGTACCACGCGCCGGCGCGCACTGCTGCGCCCACGCCGCGCTCCCGCCACTCGACGTACAGGAGATATGCGCCGAGCGCCGCGAGCGAGAGCCCGCCGCTGTAGTCGGAGAGCAGGCAGAACCCGCCGAGGAACCCCGCGATCAGGTGGCGCCATGTCGATCGCATTCGCAGGCGACTGCCCGGATTCCACACCAGGAGGAACGCGAGCACCGAGAAGATGCCGATGGCGAGGTTCTGGTTCAGGTACGAGGCTCGAAGAAAAGTCGGCGTGGCGAAGGCGTACGCCAGCGAAAGACCCAGGGCGAGCCGGTTCCCGAGTCCCATCGCGCTGAGCAGGCGGAGCACGACGACAACGCTGGCCGCCGTCAGCGGGGCCATGCAGAACACCGCGGTGATCATGGCCACGAGCCCGAACCGGACGTCGAGTCCCCGGCGGCGCGTCTCGGCGTAGAAGGCGAGCCGGTGCGGGCGCGTCTCGCCCTGGAAGACGGCGAGCGTGTCCTTGTCGCCGCGCGACGAGAGCTCGCGCCGCACCACCCAGTCGACGGCGGGCCGGAACGGCGCGTAGGCGACTGCCCCCAGCATCGAGATGCCGGGATTCGCCCCGTGGTGGACGCCGGCATGCGGCGCCGACGGCGGGTTCGTGAAGATGTCGGGGTGAAGCCCGAGGTACTTGCCCAGGTCGAACGAATGGTCCTCGACGATGCTGATGACGAGGTAGTGCTCGCGGACGAAGTCGGTCCAGAAGTGCATGGCATACGCCAGCCAGCACGTCAGGAAGAGCCGCATGGCGAGGCCGCGGGATGGCACGTGGGGAGTCCTCAGCAAGGGGCTCGGGTGTCGTCGCGGATGCTTCTCATGTGGCTGGGCCGTCGGCGGTGCGCCGGATCTGACGTCGCCCGCGTCCTGCAGGCTAATCGGCGGCAGGCGTGGGGTGCACCACCCCACAGGCGGCAGAACCGGGTTCCGGCGGACCGGCTCGTCCCCACTCGACGCGCGAGTTCAGGCCTGCGTCACAACTCCATGCCCTCGCTCACCTTGGACTCGGGTGGGACCTGCGCGGTTTCGCGGTTTCCCGGGATCCGTCGGCTCAGCCTGACGTCGGGAAGCAGGATCGGCGTGCCGCGGCACCGGCGGCCGTGAATTCGAGCGAGGGCTGGGCTCCGGTGCGTGTCAATGCGTCGATCAGGGCCCGATTCTCGGCAGGCATCGTATGCGAAAGGAACAGCAGGCGCAGCGCGCGCCGATCCGACCGACGCTCGACGCTCTGTCCTCCCCCAGTCCGGGTCCGGTTGTGGCTTGCCTCCCCCGTACGGGAGGATGTGATAGCCGCTGCTGACGCCATACACGACTGTCATGTCGCCGACACGTCCGAGGGGCAGGCTGCGAGCCACGTCAGCCGGGACCGCGGCGCGGGCGTTCATGTAGAGAGGGCCGGCCGGCGGCGATGCGAGGCGCAAGAGAGGGCGCAGGGAGCTGGGAGAATGGCCTCGCGCAAGGTTACCGTAATACAGCCACGCCGGAAGCGAGCGCGCGGCGACGTAGATGACGTCGCCGCGCAGCGGCTGCAGCGGAGCTGCGGACTGGCGGGCGATGACTCCCGGGCAGTTCGGGGTGTCGGCGCGTGTAGAATGAATAGCGGAACGCGGGAAGGAGAATGACGCCCGAGGCGAGCAGGGTCAGCAGCGCGCTCCGGCGCGGCGCGCCGCGGTCGAATACGGCGTGAACTCCGGTGGCAACGAGAATGGCGACCAAGGGAAGTGCGAAGAGCCACAGGCGTGAGGCGTACGGATACTCCTTCAGCAGACTGGCAACGAGTGCGACCGCCATCGGACCCACGATGAGCACGAACGACCGCTGACGGTAACGGGCCAGCCGGACGGCACCCGCAGCGGCGACCACCCCCAGAAATGCTGCCAGCAGCCACTCCACGGCACCGGGGTCGGCCTGTGGAGTGGCCCCCATGACCGCAAGGCGAATCATGTTGATGCTCTCGCGCACCAGATGGGAGGCCCCCTCAACGGTCGGCGACACGTAGGCGCCAGACCAATCCTGCTTCATCAGGAGTGCGACAGACCGGTCGCGGCTGCCCAGCACGCAGGCGAACGCCGACGCCGCCCAGAGCATCCCCGTCGCGACGAGCCGCGTCGCGCGCTGGCGCTCATGCGCATCCCTCAGCAGGAGCCACCCGATCGTCGCGATCACGAAGACCGAAGTAAAGGAGATCCACGGCGCCAGCACCGCGGCCGCCACGGGCCACGGGCGCGCGCGGGTGTCCGGGCGCCGGTCACCTGTTCCCAGCGCCCGCATCGCAAGCAACACGAGCGCGAGGGCGACAGCGGCGTCCAGGCTGTAGGGCTTGACCTCGACCGCGTAGTCGATCAGGGTTGGTGAGAATGCGACGAGTCCGACTGCCAGGGCGACCGCGGCCGGGGGAAGGACGCGCGCGGCGACACTCCGCGTGAGCACGAGCGCGCCGATCGACGCCACCAGCGGCACGAACCGGAACGCCCCCTCCGAGATCCCGCCCACGGCCACGGCGGCCTTCTCGAGCCAGAGGAACAGCACCGGCGCCATCTGCAGCAGGTCGAGCGGGCGCGCGAGCTCGGCGAGCGAACGGCTGCCGATGTTCAGCGCGAGCATTGCCTCGTCCACCCAGAGCGACGAGTGATGCGCCCACGCCACGAGCCTGAAGGCAATGCCCGAGCCCAGCGCGAGCAGGGCCGCGACCCGCGCCACGTCGACCCGACGGGCGCGCGCACTTTGCGCTGGCGGTGGCGCTCGACACCGCGGAAATGGCTCGGACGGACGCCGCGGGGGTGGCGATTCACGACGTGCACAGGGAACTCCGGAGGCGGCCCGCCCCGTGCCTAACGTCAACAGCGTGCACCGCAGAGTCAAGAGCAACCAGCCAACATGACGCGGGAGATGAACGCATTGCGGAACGCGGCAGCCTGACGCGAGCGGTCACGAACCAGGGCTGCGCCGGTGCAATGGCCGGGGAATTGCCGTCTGCAGCGCATAGCTTTCACCGGTGGTCGCGCGACCGGGTTTCATCAGAGTTTCATCTTCCCGCGGTCGCGCGTCATGGTAAGCTGCGGTGGGCCCGGTCGGCAGCCCGTCAGGGCGACGGGCAGAAACGGGGAAAGGGCCCGGAACGGGCTCAGGGGAGGGACTATGCGCAGGGGAGCCGGAGGCTGGACACGACGGCTTGCGCGGCGATCGCTTTGCGTGCTCTGCGCGGGATGCTTCAGTTGCACGGTCAGCACGTCGGAGAAGACGATCGCCGTCGACCACATCGAGATCACCCCGCCGAACGGTGACCTCGAGGTGGGGAGCGACCGCGCTGCTCCGGGCAACGGTCTTCGGCGCGGGCAACGTGCAGAACGCCGGGCGCAGTCGATCACCTGGTCGTCGTCGGCATCGACGGTGGTCTCGGTGAGCCAGGGCGGCCTCGTCAGCGCCGTGTCCGCCGGGACCGCGACGATCACCGCCTCCACCGGCGGAGTCGACGGCCACGTCACCGTCACCGTGACGCCGGCCACCCCCACCGGCGCGGTGGTGGATGTCTACCCCGGCGTCATCTACCAGACGATGTCCGGCTGGGAGGCCACCGCTCAGGTGGGTGAGCTCGAATGCGACCAGAGCTCGCTGGCGATCTACCGGCAGGGCTTGCTCGACCGCGAGCGTGAACGAACTGGGCCTCGATCGCGTGCGCGTCGAGTTGATGAGCGGACTGGAGAATCCCGTCGACTGGTTCACCCAGTTCAGGAACGGCCAGATCAGCGTCGCCACCTACAAGCAGCACTGGTACGAGATCGTCAACGACAACAGCGATCCATTCTCCATCAATCCCGCCGGATTCCAGTGGGCGGCGCTCGACTACAAGGTCGACAACATCGTGACGGGGATGCGCCAGTTGCTCGCGGCGCGCGGGGAACAGCTCTACGTCAACCTGAACTACGTCGACTTCGCCACGTCCGACATTCGAGCACTCCTCGAACCCTGACGAATACGCGGAGTTCATCTTCGCCGCGTTCCAGCACCTCCAGACGAAGTACGGCTGGGTCCCGGACGCCGTGGAGATCTCCCTGGAGCCCGACAACACGCCGAACTGGACGCCCGATGCGATCGCCCACGCCATCGTCGCGACGGGCGACCGGCTCGAGGCGGCGGGTTACCATGCCGGCTTCATTGCGCCCGTCCACGACCAACGCCGGGCACGCGGTGCAGTACTTCGACACGATGGTGCAGGTCCCCCACGTGCTCGATTACCTGACCGACCTGTCGTACCACCGTTACTCTGGCGTCTCGGACCAGGTCATTGCCGACATCGGTGCGCGCGCGACGCAGTACGGCGTACGCACGTCGATGCTCGAGCACATCGGAAGCGGCTACGAGGACCTCTACCAGGACGTGTCCGTCGGCCGCAACTCGGCGTGGTCGGAATTCGCGCTGGCCTTCTGCGACAAGCCTGACGATGGGGGCAAGTACTACAACATCGACCTGTCGAACCCCGTCGAATCCGGTCGTGCTGCTCGGGAGCCGGGCGAAGCTGCTGCGACAGTACTTCCTCTTCGTGCGCTTTGGCGCCGCAGCGCATCGGCACCGCCAGCGGGGACGCGCGGTTCGCGCCGCTCGCCTGGCGCAACGCGAACGGGAAGTTCGTCGTCGTGGTGAAGGCCAATGCGGGCGGGTCGTTCCAGGTGCGCCAGCTTCCCGCCGGAACCTACGGCATCAAGTACACAACGCCGTCGCATTACGACGTTGATCTCGCCGATGTGGTGATCACGACGGGCGGGCTGGTTCCGGCGAACATCCCGGCGATGCCGGCGTGATCACGATCTACCAGCGCTGAATGGCGAGGTCTGGAGAGTCGGCTCTCATCGCGCGGGCGGGCGTCGCTGGTGCGGTGGCGTGTGCCGCGATCGCGCTGGTTCGGGCCGGCCTTCCGGAACCCGAGCGGGGCGCTGACGGCGCGGGCGCTGCTCCCGGTCTCCACGGCCGTCGCCCTGGTCGTCGTGGCGGCCACACGGCGGCGCGGACTTGAGGCGTCGGGCGCGTGGCTCGCGCTTGCCATCGCCGGATTCGGCGCTGCCCTGCAGCTGCATCGACGCGCCGCCCGCCGTCACGTACCAGCATTTCCGGTTCGACGCCTCCGGCCCGGTGCCGCGCGCTGCCTTGGCCATCGTGCTCGCACAGGCGCTGCTCGTCACGACGATCGGGCGGCGGCATGTCGTCTCGCTCCTCCGCGAGGCATCGCGACACCGGCTTGCCTCGCTGCTCGTCGCGGGCGCCGTGCTTGCCACGGCGGCGGCGCCGTCGCGTGAGCCGGCGTCGTACCTGGCCGAGGCGCTCCTCTCGGCGGCCATCCAGCTGCTGGCCGTCCTCACGCTCGCGGCGAGTGCCCTCAGCGTGACCCGTGACGGCGATATGGTGCTGGAAGGGTTGGTCACCAGGGTGCTCGGCCCGGAGGGCGCGCCCGGCCCGGCGCGCGCCGACCGCTGGGTGCTGACACTTGCACTGGCAGCGCCGCCGTGGCCCTGCTGCTCGCCTGGCGCGATCGTAGGCTTCCATCCGCACGTGCCTGACGAGGTGGTCTACCTGATGCACGCCAGGTACCTCGCGCACGGAGCTCCTGTCGATGCCGCTCCCGCCGGTGCCGTCGGCGTTCAACGTGGACCTGATGTACTACGACGCCGCGCGGTGGTTCTCGCCCGTTCCGCCGGGGTGGCCCTTCGTCCTGGCGATCGGTGTGCGACTGGGCGTGCCGTGGCTCGTGAACCCCGTCGCCGGCGGCGTGTCGGTGGTGCTCGCCTACCTCGTGCTCGGAACGCATGTACGACGGTCGCACCACCCGCTCGCGACGTTGCTTCTGGCGACGTCGCCGTGGTTCCTGTTCCTGTCGATGAGTCTCATGACGCACGCGGTGACGCTGGCGTGCGCGCTGGCCGCGGCGCTCGGCGTCGCCCGCGCGCGGCGCAGCGGCAGCGTGCTTCCGGCGTTCGTGGCCGGCCTCGCCACGGGCTACGTCGCCCTCATCCGCCCCTGGAAGGGCTGGCGATGGCGATGCTGGTGGGCCTCTGGTCGCTGGCCGCGCGCGGGCGCCGGTTCCGGTTTGCGCCGAGCGCCGCGCTCGTGGCCGGGTCGATGGTGACCGGGGCGCTGGTGCTGCCCTACAACGCCCGGCTCACCGGATCGCCACGGACCTTTCCCATCATGGCGTTCACCGACAAGTACTACGGTCCCGGTACGAACGACCTCGGGTTCGGTCCGGACAAGGGACTGCCCTTCGGTGGCATCGACCCACTGCCCGGGCACGGTCCGCTGGACGTTGTCGTGAACGCGGCGTTCAACAGCTTCCAGGTCAACGTCGAACTCCTCGGCTGGTCGGTCGGCAGTGTGTTGCTCCTGGTGCTCGCGGTGACGGCCGGCCGCCGGCTCGCGCGCGCCGACTGGTGGCAGCTCGCCGTGATCGCGATGATCGCCGGCATCCACTCATTTTACTGGTTCAGCGGTGGCCCCGACTTCGGGGCCCGGTACTGGTACCTCATCGTCGTTCCGTGCGTGGCCCTGGTGGCACGCGCCATCGGGCGAATGCGATGGCCTGACGAGTCGGGAGCGCTCGCGTCGTCGTCGGCAGCGCGCGCCCCGGCGCTGGCGCTGGGGCTCGTGCTGTGCACGCTGACCGTGTTCGTGCCGTGGCGCGGCCTTGGCAAGTACCGGAACTACCGCGGCATGCAGCCCGGCGTGCGCGTCCTCGCAAAGGAGCGGAACTTCGGCCGCAGCCTCGTGCTTGTGCGCGGCCGGCGCTTCCCCGACTATGCCTCGGCTGCGGCCTACAACCCGGTGGACCTGCACGCCGACGCCCCCGTCTATGCATGGGATGTTGACAAGGCGATCCGCGACAGCACGATTCTGGCCTATGGCGACAGGATGATCTGGTTCGTGGATGGTCCCTCCCTGACGCACGACGGGTTCCGCGTGGCCGCCGGCCCGCTGTCCGCGCCGCAGGCCCTGTCGCTGGCGCTCCCGAGCGACATCGCGGGGGATTCGGCCCACGCCTTCGACCCCGTGCATCCCCCGCCACCGGCCGGCGCCCGGCGGTGAATCGCGGCGATGCCTGACGAGTCGGTCGGCGCGTCGTTCGCCGGCGCCGGGTGCGTCGTGCTCGGGGCCTCCGGCTTCATCGGGCGATGGGTGGCGCGGGCGCTGACCGACGCCGGCGCGTCGGTCACACTCGTGGTTCGTGACGCCGCGGCGATGGCGCGCATCGCCGGCGCGTGGCGCACGCCCGGGCGCATCGTCGAGCTCGACGTGACCGACAGGCCGTCGCTGGCGCGCCTGTTCCAGGCACAGCGTCCCGATGTCGTCTTCAACGCCGCGGGATACGGCGTCGATCGCAGCGAGCGCGACGGGACCGCCATGCAGGGGCTGAATCGCGACCTGCCGCGGGATCTCGTCGACCTGCTGGCCGCGGCGCCTCGATCAGGGTGGCCCGGCGCGCGACTGGTGCACGTCGGGTCGGCGCTGGAGTACGGCCCGCTGCCGACCGTGCTGCTCGAGGACGGCCCCGCCCGGCCCCACACGGCGTACGGCCGCTCCAAGCTCGATGGCACGCTCTCGCTGCACGCGGCGGCCAGCGCGACGGGCCTTTCGTCAATCACCGCGCGGCTCTTCACCGTTTTCGGCCCCGGCGAGCACAAAGGCCGCCTGCTGCCGACCCTCATCGCGGCCGCGGTCTCCGGGAGCGAGGCTAGGCTGTCGAGCGGAGGGCAGCTGCGGGACTTCACCTTCGTGGAGGACGTCGCCGAAGGCCTGCTTCGGCTGGCAGTCGTGCCCGGCGCGCCTCCGGGCCTCGTGGTGAACCTGGGGACCGGTCAGTTGCGCAGCGTGCGCGAGTTCGCCGTCACCGCGGCCGGGGTGCTCGGCCTCCCCGCGGAGCGCCTTGCGTTCGGCGCGCAGCCCGTGCGCGACGACGAAATGCGACCAGCGGGCGTGAGCATCGACCGGCTGGTGGCGCTCACGCGCTGGTCACCGGGCGCGTCGCTCGACGCAGCGCTGCGCCGTGCGCGCGCCTTCCGCGGCATGTTCGTGAACGACGGAGGCGCGGACTGGTCGGGCGTCTAGCGGTCAGCCCGCGGGTGTGACGTCGGCCGTCGCGGCGTCGGTGCCGTCGGGCTTCCCCTCGCCGAACGAGACGTCGGGGACGGCCTCGCGCTCTCCCGGACCGAGCGGGCGTGGCTGCTGCCAGACGCGCCCCTTACCCATGGCCCGCACCAGCTGCACGGGCTGGTAGACGATGCTCGACCACATGAAGACTTCCGTCGTGCAGAAGCACTCCTTGCGCGCGATGCTCTCGCGGAGCTGCTTCGCCTCCTCGGAACGCCAGATGTCCCAGAAGCTCTTCTGGCGGAGGTTGCCCAGCGGCTTGTGGATCTCGCACGCGCCGACGTCGCCGTTGGCGTACACCACGGCCGAGATGCGCCCGGCCATGCAGGGAATGACCTGCCGTTGCTGCTTGACAGTCTCCACCTTGCCCCACTGGAGCATCGGCTCGACGATGCTGCCGTAACGCCCCGTCTCGCGCGGCGCCCAGAGGCGGCGGATGTACTCGTACAGCTCCTCGTATTCCTGCAGCTTCGGCCCCTGCAGGGTGGGGTTCTTCCTGTCGCCGCGGATGATCGCCAGGTTGTGGTGATCCATGTCCGGGCAGCGCTCGTACAGGTACGTGGTGAGCTTCCGGATCTCCTCCATGTTGACGTCCGTGGCCGTCGAGATGGAGTGCACCCGGAGTCGCGGGTCGCTCTTCTGCAGCTCAATCAGCGCGTCATACGTGCGCATCGCGTACTCGAACGCATGCCGGGCCACACGGAACTTGTCGTGGAACTCAGGCATGCCGTCGAGCGACAGCTCGACCACGAACATGTCGAGCTCCTTCTCCTGGAGCACGTCCTTCACCGCGGCAACGCAGCGGTCGGTGAAGTAGCCGTTCGATGGCACGTAGATCTGCCGGGCGCCATTCGTCGTGATGAACTTGCGGCAGATCTCGGCGAACTCCTTGCGCAGGAACGGCTCGCCGCCCGAGAGGTTCAGGTTCTCGATCTTCCCCAGCGAGTCGGAGAGGGCGAAGATCTCGTCCTTCGACAGGTCGTCGCGCTTGTTGAGGCTCGTCCAGTAGAAGCAGTGCTCGCACTTCATGTTGCAGATGCTGTTGATGAACAGCACCAGGAAGGGCGGGCTTGGCGTCTCCTCGAGGGCCTTCGCGCTGATCCGGACATGCCGGGACATGCGTTCCAGAACGTTCATCCAGGGCCTCCAGCGGACCGTGGCACGCCGGAGGGGCGCGCCTCTTCATTCGGACGGGTGGCAACCGGGGGGGTCACGGAAAGGGACGCCGGGACGGTCCCGCGGCCGGTCGGAAGATTCCCCGCAAGGGTGGTGCCGCGCCGGCGCAGCAGCAGGGAGATCGCGCCGGCCGTGAGACCCCCACCCACTATAACTACCTCGAACACGAGCCCAGCCGCCACCGAGGTAACGGCCGCGACACCGAAGGGGGCGAACAGGGCCGCCTGGGCGGCCTCCCGAACGCCAATGCCCCCTTGGGTGAACGGAAGCATGGCGGCAACCTTGGCCAGCGGCCAGACGAAGAGCCACACGTAGAAGGGCACGGTGATGCCGAGCATCGTCCCAAGTTGCCACGCCAGCGCCACAAGCAGGGACTGAAGGCCCATTCCCAGCATGAGGGCGAATGCTATGGCGTGGGGGCGGGACGCCGTGGCCCGGATGGCACGCCGCACCTGCACGAGCCGGCGGCGGTACCGGAACGGCACCCTCCGGACCGGGAAGAACCGGAGCACCAGTCCCCCAGCCACCGCAGCCATCGCCAGGACCGCGGCAAGCGAAAGAAAGACGCCCCGGCTGCGTGCATCCAGGGCGCGCGGGGAGAACAGGACCCCGATCCCCGCCACGGTGCCCAGCGCCACCACGTCCAGCGCGCGGTCCACGATGCTGCCCAGGATCAGCCCGCTCCGGCTGCGGACGTGGCCAAATGCCACCCCCGCGCGCACCAGGTCGCCTCCCACGATCGAGGGGAGGAACGTGTTGCCAAACAGCCCCCAGTAGTACGCGCGCCACGCATCGCGGAAACCGAGTCCCGCGCCGGCGGCGTTGGCGAGCAGCCTCCACTTGGTCACGCCCACGAGGTGGAAGCAGAGGAACATCGCTATCGCGATCGGCCAGACTGTCCACGAGAGCGTGCGCACGGCACGCACGAGTTCGCCCGCGGGGAGGAACAGGAACAGCATCGTGAGCACCACGGCGCTTCCGCCAACGCGGAGCGCGAGACGCCGGCGCGCACGCGAGACCCTGGGATCCGTCACCTCAGTCCTCGACGACATGCGTGGCGAACACCTCGCGATACTCCTCCCACCGCTGCGCGTCGAATCCGTTGCTCCGCAGGCAGTCGACGGCGGAGTATGCCATGAAAAGCGCGTGGTGCGTATTGTCGTGGGCGAACAGTCCCTGCCGCCCGAAGGTGAGCAGCCGCGGCTGCCGCCCAACGAACTCGTCGAGCGCCCCCAGCGGTTCCTCGAAGCCCGTCCTGTAGATGGGGTAGGCGTGTCGCAGCCGTCGGACGTGCACCGCCACCGGGGGGCGCGCGAGCGGAAGGCCGGCCGCCCGGATGTCCCTTGCCACGAGGTCGCCGAGGTCGTGGTCACTCATCCCCCAGTGCGCATCGTCGGGGCTGCATGGCAGCTCGGCACACAGCACCGTGGAGTTCGGGGGCTCGGTCAGGTCCGAGTAGTTCTTCGGCTCGGAGAGCCGGGTGATGGCGATGCCCGACTCGGGGAAATAGTGCGCGTCGATCGGCGTGAAGCGCGGCGTATCGAGCTGCAGGTAGACGAGCAGCATTGCGCGGTAGTCGATGCGCGACGCGCTCTCCACGAGTGCAGCGGGAGGCGCCGGGCGGAGCATGCGCGCCAGTAGCGTGATGGGGAGCGTCGACCAGACATGGTCGGCCTCGATCGTGCGCCGGCGCGCGCCCTGCTCGACCTCGATCCGCCAGGCCGCGCCGTTGTCGCCCGGTGCTTCGAGGCCGACGACGGCGGTGTCGAGCAGCAGGTCGGCGCCGAGCCTCGTGGCCTCGTTCGCGAAGGCAGTGGTGATCTGGCCGAAGCCGCGGCGGGGATAGTAGAAGCGGCCTGCGCCCACCGGCTTGACGATGCGCCGCAGGAGCTTGCCGAACGAATTGGCGGTGACCCGGCGCCGCGCCTGTGCCCCCGAGAGCTCCCCCGGATCCGCCCCCCAGATCTTGCGGGCATAGGGGAAGTAGAAGTCCTCGCAGATCGTGGGCCCGAGCGTGCGCAGCAGGACTCCCGCGAAGGAATCGTCCCCGCCACCGCGTCGCGCGCCGAGCTTGCCAGCCACCATGTCAAGGAGGGTGCCGGCCGCAAACGAGCGATCGAGGCTGACCAGGAGGTCGGCGGGCTTGAACGGAAAGCGCACCATCTTCCCGCGGAGGCGGATACGTCCATTGCGCACGCGCTCGAGCAGGTCGCCGTCGAGAAGCGCGCGGATGTCGGTGAGGATTGCGGGATCGCAGGTGTAGTGCAGCCGGTGGCTCCCGAAGTCGAGCTGCTGGCCGCCCCACGAGAAGCTCCCGGCGTTTCCTCCGACGTGATCCTGGCGCTCGATGACAGTCACCGCCGCGCGGCCGGTGCGTCTCAACTGACAGGCGGCGCCGCACCCGGCCGGGCCGCCACCGAGCACGACGACGCGCGGTGGCGCGCTCACGCGGCCCCCGGCGCGCACGGCGCACGCCTCACGTGTTGGAGCGGGCTCGCGTGCCGACTATCATGAGTCACCGTCGCCACGCCACCCTCTCCGCCTTTCGCCCGACACGCGCCATGTCGCCGATCCTCGTCACGGGAGCTGCCGGATTCATCGGGTTTCACCTTGCCAGGCGCCTTGTCGACGACGGCGCGGAAGTCGTGGGAGTGGACAGCGTCAATGACTACTACGACCGGTCGCTGAAGGAGGCGCGGCTTCGCGAGCTGCAGACGCGTCCCGGCTTCCGCTTCGTGCGGCTCGACCTCGCCGGGCAGGCTGAAACCGCCCGCCTCTTCGACGACGTCCGCCCCGAAAAGGTCGCGCACCTCGCGGCGCAGGCGGGCGTGCGGTACTCGCTCGACCACCCGCACGCGTACGCCGAGAGCAACCTCGTTGCCTTCCTGAACATCCTCGAGGGATGCCGGGCGCACGAGGTCCGTCACCTTGTGTACGCCAGCACCAGCTCGGTCTACGGCGCGAATCCCGACCTGCCGTTCTCTGAGCATCGCGGGGTGGATCATCCGGTGTCGCTGTACGCCGCGACCAAGCGCGCGAACGAGCTGATGGCCCACGCCTACAGCCACCTGTTCGGCATCCCGGTCACCGGCCTGCGCTTCTTCACGGTGTACGGCCCGTGGGGGCGTCCCGACATGGCGCTGTTCCTGTTCACCCGCGCCATTCTCGCCGGGCGCCCCATCGACGTCTTCAACCACGGCGACCAGTCGCGCGACTTCACTTATGTCGACGACATCGTGGAGGCCTTCGTGCGCGTGCTCGACCACCCGCCGGCCGCGGCACCCGGGGCCCTGGACCGCCTGCGCGACCCGGCCACGTCCACGGCGCCGTTCCGCGTCTACAATATTGGTCAGCAATCCCCGGTGGCGCTCATGGACATGATCGCCGTGCTCGAGCGCACGCTGGGTCGCACCGCCGAGAAGCGATTCCTGCCCGCGCAGCCCGGGGACGTTGCCGCGACCTATGCTGACGCCTCCGACCTCGAGCGCGAGACCGGCTTCCGCCCCCGCGTCACCATCGAGGAGGGCGTCCCCCGCTTCGTGTCCTGGTACCGGGAGTTCTACGGCGAGTAGCCGGTGACTGCGCGTCATCGGCGCTGGTTGCCCAGGCGCGCGTTCTGGTCGGCCAGGAGCCCGACGGTCCAGACGATCAGCGCCCCCAGGACGCCGAGGAGCGCGCTCTCGGACAGGTTGTCCTTGTAGATGTCGTAGACGATCTTGGCGACGCCGGCCAGCGCCATCACGGCGCCTAACGGCAGGAAGACCTTGAGCGGGTTGAAGAAGACGATCGTCCGCACGATGAGCAGCGTGAAGTCGTACGCGTGCCGCGGGCGGATCTTCGACGTGCCCAGGCGCGCGTGGTAGTCGATCGGCACGTACGCGAACGGGTGCCCGTTGCACGCCGCCGCCAGGGTGATCGTCGTGGTGAACGAGAACCCGCTTGGCAACAGGTGCTCGTAGCGCGTCACCAGCGACTTCCGCATGAGGCGCAGGCCCGAGTTGATGTCCGGGAGGTGCTGCCCCGCCAGGTAGCTGGCCAGCCGGTTCAGGAACCACTTCGCGGGCCGGCGCACCAGCGGGACGGCCACCGAGTCGCCGGTCCTGGCGCCCACGACCATGCTGTTCGTCGCCGCCTGCGCCAGGAGATCCGGGATCGACGCCACCGGATACGTCCCGTCGGCGTCGGTGATGAGCACCCAGTCGTACTGCGCCAGCCGGATGCCGAGCTTGAGTGACGCCCCGTACCCCAGGTTCTGCTGGCGCCGGACGACCCGCACGCCGGTCGTCGCGGCCTCCTCGGCCGTGGTATCCGTGGATCCGTCGTCGACCACGATGATCTCGTACGTCCAGCCGGTCGCCGCCATGGCGCCCTGGACGTCGCGCACCTGCTGGGCGATGTGCGCGCCCTCGTTGTAGGCCGGAATGACAACCGACACTGCGCGATCGAGCACGCGCAGGTCCTCGTCCACGATGACCTCGATCGGCGAGCGCTGTTCAGTCATGCGTCACGGGGAGTCTCGGAGTGCGACATGGATTTCGGCGCCCCCCACCGTCGAGGAGAAGACCCGCACCTCCCGGTAGGGCGCCGACATGAAATGGGCAGCCACGGCGGGATACAAGGCCTCCAGCCGCGTCGGATACGTATAGACGACCCAGGTCCTCTGCGCAGTACGCTCCACGTGTTCGACGTTCTCGCTCACCGTCGTCAGGTGCCAGTCGGCCGGCGTGTGGTACATGAGATAGATGTACTCGGCGACGTCGGGCGCAATCACCGCGTCGCCGGGCTGCCGCTGCGACTCCACCCAGGCGGCCGCCGCGAGGAACTGCTGCTTGGGCTGCCAGGCCCGCGGCACCGTCAGCGCGCTGAGTCCCGCCACCGCCAGCGCCCCGGCGATTGCCACACGCTCCCCGTGCCGCGGCACGATCGTCCGCACGATCGCGAACCCGCCGCGCATGGCGAAGAGCACGAAGAATGCCGCGGCAAAGAAGAAGAAGCGCGGCCAGAGGTTGTGGTGCAGGGCAATCACGCTTGCCGCCGTCACCACCACCGGTGTGAGCGTCGCCAGGACGACGATGCGCGACTGCCGCCAGTAGCTCGCCACTCCCACCCCCAGCACGAAGACGCCGGCGCCGGCCACGATGATCCCGCCCGGTACGCCCTGGCCGAGCACCCGCAGGGTCTCACGCAGCATCCACACGGGACTCGTCCAGACGATCGTGACACCTTCCAGCGTGGGCTTGGTCAGTTCCAGGAGCAGTTGTGGCAGGACCACCGCGTACAGGGTGATCGCGACCAGCCCGCTCAGCGCCACGGCGGCCAGCGGCCACGCTGCGGCGACGCGGGGCGTACCGCGTCGCCGCAGGGCGAGCAGCACCAGCAGTGCCACCGCATGCCCCACGACGATGAGCGCCGCCGTCGCATGCGCCCAGGTCGCCATCGCCATGGCGACGGCGTACCCCCAGGCGAGCAGTGCCGGGCGTGCGGCGCCCTCGACGAGGCGAACGAAGAGCCCCGTGCCGACGATCGCGAAGAAGAGAATCGCGGTGTACCCGCGGGCGTTCTGCGAGAACCAGACGTGGTGATACGAGACCGCCAGCAGCAGCACCGCAAGAAGGGTCTCGGCCCGGCTCGCGTACCGGCGGGCGAAGGCAGACGTGGCCCACAGGCTGGCCACTCCGAACGCCACCGCCGGCAGCCGGATGGCCCACTCCGCATGACCGAACGACACGTACGCGGCGCGGGCGAGCAGCGAGTAGAGCGGATGCTGGTTCTGCGTGTCGTAGGTGCTCACGATCTGCGTGGCACGCAGGCTGATGTACCGGGCAAAGGAGTCGATCTCGTCGAGCCAGAGCTCGGTCCCCAACCGATGCAGGCGCAGTACCGTGGCCACGACGAGGATCGCCACCAGGAGCAGCGTTCCGAGTCGATCGGGTGCGACGACGTCCGTGGTGGCGCGGTCGTCGCCGGCCGGGTTCGCCGCCGCCGTGACGAGCACCGCGATGGCCAGTGCGACGAGGCATCCCTTCAGGATGAGGACTCCCGTCGCCAGGTTCTGTGGTGTTGCCGTGTACGTGCCGTCGAGCCAGGCGGCGGTGGCCGCGACGGGCAATGCGACCGCCGCGAGCAGCAGCGTGGCCGCGATGACGGTCGCCGGGCGTACCGGTCGCCTGTGCGCGGCGTGGGCGGGAGCCGGGGCCGACATGGGGTCGCGAAGGGCCCGCGGCGCGGCTATGCGCTCACCGGGGAACGCTCGCTCTCCTCGCGACGCGCCAGCCATCCCCGGTACCACTCCACGGTCTCCGCGAGCGAGGCCTCGAGGGTGCGGGTGGGTCGCCAGTCGAGCCGCGCGCGCGCCTTGGTGCAATTGAGGAACTGGCGGGGGATCTCGTTCGTCGCCTGGTTCAGGATCGTCAGGGTGAGGTCCGGCCGGCCCGCGGCAACGAGGATTCGCGCCGCCATGTCGAGCACCGAGAGCGGGGTCTCGGTGCCGAAGTTGAACGCCTCGCCCGAGAAGGCCTCGCCCGGCATCCGCTCGGCCAGCAGCAGGTACGCATCCACGGCGTCGCGCACGTAGAAGTAGTCGCGCACGAACGAGCCGTCGCTCCGGATCACCGGGGATTCTCCGCGGAGCGCCGAGCGGATCGTGCCCGGCACCAGGCGATTGAAGTTGAGGTCGCCGCCGCCGTACAGGTTGCCGCAGCGCGTGACGGTGACAGGAAGGCGGTAGCTGTGGAAATACGACTGCGCGATGAGGTCGGCGCAGGACTTGGAGACGTCGTAGGGGAAGCGCCCGATGAGCGGCGTCTCCTCGGTGTAGGGGAGCGTGTCGTGCGCGCCGTAGGCCTTGTCGCTCGACGCCACCACGACGCGCTCGATCCGCGTCCCGCACTGGCGGGCCGCCTCGAGCAGCGTCCACGTGCCCCGGATGTTCGACTCGAACGTCGAGAGGGCCGAGCGCGAGGCCGTGCCGACGATGGTCTGGGCCCCGATGTGGAAGACCGAATCCACCTCGTATTCGTTGAGCGCCCGCAGCAGCAGGGCGTGGTCCTCCAGCTCGCCGCGCACCTGCCGGCAGCGCGCGAGCGTCCCCGACGTCACCGCCTCGCTGTCGGGAACCCAGTCGCGCACCAGGCAGGTCACCGACGCCCCCTGCCTGACGAGTTCCGCCGAGAGCCACGAGCCCAGGAGCCCGGTGGCGCCGGTCACGAAGACGCTGCGATTGATCCAGAAGCTCACGGCCACCTCTTCCACGGTGCGTTTCCGCGCGCCCACAGCGATTCCAGCAGGTCCCGCTCCCGCAGGGTGTCCATCGGCTGGAAGAACCCGGCATGCCGGAAGGCCATCAGCTGTCCCTCGCGCGCGAGGCGCTCCAGGGAGACGCGCTCTCTGGCCGCGTCGAGATCGGCTACACGGTACAAGCCCCCCGCCCGCAGGCAACAACTCCGTCTTGATTCCTGGGAGCCGGGAGCTCGCTTTTGGCAACGCGCGTGAAACCGGACTGCGAGGTCTGTGCGAGACACATCGGCTCGCACGCGGTTCGCGGTCGCGGTTGACGAGCCGCAGTGCGATCCGCGTATCGCGGATTGTGGTCGTTGACGAAGCTCGAACTGGGGTGAGCAGAGGATCACTGCCATTCCGGGAGAGGCCAGTCGACTGAATTGTCACGTCGGGCAGCACAATGAGGGCAGCGCTGACGGGCACCGCTAGCGAAGAGGCAGCTTCCGGGCCCCGGAGTCCAGCCGATTTCATCGGGACCTCGAAGGCGGATACTGCGACGGCAGAGAAACCAGGTGATCCGCTGCTCCGCATTCCCAATTCAGTCGTGAGGGGGACAGATTAACGGTAGATCACGTACGCGCAGTACGTGCACCAGAGGATGACGTCCGCCAGAAGGTATCGGTCCGACAACAGCGCCTCGGCCGGATCTCCGACACCACGGCGCAAGGATAGGTACAGATAACGGAAAACGCCGAAGAGTACGAAGGCTGCACTGTACGCGAGGGCTTCCGAACCGACCTGTCGCGCCGTCGACGAGGTCAACGTGTACATGATGTAGGACACGACCGTCACTGACAGCAGAACGGCCGAGACCTGATCGAGGAATTCCGCCGAGTACTCGGCGAGTACGGCACGATGAGCAATCGAGCTGTCACCAAGGAGATTCAGCTCGTGTCGGCGCTTCGCAAAGCCGAGGTATAACGCGAGGAGGCCGCCGCAGAGGAGGAGCCAGATCGACGGCCTCACGCCGATCGCGAAGGCGCCGGCCAGCAGACGGAGTATGAAGAACGACGCGACACAGAACACATCGAGAATCACCTCGCGCTTGAGCCTGAGCGTGTAAAGGAGATTCAATGCCATGTAGCCCGTCAACAGTGCCGCCAGCTCCCCTCGCACCTGTCCCGCGAACGCCAGACTTCCGATGGCCACGACGAGTCCGAATGCCACTGCGCCAGGGACTGGGATCTTACCGCTGGCTACCGGCCGCGACCGCTTGACGGGATGCGCGCGATCGCGCTCGCGATCAAACACGTCATTCAACGCATACACCGCGCTGGCAGCCCCACAAAACGCAATGAAGGCAGCAATCGCTTGGCGTTCAGCTCCCACACTGAGCGCGCGTCCGGAGAAAAGCAGCGGAGTGAGTACGAACGCATTCTTCGTCCACTGCCGCGGTCGCGCGAGCGAGACCCACGCGGAAATAGCGACGCGGCTGCGGCCTGCGTTCTTTGCAGTTCCGGTCACTGTCGAAGCACGCTTGCTCGGCGATGGATTGAGCTCGTCCGATTCATGAAGGACCCACCGACGCGGCTTCGCTTGCTCGACGATTCGACTTGCGCGTCGGTCCGGCCGGGAGAGGAAGCGAGCACAATGCGGCGCGTCCTCCGCACCCGCTGCATGCCCCGGCCGTCTCCGGCTCAGTCGACTCATGGCATACGGGTCGAGGGTTTCGAGGCGTAGTGATTGGATTTCGCCTTGTCATCAACGCTCTTCCGGCCTTGAAGATCGATACCATCGTAACGCTCGAGGCGCTCACAATGGTCGAATCACTGCGCCAACTGTGCCTGATCGACTGTGAAGACGAGGTGCACTCGAAATTGTGAGTGGGCGCCCTATATGGACGAAGCAGCCCGGGATTCGACACCTGCATCATGAGTTGCTGAACACAATGCTCCGCGTCGCGGCGTGTAATGGTCGCTTGGTGCTCCCGCGCATTCTCAAGGATCGGTTGCAGGGTAGACGATTGCGGGACTCGCGGTCAACCGCCAGCGGGGTTTCGGTGAAGTGACTCTCTTCCAGGAGATGCTACTCCGGTCGGCAGGAGTGTGAGGACGGACACCCGGCGAGCTATGGTCTAAAGGTGTGGAAATACGCGAAAGGCGGTGCCACCTTCTCGGGTGAGACGATCACCCGCCGGGAGAATCCCGGCCACGAAAAGGAGCCACCGCCCAATGAACAAGATGAGGAAGGAGTCGGCCGCGTCAAGCGCGACGTGGGAGACGTTGGAGACCTTTGCCCGGATGCGGGTGCAGGAGTTCATTCAGCAGCTGCTGGACGATGAGGTGACCGAGTTGTTGGGGCGGCCGAAGTCGGCGCGGCGCGGCGCGGTGGATGCGCCGGCGGGCGTGCGCAATGGCCATGGGAAGCCGCGCCGGCTCTCGCTCATGAACGGCACCGTCACGGTCCGGCGCGCGCGCGTCCGCGACCTCGAGGAGCGGTTTGTGAGCCGGCTCTTGCCGCTCTTCCAGCGGCGCACCCCCGAGGTCAGTGCGCTCCTGCCGGAGCTCTACTTGCACGGACTCGCCCTCGGCGATTTTGAGCTGGCGTTGCGCGGGCTCCTGGGCGACGCGGCGCCGCTGAGCGCGAGCTCGCTCGGGCGGCTCAAGGCGACGTGGCAGGCACAGCACGCTGCCTGGCAGCAGCGCGATCTGAGCGCACTGAAGCTCGTGTATCTCTGGGCCGATGGCGTATACGTGAAAGCGGGGCTCGAGGACAGCAAGGCGGCGCTGTTGGTCCTGATCGGCGCCGATGCCGACGGACAGAAGCAGGTGCTGGCCGTCACGAGCGGCGAGCGCGAATCCGCGGCGAGCTGGAGCGCGGTCCTGCGCGACTTGAAAGCGCGCGGCCTGTGTGCGCCGAAGCTCACGATCGCCGATGGGCACCTGGGGATCTGGGGCGCGATCACGGCGATCTATCCGACGAGCGCGGAGCAGCGGTGCTGGAATCACAAGCTGCGGAACATCCTCGATCTGGTGCCCCGCAAGCGCCAAGCCGAAGTCACGGTGCAGCTCCAACAGATCGCGGCCGCCGACACCCTGCGCGCCGCCACCACGCGGCGAGACGCGTTTGCGCGCCTGCACCGTCGCGCGTTGCCCAAAGCCGTGGCGTGCCTCGAGCGCGACTGGGATCGCCTGGTGGCGCACTATGCCTTTCCGCAGGAACACTGGAGGCACCTGCGCACCACGAACATCGTCGAATCCCCTTTCGCGGCCGTCCGACTCCGCACGTCGGCCGCCAAGCGCTACAAGAAGGTCGAGAGCGCCACGACCCTGATCTGGCGCATCCTGCTCGTCGTCGAACAGCATTTCCGGAAACTGAACGCGCCGGACCTCTGTACCGCGGTGTACGAGGGCGTCGTCTTTCACGACGGCCTCCGCACCGTCACCCCGACCCGAGAAACCCGCCGCGCCGCCTGACGCCATTTACACACTTCTTGACAAGAGCTCCACCCGGCGCTTCGGTGGCGAAGTAGCGCGGGCCTGCCTTCAGCCCCCCGGACTCCGAATTGCAGGCTCCGTCGGTTGCCCGAGGTGACCGAACAAGCCGGCGGGAACTCGGGTGAGGCACTCTGGGGCGAGGTGCGCTGCTGACACGACATAGACGCGCCTCGTCTATCGAGGCGTCGGGGAATTCTGTGCAGCTCCCGCTGATTGCAGCACTGCAACCACAGGTTGTCGCGCAGTCGCCTCAGCGGTGGGTACACCCGAACCCACGTCGGACGGACGGGTCAGCCAAAATAGCAGTTTGGCTTCGCGCATGTAGTTGCCGTGGCATCGTTTCGGAGTTCCAGACAGGCTTTGGTCGAGCGCGAAGACTTGCGGGCGCCTTCCTTGCGTGGTCAGCGAGGACAGGCTGGACGTCACTCCGGCAAGTCGAAGGTGGAATGCCCTACAGGAAACACGACCCAGTCCGCTTTTGCGAGACGATCGCAGTGATCAATGATTTGATCGAGACAAAGTGCTCTCTCGAACGACATCGAAGATGACACGAGACTCCGAAGGGCAGGCCGCGAGGGGGGGACCCTCTCGAGTCGCACCGCGAGTGTCGATCGTCTTGATGCCGTCGTTTGACGAGGCAGCGATGACGCGGGCGGTGATGCTCGTGGGCCCTATGGCTGAAGCTCTGGAAGCAGAACTGCTGGTTGTGCTGCGGGAAGTCGCGTCGCCGGATCTGCTGGCCTTGGTGAGCCTTGTTGGTGGCCATGTGGTGCCTGTGACGGCGACAAGCACGCGCCCGGAGATGTGCGACGCCGCCATGGCCTCCCTCCACGGCGACATCGTGCTCTTCCGCGAGGCGGCGACCGTTTCCGAAGCGTCTGTCCCCCGGACCCTGATGCAGCGAGCGGCCACCGCTCCGCGCGCGTTCGTCGAGCGGCCCTTGGCCGTGAAGGTCGAGCCGCTCGCGGACGTCGCCACCGAGCCGCAGGTTCGCGTCACGAGCCGCCCGGCGCACGTCTTCGCGACGCCCGGCGCTCACGCCGACTTCCTGCCGGCAGACCTCGCCCAGATGGCGGTGGCAGGCTAGAGAACGGGGTGGGGAGCTGCCACCCACGTTTCTGGCGGCCCGCCGTCGCACGAGGGGCGAGCCGCGGCACGGGCGACGAGCTTCCGCCTGCATCTCGACGTTTGGCGCGTACAGTGCAGATTACGATGCTGGCGCGGGCAACCCCCCGGCGCGTGGTTGCGCCGTGTACCCAGATTCGTCGATGCAGTGGCTGCTGGCGGGGTTGCGAGCTTCGTGGCCTGCTGACCAGGCTCCATCCGTTTCGCTGACGACTCCAAGGTGAACGACGACGCTCCCCGCTCGCCCCGGAAAGTATCGCGCCTGAAGTCCGGAGACCGCGTCGCCATTGTCGGCGCGGGACCGGCCGGGCTGACGGCCGCGTACATCCTCGCACGAGACGGGGTACGCGTGACCGTGCTCGAGGCCGACGACGTCGTCGGCGGCATCTCGCGCACCGCGAGTTACAAGGGATATCGATTCGACATCGGCGGCCATCGGTTCTTCACGAAGATCGGCCCCGTCGAACGACTCTGGCACGAGATCCTGGGCTCGGAGTTCATCCAGGTTCCCCGCCTCTCCCGCATTCATTACGGCGGGAAGTTCTTCGACTACCCGCTCAAGGCCGGCAACGCACTTCGCGGACTGGGCATCTGGAACGCAGTCCTGATCGTGCTCAGCTACGCGTGGTCGCACTTGAGGCCCTACCCCGTCGAGGAGAACCTCGAGCAGTGGGTCTCGAACCGGTTCGGCAAGCGGCTGTATCGCATCTTCTTCAAGACCTATACGGAAAAGGTCTGGGGAATCCCGTGCACCGAGATCCGTGCGGAGTGGGCCGCGCAGCGCATCCAGGGACTCTCACTGGCCAAGGCGATCCTCAACGCGGCCTCGCTCCAGAAGCGCTCCGATTCCATCAAGACCCTTATCAATGAGTTCCAGTATCCCCGGCTCGGACCCGGTCAGATGTGGGAGACGGCGACGACGCGCGTGCGGGAGCTGGGAGGCGAGGTCCTGCTGCGGCACGAGGTTTCGGGAATCGAACTCGAGACAGGTCGGGTACGCGCCGTGAACGTCCGCACCGACGCCGGCGAGCGTCGGATCGAGGCGGACCACGTGATCTCCACGATGCCGATCCGGAACCTCGTCCGGAGCCTGTCCCCGGCTGTGCCGGATGCCGTTCGCCGGGCCGCGGACGGCCTCAACTATCGCGACTTCCTGACCGTGGCGCTGATGGTCGACCAGGAAGACCTGTTCCCCGACAACTGGATCTACATCCATACGCCGGGCGTGAAGGTGGGACGCATCCAGAACTTCAACAACTGGAGCCGCGCCATGGTGCCGGAGCCGGGCAAGACCTGCCTCGGCATGGAGTACTTCTGCTTCGAGGGTGACGGCCTCTGGACGAGCCGCGACGAGGACCTGATCGAACTGGCGAAGGGAGAGCTTGGCGAGCTGGGGTTGGCCGACCCGGCGAAGGTCTTCGACGGATGCGTGGTGCGCATGCCGAAGGCCTACCCGGTCTACGACTCGAAGTACAGCGCCCACCTCGCCGACGTCCGCGCCCACATCGACGCCATTCCCAACCTCCACACCGTGGGCCGGAATGGCATGCACAAGTACAACAACCAGGATCACTCGATGCTGACGGCGATGATGGCCGTCGCCAACATGCACGGTTCGTCGCATGACGTGTGGTCCGTGAATACCGACTACGAGTACCACGAGGAGCAGCGCCTGGACTCGGTGCGGGACGAAGAGCCGGCGACGCCTCGCCCGGCCAAGGCGCGCGCTTCGGCCGGCGCGTGAGCGCCTCGTGCGTGTCGGCGTCGACGCGACGTGCTGGGCGAACGCACGAGGATACGGACGGTTCGCGCGCGAGGTGATGCGGGCGATGGTGGCGCTGGCGCCGGAGGACGAGTTCCTCTGCGTCGGTGACCGTCGGGCCTTCGCCGCCTGGACGCCGGAGTCGCCGAACTGTCGCCTCATCGAGGTCGCGCAGGGGGAATCTCCCACCGTTGCGGCCGCCGCCGCCGGCAATCGCTCCCCGCTCGACATGCTGCGGCTCTCCCGCGCGGTGCGACGCCAACGCCCCGACGTCTTCTTCTCGCCGTCGGTGTACACGTATTTTCCACTACCTCCAGGGCTCCGCGCCGTCGTGACGGTCCACGACACCATCGCCGAGCAGTTTCCTGCTCTCACGCTCCCCCACTGGCGCGCGCGACTCTTCTGGCACCTCAAGGTCGCCCTCGCCATCCATCAGGCCCGGCTGATCCTGACTGTCTCCGAGTACTCGGCCCGCTCGATCGAGCGAATCCTCCGCGTTCCCCGCGCCCGTATCCGGGTGGCAGGGGAGGCGCCGTCGCCGGCATACACGCCGAGCGGGGCCGACGACGTCCGGGCGGCGTCGGGGCGCGCCGGAGTCCCCGCCGGGACGCCGTGGTTCATCTACGTTGGCGGCTTCAATCCCCACAAGCGGGTGGATGCCATCATCGCCGCCCATGCGAGGCTCGCGCGTGGCGCGGATCGGCCCCCCATGCTCCTCCTCGTTGGCACGACGACGGGTGACGTCTTCCTCGGGGAGGCAGGGCGCCTGCGGGAGCAGATCCGCGCCGCCGGCACCGAGGACCTCGTACGCTGGACAGGGTTCGTTCCCGACGACGAGCTCCGCCACCTGTCCAGCGGGGCCGTGGCGCTCCTGCTCCCGTCCGAGGCCGAGGGATTCGGGCTCCCGGCCGTCGAGGCTGCGGCCTGCGGGACGCCTGTCGTTGCCACGCGCGAGAGCCCGCTGCCGGAGCTCCTGGAGGGTGGGGGCTTCTTCGTGGCCCCGGGCGACGTGGATGCGATGGAGACGGCGATGCGTCGCCTCCTCGACGATCCCGTCCTGCGCGAGCATGTTGGGGCGATCGCCCACGCGCGCGCGTCGTTGATGACATGGGAGGCGGCCGCCCGCGCGACGCTCGATGCCCTTCGGGAGGCGGCCGCGTGACGCCCCTGCGGTTCTGCATGCTGACGACGTTCTACCCTCCCTACTCGTTCGGTGGGGACGCCATCGGCATCCAGCGGTTCTCGCGCGGTCTGGTCCGGCGTGGCCACCACGTGACCGTGGTGCACGACGTCGATGCCTTCAATGCACTGCACGCGGGCCCGGAGCCTGACGACGCCGGCGACAACGACGAGGGGGTCGAGGTGATCCGGCTCCGATCGTCCTACGGCGTGCTTTCCCCGATCCTCACCCAGCAGCTCGGGCGGCCTGTCCTGAACCGCCGGAGGCTCCGGGAAATCCTTCGCCCTGGCGCATTTGACGTGGTGAACTTCCACAACGTCTCGCTGCTTGGAGGCCCTGGCCTCTTTCGTTACGGCGGCGATGCGGTGACGGTCTACATGGCACACGAGCACTGGCTGGTATGCCCTACGCACGTGCTCTGGCGCCACGGCCGGGAGGTCTGTACGGGACGCCAGTGCCTTCGCTGCGTATTGCACAACCGCCGGCCGCCGCAATACTGGCGGTACACCGGGCTGCTGGAGCGGGAGATGCGCCACGTGGACGCGGTCATCGCGATGAGTGAGTTCAGCCGGCAGAAGCACCGCGAATTCGGCTTCCAGAGGGAAATGGAAGTCCTGCCGTACTTTCTTCCCGACCCGCAGCCGGGCGAGTCCACGGTGGCGGCGGGGCCGCGTCCCCACGAGCGCCCCTATTTCCTGTTCGCCGGCCGCCTGGAGCGCATCAAGGGTCTCGACGACGTGATCCCCGTCTTTCGGGACTTCGCGGACGCCGACCTGCTGGTGGCCGGCGACGGCGACTACGCCGACACCCTGCGCGCCGCCGCCGCCGGCATGCCTAACGTCCGTTTCCTCGGGCGGATCGCGCCGGAGCAGCTGCGCCGCTACTACCAGTTCGCCGTCGCCACGATCGTGCCCTCCCTCTGCTACGAGACCTTCGGGATCGTCCTCATCGAGGCCTTCCGGCAGGGCACCCCGGTGGTGGCCCGCCGCCTCGGACCGTTGCCGGAGATCATCGCGCAGTCGGGTGGCGGCGAGGTCTTCGATTCGCGCGAGTCCCTGCTCGCCGCCATGCGCCGCCTCGTCGACGACCCGGCGCACCGGGCCACCCTGGCAGAGCGCGGCTATCGCGCGTACGTCGATCGCTGGAGCGAAAGCGTGGTGATTCCACACTACCTCGACATCGTCCGGCGCGCCGCGGAACGCCGCGGCAGCGCCCGCGTGCACGCCGCGCTGTCCGCGGTGGAGGCCGCATGAGGGTCCTCATCACGGGAGGGTGCGGCTTCATCGGATCGCACCTGGCGGAACGACTCCTGGCGCGCGGCGACCGGGTGATGGTGCTGGACGACCTGTCCACGGGTCGGATGGACAACATCCTGCACCTGACGGATCGTCCGGAGTTCGAGTACCGGATCGGCTCGGCGCTCGACGCGCCGCTCGTGACCGAGCTCGTCGACCGGTGTGATGTCACCGTGCACCTCGCGGCGGCCGTCGGCGTGCGGCTCATCGTCGAGCGGCCGGTGCACACCATCGAGACCAACGTGCGCGCCACCGAGACCGTCCTCGCCGCCGCCGCCAAGAAGCAGAAGCTCGTCGTCGTCGCGTCGACCTCCGAGGTGTACGGCAAGTCCACGCGGGTGCCGTTCCGCGAGGACCACGACTTGCAGCTCGGCCCGACGACGCACTCGCGCTGGGCCTATGCCTGCTCCAAGGCCCTCGACGAGTGGCTCGCGCTGGCCTACCTGCGCGAGAAGTCGGTGCCGGTGATCGTCGTGCGCTTCTTCAACACCGTCGGACCGCGCCAGACCGGACGCTACGGGATGGTGCTTCCCTCCTTCGCTGGACAGGCGCTGCGCGGGGAACCGATCACCGTCTATGGCACTGGAGAGCAGTCCCGGTGCTTCGGCCACGTGCGTGATGCGGTGGAAGGGCTCGTCCGTCTCATGGACACGCCGTCCGCCGTTGGCGAGGTCTTCAACGTCGGCTCCACGGAGGAAGTCACCATCCGGGGACTCGCCGAGCGCGTGCGCGACGCGGCCGGCAGTTCGTCCGAGGTGCAGCTCATTCCGTACAGCGAGGCCTACGCCGCCGGCTTCGAGGACATGCTGCGGCGCGTCCCCGACGTCTCCAAGCTCGAGCAGGCGACGGGGTTCCGCCCGCAGATTCCCCTCTCCACGATCATCGACGACGTGGTGGCGGACCAGCGTGCGCGCCTCGCCCACGGCGCCGGTGCGGCCCGGGTGTCGTCGCCACGGGGATGATGCCGGTCGTGCGAGCCATCCTGACCTACCACTCGATCGATTCCTCGGGCTCGGCCATTTCAGTGAGCGAGGAGGTCTTCCGCGAGCACGTCCGGTTCCTCGCCTCGGGCGCGGTGCGCGCGGTGAGCCTCGCGGAGGTCCTCGCGCTCCCACCCGACGCCGACGCGGTGGCACTGACTTTCGACGACGCCTTTGCGAACTTCGAGTCAGCGGCGCTGCCACAACTCGCCGAGCACGGGATCCCGGCCACGCTGTTCGTCGTGTCCGGGCATGCGGGCGGGACGAATGCGTGGGGCGGCGTGGCCGCCCCCGGCATCCCGACGCTGCCGCTGATGACGTGGGATGCCGTCCGCAGGGCGGCTGCGGCCGGCGTGGAGATCGGCTCGCACACCCAACGGCACCGCCGGCTCACGCAGCTGGCGCCCGAGGAGATCCACGACGAGGTGGCGGGGGCTGTGGATCGCATTACCCGGGAGATCGGGCGGCGCCCCGAGTCGTTCGCGTACCCGTACGGCGCGGTGAGTGACCGCGTCGCGTCGGTGGTTCGAACGGTCGCGTCCCGGGCGTGCACGACCGAGCTGCGGGCGCTCGTCTCCGCCGATAGCCCCATAGGCCTTCCGCGCCTCGACATGTACTATTGTCGCAGCGCCGGACAGCTGGAGGCGTGGGGAAGTCCCGCCTTTCGCCGGAGGATGTGGCTGCGGGCACAGGGTCGGCGCGTGCGGGAAATGGTCTTTCAGTCGGGAGCGATGAATTGACTTCGCGGCCGCTGTTCCTGTCGATCATCGTGCCGGCGTACAATGGGTCGGGCGTCCTGCCGCGGTCGCTCGGCGCCCTGCTGGGCAGCGACCTCGCGCGCGACCGGTGGGAGCTGATCGTCGTCGACGACGGGAGCACCGACGACACCGCGACGATCGCCGCCCGCTATGCCGACACGGTGATCCGCCTGCCGGGCAAGCCGCACGGTCCCGCCTACGCGAGGAATCGCGGTTTCGAGGTGGCGCGCGGCGACGTCACGGTGTTCATCGACGCCGACGTGGTCGTGCACGAGGACACGCTGCGGCTCTTCGCGAAGGAGTTCGAGGTCGACTGCCAGGTGGGCGCCGTGTTCGGGTCGTACGACGACCACCCCACCGCACCCGGCCTCATGTCGCAGTATCGCAACCTGCTGCACCACTACACGCACCAGCGCAACGCCGGTGAGGTCGAGACATTCTGGGCGGGCGCCGGGGCGGTGCGCAGCGACGTCTTTGCCGAAGCGGGCATGTACGACGAGTGGCACTTCCCGCGTCCACAGATCGAGGACATCGAACTGGGGTCGCGCATTCGCGGGGTGGGGAAGCGCATCCTCCTGCGTCCGGAGATCCAGGTGACGCACCTGAAGCGGTGGACCTTCTGGGGAGTCGTCCGGACCGACCTCAAGGACCGCGGCATTCCCTGGGCCCGGCTGCTCGCCCACCGCGGCACGGTCATGTCGACCAAGACGCTGAACGTCCGGGCGTCGGAGAAGATGAACACGGTACTCGTCTGGGTTGCGATCCTCCTCGTGATTGCCGCCATCGTGTTCCGGTCGCGGATCCCGATCTACCTCGCGGATGCGTGCCTCGGTGTCGTGCTGGTGGTGAATGCGCCCCTCTGGGGTTTCTTCGGGCAAGGTGCGCGGCCCGCTGTTCGCGTTCCGCGTGATGCCGGCGCATCTTCTGTACTACGTCCTGAACGGGATATCATTCGGCGTCGGGCTGTTCCTGCAGCAGCTCGTCGGGGCGCCGATCCCGGATCCCACCACGGAGGCGTACGCGGAGGTCGGCGTGAAGCGCTGGCCGCCGATTCCCTCGCGCAGCCGGCCAAGCTCCTGGACCGCGGACAAGTCGTGAGAACCCGGAGAGGAGGTCGTGTGCAGTACAAGTCGTCCTCCACACCCCCGCGAGACGGGCGAGCAGCGGCGCCGAGCGACGATGCGTCGTTCGACGACGCGCGCGTGATGCCCGCGCTGCTCTATGCCTTTGCGCCGATTCACAAGCTCGCCTTCGGCGTGGCGACCGGTACCGCGGGCGCGATCCTCGTGGCCCTGTTCACCATTGGCGCCCTGCTGCTCCCACGGGTGCACGACTTCCCGCTGTATCTCCTCGGGCAGTACTTCGAGGGCTACTCGGTCACGTGGCCGGGTGTGTTCATCGGGGCCGCCTGGGGCTTTCTCGTCGCCTTCGTGGCGGGCTGGTTCTTCGCCTTCTGCCGGAACCTGGCGCTCGCCATCAGCGCGTTCATGATTCGCGCGCGCGCGGAGCTGGTCAACACGCGCGACTTCCTCGACCACATCTAGACGCGTTCCAGCCACATGCCAGTGACTCCCGAGCAAGCCGTGCAGGCCACGCTGCTGCGCCTCAACGCGCGCGCCTGGGGCATTTCCTTCGGGCTGGTGCTCGGCGGCGGGCTCTTCCTCGCCACCGTGATCCTCGTGCTCCGAGGCGGACCACAAGTCGGCCAGCACCTCGGAATGCTCTCGGCGTTCTTCCCCGGATACCGCGTCACGTGGCCGGGGGCCTTCATCGGCTTCGTCTACGCCTTCGTCGTCGGCTACGCGCTCGGGCGCGTCATCGGCGCCGTCTACAACCGCCTGGCGTTCCGCTAGCCCCGCCGGGGACCGGTCCGGCTACCAGCCGCGGTACTTGAGCAGAATGGAGGGGATGGTCCTCAGCATGATGAACAGGTCGATGCCCATCCCCTGCTGCCTGATGTACGAAAGGTCCCACCTGACCTTGGAGCGCACGTCCTCGAGGCTGGTGTCGTAGTTCTGGTTGATCTGCGCCAGTCCGGTGATGCCGGGTCGCACGCGATGGCGGAACTGGTACTCGGGAATGTCCTCGCGCAGGCGCGCGACGATGCTGGGGCGCTCCGGACGGGGTCCCACGATGTTCATGTCTCCCAGCAGCACGTTCCACAATTGCGGGATCTCGTCCAGCCGGAGAATGCGGAGGTAACGGCCGAGCCGCGTGACCCTCGGATCGTGCTCCAGGGCCCAGATCGCGCCCGACGTGCGCTCCGCATCCATCCGCATCGTGCGAAACTTGTAGATCGTGAAGACCTGGCCGCCGAGATCCTCGAGTCGGCGCTCGTGCAACGCCAGTGCCGACCGCCAGCGCCGGTCCAGCCCCACGCGCGTCTGCGCGTAGAGAACGGGGCCCGGTGAGGTCAACCGGATCAGGACCGCGATCACGATCAGGAGCGGGGAGACCACGAGCAGCGCCAGCGCCGCCAGGCCGAAGTTCACCGCACGGTTGAGGCGCTCGGAGCGAGTCTGCGGAACGACGTCGAACGCCGGCGAGTCGCGCTCGACGGCGTGCGTCTCCCCGGTGCGCGGCCGCGTGCCATGAAGGACCGGCCCCTCCGCACGGCGCGAACGACGGGTTGGCGTGACGCTGCGCACGCGTGGCGTCTCAGAAACGTTGGAGATTGACGGATCCATCTCGCGGCTGTGTCCCTGCTCCCTTCCTGGTCATGGACGGCCTCGTCCGAGGCCGTACCGAATTGCCCAAAAGATCCCGACGACCGCACCGAGCGCGCCCGTGACCTGCGTCCAGCTCAGGCCCGAGGTCTTGTCCGGAATGAACAGGATGTCCCCGTCCCGCATCGACACGTCGCCGACCGTCTTTCCCGTACGAAACGCCTCCTGTACGGCGCTGCGGTCGAGGATCGTGCTCCCCTTCCGTTGCACCACCGACTTGTCCAGCACCGCCGTGCCCGTCGGCCCCCCAGCCAGCATCAGCACGTCGGTGAGTGCCTGGTCGGCAGGGATCGTCAGGTAGCCGGGCTTGCCGACGGCTCCAAGTACAGCGACCCTCAAGAGCACCTTCGCGGTCACCTCGGGGTGCTTGATGTACCGCGAGAGGGACGTCGTGAGGTATGGCGTGAGCTCCGAATCGAGCACCCCGTGAAGCGAGATGTCCGGCAGGTTCGGGAGCTGAAGCATCCGGTCCGACCGCACCGTGAAGGTGTCGCTCAGGACCGAGTCGGTGACGACGGTGAGCAGGATGCGATCGCCGGGAATGAAGTCGCCGTTCTGCAGCCGCTGGCGCAGCGCGGTGGCATCGCTCAGGAGCTTCTCGCGCGTCTTCTCGTCAGGCGCTGCCGCCGCCGCGTTCTCGGTGGCCGTGGCGATCTGTTCGAGTTCGCCGCGAGAAGCCTGACGGCGCATCTCGCCCAGGCTTCCCTGGGCAGAGAGCGAATGCGAGACGACGAACATCGAGAGTGCGGCGAAGACCCGAGTCAGGGGTTGCGACCAGTTTCGGCGCGCCACCGGGCCGGTCGAGCGAGGACCGGAGGACGATTCACGGCGTGCGTCCCTTCCGTATGGCATGATCGCGAAAGTTAACGGCTTCAAATGATCTGGTAACATCGGCTCCCCTGCGCATTTCCGCCAGACCCTCGTTGGCAACGATTCAGCAATTGCTGTGCTATCCACGCATCGGTTCGCAGTACGGCTCATCGGCGATTCCTCTGATCCTGGACGACATGTCGGTTCGTAGTGCAGATGCCGCACGTCCACGGTCGAGCGCCGCACCCGGATTGTGAGACGGGCTCGACAACTCGACAGTAAGACGAGGCACTCTTCCACTGGGTACCAGATGGCGATCCGAGTGGGCGCTCCGGAGTCCTCAAGAGCAGAAGACCTTACCTGCCAGCGGGTTGCAGCCACGCGGGGCGTTCGGGGGGCAGGCGGAAGGAAAGCCCATGCGGGTCGTCCGCGTGCAATCCAGTCAAGCTACCTGTTGCGACGGTGCATCAGGTCCCGGGAGGAGCTTCAGGATCGCCCGCCAATGGTGCCCCCGGCCCGGGATTTGAATACGGGTGGGAAGCGCCTCTGACCTTTGACGGGACGGCAGGTGGCTTCATCTTAGGTGCTCGAGGGCGGCACGGTACCGCGGCCTTCAACTCATGGTTCCCTTGGAACAGACTGCCGAAATCATCGAAGCCAGGCGCGACGCTTCACCGCCCATCGTCCTGCTGGCGAACGACCAGGAATGGTCGGCACGGTCGCTCGAGAGCGTGTTGGGCCCCCATGGCTTCGCTTCCGTACGAGCCTACACCGGTCGGCAGGCGATCGAGCTCGCGCGGCGCACTCAGCCTGACGTCGTCATCGTGGATTCCGGCATGCCGGACATCAGCGGCATCGAGGTTTGCCAGAAGCTCCGTGAAGACCTCGAGTTTCCGTCGAGTACCCCGATCCTTCTCACCACCGCGGGCCCGGCCGGCCGGGCGCAGCGGCTTGCCGCGCACCGCGCGGGTGCCTGGGAGTTCCTGAGCCTTCCGGTCGACGCCGATGCCCTGATCCTGAAGCTCGGCGTCTTCGTGAAGGCCAAACGGGAGATCGACCGCTCCCGCGACGCGGGGTTGCTCGACGGCGCCACCGGCCTGTACAACGTGCGCGGTCTCTCGCGCCGCGCACGGGAAATCGGGGCCGACGCGACACGTCGCCATTCACCCATGGCGTGCATCGCCATCGCGACGATCCCGACGGGCGATGCGACGCTCAGCGGATTCGATGACATCGATCCACGGGTTGCCGAGCAGTTGAGCGACCTGTGCCGGCGCACCGCGCGCACGTCCGACGCGGTGGGGCGCCTGGGTCGCTCCGAGTTCGCGATCGTCGCCCCTGCCACCGACCGCGTGGGCGCCGTTCGCCTGGTGGAGCGGCTTCGCGACTCCGTCGAATCGACGTCCTTTGCCCTGGGCGACAGCGCGCTCCGCTTCAAGGTGCGCGCCGGCTACTGTGCCGTCACCGACTTTGCCACCTCGGCTGTTGATCCCGTCGAGGTGCTGCTGCGCGCCGCCACGGCGTTACGCCACGTGCGTACCTCCGAGAGTCCCCGGACGATCACCGCGTTCGAGGACGTTCCCGTCCGGTTCCCGCAGTAGGCCGGAGCGCCAGGTCGACGAAGAAGCGCCGCCGGGTGAAGACCCGGCGGCGCTTTGTGCATCGATTGACCGTCGAGCGACTGGCCGCGCGGCTCAGGGCTTGGAACCGTTGCCGTTGCCGCTGCCGATGAGCGCCGAGGCCTCGGTGCTGTTCTCGAGGGATCCGTACCCCTCGAGATAGTAGTAGTACTGGAAGTGCGGCGTGCCGCCGATGTCGTTGAGCACAGTGCCCAGGATGCGCACGGGCATGCGATCGAGCACCTCGAGCTTGGCCTGGGCGAGCTTCCTGTCGGTCTCCCCGCTGCGCAGCACGATCAGCATGGCGCCCGTCGCCACCCCAAGGGCGAACGGGTCGATTCCCGCTCCGAGGGGTGCCGAGTCGACGAGCACCGCGTCGAACTGGGTGCGCAGCTCGCGCATCAGCCCGTTCATCCCCTCTCCCGCGAGCAGCTCGGGTCCATGCCGGCGGCGGGTGCCACCCGGGATCACGAAGAGGTTCCCGTGCGACGTGGAACGAACGACTTCACCCAGGGTGGCCTCTCCGGTGAGATAGTCGATAAGTCCCGGCGTCATTTCCATCGGGGCGAAGACGCTGTGGAGCGCCCCGCGACGGATGTCGCCGTCGACGAGGATCGTCCGGAACCCGCTGTCGGCGAGAGCCGAGGCGAGGTTCGCCGAGATGAAGGACTTGCCGTCACCCGGTCCGGGGCTGGAAATCGTGAGCTGCACCGGCCCCATGCCGTCGAATGCACTCCGGACGGTGAGCGCCAGCGACCGGAACGACTCCACCAGCTGCGACGCTTCCTGCAGCCGCGCCGAGGAGTTCTTGGGGTTGGTGACCGTCGGGATGGCGCCGATGATCTCGAGCCCCAGTTCGTTGGTCGCCTGCTCGGGATAGCGGAAGCGCTTGTCGAGGGTGTCGAGCAGGATCGCAATGAGCAGCGCGACGCCGACGCTGGCGGCGATCGCGAGCAGCACGATGCTCGGCGCGGTGTTGCTGGACGGGCGCTGTGGTGCCACCGCGGGATCCAGGATGCGCACGTCCGGCATCGCGCTGAGCGCCGCCAGACGCGCCTCGGCGGTCTTCCGCTGGAGGGTGATGTACAGTTCCGAGGCGACGTCCATGTCGCGCTTCAGCGACGCCTCCTCGACCGTGCGCTGGGGGATCGCCTGCAGCGACGTCGACTGGGCGTCGATGCGACGCGTCAGCTCGGCCTCCTGAGACTGGAGCTCGATCAGCGAGCGCGCCGCGAGCGCCGGAATCGTCTGCGTCTCCAGGATGTTGATGGCGTCCTTGAGCTGCACGACGGGCCGGTACGAGTCGGTGAAGGTGAGCAGGAGCGTGCGGAGCAGCGCCTGTTTCCCCTCCAGGTTGCCGATCTCGTTGTTGAGGCTCGTGTTGTCCTTGAGGACCTGGGGAAGCGCCTTGAGCGCCTCGATGGAGATTCGTCCGCCGTTCGCGGCGGTGTCGGCGAGGATGCGCTGGAGCGCCTCGCGGTCGCGCGTGACACCCTGCAGGCTGACCTTGGCCTGGAAGTACTCCTGGAAGACGGGATTCAGCGAGATGCTCGCGCCAGGCGCCACCGCGGTCGCCTCGCTCGGCATCGTGACGACCCTGATCTTGAAGCTTTCGTACTTGTCCTGCGCGAGCTTGAGCTGCGTGCTGGCGTTGACGAGCTGAGCCTCGACAGTCTTGGCGATCTCCGTGAGGTTGTCGCGCTTGAGCAGCGCGGCCTGGTCCACGAAGCGGCGCAGAACCGCATTCAGCGTCGACGCCAGCATCGCGGGCTTCTCTCCCGACAGGGAGAAGCGCATCAGGTTGCCGTTCGGCGGCAGCAGGACGGACAGGCGCGCGTTCAGCTTCATCGAGGCCTCGCGGGGCGTGACGACGAAGAAGTTCATCACGCGCGTGGCCCGCAGCAGCGCCGGGTCGGGGCTCCACCGGAATCCAACGACGCGCCCGATGGAGTCGCCCACCACGCCCCGCTCGATCACGACAGGTGAGGCCCCGCTCTGCTCGGGGGGGCGCTCCAGCTCATAGTGCTCGCCGGAGGCGTCGATCACCAGGCGGAACGCGCCGGTCTTCAGTGAGTCGGTGGGAAGGAGGCTCCGGGCGAGGAGCGTGTCACGCGGAACCTCGGGCTCGACGTACAGCGCGAGGTTCGACGCAACGGCATCGAGCACGAGGTTGCTCTTCGCGAGTTCGACCCAGTTCAGCTGGTCCGAGATGATTCCGGCCGACGCAATCGGCCCGGAGTCGCCGGTGCGCGCATTGATCCAGACCGACGCGCCGACGTCGTACGTCGGGTGCACGGTCCGGCTCAGGTAGATGCCGGCGCCGGTGCCGACGGACACGATTGCGATGATCAGCCAGACGTGGCGCTTTACGGCGGACAGGATCCTGGCGACCTTCGTCGCGATGTTGATCCCGGACTCCGGTGGTGAGGCGGGCGCGCCCCAGGGCGGCGCACCACCGGCGAGTGGCGCGGGTACTCCGCCCTGCGGACTGGAAGGAACGATGTTCGCGGTCATGCGTTGCCGGCGCTCGGTGATGGCGACCCTAGCTAGACGATTATAGCGGCAAAAGGGCGCGCCGCAGCCTCCGTAACTCCAACTCCTGTCGCGCGTCGAAGGGGGAGTCGGGAATGGAGTCCCAAGCTACATCCGTGCCCACGCGTCCCGGATGGACACTACCACCCAATGTGGTTGTGACACAACAGGCCTGTGGGCTGTGATCAACACCCCCTGTCGTCGTCCCGCGGCGCTGTAGCTTTGCGACAGCAGCCTCGGATCGTCCTACTCTGGAGCCTGCTCCCTCGGATGGTCCGGGCAGGCGTCGCATGTACACCAGGAAGCGGCCGCGGATTCGTGACCGGTCGCCTCTGACGCACCCCGGTAAGGAGGAGAACTCCCAAGATGGCGAGTGGAGCCGCAGTTCGCGATGACGAGGCGGGTGAGGCAGCCGAGGGCGCCGCGCGCGACCCGCTGTCGATTTCGTCCGAGGTGAAGGCGAGCCTCAGCCTGCTCATCGTGGACGACGATCGCACCCTGCGTGAAGGGTGCGCCAGCGTCCTGCAGATGGACGGGTACCAGGTGACCACGCTCGGCCGCGGCGACGAGGCGGTGGATCTGGTCCGGCGTCGCCGGTTCGACATCGTCCTCGTCGACCTGTACATGACGCCGGTCACCGGCATGGAGATCCTCAAGGCCACCCTCACGGCCAACAAGGACACGATCGTCGTCGTGATGACCGGGAACCCGAGCGTTACCACAAGCATCGAGGCGCTGCGCGCCGGGGCCTGGGACTATCTCCCCAAGCCGTTCTCGGCGACGCACCTCCAGGTCCTCGTGGGGCGTGCCTCGCACGCCGTCATGGTGGCGCGCGAGACGCGCGACCTGAAGGTCCAGCTGCTCAAGCAGAACGGCAACAGCGACAAGATCACGCTCCTCGGCGTGTCGCCGGCCTTCCGCAAGGCGGTCGACCTCGCGCGCAAGGTGGCGAGCACCGACGCGTCGGTCATGATCATGGGCGAGAGCGGCACCGGCAAGGAAGTCATCGCCCAGTTCATCCATGCGCACAGTCGCCGTGCCTCGCGCATGATGGTGCCCATCAACTGCGCCGCCCTTCCCGAGGGACTGCTGGAGTCCGAGCTGTTTGGCCATCGCAAGGGCGCGTTCACCGGCGCCGATCGCGACAAGCCGGGCCTCCTCGAAATCGCGAACGGTGGCACCCTGCTGCTCGACGAGCTGACGGAGATGTCGCTGCCGCTGCAGGCCAAGCTCCTGCGAGTCATCCAGGACGGCGTGGTGCGCCGCGTCGGGAGCGAGAAGGAGGACGCGACCGTCGACGTCCGCTTCATCTCGGCCACCAACCGCGTTCCGCAGGACTGCGTCGCCAAGGGCACGCTGCGTGAGGACCTGCTGTACCGCCTGCGCGTCGTCCCGATCGCCCTCCCGCCACTGCGCAAGCGGCAGGAGGACATCCCGCTCCTGGCCAATCATTTCCTCACGATCTACTGGGACCGCCATCGCGGACCGGGCGAGCCCGCGCCGAAGCTCTCCGAGGCTGCCGTGGAGTTCCTCCGCACGCGCCCGTGGCGCGGCAACGTGCGCGAGCTCCAGAACGTGATCGAGCAGCTCGTCGTCCTGACCGACCCGGGCCATGTGGTGACCCCCGACGACGTGCCGATTTACGAGGACGCGCCGGTCGAGGGCCGCTCGGAGGGGATTTCGAACAGCGTGCTGCGGGAGCCGTTCCACGTCGCCAAGGAGAAGCTCATCGCGCAGTTCGAGAAGGAGTATCTCACACAGCTCGTCGCGCGCGCGGGTTCGAACATGTCCAAGGCCGCGCGGCTGGCGAGCATCGACCGGACCACGCTGTATCGCCTCATGGAGAAGCACGGCTTCCGCCGTGAGGAGCTGGGCGGGTCGTTCGACCAGTGAAGCCGAACGGGCGGCGGACACGCCGCCGCCCGGGCGCTTCGCTCTGGAGCCAATCGTGAAGCTGGAGGCGCTGCAGTCGAGCTCCCGACCGGGACGCGCGAAGACGGTGCCCGGGGGCGCCGGGATGCAACCGGCGACCTGGCGCGCGCTCACCGCGGCCGCTGCCGACGTGGCGACGTCGTGGCCGATGGCGGAGCACTCCACCATCGCGCCGGGCGACCTTCGCACCGCCGTCGGGGTCCTCGCTGACGCGATCCGTCGACAGGCCTCGAGCGTGCCCGCGCCACTGGACGGGATCCCGACCTTCGTCCCGGCGCGCCGTGTGCTGGAACACCTGCGGCGATCGTTCCTGGACCACGCCGAGGCGCCGGATGTGCGCGAGCACGCCGACGACATCGTGTCGGTCATTCGCGCCTTCGAGCGCGTGCAGGACGCCCTCGACCTCGACGCCGCGCACCGCTTCGCCTCACGCCTCTCCGGCCACGATTCGCAGCAGCTCGTCGTCGAGATGGCGCACGACATGCGTTCGCCGCTCGGATCCATCCTCATCCTTGCGGAGCGGCTTCGTGCCGGTGCCGGAGGGGAGCTCTCGCCAATCCAGCAGCGGCAGCTCGGCCTCATCTACTCGGCCGCCTTCGGCCTCAGTTCCCTCGCCGGCGACGTGATCGAGCTGGCGCGCGGGGGCACGACCCTCGTCGACACCGAGCCGATGCCGTTTGCGGTCTCCGACGTGCTCCAGTCCATCCTCGACATCCTGCGCCCGATGGCCGAGGAGAAGCGCCTCGCGATGAAGGCCGTCGGCCCGTCGGCCGACGTACGGGTCGGACACCCATCGGCCCTGAACCGGGTGTTGCTGAACCTCGCGACCAACGCGATCAAGTTCACGAACACCGGGAGCGTCGAGGTGACCTGTCGCGAGCACGGGCGCACCCGGGTGGAGTTCTCCGTCAGGGACACCGGGCGGGGCATCCCGCCGCAGGTGCAGGCGAACCTCTTCGAGGCCTTCCGCCAGCGCAACATCCCCGGCGACTACGCCTTCTCGAGCGCCGGCCTGGGCCTGTCCATCTGCCAGAAGCTCGTCCGGGCGATGGGCGGCGAGCTGCAGGTCGAGACGGAGCTGGAGCAGGGGACGCGCTTCTACTTCTCGCTGGAACTGCCGCAGCCCGCGCGGATGTGAGCGAGGGCCCGCAGCGCACATCGGTGCGGGTGCGCGCGCCTGCGCGCTGCCGGTGCGCTGCGGGCGCGGTGCCGGTGCGGTGCGTGTGCGGTGCGTGTGCAGGAGGATCGATCGCGGCTTGCCCTGACGGGACTGGACGGCGCGACGCGTGCGGCCGCAGTATTGCCGCGTCGTCCGGCTGCCCGCACCGTTCTCCCGTGAGGTCCCCATGTCGAGCCGTCGTGCCTTCGTTTCGTCGGTCATGCGCGCCGGGGTGGCGCTCCCGGTCTTCAGGGCCTCGGCGTTCCAGTCCCTCTTTCGCGCCGACGAGGTGGCAAGGGGCCGGCCGGCCTCCGGTCTCGCCTCCGACGAGGACTACTGGAGCCGGATCGCCAGCGCGTTCGATGCCGACCGCACGCTCATCAACCTGAACAACGGTGGCGTCAGCCCGGCACCGACCGAGGTCCTCGAGGCAATGATCCGCGACCTGCGCTTCTGCAACGAGATGCCTGTCGACCATATGTGGTCGGTGCTGGAGCCGCGCATCGAGAGCGTGCGCCGCGAGCTGGCGCTGATGTTCGGCTGCGACACCGAGGAGATGGCGATCACCCGCAACGCCTCCGAGGCCAACGAGACGATGATCCTCGGCCTCGACCTGAAGCGCGGCGATGAGGTAATCGTCACCAACCAGAACTACCCGCGGATGCTTACCACCTGGGACCAGCGTGCGCGCCGCGACGGCATCGTCGTGAAGTCGATCTCGTTCAAGGTGCCGCCGCCGTCCGATGCCTACCTCGTCGACCGGTTCCGCGAGGCCATCACGCCGCGGACGCGGGTCATCGAGGTCACGCACATCACCAACCTCACCGGCCAGATCATGCCGGTGCGCGACATCGTCCGCATGGCGCGCGAGAAGGGCATCGAGGTCTTCGTCGATGGGGCGCACGCCTTCGCGCACTTCCCGTTCACGCGCGACGACCTCGAGTGCGACTACTACGGCACCAGCCTCCACAAGTGGCTGCACGCGCCGATCGGCACCGGATTCCTCTATGTGCGGCGCGACAGGATCACGACGCTCTGGCCGCTGATGGCGGCGGGGGCCTCGCAGGCGGCGAACATCCGCAAGTACGAGGAGATCGGGACCCATCCCGCGGCGAACCATAACGCCGTGGCCGTCGCCATCGCATTCAACCGCGGCATCGGCATCGACCGCAAGGCCGCGCGGCTGCGCTTTCTCCGGGACCGCTGGGCGAAGACCCTGCAGCAGGAATCACCTCGCGTGCAGGTGCTCACGCCGCTCGATGACCGCCAGTCGTGCGGCATCGCCCTGGTGCACGTGGAGGGCATCGACACCGGGAAGCTGCAGTCATGGCTCTGGTCGAACCACCGGATCATGACCACGCCGATCGGGCACCCGGAGTTCAACGGCCTCCGCGTCACGCCGAGCATCTACACGACGCTTGACGAGGTCGACCGCTTCGTCGACAAGATGCGGGTCGCGATCCGGAACGGCGTGGCCTGAGCGATGACGCCGCCGCCGGCGCGGGGGCTCCGCGCCGGCCACGCCGTCAACGCAACGCCATCCAGATGCCGCTGCCGACGCCGATCACGACGATGGCGCGGCGGACCCAGTCCTGCGGGACGCGCTGGGCCAGGCGGGCGCCGCCGTATCCCCCCGCGATGGAGCCGACCGCCATCGCCAGTGCGACCGGCCAGTTGACGAGACCCGAGGACGCGAACGTCGCCGCCGCCACCGCGTTGATGCACAAGCCGCCCCAGTTCTTGAGCCCGTTCATCCGGTGGATGTTCGAGAACCCCATGAAGCCGAGCGCGGCCAGCATCAGGATCCCGATGCCGGCCCCGAAGTAGCCGCCGTAGACCGCCACCAGGAGCTGGTAGCCGAGCACCGACAGGGGCGGCGCCACCAGTCCCGGCTCGACGACAGCGACTCGCGGGTCCGCCGGGTGTCGCGCCCGCCGGCGAAGGAAGCTCATCAGCGGGCGCTGCACCACGAAGAGGAACGTCGCGCCGAAGATGAGCCACGGCACGACCTGGTTGAATCGACTCGCCGGTGTGATCAGCAGCAGCAGCGCGCCGGCCAGGCCGCCGACGGCGCTCGGGATCGCGAACCGGACCGCCCACGGGCGCGCTCCGGCCAGCTCGCCACGGTATCCCCACATGCTGCTGAGGGCGCCCGGCCAGAGGGCCACGGTACTGGTGGCGTTGGCGATGATCGGGGGAACCCCCAGGCCCACCAGGGCGGGAAATGTGACCAGGGTACCACCGCCGGCGATCGAGTTGATCGCCCCCCCTCCTGCCGCGGCAATGACCACCAGCAGGAGGCGCACGAAGCTCGTGTCGTGTGACGGGATGGCGGGGTCTCCTCTGCTGGGGGCGAGTTGTGGGGCCGTCGTCGCCGTCCGCGTGTCCGCGCTCGCCCGACACGATCGTGCGGGACGACTGACGGCGCGCGCGCGACGACGAAGGGTAGAATACGGCGCACCTGACCGCCAGCAATGTCACCCCCCGCCGCATCCGGCTATTTTGTTCTTGCGCGCCACATTCGGTGCGGCAGTACCGCTGAGGATGGGAGATTGAGGGCATGAGCACCATGGCAAAACCGGAGAAGCCCGTGACGTCTGCCGCGCAGACCACCGACTCACTCGAAATCCGTGACAACCGCACGGGAAAGACGTACACGGTTCCCGTGACCGACGGCGCCATCCGCGCGATGGATCTTCGCCAGATCCGCGTCAATGCCGATGACTTCGGCCTGATGAGCTACGACCCGGCGTTCATGAACACGGCGTCCTGCCGCAGCGCGATCACGTTCATCGACGGCGACAAGGGCATCCTGCGCTACCGCGGATATGCGATCGAGGAGCTGGCCGAGAAGGCGAGCTTCCTCGAGGTGGCGTACCTCCTGCGGCACGGCGAGCTGCCCACGCAGGGCGAATACGACAGCTGGGTGCACGACATCACGTTCCACACCTACGTGCACGAGAACGTCAAGCGCTTCCTCGAAGGGTTCCGCTACGACGCGCATCCCATGTCGATGCTCGCCAGCAGCGTCGCCGCGCTCTCCGCGTTCTATCCGGAAGCGAAGAACATCTTCGACGAGAAGCAGCGCTACGTCTCGATCATCCGCCTCCTCGCCAAGCTCCCGACGCTGGCGGCGTTCTGCTACCGGCACTCGAAGGGACTGCCGTTCGTCTATCCCGACAACGACCTCCCGTACTCGGCGAACTTCCTGTCGATGATCGCGCGGATGAGCGAGCCGAAGTACGTACCGAACCCCGCCTTCCAGCGGGCCATCGAGGTCCTGTTCATCCTGCATGCCGACCACGAGCAGAACTGCTCGGCGAACGCGGTGCGGGCCGTCGGCTCCTCGCACGTCGATCCCTTCAGCGCGGTCGCGGCCGGCATCACGGCGCTCTACGGACCGCTGCACGGCGGGGCGAACGAGCAGGTGCTCCGCATGATCGAGCAGATCGGCACCATCAAGAACGTGCCCGCCTTCATCAAGGACGTGAAGGACGGAAAGGGCTCGCGCCTGATGGGCTTCGGGCACCGCGTCTACAAGAGCTACGACCCGCGCGCCAAGATCGTGAAGAAGCTCGCCTATGACGTGTTCGAGGTCACCGGAATGGACAAGGACCTCGAGATCGCCCTGGAGCTGGAGCGCATCGCGCTTGCCGACGACTACTTCGTCTCGCGCAAGCTGTACCCGAACGTCGACTTCTACACCGGGTTGATCTATCGCGCGATGAAGTTCCCGACGGACTTCTTCACGGTGCTCTTCGCCGTGGCGCGTACCGCCGGATGGCTGGCCCAGTGGGAGGAACTGCTCCTCGACAAGGAGCAGAAGATCGCGCGGCCGCGGCAGCTGTACACGGGCTTCGCAAACCGCCCGTACGTGAGCAACCTCGACTACGGCAAGAAGGTCGGAAAGGCGTAGTCGGGACGTCTCGAATGCGCCAGCGGGGGGCGGGGCCGACGGCCTCGCCCCCCGCTGCGTTTCCACCGCCTGCCGCGCCGGTCAGAGCGACTCGACGAGCTCCGCGTCGGCGTCCTGCGCGCGGACGGCCTCGGTGCGGGCGGCCGCGACGACGCGATCGCGGCCCTCCGACTTCGCGCGATAGAGCGTCTGGTCCGCCCGCTCGAACCACGCCTGCGGGGTATCGCTGAACTCCAGCTCGGCAACGCCGATCGACAGCGTGAACATCGACCGGCAGGCGTTCTCGGGGAGCGCCTCCTGCAGCCCGCGCAGTGTGCGCTGCAGTCGGAGTCCGACATCCACCGCGGCCTCCCGTGGCGTCTCCTGCAGGATCGCCGCGAACTCGTCGCCGCCGAGGCGGCAGACGAAGTCCGCCTTGCGCAGGAACGTGCGCGCCAGTGCCCGTCCCACGAGCCGGAGCGACTCGTCGCCGTAGGCGTGCCCGAACGAGTCGTTCAGCCCCTTGAACGAATCGACGTCGACGATCATCAGGCTGGCGGCGCGACCGATGAGCGAGAAGAACTCCACCGAACGCGCCAGCTGGTCGTCGAACGCCTTCCGGTTGGGGAGCCCGGTGAGGGCGTCGAGCGACACCTCGCGACGCGCCGTCTCGAGCTCGCTCGCCGTCGTCTTGAGCTGGCGCGCCAGCGCCGTGAACTGCTGCCGGTGTCGCTGGCGGCGTTCCATCATCATCGACTCCAGCGACGCGGTGACCGCCAGCGTCTCCTTCCGCAGGCGCTCGGTGGACGGATCCTCCACCGCCGCGCGCAGCCGGTCGAGCTGCTCCGACGCCTTCTTCCCCTCCGAGTGATCGTCGACGACGACCTTGTGGACGGCGCTGACGAACGCCCAGACGCTCTCGCGGAGGTCGCCCATGGAGCGCACCACGAAGTCGTGCTCATCGCGGCGGATCACCCCGAAACGCTGTACCAGTCCCTTCCAGTCGCGGTCGCGCATCGCACCGGCGGGCCGATCGGACCCGCTCGCGGGTGACGGGGCGCCGATCGTCGCATGCTTCACCCATTGCTCCAGCTCGCGCCGCAGGGCCTCCGCTTCCAGCGTGTCCGTGTCCACGGCGTGCCGGCCGTACAGTGCGAGCACGAAGCGCAGCGCGTCGAGCACCGGCGCGACGTCGTTGGCGTCGTCCCCCGACGCCGCCACGCGAGCGACCGGCGACGTGGCGTCGTCGGGCGCGACCGCAGGCTGGCGAAGATTACGCAGTATCCCGAGCATTCCTTATCCGTGGCTCTGCCTCGCGGCACATGGGTGGATTGTGGTGACCGCCGGGGCAAGCCGGCGCGCGACACGGACACCCGTGGCGCAACGGCGGCGAGCCTTCCTGCTCAGCAGTATCGGCCGCAGTTCATGAAGCTTTACCAATAGTCTTTTCTCATGATCGGGTCGCGCCGCCGGACGTCCGGTCGCGATGGCGCCCGGGTGACTCAGCGGCGTGCCGGCGCTTTCAGGGCGGCCTTCGGTGCCGTGGCGCACAGTCGCGCGACGGGACAGCGCGCGCAGTGCATCACGCGCGCCGTGCAGACGAGGGCACCGAGCTCCATCAGTGCCTGGTTGTGGGTCCACGTGGCGCGGCCGGTGCGCGGCAGGACCGACTCGGCGAGTCCCCACAATGATCGCGCGCCGCTCGTCGAGCGGGGATCGAGTCGCGGCGCGAAGACCCGTCGCAGCACGCGGGCGACGTTGGTATCCACGAGGGCGGCCCGCTTCTCGAACGCGAACGACGCGACCGCGCCTGCGGTGTAGGCGCCAATGCCGGGCAACGTGCGCAACAGGTCGGGATGTTCCGGCAGCCGGCCCGACCATGGCGCACGGGACACCTCCCGCGCCAGGCGATGCAGGTTGCGCGCACGCGCGTAGTAGCCGAGCCCGTGCCAGGCCTCGCGCACGGCGCGCCGCGGCGCGCCGGCCACGTGTCCGAGCGTCGGGAAGCGCCGCAGGAAGCGGTCGTAGAAGTCGACCACCCGCGCGACCTGGGTCTGCTGCAGCATGAGCTCCGAGACGAGCACGGCGTACGGATCGCGCGTGCGGCGCCACGGCAGGTCGCGCCCGCGTCGCCGGTACCAGGCGCGCAACCGGCGCGAGAACTCGCGGGCGACGGCGACATCAGGGACGCGGGCGCGGGAGCCCGCCGTTCGCCTCCCGCGCTGCGCGGACGACCTCACGCCGGGCGGCGTCGACCGCGCCCGGGCATCGCGGCGCCCACCGGAGGGCTCAGGAGACCTTCCTCGTCTTCCGCTTGAGGAAGTCCATGAGGATGAACTGCCCGAGGGTCATCGTGTTGGTGAAGTACGCCTTGCCGCGGCTCAGGGCAGCGACACGCTTCACGAACTCCACCAGCGCCCGGTCGCGGGCGAGCATGAAGGTATTGATGACGATTCCCGCCCGGCGGCACTCGACCACCTCCCGCAGCGTGGCCGCGATCACCTCGGCGTCCAGTCCCATCGCGTTCTTGTAGACCACGCCGTTGGGCATGGTGAGGGCACTCGGCTTGCCGTCGGTGATCATGACGATCTGGCGCATGTCCTTCTTCTGCGCGAGGAGCAGGCGTCGCGCGAGCCGGAGGCCCTCGGCGGTGTTGGTGTGGTACGGACCCACCTGCGCATGGGCCAGCGTCGCCAGCGGAATCTCCTCGGCCGAGTCGTGGAAGAGCACCACGCGGATGGTGTCCCCGGGGTACTGCGTGCGGATGAGGTGCGAGAGCGCCAACGCGACCTTCTTGGCGGGAGTGAACCGGTCCTCGCCGTACAGGATCATGGAGTGCGACGTGTCGAGCAGCAGCACCGTCGCGCACGATGACCGGTACTCGGCCTGGTGCACCATCAGGTCGGGGTAGTCGAGGTCGATCGGCACCTCGAGCGAGCCGGTGCGGGCGAGCGCGTTGCTCAGCGTGGCGTTCACGTCGAGGTTGAGGGTGTCGCCGAACTCGTACGGCTTGCTGAACGCCTCGGCCTCGACGCCGGTGGCGAGGTGCGGGGTCTCATGGCTGCCGAAGCTGCTGCGGCCTAACGAGCCGAGGATGTGCCGCAGGGCCCGGTACCCCAGGAAGTCGATGCCCTTGTCGCTCAGGTGGAACTGCACGTCCCGCGACGCCTCGTGGGCCAGGCTGCCCTTGCCCTCGGTGGGCTGGTGGGTGTCGGCAACGCGCGGCGGGGCGTCCAGGCTGAGGAAGCCCTGGTCGACGAGGCGCTGCACCAGCTCGTCCAGCAGCGCCGCCAGCTGGGCGGCCGACTCCTCGTCTCCCTCGCCCCGGAGCGCCTCCAGCATCTCGGGCGTGAACTGCCCGCTCTCGATGAGCGCCTCGAGGATGGCGCGCTTGAGCGCCTCGAGCGAGCGATCCTCCTCGCCGCCGAAGTCGCCCCAGTACGGGTGCGAGTATTCACCTCCGGCGAATCCCGACTGGAGGAGGAAGTCCGCGAGCTGCTCGAGGAGCGCCTCGAGGTCGACGGCATCCGCCAGGCCGGGGACGTGTCGTGTGTAGGTGTGAAAGCGCATGGAGGCCGGTGGGTGGCGACAGTCCGCTCCCCTGCAACATACGCCCGGCGCGAACCCGGCGAGAGGGCGTCCACGGCCCCGGCGGCCCCAGCCAGCCGCGGCGCATACGGGCCCGGCGCGACGGCCGGCGCGCGGGGACATCACGACGCACGCTATTTTCCCGGCGTGACCGCCGCGCGCCAGTCGCTGAATCCGTTCCGGGTGCTCCTGACCCACAGGAACTTCCGGAATTTCTGGATCGGCCAGACGCTCAGCCTCGTCGGGACGTGGATGCAGTCGATGGCGCAGGGATGGCTGGCGCTCGACCTCTCGAACAGTGCGTTCGTCGTTGGCGTGGTGGCGGCCGCCGGATCGCTTCCAATCCTCGTCTTCTCGCTGCACGCCGGCGTGCTCGTCGATCGGAGCGACAAGCTGCGGCTCGTGAAGTGGGCGCAGTCACTCCTGCTGCTCGAGGCCGTGGTGCTGTGGTGGCTCGTCTGGAGCGGGCGCATCACCGAGGGCCGCCTGATCGCGCTGGCACTGTTCCAGGGCGCCGTCAGCAGCGTCGAGATCCCGGCGAGGCAGTCGCTGATGATCGACCTGGTGGGCCGCGACGACCTGCGCGACGCGATCGCGCTCAATTCCAGCGGGTTCAACCTGGCGCGCATCGCGGGACCGGCGGTGGCCGCCGCGATCATCTCAAGGCTCGGGCTGGCGTGGTGCTTCGGCGCGAACGCCCTGAGCTTCCTCACCGTGCTCATCGGCCTGTCCCGGGTGACGCTCCCGCCGTGGCAGCCCAGGCGCGTCGCGGGGCCGCCACTGGGGGAGATCCGCAGCGGACTCTCGTACGCCCTCCGCGAGCCGCGTGTCCGCGGCCTGCTCGAGATCGTGACGGTCTTCTCGATCCTTGGCGTTCCCTACATCGCGCTGATGCCGGTGGTGGCACGCGACCAGTTGCACCTCGGTGCCGGCGGATACGGCCTGCTCCTCTCCGTGCTCGGACTGGGCGGGCTGACCGGGGCGCTGGCGCTTGCCGCGGTGGGGCAGCGGCTGCGCCGCGGCGCCCTGCTGGCCTGGTCGTTCGTGGCGTACGCCGTGCTGCTGGTTGCGTTTGCGATGAGTCGCACCGCGGCGGTGGCGGCGCCGCTGCTGTTCGCGACCGGGTTCCTCATGATCGTGAACAACGCGCTCGCCAACGGCCTGCTGCAGACCCTCGTGTCCGACGAGTTCCGCGGGCGGCTGATGTCGATGTATTCGCTCATCGTCGTTGGCCTGCCGCAGGCGCTCGGGGCCTTCGCCGCCGGTGCAGTGGCCGGGCTCGTCGGCATCAGCTGGGCCATCGGCGGGGCGGCCGGCGCGATGCTGCTCTTCGGGATCTACGCCTTCCGGCGCTATCCGGCGGTGCGGGACCTCTAGGCGGTGTCCGGCCCGGACGTGCTTCCGAATCGCTCGCGCGCGACGCCGAGCACCAGCGACGCTGCGCCGTCGATGCCGAGGGCCCCGGTGTTCACGCAGACGTGATAGTGGTCGGGAGCGAGCCACTCGCGGTGCCAGTGCTGCTTCACGTACTGGGCCCGCTGGTGGTTCTTCTCGCGCACCCGCTCGGCGGCGGCATCGTCGGCGATTCCCTCGCGCGCGGCCACGCGCGCCACCAGCGCGTCGAAGGGTGCGCAGCAGAGGACGTGGATGGCATCCTCACGCCGCGCCAGGTACGACTGGGCGCCACGTCCCACGAGCACCGCGGGGCCCCGCAGCAGCGTGTCGTCGATCAGGCGCCGCGTCATGTCGAGCACGCGCTCCTCGGTGGGCGGGAGCGCGGCCGGAATTGCCGCCGCGACAACTTCCGGCGAGCCGAGCGCAAACGTGTCGGCGAGGCGCTCGGCAAGTGTGGGGACGCGCTCCTCGATGGCCTCTACCGACGCCGGGGTCGCGCCCAGTCGTCCCGCCACGCCATCGATGAAGGCATTGTCGAGCAGCTTCCAGCCGAGTCCCGCGGCCACGCGCGCCGCCACCTCCGATCCGCCTGCCCCGAACATCCGGGAGATCGTCACCACCGGCATGGACGTCAGCGCCTCGGGACCGGACGCCGGTGGAGCACCTTGGCGGGAGCGAACCCGAGCGAGGCCCACGCCGCATTGCCCCCGGCGTTGTCGACCGCGCACTGCAGGCGCATTTCGGGGAGCCGTCGGGAGCGACACCACGCATCGGCGGCGGTGAGGAGCGCCCGGAGGACGCCGCGACGACGTGCTCCCGGCACCACGTACGCCGAGGAGACGTACGCGTACGGCGAGGGCGCGCCGTGTCCCGCGGCGCAGCGAAGCATCCCCACGGTGCCGCGTCCGTCGTCGGCCAGCAGGGTCACTTCGTCCGGATGCGGGGTCGCGCGTTCGCGTCCGGATGCCGGGCGCGCCGCGTCCCTGGACGCGCGGCCAGCGGGCCCCTCCTCTTCGCGTCGCAGCGCCCGGCGCATCGAGGCGACCGTGCTCGCGTCGGCCGGCGTCGCCGTTCGCACCCTGATGCGTCGCGAAGTCGCCGGCCGCACGGGGGCAGTCGACGCCCCGCTCGGTGCGCGGTGCGACGTCCGCGATCGCCCCACGCGTCGCGCCGGGGCGGCGTCGCCGGCTCCAACTGGTGTCCGCATCGTCGCCGGCGACTCGTCAGGCGCTCAGGCCGCCGCCGAACAGGTCCTGGTTGGGACGGCGACGCGGCTCGGGTGCCGCGCGGCCATACTGCCCGCCGTCGGACCGCGAGATCTTGCGGCGGGCGACGAGGGCCTCCAGCACCAGCTCGCACGCAGCGGCACCGAGCGCCACGTCGTGCTCGGGTGCGAGCCCCACGTGGTGCACCAGCTCGGCGAGGCCCGGCACCGTGGAGAAGGCCTTGTAGAGCGTCGCGCCCTCGACGTCATCGGTCACCTGCAGCGCCGCCCCGGTGTCGAACCAGACGATGATGTCGTCGACGTTCACGGTTCCCACACGATCGCGAAACGTGGCGTCGGCGGCGCGCCGGATCAGCTCGCGCGCAATCACCGTGGCGCCGACGAGCTCACCCTCGTACTCGAGTTCGATCTTGCCGGTGATCGCCGGCAGTGCCGCGTACAGGTCGGAGAGCCGTGGCACGACCTCGCGCTCGCCCAGCCGCACCGCGCGACGCTCGGCGTTGGACACCACGCTCTCGAGCAGGGAGATCGGCATCCGTTGCGAGACCCCCGAGCGGCGATCGATCCGCTTGTCGGTGCGGGCCTCGAACGCCACCCGCTCCACGACCTCCGCCACCAGTTCCGGCACGCGAACCGGCAGCTCGCCGCGCGCCGTCCACGCTTCCTGCGCGGTGATCTCCATCCCGAGCTCGACGCTCTCGGGATAGTGGGTGCTGATCTCGCTCCCGATGCGGTCCTTGAGCGGCGTGATGATCTTGCCGCGCGCGGTGTAGTCCTCGGGGTTCGCCGTGAAGCAGAGCTGGACGTCCAGGGCGAGGCGCACCGGATATCCCTTGATCTGGACGTCGCCCTCCTGCATGACGTTGAACAGGCCGACCTGCACCTTGCCGGCGAGGTCGGGCAGCTCGTTGAGGGCGAAGATGCCGCGGTTCGCGCGCGGCAGCATGCCGTAGTGGATCGTCAGCTCGTCCGACAGGACATGTCCACCGCGCGCGGCGCGAATCGGGTCGACGTCGCCAATGATGTCGGCGATCGTCACGTCGGGAGTGGCGAGCTTCTCGACATAACGGTGGTCGCGCTCGACCCAGGCGATCGGCGTGTCATCTCCGGCGTCAGCCAGTCGCTCGCGCGCGAACTTCGAGACGGGCTGGAACGGGCTGTCATTGATCTCGCTCCCCTCCACGATCGGGATCGCGTCGTCGAGGAGGGCCGTGAGCGAGCGCAGGATGCGGGACTTGGCCTGTCCCCGCAAGCCCAGGAGGATGAAGTTGTGCCGCGCGAGGATGGCGTTGACGATCTGTGGCACCACGGTGTCGTCGTAGCCGACGACACCGGGAAAGATCGGGCCGCCGTCGCGGAGACGCTGCAACAGGTTCGCGCGCATCTCGTCCTTGACCGAGCGCAACACACGGTCGGGAGCTCCCATCGGCGACCGTTTGAGGGCTCCGAGCGACGTCGGTAATGAAGGCAAGGCGGGCACTCCGGCTGTGAAGGACGGACGGGGAGGCGGACGATCGGTGCGGAATGTCAGCGGAGGATGACGCCGGGACGCCCGAATCGCCAATTCGGGTTCTGCGCCCGGATTCTCAGGCTACTTCGGCGCCCGTTGACGTGCCACTCCCCCGCAGGCGCCGCCCCGGACGCGGTCGGGACCGGCGTGTGGGGAGGCGTCCAGCCAGCCACGCGCACCAGCCGGCGACGTGGACAGTCAGCGGCCGAACATGTTGAGGCGTATGCACTTGCAACTGCCGGTGACTTGACACTTGCAGAGACGTCGCTAAGTTCTCCGCGCGGGAAGAAAACGCGTTGACCGCACCCTTCGGGTGGAGCACGTCCTCTCCCCCCAACACCAGAGGAGACTTGAGAATGCTGCGTTTGGCCTTCGTGACTGCCGTGTTCGCGCTCGCGGCTTGCGGCAAGAAGGAGGCGGCCCCGGCCGCTGACAACATGGCGGCACCCGCCATGGCCCCGGCACCTGCGGATTCCGGAATGAAGGTGGACTCCGGAATGAAGATGGATTCCGGGATGAAGAAGGACACCGGAATGTAATCCCGCCGGGCTTCGGCTCGTTAGGCATGGGCGCGGCCGGGTGGCCGCGCCCTTCGTCGTTCCGGGGCCTATGCCGGGAAGGGCAGGGCGACGACGCGCCCGCGCATGCTCCCGCCCTCCCACGTGGCCACCACCTCGGCGTCGGGCGCGGCCTCCCGGCGCAGCATGGCCAGCGCGATGGGACCCAGTCGCGGCGATCGCACCGTGCTGCGGATGTCGCCGATGGCCGCGCCGTCGACGTCCGTGATCGGCGTACCGCGTGGCGGCATCGGGTCGCCCGACAGCAGGAGGCCGCGCAGGTGGCGGTTGACGTGCCCGCGAAAATGCACGCGCGCCACCGTCTCCTGTCCCGTGTAGCACCCCTTCGTGTACGAGATGGCGTGGAGGGCGTCCAGGTTGGCTTCCTGCGCCAGCGTGGAGTCGTCCATGTCGATGCCCCATTCCGGCCGCCCCGCCTCCACCCGCGCGACCTCCGCGGCCTCGTCGGTGCCGTCGACGGCGCCCGCCCGTCGCAGCCGCTCGGCGAGATCCGCCGTCGTCGCCGGCGACGCGAACAGCTCGAAGCCGGGGACGCCGAGGTCGGGGACGCGGGCCACCAGGGCGCGCCCGTCGCCGTCGCCGACCTCGCGATGGGCATACGGCGCCAGCGCGTGCCACTCCGCTTCGTCCACGCCGGTGACGGCCTGCAGCAGGCGCACGGCGCGCGGCCCGTACACGCCGATGTCGTGCAGCGCGCCGGACACGTCGACATACCGTGCCTGACGAGGGTTCACGTACTTGCGGATCGCCGCCCACCAGCCCGCCGCGGCGCGCGGCGGCACGTCCACGAGGACGTCCTCGCGGCGGGCGAAGAGCCGGACGTCGGCGACGATCTTCCCCTTCGGCGTGAGCAGCGCGGCATATGCGCCGCTGCCCGAGCCAAGCGCAGCGACGTCGTTCGTCAGCAAACCGTCGAGCACCTCCACCGCACCGGCGCCGGCGAACGTGGCGCGTGCCCGCGCGCTCCGGTCCACGAGCATGGCGCCGCCGTGCAGCGCGTCGTACGCCGCATGTGTCCCGGAGGTGGGGACCGCCGGCACGCCGAGGGTGGGGGAGGCGGAGCGGGAGCGGGATTCGTCGGGTTCGCCGCGTTGCATCAGGCGATCGGCTCCTGGTGGTGAGCGACAAGCGCCAGCAGGCGCTCGGCGGTCAGGCCCGTGAGGGCCTGAAGGTATGCATCCGCTTCCATGGCGGCGTGCGCCGGCACCGGCCCGACCGCCACGCACGCGATGCCGGCCGACCGCGCCGACCGGATGCCCGGGAGTGCGTCCTCGAGTGCCACGATGCGCCGTCCCGCCGTGCGCTCCCTCGTCCGGGACAGGCGCGCCAGGGCCGCGGTGTACGGCGCCGCCGACGGCTTGCCCACCGCGGTGTCATCGCCGGACACCACGCAGGTGAAGAGGTCGTCGAGTCCGGACAACGTGAGCACATATTGCGCCTCGACGCGTCGCATCCGCGTGACGATGCCCAGGCGGGCGACGTCGTGCAGCCGGGTCAGGACGTCGCCCGCGCCGTCGACGAGCGACAGGCCGCGCCCGAGAAACGCACGATAGGTGCGCTCGGCGCGGAGTGCCGCGAGGCTGACGGCGGTTTCATCGTCGTCGACGCCGCCGAACGCGAATCCAGCGCGCACCGCGTCGTCGATCCCGAGGCCCGCACATCGCTCGCGATACTGCTCCTCCGTCAACGGCACGCCGGTGGCCCGGAGCGTCGTCAACACCGCGTCGCGGCGGATGTCCGCGGTATCCGCGAGGACACCGTCAAGCTCGAAAAGCACCGAATCGAGCATACATCAAGGAGTAAACGCCGCCGTCGGCAAACGGTACCCGTGTCGCGACCGGGAATCCGCCGGACTATGCCGGTGTCTCCTCGCCGTACGATGCGTCGAGCAGTTCCACGGGGTGCACGCAGCGCACGGCGCTGCGCCGGCGCAACAGCCCGCCCCCGATCTGCATGGCGCATCCCGGATTCCCGGTCGCCACGAGGGTCGCGCCATCCCGGGCGATCGAGGCGAGCTTCGGCGACAGCACGCTCGCCGACAGTGTCGGCTGCGTGAGGTTGTAGATCCCCGCGCCCCCACAGCACTGCTCGGCGTCCGGGAGCGCCGCCGCGCGCAGCTGCGGGATGGCGCGCAGCACGGCGAGCGGCGCCGCCTGGACCCGCTGTGCGTGCACGAGGTGGCACGGGGCGTCGTAGGCGACGGTGATGGGGAGCGGCCCGCCGGGTTTCGGTCCGGCATCGGCGAGCAGTTCGCTCACGTCGCGCACGCGGGTGCTGAACGCGACGGCGCGCTCGCCCCAGTCGGGGTCGTGCGCCAGGAGCTGGCCGTACTCCCGCATCATGGCGCCACAGCCCGCCGCATTCGCCACCACGAAGTCGGCGCCGCTGCGCTCGAACGCGGCGATGTTGCGGCGGGCGTGAAAGCGCGCGCGGGCGCCGGCGCCGGCGTGCGCATGCAGTGCGCCGCAGCAGCCCTGGCCGGACGCCGTCACCAGCGCGTAGTCGTTCACGACGAGGGTCCGCTCGGTGGCGCGATTGACGTCCGTGAAGAGGCCCTCCATGACGCAGCCGGTGAGGAGCGCGACGCTGCCGCGATGGCCGGAGCCCCGCGCCGTGTAGCTCCGCGGTGCGAGGGCGGGGCGCGATGCCTCGAGCATCGCGAACGCGAACCCGGTCCGCCCCGGCAGCCGGGCGAGCAGCCGCGCGAGGCCCGATGCGCGCAGGAGCCGGGCCGCATGCAGTGCGATCCAGCGCATGGCGTCGTTGGCCATCGTGGTCAGGATGACCCGGGGCACGAGGCCGATCGACCGCTGGTGCGCGATCGTCTCGCGAGTGGCCTCGAGCAGGTGACCGTAGGGGACGCCGCTCGGGCAGGCGGTCTCGCAGGCGCGGCACCCGAGGCACCGGTCGATGTGGGTCAGCAGCGACGGATCGCCGAGCGCGAGCTCGCCGTCGACGGCGCTGCGCATCAACACGAGGCGCCCGCGCGGGCTGTCGTTCTCGTCCTCGAGCGCGAGGTACGTCGGGCAGGCCTGCAGGCAGAATCCGCAGTGCACGCAGGCGTCCAGTCCCGCCGCGGCGTCGGCCAGCGGTGTGCCCGGGATCGCCGTCGGTCGCAGCTTCTCGTCAGGCGTCATGCATCGTCCCGCCGAGGATGCCGGGGTTGAGCAGGCGGTGCGGGTCGAACGCCCGCCGGATGCCTGACGAGAGACGGTCGCCGCCGGCCATGGGGGCGAGTCGCCCCCACCACGCGGCGGGCAGGCGCTCGAAGACGCAGTGGCTGCCGGTGCCGGGGAGGACGTCCTCGAGGCGTGCCGCGAGGCCGTCGTCGGCCGCGCCGCCGAGGCCGCAGCGCACGACGCCGCGCTCGAGCGTCGCGCTCACGACGCCGCCGGAGGTGCGCGCCAGCGCCAGCGCGGTGCGCCAGAGCGTGGGGAGGTTCGTCGGGAGCGAGGACAGCCGGAAGACGCACGGCGACGCCGGCTCCGTCCGCCGCAGGGTCGCCCAGCATCCATCCGGGGCGTCGTGCACCGGGCCGAGGCGCGCCAGCTCGGCGCGCTGGGCGCGCACCGACGCGGCATTGCCGGCGATGCGGACCAGCAGCATCTCGGCGTCGCTGGTGCCCACGGCGCGCGCGAGGGGGGCGCTCAGGAGTTGCGTGGCCAGCGGCTCGATCGGCGCCGCTCGCAGTCGCGACAGCAGCGACGCCAGGGCCGCGGTCTCATCGGGGAGCGGCAGGGCCAGGGTCACGTCGGCATCCGGGCGCGCGCGCAGCCGGACGGTGACCTCGACGATCACGCCCGTCGTTCCCCAGGCGCCGGTCGTCAGGCGCACGAGGTCGTACCCGGCGACGTTCTTCACCACCCGGCCGCCGCCGCGGACGACCCGCGCATCACCGGCCACGAACGTGACGCCGAGGGCGACGTCGCGCGGCAGGCCGATGGAGGCGGCCAACGGTCCGCAGGAGGCGGTGGCGATGGTGGCGCCGAGCGTCGCCGCAGGCGCGGCAGGGGCGTCGAGCGGGAGCCACTGCCCGTGCCCGCGAGTCGCGTCGTCGATGGCGTCGATCGTGGTGCCGGCGCGCGCGGTGAGGGTGAGGTCCCCGGGCACGTACTCCACGATCCCGCGGATGCCGGAGACGTCCAGCGTGGCGGCGGCCTCGACCGGGCGGCCGGCGTCGAGCCAGGTCCCCCCGCCGCGAATGCGCAGTGGCCCGGCGCGCGCGGCGGCGTCGCGCAGCACCTCCACCACGCGACCCTCGTGCTCGGCGGTGATGACCGTGCCCGGACCCTCGGCGATGGCATCCATGGGGCGCGCGCTCGTCAGGCAGCGCCGGCGCGGGTCGCCGCCAGGCCAGCCCACTCGCGGCAGGAGCGCACCGGCACCACCTTGCCCGGATTGGCGCGGCGCCCGGGGTCGAAGACCTCGCGCAGGCGGCACATCGCCGCCAGCGAGTCCTCGGAGAAGATGAGCGGCATGTAGTCGAGCTTGTCGAGGCCGATGCCGTGCTCCCCGCTCACGCTCCCGCCGGCGGCGACGCAGGCGCCCATGATCTCCCGCATCGCGCCGTGCACGCGGCGTCGCTGGTCCTCGTCGCCCGCGTCGTAGGCGATGTTCGGGTGCAGGTTGCCGTCGCCGGCGTGGAAGACGTTGCAGACCCCCACTCCCCAGGCGGCGGCGATGCGGCCGATCTCGGCCAGCACCGCGGGGAGCTTCGTGCGCGGCACCACCGCGTCCTGTACCACCAGGTGGGGGGCGATGCGGCCCATGGCGCCGAACGCCTTCTTCCGTCCCTGCCACAGCCGGGCGCGCTCGCCCTCGTCGCGCGCCACGCGGACGCCGCGCGCGCCGTGGGCGCGGCAGGTCTGCTCGATGCGGGCGACGTCGTCGTCGAGCCCGGCGGCGAGCCCGTCAACCTCGATGAGGAGCACGGCCGCCGCGTCGGCGGGATAGCCGGCGGCAAAGATCGACGCCTCGACGGCGCGGATCGTGTTGGCGTCCATCATCTCGAGCGCCGCCGGGACGATCCCGGTGGCGACGATCGCCGAGACCGCCTGGGCGGCGGCGTCGATCGACGTGAAGTCGGCGAGGAGGGTGCGCACCGCCTGGGGCGTGCGGGTGAGCCGCACGGTGACGTCGACGGCGACGCCGAAGCACCCCTCGGAGCCGACGAACGTGCCCGCCAGGTCGTAGCCCTCCCGCTCGCCGTCGGCGCTGCCTAACGACACCACCGTGCCGTCGGGCAGCACCACCGTCAGCGCCAGCACGTGGTTCATGGTCACGCCGTACTTGAGGCAGTGCGGCCCGCCGGCGTTCTCGGCCACGTTGCCACCGATGGTGCACGCCGCCTGGCTCGACGGGTCCGGCGCGTAGTGGAGCCCCAGGTGCGCCACCGCGCGCGACAGCGCCGCGTTCACGACTCCGGGCTCCACCACGGCGCGCCGGTTCTCGGCGTCCACCGACACGATGCGCCGCATCCGGTTGAGCCCGAGCAGCACCGCGCCGTCCGCCAGCGCCCCGCCGGAGAGCCCGGTACCGGCGCCCCGCGGCACGAACGGTATGCCGTCGCGGGCCAGCAGGCGCACCACCTCCACCACCTCGTCGCGCGAGCCCGGGAAGACCGCCAGCGACGGGCGGCGCCGGTACCCGGGCAGCGCGTCCGATTCGTAGACCAGGATCTCGGCCGGCCGCTCCAGCAGGTGGCGCTCGCCGACAACGCCTGCGAGCCGGGCGGCAAGCCCCGTCGACGCGCCCATGGTCAGGTCGCCCCTGCGCGGGGGCCGTGACCATTCGTCCTGGCGAGCGCGTGCACCCGTGCCCGTTCCTCCATTTCGTCGACCACCGCGGCGAGGATGCCGTCGAGCCGCTGGAGCCGTTCCAGCGACGAGCGCGACGCCAGCAGTTCCTGCTGTCGCCCGAGATCGAGGTCCAGGCGACGCGCCACCGCGAACGAGAGCTCCGCGGGCTCGTCAGGCAGTTCCGGCAGCGGCATCAACTCGTTGGCAATGGCGCGCGACGCGCGGCCGACCCGCTCGAACAGGGAGCGTACGCCGGTGGCGAGCGCCGCCAGCACCGCCGCCGGCTCGGGCTCGTCGCTGAGCGTGGATACCTGGCCCACGTGGTACGACGCCGGGTCCGGCACGAAGCGCTCCAGCGTGAAGCGATGCCGGCCGGTCACCACGATGTCGGAGCGACCGTCCGGCAGGGCGCGCGCCGACTCGATGTGCGCCACGCAGCCGGCCGTGCCAGCCGGGATCTCACTCGCGGCGGCACCTTCCGGCAGGCAGACGATGCCGAACTCGCGGTCGCCGGCGAGACAGTCGGCCAGGAGGTTGCGGTAGCGCGGCTCGAAGATGTGGAGCGGGACCGTGGCGCGCGGAAACAGCACCAGAGGCAGCGGGAAGATCGGGAGCAGGTGCAGGGTCACGCGGGAAGCTACATCGTGCGCGTGGCGCCCGACCAGCGGAGGCGTCCCGACGCAGCGCGGCCCCGGAAGGAACCCCTCCGGGGCCGCTCGACCGTCGTGCGTACCGGGACGCGCGTCAGGCCGCCGTCCAGAAACTCGCCAGCGCCCGTCCGTCGGGCGATTCGCGCAACTTCTCGAACGCCCGCTCACGGATCTGGCGGATGCGCTCGCGCGTGACGCCCATGAGGGCGCCGATCCGCTCCAGCGTCATCGCCTCGGACCCTTCCTCAAGGCCGTAGTACAGGTAGAGGATCTTCCGCTCGCGGGGGGTGAGGTACTTGGTGAAGACGCGATCGATGAACTCGCGCATGAGGCGCGTGTCGGTCCGCTCCTCGATGTCGCTTCCCTCGACGCCCGAGAATCGCTCCCCGAGCGTTGCCGCATCGCGATCGCTGCGGTCGATCGGCGCGTCGAGCGAGACCTCGGTGGATGTCATCTGGCGCGCCGAGCGCACCGTCTCCACCGGTTCCTCGAGCAACCGGCCGATCTCGGCGTCGGTCGGGTCGCGCTTCAGCACCTGCGACAGGATCGTCTCGGCGCGCGAGAGACGGATCAGCTGAGAGTTCTGGTTGAGCGGGATGCGCACCGAGCGCGTCTGCTCGGCGAGCGCCTTGAGAACGGCCTGGCGCACCCACCAGACGGCGTACGAGATGAACTTCACGCCCTGGTCGGGATCGAACTTCCGCACCGCCTTGAGCAACCCCTCGTTGCCGATGGCGACGAGTTCGCTCAGGTCGAGGCCGTGACCCTGGTACTTCTTCACGTAGGAGATCACGAACCGGAGGTTCGCTGTCACCAGCCGCTCGGCGGCCTTCTCGTCACCCTTCTGGGCCCGGCGGGCCAGCCGGCGCTCCTCCTCGGGCTCCGTGATCAGCGGCAGTTTCTGGATATCGTGCAGGTACTGATCGAAAGCCGTGGACGGAGAGGATCGGACGAACCCTTTGGTCCTGCTCTCGGTCACTTGCTGCATACGCGCCCCTGCCCGTAGTGGGAGTTCGGCGAGCCTGGCTCGCGTCCGGGTCCTGCAGAGTGGGCGGCCACGATACAAGCGCGTTTTTTGGGCGTCAACAGCCATTTTCTGTGCCACTCAGGCCGCTTTCGGCGCCTTTCTGACATATCGTGCTCTTTCAACAACTTGTGATTCAGGCCACCAAAATGTGATCACAAGCGTCGGGATTCACGCTTCGGTGTTCTGCCGGTCGGGCGTCGCCGCGGCGCGACGCCTCACGATCCGGATGAGCACGGCTATCACGGCGGCGGCGACGGGCCAGACCACCCACCACGGGACGTCGACGAGGATGGCGGCGACGGCCAGCAGGAGGACCAGTGCCACGAGGGCGGCCAGGAGAGCCGTCGACGCCTTCACCGCCGCCGCCCACCGGCTGAGTGTTCAGGCACGGCGCCGAGGAGGCCGACCACGGTGGACTCGTCGAGCAGCGTCGTCCAGCCGGGGTGGTCATCCCCGGCGGCACGGCCCACCTCCGCCAGCAGGGCGAAGCCGAGCCTTCCGCCGCGTCCCTTCTTGTCGGCGCGCATCGCGCGCACCAGTGCCGCTGGCGCGATGCCCGCCGGGAGCCGCACCGGGAGGCCCGTCGCACCTAACGCGTCGCGAAGTTGTGCGGCGGTGCCGGGGACGGTGATGCCCAGCCGCTCGCCGAGTGCCGCCTCGACCGCGAGCCCGATGGCGACGGCCTCGCCGTGCAGCAGCGCGTATCCCGTCTCCCGCTCGAGGGCGTGGGCCACGGTGTGGCCGGCGTTGAGCACCTGCCGCCGCCCCGACTCCCGCGGGTCGCGGCGCACGATGTCGGCCTTGATGTCGGCGCTTCGCGCAATGAGCGACGTCAGCTCGTCGGCGGTCCAGTCGACGGGGGTGCCGGCCGCGAACGCCGCCTGCAGGCGCGCGCCCGCGGCGGCGGCGGCGGCAAAGTGGTCGGCGTCGGCCACCGCGCCGTGCTTCAGCACCTCGGCCATCCCGGCGCGTACCTGCGCCGGCGGCAGCGTGGACAGCACGGCCGGGTCGGCGAGGATCGTCGCCGGGGGATGAAAGGCCCCCACCAGGTTCTTGCCGGCGGCGGTGTCGACGCCTGTCTTTCCGCCGATCGACGCGTCGACCATGGCCAGGAGCGACGTCGGCACGTGCACCACCGGAACGCCGCGCAGGAAGGTCGCCGCCACGAACCCGGCGAGGTCCGTCGCCACGCCGCCACCTAACGACACGACGGTCGTGTCACGCCCGCATCCTTCCGCCAGCAGCCAGTCGGTCAGGGCCGACCAGGTGTCGCGCGTCTTGTGCCGCTCCCCGGCGGGAAAGGCCCGCGACACCACCCGCGCCGCGGGGCGTCGCGCGGCGAACGACGCCCGCAAGCGCGACAGCCAGAGCCCGGCGACGACGTCGTCGGTGATCAGGGCGCAGGTTGCCGCCGGTGCCGCGGCGGCGACGCGGTCCGCGGCTTCGTCGAGGAGGCCGGCCCCGATGTGCATCGTGCCGCCGGGCAGTGCGATCTCGTGGATGGGCATCGACCCTCAGCGCCCCGCGCCTGCGGTGGTCACCAGGTCACCTCACCGGCGCCGGCGCGCCGGTTCGCCACCCGGGCGAGCATGAACAGCAGGTCCGAGAGCCGGTTGAGGTACTGCACGACGACCTCCGGGATCGGCTCGGCGCGGCGCAGCGACACCACCCGTCGCTCGGCGCGCCGGCAGACGGTGCGCGCCACGTGCAGCGCCGCCGCCTTCGGCGTCCCGCCAGGCAGGATGAAGCTCCGCAGCGGCTCCAGCTCGCTCTCGCAGTCGTCGATGGCCACCTCGAGCTCGCGCAGGCGACCGGCGTCGATGCGCGCCTTCTCGAGCTGCCGCGCCATGCGATCGGGGTCCGGTGTCGCGAGCAGCGCGCCCAGGCCGAACAGGTCCCGCTGGACCCCGACGAGGACCTCGTCGACCCGCGGCATCGGGTTGGCGGCGCGCGCCGCACCGAGCATCGCATTGAGTTCGTCGACGTCGCCGTATGCCTCGACGCGCGGGTGGTCCTTTCCCACGCGCCCGCCCCCGAAGAGCGCCGTATCGCCGTCGTCGCCGGTCTTCGTGTAGATCTTCATGCGGCAGGCCTGAGGTGGATCCGGATGGTGTGGGGTTCTGGAACGCGCCGTCCGCGGCGATGCGAGCGGGCCGCCCGCGGCAGGCGACGCCCGAAAAGTAGCGCTGCGCCACCGCCCCCCGGGCCCCGGATACCGCGGACCGGCCCCGGCCGGCGTTGCGCGACGCGGGCTCCGGTGGCACGGCACTGGGGACTATCTTCGTTCGCATGCTCCACGACCTTCTCGACCTCACCATCCTGGGCGCCGGGCCGACCGGCCTGTTCGCGCTCTTCTACGCCGGCATGCGCGGGGTGAGCGCCCGACTCGTCGATGCGCTGCCCGATCCCGGCGGACAGCTCACCGCCCTGTATCCGGAGAAGTACATATTCGACGTCGCCGGATTCCCCAAGGTCCTCGCCAAGGACCTCGTGCGACAGCTCACGGAGCAGGCGCGCCAGTTCGGCGCCGGCACTCACCTGAACCAGCGCATCGTCGGGCTCGAGGAGGCGGACGGGCAGTTCGTGCTCGCCACCGGGACCGATCGGTTCCCGTCGCGTGCGATCGTGGTGGCCGCGGGAATCGGCGCCTTTACCCCGCGCCGCCTGCCGCAGCAGGTGGCGTCGCCGTGGTACGGCCGCGGCATCCATGCGGTCGTGAGTGATCCGGAAGCCTTTCGCGGGCAGCGGATCGTGATCATCGGCGGCGGCGACTCGGCCTTCGACTGGGCGCACCAGATGCTCGACCGTGCGGCCTCGGTCACCCTGATGCACCGCAGCGACAGGTTCCGCGCGCACGAGGCGACGGTGGGAGAGGTTCGTCGTGCTGCCGCCGCCGGTCGCCTCGAACTGCTCACGTTTCACGAGCTGCACGACCTGGTGCCGTCCGACGGCCGGCTCACGGGCATCGTGGTGCGCGATGCCAGGACAAAGGCGACGCGCGAGATTGCCTGCGACGCCGTCCTCCCGATGCTGGGGTACGTCAGCGACCTCGGGGCGCTGCGTGGACTGGGGCTTCACGCTCGAGAAGGACGAGATCGTGGTGACCAGCCGCATGGAGACCGGGCGTCCCGGCATCTACGCGGCCGGCGACATCGTCACCTACCCCGGGAAGCTGAAGCTCATCGCGACCGGCTTCGGCGAGGCGGCGACCGCGGTGAACCAGGCGGTGCACTGGATCTACCCGGACAAGAAGGTGAACCCGGGCCACAGCTCGAACATGGCGCTGTTCGGCCAGAAGGACGACTGACGCCGGCGCGAGCCGGGCCCGGCCCGACCGCCGCGCGGCTACGGGGCGCCCGACGCCCCGGGGTCGAAGCCGGCGGAGTGGCGCCGCCTGAGCTTCTCCAGGTTCGCCGCAGCCACCTCGCCTAACGACAGCCCGGCGCTGGCGGCCACGGCGGCGGCGCACCAGAGCACGTCCCCGAGCTCCTCGCACACGCGCGCGGCTTCGAGGGGGCGCTGCAGGAAGGCGTGCTTGCGTGCCAGCGCCAGCACCTCGCCGGCCTCCTCGGCGAGTCCGGCGGCCGCGTCGAGCAGGCGGTCGCGATCGTCGAGCGCCGGATTTCGTGTCCGGGCGGCCGCGGCCTGGTAGTCGTCGAAGTTCATCGCGCGCCAGTCCGCGGAAGGGGAGGCCGGCCGGCGTCCTGTGACGCACATCCTGTCGAGGTCGCCTGTGAATGCCCTAAGTTCCCACCAAATCGCCGCTTGCAGTTGACAGCGACGGTGAAAGTTCGTGAACTTATCGAGCCGTCCCCACCCCGTCAAAGACCGCGCAAGCGGCTGTCGAGTCGTGAGTTATTTGCTCCTCGCTGACGACAACGAGGAAATGCGCCTCATGCTGCGCGACCTCTTCCGCTCGTCGGGGCACGAGGTCGCGCTGGTTGAGGACGGCCCCAGTGTGCTCACGGCCATCCAGGCCCGGGAGCCGGACCTGGTTGTCCTCGACCACGCCATGCCGGGCATGAACGGCTTCGAGGTCTGTCGCCGCGTCAAGCAGAATCCTTTCACCTCGCGCATTCCGGTACTGATGCTGACAGCACAAAGCACCGTGGAGAGCAAGGTGGAGGGCTTCGCGGCCGGCGCCGATGACTATGTCGCCAAGCCGTTCGATCCGCGCGAGCTCCGCGCGCGCGTGCAGGCGTTGCTGCGCCTCGTACAGCGCGAAAGTGACCGCAACCCAACCAGCGGGCTGGCCGGGGGACGGGCGATCGACGCCGAGATCAATGCCCGGATCGAGCGGCGGGAGTCGTTCGCGGTCTGCTATCTCGACCTGGACTACTTCAAGCCGTTCGCCGACACGTTCGGGTTCGCCATCGCCGACGAGGTGATCCGCGGGCTCGGCGCGGCGATGCGCGAGAGCGTCGATGCCGTCGGCGGCAACGACGATCGTGACTTTGTCGGGCACATCGGCGGCGACGACTTCATCATCCTGACGGCTCCGGGGCGCGCCGAGTCCTTCGTGGCCGAGTGCACCACGCGCTGCCGCCGGGTCATCGAGCGCGCCGTGGGCGACGAGGCGGCGCGGGCCGGGAGCTTCACCGGGGTCGATCGCGAAGGACAGGTGCGCCGGTTTCCGCTGGCGCGCATCTCCTCGGCCGTGCTGCTGGTGCGGCCCGATGTCTGGGTGAACCTCGCCCATCTTGGCATGCGGGCCGCGGACGTGAAACGTCGTGCCAAGCAGCGGGGGCCCGGGGCGATGCTGATCGAGATCGCGTGACGTGGCACGACTGACCGCGCTCGCCGTCGGCGTGGCGGTGCTCCTGGCGGGGCGGGTGGCGGCGGCACAGGACGTGACGTGTGATCCCGGCGACGCCGAGGTGCGAGGGCTGTCGTTCACGGGGAATCGCACCTTTCGCGACGACCAGCTCGAGGTCGGCATCGCGACCACCCAGTCGACGTGGTGGCGGCGCACGTTCCGGTTCATCGGCAAGTCCTACTGCCTGGACGCCGTCGCGGTGGCGACCGACTCGATCCGGCTCGCGTCCTTCTACCAGCGGCACGGGTTCGAGGACGTCTCGGTCGCGTTCGCGGTCGACACCATCGGCGCCGGCGCCGTCGACGTCCGGTTCCACATCGAGGAGGGGCAGCCGCTGCAGGTGGGGAGCCTCGTCTTCCAGGGCCTGGACAGCGTCGAGAATCGCGACCGGCTGCTGCGCGGCCTCCCCCTGCACGCCGGCGGGCGGTTCGACCGCCTCTGGCTCGACCAGACGCGGGACTCACTCGTCAGGCGGCTGCGCAACGCGGGCTACCCGATGGCCGACGTGCTGCGCAGCTACGACACCTATCCGGCACGGCACCGCGCCGACGTCACCTACGACGCGCTCACCGGGCCGTGGATGCGCATCGGCCAGATCCGGATCGTGATCGACACCGCCCGGTCGGACGGTGAGTGGATCGACCCGGCACGGGTCCGCTCGGTCCTGGGCATCCGGATCGGGCAGCCGTACCGCGAGGCCAGCCTGGAGGCGGTGACGCGCGGCCTGTACCTCACCGAGGCGTTCCGGCAGGTCAGCATCACCGTGGACTCGGCGAGCCTCGTCGACGCCGTCGACAGCCTGGTGACGATCGACGTCACCCTCACGCCGAGTCGCGCGCACGCGGCGCGGGCGTCGCTGGGATGGGGCAACCTGGATTGCCTGCGGGCGCAGGGCGCGTACACCAACTACAACTTCCTGGGCGGATTGCGACGCATCGACCTCGCGGCGCGGCTGTCGAAGGTTGGCGTGGACCGACCGTTCACGTTTGCCCGCGGTCTCTGCACGCCGCAGATGCGGCAGGACCCGCTCAGCGACACGCTGAACTACTACGTGGCCGCCACGCTCTCGCAGGCGGCGCTGTTCCGCCTGCCGGCGGTGCCGTCGATCTCGGTGTACAGCGAGCGCCGGTCGGAATACCAGGCGTACCTGCGGGAGACGCCGATCGGCGTGATTGCCACCGTACAGCAGGGGGTCGACGGGCGGCTGCCGATGACGTGGTCGTACCAGCTCGACTTCGGGCGCACGCTGGCGCAGCCGGCGTTCTTCTGCGCCGTCTTCAACGTGTGCGAGGACGCCGCGCGCTCGCGCCTCGAGCAGCTGACGCGCACCGCGGTGCTCGGCTGGAGCGCCACCCGCAACCACTCGAATTCGTTCGTCAGTCCCACCGATGGCTCGGTGGTGCGCTTCGAGGTGCGACACGCCTCGGCGCTGATCGGCTCCTCGCCCGACGTGCAGTTCAACCGCGGCGTCATCGACGCCTCGCTGTATCGCCCGGCCTTCGGCGGCTCGCTCGCGCTGCGCCTCCGCGCCGGCACCGTGCTCGGGTCACACCTCTCCTTCTCCGGGAGCCCAGCCTTCATTCCGCTGCAGGAGCGGCTGTATGGCGGCGGACAGAACACCGTGCGGGGCTACGCGCAGAACGAACTCGGGCCCGCGCTGTACGTGCCGGACACGTTCACGGTGGTGTCGATTCCCGGCAACGACACGCTGGCCTACTTCCGGGCGCAGCCCGACAGCACCAGTTCCCGCACCGTCCCGACGGGCGGCGACAACGTCGTCATCCTGAACGCCGAGCTGCGACTGCGAAGCGCGCTCTTTCCTGACCTGGTGCAGTGGGCCGTCTTCGTGGACGCAGGGCAGGTGTGGAACCGTGGCCGTGCCGGCACCGGGGCCGGCTTCCGCAATTTCCGTATCACGCCGGGAGCCGGGGTGCGCCTGTTCACGCCGATCGGCCCCGTTCGCGTGGACATCGGGTACAATCCGTACAACCCGGCTGCGGGACCCGCGTACTACACCCCGATCTCGACGTCCGCGACGAGCGGCCAGGGGCTCATCTGCGTGAGCCCCGCGAACACGCTTCGGGTGCTCCTCGCACACATGGAGAACGGAGTGCTTGTTCCGGCACGGCAGGTCGACACCGGCGACTGCCCCGCGACGTACGCGCCGGTGCGGGGGCGCAGCATCCTGAGCCGCCTGACCTTCAATTTTTCCATCGGTCAGGCGTTCTGAGCGATGACGCGTCGCCGCTTCGTCGTTCTGGCTTCGGGCGCGACCCTCATCGGGCTGCTGGCGCTGGTGATGCTGGCACTGGTACTGGCGACGCAGACTGACGTTGGGCGCGAGCGCCTGCGGCGACTGGCCGAATCGGCAGTGAACCGCGCGATCAAGGGACGGCTCCACCTCGGCAAGCTCGGCGGGTCGATCGTCGGCGGGTTCGTCACCATCGACTCGGTGGACCTGCGCGACCTCGACGACTCGCTCTTCGTGGCCACCGGTCCGGTGGAGGTCGGCTACAGCCTCGCCGACCTCGCCGACCGCCGCATCCTGCTCACCAGCCTGCGCGTCACCCGCCCGGTGGTGCGGATCGTGGAGGACTCGACCGGGACCTTCAACTTCAGGCACATCTTTCCGCCGGGGCCGCCGGGCCCGCCGGGACTCCCCACCACGCGCAACTGGGGCGACTACATCGCCGCGCGCACCGTCCACGTCGACAGCCTCGCGCTCTTCCTCGCCACGCGGTGGGTGCCTGACGACTCGCTGCGCGGTGCCGCGCGGGACAGCGCCGTGGCATACGCCCTGTCGCGGACCGACCAGGAGTTCCGGCGGCGCGGTCGCGGCTTCCTCCACGTGCAGCGCTGGACCAACGGCGTCATCGACCTGCGCTCGGCGCGCATCGACGACCGGGAGCCGACGGGGCGCCTGTTCGACGTCCGCCACCTCGACATCGACGAGTCCGACCCCCCGTTCGCGTTCCGCAATGCCACCGGCGTCATCGGCATGGCGGGGGACTCGCTCTGGATGCGGATCGCCCACTTCGAGCTGCCCGGATCGCGCGGCACGATGACAGGCACGGTACAGTGGGGCAACGACCTGCCGACGCGGTTCAACCTCGACATCGCGGCGGACACCGTGTCGCTGGCCGACGTGGCGTGGGTGTACCCCACGCTGCCGCACGGCGGCGGCGGACGCATGCACCTGCGCATCCGCAACGAGCGCGACCCGCGCATCCTCGACTACATCCTGACCGACATGGACGTGCGCACCACGGAGTCGTGGCTGCGCGGCAAGATGACGTTCGGGATTGGCGGGCCGGTGACGCTGGTGAAGGACGTCGACCTGGTGGCGCAGCCGGTGGACTTCAAGCTGATCGAGGCACTCGGCGGGGAGCCGCTCCCGTATCCATGGCGCGGGACGCTCACGGGCACGCTCACGGCGAGCGGCGGGCCGGTCAACGACTTCCAGGTGGACGCCGTGGACCTGGTCTTCCGCGATGCCAACGTGCCGGGTGCGGTGACAATCGGGCGCGCCCACGGCGGTCTCGACATCCTCCGGCCGTCGTTCACCGTCTTTCACAACTTCGAGGTGCAGCTGGACCAGCTCGACCTCCGCACGCTGCAGTACCTGACGCCGGAGTTCCCGCGACTGAATGGCGTGGTCGCCGGCACCGCCACGCTGGATTCCTCATGGCTCGACGTCCGCCTTCGCAACGCCGACCTCACCCACCGGGACGGCACGGGGCCCGAGACACGGATGACGGGCGGCGGGCGCGTGACGTTCGGCGAGAATGCCACGACCTACGACCTCGCGCTGGACGCGAAGCCGCTGTCGTTCACCACGCTGGCGCGCGCGTACCCGGTGGCGCGGATTCCAGTCACCGGCGAGTACGACGGACCGCTGCGCCTGCAGGGGTCGCTGCAGGACCTGGCGCTCAGCGGCGACCTGCGCGGACCCGCTGGCCGGCTGGCATACGACGGCCGCGTCGACGCCGACTCAGTGGGCGGTTATGGCGTCCACGGCGTGCTGACGTACGCGGGCCTCGACCTGCGGACGCTCCTGGACAGCGCCGTCACGCCGCACACCGACCTCAGCGGCGACCTGCAGCTCGACGTGACCGGCGACTCGCTGGCGAACCTCGCCGGCCGGGCGAGCATCAGGCTGGAGCGCTCGCGCTGGGACAGCGTGGTGGTGTACCGGCAGAGCGAGGCCCGGCTCCACTTCGCCGACGGGCGCATCCACGTCGACACGGTCTGGCTGGAGTCGGTGGCTGGCAAGCTGACGGCCAAGGGGGCCCTCGGCCTGAGCCGGCTGGTGGACGACTCACTGCAGTTCCGCATCCTTGCCGATTCGCTCGGCGGGCTGCGCCGGCTTCTCGGGCCGCGGGCGTCCGCCGGCGGTGCGCCGGTGGGACGCGACTCGCTGGCCGGGCGCCTCGAGCTGGCCGGGACCGTCGTCGGGTCGGTTGATTCGTTAGGCGTGCACGCGGCGTTCCGGGCCGACAGCGTGGACGCGATGGGCATTCGTGCCTCGCACGGCTTCGGGCGCGTCGACGTGGACGACCTGCTCCGCAACCCGCACGGGACGGTCCGCGCCACGCTCGACACCGCCTCGGCCGCCGGCGTGGGCCTGTCGACGGCGTACGCGCAGTTGACCCTCCAGCCCGATTCGACTGGGGCCTTCCAGGCGTCGGCCACCGCGACGCAGGGGCCCCGGCTCGAGACGTCGGGGTCGCTGGCCTTCGCCGGCGACACCACGCTGGTCCGGCTGCAGGAGTTCGGCCTGTCGATGCCCGACCACCGGTTCACGCTCGTCGGAGAGAGCCACGTCCGCGTGGAGCCGGCGCGCCTCACCATCGACAGCCTGCGGCTCGACGGCGCCCGCGGCGAGCAGGTGTCGGTGCAGGCCAACCTCCCCAGGGACCTCCCGGTGCAGGCGAGGCTGCACGCGGAAAACGTCCACCTCGCCGACCTCGCGGTGCTGACGCGGTCCCCGTACTCGGTGGACGGCACGCTGACGGCGAACGTCGACGTCCAGGGCACCCGGGCCAGTCCCGAGATGGCGATCACGGGGCACATCGACGGGGCGCAGGTCGGCCAGGTGTCCGTGGCCCAGGTGTCCATGAACGGGCAGTATCGTGATCGCCGCCTCACGGGCACGATGGAGCTTCGACAGCGCGACACGCTGGTGGCGAACGTGACCGCGAGCTACCCGGTCGACCTCGCGCTCGAGTCGAGGGCGGTACGGAGCCTCGACAGCGACTCGATGCGGGTCTCGCTGCGCTCGCGGGACGTCGACCTCGCGCTGCTGGGGAGCTTCACGCCGGCGATCCAGCGGGCGTCGGGGCGCTTCAGCGCCTTCATGGACTTTGGCGGCGTCGCCGGCGGTCCCCAGCTCTCGGGCACGGCCTCGATCGCGAGCGGCCGGGCCACCCTGCCCAACCTCGGCATCACGCTCGACCGCATCAACGCCGACGTGACCGCGCAGCACGACACGCTCTACCTGCGACGCTTCAGCATGGTGAGCGGCGAAGACGCCGGCGATTCGCTGTGGCTCAGCGGCACCCTGACCCACCCGCTCGACAAGGAGCGCACCGAGTTCAACGTCGCCATGGGCGCGCGGGAGTTTCACGCCATCAACGTGCGCCGCCTCGCCGACCTCACCCTCTCGGCGGACGTGCGCCTCACCGGCCCGTTCAACCGCGCCGAGGCGAATGGCCGTCTCACGGTGAACAAGGGACAGCTGATCATTCCCGAATATTCCGACAAGAACCTCTTTCCCATCGACGAGGAGCTGCTCGCCGGCAGCGACAGCGCGCGGCTGCGCCGCCTGAACCTGCTGCGGAGTGCGCCGTCGGGGCTCATCTCCGGCATCGCGGTGCCGAACCTCCAGGTCGTCATGGGCCCCGATGTCTGGCTGCGCTCGCAGGAAGCGTCGATCAAGCTGGCCGACACCGTCAACGTGACCGTCTCCCGGCCGAAGTCGCAGGGGGAGAAGCCGCAACTGGCGCTCGAGGGACGGTTGAGAACCGAGCGCGGCCAGTACCGGCTGAACCTGGGCCCGGTGCAGAAGTTGTTCACGATCGAGACCGGACAGCTGACCTTTCGCGGCGAGCCGGAGTTCAACCCGCAGCTCGACATCAGCGCCCTGTATACCGTGCGCCAGATCCAGGCGACCTACGGCGGCCGCAACGACGTCCGCATCCGGGCGCACCTGACAGGGCGCCTCCTCCAGCCGTACGTCTCGCTGGAGAGCGCCGATTCGCTGCCGTTGTCGCAGTCGGACATCCTCAGCTACCTGGTCACCAACGGACCGAGCTTCAGCATCGGCGGCGGCTTCCGTGAGAACGCATCCATGGCGGGCTCGATCGTCCTCGGCTCGCTCTCGAGCCTGGTCTCCTCGCGGCTGTCGGGCGGGCTCTTCGATTACGTGCAGCTGCAGACGGCGTCGGATCCGTTCGCGGCGTCGTCGCGCCAGCGCTCGTGGACCGACGTCTTCCGCGGGGCGCAGCTCGGCGTCGGGAAGCAGCTCAACAACCGGATCTTCTTCGCCCTGAGCGCCGGCCTCTGCCAGTTCCAGCAGCTCTTCGGCTCGTCGCTGTCGACGGTCGACCCGTCGACGATCGCGTCGTCAGTGGGCGGCAAGCTCGAATACCAGCTGAAGGATGGCTACGGCGCCTCGCTCAGCTACGAGCCGTCGGCCTCGGCGCTGCTCTGCTCGCAGACGGCGGATCGCGGCTTCTCCACGGCGCAGCGCCAGATCGGTCTCGACCTCTTCCGCGTCTGGCGCTTCTGATCAGGCACATCCTCCTCGCCGTCAATCCCGGCTCCCGGCGTGGGGCGCGCTACCATCCGCAGGTCGACCGGATCCTGCGGGCCGCCGGCGTCTCGTTCGACGTCGTCGTCTCCCAGCGTCCCGGCCACCTGGCGGAATTCGTCAGGCACGTGGATGCGGCGGTGGACGCCGTCTTCGTGCTCGGTGGCGACGGCACCGTCATGGAAGTCGTCTCGGCGCTGGCGGGCCGAGGGATCCCCGTGGGGGTGTTGCCCGGCGGCACGGGCAACCTCATCGCCACGGCACTGGGCCTGCCGCGCGGGGTCGCGCGTGCGGCGCGGGCACTGCTGCGCGCCGGGACGCGCCGGTTCGACCTCGGCCGCATCGACAACGGCACGTATTTCGCCTTTGCCGCGGGGGCCGGCATCGATGCCGCGATGGTGCAGTCGACGTCGGCGTCGTCGAAGCGCCGATTCGGCCAGCTGGCCTACACCATTGTTGCGGCGCGGGCCGCACTGCGGCGCGATGCCTTCGACGTCGCGGCCACCATCGACGGTACCGAGCTTCGCCTGCGCGCCACCCTGGTGATGGCGGCGAACTTCGGGGTCCTGTTCGGCGGGCTGCTGCACTTTGGTCCCGAGGTTGCGCCGGACGACGGCGAGCTGACCCTGTGTGCGTTCGGGCCACGGAATGCGCGCGACGTGTTCGCGATTGCCTGGCGTCTCGTCCGGGGCGATTTCCGGCCGCACCCGGCCATGCACTTCGCCCGCGGCCGGTCGATCCGGCTCGTCTGCGATCCACCGCAGGTGGTCCAGGCTGATGGCGACCTGGTGGGAACCACGCCAATACAGATCACGGTGTCGCCGCTGGCCGCCACATTTCTTGTTCCGACGGTGCGTACGTAACATTCACGATCGGTCGACGACGAGCCTTCGCGGGAGCATCACATGAGCGAGTTGCGCGAACGGGACGCGATGATCTGCCGCGCATGCGGCAACGAGGAGCGGGCCTCCGAGGGGTATCCGTGCGCGGGGTGCGGCACCTTCATCTGCCAGGTCTGCGAGATGCGAGGCGTGCAGTACTGCAAGCGCTGCGTCGAGCAGGGACGGGCAGGCGCGGGCACGCCGCGACCCGACGGCGCGTGACCGGGGTGGACTTCACGCCCCTCGGCATCGTCGTGGGGCATGCCACCGATCGCGACGGCGGAACCGGCGTGACGGTGATTCGCCACGCCGAGCGGGCCATGCGGGGTGGATCGGCGGTGGTGGGACGCGCGACAGGCTCGCGCGAGTTGCTGGCGACGTCGCCGTGGCATGTTGCCGACCGCGTGGATGCGATCATGCTCACCGGCGGGTCGGCGTACGGCCTGGATGCGGCGGCAGGCGTGATGCGTTGGATGGAGGAACGCGGGCGCGGCCATCCTGTGGCTGGAGGGGCGGGGGTGGTGCCTATCGTCCCGGCGGCTGTCGTCTTCGACCTGGCGCCCTTCGGCCGCTTCGACGCGCGCCCGACCGCCGCCATGACCTATGAGGCATGCGACCGAGCGGTGGGCCTGGACCCAGGGGAGGGAAGCGTCGGTGCCGGGACGGGGGCGACCGTCGGCAAGGCCGCCGGCATCGCGCAGGCCATGAAGGGTGGCGTCGGTTGCTGGGTGGAGCAGGTGGGCGCGCTCGCCGTCGGCGCGGTGGCGGTCGTCAATGCCGTGGGAGACGTTCGTGACGGCGAGGGGCGGATCATCGCCGGCGCGCGGCGTCCCGAGGGCGGATTTGCCGACTCGGCGCGCCTTCTCGCAGATGGCGCCGGGGTGCGACCGGCGGCGGCGCCCATGCAGAACACGACGATTGCGGCGGTCGTGACGAATGCCGCCCTGTCGCGCGTCGAGGTGCAGCAGCTGGCCCACGCTGCGACCGCCGCTGTCTACCGGCGGATCTCGCCGGCCGGCACGTCGTTTGATGGCGACATCGTCTTTGCGCTGTGCCCGCACCAGGGCGATCCGGCGTCCCTGATCCAGCTCGAGAGCCTCGCCGTCAGGGTCCTGGAGACGGCCATCGAGCGGGCGGTGCGCCGGGCGGCCGGTCGGGACGGGATCCCCGGACTCGCCGACGGCGCGGCCGGGCGGCGTTAGGCACGCCGCCCGGGACCGGCCCCGGGAATCGCGCCGCGGGCTCCCGGGCCGTCCCCGGCGCCTTGACGCTGCCGACGGCGGCGCCCATCGTAGCACCGTCGCGCGCTCCCGGCGGGGCGACGGGCTGCCCTGCCGTCGCTGGCGCGCGACCAACCCCTGCACCCCCCGGAGCGTGCTGACATGGAATTCGTCTCCCAGCTCTGGCTGCCGATTCTCGCCGGCGGTGTCGTCGCGTTCATCGTCTCGGCGCTCGTGTGGACCTTGTTGCCGCACCACAAGACCGAGTGGCAGGCGCTGGGCAACGAGGACGAGGTGCTCGCCGCGATCGGGAAGGGGGCGCCCGCGCCCGGCCTGTACACGTTTCCCTTCTACATGGACCCGAAACAGCGCGAGAGCCCGCAGCTTCGCACGAAGCTCGATCGGGGCCCGGTGGGATACCTGACAGTGGTGCCGAACGGCATCCCGAAGATGGGCCCGATGATGCTCCGTTCGCTGCTGTTCAACCTCGTGGTCTCCTTTCTCACGGCATACGTGGCGTGGCACGCGCTGGGAGCGAATCGCGGCTACCTCGAGGTGTTCCGGATCGTCGGCACCGTTTCCAGCATGGCGTACGTGCTCGGGAGCGTGCCGGAGTCGATCTGGTTCGGGCGTCCCTGGCGCAGCATGTGGCTGCAGGTCGTGGACGGCCTCCTGATGGGGCTCTTCACCGCCGGCGTCTTCGGCTGGTTGTGGCCCCGATGAGGCCGTCTTCCGGATCAACGCTCGCCAGCGCGGCGGCGTAGGATGACGGCCGCAGGAAACGCCCTCGTTCCGGTGAGCGGGTTGTCCCTGTCCCGATCATCCCCTTCCATCCCGCAGTGCCGCCCGCGCGCGCAGAATCCCGGGCGGCTCCTTGTGCTTTTCGCACTCGACTGGAGCCTATGAGATCCCCAACCCTTGTTCGCCTGGCGTCGGCAGCGATGCTGCTCGCCGCCCCCGCACTCGCGGCGCAGACGCTCGATTCCGCGACCGTTGCCGGATTCCCGTGGCGGTCGGTCGGCCCGGCCGACTTCATGGGCCGGGTGGCCGACATCGCCGGCATCCCGTTCCCGTCCAAGACGTTCTTCGTGGCGGCGGCAGGCGGCGGCATCTGGAAGACCACGAACGGCGGGGTGACGTTCCGCCCCGTCTTCGACAATGAGAAGGTCGTGGCCATGGGGGCGCTCGCCATCGCGCCATCGGACACCATGCAGGTGTGGGCCGGCACCGGTGAACAGAACTCGCGCAACACCATCGAGCCGGGCGGCGGCGTGTACAAGTCGACCGACGGCGGACTGACGTGGAAGCTGATGGGGCTCGAGAAGACGCAGCACATCGGCCGCATCGTCGTGAACCCGACCAACCCGAACATCGTGTACGTGGCGGCGCTCGGCGCGGCGTGGAAGTCGAACCCGGAGCGCGGCCTCTACAAGACCGAGGACGGCGGCCAGACCTGGAAGCTCGTGAAGTTCGTGAGCGACAAGGCCGGCTTCATCGACGTTGCACTGGACCCGAAGAACCCGAACGTGGTCTGGGCCTCGGCGTGGGAGCGCGTGCGCGGGCCCTACTTCCTGCGCTCGGGCGGCCCCGGGTCGGCGCTCTTCAAGTCGACCGATGGCGGCACCACCTGGACGGAGATCAAGGGCGGCGGCTTCCCCGAGACGCAGAAGGGACGCATCAGCTTCTCGATCTACCCGTCCAACACCGACATCGTGTACGCGATGGTTGAAGCGGACTCGATGCCGAACCCCAAGCCGAAGGCGGGCACGGCGCGGCAGGACCTCCAGAGCGGCCTGTATCGCACGAAGGACGGTGGCAAGACGTGGGAGAAGATGAACGACAACGACACGCGGCCGTTCTATTACTCCCAGGTGCGCGTCGACCCGCGTGATCCCGAGCATGTCTGGTTCTCCTCGACGCCGGTCCTGACCTCGCATGACGGCGGCAAGACCGCGCGCACCGCGGCCCAGGGTGTGCACGTCGACACCCATGCGCTGTGGATCGACGCCGGCGACCCCGACCACATGATCATCGGCAACGACGGCGGCATCGCGATCACGTGGGACGGCGGCGGCAACTACTGGTATCCGGTCAACATCGCCATCGGCCAGTTCTACGACGTCAGCTTCGACTTCGAGTTCCCGTACAACATCTGCGCCGGCGCCCAGGACAACGGTGCCTGGTGCGGGCCGAGCCGGCGCAAGCAGGGCGGCATCACCAACGTCTACTGGTACACGATCTCGGGCGGCGACGGCTTCTACACGGCGCAGCATCCGTCGGAGCCGTGGATCGTCTGGGGTGAGTCGCAGGGCGGCAACATCTCGCGCCTCAACCTGAAGACCGGGCAGCGCACGAGCCTCGTCAAGCCGTCGTGGCGGCCGTCGTACGTGCAGTGGGAGGATTCGATCCTCTTCGAGCGCGGCGACACCACCAAGCCGGTCACGAGGGACCAGCGGACGCGGATCGCCGAGCTGAAGACGCGCCAGGCGTCCGACTCCGCGATGTACGACAACCGCTTCAACTGGGAGACGCCGTACTTCCTGTCCCCGCACAACCCCGACGTGATGTACGTCGGCGGCAACCACGTCCTCAAGTCGACGGCACGCGGCGACAACCTCTACCCCATCTCTCCGGACCTCTCCAAGAAGCAGATGGGGAAGATCGACACCAGCATGACCTACACCGGCGGCATCTCCCGTGACGCCACCGGCGCCGAGACCTACGGCACGGTGGTTGCGCTGGCGGAGTCGTACGTGAAGCCGGGCTACCTGCAGGCCGGCACCGACGACGGCAACGTGTGGGTCACCAAGAACGACGGGGCGACGTGGGACCAGATCCCGATGTCGCGCTTCCCGGGCATCGCCGCCGGCGATGTCTACGTCAGCCGCGTCGAGCCGTCGCACTTCGACGCCGAGACGTTCTACATCACCTTCGACAACCATCGCTGGAACGACTTCACGCCGTATGTCTACGTGACCAACGACTACGGCAAGACCTTCCGGTCGATCGTCAACAACCTGCCGAAGGACAGCCCGGCCGACTTCGTGCACGTGATCCGCGAGGATCCGTACAGCCGCGACCTGCTGTACGTCGGCACGTCGCGCGCGGTGTACGTGTCGCTCGATCGTGGTGCGTCATGGAGCCGCTTCATGACCGACATGCCCACGGTGCCGGTCTACGACCTGAAGATCCACCCGCGTGAGCGCGAGCTGATTGCGGCGACGCACGGGCGCAGCCTCTGGATTGCCCCGGTGGCGGCGCTCGAGCAGATGGCCGGTGCCGACGGCCGGAAGGTCATCGCCGAAAACGTGCACCTCTTCCAGCCGAAGACGGCGTACGACTACGGCCAGGGCCCGGCGATCGGCGAGTCGGCGAACGGCATCGCGCAGAACTCGTTCGTGGCGCCCAGCCCGCAACACGGCGCCGAGATCGTGTATCGTGTGGCGCGGAGCAGCGGTGGGGGCGGTGGCCGCGGTGGCCCGCAGGCGTCGATCCTCATCTCCGATGCGGCGGGTGACACCGTCCGCTCGCTCACCGGCCCGGCCACGGCCGGGCTGCATACCGTGGTCTGGGACTACCGCAGGCAGACGGAGCCCGTCCGCGTGGCGCTCTCGCCGTCCCAGCAGCGTGACAGCCTGAACCTGGCGCGCCGCCTGACGTTCGTGTTCGACTCGGTGGAGAAGGCAGGGTCGGCGCCGAAGGATGCGCTCGACAGGATGCGCCAGGCGCTGCTGAGCGGTGGAGCGGGTGCGTTCGGTGGCCGTGGCGGACGTGGTGGTGGCGGTCGTGGCGGACGTGGTGGCGGCACCGGTCCCGAGGAGTGGAACCCGCGCCCGGCGGAGGGTGCAGTGCTGGGCGCTGGCGGAGCCCGTGGCGGCGGGGGCGGCTTCGGTGGCGGTGGCGGCGCCGACATCTATGCACAGTTCCCGGGCGGACAGGACGGCCTGGCGGCGCTGCTGCTCCCGAAGGGACAGTCGCCCGCGGGTGGTCGCGGTGGCCCGATGGCCGGGATCCTCTCGGCCTTTACCGGTGGTGGTGGGGGTCGTGGGTTCGGTGGCGGTGGTGGTGGTGGCGCGTCGCTCGCCGCGACCGGTGACTATCTGGTGACGCTCACGATCGGTGGGCAGCAGTACAAGCAAGTCCTTCGCGTCGAGCGGATGAGCGGCGGAGACGACGAGGGATCGCAGTTCGGCCAGGACAACGACGACCAGCCGTCGCGTTCGACGGCGAAGAAGGACAACAAGTAGGGGTCTGCCGGGCGGTCACCAATCGGTGGCCGCCCGCTTTCGGTCAGCTGACCATCTGGCTCATCGGTGCGACCGGCGCGCCGACGCGCACCTGGAGGTGCACGTCGGCGCGTTCCTCGTTGTCGAGGGCGATGCGCATCACGTAGCCTCCCGCCTGGTCGATCGGCAGGTCGACCGCCGCGATCAGCGGGAAGTCCATGTCCGTCACGCTGGCCGGCGGGGATGCGATGTCGACCTGACCGACGGTCGACCACAGCTCGGTTCCCTGGGGATTCACCCAGTGGAGGCTCACCGCGTGCGAGCCGACGTCGCTGCGGGTACCCTTGAGCCGCACCACGAGCGTGGCGCGCGGGTGGACAGCCGGCAACGACGGAACCTGGACGGCGTCGAAGACCCCGAGGATGTTGAGCTTTCCTTCCTGGGAGAGGTTCGCGGCATCCGCGAAGAGGGCAAAGGAAACATGCATGCGCGTAAGGTAGGCAGGCGCGTCGGGCCGCAGCCAGCGCGCCGCCAGCGCGGGATGACGGGATCGCGGCCCGTCCGGTGCTGCCGGGTCGCCCGAGCGGCGCCTACGTTACGGCATGGCAATCTCCGCACAGGGAACGGCACCAGGGGCGGTCCTTCCAGGGGCGCGCGGGCCCCGGCACGCGCCCCTCGGCGCCACCGATGTGCAGCTCTTCCTGATGGCGCTCATCTGGGCGGTGAACTACAGCGTGCTGAAGTACGGTACACGACTGGTCTCCCCACTGGCGTACAACGGCGTCCGCATCCCGCTCGCTGCGGCGTTGCAGTTCGCGGTCGCCCGGGGAATGCGGGTGCGTGCCGTGAGCCGTGCCGACGCCCGGACGCTGTTCCTGCTTGGCATGCTGGGCAACGGCGTGTACCAGGTGTTCTTCATCCTCGGCATCGCCCGGTCGCGCGTGGCGACGACGGTCCTGATCCAGGCGTCGGGTCCCGCGCTGGTGGCGATGCTGGGCCGGATGCGGGGGACGGAGCGCCTGACGCTTCGCGGATGGAACGGCATCGCACTGCAACTGGGCGGCGTGGGCTGCGTCGTGCTGGGCACGGCGGGGAGCACGGCGGGGAGCGACAGCCTCGTGGGCGGACTGCTGGTGCTGGCCGCGGCGATGGCGTGGGCGTACTACTCGGTGCTCGTGAAGCCGCTCTCCGAGCGCGTGCCGGGGCTGCAGGTGGGAGCGTACACGATGCTCGGCGGTGGCGTGGTGACGCTCGCGGTCGGCCTTCCGGCGTTGGCGCTGACGCCGTGGCGGGCGCTCCCGCCGGGGCTCTACGGGGCGCTCGGCTACTCGACCGTGGGCGCCATGGTGATCGCATACCTCTTCTGGTATCGCGGCGTGCGGGTGCTGGGGCCGACGCGGACGTCGATGTACAGCAACCTGCAGCCGGCCCTCGCGATGGCGATCGCGTGGCTCTTCCTGCGGGAGTCGCTCACGTGGTGGCAGGTGGCCGGCGCCGCGAGCATAACGAGTGGCCTGGTGCTGGCGCGCAGCGGCGCGCCGGAGCCGGAGGCCCCGTGACCATGGGCGCGCGAATGAAGCTGGTGCTGTTCGACATCGACGGGACCATGTTGCGCAGCGCCGGTGTGGGCCGGCGCGCCATGGAGGGCGCCCTGGTGGCGGTCTTCGGCAGCACCGGGCACACCGAATACCGCTACGACGGCAAGACCGACCGCCAGATCGTGCGGGAGCTGATGCGCGGGGAGGGATGGAGCGATGCCGAGATCGACGCCCGGCTGCCGGCGCTGGTGGAGCACTACCTCGCCCGCCTCACCGTGGAGCTGGCGGCCTGCAACGGGGCGGTGCGGCTGCTGCCCGGCGTGGCCGACCTCCTCGACGCGCTCGACGCGGAGGACGACCGGGTCAACGGGCTGCTCACCGGCAACCTCGCCCCCGGCGCGTCGCGGAAGCTGGCGGCGGCGGGCGTCGACTTCGAGCGATTCCGCGTGGGCGCCTTCGGGTCCGACCACGAGGATCGCGGCGCCCTCCCGGCGCTGGCGCAGGTACGCGCCCGGGAGCGCCTCGGCATCGACTTCCCCGGCGAGGCCGTGGTCATCATCGGAGACACGCCGGCGGACATCGAGTGCGGCCGGCGCGTCGGCGCGCGCGCCATCGCCGTCGCCACCGGCCGGTACAGCGTCGACGACCTCGCCGCGCACGGGCCCGCCGCCGTCCTCGAGGACCTTGCCGACCTGCCACGCGTGCTGCGGGCCATCGACGATGCGTGAGATCGAGCTGAAGGGCATCCTGCCTGACGAGGTGGCGGCCATCGTGCGCCTCGAGGAGGCCGGTGCGGCGTGCACCTTCGTGGGGCGCCTCTCGGACCGCCGGTACGACACCCCGGACGGTGCCCTGGCGCGACGCGACATCGTGCTGCGGGTGCGGGTGGCCGACGACGGCGTGGTGCGACGCGCCTCCCTGGACTGGAAGGGGCCGGCGAACCTGGAGGACGGCTACAAGCAGCGCGACGAGGAGACGGTGGATGTGGGCGACCCGGCGGTCGTGGAGCGAATCCTCGCGAGGGTCGGCTTCGAGGTGATCCGCGAGATCGACCGCGAGGTGCGTGTCTTCACCCTGCCCGGCGCGGTGGTACGTCTCGAGCGCTATCCGCGCATGGACATGCTGGTGGAGGTCGAGGGAGACCCCGGGGACATCGAGCGCGCGATCGCGGTGCTGGGGCTGCCGCGTCGGGACTTCTCCCCCGAGCGGCTCGGCGCCTGGGTGGAACGCTTCGAGGCGCGGACCGGTGAGCGCGCGGCCGTCTCGGAGCGCGAGGCGCGTGGCGACTACCGCTACGCGAGCGAGGATGCCTGAGCCGACGGCCGCGGTCCCGGTGCGCGCGATCGCCGCGCGATGGGCCTCCGGCACGATCGACGGCCCGGGAACGCTGCGCCTGGACGACGCCGGCATCGAGGTCGCGGGCGCCTCGGGCGCGCGGGTGCACGCGCCCTGGGAGGCGTTAGGCGGCGCTGCCTGGCGCGTCGGCCACCTGGCCCTGCACGGCCGCCACGGCGAGTCGATCGTCGTCGACGACGACCAGGGGCTCGACGGCACCTGGGTGGCGCTGGTGGCGCACGCCTGTCCGGTGCCCGAGTTCACCCGCGGCCTGCGGTGGCTGGGCTCCCCGCGCGGCGGGCACTTCGCGGCGCAGGAGCGGTTCCTCGCGCCGTTCCTGCAGGCGCGCCGGCGCCTCGAGGACGAGCCCGACCTCGAGCGGCGCGTCGCGGCCTTTGACGCCGGTGCCATCGGGGAGCGTCTCGACGGCGCGCTCGCCGGCATCGCCGCGGGACTGTACCCGGAGAGCGCCCCCGACCGCCGCGCGCTGGAGGCGGAGCTGGGTGAGTGCGTGCGGCCGCTGCACCGGGCCCTCGCCGGCCTCGATGCCGCGGCCCGCGCGTTCGGTGCCGCGCCTGACGAGTCGCGCTTCGTCGCCTGGCACGCCTGGGTCGACGCCGTGCAAGGCGTCTTCTCGGAGGCCGATCGCGCCTGGGGAGCGGCGCTCGCCGTACTGCCTTCGGCCCCGCCGCCGCGCCGCCGCCGCTGGTGGCGGGGGCGCGGCGGTCGGGTCGTCGCCATCCTGGTGACGGCGATGGCGGCGGGGGCGCTGTGATCACCGGCGTCGGACTCGACGTCGTCGAGATCGAGCGTGTCGGCATGCTGCTCGAGGCGCAGGGCGACCGGGCGCGGACCCGGCTGTTCTCGGACGACGAGCGCGCGTACTGCGACGCGAAAGCGTTCCCGGCGCGCCACTACGCGGCGCGGATCGCCGCAAAGGAAGCTGCGTTCAAGGCGCTCAGCGGGACGGAGAGCGCACGCGGCATCGGCTGGCGCGAGATCGAGGTCGAGCTCGACGCACTCGGCCGGCCGGCACTGCTGCTGCACGGCGGCGCGGAGCGCCGGGCGACCGAGCTCGGTGTCACGCGCGCGTGGGTCACGTTGACGCACAGCGACGCCACGGCGGCTGCGGTCGTCATCCTGGAATCACGAGAGTAGACCGATGCGCGCACTGCCGATAAATTGACTCGGAATACTCTTGAGAATCATTCTCATTAATGATCGCTAGTCGAGAATCCGCGAGTCGCGGCGCATGGCGTGTCATGAGCAGGGGAGCCACCCTGTTCGCGACGGCTGCGTTGCTCGCGTCCGGTGTCGCGCGAGGCGCTGCCGCGCAGGAACGGCCCGGCAAGCGCATCGCCAACGTCGTGCGCGTCTCCCTCGAGGAGTACGCCAAGGGGATCGACAGCACCGGGCGCCTGACGTCGAAGGACGAGTTCGACGAGGCGGTCACGTTTCTCGGCGACGCGCGCGACGTGGCCGCCCGCCTCAGCGGTGACTCCGCGCTGGCGGCCCAGGTGGCGCTCGACTCGCTGATCGCCGCGGTCACGCGCCGGGTGCCGCCCCGCGCGCTCGACGCGTATCGCGACCGCATCCTGGTGGCCCTCGGCGCCGATGCGTCGCTGGACCTCCCGTCCCATCCCGTCGACGCCGCGCAGGGAGCCGCCATCTTCGCCGCGCGGTGCGCGATGTGCCACGGGCCGGCCGGCGCCGGCGACGGCCCGCTGGCGGCCTCGATCCACCCGCCGCCTGTGGCGTTAGGCAGCGCGGCCGCGATGCGCGGCGTCACCCCGGCCCTGATGTTCCGCATCGTGAGCGTCGGGGTGGCCGGCACCCAGATGGCGGGGTTCGCCGACTCGCTGTCCACCGACGAGCGCTGGAGCGTGGTCGCCTACGTGAACTCGCTGCGCGCGCCGGGCGCCCCGGCCGAGGGCGAGGGCCTGTACATGCAGCGATGTGCCGTCTGCCACGGGCCCACGGGCGGCTCGAACGGTCCCCTCACCGCCGCCCTGTCGCGCCTCCCCGTCGAGATCTCGTCGTTCGCGTGGCAGGCCGAGCGCAGTGACTCCGCCCTGGCGGCGGCGATCCGCGACGGCGTGAACGGCTCGGCGATGCCACCGGCGCGGGAGCTGACCGACGCGGACGTCGCCCGCCTGGTGTCCTGGGTGCGGGTGCTGGCGCTCCGGGACCCGACGCTGTCGGCGGACGCCGCGGCGGGCAGCGACCCGGTGCGCGTGGCGCGCGCGTCGATCGCCTTGCTCGACGCCGGGCTCGTCGCCGTGCGCTCCGGCAACCGCAGCGACGCGAGCGACCGCGCGACCGATGCCTACCTGGCGTTCGAGCCGCTGGAGACGCCCGCGCGCGCGCGGAGCCCCGGGCTGGTCTCCACCATGGAGCGCCATTTTGCCGACTTCAAGGGCGCGGTGCGTTCGGGCGACGTGCGCGCCGCCGAGCGCTCACGCAACGCCATCGAGGAAGGGATGCCCGACGTGCTGGCGCTGACGCGCCCGCCCGGTGGCGGGTGGAGCGCCTTCTTCGAGTCGCTGCTGATCATCCTGCGCGAGGGCTTCGAGGCCATCCTGGTGATCGGCGCCGTCGTCGCGTTCCTCCTCAGGACGGGACACCGCGAGCGACTGCGCGCGATCTGGCTCGGGGTCGCGGCGGCTGTCGTCGCCAGCGCGCTCACCGCGGTGGTGCTCGCGACCGTCCTGCGTGCGCTTCCCGCCAGCCGCGAGATCATCGAGGGCGTCACGATGCTCATCGCGGTGGGCGTGCTCTTCATGGTCAGCTACTGGCTCATCTCCAAGGTGGAGGCGGCGCGCTGGCAGCAGTTCATCCGCGAGAAGGTGTCGGCGGCGCTCGACCAGGGCGGCGGCTCGGCGCTCGCGTTCGTGGCGTTCCTCGCGGTGTATCGCGAGGGCGCGGAGACGGCCCTGTTCTACCAGGCCCTCTTCCAGGGCGGGAGCAGCGCCGCACTGCCGATCGCCGCCGGCATCGCCGTCGGCGGCGCCGCGCTGGCGGTGATCTTCACCCTCTTCCATCGCTACGGCGCGCGCATCCCGCTGCGTCCGTTCTTCGGCGTCACCAGCATCCTGCTGTACTACATGGCGTTCGTCTTCCTCGGGAGCGGCATCCGGGAACTGCAGGAGGGCAACGTGCTGCCGATCACCGTGCTTCCCGGCTGGCCGCACGTTGAGGCGATGGGCATCTACCCGAGCGTGGAGACGCTGCTGGCGCAGTTCGTCCTGCTGATGCTGTTCGTGTTCGCACTGCTCAAGACGTTCTGGCCGCGTCGCGCCGTCGCGCTCCCCACCGTGCCGCCCAGCGTGATCCCGTCGGCCACGGCGGGCGACCTGACGCCGCTGCGTGAGCACCTCCAGCGGCTCGAGGAGCGGCTCGACGCCGTCGAGCAGGCGGTGGCCGACTCGGAGCGCGCGGACTCCGGGGTGTATCGACCCCGCTGACTACCCGGCGGCGGCGGTGACGTAGATCCCGGGACGTCCCGGGCCAGGCGTCCGGCGCGCGTACATCCAGATGACCCCGACCACCGCAATCCCGAGCGCGATCAGCTGCGCGTAGGTGAGCATCCCCACCAGGCGGTCGTCCTTGGCCCGGAAGAACTCGATGATGAAGCGCTCCAGGCCCGCCAGCACGCAGTAGGCGCCGAACAGCCATCCCTCGGCATGCCGGTGGTCGCGAAGCCGCCACAGGATGGCGAACATCACGAAGCCGAGCGCCACCTCGAAGAGCTGCGTCGGATAGACGGAGAGCACGGTGTCCGGGGAGACGCCGGCCGGGACGGCGACGTGGAAGATGCGCGCCATGTTGTCCGCGGTCGACGGCGGCGAGCCGTTGGGGAACAGCACCGCGAAGGGTCCGTTCCACGGGCGGCCATAGTCGTCACCCACTGCCCAGCACCCGGTGCGCCCCACCGCGTAGCCGGCGGCGATGCAGATGCCGGCGACGTCGCTGAAGCGCAGGAACGAGAGCTTGCGGTACCGGATCAGCAGCCAGTTTGCCGCCACCGCGCCGAGGAACCCGCCCCAGAAGACGAATCCGGCGCGGCTCAGCAGGTCGTTCCAGTTGTGGGTGATGACTGCGGCGTAGTACAACTTTCCGCCGATCAGGGTGCCGACGATCGCCGCGATGATGAGGTCCGGGATCGCCTCGGCGTCCTTGGTGTGGCCGCGGCGCTCGAGCTCACGCTGCGCGATGTACTGCGACAGCACGAATGCGAGAAAGACGGCGAGGCCAAACCCGGTCAGCGAGAGCGGGCCGAGCTGGAACTCGAGGGGATGGTGGGTGATCGTCATGCGGCGGTCTGGTACCCCGGTCGTCGGCGCGGGTGGCGCGCGCCGGCGCCTCTCGCCGGCTCGCGCGCAAGTCTGGCCGTGTGCAACTCAGTGCGCCAGCCCCGGCAGCGGCAGGGTGGCCCAGGCGTTGAGGTCGAGCGCGCTGCGCTCGCCGCGGAGGGCGTGGAAGAGCCCGGCGCGCGCGATCATCGCGGCGTTGTCGGTGGCCAGGCGCGGGCTCGGCGCGTACACGGCGCCGCCGTGGTCGGCGAATCGCCGGCGCATCGCCTCGACGAGCGCGCCGTTGCAGGCGACGCCGCCGCCAATCACGATGCGCTGCCGGCCGAACTGTCGCGCCGCGCGCAGCGTCTTGGCCACCAGCGTCTCCACGAGGGCGTCCTGGAAGCCGCGGGCGATGTGCGGGGCGTCGGCCGCGAGGTCGGTCGAGGCACGCACCGCGTGGAGGACCGCCGTCTTGAGCCCCGAGAACGACACGTCGAAGTAGTCGGCGTCTCCCGGCGACTGTCCGCCGTGCAGCATCGGCGGCGTGAACCGGAAGCGCGCCGGGTCGCCGTCGCGCGCGAGTCGCTCGACGTGTCGTCCGCCGGGATACGGGAGCCCGAGGAGCTTGGCGACCTTGTCGAAGGCCTCGCCCGCGGCGTCGTCGCGGGTGGCGCCGAGGAGGCGGTAGCCACCCCACGCCTCGGCGTCGATGAGCAGCGTGTGCCCGCCGGAGACGAGCAGGGCGGTGAACGGGGGGACGGCCGCAGCGTGCTCCAGCGACTGCGCGAAGAGGTGCCCTTCCATGTGGTGCACGCCGATGAGCGGGCGGTTGTGCGCGAACGCCGCCGCCTTGGCGAAGCTCACGCCGACGAGGAGGGCGCCGACGAGGCCGGGGCCATTGGTGACCGCCACGGCGTCGACGTCGGCGAGGCGCACTCCGGCGTCGCCGAGGGCCCGCTCCACCACCGGCACGATGGCCGTGAGGTGGGCCCGCGATGCGATCTCGGGGACCACGCCGCCGAAGACGCGGTGCACGTCCTGCGAGAGGATGACCAGCGAGCGGACGGCGGCGCCGTCATCGTCGCCCTCCAGGACCGCCGCCGACGTCTCGTCGCAGGAGGTCTCGATGCCGAGGACGACGGCCACCGCGGCCTAACGAGTCCCGGCCGGGACGGCCGCGCCCGCGAGCGGGACCTCCGGGACGCCGAGCAGCTGGGCCACCAGGGCGCGGTTGGCGGGCGAGTTCCAGTCCGACGCCCCGGCGACGCGCTTCCGGATGATCCCGTCACGCCCGATGAGGTAGGTGGACGGAATGCCGAGTGCCTGGTAGGCGCTCTCGATCGCGCCGGTGCCGTCGCTGAGCACCTCGAACGTGAGGCCGTGGTCCCGCACGAACGCGCGGACGCGGTCCTCGAAGCCGGGATCATCGGTCGCCACGCCCACGACGTGGAGCCCGCGCGGGCCGTAGTCGCGGTACAGCGCCTCGATGCTCGGCATCTCGACCTGGCAGGGGCCGCACCAGGTGGCCCACAGGTTCAGCAGCAGCACGTCGCCGCGATAGTCGGCGATCCCCTTGACCACCGAGCGGGTGTCCAGCGTCCGGGCGTGGAAGTCGGGCGCCGGTGCGCCGGCGGTCACCGGCATGACCCGGGTGCCGGGACTGCTCATCAGCGTAATCGTGACCCCGGCGATCACGGCGAAGATGCCGCCGGCGAGGATCCATTGACGTGCGGTCGTCATACGCGCTCCGCGCAAAGGGCGCGCAGGGCCGTCACCTCGGCGGCGGGGTCCTGCGCGGAAAAGACGGCGTGTCCGGCCACGAAGGTGTCGGCGCCGGCGCGCCAGCAGCGCGCGATCGTCTCGCGTGCGATGCCGCCGTCGACCTCCAGGGCCGCCGGGCTGCGCGACGCGTCGAGCAGGGCGCGCGCCCGGCGGATCTTGTCGAGCGCGCGCGGGATGAAGCGCTGCGCCCCGAAGCCGGGGTTGACCGACATCACCAGGAGCAGGTCGAGGTCGTCGACGACGTCGACGAGCGACTCGACCGGCGTGGCCGGGTTGATGGCGACGCCGGCGCGACACCGGTGCTCCCGGATGTGCTGCAGCTGGCGTTGCAGGTGCGGCGTCGCCTCCTGGTGGATCGTGAGGCCGCTGGCGCCGGCGCCGGCAAAGGCATCGAAGTACTTCCCGGGCTCGACCACCATCAGGTGGACGTCGAGCGGGAGTTCCGTCGCCCGCCGCACGGCGGCGATGATCTGCGCGCCGAACGTGAGGTTCGGCACGAACCGCCCGTCCATGACGTCGATGTGGATCCAGTCGGCGCCGCCGGCCTCGACGCGCGCGACCTCGTCGGCGAGGTGGCCGAAGTCGGCGCTGAGGATGGACGGCACGATGCGGACGCTCACGGGCGTCCCGCGATGCGAAGGGTGATGGCGGCGCCGGGCACCACCAGCGTGCCGGGCGCCGGGCTCTGCGACAGGATCACGCCGGCGGCGGACGCGCTGGCGGAGTCGTAGCTCGTCACGCCGACGGCCAGGCCGAGCTGCTCGATGATGGCACGGACCTGCGCCAGCTCCCGCCCGACGACGTCAGGCACGGAGAGCTCCGCCGGACCCGAGCTCGTCACCAGGTCGACCGCGGTGCCTTCGGCGACGACCTGTCCGGCGCCGGGTTGCGATCCGAGCACGGTGCCGCGGGCGTCCTGGCTGGTGCGCTCGCTGACCTGGCCGACGTCGAGTCCCGCCGCGCGCAGCGCCGCGGCGGCCGCCTCGCGCGACAGGCCGGTGACCCGCGGGATTGTCGCCCGGCGCTGCCCGGCGCTGACGTCGAGGATCACGCGCAGGCCGCGTGCCGTCTGCTCCCCGGCCAGCGGGGACTGCGCCACCACGGTCGACCTGGGTGCCGAGGTGCTGGGCCGCGACTCGCCTAACGACGCCTCCAGCCCGAGCGAGTCGAGCTTCCGCTTGGCGTCGTCGAAGGGAAGCCCGAGCACCGCCGGCACGGTCACGGCGTCCTCGGCCCCGGTGTCGGGAAACATCACGTACGCCACCAGCGCCCAGGCCAGGAGGATCCCCGCGAGGGCGACCGCCAGGTGCTCCATGATCCGCCGGGCCCACCCGCTCGCCACGAACCGGCGCAACCGGATCACCCGGGATCCCTCCGCAACCGGGCGGCGAACGCGCCATCGACGCCGTGCACGTGCGGCAGCACGCGCAGTCGGCCGGCGTCGAGGACGGCGGCCGGGACGGCTCCCTCGGGCGGCGCTTCCAGCCGCCACCCCGGGTGCGACGCGAGGAAGGCGTCGACCTGCGCATCGTTCTCCTCGGGCTCGAGCGAACAGGTGCTGTAGACCAGCAGCCCGCCCGGGGTCACCAGGGCGGCCGCCGCGTGCAGCAGGGTTCGCTGCAGGCTTGCCATCACCGCCACGTCCGACACCTTCAACCGCCAGCGCGCGTCCGGATGCCGGCGAAAGGTGCCGGTGCCGGTGCACGGCGCGTCCAGCAGCACCACTGCCGCGCCGCGGAACGCCGGCTCCCGCGCATCCATCGCGACGAGCGCCACGTTGTGCGCCTCGAGCCGCTCGAGGTTGGCGCGGGTGCGCGCGAGCCGGCTGAACGAGCGATCGGTGGCGACGACGAGCGGGGCATTGCGCGACAGCTCCAGCGCCTTGCCACCGGGGGCAGCACAGAGGTCCACCACCGTGTCGCCGGCTGGCGGCGCGGCGAACTGCGTGACGAGCGTGGCGGCCGGATCCTGCACGAAGAAGAGGCCCTGCCGATACGCGCCGAGGTCGGCGAGCACCGCCGGGCCGCCGAGGCGGATGCTGTCGCGGACCAACGGTTCCTCCTCCACCGGCACGCCGCCGCGCTCGAGCGCGGCCTCCAGCTGTTCGCGCACCACCCCGAACGGGCGCACCACGATGGGTGCCTCATGGTTGTTCGTCTCGAGCAGCTGTTCCGCACCGGCCAGCCCGAAGTGCTCGATCCAGCGGGCCACCAGCCAGCGCGGATGCGAGTGTCGCAGGGCCAGCGACTCGATGGGGTCGTCGCCGCCGGCGGCGGCTTCCGGCTCGGTCGACACGCCTTCCCTGTCGAGTCGTCGCAGCACCGCGTTCACGAGCTTGCTCGCGCCCATGCCGTGGCGCGTCTTGGCGAGTTCGACGCTCTGGGCGATGGCGGCGTATGGAGGTACGCTGCGCATGTACCGCAGCTGGTAGACCCCCAGTCGCAGGATGTCGATGAGGTCGGCATCAAGGCGGGCGAGGCCGCCGCGCACGCGCGGGGCCAGGAGGGCGTCGATGAGCGCGCGCCGGCGCAGGAGGCCGTAGACCGCCTCCTGGATCCAGCGGCGGTCCCGGGCGTCGAGCAACGCCACCCGGCGATCGAACGCCACGTCGAGCAGCTCCCCGCCGCGCACGTCGGCCAGGATCAGCGCCGCGGCGACGCGGGCCTCCGTCACGCCGCCGTGGGCGAGGGTGGCACCGGCCGCGCCGTGACCAGCATCCGGCATCATGGAACGAAAAATAGCACGAAGCGGGGCGGGGAGTTATTCGCCGAGCCGGTCGCCGGGGGCAACGCCGCGGCCCTGCGCCCAGTCCAGCGTCGCGAGCCGGCGCTTGCCGGCGGGCTGCGCATACGCGATGCGGACGCCCCCGGTGCCGCAGGCCACGAGCATCCCACTCTCGTCGACATCGAGCACCGTTCCGGGGTCACCGCGCGTGTCCAGCGCCGGCCGCGCGCCGAAGAGCTTCACCTCGGCGTCGCGCAGCGTGCTGAACGCCCCCGGGGCCGGGTCGTAGGCCCGGATGGCGCGCGCCACGGCCACGCCGCTCCGCCCCCAGTCGAGCCGCGCGTCCGCGCGCCCGACCTTGGGCGCCCACGTCACCAGCGCCTCGTCCTGCGGCTCGCCGTCGGCGCCACCTAACGAGACGAGCGACAGCGCCTCCACGATCGCGAGCGCGCCCAGCTCGGAGAGGCGCAGGCCCAGCTCGCCCGCGGTCTCGTCGTCGAGCACCGGCGTCGGGGCGCGCAGCAGCACCGGGCCCGCGTCCAGGCGCGGCACCATGCGCATGATCGAGACGCCGGTCTCCTCGTCGCCGGCCAGGATCGCCGCCTGGATGGGCGCGGCACCGCGCCACCGCGGCAGGAGCGATCCGTGGATGTTGAGCGTGCCGAGCGGCGGCAGCGTGATGGCCTCGGCCGGAATGATGTGCCCGTACGCCACCACCACGGAGACATCCGGGGACAGCGCGCGCACCTCGGCGAGGAACGCCTCGCCGCGGGGGCGCTCCGGCTGCAGCACCGGAATCTCCTCCTCCAGCGCGACCTGCTTGACCGGCGGCGGCACGGTGGTGCTGCGATGACGGCCGTGCGGCCGGTCGGGCTGGGTGACGACGCCGACGACCTCGAACCCCTCGCCGAGCAGCGCCCTCAGCGGGGGCGTCGCGAACTCGGGCGTTCCCCAGAACAGGACGCGCATGTCACAGTACCTCGTCCTCCCGCGTCCCGCCGGCCCGGGTGCCGCCGGACTCCCCGGCCTCGAGCGTGCGGATCAACCCCGGGTACTTCGGCTTCAGTTCCTCCCACTTGGAGAGCGCCGCCCGCCGCTTGAGGAAGCTCAGGTAGTCGATGAACAGCTTTCCGTGCAGGTGGTCGATCTCGTGCAGCATCGCGCGCGCGAAGAGGTCGGCGGCATCGACGTCGAACGGCTGCATGTCGCGTCCGAGCGCGCGCACCACCGCGCGCCGCGCGCGGGTCACGTCGCCGTAGATGTCGGGGATCGACAGGCACCCTTCCTCGGCGCGATCGGTCCCTTCCTCGACAATCACCTCGGGATTGATCAGCACGATGGGGTTCTTGTCGACGTCGACCACCGCGAGGCGCTCCATCCGTCCCACCTGCGGGGCGGCCAGGCCAATGCCCTGCGCCGCGTACATCGTGGCGAACATGTCGTCGATGAGCCGCTGGAGCTCGTCGCTGCTCGCCGTCACCGGGGTCGTCTCGGCGCGCAGCACGCCGGAGCCGAGCACGTGGATGTCGAGGAGGCTCACGCGTCCGGGCTCGTCGAGCTGCTGCTGCCGCTGATCCTGGCGATGCGTCCGCGCTCGACGATGAGGCGGGTGTCGCCGGACTTGATCGTGATGTGGTCCTCCAGGCCCTTCTGCGGGGCGCCGTCCTTCGCCGATTCCTTCATGTGGATGACCTCCCCGACGATGCCGCCCGATGTCACCACGCTGTCGCCCTTGCGGAGGTTGCGCAGGCGCTCCTCGTGCTGTTTCCGCTGCTTCGACTGCGGGCGGATCATCAGGAAGTAGAAGATGGCCAGGATCGCCCCCCACATCACGATCAGGCCCATGCCGGACGTGGTGCCGGTGGGGGCCTGCAGGGCGAGCAGTGCGGGGAAGAGGAACAGGGTCATGATGAGGGTACCGGTCGCGAGTCGAGGCGCGCGAGCCACTCGGGCGCCCATCGGTCGAACGTGCCGTCGCGGAGGGCGGCGCGCGCGCGGCGCATCAGCGCCACGAGGAAATGTACATTGTGAAGGGAGAGCAGGCGCAGCCCGAGAATCTCGTCGCTGACGTACAGGTGGCGCAGGTAGGCGCGCGAGAATCGGCGGCACACCTGGCACTCGCACGAGGCGTCGAGGGGGCGCGGGTCGGTGCGGAGGTCGGCGCGCTTCACGTTGACGCGTCCCTCGCTGGTGAAGGCGGTGCCGTTGCGTCCCATGCGGGTGGGGGCGACGCAGTCGAACAGGTCGATGCCGCGCCGCACCCCCTCGACGAGGTCCTCCGGAAACCCGACCCCCATCAGGTAGCGCGGCCGGTCCGACGGCAGCTCACCCTCCAGGCGCTCCAGCACCGCGAGCATGTCGGCCTTCGCCTCCCCGACCGAGAGCCCCCCCACTGCCACCCCGTGCCAGTCGCCCATGGCGGCGATGGCGCGGGCCGCGTCGCGGCGCAATGCGACGTGGGTGCCTCCCTGCACGATGGGGAAAAGGGCCTGTGGATCGGCGGCGGCATCCGCCTCGCCGGGGCGGGTCCGCTCGAATTCCATTCGACAGCGCTCCAGCCAGCGCAGGCTTCGCTCACTGGCGTCGCGCGACGCCCCCTGGTCCGACCGCCCGGGGATGACGTGGTCGAACTGCATCATCACGTCGGCGCCGAGGTTGCGCTGGATGCGCACGACGAGTTCGGGCGTGAAGCGGCGGCGCGACCCGTCGACGTGGCTCCGGAAGGAGACGCCGTCCTCGTCCACCTCGCGCAGCCCCTCGAGCGAGAAGACCTGGAAGCCCCCCGAGTCGGTGAGCATCGGCCCGTTCCACGCCATGAAGCGGTGCAACCCGCCCAGGTCGCGGATGACGTCATCGCCCGGGCGCAGGTGCAGGTGATAGGTGTTGGCGAGCACCATCTGCACGCCGGCGGCGTGCAGGTCGTCGGGGTCGAGCGCCTTGACGGTGGCGAGCGTGCCGACAGGCATGAACGCCGGTGTCTCGACCGCGCCGTGCGGCGTGTGAAACGTGCCGGCACGCGCCGCGCCCTGGCGCGCGTCGACGTCGAACGAGAACGCAGGCGGGCAGGTCATGCGGCCGTCGGACGGGTGGGCGTCGTCACCGCGAGGCTCAGAGGATGACCATGGCATCGCCATAGGAATAGAAGCGATAGCCGGCGTCGATGGCGACGACATAGGCGTCCATGGTGCGCTGGTACCCGGCGAACGCAGCGACGAGCATCAGCAGCGTCGAGCGCGGAAGATGGAAATTCGTCACCAGCCTGTCCACGGCGCGCCAGTCGTACGGCGGCCTGATGAACAGCCGGGTGTCGCCCTCCCGCGCAACGAAGCGCCCGTCGGCGAGGACGGCGCTCTCCAGCGTCCGCGCGCAGGTGGTGCCGACGGCCCAGATGTGCCCGCCGCCCGCCCGCACGTCGTTGAGTGCGGCGGCGGCGGCGTTGGAGACGGCGAACCACTCTTCGTGCATCACGTGCTGCGCCGGGTCGTCGACCTCGACGGGCTTGAACGTCCCGGCGCCGACGTGGAGCAGGACGTCGACGCGGCGCACGCCCCGGCCGGCGAGCAGGGTGAGCAGTTCGGCGGTGAAGTGGAGGCCGGCGGTCGGCGCGGCCGCCGACCCCGGCTCACGCGCGTAGACCGTCTGGTAGCGCACGCTGTCCATCCCGGTGTCGGGGCGCGCGATGTACGGCGGCAGTGGAACGTGGCCGTGGCGCTCGATGGCGTCGTGGACCGGGAGCGAGGTGCGCAGCTGCACGATGCGGGTGCGCCGTTCGGTGGTGCGCGTCACGACGACGTCGAAGCCGTCGGCGACGTGGACCACGCGCCCGGGCTTGAGCTTTCCGCCGGGGTGCACCAGCGCCTCGAAGGCCTCGGCTCCCACCTGACGCAGCAGGAGCACCTCGGCTGGCGCGCCCGAGTCGCGCGTGCCGAGGAGGCGGGCCCGCCACACGCGGGTGGTGTTGAGGACCAGTGCGTCGCCGGGCGGAACCAGCGTGCCCAGGTCCGCGAACGTGCCGTGCGACAGCGTGCCGGACGCCCGGTCGACGACGAGCAGCCGGCTCTGATCACGCCGCTCGCCGGGCTCGCGTGCGATCCGGTCCGGCGGGAGCGTGTAGTCGTAGTCGGCGGTGCGTTGACCCCGGGGCACGGGCGAGGCAGCCGCCGCGCGATCCTCAGCCGTCAAACAGCGTCTCCTGGACGCCGGTTTCCGGCGGCGCGTAGCCGAAGTGCCGGTAGGCAACCGGCGTGGCGACCCGACCGCGCGGCGTGCGCAGCAGGAAGCCGTTCTGCACGAGGAAGGGTTCGTAGACCTCCTCGATCGTCTCCGCGTCCTCGGCCACCGCCGCTGCCATCGCCGCGATTCCCACCGGGCCTCCCTCGAACTTCTCGATGATCGCGCGCAGGATGCGCGCGTCCATGTCATCGAGGCCGAAGTGGTCGACGTCGAGGAGCTGGAGCGCCTTGTTGGCGACGTCCCGGGTGACCCGCCCGCCGGCGCGCACCTGGGCGTAGTCGCGCACGCGCCGCAGCAGCCGGTTGGCGATGCGCGGCGTGCCGCGCGAGCGGCGCGCGATCTCGGAACACCCCTCGGCCTCCACCTCGACCTTGAGCACCTCGGCGGTGCGGCGAACGATCTGCTCGAGGTCGGACGTCGGGTAGTAGTTGAGCCGCTGCAGGATGCCGAAGCGCGCGCGCATCGGCGGCGTGAGCATGCCGAGCCGCGTGGTGGCGCCGATGAGCGTGAAGCGTTCCACCGGCATCGTGATCGTCTGGGCGCGCGGCCCGTCGGAGAGGCGGATGTCGATGCGGAAGTCCTCCATGGCCGGATAGAGGAATTCCTCGATCACCGGCCGCAGCCGGTGGATCTCGTCGATGAACAGGATGTCCCCCTCGCGCAGGTTGGTGAGCGTGCCGACGAGGTCCGCCGGCTTCTCGAGCGCGGGGCCCGACGTGGTACGGATGTTGGCACCCAGCTCGCGCGCGATGAGGTCGGCGAGCGTGGTCTTGCCGAGGCCCGGCGGCCCGACGAAGAGGGTGTGGTCGAGCGGCTCGCGCCGGCTGCGTGCCGCCTCGATGGCGATCTGCAGGCTCTCCTTGACCCTGTCCTGCCCGATGAACTCGGCCAGCCGTCGCGGTCGGAGCGACAGCTCCACCGTCCCCTCGTCGGGGAGTTCGTCAGGCGTGGTGATCTCGCTCGGCGTCATGTCGGTGGGAAGCCCGGAAGGGAGGCGCCGAAATATATCCCGAACAGACGCCGAATGTGAGCGGGAAAGTTGTGACCGCTGCAGGCGATAGGCGTCGTTCGGAGCAGGCCGCGCTACGGAGCGCGTCTCGAACCCGGTCGCCGCAGTCGCCCATCGGCGTTCCGGGCTTCGTGCCGTCGACATCACTCCACCGTCGTCCATCGCCACCGACTCGTCGCTTGGATCGCACGACACCGGAGACATCATCGTCCCAGCGCGCTCCACGCGGGAGCCCGCGATGGAGACCACCACAGGTGCACGACGGGGAGTCGACGCCCCCCGGCGGGCGGGGCATCGTCGCGCGCCTGCCGGAGGGATCGGGGGCGTCGATCGTGGTCGGTGTCGCGTGCATCATCTTCCTGCTGCAGACGCGATCCCCGAACCTGCTGAGTGCGAGCGCCTTCATCGCGGTGGCGATGGTGCTGCTGGTGCTTGTGCGGCGCATCGCGGCGGTGCGCGACGACGTGGTGTCGCTGGCGGCGAGCGAGGCGCGGTTCCGCTCCCTGGTGCAGAACTCCTCGGACGTCATCCTGATCGCCGACCCCGACGCCTCGATTCGTTATGCGAGCCCGTCGGCGCAGCAGGTGCTCGGCATCCCCGTCCAGCACCTTGTGGGCCGGTCGCTGCTCGACCTGGTGCACCTGGACGACGTCGCCACCGCCCAGCGCTTCTTCCTCACGGTACAGCAGGCGGGCGGGCCGCCGGAGGTGGAGGAGTGGCGGCTGTCGCGCCCCGATGGCAGCATGGTCTGGACGGAGAACACCGGCACGAACCTCCTCGGCGAGCCGCAGGTCGGCGGCATCGTCGTCAACACCCGTGACATCTCCGAGCGCCGCACGCTGCAGGCGCGCCTCACGCACCAGGCCTTCCACGATGAGCTGACGCGGCTGGCGAACCGCTCGCTCTTCCTGAACCGCGTGTCGCATGCCGTGGCCCGGGCGCCGCGGAGCGGCTACCCCTCGGCGGTGCTGTTCCTCGACCTTGACGACTTCAAGAAGGTCAACGACTCGCTGGGCCACGCGGTGGGCGACGAGCTGCTGGTGGCGGCGGCCGCGCGCCTGACGACGTGCGTGCGGCCGGGCGACACGATCGCGCGCCTGGGCGGCGACGAGTTCGCGGTCCTGCTCGAGGACGTCGAGGCGATGACCGACGTCATCGCGGTGACCGACCGGATCATCGGCGCGCTGCGGGCGCCGTTCCGGGTGAGCGGGCGCGAGGTCTTCATCGGCGTCAGCATCGGCATCGCGACGCTGCGCGAGGGAGAGAGTCCCGACGACGTGGTGCGCAACGCAGACCTCGCGATGTACTTCGCCAAGAGCCGGCGCAAGGGGCACTACGCGATCTACGCGAGCGAGATGCACGCCCAGGTGATGGAGCGCCTGGAGCTCGAGGCGGACCTGCGCATCGCCGTCGGAAGCCAGGATTTCCGGGTGGAGTACCAGCCGATCGTCAACCTCGTGACCGGCGAGGTGTACGGCGCCGAGGCGCTGGTGCGCTGGCACCACGAGAAACGCGGCGTGATCCCGCCCAGCCGCTTCGTCTACCTCGCGGAGGAGACGGGGCTGATCGTTCCCATCGGCCGGGCGGTGCTCCGCGAGGCCTGCGAGCGCGCGCGCGACTGGCGGGCGCGGTACAGCGGGCGGCGTTCCCTGCAGATGAGTGTCAACCTCTCCGGACGCCACTTCCAGGAGGCGTCGCTGGTGGACGACGTGCGCGATGCGCTGCGCGACTCGGGGCTGGAGCCGTGGGCGCTCACGCTCGAGATCACCGAGAGCGTCCTGATGCAGGAATCGGATGCCACGCTGGAGAAATTGCGCACCTTGAAGTCGCTCGGCCTCAACCTGGCCATCGATGACTTCGGCACCGGCTACTCGTCGCTTGGATACCTGCAGCGCTTCCCCATCGACGTGCTGAAGATCGACAGGACGTTCGTCGAGGCGGTGGGGAACGAGGACGAGGATCCTGTGCTCGCGCGCGCCATCATCGCGCTTGGCCGGACGCTGCGGATCGAGACCGTCGCCGAGGGCATCGAACACGACACCCAGCACGAGGGGCTGCGCGCGCTGGGGTGCACGCTGGGCCAGGGCTTCCTGTTCGCGCCGTCGATGGACGCCACGACGTTCGCGACGACGGTGTTCGAGCGTCCCTGGGAGCCCGCCGTGAACCCGCGGTTCGGCGAGCGCCTCGCGGCACGCCGTCGCGCCGCGTCCTGAGTCCTCGTCAGGCGCGCGCCGGCAGCGCGCGCAGCCGCGCTCCGGCCGCCTCGAGCGTCGTGCGACGCTTGCAGAAGGCGAAGCGCACGTGGCGGCGCCCAAGGCCCGGCGTGGCGTGAAACGACGACCCGGGCACCGTCGCGATGCCGCCCTCGCGCGCCAGCCAGTGGGCGAACGTCCTGTCGTCGGTGTCGCTCAGCGCCGCGAAGTCGGCCAGCACGTAGTAGGCCCCTTCGGGGACCGTGAACCGGAATCCGGCCGCGGCGAGTGCGTCGCAGAGCACCTCGCGCCGCTCGCGATAGCCCAGCGCCAGGTCATTGTAGTACTCGGCGCCGAAGGCGAGGCCCACCGCCCCCGCCTCCTGCAGCGGCGCCGGCGCACCGACCGTCAGGAAGTCGTGGACCTTCCGGATGGCGACCGTCTCCGCCGGGGGCGCCACCGTGTAGCCAAGGCGCCATCCGGTGCAGCTGAACGTCTTCGAGAGACCCGAAATGGTGACGGTGCGCTCGCGCATGCCGGGCCACGAGGCCAGCAGGTGGTGGTTTCCCGCATACCGGATGTGCTCGTAGATCTCGTCGGTGATCGCCCAGACGTCGTTGGCCAGGCACAGCTCGGCGATGAGGTCGAGCTCCTCGCGGGTAAGGACGCGTCCGGTCGGGTTGTGCGGCGTGTTCACCACGATGGCGCGCGTGCGGGTGGTGAATGCGGCGCGCAGGCGGTCGGGATCGAAGCGCCAGTCCGGCGGCTCCAGCGGTACGAAGACCGGCGACGCGCCGGCGAGAATGGCATCGGGTCCGTAGTTCTCGTAGAACGGTTCGAAGACGATCACCTCGTCGCCGGGATCGACGAGCGCCAGGAAGACCGACGCCATGGCCTCGGTCGCCCCGCAGGTGACGGTGATCTCCCGGTCCGCGTCGACGGGAAAGTCGTACCAGCGCCGGTACTTCTCGGCGATCGCCAGCCGCAGTGCCGGCGCTCCCCAGGTGATGGCGTACTGGTTGACGTCGCCGTGGATCGCCGCGCAGGCCGCGTCCTTCATGGGCGCCGGCATCGGGAAATCCGGGAATCCCTGCGCGAGGTTGATCGCCCCGTACTGCTGTGCGACGCGGGTCATCTCGCGGATGACGGACTCGGTGAAGGTCGCAGTGCGGCGGGATGTCATCGGAAGGGAGCGGAAAGAGGTGGCGACGGCGGGGCGGCGCAGGGGCAGGGAATCGAGCGACTCAATGGCGCGAGAGCACCGCGAGCGCGGCCCGGATCAGACCGGGAACGCTCTCGCGGTCTCCATCGCCCTCCAGCGCGGCGCCGACAGCCCGCTCGGCTTCCTGCGTTGCGTAGCCCAGCGCCACCAGTGCGCGGATGGCGTTGTCGGCGGTGGCGCCGTCGGGACGCGTCGCCCCCGGCTCCTCGCCAACCAGGTCGTCGAGCTTGTCGGCCAGGTCGAGCACCAGTTGCTGGGCCTTCTTGCGTCCCACGCGCGGCACGGACTGCAGCGTCGTCACGTCGCGCTCGCGGATGGCGCGCACCAGCCTGTCGGCGGAGAAGCGCGACAGCATGCTGAGCGCGAGCGATGGCCCGACGCCGGTGGCGTCGAGCAGGCGCCGGAAGACGCGCCGCTCGAGCAGCGACGCGAACCCGTAGAGCAGCCATTCGTCGTCGCGTACCACGAGGTGGGTATGAAGCACCACCATCTCGCCGAGCTTCGGCAGCACCTCGAAGGTGGCGAGCGGGATCTCGAGCTCGTAGGTGACCCCACCCGGCGTCGCGACCTCCACGCGGTTCACGTCGCGGGCGACGAGTTCGCCGCTCACGCGCGAGATCATCGCGCATCCCGCCGCGGTCGCGCAACGCCGTCACGGCCCGCGACGGGCGCCGGCGGCACCAGCGACTGCAGGTGCGATGTCAGCAGGCACGCCACGGCCGCGGCCACGCCATCGGCGGCGTCGGCGGGATGCGGTGCGCTGCGCAGGCGCAGGAGGCGCGTGAGCATGAACTGCACCTGCTCCTTGGAGGCCGCGCCGACGCCGACGACGGACTTCTTGATCTCGGCGGGCGCGAACTCGCGGATCTCGAGCCCGGCCTCGGCGCCGGCGAGCAGGATGACGCCGCGCGCGTGGCCGAGCGTCACCGTGGTGCGCACGTTGCGCGCATAGAAGACATCCTCGACGGCGAGGACGTCGGGGCGGTGGCGCGCGATGAGCTCCCCGATCCCGGCGTGGATGTCGTGCAGTCGCAGCGCCAGCGACGCCCCGGCGCGGGTGCGGATGACGCCGCACTCCAGCAGGTGCAGGGCACCGCGACGGGTTCCCGCGCGCGCGGGGGCCGCGCCATTCCCGGCGCGCGGGGCGTCATCGGCCACGACCCCATATCCCGTGGTGGCGGTGCCGGGATCGATGCCGAGGACGAGCACGGGCGCTGGCCGGGAGAAGAGGAAGCGGGACGCGCCGGGCGCTCAGCCCGCGTCCTCGATGCCGGACATCACGGACGCGTCGATGTCGAAGTTGGCATCGACCTTCTGCACGTCCTCGAGCTCGTCGAGCGACTCGACGAGCCGCAGCACGGCCTCGGCGTCCGGTCCTTCGACGCGCACCGTCTGCTTCGGGATCCACGAGATATCAGCGTCGGTGGCGGTGATGCCGCGCGCCTCGAGCGCTCCCTTCACGACGTGGAACGTGGCCACGTCCGTAGACACGACGAACTGGTCGTCCTCGCGCACGAAGTCGGTGGCCCCGGCTTCGAGGGCGGCCTCGAGGGTGTCGTCCTCGTCGTAGCTGTTGGCGTCGAGGTAGAGCTGTCCCTTGCGCTCGAACATCCAGGCGACCGAATTGGCGCTGCCCATGTTCCCGTTGCCGCGAGAGAGCTTGTGACGCACCTCGGCCACGGTGCGGGTGGCGTTGTCGGTGAGCGCGTGGATCAGCAGCGCGACGCCGCCCGGGCCGAACGCCTCGTAGGTGGCCTCGGTGTAGTCGACGCCCTCGAGCTCCCCGGTGCCCTTCTTGACGGCGCGCTCGATGTTCTCCTTGGGCATCGAGGCGGCCTTGGCGGCGTCGATGGCCGTGCGGAGGCGCGGATTGCCGTCGGGGTCACCGCCTCCCTGCCGTGCGGCCACGGTGATTTCGCGGATCAGCTTGGTGAACAGGGCGCCGCGCTTGGCATCGGTGGCGGCCTTGTAGTGCTTGATCTGCTTCCACTTGCTGTGACCGGCCATGGGAACGGGCGTGGGAAGGAGCGCGGGAGGAGCCGAGGGCAGGGATCGGCCTGGCGATCGCGGCGGCAGCGAAATATACGACGTGCCCTGTCGGCACGGGCGGGGTGGCCGGCGCCCGGTTACGGCTCGCGCACGGCACGGTCGGGCCAGACCCCGCCGAGGAACCGTCCGATCGCGTCCCGGACGAGGTCCGGTTCCTCGAGGAAGAGGAAGTCGCCGGCGTCGGCGAACATGAGGAGGCGCCCGTCGGGGAGCAGGCGCGCCCAGGCCGCGGCGCCGGCGGGGTTGACGATGAGGTCGTGCCCGCCCTGCACCACCAGCACCGGCACGCCAACGCGGCGTGCGACCGGGGCGAAGTCCCGCCCCGGGCCTAACGATTCCATCAGGCGGAGCTGGTGGGCCCCCAGCGACCGCGGCGTCTCGTTCGGCTCGGCGCACCAGGCGGCGTCCACCACGCCGGTGCGCGACGGGTCGCCCACGAAGAGCGGGGCGTTGACCATCCAGTAGGTGCGGCAGTACTCGGCGGCGTCGGACGTGTCGCGCCCCGCGGCGCGCAGCTTGAGGAGGGTGCGCGCCATGGTGGTGTCGATGCGGGTCCGGCGCTCCGGCGGGTCCCAGGCGCGGGCGAGGCTGTCGTTGGGCTCGATGGGACTCAGCAGGACGAGCCGGGAGACCCGGTCCGGGTGCGCGGCCGCGTAGCTGACGGCGGTGGCCGCCTGGGCCGAGAAGCCGATGACGGCCGCCCGGTGCACGCCGAACGCCTCCTGCACGGTCGCCAGGTCCCGGAGGCCGTCGCCGAAGGTGAGGGCGCTGGTGTCGGCCAGCGACGCCGACCGTCCCCGGCCGCGGGGATCGTAGAACACCATGACGTGCGACGCCCCCAGCGGGGCGAGGGCCCGCTCCAGGTACGCGCCTAACGGCACCAGGACCGTGTCCGGCCCGGCGCCAGTGACGCGGTACCACAACGACGCGCCGTCGCTGGTGGGCAGCATGCCCTCCGCGGGAAGTGCCGGTACCGGGACGGGCGCCGGCGTCGGCGCCGGCAGGGGCGATGGCGCGGGGGGTGGCGGCGGCGGAGCCGGCCTCGTGCAGGCGACAGCCAGCAGCGCCAGCAGCGCCAGCAATGACCGCCGCGCGCCACGTGCCCGCAGGGCGCCCCCGGCCGCAGGGCCGCGCGGGCGCACCGGCCGCGCTACCGGTTCGGTTCCAGCATGTCCTCGAATCGCATCCATCGCTTGTAGAAGTACAGGTCGACGAACCCGTTTGCTCCACCGCGATTCTTCAGGACATGAAGTTCCGACGCGCCGTCGATGCCCGGTGCGGAATCGTACAGCTCCTCGCGATAGAGCCCGAGGACGACGTCGGCCTGCTGGCGCAGGGCGCCAAGGCCGCCGAGGTCCTCGAGCCGTGGCCGCGGATCGGCACGCTGGCGTGGCGCGGCGGCGAGGTGCGAGACGGCGAGCACCGCCGCCGAGCGGCGCATGGCCAGTTCCTTCAGCTCGCGCGCCAGCCGGGCCAGTGCTTCGTCGAGGGGCTGCTCTCCGCTCGCGAGGAACTGCACCGGGTCGACGACGACGAGGTCGATGCCGAGGTGCTGCACGAGGAGATCCGAGACCCCGGCCACACCGGTGCCCTGAAGGCGCTCGATGACCGGGGCGCGCGTGCGCAGCGCCAGCGCCGCCGCGGCGACGCCCTCGTGGGCGGTGTCGTCGAGCACGCCGCGGCGCAGGTCATCGATCCGGGTGCGCCCCTGCATCGCCAGCGCCCGCTCGACCACACGCTCCGCCGTCATCTCCCCGGTGAGGAAGGCGACGGCGTGTCCGGCCGCGGCGGCGCGGAGGGCGACGCCGAGTGCGAGCGCCGACTTCCCGACGCCGACGTCCCCGGCGAGGACGACAAGGTCCCCGCGGCGGAGGCCGCCGCCTAACAACGCATCCAGGCTGGGGAAGCCCGTGGTGAGCGGCGGCCCTGCGGAGTCCCCGTCCATGGCCCGACGGACCAGCGTCGCCAGCTCCGGCATCGGCCGGGTGGTCTCGGCGATGGCCCGGGGCTCGTCGTCCGGCGGCGTGGCGTGCGGGTCGCTCATGACCCGTCGGCGCCGATCGAGGTGGTGAGCCGGCGCGCCGCGGTGCGGGACGCGACGTCGAGGACGGGGCCCACCAGCGTGGCGACACCCTCCCAGGCCTCGCGGAGCGCCCGGCGGGAATCGCCGGCACTGGCCTCGAACACCCGCGCCACCACGGCGCGGGCGTTGCCGGGCAGGGTGAGGGCGCTCAACCAGCTTCGTGCCGCGGCGGCGCGCGCGCGACGCAGCGGTGCGGGGAGCGGGCTGTCGCCCACCATGCCGTCCGCGAGGCGCGCGGCGAGGAGGCTCGCCAGCACCAGCTCGCGGGCGCCGCCCAGCGCCGAGCGCCCGGCGAGGGCAGCGAGTGCGTGGAAGCGGAACTCGGTGGGCGCGAGCGCGTACGGCGGATGTGTCGGCACGACCGGAATCTAGGGCGCGCCGGCCACTCGGCAAACGCATCCGCGAGGACTACATTCGATCTCATGCCGCTCCCCGCCAAGGTCGGCCACCCGCCGCGTACCGTCCTGTGGGTCGACGACGAAGCGGAGCTCCTGGAGCCGCACCGGTTGTTCCTCGCCGACAAGGGGTACGAGGTGGCGGTCGCCACCAACGCCGACGACGCCGTGGAGATGCTCCGGCGCGGCAGCTACGACCTGCTGCTGCTCGACGAGCAGATGCCGGGCAAGCGCGGCCTGGAGGCCTACCGGGAGTTGCGCGAGATCGCGCCCAACCTCCCGGTCGTGATGGTCACCAAGAGCGAGGACGACGCCATCCTGCGCGAGGCGTTAGGTGCGGAGGTCAGCGACTACCTGGTGAAGCCGGTCAACCCGCGCCAGGTGCTGTCGGTCGTCACCCGGCTGCTGGAGGGGCCCCGCATCCGGAAGCAGGCCGTGGCGCGCGCCTTCGTCGACCGCTTCCGGGCGCTGGAGCTGGAGCGCGGCCGGGTGCTGAGCTGGCGCGGCTGGATCGAGCGCTACGACGAGCTGGTCCGATGGGACCTCGAGCTCGCGGAGGCCGGGGAGCTGGGCCTGCACGAATCGCTGCACGGCCTGTATCCCGACATGCACCGCGAGTTCGCGGCCTTCATCGCCGAGTCCTATCCGCGGTGGCTGCAGGACCTCGAGGGTGAGCGCCCGCCGCTGTCGATCGACGTGGTGGGCGAGTTCGTGCTGCCGGTGGTCCGCCGCGAGGGCGGTGTGGTGCTCATCGTCGTCGACTGCCTGCGCCTCGACCAGTGGCGCGTCTTCGAGCCGGTCATCGCCACGATGTTCAACGTGGAAACGACCCACTACTACGCCGTGCTGCCCACCGCCACGCCGTATGCGCGCAACGCGCTGTTCAGCGGGCTGTTCCCGGGAGAGATCGCCGCGCGCTTCCCCGACTGGTGGGGCGAGCGCGAGGACGAGACGCTCAACGCCCACGAACGCGAGCTGCTCGTGGCCCAGCTGGCCGAGATGCACCTCAGCCTGCCGGTGCGCTACGAGAAGATCTCCAACCCCGCCGACTCCGACGACCTGGAGCGCCGCCTGGCCGGGACCCTGGGCGGCGACGGCATCTCCGCCTTCGTGTTCAACTTCGTCGACCTGCTGACGCATGGACGGAGCGAGAGCGCGATCCTGTTCGAGGTCGCGCGCGACGAGATCGCGCTGCGGCAGCTGTCCCTCCAGTGGTTCCAGCGCTCGGCGCTCCTCAGCGTCCTGCGCGAGGCGGCCCGCCGCAAGCTCAGCGTGGTCTTCACCAGCGACCACGGCTCGATCCACTGCATGACCCCGGCCACGGTCTTCGCCCGGCGCGACGCCACCGCCAACCTGCGCTACAAGTTCGGCGAGGACCTCCGCGCCGAGCGCGCCGAGTACGCGCTGCTGTTCCGCAACGAGGACCTGCTGCGCCTGCCGCGTCGCGGCCTGGGCGGGAACACGCTGCTCGCCACCGGCGACACGTTCTTCGTCTACCCGACAAAGCTGCGCGAGTACCAGAGCCGGTATCGGGGCTCCTTCCTGCACGGCGGCGTCACCCCGGAGGAGTGCATCATTCCCCTGGCCCTGCTGACGCCGAAATGAGCGGCGCGTCCGGGGCTGGCGGGACCGATCTGCGGCGAGCGGCACCTTCGCCGGGCGCTGCCACGCCACGCGAGGCGCCCCCGGGCCGGGGCACCGGGGCCATGGCCGCACCGGCAACGCCTCCGCCGCGCGGCTGACGATGCTGCGTCGCCTCTATCCCTTCCTCCGGCCGCACCTCGGGCGCCTGGCGGGCACCATCGCCTGCAACCTGAGTGCGGCGGTGCTCGACGTCTTCAGCCTGACGCTGCTGATCCCGTTCCTCAACGCCCTGTTCGACCAGCCCCCGTCAGGTGGGGCGATCGGCGACCTGCAGCAGCGGCTCATCGGCCCGTTCCTCGACGCGTCCGACAAGATGGGTTCGCTGCGCAACGTGATGATCGTGATCCTGGTGGCGGTGACCGCCAAGAACCTGTTCGTCTGGCTCAGCGGCCAGCTGGGGGCCTCGCTGCAGGAGTACGTCACCCGCGACCTCCGCAACGAGCTGTACCGCCACCTGCAGCGGCTCCCGCTGCCGTACTTCACGCGCGTGAAGACCGGGCAGATCCTGGCGCGCGTGCTCAACGACACCACCCAGACCAAGCAGGTCATCACCGAGGCGATGACCCGGTCGCTGCAGAGTGCGGCGGTGGTGATCACGACGGTGGTGGCCCTGTTCGTGATCTCGTGGCGCCTCACGCTCCTGTCGCTTGTCATCGCGCCGATCCTCATCGGCCTGCTGCAGCCGTTGCTCAAGCGGCTGCGCAAGGGACACCGGCACCTGTCGAACCAGTTCGGCGACATGACCGCGGTGGTGCAGGAGGCCGTCAGCGGCATCCGCCTCGTGAAGTCGTTCAGCGGCGAGGGGTATGAGGAGCAGCGGTTCCGGGACGCCAGCAACCGGTATGCGCGGGACATGGTGAAGGTGACGCGCATCGCGTACCTCGCGCAGCCGGTCACCGAGACGGTCGGCACCGCGATCGCCGTGGCCATCCTGTGGATCGGCGCCAGGCAGGTCCAGGAGTCGGCGATCGACGGCTCGATGCTGATCGGGTTCCTGATGCTCGTCATGCGCATGCTGCAGCCGCTCAAGCAGCTGTCGCAGGTCCCCACGGTGGCGCAGCAGTCCCTGGCCGCCGCCGAACGCGTCTTCGACGTGCTCGACGAGCCGACGGAACTGGACCGCGACCGCGGCACCACCGTGGTGACCGGGATCGCGCGGGACATTGCCTTCGAGGACGTGACCTTCGCCTACGAGACCGAGCCGGTCCTGAGTCACGTCTCGTTCACCGCGCGCCGCGGGGACGTGATCGCGCTCGTTGGCCCGAGCGGCGCCGGCAAGAGCACGCTGGTGGACCTCATCCCGCGCTTCTACGACCCGACCGCCGGGCGCATCCTGCTCGACGGCGTGGACCTGCGCGACGTGACGCTGGCGTCGCTCCGGTCGCTGACAGGCATCGTCAGCCAGGATACCGTGATCTTCCACGACACCGTGCGATCGAACATCGCCTATGGCCTTGGCGACAAGTACAGCGACGCGCAGATCACTGCCGCCGCGCAGGCCGCGAACGCCCACGAGTTCATTGCCCAGCTGCCGCAGGGCTACGACACGCTCCTGGGCGAGCGCGGCACGCGTCTGTCGGGCGGGCAGCGGCAGCGCATCGCCATCGCCCGCGCGCTGCTCACCGACCCGCCGATCCTCATCCTCGACGAGGCGACGTCGGCGCTGGACGCGGAGTCGGAGCGGCTGGTGCAGGAGGCGATCGACAGGCTGCTCGCGGGCCGGACGGTCTTCGTGATCGCGCACCGCCTCAGCACCGTGGCGCACGCCACGCGCATCCTGGTGCTCGACGACGGGCGGCTGGTGGAGAGCGGCAGCCACGACGAGCTGCTTGCCCGGCGCGGCGCCTACCATCGCCTTCACGCGCTGCAGTTCGCGGGCGAGCCCGTCGGCGCCGGGGCCGGTGCATGAGCGAGGCCCCGGTCGGCGTCAGCGTCGTGATTGCCGTGCACAACGAGGGTGACCAGGTGCGCGACTGCGTACGCAGCGTGGCGTGGGCCGACGAGATACTGGTGGTGGAGAACGACTCCACCGACGACACCCTCGCGCGCGCACGTGAGGCAGGGGCCACGGTGTTCAGCCATCCGTTTCGCACCATCGCCGGCCAGCGCAACGCCGCCATCGCCCGGGCGCAGCATCGGTGGATCCTCGTGGTCGACGCCGACGAGCGCGGCACCGAGGCGCTCGGCGCCGAGGTGGCCCGCGTGATCGACGCCAGCGGCGGGCCGGCCGCGTACCGGGTGCCGCGTCGCAACTACTTCCTCGGGCGCGAGGTGAAGCACGGCGGGTGGGAGCGTGACCGCCCGGTGCGGCTGTTCCGCGCGACGCTTCGCTACGAGGAGCTGGCGGTACACGAGCACGTGGTGGTGCCCGGCCCCGTCGGGACGCTGTCGGAGTCGCTGCTGCACACTCCCTACGCCGACCTCGACGAGTACCTCGAGAAGCTGCGTCGTTATGCGCGCTGGTGGGGCGAGCAGAACGCGGCCAGGGGGCGCCGGGCGTCGATGGCGGACCTCCTGTTCCGTCCGCCGGAGCGGGTGTTCACCATGCTGGTGCTGCGCAGCGGCTGGCGCGACGGCGCCGCCGGCGTGGTCCTCGCGCTGCTGGCCGCGGTCAGCGTGGTGGCGAAGTACGCGCACCTCTGGGCGCGCCAGCAACGTCGCGAGACGCCGGTGGGCGCGTGACGAAGAAGGAGTTCCTCCACCGCCTCGAGCTGGTGGCGCTGCGGGGGGCGGTGGCGCTCGCCCGGCGCCTGCCGCTGGACTCGGCGCGGCGCATGGGTGCGGCCCTCGGGCGGCTCGGCTATGCCCCGCTCGGCATCCGGCGCGAGGTCGTCGTCAGGCAGGTGGCCGCCGCCTTCCCGACGCTGGACGACGCGGCGGTGCATCGCCTGGCCCGCGAGGCCTACGAGCACCTCGGCCGGGTGGCGCTGGAGACCGCCCTCCTGCCCACCCTGGGACGCGAGGGGGTGCTGGCGCTGTTCGAGGGCTCGGAGGGATTCGAGGACGTCGAGCGCGCCTCGGCGGCGGGGAAGGGGATCATCCTCATCACCGGGCACTTCGGCAACTGGGAGCTGGCCGGGGCGTACGTCGCCGCCCGCGGCGTGCCCATCGAGGTCATCACCCGCCGGCAGAGCAACGCGCACTTCGACGCCTACATCACCCGCACCCGCGAGGACGCCGGGATGCGCGTGGTCTTCGACGCCGACGCCGTGCGCCGCACACCGCGGGCCTTCCGCGAGGGACACGCGGTGGCGTTCGTCTCCGACCAGGGCGTGCTCGGCCTGGCCTCGACCTTCGTGCCGTTCTTCGGGCGACCCGCCAAGACTCCCCGCGGCGCGGCCGTCTTCGCGATGCGCTTCCGCGTGCCGGTCTTCTTCGTCGCCGCGGTGCGCGAGGCGAGCGGGCGATACCGCTGCGTGGTGACCCCGATCGAGGTCCCGGACACCGGCGACCGTGACGCCGACATCGACACCCTGGTGGTGGCCTACACGAACATCCTCGAGGCATGGGTCCGCCGCTATCCGGGGCAGTACTTCTGGCACCATCGCCGCTGGAAGCGGCAGCCCCCCGACACCCCGCCCGAACTGCGCGACCCGGCCGAGTCCCCGGTCCGATCGCCGCGCCCCGCCTGACGAGAGTCCCGAGCCCCACGCCATGACCACCCACCCCATCGACGAGGTGCGCGCCGCCGAGTTTCCCTGGACGGCGCGCACCGACGTGACCTACCTCAACCACGCCAGCACCGGGCCGATGCCGCAGCGCACGGTGCGTGCGCTGCACGAGTTCGAGCTGTTGCGCGCCGAGCCCTGGCGCCTCACGCCGGGGCTGCAGTTCGGCATCCTGGCGCGGGCGCGCGAGCTCTGCGCCCGCCTCGTCGGCGCCTCGGCACCCGAGATCGCGCTGATGGTCAACACCACCTACGGGCTCAACGTCGCGGCCGGCGTCCTTCCGCTGGAGCCGGGCGACGTGGTGGTGTCGAGCGACAGGGAGTTCCCGGCCAACGTCTATCCGTGGATGGCGCTGGAGCGCACCAGGGGCGTGACCTGCCATCGCCTCCCCTGCCGCGACGGCCTCGCCGACGAGGACGCCCTGCTGCGCGCCCTCGACGAGCCGCGGGTGCGCGTGCTCACGGTGTCGTGGGTGTCGTTCGAGACCGGGCAGCGGCTGAACCTCGCGCGACTCGGGGCGGCGTGCCGCGCACGCGGCATCTGGTTCGTCGTCGACGCCATCCAGGGCGTTGGAGCCGCGCCGATCGACGTCGCGGCGTGCCACATCGACTTCCTGGCGTGCGGCGGACAGAAGTGGCTGCTCTCCCCGTGGGGGACCGGCTTCCTCTATGTGCGCGACGAGCTGGCGCGCCGCTTCGAGCCGCAGGTCGTGGGCTGGCTCTCGGTCCCCACGTCGGAGGACTTCACGCGCCTCTGCGACTACGACCTGACGTACTACGAGGATGCGCGGCGATACGAGGTGCTCACGCTGCCGTTTCAGGACTTCGCGGGATTCATCGCGTCGCTGGAGCTGTTCTTCGACGTGGGGCTCGACGCGGTGCATGCCGCGGTGGCGGAACGCACCGCGCAGATCGCGCGGTGGGCGACGACGACCGCCGGGGTGCGCCTGGTGACGCCGGCGGATCCGGCGCGGCGCGCCGGCATCATCTCGCTGGTCCCGCGCGATCCCGTGGCGGCGTCGCAGCGACTGGCCGCGGGCGGCGTGAGCCACTCGCTGCGCGAGGGGGCGGTGCGCCTGGCACCGCACTTCTACACGACCGCCGAGGAGGTCGAGCGGGCGCTGCATATCCTCGCCGGATAGCACGGGCGGCGGGGCGCGGCGTCGGAGAACCGGGTGAGCGCGCCCACGGCCGGCTCACGCCAGCTCGACGAGCGCAATCTCCCGCGAGCCCTTCCTGATGAGGAAGTACGTGCCGGCGATGGCCTCACCGGCGTCGACGAAGAACTCCTCGGCGCCGAGCCGGCGCCCGTTCACGGTCACCGCACCCTGCTGGAGCTGCCGCCGGGCCTCGCCCTTCGATTTCACGAGGCCCGTCTCGACGAGCATGTCGATGACCGACACCCGCAGCGCCTCGGTGCCATCGACCGCAACCTCGCGGACCACGGCCAGACGGCGGAACGGGATCTCGTCGCGCAGCATGGCGAGCACCGACGGCGGGAACGCGTGCGGGTCGGCCTTGCGGTCGAAGAGGACGCGCGAGGCGTCGCGCGCGGTGCGGGCCGCGTCGTCGTCGTGCACCCGGGCGGTGAGGTCGAAGGCGAGCATGTTCTGCGCCTCACGCGCCTCCGGGCGCGCCGCCAGCGCGGCCTCGAGTCCCTCGATGTCGGCGCGCGGCCGCAGGGTGAAGTACCGGAGGTACCGGCCGGCGTCGCGGTCGTCGACATTGATCCAGAACTGGTAGAAGCGGTACGGCGACGTGAGGGTGGGGTCGAGCCAGACGTTCCCCTGCTCGCTCTTGCCGAACTTGCTGCCGTCGGCGCGCGTCACCAGCGGGAGGGTGACGCCGTGCACGGCGGCGCCGCCGGCGCGTCGCACGAGCTCGATCCCGGCGGTGATGTTGCCCCACTGGTCGCTCCCGCCGGTCTGCAGGGTGACGCCGTCGCGCCGGTGCAGCTCCAGGAAGTCGTACGCCTGCAGCAGCATGTAGGCGAACTCGGTGAACGAGATCCCGGCCTCGAGGCGCGTCTGCACCGAGTCCTTGGCCAGCATGTAGTTCACGCTGAAGTGCTTGCCGACGTCGCGCAGGAAGGTGGTGGCGGCCAGGGAGCCGAGCCACTCGGCGTTGTTGCGCATGCGGGCAGCGGCCGGGCCATCGAAGTCGAGGAACCGCTCGAGCTGGCGGTGGATCGCCTCGGCGTTGGCGCCGACGACAGTGTCGTCGGCGAGGGGCCGCTCGGAGGCCTTGCCACTGGGGTCGCCGATCAGCCCGGTGCCGCCGCCCACGAGTGCGATGGGGCGGTGCCCGGCGCGCTGCAGGTGGACGAGCCCCATGATCTGCACGAGGCTGCCCACGTGCAGGCTGGGCGCGGTGGGATCGAAGCCGCAGTACGCGCTGAGCGGGCCGGCCGCGAGCGCCGCGGCGGCGCCGTCGGTCTGCTGGAAGAGCAGGCCGCGCCACTGGAGTTCCTCCAGGAACGAAGCGGATCGGGACATGGCGGGTAAGATATGGCTCTGTGCGCTGGATCACACCGGGAGGGGCGCCGGCGTCGCAGCATGCGGTTCGTTGCTGCCGCTGGCGCCCCCGGATAACCTTACTCGCAATGGCCGCCCGCGTGGCGGCGCCCTCCGTCCGGACCCATGGCCTCGCTCTCGCCCCTTGCCTTCTTCCGCCGACACCCGCGCCTAACGCGGACGCTCGGGCTGGTGGTCACCTTCGGTGCCGCGTTCACGATCGGCACCGCGGTAGCGGCGTGGGAGCTGGTCTGCCGGGGGACGCGGTGCCCGCCCGTCAGCGTGCTCCAGCGCTACCAGCCGCGCGAGACGTCGCGGCTGTACGCCGCCGACGGGCGCTTCGTGGCCGAGATCGGCATGGAGCGCCGGACGCTGGCCCCGCTGTCGGACATCCCGCCGGTGGTGCGGAGCGCGTTCATCATGACCGAGGACAAGCGCTTCTACCAGCACCACGGGATCGACTGGCTGCGCATTCCCGGCTCGGCCATCCGGAACCTGCAGGCGCGCAGCTTCGAGCAGGGATTCTCGACGATCACGATGCAGGTGGCGCGGAACGTCTTCCCGGCCCAGATCTCGCGCGAGCGGCGCAGCGGCAGCCTCCGGCAGATCCTGGCCTCCCTGGACCGGAAACTCCGGGAGGCGCGCGTCGCCGCCAACATCGAGCGACGCTATCCCAAGGACAGGATCCTCGAGCTGTACCTCAACCAGATCAACCTGGGCTCGGGGGCGTACGGCGTGGAGACGGCGGCGCAGCGCTACTTCGGCAAGAACGTCCACGACCTGAACCTCGCGGAGGCGGCGACGCTCGCCGCCATCCCCAAGTCGCCGACCCGCTACAATCCGCGCCTGCACCCGGCCCGCGCGGTCCAGCGCCGCAACACGATCATCCAGCTGATGCGCGCCGAGGGGGCCGTGACCGACGTGGCCGCGAGCCTGGCGAGCGCCTACCCGCTGCAGCTGGCGCGTCGCGCCGAGTCGGGCGAGATCGCCCCCTATTTCGTGGACTGGGTGCGGCAGCAGCTGTACGACCGCTTCGGCGACCGGCTCTACGACCAGGGGCTGAAGGTCTACACCACGCTGGACCTCGAGATGCAGGTGGCGGCGGAGCGCGCGATGGAGAACCAGATGCGCGCCATCGAGGGGGGCAAGTACGGGGCCTACCGGCACCTGACGTACGAGCAGTACCAGGCGCGGGGGACGAGCGACGAGGGCGGCGCCGCGGTGTCGCCGTACCTGCAGGGCGCCTTCGTGGCGATCGATCCGCGGAACGGCGCGGTGCGCGCCATGGTCGGCGGCCGCGATTTCGACGACTCCAAGTTCAACCGCGCGACGCAGGCGCTGCGGCAGCCGGGTTCCACGTTCAAGCCGTTCGTCTACTCGGCGGCCATCCAGGCGGGTCGGTCGCCGGCCACGATCATCGACGACGCCCCGATCAACCTGCCGCAGATGGACGGCAGCGTGTGGACCCCGCAGAACTTCGACAACAAGTTCCAGGGGCCGATGACGATGCGCCGCGGCCTGTACGAGTCACGCAACATCATCGCCATCCGCGTCGGCATGGACCTCGGGGAGGAGAACGTCGTCGACATGGCCCGGCGGTTCGGCATCACCACGCCGATCCCGCCGTACCCGTCCATCAACATCGGCTCCGCCGACGTCTACCCCATCGAGATGGTGGGCGCCTACACCACCTTCGCCAACCTCGGCCAGCGCTCGCAGCCTAACGCGATCGTGAAGGTGGTGGACCAGCAGGGGAACGTGCTCTGGCAGCCGGACCCGCACCCGCAGCCGGTGCTGGCGCCGTCCGAGGCCTGGCTCATGGTCAGCATGCTCAAGGACGTCGTCCAGCGCGGTACCGCCAGCGTGCGCGTCTGGCAGGCCGGCTTCCACGTGCCCTCGGGCGGGAAGACCGGCACCACCAACGACGGTGCCGACGTCTGGTACATCGGCTTCACCGCCGACCTGGTGGCCGGCGTCTGGATGGGATTCGACAAGCCGCAGAAGATCATGGTGGACGCGCAGGGCGGCCGCCTCGCGGCGCCGGCCTACACCGCGTTCATGACCGAGGTGTACCGCCGCAAGCCCGAGCCCCCCGACTGGCCGCGTCCTCTCTCGATCGTGGCGCGCGAGATCGACTCCACCTCCGGGCTGCTCGCCAACGCGTCCTGCGCCGACCGCGCCTACATGGAGTACTTCCTCCCGGGCACGGAACCGCGCCGCAGCTGCCGCGGCGTCGCCGCGAAGCCGCGTACCCCGCCGGACTCGCTGCTCGCCGCCGCGCACCGGGCGGCGCAGCTCAAGTCGCTCCGCGATACCTTGAATCCGTTCCGGATCCCGAAGTCCCGGTAGCGCGCACCGTCGTTCCGGCGCGCGCGGTGTCCAGGCGCGCGCGGTGTCGCGGCGCCCGGCCCCAACATCCCGCCATGGTCCTCTACGTCGCCCGCTGGGTGGTCCCCGTCTCGCACCCGCCGATTCCCGACGGGGCCGTGGCCGTCGAGCGGGGGCGCATCGCCTACGTCGGTCCGCGCGCCGGCGCCCCCGCCGGCGAGGTCCGCGACCTCGGCGACTCGGCGCTCCTCCCGGGGCTGGTGAACGTGCATACCCACCTCGAGCTGACGGCGATGCGCGGGTGGCTCGAGGCGCTGCCATTCCGCGAGTGGATCCTCCGCCTCACGAAGGCCCGCGCCGCCGTGCTCGATCGCGAACGCCTGCTGGCCTCGGCCCGCGCCGGCATCGCGGAGGGCCTGCTCGCCGGCGTCACCACGTTTGCCGACACCGGGGAATCCGGCGTGGCCCACGAGGCGATGCGCACCATGGGAGTGCGCGGCGTCGTCTACCAGGAGGTCTTCGGCCCGCGCGCCGAGCAGTGCGACAGCGCGATGCGCGATCTCGGCACGCGGCTGGCGGAGTTGCGCGCTGCCGACACCGGCCTGGTGCGGACCGGCGTCTCGCCGCATGCCCCGTACTCGGTGAGCGACGCGTTGTTCGCGGCGTGCGCCGCGCTGGCGCGCAGCGAGGGCCTGCCCATCGCCGTGCACGCGGCCGAAAGCGAGGCCGAGGGGCTGCTGGTGCGCGAGGCGTCGGGCCCGTTTGCCGACGCGTTCCGGGCGCGCGGCATTCCGGTGTCGCCGCGCGCGCGCTCGACGATCCGCCTTCTCGAGAAGACGGGCGTGCTGGCGGCGCGTCCGCTGCTGATCCACTGCGTTCGCGTCGACGACGACGACATCGCGCGCCTGGTGGCGCACGGCTGCATGGTGGCGCATTGCCCGGCGTCGAACGCGAAGCTCGGCCACGGGGTGGCGCCGGTGATGGAGTTCCTCGAGGCGGGCATCACCGTGGGAATCGGGAGCGACTCGGTCGCCAGCAACAACCGCATGGACGTGCTCGACGAGGCCCGGCTCGCCATCCTGCTGCAGCGGTCGCGCCTGGGCAGCCACGACGTCCTGCCGTCGCCCCGGGTGCTCGCGCTCGCGACTGCGGACGGGGCGCGCGCCCTCGGCCTCGCGACGACCGCCGGGACACTGGAGGTGGGCAAGGCGGCGGACCTCGCGGCCTTTCCGCTCGACGCGGTGCGCGCCCTGCCAGTCTACGATCCTGTGGACGCGCTCATCTTCGCGGCGGCGGGGTGTGGTGCGCGCTTCGTTGCCGTGGCCGGGCGGGAGCTGGTGCGGGACGGCGCGCTGGTGGCCGACGTCTCCGGGGACCTCGCGCGACTGCGGGACACGGCGACGGCGCTGGACCGGTTCCTCACGACACCGGGGTAGGTGAATCGCTGCTGGCCAGCCTCCGGGCGAGCCGGTTATCGTTCACCCCCCAGCCCACCGAATCGGAGGCCCGACGATGAGCGAGCGCAAGACCGGCCGTACCGCGAAGATCTGGCGCGACGGCGTCCTGACCGACTGGGACGATGCGAACATCCACATCATCAGCCACGTCGCGCACTACGGTTCGGCGGTCTTCGAGGGGATCCGCTGCTACGAGACGCCATCGGGGGGCGCGGTCTTCCGGCTGCGTGACCACATGCGGCGCCTGCTCGACTCCTGTCGCATCTACCGGATTCCGCTGGAGTACTCGGCGGAGGACCTGGTGCAGGCCACCGTCGACACCGTGGCGGCGAACGACCTGCGGCGCTGCTACATCCGCCCGATCGTGGTGCGCACCGGGGAGCAGATGGGGTTCAACCCCATCGGCGTGCCCGCGGAGACGTTCATCATCTGCTGGAACTGGGACTCGTACCTCGGGCACGAGGTGGTCGAGAATGGCGCCGACGTCTGCGTCTCCAGCTGGCGGCGCGCCGCGCCGGACACCTATCCCACGCTGGCCAAGGCGTCGGGCAACTACCTCAACTCGCAGCTCTCCAAGATCGAGGCAAAGCAGAACGGCTATCACGAGGCGATCGCCCTCGACGTCTCGGGACTGATCTCCGAGGGCAGCGGAGAGAACCTGTTCGTGGTGCGCGACGGCGTGCTGTTCACGCCATCGATCGCGTCGGGCATCCTGCACGGCATCACCCGCGACACCGTGATGCGGCTGGCCCGCGACATGGGGCACGAGGTGCGGGAGCAGTCGCTCCCGCGTGAGATCCTGTACATCGCCGACGAGGTCTTCTTCTGCGGGACCGCGGCGGAGATCACGCCGGTGCGCTCGGTCGACAGGGTCCCTGTCGGCAGCGGCAAGCCCGGGCCGATCACGCGGGCGATCCAGTCGGAGTTCCTGGGCATCGCCCGGGGGCGCCTGCCGGACCGTCACGGCTGGCTCACGCCGGTGCCGGTGACGGTGCCCGCGGCCACGTAACGGGCGCGCCTCCCCGTGCGGCGCGCGTCGGTACGGATCTTGTTCGGGTCCCGGCGCGACGATAGCTTGCCTAGCGAGGTTGACCTTGGCGCGTCATCCGCCGCCGGGGTCGCAGAGGCTTGCGCGTTCCTCACGTCCTCCCGCCCCGGTTGCGGCGGGAGTTCGTATAGCGGGTGGAGGAGGGGTCGGATCCCGTGATCGCGGGCTGTCTGGCGCTGAACGCGTCGTACGAGCCGCTCACCATGGTTCCCATGAAGCGGGCGCTCCGTCTCGTCATCGACGGCAAGGCCGAGATCGTCGAGGCGGACGCGGAGCGCCTGGTGCGCTCGGAACGGCTGGCGCTGCCGCGCCCGATGGTCATCCGCCTGAACCGGTTCGTGCACGTGCCGCGCCGCTTCCGGCGGCAGGTCACCAACACCTTCCTGTTCGCGCGCGACGGCTACCGCTGCCAGTTCTGCGGGCGGTCGGCCGCCGACCTGAAGCCGCGCGAGTCGCTCACCCGCGACCACCTGGTGCCGCTCTCGCGCGGCGGCAGCAACGACTGGACCAACGTGGTGACCGCCTGCAGCCCCTGCAACACCCGCAAGGGGAACCGGCTCCCCGAGGAGATCGGGATGCACCCGATGACGCACCCGGTCGAGCCGCACTTCGTGCACCTCAGCTGGGCGGTGCGCCGCCTGACGCCGATCCAGGCGAAGTACATCCGCGTGTTCTACGGCGCCAGCGTGCTGCACCAGCTCGAGGACCTCGAGCTCCGCCGCGCGCGGCCGCGGTCCGCCGGCGCCTAACGCTTCGGCGCCGGCACCCGGAACGTCGGCGAGCGCTGCTCCAGCGTGCGGCGCTCCGCACCCAGCAGCCGCACCAGCAGCTGTCGCACCCCGCGCCCCAGGGCGGTGCCGGGATTCCGCTCGCCGCGCACCGCCGGCTGCAGCTCGCCGCGCAGCCACTGCTCCAGCTCGTCCAGGTCGTTGAGCGACAGCGTCTCCACCCGCAGCGACACGTTGTAGTACTGCCCCGCCCGCGTGTCGACGGCGGGCAAGGGGGCGCGATAGGCGCGCTCGGCCTCGGCCTCGGTGGCCGCGAACGTCGGGAACTGACCACCCGACACCGGCTTGTCGTTCACGATGCGCACGACCTCATACCGGCGGGCGAGCGGATCGAACCGGACGATCAGGTCCCACTCGACGCTGCCGCGCAGCGCGTTGAACAGGCCACCCTTCGACCACAGCTCCACCCGGTAGTGCAGCTGTGCCGGGAACCCGTTGTCCAGCAGGTCGCGCATGTCGCCGTCGGAGAGGATGTTCACGGCGCGCACCAGCGGCCCGACGCGCGCCAGCGAGTCGGCGCGAGGCAGCGTCACCTCGAGCGCGGGCTTCCCCTGCGCGCGCGCGACCGACGATCCCGCCGCGGTGAGGGCGACAAGCAGGGCGACGATCCCGGGACGCACCACCTAGAACCGTGGGCTGAGTCGCACGAAGAAGTTGACGGGCGCGTTCGCGCCGGTGACGGCCTTTGCGACGTACAGGCCGAGATCGTCGAGACGCAATCCGATGCCGACATCCCCCTGGAACGTGGCCAGGGGCGGAATGACGTGCCCCGGATACTGCAGGTCGCCGGTGCGGCGCCCCACCAGCCAGCCTCGCCCGGCGTCCGCAAAGACAACCCACTCGGCCCGTCGCCCCCAGCCGCTGCGTCGCCGCAGGCGCTCGGCACCGAACAGCCCGAGCGGATCGATGCGGATCTCTCCACGGTACTCCACCTGGCCCAGTGCGATGCGCTCGCACTGCGCAGGAATCCCCGCCGGGATTCCCGTGGAGGGAGGCGTCCCGACCGCGGACGCGGCGCAGGTGAGAAAGTCGCCGCCCTCGGCGGGGCGCCTGAAGTCGAAGCCCGAGAGGTCGCCGGGACCGCCCAGCGAGAAGCGCCGCTGCAGCGGCAACTCATCGCCGCTCAGCCAGCCGCCGAGGACCAGTCGCAGGTTGAGCTGCCCGTCCGGCGTGAACCGGTTGTATGAGCGGATGTCGATCAGCGCCCTGTCGTAGTTCGTCCGGCCGCTGATGGGGTTCGGCCGCCGCGCCAGTGTCGACGTCGCCCCGAAATTGTCGATCGTGCCGGTGCCGTACTCGTAGTCCGCGGTGATGAACCACCCCGACCACGGATCATCGCGATCGTTCCGCGTGTCGAAGCGAAAGTTCGCCGAGAGGATGTGAAACGTGGCGTCGTCGAGCTCCGGGTTGGGGCGCCATTCCTGCCCGCCGCGGAAGAGCGTGAACGGGTCGCGCGTGGTGCGTGCCGACCATCGCTCGTCGCTGTAGCCCAGGGTGATGTCGGCCTGGCTCCCCAGGAAGAGCGCCCCGTACAGGCTGCCGCCGTGCCTGTCGTAGTAGTCGCGGAAGTCCCGGTGCAGGAAGAACGCGGCCAGCCCGACCTCGGTGTCGGAGAGGTGCCACGGCTCCACCGGGCTGACGAGGTTGAACAGGCGGCCGCCCACGCGAAGCCCGCCATCGGTGCCAAGCTGCACTTCGGCCTTGACGCTGTGCCCCAGGTCCTGGCTCGACAGGTGGAACTTGTCCACGGTGCGGAGCACGCCGAGGGCCTCGAGCGTCATCCGTGCGCGTCCGACGTCGCGCCCAACGACGGGTCCGACGAGTATCGGGAGCCCCTCGACGCGGTTGTACGTGCGCGCCGAGACGAGGCGGAGGTCGCTCCAGGCGCCGCTGTGCCAGCGGTCGGTCGGCCGGTACCAGGCTCGATCGCCGGCCTGCTCGGAGACTGTAATGTGTCCGGCGTCCCGGTCGACCTGCATGCGATCGCCGTAGACCCGTGTGCTGCCGTCCACGACGCCCCCGTCCTGCGAGTCGAGCCGTCCGCCGATGACGATCACGTCCCCGTCAACGTGTGCGCCGGAGCGGAGGGCAACGGTGGCGTTGATCCCGACGACACGACCGACGACGTGGCCGCTGATCGTGAGCGTGCCGTCGAGCACGGCGATGTCGGTGTCGATGCGCTCCTCCGCGGCAATCGCGCGGCTGCCCGCGATGCGCAGGGTGCCGGCCTTGTTGAAGACCGCCGCCGCGGAATCGGCAACGTCGCGGGGAACGACGTGCAGTTCCGCGAACTGTACGGGAACGGGGGCACCGGTCCCCTGCGCGTGGGTGAGCGCGGGGACGGCGAGCGCGAGCAGGATCAGGACCAGCGGCATGGCGGCTCCGGGTACGAGTGGTCGCCGCGATGGAGTGGCACGACCCGTTCCGTCATGCTCGGTGCGACAAAGCCTCGAACCTGCCACAAGTTCGACAGGGCGACGGCGGCAGGCAACTCGGGACGGACTGCGGACGGGTTCAGGCCGGGTGTGTCACGCCCGCATCCTGGGTGATGCCGAGGCGACGCATGCGCCGGTAGAGGTTCGGCCGGTCGGTCTGCAGCCGACGCGCGGCCTCCGCGATGTTGCCGCCGGCGACGGTGAGCGCGCGCGCGATGAGCAGGCGCTCGTATCCGTCGAGCAGCTCGGCGAGCGGGGCGTCGAGCCCGGCGGGGTCGGGGAGGCTCGCCGTCGCGACGTCCTCCGGCACGTCGACCGGCAGCACCTGCGCCACCTCGCGCGCCGTGATGCGCTGCCCGGCGTGGAGGATGATGAGGCGTTCCACGATGTTCGCCAGCTCGCGCACGTTGCCGGGCCAGCGATACCGCTGGAGCAACCGGAGGGCATCGTCGCCCCAGCTGGGCACCGCCCGTCCGGTGCGCACCCGATGCAGCGTGGCGAAGTGCATAACGAGCGCCGGCATGTCGTCGGGGCGCTCGCGCAGCGGGGCCACCGTGACCGGGAGGACGTTCAGGCGGAACAGCAGGTCCTCGCGGAAGGCGCCCTCGCGCACCGCGCGCGGCAGGTCCTTGTTGGTGGCGGCAATGACGCGCACGTCGATCGGGATCGGACGGCTCCCGCCCACGCGCTCGATCTCGCGGGCCTCGATGGCGCGCAGGAGCTTGGCCTGCGCCTCGGCGCCCAGGTCGCCGACCTCGTCGAGCAGCAGGGTGCCGCGATGGGCGAGCTCGAAGCGGCCGATGCGCCGCTCGGTGGCGCCGGTGAAGCTGCCGCGCTCGTGGCCGAACATCTCGCTCTCGACGAGGTCGCGAGGGATGGCGGCGCAGTTCACGCGGATGAACGGGCGGTCCCGCCGTGGACTGCCGGCGTGGATCGCGGCCGCGACGAGCTCCTTGCCGGTCCCCGACTCCCCCTGGATGAGGATGCGGGCGTCGCTCGGCGCAATGCGCTCGATGAGTTCGCGCAGCCGGCGCATCGGGAGGCTGTCGCCAACCATCTCGCCCGACAGGCCCAGGTCGGCGCGCAGCGCCTGGGTCTCGCGCCGGGCCTGGCGCAGCTCCAGCGCCGACGAGAGCGCGAGCAGCACCCCCTCCGGCGTGAGCGGCTTCTCGAGGAAATTGTGCGCGCCCAGCTTGGTGGCACGGACCGCGTCGGCGAGCCCGGCACGCCCGCTCATCATGATGACCGGCAGGTCCGGGCGCTTCTCGCGCAGTGCCGTCAGCACCCCCATGCCGTCGATGGCGCCGGGCATCATCAGGTCGACGAGCGCGACGTCCGGATCGGATTCCAGCGCCAGCGCGATGCCGCTCGCCCCGTCAGGGGCGTCGCGCACCTCGTACCCCTCGGCGACGAGGAGCGCGCCGACCATGCGGCGGATGTTGGGCTCGTCCTCGACGATCAGTACGCTCGGCACCGGCGCGCCAGGTCAGGGACGATCCCGCTCGCCTGACGAGACCGGGACCGCGGCCCCCTGGCCTGCCCGGTCGGGCCATGCGGCCAGCGGATTGGGCGCTGGCAGCGCCCGCAGCTCGGCCAGCACCTTGGTGGTGTAGCGCTGTCCCTCCGACACCCGCTCCACCTCGATGGCGACGGCCTCCACCGCCTGCTCGATGCGATCGAGTCGCGGCGCGAGGTCCTGCGCAACGGGTGCCGCCTGTCCCTTGCGGTCCATGCGGCGGGCCCAGGCCCGGGCAATTGGAATGCCCACCGCGATGAACGCGATCATCGCGAAGAAGGCGACCGAGATGGTGACCGCCTGGGGCGGGATCATGTCAGCGGGAAACGACGGCACCTGCACGACAGCGGGCTGTGTGCCCCGGCGTGCCGCGAGCTCGGCGCGAAGCTGGTCCATCGCCGCATTCACCTGCTCACGCGTGGCGCGCGCGCGCTCCGCCGACGTCGCGCCCTGCGCGGCGCCCTGTGTCGCGGCCTGGATGGCGGCATTCACCGCCCTGTCGATCGTCTCGCCGAGGTCCGCCGGAACGCCGGTCGTTGCCGGCGGCGCCTGCGATCCCTGGGCGGCGGCTTGCGACGACGGCCGTTGCGGCTGCGGCGTGGTGCCCTGCTTCGGCGCGGTGGCCGTGGCTTGAGTGGCGTTCACCATACCCTATCCTCCTGTGTGGCCGCGGGGGAGCGCTGATGCCGGCGGCAGGCGGTCCGCGAGCACCTTCGACGTGAAGCGCTGCGATTCCGACATGCGCTCCACCTCAATGGCGATCGCATCGACCGCCTGCTCGATCCGCTGCAGCCGCAGCTCCACCTCCGCGCCGACCTGGCGCGATCGGTCGCGGCTTTCCAGCCGCCGCACCCAGAGCCGCGCGATCGCGATGACGGTGACGCTGAACGAGCCGAGGACGACCGCGGCCATGCCAACGTCGAAGGGATTCAGCAGCATCATGGTGGCGTCCTGTCGCCTACGACCGGCGCTGCGGGCCCGCGGCAATGCCCACAGGCTCGACCGGGCGCTCCGCGAGCAGGCGGGTCACGAAGCGCTGTCCCTCGGAGATCCGCTCCACCTCGACCGCCATCGCATCGATGGCATGCTCGATCCGCTCGAGGCGCTCGTCCGAGGTCGCGCCGTCGGACGGCGGTAGCGCCCGCCGTTCCTGGCGCCTCACGTACGCGCGCACCAGCGGAAATCCGAGCACGAGGGTGATGATCATGATCATCCCCGCGATGGGAATGACGATGTCTTCGTTCACTATCAGCCTCCTGTCGTCGGGACGTCGCCAGCGGCATGATGCCCTGTTCGATACGTCCGGTCGGTCGTGTCGCACGGCCCGGGCAGGCCGGTTGCCGGCGATCTCCCGTACCGTACGGTGCCTCGCGGCGATTGGTTCTGCCAGCACCCTGCTCGCCGCACACGTCGTTTGCGAGGTCGCCCGCCGCTCACCCGCCCGCGAGGGGCGGGGTACGCTGCGGTCCTTGCTCCCGGTCCGCGGCAGCGCCCCCGGTCACGCCCCGTCGCCCGTCGAAACCCCGGCGGGACGTACCGGCAGCACCAGGCGAATCTCCGTCCCGACGCCGACTGTACTCTCCGCGCTCACGCTTCCATGATGGGCCAGGATCGCCTGCCGCGCGATGGCAAGGCCGAGACCGGTCCCGCCCTCCTTGTGCGTGACATACGGATCCCAGATCGACTCCAGCCGCTCCGGCGGAATGCCGCATCCGGTGTCGCGGACGCTCACCGCAACGGCCGCCTCGCCATCTCCCGCGACGGGCGTCACGCGCACCTGGATCGATCCGCCAGCGGCACAGGCGTCCGCCGCATTCAGCAGCACGTTGGCGAAGGCGCGCTGCAGCGCGTCATGGTGACCATGGACAAGCGGGGCACCGGCGGCGACGTCGATCTCGATCGCCACCGTCGACGGCACGGTGGCGCGCGCCGTGTAGCGTACGAGCTCGCCGAGGTCGACGTCCGACGGGGCGCCCTCGGGGAGCCGGCCGAACTGCGAGAACGACCGCGCCATGCGATCGAGCCGCTCGGTCTCGATGCGCAGCACCTCCACGACGTCGCCGAGCTCCGGGGCGGCGTCCCGCTCGAGGCGGCGCACCGCGAACTGGATGGGGGTGAGGGGGTTCTTCAGCTCGTGCGCAAAGCGTCGCGCGCTCTCCCGGAACGCGCGCAGGCGGGCCGCCTCGAGGGCGCGCGACCGGCCCGCGGACAGCTCGGTGGACATCTTCCGCATCCGCTCGCGCAGCACCTTGAACTCCGGCGCGCCGCGGGGAGGAGCCGTTCCCGGCAGCGGCTCCCCACGAGCGATGAGCTCCGCCCACCCCACGAGCTCGTTCAGTGGCCGGCTCAGCTGGCGGCTCAGGTGTCCGGCCACGCGCGAGGCGATCACGCCGAGCACGGCGAGGCCGAAGATCGCCCCGAGGATGATCACCGGGGCGACGTTGCCGGCGATGAACCGGACCTGGCGTGCCCGGGTGAGCGATTCCTCGAGCTCGTGCTCGTGGGCAGCGAGCGCGGCACGCTGGCCCGGCGTGAGGTCGGCGGCCCTGAGCGAGTCGAGCACCACGGCGCCTGACGAGGCGACGCGCTCCCAGGCCGCGTTTTCGGACAGGAGCGGAAGCGCGGTGCCGAAGATGACGCCCCACGCCGCCGTCACCGCGATGGCCGGCACCAGCGCGAAGAGCGACAGGATGAGCAGCAGTCGCGAGCGGAAGGCGAGGTGGCGCAGCATGGGTCCCGGCACGAGGTGCCCCGGCAAGATAAGGGGCGGCCGGAGCGGCGCGAGCCGGAGCGGCGTTCGCCCTCGACGCGGCGACGTCGCCGGGCGCACGTTTCCCCCTCGCCGCCATCCCGCCGGACCATCACCCCCAGGAGCGCGAGACCGACATGCGGACGCACACGAGCTATCTCACGTTTACCACCAGGCAGCGGCAGGAGATCATCGACATCACCGACCGGGTCGAGGAATGTCGCGCCGCCGCCGGCATCCGGGAGGGATTCGTGCTCGTCTCGGCGATGCACATCTCGGCGAGCGTCTTCGTGAACGACCACGAACCCGGCCTGTGGAAGGACATCCTCGACTGGCTCGAGGACCGCATCGCGCCATGGTCGCCGGAGCAGTACCGTCACAACGCCGGGTCGGGTGAGGATAACGCCGCGGCCCATCTTCGCTCGCTCACCGTGGGGCACGAGGTGATCGTGCCGGTGACCGCGGGGAAGCTGGATTTCGGGCCGTGGCAGCGGGTCTTCTACGGAGAATGGGACGGGCAGCGGGCGAAGCGTGTGATCATCAAGGCCATGGGGGAGTGAGGGGCGTTGCGGGGACCGGCTGTGCGCAAGTGGGGTCGTGCTGTTACATTGGGCTATCCAGCCGGGCCGGTTCGGATCGCGCGGGACGTGAAGGAGCGGGCAACGACCCGTGCGGCGCGATTCGAAGCGTTTGCGACATCGGTGTTTCCACGACGACGTGGGGAGTCGGTGCGCGTGAACGGTGCTGCGGGCTGGCGGCTTGCCGCCGGGCGCATGCGCCGCCCGTAGCACCGGGGAATCCGGCGGTCGCACGCGAACCTCGCATTCGCGCACTGCCGTCGGGAGCGGCCGAGTCCGTCCCGGGGCGACAGTGCCGAGGCACGACGCGCAGATGCGCGCTCCAACCCACACGACACTCCCTCACAACGAATGAATCCCCGTCCGTCGCGGCACGCGCCTTTGCGCGGGCCGGTCACCCCCGTGCATCGCGGCCCCCAGGCCGTCGGCCCCCTCGCCGCCCTCACCGTCCCCCACGCGCCTAACGCCGCCCTCCTCATCGACTTCGACAACGTCACGATGGGGATCCGCTCCGACCTCGCGGGCGAGCTGCGCAACCTCCTCGGCTCGGAGATCATCAAGGGCAAGGTCGCCGTCCAGCGCGCCTACGCCGACTGGCGCCGCTACCCGCAGTACATCGTCCCGCTCGCCGAGTCGTCGATCGACATGATCATGGCGCCGGCGTACGGCACGTCCAAGAAGAACGCCACCGACATCCGCCTCTCGGTCGACGCCATGGAGCTCGTCTTCACGCGCCCCGAGATCGGCACCTACATCCTCCTCTCGGGCGACTCCGACTTCGCGAGCCTGGTGACGAAGCTCAAGGAGTACGGCAAGTACGTCATCGGCGTCGGCATCCGCGAGTCGTCCAGCGACCTGCTCGTCATGAACTGCGACGAGTACTACAGCTACAACGCCCTCGCCGGGCTGGTGAAGGCGAGCGACGAGGAAGTGGTGAAGTGGGACCCGTGGGAGCTCGTCACCGAGGCCATCAACCGCATGGTCAAGAACGGCGACGTGATGCGCTCCGACCGGCTGAAGCAGGTCATGCAGGACATCGATCCGCAGTTCGACGAGAAGAACCTCGGGATGTCCAAGTTCTCGAAGTTCTGCCAGGAAGCGGCGTCGCAGGGCCTCATCAGGGTCACGAAGCTCGAGAACGGGCAGCTCGAGGTGGCGCCGCCCGAGGGCGGCACCCGCCCCGGTGGCGCCGCCCGTCCGGCACCACGCGCCGAGGAGAACGGCGAGCGCGAGGAGCGCGGCCCGCGCCGCGGCCGTCGCGGCGGGCGTGGCCGGGGTCGCGAGCGCGACGAGCGCCCGCGTGAGACCCCCGCGTCGACGCCGGCGGTATCCGACGGCGCCGCCGCACGCCCGGCAGCGCGTGCGGAGACGGAGTCGCCGAAGGCACCCGCCGCCGCACCGGCCCCCGGCGCCGGCCCCGCCGGCTGCGCCTGCCGGCCCCACGGGACGAGATCGGGCGGAGTGGTGAGCGCCTGACGAGAGAGGAGGCGTTCGACCTGGTGCGCCGGGCTGCGGTGTCGCTCGTCCAGGGCGAAGGCACGGTGCGCGCGTCGGCGCTGCGCAAGCGCGCCTTCGAGTTGCTCGGTCACGACAGCGAGAGCCTGGGCGACCAGTTCTTCCCGCGCGTGCTCCGCGATGCGCACGACGCCGGTCTCATCGACCTGCGACGCCGTGGTGACGACTACGAGGTGTCACTCCCGGGCGATATCGCCCCGGTGGCGGAGCAGCTGAACCGCGCAGCCGCGGCACGCACGGCGGGCCCGGGCACCACGGGGGCGACGACCGCTCCCGCGGCACCGCGCGGCATGGCGCCGCGCAGCGCGCCAGGACGTGGCGGGCGTCCCGCGCCGCGTCTCTCGGCGCCCCCTCCGGACCTGCTGAGCGTCGGCGTGGTCGAGATGGTGCCGGCGATCGCGGAGACGGTCGCCCCGGCCGCCGAGCCCGGCGAGGCGGCCAAGCCGCGCCGCGGCAGGACCCGCGCCCCGGCAAAAAAGAAGGCCGCGGCGTCGACGACCGCGAAGGGCGCTGCCACGGACGCCAAGCCGGCCAAGCCGGCCAAGCCGGCCAAGCCAGCCAAGCCGCGTCGCGCGCGCGCAAAGAAGGGCAGCGCGGGCGACACCGTCGCGTGAGTGCCGGCGCCACGCCCCGCACCAGGGCGCGGCGACCGGCGGCGGGCCACCCCCTCCCGCGCTCATTCTACGATCGCGCCACCGAGCAGGTCGCATGCGACCTGCTCGGTGCGGTCCTGGAGTGCCGCACTCCCCAGGGCGTGGCGCGGGGCCGCATCGTGGAGACCGAGGCGTACCTGGGCCCCGACGATCCGGCGTCTCATGCGGCGGCGGGGCTCACCGAACGCAACAGGGCACTCCACGGTCCGCCGGGGACGGCATACGTCTATTTCATCTATGGCATGCACTGGTGCGTCAACGCGGTGACGCGCGAGGCGGGTCACGGCAGCGCGGTCCTCATCCGTGCCCTCGAGCCGATGGCGGGCCTCCCGCTCATGCGGCGGCGGCGGCACGGCCGTCCGGACCGGGAGCTCGCCAGCGGTCCGGCGCGACTCTGCGAGGCACTGGGCATCGACGGGCGGCTGGACGGCGCCCCGCTCGATCGCGGCCGCCTCCGCATCCTCGAAGGCGCGCGCATCCCCGACGCCGACGTCGTGGTGACGGCGCGGGTGGGGATCCGGCGCGCCGCCGACTGGCCGCTCCGGTTCGTCGTGCGGGGGAGCCCCTGGGTGTCGCACGCCCCCGGCCTCCCGCGCGTGCGGGCGGCCCGGGGGCGCTCACGTTAGGCTGCGGGCACGCGGCGGCGCGCCCGGCGGGACTCAGAATTTCTCGATCGCGCTGCCGAAGTTGTAGCGCACGCCGGCCTGCACCAGGAACGTGTAGCTCGACCGGCTGAACAGGAAGTTGTTCCGTGTCGGCATGCCGCTGCCCGAGACGTACAGCGCGGCGCGCCCGATCCCGTACTGGGCTCCGGCGGTGAAGACCGCCGAGGCGCGGCTGGCATGGTCGTTCACCGAGGTGTTGACGCTGTCGAGCGCGGCCTCGCTGGCGAACGAGCCCGTCGGCGTCGCGTTCTGCAGGACGTTGAGCGCCAGCCCGAAGCCGGCGTACGGCCGCAGCGAACTCTCGGTCGACGGGAAGAAGTAGATCTCGGCGCTGTAGCGGCGCCAGTCGCTCACGTTGACGGGTCGGGCGGCTCCCGCCACCGACGCGTCGAAGACCGCGGCCTGCTTGTCGAAGAACGCCTGCTCCACCGACATCCGCAGCCCGATGTGCGTCCGCGTGATGAGCCACTCCGCGCCAACGCTCGGTGCGGTGACCCTGACGTCCTGGTCGACGCCGGCGGTGAACATCATCGCGCCGCCACTGATGCCCCAGAACCACGAATCGTTGAACTGCTTTCCGGCGTCGGCGGCCTGTCCCGCGAGCAGGGCGGGAACGAGGGCGATGCCGGCGAGTGCCTTGGTGGCCGTGCGAACCATGCGCATACGCTGAGCCTCTGGTGACGCGCGTGTGATGGTGTGAGCGCTGTCCGGTCCGACGACGATCGGCAGCGCGATCGTGAGAGAGTCCATCCCGCCTCCATTCCGCCGTGTCGCCCACCGCGACCGAAGCGTCAGGGAAAGCGCGCGGCGAACCCCGAGGCGTCGCAACGTGCGGCATGCTCGGAGGGAGCCGTGGCACGAGGTGTCGCCCACGCCTCCCGGAGGTTCATGTCTGAGACGAGGACTCCAACGGCCTCGTCACTCGGCCGGGACGCGATTGTGGAGTGCGTCACAATTACTTACGGGGTGTCAGCGCGCCGTCCCGTGGAGCTTCGTGCGGGACGGCTTCCGCGCGACCGCGGAGGCCCTCGGAAGGCCCTCGGGAGCCCCCCGCGGGATCCTCGACGGTCCGGGGGCCGCGCCTTGCGCCGCGTCCGCCCGGTTCGCTTCGCGGGGCAGCCTCCGGCGATGCTCTCGCGTGGGTGGCGGGACCTGCCGGACGCGCACCGCGGAATGCGCAACCGTGGGGGGCGCGTACACACACACCGAGTGGCGCAGTACCATTCCTGTGGCGCACCCGCGCGCCGCGGTGCGCGGGTACCGCCCATCCATCACCCCTGCCGCCGTGACCGATCACATACCGCCCGCGGAACGGGAGCGGATCATCCAGGACCTGGGTGAGCACTTTGCCCATGACCAGCTGACGCTCGATGAATACGAGCGGCGGGTCGGCGACGCATTCAAGCTGCGCTCACGCCAGGAGCTGGTGGCACTGACGAGCGACCTGCGTCCGCTTGCCCCCGATCTGTCTGCCGTTCCCGCCAAGGTCACCCCGACGTCGAGTCCGGTGCCACGCCGGCGCTTTCTCGCCCTCCTGTCGGGCGTGGTGCGCCGCGGCGCGTGGGTGGTGCCGCAGTCGCTGAACGCCACGGCGGTGATGGGCGGCATCGACCTGGACCTGCGCGAAGCGACGCTCTCGGCGCCGGTCACCGAGATCCGCGTCGTCGCCGTAATGGGCGGCGTGCAGATCACCGTGCCGCCGCACGTGCGCGTCGAGTCCGACGGCTCGGCGTTCCTGGGCGGATTCGCCGACACGATCCTGGAGGCGGCGCGCGCTGACGCGACGTCGCCGGTGATCCGGCTGCGCGGCATCGCCGTGCTTGGCGGGGTCGACGTACGGGTCAGCGAGTAGTCGCACGGGGGGCCGGCGCGTCCCGGGCGCCGGCCCGCGGAACGGATCAGACGATGCCGAGCCGCGTCCCCACCCGCTTGAAGACCCGCACCGCGAAGTCGAGATCGTCCCGGGTGTGTGCCGCCGAGAGCTGACAGCGCACCCGCGCCGTGCCCTGGGGCACCACCGGGTAGCCGAATCCGGTCACGAAGATCCCCTCGTCCAGCAGCATGTCGCTCATCTGCATCGCCTTGGCGGTGTCGCCGACGATGATCGGCACGATGGGGGTCTCGCCGGGGAGCGGCTTGAAGCCGGCCTCGGTAATCGCCTCGCGGAAGTACGTCGCGTTGTCGCGCAGGCGCTGGACGCGCTCGGGGTGCGTCTCGATGAACCGCACCGCGGCGAGCGCGCTCGACGCGACCGTGGGGGGAAGGGCGTTGGAGAACAGCTGCGGGCGCGAGCGCTGGGTGAGCATGTCGCACAGCACGCCGGTGCCGGCCACGAAGCCCCCGGCCGCGCCGCCTAACGCCTTGCCCAGCGTCGAGGTGATGATGTCGACCTCGCCGAGGACGCCGTGGTGCTCGGCGGTGCCCCGTCCGGTGTGCCCCAGTACCCCGGTGGCGTGCGAGTCGTCCACCGCCACCACCGCGTCGTGGTCGCGGGCCACCTGGAGCAGTTCCGGCAGCCTGGCGATGTGCCCCTCCATCGAGAAGACGCCGTCGGTCCAGATGAGCTTCCGTCGCGCGGTCTTGTGCGCCTGGAGCTTCGCCACCAGGTCGTCCATGTCGTCGTGGCGATAGACCGCGGTGGTGCACTTGGTGATCGCCTTGGCCAGGCGGACGGAGTCGATGATCGAGGCGTGGTTGAGCTCGTCGGACAGCACCACGTCCCCCTCACTCACCACCGTGGCGGTGAGGCCTTCGTTGGCGTTCCAGCACGAGACGTACGACATCGCGGCCTCGCACCCCACGAACGCTCCCAGCGCCGCCTCGAGCTCACGGTGCACCGTGAACGTGCCGCAGATGAACCGCACGCTGCCGGTGCCGGCGCCAAAGCGCCGCAGCCCGTCGAGTCCCGCCTGCACCACCTCGGCCTCGTCGCAGAGGCCGAGGTAGTTGTTCGACGACAGGATCAGCACGTCCCCGCGCCCTTCCATCTGCACGTGCGCCGCCTGTGGCGAGGACAGGTAGTTCAGGCGCTTGTAGACCCGGGCTTCCTTGAGCTCCGCGATCCTCGACTGCAGGTCGGTGACGAATCCCTGGTTCACAGACACGATTGTTGTCCTCGAAAGACGGTCCGCAGCACGAACGCCGGGGGACGGGCGCGTGGCCTGGTCGCGCCCGCGGCCCTCAGGCGATCTCGAACACCACCTTGCCGGCCTCGCCGCTCTTGATCACCCGCATGGCCTCGTCGGCCTGCTCGAGCGGGAAGCGATGGGTGATCACCGGCGTCGGGTCGAACTCCCCGGAGAGCAGGAAGCGCGTCATCTGGTGCCAGGTGTCGTACATCCGCCGACCGATGACCCCGTAGATCGTGAGCCCCCGGAAGATCACCTCGCTGGCGAAGTTGACCTCCATCGGCTTCGCGGGAATGCCGAGCATCTGCACGCGCCCGCCCACGCGCACCAGGGCGAACGCCTGGTGGATCGCCGTCGGCACGCCGGACATCTCCAGCACGACGTCGACGCCGAGTCCGTCGGTCGCGGCGCGCACCGAGGCCTCGGCGTCGCCCGGGTGCACGGTCTCGTGGGCGCCCATTCGCGCGGCCAGCGCCAGCCGGCGGTCGTTCGGGTCCGATGCGATGATGTGCGATGCGCCGGCGGCCTTGCAGATCCCGACCGCGAAGATGCCGATCGGACCACACCCGGTGATGAGCACCGTGGCGCCGGGAATCTCGGCCGTCAGCGCGGTGTGGAAGGCGTTCCCCATGGGGTCGTGAATGCCGCCAACGTCGTAGCTGATCCTGTCGTCGAGGTGCCAGACGTTGATGGCCGGCATGGCGATGTACTCGGCGAAGCAGCCGTCGCGGTCGACGCCGATGATGCGCGTCTGCGGGCAGACGTGCGAGTTGCCCGTCCGGCAGAGCAGGCAGCGGCCGCAGACGATGTGCCCCTCGGCGGTGACGCGGTCGCCGACGTGCACGTCGGTCACCAGCGCCCCCACCTCGACGACGTCGCCGGCGAACTCGTGGCCGACCACAAAGGGGGGCTTGCAGCGTCCGCGCGCCCAGTCGTCCCATTCGTAGATGTGGACGTCGGTGCCGCAGACGCCCGCGCGGCGCACCTGGATGAGCACTTCGTCGTCCCGGATCTCAGGGCGGGGGACGTCCGTCAGCTGGAATCCGGGAGCGCCGGACGCCTTCACGAGAGCCTTCATGGAGTGGATGCGGGTATGCAGTCGGGCGGCGCAGCCGCGCGGAGCCGGTGAATGGGGGCGCCCGCGCTGGTCCGGCAGGCGACAGGGAAAACTCGCCTCCGCCCCCGCGGGATGGAAGGATGCATCCCCGACGCCGGCGTCGGCCATCTGCTGATATGCGCGCTTGACCGGCCTCAGCGCGGGGGCTAACGTCGCGTTCCGTCCGGGTCGCCGCGGCGAAGAGGCGGCGGCGCCCGGGCGACCGGCCGGTGGGCCTAACGACCGCGGGGCGGGTGGCGCCGGCGATGCGGGGGTGGGCCGCCGTCGCCTCCGGCCACGCCCTGCGACTTTCCGGCCATTCAAGGGTACGTCCGGGCGCCCGCGGCCCAGGCCTGTCTTGCCGAACACTCCCGAGGAGGCGGCTCCATGATCCGCAGCAGCACCAGCTGGAACCGACGCGTCACGCCGCCGACTGCCGCGGCGCTGCTGCTGGCGGCCATCGCCGCCTGTTCCGGCGGTTCGTCGGAACCGAAGTGCGCTATCACCTCGATCGCGGTCACGCCGGCTTCCCCGGAGATCGGCGTCGGCGAGACGCAGACGCTTTCGGCGTCGGTCTCCTCGTCGAACTGCAATCCGGAGCCCACGGTGAACTGGTCGCTGGCGTCGTCGGGCGCGGTGACGCTTGTGCCCAGCGGCAACACCGCCACGGTCACCGGGGTTTCCCCGACCAGCTCCCCGGTGACTGTGACGGCGACCGTCGGCTCGACCACCGGCACCGCGCAGGTTTCGGTGGTGGTGCCCGCCGTCATCAGCCTGGCTCCCACGCAGCTCCAGTTCTTCAGCTGGGAGGGAGGGCCCGACCCGCTGCAGACGAGCTCCGTCGACATCACCAACTCAGGCGGCGGCACCCTGAGCGGCCTCAGTATCGGCAGCATCGCCTACAGCGGCGGTGCCTCCGGCTGGATCACCATCGCGTCGCTCAGCTCCCCGACGGCGAGTCCCTCCGCCCAGCTGCAGATCCACGTTGCCACCGGCGGACTGGCCGGCGGGACTTACACCGCGCAGGTGCCGGTGCAGTCGTCAGGCGCGACCAACTCGCCGCAGACGGTCGCCGTCACCTTCAACGTCAGCAGCACGAATCCCTGCGCCGTCAGCTCGGCGGTGCCGATCAACATCGGCGACAGCGTCGACGGGACGCTCGCCCAGACGGACTGCTTCCTCAATGACACCACGTTCCTGGACGCCTACGTGCTCACGGTCACGAGCCAGGTGACGCTGCAGGTCGACATGACGAGCCCGGCGTTCGACGCGTTCCTGATCCTGCTCGACGCCAACCTGAGCACCATCGACCTGAACGACGATCGTGACGCCTCCACGACGGACGCGCAGATGACAGGTGGATACGCGCCGGGGACGTACTACATCCTCGCCAACAGCTTCGACGCGAACGCCTTCGGTGCGTACAACCTCACCATCACCCAGGTGGCTCCCCTGGCAGGCGGGGCACGCCTGCAGGGACCGGTGCGCATTCCGGCGTCGAAGGCCGCGGCGCTCCGCCGCATCAGGCGGTAGCGCCACCCACGAAGGCGGCATTCCGCACGGCGCGAGCGGGGCCCGGTGCACCGGGCCCCGCTCGCGCTCGTTCCTCCGGGACCCGCCCCGCCTCAGGTAATCGTCGGGACCTGGCCGCCGTCCACCTGGATGGCAGTTCCGGTGAGGAAGCTCGCGCGCTCGCTGGCCAGGAAGGCGGCGACGGCGGCGAACTCCCGGGGGTCGCCGGAGCGCCCCATCGGGATATCAACAGTGCGCGCCGCCAGGACGTCGGCGACGGCCTTCCCCTCCCGCGTCGCCCGCATCGTGGCCAGGTCGATCGCGCGCTGCGTGTCGTAGTGCCCCGGCAGCAGCGAGTTCACGGTGACCCCGTCCTTCGCGACCTCGTTGGCGAGCGTCTTGGCGAACCCCAGCAGGCCGGCGCGCGCCGTGTTGGAGAGGATGAGCCCCACCATGGGCATCTTGGCGACGAACGACGCGAGGAAGATGACGCGTCCCCATTTCCGCTCCCGCATTCCGGGAACGCAGGCACGGGCGAGGTTGATCGACGCCAGGAGGTTGAGCTGGAGCGCGGCCAGGTACTGCTCCTCCGAAGTCGTGGCGAACAGCGTGGACGGCGGCCCGCCGGCGTTCGCCACCAGGATGTCGATGGGGCCGAGCACCTCCTCGGCGGCGCGCGCGATGCGCTCGGCCTCGCCCGAGACGGTCACGTCGCCAGGCACCGGAAGGACGCGCCGGCTGGTGGCCGCGGAGATGGCGGCCGCTTCCTTCTTCAGGAGGTCCTCGCGCCGCGCGGCGATGGCGACCGAGGCGCCCTCCTGGCTCAGTTCGCGCGCAATGGCGAGCCCGAGGCCCGCCGACGCTCCGGTCACGAGGGCGACTCTCTTCCCGAGGCCGAGGTCCATGGGGACGTGATGGTGAGAGGGTGGGAATGGCGCGTCCCATCGCGAGTCGGACGCGCCGCCGACTCCATCACTCTAGCGTCCGCCGGGGCCGGGCGCGAGGTCCGCCAGGCCCGGCGCGTGTGCCGACTCGTTAGGACCGCGGCGTCAGCGCGTGGATCGTTGCGGCGTCCGGGGCGTCGTCGATGCCACGGACAGGGCCTCCGGGCGACGGGGGCGTGCCGCCACCTCCGACAGGCTCGGGCGGGCATTGATGTGCAGCGCGGCCGGCGTGAAGTCGATCGGGTTGGAGTCCTCGTCGCCGATCAGCTGCACCACCGCGCAGCGCACCTGGTAGTCTCCCTCCGGCAACAGGATCGGCGGGTCCTGCGATCCCTCCGGGATGACGCGCCCGGTGGTGAAGCCCACATACACGAGCGACGCCCCCGCTCCGAGCGGCTCGGGCCCGACCGACAGGAACTGGCAGACGACGTCCTCGGCGGTGTGGTAGACGGTGCCATCCGCGCCGCGGATGTCGAAATCGTTGTTGCAGCCGGGTGCCAGCACCGTGATGGTTCCCGCGCTCCGGTTCGTGACCGTTATCGAGACGTGCGCGGTGTCGCCCGCATACACGACGCCCGGCGTGACGGCAATGGTGGCGAATATGAGGGGAGCCTCAGGCGCCGCCGATGAGCGACAGTCGGCGGCGATGATGCAGATGGCGAACGTCGTCGCGGAACGGAGGACTCTCAAGCGGCGCTCTCGCAGGGCAGGAGTGAGGTACGCCCGCGCGCCGACGACGGCCCGCGCCCGGGAGGCGTCGCGCCGGCGTGGTCAGCCGGTGCTTCGCCGTACGACGGGAGGACACGTCCGACGTGCGCCACCCTGAGCGGCTTGTCCCACCGTCCCTGCCGGCGGCGCGCCGGCGCGTCGTCCGGTTGCTAGTCGCCGGAGTGCGCCAGCTCCCCGGACTCGACGCGCCCCGCGTCACGCTGCGTCCCCTCGACGGGAACGACATTCACGGCGCACACCTTGAACTCGGGAATCCCGGCGTACGGATCGAGCTCGGGGTTCGTGAGCAGGTTCACGGCCGCCTCGCGATAGTGCATCGGAATGAAGACCTGCTTCCTCGCGACGCGGTTGGAAAGGCGCACCGAGATGCGGACGGCGCCGCGTCGCGACGAGACGCGGACCTCGTCCCCGTCGCCGACGCCCATCTCCACGGCATCCGCCGGGTTCAGCTCCACGATGGGGCCGGGCTCGCGCGCGTCGAGGGCGAAGGAGCGGCGCGTCATGGTGCCGGTGTGCCAGTGGTACATCTGGCGACCGGTGTTCAGCATGAACGGATAGGCGTCGTCCGGCAGCTCGGCCGGCGGCAGGAACTCGACGCCGACGAACGATCCGCGGCCGTCGGCGGTGGGGAAGCGGTCGCCGAACAGGAAGTCGGTGCCCATGTGCTTGTCGTCGATGACCGGGTACTGCAACCCGCCGGTCTCGTCGAGGCGCGCGTGCGAGACGCCGCGCCACGACGGCGTGACGCGCGCAATCTCGTCCATCACCTCGGCGGCATCGGCGAACGGCGTCGGCAGCCCGATCCGGTTGGAGAGCTCGATCAGGATGTCGAGATCGGCACGCGCGGCGCCCGGCGGATCGATCGCCTTGCGGGCGAGCTGGATGCGGCGCTCGGTGTTGACGAACGTCCCGGTCTTCTCGGCGAACGACGAACCGGGGAGGACGACGTCCGCGTAGCGCGCCGTCTCCGTGAGGAAGAGGTCCTGGACCGCCAGGAACTCCAGGTCGCGGAACCAGTGCTCGGCGTGCGAGACCTCGGGGTCCGAGAGGATCGGATTCTCGCCCATGATGTACATGCCGCGCACCGGGCTCGTCTCCTGCACGATCTCCGTCACCTTGAGCCCCACGGTGAGCGGGATCCGCTCGTCGGGGACGCCCCACGCCGAGGCGAACAGGTGGCGGAACTCCGGGTTGGTGACGCTCTGGTAGTCGGTGTAGACCATCGGAATGGCGCCGACGTCGCTGGCCCCCTGCACGTTGTTCTGGCCGCGGATCGGGAGCATCGCCGCCCCCCAGCGGCCGATCATGCCGGTGGCGAGGATCAGGTTCAGCAGGGCGGCGACGATGTCGGTCCCGGTGCGGTGCTGGGTGAGCCCCATGGCCCAGAGGGTGCTCGAGCGTGGCCCGCGCGCGTAGGTCTCCGCGGCACGACGGATCAGCTCCGCCTTCACCCCGGTGATCGTCTCGGCGCGTTCCGGCGTATACGGCTCCACCGCTGCGCGGACCGTGTCGAAGTCGTGGGTGCGGCGCGCGATGAAGTCGCGATCCTCGAGCCCGAGGGCGAGGATGTGGTGGAGCATCGCGTTGAGCAGGGCGACGTCGGTGCCCGGGAGCGCCTGCAGGTGGATGTGGGCGCGACGGGCGAGTTCGATGCGGCGCGGGTCGCAGACGATGAGCGTGGCGCCGCGCTTGACGGCGCGCTTGATGGCGGCGCCGAAGACGGGATGCGACTCGGTGGTGTTGGCGCCGAGCAGGAAGATGACGTCGCTCTCGGTCTCGACCTCGCGCATCGATCCGGAGGCGGCGCTGGTGTTCATCGAGCGCTGCATCGCGCTCACCGACGACGAGTGGCAGAGCCGGGTGCAGTGATCGACGTTGTTGGTGCCGATGCCGCCGCGGAACATCCGCTGGAGGAGGTAGTTCTCCTCGTTGGTGCACTTGGCGGACTGGAAGACGGCGAGCGCATCGGGGCCCCTGGCGTCGCGCAGTCGCACGAGTTCCTGCGCGGTGATCTCCATCGCCTCCTCCCACGTGGCCTCGCGGAACGGTGCGAACCAGTCGGCGGGGGTGGCCACGCGATCCCGCGGGTCGCCGAGCGAGCCGGCGCCGGTGGGGGCGGTCATGAGCGGGTTCGACTTCGGCCGCTTCTTGGCGGTCGAGGCCTCATCCTGCACGAGGTCCCACGGGCCCCCGCGCCGTTCCCAGCGATCGGCGCCGTCATGATCCCGCTCGAAGACCCAGTGGCCGTCGCGCTTCACCCATCCGCGGCGGACGAGCGGTACGGTGAGCCGGTCGCGATGCTGCACGAAGTCGGTGCCGAAGCGCCCCTTCACGCAGGTGGACCCGATGTTGGGCGTGTTCTCCTCGATCCACGGCGAGCTGACGTGGATGACGGTGTTGTCCTGCACCTGGAGGTCGATCTGGCACCCGACGCCACAGTAGGGGCAGATGCTGCGCACCGAGCGATCCGGTGCCGGCATGTCCTTCGACCGCACGTGCTGCCGGACGTCGCCGTTGGCCGCGCGGATGGCCATCGGGATGATGTCGTGGATGGCGCCGGTGGGGCAGACGCGCACGCACTCGCCGCACCAGGTGCACCCGGCGTGCTCGGGGTTGCCGTCGGCGCCGACAATGATCTCGGCATGGTCGCCGCGGTTGGCGACGTCGAGGACGCCGACGACCTGGATGTCCTCGCAGGCGCGGACGCAGCGCGTGCAGAGGATGCAGGTGCTCATGTCGTGCCGGATGACCGGGTCGCCGTCGCGCTCGTCGCCGGTGCGGAGCGCCATGCCGGACCGCCGGACTGCGGGCACGTCGTAGCGGCGCACCAGCTGCTCGAACTCGTTGCGGTATCCGCCGTCGGGAATCTCGTCGACCGGGTAGCGCTCGAGCAGCATGGACAGGACGCCCTGCCGGCTCTTGACCGCGGCGACGGACTCGGTGGTCACCTTCATGCCGTCGGCCGCCTGCGTCGCGCAGGCGGGGACGAGCTTGGGATTGCCTTCCACCGAGACGAGGCAGATGCGGCAGTTGCCGACGGTGGTGAGCTTCGGATACCAGCAGAGCGTCGGCACGTCGACCTGGATCGCGCGCGCGGCGTCGAGAATGGTCCCGCCGTCGGGAATGGAAACGTCGTGTCCGTCGATGACGAGCTTCGGCATGGCGACCTGCTCCCCTGGCCTGGAGTGTCGAAGGGTGCTTTCAGGATAATGAGAGCGGGGGGCGGTCGGGACCAGAGGGGCGCCGCCCGGTGGCGGCATCCACCGGACCCGGCCGGCGTCGTCGCCGGTGGGGCCTGGCCGCGGCATCCCGCGCCGGAACGACTCGTTAGGCGTCGTCCGCCGGCCGGGTCCGGACCGACGGCGGCGCGCGGGCCATTGCGCGCCCCAAGACCCAATCCTATTATTCGCCCCAACGCCACTGCGTGCGCGCGAGGACCTGGTTGAGTCCATCTCGAAGAGAGTTCCTCAAAAACGCGTCCGTCATTGCCGCCTCGGTCGGCCTCGCGTCGAAAGCAGACGCTGGAGGGCTCGGGCGCACCGGGTTTCCCCGCCAGCATCGCTCCGCGCCGCCGAATCCCCAGGATCCGGGCCTTCGCGAGTTCGCCATGCTCGCGCTCGATACCGCCCGCTCCGCCGGCGCCCAGTACGCCGACGTGCGCTTCAGCCGCAACCGCTCGCAGAACCTCTTCACCCGCGAACGCCGTGTGCAGGGGATCAGCGAGAACGACACGTTCGGATTCGGCGTCCGGACCCTCGTCGACGGTTCCTGGGGTTTCTCCGCCAGCAGCGAGGTCACGCGCGACGAGGTGATGCGCACCGCGCGCCAGGCCGTCGCACAGGCGCGCGCCAACCGCGCCGGGCAGCTGGCCCCGGTGGTGCTCGCCCCGGCGTCGCCTACGCCCGACGGCACCTGGCGCAGCCCCGCCCGCGTCGACCCGTTCGATGTCGCCGTCGAGGACAAGATCGCCCTCCTCCTGGCCGCCAACGAAGCCGCGCTCGGTGTGAAGGGCGCCCGCTTTGCCAGCAGCTCGATGTTCTTCCTGCGGGAAGAAAAGACCTACGCCAACACCGACGGCACCTTCACCGCCCAGACGATCTATCGCACCAACGCGTCGATGGGGATCACCGCCGTCGCGCCCGACTTCTCGGACTTCCAGTCGCTGCAGTCGACCGACATCCAGCCGCGCGGGCTCGGCTACGAGCATGTGCTCGACGCGAAGCTCGTGGACAATGCGCCGCGCTGGGCGGAGCTCGCCGTGCAGAAGCTCTCGGCAAAGCCCGTCGACGTGGGGCGGTACGACCTGGTCCTGCATCCCACGCACCTCGGGCTCACGGTGCATGAGTCGATCGCGCACCCCACGGAGCTCGACCGCGCGTACGGCTACGAGGCCAACTACGCCGGCACCAGCTTCGTCGCCCCGCCGGAAAAGGTCCTCGGCAGCCTGCGCTACGGCCCCGAGTTCATGAACATCATGGGCGACCGCAGCCAGCCCGGATCGCTGTCGTGCGTCGGATGGGACGACGAGGGCGTCGCGCCCAATGACTTTCCCATCGTGAAGGACGGCATCGTCGTCGACTACCAGACCACCCGCGAGCAGGCGATGTGGCTCGACTGGTGGTACCGCAAGCAGGGACTGCCGACGCGCTCGCACGGCTGCTCGTACGCGCAGTCGTGGGCCGACGTCCAGTTCCAGCGCATGCCGAACGTTTCCCTGATGCCCGGCGAGAAGGACCTGTCCTGGGACGACCTCATCGCCGCCACCGATCGTGGCATCGCGATTGTCGGGGACGGTTCCTTCTCGATCGACCAGCAGCGCTACAACGCGCAGTTCGGCGGGCAGCTGTTCTACGAGATCCGCGGCGGCCGGATCACCGGGATGCTCAAGGACGTGGCCTACCAGATCAAGACGCCCGAGTTCTGGAACGCGATGGACATGATCGGCGGCAAGGGGAGCTACATGCTGTGGGGGGCGTTCGGGGACGCGAAGGGACAGCCGGCCCAGTCGAACGCCATCTCGCACGGCTGCCCGCCCACCCGGCACCGGCAGATCAACGTGATCAACACCGGGCGCACCGCGTGAGCTCCGTCCACTCCCTCGCCGCGGGCGCGCGCTACCTGTCGCGCGACGAGAGCGAGGCGCTCGCACGCCGGGTGCTGTCGTTCGCCACCGCCGAGGCCACCCGGGTGTCGATCGGCAGCGGCAGCCGGGCCAATACGCGGTTCGCCGTCAACCAGATCTCGACCGCGGGCGACAACTACAACGCGTCGGTTTCCATCTCCAGCGTCTTCGGCAGGCGCCGCGGCTCGGTCAACACCAACCGGCTCGACGACGACAGCCTGCGCCAGGCAGTGGCATCGGCGGAGCGGCTGGCGAAGCTCTCGCCCGAGGATCCCGAGGCGCTTCCCGAGCTCGAGCCGCAGCAGTACGCCGACACGCCGGGATGGAGCGAGTCGACGGCGTCGCTCGACCCGGAAAGCCGGGCACGGGCGTGCGCGGCGATCACCGGACCGACCCGCGGCGCCAACCTCGTCGCCACCGGGTTCCTCGAGGCGAACGCCGGCGCCGTCGCGGTCGCCAACTCACGCGGCCTGTTCGCGTACGCGAGGCAGACCGCGCTCGCCCTCACGACCACCGTGCGCACGCCGGACGGCAGCGGTTCGGGGTGGGCGGGCATTGCGCACCATGACTGGGGGCGCATCGATCCTGGCGCGCTCGCGCGACGGGCCATCGACAAGGCGGGCCGCTCGACGAATCCGGTGGCGGTGGAGCCGGGGCGCTACACGGTCGTCCTCGAGCCGACCGCGGTCGGCAACCTCGTGCAGTTGTTCGTGGGCGCGATGGGGGCACGCAACGCCGACGAAGGCCGGTCGTTCTTCTCGAAGCAGGGCGGCGGAACCAAGATCGGCCTGAAGGTCGTGGACGAGCGGGTCTCGCTCTGGAGCGACCCGCGCGATCCGGAGGCGCCGTCGCTGCCGTTCTCGGGTGACGGGCTCCCGCTGGAGAAGACGTCCTGGATCGAGCATGGCGTGCTGCGAAACCTCGCGTACGACCGCTACTGGGCGCAGCAGAAGGGCACCAACCCGACGCCGTTTCCCGGCACGCTGCACATGAGTGGCGGGGCAGCGTCGATCGACGACCTCATCGCCTCGACCGATCGCGGCATCCTCGTCACGCGGTTCTGGTACATCCGGGGTGTGGACCCGCGCACCGTGCTCTATACCGGGCTCACGCGCGATGGGACATTCCTGATCGAGAAGGGGAAGGTCACGCGCGCGGTGAAGAACTTCCGCTTCAACGAGTCGCCGGTCTTCATGCTCAACAACCTCGAGGCGCTTGGCCGGCCCGAGCGCGTGAACGCCAGCGAGTCGCTCGGACCGGGGACGCCGATCGTCGTGCCGCCAATAAAAGTTCGCGATTTCAGCTTTACCAGTTTGAGCGACGCTATATAATTGTCTGTCGGATACGAAACGGTTGCGTTCGTGACTCGTCCGTCACCATGAGAGACGCGCGATTCCCCGAGCGCTTTGACAACTGAAGGGCCAACGATCGACTGTCGCAGTAGAGCGCTGAAGTCCGGCGCGCAGAACCAGTCGGGTGCATGGGCATCCGATTGCTGCCGACCAATCCACCGGGGGATTGGACCGGCGTTCAACTCCAGACATGGAGATCCCAATGGCTGCGAAGAAGAAGAAGGCCGCCAAGAAGGCCACGAAGAAAAAGAAGTAAAGTGGCTCGACGGTCCAACAAGAAAGCCGGCGCATCTGCGCCGGCTTTCTTGTTTCCGTCAGGACGCGGGATCGCCCGCGTTCGCTCGCTACACGGCGCCAACCTCGAGCGGCTCCGCATCGAGGTCCTCTTCATCCGCGTCGGCCCACAGGTACGCGGAGAACCGCGGGGGGGCTCGGCTGAGCGGCCGCGCGAAATCACGATGCCGATGGGTTCCTGCTCCAGGTCGGACAGTTCACGATCGATGGACATGCTCCAGTTCCTCTCGCCCGATGAGTCAGCGGCGGCGCAGCGCCGCGATGCCCTTGTCTAATGAGTGCGCCCGATCGTGGTAACCCGGCGCGAAGACGGATCCGGCCGCCATCGGCGAGAACGGATCGCCAAGTGCGGCCGGCCCGGAAACGCAGCTACGCAGCCACGATCTGTGTCGACCCATAGCAGCATTGGTGCCGCGGCGGCGCCTCGGCGCAACTCACGCCGGCGGTGTGGGTTGGCGCGCATCTTCCGGGTCCGGCAGCCGCCAGGTGTCGCGAAACGACACGTGAGCCAGGGAAACAGCGTTTCGTTTCGCTACGCCGGGCTGCACCGCACGCTGGCCGCCCATGCCCAGTGCGACGTGCTTGCGCCGACTGTCGCTACGCGACGTGCTTGCGGGCGAGGAAGGTGCGGTTGGCCCGTTCGTCGCGGACGATGCTGATGTCCCAGCCCAGGTAGCGGGAGCGCAGGTCCTCGTCGCTCATCATGGAATGCCCGGCGACGAGCGTCTCGACAAGGTGCACGCCACCGTCGAGCGTCGCGCCCTTCAGCAGGTCGATCACGTTCCCCAGTTGCTCGGGCGTGAGCCTGTCGAAGGCGGCGGGCGTGAAGACGACGGCGTTGAGCGGGGCATCAGGCTCCCAGGCGCCGAGTCCCATCGCGAAGCCGTTCACGCGCGACATCAACCCGACCTGGCCGGCCGCGGTGACCACGCGCTCGATGGCCTCCTCGTCCTCCTCGAGCGCGGTGACGCGACAGCCGTTGGCGGCGAGGTACAGCACCGGGCCTTCCTCGCGCGCTCCGGCCACCAGCACCCGCGCCTCGGCGTCGGGGATGATCTCGCGCACGAGCGGGGCATCGGAGGCGAGGCCCCAGTGTGCCGGCTGGCGGTACCTCGCGATGATGCGAAGTCGGCGACGGCGCCACGTCGCGTAGGCGGGGATCCTCAGGCGAAGCCGGATGATCCGGTCGACCTCGGCCCAGATGACGAGCTCGTTGAACTCGGGCTGCTCCTGCGATCGCAGCGCGGCGACGGCTTCGTCGCCGATGCGGAGGATCGCGGACCGCGGGAGCGAGAACTTGTAGTTCTCGATCTCCTGTTCCACGTACTGCTCGTATTCGTGTCGCAGTGAGATCTGTGGCCTTGGCGCCATGTGCTCCCGGCGAGACAGGACGCCCTCAAAGGTAGAAGCTCCATAACGTGGCGCAAGTCCGTCGTCGCCCTCGCGCTAGATTTCGTCATTCGCGTCAGGCAGGCGACGCCACCGACCCCGATGCCCGAGCTCCCCGAAGTCGAGAATGCGGCCGCCCGCGCGCGGCGGAGTGTGAGGGGGCGCACCATAACGAGAGTGCGCGTCCTGCATCCCGCGTTCCGGCGACGGCTGTCCCCGGCGGCCGCGCGGTCCCTCGCGGGCGAGGGGATCACCGCGGTGTCGCGCCATGCCAAGACCCAGTTCCTCTGCCTCACGAGTGGCCGCACGCTCCAGGTGCACTTCCGCATGACCGGCGACTGGGCGGCCCTGCCGGCCGGCGCCCCGCTGCCGCCGCACGCGCGCCTGGCGATCGACTTCGATGACGGGAGCAGGCTCGCCCTCGACGATTCCCGCGCGCTGGCGGTGGTGACGCTGCACGCGGGACCGCCGCCCAGTCCCGCCGCGCCTGACGCGCTGGACCCGGTCTTCGATGCGCGATGGCTCGGCACGGTGCTGGCCGGGCGCCGGGCGCCGGTCAAGGCGGCCCTCCTCGACCAGGGCGTCGCCGCCGGCGTCGGGAACATCTATGCGTGCGAAGCGCTCTGGCGCGCGCGCATCGACCCGCGCACCCCGGCGCACCGGCTCGGTCGCATCCGGCTCACGCGACTGGTGCGCGCCATCCGCGGGGTGCTGCGGGAGGGGCTGCGGCGCCATGCGCGGTACTACGGCGCGCCCGACGCTCCAGCCGCGCGATTCGCCGTCTACGATCGCGATGGCGAACGTTGCCGGCGCTGCGGCGGGCGCATCCGGCGGGTGGTGCTGCGCAGCAGGGGCACCTGGTTCTGCCCATCGTGCCAGACGCCGTGAGCGGCGGGAGCCGGCTGTGGTCCGGTTGGCTCACGTCGCCGCGACGATCGCCCCCTTGAGGTAGCCCGTCTCCGGGATCGTCAGCACCTCGGGATGGTCCAGCGGCTGCGCGAGCACGGCCCGCAGCACCAGGTGGCGCCCGCTGTCCTGTGCCGCACCCTGCAGCATCCCGAGAAAGAGCGCCTTGGTGACGTGGTAGCTGCAGCTCGCCGTGAACAGGATCCCGCCGGGTGCCAGCACCCGCATCGCCCGCAGGTTGATCTCGTGGTAGCCCCGCAGCGCAGCCTCGATCGAGCCGCGCGACTTGGCGAACGCCGGCGGGTCCAGCACGATCGTGTCGAATCGCTCGTGCGCCCGGTCGCATTCGCGCAGGAAGTCGAAGGCGTTTGCCTCGACGAGCTCGATGTTGTCGAGGCCGTTCAGGGCGGCGTTGGCGCCGGCGCGCTCGAGCGCCTCGCGCGACGAGTCGACGGCCACGACGTGCGCGGCACGCCGGGCAAGGTGGAGCGCGAACGAGCCATGGTAGCTGAAGCAGTCGAGGGCGCTCCCCCGGGCGATGGCACCCATCGTGCGCCGGTTCTCCCGCTGGTCGAGAAACGCCCCGGTCTTCTGGCCCGTCCACGGGGCGGCCACGTAGCGCACGCCGTGCTCCTCGACGAGCACCTCGCGCGGCACGTCGCCGTGCAGCAGTTCGGTCTCCCGCGCGAGCCCCTCGCGCGACCGGACCGGGACGTCGTTCCGCGCGAGAAGTCCCTCCGCGCCGGTGACCTCGAGCAGGGCGGCGCAGATGACGTCGCGAAACCGCTCCACGCCCGCGCTCAGCAACTGCACCACGAGCCAGCGATCGTAGCGGTCGCAGACCAGCGCCGGCAGCGCGTCACCCTCGGCGTGCACGAGGCGATAGGCGGTCGCCTCGCCCACGAGCGGGGCCCGCCTCTCCAGCGCCGCCTGGAGCCGCGTGCGCCACCAGTCGAGGTCGAGCACCGCGTCCGGGTTGCGGTCGAGCAGGCGCAACGCGATCTCCGACGTCGGGCTCCACAGCGCCATGCCGATGGCACGGCCGCGACTGTCGTGCACCCGAACGGCGCCCGCCGGCGCGTCGGGGTTGCGCAGGACGTCGCTGCGGAAGATCCACGGATGGCCGTGCTGCCACCGCTGTGCGCCGCGCTCCGAGACGGTGGCGAGGTCGTTCATGGAGCGAAAGCTAGCGCCCGGCACACGACCGCCTTCCGGGACCGCCAACCTCGCGGCGGGCGTCACCCGGAGAGTCGCCATCGCCCGCCGGGGGACGGGTGCTCAGGGAGGAGGCTGGCGCTTCGCCGCCTGCGCTGCGCGCAGGTCAGCGCGTGCGCGGCGCACCGCGGCGAGATGCTCGCGTAACGTCCGGCGGAACTCGTGGTGCCCGTCCGGCTCGGCCACGAAGTAGAGGTAGTCGACGTCGGCCGGGAAGAGCGCGGCCTCGATGCTGGCCTCACCTGGCGCGGCGATGGGTCCGGGTGGCAGCCCGGGGTAGCGGTAGGTGTTGTAGGGCGAGTCCACGCGCAGGTCGCGATACAGCACCCGGTCGACGTGGTGGCCGAGCGCGAATTGCACCGTTGGATCGGCCTGGAGGAGCATGCCGCGGCGCAGCCGGTTGTGGTACACGGCCGAGATGATCGGCCGCTCCTCGGGCAGCTTCGCCTCCTTCTCGATGATCGACGCCAGCGTCACGATCTCGTGCCGCGACATCGAGAGCGCCTGGAGTCGCGCGTTCCACTCGGGCTTCCAGTGTCGCTCGAAGTTCGCGACCATCGTGCGCACCACGTCGCTTGCGCGGAAACCCTCCGGCAGGATGTACGTGTCCGGAAACAGGTATCCCTCCAGGGTCGGCGTCGGCACCTGGAGCCGGTGGAGCAGGATCGTGTCGCCCATGGATGCCCGCAGTGATTCGGGCGGGATGTTCAGCGCGGTCCCGAGCACGGGGATCATCCCCTCGATATCCCAGCCCTCGGGAATCATCACCGTGTTCACCAGCCCCTTGCCCTCCACCAGTGCCTCGAGCACCTCGTTCCAGCTCGCCGACCGGGGGAGCACGTAGGTCCCCGGCTTCACCTTCCGGTCGCGTTGGGTGGCGCCCGCGTACAGGCTGAAGAGACGCGCCGACCGGACGACGCCGGCGCGCGCGAGGGACTCCGCCGCCGCGCGCATCGAGACGCCTGTCGGGATCACCACCCTGGCGCTCTCCCTGGAGTCGGTGTGGCAGCCAAGCGCCGCGAGCGCCAGTCCGACGAAGAGCAAGGCGGGACGTCGCCCCATCGTCACCCTAGGCCCGTCCAAGCATCCGCCGTACGAGCGCAACGAGCTCCGTCGGATCGAAGGGCTTTGCCAGGAACTGCAACTGCTCGCCGGCGCTCTCGGCGCGCGCCGGGCCTTCCGAGGCTCCCGACATGACAACGGTCCGGAGCGACGGACGCGACGTGACGAGCCGGGCGGCCAGCGCCGCACCCGTCATGTCCCCGAGTTGCATGTCCGTCAGGAGCAAGTCGATGTCTCCCTGGTGAGCCTGTGCCACCGCCAGCGCGTCCTCGCCATTCCCTGCCACGAGCGTCGTGAGCCCGTCTCTCTGCAGGACGCGTTGCACGACGCTCCGGATGCCGGGCTCGTCGTCGACGATGAGAATCGTGCTGTCGTCACCATGCGGATGGGGTCGTTCCGTGGGGGCCATGATCGTCTCTCCCCGGGGCCGATGTGCGGAAGAGGCAGGCAGTTCCTGTCGTGCTGCGGACACGTCCCATTGAATATGGCGGGCCGGCCACCGGGGAAAAGCGCCCGCGCCCCTCAGCCGCTGGCCGCGTCCTCCCCGACATGAGGCGACTGCAGCGCGTGCTGGAGCAGCACGGTGGCGGCGAGCGCGTCCACGTCTCCCTTCCGGCCCCGGGTGCTCCCGCCCATGTCGCGCACGGCGCGCAGCGCGGCGGCCGTCGTGAACCGCTCGTCGACGAGTCGAACCGCGAGGCCCGTCCGTGAGGCGAGCGCGTCCGCAACCCGCCGCGCCTCCGCCGACCGCGGCGTCTCGTCGCCTTCCTGGTCGAGCGGGAGCCCCACCACGAAGGCCTCGACCTCGAGCGCGCGCGCCCTCTCGATGATTTCGGTGACGGGCGGGCGCTTGCCGGCGCGACGCACGATGTGACCCGCGGGCGACGCGATCATGCGCGTCGGGTCGCTCACGGCCAGACCGACGCGCCGGTCGCCGAGATCGATTGCCATGACGCGGGACATGTGCGGTGCGTGCGGCACGAACGGCGGCCGCTCGTGGGTCACGCGCGGTGCCGCCAACCGCGGCTGGTGCCCTGGCGGCGCAGGGCGGCGCCCCGGTGTCTCACGTGGCCATCTGCTGGAAGAACTCGCGGTTGGTCTTTGACCGCTGCATCTGTTTCAGGAGGAAGACCATCGCTTCCTCGGCGGGCATGTCGCCGAGAACCGTGCGAAGCAGGTACACCCGGTTCAGCTCCGCCTGGTCCAGCAGCAGTTCCTCGCGCCGCGTTCCCGACTTGTTGATGTCGATGGCGGGGAAGATGCGCCGGTTGGAGATCTCGCGGCTCAGGACGAGCTCCATGTTACCCGTCCCCTTGAACTCCTCGAAGATCACCTCGTCCATGCGCGACCCGGTCTCGATGAGGGCGGTGGCGACGATGGTGAGCGATCCGCCGCCCTCGATCTTCCGCGCCGAGCCAAAGAACTTCTTCGGCTTCTGCATCGCCTGCGCATCGAGCCCGCCGGAGAGGATCTTGCCCGACTGGGGAATCACCGCGTTGTGCGCGCGGGCGAGGCGCGTGATCGAGTCCAGGAGGATCACCACGTCCTGGCCGACCTCGACGAGCCGCTTGGCCTTCTCGATCACCATGTCCGCCACCTGGACGTGGCGCTCCGGCGGTTCGTCGAATGTCGAGCTGATGACTTCGGCACCCGGCACGTTCTCGCGGAAGTCGGTCACTTCCTCCGGGCGCTCGTCGATCAGCAGCACGATGAGCGTGACCTCCGGATGATTCTCGGCGATGGCGTTCGCCATCTTCTCGAGCAGGATCGTCTTCCCGGCGCGGGGCGGGGCGGTGATGAGGCCCCGCTGGCCCTTGCCGATGGGCGCAATGAGGTCGACGATGCGCATGCTGATGTCGCCGTTCTCCAGGCGCAGGCGCGCGTCGGGATAGACCGGGCGCAGGTTGTCGAAGACCGGTCGCGGGACGTCGGGAGTGGGCGGGTTTCCGTTGATGGTGTCGACCTTGAGCAGGGCGAGGTAGCGTTCCCACGGTTTCGGCGGCCGCACCTCGCCGCGCACCGAGTCGCCCGTACGCAGGCCGAAGCGCTTGATCTGCGAGGGCGACACATAGATGTCATCGGGACCAGCCAGGTAGTTCCAGTCCTGGCTTCGCAGGAAGCCGTAGCCCTCCGGGAGAATCTCGAGCACACCGTCGCCTCGCAGCGCGGCGGCGGTGTCGAGCAGGTGGTGCTCGATGCGCAGGATCAGGTCCTGTTTACGCAGCCCGGACGTGTCATCGAGGCTGAGCGACGCCGCGAGCTCCTGCAGCTCGGCAATCGTCTTTCGTCGGAGTTCGGCGATGTCCACCGGGACGGGCGCTGGCGCTGTGCGCGCGGGGAGCGGCTGACGGGCCGGAGAGGCCGGTTTGGAGAGGGATTCTGCGGGTGCCGCGACGGGGGAGTGCGGCAGCAGGCAAGGGTCGATCGATGGGGACCTGCGACGGGCTTCGACCACGAGCGCTTGCGCCGGCGAAGCTAGCGGGACGCGTCGGAACGGGCAAGCAAGGAGGCATGCCTGGCGCCGCGACCAGCCCCGTCCCGGGGGCGTGCGAAGTGCGCGAGGCGGGATTCGAACCCACGACCTTCGGCTCCGGAGGCCGACGCTCTATCCAGCTGAGCTACTCGCGCGTGTCACAGTCGCCGGACACAGCTGAGCGCCGGAGACGCCATGGCAAGAGTAACCGACCCCCGGGGTGAGGGACAAGTCGCACGCCAGGGATGCCGATACTCAAGAGGGCTGTGGCGAGGGCCCACCCTGCCGGCCGTAGGGTCGGCAGGGTGCCTGTCATGCGGTCCCTCCGGATCTTCCCGCAACCTGGATTCAAGCGTGGCGACGTCAACGGACGGTCTCCCCGTCGTCGAGGTCTTCATGGCGCGCCAGCCGATATTCGACCGGCGGGACCAGCTGCACGCGTACGAACTGCTGTACCGGGCCGGACTGGGTGCCGACAGTGCCGTTGGGGTATCGCCCGAGCAGATGAGCGCCGACGTGCTGGCGCAGGCCTTCCTGAGCACCGGCATCGAGCGCATCACGGGTGGCGCCAAGGCCTTCATCAACTTCTCGCGCCGCCTGCTGCTCGACGGAGCCCACCAGCCGCTCGATCCAGGCATCGTCGTCGTCGAGCTGCTGGAGAGCATCACCCCCGACAGGGACGTCATCGCCGCGTGCCGGGAGCTGTCCGCGCTCGGGTTCACGCTGGCGCTGGACGACTATGTGCACGATGCGTCGTTCGATCCCCTGCTGCGCCTGGCCAGGGTGGTGAAGCTCGACGTGCTCGGGTTGAGCACCGAGCAGATCGCCCGTCGCATCGAGCCGCTGCGCCCGTACGGCGTCCAGCTGCTCGCCGAGCGCGTGGAGACGATGGCGGTGCGCGACGCCTGCCGTGCCCTGGGGTTCACGTTCTTCCAGGGGCACTACTACTCGCGCCCGCAGCTCGTGACGCAGCGCGAGCTGTCCAGCGCGCACCTCGCGATCATCAAGCTGCTCAACCTGCTGCGCGATGCCAGCTCGTCGGACCTCGACGTCGAGCGTGCGTTCCAGGCCGACCTTGGCCTCACCTACAAGTTGCTGCGATCGGTCAACTCGGCCGCCGTGGGCGGGCGCGGCATCAGCTCGATCCGCCACGCCTTGCAGCTGCTGGGCCGCGCCAAGCTGCACCAATGGCTCTCCCTGCTCTTCGTGCGCGGTGGCGCCGGGAGTGGGGGCACCCGGGCGGCGTTGGCGCATGTGGCCGTCCGGCGCGCGCACATGTGCGAGCTGCTCGCCGCCTCGGCCGGCCTACGGGAGTCAATGGGCGCACTGTTCATGGTCGGCCTGCTGTCGACGATAGACGCCGTCCTCGGCGTCCCCATGGACGAGGTCCTGGCACGGATCAACCTCGACCCCGCGGTGAGCGACGCCCTGCTGCGGCGTACTGGCGTGCTCGCCCCGGTGCTCTCCCTCGTGGAGGCGTACGAGAAGGCCGAGTGGACGCGGATGCTCTCGTTCGCGGCCGGACTCGGAATCACAGGCGACGCGGTGGCACGCGCCTACACCACCGCGATTGCGTGGGCCGGTGACGGCGACGCCGCGGGGCATCGGTAGCCCCGCGGCTCGCGTCAACTCGATCCGGCCCCGCGGTTGCCGGGCGTGATCTCGGGAAGGTCCAGCCGCGCCGGGTCGTTGGGTGTCACGAACGGCAGGCGGATCGAGATGCGCCGGTTGGACGGATTGAGCGGATCGTCCGGGTACTTGAGCTTCCGGTCGGCGAGGCCGATGACCTCGGTGATGCGGGTGGACGGCAGCCCCTCCTGCACGAGGATGCGGCGCGCCGCGTTGGCCCGGTCGGACGAGAGTTCCCAGTTTGTGTAGTCGACCTGCCGGTACTGGGCGGCGTCGGTGTGCCCTTCGATGATGACCGGATTCTCGAGCACCTTGAGCTCGTCGGCGATCGCGTGCAGGGCGACGCGCCCCGCGGGCTTCATCGCGGCGGAACCGAAGGGAAAGAACGTCTCGCCGTTGCTGTCCTCGATGAGCTCGATGCGGAGCCCGTCGGCGGTGACGACGACCTCGACATGGGCCTTGAGTCCGCCGATGCTCGCGATGCTGTCGAGTCGCGTGCGCAGCTCCTGGGCCACCTCGGCAAAGCGGCGCTTCTGCACCTCGTGCGTGGCGATCGTGATCGCCTCGCGCTGGATGCTGGCGGGGGACGATCCGGCGGACAGTGGCGAGGCCCCGGCGGAGTACCCCTTCTTGAATCCGACGGGATTGGAGAAGTACCCCTCGATGGCCTTCCGCAGGTTCTCGTCCATGCCGAGGATCCACATGACCATGAAGAACGCCATCATCGCCGTGACGAAGTCGGCGTAGGCGACCTTCCAGGCGCCGCCATGGTGTCCATGGTCGCGCCTTCCCCGTCGCTTGACGATGACGACTTTCTGGACCGGCGGCTTGCTCATGCTAGGCCGCCTTGCGGCGCGTCAGCTTCTCCAGTTCCGAGAAGGACGGACGGTCGACGGGCTCGATGCTGCGGCGTGCGAACTCCACGCAGGTCATCGGGGCATCGCCGCGCGCGAACGACAGCAGCCCGGTGCGGATGCACTGCAGGTACGCGCCCTCGCCACGTGCGCGGGCCTCGAGGGCGCTCGCCAGGGGGCCGAGGAAGCCATACGCCAGCAGCACGCCGAGAAACGTCCCCACGAGCGCCGCGGCCACCTTCTCGCCGATTTCCGATGCCGCGCCGCCGATCGATCCCATGGTGATGACGACGCCGAGCACCGCGGCCACGATGCCGAATCCGGGCATCGCGTCGCTGACCTTGGTGAGGGCGTTGGTGACGGCGTGCTCCTCCTCATGGCGCCGCTCCAGGTCCACGTCGAGGATGTCGGCCAGGAGATGGTCCTCCACCGCGCCGGTCATGAGCACCTTGAGCGTGTCGCAGAGGAAGGCGCGGGCGCTCTTGTGGTGGTTGAACAGGGGGTACTTCTTGAAGATCGCACTCTTGTCGGGCTCCTCGACGTGTGATTCGAGGGCCACGAGTCCCTCACGGCGCGCGGTCTGGAAGATCTCGAACATGACCTGCAGCAGCTCGCTGAACGCCTTCCTGCTGAACGGATTCGGCTTGAGGAGGCCGAGGAGCCCGTGCAGGGTGCCCTTGAGCACCGAGGGCGGGTTCGCAATCAGGAACGACCCGAGTCCGGCGCCACCGATGATGAGGAACTCGGTCGGCTGCCAGAGGACGTCGAGACGCCCGTGGTGCGACGTGTAGCCTACGATGACGCTGGCAAAGACGACGACCAGGCCTATGATCGGGAGCACGACACTGGGGTTGAAGGCGAGTCGGGCGGGACGGACAACTCCCGCGTTCTCCCTCAGTATCGACCGAAAAGCCGGTGAACCTGAGCACGGCGCCGGGGCAAGTCGCGTGGCGCCGTCCCGGGCCTACGGATGGGGATCGTCGTCCTTCGCGCCGGCCGGCCTGATGAGGCTGAGGAGTTCTGCCGGGGCCGGGGAGGTACCCGCGCGACGGTTCTCGCTCGCGACCTCGACGGCGATCTCCTCGCGGAGGATCCCGACGTCGGTGGGAGCCTCGATGCCGATCCGCACCCCGCGCCGGTCGGAGGCGATGATGACCACGCGGATGTTGTCGCCGATGAGGATCGCCTCACCGGCCTTGCGACTCAGGATCAGCATGACGCGTCACACCATGTTGATGAGCGACTGCGTCATGTCCTCCACGGCTTTGACGATTCGGGTGGCCGCCACATAGGCCTGCTGGAACTGCATCATCTTGGTGAGCTCTTCGTCCAGGGAGACCCCGCTGACGCCCAGCCGCCGCTGGTCGACGTTGTCGGCCATGGTGGCGTGCACGTCCCGCTGGCGGTTGGCCACCGACGTCTCGACGCCGAGGTCGGACACGACCTGGCCGTAATAGTCGCCATACGACCTCCCGCTCGGTAGCCCGATCTGCGTCGAATACGCCGCCCCCATCCGCGCCTCGAGCTGCTGCATGCCGGTCCCGTCGCGCAGGGACGCGAGCGCCAGGGCCACGGAGTTGTTCCCGGGCGCGCCCTGGACGTCGCCGGCGGCCACCACCGTGGCGTCGGCCTGCACCGCCGCCGAGAGGGACATCGTGGCGGCGCTCGTCCCGCCGGCGTCGAAGAAGTCCACCCGCGAGCCGGTGGGCCCCAGGAGGGGATCCCAGTTGGCACCGCCTAACGCGTCCCCGCTCGCGGTCCAGCCGCTGGCGTGGTACTCGTTGACGCCGTTCACGATCGCCTTGGCCATCGTGTCCAGCTGGCCGTGGAGCCGCGCGGCATCGACGTTCACGAAGTCGAGGCGGGCGCCGATCGAGCCCGATGGCGTGGGGAGCGGATCGGCCTGCCCGACGATCCCGAGCGAGAGCGTCGTCCCGCCGCGCACCTCGAGCGTCTTCGCCACGTTGCCGCCCACGACCTCGATCCCGCCCACGTACACCGACAGCGACCCGTTGCTCTGCGGCTCGCTCCGGGCGAGCCCCGACTGGGCCAGCTGGTCGGCCAGCTTGTCGCGGGCATCGCGCAGGTCGGGCGCCTGGATGCCGCCCGACTCCGCCGACATGATCTGCTGGTTCAGCGACGCAATCGCCTGCAGCTGCTGGTTGAGCTGGCTGACGTCGGTGCCGAGCTGGGTCCGGGTCGCGCTCACGAGGTTGTCGATCTGCCCCGACATCGAGTTGAACATCGCGGCCAGGTCGGCGCCACGCTGCCGCACCACGTTCTGCGCGCTGGCGTTGCCCGGGTTGTTCGCCAGGTCGGACCACGCGTTCCAGAACGCGTCGAGGGCGGAGCTCAACCCGGTGTCCGAGGGCTCGTTGACGATCGACTCCACGCTGCCCAGCAGGTCGGCGCGGTAGCTGAAGGCCGTCGCGTCCGCGGTCTCGTTCCGGAACGTCGCATCGAGCATCTGGTCGCGCAGGCGCACGACGTTGGTGATGTCGACCCCGGTGCCGAGCGAACCATAGGGGAGCTGCAGCGGCGACCGGGCGGCGAACTGCGCGACCTGGCGCGTGTAGCCCTCGGTCTGCGCGTTCGCGATGTTGTGCGACGTGACCTGCATCGCCGTCTGGTTGGCGCTGATCGCCGTCCGCGCGATGCTGAGGATGCTCCCGATGCTCGACATCTAGGCCTGCCGGTCCATGAGCCGGGGCGCACCGGGCGCCTCGCGGCGCACGTTGGGCTCGCCGTAGCCGACCGCCGTGGCGTCGGCGCCGGTGAGCAGCCGCACGTACTCGTCGCCCGTCGCCAGGGCCGAGCGCAGCACGTCGCGGTTGACGGCCACCTCGCGCGACAGCGCCCGCGCCGACCGGCGCAGGTGCTCGAAGGCGCGGAGCAGCACGTCGGAGGCCCGCGGGCGCACCGCGTCCATCAGCTCGTGCAGCGGGGTCTCCTCGTCGAAGCCGAGGCGCACGTTCAGCGTCCGCCGGCGCTTGCGCGCGGCGCTCACCGTGAACAGCACGCGCTGCAGCGCATAGACGCTGTCGTCGACGCCCTGCAGGTCGTCGGCGGCCACGGCGGCGCGCTGGCGCAGCATGATGGCCCCGAGCTCGTCGAGCAGGCGCCGCTCGGAGAGCAGTGCGTCGAGGAGCCCGTCGAGCAGCGAGGCGTGCGGGTCGGTCGCGGACACGGGCAGCGTGGTAGCCGGCATGATCATGGACGGTTCTTCGGGCTCGGCGCGGTCTCGGTCGTGCCGGAGGATCCCCCGGCCAGCGGTTTCAGTTGCCTCATGATGGCGTCACTCAGGCCGTCATGATCCCAACTCGCCGGGACCATCGCGGAGAGCTTTTCGTCCAGCATGCTCGTGAACATCTGCTCGCCGGCCCCACCATCGGTGAGGCCGTCCTTCGGCACCGTCTCGCGCATCGCCTGGAACAACTGCTGCACGAACAGGCCTTCCAGCTGGCCAACGGCGTCGCGCAGCCGCCGCTGCTCCGATGGAGCATCGGCACCCGCTGCGCTCGAGCCCACGCCGGTGATGTCGCTCATCGAGTCAGTACCTCGGCGGTGATGGCCCCGGCCTGACGAAGGGCCTCGAAGATCTGCGCGATCTGCTGTGCCGGCAGCCGGACCGCCTGAAGTGCCACGGCAAGCTCCTGCACTGTCGATCCGGTGCGCAGGCGGATCGCTCCGCCCGGCAGCTGTTGCTGGGTAGTATCGGCAGGAGCGGCGCCAATCGAGAGCGTCACCCCGCCGACGCTCACAACTCCAGGCCCCACAGTGAGTTCCCCGCCGGCCACGATCGTCCCCAGGCGCGAATCGACGATGATCCGCCCCATGCGGGTGGGCTCCACGCGCAGTTCCCTGATCTTTGCCAGGGTCGCGACGCCATCCTCGTCCTTCAGCGTCAGCGCGACCGACCCGGGATCCTCGACCTTGGCGGTGCCCTCACCGACGACGCTGTCGATCACCGCGGCGATCCTGGACGCCGTGCCGATGTCGGGCTCGCGCAGCAGCAACCGGCCGGCGGCCGCCTGCGCCGGGTGCGGCAGGTCGACCTGGACGATGCCACCCGACGGGATGCGCCCGCTTCCTTCGTTGACCGAATAGCGCCGCCGCACCGACGACAGGTTGTCCTCGATGACGAGCGGACCCTGAGCGGTGGCGAACGCGTCGCCCCCGACCTCCGCGATGAGCGGCGTCATCCAGAGCTGTCCGCCGCGCAGCGAACGCGCGTCGCCAACGGACGCCACCTCGACGTCGAAGCGGCCGCCGGCGCGCAGGAATGGCGAGACTTCGGCCGTCACCAGCACTGCGGCGACGTTGCGCGTGCGGAGCAGCTCGGGCGGCACCGAGATATCGAAGCGCTTGAGCAGGTTGGCGATCGACTGCACGGTGTGCGCCGAGTTGCGCCCGGAGAACGTGGCGTCGCCCGTTCCCGAGAGACCGGTGACGAGTCCGTAGCCGACGAGGCGCACCGGCACCGATTGCTCCCCGATGACGAGGTCGCGAATCGGCACGCCCTGCGCGCGCACCAGCGTGCCGGGCAGCACGAGCATGGCGAGGGCGAGCACCGCGCCGCGCGCCAGGCGGCGCGCGATGCAGATGGGCGGCACGCCGTCGGTCGGCACCTGGCCGGCCTCGCGGCGGGAGAAGGTCATCGCAGCGTGGGTGCGTACGGTCATGGCCAGATGATCCCGATGATGCGTCCGAGGATCCCGCTCTTGGGCTTGTCGAGCCCCTTCGACTTGTAGATGATCTGCGCGTCGGCGATCGAGGACGAGAGCACCACGTCGCGGGAGTTGATGTCCTGCGGCCGCACCAGGCCGGTGATCGTCAGCTCCTGCTTGTTCTTGTCGACGTCGATGACCTTCGCACCCTTCACCTTGAGCATTCCCTCGGGCGTGACCTCGACGACGCGCACCGGGATCTCGCCCTGGTACGACGTGCCGCGCGTGGCCTGTCCGCTCTGGCGCGACTCGCCGCCGTCGCTCGACTGGATCGATCCCTTGATGTCGCCGATCGGCGACGACGAGGTCGAGCCCATGTCGGGCGGGGAGGCGCCGAGGTCCATCTTGCGGCTGCGCGAGGCCTGGCTGACGGTGCCCTTGTTCGCCGTGGCTTGCGCGAACTCCTCGACCGAGACCTTGATGATGTCGCCGACGGCGAAGCTGCGCCGGTCGCTCAGCCAGTTGAGGTTGATGCGATGCGGCGCCGAGTCGGCGCGTGCGGCTGTCGTCCCCGCGGGCTGTTGCGCCGCGAGCGGGACGGCCATGAACGTCGCGGCCACAAGGGCGGTGACGAGCGCACCCGGCACCAGCCGGAGCGCCGAGCGGATCGAGGGCTGCATCAGGAACGACTCCTGGGTTCGCGGGCGCTGACGCGCCCGGGGGCGGTCACGATGGCGCGCAGGCGACGCGAGGCGTCGAGGCGCACCGTGACTTCTTCTCCAACGAGTGCCGATGACATGGCAACGCCCGGCATCGTCAGCCGGATGTCGCCGCTGCGGTACGTGAGCTGGACCGTCTGTCCCGAGCGGACCGCGGGAGGCGGTTCCACCGCGGGCTCGAGGAGCGGCTCGCCGGCCCGGAGCACGCGGCGCGTGACCCAGCCGACGGGTGTCACCACGCTGCTGTCCGGGGCGCGGTCCGCCGGGCGCGGCGCCCGCCAGGCGATGTCGCCGGCGACCAGCGACTCGCCACGGGCGATGGCGCGGGTCGCCACCGGGATCAACGTCGCGGCGCTGTCGTATGCCACCGGGATCCTCGTCGCCGCGCTGTCGCGCGCCGCGGCCTGCGCCCGGCACGGGGCGGCGATCGCGAGGAGCGCCGCCGCCGCGGCGCCGGCCGCGAGCCCGAGGTGACGTGGGGTCCCGGTGGACATCGCCGGTGCCTAACGGATCAGGTTGTTGGCGATCTGCATCATGCTCTCGGAGTTCTGGATGGACTTCGAGTTGATCTCGTAGGCGCGCATGGCGGTGATCATGTCGACCATCTCCTGCACGATCTCGACGTTGCTCCCCTCCAGGTGCCCCTGCAGCAGGCGGCCGAAGCCCTCGTCCTGCGGGAAGCCTGTCACCGCCTGCCCGGAGGCTGGCGTCTCGGTATACAGGTTCTCGCCGACCGACTCCAGGCCCGTCGGGTTGGCGAAGCGCGCGAGCTCGATGCGCCCCTGCTCCTGCACGTTGGTGGCGTCGCTCCCGCTCGTCGTGGAGACCACGCCGGTTGCCGAGATCGGTGACGTTGGCGGCATCGGTCGGGATCTTGACCCCCGGCACCACCGTGTAGCCCTCCGACGTCACCAGCGTTCCGGTGTCGGAGATGCCGAAGCTGCCGTCGCGGGTGTACGCGAGCTGTCCGTTGGGGAGCTGCACCTGGAAGAAGCCGTCGCCCTCGATCGCGATGTCGAGCGGCCGCGACGTCTCCTCCACGGGCCCCTGCGAGTGCAGGCGCTGCACGGCGGCGAGCTTGGTGCCGCGTCCCACCTGGATCGACGGCATCACGTTCGCGTCCTGGGTGCCCACGATCGACGGCCCCTGCACCGTCTGGTACAGCAGGTCCTCGAAGTGCGCCCGGCTCGCCTTGAACGCGGTCGTGTTCACGTTGGCGAGGTTGTTGGCGATGACCTCGGTGCGGGTCTGCTGGGCCATCATGCCGGTGGCGGCGGTGCGAAGGGCGGGATCCATTGTCGGTCGGGAGGAGGGAAGGAGAATCCGGTCAGGACGGCTTGCCGATGTCGTTGGAGATCGTCGCGCGGATCCCGTCCAGCGTGGTCAGCACCTTCTGCGCGAAGGCATAGTTCCGCTGGATGGAGATCAGGTCGACCAGTGAGGAGACCGTGTTCACGTTGCTCTCCTCGAGGACGCCCTGGCGCACGTCGCGCGCGTCGTCGGGCACGGGCTGCACGTCCCCCGGAACGAAGCGCGTTCCCGCCTCGTGCTGGAGCGAGCCCGGTGCCGTGCTGCGCTCGATGCGCAGGGTGTCGATCGCCACGCCATTCACCGAGACGACGCCGGTGCGGTCGACGGTGAAGCTGGTGACGTCCACCGGGCGGCCCTGGTCGTCGCGGCCGGGCCGGATGGGGCCCTTCTTGCCCATGGCGACGTTGCCGTCGCCGTCGGTGAGGTAGCCGTCGGTGTCGAGCTGCCACGAGCCGCCGCGACTCCAGCGCTCGCCCTGCGGCGTCTTCACGACGAGGAACTGGTCGCCGCCCACCGCGAGGTCGAACGACTGTCCCGTGGGCCGGAACGTCCCCGTGCTGCGGTCGGTCACCGCGTCGGCGGTCGGCAGCTCGTCGTCGAGCAGCCGCGCAAAGACCCGCTCGGCCTTGAAGCCGTCGGTGTTCGCGTTCGCCAGGTTGTTGGCAGCGACTTCCTGGCGCCGCTCCCAGTAGCGGAGGGCGCTCGCAGCGCTGGCAATCCCGTCGGGAGGCATGGTCTCGATTCGTGGGTGTGATTGTCGTCAGCCATCAAGGCAACGGCCGTGCCCGGGGGACGCCGGTCGGCGTTTCCGGGGCAAGCGGTGCGCTGCCAAGTAGTTAGGCATGCGCCATGGCCCGGCGTCTTGGGCCGCGGGCGCTCCCGTTCGCGGCAAAGCTTGCCGTGCCCGGACGACCTTTCCGGCCGGCGGACCGCGCGGCGGACGTCGTGAGCAGCGCCACGGCGTCGCGGGCCAGCCCGGTGCGGCGCGCGATCTCGTCGGCGGGGACGCCCTCGGCAGCGAGCGAACGCGCGAGCGTGGGCGCGCGGTGCCTGGCCACGGTGCCCGTCCGGCGACGTCCGCGTGTGACGACGAGCACGATCGCGATCACGAGTGCGGCGGTGAGGAGCGCCGCAGAGAGCAGGAGCGGTTGGGTGCGCAGGAAAGCGACGGCGACGCCGAGGGCGTCGGCGGCGCGGCCCGCGACGTCGCGGCCGGCGTGCGAGAGTTCGCTGGCGATGGCGGTGAGGTCCATGGGTCAGGCGGGAAGGCGAAGGTGGGCGAGTTCGGTGCGGAGCCGGCCGAGGGCCTTGGTGCGGACCTGCGAGACGCGCGACTCGGTGAGCCCGAGCACACTCGCGATCTCGTGCAGCTTCATTTCCTCGAAGTAGTAGAGCGAGAGCACGATGCGCTCCTGCTCCTTCAGCTTCTTGAGCGAGGCGACCAGGACTTCCATCTCCTGCTCGCGGTTGAGCTCCTCCTCGACGTCGGGTCCGTCGTCGAAGGCGATGATCTCGTGCGGCTGCGTGGTGCCCTCCTCGGCCTCGGACTCGGAGTGGTCGAGCGAGAGGTGCACCGAGTTCTCGGAGTCGGCCTCCCAGCGCCACAGCGTCGGCAGGTCGATGCCGAGGTGCTCGGCGAGCTCCTCGTACGTCGCCGGGCGCCCGAGCACGCGCGACAGCGTCTCCCGGGCCCGCGACAGCGAGCGCGACTTGCGGCGGACCGAGCGCGGCACGTGGTCCTGCCGCCGCAGCTCGTCGAGGATCGCCCCGCGGATGCGCGGCACCGCGAACGTGCTGAACGCCAGCCCGCGCGACGGGTCGAACGCCTCGAGGGCGCTGACGAGCCCCAGCGTGCCGCAGCTCACCAGTTCGTCCACGTCCGCCGGGGCGGCGAGGGCGCGCGACAACTGGCGCGCCACGTGGTGCACGAGGCTGAGGTTTTCCTTCAGCAGCGCGTCGCGCGCCGCCGTGTCGCCCTTGGCGAGGGCGCTCCACAGTACGTCAGACGCCATGGATCCGGCCCTTCCGGGTGGAATGTTCATGGACAGCGGGCGCCGTCTCGGGCGCCTCCTCCTTCAGCAGTCGTTCCCCCACTTCCTGCATGGCGAGGGCGGCGTTCGAGCCCGATGCCGCCTCGTGGGTGCCGAGGCCGGCCGCGAGCGCGGCGCCGAAGTCGGGATCGTCAGGCAGCAGCCCGGCGAGGTGGATGCCCTTCGACAGGAAGCGCATCGTCGCGCGGTTGATGCTGTCGTGCGCCATCGCGGCCACTGCCGCCGTTACCCGGCTGGCCAGCAGGTCGACGCGCACCGCGGGGTAACGCTCGTGCAGCAGCTTCACCAGTGCGTAGGTGGCGGCCAGCGCGATCCGGTCGCCGCCGGTGACCGCCAGCACCCGGGTCACCCCGTGTGCGCAGGCCTCCAGTGCCGACGCCGCCGACGCCCCGGCATCGAAGACCACCAGCGTGTACCGCGGAAACAGCGTCGTCAGGCGGTCGAACAGGACGTGTCGCTCGGCGGCGCCCAACGCGGCCCCGTGGCCGCGATGCGTGGTCGGCAGCAGCGTGAGTCCCTGGGAGACGGGAACCAGCATGTCGTCGGGGTCGGCGCGTCCGCCGCGCAGTGCATCGAGCGACTGCCGCGGCGTGACGCCGAGCAGGACATCGAGTGTTCCCAGGCGGTCGGCGGCGTCCACCAGGAGGACCTCGTGACCGCGCGACGCCATCGTCGCGGCGAGGATCGCGGCGGCGGTCGACGTGCCGACGCCTCCCTTGCCGCCGGCGATGCCGACGACGACGGGAACGGCCTGGCGGGGCCGGTGCGCCGTCACCGGCGCTTCATCCGACGCGACGAAGGTGGCGCTCATGCGGCGGCGCGCCCGGCGGGTTCGGTGGTCCGGATGCCGAGCGCATTGAGGATGCGCGCGCGGGCGGGTTGCAGGTCCTCGGGCACGCCCTGGCCGTCGCCAAGCCAGCGCAGCGGCAGGTCCACGCGCCCGACGGAATCGGCAAGCAGCGTGTCGTCGCCCAGTTCGTCGCACCGCGTCACCAGCATGTGCGTCAGGCGGCAGTCGATGAACTGCTTGGCGGTCGTCGCCACCAGTTCCGGGCGCATCGTTGCCGGCAGGACGAGGTGCGTCTCGCTCGGCGCGAAGGCCCGCAGCAGCTCCTGCCACTGGGTGTTCGCGTCCCTGGCGCGCGGGCTGCGTCCCGGGGTGTCGATGAGCACCACGTCGCAGCCGTCCAGCCGCTTCATGATGTCGGGCACCTCGCGCGCATCCCACGCGACCTCCAGCCGGATGCCCGCGATCTCGGCGTATTGCTGCAGGTGCTCCAGCGCGCCCACGCGGAACGTGTCGAGCGTGACGAGTCCGACAGTCGCTGCCTGGAAGGTGCGCGGGTGCATGGCGAGCTTCACCAGCGTCGTCGACTTGCCGGAGCCGGTCGGACCCACGAGCGCCAGCACGAACGGGCCGCGGCGGGCGCGCCCGCCCGCGGCCGGTGCCAGCGGGGGGGTCGGCGGCTGCAGCCGGCGTGCCACCGCGTTCAGCTTTTCAGGATCGGCGGCCACGACCTCGACGTGCGATCGCTTGCCGTGGCGTTCCACCCGGCTGCGCACGATCAGCGCATCCTCGCCAAGCGCGTGGCGCGCGTCGTCGAGCACGACGCGCAGGTCGGATCCGTGAAAGGTTTCAAGCAGCATCGGACAGCTCCCAGGACGCGACGGAGTTCAGCTTCACGGTGGTGGGCAGTTCGGCGAGCGACACGACCGGCAGCCCTGACAGCACGGGCTCGACCAGCCGGCGGATGCCGACGCGGAGCGATGGTGGCGTGATCAGCGGCGGCAGGCGGCCATCGATGCCGTGCTGTGCGCTGCGGCGATGGAGCTCGCGCAGCAGCTGCGCGAGGACGTCGGGCGTGAGCGGGGCGTTCCCGCTGCCCGGCGTGCGCGGCGAGAACAGGCTCATCAGGGCGGACTCGAGGCGCGGACCGAGCGTCAGGCAGCGGATGACGCCGGTGTCGTCCGCGTACATTCGCGCAATGACGTTCGAGAGCGTGCGCCGCACGTGCTCGGTCAGGATCTCGGGGTCCTTCGTCTGGTCGATCGCGTCGCCCATCGCCTCGAGGATCGAGACCAGGTCGCGGATCGGGAGCCGCTCGCGCAGCAGCCGCTGCAGGACGCGGTGCAGGAGGCTGAGCGACACCTTGCCCGGCACCAGCTCCTCGACGAGCGCGGGGTGGCTCTTCTTGAGCGCCTCGACCATCTCCTGGACGTCCTGGCGCCCGAGCAGCTCGGCGGCGTTGGCCTTGAGCGATTCCAGCAGGTGCGTGGCGACCACCGTCGACGGCTCGACGACGACGTAGCCGTACGACTCGGCCTCGACCCGTCGCGTGGTCGCGATCCACCGGGCGGTGAGCCCGAAGGCCGGGTCGATCGTCTCGATGCCCTCGATGGGACGGGCCACGTTGCCGGTGTCCAGCGCGAGCTGGAAGCGCGGCATGACCTCGGCGCGGGCGATCTCGGCGCCGCGGAGCTTGATGACGTATTCGTTGGCCGGCAGGCGCAGGTCGTCGCGCACCCGGATCGGCGGGATGAGGATGCCGACTTCGAGCGCCGCCTGCTTGCGCAGGAGCTGGATGCGCTCGAGCAGGTCGCCGCCCTGGGCCTCGTCCACCAGCGGGATCAGCGCGTAGCCGACCTCGAGCTCGATGGGGTCGATCTGGAGGAGGTCCTTCATCGGGTCGGACACCTTCTCCGGCTGGCGGGCGGCCGCCTCGGCCGCCTCCCGCACGATGGTGTCGCGCTTCTTCTCCGCGGTCCCGGCCACGCGGGCCAGCAGCGCCAGGCCGCCGCCTAACGCCAGGAACGGGACCTTGGGGAGCCCGGGCACCAGCGCGAAGCTGCCCAGCACCGCGGCGGCCACCGACAGGGCGCGCGGATAGGCCGTGAGCTGTCCCGCCAGCTGCATCCCCATGCGCGACTGGCCGCCGGCGCGGGTCACCATGATGCCCGCGGCGGTGGAGACGATCAGCGCCGGGATCTGCGCCACCAGCCCCTCGCCGACCGTGAGGATGGTGTACTGCGAGGCCGCCTGTGACAGCGCCAGGCCCTTCTGCACCACCGCGATGAAGATCCCGCCGATGATGTTGATGAACGTGATCAGCAGGGCGGCGATGGCATCGCCCTTCACGAACTTCGAGGCGCCGTCCATCGCGCCGTAGAAGTCCGCCTGACGGGAGATCTCGTCGCGGCGGCGGCGCGCCTCGTTCTCGTCGATGATCCCGGCCGACAGGTCGGCGTCGATGGCCATCTGCTTGCCGGGCATCGCGTCGAGGGTGAAGCGGGCGGCGACCTCCGCCACCCGTCCCGCGCCCTTGGTGATCACGATGAAGTTGATCCCCACCAGGATCAGGAACAGCACCAGGCCCACGGCGTAGTTGCCGCCGATCACGATCTCGCCGAATGCCTGGATGACCGCCCCGGCGTGTCCCTGCGACAGGATCAGCCGGGTGCTGCTCACGTTCAGCGCCAGCCGGAAGAGCGTCAGCAGCAGCAGCAGGGCGGGGAAGGACGAGAACTCCAGCGCGTCCTTCGTCTGCATCGTGGTCAGCAGGACGACGAGCGACAGCCCGATGCTCGTCGCCAGGCAGAGGTCGAGCAGGAACGGCGGCAGCGGCACTATCAGCAGCGCGATGATGCCGACGACCGCCACCGCCAGGCCGAGTTCCGCCTGGGGGCGGGCCGGCGCCACGTCGAGCCCCGGCAGGGCGCGGGCGGGCGCGGTCATGCGAACACCTGCCGCAGCGGCGCGCCGCGCGCCATGCGGCGGCGGATCACGAACGCCAGGATCTCGGCCACCGCCACGTACAGCTCGGCGGGGATCATGCTGCCGACGCGCGCCGACGCCAGCAGCGCGCGGGCGAGCGGCTTGTTCTCGATGATGGGCACGCCGTGCTGGTGCGCCAGCGCCTTGATGCGCTCGGCGACCTTGCGCTGCCCCATGGCGATGACGATCGGCGCCGGCGCCGCGTCGGGATCGTAGCGGAGGGCCACGGCGATGTGCGTCGGGTTGGTGATGACGAGGTCGGCCGACGGCACGCTGCGGAACATCTGGCGGCGGGCGAGGGCGCGACCGAACGAGCGCAGCCGCTGCTTCACCAGCGGGTCGCCCTCGGTCTGCTTCAGTTCCTGCTTGATCTCGTCGCGGCTCATCCGCAGCGACTGCTCGTGCTGCCAGACCTGCCAGATGTAGTCGAGTGCGGCCAGGCCAAGGTACGCCAGCCCGGCCGTCATCAGCATCCGCACCGCGTGCCCCTTGATGACCAGGAGGAGCTCCAGCGGCGACAGCTCGGTGAGCGTCGTCACGTCGTTGCCCACCGCGGCGAGCGACATCCGGACCAGTGACGCCACCAGGACCAGCTTGATCACCGACTTCAGCAGCTCCACCAGCCCCTGCGTGCCGACGATCCGCTTGAGGTTCTTGGCCGGGCTCAGGCGCTCGAAGTCGGGCGTGATCGGCTTGGTGCTCAGCACGCCCCGCGCCTGCGGGCCGGCGATCAGGATTGCGATCACCATCAGCGAGGAGCCCCACAGTGCGAGCACGCCCAGCGTCCGCCAGCCGAGGTCGCGCAGCACGCCCAGCGACGCCGCGTCGTCAGGCGCGAGCGTGCCCAGCGACGCCAGCCCCAGGTGAAAGATCGCGAGGAGCTCCCGGCCGAAGTACGGACCGGCGGCGTTCAGGATGAGGGCGGCGCCCAGCAGCACGAACGAGGTCGTGAGCTCGGCGCTGCGCGGAATGCGCCCCTCGCGCTTCGCCTCGTCGCGCCGGCGCGGGGTCGGGGCCTCGGTCTTCTCCTGGTCGAGCAGCGCCATGTCAGCGGATCCCCGCCACGCCGAACGCGCCGTAGATGCGCGTCAGGAGGGCGTCGTAGGGCAGCTCCCAGCCGCCGAACCACTTGGCGATGGCCGGAAGCGAGATCGCCAGCGCCGCCAACCCCACCAGGATCTGCACCGGGAACGCCACCTGCAGGATGTTGAGCTGTGGCGCAGCCCGGCTGAGCACCGCCAGCGCAACGTTCGCGATCAGCGCGGCGCAGATGACCGGGGCCGCGAACCGCGCCCCCAGCGCGAACAGCACGCCGCCTGACGAGACGATCTCGGCGAGCCCGTCGGGCATCGCCATGGCGCCGCCGAGCGGGATGCGCCGCGCCGTGGCGGCCAGCGCGTCGAGCATCACCAGGTGCCCGTTCGAGGCCAGCAGCACCGTCACCGTGAACAGCTGCAGGAAGGTGCCGATGGCGACCGACTGCTGGTTCGACATCGGGTCGAGCAGGGCGGCGCCCGACAGCCCGATCTGCACCGAGAGCAGGTCACCGGCGGTCTCGGCGGCGCCGATGAACAGCGCGGCACCGAGGCCGATCACGAAGCCGATCAGCGTCTCGCCGGCCACCGCCGCCGGTGTCACCACCGCCGGCTGCACCGCGGTGCGGGCGACTGGAAAGAGCACGATGGTGAGCAGCACGATGAGCGCGGTGCGCGCGGTCATCGGGATCATCCGCGACGAGAACACCGGGGCGACAAGCACCAGGCCGCCCACCCGCGCCGCCAGCAGCGCGACCGTCTCGGGCACGCCGGGCGTGAACAGGTCGAGTGACGCCGCCGCCATCAGGACACCATCCCGGGGAGCGATCGCAGCAGGTTCGTCGTGTACTCCACGAGCAGCTGCAGCATCCACGGCAGCGCGATCAGGAACGTTGCCGCCACGGCCACCAGCTTCGGCACGAAGCTGAGCGTCTGCTCCTGGATCTGGGTGACCGTCTGCACGATGCTCACCAGCAGGCCGACAAGCAGGGCGACGACGAGCAGCGGCGCCGCGACAAGCATGGCGACCATGATCGCGTTGCGCGCCAGGTCGGTGACGAGGGCGTAGGACATGTCAGCGGAGGGGCGCGCCCGGGCGGCCCGGCAGGAGGGAGCAGGTCATCGGAAGCCCGCCACCAGGCTCTGGACCAGCAGCGACCAGCCGTCCACGAGCACGAACAGCAGCAGCTTGAACGGGAGCGAGATCATCGCCGGCGGCAGCATGAACATGCCCATGCTCATCAGCACCGAGGCCACCACCACGTCGATGATGATGAAGGGCAGGAACAGCACGAAGCCGAGCTGGAAGGCGGTCCGCAGCTCGCTGGTGACGAACGCCGACATCAGCACCACCGTGGAGACGTCCTCCGGCCGGTCCGGCGCCGGGCCGCTGCTCATCTCGACGAAGGCCTCGAGGTCGCGCTCGCGCGTCTGCCGCAACATGAAGCCGCGCATCGGCACCACTGCCGCCTGGATCATCTGCGCCTGGTCCATCTTCCCGTCCAGCCACGGCGCCAGCGCGGTCCGGTTGACCTCGGACAGCGTTGGGGACATGACGAAGCCGGTGAGCAGCAGGGCCATCGCCGAGATCAGGTGGGCCGGCGGCGCCGTCTGCGTGCCTAACGCCTGCTTGAGGAAGTGGAGCACGATGATGATGCGGGTGAAGCTGGTCATCAGCAGCAGCAGCGTCGGCAGCAGCGTGAGCAGCCCCATCATCACGATCACGCCCACCGTGCCGCTCAGCCGCAGCCCGCCGGCGCCGGTGTCGCCGTTGAGCTTGAGGTCGATCTGCGGCAGCGCGCGCGTCAGGGCGTCGAGCGATGCGCCCGGCGCGGCCGGGGCCTGCGATGTGGAGCGCGGCGTCGTGCCCGGCGCGGTCGCGGCCGCACTCGGTGCCGCCGTGCCCTGCGCCCCGGCCCGCGACGGCAGTGCCGCACCGGCCATCATCAACAGCACCGCCAGCGGCAGCCCGGCCGCCCGCAGTCCCTGCCGCAGCGCCTGCGTGAAGTCGCGACGGGGGCCCGCCGCCACCGGCTCGGCGGCCGGCGCCGTCTCGGGGACGTCGTCCAGCTCGGCCAGCGTGCGCACGCCGCCCTCGCCGACGCTCACCGCCAGCGTCTGCCCGCCGATGCGCACCACGGCGATGCCCTGCCGCGGGCCGAGCGGGATCCGCTGGACCACCTGGAGCGACTGCGCGCCGCGCACCGCGCCGGTGCCCTGCGTAACCCGTCGCAGCAACCGCATCGTCATCGTCACCAGGCCAAGCACCATCGCGAGCGTGAGGCCCACGCCCAGCAGCGCCGAAGCGCTCACGAGGCCTCCGGCGGCACCGGGCGGGAAAGGATCTGGGTGATGCGGATGCCGAAGTGCTCACCGAGCACCACCACCTCGCCCTGGGCGAAGCGGCGGTCGCCGATGAAGACGTCGACCGGCTCGCCCGCCAGGCGGTCGAGCTGGATCACCGAGCCACGCCCGAGGCGCAGCACGTCCTGGACGGCCATCGACGTGCGTCCGAGCTCGATCGAGACCGGCAACGTCAGGTCCATCAGCAGGGACAGGGGAACTTCACTCTTGCCCAGGATCGCCTGCCCGAGCTCGTCGAAGTTCAGGTCGGACAGGGGCTGGTTAGGCGTCGCTTCGGCGGACATGCCGGACCTCGTTCTGGCGTGAGGGGGGAATCGTCATCGTCTCGGGTGCCGGGAGCACCCCGTTCGACAGGCGCACCGCCAGCGCACTCCCCACGCGACCCGGCGTGGCGAGGAACCGCTGCTGGCGGCCGATCAGGACGTCGAGTTCGGCGTTGCGCGGGATGCCGGTGCTCACCAGGCTCCCCGTCTGCAGCGCGAGCAGCTCGCGCAGCGACATCCGGAACTCGGGCAGGCGCGCGGTGATGATCACCCGCGTGCTCCGCAGCGCGCGCTCGGCGAGCCGCTGGTTCATCTGTTGCTCCTCGGTCGACCCGAGGATCGTCGCCCGGCGCTCGCTGGAGCCGGCGAAGAACTTCTCCAGCACCGCGAACGGCAGGCAGAACACCAGCAGGCTGCGCTGGGCGCCGGCGGTCACCTCGAGGTTGGCCACCAGCACCGGGTCCTCGCGGTTGGCCACCCGCAGCATCTCGGGCACCGACTCGAAGCCGGTCTGCGTGAAGTCCATCTCGACGTACTCGCGCCAGCCGTCGGCCAGGAGGGCCGTCGCCCGCTCGGCCACGCTGCGCACTCCCATGCGCTCGAGCGGGGTGAGGGCGCGCGCCGGCGTCGCCACGTCGGTGCCGCCACCGAAGAGCCGGTCGACGAGGAAGTACGCGAACTCGTTCCCGAAGTCGACCACGCCTTCCTGGCCGCCGCTGTTCGCGATCTGATACGTATACGAGGCGCACGGCGACGGCAGCGACAGCGTGAACTCGCCGAAGGAGTACTGCTCGACGCTCTGCAACACGATCTGCACGTCGCCGCGCACACGCGACACGAGGTAGCCCTCGAGCGACTTGGCGACGCTCTCGTAGATCGCCTTCAGGCTGCGGAGCTTGTCGGTGGAGATCCGGCGTGGGCGACGGAAGTCGTAGCCCTGCACGTCGTCCGGGGACGCGCGCTCCGGCGCCTCCGCCGTCGCCGCACCGCCCATGCTCTTGCCGAGCATGGCGTCGATCTCGTGCTGGGAGAGGGAATCGTGCGCCACGGCTCACTGCACCACGAACTGGGGGAAGTAGATGCGGCGCACGGCGTTCGGCCTGGAGAACATCGCGCCGATCGCTGTCGCCAGCTCGACGCGCATCGAGTCGCGCGCCGCCAGGCTCGTGAGCTGCTCGACAGTCTTGGCGCCGAGCACGCGCAGCAGGATGTCGCGCGCTTCGGCGTCGCGGCCCTTGAGTTCCTCGACCGCCGCCGCGTCGGACATCTCGACTGCCGCGGCCATGATCAGGAACCGCGTGCCGTTGGAGCCCGCCGGATTGAGCACGACGTTGTCGATCATCTGGACCGGCCGGCCCTTGGCGTCTTCACCCGCCGCCGCGCCATGCGCGTCGCCGCCCTCGGCGGCCGCGGTCGAGTCGGTCGGATGGGATGACTTGCCCGCGAGCGACGGGCCGATGGCAAACAGTCCGCCGCCGAGCCCGAGCACCAGGCCGCCGGCAAGCACCAGGACCGGGAGCAGGCGCTTCTTCCCAGCCGGAGCTGGCTTGGCTTCCGTCTCCGGAGGAGCGACTTCCGGGTTGTCAGACATTTATGGATGTGGATGCGAGTTGAGGTGGCCGCCGCGCACTGGAAAGGCACGTGTCGTACCACATGAAAAAACGACCGGCGAAGGGCCGGTCGCGTGTTCGGAAGTGCCTGTGGTACAACACGTTGACTTTCGGGTTCCCCTGTCGGGTTGGAGAGCAGTCGTCGGGGAAGGAACGACCCTGGCGGCAGGAGTTGCCGAGGGGTCTTGGAGTGTTTTTCCCCGGCACCTTTCGCGCGCCAGCCGCACCGCGCGCGGCTGGAGCGGGCGCACGCCGGCGCCCCGGTCCACCGCCCCGGAGCGCCGGCGTTTCCACCCGTCGTTGCGCGACGGGTTACCGCTTCAGGTTCACCACTTCCTGCAGCATCTCGTCGCTGCTGGTGATGACCTTGCCGTTCGCCTGGAAGCCGCGCTCGGCGACGATCATGTTCGTGAACTCCTGCGCCAGGTCGACGTTCGACATCTCGAGGGCGCCGCTCGTCATCGTCGACTGGCTCCCCTCCAGGGAGTAGCCGAGCACCGCACCGCCGGAGTTGCCCGACTCGGCGTACATGTTGTCGCCAACCCTGAGCAGACCGCCCGGGTTGTTGAAGTCGGCGAGCGCGATCTGGCCCAGCACCTCGTTGGTGCCGTTGGTGAAGGCCCCGGTGATGACGCCGGTGCGGTCGATCGAGAAGCTCTGGAGCTGGCCGGCGGCGTACCCGTTCTGGTCGCGAAGGACGGCCGTGTTGGTGCCCGCGAACGACGTGATGCCATTGACGCCGCTTCCGAGGTCGAGCGTGATCGAGACCGGGTCGGCGCCCGCGGGCGTGAACGAGATCGCTGGCGGATCGGTCGGGGCTACCGCGGTGAGGAGGCCCTGGGTGTCGAACTGCAGCGTCTGCGGCGTCGCGTTGTCCGGCGTGAAGCCGGTCGGGAGGTTCGTGCCGTCCACCTGCCAGGTCCACGTGTCGTCGGCCGTCTTCCAGAACTGCAGCTTGAGGTCGTGCTGGTTGCCGAGGGAGTCGTAGACGCTGATCGTGGATTCCGTCCACGAGCCGGCGTTCTGCGGGTCCGCGCGACCGGTGGCGTCGAACGTGCCGGTGAAGATCGGCGCCGATGCGTTGAGGTTGCCCCCGAGCGCCACGCTGTCGGTCGGCTTGGCGGCGGCCTTCTGGCCGAACGGCAGCACGATGTCGCGGATGCCGTCGAGGTACACGCCCTTGTCGGCCATGCGTCCCTGCACCACGGCGCCGTTGGTCGGCGACACGAGGCGGCCATCGGCGTCGGTCTGGAAGTTCCCCGCGCGTGTGTAGTAGTTCTGGTTGCCCTTGGTGACGACGAAGAACGAGTCGCCCTGGATGGCGAGGTCGGTGTTCAGGCCCGTCGTCTCGAAGTTCCCCTGGCTGAACAGCGTGTCGATCGAGCCGACCTGCATGCCGAGGCCGATCTGGATCGGGTTGGTGCCGCCGTGGTCACCGGGCGGGCGCGAGGCGCCCTGCAACAGCTGGGCGAAGCCTTCCTTGAACGTCACCCGGCCCGCCTTGAAGGCCACCGTGTTGACGTTCGAGATGTTGTTTCCGATCACGTCCATGCGGACCTGGTGGTTCCGCAGGCCGGACACGCCGGAAAAGAGCGATCGCATCATGGGGGAGAAGTCCTTGCGTTGAAGGTGAAATCAGCCGGCGATCCGGCGCACACTGCCGATCGGGATGGTGAGCGGGCCACTGGTGAGGACCGCGCCCGTGGAAGCGTAGGAAATGCCGTCCACGAGGGCCGACATGTAGGTCGTCTGCGACTGCGGGTTGCCCTGCAGGTCGTTCACCGTCACCCGGAAGGTGTACGACCCGGCCGGGAGCGTGGCCGCGGCCTGCGACGGGTCGAAGGCCTGCAGGTCGCCTGCCGAGAGGTGGCCTAACGCTTGGGTGCCGACCACCTTGCCGCCGGCGTCGAGGATGTCGAGCCGGGCGTCGCCGTCGGCGCCGATGTCGGCGAACACCTGCGAGGGCACCGTCAGCGTGCCGCTGGCGTCCGCGGTGATCTCGAACTGGCTCCCGGCGGCCACCACCGTCCGCCCGATGGCGTTCATGGCCACCGAGTTGTTGATGGCCGACAGCATCGTGTCGTACTGCGTGGTCTGCGTGTCCATCTTCTCGTTCATGTTCACCAGCTGTTCCAGGCCCGAGAACTGGGCCAGGTTCGCCGCCAGCTGGTCCCCGTTCATCGGGTTCATCGGGTCCTGGTAGCGCAGTTGCGCCACCAGCAGCTGGAGGAACTGGTCCTTCCCGAGGTTGCCGCCCGGCGTCGGGTTCGAGACCCCGGTGGTGGCGTCGGTCAACGGCGACGAGGGCGTCGTTGCGCTGGTGGGAATGATGTTCGGCATTACCGGTCTCCTCGCGCGTCGCGGCGCGGACGCTGCCGCGGCGACTCGCCCTGTCGTGGGGTGTCCTGCCGGGATTGTCCCCGGTCTTCGCGGTTGGCGAACTCGCCGCCGCCTGTTGCGCCCGTCGCTGCGGCGCGGGTGGTATCCCGCCCGGCGGCACCCGTCACCGCCGCCGACAGCGCCGGCTGCTGGGCGCGCGCGGTCCGGATCGTCATCGCATCGGCCTCCAGTCCCTGCCGGCCGAGCGCCCGGGTCAGTTCGGTCATGTGCTGCGTGAGCTGCTCCGCGGCGGCGCTGTCGCGCACGTCGAACGTCGCGCCCACGGTGTGGCCGCGAAGGTCGACCCGGACGCGCTCCTCGCCACCGTCCGCGTGCTCCAGCCGCAGCAGCACGCTGGACAGGGGGCGCTCCGCCGCCGTGTCCCGCATCTCGAAGAGCCGCGCGATGTGCTCGGTACTGCTGGCCGCCCCGACCGATGCGCTCTCGCCCCGGGGCGCCGGCGACCCGCCATCGCGACGGCCGTCGTCGAGCGGTCCGGGAAACGCCTCGCTGTTGTTCTGCGATGCGGCGGGCTCGCTGCCGTCCTCGCGGGAGCGGTCGCGGGTCGAGTTCGCGGCGCCCTCATCGGCGGAACTCGTCGCCGTCGCGGCGCGCCCGTCCGTGGCGCCCTCCGGTGCCTGACGAGTGGCGAGCATGGCTGGCGCGGGAAGCGCCGGCGCCGGTGCCACGTCCTCGGCACCGGGCAACCCGAGGGGCAGCGCCCTGACGGACGGCGTGGCCGGCCGGGCACCGCTGTCGCGCGGGCGCTCGCTCTTCGGCGCCTTGCCCGCGGACACTGCGCCCGGCACTGCCACCGCGGCGACGCGCGCCACGGTCGCCGGCGGCGCCACCGCAGCAACCTTCGCCACCGAGGCCACGCGCGCCATGCCATCGGCGGCCGCCGCGCGGATCGGCGCGGGCCCTTCCGGGTCCGGCGACACGGCGGTGCCGTCGAAGCCCACCGCACCCGTCGTGGCCAGCTCGACGTGGCCGGGATCGCGGGCGCCGAGGGTGCGCATCCCCTCCTCGGCCGCAATGCGGGCGAGCCGCTGGTACGCCACGGCGTCGCCAGGCGCGCCGTTGATGGCGAGGTCCGCGGCCAGCCCCTGCGTGTGCTGCGAATTGCGCGTCCAGGTGACGACCGGACCGGGAGCCGTGCGTCCCTGGCGAAACAGCGCATCCTGCCGCTCCTGGCTCCGCGTGGTCTCGACGACCTCCACCGTGTAGCCGTACTCGTCGTGCATGCGGCCGATGATCCGCTCGATCCGCGCGCGCACGTCGGGGCGCAGCAGGGCGAGGTCGCGATGCACGCCCGATCCGGCGGCGTCCGGTGCCGACGCCTCGCTGGCGTCATCCGCGTTCACCGGCGTGCCGAGTTCCGGCAGCGAGAGGGCCAGCGACGCGATCGTGGCGCGCGTCGAGGCGGCCGGCGACGTCCCGTTGTCGGCGGCGTCCGCGTCGTCAGTGCGGTCGTCGTCCCGCGTGCGCGGTACCATGGTCCGGGCCGGCGCGGTGTTCTCGTCAGGCGCCGCCGGAATCGGGGCGGTGGCCTGGTCCCGGCGTGACGCCGCTGCGCGGTCACGCTCGTGCGACAGCGCGCGACGCACCGGTGGCGGGTCGACGCCTGGCGGCGCCTCGCCGGTGCGGTTCCTCTCGGGCGCACGCGGGGCGGGGGTGTGCATCGCGCTGGCGAGCGCCCGCTCGAACGACAGTTCGCGCGGGCTCGCCGGCTCCGGCGTCACGCCCGGCGAGCCGGCGCCCTGGAGGGGAGCGGGATCGGGAACCGAGGGAAACGGGAGCACCGGCATCGTCATGGGGTCCGTCCGCCGCCGCGGAGCAGGCGCTGGCTCACCACCGCCGCGCGTTCGGCAGGGAAGTTGCTCAGCACGTCCGCCGCCTGGCGGTCACCTAACGACTGCAGGATGAGCTGGACGTCGTTGTCGTCGAGCTGCTGCAGCACCTTGGCGGCGTCCCGCGGCGCCATGGCGGCGAAGACCTTGGCGATCCGCTTGACCCGCGCGCCGCTGGCGAGCGCCGAGTCGGCGTCGATGGCGGGCACGGCGGCGTGCGCCGCGGGCGGCGCCGCCGTCGCGCCGGCGTCTGCCGGGGCGTCCGCCCCGGTCGACGTGCCGGGCTGCGCCCGGGCGCTGTCGGCGGAGGTGGGCGGGGCAGGCGTGGCGGGTGTGGTGCCGGCGGCGTCCACCTGCGCCGTCACCGGCGGTGCCGAGTCGTGGGGCGGTGCCGGGATGACCGTGGTGGCCGGCTCGCCGGCATGGGCGGAGTCGGTCGCCACCGATGCCGTGGAGTCGGCTGGCGGGGCCTTCGGTGCCCGCAGCACCGCGATGCCGGTGCCGCCGCCGAGACCGGCCAGCAGGCCGACCGCGAGAAAGAGCAGGAGGCGCTTCATGAGTCGCGTTGTGTTCCGGGGGCGTGCGGGTCGCGGCGTCGCACATAACGAGCGAGCGCCACGTCGTCCATGGTCCGCCGGTCGGTGGACTTCTCGTCTGCCGTGAAGTCCTCGAGGTGGCGGACGCGCAATCGGTCGAGCATCTGGCGCGCCTGCGCGGCCGCCGTCAGCGCGTCGTGGGTGCGCGCCACCGACGCGTCGGCGACGCGGGTCCGCTCATCGGCCGCCGCCACGTGCTCGCCGAACTGCGACAGGGCGTAGTTGAGGCTCACCAGCGTGCCGATCGTCGCGCTCCCCGCCGTCTCGACGGCGAGACGGTGCTGTGCGGCCTCGTGCGCGTGGAGCAGCGCCTCGTGCTGGCGATGCTCGGCGTCGGCGGCGTCGCGCGCCGCCACCAGGTCCCGGGCCACGGCGCGCTCCCGTTCGAGGCGCAGCTCCAGCAGGCGTTGCAGGGAGAACCGGAACCGCATCAGGCCGGCCCTCCAGCCATGGCCTGCTGCGCCAGCATGCGCAGCGCGGCGCGGGTGCCGTCGAACGTCGAGGGCTCGTCGGGGCGCTGCCGCAGGAAGCCGGTGATCGGGTCGCGCAGCCGCAGCGACGCGTCGACCGTCGGGTCGCTCCCCTTCTGGTAGGCGCCCACGAGGATCAGGTCCTGCTTCTCGCGGTAGGCCGCCTCCAGTCCCATGAGGGTGTTGGCCGCCGCCCGATGCGACGGGTCGATGATCTGGTCGCGCACGCGGCTCGTGCTCTCGAGGATGTCGATGGCCGGGAAGTGTCCCGCCGACGCCAGCCGGCGGGTGAGCACGATGTGGCCGTCGAGGATCGAGCGCGCGGCGTCGGCCACCGGCTCATTGAAGTCGTCGCCCTCGACGAGCACCGTGTAGATGCCGGTGATCCCGCCGCGCGCGCCGTTGCCGGCGCGCTCCAGCAGGCGGGGCAGGGCCGCGAACACCGACGGCGGATATCCCTTGGTGGTGGGCGGCTCGCCGACGGCCAGTCCGATCTCGCGCCAGGCCATCGCCACGCGCGTCACCGAGTCCACCATCAGCAGCACCTGCTTCCCCTGGTTGCGGAAGTATTCGGCGATGGAGGTGGCGACAAGGGCACCGCGGGCGCGCACCAGGGCGGCCGCGTCACCGGTGGCCACGACGAGCACCGACCGCGCCAGCCCCTCGGGGCCCAGCGCGTGGTCGATGAAGTCGCGCACCTCGCGCCCGCGCTCGCCGAGCAGGGCGATGACGTTGACGTCGGCCTTTGCCTCGCGCGCGATCATGCCCAGCAGGGTGCTCTTGCCGACGCCGCTGCCGGAGAAGATGCCGACCCGCTGCCCGCGGCCGATGGTGAGCGTGCCGTCGATTGCGCGCACGCTGGTCTCCAGGGGCTCGCCGATCGGGACCCGTTCCAGCGGGTGTGGCGGCTCGCCGGTGAGCGGCATGCGCTCGGTCACGTCGAACTTGCCCAGCCCGTCGATCGGGTGCCCGAGGCCGTTCAGGACGCGGCCGAGCATGCGCGGCCCGACGTCGACGCCGAACGACCGCTTCAGCGGCCGCACGCTCGACCCCGGGTGCAGCCCGGCCAGCTCGCCTAACGGCATCAGCAGCACGCCGCGCTCGTGGAAGCCGACCACCTCCGCCAGCACCGAGTGATCGTCGGTCAGGCTGGAGATGCGGCACAGCTCGCCCACGCCGACATCCAGGCCGACGGCCTCGATGACGAGTCCCACCAGCCGCGTCACCCGGCCGTAGCGCGCGTGGCGCGGCATCTCGGCGACCCGCCGCACGAGGGTGTCAGTGGCTGCCATGGACCAGGAGGTTGTAGATGCGTTCCAGGCCAACGTCGACGCGGCCGTCGATGATCCGGTCGCGGCCGGCCACCAGGCAACCGCCGGGCATGATGCGCGGGTCGGCGATCCAGCGTGTCTCGTCGCGGGTGCCCGTGACCGACACCGATGCCTGCCCCACCGCCTGCAGGTCCGACGGATTGAGGCGGATGGTGACCGACTGCTTCAGCGGGAACTCCGCCACCGCCTCTCGCACCATCTCCACCACCACCTGCTGGTCGGTGGCGACCTCGCGTGCAATGAGCTGCCGCGCCACGGCCACCGCGAGCGCGCAGACGTTCTCCTCGGCGTTCGCGATCCAGCGCTCCTCGCCCTCGGCGACGTTCCGCAGCGCCTCGTCGAGCGCCTCGACCGCCGTCCGGAGGCGCTCGGCCTCGGCGTCCTGCCCGGCGCGGAACCCTGCCTCGTAGCCGCGCGCATGTCCCTCCTCGGACGCCAGGGCGACGCGGTCCGCGTCCGTCGTCCCCCCGCCGTCGCCGCCCGGTCCCGCGGACCGCGCCGCCTCCGGCGGCAGCTCGTCAGGCGACCACAGCGTGCCGTCTTCCCCGGGGGCCGGCGCGCTCAGCGACACCGATCGCGGGTTTCTAGACCACGAGGTCATCGTCGCCTCCGCCGATCACGATCTCACCCTGCTCCTCGAGACTGCGCACGATGGCCACGATCGCCGCCTGCGCCGCCTCCACGTCGCGCAGGCGCGAGGGGCCGAGCATCTCCATCTCGTCCTGCAGCGCCTGCACGGCGCGCTGCGTCATGGCGCCGGTGATCTTCTCCTTCAGCTCGGTGCTCGCCGCCTTCAGGGCGAGCGCCAGCTGCTTCGCCTCCACGTCGCGCAGCATGCGCTGCAGCGCGCGGTTGTCGAGCGTGCCGATGTCCTCGAAGACGAACATCAGGTTCTTGATCTGCTCGCTCAGCGCCTGGTCCTTGCCGGCGACGTGCTCGAGCAGGGTGCGCTCGAGCGTCGGCGTCAGGAGGTTCATCACCGCGGCCACCGCCGCCGGGCCGCCCGACGTGCTCATGCCCTGCGACATCGTCAGGTCGGTGTCCGCGCTCAGCGACCGCTCCAGGAGCTGGATCAGCTCCGGCTGCACCTTCTCCATCTTCGCGATGCGGTACACCGCCTCGGAGCCGATCTCGGGGTCGAGTTCCTTCAGGACGGCCGCCGTCTGCTGCGGCTCGAGGTGCGCCAGGATGAGCGCGATCGTCTGGGGATGCTCGCCGCGGACCATCGCGCTGAGCTGCTGCGGGTCCACGTTCCGGAGCCGCTGCAGCCCGATCGAGTTGTTCAGCTGTCCCTGGATGCGCTCGAGCACCTGCTGCGCCTTGCGGCTTCCGAACGCCTTCTCGAGGATCTCGCGAGCGGCCTCGAGCCCGCCCGCGGCCAGCGAGTCGGCCACCATCAGCCGGGTCAGCCACTCCTCGAGCACGGCATCCACGATGTCCGGGCTGATGCTCTCCATGCGCGCGATCTCGAACGAGATTGCGTCGACCTCCTCGGCGCCGAGGCGCTGCGTGAGCTGCGCCGCCATGTCCGTGCCTAACGCGAGGCACAGGACGGCGACCTTCTGGCGCCCGCTCAGCGACTCGGCGCCCCCGCCGGCGGAGCACCGCGTCGTGGCCGCGGGTGGCAATGGCCGTGGAGCCCACGTTACGCCTCCTTCATCCAGGCCCGCGCGAGCTTGGCGGCCACCTCGGGCTGCGCCGACACCGTCGCCAGCACCCGGTTCCGCGTCTCCGAGTTCGCCTGCATGGCGGCGATCTCGGGGAGCATCCGCTCCGTTGCGTAGCCCTCGCTCCCGCCCGGCGCCGCCAGGCGCGATCCCGGCGCCGATGGCGTGCCCGCCGCCAGCACGCCCGGGGTGCGGGGCGCCGAGCCCCGCGCCGCGCGGAGCGCCAGGAACCCGATCACGAACGCCAGCAGCACCGCGCCCACGTTGATGATGATCGGCTGCAGGTCGCGAACCTTCTGCACCACCGTCGGCGCCGCTTCCGGCACCGGCTCCGGCACCGCCGGCACCACGAACGGCACGCTCACGATGGACACCTGGTCGCCGCGCGTCGAGTCGAACCCGACGGCGTTGCGCACCAGGCTCTCGATGCGGGCCAGTTCCTCCGGCGTCCGCCGCGTCGCGGCGGCGCCAGCCGCGGCCGACGCCGCGTCGTTCACAAGCACCGCCACCGTCAGGCGCTTGATGCTGCCGATCGCGGGGGCGTACACCTCGGTGCTGCGCGAATTCTCGAACGTCGTCGCCGTGTTCGACGAGCCGGCCCCGCCCTGTGCGCCGGGAACGATCTCCGCCTTCTGCTGCGCGGCGGCCACCTGCCGGTCGGGATCGACAGTCTGGGTCGTGCGTTCCATCCGGTCGAAGTTCAGGAGCGCCGACACCTGCACCCTGGCGTTGCCGTGCCCGACCATCTGTCCCACGATCTCCTCGGCCTTCTGCGCCAGGTGCTGCTCCATGTCGCGCTGCACCTCGAGCTGGCGGCTCGACATCCCGGTGGCTGACGACGGCTCCGACGCCGCCGACATCAGGCGGCCGGCGTCATCGAGCACGGTCACGTGCTCGCTCTCGAGGCCGTCGACGCTGCTGGCCACCAGTTGCGCGATGCCGCGAACGATGTCGGGCGCGGGCTCCTCCCCGCCGTGCAGCTTCAGCACCACCGACGCTTCCGCCGGGACGCTCGCGCTGCGGAACGCCGACGACTCGTGCAGGGCCAGGTGCACCTGGGCCGATTCCACGCTGCGCATCCGCCCCAGCGTGCGCTCCAGCTCCCCCTCCAGCGCGCGCCGGTAGTTCACGCGCTGCGTGAAGTCCGTCATCGCGTACGCGGGCTTGTCGAACAGCTCCATGCCGGGACGTCCCGCCTCGGGGAGTCCCGCCTTGGCCAGCGCCACGCGGGCGCGCGCCAGGTCGGTCGCCGCCACGCTCACGTCGAGGCCCCCGCGATCCAGCCGGTAGGGAATCCCGGCCTGCGAGAGCTGGTCGGTGACCTGGCCGGTGGTCTCGATCGGCGCCCCGGAAATCACCGGCACCATGGTGGGGGCCGATGCCCAGCGCGACACCGCGAGAATGAGCGCGACCGATGCCGCGCCCACGACAAGCACGAAGACGCGCCGCCATCCGCCGAGGCGCGTCACCAGGGAGTTCAACTCGTCAGGCATCTATGGTTCCGTGCCCCTAGCTCTGCATGTTGACGACGGTGCGATACGCGTCCGTCAGCTTGTTGCGCAGCTCGACAAGCATCTCGAGCGCGATCTCGGCTTCCTCGGTGGCGGCCATCACCTGGTGCAGCTCCACCGGCTCGCCGCGGACGAACTGCTCCACGGCGCTGTTGGCGCGGTCCTGCGCCCCGGAGACCTCCGACAGGGCGCGCTTGAGCGTGTCGCCGAAGGACGCGCCCTTGTCGGCGCCGACGTCGATGGTGTAGCGGCGGGCCTCGTCGCCCTGGGTGATGCCCTGGGTGCCGGTTGCGCCGCCGCCCTGCGCCCCGCCGGCCTCGCGAAGCTCCGCGAGCCGCCGCGCAATGTCGGCCGCACCGGGGACGCCGCCGGTCCCGCCGCCCTGCATCAGTCGCCCGATCGGATCCGACATCGATCAGACCTTCGTGTCGAGGCGGCCGCCGAGCATCGCCGGCGCCGACGGCTGCTGCTGGCCGGAGAGGATGCGCCCGTAGGTGAGGGGACCCATCGCGCCGAGCCGGGCAAAGAACGAGCGCTCCTCGCCACTCAGCACGCTCCAGAGCTCGGGATCGGTGCCCGGGGGCGGCTGCGCCGGAACGGCAGTGGCACCCGCCGCGCCCTGCGGAGACGCGGCGCCGTTCGTGCGCGCGGTTCCCACCGGCGACTGGTGCTCAGCCCCGGACGTTCCCGCGGGCCGTGGTTCCACTCGCTGGCGAAGGTTCTGGACGCCTGCCGTGTTCGCCGGCGCGGGAATGCTGCCTCGAATGCCGTAGATGCTCATGGTGTCCTGTCAGTGTCCCGGATGGGGCCGCGTCGGCCCTAGATGTCCAGCGCGCGGTGCAGCAGCAGCTTCGCCGCCTGGAACACCGTCGCATTCGCCTCGTAGATGCGGCGCGCATCCATCAGATCCGCGACCTCGTCGGTCACGCGCACGTTCGGGTAGCGCACGTAGCCGTTGCTGTCGGCATCGGGATGCGCGGGATCGTAGACAAGCGGGCCCGGCGTCTGGTCCTCCTCGACGGAGGCCACCTGCACCCCCGCGAGTCCGCTCGTCGGATCGGTCGGGGCGATCCCTTCGTCGGGCTGCGTGGGGGGAAGGGGAGGAAGCGCCGGAGCGGACCCCTGCGCATTCATTTCCTCGATCCGCACCACCCGCCGCTTGTACGGTCCGCTGCCGGCTTCCCCGATTCTGGTCGTCTCGGCATTCGCGATGTTGGTCGCAATGACCTCCATCCGCTGCAGCTGCGCCGACAGCCCGCTCGACGCGATCTGCAGGCTGCGAAAGCCCGCTGGCTTCGTCTCGGCCGTGTTGCCGCTGGTGATGAGCGGCAGGAGGCCGACGGGGGAGATGGGCATCAGCTGCTCTTGAGTCCGAGACGGAGTTGCGCGTAGGTCTTCTCGAGCAGCTTGGCCGTGGCTTCGTAGCGAAGCTGTTCATCGGCGAGGTTCGCCATCTCCGTCTCCAGGTCGAGCGTCGGCGACGCCGACGGATCGGAGGACGGCACGGCGAAGTCCTGTCCCGGCCCGCCCGCCACGCGCTGCGCGATGCCGCGCACACGCTGGCTGCTCAGGTCGAGGCTTTCCCGCAGTTGTGGGGCGTCGGAGACGCGACCGAAGAATCCGAAGAGCATCGTCGTTTCGGTTGATGTCGCCATGCCGGACGGGCGCATGACGAGCGTGACTAGGGCAATCGCCGGACCAGACCCGACGGCACGGCAAAGGGGGGCCATCCGTGCAGGATGGCCCCCCTCGGGCATTCGGCCTAACGCGTTCTGTCCGTGGCGCTTGCCTCGCCTTCGGTCGCGGCGGCTCGCGCTCTCGCCGGCCCGCCGTCCGGCCACGCTTCACCGGAAAAGCCGGGCGGGCGGGGAATTACTTTCCGCCCACGGCCGGTCCTTCTTGCCGTTCGTCCTCGATGACGGCCTGCACGCCGGACCGCACGTTCAGCTTGTTCCGCAGCGTGCGGACGCTGATCCCCAGCAGCTCCGCGGTTCTCGTCCTGTTGTTGTTCGTGATCTGGAGGGCGCGCTCGATCAGGGCCCGCTCCGCCTCCTCGACGTTCAGCGTCTGCAGCACGATTTCGGACGGGGTGCCCGGCGGCGTGAAGGCGAACTGGCGCGGCACCACCGGAGGCGTCAGCGAGCGCGCATACGCCTGCTGCGCCAGTGGCTGCGTCGACCAGCTCCGGAGCGACTCGAAGGTGTACGGCTGCAACACCGGCTCGCGGCTCAGGATCACGGCGCGTTCGGTGGCGTGCTCCAGCTCGCGCACGTTGCCGGGCCACGGGTAGTCCTGCAGCAGCCGGAGGGTCTCCGGCGCAATGCCGCTGATTTCCCGCCCGATCTCGAGGCCCGCCTGCATCGCGAATCGCAGCGCCAGCGGGGCAATGTCGTCAGGGCGCTCGCGCAGCGCCGGAATCTCGAGCGGAACGACCGACAACCTATAATAGAGGTCCTGCCTGAAGTTTCCCGTCGCCGCCTCGGCCGCGAGGTTCCGGTTCGTCGTCGCGATCACGCGCACGTCGACGCGGATGGGCGATGAGCCACCCACCCGCTCGAACTCCTGCTCCTGGAGTACCCGCAGGAGCTTGGGCTGGAGCTCGAGCTTCATCTCCGAGACCTCGTCGAGGAGCAGGGTGCCGCCGTTGGCACGCTCGAACGCTCCCTCGACGCGCTTGATGGCGCCGGTAAAAGCGCCCCGTTCGTGGCCGAACAGGGCGCTCTCGATGAGTCCCTCGGGCAACGCCGCGCAATTCAGCTGGATGAAAGGCTTTGCGCGCCGATCGCTCTGGTTGTGGATCGCGCGTGCAAAGAGCTCCTTGCCGGTGCCGCTCTCGCCCTGCAGCAATACGGTGGCGCGCGTCGGCGCGACCATCGACACCGTCTGCATGATGCGCTGGATGGCCGGGCTGTCGCCCACGACCTGGCGCTCATTCCTGAACTCCATCACCTCGCGCCGCAGCAGCTCGTTCTCGCGGCGCAGCCGCACGAATTCGAGCGCCTGCTCCACGGCCAGCTCGAGCTGCTGGGCGCGCACCGGCTTGGTGATGTAGTCGATCGCACCCGCCTTGATCGCGGCCACGGCGTGCTCGATGCTGCCGTAGCCGGTGATCATGATGAGCGGAACGTCGTACCCTTCCCGCTGCAGCAGCTCCAGGAATTCCAGGCCCGTCAGGCCCGGCATCCTGTAGTCGGAGATGATCAGGTCGACCCGCTCACGGGCCAGGACCTGCAGCGCCTCCGGCACGTTCTGGCTGCCGATGGGGGAATGGCCGGCGCGCGTCAGCGCGTCGTCGAGTATGACGCCAACCGATGGTTCGTCGTCGAGATAGAGAATCTTCGCCATTTGAATTGATGCGACTCGGCTTCACGACCATGCTCAAGCTGGCCTCCCCACCGGCCGATACTGCCTTCCAGACGCCTTCCCCGGAGGGACCGCAACGACGCGGTATCCCGAAGGGACGGCTCAGGCTTGCCCCATGCGAGTCTCCAATATCGCACTGACAACGAGCACAATCACCTCACTCCAGCGCGCGTCGAAGGCGATGGAGGAGGCGCAGCAGCGTTCATCGTCCGGCCTGGCGGTCCAGAAGCCGTCCGACGACCCGAGCGCGGCTGCCGGCATCATGGCGGCGTCGTCGTCGCTCCGGTCCATCGACCAGTACCAGCGCAACATCGACTACGCGGGTGCGCGCATCGGCGTCGAAGAGTCTGCGCTCGACCAGATCACGCGCACATTGGAGCGGGCCAAGGAACTCGGCATCCAGCAGGGGGACGCCGGGGCCAGCGCGCAGACACGTCTCGGCGCCAAGGCCGAGATCGACCAGCTGATCGCCTTCATCACCCAGGTGGCGAACACCCGCTACGAGGGAGAATACCTCTTCGGCGGCGATCAATCGAACGCTCCGCCAATCACCTCCAGTGCGCCTCCGTTCACGGCCTCGCCCATCACCGGCCAGCGCACGACCGAGATCGCGCGCAACCAGTACGTCCCCGTCACCCACAACGCGCAGCAGATCTTCATTGACTCGGGGGTCCTCGACTCCCTGAATGCCCTGTCGACGGCGCTCGGCAACAACGACCAGACGGCGATCCAGGGCTCGCTGACGGGACTCGACAACGCGCACGACGCGATGCAGTCGCTCGTCGGCGATATCGGCGCGAGGTCGGCGCAGATCGACAGCACCTCGACGAGCCTCGCGTCGCTCAAGACCAACGTTGCCGCCCAGAAGTCCAACCTGCAGGATATCGACATCGAGACCGCCATCACCCAGCTCATGTCGCGACAGACAGCCTACCAGGCGGCGCTCCTTGCCACCTCACGCATCACCGGTCTCTCCCTCGCGGACTACCTGTAAATGTCGTCAAGCGGAGCCTCAGCGTCCGACGAACCCGTCAACGTCCACTCGGCGCTCCTCGGCACCATCGCAGTTCCCGGTCGCAACATCATCAGGTTTCCCCAGGGGCTTCCGGGCTTTCCCGAGACCCGGGCGTTCGCGCTGCTTCCCGCGCCTCGCGACGGCATGTACTGGCTGCAGTCGACCGACGTTCCCGCGCTCGCGTTTTTTCTCGTGGACCCGTTCCAGTACTTCCCGGGCTTCCACATCGACCTCACGCCGGACGACCTCTCGCGCATCGGCACCAGCGACCCGAACGAGCTCCTGGTGCTGAGCATCGTGACGCTCGCCGGCCGCGAGGGCGGAACCGCCACCGCGAACCTGCGCGCCCCGCTCCTCGTGAACCTCGAAGCGCGTCAGGCGTTACAGAGCATCCGCCCCGACGAGGGCTTCGGAGTGCAGGAAGCGCTCGACCTTCACGCGGCCCTGGCGACAGCCGGCTAGCGCCGCCTCCGGCAATTCAATCGCGGAAAAAGCTGCCGCCTCCACGGAAGGGGAGGTGGTCGATTGCGCCCGTCGCCCCCGCGAAGCATGGGTTGCATTGCGCGCAACCGCCAGCTGCATAACGACATGCGCGATGGCATGCCGGGTGCATTGCATGGTGGCCTCCTCGCGCGCCGTGCCGACCGGACGACGCGCGCCGCGCGCATGCCCACCGTCCAACCGCACCGATCCGAATCATGCCGCAGGCGTCTTCCGCCCCCGCGAAGGGCATCGAGCGCGACTACAAGGCCGCGGTGCGGTCGCACCTCGCCCGGGAGTTCGCGGAGGCCGAGCGCCTCTACCGTGAGATCCTCGAGCTCGACCCGCGCCACCCGGAAGCGTGCAACAACCTCGCGGCGCTGCGCGCCATGGATGGCGATGCCGACCAGGCGATCGCACTCCTGGAACGCGCGATCGCGGTCCGGCCGCGCTACGGCGAGGCGCTGAACAACCTCGGCCTGCTGCGCGCCGAACGGGGCGAGTACGAGGTGGCCGTCTCCGCGTTCCAGCGCGCCACCGCCGTCGCCCCCGGGAACGCCAGCTGGCTGAACAACCTCGCGAACTCGCTCGTCGAGACGCGTCGGTTCGCCGAGGCGCTGGCGGCATACGACGCGGCAATTTCGCTGGCGCCCGATCGCGCCGACCTGTGGAGCAACCGCGCCATGGCGTTGCGCGGGCTGGGGCGCGCGTCCGAGGCGCGTCAGTCGCTGGAGCGCGCGCTCGAGATCGACCCGCGATTCGTCAACGCGCTCGGCAACCTGGCGGTCGTGCTCAAGGAGGAACATCGATACGCGGAGGCCGAGTCGGCCTGCGAGCGGGCGCTGGCCATCGATCCCGACAACGTCGGCGTGCTCGTCAACCATGCGTCGCTCTACGAGCCGCTCGCCCGCTTCGACAGGGTGCGTGAGATCGCAAGGCGGATTCTCGCCTTGCAACCGGACGCGCCCGAGGGACTGAACCTGCTGGCCAACTGCGAACTCGAGGCAGGCCATGTAGGTGAGGCCGAGCGGCTCTACGAACGCGCCCGCTCCCTCGATCCGACCAACAGGAACGCCAACTGGAACCTCGCGATCATCTGGCTCATGCAGGGTGACTACGAGCGGGGATGGCAGCAGTTCGAGTGGCGCAAGCGTCTCCAGTCGAGCGTCATCGACTTCGGCGATGTCCGGGGCGAGGCATGGAACGGCGAGCCCCTCGAGGGGCGCTCGATCCTCCTGCACACTGAACAGGGCGTCGGTGACGCCATCCAGTTCATCCGCTACGCGCAGGAACTCAAGCGAGCCGGTGCGGGGCGGGTGTGCGTCGAGACCCCGCGAGTGGTCGCGCCGATCCTTCGTCAGGCAGCCGGGGTGGATCAGGTCACCGTGCGCGGCGACGAACTCCCGTCGTGCGACGTGCACGCCGAGCTGATGAGCCTTCCGTGCCTCATGGGAACGCGGATCGGCAGCATCCCGGCCGCGGTCCCGTATCTCGAGGTGGCTCCCCGCGAGGCCGCGCGCCAGGTCGACGCGTCCCCGGGCGTGCGCACCGTCGGCATCGCCTGGGCGGGAAATCCCCAGCACCGGCGCGACATCCTGCGCTCGGTGGACGCCGGCGCGATTCTCGTCGCTTGTCTCGCTGCCCGGACACGCGTACTACTCCTTGCAGAAGGGCGACGCCGCGGAGGCCCAACTGGCCCACCTCCCGGCGGGATCCGTCATCGACCTCGCGCCGCACCTTGGCGACCTGCTCGACACCGCCGCGGTCATCGAGCGGCTCGACCTGGTCATCACCGTCGACACCTCGATTGCCCACCTCGCGGGTGCCCTGGGCCGCCCCGTATGGCTCCTGCTTCCCCACGTGGCCGACTATCGCTGGTTGCTCGACAGGACCGACTCCCCGTGGTATCCGACGATGCGGATCTTCCGCCAGCCGGCGGTGGGAGACTGGGATTCGGTCTTCGACGCCGTGGCGCGCGCGCTGCGCGAGGAAGCGGTGCCCTCGCCGCGCCCGGTCCGGCGCAGCCCCGCTCCGGGTACCGCCTCGCTCTCCGCCGACGAGACTCCGCTCGAGTCCGCGATGCGCCGGCGCGACGGAACGCCCGCCTTCATGATGGGCGTGCCGATCGCGTCGCTGGCCGATGCCGGAGCGTTCTCGCAGTACGAGACGGAACTGGTGGGGACCGGTCAGTGGCGCGCCGTGCGCGAGCTGGCCGACGAGCTGCTGCAGACGGACGACATGTACATTGATCTTGAGCCCGGCTTGGGCCTGGCGGCCCTCTCGGCACTGGTGTCGCCCGCGCGTCCGCGAGCGATCGTCGTGCTGGCGGATGACCGCGAGCGCGAGGTCTTCGGCCGGAACGCCTGGCGCGCCGCCGCGCAGGATCGTGTCACGGTGGTGCCCTCGTCAGGCACGGCCGCTTCCAGTGCGGCGTCGCATGCGGCAACCCGCTTCTTCGTCCGCGCCACGCACGCCAGGGCGGCAATGGACTTCATCGCGCAGCTCGATGCCCTGGGCGCCGGGGAGCGGCTCGCCGCGCTGTTCGTCTCCGAGCCCGATGTCGCGGAGCGCGCGATGGCGATCGATGCGATGCGCGGCCGCGGCGCCATCCCGTTCACGGTCGACTGGAACGGCGAGGTCGTGCTCGATCCGATCGAACAGTCCCCGGAGCGACGGGACGTCGTCTTCTTCTCGCCGGACCTGCTGCGCGATCTCCTCGCCGACCAGGAGCAGCGCGACGCCGAAGTCCGCGACGACGCCGAAGTTCGCGCCGCCGCCGAAGTTCGCGCCGCCGCCGAGGCCGCCCCCGTGCAGCGTACGCCGCTCGCCGCGGCCGCCGGCACGGCGGCGATCACGCGCATCGGCCTCGACTGGGAAGTGCGCCAGGACACCGGTTGGGGCGTCTACGGCACGAACCTCGTGCTCCAGCTGGCGCGGACACCCGGCGTGCATCCGTCGGTCTTCGCTGCCGACCTCGGCGAGCTGCCTTCACTCGAGCGGGCAGCGCTCGGCACCGTCATCCGTGAGGGCGCCGAGCTGTCGCGCGTCCTGCACGAGAGTGCGGGGAAGCGCATCCGCCTCGACGGCATCATGCTCCGCGCCCTCGGCAACAACTTCGGCCACGGCCCCCTGTGGAGCCGGGTCATCGGTCACCGCAACGTCGGCATCATCTTCTTCGAGGATCCGGCCTTCGATGCCGCGGCACTGGAACGCGCACGGTCGCTCGAGCTCATCGTCGCGGGATCGGCGTGGAACGGCGATGTGCTCCGGGCGGCGGGACTCGACCACGTGCGCGTGGTGCAGCAGGGCGTCGACCCGACGATCTTCCACCCGGCGCCGCGCGCCCGCCTCTTTGGTGACCGCTTCGTGATCTTCTCCGGCGGGAAGCTCGAGTACAGGAAGGGACAGGACATCGTGGTCGCCGCGTTCCGGCGCTTCCATGAAAGGCATCCCGAGGCGCTGCTCGTCACCGCGTGGCACAACGCGTGGCCGCAACTCATCGCCGACCTCGGTCTCGCCGGGCATGTCCGCGGCGTGCCGGGTGTGCGCGACGGCGTGATCGACGTCACAACGTGGCTGGAACAGAACGGCATTCCGTCCGATGCCGTCGTCAACGTCGGCCGGCAGGCAAACCCGCTCATGGGCCGCATCGTCCGCGAGGCCGATGCCGCCGTCTTCACCAACAGGTGCGAGGGCGGGACGAACCTCGTCGCCATGGAATGCATGGCGTCAGGCATCCCCACCATCGTGTCAGCCAACTCAGGCCATCTCGACCTGGTGGCGACCGGGGGCTGCGTGGCACTCACGAAGCAGCGAAGCGTCCCCCTGCCGACCCGGCTCTTCCGTTCGACGGAAGGGTGGGGCGAGAGCGATCCCGACGAGGTCGTCGAGGCGCTGGAGCGTCTCTGGAACGATCGTGAGGCCGCACGGGCCCTCAGCCATCGAGCGTCCGACGCGATGGCGGCGTGGAGCTGGTCCCGCCAGGTCCCCAGGCTGCTCGACGCCCTCGCGGCGGGGCTTCCGTGAGAGGCGCTAAAGTCCGCTGGCCGCCGAGCCGATACGCTCTCTTGGAGGGCACGGCACACCGCCGGGTCCTGAGGGGAACGGAATCCCCGACCATCACGCCAAGGAGCGGGAACCATGAGGATCAACACGAACGTCAGCGCGCTGCGGGCGCAGCTGAACCTGAGCAACGTCGAGAACGAAGTCTCGAAGTCGATGGCAAAGCTGTCGTCCGGCTTCCGGATCACCCGCGCGAGCGACGACGCCGCCGGTCTCGGCATTGCCAACACGCTGCGTGCGGACATCCGTGCGATGAACCAGGCGGCGCGGAACTCCGAGCAGGCCGGCTCGGTGCTGAACATCGCCGACGGCGCCGCGGGCTCCATCCAGAAGATGCTGGAGCGCATGAAGGAACTCGCCGCCCAGGCGGCGTCGGACAGCGTCGACAGCGCCGGTCGCGCGCGTATCACGGCCGAGTACCAGGCACTCCGGGCGGAAATCGACCGCACGGTCGACCACCGTCAAGTTCCAGGGCAACGCCCTGCTCGACGGCTCGTTCGGTGCGTCGCTCGACGCGGCCTCGACGGTCCTGGCCTCCGGCACGGGCGTCTACAACGTGCAGCTCAACGGCGCCGGCACCGGGGCCTACACCTTCGCGGGTGGCGGCAACGTGGTGACGCTGACGCACGGCTCGGTCAGTGAGACCGTGGCCATCGCGGCTGGCAAGCAGACCCTCACGTTCGGCTCGCTCGGCATCTCCGTGGAGACCGATGCCACCGCGACCGACGGCGCCGCGATGAACGGCACGAACCTCACCGTGGACGCAGGTTCGGGCACGTTCCTCGTGTCGTCGTCCGGCGACTACGCTGGCAACGACCAGATCACGATCACCGGCGTCTGACCCTCGACCTGACGCAGCGTCGACGCTGACAATCGCCGCCGACCCCTCGTACCCTCGCTAACGCGCAGACCGCGCTGGCTCAGATCGACGTCGCCATCGGCAAGGTCAACTCGGCGATCGGTGTCATCGGTTCGCTGGAAAGCCGCATCGAGAACGCCACCGAGAACACGAAGCTCTCGGCGCAGAACTTCAGCGCCGCCGAGTCGACGATCCGTGACCTCGACATGGCGCAGGAGATGACCACGTTCACGAAGAACCAGATCCTCGTGCAGGCCGGCACCGCGATGCTGGCGCAGGCGAACGCGAGCGGTCAGTCGGTCCTCACCCTGATCCGCGGCGGGTAAGCGGCAGGTTGAATTCGCGAAGAAGGGCCCGGGGCCGGCGCATGCCGGTCCCGGGACTTCGCGCAAGCGGGAAAGGTGACCCATGTCGAGTCCAATCAGCAGCGTCAGCGGCCTGGCCAGCGGCATCCAGTGGCAGGACATGATCGACCAGATCATGCAGCTCGAGCAGCAGCGCCGGCTCGATCCCGTGACCACCGCCAGCACCAAGGCCCAGAGCCAATACGATGCGTGGGGGCAGTGGCAGTCGCTGGTGGCGAAGTTCCGCGACACGGCGTCGGCGCTGCGCGACCCGAACGCGTTCGCGCAGTTCCAGGTCTCGGGCGGCACCAGCCCGGCAACCGGGCGCACGCTGTTCACGGCCACGGCGTCCGCCGGTGCCGTGGCGGGGACGTACGACGTCGAGGTGCAGGAGCTCGCCCGCGCCAACAAGATGAGCGGCGCCGTGCAGGCGAGCGCGTCCACGGCGCTCGGCCTCAGCGGCGAGTTCGCCATCAACGGCAGTCGCGTCGCCGTCACCGCCACCGACACCCTCGGCTCGATTCGCGACAAGATCAATGCCCTGAATGCCGGGAGCACGCCGACCGGCGTGACCGCCTCGGTGCTCTCGACGGGATCCTCCGAGTTCCGCCTCGTCCTCACCGCCGACCATACCGGCGCCGCGGGAATCGAGCTCGTCGATGATTCGGCGGGAACGCTGCAGTCGCTCGGGCTCGTCGACGGTTCCACCACGCTCAACATCGCGTCCGTGGGCGGAGGGGCGCAGAGCTTCCACGTCTCGTCCTCGACCGCGGCCATCGCCACGATGCTCGGTGTCACCATGCCGCCGCCGAGCACCATCAACATCGGCGGGCACGTGATCAGCGTCGACCTCAGCGTCGACTCGCTGGCATCGATCGCCGCCAGGATCATGGCGGCCGGCGGTGATGCCAGCGTCGTGAGCGCGGTCAACGACGGCCAGACCTCGTATCGCCTCGTCACCAGCGACACCGTCTCCGCGTCCACGGCCGACGGCACCCGCGCGCTCGAGGTCCTCGGATTCCTCAAGAGCGGGCGCGCCGGCGTCGCCCAGGTCGTCACCAGCGCGAACAGCTACAGCGACGGCGTCGGTGCCACGGCCACCGGATCCACGCTGCTCAGCGACCTCCAGGTCGCGGGCAACCCCCTGGGACTCGCGGCCGGCGACACGTTCGTGCTGCAGGGCACGCGCGGCGACGGCTCGGTGGTGAACCTCTCGTTCACCGTCGGGGCGTCGGACACGCTGCAGACCCTGGTCGACAAGCTCAACGACGCCACCAGCGGCTATGGCGCGGGCAGCCGGACCGCCACGGCGTCCATCGTGAACGGGCAGATTGTCCTCACCGACGGGACCGCCGGCGACTCGCAACTCTCCCTCTCCATGAGCGTCGCGCAGTCTGGCGGCGGCATCGTGAATATCGGGCGCATGAACACAAGCGCCGTCGGCCGCCTGCGCGAGGTCGTCGCCGGCAGCGACGCGGTGGTGAAGCTCGACGGCGTCACCGTCCGTCGCTCCAGCAACACGATCAGCGACGCGATGGCCGGCGTGACGTTCACGCTGCAGCAGGCCGAACCGGGCGCCGTCGGTACGCTCACAATTGGCCGCGACAGTGCCGCCATCCTCAAGACCGTGGGCGACCTCGCCACCGCGTACAACGACATCCTGAAGTTCCGGGATTCGCAGTCGGCCACCGACGCCCCCCTGCACAACAACGTGACGCTGCGCACCACGATGAGCAGCATCACGAATCTCTTCCTCACGAACGTGACCGGCGTCAGCGGTTCGCTGACCAGCGCCCCCCTCGCGGGGCTGTCGCTGCAGAAGGACGGCACGCTGAGCGTCGATGCCAACGCGTTCACGGCGGCGCTCAACTCCAACCTGGTCTCGCTCGCCAGCCTCTTCAACACTTCGGGGACGACCACCAACAGCGACGTCTCGTACTTCGTCTCGACGGGAAAGACGACGCCCGGCACGTACAGTGTCGACATCACCACCGCGGCCACCACGGCGTCGGTCTCGGGCGCCGGATTCAGCGGCACCTACGTCGACGACGGCACGCCCGACACGATGACCGTCACCGACTCCACCACCGGCGCCAGTGGCGACGTCTCGCTCTCCAACGGCGACACGATCGACATCATCGTGGCCCGGCTCAACGCGATGTTCGCCTCCAACAAGATGAACCTCGCGGCATCGAAGAACGGCAACGACCTGAAGATCGAGGGCACGCACTTCGGCAGCGCCGCGACGTTCACCGTGGGCTACACCGCGGGCGGCGCCGACGGCAGCGCGCAACTCGGCATTGCCGCAGGCACCGTGGCGGGCACCGACGTCGTCGGCACCATCGGCGGGCTCCCGGCCACCGGCTCCGGGCAAATGCTCACGGGGGCCTCGGGCGGCGCCACCGATGGGCTCACGATCATGTATACGGGTGCCGCCACCGGGAACCAGGGGACGATCAATTTCGTCCTCGGCCTGGGCGGCACCCTGTTCAACGCCGCCGATTCCATCGCGCGTGCCGGCGGAGCCGTCGCCACCCAGCAGGACGCGCTGCAGGCGAGGATCAACGAATTGCAGACACGTGCCGATACTGTCCAACAGGCGCTCGACGCCAAGCGCGCGGCGCTGACCGCGCAGTTCGTGGCGATGGAATCGGCGCTCAGCCAGATCCAGCAGCAGGCGACGTCCCTGACGAATTTCATGAACCAGCTCAACGCGTCGTCGAAAGGTTGATCCGCCGGAACCGTCGTTCACCGTTCACTGACAGCCTCCGCTTCCTCACTCCCATGTCGTACGGCACCTACGCCGGCCATGTCGGCACATACCGCGAGATGGAAGTCCGCGCGGCGAGCCCGGGAGAACTGGTCGTGATGCTCTACGACCACCTCCTGAAGCACCTTGGCCGCGTGCGCCTGCTGCTGGAGCCCTCCAACATCAGTGCCCGGTCCGACACGCTCCAGGTCTGCCGCACCACGCTGTCCGAGTTGCTCGTCACGCTCGATCGTGAGCGCGGCGGCGATCTCGCCACGCACCTGGCCGCGATCTATTCGTTCCTCCTGGGCGAGCTCGCGACCCTTGGCCTCCGCCCCGACGCCACCCGCCTCGAGCGGATCATCTCGATCGTGAGCGGGTTGCGGGAGGCGTTTGCCGTGGCGGCGGCCAGCGCGCGGCCGTCGGCCACGGTGGCCTGACGATGCGTCCCACTGGTCGCGAGGCACACGACGCGGTCGAGCGCTTCCGGGTGCTGACGGCGAGCGCGGTCGACGCCTGCGCACGGGGCAGCGCCATGGACCTCGTCGACGCGCTCCTGGCGCGCGAAGAGGTCGCCCGGTGGATGCGCGGCGCCACTGCGCCGCCTGGGCGGGGCGGCGTTGCCGCCGCGTCGCCCGAGCTGCAGTCATTGCGTCGCGCCGCCGACGAGGCGCTGCGGCTCAACGCCGAACTGGAGGCCGGCGTGGCCCGTGCGCGCGACGAGGCGCGCGCCCGGTTGCAGCGCCTCGATCTCGACCAGGCGGCCGTCGGCGGGTATTCGCGCGCGATGCCCCGCGTGCGCCAGCTCGACCTGCGTCGTTAGGACGACGACCATGGCCGGCCGGCTCCTCCCCAGCAACGGCGCGTCCCGGCCCGGGATCCTCGCCGTCGCCGACGCCGGCCACGCTCCTGGACCTCACCGTCCGGACGCGGGTGGCCGCCGAGATTGTCCCATCGGCTCCCGATGGAATCGTCGTGCCCGGCGCCGAGGTCGACGACCTGCTGTTCGCGGCGCTCTCGGAGCTGGAGCGGGGCCCTGGGGGGCTCGGGCGTCGTGGCGGGGTCGCCCCGGTGCTCGGCTCCGGGGTGGTGCAGGAGCTGCTGAAGCACCGGCCAGCGGACGCCAATGCCCCCCCGGAAGGGATCCGGATCGACAAGCGACGCTAGGCCGCCTTTCCCACATTCAAGTCTCCACACCTTCGGTCCGATACCGTAGGGTAAGGAGGGCATCCATGAAGATCGTCAGTGGCAATTCCGGACCCCTGTATCCCGACCGCTCCTCCGGCGTGCGAAACGGCGACCAGCCGGCCACGTCCGAGAGCCGGCAGGGCGACGCGTCCGCTGCGGCCCAAACCGACAGGGTGGAAATCTCGAGCGCCGGCCGCGCCCGGGCACTCGAGGAGCTGCGCGCCGCGTCCGCGGGCGTGGCGCCCGTTCCCGCCGACGCCCACGACCGCATGCTGCAGGTCGCGCAGCGGATCCAGGACGGTACCTACAACTCGGATGGCGTGCAGGTCGCGGTGGCCCGCAGCCTTCTCCAACGCGGCGACGTCTGACGACGCCGGCGACACGGAGCAGCCACCCATGAAGTTCCTCGTCGTGGACGACTCCGCGACAATGCGGCGCATCGTCATCAATTCGCTGCAGCGCATCGGATACCGCGAGTGCGTCGAGGCGGAAGATGGCGAGGAGGCACTGTCCGTGTTCGATGCATCGATCGGATTCGTCATCACCGACTGGAATATGCCGAACATGTCCGGTGTCGAGCTGGCCCGCGGCATCCGCGCCAGGCCCGACGGCGCGTCGGTCCCGATCCTGATGGTCACGACGCGGAGCAACAAGGAGGACATCGTCACCGCGGTGCAGGCCGGCGTCACCAACTACATCGTGAAGCCGTTCACGCCGCAGGTGCTGAAGGAGAAGATCGACCAGACCGCGGAGGCGGTCGCGTCGTGAGCGGCACGCCGGGTGGCAAGCCGTCCAGCGAGCTGCTGTACGACTCCGACACCATGCTGCGGCTCGTCGATGCTGCGATCGACGACCTCGGCGTCGACCCGCGCGCGCCGGCGGCCCACGACGATGCCATCGAGCGGGGCGACGCGTCATTCGATCCGTCGCGCGAGGCGATGGCGGCGCGCCTCGTCGCCCTCTCGCAGCTGCTGGGCGAGAGCTACGCGAGCATCGTGCACATCCTCTCCACGCTGAGGCGGGGCCGCGGGACGATCGAGCACGTCGCCCCCGAGCGCCTCGTGCCCGCCCACGCCAAGCTCCAGGAGGCCACCAACACCACCGAGGTGGCCGCCACCGACATCCTCGACAACATCGAGAGTGCGCTCTCGCTGGTCGACCGGCTCGACGCCGCCGCGGCCTGCGCCTCGCACGAGGACGCCGCCGCGGTGCGCGACGACCTGCGCAACACCCTGTTCGACGCGATGTACCACCTGCAGTTCCAGGACATCACGCAACAGCAGCTCAACTTCGCGTCCTCCGTGCTCGTCGACACCGAGCTGCGCCTGGCGCAGATCGCCGGCGCCCTGGAGCCGGTGGCGGGGAGCGCCAGCGCCGGATCGCGACGCGACGACGCCGTCGACGGCGCGTTCGACCCGCGGGCAACGGCCTTCGGTACCGCGGAGCGCCAGAGCGCCGCGGACGAGGTGCTCGCCGCGTTCGGTCGCCGGAAGCGGTTGAGGTAGGCGCGCAGCGCGGGGAACCGGTCCATCCGGTCGGAAGGACCGGCCCTCGGGCGCCGTGCCGCTGCACTCCCGCCACGCACCCCGCAAAGGTGTGCTAAATCCAATCCGCACAAGCGCTTCAGCTTCGCGATTGGGCGTCGATACTTCGAAGGGAGCGACTCGTGGCGCGGCGTCTGTCGTCAAGGCCGACGCCTGCGACGCGGGTCCTGTGGGACCTCCCGGGTTCCTCCGGAGCCGTCGACGTCACCCGGCCTAACGCCAGGCTTTTTCCGCGATGGACGACATCGTCATGGACGACCTCGTCAGGGACTTCCTCGTCGAGAGCTACGAAGGACTCGACCAGCTGGATCGCGATGTCGTCCTGCTCGAGACGATGCCGCACGACACGGATCTGCTGGCGCGCATCTTCCGTTGCATCCACACCATCAAGGGCACCTGCGGCTTCTTCGGCTTCACGCGCCTGGAGGCGGTCACCCACGCCGGCGAGGGACTGCTGGTGCGACTGCGCGACGGCCAGCTGCGCCTTGCGCCGGAGACGACCGCCGCGCTTTTCTCGCTCGTCGACGTGGTGCGGTCGATCCTCGCCGGTATCGAGGCCGAGGGGAGGGAGGGCGATGACGTCGACGCGGCGCAGGCCGCCCTGCTGAAGTCGCTCCAGGGGCTCGCGGTCGCGCCGTCGGTGCGCGATGCCGGTCCGGGACCGGCGGCGCCGTCTGCACCCTCGAACGGCGCGCCGCCGGCCCTGTCCGGGGCGATTGGCGTCGACCATGCCGCCCCCGGCGACTCGTCAGGCGGGAGCGACGACGTGCCGAAGCTCGGCGAGCTGCTCGTGCAGTCCGGCGCGGCCCGGCCCCAGCAGGTGGCCGATGCCATCCGCGACCAGCTGACCGGTCACCCCTACCGCGTAGGCGAGCTGCTGGTGGCCCGCGGCGTCGTCACCGAGGCCCAGCTCAAGGCCGCGCTCGACGCGCAGCAGGAAGTGCGCGCCTCCGCGCTCGCCGACCGCATGGTGCGCGTCGACGTCGCCCTGCTCGACCGGCTGATGACGCTGGCGGAGGACCTGGTGCAGGTCCGTGACGAGATCCTGCACGACGCGGTGACGGGGTGCATCGGTGGCGTCGCGGCCTCTGCCACGCGGCGGCTCACACGCCTGACGAGTGAGCTGCAGGACGTGGTGATGACGACGCGCCGGCAGCCCATCGACAGCGTCTGGTCGAAGCTGCCGCGCCTCGTGCGCGACCTCGCCCAGTCCTGCGGCAAGCAGGTGCGCGTGGAGATGACGGGGCGCGACACCGAGCTCGATCGGGCAGTGCTCGATGCCATCAAGGATCCCGTGATGCACATCGTGCGCAACGCCCTCGACCACGGCATCGAGGTGCCGGAGGTGCGGCGGCAGCGCGGGAAGCCCGTCGAGGGTCGGCTGGAACTGCGCGCGTTCCAGGACGGCGACGAAATCGCCATCGAGGTCGCCGACGACGGGGCGGGACTCGATGTCGAGCGGCTGCGCAGCACGGCGGTCGCCCGTGGGTTCCTCGGCGCCGGCGAGTCCACTCGACTTGCGGAGCACGACCTCCGCCAGCTGGTCTTCCTGCCGGGCTTCACCACGGCGCAGCGGGTCACGAACGTCTCCGGGCGCGGCGTCGGCATGGACGTGGTGCGCACCAACGTGGCACGCATCGGCGGCTCCGTTGTCGTCGACAGTCGCGCGGGGGAGGGAATGACCGTCCGGATCAGGATCCCGCTCGCGGGCGCACTGCTTCCCGCGGGCGCTCACTGCCGGTTCCGCCGCCGGGTGATGGCGCGCCGGGAGGCGCATCGCCTCCGGCGGTCGTGAGGGCGGGCTCGATCTTGCGCTGGCGTCGCGATTGGCGGGAGGGGCTTTCGCTGCGAGACCCCGCGATTGTCACGCAGTCGTTCGCTTTCTCCGCCAGACTTCCACACCCAGCCCGAGCATTGGTACCAGAACGAGCGCAAGCGTGCCGGGTTCTGGCGTAACTGAGGCAGCTTCCGCGCACCAATAGTCCGTCCGGATCCAATCGGCGCGTGTGAGGGAGCAGCCGCCCGCTGTCGTGCGAACGGTGAGCGCGAAGTCGTCAAAAGTGGCTGCGCGAGTCGTGCCGGATGGAATGTCGTAGTAGGTGAGATCGATGTTCCATTGCAGGAAGCCGCCATGATCGGTCGCTGGACACGTCGAGTATGCCCAGTCATCAGGATTCGGCCCAACGGTGCAGCCCTCGAGGCCGAATCCCCCCAGAGCGTAGTAGCCCCCGAGACCGCCCGGCTGGTCTATCATTGCTGACGAGGACTGCGGGCCCGGGTTCACGTTGACCGATCCGACCGGCGTCGGATCGTAGAAGTGCCCATTGACGCCCCAGTCGGTGTAGTATCCCGGACCCGGGTGGCTGTCCAGCGCGAATCCCAGGAATCCGAAGAGTGTCGATGGATCGGCGTTGAGTCTTCCGTCGGCATTCGTTACGTCAATCACAAGACGGTTGCGGTAAACCGGATTGATGGGATCCGAAATGAACTCCCATCTGGCGCCGAAACAGTATGGATCCGTAGGAAGGCAGAAGATCCCGCCCCCCGACTGGGCGTTGGCTCGAGCGCCAACCGCAGTGAGGCTTGCCATGGCGAGGGCAAGCGTCGAGGCGCGCAGCTGGAACGTCATAGCACGGTTTCCGTGAGAGGTTCGACCTCGAAAACGGACCAAGAGCCAGTCTTGCACCTAACGCGATTTCTGGAGCGTCCGTGCGGGTGGTGATCGCTCCCCGATCTCCGGACGCAATCCCTTCGCGATACTCTGCGGCGTCGCTCGCGAAGACCCTGCGCCGCCAGCGGAACCAAGCTAGCAGTGACGACCTTCGGTGTCACGTGGAGGCTGCCGCGCGAGAAGCGCGACACGAATGAGCGGTGCCGAGTCAAGGGAAGCGCCTCCACGCGCCTCGACCATTTCCGATCTCAGACTGCGATGAGCATCCCTCGGGGAGTACCCCGATGGCCTCGTCTCTTCTCTGGCTGGAGTCAACGGCAGAGGGGTGCAAACTGGTTCGCGAGGTATTGCCGTCTTAGTCGAGGAGCCACGCTGGTGGTGTTGCCTCAGTTTCGGGCTGTCCAACATTCCTGGGAGAACGTCAGTGCCCACCTGGAGGCATCACCGATGCGGAAGTCCCGGTTCACGGAGTCGCAGATCGCGGCGATTCTGAAGGTAGGGAAGGCCGGCCTGGCCGTCGCGGACATCCTGCGGAAGCACGGCATCAGTTGGCCGACCTACTTCGCGTGGAAGTCGAAGTACGGCGGTGCGGGGGTGAAGGAGCTGACGCGGCTCAGGGAGCTCGAGCACGAGAACGCAAAGCTGAAGCGCATGTACGCCGGGCTCGCGCTTGAGAATGCGGCGATCAAAGACGTCCTCGCCAGAAAGTTGTGACGCCGTCCGCGAAGCGGCAGGCAGTCGGGATCCTGGCCGGCGAACACGGGCTGTCCGTGCGCCGCGCCTGCCACGTGGTCCGACTGGCGCGGGCGGCCTACTACCGGCCGCCAGGGGAGCGGGTCGTGTACGACCAGCCGGTGATCGACGCGCTGTGTCATCTGTCATCTCAAATTCCCCACTGTCTTCGTGAACCGCCCCGGGATTCCCGGAGGCTCCATTCCTTGAGAGATTGGAGCCATGTCACGACCAAGTCGGTATGCCCCGGAGGTCCGGGAGCGGGCGGTGCGCCTGGTGTTGGATCACACGCCGGAGTACGCGTCGCAGTGGACGGCGATTGCCTCGATCGCGACGACAACTCTCGCGCTGTGCGCTGAGGAGATGCGTCAACTGCACCTCTGCCGCTCCATACGCTCTCTGGCCGCACTCGCTGCGCTCACAGCCTGCAGCGGCGACTCAGCGGGCCCGCCGGTTGCTCCGGTCCCCGTGCCGACAGCGGTGAAAGTCTCGCCAGCAATCGACACACTCGACGCGGTCGGCGAAACGATGCAACTCTCGGCGCTTGTGCTCGACCAGAATGGCGACGTAATGGCGTCGGAGGCGGTGTCGTGGTCCACCAGCGACGCATCCGTTCTCGATGTGAACGGTTCCAGCGGACGCGTTACGGCGCGAGCACAAGGCACCGCCGTGGTCACGGCGCAATCGCGGGCAGCACTGGGTATCGCGACGATCACGGTTCGTCCGCCCGCGAGGGTTCTCATCGTGTCGGCATCCCAGCAGCGAACCGACATCAGTGAGTGGACCGTGAGCGTCACGCTTCGGAACGCCGGCGGTCGCGGATTCTACTACATCGAATTCTGGAGCCTGCGAACATCGCCCGTCGGACCGGACCATCTTCTCGGTGTGACCCAAGCGGTCGAGGTCAGCCCGACATATGAGGAGTCCGTCTCGTACCGCGTTCCGACGCCAAGCACGCTCGGCGTCTCGTGGCTCCTCGTCTACACACGGGATCCGGATTCCGGAGCGTACCGGCAGAGCGCTCGATTCGACTTCTGAGTCGTGCGGCCGCACAGACGTTACGCTCCCGATCTAGACCCTCGCGCGACGTGAGAGTGGGCGGGGCGGATGCTGTGTGGATGGTGACATGAAAATGCCGCCAAGCCGCCAATTGCCGGCTGGCTCGTAACTACCTATTTGACAGCAACTTACCAAGTCGGGGCGACTGGATTTGAACCAGCGACCTCCTGCTCCCGAAGCAGGCGCTCTACCGGGCTAAGCTACGCCCCGAATCCCTTGCCTCCCTGGCCCCGCAACTCCGCCCTCTTCAGCTCCCTCGTCAACCGCGAGGCGACTCGCCCCCAAGCCAGTTCAGCACGCGCCCTGAGAGACTCGAACTCCCAACCTTCTGATCCGTAGTCAGATGCTCTATCCAATTGAGCTAAGGGCGCTCTCGACCGGACTCCTATAAAAGAAGCCCGCCGAAGCGGGCCGCAAGCTACCCGAACAGGACAGGAGGGTCAAGCCGGTGAACTGGAGAGGATGCAGCGCCGCAAGATTATGCCAAGAAACAACTTGCAGACCCGCTCGTGCCCCCGGTCCCTCGCCCTTCCAACTGCGCTCCGCATGGGCGGTACAAGACTCGAACTTGTGACCTCCACGATGTCAACGTGGCGCTCTAACCAACTGAGCTAACCGCCCTCGCACCCACCGGCAGCGGCCGAGGCAACCGTGACCGTCGACACGGAGTCGAACGACTTGCCCCGCTTATACGTATACCGTGCGGTGAGCGACAACTGCCGCTGCCGCTGGAAGCGGGAAACGGGACTCGAACCCGCGACCCCAACCTTGGCAAGGTTGTGCTCTACCAACTGAGCTATTCCCGCAAACTCGTCCGCACCGCCTGCCGGATCACCAACCCCTGCCTTCGGTGCCGGACCGCCTGATGGAGGCGAGGGGAATCGAACCCCTGACCTCGTGAATGCCATTCACGCGCTCTCCCAACTGAGCTACGCCCCCAGGCCGACGACCCGAGGCCGTCGAACAGGAACCGCAAAGTGTACTCCGGGGTAAGTTGCAAGTCAAGCAAATCACTCTGGCGAAACGCGTTGCGACCGCTATTTTCCAGCACCTTTTCAACACCCCGCCCCGCCTGACGAGTCCCGCACTCGATCGGCACGCAGCAGCCAGAAAGCGGCGCTCGCCCCATCGCGCCGCGTCACCATACATGCACTCCGACAGGAGAGTCGAGGGAAAGAATCCATGCCCGAGGTGAAACGGCGTCGCCGGCGCGCCGCCCCCCAGGGGATCGCACCGAGCGAGCCTGAGCGCGACATCCTGGACCAGTATCTCTATGAAGTGAGCACCTACCCGCTGCTGAAGCCGGTCGAGGAGATCGCGCTCGCGCGGAAGATCCGCTCCGGGGACCAGGATTCCCTCCAGGAGCTTGTCAAGCGCAACCTGCGCTTCGTCATCTCCGTGGCGAAGAAATACCAGAACCGCGGGCTGCCCCTCATCGACCTGATCGGCGAGGGCAACGTCGGGCTGCTCACCGCGGCCCGCAAGTTCGATCCCGACCAGGGCGTGAAGTTCATCTCCTACGCCGTCTGGTGGATCCGTCAGGCCATCCTCTCCTCGCTGGCGCGCCAGGGGCGCACGGTGCGCGTCCCGCTCAACCGTACCGCCGACCTCTCGCGCATCATCAAGGCGTCGGAGATCCTGCGGCAGAAGTTGCGCCGGGAACCCAGTCCCGAGGAACTCGCGCAGCTCACCGGCCTCTCGGTCGAGGTCGTCCAGTCGCTTGCCGCCCTCAACACCGGCGACGTGCGCCTCGACGCCCCCATGGATCCCGAGGGAGACCGCTCGCTCATCGAGCGCTTCGTCGCCGACGAGATGCCCGACACCGAGGAGGAAGCGATGAACCGCTTCCTCACCGACGAGATCGAGCTCGCGCTGTCGACGCTTCCGCCCCGCGACGCCAAGGTCCTGCGGCTGTACTTCGGCCTCGAGGGCGGACGCGAGCACACGCTGGAGGAAATCGGCTCGATGCTCGGCGTCACCCGCGAGCGCGTCCGCCAGCTGCGCGACCGCGCCCTCAAGCGCCTGCGCGAGGGCGACGTCGGCCGGGCGCTGTCCAGCTTCGCGGCCTAACGAGTCCCGGCGCCACCCACGGCGTCGTTCGTGCGGGCGTCCCGGCAACGGGGCGCCCGCGTCGCGTTCGGCCCCCGGTGCGCGGTGTCGCCGGTACGGCGCGCCGTCGCCACGCGCCCACGACGCATTCCTGGGGCATGTGCCGGTGGCGCGATCCCGCGGCGCGACGTCCCCTCTTCCGCGCATCACATTCCTGTTGTTGATTGGAGGTCGGACGGCCGGCGGAAACGCCGCCCGTCCCGCTCCTGCCTCCGGTCGCCCTCCCCGCCGTGATCCAGCTCGTCGACATCCACAAGGCGTTCGGACCGAAGCAGGTCCTGCGCGGCTTCTCGCTCGAGATCCCCGAGGGCGAGACGATGGTCATCATCGGCTATTCGGGCTCGGGCAAGTCGGTCGCGATCAAGCACATCGTCGGCCTGCTCGAGCCCGACAAGGGCACGGTCTTCGTCGACGGGCTCGAGGTTCCCCGGCTCGGGCGCCGCGAGCTGTACGCCCTCCGCGCCCGCATCGGCTACGTCTTCCAGTTCGCCGCGCTCTTCGACTCCCTCAGCATCGGCGACAACGTCGCCATGGGCCTCCGCAAGCAGGGCCTCCTGTCGGCGGAGCAGATCGAGGCCCGGGTCGACGAGGCGCTGACCCTTGTCGACCTGCCTAACGTGCAGCACCTGTTTCCCGCCGAGCTCTCCGGCGGCATGCGCAAGCGCGTCGGCCTGGCGCGCGCCATCGCCCTGCGCCCCAAGTACCTCCTCTACGACGAGCCCACCACCGGCCTCGATCCCGTCACCTCGGCGGTCATCGACGAACTCATGATCCGGATGCGCGAGAAGCTCGGCGTCACCAGCATCGTCATCACCCACGACATGCGCAGCGCCTACCGCGTCGGCACCCGCATCGCGATGCTCTACGAGGGACGGGTGCGCCAGGTCGGCGCCGTCGACGAGATCCGCCACTCGTCGGACGAGATCGTGCGGCAGTTCGTCGAGGGGCGTGCGCACCTCGCATCCGCCGAGCTGGTGGTCTGACGTGGCCCAGCGCCGCGCCCGCCTCGAGATCTCCGCCGGCGGCGTCGTCGTCCGCCACGAACGGGACGCCGCGCTCTACCTGCTCATCCGCGACAGCTACGGCAACTGGGGCTTCCCCAAGGGACACGTCGAGTCTGGCGAGCGCCCCGAGGACGCCGCCCAGCGCGAGGTGGGCGAGGAGACCGGGATCGTCGACCTCCGGCTGGTGGGGGCGATCCACTCGATCGACTGGTACTTCCGCTTCCGCGGCCGGCTCGTGCACAAGGTCTGCCACTTCTTCCTCATGCAGACCGACGTCGCCGACACCATCCCGCAGGAGGACGAGGGAATCACCGCCTGTCGCTGGGAGGACTTCGACGCCGCCCTCGCGCTCGTCTCGTACGACAACGCCCGGGAGGTGCTGCGGCACGCCCGGGCGCTCGTCGACGACGTGCGCGCCGCCTGAACCGACCGTCGCGCGATGCCCCCGGCGGTCGTCGTCCCCCTCACCATCGTCGTCGTCACCACCCGTGACCGCGCGCGCGCCCTGGCCCGCGCGGCCTTTCCGCGCCGCCGCTGCCGCCTGGTGCTCACCCGCAACGCGAACGACCTCGAGAAGGCGTTCCGCGCCTCCCTCGTCGACGCCGTGGTGGTCGACGGTGCCGCACCTAACGACGACACCTGGCGCGCGGTCGTCCCTCGCCCGCGAGTTCCCCAGCGCCCCCTTCTTCGTGCTGTCGCCGCTGCGCCCCGTCGACGGCCCGGTCGTCGCCCGGGCCGTGGCCTGCGACGTGGCCGACGTCCTCGTCGACGGCGTCGACGACGCCGTGCTGCGCGACCTCGTCCTCCCCCGCGCCTTCACCTCCCGCTTCGCCAGCGCGCTCCGCGATCCCCCGGCCGGCCTGGGCATCGTCTCCGCGCTCCAGCGCGAGACCTGGCGCTACCTCGTCGGCCATGGCGGGCGCACCATCCGCACCGTGCGCATCGCCGAGGCCCTCGGTGTCACCCGCGAGCACCTCAGTCGCGCCTTCAGCGCCGACGGCGTCCCCAACCTGAAGCGCGTGATCGACCTCGTGCGCATCGTCGCCGCCGCCGAACTCGCCAAGAACCCGGGCTTCGATGTCGCCGACGTCGCCAGGGTGCTCGAGTTCGCCTCCTCGTCGCACCTGAGCACCACCGCCCAGCGAATCACGGGCACCCGCCCGGTCTCGCTGGCGCGGCTCCGCGGACTCGACCTGATTGCGAGGTTCTGCCGGGGCCGCACGCGTAGCCGCGTGCCCGGACGCGCCCCGAAGGGCGCCGCGCGAACGGCGTAAGCCCGAGCTTGCAGCATCGTCGAGCTTGTGATTATTTTCACAAGCTATACCCGCGCCGCCCGCCCTCCCACTTCGCACCTCCTCCCCATGGCAAGCGACACGATCCTCCGGCCAGGCGAAATCAAGGACATCCTGCTTCGAGAGATCGAGGCCGCGGACCTGCATGAGCTCGACGTCGAGGAAGTCGGCTCGGTGCTCGAGGTGAAGGACGGCATCGCACGCATCTACGGCCTCCAGAAGGCGATGGCAGGCGAGATGCTCGAGGTGCGGTCGTCGGAGACGGGCGCCACCGTGATCGCGCTCGCGCTCAACCTCGAGGAGGACAACATCGGCGCCGTCATCCTCGGCGACTACCTCCAGCTCAAGGAAGGCGACGAGGTCCGCCGCACGTCGCGCGTGCTCGAGGTCCCGGTGGGGCCGGGGCTCGTGGGGCGCGTCGTCGACGCCCTCGGTCATCCCATCGACGGGCTCGGTGACGTCCCGACGACGATGTCACGCCGCGTCGAGTCGCAGGCGCCGGGCATCATCGTCAGGCAGCCCGTGAAGGAGCCCCTGCAGACGGGCATCAAGGCCATCGACTCGATGATCCCCATCGGACGCGGCCAGCGCGAGCTGATCATCGGCGACCGCGGCACCGGCAAGACGGCCATCGCCATCGACACGATCATCAACCAGAAGGGCCAGGGCGTCGTCTGCGTCTACGTCGCTATCGGGCAGAAGGCCTCGACCGTGGCCTCGGTGGTGGCGAAGCTCAAGGAGGCGGGGGCGATGGACTACACCATCGTCGTCTGTGCCTCGGCGTCCGATCCGGCCCCGATGCAGTACATCGCGCCGTATACCGGGTGCGCGATGGCCGAGTACTTCATGTACCACGAGGGACAGGCGACACTGTGCGTCTACGACGACCTGTCGAAGCAGGCAGCCGCCTATCGCCAGCTGTCGCTCGTGCTCCGGCGCCCTCCGGGACGCGAGGCCTATCCCGGCGACGTCTTCTATCTCCACTCCCGGCTCCTCGAGCGCGCCGCCAAGCTGCGCGAGGACCCGGACGTCGTCGACAACGCCGTGATCTTCAAGCCCGGCGGCAGCCTCACCGCGCTCCCGATCATCGAGACCCAGGCCGGTGACGTCTCGGCGTACATCCCGACCAACGTCATCTCGATCACCGACGGGCAGATCTTCCTCGAGTCGGACCTGTTCTTCGCCGGCGTCCGCCCCGCCATCAACGTCGGCATCTCGGTGTCGCGCGTCGGCGGCTCGGCGCAGATCAAGGCCATGAAGGCCGTCGCCGGCCGCCTGCGACTCGACCTCGCCCAGTATCGCGAGCTGGAGGCTTTCTCCGCCTTCGCGTCGGATCTCGACGCCGCCACCAAGAAGCAGCTCGAGCGCGGCGCGCGCACTGTGGAGGTGCTCAAGCAGCCGCAGTACCGGCCGATGGCGGTCGAGCAGCAGGTGATGATCATCTACGCGGTGACCAACGGCCACCTCGACGACCTCGCGGTGAAGGACATCCGCGCCTGGGAAACGGCCTTCCACGACTTCATGGCGACCCAGTTCCCGCAGGTCGGCGAGGCGATCCGCAAGGAGAAGACGATGTCGAAGGACACCGAGGCGGCGCTGCAGCGGGGCCTCGAGGAGTACAAGAAGCTCCGATGATGCGCGACGCCTCCGACCGTCGACCGGGGACGACACGCCATGGCTAAGGGACGCGAGCTCAAGCGGCGGATCAAGACCGTCGAGAACACCCGCAAGATCACGCGGACCATGGAGCTCGTCGCCACCTCGCGCATGAAGCGCGCCCAGGAGCGCGTCACCGCCGCGCGCCCGTACGCCCGCGCCCTCGCCGACGTCATCGCCGGGCTGTACTCGCCGGAGCTGGCCGAGCGTTTCCCGCTGCTGCGCCAGCCGGACCAGATGCGCCGCGCCGCTGTCATCCTGATCACCTCGGGACGCGGCCTGTGCGGCGCCTTCAACGCGAACCTGATCCGTGAGGCGCGCACGCTGCTGCGCGACCTCCGCGGTCGTGGCGTCGAGACCGACCTGCACATCGTCGGGCGCAAGGGAGTCGGCTACTTCCGCTACGTGGGCGAGAAGGTCGCCTCGGCGCGCACCGACATCACCGACCGTCCGACCTCTGGCGATGCCGCCTCGCTGGTCGACTCGCTGATGGCGGCGTTCGTCTCCGGCTCACTCGACGCCGTGTACGTCGTGTATGCGCAGTTCCGGTCGGCGCTCTCGACGCCCCCGACGACAATGCGCGTGCTTCCCGTGGAGCCGCCGAAGCGCGTTGCCGGCGCCACGCTGCCCGACTACCTGCTCTTTCCGTCGGCAGACGCGATCCTCTCCGAGCTGCTGCCGTCGTATGTGCGCAATGCCGTGTACCGCGCGCTCGTCGAGACCGCGGCCGGCGAGCAGGGAGCGCGCCGCACGGCGATGAAGAGCGCCACCGACAACGCCAGCGACATGCTGGACACGCTCACCCGGACGTTCAACCGCGCGCGCCAGGCCGGCATCACGCAGGAGATCGCGGAGATCGTTGGCGGGGCGGCGGCGCTCGAATGATGCCCGCCGGCCGATTCTCACGGATTGCCACCTCACCGCATCGGATTGCGCCATGACGACAGTCGCACCAACCGCCGGCCGGATCGTCCAGATCATCGGTCCCGTGCTCGACGTCGAGTTCGACGCCGACAAGCTGCCGGAGCTCTACAACGCCCTCGAGATCGCCGGCACCTCCGACTCCGGGGAGCCGATCCGGGTGATCGCCGAGGTACAGCAGCACATCGGGCGGAACCAGGTGCGCGCGGTCGCGATGTCCACGACCGACGGCCTGGTGCGGGGCATGGCCGCCGTCGACACCGGCGCGGCGATCGCGGTCCCGGTGGGCGACGCGGCGCTCGGGCGCATCCTGAACGTCATCGGTGAGCCGGTGGACAACGGTCCGCCAATCCCCGCGAGCGTGGAACGGTGGCCGATCCACCGGGCGCGCCCCGACTTCACGAGCCTCGAGCCCAAGACGGAGATCTTCGAGACCGGTATCAAGGTCGTCGACCTCGTCGCCCCGTTCGTGAAGGGAGGCAAGATCGGCCTCTTCGGTGGCGCCGGCGTCGGCAAGACGGTGGTCATCCAGGAGCTCATCAACAACGTCGCCAAGGCACACGGCGGAAAGTCCGTCTTCTGCGGCGTGGGCGAGCGCACGCGCGAGGGGAACGACCTGTACCTCGAGTTCAAGGAAGCGAACATCCTGGACAAGGTCGCGCTGATCTACGGCCAGATGAACGAGCCGCCGGGAGCGCGCCTGCGCGTGGGACTCTCGGGACTGACGGTGGCGGAGTACTTTCGTGACCGCGAGAACGCCGACGTGCTCGTATTCATCGACAACATCTTCCGCTTCACGCAGGCGGGGTCCGAAGTTTCGGCGCTGCTCGGGCGCATGCCGAGCGCGGTGGGCTACCAGCCGACGCTGGCCACCGAGATGGGCGATCTGCAGGAGCGGATCACGTCGACGCGCAACGGGTCGATCACGTCGGTGCAGGCGATCTACGTGCCAGCCGACGACATCACCGACCCGGCGCCGGCCACCGCGTTCGCGCACCTCGACGCCACGGTGGTGCTGTCGCGCGCCATCACGGAACTCGGCATCTACCCCGCGGTCGACCCGCTGGCGTCGTCGTCGCGCATCCTCGACCCGCAGTACATCGGCGAGCGGCACTATCGGGCGGCGAGCGAGGTACAGCGGATCCTGCAGCGCTACAAGGAGCTGCAGGACATCATTGCCATCCTGGGCATGGAGGAGCTGGCCGAGGACGACAAGGTGGTGGTATCACGCGCGCGTCGCATCCAGCGCTTCATGTCGCAGCCGTTCCACGTCGCGGAGCAGTTCACCGGGCGGGCCGGACAGTATGTCAAGCTCGAGGACACCGTGTCGTCGGTCGAGCGGCTGGTGGCGGGTGAGTTCGACCAGTATCCGGAGCAGGCGTTCTTCATGTGCGGCGGCGCGGACGACATCATCCGAAACGCCGAAGCCCTGGCCAAGGCCTAGGGATCGCCGATGCTCAAGGTCTCGGTGATCTCACCGGAGCGAGTCCTCTTCGAGGGGGAAGTGGACAGCGTTGTGGCGCCGGCGTTCGACGGCGAGGTGGGAATCCTTCCTGCGCACGCGGCGATGATGACGCTGCTGGGGACTGGTGAACTGCGGCTTGGCGCCGGGGGGAAGGCGGGTCGCTTTCACGTGGAGGGCGGCTTTCTTCAGGTGCTGAACGACGAAGTCCGCGTGGTGACGGAGCACGCGACAAGCGGGCGAAGCGCGGGGTAGCGGGAGCGGAAGACTCGGTGATGATGGGGCGGGGAGTCGTCACTTCGCCCCATCCTTTTATATAGGGCCCCATACGCGAGTGACGAAGCGCTGACGTCGGTCCGTCCCCTCGCGTGCGGGGCGGCGAAGATTCCTGTGGCGCCCCGACGCCGAGGCGTCGGCCGGCCCCCGGACACCCCAAACCGCTTCTTGCGCATCCCGGTGTTGACGAGCAATATGGGGCCCAGAACAGACCGTGACTCTTCCGTGATGGACCGGAAACAACGCCGGTGCATGGGCGGAGGTGCACTGTTTGTCGTTAGGTCGCAGGCAGGAAACGTGTGTGAAGGTGTCAGACCCCCCACCTGTTGCGCCGCACATTCCGGGCGACGCCGCAGTCGCAGGACCGCTCAACGGCACGTCGCCGGTGAGTGGGCGGTAACGGAACAGCCCCTCAACATCCGAGAGGACCACATGACCAGGTTCCGTCACTCACGAAGCATCGCGAGAGGGATACTCGCGGTGTTCGCGGGCGCCGTCTTTGCCGGGACGGCGTACGCGCAGGGCGCAGTAATCACCGGCACGATCAAGTCCGAGCAGGGGCAGCCCCTGCAGGGCGCGAACGTGTACATCACGGAGCTCAACGTCTCCGTGGGCGCCAACGAGGAGGGCGTGTATCGCATCACGCTCGCCGCCGAACGCGTCCGCGGTCAGTCGGTGAATCTCCGGGTTCGCGCGATCGGATTCCAGCCGGGGAGCAAGGCAGTCACGCTCACGGCCGGGACGCACACCGAGGACTTCGAGCTCAAGATCGACGTGAACAAGCTGAACGAAGTGGTCGTCACGGGCGTGACGGGTGCCACCGAGACGAAGAAGCTTGCGTTCACGGTGTCGAAGGTCGACGCGGCCGATCTCCCGGTCCCGGCGACGAGCGCCCTGCAATCCCTGCAGGGGAAGATCACCGGTGCGCAGATCGTGCAGCCGAGCGGTCGACCGGGGCAGAACCCGTCGATCATCCTGCGCGGGCCGAAGTCGCTCAACCTCGGCCTGTCGCCCCTCATCATCGTTGACGGCGTCGTCATGAACGGTGACATGGGCGACATCAACCCGCAGGACATCGAGAGCATCGAGGTCGTGAAGGGCGCGGCCGCCTCGTCGACCTACGGGTCGCGCGCGGGCAACGGCGTCATCCAGATCACGACCAAGAGCGGCAAGAATGCCGGCCAGGGTGTCCGGTTCAACGTGCGCTCCGAGTATGGCGCGCAGGACATCCAGAGCGAGTATCCGTTCGCCGCGCGCACGATGATGACGCAGAACGCGACGCAGGATCAGTTCTGCATCAAGGTGAGCGGCCAGCCGGCCTGCTCGCGCTCGGTGGACTTCGAGGCCGAGGCACTGCGTGTCAACAACGTGCCCGACCCCAGCGCGCTGGCGCCGTACAACTTCGAGACCGACTACGGCATCGGCCTGGCCGCCTCGAAGCCGGAGCTGAAGGGCCGGTTCCAGATCAACCAGTGGCCCAAGCGCTACAACCCGATCGCCCAGGCGGTCACCCAGGGCCCGTACAACAACACGAACGTCGACATGACGGGTCGTTTCGGGAACACCGGCTTCTTCGCCAGTGCCTCGAACCTCATCCAGACGGGCGCCATCAAGTTCCTCTACGGCTACAAGCGCAACACGGCTCGCATGAACCTCGACCAGCAGATCGGCGAAGAGATCACGATGAACCTGTCGACGCTTTACGGCCGCAACACGACCTATCCTGACGGCGGCGCGTTCTTCCGCCTCACGCGTGTCCCGGCGGGCGTGGACCTGCTCCGCCGCGACGACTTCGGGCGCCTCTTCATCCGCTCGAACCCGAACAACCAGGGGCAGCAGAACGAGAACCCGCTGTACGACAACGAGAACATCGTTGGCGCCGACAACGCGGACCGCTACCTGGGTTCGTGGACGACGCGGTACACGCCGTTCGCGTGGCTCGACTTCGATGCGAATGCCAGTCTCGACCGGCGCCGGTCCTCGTTCTACCAGATCCGTGACAAGGGCTTCCGCGTTACGCGCAATGCGCAGTCGAGCAACTACCTGGGAACGCTGAGCCAGAGCTCCAACCTGGACCAGGCGTACAACTTCAGCTTCCAGGGAACGGCCCGGAAGAGCGCTCCGCTCGGCATCCGGGACCTCGATACGCGCTTCAACATGCGCTACTCGTACGAGCAGTCGGACGGCGAGAGCCTGAGCGCCAGCGGCGGCACGCTTGCGGTACCGGGTCTGTACACGCTCCGCAACGTGACCGTCCCGAACAACCCGAACTCCAGCACGAACTCGGTGCGGGCGATGGGTGTCCTGACCGGTATCGCGCTCGACTACAAGGGCAAGTACATCGTCGACGGAATCTTCCGTCGTGACGGCAGCTCGCTGTTCGGGGCCGCCGAGCGCTGGCACGGGTACTATCGCGGCTCGCTCGCGTGGCGCCTGTCCGACGAAGGCTGGTGGCCGGCCAAGGGTGTCTTCGACGACTTCAAGTTCCGTGTGTCGTACGGCACCGCCGGTGGTCGCCCTGGCTTCGCGTACCAGTACGAAACGTTCAACATCGGCAACGGTGGTACGATCTCCGCCGACCAGCTTGGCAATCGATTCCTGAAGCCGGAACAGACGGCCGAGGCCGAGTGGGGCGTGGACGCCGAGCTGTTCAACAAGTACGGCCTGAACGTCACGTATGCGCGTGACATCACGACCGACCAGATGCTGCAGGTGCCGGTGTCGGCCTCCTCGGGCTTCAGCAGCCAGTGGCGGAACGCCGGTACGCTCGACAACAAGACCTGGGAAGCCTCGATGACGATCCCGCTCATCACGAACCGCAGCGTCGTCTGGACGTCGCGTGTATCGTGGGACCGGAACCGTGCCTTCATCACGGCCCTGGGTGTTCCGCCGTTCTCGTCGACGACTGCCAGTGCGCGCTTCGAGTTCCGCGTCGGTGAGCGGATCGGGACGCTGTACGGGAAGTACTTCCTGACGCGCTGCACGGACCTCCCGGCCCAGTTCCAGTCGGACTGCGGCGGCGACGGCAAGTCGTATCAGGTGAACGACGACGGCATCCTGACGTGGACGGGTGGCTACAGCTGGAAGGACGGCGTCAAGCTGAACCTCTGGCAGTCGGCCCTTCCGGGTTGCCTCGTGAACGGCGCCTGGGTCAACCAGACCGGCGAAGTGAACTGCCAGGCCGCCGGCGGCGTCGTGAACAACCCGTGGGCGATCCCGCATCTCCACTGGGGCATGCACATCAACCTGCGTGACTCGACCGGCTCGCCGGTCTATGCCAAGATGGGCAACACGCAGCCTGACTTCCGCCTCTCGTTCTCGCAGAACTTCTCCTGGAAGCGCCTGACGCTGTACGCGCTGCTCGATGGCTCGTATGGCAACCGCGTCTTCAACCAGGAAATCGCATGGTCGAACGGCGACTTCATGGTCAGCTACGAAGACCAGGCGGGGAAAACCGTCGAGACGGCCAAGCCGCTCGGGTACTACTGGCGCGGTACGGCGCCTGACCACGGCGCCGGCGTCGGCGGCATCTACGACGTCCTTGGTTCGAACAACATCAACTCGGAAAAGGGGACGTACACCAAGGTCCGCGAGGTCAGCGCGAGCTACCTCATCGGCCCCGTCCGTGGCATCGGCGACTGGTCAGTGACCGCCGTCGGCCGCAACCTGTACACCTGGACTGACTTCCTCGGATGGGATCCCGAGGTCGGTGGCTCGGTGCTGAACTCGGGTGCGGTTGGTTCCACGGCTGCGTATCAGTATCCGCAGACCCGCACGTTCACCCTGACGCTGCAGACGCGGTTCTAACCTGGACTGTGACGGACGGTCGTGGCGGGGCACCTCGGTGCCCCCCACGACCCCGGCACGACCTCTCGAGGACAGACGATGACCAATCGTGTGAGGACGGTGTCAGCGCTGCTGCTCGCGTTCGGGACGGCAGCATGCCAGAACGCACTGGACGTCAGGAACCAGAACAACCCTGACGTGCAGCGCATCTTTTCCCAGCCGGCGTCGATCGAACAGGCGCTCGGGTCGGGCTACCAGGTCTGCCGCAACGCGGCAATCAACACGAGTAGCGGAAACGTGAACCAGCAGCTGCTCTCCATGAGCGGCGAGCACTATTCCGGACTCAACAACTACAGCATGGGTGTGCGCGGAGCCATTCCGCGCTCCCCCATCCTCAACAACAAGGCAGCACAGCAGGCTGAGGACAACACGTTCAGCGCGTGGTCGCGGAACGCCCGGACGGCCGCGAATGCCGTTCGTGCACTGGACCAGCTTGTGACCGGCGGCGGTACGCTGGGCTCGGCGGCGCAGAACGCCCGCGCCCGCGCGATGGGCTTTCTCGACATCGCCTGCAGCCTGGGCTGGCTCGGCCTGACGTACGATTCGGGCGGCATCGTCGATCACCAGATGGCCAGTGATTCGACGCCGCCGCTCAGCGGCGCGCACGAAGTGATCGCGGCAGCGGTTGCGCTGCTCGACTCCGCTATCGTGGTGGCCAACGGCAATGGCGCGGCGTATCCGACGCCGTCGGCCTGGTTCAGCGGCACGTCGCTGAGCAAGGACGAGTTCGTCCGCCTCTGCCACTCATGGAAGGCCCGCCTCGAGGCCGATGTCGCCCGCACGGCGGCTGAGCGCTCGGCCGTGAACTGGGACCAGGTCATTGCCGATGCGAACGCCGGCATTCAGAGCGACCTCCTGGTGAACGTCGGAGGTACAAGCGGCTGGAGCATTGGATTCGTCGGGTTCCAGATGTACGTCGATGCCGCGTGGTCGCAGATCGGCCCGATGTACTGGGGCTTTGCCGACGTCTCCGGTGGCTACAAGAACTGGCTGGCGACGGACATCACCAACCGCACCTATTTCCTGATTATCACGCCGGACCTGCGCTTCCCGCAGGGCACCACGCGGACCGAGCAGCAGGGCACCTGCCAGGACTTCCCGGGCAGCTACACCGACAGGCCGTACATCGTGAACCGCTGCAACTCGGACACGCCGGCCGAATCGTGGGGCAGCTCCTGGTACGATCCGTTCCGCTACAAGTACATCGCCCCCAGTTCACAGGGACTCATGGTCGACTTCCTGGTGGCTGAGAACGACATGCTCGCGGCGGAAGGCTACATCCGGAAGGGACAGATCGCGCAGGCGGCGGCGCTCATCGACAAGACGCGCGTTGCCAACGGCGGCCTGCCCGCTCTCACGGGTGTCGTCACCACGGCCACGCAGGCGGTTCCGGGTGGAGCCAACTGCGTACCGCAGGTTCCGAGCGGCGCAAACGGTCCGACGGCCTGCGGCAACATCATGGAAGCCATGAAGTACGAGTATCGCACGGAAGTCGCCTTCTCCCGTCTCGGTGGCTGGTTCTACAGCGAACGCGGCTGGAACGACCTCTTCGTCGATACGCCGCTCGAGTACCCGGTGCCCGTCACCGAGCTCGATGCGCGGCAGCTTCCGTACTACAACCTCGGCGGCGGTGGTCCGTCCAGCGCCCCACGGGGCACGTACGGATTCCCATGATCCGGGGAGCAAGGTGGCTCGCCATTGCAGTACTGGCCGTGCTGCCTTGTGCCGGAGGCTGTTACTACTACGTACCTGTTTCGAATTCGAGTACCGGTTCCGACGTTCCACCGGTTGGCGATCACATCGCGTTCGACCTTACCGATCGCGGACGCGCTGAGCTCGCCAACCGGCTGGGACCGGGAATCCTGAGGCTGGAAGGGACGCTGACGCAGGAAGAGTCGAGTGGGTACTCGATGGCCGTGTGGCGCGTCTCGCAGATCGGTGGTGTCAGCAGCAGGTGGAGTGGTGAGATCGTGACAATCAATCGCGATTTCGTCGGGTCAGTGCTGGAACGTCGCTTGTCGCGTCAGAAGACGATTCTGGTGTCAGCGGCGACGGTTGGTGGGCTGTTCCTGTTCGCGCGGAGCCAGGGCATTCTCGGCTCGTACAATGGTTCCGGCGATACGACGGTCACCCAACCTCCGACGTCATCGCGTGGCTGGTGGTAGAAGCGGTTTTTCACTGGGGACATCGACGCATCTCCGCGGAGGAGCAGTGCGAATGAGAGTGACACGTATTGGCCTGGCGCTCGCCGGCGCGATTCTGTCGGTCGGATGCAGCAAGAAGGACGCTGGTCCATTCCTGCCGAACAAGGTGCCGCTTGCGTACACGCGCTTCCTCAACGCCGTGCCGGACACGGGGCTGCAGGACTGGCACTTCATCGACGCCATCGAGAACTCGCCCATCGGGATCCAGATGGCGTTCCGGAGTTTCACACCGTACCAGGGTACCGGGGTCGGCACGCGCCAGCTCCGCGTCTTCTGGGACAAGGGCGGGTCCACGCCGTTCCCGCTCCCGTCCGAAGTCACGCCCATCCTGGCCGACGAGTCCATTACGCTCGAGGCCAACAAGTACTACACGATCATCCTGACAGGGAACGCCAGTGGCGGTTCGCCGGCGATGTCGCTGCAGGTGATCGAGGACGTGTTCCCCGATCCGGGTTCACAGATTGCCGTGCGTGCCATCAACCTCGGTACCACGAGCAATCTGAGCTCGGTCGACGTCTACAGCGCCGCCAGCACCTCGGCTGCGCTGCCGGCGACGGCAACCTTCAGTGGTCTCGGGTACCTCGGCCAGTCGAGCTACACGCTCATGGCGCCGGGCACCCTGGCGCTCAAGGTCACGTCGGGTGGGTCCACGTCGGTGCTGATCAACAGCTCGGCTCCGGCGGGCCTCCCGGCCAGCCCGGAGGACCTGCTCACGGCGGTTGGCGGAGCAGCCCAGCCTGGCAGCGCCTTCACGGCGTTCGTGATGCCGCGCTCCACGGCCGGCACGGCGGCGCCGCAGTCGTCGGCGTTCACCAACCCGTCCATCGTCTACATCGTCGACAAGCACCCCGGCAGCTGATTCGACGGGCGCTTGAGCTGACGTAGCACAGGGCGGCGGCACCTCCGGGTGCCGCCGCTTCTTCTTTGGTGGTTTCGTCGCATCCTGCCCCACACGCCTTGCCTCGCTTCGGTGCCACTTGCTTCATTGCGGCATTCGCCGGCAGGTGGCGGCCGCCCCGCCCGACGGAGCGAATGCAGTCGACCCGCAGGTGGCGGCCGTTCGGTCGCCCGGGCCGCGCATCCGGTGCCCCGTCGGGCGATGACAACGACGAAATTCCTCACTCTCGCGATCCGACATGCAGCGACGCCTCTCCCTCGCTTTCGCCCTCTGCGTCATCCTGGCGCCGCCGGTGTGTGAGCTCTCAGCGCAGGCGTGGGCCTATCCCTCGTTCCAGCCGCCACGCATCACCTACCGGGAGTTCAACGTCGGACTCGGAGACGCCCGCCACGTCGGAACCAGCATCGTCTTCCAGTGGCGGGAGCAGGTCGGCCCCCGGCACCAGTTTTCAATGGACCTCGGACTCGCCGACCCGGACGGGAGGAACAGCAACACGGTGGTCTTCGTCGGCGGACAGTTCGCCTGGGAGGTCACGCGCTCCACCTCGCTGGTGCCGTTCGACTTCCTCTTCACGGCTGGTGGCAACCTCGCGACGGGCAACGGCACCGTGGTGCGCATTCCTGTCGGGGTCGTGGTGGGACACCGGTTCCCGACCGAGGGCGAGGGCGCGGTCACCCCGTACGTGCATCCGAGACTGACGCTCGACCTGTGCTCGCGCTGCAAGGACAACCTGAATGTCGTCTTCGACATCGGCGCCAACGTGGAGCTCACGCGCGCCGTCGCGGTGCGGGCGGTGGCGATGTTCAGCGGAACGAACGCCTTCAATGGGGACGGCTTCGGCCTGTCGCTCGCGTGGTCTCCACCGGGCCTTGCCGGGCTCCAGAGCTTCCTCAGGCCGTAGGAACGACCGCCCTCCGCGGGGCGTCCACCAGCGACATCACGAGGTCGAAGGACCGCTCGGCGGCTCCCAGGCCCTCACGCACGTAGCGGCGAGCCTGCTCGCCTGATTCGCCGCGCGCGTCTGGCGATCGCAGCCAGGCCTCGAGAACCTGCGCCGCACCGGGGCCATCGCGCACCTCACGAGCGGCATCGCGCTGCAGGAGCTCACCAGCCTCACGGCTACTCGAGTGCTGCGGACCGAACACCACGGGAGCGCCGAACGCCGCCGGCTCCAGCACCGAGTGCAGGCCGGCGCCGTGGAAGCCGCCTCCCACCCAGGCCACCGTCGCCAGGGCGTACAGCTCACCGAGGACTCCCACGCGGTCGACCACGACGACGTCGCTCGAGGATGCCGCGGCCGTCCCCAGGCGCGCGCAGGAGAGCCCCATCGAGGCGCCCCGGCGCTCGATCGGCGAGAGGTGCGTTTCCGTGGGCTCGTGGGGCGCCATGATGAGCCGTGCGTCGGGAACCGCGTGCCGGACACCGGGCCATGCGTCGAGCAGCACCGACTCGTCGCCAGGCCAGGTGGACCCGGCCACAAGGGTCGGTCGCCCGGATGCGAGCGGGGCCAGGAGCTCCCCGTTGCGATCGGTGCGCGCCGCGCGCGCCCAGACCTGGTCGAAGCGGGTATCGCCGGTCACGGAGATCCTCTCGGCGCGCACGCCGAGCGCCTCCAATCGTGCCGCGTCCTCGCTGGAGATGGCGCCGACGCGGTCGAGCCGGGAGTAGCTGTCCCGAAGCGGCCTCGAGGCGAGCCCGCCCGAACGCCCCGAGACAGGCGAGACGGTCCCGCTCACGAGCCCCAGCGGGACACCGCGCGCGGCCGCTGATTCCACGAGCAGTGGCCACACGTCGAGCTTGCTGAAGACGAGGGCCGACGGGCGCAGCGCATCGAGCGCGATGCTGGCATCGGCCGTGGTGTCGAATGGGAGATAGTCCGCGAAGTCGGCGCCGAGCTCCGCGGCGAACCGCTCGGCGCTTGGCGAGAAGAACGTGTAGGCGAGCTGGATCCCGGGGCGGCGGGCGCGCACCAGGTCGATCACCGCGCGGGCCTGCAGTCCTTCCCCCACCGAGGGGGCGTGCATCCAGAGCAGGGGGCGGTCCGGGTCGCGACGGTCGGCCCAGGCCCGGAAGCGACCACGAATGCCGCGGCGGGCGTGGAGCGCCCGCCGCCACTTCGCGTCGCCGGCCGGCACCACCGCTGCGGCGGCGCGGGCAAGCTGGCCCGCCACGCCGTACGCGACCCGGAGGGCGCCGTGCACGGACCTAACGAGATCCGCCCCCCGCGGCCGCGAGCGCCCGGTCGAGCAGGGGACGGAGGCTGTCGATCGGGTACGATCCCTCGCTGCGCTGGTCTCCCACGAGGAACGTCGGCGTGGAGTTGACGCCGGCGGCGGTCCCGCGCTTGAGATCCGCGATCACCATGTCGCGCATCACGTGGGTACTGGTGCAGGTATCGAACGCGGCCGTGTCGGCGCCGACCATCTGCGCCAGCGACTCGAAGAAGGCGGTGACGTCCGGCAGCGGCGCCCAGTGGTCCTGCGACTGGAAGAGCCGGTCGTGGTATTCCCAGAACTTCCCCTGCGCCCCGGCGCACATCGCGGCCTCCGCCGCCTGCTCGGCGTGCGGGTGCATCGACAGCGGGAAGTTGATGTAGGCGACGCGGATCTTCCCGGTGGCCACGTACTCACGGTCGACCGCCGGCGCGGTGGTGTCGAACCACCGCTTGCAGAAGGGGCACTGGAAGTCGCTCACGATGATCAGCCAGACCTTCGCCGACGGGTTGCCCTTGATGCGGGCAAGGTCGGCGCGCTCGACGCGCGCGTCGGTCGTCGCATTGCGCGGGGTCGCCCCGTCAGCCGTCGTGGCCTGCGTCGCCTTTTCCGCGCCCTCACGCGCCGCCGCGCCGCCGGTACATGCCGCGACGCCGAGCGCGACGAGGAGCCACGCTGGTGACTTCATCGAGAAACACCCCGGGCAAGGGTTCGTAGTGTCATCCGGACACGGGGAAGATAGCCGGGTCCGCGCCGGGGTGCGCTGCCGGATCCAGGAGTGGAGCCCCGCGACCGGCGGATGCCAGGAGCCGCGGGTGAAGGCACGTTGATGCGGTGTGGGAGGGCGCGCGGGAGGGCGCGCATCGGGGAGATTGCGTGCGACGGGTCCTGCATCGTGATATCGTGAATTCTCTGGTGAAATTACAGGAATGATCTTCCCGAGGTTTGCTGCCCAGTTTGTCTTTGCGGCACTGCTGCTGCCGCAGCAGCCGTCGCTTCCCCCGCCTCCGCGCGGCTTCGGCACCACCGAGGCCGACGTGGTGGTGGATGCCGCGCACGTGCTGTCGCCGGGCGCGATCCAGCGGATCAACCGCATCGCGTTCGACGTCCACAGGCAGTCCGGCGGCGAGCTGGCGATCGTGACTCTTCCCGACCTCGGTGGACGCGACGTCGCCGAGATCGCGCTGGCCATCGGCCGCAGCTGGGGCGTCGGCGCCAACTCGGCCATCGGCACCGGGTCGCGGAACGCCGGCGTCGTGATCCTCGTGGTGCCCAAGGAAACGAGCGGCGACGGGCGCGGACACGTGCGGGTGGAGACCGGGCGCGGCGCCGAGGGCTTCATTCCCGACGCGGTGGCGGGTGACATCCAGCGCGCCGCAATTCCCTACTTTCAGCGGGGCGACTACGACGGGGCCACGCTCCTGATGTCGCAGCTCGTCGCAGGCCGATACGCGGCGGAATTCGGGTTCACGCTCGACACGGCACTGGTGCCGTCCAGCACGAGCCTCCCGCCGGCGAACCAGGTGCCGGTACGGATTCCGCCCGGCGTGATCGTCTTCCTGCTCGTCGTGTTCTTCATGATCCTCTCCGGCGTGCAGAACGCGGCGCGGCGCGGAGGGCGTCGCGGCGGAGGGAGCGGTTGCCTCTGGTTCCTGCTCGGCATGGCGATGTCCGGGCGGGGGCGGCGCGGCCCGTGGGGCGGCGGCGGGTTTGGCGGGGGTAGTTTTGGTGGGGGAGGTGGCTTCGGCGGTTTCGGTGGTGGCGGCGGTTTCAGCGGCGGCGGCTCGAGCGGGAGCTGGTAGACCATGGCCCAGATGACACTCGACGAACTCGTGATGCAGCTGCAGCGCGCCTATGGCGACAGGCTGCGGTGCGTCGTGCTGTACGGCTCGGCTGCGCGCGGCGAGCACACGGCCCGGCGATCGGACCTGAACGTGCTGGCGCTCGTGGACGAGATCACCATGGAGCACCTGCAGCGAGAGGCCGCGGTGGCGCGAGCATGGGAGGAGGCGGGGAATCCCCCGCCGCTCACCCTCACCGTCGACGAATGGCGCGGGTCGGCCGACATCTTCTCGATCGAGTACGCGGACATCCTGGCGCACCACCAGGTGCTGCACGGGGTGCTCCCGCTGGACGGGATCACGGTGCGGCCGGACGACCTGCGGATGCAGCTGGAGCACGAGGCGATGAGCAAGCTGTTGCGCCTGCGTCACGCGGTGCTCCGGTCCGACACCCGGGGCAAGTCGCTGCTGGCGCTGCTGGAGGCGAGTGCCAGCTCGATGCTGGTGCTGTTGCGGGCCACGCTGCGGCTGAACGGGGAGGAGCCGCCGGCCGATTCACTCGAGGCGATGGAGCGGGTTCGTGCCCGCACCGGCATTGACGTCGGTGCGATGGTGCAGGTGCTGCGGCACCAGCGCGGCACGGCGCGCATCGACGCTGCCGACGCCACGAGGGTGATGGCGCAGTATCTCGCGGTGGCGCAGGGGCTGGTGCGTCACCTGGACGGATGGAGTGCCCGCGCAGGCGGGTAGGGGCGGGGTGGTGCGGAGCGTTCGAGCTGCGGCCCGGTCCCGGGTCGCGCGGTACACCTAACGAGGAGTGATCGATGCGTCGTCACTGGGCTGTGCTTGTGCTCGCGGCCGGCGTGGCCGGTTGCGGCTACAACACCATTCAGACGCTGGACGAGCAGGCGAACGCGGCGAAGCAGCAGATCGAGGTGCAGCTGCAGCGCCGGGCGGACCTGGTGCCGAACCTTGTCGGCGCCGTGAAGGGGCTGGCGAACCAGGAGCTGGCGGTGTTCACGCAGGTCACCGAGGCGCGCGCCGGCGTGCTGGGCGCGCTGCAGAAGGGGAGCCCCGGTGAGATGGCCAACGCCAACGAGCAACTGTCGACGGCGTTGCGCGGGCTCATGGTGACGGTGGAGGCGTACCCCCAACTGAAGTCGGACCAGGCCTTCCTGCGGCTGCAGGACGAGCTGGCCGGCACCGAGAACCGGATCGCGACGTCGCGCACCGACTACAACGAGGCGGTGCGGCAGTACAACGCGTACATCCGCCGGTTCCCCGCCGTCCTGACGGCGAAGGTGACCGGTGCCAAGCCCAGGGAGTACTTCGAGGTCACCACTCCGGGCGCGCGCGAGGTGCCGAAAGTGGACTTCGGGGGAGAGAAGAAACCGTAGGTCCGGTCTTCACGGCCCGGGGGCACTTGGCAGCGCCCCGGGCCGCCCACGCCGCCCCGCACGATCGATCGGGGCGGCGCGGACCCGCGCGCCACATGCGGTCAGGCGGGCGCCGGCTCCCGGTCCTTCGGGAACAGCGGCGCCCCCTTGCTCACGCGCCACCCGGTGGCATCGAGCGACGCGAGGTCCTGAAGGCGCTGCGCCGCCACGTCGCCGGGGCCGCCGAGCTGTCGCCACAACTCCGCGGACTTGCCGGGCATGAACGGCGCGAGCATCACGGCGAAGCGCGCCAGCTGCCGCATGAGCGACGCCAGCGTCTCGTCGAGCGCGTCGCGTTGCGCGGGGTCCTTCGCCAGCTTCCAGGGCGCCTGGCGGTCCACGTACTCGTTGCCGCGGGCGACCGCCCGCCAGACGCCCTGCAGCGCCTCGTGCAGCAGGTAGCCGCGGGAGCCGTCGAGCGCAGCGTGGTACGCGGCCACATCGCTGGCGTCCGCCTCGTCGACCGCGGTCCGGGTGCCGGCGGGTACCACGCCGCCGGCGTAGCGCTCTACCATCGAGATCGACCGGCTGGCCAGGTTGCCCAGCGCGTTGGCGAGGTCGGCGACGTAACGGTCGTCGAAGCGTTCCCAGCTGAAGCTGCCGTCAGCGTCGAACGGCACCTCGCGCAGCAGGAAGTACCGGAAGGCGTCGGGGCCGTAGCGCGCGATCGCTTCGTCGACGTCGAGGCGGACGCCCGCCGACTTGCTGAGGCGCTCGCCGGCGAAGTTCACGAAGCCGTGCGCCCAGACCCGGCGCGGCAGCGGCAGCTCGGCGGCCTGCAGCATGGCCGGCCAGACGACGCAATGCAGCCGCGTGATGTCCTTGCCGATGACGTGCAGGTCGGCCGGCCAGCGGTCGCGCCACCCTCGCGCCGGGTATCCCGTGGCGGTCAGGTAGTTCGGCAGCGCATCGAACCAGACCCACGTGCCCTGCGTCTCGCCGTCGGACGACGGAATCGGGAACGGGATGGCCCACGCGAGACGCGAGCGGGTGATTGAAATGTCCTCGAGTCCCTGCGCGATCAGCGACAGGATCTCGTTCCGGCGCGTTTCCGGCTGCAGGAACTCCGGGCGCTCGTCGAGGAGGCGCTGCAGGAACGCGCCGTAGCGCGACAGGCGGAAGAACCAGTTGCGCTCCTGCGTCCAGAGCAGCTCGCGCGTCGGGTGGATCGTGCACCGCCCCTCCACGATCTCGTTCTCGCGCTTGAACAGCTCGCAGCCGACGCAGTACCACCCCTCGTACGTGCGCTCATAGAAGTCGTCGGGTGAGCTTTCGTGGATGCGCTTGATCAGGGCGCGCGCGCCGCTCTTGTGTGCCGGGTCGGTGGTCCGGATGAACTGGTCATAGGAGATGTCGAGGCGCTTCCACATCTCCTGGAAGCGCGCCGCCACCCCGTCCACGAAGTCCTGCGGCGAGACGCCACGCTCGGCGGCGGCCTGTGCGACCTTCTGTCCGTGCTCGTCCATGCCGGTGAGGAAGTGGACGTCGTCGCCAAGCATCCGGCGATATCGTGCAATGACATCGGCACCGATCTTCTCGTAGGCGTGCCCGACGTGCGGATCGCCGTTGGCGTAGTCGATCGCGGTCGTGATGTAGAATCGCCCGCTCACGCGTCGCCTCCGGCCTGCGGTGGCCCGGAGTCGCCACCGGGTCGTCCGTCGGATGGCTTTCCGCGACGTCCGCCGCGGCGCCCACGCCGCCGCCGGCGACGCCGGCGGGCGGGATCCCCGGTGGCAGCGTCGTCACCGGCGTCCTCCTCAGCCGCGTCGTCCGACGCCTCGACGTCTTTCGCGGACTCGACAGGCACCGGATCGCCCAGGGCCTCCTCCCGCATCACGGGAAGCGGCTGGCGTCCCGCCCCTGCACGTTCGGGCGCCCGCCCCGGCCGCGGGAGCCACGCGGGAAGCTCGGCGGTGTCCTGCAGCCGGATGACCTCCTCCGGGATGTCCTCGAGCGAAGGCAGGGCACCCTCCTCCTCGAGCGGGACCTCGACGGTCCGCTCGACCCCCATCTCCCGGCGCAGGTCGAGCAGTGCCAGCACCCGCACCTCGCCGTCCTCGCCCTGCAGGGTGACGCGCTCCCTGAAGATGTCGTTCGCCACTACGCGCTCCGCGCCCCGCATCGTGGTGACGGTCTTGCCCTCCTTCGGGAAGCGCTTGCGCTGCTGCACGTAGAAGTCGTGCTCGTAGCGCAGGCAGCACATCAGCCGGCCGCAGGCACCGGAGATCTGCGAGGGGTTGAGCGAGAGCCGCTGGTCCTTGGCGACGCCGAGGTTGACGGGCCGGAGTTCCGGGAGCCAGGCGGCCGAGCAGTATTCGCGGCCGCAGCGGCCGATGCCGCTCAGGCGGCGCGCCTCATCGCGGACGCCGATCTGCTTCAGCTCGATGCGGGTGCGGAACATCGCCGCCAGCTCGCGCACCAGCGTACGGAAGTCGACGCGCTTCTCGGCGGTGAAGTAGATCGTGAGCTTGCGCCGGTCCCACCGCCACTCGGCGTCGGTCAGCTTCATGGCGAGGTTGTTCGCCTTCACGCGCTCCATGGCGCGGCGGCGGGCGACGTCGTCCTGGTCCCGCACGTCGCGCAACCGGGTGAGGTCCTCCGGGACCGCCAGCCGCCGGGCGATCCGGGTGACGGCCTCCTCGCCGGGGCCGTGGGCGCACCGCACCGACCGCTTCGCGGCCATCTCGCCGGTGGAGTGGACGCGGCCCAGGTCCTCGCCGCGATCGGCCTCGACGACGATGCTGGCCCTGGGCGGGGGCAGGGTCTCGCCTTCCCAGAGGAAGAACTCCTTCCGGTTTCCCTTGAAGGCGACCTCGATCAGGTGGGGCACGGGGACGACGGAGCGGGAGGGGGAAGGGCGGGGGGCAGGGCGGGCCGCGCGGCCCGGGGGGGCGGACCGGCCCCGGCGCCTTCCGTAGGATAACAGCGGGGCGCCGGGCGCGACGAGGGGCCGGGGGAGTTACCGGCGGCGCGCCGCCGGCGCTACTCCAGCCACTGGCCCATGCGCAGGTATTTCTCGCGGCGCCGCCTAACGAGCTTGTCGGGCTTCATCTTCTGGAGGTCCTCGAGGTGCCGGATCAGCGCCTCCTGCAGCGCGGCGGCGGCGGCGGCGTGGTTCGCGTGCGCCCCGCCCACGGGCTCGCGGACGATGTCGTCGATCACCTTCATTTCCATCAGGTCCGGCGCCGTGATCCGGAGCGCGGTCGCGGCGCGCTCCCGCATCTCCGGACTCTTGCTGTCCTTCCAGAGGATGGCCGCGCAGCCCTCGACGGTGATCACCGAGTACACCGCGTTCTCGAGCATCAGCACGCGGTCGGCGACGCCCAGTGCCAGCGCGCCACCGGAGCCCCCCTCGCCGATCACCGTGGCGATCACCGGGACTTCCAGCCGGCTCATCTCGTAGAGGTTCCGGGCGATCGCCTCGGACTGCCCGCGCTCCTCGGCGTCGAGCCCCGCCCACGCCCCCGGCGTGTCGATGAGGGTGAGCACCGGGACGTGGAACTTCTCGGCGAGCTTCATCAGCCGCAGCGCCTTGCGGTAGCCCTCGGGGTGCGGCATGCCGAACGTGCGCTTGAGGTTCTCCTTGGTGTCGCGGCCCCGCTGGTGGCCGATCACCATCACCGTCTCCCCCTCGAGGCGCGCCCAGCCGCCCACGATGGCGGCGTCCTCGCGAAAGAGGCGGTCGCCGTGCAGCTCGATGAAGTCGGTGAAGCAGAGCCTGATGTAGTCGAGCGTGAACGGGCGCTTGTTGCTGCGCGCGACCTGCAGCCGCTGGATCGGCGTGAGGTTGCGGTAGACGGTCTGCCGCAGGTCGCTCAGCTTGCGCTCGAGCGGGGCGATCTCCTCCTCGACGCGGATGTGCTGGTCGCCCGCGAGCTTCTTGAGCTCATCGATCTGCCGCTCGAGCTCGAAGATCGGTTTCTCGAACTCCAGTGTCGGGGTGCTCGCCACGGTCAGCCTCCACGCACGAGACGCACCCGCTCCTGCCCGAGCAGGGCGCGCAACTCCGCCAGCGCGGCGTTGCTGGCGGCCACCCGCAACGATCGCGAGCGCAGCCGTGCCACGTTGCCGGTACCATCCGCCCAGCGCACTTCCACCGGCGCCTGGCCGGGGTGCGCGTCGACGACCGACCGGACGTCCCGCATGATGTCCGGCGTAACACCGTCGCCGTCCGTGTCCCCCGCGTCCGCGCGCGAGCCGGCCAGCTCGATCGACACCGTGAGCTGCCCGCTGACCCGGATTTCCTCGAGACGCTGCACCGTTTCGACGATGAACGTGGGATTGTCGACGCCCTGGTCCCGCCGCGAGTACCCGCCCTTGATCAGCATCGGGACGTCGGTGCGGATCCGATCCGACAGGGCCGCCCAGGCCTCCGGAAAAACGAGGATCTCCGAAGATCCGGAGAAATCCTCGACTGTCAACCTGGCGAACTCCGCCCCCGACCGGCGGGAGACCTGCCGCTTGATGCCCGTCACCACGGCCCCGATCGCCAGCGACCCGTCGGACCAGGTGCCGAGCTGAGCCACGGAGTGCGTCGCGAACAACTCGCACTCGGCCCGGAACGGGGCCAGCGGATGCCCCGAGATGTAGAACCCGAGGATCTCCTTCTCCCTTGTCAGGCGCTCCGAGTCCGAGAGCGGCGCCACGTTCGGCAGCTCCAGGTGGGCTGCGTCGTTCCCCTGCCGCGTCGCCTCGGTAACGGCGCCGAACAGCGACCCCTGGCCGGCCTCGCGCTCCTGCTGCTTGAGCGACGCCTCCTGCAGCGCGGCGTCGAGCACGGCCGCGTACTGGGCCCGATGTCCGCCCAGGCCGTCCAGCGCGCCGGAATGCAGCAGGGCCTCGAAGACGCGCTTGTTGCAGAGCCGGAGGTCGACCCGCTCGCACAGGTCGAACAGTGACGCGAACGGGCGCTCGGCGCGGGCGCCGAGGATCGAGTCGATCGCCGAGCGCCCGACGTTCCGGATGGCGCCCAGCCCGAACCGGAGCCGGTTCTCACCCACCACCGTGAACTTGTATCCCGACTCGTTGACGTCCGGGGGCAGCACCTCGAGCCCGATCTCACGCGCCTCGTTGATGAACTTCACCACGCTGTCGGTGTCGCCGATGGACGACGACAGCAGCGCCGCCATGAACTCGGCCGGGTGGTGACACTTCAGCCACGCCGTCTGGTACGAGAGGATCGAGTACGCCACCGAGTGCGACTTGTTGAAGCCGTACCGGCCAAACGTCTCGATCTGTCCCGCCAGTTCCTCGATGATCCGCGCGTCGTGCCCGCGGGCGACGGCCTTCTCGATGAACTTCCCGAGCTCCCGCTGGATCAGGTCCTTGTCCTTCTTCCCCACCGCCTTGCGCAGCACGTCGGCTTCGGCGAGCGAGATGCCCGCCAGGAGCTGCGCAATGCGCATGACCTGCTCCTGGTAGGTGATCACGCCGTACGTCGGCTCGAGCACCGCCTTGAGCTCGGGGAGCGCGTACGTGACCGGTTCCTCGCCGCGCTTCCGGCGCTGGTACACGCGGTGCATGCCGGCGTCGAGCGGCCCCGGTCGCATCAGCGCGTTCGACGCCACGAGGTCGTCGAACCGATCGCACCGCATGCTGCGCAACATGTCCGTCGCCAGCGGCGACTCGAACTGGAAGACGCCGATGGTGCGGCCGGTGCGCAGCATCCGGTACGTCTCCGGATCGTCGTCAGGCAGGGCGTCGAGGTCGGGCCGCGTCCCGGTGCGCGCCTCGATGGCGGTGAGGGCGTCGTGGATCACCGTCAGCGTCGTCAGGCCCAGGAAGTCCATCTTGAGCATGCCGGCCTTCTCGAGGCCGTTCATGTCGTACTGCGTGACGATGACCGCGTCGTCACCGCCCGCCGTGCCACCCGCGCCCCTGGTCGGCTGCGTGCAGACCGGGACGTAATCGTCGAGGGGTCCCGGGGCGATCACGATGCCGGCGGCGTGCACCCCCGTGTGGCGCGACAGTCCCTCCAGCGCACTCGCGTAGTCGAGCAGCTGCCGGTACCGCTCGTCGGTCTCGTAGAGCTTCGCCACCTCGGCGACCTTCTCGATCGCTTCCTTGACCGTCAGCGAGTAGTTCGGCTGGTTGGGGATCAGCTTGGCCAGCGCGTCCGTCTCGGCCGGGGTGAAGCCGAGCACGCGGCCGACGTCCTTGACGACGGCGCGCGACTTCATGGTGCCGAACGTGACGATCTGCCCCACCGCCTCGCGACCGTACTTCTCGCGCACGTACTCGATGACCTCGCCCCTGCGCTCGAAACAGAAGTCGACGTCGATGTCCGGCATCGACACTCGCTCGGGATTCAGGAAGCGCTCGAACAGCAGGTCGTAGCGGAGCGGGCAGACGTTGGTGATGCCGAGCGCGTAGGCCACGAGCGACCCCGCCGCCGATCCGCGCCCCGGCCCGACCGGGATGCCACGGTCGCGTGCGGCGCGGATGAAGTCGGCCACGATCAGGAAGTAGCCGGAGTAGGCGGTCCGGGTGATGACGTCGAGTTCGTAGTCGAGCCGCTCGCGCACCGCCGGAGGGAGCGGAGCACCGTACCTCGACTCGGCACCCTCGGTCGCCAGGCGGACCAGCAGGTCGTTCTCGTTGGTGACGCCCTCCGGCAGCGGGAATGCCGGCACGGAGACGTGCTTCTCCAGCGCCAGGTTGCAGTTCTCGGCAATCCGCAGCGTGTTCTCGATGACCTCGGGATGATCGGGAAACATCTCCCGGATCTCGCTCACGTCCTTGAAATAGAGGCCGCTGTCGTAGCGCATCCGGTCCTTGTCGCCCCGGTCCTTCCCCAGCCCGATGCACAGGAGGACGTCGTGGGCGTCGTGATCGGACGCGCCGAGGAAATGGGCGTCATTGGTGGCGACGACGGGCAAGCCGGTCTCCGCCGCCAGCCGGAAGACACGGGCGTTGAGGTCCGCCTGTCCCTGAGAGGTGTGCGCCTGGACCTCGAGGTAGTAGCGATCGGGAAAGCGGTCGCTATACCACTGCGCCGTCTCCCGCGCGGCCTCCCAGTTGTCCGCCGTGAGGTGCACCGCCACCTCGCCCGCGAGGCATGCTGACGACACGATGATCCCCTCGCCGTAGCGCTCCAGCAATTCGCGATCGACGCGCGGGCGGGAGTAGAACCCCTCCGTGAACGCGAGCGACGAGAGCTTCACCAGGTTGCGGTAGCCCCGCTCGTTCTGCGCCAGCAGCACCAGGTGGAAGTACGGCTTCGTTCCCGGTCCGGTGCGCCCACGGGTGCGTCGGTCGCCCGGGGCGACGTACGCCTCCATCCCGACGATGGGCTTGATGCCGGCCTTGCGCGCTTTCTCCTGGAACTCCCAGGCCCCGTACAGATTGCCGTGGTCGGTGAGCGCCAGCGCCGGGTGGCCAAAGTCCCGGGCGCGACCGATCAGGTCGTCGATACGGTTGGCGCCGTCGAGAAGTGAGTACTCGGAGTGGCAGTGCAGATGCGCGAAGGACATGTGCCAGCAAACATAGTCTGAGCCGGAGGGTCAGGCAAAGTCGAGGGGCTGAATTTCCATGGTGCTAAGCGTTTGTTAACCAACGGCTTAGTGCGCGACAGCAGATGCCAGCGCGGCAGCGTTCGTCTTGAAGCTGGCGGGCGTCGGTTGGAGCGTGCCTGTCGGCCTCAGGGGCGCACGCCGCGGAGCGAATCGAGATCGCGAGGGGAGTGGCGCTACGTTCTCCGGAAAACAACGGCTCGCCAGCCGACGTAGTATGCCCGTCCGCGCCGTCACCACACGCGCCGCCCCTTTCTTGAGGGGCGCCGGGTTCCATCTTGATCCCTCTACCCACGTTCCTGTCATCGGTGCTGGCCGGGGCGACCGGCCGTCGCGTTCGATCCACCTCACGCAGATGCGCAAGCTGATCCGGGCAATCGTGAACACCCTCCTCGCGCTCATCGGGCTCGCGGCCGTGCTCCTGGTCGCCTTTCCCACCGGGCGATACCTCCTGCGGGCTGCGTGGGAGGAAGGGAAGATCCTGCTGCGACGGCGGCCCATCGCCGAGGTGATCGCGGATCCGGCCGTGAGCGACGCCGAACGGACCCGGCTCCGGCTGGTCACGCGGGTGCGCGCCTTTGCCCAGCGCGACCTGAAGCTCCGCGCGGGGGAGAGCTTCACCACGTACTCGCGGGTCGAACACGACACCCTGGTACTCGTGCTCTCGGCGGCCTATCGCGACAGGCTCGAGCCGCACACCTGGTGGTTCCCGGTGGTGGGCCGCGTGCCGTACAAGGGCTACTTCGACTTCGCCGCCGCGCGCCGGGCGCGCGAGGACCTCGCGGCCTCGGGGTTTGATACCTACCTGCGTCCCGCCTCCGCGTTCTCGACGCTCGGCTGGTTCAACGATCCGCTCCTCTCGACCACGCTGGCAGAGGACACGCTCTCTCTGGCGAACACTGTCATCCACGAGCTCGCGCACAACACGCTGTTCGTGCCCAGCCACGTGGATTTCAACGAGTCGTTCGCATCGTTCGTGGGGGCGCGGGGCGCCGCGCACTTTTTCCGGTCCGACGGCGACACCCTGGCGGCGCACCGGGTCGAGCTGATGTGGGAGGACGAGAAGCGCCTCGGCGCCTTCTGGGAGCAACTCGCGCGCGACGTGGACTCGGCGTACGCACACAATCCGTCGGACAGCGCGGCACGGGTCGCCGCGCGCGACAGCGTCTACGCCCGGGCGCGGCGGCAGCTGGTGGATACCCTGGCCCCGCAACTGCCCACGGTGCCAGTGGCGTACCTGGAGCGACTGCAGCTCGACAACGCCGCCCTGCTTGCGCGCCGGGTCTACGGCCGGGACCTGCCGCTCTTCGACGACGTCTTCCGCCTCGAGGGGGAGAGCGTCCCGCGCGCCGTGGCGCGGATCGCGGGCCTGGTGCGTGGCGCCGCCGACCCGTACGCCGCGGTGCGGGCCTGGGTCACGGCGAACGCCGGAAGCGCCCCCCCGCCGCTGGGACGAAACGACGCAATCTCGCCTGGCGGTCTTTGCTTCTCGGCTTTGTGGGGCGACCGACTATTACCGAGCGAGCCGAAGGAGCATAAGTTCGCGGGTCCGCGAACTTCCGGCTACATGGACTCGCCTGTCCCATCCGGTGCTGCTCGGATTTGTCCCCGTTGCGGCGTCCAGTTCGGTATCGAAGTGCTGTTCTGCCCTGCAGACGGCGCGGCACTGCGTATCACCGAAGAACTCGGACTCGTCAGCGGGACTGTCGTCGCGGAACGGTATCAGGTCGTCCGCAAGCTCGGCGAAGGGGCGATGGGCGAGGTGTTTCTGGTCGAAGACGTCCGACTCGGCCGCCAGGAACGCGCGCTGAAAGTGCTCAAGCGCGAACTTGTCCATGATCCGGCGGCGGTCAGCCGCTTTCATCGAGAGGCGGTAAACGCGGCCAGAATCAGCCACCCGCATGTCGCCACGGTGTTCGAGTCCGGCGTCGCCGACAACGACGTGTTCTACTTGGCGATGGAGTACGTCGAGGGCGAGCCACTGTCCGAGTTGCTTGGCCGTGAGGGCGCCCTGCATCCGGCGACGGCTGGCGTCATTGCAATACAGGTGGCGTCGGCGCTGCATGCCGCCCACCAGCGCGGGATCCTGCATCGCGATTTGAAGCCTGAAAACGTTCTGGTTCGCCGCCTTGAGTCGAACGCGCTGATGACAAAGGTCGTCGACTTCGGAATTGCCAAGGCGCTGCTTCCTGACGGATCGGCGGCGTCGGAGTCGCAGCAAATCACAGCCACGTCCCAACGGGTAGGGACGCCGCTCTACATGAGCCCGGAGCAGCTAATCGGACTGCCGCTGGATTCGCGTAGCGACCTGTACGCTCTCGGCGTCGTGACGTTCCGGATGCTGACCGGTCGCCTCCCGTTCGCGGGGCCGACTTCGGAGCAGGTGGCGTCGCGTACGATCGAAGCGCCTGTTTCGCTGGGCGAGGCAGTGCCCGCAACCACATGGCCGGTGGAGCTCGAGAGTGTCCTCTCAACGGCGCTCGCGGTGCGCGCCGAAGATCGATTCCCAAGCACCCTCGTGTTCGCGCAGTCTCTGGCCGAGGCGATATCATCGTGGCGGCGGGAAACGGGGGAGGATCTGCTCGCGGCGCTGGGGTCCTTCGGGATGGACGCCTTGCGTGGGGTGAGCGGTGACAGCGTCTTGCGGACGCCAACACCGTCACTGACGATGTCGGCTATTCGACCCCGCAGCAGGCCGTCCCGGAAGCGGACGGCGATTGCGCTGGGCCTTCCGCTCGGAGCGGTTGTGCTCCTGGCGACCGTGTTGGTCGCGCGACAGTCCGGCGCTCCTGTTTCCCCCGCGAATCCGTCCGTCTCCGGTGACACGCTGACCGCGTCGACCGGGGCATCAGCGGCGGAGAACCCGCCGACGCTGAAGACCGCACTACGGTCCCAGCTCCCTCGAGGCGCACCCGAGAACGGCCGCAAAGAGGCATCGAAGGCCGGCCTGGCGCCCGACCGCGCAGCTGCGCTCGAGGGGCCGAAGCAGGCGCCAATCCAGAGCGAATCGGGGCACGATAGCGGCTCGACGCCCGACTCAACGCAGGTCACGGCACGTGACACTTCCTCTCGATTGGCGCTGGATCCGTCTCCGCGCCGCGATAGCACTTCGCTCGCTGACGCGCACACGGACGCCGTCGTGGGCATCGGAACGGGCACCGACGCGGCAGTTCTCTACGTCGTTAGTGCGGGACGTGACACGAGCCGGTTGGCGCTGATCGGCATGCGCTGGGTCCACCTGCGTCCGGGCCTCGCGAAGTTCCGGATCATTGCGGCACGATGCACGCCGTTCGACACCGAATTCGTCGTCGGAGTTGGTGATTCCCTTTCGCTCGGAGTCCGCAACCTCGCTTGTACGCCCTGAATTGGAGGTTCTGCATGTCCACTTTGATGCGGTGCTGTGTCCTGCTGCTCGTCGCGACGAGTGTCGAAGCGCAGGATGCGGTCGAGTCGCCGATTGGAGGCCTGCTGAACTCGGCCCGTGCCGCCCTCAACGCATTTCAGTTCCAGCGTGCCGATACCATGGCCCGGGAGGTCCTGAGCTTCGGAGGGCGAGCACGGCGAAGCTACCGCATCGAAGCCCTCCAATTGCTCGCTGCTGCGAACTTCCCGGCTGGCGCAGTCAGGCGTGATACGGTAGAAGCGCACAATGCGCTCGTTGCGCTGATCAAGCTCGATCTCGAGTCGGGGCTGCCGCAAGACTACGTCTGGCCAGGCCTGCAGGCGCTCTACGACGACGCGCTGAGAACGACATACGGCATGTCGGCGATTCCTCATGCCGACAACGTGCTCGAAGGAGTGGATGGGACCGCCCTCATTCGGGTGCGTGCCAATAGACTCTCGACATTCGTTCTCACGGCGCGAACTCAGGATGGCTTCGAGTCTCTTGTTCTGGATTCTGTGACCGCCGCAACCGACACAACCCTCCGCATTCGCGCCTATGGTGGCGATCGTCCGCTACTCAAGACGAAGGACTACGACTTTCAGGTGACGGCCATCGATCGGCGAACGGAAGAGAGCGCCGTCCGGGTGTTCGAGGGCTCTGCGGTTGTGCCGGACCTCGCCTTCGTTCCGGTGCCGGCCTCGCTTGATTCTTCGAAACTGGTGCCTGAACGTGCGCGCGTGGAGCGGTCAGTGGGAATTGCCTGGGGCGTTGCCGCCGGCGCTGCCACGCTCGTCGTGGCAAATGCCCTCCACAACCGGGAGCCCGCACGCACGGCGGCCGGATCCGATGGGCGTGTGGCTGGTATCGCCTTCGTCATGGCGCTCGGGGTAGGCGTCGCAAGCTGGTTCGACAAGGGACGGATACTGCAGGACAATGCCGCTGCGAACCGTCGCCTGCGGGATGCGTTCGAGCGTGACCGTGCAAGTGCGATTGCGGAAAACGATCGACGTCGACGCGATGTGCGTGCGCGTGTCACTATCAATGCGGAGGCTCGATAATGCGCGCGGCGACGCCTCTACTGGCCTGCCTGCTCTGTACGCTCGCGTCCACGGGACAAGCGCAGGGCAGAGACACCACCAACACCGTTCCTGCCGAGCTGCGCCTGGGCCTGGTTTCGATGGGGACTCGGCGCGTCGTCTCGGAGGCCCCCGACGTCGGCGCCGGGAAGGGCACCGGCGCCCTACGCGGACTTGAGGCGACGCTCCGTGACCCGAACTCGTCCGCGCTCGTTCTTCGGTACTTGAGCGGCGATATCAGCGGGGACGTAGCCGCGCCGCAGACCGGGACGTTCGAGCTGCTCGATGGTACGGTCGAACTCGGGACCCGATCGGGATCATTGGATTTGGGATACGAGCTTCGAACGATACAGCTCGCTGGCACAAACCGGAGATTCGGTCTTGGACGCGCCGGCATTACCGCAGGCCGTTTCTTCGCCGGATCCGGCGTAGGTATCGCCATCTCAGGTGCGTACCTACACACCATCGTGAAGCAGAAGGCAGACTCCGCGGAGGCGTGGGGCATCAACGCGGAAATTTCGGTGACCTACGTCCCGCCGTACGTGCCCGTGTACGTTCGGGTCGGCTACTCTCGCGACGTGTTCACGCTGCTCCGTCCCGATCGCCCGGATCGGCTGGAGGAGCTCTCAGGAGTGATAATCGGGATTGGTGTGCAATCCGGGCTCAATCTGAGATAGGATTAGCGCCGAATCTTGGCCGGTGCCAGCTACCCGCCGGCGAACCGCCGCTGCATGATCGCCCGAAGGTCCACGGTCGACGTCGGGACGCCGGCGTCGGGCGGGGGGGTGTCCTCGAAGCGCGGCACCACCCGTTCCATGCGCTCGCGCACCCCGCCGTCGATGAAGCGCGAGAGCTGGTCGATGGTGTAGTCGGCGCTGCGTCGTGACGCGTAGGCGTTGAGCGGGTAGGTCACCGCCAGGTGGTCCCGCGCGCGCGTCATCGCCACGTACATCAGCCGCCGCTCCTCCTCCACCTCGTCCTCGTCGCTGAGCGACCGGGCCAGCGGAAACCATCCGTCCACCGCCCACAGCACGAATACGGCGTCCCATTCGCGCCCCTTGGCGCTGTGCACGGTACTCAATATCAGCACGTCGTCCTCGTCGGTGGATCCCCCCGAGAGGTCCTGCGTCCCCTGCGGCGGCTCCAGCGCGATGGCGGTGAGGAACGCGCCACGCGTGGGATAGCCACCGGCGATGACCTGCAGCTGGTCGAGGTCCGCCAGGCGCGGCTCCACGCGATCGTACCGCTCGCGAAGGATGTCGTCGTAGAGCACGCGCACCCGGGCGATTTCGGCGGCCACTTCCCCCTCCGACGACGGCCGCTGGCGCAGCTGGCCCAACAGTTCCGCGAGCCGGGCGTGTGCCTGTCGCGCCCGCGGGGGCGCGTCGTAGCGCTCGATGGCTTCCAGTGCCCAGTTGCTGCGGGCGAGCGCCTCGATCGCCGCGCGGGCGGTGACGTCGCCGATGCCGGGAAGAAGCTGGAGCAGCCGGTACCAGCTGACTTCGTCGCGGGGGTTCTCCAGGACGCGCAGGAACGCCAGGACGTCCTTCACGTGCGCGGCCTCGAGGAACTTCAGGCCACCCCATTTCTCGAACGGGATGCGGCGGTTCATCAGCTCGATCTCGAGGTCGGCCGACATGTACCCCGCCCGGAAGAGCACGGCCATCTCGCGGAGCGGCGTCCCCTGCTCGTGCAGCTCGAGGATGCGCTCGACGACGAATCGCGTCTGCTGCTGCTCGTCCACGGTCGTCACCAGCCAGGGCCGCTCCCCGCCATCACGCCGCGTCCAGAGGTTCTTCGTGAACCGTTCGCGGGCGCGCGAGATCAGGGTGTTGGTGACATCCAGGATCGGCTGCGTGGACCGATAGTTCTGCTCCAGCGCGATGATCGTCGTGCCGGGAAAGTCGCGCGGGAAGTCGAGGATGTTGCGGAAGCTGGCGCCACGGAACGAGTAGATGCTCTGCGCGTCGTCGCCGACCACGGTGATGTTGCTGTGCTCGACGCACATGCCGCGCAGGATGCGCGCCTGGAGCACGTTGGTGTCCTGGTATTCGTCGACGAGGACGTGGTCGTACAGGCCGCGAATGCGTGCGGCAAGATCGCTCGCCGGGTCGAGGAGGGCGCTCCAGAACAGCAGCAGGTCGTCGTAGTCCAGGAGGTTCCGCTGCGACTTGCGCGCGGTGTAGTCGGCGAAGATGCGCAGGAAATCGGCCTCGTGGTCGCCGAAGCGGGGGAATTCCTCGCCGAGGATCTCCGCCACGGGGACCTCGGTGTTGATGTGCCGGGAGTAGACGTAGTGGAGCGTCTCCTTCTTCGGGAAACGGCGCCTGGCCTCGGCGTATCCGAGCTGGGCGCGGGAGAGCTGCATCAGGTCCTCGGCGTCCCCCTGGTCCATGATCGTGAAGTCAGAGGGGAGCCCGGCGGCGGCACCGAAGCGTCTCAGGAGGCGATGCGCGGTGGCATGAAAGGTCCCCCCGTGGGCCCGTCGGCTGGCGCTGCCAACGAGGCGCTCGACCCGGCCGAGCATTTCCTGGGCGGCGCGACGGGTAAACGTGAGGAGCAGGATGCGCTCCGGCGGCGCCCCCACGGCAATGAGGTGGGCGACCCGGTAGACGAGGGTGCGGGTCTTCCCGGTGCCGGCCCCTGCAATAATGAGGAGCGGGCCCTGGGAGAACGTCGTGGCGGCTGCCTGTTCGGGATTCAGCTCGGCCGCGAGGTCGCGAGGGGGTGCGGAGACCTCGGTGGAACGCTCGTAGACCCGCGGCTCGGTCATGGCGGGAATATATGGAAGGTAGTGGACGCGGCCCCGGATCGATTCAACGCGTCGGCGGCGTGACGGCGCGCACGGTATGCTCGTCGGTAGGCGTCGGATAGGATGGGTGAGGGCCGCCCAATGGGTGGGGAGGAGAAAGGGGACAGAAGTCCTAGGAATGGTTGGCGGTATCCCGGGCTATGTGCTGATGGCAAAAGGGAGTAGGGGGCCGAAAGTAACCGTCGTTTCATTGACCCTCCCTGGGAGGAGACGTAACTTCTACAGCTTGAACGCCGAGTAGTCTCGCGGCGGCAATTTGGTTCGCGGTTCAAAGTGACGGCATGGCACGTACTGGGGTCTCCTGTCAAAGACGGAGGCCGCATTGCGTCCTCAGTCGTTGATCGTGCGGTCGGCGGGAGGGGTCACTTCTCACCAGACCGACGAAGCAGCGGGCAAGAGAAGCAAGGGCTTCAGACAGCTGTTCGAAATCTCAGTCGCAGAAATTCACACTCTGCAGAAAGGGGGAAAAAGGATGCAGAAACTCTTCCGGTCGTTATTCGCTATCGGCGTAGTCGCAGGACTCGCCGCTTGCGGTGACGACGTCACTGTCACCCCACCGCCAGAACCGGTCCCTCCGACGGTCACTGCGGTGAGTGTCTCGGGTCCCGCCACGATCGTGGTGGGTGAGACGGCGGTGTTCAGCGCGAACGTCACGACCAACGGTTCGGGCGTCAACACTGACGTCACGTGGACTTCTGGGAATGCGTCGATTGCGTCCGTTTCCGGGTCGGGCTCGGTCACCGGTGTTGCGGCTGGTCAGACGACGATCACCGCGACCTCGGTTGACAACGCCGGTGTCCATGGCTCGGCGTCCGTGGCTGTTACTGTACCTAGCCTCGGTGTACAGGCCATCGCGGTCACTCCCTCTGCGGTTACCGTGGCGCCGGGCGCCAACAATGCAACCGCCGTGGCCGTCAACGTCACGGCTAATCCCGGAGTCGCTCGAGACTTCTCGGTCTCCGGCGGCGATCCGACGATCGCAACAGCCACGAAGAGCGGGTCGGGAATTCTCGTGACGGGCGTCGCGGCTGGCGGTGGCACCACGAACTTTACGGTTGCCTCCACGGTCGATCCGAGCATCACGGCCGCTCTCGCCGTGACGGTTCGCCCGCCGGTGCCTGCCACGGTGAGCATCCAGTCGATCACCTTCGGCACGCTGAACACGCCGGTGAACGTGGCCAACGTGTTTGGTCAGCTTGACGTTTCGGTCAACCTGTCATCGAACGACGAGCGTGTAGGGTCGATCGACGTGCTTGTCGACAATCGCGTCGTTGCCTCGCAGATCTTCTCCGCGTCGGTGCAAAGCGCCCTGATGGAGCGTTCGGCGTATTCGGCGGCCGGTATCACGCCGCCCCAGGGCAGCGCTGCGGTCTCCGCCGCAGACGTTATCGTTCTCAGCTTCCGCTCCGACAGTTTCAACACCACGACGGGCGCCGTGAATTTCCTCAACGGCAACCACGTCGTGAAGGCGGTTGCCAACGTGACGTCGGTCACGCCCACACAGCGTGCCTCGAACTCGTACGCGCTGGTCTTCAACAACAGTGACGGATTCTACGTCACGATGGACAACACGGCCAAGAACGGCGGTATCAAATCCATCGTGTCCGCGGCGAACGGGCAGGAATGGCGGCAGGGTGACGTGACCGTAACGTCGGTCCCTGTGGTCTACACGCCCACGACGCCGAACGGTAGCACGGCCGAGACGGTGTGCACACGCGTCATTGCGTGGACGCCCGGACCAGCCTCGGTTGGCGCTGCTGCACCGCCAGTCGCCGTTGGGGCGCCTGGTGCATGCGTGAGTGGATCGCAGAACACCACCCTGATTTTCCCGCAGGGCACGAGCGGCTACCAGTCCGACCCGGCCCAGTTGTCCAATGGCGTTCTGCTGCGTGAGCTTCCGAACATCACGGGCGTGACGTTCATGGACGGCTCGAACATGCTGTTCAACTCGAACGCTGCGTTCGCCAATACGGTGGGTGGCGTCATGAACGCGCCTGCCAATGCGTTCGCGCCGGCACCGGCCCCACCACCGCTTGCGATCGCCGCGGGCTCGGTGAATCAGGGCTTCCTGATGGATGACCTTTCACCCGCGGGCACGGCGCTCGCTCTTCTGGCCGCCCCGAACAACTGGATCAACAACAACACCGTCACGGCGCCGAACGTCGCGTTCAGCTGGCTCGCCGGCGCAACGACGCGCGGCACGGATGGCACCGGTGTCGGCATTGCTGCGGCCGCGAGTGATACGTACGAATACGAGGATCGCGCGGTTGCCGGGACGGCGTGGACCGGATTCGCGCCAAATCCGAGCGACATTCCGGAGAATCCGATCGACTTCACGAACAATGCGTACAACGCTCGCCTTACCCGTGAAGGACGCGCTGAACAATGCACGGACCGCCTACTTGGGTGGTGGTGCGACGCCCGGCAGCCAGACGCTCGGTGTCGATGCCCATCCGCCGACCATCGAGTTCACGGATGCTGGTACCCTGACGGGTGCCGCGGTCAGTCCGTTCGTGGTTGATGTCACCGCGGACACCATCCTGAACGACTTGGTCAACAACACGCAGGGCCTGAACTCGACCAACGCACAGTTCGGCGTGCGCATTCGCGATACCCGGTCGGGCTTCGACGTCGTCAACAACAACTACTACTCCCGCATGATCACGCGGGTGGCGCCGTCGGGTACCACGTGTGCAGAAGGCGGCGTTGCCTGCGCCTTCGTCAACGTCGCGCTTCCGGTCGGTATTGATGACCCGACGTTCCGCCGTGATTCCGTGGCGGTGTTCGGCACGACGGGCGGCCTGACGGCTACCTCGCCGGGCTACTACAACTACTTCGCGCTGGCGACTGACCGCGCCGGCAATGTCTCGCCCACGGTGAGCCGTCGTGCTTCCATCGACGTCGCGGCTCCAATGATCACGGGCATCAACTTCCCGGCCTCGCTGCCGGGAGCGAGCAACGTGGCCTTCGTGCCCAATGGCTCGGATGATCTCGAAGTCATCAGTGGCGCGCTGTACCTGAACTACCCGAACATGGCTGGTGGCCCGCTGCGCTATGCCATGTATCCGCAGGTCCACGCTCCGTGGCTGGCAACGTCGGCGGCAACGCTGGCGACTCCAGTCGGTAATGGCGCAGCATTCGGTGCGGCCGGCTTCACAGTGCCACACGGCTTCCTGAATGGCATCGACGTCGTCTCCGGAGTCGATTCAACGCCACCCGTCGCGGTGTCGGGCACGTATGCACCGACCGCGGTTCTGGCGCAGTTCTACGACATCAAGCGCGAGGAGGCCACACTGGCTGGGGCGACCCCGGATTCGTCCGGTACGTTCGTGGCTGCCATCCTGCCGGCGCAGCTCACGGCAGGGACTCCGTTCTCGGCGGTTGGTGTTGGACAGTGGTACATCAAGGGATGCGGCGCCATTTCGGGTACTTCGATCCAGTCGGAAGCCCGGAACGAGCACTGCGATCACCAACCAACCGTTCCCGCAGGTCGCGTACTTCCGGCTTCTCGGCGGTGCGTGGCAGTTCCTCGGGACGACGGTCGGAGTGCAGGGAACGAACCCGACGATCTTCGACCAGGGTTCGAACCGGTTCTGGACCTACACCAGCCCGACGTTCACGCCGGCGCTGGCCAGCGGTGAGATGATCGCTGCGGTTGGCATGAGTGCCGCAGGCGACGGTCTCGCCACACCTGACCTGCACGGTTCCATGAGTCGCTGAGTCCCAGCAGGACACGCAGTAAACGCCGGGCTCCACCTTCGGGTGGGGCCCGGCGTCTTTCAATCCTCGACGTGCGGTCGTTGGCGGTGTCCGCGCTCGAGCAGTGTTCCCGGCAGTAGCTGAAGGTCGGCGGACGCGTCGGACTTGAAATGGCCGCAACACAGCGAGGGGCAGTGTCCGACCCGGACACTGCCCCTCGCTCTTGCGCCAGAGGTGCTCGGCGCTACTTCAGAAGATCAGCTCGAGAAGGAATCTTGTACTCCGCGTACAGGCGGTTGCTATAGTCCCAGCCCCAGCCCTCAACCACGCCATCCACGACGAAGATGGGAACCACCTCGTTCTCACGAACCTGCCTCGTTTCCGTGTAGTTGCGGTCCTTCGGATCGTAGTAGAACACGTCGAAGTACTTCCCCGACACCAGGTAGCTGTTGTGACGATAAACGAAGGGCAGTGAATCGCCAGTCGTCGATCCCTGCGCCAGAACCCGGAGCATCGAGTCCCTGCTGATTCCAACCTGGAGCTGCTTGATTCGGGAGTCTCCGCACGCCGCCACGGAGATGAGGCCAGCAATCGCAAGGATGACAAATGGCGCGCGTCTTCTGCTGAGCGCGACTCTCATGGAAATCCTCGGTGGTATTGGATGTGGAAACCTCGAAGGCGTGACGGGGGTTTGCAAAAAATCTAGCGCGGACGCGTCGATTGGTGAACGTCTCGATGGCTCGAGCTCAGCTCGGCGGGCGAACGCGCGCTTCGGACATGAGCGTTGCTCCCGTCATCCACCGTTCCTCGCGTCCGAATGTCCCAGCGAATTCAGCGGCCACGGTTCGTGCAACGTGATCGAGAGGAGGCGCCGAGCACGACAGTTCGCGCGACACTGAAGTCATCTCTACACCTTCGATTCCACAGGGCACGATGAGGTCGAAGAACGACAGGTCCGTGGAGACGTTCAGCGCAAACCCGTGCCACGTGACCCATTGCTTCGCGTGCACGCCTATCGACGCGATCTTCCGCGCGGCCGGGGTCACCGTGCCTCGTCCTGCGTCGCCGGAGCCCGCTGCCGGCCCGCCGGCGCCCTCGCGCGATGATGGAGGTGTCGGACCCACTCCGCGGGTCCAGACGCCCGTGTAGCCGGGCTGGCGCTCACCGACGAGGCCGTACGTGGCGATCGCGCGAATCAGCGCCTCCTCGACCTGGCGCAGGTACCAGTGCAGGTCCTGACGATGCTGACGCAGGTCGAGTATCGGGTAGCCGACGAGCTGTCCCGGCCCGTGGAACGTGACGTCACCTCCACGCTCCACGTCGAAGGTCTCCACGCCACGCGACGCCAGCACATCGACAGGCGTCAGGAGGTTTGCCGCGTGCGTGCCACGGCCGAGCGTAATCACGGGAGGATGCTCGACGAGCAGCAGGGCGTCGTCGACGAGCCGCCCGTCGATGCGGGCGTGGGCCACCTCGCGCTGCAGCACGAGCGCGTCGCCATAGGGCATGCGCCCCAGGTCGAATACCAGCAGCGGGCGGCGCACCGTCATCCGCCTTGCCGCCCCGGTTCCCGGGCGGGCTGAAAGCCGCTGGGCTGCGAGGTCGTGCGACCCGCCCGACGTCCAGGGTTCCCCCGGCGGCCTGTCCGGCCGCGCGGCGTCACCGCGGGACGCCTGGTGCTCACGACAGCGGGTTCCTACGCATGTACCATCTTCCCCATCGAGTCGAGCGCCGCCTCGGCGACCGCCTCGGACAGGGTCGGGTGGGCATGGATCGCGAGATCGACCTCCTCCACCGTGAATTCGTTCTCGCGGGCGACCGCCAGCTCGTGGATCAGCTCCGTGGCGTGCGCTCCGATGATGTGCGCGCCGAGGATCTCCCCGTACCTGGTGTCGCGGATGATCTTGACGAAACCGGCGGTCTCGGCGGCCGTGCGGGCGCGGCCGTTCGCCGAGAAGGGGAACCGGCCGACCTTGTAGTCGAGCTTCTTCTCCTTGCACTGCTGCTCGGTCAGCCCGATCGAGGCGACCTCCGGGTGGCAGTAGGTGGCATTCGGGATGTTGCCGTAGTTCACCCCGTGCGGCTGCTGGCCCGCCAGGCGCTCGGCCAGGATGTGGCCCTCGCGCATGCCCTTGTGCGCCAGCATCGGCGCGCCGATCACGTCGCCGATCGCGTAGATGCCCTTCGCGCTCGTCTGGTAGGTGGTGGTGTCCACCGCGATGAACCCCCGGTCGGTGAGCCCGACCCCCGCCTGCTCGAGGCCGATCCCATCGACGTTAGGCGCGCGCCCGGCGGCCACCAGGACCTTCTCCACCTCGAGCTCCCGCTTCGTTCCCTGGGCCTCCACCGTCATCTTCACGCCCGACTTGCCCACCTTTGCTCCCGAGATCTTCGCCCCCGTCACCACGTCGATCTTCCGCTTCCTGAAGTTGCGCGCCAGCTCGCTGCTGACATCGGCATCCTCGAGGGGCAGGATCGCGGGGAGCACCTCCAGCAGGGTGACGTCGGCGCCGAAGGCGTTGAAGACGTCGGCGAACTCGCAGCCCACGGCGCCGGCGCCGACCACGGCAATCGACTTCGGGGTCTTCTCGAGCACGAGGGCCTCGTCGCTCGAGATCACCGTCGACTTGTTGAGCTCCAGGCCCACCTGCGGCAGCCCGCGAACGCGCGAGCCGGTGGCGAGGACGACGGCCTTCTTTGCCTCGTGCTTCTCGGCCTTGCCGTCGGCCGTTGACACCGTCACCGCCATCCCGCCGGCGAGCTTCGCCGTGCCCTTGATCCAGGTCACCTTGTACTTCTTGAACAGGAACTCGACTCCCTTGGAGTTCTGGAGGCTGACGGCGCGGGACCGCTTCATCGCCACGCCATAGTCGAGGGTGACCTCGCCGACGGCGACGCCGAAGTCGGCCGCATGCTGGACGCGCGTTGCCAGAGAGGCGCTCTCGAGCAGCGCCTTGGCGGGAATGCACCCCCATAGCACGCAGGTGCCTCCGAGTCCGTCGCGTTCAACGACGAGGGTCGAAAGTCCGAGCTGCCCGCACCGGATGGCGCCGACGTAGCCGGCGGGGCCACCGCCAATGAAGATGACGTCGTACGAAGCCATAAGTCGCGATGATGAATGGAGATGGAGGGAACCACAGGCCGCGCATTCCGGCCGTCGCAATCTACTTCCCGGCGGTCGACGCTGACAGTCGACGTGGAGTCTCCCGGTGCGACGTCGCGCCGCTCGGGCGCGATTGACAGCCCGTGCCGCGAAATGGAGGTTGCGGCGACCTTTCCTCGAAGGGAGAGCGCATCGCCAACCTGACTGACGTCCCGCCCGCCGCCGAACCACATCCTCGCGCACTCGCGCCAGCGCTGCTGCTGCCCCTGATCGTGCTCAGCGCCGCGGGCGCCGTCGTCGGCGTGCAGTTGCTGCCCACTCTCGGCGTCACCCCGAACACGTCGCTCGTCGGGGCGCTGGCAGCGATGCTGCTCGGACGCGTGCGAATCGGTGGCTTCCGGGCCTTCCGGTCGGTGCACGCGCAGAACCTGGCACAGAGCGCGATGTCGGCGGCGACCTTCGGCGCTGCCAACAGCCTCCTGCTGCCGATCGGGATTCCCTGGCTGATCGGGCGCCCCGACCTCGTCTTGCCCATGTTCGGGGGGGCCGCGTTCGCGATGCTTCTCGATGCGTGGCTCCTGTATCGACTGTTCGGGACGGAGCTGTTTCCGGCGACGGCGGCGTGGCCGCCCGGAGTGGCCGCGGCCGAGGCGATCAGGGCCGGGGATGCGGGCGGGCGGCAGGCTGCCGTTCTCGGCGCAGGCCTGGCTGCCGGCATCGCCGGATCGTGGCTCGGCGTGCCGATGGCGGCGGCAGGGATCGCGTTCATCGGAAACATGTGGGCGCTCGCGATGTTCGGCGTCGGCCTGCTCGCCAGTGGCTACGGGGAGGCGCTCTTCGGACGCGACCTGATGGCGGCATACATCCCGCACGGCATGATGGTCGGGGCCGGGCTGGTGGCGCTGTTGCAGGTGGCGATGATGCTGGGCCGGCGCGGCGGGCGCGCCGAGCATGCCACGACCGGCACGCCCCTCCGTCGCTCGTTAGGGATGGGCGCCGTCGCCTGGCTGGCAATTGCCACCGGGGTGGCGGTGGCCGGCGGGCTCCTGGCCCAGCTCTCGCTGCCGCGGCTGGCGCTTTTCGTCGCGTTCGCGGCGCTGGCGGCGTTCGTCCACGAGATCATCGTCGGTATCGCGGCGATGCACTCGGGCTGGTTTCCTGCGTTCGCCGTGGCCCTCATCACCCTGCTTGGCGGCATCCTGCTGGGCTTTCCACCGGTGCCGCTGGCTCTGCTGGCCGGGTTCACGGTGGCCACCGGGCCCGCCTTTGCCGACATGGGTTACGACCTGCGGGCCGGGTTCCTGCTGCGTGGGTCCGGCGCCGACCCGGAGTTCGAGCGAATCGGCCGGCGGGAACAGCTGCGTGCGGCGATGGTCGCGTTTCTCGTCGCCATTCCCGTCGTGCTGCTGGCGTGGCATGGGCTGTTCGTGCGCGACCTCGTTCCCCCCGTCGCCCGGGTGTATGCGGCCACCATCGAGGCCGGGGCGGCTCCCGGCATCGCGCGCAGCCTCTTCCTCTGGGCGATTCCCGGGGCGCTGGCGCAGCTGGCCGGGGGACCCCGTCGCCAGCTCGGTGTCCTGCTCAGCACCGGCCTGCTGGTGGCGAATACCGCCGCGGGATGGGCGGTGCTGGCGGGGCTTGTCGCGAGGGTGGTCGTCGTCAGGCGGTTCGGGCGCCGCGGCGAGCGCACCCTCGAGGTCCTGGCGGGCGGCTTCATCGCCGGGGATGCGCTGTTCGGGTTCACGGGATCGATGGCGCGACGCATCGGCCTGCGCGGCGGGATCCCGCGCTGAGCGCTCGCGGCCCGTCCCTCCGTCGCGCCGCGCCGCGCGCGACGCTATCGTAGCCCGATGCGATCCCTGGAGATGGGTGGCCGGTCGCGCCGCCGGGTGCGTCGGCCGGAGCGGAGGCGCCGGTGACCCTCGCGCAGACCATCGCGGTGCACGAGGCCCTGGGCGGGCCGCGGGCCAGCGGCGCGACCGTGGTCGGGCTGCTCGCATCCACGGCGGCCGCCGTGGCCGTGAAGACGGTGCGCGGCCCGCGCGGCACGACCGACTTCGTGCGGGTGTCGATCCCCGGACGCAACGGGCGCACGGCCGGCGGACCGGCGCCGACGTTAGGCGTCGTGGGGCGCCTCGGCGGACTGGGCGCGCGCCCGGGACGCGTGGGGCTCGTCTCGGACGCCGACGGCGGCATCGCCGCCGTGGCTACCGCGCTCAAGCTGTCGCAGATGGCCGACGCCGGCGACGTGCTGGAGGGCGACGTGATCGTCACCACGCACGTCTGCCCGGATGCGCCGACACGGCGCCACGAGCCGGTGGACTTCATGGACTCACCCGTGGACCTCGAGGTCATGAACGGCCTGGAGGTCGAGCCGGCGATGGACGCGGTGCTGTCGATCGATGCCACCAAGGCCAACCGGATCCTGAACCATCGCGGCATCGCCCTCTCGCCGACGGTGAAAGCGGGGTGGATCCTCCGCGTGTCCGAGGACCTGCTGCGCCTCGTGGAAATCACCACCGGCGAGGTGGCGGTGACGTTTCCCGTGACCATGCAGGACCTCACCCCCTATGGGAACGGCGTCTTCCACCTCAACTCGATCGCGCAGCCGGCGCGGGTCACCGACGCGCCCGTCGTCGGGGTGGCACTGGGGGCGGCCACGGTGGTGCCGGGAAGCGCCACCGGTGCCAGTCGCGAGGTCGACATCGCCTCGGCGGTGCGCTTCGCGGTGGAGGTGGCGAAGGCCTTCACCGCCGGGACGTGCCGCTTTCACGACCAGGTGGAATTCGAGCGCCTGGTGGCGCTGTACGGGCACATGCGCCGCCTGCAGGGACGTGACGATGCCTGACGATGTGCCGCGGCGGGTCGCATGAGCTTCACGCGCCTGGGAACGCTCACCATCGGTGAGTCGCCGAGGAGTGACATCGCGCCCATCCTGGAGCGTCACCTGCCGCAGCGCGTGACCCACATGCAGCTCGGGCTGCTCGACGGCCTCGACGATGCGACCGTGACGGCGCGCTTCGGCGCCCAGGCCGGCGAGCGCGTGCTGGTGACGCGGCGTCGCGACGGCAGCAGCGTCGCACTCTCGGCGTCGAAGGTGGAGCGGGAACTGCCGGCGGCGCTGCGACGCCTCGAGGAGGCCGGCTGCGACGTCATCGTGCTGCTGTGCACCGGCGCCTTTCGGGGACTCGCCTGCGACCGCGCCTGGCTCCTGGAGCCCGAGCGTATCCTGCCGGCGGTCGTGGGGGCCCTGGCAGGCGCCCGTCAGGTCGGGGTGATCATGCCCCTGGTGGCACAGGTGCCTGACGAGCGCGGCAAGTGGCGTTTGCTCGCCCGTCCCCCGCTGTTCGACGCCGCCAGTCCCTACGAGGCCGACGTCTCGGTGCTCCTCGCCGCCGGGGAGGCGCTCCGGGCGCGCGGCGCCGAGCTCCTCGTCCTCGACTGCATCGGCTTCGTGGAATGGCACCGGGCGCGACTGGCCGCCGCAACCGACCTGCCGGTCGTGCTCTCCAACGTGGTCGTGGCGCGGGTCGCGGCCGAGCTGTTCGGCGAGTAGCCGCGCGATGGACGTCCTGCTGCTGAGCAGCTCGCGCACGCCGGGGCAGGGCTACCTCGAGCACGCCCTGTCGCCCATCGGCGACATCCTGGGGACCGGGAGGCGCGCCTGTTTCGTCCCGTTCGCCGGCGTGACGGTGGACTGGGACGAGTACACGGAACGCGTCCGCAGCGCCCTCGCGCCGCTCGGCGTCGTCATCGAGCCGCTGCACCGCGACGGACGCGTCGAGGCGGCCGACGCCATACTCGTGGGCGGCGGGAACACCTTTCACCTGCTGCGCGAATGCCGGCGGCGCGGGCTCCTGGAGACGATGCGCCGGCGCGTCCGGGACGGCGTGCCGTACCTCGGCTGGAGCGCCGGTGCCAACCTGGCCTGCCCAACCATCTGCACCACGAACGACATGCCGATCGTCGACCCCGGCGGGTTCGACGCCCTTGGCCTGGTGCCGTTCCAGATCAACCCGCACTTCACGGATGAACTCCCCGCGGGTCACCAGGGGGAGCGACGCAGCGACCGGATCGTTGAGATGCTGCAGGCGAACCCCGGGGTTGACGTCCTCGCGATGCCGGAGGGGACCTGGGTGCGGGTGGCCTCCGGGGGCGCAACCTTCGGCGGGGCGCAATCGGGGCTCTGGTTCCGCGCGGGCTCGGCGCCGACGCCGGTCGCCACCGGACCCCTCCCCGCCGCCCTCGCCGCGCCGGTTCGTTAGGCGTGGACGCCGCCGCCGGGGCGGCGTCAGCGCGGCTTCAGGCTCCGCTTCGCACTGCGCACACCGTCGGAGACCACGACGTCGAGCGTCGGCGCCGTTGTCCGCACGGTGGCCACGCCGCCGCGACCGAAAGCGAGAATGTCACCCGAGCGCGCGTCCCGGATGAGGACGCCGCGCACGCCGTCGTCCTTCCACGTCACCCGGACCTCGCCGGGCGACACCCGCCGCGCCACCGGCTCCTCCGTGGCGTCCCGGATCACCGGGAGGTTGGCGGGTCCCGACACCCGCCGCTCCGCCACGCGACCGAGTGCCGACAGGGACAGGCGGTTGAGCGAACGACCGCGCAGGGAGTCCAGCGGAATCGCGAACGCAAACGTCTGGTCGTCCGGATCGGGCGCGTCGGCGATGCGCTCGCCGGTGAACGCCATCGAGAAGAGGCGCTGGCCACTGGCGTCGTAGCCGGTCAGGGTCGACGGACCGCCGCCGACGGGAAGCCGCGGACGCGTGTCCACTTCGTACGCCGGCTCGAGGATCACCTGCCCGTTGTGGATGCGTCCCCAGACGAGCAGCGATGGGCGCATCACGGCCGACGTCGTCGCCGGCGCCACGTCGGGATGCGCCGCGCGGTAGTCGAGGATCCCCTCGTATGTGTAATCGCTGATCCATGTGGGATTGCAGTATCCCATCAGGTCGTAGTAGGCGGTGGGGGCCTTGAGCACGCCGCCGGTGAGGTCGTAGCCGTACACCCCGATCTTCCCGCCCGCGTACAGCCCGCTCGACGGGTAGTTGGGATCCGGTCCGCCGGCACCGCAGGAGGGTGCGTGAAATCGCCCGAAGTTGTGGCCGGTTTCGTGCGCCATGACTCCCGCCCCGGTCGGCAGGTAGTCCCACCCGATCGCGGACTTGCCTGGCACGAAGCCGAGTCCGGCGACTCCCGCCGTGTACGACGTGTGCACCACACCGTAGTAGTATCGGCTGCTTCCGTCCGCCGTGCGCAGCGCGTTGACCTCGCTGAGGATCTGGCCCCAGGCCCCGTTCCCGTCGCCCGACTGGAGGGCGGGCGCGCTCGTCGTGTACGTCGACCGGATGTCGGCGTCGATGGCGACGAGCGGGTACATCTGCAGCATTGGCGCGAGGTACTGCGACAGGTTCGCCGAGGTGACGTTTCCGGTGTTGCCGTTCACCGTCTGCGCCACCGGGACGAGGCGGACGCTGTACGTGGAGACGGTGCGCACGTCGAGCGCCAGCGGCGTGCCCGACGCCGGGTAGTCGTTGTCCGTCTCGGACGACTCGGCCACGCTGTTCGTCGGGTCGACGTCGACGAGCAGACTGATGCCCGGCTGGAGGTCGGCGCCCGACAGGGCGAGGTTCCACGACGCGCCGAGCGATCCCTCGTTGACGCTCGTCGGCACCGAGGCGCCGGGCGCGGAGATGTTGTAGGTGTTGACGAGCGTCGCGCCGTTGTAGAAGCGGACGCGCACCGCCGGCTGCACCGAGTTCGCCTGCGTGGCCGTGACGAACACGCGCAGCATTCCGTTGCGTCCGCTGACGAGCGGAACGTCCATCGCCGGGGTCTGCACCGACTGCGTGATGTACGCGTCCGCTATCGTGAGGTTCAGCTGCGCGGCTGCACTCGCGTAGGTGACCGTCGCCGATGCGGTGCTGCTGGCGGTGACCACGGCATTCTGCGACGTCGGTGACGGCGTGTACTGCGTGCCCCCGTTGCTCACGTTGGCTGCCGCCACGACGTAGGTCCCCGGGGACAGGGCACTGAGCTCCTGCGACGCCGCCAGTTGCGCGTTGAAGCCACCCGGCCCGGTGACCGAGACCGAGGCCGGTACGCCTCCCGGCAGGCCGTTGATCGTGACCTGCAGGCCGCCACCGGTGGCCGAGTACGATACCGAGACGTTCACGGCCACGGTCGACGCGGGAATCACCACGTTTTGCGATGCCGGGCTGGGGGCGTACGTCGACGCGCCCGACGTTACCGACGAGCCCGCGACGACGTACGTCCCCGGCGTCAGGCTGAGGAGCAGCTCGCTTGCGGTGGCAGTGTGCGCGTAGCCCCCGGGTCCGGTGACGCTCACCGCAGCCGAAACACCGTCGGGCAGGCCGGTCACGGAGAGCGACATGACGCCGGAGGCGAGCGCGTATGTCACCGAGGCCTGCGCCGCGACCGCCGACGCACTCACCTGGACGTTCTGCGTGAGGGGCCCTGGGGCGTACAGGTGGCTCCCGATGTTCACCTGCGTCCCCGCCACGACGTACGTGCCCGGCACGAGGTTGGTCAACGTGGCCGTCGTGGTCAGGGTCGTCGAGTAGCCTCCCGGGCCGGAGACCGAGACGTTCCCGACGGCTCCCTGCGGAAGGCCAAGAATTGCCACCGACAAGCTCCCGCTGGCGATCGCGTATACGACCGTGGCGCCGAACGGCGTCGTCCCGGCGCTGACGGTGACCTGCTGCATTGCCGGGGCAGGGGCGTAGCTCGCGGAGGCGGTTGCGACTGCGGCGGCGGTGATCGTGTACGGTCCAGGCTGCAGGCCGTTCAGCGTGGCCGTCGCACCGAGCGTCGTCGAGAAGCCGCCGGGACCGGTGACCTGCACGCTCCCGTTCACGCCGGTGGGAAGTCCGGTCATCGTCACCGTAAGGCGACCGCTCGAGAGGGTATACGCGACGGTCACCGCCGTCGGCGTCAGCGATGCCGACACGCTCACGGGCGAAGGCGGCGCTGCGGAATACAGGTCCAACCCGACGGTGACCGGACTGGCCGCAACGGTGTACGCGCCCGGCTCCAGGTTGGTGACGACGGCGTCGGCCGTGAGGGCCAGCTGGAACCCGCCGGGTCCCGAGAGCGTCACCGACCCGTGGAAGCCGGACGGAAGTCCCTGTATCGTGACCGCGATTTCACCCGTGGTCAGGGCGTAGCTGATGGGAAGGACGGCAGGTGCCTCACTCGCCGTGACCTCGATCGACAGCGGCGATGCGACGGCCGCATAAGTGTTCCCCTGCGCCTGGACCGGCTGCGGCGTCGCGACGTAGGTGCCCGGCGTGAGTCCCTTGAGCGCACTGCCCGCGGCGATCGTCGCGCTGTATCCGGCGGGGCCGCTCAGGGCAACGGAGGGAACGGCCGACGCCGGGACGCCGCTCGCGGAGATCAGGAGCGACCCTGTCGACAGAGTGTAGGTCACCGACACGGAGATGGATCCACCGCCAGCATCCACTGTCACCTGTTGCGAGGCCGGATCAGGCGTGTAGACACTTCCGTCGACGGTGATCGACTGCGCGGTGAGCGAGTAGGTGCCGAGGGCAAGCCCTGACAGCATCGACGTGGCACCGACGCTCTGGGAGAAGCCCTCGGGTCCCCCGACCACGACGCTGGCAGAAGCCCCGGCGGGCAACCCGGCGATCGAGATCTGCAGCGTGCCTGACTGCTGCTGCTGGGAGGGAGAGGAGGGTCCGTCGCCTGGCGAGCAGGCCGCGATGGCCGCCACCGAAATGACCCGAACCAGCCTGGCGGCGCGCCGAAGGGCGGCACGGCCGCCCGCTACGTCGCGTCGGGCTCGATGCGTCTGCTGGGTTCTGGTTGAATCCACGTCCCACCCCGGTTTCGCGCCTGGACTTCCGAGAGAAAGACGCCAGCCAGCTTCCGACGTAACTTCTTGCTGCATTGAGCCTTCCCGGGCTTTTACACGGTGTCGTCACGCCCGCATTCCGCGTGTCCACCCGCACGCTCAGAGGGCGTCGCCTGGCACGGCGCTCGGCCGGCGCGCCGCCCCTGTCCCGTCTCCAGCCTAATAGACCCGCGATGAGGAGGAGACCCTAATACACAAGCATGAGCGGATTCTCCAAGTTTCGCCTGAGCGTCTGGAGGAATCGCGCGCCCGTCGCGCCGTCGATCACCCGATGGTCGCAGCTCATCGTCACGCGCATCCGGCGCCGCGGCACGAATCGATCTCCCTCGAGGGTGGGCCGGGCCTCGATGCCGCCAATCGCGAGGATGCCGCACTCCGGGGGATTGATGATCGCGGTGAAGTGATCGATGCCAAACATACCCAGGTTGCTGACCGAGAAGGTCGAGCCGGTGTACTCCTCGGGGCGCAACTTTCGCTCGCGTGCCCGCGCCGCCAGCTCCCTCGTCTCGCGGGCGATCTCGCTCAGTCGCTTCCGGTCGGCGTCGAAAAGCACCGGCGTGATGAGTCCATCCTCGACGGCCACCGCCATTCCCAGGTGGACCCGGTTGAAGTACCGGATATGATCTCCGAGCCAGTGCGCGTTGCACTCGGGGTGCTGTGAGAGGGCCGTCGCCACCGCCTTCAACACGATGTCGTTGAACGAGACCTTGAAGCTGTCTCCCAGCTCCGCCATCGAGCTGCGCATCTCGGCGACGCGCTCCATGTCGACGTCGGACGTCAGGTAGAACGTCGGCACCGGGCCGATGGACTCGGCCAGGCGACGCGCAATCGTCTTTCGGATCTGCGTGAGCGGCACGTCGCGGAAGTCCTCGCCCGGCGGAGCGGCCGGGTGGGACGCGGACGTGGACCCGCCGCCGCCGGCGGCCTCGATGTCACGCTTGATGATCCGTCCTCCCGGCCCGCTCCCCCGGACGGCCGCGAGATCGAGTCCTCGTTCCGCGGCGAGCCGCCGGGCGAGCGGTGAAGAACGGCCACGTCCCGATGCCGCGGGTACTGGTGCCGCGGGTACTGGTGCCATTGGTACTGGTGCCGCGGGGGCCGGGGCGGAGACGTCGACTGCACGCGGAGCGGTGGGGGCGGGGCGCGCCGGCGGACCGGCTGGCGCGGGAGCCGGCGGCGATCCGGGTGGCGCGCTGCTCGCACCGGACGGCCCGACGTCGCCCGTTGGGGCCGGCGCACTGACCGCAGCGCCCGCCGACGCGACCAGGGACTCGATGTTCTCGTCCGGCGTGGCGATCACGCCGATGACCGAGCCGACAGGCGCGGTGTCGCCCTCAGCCAGCATGCGGGCGCGCAGCACGCCGTCGCCGCGGGCGACGAGTTCCATGATGGCCTTGTCGGTCTCCACCTCGGCCAGCGTGTCGCCGCTCGAGATGGTGTCCCCCTCGTTCTTCAACCACTTGACGAGGCGTCCCTCTTCCATCGTCGGAGAGAGTGCCTCCATGAACACCTTGGTCGCCATTGCGCAGCAGGGAGTGGGGAAAGAGGACAGAGGCGGGTGCGCACGCAACCGGGGCGGCGTCGCCGGCCCGCCTCCCGAGGCGCTAGTCCAGGTACATGACCTTCCTGACCGCCGCGAGCGTGCGGGCGACGTCGGGCTTGGCGGCGCGCTCGAGGTTGCGGGCATACGGCATCGGGGCATCTGCCTGCGTCACGCGCAGCACCGGCGCGTCGAGGTCGTCGAAGCAGAAACGTTGCACGTAGTCCGTCACCTGCGCGCCGATCCCGCACACCTCCCAGCCCTCCTCGACCACCACCGCGCGGTTGGTCTTCTGCACCGAGCGCGTGATGGCGTCGACGTCGATCGGGCGCACCGTGCGCAGGTCGACGACGTCGACACGGATGCCCTCCCTGGCGAGCTGGTCGGCCACCTGCATCGCGATGAGCACCGACTTGCCGTAGGTGATGATCGAGCAGTGGTCTCCCTCGCGCTTCAGGTCGGCGGCGCCGATCGGGACGAGGTACTCCTCGTCAGGCACGTCGCCCTTGGTGTTGTAGAGCATCTCGCCCTCGAGCACGATCACCGGGTTGTCGTCGCGAATCGCGCTCTTCAGGAGCCCCTTGGCGTCGTAGGGCGTGCCCGGTGAGACGACCTTGAGCCCGGGGATGTGGGCCAGCCACGATTCCCACGCCTGCGAATGCTGGGCCGAGAGTTGGAGGGCGGCGCCATTGGGGCCGCGGAACACCATCGGAATGTTGAACTGTCCGCCGGACATGTAGAGCAGCTTGGCGGCGGAGTTCACCACCTGGTCGATCGCCAGCAGGGCGAAGTTCCACGTCATGAACTCCACCACCGGACGCAGCCCGGCCATTGCGGCGCCGACGCCGACGCCGGCGAATCCCAGCTCGGTGATTGGCGTGTCCACGATGCGCATCTCGCCGAATTCCTGGAGCAGCCCCTTGGAGACCTTGTAGGCGCCCTGGTAGACGCCGACCTCCTCGCCGATCAGGAAGACCCTGTCATCGCGCTGGAGTTCTTCGCGGAGGGCGTGGTTGAGGGCGTCGCGGTAGGTGAGGATCGGCATGGGGAAACGGAATCGCGGTGGGGACGGCGGGTGGGCGCGTCGGGCCCGCCGGCCTCCGGCGGCGTCAGGTTGTCGTATCGACGAGGACGTCTTCGAGCAGGCTCTCGAGCGGCGGCTCCGGGCTCGCCTCGGCGAAGTCCCAGGCGTCCTGCACCTGCGCCTTGATCTCCTCGTCGAGGTGTGCCATGCCCGCGTCGTCGATCTCGCCGGCATCCTGCATGCGCATGCGGAGCACCATGATGGGATCGCGCTTCATGTACTCCTCGAGTTCCGCCTTGGTGCGATACGTCCCCGAGACCGCGTCCGACATCGAGTGTCCCATGAATCGATACGTGCGCACCTCGAGCAGCGTCGGCGTGGACTCGGTGCGGGCGCGCTGCACCGCGTCCCTGGTCGCCGCGCGGACCGCCAGGACGTCCTGGCCGTCGACCACGCCGCGCGGCATGTCGTACGCTTCGGCGCGCATGTAGATGTCGTGAATGGAGGAGGCGCGCTCGAGCGCGGTTCCCATGCCGTAGCGGTTGTTCTCGATCAGATAGACCACGGGGAGCTTCCAGAGGGCCGCCATGTTCAGGGCCTCGTGGAAGGCGCCGGTGTTGACCACCGACTCCCCCATGAAGCACAGGCAGACCTGGTCGCCGCCGCGATACTTGATGGCGAACCCGATGCCGGTCGCGATGGGAACGTGTCCCCCGACGATGCCATGTCCACCCATGAAATTCACGCTGCGATCGAACAGGTGCATCGAGCCGCCCTTGCCGTGCGCGCACCCGTCCGCGCGGCCGAACAACTCGGCCATCACGTTCCGCGCCGGCACGCCGCGCGCCAGCGCCTGGGCGTGATCACGGTAGGTCGTGATCACGTAGTCATCGGCGCGCAGCGAGGTGATGGCGCCGGTGCCGACCGCCTCCTGTCCGATGTAGAGGTGGCAGAAGCCACCGATGCGCCCGAGTGCGTAGGCCTCGGCGCAGCGCTCCTCGAAGCGACGCTGGAGCAGCATCAACCGCAGCAGCTCGTGCCGCTGCTCGGGCGTCGTGTCGCCGCCCGGACTGGGGCGCGCCTCCGCCTTCTCGAGGCGCTTCTTCGCGGTCGTCTGGGCCAAGTCGAATCTCCTCTCAGTGCGCCGGTGCCGCCCCCGCGTCGGTCGCGGAGGCCCCGCTCGGCGGGTGCCCCCCGGCGGTGTCAACCGCCGGCGCGGGCCATGCAGAACTCGTCAGGCGGCGCCGGCGACGCCGGCCGCCTGCACCTGTTCCCAGGCGTGGTAGCTCGAGCGCACGAGCGGGCCGGCCTCGACGTGCCGGAAGCCCATGGTGAGCCCGGCCTCGCGCAGGGTGCTGAACTCCGCCGGCGTGTAGTAGCGGTCCAGCGGCAGGTGATCGTTCGACGGTCGCAGGTACTGCCCGAGCGTGAGGATGTCGACGTCGACCGCGCGCAGGTCCCGCATCACCGCCAGCACTTCCTCGATCGTCTCGCCGAGTCCGAGGATGATCCCCGTCTTGGACGGAATGTGCGGTGCCACGCGCTTCACGACGCGGAAGATCTCCATCACGCGCTCGTAGCGCCCGCCGGGGCGGGCCCGCTTGTACAGGCGCGGGACCGTCTCGGTGTTGTGATTGTAGATCTCCGGCGATGCGTCAAGCACGAGGCGAATCGCCTCCTCGCTCCCCTGGAAGTCGGGCACCAGCACTTCCACGGAGCAGGTCGGAATCCTCGCGTGGATCTGCCGGATCGTCTCCGCAAAGATCCCCGCACCGAAGTCGGGCAGGTCATCGCGGTCGACTGAAGTGATGACGGCGTGTCGCAGCCCCATGGCGGCTACGGCCGAAGCGACGCGAGCCGGTTCCTCGGCGTCGAACAGGGGCGGGCGGCCGTGGGCCACGGCGCAATAGCCGCAGTTCCGCGTGCAGACGTCCCCCAGGATCATGAAGGTTGCAGCCCCGTGTTCCCAGCACTCACCCACGTTGGGGCAGTGGGCCTCCTCGCAGACCGTATGGAGCTTCAGCTCGCGCATCAAGTGCTTGAGCTGTACGTAGTTGGCTCCTCCGGGCGCTCGGACCTTCAGCCAGCTGGGCTTCCGCTGCGGAAGCGCGTCGGACCGGTGGCGTCCCAGGATCTGATATAGCGGCTCGCTCATGGGTGCTCTTGGGGGTTCGTGATCCGCCATCAACCGCTTGGCGGCATCACGTAAACCTCTGGGGAGAGGCAATCTACCGCGTGCGCATGGACTGGGAACTGTCGCATAACCGGCAAATATTCAAGTTGCAAGTTAGCAGCACGATCAAGGACATTCGCGCTTGATGATTGCCGGGTGTCGTTTGGCGGGTCCCCTTGGCGGGTCCCCTTGGCGGGTCCCCTTGGCGGGTCCCCTTGGCGGGTCCCTGGCGGGTCCCCTGGCGGGTCCCCTTGGCGGGTCGCTCGGCGGGTCGCAGGGCGCGTCGCCAGGGTTGCGCGAGGTTCGTTCGCTCGAAGTGGGCGTCGCGTCCGCGGTTACCCTGTTCAGCGACCTGAAACCGGTGAACGTAGGAGTTCGTACGGAGAGCAGAATTCGAACCCGGGATATCGCGCATGCTTCGCACCATCTTCATGATCGGCCTCTTCGCTATTGGAGGCCTGTTTCTCCTGAAGCTCTTCTTCGGCGTCTTCGGCGTCTTCTTCGCCCTCATGCTCGTGCTGCTCCGGTTCGCCATCTTCGCGGCGATCGTGGGCGGCGCGATCTACCTCGTGATCCGGATCTTCAGCCCGGAGACGGCGCGCCGCCTGCGTGAGCGCTGGTCGGGGAGCAGCATGTAGCCACGGGCTTCCGGCGCGCGACCGCGCGTGGGCCGGGGCGGGAGATGGGCGACATTGTCGCGACGGTCTCGCCGTGACGGGCATGCCGCTCGCGACAGGATCGAAGCATGCGCACGAGGGGCCGGCACCTGCCGGCCCCTCGTGGCGTTTCAGGGCGTCACGTGCGCGGGCGGGTCGGCGTCCATGGCATCGATCACCGCCCACGCGAGGAGCGGGATCATCAGCTCATGGTGTCCGGTCAGCTCGTACCCCGCGCCCCCGGCCAGCGTGGGGCGCTGGACGACGTTGACCCGCGGCCGGTAGTGGCGCTGCATGTCGAAGTCGGCGGCGACGAAGTTCACCGGGCGCCCCTCGCCCAGGTTGCGCGCCACGGTCAGCGCCTTGAGGAAGACCTCGGGCATGATGACGGCGCTGCCAACGTTGAGGACGACCCCGCCCTCGTGCAGGGACGGGAGCGCTGCGGCGAACCGGCGGAAGTCCCGGAGGCTGGTGTCGCCGATCGCGGCGCCGTCGGCCGCGGGGTGCTGGTGAATGATTTCCGCGCCTATCGCCGCGTGCACCGTGGCGAGCACGCCGAGGCGACGCGCGGCCAGGAGCAGGGACAGCTCCCCGTGCGCGAGGTGCCCGTCGTGCTCGAGGGCGGCGCCGATCGCCTCGCCCATGCCGGCGCCGGCCCGCGACCCGGCCACGATCGCCTCGTTCATGCCGCGCCCCGTCTCCTCGGCCATGCCGAAGGTGCCGTCGCGCAATCCGGCGGCAACGTCCTCCGAGGTGGCGCCGAAGCGGGCCATCTCGTAGTCGTGGATTGCCGCCGAGCCGTTCATGGCCACGTGGGTCACCACGCCGCGCCGCATCAGGTCCACGAGGAGCGGGGTGAGGCCCGTCTTGATGACGTGCCCGCCGATCATGATCACGACGCCCCGGCCGCGACGCGGGGCGTCGACGACGGCGGTCACCACGCGCCGGAGGTCGCGAGCCGCCAGCACATCGGGGAGGGCGGCCAGGAAGGCGCGGAACGACCGGTCCTCGCCCGGTGGGTGGGCGAATTCGTCCGCGCTGACCTTGCTTGGCCGGCGCGCAATCGGGATCGTGCGAAGGCGCGAGACGTCCGCTTCCGCGGGCGTCACGGCGTCGCGCTGTCCGCGGGGCGTCGCGACTTGAGGAAGAGGTTGAGCGATCCGATCTTGGTGCGGGTCTTCATCTGCAGCATGATGCGGTCCTTGTCGTCGGAGAGCCAGATCTGCGCCTCGCCGTCCTCCGAGAAGATCCCGCGCGACTTGATGATCGGCTGGATGACGATCGCCTGAAAGCTCCCGGCCGCGACGTTCACCTTCTCGCGACGCAGCACCTTCACGATGACGGGATTCCGGTCCGGCCGGAAGTACCGATTGAGCGTGTAGGTCTGCCCGACCTCGAGGGGCATCGTCCGCACGAAGTAGAGAAACGAGCCGTCGTCGAGCGGATCGGACACGGAGGGCGCCTCCGGCTTGTCGTCCTCCTGGAAGGTCGCGCGTTCGGGGAAGATTTCGTACCGGTGCTCGCGGGTCTTCCCGCCCTCCTCGAAATCCTGCACGAAGCGGAGCGACGTGAACGACGCCCTGTCGATCCAGCTCTCGAGCACGTCATCGACGTGAAACCACGCGAGCCCGCCCTTCACGCGGAATCGGGTGTGCCAGGCGTCGCGCCCGCGTATCGACTCCGTCCCGACAACCTCCATCGTGCCTTCGCCCACGCGAATCGGCCCGAAACGCACGTCGTACGTGAGCAGCTCCCCGGTGCCGAAGGGGACCGGCGCGGCGTCCTCGCGCGCGGCGGGAGGCAACGCCTCGGTCTGCGCCCGGATTCGCGGCGCCGCCCCGAGGACGAGCAGGGCCAGGACCGCCGCGCGGAGCCGGGTCATGCCTCGGCCGTGGTCGGCGTCGTGGCGAGCCGGCGTCGCGGCGAGCGGCGTCCGAGGCGGAACAGGCGCACCGCGTCCGCCACCGGCCGCAGGCGCGACTCCCGTGGCCGCAGGTCGAAGCGCGGCGCCAGGGGCACCGTCTCGACGCGGCGCGCGTGGGGCGCCGTCGCCAGGAGGAGGTCGACGTTGACCCACCAGCCATCCCCCTGCACGAGCGGGGCGTCGCCCGCGGCCCGCAGCGCGTCGCGAAGCACCGACACGCGGAAGAGCCGGTACGAGTGCGACGGATCGCGGACGCCGGGGACCTTCACGATCCACCGCAGCAGCGCGGGGGCGACGCGGCGCAGTCGCCGCACCGGCCGCGGATCCGACGGTTCGGAGGCCGGCTCGCCGACGACGATGTCCGCCCCTCCCTCGAAGCGCCGCACCAGCTCCGGAATGTGCTCGGGCTGGTCGGTGAAGTCTCCCTGCATAACGATGACGGCGTCGCGACGGGGATACCGGCAGCGCGACACCGCGGCGCGCACCAGGGCGTCGATGGCCGCGGCGTACCCGACCCGCTCCGGGCCGCCAAGCAGCGTCAGCGGCAGCACCTCGGCGTAGGGCGCGAGGACCTCCGCGGTGGCATCGGTCGACCCGTCGTTGAAGACGAGCAGTTCGTGCTCGCGCGGGAACTCGGCAAACACCCTCCGGATGCGCCAGAGCAGCACGCCGATGGTGGGCGCTTCGTTGTATGCGGGCACGCAGATGAACAGCACGCGGGATCCTCCGGGGCGACGCCGGGCATGGTCGGCTCCAAAAGGTAGACGAAGCGCACCGCCGCGGGCTACCGACGGACTACCCCCCTGCGCCGTGACCGGTCCCGCGCGTGTGCCGTCAGCGCGAGAGTCGACGCCGCGAGAGGCGCAGCACGCGGTCGTAGACCGCCTCGGTCCCCTCCACCATGCGAGCGACGGAGAACGCGGCGGCGCGCGGGGGACCGCCGGCTGCGAGTCGCCGGCGCAGCGACGCATCATCGATGAGCGTGGCGGCGGCGCGCGCAAAGGCGGCGACGTCGCCCGGCTCCACCAGGAGGCCGGTCTCGCCGTCCCCGATCAGCTCGGGGAGTCCCCCGACACGGAATGCCACTGGCGGGACGCCCAGCGCCATGGCGTCGATGACCGCGGTGCCGAGTCCTTCGGCGGTCGCCGGATGCCAGAGCACGTCGAGTCCCGCCATGGCGGCGTGCACCTCATCCACGAACCCGGCGCGATACGTTGCGATGCCGCCGATGGAATCCTGTCCCGCGGACGTTCCACCGAGGAGGACGAGGCGCGTGCGTCGCGCCGCGTCGGCGGGAAGTGCACCGGCAATTCCCTCGAGGAGTTGCACGCCCTTTTCCGCCGTCATCGCGCCGACGAGTCCGCAGACGACCGTCCCCGGCGGCCAGCCGCACTCCTGGCGCCAGTCACGCGGGGTGGAGACCTCCGGCGTCGGCACGCCGTCGTACACGACGTCGATCCGCGCGGCGCTCACGCCGCCCAGTACGAGGGCGTCGCGCACCGCGCCCGACACGGCGATGAAGCGTGCCACGCGCCGGCCGTACTTCACCCGACCGCGTGGCACGAATGCCACGCGGCGTGACACCACCAGGGGAAGCTCCGGCTGCCCGACGAGCGCGGCGAGTGCGATGGCATGCGCCCGCGCGTCGTGGGCGTGGAGGACGTCCGCGCGCCACCATCGCGCGAGCGCGCGCAACCGTCGCGCGGCGCCAAGGTCCCAGTCCCCCCGGGCACGGAGGGCCGACGCCGCCAGGCCGTTCGCACGGAGTCTCTGGATGAGCGGCGCGTCGGAGTACGCCACCACGAGCGGTTCGTCCCCTCGCTCGCGCTGTGCGCCGGCCAGCAAGTAGACCTGCCGCTGGCCCCCGCGCCACTCGCGGCCGGTATCGATGTGCAACACGCGCCGGGACATCGGCGCTCAAAATCGCGGCTGGCTACCTCCGGGGCAACGACCTTTCTTCCCGTCCGGGACGGCGCGCGGAGGGAACCCGGGCACCCCGCCGGGGGGGACGGGGGTATCTCAGCGCGGGTGTCCTTCGTCAGCAATGCACGAGCCACGCCATGATCCTCGCCAACATCCGACAACAGCTGACGCGCGATGATGCGCAACTCGCCCTGCGACTCGTGTCGGTGGACGCCGCGGGCGACGTCCAGGGAGCCGAGCGCGAGCTCCGCGAGCACGGTATCGATGCCGTGCTCGACGATCCGCGACTCGTCACGGCGCTGCTCCACTCGCGGCAGGGGGCGCACGCGTCGGTGCGGCTCTTCACGTACGTGGTGGTCCGTCACGCGCTGAAGGAGATGGGAGAGCCCGATCGCGGCATCGCCGACTACGTGGCCTCGATCCTGGTGCACTTCGGCGCGCACCAGCGTGCGCAGCGTGTCTCGCCCCATGACGACGAGATCTACGACACGCTGTCGGCGCTGCTCGCCGACGCGGAATCGGGCGACGCGACGCGTGCCTTCCTCGTTCGCGCGCACCTGGGCAACTACGCCCTGTGGCTGAGCGGCATGTTCCCGGACCACATCGAGTTCAGGCACTGGCGGCGCGGCGGCCCCGACCTCGACTACTTCGACGAGATGGGCCGGCGGGGATACGCGATGGCGTCGCAGCATCGGCTCGCGGCGCAATACGGACTGGAGGGACTGTTCGCGTCGGCCGCCGAGCGCTTCCCACGCCTCCGGGTGGCGCTCAACCGGGTGAGCGACCGCCTCCTGTTTCCCTCGGCGGGCGGGCCGGAGCGCCTGATGCGCCAGGTGCGCGACGAGTCACGCTGGGTGCGCGGCGCCTGACGAGGACGACTCCGCGCGTCAGGCGGGGACGCCGAGCCCCTGCCGGCATCGCCCGGCAAACCCCCGCAGCAGGTTGCGATCCCACGGCTCTTTCGCGCGAGTGAGTTCCTCCGGGTGCCACTGGACCGCCGCCATCCACCATCCGTCGGTCATCCACTCCACGCCCTCGACGATGCCGTCGGGTGCGCGCGCCGTCACCCGCAGTCCCTCCGCCACGCGGTCAACGGACTGATGGTGGCTGGAGTTGGTGCGCACCGTCGTCGCGCCCAGCAGGCCATGGAGCCGGGAACCCTCCTCGACCGTGACGTCGTGCACCCGCTCGCCTCGCGCGCCCGCCCCGTCGTGGGCGAGGGCGCCGGGGCGCTCGCTGGCGATGTCCTGCACCAGGGTGCCGCCGAGCGCCACGTTGACGACCTGAATGCCGCGACAGATCGCCAGCGTGGGGAGGGCGCGCCGTTGGGCGGCGACCACGAGCGCGAGCTCCCAGGCATCCCGCAGGGGATGTGGCGCATAGGTCTTCTCGTGACGCGACGCGCCATACCGGGCCGGATCGATGTCCTCGCCCCCGGTCAGCAGCAGTCCGTCGACGGCCCGGAGCACCTCGTCGGCGGCGGCGAGCTCGGACATGGGAGCCGTGACCAGCGGAATCATGCCGGCCGCCTCGACGGCCTCGAGGTACGCGCGATTCAGGCGCACGCGCTCGACGCCTTCGATCGGGCGCGTGGTGGCCGTGACGGCGACTAGCGGACGTGGAATCACGAGGTGGACCGGTGGGGGTGCAGGATGTCGCCGTCCGCCGGGGTGGAGGCGGCGTGTTGCCGGATGGTTCGACCGATCTGTATCGTATCGAATCGGCGGTGCAACGCGAAACGCCGGCGGCCCCCGTGGGTTCCCGAAGGACCCACCGACCCTCCCTCTCCTGACCGCGGTGTTCGACGAGATCAAGGCGGCGCTGCACGACCTGCTGCACGGCAACGTGCCGCCGGAGGGTCGACGCGACCTTCTCGGCGTCATGAAGCAGACGCTGGTTCACGCACGCCTGGCGCTGGACGACCTGCGCGCGTCCGCCGGCGTGACGCGCAAGCGCCTGCAGGCGGAGCTGGCCGAGCTGGAGACGATTCGCCGGCGGAAGGGCTTGGCGGAGAAGATCGGCGACACCCAGACCGTCGAGATTGCCACGCGCTTCGAGACACAGCATGCGGAACGCGTCGCGGTGCTGCAACAGAAGCTCGACGCGCAGGAGCAGGAGCTGGCCCTGGCCGAGCAGGACGTCGAGGAGATGACCCGTCAGTTCAAGGCGGCGGTAGCCGGAGTCGGCTCCGGGATGCCCGAGGGAAGCGTCGCCGGGGCCGCGACAGACGACCTCGGGCTCCACGACGTGCGCAGCCAGCTGGAGAACGAGATCGACACGATGGGGCGAGCCCATCGACGAGCGGCCGCTGAGGCCGAGGCGGACGCCCGCCTTGCCGAGCTGAAGCGGCGGATGGGGAAGTAGCTGCGAAGGACGCCCGTCGTCACGCTGTTCACCGCCGGAACACTGGCGGGCGTGGGCGTCGGGGCGCAGGTCCCCCGCACGCCGGTGCCGTGTCGCGGGCAGGTCATTTCGGAGATCGTGATCCGCTCGCGTGCACCCGCGTATGGGGGCCTTTTCGCGGCCTCTCGTGCGCTCGGTCGCGCCGCGACGTCGATCCACGTGGCCACGGCGCCGACGGTAATCGAGCACTTCCTGTTGTTCAGCCGAGGAGGCCGCTGCTCGAGCCTGGGCCGCCAGGAATCGGAGCGCATCCTGCGCGCCCAGCCCTTCCTGGCCGACGCGTCGGTCACGGCGTACGCCGTCTCGGCCGACACCGTGCGGCTCGAGGTGAGCACTGTCGACGAGCCTGCGATTCTCCTGTCGCCGGGGATCCGGAGCGCCGCGCCATACTTCCGCGCACTGTCCGTGGGCAGCACCAACCTCGAGGGAAAGGGGATCTACGCCGTGGCAGGATGGCGGCAGGGCTTCTTCTATCGTGACGCCTTTCTCGGCCGCTACTCGAACTACCAGCTGTTTCGGCGCCCGGTGCTGCTCGAGGTCAACGCGGACCGCCGGGAGATCGGATACGACCTCTCGGCCCGGGTCGCGCATCCGGTCTTCTCGGACCTGCAGTCGAGCGCCTGGCGCGTGAGCGGGGGAGCGAGTGAGGACCTGATCCCGTTCCGGTCACCGTCCAGTGCGCGACATTCGCTCGAGGTGCAGCGCAGCTTTTCCGACGTGGGCGGCGTGGTGCGGGTCGGCCGGCCGGGGCGTCTCGCCCTCGTCGGCGCGACGCTGTCGAGTGAGCGTGCGGTGACGGATCCGGTGCCGGTGCTTGTCACCGACAGCGGGGTTGTCGCCGACTCGCTGGCACCACTGGTCGGTCGGTACACGTCGTTCGCGTCCACCCGGCTCAACCTGTTGCTCGGATTCCGCCAGGTGAACTTCCTGCGGGTGACGGGATTCGACGCGTTGACGGGCGTGCAGGACGTACGCCGCGGCGTGCAGATCGGGGCCACGATCGGGCGCGGGCTCGCCGTCGGCGGCAGTTCCCGCGATGAGGTGCACATGGCGGTGGATGCCTACGCCGGGGTGGGCACCGAGCGCTCGTTCGCGGCGGTGCAGGTCCTCGCCGACGGCTCTCGAAAGTCCTCGGGCGGGCCGTGGGACGACCTCCTCCTGAGCGGGCGGCTGGCGTGGTACCTGCGGCCGCACCCGCGACACACGATCGTGGCCAGCGTGGAGTACGGCGCCGGCGAGCGGCAGCGGCTGCCGTTCCAGCTCGCGTTAGGCGACCGGCGCGGGGGCGTGCGCGGCTACGACGACGCGGAACTCGGGGGGGCGCGGCGCCTCGTCGGACGGATCGAGGAACGCTGGCGCACCGGCAGCGTGCGCGGCACCGCCGACGCCGGCGTCGCGCTGTTCGCCGATGCCGGCCAGCTCTGGGCGGGCGACAGTCCCCTCGGGCGCGACACCCCCCTGGAACCGTCCGTCGGCGCCGCGCTGCTCGCCGCCGTCCCGCCGGGGTCGCAGCGCCTGTGGCGCGTCGACCTCGCGTTCCCGCTGCGGCGCGATGCCGGTGCACGCTGGGTGCTCCGGTTCAGCAGCGCCGACCTTACGCGCACGTTCTGGCCGGAGCCGAACGACCTGAGGCGCAACCGGTCGCGGACGGAGCCGGTCGGCGTCTTCACCTGGCCGTAGCCAGTCGATCGGCGACGGTCGAGCCGGGGGAGGAGCCGTCGGTCGCTCCTCCCTCGCGCTCCCCGGGGCTTACCGGATTCCCGCCGTCAGGCGCTTGATGAGCGGGCTCGCGAGCAGTGCGATCAGTCCCGAGAGACCGGCGAACATCGCGACGCTGCGGAAGAGCGTTTCCGGCGGCAGCGTCTCGAGGCGACCGGCGACGAGGCCGGCGAACAGGTTGCCGAGCGCCGCCGCGATGAACCAGACGCCCATCATCTGCCCGACGCGCCCCTCCGGCGCCAGCTTGGTCATCGACGACAGGCCGACCGGCGAGAGTGCCAGCTCGCCGCAGGTGAAGAGGAAGTAGGTGACCACCAGCCAGGCCATCGAGACCCGTGTGCCTCCGGCAGCGTTGGCCGCACCCCACATGATCACCACGAAACCCGCCGCCAGCCCGAGCAGGCCCAGCCCGAACTTCACCGGGATTGTCGGATTGCGGTCGCGGTGGGCGAGCCACGTCCAGAGCCATCCGAAGACGGGAGCCAGCACGATGATGAAGAACGGGTTCACGTTCTGCAGCCAGCCCGTCGGCATCTCCCAGCCGAACACCACCCGGTTGGTGAGGTCCTGCGCGAAGAGATTCAGCGACGATCCGGCCTGCTCGAATCCGGACCAGAAGATCGCCGCGAGCAGGAACAGCCAGAAGATCGCCATGAGGTGCTTGCGATCGGTGCTCACCGCGCGACCGCGCACCACGAAGAGCCCGATGCACAGCACCACGAAGGCGGCGAGCGTGACAAGCACCGCCCACTGACCGCCGAGCGTGCCCATGCGGGGCGCCAGCACCGCGGTGAGCGCGAGGAAGACCGCCAGCAGCGCGGCGGCGGTGCCGAGGTTGAAGATCAGCCAGGCGAAGAAGAGGATCGAGAGCAGCAGGATGCCGTATCCAACCCAGGTCGCAAAGGCCTCGAGGGTCAGCCCGAGGCTGCCGGCGATGAGCAGCCAGACGATGACCGCGATGACGCCCGCCGCCACGGCGGCGCCAAGCCAGAACCTCCGCCCGCGCTGCTGCACGATTTCGGCGCGGTCGGCGGAGCGGAGGTAGCCCGCGCGGCCGAGATACTTGTCGCCCATGCGGTACTGGACGAGTCCCAGGATCATGCCGAAGCCGGCCGCCGAGAATCCCCAGTGCCAGTTGACGCGCTCCCCGAGCGTGCTGCAGATGAACGGGCCCAGCATCGCGCCGATGTTGATGCCCATGTAGAAGAGCGAAAACGCGGAATCGCGGCGCGCGCCCCATTCCTCGCGCTCCTTCTCCCCAGCCGACGGATCGGGCTGCGGGTACAGGTCGCCGACCATCGAGCTCACGTTCGGCTTGAGCAGGCCGGTGCCGAGCACGATGAACAGCAGGCCAAGAAAGAACGACGGCTTGTTGGGCGCGCCGACGAGGGGCGCGGCGAGTGTGAAGTGGCCGAGGGCAATGATGCACCCGCCCACGAAGACCGCCTTGCGCTGCCCCCACAGGTTGTCGGCAATCCAGCCCCCCGGCAGCGTGAGCAGGTAGACGCTCGAGGTGTACAGGCCGTACACCGCGCCGGCGGTTCCGTCGGAGAACCCGAGGCCGGCGTTCCCGTTGGCCACGGCCGCGGTCATGAAGAGGATGAGGAGGGCGCGCATGCCGTAGTAGCTGAAGCGCTCCCACATCTCGGTGAAGAAGAGCGTCGCCAGGCCGCGGGGGTGGCCGAACCACTGCTTGTCGCTGGGGGCCATCGCGGCGGTGCGTCCCGTGCCGCCGCCGCCGGTGCTCGGATCCCTGGTCATGTCCACCCTGGGTTGTGGTCCATCGCCGCCACGTTATGCAGCGAGCCGGAATCGTCTCCCCGGGAGCCGTTCCCGTCGCAAGGCCCTGCCGTGCGGCCCCGATCATAGGCCACGCGACGCCGTTGCACCAGCGCACGGAGCCCGGAGACTGCTGTCGGACGCACCCCGACCGGCCCGGGGACCGCCGCGCGGTGCGGAACGACGCCGTCAGGCGCGCTGCACGCCGGGCACGCCGGCCGGCAGGTGACGCTCGGGCGGGTGCCGGCCACCGACCGCCTGCTGCTGCGACCAGTCGACCGCGGTGGGTGGCTGCTTGATGCACGCAGCCCAGTGGCCGGGCGCCTTCTCCTCGAGCGGCGGCCGGATGACGGCGCAGGCCGGGTCGCGCGCCGGATGCTGGCACCGCGGGTGAAAGACGCAGCCGGAAGGCGGGTTGACCGGCGACGGCACGTCGCCGGCCAGGATGATGCGCCGGCGCTTCGTCTCCGGATCGGGCACCGGCACCGCCGAGAGCAGTGCCTGCGTGTACGGCATCAATGGCTCGCGATAGAGCGTGGCGGCGTTCGCAAACTCGACGATGCGGCCGAGGTACATGACCGCGACCCGGGTCGCCATGTGCTCGACGACCGAGAGGTCGTGGGCGATGAACAAGTACGTGAGGCCGCGACCGCGCTGCAGGTCCTGCAGCAGGTTGATGACCTGGGCCTGGACGGAGACGTCGAGGGCCGAGACCGGCTCGTCGCAGACGATGAAGCGGGGCTGGACGGCGAGGGCCCGCGCGATGCCGACCCGCTGGCGCTGCCCGCCGGAGAACTCGTGCGGATATCGTGATGCGTACTCCGGCCGGAGCCCGACCTCCTCGAGGAGCTGGCGGACGCGGCGATCGGCCTCGGCGCCCTCGGCGAGGTGGTGGACCTCGATCCCCTCGCGCACTGCCGCGCCGATCGTGAGGCGCGGGTTCAGCGACGAGTACGGGTCCTGGAAGATGATCTGCAGGTTGCGGCGCATCGCGCGCAGCGCCTCGCCGCGCAGGGCGCGGAGGTCGGTGCCGTCGAACGTGATGGTGCCGGCGGTGGGCTCCACGAGCCGGAGGATGCTGCGTCCCAGGGTGGTCTTGCCGCATCCCGACTCCCCGACGACGCCTAACGTCTCGCCGCCGGCGACGTCGAGGCTCACGCCGTCGACGGCGCGCACCACACCGGTCGGCCGGCCGAGCAGCCCGCCGCGGACGGGAAAGTGGGTCCGGAGTCCGCGCACGGCGAGGAGCGGCGCGTCGAGCCGGCCGGGCACGGGATCGTCGCCGGCGTGCGCGACCACGGCGGGGGCGTCAGGCATCGCCCAGCCCGCGCGCCGCCGGAGGCGCTTCGTCGGCGTGCAGCACCAGGTGACAGCGCGCGGCCCGTCCGTCGCGCACGGGGACGAGCGCCGGTGCCTCGGCGGCGCACCGCGGCCAGGCATACGCGCAGCGATCGTGAAATCGGCAGCCGCCGGGCCACGCCGTCGGCGGCGGCACCGTCCCGGGAATGACGGCCAGGCGCTCGAGCCGCTCGCCAAGGCGCGGGGTCGCCGCCAGGAGCCCCTCGGTGTAGGGATGGCGGGGGTGCGCGAAGAGGTCGCGCACCGGCGCCGACTCCACGATCTGGCCTCCGTACATCACCAGGACGCGTGACGTCACCTCGGCCACCACCCCCAGGTCGTGGGTGATGAGCAGGACCGCGAGGCCGAGGCGCTGCTGCAGCTCCGCCAGCAACTCGAGGATCTGCGCCTGGATGGTGACGTCGAGCGCCGTCGTCGGCTCGTCGGCGATGAGCAGCGCGGGGTTCATCACCAGCGCCATGGCAATGAGCACGCGTTGCCGCATACCGCCGGAGAGCTCGTGCGGATAGGCCGAGGCCCGCGCGCGCGGATCGGGAATCCCGACCAGCGACAGCATCTCCACGGCACGCTCCCTCGCGCTGCGCCGGCTGGCGCCCGCGTGCACTCGCGCCACCTCGGCCACCTGGTCCCCGATGGTGAACACCGGGTTGAGCGCCGTCATCGGCTCCTGGAAGACCATCGCGATGCGGTTGCCTCGCAGGCGGCGCATCCGCTCCTCGTCGAGCGCGAGCAGGTCGGTGCCCTCGAAGCGCAGGCGCGACCCGTCCTCGATGCGCCCCGGCGGGTCGATGAGGCGGAGGAGCGAGAGGGCGGTGACCGACTTGCCGCACCCCGACTCACCGACCATGCCGACGGTCTCGCCGGCGGCGATGGAGAACGAGACGCCGTCGACGGCGCGGGCAACGCCGCCGCGCGTGTGGAACCAGGTGCGGAGGTTCTCGACCTCGAGCAGCGGCGCCGGTGCGGTCATGGGGCGGGAAGCTGCCGCGGATCGAGCGCCGCGCGCAAGCGGTCGGCAACCACGTTGACGGCCAGCACCGTGGCCACCAGCGCGAGCCCGGGGAAGACCGTCATCCACCAGGCGGAGAAGATCACCTCGCGCCCGTCGCGGAGGAGGTCGCCCCAGCTCACCTGGCCGGGGACGCTCTGCCGGAGGAACGCCAGCCCCGCCTCGACCACGATGATGTTGCCAAGCCCCAGTGCGGTGGTGACGATGACGGGGGCCATGGCGTGCGGGACGACGTGCCTGACGAGAATGCGTCGCCGCCGCGTGCCGAGGGCGCGCGCGGCGGCCACCCAGTCGCGCTCGCGGATCATCCGCACCTCGGTGCGGACCATGCGCGCCACGCCGAACCAGCTGGTGAGGCCGAGCACGCCGATCAGCAGCACTGGCGTCAGCGCCCCGAGCGTGGCGACGACGCCCAGCAACAGCAGGATGCGCGGGATCGAGAGCAGTGCGTCGACGATGCGCATCATCACGCCGTCGACCCGTCCGCCGGCAAACCCGGCGACTGCCCCGTACGTCGTTCCGACCGCGGCGGCCAGCAGCACCGCGCAGACCGCCAGCAGCAGCGTGGCCCGCGCGCCGTGCAGCACGCGACTCAGGACGTCTCGGCTCACCTGGTCGGTGCCGAACCAGTGCAGTGCCGACGGGGCCTGGAGCTTGGCGCGCACGATGTCCAGCTGGGCGTTGGGGTCGAACGGCGAGATCCAGGGGGCGAGCAGCGCGGCCAGCACCAGCCCCAGGAGGAACGCCGCGGCCAGCGTGCTGGCCCGATCGTCGCGCACGAGCTGCAGCGCGCGACGCCAGTACCCCGCGGGCGCCGGTTCCACGGGCGCCGCGCGCTCGGCGAACGCCACGATGGACGAGGGGGTGGCGTCACGCATGGCGAAGTCGCGGGTCGGCCAGCGCGGCCAGTACGTCAGCGAGGAGGCTGCCGACGACGACGACGACGCTCGACAGCATGACGGCGCCGAGCGCCAGCGGATAGTCGTGGGACGAGACGGCATCGACGGCGAGCATGCCGATGCCCGGCCAGGAGAAGATGTACTCGACGAACACCGCGCCGCCCACGAAGCCGGGGAACGCGAGTCCCAGCAGTGTGATCGTCGGCAACAGGGCGTTGCGCAGTGCGTGCCGGAAGACCACGGCGCGACGCGGCAGGCCGCGTGCGCGGGCGCTCCGGATGTACGGTTCCGGCAGGACGCCGAGCAGCGCGGCGCGCTGGTATCGCGAGACGACGGCGCCGGCAACGAGTGCGAGCGTGCCGGCCGGCATGAGCAGGTGCTTCGCGACGTCCAGCACGCGGCCGGCGGGCGACAGGCCAGCATGCCCGACCTGGTCGATCATGCCGCCCGCTGGAAGCAGCCTCCAGCGCGCCGCAAACAGGAGCAGCAGGGCAAGCGCCAGCCAGAAATCCGGGATTGCCGCCACCACGAGGCCGAGTCCTCCGCTCACGCGGTCGAACCAGGATCCGGCCGTTGCCCCCTGCAGCGTGCCGAGCACGATGCCGAGACCGAACCCGAGGATGATCGCGGTGGACATCAGCAGGAGCGTGCGCGGCAGTGCCTCGCCAAGCACCCGTGCCACCGGACTCCCGTCGCGGTACGAGATCCCGAAGTCTCCCCGGGCGATGGCGCCGAGAAAGCGCACGTACTGCGTGGCCAGCGGCCTGTCGAGGCCGAAGCGGACGCGCAGGGCCTCGCGCATCGCGGGCGTCGTGCGCGGATCGGCGAGCGCGTCCGCGAACGGCTCGCCGGGAGCGGCGTGCAGGAGGACGAACGTCAGGGTGGCGACGACGAAGATCATCGCGACGCCCTGTGCCAGCCGTCGGAGAAGATGGACGCCCATGGGCGCGTCTAGTGTACCACGCGCCCCGCGGGCGTGCGAGCGCGCGCCGCGGCCGGGCGGTTCACCGGCGCCAGGTCCAGGCGTCGCTCGCGTAGCGCTCGTGCGCCGCGTGCCGCGCCGCCTCGAGCGTCTCGTCGAAGTCGAGCATTGCCGCGTGCGCGTCCTGCTGCCGGCGCACGGCGTCGAACAGCACGTCGGCGAACTCCTGTGGCGTGGGGGCGCGCCCCAGCGCCGCGCGCAGGGTGGCGACCGGGCTGACCTCCCCGACGGGCTCTCCGGCCAGGCTCGCGATGCGCGACTGGTCGTCGTCGACGAGCAGGGAACCATGCTGCAGAAAGGCGCCGTCCTCGCGCAGCTGCGCGCTTCCCACGAGCTTCCGGCCGGCGAGCACGAGCTCGCCGGTGACGGGGAGCTCGAAGCAGGGCGCGCTCGCCGGCACCGGCGTGCGCCCTGCGGGCGTCGCCCGCTCGGCGGCAACGCCCAGCGCACGCAGCGCGTGCAGCAGCAGCGCGTGGATCGCCTCGTAGGCGTCGTGCAGCGACTCGCCGTCGGAGATCGCCCCGGTCACGCTATAGGTGATCTCTCGCCAGTGCAGCACCGCGCGTCCCCCGGTGATGCGCCGGACGATGTCGACGCCCTGCCGCTCGGCGAGTGCCGGGCGGTAGACGTCGCGCGCCCGCTGGTGGCGTCCGAGGGAAAGCGTAGGACGGGACCAGGCGTAGACCCGCAGCACGCGTTCCCCGCTGCGACGTGCGCGATCCAGCAGCGCCTCGTCGAGGGCCATGTTCTCGATTCCCGTTGCGGGGGGGCTGCAGAGGAGCCGCCAGTGGGTGTCGCGTGGCGACGCACCAGCGGATGCGACGCGGCGATCCGCGGTCGCCGGCGGTGCCGTCACCTGCCCGACGCTTTCGGATGGGTGGCCGGCCGAGGTCGACGAGAGCGTCTGTCCTTCCGCGCGTGGAGTCACACCGCCTCCGCATGAATGCCGCCGGCGCGTTGCGTCCGGCGCCGCGCGAAAGCTATCGCGTCGAGACGCCCCGCGCGGGCGGTGCGTGGCCGGCTCAGCGGCGCGGCGCATGGCGCGCCGGCACCGAGGGCGCGCGCCGGGGAGCGGCGCGGCTTCCCGCAATCGAGGGTCGGCATCTCCCTTCGCCGGGGGTGGCACGCCTCGCTAGTTTTCCCGGCACCACGCGTTTCCGATCATCGCCTGTTACGCGGCCCGCCGTCCGCGGCCCGCCGAGGTTCGCATGACAATCACCACGAAGCCCACCATTGCCGCCGACCCGGACACGTTCGTCCGGCGCCACATCAGTCCGACCGCGGCCGAGATCCGCGAAATGCTCGCCGCGCTCGGCTATGCCTCGCTCGACGAGTTCATCGACGCCACGGTACCCGAGTCGATCCGTGCCCGGACCCCGCTCGGCATCGGGCCGTCGCGCACCGAACACGACGTGCTCAGCGAGATCCGCCGGATTGCCATGAAGAACCAGGTCTTCCGTTCGTACATCGGACTCGGCTACCACGACACCCTGGTGCCGCCGGTGATCCAGCGGAACATCCTCGAGAACCCCGGCTGGTACACGGCATACACGCCGTACCAGTCGGAGATCGCGCAGGGGCGGCTCGAGGCGCTCCTCAACTACCAGACGATGGTGATCGACCTGACCGGCCTCCCGATCGCGAACGCGTCGCTGCTCGACGAGGCGACGGCGGTGGCGGAGGCGGTGCACCTCGCGTACGGGGTGAAGGGGAAGGAAGGCAAGGAGACGGTCTTCATCGACCGCAATTGCCATCCGCAGACGATCGACGTCGTGAAGACGCGTGCCTGGGGGTCGGGGCTCAAGGTGGTGGTGGGGGACGCCCGTGCGAAGCCGTTCCGCAAGGACGTCTTCGTGGTGATCGTGCAGTATCCGACGACCGATGGCGCGGTGGTCGACTGGCGCACGGTGGCGGAGCGGGCGCATGCCGCGGATGCCCTGCTGGTGGCGGCGACCGACCTCCTGGCGCTGACGCTGCTGACGCCGCCGGGGGAATGGGGCGCCGACGTGGCGGTGGGCAACTCGCAGCGGTTCGGCGTGCCGATGGGGTACGGCGGTCCGCATGCGGCGTTCATGACGACGCGCGACGAGTACAAGCGACTGATCCCGGGCCGGCTCATCGGCGTCTCGCGCGATGCCCGCGGGAAGATGGCCCTGCGCATGGCGCTCGGCACGCGGGAGCAGCACATCCGGCGCGAGAAGGCGACGAGCAACATCTGCACGGCGCAGGTGCTGCTGGCGGTGATCGCCGGCATGTACGGTGTCTGGCACGGCCCCGAGGGGCTGGTGCGCATAGCCCAGCGGGTTCACCGGCAGGCGGCGCTGGTGGCAGCCGGGGTGCAGCGACTCGGGCACGCGGTGGCGCACGACGAGTACTTCGACACCATCCGGGTGGAGCTGAAGGGTGTCACCGCGGCGCGCGTCCTCTCCATGGCGCGCAAGCGGCGCATCAACCTGCGGCGCGGTGGCCCGTCGAGCGTGATCGTGGCGCTGGACGAGACGGTGGGCGCGGCTGACGTCGCCGACATCCTCGCGGCGTTCAATGGCGGCGCCGACGTGCCGTTCCCGGTCGCGGAGCTCGAGGCGGAGATCGACCCGCGCTACGACGAGCGGTTCGCGCGCGTCTCGCCGTTCCTGACCCATCCGGTGTTCCACCGCTACCATGCGGAGCACGAGCTGCTGCGCTACATGCGCAAGCTGGAGTCGCGCGACCTCTCGCTCGTGCACTCGATGATCTCGCTCGGGTCGTGCACGATGAAGCTCAACGCCACCGCCGAGATGATGCCGGTGACGTGGCCGGAATTCGGGAAGCTGCACCCGTTTGCACCCCGGGAGCAGGCCGCGGGCTACCGCGAGCTGTTCGACACGCTCGAGGCCGACCTGCGGGACATCACCGGCTTCGCGGCGGTGTCGCTGCAGCCGAACGCCGGCTCGCAAGGCGAGTACACGGGCTTGCTCGTGATCCGCGCGTACCACGAGTCGCGGGGCGAGGGGCATCGCAACATCTGCCTGATTCCGCAGAGCGCCCATGGCACCAACCCGGCAAGCGCGGCGATGGCGGGAATGCGCATCGTGGTGGTGAAGACGGGCGCCAACGGTGACATCGACATGGAGGACCTGCGCGCCAGGGCGCAGGAGCACGCCGCGAACCTCGCGGCGCTGATGGTCACGTACCCATCGACGCACGGCGTCTTCGAGGAGGGCATCACCGAGATCTGCCGGATCATCCATGCCAGCGGCGGGCAGGTCTACATGGACGGCGCGAACATGAACGCGCTGGTCGGCATCGCCCGGCCCGGTGAGATCGGCGCCGACGTCTGCCACCTGAACCTGCACAAGACGTTCTGCATCCCGCACGGTGGTGGCGGTCCGGGGATGGGGCCGATCGGCGTGGCGGCGCACCTGGCGCCGTTCCTGCCGGGGCACGCGGTGGTGGTCCAGGAGGGACGAAAGACGCTGGGCGCGGTGGCGGCGGCGCCATGGGGGAGCGCCTCGATCCTTCCCATCTCGTGGGTCTACATCAAGATGATGGGCGGCGAGGGCCTCACCGAGGCGACCCGGGTGGCGATCCTCAACGCGAACTACGTGGCGCACCGCCTGCAGCCGCACTTCCCGGTGCTCTACCGGGGACGGAACGGGCGCGTCGCGCACGAGTGCATCGTCGACCCGCGACCGGCCAAGGCGGCGAGCGGCATCGAGGTCGAGGACATCGCCAAGCGCCTCATGGACTACGGTTTCCATGCCCCCACCGTCTCGTTCCCTGTGGCGGGCACGTTGATGATCGAGCCCACCGAGAGCGAGTCGAAGGCGGAGCTGGACCGCTTCTGCGACGCCCTGATCGCCATTCGCGAGGAGATCCGCGAGGTGGAGGCGGGGACGCTCGACCGCGAGGACAACCCACTCAAGCACGCACCGCACACCATGGAAGTCGTGGTGTCCGATGTCTGGACGCATGCGTACTCGCGGGAGCGCGCCGCCTTTCCGCTGCCGTGGACGCGCGATCGGAAGTTCTGGCCGGCCGTCTCGCGCGTGGACAACGCCTACGGCGACCGGAACCTCATCTGCGCCTGTCCTCCGGTCGAGGCGTATCAGGACCAGTCCTGAGCCGGCCACCGGTGGGTGTGAACGCAGAGGCGCCCCGCGCAAGTCACTGCGCGGGGCGCCTTTGACGTCGGGTGTGCGGCGCCGGATTACTCGCCCACGTGGGCGCGGTACTTGTCAGCGCTGAGCAGGGTGGACCGCTCCGACTGGTCCTTCAGCCGGAGCTTGATCATCCAGCCGTCGCCGTACGGATCGGAATTCACCAGGGCCGGCTCACCGTCGAGGCGCGCATTGACCTCGACGACCTCTCCCGAAACGGGACAGTACAGTTCGGAGACGGCCTTGACGGCTTCGATCGTGCCGAAGACGTCATGCGCGGCGTACTTCGAGCCGACCTTCGGCAGCTCGACGAAGACCACGTCACCCAGCTGGTCCTGGGCATAGTCGGTGATGCCGACGACCATGACGTCGGCGGCGGGCGTCGGCTTGAGGAACTCGTGGTCGTTGGTGTAGAGCAGGTCGTTCGGGATCTTCGACACGGAAGCGTCCTGGGAGAAATTTCGCGCGAAGTCTACCGGAAAATCGAACGCATTGTCAAGCAATTCGCACCGCCGGTGCGCCGCGTCCGGGTGAGCGCGGAAATGACGCGGTGTCGGTGCCCACGCGGCGACGCGAGGTCATCCCGCGCGCTCCTGCAGCGCTCGCCAGAGCGCCTGTACGGCGCCGTCGAGTTGCGCGAGCGAGCCGACGTTGTCGATGACGTGTTGCGACCGCGCACGCTTCGCCGCCGCCGGCTGTTGCGCGTCCATGATGCGGCGCGCCTCGTCCGGCGCGAGGCCGCGGTGCGACTGCAGGCGCGCGAGGCGGGTGGCATCGGGGGCGTCGACGAACACGACGACGTCGAAGCGCGACGCCATGTCGCGCTCGAAGAGGAGCGGGATGTCGCAGACGACGATGCGGTCGCCGCGGCGGCGGGCCTCGTCGACCAGGGCGCCGCGCAGCGCCTCGATACGCGGATGCACGATGCGCTCCAGGGCCTCACGCTCGTCGGCGTCGGCGAAGACGATGTCGCGCAGTGCCTCGCGGTCGAGGGCGCCGTCACGGATCACGCCCGGCCCCCAGCGCGCGGCAATCTCTGCGAGCGCCGGGGTGCCGGGCTCGACCACCCGCCGCGCGAGCGCGTCGGCGTCGATGACTGTGGCGCCGAGAGCGGCCAGCCGTCGGGCGACTTCGGATTTTCCGCTGGCGATGTTGCCGGTGAGGCCGACGAGCAGCATGGTGGGCGCGGAAGCGGCGAGGGAGGCGCGCCGGCGCTGGGTGCGGGCGCTGCCGAAAGCTACAGGGGCCGGCGCCGTCCGGAGGGTGCCAGCCGCCGGTGCTGGCCGATGGGCCGATGGCCCGACGTAGATTGCGAGAGCCCCGGCGTGGCGTTCCCGCCGGGGCGGCTCCACGACGGAACGCCTGACGAGACGGGAGGGAGCATCATGCGCGGGAGCGGAGACGGAACGGTGGCACGGCGAGAGCGCGGCGCGCCGGCGCGGACAGTGGCGCCGGTGGTTCGTCCGATCGAGACGCCGGCCGGGCACGCCGAGTACGAGTCGCTGGTGCGTCGGCAGCTCGAGCTGCTCGGCATGGACCCGACCCTGCCGGGGCTGGCGCGAACGCCAACGCGGGTCGCGGTGGCCATGCAGGGCCTGACGCGCGGCTTTTCCACCAGCGCCCGCGACGTGGTCGGCAACGGGATCTTCGACGACGACCATGACAACATGATCATGGTGCGGGACATCGAGCTCTACTCGTTATGCGAGCACCACCTGCTGCCGTTCTTCGGCAAGGCCCACATCGCCTACATCCCGAACGGGCGCATCCTCGGGCTGTCGAAGCTGCCGCGGCTGGTGGACATGTTCGCGCGGCGGCTGCAGATCCAGGAGCGCCTGACGAGCGAGATCGCCGATGCGGTGTGCGAGGTGCTGCGGCCGCACGGGGTCGGCGTGGTGATCGAGGCCTGGCACCTGTGCATGATGATGCGCGGGGTGGAGAAGCAGAACTCCAAGACGATCACGTCGGCGCTGGTGGGGAGCTTCCGGTCCGATGCCAAGACCCGGGATGAGTTCCTGCGTCTGGCGCACGGCCCGTCGGCGCTGCACGGCTAGGTAGCGCGGGAGTGGTGCCCGGCCCGGTGCCGGCGGCTATCCGCCCGGGACGGTGGCGCGCGTGGTGAATGCAACAAGCTGCCGGATGACGAAGTCGGCGCCCCCGCGATCGCGCACCTGCGACGGGGTCGCCCCCAGGTAGCGCTGGCAGCTGTTGCGAAAGGCGCTCCCCGACGGGAAGTCGAGGGCAAGCGAGACGGCGTCGGCGCTGCGGAGCGGGTCCTCGAGGAGCTGCCCGGCGACGATGAGCCGCGCCCAGGTGATGAGGCGGCGGGGCGGCGGGAAGCCGGCGTCGGCCAGCCGCTTGCTGAGCCCCGCCCGGCCAAGCGAGACGGCGCGGGCCAGGATGTCCGGCGAGAGGCGGTCGTGGGCGCGGGTAACGGCCACCAGCAGGGCGTCGCGGACCAGCGGCGGCGCTCCCGCGAAGACGCTCCGGACGACGCCGGCAACGCTGCGCGCCTCGGCGAGTTCGAGCAGCTCCGCGAAGCGGTCGGGCGTGTCGTCCAGCTCGGCGACGACCATGCCGTCGATGCCGGCGCGGCCGGCGTCGAAGAGGTCGCGGACCCGCTCCGGCGTGGGCGGCGTGACGTACGCCACGGTGATGAGTCGCGGGTAGAGGCGGCGCAGCTGGCGCACCGGCTCCAACGTGAGCGATCCGCCGGAATGGAGGTCGAAGACGGCCATCGTCACCGGCTGGCTGCCGCAGGCGAGGCGCAGTTCGCCCCAGTCGCCGCAGGGTGCGATCTGGTGGCGGCCGCGGACCGCGGCCTGGAGGCGCCGCAGGCGGTCGGCGCGGGGCAACAAAGTGACGATGATTCCCATACCCGGTGCATGGCGAGGTTCTTGCGCCTCGCGGAGATGACGTCTGTCACCGCTTCACGTCACGCCCCGGTGCGGGATTCTCACAATGTGACGGGTCGCGACCGCCGTGTGACGGTGCCCCGGGCCGGGACGCGTAGCGTGCATACGCGGTCGGACGTCTGTAAGTGGGACTCACGAGCGCCCGTTGCCGCGGTGGCTTCGGCCGGGCACAGGGGCGCTCTCCACACGTCGTCACCGATGACCTTCTTCACCGCCAACTCACGTCGCCGGGAGACGCCACGCCCTCAGCGCGCATCGCGCGGGCGGCGGGCGCCGTCGGGGCACACGCTCATCGAGATGCTCATGGTGGTCGTGCTGCTCTCGGTCATCGCGGGCATCGCGTTGCCGCGCATCGACTACGTCTCGATGCGCCTGGACGCCGACGTCCGCACCATGCGCGGGGTCTTCCAGCAGGCCTGGCGCCTGTCGATCCAGAAGCAGCACGACGTGATCGTCAGCGTCGACTCCGCGGGGCGGCGCGTGCGCATCCTCGAGGACATCAACAACGACGGCGTGCCGAGCACCGGCGAGCGCATCACCTGGCGGCCCCTGGAGGAAGGCGTCGTCTTCGACGTGCCGCCCACCGGGGTCACCGGTGCGGTCACGAAGTCCGTGAGCGGGCCGGGGGTCCGCTCGGTGAACTCGATGCCGTCGATCGCGTTTCACCGCAACGGGGCGTCGAGCGGCAACGCCGAGCTGTACATGAGCGCGGCGTTCCATGGCCAGAAGGAGTATCGCGCGATCACGATCGCCCAGGCGACGGGGCGGGCGGACTGGTACAAGTACGTGAAGGGATCCTGGAAATCCGGAGGCATGTGATGCGACGTCGTCTCATTGCGCGGCAGCGTCGGCCGCGCCCGCGGGCGGGATTCGCCCTGCTCGAAGTCATGCTGGCACTCACGATCCTGGCGGGGGCGATCCTCACCGCCGGCGGCTACTTCACGAAGATGGCGCGCGGCGTCTCCGATGAGCGGATCCGCGCGCAGGCGCTGTACCTCATCGGCGAGCGCTTCGAGGAAGTGAAGACGGCGCCGACGTACGACCAGATCGAGAGCCTGTATCTCGGCACCGAGTCGAACCTGCAGGGCTATCCCGGCTTCTCGCGCATCACCGCGGTGCTGCGGGTCGGGGGCGCGTCCGCGGACACCGTGGACTACAAAGTGGTCACCGTGACCGTGACCACGCCGGCGATCCCGAAAAGCGTGCGCGTGGTGAAGTCCACCATCGTGGCGGACTACTGACCATGCGCCGATCCTTCGGGACGTCGCGCCGTGCGGGCTTCACGCTCGTGGAGCTGTTGATATCCATGACGCTGATGATGCTCACGATCGGCATCGCGCTGCCGTTCTTCATGACCCAGAGCCGTGCCCTGACGGCGAGCGCCGGGCGCATGGACGCGCAGCTCAACAGCAACTTCGCGCTCGACGCCATCGACCGCGACCTGCGGGTGGCGGGCGTCGGCATCGTGGCGCGGCAGCCGCTCCTGGTCCAGGGGGCGAGCGACGCCATCACGTTCAACGCGGACCTGACCACCAAGAACATCAGCGACTTCAGCGCGGTCTACTACGACCCCGACGCCGCGACCGGCACGGTGGGACTGCTATGGCCGTCCAACAAGGTCACGCTGCCGAATTCCGCGTGGCTCTATCCCGACAGCGCCTACTGGCAGAACACCGGCGTCCCCAGCGATGCCGAGACGATCTCGTACTGGGTGGAGGCCGACCCGCAGAGCAGCGGGTTCTACCGGATGATGCGGCGGGTGAACAACACGACGGCGACGATCGTGGCCCGGGGCATCAAGAAGATCTCCAGCGAGCCGTTCTTCCGGTACTTCGAGCTGTCGTCGACGGGGGCCCTGCAGGAGATCTCGCAGGGCACGCTGCCGATCCGCCACGTGGCGGGCTGGCACGGCAGCTCCGGCGACACCGCGAAGATGGCGTTGGTGGACAGTGTGCGCCTGGTGCGCGTCAAGCTGACCACGGTCTTCCACGATCCGCGCACCACGGACGTGACGCGGAGCGAGGAGCGGACCATCCGCATCACGAACGCGGGTCTCATCCTCGCCACTACCTGCGGCCTGCCGCCGATCTCGCCAACCGCGCTCACGGCGACGCCGACGGGCACGCCGTCGATCGTGCTGACGTGGTCGGCGTCGCTGGACGAGGCCGCCGGCGAGAAGGACGTCGAGCGCTACGCGATCTATCGCCGTGACATCGCGGCCGCGACGTTCGGCGAGCCGATCGCCAGCGTGGCCGCGGGACTCCCGAACTACACCTTCACGGACACCGATGTCCAGACCGGGCAGCAGTGGCTGTACGGCATCGCCGCGCAGGACTGCACGCCGGCGTCCTCGTCCATCGTTCTCTCTGCTGCGGTAACCGTCCCATGACCGCCCGCTTCCACACCGGAGCTGCTATGCGAGGCAGAAAGCACCTGCGCAACCGGCCGCGGGCACGCCGCGACCGTCGTGGCGTCGCCCTTGTCATGACCCTCATGCTCACGTTCGCCATGGGCGCGCTGGCCATGGCCGCGATCTACCTGACGAGCAGTTCCCAGCTCGTGGGCAAGATGGCCGAGCACGAGAAGGAACTGCGCTACGCCGCCGATGCCGCCCTCCAGGTCGGCAAGAGCATGCTCAACAACAACCCGAGCGCGTTGCCCGACTCCGGCTACACCCAGGCGGTCTCCAACGGCACACTCATCGCGGCGGACGGCTCGTCGCTGAAGGGCATCACCTACAACCTGTACGACGGCCCGACCGGCTCGACGACGGGCCAGTTCGGCCGGTTTGCGAGCGTGGTTGCCGAGACGAATGGCCCGCTCGGCGCCAAGTTCGTGCGCCGGCTGGAACTCGAGCAGGAGAGCTTTGCCCGCTACGCGTACTGGACCAACAACGAGAAGTCCTCGTCCGGCGCCACGATCTACTTCGCCAACGGCGACGTGCTGTGGGGCCCGGTCTGGTCGAACGACATCATCAGCATCTACAGCAGCGGCGCCACGTTCAACGACGACGTCGGCACCGCCAAGTACGTGAGCGGCGCCGGCTATGGCACGTTCAAGAAGGGGTACAAGCAGTACCAGACGCCGATCACCCTGCCGACGATCACCACGCTCGCGAAGCTGCCGGGTTACGCCACGTCCGGATCGCTCAACTTCACGTCACCGACCACGGCCGGCGCATCGACGATCCGGAAGCGCCTCGAATTCGTGGCGGTCGACCTGAACGGCGACGGCGACTCGACCGACGTGGACGAGGGCTTCGTGAAGGTCTACCAGGCGAACGCCGGCGAGGACAACTGGCTGCGTGGCGACTGGACGACCAACAAGACCAGCGCCGAGAACTGCGGCGACTGGCATCACGTGCTCGTCGGCGGTGTGAAGTACTGGCAGTTCTTCCCGGTGGCGGTGCACGGGACGACGTCGGCATACGCGTGGGCGCGCAACATGTGGATTGCCGGCGGCGACTACAACACCAGCGCCCAGGCGAGCAACCACGCCGGACTCACGGTCGCCCAGATCATGTCGACCGCGACCTGGGGCGTGGGCCAGCCCTCGCCGCGCTGCTATCCGGGCGGCGATCCGCACCTCGTCGCGGTTGAGCGGAACGCGATCGGTGGCGTCGCGGCGGGACAGAAGGGCGGCGTCGACAGCACCTTCACCGCCAATGGCTCCAATGGCGCCTGGCAGCAGTGGCTGGGGGCTGTCGACCCGCGGCTCGCGGCGATCCGTCCGTGGGACGCCAGCTACCTGTTCCCGCTCTATCGCGGGCAGAATCCCGGATACAAAGGTGTCATCTATGTCAGCGGCTCGGCCGGTGTCAGCGGCGTGCTGCGCGGTCGCGTGACCCTCTACATGAAGAACACCGCGGTCCTCCTCGACGACCAGCGCTATGCGACGGATCCCGCCAACGGGGTCTGCAACGACATGCTCGGGCTCATCAGTGGCGACGACATCGTGGTGGCCGACAACTCGATCAACACGCCGCAGAACGTGGGCGCATACCGGAACTTCGACGACACCAAGGACATGTACATTCACGGCGTCATGATGGCGCTCAGCGAGTCGTTCACCGTCGAGAACTACAGCTCGGGTCCCAACAACGCGAACGACTGCGAGACGATCAATGTCGGCCGCGGGTGCCTGTACATGACCGGCGGCCTGATCCAGGAGCGCCGCGGGGCCGTCGGCCTGACGTCCGGCGAAGGCTTCATCAAGCGGTACAGCTACGACCGCTGCGCCGTGCAGATCCCGCCGCCGTACTTCCCGACCACCGGGCGCTTCCTCGACAACCGCTACTCGGAGATCGACCCGGGACGCTTCAACGTCGCGACGCTGTTCTCGAGCCTCACCCCCGGTCCGTAGGGCCCGTCGGCAGGCAGGCGCGACACGCGGGTTGCCAGGCAGGGGTCCGGACACCAATCCGGGCCCCTGTCGCCGTCAGGGGCCCTTCGACTCGAAGAGCGCAGCCTGACCCTCATCGCCCTGCCGCACCACATGGCAGGCGCGGCACCGCGCCTCGTATGACTCGCGTCCCCCCACCATGATCGTCGGGGAGCCCCACGCGGCGGGCACTCCCTCGATGAGCCGCTGAGTCCGCGTTGCCGGAGCGCCACAGAGCACGCAGATGGCGTGCAGCTTGTCGACGAGCTCGGCGACGGCCATGAGATCCGGCATCGGCCCGAACGGGACCCCGCGGAAGTCGGTGTCCAGACCGGCCACGATCACCCGTCGGCCGCGCCCCGCCAGCGTGGTGGCCAGGTCCACGATGCCGCGGTCGAGAAACTGCGCCTCGTCGACGGCAACCACCTGCGCGATGGGGTCGATCCGCTGCGCTATCTGTGTGGCCGAATCGACGGGGATCGCCTCGACGGTGCGTCCGTCGTGGCTGGAGACGGCGAAGACGCCGGCGTAGCGGCTGTCGAGGTGTGACTTGAAGACCTGCACGCGCTTCCGCGCGATCATCGAGCGACGGACCCGGCGCATCAGTTCCTCGGTCTTGCCGCTGAACATCACCCCGGCGATCACCTCGATCCAACCGCCGGAGAACTGCATCGAGTTCACGCCTCCTCCCTCGGCGGCCGGCGCGCCTGGCGGAGACGTTCAGCCCGATCGGACCATTCGTCCGCCTCGCGTACGGCGCGTGGCAGGCGATCCGGTTCCGCCGCCCGCACCGGAGCGCGGTCGCCCGCATCGGGGCGAGGTCCCCGGCGCTCTCCTGCCCCGGCGCGTGGAGCACGGTGCTCTCCCGCCCCGCCGCGCGATCCACGACGGTCGCCGCCGGCTCCCCTCGGACCCCGATGCTCGCCGCCGCCCGCCCGCGGACCGCGGTGCTCGCCGCCGCCCGAACGTGGTCCACGCGGCGCGCCCTCCCGTGCCTGGTCCTCCCGCGCCACGATACGGCGACCGCGCACCGTGGCCCCCGACATGCGCTCCACCACACGCTCAGCGACCGCCGTCTCGACCTCGACGATCGCGTGACTTTCGTGGAGGTCGATGCGACCGACCTGCGAGCCCGTGATTCCCGATTCCCCGGCAATGGCGCCGACGAGATCGGCAGGCCTCACGCCGTCCCGCTCGCCCACGTTGAAATAGAGCCGGGTCATGCCGCTCGCCGCGGGAGGCGTCGAGGCGCCTCGGGCGGAGGGGGGAGGCGCCTGGGCGGCGGCCTCGGTTTCGAGCACCCGCCGGCGCCGCTCTCGCAACACGAGATACAGTGCCGCCGCCGCCACCTCGGCCGAATCGAACTCGCCACACAGAGGTTCCAGCAGTGCGAGTTGCGGCTGCGCGATTCCGGAGCGCACGAGGCCGCGCAGCTCCTCACGCAGGAGGTCCTCCGCAGCGCGCGCGGCCTGGAAGGCGCGCGACTGTGCCAGCGGGGCGCAGTCGGCTCCCGCCATGGCGCGAAGTCGCGCCACGCGGGAAGGCCCAACGAGGGCCACCGCGGTGCGGGCGCCGGTCGACGTCGCCCGCAGCGCCTCGGCATCGGGCGGCTCGTCGAAGAAGATCACCTGGGCGTCGGTCTCGCCAGGGAGCCCGAGCGAGATGCGTACCGGGCCGACGTCGGGGTCATAGCCGAGTCGTGCCAGCGCCTGCCGTGCCTCCGCCGCCGATGACTCGGAGCAGACGATCACGCATGCCGCGGCCGGGTCGAGCGCGTCGAGGACGCCGCGCAGGGCGTCGCCCCGCGCCGCCGCCGTGGTGACCACGAAACGCACCGCACCGCCGTCCGTGACCGCAGGAGCCAGGTGACTGACGCGACGGGCGCGCCACATGGAGCGATCGAGAAACGCGTCCGCGGTCTCGTCGAGTGTCGTCGCGAAGGCGATCCGTTCAGCTTCACGCGGTACTTCGCCAAGGAGCGACTCCAGCGCAGGAGTCTCCTTTTCTCCGAGCAGTTGCTCGAGCCACACGAGCGACACGGCCCGCAGCGCTTCGAACTTGAAGGTGGACTGCTCGACGAGCACGGCGAGGTCGCCGGGCGTGGCGATCACGACGGCGGGCGCGTGCGCCAGCGTGCGACGCGCCCGTCCGGCGGACGACACCGGGACGATGGCGCCCGAGGGCAGCTCGATGGCGCCATCGACGAGTATGGCGGACAGGGCGAGGGCGTCGTCGACGGACGGCACCACGACGAGCATCCGGGTGCCCTCACCTCCGGTGACGGCCCGTTCGATCGTGCCGGCCATCAGGGCCGCCACCGTATCGTGATCCCTGTCCAGAATGTGCACGACATTCTGGCTGCGCGTAGCGCCCGCGCCTTCCCGGCTCTCCAGCTCCACGTTTCCCTCGTCGGTTGTCAAAGACCGCGGCGCCTCGCACCATACAGCGGGCAGCGGCGGGATCCCAAGTATAGCCGCCCGGCGCCCCGTGCTCCATCGTCCCGGCCTCCTTCAGATCCCCATGCAGCCTCCGTACGCGCCCTCGGACAACGTCTCCCGGCTCCGGGAGTCGGCTACCATCGCCGTTTCGCAGCACGCCAAAGCGCTCAGGGCCCAGGGGCGGTCCATCATAGATCTCGGGGCAGGGGAGCCCGACTTCGAGACACCGGCCTACATTCGCCGGGCGGCCCAGGACGCGCTCGACCAGGGCGCCACCCGGTACACCGCGGTGGAGGGCATCCTGCCACTGCGGCAGCTGATCGCGGCCCGGGCGACCGAGTGCGCCTCCGGCCCGGCGCCCGTCGAGCCGACCGACGTCGTGGTGACCACAGGGTCGAAGCAGGCGCTCTTCAACGCCTGTTATTCGCTCTTCGGGCCCGGTGACGAGGTGCTCATCCCGACGCCGGCGTGGACGAGCTACTACGAGATGGTGTCGCTGGCCCGCGCCACGGCGGTGCCGGTGCCCGGGGATCCTGGGTCGGGGTTCAAGATCGGGGCGGCGGACCTCGAGCGGCGCGCCACGGCGCACACGCGCGGCGTCTTCATCAATTCGCCGTGCAACCCCACCGGCAGCGTCTATTCGAGCGCGGAGCTCGAGGCAGTGGTACGACTCGCCGAGGCACGGGGGTGGTGGCTGATCAGCGACGAGATCTATCGGCGCATTGCGTACGTGCCGGACGTCCCCAGCGTGCTCTCGGTGGCGCGGTCGCGCGAGCGGCTGGTCGTCGTCGACGGCATGGCGAAGGCGTACGCGATGACCGGCTGGCGCGTGGGGTGGGCGGTGGCGCCACGCGGACTGGCCCGCACGATGACCGCGTTGCAGTCCCACACGACGTCGAATGCCACGACGGTGGCGCAACACGCGGCGCTCGCGGCGCTCGGCCGGCGCGCCGAGGCCGAGGCGGCGATCGCATCGATGGTCGCCGAGTTCCGGCGCCGTCGTGACGCCGCCCTGGCGGTGCTGAACGCCGTCCCGGGGCTCAGGGTCGTTAGGCCCGACGGGGCGTTCTACCTGTTCGTGGACGTCTCGGCGACGGTGGCAAACGGGCGGGACGCCGGCGCGACATTCGCGGCGCGGCTGCTGGACGAGCACGGGGTTGCGGTGGTGCCCGGCGCGGCCTTCCAGACCCCGGGGTGGGTGCGGGCATCGTACGCCGCGGCGGAGGCTGACGTCGTCGAGGGCGTACAGCGGCTGGCAGCGCTCTGGCAGGCGATGCGCCGGGAAGTGGCGCCGTCGCCCGCGTGACGTGGGGCGTTCCGGCGCCCGCGCCGCCCGGCGAGGGAATGCGTCTGGTTCCGCCCCTCCGTTCCGAGGTATCTTTCCCGCCCGGAGGATCTCTGCGATGCGATCGGTTGCTGTTTCCTGCGCGCGGGTGGTGATGCGGCCGGTCCCGCCGGATCGAGATTGTGCCGCATGGATCGAGGACGCGTCGTGACCATTCCGCTGCGCGTGGCCCCCGCGACGGTGCCCTCCGGGGCCGTCGAGTACCGCTGGGATGCGGACACCGACATCCTCACCGCGCACCTGAGCCTCGGGGAGGAGGGAAGCGGCGCCTCTGGCAGCGTGGACGTGGAAGGGAGCGATGGCTCGTGGCTCATCTTCGACGTCTCCGAGGGGCAGATCCGGAGCGTCGAGGTGGCCGTGTGGCCGCCGGTCCGCAAGCGTTCGACGCTGGCCCCGCCATTGGAGGTCGACGACGCGGCGGTCCACGTCGGGGAATCCGGCGGCGCCGGCCGGGTCTCGGCGCTCGAGGTGAACACGCCGCTCATTGCGGAGTCCGACCACGCCGAACGCACAATTCACTTCAGGATGGGTCCCAGTCGCAGCACCCGCACGGTCCGCATCGCCACCGGCGTCCTGCTCGATATCGACGGGCGTGACCGCCTGGCCGGCGTCTGGCTTCTCGACGTTCCTCCCTTTCCCGAAGACCAGTGATCACGACAATCGTACTCGTGCGCGCCGATCCCAAGCACATCCCGGTCACGGCGCGAGAGCTGGCCGGCATCGACGGTGTGCAGGAAGTCTATTCCGTCTCCGGCGAGTGGGACCTCGTGGTGATCGTGCGCGTGCCGGCGTACGAGGACATCGCGGCGGTGGTCACGGAGAAGTTTCCCCGGGTGACGGGGCTCGAGCGCACGATGACCCTCACGGCGTTCCGCGCCTACTCGCGCGAGGACCTTCAGCAGGCCTGGGACATCGGCGTCAGCTGAGCGGCCCGCCCGGGTGACCGCAACGCCACGGACGACGCGGGATCTCCCGCGTGCCGGGCCCGTGTGCCGGCCCCCCGTCCTTCCGGCGGCAGTGGCGTGGGCGGCGAGCATTCCCGTGCGTCGCCGGCCAGCCCGGCATCGCGGCGCCCCGGGCAACTTCGCCGAGAGGTCGGTGTACGTGAGCGGCGTCGCGCCCCTCCAGGACGTCGCGCAGCACCTTGCCTTCGCACTCGCGATCCCGCGGACGCACGAACGCGTCTTCCGTCGGGCACTCGTCCCCGGCCGCCAGGACGACACCCGGTCGAGGGTATCCATCCCTCTACCGCCGTCCGGCGCCCGCGCAGGGCACGGGGACGAACGCTTGTCGCGCGGGTACCCGGTGGGCGATGACGTCGCAGGAACGACGCAATCGAAGCTGGACCAGAGGCAATTGATGGTGGACTTCCCCAACGTCGCGCGGTGCTGGCCGATCCCCGACACGCCCCCGGATCGACGTCGAGATGCTGCCCCTCGTTCCCGGGGACCTCACGATCGTCGCGGTGCGTGTCGACCGTCTCGCGACGCCGATTGCGCATGCGCCCGTTGCCGGCCGGACCAAGAGTGACGCGTTCGCTGATCCTGTTCACGGCCCTCGTTGGCGCGATGGCGGCGACGCCGGATCGAGCCGGCGGGCAGGTGCGTGCCATCCTGCTGCAGATTCACCCCCGCGCCGGCGACACCCTCCAGCTTCGCCTCGACCAGTCGGTCGAGATGACCGGAAGGGTCCGCAACGGCGACATGCAGTCGACGACCCACGAGGCGAGTTCGCTGGTGCTCCATTCGACGCTCTCGGTGCTCTCCGCCGACGCGGACGGCGCCACCGTCATGGCGACGACCGATTCGGTGCGCCTGACGACGCAGCCCAATTCCACCAGTGGCGCACTGCTCGGTTGGGGGAAGATGGTCGAGGGAAAGCGCTTCCGGTTTCGTGTCTCCACCGACGGCTCGACCTTCATCGAGTCGGCAACCGGGTGGGCCCCCGCCGCTTCGGGGGTCTTCTCGCAGTTGCCGGCCACGCTGCCGCATGACCCGATTCCAATCGGGAGCACCTGGTCCACCTCGATGAACGTTCCGCTCGCCGGGTCGGTCGACCCGCAGAGCACGGCGAGGCTCACGGCCAGCTTCCACTTCGATTCGCTCTCCCGCTCCGGCGACCGTGCCTTCATCTCGATCTCGGGACGCCTGGTGCGCCCGAGCAGCGGTCCGAAGGCGGGAGGCGTCGAGGTTGTGGAAACGTCCGGCACTGTGTCGGGACGCGTCGTCGTCGATCGCCTCCGCGGGTGGATCACCGAGGCCCAGACAACGGTCGTTGTGAACTCCCTGGTCGCGCCTACCGGCCGGAACAAGCCTCCCATGCGGGTAGGCCTGACGATCACCCAGTGGGTTCGCGTGAGATAGCCCGGAGGGCGGCTGAACGAGGCCTGGCCGGTCCCGGAGCGGTCTCATTTCCGGGGTGAACAGATGTAGTCGCCCGCAACCCCAAGGCCGGTTCCACCGTATATTTGGGCGTTACCGTCCCGCCCGATGCGGGAGCCCGCGATCCGCCGAGGAGCCCCGGGAAGACTCCCCGCGGCTTCGTTTCTGGGCCGGTGCATGCGCCTCGTACACATGTCGGATCTCCACCTCGGTTTTCGCCAGTTCCAGCGGCAGACCGCGGCCGGGATCAACCAGCGAGAGGCAGACGTGGCGGCCGCCTTCCGGGTGGCGGTCGACCGCACCATCGCGATCGCGCCGGACATCGTGGTGCTGGCGGGCGACATCTTCCATAACGTGCGCCCGTCGAATCCGGCGATCCTGCATGCGTTCACGCAGTTCTCGCGGCTGGCGCATTCCCTCCCGGGCGCGGTGATCGTGATGGTGGCCGGCAATCACGACACGCCGCGCGCGATCGAAACCGGGTGCATCCTGCGGCTCTTCGCGCCGCTCGGCATCCACGTGATCGATGCCGAGGCGAGGCGCGTCACCGTTCCCGAGCGCCAACTCGCGATTCTCGGTGTCCCCGACGTGGCGAGCGCGGGGCTCACCCTCGAGCCCGACCCCGGCTACCGCCACAACGTCCTGGTGATGCACGCCGAGGTCGCCGGCACGATTCCCGTGTCGGGGTCGGACAGCGAGCGATCGGCGGTGCAGATCACCGCCGATTCCATCGGGGCGTCGCGGTGGGGCTACGTTGCGCTCGGCCATTACCACGTGTTCCGGCAGATCGCACCCAACGCCTGTTATTCCGGCGCCATCGAGTACACCAGCTCGAACATCTGGAGCGAGCTCCAGGAAGAGCGGCAGCACCGGCTGCCGGGAAAGGGCATCGTCGAGTTCGACCTCGCCACGGGCAAGCGCACCTTCCATCCGCTGCGCGCCGCGCGCAGCGTGGTGGACCTCCCGGTCATCCAGGCGCGCCAGCTGGCAGCGGCCGAGGTCGATGCTGCCGTCCGCGCCAACGTGGAGCAGTGTCCCGGCGGCATCGAGGACCGGATCGTGAGGCAGGTGGTGCGCGACATCCCGCGGCACATCGTGCGGGAGCTGGACCACCGCACGCTGCGCGAATACCGGCGCCGCGCCCTGCACTTCGGGCTCGACACGATCCGTCCGGATGCCGAGCGCACATCGACCCTGGCCGTGTCCGGACGCCGCCCGTCGCTCTCCGACATCGTGCTCGACAAGCTGCGGAGCCGCCTCCTGCAGCACGATGTCGATCGCGACGCCCTTGTCGACCTCGGCATGCGCTACCTGCGCGAGGCCGAGGAGCTGCAGGAGGCGTCCCTCACCGTCGCCCCGGAGCACGAGTGAGGCTCAACTCGCTCCATCTCCAGAACTTCCGGCAGCACGCCGACACCCGGATCGAGTTCGACCTCGGGATCACCGGCGTGATCGGGCCGAACGGATCGGGCAAGAGCACGATCCTGGAGGCGATCGCGTGGGCACTGTACGGGCAGACGGCGGCCCGCGGCACCCGCGACTCGCTTCGCTTCATCCGCGCCGAGCCGCGCGCCACCGTGCGGGTGGAGCTCGACTTCGAGCTCGCCGGCCACCGCTATCGCGTCGGTCGCGGCCTCACCAGCGCCGAGGTCTTCCTGGACGGCGGGGAGCAGCCGGTTGCCTCGAGCATCTCCGGCGTCACCGAGTTCCTGCAGAAGCGGCTCGGCATGACGCGCGCGGAGTTCTTCAACACCTTCTTTACCGGGCAGAAGGAACTGAGCGTGATGGCGTCGATGGCGCCATCGGAACGCTCGCAATTCCTGTCGCGCGTGCTCGGCTACGAGAAGCTGCGCGGTGCGCAGGCGCTGGTGCGCGACCGCCGCAAGCTGATCGTCGCCGAGATCGCCGGCGTGCGCTCGGCGATGCCCGATGCCGACGCCATCGCCAGGACGCTGGCGGAGGCGCGTGAGCGCCTGGACGGCGCCGAGCTGCGGCTGGCGGGCGAGGCCGCCATCCGTCGCGACGCCGACGCCGCGTACGCGCTCGTCGCGCCGCAGTGGGAGTCAGCGCAGAAGGCGCGGGAATCGCTGCAGCAGCTGCTCTCCGACCTGCGCGTGGCCGAGAGCGACGAGACCGCACGCGCCCGGGACGTCGAGCGGCTCGACCGCGAGCTGCGCGCGATCGGCGAGGCGCGTTTGGAGATGGAGGAGCTGGCGACACGCATCGCGCCGCTGAGCGAGATCCTCGAGGAGTACCGCCGCCTGGAAGACCTCGCCCGCGAGGAGGGACGCCGCCAGACGCTTGCCGATACCGAACGTGCCCTGCGCGAGGAACTGTCCCGGTTCGAGCAGCGCCGGGTGTCGATCGAGCGCTCGCCGCAGATCGAGGAGGAGGCGACCGTTGCCCTCGAGAAGGTGCGGGCGGAACTGGAAGAGGCACTCGGAGTCATCGAGGCGCGTCGCACCGACTGGGTGCGCGACCGCCAGGAAGCCGAGACCCGCCGCGACGCGCTTCGTCGCCAGTACCAGGAACTCAAGGCCCAGCGCGATCGCATCATCGAGCTGGGCGAGGAGGGTGTCTGCCCCACGTGCACACGGGTGCTCGGCGCCAACTTCCGCACCGTCCTCGACCAGCTGGAGGAGCAGCTGGAGACGATCGCGGTCGACGGCCGGTACTTCGCGACCCGCCTCGAGCAACTCGAGGAGATGCCCGAGGACATCAAGGTCATCGACCAGCAGCGGCGCGCCCTCACCCAGGAGGTAGCGACGCTGGAACGGCAGCTGGCCCGGGTGCAGTCCGCAGTGCAGGAGCTGGCACAGATCGCGCGCGAGGCGCAGGTCCGATCGCAGCGACTGGAGACGGTCCGGCACGACCTGGCGTCGATCCCGGGCGGGTACGACGCCGCGCGACACGCGGCGTTGCGCGAGCAGGCGTCGCAGCTGGCCCCGCTGAACGAGCGCGTCGCGCGCCTCAGCGCGCAGATCGAGCGCGACGACACCCTGCGCCAGGAGCGGGCACGCGTGGGCGCGGAACTCGACGCGGGGCGCACCCGGCGCGAGGCGCTGCGCCGGGAGTACGACGAGACGCAGTTCTCGGAGGAGGACTTCGCGCGACTCCGCCTGGAGTTCGACGAGGCGGCGTCGGCGGCGCGGGCCGCGGAGGTCTCGCTGAGCGTGGCGCAGGGCGAGGCGCAGGCAAGCCGCGAGGCGCTGGCCCAGGCGGAGCGTGCCCAGGCCGAGCTGGCCCGCGCCACGGAGACGAGCAATCGCCTCATGCGCGACCGGCGACTGCACGACGAACTGGATCGATTCTACACGGACCTGCGCACCGACCTGAACTTCGAGCTGCGACCGGAACTCGCCGCCCGGGCCAGCGACTTCCTGCGGGACCTCTCCGACGGTCGCTACGCCGACCTCGACCTCGACGACCAGTACAACGTCGTCCTGATGGAGGACGCGCGACCGAAGCACGTCATCTCCGGTGGCGAGGAGGACCTGGCCAACCTCGTCCTGCGGCTCGCCATCTCGCAGATGATCGCCGAGCGGGCCGGTCAGTCGTTCTCGCTGCTGGTGCTCGACGAGGTCTTCGGGTCGCTCGACGTGGCCAAGCGACAGAACGTGGTGGAACTGCTGCGACGGTTGCAGGACCGCTTCGAACAGGTGATCCTCATCACGCACATCGAATCGGTCCGGGAAGAGCTCGACCGGGTGCTGTCGGTGGCGTACGACGAGGAGACCGGCGCCTCGCGCGTGACGCTTGTCGAGCCGGCGGTCCCGACCTTCGACGACCTGGCGAGCGCCGGCGCGGCGTTCGAGCAGGCGGGAGCGCACGAGGCATGACCACAGCGAGGCAATGGCGAATCGCCGGCGAGCCGCGCGGGCCCGTGACCGCAACCAGCGACGACATCGCGCCGCTCAACCAGGTCTTCAGCGATGCGTTCACCGAACGCTATCGCCGCGACGGCATGATGGGAGTGCGCGTCCCGCAGCTGAACCCGGCGATCTGGCGCTATGCCATCGACGACGCCGACGGCGGGGCGCTGCTCTGGCGCGGAGAGCGCGACGAGATCATCGCGTTCAACGTCGCGCATCGCTCCGGCGTCGAGGGATGGATGGGCCCGCTGGCGGTGCGTCCCGAGTGGCAGGGCAACGGACTCGGCAAGGTTGTCGTGCAGGCGGGCATGGACTGGTTGCGGCGGCACGGCGCATCCGTAATCGGCCTGGAGACGATGCCCAGGACGATGGACAACATCGGCTTCTACTCGGGGCTCGGGTTCATCCCGACGCACCTCACGATCACCCTCACGGTCGACGCCGTCGCGGCCGATGGTTCGCTCACGCTGCTCGGCGCGCTCCCCGCGCGTCTCCGCGACGACGTGGTCTCCGCCTGCCGGAGCCTGACGGAGGGGCAGATTCCCGGCTACGACTATTCTCGCGAGATCACCCTCACCGCCGACCTCGGGCTTGGCGACACGATATTCATGGAAGAGGGGGGGAGCGTCACCGGCTTCGCGCTCTTCCACACGGCGCCGCTGGTGGAGGGGCGCGCGCGCGAGGAACTCCGCGTGCTGAAGCTCGTCCTGGCGCGGGAGGAGGACATCGTCGTCATGATGCGGCGGCTCGCGGCGGTGGCGCGACGCAGTGGCGTCAAGCGCGTCGCGATGCGCGTGCAGGGAGACTATGCGGGCGCGTACGCGCGCCTCATCGCGATGGGGGCCCGCGTCCGGTGGACTGACCTGCGGATGACCGCCGCCGGGTCGCCGGAGTTGCGCGCGGCCAGCGGGGTCGTCCTCTCCAACTGGGAGATCTAGGGGCGACGGGGCCTGGCGGTGCCGCGGGCGACGATCCTCCAGATCAGCAGAAAGACGCCGAGACTGAGGAGGACGTGGATCCATCCCGGCGCATCGAACGCGAACGTTCCGACGGCCCAGAGCACGAGCATGGCGAGTGCCGCAACGATTCCGAGGTCCATCTCGACGGGTTTGACCGGTTCAGGTACCGCCGGTACATTCCCGGCGGGAAGTTGAAAAGGGGCGAAGAGAGCGATTTTTTGAGCCAACAAGTCCAGCGAGGGGACTCAACAACCGGGGTCAACGTCATGCCCCAGTGCGGGGAAGGCGAAAGGCACCGTGAGGGTCTTATTCTTTCGTTCGGGCTTCAAAAAACACTCTTCGTTCCGACTTCGGGGGGCTCCCACAGGGAGCCCCCTTTCCCGTTCCGGGCCGCTCCCCCGTCGCCGACAGGTGCGGCGTTAGATTCCCCGACAGACCCGCCACTGGTCGACGTTGCGGCGAGCCCGGTGAACATACCCGTTGGTCGCTCCGGGGCTCAAGTCGCGCGATGATCGCGCGGACGCGCACTGACCCATCCGGTCCTCCCCATGCCCATCGTCACCGTCACCCGCCGGCTGCAGTTCAACGCGGCGCATCGCGTCCACAATCCCGCGCTGAGCGACGCCGAGAACGCCGACCTGTTCGGCAAGTGCAACAACCCGAACTGGCACGGCCACAACTACGTCCTCGAGGTGTCGGTGCGCGGGCCGGTGGAGGAACGCACCGGCTACGTGATGGACCTCGGCCGCCTGCGCGACGCGGTACGGCGCGAGGTCATCGATCGCGTGGATCACCGCAACATGAACGTCGACGTCGACTTCATGCACGGGATCATCCCGACCACCGAGAACATCGCCGTGCAGTGCTGGCGCCTCATTGCGCCGCTGGTCGCGCCGGCCACGCTCGCCCGCATCCGCCTCTGGGAGAGCGAGAACAACTATGTCGAGTACGACGGCGCATGAGCGAGGCGCTGGACGGTCGCACCGCCCTCGTGACCGGTGCCACGCAGGGCATCGGGCACGCGATCGTGCGCGCGCTGCTCGGGGACGGGGCGCGGGTGCTGTGCCTCGGGCGCAACCGGGCGCGACTGGCGCAGCTCGCGACGGAATCGGGCGGTCGTGCCGAGGCGGTGCCGTGCGACCTGCTGCGCCCGGACGAGGTCGCCCGCGTCATCGCCGACGTGGCGGCGCGCTGCGAGGGCGCCCCCGATGCCATCATCCAGAATGCCGGCCTCTTCGTCCTGGGAAACGTGGAGTCGCTGGGCACGGATCTCTTCACCCGCTCTCTCGACGTGAACCTGGTGGCACCGTACCGCCTGGCGCACGCGTTCGTGCCCGCGATGCGCGCGCGCGCCTCCGGGCACATCGTGACCATCGGCTCCGTTGCCGACCGGGTCGCCTATCCCGGCAACGCCGCATACGCCGCGAGCAAGTTTGGTGTTCGCGCCGTGCACGAGGTCCTGCGCGAGGAGCTGCGGGGGAGCGGCGTACGAACGACGCTGGTCTCTCCGGGACCCGTCGACACCGCCATGTGGGATCCCGTCGATCCCGACAATCGCCCCGGGTTCACGCCGCGCGCGCGCATGCTCTCACCCGAGGCCGTGGCCGATGCCGTGCGCTGGGTGCTGACGCGCCCGCCGGCGGTGAACATCGACGAACTGCGCCTCTCCTCGTCGTAGCCGCGCGTCGCGACGTTCCCGGGCTGCCATGCAACTGGATCTCGTCGACCTGCTGCGCTGCGTCGAGGACCACGAGGAGAGCTGGCTCGTGGCGACGGTCGACGAGCGGGACGGCCGCGATGTCGTGCGAGGGTCGCTGGGCTGCCCCGTCTGCGGGCGCGTCTATCCGGTCGTGGACGGCGCAGTGAACTTCAGGGATGACGCGCCTGTCGCCTCCGCGCCCCGCGGCGACGTGACCGCGGATCGCCCGTCGTCGACGGTGCGGCTGGCCGCGCTGCTCGACCTGCGCGACGACGGCGGCGTGGTGGTGCTTGCCGGTGCGCATGCCCGGGAGGCCGCCGCCCTCGGCGCGATGGCGGCGGTGCGCTGCCTTGTCGTGAACCCGGAGGCGCCTGTCGCCGGTGACGGGATGCTGGTGGTCGGCGAGCGGATACCGCTCGCGGCCGGGAACGTCCGCGGGGTCGCCGTGGATGCGGCCACCGCCTCCGAACGCCGCCTGGAGGGATTCGTCCGGGCGCTGCGTCCCGGCGGGCGCCTGGTGGCGCCGGCGGGGACGCCGCTGCCGTCGGGCGTGCGGGAGCTGGCGCGCGACGCGCGCGAGTGGGTCGCGGAGCGCGTCGCCCCCGCCTCGCCGCCGGTGGCCCTGCGGCGGCGCCCCGGCATCGCGCCGCCCGGCGCTGATCGTTAGGTCCTGGCGTCCGGGGCGGCCGGCTCGTCGCTGTGGTACAGGCGGTCGATGAGCGCCTTGTAGTTCTGCTCGATCACCCGGCGCTTGACCTTGAGTGTCGGCGTCAGCTCGCCACGCTCCACCGTGAAGTCGTCCTCCAGCAGGGCGATCTTCTTCGGGGTCTCGAAGCTGGCCAGGCCGCCCAGGAGGGACCGCACTTCCTTGTCCATCTTGGCGTTGATCGTGGGCATGGCCAGCAGCTGCGACCTGTCGGTCCACATGATGTTGCGCCGCTTGGCCCACTTCTCGAGCTGGTCGAAGTTCGGCACCACCAGCATGACCGCGTACTTGCGCCGGTCGCCGATCACGACCGCCTGGCTGACGTACTTGTTCGCCTTCACCAGGTTCTCGATCGGCTGCGGCGCGATCTTCTTTCCCCCGGCGGTGACGATCAGGTCCTTCTTGCGGTCGGTGATGCGGAGGTAGCCGTCGTCGATGACCCCGATGTCGCCGGTATGGAACCATCCCTCGTCGTCGATGGCCTCGCGGGTCGCATCCGGCTTGTTCCAGTAGCCCTGCATGACGCCGGGACCGCGCGCGAGGATCTCGCCGTCGGGAGCGATCTGCAGCTCCACCCCGGCGATGAGCCGTCCGACGGTGCCGATGCGCAGGTGTCCCGGGTAGTTCGCGGTGAGCACCGGCGACGTCTCGGTCAGGCCGTATCCCTCGTAGATGGGCAGTCCCGCCGAGTAGAAGAAGCGCGCGATTTCGGCGGCCAGCGGCGCCCCGCCGGAGACGAAGAAGCGGAGCCGCCCGCCCATCCGCTGGCGCAGCCTGGCGAAGACGAGGCGTTGCGCGATGGCGTAGCGGAGCGCGGTCCACGCCGACGGCGCGCGTCCCGCCAGCGTCGCGGTGGCCCAGCGGTCGCCAACCGCGCGTGCCCAGAAGAAGATGCGCTTGCGCACGGCCCCGCCGGAGAGCGCATTCTCGAGCACCCGCGCGTAGAACTTCTCGTAGACCCTCGGCGTCGACAGGGTGATCGTCGGGCGCACCTCCTGCAGCGCCAGCGGCACCAGGTCGAACGAGCTCACGTAGGCGATCGTGGTTCCGGTGTTGAAGAACCAGTAGTCGCCCATGCGCTGGAAGATGTGGCTGAGCGGCAGGAACGAGAGCCCGATGTCGTGATCCACCTGCAGGATGCTCCGGGTGGCCATCACGTTGGAGTGCACGTTGTCGTGCGACAGCATCACGCCCTTGGGCGGGCCGGTGGTGCCGGACGTATAAATGATTGTCGCCAGGTCGTCGGGCTGCACCGTGAGCGCCTCGCGCTCGAAGCGCTCGCGGGCGGCGGCGTCGTCGAGCGCTGCGCCCGCCGACTCGAGCTCGGCGAGTGTCATGTCCGCGGCCGCGCGCGCGGCGTCGTCGAAGACGACCACCCGCCGCAGGGCCGGCGCCTGCGCCCGGATGGACGCGACCTTCTCCGCCTGCTCAGGCGACGAGGTGAAGACCACCACGGCACCGCTGTCGTTGACCAGGTACGGGAGCTGCTCCGCCGGCAGCGTTGCGTAGAGCGGGACGTCCACGACACCGGATGCGAGGCAGGCCCAGTCGACGAGCGCCCACTCCGGTCGGTTCTCGCTGAAGAGGACGACGCGGTCGCCCGGACGGACGTCGAGGGTGCGCAGGCCCAGCGCGATCCGGCGTACCCGCTCCAGGATGTCGCGATGGGAGAGGGGCACCCAGCGCCCGTCGACGCGATGCAGGATCGCGTCCGGCTTGTCCTGCGACCGGATGGCGTCGAAGAAGATGGCGTTGAGCGTGCCTGGTGCGGGACGCGCGCCATCGCCCTTGGCGAACATGGGGCCTACCTCACGCGGGCGGAGACCACCGAATCTGCGGCTGCCTTCGGCCGGAGCGGAAGCACCAGTCGCAGCGGCGATCCCCGGAGGGGGGTGCCGGCATACGCCGCCTCGGCCACGACGACCACCGAGTCCGCCGGGGTATTTCCCGCCGAGACCTTCACGCGCACGCGACGAGAGACGAGACCCTGGGTGTCGCTGGTGTCCGCCGATGACTTCACGCCGGCATCCGTCACCAGGAAGACCTCCGACGTGTCGGCCGGAGCGACCACCTGGTCGCGGTACTCCAGGTGCCAGGTCACGATCCACGAGCGCACCGCGGTGGCGCCGTTGGTGGCGTCATCGTGAAGCACCTTCACCTGGAGGGCGGCCGACGTGTTCGCCGCCGGCGTGTCGATCACCGACCAGTCCAGCGGGGTGATGCTCCCGGACAGTTCCACGGAGTCCGGTTGCGGTACGACCTCGACCTTCTGCTCGACGCTCTGCAGGCCGGCGCCGGTGGCGACGAGTCGCGCCGATCCCGTGCTCTCGGTGCCGCCGATGACGTAGTGCGTGTCGGTGATCGAGACGGTGGCATCACGGGAAATGAAGTCCGTCGGCACGTCGCTGACCACGTCGCCGGCGCCGTCGAAGAACCGCGCCGTCAGCGGCGCGGCGGTGCCGGTGGCGTCGCGCAGCGTATCACCGGCGACGACCGACGGCCACGGCAGCACGTCGAACGTGATGCCGACGACTTCCGTCGGATCGGAGGAGAGCTGCACGCACGCCGCGACGAGCACGAGTGGCGCCGCCCACACCGGTCGGACGCGACGCCTCACTGGAATCGCTCGGCGAGCAGCGTGGCGAGGTTCACGTAGGCCTGCGACGCGGCGTCGGACGGCGTGCGCAGCACCACCGGCTGCCCGGCGGCAAAGGCGTCGACCGCCGCGAAGGTCCGCGGGATCACGGTGTCGAACACGACGTTCTGCGGAAGGTGGGAACGCACATACTGCACGATGCGCTCCGACGACGGGTTGCCGGCCTCGTACATCGTGAGCAGGATGCCCTCGAGCGTCAGGTCCTCGTTGGAGGAGACGATTTCCTGGATACCCCGGAGGATCTGCGGGGTTGTCTGCAGGGCGAGCGGCTCGCACTGCAGCGGCACGAGGACGTGCTGGCTGTTCTGCAGCACGCGCTGGACGACGGGTCCGAGCCCCGGCGGCGTGTCCACGATGGCGATGTCGCAACGCTCGCGGGCGGTGGCGAGCAGTTCGTGCACGACGTCGGTGCGGGAGACAAGCGTGAGGTACCGTGTGTGATCCGCCTCGTTGGTAACGCTTCCGGCGAGGATCACGCGCAGCCACGGCAAGGAGGTCGGCAGCAGCACCTCGCGCAACGAGCGCGTCCCGGCGAGATAGTCGGCGAATCCGTAGGGGGCGTGACCGCGGCGAAGCCCGGCGCCGTAGCGGACCGCACCCTGCGGGTCGACGTCGACGAGGAGCGTCTTGAGTCCGCGGCGCGCGAAGGCGGCGGCGAGATTCACCGAGGTGGTCGTCTTTCCGACGCCGCCCTTCTGGCTGACGACCGCGAGCACGCGCCCCACGTTATGGCTCGGCCGGCGGCGACTCTCCGGATTCTCCCGCCGGGTGTGGCGCCCGCAGCTCGCTCAGGGTTTCCCGGGCGTGGGCGATCCAGCGGTCGGTGCCAGGCTCGGAGGGTGCGGAGGCGAGAAAGGCGTCGAGGTGCGTTTCGGCCGGCTCGCGTTCCCCCCGGCGGAGGAGAAGGAAGGCGAGTCCGTAGTGGGCACCGGAGAGGCCGGGTTCGACCTCGAGGGCGCGCCGGTAGCACCGGATCGCCTCGTCCTGGCGTTCGAGCCGGGTGTAGGCGATGGCCATGTTCTGCAGGACCCGTGCGTCGTCCGGTTTCTCCCGCAGGGCGAGGCGGTAGGAGGTCAGCGCGGCGTCAAAATCGCCATGACGCTCCAGCGTCAGCGCCTCGTTGAGATAGTCGATGCGCTGCGGCTTGAGTTCGCTGTCGGACCTGCCGCCGAGCAGGCGGCTCCACCAGGACATGCGTTCGGAGTCGGCTGAGATGCGAGGGCCGCAAGCGGAAACGGGGCGGCAGACGGGCGAGCCGGCAGGCCACACCCGCATCGCTGGCAAAGCTATCCTCCGCGTACACGCGGAGCAACGCCCGGCGTCTCCTGCGCCGGGCAACGCGGCACACATCGCTCGCGTGGCCTGCGCCACTCCGCTAGGTTAGCCCGGACGCCCCCACGCCGGTCCCGTCCGGCCTTGCCACGCCCCCATGTCACCGCGCCGCTACCAGGTCGATCCCTCAAAGGGAGTGTTCCAGGTCGAATGGCCGCTCTTCGGCGAGCTCTCGCGCGCCCTCGCGCTGAAGGTCGCGCGCGAGTATGAGCCGGAGATCGTGGTGGGCATCGCGACGGCCGGGGTGATTCCCGGGGCGGTGGTCGCGGCGATCCTCGACCGTGACTTCCGGTCGATCCTCGTGAGCCGTCGCGAGGACCGGGACCACGTCCGGCAGACGCCGGCAGTCCTCGGGGCCGCACCGCAGGAGGTGCGCGGCCGGCGGGTCCTCATCGTCGACGAGACCTGCGACAGCGGTGCCACGCTGCGCCTGGCCGTGGCTGCGATCGTCAACGCGGGGGCGATGGAGGTGCGCACCGCGGTGTCGTTCCGCACCGGGTCGTACGAGCCCGACTTCCACGCGCTCGCCACCGAGAGCACGATCGTGCTCCCGTGGGACCGCGAGATCCTGATGGGAGGCGAGCTGGTGCCGAACCCGAAGTACAGCGGGGCGGACTGAGCCGACCCGCCGGCGCCGTTAGGCCGCGGAGCGGACGGCCGACTCGTAGCCGGCGCCGCGTCCCATCGCCTCATACACGGCATCCATGACCGCCGGGCTTCCGACGAGGAAGCGGCAGCGCGAGTGACCCGCAGAGCGGCACTCGACCTCGAGGACCGCGACCGGCGCCCCGGCGAGGCGGCCGAACAGGTCGGCGAAGACCCCGGTCGTGATGTGGCAGGCGGGATGCTCGGTGCCGTCGCCCGGGTGCGACTCGCCCCAGTCGGGGGAGTCGAGCGTGGCCACCACGTCGTCGATGGTGCCGATATGCAGTGTGCCCCAGCCGGTCTCGCGGAAGAACTCCGTGAGGCGGTGCTCGAACGACTCCACGTCGAGATCCTCGGCGGCGAGGTCGGTGCGCGCCGCGAGCCAGCGGCGGAAGGCGGCGTTCAGGGCGTCGCCCCCGGCGTACCCCGCTTCCTGCAGCGCCACCGCGGCGTACGGTTCGCCGCCGCGCAGCAGCGCGGCGCGCAGGGACATCAGCGAGGCGCGCGTGAGCGCCAGCATCTGCTTCTCGGACAGGTCGATCGACTCGGTCATGGCGCGGTTCGCGTTATGCTCCGACACGTTGCAGCAGCCCGGCTTCGTCGATCACCGTGATCCCGAGCCCCCGGGCCTTCTCGAGTTTACTCCCCGGGTCGTCCCCCGCCACCACGAACGACGTGCGGCGCGAGACGCTGTCGGTGACGCGTCCACCGAGCTGTTCGATGAGCTCGGTGGCTCGCTGCCGGCTGAGCGTTCGGAGCGTCCCGGTAATGACGACCGTCTGGCCCTGCAGGGCACCGCCGGCAACCACCGGCTCCGGCTCCGCGAGGGTGACGCCCATCACGCGCAGTCGCTCCACCAGCGCACGCGTCTCCGGACGGGAAAAGTAGTCCTGGACCGAACGGGCGATGACCTCGCCGATGCCGTGCACCGCCGCCACCTCCTCCTCCCCGGCCGCCATCAGGGCGTCCAGGGCGCCGAAACGGCGCGCGAGCAGCTCGGCGACGGTGGCGCCTACGTGGCGGATGCCCAGCCCGAAGAGGAGCCGCGAGAGCGGTTGCTGCTTCGACGCCGAGATGGCGTCGACGAGCGCCTGGGCGCTCTTCTCGGCGAATCCCTCCAGCCCCTGCAGCTGCTCCGCCGTCAGGGTGTACACGTCGGCAACGTCGTCCACCAGGCCGGCCTCCACGAGCTGCGCGACCCGCGCCTCCGCCAGGCCGCGGATGTCCATCGCCCCGCGCGAGGCGAAGTGCACCAGGCCTTCGAGCCGCCGGCCCGGGCACCGCACGTTCGGGCAATAGTGCGCCACCGCCTCGTCGTCGCGCACCACGGGGGTGTCGCAGGCGGGACACCGCGCCGGCATCGTCCAGGCGCGCTCGGTCCCGGTGCGTCGTTCCGGCACCGGGCCGATGACCTGCGGTATGACCTCGCCCGCGCGCTTGACCTGTACCACGTCGCCGATGCGGAGGTCCTTCGCGCGGATCAGGTCCTCGTTATGCAGGGTGGCGTAGGTCACCGTGGTGCCCCCGATCTCGACCGGTTCCAGCACCGCGTACGGGTTGAGGGCCCCGGTCCGGCCCACGTTCACGCGGATGTCGAGCAGCGTCGTCTCGGCGATGTCGGGAGCGAACTTCCGCGCGATCGCCCAGCGCGGCTCGCGTCCGCCCACCACGCCGAGGTCCTGCTGCAGCCGCAGCATGTCGACCTTGATGACGCCGCCGTCGATCGCGAAGTTCAGCGCCGGCCGGAACTCCTGCTCCACGCGGTGCGCCCACGCGATGACCTCGTCGAGGTCGTCGCAGCGGCGGTGATGCGGCGCCACCGGCACGCCCCACGTCGCCAGCTGCTGCAGCACCTCCGTCTGGGTGCGCTGCGACACCGGGTCGCCGTCCGGGCTCGCGATCGCGTAGCCGAAGAAGCGCAGCGGGCGCGTCGCCGTGACCGCCGAGTCGAGCAGCCGCAGCGAGCCCGACGCCGCGTTGCGCGGGTTGGCGAAGACGCGCTCGCCGCGACGCACCAGCGCCTCGTTCATCCGCTCGAAGCGGTCGAACGGGTAGTAGATCTCGCCGCGGATCTCCACCCGCGCCGGCGGCGCCTCGTCCCGGAGGCGCAGGGGAACGTCGCGCACCGTGCGCAGGTTGGGCGTCACGTCCTCACCCACGGTGCCGTTGCCGCGCGTCGCGCCGCACACCAGCACGCCCTGCTCGTACGTCAGGCTCACCGCCGCGCCGTCGATCTTCAGTTCCGCGGAGTAGCCGGCACGCCGGACGTCCTCGCCGGCCAGGCGCACCAGCCGCTCCTCCCACTCGCGCAGCTCGTCGTCGGTGAATGCATTGCCGAGCGACAGCATCGGCGCGCCGTGCGTCACCTTCGGGAGCGTGCTCTGCGGCTCGGCGCCCACGCGCAGCGTGGGTGAGTCGGGCGTCTGCAGCTCGGGGTACTGCTGCTCGAGGTCCTGCAGCTCGCGCAACAGCCTGTCGTACTCCGCGTCCGACATCGTCGGGCGGTCGAGAACGTAGTACTCGTACGAGGCCCGGCTCAGCGCATCTCGCAGCTCGCGCGCGCGCGGTGCGGGCGGGTTCGTGGCTGACATGGTGTGAGCATGGCGACGGGAGGTGCGAATGGGGAAGGGCGCGGCGCGGCGATCCCTCCCTGCCGCCGCGGTGCGTGACCGGGGTCGCCTGTCCGCGGACTACGCCGGCTTGCCGCCTCCGTCCGGCCCGGCCGGCGCCAGGCCGCCCTGGAGGAGGAAGTTCTCGACGAAGAACAGGCCGCCCTCGCCGGCGCGCCGGACCATCCGCAGCAGCGTGTCCATGGTCGTCACTTCCTCGCGCTGCTCGCTCACGAACCACTCCAGCATGTTGCGGCTGAGGTGGTCGCGTTCCTTGATCGCCCTGTCGACGAGCGCGTTGATCTGCCTGGTGACCCGCAGCTCCGACTCCAGGGAGAGCTTCACCGCGCCCTCGGCGGAGCGGTAGGTGGTCGTCGGCGCCGGGATCGCGGGAATCCGCACCTGGGCGTCGGCCTCGACGAGATAGCGGACAAACCGCAGCGCGTGGTCGCGTTCCTCGGCTGCCTGCGCGTAGAAGTGCCGGGCCAGCACCGGGAGGCCTTCCCCGTCGAAGTACACGGCGATGGCGACATACTGGTTGGAGGCCGCGAGTTCATTGCCGACCTGCTCGTTCATCGCGGTGTTCATCGCCTTCGAGATCAGCATCGTGGGGCCTCGTGCCGGTGACGGGGAACGATGGGCGCCCAGCGCGCCCGCGCTGCATCCTGCACGGGCGCCGATGCGCGTTCAAGTGGGGAGGTGCCGGAAAACGGGGAGGCGGCGCGTACCGGCGTGTCCGGCCGGTGCGGTGGCGCGCCAGAGTGCGGCGCGCGCGGGGCGGTTCAGCCGCGCGCCTCTTCGCTGATGACCTGCATGGCGACGGACGTCAGCCGGTCGAGTTCCTCGTCGCTCGCGCGTGCCAGCAGCGTCTCCGCCCAGACGTGCTCGGCGCTCGTGGCGTAGCGCTCGAGCAGGCGCCGCAGGAACGCGATCAGGGCGATCCGCTCGAGGGCCGCCTGGCGCTCCCGCTCGACGGCGTCGGCACTCGATCGCCGCACGGTCTCGAAGCGGTGGGCGTTGCGCAGGGCCTTCGCGGTCAGCGACGCGATCATCTCGCAGAACCGGATGTCGGCCTCGGTGAACGGCGTGGCCCCACGCTCGGTGCGCAGGAAGACGGCGCCGATGACGTTGGTCCGCCAGCGCACCGGCACCACGACTACGGAGCGCACCGAGCGGTCGTCGAGCGTGGAGCGCACCGAGGCCAGCATCGGCTCGGTTGCGGCGTCGGCGATGAAGACCGTCTGGCCGGAGTCGAATGCGCGGCGCAGCTCGGGATAGCGGTCGAGGTCCACCACGAGGTTGCGCAACGCCGGGTCCTCGTAGGTGGCCACCAGGCGCACCTCCGCGGCGACGTCGCCGGCCAGGTAGATCGAGCAGCGGTCGAGGCCGAACAGCTCGCCGAGGCGCCGCGCGATCCCCTGGAGGATGTCGGTGAAGTGCAGCGACGACGAGATCTCGTCGAGGATGTCCACCGCCGCGAGCAGCTGGTCGCGCTCGCGCGTCAGCTCCTCGACGCGCAGTCGAAGGTGATGGACGTCTGTCTCCGGAGCGACGTCCAGTTCTTCCACGGTGACCACGGTACCCGGACGGTGCATGACGACTCTGGCGGACAGGGGAAGCCGGGGCGCGCAATGATCCGCGTCCCCATGCACAGGACGGTGCGAATTGCCACCGCGTCATTCTGTGCGCGCGCCCACATCGCAATCAGTGCGTGCGCGGCCGCCGCCGCGTCGTCCCGGTCACACACGCTGCGGGACGCGGCGCACTCAACGGAGCTTCCGGAGCGCGTCCTGTGCCTGCCGCTTGTAGCGGGGATCGTTGTAGTCGGTGCGCGTCGTGGCGTCGATGACGAGCTGGTACTGCTCCCGCGCCTTGTCCCTTTCGCCGGTGTCCGCGTACACCCCGGCCAGGTCGAGGTGGTGGACCAGCCGCGTGGGATCGAGCGCCGCCGCGCGCTCCAGGTCCGCGATCGCTTCCTTCCAGCTCGCCTCTCCCAGCACGTTGCCGCCGAGGAACCGCCGGGCGAAGAAAAGCTCGAAGCCGCTCAGGCGCTTCACCTCCGCGTTCCACATGCCCAGCACGTGCAGTGCACCGGGGTTGTCGGGTTCCACCCTGAGAGCGGCCAGCGCGTGTTCCCGGATCTCCACCGCGTAGCGCACGCGGTCGCGCACGCCCACGCTCAGCGCCGTGCGCCCGAGGGCGCGGGCGATGGCGAACTGTCCCTCGGCGCTGGTGGAGTCGATTGCCACCGCGCGACGGGCGTACGTGAGCCCGGTGCGGAACAGCTCGCGGCGGCGCGCCGCGTCGGAGGCGCCTTCCCCGAGGTCGACCGCGCTGGCGGACGCCTTGCGCAGCGCCTCGGCGTTCATGGAATCGACCGCGAGCGCGGATTCATAGTCCTGCAGGGCCGTCACCGGGTCGAACGCCGCGTGCGCGCTGTCGCCCCGCGCAATCAGCTCGGGGACGCCCTGAGCCCGTGCCCGCCCGGGCGCCGGGAGCAACGCAATCGCGACGAAGACGGCGAGGCATCTGGCCATGAGTCGTCCGGAGGGGGAACTTCGTGTCGGTCGCCGAAGGCGGCTCCCGCGTCGCGGGCGCCGGCGCCGATTGCCTCGGCCCGGGCTCGCATACACCTGAACGCCACGAATGCTCGCCTACCGATTGATCGAACGGAAGCGCGACGGAGGCCGGCTGCAGCCGGCCGAATGGCGCGACCTGATCACCGCGTACCTGCGTGGCACCGTCGCCGACTACCAGATGGCGGCGCTGTTGATGGCGATCTTCCTTCGCGGCCTCGACAGCGATGAGACGAGCGCGCTGACCGAGGCGATGCTCGACAGCGGGGCGCGTCTCGACTTCCCGGGACTGGACATCCCGCGCATCGACAAGCACTCCACCGGCGGGGTCGGCGACAAGGTCTCGCTCGTGCTCGCGCCGCTCGTCGCGTCGCTCGGCGTCGCGGTGCCGATGATGTCGGGGCGGGGCCTGGGACACACCGGCGGCACGCTCGACAAGCTGGAGTCGATCGCAGGGTTCCGGACCCGGCTCCCCCTCGCGGAGATCCGCGCCCAGGTCGAGCGCATCGGGTGCGCGCTGGTGGGACAGAGTGACGAGATCGCGCCCGCGGACCGCCGGCTGTACGCGCTGCGCGACGCCACGGCCACGGTCGAGAGCGTGCCGCTGATCGCCGCCAGCATCATGAGCAAGAAACTCGCCGAGGGACTGACCGGGCTGGTGACCGACATCAAGCGCGGCTCCGGGAGTTTCCTGCCGGAGCTCGATCGAGGCCTCGAGCTGGCGCGCCTGATGGCGTCGCTGGGTCGGGCCCACGGCGTACCGATGGTGGCGCTGGTCACGGCCATGGACCGTCCGCTCGGGCGCGCCTGCGGCAACGCGCTGGAACTCGAGGAGGCGATCCAGGCGCTGCGCGGCGACGGCCCGCCCGACCTGATGGCGGTGACATACGCGTTAGGCGCGGAAATGCTGGTGCTGGGGGGCGTGGCGGCGGGCCACGACGCGGCGCGCCGCTCGATGGAAGTCGCCGTGTCCTCGGGACGGGCGGCGGAGAAGTTCGCCCGGATCATCGAGGCGCAGGGCGGCGACCCGTCGGTCGTCGACGACCCGTCGCGCCTGCCGCAGTCGCGCGAGTGCGAGCTGTACTACGCGCCGCGCCCGGGCGTGATTGCGGCGGTCGAGCCGCGTGCAATCGGGCGCGGCGTCATCCGGCTCGGTGGCGGACGCGAGCGCGTCGACGACCCGATCGATCGCAGCGTCGGCTTCGTGATCGGCGCGCGCCCCGGCGACTGCGTGCGCCAGGGGGAGGCGCTGGCGACGATCTTCGCCCGGGACGCGGCGGGGGTGGCGGAGGGGAAGGCGGTGTTGCGCGACGCGATCCGCATCGAGGAAGAGGCCGACCTCCCGCTGCCGCTGGTTTCGCATCGGGTCACGGAGGCCGGCGTCGAGCTGTACGAAGACGCCACCGGGTGAGCGCTGCGCATGTCGCCGGGGTCGGGGAGCGTGGCGCCCCGCGGTGATGGCACGCGCCCCGGTGCCGGTTGCGGGTGGCGGCGTGCCGCGAATCGGGTGCAACTTCCCGCGGTCCCGCGTTCCTCCCAACCCGATCGCGCTCCCACCCATGACTTCGTCCCTGAAACAATTCGCCCGTCTCGCCGGGTTTGGCGCCTTGGCCGTCGCGCTTGGCATCGTGGCCCTGTACGCCTTCCTCGCGTGGGGGACGCGCTACACGCCGCAGGGCGGGATCGATCACACGGAATCGCTCGTGACGATGATCAGCCTGTCGGTGCCGTTCGCCCTGATCATCGCCGCGCACGTCGTCTACGGGCGCCAGCTCATCCGCTGGGCGTCCGAGCGATAGGGTTCTGCCGGCGCGGGTGGCATGCGCGGCGTCGCGGCGGCGTGCCGAGCCGCTGCCGAGCCGCTGCCGAGCCGCTGCCGAGCCGCGGCCGAGCCGCTGCCGAGCCGCGGCCGAATGCTCCCGGGACCCAAGGCCTTCGGGCGCGGCGGCCGCGCGCTGACGACGGTTCCCCGTTGATCGCGGCCACGCCGATGCGTATGCTGCTGCAGCGCACCAGGGCGCATCCGTCCGCGGAAAGGACCCAGTCCACCTGTACAGGTCGGCGGTAGCCAGTTCGACCTTCTTTCAGCCCGGCCACGCGGACGACGGGCGATCCACGAAAGGAGGTTCCCGTGCCGTCACGCGACCTGCCCGCGCGCCCGCACCTCGACCATCTGCGACACGGTGCGAAGGCGCTCCTGAAGGCCTATCGTCTCGGTGAGCCGGACGCCCTCCGGCGCGCCCGCGCCGTGCTGGGCGAGCAGCCGCTCCGCAGGCTCAGCGAGGCGCAACGCGTCATCGCCCGGGAGTTCGGCTTTCCCACCTGGACCCGACTGCGGGCGCACGTCCAGGCGACACGCGCGGTCGACGACGCCGTTGCGGCTTTCCTCGACGCCGTGCAGCAGCAGGATGCGTCAGCGGCGAAGCGCATCCTGAAGGCCAGGCCAGGCATCGCGACCGGGAGCCTCCACGTGGCCGCGGCGCTCGGGCGCGCGGACGATGTGCGCCGCCTCCTCGCTGCGGACGCTGCGCAGGTCCATGCGCGCGTCGGCGATCCCGCGGCGGATCCGCTGCTCTGTCTTTGCTACTCACCGTTCCATGGCGAGAGCACGGCGAGGGACGCGGACCTGCTGGCCACGGCGCGCCTCCTGCTCGATGCCGGCGCCGACCCCAACACCCGTGACGGGAGATACGGCGTGCCGGCGTTGTATGCGGTGACCGGCGTGCGCAGCGTGGTACCGATCGCGCGCCTCCTGCTCGATGCCGGCGCGAACCCCACCGACGGCGAGTCGGTCTTCCACGCCGCGGAGCACTTTCACCGGGACGCGCTCGAGCTGCTGCTGGAGGCGGGCGCGGACCTGAACGCGTCGGGCGACTGGGGAAATACGCCGCTGTACTTCCTGCTGCGCTACTGGGACGTCGAACGCGCGTCGCGTGTGCGCCAGGGCGTCGTCTGGCTGCTGGCGCACGGCGCCGACCCGAACGTGCGCTGCGGCCGGGAGCGCGAGACCGCGCTTCACGTGGCGGCGCGGCGCGGCCAGGCTCCTGCCATCATCAGCTTGCTCCTCGATCACGGTGCCGAGGTACGCGCGCGTCGCGGCGACGGCGACACGTCGTGGCTGCTCGCACGCCGCGGCGGGTTCGACGAGGTTGCCGCGCTCCTCGAGCGCGCGGGAGCGGAGGTGCAACCGCTCTCGCCGCGCGATGCACTGCTCGCGGCGTGCGGCCGGGGTGACTCCGCGGCTGCGCGACGCCTCGCCTCCCCGGAGGTGATGCGCATGCTCGAGCCTGAGGATCCCCTGCTGCTGCCCGAGGCCGCCGCGAGTGGCCGGGAGCCGGCGGTGACGGCATTCCTCGCAGCCGGATTTCCTGTCGACGCCACCGATGATTCCGGGGCCACGGCGCTCCACCACGCCGTTCTGCGGGGGCGCGCGACGATGGCTCGCGCACTGCTCGCGGCCGGCGCCGACGTCGCCATCCGCGACCGCGAGCATTCGTCCACGCCGCTGGGGTGGGCGACCTTCGGCAGCGATCACGTCGCCAGCCCCGACGGCGACTACGCCGGGTGCGTGCGGGCGCTCCTGGACGCCGGTGCGCGTCCCCGCGCCGATGAGTACCGGCCGCAGCGCCCTGACGTGCGCGCGATCCTCGAGCAGCGGCCCGGAGCCTGAGGCGCGCGACGCTTCAGCAACCGAGGCGGCAGCCCGGCGTCGTCGTCGCGTCGCCGGGCCCCACCACCCTCAGACGTCGAGGTTGCTCACGAACTTCGCGTTGGCCTCGATGAACGCGCGGCGCGGTTCCACCTCGTCACCCATCAGCGTCTGGAAGATCTGGTCGGCCATGATCGCGTCTTCCATGTTCACGCGCAGCAGCGTGCGCCGTTCCGGATCCATCGTGGTGGACCAGAGCTGAGGCGGGTTCATCTCGCCGAGGCCCTTGTAGCGCTGCACCGAGACCGAGCTGCGGCCATCGCCGTTCCCCAGCCGCTCCATGTAGAGCTCGCGCTCCTTCTCGTCGTAGGCGTAGAACTCCTGCTTCCCCTTGGCGACGCGGTAGAGCGGCGGCTGCGCAATGTACACGTACCCGGCGTCGATGAGCTGCTGCATCTGCCGGAAGAAGAACGTCAGCAGCAGCGTGCGGATGTGGGCGCCGTCGACGTCGGCGTCGGTCATGATGATGACCTTGTGGTACCGCGCATTCTCGATCTGGAACTCGTCGCGGATCCCGGTGCCGATGGCGGTGATGATGGTGCGGATCTCCTCGTTGGAGAGGACCTTGTCGATGCGGGCCTTCTCCACGTTGATGATCTTGCCGCGCAGCGGGAGGATCGCCTGGAACTCGCGGTTGCGCCCCTGCTTGGCGGACCCGCCGGCGGAATCACCCTCCACCAGGTAGAGCTCGCACAGGGCGGGGTCGACGAGCGAGCAGTCGGCCAGCTTGCCGGGAAGGTTGCCGACGTCGAGGGCGGACTTCTTGCGCGTGAGGTCCCGCGCCTTGCGCGCCGCCTCGCGCGCGCGGGCCGCCGAGACCGCCTTCTCGATGATGATGTTGGCGGTGCGCGGATGCTCGTCGAGATAGGCGCCAAGCCAGTCGTTGACGACCGTCTTGACCGCGCTCTCGGCCTCGGAGTTGCCGAGCTTGGTCTTGGTCTGCCCCTCGAACTGCGGCTCGCGGATCTTCACCGAGAGCACGGCCGTCAGCCCCTCGCGCACGTCGTCGCCCGACAGCGTGAAGTCGGCCTTCTTGAGGAAGTTGCCCTTGGCGGCGTGGTTGTTGATGGTGCGCGTGAGCGCCGCCTTCAGCCCGGTGAGGTGGCTGCCGCCCTCGTGGGTGTTGATGTTGTTCACGAACGAGAAGACGTTCTCGTTGTAACTGTCGTTGTACTGCAGCGCCAGCTCGATGCCGATGTCGTCCTTCTCGGTGTCGAGGTAGAGGACCTCGCTGTGCAGCGGTTTCCGGTTGCCGTTGAGGAACTGCACCATCTCGCGCAGTCCGCCCTTGGCGTGGAACGTCTCCACGCGCGCGGGGGTCTGGCGCTCGTCGGTGAGGCTGATGGCGACGCCCTTGTTCAGGAACGACAGCTCGCGCAGTCGTGAGGCGATGGTGGAGTAGTCGTAGACCAGTTCGGTGAAGATCCGGGGGTCCGGCTTGAACCAGACCTTGGTCCCGCGTTCCTTCGGCCCGACCTTCCCGTCGACGCGCAGCTTGGTCGTCGTCTGGCCGCGCTCGAAGTCCATGTAGTACTCCTTGCCATCGAGCCGCACCCAGACGCGGAGCGATTCCGACAGCGCGTTCACCACCGATACGCCGACGCCGTGCAGCCCACCCGAGACCTTGTACGAGTCCTTGTCGAACTTGCCGCCGGCGTGCAGCACGGTCATGGCCAGTTCGACGCCGGGAATTCCCTCGGTCGGGTGCACGTCCACCGGGATGCCGCGGCCGTTGTCCTCGACGGTGATCGAGTTGTCGGCCCCGATCGTCACCGCGATGCGATCGCAGTACCCTGCCAGCGCCTCGTCGATCGAGTTGTCCACCACCTCGTAGACCAGGTGATGGAGCCCGCGCGTGGAGGTCGAGCCGACGTACATGCCGGGGCGCTTGCGGACCGCCTCGAGTCCCTTGAGGACCTGGATGTTGCTGGCGTCGTAGTGGTTCGCGGACGTGTCGTTGGACTTGGCCATGGAGAGCGACGAGGGGGGCAAGAAGCCAGCTGGCGCCTCCCGAAGAAAGTGCGAAGACGCGGCGCGAACACGACGGCCAAAGATAACCTCGCCGAGGGACCGAATCAACCTCGAAAGCTGGTCCTAAGCGATTGTTCGATAAAGTCTTAGCGGGCGATCTGCCAGCGAATCCTGACGATCCCCGCGCTCTCGTGCGTCCGGCGGATAGCGGACAGGATCTCGCGCTCCATCATCGACAGCTCGGCCATCCACGCCGAGCTGCGCACGGAGACGAAGAGCGTGCCGTCGGCCGCCACCGACTGCGGCTCGGTGACCGCCGCCACCGCCGGTCCGACGATCACCGGCCACGCCTCGAGCACCGTGGCCTGCTCGACCCGCGCGGCGAACCCGCGCTGCGACAGGAAGCGGCGCATCGCCTCGGCGATCGTCTCCGGTCCCGGCTTGTCGTTAGGCATGGGCAGACGTCAGGCGCCCGGCCAGGGCGTGACCTCGCCCGCCCGGACCCGGAAGCGTGCCAGCCCGGCAAACGCCGGCGGCACGTCGTCGGGACGGGGTACCGCCAGCACCGTCTGCCCGGTGCCACGCGCGACCAGCTGCTCGAGCACCAGTGCCGCTCGGCGCCCGTCGAGCTCCGCCAGGGGATCGTCGAGCAGCACCACCGGCTCGCGCCCGGAGGCCTGGCGCACCGTCCACCCCTCCAGCAGGCGCAGCGCGATGGCCGCCAGACGCTGCTGCCCCGCCGACCCGTAGCGCCGCACCGCGTGCGCCCCGTGCCGGAGGTCGAGATCGTCGCGGTGCGGGCCCACCCCGGTGGTGCCGCGCTGGGCGTCGAGGGCACGGTGCCGGGACAGCGCCTCCTGCAACCCCTCCCGGATCGCCTCCTCCCCGGCGTCGGCGGCGACGTCGAGCCCCGAGCGGTAGCGCAGGTCGAACGCGTCCCCGCCGCCCAGCGCGATGCCTAACGAAGCATAGTGCTCGCGGGCCCGGGCCACCCACGCCAGGCGCGCGGCGCGCAGCACCGCCCCTGCCTCCGCCAGCGGCGGCTCCCAGGCGCGCAGCTGCGCCCCGAGCTCGCTGCTGCGCGCGCCGCGCCGGATGGCGGCGTTCCGCTGCAGGAGGGCGTGACGGTAGCGCTGCAGCGCGACCAGGTAGCGTCGCGACGTCGACGCCAGCACCAGGTCCAGGTAATGGCGACGCAGCGCCGGGCCGCCGGAGACGAGCCGCACGTCGGTGGGCGCGAACGCCACGCACGGCAGGGTCCCGAGCGCATCGCTCAGCCGCGTGCAGGCGACACCGTCGAGCACCACCTTCTTGCGCCGCGAGGCGCGCTCGTAGCCCACCCCGACCGAATCGTGTGCCGCTCCCGACGTCTCCAGCGCGACGTGGAAACCGGCAGTACCGAAGCGCACCAGCTCCTCGTCGCGCGCACCGCGCATCGATCGGAACAGATGGCCGTAGTAGATCGCCTCCAGGAGGTTGCTCTTGCCCTGCCCGTTCTCGCCCACGAGCACCGCACCCGCCGCCGGCAGCGCGACATCGAGCGCCCGCAGGTTGCGGAAATCGTGCGTGCTGATGCGCCGCAGCCTCGCTGCGTCCGTTCCCGGAGCCGTCGCCACGTCCATCGGATTCACCCCGGTCGTCACTGCCGGCACCGCCGTCGGGCTCAGCGGCCCCGGAACGACGGCGCGCGCTTGCCGAGGAACGCGGCCGTTCCCTCGGCGCGGTCGTCGGTCCCCGCCAGGACACCGAACGCCGAGGCCTCGAGCGCGAGCCCGGCCGCGAGCGGGACGTCGCCGCTGCGCTGCACCAGCGCGATGCACTGGGTCAGCGCGAGCGGCGCGTTGGCGAGCATGCGCTGCAGCAGGGCCTCGGCCGCGGGAATCAGCTCGGCGCCCGGGACGACCTGGTCGACCAGGCCCAAACGATGGGCCTCGTTGGCGTCGATCATGTCCCCGGTCAGCAGGAGGCGCATGGCGTTACCCGGGCCGACCAGACGAGGCAGCCGTTGCGTGCCGCCGTACCCAGGTACGAGGCCGAGCTTCACCTCGGGCTGTCCGAACCTGGCGCTGTCGGATGCCACGCGCACATGGCAGGCCATGGCCAGCTCGCAGCCGCCGCCGAGGGCAAATCCATTGATGGCGGCGATGACGGGCTTGGGCGACGACGCGAAGCGCGCGAAGACGTCCTGTCCATGCACAGCCAGCGCCTGCGCGGCCACCGGGGTGAGGGTGGACAGTTCGCCAATGTCGGCGCCGGCCACGAACGCGCGCTGGGCCCCCGTCACGATGATGCCGCCGACGTCGGCATCGCCGCGCACGACGTCGATGGCCTGCCCGAGCTCGTCGATCAGCGCGGCGTTGAGGGCGTTGAGCTTGTCCGGGCGATTGACGGTGAGCGTGGCGATGCGCTGCTGCACCGTCACCGTGAGGAATTCGAAGGACATGGATCGCGGGGTGTTGGGATCGGCGCGGACGCCGCGACGGGAAATCTAGCCGTCGCCGGGTCCCCTCGCTCGCGCCGTCGCGTCCGCCGGACGTAGGTTTCCCGCGTGAACGTCATCGAGACAGTCCGCTGGTCGCCCGACGGGAGCGCGGTCCGCATCATCGACCAGCGCCGCCTGCCGCGCGAGTTCGTGGAGCGCGACGTACGCACCACCGACGAGGTCTGCGAGGCGATCGCGACGCTCTCGGTTCGCGGCGCGCCGGCGATCGGTGTCTGCGGTGCCATGGGCGTGGTGGCGGCGCTGGGCGACGTGGCCGCCGTGGCGCCTGACGAGTTCGGGCGCCGCCTGGCGGACGTGTCGGGGCGCATCCGTGCCGCGCGCCCCACCGCCGTGAACCTGGCCTGGGCCGTCGACCGGGTGGTGGCCCGCGCCGCCGCCACCTCCGGCACGCCGGCGGACCGCCTTGCCGCGATGCGCGATGAGGCGACCGCGATCTACGAGGAGGACCGGGCGATGTGCCAGGCGATCGGCGAGGCGGGACTCCCCCTGCTCGCTGACGGGGCGCGCATCCTGACGCACTGCAACGCCGGCGCGCTCGCCACCGCCGGCATCGGCACGGCGCTGGCGCCCATGTACCTGGCGCACGATCGCGGCGTGGCGCTGCGCGTCTTCGCCACCGAGACACGGCCGCTGCTGCAGGGCGCACGGCTCACCGTGTGGGAGCTCACCCGCGCCGGCATCCCGACCACCCTGCTCACCGACGGCATGGCCGGGAGCCTCATGCGCCGCCGAGGCGTCGACCTCGTCATCGTCGGCGCCGACCGCATCGCCGCCAACGGCGACGTCGCCAACAAGATCGGGACGTACTCGCTGGCCGTGCTCGCGCATCACCATGGCATCCCGTTCTACGTTGCCGCGCCCACGTCGACGATCGACCCGGCGACTGCCACCGGGGATGCGATCGAGATCGAGCAGCGGCCACCCGCCGAAGTGACCTCGATTCTCGGCCACCCGGTGGCGCCGGACGCGGTGGCGGCGTGGAACCCTGCCTTCGACGTCACGCCGGCGGCCCTCGTCTCAGGCATCATCACCGACCGCGGGCTGTTCCGGGCGCCGTTCGACTTCCGCTGATCCGGGCGATCGCCACCTCTCACCAGCCTCCGGAACCCGCCATGTCCAGCGTCCTCGCCATCGATCAGGGCACCACCGGGTCCACCTGCCTCGTCTTCGGCGGTGACGGCGCGGTGCTGGGGCGAGGGTACCGGGAGATCTCGCAACACTACCCGCGTCCCGGCTGGGTGGAGCACGACGCGACCGAGATCTTCGCGCGCACGATGGCGGCGGCGCGCGACGCGATCGCGGCGGCCGGCGTGGTGCCCGACGCCATCGGGATCACGAACCAGCGCGAGACGGTGGTGGTGTGGGATCGCGCCAGTGGTGCGCCGGTGGGCCGGGCGATCGTCTGGCAGGACCGACGCACGTCGGCGCGCTGCGCGGACCTGTCCCCGCAGGCGGACCGTATCGCAGCGCGCACTGGACTGGTGGTGGACCCGTACTTCTCCGCAACCAAGCTCGAGTGGCTCTTGCGCGACGACGCACTCGCGGCGCGGGCGCGCCGCGGGGAACTCGCGGCGGGCACCGTCGACGCCTGGCTGATCTGGTGCCTGACCGGCGGTGCCGTGCACGCCACCGATCCCTCGAACGCATCGCGGACGATGCTGTACGACATCGACCATCGTGCGTGGAGTCCCGAGCTGTGCGACCTGTTCGGGATCCCGATGGAGCTCCTGCCCGAGGTCCGGCCATCGGCCGGCGGGTTCGGGGAGACGGTGACCGCGCACTTCGGCCGGGCGATCCCGATCGCGGGCGTTGCCGGCGACCAGCAGGCGGCGCTCTACGGCCAGGGGTGCTGGCACCCCGGCGAGGGCAAGAACACCTACGGCACCGGTGCGTTCCTGCTCGTCAACGCCGGCGCGACCCGGCCGGCCGCGAGCAACGGGTTGCTTGTCACGATCGGCTGCGACGCGACGGGCGGGCCGGCGTACGTGCTGGAGGCAGCCATCTTCATTGCCGGTGCCGCGGTGCAGTGGCTGCGTGACGGGCTGCAGGTCGTGGGCAGCGCCGGCGAGACGCAGGCCCTGGCGCGTTCGCTCGACTCGAATGACGGCGTCTACTTCGTGCCGGCGCTGGTGGGTCTTGGCGCGCCGCACTGGGAGCCGCGGGCGCGCGGCATGATGGTGGGCCTGACGCGCGGCACGACGCGGGCGCACCTCGCCCGCGCCGCACTGGAGGCGATGGCCTACAGCACCCGCGACGTGGTCGACGCCATGCGCGACGGTGCGGGAATCCCCATCGAGCGGCTCCGCGTGGATGGCGGCGCAGCCGCGAACGACTGGCTGATGCAGTTCCAGGCCGATGTCCTGCGGGTGCCGGTGGAGCGCCCCGACATGATCGAGACCACGGCGTTAGGCGCGGCGGGGCTGGCGGGGGTGGCCAGCGGTGTGTGGCCCTCGCCCGATGCCTTCCTCGCTGCACGCCGCTTCGACAGGTTCGAGCCGGCGGCCCCGCTCGCGGACGTCGAGGCATGGTGCGCGGGATGGCGCCGGGCCGTCCGGGCTGCCGTGTCCTGGGCGGGCGACGACGGCTGAGGAGCGCCGCGGCGGCGTGCCCGGCGCTATCTTCAGGGACGACGCGGTCCCACCGCGGTGCGACGGCGCGCCGCGGTCGCCGCGAACGCCGAGCGAGGTCTCCATGATGCGCACCGAGCACTACGTCGCCGGATGGGTCGCCGTAATCGCCCTGGCGGCGTGCAGCGGCACCGAGACCGGCGCCGGCGCGTCGGCCGCCCGCAGCGCGCCGATGTCGTCGCCGCCGGCCGTGCAGGCCGATGCCAGCGTCGCCAACCGGGTGGTCGACCCGGCCACGTGGGCCGATCCGCGCGTGCGCGCCGCCTACGCCGCCGCCGCGAAGTACGCCGCGATCATGGAGCACATCTACTGCTACTGCCACTGCAAGGAGAACCTCGGGCACCGCGGGCTGGTGGAGTGCTTCGAGAGCGAGCACGCGTCCATGTGCGACATCTGCATGGCCGAGGCGATGACCGTCGCCCGGATGACCGAGCAGGGCCGCACGCCCGCGCAGATCCAGAAGGCGATCGACGCGTTCTACCGCGCGTAGCGTCCGTCCATCGCGGGCCGATTGAATCGCCATGGATCCGGAAGCCACCCGACCGCAGCGCAGGAACGTCCTCCTCCGCATGCTGATCGACGACATGCTGGGGATGGTGCGCGACATGCAGGGCAAGGTCGACCCGTGGACGCCGGAGGAGAGGGCGCGCGTGGAATCGGACCTCGAGCGCATCATGTCGCGAGTGCGCAGCGAGGCGCTGCGTCGCCACGCACGCTGACACGCGGGTGATTCATGTCGCGTCGGTCGCCGTCTGGATCGCGCTGCTCCTGGCGGCGTGGAGCGCCGGCATCCTCGGCGCGGGCTGGCGCGACGGACGCGCGGCGCCGCCCGGAAGCGAATGGCCGGTGTTCGTTTCGGGCGCCGCGCTGGCGCTGGCCTGGGCCACGGCGGCCGGGACCGTGTTGCGCGGTGGGTCGTCCCTCGCCCTCGTCTCCGGATCGTTGCCGGTGCCCGTCAGCGCCGGCTATCGCATTGCGGCCCTCTGGTCGAGCGGGCGTGGCGCCCTGCTGACGGCCGCGCTTGCCCTCGCCATCGCGGCGTCGCTGGCGCTGGCCGGGCGACAGGCGGGGGAGTCACCATTCGCCCGTCGCCTCGCCGCCGCGCTGTCGACCGCGACGGCCGTGCTGCTGGCGGTGGGCCTCCTGGTGGCGCCTCCGTTCGCCGTCTCCACGGTCCCGCCGCAGGAGCTGCCGCTGTTCCTCGTGCACCCGGGTGCCGCGCTCGCGCCGCTGCTCGCGCTGGTGGCGGCGGTCGCGATCGGCGTGATGCTGTGTGCGGCCGCGGCGGGCCGCGGGGCCGGCGGCGCGCCTGACGAGTTCGAGTCCCTGGCGCTGCCGCTCCTGCAGGTCGCCTGGATCAGCGCGACGCTGGAACTGCTGGCGGAGCAGGCGGCGCGCGGCGCGATCGGCCTGACGACCGGCGATGCCCTGATTCCCGGTGGCGCGGCCGCGGGACCGTGGCTGTGGCTGGCGACGGGCATCCTGCTCCATGCGCGCGTTCGCACCATGCTCCTCGGCGCCGGGGCGGCGGCCCGGCGCATCCGCGTTCCCGCCATGCGGGGACGCCCGCTCCTCGCCCACCTCGGGGCGGCGCTCGTCGTGGTGGCGTTTGCCGTGCACGTGGCCGGCCGGCGTTCGGAAGTCACGCTCGTGCCCGGGCAGTCGCTCGACCTGCCGGACGCGTTCGGCCGGACGTGGCGCTTCGTGAGCCAGGGCATCTCGCGCTTCGACGCCGACGGGCACGACGTCATGGCGCTGGCGACCAACGTGACGGCACCAGGCCGGGCGCCGGCGCTCCTGACCACCGAGCAGCGGCAGTATTACGACGCCACCGGCACGCCGTTCACCCGCCCGGTCGCCGTCCGTGGCGTTCGCCGCGGCATCGCGCAGGACCTGCGCGTGGTGCTCGACTCCGTCGGGACCGGCGAGGCCGCCGTCGTGAAGGTGGCCTTCGTGCCGTTCACGGTGCTCTGGATTCCGGGCGCTGCGCTGGTGTTGATTACGGCCATCGCGGCGCTTTCGGGCCTCCGATTTCCCGCCGGAGGACGCGCCGCCAATCCGGAACCCGGCGCCACTCCATCATGAACGCTGCCCTGGTCCTCGTCGCGATCGGTCTCGTCGTGATTATCGTGCTTGCCCTCCCGATGCTGCGCCGCGGTGGGGCGCAGCCGCGTACACCGCGACGGTCAGCACTCGACCTCGAACCCGCACCCGAGGGCGCCATGAACGACGCCCTGCGCGAGATCGAGCTGGACCGCCAGATGGGGAAGCTGACGGAGGCCGACTATCATGTGCTGCGCGCCCAGGTAGAGCGCAGGCTGGCCGAGGCGCAGGCGGCGCGACCGGCGCCCGCGCCCGAGCCAGGCCCCGTCGCACCCGCTGGGCGCGGCACGGCTGCCAGGAGCACGTCCATCGATCGCCCGGCCGCACCGCCGGCGACGCTCGTCGATGGCGCGCCCACCGACCCGGAGGACCACGCCGAGTGGCTGGTGCGGCGCGCCCGCACCATGACGGTCGCGTGCCCGGAGTGCGGTGTGCGACCGGAACCCGACGCCAGGTACTGCTCCCACTGCGGTCGCTTTCTCGCGCGCTGCCCGTCGTGCGGGCGCACCGTCGACGAGATCGGGGCGCGCTTCTGCATCGGCTGCGGCACGCCGCTCGCGACCTGAGCGCGCAGCGCCACCCGCGGCTCGTCAGCGCTCGATGGCCTCGAGGCGACGCCGCGCGAGGCCCAGCGGGACGAACGTGGCGGCGAGGCAGACCACGGCCGCGGCCGCGAAGCCAAGCACCATCTCCGCCGGTGCGGCTTCCTCGCCCCCGGCGCGCGCCGACAGGTACGCATAGACCGGTCTCGCCTCGAGCACGAGCACCAGGCCGATGAGTGCAATCGCTGCCATCATGAAGAGGAGGCCGCCGAAGGAGGTCGGGATCTGGGCGGCGTTCTCGGTCTCGAAGCGCGGATAGAGCGTCCCGAAACCCACCGCCAGCCCGGCGATGGCAAAGGTGAGCAGCGTGATCGAGCCGATGGACACGGCGAACATGAACGGCGTCACCTGGAGCAGCGTGTCGGTGACACCGATGATGGCGAGTGCCAGGACCAGGAGCGGCAGCGTCCCCACCCAGAACTTCGCCCAGAGCAGGTCCCGCATCGACATCGCGCTCGACCGGAGGAGCCACCAGGTGCGTCCCTCGAGGCTGACCCCGGGAAAGAGGAATCGCGCCGCGATCGAGGCGAGCACGAACCCGGAGAGGGCGAGGTTGAGGAAGGGAATCAGGTTCACGATGAAGAAGGTGATGCCCTCTCCGGTCAGCGGGAGGAACTTGATGTTGACGACGTACACGACGACGAGCACGGCGAGGAGGATCAGTTGCGACCACTGCGTGGAGTCGCGGAAGAAGACGCGCAACTCCTTCAGGACGAGCTCCGACCGCCGCACCCCCAGCGGGGCGAGGACCGCCCGCGCGGCGCGTGCCGCGGCGGAAGACCGGGCGCTCCGCTGGGCGCCCTCCTGCGCCTTGGTGAATCCCACGGCGTACAGCCTGCGGTGCAGCAGCGCGCCGAGCACGACGAAGGCGGCGGCGGTGGTCCACAGCAGGTACAGCGGCAGGGCGTCGAAGCGCCCGGTGAGGGTGCCCATCAGCGTGCGCTGCAGCCACTCGCTGGGGAGGAGCGGCGACGTGGGGCCGCGGAGCACGCTGATGAACTCGACCAGCGAGCGGAAGCCCTCGGGGCGGGCGAGCTGCTCGGGGCGGAGCAGCCGGAAGAGGACCACCAGGCCCGCGGCGGCCAGCACGCCGATGACGCTGAGGATGTCGCGCGTGCGCCGCGCCGGAAACGCGTTCACCAGCAGCAGCGTCACCGCGCTGCCTAACGCCGCCGGGATCAGGAGGAAGGGCACGAACCCGGCCACCGCGGCCGCCACGAAGGTGATGCCCCCGTGGTACGCCACGCCGTAGGCCGCCAGCATCGGGAGCGAGAGCAGCACCACCATCCAGCTCGAGTGGAGCGCGGTCTCCAGCAGCCGGGACCCGTACAGGGTCAGCCAGTCCACCGGCGACGATACCAGGAGGTCGAGGTCGCGCGCCAGGAAGAAGCTCGACAGGGCGGTGATCACGTTCGACAGCAGCAGGATCGCGGCGAAGCTCATCAGCAACAGGCCGAGCAGCCGCCCCGCCAGCAGGGCCCCGATCTCCTCGACCCCGGCGAAGTAGCGCAGCACCCGGTACAGGAGCCCGAACGCGATGGCCCAGAACCCCGCCCCGATTGCGCCGAGCACCAGCCCGCGCACCAGTCGACCGCGTTCCCCGCCGCCGGCGCGCGCGCGCGCCGTGAGCCACTTCGGTCGCAGCACCGCGGCCAGGCCGGCCCGTCGCGGCGTGGCGGGAATCCGCGCGCCGAGCAGGGCTGCCGGTGCCAGCTCAGGCATCGAGCACCTCGATGAGGTTGCGCGCCGCGCGCTCACCGGTCAGGCGCAGGAAGATCTCCTCCAGGCCCTCGCCGCCCTGCGACGCGCTCTGCCGCAACTCGTCCATCGTGCCGCAGGCGCGGATGCGGCCGCGCTGGATGATGGCGATGCGATCGCACAGCGCCTCCGCCACCTCGAGCGTGTGGGTCGACATCATGATGGTATGCCCGCGGTGCGTGTACTCGCGGAACAGGTCCTTGAGCGTGCGCGCCGCCTTGGGGTCGAGCCCGACCATCGGCTCGTCGACCACGATCACGTCGGGCCGGTGCACGAACGCGCTGGAGATGATGAGCTTCTGCCGCATGCCGTGGCTGTAGCTCTCGACCAGCTCGTCGCGCCAGTCCTCGAGGTCGAACAGCGCGAGCAGCTCGCGAGCGCGGTGCTCCACCGGCGGGCCGGACTGTTCGTACAGCCCGGCCACGAAGCGCAGGAACTCCATTCCGGTCAGCTTCTCGTAGATGAACGGGCGGTCGGGGATGAAGCCGAGCCGTGCCTTCGCCTCGCTGGGCTGCGCCACGAGGTCGATGCCGCCGATGCGCACCGAGCCGGCGGTCGGGCGCAGGATGCCCGCGATCATGCGCAGGGTCGTCGTCTTGCCCGCGCCGTTGGGTCCGAGGAAGCCGAAGAGCTCCCCCTGTGGTACCTCCAGGTCCAGCGCGTCCACCGCCGTGAAGGCGCCGTAGCGCTTGGTCAGCTGCGTGAGCTGGATCATCCCCGATTCCCGTCTGCGGCGTGAACGACGTCCCCCGGCTCCCGGACGGCGAGCGATCGACCGGGGTCACTCATCGGGAACGCTCCGCACGACCTCGAGCTCCAGCCTCGCCAGGACGCGCATCAGCTCCACCTGCAGGTCGGGCCCGACGTCGCCGAAGCGCACGTGCCCGGCACCAGCCGGAAGCTCGCCGAACATCGGGTCCACCGGCACGTACCCGCCCAGGAGGACGTCGGCCCACGCGTGGTAATAGAAGTGGCCGCCGGCGAGCAGCAGTCCCGCGACAGGCCTGGCCGGGATGCCGCTGGCGCGGGCCAGCGCCACGAAGAGCCGCGCGAAGTCGTCGCTGTCGCCTCGCCGCCGCGTGAGGACGTCGAGTGCGCCTCCACCGCGGGACGTCGTGCTCCGGCCAATCGAATCGTGCATCCACGCGACGAGACGCTTCGTCACCTTGCCGGGATCGGTCTCGTCTCCGCGAAGGCGCCGCGCCAGCGCGACAATGGCGGGGGCGTCGGATTCGATGCCGGGACCGGCCCGGAGCACGGGACCCAACGACCTGCGCCAGGCGTCGCTGCCGGGGAGCGTGTACCCTGCGCGCAGGCGCTCGGCGCGCGGGCGCGTCAGCAGGAGGCTGCTTCCAGCGCGATATCGCCGACCGAACATCGTCGTGAACACCGACCCCGGCACCGAGCGAATGCGCAGCTCCAGCGTGTCGAGCAGCGCGGGGGGTGGCGCATCACCTGCCGCCAGCCACGTCGAGGCCACCACCGCGCCCCCGGCACGTGCCGTGACACCACCCTCCGGCGACTCCTGACGCCAGTTCTCGAACGCGAGCTCGTATGCGGTACGGCGCAGGCGCAGGCCGCCGGGCGCGCGCGATTCCACGACCTGTCCCTGCGCGTCGATCCAGGCGTCGAAGGAGGAATCGCGCCCCTCACCAGTGAACCGCCAGGCTCGAACCGTGTCCCGGTGCGCTGCCAGCCAGCGCGCGCTCGCGGCGTCGTAAGCCGCGCTGTCCGCGAGGGTGAACAGGGACTCGGCGGCGATGCGCAGCACGAGCTGTCGCGCCACGCCGCTGTCGACATCGATGATCGGGAACGCGGACGTCGCGCCCACCCGCGGCGCCTCACGCAACGTGGCCACCATGGGCACGATGGACGGCACGAACGCCGGCATGTCGTGGCGCACCCACATCGCAGCGGTGCCGTCCGTCCCGGAGTGCACGCGCATGATCGAATCGGACTCCGCCGTGGCGTCGATGCGCGCCGAGTCCGCGCCGCTCGTCCGGACCACGCGGATGCCGTGCAGCGCGAGTCCGCGGGAGAGCCGTACCACGGTCTGTGCGCTGGCGCGCCGGGGGGACGGCTCCCGGCTGTCCTCCCAGACCATGTAGTCGGTGACCTCGAGCTCGCGGGGCACGGTGTCGACGCCGATCGAGGCAAACCCGACGGGGCGACCGGCGCGGGTGACCTCGTACCAGTTCACGCCCGGCACTACGCGCAATGCAACTTCCGCGAGCCGTTCCATCGGCGAACGTGAGCGCTCGCGATGCACGAAGAGCGCGATGCCGGCCCCCCACGCCACGAGAACCGTCGTCGCCAACGCGGCGCGCGCGCTCACCGCGGCGCGCCTGCTGCTGGGCGGGAAGAGCGGCGGGTGATGACGGAAGGGGATGCGGTGCACGCCTGCTAGACGATTGCCATGGACGTCTCGCTATTGATCCAGGCGACGTACTTCTCGAGGCCCGAGGATGCCGGCAGTGCCAGCAGCTCGGGCACCTTGTACGGATGGAGCTCCTCGAACGCCCGTTCGAGTGCATGGATCACGGCCGACCGTGTCTTGAGCAGGATCACGACCTCCGACTCGTCGGCGAGCTTACCCTCCCATCGGTAGAGGGAGCGGGCGCCCGGGAGCAGCGTCCCGCAGGCGACGAGCCTTCGCTCGAGGAGTGCGCGGACGAGGGTCGACGCCTCGTCGGCGTTCGCCACGGTGGTGAGAACGACCACGGCATCGGTGTGCGGCATCGTGTCTGCGGTTCGCGCGAACGGTGGAGGCGGATGCTGCGAGCCGTCCCGTCCGGCGCCGCCCCTGCCGGTACCGGGACAGACCAAGATGCGGGCGCGTCACGGATGGGACAAACGGGAATCCCCGTCACCTGCCTTCCGTCACCGCGGTCGCATCGCAGGGGTTCCCTTGAAGGAGGGGCGTCCGGCGCCGATTTTACGAGGCTATGTCCGGCGAATTCCTTGTCATTCGTGGTGCGCGCGAGCACAACCTCAGGAACATCGACGTCGAGATCCCCCGTGACAGGCTGACGGTCATCACCGGCCTCTCCGGGTCCGGAAAGTCCTCGCTGGCGTTCGATACCATCTACGCCGAGGGACAGCGCCGGTACGTCGAGTCGCTCTCGGCCTATGCCCGGCAGTTCCTGGGCCTCATGGAGAAGCCCGACGTCGACTCCATCGAGGGGCTTTCGCCCGCGATCTCGATCGAGCAGAAGTCGGCCGGCCACAATCCGCGGTCGACCGTCGGCACCGTCACCGAGATCTACGACTACCTCCGTCTCCTCTTCGCGCGGGCGGGCGTGCCGCACTGCCCGAACTGCGGCCGCGCCGTGGAGCGGCAGAGCGCCGCGCAGATCACCGACGTGGTGCTCGAGTGGCCCGCGGGGACGCGCATCGAGATCCTCTCGCCGATGGTGCGCTCGCGAAAGGGAGAGTTCCGCGACCTGTTCGAGGGCGCCCGCCGCCAGGGATTTGTGCGCGCCGTCGTCGACGGCGAGACCGTGGAGCTCGCGGACCCGCCAAAGCTCAACCGGAAGCTCAATCACGACGTGGCCATCGTCGTCGACCGACTGACGGTGCGGGGAGACGACCGTGGGAGGATCACCGACTCCATCGAAACTGCGCTCCGGCTCGCCGACGGCACGGTGGAGGTCGTGCGACACGACGGTACGCCGCCGTCCTCGAGCCTCTTCTCCGAGCGCTACGGCTGCGCGTTCTGCGGCATCTCGATCCCGGAGCTGGAGCCGCGCTACTTCTCCTTCAACTCGCCGTTCGGCGCCTGTCCTTCGTGCAGTGGCCTCGGCACGCGGCGCGAGGTCAGTGAGGACCTGCTGCTCGGGGATCCGCGGATCTCGATCCTCGAGGGTGTCGTCCTGCCGTGGGGCGAGCCGGATGGATACCTGCGCCGCGTCATCCTGCCGGGCCTCGCGAAGGCGCTTGGAATCGAGCTGAACGCGCCATGGGGAGAGCTGCCGGTGGCGGCGCGGAAGATCCTGCTGCACGGCGACGGCAGCGAGGCGAGCCGTCCGGCCGCCGGCCCGGGGCGCGGTCGCGGTACCGGCAGGCGCACGCGCTCGGCGGAGACCGGGGCCCTGCACTGGGAGGGCATCCTGTCGTCCGTGCAGCGGCGGTACGCCGAGTCGGATTCCGACATGGTGCGGAGCGAGCTGGAGGCGTTCATGGTGGTGCGCCCGTGCGCCGAGTGCGGCGGGCGACGGCTCAAGCGCGAGTCGCTCGCGGTCACCGTGCACGGCCGCAACCTGGGAGAGATCGCCGAACTCTCCATCGAGGAGTCGCTGCGGTTCTTCGAGGCCGTGCCGCTGCGCGGCGCCGGCGTGCCCGGACTCGACGCCGGCATCGCCGGCCCGATCCTCAAGGAAGTGCGCGAGCGGCTCCGGTTCCTCGTGGACGTCGGCCTCGACTACCTCACGCTCGGGCGGTCGGCGGAGTCGCTCTCGGGCGGTGAGGCGCAGCGGATCCGGCTGGCCACGCAGATCGGTTCGCGGCTGGTGGGCGTGCTGTACATCCTCGACGAGCCGTCGATCGGGCTGCACCAGCGCGACAACGCCAGGCTGCTGGGGACGCTCGAGGCGCTGCGCGACCTTGGCAACACCGTGATCGTCGTCGAGCACGACGAGGAGACCATCCGCGCGGCCGACCACGTCATCGACCTGGGGCCGGGGGCGGGGAAGCACGGCGGCGCGGTGATCGCCTCGGGCAGCGTGGCCGAGGTGCAGGCCGCGCCCGCCTCGGTGACCGGGCAGTACCTCTCGGGGACCGCGCGCATCGCGGTGCCCACGGCGCGCCGTGTCCCCGACCCGCAGCGGGTGCTCCGGGTGCACGGGGCGCGCGAGCACAACCTGCGGGACCTCACGGTGACCTTCCCGTTAGGCACGTTCATCGCGGTGACCGGGGTGTCGGGGTCGGGCAAGTCGACACTGGTGGAGGACATCCTGCACCGGGCGCTGGCGCGTCGCTTCTACCGCGCGCGCGTGATCCCCGGGGCGTACGACAGGATCACCGGACTGGAGCACGTCGACAAGGTCATCGACATCGACCAGAGCCCGATCGGCCGGACCCCGCGTTCCAATCCGGCGACCTACGCCGGGCTGTTCACGCCCATTCGCGAGCTCTTCGCCGAGATGCCGGAGTCGAAGATCCGGGGGTACGGCCCGGGGCGGTTCTCGTTCAACGTGAAGGGAGGGCGGTGCGAGGCGTGCCAGGGCGACGGCCTGGTGAAGATCGAGATGCACTTCCTGCCGGACGTCTACGTACCGTGCGACGTCTGCAAGGGGAAGCGCTACAACCGCGAGACGCTGGAGGTGCGCTTTCGCGGCCTCAGCATCGCGGATGTCCTCGAGCTGACCGTCGAGGATGCCCTGGGCTTCTTCGAGAACCAGCCACGGGTACGGCAGAAACTGCAGACGCTGTTCGACGTGGGGCTCGGGTATGTCCATCTCGGGCAGAGCGCCACGACGCTGTCGGGGGGCGAGGCGCAGCGCGTGAAGCTGGCGAGCGAGCTCTCCAAGCGGGACACCGGTCGCACGCTGTACATCCTGGACGAGCCGACCACGGGCCTGCATTTCGAGGACGTCCGGTTGCTCCTCACGGTGCTGCACCGGCTGGTGGACCGGGGAAACACCGTGCTGGTGATCGAGCACAACCTCGACGTCATCAAGACGGCCGACTGGATCATCGACCTGGGCCCCGAGGGGGGCGACCGCGGGGGCGACATCGTGGCGGAAGGCGCGCCCGAGACGGTCGCCGCGGTGGCGGCATCGTACACGGGGCAGTATGTGGCCCGGGTGCTCGGTGACGGTCGCGGAAGCCGGCGCCCGCGCAGCCGGCGGTAACGGCCGGCGCTCGCGCAGCCCGCGGTAACAGCCGGCGGCCCCGCGGGCGAGCTATCGTCCCAAAAACCTTCGGCTTATCTTCATGCACGCCACGACCCGAGCCGCCGGCCGCCGGTCGATTTCACGTCCCTGAGACGCCCAGACCGCCGGACCGGGCGACGGCGCCGGATGACGAAACGCGGGCCGATCCCGGTCCGTACGGTACGACAAGCATTTTCGACACAGGACTGCCATGGTCTCGCGTGAAGACATCGAGGGCTTCCTCGACCGGCTCGCCGCCGAAGGGGCGACGTATCGGGTGATCGAGCCCGGACTCTGGGCGGTGCGTCCGGGCGGCGCACTCGACGTGGACGTGATCGTACACCTGACGCCGCCGGTGTTGATGTTGCGCGTCAAGGTCATGGACGCCCCGGCGGACAACGGGCGCTCCGCTGGACTCAATCGCCGGCTCCTCGAGCTGAACGCGTCGGACCTCGTGCACGGCTCGTACGGCATCTCGAGCGGCACCATCGTGCTGACCGAGGCGCTCGAGCTCGAGCACCTCGACTTCGAGGAATTCCTGGCCAGCTACGAGAGCCTGACGCTGGCACTCGCCACGCATCTTCGGGAGCTCGCGTCGTTTCGCGAGGAGCGCTGAGCATGGGCATCTTCGACCGCTTCGCCTCGCTCATCAAGTCCAACCTGAATGATCTGATCTCCTCCGCGGAAAATCCGGAGAAGATGCTGAACCAGATCATCATTGACATGCGGGACCAGCTGGTGAAGGCCAAGCAGCAGGTCGCCGCCGCCATCGCCGACGAAAAACGCCTCCGCGACCAGGCCGACGCCGAATTCACGCAAGCGCAGGACTGGATGGCCAAGGCCGAGCTGGCGGTGCGCGAGGGGCGCGATGACCTGGCCAAGCAGGCGCTGGTGCGTCAGTCGGAGCACGTCTCGCACGGACAGCAGATGGAGACCACCTGGCAGTCCCACCAGGCGGAGACCGAGAAGCTGAAGGCGTCGCTGCGCGACCTCAACGACAAGATCGAGGAAGCGAAGCGCAAGAAGAACCTGCTCCTCGCCCGCCAGCGTCGCGCGCAGGCGCAGAAGCGCATCGCGGACACGATGTCGGCGATGTCCGAGAAGTCGGCCTTCGAGGCGTTCGCGCGGATGGAGGAGAAGATCGCGCAGAACGAGCGCATGATCAAAGCGAGCTCGGAGATCGACGAGGAGTTTTCGGGTGACCGGCTGCAGCACGACTTCAAGCAACTGCAGCGCACCGCCGGGGCGGGCACCGCCGACATGCAGCTCCTGGCCCTCAAGCAGAAGATGGGCCTGCTGCCGGCCGCGGCACCGGCGGAACCGAAGCAGCTCGGCGCCGGGGCGCGCGACGAGGAGACCGTGCACGCCGATGTCGAGGAAATCCACGACGAGAAGCAGTCCGGTTGAGCGGCGCCGCTGAGACGCGGTACCGGGTCGCGCCGATCCTGACCGCGACCGTCACGACCGTCCTCGTCCTGTGGCTGGTCTGGGCGATCGCGGACCTGTTGCTGCTGCTCTTCATCGCGGTGCTCGTGTCCCTGTACCTGGGATCCTTCACCGACTTTCTCGTCGAACGGCTGCGGGCGCCGCGCGGACTCGCCTTCGCGGCGGCCATCGTGATCACCCTCGCGGCGCTGGGCACGCTCGGCGGCCTGCTGGTGCCGCCGGTGGTCACGCAGACGCAGCAGCTCGTGGGCGTCCTGCCGGAGTACGTGCGGCGGTGGCAGGAGGCGCTGGCGGCGTTCGCGCTCAAGTATCCGGCGTTCGGGGAAGTGGCCAGTCCGCGCGGGGAAGTCGTCGACGCGGTGGTGAAGCAGCTCGAGGGTGCGGTCGGCGGCCTCTTCCCCACGGTCGTGAACGTCGGGCACGAGGTGATCAACTTCGTGGCGATCCTCGTGATGGGGATCTACCTCTCCCTGTACCCGGGGCTGTACCGGGAATGGCTCATCGCGCTCTTCCCGCCGGTGCACCGCGACGTGGTGCGCGACACGCTCCGCGACATCGGCACCACGCTGCGGGCCTGGATCGTGGCGCAGGGTCTGGCGATGAGCATCCTCGCAGCGCTGACGGCCGCCGGGCTCTACATGTTGCGCGTGCCGTACTGGCTCACGTTCGGCATCTTCGTGGGCGTCGTGGTCATCGTCCCCGTCTTCGGGACGCTCATCGGCACGTTGCTGCCGGCGCTGTTCGTGCTCGGCGGGAACGGCGTCGCCGGGATCGGGCCGGGCGGACATTTTCTCCTTGTCGTGCTGCTCGGTGTGGTAATCCACCTCATCGAGGGGAATTTCGTCCTGCCGCTGATCACGTCCCGTCGCGTGGAGCTTCCGCCGGTGCTGAGCATGATGGCCGTGCTCGTCGTGGGCCGGCTGTTCGGCGTCGGCGGCGTGGTGGTGGCGGTTCCGCTCATGGCCGTCGTGATGGTCCTCGTGAGGCGCATCCTGATTCACCGCGTCTACGAGGGGCAGAGCTTCCGGCGGGTGGCGCGCGACGGTGTGCTCATCCTGCGCGTGCCGGCGCCGGACGCCGGCGTCCTCACGCCCCGTGAACCGATCGACGTCCTGCACCATGCGAGCGCGGGCGCCGGGACCGTATGACGAAGCCCGAATTCCGGCTCTACAACACGCTCACGCGCCGCATCGAGCCGTTCACGCCGGCGGACGGGTCCACGGTGCGCATGTACACCTGCGGGCCCACGGTCTACAACCCGGCGCACCTCGGGAATTTCCGGACGTTCCTGTTCGAGGACCTGCTGCGTCGAGCCCTGCGGCTCCAGGGATGGCGGGTGACGCAGGTGATGAACCTGACCGACGTCGACGACAAGATCATCAAGCGGGCGCTGGAGCAGGGAAAGACGATCACCGAGGTGACCGAGCCGGTGACGGCGATCTTCCACGCCGACCGGCGCTACCTCCGCATCGAGGATGCGGAGCGGTATCCCAAGGCCACCGAGCACATCCCGGAGATGATCGCGCTGGTACAGCGGCTGCTCGAGAACGGCGTGGCGTATCGCGCCGACGACCAGTCGGTGTATTTCGCGATCGACCGTTTTCCGGGATACGGCCGCCTGTCGCGGCTCGACACCCGGTCGATCCGGTCGGGCGCGCGCGTCTCGCAGGACGACTATTCCAAGGAGAACGCGCAGGACTTCGCGCTGTGGAAGTCAGCCAAGGCCGAGGACGAGGCCACCGGCGCCGCATGGGATGCCCCCTTCGGCCGCGGACGGCCGGGGTGGCACCTCGAATGCTCGGCGATGGCGATGAAATACCTCGGAGAGACGCTCGACATCCATTGCGGCGGCGTCGACCTGGTCTTCCCCCATCACGACGACGAGATCGCCCAGTCGGAGGCGTTCACCGGCAAGCCCTTCTCCCGCTTCTGGTGCCACGGCGAGTTCCTGCTCGTTGACGGCACGAAGATGGCCAAGCGGATCGGGAACGTCGCCACGGTGAACGACCTGCGGGAGCAGGGCGTGTCGGCGGCGGCGGTGCGCCACTTCATGTTCTCGACGCACTACCGAAAGCAGATCAACCTGTCGGCCCCGGCTCTGGAAGCGTCACTGGAGGCGGTGGCGCGGGTCGGAGAATTTGCCTTCCGGCTGGGTCAGGCGACGGGTGGGACGGCCGAGCTCGCCGCGGCAGCCGAGTCGGCCGAGGAGCGATTCCGGACCGCGCTTGCCGAAGACCTCAACGCGCCCGAGGCGATGGCGGCGCTGTTCTCCTTCATCCAGAGAGCCAACGCTGAGTTCGATCGTGAGGGCACGGACGCCGAGGCGTTGGTGCGCGCCCGGGCAGCCTACGCAGTCATGAACGGCGTGCTGGACCTGGAGCCGCGCGCCCTCCGGTTCACGATCCGGAGCGGGGTCGTCGCGCCGGACCCGGCGTCGGTTCCGGACCTTTCGCCGCCGGAAGGGGAGCGAATCCGCTGGGCCGTGGAGCGCCTTGTCGCGCGGGCGAAAGCGAGACAGGAGCGCAACTTCGAGGCAGCGGACGGGATCCGTGCGGAAGTGGAGGCGAAGGGGTTCGCGGTGAAGGATGCGGCAGGCGGCGTCGTGCTCGAGAAGTACGTGTGAAGCAGGTGCAGGGATACGGCGGCCTGTGGGAGCCGAGGATCGAGGTCGGCGCCGGGTTCGCCGACTCTCGTGTATCCCGTGTGCTACCAATCGCTTGACACCACTTCCTCGTGTAGCTAACGTACTTGGCTCGCGCAACACAGCTTGGTGCTGACGTAGCTCAACTGGCAGAGCACCTGATTTGTAATCAGGCGGTTGCGAGTTCGACTCTCGCCGTCAGCTCTGCCGACGGGAGCCGGTGGACGGCGGGGCTGGCGGCGAGTTGCGTGGAATGCGGTGGGGTACCCAAGCGGCCAACGGGAGCAGACTGTAAATCTGCCGGCTCACGCCTTCGAAGGTTCGAATCCTTCCCCCACCATGCGGGTGTGGGTCGTAGTACTCGTCAGGCAGCGTCGCGGGAGGTCACGGTCGGGCAGGACCGGGTTGCCGGAATCGCGGGAGTAGCTCAGTTGGTAGAGCGCGAGCCTTCCAAGCTCGATGTCGCGGGTTCGAGCCCCGTCTCCCGCTCTGTGCAATGGGAGCAGGGAACGCAGCAAACGGACGGATCGACGGAGCGCGGCGATGTGCCGGCTGGTGCGCCCGGTTTCGGGAAGGGTCCGCTCGCGTAGCTCAGTTGGTAGAGCACACCCTTGGTAAGGGTGAGGTCATCGGTTCAATCCCGATCGCGAGCTTGTGAGGAAGGAAGCGGTACGAGGTCGAAGAGGCAGCCGGAGCGCGTGCTGTCATCCCAGTTCCAGCTGAAGCGACATGCCGAGAGAAAAGATCATCCTCGCCTGCAACGACTGCAAGAATCGCAACTACTTCACCACGAAGAACCGCCGGGTACATCCGGAGCGGGTCGAGTGGAAGAAGTACTGTCCGCGGTGCGACAAGCACGTCGTGCACAAGGAAACCAGGTAGCCGTGAGTACCGACGTGGTCCCGGTGGGCCGGGTGCGGCGGCTGGTCACGTTCTACAACGACGTGATCGCGGAGATGAAGAAGGTGACGTGGCCCGACTGGCCGCAGGTGCGGCAGCTGTCGGTCGGCGTCATCGCGCTGTCGCTGTTCATCGGTCTCGTGATCGCGGCGATGGACATGGTCTTCCAGGCGATCTTCGTTCGCGGTCTTCCCTCGCTTTTCGGGGGCTGACCGCGTGGAGCACCGCTGGTACGCCATCCAGACGACGGCGGGTCATGAGAACAAGGTGCGGTCGCTCATCGAGCGGCGCATCGAGCAGGACCCGCACGCGACCGACGACCGCGTGATTCGTCGCGCGCTGGTGCCGACGCAGGAAGTGGTCGAGGTGAAGAACGGCAAGAAGGTCACCGCCGAACGGAAGCTGTACCCCGGCTACGTGCTGGTGGAAATGGTCTGGAACCAGGAAACATCGCACATCATCAACAGCATCCAGGGCGTGATCAAGTTCGTGCAGCATGGAACCGGCGGACTCGGCGTGGAGCCGATGCCGCTGCGTCAGGATGAGGTCAACCGGCTGCTCGGCATCGCCGAAGAAGTGGTGCCCGAGGAGCCCAAGGAAGAGATCCCGTTCATGGTCGGGCAGGCGGTGACGATCACCGAGGGCCCGTTCACGGAGTTCAATGGCACGGTCGAGGAAGTGATGCCGGACAAGGGGAAGGTGCGCGTGAGCGTGAGCCTCTTCGGCCGGCCGACGAGTGTCGAGCTCGATTACCTGCAGCTGAAGGGGTATTGACAGCGTCGCGCCGGCGGTTCGCCCGGCACTGGGGCGATCGGCGCGACGACGCGGTACAGACGTTCAGGACGGAGACCGGGGCTGACTCGAGGGTCCTGCAGCGCCCGCAGGGCGCGCAGCACGACAGTCACCATACGGCACTCGTCACGGCCCCTGCGCGGGGCGGCCGCTCAGCGGCGAGGAGCGCACCGTCGGCAACCACGACGACGTGAAACAGCGTGGGAGTCTGATCGCGGGTGAGACCGGCAGCCGGCACGGCACGGGATCGACCGCGGGACGCCAGGTGAGAGGACGACGCGGTGCGGCCCCCGGGCCGTGCAGGCCTCGTCGTCTCGTTCGCTCCCGCGCTCCCGATCCCGTACCTCGCTCTGCCTCGCCGCGATCGAACGCAGAGGAGATCACATGGCAAAAAAGGTCATTGGATTCGTCAAGCTCCAGATTCCCGCTGGACGCGCGAATCCCGCCCCCCCGGTGGGAACGGCTCTCGGCCCCCAGGGGATCAACATCATGGCGTTCTGCAAGGAGTTCAATTCGCGGACGCAGAGCCAGGATGGGCTGATCCTCCCGGTCGAGATCACGATCTTCGCCGACAAGTCGTTCACCTTCATCCTCAAGACGCCGCCTGCGGCAATCCTCATCAAGAAGGAGCTCGGCCTCGAGAAGGGATCCGGCCAGCCCAACCGGGTGAAGGTCGGGTCGCTGACCCGTGCCCAGGTGCGCAAGATCGCCGAGGTGAAGATGCCGGACCTCAATTGCGACACCGTCGAGTCGGCGATGGCCATGGTGGCCGGTGCGGCGCGCTCGATGGGCGTCGAGGTGACGGACTGATGCGCGTCCACGGCAAGCAGTACACGCGGGCCGCGGCCACTCGCGAGATCGCGGCGACCTACCAGGCACGTCAGGCGCTCGAAATGGTGAAGCAGTCGTCGTTCGCCAAGTTCGACGAGACCGTCGAGGTGGCGGTGCGCCTTGGCGTCGACCCGCGCCACGCCGACCAGATCGTGCGTGGAACCGTCGTCCTTCCTGCCGGTACCGGCAAGTCGGTTCGCGTGCTCGTCATCGCGGTCGGCGAGAAGGCTCGGGAGGCACAGGAGGCCGGTGCCGACCACGTGGGCAACGAGTTCCTGCAGAAGATCAAGGACGGCTGGACCGACTTCGACGTGATGATCGCAACGCCCGACCAGATGGGACAGGTTGGCCAGCTCGGTCGGATACTCGGTCCACGCGGCCTGATGCCCAATCCGAAGGCCGGCACGGTCACCATGGACGTGGCGCGCGCGGTCAGGGAGTCCAAGGCGGGCAAGATCGAGTTCCGGGTCGACAAGCAGGGGAACGTCCATGCCGCCATCGGCAAGGTGTCCTTCGGGCTCGAGGCGCTGGAGCAGAACTTCGGCGCGTTCATGGACCAGATCGTCCGCGCCAAGCCGTCGGCCGCCAAGGGCGTCTACGTCCGCAACGTGTCGCTCTCCAGCACCATGGGGCCCGGCGTCCGCGTGGATACCACTCCGTACCGGTAAACAGCGATGAAACGGACTGACAAGGAACAGCTCGTTTCCGAGCTGAGTTCGAAGATCCGACGCTCCACCACGCTCTACTTCACCGACTTCACCGGGCTCAACGTGAAGCGGATGACGGAGCTGCGGCGGCGGCTGCGCCGCGCTGGCGTCGAGTACGTCGTGATCAAGAATACGCTCGCCCTGCGGGCAGTGAACGAGAGCGGCCTCACCGGGTCGCCGCTGAGCGGACCGACCGGGGTCGTCCTGTCGAACGACGCGGTGGCGGCGGCGAAGCTGCTTGCCGAGTTCGCCCGCGAAAACGACCACCGGCCGGCGGTCAAGGGCGGCTTGATGGACGGCATCGTGCTCGACGAGACGCAGGTGCGCCAGCTGGCGACGATGGCCTCGCGGGAGCAGCTCCTCTCGCAACTGGGAGCGACGTTCCAGGCGCCGATGTCCGGCTTCCTGGGTGCGATGAATGCGCTGTTCACGAATTTCTCGGGCGTGCTCGAGAGCCTGAAGCTGCAGAAGGAAGGCACGTAGGGGCGGTCCGGGGACGGGACCGCCGGCGGCACCGATGCGCCGGCCCCGTCACGAATCACCGCCGGATGAACGGGATTCACATTTCCCAGGACCGCCTGGGCTGACACAGGGAGACACATACAATGGCGAATGCGACGCTGAGCAAGGACGATATCCTCGAAGCCATCGGCAACATGTCGGTCTTCGAACTGTCTGAGCTGATCGAGGCGTTCAAGTCGAAGTTCAACGTGACCATCGCGGCGGCGCCGGCAGCGGCGGCCCCTGCGGCCGCGGCCGCCGCGCCGGCCGTCGAGGAGCAGACGGAGTTTGCCGTCGTGCTCAAGGAAGCCGGGGCGCAGAAGATCCAGGTCATCAAGGTCGTGCGGGAGCTGACCGGCCTGGGACTGAAGGAAGCGAAGGACCTCGTCGACGGCGCCCCGAAGGAGGTCAAGTCGGGTGTCTCGAAAGACGAGGCCGATCAGGTCAAGGCGAAGCTCGAAGGCGTCGGCGCGACCGTGGAGCTGAAGTAGGGCGGACGACGAGCGCCGGGCGCGCGGCATCGTCCGCCGGTGCCCGGCGCCTCTCGACCTCCCTCACTTCGGCCCACGCCATCGTGACCGTTTCCTACCGCACCACAATCGTCCGCTGGTTTCCCGATCGCCGCTCCACCGGCCGCGCGCACATGGCGCCGGCACGGGGGGAGTCGGCGCTTTTCGCCTGTATGCGGGTGAAACATGTCTGATCCCATGAAGCAGATCACGTTCGCCAAGCTCACCGAGGGGATGAACATGCCGCATCTCCTCGACATCCAGACCCGGGCCTTCCAGGCGCTGCTGCAGCGAGATGCGGCCGCGCACGACCGGGAGGACGTCGGCCTCGAGCGCGTGTTCAAGGAGCTGTTCCCGATCGCGGACGTCCACGAGAACTTCTCGATGGAGTTCGTGAGCTACACGCTCGGCGAGCCGAAGTACTCCGTCGAGGAGTGCATCGAGCGCGACATGACCTACTCGGCGCCGCTCAAGGCGACCCTGCAGCTCGTGATCAACGAGGAGGTCAACGGCCAGAAGCGGCCGCGCAACATCATCCAGAAGGAAGTCTATCTGGGTGAACTGCCGCTGCTCACCGACCTCGGCACCTTCGTGATCAACGGGGCGGAGCGGGTCATCGTGAGCCAGCTGCACCGCTCGCCGGGCGTTGTCTTCGAGGAGACGACCCACCCGAACGGGCAGCGCCTGATCTCGGCGCGCATCATCCCGTTCCGGGGCTCGTGGGTCGAGTTCACCGTGGACATCCACGACGTGATCTACGTCCACATCGACAAGAAGAAGAAGTTCCCGGCGACCGCGCTGCTGCGTGCGTTCGGCTACAGCGCGAACTCGGACATCCTCCGCCTCTTCTTCGGGGTGCGCGACCTGGACCTCACGCGCAAGCGCGAGAGCCGCGTCGACCAGCGCGAGGTGCTGGGGGCGGTCATCGCCGAGGACATCACCCTGGTGGGCGAGGAAGCCGATCCGGAGGCGCCGAAGGCGAAGACGAAGAAGGCCAAGCTGGCCGCCGAGCGTGCCGCGGCCGACCTCCTCGTACGGGAGGGCGACGAGCTGACCGAGGAGGTGCTGAACCGCCTCAACCGGCTCGGCGTCAAGACCATCAAGGTGTTCGCGTCGTACATGACGGTGGACCTGCGCGACGAGGTCGACGCGATCGAGCGCGGCGAGCGGGCGCAGCCGCGCGTGCTGTCGCACGACGTCGTCGTCCCCGACACCGGCGAGGTCGTGGCCGAGGCGGGACAGGCGCTCAAGGAGACGCTCATCAAGCGCCTCCGCCGGGCCGAGGTCCTCAAGGTGCAGGTCTTCGTGCCGTCGGGACGCGCCGAATCGACGCTCATCAAGAACACGCTGGCGAAGGACCCGACGAATACCAACAACTGGCCCGACACCGAGCGCAAGAAGTTCAACTCCGCCCAGTTGCTGGCGGAGGCGGCGGAGACGCACGCGTTGCGGTCGATCTACGCGCTGCTCCGTCCCGGCGACGCGCCCAACAAGGAGACGGCGCGCCAGGCGCTCGAGCGCCTGTTCTTCTCGCCCAAGCGGTACGACCTGGGCCGGGTGGGACGCTACAAGATCAACCAGCGGCTGGGGCTCAGCATCGACCCCGGCATGACGGTGCTCACCAAGGACGACTTCGTCGCCATCCTCCGCTATCTCGTGGAACTGCACGAGGGACGGGGGCACGTCGACGACATCGACCATCTCGGCAACCGCCGCATCCGGTCGGTGGGTGAGCTCATCGCCAACCAGTTCTCGGTCGGCCTGTCGCGCATGGCGCGCCTCGTGAAGGAGCGCATGTCGATCAACACCGATCCGGAAAAGATCTCGCTCGACGACCTCGTGAACGCCCGTACCGTCTCGGCGGTCATCCAGGCGTTCTTCGGCTCGTCGCAGCTGTCGCAGTTCATGGACCAGACCAACCCGCTGGCCGAGCTGACGCACAAGCGGCGACTCTCGGCGCTGGGGCCGGGCGGGCTCACGCGCGAGCGGGCGGGCTTCGAGGTCCGCGACGTGCACTACTCGCAGTACGGACGGATGTGCCCCATCGAGACGCCGGAAGGCCCGAACATCGGCCTCATCACGTCGCTCGCCTGCTACGCGCGGGTGAACGACCTGGGCTTCGTGGAGACGCCGTACCGCGTGATCCGGAACAGCAAGGTCACCAGCGACATTGCCTGGCTGGATGCGAATCGCGAGGAGGATGCGACCATCGCGCAGGCGAATGCCGTGCTGAATTCGGACGGGAGCTTCGTGGACGACCTGGTGCTCTGCCGGCAGCGCGGTGACTTCCCGCTGCTGCCGCCGGATCGCATCGACTACATGGACGTCGCGCCCGAGCAGCTGGTCTCGATTGCGGCGGCGCTGATTCCGTTCCTGGAGCACGACGACGCGAACCGCGCGCTGATGGGCTCGAACATGCAGCGCCAGGCCGTGCCGCTGCTGCAGCCCCGCACGCCGCTGGTGGGCACCGGGCTCGAGGAGAAGGTGGCGCGCGACTCCGGGTCCTGCGTGATCTCGCGCCGGACGGGCGTGGTGACGCGGGTGACGGCCGACGAGATCATCGTTGACGCCGGTCCCGCCGAGCGCGGCAAGAAGGAGGACGACCGCCCCCTCGCCCGCCTCACGCAGCAGGACCGCTACAAGATCAAGAAGTACTGGCGGACCAACCAGGACACCGCGATCAACCAGCGCCCGATCGTCCGGCTCGGCCAGAAGGTCAAGGCGGGCGACGTGCTGGCCGATGGCGCCGGCACCGAGGGGGGGCAGCTTGCCCTCGGCGCCAACGTGACCGTGGCGTTCATGCCGTGGTACGGGCACAACTTCGAGGACGCCATCGTGCTCTCGGAGCGCCTGGTGAAGGACGACGTCTACTCGTCGATCCACATCCAGGAGCTGGAGCTGCACGTGCGCGACACCAAGCGCGGGCAGGAGGAGATCACCCGCGAGATCCCGAACGTGGCCGAGGAGTCGCTGGTGGACCTCGATGAGCGCGGCATCGTGCGCATCGGCGCCCACGTGAAGCCGGGCGACATCCTGGTCGGCAAGATCACGCCGAAGGGGGAGACCGAGCTGTCGCCCGAGGAGAAGCTGCTGACGGCGATCTTCGGCGAGAAGGCGAAGGACGTGAAGGATTCGTCGCTGAAGGTGCCGCCGGGCATGGAAGGCGTGGTGCTCGACGTGAAGATCTTCTCGCGCGTCGAGGACCAGGTCGTCGAGAAGGACCGCGGCGAGCGGATCGGCGAGGTGCGCCGGCTCGAGGGCGAGGAGAAGATCCGCGTCAACGAGGTGCGCGACGAGGACCTGCGCGAGATGCTGGCCGGCGAGACCGTGGCACTGGCGCTCAAGGCGGGAACGGTGGAGGAAGCGCTGCCCGTCGGCACCAGGTTGACCGCCGAGGTGCTGGCCGACCTGCGTTTCTCGCAGGTCGACCTGAAGACGTTCCGCGCGGAGAGCAAGAAGGCCAACGAGCGCATCCGCGGGATCATCGACGCCGCCAACGACGAGAAGGCGCGCATCGAGGAGAAGGCCGAGGAGCGGATCGACCGCATCCTGCAGCCTGATGAGCTCCCGCCCGGCGTGATCCAGCTGGTGAAGGTGTACCTGGCCGAGAAGCGCAAGGTCTCGGTGGGCGACAAGATGGCCGGACGCCACGGCAACAAGGGCATCGTGGCCCGCGTGGTGCCGGAAGAGGACATGCCGTTCATGCCGAACGGCCGGCCGGTGGACATCGTGCTCAATCCGCTGGGCGTGCCGAGCCGCATGAACGTGGGACAGATCCTGGAGACGCACCTCGGATGGTGCGCGAAGATCCTCGGCTTCTACGCCAAGACGCCGACGTTTTCCGGCTCCAACGAGCGCGAGATCGGCCTGCTGCTGAAGCTGGCCGGGCTGAACTGGGCGCGTGAGACGCTCACGCTCCGGGGCTCGCCGCTCGAGATCGCGGACGCCGACGTGCGGCGCGTGCTCGAGGATGTCCGGCCGGGCCATGGCCACAAGGACCGGGTCCTCCTGCTCGACGACGCGCGCGTCGCGGACCTGGGCGGGCGCACGATGTCCGCCGAGACGAAGGACTTGTTCCACCGGATCCGCGACTTCGTGACGCAGTCGGCGCGCGAGATCGCGGAGCGGGAGGTGCGCGAGCTGCAGAACCAGGTCGGCCTGCACGCCAAGGTGGCCGAGGACGAGACGGCGCCGGCAACGCTGCGGGCCGAGGCGAAGGCCACCCTGAAGCAGCTCGAGAAACGGGCCGACCGGACGCCGGTCGAGCTGCTCGGAGAACTCGAGCTTCCGGCACTCGCGGGAATGCTCGGCCCGAAGTCCGAGGCCGACCTCGACGGCGCCACGAACGAGCTGATGCGGCTGGCGGGGCTGACCACGGCGGGGAAGATGCACCTGCGCGACGGACGCAGCGGCGAGCCGTTCGCGTTCCCGATCACGGTCGGCGAGATCTACATGCTCAAGCTGTCGCACCTCGTGGACGACAAGATCCACGCGCGCAGCATCGGGCCGTACTCACTCGTCACGCAGCAGCCGCTGGCCGGCAAGGCGCAGTTCGGCGGCCAGCGGTTCGGCGAAATGGAAGTCTGGGCGCTCGAGGCCTACGGCGCGGCCAACGTGCTGCAGGAGATCCTGACGGTCAAGTCGGACGACGTGAACGGACGAAGCCGCGTCTACGAGGCGATCGTGAAGGGACAGAACCTCCCCGAGCCGGGCATCCCGGAGTCGTTCAACGTGCTTGTGAAGGAACTGCAGGCGCTGGGGATTCACGTGAAGATGGGTGCGAAGGAAGAGCACGGCATGGGCAACGGCAGTGGATTCGGCCACGACGGCGAGGAGTAGGCGATGATCGATTTCCGGAGTGCGCGCGAGACCCGCGCGTCGCAGTTCGACTATATCCATGTGCGGATCGCCTCGCCCGAGGAGATCCGCGGCCCCCGCGATCCGAAGGAGCGCGAGCGGCTGGAGATGCAGGGCCTCCGCACGTGGTGGTCGTGGGGCGAGGTCACCAAGCCCGAGACGATCAACTACCGCTCGTTCAAGCCGGAGAAGGACGGCCTCTTCTGCGAGCGCATCTTCGGTCCGGTCAAGGACTGGGAGTGCCACTGCGGCAAGTACAAGCGCATTCGCTACCGGGGCGTGATCTGCGACCGGTGCGGGGTCGAGGTGACCCTGTCCAAGGTGCGCCGCGAGCGGATGGGCCACATCGAGCTCGCGGTGCCGGTGGCGCACATCTGGTTCTTCAAGACGCTCCCCAGCCCCATGGGGAACCTGATGGACCTGACGTTGCGTGACCTCGAAAAGGTCATCTACTACTCGAACTACGTCGTCATCGAGCCCGGGCAGCAGGAGGTGCGCACCAACCAGCTGCTCGACGAGGACGAGTTCCTGGCGCTGAAGCAGAAGGCGAAGGAGGAAGGGGACAGCGCGTTCCACGCCGACATCGGCGCGCCCGCCGTCCGCGACCTGCTGCGCCGGCTGGACGTCGACGGACTCGCCGAGTCGCTGCGCGCCTCGCTGGCCACGGAGTCGTCGCAGCACCGCAAGAAGCAGACGCTGAAGCGGCTCAAGATCATCGACTCGTTCCGCAACTCCGGGGACATGGGAGGCGTTCGCAATCGCCCCGAGTGGATGATCATGGACGTGGTGCCGGTCATCCCGCCCGACCTGCGGCCGCTGGTGCCGCTCGACGGCGGACGCTTCGCCACGTCCGACCTCAACGACCTGTACCGCCGCGTCATCAACCGCAACAACCGGCTGCAGAAGCTCATCCTGCACCGGGCCCCCGAGGTCATCCTGCGCAACGAGAAGCGCATGCTGCAGGAGGCGGTCGACGCCCTGTTCGACAACGGCCGCCGCTCGAAGGCGATCCGCGGTCGCGGCAAGCGCCCGCTCAAGTCGCTCTCCGACATGCTCAAGGGCAAGCAGGGGCGATTCCGGCAGAACCTGCTCGGCAAGCGCGTGGACTACTCGGGCCGGTCGGTCATCGTCGTCGGCCCCGAGCTCAAGCTGCACCAGTGCGGGTTGCCGAAGCTGATGGCGCTCGAGCTCTTCAAGCCGTTCATCATCCACAAGCTGGTGGAGAAGGGCATCGCCGAGACCGTCAAGCGCGCCAAGAAGATCGTGGAGCGGGAGTCGCCCGAGGTGTACGAGATCCTCGAGGAGATCATCCGCGACCATCCGGTGCTGCTCAACCGCGCGCCGACGCTCCACCGCCTCGGCATCCAGGCGTTCGAGCCGGTGCTCGTCGAGGGAAAGGCGATCCGCATCCATCCGCTCGTCTGCGCGGCGTTCAACGCCGACTTCGACGGCGACCAGATGGCGGTGCACGTGCCGCTGTCGTTCGAGGCGCAGCTCGAGTCGCGCGTCCTGATGATCTCGTCGAACAACATCCTGAAGCCGTCGGATGGACGTCCGGTGGCCGAGCCGTCGCAGGACATCGTGCTCGGGTGCTACTTTGCCACCAAGGCGCCGATGGACTTCGACAAGGTGGCGAAGGACGCCAAGGCGACGGCGGCACTGCCGTCGTACACGACCGCCGGGGAAGTCGAGATGGCGCTGTCGCTGCGACGCGTCTCCTACCACTCGCCGGTGCGGTTCCTGGCGCCGAAGGACGGCGACCGGACGTGGGTCGTGACCACCGCCGGGCGCGTGCTCTTCAACGCGATCGTGCCACCGGCGATGGAGTTCCAGAACCGGGAGATGAAGAAGAAGGCGCTCGGCGAGCTCGTCTTCGAGACCTACCGCCGGTGTGGACTGTCGACGACCGTCGAGTTCCTCGATCGGCTGAAGGAGTTCGGCTTCTTCTACGCCACCCGCGGCGGCATCTCGATCGGCATCGAGGACCTGCGCATTCCGGCGGAGAAGGTGACCCTGCTCGCCGAGGCGACGGAGCGCGTCGAGCGCTTCCAGCGTGCCTACCAGACGGGCAACATCACGAACGGCGAACGCTACAACAAGGTCATCGACACCTGGACGCACGCGAACTCGGATGTCGCCGATGCCATGGTCAAGACCATGCGCGAGGTGAACAACGGGTTCAACCCGGTGTTCATGATGTTCGATTCCGGCTCGCGCGGCAGCCGTGACCAGATCCGCCAGCTGGCGGGCATGCGCGGCCTGATGGCAAAGCCGCAGAAGAAGCTCACCGGCGGCATCGGCGAGATCATCGAGAGTCCCATCAAGTCGAACTTCCGCGAGGGACTGTCGGTGCTCGAGTACTTCATCTCGACGCACGGCGCGCGGAAGGGCCTCGCCGACACCGCGCTCAAGACGGCCGACGCCGGCTACCTGACGCGACGCCTGGTGGACGTGGCCCAGGACGTCACCATCAGCGAGGAGGATTGCGGTACCATCCAGGGCCTCGACATCTCGGCGCTGAAGGAAGGCGAGGACATCATCGAGCCGCTCTCGGAGCGCATCGTCGGCAACGTGGCCGCCGAGGACGTGGTGGACCCGCATGGGCGCGACGAGTCCGGCCGGCCGTTGATCCTGGCCGAGGCCGGCCAGCTGATCGACGAGGAGATGGCCCGTGCCATCGAGGAGGCCGGCATCGAGTCGGTGCGCATCCGCTCGGTGCTCACCTGCGAGGCACGCCGCGGGCTCTGCCGCATGTGCTACGGCCGCAACCTGGCCACCATGCGCATGGTCGATCTCGGCGAGGCCGTCGGCATCATCGCGGCGCAGTCGATCGGCGAGCCGGGCACGCAGCTCACGCTGCGGACGTTCCACATCGGCGGCACCGCCGCCCGCATCGCGGAGCAGACCACGCGCCGCACCAAGGTCGCGGGCATCATCGAGTTCGGCGACCGGCTGCTCGCGGTCACCAACCGGGAAGGGCAGCGGGTGGTGACCTCGTACGAGGGGGAGCTGACCATCCGCACCTCGGTGGACCGGAACGCCACCGTCGGGGCGCGGCTCGCGGTTCCCCTCGGGGCCGTGCTGCTGGTTTCCGACGGCGACGAGGTGAAGCGCGACCAGTCGATCTTCACCTGGGATCCCTACACCAACCCGATCATCACCGACGTCGAAGGTGAGATCCGCTTCGTCGACATCGTCGAGGACGAGACCGTCAGCGAGGAGCTGGACGAGCTCACCGGACTGCGCCAGCGCGTCATCACCGAGGATCGCGAGAAGCGGCTCCATCCGCACATCGAGATCTGGCAGTCGAAGGGCGGCAAGGAGAAGAAGGTCCGCGACTTCGTGATGCCGGTGGGTGCACAGCTCGTGGTGGACGACGGCCAGAAGATCTTCGCCGGCGAGACCATCGCGAAGATCTCGCGCGAGGCCTACAAGACGCGTGACATCACCGGCGGCCTGCCGCGGGTGGCGGAGCTGTTCGAGGCCCGGCGCCCGAAGGACCCGGCGACTATCTCGGAGGTCGACGGCATCGTGAAGTTCGGCGACATCAAGCGCGGCAAGCGCGAGGTGATCGTCCAGCCGGCCCGCGCGGTCGACGGGCAGTGGATCGTCGACGATGCGCAGGAGTCCCCGGTCTACGAAGTGCCGGCCGGCAAGCACCTGCGCGTGCACGAGGGCGACCGCGTGCGCGCCGGCGACCGTCTCACCGAGGGGCCGGTGAACCCGCACGACATCCTGCGGATCAAGGGACCGCGGGCCGTGCAGGAGTACCTGCTCAACGAGGTGCAGGAGGTCTACCGCCTGCAGGGCGTGAAGATCAACGACAAGCACATCGGGGTCATCGTCAAGCAGATGCTCCAGAAGGTGCGCATCGTCGACCCGGGCGAGACCGAGTCCCTGGAGGCCGAGCACATCGACCGCCAGATCTTCCGCGAGCAGAACGAGCGGGCCAAGAAGAAGAAGCTGAAGCCGGCAACGGCCGAGCCGCTGCTGCTCGGCATCACCAAGGCGAGCCTCACGACGCAGTCGTTCATCTCGGCAGCGTCGTTCCAGGAGACCACGCGGGTGCTCACGGACGCCGCCATTCGCGGGGCCCGTGACGACCTTCTCGGGCTCAAGGAGAACATCATCATCGGCCACCTCATCCCGGCCGGCACCGGACAGTACCGGTACCAGGAAATCGAGATCGAGGGCGAGGAGCTTCCGCGCGTCGAGGAGCTTCCGGGCACCGAGACCCCGCTGCCCGGGGTCTTCTCCGGCAGCTTTGCGGAGACCGGGTTCTCGCTGGGCGGAAACGAGTAACCAGCCCGCGCAGGAGACCGAACGAACAGGGCCCGGACGTCCGCAAGGACGTCCGGGCCCTTTCGCTGCGTCGGGTCCGTGGAGACTACCGGCCCTTCTTGCCCTTGGGTGGTGCCATGATGGCCGCCAACAGCCCGGCGTTATCGTGCTCGGACTCGTGCCACTGCGTGATTTTCCACGCGCCGTCCTCGCGCTGGAACAGCGCCGTCACGGCGCCCTTGGTCTCGAACGACTGGCCGTTCTTGCCGTACGCCGTGAAGGCGATCTGCGCGGCCACCGACACGGCGTTGCGCGAGACCACCGCGACCTGCACGTCGGTGAAGCGCGAGCGCAGGCTGTCCAGCGCGTCGAATGCACCCGCGAAGGTCTTGGTGAGGGAATCCGCCGACGGATACGCGTCGCCATTGTCGAAGCGGCGCGCGTCGGGCGACGCGCTCAGGTACTGGTAATACTTCTGCGCGTTCATGGCGACGGCGGCACCATTCACGTCGTTCATCATGCTGCGGATCGAATCGCCGATCGCGGTCCGGTCGTTCGACGTCAGCGGTTTCTCGCCCATCACGAGGCACGCCGTGAGGGACGCAGTCGACAGGAGCAGAAGGAGCAACCGACGCATGGGGGTCTCCGCGGAGAAGGGGTCCGAGTGCGGTGTGCGGCCGGGGTGAACGAACGGGCCTGCCGTGGCTGGAAGTCGCAACGCGGGTCCACGATACCCGCCCCCTCGGGGTCCCGCAACCGGAACTCCCCACCGGTGTGGCGATCCCATGCCTGACGCGGCCGCTCGAAGCCAGCCGGGATGGATTGCGCCTCCCCGCGGGTCGAATGGCCGGGATGGCGAACGCCGAAATGCGGACCGGAATCGTCGGGTCGGATGTGACGGTGAGGTGGGGTCGCGATGCCGGTCGCCGTGCCGGGCGAGCAGTCGACTCCCGGGCTCGATGGCGCAACACAGGTCCCCGCCGTGACTTGACCCACGGGGCCGGCCTGCCTATGATACGGGTCTCCCGCGCCCCGCCATTGGGGCGTGCTTTTTCGTTGAATCACAACGAGATGCCGACCATCAATCAGCTCGTCCGGCGCGCACGCCGCGAGGTCCCCCGCAAGGGAAAGACCCCGGCGTTGAAGGCGAACCCGTTTCGCCGCGGCGTCTGCACGCGCGTCTACACAACCACGCCGAAGAAGCCGAACTCGGCGCTGCGAAAGGTCGCAAAGGTGCGCCTGACGAATGGCTTCGAGGTCATCGCCTACATCCCCGGTGAGGGCCACAACCTGCAGGAGCACTCGATCGTGCTCGTCCGCGGGGGACGCGTGAAGGACCTTCCCGGCGTCCGCTACCACATCGTGCGTGGCACGCTCGACGCCGCCGGAGTGAACGGCCGCAACCGCAGCCGCTCCAAGTACGGCACCAAGAAGCCCAAGGCCGCCGGAGGAAAGAAGTGAGCCGCCGCAAGAAGACCGTCAAGCGTCCTGTCCTGCCGGACGCGCGCTACGACAGCCAGACGGTGTCGAAGTTCATCAATTCCCTCATGTACCAGGGAAAGAAGTCGACCGCCGAGCGCATTTTTTACGGCGCGATGGACCTCGTGGAGTCGCGCACGACGCAACCCGGCGTGAACGTGTTCAAGCAGGCCCTCGCGAACCTCAAGCCGGTCGTCGAGGTCAAGAGCCGACGCGTTGGCGGCGCCACCTACCAGGTGCCTGTCGAGGTGCGCCCCGAACGCCGCACCGCCCTGGCGATGCGCTGGCTGATTCTCTATTCGCGGGACCGCAACGAGAAGTCGATGGCGGAGCGACTCGCCGCCGAAGTCGTTGCCGCGTCGAAGGGCGAGGGAAACGCCATCAAGAAGAAGGAAGACACGCACCGGATGGCCGAAGCCAACAAGGCGTTCGCGCACTATCGCTGGTAGGGGGTGGGGAGATCCCCCGGCGCACGGCGCCGGGGCGGGTGCGGTGGCAGGGGCGCCTCCAGCGACGTCCTCGTGGCGGCGCCGCGTGCTTGATCGTCAACTCATGAGTATAGATTCGAGTAGCGCGACCGGGCGACCGGAGATCTCCTCCGGACGCCAGAGGTGGCGCCCCAGCCCGCGCATGTTCTCCGCCGACGATTTCAAGCTCCCCGTGCCGAGCCCCACCGTCGTCTTCAAGCGACTGGATGAGGGTGGTGTGCTCCTGTCCACGTCGGACGAGGTGTATTTCGGCGTGAATCCGGTGGGCGCCCGCATCTGGTCGATGCTGCCGCCTGTTACCGAGACGTTCGAGGAGATGTGCACCAGCCTGTCGCACGAGTACTCGGACGTTGCGCCGGAACGCATCCGCCGGGATGCGCGTGAGTTCATCAGGGACATCGTCTCGGCGGGGCTCGCCTCTGTACCGCCGGGAGACGGTTCGCTTGAGTCCACGCGGACTTCTTCATCGATTCCGGACGCTTCGTAGGCTTCCCGCGCGGGCCCGGGGCGACCTGCTGCGCGCGCAACTCGCAGTCGTGCGGGCGCTCCTCACGATTCGCTTCGGCAAGAAGGGCGCACTTCTCACCCCGGGGCGCGACGGTGCCGGCGCGGTGTCGGCATCCAGTCCCTCGCCGGCGGAGGTTGAGCGGGCGCGAGAACTCGCCGTGGCAGTACGTCGCGTTGCGGACCATGGCCCGTTCCACGCTGCCTGCCTGGCGCGCGCCCTGGCCACGTGCACCCTGCTCGAGCGCGCCGGGATGTCCGGCGCCGCGGTGCGGGTCGGCGTGCGGATGCTCGAGGCGCAGCTCGTCGCCCACGCGTGGGTCGAGTACCGGGGGGTCAAGCTCGTCGAGTCCGAGTCCGAGGTTGCCAATCTCAGCGAGGTCGACGAGCTGACAGTGCGTCTCGGCGCATGACCGCGCTTGCCGGCTGCTTCGGTCCGGGGGCGCGCGACGACGCCGCGGTGCCGGCAATCCTCGCCACGATGCCCACGCGGGGGGACGGTCCCCTTACGTCGTGCGCGGTGGATGCCTTTCGCGTCTCGCTGCGCGCATTCGACTGGGAGCGCACGGTGGGCGGCTGGCACGGGCCTCAGCTGCTGGAGACCACCGACCTCGTCGTGGCCGCGGATGCGAGCCTCTATTACATGCACGAGCTGCGCGCCCGACTCCGGCGTTTCGCGGACGTCCCCGACGACCTTCCCAGCGTGCAGCTGGTTGCGCTGGCGGCGCGGACGTGGGGGATGCGTTTCGCGAGACAGCTCGAGGGTGACTACGCCCTCGTCGTCTACGACAAACGCCGCCGCGCCGTGATGCTGGCGCGCGACTTCGCCGGCAAGCGAACGCTCGCCTGGGCACGCACCTCGGATGGCGGCTTCGTCTTCGCGTCGTCCCCGCGCGCCGTCTGGCGTCACCCGGGCGTCGCCAGTGACCTCGATCTGGACGTGCTGGCTGCGGCGGCCAGCGGACTCATGGCGCACGGTGAGCGAACCGCGTTTGCCGGCGTGCGCATGGTGCCTGCGGGCGCGACCGTCTTCCTTGACGAGGCTGGTCGCACCAGCGTCGTCGACCAGTGGGAGCCACCGCCGTTCTCCGACGGGGGCGACGGCACGACCGAGGAGAAGGCCGCGGCGACGCTGCGCGACCTGCTCGAGCGCGCCACCGCAGAGCGGCTCCCGCAGCACGGCGTCGCCGTCACGTGGATGAGCGGCGGAATGGACTCGACGTCCGTCTTTGCGGCTGGGCACGCCGCGCTGGAAGGGGCACGGCGCGACGAGCCCAGGCTCCTCCCGGTGTCGCTGTCGTATCCGCAAGGCGACCGCGGACGCGAGAACGAGTTGATCGAGGCGATCGGCGAACGATGGCGGACTCCCGTGAGCTGGGTGGACGTGGACGCGGTTCCGCTCCTCGGTGACCTCGAACGCCGGACTGTCGTGCGCGATGATCCGATGGCACACGCGTTCGAGGCGCAGCAGCGGGCCCTCGCCGTCGCTTCCCGCGCCGTCGGCGCCCGCGTCGTGCTCGAGGGGTACGGCGGGGACCAGCTCTTTCACAGCTCATCGGCCATCCTGGCCGACCTCGTCCTCACGGGGCGATGGTTGCGCGTGGCTGACACCTGGCGCCGGAAGGCAGACAGGTCTCCGCGGGCCTTCGCACGACTGTGTGCCTCCGCCTTGCTGACGAACAGCGCGCTCGACTGGCTTGGCTCCGTCCGCGGGCATCGCGTGCGGGGATTCTGGGATGGATACATCGCCGCCTGGATGCTCCCGAGAGCGTCGCTCAACCGGGACGCCCGCCCGCAGCTGGAACGCTACCCGGCGGAGAGCGTGGCCGCCTTCGAGCAGCGCCTGCTGCTCACCAATCCGTTCATGGCGAGGGTGGCGGGGTGGAATCAGGCCATCGGACTGGACGAGGGAGTGCAGCTTCGCTCGCCTCTCTACGACACGCGAGTGATCGAGTTCGCCGCCACGCGACCGCTGAGCGATCGCAATGACAGGGGAGTGACCAAGAACCTCCTTCGCCGGTCGATGCGCGGCCTGCTGCCCGACTCGGTGCTGGCGCCAAAAGCCCGCAAGATGGGAGTCCCGGCGGACTATTTCTCGAGGCAGTTCAAGGCGGCTGTCGAGCGCTGGCTGCGACCAGTCCTGGCACCGCCTTCGGGGCGGCTCCATCTGGGGGACATGGGTCTGGTGGATACGGTCCAGCTCGCCAAAATGGTAGATGGCTACGCCGAAACAGGGAATGACGTCCTGGGGAGCCAACTGATGGCGACATTCCAGGTGGAATATTGGCTTGCGCTAAGCTTCGGGACATCCTAAGTTGTGTCGCGGTGCGATTGGGCTGGTGCAGCCATGCCTGATTCGGCATGGGATGTGGCATGCAAGTTGCCTTTTTGTACGAGCACTACCTCAGGAGGGAGTTCATGTACGAAGCCCCGAAGCTCGAGCGTTTCGGCAACTTCCGAGAGCTGACGCTGGACGACACGAAGGTGTTCCCGGTGTACGACTCGTTGGTTCCGTACGGCACAAACGACGGTTTCCAGCGGAGTTAACTGCGGGTTTGCCGGTCCGGTCATACGTACCGGTACCGGCGCTGCACAGACTTCGACTCCTCTCTCGGACGTCTTCAACGCGTTCGGGAATTGGGGAGTTGCTGGAATCACGAGGGGTGCCGCCACAGTCCCATTGAGGGGCTGTGGCGGCATTTTGATGCGCTGTCGCTGCAACTGAGACTTGGTCGGTTTGAGTCCAGTTCAGCAGCGTCGGCGGGTCCGCGTTCTGCTCCCGTGCATTGCGCTCGAACCGGCGGCGGACGCGGGTGCCGATCGCTACTTTGAGCTCGTAACGCCACCATCGACCGGATTGCCGCGCATCTGGTCGCATGCTCCGACAGGCACTCGACACTTGCCCACGTACAACGTCTTCGGCCTGCGACTTCGAACGGATCTGGAGCTCCCCGAGGCCTTCCCGTCGAGCGGCGATCAGGCTGACTGCGAGCTGTTCACCCGGTCGGGGACGCCTCCGGAAATGCCGCAGCGACAGGTGGGCGAGGAGGTCGTGGTCAACGACATCCGCGTACGATCGTTCGAACAGGACGACGGGGTCCGGCTCGATTTCGACGACACCGGGGTGTTCGACATCAGTGCCGACGGAAGGCGCATCGTCTGGTGGAGTCGCGGCCGCGGCATCGACGAGGCCGTGCAGACCGACATCCTGGGTCGCGTCCTCGCGCTGGCCCTTCATGGGCACGGCGTCCTCACCCTGCACGCGTCGGCGGTGAGTATCGACGGGAATGCCATCGGCTTCCTCGCCCCGAAGTTCTTCGGCAAGTCGACAATGGCAGCGGCGCTGGTCAGGGCCGGGGCCCGCCTGATCGGTGACGACACGCTCGCGATAGATGTGGGGAACGCGCCGCAGGTGCGTCCTGGCGTGCAGAGTTTGAGGCTCTGGCGCGAGACGGCCGCCGGCATCGAGGTGCCGCTCGACGACGACAGTCGTGCCAAGTCGCGGTACCATCCGTCCGCCGCCTCCTCGGTGGGCCTCGAGGTCACTCCGCTCCGCGCGCTGTACGTGCTGCGGCCCGCGCGCGAACTCCCGGACGGGGCGCTGGTCCATCGTGAGAAGTGCGCCGTCACGCAGGCGGTGATGACGATCGTTTCGTACCGGAAGCTCGGCGCCCTGCTGGACGGGAGAATCGGGGTCACGTCGTTCGAGCGCGCGACCGAGCTTGCCCAGGCCGTCCCGACGTATTTCCTGCACGTCGTCAGAGACCTGAGCCGCGTTGGCGAGGCCGCTGAGGTTGTGATGCAATGGCACCGCGGAGCGGCTGTCTCGGGCGCGTCCGATCCGCTCGCCGTTCCGGGGCCCGCGTAGGGCGATGCGCCAGTCGAGCCCCCTGTCGATGGCCGCGCGCCTCGTCCTTGCTTCAGCGGGGCCGCGCGGGATCGACGCCGTCGCTCCGAGCCCGGAGCCCGGTTCCATCGACTGGGACGCGTTGCTGATCTACGCACAACACGAGGGCGCTTCGGGAGTCCTGCGGCGGCAGTTCGCCTTGTCCAAGGTGCACGTGCTCCCGCCCTCACACGCCAATCGGCTGGAGCGGCTCGCCAGGATCATGGATTTCCAGGCGACGTATCTCTCCGACAGGCTGGATGAGACGATTCGTGAATTCGAGCGACTGGGCGTCCCGGTGGTGCTGCTGAAGGGGGCCGCGCTTGCGCGCACGGCATACGCATCGTTCGCGGAGCGCCCGATGGGCGATCTCGACCTGCTGGTGTCGCCCGATCACGTGGCAGGGGCCCTCGAGGCGGTGCGCGCCGCGGGGTGGCGGGGGGCACCGGAGCGGTATGCCGCTGCGGACTATGCCGGTCATCAACACCTCCCCCCGCTGGTGGACTCGCGCAGTGCGTCCGTGCGATTGGAGTTGCACACCGACGTCATTGGCGAGCCGATGACGTTCGGGATCTCGCGGGACGAGCTGATCCGGGCGTCGCTGCCGCTCCCCGGCGCGGCGGAGTCGGTGCGCGTCCCGGCGCGAGCCCACAGCCTGCTCAATGTGTGCGTCCACTTCGCGTGGTCGCATGCGATGCGCTTCGGTGCCTGGCGGGCGATTCGTGACGTGGGTGTGCTCGCGGCGCCCGACGCGATGATGGACTGGCCCGGCTTCGTCTCCTCGGTTCGGGAGCATCGCGCGGCGAGTTGCGCGTACTGGACGCTGCGCCTGGCGCGCTCACTCGCGGCGGTTCCGGTGGACGCGGACGTGCTTCGCGCGCTGGCGCCGTATCGGCGCGAGGCCTGGCTGTTGCGACTCGAGCGTCACCTCGAGCTGCAGGTGCTGCCGTCGGACGCGTCGTGTCCGTCGGAGAAGCTCTCGGGGCTGCTCTGGGCTACGGCGATCCGGCCCGTGCACAGCGGCCAGGGGCGTGTTCGTCCGTGGGAAGTGCCGCTCTCCGTGCGGCACAAGGCGCTTCGGGAGACGCCGCCGCTGGGCGCGCGGCTGATGCGCCATGCGAGGCGCGTCGCATCCTGGTGGCGCTACCTGCGGCGCGTACTCGTGGCTTCGGCGATCGCGGCGTAGGCTGGACGCCGCTGTCGCCCGGCCGTGGCGCAAGTGGAGCGTTGACTTCCGCTTGCCGCCGGCACAAATTACGCGGCTCCCGAGAACGGCCTGTTGTTCAGGATTTGGCCGCGGCGGGAAGCGAGATCGTGCCGACGAACTGCGCGTCGGCTCCTATGGGCTCGCGAAGGACGCGAGGGCTGCACGTCGGGCCGGGACGGTGCCGAATGGCGCCGGTTTTCCCGAAAGGCAACGCAGGACAATCAGACGTCGAGGCCATGCCGGCTCGGCGCGCCATGGGTCCCCGGCCCCGTCAGATGGAGCCGCACCCGGCGACAGCGGATGGATACCGGTCTCTGCCTGAAGAGACGCCCGGTCCACCCGCGTTTTTGCTGGATTCCGTCAGTCTTCCGGCGGCAGGCGCCCGTGAGCGACTCCGCCCCGGTGAATGCGATTTGGACATGCCCCGTATTACGCCTCTCGACTTCTATCGCAATATCGGCATCATGGCCCACATTGATGCCGGGAAGACGACCACGACTGAACGCATCCTCTATTACACGGGGAAGGCGTACAAGATGGGCGAGGTCCATGATGGCGCCGCCACCATGGACTGGATGGAGCAGGAGCAGGAGCGCGGCATCACGATCACCTCGGCGGCGACCACCTGTTTCTGGCGACGCCATGGGGCGAGCACGAGGCCGGTGACGGTCCTGAGTACCGCATCAACATCATCGACACGCCCGGCCACGTCGACTTCACGGTGGAGGTGGAGCGGTCGCTGCGCGTGCTCGACGGTGCCGTGGCCCTGCTTGACTCGGTGGCGGGCGTGGAGCCGCAGACCGAGACCGTCTGGCGGCAGGCCGACAGGTATCGCGTGCCGCGGATGATCTTCGCCAACAAGATGGACCGCGTCGGGGCGAACTTCGATCGCTGCCTGTCGATGATCCGCGACCGGCTCTCGAAGAAGGCATTCCCGCTCCAGCTGCCGGTCGGCTCGGGTGAGCTGTTCACCGGGCACATCGACGTCATCGAGCGGAAGGAGTACATCTTTCACGACGAGACGCTCGGCAAGACGTTCGACGTGGCCGAGGTGCCGGGCGAGTTCCGCGACCGGGTGGAGGCCACGCGCCACGAGCTGATCGAGGCCGCGGTCGAGCATGACGAGGAGCTGCTCGAGAAGTACCTCCATGGCGCCGAGCTCACCACCGAGGAAATCCGGCGTGCCATTCGCAAGGCGACGGTGGCGATGCAGTTCGTGCCGGTGCTCTGCGGCGCCTCGTTCAAGAACAAGGGAGTGCAGGCGCTGCTCGACGCGGTGGTGGACTTCCTGCCGGCCCCGGTGGACGTCCCCGCCATTCGCGGGCACCTGCCGCACCACGACGAGACCTTCGAGGAGCGTCCGGTGTCCGACGACGCGCCGTTCGCGGCGCTGGCGTTCAAGATCGCGACCGACCCCTTCGTCGGAAAGCTGACGTTCTTCCGCGTGTACTCGGGCGTGCTGGCCTCCGGGAGCTACGTCTACAACTCGACGAAGGACCGGCGCGAGCGCGTGGGCCGGCTGCTGCAGATGCACGCCAACAAGCGCGACGAGATCACCGAGGTACGCGCCGGCGACATCGCCGCTGCGATCGGCCTCAAGGACACGCGCACCGGCGACACGCTCTGCGACGACAACCGGCCGATCATCCTCGAGGCGATGAAGTTCCCGGCGCCGGTCATCGACGTGGCGATCGAGCCGAAGACGAAGGCCGACCAGGACAAGCTGGGCATCGCGCTGAACAAGCTGGCCGAGGAGGACCCGACGTTCCGGGTGCACACCGACGTCGAGACCGGCCAGACGATCATCTCCGGGATGGGCGAGCTGCACCTCGAGATCATCGTCGACCGGATGATGCGCGAGTTCAAGGTGGACGCCAACGTCGGCCGTCCCCAGGTGGCCTACCGCGAGACGCTGCGGCGTCGCGTCGAGAAGGTGGAGGGGAAGTTCATCCGGCAGTCGGGCGGCAAGGGACAGTACGGCCACGTCGTCATCAACGTCGGGCCGACCGAGCCGGGCCAGGGCTTCCACTTCGAGGACAAGGTCGTCGGCGGGTCGGTGCCGCGGGAGTACATCGGCCCGGTGGAGCAGGGCATCAAGGAAGCGCTCGAGAACGGCGTGCTGGCCGGCTACCCCATGGTCGACGTGAAGGTCGAGCTGACCGACGGGTCGTACCACGAGGTCGACTCCAGTGAAATGGCGTTCAAGATCGCGGGCTCAATGGCCTTCAAGGAGGGCGCGGCGCGCGCGGCACCGGTGCTGCTCGAGCCCATGATGAAGGTCGAGGTCGTCGTGCCCGAGCAGTACATGGGCGACGTCCTCGGCGACCTCGCGGCACGCCGCGGGAAGATCGGCGGGATGATGCAGCGCGGCGAGGCGCAGGTGATCGCGTCAACCGTGCCGCTCGCCGAGATGTTCGGGTATTCCACGCGCCTGCGCTCGATGACCCAGGGGCGCGCGGTGTACTCGATGGAGTTTTCGCACTACGAGCAGGTACCGAAGAACCAGGCAGAAGAGATCGTGTCCAAGAGCAAGAAGTGAGATGAGAGGCGCGGGCAGGGCGATGGGATGCAGCGACCATCCGGCAGGCCGAGGACGCGTGAAGACGCGCCGGCCGCGGAGGTCGCCGCCCGCACCACGCCGGAACGCGCCGTCCGTCTCCCCGCTTTCCCTTCCCACCAGTCGTTGACGCTTTCACCTACACGGGACCGTACCAATGGCCAAGGCAAAGTTCGAGCGGACCAAGCCGCACGTGAACGTCGGGACGATCGGTCACGTCGACCACGGAAAGACCACCCTCACCGCCGCGCTGACCAAGGTGTCAGCCGACAAGGGCTGGGGGACCAAGTACGTGAGCTACGACGAGGTCGCGAAGGCGTCGGAATCACAGGGGCGCCGCGACGCCACGAAGATCCTGACCATCGCCACGTCGCACGTCGAGTATGAAACGGCGAACCGCCACTACGCGCACGTCGACTGCCCGGGCCATGCCGACTACGTGAAGAACATGATCACCGGCGCCGCGCAGATGGACGGCGCGATCCTGGTGGTCAGTGCGGTCGACGGGCCGATGCCGCAGACGCGGGAGCACATCGTGCTGGCGCGCCAGGTGAACGTGCCGTCGATCGTCGTCTTCCTCAACAAGTGCGACCTCGTCGACGACGCCGAGCTGCTCGACCTCGTCGAGCTCGAGGTGCGCGAGCTCCTCAGCCAGTACAAGTATCCCGGCGACGACACCCCGGTCATCCGCGGCTCGGCCATGAAGGCGATCCAGGGCGACCCGCAGTATGTGGCCAAGATCGAGGAGCTGTACGACGCGATCGACTCCTACATCCCGGAGCCGAAGCGCGACATCGACAAGCCGTTCCTGATGCCGGTCGAGGACGTGTTCACGATCACCGGCCGCGGCACCGTGGCCACCGGGCGTATCGACCGCGGCATCATCAAGACCGGCGAGGAAGTCCAGCTGGTCGGCTTCGGCGCCGAGAAGAAGTCGGTCGTCACCGGCGTCGAGATGTTCCGGAAGATTCTCGACGAGGGACGCGCCGGCGACAACGTGGGCCTCCTGCTTCGCGGCGTGGACAAGAAGGAGATCGAGCGCGGGATGGTGCTGGCGAAGCCCGGCTCGATCACCCCGCACACGAAGTTCGACGCCGAGGTCTACGTGCTCACGAAGGAGGAGGGCGGGCGCCACACGCCGTTCTTCAACGGCTACCGTCCGCAGTTCTACTTCCGCACGACGGACGTCACCGGGTCGATCCAGCTGCCGGGCGGCACCGAGATGGTGATGCCGGGCGACAACATCCAGATGCAGATCGAGCTCATCTCGCCGATCGCCATGGAAGAAGGACTGCGCTTCGCCATCCGCGAGGGTGGCCGCACGGTCGGCGCGGGCGTCGTGACGAAGATCATCGCGTAAGGGCACGGGGGATGCCGGCGCGGGGCGGGACCACCGCCCCGCCGTCCGGCTCCCGCCTCACACCAGGACTCCCATGGCTGGCAGAATTCGCATTCGCCTGAAGGCCTTCGACCACGCGGTCATCGACGCCGCGGCGGCGGATATCGTCCGGACGGCGGAAAAGACGGGCGCACAGGTTTCGGGGCCCATTCCGCTGCCGACCAAGACGCGGCGCTGGACGGTCCTCCGTTCGCCGCACGTCGACAAGAAGTCGCGCGAGCAGTTCGAGTTGAAGATTCACAAGCGCGTGATCGACATCCTCGACTCGCGCGCGCAGACGGTGGACGCCCTGACGAAGCTGGACCTGCCGGCGGGCGTGGACGTGGAAATCAAGGTGCAGTGAGGCCGGTGGTGCGACGCCGGGGCGCCCGGGGGGACATCCCCTGCCGCCTTCGCGATCCCTCCGCTGGACTCGGACCTCAACGGACGTTGAACGCATGCTTGGACTGATCGGACGCAAACTCGGCATGACCCAGATCTTCGATGACCTGGGGCAGCAGGTGCCGTGCACGGTCGTGGAGGCGAAGCCGAACCCGGTGGTGAAGGTCATCACCGGTGAGCGGACGAAGCCGGGCTACCTTGCCGTGGAACTCGGCTACGGGGAACGCCGCGTGCGCCGCGAGTCGAAGAAGGGCGAGCGGACGCCGCGTGGACGCCGCGCGCTGCAGTCGGCGGTCGGGCACGCCACCAAGGCCGGCCTGGCGGCGCCGCCGGAGGTGCTGCGCTCGTTCCGGCTCGACGACGCCCCGCGTGGCGGGGCCGCGCCGGAGTACAAGGTCGGCGACCGCGTGGACGTGACGATCTTCACGCCCGGCGAGGAAGTGAAGGTCACGGGGACATCGAAGGGGCGCGGCTTCCAGGGCGTGGTGAAGCGCCACGGCTTCGGCGGCGGTCCGAACACGCACGGCAACACCAAGCACCGCCGGCCGGGTTCGATCGGCGCGGGCACGGATCCGTCGCGTGTCATCAAGGGCAAGCGGATGCCGGGACACTACGGCGCCGCGCGCCACACGCAGATCAACCTCCGGGTGGTCAAGGTCGACCCCGAACGGCATCTGCTCTACATCCGCGGGGCGGTGGCCGGGGCGACCAACGGCATCGTTCTCGTGAGCAAGCAGGGCTGACTCCATGGCTGACACGACGCAATTCGAGGCGGCGGCATTCACCGCGTTAGGCACCCCGCGCGAGCGGGTGGCCCTGCCGGCGCCCCTGTTCGACGGCACCGTCAACATGCCGGTGATGCACCGCGCGGTGAAGGCGTACCTCGCCAACCAGCGGCAGGGGAACGCGGCCACCAAGACCCGCGGGTTCGTCATCGGCGGCAACCAGAAGCCATGGCGGCAGAAGGGCACGGGACGGGCGCGACAGGGCTCGACGCGCGCCCCGAACTGGCCGGGCGGCGGCACCGTCTTCGGCCCGACGCCGCGCAGCTACGAGGAGCACCTCCCGCGCAAGATGCGCGCCCTGGCGCGCAAGAGCGCCCTCAATGCACGCGCCCGCGAGAACGCCATCTTCGTGATCGACCGCTTCAGCGACGAGGCGCCGAGCACCCGCGGCCTGGTGTCGCTGCTGCGCCGTCTCGGCGTGGAGGGCGACAAGGTGCTGGTGCTCACCGACGGCCTGAAGCCGGCGGTGTACCTGAGCGGCCGGAACATCCCGACGGTGAAGGTGCTCCCGTACTCCGATGTCTCGACCTACCACCTGCTGTGGTCCGATTCGGTGCTGATCGAGGCGCCGGCCATCGGGCACACGCTGCCGCCGGTGGCGGAGAAGGAGCCCGCCCCGGCCCCGGCCCGGAAGAAGGCCGCGGCGCCGGAGGCCGAGAAGCCGCGCAAGACGAAGGCGGCCGCGAAGAAGGCGGCGCCGGCGGCGAAGAAGCCGGCCGCCAGGAAGAAGGCAGCGCCGGCGAAGAAGAAGCCGGCCGCCAAGGCCAAGGCGACGAAGAAGTCGGCGCCGAAGAAGAAGGGGAAGTAGACCATGTCGACTCTGCATCGCACCATCGTGCGCCCCCTCGTCACCGAGCGGACCTCGGCGGCGTACCAGGGACGCGGCGAGTATGTCTTCGAGGTCGCGACGGACGCCAGCAAGCCGGCCATCCGCCAGGCCATCGAGGCGCTGTTTGGCGTGCACGTGACGGGCGTCTGGACGATGAACGTCCGGGGCAAGTCGCGCCGGCTGGGCCGGGGCAACCCGGGCCGCCGGCCCAACTGGAAAAAGGCGATCGTGACGCTCCGCGAGGGCGACAAGATCGAGATCTTCGAGGGCTGATCCGCCATGGGCATCCGTCAATTCAAGCCGGTGACGAAGGGGACCCGATTCCGCTCGGTGTCCGACTTCGCCGAGATCACGCGATCGACGCCGGAGAAGTCGCTGCTGGAGCCGCTCAAGAAGAGCGGCGGCCGCGACAATCACGGCCACATCGCGGTGCGCCGCCGGGGCGGCGGGCACAAGCGGATGTACCGCCGCATCGACTTCCGGCGCGACCGCCACGGCGTCGCCGCCACGGTGCGCGAGATCGAGTACGACCCGAACCGCTCGGCGCGGATCGCCCTGCTGGAGTACGCCGACGGCGAGAAGCGCTACATCCTGCACCCCAAGGGGCTGTCGGTGGGCGACGTCGTCGTCTCCGGGCCGGGATCCGACGTGCGCATCGGCAACGCCATGCCGCTCAAGGAAGTCCCGTTAGGCACGGCGGTGCACAACATCGAGCTCCACCCGGGCAAGGGCGGGCAGATGGCGAGGTCGGCCGGCATGTCGGCGGAGGTGGTGGCCAAGGAAGGCGACTACGTGACGCTGCGGCTGGCGTCGAGCGAGATGCGCCGCGTGCACGGCCGCTGCCTGGCGACGATCGGCCAGGTGGGCAACGCCGAGCACGAGCTGCTGTCGATGGGGAAGGCCGGGAAGTCGCGCTGGCTCGGCAAGCGGCCGAAGGTGCGCGGCGAGGTCATGAACCCGGTGGACCATCCGCACGGCGGCCGGACGCGTGGCGGACGGAACGTGGTGAGCCCGTGGGGCAAGCCCGAAGGGGTCAAGACGCGCAACCTGAAGAAGCCGTCGCAGCGACTGATGGTGCGCGGCCGGAAGCGCGGCAAGGCAACGGTGTCGGGATTCTAGACGGGAGCGGGCGAGGGTCGGGGGCCACGAGGCCCGCGGCCGGCGGCGCCCCCGTTCGAGGCTGACTTTCGCGTAACGACGATTCGACTATGGCACGCAGCGTCAAGAAGGGTCCGTTTGTGCAGGAGAGCCTGGCCCGCAAGGTCCAGCTGCTCAACGCACGCAACGAGAAGCGCGTGATCAAGACCTGGTCGCGGGCCAGTACCGTGCTTCCCGATTTCGTCGGGCACACGTTCGCCGTGCACAACGGGAACAAGTTCATCCCGGTGTACGTGACGGAGAACATGGTCGGGCACAAGCTGGGCGAGTTCGCGCCGACGCGGCTCTTCCGGGGCCACTCCGGCACCCGCGCCACCGACAAGCGGACGACGGCCCCGGCGGCGACGCCGGCGGCGGCTGCGGCGCCGGCCGCCCGGGGAGGCAAGTAGCCATGCCCGCCCAGGCCCGCGCGATCCAGCGCATGACGCGACAGTCGCCGTACAAGATGCGCCTCGTGATCGACCAGATCCGTGGCTTGGATGTCAACTCGGCGCTGGCGCTGCTGAAGTTCTCGAAGAAGCACGCGGCAGTGCAGATCGCCAAGGTGCTCCAGTCAGCCGTGGCCAACGCCGAGCAGCGCGCCCGCGAGTCCAACGAGGCACTCGACGTCGACGCGCTGGTGGTCACCCGTGCCATCGTCAACGAGGGTCCCAAGCTCAAGCGGTTCATGCCGGCGGCCCAGGGCCGGGCAACGCCCATCCACAAGCGCACCAGTCACATCGAGATCGTCGTGACCGAGAAGGAAGGACGCTAATGGGACAGAAGGTCAATCCGATCGGATTCCGCCTCGGCATCACCAAGCCGTGGCGTTCGCGGTGGTTCGCGCAGAAGGAGTACCCGCAGCTGGTGCGCGAGGACGACCTGCTGCGTCGCTACCTCAAGACGCGGCTCGGCCATGCGGCCATCTCCGACATCCACATCGAGCGGAAGCCGGGCAAGGTCGTGGTCACGATCCACACCGGCCGTCCCGGCGTGGTCATCGGCAAGAAGGGCGCCGAGGTCGACAAGCTGCGTGACGAGCTGGCGCAGCTCACCGGCAAGGAAGTCGGGATCAATGTCGAGGAGATCAAGCGTCCCGAGCTCGATGCGCAACTGGTGGCCGACAACGTCGCGAACCAGCTCTCGCAGCGCATCTCGTTCCGGCGGGCGATGAAGCGCGCCGTGCAGAGCGCGATGCGGATGGGGGCGCAGGGGATCAAGATCAAGTGCGGCGGGCGGCTGGGCGGCGCCGAGATCGCGCGCGTCGAGGGCTACCACGAGGGGCGGGTGCCGCTGCACACGCTGCGTGCCGACATCGACTACGCCACGTCCACGGCGAAGACGACGTTCGGGACGATCGGGGTCAAGGTGTGGATCTTCCGGGGCGAGGTGGTCGAGGATCGCCGCGGGAAGACGTATTCGACAGGCAGTTAGGCGGGCCGTGGTCCCGGCGCGGGAGTCCCGCGTCCCGGGCCGTGACCCTCACGAATCAGACAGACGATGCTGAGTCCAAAGCGAGTCAAGTTCCGGAAGATGTTCAAGGGCCGGATGAAGGGGATCGCCTCGCGCGGTGCCGAGATCTCGTTCGGGCACTTCGGCCTGCAGGCGATGGAGCCCGGCTGGGTGTCGAACCGCCAGATCGAGGCCGCCCGTGTCGCGCTCACGCGCCACATCAAGCGGGGCGGCAAGGTCTGGATCCGCGTCTTCCCGGACAAGCCGATCACCAAGAAGCCGGCCGAGACGCGAATGGGAAAGGGCAAGGGATCGCCGGAGGGCTGGGTCGCGGTGGTGCGGCCCGGCCGGGTGATGTTCGAGCTCGAGGGCGTCTCCCGCGAGATCGCCGAGAAGGCGATGGCGCTGGCGGCGGCGAAGATCTCGGTGCGCTCACGGTTCATCGCGCGTCAGGAGACTCCCAATGCAGGCTGACGAGATTCGCGACATGACCGACGCCGACGTCCGCACGCGGATCGACGAGCTGGAGGAGGAGCGCTTCCGGCTCCGCTTCCGCAGCGCCACCGAACCGCTCGAGGATCCGCTGCGGATCCGCGCCATCCGGCGCGACATCGCGCGGCTCAAGACCGTGCTGCGCGAACGCCAGTCGCGCGCGGCCGCGCGCTAGCCAGGAGCCCGACCCGACATGGCCCAGACGATGATGAATACCGGACCGACCCGTCCCCGCGGCACGCGCAAGGTGCGCACCGGCGTGGTGGTGAGCGACAAGATGCAGAAGACAGTGGTGGTGCGCATCGACCGGCGCGTGGCCCACGCGCGCTATGGCAAGATGGTCACGATGAGCAAGCACATCAAAGCGCACGACGAAGAGAACGCCGCGAAGACGGGCGACAAGGTGCGGATCATGGAGACCCGCCCCCTGTCGCGCGACAAGCGGTGGCGCGTGGTCGAAATCGTCGAGCGCGCGCGGTAGGGAGACCGAGCCATGATCCAGCAGGAAACGATGGTCCGGGTCGCGGACAATTCCGGCGCCAAGCGGGCGCTGGTGATCCGCGTGCTCGGCGGGACCCGGCGACGGTACGCGGGCCTCGGCGACATCGTCATCGTCGCCGTCAAGGACGCGTTGCCGAACGGCACGGTGAAGAAGTCCGAGGTGGCGCGCGCCGTGGTGGTGCGCACCGCCAAGGAGACCCGCCGCAAGGACGGCAGCTACATCCGCTTCGACGAGAACGCAGTGGTCATGATCAACGAGCAGGGCGAACCCAGGGCGACGCGCATCTTCGGTCCGGTGGCGCGCGAGCTGCGCGAGAAGCGGTACATGAAGATCGTCTCCCTCGCCCCGGAGGTCCTGTAGCATGCGCAAGCTGACCTATCGGAAGTCGGAGCGGGTCCGGCACACCCGGCGCCAGCACGCGAACACCGAGCGCGTGCGCATGCCCATCACCAAGGGCGACACCGTGCGCATCATGCGCGGCGAGGAGCGCGGCAAGGAGGGCAAGGTGCTGCGGATCTACCCCAAGACCGGGCGCCTCACGGTCGAGGGCATCAACATCGTGAAGCGACACCGCAAGGCGCGGCGCGCGGAAGAGGAGAGCGCCATCATCGAGATGCCGGCGCCGCTGCACCACTCGAACGTCATGTTGCTCGACCCGAAGTCCGGAAGCCCCACGCGGACCCGGCACCGGATCGACACCGACGGGACGAAGGAGCGCATCAGCGCCAAGAGCGGCGACGCCATTCCACGCTCGCGCTGATCGGAGACCAGAGACCATGGCCAGCAAGGAAGAGAAGAAGGGCGGCGGCGCCTCCGGCGCCAAGGGCAAGGGGCGGGACGACCGCAAGTCGATGCTCGCGAAGGGACCGCACCCGGGGCGCGAGCTCCCGGTGCCCCCGCCGCGCCTGCGTGAGCGCTACCGCACCCACGTCAAGCCGAAGCTGATGGAGCAGTTCGGGTTCGCCAACACCCACGAGGCGCCGATGCTCGAGAAGATCGTCGTCAACGTCGGGCTCGGTGAGGCCATCAAGCAGCCCAAGATGCTCGACACGGTCGTCGACGAGCTGTCGATCATCACCGGGCAGCGCCCGGTGCGGAAGCGCGCCAAGAAGTCGATCTCGAACTTCGGCCTCCGGCAGGGACAGGAGATCGGCGCCGCGGTGACGCTGCGCGGGGCGCGCATGTGGGAGTTCCTCGACCGCTTCATCAGCACCGCGATTCCCCGCATCCGCGACTTCCGCGGGCTCTCGACGCGCTCGTTCGACGGCCGCGGCAACTATTCGGTCGGCATCAAGGAGCAGATGATCTTCGCCGAGATCAACTACGACATGGTCGAGCAGATCCACGGCATGGACATCACCATCGTCACCACCGCCCACCGGGACGACCATGCGCTGGCGCTGTTGCGCGAGCTGGGCATGCCGTTCCGCGGCGAGGACAAGGAGAAACGGCCGGCCTGACGTCGGGACCGGACGCGGGCGACCGCGTCCTCCGCCGCGGGGTGCTCCACTTTCCAACTCTCTCATGGCAAAGACATCGAAGATCCAGCGCAACGAACTCCGCAAGCAGCTTGTGGCGCGCCATCAGGCGCGCCGCAAGGAGCTCGTCGCCATCGTCAAGAACCCGCGCACCAGCCCCGAGGACCGGGCCACGGCGTATTCCAGGCTGCGCAAGCTGCCGCGCAACTCCTCGCGGATCCGCATCCGGAACCGCTGCTCGATGAGCGGCCGGGCGCGGGGCTACGAGGGATTCTTCGGCCTCTCCCGCATCGCCCTGCGCGACATGGCGCTGCAGGGACTGCTGCCGGGAGTCCGTAAAGCGTCGTGGTAGCGGCGTCGCGCGTCCACGCCGGCGGGGATGCGTTCCTGCCGCCGGGCCCCACGGCACCGCTGTCCCATTCCAGCCGCCCCATTTCCTCCACGTCCACGGGGATACGAGAGGAGCGAGATATCGCATGACAATGACCGACCCGATCGCCGATATGCTCACGCGCATCCGCAACGCCTGCGGATCGAAGCACCGTCGCGTGGACATGCCGGCATCGAAGATCAAGGTGGAAATCGCGCGGGTCCTGAAGGAGCACAGCTTCGTCCAGGATTTCCGCGTGCTCGAAAACGAGCGCGGGCACCGCATCCTGCGGGTCATCCTGAAGTACGCCGGGGGACAGCCGGTCATCCGCGAGCTGCGCCGCGTCTCCACGCCGGGGCTCCGGCGCTACGTCGGGGTCACCGAGATCCCGCGTGTGCGCAACGGCCTCGGCATGGCGATCCTCAGCACGTCGCGCGGCCTCATGTCCGACGCGCAGGCGCGGCAATCGCACACCGGCGGCGAGCTCCTCGCCGTGGTGTGGTAGGGAGGACGCCGATAATGTCACGCATTGGCAAGAAGCCCATTCCGCTGCCCAAGGACGTCACCGTGAACATCACGGGGACCACCGTGGCGGTGAAGGGACCGCGCGGGGAGCTCAACCGCACGTTCGTGGAGAGCCTCACGTTCGCCATCGAGGACGGCGAGATCGTGGTGTCGCGCGCGTCGGACGAGCCGCAGCAGCGTGCCTTGCACGGGCTGTCCCGCGCCCTCCTCGCGAACATGGTGGAGGGAGTGACCAAGGGCTACCGTCGACAGCTGGAGATCAACGGCGTCGGCTACAAGGCCGAGCCGCGACCCAACGGGCTGCTGTTCTCCCTGGGATATTCACACACCATCGAGTACAAGGCGCCGGCCGGCATCAAGCTCACTGCGCCGCAGCCCACGCAGGTGCTCGTGGAGGGCTGCGACAAGGCGGTCGTCGGGCAGGTGGCGTCCGAGATCCGGGCGCTGCGTCCGCCGGAGCCGTACAAGGGCAAGGGGATCCGGTACGCAGGCGAGGCGGTCCGGCGCAAGGCCGGAAAGGCGGGAGGCAAGTAATGTCGAGGATCGGGATTCCGAAGACGAACGCCGAACGACGGGTCCGGCGGCACCTGCGCGTGCGCAATCGCGTCGCCGGGACGCCGGAACGGCCGCGCCTCGTGGTGTATCGTTCGCTCAAGCACATTTCCGCGCAGCTCGTGGACGACCGCACGCGGCGCACGCTGATGACGGTGACGGACTCTGGCATCGACGGAACCAAGTCCCAGCGGGCGACCGAGGTCGGCAAGCGCATCGCCGCGCGCGCCAAGGACTCGGGCGTGTCGAAGATCGTCTTCGATCGCGCCGGATATCGTTATCATGGCCGCGTGAAGGCGCTGGCCGAAGGCGCCCGCGAGGGCGGACTGGAGTTCTGACATGGCAGACCAAACGCAGATGCATGCCCCTGGAGCGCCGGCGGGCTCCGCACCCGGAGGCCGTGGTGGACGCGGCGGCCGCGGCCGGGGGGGCGGAGGCCGTGGTGGTCCCGGCGGGGGCCGAGGTGGTCCCGGCGCCGGTCGTGGCCGTGGTGAAGGCGGCCCCGGCGGTCGCGACGGCGGACGTGGCGGACGCGGCCCCGAGGGACAGGGGCGCGAAGGCTCGGAGCTGATCGAGAACGTCGTCGCCATCAACCGCGTGGCCAAGGTCGTCAAGGGCGGCCGCCGCTTCTCCTTCAACGCCCTCGTCGCAGTTGGCGACGGCAAGGGGCGCGTCGGCTTCGCGGCCGGCAAGGCGAATGAAGTGTCGGAGGCGGTCCGCAAGGCGGTGGAGGCGGCGCGCCGGAACATGGTGCTGGTGCCGCTCACCGGATCGACGATTCCGCACGAGATCATCGGCCGTCATGGCGCCGGGCGCGTCTTCCTGAAGCCCGCGGCACCGGGAGCCGGCGTGATCGCGGGCGGTGCCGTGCGCGCAGTCATGGAATGCGCCGGCATCAGCGACATTCTCACCAAGAGCCTCGGCTCGACGAACCCGCACAACCTCGTGCGGGCCACCGTCAGCGGCCTGACCCACCTGACGACCGTCGACGTCGTGGCGCGCGAGCGCGGCGTGGATCCGTCGTCGATTCCGTATCGCTCGCGCGCCCGGGTGAAGGAGGCCGCGAACCATGGCTAGGACGTTCGTCTGGCACCGCACCCGCGGGCCCCAGCACACCCCCAAGGCCCAGGCGCCCACCGAGGGGCGCGTCCGCATCCGCCAGGTCCGGAGCGGCATCGGGCACGCACGCACGATGCGGCTCACGCTCGAGTCGCTCGGCCTCCGCCATCACCAGGCGGAAGTGATCATGAAGGATTCCGCGGCCCTGCGCGGGCAGCTCAAGAAAGTGCGGCACCTCGTCGAGGTGTCGCTGGTGGAGGAGTGACAATGGCGTCCAGGCAGGACAAGATCGGGCTGCACAACCTGTCCCCGGCCCCCGCGTCGCATCGCGGGCGCAAGCGGATCGGTCGCGGCCCCGGTTCCGGCAAGGGAAAGACATCCGGGAAGGGCCACAAGGGTATCAAGGCGCGCGCCGGGCATCACGGGCCCGGCGGCGGCAAGCCGCATTTCGAGGGTGGCCAGATGCCGATGACGCGCCGCATCCCGAAGCGCGGCTTCACCAACCCCTTCCGGGTCGAGTCGCAGGTGGTGGACGTGGAGGAGCTGGCATCCCTGCCGGCCGGGACCGAGGTCAACCGCACCGAGCTGGCCAAGGCCGGGTTGATCCACCCGCGCAAGGGCCCGGCCAAGATCCTTGCGAACGGCGAATTGTCGCAGGCGGTGACCGTGCGTGGCGTGAAGGTGAGCGCCGGCGCGCGGGCCAAGATCGTCGCGGCCGGGGGCCGCATCGAGGAGTAAATGGCGCAACCGAATCCCGCCGCCGCCCTGGCGAACATCTACAAGACGCCGGAGCTGTGGGACAAGATCAAGTTCACGCTCCTCTGCCTGGCCATCTACCGCCTCGGTGCGGCGGTGACGGCGCCGGGCGTGGACGTGCTCGCGATCACCGACTACTTCAACAACCAGGGAAGTGGCGGGCTGCTCGGGCTCTACGACCTGTTCGTCGGCGGCCAGTTGTCGCGGGCCACGGTCTTCGCGCTCGGCATCATGCCGTACATCTCGGCCTCCATCTTCGTCCAGATCGCGGGGGCGGTCATCCCCACGGTCGAGAAGATGCAGAAGGACGAGGACGGCCGGAAACGCCTCACCCAGTGGACGCGCTACATCACGGTGGTGCTCGCCGTCGTGCAGGCCTGGGGCTTCGCGATCTTCACCGAGAGCCTGCAGGGCGCCGTGGCAACCCCGGGATTCTGGTTCAAGATCCAGATGGTGCTGTTCCTCACCGCCGGCGCCATCTTCGTGATGTGGCTGGGTGAGCAGATCACCGAGCGCGGCCTGGGCAACGGATCGAGCCTGCTGATCTACTTCTCCATCGTCGAGCGGTTCTGGCCGAGTATCGTGGCCACGTTCAAATTCGTGAACACCGGCGCCATCGGTCCGTTCTCGCTCGCCGTGCTTGGACTCATGATGGTGGCGGTGGTCGCGGGGGTGGTCGGCGTGACGCTGGCGGCGCGGCGTGTCCTCATCCAGATCCCGCAACGAACGATGGCCCGCGGCCGGATGCGTGAGGCCGCCCGCAACTTCATCCCGCTGCGCGTCAATGCGTCCGGCGTGATGCCGATCGTCTTCGCGCAGTCGGTCATCGTGGTGCCGGGCGCGCTGGGGCAGTTCAGCCAGAATCCCACGGCGCTGCGGATGGCCGAGATGTTCCAGCCGGGCTCGTGGCTGTACATCGCGGTGATGGCCGTGCTCATCCTGTTCTTCACGTACTTCTACACCTCGATCATCTTCAACCCGATCGACTTGGCGGAGAACCTCAAGAAGCAGGGCGGGTTCATTCCGGGCGTGAAGCCGGGATCGAAGACGGCCGAGTACATCGACCAGGTGGTCACCCGCATCACCCTGCCGGGGGCGATCTTCCTCACGGTCCTGGCGCTGCTGCCGGTCATCATCGCGACGTGGATCAACGTTCCCTTCCGCTTCGGCGGGACGTCACTGCTGATCGTGGTGGGCGTGGCGCTGGACACGCTGGCGCAGATGCAGCAGCACCTCCTCCTCCGGAAGTACGACGGCTTCATGAAGAAGGGCCGGGTGCGCTTCCGCGGCCGGACGGGCATGAGCGGCTTCTGAGCCGCCCATCATGACCTGACTTCGATGACGCGGTGAGACGATGATCATCGTGCTGCTCGGCCCACCCGGCGCGGGCAAGGGGACGCAGGGCGACCGGCTGGCGGAGCGGCTTGGCATCCCGAAGATCGCGACCGGCGACGTGCTGCGGGCGGCGGTGCGCGAGGGGACCGCGCTGGGGCTCGCCGCCAAGGCGGCCATGGACCGCGGTGACCTCGTACCCGACGACGTCATCCTGGGCATCATGAAGGAGGCCCTCTCCGCGCCCGACACCGCGCACGGCGCGATCCTCGACGGCGTCGTCCGCACGGTGCCGCAGGCCGAAGGCCTGGCGCGCGTGCTCGGGGAGCTCGGGCGGCGCCTCGACGCCGTGCTGATGTTCGAGGTGCCTGACGACGAACTCGTGCAGCGCCTGAGCGGGCGCACCGTCTGCGAGTCGTGTCAGACCCCGTACGGCGGGCGCGAGCCGGGGTCTCGCTGCGAGCGCTGTGGCGGCCGCCTCGTGCGGCGCAAGGACGACGAGCCCGCGGCCGTACGCAACCGCCTCGCGGTCTACCAGCGCCAGACGGCGCCGGTCATCGCGTGGTACCGTGATCATGGCGCCCGGCTGCTCTCGGTGGACGCGGTCGGCAGCCTCGACGACGTGCTCGGACGCGTGATGCGGGTGCTGGAGACATGATCAACCTCAAGTCACAGCGCGAGCTCGAGATCATGGCGCGCGGCGGCCGGATCCTCGCCGACACGCTCGACCACCTGCGCGAGGAGGTGCGCCCCGGCGTCAGCACCAAGGAGCTCGACTCCATCGCCGACCGGTTCATCCGCAAGCACCCCGGCGCGACGCCGGCGTTCAAGGGGCTCTACGGGTTTCCCGGCAGCATCTGCAGCTCGGTGAACGAGGAGATCGTGCACGGCATCCCGTCGGCGCGGCGCGTGCTGCGCCTGGGCGACCTCGTCAAGCTCGACGTCGGGGTGAAGTTCGAGGGGTTCTACACCGACGCCGCCATCACCGTCCCGGTCGGCGCCATCGACGCGGAATCGGCGCGCCTCATCGACGTCACCCGGCGCGCCCTGGACGCCGGCATCGACGCCGCGCGCGTCGGGAACCACATCGGCGACATCGGCGCGGCCATCGCCTCGGTGGTGCACGCGGCAGGCTACACCACCGCCGACGACCTCGTGGGACACTACGTCGGCACCAAGCCGCACGGCGAGCCGCAGGTGCCGAACTTCGGCACGCCCAAGCGCGGCGCCAAGCTGATGCCGGGGCTCACCATCGCCATCGAGCCGATGGTCAACATCGGCACCTCGGCCACGCGCACGCTGCGCGATCGCTGGACCGTGGTGACCGCCGATGGGGCGCGCTCCGCGCACTTCGAACACACGGTCGCCGTCACCGACGCCGGACCGCTCGTCCTGACGCGCGCGGCGTGACCGCGGCCGGTGCGCCCGCGACCGGTGCGCACCGCACCGGTGCGACCGCCACCGGCGCGGGCGCCACGGATTGCCTCTACGCCTGTCCGCCGATCGCGGCCTCGACCGCCGACGTTGCCACCGCGGCGTGCGACGCCGTGCGCTGCACGAGAACGGCGCAGTCCCTCAGCAGCGCGTCGCCGAGCGCGCGGTCGGTCATCGACGCCACGTTGATGCGGACGTTGTAGGCGGCGCCGCGACAGGCAGCGTCCGCGAGCAGTGCCGCGACGCCGGCATCGGAGACGGCGTTGCTGTTGCCCTTCGTACCAGCCAGCGCCGCGAGTTCGGCGACCTCGGCGCAGGCGCGTGCGGTCTCGAGCGGCACCTCGGCAGCCCCGACGAGCGCGCGGTCGATCTCGGCCGCCCGGTGCGCCGCCGCAGCGGCCGGTTCCTTGGGGAGCTTGTACGCCGCGGTGACGGCCTCGTACGCGCGCGCGTCTCGCTCGACGAGTGCGCCCAGCACGCTGCGCAGCGCCGCCGCGCGCACCGCGACCTCCCGCATTTCGGCGTCGACGGTGGCGTACTTCTTCCGTCCCACGGTGAGGCCGGCGACCATTTGCGCCAGCGCCGCGCCGAGCGCGCCGGCGTGCGCGGCAACGGAGCCGCCGCCCGGCGCCGGGGTCGGCGCCGCCACCGATCCCACGAAGGCGTCCGTGGTCTGGCCACCCACGACGGCCTCGCGCACCCGGCGCTCCAGCACCTGGGTGGGCGAGAAGTCGCGCAGCCTGACGTGCCGCGCTGCGGCGTCAAAGAGCGCCCGCTCGGGAACCAGCCCGACGATCTCGCTCCACGTCGGCGTGACGCCGCGGGCCCCCGCCTCCATCGCCACCATGTCATAGGCGCGGTGCAGCGGCGTACCCTCGAGGTCGACCAGGTTGATCGACACCTGCGCCTGGCCGTCCACCTCGAGCGCCAGCGCCTTCACGAAGCGCAGTCCGCCTGACGAGTGCCGGATCGCGCGGGCCACCTCCCGCGCCACCGGCAGGTTCGTGACCGGGCCGAGGTAGACGTTGTAGGCCACCAGGAAGGGACGCGCGCCGATGGCGGTGGCACCGGCGGTGCGATGCACCGCGGGCGGGCCGAAGTCCGGCGTACGAACCGGTGAGCTGCCCAACTCACTGCGCAGCGCCTCGAACTCTCCCCGCCGGATGTCGGCCAGGTTGCTGCGCTCCGGCGCCGTGGCCGCGCGTTCGTACAGGAACACCGGAATCCCCAGTTCCCGCCCCACGCGCTCACCGAGGGCGCGCGCGCAGGCCACGCAGTCCTCCATGGTAGCGCCGTCGAGCGGAATGAACGGCACCACGTCGGTGGCGCCGATGCGCGGGTGCTCGCCGGTGTGGGTCGTCAGGTCGATGCGCGCCGCCGCCTCGCGCACGCCCGCGAAGGCGGCGTCGACGACGCGGTCGGCCGGCGCCACGAACGTGACCACGGTGCGGTTGTGTGACGCGTCCGACGAGACGTCCAGCACGGCGACGCCCCCGACGCCGGCAATCGCGTCACGGATGGCGTCGATGACATCGGGGCGGCGCCCCTCGGAGAAGTTGGGGACGCATTCGATCAGGGGCATGTCAGGGCGCGGGGGACGGGGATCGGGAACGAACGGTGGAGTGCGCGGCGGCCGCCGGCAGAGGGGAAAGTATCTCGCGACGTTGCCGGGGCGAAGCGGCGATGGATGCCGCCGCCGCGGTCATTCCTCGTCGGGGACGGCGGCGAGGCGCTCCAGCATCCACGGATGCAGGTGGGCGTTGGAGGCGACGACCGCCGTGTGCGCCGGGGCCACGTCGCGGCCGTCGGGATCGGTGACCACGCCGCCCGCCTCGCGCACGATGAGCAGCCCCGCCGCGATGTCCCATGGCGCGAGCTGGAGCTCCCAGAAGGCGTCGAACCGGCCGCACGCCAGGTCGCAGAGATCGAGGGCGGCGCTCCCCGCGCGCCGGATGCCTGCCGTCGCGCGCAGCATGCGCGCGAACTGCGCCTGGTAGGCCGGCAGGAGGCCCTGGCGCTTGAAGGGAAAGCCGGTGCCGACGAGGGCGCGGGACGGCTCGGCGATTGTCGATACCGCGATGCGCGCGCCGTCGCGGAAGGCGCCGCCGCCGCGCGTCGCCGTGAAGAGCTCGCCGTGGGCGACGTTGAGCACGACGCCAGCGACGAGCACGCCGTCCTCGAGCGCGCCGATCGAGACTGAATACGCCGGGTAGCCGTGCAGGAAGTTGGTGGTGCCGTCGAGCGGGTCGACGATGAACGCCGTACCGCTGCCGCTCGCGGCCTCCGGCGAGAGTTCCTCGCCGAGGACGACGGCGCCGGGAACGCGTGCCTCGAGCCTGGTGCGAATGCGTTCCTCGGCGCCAGTGTCGACGTCGCTCACGAAGTCGGCGACGCCCTTCAGGCGCCAGTCGAGCGACGCCAGGTGGTGGGAGGCGGCGGCGATGAATGTCCCGGCATCGCGGGCAGCCTCCACCGCGGCGTCGAGCAGGGTCTGCGCGCGCGCCTCGTACGATCGTTGCGACGGCATTCACTCTCCCCTTAGTTTGCCCGGATGCCTCGCATTTTCAGCGGCATCCAGCCCTCCGGTGAACTGCACATCGGCAACTACCTGGGCGCCGTGAAGAACTGGGTGCAGTTGCAGCGCGACGTCGAGTCGTTCTTCTGCGTCGTCGACTATCACGCCATCACCATTCCGTACGAGCCCGGCGACCTGCGCCGCCGGACGCACGAGATGGCGCTGTCGCTGCTGGCCGCGGGCATCGATCCCGCGGTGGCGACGCTGTTCGTGCAGTCCCGGGTGCCGGAACATACCGAGCTGGCGTGGATCTTCAACACGATCACGCCGCTGGGCGAGCTGGAGCGCCAGACCCAGTTCAAGGAGAAGTCGGCGCGCCAGGAAAGCGTGGTCGCCGGCATCCTCAACTACCCGGTGCTTCAGGCTGCGGACATCCTCCTGTACAAGGCGGACACGGTGCCGGTGGGCGAGGACCAGGTGCAGCACCTCGAGCTCTCGCGGGAGATCGCCCGGCGCTGGAACGGGCGCTTCGGCGAGGGGTTCTTTCCCGGAGCCACAGGCGCGCCTGACGCCGACGCGACGCATCATGGGGCTCGATGGCCAGGCCAAGATGTCGAAGTCGCTTGGCAACACCATCAGCCTGCTGGAGCCACCCGATGCCATGTGGGAGAAGCTGCGGCCGGCGATGACCGACCCGGCGCGGGTGCGACGCACCGACCCGGGAAATCCCGACGTCTGCAACATCTTCCAGCTGCATCGCGCCTTCAGTCCCGAGGCCACCACGGCACACGCCGCCGCCCAGTGCCGCAGCGCAGGATGGGGGTGCATCGACTGCAAGAAGGTCCTGCTGGAGTCGATGGAGCGCGAACTGGCGCCCATCCGGGCCCGTGCCGAGGAACTCACCGCGTCGCCGGGCAGCGTGGATGACGCGTTAGGTGACGGCGCTGCCCGCGCCCGCCGCGTCGCCGCGGCCACGATGGCCGAGGTGAAGGAGCGCATGGGGCTCACATGACGGTGCGCCGCCTCGTGGTCGACCTCGCGTCCACCGCGGGCACCTGGGCGCTCCCCCCAGCCGGTGCTGAGCGCCTGCGAGGCGCGGCCCCTCCCGATTGGGAAGCTCTCATTGCGACGACGCCGGTTCGCTCCGACGGCGACGGCGGGCACGGTGCCAGCCGCGAAGTGCTCGACGCCATCGCCGGGGCCGAGGTGTACTTCGGCTACGGTTTCACCCGCGAGCTCTTCCTCGCCGCGCCGCGGTTGCGCTGGGTCCACTCCGCCGCTGCGGGCGTGACCAGCCTGCTCTTCGACGAACTCGTGGCCAGCCCACTCCTCGTCACCAACTCCGCGGGGATCATGGGCGATCCCATCGCCGAGCAGGTGCTGGCGGGCATCCTGTTCTTCGTGCGCAACCTCGACGTTGCCGTGGCGCAGCAGCGACGCGGCGAGTGGAACAAGGCCTCGTGGGTCGGAGCAGACGCGTCGGTGCGTGAACTGGCGGAGCGCCGGGCGCTCATCGTCGGCACCGGCGGAATCGGCTCGGCGGTGGCCCGGCGCCTCTCCGCCATGGGCTGCCGGTGCACCGGAGTCCGTCGCCGACCGGACCTGGGCTTGCCGGCGGGCTTCGAGCGCGTCGCCGGCTTCGAGCACCTCGATGCCGAGCTGACGCAGGCTGACATTCTGGTGCTCGCCACTCCGCTCACGCGCCTCACCCGCGGCATGCTGTCGGCGAGCCGGCTCGATTGCCTCCCTGCGGGCGCAATCGTCGTTAACGTGGCGCGTGGAGCGCTCCTCGATGAAGAGGCCCTCACCAATCGTCTCCAGCGCGGGACGCTGCGTGCGGCCGTCCTCGACGTCTTTCGCCACGAGCCGCTGCCCCCGGGCAGCCCGCTGTGGCAACTCCCGAACGTGCTTGTCACCCCTCACGTCTCGGCCGTCTCTCCGCGATTGTTCTGGGAGCGCGAACTCGCCCTCTTTCTCGGCAACTGGGAGCTCTACCGCGCGGGGGAGCCCCTCAGGAACCGGATCGACCCCGAAGCAGGCTACTAGACGATGGAAAAGATCATCAAGGCGGCGATCGATCGCGGCGCGTCGGACCTGCACATCAAGGCCGGCGACGTCTTCCGGGCCCGGATCGACGGCAAGCTCGTCGCCATGACGAAGCAGGCGCTGACACCGGAGCAGACGCGGGCAATCGCCCTGCGCCTCATCTCGAACGACAAGATCCGCGAGCGCATCGACCAGATTACCGACTACGACTGCTCCTGGGGTGCCGCCGGGATCGGCCGCTTTCGCGTCAACATCCTGCGACAGCGATCGAGCTTCATGATCGTGATGCGGGTCATTCCCTTCAAGGTACCCGGCGTCGTCGAGCTTGGCCTCCCCTCGGTGCTCGACCGCATCGCCGAGACGGAGCGGGGCATGGTGCTCGTGACCGGCGTCACCGGGTCGGGAAAGTCGAGCACCCTGGCCGCCGTCATCCGCCACATCAACGAGACGATGGAGAAGCACATCGTCACGCTCGAGGAGCCGATCGAGTTCCTGCACCGTGACGTGCGGTCGTCGGTGACGCAGCGCGAGGTCGGCACCGATACCGAGAGCTTCCGCGCGGGCCTCAAGGCGGCGCTGCGCCAGGATCCCGACGTCATCGTGCTGGGCGAGCTGCGCGACTCGGAGACGATCGACACGGCGATGAAGGCGGCCGAGACGGGCCACCTGCTCCTGTCGACGCTGCACACGCCCGACGCGCAGGCCACCATCATGCGTGTGGTCTCGATGTTCCCGCCCGAGGAGCAGGACGGCGTCCGCCTCCGGCTCGCCGAGGCGCTCCACGCCGTGGTCTCGCAGCGCCTGCTGCCGCGCGCCGACGGCAACGGCCGCGTGGCCGCGTGCGAGATCATGATCTGCACGCCGACCATCCGCGACCTCATCCTGCAGCAGCGCATCGGGGAGATCCGCGACTTCATCGGCGAGGGGCGCGAGCAGTACGGCATGCAGACGTTCGACCAGCACCTGGCCGACCTGGTGACGCAGGGCGTCGTCTCCTTCGACGTGGCGCTCACCGCCTCGACGCGTCCCGCGGACTTCGAACTGCAGATGAACATGTTCCGGCGGGGATCGTCGGACGCGCCGGCCGGCATGGTCGGCATGGAATTCGGTTCCGGAGGCATGATATGACGTGGGCACCGCGCGGCGTCCTGGGTCCTGTCGTCACCCCGTTCGCCGCGGACGAGGCGCTCGACCTCGATGGCTTCGAGCGCAACATCCGCGGCCACCTCGAGGCCGGGCTCGATGGGGTGGTCGTCTGCGGCTCGACCGGCGAGGCAGCGCTGCTCGACGACGACGAGCGACGAACGCTCGTGGAGGTCGCGCGCGCGGCGGTGCCTGACGATCGCACGCTCATCGTCGGCACCGGCGCCGAGTCCACGCTGGCCTGCGTGCGCCGCACGCGCGACGCCGGTGCGCGCGGTGCCGATGCGGTCCTCGTCGTCTCGCCGCACTACTACTCGGCCGCGATGACGGCCGAGGCGCTGTTCGCGCACTTTGCGCGCGTCGCCGACGCCAGTCCGGTGCCGGTCATGCTCTACAACATCCGCAAGTACGCGCACTTCCGGATCGAGCCCGAGCTGGTGGCGCGCCTGGCACGGCATGGGAACATCGTCGGGATGAAGGACTCCGACGGCGACATGGATGTGCTGGCGCGATTCCTCGAGGCCCAGGGCGACACCTTCTCGGTGCTCACCGGCCACGGCGGCACCTGGGCGACCGCACTCCGGCTCGGTGTGCGCGGCGGCATCCTGGCGGTCGCGCTCTTTGCGCCCGCGCTGAGCCTGGAGGTGTGGCAGGCGCATCTCGCGGGACGTCCCGCCGAGTCTGACGAGGCCCAGCGCCGCCTCGCGCCCCTCGCCTCGGAGATCGTCGCGCGCATGGGCGTCCCCGGGGTGAAGCGGGCGGTGGACGAGGTCGGCCTGCGTGGAGGCCACGTGCGCAGTCCGCTCCAGCCGCTGTCCGCGGCGGACGGGCCGCGAGTCGAGCAGCTGCTGCGCGACGCCGGCGCCCCGGCGCTGGCCTAGTCGCGGCACGGCGCGGCGCGCCGGCCCGGTCGCACGCGACCCACCGCCCGCGCTGGCCTGGTCTCTCCGGAGCACGCCGTGGCGTACCCTCGCCCGCGGCCCCGGCGTGCGCGTCCTGCGCCGAATCCGGGCGGGCACGTGGCCCGTAGGGAGGAGCGGTCCAGCGCCTGGAGGCCGTGTGGCTCTCGTTGTACTCGTCATTGCCGTCGTGCTCGCCCTGCTGAGCGTCCCGCTCGGCCTGCCAGGCACGTGGCTGATGGTGGCGGCCGCGATCGCCTTCAACGCGCTCGTTCCGGGCGCCCGCGTCGGCTGGGTGGCGATCGGGCTGGCTCTGGCGCTGGCGGTGCTCGCCGAGGTCCTCGAGTGGACGCTTTCCGCTCGTTATGCGCGAAAGTTCGGCGGCTCGCGACGCGCCGGCTGGGGCGCGTTGATCGGCGGATTCCTCGGCGCGTTCGCCGGCGTCCCGGTGCCGATCATCGGCAGCATCATCGGCGCGTTCGCCGGCGCGTTCCTGGGGGCCCTCGTGGCCGAGTACACGCACCAGCACGCTGATGCCTCCTCGGCCACCCGCGTCGCGACCGGGGCGCTGCTGGGTCGAGTTGTCGCCACGGTGATGAAGCTGGCCATCGCGTTCACAATCGCGGTGATCGTGGTCGGGGCCGCCTGGGCCTGACCGCCTGCACGCCGCCGGTCACGGACATCGTACGTGACGGCGCGGTGAACCCCGGGTCGGGGGCGGCGTGTCGAACGGGACACGCCTGCGGAGCTCCCCTACGTGTTCCAGAGCGCCACCCGATTCCGGCGCGCCGTGCCGGGTCTCGTCCTCCTGCCCGTCCTGGGGGCGATCCCGCGCCTTGCGGCGGCGCAACTCCCGGTCGTCGAGCCGGACCTCACACTGGGGTGCGGGCAATGTGGTGGGGCGGCGCAGTTCAGCGCCATTCGTGACGTCGCGATCTCCGCGCGCGGTGCGCTGCTGGTGGCCGACCGCGACGCGCCGATCCTGCGCGCGTTCGACTCGTCAGGCACGGTTGCGTGGAGTGCCGGCACGCCGGGGCAGGGCCCCGGGGAATACCGGTCCGTCGTGCGGGCCGTGCTGCTTCCGGGAGGGGAGGTCGCCGTGGTCGATTTCACCAACCGGCGGATCACGCGGCTGTCGCCGCAGCATCGCGTCGTGGCCACCACCACGTTGCCCTTCGCCCCGACGACGGCGGGAGCGAACGCCACCGGCGACGTGCTCGTGGGTGCGGAAGGACCACTGGGCGCGTTCGGAGTGGTCCGCTGGCGGGGCGACACGGTGGCGCGGGTGGTGCCGCCGCGCCCGGAGGTGGAACCGGCAGCGGCGGCGCGCGGCGCTTCGGTGGCCGTCGCGCCGGACGGCACGATGGCATTCCTCGTGAACAACGAGCAGTACGACATCGTGCGGGAGGACGCCGTGGGCCGGCGCCTGCCCGACCTGCGCCGGACGGTGGCGCGCGTCCCGTACACGGCCGCAGAGCAGCAGGAGATTCGCGACCGCGCGGCGCAGGAGGTGGGCATGATGAACGCGATGCGGCAGCGCGCCGGCGCGACCCCGTCGCATCCCCCTCCCACCACCGTCCGGACCCTGCGTCCGCACGCGTTGGCGGATGCCCTCCGCTACGACCCGTCGGGTCGGCTGTGGGTGCGCACGATGCGCGGGGATTCCACGCAGACGCTCTTCGACCTGTTCGCGCCGACCGGCGCCTTCCTCGGCACGGTGCCGCTGCCCGGGCACATCGAGGCCTTTGCGTTAGGCGGACGCTATCTCGCCACCGTGGCGATGGACGACGCGGGCGTGCCCCGCGTGACGCGCTGGATCGTGCGCTGAGCCCGCCGCGACGGGCGGCCCCGGCCGTTGGGTCATGCACGAGTCCGTTGTCCGGGATCGCCCGACGTAACGCGCCTCACAGCGGCGTGCACCGCCACGATGCAGATAGTCCGGTGCAGCAACGTTTCCGGAGCTTGCCGCGTCGCAGTCGATCGCCGGGCGCGCCTCCGGTCACGCCGGACCACCTCGACCCCGGGGAACGATGAACCCATACCACACACCGTGCCTGAGCCCGGCGGAGGGAGCCGCTGTATCCACGACAGCCGCGCCGACACCGTCCACCGCCAGGCTGCTGCTCGCGACGCGGGACGACGTCTTCCGCGAGGCCGCGCTGGCGGCGCTTGCGGGGGACGGCTATGCGTGCGACGTCGCTCGCAGCGGTCGCGACGCGCGCACCGCGGTGCGCGACAACCCCTACGACCTGCTCATCTGCGACCTCGACCTGCCGGAAAGCGCCGATCTCTCGCTGGTCCGGCTCGTCTCCGCGGCCGATGACGGGATACCGGTCATCGTTGCCACGCGACATCCCACCGTGCAGTCCGCCGTTGCCGCGATCGACCTTCCCGTGGTGGGCTATCTCCTGAAGCCGCTGGATCCGCTCGAGCTGCTGCCACGGGTGCGGCGGGCGCTCGCGCGTCACCAGGCCTATCGCACGGTGCGCGACGCCGAGCGCGAGATTGCATCGTGGCGCGACGGGCTGTCACCGCGCGCGACGCCGGCGCGTGGCGCGACCGTCTCGACCGCCATCGACGGCTTCCTCGCACTCACGTTCCGCAACGTCATGGAAAGCCTCGCCGACATTGATCACGCGCGATGCGCGATTTCCCGGGGCACCGGTGCGCCCGCGCACGCGTGCCATGCGCTCAATTGTCCGCGTGGGGCGCAGCTGCGCGACGCGATCCGGCACGCCATCGCGATACTCGAGGAGACCAAGGGGGCTTTTCGTTCGCGCACGCTTGCCGAGCTGCGGCAACAGCTGGAGGTGCTGGTGGCGCACAACTGAAGAGCATGCCTGCGGCGCGCGCGAATTCGTTGCACGCGCTGTGACGCACGTCGCTTGACCCGCGCACCGGCGCGGACTAGCGTGGCACACGAAGGACAATTTGCGGATCTGGCAACCGGCCAGATCGCCTGCGCGGAAGGGATGACCGATCCCTCCAGTGGAAGGCGCGACGACGCTCCAACGGGGCGGCTGCGCGCCTTTCGCGTTCCTGTCCCCCCGGTCCGGTGCCTGCCTCCCCGACGCCGTGGATGCGAGTCGGGCGTGTGGCGCGCCGGCCGGGTGGACAAGGGCGCAGTGGCCGAACCCCCTGGCCAGGAGGAGCAATGAGATCGTCCGACACACGCCCCGGGCCGCGACAAGACCCGCCGAGGCAGCCACCACGTCCGGAACGGGACCGCTGGCGCACCACCGCCCCCGGGGACGACGACGAGCACTCGTGGCGCCCGCCGTCACCGAGCCGGCGTGATGGCCCGCGAGAGGTGCCTGACGAAGACGAACGCCTCGTGGATGACAACTGACCGCGAGCGGGGCGCCATGCCCGCCCGACGGTTTACCCGAACCCGGAGTGACCTCATGCGCAACAACACACTGCGATGCCTGGCAGCGCTCGCGCTGGCGGCGGCGCTCGCCTGTTCGCGCGGCGATGCCGATTCCCGCGCCACCGCGTCGGCGATGGACTCCACGACGCCGGCGGCGAGCACCTCACCGATGGCGAACGCCGTCAGCGTCCGCGTCGTGAATGCCATGCCCGGCGTGGCCCATCTCGCCGTCTTCACGAACGACGTCTCGACCGTGTCCGACGTCGCGTTCAAGGGCGTGAGCGACTACCAGGAAGTGACCGAGGGCGTGCAGGATGTCGCGGTCGCCCGCAGCGGATCGCCGGAGGCGGCGGCCCTGGCGGCAAGCCACAACCTGGACCTGCGCGGTGGCACCTATACCCTCGTGGCCTTCGGGCCGACGGCCGCGGACAGCAGCCGCATCCTGGTGATGCGTGACGACGGTGCCCCGACGGATCCGGCGCGCGCACGCCTGCGGCTCGTGGACGCCGCCAACGGCGCCGGCGACCTCGAAGCCGTCATCCAGGGCGACAGCATGCCCGTGGCCACAGGCATCCGCTACGGGATCAGCCCCTACGAGGCCGACGTCAACCCGGGAACCACCACCCTGACGTTTCGGCAGTCGGGCGGGAAGCACGCCGTACAACTGCGCGTGCCGGGGCTCGCGCTGGTCGCGGGTCAGACCACCACGGTCATCGTGACCCATCAGGCCGCGAAGCGCGCGAAACTCATCGCCATCACGGTGCCCGCCTCGGGCAGCGGGGCCGGCTCGTAAGGCACCGCGTCACACCATCCGGTCACGCAAATGCGAGGCCTCTTCTTCCTCACGATCCGGAACCGGAACCCCGGCGCGCCGGGCGACCGCGCCCACTGGGCGATGGTGGCCCGCGCGATCGTGGCCGTCGTCCTGGGGCTCCCGGGCACGCGAACGTGAGACCAGGCGTGGCCGGCGCATCGACTGGTCGGTGCGCCGGTCGCGCGCCGCTGGTTCAGCTGCGCGCCACCCGCAGGACCTCCTCGACCGTCGTCACGCCGTCGCGTACCAGCCGGAAGCCGTCGTCGCGCAACGTGCGCATGCCCTTGTCGACGGCCTTCGCCCGCAGCTCACCCGAACCGCGGCGCCGCTGCACCTCCTCGCGCAACTCGTCGTCCATCACCAGCAACTCGTAGATGCCGGTGCGCCCGCGATATCCGGTGTGGCGGCAGAGGTCACACCCCGCGCCGCGCGACTCATGGTCGACGCCGAGGTCCGCCAGTTCGGCGGCGCGGAGCGTCCCGCGCGAGAACGGCACTGGCCGTCGGCACGCGGCGCAGGTCACGCGCACCAGGCGCTGCGCCAGCACCGCGTCGACAGTGCTCGCCACGAGGTAGGCGGCGACGTCGAGGTCCAGCAGGCGTGTCAGCGCCGTCGGCGCGTCATTCGTGTGCAGCGTGGAGAGCACCAGGTGGCCGGTGAGCGCCGCCTGGGTCGCGATCTCCGCGGTCTCGGCGTCGCGAATCTCGCCCACCAGCATGATGTCCGGGTCCTGGCGGAGCAGCGCGCGCAGTGCGGTGGCGAAGGTCACCCCCGCCTTCTCGTTCACCGGCACCTGCGGCACGCCGGGAAGCTCGTACTCCACGGGATCCTCGACCGTGAGGATCTTCTCGCGCCCGGTGCGGATGGTGTCCACCGCCGCGTAGAGGGTGGTGGTCTTGCCCGAGCCCGTCGGGCCGGTGGCGAGCACGATGCCATGCGGACGGTGGATGACCTCGCGGAAGGCGGCGATGGTGTCGGCGGCCATCCCGATCTCCTCGAGTGCGATGCGTCCCCGCTCCTTGTCGAGGAGGCGCAGCACCACGCTCTCCCCGCGCAGCGTCGGCAGCGTGGAGACGCGCACGTCGACCTGCCGGTTCTGCAGCGAGAGCCGGATGCGGCCGTCCTGCGGCAGGCGGCGCTCGGCGATGTCGAGGTCGGCCATGACCTTGATGCGGCTGATGACCGCCGGCATGAGGTGCGGCGGCGGCGATGGCGCGTCCTGCAGCACGCCGTCGACGCGATACCGCACCCGCAGCCCATCGGCGTAGCCCTCGAGGTGCACGTCGGAGGCGCGCGCCTCCAGCGCCTCGATGAGCAGGAGGTTCACCAGCCTGACGACTGGCGCCTCGTTGGCCAGGTGCAGCAGGTCGTCGAGGGGGATGTCCTGGTCGTCGCGCGCGCGCGCCGGTCCCGACAGGCCGGTGATGAGATCGCGCGCGGTCTGCGCGTCATCCGCGTAGGCGCGATGGATCGCCGTGCGCAGGTCGTGTTCGGCGTGGAACTCGAGCGCCGTCGGCCGCCCGAACAGGAGTCGCAACTCGTCGAGTGCCAGGGCATCGGGTGCCTCCAGCCAGGTGCCCACGACCACGACATCGTCACGCACCGCGATTGGCAGGACGCCCTGGCTCTCGAGCCAGTCGGCACTGATGGCCGGCGACAGCCGCTCGACCTCGTCGAGCGGTGAGCGCGTGCTGTCGACGGTGGGCGTCGTGACGTTGGTCATCGCGGGCGCGCTGCGCTGGTATCCGGCGGGGGGCGCCGGCGCACGGTGTCGGCGGGTGGGCGCCGGCGTCCCGTGTCCGGCACCGCCCGGCGCGAGGTGTCGGGCCGCACCCGCAGCGAGTCGCGCGGGATCGACAGCGTGTCGGTGGTGACGGGGTGGATCATCGGCACCATGTCCTGCTGCTTCAGCAGGGTGGAGCCGCTCTTCACCGCGTCGCGCAGGCGGTCGATGTCGGCGTCCGCCATCACCAGGTGCGGCGTCAGGAAGACGAACAGCTCGTTGGTGACCTCGGTGCGCTGCGTGTTGCCGAACAGCCAGCCGATGAGGGGGAGGTGGCTCAGGAACGGGATGCCGGAATCCGTGCGGTTGTGCGTGCGACCGGCGAGCCCGCCGATGACCGTCGTCTGCCCGTCGCGCAGGAAGATCTGCGTGCTCGCCTCGCGCTTGGTGATGACCGGCGCGTCGAACTGGACCTCGTTCGTCGCCGCGTCGTCGGTCTGGTCGACCGTGAGGTTGACGTAACCGTCGGGGTTGATGACCGGCGTGATGGTGAGCGTGGTGCCGACGTCGATGTACTGCACGGTCTGGACGCGGCTCGTCGGGTCCTGCGGAACCGTCTGCGTCACCTGTACGAACGGCCGCTGGCTGCCGACGTTCAGCTTCGCCTCCTTGTTGTTCTGGGCGATGATGATCGGCAGCGACAGCACCCGCACCACGCCGCGGTCGGAGAGCGCGTTGATGGCCAGGTTGAAGTCGACTGCACCGCCGGTGCCGGTGAGCTGCGCGATCAGGTCGCGCTCGCTGGCGCTCGACGGGATGTTGATGCCCTGGGTGGGCCCGTTGGCGCCCTTCGCCTTGTGGTTCGCCGTTCCCGACAGGCCGAGCGACAGGTTGTTGGAGCGCTCGACCTCGGCGATGGTGACCTCGATCAGGACCTGCAGCGGCCGCACGTCCACCGACTGGATGACCTGCTGGATGAGCTGGAAGTCCTGCGCCGTCGAGCGCACGATGAGCGTGTTCGTCGACTGCTCGGCGACGATGCGGATGTCGGCTGCGGACCCCGACAGTACCCCCGCCGCCTGCGCCGCCGCCTGTTCAATGAGCTGTTGCGCGAATCCGCCGCGGCCGCCGCCGCCTGTCCGCCCGCCGCGACCGCCGGCGTTGGTGTTCGCGCCCCCGACGAGCCCCTGCGGCGTGAGGATCTGCGGTGCGGTGATCTGTGTTCCGCCCGGCCCGGCAATGGTGAACGTCCGCGGGGAGCCGGTGAAGATCTGCGTCAGCACCTGCGCCAGGTCCTGGGCGCTCGCATGCTTGAGCCGGTAGGAAAAGAGCTCGAGTTGCGCCTGTTGTCCCTGCAGCAACTGCGCCAGCGACTGGCCGCGTCCCTGCGTCGGCGCGGCCGGGGGCGCATCGATGCGATACACCGCGCCGACCTTGGTCATCGTCAGGCCGTTCGCCTCGGCCACCGCGCGCATCACGTTCACCAGGGAGTCGCGCGGGACCGGTGCGTCCATCTTCAGCGTCACCTTGCGCGACGGCAGGGACGAGAAGAGCACGTTGCTTCCCGCCGCCGCGGAGAGCGCCTGGATCACGTTGCGGATGTCCTGCTCCTCGAAGTCCAGCATCACCCCGGCGGGCGTGGAGCGGACGTCCTGGGCCGGAGCGGCGCGCACCGGGCACAGCAACAACAGCAGGGCGAAGCGGAGGATTCTGGCCATCAGCGTCTCAACTCCTCGTGAAGGGCGACTCGGCATGGACGACGAGCTTCTCGCCGGACGCCTTCGTGAATGTCACCTGTCCCCGCGCGATCTCCTTCACCGTATACGGGCCGATCTTCTGCCCGACGCGCAGGATCTTCGTCGAGTCCGGTCCCAGGCGGATGGTGGCGAGGTTCTGGCCGTCGGTCGCGAGCACGGTGCCGAGCACTTCGGGGAGCACCGGCTTGTCGGCGACCGGCGTGTCGTCCTCGACACCCGGAAGCCGGTAACGCACGGCCGGCGGCTGTCGCTCCGGCGAGAATGGATCGTCGTCGAGCGCTGCTCGCGCTGGCACCGGTGATGCCGCCAGGCCGGCGGGTGGGCGGAACAGGTCGCGTGGTGGTGCCACGGCTTCATCGTCGGCACGCAGCGCCGTCACCGCCGACCAGGCGACGAGCGCCATCGTCGCCAGCAGGGTGCCGATGGCGGCGCGCATCGCGGTCGTCCCCGCGCCGGGAATGCGAGGAAAGCGCATCATTGCGGCGCCGCCGGAGGGCGGTGCAGGGCGGCCGCGTCACCCCCGGCCTCCAGTTCCGAGGCCGCGTGTGCCGCTGCCACACCCTCCACCAGCCCGAAGCCCAGCACCGTGGCCCGGAGGCGTACCACGCCCCCGGTGCCCGACGCGTCGCCGCCGGGTGTCAGGTTGACCTGTTCCATCCGCACGACCTTGGGCCCGGTCTCGAGTGCCTGGAGGAAGTCGACGATGCCCGCAAAGTCCGACTCGGCGCGGATCTCCACCTCGATGACCCGGACCCCGTTAGGCGTGGTGCTGACACGGCGGCCCGCCGCCTCCATCATCAGCACGTTGCTGTGGCGCGCCACGCCCGCGAGGTAAGACGTGAGGAGGCCACCCGCCACCGCCTCGTCACCGCCCTCGAACAGGCGGGACCCGGCCGACGCCAGCAGGGAGTCGGCGGCATGACGCACAATCGGGCCGCGATCGGCGGCCGCGAGCAGCGCCCGCTCCCGCGCCAGCGCCGTCTGCTGCAGCAGGAGCTGGTCGCGCTGCTCCCCGAGCGACGACAGGTATGGGCGCACGCCCCAGATGTAGAGCAGGAACGGAAGGAGGATCGCGGCCCCAGACAGCATGGCGCGGCGGTCGCGGTTGGTGAGCGGCTTCACGGCGCCTTCCGCGGCGGGGCCGCCAGCGGCGTCGGGTGCGCGCCGCGCACGTGAGCCGCAATGGTGAAGTGATCGCGTGGCTCGCCGCTGTCGAGGAAGCTTGAACGCACCGGTGCGGCCGAGTGCACGTCCACCAGCATCGAGTCGCGCGCGAGCGACTGGAAGACGCCGGTGGCGCTGGTGGCGAAGCCTTCCACGACAAGCGAGTCGGACTGCCCGCGCAGCGAAGTGATGTAGGCGATGGGCGGAAGGCTCGTGGAGATCGACACCAGGACCCGCGACCAGCGCGCGCTTCCGGTGACGGCCCCGTTCAACTCGGCCATCTGTCGTTCCACGGCACTGACGAGGTCCTGGGTGGCGACGAATTCCGCCACCTGGCTCCGCAGCGCGGCGCGCTCGTCCTCGACGCGCTGCAGCTCGCGCGACAGTGCCACGCGTTGCAGCGCGGCGGCAACGAGCAGCAGGATGGCCGCCGCGCCGAACACGCCGATGGTGGCCCGTCGCGCCACCGCGCGACGCGCGGCGCGCCCCTGGGGGGACAGGAACTCAAGCGCACCACCCGCCGCGGCGAAGGCAGCCGCCATCGCCTCCGGCGCGGTCGCGAGTGCGGCCCACGCGGCGGGCACCTCGTCGACCGCCGCTCCCGTGAGGCGCTGGACCCGGGCCGCGACGGCGACCGGGCCCAGCACAAGGACGCGCGCCGACGCGGCATCGGGATCGAGCAGCGCCTCGCGGAGCGCCGCGGCGTCGGCGTCGAGCCCGCGGAACCGGCGCACGCCCGCCAGCGCGCCGTCCCGGATGCGCAGCAGCTCGAGGCGATCGCCGCGCGGCACCAGCAGGTGCGCGTCGCTGCGGGTCGCGCCGGGCCATAGCGCGTGGGCGGCCGCCACCCACGACGCCTCCGCGGCGACGATCCGCGGCAGGTCCCAGCCGGCGTCGCGGGCGGCGTACTCGATGGCGTCGACGAGGCGCGCCGGGACGGCGCCAGCCACCACCGCGCGCGGGCCCCTGGTGCGGCCTCCCTGGTGCGCGACCCCCACCACCTGCGGGTCGCGTGCGCCGAGGAAATACCGGGCCGCATTACGGGCCACAAGCTGCTCCAGCTCGGCCGCGCCTAACGGCGGAACGTCGAGGGGACGCACCTGGGCCTCCGGCGGCAGCAGCGCCACGGCGAGCGCGGCGCGGGTGCCGGCGGGCCGGAGCGCGGCGAGGGCCTCCGCGAGCGCCGGCCAGCGACCGTCGTCGCCGATCGGCTCGAGCTCCAGCACGCGGGGGGCGCCCACGGCACCGCGGCCCGCCGTGACGACCACCAGGCGGCGCGCCTCGAGGGCGACGCCGAGCACGGTGGTCCGCGAGGCCGGGCTCACCAGCTCTCCCATGTGATCGAGGTCTGGTTGTTGTTCGCGCGTGCGACGATGGCGTGCAGTTCAAGGCCCAGCGTCCGCATCGCGCCGCCAACGGAGACGTCGACACCGAGTTCGGTGGTGTTGAACGACAGCCGGCCCGACAGCTGCCGCTGCGCCGGGGACTGCTGGGTCACCGTGGTGCCCCGGCCGCCGGCCTGGACGCGAAACGTCGCCCCCGGCAACACGTCGCTCAGTGAGCGGATCCGCCGGTGCGCCGACCGCAGCGACATGATCCGCGCGATCACGTCAGGCGTCATCCCCGGCACCCCCCGCAGCACCTCCACCGGCGCGCTGTTCACGTTCACCCGCCCCGAGCCGCGCGGCACCAGGAATGGGCGGATCTCGGCCAGGATCTCCGGCGTCATCCCCTTCACGTCGCGCAGTTCCTCCACGTCCCGGATGAGCCGGTTCGGCGGGAGCACCAGCTGGTCCATGGCGAGGTATTGCTCGCGCTCCCCGCCGCGCGGCCGCGCCAGCTCGTCGTTGTCAGTCCAGTCCATGATCGACTGCGCCAGCTCGTCGGCCGTCGCGAAGTCGCCGAGGAGTGCGCCGAGGAAGGTCCGCCAGCTGTCTTCGCTCATCGCGTTCGGGTTGAGCGCCGCGCCGAGGTCCTGTACGTGGATCTCGATCGGCACGCCGCCCACGCTCATCGTGTCCTGGAAGAGCGAGTCGGCGTCCAGCCAGGCGTCGGATGACCGGAGCAGGTCGGCGTTGCCGCCGCTGACGCGCTGCTGCCGGAGCACCTGCTCCAGCCGCGACCGGGCGATGGCGAGCCCGCCCTCGGTGGCGGCGCGGGCCGCGGCGCGTTCCTGCCCGCCGATGCCGAGCGTACGCCGCTCCCGCGCGTCGAGCGAGAACTGCAGCGCCACCACGCCGATGGCGACAACGAGCCAGAGTGCGGCCAGCAGGGCGAAGCCCGCGCGGCGCCTCATGGCACGCCGTTCCGCTGTGCCGCCAGGTCCGTCGTGGCGCGCACGATCGGAAGCCGCAGCACGCCGGGGAGTGGATCGCGTGACGGGTCGTCGGAGCCCGAGAGGGTGATTCGCACCGCCATCGGCGAAATCGTCGCCCCCTGCGAGGCGCTCACCCAGCGGTGCGTCCGCTGGTCGAGGAACTCCACGAGCATCCCGGTCACCGCGGAGTCGAGCTCGCGACGCACCAACGGCGTCTGCTGGCTTGCCTGGATCTCCACGGCGAGTCCCGTCTCCGGCGTGTTGTCGTCAGTGTCGATGTAGAGGCGCACCCGCGCGCTCGGCGCGAGCGTCGGCGTGAGCGCGTTCGTCGTCACCGTCAGCTCGGCGTCGGGGTCGGAGACGGCGGCGCTGGCCGCGGCACCGGACGCCATCGAGCCCATGGGGCCCGAGGCGCGCACCGACGAGACCGACGCGGCGGAGGAGCGTCCGCGCGGACCGCCGCCCTGCTGGATCGCGACGGTGCCGCTCGAGATCCAGTCGTCGATCTGCTCGCGCAGCGCGACCGCGCGCTCGACGCCGACCGTGGACGCGGTGAGCGACGTCCGGTGGTCGATGACCGCGGCGAAGGTGCCGACGCCGGCGGCCGTCATCAGCCCGGTGATGGCGATGGCGACCAGCAGCTCCATGAGCGTCATGCCGCTCCGCGGGCGCGTGGTCATCGGGTCAGCACCGCCGGGCGGCGGAAGATCGACGTGCGCAGCGCATACGAGCCGTCGGGCCAGGTGATCGTCACCACCACGTCGTGGACGCCCTGTTCGGTGGCGCGATTGGTCACCGCGGTGGTCCACGCGTAGTCGTCCAGCGGTGGCGCAAACGTCCCCTTGGCCACCGAGTCCGGCACCGCCTCGAGTTCCAGCTCGGTGAGGAGGTCGAGCTCGCGCACCCGCTCGGTGGCGAGCGCCGAGGCCTCGAGCCCGCGCCGCGCGCGCCCGGCGGTGCGCAGGTTCGCGCCAACGGCCCCGAGGGTGCCGATCGACATCATGCCGACGATGGCCAGGGCGACCACTGTCTCCATGAGCGTGATCCCGCGCCGGCGGCGCCTAACGACGCTCGGCACGGGCGGTCCCGGTCCAGGGGTCCACGCGAACGACGTACGGGTCGGCGTCCGACCGCACGCGCACGCTGTCGGCCATCGTAGCCCCCGACGGTGCGAACAGGAACCACAGCCGCAGCGAGTCGGCCTGCAGCGCATAGGCGTCCGGCAGGTCGAGCCGCCCCTCGGCCAGGGTCCCGCTGCCGAGGCGCCCGAGGGTGTCGGCGCGGTAGCGCCACGTCTTCGTCTCGATGGCCAGCGTCACCGGCACGCCGTGGTCCAGCGCCGCCTGGCGCGAGGCGCGCAGCACCGCGAGCAGCGCATCCACGGGGCGCCGCGTCCCGGACTCCCCGAACGACACCCACGCCGGCACCGCCACCCCGAACGTGATGGCGAGCACGACCAGGACCATCACCATTTCCCAGAGGGTGAAGCCGCGGCGCGGACGGAGGCGGGGACCGGGGCGCGCGATCACCGGAACGACCGCTCGTTCACGCCGTAGATCGCCTGCAGCAGCGAGAGCGCCACGAAGGCCACGATGGCGCCGAACGTCATGATCATCGCCGGCTCCACCGCCGTCGTCAGGCGCTGCATGGCGCGCTCGGCCTTGTCCTCGAAGATCTCGGCGGCCTTCAGGAGGAACTCGCGCAGCTGCCCGGCCTCCTCGCCGACGCCGATGAGCTGGGCCAGGAGCGGTGGATAGACGGCGCTCCCCACGACCGCGTCGCGCAGCGACCCGCCTTCGCGCACCGCCGTGCGGATGCGCCGGGTGTCGTCCGCGGCGACGGGATCGGCCATCGACTCGCGCACGTCCTCGAGCGCCTGCAGCAGCGGCGCCCCGCCGCTCAGCAGCACCGCGGTGAGTCGCGCGAAGCGGGCCGCGTTGACGTTCATGCGCACCGAGCGCACCAGGGGCACCGACATCATGAGGCGGGCGGCGGCGCGGCGACCCTCGTCGGTCGTCCGCATCCAGGTCACCAGCATGCCGACGAGCACCGGAATGAGGAGCAGCAGCGGCCAGAAGCGCCGCAGCCACGTGGACAGCGCCAGCATGAACGCCGTCGCCCGCGGCAGCGCGGCCCCGCTCCCCTGCAGCAGCTCCGCGAAGCGGGGCAGCACGAAGACGAGAAGCACGGTCACGGCGATCGACCCCGCCACGGCGAGCAGGATGGGGTAGACCGATGCCGAGATCAGTCGACCCCGGAGTTTCTCCTCTCGCTCGAGTTGCTCGGCCAGCCGCGCGAAGGCCGAGGCCAGGTCACCGCCGCGCTCGCCAGCCCGCACCAGGCCGACGTACAGCGGCGTGAACAGCGTCTGGTGCGCGGCCAGCGCGTCGGCGAGTGTCTCGCCGTGCTCCACGCGTTCGCGCACGCTCAGGAGTGCGGCACGCACCTCGCCGGCGGTCACGTTCGAGGCCGCCCCGAGTGCCTGCATCAGCGGCATCCCGACGGGCAGCAGCGCAGCCAGGGCCCGCGTCGCCTCCAGGATCTCGCGCCGACGCCCGAGATGCAACCCGTATCCGCCCTTCGCCGTCGACGGCTCGCTGATGTCGAGCACCAGGAACCCGCGGTCGCCGAGCGTACGCTCCAGCGCCACCGAGTTTGCCGCGAAGGCCTCGCCGGCGTGTCGCCGGCCGGCCTGGTCCACCGCACGATAGGCGTAGGTCGGCATCAGCGTCGGGTGGAGGTCTCCCAGGCCGCGATGTCCGCGTCCTCCCCCTCGCCTCCGGGCTGGCCATCGCGACCGTAGGTCAGAAGGTCGTAGCCGTTGACGTTGACGGTGCCTGGCGAGACGAACTGGTACGGATGCCCCCAGGGGTCGAGCGGCACGGCCTTGCGCAGGTACGGGCCCCTCCAGTTCGGCACGTCGCTCGTCGACGGCTTCTCCCAGAGCGCGCTCAGCCCGTCGGCCGAGGTCGGGTAGGTGCCATTGTCGAGGCGATAGGCGTCGAGCGCTGCGCCGAGCATCTCCATCTGCGAGCGCGCCGTGGCGTCCTTCGCCGCGCCGACGTGCTGGAAGATGTTGGGCGCCACCAGCGTCGCGAGGATCGCAATCACCACGATCACGACGAGGATCTCGATCAGCGTGAAGGCGCGGCGGGTCAGGCGGGCGGAACGATCTCGGGGAGCGCGCATGGCTCGAGGGGGAGGTGAGCGGACTCACCGGGGCGACCGGCGAGAGGCGGCATGACAGGGACGGCCTGAGCGCCCGTTCGCGTCACGACGCGCGTGCCTGAACGAAATGAGCGTCTTGGAGCGAGCAATTGGTAGCCGGTCGCGGTGGCAACCCGGGGCGCCGGCCGACACCTGGCAGGACGCATCGACGTACCGCGCGGTACACGAGTAGACGGGAAGGTGACGAACCGCGTTAAGGGGCTGCCACTGAATAGCCTACGCAGCGACTCCCGTTTGTCACCGGAGACCGCTCGAGCGTTGACATTCCGCGGCGCGCAACCTTCACATGGCCTCGCCGGATCGGTATGCTTCCCGCTCGCGTCCGCTGGTCACCAGGGCGTTCAGCCGCCCGCCGCGCGGTCCGCCCGGGACGGGCTGGCGGCGGTCGCGAGCCGACGATCGGTGCGCCTGCTCACAGTCTCCACCCTTCGCCATCCCTGATGTTCGACTCCTCGACAAGAACCGTTGTCGTCGTGGGCGCCCAGTGGGGCGACGAGGGCAAGGGCAAGCTGGTTGACGTGCTCGCCGAGCGCGCCGACTGGGTGGTGCGCTACCAGGGAGGAGCCAACGCCGGCCACACCGTCGACATCGGCGATGCGTCGTTCGTCCTCCACCAGATCCCGAGCGGCATCCTGCATCCCGGGGTCCGCTGCGCGATCGGCAATGGCGTGGTGCTCGATCCGGAGACGCTGTTCACGGAGATCGACGAGCTCGTGCGCGACGGCGTCGACGTGGAAGGTCGCCTCTACGTGAGTGACCGCGCCCACATGGTGCTCCCCTACCATAAGCTGCTCGACGGGGAGAGCAGCGCCAGCAAGGCGATCGGCACCACCGGGCGCGGCATCGGGCCCGCGTATGAGGACAAGATCGGCCGGCGAGGCGTGCGGGTGGCCGACCTTCGGCACCTCGACAGGCTCGCCCCACTCGTGGCGCGCGGTGTCGAGCACGCCAATGCGATGCTCACGGCGTTCGGCTCCGAGCGTCGCGTCACCGTCGACGAGACGCTCGAGCTGCTGCACGGCCTGGCGCCGCGGTTGCTGGCCCTTGCCGACGACGTCGGGCTGGTCATCCATCGCGCGATGCGAACCGGCGCGGCGGTGCTCCTCGAGGGCGCGCAGGGCTCCCTCCTCGACATCGACCATGGCACCTACCCGTTCGTGACGTCGAGCAGCACGACGTCGGGCGGGGCCGCCACCGGCACCGGGATCACGCCCCGCGCCATCGATGCCGCGTTGGGGGTCGTCAAGGCGTACACGACGCGCGTCGGCAACGGCCCCCTGCCCACCGAGTTCGAGGAGGCCCTCGGCGCGCGGGTCCGCGACCTGGGCAACGAGTTCGGTGCCACCACCGGCCGCCCCAGGCGCTGCGGCTGGTTCGACGCCGTGGTCGTGCGCTACGCCGTGCGGCTCAACGGCCTCACCGGGCTCGCCGTCACCAAGCTCGACGTCCTCGACACGCTCGAGCGGCTCGCAATCTGTACCGGCTATCGCGCGCACGGCGAGCACATCGAGGAGTTCCCCGCCGACATCGCCGCGCTCGATGACCTCGAGCCCGAGTACGAGTGGTTCGAGGGGTGGCAGACGTCGACCGCCGACGCCCGCACCCTCGCCGACCTCCCGTCCCCGGCGCGCGCCTACCTCGACCGGATCGAGCAGCTGGTCGAGGCGCCCCTGCGCTACGTCAGCGTCGGGACCCGGCGCGACCAGATCATCGGGCGCTGACGCGAGGCGTGGCGATGGGCGAGCCATCCGGGGGACCCGAGCCGGTGCTGGAACGCGCCGTCGACGTCGTCATCGTCGGCGCGGGACCGTGCGGCCTGGCGGCCGCCATCTCCCTCGAACGCGCCGGCTTCTCGACGCTGGTCTTCGACCGGGCGTGCATCGTCAGCAGCATCACGCAGTATCCCGCGTACGCGACCTTCTTCTCGACCGCCGAGAAACTCGCCATCGGCGACGTTCCGTTCGTCGTCGCCGACGCCAAGCCGGCGCGCCGCGATGCCCTCGCGTACTACCGGGCCGTCGTGCGGCACACCGGGCTGCGGGTGCGCCAGTACGAGACCGTCACCGGCATCGAGGGGCGCAGCGGGCGCTTCGTCGTGCACTCGGAGTCGCGTCACGGGCGCCAGGCACGCACCCCCGCCCGCTGCGTCGTCGTCGCCACCGGCTACTGGGGTTCGCCCAACGTGCTCGGCGTTCCCGGGGAGTCGCTGCCGCACGTCTCCCACGCCTACCGCGAGGGGCACCACGCCTTCCAGCAGACCGCCGTCGTCGTCGGTGGCGGCAACTCCGCCGCCGAGGCGGCGCTCGACCTCTGGCGCAACGGCGCCGACGTCACGCTCGTGCACTTCGGCCCCGCCTTCGACAAGAAAATCAAGCCGTGGATCCTGCCGGACCTCAACAACCGCATCGCCGAGGGCAGCATTCGTGCGCGGTGGAACCGGCGCGTGGTCTCGATCGAGCCCGGCACCGTCACCCTGCGCGAGAGCGACGGAGAGGCCCGCGAGACCGTCCCTGCTGACCACGTCTACCTCCTGACGGGCTACGCGCCCAACGTCGACCTCCTCCGGAAGGCGGGCGTGACCATCGATCGCACCACCGGCATTCCCGCGCACGACCCCGACACCCTCGAGACGGACGTTCCCGGCATCTTCATTGCCGGCGTCGTGGTGGCGGGCTACGATGCCAACAAGGTCTTCATCGAGAATGGCCGCTATCACGGCGAGCGCATCGCCGCGAAGCTGCGCGGAGAGCCGCCGCCGCAGACCCCCGGTGTCAGCCGCGACCTCGACGGCGGAGTCTGAGACCCGCGTGCGCGGCGAGGCGCGGCGCGGCGCGGCGCGGTGGAAGCCCGGTCTGGCAGCGGCGGGCGACAACGGAGGCGGGCATGCGAGACGTCACGCGGCGTGAGTTCCTCACTCGGACGGCGATGAACGCCGGTCGGCTCGCCCTTGTCGGCGCTGCGGCACCGGTGCTCCTGGGCGCACGCCGCTCCCCGAAGGCGGCGACCCTGCTCGCCGAGCCATTCGGTTCGCTGGAATCGATCGCCCCGGGCGTCTGGGCACTCATCTCGACGCCACTCGGCGGCGACCGGACGACGCTCTCCAACGGCGGCTTCATCGCGGGGCGCGACGCGGTGCTGGCCGTCGAGGGGTTCAACATGCCCGCCGGGGCGGCCTGGCTCGGCGCCAAGGCGCGCGAGCTGACGGGCCGGTGGCCGACGCACGTCGTCCTCACTCACTACCACTCCGATCACGCCAATGGCGTGGCTGGGTACCAGGTCGGCGATGACCGCCCGGTCACGCGCCTCACGATGGTCACCCGCGACCTGGTCCTCACGCGCAACACGCCGCAGGATCCGGCGCGCAGCGCGGCGCTCGCGGCCGGAGTGCCGATCGACCCCTCGGTGCCCACGGTGCTCGACCTCGGCGGTCGCACGGTTCGCATCGTCCCGCGCGGCGGACACACGGCGAGCGACCTCTCGCTCGAGATCGACGAGCTGAACGTCGTCTTCTGCGGCGACCTGGTGTGGAACGGGATGTTTCCCAATTACGTCGACGCCGAGCCGTCGCGCCTGGCGCGCGAGGTCGCCGCGCTCCCGGGCGACGCCCGAACGACGTACATCCCTGGGCACGGGCCGGTCGCGCGGGCGGCCGATCGCACGCGATACGTCGCCATGCTCGGCGAGATCGAGCATGCCGCGCGGACGGCGCACGCGGCCGGTCGCACGGCGAAGGAGGCCGCCACCGGCTACGCCCTCCCCGCGTCGCTCGGGGAATGGACGCTCTTCAACGCGGCGTTCTTCGAGCGCGCGTTCACGGCCTGGTACCGGGAGCTCGACCGCTGACGGGCGTGTTATCTTCCCGGGCGTGATCGCCGGGCACCTCGCGCCCATTCCTTTCCAGCCGCCCGCCCGTATGCCCTCCTCGCGTCCTGACGTCTTCGAGAAGCTCGTGTCGTTGTGCAAGCGGCGCGGCGTCATCTTCCAGTCGTCCGAGATCTACGGCGGCACCGGGTCAGTCTGGGACTACGGGCCCCTGGGCGTGGAGCTCAAGCGGAACCTCAAGGACCGCTGGTGGCAGGCGATGGTGCGCGCCCGTGACGACATCGAGGGCCTCGATGCCGCCATCCTCATGCACCCGCGCGTGTGGGAGGCCAGCGGGCACGTCGCCGGCTTCACCGACCCGCTGGTCGATTGCAAGGCCTGCAAGGCGCGCTTCCGCGCCGACCAGGTTGCCGACGCGCAGTGCCCGCGGAAGCCGAGCAAGCACCCCGGCGAGCACACCGACTGCCAGCTCACTGCGCCGCGGCTGTTCAACCTGATGTTCAAGACATTCATGGGCCCGGTGGAGGACAGCGCCGCGGTCGTCTACCTGCGCCCGGAGACGGCGCAGGGGATCTACGTGAACTTCCTCAACGTGCAGCAGGCGACGCGGCAGAAGATCCCGTTCGGCATCGCGCAGATCGGCAAGGCGTTCCGCAACGAGATCACGCCGGGGAACTTCATCTTCCGCACCCGCGAGTTCGAGCAGATGGAGATGCAGTTCTTCGTCGATCCCGCGGCGATGCCCCCGGCCCGGACCGACATGGAGTGGTTCGAGTACTGGAAGGCGCAGCGCCTGGAGTGGCACCTCGGCCTCGGCCTCGAGCGCGAGCGGCTGCAGTTCCACCAGCACACGCCGCAGGAACTGGCGCACTATGCGCGCGCCGCGTTCGACGTCCAGTTCGACTTCGGTGGGTCGTTAGGCTTCCAGGAGATCGAGGGCGTCCACCACCGCGGCGACTACGACCTGTCGAAGCACCAGGAGTACTCCGGCAAGCGGCTGGAGTACTTCGACCAGCCCGCCAACCGGCGCTTCGTGCCGTTCGTGATCGAGACGTCGGTGGGCGCCGACCGCACGCTGCTCGCCGTCCTGGTGAACGCCTATACCGAGGAGGCGGTGGCCGGCGAGGAGGAGGGACGCACCGTGCTGCGGCTCCTGCCGTCGCTGGCGCCCATCAAGGCTGGCGTCTTTCCCCTCGTGAAGAAGGACGGCATGCCCGAGTTCGCGGAGCGGCTCGCCGCCGACCTGCGCCCGAGCTTCCCGGTCTTCTACGACGAGTCCGGGGCCATCGGGCGGCGCTATCGGCGCCAGGACGAGGTCGGCACGCCGTTCTGCCTCACCGTCGACGGACAGACGATGCAGGATGGCACCGTCACCGTGCGCGACCGGGACACGCTGGTGCAGGAGCGGGTGGCCGCGGACCGCCTGCGGGAGTTTCTCGCCGGGCGACTCGCCGGCTAGGCAACGCGCGGGCACGCCGCGCGATTCCAGGAGGCGCACCGTGGAGCGACAGAGCGGCATCGCGGGGGGCCACACGTCGCCCTCCCTCGACTGGGAAGGCGCACTGTGGGACGCCATCGCGCACCTGCAGACGCTCATCCGGCTCGACACTGTCAATCCGCCGGGAAACGAGATCGCCGTCGCACGCTATCTCGACGACGTCCTGCGCGGCGCCGGCATCGAAACGACACTCCTGGAGCCGGCGCCGGGTCGTGCCGCGCTCTTCGCGACGCTTCGCGGCACCGGAAGCGCCCGTCCGCTCCTGCTGATGGCGCACATGGACGTCGTCGGCGTCGAGCGAGCCCGCTGGAAGACGAACCCCTTCGGTGGGGAGCTCTTCGACGGCTACCTGTACGGTCGGGGCGCGATCGACGACAAGGGCATGCTCGCCGTGCTCCTCCAGGTGATGCTGCTGCTGCAGCGCCACGTCGTGGCCGCCGGCGGCACGCTTGACCGGGACGTCGTGCTCCTCGCGACGTCCGACGAGGAGGCCGGCGGGGCGTTCGGCATCCACTGGCTGGTGGAGCACCATCGTGACCTGCTCGATGCGGAGTACGCGCTGAACGAGGGCGGCCGGCTGCGGATGGCCGGTGGTCGCCTGGCCTACGCGGCCGTGCAGTGCGCGGAAAAGGTCGCGCACGCCGTGCGCATCACGGCACGCGGCCCGGGCGGACACGCCTCGATCCCCCTGCGCGACAACGCCCTCGGCCGGCTCGCGCGCGCGGTCGACAAGGTGGGCCGGCACGCCGAGCCGGTCGTCCTGACCGAGGTCACCCGGCGCTTCTTCGCCGGGCTCGCCACCCTCACGCCTGACGAGACGCAGCGCCGCGCGATGGCCGACGTCGCCTCGGCTGACCCCGCGCGTATCGCCGCCGGCGCCGCCGTGCTCGCCGCGGTGCCATCCCTCGACGCGGTCCTGCGAAACGGCATCTCCCCCACCATGATCGACGGCGGCGTGCGCGCCAACGTGATTCCCGCCGAGGGCCACGCCACGCTCAACGTGCGGACGCTCCCCGGCGAGTCGCTCGACGCGCTCATCGCCCGCCTGCGGGCGGTCATCGCCGACGACGATGTGACCATCGACGTCGTGAGCAGCGGCGTCGACGCGCCGGCGTCGCCCGTCGATGGCGCGCCGTTCGTCGCCATCCGGGACGCCGTGGAGCGGCTGGCGCCGGGCGTGCCCACGCTCCCGTACCTCAGCACCGGGGCCACCGACAGCGCCGCCCTGCGGGGCCTCGGCGTCAAGGCGTACGGCCTCCTGCCGTTCCCCCTCGAGGCCGGCGACGAGGCGCGCATGCACGGCCACGACGAGCGAGTGCCGGTGGCCTCCATCGATTTCGGCCTGCACCTCGTGCACGACGTCGTGCACCGGGTCGCCGGCGCCGCCTGACGAGATTCCGGCTCGCCCCGCCACCCTGACCGCGGCGGGGCAGGGGTAGGGGCATGCCGGCGGGCCCCGTTCCGCGGTGGCGCATCTCCCGCGGCCACGCACGTCCCGCGGTCACGCACGCCCCGGGCCCCTCCCGCGTCCCCGCCGCGGCCAGCTACATTCGGCCCGTGGCGAAGTCCGGTCGAAGAGTCCTCACCCACGAGCGTTTTCGCGGCAATCCGGCCACCTCGGAGATCACCCTCCGGGAGCTGATGGCGATTCGCGAGATCGCGCACGCGTTCCTGCACGCCGACCGCCCGGCCGAGGTCTTCCAGTTCGCCCTCGATCGCGTCACTCCGCTGGTCGGGGCGACGTTCGCGTCGATCTACCTCGTCGATGGTGCCTCCGAGCTGATGCACCTGGCGGCGTCCTACAACTGGCCGGAGCGCTACCGCCCCTGGCTCGGCGAGATGCGCGTGCGCGTCGGCTTCGGGCCGAGCGGCGAGGCGGCCGCCGAGCGGCGGGTCATCGAGGTGCCAGACGTCTTCGCTGATCCTGATCTCGAGGACTGGCAGGAGGTGGCGTCGGAACTCGACTTCAAGTCGCTCGTGGCCCTGCCGCTCCAGGCGGGCATGCGCCTGCTGGGTGCCGTGACCTTCTACTTCGAGCACGCCGGAGCGCGTTCCGCCGACGTGCGCGGCCTGTTGCGCATCGTGGCCGACCAGATGGCTGCCACCGCCGAGAAGTCGGCATTGATCGACGAGATGCGACGCGCGAATGTCGCGCTCCAGGAGGCCAACGAGGAACTCGAGCGCCAGTACGTCGCCGTGCTCGAGGCCCGACGGGTCAAGGACGAGTTCCTTGCCAACATCTCGCACGAGCTTCGCACACCACTCGACGGCCGTCCTCGGCTACCTGTCGATCCTGCAGGAGGAGCTGTCGGGCCCCCTGACGCCTGGCCAGCGCGACGACCTCTCCCAGGTAAAGCGGTCGAGCGAACGCCTCGTCGAGCTGATCGACGACCTGCTGGAGCTGACGACGCTCAAGCGGGGCGCGCCCCGCCTCGCCATCGAGGAGTTCGGGCCCTGGGAGGCGATGCGCGAGGCGATCGGCGTCGCCGGAAAGCCCGCGGCGGGAGTCGCCTTGCGGCTCGAGGACCCGACCTCGCCCACGACCGTGATGCGCAGCGATCGCAAGAAAATCGTCCGCATCCTCGTTAGCTTGTTGAGCAACGCCGTCAAGTTCACGGCGCGCGGCGAGATCGTCGCTGGCGCGGCGGTCCAGGGCGATCGCGTCGTCTACGCGGTCCGCGACACCGGCATCGGCATTCCGCCCGAGGCGCAGCGCATCGTGTTCGAGGAGTTCCGGCAGGTGGACGGATCGACGACGCGGCGCTTCGGCGGCTCGGGACTCGGGCTCGCCCTGGCGCGACAGCTGGCGCGGTTGCTCGGCGGGGAAATCCAGCTGGAATCGGTGCCCGGTGAGGGATCCACCTTCATCGTCGAGTTGCCGCTCGAGGCCTCGCTGGTGGCGGTGGAGCCGGACTTCTAACGCAGGCGGAACACGCAATGAACGGGCAGAGGCGCACGCTTCAGGAATACCGGACGACGCTCTCCGTCTCGCAGGTGCTGGCCGAGGCGAAAGAGTACTTCTCGCGACGCATGAGCATCTATGCGGCCTTCGTGGAGCAGGAGGGCCCGGCCTGGGTGACGCTGCGCGGACAGGGCGGCGAGGAGATCGTGATCGCGGCCGTCGCCGATGACGGCGGGACGCGGGTGACCGGGTCGTCGTACCTGTTCGACGGGCCGGTGTCGCGGTTCTTCGCGTCGCTGCCGCCGACGCCGGAGGTGGCGGCATGAGCGCGCCCTTCGTCGCGCAACTTCGCGCCCGTCCCGAGGTGGTGCGCCTCGGCACCCACGGCGAGCCCGTCATCACCGTGCGGGTGGAAGTCCCCGAGGTGTGGGATACGATCCGCATCGACGCTCCCGCGCAGACCTCGGTCGAGGAGGTGAAGCGTCGTGCCCTCGAGGTCCTCGTCTCCAGCGCCGCGGAGCCGGATCGCTTCGTCGTCAAGCTGGGCGGATCCCTGGTGCCCGACGAATCCGTCTCGCTCGAGGCCGCGGGGGCGAGGAACGGCTCCACCTTTCTCGTCACCGGCCGCCGTCGCCGTCCCGTCCGCTGACCGCTTCGCGTTCCGTCGTCGATCCCGTCGCGCCCGCTGACGAGCGCGACAACCTGCTCGCCGCGGCCACGCGCCTGCGCGAGGAGGTGGCGCGGCGCATCGTCGGACAGCGCGCCGCACTCGATGAAGTCCTGATGGCGGTGCTGGCGGGCGGGCATGCGCTGCTGGTGGGCGTGCCCGGTCTCGCCAAGACGCTCATGATCCGATCGGTGGCGGAGGCGATGCGCCTCGACTTCCGGCGCATCCAGTTCACGCCGGATCTCGTGCCGAGCGACATCACCGGCACCGAGATCCTCGAGGAGGACAGCGCCACGGGGGCGCGCTCCTTCCGCTTCGTGCGCGGGCCGATCTTCGCCCACATCGTCCTCGCCGACGAGATCAACCGTGCGCCGCCCCGCACCCAGGCGGCGCTGCTCGAGGCGATGCAGGAACACCGGGTGACCGCTGCTGGCGAGTCGATGGACCTCCCGGCGCCGTTCTTCGTGCTCGCCACGCAAAACCCGATCGAGCAGGAGGGTACGTATCCGCTGCCCGAGGCGCAGCTCGACCGCTTCCTCTTCGACATCCGTCTCGGCTATCCCGAGGCGACCGACGAGGTCGAGATCCTGCGCGCGACGACAGGCATCGCGCACACCACGCTCGTCCCGGTGCTCGACGCCGGGGAGACCCTCGCCCTGCAGCGCCTGACGAGGGAGGTGGCCGCTGCCGATCCTGCGCTGCGCTTCGCCGCCGCCCTGGCCCGCGCCACGCGCCCCGACGGCGACGGAGCGACCGAACTCGTCAGGCGCTACGTCCGGTGGGGCGCCGGCCCGCGTGCCGGGCAGGCCCTGGTGCTGGGGGCGAAGGCCCACGCCCTGCTCTCGGGGCGGATCCATGTCGCACCCGAGGACATCCGGCGCGTGGCGGCGCCAGTGCTGCGCCACCGCGTCCTCCCGAACTTCGCGGCCGAGGCCGAAGGCATCACCCCGGACCGCATCGTGGAGGACGTGCTCGCGCACACGCCACCGCCGGGAAGCGGCCTGTCGCTCTGAGCCCGCTGACATGCCGGCCGGAGCTTCGTTGCCGCGACGCGCCCGATGACCCTCACCGCATTCGGCGTCCTCCTCGAGTCGGTGCGCGGGCTCTCGTGGCCGTCGCGCCGGCGCGCCACCGGCACCCTGCCGGGATCCCATCGCTCCCGCCTGCGCGGGACGGCGCCGGAACTCGCGGAGTACCGCCTCTATCGACAGGGTGACGAGCCCCGCCAGCTCGACTGGAAGCTCCTCGCCCGCAGCGATCGCGCCTACGTGCGCCTCGCCGAGGACCGCGCGATCCTCGCCACCTGGCTCCTCGTCGACGCCTCGGCCTCGATGCATTTCCCGCTGGCCACCGCTGGAAAGTGGCGGATGGCGACGTCGCTCAGCGTGGCCCTCGCGTCGATCGCCATCGCAGCCGGCGATCCGGTCGGACTGCTCGTCGCGCACGCCACCTCCGCCATCCGGCACTCGCCGCGCGCGCGGCGCGGTGCGCTGGCCGACATCGCGGCGACCCTCCAGGGCGTGACGCCCGAGGGCACCGCCCCGCTCGCCCCGTTGCTCGCCGACGTGCGCCCCGGATCCCGCCTCGTCATCATCAGCGACTTTCTCGGCGACGAACCGGAGCTGCGTCGCGCGGCGCGGGCGCTCGCCTCCGCCGCCTGCGACGTGCAGGCGGTGCACGTCGTGGCGCGCGACGAGCTCGAACCCCCTGCGACCGCGCGGCGCATGGTCGACCCCGAGGACCCGACCGTCGCGCGGCCGTTCGATGCGGAGCGCCGCGCCGCCTATCAGGAGCGCTTCGCCAGGTGGCGAAGCGAACTGGCGCGTGCCTGGCGCGAGGCCGGCGCCGGGTACGCACTGGTGGAGGACGGCGACGACCCTGGTCGCGCCGTGCGCCGCATCGTGCGCGCCAATCCGGCCGACCTCGCGCGCGAGGAGCGCCGCGCGTGAGCACGGACGCGTCATGACGCTGCTGGCGCCGGGATTCCTCGTCGCGGCCTTCGCGCTCTCGGTGGGGGTGCTGGCGATTCACTACATCGCATGGCGGCGCCCCGATGACGCGATGCTGCCCACCGCGCGGTTCCTCCCCGAGGATCGTCCGCTGCTGCACGCGCGCGCGTCGCGGCCGACGGACCTCGTCCTGCTGCTGATCCGCGTCGCTTTGCTGCTGGTTGCCGGGCTCGCACTGTCGCGACCGGTCTTCACGCCCCCGCGCCGTGGCACCACCAGCGTCATCGTGATCGATCGCTCGCGCGCCCTGGCCTCGGCGGCGGCGGCGCTCTCGGCACTGCCCGCCGAGGTGCCCGGTGTCGAACGCATCCTCGTCGCGTTCGACTCGACGGCAGCGAGGCTCGATGCGGCGCGCGACCTCGCGCCCGCGCTCACCCCGCGGGACGTTCGGGGATCGCTGTCGGCAGCGCTCGTGGAAGCGCTTCGTGAGGCAGCACGCCTGGCGCCGCGACGCCAGCGCGTCGAGATCACGCTCGTTTCTCCCCTGGTCCGGGAGGAGCTCGACGCCGCCAGCATGGCCATTCGGGCACGCTGGCCGGACTCGATCCGGATCGTGCGGGTGGCGGCCGCCCGTGCGGTGGTGGCGGCGACAACTCCCGTCGTCCGCGTGGGTGCGCAGGACGCGGTGTCCGCGGGCATCGCGCTCGCGCGTGCGAATGGATACTTGTCCGCAGGCGCGGCGGTCCGCGTGGTGCGCGATGCGCCGACGCCTGACGACAGTGCCTGGGTGCGCGGCGGAGCGCGTGTGCTGGTGCACTGGCCCCTGGCGTCGTCCGCGGCTCCGGGGCGCGGTGTCGCCGCTCCCGGCGCGGCTTCGGCCCACGAAATGGCGCGAGGCGTCCTCGCGGGTGATGTGGCGGTGCTTGGCGCGCTGGTACCCCTCACGCTCGCCAATGCGGGGACGCCGGTGGCGTGGTGGCTCGACGGCCAGCCCGCCGCGCGACAGGTGACTTCGGGGGCGGGATGCGTCCGGACCGTCGGCTTCTCTCCGCCGGAGGACGGCGACCTGGCGCTCACGCCGGCGTTTCAGCGTGTCGCCGCTTATCTGCTGGCGCCATGCGGCGGCGCCATGGATCTCGAGCCCGTGGCCGAGGGCATGGTGCAGGCGCTGGCGGCGCCGGTTTCCCGGGAGTCCGGCGCAGGGGCGATTCGTACCGCGTCGTTGCGCGCGGGCCTGTCGAGCGACCGCAACCTGCCAGGCGCGATGCTCATGGCGATCGCGTTCCTGCTGGGTGTCGCGGAGTGGCGCCTGCGGCGGCGCCCGCGCGGCGGCACCGTGAGCGCCGGAGGCGCGCGGTGACGCCTCGCGATCGCGTGGCCGCTGTGCGACGGGCGGTGCTCACGGCGCTTGTGGTGCGCGGCGTGGCGATGGGACTCACCTGGGGACTCGGCGCCGCGGTCGTTGGCACCGTGGTCGCCGCCGTGTTCGGGGCCCGCCTCCCGCCGGCGGTGACGTTCCTCTCCCTGGTCGTCGTCGCCGCGGTGCTCGGGGTGCTCGCGTTTCGACGCGCCGGCGGCGCGCGCCTCACGGCGGAGCGGGTGGCGCTCTGGATGGAGGAGCACGATCCATCACTTGGTTATGCGCTCGTCACCGCGCTCGAGGGCGGATCGACCGGGGAGCGCATCGCCGCCGGCTTGCGCACGACGGACTGGCGACCCGTGGTGGCGCCGCGCATCCGGCGCTCGCTGGCCGACTCCACGATTCGCCTGGCGGTGGCCATTGGTGTGTCGGCGATGGTGTGGCGCGTCGCGCCCTCGGTCGAGCGGGCGACCTCGTCGTTGCGCGCGACACCGCGCGGAGGACCAGGCGCCGTCGCCGGCCTCGTGGTTGCCGCCCGTGTCGTCCCGCCGGCCTACGCGCACCTGGATCCGGTGACGCTCTCGAATCCGACGATAGTGCGCGCGCTTGAGGGGAGCCGCGTGACGTTTTCTGCACGCAGTGCGGACTCCCTCCACGCCACGCTGGACGGCAAGGCGCTCGGCGCCTTCGCCGGCCCGCGTGGCGTCGAGGTTCGCCTGGGCACACGTCCGGCGGCCCTCCGGCTCGAGGGCGCTGGGGCGTCACGGGTCGTGGCGCTCGAACCCGTCGCCGACTCGGCGCCGTCCGTCGTGCTGCGCCTTCCGGCGCGCGATACCGTCGTCCGCATCGCCGGGGGGGCGGTCCCGCTCAGTGCGGACGTCCGCGACGACCTCGGGCTGCGCGCCGCCCGCTTCGAGTACATCGTGAGCTCCGGGGAAGGGGAGACGTTCACGTTCACCGCCGGTGCCGCTGGCGCCCGCGCGCTCGGCGGGGTGCGCCGCGATTCGTTAGGTGCGATGCTGGTCCTCGGGCAGTTGGGGCTGCGGGCCGGCGACGTCGTGCACGTGCGCGCGGTTGCCTGGGACGCCCGTGACGACACCGCGGCGGCCCTTGGCGTGTCAGAGACCCGCAGCATCCGGGTTGCCCGGCGCGGCGAGTACGACTCGGTCGCGGTGGAGGCCGCCGCTCCGTCGGATGCCGACAAGTCGATCCTCAGCGAGCGGATGCTGATCAACCTCGCCGAGGCGCTGGTGCGTCGCCGATCCGCGCTCGGCACGACACCGTTCCGCGACGAGTCGCGCACCATCGCGCGGGACCAGGCGCGCCTGCGGCGCCAGGTCAGCGACATCATCTTCGCGCGGCTCGGCGACGACCCCACTGGCGAGGACACCCGAGGTGCGGCCGAGAGCGGCGCGCGGGGGGCCCTCACGCCCGGGCAGTTGCTCGCCGCCGCCGACAGCGCCACCAATGCGAGCGGCGACGCCCTCGACTTCGAGGGCGGCGAGACGCCCGTGGTCGCCGTCAATCGCCCGCTGCTCGAGGCCTACAATGCCATGTGGGACGCCGGTCGCGACCTCGACCAGGCCGATCCGGAAAGCGCCCTGCCGCACATGTACGCCGCGCTGGCGGCGATCCAGCGGGCGCGCACCGCGGAACGACTGTACCTGCGCAGCCGACCCACCGTTGCCGCGGTCGACATCGCCCGGGTGCGGCTGCAGGGAACGGAAACCGGCACGCCGTCGGACCGTCGGCCACGCGCCGCAGATCCGCTGCGCCGCGCGGCACTCGACCGGTTCGCCGCCGCGCTCGCGCTCCTGCCGCGCGACGCCGGCGCCGCGGCGGATTCACTCCTCCTGCTTCGGCTCGAGCTGGTGGGCAGCGATCGTGCCGCGGCCTCTGCGGTCGGCGATGCTGCGGCCGCGCTGCGGAGCGGGCGCGAGGCCACCGCGGCGCTCCTCGCCGCGAGGCGTGCCCTGGAGGGGGGCGTGGCGGTGATCGATTCCCTCGGCGCCTGGAGCCGGGTCCCGTGAGCGATTTCGTCTTCGCCACCGCGCAGTACGAATCCGGCGACTGGGACTCGGCCCCGCTGGTCCCGGCCAACGTCATCGACGCGGTGGCGCGCTACACCGAGCTTGCGGTGGCGCCCAGTGGTGTCGTGGTCGCGCTGTCGTCGGGCGACGCCCTGCGGTACCCGCTGCTCTACCTCACCGGGCACCTGCCGGTGCGTTTCACGTCCGACGAGCGGGCGACGCTCGCACGGTACCTCGATCGTGGCGGCATGCTCTTTGTCGACGACCACAACCACGATGTCGACGGGGCGTTCCACCGCACCGCCACGGAGGAGCTGCGCCGCACCGCCGGCGCCCTCGTCACCCTGCCTAACGACCATGCGCTCTACTCGGCCTTCTTCCGGTTTCCCGACGGCCCGCCCAACACATCGCACGAACTGAACGGCTGGGGCGACAACCTCGTCCACCCGTCGCTCCTCGCCGTGCTGCGTGGCGGCCGCATTTCCGTCCTCTACTCCAACAAGGACTACAGCTCGGAGTGGAGCTACCATCCCGAGAACAAGCGCTTCTTCGCGGTCGATAACACCCGCTTCGCCGTCAACATCGTGGTGTATGCCCTCACCCGCTGACCCCGGCCGCCGCCGGCTCGAGGGGACGCTTCGCGCGCTGGCCGCGACGGCGGGGCTCATCCTGCTCGTGCGGGCGGTGCTCCCGTCGACGGATGCCGGCGCGCCCGCGGTGGCCACGGGGCGCACACTCGACTCGGCGCTGGTCGCGTGGACAGTCGCCGCCCCTGCGCGCGTCCGCGTCCAGGCCGACGTCGTGCCGCGACGACTGGAGCGCGACTGGCTCTCGGCGCTCCGGCGCCAGGGCGCCGCCGTCGAGTGGGCCGGCGCCGCAGCGTCGGGCGCGGCCGGAGCCACGCTGCTCGCGCTCCCACAACCGGACGGCGCGTCCCGCCTCGCCGTGGTGGCGCGCCCGGCCACGCAGGTGGCCGTCTCGGATGCGCTCGGCCCGATCGACTCCGCGCGGACCGGCGCCGCGGGATCGCTCGGCATCGCGGCACTGACCAGTGGTGCGGTGGATGTCGGGCTCCCCAATGCGCGACCCTCCGTGCAGCAGCGCGACTCGATCGTGCTGCGCCCCGTCTACGTCATCGGGGCCGCCGGCTGGGAAGCGAAGTTCACGATCGCGGCACTCGAGGAAGCCGGGTGGTCGGTCCGGGCCAGCCTGCGAGTCGCCCCGAAGACCGCCGTCGTGCAGGGTCCTCCCGTTCGCCTGGATACGGCTGAGGTCGGCGCAGTGATTCTCCTCGACAGCACCGCGTCCGATCGGGTGGCTGGCGTGGAGCGCTTCGTGGCTTCGGGTGGAGGCCTCGTGGTGAGCGGCAGCGCCGCGCGCATTCGTGCATTGCAGCCGCTCCTTCCCGCCGCGCTCGGCGCCCGGCGGCCCGGTCGCCTCGGGGGGCTCGACGGAAGCTCGCCACGCGATGGACTCGCGTGGGTGCAGCTCACGTCGATGCGAGCCGGGGCGCTCCCGCTGGAGGTGCGCGATCAGGGCGTGGCCGTCGCGGCGCGCCGGTACCGGGCGGGTCGCGTGGTCCTGACCGGCTACGCTGACACCTGGCGGTGGCGCATGCTCGGCGCCGGTGACGCGGCACCGGCCGCGCACAGGGAGTGGTGGTCGTCGCTGGTCGCGAGCGCCGTGCTCGCCAGGAGCGTGGCGAGGCGCGACGTGACGTCCGATGAGGCGCCGCTGGCGGCGATGCACGCGACGTTTGGCGAGCCGGCGGGCGCGACTCCGCCCCTCGGCAGCATACCCGTGCGGATGCTCGACTCGATCCTGTTTGGGCTGGCCTCGCTGGCGCTCCTTGCGGAGTGGCTTTCGCGACGCCTGCGTGGGGCGCCATGACCGTCGCCCTCGTCTCGCACCCCGACTGCGGCCGCCATGACACCGGCTGGCGGCATCCCGAGCACGTCGGGCGGCTGCGGGCGATACCACGCGCGCTCCGGGACGATCCCGAGCTCTATCTCGCGCTTCGACACGCCGAAGGAAGGCACGCGTCCGTGGACGAACTCGCCCTGGCGCACGACCGCGCGTACATCGCCAGCGTGCGTGACGCCGCCGCGTCGGGCGGGGCGACGCTCGACCCGGACACGATCGTCAGCGAGGGCAGCTGGGACGCGGCGCGCGCTGCCGCCGGGTGCGTGCTCGAGGCCATCGACCTCGCGATGTCGGGCGAGGCAGTGCGATCGTTCTGCGCCGTGCGTCCCCCGGGACACCACGCCCTGCGCAATCAGGCGATGGGCTTCTGCCTCTTCGGCAACGCTGCCCTGGGAGCGCGCTACGCCCGGAGTCGTCACGGCGTGGAGCGCGTGCTGATCGTGGACTGGGATGTCCATCATGGCAACGGCACGCAATCGCTCGTCGAGGCGGATCCGGGGATTCACTTCGTCTCCATGCACCAGTGGCCCTGGTACCCGGGTACCGGCGCCGCAGGCGACCGCGGGCCGCACGGTTCGGTGTGGAACGTCCCCCGGCCACCGGGTCTTCCAGCCTCGGGATACGTCGACGCCCTTCGTGGCGCGATTGACGCGGCCACCTCCGGATTCCGACCCGACCTTGTGATCGTCTCCGCCGGGTTCGATTCGCTGGCAGGCGATCCGCTGGGCGGGTTCACCCTGGAGGTCGACGATGTCGCCGGCCTCGCGCGGGAGCTGGCGTCACGGGCAGACTCGTGGTGTGGCGGGCGCGTCGTGGCCACGCTCGAGGGGGGATACGTGCCGGAGCGAGTGGGGGCGGGCGCCGTCGCGATGCTGCGGGCGATGCGCTGATGCCTCAGTCGTGTGCGTTGGCGGGGCTGTTGGGGCGGCGGCAGGACCAGAGTTGCCGCATACCCGGCAGCCGCGCGAGGGAGCTTCCTGCCGCCGAACAAATCGTGCCACGGGCGCGCTCGATTTCGGGAAATCCCTGCCGCTTGCACCTCCGTTGGTCATTCCCAATTCCTGAGAAAAATGTCATTCTGTTGCGCGCTCGCGACGCGTGACCGCCACGCCCCGGTCGCTCGTCAATCATGCGGTGCGCGGACCGCAGGCATGCGCTGAAGATCACATCGCCCGCCTGCCGCGTCCCGCCAGATTTCCGCAATGCGCGCTACGATCCTGCCTCGGGAATGCCGATACTGAAACGCGTGATGGGTTCTCGGATACACGGCGCGCGACGACGGGGCTCCGCCGCCATGGATAGCACGATGCCGGCAGCGCGACGCGGCTGCCTGCCTGACGAGTGTACGCGGGTGTCACCACGGGGTCGCTGTCGTGTTGAATCGAAGTAAGCGCTCGTCGGCCGCCGATCTGGATGCGCTCGAGCTGTGCGGCGTGATCTCGCTCGAGCCGGGGCCGGCGCCACAGATCGCCGATGCCGAGGTCGTGGAGTTCCGCGATCTCGGCGCCCTCGTGCGTCAGGCGCGGTTCACGCCGGTGGTGCCCGGTGACGAGGAGATCGCTGCCTATCGCGCTGTCGTCGAGGGCGCGTTCGCGACTCGTTCCGTGGTGCCGGCGCCGGTGGGGACGATCTTCCGCAGCCGCGACCTGCTGTTGCGCTGGCTCGAGCTGCACTACTTCACGCTGGCCGACGCGCTGCGCTATCTCAACGACCGCCAGGTCGCGCGCGTGCGCGTCACGCCGAGCGCCCCCGTGAAGGGGTGGGACACGCGGGAGCATCGCCTCCGCGAGGCCGACCTCGAGGTCACGGCGTTCACCTCGTTCCGCGCGCTGAAGTTGCAGGCGGTGGCGTTCATCCCCATCGACGCCGAGGGGCGGCGGACGATCCAGGGCGCCGAAGCGGCGTTCCTGGTGGATCGTGAGCGCTGGAACTCGTTCGCGTCACTGGTCAAGGAGGAGCAGCGACGACTGCCCGACGTGCGCCTGGAGCAGACGGGCCCCTGGCCGCCGTACGATTTCGTGCGACTCGCACTCACGGTCTGAGGCCCATGTTCTGTCCGAGCTGCGGAACCTGGAATCGCACGCGCGCCGTGACCTGCCTGCGCTGCCGCGGGGACCTGCCCGAGCTGCGCGAGGCTCCCGCCGAGCCCCCCGATGCCGAGATCTCGCTGATTCGCCGGGCCACCGGCGGGCGCTACCGCATCGCCCGGCGCATGGGGAGCGGCGGCATGGCGCACGTCTACTACGCGCTTCACTCGGTCCTCGAGCGGCCGCTCGTCATCAAGGTGCTCCACCAGCACCTCGCCAGGGATCCGGAAATGCGCGAGCGCTTCCGCCGCGAGGCCGAGGCCGCGAGCCAGCTCTCGCATCCGCACATCTGCGCGATCCTCGATTACGGCGCGTTCGGCGAGACGGTGTACCTGGTGATGCCGTATCTCTCGGGCGGCTCGCTCGCCGACGTCCTCGTGCGCGATCGCACCGTGGCGCCGGCGCCCGCGGCCGCTATCTCCGGCCAGGTTGCTACCGCCCTCGACTACGCCCATCGGCGCGGCATCATCCACCGCGACATCAAGCCCGATAACATCCTGTTCGACGAGGACGGTCACGCGCTGATCACCGACTTCGGCATCGCCACCGCACGATTTCACGGCCGGCTGACCAAGACCGGTCGTGCGATGGGAACGCCGCACTACATGTCGCCGGAGCAGGCGATGGGCAAGATGGTCGATGGCCGGAGCGACCTCTACGCCGTCGGCATCATGCTCTACGAGATGCTGCTCGGGTTTCCCCCGTTCGACGGGGCCGACTCGTACTCGGTCGGCTACAAGCAGGTGCACGAGACGGCGGTCTCCCCCGAGGTCGTGGACTCTCGCGTGCCGGCCGAGCTGGCGACCATCGTCATGAAGTGCCTGGCCAAGGCGCCGGGCGACCGCTACCAGTCGGGCTTCGAGCTCGCGGACGCCATCCTCCGCTTCCTCGCCACTTCCGGGGCCGGGGTGGACGAGCGGGTAGCGTTCTTTGCCCGCCGCACCGGCAGCGAGGCCATCGTCTCGCTGTAGCCAGTCCGCGCCCGCCGTCGCACGTCGGGCGGTTAGGATTCGCGGGTGGCCACCGCACTCGTTGGCGTTGCACTTCCGGTACCGCTCTTCCGCACCTTTGCGTATGGCGCGGGAGACGTCCCGCCCTCGCGCCTCGTCGCTGGCGCGCGCGTCGTGGTGCCGGTGCGCAACCGCCGCGTCATCGGCGTGGTCGTCGAGACCGGCGTGGTACCGGAGCCGGGACGGGCGTACCGGGACGTGCTGGCGGCGCCCGACGACCTCCCGGCGTTTCCGCCGCCACTCCTGGCCACCTGTCGCTGGCTCGCCGACCACTATGCGGCGCCGCTCGGCCAGGTGCTGCGAGGGGCCCTCCCGGCCGCGCTGACGGGTGCCGGCACCCCGTCGCCCGCGGGTCGGGTGCAGCGGGTGGCGGTGGCGACGGGCGCGCTGGAGACGCTCATGGCGCGTGACGCAGCATTCCGTCGCACCCCGAAACAGCGCGCCGCGTGGGAGCTGCTCGAGTCGTTAGGTGGGCGCGCGCCGGTCGCGCACCTGCGCCGGCAGCTCGGCCTCTCGGCCGCAGTGCTCGACGCGCTCGTGCGGCGCGGGCTGGTGCGATATGACGCCGAGCCGGTGATGCGGGATGCCTTTGCCTCCCGGGTCCCGGCGGCGGCGCCCGCCCTGCGCGCCACGCCGGCGCAGCGCGACGCCGTCGCCGCAATCGTTGCCGGCGCCCCGGGATCGGCCTTTCTCCTCCACGGCGTCACCGGAAGCGGCAAGACCCTCGTCTACATCGACGTCCTGCGCTGCATCGTCGAGGAGCGCGGACAGTCGGCGATTGTCCTCGTCCCCGAGATCGCGCTCACGCCGCAGACGGTCGACCGCTTTCGTGCCGCCTTCGGCGATCGCGTGGCAGTGTTGCACTCCGCGCTCTCCGACGGCGAGCGCCTCGATGCCTGGCGCGCCCTCCGCTCAGGCGCCCGGCGCATCGTGGTCGGCGCCCGATCGGCTGTCTTCGCGCCGCTCTCCGCGGTCGGCGCCATCATCGTCGACGAGGAGCAGGAGCCCAGCTACAAGCAGAACGAGGCGCCGCGCTATCATGCTCGCGATGTCGCGCTTGCCAGGGCCCGCGAGGAGGGCGCCGTGGTCGTGCTCGGGAGCGCCACCCCCAGCCTCGAATCGTGGCATGCCGCCGCGCTCGGTCGAGTGACCCGCCTGGCGCTGCCCGACCGCGTGGGTGGAGGACGCCTGCCGGCGGTGCAGGTGGTGGACCGGCGCCGCCCCGTGGTGTCCACCGGACCGAGCCGCCCCGACCCCTTCCGGCGCGTCGTCAGCGAGCCCCTCGAACGCGCCATCGGGGAGCGTCTCGCCCGCGGGGAACAGACGATCCTCCTGCTCAACCGGCGAGGCTACGCCGCCTTCGTGCAGTGCCACGCGTGCGGCGACGTCGTCGCCTGTCCGTACTGCTCCATCTCCCTCACCATGCACCGGGCCCCCGAGCGGCTCATCTGTCACTACTGCGCGCACGCCGAGCCGCCACGGGAGCGCTGCGCCACCTGCGGACAGGCCACCGTCCGCGAGCGCGGGCTCGGCACGCAGCAGGTCGAGCGCCTGCTCGCCGAGCGCTTTCCGGCGGCCCGGCTCGCGCGCATGGACGTCGACACCACCAGCACCAAGTGGGCGCACAGCGACATCCTCGACCGCGTCGGCCGGCGTGAAGTCGACATCCTGCTCGGTACCCAGATGATTGCCAAGGGGCTCGACTTTCCCGACGTCACCCTGGTGGGCGTCGTCGATGCCGACGTCGGGATGAACCTGCCGGACTTCCGCGCGTCGGAGCGCTCCTTTCAGCTGCTCGCACAGGTCGCAGGACGCGCGGGGCGCGGTCCCAAGGGTGGTGACGTGTTCATCCAGACACACCTTCCCGATCACCACGCGGTGCGCTGTGCCATCGCCCACGACTACGAGGGATTCGTCCGCCAGGAACTCGCCGAGCGGGCATCACCGCCGTACCCTCCAACGGTGCGCCTGACGAACATCGTCTTCAGCGGATCTCGCGAGGAGGCCGCTGCCGATCTCGCCCAGCGGGGGGCGGCGTGGCTCGGGCGACTGCTGGGGACGCGTCCCGAACTCGACGTCCGGCTCGTCGGTCCGGCGCCATGTCCGATCGAGCGCATCAAGGCGCGCTGGCGCTGGCACCTGCTGCTCAAGGCGACCAGCAGCCGCGATCTCACGCGTGTCGGGCGATACTTCGCCGCCCGCTTTCCGGTGGAAGGCGCCGACCTCCGCGCCATCGTCGACCGCGACCCGGTCTCCCTGCTGTGAGGCGCGCGCCCGACTAGTCCCGCTTCCCGCCGTCGGGCAACGGGCGTTGCGCCACCAGGTCGATCGGGCTCGGCATTCCGGGATACTCGCGCAGCGCGGCGAGCGATTCGCGCGCGATGTCGAGCAGGGAATCAAGTTGCGGTCGGCGCCAGAGCCTGCCCCGGGCCACGACCATGTCGATGTCGCGCACATGCGAGATGTCCTCGAGCGGGTTTCCCCCCAGCACCACAAGATCCGCCACCGCGCCCGCCTTGATCGTTCCGAGCGTGTCGGTCGCGCCGAGGTACTTCGCGGGGTTCAAGGTCGCCGTCCGCAGCGCCTCGGCCGGCGTGAGGCCGGCGCGCTGTAGCAGCGTCAGCTCGCGGTACAGCGTGCGACCCGGGACACACTGGAGCGGGGAATCGGTGCCGGCGAGGATGTTCACGCCAGCGTCGCGCATCTCCCGCACGAGGCGCTCGTCGAGCGCCCACAGCCGTCGCGCCCTCGCGTCGTCGGCGCCGTCGCGGTGCAGCTCCTGGACGGCGGTTGTCGGAGGCTCGATCATCAGCGAGGGGTCGCTGCGGGACGCCGAGTCCACCGAAATCGCGCGCGCCACCAGGTCCATGATCACCATGGTGGGCGTGACCGACACGCCTCGCCTGGCAAGCATCCCGAAGAGCGACGCGGCGCGCACGGAGTCGTGCGCCAGTACGGCGTCGTCCTGCGGCGACCGGTGCGGGCGCGTGCGAAGGTGGAGGTGATACAGGATGCGCTGTGTCAGCGTCGGGTGGTCCGCCTCGTACTCCCGTCGCAGGGTCTCCGTGGGGTCGCCCGGTGCCGTGTACTCCACGATCCCGATCAGGTGCTCATAGCTCACCGGACCGACCTCGAGGTCTCGCAGCACCGACAGGGTGTTCGCCTCCTCGGACACGCACGGCAACCCGACCCGCCGGCAGGCAACGAGGGCGGCGCGGGTGAAGCTCGCAGGGAGGTCCGTGATCTTCACCTGCGTCGCCCCGGCGGCCTTCAGCAGGTCGACGGATCGCGCTACGTCGTCCGGCGACTTCAACGGAAACGGGGCGCCCGGAAGAACGGGGTGCGTTCCGAGCTTCTGGCCGGTGAACAGCAGGCGTGGAAACGCAAGCTCCCGCGGTGCCGCTCGCGCCGTGGAGTCCGCGGCGCGGAGTGTGGCGAGGTCGCCACCAAGGTCGCGTACCGCGGTCACCCCGCTTGCGAGGAACAGCGCGCCAAAATAGCGCATGGCCAGGGCCCGGGCGCGTTCAGAGTCCGGTCGGATGTTCATCCACGAGCCTGCTCCCAGGTGCACATGCGTGTCCCAGAGTCCGGGAATGACATACGCCCCGCTCAGGCGCACCGTCCTGGCCCCGTCAGGGAGGCGGATCGAGCCGTCAGGGACCGCATAGACGATGCGGTCTCCCACCGTGACAATCGTCGTGTGTGGCCGTACTACGCCCTTTTCGACGTCGACGACGTTTGCGCCGACGAAGGCGAGGACGTTCGGGGAGGCGCCCTGTCCCGCCAGCAGGACAGGGATTCCGATGGACGCAAATACGGCGATAGGAAGAAAGCGCATGACGGGACTGTTGGATGAATGCAACATGAATTCATGTTGGGTTCATCTATTGCAAGTCCCATGCGCGCTTGCCCTATCCGCCGGCAAGTTCTCATCTTGGAGGCGTGACGCGCGTTTTCCGCCCGGATTTCTCGGCTCCAGCGTTCGCGACAGCTCCCGACGCGACGTTTGTGGCAGCCCCAGCCGACGGTGTCCTTCCCCCCGGGTTCTTCTCCACGACGAACCTCCCGACCTTTATCCGCGTCGGGGGAGACTGGCGGCTTCCGCGCGAACCCCGGATGGATGGCGCGATCCTGCTGGACGACGATGGCACGCTGTGGGTGCGCGAGGGGCGCCGGATCCGGCTGGGGGACCGTGTGGCGGTGGGGGAGCGGGAGGACGGCAGCGAGGGACTCTTCGTCTGGACCGGGGCCTTCGCCGATCCCGCCAGCACCGACGAATTCCGTTTCATGTCCAGCGCGGTCTCACGGGAGAAGCCGATCGACTACGGCGTGATGGCGCGTCTTCTCATCGACGATCGCGAACGCGGCGGCTATCCAGTGTGGGTCACCGGGCCGGCGCTGGTGCACTCGCGCGCGAGGGCGGACTTCGTCTGGTTCGTCCGGAACGGCTTCGTGGGCGCGCTGCTCGCCGGCAATGCGGTCGCCGTGCACGACATCGAGACGTCGATCTACGGGACCACGTTAGGCATGACGCGCACCGGCGAGGTGGCGGCCGGGGGGCACGCCCTGCACATGCGGGCGATCAACCGGGTGCGCGCCGCCGGCTCGATCGAGGCCGCGGTGGCGGGCGGCATCGTGACCGACGGCATCATGCACGCCTGCGTGCGCTGCAACGTGCCCTACGTCCTGTGCGGCTCGATCCGCGACGACGGCCCCTTGCCCGGTGTCATCACCGACACCCTCCAGGCGCAGGACGCCATGCGCGCCCACGCCGTGCGCGCCACCATGGCCATCATGATCGCGACGGCGCTGCACTCGATCGCCACCGGCAACATGCTGCCGGCATTCGTCACCGGGCGGGACGGCAGCCTGCGGGAGCTCCCGACGATCTGCGTAGATTCCTCCGAGTTCGTCGTGAGCAAGTTGAAGGATCGCGGCACGCACCAGGCGTTTGCCGTCGTCACCAACGCACAGGACTTCATGCACATCCTTCGCCTCTACGTGGAGCGGGAAATGGACCACCGGGGACTCGAGATGGCCCACGGACGCGCTACCGCGGCGCGATGACGGAGACCCAGCACCGCTTCCTGGCCGCGATCGCCGATCGCGTTCCCCCCGCCGCCGTGGTCGAAGTGCGGCTCTTTCCGTCGATCCGGCAGGGGCCGCTGGAGTCGGGCGTGGCCGTCGTCGCGGCCGATGCGGCAGCCCTTGCCGCCGCGCTGGCCCCGGTGACGGTGGCGGTCCTGGCCGAGGCAACGGGGGACTCCGCGCCTCACGCCGACTCCGGCACGCCGCCGATCGAGCCCTTGCCAGAGCCGACTCTCGACGTCGCGACAGGCCCGACGTCCGGCGTGGCGTCTGAAGCGGTGGCCGACGTTGCATCCGGGCCGAGCGCCGCTGTCGCGTCCGACCGCACATCCGACCCGGCGGAGGGCACCGCGCACACCGACGCCCCCCCGCGCGCGGCGGAATCGCATGTAGGTCCGGCTCGGCTCTCGATACTGACCGCCCGCTACCGACTCGCGATCAAGGGCCCCGAACGCGGGCGGTGGGAGTTCGACGTCGTGCACGACGCTGATGCTCCCCTCGAGACGGTCGAGCAGGTGGTGCGAGGCGTCGTCCGCCGTGTCGGCGAGGACGGCGAGCCGGAGATGCTCTCGGGCTCCGAGTTCTCCCGGGCGGTTTCCGATCAATGGTGGAGCGCGCCGACGTAGTCGACGACTTCCTCCGCTACCTGCGCGATCACAACCTGCCGGTCACGCAGCAACGCGCCGGCGTCGCCGCGGTGGTGCTGTCCTCGGCGCGACATCTCGCCGTGGAGGACATCGTGGCCGAGCTGGCGCGTCGTGGCGTCCGGGCCGGCCTCGCCACCGTGTACCGGACGCTGGAATTGCTGGTGCGGAGCGGACTCGTCGTGGAACGGGACTTTGGCGAGGGATTCAAGCGTTTCGAGCCGGCCCGCGACGTGCCGCAGCACGAGCACCTGCTGTGCTCGAGCTGTGGGAAGGTGGTAGAATTCCGCGACGAGCGCCTCGAGCGAATCACCACGCTCGTGGCCGAGACACACGGGTTCCTGCGGCAGCGCCATCGCCTCGTCATCCACGGCGTCTGCACCGACTGCCGGCGCGGCTCTCCGCCCACGTAGCACTGATCAACGGGACATGGACTCCTCCTCGATCGGCGTCGTCATCGCCTTCACCGCAGGCCTGCTCTCCTTCCTCTCGCCGTGCGTGCTGCCGCTCATCCCGAGCTACATCACGTTCATCACCGGACTCGGGCTCGACGATGTGCAGACGGCGCGGCGGACGGCACTCGTTCACGGCGTGCTGTTCGTGTCCGGGTTCTCGCTGATCTTCATCCTGCTCGGTGCGGGTGCCACCCTCATTGGCCAGGCGCTGCTGGTGCACCGGCAGTGGATCGCCCGCATCGGCGGCGGCGTCATCGTCATCTTCGGCCTCTACCTGCTCGGCGTGCTCAACATCGGCTTCTTCTCGCGGGAGCGGCGCGTTCACCTCGCGAACAAGCCGGTGGGCTACCTCGGCACGTTCGTCGTCGGCATCGCATTCGGTGCCGGCTGGACGCCCTGTCTCGGGCCGATCCTGAGTGCCATCCTGATCTACGCTTCGAGCGAGGCGAGCCTGCCGCGCGGGCTGGCGCTCCTGTCGGCCTACTCGGCGGGCCTCGCCGTGCCGTTCCTGGTGTCTGCAGTCGCCGTCGATCGCTTCCTGTCGTTCTTCCAGCGTATGCGACGGGCGATGGTGTGGATCTCCCGCGCGTCGGGTGTCCTCATGATCGCGATCGGGCTGCTGCTCATCACGAACTACTTCACGATCCTGTCGTCGTACCTGCAGTCGATCACGCCCAACTTCCTGCTCGAGCGCCTGTAGCCCAGCGGCGCGCCCCCGCCCGCGCTGTGGTCCGTGTCACAACCCTGACGCCGATGAAGGGATCCGCTCGCTTGTACGATGGCTGTGCGTCCCGGCACCTTTCATCGACACCGGGTACCATCCCGGCACTCAGGTACTGGGAGGAGGTGACATGATCTCGACACTTCATCGCGCTGCCGTTCCGTTCGCCCTCGCGGCGACGCTCGTGCTTGGCGCATGCGGCAAGGACGCTTCCAATAACGCGCTGTCGCAGGACACGACCCTGGCACGCGACCTCGCGCGCGCGGGCGCCGACAGCGCGGCGCAGCCACAGTTGCAGGACGTGCCGGCGACCGTCGCGGAGGCGACGCCAGCACCGCCACCGGTGAGACCGAAGGCGCCGTCGCCACAGCCGAAGCAGAAGAGTGCGCCGCCAGCGGCGACGAAATCCGAGCCGGCGGCCCCGCCGGCGGCTCCCCCATCGGGCGGCGAGACGACGGTCACGAAGAGTGAGCCCGGCAGCGAACCGGCGATGGGCAGCATTCCCGCGGGGACCACGTTGACCCTCTCGTCCGTGGACAAGGTCTGCACCAACACGAGCCAGGTCGGCGATCGCTTCACCGCCACCGTCACCGAGAGCATCGCCGGATCGAACGGGGCGTCGATTCCATCGGGATCGAAGCTCGTCATCGAGGTCACCAAGCTGCACAAGAGCGAAAACGCGAATGACCAGATCCAGATGGGATTCCGGGTCGTCTCGCTCACGGTGGCCGACAAGACCTACTCGCCGGATGCGGACATCGTCACCGCGCAGATCGACAGGGTGCGTACAACGTCGGGTGGCGAGGACGCCAAGAAGGTGATCGGGGGCGCCGTGGCCGGCGCGATCATCGGCCAGATCATTGGACGTGACCGCAAGGGGACCCTGATCGGGGCGGCCGCCGGGGCGGCCGCGGGCGGCGCGGCGGCGGCGGCCACGGGCAACTATGACGGATGTGTCAACGCCGGGGCCCCGCTCACGGTGAAGCTCAACGCTCCACTCACGATCGCAGCATTGCCCTGAGCATTCGCGGAAGATCCTTGCAGGCGGGCCCCGGACGTCGTCCGGGGCCCGCCTGCTTGTGGCGGCCCCCGGCCGAAACGTCAGTTGTTGCCCACGGCGCCGCTCGAGCCGCGCGACCGTGGTTCGGAGACGCCCTCCCATCCGCCCTTCACCCGCATCACCGCGTTCACGTTGGCGTTTGAGGGCACCCACTTGATGCCGTAGCCCATCGCCGTCAGCGAGTCCTCGACGGCCTTGGTGAGCCCGCCGCGCTCCACCATGATCGAATCGGGCAGCGCCTGGTGATGGATGCGGGGCGCGCGCATCGCGTCGGCGAGGGTCATGCCGTTCTGGATGACGTTGAGGATGACCTGCGACGTGGCCGTGATGATGCGGGGCCCCCCGGCCGCGCCGACCACGAGCAGCAGCTGTCCCTCGGGATCGAGCACGATCGTCGGCGACATGGCGCTGAGCATCCGCTTCCCGGGCGCGATCGCGTTCTGCTCGCCCTGGACCAGGCCGAACATGTTGGGCTTCCCGGGGGCGGACGCGAAGTCGTCCATCTCGTCGTTCATGAAGAAGCCGACGTTCGTCAGGTATACCCCCGAGCCGAAGCCGTTGTTGAGCGTGGTCGTCGTGGCGACGGCGTTGCCCTTGTCATCGACGACCGAGTAGTGCGTGGTCTGCATGCCCTCGGCAATCTGCTGGCCGTCGGGCGGCGTGGGGGTGGCGCGGTCCGCGGGAATGGTCGCCGCCAGCCGCTTGGCGTACGAGGGGTCGGTGAGCTCCTGGAGGGGCACCTTCACGAACGCCGGGTCACCGAGCTTGCTGTTCCTGTCGATGAAGGCGCGCTGGTAGGCCGACGCGAGCAGGTGATCGTAACGGGCACTCCCCCACGGCGGCAGCGTGCCGAGGGCGCCCAGGATATTGAGCGTCTCGGTGATGGTGATGCCGCCTGACGAGGACGGTGGCATGGTGTACAGTGTGTAGCCGTGAAAGCTGCTCCGGATCGGGTCGCGCCACTCCACCTTGTACTTCGCCAGGTCCTCGCGGGTGATGAGCCCACCCCCGCGACGCATCGCCGCCACCAGCGAGTCGCCGATCGCGCCCTGGTAGAAGGCGCGGGCGCCGTGGTCGGCGATTGCCTGCAGGGTGGCGGCAAGGGCCGGCTGCGTGAACACCGTGCCAGGCGCGAGCGGCTGCCCGCCGGGGAAGAAGACGGCGGCGCCGTCGAATTGCGAGATGTACTTCTGGCTGGCGCGCAGGCCCTCCGAGAACGCGGTATCCACGACGAAGCCGTCGCGAGCCAGCCGGATCGCGGGAGCCATCACCTCCGCGAGCGGCTTGCTGCCGTACTTCGCCACGACCTCGGTGAGGCCGGCCACCGATCCCGGAACGCCCGATGCGCGGTAGCCCACGACGCTCCCGTCGGTCAGGTTGCCGTTGCTGTCGAGGTACATGTCACGCGATGCGGCGAGCGGCGCAACCTCGCGGAAGTCGAGCGCGGCCGCACGCCCGTCCGCCATGCGGATCACCATGTAGCCGCCGCCGCCGAGATTGCCGGCGAAGGGGTACGCCACGGCGAGGGCGAAGCCGACCGCTGCGGCAGCATCCACCGCGTTCCCGCCGCCGCGGATGATCTCGCTGCCGGCCTCCGACGCCAGCCGGCTGTTGCTGGCGATCATCCAGTGTTGGCTGAACTCCGCTGGCTGTCCCGCCGCGAACCGCCACCCCTCGGGGAAGTGCGCGCTGCTGGATGGCGGCGCGCTGCACCCCGCGAGCATCAGGGCGAGCGTGGCAGCGGTGCGAGTCGTCAGGCGCATAACGATGCTCAGGAGGAAGGTCGGGACGACGGCCGCAATCCGGCGGCAGGGACGGGGCGCGGAGCGCCGGAACCCCACGCCCGTCGCCGGGGACGGTGACAGGGGGCGTGGCCGCTGCTCATGCGCTGTCTTGATCTAGGACGGTGGCGGCGCCGCTGTCCAGTCCCGTTCGCCCCACTGGACGAGCCCGCCGCGCCGCCCGACCCGTTGATCGCGGTTCCCGCGAGCCGGTATGTTCCCACGGGCCCGCCTCCCCTCATCGCCGCCAACGTGCACGACTCGCGCATCACCGAGCAGCGCAATCCCCACACCGCCGACATCGACCTCGCGTCGCCGCTCGAGATTGTCGAGATGATGCACGCCGAAGACCGCACCGTCGCCGACGCGGTCTTTTCGCAGCGCGCCTCGATCGCCCGGGCGATCGGCATGATCGAGGGGGCCCTGCGAGCGGGAGGGCGGCTCTTCTACGTCGGGGCGGGCACGTCGGGCCGGCTTGGCATCCTCGACGCCAGTGAGTGTCCGCCCACGTTCGGCACCGACCCGGCGATGGTGCAGGGGATCATCGCCGGCGGCCCGGGGGCCGTCTTCCGCTCGCAGGAGGGCGCCGAGGACCTGCCGTCAAACGGCGCCCGCGCCATCGACGAGGCCGGCGTCGCGGCCGGCGACGTCGTCGTCGGCATCGCGGCGTCCGGCAGCACGCCCTTCGTGCACGGCGCGCTCGACCGGGCCGCCGTCCATTCGGCGCGCACCATCGTGGTCGCCTGCACGCCGCCGCGCGACGACCTGGCGGAGCGCGCCGATGTGGCCATCATCGCGATCACGGGGCCGGAGGTCGTCACCGGATCGACGCGCCTCAAGGCGGGCACCGCCACCAAGATGGTCCTCAACATGCTCACCACCGGCGCGATGATCCGCCTGGGAAAGACATACGGCAACCTGATGGTGGACCTGCAGGCCACGAACGAGAAGCTGCGGGACCGGAGTGAGCGCATCCTGATGGAGACCTGCGCCGTGGATCGTGAGGCGGCGCGCGCCCTCCTCTCGGCCGCCGGGGGGCGCGTGAAGCCGGCGATCATCATGCACCGCCTGGGCGTCTCCGTGGAGGACGCCGATCGCCGGCTGGAGGAGGCCGGCGGCGTGATCCGGCGAGTCGTGGCGGCGCCGCCACCGCCGGTCCGGTGACTCCCACGCCGGATCCTGCCGGGCGGCCGGCAGAGCGCGTCGTGGTCGGCCTGATGTCGGGGACCTCGCTCGATGGGATCTCGGCGGCGGTGGTTCGCTTCGGCGCCACGGGTGAGACGGTCGATGCCGAGCTGCTCGCTTTTCGCCAGGTGCCATATCACGACGAGCAGCGCACCCGGCTTCTCGCGGCGATCGAGGGCGTCGAGCCCCGCGACTACTGCCTGCTCGACTTCGCGCTCGGCGAGTGGCTGGCGGAGGCGGCACTGGCAGTGATCGCCGATTCCGGCGTGCCGCGCCGTGGCGTCGCCGCGATCGCGTCGCACGGCCAGACCATCTGGCACGTCCCGCGCGAAGCGACATGGCAGCTCGGCGAGGCGGCGGTGATCGCCGAGCGCACCGGGATCGACGTCATTTCGGACTTTCGCGCGCGTGACGTTGCCGCCGGTGGTGAGGGCGCGCCGCTCGTGCCCGTGGCCGATGCGATGCTCTTCTCCCATCCGGGAGCCTGGCGCGCCCTCCAGAACCTCGGCGGCATCGGCAACGTCAGCATCGTACCGCCGGGCGGCGCGCTCGCCGGGCTGCGGGCCTTCGACACCGGGCCCGGCGTCCTCGTCATCGACGGGGCCACCCAGTGCGTCGCGCCGGGACTTCGTTTCGATCTCGACGGCGCGCTGGCCCGGGCCGGCCACCCCGTTGACCCGGTCGTCGCACGCGCGCTCCGCCATCCGTGGTTCGCCGCGCCCCCGCCGAAGTCGACCGGCCGTGAGTTCTATTCGAGCGCGTTCATCGGCGAATTCGTCGAGGCCTGCCGGCGCGAGCGACCCGCGGCGACGGCGCAGGACATCATCGCGACGGCGGTGGCGTTCACCGCGGAGAGCATCGCCGATGCGTATCGGCGGTTCGTGCCGGAGCCGGTGCAGGAAGTCGTCGTCTCCGGCGGCGGTGCCCGCAACCCGGCGCTGATGGATGCGATCGCAGGCACGCTGGCTCCGCTTCCGGTGCGTCGCTTCACGGACGTGCACTTCGACGGTGACGCCAAGGAGGCCGTGGCGTTCGCGTTCCTCGGCTACCTTCATCTTGAGGGACGGCCCGGTAACGTGGTGTCGGTTACCGGTGCCCGCGGTGCGCGCGTCCTGGGCACGCGCACCCCGGGTTGACCGGGCGCCGCGGATCAGAGATCCCGCAGGAAGCGCCAGGCGACGATCAACAGGAGCAGCACGCCGACGGCGGCAATCAGCCTCACGTAGAACACGCCCCGCTCGCGCCGACGCGCATCCTGTGCCGACACGCCGCCTCCGGGCGAGTCGCGACGCGGCCCCGCAGACGGTGCCGGACTGTCCTCGTCGTCGTCCTCACCGTTCATCGGGAAGGCGCGGTGCCCCACGGAATCGGAGGCGGAAGGCAGCGCCAGCCCGTCGCCGCCGAAACGGACCGCCACGACAGTCACATTGTCGGGTCCACCGCGGTCATTGGCCAGCGCGATGAGCCGGTCGCAGGTCACGGAGAGGTCCATCTCCTCGTTGACGATGGCGGCAATCTCGTCACCGCGGACGAGTCCCGAGAGGCCATCGCTGCAGAGGATGGCCACGTCGCCGCGACGGACCCGCTGGTGCGTGAGGTCCACCTTCACGAAGGGCTCGGGACCGAGCGCCTGCAGGATAATGTTGCGGCGCTCGCTCATCGCCGCCTCTTCCTCCGTCATCTCGCCGGCCTCGATGAGCTTCTGCATCAAAGACTGGTCCTTCGTGAGCTGGATCGACCTGCCGCCGCGCACGAGATAGGCGCGACTGTCGCCCACCTGCGCCAGGAAGAGCGTGTCGCCGAGGAGGGCGGCGATGGTGGCGGTGGTCCCCATGCCGCGCAGCTCGGGGTGCTGGCTGGCGTAATGGAAGATGGCCCAGTTGGCGGTTTCGGCGGCCCGGCTCAGCGACGTGGCGAAGGCGGTTGCCGACGCCGACGCACCGCCGGCCAGCTCCGCGCGGAGATGTCGAAACACGACGTCGACGGCGGTGGCGCTGGCGATCTCGCCGGCGGCGGCGCCCCCCATGCCGTCGGCCACCATGAACAGTGTGCCCGCGCGGTCGGCCGGCATCTCGAGCTGGCCGCGGAACTGCATCGGCTCGCCGCTCGAGAGCGTGGCGACGATGAAGGTGTCCTCGTTGTGGTCGCGCGTGAGGCCGACGTCGGTCTGGGCAAAGACCTCCAGCACGATCGGCGCCGAACCCTCAGGGGTTGGCGCCGGCTTCGGAATCGCGTACTCGCCGGAGATGGTCGGCATGCGCTAGGCGGCCTCGCTCGCGGTCACGCCGCGTCGGCCGGCATCACGAGAGCTCCACACGCAGCATCTTCCGTCCGAGCAGCAGGCGCTCGCCCCCCCGCACGGCGCGCTCGCCGCGCACGAGGACGGCCACGCCGTTCCGGCTCCCCATGTCTCGTACCGCATACTCCTCCCGCTCCGGCGCCGACCGCACCTCGGCGTGCCGGCCGCTCATCGTCGGGTCGTAGGGAAAGACCCAGTCGCCGTGCTCGCGGCCCACCAGCACCATGCGCCCCGGCGAAAGATAGAGCACGTCGCGCACGCTGCCGTCCGCGCGGAGTTGTTCCAGGATGGCGTCGTCGTGCACCGGGAGTCGCGATCCCGCCTGCAGCCGAGGGTGGAGCGGCATGTCCGCGGGTCTCGCGGGCAGGCGCCGGAAGCGGATCACCTGGGAGCCGATGAGAAGCACGTCGCCGTCGGCGAGCACGTGGGGGCCGGTGACGAAGAGCCAGCTGCCGTTCGCCGACCCGAGATCGCGGACGCTGAGGGCGTTGTCGCGCCAGGTGAGCTGCGCATGCTCGGGGGAGAGGGTCTCATCGTCGTCGAAACGGAGCGCACCGTCCGTGCGGCCGACGATCGTCACCTCGCGGTCGAGGGGGATCTCCTGCACGACTCCGCCGGCGTCGTCGAGGAGTGCCAGGCGTGGCGCCGACCGTGATGCGCCGATGAGCGGTGCCACGGCCCGCGGGCTCGTCGACTGCGCGAGGCCGGGGGAATCGGCCCCGCGGCGCACCGGCGTCCCGCAGGTGGGGCAGCAGGCAAGGTCCTCCCCGGGCATCCGCGCGCCGCATCCGGTGCAGAATGCCGGTCCCGCAGCCGCGAAGTCGGTGCGGAGCCCGCAGTGATTGCAGAACAGCAGGGTGCGCTCGACCGCGCGTCCGCAATGCGGACACGGGGCCGTGCGCGGCAGTCGGGACGCTCTCGTCGGCGTTGCCGGGGTGGGAGTCAACCGGAGCACCGAAGGCGCGTCGGCGCCCGGTGGCCGGGAGCTGACGCTCGTTCGACGACTGCCCGGGGGACGATCCCTCGCCACCACGTCCACGGGTGCGTCCGCCATCGCCTCAGCGGCGGGGCGCATCCGGAAGCCGCAATGCGGGCAGAAGACGTGGGACGGCGCCGGTTCGCTGACGCGTCCACAGTGAGAGCAACGAGCCACGGGGGGAGCTGAAGGGCCTGGGAGAGTGCGTCGATGCCCGCAACGAGACCGCGCGAAATTGACACAAAGATTCGTACGGATCAACCGGGAGACCGGATTCGAGGATTCCCGCCCGTCCGGCGTGCCCACTACCTTCCCCGCATGATGCTGGATCGACGCAGAGTGCTCCAGGTGGTGGTCCTGGTCTCAGTCGCATCGTGCATGCCGGGTCCGATGGTTACCCCACCACCTGCACTGCCGCCGGAGCCGACGCCGCCGTCCATCGTGGTGGACTCCTCGGCGGGCTCGCGCCTGCCTCCGATTCCCCGCGTCGTCGGGCCGCTGGCCATCCGCGTGGTCTACCCGCCGGAGAACGCGACGCTGGGAAGTCGCGACTCGAACTTCGTCTTCGGCTCGGTGGGGAGCGGCGCGGCCACGCTGTCGATCAATGGCGTCCCCATCGAGGTGCAGCCCAACGGCAGCTTCCTGGCGTGGCTCCCGGTGCCGCCGGGACCGCGGGGGCGATACGACGTGGTCGCCGTGCAGAGCGCCGACACCCAGCGCCTAACGCGTACGGTGGTGGTGCCGCGGGAACGGGTCGACCTCGGGGCCGGGCTGCTCGTCGACAGCGCGAGCCTGGCGCCGCGCGGCCGCCCGGTCCTCGAGCGATGGGAGCCGGTGCGGGTGTCCGTGCGTGCCGCGCGCGACGCGGTGGTGGAGCTGCAGCTCGCGGACGGGTCCCGGCTGCCCATGGCGCGCGCGGACACGGCGGCTCCGCAGGCCGACGGCGATCCGTTTCTTCGGGCGACCGAGGTCCCGGCAATCCGGCTCAACAGCACCGGCTGGGTGGCGGTCACGCGGGACGCCGATTCGCTGCGACTGCCGCTGCCCCGCATCGCGCTGGCCGATTCCGCCGGCAGGCGGTTCGCCGTCCTCGGGGCGGCTCCCAGCACGGTTCCTGACACCGACCGTGTGATCATCGGGCGTCCGGTTGCCGGCGGGACCTACAAGTGGTTCCTGCTGCCGGGGACGGTCGTCGAGGTGACCGGTCGCGTCGCGGACGCGGCGAGGATCCGGCTCGACAGGGACCTGCAGGTGTTCGTGGACCCGGACGAGCTCGCCATGCTTCCCGCAGGTGCTGCGGCCCCGCGCCGCGTCGCCGGCAATGCCCGCGTCACTGCCGCGGGGGAATGGTCCGACGTTCGGATCCCCGTCTCCGATCGCCCGCCGTATGCCATGGACGCCGACGGAAACGCCCTGGTGCTGACGCTGTATGGGACGCAGGCGAACACCGATATCATCAACTATTCCTCGGACGACCCCATCGTGCGCCGGGTGACCTGGCGGCAGGTGTCGGGTGAGCGCGCCGAGTATCGCATCGAGCTGCGGCAGGCACCCTTCGGCTACCTGGTGCTCTGGGACCGGAGCGCGCTTGTCATTCGCGTCAGGCGCCCACCGCGCATCGATGCGTCGCGCCCGCTCGCGGGGCTCGTCATCGCCGTGGACGCGGGTCATCCGCCGGGTGGCGCGACGGGTCCCACGGGCCTGTACGAGCCGGTGGCGACGCTCGCCGTTGCGGAGCGCGTCCGGACGTACCTCGAGGAGCGCGGGGCCCACGTGCTGATGACGCGGACGGCGCCGGCGGCGGTGGCGCTCGCCGACCGGCCGGTGATGGCGCGCCGGGCGGACGCCGACGCCTTCGTGTCGATCCACCTGAACGCGTTCCCCGATGGCGTGAATCCGTTCGCGAGAAACGGCACCGGAGCCTACTACTTCAATGCCTTCTCGGAGCCGCTTGTGCGCGCCGTCCAGGCTGGAATGCTGCGGCGCATGGGGCTGCGAGACCTCGGCGTGAACTATGACAACCTCGCCGTCCTGCGCCCCACGTGGATGCCGAGCGTGCTGTGCGAGGGAGCCTTCCTGATGATCCCTGCGCAGGAGGCTGCGCTGCGCACGGCCACGTTCCAGGATGCCTATGCCCGCGGCGTCGTCGAGGGACTGGAGTCGTATTTCCGCGCGCTCGGCCGCGACTAGACCGGTCGACCGGGCGCTCCCGCGGTCAGCGCTCCGACTCGCCTTCCCACCTGTCGTCACCGATTCCAGACTTTGCCCACAGCCCCGTGCGCACAGCCCCGTGCGCGCGTCCCGGTCCATTCCCGCATGCTGGCGCGGGTTCCCCGCGGTCTCCCCGTGCTCCTCGCGTTCCATGCCTTCTCCGTTCATCCATCCCCTCGCGTTCGTTTGCGGGCGCGTCACGTTAGGCCCCCGGGCGTCGGTGTGGCCGTATGCGGTCCTGCGGGGCGATGCCGACACGATCGACGTCGGCGAGGAAACGAACATCCAGGACGGCACGGTGGTCCATGCCGACGCGGGCAAGCCGACGCGCATCGGGCGGAGGGTGGGGATCGGGCACCGCGCGATCGTGCACGGAAGCGTCATCGAGGACGACGTGTTGATCGGCATGGGGGCGATCCTGCTGAACGGCGTGCACGTCGGGAGCGGTTCGATCGTGGCCGCGGGGGCGGTCTGTCGCGAGGGCATGCAGATCCCCCCGAATTCGATGGTCATGGGGATCCCGGCCCGGGTGGTGCGCGAGACGACGGTTGCGGAACGGGAGCGTATCGCGATGACCGTGCGTGCCTACGTCGAATTGCAGGCGCGACATCGCGACGGGGAGTTCCCTCGCGCCGGCTGACCACGGCCGGCGTTGGGCCGTGTGTCCGGGCAAGTGCCTGGTGCGGAACGGGCTGACGGTGCCACCGCGGGTCCAGCCGATCCTGACAGGGGGCATCGGCGCCGGCGCTCTGCTGGTGTGTGGAGTCGCGAGGCGGCACTGTCGGAAGTGCCTGTTGTCTTGGCGGTTAAACGGCCCCGGAGCGGATGGTGATGCGGCGCAGGTGGTCGCACGGCGCCGCAGGAATCCGGGCCGGTTCGCACTCGGACGGATTTGGTGGATTCTCGTCCTGCCCCTGACATCTGTGATCGTGTTTTCGTAAATTGCTGTCAGTCATACGTTTGCGCAAAGCTGGCGTGGAAACACGGAGTCAGCTACTATGCGCGCCCGCGCAAATCCGGAGCGCGAACCGGAGTTGTGCCCGTCCTTGTTTCTGGTTGCGATACATTCAAGCCTGGGGGAGCCTCAGAGATGCCCTTGCCCACCAAGCCACCCGCCGGTCCCGTCTCCTTGACGCAGAACGCGCGTACCGTTCTCGAGAAGCGGTACCTCGTCAAAGACGCGAGTGGGAAGCCGGTCGAGACGCCAGAGGAGTTGTTCTGGCGCGTGGCGACGGTGGTGGCCGAGGCCGATCGGCGCTATGGCGCGACGGACGGGGCACTGAACGAGGTTGCCGACGCGTTCTATCGCCTGATGACCGAGCGCCGGTTCCTGCCGAACAGCCCGACCCTCATGAACGCCGGGCGTCCCCTCGGACAGTTGTCGGCGTGCTTCGTGCTGCCCGTGAGCGACGCGCTGTCGAACGGACAGGACGGGATCTATGACACGCTGCGGGCGATGGCGCTGATTCACCAGAGTGGCGGCGGCACCGGGTTCTCGTTTTCCCGCCTGCGTCCGAAGGGATCGATGGTGCGCTCGACGACGGGTGTGGCCTCGGGACCGGTCTCCTTCATGAAGCTGTACGATGCGTCGACCGATGCGGTGAAGCAGGGCGGCACCCGTCGTGGGGCCAATATGGGCATCCTCCGCGTCGATCATCCCGACATCATGGAGTTCATCACCTGCAAGGAAGACCTGACGCAGGTGACGAACTTCAACATCTCGGTGGCGGTCACCGCGAAGTTCATGGAGGCGGTCAAGGCGGGAACGTCGTATGACCTCCTCGATCCGCACGACGCGAGCGAGGTTATCGGACAGCTGGACGCTCGCGCCGTGTGGAACCGCATGATCGAGGGGGCGTGGCGCACCGGCGAGCCCGGGGTGTTCTACATCGACGAGGCCAACCGGTACAACCCGGTACCACATCTCGGCGGCTACGAGGCGACGAATCCCTGCGGGGAGCAGCCGCTTCTCCCATACGACGTGTGCAACCTGGGCTCCGTCAATGTCGGCATCTTCGTCCGGGACGGGCGCATGGATTGGGACGCCCTGCGCCGCGACATCCATCTCGCGACGCACTTCCTCGACAACATCATCGACGTCAACAAGTATCCGCTGCCCGAGATCGACCACCTTGCCAGGCGGATCCGTCGGATCGGCCTCGGCGTGATGGGATTTGCCGACGCCCTGGTGCGCCTCGGCATCCCGTACGACTCCGACGAGGGCGTCGAGTTCGGCCGCAAGCTCATGCAGTTCGTCGATACCGAGGCGAAGAAGGAGTCGCAGCGGCTGGCCGAGGATCGCGGCGCCTTCCCCGAGTGGGCGCGCAGCATCTGGGGTCCCGACGAGACGTGCGCGCGGGATGCCGACGGGAAGCGCATCCGGCCCATGCAGCTGCTGCGCAACTGCAACGTGACCACGGTGGCTCCCACCGGGACGATCTCCATCATCTCCGGGTGCTCGTCGGGACTGGAACCGATCTTCGCGGTGGCGTTCATGCGCAACCAGGCCGGCGTGCTGATGCCGGACGTCAACGAGGACTTCCTGGCCCTCGCCGGGCGCGAGGGCTGGTACAGCGAGGCGCTCATGGAGCGCATCGCGAAGACCGGCAGCGCCAAGCATCCCGAGGTGCCTGCCCACTGGCAGCGCGTCTTCGTGACGGCCAATGAGATCAATCCCGACTGGCACATCCGCATGCAGGCGGCGTTCCAGGAGTTCACCGACTCGGCCATCTCCAAGACCACCAACTTCGCGCACACCGCCACGCAGGACGACGTCCGCACGATCTACGAGCGGGCCTACGCACTGCATTGCAAGGGCGTGACGGTCTATCGCGACGGCTCGCGCGACAACCAGGTCCTGTCCACCGGCGCCACCGAGGCCGCCCGCAGCGAGCGCGACGCCGGCCCCGGCGACAAGCGGGCGCTGGGCGAGCTGCAGGGGGAGATCAGCGAACTCAACGCCGAGCTCGCGCGGCTGAAGCAGGCCCTCTTCGACGCCGAGTCGGAGAACCTGCAGCGTCGCGCCAAGCGGGCGCGCCCCGACAAGCTCCGCTCGACCGCCCTCCGCAAGGAAACGCCGTTAGGCACGATGTACGTGCACATCAGCGAGGATGACCGGGGGCAGCCGTTCGAGGTCTTCATCAACCTCGGCAAGGCGGGTGGCTCGGCAATGGCCGACGCCGAGGCGATGGGACGGCTGATCTCCCTGGCGCTGCGCTCGGGAATCCCGCTCATGCAGATCCATCGCCAGCTCCGCGGAATCTCCTCCGATCGCGCCGTCGGGCTCGGTCCCAACAAGGTGCTCTCGGTCCCGGATGCCATCGGTATCGCGCTGTACGAGTGGTACCAGGACAAGCAGGGCGTACAGCAGGAGCTGATTCGCGACGGGTCGCCGGGCGAGACGCCAGCCATGGAGCACGTGTCGTCACCCGTGGTCGCTCCCGTGAGCGGTGATTCCGCGAGCGGCGCCCAGATGCAGCTCGAGGCCTTCGACGATGCCCGCGCGTTCATCGGGACGTGCCCCGACTGCGGATCACAGCTCGAGTTCGCGGAAGGCTGCGTGAAGTGCCACGTCTGCGGCTTCAGCGAGTGCGGTTGAGCGGCAACCGTCCCGGCGTCGACGCCGGGTGAGCGCGCCACGGCGCCGGGCGACTTCGCGTCGACGGCGCCGTGGTCGCTTCACGTCACCGATGACGCGAGCTGTTGCGGCCGGGAGTCCGCGATGATGCCCGGGGTTCAGCCGCGGCGCCGTGTGCCGCGCGCACCGAGGAAGTGGTCGAGGCTCCAGGGACCACCGCCGGCGAGCGACAGATAGAGGAAGATGAAGCAGTAAAGGACGGTGAGCTCTCCGCGGTTGAGGATCGGCCAGAAGCCCTGCGGGGCATGGCGCAGGAAGTACGCCACGGCCATCTCTCCGGACAGCACGAATGCCACCGGGCGCGTGAGCAGACCGACGAGCAGCAGCGCTCCGCCGAACCGTCTCCAGCACCCCGGCCAGTCCCGTGAGCGACATCAGGGCTGCCGGATTCCGCGGGGCCAACACCGGCACGGCGAACAGCTTCTGGGTGCCGTGCGCGATGTACAGGAAACCAACCACGGCGCGGAGGAGGCTCAGCAGCCGCGGCGTGAACCGGGTGAGCGAAGGTCGTTGTTGGGTCATCAACTGTCGATCGGGGTGACGGTCCTGGCGCCGGACGGCCGGGCCTAACGACGGTGCGCCGGGGAGACGGCGACGCGGCGCCCGCCATGTGAGCCGCGGGGTCGGGGACTTCGATGATAGTCCCGGGGACCGCACACGGTTCCCCCGAGCCGCTGCGACGGGCGCGCGTGAACGCCGGAGGCGGCGTGGTCCGCGCAGCGGCACCACGCCCCATTCGGCGGCCGCGGGCCCTACTTTTCGCGCATGACAGCGCCCCGCTCCGCCCGATTCCGTTCGCGCCATCCCTCGAGACGCGACGCCGGGCAGGAGCCGACCTGGCGTGAGCGGATTCGCGCCCTCCGCTACATCCCGGCGTTTCTTCGCCTCGTCTGGGAGACGCACCGCGGATACACGGTTGCCATGACGCTCCTGCGGCTGCTGCGCGCGCTGGTGCCGATTGCAACGCTCGAGGTCGGGCGCCTCATCATCGACGCGGTGCTGGCCGCGCAGCGCGGCGGTACAGGCTGGCGCCCGATCCTCGGCCTGATCTTCCTGGAGGTGGCGATCGTCGTGTCCAGCGACCTCCTCGCGCAGGTCTCGATGGTCGTCGACGGGCTGCTCTCGGACCTCTTCACGATTCGCGTGAGCATGCGGCTGATGGAGCACGCCGCCACGCTCGACCTGGCCCAGTTCGAGGATCCGGCCTTCTATGACCACCTCGAACGGGCGCGACGGCAGACGACCGGGCGGATCGGGCTGCTCGCCCAGCTGATGTCGCTCGGCCAGGGCTTCGTCACCCTGGTCACCCTGAGCGCGGCACTCCTGGCCTTCAATCCCTGGCTGATGCTGCTGCTCTTCGTGGCGATCCTGCCAAGCTTCCTCGGCGAGACGCGTTTCGCCGCGCTGCAGTACTCGCTGATGTTCCGTTGGACGCAGCAACGGCGCCAGCTCGACTACCTGCGCTACGTGGGGGCGAGCGACCTCACCGCGAAGGAGGTACAGCTCTTCGGACTCGCGCCGTGGCTCACGGAGCGATTCCGCCGGCTGTCCGTGCGATGGCACCAGGAGAATCGTGCGCTTGCCCTGCGCAAGGCAGCGGCGGGCTTCGGCCTCGGGCTCCTCGGCACCGCCGGATACTACGCCGCGTACGTCGTGATCATCGCGCAGACCGTGGCCGGGGCGTTGACGATAGGAAGGATGACGCTGCTGGCGGGCGCCTTCGCCCGCGGGCGCGACGTGATCCAGTCGATCCTCGGGGGCGCCAGCTCGATGTACGACGAGAGCCTCTACCTGCAGGACCTCTTCGTCTTTCTCGACATGCAGCCGACGATTGCGAGCAATCCCGGGGCCCCTCCGGTGCCGCGCCCGATCCGGGAGGGCTTCGTGTTCGAGGACGTCGGGTTCCGGTATCCGGGCAGCGATCGCTGGGCCGTGCGGCACGTGAGCTTCCGGCTGCGGCCGGGAGAGCGGATCGCGCTGGTGGGCGAGAATGGAGCGGGGAAGACGACGCTGACGAAGCTGCTGGCGCGTCTCTACGATCCCTCCGAGGGACGCATCCTGCTCGACGGGATGGACCTGCGCGACTACGACCTCGCATCGGTGCGCGAGGCGATCGGCGTCATCTTCCAGGACTTCGTTCGCTACGACTTCCGGTTCGCCGAGAACATCGGCGTGGGTGGCATCGCCACCACACGGGGGTACCTCGACGCCGCCGACGGCAACGAGGCCGCGGCGGCCGCCGCCGGCGATGACGACATTCCGGTGGCGATGCGGTCGGCGTCGGAACAGTCGCTGGCGGCATCGTTGCTGCCGCGACTGCCGGGAAAGTGGCGCCAGATGCTCGGCCGGCGCTTCGACGACGGACTCGAGCTCTCCGGAGGAGAGTGGCAGAAGATCGCGCTGGCGCGCGCCTACATGCGTGACGCGCAAGTGCTGATTCTCGATGAGCCCACGGCGGCGCTCGACGCTCGCGCCGAGTACGAGGTCTTCCTGCGTTTCTCGGAGCTGATGGCCGGCCGCACCGCGGTGATCATCTCCCACCGCTTCTCCACGGTCCGGATGGCGGACCGTATCATCGTGCTGCGCGGCGGCGAGGTGGTGGAGGAGGGAACGCACGAGGCGCTTGTTCGGCAGAACGGGCTGTACGCGGAGCTCTTCACGATGCAGGCGGCCGGATACCGCTAGCGTCGTTTCCGCCTTCGATCCCCCGGCGTGTACGGCTCGTCCCACCTCGCTGACAAGTCCTGGTCCGGTTGGTGCATCTTGCGACTCCCCTTCGACCCTGACCTCACGGCATCGCAGATCATGAATCGCTCCACCCGGGCGGCATCTCGTCTTGCAGTGTTGTTGCCACTCATGGTCCTGTCCGCGGCGTGCGCCGGTGCCCAGCCGGCGATGTTCCGAGGTGACGCGGCGCATACCGGCGTCTATGCCGGCGCCGGCGTTGCGGCGTTCGGCGGCCTGCAATGGCGGGTGCAGACCAACGGGCCCGTTCGTGGATCGCCGACGGTCGCTGGCGGGATCGTGTACGTGGGCAGCGGGGACGGGAGCGTGTACGCCATCGACGAGACGTCCGGTGCCGTCCGCTGGCGGCGTTCGGTTGGAAGCGCGATCAGTTCGACGCCGGCGGTCGCCGACGGGCTGGTCTTCGTGAGCGGGTATGACGGGAGCATCGTCGCGTTGCGCGCGACGAGTGGCGAGGTTGCCTGGACGTACCGCACCGGCGCGCCGGTCCCGCTCAAGTGGGGATACGAGAGCGGGGAGACCTGGATATCTTCGCCGGTGCTCGCTGGAGGGCTCGTTGTCGTCGGGGCACGGGACGGGAAGGTCCACGCACTCGAGCCCCGGACCGGCGCGGCCAAGTGGACGTACGACGCCGGAGCGCGTGTCTATTCATCTCCCGCTGCGGCCGGCGGTACGGTCTTCGTGGGGGGCCAGGACGGCGTGCTGCACGCCATCGACCTCGCCAGCGGCCGATCGAAATGGCGCTTCAGCACCAACGGGGCGACGCTCAAGTCGAGCGACTTCGGCTTCGATCGAACCACGATACAGTCGTCACCGTCGGTTGCGGACGGCGTCGTGTACGTCGGGGCGCGCGACGGCTGGATCTACGCCGTCGATGCGGCCACCGGCGTGCAGCGCTGGAACTACGATCACGAGGTGTCGTGGATCAACACCTCGATCGCCGTCAGCGACGGGATGCTCTTCGACGGCAGCTCCGACGCCCACTTCATCCAGGCCCTCGACAGCCGGACGGGCGCCGAGCGCTGGCGCGCCAAGTCGGTGGGTATCGTCTGGGGCTCTCCGGCGGTCGATCGCGAACGCGTCTACATCGGCGAGGGCAACGGCACCATCCATGCCCTCGACAAGGCGACCGGACGTGAGGCGTGGCATTATCGCGTTGGCCAGCGCGTGATGTCGTCACCGGTCCTGCACGATGGCCGACTCTTCGTGGGGAGCGATGACGGAGCGGTCTACGCGATCAACGGGGGAAGTCCCCTCCGCCGCGCCGTGTACTGGGATTCCACGTACCTGCACGCCCCGCTGTCGGTGAGCAGCGAGCCGCTCAGGACGTGGCTCGCGGGGCGCGGATACGAGGTGCTCGACGCGGAAGCGCTTGGCCGCTTCATGGCCGACCGCGTGCGCGATCGGGCTCCCAGCGTGGTGGTCTTCGCGATGGGGTACCTGCCGCCGTCGGTGGCGCCGGTGGCCGCGGACACGGTGCTCTTTCGTCGTTATCTCGATGCCGGTGGAACGGCGGTGTGGATCGGGGGGCCGCCGATGCTGGCCGGACTGAAGATCTCGTCGCTCAAGGAAATCGACCGGACCGCTTCGAAGCGCCTCATCGGCATCGGCTACGAGAACGGGAACTTCGATCCTGTCGGCGTCACCCGGGTGACGCCGGAAGGCCAACGACTTGGCCTGCCCGCCTGGTGGCTCGACACGTGGGGCGCGGACACGGCGGACGTCACGGCCGTGCTGGCGTACGACGAGCAGGGGAACGCCGCCGCCTGGGTGAAGCGATTCGGCGGGCCGGCGGGCACCGGCTTCATCCGCATTCCCGCGAGCGACGGCGCGGCGGGCCGGCCGTGGGACTTCATGGCAGTGCAGGCGGTGGCCGAACTGCGACCGCGCTGACGCGCCACGCGGGAGCGGGGGGACGTACGGTCATGTGACGCGCGCGGCCGGGTGGCGCAGGGCGCCGGCCATCGAGGCGTACCTTCCCCTTGGCGGCGGCGGCGGTTGCGCGGCGTGCCCCGCCACTTAGCTTGGCGCGGGCGAGACCTCCACCTCGCCAACGTCCGGGGAACCCCATGACCACGCTTGACGCCGGCGCGACGTTCGGTGCGTATCGGCTTGTGCGCCCGCTGGGACGCGGCGGCTTCGCCGAGGTGTGGGAGGCGGAACGCCTCGACACCGGGCGTCATGTGGCGCTCAAGGTGCTCACCGAGCTGAAGGTCGACAGCGCGCGCGCGTTCGAGCGCTTCCAGCAGGAAGGCCGGCTCGCGGCGTCGATCAGCCACGCGCGCTGCGTCTACGTGTACTCCGCGGAGACGATCGAGGGACAGCCGGTCATCACGATGGAGTTGATGACGGGCGGCACGCTCGAGGACGTGTTGCGGAAGGGGCGACTCCCGACGCGGCAGGCCGTCGACTTCGCGATGGACATCGTGGACGGGCTGGAGGCGGCGAACCGCGTGGGAGTGGTTCATCGCGATATCAAGCCGCCCAACTGCTTTCTCGACGATGCTGGGCCGTGTGCGCATCGGTGACTTCGGCATCTCGAAGAGCCTGGAAGCCGACGGTGCGCTCACGCAAACCGGCAGTTTCCTCGGCACGCCGTTCTACGCCTCGCCGGAGCAGATCGGCGGCGAGACGCTGGACTTCCGCTCGGACATGTTCTCGGCGGGCGCGGTGCTGTACGAGCTGCTCAGTGGGAAGCGCCCCTTCGACGGACGTGAACGCCGGCATGGTCCTCACCGCCGTCCTGACGAAGGAGCCGCCTGCGCTGGCGTCGCATGGCGTGCAGATACCCGCAGGCCTGGAGCGCATCGTCCTGCGACTGCTCGCCAAGCAGCGGGAGCGACGGTACGCGAGCTATGCAGAGCTGCGCGAGGCGCTGCAGCCGTATTCGTCCCAGGGCGTGACCACCGCGACGCTGGCCCGGCGACTCGGCGCGATCGTGCTCGACCTGCTCCTGCTCTCCCTGCCAACGAGTCTCTTCGCCGCGCGGTTCCTCCAGTGGTCCCTGGCATCCCCGCTGTTGTCGGTGGTGCCGAAGCTCGCGCTCCTGATCCTGTACTTCGGAGCGCTCGAGGGATGGTGGGGACGGACCATCGGCAAGCGACTATTCGGGGTCCGGGTCACCACTGTCGGTGGCGCGCCAGCGTCACCGGCGCGGGCCTTCGCGCGGGCGGCGGTCTTCGTGCTGCTCTACAGCGTGCCGACAATCACGAGCTCCGTCATCACCTCGGCGGGCCGCTCGGAATCGCTGCACCTGACGGGGTTCCTCTCGCTGATCGCGGGCATGCAGGTGCTGAGCGTCGTGCTGCTGCTCTCCACCATGCGCCGCCGGAACGGCTTCGCGTGCGTGCACGACCTGCTCACGGGTACGCGGGTGGTCCTGGCGGAGGAGCGTCGTGCCGGCGTGGACGTTCGCGACGCCGATGAGGCCGACGCGGTGCAACCCACGGCGTCGAGTGCCCGCTTCGGCGCATACCGCGCAACCGGTACGCTCTGGCAGCGGGACGGCGAGTCGCTGGTGCTTGCCCGGGACGATGAACTGGGGCGTGCCGTGTGGATTCACGCGTACCGGGACACGACGGCGGTGCCGCCGGTGGAGCGACTGCATGCACGGCGTCCCGGGTGCCTGCCGTGGCTGCAGCGCTCCGTCGACGCCAGCCCCTCCTGGGACGCGTACGGTGCGCCGCGCGGCCGCGCGCTGACGCGCTGGGTGCGCGACCGCGGACCGCTGTCGTGGACCGAGATGCGCGAGGTCGTGACGTCGATCGCCGAGGAGCTGAAGGCGCGGCTCGAGACCGATGACACCTGCGGCACGCTGTCGCTTTCGCACGTCTGGATCGACCCCGAGGGCCGCGCGATCCTGCTTCCCTTTGCCGCGACGGTACCGGATGCCCTGGAGCCGATGGGCGCCGCCGAGTGCACGCGCGACGGCTGGCGCGGGTTCCTGGCGCGCGTGGTGTCGCTGGGCCTGACGGGCGAGCCGTCGGCGGCGCCACCAGCGTCGCCGCCGCCGATCCCGCTGCCCGGTCATGCGGGGGCGGTAGTGGCGCCACTCTACGGCAGCGACGCGGCGTACGCGTCGCCCGAAGCGTTGCTCGACGCAGTGCGCCAGGGCCGGGGGCGTGCGGATCGCGTCACGCGCGTGCGCCGCGCCGCCGTCATGCTGATTGCGCTCGCCCCGATCGCCGTGCCGGCGTTCGGCTACGTCATCAGCCGGGTGCAGATGGCCAGTGCGCCGGCGTGGATCATCGACCTGCAGTCGGTCTCCGGACCCTACGGGAAGCTCCTGGCCCAGGCGCAGCGGGACACCACCGGCGATACGACGTCACGGAACACGCTGGGTGCCATCCAGGTGCTGCTGTCGTCCGCGTATGACTCCGCCATGGCGTCGCCGCAGATGGGGCGGACGCTCCTCCAGTTGCTCCCGCCGACCTATCGCGCGATGATCGACGAGGCGGCGCGCGCGCATCCGACCCCGAGCGCGGGCGACGTGGCGGAGGCACGCGCGTGGATGACCTCGCACTTCGGCGGCGGCGGGCCGCTCGTGGTGACCGGAGGGCAGGTCACCGTAGTGCAGGTCCTGGGGGCGGCGTTGTTCCTCATCGGCATCTTCGGGATGATGTCGGTGGTCGTCGCACTGCTCCTTCGCGATGGTCTCGCCCTGCGCATGTCGGGGGTCACGATCCGGCGCCTCGACGGCTCGCTGCCCGGGCGCTGGCGTTGCGTGGCGCGCGCCGCCCTGGCGTGGTCGCCTGCGCTCCTCGCGACGGTCTCCGTGATTCGACATAACGCGGTGCTGCCAGTGGTGCTGGCGGTCCTGCTCGTCGCCGGCGCGGCCTGGTGCCTCGTGCGACCCGACCGGGGACCCGCCGACCTGCTCGCGGGGACGGTGCTCGTTCCGCGATAGCCGTGCGCGCCGGCGTTGACAGTCGCCCGCCCCGCTGCGATCTCCTCCGCGCATGAGCCTCCGCGCATGAGCCTCCGCCATCCGCATCCGGTCTTGCTCCGTGCAGGCGCAATGGCGGGGATGGGCCCGCGTCTGCCGACGGGTGCGGGGACGATGTCCATCGTCGCGCCGGCCGCGGGCGCGACCGCCTGCGGCACGGCGACCAAGCAACGATGACGGCACCATCCGCAGGACCCCCGGCAGCCGCCGAGCGCTGGGTCAGCGCGGGGGACGTGAACGCGTTCTTCGGGCTGATGCTCGACAACGTCGTGAACCTCGCCGTGCTGGCGGGCATCCTGGTGGGCGGCTTCGGCTTTCCCGCCGACCTGGTGTATGGCCGCATGTTTCCCGGCACCGCGTTAGGTGTCCTGGTCGGCGACCTGGTGTACACGGTGATGGCGGTGCGCCTGTCCCGCCGTTCCGGGCGCAGCGACGTGACGGCGATGCCGCTCGGCACCGACACGCCCTCCACCATCGGCATCGCGCTGGCGGTGCTCGGCCCTGCCTTCATCGCGGCCAAGGCGCGGATGCCCGAGCGCGACGCCGCGGTGCTCGCGTGGCAGGTAGGCATGGCGACGATGGTCCTGATCGGCGTGTTCAAGGTGCTCATGAGCTTCGTCGGCGAACGCATCCGCCAGTGGATTCCGGCGGCGGGGCTGCTGGGATCGATCGGTGGCGTCGGCATCGCGTTGCTCGGCACGCTGCAGCTCGGGGAGATCTACTCGGAGCCGGTGGTGGGGATGATCGCGCTCGGCATCATCTTCTACGCCCTGGTGGCGCGCATCCGGCTGCCGTTCCGCGCGCCCGCAGTACTCGTCAGCGTCGGCATCGGCGCTGTACTCTACTACGGCCTGGGCGCCCTCGGCCTGACGGTACACCCGGTGACCATGCCCGCGGCGGCGCTCCAGTTCAGCCTTCCGGTGCCGACGCTCGGCTTCGTGACGGGCATGCCCATCGCGCTGCGCGACTACCTCCCACTGGCGCTGCCATTCGCGATCCTCACGATCGTGGGCGGCATCAACGTGACCGAGAGCGCCCGCGTGGCGGGCGACGACTACCGCACGCGCGACATCCTCCTTGTCGAGGCGGTGGCCACGCTCGTGGCTGGCGTCACCGGCGGCGTCTGCCAGACGACGCCGTACATCGGGCATCCGGCGTACAAGGCGATGGGGGGGCGGGCCGGCTACACACTGCTCACGGGGCTGTTCATCGGGTTCGGCGGCGTGTTCGGCTACCTGGCATTCATGGCCGACGTGCTTCCGCGTCCCGCGCTCGCGCCGATCCTCGTCTTCATCGCGCTGGAGATCACCGGCCAGGCCTACGGCGCCACGCCGCGGCGGCACATGGCGGCGGTGACGATCGCCCTCCTCCCGTCGATTGCGGACGTGGTGCAGATCTTCCTTTCCCAGGTCGACAACGGCGCGCTGCTGACGTCGGCGATCGACCCGGCGGGTGCCATGCGGGCGACCGGGATCACGAACCCGGCGTTCATCCAGACGTGCGCGGTAATGGTCATGCTGGCGTCGGGATTCATCGTGAGTGCGATGCTCTGGGGGGCGGCGGTTGCCTTCCTCACGGACCGCCGGATCGTCGCCGCCGCCGTCTCGCTGTTCGCCTGCGGCGTGCTCAGCTTCTTCGGCTTCATCCACTCGGTGGTCCCAACCGGCTCTGTCTACCTGCCCTGGCGTGTGGGGTCGAACCTGCCGTACCACTGGGCGGCGGCCTACCTCGCGATCGGCATCATGATGCTGGCGCTCGGCCGCACGCAGGCGTTTCGCGACACGCCGGACATCGCGGTGCACGTGGGCGTCTGAGCGCCGCGGACTCCGCGTCCGCGATCACACCGCGTCCGAGAGGCTCGCAAAGTTGAAGTCGCGCACCCGCAGGCTGGGCATGACCTGCCCGACGCCGGTGCGCTCGGCGCGCCCGATCTCCTCGATCTTGCTGAGCATGAACAGCGGGCTCTCGTTCCAGCGGAAGTTCTTGATGGCGCGGGTCACCTTTCCGTTCTCGATCAGGAACAGTCCGTCGCGCGTGAGTCCCGTCATCAGCACGGAGCGTGCGTCGAGGATGTTCGTGTAGAAGAAGTGCGTGACGAGGATGCCGCGTTGGCAACCAGCCACCAGCTCGGCGACGCTCTTTCCGCCGCCGGGCATCTTGAGCCCACCGGCCATGCCACCGCCGAATCCACCGCCGCCCCCGCCGCTGCCGGTGGCCTGCTTGCCCTGGTGCTCCGCCCAGTACCGCGAGTAGCTCAGGTTGCGCAGGACGCCGTTCTCGATCCAGACGCGACGGCCCACGGGCAATCCCTCGCCATCGAACGGCTGCGCCAGAAGCTCAGGATCGGCGGGGTCGGAGAACAGCGTGACGCGTTCGTCGGCGATCTTCTCGCCGATACGCGTGCCCCCGGTCTTCGCCGAGAACGGACTGCGACCCTCGTCGGCACTGCGCGCGTCGAGGGCTCGCGCAATCGCGGGCACGAGTTGCGCCACGGCAGCGGGCTCGAGGACCGTGGTGTACATGCCAGGCTCGATCGCCGCCGGCGCGCGGGACTGGACCGCCTTGCCGGCGGCACGCAGGCCGAGGCCGCGGGCGTCGATGTCCTTCCAGTCGTGCGAGCCGGTGCCCGCCCATCCGGAGCCGGTTGCGTCGGGCGTGCGGACCGTCGTCGACAGCCGGACGTCGGTGCCGCGATGATAGGCGAAGAGCCCGCGACTGGTTGCGATCGCGCGCGAGGTGGCGCCGGCATCCAGAAAGCCGGCGACGAACATGTCACCGAGCGACTGTCCGGTCTCGCGCGCGGCGTCGATGACCTGCCTGGCGGCGGTGGCGCGCACCTCGGGTGAGAGGCCGGCGGTGCTGTCGAAGTAGCCGTTGACGGCGGCGTACGACTGCGCACCGAGTTCGGGCATCAGCTCGGGGTCCTCGGGAGACAGCCGCGTGAGGCGCTCGGCGAGGTCGACGGCGCGGTGCAGGCCGTCGTCGTCAAGGACGTTGGTGGTGGCCGAGGCGCGCCGCCGCCCGATGGTCGTGGTCACCGACAGCGACGTGTCCGTGGTGCCGCCCGAGGTGGTGATCTCCGCGCGCGCGAACCGGGTGTTGCCGGTCCACCCGCTGCGGATGTCGACGCGCGTTTCATCGCCCTTCGCCATGGCGAGCACGCGATCGGCGAGCGCCCTGGCGGCGTCCCGGGAGAGGGCAGCGTCGTCGGGTTCATAGAGGGAGCGCGGCATCTCAGGCGTTCCTCCCGGTATTCACCACGTTGACGCCGCGGAAACGGGCCGGGACCGCGCCGTGGCTGACGGGGCTGATCTGGCCGGGCTCGCCCTTGCCGTCGTTGAACGCGCCGCCGAGCCAGTAGCTCGACCGGCCACCGATCATGTCCATCGCGTTCCAGAAGTAGGGCGTGTTGCTCTGGTAGGCGACGTCCTTCAGCATGCCGGCCAGTTTCCCGTTTCGCACCTCGTGGAAGAGCTGCCCGGTGAACGAGAAGTTGTAACGCTGGTGGTCGATCGACCACGAGCCGATGTTCTGGATCAGGATACCGCGATCGGTCGCCGCGACGATGTCGTCCATGGAATGGTCCGCCTCGCCTGGCAGGAGCGACACGTTCGGCATGCGCTGGAACTGCACCGTATCCCACGAGTCCGCAAAGGAGCAGCCATGTGAGCGCGTCACCCCGGTGAGGCCGGACACCCACGCTACCTGCTCGCGCGTGGTCTGGTACTCCTTGAAGATCCCGCCCTCGATCAGGAGCCACTTGTCGGCGGGGACGCCTTCGTCGTCCCAGGCCACGTGTGCGAGGGAATGGTCCTGCGTACGGTCGGCCTGGATGTTCATGAGGGGCGGGCCGTACTTGAGCTTCCCGATCATCTTCTCCGGCGGTGACACGAAGCTCGTGCCGGCGTAGTTCGCCTCGTAGCCCAGTGCGCGGTCGAGTTCCGTGGGATGGCCGATCGATTCGTGGATCGTGAGCCAGAGGTTCGTCGGTGCGATAATGAGGTCGTATCGTCCCGGGTCGACCGATCGCGCCGAGAGCTTCTCGACGGCGAGCGCGGCCCAGCGTTCGGCGTTGCCCGGAATGTCGAGCGACGCCACGTACTCCCAGCCCTGGCCGCGCGGGGCGATCTCGTGGGAGTAGCTCTGGAACTCGCCGTTGCCGATGGCGGTCGCGGTGAACGAGGGGCCGACCCTGACGAACGTCTGCGTCACCAGCGTTCCTTCCGACGTGGCGAGGGTCTTCACCTCGCGGAGGAGCTGCAGGCCCGAGTTCACGTACCGGACACCCGGCACCTTCAGCGCGGCCTCGTTCGCGGACAGCAGCAGGGCGACCTTTTCCTCCAGCGGGACATCGATCGGATCGCGCGTGATGGGCGTCATCCAGCTGCCGCGGGCCGGCTGCACGGGGGCGAGCTCGACCGGACGTCGCTGAGCGGTGCGCGCCGCCCGGGCAATCCGGGCGGACTCGGCGGCGGCGCGGCGGACGCCTTCGAGCGTCATGCTGCTGGTGGCGGCGAAACCCCAGGCGCCGCCGACGATGGTGCGAATGCCGATGCCGTAGGATTCGTCGTCACTGATGCCGGTGACGTGCCGCTCGCGGGTCGAGATGTTCTGGCGGCGGTACCGTCCGATCCGGACGTCGGCGTATGTCGCGCCGGCATCGCGGGCCGCGTTCAGGGCCTCCATCGCGAGGTCCTCCTCGAAGGCATCCGATCCGCGCGCTGGCGGCCCCGCGGGAAGCGGCGCGCCGGGCGGCTGCAGCGCGAAGGCCCGGGACCCCACCACCGTCGTGGCGAGGGCGGCGGCGCCGGTGGCGAGGAACGATCGACGGGTAGTCATCGACGACACGGCGTTGAGGAGAAGGGAATGGACCTCCGCGGCGGGCATCGAAGGGGCATCCGCGCCGGCGGTCGACAAGTACGGCGCAGGGTGCGAAGGTGTCAATGCAGCGGGGGCGGTCGGCGGGCGCACCTTCCCTCGTCGGCGCGTGGGGCGTAACCTGACCGGTCACCCGTGTTGGCGCCCCATCGCACAGACCCTCCCTTTTCCCCCGTGCCGAACCGGATTCCCTGGCAGCGATACTCCGACGAGCGACTCCTGCGGCTTCGCCTGAAGGACCTCGGACTCTCCATCGAGGGGACGTGGCTGGCGGGGTGCGTGGAGAAGCTGTACGCGGAGCTCGACGTGCGTGGACTCCGGCTCAAGCCGCACGTCTGGCTTTCGGACGACTGGTTCTCTCCGGCCGGCATACCGGGATTCGCGATTCCGTTCTACCTGGTGCATCCACGGCTCCGGCGACTGGAGCGCGACGAGTTCCTCGACGTCGAGGGGGCGTCGCGTGCCGAGTGCATGCGCATCATGCGCCACGAGTCGGGACACGCGTTCCAGCATGCGTACCAGCTGCACCGGCGCCGTCGCTGGCAGCAGCTCTTCGGCAAGTCGTCGACGCGATATCCCGAATACTACCGTCCCAACCCGGCGAGCAAGCGCTACGTGCAGCACCTGCGGCTGTGGTACGCGCAGAGCCACCCCGACGAGGACTTCGCCGAGACTTTTGCCGTATGGCTGCGTCCGCGCTCCGACTGGCGTCGTCGTTATGCGGGGTGGCCGGCGCTGCGCAAGCTGCAGTACGTGGACGAGCTGATGGACGAGGTCGGGGACCGGCGCCCGGCGGTCTCGACGCGTCGCGAAGTCGAGCCGCTGCACCGGTTGCGCAAGACGCTGGGCGAGCACTACGCTCAGCGTCGGAGGAAGTACACCGTGAAGTTTCCGAACACCTACGATGCCGACCTGCGCCGTCTCTTTTCCGATGAACCCCGTCACCGCCGCAACGAAGCCGCCTCGTCGTTCCTCCGGCGCCATCGCCAGGAGATCCGCCGCCTCGTCTCGCGGTGGACCGGGGAATACCAGTACACCCTCGACGTGGTGCTGGAGGAGATGATGGGGCGCTGCAGCGACCTGCGGCTCCGCGTCGCCGGTCCGGAGCGGGAGCTGGTGATGAACTTCGCCGTACTGCTCACCGTCAAGACGATGCACTTCCTGTATTCCCAGGGGCGCCGCGACTGGATCGCGCTGTGAGCATGAAGAAACTCCGGGTCCTGGCGCTCATGCATCCCGACCTCGTGCCCCCGGACGACGCGGCGTCGTACACCGTGGACGAGCGCTTCACGTGGAAGACCGAGTGGGACGTGGTGCGGACCCTGCGCGAGGTCGGGCACGAGGTGCGCGCCCTTGGCGTGCAGGACGAGCTGCATCCCATTCGCCAGGCCGTCGACGAGTTCAAGCCGGACATCGCGTTCAACCTGCTCGAGGAATTCCAGGGGAACGTCCTGTTCGACCAGAACGTCGTCAGCCTGCTCGAGCTGTTGCGGGTGCCGTACACCGGCTGCAACCCGCGCGGCATGGTGATTTCGCGCGAGAAGGCGCTCTCGAAAAAGCTGCTCGTCTATCATCGCATCCGGGTGCCCGACTTCCACGTCTTTCCGATGGGCCGGAAGGTGAGACGGCCGCGGGCCCTCGCGTTTCCGCTCATCGTGAAGAGCCTCACGGAGCATGCCTCGCTCGGCATCTCGCGGGCGTCACTCGTCAACGAGGACGACCAGCTCGCCGAACGCGTGGCCTTCGTACACCGGCGCGTCGCCACCGACGCGATCGTCGAACAGTTCATCGAGGGGCGCGAGATCTACGTGGCCGTGCTCGGCAACGAGCGCCTCACCGCCTTTCCGCCGCGGGAACTGGTGGCCGAGGGAGCGAAGAGTGGCACGCCGCTCATCGCGACCGAGAAGGTCAAGCACGATCCGGACTACCAGGAACGCCACGGGATCGTCCAGCGCCACGCCGAGGATCTCCCGGCCAGCGTCGCGTCCGCCATCGGGCACCTCAGCAAGCGCATCTACCGCATCCTCTCGCTCACGGGATACGCGCGCATCGATTATCGCCTGAGTCCCGACGACAAGCTCTGGTTCCTCGAGGCGAACCCGAATCCGGAGATCGCCATGGAGGAAGAGTTCGCCTCGGCCGCCGAGGAAGCCGGGATTCTCTATCCCGAACTGCTGCAGCGCATCATCAACCTCGGCCTGCGCGGAGCGCGCCAGAACGACTAGCAGGGCGCACGAAGCCCCCCGACGCGGATTTCGCGCCGGGGGACCGCGATCGACGACGCAGCCTGGCGGGCGTCGACGACCGCTACTTCGCGCTCGACCCCCCGACGTCGCGCATCAGGTTGCGCTTGCCGTCGTAGTCGATCACCACCGACGCGTTCTTCTGCAGCTCCCGCATGGCGGCGCGCATCGAGTCGAGGCCCGCCCGCAGGCTCACCGGGCGGTCGAGCATCGTCTTGTTCTCCGGTGTGAGGACGAGGTCGTACCAGCGCTGCAGGATCGGCAGCACGTCCTTCAGGGACCGGTTGGTGACGACGAGTTCTCCATTGATCCAGGAGAGCCCTTCCTCGACCTGTCCGGGCGTGGCCGCTGTCATCGCCCCGCTCGACGGGATGGCGTAGGCCTCTCCGGCGCTGACGGTCTTCGTCTCCTTCCCCCGGCTGACCGTGACGGCGCCTTCCCGAACCCGCACGAGGACGTAGGGGTCGCCAGCGAATCCCGAGACGTCAAAGGCGGTACCGGTCGCCTCGATGTCCGCGTTCGCGGTCCGCACCACGAATGGAAGCGTCTTGTTCGGCGCCACCGTGAAAGACGCGGTGCCATCCAGCTTCACGGCCCGGATTTTCGTGCCGTAGCCCGGAGGAATGACGAGCCGCGTAGCGGCGCCCAAGGCGACCTGGGTCTCGTCGGACAGTGTCGTCGCGCCGCGCTGCCCGGCCTTCGAGGCAATCTCGCGCACGTCGGCCGAGGCGAACGCCAAGTCGATCGCCCGGTCCCCACCGCGGTGCTGCAGGTAGTAGAGGATCCCGCCCACGGCGCCGGCCACGAGCACGACGCCGGCGATCGTGGCCAACGGGGAGCGCTTCTTGCCGATGGCGGCCATGTGCTCCGCGGCCGCGTGTCGCATCTGGCGCTGTGCCCGGACCGCGTCCTCGCCCTTGAGGACACTGGGATGGAGGTCGGCACGGACGCGCGCCCACGCCTCGTCGACACTCGGCGCCGCATGCACGACGGCTGGCCCCTTGCTGTGCTCGCCGAATGCGCGGCGTCCGTTCGCGTGCGCTCGCGCCTGCAGCCGGGCGAGCTCATCGCGAAGGACGACGTCCAGCATCGTCTCGACCGCCACCGCGTCGTCGCAGTGCTCACGCTCCTTCCAGAAGATCTCGAAGGTGCGCTCGACGGCCCGGGCGGCCCGCGCCGGCTCGTGCAGCTGCTCCTGCGCCGTCTCCAGCATCAATTGAAAGCGGGACCGGAAAAGGGTCTCGAAGGCATTCTCGTCCCCCCCGCGCAGGGCTGAGAACGCTCCATCGTCGAGCATCGGAACCGTGCCAGGCATGTAGACCTCCGTCTTCGGTTTCAATGAGGGGTTCCGAAATAAGGTCTCGGCTCCGGCGGGGGCCGCTGCAAGAAGGATTTGCCGAGCCGGGGGGAGGGTTTTCTCGGACGTCGATGCGGGGGAAATCCGCGCACCGGGATGCCGGGACCCGGCAGCGGAATCGTCCCGGCTGGTGCCGACCTGGCGCTCCGGCAACGGGTGCTGCGCGGCGGGCGGCACCCGCCTGAATGCCGGCGGGGAGGGGGCGCGCACTCCCCGGCAGGTGGCCGGGACGGGGCCCGGCGTCCCCGACGGGGCAAAGCGGCGCGCGCCGTCTGTTCAAGATCGCGCCTCCGGCTGTAATTTCTTCCGCGTAGCGTCCGACTTCTGAAGGTCCCCCCAGAGACCCCCCAGACAACTGCATGCTCCCGCAGATCATCGCGTCCCCCGCGCGGCGACACCCCGCCGCGTCAAGGTCCCTTCGTCGCGCTCTGGCAGGCATGGCGCTCGTCGGCTCGGCGCCGTTCGTGGCGGGTGGCCAGGATTCCACGGCGACGCCGGCACCGGCGCCGGGGAAGTCGACCGTTGGTGGCGTGTTCACCGACGAGCAGGCCAAGCGAGGGGAGTCCGCCTATCGCACGTACTGCGTCAACTGCCATTCGGCCAAGCAGTACACGGGCGACGACTTCAAGGTCGCGTGGGTGTCCCGCTCTGCCTATGACATCTTCAACACGATTGCCTCGGAGATGCCGGAGGACGATCCCGGGATCCTGGCGCGGCAGGACTACATCGACATCGTCGCGTACCTCTTCCAGCTGAACGGGTATCCTGTCGGGACCTCCGAGCTTCCGACCGACGACGACGGCCTGCGCGGCGTGAAGATCGATCCGGCAGTGCCCGCAACGCCGCCGCCGCCGCCACCGCCGCATGGCGACTGGTCCGCGAGGCAGATCCAGCAGTATCCCGCAGGCGCGCGCCCCGGGCCCCCGGCGCGCCACTGAGCGCCGCGCGCGAATTCCGGGGTTGTGCGGCGGCGCGTCGCGCGAGAGCATTGGCGGAGCCGCCCGGGTGGGCCACGAACCGTTCGTGGTGGGAGAGCCAGCCGGGTGATTGATCCTGTGGTCGAGGGGCACTGCGATGAGTGCTGACAAACCGCGCAACCCGGCCGTGAAGCCGGCGTCCACCAGGGATGGCGGGAACGCCGGCGGCCCCCCGCGGCCGGCGGCCGCCGACGGAGGCACCGGATCGCCCGGCGGCATCGACCGGCGCGACTTCCTCAAGGCGGCCGGGGCGCAGGCCGGCCTGCTCATGGTCGGGCCGGCGGCGTTAGGCGCCTCGGTTCCTGCGGAACAGGGCGGGTCGCCGCGCGGCGGCCCGGGCTATCCGGCGCCGGCGCTCATCGGCAAGACTTTCGACACCGTTGTCATCGGCGCCGGCGCGTTCGGCGGCTGGACCGCGTACTGGCTCAAGCGCATGGGCCAGAAGAAGGTGCTCGTGGTGGACGCCTACGGCCCGGGCAACACGCGCTCGACGTCCGGCGACGAGACCCGCGGCGTCCGCACGTCGTACGGCGACCGTCCGCATGGCGAGCTGTGGATGCGCTGGGCGAGTCGCGCCATGGGGCACTGGCGGACGTGGGACGACGAGTGGGGGAAGGACCTCAAGATGCGGCTCTTCTATACCACGGGTGATTTCATCTTCCGCACCGAGTGGGAGAACTTCACCAAGACGACGCGCGACCTGTTCGTGAAGGTGGGCATTCGCCACGAGGTCGTCCCCGTCGAGGACGTGCGCAAGGCGTACCCGGTCATCCGGCTGGACGACATCACGGTCTGCCTGCACGAGCCGGATGCCGGCGTCGTTCGCGCGCGGCGCGCCACCCAGTGCGTCAGCGAGGTCTTCCTCGACAAGCTCGGTGGCCAGATGGTCATCGCTCGCGCGTACCCGTCGATGGCGCGCAACGGCAAGATGGACGAGCTGATCCTCGATACGCACGACACCGTGAGCGCGGGGCAATATGTCTTTGCATGCGGCCCGTGGCTCGGCAAGGTCTTTCCGAGCGTGATGGGGAACCGACTGCGCACGCCGATCGGCCAGGTGTGCTACTTCGCGACGCCGCTGGGAGACAATCGGTTCACCTACCCGAACCTGCCCACCTACAACTTCCCGGGCGTCACCGGGTGGCCGACGCTTCCGCCGGACAGCCGTGGATTCCGGGTGCGCGGAGGCAGCGGTGGTCCTGGACGCGGGGGCGGACGCCAAGGCGGCGGCGGACCGCCGCCGCAGATCATCATCGGTGGCCCCACACAGGATCCCGACCTGAGCGACCGCTGGGTCGACCAGCCGTCACAGCAGCGCTCGAGGAACTTCCTCGCGGAACGTTTCCCGCTCCTCAAGGACGCTCCGATCAACGGGACGCACGCCTGCCACTACGAGACGAGCCTGACGCGCAACTTCATCTTCGACCACCACCCCGACATGTCCAACGTCTGGATTGCGGGGGCGGGATCGGCCGAGGGGTTCAAGTTCGGCCCCGTCGTGGGTGAGTACCTCGCCAATCGGCTCCTCGGACACGACAAGGAGCCGGAGCTCGTCGACGGATTCCGTGTCCCGAAGGACACCTTCGAGGGCATCGTGACGCCGGCGCCGGCTTCGAAGCAGGGGGAGGAGTATCCGGACGACGAGGAGTTCTAGCCGGTCGACGGGAGACGTCGCGGTGCAGAAGGGATAGCTGCCCGCGCGCCGTGGATGCGGGCCCTGGACAGGGCCGGAACGCAGGCGCCGCCGGCTCGCTCTGAGGCGAACCGGCGGCGCCGGGCTGCGGTATCCGGAATCGGACTAGCGGCCGAGCCTCACGACGTTTTCGGCAGCGGGGCCCTTCTTTCCCTCGACGACGTCGAACTCGACTTTCTCACCCTCGGCGAGCGTCTTGAAGCCCTTGCCCTGGATGGCCGAGTGGTGCACGAAGCAGTCCTTCGACCCGTCCTGCGGCGTGATGAAGCCGAAGCCCTTCGCCTCGTTGAACCACTTCACGGTACCGGTCGTGCGCATGTCGCGACTCCGTGGTGTGCAGGTGTATTCGGAGTGCGGACATGCCGTACTGACCGATCACCTCAGTGCGTGAGACTGCCCTCACGCGGGCCGGGATCGCACCCCCAGGGCAGGCCACCCGGCCGGCCGGCGATCCCCCAGCAACACGGGGCCGGCCACATTGCCAGCCCCTCCGGTGTGCTTTGGACCCGGTACGCGCAGCGCGCGCGCGCCCCCAACATAAGGCCTCCCTGATGAGCCGGCAATGCCGCTCGCCAGGGGGCGGGGCGCCCGACCAGCCGGGCCCGAACGGACCCGGTGGAGCGGGCCCGTTGGGCCGGTAACGGAGTCTGGTCAGTCGTTAGGAATCAGCACCGTGTCGATGACGTGGATGATGCCGTTCGACGCCGGAATGTCGGCCTTCACGACGTGCGCCCCGCCGACAATCACGCCTCCGTTCCGCGCGTCGATCGTGAGCTGCGTGCCGTTCACCGTGGCGAGGGAGCTCAGGGAGGCGACCTCGCTGGCCGGATGGCGTCCGGCGACGACGTGGTAGGTGAGGATCGCCGTGAGCCTCGTCTTGTCCTTGAGCAGGGCCTGCACGGTTCCCGCCGGCAGCTTCGCAAACGCGTCGTCGGTCGGCGCGAACACGGTGAAGGGGCCGTCACCGTTGAGGGTCTCGACGAGGCCAGCCGCTTCCAGCGCGGCGGCGAGGGTCTTGAAGTGTCCGTCGGCAACGGCAACGTCGACGATCGTGGAGGCGGGCACAGTTATTCCGGGTTCGCCCCGGGCGGCTGCCGCGGAAACAGCACCGACGCTGGAAGCGGCACCGGCAACGAGGGTGCGAACGAATCGTGTGGCATTCATGGCGTGGGTCATCCTCTCGGGAGTTGGGGATTCGGCCGCCGTTCCCACCGCGTCAACCCGGTCTTCACGCGGCGGCCTCGTCCCGGTTGTGTCCAGGAAACTGCACTGCTGTCCTGCTTATGTCAATATACTGGTAACATTTTATTGACAATACTTGGACATCGACGGAAATTTCACGCGTGGCAAACCATTCAGGCCCAGCGGCCGCACTCCAGCCGGTTCGCGTCGTGCTTCGCCGGACAGGACTCTCCGCCGACGTGCTGCGCGCCTGGGAGCGGCGCTATGGCGCCGTCCGCCCGGCGCGCTCCGCCGGCGGACGACGTCTCTATGGAGACGCCGAGGTCGAGCGACTCATCCTGCTCAAGCGCCTGACGTCCCAGGGTCATTCCATCGGGCAAGTCGCCCGCCTCACGACCGCAGAACTCGCGAGCCTCGTCGAGAGGGAGCGCCGGCAGGCGCACCAACCGGACGACACGGCCGGTACCGTTGCCTTGCATGAGGCCGAGCGCGAGGCGCAGGCCGCGATGGCGATCGACGCGGTCGATGCGGCCATGGAGGCCACCGCGAGGCTCGACGCCGCCGGGCTCGAGAGCGGGCTGCGGCGGACGGCGCTCTCGCTGGGGCCGCTGCCGTACGTCACCTCGGTTGCCGGACCATTCCTGCGACAGGTCGGCGAACGCTGGCACGACGGCGTCATGAGCGTGGCGCAGGAGCACCTCGCGACGGCTTCCACGCGCGCCACCCTGCAGTGGATCGTCTCGGCGCTGCGACCACCCATCGGAGCCCCCTGCGTGGTCGTGGCGACCCTTGCCGGCGAGCGACACGAACTCGGGGCGCTCATGAGCGCCGCGGTGGCGGCCGGCGTGGGATGGTCCCCGCTGTACCTCGGCAGCGACATGCCGGCGGCGGAGCTCGCGGCGGGTGCGAGACGCGCGCGCGCCGCGGCGGTGGCCGTCAGCGGCGTGTACGGATCCGCCGAGGTCCTCGGGAGCGAGGTCGAGCGCCTGCGAGACGCGCTACCCGCCGGGGTCCCCATCTTCCTCGGCGGGGCGGCGTACGAGGCCGTCGCCGCGCGACTCGCGCGGCTGCCGGCGGTGCACGTCGTGGCCGTCGACGCCTTCGCCGCCGCGCTCCGGTCGTTAGGCGCCGCGCCCCGGGGGGAGGCGCGCTGAGCGCGGCACCGCACCAGGGCGTGGCCGCGCGGACGGGCCCGGTGCGCGTCGCGCCGCATTGAGCGTCCGGCACGCGCAGGATAGGTTGCAGGAGGGACCGCGCGTCGCCGCGGTCCGATGCCGGGGCGCGCGCCGCCTGCCCGTGCTCCATCTTCCGTCCCGATCCGTTCATGACCGAGAACCGCCTGCGCCAGTTGCACGCCGCCGGACAGTCCGTCTGGCTCGACTTCATCGATCGCCGCATCCTCCGCGACGGCACGCTGGAACGCCTCATCCGCGACGACGCACTGGTGGGGATGACGTCCAACCCGACGATCTTCGACAAGGCGCTTGCCGAGGGAAGCGCGTACGACGCGCAGATCGCGTCCGCCGCCGCCGGGATCTCTCCGGAGGCGCTCTTCGAGCTCATCGAGACGGACGATGTGCGCACCGCATGCGACCTGTTCGCCCCGGTCTACGAGGCCAGCCGCGGCGCCGACGGTTTCGTGTCGATCGAGGTCTCACCGGCCCGGGCACACGATGCGGAGGCCACCATCGACGAGGCGCACCGGCTCTGGAAGACGGTCGGCCGCCCCAACGTGATGGTCAAGGTGCCCGGCACCACCGAGGGCGCGACGGCCATTCGCCGGTTGATCGCGGATGGCGTCAACGTCAACGTCACGCTGCTGTTCTCGGTCGACGCGCACGCCCGCGTCATCGAGGCCTACCTGGCCGGTCTCGAGGACCGCGTGCGCGCGGGGCGTCCCGTCAGCCACCTCGCATCGGTCGCGAGCTTCTTCGTCAGCCGGGTCGACGGTGAAGTGGACAAGCGACTGGAGCGCCTGGCGGACGGCGCCCGCGAGCCGGCGGTCCATGATGCCGTGCTGGCGCTGCGTGGGAAGGCGGCGGTGGCCAATGCGCGGCACGCCTACCGGCTCTTTCTCGAGCGCTTCTCGGGCGCGCGCTGGGAGGCGCTGTCGGCGCGCGGCGCGCGCGTGCAGCGCCCCCTCTGGGCGAGCACGAGTACCAAGAACCCCGCCTATCGCGACGTGATGTACGTCGAGGAACTGGTCGGCCCGGACACGGTGAACACGATGCCGCCCTCGACGATGGACGCGTTCCGGGATCACGGCCAGGTGGCGCGCCGGGTCGACGCCGACCTCGACGCGGCCGATCGATTGATGGCGGACCTTGCCGCGGCCGGCCTCTCGTTCACCGACGTCACCGACAAGTTGCTCGCCGACGGCGTCGCCTCGTTCCAGAAGTCGTTCGATTCGCTGATTGCCGGCCTCGCCCGCAAGGCGGCGCTCGTCACCGCCGGCTAGGCCCGCAGCAGGCCCCGAGTCCCGCCCGACGGCCGCCCGCGACATGACGACCGCCGCCTTCGCACCGACGCCCACTCCTGCCTCACGGCCCGACTTGCCTGCCGCCTCGCCGCCGACGCGCACCAAGATCGTCTGTACACTCGGCCCGTCCTCGGCGCAGCCGGAGGTCATTGGGGCGCTCCTCGATGCCGGGCTCGACGTCGCCCGCATCAACTTCTCGCACGGCACCCACGAGGAGCACACGCGCACCGTGGAGACGGTGCGCCGGCTCGCAACCGGGCGCGGGCGCCCTGTCGCCATCATGGGCGACCTCCAGGGACCGCGCATTCGCGTCGGGCAGCTGGCGGCGCCCATCCACGTCGCGCCCGGAGACGACGTGGTCCTGTGCCGCGAGGGTGATGCCGCACCGGGCGACCTGCCGGTCACGTACGATGACATCGCGCGGGACGTGCATCCGGGCGACCGCATCCTCGTTGACGACGGGTTGATCGAGCTGGTGGCGTTGCGCGTGGACGACCCGCGGGTGCACGCCCGCGTCGTCCACGGCGGCGAGATCCGCAGTCACAAGGGGCTCAACCTGCCGGGCGTGCAGGTATCGGCGCCGGCGGTGACCTCGAAGGACCGCGCCGACGCCGCCTTCGCGGTGGCGCACCAGTTCGACTACCTCGCCCTGAGCTTCGTACGTCGCGCCGACGACATCGCGACGCTGCGGGCGCTGATCCCGCGGTCGATGCTGGTCGTTGCCAAGATCGAGAAGGACAGCGCGCTGCAGGAGATCGACGCGATCGTGCGCTCGGCCGATGCGGTGATGGTGGCGCGCGGCGATCTCGGCGTCGAGCTGCCTTTCGAGGAAGTCCCCCTGGTGCAGAAGCGGCTGATCCGGCTGGCCAACCATCTGGGGCGCCCGGTGATCACGGCAACGCAGATGCTGGAGTCGATGATCGAGAACCCGCGCCCGACGCGGGCCGAGGCCAGCGACGTGGCCAACGCGATCCTGGATGGGACCGATGCGGTGATGCTCTCGGCCGAGACGGCGGCTGGCGCATATCCTGTCCTCGCGGTGCAGGCGATGCACCGGATCATCGCCGAGATCGAGCGCCAGCACGTGCCACGGGTGCGGGACGAGCGTCGTCCGTCACCCACGCATGCGTCGACGGAGGAGACGATCGCGGCGGCGACTGTCGCCGCCGTCCGGATGCTCGGCGCGCCGCTGGTTGTCGTCATCACCAAGAGCGGATTCACCGCGCGCGTCGTCTCCGCCCAGCGCCCGGAGGTGATGATCCTCGGACTCACGGACGTCCCGGTCACGTACAACCAGCTCGCGCTCGTCTGGGGCGTGGTGCCCATCCTGGTGCCCCACAGCACGACGTACCAGGAGATGCTCGACCATGCGCGGCGCGAGGTCCTGCAGCGCGGCATGGCGCACACCGGGGACCGCGTGCTCGTCACCGCCGGCGTGCCCTTCGACGTCCCCGGGACCACGAACCTCCTCAAGGTCGAATCGGTGTGAAGCTCACCTTCCTCGGGACGGGCACCAGCTTCGGCGTGCCGCAAATCGGCTGCCACTGCGAAGTGTGCCGTTCTCCGGATCCGCGCGACCGTCGCTCGCGGGTCGGCGCGGTGGTGGAGACGGACACCGGCACCCGCCTCCTGATCGACACGCCGCCGGAACTGCGGCTGCAGCTCATCACCTGTGGTGTCGACCGCGTCGACGCAGTGCTGTTCACGCACGACCACGCCGACCACGTGCAGGGCCTCGACGACGTGCGCGCGTTCACCGTGCGCCGCGACGCCCCGCTCACCATGTACGGCTCGCGTGACACCATGGACCGCATCGCGCGGCGGTTCGCGTACATCTTCGACGACAGCATCCGGCCGCTGCCGGGCACGTCCAAGCCCGAGGGACAGGTGCGCGTGATCGCCGACGGTGAGACGCTGCAGATCGGCGACGCGACCGTGACCGCGGTGGAGCTTCCCCACGGCGCGCTGAAGGTCATGGGCTTCCGGATCGGGGCGCTGGCGTACGTGACCGACGCCAAGATGGTGCCCCCTGCGGCACTGGAGCGACTGAAGGGGGCGCGCGTGCTCGTGATCAACGCGCTCTTCCGCACCGAGCACCCGACGCACCTGTCCATACCCGAGGCGATCCGCGTGGCGCGCGAGATCGGCGCCGAGCGGACGTACCTCACGCACCTGACGCATGAGAGCTTCCACGCCGATCTCGAGGCCGAGTTGCCGCGCGGCGTGTCCCCGGCATTCGACGGTCTCGTCGTGCGCGTCGAATAGCGCCCGTCAAGCACCCGCCTGCCATGCTCCGGCTCGACGACGCCCTGACGCTGTCGCACGCCGTGCCCGGCGGCGTCTCCGGCCACGAACTCGACTCCGCCGCGACCGCGTTCCGCCGAGGCGCACGGGGCGGCTAGCCGCCGGCGCCAGGGCGGGGAGGTCGGCTTCCCCGACCTCCCGGTGACTCGGCCCTGCTGCGTCAGAGCACCGATGCCGCCAGTCGCTCGAGGCCGGCGTCCGGGACGTGGCGGTGCTCGGCACCGGCGGGTCGACGCTCGGCCCCACCGCGCGGCGGACAGTGCTGCGTCGCTGAGCGTGGAACGACCTCAGCGAGCCGGTGCGTGGCGGCCGTCCACGACTGCACATGCTCGACACTCTCGCCCCGGTGACGATCGCGACGCTGCTGGGGCGGCTCGCCCTGCGGACCACGCTCTTCGTGGTGACGTCCAGGTCGGACGGGGCCGCCGAGACGATGGCAGAGTACCTGATCGTGCGCGGGCGTTTGGGGACGGGGTCGACCTCACGATGCCGTCCGTGCACGCGGACGTCTCCGGGCTTGCCGATCTCGCCGGGTGTCGCGCTCGGAGAGCGCTTCACGCACGCGATGCCGGGGCCTGCGGGAATTGAGGACGCGAGACGGGAATGGGACCCATTGCCGCGGAGCGAGCAATCGCGCGTCGTGTAGCGGATGACGCCGGGATCGGGACGAGGGTTGCCCCTCCTTCCCGCGCCGGGCAGTTTCCGGGAAGGCACGTCGCGCGCTGCATCCTGCGCGCCCCGGATCCGGATGGCCCGCTCCTGCCGGTCGGACGGTGGCGGGTCCACATCATCCATGCGGAGGTCGGCAGGCCATGATCGATTCCACCACCAGCGCCCACCCGGCACTCGGTGGCGCCGTGTCACGCTCGAACGGAACCGTCCAGGTGCACGACGAGGCGGTGCTCGCCTCGGAGCGTATGGACCGCGTGGTCCGCGATGCCGTCTTTGGCGCGCCAAGCGAGCGCGACGACGCCCGGTGGCTCATCTGGGAGATGGCGCAGGCCGTCGGGGTCCGGCCGGCGTCGATCCACGAGCTGTACATGTCGCGCGGCCGTGGCGAGACGCACGGCTTCACGGTGCCGGCGATCAACGTGCGCGGCATGGCGTACGACACGGCGCGAGCGATCTTCCGCGTGGCCAATCGACTCGACGCCGGTGCGTTCCTGCTGGAGATCGCGCGCTCCGAGATCGGCTACACCGACCAGCGCCCCGCGGAATACGTCGCCGTGATGCTGGCGGCGGCGCTGCGGGAAGGATTCCGCGGGCCCGTCTTCATCCAGGGGGACCACTTTCAGGTCAACGCGAAGAAGTTCGCGGACGACCCGGTCACCGAGGTCAGCGCCGTGGAGGCCCTCGCTCGGGAGGCGGTGGACGCCGGTTTCTACAACATCGACGTGGACACCTCGACGCTCGTGGACCTCTCGCAGCCGACGCTGCGCGAGCAGCAGCGGCGGAACTTCGAGAATTGTGCGGCTATCACGCGCCTCATCCGCGGCCTCGAGCCCGACGGGGTGACGGTGTCGATCGGCGGCGAGATCGGCGAGGTCGGGACGGCGAACAGCACGGTGCCCGAGCTCGAGGCCTTCATGGACGGCTTCAACGAGACGCTCGCCGCGTCGGCGGCGGGGGCGGCCGGGCTGTCGAAGATCAGCGTGCAGTCGGGGACGTCGCACGGTGGGGTCGTGCTGGCCGACGGCTCGATCGCCGACGTGAAGCTCGACCTCAAGACGCTCGAGGACCTGTCGCGCGTGGCCCGGGACCGGTACGGGCTGTCGGGCGCCGTGCAGCACGGGGCCTCGACGCTGCCTGACGAGGCGTTCCACAACTTCCCGCGCACCGAGACCGCCGAGATCCACCTCGCCACGAACTTCCAGAACATGCTGTACGATGCGATCCCCGAGGCGCTGCGCGACGAGATCTATGCCTGGCTCCGGGAGAACGTGAAGGGCGAGCGGAAGCCCTCGGATTCGGACGAGCAGTTCTACTACAAGACGCGCAAGAAGGCGCTGGGACCGTTCAAGCGCCGGTTCTGGGACCTGGACGCCGCCACCAGGCAGCGGCTCGCGGCGGCATACGACGAGAAGTTCTCATTCCTGTTCACGCAACTCCGGATTGCCGAGACCCGTTCGATCGTGCAACGAACGGTTCACCCGAAGGCCATCCACCGTCCGAGGCCCGGCACGGCGGGGCATGTTGCCGTCTCGGCCGCGCCGGACGACACGTCGTTGAGTGACTGAACGCAGCCGTGCCGGTCATCGGCGCACGCCCCGGCTCGCCGCCTCTGGCGGCCGGCACGCCCCGGGACCGGAACAAGGAGGGACGATGTCGCGAGATTATTACGATGACGAGCCCCGTGTGATCGTCGCCCGTCGATCGGGCGCCGGGGCCTTCCTGATCGGGCTCGCCGTAGGGGCGGGGCTGTCGCTCCTGTTCGCGCCACAGTCGGGCGCGGCGACGCGGCGCGAACTGCGCCGGCGCGCGGCCCGGGCCCGGAACCGCGCCGGGGACCTCGCGCGCGAGGTGAAGGTGAAGGCGCAAAACAAGTACGACGAGGTGCGCGAGGACCTCGAGGGGCGTATGGAGGACGTGCGCGACACGGTGACCCGCCGGAAGCGGGAGATCGTGCGTGCCGTCGACGCCGGTCGCTCCGCTGCTCGCGAAGCCCGGCGTTCGTTCCAGAGCCGCATCGCCGAAGCGGGTGCCCCGGAGGACGACGGTCAGGGAGAGGGCGCCGCCGACGCGCGCGGCGCTTCCAGCGACTGAGCGCTCCCCGCGCCGGCGGCCCCGCCCCCGCTGTCGCGCCCGGCCGGATCGTTCGCGTGTGGGCGACTGCGCGCGACTACGTCGTGCGCGTGTGGAACAACAGCGTCGACGACAACGTCTTCTTCCTGGCCGGAGGTGTCGCGTTCAGCCTCCTGCTGGCCGCGGTACCGTTCGTGCTGCTGGCGGTATCGACGCTGGCGTACGTGCTGCACGAGTCGCCGGAGATCTCCGTGGCGGCCGTGCGCGGCATCGTCGACAGGCTGCTCCCGCCGCACAGCGAGATGCACGGGGCGCCGATTCACCAGTTCCTGGACGACGTGCTCCAGGTGCGGACGGCGCTCTCGATCTGGAGCGGCGTCGGTCTCGTCTGGTTCATGACGCGGCTGTTCGGGTCGCTGCGGAGCGCCCTCGCCGACGTCTTCGACATCGAGACGGAGCGCGGCATCCTCGCCGGCAAGTGGTTCGACCTGCGGCTGACGGCGGTGACGATCTTGTTCGCCGTCGCCTACGTGGTCCTCAACGCCTACCTCGCCATCGCCTCGACGCGCGGCGCCGAGCTCTTCGCGGCAACGGGACTGCGGCTCGACGTGCTGAACCGGCTGGAGGTCGTCCTCGGCCGTCTGGCCTCGCTCGCCGTGCTGATCGCGCTGTTCTACAGCTTCTACAAGTACCTCCCGAACCGGCGCATCCGCCGGCGTCCCGCGCTCCTTGGGGCGGCGACGGCGGCGGTCCTCTTCGAGTTCGCGCGCCAGCTGTACACATGGATCACGGCGTCCTTCGACGTCGGCACGTTCTACGCCGGCACGCTCTACGCGCTGGTGTCCCTCGTCTTCTGGGTGTACTACGCGGCCGTGATCTTCCTGGTGGGCGGGGAGGTCGCCCAGACCCATGAGCTGAGGCGCGTCCTGCGCGATCAGCGGGAGACGTTTTCGGGCTAGGCGACCGGCATCTGTTCCGACGACGGTCGCCCTGTCATTTTCCTCCCATGCCGATCGACATTCGAAGCGACACGGTCACCCGGCCGACTGCCGCCATGCGCCGGGCGATTGCGGAGGCGGAGGTCGGCGACGACTACCTCGACGGCGACCCGACGACGCGCCGGCTCGAGGCACGCGTGGCCGAGCTGCTCGGCAAGGAGCGCGCGCTCTTCTTCCCGAGTGGCACGATGGCGAACCAGTGCGCCATCAACGTGCTGAGCCGCCGCGGGACCGAGATATTCGCGGACATCAACTCGCACATCGTGGACTGGGAGATGGTCGGCGCGGCGGCCATCTCCGGCGTGCAGATCAGGACGGTCACCGGCGACGGACCCATGATGGATGCGGTCTCCCTGGCCCGTGCCTTCCGTCCGGGCAGCCCGTCCTCTCCCCGCCCGTCCCTCGTCTGCCTCGAGAACACGCACAACAGCGCCGGGGGTCTGGTGACCCCCGTGGCAGGCGTGCGCGCGATGCACGACGTCGCGCGCGAGCGCGGCTGCGCCGTCCACCTCGACGGCGCCCGACTCTGGAACGCGGCCGCGGCGTCGGGTTCCACGCTCGCCGAGTTCGCCGCGTGGTCGGACACGACGATGGTCTCGTTTTCCAAGGGGCTCGGGGCGCCGGCCGGCGCGGCGCTTGCCGGGTCGGAGTCGGTCATCGCCGCCGCCAACGTGGTGCGCAAGCGCCTTGGCGGGATCATGCGCCAGAGCGGCATCCTGACTGCGGGGGCGCTGTACGGCGTCGAGCATCATCTGGCGCGGCTCCTGGAGGACCACGCGCGCGCCGTCGATTTCGCCCATATCGTCGACGGCGCCATCGCCGCGACGGTGGTGCCGCCGGAGACGAACATCGTGATGGTCGACCTCGCACCGGGGCTCGACGCCGCCGACGTGGCGCGACGGGTTGCCGCGGAGGGCGTGCTTGTCGGCGTGTGGACACCAAGCCGCATCCGTGTGGTGCTGCACCTGGACATCGGCGACGACGCCACCCGCACGGCCGCCCTGGCACTGCTCGATGCGCTGGACGAGGCGTGGCGGGCGCTCGGCGACACCTCGGACTGGCCGGTCATCACGCCGCCGCGCGGGCAGGCCGACTGAGGCGGGGCGCGGGCGGCCCCGGGCACCCTCGCGCGCTGTCGCGACCGCCCGCGACCGGCTAACTTCAGGGTGCTCCAGGTCCCGGAGGGCGCGAGCCCGCCAACCCCGTGAGGACCCCGACGGTAGCAGCGGTACGCGGTGTCTTTCGTCGCTTCGTCAGACCTGGAGTACCGCCGCGGGCACCGGTGCCAACTCGGACGCCGGGCCCGCGGCATCGTTAGGTGGCCCCCCACCGGCCAGGCCGGAGCGCGAGCGCATGACCACCGCGGTTCCTCCTCTTCCACCCTCCGCCTCCCGCCCGCTTCGCTGATGATCGCCCTGGCGCGGAAATATCGTCCCCGCTCCTTCGCTGACGTCGCCGTCCAGACCCACGTGTCGAACACCCTGCGCGGCGCCATCGCGCGCGGCCGGGTGGCGCACGGTTACCTGCTCTGCGGCCCGCGCGGCACCGGGAAGACCACGCTCGCGCGCGTCCTCGCCATGGCCCTCAACTGCGAGCGTCGCCTCGAGGCCACCGCGGCCGGTGCCCCGGACACCGGCGAGCCCTGCGGCGAGTGCGCGTCGTGCACCCGCATCTGGTCGGGTGCGGCGAGCCTCGATGTCGTCGAGATCGACGCCGCTTCGAACCGGGGCGTCGACGATGCACGGGAGCTTCGCGAGCGCGCGATGTACGCCCCCTCAGGGGAGCACCGCTGGAAGGTGTACATCATCGACGAAGCCCACATGCTCACCCGTGAGGCGTGGAACGCGCTTCTCAAGATCCTCGAGGAGCCGCCGTCGCGGGTCGTGTTCGTCTTCGCCACCACCGAGCCGCAGAAGATCGCGCAGCTTGCCGCGCCGATCCTGAGCCGCCTCCAGCGCTTCGACTTCAAGCGCATTGGCCTGGCCGACCTCACCGCCCGGCTGTCGACGGTCCTCGCCGCCGAAGGCATCGAGGCCGACGACGACGCCCTGTCGATGATCGCGCGCGCGGCGGACGGATCGATGCGCGACGCCCTGAGCCTGGCCGACCAGGTGCTCGCCATGAGCGACCGCCGCGTCGTCGCCGACCGCGTGCGCGAGGCCCTGGGACTCGTCCCCGAGGACGAGGTCATCGCCGTCCTCGACATCATCGCGGCACGCCGTCCCGCCGACGTCTTTGGCGCGGTCGGCCGGCTCGTCGACATGGGGGTGGACCTCGCTGTCTTCTTTGGTGCGCTCTCGGACATGCTCCGCGCCCAGCTCGCGGTCACGCTGGGGGCCCAGCCTGCCGGTGTCTCGGAGGCGGCGCGGGCGGCGCTCGTGCAGCGCAAGGACGCGCTGGCCGCCGGCGACCAGCTGCGGATGCTGAACATGCTGGCCGAGCTCGAGCCGCGATTCCGTCGCAGCGCGCAGCAACAGCTCCTGCTGGAGACGGCGCTCCTTCGCTTCACGCTGCTCGACCACACCATCGCGATCGAGGACCTGCTGCAATCGCTCGCGGGCCACGGCGAGCAGGGCTCGCCGGCGCGCGGTACGGACGCGGCGCGCCCGCGCGAGGCCATGGCGCCGCCGCCGCGCCTCGAGGGGCGCGGCGGACGACGCGGCGACACACCGGCCGGCGTGCCGCGCGTGCGCGACGTGGAAAGCGCCGGCGCGCCGAGGTCGGCGGCCTCACGCACGGCTGCCGGTGGTGCGCCGCACGCCGGGATCACCGGACTCGACGCCGCGCCGGATGGAGGGACGGCGACGATTCCGCGTGCCGACTCCGGTGCCGCGCGCGCGAGTGCCGCGATCGGTGACCTGAACGCCATCGCCGGCGCCTGGGACGACATGGTTGCGACCGTTCGGCGGGAGCGTCCGATGGTGGCCACCCTGCTGGAGCAGACGGTGCCCATGGCGACCGACGTGCGCGGATCGCTGACGCTGCATGTCGCGGTGGCGGCGGTGCACGATGGGCTTCGTGCCCGTCTCGACGACATCGTGACGGCGCTGCAACCCCACATCGCCGGGCTGCAGCGCGTCGCCCTCAAGGGCTCCGACGATGCGCGTCCGCTCGAGGCGACGCCGCGCATGACGGTCGAGGCAGTGAAGCTCGACACCCTGGCGTCGCTGCGGAAGCGCGATCCGGTGCTCGCCGCCGCGATCGACGTGCTCGACCTCGAGCTGCTCGACTGAGCGCGCTTGCCTCCTCGTCGGCGAGCCGGGTAACTTGCGCGCCACTCAACAGTTGCGGGCGGGAACCGATGCCAGACCTCTTCAAGATCCTGCAGCAGGCGCAGGAGATGCAGGGACGCCTCCAGCAGATGCAGGAGGAACTGGGGCAGATGTCCGTCACGGGGTCGGCCGGTGCGGGCATGGTGACCGTCGAGGCAGACGGGCGCGGGCAGGTCCGACGCGTGAAGATCGATGCCTCGCTGCTGGGGCAGGGCGATGTCGAGATGCTCGAGGACCTCGTCGTCGTCGCCGTTGGCGACGCGCAGAAGAAGGCCGGGGAACTTGCCCAGCAGGAGATGGGAAAGCTGACCGGCGGGATGAACCTTCCGTTCAAGCTCCCGTTTTCGCCGTGACGTCGCACGCCCCCCGGACCGGAGGGGACTCAGCGCGTTGCGAACGGGTGGCACGGCGCCGGCGGGAGGGGTGAGTGTCGGCCATCGATGATCTCGCCGCGGAGCTGGCAAAACTCCCGGGTATCGGGCGCAAGACGGCGCTCCGGCTCACCTACCACCTGCTCAAGCAGCCTGCCGATCGCAGCGTCCGGCTGGCGCACGCCCTCGAGACGCTGGCCGAGCGCGTGCATCCGTGCCCCCGGTGCTTCAACCTGACGGAGCAGGAGGAGTGCGCGTTCTGTGGTGACCCGCGGCGCGACCGGAGTGTTATCTGCGCCGTGGAAGAAGCGTCTGATATCGGGGCCATTGAGCGGTCCGGGGAGTACCGCGGGGTCTATCACGTCCTCGGGGGGCGCCTCTCTCCGCTCGATGGCGTTACGGCGGCGGACCTCACGGTGGCGCAGCTGGTGAATCGGGTCGAGGCCGGAGAGGTTCGCGAGGTCATTCTCGCCACCAACCCCAGCGTCGAGGGGGAGGCAACGGCGCTGTACGTGCAGCAGGCGCTGGAACGAGTCCCGGTGCGGGTCACGCGCATCGCCCGAGGACTGCCGGTGGGTGGTGACCTGGAGTACGCCGACGGTGTGACGATCGCCCAGGCGATCAACGCCCGGCGGGAGATGCCGTGAGGGGGGCGAGGGGGCGTGGAGTGCCGCGTTGCTGCCCGGGCGCTATGCTTTCCAGCACGACATGGACCTGTCGGGTCGGCACGGTGCCGGGCCGGATTCCCTGAACGAACGGAGCGTCGCGGTACCGACTATGTCCACTGGGGCGGCAAGCTGGGCACTGACGCAGGACGATCACCACGAGCTCTCGCGACTGCTGCATCGATTCCTCATCGAGAGCGGCGCGCGCTGTGCGCTGCTCGTCGACCGCAGCGGCCAGCTCGTGTTGACCGCGGGTGAGCGTCCGAGCTTCGATGCCACCGCCTTCGCCACGCTCACGGCGGCCGACTTCAGCGCCAACGACCAGCTCGCACGCCTCATCGGCGAGACCGACTTCAACACGCTGTTCCACCAGGGCGAACGGGAGTCGATGCTGCTGGCCGACGTCGCACGGCGCGTCATCTTCGTGGTGCTGTTCGACACACGCACCACGCTCGGGCTCGTGCGCCTCCGCATGCGCGGCGCGGTGGAGGCGCTCGGCCACCTGCTCGACTCGATCTTCGCCCGGCACGCCCAGGCGTCGTCGCCGGGACCGTCCTTTCTCGCGGACGCCGATGACGAGATCGACAGGCTCTTTCAGTAGGATGGGTGACGCCGCATGTCGATGATCAACTACGCGTCACGCGAGATCAACTGCAAGATCGTGTACTACGGCCCGGGGCTGGGCGGCAAGACGACGAACCTCGAGCACGTCTATCGCAAGGTCTCACCGAGCACGCGCGGCAAGCTGATTTCTCTGGCCACCGAGACCGAGCGAACGCTGTTCTTCGACTTCCTGCCGGTCGACCTCGGGACGATCCGCGGCTTCAAGACCCGGTTCCACCTGTACACCGTCCCGGGGCAGGTCTACTACAACGCCAGCCGGAAGCTGATCCTGAAGGGCGTCGACGGCATCGTCTTCGTCGCTGATTCGCAGGTCGATCGCATGGAAGCGAACCAGGAGTCCATGCAGAACCTGTACGACAACATGGCCGAGTACGGGTACGACCTGACGCGCATGCCCTTCGTGATCCAGTACAACAAGCGCGACCTGCCGAACGCCGCCCCGATTGCCGAGCTGCAGTCCGCCCTCAATCCCGGCTGGGAGATCACGGAGGGGGACCGGCAGCGCGTCGCCCCGGACCCGTACCATGCCGGCGAGTATCTCGCCTCCCAGGTCGCCACCGGGGAATGGATCGAGCGCGCGGCGTATTTTGAGGGGGTTGCGGTGACTGGCGAGGGAGTTTTCGATACCTTGAAGGCGATCTCCAAGCTGGTCCTGAAGTCTCTCAGCTAGCTCCCACCGGGTGCCGATGAACCTGCCGAACGCCATCACGATCGGGCGGATCTTTGCCACGCCGCTCATCGTGACCCTGGTGATCAGTGCGGGATGGCAGCCGCGGCTGTCCGCGTGGCTCCTCTTCGTCATTGCTGCCACGACCGACTACGTCGACGGCAAGCTCGCGCGCGACCGGAACCTGGTGACCAACCTCGGCAAGCTGCTCGACCCGCTGGCCGACAAGCTCCTGTTGCTCGCCACGCTGCTCCCGATGTACTGGCTCACGCGCGACGTTGCCCTGCTGTCCGCACTGCCGGCACACGGCGGATGGGCCGTCAGCGACGTCGTGGGGCCCGTGGTGGCCGGATCGGGAGCGCGGCTCGCGTATCCGTTCGTGACGCCGCTCGGCCTGGTGGGGCTTCCGATGTGGATCCTCGTGCTCGTGGTCGGGCGCGAGCTCTTCATGACCGTCTTTCGCTGGTTCGCGGCCCGCAAGGGCGTGATCATCGCCGCGATCGGCCCCGCCAAGCTCAAGACGATCTTCCAGTCGATCTGGGTGGGCGCTGCATTCTTCTGGTTCATGGCCTCGACCGCGGCCGCTGAGCATCGCTGGACGGGGAGTGCCTGGCATGCCTTCGCGATGTTCAACGGCATCGTCGGCACGATCGCGATGGTCTGCGCGGTGGCGCTCACGATGTACTCCCTGGCGCTGTACCTTCAGCGATACGGCGGCCTGATGTTCGGGGCGGCCGCGGGATCGGCGTCGCTTCGGTGAGCCCGGCGGGCGAACCGGCGCGCTGAGACAGCCGGTGCGCATGGCGCCGGCCGACATCACCGGGTAGCGCTGCCCACCGTTCGCCCTCCCTCCGCACCATGAACGTCGAAATCGTCACCATTGGCGACGAGCTGCTGCTGGGCCAGACCATCGACATCAACGCGGTCTGGCTGGCGCGCGAACTGGGCGCGATCGGTGTCTCGGTGGTGCATCGCTCCACGGTGGGCGACGGCGCGGCCGCCATTGCCGACGCCGTGCGTGAGTCGCTCGACCGCACCGGTGCGGTCATCACCACCGGCGGGCTGGGCCCCACGTCGGACGACCGCACCAAGCCCGCGATCGCCGCCCTCTTCGGCCGGTCGCTTCAATTCGACGCCGAGCTGTGGGAGGGCCTCCGACGGCTGTGGCGTGACCGTGGCCGTCCCGGCGACCCACCGGAGTCGAATCGCCAGCAGGTGATGATCCCCGAGGGGGCCCGCGTTCTCACCAACAACCACGGCACGGCGCCGGGAATCTTCCTCGAGGACGAGCGGGGACGATGGGTGGCGATGCTTCCGGGCGTCCCCAGGGAGATGCGAGGACTCCTCGCCGACGAGCTGGTCCCGTTGCTCCGGACGCGGCATCGTGGCGAGGGGCGGGTGGTGCGTTCGCTGACGCTGCGCACGACGGGGATCGCTGAATCGCAGCTCCCGGACCTGCTCAAGGAGCACGCCGAGGGGTTCGGGGCGGTGTCACTGGCGTATCTCCCCGGACAGGAGGGCGTGGACCTGCGCCTGACGGTGCACGACGCCGGTCCTGCGGACGCCGACCGACTGCTGGAAGAGGCCGCGGCCCGGCTGCGGGAGCGACTCGGACGCTACCGGTACGCGGAGGGCCCCACCGACCTGGCCGCGGTGGTGCTCGACGTGTGCCGGGAGCGCGGGCTTACGGTGGCGGTGGCGGAGAGCTGCACCGGCGGCCTCCTCGGCGCGCGCCTAACGTCGGTGAGCGGCGCCAGCGACGTTGTCCTCGGCGGCATCATCGCCTATGCCAACGCGGTCAAGGTGGCCGAGCTGGGGGTGAGCGAGGCGTTGCTGGAGAGCGCCGGGGCGGTCAGCGAGGAGGTCGCCCGGGCGATGGCATCGGGCGCGCGGGCCCGGCTGGGCGCCGCTGTCGGCGTCGGCATCACCGGTGTGGCCGGGCCCACCGGAGGCACCGAGGACAAGCCCGTCGGACTCGTCTGGATCGCCGTCGACTTCGGCTCGGGAAGCCGGGTGTACGGCGGGCGCTTCATCGGGGATCGCGCCGAAATTCGCTTTCGCGCCACCCAGGCGGCGCTGGACATGATCCGCCGGGGCCTGTCGGATGTGGCGAGGTCCCCTGCCTGAACGGCGCGCCGGACGGGCACGAGCGTTGCCTCCGACCTTTCCGGGTCCGAGATTTCGGACCTGACAGTCGCCGCGGGACTCTCCGCCGCCTGCATCCGGTGGATCCGGTGGCACCTGCGCCGGTCCCCGCCCGTTCCTCCAGGATATGAACACGCATCGATCCGGCAGCAAACGCCCAGAATCCGATCTGGAGGCCGACGCCCCCGAGACCGCCGACGTCGTCGAGGAGGGCCTCCGGGACGACAGAGAACCCGCGGCCGTCGCCGACGACCCGGTTGGTGACGTCACGGCGGAGGCGGCGGTACCAATCGAGTCCTTCCAGCGGACGCTCGACACGGAGCGCGACAAGTACCTGCGACTTGCCGCGGAGTTCGAGAATTTCCGGCGCCGCAATACCCGGGAGCGTCAGGAGGCAGGCTGGCGGGCCCAGGCCGAGTTGGTGCAGGGGCTCCTCGACGGCCTCGACGACATCATGCGCTTTGCGCACGTCGACCCGGCCACCGTCGACGCCGAGACTGTCGTGCACGGCGTGGCCCTCGTCGAGAAGAAGATGTTCAAGTCGCTCGGCGGCCACGGCCTCGAGCTGCTGAATCCGGTGGGACGGCCGTTCGACCCGGCGTTTCACGAGGCCGTGGGCACCGAGCCCGCGGCCTCGGAAGAGGAAGACCACCTCGTCGCCAAGGTGTACCAGCCCGGCTACGTTTTCCGCGGCCAGCTGCTGCGTCCGGCGCGCGTGGTCGTGCGCCAGTGGCTCTCCTGAACAGCCGTTAGGCACCGATGGCCCAGACGAGAGACTACTACGCCGTCCTCGGCGTGTCGTCCACGGCGACGCAGGAGGAGATCAAGAAGGCGTATCGGCGGCTGGCGAAGCGCTACCACCCCGACGCCAACCCGAACGACCCCAAGGTCGCCGAGCGATTCAAGGAGATCTCGGAAGCGTACCAGGTCGTGGGAGACGCCGCCAAGCGGAAACAGTACGACGACATGAGCCGCCTCGGGGCGTTCGGCGGCTTTGGCGGGGGCGGGGGCCGCCCGCGCAGCGGTCCCTCGGGCGCCGGGCGGGCGCCGGGAGGCGGTGCCGCCGATGCCAACTTCCGATGGCAGGACTTCGACATCGGTGGCCTCGGGGGGCTGGGGGACCTGTTCAGCTCCATGTTCGGCGGCGGTCGCGGAGGCAAGGGCCGGGAGCACGCCCAGGGGCAAACCGTCGAGACGACGCTGGAGGTCCCGTTCCGGGTGGCGGCACTCGGCGGCAAGATCCCGATCGAGCTCGAGGTCACCGAGGAGTGCGGCACCTGCCACGGAACCGGCGCGGCACCGGGGGCCAGCGTCAAGGTGTGTCCGGAATGTTCGGGGCGCGGTGTGATCTCGTTCGGCCAGGGGGGCTTTGCCGTCAACCGTCCGTGCCCGATGTGCATGGGCCGGGGACAGATCCCGACGGAGCGCTGCCCGACGTGTGGAGGCAGTGGCGAGATCCGGGCGCGCAAGAAGATTGCGATCGCGGTGCCGCCGGGTACGGACACGGGGATGAAGATGCGACTCAAGGCGCAGGGCGGCCGCGGCTCGGACGGCGGTCCGCCGGGCGACCTGCTCATCACCTTCCAGGTCCTGCCCGATCGGTTCTACAAGCGCGAGGGACTCGACCTGGTCGCCACCGTGCCGCTGAACGTGGCGCAGGCCACGCTCGGCACGAAGATCAGCGTGCGCACGCTGGACGGGAAACGCGTCACCCTCAGGATTCCCCGCGGCACGCCGGCCGGGAAGCGATTCCGCGTCCGCAGCCAGGGCATCGAGAAGGAAGGGCGGCGCGGGGACCTCATCGTCGAGACAACGATCACGGTCCCCGAGAAACTGACCGAGGAGCAGGAGCGCGCCATGCGCGAGTTTGCCGAGGCCGGTGGACTGAAGTTCTGAGCGGTCGCGGGGCGACGCTGACGCGAAGAGAGAAGGGCGCGTGAACCATCGAGGTTCACGCGCCCTTCTCGTCAGGGGTGATGCGCCGGCAGAGTGGTTTGCTAGGCCTTCGGAGCCTGCTTGCGACGGCGCCGTGCGAACGCCCCGATCCCGCCAAGTCCGGTGGCGACGAGCAGCAGCGTTGCCGGCTCAGGCGTCACCGACGGATCGTTGAGAAGGTCCCCGCCGTTGGCGCCGCTGCCACCCTGGGGCGGTGGATTGAGCGGCACGAACTTGATGTCGTCGACGCCCAATGTATTGGAGCCGCCATACACCGAGATGCGGACCTTGTCGACGTTGCCGCCGTAGCCGGCGAGTACGTGCGTCGGATTCCCCCACACCGTGAAGTAGTTGGAGTGCACCACGCTGCCGCCGTTGAGCAGCTCCAGGTAGTAGGTGCCGAATCCGCTCACCCACATGCCGTCGAGCGTGACCGGGCCGTTGAGGAACGACCAGCCGATCTGTCCGTTCGATTGAAGGATGTAGTTGGGGTTCGAGCTCGCTCCCGCCCAGCTCTGCGATGAGCCAGTGCAGGTGACGCCGCTGAACAGGGAGATCCACGACTGGTAGGTCGTGAGCGGGGTCGACGAGCAGGACAGGTCATCGAAGTTCAACGTGACCTGCTGCGCGCCGGCGGTCGACGTGACGACCGCGAGAGCGGCGACCCCAGCTACGTGTCGGAGGAAACGCATCGGAACGCCCCTGATGAAGTATGTGGCTCCGGTCATCTGGTCCGGTGCCGACCACCCTGTCTAGCAGCTTTCGGGCCATCCGTGGCACCGACCCGACGGTCCGTGCGGCCCCTCGCTCGATGACTCCACAAGAATCGCTCTGGTAACCACTTACGCAGACCCATCGAGTCAGGATCCGGTCACCTTCGGTGAGGATGAAAGACATCTCATCCCGTGCGCGTGAGCAAAATCACTGCGGCGCGGACACAACGGTATCCCCGCAACAGGGGCTCGAATAGCGCCTTTCACCCGGAAATCAGGCGTCGGATTCCCCTGCCGGGAGCGGGTGATGACGCCGACAACCCGAGCGGAGGATCCGCGATTCTACCGGCTCATGCCGCCAGGATCGGGAGCCCCGGGCGGCGGGAGGATGTCCCCTCGATCACTCCACCGCCGATAACCCGCTCGCCGTCATAAACCACCAGCGACTGTCCGGGTGTAATGGCCGCCACCGGCTCGTCCACAGCCACCTCGACAGCGTCAGGGTCTGATCTGAGTACTTCGGCCGGCGCGAGCATGGAGCGGTGTCGCACGCGAATCGAGACCCTGTCGCCCGCTCGAGGGGCAGGACCGAGCCAGTTGAGCTCGCGCGCCGTCACCCCACGCCCCAGCAGCTCCTCCCGCGGACCGATCACGATGGTACGATGCTCGGGCTGGATGGCTACGACGTACATGGGGACGCCGAACCCGCCCGGGAGTCCCCGGCGCTGGCCGATCGTGAAGCGGGCGAAGCCGTCATGCTCCCCGACGAGGGTTCCGTCCGAGAGACGGATCGGTCCGCGCGCCAGGGCCGGCGCGTCCGCGCCAAGCCGCCGGGCGATCACGGCCGCGTGGTCGCCGTCGGGCACAAAGCAGATGTCCTGGCTCTCGACCTTCTCCGCCACGACGTCGAGGCCGAGCGAGCGGGCCCGGGCCCGGGTCTCGGCCTTGGAGAGCGTACCGACAGGCAGCAGCATGCGGCCGAGCACCGAGCGCGGGATTCCCCAGAGGAAGTACGACTGGTCCTTCGCTGGATCGACGCCCCGGTGCAGCGCGCCGTCCACCACGCGGGCATAGTGGCCGGTCGCTACGTAGGACGCGTCGATGGCGTCTGCCTTGCGCACGAGGTCGCGGAACTTGGTGAACGTGTTGCAGCGGACGCAGGGAATCGGGGTGCGCCCCCGCGCGTACTCCTGGACGAAATCGTCGACCACGTCGTGCCCGAAGGCGCGCTCGAGGTTGAGCACGTAGTGCGGGACGCCGATGCGCTCGCAGACGCGCCGGGCGTCGTTGACCGAGTCGAGGGAGCAGCAGGGGCGGTCGGGGACCTCGTCGCCGTGGCAGAACAGCTTCATGGTCGCGCCCACGACGTCGTAGCCCTGCTCGACGAGCAGGGCTGCGGCGACGGAGGAATCGACGCCGCCCGACATGGCAACGAGGACGCGGGGCGTAGGCACTGTCAGCGGGTGCGACCGGAACGGGGCACCGCGCAAGTTAGCGCCGCGCCCGGTCCCGGGAAGCCGGTGCCGCTCAGCCGAGCGCGAGCCCGGCGAGGCGGCGGGCCTTGCCGATCAACGCCGGAAACAGCTCCGTGACGCGTTGCACGTGTGCCTCGGTCGTTAGGCTCCCGAGGCTCATCCGGATGGCTGCTGAGGCGAGCAGGGGCGGGGCGCCGATGGCGGTGAGCACGTGCGACGGGTCGACCGCGCCGCTCTGGCATGCCGAGCCCGCGGAGCAGGCGACGCCCTGAAGGTCGAGCGCCATCAGCATCGACTCGCTGTCGGTGCCGGGCACCGAGATATTCAGGATGTGCGGCGCCCGCGGGGCGCCGCGCGCGTGGATGACGGCGTCGGGAATGCGTTCCACGAGCGCCGCCTCGAGCGCATCGCGCAGGGCCTCGAGCCGCGCCCACTCCACCGCGCGTTCCTCGACCGCCAGCTCGACGGCCCGGGCGAACCCGACCGACATCGCCACGTTCTCGGTGCCCGGCCGACGCCCGCGATCCTGCGCCCCTCCATGCAAGAGGGGCTCGAGAGGCGATCCGCGACGGATGAAGAGGGCGCCGATTCCCTTTGGTGCGCCGATCTTGTGCCCGGAAATCGTCAGGTAGTCGACGGGGACCCGCCTGACGTCGATGTCGATCTTGCCGAAGGCTTGCACGGCATCCGTATGGAACAGTGCCCCGCGCTCCCGGGCGCGCTGCGCCAGCGCCGGCACGTCCTGCAGTACGCCGATCTCGTTGTTGACCCACATCACCGAGCAGAGGGCGACATCGTCGCCGACGAGCGCGTCGAATCGATCGGCCTCGACGCGACCGTCTCCGTTCACCGGGAGCAGCCGCTCCTCGCCGCCCTCGCGTGCGACCTCATGCACCGTGGCCAGCACGGCCTTGTGCTCGATGGGCGTGGTGACCACCGCGCGGCGGCGATCGCGCACGGCGCGCCACGCGCCCAAAATCGCGAGGTTGTCGGCCTCGGTGCCCCCCGAGGTGAAGCAGATCTCGTCGGGAGATGCCCCGATGGATCGGGCCACGCGCTCGCGCGCCTCGTCCAGGGCGGTGCGGGCCTCGCGGCCCCAGCGATGCACGCTCGAGGGATTGCCGAAGCGCGGGCCGAAAAACGGCAGCATCGCCTCGACGACCTCACCGCGAACCGGCGTCGTGGCTGCGTGATCGAGATAGATGTAGTCCGCCATGCGGGTTGAATATACCCGGGCTGCAGGCCTCAGAAACCCCGCGCGGGGGCGCGCCGGGAGGGCCCCCCGGCACGCCGCGGATCACGCCGCTACGGCGTGGGTCGATCGCGAAGCACCGCGCGCACCGGCGCTGCGTCGAGTCCGGCAAGTCGCAGCGGGGCCGCAAGCAACTCGTACGTCCCCGGCGCCGCTGCCCGCAGGTCGAGATTCTCGAGCACGTACGCTCCGCCCGAGAAGAGGGCGCGATGTACGGGGAGCGCCTCGTCGGCGCGCGGATCCACGGATGGCGCGTCCACACCCAGGAGGCGCAGGCCCCGTCCGAGCAGCGCGCGCACGCAGGGGAGCGAGAGCACCGGCCAGGCGGCGGGGAAAGGGCCGTCCGCGATGGTGCGTCCCGTCCTGAGCAGCAGCCGCACCAGGGGAGCGGAACCGAGCGACTCCTCGAGATCGGGGAGCTCGACCGTGGGGCGAACGATGTGGGAGACGTCCACCACGATGGCGGGTCCCACGAAGACGTCGAGGGGCAGCGCATCGGAGGCCGCCCAGCCGTCGTGAACGTGCAACGGGGCATCGGCGTGGGTGCCGACATGCGGGCTGCCGCTGATCGATGAGAGGTTCACACTGGAGCCGCGCGCGATCTCGGCGGTCCAGCGGCACGAATACGGCGTGTCACCCGGCCATTCGGGCGTGCCGGGGCGGAGCAGCACGCTGATGTCGATCATCGCGCCGGCCCAGCGGCATTGCCGGGTGCGTCGCCGAAGACGCGGGCGCGCAGCTCGAGCAGCTCGGGGAAGAAGCGCTGCTTCAACGTGCGCTGGAGGTAGCGTGCGCCGAGCGTCCCGCCGGTGCCACCGGTGTCGCTGCCGATGATGCGCTCGACGAGCTGCACGTGCAGGTAGCGCCACAGCTGGAAGCCCTGGTCGTACTCGACGAGTGCCTCGGCGAGGAACAACAGCGGCGAAGGCGTGGCCTCCACATAGAGTTGCTCCAGCGAGGTGCCCTCGCGCTCGAGCAGCGCCAGGAAGAGCGTCTGCAGCGCGGGTCGCTCGAGGGCGCGCCGTGCCGCGGCGGGAATGTCTCCGTGCTCGCGCAGCACTTGCATGAAGTGGTCGTCGCGAAGCCCGCTGGCGGCCTCGATGGCACGAAATTGCTCGCTCTGCCCGCCGCTCGCGGTGCCGAGGTAGCTCCTGAACTCGGCGAAGCGCTGCGGTGCCAGGGAATCCAGCGCCGAGAGCTGGCCGGCGACGATCTTCACGAGGGCATTCAGACGCCGGGTGGTGGCGACGGCGCCCATGACGTCGCCGGCCTGCAGCCGCGTGACGAGCACGTCGAGCTCGTGGAGGATCACCTTGAACCAGAGCTCACTGGCCTGGTGCACCACGATGAACAGCAGTTCGTCCGGGTGCTCGGGGTGCGAGCGCGGGTGCTGCAATGCGAGGAGCCGGGCCACCTCGAGGTAGGTGCCGTAGGTGACCTCGTCGTCGCGCCCGTTGTCGCCGCGTTCGGTCAAAAGGTCGATACCTCGAGCGCGACGACGTCGTCGGCGCGCATCGTTTCCGTGGTGTGGAATGGCTCGCCGTACCTGGTGCGGATCAGCGAGCCGTAGTGCGCGGCCTGGTGACGCACGATGTCGAGCAACGGCTCGCCGTTGGGGTACACCTCGCCCGCCTGCACCACGCCGTCGAACTGGGAGCCGTAGCAGCCGATGGCCTCGACCTTGCGCTCGAATTCGTCGCTGATGTCGACGACAAACGTCGGCTTCAGGTAGTCCTCCCGGTACGTGATGCTGTGCAGGACCTTGAGCGGGCGGTGCGGCTCGCTGCCCTCGTCGAGGCGTCGCAGCCCGGCAACGAAGCAGGCGTCGCGCACGAGCTCGGCGGCTTCGCGGTGATCCGGGTGTCGCCCGAACGGCGAGGGCGCGGACGTGATCACGATACGCGGCCGAAGCCGCCGGATCACACCCGCCACGAGGCGGCGGGTGTCGGGCGTGTTGACGATGCCGGTGTCCGGAAGGCCGAGGTTCTCCCGCAGCGCGACGCCAAGCACCGCGGCCGCCCGACGGGCCTCCTCGGCGCGAATCGATGGCGATCCGCGCGACGCCATCTCCCCGGCGGCGAGATCGAGAATGCCGACGCGCTGACCGCGCCTGGCAGTCTTGTGCAGCGTGCCGCCGCAGGTGAGTTCGGCGTCGTCGGGATGGGGGAAGATCGCGAGCAGGTCGAGATCGGACACGGGGCGGAATCTATTGGGGGTGGGGATTGGCAGCAGTTCGTGCGCGTCTCACGGGCGTGACGAACCGACGTCCCGGCTCCGTATCGTGCCAATTAAGAGCACATTACGAAATCGTGAAAGGTGATTCGGCGTTTCTCCGAATCCCGTATATGTAGCCCCGCGTACGATGCGGGAGGTGGCGCATGCTGTCTGGCCCGATCGCCGGTTCCGTGCCACGACCGAGCCGCGAATGCCGGGCTGACAACTGCGGCGGCGGTCGAGGTGTCTAACGAACCGGTCGCGGCGCGTCGTTGCTGGCAGCCGCCCGCTGGATGCGCGTGGCCGCATGGCCTCGCGCTGGTCCGGTCCCACCGTTGCCGTGCCGACGTCGTCATGAACTCACACTTCGAGAACGGGCAATGATGCGCCTGATCCGCACCCGCTGGTTCATCGTGTCGGTGCTGCTGCTGTTCGTGGCTGCCCCCGGTGCCTGGTTGCTCGCCCGCGACGCCGGCGGGGGCGACACCTCCCTGGTGTCGACGGTCATGCGGGGTCCGTTCAAGGTCACGGTGACGACGGCCGGCGAGTTGCGCGCCCTCAAGGACGTCAAGATTCAGGGGCCCCTCAACGCCCAGGTGGCGCAAGTCTACCAGTTCAAGATCTCGTCGCTGGTGCCGGAGGGGACGCTGGTCAAGGAAGGGGACGTAGTCGCGCAGCTCGACCTCGCGCCTGCGCAGACGAAGTTCACCGAGGTCTCACTGGCGTTGCAGAAGGCGCAGGCCCAGTACGAGCAGGCGGAGCTCGACTCCACGCTGAACCTCTCCAAGGCTCGCGAGGACATGAAGACCATGGAGATCGGCCTCGAGGAAAAGCAGATCGCCAAGGACCAGGCGAAGTACGAGGCGCCGAGCGTACAGCGCCAGGCCGAGATCGACCTTGAGAAGGCGCAGCGGGCGCTCGAACAGGCCAAGAAGGACTACGTGACCAAGACGGAGCAGGCGAAGGCGAAGATGCGTGAGGTCGGCGCCGACTATCAGCGGCAGAAGAACATCCTCGCCGCCGTCCAGTCGGTGATGCAGGACTTCACGATCAAGGCTCCGGCGCCCGGCATGGTCATCTATGTGAAGGAGTGGAACGGCAAGAAGCGGACGGTCGGTGCGCAGATCAACACCTGGGATCCCACGGTCGCGACGCTGCCCGATCTCACGCACATGGAGTCGATCACCTACATCAACGAGATCGACGTGCGGAAGATCGCGGTGGGCCAGCCGGCCGAGATCTCCCTCGATGCCGATCCGACGAAACACCTCACCGGCAAGGTGACCAGCGTCGCCAACGTCGGCGAGCAGCGCCCGAACACCGACGCCAAGGTCTTCGAGGTCCACGTGGAGCTGGCGCAGCCGGACACCACGTTGCGTCCCGGCATGACGACGGGCAACGCCATCGAGACGCTGGCGCTCGATGACGTGCTCCACATTCCGCTGGAGGCCCTGACCACCGTCGACGGCATTTCGTACGCCTACAAGCGCTCCGGTGCACGGGTCGTGAAGCAGGAGGTCCAGACCGGGGCGATGAGCGACGACGAGGTCGTGATCACGCGTGGGCTGGACGAGGGCGAGCACGTCCTGCTGTCGCCGCCCGCGAATGCCAGCGAGGTCGAGACAGTGCGCCTTCCCGGATCGGGCGACGCCCCGCCGCCGACGGCTGGCGACACCGCCGTGAAGCAGCCGGTGCTTCCGGACACCGGCGCTCGCACGGTGGCGCCGGGGGCCGCCCCGGCTGCACCGAAGCCCCCTGGCGCCCACCAGGGCTGAGTCGCGTGCCGCTCGATCGCAACGCGCTCTCGCAGCTGCGCGCGCGGATCATTGCGCACGTCCTGTTCAGCATGCGCACGGCCCTCGAGGCCGTGGTGCACAACAAGCTCCGCGCCGGCCTCACATCGCTCGGCATCCTGTTCGGCGTGGCGTCGGTGATCGCGATGCTGGCCATCGGCAAGGGAGCGGAGCAGGAGATCCTCGAGCAGATGCGACTCCTGGGCTCGAACAACGTCATCGTGACCCCGATCGTGGAGCAGAAGGAGGGGCCGGCCAAGGACGAGCCCACGGAAAAGCAGACGAAGAAGTTCTCGCCGGGCCTCACCTACTACGACGCCGAAGCGATCGAGCAGGTGATTCCCGAAGTCGAGACGGCGGCTTCCGAGGTGGTCCTCAACACACTCGTCACCCGCGAGGGGCGCCGGCGGTCGGCGAAGGTCGTGGGGGTGGACACCTCGTACTTCCGCCTGACGAACCTCGAGCTCAGCGAAGGCGCCTGGTTCTCGTCGCTGCAGGTGGAGCGCGGCCGCCCCGTGGCGATCATCGGTTCCGGCGTCCGTTCTCGTTTCTTCACCACCGAGGATCCGATCGGCCGGACCATCAAGGTGGGCGCCTCGTGGCTTACCGTGGTCGGCGTGCTGCAGGACCGTCGGGTGACGGGCGATGCCGCCCAGCGGCTCGGCATCCGGGATTCCAACATGGACGTCTACATCCCGGTGCATACGATGCTGCTGCGGTATCGGAACCGGGCTCAGCTCACCCAGCAGGAGGTCGAAGCGGCAGCGCAGGAGGCGGTGGTGATCTCGGGCAGCGACCAGCCCCAGGAGGATGATGCCACCCGTGCCGAACGGATCAACCCGAACCAGCTCGACCGCATCATCGTGCGGGTGCGCGAGTCGCGCTTCGTGCCGGCCGTGGCCGAGGTCATGCAGCGCATGCTCGCCCGCCGCCACAACACCGTGATCGACTTCGAGATCGAGGTGCCGGAACTGCTGCTGAAGCAGGAGCAGCGCACCAAGACGATCTTCAACATCGTCCTCGGCGCGATCGCGTCGATCTCGCTCGTCGTCGGCGGCATCGGGATCATGAACATCATGCTGGCCTCGGTGCTGGAGCGGACGCGCGAGATCGGCGTGCGGCGGGCCACCGGCGCCACCCGCAAGGACGTCCTGTTCCAGTTCCTGAGCGAGGCGGTGATCATCAGCGTTGCCGGCGGCGTGGCCGGCATTGTGGTCGGCGTCGCCCTCAGCAGCGGCATTGAGCGCTTTGCCGGGATCAAGACGCTCGTATCGTACATCTCCATCGTCGTCGCGTTCGGCGTGTCGTTCACGGTGGGCGTCGTCTTCGGGATCGTTCCGGCGTGGCGCGCCGCACAGCAGGACCCTGTCGTCAGCCTCCGCTACGAGTGAGCCGCATGCCCCTCGTTCGTTTCCGTCCCGGCCGAGTCGCGGTACTGACGGGCCTCGTCCTCTCCACCGTTATCGCCGCTCCCGCGCACGCCCAGCGACAGCTCACCCTGCAGCAGGCGATCGAGCTGGCGCAGACGCAGGGATTGCAGGCACAGGTGGCCTCCGGCACGCGCGATGCCGCGCAGGCCCGAAACCGCGCCTTCAATGCCCGGCTCCTGCCGCAACTCTCGCTCGGGGGAAACGTCCCGTCGTACAACCGCTCCATCAACCCGATCGTACAGCCGGACGGATCGACCGAGTACAAGGCGCAGCAGACGACCAACGCGGGGCTCACGTTGTCGCTCACCCAGAAGCTGCCGCTCACCGGAGGGACGTTGACGGTTTCGTCGCTCCTCAACCAGACGAAGAACAGCGGCGGCTTCACGTCGGAGACGTGGCAGTCGACCCCGTTCAGCATTCGGCTCGACCAGCCGATCCTGCGATCGAACACACTCTCGTGGGATGCGCGCGAGCAGCACCTGCGCGCTGACGAGTCGCAACAGCAGTACCTCGAGGCGCGCGAGGACATTGCCATCAGCGCGACCACGGCGTACTTCGACGTCTACGAGGCCCAGGCCACGCTCCGCAACGCCGAGTCGAACGCCGCGCTCAACGACACGCTGTACCGGCTGAACCAGGGGCGCTTCGAGGTCGGCAAGATCGCCGAGAACGACCTGCTGCAGAGCGAACTCTCGCTGCTCCGGGCGCGGAACGCGGTCGACGGCGCCCGGGTGCAGGTCGACCGCTCCCTGGCCGCCCTTCGCCTGATCATCAACGCGCCTCCAGGGGACAGCCTCACGATCGAGGTGTCCGCGATCGTGCCGGAGGTCGAGGCCGACACGGCGGTCGCGGTGCAGCAGGCGTTGCGGAACCGGTCCCAGATCCGCGACCTCGACCTGCAGCAGGCGCAGGCCGACCGGTCGGTGGCCGAGGCCCGGCTCAATACCGGCATCGGCGCGAACCTGCAGGCGAGTTACGGCTACAACGCGTCGGCGGAGTCGGCGAACCTCGCGTACCGGGACCTGCTCGATGCCCAGCGGTTCACGCTGCAGCTCTCGGTGCCGCTGGTGCAGTGGGGGGCGCACTCGGCCGACGTCCAGGCCGCGGTGGCGGACAGGAAGCGCGTCGCCAGTGCCACGCGCCAGACGCGCGAGCAGGTGATGCAGGACGCGCGATTCGCCGCGCTGCAGCTCGACCTGGCTCGCCGGCAGCTGGCCCTCTCGGCCAAGGCCGACACCGTGGCCGCAAAGCGATTCGAGGTGGCCTACAATCGCTACGTGATCGGCCGCATCGGGTTCGACAACCTCTCGGTCGCCCAGAACGAGAAGGACTCGGCGCTGCTCCAGTTCGTGCAGTCGGTGCGCGCGTTCTGGCTGGCGTACTACCGGCTGCGGCGCACGACGCTGTACGACTTCGCGGAGAAGCAGCCGATCAAGTGATGCCGGCCCCGGGCCGGTGGCAGGTTCCGCGCTCCTCGTCGCGCCGCACCGGGGGACCGGACGGGCTGGCACGATCGATGGCGCAGCCACGGGCCGCCGGGGACCCTGTCGCTACTCGTAGCGCAGCGCCTCCACCGGGTCCATCCGTGCGGCGCGTCGTGCCGGCGCGATGCCGAAGACGACGCCGATCACGATCGAGACGGCCACCGCCACGATCGTCTGGTTGAGCGGCGTGGGCGCGGTGGCCTTGATGAGCAGGCCGAGCCCGCGGCCGATCAGCAGCCCCACGACGATCCCGATCACGCCGCCGATCCCGGTCAGCGTTGCCGCCTCGGTGAGGAACTGCAGCATGATGTCGCGCCGCGTGGCGCCGAGCGCCTTGCGGACGCCGATCTCCCGGGTGCGACTGGTGACCGAAACCATCATGATGGCCATCACGCCGATGCCGCCCACCAGGAGCGCCACTGACGACAGCGAAACCATGACCAGGAAGAACGCCCCGGTGAGCTGGCTGAAGAGCGTGAGGATCTGGTCCTGCGTGATCAGGTCGAAGGTGTTGTGGTCGGCCGGGTGCAACTTCCGCATCTCGCGCAGGGCGATGGTGACCGCCTCCTCGGCGTCGGCCACCGAGACCCCCGATCGCGGCTTCACCGGAATGAACAGCGCGTTGGTCTTGTCGACGTCGTACTGGGCATCGAGCAATCGGTAAGGCACGATCGCCCCGTTCTCGGCGCCCGGCGGCGAGAAGATATTCGAGGCCGGCGAATAGAGCCCGATGATCGCGAGCGGGCGCCCGCCGACGCGAATGGTCTGGCCGATCGGATTGCGCGTGCCGAGGAGCCGGCGCGCGTGCTTCTCGTCCACCACCACGACGCTGGCGCCGCTGCGCAGCTCGGCGCGCGAAAACCACCGTCCATCGACGAGCTCCCCGCCCATGATGTCGGTGAAGTGGTCGTCGGCGCCGCTCACCGTCGTCGGTTGCGTGCGGATTCCCTGGTATTCCAGTCGCGCCAGCACCTGTCCCCAGATCCCCGCGTAGCCAACCTCGGGCAGGGCGGCGATGCGCGCCGCTTCGTCCGTGGTGAGGTCCGGTCGCACCCGGATCCAGCGGGGAAGGGCATCCGGATTGAGCGGCGTCTGCGAGAAGACCTTCATGACGTAGAAGGTCGTCGGTCCGGCGACCTGGATCGTGTTCACGATCTGCGTCTGGATGCCGTTCACCAGGGTGGCCATCGCCATGACGGTGCTGATGCCAATCACGACGCCCAGGATCGTGAGCGCCGAGCGCAGCTTGCTCACGCGCAGCGTGTCGAGTGCGATGCCCAGGTTCTCCTGGACGCCGTCGAAGATCTTCATGCGATTGCGCCGTCCCGGGCCAGCGGCATCGTCAGGTCTCCGCCCGCAGGGCCGACACCGGGTCCAGACGGGCTGCGCGGCGCGCCGGGTAGACGCCGAAGAGGATTCCCACGCCGGCGCCCAGCGTCATGGCGACGCCGATTGACCAGCCGGTGACGCGGGCCGGCAGCGGGGAGAACGTCGACACCAGCGTCGCCAGCCCCCACCCCCAGGCGACGCCGATCACGCCGCCCAGCAGCGCCAGCGTCACCGCCTCCGCGAGAAACTGCCGCTCGATGTCGCGTGAGCGCGCCCCGACCGCCTTGCGGACGCCAATTTCGTGCGTCCGCTCGCTCACCGACATCAGCATGATGTTCATGATCACGATGCCGCCCACCACGATACCGATGCCGACCACCGCCGGCACCACGGCGAACAGCACGCGGGTGAGCGTCTTCCAGAAGTCGACGAGCGCGTCCGAGGTCTCGATGGTGAAGTCGTTCGGCTCGCCGGGGCGAAGCCGGTGTGCCACCCGCAGCGCCTCCTCGGCGCGCGCCATCGCCGGCGCGACCTGGGTGGCGGTGGCGACCTTGACCGAGACCGTCGTCGTGTTGCGGCGCCCGTACATCATCTCGAAGCGGGTGATCGGCATCAGCACGAAGCCGTCGAACGACTGCCCCAGGACGCGTCCCTTTCGCTGGTTCACGCCGATCACGGTAAAGCGCTCGCCCATGATGCGGACTTCGTGTCCGACGGGATCGGCACCGGCGAACAGGTCCTCCGCCACCTGTGCCCCGATCACGATCACGGCGCGGCGCTCGGTGACGTCGAGGCTCGTGAGGGGGCGCCCGGAGGCGATGCGATAGTCCTGCACCACCTGGTAGGGAGCCGTCACCCCGAACATCAGGACGTCGCCGAGCGTGCGGTTGCCCCAGATGATGTCGGCCTGCGGCGTCGGCCACCCGGACTGCAGGCTCACCGCCTGCGCGTCCGGGAGCGCCTCCATGACCGCGTCCGCCTCGCGCGGCCCGACCTTGGGGCGCTTCTGCTGCTCCCGCCACTCGTCGTCCGTGAACCGAGCGATGTTGATCGGCGTGCGGCGCACCTGGAAGGAGTTCGCGCCGATCATCGCGTCGGCAATGTTCTCCTTCACGTACGCGTTCATGCCCTGGATGATCGCGACGACCGCCACAAGGAAGGTGACGGAGACGATGATCCCGAGCAGCGTGAAGAACGACCGCAGCTTGTTCGCGCGGATCTGTCCCAGCGCGAAAAGGATCACGTCCTCGAAGCGCACGGCGCGGCCTGACGAAAGGGAAAGGGGCGGGAAGGGTGCCACACTTCACGTGAAGACTTTCCCGGCGCCCCCACGCGGCGCAAGCGGTGCGGCGGCCGTGGCGCCGCACGACCGGCGGGCGGGCTCGCTCCGGCGGGACATGCGGCGCCCATCCCGCGCGTGGTCCCCGGATCCCCGGGGACGCGCTACTCGTGCCGGAGCGCCTCGATCGGGTCGAGCCGGGCCGCGCGAGCCGCCGGGGCCATGCCGAACATCACGCCGGTCAGGGCGCTGGCCACGAGGGCCGCGACGACGGCGGGGGCGGGCACCGCCGCCGGAATCGTCGTCACGTGGCGGATCAGCAGCGCGAGCAACGCGCCGAGCCCCAGGCCGACCGCCGCGCCGATGCTCGTCAGCGTGGCCGCCTCCACGAGGAACTGCCACAGGATGGTCGCGCTGGTGGCGCCGAGCGCCTTGCGCACGCCGATCTCGCGGGTGCGCTCGGTGACCGAGATCATCATGATGGCCACGACGCCGACGCCGCCCACGAGCAGGGCAACACCCGAGAGCACCAGCCCCACGAGGAAGATCGCGCCGAAGAGCTGGTTGAAGACGTCGAGCAGGCGGTCCTGTCCCACGAGGTAGAAGTTGTTGCGCTGCGAGGGGCGAAGTCCCCGGTGCGAGCGCATGATCGCGGTCACCTCGTCCATCACCGCGTCGCGCGTGTATCCCTCGCGGGGCTTGACGGTGATGAGGATCCAGCGCGGGTCGGCCCCCAGCCGGCGCCGCGCGGTCTCCACGGGGAAGATCGCCTTGGGACGGTCCGGGCCGCGGCCGTCGAGCGACTTCAGGAAACCGGCCGTCGTCTGGTAGACGCCGATCACCGTGAACTGCTTGTCGCGGATGAGGACGTCCTTGCCGATGGGGTCGGAGGCGCCGAAGAGCTGCTTGGCGAGCGTGTCGTTCAGGATCACGACCGGAGCCGCGGCGGTGTTCTCCTGACCCGTGAAGTTGCGACCCGGCGCGATGTCGCCGCCGTCGGTCTGCAGCCATTCGGCGCCATAGGCCTCGTAGTTCACCGACGTGAGCGAGCGATCGTGGTACTTCACGCTGGTGCTCCCGAACATCCACGGCACCGCCGCCTGCACCGACTCCAGCTGCGAGATGAGCCGCCACTCGTCGAGCGTCACCGGGGGATTGCGGCGGTCGGGGCAGTCGTCGTCGGTGCCATCGCAGGTGTTGATGCCGACGCCGCGACGGCGCACCATGAAGGTCGTCGCCCCGAGCTCGTCGAGGTCCGACTTGAAGCTGGCGCTGATGCCGTGGATCGTGGCGCCCATCGCCACGACCACGAAGACGCCCACGGCCACCCCCATGATGGTGAGGGCGGCGCGCACGCGATTCGAGCGGATGGCGTCGACCGCGATCCCGATGCCCTCGAGCGTGGAGAGGATGCGCGCGCCGATTCGCATGCTCACTCCTGGCGCAGCGCGTCGACGGGGTCGAGGCGCGCAGCGCGGCTGGCGGGATACAGCCCGGCGACGATGCCCACGCCGGCCCCGACGATGACGGCGGCAGCGATTGACCACGGGGCCACTGTTGCCGGCAGCGGCGAGAGGGCCGCGACAAGCTTGGCCATCCCGATGCCGAGCGTGATGCCGATCATCGCCCCCACGGTACTCAGCGTGGCCGCCTCGACGAGGAACTGGCCGAGGATGTCGCGCCGCTTGGCGCCGAGCGCCTTCCGGATGCCGATCTCCCGGGTGCGCTCGGCGACGGCCACCAGCATGATGTTCATGATCACCAGCGCACCAACCAGCAGGCCGATGGCCGGGAGGGCGGTCCCGAAGGCGACCATCTTGCCGCGCAACTGCGCGAAGAAGGACAGGGCCCCCTCGGACGTCTCCAGCGCGAAGTTGTCGGGCTGCGACGGCGACAGGCGCCTGATCCCGCGCATCACGCCGCGTGCTTCCTCCATCGCATCATCCAGGACGTCCTGGCGAGGCGCCTGCACGACAAGGCCGTCGATGTCGCCGCGTGGATTGGTGACGCGCGAAAGCGGCGAGGTGTACGGGGCAATGGCCAGCCGGTCGAGCGAGAACCCGAACAGCGACCCCTGTTTCGCGATCAGCCCGATGATCCGGTACGGCACGCCGGCGATGCGCAGCTCGCGCCCGATGGGGTCGAGCGACGGGAAGAAGTGCTCGGCGACCTCGGTGCCGATCACGATGACGCGTGCGCCGAGCTGCACCTCCTGCGGCGAGAACGCGCGCCCTGCGGAGAGGTCGTAGCGCTTGATCTGGAAGTAGTCGTCCTCGGTGCCGACGGCCATCACCTGGCGCGGCCTGTTGAAGGGCGACGACGCGTACTCGAAGCGGATGTTCTCGACCGCCACGTGCACACCCGGTGGCAGCGCGGCGCGCACGGCCTCGGCGTCTGTCGGATAGACACGCGGCCGGCGGGCCCACTCGCGCCAGACGGAATCCGGGAGGTCGCCGAACGTGGCGTCGGGAAAGCGGCGGAGCGTGAAGGTGTTCACGCCGAGGATCCGCGCCGCGAATTCCTCGGTCATGTAGCGGTTCATGCCCTCGACGACCGACACCACGGCGATCAGGAACATCACTCCGATCATGACGCCCAGCAGCGTGAAGAAGCTCTTGAGCTTCTGCACCCGGATCTGGGCGAAGGCCAGGCGAACGGCTTCGAGGAACTGCATCAGGATGGCGACGCGGCGAAAAAAAGGGTGAGGGGGCGGGGCCGAACCCCACTCCCCTCACCCCACGCCGGGCATCGCGGCTCAGGTCGGAAGGCCCATGCGTTCGGCGAACCGCGCGCGGCGGTCGTCGCTCTCCACCATGCCGTCACGCAGCACCACCACACGGCGGGCATGCGCCGCGATGTCGGGTTCGTGCGTCACCATGATCACCGTCTGTCCGTGCCGCGCGAGATCCTCGAAGACGTTCATGATCTCCGCGGAGGTCGCGGAATCGAGGTTCCCGGTGGGCTCGTCGGCCAGGAGGATCGACGGCTCGTTGACGAGCGCCCGGGCGATGGCGACGCGCTGGCGTTGTCCGCCGGAGAGCTCGTTGGGCCGGTGGGTCACGCGGTCGCCGAGCTGCACCGACTCGAGCGCCTGCATGGCGCGCCGCCGGCGTTCGGTGGACGAGATGCCCGCGTACACGAGCGGGAGCTCGACGTTATGCAGCGCCGTCGCGCGGGGGAGCAGGTTGAACGTCTGGAAGACGAAGCCGATTTCCTTGTTGCGCACGCGCGCCAGCTGGTCGTCGCTCATCTTCGAGACCAGGTGCCCGTTGAGCCAGTACTCGCCGCTGTTGGGCGTGTCGAGGCAGCCGATGAGGTTCATCAGCGTCGACTTGCCCGACCCCGAGGGGCCCATGATGGCGAGGTATTCGTTCCGTCTGACGGCGAGGTCGACGCCACGCAGGGCGCGGACGACTTCTCCCCCCATGTCGTATTCCCGCTTGAGCCCGCGCGTCACGATGATCCAGTCCTTGCCCGGTGTGGCGCCGACGGTCTGCGTGACCGCCAGCCGCTCCGCCGTGGTGCTGACGTCGGGCTCCTCGGTCTGGACGTTCGTGTTCTGCATGTGGATGTCGCTCACGACTTGGATCCGGTGACTGTGGCCTTGGTGGCTGTCGGCGTCTCACGGACGAGCGTCCCGTCCTTCAGGTCCCGGATCGCCTGGTACGTCCCACCGACGATCCGCTCTCCCTTCTTCAACCCGGACACCACCTCGAAATACTTGTCTCCTGCGATACCCACCTTTACGGGCCGGAACGTCACTTTGTTGTCGTCGCCGACCACGAACACCCCCTCCACGTCCCGCTTCCCGACCTCCTTGACCGGCGTCTTCCCGAGGCTCACGGCCGAATCGCCCGGTGTCAGCGATTCGTTCTCGCGCACCGTCAGGGCGATGATCGGGATCGACAGCACCTGGTTCCGGATGTCGGTCACGATCTTTCCGGTCGCCGAGAAATCCGGCCGGGTGTCGGCGGGCGCGTTCAGGAGCTGGATCTTGACCTCGTAGTCCACCGCCTGCTCGGTCGAGGCCGCGGCCGACGCCCCCTTGATCGAGCTGTGTGCGATTTCGACGACCTTCCCGACGAAGGTCGTATCGGGAAAGGCGTCGATCTGGACGACGGCCGAGTCACCCATTGCGAGACGGGCGACATCGGTCTCGTCGACCTTGACCGTCGTTTCGAGCACGGTCATGTCACTGATCGTCAGCAGCGTGGCGGCATCCTTGTTGAACGTGCCCGGGACCGCGGTCTCGCCCTGCTCGACGACGAGGCGGGTGATGCGTCCGCTCATCGGGGCGAGGATGGTTGTCTTGGCGAGGCTCGTCTTCGAATCCGAGAGCGACGCGTTGGCCTGTTCGACGTTGTGGGTGGCTGCTTCGTAAAGGGCGGTGTTCACCTCGACCTGGGTCTTGAGCTGCTCGAGGCTCTCGGCCGAGACCAGCTGCGCATTCGATTTCTGGATTTCGAGGCTGCGGTCGTAGCCGCGCTGCGCCTGGAGCAGGTTGGCCCGCGACTGCGCCTCCTGGGCCCTGGCCGAGGAGAGGGCGGCCTCCGCGCGCTGCACCGCGGCCTCGTACTGGGCGGGGTCGATGCGGAGCAGGAAGTCGCCCTTTTTCACCATCTGGCCTTCCTTGACTGCAAGGGAGACGATGCGGCCGCTGATGTCCGCCGCCACGTCGACCTTGGTGCGCGGCTCGACCTGCCCGCTGGCGGTGACCGAGGCCACCAGGTCGCGGGGCTCAACGGTCTCGATGCGGACCTCGACGGCCTTGTTGCCCTTGCGGGCCGCGGTGGTGACAAAAAGCCCTGCCACCGCCAGGACGCCGACGCCCACCAACGACCACTTCATCTTCTTGCTCATGGACTGGTTCCCGTGTTAGCGAAGGGGTCTTCCAACCGAGCGTTCCAGCTCGGCGAAGGCCTTGTGGTAATCGTAGGCGGCATTGATGCTCTGCGTCGCCGCGTTCTCGAAGTCTGCGCGCGCCTGGCTCACGTCAACAAAGGTATTCGAACCGACCCGATAGCGCTCCTCAGCGAGCTGCAGCGCCTCCCGCGCCGTCTGCTCGTTCTGTGTCTGCAACTGCGCCGTCTGATACGCCGTGACGAGGTTCCGGTACGCGGACGTGACATCCGTCGTGATCTGCAGCTCCTGGCCGTGCAGCTGCCGGCGGGAGTTGTCCCTGTCCAGTTGCGCCTGCTCGATCTGCTGCTCCCGGCGGAACCCGTTGAAGATCGGGAGGCTGAACTGGATCGAATAGCTGAACGGGTTCTTCGTGAAGCTGAAGGGATAGTTGTCGTTGGCGCTTCGGATTGCCGCTTCCTGCTGGGGCGTGAAGGTGATCGCGTCGCATGTCGCGGCGATCGACGGCAGCCCTGCGCCGACGCGCAGCGAGTCCGTCGTCAGGCAGCTGCGCTTCGACGCGGCCGCCGACGACTGTCCCTGCAGGATGTCCGGCTCGATGTTCGTCTTGGACTGCGTGTATCCGCCCCATCCGGTGCTGAAGCTCACGCTCGGCAGCCACTGGGAGCGGGCCACGGCCACGCCCGCGCTGGAGGCTGACTCGCGCGCCCGCGCCGCGTTCAGGGCGGGGTTGCTGCCGCGCGCCATGGCGAGCAGCTCGCCCAACTGCAACTTCGGCTCGGTGAGCGGGAACTCCGAGACAAGGCGCACGCCTTCAGGCTCCTCGACTCCCATCTGCTGGAACAGGCGCAGCGTCTCGATCTCCGCGGTGTTGCGCTCGCGCAGCCGGTTCACCTGAGCCTGACCCAGGGCCACTTCGGCGCGCTTGACCTCCAGCGTCGTGATGGCCCCGACGGCCTGGCGGGCCTGGTTCAGCTCGAGCTGTGCCTGCGCGTTGGCGACCAGCGTGTCCTGGAGGGCTGCCCGGGCTTGCGCCTGCAGTACCGTGAGGTACTGCGTCACGACCTGCGACCGCGTGGTCGCCGCCGACGCCCGGACGTCCGATTCCGCGGCGCTCAGGTTGCCCTTGATGGACCGCAACGACAGCAGGGCCCCCACGCTGTAGTTGGCGGAGAGCCCGATGCTGTAATTGGAGCTCACGACGTCCGACGCCGCGCCGAACGAGACGCCCTGAAACGACGTTGCACCGCCGGCGCGGAAGCTCGTCTGGAAGGAGCTGCTGAGCGACGGAAGCAGGGCCCCGTACGCGGAGCGCAGGTTGAGCCCTGCGGTGGTCTGCTGCGAGACCGTCTGGAGATGCTGCGTGTTGTTCTTGAGGGCAATCGACACGGCATCCTCGAGCGTCAGGATCGGGCCGGTGGACTGCCCCTGCTGGCCCTGCGCGAGCAGCGGCGCCGAGAGCGAGGCAGCGAGGAGCGCGGACAGGAGTGTTCTCATGGGAGGCGAACCGTGGGCTGGATGTGCGAGGTCTGCCCTTCGTACGGGAGGTCGTACGAAGGGGTTTCACACCGATTCTTCAAAGGATTGACGCCCGTTTGGCCGCCAAACGTTGCCTCGACGCCAGAATCCGCCCGAGGCATCACCGCGTCGGCATGGTGGCGCGCCTGCCCTCGGGTCTACGCCGGAGGGTCATCGCGCAGGGCGACGATGCCGCGGGCGGGGATGGCCACCTTGAGCACTCGACCTGCGGCGTCCACCCACAGGTCCCGCCGGGCGCCGTCGGTCTCGGTGAGCACGAAGTGCCGTGCCTCGATGTCCTTCGTCCCGATCGTGACCGTCTCGCTCCCCGCCGCCGCGACCTTGAGCTGCATCTGCGTGTTCCGGCGCGGAATGAGGATGGGAACGGTGCCGTTGGTCGTGCGCTTCGGGATGAAGTAGTACTGGTGGAAGACATCGTCGTCGAGAATGAGCGCACCGTCGGTGACGATGTACTGCTTCTCCGAGTCGCCGTGTGACGTGTGTATCTCGGCGCTCACCCGCCCGCGGACAATCGCGCCCTTCCACCGCTCGTTGTCGGAGTTGCGCGTCTCGACGGAGTACGTGACGGCCGCGCCCGAAGGGTCAGTCTTGAGGTCGGGGCGAATGAGCGTGTCGCCGTAGCTCAGCGTCCCCTTGGCGACCTGCTCCCAACCCTCGCCACGAGGTTGCTCGAGGATTGTAAATGTCTCACGACCGGTCCGCTGGCCATTCCGCGTGATGCTGAAGCTCCCCGCGTCGATCGTGCGCTCGGCCTGCGCCGAACCGGGCTGCGGCGTCGCGGCAAGCACGACGACGAGCGACATCAAGAGTTTTCGCATGGCGGGAAGATACACCGCTTTGGAGGTGCCGTTCGGCGGCGGGCGTGCGGGATGCCGCCAGCGCGACGGTAAGCCGTTGCGGCGGTTACGTTTCTACTGAAGCCGCGACGAGGATTCGTTCGCGGATCCAGGTCCGGATCCTCCCGTAGATTCGCGCTCCCTTCTCCGCCGTCGCCAGCGATGGCCTGCCAATCGAGCCTGCGCTCTCCCTGGGAATGCGAACGTTTCCCCGGTCGGTGCGTCGCCGCCGCCGGCCTTCAACCATATAATCCTCAGCCAGATCGAGCCGCACGAGCCCGCTGGCCAGGTGAAGCATCACCGACGTATCAACCTCGTCGCCGTGGAGCGTTCCGGGGCCGGATTCGATCAGGTCATCGACTGGGACCGAGAAGATGTCCACGACGCGCACCCGCGCCCCCCTGGTAAATACCGTCGCCAGGGCCTCCTGGTGCGGCTCGTAGCCGTGTGCGGTCAACAGCACGAATTCGGCGACCCCGCCGGCTTCCCACGAGTCGATGAGGTCGTGAAGCATGCGCAGCAGCGTCTTCCGGCGGACGCTGGCGTTGCCCATGGCGAGGCGTTCCGTGGTGGCGTTGACGCCGTATTCGACGGTCGGGGCGCGTATGATTCCAGTGTCGGCGGAGAGGTCGTCGGCGAGGCGCTCGACCATGATCGTGTTGCAGCCGAGTGGCAGGTGCGGGCCGTGCTGTTCGCACGTGCCGACGGGGACGAGAAGGCGGGGATCAGCGCGCAGGGCGGCTTCCACGTCGCCGGGGAGCATTTCCTTCAGCCGACGTGGCTGAGCGGAGCCGGATGCTGACGTCACGGAGGAAGTGATTCGAGATCTGCTGAGGGCTGGGCAGCGCGAGCGCGTCTCGCGGTGGTGGCTCGCGGTCGTCGCCGGGGCGCTGATTGGCCTGGCGTTCTGGCTGCGTGCAACGACCGTACCATATCTCGCCGCCGCATCGCTTGCCACGGTCGTTGCCCTCGCGGGACTGCCGCTGTCGCGGGCCGGGAGAGGGGGGGTGCTCGGCGTTGCCGCACTCGCGATCACCCTGCTTGGCGCCGGCCTCTACCAGCGGCGTCTTACGCTAGTGGCGACGAGTTGGGACTCCTACTCGCGCCAGATGTCGGCGGAGGGAATCGCCGGGCTCCGGAGGGCTGTCGAGGACGAGACCGTGATCCTCGGGGACCTGGCCGCCACTGCGCTCCGGGCGCCCGCCGACGCTGGCGCCGCGTTCGGCTCACTGGAGAGCGCCATGGGCGCAGACCCGCCCGGGTACCGCGGCGTGATGCTCTTCGACGACGCCGTCCCGTTTGCCTGGGCCGGCACCTTGCGACTGCCGGTGGACTCGTTGACCGACTCCACGGGAGTTGTCGCGAACGGGTTCTACGTCATGCTGTACGTGACGCGCTACTCACAGGCGCGGCGCGTGGTGGCGGCATCGCTGCTGCATGCGTCACCGCCGGCCGACCGCCTGGCATCGACGCTGGACGCGGCGACGCCACGTGGCGAGGAACTGCGCGGCTTCGAATTCGGCGGACCGCGGCCGCGGGACGCCACGTGGACTGTACTCGATGCGGGTACGCGCGTCATCGCGACCGTCCGCCCGATCCTGTACTCCGCGGGCGAGGCGCGCGCGCACCTCGTTGAACATGCCCGCCTCGTGGGCGCCGCCGGCCTTGCGATCGCGGTGATCTTCCTGACCGGCGTCGCGTGGCGCCGCCCGGCTTCCGTGACCCAGCGACTGCTCGCGCTCGTCGTGGCGGTCGTGCTCGTCGCGATCATTCCCTTCAACGCGTACTCGAACGCGTCGGTCCTCTTCGATCCGAGCGTCTATTACGCCGCTCTGGGCGGGCCGTTCACCGGCAGCCTGGCGGCGCTCGCGGCCACCAGCGGAATCGCGCTGCTGGGCTTTTTCGCGCTGGGCCGCTCCCGGATGCGGCTGCGCTCGCGCTGGCCGGGCTTGCTGGCCGTACTCGTGATTGCCGCGCTGGGACCCTTCCTGTTGCGGGACCTATCACGCGGCATCGCCCTCCCTGCGCGCGGCGCCGGCGTCACGCTCTGGCTCTCCTGGCAGGTGGCACTCTTTCTGGCGGCGTCAGCGCTGCTGCTGGCAGGCGCCAGCGCCGGCCGCCTCGCACTGGGCGGGTCGCGCGGCATGGCGCCCGTGGTTGCGCCGGCCGTGGCGGCGCTCGCCTCGGTGCTGGCCCCCGTGCTGTGGCTCGCGCCGGGAGGGTGGCCGGACTGGTATACCGCGCTCTGGATCGCCGCGATGGGCGCCCTCGCGCTCGCGCGCCCTTCGCGGCGCCTCCTCTTGAGCGTCGGTATCGTGGCGGCCTGCGGCGCGGTGACGCTCGTGTGGGGCGAGGTTTCCCGTCGCCGCGTGGACCTCGCGCAACTGGACGTTTCGCGCCTTGCCGCTCCCGATGCGCCGAGCGTGGAGCTGATCGAGAGGTTCGTGGCCGAGCTGCAGTCGGAACCGCAGCCGCTCAGCCGGGAAGAGCTGTTGTCGACGTACGTGCGTTCCCCGCTCGCCGCGGCAGGGCATCCCGTCGAGCTGGAGAGTTGGCAGCCCGGGGAGTCCGCGCCGTCGGCGCAGCTCGTGATCGCGGACTTCGGACGTCGCCCCGATGAGGTGCGCGACCTCGTCGACTCCGCCCGGGCCAGCGGACGACCGGTCTCGCGAACGCAGGAATCACCGCAGGGCGCCCTCACCCTCGCCGCCGTGCCTCACGACGGCGGCGGCGTAACGTCGGTCGTGGTGGCGCCGCAGACGCTGCTGATTCCCGAGGATCCCTTCACCCAGCTCATCGGCCTGGCGCCGCCGGCGAACACAGAACCGCCATACGACGTTGCGCTGACGACGCTCGCGGCGCCGACGCCGGAAACCGACCAGCCACACTGGGTGCGGAAGGCGAACGAGCTGCACGGCGACTGGCGCGTCCCGGGCACAACGGACGGCTCGCGCGTGCACGTGGAGGTCGACCTTCGCAGCATTGACGCGCTGCTCCCGCGTGGGGCGCTCATCGTCCTGCTCGACCTCGTGATCCTGAGCGCGCTCTGGACGCTCGTGGCCGCCGCCGGCGGCGGGCTGGCGCGCTGGGCGCGATACCGGGTGCGGCGTTGGGCGGGGAGCTATCGCGCGCGGCTCAGCCTCACGCTGTTCGCCTTCTTCGTCATCCCGGCGGGCATCTTCGCGTTCTGGTCGTATCGCCGCCTGCTCACGACGGACCGCGACTCGCGCGTGCTTCTGGTGCAGGAGACGCTGCGCGCCATCACCACGCCGGGAGGCGTCGACCACCTCGACGAGACGGGCGACCGGTTCGACACCCCGTTGTTCGAGTACCGGGGCGGACGCCTGCTGGCGACGAGCGATCCGCTGTATGGGACCCTCTCGCCCCTGGGCTGGTACCTCCCGCGCGCGGTCGCCATCAGCCTCGGCATCGAGAGCGAGGTGTCGGCGACATGGCGCCCGATCGTGGGCGGCTCATCCATGATCATCGGCTACCGCGCGGTGGCGATGGACAACGGATCTCGTGCGGTGCTCGCGGCGCCAGCCCGGACGAACGAACGTGCACTCGATCGCCAGCGCCGAGACATCGGTATCCTCGTCGCGTTCTTCACGTCCCTCGGTGCGCTGGCGGCGCTCTGGCTCAGCGGGGTCGCCGCGCGCGAACTGGAGCGTCCGGTCGGAGCTCTCCGCCGGGCTGCGTTGCGCATCGCACGCGGCGAGGCGCTGTCGCAGCTGGAGACGCCGCCGGCGGTGGAGTTCGTTCCCGTCTTCTCGGCGTTCGAGCGCATGAACGCGGACCTCACCGCCAGCCGGGCGGCGCTCGAGGAGGCGCAGCGGCGGACGGACAGCGTCCTCCGAAACGTCGCCAGCGGCGTCCTGGCGATCGACAGGCATGGTGGCGTGATGGTCGCCAACCCGACCGCCGAGGCAATGCTCGGGAGCCCCATCCCGCCGGGGAGCTCGCTGGCGGATGCCGGCGCCTCGGCGCTGCACGAGCGGACGCTCCGGTTCCTCTCGAACGGCGTCGATGAGGAGGGCTTCGACCTCACGTGGAAGGGACGGCAGCTGCATGGCAGCCTGACCCGCCTGGTGCGCGGGGCCGGCGGCGCGGTGCTCACGCTCGACGATGTCACCGACCTGGCGCGGGCCCAGCGCGTCCTCGCCTGGGGCGAGATGGCGCGGCAGGTCGCCCATGAAATCAAGAACCCACTCACGCCCATCCGCCTCGGCGTGCAACACCTGCAGCGCTCGCGCCTTGACCCGCGGGTAGACTTCGATCGCGTCTTCGAGCAGAACGTCTCGCGCATCCTCGAGGAGATCGACAGGCTGGACGAGATCGCGCGCGCCTTCAGCCGGTACGGCGTCGTCGCGTCCGAACGTCTTCCCTCCGCGCGCGTCGACGTCGCCGCCGTGGTGCGCGATGTGGTGGAGCTCGAGCGGATCGGGGAGAGCGAGGTCGACTGGAGCGTCGACGGTGTCGACGAGTCAGTGCTCGCGATCGCGACCGAACCCGAGTTGCGGGAGGTCATGCTCAACCTGCTCGAGAACGCGCGACAGGCGCACGCCCGGCACGTCCAAGTCATGGTGCGCCTGCTCGAGGCGCACGTGGACATCGTCGTTTCCGACGATGGCGACGGCATTCCCGAGGAGAACCTGGCCCGGATCTTCGAGCCGCATTTCTCGACGCGGACCAGCGGCTCGGGACTCGGGCTGGCCATCAGCCGAGGGCTCGTCGCGGCGTGGGGCGGGGAGATGCTCGTCACCAGCACCCCCGGCGCCGGAACCGAAATGCGGGTGACGCTGGCCGCCGTTCCCGACTGAGACCAGCTTTCAGCCATGGCAGTCACCCCATTCGACGGCGTTCGCGCCATCCGCCAGCCGCTCGCGGCGGCCCGCCCAACCAGGTCACCCACGAACTCCCGGCGCACCTGGCGGGGTGGCAACTGCCCGTCGAGTGGCGGTGGGGAAGCGAGGGGGTCCTGCATGAGTATCGCCACTTCCAGGAAGTGATCGACGCGCTCGGTCGATCGCTTTCGCTCGTCAGCGTGCCCGATCCGCTGCACACGAACTGGCTGGCGTCGGAGGCGCGGCACCTCGCGCACCGGAACCATCCGTCGATCCCGACGACGTATCACTACTGGCCGCTGCACAAGGACAGCCGGCGCGGCCCCGGATACCTGCGCCGCTGGATCTCGGCGGAGACCATCGGGTCGCGGGTGCGCCGCACGGGCGCGGAGGACGTGCCGACGACGCTGCGCGTGCTGCGCGCCGCCGGATCCACGCTGGCGTCGCTGCACGACACCGGCATGTCGCATGGCGGCATCTCGCCGGAGTCGATCTGGGCGGCGCCCGCCGGGCGCATCTGGATCCTCGGCTGGCAATGGGCGTTGCCCACCGAAGACGTGCCGTCCGGCGTCACGCCCGATCCGCGCTGGACGCCGTGGCCGCCGGAATGGAGTGCCACCGGGTGGACGCCGACGTTCGCGTCGGACCAGTGGCAGCTCGGCGCGGCCTGCTTCTTCGCGCTCACCGGAGAACTGCCGCCGAGCGTCAACGTTCCCCCGGTGCAACTGGTGCGCCCCGACTGCCCGCACGGACTCGCGGTCGAACTCGATCGCGCGCTGCAACCCGATCCCGGGAAGCGGCACTCGTCCGTGTCGTCGCTGCTGCGCTCGCTCGAGCGCTCGGCCGGGACCCGCCGCGTGTACGTGGAGCGCACCATGCCGGGTACCGCGGCGACCGACGAGGCGCGCCTGCGCTGGGCGACCGGCGACGACTACGACGTGCTCGGCTTCCTCGGACGCGGCACGTTCGGCAGCGTGTGGCGCGTCCGCGACCTGTCGCTCGAGCGCGACGTGGCACTCAAGATGCTGCACCCGGCCGTGGCCGAGGACGAGGCGGCGGTGGCGCGCTTCCGGCGCGAGGCGCGGCTCGCCGCGCAGCTCGCCCATCCCGCCATCATCCCCATCTTCGACTGGGACAGCCGGGGCGAGGTCTCGTGGTACACGATGGAGCTCGCCGAGGGCGGGTCGATCGCGAACCTGGTGGCGCGTGCCGGTCCGCGCCCCTTCGACGACGTCGCCGTCCAGATCGACGCGATTCTCGACGCCCTGTCGGCAGCGCACGGCAACGGCATCGTGCACCGCGACCTGAAGCCGGAGAACATCCTGATCGACAGGTACCGCCGGTGGCGCATCACCGACTTCGGCATCGCCAAGAGTGAGGAAGAGCCGGCCGGAGCCACCGGGACCCCGGCCTTCGCCGCACCGGAGCAGCTGCTGGGAGAGCCGCAGGGACCGCCGGTCGACTGCTTCGCGGTCGCCGGAATCGTCGCCTTCGTGCTGACGGGAGAGCCGCCATTCACCGGCGACGACGCGCGCTCGATCCTGGCGCAGCAACTCGCCGGTCAGTTCCGGGCGACGCGATTCGCCGAGCCGGTGGCGGAGTTCCTGCGCCGCGGACTCTCGCCGGACCTGAACCGCCGGTTCGCGGATGCGCCCTCGATGCAATCGGCCTGGCGTGAGGTCGTGACGGAGATGACGCGCCGTGCCCGGCTCGGTGGAAGCTGGTGGGGCCGCATGTTCGGCGTCGGCTCCGGCGCCTGACGAGGGTACGGCGGCCACTGCGAGTCGCCCCGGCCGATCCCGTCGCCGGCGCGTGCGGTGCTACCTGTGCTCCGCCGGCCCTCCCCACATGCGCACGGTCTTGATGTTCACGAACTCCCGCAGCCCCCACGGTCCGAGTTCGCGGCCGTAGCCCGACGCCTTCACGCCGCCGAATGGAAAGCGCGGGTCGGACGCCACCAGGGCATTGACGAAGATGGAACCGGTCTGGACGTCGGCGGCGCAACGATCGACCTCTGCCGGGTCGTTCGTCCACACGCTCGCCCCGAGGCCGAACGCGGAGTCGTTCGCCACGGCGATGGCCTCGTCGATGTCCCGCACGCGGAACAGCGAGGCGACGGGCCCGAACAGCTCCTGCTCGGCGGCCGGCGATCCCGGAGGGATGTCGTCGAGGACGGTGGGCTCGTAGTAATTGCCGGAACCATCGATGGAATGCCCGCCGAGACACACCCGTGCGCCGCGCGAGACAGTTTCCCGCACCTGCGCGTCGAGCTCGTCGCGGATGGCACGCGTGGCCAGCGGACCGACGTCGGTGTCCGTCGCCATCGGGTCGCCGATGCGGAGCGCGCGCATGCCGTCGACAAAGTGCTTCTCGAAGGCGTCGGCCACGGCGTCGGCGATGATGAATCGCTTGGCGGCGATGCACGACTGCCCGTTGTTGATGACCCGGGCGGTCACCGCCACCTGCGCCGCGCGCGCGACGTCGGCCGAGTTGAGCACGATGAACGGGTCGCTGCCGCCCAGCTCGAGCACCGACTTCTTGAGGTGGCGTCCCGCCGCTGCTCCGACGGCTCGCCCGGCCGGCTCGCTGCCGGTCAGCGTCACCGCACTCACCCGCGGGTCGCCGATGAGGGCCTCGACCCTGTCGGCGCCGATGAGCAGGGCCTGGAAGACCCCGTCGGGCGCCCCGGCACGCCGGAAGAGGTCCTCCAGCGCCAACGCGCACTGCGGCACGTTGGACGCGTGCTTGAGCAGCCCCACGTTGCCGGCAGCGAGTGCCGGTGCCGCAAAGCGGATGACCTGCCAGAAGGGGAAATTCCAGGGCATCACGGCGAGCACGACTCCGAGCGGACGGAACTGGACCTCGCCGTACGTGCCGGCGTCGCGCAGCACGGTCTCCGGAGCGACGAATCGCGCGGCGTTCTCCGCGTAGTAGCGACAGGCGAGGGCGCACTTGGCCGCTTCGTCGGTGGCCGAGCGGAGGGTCTTGCCCATCTCCAGCGTCATGAGCCGCCCGAATCCGGCCCGCTCCCGCTCGAGGATGTCCGCCGCCGCCGACAGGACGCGGGCTCGCCCGGCCACCGCGACGGCGCGCCAGGCGACGGCGGCGTCAGCGGCCCGCGCCAGGCGCTGCTCCACCTGGCCGTCGGCGAGGGACTCGAAGGTGGCCAGCGTTTCGCCGGTGGCGGGGTTGATCGACGCGATGCCCATGCTGCGCTCCGTGGTCCCGGCCGCCTAACGATCCCCGTCCAGCAGGCCGCCCAGCGCGCCGAGCACGCTCCCCTCGCCCTGGCGCTGCCCGCCAATCCGTGGCGCGGCGGCGATGATGCGGTCGGCGAGCCGTGAGAAGGGCAGGGTCTGCAGGATGACCCGACCCGGTCCGGTGAGCCGCGCGAAGAAGAGCCCCTCGCCGCCGAAGAGCGCGGTCTTCACTCCGGGCACCATCTCGATGTCGTACGTCACCGACGGCTGCAGGGCGACGAGGCAGCCGGTGTCGACGCGCAGGACCTCGCCGGGCGCAAGCGACAGCTCCTGAAGCGTTCCCGACGCGTGGAGGAAGACCAATCCGTCGCCGCTCAACTTCTGCAGGATGAAGCCCTCGCCGCCGAAGAAGCCGGCGCCGATGCGCTTCGAGAAGGCGATCGAGACGTCGATGCCGCGCGCGCCGCAGAGAAAGGCATCCTTCTGGGCGATGAGCGTGCCGCCCCAGTCCTTGAGGTCGATCGGCTGGATCTTGCCGGGAAAGGGCGAGGCGAAGGCGACATCGCGCCGCTTCGTCGCCTCGTTGACGAAGATCGTCACGAAGAACGAGTCACCGGTGAGCACGCGCTTGCCCGCCTGGAACAGGCGTTCCACAAAACGGCTCTGGCCGCGTCCTGTCTGGTCGAGCGACGTGACGAGGCGAATGCCGTCCTGCATGTACATCATGGCGCCGGCCTCGGCCACCACGGCTTCCTCGGGGTCCAGCGTGATGATGACACCCTGGAGGTCATCGCCGATCAGCTTGTAGTCGATCTCGTCGGAAACCATGAGGTCGCTCCGTGGCTCGAGGGGCGGTGCGTGACGCGCGGCCGGTTCGGGTAATGAAATTCCCTCCGCGCGCGCGCGGTAGACCGAGCGCGGGGGAACCCGATGACCGCCCTCCGGATTCGGGCACGCGAGACGCAGGCTGGTGCGACGCGCCGCGGGTCAAGGTCGTGGCGGTCGAATTCCGGACGTTCGACCGAATCACATAGCGGCACGTCCTTCCGCCGGTGATGGCGTGGTACGATCGTTATCCGATCAACGGACTGGTGGACATCGGCGTGCACACTCCCGAACCGGCGCACCAGCGCGTGCCCGAGGACGCACGGCGGGTGAGCGATACCCTGCCTGACGCGAGCGACCTCCTCGTGGAACCCGCAGCGTCCCCCGCTCGCGGTCCGGCGAGCGAGCCGACGGCCGTCGCCGATGGCGTGGTGCGGCATCACTGGGTCGTCCGCGTGACCCACTGGGTCAACGCCCTGGCGCTTACGATCATGGTTGGGAGTGGGCTCCGGATCTTCAACGCGTATCCGGCCTTCGCGGCGCGCGGCGACACCTTCTGCTGCTATCCCTTCGCCGGCCGGGCGATTCCCGCGAACCTCACGTTCGGCGGATGGCTCGGCGGTGCGCGCAACTGGCACTTTGCCATGATGTGGGTGCTGTTCCTCAACGGCTTCGTCTACCTGTCGTTCATCTACCTGCACGGTGAGTGGCGCGACCTCGTGCCCCGGCGCGGCGACCTGCGCGACGCCTGGGAGATGGTGAGGTTCTACCTGTTCGTGCGGCCGACGCACCCGCACCAGGGGAAGCACAACGCCCTGCAGAAAGGCGTCTACTTCCTTCTCCCCTGGCTCGGCCTCACCGCCGTCGTCACCGGACTTGCCATCTGGAAGCCGGTGCAACTCTCCTGGCTTACGAACCTGCTGGGCGGCTACGTCTGGGCGCGCTACTGGCACTTCCTCGTCATGCTGACGCTTGTCGTCGCGTCGGTGGCGCACATCTTCATGGTCTTTGCCGTGGATCCGTGGTCGCTGCGCGCGATCACCACCGGCGGCTACAACGAGGCGCGCTCGCCCGAGGCGCGCAACGCGCGTCCGCTCTACTGGAAGCGGGACCCGACGGAGCCCGCGGAGGACGGTCGATGACGCTCGAGCGCCGGCGTTTTCTCGGGCTCATCGGCGCGGCCGGTACAGCGGCGCTGCTCGATGCCTGCAACTCCATGGGGCCGCGCTCGGCGCAGCGGCTGCTGCGGTGGGCGGAGCGACGCAACGAATCGGTGGAGCGCTGGCTCGTGCGCGACGGCCACCTGGACCACGCACGGCCGGGGCACCCGCTGGCCGGCGACGCATTCCCGAGGTACTACGTCTCCGACGCCATGCCGATGTGGGACGCGTCGGTGCGCGGCACGTGGCGACTCGAGGTGTCGGGCGCCGTCAGGACCCCGCTCTCGCTTTCGCTCGAGGAGCTCTCGGGGCTTCCGTCCATCAGCCAGCGCGTCAACCACTATTGCGTCGAGGGATGGCTCGCGCGCGCCGAGTGGACGGGCGTGCGCCTGAGCGAGATCGCGCGGCGGGCCGGCGTCACGCCCGACGCGCAGTACGTCGACTTCCAGTCGTTCGACAGCGACTATCACGAGTCGTGGGACATCGACAGTGCGATGCATCCCCAGACGCTCGTCGCGTACGGCCTCGACGGCCGGTTCCTCGGCCCCGGACACGGCGCGCCGGCACGCGTCCACTCCCCGGTGAAGCTGGGCTACAAGAACACGAAGTACCTCACCAGGATCGTCTTCCTTCCGGAACGGAATGGCGGCTACTGGAGCGACCGCGGATATGAGTGGTTCGGCGGCGTGTAGATTGGGTGACATGATGCCCCGGGCAATGCGGTCGTCAGACGTCGCAGCGACATCGCGGCCTGTCCACCGGTGCGGAGCCGTGCCGCGACCGGTGCACCGGGTCGCTCTCGTTGCGCTGATCCTCGCCGGTTGCGGAGGCGGCGGGACCGCGCGTGCCGTCGACTCGGCGAGCGTCGCACCACCTGTGGCCTCGGCGCCGGCCGCGGCGGACACCGACTCCGCCACGACGTCGACGGCCACGTCCGGCGGCGCGTGCCCGATGGAGGGGGCGTGGCGGGCGTGCAGCGTGGAGGAACGCATCTCGCGCGCGGGCATCGACGTGAAACGTGGCGACGCGCCGGTGCGCCATGACTTCATGCATGTCCCGGGCATCGTCTACTCGACGGCGCGCTCGGAGATCCAGGTGTTCCTTTATCCGGACGCCGCGGCGCGGGCACGCGACACCGATGCCCTCGACAGCGCGACGGTGTCGCCGCGCGGCCAGACGGTGGCGTGGAAGGAGCCCGCGCTCCTGGTGACGTCGAACAACCTCGCCGCCATCATCATTACCCTGAACGAACGACAGGCGGAACGGCTGGCGCTGGCACTCGGTGCCGGGCTCCCGGCCGCACCGCACCGGTGAGGTCGCACGACGACTGGCCGCCTCTTGGGGACACCGCGATGCAGATCGGCATTCTGGGCACGGGACAGGTCGGCAGGACGATCGGCGGCGCGCTGGTCGCGCGTGGACACCACGTCCGACTCGGATCGCGCACCGCGCAACACGAAGGCGCGCTGGCCTGGGCGCAGGAGGCGGGAGCAGGCGCGTCGGCCGGGACGTTTTCCGATGCGGCGTCCTTCGGTGAGCTGCTGTTCAACTGTACGTCGGGCACCGGTTCGCTCGCCGCGCTGGCGGCCGCCGGCGCGGACGCCATGGCCGGGAAGATCCTTGTCGACGTCGCGAATCCGCTCGACTTCTCGCACGGCATGCCGCCCACGCTCTCGGTGTGCAACACCGACTCGCTCGGCGAGCAGATCCAGCGGGCCCTGCCGGCGGTCAAGGTCGTGAAGGCGCTGAACACGATGAGCTGCAAGGTCATGGTGAACCCCGCGCAGCTCGGCGGGGACCACGACCTCCTGCTGTGCGGCAACGACGAGGCGGCGAAGGCCACCATCGCCGCGCACCTGCGCGACTGGTTCGGGTGGCGCACGGTGATCGACCTCGGGCCGATCCAGTCGGCACGCGGCATGGAGATGTGGCTCCCGCTCTGGCTGGGCCTGATGCGCACCCTGGGGACCGGCGCGTTCAACCTGCACCTGCAGCGTTAGGCGCGGACGGGGCCGGCGGTGGGTCAGGACGCTGCCGTTGCCGCTCCCCGCGCGGAGGCGTCGAGCACGCCGTAGTGCGTGCGGTACTGCTCGCGCAGCGCGGTCTTCAGGAACTTCCCGGCGCCGGTCTTGGGGATGGCCGGCACCGCCACGATGTCGTCGGGAATCCACCAGGCCGCGAAGCCGGGCGCCAGGAAGTCCTTCATGGCCTGCACCGTTGCCGAACGACCCGGCTTGAAGGCCACCACGGCGAGCGGGCGCTCGTCCCATTTTGCGTCGGGCACCGCGATCACCGCCGCCTCGGCGACATCGGGGTGGCCCATCAGCGCGTTCTCCAGCGCCACGGAGCTGATCCACTCCCCGCCGGACTTGATGAGGTCCTTGGCGCGATCCTGGATCGTGATGTACCCGCGGGCATCGATGGTCACGACGTCGCCGGTGCGGAACCAGCCGTCGTCGGTGAACGTGGAGACCGGATCCTCCGGCTTGTAGTACGCCGACGCCACCCACGGACCGCGCACCTCGAGCTCGCCGACCGACCGGCCGTCCCAGGGGACGATCCCCTGCTCGTTACGCGCGCGGACCTCCACCAGCGAGAGCGGGAGCCCCTGCTTGGCGCGATACCGGATCCGGGTGTCCTCGTCGGCGTCGTCGAAGGCGCTCGTCAGGCGGCCGATCGAGCCGACGGGGGTGGTCTCGGTCATGCCCCAGCCCTGCAGGACGAACAGCCCGTGCCGCTCCTGGAACCCGCGGATCATCGCCTCCGGCACCGCCGCGCCGCCACACGTCAGCAGGCGGAGGGCGGACAGGTCGTAGCGCGTCGGCTCGGCGTCGAGTGCCTGCAGGATGCCGAGCCAGATGGTGGGCACGCCGGCGGTGATGGTGACGCGCTCCTGCGCCAGCAGCTCGAGGAGGGAGTGCGGGTCGAGAAACGGCCCGGGGTGCACCTGGTTGGCGCCGGTGACCGCGGCCGCGAACGGCAGGCCCCAGGCATTGGCGTGGAACATCGGCACCACCGCCAGGGTGGTGTCGTGGTCGGTCGTCGGGATGACGTCGGCCTGGCCGATGCCTAACGTGTGGAGCACGAGGGCCCGGTGCGAGTACAGGACACCCTTGGGCCGGCCGGTGGTCCCCGACGTGTAGCACATCACCCCGGCGAGGCGCTCATCGATGTCCTCGAACGGGAAGGGGGCGTCGTCCTCGGCCGCCAGCAGTGTCTCGTAATCGAGCCGTCCCCCGGCCGCCGGGGCGTCGGCCATGACGATCACGTGGCGCACGTGCACCTGCGGCGCGACCTTCTCCCAGAGGGGCAGCAGCACGTCGTCGACGAGCACCACGGCATCGTCGGCATGGTTGACGATGTACGCGATGTCGCTGGGGTGGAGGCGCAGGTTGAGCGTGTGCAGCACCGCGCCCATGGAGGGCACGCCGTAGTACGCCTCGAGGTGCCGGCCGTGGTTCCAGCCGAGCGTCGCGACGCGGTCGCCCTCGCCGACGCCGAGCCGCCGCAGCGCGCGGATCAGCTGTCCCACGCGGCGGTAGCAGTCGCCGTACGTGTAGCGCCGGACGGTGCGGTCCGGGGCGCGCCACGCGATTTGCTGGTGCGAGTACAGCGCACGCGATCGCCGAAGCAGGAACGGGATCGACAGCGGCGTGTCCATCATGAGCCCGAGCATGGCGACCCTCGGCGGTGGGAGGCGGGCGGAGAGCGCAGAAAGTGGATTCGCACGCCGACATGCACAAGGCGGGCGCCTTCCGCCATCCCGCCGGCTGCACCAACTTGCGGCGTCTCCCGCCGCCCGTGCCAACCCGCGCCCGCCATCGCCGATGCCACGCCGCTCACCGCTGCCTGCCGCCCGAAGCCACGCTGGCGCCACCGCCGCACTACTCGCCATCGGCCTCGGCTTCGCCGCCTTTCCCGCGCTTGCGGCGCAGGCACCGCCGTCTGACATCTGGCTGGCACCCCTGGCGAGCGCGAGCGGGCGCATCACCGTTGGCCCGGCGCGCAACCTCACGTCACACGACGGCTACGACAACCAGCCGTCGTGGTCGCCGGATGGGCGCACGCTGTACTTCACCACGGTGCGGACCGGCGAAGAGGCCGATATCTGGCGCATCGATGCCGCCAGCGGCATCGCGACGCCCTTCACCGCGACGGATCCCGAGAGCGAGTACTCACCGACGGTCACGCCTGACGGGACGGCGATCTCGGTGATACGCGTCGAGCGCGACTCGGCGCAGCGCCTGTGGCGCTTTCCGCTCGACGGCGGCGCGCCCGGCGTGATCCTCTCCGACGTGAAGCCGGTGGGTTACCACGCCTGGGCGGACTCGGTCACGCTGGTCCTGTTCGTGCTTGGCTCGCCAAACTCGCTGCAGGTCGCTGATACGCGCACCGGCCGGGCCGAGCCCGTCACCACCGACGTCGGCCGTTCACTGCACCGCGTTCCCGGCAGCCGGCGGGTGAGCTTCGTGCACAAGCTGAGCCGAGAGGAGTGGTGGCTCGAGCTGCTCGATCCGGCGACCAAACGGATGCAGCGCCTCGTCCGCATGCCGCGCGGCGTGGAAGACTACGACTGGACGCCGGATGGGCAGGTGATCGCGGGTCAGGGGAGCACGCTGCGCATGTTCAACCCGAAGCGGGGCGGGGCCTGGGTCGCCGTCGGTGACCTCGCCGCGTCGGGACTCACCGGGATCACGCGTCTGGCAGTGTCCCCGTCCGGCGACCGGATTGCGATCGTGGCGACGCCGGTAAGGAAGCAGACGCGTCGTGCGCCTCAGGACAGCGCCGCCTATCGCGCGCCGGTCTCGAGGCAGTAGCAGGCTTTGGGAACGATCTCGACGCCGCGCGCGCGCAGCTCGTCGTAGCGTGCGAGCTTCTCGGGGTAGCGGGCGACCGAGGTCGGCGCGTAGCCGAGCGACTCGAAGAAGCCCTCGGAGCGGGTGAGCGCGAAGAGCTCCTCGATGCCGCGCTGCCGCGCGAGGGCCTCGACGCCGCGCACCGCGAGCGAGCCGAGTCCTCGTCCGCGGACGTCGCTGGCCACCGCGACCGATCCGACCTCCGCGAGATTGGGCGAATACTCGTAGAGCGCGGCGCAGGCCTGCACCCGATCGCGGTCATCGGTAACCACGACGTACGCCGGCAGGTCGGCGACCACCTGCTCGCGCGAGCGCGGGAGCATGGCACCGACGGCGGCGTGCGGCTCGATGAGGGCGAGGATGTCGTCGACGTCACCGTCCAGCGCCGGGCGCACGATGTGCGTGGCGCTGAGGTGCAGGCGGCGGGGACGCTGGGTCCCGGGCTGGGCACGCGGGGAGGCTGACATAATATGCACGGTGAATGCATAAATAGACGGCCATGGGTGCGCAACAGTCACTTTTCCAAGGACTAACGCACGGCGAGGCTGCATATGATCCCGTCGAGCGCCGCCATGCTCAGGCGCGAAGCGCCACGGCGCGGGGGCTCGCACGCTCTCGGCCGGGCCCCTGCCCGAAGCCGGGAATGCGATGCCCGGCGCCCGGCGAGATCCGCACCTGCTACGAGACCAGGACGACGACCTTCCCGAACGTCTCGTTGGACTCCATCCGCCGGTGTGCGTCGGCGATCTGCGCCAGCGCGAAGATGGAGTCGACGGTGGGGCGCATGGTCCCGGCCGCCAGCAGCGGAACGACGTCGCGCTCGAACGCGTGCGCGACGGCGATCTTCTCGTCGAGGGAGCGGGCCCGCAACACGGTGCCGCGCACGGTGAGGCGTCGGCCGAGCATTCGGCGGAGGTCGATCGACGACTGCGACCCGGCCATGGTCCCCACGAGCATCATCCTCCCCCGCGGTGCGAGCAGCTCGAGGCCGGCCTGCATGTACGGCCCTCCGACGAGGTCCATGATCACGTCGACGCCGCGATTGTCCGTCCACCGCGCGACGGCGGGTGCCAGGGCCTGGAGCGCCTCGCCGGGCACAACGCCGTCCTCCATGCCGTACGCGCTGGCCCGCTCGAGCTTCGCCGCGGTCCGCGACGTGCCATATGGAATGGCATCCCAGGCGCGCGCGACCTGCAACGAGGCGAGCCCGACGCCGCTGCCGGCGGCGTGCACGAGCACCGTCTCGCCCGCGCGCAGCGTGGCCTGCGTGACGAGCGCGTCGTAGGCGGTGATGAATGCCTCCGGGACGGCGGCGGCCGCGGGCCAGTCGAGGGCATCGGGGACACGCATCAGGGTGTCCTCGTGCGCCACCGCAAACTCCGCCTGCGCCCCGCCGCCGGTAATGGCGAAGACCCGGTCTCCCGCGCTCCAGCGTTGTGCCGCGGCGCCGGTCGCCGCCACCTCACCGGCGAACTCGATGCCGGGAATGTCCGGCGGGGAGTCGTTAGGCGCCGGGTAGCGGCCGAGTCGCTGCAGGAGGTCGGCGCGGTTGAGTGCCGATGCGCGAACCCGGACCAGGACCTGGTGCGCCGCGGGCACGGGCGCCGCGACGTCGCGGACCTCCATGACATCCGGTCCGCCAAAGGCAGGAATGACGACGGCTCGCATGCGGCTCCGTTCGGGGACCGGCGCAAGCTCGGCGCCGCGCGGCCGGGAGGGAAGGGCCGGGGCCGCGTGGCGCCCGGCGCGAAACCGATCCCCGGTGCGTGCGTACGGTAACCCGTGAGTTGTACTCTACGATGACCGAACGAGGATCCGTGCCATGCTGTTCTTGATTCTGGGACTTGCGGCGTCCACCGCGGCGGCCGTGTTCGGATACTCCCGTTCACGTCGCTTCGTGACCGAGCGCCTTCGCTATGTGGAAGCGGTGAATCATCCCGCCGCACCTGTCATCGCCGCGGTCGGGGCTGCCGCTCTCGCCGCCCCGCTCGTCGCCATCCTTCCCATCGTCGGGGGCGGCACCGCGCTCGCGTTCGGGATCTCGGTGGGTATGGGGGTCGCCGCCGGGCGCGGCGACATCAGGCGGAGCCTGCCACCAGGCTGAGCGGCTCGGCGCGCGGGTGGGAGCGCGGTGCTGGGCGCCGGAATGCGTGTCGCCATGTGCTCCCCGGCGCGGTCGAGGGCGTCGCCGAGCGTCAGACAGTTCTGACCGGCGCCCAGTTCCTCGAGGAGCGGTACGCGTTCGACGACCGCCTCGGTCCGGGCCCGCAGTTCCGCCAGCAGCACCAGCGTACGTTCCGACCGGCTGCGCCGCACGACGACGACGGGGCGCCGCTCGCTCATGTGGTACGACGCCACGGCGAGGATCGTCGCCAGGGTCGCCATCGGAATGAGCGCCGCCCACCGGCCGAAGAACAGCGTGATCAGGAGCCGCGTGACGGCGTGGATCATGCCCGCCACGGTCGTGCGTCCCCCGTGCCTGACGCCTGGTGGCGGTCTGCGCGATTGCTCCGGTGGCCGGGACGCCGCCGACGGGCAGCGCGATCCGGGGCGCCGGCGAGACGAGGCGCGTGAAGTCGACGACGCCGACGATGACGCCCGCCGACAGGTCGGCCACGAACCGCTGCCGGTTGTAGTGGCGGAGGATTGTGAGGAGCTTGGGGACGAGCAAGTTGAATGGTGGGGGAGCCTGAGTCGCAAGGGGTCGGGCCCTCCGCCTGTCGCGGCGCACCCGCCGGTCGCTGGCGCACCCGCCGGTCGCTGGCGGGACCGGCGTTCACCCGGAGCCTGCAGATGCCACGATCGCTCGAGGTGCTTCCGAATCGTTATGCGGCCTGCCGCCTCGCCGCCGGGAGCGGGCTCCCGTGGTGGGCGGCGGAATCGGAGCCGCTCCTGTCCTTCACGCGAACGCCTGACGAGACCAGCGTGGTTTGCGAGGAGTCGCGCGTACCGGGAGAGGTCCGTGCGCAGCGCGGCTATCGCGCGCTGCGGGTGGACGGCCCGATCCCCTTCGACGAGGTCGGCGTCGTCGCGGGCCTGTCGAGGCCGCTGGCGAAGGCGGGGATCCCGGTGTTCGCCCTCTCGACCTTCGACACGGACTATCTGCTGGTTGGCGATGGCGACCTGGAGCGTGCGCTCGTGGCGCTGACCTCGGCGGGATTCTCCGTCCGCGACTGAGCGACCCGCCACGAAGAAGCGCCACGAAGAAGCGCCGCGACGGGGAGTCGCGGCGCTCGGACATCACGCGGCGTGACGCCGCCGAAAGGTCGCGTTACGGTGTCGCCGGGTCGGTGCCCTCTTCCTTGCCGCCGCTCCGGCCCATCAGCCAGCGGGCGATCCAGATCACGATAAGGATGGGGAGCGCGATCTTGAGGGCCGCAAAGCCGAACGAGAGCAGCACGAAGATGCCCACGAGGAGCAGGGCGCCGACGAAGAAGACAAGCAGGAAGGGAAGGCCGAGCAGGGCCAGCACGATGAAGATCGGCAGTCCCAGCACGGCGATCAGGATGAGCAGCGGGAGGCCGACTGCCTTGAGGACGAAGGCGATGGGGACGAGCCACCCGAGCGAAGCGAGGGCCCTGAGAATGACCTTCACGAGCGCCCACTTCGTGAGGAGCGACTGGATCAGAGCCCACATGTGACGGCCTCCGCCGAAGGTGCGGTGTTGCCAGAACCTACGCGGGGGCCACGGCCGTGGTTTCGCGTCGGGTCGCGACGGACGCCGGGCCGGCGCGCCGGATCGATGCACGCCCGGGGATCACCGATATATCTTGCACGGTCACGTTTACCCCATCGGAGCGGTATGGCAGACGCGCAGCGGAACGGCAGGAAGCAGAAGAAGCCGGTCAACATGTCCCGGGCGTGGGGAGAGACGCGCGCGCTGATGTGGACGCATCGGCGGTCACTCGCGATCGGCCTCGGGTTGATGCTCGTCAACCGGGTGGCGGGGCTGGTGCTGCCGGGCAGCTCCAAGATCATCATCGATCGCGTGTTCAATGGCGGCCAGGTGCAGCTCCTGATTCCGATCGCGGCGGCGATGGGCGCCGCGACGCTGTTCCAGGCGGTGACCGGGTTCGCGCTGGCGCAGGTCGTCAGCATCGCGGCGCAGCGCGCAATCGCCGACATGCGCATCGAGGTACAGCGCCACGTGATGCGGCTGCCTACGTCATACTTCGACTCCACCAAGTCGGGGGTGCTGATCTCGCGGATCATGACCGATGCCGAGGGCATCCGGAACCTGGTGGGGACGGGGATCGTGCAGCTCGTCGGAGGCTTCGTGAGTGCCGGCCTCGCGATCGGCATCCTGTTGTACCTCAACTGGCGCCTGACGACGATCACGATCGTGATGCTCGCGGCGTTCGGCGGCATGATGGCGATCGCCTTCAAGCGGCTCCGGCCGATCTTCCGGGAGCGGAGCGTGATCAACGCCGAGGTCACGGGTCGTCTCGGCGAGGCGCTGGGTGGCGTGCGCATCGTGAAGGTGTACACGGCCGAGGAGCGCGAGGAGAGGATCTTCACCGATGGTGTGGAGCGCCTCTTCAACAACATCAAGAAGACGATCACGGGGACGTCGCTCGTCGGGACGTTTACGACGGTCATCGTCGGTGCGATCGGCGTGCTGCTGACGCTCGTTGGCGGGAGGGCGGTTGCCACCCAGCAGATGACGTCGGGCGACTTCGTGATGTACGTCTTCTTCATCGGCATGGTGGCGGCGCCGCTCGTGGGGATTGCGTCGATCGGCACGCAGGTCTCTGAGGCCTTTGCGGGACTGGATCGCATCCGCGAACTGCGCGACATGGAGACCGAGGACGCGGCGGACGCGAGTCGCCTGCCGGTCCCCGACGTCGAGGGTGAGATCGCCTTCGATCACGTGTCGTTCGAGTACAACGAAGGGGTGCCGGTGCTGCGCGACGTTTCGTTCCGGGCGCCGCCGGGATCGACCACCGCACTGGTGGGCTCGAGCGGGGCCGGCAAGAGCACGATGATCGGGCTGGTGATGGCGTTCCACCGGCCCGGCAGCGGCCGCGTCCTGGTGGACGGCAAGGACCTGGCGTCAATGCGCCTGCGGGAATACCGCGCCCACCTCGGCGTGGTGATGCAGGACAACTTCCTCTTCGACGGGACCGTACGCGAGAACATCGCCTTTGCGCGGCCGGATGCGACCGACGAGGAGGTGCACCGGGTGGCGCGGATCGCGCACGCCGACGAGTTCATCGAGCAGTGGGAGGATGCCTACGAGACGCTGGTGGGGGAGCGCGGGGTGAAGCTCTCCGGCGGGCAGCGCCAGCGGGTGGCGATCGCCCGCGCGATCCTGGCCGACCCGCGGGTCCTGATCCTGGACGAGGCGACATCGAGCCTGGACAGCGAGAGCGAGGCCCTGATCCGCGACGGGCTGCGGTCGCTGCGGCGCGGGCGGACGACGTTCGTGATTGCGCACCGGCTGTCGACGATCGAGAGCGCCGACCAGATCCTGGTGCTGGAGCACGGGGAGATCGTGGAGCGTGGGAACCACGCCGAGCTGATGGCGTTAGGCGGCCGGTACCGGGAGCTGCACGACCGCCAGTACGGGATCGAGACGGACCTGTTCATCAACCCGGGCGAGGACTTCACGCCGGAGCCGGAGTCGGCGCGGACGGCGGCACTGGAGGCGGCGCGGCCGGCGCGGAACCTGTAGCCCGTGGTGCGCTGTCACCGAGCGGCGTTCCATACCGCCCCGTTCGTGCACCGTCCCGTGTTCTCCGCCTCCGCATGCGCCGCCTCCTTTCCGTCTCCCTCTTCGTTGCCGCTGCCGCCTTCACGCTGACCCCGTGGGCCACGCCATCCATCGGGCTGGCCGCGGGTGCGGTGCTGGCACTCATCCTCGGGAATCCGGCCCCCCGGGTCACCGCCCGCGCGGCGAAGTGGCTCCTGCAGGCGGCCATCGTCGGGCTCGGGTTCGGCATTCCGCTCGGCACGGTGCTTTCCGCCGGCGCCACGGGCATCGGCTTCACGGCCTTCGGCATCGTCACCACGATCACCCTCGGCCTGCTGCTCGGCCGCTGGCTCCGGGTCGACTGGGAGACCTCGCTGTTGCTGACCGCGGGGACGAGCATCTGCGGCGGGAGCGCCATCGCCGCGGTGGGACCGGCCATCGGCGCCAGCACCGAGGCGATGAGTATTTCGCTGGCCACCGTCTTCGTGCTGAACGCGGTGGCGTTGTACGTCTTTCCGCCCATCGGTCACCTCCTGCACTTCTCCCAGCACCAGTTCGCGGTGTGGTCGGCGATCGCGATCCACGACACGAGCTCGGTGGTGGGCGCGGCGTCTCACTACGGCCCGCGGGCGCTCGAGGAGGCGACAGTGCTGAAGCTCACACGCACCCTCTGGATCATCCCGTTCTCGATCGTCGCCGCGGCCATGGCCCGCCGGCGGAATGCGGGGGCGCCCGGGGCCGCGCGCCTGACGATTCCGTGGTTCATCGGCGCGTTCGTCCTGGCGGCGCTGGCCCGCAGCGTGGCGACGCCGGCCACCGCCGCCTTCGACGGCATCGCCCACGCGGCACGGGTCGCGCTGGTGCTCACGCTCTTCCTGATCGGCGCCGGGCTGTCGCGTGAGACGCTGCGGGTCATTGGCGCCCGTCCCCTCGTGCAGGGTGTGGTGCTCTGGGTGGCGGTGAGCAGCGTCACGCTCGCTGCCGTGGTGCGCTGGACGACGGGGTGACCTGCCAGCGTTGGCCCGAGCCGCCACCGCCGATCCTAACGCGTGGCTCCGGCTCGACTGGTAGGCCCCTGGACCGCCCCGTATGTTTCGCCCGGCGCGCACCTGGAGGAAGCACGGCGTGAGCGAGGAGGTCGAGCGCTTCAAGGCGACATTCGGCGACCGGTACGTCATCGAGGGCCTCATCGGCCGCGGGGGCATGGCGGACGTCTATCGTGCGCTCGACGTGAAGCACGGCCGTCCGGTGGCCGTGAAGCTGCTCCGGCCGGAGGTGGGGGCCTCGCTCGGATCCGAGCGCTTCATGCGGGAAATCGAGATCGCCGCGCGGCTGCAGCACCCGAACATCCTGCCGGTCTACGACTCCGGGAACGCCGACGGGGCGCTCTTCTACATCACGCCGTTCATCGATGGCGACTCGCTGCGCGCGCGCCTGCGTCGCGAGCCGGTCCTCCCGCTCGACGAGGTGCTGCGCATCGTGCACGAGGTGGCGGACGCCCTGGGCTTCGCGCACCAGCACAACGTGGTGCACCGGGACATCAAGCCCGAGAACATCCTCTTCTCCGCGGGGCACGCGGTTGTCGCCGACTTCGGCATCGCGCGCGCCATCGAGGCGGTCGACAGCGAACACCTCACGCAGGCCGGGCTGGGGCTCGGAACGCCGGAGTACATGAGTCCGGAGCAGGCCTTCGGGGAGCACGAGATCGACGGTCGCAGCGACACGTACAGCCTGGGATGCGTGACGTTCGAGCTGCTGGCGGGGAGGCCGCCATTCACCGGCGAGACCGCCGCCGCGATCATCGTGCACAAGACGGTGTCCACGGCACCGCTCGTCACCACCCACGCGCGCGACCGCATTCCCGGGGCCGTTGACGCGGTGATCGCGAAGGCGCTCGCCCGCGACCGGGGTGACCGGTATGCGACCGTGCAGGAATTCTCGCGCGCGCTGCGCGAGGCGATGACCCCGGAGGCGGGTGGGACGCGCCGTACCGTCGCCGCCAGCCGGCCGGCAGCGTCGATTGCGGTGCTCCCGTTCGTGAACGTGAGCGGCCACGCCGAGAACGACTTTCTCTGTGATGGCATCAGCGACGAGTTGATCCACGCCCTCGCCAAGGTGCCGGGGCTGCGCGTCGTCGCGCGGACGTCGGCGTTCGCGTTCAAGGGGAGCACCGAGGATGCGCGCACCATCGCCGGGCGGTTGCGGGTGGAGTCCCTGCTGGAGGGGACGCTGCGCCGCGCCGCCGACCGCCTGCGCATCACCGTGCAGCTGGTGGAGGCGGAGTCGGGATTCCAGCGCTGGTCGGAGCGCTACGATCGCGAGCTCACCGACGTCTTCGACGTGCAGGACGAGATCACGCAGTCGATCGTGGCGTCGCTCCGCCTGGAGCTCCTTCCCGCCGACGAGCGGGGCGCCGGCGCCTCCACGCGGAACCTGCAGGCGTACGAGCGCTTCCTGGAGGCGAAGTTCCACTGGAACCAGCGCTCCGAAGGGGGCATGCAGAAGAGCCTCGAGCTGCTGCAGGAGGCCATCGGGCTCGATCCCGCCTTTGCGCCGGCGCTGGCCGCGCTGGCGGAGTCGTACGTCACGCTGGCGATCTACGGGCAGCGGTCGCCGCAGTCGGTGATGCCACCGGCGCGCGACGCGGCGGAGCGTGCGCTTTCGATCCAGCCCGCGCTCGCCGAGGCGCTCGCCGCGCGCGGCAGTGTGCGCGCCATGTACGAGTGGACGTGGCATGAGGCCGAGGCGGATTTCCGGCGCGCGATCGAATCCGCGCCGCAGGCACCGACCGCGTTCCAGTGGTACGCGATGAACCTGCTGGTGCCCCTCGGCCGTTTCGACGAGGCGCGCAAGCAGGTCGCGCGCGCCCGCGAAGTCGACCCGCTGTCGCCGGTGGTGGCGGTCGGATGGGGGCTCATCCACTACTTCGAGCGCGACTTCGACAGGGCGATCGGCACCTATCGCGACCTCCTGGCTCGTGCGCCCGATTTCGGCGTCGCGCACTTCTTCCTCGGGCAGGCACTCGTGGAGGCGCGCCGTTCCGGCGAGGCGCTCGCGGAGCTGCGGCGGGCAGTGGCGTTGGCTGGCGAGACACCCGAGATCGCGGCGATGCTGGGTGTGGCGCATGCGGCGGCCGGAGACGCCGAGCAGGCGCGCGCGGCGGTGGCGGCGCTCGAGGCCCGAGGTTCCACGTCATACGTGTCGCCGGTGCTGCTGGCCCAGATCCACGCGGCGCTCGGCGACGAGTCCGCTGCGCTGGACGCGCTGGAGCGCGCGCGCGAGCTTCGGGCGACCGACCTCGCCTGGATCGGCGTGCGGCCGTCATTCGACGTGCTGCGGCTCAACCCGAGGTTCGAGCGCCTGATGCACGACATCGCGCTGGCGGGGGACGGTCGCTGACGCTCGTTGACGGTCGTTGACGGTTGCGACTCAGGCCGCCCCGTCCGGGGCGTCGTCGCGCAGGTGGTCCCGGCCGCTTCGCCGCGGCCGGAGAGCAGGCCGGCGTGGCCCGGCATCGATCCCTGGCAGGGAGCGAAGAATGATGCGCCATCACATCGCGCGATTGGGTATCGTTCGCTCCCTCGTGGTACTCGGCACTCCACGGTACGGCGCCACGGTCGATTTCGTCGACGTCGACCTCGCCGATGCCACGGTGTACGCATCGGTGCGCCGAGGGGAGTGGGTCACGCGCGAGGTGGCAACCATGGGGTCACTGGGCGGGGATTCGTGGATTGCGCACCGCATAACGATGTCCGCGAGGTGCCACGGTCGGCCCGTTGCGGTCGCCATTTCATCATGGAGCGGCGTCGAACCCTGGCTCCGCTGCTCCCTGCAGCCCGCCCTCAGGTCCTTGCCGTAGAGGTCGCCGCCGGTATTTTGACGGTTACTCGTTCCCCCGGAGGGCTCGTGGTGCCGACGCTTCGAGCGGGACTGCTGCTGTCGGTGCTCGCAATTCCCGCGGTCGCCCTCCCGGCGCAGCGCGTCGTCGTCACCGGCAGCGTCCGGTCAGCGGAGCAACCGGTCTCTCGTGCGCAGGTCGATGTGCTGTCCGGAGACACGTTGCGCGCCCGCGCATTCACGAACGACGACGGCCGCTACCGGGTTGAACTCGACCCCGGGACCTACGTGTTCACCGTTCGGGTGCTGGGATTCGTCGAGCAGCGCGTCGACGACGTGAGGGTCGACGCCTCATCGACGGCCGGACCCGACGTCGTGCTCACGCCGATCGCCCTCCGGCTGAATGCCGTCGTCGTCACGCCGCTCAAGCGAACCGGGAACGCCCTCGACTCGCCGGTCTCGATCGCGGTGGTGGACGAGCAGCAGATTCGCGAGCGCACGGTGACAACGCCGCTGGAGTACGTCACCGGCATGGCCGGCGTCGACGTGGCGCAGCAGGGCGTCGAGGACCGGCAGGTGGTGGCGCGCGGCTTCAACCAGACGTTCGGCACGTCGCTGCTGATGATGACGGACTACCGGGCGGCGTCGATTCCATCCCTGCGCGGGAACCTGGCGCAGTACATCACGCCGGTGCCTGACGACATCGACCGCGTCGAGGTGATGCGCGGCCCGGCCTCGGCACTGTACGGGCCGAACGCAGCCGACGGCGTGGTGCACTTCATCACGAAGTCGCCGTTCGATTCGCCGGGCACGTCGGTCAGCGTGACGGGCGGAGGGCGCGACCTGTTTCAGGGGACATTTCGCGAGGCCGCGATCGCCGGCAGCCGGGTGGCCTTCAAGGTGTCCGGGAACTACTTCCGCGCCCGCGAATGGCCGTCGCCGGCCGACCCCACCGAGCTGGCGCCGCGCGACCCGATCGCGGAGCGGTGGAACGGCGAGGCCCGGCTGGACTACCGGCTGTCGCCGAAACGCACGGCCATCCTCACGGTCGGCACGACGCTCGACCGCCGCCACGTGGAGTACTTCTCCATTGGCACGTCGCAGATCCGCGACTGGCGCTACGACTTCGCGCAGCTCCGCTACACCGACGGCCGCCTCTTCGCGCAGGCGTACTTCAACCAGAGCCACGCCGGGCAGACGTTCAGCCTGAACACGCTGAACCCCGTCACCGACAACTCGACGGTGCTCGTCGGCCAGGTCCGGCACAGCATCGGCCTCGGCGCCAACACCACGATCACCTACGGCGCCGACGCGCAGCGCACCGATCCCCGGACCGCCGGGACGATCGACGGGCGCAACGAGAGCGACGACGTGGCGCTGCAGACGGGCGCGTACGCCGAGGCCGACACGCGCCTGACGCCGCGACTGGAGCTGTTCACGGCAGCGCGCGTCGACAGGCACAATCGCATGCGGGGGACGGTCTTCTCGCCGCGGGTCGCGCTGCAGTTCACGCCGCGACCGGGACAGCGCCTCCGCGTGAAGTACGACCGCGCGTTCTCGACCCCGACACAGACGGACCTGTTCGTCGACCTCGAGGCGGCGCGCCTGTCGCCGCTGCCGTACTCGCTTCGGGCCCTCGGCGTGCCGAAGGACGGGCTGCAATTCGAGCGCGACTGCGCGGGCGGGCTCTGCATGGCGTCGCCGTTCGCGACCGGGCGGCTCCCGATCGACGCCACGCTGCTCTGGCCGGCGGTGGTGCAGCTGATGCAGGCCGGCGGCGTGGACCTGTCGGGCATCCCGGCACCGACCGCGCAGGACGTGCGGACCGTGCTGCGGGTGCTCGACACGGGCACCGGGACGTTCCAGCCGGTCACCGGGACGCTGCACGACATCGATCCGCTCGTGCCCACGATCACCAACTCGCTGGAGGTCGGCTACAAGGGATCGGTGGGCGGGCGGGTGGTCTTCGACCTCGCCGTGTACGCCACCCGGCGCGAACACTTCCGGGGCCCGCTGGCGGTGGAGACGCCTAACGCGTTCCTGTCGACGGCGGACCTGACGACCTACCTCGCCACCTACATGCCGCAGGCGCAGGCGGCCCAGCTGGCCGCGGTCATCGGCGGATTCGCGGGTAATGCCCAGGCGACCGGCATCCCGCTCGCCACGGTGACCCCGGCCGGCGCGTTCGGCGGCCCCGACATCCTCCTCACCTACCGCAGCTTCGGCCGCGTGGAGCTGTGGGGCTCGGATCTCTCGCTCGAGGTCCTGGCCGCGCCACGGGTGACCGTCCTCGGCGCGTACTCGTTCACGAGCCGCAACTACTTCCCCAGCAAGCGCGCCGGCGACCCCGACCTCTCGATGAATGCGCCGCGCAACAAGGTCGCGCTCGGCGTCCGGTACCGCGACCCGTTCCGCGACATGAGCGCCGAACTGCGCGGACGATATTCCGGAGCGTTCCGCATGCTCGACGGGGTCTGGGTCGGCGACGTGCCGTCGTTCACCACCGTCGATGCCGAGGTGGGCTTTGCGCTGCCCGGGGCGCGCAGCGCCCGCCTGACGATCACGGCCCAGAACATCCTCGACGACAGGCACGCGGAGTTCGTGAGCGCCCCGATGGTGGGGCGGCTGCTCATGACGCGCATCAACTACGCCTTCTGACGCACGCGGGGGCATGTCGCCGATGACACGCCCCGCGTCCGGTCCGCACCGGCGCGCGGCTAGCCGATTTCCAGCGGCAGGTTGCTCACCGACCGGATGTAGGGATCGGTCTGCCACTGCGGCGTCCCGGCGAGCCGGATGACGGGGAGTTCCTGCAGGAGCATCCGGAACGCCACCGGCACGACCTGCTCCACCAGCGGCGCGCCGTAGCAGCGGTGGATCCCCCCGCCGTAGCTCAGGTGCGGTGGGCCATGGCGCGTGATGTCAAAGACGTCGGCATCCTTGAACACCGTCTCGTCGCGGTTGGCGGACCCGAAGACCAGCGTGACCGGGTCGCCCTGGCGCAGGTGCACGCCGCCGAGCGTGGTGCTGCGATTGACGACGAACCTGTCGGTGAGCTGGAAGGGCGAGTCGTAGCGCAGCATCTCGTTGACGGCGGAGTCCATCAGCTCCGGGTGCTGCCGGAGCATGTCGATGGGCAATTGCGCAGGCGCGGGCTTCTCCGGATCGCCGGGAAGGGGCACGCCGCCGAGGAGGTTGAGGAGCCCGGTGGCGATGAGGAACGTGGTCGAGAGGTAGCCGGCAATGGCGAGGTTGACCGACGTCGACTGGACCTCTTCGGGTGACATCTTCGGCGCCGCACCCATGCCCTCGGTGACCATCATGTGGAAGAGCTTTCCCGGCTCCGCATGAATGGGGCAGCGACCCTCGGTGGTGCCGCGGGTCAGGGCCTGGAAGTACGACCCGAGGGCCATTGCGCAGGTGCCGGCCAACCCCTGGATGCTCGCGGGCTGGGTGATGTCGTGCCCCGCCTCCACGCCGCCGACCCACGACATGATGCCGGTCCAGTCCTGCTTCGGCACGCCCATGAGCGAGAGCAGCGTGCTCGCCGGGAGCGGGAGCGCGTAGGCCATGAACAGCTCGATGCGCCGGCTCTGCTTGGCGGTGACGAGCAGCTGTCTGGCGATGATCGATGCTGTGACGGGCACCTCGCCGAGGAGCCGCGCGAGGTAGGCATCCATGGCCGAGCGGACCTCGCCGTGTCGCGGCGGGTCGAGGGAGAAGAGCCCCTCCGGCATGTTGGCGAGCACGTCGAAGGGTGCGTGCGGTGGTGACGCCGGTGGGTCGGCGCGGTTCTTCGCGAAGGTGAGCGCGGAGAAGTCCTCCGAGTCGGTGATCACGCGCTGCACGTCCTCGTGGCGGAAGACCCAGTACGCCTCGTACGGCTCGACCCAGTGCACCGGTGCCTTCTCGCGGAAGTTCCGGTACGTCGGGTACGGGTTCTTGCTGAAGTCGGGGTCGTGCGGGTTGAACGCCGAGGGGTCGAAGCGCCTCGACGCGACGGGCTTCGTGGCGACGGGCTCGACGACGGGCGTGCCCAGTTCCTTCAGGAGGAAGGCGCTGGCTGCCGGGTTGATCGTGATGTGCCTGGTATTCTCGGCCCCGGCGAGATAGTTGTGGAACGGGGAGGCATCGCCGCCGGGCGCCGGGATCGGCTCGAACGGATTCGCCTTGTCGACATCCATGCCGAGGGCGCTCACCGTGGGAATGCAGAGCGTGATCGGGATGTCGTCGTTGAGCGCGCCAATGCCGATGCCCTGTGCCACGGCGGCGGTCATGGCGTTGTAGACGTTCAGTCCACCGGGCGCCCCTTCCCACGAGACCTCGCTGCGCGCCCGGAGCACGGGGGGCGTGGTGCCATCGGCGCGGAAACAGTACGCCTCGCCCACCACCCGCGGCTTCTTGTCCTCGGGCAGCGAGAACAGCCGTGCCGACGCGAATGGTCCGCCGCCCCACTCGAGCATCTGCGCCAGGGCAGGGACGCTGCGCTTGCCGTCGCCTCGCCCGTTGGCGATGGCGACCCGCCGCGGGAGCTTCGGCCACGAGCCGATGCCCTCGAGGTCGCGCAGGAACTGCGAACGCAGGGGGCTCACGATGGCGTCGCCGCCCTGCACCCAGGAGATCATGAACTGCTGGTTCGCGGGGGAGTCGACGAGCGCCGCCAGGTCGCGCGAGAGCGTGGAGGCCGGGGCCAGGTAGTGGAGCAGCCACTGGTCGGCGATGCTGGTGTAGGCGCCGGAGTGGGGAGAGTCGATCGAGAAGAAGAGGCGTGCCCCGTGGTCGATACCGCGCGACTCCATGAGGGCGAGTGCGTACCGGGCGATGAGGCCGCCCATGCTGACGCCGCCCACCACCATCGGGAGCTTCGCACCGTTCTGCTTCGCGGTCCGCGAGAGCGCCTGCCGGATGGCGGCGACGGCGACGTCGGCGCTGTCCTGCATCCTGCCGGAACCGTTGTCGAAGCTCACCACGACCAGGTCATAGCCGCGCGCGCGCATGGCGTCGAGCGTCCCGCTCCCGCTCATGCAGTCGTGGATGTAGTCGTACGGATACCCGCCCGGGAACCCCTCGCAGACGACGACCGGGTTCACGACGTCGGCGTGCCCGGGGGCGCGCCAGACGTACGCCTTGCCGGTGGCGCCCGACGGGAGCCCGAACAGCGTCCAGGTGTCGTCGGGAATCGGCGCCGTCTTCTCGTCGCTGATCGTGATGCTTGTCCTGGCCTCGAGGACGGTGTCGCCGTACCGGCAGCGCACGGTGATTATGGGCGTATCGGTGGCGGAATACGCCGCCGTGACCCGGCCGCCTAACGTGACGGTGCGGGCGGGCCGGCCGTCGCCGCAGTCGATCTCGATGCGGTCCGGGAGCGGGGCCCCCGGGTTGGTGCAGTAGAAGCGCTCGTCGACGACGAACGTGACGGCGCGGGTGCGCACCGTGGGAGTGTCCTTGCCGAACTGCGAGTGCAGGAAGGCGGTGGCCAGGAACGCGCGCGCCGGCTGCACCACCGGGGCCAGGCCGGCGGGCGCGGGGTCCAGTCCGGTGCCCCCGATGGCCGCGGCGAGGACGCGCTGCTGGAAGTCGGGCGTGACCACCGAAAGCGCCACGTTGGCAATGGCGATCGGCACCGGCCCGTCGGGACGGAACCCGTTGCTCAGCACGCCGAGGCCCGAAAGCGACGGCAGGATCCCGGGCGCGAGCGCGGCCGTCTCCAGTCGCGTGTAATACGCCTGCCACGCCTGCTGCGTGAGCACCGGCGCGTTCGGCGAACCGTCAGGGAACTCCGGGTCGCCGAACCAGTGGAGCACGCCGGACGGCACGAGCCGCGGATCGGGCGCGTCGAAGAGCGCATGGAGCTGCGCGCCGAGGTCGGCGTTGATGCTCGCAGGCAGGACCTGGTCAGGATTCCACGGCACGGCGTTGGTGGAGACGGGGGTCAGGGTACGCGGGTTCATGGCATCTCCCTCAGGCGCCCGCGAGGAAACGCAGGCCGCCGATGCCGGGAAGCAGGCAATAGAGGCAGGCGCGCGTGGTGATGAAGCGTGGCATCCCGTCCAGGATGACCGGGTCGCGTGCGTCGCTGGTCCGCAGCACGAACTGGCCGCCCTCGGGCGGGTGGGCGCCGAGGATCGGCTCCCGGGTGCCGCGCAGTCCGGCCGCGGAGAAGTCGCGGTTGGCCCACGTCCCCACGATGAACTCGTACTGCATGGCGAGGTCGCCGCAGATGAAGTAGCCGGAGAGGCCGCGCTCGACCTTGTCGTCAGGCTTGTCCGGGTCGTACTCCGGCCCGTAGGGCATGCCGCGGCGGATCAGTCGCCGGGTATGCGGCTTCCCCATGAACATGCTGCTGCGCGGGTTCAGTCGGCGGATGTGGGAGCCGACGGGGCAGCGAATTCCCTCGCTGTCGTCGAAGTACTCGGGGTGCTCGTCACTCGGCGCGAAGTCGAACAGGTCGAGGTGCCGCGCGGTGATCGCCTTCGTGCGCGGTTCCGGCCCGTCGGGCGAGAGGGTCAGCGGCACGCCGTTGCGCCAGCGTCCCATGAGCTTGGCGGCGACAAGTTCCGGGTCCATGCCGTAGCGGCGTCCGGCGAGCGTAATGAATTGCTCGAATGCGGCGACGTCCTGCTTCATCACGCGGAACGCGGCATACGTCGCGTTGTCGCCGAGCTCGTGCGGCAGGTCGCCCAGGTAGTTCCCGCGGTACTGGTTGACGTACGCCTTGCCGAGGAGGAAGTCCCCGGCGAGGGACTCGGGCTGCATGTCGGGGATGCTCTTGCCGGGGGCGCCCGCGATGCGCGGCTGGCCGATGCCGTCCTTGTAGCCGAAGTGGACCTTCCCGTGAGGGAAGGAATTCACGTCCTGCGTCCAGACCTCGACGAGCCCGCAGGTGGCGAACAGTCCGCGCAGCAGCGAGGACCACTGTTCGCGGCACGGCTCGCGGCTCTCGGTGGTGTACAGCGTCACCAGCAGGTGCGCCGGCGGGTTGGCCGGTCCGCCCATCACCCACGTGGACGGGTCGGCGGCCCCGGCGTCGCCCACCTCGGCGGCGCGGGCGGCGGCGCCGGCGCGGAACGAAGGCGGGAAGAGCGCCACCGTGGCGTCCGGAATGCCTAACGCCTGCAGGCCCGGTGCGGTGATGCCGACGTTCAGGCAGTAGGCGGGTTTCTCGTCGCCCCAGTGGGCGGCGGTCGTCACCTGCGGCGCGATCGTCTCGTCGCCCGACACCAGGGCCGCCAGGAAGCGGCGGGCACCGCCCGCGTTCCCGATGGCCAGCACGAAGTGCCGACCGTCGAGCTGGCGGTAGCCGCGCAGGACGTTCCCCTGGATGTCGTCGAGGTCGAACCCCGTGCCGGTGGTGGTGGCCTGCGGAAGGGTCGCGGTCATCGGATGGCGCTCGGTGCGAGGATGTCGATCACGGTGGTCTGCGGGTACGCCGACCAGACGCCGGAATTGATGTTGTTGCGGTTCACGAAATCCACGAAGTCCTGCGGGTACATCTCCACCGGCAGGCGCGGCGCCCCCTGGACGAAGTCGAGGATGGCGTTGAAGATCGGTCCGAGCACCTTCACGAAGTCCATGAGGTACGACTGCAGGTCGCCGTCGTACGCCGTCACCACCTGCAGCACCGAGAAATCCGGCGTCGGCAGGAAGCGGGCGAAGTGCACGTAGTGCAGCGACGACAGCGCCTCGTCCACCGCCTGCTGGTGGGCGGCGATGGTCTCCATCAGCGCCGGCATCTGCGCCGGCGACTTGAGTCGCAGGCCGAGGTTGAGCGCATTCTGTACCTGCGGCACCAGCGACAGTCCGCCGTAGTCGGCCTGTCCGGCGGCGGGCCGGGTGACCTGACGGGCGCGATGAAGCGAGGCGTGACTCACGGGGACCTCCCTGGGGCGGGGACGGCGGACGCGGCACCGGATATGTCACGGGCGGGCGCAGATTGCGCAAACGTACGGCCCCCCGTTTCTTGCTGCAAGCACGCCCCCATCCAGACCACACCCTCCCGGTGAGCCTTCCAGGGCACCCACACGCCGGCTATCTCCCCCGGCTCCTGCTCGCACGCGTCGTTGCGACGCCTCGCCTCGAGGCGCCGGAGGCACAGTCGGGGCCGGGAGTGTTGCTGCTGAGCGACATCGAGCGCTTCAGCACCCTCGTGGAGAGCTTCACCGCGGCGGGCCCCGACGGTCTGGAGGAGCTCACCTGGCTTCTCAACGGCTACTTCGCCGACCTCGTCGACACCGTACACGGGCACGGCGGTGACGTCCTCTACATCGCTGGCGATGCGTTCGTCTGTCACTGGCCGGTGGGACAGGAGACGCTGCCGGAGGTGGTCGCCAGGGCCGCGCAGGCGGGACTGGCCATGCAGCATCGGCTGCATGACCGCCCGGCGCGCCCCGGGCTCACCATCCGGACCCGCATCGGCATCGGCGCCGGCGAGCTGGTCACCGCGTTCGTCGGCGGGGTCGGGGGGCGCTGGGAGCTGATTGCGACCGGCCCGGCGTTAGGTGCGGCGATCGCCGCCGAGCGGCACGCCATGGCGGGACGGGTCGCCGTGGCCCCCGCGACGTGGGACCTCGTCAGGACCGTCGCGCGCGGGACGCGCGGCCCGGACGGCTTCGTCACCGTGGACACCGTGGCCCCGGCTGGCGCACCGCGCGCGATCGCCCCGGTCCCCAACGGACTCGATGACGCCGTCCTCCGGCCGTTCCTGCCCCCCGCCGTCGTGGACCGCCTCATGCTGCCCGATGCGCAGTGGCTGGCGGAATCGCGGCGCGTCACCGTCCTCCTCGCCGACCTGCCGCCACTCGCCGACGCCAGCGCGGCGGCCCTCGCGCGGACCCATGCCGGCGTGCGCGCGTTCCAGGAGGTCGTCGAACGCTACGAGGGGACCATCAAGGTCGACGTCGACGACAAGGGCATCCTGCTGCTGTCGATCTTCGGCCTCCCGCCGCGCGCCCACGAGGACGACGCCGAGCGCGCCGCCGTGGCGGCACGGCAGCTCGCCGATGCCCTCGTCGCGCTCGGCGTTCCCTGCGGCGTCGGCGTCGCCACCGGCCGAGCGATCTGTGGTGCCTTTGGCGGCGATGCGCGACGCGATTACATGGTGCGCGGCGACGCCATCAACCTCGCTGCCCGCCTCATGCAGGCGGCCGGCCCGGGCGAGATTCTCTGCGACGCCGCGACGGTCGAGGGAACGCGCGGCCGCATGGCGTTCGAGGAGCGAGCGCCGATCACCGTGAAGGGGCGCGCGGAGCCGGTCCGCGTCTACCACCCCGCCGGGCGGCGTGAGCGCACCGCCGGCGGTGATGTGGCAATGGTGGGGCGCGCCGCGGAGCGGGCGACGATCGCGGCCTGCCTCGACCGCCTGCGCGAGGTGGGCGGATCCGCGCTCGTGGTCATCGAGGGGGACGCCGGCCTGGGCAAGTCGCGCCTCCTCTCGGAGGCGACGACGCTGGCCGCCGCCGCTGGCGTTCGGGTCCTGCGCGCCGCCGCCGACGCGATCGAGCAGGCGACGCCGTTCTATGCGTGGCGCCCGGTCTTCACGGCGCTCTTCGACATTGCCGCCGGCACGGACGTCGCCGCGGCCAGGGCCCGCGTCGTCGATCGACTGCGCCCCCTCCCCGAGCTGGAGCGCATGGCTCCGCTCGTCTCCGGCGTGCTGCCGATCACGCTGCCCGACAACGAGCTCACGGCCGCCATGCCGGGTGACGTGCGCGCGGCGAACACCCGGCGACTCCTGCTCTCCGTGCTGCGCGCGGCCGCGGAGTCAGGCCCGCTGGTGATCGCACTCGAGGACGCCCACTGGCTGGACTCGTCGTCGTGGGGACTCCTCCTCGAGGCGACGCAGGCAGTGTCGCCGTTGCTGGCGCTGGTGACGACCCGCCCGATGGCGGACCCGGCACCGGCCGAATATGGCCGGTTGATGGCAGCGGCCGGCGACCTGCGTTTGCGCCTCGCGGGCCTGTCGCGAGAGGAGACCGTCGCCCTGGTTGCACGACGCCTCGACGTGGACGACGTGCCGGAGTCGCTCGCGGCCTTCATTCACGAACGCGTGAGCGGGCATCCCTTCTTCGCCGAGGAACTGCTGCAGGCGATGGTCGAGCGTGGTGCGGTGCGCGTCGCCGACGGGCGATGCGCGGTCGGCGACCTCACCGCGCTCGACCTGCCGACGACCGTCGAGAAGGTGATCGTGAGTCGCCTCGACCGCCTGGTGCCGGCAGAGCAGCTCTGCCTCAAGGTCGCATCCGTGATCGGTCGCGTCTTCCGGTCGCGGCTCGTGCAGCAGACGTACCCGGTGCCTGACGAGCGTGCCCGTGTGCCGGGACACCTTGGCGCGCTCACCACCGCCGACCTCATCGGCCTGGAGACGCCCGAGCCCGACCTCGCGTACCTGTTCAAGCACGTGATCACCCGGGACGTCACCTACGACACGATGCCGCAGGCACAGCGCCGTCCGCTGCACCGCGCGGTGGCGGAGTGGTACGAGGCGAACCACGAGGACCTCGCGCCCTTCTACGCCCTGCTGGCGTACCACTGGGGGCAGGCCGCGGACGCGCCGAAGACCGGGGCCTATCTCGAGAAGGCGGGCCAGCAGGCCGTGCGCGACGGCGCCTTCCGCGAAGGCGTGATCTTCCTGACGCAGGCCCTCGCGCTCATGGACGGCGGCGCCATCCCCGAGGCGCCGGTGCGGCGCGCGCTCTGGGAGAAGGGCATCGGCACGGCGTCGTACTTCCTTGGCGACATGCCGGCGAGTCGAACGCACCTCGAGCGCGCGCTGCGCGGCCTCCACAAGCCGGTGCCGTCCTCGGCCTCCGGCGCGCTGCGCGGCGCCCTCGCTGCGGTCGTCAGGCAGGCCGCGCACCGCGCGGCGCCGCGCCGGTTCCTGAACCGGCGTGCGGCGGAGAAGGCGCTCCTCGACGAGGCCGTGGAATGCTACAAGTCCCTCGGGCAGGCCTACTATATGAAGGGGGAGGCGCCGCCGAGGCTCATCTACGCCACGATCAACGGGCTCAACGTCGGTGAGGAGGCGGGAGACTCGGCGCCGCTGGCGCGGGTCCTCATCAACGCAGCGATGCTGGCCTACATCGTCGGCCTGCCGACGCTCGCGGAGCGCTACGCGCAGCGCGCCCTCGCGATGGCCGAGGCCGAAGGACACTACTCGGCATCCGCGTTCGTGTGGGCGATCCGCGCCCTGCTGCTGGCGCAGCAGGCGCGGTGGCGCGAGTTCAAGGACGCCACCGGCAAGGCGCTCGAGCTGGTGCGCGAGATCGGCGACATCGGGCTCGAGAGTGAGATCTGGCTGGTACGCTCGACGGTCGCGCACTGTGCCGGCGACTTCGTGTACGCGCCCACCGCGTGGACGCAGATGCGCGAGGTGGCGACGCGCAACGGCAACATCCCGCTGAAGTGCTGGTCGCTGCTCGACGAGGTCGACACGCGGCTCGCCCGCGGCGAGACCGACGACGCCGAACGGGCGCTGGCCGAGGCGCTCGCCATCCCGACCCCACCCAGCGATGCACTTCTCACGCTCGAGAAGGCGCGCGGCGTCGCCGTGACGCGCCAGCGACAGGGGCGCCTCGACGAGGCGCTGGCCGCGGCGGACACGATCTTCGACCTCACCAAGAAGACCCCGCCCACGGGGTACCATGCCGCCGACCACTTCGCCGCCGCGATCGAGGTCTACGTGGCGGCGCTGGGCGAGGGCGCGGCGCTCGACGCCACGCGGGCCGGCGCGGTGCGCCGCCGTGCGACGAAGGGGGTCGCGATGCTGGCGAAGTATGCACGGACCTTCGTGAATGTTCGCGCCCGCGCGTCGCTCCTGCGCGGCATGCTCGCGGCCCGGCGCGGGCGCCCGGACGAGGCCCGCCGGAGCTTCGAGCGGGCTGCCGCGACCGCTTCCGCCCTGGAGACGCCGTTCGAGCACGGGCGCGCCTTGCTGGAACTGGCCCGGCTGGATCCGGCACGTCGAACGGCGCTGCACGAGGAGGCGCGCCGGCTGTTCGCGCTGGCGGGGGCCCCGTACTTCGAGGCGCTCGCCTCCTGACTCGTCAGGCGCCGGCGGGGCGGCCGGCGAGGACGTGTTCGATGATCCGGTCGAGCTCGAGCCCGACGGCCGCCGCGGTGCCGTCCCAGTAGTGGGTGTGCGCGCCGGCGCCGATCGTGTACTCGCGACGGACGCCGTCGTCGAGCAGTACGGTGCCGGGCATGTAGCAGGACGGCGAGTCGCCCACCCACAGCGCGCGCCCCACATAGTCGCCGCTGCGGTAAACGTTGATCCACTTGCGCACCGCGTCGAGGGCCCCGGGGTCGGGGCGCTGCGCCCACTGGTAGAGGTGCGGGAAGCGCTGCGCGTAAAGCTGCCGGAGGGGGCTCCCCATCGTGAACAGGTAGACGGGAAGGGGGCGCACGCCCGGGGCGGGATCCCGGTCCAGCCGGTCGAGCGCGCGCTCGGCGCCGCAGGCGCGGAGGTGCGCCAGGTAACGAAAGATGTCCGCGCTGATCACGGTGCCCTGGCTGTGGGCGACGACGACGACCGCATCGTATCCCCTCCCGGGGGCGCCGGGCGAGCGCCAGCGGCTGACGAAGCGCAGCAGCGAGGCATAGCGCTCCATGATGCGGGCGCGCGGCGTCCGGGTGCGCGGCTGCGGGCGCATGTAGTTCGCGATGTCGAGCGCGATGTTCAGCACCGGGCGCAGCCCCTGTCCGATGGAACTGAACTGCTGCGCGACCGCAAGCAGCCCGATGGCCGAGCCCGACGTGATCAGGAGGCGCGTCAGGGTGATGGGCTCGAGCCAGGTCGGCGCCGACTTGAGGAACTCGCGCACGACGACGAACGGCGCAAAGGCGAAGGGGAGCATCACCGCGGTGGCGAAGCCACCCACCACGATCGTCAGGACGTGGAGGTCGACGCAGTAGCGGCCCAGCCGGAATCCGGTGGTCATCCAGGTGCCGAGCGCGGTGGCGCGGCGCGCGGCGCTCCCGGTGGGGTCGGCTGGATCGCTGCCCGGCGGCACGCTCTGCGGCGAGGCATACTCGGTGATGCCCGAGGGAACCGCCGCCCACATCATCAGCGCGATCGCCACGAGGACGAGCGAGGCCGCGCCGATGCCGAGCTCCGTCGCGCCCGCGCCGTCGAAGGCGTCGGGGAAGTACCGCGCCGAGCAGTGCGCCTGCACCCGCGCCAGCGGATCGGCGGGATCGATCGTCGTCGGGCACGCGACGTCGCCGACAACGCGCCGTGCGCGGAACTCGGTGGCCGGAAAGCGGAACTCGGAGACGTAGGCGTACTCGTCAGGCAGGAGCCCCTGGGCGACGAGGTTGTAGTACGCACCCCAGGCGAAGAAGCTGGCGAAGACGAAGGCGACGGCGGGGGTGGCGAGGGCCAGGCGCGCGGTGAAGGCGACGCGCCGGAGGCGGGCGAGGGCCTCGGCCCGGGCGGGTTCGCGGCCGCTCCCGCGCGTGAGCCACCAGGCGACCAACACGGTGACGAGGAACGTGAGGGCAAACAGGACCCAGGCGCTGGACAGCGCGACGTAGCTCCACTCGAACGTGTTCAGGATGCTGAACAGCGCCGTGCGGCGCGCCAGCTCGTGATCGAGCTCGTCATCGAGGCGCCCATGGGTGTCGTCGAGCAGGTTCTCGCGACCCGGCTCCTGTTCCTCCCGATGGAACCCTTGCACCGGATTCGCCAGCGGCGTCCCGGCCGCGGCCGCCTGGGCGCGGATGTCGCGGTAGGTGGTCGCCTCGCGGGCGTGCCGCACGCTGAAGCCGATCAGCATCGCCGTGAGGACCAGCCAGGAGGCAACGCCGAGTGGCAGGACCCGTCCGCGCTCGCGGTGCAGGGCGGCGAGCACCGGGAACAGCAGCGCTCCCCCGATGAACCACCACTCGAACAGGATGACCTGGGGCGAGAGCATGAACCGCCAGTACCAGGCGACCACCGCTGCCACGACGGCGCCAGCGACGAGCGAGAGCAGGGCCGCGCGCATCGTGACCGTCGCCTGCCTGGCGAACTGCACCACGAAGACGATCCCGATGGCTGCCGCCACCGGCACGACTGCAGCGATGATCTCGCGAAGGTCGTCGCGCTGCGTGACCGGGATGATCGCGAGGGCCAGCGGGATCATCAACAGCGTCAGCACCGGGACGATGATGCCGAACAGGAAGAAGGCGGTGCGGTACAGGCCGGTCCACGCGTTCCATCCGCCCGGGCTCAGGGCATCGCCGTCGGACTGGCGGGCGAAGCCGAGCGTCTGGAGGCCCAGGACCGGGACGTGCAGGATCAAGCTGTAGAAGCTGGCGAAGATCGAGAGCACGTTGCGCCCCAGCGCCGAGATGTCCGACCAGTAGACCTCGTACACGTGCACGGTGGCCGGGTCGGCGCCCGACTGACGCCGCTCGGCGCAGAACCGCACGCTTTCGCAGATGCGGTCCGACGGGTCGGGCACGTAATCCTCCAGCAGCTCGCGCATGAAGGTTCGGTCGGGCGTCGACGAGTGGTCGTCCGCGGCGCAGTCGTCGGGGACGACCTCCAGCGGCTGCAGCGCGTAGTCGAGCGGCTCCTCGTGGAAGACGGGGTAGCGGGCCCCGCTGCCATCGGCGGGCGCGCCGGTCTCGTCAGGCGTGAGGCGCAGCAGCAGGTGCGCGACCTCGCTCGCCGACTCGCCGGGCGGCCGATAGCCCACGCCGTGCACGACGACGACCGCGACATGACGCTCGGGAGTGTCGGACATGCGGAGGGTGGCGGAAAGAGAGGGCGTGCCGGGAGACAAGAATGGTGCCGACAGGCGGCGTGCGCCATGACCGCACGCCCCGTATGTTGCCGCCCATGCCAGATCCCTCCGCTCGCGAGGATGTCCCGCCACGCCTCGGCGCACGAGCCACGCGCTCCGCGCTGCTCGGCGCGGCCTTCCTCATGGCGACGTCCGCCGTGGGCCCGGGCTTCCTCACGCAGACCGCGCTCTTCACTGCGCAGCTGGGCGCCTCGATGGCCTTTGCAGTGCTGCTCTCGGTGCTGTTCGACCTCGGGGCGCAGCTCACCACGTGGCGCATCGTGGCGGTCACCGGCAAGCGGGCACAGGACGTGGCGAACCAGGTGCTGCCCGGCCTCGGCGTCGTGCTCACCGTGCTCGTCGTCGCCGGCGGGCTGGCGTTCAACGTGGGCAACGTCGCCGGCGCAGGACTCGGGCTCAACGTCCTGACGGGGATCCCGGCGACCTGGGGCGCTGCCATCAGCGCGGCGCTCGGCATCGTGCTCTTCCTGGTGAAGGAGGCGGGCAGGGCGATGGACCGCTTCACCAAGCTGCTCGGCTTCGTGATGGTGGCGCTCACCGTGTACGTGGCGCTGTCGTCGCACCCGCCGGTGGGGGAGGCGCTGCTGCGGAGCGTGGCGCCGGAGCACGTGGACTTCTTCGCCATCGTCACGCTCGTGGGCGGCACCGTCGGCGGGTACATCATGTTCGCCGGTGCGCACCGGCTCGTCGACGCCGGCGTCCACGGCATCGAGTCGGTGCCGCGGGTGACGCGATCGGCGGCGGAGGCGATCGGGATCGCCTCGCTGATGCGCGTCCTGCTGTTCCTCGCCGCACTGGGCGTGGTGTCGCGCGGCGTGACGCTCGACCCGGCCAATCCGCCGGCGTCGGTCTTTCGCGCCGCCACCGGCGAGGCGGGCTACCGGGTGTTCGGCGTGGTGATGTGGTCGGCGTCGATCACGTCCGTGGTTGGCGCCGCCTACACCTCGGTGTCGTTCATGCGATCGCTGAGCCGCGTGGTCGACAGGCACTGGCCGCGCGTGATCGTCACCTTCATCGTGCTGTCGACGCTGATCTTCGTGGCCGTAGGCAGACCGGTGCGCACGCTGGTGCTGGTGGGCGCGTTCAACGGGCTGATCCTGCCGCTGTCGTTAGGGGCGATGCTGCTGGCATCGCGGCGGCGCGACATCGTGGGGGACTATCATCACCCGGCGTGGCTGGCCGCCGGCGGCTGGGCGGTGACGATTGCGATGGCCGTCCTGAGCCTCATCACGCTGGCCCGGGAGCTGCCGAAGCTCTTCGCCTGAGACGTTGGGCCGGCCCCGCCGCCGTGACCCGCGTCACGCGACGATCGTCGACTTCGGCTGGCCATTTGCCCTCCGGCGACGGACGCGCCGGGGCGTCGGACCACCGGCCGGCCCGTGAGGCGACCCCGCATGACGCACGCGGCGGCGCAGGAAGCCATGCACGTTGATCCCCCGCCGGCGGAGCTCCTCGAGCTTTCGCTGGAGCTGGCGCTTGCCGTCCACAAGCGCGCGATCTACCCCGCCGGGCATCCGATGCTCCGCGGCGCGGTGGAGGCACTGGCGGCGCGGATGCGCGCGGTCACCGATGCCCGCGGCGCCGTCACCCTCGCCGTCAGCGCGGACCGGGTCCTCATCGAGGGTCGCCCGGTTGACGCCGCCAACCCGATCCTGCGCGAGTTCGCCACCCACCTGCACGGGCACCAGCTCGCCGCCATCCGTATCCTGCCCGGCGTGGAGCCGGCGGAGGTCGACGACGTGCTCGGGACCCTGGCGACGTCGGTGCGCCGCGTCGACCGTCCGCTCGGCGCGTTAGGCGAGGAGGCCCTCGCGCGCTGGCGCCACGTGGTCCTGTACCCGCTCTCATTCGGCGCGCTGGAGCTGCGCGAGGAGGGGACGGACGGGGCGCCGGGCCTCACCGGGCGGGCGGCCGAAATCTGGGCCGACCTGGCGCAGGCGGCGCTCGAGGGTGAGGGGGGCGCCGGGGCCACCCCCGGCGCAATTGCTGCCGCCATCGGCCGCCGCGCCGGCAGCGCGTCATACGACCGCGGCGTCCTCGGGGCGATCCTGCGCGCCGCCGGCGAGTTCGGGGGGCTGGACTCCGCCCACGCCACCTCGATGCGCAGCCGGCTCTCGGAGATCATCACCGCGATGAGTCCCGAGGCCCTGATCCGCCTCATGCAGATGGGCGGTGACGAGAAGATGCGCGCCCGGTTCCTGCACCAGTCCCTGGACGTGCTCAACGCCAGCGCCATGGTGAACGTGGTGGCGGCCGGAGCATCGGCTGCCGGAGCGCCGATCTCGCACGCCATGCTGCGCCTGCTCACCAAGCTCGCCCGCAACGCCGATGCCGGCCACCGGCCCGGGGCGACCGCCGATCCCGAGCTGCGTCAGGTGCTGGGCCGGCTGATCAGCCACTGGTCACTCGACGACCCCAATCCGGGCGACTACGGCGAGGCCCTGTCGAAGCTGAGCCGGAGTTCGGCCGCGGACACGACGCTCGATCCGGCGCGCGACGAATGCGAGCCCGAGCGCGTTGTGGAACTGTCGTTGGAGGTCGGGCGGAGCGGTGAGGCGACCGAACGCGCCCTCGGCAGGCTGGTGGTGGTCCATGGCCTCGCCGACGTGCTCGACCGTCTGGCGGCCTTCCCGCCGGCCCCGCTGCGCGACAAGCTCATCGACGGCCTGGTGAACTCGAACACGCTGCAGGAGCAGCTCGACGCGGAGCATCCTGACCAGCGCGTGCTGCAGCACGCCGTCATGCGGCTGCGGGATCGCGCGGTGGAGCCCCTGCTGAACGCCCTGGAAGCGCGACCCGAGGACGACGCCGACTGGGTGGCGGGCCTGCTCGTCGCCGTGGGTCGTGAAGCGGAGCCCATCCTGACCGGTCACCTGCCGGGGTGCGCCCGTCGCGTGCAACACGTGCTGCTCACGGTGTTCGATCGCCTCGACGCCTGGCCCGAGCCGGCGTACCTGCGTGAGCTCGCCCGACACCCGGATGCGGCGCTGCGTCGCGAGGCGGTCCGGCTGATGCTGAAGCACGACGCCATGCGCGCGGACGCGGTCGTGGCCGGCTGCGCCGACGCCGACGAGCGCATCTTCGGCCTCGCCCTGGCGGCGGCGCTCAAGGAGCCAACACCGCGCGCAGCCGTGGCGCTCGTCCGGCGCCTCGACGCCGACCCGGAGCTCAGCGCCGAACTGCGTGGCCGGGCGGCGCGCGTCATCGCGGCGTCCGGCTCGCGCGACGGCATGACGTGGCTGGTCGCGCGGCTCGTCAGGCGGCACTGGCTTACCCGGCGGCCGCGGCTGCGGAAGAAGTCCCCGGAAGTCGTCGCCGGCGTCGGCGGGCTGGCGGCGCACTGGCCGGACGCACCGGACGCGTCGCCGGTGCTGGCGCTGGCGCGCGCCAGCCGTGATCACGACATCCGGCAGGCAGCCTCCCCGAAGCCGGCCGCAACCTGACATGACCGAGGCGACGCGGTACCTCATCTCGCTGGCGCAGGCGCTGGCCAGGATGTCCCTGTACGCGGCGGGACACCCGGCGCGGGCGCGCGCCGCGAGCGCATCGTTCGAGCAGTTGCGCCGGCTGCAGCGTGAGGACGCCCGACCCAACTTCTCGTTCCTCGGGCGCGAGGTCGTATATCGGCAGCAGACGCTGCGCGAGCTCGCGGACTGGGACTGGGCGGAGCGCTTCGCCTCGGCCGGGGTGCAGCGCATCGAGTTCGACGGGCACGTCGATGACGCCGAGTACCAGCTCTTCCTCGAGGACATGCTGGCGCGCATCAACCTGCCGGCGTCGGGATCCCCGGTGGTACCGCGCCCACCGCGACCGACGCCGATCCGCTTCGGCGCGATCGGCGTGCGCGAGGAGCTGGCGGTGTCGCCGGAGCACGCGACGGCGCACGAGCCTGCCGGCCGCGCCGTCGCCGGCTCCCTCGCGGTCAACGAGGAAGTCGAGGCGATCCAGTGGATGCACGACGAGGTGCGCACGCAGCGCGTGCTTCCGGTCGGCGAGGCGGAACTCGTGGTGAGCTCGCTGGTGTCGGCGATGCGCGCCGACCGTCAGATGATCCTGCCCCTGCTGACGCTCAAGGAATTCGACCAGTACACGACGACCCATTCCCTCAACGTCGCGGTGCTCTCGATGGGGCTCGCCGAGACGCTGGGGCTCTCGTCGCGCGAGGTGCGGGCGTATGGCATCGCCGGGCTGCTGCACGACCTCGGCAAGGTGAAGGTGCCGGCCGAACTGCTGCGCAAGCCGGGCGCCCTGACGCGGGAGGAGCGTGCCATCGTGCAGCAGCACACGGTCGAGGGGGCGCGGCTGATCCTCGAGGGGAGCCAGCGGCAGGACCTGTGCGCGGTGGTGGCGTTCGAGCACCACATCATGATCGACGGCGGCGGGTATCCGGCGCGGCACACCCGCCGCGACTGCCACCACGCGAGCATGCTGGTGCACGTCTGCGACGTCTTCGACGCGCTGCGCACCCACCGCCCCTATCGGGTCGCCATCGCCGCCGACGCCATCGTCCGCTATATCGAGAAGCGGATGGACGCCGAGTTCCATCCCGACATCGCGCGAGCGTTCCTGCAGATGCTGCGCGCGAACGAGATCCGCACCGCGGTGGCGGAGTCCCTCGACGAGGAGCCGGAGCCGGCCGTGGCCTGAGTCTCGCGGAGGGTCACGACCCGGCCGGGGCCGGCCGCTTTCACGCCGCGCCGGTCGTCGACATGAGGGCGTCGAGCATCCGCTCGGCTGTTTCCACATGCTGTACGACGTCGAATCCCCTGGGCTCGATGACCGCCTGGAGGGCGCAGCCATGCACGAGACTCACCGCGACGGCGGCGACACCGTCAGGAGTCTCGATGCCGGCGTCGGGCTGCGAGGTGCCGTGCGTCGCGGTGCCGACATGCTCCGTCGCCGCCACCGCCAGGCGCCGGAAGCCGTCACGATACGCCTCGAGCGCGGTGGTGAGGCGTCGGCGGATTGCGGCATTGCGCACGCCGAGCGCCCAGTACTCGAGAAAGAGGCGGAAGGGTCGCGCCTCGCCGGAAAGGCGCTGCATCTCCGAGCGCAGCATTGCGCGCAGCTGGTCGGCAGGCGGCGCCCCGGGATCGAGCGCATCCGGAATGCGGAGGATCGCCGTCGCCGCCAGCACGCGATCGAGCAGGGCCGACACCAGCTGGTCCCTTCGCTTGAAATGGAAGAGCACCGTCCCGTGACTCACCGTGGCGCGCTCGGCCACCGCGCGAAGGGTCAGCGCCTCGACCCCGGACCGCGTCGCGACATCGTACGCGGCGCGCAGGATGTCTTCCCGCCGCGCCGCTTCCGACAGTTTCCGACCGGGCATGGCCTGTCCTCGCCAAGGTGAGTGGACGCCCCACGATGTCAGGGCACGCCCGCTAGTACATGCCGCCCATGCCTTCCATTGCGCTGCCGCTGCCGGCGGCGCCCTTCGTTTCCTTGCGCTCGACGACCGTGGCTTCGGTGGTCAGCAGGAGCCCTGCGATCGAGGCAGCATGCTGCAGCGCGGTGCGCACGACCTTCGTCGGGTCGATGATGCCCGCTCGCACGAGGTCCTCGTACGTGTCCCTGAGTGCGTTGTAGCCGAAGTTGGTTTCCTTCGACGACCGCACCTTCTCGACCACGATGGAGCCCTCGGCGCCGGCGTTCTGGGCGATCATCCGCAGCGGCTCCTCGATGGCGCGGAGCACGATATCGATGCCGACCTGCTCATCGCCGTCGCCCGCCTTCAGGCTCCGGAGCGCCGTCTGGGCGCGAACGAGGGCGACGCCGCCACCCGGGACGATGCCTTCCTCGACCGCGGCGCGCGTGGCGTGCAGCGCATCCTCGACGCGGGCCTTCTTCTCCTTCATCTCGCTCTCGGTGGCGGCCCCGACGTTGATCACGGCCACCCCGCCCGCGAGCTTCGCCTTGCGCTCCTGCAGCTTCTCCTTGTCGTAGTCGGAGGTGGTCTTCTCGACGGCGACCTCGATCTCCTTGATGCGGCCCTTGATGGCCTCGTTGTCCCCGGCGCCGTCGATGATCGTGGTGTTGTCCTTGTCGATCACGATGCGCTTGGCGCGGCCGAGGTCGGTGAGGACGGCGTTCTCGAGCTTGAAGCCGACTTCGTCGGACACGACCTGGCCCTTGGTGAGGACCGCGATGTCCTGCAGCATCGCCTTGCGGCGGTCGCCGAAGCCCGGGGCCTTGACGGCGCAGACCTTGAGGGTGCCGCGCAGCTTGTTGACGACGAGCGTGGCGAGCGCCTCACCCTCGATGTCCTCGGCGATGATCAGCATCGGCTTGCCCGCCTGTGCCGTCTTCTCGAGGATCGGGAGGAGGTCCTTCATCGCCGAGATCTTCTTGTCGTGGATGAGGATGTAGGCGTCTTCGAGGGCCGCCTCCATCTTTTCGGGATCGGTGATGAAGTAGGGGGACAGGTAGCCGCGGTCGAACTGCATGCCCTCGACCGTCTCGAGTGTCGTGTCGAGACCCTTCGCTTCCTCGACGGTGATGACACCGTCCTTGCCGACCTTCTCCATCGCCTCGGCAATGAGGTCGCCGATGCCCTGGTCATTGTTCGCCGAGATCGTGCCGACCTGGGCAATCTCCTTCCTGCCGGACGTCGGGACCGAGATCTTGACCAGTTCCTCCACGACGGCAGCGACCGCCGAGTCGATGCCTCGCTTGAGCGCCATCGGATTTGCGCCGCCGGTCACGTTCCGGAATCCCTCGCGGACGATGGCCTGGGCGAGCACGGTGGCCGTGGTGGTGCCGTCACCGGCGATATCGGACGTCTTGGTGGCGACCTCCTTCATCATCTGCGCCCCCATGTTCTCGAGCGCATCGGGCAGCTCGATCTCCCTGGCGACGGTGACCCCGTCCTTGGTGACGGTCGGCGCGCCGAACGACTTCGCGATGATGACGTGACGTCCTTTCGGACCGAGCGTGACCTTCACCGCATCCGCCAGCTGGTCCACGCCACGCTTGAGGGCCGTACGCGCCTCGACGTTGAAACGGAGTTCCTTGGTTGCCATGTGTTGCGATGCCTCAGGGGTGCTGCGGGGAGCCAGTCGTCGAGCCGGACCGGTCGCACGGGGCAACCGGGACGTTGGTGATGCTGCGTCGTGCCGTCAGCGGATCACGGCCAGGAGGTCGCTTTCACGCAGGATCAGGTATTCCTGGCCCGACAGCGTGACCTCGGTGCCACTGAACTTCCCGTAGAGGACCTTGTCACCGACGGCGACCTCGATGGCGACGCGCTTTCCGTCCTCGGTGCGGCCCGGGCCGACGGCAATGATCTCGCCGAGCTGCGGCTTCTCTTTGGCGGAATCGGGAATGTACAGGCCCGATTCGGTGCGCTCGGCCGCTTCCAGCGACTTCACGACGACCCGGTCGGCGAGGGGGCTCGCAGTGATTGCGATGGCGTCTCGAGTGACCATGCGGAGTGCCTCGGGGTGGTGAGTCGGGAGCGCGCGACGCCTGTGGCCGCGGGCCGTCATTGACCAACTGGTCATTATAAGGTATCCTGTATTAACCATGTGGTCAATGGACGGCACGTTTCCCGGTCGCGGAGATGGTCATGATGGGCTCCACGGTTTCGCTCGAGACGTTGTACGACCGGTTCGACATCATCGCCGAGGGGAGAGCGCCGGAGAGTGACAGTGCGGCGGCGCATCAGGCGATACTCGCCCGTCTGGCGCAAAATCGGCAGCAGGCCGAGGCCTCGGGATGGTCGGCGCTTTCGCTCGAGCGAAGGGGAGGTACCGGTCGCATCCAGCTCGGGGGCACACCTCCCTCGGGCCAGGGACGGGACGTCGTTCCGGAATCGCTGGACGCGCGGGGTCGGCCGCCGCTGCCGGTTGGCGTCGCTCCGACCGCCTGAGCACCGGCGCTCAGGATGATATGCGCGAGCGCGCGACCCGCGGGCGCGCCGCAGCGCCGTCCCTCCGGCCTCGTGACGTGTGCCAGGGGCCAGCGTGTGCCGGCGGGCGGCTCATTTGTGCCGAAACGTGATCCGGCCGCGATCCAGGTCGTACGGCGATAGCGCGACGGTCACACGGTCACCGGCGAGAATGCGGATGCGGAACTTGCGCATCTTGCCGGCCGTCGTCGCGAGCAGCTTGTGTCCATTGGCGAGGTTCACCCGGAACATGGCACTCGGCAGGACCTCGGATACGACGCCTTCGATCTCGATTGCTTCTTCCTTCATGATGCCTCTGTCAGTCTCGGGGAGCCCACGGCGCGCCGTCACGACCTGGCATTGTCGGCGCGGACATCCCCGGATTCGCCGGCGGGTCCAGGCGAAAAAAAGGGCCTGCTTGCGATTCGGCAGGCCCTGCGGACATCGGAACTTGTCAGCGCGCGCGGCGCATTGGTCTGGTGATGAAAGCTAGGGCAAGGACCCTGTGCTTCGCAATGCACGCGCGTCGACATCCCGGCTACAACGCCAGTCGGAGCCGCACGTCCACGCTGCGCGGCGCCATGATGAAGTACCGGGCCTCGCCGCTCCCGCTCACGTCGCCGGACGGATACGCCCGACGGCCGAGCAGGTTGCGCCCCTGCACCAGCAGCGTGCGGTCACCGAGGGTGATCGTCAGCCCACCGTCCAAAGCATAGAACGGCGGCGTCGTCAGGCGGACGTCGCCGGTGGGGGCCAGGAACGTGCGCCCCTGGTAGCGGCCGTCGGCATTCAGCGCCAGTCGCGGCGAGACCCGCCACGTCAGGCGGTGCCCGGCCACGAACGACGGGGTCAGGATCGGGTCGATGTCGCGGTACGTGGCCCCGCTGGCCGCGTCGTGATAGACCTGGATCCGGTTGCGGCTGACGGCCGCGGTGACGCCAAGGTCCAGCGACGGCGCCAGCGCCCACGAGCCCTCCAGTTCGACCCCGCGGCGGTAGCTCCGGCCCACGTTGGCGCGGATGTCGTAGCCGAGCGGCGTCGTTGCCCCGGTGCGCGCGATCTCGTCGCGGAACCGCATGTCGTAGACGTTCATCGTGAACGCCAGCCGCCCGAGGACGAGCGAGGCCCCGGTCTCGAGGTCGTTGACATGCTCGGGGCGCACGCGGGTGAGCGGGAGCAGCGCTGGCGCGTCGTCCGGGGTCACGTCGTCCGAGCCGGCAAAGAGGTCGCTGCGCGTCGGCTCGCGCCCGGTGGTGCCGAAGGACGCGTACAGGGTGAGCCGAGGTGCCGCGCGCAACGTGACGCCGATGCGCGGGTTGAGGAAGCTCCAGTGCTGGCTCGCCTCGCTCAATCCGTAGCCCGCGGTGGGCAGGTAGCGGAATCCGGCGGTGCGCAGCTGCACGTCGCCGAACCAGGTGGCGGCGCCTGACGAGACGCTCGCCTTGCCGAAGGCGCTGGCCTCGGTCTTGTAGCTGGTATTCGCGTAGGCGGGGTACCCAAGGTCGTCACGGGCGTCGAACTGGTGATCCTTGGAATACGTCTCTGCGTGGGCGCCGCCGTCGAACGCGAGCGGCCCGATGACAGAATGCGCGGCCGCGATCAGTCCCACCCAGCGCGACGCCGAGCGGTAGCGCAGGGCAGGGCCTGGCGCGCCAGAGGGATAGTCGTAGTAGCCACCGGTCAGGAAGCCGTACGCGGTGACGCCCGCCGACGCCGTCGACGAGAGGAGCCGCGTGTAGTTCAGCGTGGCGAGGCTCTCGCGGTAGTGGTCGCCGACGCCCGCCAGCGGATTGGAGCGCGGGTCGGACTGCAGCTCGCCCAGGGGCACCGCCTCGTAGGCCTGCCCATTGCGTTCGAGTCCGGTGGTGGCCGTGAGCTTCACGAGGTCACGGTCGCCGAAGTAGCCGGCGCTCACGAAAGCGCTGTTGGCGGCGCTCGTCGCCCCCTCGCGATAGCCGTCCGATCGCATCCCCGACAGCCGGCCGTAGACCGCGACGCGGTTGGCGCGCTGCCCGCTCTGCGCCTCCAGCGTCCCGACGGCGGTGCCGAACGAGCCGCCACCGAGCTGCAGCGTGGTCGCACGGGACGTTCCCGCCAGCGATGGCGACGCGAAGTTCACCGACCCGCCGAACGCCGCCTGGCCGTAGCTGCTGGTGCCGACGCCGCGCTGCACCTGCATGCTGGCGACGGAACTGGTGAAATCAGGGAAGTCGGAGAAGTAGATCTGCTGGTCCTCGGGCTCGTTGAGCGGCACACCGTCGAGCGTGATGTTGATCCGCGACTGGTCCACCCCGCGCAGCCGGAAGTACGAGTAGTTGAGCAGCGAGCCACTTTCGGAATACGCCGTGATGGACGACGCCTGGCGCAGCGAGAGAGGCACGTCCTGGCCGGTGTAGTCGCGGGCGAGTCGCGCACTGTCGAGTGTCGACTGCGCGATGGGCGCGTCGTTGCCGGCGCGCACGGTGGTGATCGTGAGGCCCTCGAGCGAACGCGCGCGCGTGAGTTGGTCGGAGACGAGGGCGATGACAAGTGTGGTGTCGGTGCCGCGCACCGGCTGCTCCGACGGTGCGTAGCCGTCATGTTCGACGCGTAGTGTGTGTCCGTGCGAGAATGTCAGGCGGAAGCGCCCGTCGGTGCCCGTGTACACGCCGGCAACCGACGCGACGCCGGATGCGCGCTGGGTCGCCGGCGGCCGCTCACCGCCGGCATTGAACGTCTCGTATTGGGTGCTGTCGCCCACGGAGACCAGCGCCCCCGCGATCGGCGCCCCCGTGGCCGCGTCGACCACGCGGCCGGCGACGTCGGTTGGCGTCATCACCGGGGCCGGGACGGGCCGCGCGCCGACGGGGGCGGCACCGGCGGCAACGAAAAGCGCAACGAACATCGCGCGCGAGCAAAGCGACAGCATGGCAGTCGTCAGGCAGGAGGTCGGGACTTCGTCTCGGGAAGTCGGTCGACCGGAGCCCGGGCCTGCCGGACACGGCCGGCGTCGGACCCGCTGCCTGGACGCGCCCCCGCCGCGGCGGTGCCGCGTGCGATGCTCGCCGCGAGGGCGAGCCGGTGATCGCTTCCTGGCGGACCCGGCGTGAGGGACGCCGAGTCACTCGCGACTTCCTACGCCGGTACGAACCGGATCAGGTTCCACGGGACTCTCTCAGCCCTGCGCGCGGAGGAGTTTCCGCGTTCGGGCACCCCGGTCGAGTTGCCGGCATGATAGCGGGAGTGCGCGGACCGGGGAAGCGGAGAATTCCCCAGACGGGCCTCGGCTGGTGCGGCGCCGGGCGCGCTGCGGCGCTGTCGCCCGCGCTCGATCGATGCCGGCCTTCGCCGGCGCGTGGCCGATGCTCTCCGCATGCTCGCCGCGATCCAGTCCGCTGCCGTGCTCGGCATCGATGCCTACCGGGTGCTCGTGGAGGTGGACGTTGCCCCCGGCCTGCCCCAGTGGACCATCGTCGGGCTGCCGGCCGGCGCCGTGAAGGAGAGCCGGGAGCGCGTCTCGGCGGCCCTGCTGAACTCCGGCTTCCAGCTCCCGCCGCGGCGCGTCACCGTGAACCTCGCCCCGGCGGACGTTCGCAAGGACGGCACCGCCTTCGACCTCCCGATCGCGTTAGGCCTCCTGGTGGCGACCGGCCAGCTGCCCGCGGCGCGCACGGCGCCGGTGCTCGCCCTCGGCGAGCTGGGACTCGACGGCGCGCTGCGTCCGGTTCGCGGCGTGCTGCCGGTGGCGCGGATGCTCTCCGTGGCCGACCGGCCCGCCACACTGCTGGTCCCGGAGCCTAACGTACCGGAGGCGGCGCTGGTCTCGGCGCTCCGCATCGGCGCGTCGGCCACCCTGGCCGGTCTCGTTGCGGCGCTGCGGGAGGGCGACCCCGGCCGGACGCCGGCGCCGCCCGCCACCGCCACCGGGCGCGCAGCCGAGAGCGACCTCGCCGACGTGATCGGGCAGGACGTTGCGCGGCGGGCACTCGAGATCGCCGCCGCCGGTGGCCACGCCCTGCTCATGATCGGCCCGCCCGGGGCGGGGAAGACGATGCTGGCCCGGCGCCTCCCCACCATCCTGCCCTCCCTGGCCGAGCGGGAAGCGCTGGAGGTCATCGCGGTGCACTCGGTGGCGGGACTCATTCCCCCGGGCGAGATGCCGGCTGCACTCCGACCCTTCCGCGCGCCGCACCACACCCTCTCGTCGGCCGCACTGATCGGCGGTGGATCCCCACCGCGTCCTGGCGAGGTGAGCCTCGCACATCACGGCGTCCTCTTCCTCGACGAGCTGCAGGAAATGCCGCGCCACGTGCTCGACGTGCTCCGGCAGCCGCTCGAGGAAGGGCGCGTCGTGATCTCGCGCGCCGCCGCCTCGGTGACCTTTCCCGCCCGCTTCACGCTGGTCGGGGCGATGAACCCGTGCCCGTGCGGACACGCCGGCCTCGCGGACACGGCGTGCCGCTGCTCGGCCGGCGATATCGCGAGACATCACACGCGCATCTCCGGTCCGCTCGCCGACAGGATCGACATGACGGTGCACGTCCCCGCGGTCCCTCTTCGCTCGCTCGGGGCGCGGGCGAGCGGCGAGCCGTCGGCCGTCGTCCGGGAGCGCGTCGAGATGGCGCGCGCCCGGCAGCTCGTGCGCTACCGGACGTTTGCCACCGTCACCTGCAACGCCCACGTGCACGGCCGGTGGCTCGACCTGCATGCGCCAATCGACGCCGTCGCACGCGACCTGCTCGCCAGCGCCGCCGAACGCATGCGCCTCTCGGCGCGCGGCTACCACCGGGTGCTCAAGGTCGCGCGCACCATTGCCGACCTCGACGGCGACCGCAGCGTGACGGGTCGGCACGTCGCCGAGGCGCTGCACTTCCGGTCCGGTCGCGCCATGGATTGAACCCGTCGATCCGTTCGTCACAGCGTCGTGGTCCGGTGTCCCCACCCGCGCTATCGTTGAAACTTCACGTGACGCGGTCCCTTGCCGTGGGCGGCCCGCGGCGGAGCGCAATGGTTCAACGTGAGGGGGATTCCGTCATGAAGCGTGTCCGTTGGCCGGTCCTCGCGTCGGCACTGGCCCTGGCGATCGGTGGCTGCACGGGGGGCACGGCGTCCGATAGGCCGGCGCTGGTGCAGCGGGACAGCGGGGGAGTGCGGATTGTGGAGTCGGGCGCGCCTGCCTGGCAACCCGGCGAGGGATGGCGCATCGACAGCACGCCGGAGTTCTCGATAGGGACCGCCGACGGGAGCGCCGAGTACCAGCTCAGCGCGGTGCGCGGCGTCGTGCGTCTCCGGAACGGTCGCATCATCGTCGCCAACGCCGGGTCGAGCGAGATCCGCGCGTACGATGCTGCCGGGCGCTTCCTCTGGAGTTCGGGGCGTCGCGGCCAGGGGCCGGGCGACTTCGTGAACATCGGCATTCTGTCGCGATATCGCGGCGATTCGGTGCTCGTCTTCGACCTCGGCCGCGCGATGCGCTCGACCTATTCGGTGATCGGCCCCGATGGGCGCTTCGCCCGCCAATGGACGGCCGAGGCGCCGGATGACAGCACGCACTACCTCGGATTCGTCGGCGCCTGGCCGGACGGGACGCTGGCGCTGCGGTCCCGGGCACCGGTGGGTCCGGCCGATCCGCCGCGCGTCACGCGCGCGGATTCGCGGCTCTATCGCTACGATCCTGCGGGCCGGGTCGTCGCGCGACTGGGCGCTTTCCCGGGGGACGAGTGGTACCAGGGAAGCGGCTATGCGATTCGTACGCTGCCCTGGGGACGGACCACGTACTATGCGACCGGTGACAGCGGCATCTACGTCGGGACCAACGACAGGTTCGAGATCCGCCACCTTCGCACGGATGGCACCGTCGATCGGGTGATCCGTCGCGCCGTGGCCGTGCGCCCGGTGACGGCCGACGAGGTGGTCACCGAGCGGACGCGCCTCAAGACGGCGCAGCAGGCCATGCGCGACTCCTTCTTCCGCGGCATGCCGGACTCGATCCGGCGACGCATCGACGCCGACGAGGACGCGATGTTCGACGTGATCCCGTTCCCGGCGAGTTACCCGGCATACGACGGCCTGCTCGCCGATGATGCCGGCACCCTCTGGGTGGGGGCGTTCGACGCCCATGCGGACGCCGATGGTACCGTGCGCCGCTGGAGCATCTTCCGCCGCGACGGGCGATGGCTTGGCGACGTCACGCTGCCGCCGCACTTCGCGTTGTACGGCGCCGACAGCGCGCGGGTGCTCGGGGTGCAGACCGATGACCTCGGGGTGCCGTTCGTTCGCGCCTTCCGTATCCGGGGCCGGCGGCCGGCGTGAGCACCTAACGACTCCCGTGTACCGAGGCACTCCGGACGGTGGCGCCCTCGTGGCGGGACCCGGCCGGCGGATCGGTGATTTGCATCGACGTCGTGAACACCTGGTACGACGCGGCGGCGCCCGGTGGCGACCCCGACAGAAAGGGACATGCTCGCGACTGCCGTCGGCGGCGGGGGCGTCGTGCCGGTGGGCGAGTCTTCCCCTCCGCCGCCACACGAGGCGTCGAGAATCGAACGCAGGACGAATCGGCAGCAACGCACGCGCGACTCGGTGAGGTTGACACCCTCGCCGCGCACAGGGGGCGGCGATCGGGCCAGCGCCAGGGCGACAATTGACCACGGGGCGTCGGCGGCTCTTCTTCCTTTCCATGAGATCGATGATCCGTCCTGTCGACGGCCGCCCTCGGGCGACACCGACGCGGCGTGCCCTCGATGCCACACGGCGCCTGGCCCTTGTCCCCCTGTTCGGCGCGCTCGCCGCCTGCTCCGGTTCCGCCGATGCCAGGACGGCTGCCCGCACGAGCGCCGGCGCCCAATCGGCGCCGCGTTGCGGCACGCCTGACACGGACCCGTGTGCGGTGCCGGGGAAGTACCGGTTCATCAGTGCCGGCTACACGCACTCCTGCGCGATCTCCTTCGGCGGCCAGGCGTACTGCTGGGGAGACGGCCGCACGGGGGCGCTCGGCCTCGGCACGCTCGACATCAGGAAGCACCCGGCCAGGGTTTCGGGCGACAGCCAGTTCGTGGAACTCGGCGCCGGCGATGGCTACACCTGCGCGGCGACGAAAGGCGGAGCGCTGTTCTGCTGGGGCAAGGCACCTCCGGTGCCCGGATATCCTGCCGTGCAGGCGACGCCGAGACGAGTGGGCATTGCCGACAGCGTCGGGCGCATCTCCACCGGCGAGCATCATGCCTGCGCGCTGGGGAAAGACGGTCGCGCGTACTGCTGGGGGCGAAACATCGAGGGACAGAACGGGATCGGGTCGCGCGGCGTCAACGCGAGCCTATCGCCCCAGCCGACTCCGGTCGCGGGGCCGCTGCGCTTCCGATCGATCAGCGCCGGCCAGGAGTTCACCTGCGCCGTGACGACCGATGGCGTGCCGTATTGCTGGGGCTCCAACGCGACGGGCGTGCTCGGTGACTCCGTTGGGGAGCGCTGCGGCGACGTCAATCCGGTGCCGTGCTTCCCTCGGCCGGTGCGAATCGCCACTGACGTGCGATTCGTGGACATTGCCACGGGAGAGGGCCACGCGTGCGCGCGCACGCGGCAGGGCGCCGTCTACTGCTGGGGCTCCAACTCACATGGCCAGGTGGGCGCACCGCGCAGTGCCGGCGCGAAGGCCGTTTCCACGCCGCACCAGGTCGCCATCGGCGACGTGACCGGGTTCAGCGTGCTCGCCGCCGGCGGTATCCACACGTGCGCGCTGAGCCTGACCGGAGCGCTCTACTGTTGGGGCGGCGAGACGCTGGAACCGCCCGGCGTCGGGGCGAACTCCGACGCGCGACTCGCCCCTGCGCGCCGACTGCCGAATCACACGTTCGTCTTCCTGGCGGCCGGGCAGGCACACACATGCGGACTGTCGCCGTCGGGAGCGGCGTTCTGCTGGGGAGACAACCGGTCGGGCGCGCTCGGCGTGCCATAGGTTCGCGTTCCGGTCCGCCGTCCGCGTCGGCACCGTCCGCCCCTTTGGCGTCGCCACTCGTCCCTGCGCTGACGCCCGGCGCGGTCCTCCTGCGAGATTTCCCGTTCTCCAGATGCCGCAGAACGCCCTTCCGCTCCCCAACGCCATGTCGCGGCGCCAGGCCGTCTCGCGCCTGGCGCTCGGCGCCGCCGCGCTCGCGCTCGGGTGCAAGCTCGACTCGTCGACGGGATTCAAGGCGACGGGAAGCCCGCGGCTCTCGACGCGGCCGCATTCCGGCGGCGGGCCCGCGACCCCCGGAGCGGCGCCCCTCGGGCTTGCCACTGGACGCGACGGCCTGCTGTACGTGCCATCGACGATTTCCTCCGGATCGTCCGCGCCGCTGGTGCTGTTCTTCCACGGCGCCGGCGGATCGGCCAACGACGTGGTGCCGGCGCTGCGCACGTATGCGGACGACAGTGGCTTCGTCCTGCTGGCGCCGTCGAGTCGCGGAGTCACCTGGGACATGGTGCTCGGGAAGTACGGCGACGACATCGCGTTCATCGACTCGGCGCTCGAGCTTGCGTGCACGCGCTGCGACATCGACCCGGGCCACGTCGCCGATCGCCGGCTTCTCGGACGGCGCGTCGTACGCACTCTCGCTCGGGCGCGCCAACGGCGACTTCGTGCACCGCGTGGCCGCGTTCTCGCCGGGCATCCTCGACGACGTCCCGACGGTAGGCAAGCCGCCGATTCTCTTCTCGCACGGCCTGGCGGACCCCGTCCTGCCGTACGAGCAGACGAGCCTCGTCTTCGTCCCGGAGCTGCGGTCGCAGGGTTACGAGGTGATCCTCGAGACGTTCGACGGCGGCCACAGCATCCCGGGTGCGCTGGCGCCCGGGATCTTCTCGTGGGTCGTGAGCGACGTCGTTCTCGAGTAGCATCCCGAGAGGGCACTGGCCCGCAACCGCGCAGCTTGCGACGTTGCATGGTGCCACGCCCCGGATTCCCTCGTGCCACGCTCGCACTGATTCTGGTGTCGACTGCCGCCTGCGGCGGTGACCGTCGCGAGGGCGCCACGCCGTCGGACGCCGTGCTGGCGTCTGCCCCGCCCGCCGACACGGCGGCGCGCGCGGCCGCCGCGACCGACACGTCTTCGCGCGGCGTGGCTGCCATCGAGCCGACCGGCGTCGAGCGCATCCGCCTTCGGGCGCGCCCGGATCTCGTCGAGAACTCCGGTGCTGCGATGAGCCGGACGCAGCCTGGCGTGCTGTTCACGATCAATGATTCCGGGAACGACCCGATGCTGTTCGCGCTCGACACGACCGGGGCCGAGCGCGGTGCGTGGCGCGTGCAGCGGGCCACCAACGTCGACTGGGAGTCGATCGCCGTCGGCCCCTGCGATTCGAGGGAAGCCGGCGTCGAGTGCATCTACATCGGTGACACGGGAGACAACGTGGAACTGCTGCGCGAGCACACGATTTATCGGGTGAGCGAGCCCGTCGCAGGCCGCCCGGGATCCGAGGGGCGCGTGCGAGCCGAGGCCCTGCGGTACCGGTACGACGACGGCCCGCATGATGTCGAGGCGATGTACGTCGCGCCGGATGGAGCGATGTTCCTGATGACCAAGCGGCCACGTGCCGACGGCGACGGAAAGCTGCGGCCGGCGTTCGTCTTCAGGATTTCCGCGACTGCCTGGCAGTCGAGCGGTGTGGCCACGGCCAACCGCGTGGACAGCGTGCCGATCGTTCCGGGCACCGCAATCGGCCGCCTCATCACGGATGCGGCGCTCGCTCCGGACGGACGCCACGTCGCGGTGCGCACCTACGCCGAGGTCTACGTCTTTTCGAGCGACTCGTCAGGCGGGCGCATCGACGATGCGATCGCGCCCGCCGTCTGCAACGTCTTTCCGCTGGGCGAGCGCCAGGGGGAGGGCATCACCTGGGTCGACGCGTCTGGCCGCCTGTTGCTGACGAGCGAGGGCACGGGGGTGCCGATGATCGTCCTCTCCTGCCCGCTCCCCGCCGCGCGGTAGCGCCGCCGGCGATCGCCGGGCGCGGCCCCCCGGTGCCGGGATCAGGGCACCGCGGGACGCGGCGTTGTCACGCCGGCGCCGATCGTCACCGCCGCCGAGGTCAGTCCGTCCGCGGCGGCCACCACCCGGATGTCGCCGGCGGTCCTGGCCGCCTGCACGATGGCGCAGCAGAGGCCGTTGAATGCACGCCGGGTGCGCCCCTTGTCACTTTCGTGGCTGCTCGGGTCGCCGTTGCCGACGCCGAGCAGGCGGCCGGGACCGGAGACCGTGAACACGACCTCGTCGTTCGACGTCGGGACGACGCGTCCCTCGGCGTCACGAATCTCGACGCGCACCACCACGACGTCCTCGCCATCGGCGGCGATGCCCGCGCGGTCGGGGAGCAGCGCGATCTGCGACGGCGCGCCGGTCGTGTCCCGCCGCGCGGTGAGCGCGGCCTGTCCACCGTGCATCCCGCGCGCCTCGATCGCACCCGGGGCATACGGCACCTTCCATGAGACGTGCCCATTGCGCGGCACGTCCTGCGTGCCTGACGAGCGGCCGTTCACCAGAAGCTCCACGCGGTCGACGTTCGTGAAGCACCAGACCTCGACCTCCTGTCCCTCGCGGCCGCCCCAGTTCCAATGTGGAAAGAGGTGGAGTACGGGCTTGTCGCCCCACCAGGCCTGGTAGTAGTGGAACAGGTCCTTGGGGAAGCCGCAGGTGTCCATGAGGCCGAAGTGCGAGTTGATGCACGGCCAGCGATACGGCGTCGGCTCCCCGCGGTAGTCGAAGCCGGTCCAGACGAATCCGCCGGCCAGGTACTCGCGGGCGGCGAAGAATGTCCACCACGCCTCGGCGGTCGAGCCCCACGGTGGCGCGTTCACGTCGTACGAGCTGAGGTATCCCCTCGCTTCATCATTGGCGTAGATGCCTCGCGTGCTCACCGTGCTGGCGACCTCCGTCCCCATGATCGGTTTCGCCGGGAGCTGGCGATGCAGGCCGTCGATGCGGTCGAAATAGTAGTTGCATCCCTGCACGTCGACACCAAAGGTGCCGCCGCGCCCCCAGGTCCCGTTCATCGCCAGTGTCGTCAGGCGTGAGGGGTCGAGCGCGTGGGCCATCTGCGTCATGTCGGCGGCAATGCGGCGCCCGTGGTCGTTTCCCTGGACGTACCCCTCCTCGTTGCCGATCGACCAGCAGAAGATGCTCGGGTGATTCCGGTCGCGCCGGATCATGCGCTCGAGCTGGCTCCGGGCCTCGGCCTGCGTGCCGAAGAAGCGCGTCTCGTCGAGCACAAGCATGCCGAGCCGATCGCAGGCATCGAGCAGCTCGGACGTCGGCGGGTTGTGCGACGTGCGATAGGCGTTGCACCCCATCTCCTTGAGTCGCTCGATGCGGTAGGACTGCAGGCGATCGGGAAGTGCGGAGCCGACACCGGCGTGGTCCTGATGGTTGCACGTGCCCTTCAGCTCGACGTGCCTGTCGTTCAGGAAGAACCCGTGGTCGGCGTCGAAGCGCAATGTGCGAATGCCAAAGGGCGTCTCGCAGCGGTCGACCTCGGCGCCGTTGACCTCGACGCTCGTGACCAGCGTGTAGAGGTGCGGCGTCTCGAGCGACCAGAGCGACGGGCTGCGCACGGCGAGCTCCTGGCCAACTGTGGTCCGATCGCCCGGCGCCACGCGCGCGGTGCCGGAGCGCGTGAAGCCCGCGCGATTTCCCGACGGGTCGAGCACGGTCGAGACGATGCGCACCGCGGCGTCGGCATCGCCATCGTTGCCCACGTCCGTCGAGATGGCGAGCGTCGCCGCGTCGCGATCGACGCGGGACGTGACAAACGTCCCCCACTGCGGCACGTGCACCGGGTTCGTCTTGACGAGCCAGACGTGCCTGTAGATGCCCGCGCCCTCATAGAACCAGCCTTCGCGCCCGGTGGCGTCGACGCGCACCACCAGCACGTTCTTCGCGCCGAAGTTGGCGTAGTCGGTGATGTCGCAGCGGAACGGCGCATAGCCGCTGAAGTTGCGCGCCAGCAGGTGGCCGTTGAGCGCTACCAGGCAGTCCCGGAAGACGCCGTCGAATTCCAGTGACAGGCGTCGCCCGGCGTCGGACGCCGGGAGGTCGAAGGTGCGCCGGTACCAGCCGATGCTCGTGGCGGGATACGCGCGCCCGAGCGGCTTGGCGCCGAACTCGATCAGCTCGCGGGCGTTCTCGAAGGGGAGCTCCACGGCCCAGTCGTGCGGCAGGTCCACCGCGCGCCAGGGGCTGTCGTCGAAGTTCGCGCGCGACGGGGCGAAGACGCTTCCGGTCTTCGAGAACATCTGTCCGCGTCCCCAGCCGAAGTCCTGCGCCGGGTCGTCGGCGTGGCCCAGGTGGAAGCGCCACCCGAAGTCGAGGAGGAGGCGCTCGCGTGGCGACGGGTCCTGGAGCGGGGGCGGGTTGCCCGGCAAGTCCGGAGAGGTCGGGCGCCCGGGATCGCGGCCAGCGGAGAGATCGGGGGCGCCGATCAATGCCCCCACGGAGGTGACGAGACCGGACTTCAGGATGTCGCGCCGGGACCAGTCGGGCATGGGTCGCGAGAAGATGACGTGAGGTGGGATGCGGCCGTGAGATCCGCGGGACGACGCACCGCACGCGAGCTTGCGCGCGTTTCCAGGGAGCCGCAAGATGCCACGTCACGGGACGCCGTCCGCTTCGCGATCCCGAACCCGGGGAGGATGCTCCATGCCGTCACCCGTCTGATTGGTGCTGGTGCGCGTGCTGGCCGGAGCGAGCGTGGCGCTCGACTCGTTCATCTTCACGCTCCTCCCCGGCAACCGCGCCGCCATTTACCGCATCGACGCCGATGGATTCCCGCGGATCGAGGTCGTCGAGCTCTCGCTGACGGGCCGGTAGCCGTCTGCCATCTTCGCCGCGTGGACCCTAGCTTTCCACGCATGACGGCCGTCGCTACCCCCACGCTTCCTGCGGCGCTGCTCGCGCGTGAGCAGGCGTTGCTGGCGTGGTTCCGCGCCCGCGGCTCGGCCCTCATCGGCTTCAGCGGTGGCGTCGACTCCGTCTACCTCGCGTGTGTGGCGCTCGAGGCGCTGGGTCCGGAGCGCATGCTCGCCGTCATCGGGCGGAGCGCATCCGTCGCCGCGGAGCAGTGGCAGCGCGCCGTGGACATCGCCGGCGAGCGCGGTGTCCCGTTGCACGTCGCCGAAACCGGCGAGGTCGACGATCCGCGCTACGCGGCAAACCCGGCCAACCGCTGCTACTTCTGCAAGAGCGTGCTCTGGCAGACGCTCCTGCCAATCGCGCGCACGCGCGGCCTCGCCGTCGTCGTGGACGGCACCAACGCCGACGACAGCGACGACTACCGCCCCGGCGCTCGCGCTGCCGGAGAGCAGGGCATCGCGTCGCCGCTCGCCGAACTCGGCTTCAGCAAGGACGACATCCGGGCGCTCTCGCGCGCTCGCGGCCTGCCCACCTGGTCGCAGCCATCGTCGCCATGCCTCGCGTCCCGCATTCCATACGGCACGGCAGTCACGGCGGATCGTCTGCGGCAGGTCGACGCGGCCGAGCGCGCCCTGCGCGACCTCGGCGTGTCGGGAAACCTGCGCGTGCGGTATCACGGCGACCTCGCGCGCATCGAGCTTGATGCCGACCAGCTCGACCGCTGGCTGGGCGCCGAGGCATGGCCCGCGCTGCACGCGGCCGTCACCGCCGCTGGATTCGCGCGCGTGACCCTCGACCTGCGCGGCTTTCGTTCGGGCTCGCTCAACGTGCTGGGCGGGGTGGTCGCGGCATGACAGTGACCAGACTCGAGTCGGCCCTGCGCGCCGCCGGCATCCCATGTGCGGTCGAGGCAAACGAGAGACTGGCCGTGCTGGTGCCGGATGCGCACGCGGCGGACGCGCCAGGCTCGGATTGGGCGGCGCGCCGGAGCGAGATCGTTGCCATCGCGCGCGAGCATGGCTTTACGCACGTCGCGCTCGAACTCCGGGACGACGCACCGGATGCGCAGCTTCATCGCGATCAACATTGATCCGGAACTGCGCGACCGGATCAATGACGATACCGCCGGGCTGCGCCACGCTGCCCCCGAGGTCTCGTGGGTGCGTCCGGAGGGCATGCACCTCACGCTGCGCTTCCTTGGCGAGGTCGCCGAGCCGTCGGCTTCGGGGATTGCCACGGCGCTCGCGGACGTTGCGCGGCGGCACCGCCCCTTTCGGCTCCACCTCGCCGGCGTGGGCACCTTCCCCAGCTTCCGGCATCCGCGCGTCGTGTGGATCGGTGCGCGGGACGATACCGACGTCGGGGCGCTGGCCCGCGACGTCGACGCCTGCTGCGCCTCCCACGGTTTTCCTGGCGAGGGGCGCCCGTACGCCGCACACCTCACCCTCGGGCGCGTGCGCCGGGAGCCGGACCGCGGTCGCCTCGAGGTGCTCGAGCGCGCCGCCGGGGAGGTCACGGCGACATATTCCATCAGGGTCTCGCACTTCGAGCTCATGAAGAGCGAGCCCGGTCCACGCGGTTCCAGGTACACCGTCGTCGCCTCCTTTCCGCTCCTCCCGTGACGTCCGGCGCATTCGGCGCCTGAAACCGCCTCGCGTGAATCCTCGTTAGGACATCATCGTGTTCGGATGCCTCCGGCGGCTCGGCTGCCTCGTCATTCTTCTCATCGTTGCGGCGGCGCTGTGGCTGACGCGCCCGCGGTGGCAGGCGAAGCTCTTCGGTGAGCGGACGCCGGCCGCCACCTCCTGGACACCGATCGCCGACAGCGCCGCCCAGCGCACGGGTCAGGGCGCCGTCGAAAAGCTGCAGTCGCTGGAGCAGCCGGGTGGTCCCGCGTTCATCGACCTCACGGCGTCGCAGCTTGGGGAGCTGCTGGTGGAGCAGGCGGGCAGCCGCCTCCCGTCGTCGCTCGAGGACGCGCAGATCGCCATCGTGAACGACCGGGTGCTGCTGCGCGGCACCATCCAGCTCGACGACATCAAGGGCATCGGCGCGCTGGGGCCGCTCGGCGACTTCACCAAGGGACGCCAGCGGATCGAGGTGGGTGGCACCCTCGATGTGGTGCGGCCCGGGCTCGGGGAGTTTCGCGTCGAGTCGGCGCAACTGGGCGACCTCAGGCTGCCCCAGGCCGCCGTCCCGCGGGTCATGCAGATGGTCTGGAAGGGCGCGCGTCCCGAGGGCGTCGCCGCCAGCGCGCTCCCGATCCCGTTGCCGAAGTACATCGGGGATGTCCGCGTCGCCCGCGGGCACGTCACTCTCTACCGGGCCACGCCGTGAGCCGCCGCATCCTTGTCGTCGATGACGAGCAGGGCGTGCGCGGTGCGCTCAGCCAGTTGCTCGAGTACGAGGGGTACGAGGTTCGGGCCGAGTCCAACGCGACGTCTGCCCTCGCCACCTTCGAGAAGTGGCGCCCGCAACTCGTCTTCCTCGACGTGAAGATGGCGGGAATGGACGGCATGGAAGCGCTACGTCGCATGAAGCAGGTCGACGCCGGAGCCGTCGTCGTGATGATCAGCGGGCACGCCACGATCCAGACCGCGGTCGAGGCCACGCAGCTCGGTGCCTACGACATCCTCGAGAAGCCGCTCGACACCGACAGGATCCTCGTCCTGCTGCGCAACGCACTGCACAACGTCACGCTGCAGGAGGAGAACCAGCGCCTTCGCGAGTCGATCGAGTCGCGGTTCGAGATCGTCGGCAAGTCGTACGCCATCCGTGCCCTCACCAGCCAGATCGAGAAGGTCGCCCCCACGCCGGCGCGCGTCCTGGTCAGCGGCGAGAACGGCACCGGCAAGGAACTCGTCGCCCGCGCCATCCACCGCCTGTCGTCCCGCGCCGGCAAGCCGTTCATCGAGGTGAATTGCGCGGCCATCCCCTCGGAGCTGATCGAGAGCGAGCTGTTCGGCCACATGAAGGGCTCGTTCACCGGGGCGGTCATCGATCGCGCCGGCAAGTTCGAACAGGCCGACAAGGGGACGCTCTTTCTCGACGAGGTCGGCGACATGAGCCTCGCCGCGCAGGCCAAGGTGCTCCGCGTGCTCCAGGATGGCGAGGTGACGCGCATCGGCGGCAGCAAGCGCATCCAGGTCGACGTGCGGGTGCTGGCGGCGACGAACAAGAACCTGGAGGAGGAGATTGCCGCCGGGCGCTTCCGCGAGGACCTGTTCTACAGGCTGAACGTGGTGCCGCTCTCGGTGCCGCCGCTGCGCGACAGGCGGGAGGACATTCCGCTCCTGGCGCAGCACTTCGTCGACCAGCTCGCGCGCCGCGACGGCGCGCCCACGCGGTCGCTCGACCCCGGGGCCGTCGAGACGCTGCAGCGCCTGGAGTGGGGGGGCAACGTGCGCGAACTGCGCAACACAATCGAGCGGCTGCTGATTCTCTCGTCCGGCCCGCGCATCACGTCCGCCGACGTCGCGCGCCTCACCGGCCCCAAGGCGCCCGACGCCTCGGGACTCGGCACGCTCCTCGAGTGCCGCACCTACGACGAGTTCAAGCACGCGGCCGAGCGGGCCTTCCTGCTGCACAAGCTGCGCGAGTTCGACTGGAACGTCTCGGAAACGGCGCGCGTGCTGGAGATGCCGCGGTCGAACCTGTACAAGAAGATCGAACGCTACGGCCTGGCGCGCGAGAGCTGAGCTGCCCGCCGCTCGTCAGGCACCCCTCGACATCCTCCGCCCGGTCCCGCCCTCCCGCCCCTCTCCCGATTCGACGATGCCCGCCCACGACTGGGAAAAGGAACTCGCCAAGATCGACAAGCAGCTCGAGTCGTTGTCCGACGAGGCGTTGCTGCCGGAACCGGCCGGGAAGGGAGGAAAGGCGGCTCCCACTGGCGCCGGAGCAGCGGCCGCGGCACCGTCGTCGCGTGCCGAGGAACGCCGCACCACCTCGACCCTCGGCGTCATGGCGCGGCTGGTGCTCGCCGTCGTGCTGGGCGGGGCCATGCTCTTCTGGCCCTATCCGACGCGTTGCGGCGCGGGCCTATTCGGCTATCTGGGGGCGGTGGCAGTGCTGCTCGCCGCGGGCACCTGGTCCGCCGTCTGGACGTGGCGACATCGCTCCGCCAAGGCCCACATCCTGTCCCTCCTGATCATTCTCTGGGGAGGTGTCCTCGGGGCCGTCGAGGTGCTACCCCGGGTCGGGTACGCGATTCCCACGGAGCAGCATCCGGCCCTGTGGATGTGCGAGTAGGGGTGTCTCGCGTATTGCTGTGCAGGGAATCGGTGTGAGATTCCACGGGAGCGGAAACCTCCCCGTTCCCGCTCCACGGCCGACTGTCGAGACGTACCGCGCACGCCGCCGGGGCCCGGCGGCGTGCGTGACGCCCGTGATTCGACAGCAGGCCCGAACTGCACTCCCGTGGCAGTCCGCAACGAGACCTCCTCACTCTGATGCCTCCCTCCTTCAACAACTTCATCGACGGCCAGTGGGCGCCTCCCGCCTCCGGCGACTACTTCGACAACATCAACCCGGCCGACACCAGCGACGTCATCGGTCGCTTTCCGCTCAGCGGAACGGAGGATGTCGACCGCGCCGTGGCATCGGCGCGCCGCGGCTTCGAGGTGTGGCGACGGACGCCGGCGCCGCTGCGCGGTGACGTGTTGCGTCGGGTTGGCGACCTGCTGTCGAAGCGCAAGGAAGAGATCGCCGACCTCATGACCCGGGAGATGGGCAAGCCGCTCACCGAGACGCGCGGCGACGTGCAGGAGGGAATCGACACCGCGTACTATGCCGCGACCGAGGGGCGGCGGCTCTTCGGCCATACCGTGCCCAGCGAGCTGCGCGACAAGTGGGCGATGAGCTTCCGGCGTCCCATCGGCGTGGCCGGCATCATCACCCCGTTCAACTTCCCGATGGCCATCCCGACGTGGAAGATGTTCCCGGCGTTCGTCTGCGGGAACACCTGCGTCTTCAAGCCGGCCGAGGACGTGCCGCACACGGCGACGGTGCTCGTCGAGATCATGCTGGAGGCGGGCCTGCCTCCCGAGGCGATCCAGCTCGTGCACGGGCGCGGTGAGGTCGCCGGCGCGGCAATCGTGGACCATCCGGGCGTGGCGCTGGTGTCGTTCACCGGGTCCACCGAGACCGGCGGCGTCGTCGGGGAACGCTGTGGCCGCATGCACAAGCGCCTCTCCCTCGAGATGGGGGGCAAGAACGCCCAGATCGTGCTCGACGACGCGGACCTCGACCTGGCACTCGAGGGCGTGCTCTGGGGCGCCTTCGGGACGACGGGACAGCGCTGCACGGCCACGAGCCGCCTGATCCTCCAGGAGGGGATTCACGACGAGTTCGTGGCTCGCCTCGTGAGCCGGGCATCCAAGCTGCGGCTCGGCGACGGACGCCGCACCGGAACCGATGTGGGGCCGATGATCCACGCGGCCGCCCTCGAGAAGGTCGAGTCGTATGTCGACATCGGGCGGAAGGAGGGCGCGTCGCTGGTGCTGGGCGGCCAGCGCGCACGCGGCACGGGCCTGGAGCGCGGTCACTACTTCGAGCCGACGGTCTTCACCGGCGTGCGTCCCGGGTCGCGCCTCGAGCAGGAGGAGATCTTCGGCCCGGTGCTGTCTGTGATCCAGGTCGCATCCGCCGACGACGCGTTCGCGGTGAACAACGGTGTCCGATACGGCCTGTCGTCGTCGATATACACGAGCAGCGTGCGCGTCGCGTTCCGGGCGCTGCAGGAACTCGACAACGGCATCACGTATGTGAACGCACCAACAATCGGGGCCGAGGCGCATCTCCCGTTCGGCGGGGTCAAGCAGACGGGGAACGGGCACCGCGAGGGGGGATGGGAGGTATACGAGTTCTACTCCGAGACGAAGGTGGGATACGTTGACTTCTCAGGGGCCCTCCAGCGGGCCCAGATCGACACCTACGACGTCTGACCGGGTATCCGTCGGCGCCCCGGCGAGGGGCGCGAGACGGGCCGGGAGCCTTGTCGCGCAATCACTTGCGAGCGCCCCGGGCACCGGGTTAATTGACCGCTTGACGATGCAGTTCTCGCAGGAAGATCGACGCGCCCTGATCGACCGGGTGGAACGCCTTGTCGGTGATCGCGGGGTGAGACGCGCCTCGATTGCCTCGGCGGTCGATCAGGTGCTGGCCGGCGTGCGCATGCCTGACGAGTCAGACGCGGCGGAGACGATTCTCATCGCGGTGAGCGGCGAATCCATGCCAGACCTCGGGTCACGCGTCAGGCAGCGGCTGGCCGACGCGGGCGTCATGCCCGCGGACATGGGCTCGGCCACCGTCGGCCGCCACACCGTCGTCACACTCCGCACCGCGTCCTGCGCGCGTGACAATGTCCTGGCCGCGGCAGCGTCGCTCGGCGCCCGCGTGGTGCCGGTGGACGGGAGCGTCGCGTGACTGATCCTGTGCGCGCCACGCCGACCAGCTTCACCGTCACCGCGGAGGAACGTGCCGAGGTGCTGCGCGTCGTGAACCGTCGCCGCGGCCGCTGGCTGCACCTGTTCACCGAGTGGGCGAAGTCGTTCGTGGTCGCGATCGTTGTCTTCCTGATCGTCCGCGCATTCCTCGTCGAGGCGTTCAAGATCCCGAGCGGCAGCATGGAGAAGACGCTGCTGGTGGGCGACTTCCTCCTCGTGAACAAGCTCGTCTACGGCGCCGAGATCCCGTTCACCCACAAGCGCCTGCCCGCGGTGCACCAGCCGCGTTTCGGTGACGTCGTCGTCTTCCAGTGGCCGCAGGATCCCACCAAGAACTTCGTCAAGCGCCTCGTTGGGCTTCCCGGCGACACGCTCGCGATGCGGGATGGGGAACTGATCCGGAACGGGCGCGACCTGCAGGAGCGCTACGTGCTCCACACCGATCCCGGGGCCGATCCATCCGGCGAGGAGTTCCGCTGGCAGCGGGACCACCTGGTGCGCACGGCCGAGGCGTCCACGGGCTATCATCCCTCGCGCAACAACTGGGGCCCGCTCGTCGTCCCGGCCCGGCATTACTTCATGCTGGGCGACAACAGGGACAATTCGCTCGACAGCCGATATTGGGGTTTCGTGCCCGACAGTCTGGTGCGGGGCGAGCCCCTTGTTGTTTACTACAGCTACCAGCCGGACTCGACGTCTGCCATGCCATGGCTCACGCGGGTCCGATGGAAACGACTCGGCAGCCGCATCCGCTGATCGCACGACGATGCTGTGTCCCTTCATGAAGCCCCGCCCGGGCGAGCGCGGGAAACCGGCAGGCCAGGAGTCACGGTGGGCGTAGGACGGGTTTCCACGAGGAAGTCCTCGTTCGATGAAGGGTCGCTCGACCAGTACCTCCGGGACATCAGCGCCTACCCGCTGATCTCCCGCGAAGAGGAGGTCGAGCTGGCGCGCCGCATCCGGCGCAGTGACCAGGAAGCGCTCGACAAGCTGGTGCGCAGCAACCTGCGGTTCGTGGTCTCGGTGGCCAAGAAGTACCAGAACCAGGGCGTCTCCCTCTCGGACCTGATCAACGAGGGGAACCTCGGCCTCATCCGCGCCGCCCACAAGTTCGACGAGACCAAGGGCATCAAGTTCATCTCGTACGCGGTGTGGTGGATCCGGCAGGCGATCCTCCAGGCGCTCGCCGAGCAGTCGCGCATCGTGCGGGTGCCCTTGAATCGCGCCGGCACGCTGCACCGCATCGGCAAGCGCGCCAACTCGCTGCTGCAGGAGCTCGGGCGCGAGGCGACGCACGCCGAGATCGCCGACGGCATGGACATCACCGAGGAAGAAGTCGCCAAGACGATGTCCATCTCGCAGGCGCACCTCTCCCTCGACGCGCCGCTCTCGCCGGGTGAGGACAACAAGCTCCTCGACTACCTGCCCGACAACCTCAACCCGACGCCTGACGAGCAGACCTTCGAGAAGGCCCTGTCGGAGTCGATCGAGGAGGCCCTGGGGAGCCTGAAGGAGCGCGAGGCGAAGATCCTGCGCCTCTACTTCGGCCTGGACGGCAGCGAGCCGATGACGCTGGAGGAGATCGGGTCGCTGCTGGGGATCACGCGGGAGCGGGTGCGGCAGATCAAGGAGAAGGCGCTGTCGCGGCTGCGGCACGTGTCGCGGGCGCGTGCGCTGGAGAGCTATCTCGGGTAGCGCACCGTGACGGCAACCGTGGTAGAACCCGTAGTTCGCATGTGGAGAAGGCCTCTTGAAGGGGAACCGGCGCCGCAGCTCTTGGTCCTCTCGGGGACCTTGAGGTACCTTCGAACGACGGCGCCAACGGCTTGCCGTGGCGGAGTGATGCAGCATCGGAGGGTACGCGAGCATTGGCGAAAGGCGATCATCGGCCCCTCATAGGGCCCGTTTGCGGCTACGGAGGTCGTCCGATTACCGGGTCTCCAGTACGGCTTCCGATTCGGGATCGCTGATTTTGCGATCAGGTGCGTTTGTTCATCGCGTGTCCGGACGTTGACCCAGAGGGCGAGCGTCCAGAGAAGGGCGCTTGGGATGCCTTCGACCGCGCCTCGACACTCGCCGGTGTCCTCCGCAAGGCGCGGGTTACGATCACGCGTGTTGCAGCTCGATCGACAGTATGGCGCATCGTTCGAGAGATGGGGTGGCACCGCATTCCGCGATTGAGATATGGAGGTTCGCAGGCGCTCCGGACCAGTGATTCGCGCCGGTCGCTGACGTGTGACCGAGCCGCCGACAACTTGGGCTGGGGCCCCACTGAAACCGGGCGGGGTTCGTACAACGGCAGGAGTGGTCACACTCAACGCGCCGGTACCCTGACCCCGAAGAGACTCGCCAAGGTCGTCTCACCGGACACGGGCGCCGATGAGGTCCGTGGGACGGGAACGTGGTCGCTGAGGAGCCTCAGGTCCGCGACCGTAGCCATTCGCCCCAAACGTTGGCAAAACTCCGCGATACCTTCGAGGAGGGTCTGGGTCGCTGCTTCGCGCACCTCCGAGTTCATGCAGAGAACCTGCCAGGGATGCCCCAAGAGGTGCGTCACGGGAACTCGCAGTTCCCAACCCATCCCGCTGGCGTCGAGCACAACTCGGTCAACGGTGGGGCGACCGGTATACGGCAGCAGCGGACAGCCGTCACGCAGATGTAGTACGGACCAATCTCCGACGAGGAACTCCTTCCACCGAAGCGCGCGGTGAGACTGTCGAAATGCTTCACGTGCACCCCTGGACGACGCACAGACCATGACGTCGGTGACGGGCACGCCTGCCGCATTCAGAAGCCGCACCGTGGTGCGCAATGTTCGGCCGCTCGCCATGACATCGTCGACGACGCCAACCGCCCCCGTAAGTTCGCGTGCGACGAGTTCGATGTTGCCGAGTCCGGTCACTGTGGGGCCACGTAGGATGCTCGCACCACCATCGAACTCGCGTGACAGCCGCAACGGCCGCAACTGCCGGGGATTGTGGTAGTTCTGCAACAGAGGATCAAGGGAAAGCCACTCAAGCCCTGCGTTACCGGTCAGCTCACGCACCCATTCGGCAAACGCCGCATGCTTCACAACCGACCAATTGCGTGCTACTGCGTACTCCAGCACGCGTTGGCGCAAGCGTTCGAGCGGAGCGGTGAGGACGGCGCGACCAAGCTCAGTCATCGCTGACAGCGCGGGCAGGACATCGTCGATAATCAAGACTCCTCGCATGGCTTGAGCCGATCTCGTCACCCTGTCTGGTAGTTAGGTGCCGCCAAGAGAGTGGCCTCAGCGAGCAAGTAGAAGCGACACGCAGACGACCGTAATCGGTCGGCTCCTCGGTCCACCTGAGCTCGAACCGGCCCCGATTCCGGAAGCGCGGACTGACCGATTGCAGTTGACCCGGTTTCGTACGGGCGGTGAATCACGAATGTCAACGTCGTGTGCGCCTCCGTCAGATAGAAGTCGCGCCAGATCGGTCCCTCGAAGGGCGGCTACGCCACGAGCACTTGGGACTCGCAATCCCAAGGCATGATCGCCATCTCGACATTGGTGAGCGGCTGGTCCGTAAGCATTCAGATCTGACGGGAGGGCGCCCGGCGGCGCGCGGGGATCCTGGAGCGGAGCGGGAGGCGGCGTCACACCGTGATCGAGTGGGCGCGAGCCCGGCGCGAGGCTCGTGGCGGCGGGTCGCCGAGCCGGCGGATGGAGTGCGTCAGGAGATGCGTCACGAGGTCGATCAGATAGGCCTCGATGTCGACGCTGGCCTGGAGGCAGCTCTCCGCCAGCGTGAACACGTTCGCCGGGCGCGGGCCGGCGTCCGGATGCATCACCGCCATCCGGGGTTGTCACGCGGGCTCACCCGATGGTCGCCACCATTGCAGTTCGGGTCGATTGTATCAACTCGCCGGGTATTTCGGAGGTGTGCGTCGGCCGAATTGCCGGCACGAACATGACGAGCTCTCCCGAAACGTCGGGTCGACTCAACGCTTACGTTTGGCAAACGGCGTTCGCCCACTCGAATCAGATTGAAGGACTGGAGGCCATGCGTGACGATTCAAGTGCTCCAGGCCGTCTCGGTCAACCGCTATCGTGTATACTGTCCGCAAACCCGTACCGACGATTCGCGAGTCGGAAGCAAGCACAAGGTTTGTCAGCCGAACACCTTTGCGATCGACAACGTCATACATGTTGTTGTGGGATGCCGACGGTACCAAGCGATGTATCAACAGCGAGCCATCGGGTGCGGCGAAGAGCGAAGCCCGGTCAAACGCCGGGAGGGACGACGGCCAGTCCTTGAAGGCCGAAGTTGGCACCGAAGCGCCAGCCGGGCCAAGGAGCTCCTTGATTGCTCGGCGTTTAGTGTGTTCGTCGATCGGGACCGTGTCTTGCACGAGCGTCCTGCCACTCGTGACGCGTCCATCGGGACTCCGCCAATCGACGCGATACGGATGTAACCGAGCTAGAGCGATCCAGCCGTCCGGGAAAAGGAGAGCTTGCTCTGCGACTCGAAGCGGATTGAAAGCGATCTCCACACGCCGAGTTCCGGATCCCTCTCCATTTCCTATCATCTGAGGGCGTGCGCCGCCTCCCCGAAGGCGAGCGACGGTGTCTACCCTCGAACTCGACCGCGACCGTACAATCGCCAACGCGGAGTCAGCAATGGAAGGCGCCGGTCCAAAACGTCTACTGCTGCCGACTACCCTCAAAACGCTGCAGTGCGTATCTGAGCCGCTGAATGACATGCCGAATTCACGAAGGAACGGCTCGTTCGCCGGACCAGTAGCCACGATCCGGGTACCAGACATGACGAGAATGCGTCGTAGGGAACCATCGGGCACCAACGTGGAGTCATCACACAACGGGACTAGCTCCGACAGGGATCGATATTCTCCGGGACCGTTGCCGGTGCGTCCGACGGTTGTGACCTCGCCGTCTTTCCACCTGACTGCGTAGAGTTGATGGTCTCCTGCGTCTGCGACCAGAGTGCTCCCGTCGCTGAGCTCTCGAATGGCCGTTACGTGCGTGAAGGAGTGCCGAAGGGTTAGTCCCGGTGAGAGGACGCGGGGACCTTGCCCAGCGGCCGACGACGCGAATGCAAGAATGCCGCCTGTAACCACCAAGCGGCGAGCTCTTCCTCGAGCATCCGGCCCAGCCCTTGAACCCCGGATACGTTTGTCCTCGACAGGCGCGACAAATGCAAACATTGTGATTGCAGTTGTGTCGAGAGCGGCGGCATGGCGAGCACCAGCTTTGCCACATGGTGCTGCGCGCCGCGCTCCGACGGGACTTCCGAAGATCCGCCTTCGTTCCCGAACGCCACCATCAACCATCTCCCGGCGACAGGAGACTCGCCAACCTCAGCTCCCACACGAGTGCATCGTACGCCGCGCCGGCCTGAGCCCCGTGCGGATGCCGCCAAGGAGCTATGTTACGGATTCCCGGAATGCGCTGCAACCTGAGTCACACCGCCTGGTGAAATTCGCGATAGTCACCCTCGGCTGCGACAAGAACACCGTCGACAGTGAACGCTACCTGGCCACGCTTGTCGGCGAAGGCGCGGAGCACGTGCCGTCGGCCGCGGACGCCGACGTGGTGCTCATCAATACCTGCGGCTTCATCGACGCCGCCAAGCACGAGTCGATCGAGGCCGTGCTCGGCGCCGCACGCCTGAAGGAACGGGGGACCTGCCGGCTCGTCGCCGCCGTCGGTTGCATGGTCGAGCGACACAAGACGGAGCTCGCCGAGGCCATTCCCGAGGTCGACCTGTTCCTCGGCGCGTCGGAGATGGAGCAGCTCGTCCCGGCGCTCCGCTCACGCGGGCTGCTGCCGGCCAATGCCGCCGCCCGGCATCCGGGCGTGCGGCTCTATTCAGGGGAGCTGCCGCACGTCCGCTACCTGAAGATCAGCGAGGGGTGCGACCACGGGTGCGCCTTCTGTGCCATTCCGCTCATGCGCGGCCGACACCGGTCGTTCGCTCTCGATGACGTCGTGCGCGAGGCGCAGCTCCTCGAGCTGCAGGGTGCGCGCGAGGTCAACCTGGTGGCGCAGGACCTGGCGCATTACGGGCGCGACATCCGCGACGGCACCGGCCTGCCGGCGCTGCTGCGCGCCCTCCTCGACGGGACGTCGATCCCGTGGTTCCGGCTCCTGTACGTCTACAGCGCCGGCCTGACGCCCGCGATGCTGGCGCTGATGGCGAGCGAGCCGCGGATCGTGCGCTACCTGGACATCCCGATGCAGCATGCGTCGGACACGGTCCTCGCGCGGATGCGCCGCCCGGAGCGCAACGCGCGCCAGCGGGAGGTGCTACGACGCATTCGCGACGCGGTGCCCGGCGTCGCCATCCGCACCACGGTGATCGTCGGGTTCCCCGGGGAGAGCGACGACGACTTCCAGCGGCTGCTCGAGTTCCTCGAGGAAGTGCAGTTCGAGCGTGTCGGCGTGTTCAGCTATTCGGCACAGGAGGGTACGCGTGCCGCCGCGCTCCCGGACGACGTGCCCGACGCCGTGAAGCGGGAGCGCCACGAGCGCGTCCTCGAGCTGCAGCGGCTGGTGACGGCACAGCGGTACGAGGCGATGCTGGGCCGCACGGTGCGCGCGATCGTGGACCGCGGCATCGCCGCCGGCGGCGCGTCACAGGGGCGCACCGACGCCCAGGCTGACGACATCGACGGTGTCACCTGGATTGCGGGTGACCACGCCCCGGGGAGCATCGTCGAGGCGCGACTCGACCACGTCGTCGACGACGTCGATTTCCAGGCGACGTGGGTGCGCAACCTGGCCATGCCGATGCCGCCGCATGCCGTCCGGCGGTCCCGGCGCCTTCCCGTCGCGTCGAGCGCCGGCGCCTACGGTCGCTGAGCGACCGCCCGCGCCGGCTCCGGGCGCGTGGCTTGGTGGCGAAGGACCGCACCGGAGGTATTTTTCGGTCGCATCGAAGACCGATCGTGACAACCGGCCGGCAGGCGCCACGCTGCCCGGGCCGGGATCCGGGCACGGCGTGGGGATGTGCCGCGGGGGAGCGATCGGGCGCGCGCCAGCCAGGTCGCTCGGGCCATCCTCAAGGCGTATCATCCCGGGCGCGGTGCACCCGCGCTCCCCGTCTCGTCAGGCACGCACGGCATGAAACCCGACGTTCGAATGGCGGTGGTTGGAGCGGGCGCGATCGCGCAGGTCGCGCACCTTCCTGTGCTCTCCAAGATGCGCGGGGCGGAACTCGTCGCGCTCTGCGACTCCGACCGTGCCAAGGCGCGCGCCCTCGCCGACCGCTTCGGCATCCGCGATGCCTTCGCCGACATCGAGGATCTGCTCAGCTTCGACACCGTCGACGCTGTGGTCGTCGCCACCCCCAGCCACCTGCACGAGCCGCACGTGCTGGCGGCCCTCGCCTCGGGCGTGGACGTGCTCTGCGAGCGCCCGCTCTCGCTCACCTCGGCCGGCGTCGAGCGCATCCTCGCCGCCGCCTCGCGCAGCGGCCGCAAGGTCATCGTCGGGAACAACCACCGGTTCCGGAGCGACGTCCAGGCGCTCGATCGCTTCCTGCACGGCGGCGAACTGGGAAAGCTCACCGGGATCCGCGCCGGCTCGTTCCGGTTGCGGGGGATGGTCGCCGGGTGGCGCCTGCGTCGCAACGAGGCCGGCGGCGGCGTGCTCTTCGACGAGGGGCAGCCGTTGATCGACCTCGCGATGTGGCTCGCCAACTTCCCGACACCGGAGCGCGTCTGGGCCCACATTGACCGCGAGCGCGGCGACAACAGCGTCGAGGAGGCCGCCCTCGTCACGGTGGAGTGCGCGAACGGCGCGGCCTTCTCGTTCGACCTGTCCTGGACCTATGTCGGCAGCGAGGAGCGCTGGTGGTTCGAGGCGCTCTCGTCGCGCGGCAGTGCGCGACTGGCGCCGCTGCGCGTCGTGAAGGACCTGAACGGGCGTCCCGTCAACGTTTCGCCGATGGGAGCCGCGGCGCGGGAGAGCGCCTTCATCCAGTCGTACCGGGCGGAACTGGCGCACTGTGTCTCGGTCATCCGGGGCGAAAGCGCGTACGAGCCCCCGGACGACCAGCGGCAGGTGCACCGGATCCTCGAGGCCGCGTATCGCTCGGCCGACGAGGGACACCACGCCGCGCCGTGAGCCGCGCCGCGAGCCGCACCGGCTCGGGACGAGTCGCCCGGCAGGGGCGCTCCGTACGACGGGCCGTCGTGGCGCTTGCGGCGCTCGTGCTGGCCGGGCCGTGCCTCGCCGCCCAGCAGCGCCCGCCCGCGCCGGCGGCACCCGTCGACTCGTTCGGCGTGCCCGGGAGCGAACTCACGATCTACCTCATGACGATGGGGCAGGGCGATGAGGTGTGGGAGCGCTACGGCCACAACGCCATCGGCGTCCGCGACGCGCGCCGACACACCGACGTCGTGTACAACTGGGGCACCTTCGACTTCGAGGCACCCGATTTCGTGGTGCGCTTCGTTCGCGGCGACATGCGCTACTGGATGGAGCCGACGCCGACCGGGCCCACCATCCAGCTGTACGTCCAGCGCAACCGCTCCGTCACCGTGCAGGTCCTCAACTTCTCGCCGGCGCAACGGCTGGCGATGCGCGACTTCGTGGAGTGGAATGCCCAGGAGGCGAACAAGTACTATCGGTACGACTACTTCCGCGACAACTGCTCGACGCGGGTGCGCGACGCCCTCGACCGGATCCTCGGCGGCGTGATCCACCAGGAGACCGACACCATCCAGACCGGCGCCTCATGGCGCGACCACGCGCTGCGCCTCATGGCGCCGGACTTCCTGCTCAGCGTGGGCGTCGATATCGGTCTCGGGCGGCCGTCCGACCGCCCGATCACGGCGTGGGAGGAAATGTTCATCCCGATGCGCCTGCGCGACCGGCTGCGTGCGGTCACGGTGCCTGACGAGACCGGACGGATGGTACCGCTGGTGACCGAGGAGCACGCGCTGTTCACCGCCAAACGCCCGCCGGAAGCGACGCGTCCGCCCACTCGGCTCCCGCTGCTGTTCGCCATCGGCCTCGCGCTGGCGGCGCTGCTGTGGTTCCTGGCACGCCCAGGGGCCGACGGACGCCCCGCGCGGCGCCGTCGCACGGTCGCCCTGATCGTCGCCTGGGGCCTGGTCATCGGCGTGCTCGGCGGCGCCCTGTTCTTCCTGCGGTTCGGGACGCTGCACGACACCACCTGGGACAACTCGAACCTGTTCTTCTACAACCCGATGTGGCTCGTGCTGTCGATCCTGCTGCTGCTGCCCGCGCGCATCGACGGCCTGGCACGCGCGACGATCCTCCTGGCGCGCGCGGCGGGTGCCCTGGCGTTGCTGGGGCTGGCGCTGTGGCTGGTGCCGCTGTTCCACCAGGACAGCCTCGCCGTGATGCTGCTGGTGGCACCGATGCACTTCGTGATTGCGGGCATCGCGCCACGGCTCGTCGCCGCGCCGGCCGCGGCCGCGGACTGACATGGGTCGCTCGATCGGCATCGACGTCGGCGGGACGTTCACCGACCTGGTGAGCGTGAAGGAGGACGGCCGCGTGGAAGCGACCAAGGTGCTGAGCACCCCGCACGACCAGAGCGAGGGGGTGGAGCATGCGCTGCACGCCTCCGGCATCGTCGCCGAGGACGTCGGTCGCATCGTCCACGGCACCACCGTGGTCACCAACATGCTGCTCGAGCGGCGCGGTGCCCGCGTGGTCCTCTGCGGCACCGCCGGGGCCACCGACCTGCTCGAGCTGCGACGGCAGGAGCGGGCCGCCCTGTATGACCTGTCGGCGCAGCATCCCGAGCCGCTCGTGCCCTGCGACCGGGTTGTCGCGGTGGCGGAGCGCATCGCCCCCGAGGGGGTGCTGGTGCCGCTCACCGACGACGCGGCCCGCGCCGCCGCCGAGCGCGTCGCCGCACTGCAGCCCGAGATCGTCGCCATTGCCCTCCTGCACTCGTACCGCGACCCGTCGCACGAGCGCCGGCTTGCCGCCGCGGTCTCGTCGCGACTGCCCGGGACCGACGTCGTCTGCTCGGCCGACGTGTTGCCGGAGATCCGCGAGTTCGAGCGCACCGCGACGGCGTGCTGCGAGGCGTACACGCGCCCGGGAACGGGACGCTACGTCGAGCACCTCGCCGAGCGCCTCGCGCGCATGGCGATGCCGGCGCCAGGCGTGGTGACGTCGAACGGCGGCATGAGCGAGGCGGCGGATGCGGCCCGGGCATCCGCTTCGCTGGCGCTCTCGGGACCGGCGGGGGGTGTGGCCGGGGCGGCGCTGGTGGCGCGCCTCGCGGGCTTCGACAACGCACTCAGCATCGACATCGGCGGGACCAGTGCCGACGTCGGCCTGATCCTCGGCGGTGAGCCGCTCGTCGAGGCCGGCGGGATGGTGGCGGGGGTGCCGATCGCGCTGCCGCGGGTGCTCGTCGAGACCGTCTCGGCGGGAGGCGGCAGCATCGGCTGGCTCGACGACGGCGGTGCGCTGCGCGCCGGGCCGCGGAGCGCCGGGGCGGTCCCGGGCCCGGTGGCGTTTGGCCGCGGCGGCACCCTCCCCACCGTCACCGATGCCCATGTCGCGTTAGGCAACATCGGGGCCGACAGGATGAGCGACGACGTGCGCATCGACGCCGTGGCCGCCCGCGCCGCCGTCGGCGCCCTCGCCGCGGCGCTGGGGGCCACCGTCGAGCGCACCGCCCAGGCGATGATCGCGGCGGCGGACGCGTCGATGGCGCGTGCCCTCCGCCGCGTCAGCGTGGAGCGGGGCATCGACCCGCGCGGCTGCGTCCTGGTGGCGTTCGGCGGCGGCGGGCCGCTCCACGCCTGCGGCCTGGCGGAGCGCCTCGGCATGACGCGCGTCCTCGTTCCACCGCACGCGGGCGTCCTGAGCGCCCTCGGCCTGGCGGTCGCCCCGGAGCGCCGCATGGTGATGCAGAGCGTGATGCGCACCCTCGACGAGGTCAGTGCCGAGGACCTGGGTCGCGTGGCCGGGGCGCTGGCCGCGCGGGCCGGCAGCGCCCCCCACGTCCGCTGGGTGGCGCGGATGCGCTATCGCGGACAGGGGCACGAACTGGAGGTTCCCTTCGAGCCGGGGCTTCCCCCGGCGACGCTCGGGGAGCGCTTCGCCGAGGTGCATCAGGCGCGCTACGGGTTCATCCTCGACGTCCCGGTGGAGGTCGTCAGTGCCCGCTGCGCCCGCTCGGGAGACACCACCGGGGTCTCGCTGGCGCGACACGGGCACGTCGTCGTGGACACGGGACGGCGCACGCGACGACGGCGGCTGCTTCGATGCCACGGTGCCGGGGCGCCGCGTCATCGCGCTGCCCGATGCCACGCTGCTCGTCGCCTCCGGCTGGACCGCGCGGGCACTCCCGTTAGGCGGCTGGCTCATGGAGCGCGACGCCCGCCGGGGCGCCCCGCGGCGGCGCGTGACCCGGTCGCTCCCGGCTCCAACCCCCAGGACCGTGCCCGCCTTCGATCCGCTCGCCCTCACCGTGATGTCCCACGCGGTCTCCATGATCGCCGAGGAGATGGGGACCGTGCTCGAACGGGGCGCGCTGTCACCCAACATCCGCGAGCGCCGCGACGCCTCGTCGGCGCTGTTCGACGCCGACGGACGCATGGTCGCGCAGGCGGCGCACATCCCCGTGCACCTCGGGGCCATGCCGGAGTCGGTGCGGGCGGTGCGCCAGCGCGCGCCGCGCCCCGGCGACGTCTACCTGCTCAACGACCCCTATCGCGGCGGCTCGCACCTCCCCGACCTCACCATGGTCGAGGCCATCGCCGAAGGGGATCGCATCGTGGGCTACGCCGCGGTGCGCGCGCACCACGCCGACGTCGGCGGCATGAGCCCCGGCAGCCTCCCGCGTGGAGCGACCGAGCTCGTCCAGGAGGGCATCATCGTCCCCCCGGTGCGCATTGCGGACGGCGACGGCTTCGAGGAGGAGATGCTGGCCTTCGTCCTGGCGAACGTGCGGACGCCGGAGGAGCGGCGCGGCGACCTCATGGCACAGCGCGCCGCCTGTGCCGCGGGGCGGGACGGGTGGCTGGCGCTCCTGCGGCGCGAGGGCGAGGCGACGGTCGCCGCCGCCTGCGAGGCGCTCCTCGAGTACACCGAGCGCCGCACCCGCGCCCGGCTTGCCCAGCTCGGCGACGTGCACGGCCGCGCCCGTGACGCGCTCGAGGGCGACGGCGTGAGCGACGACGACGTGGCCGTCGTTGCCGCGGTGGAGACCATTGGCGACACCCTGCGGATCGACTTCACCGGGACGTCGCCGATCGTGCGCGGCAACGTGAACTGCCCGTTCGCGGTGACTCGCGCCGCCTCGGTGTTCGTGCTGCGCACGCTCCTCGACGACGACGTGCCGACCAACGACGGCATCGCGCGCGCCCTCGACCTCGTCGTGCCCGAGGGGAGCGCCATCAACGCGCGATGGCCGGCCGCCGTGGCGGCCGGCAACGTCGAGATGTCGCAGCGAATCACCGACACGCTGTTCGCTGCGCTCGCCGATGCGGGGGTGGACGTGCCGGCGCAGGGACAGGGGACGATGAACAACGTCACCTTCGGCGGCCCCGGCTGGACGTTCTACGAGACCCTCGGGGGCGGGCAGGGCGCGAGCTCACGCGGCGATGGCCCGAGCGCGGTCCACGTCGGCATGAGCAACACCCGCAACACGCCCATCGAGTCGCTCGAGCAGGCGTATCCCATTCGCATCGACGAGTACGCGGTGCGCCGCGGCTCGGGTGGCGCCGGGCACTTTCGCGGCGGCGATGGCGTCGTCAGGCGGTACCGCGTCCTGGAGCCGTGCACCGTCACGCTGGTCACCGAGCGCCGGCGTCATGCGCCGTCGGGAGCCGCCGGGGGCATGCCGGGCGTCCGTGGTGCCAACCTGCTCAACGGCGAACCCCTCCCCGCGAAGTGCCGCGTCGAGCTGCAGCCCGGCGACGTGGTGTCGGTCCTGACGCCGGGTGGCGGCGGCTGGGGCGCGCCCTAGAGCGGAATCTCCATCCCCTCGGCGGCCGCCACCACCACGACGGATCCGTCGCGCTCCCGCACCATCTGGCGGCAGAGGGCGAGCTGCGCGAGGAGCGAGTCGTCGGTGCGCTCGGGATCGTGGTGAAAGAGCACCAGGGTCTCGACCTCGGCGGCAATCGCGAAGTCCACCGTATCGCGGTACGACGAGTGACCCCATCCGCGGTGGTCCATGTACTCGGTGCCCGTGTACATCGCGTCGTGGATCAGCACCCGCGCGCCGCGCGCGAAGGCAATGAGGTCATCGCGTGTCGACGCGCCCTGCGCCTCGTCGCCGAAGCGATCGAGTTCGTTGTCGGGAATGAACACCACGGAGCGGTCGGGGGCGTCCTGCGGTGAAATGCGGAACCCCAGTGCGCCCCCGGGATGGCGCACGCCGATGGCGTGCACGTCGAATCCGTTGCCGGCGTGATGATGGTTGGCGAGCTCGTGGAACTCGAGGCGCGCCAGCAGGTCGTCGAAGGCCACCGGAAAGACGACGGGGCTCATCTGCTGGCGGAGCACGACCTCGAGGCTCTTGAGCAGCGACGGCGAACCCCAGAGACGGAACAGGTTGCCCGCCTGGAACGCCGGCGTGAAGAAGGGGAGCCCCTGGATGTGGTCCCAGTGCGCGTGGCTGAAGAAGACGTCGCCCTGGATCGCATCCCCCGCGGCCGCGGCTACGAGGGAACGCCCGAGCTCGCGAATGCCGGTGCCGGCGTCGAGGATGATGAGGTGGTTGTCGTCGGCTCGCACCTCGACGCAGGTGGTGTTTCCCCCAAACCGGACCGTCGAGGGCCCGGGGCTGGGACAGGAACCACGAGTTCCCCAGAAGCGCAGGTGCATGATCGCGGTGTTTCGAGCCGGAACGAAGACGTTACCGCGAAGCCGCCGGTGCGCCGGCGCGAGCGTCGCGGTCGCGAGCTAGACGCGGGCCTGGGCGAGCTGCTTGAGTGCGTCGCGATTCGAGACCGAGATGCGCCGGCGCTCGACCCGGATAAAGCCCTGGTTCTGGAAGTCCCGGATTGTGCGAGAGACGGTTTCGCGGCTCGCGCCGATCATGTGGGCAATCGTCTGGTGCGTGAGCGGCTTCTCGATGTTCTGCGGTTCGGCTTCCTGCGCAAAATCGAGGAGGAGCTTGGCAATCCGCCCCGGCACGTCGAGCAGCGCCAGTCCGTGGATCTTGGCGTCGGCCCGGCGGAGGCGCCGCGCGAGTTCGGTGAGCAGCGCCCAAGCGACCGCAGGATTCGACTCCACCCGGCGACGGAAATCGTCGCGGCGCAGTACCAGGAGGTTGGTCTCCTCCATGGCGATGACGTGCGCCGAGCGCGGCTGGTCGTCGATGAGGGAGAGCTCGCCGAAATGCTCACCGACACCGAGCACCCCGAGGATGACCTCCCGGCCGTCCTCGCCGATGAGCACGACCTTGACCCTTCCCTGGCGCACGACGAACAGGGAGTCACCGGGATCGTCCTCGAAGACGATCACACTCCCCTTCGGGTAGTTCTTCTCGCGGGTCAGCTCGGCAAACCGCGCGAGCTCTTCCTCGTCGAGCTTCGAGAAAATGGGAACGGTGCGAAGGAAGCTGGCGGTTTCCATTAGGCGTAAGACCTTTCTGGAGTTCTGGTTAGCGTATCGGGACGCATCTCGCAGCGATCCGGACGGCGGTACTACTGAGGACGCGAGGGATTCCGACACGTCACACCCTACGAAGGGCCGCGGCGCACGCGCCCGCAACCCCTTGCGTCCTTGTCTGTTACGCGGTGACTACGTTATGTTTGTCAGTTCTACATCAGCTGTCTGAGGCACCAATGAAACCTGCGATCCATCCCGAGTACGCTACCGCCACCGTCAAGTGCGCCTGCGGCAACACCTGGCAGACACGCTCGACAGTCGGCGAGCTCCATCTGGACATCTGTTCGGCCTGCCATCCCTTCTTCACGGGCAAGCAGAAGCTTGTGGACACCGCCGGACGGGTTGAGCGGTTCCGGCAGAAGTACGCCGGAAAGAACACCTGAGCCTCCGCGATCGGCTGGCGGACGCCCAGGCGCGCGCGGAAGCGGTCGAGCGGGAACTGAGCGACCCGAAGACACTGCGCGACGCAAAGCTCCTCGCATCGCTCGGTCGTGAACACCAGCGCCTCGCTCCACTCCGGGAGCTGTCCACGAAACTGGCACGTTACGACGACGAGCTCGCGCAGGCGCGCGAGCTCGTCGTCGTTGACGACCCGGAGATGGCCACCGAGGCCCGGGCGGAAGTCGTGCGGCTGGAGCACAGCATCGAGCAGCTCGAGGACTCCCTCAAGCCGCTCCTGGTGCCGCACGACCCCCTCGATGACCGCGCCTGCATCATGGAAATCCGGGCCGGCACCGGCGGTGACGAGGCGGCGCTCTTCGCCGCCGACCTGTTCAGGATGTACCAGCGCTACATCGAGCGCCGCGGCTGGCGCGTCGAGGTCCTCGACCTCTCCGAGGGCACCCTCAAGGGCATCAAGGCCGTGACGTTCAAGGTCGATGGCGTCGGCGCCTACGGCGAGATGCGCTGGGAATCGGGGGTCCATCGAGTGCAGCGCGTTCCCGAGACCGAGGCACAGGGACGGATCCACACGTCGGCGGCCACCGTCGCCGTGCTTCCCGAGGCCGAGGAGGTCGACGTCGACATCGACGACAAGGACCTGCGCATCGACGTCTTTCGCGCCTCCGGCCCTGGCGGGCAGGGCGTGAACACGACCGACTCCGCGGTGCGCATCACGCACATCCCGAGCGGCATCGTGGTGGTCCAGCAGGACCAGCGCTCGCAGCTCCAGAACAAGATCAAGGCGATGCAGGTGCTGCGCTCCCGGTTGCTCGACATGCGCGTGGCGGAGCAGGAGGCGGCGCGTGCACGCCTGCGCCGCTCGCAGGTCTCCACCGGCGATCGCTCGGCGAAAATCCGGACGTACAACTTCCCCCAGAGCCGCGTGACCGATCACCGGATCGGGCTCACCCTTCACGACCTTGCGCGCATCGTCGACGGCGACATCGGCCGGCTCGTCGAGGCGCTCAAGATGGCTGACAGGGAGGAGAAGCTCGGGGAACCGGGCGGGGGAAACGGGGCGTGACGGAGACAGTCATTCCGCCTCCCACGGTCGAGGCCCTCTGGCGCGAGGTCAGCGAGGCGCTCGGCGGCGGTGACGTGCGGGATCCCGGGGCCGAGGCGCGTGACCTCATCGCCGCGGTCTGCGAGCGTCCGCGCTTCTGGCCGCGCCTCCATCCGGACAGCGCGATCGAGCCTGCGCTCGCGGCGCGTGTCCGCACGGCCGCGGCGCTGCGGCAACGCGGCGCGCCCTTCGCCTACGCCGTCGGCAAGGCGGCGTTCCGGTACCTGACGCTTCGCGTCGACCCGCGTGTCCTCATTCCGCGCCAGGAGACCGAGCAGCTCGTCGAGCTGCTGCTGCGCGAACGCGCGAGGTCCGGCGCGGTGGGTGGTGTGGCCGCCGACATCGGGACCGGATCGGGGGCGATCGCCCTCGCACTGGCGGCCGAGGGACGGTTCGAGCGCGTCATCGCGACCGACGTCTCCGCCGACGCACTCGATGTAGCCCGAGAGAATGCCAGGGAGACCGAGGCGGCGCTCCGGGCACCAGTGGAGTTCCGGCAGGGGGCCGGCGCCGCTCCCCTGCTCGGCGAGTGGTTCGACGTGCTCGTTGCCAATCCGCCCTACATCGCCTTTTCGGAGGCGGAGGAGCTTCCGCGATCGGTGCGCGACTGGGAGCCGGCCCACGCCCTGCTGAGCGCCGACGGCGGCCTGGCGACGACCCGCGACATCGCGCGCGAGGCGCCGGCGCTCCTGCGCCGTGGCGGACTGCTTGCCTTCGAGGTCGACAGCCGGCGCGCTGCGCAGGTGGTGTCGGCGGTTGAACAGACCGGTGCATTTGGTGCTACTTGCGTGTACCGTGATTTCACCGGGCGGGATCGGTTCGTCGTCGCGTCACGGTCGTGATTCCCGGGCGCCGGCGCGAATGACGCCGGCATGCTCACGGTCACCCTCTCACTCGGACGAAGCCATGCTTGACCAGAAGGCCAGGGACCTCGGCCGCCTCATCGGGCAGAGCAGCGAGTACCAGTCGCTCAAGCGGGCGAACGACACGCTGAACGAGGACCGCGAGGCGGTGGCCCTGCTGCGGCGCATGGAGGAGCTGCGGGTCTCGGCCCAGCGCATGATCGAGCGCGGCGAGTCGCCGTCGGCCGAGATGGAAACCGAGCTCGACACCCTGTTGTCGAAGGTGCAGGTGAATCCGGCGTACCAGCGCGCGATCGTGACGCAGGAGAACTTCGACAAGCTGATGATGCAGGTGAACAACTGGATTGCCGAGGGCATCAAGAGCGGGGCCGCCAGCCCCATCATCACGCTCGGCTGAGTCGTCGCGAATGCGCGGCGTGCTTGTCGTCCTCGATGGAACGGAGGGTGCGGGAAAGAGCACGCAGACGGGGCTGCTCGTGGCGCGGCTGGAGCGTGCCGGGGTGCCGTGCCTGGCGGTGCGCGAGCCCGGCGGCACGCCGGTCGGCGATGCCATCCGCGGGCTGCTGCTCGACCCGGGTCGCACGCTGGATGCCCGGGCGGAAGCGCTGCTGTTCATGGCGTCGCGTGCGCAGCTCGTGCATGACGTGGTCCGTCCCGCCCTCACCGAGGGGCGTCTCGTCGTGGCCGACCGGTTCTTCCTGGCGACCTACGCCGTACCAGGTGGCCGGACGGGGCCTTCCCGAGGAGGACGTCCGTCGTGCCAATGCGCTGGCCACCGGGGGGCTCGTCCCCGATCTCACGCTGCTCCTGTCGCTCCCCGTGGCCGAGGGGCTGCGCCGGGCCGGGAGCCGAGGCGAGCACGACCGGATGGAGCGCTCCGGCGACGCGTTCCACGAGCGGGTTGCGGCGGCGTTCCGGGAGTTCGCCACGCCGGCGTGGCAGGGAGCGCATCCCGAGTGCGGCCCGATCCTGCCGATCGACGCGACGGGCCCGGTGTCCGCGGTGACGAGCCGTATCGACGATGCCCTGGCGCGCCGGTGGCCGGCGATCTTCGCCGGGCTTGCCACGGCTTCACCCTGACGTGAAGACTTCTGGCATGCAGGCGCGTGGCGTGGTTCTCGCGGGAGTGCTGGGGGTCACCGTGGTGAGCGGGGGATGGCTCCTGCGTCGCGGCCTGGTGGGCAACGAGGCGCGCTTCTCCAACGCGCAGCTCTTCGACGAAGTGGCGAACCACGTGCGCCGCGACTACGTCGACTCGATCCCCGAGGGGCAGCTGTACGACAAGGCGATGATCGGCATGCTGCAGGAGCTTGACGATCCGTACTCGCTGTACCTGTCGCCGGATCGCCTGAGCCGGCTCACCGAGCGCACGACCGGCAACTACGTGGGCATCGGGGCGCAGGTGCAGCTGCGGGACGGCTGGCCGATGATCATCTCGCCGTTCCCCGGTTCGCCGGCGGAGCGTGCCGGCCTCCACACGGGTGACCGGGTGGTGTTGATCGACTCCGCGCGCACCAAGGGGTGGACGGTGGACGAGACGATCCGCGCGCTGCGAGGTCCTCCCGGTACCTCGGTGCACGTGGTGATCGAGCGGCCTGGCAACGCACGCCAGCTCCCGTTCGACCTGCAGCGCGGGGGCATCCATCGTCGCGCGGTGGCGCGCACGATGCTGCTGCACGACGGCGTCGGCTTCGTCGACCTCAACATCTTCAACGACTCCACGGAGATCGAGCTGCGGCAGGCGATCGATTCGCTCACCGCCATCGGAATGCGCTCGCTCATTCTCGACCTGCGGGGGAATCCCGGCGGAGTGCTCGCGCAGGGGGTTGGCGTCGCCGACATGTTCCTCGACAAGGGCGAGCTGATCGTCAGCATGCGAGGGCGCGCCCCGGGGTCCACCCAGGAATTCGTCGACTCGGCGGCGCAGCGCTGGCCGGCGCTGCCGCTGGCGGTCCTCGTCGACGGCGGCAGCGCCAGCGCCGCCGAGATCGTGGCCGGGGCGCTCCAGGACCACGACCGCGCGATTGTCCTGGGCCGCACCACGTTCGGCAAGGGCAGCGCCCAGAGCGTGTATCCGGTGTCGTCGGGCGGCGCGGTCAAGCTGACGACGGCGCGCTGGTACACCCCGGCAGGGCGCTCGATCAACCGGCCGCAGGCCAGCCAGGTCAGCGCCGATCCCGACCGGCCCAGCGACGGTCGCCGGATGGTCCGGACCGAGCACGGGCGCAGCGTCTATGGCGGCGGCGGCATCGTGCCCGACATTGCCGTCGGCGACACCGCGCTGCGCCCCGCCGACCAGGCGCTGCAGGACGCGTTAGGCAGCCGGGTCATCGACTTCCGCGACGCGATGGTGGAGTACGCCATCGAGCTGAAGACGCGGCGCGCCGTCTCGTCGCCGGCCTTCACCGTCACGCCGGCGATGCTCGACGGGTTGTGGGCGACGATGCGTGCGCGCGGCTTCACGTTCCCGCGCCGGATCTACGACGGCACGTCGGAGCTGGTGTCGCGGCTCCTGGCGCGCGAGATCGCGAGGTACACGTTCGGCCCCCAGGCCGAGGCGGAGCGCGCCGTCGGCGACGACGAGGTCATCCAGGCGGCGCTGCGACTGGCCGCCCGCGCCCGCACCCCCAACGACCTCGTGGCCGCGGCGAAGGACTGGCCCAACGAACCGGCCGGGGGAACGCGCTAGCCAGGCGGGGGAACGGCGTGCCCGTCAGCCGGGAAGGCGCTGGTCCACCACCTTCACGCCCTTGGGCACCCGGAATTCGAACGCGTTGGGCGACACCGGCACGTTCGCGTGGAATTCGGTGATGTGCACCATGCGCGTGACGCCCGACGCTTCTTCGGCCTCGAACTGGAGCAGCGAGCCGTCCCCAGGATCGATCCAGACACGGGCACGCACGAAGCGTGCATCCTTCGCCTTCGGGGTGAGCCGGACGATGCGCGCGGATCGACCATCCAGCGAGGCGGCGCCGCCGTCGGCGATCGCATAGCGGGCGCGCGGGTTCGTGAAGAACTCGCCGATCAGGTCGAGCGATCCGGCCTGGTCGCTCCCCACCGGTGACCGGATGACCTGCCCCGGCGCGGAGCTCGGCAGGTAGAGCCAGACGTAGTGTCCGTCGCTCAGGATCACGTCGCCCTTCGGCTGCTCGAAACGGAAGACGAACCTGTCGGGGCGCGACTGCTCGAAGACGCCGTGCGACGGGAGCTTTGATCCCGTCAGTGCATTCGTGACCGTCTGGTCGAAGCTCGCCCGTGCCGTATGCACCTTGGCGTACGCCGCCACCGCGGCATCGATCGCGGCATCGGCTGGCGAGGACTGCAGGGCGAGGGCGGTCAGGACAACGGTGAGCATCGGCTGTTGGCAGGCGGTGTGAGCGGGACGTGGCGGCGCACGGCGGTTCCGCGGCGGCCCGTCCTCCTACCCTACCTCGACGCTCACGATCCCGGGGCTTGGCGCAATGCTCCTGTCGATCGCCGTGGCGATCAGGCGCAGCGCCTCCATGAGCCGCGTGAACTGGTCGGGAAAGAGGCTCTGCGAGCCGTCGGACAGCGCGCGATCGGGGTTCGGGTGCACCTCGACGATGACTCCGTCGGCGCCGGCGGCGACGGCGGCCCGCGCCATAGGCGTCACCTTCTCCCGGAGCCCGGTGCCGTGGCTCGGGTCGGCGATGATGGGCAGGTGCGAGAGCTTCTGCACGATGGGGATCGCGTTCAGGTCGAACATGTTGCGCGCCGCGCTGTCGAACGTGCGCACGCCACGCTCGCACAGGATGACCTGCGCATTCCCCTCCGCCAGGATGTACTCGGCGCTGAGCAGGAGGTCGGTGATCGTCGCCGCCAACCCGCGCTTGAGCAGCACCGGCTTGTTCATGCGCCCTACCGCGCGCAACAGCGAGTAGTTCTGCATGTTCCGCGCGCCGATCTGGATGCAGTCCGCGTACTCGGCCACCAGCTCGGCGCCGGCTTCATCCATCGCCTCGGTGACGATCGGGAGCCCGGTCTCGCGCCGCGCCAGCGCGAGGTACTCGAGCCCGCGCTTGCCGAGGCCCTGGAACGAATACGGTGAGCTGCGTGGCTTGAATGCCCCGCCGCGCAGCGCCGACGCGCCCGCGGCGCGCACCGCCCGCGCCGCCGTCACGATCTGCTGCTCCGATTCCACGGAGCACGGTCCCGCGATGACGACCACGTCGGGGCCCCCTACCTGCACCGTTGGCCCGAGCGACACCACCGTCGTCGTCGGTTTCCACTCGCGGGACACCTGCTTGTATGGCTTCGAGACGTGGATGACCTGCGACACGCCCGGCAGTCCGACGACCTGCGAATCGTCCACCCACCCGTCGTTGCCGATGAGCCCGATCGCGGTCCGTTGCTCACCGGGCATCGCCACCGGCTGGTATCCCATCTCACGAATCGCCTCGCAGACGCCCTCGACATCGTCCGCGGTGGCGGTGTGGTGCATGACGACAAGCATTACCGGGCCTCGAGCTGCTGCGTCCATCCGTCATGGCACAGGGCGACCGGGCCGTCGAACGCCTCGGCCACCTGCGCGCTGATGTCTTCCTGTTCCACGGGTGGATAGAAGTGGGTGAGCGCCAGCAGGCCGGGGCGCGCGCGTTCCGCGAGCCTGCCACACTGGCGCGGCGTGAGATGCGTGGGGAGAGCCAGCGAATCCGGAAGCGAGCACTCAGCCAGGAGCACGTCGCAACCCTCGGCCCACGCGCCCAGTTCGTCGTCGAACCCGGTGTCTCCGGTGACGACGACTCGCCGGCCGCTTCCCGAGACTGAATATGCCACGCTCTCCTCGGTGTGCGGTACCTTGCGGGCCGCCAGGAGCACTCCCTCGGAGAGCGGAAGTTCCTCGCCGGCATCGAGTTCGACCACCGTCAGGGGCGGTGGCGACTCGAGCAGGCTGACGCCGAACACGGCGATCATGGCCGCCAGCCGCTCCGCGAGACCTGCCGGCCCGATGAGCCTCGCTGGTGCCGAGCGGGGCGGCAGCAGGCCGTAGCGCCAGGCGTAGACGAGGTTCGCGAGGTCGCTGGTGTGATCCGCGTGAAAGTGCGTCAGGGCGACGTCGGTGACGGATTCCCAGCCAAGGCCGAACTCGGCCATGCGGAAGACGACGCCGCTTCCACAGTCGATCAGCAACCGGACGTCCCCCGATTCCACGAGGGTGCCGCTCTGCACGCGGCGTGGATGCGGCGCCGCCGTCCCGGTGCCGATCGTCGTGAGTCGCATTACCGTGGCGGGCCGGCGCTCACAGCGGTGCGGCCATCGCCTCGCTCACCGGGACCACCGGCACCGCCTTCTCCATTGCCGGTTCGTCGTCGACGACGACGTCGTCCACCGGCGCGCCGCGCATGCGCACGCCGACCACGGTGGAGACGCCCGGCTCCTGCATCGTGATGCCGTAGACCGCATCCGCGGCCTCGGTCGTCGTCCGCGGGTTGTGCGTGATGACGATGAACTGGGTCTTCCGCTTGAACTCGTTGAGCATCCGCACGAAGCGCCCGATGTTCGCGTCGTCGAGCGGGGCGTCGACCTCGTCGAGGAGGCAGAACGGGCTCGGCTTGGTCAGGAAGATGCCGAAGAGCAGCGACAGCGCCACCAGCGCGCGCTCGCCGCTGGAGAGGAGGTGGATGCGCTGCGTGCGCTTGCCCCGCGGCGACGCATGAATCTCGATGTCGCAGTCGAGCGGGGCCTCCGGATTCTCCAGCCGCAGGTCGCATTCGCCACCGCCAAACAGCGTCATGAAAATGGAACGGAAGTTCTCCCGCACCTGGTTGAACGTCGCGAGAAAGAGCTCGCGCGCCGTGGTGTCGATCTCCCGGATGGCCAGCTGCAGCGAGTTCCGCGCATCGTTCAGGTCATTGCGCTGCGAGGTCAGGAAGTCGAGTCGCTTGACCTCTTCCTCGTGCTCCTCGATGGCCAGGGGATTCACCGGCCCCAGCGACTCGATCTGCTGGCGGAGCTGTTCCGCCTCGGCGCGCAGCAGGCCCTCCTCGAGCTCGACCGGCTGGAACGTCGCCAGCATGTCGTCGAGCGGGCGGCGCCATTCCGCCTCCAGCCGCTCGCGAATCGCCGCCCGCCGGCCGGACAACTCGGTGAAACGGAGTTCCCCGTGATGCAGTGACTCGCTGTGCTCCTGCGCCGCCCTTCGGGTCCGATCGAGCGCGTGTTCGGCGCCCTCGAGCGCGGCATCGTTCTCGATCACCGTGCGCTCCGATGCGTCGAGGCGCGCCTCGACCGCGCTGAGGGCCGCCACCCGCACCTCCAGGTCGGCGTGCCACGCGGCCATCTGCCGCTCGAGGTGCGTGTCGGATTCCAGCAGCGAGGCGAGCTCCTGGTCGAGCGACGCCAGGCGTTCGGTGGCCGACATCCGCTCGGTGTCGAGCCGCTGCTCACGATCGACAGCCACCTGCAGGCGCACCTGGGCCTGCGCCAGCTGCACCTGGGAGGCCGCGCGTGCCTCACGCGCGGCGTCGAGCGCCCGCTCGGCGGCGAGCGCGCCGTCGCGCTCCAACTCGAGCCGGGATTCCTGCTCCCGCAGCGACGCCTGGGTATCGACGTGTCTCGCGTCGAGGTCGCGAATGGCGGCCTCCAGCTCGTCCACGCGATGCGAGTGCCTCGCGGCGAGTTCGCGCGAATCGTGGAGTTCGCGCTCGTACCGTGCCTTGCGGCGCTCGAGCTCCGACGACGTCTCGATTGCCTCGCGCTCGGCGTCCTGCGCCGCGGTGGCGACATCCGTCGCCGTACTCACCGCGGACTCGCAGGCGTGCAGCCTGTCGCGCGCAGCCTCGGCCGCGGCGGCGGCCTCGGAACGGGCGGTCTCGGCCGCTGCCAGCTCCACCCGAAGCGCCGAGAGCTCGGCGCGACGACGCAGCGGTCCCGGTCCTGCGGTCGCCCCCGGCAGCCAGATGGCCCCGCGCGCATCCACGTACGAGCCGTCGCTCAGGCCACGCACGTGCTCGAGCAGGAGGCGGGCCCACCCGGCGGCCTCCGGGGTCGCCTCGACGAGCGACAGCAGGTCGCCGGGGGCAGCGCCAACGGCACCGCTCACGGCATCGAGCGGAAGCAGCAGGAGCGGCCCCGGGTTCGCAGCCGCATGCCACTCACGAATGGCGTCGGCGGCAGCCGTGTCGCGGATCAACACGGCGTGCAGCGTCATCCCGAGGAATCGCTCGACGGCGACCGCGGACGTCGCCGAGGTGTTGACGAAGTCGGAGAGCGGACCGATCACCGCGCCGTCCCCGAACCTGTCGCGCTCGCGCAGGAGTCGCGCGGCCGCCGGGGCCAGTCCCACGCGCTCGCGCTCGAGTCCCTCGAGCGCATGCACGCGACCCTGCAGCGCCGTGTGGAGGTCCTCGCTGCGGCCGAAGTCACTGCGTGCGAGCAGGTCCTCGTCGCGCGCGCCGCGGGCGTCGGCCCGCGCCCGCTCGAGGGCCTGCGCGGCTTCCGTGGCGTGCGTGCGCGCGGTCTCGACGGCGCGCGACGCCGATTCCAGCTCCCGGGCAAGGGCATCGGCCGCGTCGGCGAGTTCGCTCCGCTCGAGGTCCAGGGTGCGGGAACGCGACTCGAGGTCACGGATCTCGCGCTCGGCGCTTTCGCGATCGATCGCGAGTTCGCGCAACCGGTCACGCAGCTCGCGCGTCGCCCGCTCGGCGCTCTCGACGGCCGCGCGCGTCTGCACCACGGTGGTACGGCACTCGCCCTCGGCGACGAGGCTCTGCTGCACGAGCGCCTCGACGCCGGCCTGCTCGGTTGTGAGGCGGAGGCGCTCGGCGACGGCCTGCTCACGGTCGCGCTCGAGGCGCTCCCCGGTCGTGTGCCCGTCGCGCCGCTCGTCCTCGGCGCGCCGGCGACGCTCCATCGCATTGCGGTGGCGTTCCTCGGAGACCGCGATCTCGGCGCGCAGCGCCTGCACGCCCTCGCGCAGCGCGGTGGTCTCGTGCGCGAGCCCATTGCGCGCGGCCTCGGCGGCGACGCGTCGCGCGTGCGCGGCGTCCCGGGCCCCCTCTGCCTCCACCACCGCCGAGGCGAGCGCCGGTGCGTCACCACGCATCGTCGCCACGGACTGCTCCAGGTTGCGCAGTTCGTCCTGCCAGGACTTCATGTCGCGCGACGCGAGGGTGAGCTCGACGGAGAAGCGGCGCGCCATCAGGTCCACGTGGCGCTCGGCGCGCTTGCGCTGCCGCGCCAGCGAGCGGACCTGGCTCTGCACCTCGAGCACCAGGTCGTCGAGGCGGGCGAGGTCCTGCGCGGTCTCCTCGAGACGCCGCTCGGTGCTGCGACGCCGGTCCCGGTACAGGCCCACTCCCGCCGCTTCCTCGAACAGCTCGCGCCGGTCGTCGGGGCGATCGGAGAGCAGGGCGTCGATCATGCGCTGCTCGATGACCACGCCGGCGTCGGTGCCGAGACCGGTGCCGCGCAGGAGGTCGTGGATGTCGCGCAGCCGGCACGACGCGCCGTTCAGCAGGTAGTCGCTCTCGCCCGAGCGGGAGAGGCGACGGGTGACGACGACCTCGCGGAACGCGACTGGCAGCCCGCCGTCGTCGTTCTCGAAGACCAGCGAGACCTCGGCGATGTTCACCGCGCGCCGCGCCGAGGAGCCCTGGAAGATGACCTCCTCCATCTTCGCGCCGCGCAGGATGCGCGCGCGCTGCTCGCCGAGCACCCAGCGCACCGCGTCGCTGACGTTGGACTTGCCGCAGCCGTTCGGTCCGACGATCGCGGTGACGCCATGGTCGAAGCGGAGCACGGTCGGGTCGGCGAAGGACTTGAAGCCCTGCAGCTCGAGTCGGGTCAGGCGCACCTAACGATTACTCCCGACCCTGGTGACGAGGGTCGCGTGGATGTTCAGGCTGTCGAGCGCGGGCGCGAACCGCCGCGCGGCGTCCTCGGTCTCGAACGCGCCGAGGTAGACGCGCATGGCTCCCCCCGGCTGCTCCAGGGCATATGCGGGGATCCCCTCCTGTCGCCAGGCGGCCACGCGCTCCACCGCGACCACCGGGGTCAGGTCGTCGTCGAGCAGCCAGGCAAAGGGGACCTGGACGACCTGCCCGGCGTCGGGTAGGAGCATGCCGCGCCCGCGCAGCGCCACCAGCAGCGATTCCGCCGAGGCGCGCGACTCGAACGCGCCGGCAATGACGCGATACCAGCCGGCGCCGGCGGTCCCGTCGGCGGCCGCCTCGTACGTCGGCGCCGGCAGCGACTGCACCGCCTGGCGGATGAAGAGCATCGCGCCGGCGGCGCTGTTCACGTGCTCGAGCTCGACCGACCACGTGGCGGCACCGGGCGTGACGACCTCGCCGGGCGCCACGCGCTGCGTCGTCGCCGACGTCGTCGCCGACGTCGTCGCCTGCTCCGGTGCGCGCCGGGTCTCGCGGAGGAGTGGAAGCCAGTCGTTCCTGTAGCGCCAGCTGCCGAACGAGGCGGCGGCGATCACGGCGAGTGCGATTGACGCGCGGCGGACTGCGCGCGACCGCGGCGCCGCGCGCGCCGCGCGCGCCGCGCGCGCCTCGTGTGTCTCGTGTGTCTCGTGTGTCTCGTGCGCGCGGCGCACCGGCGGTCGCCACGGGGACGGGACCTGCGGAGCCGGGGCCGGCTCGACGGCGGTCCGGGGATCAGACTCGCGCTGCTCTCGCCCTCGAAGGCGAAAGAGGAGTGGCGTGCGGGACGGCGGCGCCGGGATGTCTCCCACGATCACCACGCCGTCGAGCTGGTCGAGCAGGAGGGCGAGCTCCGGCGCGCCGGCGGGGGCCGCGATCACGAGCAGGGTGCCGTCGCTGCGGGCCTTTCGCGCCAGCGTCGTCCAGCGCGGATTCCCGAGGACCGACGGATCCAGCGGCGAGCACGAGCCCGGCTGCACCAGCTGGAGGTGTGGGGAGTGCGCCAGCGGGCGGGCCACGCGGGCCAGCGACAGGCCGAATTCCACCACGTCGTAGATGCCTTCGGCCACCTCGCCCGGGGCGCCGCCAATGAGTCCGCTGCCGTCGAACAGGTCGATGATCACCACGCTGCGCGAGCCCGCCTGCTGTGCGGCGGTATCGACGGCGGCGCGCGCCACCTGCACGACGTCCTCGCCGAGTACGGCCACCGCCGCCGACGCATCGAGGGCACGGTCGACGGCTCTCGACCACGGCGAGGGTGTCCCGGCGACGCCGACGTGGCGTGGGGTCGTGGTGGTCACGGCAGCCCCTCGAAGACCCAGTACGAATGCCCGGAGTCGCGGCCCACGCGGTCCGCCTGCGCCCGATCGCGATATGGGCCCAGGACGACGCGATAGACGCGCACCCCGTCCGTCAAGGTGAGGACGACACGCGCGTGCTGCCCGTCGACCGTGATCGACTTGGCGAGATCCTGCGCGCGGGGTTCCGAAAGCACGGCAGCGAAGGAGACCGTCCAGACCCCGCGCACGGGCTCGGCGACGGCGGTGTCCACCGGCGCCGCGGGGCGGGTCACGAGCGTCGACTCCGGGGTTGGTGGAGGGGCGACGGCACTGTCCTGTCGCATGCGCGCGTAGCCATACGCCGAGGTGTCCTCGTCGAAGACGACGGGCTGGTCCAGTCCCTTGGCCCGTGGACGAAACCCGTTCCAGTAGACGAAGTCCCAGAGGTCCGACGCGCCCTCGCGTACGAGGATGCGTGGCTTGCGCTGACCCGGCACGATGAAGGCGACATCCTTGCCGTCGACCGTGGCCACCGAGCCGTCGACCGCGACGGCCGGCAGGTCCTCGCGCCAGGCCGTCGGCAGCGTGCCGACGAAGCTCCCGGTGCCAACCGAGATTGCCCACGCAGAGTCGCCGGTGTCGGGCTGCGCGAGGACATAGCGTCCCAGCGGGTCCATGCGCAGGGCGCGCACGGTGCCCGGCAGGCGCACCGTGGACGACCGCTCGCCCGAGTAGCGATCGATGATCGCCACTTCGTCGCGACCCCGCGCGGCCACGAAGATCCGGTCGCCGCTGGGCGTCGGTGCGAACGCCACGATCTCGCCGTCGGCCGGCATGGTGGCCGCCGGCGCGAACGAGCCGGCGTCGACGGCGACGAGGTCCCGGCCCGACGCCAGGTAGAGTCGGTCGCCTAACGGCGACATCCGGGCGCCGGCCGACCACGGGAGTCCGGCGGAGTCGGAGATGGCCTTCTCGGGCGGGCGGAGCCGGAACGCCCGCAGCGCGCTGTCGCGTGAGACGATGACGTCGAGCGAGCCGTCGGGCGTCGGGAAGAGGTGGGTCACCTCGCCGTTCGCGTGCCAGGTCCAGTCGGCGGTCGGGGTCAGCCGCGCCACGCTGGAATCCTTCGACGTGCCGTAGACGGCCCAGGCGTCGAGGGACACGGCCCCGGCGAGGCGGACGCGGGCCGCGGGCGTCACCGTCCCGACGCGCAGGTCGACCCAGCCCACGTACCCGGCGGCATCCTGGTACGCCACGATTCCGTTCTCGGCATCGAACGCGAGGATCGATGTGACCGCCCCGGTGGACTGCGTGGAGGACCACAGGAGGGAATCGAGGCGCGGGTAGCGATACGCGCGCACCGTGCCGCCATGGCGGGCAAACCGGAGCACGATCGGGTCCGGTCCCACGCCGGCCGGCAGGCTCGACACGACACCTTCATCGCCGCCGTCGCCACGGGCGCAGGCGGACAAGAGCACGAGCGCAGCGCAGATGATTCGTCCCCGCACGGCTCTAACCTAGGCTGCACAAGAGGGAGATGGGAGGTGCCGCGTGCGGAAATTCCCATCCGGAAACGACACGGGCGCGGAGCGAGTCGCTCCGCGCCCTGACCGAAGGTACGCCTGGTCTCGGGTTCCGGCTCAGAAGCTCTGTCCCAGCGTCCAGATCCAGTATCCCTTGTGCGATGGACGATCGAGGGGAATGGCGTAGTCCCAGCGCATCAGCGCGATGCCGAAGAGGTTCATGCGAATGCCCGCGCCCCAGCTGCGCAACGGGTACCGCTGGATGTCCTGGTTGTAGTCGACAGGCCGCCGCAACGAGACCGCCTGGCCTCCGGTCCACGCGACGCCGACATCGTAGAAGATCAGCCCGTCCACGGGCGGCAAGGAGAGCGGGAGCACGCCAAGGTCGAAGCGCCGGATGAGCGGGAACCGCAATTCCGCGTTGGCGAGGGCCATGCGACTGCCCAGCAGCTCCGTGGCGGAGCACGAGAACGTGTCGCTGAAGAGGCCCCCGCAGAGCTGCGCCGAGTACTGCTCCCTGTCGTACCCGCGCACGAAGTCGGCCCTCCCCAGGTACTTCGGGAAGACCGCCTCGTCCGGCCCGATCGCGATGTCGGTCTGGAACCGCCACGCGAAGGTCAGGAAGTTGAAGAGCAGCGGAACGTAGCGGCGGTAGTCGAGCGAGTAGTCCATCCAGTGCAGTCCGCCCAGCGTCGGCGAGACCTGCACTCGATAGCGCCGCCCGGAGATCGGCCCGGTGTAGCCCATGAGCGAGTTGTCCGAGACGTACGCGAGGTACGGCGCCACGTAGCTCAGCGAGCCCAGGTCGGTGACCCCCTGCACCTGCAGCTGCGACCCGTAGCCGGACGCGTAGTCCACCACGCTGGTGAGCGTGATGACCGAGCGACCCACGTTGTTGGCGGTGACGCCCGCCTCGACCCGGTTGAACCGGTTCGACGGCCGCATCGCGACCGCGAAGGCCTGCCGAATGATGTAGCGGGCCAGATCGAACTGCTGGACCGTGCGGGCGCTGCCGTCGTTGAGCGCCTGCTCGGTGGCGCTCAGCAGGAAGAAGACCGGCGTCTGTGCGACCCCCACGCTGTACTGCAGCCGGCTCGCCAGGTTCGTGTAGCCGGCAAAGAGGTACGCCTCGCTGAGGCGTCCGTTCACCTGGCCCGCCAGGATGATCTGGTTGTTGCCCAGCATGTCGCTCAAAAGCACGCCGGCGCCGCCGTAGAGGCCGCGGCCATAGTTGTCCTGTGCGTAGCCGATGCTGGGGCGCTCCACCGCCTCCGGCTGGAAGCCGACGCGATACGGTTCGTTGCGGAACGTCGTGGTGTCCGGCAGGGCCAGGGTGGCGCTGTCGAGCAGCTGCGCCACGCTGATCGGCTCGTTCCCCGTCCGCTCCGTCGACGCCGGCAGGTCGCCGGATGCGCGAATCCCGCTCGAGGAGCGGTAGAGCGAGGACTGATCCACGGACCCGTTCGCCTGCGTGCTATCGGTCCCCCGGTTGGCCAGGTCGAGCGCGCGCAGGAGATCCGAGGCCTTCTGCTGCGCCGTCGGCTGCGGCGCCGGAACCCCGGGCGTCGCCTTGGCGACGACCCGCGTGGGTGCCGGCGGGCGATACGGCTGTCCCTTCAGCCGGCGCGGATTCCGCGTCGACCAGATGGTGTAGTCGCCGTCCTCGTAGTACGTGAAGGCGAGCTTGTCCGCCTGGTGCGCCCAGGTGATGGCCGGGCTGTATTCGGTGAAACCGCTCACCGAACCGATCACGTTGGTGAGCTGGTAGTGCTCCTTGTCGCCGAAGTCATACAGGAAGATGTTGGCAATGCCCGTCCGGTCGGAGATGAACGCCAGCGACTTGCCGTCCGGGGCCCACTGCGGGTTCAGGTTGAGTCCATCCTGCCCGGGAAGCACGGTGATGTTGTGGGTGGCGACGTCGTACGTGGCGATGCGCCACTGCTTGAGCCGCAGCTCGTCGAACTGCTCCTCGTCCTCGCGCTCCGACGTGAACGCAATCGTCTTCCCGTCGGGTGACCATGACGGTTGCAGGTCGCCATACTTGTCGTTCGTGATCTGGTGGAGCGCGCCCGAGTCGTAGTCGACGATGTACAGGTCGGTGACGCCGGTGTTGCTCCCGCTCACGACGATCTGGCGGCCGTCGGGGCTCCACGACGGCGAGGTCACCCACTCGAGACCGGTGTCGAAGCGCTTGATCGTCTTCCGCTTCTTCACGTCCAGCACGTACAGCACGTCCCGCCCCTCACGCTGCGCGGTGAAGGCGAGGAGCTTCCCGTCGGGCGAGAACGAGCTCTGCGAGTACAGCAGGCGCAGCTCCTCGTAGTCCGCCGACGTCGTGGACTTCACGAGCCGCGACAGGCGCCGGCCGGTTTCGGCGTCGCCGAGCCAGAGGTCGAAGAAGACCTCGCCGCGGAGGAAATTGCCCTGGGCGATGAACGTGATCAGCTTGCCGTCGGGCGACAGGGCGGGCGCGACGAACGTCTGCGCGAACCCTCCGGACCGGCGCTGCGTCAACAGCGGCTCGGAGAACTTCCGGGCCCGATCGAGGTGCGCGACCTGCGGCAGGTGCTTCACCTGCATGTCCTCGCGCCACTCGTCGCTCAGTTCATCAAGGTCCAGGCCGATCTCGCGCTTGAAGGCGCGCTCGATGCCGACGTTCGGCACCGAGTTCATGATCTCCCCGATGACGTCGTCGCCCCACCGGCCGCCCACGTACTCCCAGAGCGCCTCGCCGAAGCGATACGGGAAGAACCGGTCCGGCTCTTCGGTCATCTGCTTGATGCTTGGCAGGGTCCCGTTGAGGCAGGCATCGCGAATCCACGCCTGGGTGAGCACGTGTCCGGGACCCAGGGAGAGGTACTCCGCCATGCCCTCCATGAACCAGGTGGGGGGCTGCACCTGCGCCAGGGTCTGGAGGCCGTTTCCCGCCCTTCCGCGCGCAAAGATGTCGTACTGGAACGCGTGCACGAGCTCGTGCGTCAGGACGTGCTCGAAGCTCTTGTAGTCGCCGGTGAACGGCAGGAGCACGCGCTGGCGCAGGGCCTCGGTGACGCCGCCCGTGCCCTCGCCGAGGTCGCCGGTGACGTTGTTCTGCGCGAAGTCGCCGCGGGAGCGATACAGGATGATCGGCTTCTTCTCGCGGAACTCGTGGTTCAGCATCCGCGACAGCCGCGCGTACGACCGCTCGGCCATCCGCGCCGCGTCCATCAGCGCTTCCCGCTCCTCCGGGTAGTAGTGGATCAGGAAGTGCGGAGTCTCGAGGATCTCCCACCTGAACTTGTCGTACTGGACCTGGTTCGTGCCGAAGTAGCCCTGGGCCGGTAGCGGGGCGCCCGCGGCGAGTGCGAGCAGGACGATGGCGGCGGTGCGAACGGGCCTCATGATGCTGCTCCTTGCGTCGCGACCGCGACGACGGCGGCGTCCCCCCACAGGCGCTCCAGCTGGTAAAAGCTGCGGAGCGCCGGGTGAAATACGTGGACCACGAAATCGACGAAGTCGATGAGGACCCATCGACCCTGGCCGAGGCCTTCCACGTGATGTGCGCGAAAGCCCCGCTTCTTCATCCCTTCGATCACGTGCTCGGCGATGCTGCGCACGTGGGTATCTGACGTGCCGCTGGCGATCACGAAGAAATCGGTCATGTCGGTCACGCCGCCCAGGTCCAGGATGACGACGTCGTTCGCCTTGTTGTCGACGCAGATCGCCGCCGCGGACTGTGCCGCGCCGGCGTCGGGTCCCCGCTTCGGCGCTGCCGTCATGCCGCGCCGCAAAGGTCTCTCTGGTCCATCAATTTCCGGTGTCGGTGTTCGGCCGGGTGTCTGCTCCGAACCCCGGGGTCACCGGGGGGAGTACGCCTTCCTTGCAAGCTTAATGTCGACAAAGCGGCCGCGATATGGCGCGCCTGCGAATGGTGGAATGGACGCGGTGAATCGGCCGATGGGTGCGGCGGAATCGGTCGTGACCCGCTCGTACCTGTCGCCTGGGGATTCGTTCCGCTCGCTACCGGACGCGCCGCGGAATCGGGTTCAGGCGGCGGCGTTTCGTTCCCCCGGCCAGTCCGACACCGCGGCGCGTCTCGTCACCCGAACGGGTCGGCGCACCACCCACCAGCCGGCGCTTCGTCCCGGATGCAGGCGGCCGGCGGCGCTACTGCTTGATGACCCAGACCTTGATCTCGGGCTTGACGTCGGCGTGCAACCTGATTGCGACGCGATAGACGCCGAGCGCCTTGATCGGCTCCGGCAGGTCGATCTGGCGCTTTTCGACGTGCAGCCCCTGTGCCGCGAGCTGCTCGGCGATATCCGAGGCGGTCACGGACCCGAACAGCTTGCCCTCCTCGCCAACGCGCGCGGAGAAGGTCAGGGACACCTGGTCGAAGCGGCTGGACGCCTCCTGAGCGGTCTCTCGGCGTGCATCTTCGGCCGCGAGCAGGCGCTGGCGCTGCTGCTCGATGCGGCGCTTGTTCCCGGGCGTCGCCACCAGGGCGATGCCGCGCGGGATCAGGTAGTTGCGGGCGAATCCGTCGGAGACTTTGACCGCCTCCCCGGGCTGGCCGAGATTCTCGACGGCCTGTTGCAGGATCACTTCCATGGGACGCACTCCGTTTCGTTAGGGCAGCTGGCGCAGTCGGGAGCGCCAGTCGAGCCAGGTGTCGCCGATTCCGAGGCCCAGGGCGATGGGCAGCATGAACGGCCAGAAGACGATGCCGAGGATGACAAGCAGCACCAGCGCGAGCCGCCGGGGCGTGAGGATCCAGGTGATGACCGCGACGCCACGGAGCGCGTACAGCGCCCCGAAGAACAGCAGCAGGTTGTAGCCGAAGGCGCGCATGCCCTCGAGCGAGGGCGTCACGACGATGGCCAGTCCCGCCAGCAGTCCCCACACGAGCTGGTCGCCGAACCGGAATTCGCGAAGGCGGGAGAGCGGTGGGCCCACCCGTATCCGGCTGATGCGGTGGAACAGGCCCCACGCCAGCGCCAGGGCCGCGAGGCTCTCCAGGGCCAGGAGCGACGGGAAGAGGACCGACGTGTAGTCCGGCATCCTGCGCCAGAACGCCTCGCCGTCGTCAAGCAGTTTCGCGGCCGACGCATGCTCCTCGCGAAAGCGCTGCCATTCGGGTGAGCTGAGCGCGGCTTCGAGGTCGGCGCTGGAGATTGCCATGCGCCTGTCGATTTCGTCGCCGAGCGTGCGCTGCACGCGTGACGACGAGACGTTTGAGGCCACCACGATCGCGCCGGACAGGCCGAACGTGAGGGCGAGCCCGGCCAGCGCGCGCGGGAAGAACGATCGCCGGGAGCTCGTCACGCAGGCCACGCCGAACGATGCCGCCAGCAGTATGGCCCACCCGCGCGCGAGAAAGTCGTATTCGCCGGTTCCGGTGAGCGGCTGGGCGAGCATCCACGCGGACAGCGCCAGCCAGATGGCCGCGAGCCAGGTGCGGCCGCCCTCGAGCCAGGCGATGACGGCACAGGCCGTGATCGCCGGTCCCACCAGCAGGATCGTCTGCTCGATGGGAAAGATGACGCGCAGTTCCCCGATGGCGGGAACGAGCAGGAAGAAGATCAGGGCCGGAAGGATGCCACCCCATCCGCGCTCCCGATCCGCAGTCACCGGCTCCCGGGCGCCCCCGCCATCCGACTCGGTCGTGATGAGCCCTCCGACGCCGTCAGGGCTGATGCCCGCGGATGTACGGAATGATCGCCAGGTATCGGGCACGCTTGATGGCCGTCGAGAGTTGGCGCTGGTGCCGGGCACAGACTCCGCTCAGTCGGCTGGGCAGGATCTTGCCGTGGTCGGTGATGAATCGTCCGAGCGTGCGGTCGTCCTTGTAGTCGACGTAGTGCACGCGGCCCTCGCAGAACGGGCAGGTCTTCTGTGGGCGTCGCATGATGTCAGTCCTCGTCGTCGTCGTCTGAACGCCGCGCACCCGCTGCCTCTTCTTCGCTCACCGGCGGAGCGCCGACCTCATGCTCGAAGAGCGTGATCAGGTAGCGCACCACCCCGTCGTCGAGCTTCATGGCGCGCTCGAACTCCGGCAGCGTGGTCGGGTCGGCGAGGAAGTGGGCGACGACGTAGTAGCCTGTCTCGCGACTCCCGATCTTGTAGGCGAGCTGGCGACGTCCCCAGTGATCGACGGTGATTTCGTCGGTTGTCTGAAGGAGCGCGTGAAAGCGGCTCAGCTTTTCCTGAATGGCGGCATCTTCGAGCGTCGAGTCGAAGATGTACACCGCCTCATAGCGGCGATTCATGATCGTGGCATTCCTCCCTTTGGTCTTGACCGCCCCTTGCTGGATGCCGTGTCGCAAGAGGAGGGGGGCACATTGCGCGCCCGGTCTGTCGATTGTACGAGGGACGACTAATCTACTTACTTAGGTGACGCTTTTCCAAGGGGTTAAGGCGGCTATCCCGGTGTGACGCAGCCTTGCCCCGGCGGCCGTGCACAGGAATTCCCCCAATCGACTGGTCCCATGTGCGGACGATTCGGACTGACCCGCCCCGAGCGGCTCGACCTCCAACGCTTCGGGATCACCGCGATCCCGCCGCTGCAGCCGCGCTTCAACATCCCCCCGACGAGCGAGGTCCTGGCCGTGCGCGAGGTCGAGGGGAAGCGCCGCGCCGACCTGCTGCACTGGGGGCTCATCCCCTTCTGGGCGAAGGACCCGGGGATCGGTGCCCGCCTCGCCAACGCCCGCGCCGACACGGCGTTCGAGAAACCGGCGTTCCGCGCGGCGATGCGCGCCAGACGCTGCCTGATACCCGCCGACGTGTTCTACGAGTGGCACGCCGTACCCGGGCAGAAGCGCAAGCAGCCCTGGGCGGTGCGCATGCGTGACGGAGAGCCATTTGCCCTGGCGGGGCTCTGGGAATTCTGGCGTCCGAAGGAGGGGGGAGACGGCATCGTGAGCTGCACCATCCTCACGACCGATGCCAACACGTTGATGACTCCCATTCACGACAGGATGCCTGTCATCATCCCGCCGGTGCGCTATCGCGCCTGGCTCGACCCCCATTCGGCGGAGCCGGCCGTGACCGAGCTCCTGCAGCCGTACCCGTCGGATGAGATGGAGGCATGGCCCATCTCCCTTCGCGTCAACAACCCGCGAGCCGACGACGCGGGCGTCCTGGACCGCGTGGAGTAGTCCGCGCTCCCACCGCACGTGACCGCATCCGGCCCGCCAGTGCCCGCATGCGGCCCGCCAGTGCCCGCATCCGGCCGCTGCCGTGACGCGCTCGGGTGATTCGTGGTGCCTGGAAACGCTTGCGCGCCTGCGCGGTGCGCTTCGCACCTTGCGTCCATGTTCCCGTTCCAGCGACTCACGGCCTGGCGCCGCGCACACGCGCTGGCGCTGCACGTCCTCGAGCTGACCGGGCGCGTATCGCGCACGCGCCACGCCATCGTGCTCGACAGGATGGGTCAGACGGTCGTGGACATCGCGTCGCGTCTTGCGGCCGACAGCGGGACCCAATCGGACGAGCGGTTCGCCGATTCACTTCGGGCGGCCCAGGGGGCGGTTCGCTCCCTGGCTTCGCTGGGCCTCCTGGCGCTCGAACTGGAGCTCGTGACGCCCTCGGACTTCGCGCGCCTGGAGGCCCGGGCCGACGAGCTGTGGCGGATACTCTCGGCGCTACGTCGCCGGGTTGCCGACCGTGGCGCTATGGCGCCCAGGCCGGGCGAGGTTGCTCCCGCGCGAGACCAGCCGTCCGCTCCTATTCTTCCGTCTCGTCCGCGGTTCCTTCAGCCTTACGATTGATGCGCGTCATCGCCTTCGCGGCACCATCGGCGAGCCAGATGTCGATGCCTTCCACCAGCAGCGGGAACTGGTCGACGATCGCGGCTTTCTCGGCTTTCCCAACGCGGTCGAGCACGTAGTTCGAGAGATCCCAGTCGCGCTGTTCCTGCCGGCCGGTGCCGACACCGACACGCAGCCGGGCGTAGTCCCTGCTGCCAAGTTCCGCCTCGACGGACTTCAGGCCGTTGTGCCCACCGGCGCTTCCCTGCGCGCGCATGCGACAGCGGCCGGTCGGCAGTGCGACGTCGTCCACCACCACGAGGAGGTCAGACGCCGCGCTCCAGGTCGCGCGGCGCCGGTACGGTCGCAACGCGGCGCCGCTCAGGTTCATGTACGTCTGCGGCTTCAGGAGCCGCACTCGATGCGCACCGACGTGCCCGTCCGAGATGAGCGCGTCGTGGTCCTTCTTCCATCCGTCGAAACGCCAAACGCCGGCCAGGTGGTCCACGACCCACCAGCCGACGTTGTGCCGCGTCTCGGCGTACATGCGCCCCGGATTTCCGAGGCCGACGATGAGCTTCACGTGGAGAGCGCCGCTACTCCTCCTCAGCCTCGCCCTCTTCCTCCTCCTTCGTCTTGCGGATCAGCTCCGGCTCGGTCGGAGCTTCCACGACCGCACCCTCGACCGGCGTCTCTTCCTGGGCCTTCGGGGCGGCGACGACGGCCACCGTCAGTTCGGGATCTCCCAGCACCTCGATGCCTTCGGGGACCACGATGTCGCCAAGGTGGACCGAGTGTCCGATGGCCACTTCCGTCACGTCAACAACGATGCGCGACGGCATGTTGGTGGGGTCGACAAGGCACTCCACCTCCTGCATCACCTGGTTCAGGATTCCGGCCGACGCGCGAACGCCGATGGGGATGCCCTGCAGGCTGAGCGGGATGTACACGGTGACCTTCTCGCCGGCGACGAGCTCCTGGAAGTCGACGTGGATGACGCTGCGGCGCATGGGGTCGCGCTGGATCTCGCGAATCAGCGTGGGCGAGGTCGTGCCGTCGATCGAAAGCTCGATGACGGTGTTCTCGGCCGCGATCCGCTCGAGCAGGGTCTCGAGGTCCTTGGAGTTGACAGAGAGCGGCTGCGGGGCCCGCGCATGCCCGTAAATGACGCCCGGGACCAGCCCGTCGCGTCGCAGGGTGCGAGCGACGCCCTTGCCGGTGCCGGAGCGCGAGGTGGCGGAGAGTTGTGCGGTTGCCATGTCAGAAGTCGGAAGGGGAAGCGAAGCGGTTGGGCATGCGGCGCGAGGGGCCGCCGAGGCGTGGTCTCAGGCCGGAGGCAGCCGGCCGGCGGGTTCGTCGACTTCGAAGAGTCCGGAAAGGGACCGGTCGTCGTGGGTGTTGCGGATGGCCTTGGCCAGCAGCTCTCCCACCGAAAGGACGTGCAGGGTGGGGAAGTGCTTGGACGGTGGCACGTTGACCGAATCGGTGATGACGACCTCGCGAATCGGCGCCGAGGAGAGGCGCTCGACGGCCGGCCCGGACAGGAGCCCATGCGTCGCGCACACATAGATGTCGCGCGCGCCGAGCTTCTTCAGCGCCTTGGCCGTCTCGGTGACCGTTCCCGCGGTGTCGATCATGTCGTCGGGGATGACGCAGTCGAGCCCCTCGACCTCACCGACGACGTTCATCACCTCGGCCACGTTGGGCTGGGGACGACGCTTGTCCATGAGGGCGATGGTTGCGTTCAGCCGCTTGGCAAAGCCGCGCGCCATCTTGGCGGATCCCACATCCGGGGCGACGACCACGAGATCGGTGAAGTTCTTCTTCTTGAAGTGCGAAACGAACACCGGTGCGGCATAGAGATGGTCGACGGGTACGTCGAAGAACCCCTGCAGCTGGTGCTGGTGAAAGTCGAGACCGAGAACGCGATCGGCCCCCGCCGCCTGGATCATGTTGGCCAGCAGCTTGGCGCCGATGGAGACGCGCGGCTGGTCCTTCCGGTCCTGGCGTGAGTAGCCGTAGTACGGCATGACGCAGGTGACGCGCTTCGCCGACGCCCGCCTCGCCGCGTCGATCAGGAGCAGCAGCTCCATGATGTTCTCAGCGGGTGGATTGGTCGGCTGAACGATGAAAACGTCCGCACCGCGGACGTTTTCATCGATACGCACGAAGATCTCGCCGTCGGCAAACCGGCTGAGTGTGACTTTGCAGAGCTCGACGCCGAGCTGCCGCGCGATCTCTTCCGCGAGCCCTCTGTTGGCAGTTCCCGAGATCAGCTTGAATCCGCGAAAACCGCCCGGCAGGTGGTCCATCACCGTAGCCCGAAAACGTACGTTGGATGGCGACTTAAGTCAACGTGGCGCAAGGCATTGCCCCCGGTGGATTCGAACCACCATTCTCGGATCCAAAGTCCGATGTCCTGCCGTTGGACGAGGGGGCAGCAGCGCCCACCAAACCTAGTCGAACACTTCTACCGGCTCAACGCGCGCTGCGGTCGTCGTCTCGAGGACCGCGACGCCCGGTTCGTCGACGCGCCAGCGGCGCATTCCCGCCTCGTCGAACGTCGAGCCGGCCACGGCGAAGACCGTCGAGCCCGAGCCCGACATCTCGATCAGTGCCCCCTCCCCGACGAGATTTCTGGCACCCGGGCTCCGGAGCGTGGCGAGGGTGCGCTGGATGACAGGATTCCGCCCCCCGACAGGCTCCTCGAAGTCATTCTGCGCCATGCGCACGACCTCGTTCCAGTCGCTGAGCGCCGCGGAGTCGACAAGGGTCGGCAGCGGGCGCCGGAGAGACGATGAGAGCCATCCGTAGGCGTCGGCGGTGGAGACAGGGACGTCGGGACAGAAGAGCCAGCAGCGGCGCACCGGAAGGGCCGGAAGGGAGAGCATCTGCTCCCCTCGTCCCCAGGCGAGCGTCAGCGGCGACTTGTCCTGGGTCAGCGCGGGCACGTCGCTTCCCAGTGATCCGGCAATCGAGAGCAGCGCGGCGGGTGGGAGCGGGGACGGGTTGAGCGCGTTGAGGGCCCTGAGGACTGCGCCGGCGTCGGCGCTTCCGCCGCCCAGTCCACCGCCTACCGCAATGCGCTTGTCGATCTCGATCGCGAATCCGCCCGGCCAGCCGGTGACTTCGTCGTAGGCCGCGGCCGCGCGCCACGCGAGGTTCCCGTGATCGGGACCAAGGCCCTCCGGTGGGAGACGCTCTCCCGCGCACCGGATCGAACGATTGCCGGGGGTGATGCGCACCACGACCTCATCGGCCAGGCCGATCCGGCAGAACAGCGTCTCGACCTGGTGAAAGCCCGACGCCTCACGGGCCAGGACACGAAGGAAGAGGTTGATCTTCGCCTGCGCCAGGACGCGCGCAGCATTCATGACGCTGCCGCTCCCTGCGTCCCGTCCGCCGGCGCGCCAAAGTCGCGGAAGTGGATGCCGAGCCTGACGAGATACGCGATGCCGATCACCGTGATGGGAATGAAGCTCAGCACGTGATAGCCGAGTGCCCAGCTGAGCGCGAGGGTACGGCTGACGCCGTACACCGGCAGTGCCACGAGCGCAGCCGCCTCGAAGAACCCGAAGAAGCCCGGGGGACGACGGCAGGGCCACCCCGAGTGCCACGATACTCTGGAGGAATATGGCGGCGCTGAACGGCGCCGAGATCTTCAGGGCGACGAAGCCGAGCCAGAAGGACGCCCCATTGAGCAACCACTGCGCGAGCGCCCAGGCGACGACGAGCGCGAAGCGCTGCGGGTCGCGCAGCACGCCGAGCCCCGACAGGAAGGACTCCAGCAGCGACCGGCTGCGATCGACGAGACGAGGCGCCACGCGGCCGATGATGGCACTCCAGAGCCGCACGACGACGCGTGGATAGAGTGCCACGAAGAACAGTGCGAGGAGCAGGAGGGTGGCCAGCGCCCCGACCACCTTCACGTACTCCGCCGCGGGTCGGCCGGCGACAACGGTGTCGCGAGGGAATGCCGGCGATGCCATCGCGGCGACGAGGAGCCCCAGAATGACGATGCCGTCCACCAGCCTGTCGACGGCGAGCGAGCCGAACGCCGCGGCAAAGCTCACGCGGCCGGACTCGCGGCTCAGCACGTACGCGCGCGCCAGTTCCCCAGCCCGGGCGGGAACGACGTTGTTCGCCATGATGCCGATTGCCGTCGCGCGCCAGAGCTGGCGGAACGGCAGGTTCGGGGCCACGGGATGCAGGATGTACCGCCAGCGCCAGGCGCGCACGGGAAACGCGAGCGTCGCCACCAACGCCGCGAGCACGAACATGGGAATATTCGAGTCGCGCAGGACCTGCCAGACGTCCTGCAGCGAGACGCCGTGCAGCGCCCACGCCAGCAGCGCGGCGCTCAGCAGCAGTCCCACGACGCCGCGCCATCCGAGTTTCATCCGCTAGTCCGCCCGGGCCAGGTCGAGCAGGTCGTAGAGCTCGTGTAGCGCCGCCGTGTCCACCACCTCGCGGCCGCGCATCCGGTCCCGGATCTCGATGGCGCGGGCGAGCGCGGCCGGACCACGATAGAGCAGGGTCTCGATCGGGACGATCTCGTGGACCTCGAGCTCCGCGGGCGCACTCAGCGGAGCGTCCTCCAGGCCGCGGAGGCCGTCGAGCCCGCGGCGAAGGGCCTGGCGCAGCTGTTCGCCGGAGACGCCGCCGGCCTTTCGCGGTTCGGCTGTCGCACCAGGAGCAGGTGTCATGCCCTGGTGCGTGGTCGTCCCCGGGCGTGCCGCCAGGCTCGGGTTGGCACCCGCTGAAGGCGTGGGTGTCGGTGTCAGGCGGGGCGCCGTGAACCGGGCTCGCGCCAGCACCGCGAGCTGGTGCTCCACGTCGTCGATCGTCGCGGTCGCCGACAGCATCGTCATGGCCGCGGCGTCGAGCACGTCGAGCATGCCGGGGTCCAGGACCTGCGCGTCGTCGGCCGCGTCGGCAAAGACCGAGGCGGCCTGGATGGCGCCGTAGCTGCTGGCAAAGGCGGCCAACCGATGCAGGTGCTCCCGCAGGTCGCGCCGGTCGTGCTCGCGCGTGAGCGGGTCCGAGGCGTGGCGGGCATCGGCCACCAGCCGGCGCAGGTGCTCGGCGCGGGTCACGGCCTCGTCGCGGAAGCGCCGGTCCGGCGTGCTCGGCGGGCTCTTTCCGCGCTCGAGGACGTGCGGACCGCCGTCGCTGTAGAACAGGTCGTCGATGTTGACGACCGATTCGGCATCCATCGACTGCGCGGTTCCGCTTTGCGTTGCCACGACAAAGCGGGCGATCTCGGGGCTCTCGGTGTCAAGCCTGCCGCGAGTGCGCAGGTCGGTCGACGCACGGCGGAAGATGTCGGCGGCGGCCCGGAACAGGGAGACATCGGCCTCCGACGGCGCAGCGTCGGGCGGAAGCTGGCGGAGGGTGCGCTCCACAGTGTCCGCGACCTCGCCCAGCGGCGGGTGGTCCGCCACCCCCGCGATGCCACGCAGGCTGCGCACGCGATTCAGGACGTCGTCGAGGATCGCCCGGTTGGAGGCGTCTTCCAGGAAGGACTCGAGGTCCGTCGCGATGGCGGACGACTGCAGCGCCACGAAGATCGGCGCGGTACCTGCGACCGGCACGGCGCTGGAGGAGCGCGGCGTCTCACCGGGCACGTGTCCCCGGAGGATGCCGAGGCGCTGCAAGGCGCGCTGGTCGTCCGCCATGCTCCAATCGGAGGCCGAGACCGCGAGGAGCCGGAGGTCGCGGGCGGCGCCGCGCAGGTCCTCGTGCAACTGCGCCGACCACGCCACCTCGCCATCGCGCAGGCCGTTGGCGATGCGCACGAGGGCGAGGGCCAGGTCAGCGATCCGCGGGACCCTGGCCATGGTGGCGCTGCCGCGCAGGGCGCGCGCCGCCGAGACGAATGCGCCGGCATCGGGGCCTGTTCCATCGCTGTTGACGAATGCCTCGATCGCGTCGAGGTATTCCGTGGCTTCGGCGTGGAAGAAGCGAATCAGCTCCGATGACGTCGTCATGTGTGGTTCGGGCAGGGGCGCGCGTGCAAGTTACCCGCCGGCCTTCGCGCCGTGCCAGACGCCGCGGGCGGCGTCCATCGCGGCGCGAATCTCACGGACGGCGGCGGCGATGCCGACGAAGATGGCGCGGCTGACGATCGAGTGGCCGATGTTCAGCTCCTCGATTTCCGGGACGCTCGCGACCGCCCCGACGTTTCGCACGGTGAGCCCGTGGCCGGCATGGATCGCCAGTCCGGCGGCGGCGCCGAGGGTGGCGGCGGACCGGATGGCGCCGATCCTCCCGGGGTCGTCCGGACGTCCCGCATAACGACCGGTGTGGAACTCCACGGCGTGCGCGCCGAGGTCGTGGGCGCGCTCCACGGCGCGGGGATCGGGGTCGATGAAGAGGCTCGTCCGGATGCCGGCGCCCCTGAGCCGCGCGATCGCGTCCCGGAGTCGTTCCGGGTCGGCGCCGACATCCAGTCCCCCCTCGGTGGTGATCTCCAGGCGTCGCTCGGGGACGAGCGTGACCTGGTGTGGCCGCAGCCGCTCGGCCAGGCCGATCATCTCGGGCACGCAGGCCATCTCGAGGTTGAAGACGGTGCCGATCTCCGTGGCGATCCGGTCGACGTCGGCGTCCTGTATGTGCCGGCGGTCCTCGCGCAGGTGGGCCGTAATTCCATCGGCACCGGCCGCCTCGCACTCGAGGGCCGCCGCCAACGGGTCCGGTTCGTCGGTCTGCCGCGCCTGCCGGATCGTCGCGACGTGGTCGATGTTGACGTACAATCGCTGGTGTTCCGCTCGCATTGTCGCTCAGTCGGGGCGCGCCATGGGCGCGCCGGAGGGTTGAATGAGTGAAGCATTGATCGCGTCACGGGACGCCATTACGTTCGCATCCATGCCTCCCCGGGACGGACCGTGAAGAAAATCTGGCTGATGGCACTGCTCGCAATGGCGTGCTCGCACTCCGCGGCGCCCGGAACCTCGCTCACGGGCGCCCCCACGCCGCGCCTCGCCGCCGAAGGCTTCCTCAACGCCGCCCGTGCCGGCGACCTCCAGGCGATCTCGACCTTCTGGGGGGACGAAAATGGTGCGGCCCGGGATCACCTCGATCGCGACGAGCTCGACCGGCGCCTCGTGATCCTCCAGCAGTGCTACAATCATGACCAGTTCACGCTGAGCGAGGAGAGCATGGGGTCAACGGCGGACCGGCGCTCGTTCAGGGTGGAGCTCTTCCGCGGCACGCGAAGCAAGACGCCGACGTTCCAGATGGTCAAGGGGCCGTCGAACCGCTGGTACGTCCTGGACGCCGACTACAAGGCCATGGGCGAGTTCTGCGCCGGCAAGTGAGTGCCGCGAGGACCTTTTTCACGCCCGGTCCGATTCATGTTCGGAAAGCTCGACGAGGATACCGCCCGTTGACGTCGGGTGGAGGAAGGCAATTCTCAAGCCTTCGGCGCCCGTCCGTGGCTCCTCATCTATGAGTCGGATTCCCGCCGCACGGCACCGGTCCAGCGTGGCATCGAGGTCATCGACCGAGAAACAGACGTGGTGGATTCCCGGACCCCGCCTGGCGACGAACCGTCCTATAGGTGTGTCGGGTGCCGCGGCCTCGAGCAGCTCTACCAGCGACTCGCCCGCGACAACCCCGGAGATCCGGGCGCCGTCGGCATCCGTGAGGTCCGCCGGTGGCATGCCGAGGACGTCGCGCAGGAATGGAAGCAGGTCGTCGATGGCGCGCACCGCGATGCCGACGTGGGCGATGCGGGTTCCGCGGCGAGATGGTTCAGACATCGGGCTCGCGCTCCGAAAGTCGGTGCGCGCACAAACTAGCGGGGACCGCGCCGCGCGCGAAGCCCTGCGATTGGAGGCATGAGCAATGTCGAATGCGGTGGCGGTGACGGATCAGACGTTCGAAACGGAGATCGAGAAGCACGACGGACTCGCGGTCGTCGATTTCTGGGCCGCGTGGTGCGGTCCCTGCCGGATGATTGCGCCGATTCTCGATCAGCTGGCGATCGAGTATGCGGGCAAGGCCAAGGTGGCCAAGCTGGACGTGGACGTGAACCTGCGCACCGCCACGCGCTTCAACGTGCGGTCGATTCCCATGGTGCTCTTCTTCAAGGGCGGCAAGGTCGTCGACCAGGTGATCGGCGCGGTGCCGCGACCGATCCTGGAAGAGAAGTTCCGCAAGCACGCCGCCTGACGCGTCGCGGGCTGTCGCGCCCCGCCATGCCGGCAGGGCGCGATCTCCCGCCCTCGGACCGATGACCGGCCGCGCGGAGGCGCGAGGCGCCGACGACGGGACCCGCAGCACCGAACCCGGCACCCTCTACATCGTCAGCACGCCAATCGGCAATCTCGGCGACATCACCGTGCGGGCGCTCGATGTCCTGCGAGACGTCGACCGGATCCTCGCCGAGGACACGCGGACGACGCGCGTGCTCCTGGAGCACTACGGGATCCGGACCCCCACGAGCCCATTCCACGAGCGCAACGAGGCGCGGTCGATTCCTGGTGCGCTCGCCCGCCTGGAGCGGGGAGAGTGCCTGGCGCAGGTCACCGACGCCGGCACCCCGCTGATCTCGGACCCGGGACTTCGGCTCGTGCGCGCTGCGTGGGCGGCGGGTCATCGGGTCGTCCCCGTGCCAGGACCCTCGGCGCTCACGGCGGCGCTTGCGGCGTCCGGCAGCGATCCCTCGACTGTCACGTTCGTCGGATTCCTCCCGCGCACCGGGAGGGAGCGTCGGCGCGTGCTCGAACTCCTCAGCGCGCTCCGGCACACGGGCGTACTTTACGAGGCGCCCCGGCGGCTGGCGTCGACCCTGCGCGACATCGAGGCGGGCGGTGGGGGCTCACGGCAGGTCGTGGTCGCGCGCGAGCTCACCAAGCGCTTCGAGGAGTTTCGTCGAGGAACGGTGGCAGAGCTGGCGGCGTACTACGAGGCATCGCCGCCACGCGGTGAGGTCGTCGTCATCATCGAAGGTCGCGAAGAGGAGTCCATTGATGAGTCGGACGTACGGGGACGAGTGGACGAACTTCGCCGCGAGGGACTCTCGACGCGTGACATCGTCGCGTCCCTGGTACGAGACTTCGGCCTGCCACGGAACACCGCGTACCGTCTAGCCCACGAGCCATGAAGGTGCTGCGGCCCCTGGCGGCCCTCTTCGCCGTCCTGCTCGGCTCGTTCACGCCCCATCGCGATCCGCGGATGACGATCGCGCGGCTGCAGTACGACGGCGGCGGCGACTGGTATGCGAATCCCTCGAGCCTTCCGAACCTCCTCAAGGCCATCAACGACAGGACGTCGCTGCGTGTCGAACCAACCGAGGCGCGCGTCACCCTGATGGACGACCGGCTCTGGGACTATCCTTTCCTGCATGCCACGGGACACGGCACGATCCACTTCTCGGACGCCGAGGTACAGCGGCTGCGGGAGTACCTGCTGCGCGGCGGGTTCCTGCACGTCGACGACAACTACGGCCTCGATGAGAGCTTCCGGAAGGAGATCGCCCGCGTCTTCCCGGACCGCCCGCTCGTCGATGTCCCGCTCACGCACCCGATCTACCACATCGTCTACGATTTCCCGAAGGGCCTCCCCAAGATCCATGAACACGATGGAAAGCCGGCGCGCGGCTTCGGGATTTTCATCGGCGACCGCCTGGCGGTGTTCTACAGCTTTTCGAGCGACCTCGGCAACGGCTGGGAGGATCCCGGCACGTACAATGACCCGATCGAGCTGCACGAGGCGGCCCTGCGCATGGGCGTGAACCTCTTCGTGTACGCCGTTTCCAGCCGGCCGACGACATGAGCCTTCTCGAGCTCCTCGAACGCGAGCGTCGCGCGATCGCCCGTCTCGTCCGCGGCGTGGGCGCGGCGACGGTGGTGGGCGGGCTCGCCTTCGTGCTGGCGGTGAGCACGCTCCTGCTCGGCGGCGCGCGCTGGCTGTCGCTCCCGCGCGCGTTGCCCGTGCTGCTCTGGGGCCTCGTCGCGGCGCTGCTCGGCTGGGGCGGCGGGCTGCTCGCCCGGCGGATGCGGCGCGAGACCACGCTGTCGGGGGTCGCGGGGGAAGTCGAGCGGGAGCGGTCGCTGCGCGATGGCTCTCTGCGTGGCACGCTGGAGGTGGCCGAGAGCGGGGCGCTTGGGCGGCTTGGGGCGCGCCAGCTGGCCGACCGCCTGACGAGTGATTCGGCTCCCCTGCTGGCTCCGGCGTATCGGCGCCGCCTGCTGCGCCGCCTGGCGATCGGCGGCGCGGGCGCGTTGCTCGGCGTGCTGCTCCTGGTGACCGGTGCTGCTGCTGCCCCCGACGGATGGGCGGCGCTGCTACATCCCATCCGCGCGTGGCGCGGGACGTTGCTCGACGGCGTGCGGCTCACCGGTGTCCCTGCGGCGGTGCTGCGAGGTGAGCGGCTCACGCTTGGAGTGCGTGCCCCGGGCCGGCGGGTGGTGACGATTGCGCAGCGCCGTACCGGCGCATCCTGGCGTGAGGTCAGCGTGACCGTCACCGGTGACACCGCGCGCGTGACGCTCGATCCGGTGGACGCCGACGTGACACTGTACGCGACCGACGGCCGCGCCGTCAGCGACACCGCGGTCGTGAGGGTCGTCGAGCGTCCGTTCGTGGGCGACGTCACGATTCGCGCGCGCTTCCCCGGGTATCTCGACCGGCTGGAAGAGACGATCCCGCTCGGGGAGCCAGTGCGGATTCCGCAGGGCACGGTGCTCGAGTTCGAGGGGCAGTCGTCCACCGCGCTGCGCCAGGTGCAACTGTCGCGCGGCGAGCAGTCGGTGGCGATGGCCGTTGACGGCCGCCACTTCACCGGCCGCATGACGACCACGGCGTCGGGGCGCTTCGAGTGGAGCGCGGACGGTGTCTCGGGTGCGATCAACGACGTTCCCGCGCCGCTCGACCTCGAGGTGATCCCCGATTCTGCTCCCCGCGTCGAGATCCTCGCCCCCGCCGGCGACACCACGGTGAGCTCGGGCGACACCATCACGGTCTCGGTGCTCGCCACCGACGACCACGGATTGGCGGGCGTGGCCCTGGAGTCGTGGCTGGTGACCGCCGACCGGCAGTCGCACCCGATGACGGCGCGGGCGATCGCCGAACAACCGTCCATCCAGTGGGCCGGCGACGCGAGCGTGGCGACCGACGCGCTGCATCCCGGGGACGAGATCCACGTGCGCGCCGCGGCGACCGACGCATCGCCGTGGAAGCTCGTCGGCACGAGCCGCGAGCTGGTACTGCGGTTCCCGACGCTGACCGAGCAGCGTGAAGCGATCCGGGCAGCGGCCGACTCGGCGGTGGCCCGTGCCACGGCAACCGCAAGCGCCCAGAAGCAGCTCGAGCAGAAGACGAGCACCGCCTCACGCGAACGGCAACCGGTGCCCGATCCGTCCAGGGCCGGCGGCGAGGCCAGCCAGAAGTCGATGACATACGACGCCGCGGAACAGGCCAAGGCCGTGGCCGCGGAGCAGCGCCAGCTCGCCGACAGGATGCAGCAGATCCAGAACTCGGCGCACCAGCTCGAGGAGCAGTTGCGTCAGGCGGGTGCGCTCGACAGCGGGTTGCAGGAGCGACTGCGGGAAGCACAACGGCTGCTGCAGGAGGCGCTCACGCCGGAACTCGCGGAGCAGCTCCGGAAGCTCGAGGACGCCTCGCAGAAGCTCTCCCAGCAGGATGCGCGCAAGGCGCTTGCCGATCTCGCGGAGCAGCAACGCAAGTTGCGTGACCAGCTCGAGAAGAGCGTCGAGATGCTCAAGCGCGCCGCGCTCGAGGGCGCGATGAGCACGCTCAAGGACGAGGCGTCGGACCTCTCGGAAAAGGAGCGCCAGCTGGCTGACTCGCTCCAGGCGCAGCAGCAGAAGTCGCCGCAGCAGGCGCCGCAGCAGGCGCAGCAGCAGGCGCAGCAGCAGGCGCAGCAGCAGGCGCAGCAGCAGCAGAACGAGAGCGACGCGCAACGGCTTGCGAAGGAGCTGGCGGATCGCTCGCGCAACCTCTCCGACGACGTCAAGCAGTTGCAGGAGCGGCTTCGGCAGGAGAAGGCGGAAGCCGGCGCCGAGCGTGTAGCCGAGGCGAGCCGACAGGTGCAGCAGTCGACGTCGGATCTCGACCGCGCGGCTCAGGCCCAGAAGACGTCGCCGGCCGACAAGAAGGATGCCGGTGCGCAGGGCGACCAACAGAAGCAGCAGGCCGACCAGAAGAGCGGGGCGCAGCAGCAGAATGCGTCGGGCGGCGCGTCGGGGAGCAAGCCGGGCGCGACCCAGCGCGACGCGAAGGGCAAGGACGAGAAGCAGGGCGGCGCGCCGCAGCAGGGCGGACAGCAGGGTGGCCAGCAGCAATCGCCCGACGCCTCCGCGCGCAACGCCGCCGACGCCATGCAGAACGCGGCGAACCAGCTCTCGAAGGCGCGCGAGCAGCAGGTGAGCGAATGGAAGCAGGAGCTCACGCAGGAACTCGACCGCTCGATCCAGGAGATGCTGCAGCTCGGTCGCGAGCAGGACGCACTGGAGCAGCGGGCGCGTCAGGGCACCTCGCCGTCGGAGCTGCGCCCGGACCAGAGCACGCTGCAGCAGGGCGTCGAGAAATCGTCGCAGCGCTTGCAGGAGGCAGCACAGAAGTCCTCACTGCTGTCGCAGCGCTCGCTGCGAATGGTGTCGGATGCCCGACGGCGCGTCGAGGATGCAACGCAGCAGACGACCAACTCCACCAATCCCACGCAGGTCGCCAACTCGATGCGGGACGCCGGCGAGGCGCTGAACCAGGCGGCGGCGTCGCTGGTGGGCGACCGCGAGCGGGCGCAGAGCGCGAACTCCGCGTCGGGGTTCGCCGAGATGCTGCAGCAACTGCAGCAGATGGCGCAGCAGCAGGGTTCCCTCAACTCCGCGGTGCAGCAGCTGCTGCCGCAACCGGGGGCCCGGCTCGATGCACAGGGCCAACAGGAGGCCCGCCAGCTGGCGCGCCAGCAGCGCGACGTGGCGTCGAAGCTCGACGACGCCGCCGACCGCGACGACAGCGGACGCGCCGAGGAGTTGGCCAAGGAGGCGCGGGCCATTGCGCAGGCGCTCGAGGTCGCGCAGATCGACCCGGCGGTGATCGACCGCCAGCAGCGTCTCTTCCGGAAGATGCTCGACGCCGGCCGCCTGCTCGAGGAGGACCAGCGGGAAGACACGGGAAAGCGCGAGGCGAAGTCGTGGACGGGCACCGACGTCTACACCCCCGCCGGCACACCGGCCGCGGGACGCGCCGCCACGCGCTTCACGCCGCCCACGTGGAACGACCTTCGCGGACTGACGCCAGAAGAGCGGCGGCTCGTCCTGGAGTACTTCAAGAAGATCAATGGCGGGCGGCCCTAGGCTCGCGGCCCTCGCCGCGATCGCCCTCCTCCTCCTCTCCCGCGCCGGCGCCGCGCAGAACTCCGCGTTGTCCAAGGCGCTCGACCTCGAGAGTGCCGGGAAGTGCCGCGAGGCCATCGCGCTCTACCGCCAGTCGATCCAGCAGGGCGAGGCCGCGGGTGCGATTCTTGGTCTCGAGCGATGCTACGACCAGCTCGGAACCACCGACTCCATCCTCGGCCTGATCGACACCGTCCTGCTGCGGCGTCCCCGAGACCCGATGGTCCGGCTGGTGCAACTGCGCTCGCTGAACACGCTGCGGCGTTTCGACGCCGCGCGGGTGGCATTCGAGCAGTGGGTCGGCGCCGCACCGCGCGACGCGACGCCGTTCCGCGAATACGCCCGGCTGCTCCTGGACCAGGGGCGCACGCGCGCGGCGGACACCGTGCTCCATCTGGCGGAGGCGACACTGGGCAGTGGCCGTGACATCGCGCCGGAAGTGGCCGAGCTGCGAGGGGCCCTGGGCATGTGGGAGGCGTCGGCGCACAGCTGGCGCGACGCGCTGGCGATGTCACCGTACCTGGAGCAGTCGGCGATCTACGTGCTCTCGCAGGCACCGGACTCGGCGCGCGACTCGGTCCGGACCGTGCTCGCGGCACCGCCGATCGACCTGCACGTCCGTCGGGTGCTGTCGGCGCTGGAGCTCCGGTGGCGGTCGGCGCGCGACGCCTGGGCCGCGCTGTCGGTGCTCGCGCCTGACGATTCCACGGTGCAGGCATGGCAGGACTTCGCGCGCGAGGCGGAAGGGCAGGGTGACTGGCACACCGTGCGCGATGCCCTCGTGGCCGTGCTGCATGAGCGCGATGACGTGCGCATCCGGCTGCGCGCCGCCGAGGCCGCACTGCAAGCCGGCGAGGCGGCGTCGGCGCTCGCCCTGATACGGCCGCTGGCGGCGACGCACGACAGCGTCGTGGCGGCACAGGTGCTGCTGCTCGACGTGCGCGCCCTCAGCCAGACGGGGCATCCGGACTCGGCCGAGGCGGCGATCCGGGAGCGCGGTGCGGGGCTCGACGTGGTGGCGCGCGCCGAGGCGGTGCGGACGATCGCCTGGGGCTGGGTGCGGGTGGGGAACCTGGCGCGCGCCCACGCGGCGCTGGCCACCGAGGGCGAGGAGGCGGACGAGCGGACGACGGCGTGGATGTCGCTCTACGAGGGCGACCTGCGTTCGGCGCGCACCGAGCTGCGCCACCTGCAGGAGGCCACGCCGGAGGCGGTGCTCGCACTGTCGGTGCTGGCGCGCACGCGCGCCGACTCGTCGCGTGACGTCGGCGACGCCTTCCTGGCGCTGGCGCGCAACGACACCGCCGACGCCGCGGCGCGCTTCGAGCGCACCGCCGGCATCCTGCCGGACGCGGCACCGCTCCTGCTCGGCATCGCCGCCCGGCTCGCCGCGACGACGCCCGATTCCGCGCACAGCCTAACGATCTGGTCGCAGATCGTCAGCACGTACCCCGACGCGCCGGAGGCCGCCGAAGCCGAGCTCGAGTGGGCGCGGACCCTGCGGCGTCATGGCGACGCCGCGGCGGCCATTGCGCACCTCGAGCACATGATACTGACTTCTCCCCAGAGCGCGCTGGTGCCGCAGGCGCGCCGCGAACTGGAACTCGCCCGCGGCGTGATTCCTCCCGAGAGTTGATGTCCAACACCTGCCTTCCGGCCGCCCCGGAGCGCCCGGACCCGCGCCGGCTGTCCCGTCGCCTGCGCCTCGCGCTCGCGGCATGGACGGCGGTCGCGCTCGCGGTCGCGCCAGCCGCGCTCGCCGCGCAGCACCTGCTCATCCCGATGGACGACGCCCAGACGAACCACCTGAAGGCGTACGGGCTCATGTACAACGCCCTTCGCGACGGTCAGAAGGGCGAGTGGTTCCTGAACTACAGGGGAGGCTCGTTCCTCCTGCCGGACCTGGCCGAGTTGCGTCGGCGTGCGACCCTTGACGGGATCGCGTTCCAGCAGATCGACGACCAGACGCTCAGCGGCATCCGGACGGAGATCGCGGCGGGAAACATGGATGCGGTGGCGCTGGAGCGCGCGCCGAAGATCGCCATCTACACGCCGCCCAAGGCGCCGCCCTGGGACGACGCCGTGACCCTGGCGCTCAAGTACGCCGGGATCGAGTACACCGCGATCTGGGACGACGAGGTGATGCACGGCGACCTGTCCAAGTACGACTGGCTGCACCTGCACCACGAGGACTTCACCGGCCAGTTGAACAAGCTCTACCTCGGATTCCGCGACGCCCCGTGGTTCGTGGAGCAGTACGACTGGAACCTGTCGGCGGCCAAGCGCCTTGGCTTCGCGAACATTCCCGCGCTGAAGAAGGCCGTTGCCGAGAAGATCCGGCAGTACGTGGAGAACGGTGGCTTCCTGTTCGCGATGTGCGGCGCCACCGAGACGCTGGCGCTTGCCATGGCGGCCGCCAACACCGACATCTCCGGGCCGTTCGGCGACGGCACCCCGATGGACCCCGATGCCGACCAGAAGCTGGACTGGAACCGGGCCTTCGCGTTCCAGAACGTGCACCTCGAGACCTCGGCGTTCGTGAACTCCATGAGCGACATCGACGGGCACCAGGTGAACGTGCCCGGGCGGCGGCAGCCGCTCGGCCAGTTCACGCTGTTCGGGTTCTCGGCGAAGTTCGATCCCGTCGCGAGCATGCTCGTGCAGGACCATCGCACGGTCATTCCCGACTTCTACGGGGTCACGACGAGCTTCCTGAAGTCGACGCTGAAGCCGGGCGACATCGTGCTCGCAACCGAGGAAGGCGCCCCGTGGGTGAAGTACATCCACGGCGACTACGGCAAGGGCTCGTGGACGTTCCTCGGCGGGCACGACCCGGAAGACCCGCAGCACAACATCGGCGCGGCGCCGACGGACCTCTCGCTGCACCCGACGTCACCCGGATATCGACTGATCCTGAACAACGTCCTGTTTCCCGCGGCGAAGAAGAAGCCGCTCAAGACGTAGGGTTCGGCGGCAGCGGCAGGGCGTGAGGCCACCGGGCGCGCGCCCACGCGCCCGGTGTGCATGGGGCGAGCGGCCGGGCCGCCGCCAGGCGGCGCTGCCTCGGCGTACGTGACGCGCGGGCACGCGGGTAGATTCCGGCGTCCCGCGTGATCCCCGCCCCGCCGCGTCCACATCGCCTTCCCGCCACCGTTGTCCTCCCGCATCGCGACAAGCGCCGCCGCGGCGGTCCGTGCGGCCATCCGCCTGGCGGGTGGCCGGGAAGTCTGCTTCGTGTGCACCATCGACGGGGAAGGGCAGCTGGCTACGGCCCGGGTCGTGGCCCGAGGTGATGTCCGGAGCGTGCTGGCACTGCCCGGCTTCGCGCAGCGCGGTGAACTCCTGCTGCACAACCATCCGTCGGGACTTCTCGACCCGTCCGAGGCCGACATGGAAATCGCCGCGCGGATGCACGACCAGGGCGTCGGCTTTGCGATCACCGACAACGAGGCCCGGGACGTCTATGTCGTCGTCGAGGTGCCGCGCCAGCGCGGTGTCGTCCGGCTCGTCCTCGGGGAGATCGACGCGGCGCTTGGCCCAGACGGCCCGATCGCGGCGCTGCACCAGCGTTATGAGGACCGTCCGGGCCAGCGCGCGTTCGCGGCCACCGTGGCGCGGCTCCTCAATGGCGGAGGCATCGGGTTGCTGGAGGCGGGGACCGGCACCGGCAAGTCGCTCGGCTACCTGCTGCCGGCGCTGCGGTGGGCCGCGGCGAACGGGGAGCGCACGATCGTGTCGACGAACACGATCAACCTCCAGGAACAGCTCGTCGGCAAGGACCTGCCGTTCCTGTCGGAGGCGCTGAGCGACCAGTCGGTCCGCTTCGCGCTGCTCAAGGGATGGCGGAACTATCTCTGCCTCAACCGGCTGGAGCAGGCGCGGTCGTCGGGCACGACGCTGTTCGACGAGGGAGCCGGCGACGAGCTCGACACGCTCGCGGCATGGGCGGAGCGGACCCGGGACGGTTCGCTCAGCGACCTGCCGGTGGCGCCGCGTCCCGACGTCTGGGACGAGGTGGCGGCCGAATCCGACCTGTGCCTGCGGCTCAAGTGCCCGCAGTTCGACCGCTGCTTCCTGTACGCCGCGCGTCGTCAGGCAGCGCAGGCGGACGTCATCGTCGTGAACCACCACCTGCTGCTCGCCGACCTGGCGGTGCGGCGGACGACGCAGAACTGGGACGACGCCGCGGTCCTGCCGCCGTACCGGCGCCTCGTCATCGACGAGGGGCACCACCTCGAGGACGCCGCCGCCGCCCACCTGGGCTCCACGGTGACGCGGCGGGGACTGGAGCGGCTCTTCTCGCGACTGGAGCGGCGCGGCAAGGGACTGCTGCCGACGCTCGCCGCGCAGTTGCAGGGACGCGACGACCTGCTCAGCGTGGCGAGCCTCGACCTCGTGCACGCCCGGCTCTTTCCGTCGGTGCACGCGGCGCGGGACTACGGCAGCCGGGTCTTCGACCTGCTCGAGGGGCTGGTGCTGGCCGACGCCCAGCCAGTGGTGCGGCTCGGCAACGAGTTCGAGGAGCACCCGGTGTGGGAGAAGGGGCTGCACGAGGCGCTCGAGGACCTCCTGGGTGAGCTCGAGCTGCTGGCGGGCGGACTGCGCGTCGTGCAGGAGCGGCTGGAGAGCGACGTCGACACCGCGGACCGGTTTGCGCCGACGCTCGGCGAGGTGCGCGGCGTCACGCGTCGCCTGCAGAACGCCGGCGACGCGCTGCGCTCGGCGCTGGCCCCGTCGGGAACGGCGCCGCCGGCGGTGCGGTGGGTGGAACTGCGCGGGCGGGACCGGAACTCGAGCATCTCCTCGGTGCCGCTGGACCTGGCGCCGATCCTGCGCGAGGACCTCTTTCGCCGCGCCGAGACGGTAATCGTCACCAGCGCCACGCTGGCCGCCGACGGACGGTTCGACTTCATCCGCGGGCGGCTCGGCCTGGACGAGCCCGACGTCGAGCCCGAGTGCGCCATCTTTCCATCGCCGTTCGACTTCGCCTCGCAGGCGATCCTGGGCATTCCCACCGACGTGCCGGCGCCTAACGTCGATCCCCGCGGCCACTTCGCGGCGGTACTGTCGGTCCTGGCCGACCTCGTGGACGTGACCGACGGCGGGGTGTTCGCGCTGTTCACGAGCCATCGCGACGTGCGCCAGGCGGCGCAGGCCCTGCGGGCGCGCGCGCTCGACCGCCGCTGGCCGCTCCTCGTGCACGGCGAGGACTCGCGCGACGTCCTGCTCCGCCGCTTCCGCGATGCCGGGCGCGCGGTCCTGCTCGGCACCGCGAGTTTCTGGGAGGGCGTGGACGTGCCCGGCGATCCGCTCCGGGCGCTCCTCCTCGCCCGCCTCCCGTTCCGCGTTCCCACGGAGCCGATCACCGCTGCCCGCAGCGAGGAGGTCGAGGAGCGCGGCGGCGACCCGTTCCGCGACTACATGCTCCCTGACGCCGCGCTCCGGCTCAAGCAGGGCTTCGGGCGCCTGATCCGGTCGTCGGAGGACCGGGGCGTGGTGCTTCTGCTGGACCCGCGGGTGCTGACGAAGTCGTATGGTGCGGCACTGCTCGACGGGCTCCCGCCGGCGCGCCGCGTGACCGGCCCGTGGTCGGAAGTCCGCACCGAGGTCAGCCGGCTCTTCGACGAACGACCCGCGATGCCACCAGCGGCGGCGATGGGCCGTTAGGCTCACCGCCCCGGTCCACCCCGCAGCGCTCACCCGACTCCATTCCCTTCCCATGCCGCCCACCCCTTCCAAGATCGTCTGCATCGGCCGCAACTACCTCGAGCACGCCCGCGAGCTGGGTAATGACGTGCCATCAGAGCCGCTGATCTTCCTGAAGCCCCCCTCGAGCCTCCTGGCCGACGGCGAACCGATCGAGCTGCCGCCGCAGTCCGCCCGGGTGGAGCACGAGGGCGAGATCGGAATCGTGATCGGACGACGCCTGCGCAATGCGAGCGAGGACGAGGCGGTCGCGGCCATCCAGGGACTGGTGGCGGCCAATGACGTGACGGCCCGCGACCTGCAGAAGAAGGATGGCCAGTGGACGCGCGCGAAGGGGTTCGACACGTTCTGCCCCATCAGCGCCGTGCACACGGGCCCGGTGGATCTTGGCGCGCTGGAAATCGTTACGCGCGTCAATGGTGTCGAACGCCAGCGGGCGCGAAGTGCCGAAATGGCCTTTCCGATCCCACTCGTTCTGTCGTATATCTCGAAAGTGATGACGCTGGAGCCCGGCGACCTCGTCCTGACGGGCACGCCGGCCGGCATCGGTCCCCTTAACGACGGGGATGAGGTCGAAGTCGAAATCGTCGGCGTTGCGAGGTTGCGCAACCCGGTGCGGAAAGCCCACAGAAGCGGGTAAGTCGGACTCAGAGGGGAACTTGCACGGCGAATGGGGTACTGGGGCCGGTTCGCCAGATGGGCGCTCGCGGTCCCGACCGGTTACAAGGATTCGGGCACATGATGGAGCTTCGGCTGCGGCAAAAGCCAGGATCGCGAGCGGAGGAGCACGGACGGCGCCGGTCGGCGCCGGCCACCGTGATCTCTCTCTTCCTGCACGTGATCCTCGCGGTCGTGCTCTGGAATGCCCTCAAGGTCCCTGACATCCTGGAGCGACTGCTCGACACCGCGAGAAAGAACACGCCGGTGCAGGAGCACGTCGTCTACGCCGTCGTTCAGCCGGAGGGTGCTGCCTCGGCGAACCAGTCGGCGCCGGCGACGCCTGTGCAAACGCGCGGCGAGCCGTCATCGGCGCCTCCGCTCATCGCGCCCAGCGAGGTACCGAGCCAGCTGCCACCGGTACCGCCGCCGGCGTCGACGCCGCGGGCGCAGCCCGAGGCGGGAGGCACCGGCACCGGCAACGGCCCCCTCAATGGAGGCAACGGTCCGACGCGTGGCGTGAAGCCGACGTACAACGACCCGCGTGTCTGGGTGCCCGATCCTGGCATCGTCTACGCCCCCAAGACCGAGACCGAGCGCCTCGACAGCGCGCTCGTCTCCACGCTGCAGCGCGCCGTCGACTCGCTCGGCATCAACACCTACATCCCGAACAAGTTCGAGCGCGGTGACTGGACCGTCGATCACGGCGGCGAGAAGTGGGGCATCGACCAGCAGTACATCCACCTGGGGCGGTTCTCGCTGCCGACCGCGCTGCTCGCCCTGCTGCCGCTCAACCGGATGCAGGCGAACCCGATCGACCTGGAGCGCCAGCGGAACCTGACGGCGATGCGCTCGGACATCATGTACCACGCCCAAGCCGCCATGAACGAGGCGGAGTTCCGCAAGGCCGTGAAGGCGATCCGCGAACGGAAGGACCGCGAACGGAAGGAGAAGGAGCAGAAGAAGGGCGGCTCGGCGCCGATCGTCTCACCGGGTGATCGCCCGCCGGGCTGAGTCCCGGCACCGGATTCGAGTGCCCGGCGCGTCAGGACACGGGGGGCCCGCCGTCGCCTTCCTCGGCGTGGTCGTGGAACGGCCGCAGCACCGCCGCCACCACCCCCAGCACCTCGAAGTCATCCGCCGGTCCCACGAGCAGCTCGGGCTGGTCGGAAGACGCCGGGACCAGCGCGAGGTGCGCGCCGCGATGTGAGAGCGTCCGCACCATGCACCGCGTTCCCACGCGCGCCGCCACCGCATCGCCCTCGCGGGCGCGCGCGGACGGATTCACGAGTACCAGGTCGCCGACGTGGATGCCGCGGTCCATCATCCCGTGGTCGTCGGCGCGAAGGAAGAACGCGTCGTCGGCGGGAACGAACGACCGGTCCATGGCGATGTGCCGGACGCAGTTCTCCGGGCTCAGTCGCGGCTCGGTGGCATTGACGGTGCGATACAGCGGCACCGGCTGCGTGCGGCCGACGGACGAGAAGCCGATGAGGCGGACGCCGCGCGACCGGGCGCCATGCCGCTCGATGTACCCCTTCTGCTCCAGCGACTGCAGCACGTCCGCCACCGTCTTCGTCGACTTGATACGGAAGCGGCGGCCGATCTCGCGAACGCTCGGCTGGTACGTGTTTTCCGCGAGAAAGTCGAGCAGGTAGTGATAGACACGCCGTTCGATCGGCGTGAGCGACTCCGCCATCGCGTCTCCAGTGCGTCGTGCCCGCGACGCGAAGTGACGCGCGGACCCGCCGTTCGACATTGCAGCGCGGCCGGACGTCCGTCAATCGGGCACCGGTGGCGAGCCGGCCGGCTACGCGTGCGCCAGAAACTCCCGGGCGCGCGCGATGCGGGCGAGCGAACGATCCCGTCCCAGCACCAGCAGCACGTCGAAGATGCCGGGGCTCACCGCGGTCCCGGTGAGCGCCACGCGCAGCGGCTGGAAGATTCGTCCTGCACCGAGGCCCTGTTCCTCGGCCGCCTGGCGCAGTGACTGCTCCATGGCCTGCTCGGTCCACTCCACCATGGAAAGGCGGTCGGCGGCCAGCGCCAGCAGCGCCGAACTGCCGGCAGCGTCCCGCCACTGCTTCGCCGTCGCCTCCGCATCGTACGGAAAGTCGTCGCGGAAATACGGCTCCGCCATCCGGACGATGTCGTGCGTGCTGCGGGCCCGCACGCGCAGCAGCTCCAGGAGCGTGACCCACCAGTCGTGCTTCTCCCTGAGCTCTGCGGCGGTGGCGAGCCCCGCCGACTCGATGAGCGGGTTGACGATCGGGAGCAATTCCTCGATCGGGACGCGCATGAGGTGCTGCCCGTTCATCCACTCCAGCTTCTTCGGATCGAAGACCGAGGCCTTCCGCAGCAGGCCGTCGGCCGAGAACAGCTCGAGCATCTCGTCGCGCGACATCACCTCGCGGTCGCCGCCTGGAGACCATCCGAGCAGCGCAAGGAAGTTGCACATCGCCGAGGGGAGGATGCCGAGGTGCTGATAGTCGGCGACCGCGGTGGCCCCATGCCGCTTGCTGAGCTTGCGGCCATCGGTGCCGTGGATCATCGGCAGGTGTGCAAAGGTCGGCAGCGGCACTTCGAGGGCGCGGTACAGCATGATCTGCTTGGGCGTGTTCGAGATGTGGTCGTCGCCGCGCATCACCAGGGTGATGTCCATCGCGTGGTCGTCCGACACCACCGCCATGTTGTACACGGGGGTGCCATCGGAGCGGAGGATGATGAAGTCATCCACGTCCTTGTTGGGGAAGGCGATGGCCCCGTGCACGAGGTCGTCCCACTCGGTGGTGCCCTCGGGGGTGCGGAAGCGGATGGCGAACGGGTCGCCGCGGTCGACGCGGCGGGCGATCTCGTCGTCGGGCAGCTCCGCGGTGCGACGATCGAACCGGAACGCCTCGCCTCGCGCCTCGGCCTCCTTGCGCAGGCGATCGAGCTCCCCGGGCGGGGTGAAGTCGCGGTAGGCGTGCCCCGTCTCGAGCAGCCGGCGGGCATCCGCCTGATGGCGAGCGAGGTTGGCGCCCTGGTACACGACGTCCTCGTCCCACGGCAGCGCGAGCCACTCGAGCCCCTCGAAGATGGCGCGCGTGCTCTCGTCGGTGCTGCGGGCGCGATCGGTGTCCTCGATGCGCAGGAGGAACTGGCCTCCATGCTTTCTCGCGTACAGCCAGTTGAAGAGGGCGGTGCGCGCGCCGCCGACGTGCAGGTAGCCGGTGGGCGACGGGGCGAAGCGGAGGCGTGGGGGCACGAACGCCGGGTCCGGGTGCGGGTGGGCTGACGGCCGGGCGCGACACCGGACCGCCGGGTGCGAAGACGGGAGCAGGGAATACTCCCGGCTCCCGTCCTGGCGATTCACCTTGGGAGCGGAGACGGAGGGATTCGAACCCTCGATACAGGCTTTAACCCGTATAACGGTTTAGCAAACCGCCGCCTTCAGCCTCTCGGCCACGTCTCCAGCGCAATCGAACCCTGCCGCAACGAGGCGCTCTACAGGCGTGCGACAGGGCTCGGGCAGAGCATCTTATCGGCGCACGGGGCAATTATCAACCGAACCGCGGCCGCCCCTGCTGCACGTCGCACGGGCGGCTGGCGACGCCGGCCCGGGGATCAGCGCGGCGTACTCGCGTGCTCCCGTGCGGCTTCGTCCGCGGCGTCCCGCCATTCGGGCAGACGGCAGAGCAGCTTCACATGCTGCAGCCAGTCCTCGTCGATGACCGGATGACCGTGAGCCTCGCCGGGTGGCGGCGCGATTTCATGGACGAGTCCATCGGCGACGTGAATGATGGCGACGAGCTGACCGTCCCCGTCCGTGGTTTCCGAGGGATGGTGGTGCTGCGCGACGGCGGCGACGATCGCCGTCGGCAGGCCCCAGAGCCCGAGCTGATAGGCGCCGACCTCGGCGTGCAGGTCGTCGCCCTCGGGGTGGCGTGCGGCGCTCATCGCCTCGACAGGGCGTGCCACCTGGGGCCGCGTGGCGAGGATCAGCTTCCCGACGTCGTGCAGGAGACCGGCGGCGAAGGCCTCGTCGGCCAGTTCCGCGGGCGCGATGCGCCTGGCGATGGCCGCCGTGAGCGCGGCGTGGGCGCCCCACGCCGCGACGGCCGCCTGGAATCGCTCGTCGTCGCCGAGAATCGTCCGGGCGACCTCCGGAGCGGTCACGAACCGCTGCAGCGCGCCGAGATCGATCCGCTTCACGGCGTCGGGGATGCTCGAGACCTCGCGAGCGGGGGCGAAGAACGACGAGTTGGCGAGCTGCAGGACCTTGGCGCTGAGCCCCGGGTCGCGGGCCACGGCGGCGGCCACACGCCCGGCGTCCGGCGGGGTCCCCTCGAGCGCCTCGTGCAGCGCGCCATACGACGCCAGGATGCCCGGCAGCGCCTGGACGGCACCGACAGCATCGCGCAGCTCGGCGTTGCCGAGAAGCTCGCGCAGTCGGCAGACGCCCTCGATGGTGGCATAGAGCAGGGCGGCGTCGCAGGGCTTGCTCAGGAACTGGTGGGCCACGCCCACGGCGCGCTCGGCGGCGCTCACGTCGGTCTGTCCGGAGAGCACGATGCGCACCACGCCGGGCGACTGTCGCGCGATGATGCCGAGCAGCGTCGCGCCGTCGACGACCGGCATGCGCATGTCGGTGACGATGACGTCGGCGGGCGAGTCGTCGAGGAACGCGAGCGCCTGCGCGGCGTCTGACGCGAACCGCATGTGCCACTCCCGGCGTCGTGCGCGCAGCAGGCGTTCCAGGCCGGCGAGGATGCGCGGCTCGTCGTCGACGAAGATGAGCCGCCTCATCGCCCGGCGGGTCGCGAGGAGGTCGGGAGCGGCGTGGCGTGCGCGCGGCGCGGCGGGAACGTCGGGCGGGGCACCTACGGCTCGCTGAGTATCGGGAGGGAGACGGTGAACACGGTGCCACGGCCGGACTCGGACTCGAACGTGATGGTGCCGCCGTGGTTGGTGATGATCCGGTGTGCGAGCGCCAGCCCGTGGCCGGTGCCCTTGCCGACGGGTTTCGTGGTAAAGAACGGGTCGTAGATGCGCTCGCGGATCGCCGGGGGGATCCCGACGCCGTCGTCGGCGATGCGCACCTCGACCATCTGGTCGACCCGCCGCGTCGAGACGGTGAGGCGCCCGGTGCGACGCTCGTCAGGCGGGCTGGCGGCGACCGATTCGGCGATGGCCTGGGCGGCGTTGACGAGCATGTTCAGGAACACCTGGTGCATCTCGCCGGCGAGACACACCATCGGCGGCAGCGCCTCGTCGAAGTCCCGCGTCACCTCGGCGACGTACTTCCACTCCGGGCGCGACACCGAGATCGCGGCCTCGAGCACGGCGTTGAGGTCGACGAGTGTCTTCGCCCCGGAGCCGGGATGCGCGACGGCCTTCACCGCGCGGACGATCTCGGCGATGCGACCGATGCCATCGAGCGCCTGCGCCGCGGCGACGGGGAGCTCGCTCTCGATGAACTCGAGGTCGAGGCGTTCCGCGGCCTCGCCGATCGTCGTCGCGACGCGCCGTGCATCCGGCGTCGCGGCGGCGCCGGCCAGCGCATCGCGCCACTGGGGCAGCGCGCGCAGCACCGGCAGGACCTGGTGCAGCGTTTCCTGCATGAAGCGCAGGTTGTCGCCGACGTACTGCACCGGCGTGTTGATCTCGTGCGCGATGCCGGCCGCCAGCTGGCCCACCGCCTCGAGCCGCTGTCCCTGTACGAGCCGTTCCTCGAGGCGCTTGCGCTCGGTCACGTCCTGTGCGGTGCCGACCAGGCGGATGACCCTGCCGTCGGGATCGGCCACCGGGCGCCCGCGCACGTGCACGACGTGCTCCTGCTCGTCGTCGTGGCGCACGAAGTGGTGGTCGAACGAGAAGGCCTCCCGGGTGCTGCACGCGTGTTCGAAGGTGGTCCGCAGCAAGGCGGCGTGACCCGGCGTGATGATCGTCTGCACCGACTCCCACGTGAGGTCGGCGTCGGACGGCGTGACGCCATAGATGCGGTAGAGTTCGGTCGACCAGCGCGCCGACCGCTTTGTCGCGTCGTACTCCCAGCTGCCGAGGCGGGCGATCTCGTGTGCCTCGCCGAGGAGCGCGCGGCTGCGCTCCAGCTGCGCCTCGATGCGACGGCGCTCGGTGATGTCGAGTGCCACGATGCCGATCAGGGTCTGCTCGGCCGTCGCCCCCGGGACCGGAAACCGGTACACCAGCCAGGTGCCCGGCTCGCCGCTCCGTGTGGGGAGGTCGGTGACTTCTCCGTGCGCCCGTCCGGAGAGGAGGATCGCGTCGTCGGCGGCGCCCTGGCCGTTGCCGTCGTCGACCGGGAGGAGCCCCTTCTCGTGACGCCCGACGACGTGGCCGAAGCGTTCCTCGTACCGGCGGTTGGCATAGACGAAAGTCCCGCCGGGACGCTTCAGCGCGGCGAGCACCGGGGTGTTGTTCATGAAGGCCTGGAACCGCGTCTCGCTCTCGATCAGCTCGCGCTTGCGCGCGCGTTGTTCCTCGAGCTGGCCGCGCAACTCCTCGTTCCGCTGCACGAGCTCCGTTGACATGATGTCGAGCGAGCGGGCGAGCTGGTCCCGGTCGTCGTCGGCCTGGCGATAGGCGACGTCGACGAGTCCCAGCAGCGCACGCAACTCGTCAGGCACCGGAACGCCGGCGCCGAACGCGCGCCGGAGCTGTCGCTGCAGCAGGTTATGGTAGCGCGACGGCATACTCGCCTCGCGGCGTGGGCGACACCGGCGCCGGGCGCCCGGTGCCCGCGGCGGCGGCCGGGGCCGCCGGCGCACCGTCCTCACCCGGCAGGTACACCCGCACCGGGCCACGCACCGCTTCGTGCAGCCAGTGCCGCTCGATGAGCTCGAGCACGCGCGCGGTGACGCGTTGTCCGCGCGCCAGCAGCAGGACGCCGTTGTGCCCGATCAGGTCGGCGGCCAGGGTCATGCCCTCGCGCAGCCCGTCGAGCGGGAGGTCGCGCGTCCGCACCGCGCGGAATCGCTCGCCGTGCCAGAGAATGAAGTCCTGGAGGACGTCCGGATCGTACCGGGGGCCGCGCTCGGACATCGCGCTGAGCGCATCGTGGCTCTCGAGCCCCTGCGTGACCAGCACGTCGAAGTCGAACGCGACGCGCAGCACGCGGGCGCCGAGCGGGATGTCGCGTCCCCAGGGGCCGGGCGCCAGCGGCGCCGGCGCCCCGAAGTCCCGGTGCTGCGCGAACAGGATTGCGCGCACCGGCTCCAGCCGCGGGACGTGTGCGATCACCGCGGCCGCCGTCGCCGGCACCTGCTCGGCGAGGGCGCGCTCGTCGTCCGAGAGCGGCCGCCCGTAGTAGATCTTGGCCGCCAGCTCGGACGACAGCGACGCGGCGCCGACCTGCGAGAGGAGTGCGGCGACCTCGAGCTGCCAGGGGTTCGGGAATCCCAGCCGCGTCGCGAAATCCCCGACGAAGTCTCGCACGCGGAGGGCGCGCGCAAAGGCCAGCGGCCGTACGAGCGCGAGCACGTCGGCCAGCGCCTGGATGCTCCCCTGCAGCGTCTGCTCCAGCAGCTCGCGTTCGGCGACGATCAGGTCATGCTGCGCGATGCCGGCCATGACCGCCTGCATGACCGTCTCGCTGGGGCAGGGCTTGCCCAGGAACCGGAAGATCTGCCCATCGTTCACGGCCTTCATCGCGGCTTCCATGTCGCCGAAGCCGGTGAGCAGGATGCGGACGCTGTCGGGCGCGGCCTGGCGCACCTTCGAGAGGAACGTGACGCCGTCCATGCCCGGCATCCGCAGGTCCGAGACCACCACCGAGAACGAATCCCCGGCCGAGAGCATCGCGAGCGCGGCGTCGCCGCCCTGGGCCGGCACCATGGTGAAGCGGCTCCGCACCGCCCGGCGCATGGCGTCGAGGATTCGTTCGTCGTCGTCGACGAAAAGCACGCGGTGCTGTGGGCTCACGGACGGACTCCGGGGATGTTGCGCGCCGGCGCGCGTCGCCCCGTGCGGCGGCGGCCGGTGGCGCCCTCTCCCCGAGTATCGGCCGTCCCGGGACACGACTGCACCACGATCGCGTTCGTTAGGCAGCGCTAATGCCACGGTGGTGACGGCGTGTCGTCGTGCGCGTCGTGAGGACGGCCCTTCGGAGCGAGGCGATGAGAGTCTTCCAACAGACGTGGACGCCGGACAACGGATGGGACGCTGACGACGACGTCACGGGTCATGGCGCGCAGTTGGTCCTGTTGTTCGGCGCGCGAGGTGTCCTGTCGAGCGCTGGGGTCGTGGACGGGCTCCGCCACCGGTGGCCGGGCGCGCACGTCGTCGGCTGCTCCACCGGCGGACAGGTCCGCGGCGCCGAGATTCTCGACGCCACCGCGGTTGCCACCGCGATCGCCTTCGACACGACGACGGTGCGGGTCAGCCGTGCCTCGATCGCATCACCCGGGGAGAGCGCGGCAATTGGCGCGGCGCTCGCGCGGTCCCTGGCCGGCGTCGGGCTGCGACACGTGCTTGTCTTTTCCGATGGGCTCCACGTCAACGGCAGCGAGCTGACCCGCGGCCTGTCGGATGCGCTCCCCGTCGGCGTCGCGGCCACCGGCGGGCTGGCCGCCGACGACGATCGCTTCGAGGAGACCACTGTCGTGCTCGACGAGCACGTGGGACCGGACCTGGTGGCTGCCGTCGGTCTCTACGGCGACGACCTGCGGATCGGCATGGGCTCGGTAGGGGGATGGGACATGTTCGGGCCCGACCGCCGCATTACCCGGTCGGACGGCAACGTCCTGTTCGAGCTCGACGGACAGCCGGCGCTCGAGTTGTATCGCACGTACCTCGGGCCGCACGCCGCAAACCTGCCCGCCAGCGGGCTGCTCTTTCCGCTCGCCATCCACGACCACGCGGGTTCGACGCCGGTGGTCCGGACGATTCTGTCGATCGACGACGCGGCCGGGAGCCTCACCTTCGCGGGGGACATGCCGGAAGGCCAGTACGCGCGACTCATGCATGCCAGCATCGACAGGCTCATCGACGGCGCCGGCGCCGCGGCGTCGACGAGCTGCGCGCCCCTGCGCGGCACCGTCGCTCCCGGACTCGGGTTGCTGATCAGCTGTGTGGGACGTCGCTGGGTGCTCAAGCAGCGGGCCGACGAAGAGATCGAGAGCGTGCGGGACGTCCTCGGCGCGACGACGACGCTCGCGGGATTCTACTCGTACGGTGAGATCTCGCCGTTCACGCCCACGGCGCGCTGCGAGCTGCACAACCAGACGATGACGGTCACCACGCTCGCGGAGCAGGCGTAGCGGGCGGCGCGGTCAGCGGGTGAAGAGCTCCACGCCGACGTCGCCGAAGTCCCTATGGTCGACGCGGTGGAACGCGGGGGCGAGCCAGGCGTTGGTGCGCTGCAACTCCAGGGGTCGACCAGCCTGGTCGGACTTCCGGATGAGCAGCCAGACGCGCGTCGTCTCTCCCGGTGGCGCCGCCTCCAGCAGTCGTGGCGGTGTCACGCCAGTCCGCCGCACGTAGTAGTCGAACGGCGCCCTCGCATAGAAAGGAAAGAACACGAGACCGTCGCCGGGACGCGCCGCCGAGGCGACGAAGCGTGTCGCCTCGCGCCACTGTTCCCAGGCCGGCTGCCGGTACCACCCGAGCAGCGTCGTCGACTCCGTGACCAGGAGCGCCGCAATGGCTGCGCGCCGGAGCCACGTGAGGCGCACGCGCTCGATGCCGGCGGCGCCGAGCAACGCCAGGGCTGGCACGCAGGCGATGAGATAGTGGGATTCGAAGACCGGCGTGAGATACGACACGCCGAAGGCGACGACGACGGGAACGAGCAGCCACGAAGCCAGGAAGCCCTCGCGCCATTTCTCCGCGGAGCGCGTGGCCGAGATGATGGCGAAGAGGGCCCCGGTGGCCAGCACTGCCAGCGCGCCGTTACTCCAGCCGGCGAAGTCGATCAGGACCTGCGGAACGAGGCCGAGGCTCGGCGGGGCGATCCAGGAGAGATGCCCGATGTCAGCACGATGTGCGAAGAGCACCTCTGGGGCCAGAAGGACGCCCAACCACGCGGCGACGGAGAGCCACCGCCAGCGCAGCGCCTCGCGGCGCCGGATGGCGAGAAGCGTCAGCGCGTGCGATCCAAGGACGAGCACTGCGAAGTAGTGCGAATACACGGCGGCCGTGCCGGCCAGGACGTAGCCGATCCGGAAGCGCGGCCTGTCATCGTCGAGGGCCCGGATGAAGAACCAGCAGGCCAGCGTCGCGAGGAAGAGCATGAGGCCGTAGCCGCGCACCGTCTGGGCATACTTGACCACGAAGGCGTCGAGCGCCAGGGCAACGCCCGCCAGGAGTCCCACCCTCCGGCCGAACAGTCGCGTGCCAATGAGGCAGGTCGTCGAGACCGCGAGCGCGGCGGCGATCGCCGAGAGGCTGCGCAGCGCGGCCTCGCCGTCGCCGGAAAGGCGGCGCCAGAGGTTCAGCGTCACGTAGAAGAGCCCCATGTTCGGGTCCTCGCCGGTCACGATCGGGACCAGGGCACGAAGTCCGTGACGGACGTACTCCACGCTGGTCGCCTCGTCGAGCCAGAAGCTCTTCGTGCCGAGGTGCGTGAAATTCACCGCCAGCGCGAGCACGAAGAGTGCCGCGGCATCAACGGCGGGCCCCCTCGCCGAACGGTGGGAGCCGGCGTCGGCCGCCGTCGCGGCGGACGTCACCGGCGTCGTCCCTCTTCCTCGAGCGCGCGGCGCAGCGCCACCGGGGCCCGGTGGTGCCACGCCGCCTCCATGGCTTGGCGCAGCAGGCCAATGCGGGCAGCGGCGAGCTTCACCCTGGTGCTCCCCTGCTGCCCCCACGCGCCGGGCACGGGCGAAAAGACCGTCGGCGCGGCGCGGCTGAAATGCGCCTGGTCTTCCGGCCGCAGCCGGACCATTGCCCATCCCTTCGCCGGCCACGCCAGCGTGGCAAAGATCTTTCCGTCGACGCGGAAATCAGGATGACCCTGGTGCGCCGATTCGGTTACTCCAGGCAGGGCGAGCGCCATCGCACGGAACTGTGCATCGGTCAGGAGGCACCTCCGGGGCGACAGAATGGGCACGCCATGCCGTCGCCGTGGTGGCGACACGACGCCCGTCCGCGACAGCACGCCGCGAACGCGTCGGTCGGCGACTGACGTGCCGACCGATGCGGACCGGCAAGGCGGAGGGCACAGGACTCGAACCTGTAAGGGTGTCTCCACCCGGCGGTTTTCAAGACCGCTGCCTTACCAATTAGGACTAGCCCTCCCACCTCGAATATTCGCGTCCCCCGCGCGCACGGCGCAACCGACCGCGTTCCGCCGTGCGCAGTAGCGCCGCGCGGCCGCGGCGGCGGGCGGGTCACCCAGTCCGGAAGAAGCGGCCGCCTACTTCTTTCGGATCGCGCCCGTATCCGGCGGACGCTGTACGGGCGGCGGCCGCTGCGTGCTCCCGGCGCCAGGCACGGGGCTCACGAGGGGCTGGTCGCCGGCGCTCTCGAAGGGCAGGGCGGTGGGCTCTCCGAAGTCGAGATAGTCGCCGAGTCGCGTCGCCTTGGCGACCGCCTGCGTCTGCCGCAGGATCGTGCGTGCGGCGTCGGAGTCCCCCTGCTGGTTCAGCGCGTCGTAGAGGATGAAGCCCGTCGAAATGTAGAGCGCGGGAATACCGATCGATGCCTTGTCGGGCCAGCCGTTCTTGCGGATCATCGCCTGCGGCCCCTTGAAGACGCTGTCCCAGAGGGTCACCGAGCGATTGAGATCGACGAAGCCCTCACCGGGAACGAGCACCGTGTCCTTGCCGGCGTGCGGCACGTTGGGCACCAGCTTGCGCGCCAGTCCCTGTGACAGCATCCACGGCCCGAGGCCGAGCTCCTGCGCGTAGCCACCGGACGTCCGGCTGAAATACACCGGGCGGTTCGGGTTGTCGTGGATCATGCGGAGGACGGCGATGTCCGCCTTGGTGTAGATGCGCGGCGGAATCGTGGTGCGGATGTTGCCCACCTCGAAGCGCTCCGAGTCGGGATCCTGCACGGCCAGGGGAATGCTGTCCGCCTGGTCGAGCGTCATCTGCAGCGGCGGCTTGGTGGGCTTCTCCCACTGGCGGTCGCGGTAGATCGCCGGCCCCTTGGCGGGGTCGTATTCGCGAATCGGCGAGCGGATGACCTGGCGGACGTACCAGTCGGTGTTCAGCAGCGACGTGTTGGCGATGATGACGTCGGGGCGGATGCCCTCGACTTCCTGCGCGTACCAGAGAGGGAAGGTGTCGTTGTCGCCGACCGTGACGAGGATGCCGTACGGTTCCACCGAGTTCAGGAGGTCGGCGGCGAAGTCAGCGGTGGTGGTGTCACCGTGGCGGCTGGCGGGTCCCCAGTTGGCGAACAGCGGGATGAACGCCAGGGCGAGCAGCGGCGAGGACAGGATCCAGCTGCGACGGCTCGGCATCTCGGAGACCGCCTTCCCGATGCGCACCGCCTGGGTGCCGATGAGTGCCGCCGCCGACTCCCACACGAACAGCAGTCCTAACGCGGCCCACACGCTCCAGGCGGAGAAGCTCCAGAGGTAGAAGTAGTCCCGGTCGCGGACCTCGCGCTCGATGGTGTCGCCCAGCCCCGGTGCCTGCGAGTAGCCGTACTTGAAGTTCAGGTAGTAGATCAACAGCAGTGTCAGGGTGAGCATCAGCGGCCCGTAGAACCAGAAGCTCTGCCGGTCACGTTGCCAGTGCACCCAGCCGCCGAAGAAACCGAGCACCAGGAACAGCGCCGCCATCACCGCCTGCAGCATCTGGTGCTGGATGTACGGGTCGCGCACCCACTGCCACCGGAAGTACATCCACCACATCCCCACCTGCGCCGTGAACGGCGCCTGCCGCGTCGTCAGCGAGGGCTTGCCGTACTGTTCGCGGTTGAAGTTGTACTTGAAGGCGTCCCACGTGCGCTTGGTGAACGTGCAGCTCCAGGCGAACTCGGTGCGGCAGCCCGTGGTCTCGCCCTCGTTGATGGCGGGGAAGTACGCCGAGCGGATGGGTTGCGTGGCAAATGGGGTGAGTCCGAGCACCAGCGCGCCGACGCAGGCCAGGATCAGCTTCCAGCGCACCAGCGTGCGCGGCCGCCGGATCAGCACCGCCAGCGCCGCCGCGGGCGCCGGGATCATCCCGGCCATGTGGTTCGCGTAGCCGAGTCCGAGCAGGTACGCAATCAGCACCAAAACCCGGTCGGCCTTGCGGCCATCGGGCTCGTCGCACCAGCGCACGGTGAGCCAGGCGATGATCGCCAGGCCCGCGAGCGAGACCGTGTACACCTTCTCGTTCACGACCGACTGGCTCCATACCGTGTAGGCCGTGGCGCCGATGAGCGCCGCCAGTGCGCCGCCGACGATCCGCTGCCAGCGGTCGGGGAGCCAGCTCACCAGGACGCGCTCGGTGATGAGGAACCACATCCCCGCCGCCACCGAGCTGCACAGTGCCGCGAGCAGGTTCACCCGCATGGCCGGGTCGCCGCCGAGCGGCAGGATCGTGAACAACCGGCCCAGCAGCACGAACAGCGGATTTCCGGGGGGATGGGGGAGCCCCATGATGTAGGCCGCCGCGATGTACTCGCTGGTGTCCCACATCGCCGTCGACGGCCCGAGCGTGAGCAGGTACAGGCAGAGCACGAGCCCCGCCGCGATCGCGGCCGCGCCGTACGAGGGTCGGTAGTCGAGATTCGTCGAGGTCGCGGTGCTCATGGGTGGTGCATGGGTGATTCGAACCCGGAGACGGTCACGGCCGTACCGAAGCCGCTCCCCGCGAGGGAAAGGCGCCGGCCGCCGTCGCGATCGCTGTTCGACACATCGCCGCGCGCCCCCGGTTCCCCGGAGGAAGCCCGGACAGACAGGGAAACATACGAGGATGCCGGGCTCCTGTCGCGCCCGGCCCCGCCACCGGCCGCCGCCCCTAGTGCCGGAAGAGCCGCTGTCCGGTGAGCACCATCGCCATGCCGCGCTCGTCGGCGGCGGCAATCACCTCGGGGTCGCGCACCGAGCCCCCCGGCTGCACGATCGCCGTCACGCCGGCACTTGCCGCCTGGTCGATGCCGTCGCGGAAGGGGAAGTAGGCGTCCGAGCCGAGCACGGCCCCCGCGGTCTCGTGGCCGGCATTGCGGGCCTTGTGCACCGAGAGGAATGCCGCATCGACCCGCGACATCTGGCCCGCACCGATCCCGATGGTGGCGCCGTCGCGCGCCAGCACGATGGCGTTGGACTTGACGCTGGCCACCGCGCGCCAGGCAAAGGCGAGGTCCCGCCGCTCGGTGTCCGTCGGCTGGCGCTTCGACACCACCCGCCACTCGCCGTCCTCCGACGGCGTGGGCGTGCGCTCCTGCACGAGGAACCCGCCGCGGACGCGCTTCACGTCGAGCGCGTCGGCGCGCCACTGCGCCGAGCCCTCGAGCACGCGGAGGTTCTTCTTGCGCCCGAGGATCTCGACGGCTTCGTCGGTGAACGACGGCGCCACGAGGCACTCCACGAACAGTGCCGAGATCGCCTCGGCGGCGGCGCCGTCCACGGGCACGGTGAAGGCGATCACGGAGCCGAACGCCGACACCGGGTCGCAGGCGAGGGCCTTGCGATACGCCTCGGCGGCGTCGACGCCGACGGCCATGCCGCACGGCGTCGTGTGCTTGACGATCGCGCAGCAGGATTGACCGGCGAACGGCTCCACCGCCAGCAGCGCCCCCTCGAGGTCGAGGAGGTTGTTGAACGAGAGTTCTTTTCCGCCGCGCTGCGCCAGGCCGGCGAGTCCCTCACCCGCCCGCTCCACGTAGAACGCCGCGTTCTGGCCAGGGTTCTCGCCGTAGCGGAGCGTCTGCCTGAGGGTCGCGGCCACGGTGAGGTGCGACGGGAACCGCTCGCCGCGTTGCGATGCGAACCAGCCGGCGATCGCGGCGTCGTAGGCCGCGGTGTGCGCGTAGACCTTCTCGGCGAGCAGCCGGCGCAGGTCGAGGTCATCGTCTCCCGCGCGGAGCGCGGAGAGCACCGCTGCGTAGTCGGCGGGATCGACGACTGCCCAGACGCTGGCGTGGTTTTTCGCCGCCGAGCGCAGCATCGACGGGCCGCCGATGTCGATCTGCTCGATGACGTCCGCGGGCGTGACGCCCTCCCTCGCCGCGGTCTCGCGAAACGGGTACAGGCTCACCACCACCATGTCGATCGGGCCGATGCCGTGCGCGGCGATGGCGGCCATGTGCTCCGCCACGTCGCGTCGTGCCAGCAGCCCGCCGTGCACCGCGGGGTGCAGGGTCTTCACGCGCCCGTCGAGCATCTCGGGAAAGTGCGTCAGGTCCTCGACATCGCGCACGGCGAGACCGGCCGCCCGCAGCGCGCGCGCGGTGCCGCCGGTGGAAACGAGCTCCCAGCCAAGGGAAACGAGGTCACCGGCGAACTCGGCGAGGCCGGTCTTGTCGTACACGGAAAGCAGGGCGCGCATGAATCGGGAGCGAAGGGTCGGAGGGAGATGAGGGCGGGCGCGGTGTTCAGAGCAGGGTATCGAGGCCGTGGATGGCGGCGCCGGGATCGGTGACGAGTGCGAAATGCGTCAGGTCGTGGCGTCGCTCGTGGCGCACGCGGCCGTCGGCGTCGAGCGTGATGCGCCCATCGGCGACGGCCTGGACGACGCGCGGATAGATGAGGTGCTCGACCTGCAGCACGCGACGGGCGAGGGCCTCGGCGCCGTCGTCGGCAAAGACGGGCACCGGCCACTGCGCGATGATCGCCCCCCTGTCGTACTGCTCGTCGACGAAGTGCACCGTGGCGCCGCTGACCCGCACGCCGGCGGCGATGACCGCCTCGTGCACGTGGTGCCCGAACATGCCCTGCCCGCCGAACGACGGCAGCAAGGCGGGATGGACGTTGACGATCCTCCCGCGGAATGCCGCCACGACGTCGGCGGGCACGAGACGCATGTAGCCGGCGAGCACGACGAGGTCGACCTGGTGCTCGCGCAGCAGCGCGAGCAGCCCGGTGGTGCGCCCGGCCTGGTCGAGCGGCACGGCGGCGATGCCGTGGTCGTTCGCCCGCTCCAGGGCACCGGCGGCCGGGTTGTCGCCGGCCACGAGCACGACGTCGCCCGCCCGCTTGTCGCCGAGCGCGGCCAGGTGGCTGAGCAGCGCCCGCAGGTTGGTGCCGCCGCCCGAGGCCAGCGTCGCGATCCGCATCGGCATGCGGCCCATACTAGCCACTTGGTCCGCGGCGAGTAAGAGCCGCGGTCACGCCGCGTGGAGGGCGAGAAAGTCACCCACCGCATCGGCGAGCGAGTCGGTCAGGATGCCGAGGTCGCGCGCGCGTTCGACCTCGTCGGGCGGGGTGCTCGACGACGGGACGAGGCGGGCCAGGCCGCCGAGCTGGCGTCCCGGCTCCGCGTCGCGCATCCGGTTGCCCGCGTACAGCGACGTCGTTAGGTCGATGCCGAGGTCGGCGGCGGCGGTGCGGTACAGTCGCGTCCCGGGCTTGCGGCACGCGCATGGGCCGGTGATCCCGGGATGATGCGGGCAGTGATACGATCGCGACACGACCGCGCCCTCGGCGGCGAGCAGCGCCTCGAGGCGTTCGCGGGTGGCGTCGTACTGGGCCTCCGTGATGAGGCCGCGTGCGATCCCGGACTGGTTCGTCACCACCACGACCAGGACCTGCGCGGCGTTGAGCCGGCGCACGGCCGCCGCCGCGCCGTCGCGCAGGCGCATGAGGCTCGCGTCGTGCAGAAAGTGCACGTCCTCGATGAGGGTCCCGTCGCGGTCGAGGAAGGCGGCGCGCCGCAACGCAGGCGTCATTGCGCCGCGCGCGGCGCGAGGGATGCCGTCAGGGCGACGGCCAGTTCGTCGTCCCAGTCCGCGGGCACCGACCGCACGTCGAACAGCACCCGCTCATCGGCGATGCGGCCGATGACAGGAACGCTGCCGCCGCGCGCCGCCGCCTCGAGGGCCACCGCATCCCCCACCGGCGACACCGCGAATGACGGGATGCGCGCCGACGGGAAGGCGCCTCCGCCGACGGTCGCGTCGGTGGCGACGACATCGCAGGGCACCCCGGCGTCGCGCAAGGCGCGCGCGAGCGCCTCGGCCCTGGCGTGCACCTCGCCGGCGGCGGCGGTCAGCATCGCGAGCGCGGGAATCTCACGGCGGGCGCGCGGCGGGTCCCGGTACAGGGCCAGCGTCGCCTCGAGGGCCGCCAGGGTGAGCTTGTCGACGCGCAGGGCGCGCGCCAGTGGATTGCGCTGGCATGCGGCCACGGCGTCGCGCTGCCCGACGATGATGCCCGCCTGCGGACCGCCGAGCAGCTTGTCGCCGCTCATCACCACCACGCTCGCCCCGTCGGCGATGGCATCGGCCGCGGTCGGCTCCCCCTGGAGGCCGAAGGCGTCCAGCGAGGTGAGGAGGCCGCTCCCCAGGTCGAAGAGCAGCGGCACCTGGCCGTCGCGCGCGACCGGTGCCAGGTCCCTCAGCGAGGCCTCGGCGACGAACCCCCGCACCTCGAAGTTGCTGCGATGGACCTTCACGATCGCCGCGGTCGCCGCGCACAGCGCGCGGCGGTAGTCGTCGGCGTGGGTGCGGTTCGTGGTACCGACCTCGAGGAGCACGGCGCCGCTTTTCGTCATGATCTCGGGTACGCGAAAGCTCCCGCCGATCTCGATGAGCTCCCCGCGGGAGACGATCGCCTCACGCCCGTTGGCCAGCGTGTTGAGCACCAGCACCAGCGCTGCCGCGCCGTTGTTCACGACCAGTGCGTCCTCGGCGCCGGTGAGCTCGCGCAGGAGTGCGGCGCAGTGCACGGAGCGCGACCCGCGCGAGCCGCCCACGACGTCGTACTCGAGGTTGGTGCCGGCGGCCGCGGTGCGGGCGATGGCATCGATGGCGCTGCGCGCGAGCGGTGCGCGGCCCAGGTTGGTGTGGAGGACGACGCCGGTCGCGTTGTACAGCGGCTGCAGGGAGAGCCGTGACCGCCGCGCAACCTCCAGCTCGACGGCGGCGGCCCAGCCGGCGGCATCGACCGGAGCGGGGGCTGCGTTTCGACGCACCTGCTCGATCACGTGGCGGAGCGCAAGCTTCACCAACCCGCGCGGTGTCCTGTCGATCAGCGGGCGCAGGGCATCGCTCTCGAACAGCGCGCCGACCGATGGCAGCGCGCGCCGCGGGTCACTCACGCCGCGCGCTCCCCGGTGGCTGCCTGACGACGCCGGCGTCAGGCGTCCGGGCGCCGGCAGACGGCTGCAGCACGCTGGTGTCGGGCCTCGTCGCGCCGGTGTCATGTCGGACCGCGCCGGTGTCGGGCTTCACCGCGCCGGTGTCGGACTTCACCGCGCCGGTGTCGGACTTTGCCTTTGACGTGTCAGCTTCGACTTTCGGTCGCGGCGTGGTGAACACCCGGCTCGAGCTCCGTACGGCGCCGGTCACGCTGCGGATCGAGTCGGCCGTCAACCGGAACGAGGTCGTGGGCGGCAGCGGGCGCTGCACGATCAGCTGGATCTCGCGACCCGGAATCTGCGCCGACGGCTTCGGGATCACGCGCGGCGTCGTGTCCCGTGCCGGGCCGGGCGGTGGCGCAATGGTCACCCCCGGACGTCGCGTCGTTGGGCGCGTCGGTGCGGCGGCGGCCTTCGTGCTGTCGGCCTGCCTGACCGAGTCGGCGACGGCCGCGCGATGGACCGAATCCTCGACGGCCTTGGCGCGCAGCGAGTCCGCCTTGACCTTGTCCACCTGGGCCTTCGTCAGCACCGTGCGCACCGGATAGATGGTGCTGTCCCCTGACCTCAGCGAGAAGAGCCCGCGCGACAGGACCATCGCGGTGTCGATCGCGCGATCGAACGTCACGCCGAGCGTGATGCTGTCGCGGGGCGTGACCTCGAGGATCCCGGGGCCGATCGAGTCGCGTTGGATCGCGAGCATCTCCCGCCGCAGCGAGTCGCCGAGGGTCACCGTCGCCGAATCGAAGAGCTCGCGTGGGTCGAGAAAGTGGTTGTTGTTCTGGTCGATGTACGCGCGCAGCACGTACGAGCCCGGCGGCATGTGGGCGATCGCAAATTCACCCGTGGAATCGGCGCGGACCGTCCACGTCAGGCTGTCGGGGAGCGTGAACGCCTCGACGGTGGCCCTGGGTGCCGGCTTGGCGCTCATCCAGTCGAAGACGATACCGCGCATGACGCCGGTGGCGATGGTAGGGCCGGTGGAAAAGACGAAGCGGAAGGACGACGAGTCGACGTTGTGATCGAGGTCGGTCATTCCCGGCAGGAGCTCGACCGTGTAGGTCTGGTTCGGGCGCAGCCCGCCCTTCGGTGTCACGTCGATGCGCGACCGGTGCCACGAGACCGACAGCGGACCGTGACTGGGCGACACCAGGAACGCGTCGGGGAGTGACCGTGCGCCGGTCGGCAGCTCGCTCACGACCTCGTCGAACTGGAACGAGATCGCCCCGCCGTGCACGTTCAGCGCGTTGCTGTCGGGACGGATGCTGACGAGCTGCGGCGGCTTGTCGTCAGGCGGGCCACCCGGCGGACGCCCGGGCTGGGCACACGCCGTGAGCAGGAGGATCGGAATCAGCCGCCGCACAGCGTCTCCAGTTTGGTGGCGAGCAGGGCGCGGCGGCCGTTCCACTCGCCTTCCTTGCGCTGCTCGGCCTCGATGACCTCCGGCTTGGCCCGGGTGAGGAAGGCCTCGTTGGCGAGCCGGCCGCGCAGGGCGGCGAGCTGCTTGTCGAGGGCGGCCAGCTCCCCGCGCAGGCGCTCGCACTCCCTGTCGACGTCGATGACGCCCGCGAGGGGAAGGCTCGACGGTGGTTCCATCCGCCGGCACGGCGTGCGCGGCGGCCCCGGTCGGAGACGCGGCCGAAATCCACGTCACCGTGCGCGGGCGAGGCGGCCGACCAGGTCCGCGTCCGCCGCGAAGATCATTGCGGCGCCGTCCGCAGACGGCACAATGACCGCAGCGGAGCACCTTGCCGGGCGCGAATCGCGTAGTCCCCGCGCAGGCGCCGGATGGCGTTCCACCCTCGACGCACGAGTATCGAAGGCGTCCAATCGTCAGGCACTGCGCGCTCTGCGGGCCAGCGCGCGGTGGCGAGGAAGTCGCCGTCGCGCCGGTCGGGGACCGGGAGGCGCTGCCACAGGGCCTCGGTCACGAACGGCACCAGCGGATGCAGCAGGCGGAGCGCCCTGTCGAAGACGTGGACCAGCACGGCGCGTGCGGTTTCGCGGTCGTCGCCGGGCTCGGCGAGGCGTGCCTTGACCGACTCGACGTACCAGTCTGCGAGGTCGTTCCAGGCGAAGGCCCGCGCGGCCTCGCAGTACTCGTTCAGCCGCAGTCCGGCGTAGCGCTCCTCGTCGCGCCAGCGCTCTCCGTCCGGGCGGCCGGGCCCGAGCGCCGCATCGCACGCCGCGACGGCGGCGTTGAGGCGCCCGAGGATCCAGCGGTCGGCACGGGTGAGGCGCGGCAGGGCGATCGCCTCGATCGGCGCGACCGGCGACGTCCCCGCGCTGGAGAGCAGGAAGCGCCCGATGTTCCAGAGCTTCGTCACGAAGTTCCGGCCGGGGGCGAAGGATCGCTCGAGGTCCTTCGGGTCGAGGATCGTGTCGGCGCCGAGGCCCATCCCGGCAATGACCGTGTAGCGCAGCGCGTCGGCGCCGTAGAGGGCCACGACATCGAGCGGGTCGATACCGTTGCCCAGCGACTTCGACATCTTCACGTGGTTCGTGTCACGCACGGTGCCGTGCAGGTACACCGTGCGGAACGGCGGCTCGCCGAGAAAGGCGTAGCCGTTCATGATCATCCGCGCCACCCAGAAGAACAGGATCTCGGGCGCGGTGATGAGCGTGTCGGTGGGGTAGAAGGCGCGCAGGTCCGGCGTGTGCTCCGGCCAGCCCAGGGTCGAGAACGGCCAGAGCCCCGAGGAGAACCAGGTGTCGAGGACGTCCTCATCCTGCCGCACCGCGCCCGAACACGCCGGGCAGTTGGTGAGGTCCTCGCGGCTCGCGGTCACCTTGCCGCAACCGTCGCAATACCAGACGGGGATGCGATGGCCCCACCAGAGCTGGCGGGAGATGTTCCAGTCGCGGATGTTCTCGAGCCAGTTCACGTACACCGCCTCCCAGCGCTCCGGGAGGATGCGGATGGTGCCGTTGCGCACCGCCTCGAGCGCGGGTTCGGCGAGCGGCTTCATCCGGACGAACCACTGCTCCGACAGCCGCGGCTCCACCACCGTGTTGCAGCGGTAGCAGCGGCGCACGCTGTGCTTGTGGGGCTCGATCTTCACCAGCGCCCCCTCGGCCTGGAGCATCTCGACGATGCGCTTCCGCGCCTCGAAGCGATCGAGGCCGCGCAGCGACTCGGGGACGCGGCCACCGGCGTCCATGACCTCCGCCATCGCACCGGTGGCGTCGATCACCACCGGCATGGCGAGCTGGTGGCGCTGTCCCACCTCGAAGTCGTTGGCGTCGTGCGCGGGCGTGATCTTCACCGCGCCGCTGCCGAAGGCCGGGTCGGTGTACTCGTCGGCGATGATCGGGATCTCGAGGTCCGTGAGCGGCAGCCGCACGGTGCGCCCCACCAGGTCCGCATAACGCGGATCGGCAGGATGCACGGCCACCGCGACGTCGCCGAGCATCGTCTCGGGGCGGGTGGTGGCGACGACGATTGTCGCCGGCGCCTCGGCGGTCCGGACGGTGGTGAGGGGATAGCCGATGTGATACAGCTTGCCCTCGCTCTCGTGGTGCTCGGCCTCCTCGTCGGAGAGTGACGTGAGGCAGCGCGGGCACCAGTGGATGACGCGGTGACCGCGATAGATGAGGCCGCGCTCGTGGAGCCGCACGAAGGCCTCGCGCACCGCGCGCGAGAGCTGCGGCGAGAGTGTGTAGGCGGTGCGCGTCCAGTCGGCCGAGGCGCCGATCGCCCGGAGCTGCTGCAGGATGGCCCCGCCGGTCTCGGCGACGAACTGCTCGGTAAGCTTCACGAACGCCTGGCGGCCGACGTCGTGGCGCGACTTGCCGTCCCGGGCGAGGAGCTTCTCGACGGCGTTCTGGGTCGCGATGCCGGCGTGGTCGGTCCCCGGCAGCCACAGCGTCTCGTCGCCGCACATGCGGCGCCAGCGCACCACGACGTCCTGCACCGTGTTGTTGAGTCCGTGGCCCATGTGCAGCACCGACGTCACGTTGGGCGGCGGCATCATGACCACGAACGGCTCGCGCTCGCCGCCGTTGCGCACGGAGCGCTCGGCGTGCGCCGTGAAGATGCCGGCCGCGAGCCAGTGGGCGTAGAGCTCGCGCTCCACGCTGTCTGGTTCGTACTGGGCCGGGAGGTCGGTGGGGAGCTCGGCGTTCGACATGGCAAGGAAAATAAGGCGGGGTGGGGCGGGGGGCGGGACAGGCGAAATGCGGCTGGCGGACGCGGTGGGACTCGTTGGGGCGGGTACCGGGGGGAAACAGCAACGCCGCCCTGGGCTGGCGGCGTCGGCGAACTGCTGCGATCTGGGTTGGTGCGTCAACAGATGGCTGATCAGGTCGCCGGGCCGTCGGGTTCGACGGGACGTACTACGCCGCCGCGCCGCGCGGGTTCGCGCGCGCCGCCCGTCGCCTCGACGGGGCCGCGACGATACACGTCCAGTCGGTTGAGCACGGCCTGCACGCCCTCGACCTCGCGCGCGGTCGCCGACGCGCGCGACGCCTCGCCGCGGCTGCGCACCCAGCCTGTCAGCTCCACCACCCCGTCGCCAACCGCCGCGATCTCCACGGCGCGTCGTCCCAGAAGGGCGTCGTCGCGGAAGGCGGTCAGCACGCGGCGCTCGAGCGCCCGCTTGTCCGAGCCGGCGGACGGCGCAGTCTCCTCGTCGTCTTCGTCCTCGAGGTCGTCTTCCGCCGAGGTGTCGTCGGAGGTGTCGTCGTCGGAAAGGGCCTCGATCACGTCCTCGTCTTCTTCCTCATCCTCCTCGACCTCGTCGTCGTCGTCGTCTCGTCTTCTTCTTCTTCTTCGTCGACGATCTCGTCCTCGTCCTCGTCCTCGTCGTCCTCGTCGTCGCCGGGAAGGGCATCGTCGTCCTCGCCGGCCACCCATGTGTCGCGAAACTCGGCGAGCCGCGCCTGGACCCCCTCGAGGAGCTCGTCAACAGTGTCGTAGCGCCGGCCGAGGTAGGCGCCCGCGGCTGCCCCGGCGATAGCTCCAATCACGAAGACGAAGAGTCCGTGGGAGTCGACATCTTCTTCGATGATGCGTCTTCCGCCCATATCGCGTCCGGTGGCGTAGGGTACTGTGGTACGATAACTTGCGCCACGTGAATTTGCGAATTGACGACGAGCGGATCGCGAGCCGTACCCCGGTGCGGTACGTCGTGTGGGGGGTCGTCGCGATCGCCATCATCGCGGGCGTCGTCCTCGCGCTGATCTACGGCCCCCGCATCACGCCCGTCCTCGAGGCACTGCCCTAGATGTCCGCATCGTCCGCTCCCCCATCGAGCCCGTCCCTCCTCCAGCTCACCCTCCCGGACGGTTCCGTTCGCGAGGTGCCGGCGGGGACACCCGGACGCGACGTGGTCGGGTCGATCGGGCCGCGCCTGCTGCGGGACGCCATCGCCATCAAGATCGGCGACCAGGTGATGGACCTGATGACACCGATCCGGCACGGGGGCGCGTTCCGGGTGCTGCTCCCCCGGGACGCCGAGTCGCTGGCGGTGTTGCGGCACTCGGGGGCGCACATCCTCGCGACCGCGGTTCGTCGCCTGCGCCCGGACGCGCACATCGGCTTTGGCCCGGCCATCGAGGACGGCTTCTACTACGACTTCGAGGTTGCGCACCCGTTCACCCCTGAGGACCTCGCGGCGTTCGAGGCCGAGATGAAGAAGGTGGTGGCGGAGAAGTACCCGTTCGTGCGCGAAGAGGTGTCGCGCGCCACGGCGAGGGAGCGGTTCACCGACGACCCGCTCAAGCTCGAGCGCATCGATGACCTTGGCGACGACGAGGTGATTTCCACCTACACCGACGGGCCGTTCATCGACCTGTGCCGGGGGCCGCACGTCCCCGATACGTCGCTCCTCAAGCACTTCAAGCTGCTGCACACCGCGGGGGCGTACTGGCGCGGCGACGAGCGCCGCCAGATGCTGCAGCGCATCTACGCCACGGCATTCTGGTCGCAGGAGGAACTCGAGGCGTACCTCCATCGCATCGAGGAGGCGAAGCGGCGCGACCACCGGGTCGTGGGGCGCGCGCTCGACCTTTTCCAGTTCCACCCGGTGTCGCCCGGCGCGCCGTTCTGGACCGAGCGTGGCACGACCATCTACAACCTGCTGGTGGAGTTCATCCGGGAGCGACAGCGCGCCGACTTCCTCGAGGTGCGCACGCCGTTGCTCTACGGCAAGGCGCTGTGGGAGCAGTCGGGGCACTGGGGGAAGTACCGCGAGAACATGTTCCTGGTGCTGAATACCGAGTCGGACGAGCACGACATGTCGCTCAAGCCGATGAACTGTCCCTCGCACTACGTGCTGTACAACTCGAAGAAGCACTCGTACCGCGAGCTGCCGAAGCGCCTCGTCACCTTCGACGTGCTGCACCGCAACGAGGTGACCGGGGCGCTGTCGGGCCTGACGCGGGTGCGGCAGTTCAGCCAGGACGACTGCCACGTCTTCCTGATGGAGTCGCAGATCGCGCAGGAGGTCGCCTTCCTGCTGCGCTTCATCCTCGACTACTACGCCACGTTCGGGTTGACGTCCACCCTGCGATTCGCGACCCGTCCCGAGACCCGCATCGGGAGCGACGAGCTCTGGGACCGGGCCGAGGAGGCGCTGCGCGCGGCGCTCGAGGCCACCGGCATGCCGTACGAGCTGAAGCCCGGCGACGGCGCGTTCTACGGGCCGAAGATCGACTTCGACGTCACCGACTCGTTAGGGCGCGCATGGCAGCTCGGCACCATCCAGCTCGACTACAACGCTCCCGAGCGCTTCGACCTGCTGTACGTGGGCGAGGACAACACGATGCACCGCCCGGTGGTGATCCACCGCGCCGTCAGCGGGTCGCTGGAGCGGTTCATCGCCATCCTCATCGAGCACTTCGCCGGGGCCTTCCCGGTGTGGCTCGCCCCCGAGCAGGTGCGGGTGCTGCCGATCACCGATGACCTCGCCGACTACGCGCGCACGGTGACCGACACCCTCGTGGCCGAGGGGATCCGGGCGCACTGCGACGACCGGAACGACACCCTCAACTACCGCATCCGCGACGGCGAGGTGATGAAGGTGCCCTACATGGCCGTCGTGGGGAAACGGGAGGCCGAGGCGGGCACCGTGGCGGTGCGCGTCCGCGGTGCGGGACGCAAGCAGGAGACGATGACGCTGGAGGCGTTCACCGAGCGGGTGCGGACGGAGATCCGGACCCGCGCCCTTCCCGCGCAGCCCTGAGCCCCCGCCGCCCGGGGCGCCGCGACGCGAGAGCACCTTCCGGGCGTCGCGGTTGTCCAACACGCTCAGGATCACGCCGATTCCGGGAGCCCATGCCATCACCACGAGTCCGAGACGCCGTCCCGGCGCTGCTGCTGGCGCTCGCCGCCTGCGTCGCCCCCCTCCGGCTGGTGCACAACGACGCGCCGGTCGTGCTCGCCCACCAGACGCTCAACGCTCCCGACCCGAGCCAGCACGGCTCCTTCAGCGTGCGCACGCTCTACTACGGCAACGGCACCGACAAGCACCGGCCGGAATACCGGGACTCGGTGACGTACAAGACGCCCACGGTGGACGGGAGCAAGATGGCCGCGGCGCCGACGCCGGCGCTCGGCAAGGAACGCGCGAAGTACTGGGGCTTCGACTTCAAGAAGATGCCGATCAACGGGCGGGTCTGGTATCCCGTCGGCGACGGCCCGTTCCCGCTGGTGCTGATCGTGCACGGCAACCACAGCATGACGGACTACTCGGATCCCGGCTACGGCTACCTGGGCCAGCTGCTGGCGTCGCGCGGGTACATCCTGGCGTCGGTGGACGAGAACTTCCTGAACGGCAACATCCGCGGTGAGAACGACGCCCGCGGGTGGATGCTCCTGCAGCACCTCAAGCAGTGGCGGCGCTTCAATGATTCGGCCGGGTCGCCGCTTGGCGGCAAGGTCGACATGCACCACATCGCCATCATGGGGCACTCGCGCGGGGGCGAGGCGGTCGCCGTCGCCGGCGCCTTCAATCACCTGACGCACTACCCCGACGACGCCACGCTCACGTTCGACTTCAACTTCGACATCAAGTCGATCGTCGCCATCGCCCCGGTGGACGGGCAGTACGAGCCCTCGAACAAGCGCACCCCGCTCAGCAACTACAACTACCTGCTGCTGCACGGGTCGCACGACGGCGACGTGTCGACGTTCGTGGGACTGGGGCAGTACGAGCGACTGCAGTTCACCGACGACCAGCCGTGGTTCAAGTTCGCGATCTTCGTCTATCGCGCGAACCACGGGCAGTGGAACACGGTGTGGGGGAACACCGACAACGGGCCGCGCAGCGGGCGCTTTCTCGACCTGCGCGGCCTGCTGCCGCCCGAGGACCAGCGGCACGTCGCCGAGCTGTACGTGTCGGCGTTCCTCGACGCCACGCTGCGCGACAAGCGCGAGTACCTGCCGATGTTCCGCGATCATCGGGTGATCGGCGGCTGGCTCCCCAAGACGATGTACACGACGCGATTCATGGAGAGCGGATTCCGCACCGCGGCGGGCTTCGAGGAGGACGTCGACGTCACCACCGGCACCGCGCCCGGCATCACCCTGCGCGGCGATTCGCTGTCGAGCTGGAAGGAGGCGGTGATCCCGTTCCGGTCCCGCAACAGCAACCAGGCCAACACCGCCGTGTGGCTGGGGTGGAACAACCACATCGCGGGACCCGACACCACCCGCCTGGGACGCCCGGCCGCCTACGAGATGTCGGTCAGCGACTCGCTGCGCGCGGCGTGGGGCATCGACCAGGGAAGCACGCTGGTGTTCTCGCTGGTGCCCACCGAAGGGAAGCCCGGGCCACGCCAGCTGCCGCGTGACTCGAGCCGCGCCGACTCGGCGCGGCGGGCCGCGCCACGACGGGCGCCGCCGAAGCGTTCGACCAGCCCCGACACCACGGCCGTCGACCTGAGCATCGAGGTGGTGGACGCGTCCGGACACCGCGGGCGCGTCGCGCTCAGCACGTACGGCGCGGTGCGACGTCCGCTCCAGGCGTTCATCTATCGCCGGGCGGGGCGGGACAAGCAGCGATTCGCGAACACCTTCGAGTACGTGCTGCAGACGTACGTGATCCCGCTGGCGGACTTCGCCCGCGCCGCGCCGGACGTTGACCTCCGGCACCTGGCGACGGTGCGTTTCCTGTTCGACCGCACCGCCGCCGGCAACGTGGTGATGGACGATATCGGCTTCTCGCGCATGAGCCCCGACTTCCTGGCGTCCGCGAGCGCGGACCTGAACAGACCGTGACCGCCATGCCTGTCTCCACCCGCCACCGTTTCGTCGCCGCGACCGCCATCGCGCTGGCGTGCCTGACGCCGCTGCATGGTGCGCAGGCACAGCGTCGCGACGTGTACGCGCCGATCGTGCTGCAGGTCCCCGCGGGCGTGCGCGCCGCGGGGCTCTCCGGCGTTGCCACCAACGTGCGCGACGTGGAGTCGATCTTCGCGAACCCGGCGCTGGTGGGGCAGGCCACCGGCACCGCGTTCGGCATCGGGCAGTTCAACGGCGAGGCGCGCGTGGGAACGCTCGCCGCCTCGCTCACCGCCGGCGCGGTGAACACCGCCATCGGCGTGCAGTTCCTCGACCACGAGGTCGTGGCGGTGCGCGTCCCGGTGTCGAGCACGGTGCTCACGCATCCGGCCGCGGGCGCCGGCGAGAGCCTCGTCGGGACATTCGCGCTGGCGACGACCTATCGCGGATATCGCGTGGGCGCCGCGCTCAAGTACGTGGAGGAGCGTCTGTCGCCCGTGCGCGACGGCGCGCCCTCGGTGGACGTCGGCATCGCGAAGGACCGCGGCCAGGTCGTGTGGGGGCTCACCGTGCAGAATCTCGGACCGGACATCGACTTCGGGACGTCCACCGCGCGACAGCCGCTGCGCGCCACGCTCGGCGCGGCCACCTTCGGTCGCCCCGTGGGTCCGCTCGACTTCACCCTCGCCACGGCGGTGTCGGTGCTGCGCAACGGGTTCGTGTCGCCGGCGGTCGCGATGGAATGGGGATTCGTCCCGCTCGACGGCTACGACTTCGTGGTGCGCGCGGGCGTCCGTCGCCCGGAACTCGCCGAGCAGCGTCCCCTGTCGCTTGGCGCGTCGTTCACGCTCGATCGCTTCTCGGTGGACTACGCGTTCGAGAGCTTTCACGACGGCGCGGGGCACCGCATCGGACTGCGCATTCGCTGACGGCGTGCCCGGCGTCTGCGGCGCGAATTGACGCGCGCCGTCCGGGCGGCAACTTCCGGTCGCCCGGCACCGCTGCCGGGGCCGCGCCGCTCCCCTGACGCCAACTTCCGGAGGACCTTCGCATGCCGGTCGCCCGCATTCGCCGTGCGCACGCCGTGCCCGGTGCCCTGATCGTGCTCGCCTGCGCCGTCGCCACGCCGGCGCCGGGACAGGGCGGTCCTCCCACGGCGGTCGACTTCAAGGGATCGGCGAACTCGCCGATCTCGTCGTCGGTCGGCATACCCGCCAACGCCGCGTGGGTCTGGACCTCCGGCACAACGCCGTCGCCGGCCGACCGCAACCAGCCCGCCGGGTCGCGTGCCCGCTATGGCGACACGAAGACGCAGGCCATGAGTGCCCTGCAGAACATCGAGGCCCGCCTGACCGAGCGCGGACTCTCGATGAAGGACGTCGTGTACCTGCGCGTCTACGTGGTAGCCGACAAGGAGAAGGGTGGCGTCCCCGACTATCAGGGGTTCTTCGACGCGTACGCCCAGTTTTTCGGAACGTCGTCGAATCCGGCCAAGCCCGCGCGGTCGACCCTCGGCGTGGCCAGCCTCGTGAACGCGGACCTGCTCATCGAGATCGAGGCCTTCGCGGTGTATCCGGCGCGCTGAGCGTCAGGCGGGCCCGGAGACGCGGCGTCTGCGGGCGCCGCGGTGGCGCGTGTGCGCACTGCAACGGTCACGGGCAACGGGCTAGTATTCGCAGGGTTCGCGTGACGAACCCGGCGCGCCGGGACCGTGCCCGCGCGCACGCGGCCCTCACGCGGGCTCGAGGCCGACGCGGCCGCCCGGCTGCAATGACGCCCGGAAACCCATTCGAATCATGAGTGATACATCTCGCGTTCCGGTGATCGTGGGTGCGGCACGCACGCCCATCGGCCGGTACCTCGGGGGGCTGGCATCGCTCGCGGCCCCGGAGCTTGGCGCGATCGCGATCCGCGCGGCGGTGGAGCGCAGCGGTGTGGCGCCCGGCGACGTCCAGGAAGTGATCATGGGCAACGTGCTGCAGGGCGGCGTGGGACAGGCCCCGGCTCGTCAGGCGCTGCTCAAGTCCGGCCTGCCGGCGACGATCTCCGCGGTGACGATCAACAAGGTCTGCGGCTCGGGGCTCAAGTCGGTGATGCTCGCGGCGCAGGCGATCAAGGCGGGCGACCTGGAGGTCGCGGTGGCGGGAGGCCAGGAGTCGATGTCGAACGCCCCGCACTACGTCTACGGCTATCGCGGCGGGATCAAGCTCGGCGACCAGACGCTCGTCGACGGGATGATCCGTGACGGTTTGTGGTGCGCCGCCTGCAACGTCCACATGGGCGGGCACGCCGAGTACACGGCGCGCAAGGCGTCCATCACGCGCGAGCGGCAGGATGCGTTCGCAGCCGACTCGCATCGCAAGGCGCTGGCGGCGATGGAGGGCGGCAAGTTCGCCGCCGAGATCGTGCCCGTGGAGATCCCGGGGCGGAAGGGACCGACGGTCGTCGCCGCCGACGAGGGGCCGCGCAAGGACACGACCGCCGAGTCGCTGTCGAAGCTCAAGCCGGCGTTCGGCTCGAAGGACCAGCGTGGCGACCTCTCGGTGACCGCAGGGAACGCCTCGACGCTCAATGACGGGGCCGCGGCACTGGTGGTGGTGTCGGAGGGGTACGCCCGGGCACACGGCCTCCGCATCCTGGCGCGCATCGACGCCTATGCCACCGGCGCCACCGAGCCGCAGGACCTGTTCTTCGCCCCGGTGCGCGCCGTCGGGAACCTCCTCGCCAGGGAGCACTCCACCATCGGCGACTACGACCTCATCGAGGCGAACGAGGCGTTCGCCTCGCAGGCGCTCGCCGACGGCGATGCCCTGGGCTGGGACTGGCAACGGGTCAACGTGAACGGGGGCGCGATCGCGCTCGGCCACCCCATTGGCGCCAGCGGGGCGCGGGTGCTGGTGACCCTGCTGTACGCGCTCGCGGACCGCGGAAAGTCGCGCGGCCTCGCGACGCTGTGTCTCGGTGGCGGCGACGCGGTGGCGCTGAGCGTCTCGAGACTGGCGTGAGCGCTGGCGCCTGCCTCCCGTGCGCGTGGCGCGGCGGTGCTCCGGTGCCCGCGATGCGGGCGCGGGGAGCCGGGGCGCCGGGCCGACGGCGTCGCGCGCCGGCCTGACGGCGCGCAGCGCAACTGCCATGGCGGTGCCTGCCCCAGCTCCCGCTCCGGTGCCGGCGGTCACGCCGCCGTGGCGCCTCGCGATCTTCGTCCTGGCGAGTTCGGTGGGGGTCCTGCTGATGCGGGCGCTGCTGCCGCCCGTCGGCGCGCTGCTGGGGCGGCTCACCGGCGTTCCGCTGCAGACCTGGGCGCCGACGGTGATGCTGGCCGGCGGCATGCTGGTGGCGCACGCCTGGACCTTTCGCGTCGTCGAGCCGCGCGGCTGGCGCTACGTGGGGCTGGGGCGGGATGCCCTGCGCCCGCGGTTGCTGGCCGAGGGAGGAGCACTCGGCGTGGCGGCCATCGGGATCCCGGTGACATTCCTGCTGCTGGTGGGGTGGCTCGGGGTGGAGCCGGCCGCGCCCGGAAACTCGTTAGGTGCGGCGGTGTCGCTGCTGGCGCGCCTGGCGCCGCCGGCGCTCGGGGAGGAGCTGATGATGCGCGGGTTCCTCTTCGCGGTCCTGTGCGAATGGTGGGGACCGTGGCGCGCCATCGTCCTCACCAGCATCCTGTTCGGCGTGCTGCACCTCGGGAACGAGGGGGCGAGCGCGCAGTCCGTGGCCCTCGTCACCCTGGCCGGGATCTTCCTCGGACGGGTGCTGGTGGTCACCCGCAGCCTGTACGCCACCTGGATGGCGCACCTCGGCTGGAACGTCACCCTCGCCGCCGTCTTCCACAGCGCGGTGAGCGGCATTGTCTTCAGCGCCCCCGGGTTCCGCGTCGTCGACGCCGGGCCGGACTGGGCCACCGGTGGCGGGTGGGGCCCCGAGGGCGGCCTCTTTGCCGGCGCCGGCATGGCGCTGGCACTCCTCTATCTTTCCCGGCGCGAACGTCGCCTGGAGCCGAACGCATGACCGACACGATTGCCGTGATTGGCGCAGGACAGATGGGCAACGGGATTGCCCACGTCTTTGCCGCAAGCGGGTTTCCCGTCACCATGATCGACCTCACCGATGCCGTGGTGGACCGCGGCATGGCCACCATCGGCAAGAACCTCGATCGCCAGGTGAAGAAGGGGACGATCGACGCGGCGGCGCGCGACGCCACGCTCGCGCGCATCACGCCGGGCACGTCGCTCGACGCCGTGCGCCAGGCGACGCTCGTGATCGAGGCCGCCTCCGAGCAGGTCGACCTGAAATACAGGTTGTTCGGGGACCTCGACAGGTACGCGGCCCCGGATGCGATCCTTGCGTCGAACACCAGCTCCATCTCCATCACCGCCATCGCTGGCCGCACCCAGCGCCCGGCGCAGGTCATCGGCATGCACTTCATGAACCCGGTGCCGGTGATGCAGCTCGTGGAGGTCATCCGCGGCCTTCCCACCAGCGACGCCACGACGCAGCGCGTCATGGAGCTCGCCCGCACGCTCGGCAAGACCCCGGTGGAGGTGAACGACTACCCGGGCTTCGTGTCGAATCGCGTGCTCCTGCCGATGATCAACGAGGCCATCTACTGCCTCATGGAGGGCGTGGCCTCTGCCGAGTCGATCGACACCGTGATGAAACTCGGCATGAACCATCCCATGGGTCCGCTGGCGCTCGCGGACCTGATCGGCCTCGACACCTGCCTCGCCATCCTCGAGGTGCTGCACCACGGCCTCGGCGACAGCAAGTACCGCCCGTGCCCGCTGCTGCGGAAGTACGTCGCGGCCGGCTGGTTAGGCAGGAAGAGCGGCCGGGGCTTCCACCGGTACGAGGGCTGAACCGGCCGCGCCGGGGAAATCCCGGCGCCGGTCGCGCTCTCCGCTGCGCGTTCCCCTCACCCCCCGGTCATGTCCTGGGCTCTCATCCCACTCACGGAAGAACAACGCGCGGTCCAGGAGATGGCGCGACGCTTTGCCCGGGCCGAAATCGCCCCGCACTCGGCGGCGTGGGACCGCGACGCGCACTTCGAGCCGGCGATCATCGGCAAGCTCGCGGCACTCGGCTTTCTCGGGATGATGATCCCGGAACGCTACGGCGGACTCGGGCTGGACACCTGCACGTACCTCGTGGCCCTGGAGGAGATCGCCGCCGTGGACGCGTCGGTGGCGGTCCTCATGAGCGTGCACAACTCGCTGCCGACGCAGATGATCCTGCGGTACGGCACCGAGGCCCAGAAGGACCGGTTCCTGCGTGCGATGGCGCACGGCGAGCTGCTCGGCGCCTTTGCACTCTCCGAGCCCGAGGCGGGCTCCGACGCCGCGGCGATGCGTACGCAGGCGGTCCTCGACGGCAACCACTGGGTGCTGAACGGCACCAAGGCGTGGGTGTCCAGTGGCACCCATGCCGGAGTGATCCTGGCGATGGCGCGCACGGACAGTCCGTCGGACCGGCGCGGACCGCGCGGCATCGGCACGTTCATCGTGACGCCCGAGCTGGCGGGATTCCACGTCGGCAGGAAGGAGGACAAGCTCGGCCTGCGCGCGTCCCCCACCGTGCAGCTCACGTTCGACCAGATGCGGGTGCCCCGTGAGAACGTGCTCGGCGATCCCGCGAGGGGATTCATCTACGCCATGCAGTCGCTGGACCACGGGCGCCTCGGCATCAGCGCCCAGGCCATCGGGATCGCGCGGGCGGCGCTGGAGCACAGCGTGCGCTACGCCGCCGAGCGGCGGCAGTTCGGAAAGCCCATCAAGGAATTCCAGGCGATCCAGTTCAAGCTGGCCGACATGGCGTCGCGCATCACCGCCTGCCGCGCGCTGCTGTACGCCGCGGCCGCCGCCAAGGACCGGGGCGAGCCGATCACCCAGTTCAGTTCCATGAGCAAGCTGCTCGCCAGCGAGACCGCGATGTGGGTCACCACCGAGGCGATCCAGATCTTCGGCGGCTACGGCTACGTCAAGGACTTTCCCGTGGAGCGCCTCTTCCGCGACGCCAAGGTCACCGAGCTGTACGAAGGGACGTCCGAGATCCAGCGCATCGTGATCGCGCGGGAACTGTACGCGCACTGAGACCCGGCGACAGGCCCCCTCCCCCGACCTCTCCTCCCCCTGCCCATGAAGATCTTCGAGACCATGACCGCGATGGAGCACGAGCAGCTGGTGATGTGCTACGACCGGTCGAGCGGCTACCGCGGCATCATCGCCATCCACGACACCACGCTCGGGCCGGCCCTCGGGGGCACCCGGTTCTGGAACTACCCGTCGGAGGAGGACGCGGTCTTCGACGTGCTGCGCCTGGCGCGCGGCATGACGTACAAGAACGCGGTGGCGGGGCTGAACCTCGGCGGCGGCAAGGCCGTGATCATCGGCGACAACCGCGTCTCCCGGCGGGAGATGATCTTCCGCGCGCACGGGCGCTTCGTCGAGTCGCTGGGCGGGCGCTATGTCACCGCCGAGGACGTCGGCACCACCACGGCCGACATGGACTACGTCCACATGGAGACGGAATACGTCTCCGGCCTCGCCACGCGTTCCGGGGATCCGTCGCCGGTGACGGCGCGGGGGGTCTTTCGCGCCATCCAGGCGTCGGCGCGCACGCGGTGGGACAGCGACTCGGTGGAGGGGAAGGTGGTGGCAGTGCAGGGGCTCGGGCACGTCGGCTTCTACCTCTGCAAGGAACTGCAGGCCGCGGGGGCGCGGCTGGTGGTCACCGACATCGACCCGGCCAAGGTGCGGCGGGCCGTCGACGAGTGCGGGGCGCGCGCCGTGGCCGAGGAGGCCATCTACTCGGTCGAGGCCGACATCTTCGCCCCCTGCGCGTTAGGCGGCATCCTCAACGACCGCACGATCCCGCAGCTCACGGTGGCCATCATCGCCGGCGGGGCGAACAACCAGCTCCTCGAGGAACGCCACGGCGACGAGCTCCAGGCGCGCGGCCTGCTGTACGCGCCGGACTACGTGGCCAACGCCGGCGGCGTGATCAACGTGTACAGCGAGATTGCCGGCTGGACCTCCCCGCGGGCGCTGCGCAAGGCGGACGAGATCTACGACACCACCCTCGGCGTCTTCGAGATCGCCCGCGAGCAGAACATCCCCACGTACGTGGCCGCCGACAGGCTCGCGGAGCGGCGACTGCAGGCCGTGGGCGGGCTCGTCCGCACGTGGCCGCAGTGGCCCCGCAGGAGCTGACCTCGGGGCGGGCATGGCGGCGCCCGCCGCCGCTTCTCCCCGTCCCCCGCGCCCGAGAGTACGTTCGAAGTGGAGCGGAAACGGCGTCGCCCCGGCACGCCGATCCCGCGCGCAATCCTCCCCCCCCGGACCATGCCTGAAGCCATTCCCATCGCATCGGACCACGCCGGCTTCGAGTTGAAGGCCAGGCTCGAGGAGCACCTCCGGAAGCTCGGCTACGAAGTCACGGACTGCGGAACCAGCTCACCAGCGTCGACCGACTACCCCGACTACGGGCATCCCGTGGCGAGGATGGTCTCGAGCGGCCAGGCCGGCCGTGGGATCCTGCTCTGCGGCACCGGGCTCGGCATGTCCTACGTGGCCAACCGCCATCCGCACGTGCGGGCGGCGGTCGCGTGGACACCCGAGATTGCCGAGCTGGCCCGTCGTCACAACGACGCCAACGTCCTGGTGCTGCCGGCACGCTTCCTCTCCGGGGAGGAGGGCGAGAAGATTCTCGACGTCTGGCTCGAGACCCCCTTCGACGGCGGGCGCCACGAGCGCCGCGTCGAGAAGATCGAACTCCAGGAGAAATGCGAATGAGCGGCTGGCGTGACTGGGATCGATGCCCGCCTGGTGCGGCGCTGCGCGAGTCGGACCCCGACATCGCGCGACTGATCGAGCGGGAGATCGAACGGCAGTCCGACGGGCTCGAGCTGATCGCGTCGGAGAACTTCGTCTCCCCGGCCGTGCTGGAGGCGATGGGCTCGCCCCTCACGAACAAGTACGCCGAGGGACTGCCGGGCAAGCGCTACTATGGTGGCTGCGAGATCGTCGACCAGGTCGAGCAGCTTGCCATCGACCGCGCCAAGGCGCTCTTCCAGGCGGAGCACGCGAACGTGCAGCCGCACTCGGGGGCCTCGGCCAACTTCGCCGCGTGCTTCACCTTCCTGAAGCCGGGGGAGACGCTGCTCGGGCAGGACCTCTCGCAGGGTGGGCACCTCACCCACGGCTCGCCGGTGAACTTCTCCGGGATGCTCTACCGCGCGGTGCACTACGGCGTGAAGGACGACGGCTACATCGACTACGACCAGTTGCGCGACGTCGCCCGCAGGGAGCGACCGCGCCTGATCCTGGCGGGTGCGAGCGCGTACCCGCGTATCATCGACTTCGCCGCGTTTGCCGGGATCGCGCGCGAGGTCGGGGCGATCTTCATGACCGACATGGCGCACATCGCCGGGCTCGTCGCCACCGGGCTGCACCCGTCGCCGGTGCCGCACGCCGACGTCGTCACCAGCACCACGCACAAGACGCTGCGTGGGCCGCGCGCGGGCCTGATCCTCTGCCGCGCGCAGCACGCCAAGGCGATCGACAAGGCGGTCTTCCCCGGCACCCAGGGCGGCCCGCTGGAGCACGTCATCGCCGCCAAGGCGGTCGCCTTTCGCGAGGCGCTGCAGCCGTCGTTCACCGACTACTGCCGCCAGATCATCACCAACGCACAGGCGCTGGCCGCCGAGCTCGCGGCGCGCGGCTACGACCTCGTGTCGGGCGGCACCGACAACCACCTCATGCTCGTCGACCTGCGCAACAAGGGACTGACGGGCAAGGTGGCCGAGCACGCGCTCGACCGGGCGGGCATCACCGTCAACAAGAACACGGTGCCGCGCGAGACGCAGTCGCCGTTCGTGACCAGCGGCATCCGGATCGGCACGCCGGCCCTCACGACGCGGGGCATGCGGGAGGACGAGATGCGCCGCATCGGCGCCCTGATCGATCGGGTGCTGTTGGCGGCCGATGACGCCGATGTCGCCGCCACCGTGCGCGCCGAGGTGCGCGAGCTGACGCAGGCCTTTCCGCTGTATCCGGCCAGCATGGAAGTCGGCGCGGACTGACGCAGCCCCTGATGTCGGACTGGACCCCATGGAGGAACTGATGGCGATTCGACTCGGTGACGAGGCCCCGGATTTCACCGCGGACACCACCGCGGGGACCGTGCATTTTCATGACTGGAAACGCGGGAGCTGGGCGATCCTGTTCTCGCACCCGAAGGACTTCACGCCGGTCTGCACGACCGAGCTGGGCCGCGCTGCGGCGCTCAAGGCGGAGTTCGAGCGGCGCAACTGCAAGCTCATGGGCCTGAGCGTCGACTCGGTGGAGTCGCACGAGCGCTGGGAGAAGGACATCGCCGAGGTGACCGGCCACGCGGTCAACTTCCCGATGATCGGCGATGAGGACCGGGCGGTGTCGGACCTGTACGACATGGTCCACCCGAATTCCAACGAGACCCAGACCGTCCGGTCGGTCTTCGTCATCGGCCCCGACAACAAGGTCAAGCTGACGCTGACCTATCCCGCGAGCACGGGCCGCAATTTCGACGAGATCCTGCGCGTCGTCGACTCGCTGCAGCTGACGGCTGACTACTCGGTGTCGACGCCGGCCGACTGGCGCCCTGGCGACGATGTCGTGATCGGGACGACGATTTCGGATGACGACGCGAAGAAGAAGTTCCCCAAGGGCTTCGTGACCAAGAAGCCGTACCTGCGCACGACGCCGCAGCCGAACACCTGACCGGCGCGGCGCCTGACGAGGCTCCCGGCGGCGCCGAGCGCGACCGGGAGCCTGGTGCGTTCCGGGCGCGGGCGCCGGGGTGGCGACCGCGCCCCGCGGGCTCAGAGCGGCCAGTCGCGCAGCATCCGCTCGGTCTCCTCCGAGTGGCCGCTCTCGTCGCGGACGATGTCCTCGAGCTGCACCGCGAGCCCCTTGTCGCCGAGGGCGTCGGCCTGCCGCGCGCGCTCGGTATAGTCGGCAGTCGCCTTGCGCTCCGCCGCCAGCACCGCCTCGAGCATCTCCCGGTTGTTCGCCGCCGGCGGCACCGGCCGTGGCACCGTCTCGGGCTCGCCGCCCAGGGCCACCACCTTGTTCGCGAGGAACTGCGCGTGCCCCTGCTCGTCGGCAACCTCGGCCAGGAAGAACTGCGACAGCTGCGGACGGAACGGACCGGTGGCCTTTGCCGCATACGTCAGGTACTGGATGATCGCACCCAGCTCGCCGGCCAGGTCCTCGTTGAGTTTCCTGATGATCGTCTTCTTGTTCATGGTGACTCCGTGTCGTGTTGCCTGCGGCGCAGGGCGCCTGATTGACCCGCTGCCGCGCACGAATTACCGATAGGGCGACATCGACAACCGGACAACCATGCGAACTACGCGCGTCCTGCCAGCGTTCCCCCGATGCGGGGCGTGCCCCGTTGGGGCGCCGCGGTGAGCGATCCGCTCTTCTGGCACCGGCTCCAGTTCGGCTTCACGGCCACGTATCACTACGTCTTTCCGCAGCTCACGATGGGACTGGCGCTGCTCATCGTGGTGCTGAAGGGCATCGCCCTCCGCGGCGGCGGCGCCGCCTGGGCTGACGCGGCGCGATTCTGGACCCGCATCTTCGGGCTCTCGTTCGCGCTCGGCGTGGTCACCGGCGTGCCGATGGAATTCCAGTTCGGCACGAACTGGGCGTCGTTCTCGGCGCAGTCGGGCGGCGTCATCGGACAGACGCTCGCAATGGAGGGCATCTTCGCCTTCTTTCTCGAGTCGAGCTTCCTGGCGATGCTGCTCTTCGGGGAGCGCCGCCTCGGGCCGCGCCGGCACTTCATGGCCGCGCTGGCGCTCTTCGTCGGAAGCTGGCTGTCCGGGTACTTCATCATCGCCACCAACGCCTTCATGCAGCATCCGGTGGGGCAGGTGGTCGCCGCCGATGGCACCTACCAGCTCGCCAGCCTCACGCGGTTCGTGTTCAACCCGTGGGCGCTCGTCCAGTACGCGCACAACCAGGTGGCCGCGACGGTGACCGGCGCCTTCGTGATGATGGCGCTGGGCGCGTTCTGGATCATGCGGGGCGAGCATCACGCCGTCGCGCGGGTGTCGCTGCGAACGGGGGTGGTGGCGGCGCTGCTGTCGTCGATGATCGTCGCCTTCCCGACGGGCCACCTCCAGGGGCGCGAGGTCGCGGCGACGCAGCCCGTGACCCTGGCGGCCATGGAGGGGCGCTTCGAGAGCGGTGCGTTCGCCCCGCTGGCGATGATCGGCCAGCCGAACGTCGCCGAGCGCAAGCTCGACAATCCCATCCGCCTGCCAGCGGTGCTGTCCTGGATCGCCTACGGCAGCTTCTCCGCGAACGTGCGCGGCCTGGACGCGTTTCCGGAGGACACCTGGCCCACGAACATCGAGCTGCTCTACTACTCGTTCCACATCATGGTGGGCCTGGGCACGCTGTTCGTGGCGGTGGCCGGGCTCGCGGCGTTGTTGCTCTGGCGCGGCCGCCTGGAGCGCGCGCGCCCAATGTTGTGGGTCCTTGCCTTCGCGTTCCCGTTCCCCTTCATCGCGAACACCGCGGGGTGGCTCACCGCGGAGCTCGGGCGGCAGCCGTGGCTCATCTACGGGTTGATGCACACCGCCGACGGTGGCTCGCCGACGGTGCATCCCGGCGCGACGCTGTTCACCACGATCGGCTTCGCCGGATTGTACTTCATGCTGGGCGTCCTCTTCCTGGGGCTGGTGGCGCGCGAGGTGCAGCACGGCCCGCTCCCGGTGGCCGGGGCGCACTGAGGAGGCCACGTGGCAGCGCTCTGGTTTGCCCTCGTCGCCATCATGATGGCCGTGTACGTCGTCATGGACGGCTTCGATTTCGGCGCCGGCATCCTCCACCTGTTCGTCGCGAGAGACGACGGTGAACGACGCCAGGTCCTCGCGGCGATCGGCCCGTTCTGGGATGGCAACGAGGTCTGGCTGCTCGCCGGCGGCGGCGTGCTGTTCCTGGCATTTCCCAAGGTGCTCGCGGCGGGACTCTCGGGCTTCTACCTGGCGATCTTCCTCGTCCTTTGGGTGCTGATCCTCCGCGGCATCGCCATCGAGTTCCGCTCGCATCTCGCGGACGGCATGTGGCGACAATTCTGGGACGGCACGTTCGCGCTGGCGTCGATGCTCGCGCCGGTGCTCTTCGGCGCGGCACTGGGCAACCTGATCCGCGGCGTCCCGCTCCGCCCCGATGGCTGGTTCGAGCTGTCGCTCTTCGACTCGTTCTCCCCGCGCGGGGCGCTCGGCATCCTTGACTGGTACACGGTGCTGGCCGGCGTCCTGGCGCTCGTCGCCATTGCCCACCACGGCGCGCTCTTTCTCGCCTGGAAGACCGACGGCGCCGTGCGTGAGCGCAGCGTGCGCGCCGCGGCGCGGCTCGTCCCTGTCATGATCGCGCTCTGGCTCCTCGCCACGCTGGCGACGATGTCGCTCGCGCCATGGGTCCTCGATGGACTGCGGACCCGTCCTCTCGCCTGGCTCGCGACCGTCGTCCTGCTCGCGGGACTCGCGGCGAGCATTGTCTTCCGGCGCGCCGGGCGCGACCTCGCGGCCTTCCTGGGTTCGGTGGCCTTCCTCGGCGGCGTGCTCGCGGCCACCGCTGCCGCGATCTACCCGACCATGATCCGCGCCATTCCCGACCCGGCGATTTCGCTCACCGCACTCAACGCGGCGTCGAGCGCGACGTCACTCGGCAAGGCGCTGCTCTGGTGGCCGGTCGGACTCGTGCTCGCCGTCGGGTATATCGTCGTGGTCTTTCGGGTGCATCGCGGCCGGGTGACGACGACTGGAGACGGCGCGGGCTACTGAGCGCCGGTCACGTCGCGGGAAGGCGCGTCTGCTCGAGCCATGGGCCCGACAGGCCGCGCCGTTCGTGCGTGGCACCGCGCGCTCAGCGTTGCCGGCCGTCCGGTTCCCTCGATGGCACTGCGTCGCGCAACCCGCGCACGAAACGCAGGAACGCCTCGCGCTGCGCGTGCACCTCGGCCTCGGGGCCGAAGAGCTGGATGAACAGGGTCCCGTGTGGCGTCTCGGCGATCGCGGCGGCGAGCGCCTGCCCCGGCCGGGCGTCCTCGATTGCCGAGCCGGCGCCGATGCCCCGCGCATACGTGCCGTGGTACTCCGCCACGGTGATCGGGAACGCGCCTGACGAGTCGCGCGTCACCTGCTCGGGCACGGGGGAGCCGTCAGGCTCCGAGAACTGCGCCCGCCACCGGGCCATGTTGGCCTCGGCGGAGCCGCCCTGACCCGGCCCGAAGAAGTAGACCACGACCTCGGCGCCGTTCGTGGAGTCCGTGCCCGACACCGCGTACTCGGCGAGGCGCATGCGCGAGGCCGGCGGCCGCGCATGCCATCCCGATGGGACGACCGTCCGGTAGCCAAGGAACGTCGCGGTATCGGCCTGGGCCTGGGCTCCCGGCGTCCATGGTGCGAAGGCGAGCGCAACGAACAGCGAAAGTGATGGCGCGATCAACCGCATGGGGTGAACTCCGCACTGAGTGTCACAGGGGCCCTCCGTCACCCGCCGATCGCGGCGTGCCCGGGCCTCCAGACGATAGCCGCTGAAGCGTGATGGGGCAGGCCCCCGCCGCGCCGACGGGTGCGGCGACGAGGGCGGCGACGGGCGCGTCTCGCTGGTTCGCCACGCCGATCCCGCGCGACGGGCCCGCTCAATCTCCCGCCGGAGTGCCGGTGTGCCGCAGCGTGACGACGGTGACTTCGGGCCACGCGCCGAGACGCAGCGGAATGCCCCAGTAGTTGGTGCCGGGGCTGACGTAGAGGACGCTCGCGCCCGACTCGAACCGCCCCATGGCGAACTCCGCGAAGGGCGACGCCAGCGACCAGCCGAGCCGCGGGATGGAGAACTGGCCGTGGTGAGTGTGTCCCGACAGCGTGAGATCCGCGCCGCGCGTGCGCAATTCGTTCCAGAGTGACGGATTGTGTGCGAGGACGAGGCGAAAGACGTCGTCCGGTGCGCTCGACATGGTGCGCGCCACGTCGGGCGCCGGCGATCCCCGTCCGGCCGTCGCCTGGCGCGCCGCGGGGTCTCCCGTCCCGCCGATCCAGAGCCGCGCCCCGTCGCGCGAGACGAGCGTTCCCTCGTTCACAAGCACGCGGATGCCAAGCGCGCGAAGTCCGGCGCTGACGGCGTCCCATCCGGCATAGATGTCGTGGTTGCCGGCGATGGCGAAGACGCCGAGTGGCGCCTCGAGCGTGCCGAACGCATGGCCGAAGGCCCCCGCGTCCCCCGGGAAGTCGTCGACCTGGTCGCCCGTGAAGGCGATGATGTCGGGACCGGTGCGCGCGACCTCGTTCGCAATGCGCCGCAGGAAGGCGCGCGACGTTTGCGGCCCCACGTGCAGGTCCGACAGCTGCACGACCCGCAGTCCGTCGAGCGCGGCGGCGAGCCGCGGGTGCACGACCTCGACGTGCCTGACGACGAGGCGCCGCGACCCGAACCACCCGGCGATCGAGAAGACGACAAGGAATGCCAGTGCGGTCGCGGTGCCGAGCCGGCCCCCGGCGAGCGGCCCCACGAACGGCCAGCCGACAAGGGCGCCTGCCACGGTGGCCATCGCCACCAGGGGCTGGAACAGGAAGACGTAGTAGAGCGGCACGAAGACGAAGCGACGGACGTTCGCGCCCGACGCCCCGCGCCCCAGGAAGCCGAGCGTGCGCACCACGACCGCCGCGAGCGCCAGCGCCAACAGGACCACCAGCGTGCGCCAGCCGCCCGGGATGACGCCGGAGACGAACAGTCCGACGATGAACCAGGGCAGCGTGATCCACGATGCGATGAACAGCGCGACGGTGGCGGCTACGCGACGCGACATGCCCGGTGGCTTTCGTTGCGGCCTGTTCGAGGCGCGGCAGGCCGGTCGCGTGACGGGTGGAACGGATTCACCCGCCCCGTCACTGCGACGCGTCGATCGTGTACTCCATGTCGTAGGAATGCACCCCGCCGTCGATCGAAATCGCGAACCGGCCCGCAATGCCGCGCAGGTCGCCGCTGCCCGAGTCGGGCACGACCGTGATGGTGAGGCGCGGTGCGCCGCGGGTCATGGTGCCCGAGTGCTGCAGCGTAAACGCCCCTGGTCGTCCGTGCAGCGTGCCGGTGACGCGCTCGAGCGCCACGTACCCGGCTGAACCCTTCACGTCGGTGCCCGCGGTCAGCATCTGTCCCACGCTGGTCGCCTCGAGGTCGCCGTGAAACTGCTTCCTGAGCGAGAGGCGCTGCGGATCGCCGGCGTCCGCGCCGGGTTCCGGCGCCAGCGGCTGGATATCCACGTCGAACGTACCCTGTGCACTCGTCATCGACTCCTCGGGTTGTGAAGGGGACCGTTGCCAGGACAGCGCGTTCCATCGCGCTGCCCCTCGGCGCCGCGGGACGCGCCCGCTGCGCGACGTCGTGCGCGCCTGGTAACCGATGCCGGGCGGACGGGCCTGCCGCCCGGGCGATGACTCACACGCCGTCGGCGCGAATGACGCGGACGCCGAACACCGGCGCGATCCGCCCGCTGCCTGACGACTCGAAGCGGACCGTCACGTGCGTCTTGCCGCGCACGAGCCCCGGCGGGACGGGGTACTGCACGTCGTGAAATCCGATGGCGTCGGCATTCGGCTCGAAGTGCGCCACCGCCGTCCCGTCCACCGCCACCTGGAAGTCGCCGGCGGCGGGCGGCAGGCCCGGCTCGTTGAAGTACGTCACGATGAGTGCGGTGCGCGCGGTGCCGTCCACGGCAAGGTCGTACGAGAACCAGCCGGCCCCACCGCGTCCGCTGCGGCCACCGCTGCGCTGCACCGGCCGGTCCGCGGGCTCGCTCCGATAGTTGAGCGCGCGCTCCGATGCCTGGTCGCCGGGGCGCACGAACGACACCGTTGCTGCCTCGACGCGTCGCTGGTGCTCGCGTTCCGACGCGATCGCGGCCACGCGCTCGTCGAACCCGCCGGGCGTGAGCACGTCGAAGTACACGCTGTACGTCCGCTCCTGCGTTCGATAGAACGGCGCGAGTGACACCTCGCCCGCCGGCCCGGGTTGCGCGGGATGCCGCGCGACCTGCCGGGCGACGAAGTCGCCGGCCCTGCCTCCGGCGGGAGTGATCCACGTATCAACCGGCCGTCCGGCGCCGACGAGCACCGGGATCGCCGGCGCCGCCGCGGCAGCGCCGCGTCCCTCGCGGCGCGGACCGAGGTCGCCCGCGAGCGCCAGCGGTCCCCACATGATCGCGGCGACCGTGGGGTCGTCGGGCGTCGGCTCCAGGCGCAGCGACTTCGGCAGCGACAGCTCGACCGTGTCCCCGGATTTCCACGTGCGCTTCAACTCCACGAAGGTACTCGGCTGCAGCACGCGATTGTCGCGGCCGACGTCGCGCCCGCCCGCCGGTCCGGCGCGCAGGCTCGCCAGTGGCGGCTGCTCGACAACGGCGCCGTTCACCTTCACGGCAAAGCCGTCGCCTGCCCAGCTCGGCCGGCGGATCGACAGCGTGAAGTCCCGTGGTGCGGGTAGCGTCAGCGCGATCTTCGCGTCATCGCCATCCGGAAACCCGGTCTCCATGCGCAGGTGCACCCCGGCGGTCGTGAACTGCGCCGTCGACGGCGCAAAGACATTCACCCAGAGGGTGTCATCCGACTCGTAGTAGAGGCCGTCGCCGTGCAGCGCGTGTGACTCCATGCCGGTCCCCACGCAGCAGGTGAAGCTCCGGAACATGTCCTGGTATTCCTGCTGCTCGCCGCGGCCAACGGGCACCATGTACGAGGTCCGCCCGTCGGCCGGGTCGATCGATGCCAGCACGTGGTTGAACAGCGCGCGCTCGTGGAAGTCGGCGTAGAACGCATCCGGCCGCAGCGCGAACAGCCGCCGCGTGAGCTTCAGCATGTTGTAGACGTTGCACGACTCGCAGGTGCGGCCGTCCACGCGCCGGCTCCAGCGATCCGCCGGACCGAAGTACTCGGCCAGTCCGTGGCCCCCGCTCGCGTAGCTGTGATGCTGGACGACGGTGTCCCAGAAGAAGGAAGCGGCCAGGAGGTCACCGGCGTCCGCGGTGTATCCGTACCGCATCGCCGAGCCCACGAGCTTGGGGATCTGGCAGTTGCCGTGCTTGCCGTTGAGGTTGTCCTGCCCCCGCTTGAGCGCATCCGTGAACGCATGGTGCTCGAAGCGATACGAGAGGTCGAGCCACCGCCTGTCGCCGGTGTCGGCATACAGTTCCGCGAGCACCTCGTTCATGCCGCCGTGCTCGGTGTTCAGCATGCGCGCGACCTGCGCCTCGTCGAGCGGCTTCAGTACGCCCTCGGCCCAGGCGGCAAACTGCTTCTCGACCTCGAGCGCGGTGACGTTGCCCGTGTGACGGTAGGCGTCGCGCAGCCCGGCAAAGGTCTTGTGCAGCGTGTACCACGGAGACCAGAGGCCGTTGAGGTCGAATGCCGCCGAACGGATCTCACCGCGCGAGAGGGCCGCGAAGGCCTCGCGTCCCCCTTCGAGTGCGCTGAGGTAGCCGTCGCCGTTCCGGTCCTGCACCTCCTTCATCTCGCGCACGAGGTAGTCTGCGCGCGCCTTGAAGCGATCGTCCCCCGTCGCCAGGTACATCAGGCTCACCGCCGAGAGGTGATGCCCCGCGATGTGACCGGTGAGGTTCCGACCGGGTCCGTCCCACCCGCCGTACGGCTCGGCCTTCTGTGCAAGGCCCGCGCGCACGCGATAGAACGCCATCATCCGGTCGGGGTCGAGCGCCAGGAGATACGTCGCGGTGCGCTCTTGTGCCTGCTTGAGCGGGCCGCCAAGCAGGCGAACACGGCTCAGGGGCACCGGGCGTGCGCGGAGCATCTTCGCCTCGAACGCCTCGACCGTGGGGTCCCTCGCCTCGCCAGCAAACTCCGGGCGCATCGTAGCGGCTGCCGCGGCTGCCGAAGGCGCCAGCGGGCCCAGCGTGAGCGCCGCCGCGGCGGTGGCTGAGCGCTGCAGGAAGTCGCGTCTGGAGTTCGCCATGGCTGCCTGGGGTGGAGAGCCGCTCCGTGCCCTGATGCGGGCTGGCGTTGCGCGTCGTCGAGCGGGCGGCGCCGCCCGAATCATAGGGCGGCGCGTAGCCGCGATCCAGACTGACCGCGATCACGACAGCGCCGGCCGAGCGTCGGGGCACGCCGCCACGATCCGGCGCTTTTCCGCTTGCGCCTGATCGTTCGCACTTCGTACGCTATGTCAGTGCCGCCGCTCGACGCAGGCGGTGTCCACTCCGTCCCCTACCCCCAGCGCCACGTGCCGTCGCTCAGGTTCTCCGTCGCCTCGCGAATCGCCTGCGCCCTCATTTCCGGCGTCGTTGCCTTCGCATCGCTCCCCGCCCGCTCCGGGGCACAGTCCGCCGGGCAGCCCGTCTGGCCCGACGAGGGACCCATGACCTGGGCGCCGCGACCCACGGCGCCGGACATCACGGCCAACGACCTGCGAACGCGACTCTACCAGTTCGCCGACGACTCCATGATGGGCCGTCGGATCGGTGAGTTGGGGAACTACAAGGGCACCGCGTACATCGCCAGTGAGTTCAAGCGACTCGGGCTCACGCCCGCCGGCGACAGCGGGACGTACTTTCAGGACATGCCGTACGGTCCGCTCGGCTTCGACAGTTCGTCGTCGCGCCTGGTGGCGGGGCGCGCGCGGCTTCGCCCCGGGGTGGACTGGGTGCCACTGGTGCCCAGCGCCGCCGCGGGATTCGGTGCCACGGCGCAGCTCGCCAACGTGCGGACCGTGTTCGCGGGGCGCTGGGGTGACACGGTGGCGCTCGATCCCGCGGTCTTCGGCGGCAAGGTGGCGGTCTTCCTTGGCCCGCCACCGGGCGGGCGAGGCGGTGGGCGCGGAGCCGCGCCGTTGCAGCGCTGCGACTCGCTGCCTGACCGCTTCGGTGCCGCGGCGGCGATCGCGCTCGAACGAGCGACGGCCGCGGCGGGTGGTGGCCGTGGAGGCCGAGGAGGACGTGGCGGCGCCGGCGGTACGAGGGATGCCCGGGCCGGTTCCGCCGGCGTCGCCGCGCTGCTCTTCATCGACGGGGAGTCGATTCCCGAGAACCTGGTGACCGCTGCCTTTGGCGGACGCATGGCAATGCGCCCTGACGCGGAGGTCGACGGAGCGGGGGCGGCCACGATCACAACCGCCGCTGCGGCGCGACTCTTCGGCAAGCCCGCGCAGCAACTGCGCGTTGGTGACGCCGGACAGGCGGTCTCGGGCGCCTGGCGCTACCAGTGGCACATGTCGCCGACGCCCGCCCGCAACGTCGTCGCCATCCTCCCGGGTTCGGATCCGGCGCGTCGCGGCGAGTACGTCCTTGTCGGCGCGCATAACGACCACGTCGGCATCAATAATACAGTGGTCGACCACGACTCCCTGCGCGCCGTCAACATCGTGACCCGTCGCCAGGGGGCCAACGACCCGGTCTGCCGTCCGACCGTCGCGCAGCAGCACGAGATCGATTCGCTCATTGCTCACGCGCGCAGCATCCGGCCGCCGCGCCGCGATTCGATCATGAACGGCGCCGACGACGACGGCTCCGGCACCGTCGTGCTGCTGGAGATCGCCGAGAAGTTCGCCACCGAGAAACCGGCGCGCTCCATCATCTTCGTCTCCCACGAGGGCGAGGAGTCCGGCCTTCTCGGCTCACGGTGGTTCACCGATCACCCGACCATCCCGCTCGATTCGATCGTCGCCGCCCACAACATGGACATGGTGGGGAAGGGGCGCGTCGAGCAGGTCAAGTTCGGCGGCCCGGCCTCCATCCAGATGCTCGGCGCCCGCCGGGAGTCCCGCGAGTTCGGCGACGTGATCGACTCCGTGAACGCCGTCCGCAGCGAGGTGATGGCGATCGACAAGACCTGGGACGTGCCGGCGAATCCGCTCAACCGGTTCTGCCGCAGCGACCAGGTGAACTACGTGCACCACAACATCCCGGTGACGTACTTCTCGCTGGGCTACGCCGAGGACTATCACCAGCAGACCGACGAGCCGCAGTACATCGACTACGACCACGCCGCCCGCGTGGGGCGGTTCATCCACGACATCATGATGGCGGTGGCCGATCGCCGGGACCGACTGGCGAAGACCGGTCCCGACCAGGACTACCCGGCCTGTCGTTAGGTCCGGGCCGCCGGCGCGCGGGGGTTCGGCGGGATGCCCTCCGCCGGCCACCGCTCCCGCGCCGCCGCGAATGCCTCCTGCAGCGCCTCCTCGGCGAGGTCGACGTCGCCCAGGACGCGGTTCTGTCCCGATCGCCCCGGAAGGTGCGCCGCCCGGGTCATCCTCGACAGGCCGGAGCGCCGTCTCGGGACGCGTGCATTAACGACGGATGAGTCTGAACGGACAAACCTGCGTCCGCGTATTCCCTCAACCGGCGGCGACAACCAACATTGTCGGCCGTCATCCGACCGACCTGCGGGGCAGGGACATTTGAAATCCGGGAAGCATCCGAACAGTGGTGCCGCGATCGCCGCGAAGCAGGAGACTTCGGGGCAGCGCTCACGCAGCGCCAGGACTGGCGGTGGAAGGACGAGAAGCAACCTCGTCGCGCTGGGTTCCGCCGTCGTGCTCACGGTGTATGCGGCCGGGTACTTCCGAACCCGCGCCGCCGCGGAGCGGTTCGATGGCGAGGACGTCGGGCGCCGACGGGCGACTCCGGTGGTGGCGGTGGCCACCGCGCACGCGGAAACCGCACCAACCCGCGCGCCCGCTCCCGACTCGGCCCGCCGACAGGTGACCGTAGCGGTCGCCCCCCCGGTCGACTCCGCCCTCCGCCCGGAGGCCGGCGCGCCCGGCGAGGCATCGAAGGCGAACCCTCCGGGGACAACGAAGGCCGGCGACGACACCGCCGCCCCCCGGGCCGCGTCCAGGCCCCAGCAGGTCACGATCGATCACGTCACCTCGAAGCCGGCGCGCACCGCCGACAGCGTCCGCATTGCGGGCACCGCTCCGGCGTCGCGCGATTCCGCGGCGGCGCCCGCGCACGTCGCCACGGCCGCGCCCGTGACCGCATCGGGGTCGACGTCCGTCTCGATCGCCGCGGCGACGTCCGCGCCGGTGGCCGGGAGCGCCCCGGCTCCTGTCGCGGCGTCGTCGGTCGCCGACACGTCGAGCGCGCCGTCGAGCGCAGCGTTGACGCAACCGGCCGATTCCGCGTCCACGACGGAGAAGACGGCCCCACAGCTCAAGGACGGCACCTACTACGGCTGGGGCTCGTCGCGCCACGGCGACATCCAGGCGTCCGTGGTGATCGAGGGCGGGCGCATCACGTCCGCCACGATCGCGCAGTGCCTCACGCGCTACTCGTGCTCGTGGATCTCCCGGCTGCCGCCGCAGGTTGTCCAGCGACAGAGCCCCGAAGTGGACTACGTGTCCGGCGCCACCCAGAGCACGAACGCGTTCTACTACGCCGTCGTCGACGCCCTCGCGAAAGCGAAGTGAGCGCAGTTTTCGTCCAGACCGAGGCCCTCATGGGCACGGTCGTCTCCATCCAGGTCGTCGGCCACGGGGACACGCACCGAAACCGGCGCGACCGCCGTCGCGCGGTGGAGCGCGCGTTCGACTGGTTCCACCAGGTCGAGGCGTGCTTCACCCGGTTCGACGAGTCGAGCGAGCTTCGCCGGCTTTCGACGCGGATCGGTGAGCCCGTCCCTGCGAGCCCGATGCTCCTCGAGGCGCTGCACTTCGCGGTGGTGGTGGCGGAGGAGAGCGGGGGAGCATTCGACCCCACCGTCGGCCGCCGCATGGAGTCGAGGGGATTCGATCGCGAATTCCGCTCGGGACGTGCCGCTGGCAGCGGCGTCGACGGTGCTGACGACGCCAGCTGGCGGGACGTGCACGTCGACCGGGAGCAGGGCACCATCACCCTGGTCCGCCCGGTGGTGCTCGACCTCGGCGCGGTGGCGAAGGGACTCGCGATCGACATGGCGGCGCGGGAGCTGCGGCCGTTCGGCAACTTCGCGATCGATGCCGGCGGAGACCTCTATCTGGGCGGGAGCAACGAGGATGGCCGGCCGTGGTCGGTGGGCATCCGCCATCCGCGCGAGGAGGGTCGCGTCCTGGAGACGCTGCACGTCTCCGGCACGGCGGTGTGTACCTCGGGGGACTACGAACGCCCGGCCCCGGCGGGGGGAGACGGGCACCACATCCTCGACCCGCGGTCGGGCGATTCGGCGCGGGCGTCGGCGAGCGTGACGGTGCTCGCGCCCACGGCCATCGTGGCCGACGCGCTGGCCACCGCGGCATTCGTCCTGGGGCCAGTCGCGGGGATGGCGTTGCTCGAACGACATGGCGTCGACGGGATGATCGTGACCCCGTCGCTGGAACGGATCACCACACGAGGATTGGGGCATGGGCTCGACCGTGGCGATGGAATCGCGGCCGCCGCTGCTGGCCGTTAGGCGCTTCTTCCGCACGCCCAAGGGGCTGCTGATCGTCCTGCTCGCCATCCTGGCGGCGGTGGCCTCGACGGGCGGCCACCTCGCCCTGGTTGCACCCGGGCTGGCGGCAGCGGTCGGCGCCGCGGTACTCGTCGACGCCCCGATCCTCCGCTGGCGTGAGGGCGCGTGGGTCGTCCCCGACGGCGCCCTGCTCACCGGGCTGATCGTGGCGATGGTCCTGAGCCCGATGGAGCCCTGGTACGTGGCCGCGATCACGTCCGCGGTCGGAGTCGCCAGCAAGTACGCATTCAGGACGCGGTCCGCCAACGTGTTCAACCCGGCGGCGCTGGCGCTGGTGGCCACGTTCTACGTCTTCGACACCGGCCAGAGCTGGTGGGGCGCGCTCCCCGAGGTGGCGCCGGCCGCGCTCGTCGTGCTGTTCGCCACCGGGATCTTCATTACCGACCGCGTCAACAAGGTGCCGTTGGTGCTGTCGTTCCTGGGCACGTACTTCCTGCTGTTCACGGTGACGGCGTTCGTGGGCGACCCGGGGCGGGTCGCCGAGCTGTATCGCGCGCCGGACCTCCATGCGGCGCTGTTCTTCGCGTTCTTCATGGTGACCGACCCGCCGACGTCGCCACCCAAGCCGCGCGACCAGCTGGCGTACGGCGCGATCGTGGCGGTGGTGAGCTACCTGGTGTTTGAGCTGGTGGGGGCCGCGTACTTCCTGCTGGCGGGCCTGCTGGTGGCCAATGGGTGGGAGGCCTGGCGCCGGTGGCGGTCGAAGGGCAGGGCGGCGCGCGCAGATCGTTAGGCGCGAGGGCACCGGCGCGCACGGCGCGCCTGACGGAAGCGCGCCGTGCGGCGGGAGGGGCGGACGATGCGCCCCCGGATCCCGCAAGATGCCGTGGGTCGACCGGGCCTACCCGCCCGGGTGGTACTCCCGCTCCGTGTGCCCCGCGAGCTGCGGCCGGTAGTAGTACACGTCGCGGAAGTTGCCGTCGGCGTACCGCTGCGACTGGTCGTTGAAGTGCTTGCTCTTCGGGTCGCCGCTCTCACCGCCCACGGAAACGGCCTTCGCCTTCACGCTGTCGCCGAATTCCACCACCGCGAGGAAGCTGTTGCCGCTGGTCCCGTACCACTTCTTGGTGTTCGGGTAGGCACGCGCGCCGAACGACGCCAGCGAGCCCCAGCGTGATGACGTGAACCCCACCGGGATGCTCGGTCCCGAATCGTTGAACTGCGGCGTGATGTCGTCGTTGAGGCGCTGCAACCGGTTGATGTCTCCCCAGGGCGTCTTCCAGCTCCCGAAGTCGGCGGTGAGCTTGTCCGTCGCGTCGGCGAGCGCCTGCAGCAACTGCTCCCCCGGCACCAGCTGCGCCACGTACTCGTCCTGCGACATCCCCGGCGGACGCGTCGCGCGCCCGCCTGCGCCACCGCGCCCGGCCGCGCCCGCGCGACCGCCACGGCCGGCCCGTCCGCCCGCGGCACCGGCACGACCGCCGCGCCCGGCGTTTCCAACCGCGTCGCCCCAGAACACCGCCAGCGACGTCGGCACCGATGCCACACCCCACCGGTAATCCCAGTTCCGCAGCGAGTCGATCTGTTCCTTCAGCTGCGCCTTGAGCGGGTTCGACGCCGGCGCCGCGTCGTACGCCTTGATCAGCGACGGGATCATGATCCCGAACGACGGCAGGTAGCTGTCGAAGCCCGCGGCCACCAGTGACTCCATCGTGAAGTCCTTTCGGCCGGGGAGCACCCGCAGCGCGTGCAGCCCGCGCGGCGACTCGGTGCTGCCGGTCTCGACGTACGCCGGGAAATCGGTGCGCTTCGGGCTGTCCGGTCCCGCCGCGGACCACGGCCAGTTGTTCGAGTTGTAGACGAAGCCGCTCGCGGGATTCACCGCCTTCGGCGTCTCGTCGACGGAAAGGACGCCATTCCAGTCGGTCGCCGGGTTGCTGCCGTCCACCGGCCGCGTCCAGTCGAACTTCGGGTCGCGCTTGGGGATGAAGTTGGAGTGGTAGTACGCGATGTCCCCGTCCTTGTCGGCGAGGATCGTGTTGTTGGACGAGTTCGTGTGCAGCTCCATGCTCTGCAGGTACGACTTCAGGTCGGTCGCCTTCGTGCGCAGGTACGACTGCTCCAGCGCATGCATCGGCTCCTGCATCAGGCGGATCGCGATCCACTTCCCGTCGGCTTCGCGGACAATCGGGCCGTGCTGTGTCCGGTACACGGTGAAGACCTTCGACGCCATGCCGGTGTCGGTCTTGTACGGTACCGTGATCTGCTGCGACGCGACCGGACGCTGGTCCGTGCCGTACTTGTACGTCCACGAGCCATCTTCCTTCTTCTGCACCGTCTCGGCGTATTCGTCGATGTTGTCGACGCCGCTCGACGTGTGCATCCACCCGATGTGGTCGTTGAAGCCCTGGTAGATGAAGAACTGCCCCCACGTCGACGCCCCATAGGCATTCAGGCCGGAGTCGCTCACCATCTGCAGCTCCGAGCGGAAGAAGAACGACGTGTGAGGATTGATGTACAGCAGCGCGTGGTGGTCGGCCGTGTTGGCCGGGGCGATCGCGATGCCGTTCGACCCGGTCGGCTCAGGAGGCGTCGTGGGCTCGACAACCGAGACCTGCTGCGGCGTCGGCCCGCCGTAGAAGGCCTCCAGCTGACGGAGGTTCACTCGCTCGATGTCGCCGCCGATGCTCCCCTCGCTGAACGTGAGGGCCATCCACGGCTCGAAGTGCGTGATGACGCGCGGCTTCACCTCGGGATGCTTGTACAGGTAATAGTTGAGCCCGTCCGCGAACGAGTTCATGAGCGCCTGCAGCCACTCAGGGCTCTGGCCGTAGAGCGCCTTCATGCTGTCGGGATCGATGAACAGCTTCATCCGGAGGTCCTGGTAGATCCTCCCCTCGCCCTCGGCCTCGGCCAGTCGCCCCATCGAGTTGAGGTAGTTCGTCTCGACGCGATTGAAGTCGTCCTCGGCCTGCGCGTACATCGCGCCGAAGACGGCGTCCGCGTCGCTCTTGCCGTACACGTGCGCGATGCCCCAGTCGTCGCGAATGATCGTGACGTTCTGTGCCTCCTGGGCCCAACGAGCGGCGTCGGGATTCGGGGCCTGGCTGGGAGAGCACGCCGCCAGGGCGATGAGCAGTGTGGCAACGAGCTTCTTCATGGGTGAGCCACCAAGGCTGAGGGGAGGTGCGGCGTCACGTCGCTGGAGTGCCGGCACCCCGTCCACCGTGCCGGTCGCCGTGGACGGCAATGCGTGCGCTCACGCAATGAAACGCACGGCGGCACGCCCGCGCTGCGCTGGAAGGTGCGCCGCGGCTCCGGTGCGCGCTACCGCAAGGCGGCCCCGGCGCGCCGCGCCCCCGCGCGCCCCCCCGCGCCCTCTCGCGCCCCCTCGCGCCGGACCCAGCGCCGTTATCGCAGGGCGGTGGCGGCGAACGTCGTGCCAACCGTCAGCGTTGTCCGGACGAGCGCCCCGCTGCTTTCCACGACGAATGAGACCGTGATCGAGTCGATGTCGCGACTGGGCGGAAAGTAGCCCAGCGCCAGCCGCGCGATCGAGTCCGCCGTCGGCCGATAGGTGGAGTCGCCAAGCTCACGGAACGCCGGCCCGTCCATGGAGACCTGCAGGTGCCGCAGGCCGTTGACCCACGACACCTCGACCTTCGTTCCGGGGTAGCGCTCGGAAAGACCGTGTTGCAGCTCGATCGTCTCGGTTGCCTGGCCGACCTTGGCGCATCCCGAAAGCGGGATGCAGCACATGGCGAGCACCCACAGGATGCCGTTCCGCCTGGTCATCGTGCTCTCCTCGCATGACACGAGAGTGCTGTTGCAGGCACCGGGGTGGAAGGACCGCCAGCCCACATCATGGTCGGGTCCGGCCGGTCGCCTCCGCCGCCAGCGCGACGGGGCCTCGTTCCACTCCAAGCTCGCCCATCGGCTCCCGGACGCAAGTCACCCGCGCGAACGGGCGCTCGGACGGCGCGTGGTGCCCGCCAAGCGGCCGCGCGGCCTGGCCGCCACGGCCCCGTCGCCGGACGACCGCTACCCCGACCACGGCTCGTCGGCCGTCGGCCCGTAGATCGACGGTACCGGCACGTCGTTCATTCGCAGGTATACGCTCAACTGCCCGCGATGATGGATCAGGTGACTCATGTTCTGCCGGATGACGGCCCCGCGCGGCATCGTGAAGAGCACCCGGTCGCCGTTCCTGAGCGACCACGGCTCCGCGAAGCTGGAGTCGGTCGCCGACTCGAGCGCCGCGCGCGCCTCGCGCACGTTCCTGTCGAATTCCGCGAGTAGCGCCTCGGTCGGCTCGTAGCTGTAGCCCACGAAGCCGGAGAGGTTGAGGGAGTCCTCCCGCAGGGCGCCCGTGATCCATCCCGGCATGCGTGCGACGAGCTGCGCGAGGTGCCCCATCGCGAAGGACTTCGGGTGTGGCTTCCACGTCCCGCGATCGCCCGGTACGCGTTCCAGGACGCGCCGCGTGGTGGCCATCTCGAGGTCGAACTCGGGCAGCAGTGACTGGGCAGTGCTCATGCTCATCTCGCGCGTGTGGGTTCAGCGGACATCAGCGGTCGCTCGCGGTTCGTGGGACGATGTTGCGCCGGGGGTCTCGGCGCCATGCCGAGGCGGGGTGCACCGTCGGCTCGGAACGGACTCCCACACGAGGCCGGTCAGCGCGCGATCGCACTCCGCACCACGAACCAGACGTTGGCCGGCCGTTCCGCCAGGCGCCGCATGTACCACGGGAACCACTGCGCGCCGTAGCTGATGAGGCAGCGCACGGCCCGCCCGTCGGCCGCCAACGCGACCTGGTCGGCCGACCGGATGCCATAGAGCATGTGGATCTCGTAGCCTCCCTTCGGTACCGACAGCTGCTCGGCGTGCTGGACGACGTGGCGCACGATGCTCAAGTCGTGTGTCCCGAATACCGGGAACGCCTCGCCTTTCGCGGCTGCGCCCAGCAGCTTGTCCGCGAGCGAGACGAACTGAAGGTCCACGTCCTTCTTGGCGGGAAACGCCACGTGAGGGGGCTCGGCATACGCTCCCTTCACGAGGCGAATCCACGGTTGCATCGGAAGCAGGGCGGCGAGGTCGTTGGGCGTGCGCCTGAGGTACGCCTGCAGGCAGATTCCGACCGGTGCATCGTGCTCGCGCACGCGGCGATAGAGGGCGAGCGTCCGGTCGACGTAGCTCGAGTCCTCCATGTCGATCCAGAGCTGGCTTCCGGTTGCCGCCGCCTTCGCTGCCAGCGCCTCGACGTTATGCACGCATCCATCGAATGAAAGGTCGAGTCCGAGCTGCGTCGGCTTCACCGACACGACGGTCGGGAGGCCCTCGGCCTTGATGCGGTCGAATGCGTCGAGATAGTGGTCGCGCACGCCCTCCGCAGCCGACTCCCCGGTGAGCGTCTCGCCAAGCCGGGTGACGATGGAGCCGACGTGGCTCCCGGCGAGTGTGCGCGCGGCGACGAGCGCGTCACCCAGTTCCTCACCGGGCATGAAGCGCTTGACCGCTCGACGAGCGAACGGACGGCGCATGAAGCGTTCCGCGAGCCAGCGATTGCGTGACGCGCTCAGGAAGACGTTTCGGGCGATTGACATGGACGGAAATATGTCAGGACCGATCGAGCGTGGTCAGGGTCCCCGGTCGCCCCGCGGGAATGACCTCACGTGTCGTCGTGCGCCCGCGATGACGGCTCGGCGCGCCCGCTCGTCGCCCGCTCGCCCGGCCGCTCGCCCGGCCGCTCGCCCGGCCGCGCGCCCGGCCGCGCGCCCGGTCGCGAGCCTAGCCTTTGGGAATTGCCTTGGACGGATCGTGGAAGGGCTTCTGCACCACCGTTGCGCCGCGTTCGCTGCCGTCGGGCAGGCGCACGGCGAAGGAGGAACCGATGTCGGCATGTGCGATCGGGACCATCGCATACGCGAGGTTTCGCTCGAAGCGCGGCGACCAGATTGCCGAGGTCACCCGGCCGACGGTCACGCCATCGCGCAGCACCGGCCACTTCGAGACGTTGAAGTCCACGGGCGCGCCATCGATCTCCACCCCGACGAGCTTTCGGGAGACGCCCGCTTCGTGGATCCGCCGGAGCGCGTCCTTCCCGACGTAATCCGTCGACTTGCCCTCGTCTACGAGCCAGCCGAGTCCGACCTCGTAGAGGTTGTCCTCGAGCGTGATGTCGGCGCCCCAGTTCAGGATGCCGGCCTCGATGCGGCGGATGTCCGACGGCCCTGTGGGCCGGATGTCGTGTGGCTTGCCGGCAGCCATGATCCGCTCCCACAGATCGTCTCCCCGGCTTCCATCGCGCAGGTACACCTCGTAGCCCACCTCGCCGGACCAACCGGTGCGGGTCACGATGACGGGGATCCCGTCGAGCGACGTCTCGAGAAACCAGTAGTACTTGAGTGCGAGCACGCGCTCTCCGAAGAGCGCGCGCACGACTGCCTTGGCATTCGGTCCCTGGATCTGCAGCGGGGAGACGTCGGGCTCGACGATCTGCACGCTGAGTCCCGCGCGCAGCGCGACCCCGCGCGCCCACAGCAGCACGTCGCTGTCGGCAAGCGCCAGCCAGAAGTGGTTCTCACCGAGTCGCAGCAGCACGGGATCGTTGATGACCTCGCCCGCCGGGCCGGTGATCGCGACGTACTTGCCCTGGCCAACCGCGCACCGGCTGAGGTCGCGCGGGGTGAGCATGTTCGTGAACGCGAAGGCGTCACGGCCGGTGATCTCGACTTGTCGCTCGACGGCGACGTCCCAGAGCGTCACGTGGTTGACAAGGTGCCAGTACTCTGCTTCGAGGTCGTCGAAGCAGATGGGGAAGAGCATGTGGTTGTAGACCGTGTATCCCCGCGCCCCCCATCGTTGCGTGGCGTCGAAGAATGGGGTGCGGCGGAGGCGCGCACCTCGCTGGACGAGACTCATGTCGAACGGCATCGGGCGCTCGAGAGGGAGGTCGGGATGAGGGGCGGTGATTCCTAGACGTACCGCGCCACGGCCATGCAGCAGATCGCGACAAGCAGCAGGACGGCGACGATCCGGCCGGCCACGGCCATCCGCGGACGCAGGCGTCCCATGTCGGCGGTGAGCGCGGTCCGCTCGGCGTCCTCGGTCACCGCGGGCATGCGGAGGGCGATCTTCCACATGCGATTGCCCGTCGGCGCCATCACGCCGGCCCCGACCGCGAGGGCAATGATGCCGAACGCGCCGCCGGTGCTGAGGACGATCCCCATCGGCGAGCCCATTTGCGACGGGTCGAAGCCGTTCGACCAGATGTAGAGCAGCCAGATCCCGGCCACGACAGTCAGCACCGCCATGAACGGGACGAACTTGAGGAATCCCCTGTTGAAGATCTGGAGCATGACCTTCCCGCCGTCCGGTCCCGCGGCGCGGATGCTTGGTTCGAGGAACATCGCCAGGAAGAAGACCGAGCCCACCCAGTAGGCGCCGAGGACGATGTGCACCAGGCGAAGGACGATCTGGAGGCCGTGGCTCATTGTGGGGCTCCTGTGAGGCTCTTTGCGGGGGGACAGGGGGTGAATTGGGGTGAATTGGGCGCGACGAGACTACCAGCCGAGAGCCGACTGCACTAGTCCCTTATGGCTGAGTCTGCTCGCCGGCGGCTTGGGAAATTTCCCGGAATCCGACCCTAGCATCGGGCAGAGAATCAGGTGAACTTCTGACCCCCTCCGTGGTTCGATCGTCATATAGGTCGTCAAACGGAACGTCAGCAAAGGTTTGCGCCAGAGAATGCTCTCACTTCGCGCCCTCGGCACTATCACATTTTGTGATGATTCCACACCGCTCCTCCCGGGGCGGCGAAAGGTGCTGGCGTTGCTCGCGATTCTCGCTCGTCGTTCACCGAAAGCTGTTGCACGCGCGCACGTCGCGTCGCTGCTGTGGGGTGATCGTGAGGAGTTGCGCGCGAAGCAGTCGTTGCGACAGGCGCTCGTCGAGCTTCGCTCGGTCATTCCCGACGGAATCCTGGCGGACACGGAAACCTTGATGCTCGTCGAAGGTGCGGTGCGTCTCGACGTCGTCGACTTCGAGGAGGCCGTGCGCTACGAGCGCTGGGAGGACGCAGCGGAACTCTGGCACGGCGATTTCCTCCTGGGACTCGAGTCCGTGGGAGGTGCCACGTGGACGGAGTGGATCCATGCGGAGCGCCATCGACTGCGTCCGTCTGCGGTGCGCGTGCTCGAGTGGCTCGTCGCGGAGCGTGAGCGCAAGGGTGACTGGAAGGGTGCCGTCGAGGCGGCGCAACGCTGGTGTGCGCTCGATCCGGTGGATGAGCGCTCCGCGTCGCGCCACATCGGGCTTCTCGTCGGCGCGGGAAAGCTCGTGGACGCCTCCGTCCAGTACGAGGCGTTTGCCCATCGCGTGGAGACCGCCGAGGGGCGCCAGCTGACCGACGAATTCCGCAAACTGCGTCGCGCCTTTGCGCCCGAGGGAATGAAGGGTGCGTCGAGCAAGCGGCTGCCGCGCGGTGAGGTGACCCTCTCCGGCCTGGCGCAACTCTCGCCGGACGCGCGCACCACGGTCGAAGCGGCTGCGGTGCTCGACGGCGCGGCAACGGCCAGGAACCTGCAGGCCATCACCGGTCTCACGACCCACGCATTCCGGTATGCGTCCGACGAGTTGCTCGCACGTACCATCCTCCAGCCGCCGGCGATCCCCACCGGCGCGTACACGTTCAGCAGCGAGGCGAACCGACGGCGCGTCTACGATGTCATCGCGCCGAACCGTCGCGAGGCGCTCCAGAAGGCGGTCGACGCGCTTATCGCTCCTCCCGAGCCGGTGCAGGACCGCCCGCGCCGGAAGCGGGAGAAACGCGAGCGTCGCGGTCCCGCGCTCCGAGTTCCGAAAATGCGGCTGTCGGTCCCGCGCGTACCGGCGATGCGGCTCCCGGTCCCGCGCGTTCCGGCGATGCGGCTCCCGGTGCCGCGTGTCCCGCGTCGCACCGCCCTCCTTGCCGGCGTCGGCCTTGTTGTGGTGATCGCCGCGGCGGTCCTGCTGCCGAAGGTGACCGGGGCGAACGCGGCCACGATCGAGGCCGGAAGCACCGTCCTGCTGACCGACGTGCAGAACCTGACAGGAGACTCGGCCTTCGACGGCGCCCTGGACGTGGCGGCGACGGTGAGCCTCCAGCAATCGCGGCACGTCTCGCTCGTCCCGCGTTCGCGGCTGCGCACGGCGCTGCGCCACAAGGGTCAGCCGGACACCGCGTTTCACCTCGAGGAAGCCAGTGCGCGCGACTACGCGCGACGCGACAGCGTGGGACGCGTGGTTGCGCTGCGCGTGGCGCGGCTCGACAACGCCTACGAACTCTCGGCGCGGCTCATCGATCCGCGGGCCGACCGCGTCCTCGGCACGGAAAAGGTGCCCGTCAATTCGCGCGACTCGCTCATCGCCGGCATGGACCGCCTGGTGCAGCGCGTGCGCCTGGCGCTTGGCGAGCCGGCGTCGTCGGTAAAGGCCTCGAGCCGCCCACTGCGACAGGTGGCGAGCGGGTCGCTCGACGCACTGGCGGCGTACGCCGCGGGCGAGCGTGCCTCCGCGCTGGGGCGCGACGATGAGGCCCGCGTCTACTGGCAGCACGCGCTCAAGTACGACTCGACGTTCGCGCTCGCGGCCCTGGCGCTGGCCTCGGTGGCGGCCAGTGACGCGGCGGCGCCGTCCGACGGCGAGCACTGGATCCGCAAGGCACTCGCGCACGCGGAACGGCTCACGACGACCGACTCGATCCGGGCGCGACAGGTCGCGGCCATGCAGGAGGGGCGCTTCGCCGATGCGGCAAAGCTCGCCGGCGAGCTGACGCGCCTCGAGGATTCCCGCGAGAACTGGTCTCGCCTGGGCGCCGCGTTCGTGGCGGCGCGGAACTGCGACGAGGGGATGCCGGCGTTCACCCATGCGCTGGCCTTCGACAGCAGCTACGCGCCGGCGCATCTCGGGCTTGCCACCTGCTATCTCGATCGCGGTGAGGTGAACAAGGCCCTGGCGGCGTTCACCAGGGTGCAGCACAGTGACTCGGCGCTGCTGTCCGATCCCGACGTGATCGCGCGCTGGGGGCTGGCGCTTGCGCGAGCCGGGAAGCTCGCCGATGCCGAGGGCGTTTTCGAGCGGCTCTTTGCGACGGGTGACGCCGCTGACAGCGCCGCCGCACATCACGACATCGCGTATGTGCGCATGTACCAGGGACGGTACGGCGATGCCCTGCCGGAGCTGCAGCTCGCGACGCAGCTGGCGCGCCGCACCGGTCCGGCGCGGGCGGTCTTCGCGAGCATCCTGCTCGAGGCGAACGCCTTCGTCGCCATCGGCGGCCGCACCCACGCGTCGGAGCTCATCGACGAGGCCGTCGGGTTGATGAACGACAGCACCGTCGACGCAGTGTCCCGTTTCGAGCTCGGCCAGCTCATGGCCCGGATCGGACGCATCAACGGTGCGCGCGAGGTGCTGCGCCAGCTGTCGGCGATCGTCGCGCCGGGCAGCGCCCGCGACCAATGGGCCGAGCGGCTGCTGACAGGCTACGTTCGACTGGCGGAGAAGAATGCCACGGACGCCCTGGTGGCGGTGGACGATCCCAGTGCACCGGCCGACCTCGAGCCCTGGCACCTGGCGGTGACCTCGGACGCGAACCTGCAGGCCGGGCAGCTCGACGCCGCCATGGCGGCGGCCCGCCACCTGGCGGACGGATGGTATTTCGGCGCCCCGGCGCAGGACGAATGGATGCGTGGCACGCTGCGCGTGGCGCGCGCCGCAGAGGCAATGGGCGACACGGTGACGGCGCGCAAGGCCTACGCCAGCTACGTCGATCGCTGGAAGGCCGCCGACATCTTCCTGGTGGAGCTGGCCTCGGCGCAGCGGAGCCTGACCCGGCTGGGCGGCTCCACGGTCGCGATGGCGCCCGCCCCCGATCGTTAGGTCGCGGGCGCTGCCGTCCCGTCATTCGCGGGACGCGCCGTGTAGCACCAGGCTTCGCCCTCGAGCACGGCCACGCCGTTGTCGTTGACCACCCGCACCGCGAGGCGTGTCACCGGCTTGGTGGGATGGACGTGGACCACCTCCACGTGCGCGGTGACCGTGTCGCCGATGTACACCGGCGCGGTGAAGCGCCAGTCCTGGCTCAGGAAGACCGTGCCGGGGCCCGGCAGGTCCATCGCCACCAGCGCGTGGAGCAGGCCGGTGGTCAGTCCCCCCTGCACCAGGAGACGGCCGAAGCGCGTCGCCGCGGTGAACGCCGCGTCGTAGTGCAGCGGGTTCCGGTCACCGCTGATCTGCGAGTACAGCGCGACATGCTCGGGGGTGAACGTCGCACTGCGGCTCGCCCGCTGGCCGACCTGCGGCATGCGCCACTCCTGCTCGCTCATTCCGGGTCTCCTCACTCCTCCGGCGGCCCGCCGGAGCGCGCCACCTGGTCCACCTTGATCTTCGCAGCGTCGAAGCGGCCGGCGCTGCCGAGCATCTTGTCCAGGGTCTCGTCGAAGTCGGGACTGCCGCGCCGCTGGAAGCGCAGCGGATTGATGCGCGCCACGACGAAGGCCTTGAGGTACGGACTCTCGAAGCCGCGCGCCTTGAGGGCCGCAACCGCCGCGTTCACCCGCTCGTTGAGCTCCAGCAGTTTCGCCGCGCGTGCCCGACGCGTCTCGAGTGCGCGCGACAGACGTGAGGCGAGGAACCTGTCGCATCGCTTGAGCACGCTGTGATACGCGCCGCCGGAGAAGCGGCCGTTCTGCTGGTAGCAGAGGCCGAGCGTGACGAGCGCGGCTTCCTCGAACTCGGTGGCGAACTCGCGCTCCGGGCGGTCGTCGAGCGCCGCCAGTGCTTCGGCCAGTCGACTCACCTCCAGCGCGCGCTCGCGCAGGTTGTGCGCCTTTTCGGTGTTGAGCTGCAGGATGCGATGCGCGACCTCGGCCTCCGGCACGACCAGCGCGACGATCGACCGCGCCCCGAGCTGGCGCATGGCGCCCAGGCGGTGATTGCCGTTGGGCGTCCAGTACTTGCCGTCGCCGGCCGGGACCGCCGTCACCGGATCCAGGTAGCGGTCGAGGCTGTCGATTGCCTTGGCGAGGCGTTCCACGTGCGGCGCGGAGAGGTCGCGCTGGTACGGGGTGGGTTCCACCCGGTCGATCGGCAGCGCCGCCAGCACCTGCCAGTGGCTGCCTAACGGGTCGCGGTAGGTCGCGAGGACGGCGCCACCGTCCCCCTGGATGCGCTGGCCGAGCCGCGCCACCGCGGCCGGCGGCTCGACCGACGCCAGCCGGCGGGCATCGAGGCCGCGCGGCTCCACCGGGGTGGCCTTTTTCCGCTTCCTGGCAGGAGACACGTGTGAGAGGTGGGAAGGGTGGGGCGGTTCGGCCGGGCCGCGGCTAGTACATCACGCTCATGTCGGCCAGCCACAGGAGCCGCCGGGGTCCGCGGTCGCTGTCGGTCGGCTTGTACGCGCCGAAGCGCACCCCCAGCGGCAGCACCGAGATGACCCACTGCAGCTCGCCGCCCGCGTACCGCCGGTGCGGCGCGCCATCCCAGAACTGCAGCATCGTTGCCCGCCAGATCAGCGCGCCCTTGAGCCGGTACCAGTGTGCATATCCCAGCGAGAGCCGCCCCGCGCGCCATCCGGGCTCCGCAAACGCGAGCACGTACGCGCTGTTGGCGCCGGGCTCGCTGAGCGGGGCATTGCCGATGCCGAGGGCCGCGGTGAGCGAGATGCGCACCGGTCCCAGCAGGTGATAGCCCGCGTTCGGTGCGGCGACGAATCGCCACTTTCCCTCCGGGATTCCCGACGCCTGGGCGCGCCCCGCGACCGGCAATGCGAGCGCGAGGGCCCAGAGTGCACATCGTGCCATGCGGGTAGTCGGTCGAGCCAAGCGCGTACTCCGTATTCCGGTCGCCCGCATCCTGCACGGAAGGCGTGCACGCGGGCAAGCCCTGAACGCCGTGTCCCGGCACTCGGCGTCCGGGCACTGGGCGTCGCTGCACGCGGCGTCCGGGCGCTCGATGTCCCCGCGCGGGCGCGGCAGCTACTCCCCGGCCTTGTCGCGCTCTCCCGCGCGAACCCGGCCCGCTGGCCGGCGCGGCAAACCCTTTCGCCTCCCATGCTGTCAGTCTGCATATAGGCAGAACGCCTATATCAAGCCGTCGCCGTCAGTCGCATCAGCCACCTCCCGCATGACGCCATCGCGCACGCCCGAGCCGGGCGACCTGCTGCCCCTCAAGTCGATCGACTTCCTCGTCCTGCTCATGCTGGCGCGTGGTGAACGCCACGGCTACGGCGTGATGCAGGACGTCGCCCGCCACACGGACGAGCGCGTCCGGCTCGAGGCGGGCTCGCTGTATCGCACGATCCGGCGGCTGGCCGACAGCGGCCTGCTCGAGGAATCGGCGCGCCGGCCAGTGGCCGGCCTCGACGACGAGCGCCGGCGCTACTACCGCCTCACGGCGTTCGGGCGCCGCGTCGTGTCCGCCGAGGCGGCGCGGTTGCGTGACCTGGTGCGCCTCGCCGAGGACGCCCGGCTGCTCCCCCTGCCGGCCGCGCGCTGAGTCCGATGCCCGAGTATGAGCGCCACCGTCCGCGATCTGCGTCCGAGCACGCGTTCCGCGCGCTCCTGCGGCTCTATCCGGCCGACTTCCGCGAGGAGTTCGGCGACGCCGTCGCCGAGTTCTTTCGCGACCGCCTGGCGACGGCCCGACGCGAGGGGGGCTGGACGCCCCTGGCGTCCGCGTGGGGGCGGACCCTGCTCGACACCGCGCGTCAGGCCCCCGTCCTGCACCTCGACGGATGGCGCCGCCGGCTCCGCCGCCACGGCGCGCAGCGACACGCGCACCGCGAGTCGCCCGTGCTGGTCCACTCCCACCGGAAGGACTGGATGCTCTCGTCAATCCTGCTGGACATCCGCATCGCCGCGCGCACCCTGTTGCGCAGCCCCGTCTTCTCCGTCGTCGTCCTCGCGACGCTCGCCCTTGGCATCGGCGCCAACGCCGCCATCTACTCGGTGGTGCACGGCGTGATGCTCGCGCCCCTGCCGTACGCCGACCCGGCGCGCATCGTTCGCATTGCCCACCAGGCACCGTACTCCATGGTCTCGGAGCCGGAATTCGACGACTACCGCAAGGGGACGAGGAGCCTCGAGACCCTCGCCGCATATTCCGGCGTCTCGGAGAATCTGAGCGGCGGGAACGCCGAGCCCGAGCGCGTGTCCGGGCTGCGCGTCACCGACGGGTTCTTTCGCGTCCTCGGCGTGCCGATGTTCCTGGGCCGCGCATTCACGCCGGATGAGGACCGGCCGCAAGCGGCGACGGTCGTGATCCTGAGCTATGGGCTCTGGCAGAGCCGCTTCGGCTCCGACTCGGGCATCATCGGGCGCGACGTGGTGCTCAACGGCTTGCCGCATCCCGTCGTCGGCGTGCTGCCACCGCACTTCGACTATCCGTCGCCCGGCATCGGCGTGTTCGTGACCCTGCGCCTCAACTACGACTCGCTCTGGACCCGCAACAACCACTACCTCACGATGGTGGGAAGGCTGGCGCCGGGCGCGACGCTTCAGCAGGCCCTTACGGAACTTCGCACGCTGGACGAGCACTTCCAGCGCGACTACCCCGAGACCTACTCCGCGGACAAGCCGCTCCGCGCGGACGTGGCGCCGGTCGGGGATGCGCTGCTCGGCGCCACCCGACCGTGGCTGTACTCCCTCGCCGGCTCCGTGGCATTCGTGCTGCTCATTGCGTGCGCGAACGTCGCCAACCTGCTGTTGGCGCGCGGTGAGTCCCGCCGGAAGGAACTCGCCATCCGGACGGCGATGGGCGCCTCACGCGTGCGCGTCGTCCGGCAGGCGCTCACCGAGAGCATGCTGCTGGCCGTGGGTGGCGGAGTTGCGGGACTCGGGCTCGCGGTCGTCGGGGTCCGGTTGCTACGCTGGCTCGCACCGCCGGAGGTGCCACGGCTCGACCTGGTGCGCATCGACGGCGCGGTGCTCCTGTTCACCGTGGGCGCGACGATCGTCACCGGGTTTCTCTTCGGGCTCATCCCGGCGGTGCGCGGCTCCCGCGACGTCGCGGCCGGGACGCTGCGGGAGGGTGGCAGGACGGCCGCCGCTCCCGGGCGCGGCCTCGGGCGACTCCGCCGCGCGCTTGTCGTCGCCGAGGTGGCGCTGGCGGTGATCATGCTCGCCGGCGCCGGCCTCATGCTGCGCTCGTTGCAGAAGCTGGGCGCAATCGACCTCGGGTTCCAGACGGCGCGTGTGCTCTCCATGCAGGTTGCGCCGCCCGACCGGGAGTACCAGGGGGTGCGCGCCGCGCGATACTACACCGACCTCCTGATGCACGCGCGCGAGCTGCCGGGCGTTGTGGCCGCGGGGGCTGTGGCCGACCTCCCGATTGCCGACGGGAACAGCATCTGGTCCATCCTGATCGACGGCGCCCCGATGACCACCGTCGCCCTCGCCCCCTCGGCGATGCCACAGCAGGTCACCCCCGGGTACTTCGAGGCGATGCGCATCCCGCTGAAGGGTGGACGCGTCTTCACCGACGGCGATCGCGAGGATGCGCCTCTGGTGGCGGTCGTCAACGAGACGATGGCGAGGAAGTACTGGCCCGGAAAGAGCGCCATTGGCGGGACGATCCGCATGCTCTCCAAATCGGCGCCGTGGGCGACCGTCGTCGGGGTCGTCGCTGACGTGCGCTCGACGGGAGCACTCTCGGATGTGCCACCGACGATGTACTTCCCGCACGCGCAGGCGGGAAAGAGCGCGTACTTCACCGAGTCGATGATGAACCTCGTGGTGCGGACGCGCGGCGAGCCCGCGGCCGTCGCCGGCGCGATGAGGGACCTCGTCCATCGACTGGAACCCGCGGCCTCCGTCGGCCGCGTGCAGACGATGGACGCTGTCGTCGCGGCCTCGGAAGCGTCGCGTCGATTCACCACCCGGCTGCTCGCTGGTTTCGCGGCCGTCGCGCTCCTTCTGGCGGCGATCGGCCTCTACGGCATTGTCGCGCACGGCGTCGCGCTGCGCCGCTTCGAGATGGGACTCCGGATGGCCCTGGGTGCACAACCCGGCCAGGTGGTCACCCTGGTGCTGCGCGAGGGGCTGCGTACATCGCTGCTCGGACTGGCGATCGGCACCGCCGGCGCCCTGGCGCTGACGCGACTCCTGCGGTCACTCCTCGTGCAGGTTGGTCCCGGCGATCCGCTGACGCTCGTGGGGGTCGCGCTCCTCCTGCTCGCGGTGGCGGTGGCGGCGTCGCTCGTGCCCGCGCGACGCGCGAGCGGTGTCGATCCCGTGTCCGCGCTCCGGGCCGAGTGAGGGCCCCGCTCAGCCTCCGGTTGGCGGGCGTCCGCCGGAGGCCTTCTTCTCGGCGGCGTGCTTCGCCGAGGAGAGGTAGCCCGGCTCGAGATCGAGCAGGTTCGCGATCTTGCGGGTGAGGTACTGCTCGCGCTCTGCGATCTGTCCGTCCGCCAGCACCAGTCCCCACATCACCTCCGCCAGCACCATCTTCTGTCCCACGTCGTAGCGGTCGCGCAGGATCGACGTGAAGTGGTAGTGATCGATCGACCGGCGACGCTCCTCGTCGGCCAGCTCGATGAGGCGGCGGCCGGCCTCGCCCGGGAGCGCGAAGTGGCGCTCGAGCACGCTCTCGAGGTGGGCGCGCTCCGGCTGCGTGAACTCGCCGTCGGCATAGGCGATCTCGAGGAGCAGCGCGCACGCCGCCAGGTGGAGGGGATCCGGTGAGGTGCCGGTGGGGACCGGCGCGTCCGCACCCGCGGACTCCGGCGCATGCTCTCCGGCAAAAAGGGAGCGTATCGAGTCGAGAAATCGGGACATGCGAGCCTGGGGATCGAAGACGAAAGCGTGGGGCGGCCCTCCCCGGGGCCACCCCGAGGCCGGGCCGCGCTGTCGACGCGACGGGGACTTCCCGACACCACGGCCGCCCCCATTCCGTACTCTTGGACGAAGTGCCATCGAACACAAGAGCGGGAGTCGCGAGCATGAAGCATCCAACCGCACGTCGCCTGGTCCTGTCGTCCCTCATGCTGTCAGGTCTCATGGGCACCACCGCACTCGGAGCGCAGGGCGTGCCCATGCGAACCCTCGGCAAGGCATCGGCCGAGTTCGCGGAGCCCTTCACGGGAGTGTCGATGGTCCGCGAGCTGAGCGACGGGCGGCTGCTCGTGCTCGACGTGCAGGACAAGCTGGTCGAGGTCGTCGACAAGGCATTCGGTTCCGCGCAGGCCGTGGGACGCGAGGGGTCCGGCCCCGGCGAGTATCGCATGCCGTTCCAGCTCATTGCCGGGCGGGCCGACACCACGCTGCTGTACGACGTCATGAATGCCCGCTTCCTCGTGATCGGCCCCGATGCCAAGCCGGGCACGACGATCTCGCTGCTGTCGCTCTCCGGTGGCCTGCCGATCGGTCCGACATCCGTGCGCGGCGTCGACAGCCGGGGCCGCCTGCTGTACCAGGGGCTCAACTTCACGCTCGCCGGCGGCAAGCCGACGTTCGCCGACTCGGCGGCGATCATCCGCTTCGACATCACGTCGAAGAAGGCCGACACGCTCGCGTACGTGCACACGGTGGCGCCGAAGATGGAGATCGGGCAGGGCAGCAGTGGGTCGCCCGCCTCGGTGAAGATGGGGACGCCCGCGTTTCCCGTCGTCGACGAGTGGGGGCTCCTTCCCGACGACCGCCTCGTGGTGCTTCGCGGCAGGAACTACGCCCTGGACGTGATCGCGGCGAACGGGACGACGTCGGCGTCGGCCAGGGTGCCGTACGTTCCGGTGAAGGTTACCGAGAAGGACAAGGAGGAAGTCCGGAAGGCCAACGCGCGGGCGCGCGAGGTCGCACGCAAGGCGATGAGCGAGGCGATCGCATCGTCGGGGGCGCCCAGCGGGACGAAGGTACCGAACCTGCAGATGGACGACCCCACCGACTGGCCGGACGTGAAGCCCCCGTTCGCGCAGGGCGCGCTGCGCATCGCCCCTAACGGCCAGCTCTGGGTGGCACGCCTGGGGTCCGCCGGCGTGAAGGGAACCAGCTACGACGTCCTGACACCCGCGGGGACGCTGCTCTTCCAGGTCCGCGTGCCCGACAAGGTCCGCCTCGTCGGCTTCGGTGCGCATGCGCTCTACATGATTCGCGTGGATGAGGATGACCTGCAGTATCTCCAGCGCCATCCGTGGGACTTCGGCGTGACGCGGCCCTGAGCCAGGTGGGCGCGTCGGGATACCTCTGCAACAAGGACGAGGCGCCGCGCATCCGCGCGGCGCCTCGTCGCCCACCGGGACCGGGCCGGGCCTAACGAATCGGCTCGCCCTTGTGTACCTGGGGCACGCCGTCGGTCATCCAGTGCGGCGCCGGTGTCCCCTTGAGGTAGTGGTCGAAGAACTGCTTCATCCGGATCTGGAAGTCCTTCTGGTTCTCCTTCTTCGCCAGGTGATGCGGCTCGTCGGGATACGAGAGGAAGATCACCTGCTTGCCGTTCCGCCGCGCGGCGTTGTAGAACTCCAGCCCCTGGTCCCAGTCCACCGCACCGTCGGCCGTTCCCTGCAGGATCATGAACGGCGTCTTGATCTTTCGCACGTTGTAGACCGGGGACTGTTCCTCGTACAGGTCGTGCGCGGTCCACGGCGTGACGTTGTCACCCATGCGCACCTGGCCCAACTCCATGATGCCCTGCTGCACGGTGCCGGTGCTCTTGTACAGCTCATCATAGAAGCTGATGAGGTTCGTCGGCGGGGCGCCCGTCACAACCGCGGCGAAGATGTCCGTTTGCGTCACGATGTAGGAGGACTGGTAGCCGCCCCAGGAGTGGCCCTGGAGGCCGATGTGCTTGGGGTCGGCGTAGCCCAGCGCAATCACCTTCTTCACCGCGCTCGTCACGCAGTCCACCGCCGAGGTCCCCGGCTTCCCGATCTCGTAGACCACGTCGGGCTGCAGCACCAGGTACCCGTCGCTCGCATACTCCGACATGTGCGGCCGGTCATCGTACACCGGCATCGAGAACGTGTGGTGCGTGTTCGACATGATCTCGTAGAAGTAGACGAGCATCGGGTACTTCTTCCCCGGCTCGTAGCCCGCCGGCAAGGTCAGCGTCGCCTGCAGCCGCTTCCCCTTCGAGTTCGTGTAGTCGATCAGCACCTTGCTCCCCCACGCATACTCCGCCAGCTGCGGATTGGCGTCGGTCACCTTCTTCGGCGCCGAGAACGTGGTGTCGCTCACCCAGTAGTCCGGGAATTCCTGGAAGGTCTGCTCGGTGAAGATCACCCGGTCGGCGCTGTCGGCCTTGGTGACGCCCCCGATCTGCTTGTCGGCGTAGAGCAGGGGCGTGGGGGCCTGGCCCGGGGGCAGCGTGCAGTAGCCGGACTTCTTGGTCCATTCCCCGTAGGCCGAGAGCAGCTGGGGCTGGGTGAGGTCGATGCTGGCCCCGGCCCCGCCGCCCCCGCCGCCAAAGCCGCCGCCCCGGCCCCCGCGCCCACCGCCGCCCTCGAGGTGCACCAGCCGGAACTGGATCTGCTGGGCGTCGCCGACGCCCCGCGTCAGGTTCACCGCCTTGCCATTCGCCGTCAGCGGCAGCTGCCAGACGTCGTACTTGTGGTACAGCAGCACCGACTGCCCGTCCTTCGCCCACCCCGCCACCCCGTAGACGGGTCGCTCGTACGGATGATCATCGTCGGCGTCGACGAAGCTCCGGCCGGCGGACGCGTCGACCTGCAGCGTGCGATTCTCGTCCAGGTTGTAGGCGAAGACGTGGCCGTCCTTGAGGTAGAGGAACCACTTCGAGTCGGGCGACGTCCCCATCGTGCGCGTGAGCTTCTTCGCGATGAGCGTGCGCGCGCCCGTCGCCAGGTCGACGCGATAGTAGTCGCCGTGGCTGCCGCCCCACGCCACCTCACCGCGATACGGCCCGTCATCGCGGCCGATGCCCCATCGGGCGTTCTCCGTCGGCGTGACCGTGCGCATGCCGCTGTCGCCAAGCATCAGCAGCTTCCGGGACGCGACATCCAGGACCGCCGGCAGCGTGGACCGGCGCTCCTGCGCCAGGCGCACCATCTGCACCGACTGGGGCTCGGGGTCCTTCCAGTGCCAGACGTCGACGTTGGCCTGCGGCTCCGTGCTGCGAGGCGGCTCGTCTTCCTGCTCCTTCACGCCGAGAAAGAGGTGCGCGCCGTCGGCGCTCCAGCGCGGCGCCGCGTACTCGCTCACCACCATGCCCGTGGGGAAGGCCGGATCCTGCGCCGGGTCGTAGCTCAGCGCGCGCGTGGCTGCTGATCCCGCCTCGCTCCACGCCAGCAGCACGTTGTCGCGCTGCTTTTTCGTCCGCTCCTTGTGGCCGCGCAGCGCAACGAGGTTCGCACCGGAGTCGCTCCAGGAGAGCTGGTCGTAGTCCATCGGCGAGGCGTCGAGCACGCGGGTCTCGCCGCTGGCCAGGTCCGCCACGTAGACGCCGTTGCCCAGGTTGTCGGTGGCGTCGACGAGATACGCGAGCAATCGCCCGCCGTCGTCGAAGTCGTACTGGCTCACGTTGCCGATGTTGCGGGTGTTCCCGGTGGCGAGGTCGCGTACCAGCAGGTCACCGCTGTTGCGCGACGTGTCGTTGCCGGCGCGGTTGAGGCGGATGGCGAGCCACTTCGCGCCCTTGGCGAACTGGAAACTCGCCACGTTCGGCACCTCGAAGCGGCTGCCGGAGGCGAGGTCGACAACCTCGAGGTGGCGCTGCGGGGCGTTACCGCGACCGCCGCCCTGCGCGCCGCCGCGTCCACCAGGTCCCGCTCCACCTCGCCCCGCGGGAGGCGTCGGGGCGTTCGCGGTGTAGGCGAGCCACCGGGAGTCGTCGGAAAACTGCGCGCCCGCCGCCACCGCCGCCGCGCCCGCCGCTTGCGGCGGCGCCGGTGGAGCCCGAGTAGACCGTCGCCCCGTCCAGCTGCTTCACGTAGAGCGTGCCGTCGCCTTCGTTCGGCTGGTACGTGTACGTCATCCACTTGCCGTCGGGCGAGATCGCGGTGCCGGTGATGCGTTTCCACTCGGCGACGTCGGCCAGGCCGAGCACCTTGAGCGGGCGCGCGGCGACGGCAGTCGCCGGCGTCCTGGTGGAAGCCGCGGTCGCGGCCGCGCGCTGCGCGCGTGCCGGGAACGAAGAGAGGATCGTCAGGGCCGCGACGGCGGCCAGGCGACGATACGGACGGGCGGGGTGCATCGGGAAGCCTCCAGAGGGCGACGGCGTAGCTTCGCAGGAACGCCGCGAATATGGAATGCCCCGGATCATGGAACGCCCCGCGCGGCGGCGGCACCTCCCACCACCGGCGTCGCGCCATGGCGCACGACGGCGCGCTGTGCGAAGGGATGTCTAGCGGGACCCGGTCCGCCCGATGTCCCTCCGGTCGATCACGCGCCGCGCCTTCCCCTCGGAGCGCGGCACGGTGCGCGGCGCCGTGAGGCGTACCACGAGCGAGACGCCGAGGGCTTCGGCGAGCGCCCTCTCGACGCGTTCACGCAAGGCGTCGAGGCGCGCCGTATCGACCGGCTGGAAGAGGTGCGCCGAGGCTTCGACCTGGATCTCCACCGTGTCCAGTTCGTGCCGGCCTCGATCGACGATGATCTGGTACTGCGGCTCGATGTCCTCGACCGACAGGAGCGTCCGCTCGATCAGCTGGGGGAAGACGTTGACCCCGCGAATGATCAGCATGTCGTCGGTACGGCCCATGATGCGATCCATGCGCACCAGGGTGCGCCCGCACGCGCACGGCTCGCGCATCAGCCGTGTCCGGTCGCGCGTCCGGTAGCGGAGCAGCGGCATCGCCTCGCGCGTGAGCGTGGTGAGCACGAGCTCACCTTCCACGCCGTCGGGAAGGACCTCGCCGGTGTCGGGGTCGATGACCTCCGGCAGGAAGACGTCCTCGAAGACGTGCATGCCCCGGGCGTATTCGCACTCCTGTGAGACACCGGGGCCGATGATCTCGGTCAGGCCGTAGATGTTGAGCGCGCGAATGTGGAGCGCGGACTCGAGGTCGTCGCGCATCTTCTCGGTCCAGGGCTCGGCGCCGAAGACCCCGACGCGCAGCCGGAGCCGGCTCGCGATGTCGATGCCCTGCTCGGCGGCCTCCTCGGCGATCACGAGGGCGTAGGAGGGTGTGCAGGTGAGCACGGTGGCGCCGAAATCCTCCAGCAGCATGACCTGCCGCTTCGTGAAGCCGCCGGACATTGGCACCACGGTGGCGCCGATCCGCTCGGCGCCGGCGTGCACGCCGAGCCCACCGGTGAACAGCCCGTACCCGTAGGCGTTGTGGATGATGTCGTCGCTGGTCACCCCTGCCATCGACAGCGCACGGGCCATCACCTCCGCCCACAGCGCGAGGTCGGCCCGTGAATACGCGCTGATCGTCGGCTTCCCCGTCGTGCCTGACGAGGCGTGGATGCGCGCCACGTCTTCCCGGGGCGTGGCCACCAGCCCGAAGGGATAGTGGTCGCGCAGGTCCTCCTTCACCGTGAACGGGATGCGCTGCAGGTCGTCGAGCGATGCGAGGCTGTCCGCGGTGATGCCGGCGTCGCCAAGCCGCTCGCGGTAGAACGGCACCCGGCCCGTGACGTGGGCGACGACGTTCCGGAGCCGCGACAGCTGCCACGCGCGCATGGTGTCGCGAGGCAGGGTCTCGACCTCAGGATTCCAGATGGGCATGGACCCTTCCAGGAGGGGGCGGACGCCGGGGTGATTCCGGCGCCCGCCGCGGCAGTGGCCTGTGTGGCGAGGGCGGGCGGCTCAGGGCACCTGCTCGCCCTTGTGCACCTGGGGCACGCCGTCGGTCATCCACGGCGGTGCAGGCGTGCCCTTGAGGTAGTGATCGAAGAATTCCTTCATGCGGATCTGGAAGTCCTTCTGGTTCTCCTTCTTCGCCAGGTGGTGCGGCTCGCCGGGATACGAGAGGAGAATGACCTGCTTGCCCGCCCGACGCGCGGCGTTGTAGAACTCCAGCCCCTGGTTCCAGTCCACGGCGCCGTCGGCCGTCCCCTGCAGGATCATGAACGGCGTCCGGATGTTCTGCACGTGATAGATCGGCGACTGGTCCTCGTACAGCCGCGGGTTCGTCGTGGGTGTCACGTTCACGCCCATGCGCCCCTGGCTCATCTCCAGGATGCCGCCGTTCACCGTGCCGCTCTGCTTGTAGAGGATGTTGTACATGGACACCAGGTCGGTGAGCGGCGCACCGGTGACGACGGCCGCGAACATGTCGGTCTGGGTGACGATGAACGAGGATTCATATCCGCCCCAGGAGTGGCCCTGGAGGCCGATGTGCTTGGGGTCGGCGTAGCCCAGCGCAATCACCTTCTTCACCGCGCTCGTCACGCAGTCCACCGCCGAGGTCCCCGGCTTCCCGATCTCGTAGACCACGTCGGGCTGCAGCACCAGGTACCCGTCGCTCGCATACTCCGACATGTGCGGCCGGTCATCGTACACCGGCATCGAGAACGTGTGGTGCGTGTTCGACATGATCTCGTAGAAGTAGACCAGCATCGGGTACTTCTTCCCCGGCTCGTAGCCCGCCGGCAAGGTCAGCGTCGCCTGCAGCCGCTTCCCCTTCGAGTTCGTGTAGTCGATCAGCACCTTGCTCCCCCACGCATACTCCGCCAGCTGAGGATTGGCGTCGGTCACCTTCTTCGGCGCCGAGAACCTGGTGTCGCTCACCCAGTAGTCCGGGAATTCCTGGAAGGTCTGCTCGGTGAAGATCACCCGGTCGGCGCTGTCGGCCTTGGTGACGCCCCCGATCTGCTTGTCGGCGTAGAGCAGGGGCGTGGGGGCCTGGCCCGGGGGCAGCGTGTAGTAGCCGGACTTCTTGGTCCATTCCCCGTAGGCCGAGAGCAGCTGGGGCTGGGTGAGGTCGATGCTGGCCCCGGCCCCGCCGCCCCCGCCGCCAAAGCCGCCGCCCCGGCCCCCGCGCCCACCGCCGCCCTCGAGGTGCACCACGCGGAACTGGATCTGCTGGGCGTCGCCGACGCCCCGCGTCAGGTTCACCGCCTTGCCATTCGCCGTCAGCGGCAGCTGCCAGACGTCGTACTTGTGGTACAGCAGCACCGACTGCCCGTCCTTCGCCCACCCCGCCACCCCGTACACGGGCTTCTCCGCGGCGTGGTCGTCGTCCTCATCCACGAACGAGCGCCCCGCCGTGGCGTCGATGACGAGGTTCTGCGCGGTCTCCAGGTTGAACGCGTGCACATGTTTGTCGCGGAGATAGAGAAACCACTTCGAGTCCGGTGATGTCCCCATCGCCCGCATGAGGTTCTTCTCGATCAGCGTGCGCGCGCCGGTGGCCAGGTTCACGCGGTAGTAGTCGGCGTTGCTCCACCCCCAGGAGTTCTCGATCCGGTACGGTTCGTCCAGGCGGCCCACTCCCCACGAGCCCTCGGGCGTGTAGGAGACCGTACGCATCGCGCTGTCGGCGAGCTGCGTGAACTTCCTGGAATTCAGGTCGAGCACGGAAAGGAACGTGGCGCGCCGATCCTGGTTGACGCGCAGCATCTGCACCGACTGCGGCTCGGGATCCTTCCAGTGCCAGACGTCGACGTTCGCCTCGGGCTCGGTGCTGCGCGGCGGCTCCGCCTCCTGCTCCCGGATGCCGAGATACAGGTGCGCGCCGTCGGCGCTCCAGCGAGGCGCCGCGTACTCGCTCACCACCATGCCCGGCGGGAACGCCGGATCCTGCGCCGGGTCGTAGCTCACCGCGGCCGGCGTCGTTGCGTCGACGTTGCGCCACGCCAGGACCGCGTTGACCCGTTCGCGGCTGTCGCGCGGCTTGAGTCCCCGCAGGACCGCGAGGTTCGTGGACGAGTCGCTCCAGCTGAGCTGCGCGTAGTGCGCGGTGTCGCTGCTGAGGGCGCGGGTGGTGCCGGACGCCATGTCGAGCACGTAGATGCCGTTGCCCAGCCTGTCGGTGGCGTCGACGGTGTAGGCGAGCAGCCGCCCGGCGTCGTCGAAGTCGAACTCGTCGACGTTGCCGATGTTGCGGGTGCTCCCGGTGGCGAGGTCGCGCAGCAGCAGGTCGCTTCCGCGATACGACGTGTCGGGGACCGGCTTGTTCAGCTTGATGGCGAGCCATTTGGCCCCCTTGGCGAACCGGAAGCTCGCGGCGTTAGGCGCCTCGAACTTCGCGCCGCTGGCGAGGTCGAGCAGCTCGAGGTGGCGCTGCGGGGCGTTTCCCCGGCCCCCCGCTCCCTGCGCCGCACCACGGCCGCCGGCGGGGGCCCCACCGCCCCCGCGCGCACCGCCACCATTGCGCCCGCCGCGTCCCGCCGGGGGTGTCGGCGGATTCACCGTGTAGACTACCCATCGCGAATCGTCCGAGAACTGCGCGCCACCACCACCGCCGCCAAACCCGCCACGCCCGCCCCCGCCTGCCGCGCCGGTGGACGTCTCGTACACCTTGGCGCCGTCGAGCTGCTTCACGAAGAGCGTGGCGTCGCCGTCGTTCGGCTGGTACGTGTACGTCATCCACTTGCCGTCGGGCGAGATCGCAGCGCCGGTGATGCGCTTCCATTCGCCGACGTCGGCGAGTCCCAGCACCTTTGCGCCTCGCGGCGCGGTGGCGGCGGCAGGGTCGGCCGGCACCGGGCGCGCACCGGGCTGCGCAAGCGCGACGCCGGCGGACGCCACGCACAGGACCAGTGCGAACTGCCAGCGGGGAAGGGTACGTCGCATGAGAGGCTCCTGAGTTGACCGCTCCATCGCGTTCGGAGTCGGGATGTGGTACGCGCGCAGGCCGCCAGGCCGGAGGCGCCGATCGATCACGGCCCGCGTACGATCTGACCGGACTTGATCACGTAGCGAATGCGGCGCGTGTTCCGGATGTTCTCAAGGGGGTTCGCGTCGAGCAGGACGACATCCGCCCACTTGCCGGGTTCGATCGTGCCGCGCTCGCCGTCGAATCCCATCGCCCGTGCCACGTTGCCGGTGCCTGCGGAGATCGCCTGCAGCGGCGTGAGTCCGGCCTGGGTCACGAGCAGCTCGAGCTCGCGGTGCAGCGTCGGCAGCGGGTCACGCTGGATGCCGAACAGGCCATCGGTGCCAGCCATGATGAGGACGCCATCATCGGAGGCGCGGTGGGTCACGGTGTCCATCCACGGCGTGCGCACGGCGGCCAGCGAGTCCGATGGGGCGGACTCCGCGAAAACCCAGAGCGTCGGGTTCAGGGCGACGTGGGCGTCCCGCATGGCGTCGAGCAGCCGGCCGATCACGGGCCCACCAGCAGGAACGTGCAGGAAGTCGCCGTGAGCCCGGCTCGGAAAGTCGCTCGTGGGAGGGCTGCCTTCCCACACCAGGTACGGGGTGTGGGCGAGCACGTCCACGCCAGCGGCGACGAGCTCCCCCGGGCGCGCCGGAAACGTCGTCGCGTGGGCGACGACCTTGAGTCCCAGCGCGTGGGCCGCCGTGGCGACTTGCCGCACCGTGGCGGCGTCGAGGTCGGCGTAGGCCTTGATTGCTATCGCGCCGGTTCCCTTGGCGATCGCGATCGCCCGGGTGATGTCGCTGTGACTGGTGATCGACTGCATCCACGGGGCCGTCCCGGCGGTGTAGCCGCGGGAGGCGCCGATGGCGCGCGGATCAGCGAAGAACGCCGGCCCTGCCACCAGCGCGACATAATAGATGGATGGGCCCTCCACGTCGCCGACAAGCACCGCGCGCGCGAGGGCGCCGGTCGACCGGGTGTCGCCGGCCATGTCCATCACCGACGTCACGCCCCCCTGCAGTGCGCGCCGCAGCTGGTCGACCTCGGCTTCCCACGGTCGCGTGCCGATGTGCACGTGGCCGTCGATCAGCCCGGGGATGGCGTACAGGCCCTGTCCGTTGATGACAAGGTCCGCCATCGGCGTGGGCGCTCCGGCGGTGTCGACCGCGGCGATGCGCCCGCCACGCACCAGTACGCTCGCGTGCGACCGCATCGGTGCCCCGGTGCCGTCGACGAGCGACACGTCCGTGATGAGCAGCGACGTCTCGCGGGCGCGCCCACCCTGTGCCTGCGCGGAGGTGGCGAGGAGCAGGAGCAGGATCGTCCGGAAAACCGGACGACGCGATGGGTTGGGGCCGTGGATTCGGATGCGGATGACGCCCTCCGGGGTCGGGCGCCGTGTCGCGACGCCCCGAGGAACTTTCCGGATGCCAGCGAACACAATATGAACTTCGGCGAAGCCGGCGGTAGGCGGTGATCTCCCGGCCACGAGCGGTCGGGGCCCTCCGAGCGTACTGCTGGACAGCCTTCCTGCCGGCCGTCATGTTGCCTCGCGCCGCGCCGGCACGTTCCCGACCACAATGCCCTGGGAGTTGCGCTCGCGAATGTCTGCATCAGCATCGGAATCATCCGCGACGCCGCTCGCCGCGCGACGGTACCTCCCGCTCCTCCTGGCCCTGTTCGTCGGCAGCGGTCTCTGCGCGCTGATCTACGAGGTCATCTGGTTCCAGCTCCTCGGCATGGTCATCGGCTCGACCGCCGTCTCGATCGGCGTCCTGCTGGCGACGTTCATGGGCGGCATGTGCATCGGGAGTCTCGCGCTGCCGCGCTTCGTCTCCCGTCGCCACCACCCGCTTCGCATCTACGCCCTGCTGGAAATCGGCATCGGCGTCGTCGGACTGCTCGAGCTGCTGCTCGTCCCGCTCGTCTCGCACGTCTACACCTCGGTTGTCGGGCACGGATTCCTCGGCATCCTCCTGCGGGGGATTGTCTGCGCGATCTGCCTGCTGCCGCCGACGATTCTCATGGGCGCCACCCTGCCGGCCGTCTCGCGATGGATCGAGGTCAATCCGCGCGGCGTTTCGTGGATGGGCCTGCTGTACGGTGGCAACACCGTCGGCGCGGTGCTGGGCGGCGTGCTGGCGGGGTTCTACCTGCTGCGCGAGCACAATGTCGGGTTCGCGACGATCACCGCGGCCGCGCTCAACGCGAGCATTGCGTTGATCGCCTGGGGACTGTCACAGCGTGCTCCGGGCGGTGACCCGGGGGCCGATGCCGATGCGCCCCCGCCTGTCCTCGCGCCGGTGAAGGGCTCGTGGGCGGTCTACCTCACCATCGGTGTTTCGGGCGCCGCGGCACTGGGCGCCGAGGTCGTCTGGACGCGACTGCTGGCTCTGATGCTAGGCGGTACGGTCTACACCTTCTCGATGATCCTCGCGGTCTTCCTGACCGGGCTAGGCATCGGCAGCGCTGGTGGGGCGTGGCTCGCGCGCCGCAGCACCAACCCGCGCCTCGCCCTGGGATGGGCGCAGCTTCTGCAGACGCTGACCGTGGCGTGGGCAGCGTTCATGGTCGCCAGTGTCCTGCCGTACTGGCCGATCAACCCCGCGCTGGCGCCGAGTCCGTGGCTCACGATGCACCTCGACCTGACGAGAACGATGTGGGTCGTGCTGCCGGCGTCGTTCCTGTGGGGGGCGAGCTTCCCGCTGGCGCTGGCTGCGGTGGCGCGTCCGGGCGAAGATTCCGCGCGCCTCGTCTCGCGGGTCTACGCGGCCAATACCATCGGCGCCATCGTGGGTGCGCTCGCGTTCAGTCTGGTGCTGATTCCCGACGTGGGGACGCGAACAGCGCAGCAGGTCCTCGTCCTGCTGTCGGCGGGGTCCGCGCTGGCGATGTTCGCCACGCAGTTCGTCCCCGCGCGACGTCGCGCCGCTGACGCTGCGGCGGCGCCGGCGGGCGGCCTGGGAGCGCTCCTCTCGGCCGGCGTCGCGGTGGTGCTCGGGCTCGCGGTGACGACCCGGGTGCCCGACGTGCCGGGCCTGCTGGTGGCGTACGGTCGCTACATGGTCACGTGGCTCGACCAGGTCGACATCCTGTACGTGGGCGAGGGCATGAACTCGTCCATTGCGGTGACGCGATTGCGCAGCAGTGGTGCGACGCAGTTCCACGTCGCCGGCAAGGTCGAGGCGTCCAGCCTGCCGCAGGACATGCGGCTCCAGCGCATGCTCGGGCACCTCCCGGCGCTGCTGGACCGCGACCCGCAGTCGGTGCTCGTCGTCGGCTTCGGTGCGGGCGTGACCGCCGGCTCCTTCGTGAACTACCCGGAGCTCAAGCGGCTCGTGATCTGCGAGATCGAGCCGCTGATCCCTCGCGTCATGGGCGAGTACTTCAAGCGCGAGAACCACGACGTCCTGCACGATCCGCGCACGCAGATGGTCTACGACGACGCGCGCAGCTACGTGCTGACGACGCGCGAGAAGTTCGACATCATCACCTCGGATCCCATCCATCCGTGGGTGAAGGGGGCGGCGTCCCTCTACACGCGTGAGTACTTCGAGAACGTGCGGGCGCACCTGAACCCCGGCGGCGTGGTGAGCCAATGGGTCCCGCTGTACGAGAGCAACGCCGACGCCGTGAAGAGCCAGATCGCCACGTTCCTGGAGGTCTTCCCGAACGGCACGATCTGGGCGAACAACATCAACGGCAAGGGCTACGACATCGTGCTCGTGGGCACGAACGACCCCGCGCCGTTCGACGTGAACGTGATGAACGCGCGCCTCGCCCGCCCGGACTACGAGCCGGTCGTGGCCTCGCTGACGGAGGTCGGCTTCACCTCGCTTCTCGACCTGCTCTCCACGTACTCCGGGAACGGCGCGGACCTGAAGGACTGGCTCCGCGACGCCCAGATCAACCGCGACCGGAACCTGCGCCTGCAGTACATCGCTGGCGAGGGGCTGAATCACTACCAGAGCGAGGGCATCTTCGACGAGATCGTGAGCTACCGGCGCTTCCCCGATTCGCTGTTCGTTGCCGACGAGGCGTGGAAGGACCAGCTGCGCAGCGCGCTGATGGGATGGCGCTCGGCGCCATGACCGTCACGCCGAGCAGCGACGTGATACGCGAATCGCGCCGGAGCGCTCCGGAGCGCGGCCGCTGGCGCCACAGCGTGCTCCCGGTCGCCGGACGTGCCCGCCGTGCCGGGGCGATGGCGGCGATGCTCGTCGTCGCCGTCGCGACGCGCGTTGCGGGCCAGGAGATCCCGGCGCGGCTCACCGACCAGCAGTTCTGGCAGATGGTCACCGGGATGTCCGAGGAGGCCGGCTTCTTCCGGTCGGACAACTTCGTGTCGAACGAGACGACCTACCAGAACGTGATTCCGGAGCTGGTGAAGGGGCGCGCGCCGGGAGGCGTCTACATGGGCGTCGGCCCCGACCAGAACTTCACGTACATCGTGGCGATGCGCCCGAAGATCGCGTTCATCGTCGATATCCGCCGTGGCGCGATGCTCCAGCACCTGATGTACAAGGCGCTCATCGAGATGTCGTCGGACAGGGCGGAGTTCCTGTCGCTGCTGTTCTCGCGGCCGCGGCCGGCCGGGCTCGGCCCCAAGGCCACAGCGTACGAGCTGTTCCAGGCCTACTCGCTGGCGTCCGCCGACAGCACGGCCTACTGGCGCAACCTGCAGGCGATCAAGGACCGCCTCACCAAGGTCCATGGCTTCACGCTCGGTGCCGACGACTTCGCCGGGATCGAGTACGTATACACGTCGTTCTACCTCGCGGGCCCGGACATCACCTACTCGTTCGGCAGCGGCAACGGCCGCGGCGGATACGGCATGCGCGGGATGCCGACGTACGCGCAGTTGATGGTGGCCACCGACGAGGCCGGGCTGAATCGCGGCTACCTTTCCACGGAGGCGAGCTTCGGCGTGCTCAAGGACCTGATGAGCCGCAACCTGGTGGTGCCGCTGGTCGGGGACTTCGCCGGGCCCAAGGCCATTCGTGCCGTGGGACAGTACGTGCGCGACCACCGCGCCACCGTCTCGGCCATCTACACGTCGAACGTGGAGCAATACCTCTTCCAGGGCGCGGACGACTGGCAGCGGTACTACACCAACGTCGGCACCCTGCCGCTGGACTCGCTCAGCACCTTCGTGCGCGCGGTGTTCAACTTCGGCGGCATGCGCGGCGGCTCGATGCCGGGCCCGCGTTCGTCGACGCTCCTGTGCCCGGTGCAGGCGCTGCTGAAGCGCTTCAAGGCGGGCCAGATCACCAGCTACTGGGACGTCGTCGAGATGTCACGTTAGGCGCCGGGTCACGACGCCGGGAAGAAGTGGCACCCGGCGCGCTCGGCCTCGAGCACCGCGAAGAAGCCCGACGGTTGCAGGATGACGCCGGGAAGCAGGTAGGGCAGGGTCTGCGCGCGCGCCTGGGCAAACGGCACTTTCGCCTTCTTCGCCTCCATCTGCACCATGAGGCCGAACGCGTAGTTGCAGGCGAGGATGATGCCGCCGTCGCCCAGGAAGCCCTCGATGGTGAACGGGCGCATCTCGGCGGGAACGCCCGCGCCCCCGACGAACGGGTTGCGCGACACGACCTTCCCGGTCATGGGATCGTGGATCTTCTGCTTCTTGCTGATCTCGTGGCGCGCCCAGAAGTCGTCGTTCATCACCAGCGGAATCGCCTCGTGGCGAAGGACGAGCACCGCACTGACGTCGGACGCCGGGAGCCCGTAGACCTCGAGGACCGTGCGCCGCCAGTCGGCGGCGCGCCACAGGCCTTCCCCGTCGGACGGGTGCGGCGAGTCGAACACTGCGCGGCAGGACCCGGACACGCGCTCCCGCCAGGAAAGGTCCCAGGCCGCGGTCGCCGGGCGGGGGAGTGGCGCGGCACCTAACGATTCCGGCAGGAGGACGCGGCCGGCGGCGAGGGCGGCGACTCCGCCGAGGAACTGGCGTCGGTTGTTCGGCATGTCGGTTCCGGCGGAGTTGGGGCGGATGGGGTGTGGGGCGTGGTCGCGGCAACGATACGCCGCCGCCGTCACCGGGAACAGGCCTCCGCGCGCTCGCGGGTGCGGGGCGCGTGACCCGCGCTGTCGGCATTCTCCCCGCAGCCCTCTCCCCGAACGCCCGACAGCCGGGTGCGCCGGCATGGCGGACCTTGGACAGGACGCCGGGGGCCGCGCCCCCCGGCGGAGCGCCGGCGCTTCGACGCTCGACGGCACGCCATCACGATCGATCCCCTGGGAGGCCCCATGATGCCGACGCTCACCGAGCCGACGACCGCCACCACGGAGCCGCGCGAGTCGCATGCGGGAACGTTCTCCGTGACGCTGGACCTGGGCGACGGCTTCGCGTTCCGTGTCGATCCCGGGCTCGACGGCGCCGAGGGATTCGTGATCGACGAGCCGGCGCCGCTCGGTGAGCAGCGCGGGCCCAATCCGACCCGCGTCCTGGCATCGGCGCTCGCCGCCTGCCTCGGCTCCAGCCTGCTGTTCTGCCTGCGGAAAGCGCGCGTCGACGTGAAGGGCCTCTCGGTTCGCGCTGAGGGCACGGTGCAGCGAAACCCGCGCGGACGACTCCGTGTGGCCTCGCTCCGATTGCAGCTGCTTCCCTCCGTGGACAAGGCCGACATCCCGCGCATGGCGCGTTGCCTGGAGGTGTTCGAGGACTTCTGCGTCGTGACCGAGAGCGTCCGGCACGGCGTCGACGTCCAGGTCGCCGTCGCGCCGCAGGGCGTCTGACAGCCCCGGCCGCGCGCGGGCCCGAGACGCGCGCCGTCAGGACCGCACTTCGGACATCAGCGCGAGGGTGTTGCCCTCGCTGTCGCGGAAGAACGTCATCCAGAGTTCGTGGTCGGGCATCCGCGCCACGAGGTGCGGTTCGTCGATGAAGTGCACCCCGGCCGCGCGCAACGTGGCGTGCGCCTGCCGGATGTCGTCGACGCGGAAGTACAGGACCGACGAGGGGTGGTCAAACGCCGCGGAGTCGGGCGGCGACAGCATCAGGCGGATTCCCCCGCAGTCGAAGAACGCCATCTTCGGCGGCGCCTCGAACAGCAGGGGGAGGCCCAGGCGATCGCGATAGAACCCGATGGCGCGGCTGGTGTCGTGGACGTTGATCGCGATCTGCGCGATGGAGCGAAGGGGTGGCGAAGCTGCGAGCGGTGGCATGGCAGGTTCCGGTCGATGTGATGGCGCGCAGCGGGCCACGTTCGCGGGGCGGCCGCTTCCGATAGTTAGCACTGCTAACTACATTGCGTCATGCCCGGGAAACGCGCAAGGGGAGGCGACGCGACGCCGCCGGCGGCGGAGGTCGCACGCGGCCTCCACCGCGCCGCGATCCACCTGTTGCGGAGCCTGCGCCGCGAGGACGTGCGGACCGGGCTGACGGGTCCGCGCGCCTCGGCCCTGTCGGTGGCCGTCTTCGGTGGGCCCGTCACGCTCGGCGCCCTGGCGGCCGCCGAGCAGGTGCGGCCACCCACGATGACGCGCCTGGTCCGGGCGCTGGAGGCGCAGGGCCTCCTGCGGCGCGAGATCGACCCGCACGACCGGCGCATCGTGCGCGTCACCGCCACCGCGCTGGGCAAGCGGCTGCTGCTCGAGGGACGTGCCAGGCGCCTGCAGCGGCTGGAGGGCCCGCTGGCCCGCCTGACGAACGCCGAGCGTGCCTGCCTGGTGGAGGCGGTGGCGCTCGTCGAGCGTGTGGTGAACGACCTGGGAGCCCCGGAGGCGCCGGAGCCGGGTCAGTCCCCGCCGAGGAATCGCTCGCGTTCCCCGGCCGGGGGCAGGGGACAGGCGTCGTAGCGGCCGAACAGTCGCACGCGTCGCCGTGCCACCGCGTCGTAGGCGAAGTCGGCGACCGGTCGCGGCACGAGGGCGGCAAGCCGGGCGACGAGCGGCCACATCCCACCGGACTCGCGCAGGATGCCGATCATCGCCGCCGAACGCACCAGCGCGCGCGGCGGTTCATCGCCGGATCGCGTGAGCAGCACTACCGAATCGACCGAGGCGGCGCCGGGGTGCGCGGCGAGCAGCCGGCGCGAGAGCGGCGAATCGAGGGGGGCGAAGCGAACGTGGCGACGGCGATCGTGCCGGAGGATCCATCGCACCGCCCCGTGACAGAGGGGGCACACGCCATCGAACAGCACCAGCGGAGTCGGCGTCTCGTCAGGCACCGTCGCGTCATTCCCCGTGGGCCGCATCCGCGGAGGGTGGCGCGCCGCAGGCGCGGTCCCGTCGCCGGCGGCGCGCGTCTTGCAGCGAGCTTAGCCCATTCTAAGCCCATCACGTGGTGCGGCACAATGTGAGCCCGCGGGCCGGGTTGGTGTTGTGCGCTCCCCATCGAGTCCGCATCTTGTTGCCGAACGGGTGGTCCGGTTCACACCGGCCGGCCACCGACGGTGCTGAACCCGCTGCAGGAGGGCGTTGTGGGGACGCTGGCGTTCGACGAGGGACTGATGGAACAGCTGAGGTTGCGCGAGTCGCGCTTCAGCGAGCACGCGTACCTCTTCGTGCTGGCCTCGCTCGAATTCCTGCAGGCCCGGCTTCCCGAGCGCCGGCACGTGGACGGACGCGAGCTGGCGCTGGCCGTGCGCGACCTCGCGCTCGATCGTTTCGGCGTGATGGCCCGCCCGGTGCTGGAACACTGGGGCGTCCGGTCCACGGCGGATGTCGGGGACGTCGTCTTCGCGCTGGTGGACACCGGCGTCCTCATGAGACAGCCCACGGACGGGCGCCACGACTTCTGCGACGTGTACGAGTTCGACGACGCCTTCGGCACGTCGTATCCCTGGAGCGCCGCGCACCTGGCCTGACGTCGGACGCGACGCTCCACGCGACGCCACGCGAGCCGGTTCTGGCGACTGGAGGAACTGTGGTGCAGGCGACGGAATTGCCACACTGCCGCAAGTGCGGAAACGGAGAGCTGCTGCCACTGAGCGACTACGGTCGGGATGGAGCGCCGATCACGTACAAGGCCTGGGTCTGCAGCAATCCCGATTGCGGGTTCAACATCCGCATCGACAACGGCGAGATCAGCTTCGGTCGCGCACTGGGACAGTCCCACAAGTAGCGGCGGCGGGTGTGACGGTGCCGGGATGAGGCGGCGATGACGGTGCGCGTGGTCACCGCTGCGGAGGCGGCAGCGCGCGATGCGGCGGCGATCGCGGCGGGAACGCCCTCGCGGGCCCTCATGGAGGCGGCGGGGCGTGGCGCGGCCGCGGCAATCCGGGAGTCGTACGGCGATCGCCTGTCGCGCGGTGTCGCCATCCTCGCTGGCCCGGGCAACAACGGGGGCGACGGCTGGGTGGTGGCCCGGCACCTCACTGCCGCCGGCGTGCCGGTGCGGGTGGCGGAATACGGCGAGAGCCGCACCCCCGACGCCCGCGCCGCCCGCGATGCGGCCCTGCCCGGCGTGTCGTTAGGCGTCCCGGACGGCGGGGAAGCCGTGGTCGTCGACGCGCTCCTCGGCACCGGCGCGCGCGGCGTCCCCGACGGGGCACTCGGCGACGCCGTCGACCGCGCCGTGGCGCTGCGGCGTGGCGGCGCCGTGGTCGTCGCCCTGGACGTCCCCACCGGGGTCGATGCCACCACCGGCGTCGCCATCCGCTGCGTCACCGCCGACCTGACGGTCACCTTCGGTACGCTCAAGCGTGCGCACGTGGTGGCGCGGGGACGCTGTGGCGCCATCGTGGTGGTGGACATCGGACTCGGCGACAGCGCCGAGCTCGAGGACGGAGCGCCCCGGCTCGTCGACGAGTGCTGGGTGGCGTCGCAGGTGCCGCCCATCGGGGCCGAATCGCACAAGGGGATTCGGCGGCGCGTGGTCATTGCCGGCGGGGGGCGGGGAATGGCCGGTGCCCCGATGCTCGCGGCGCGCGCCGCGATGCGCAGTGGGGTCGGGATGGTGCGCCTCCTCGTGCATGAGGCGAGCCTCTCCGCGGTGCAGGGCGCCGTGATCGAGGCCACGGCGTCCACGTGGCCCGCCGCCGACGCCATGCTCGAGCAGCAGGTCACGGGATACGCGCATGCGGTCCTGGCGGGGCCGGGCCTGGGTCGCGGTCCCGTCGAGCGCGGCGTGGTGGAACAGCTGCTGCGCACCTGGCGGGGGCCGGTGGTGCTCGATGCCGACGCCCTGAACGTCTTTTCCGGCGACCTCGTGACGCTCGGCGGACTGCTGGCAGGGCGGCCGGCGCTGCTCACGCCGCACGCCGGCGAGCTGGCGCGACTCATCGACACTACGCCCGACGACGTGGTCGCGTCGCGATTCGAGGCGGCCCGCGACCTGGCGCGCACGCTGCGCGCGGTGGTGCTCCTCAAGGGCGTTCCCACCGTCGTCACCGCGCCTAACGGCGACCGCCTGGTCTCGGCGGCCGGCACCCCGGTACTGGCGGCGGCGGGCAGCGGTGACCTGCTCGGGGGCATCGCCGTGACCCTGCTGGCGCAGACCGGCGACCCGTTCCACAGCGCCGCGGTCGCGGCCTGGATCCATGGGCGCGCCGCCGAGCTCGCGAACGCCGGCCGCCCGGTGCGCGGCGTCGTCCTCGACGACGTCCTCGCCCACCTGGGCGCGGCCTGGCGCCTGGACGGGCACCCACCGGCGCCGCCGGTGCTCGCGCGGCTTCCGCGCGTCGGCGACGCGCCATGAGCCGGGCGTCGCACACGGCGCTCGGTCCCGGTGGGGAGTTCGACCTGGTCCGGCGCCTCGTCGCCCGCTGGGGCGACCGCGCTGCCGGCATCGGCGATGACGCTGCCGTGCTCGACGTTCCACTGGGTGCGCAGCTCGTGGCGAGCGTGGACACCTCCGTCGAGTCGGTCCACTTCCGCCGCGAATGGCTCACCCCCCGCGAAATCGGTTACCGCGCCACCGCCGCTGCGCTGAGTGACCTCGCCGCCATGGCCGCCCTTCCACTCGGCGTCCTGCTGTCCCTCACGCTTCCTCCCGAGCTGGCGGCCTGGGTCGACGAACTCGGTGACGGCGTGGGCGACGCCGCCGGCGACGCACAGTGCCCGATCGTGGGTGGTGACGTCACGGCGGGGGAGCGACTCTCGCTCTCGCTGACGGTGCTCGGTCATGCGGTGGCGCCGGTGCGCCGGAGGGGCGCCACCGCCGGTGACAGGGTCTACGTCACCGGCCGGCTGGGAGCGCCCGGCGCCGCGCTCTCGGCGCTCCGGAACGGCGAGCGTCCCGCGCCCGCGATCCGCGAGCGGTTCGCACACCCGCAGCCGCGGCTGCGCGAGGCACGCTGGCTGGCGGAGCATGGTGCGCACGCCATGATCGACATCTCCGACGGGCTTGCTCCCGAGGCTCGCCACCTCGCATCCGCCAGCGGAGTCTCGCTCGCGCTGGTGCTCGATGCCCTGCCGTGCGCCACAGATGTCGCGCCGCTCGACGCGGTCGTGAGCGGGGAGGAGTACGAGCTGCTGCTCACGGCGCCCGGGCCGATCGACATCGACGCGTTCGCGCTGGCGTTCGGCATTCCACTCACTCCCATCGGCGAGGTCAACGAAGCGGGCGCGACCGACGTGTCGTTCACGCTGCACGGCATGCGCGTTGACCCGGGTACGGGCTACGACCACTTTTCGCGCTGATGCGTACCGTCCTCGTTGCCCTCACGCTGCTTGTCCTGACGCCCATCCTGGGGCCGATGGTGATCGTGGCCGGGCTCTTCGGCGTGACCGATCGGGCGGGGAGCATCTTCGAGTGGGCGCCCCGCCTCTGGGCGCGGGCCATCCTTCGCGCCGCCGGGGTGCGCCTGGTGGTGCACCGGCCGGAACGGATGCAGGGCGGCGAGCCGCACATCTTCGTCAGCAACCACGTCAGCTGGTTCGACGTCTTTACGCTCGCGGCGCTCCTGCCGCGCTACAAGTTCGTCGGCAAGGTGGAGGTCTTCCGCATCCCGCTGTTCGGCGCGGCGGCCCGCGCGGCCGGCATGATCCCGATCGAGCGCGAGAACCGGAAGGCGGCGTTCCAGTCGTACGAGCTGGCGGCGACGAGGATCCGGGATGGCGCGTCGGTGGTTGTCTTCCCCGAGGGGACCCGGGGCGAGAGCTACGTCGTGCGCCCGTTCAAGAAGGGGCCGTTCGTGCTGGCAGCAGCGGCACAGGTCGAGATCGTTCCGACGCTCATCCACGGCACGATCCGCGTGCAGCCCAGGGGATCATGGCGCATCCGGTCCGGCCGTGTCGACGTGCACTTCCTCGATCCGATCCCGACGCTCGGCACCACATACGAGGACCGCGAGCGCATCTCCGCGTTGTGCCGCAGCCGCATGGTCGAGGCGATGCACGATGAGTACGGTGTGGAGAGCCCGCCCGAGGTAACGCGGTCCAGGGCGACGCGACCGCCCGTCGAGGCCGGGCGGTCGGGCGCGGCGGGATAACGGCATAGCGAAAGGAGATCGGCGCGCGGCGGGATGACGGCGCGTGGCGGGGTCGGCAAGGACGCCATGCGGTGGTCGTCCGCCAAACGCCCGACAGACGGGCGGACCGCGACGGATCTCCTTAGTTTCATGCCGGGGCGCCGCCGCGCAGTCGCGTGCGGTCAGGCCCCCGGCAGCGTCACCTCCGCGTTCATCTCCTTCCCGGACCGCCATGTCTTCCATACAGGATGTCACCGCCCGAGAGATCCTCGACAGTCGCGGCAACCCCACGATCGAGGTCGACGTCTTTCTCGACAGCGGCGTGGCAGGACGCGCCGCCGTGCCGAGCGGCGCCTCGACCGGTGAGCACGAGGCGCTGGAGCTGCGCGACGGCGACGCCGGGCGATATGGCGGAAAGGGCGTCCGCGATGCCGTGCAGCACGTGATCGAGAGCATCGCCCCGGCGGTTCGCGGCATGGACCCGTCGGAGCAGATGGAGATCGATCACACGCTCATCGACCTCGATGGCACCCCGAACAAGGGGAACCTCGGTGCCAACGCGATCCTCGGCGTGTCGATGGCGGTGGCGCGGGCGGCGGCGGTCGAGCACGAGCTGCCGCTGTTCCGGTACCTCGGGAGCCCGCTCTCCCGCACGCTGCCGGTGCCGATGATGAACATCCTCAACGGCGGCGCGCACGCGACCAACACGGTGGACTTCCAGGAATTCATGATCGTCCCCGTGGGCGTCGATCGCTTTTCCGAGGCCCTGCGCATGGGCGCCGAGGTGTTCCACGCGCTCAAGAAGGTCCTCATCAAGCGCGGGCTCGCCACCGGCGTCGGCGACGAGGGGGGGTTCGCGCCGAACCTCGCGAACGACGAGGAGGCGCTCAAGGTGATCATCGAGGCGATCGAGGCCGCGGGATTCCAGCCGGGCAAGGAGGTGGCGCTGGCGCTGGACCCCGCCGCGTCGGAGCTGTATGCGGACGGCGTCTACACGTTCAAGAAGAGCGGGACGGGGAAGCGCGACGCGGCCGGCATGGTGGAGCTGTACACGAAGTGGCTCGACGAGTATCCCATCGTGAGCATCGAGGACGGGCTGGCCGAGGACGACTGGGATGGCTGGGCACTGATGACGTCGAAGCTGGGCGACCGCGTGCAACTCGTGGGCGACGACATCTTTGTCACCAACACCGAGCGATTGGCCCGCGGCATCGAGAACGGCGTCGCCAACGCGATCCTCATCAAGGTGAACCAGATTGGCACGCTGACCGAGACGCTGGAAGCCATCGAGATGGCGCGCTCCGCCGGGTACCTGTCGATCATCTCGCACCGCAGCGGCGAGACCGAGGATACCTTCATTGCCGACCTGGCGGTTGCCACCGGTGCGGGCCAGATCAAGACGGGCAGCGCGTCGCGCAGCGATCGGGTGGCGAAGTACAACCAGCTGCTGCGCATCGAGGAGCAGCTCGGCGACGTGGCAGAGTATCCCGGCGGCGCCATCTATGGCCTGTAGTCACGGCCCGGACACCCGGAGACTCCGGGAGCGGGGCACTCCGGACGACTGCGCGGCGCACCCCGGAGACTGGGTGCGGGTCCTCCGTCGCGTATCGTGATGCGCCGCCGCATCCTGGTCTGGGGCCTGTCGGCGTTTGCCGTGCTGCTCGCCATCCAGTGGGGGCAGTTCTCCACGCTGGACCTCGTGCGCCAGCATTCGCGCGAGGCGATGCTGCAACGCGCCGTCGACTCGCTCCGGCGCGACGTCGACTCGCTCGAGAACCTCCGCCGGCGCATCCAGTCGGATCCGGCCACCCAGGAGCGCATTGCGCGCGAGGATCTCGGGATGGTGCGCGGCGATCACGAGCTGCTGTATCGCTTCGTCGATCCCGATTCCCTGCGACGTCAGGTCCACCGGTAGCGCGCGCGGCCGGTTGACTTCAATTCCGGCGGGGGTAAATTTCGCTTCCTGACGCGGGGTGGAGCAGCCTGGTAGCTCGTCGGGCTCATAACCCGAAGGTCGCGGGTTCAAATCCCGCCCCCGCCATCGCAGCCGGCCGGCGCCAAGCGTCGGCCGGTTTTGCGTTTCTGGCTGCGAATGGGTGCGAATGGACGGGTGGACGGCTGACTGTATGTGTGCCTGCGCGGCGGCCGGTGCCGCCGTCCCCGTCAGGAATCGCTGCCGAGCAGGAAGGTGACCTTGGAGCTCGTCGCCACCGGGACGAAGCCCGGGCCCGCCATCTTCAGCAGCTGCGCGGCCAGCGCCGGGTCCTTCGTCGTCACCGCGACGCCGACGAGCGTTTCCGTCGTCTTGTGTCCCTTGGGGCCGCTCTTGACCGTCCACACGTGCCACTGGTAGGTGTAGTCGGTCTGCCGGAACTCGAAGTTGGCGGGCAGGTGCTGGAGCAGTTCCGGCGGGATCCTGCCCTTGGCGGTGTTCCCTGGGAACGTGCCGCTCTCGGCATAGTACGTGAATGCGGCAATCCGGATGGCGTGCACGTCGCCCATGATGGCCGCAGCCGTCGCCCGGCGCTTCATGTCGGCGTAGTGCGGCACGGCGATGCGCGCAAGGATGCCGATGATGAGCATCACCGTGAGGAGCTCGATCAGCGAGAACCCACGACGGGCGCGCATCAGTTCGTGGTCCGCATGCGGAGTGCGGTATCGATGACCGCGCTGTCCGACGTCGACGCGTGGTAGATGAACGGCTGGCCGTTCACGAGCGTGGACAGCGCGAACTCCTCGGAGCCCGCGGAATGCGTGTAGGCGATGCCGGCGGTGTCGGCTCCCGCCTCGTCGAGCGAGGTGGGGAATCGCCCGGCCGAGTCGTGGAAGGCGCGAACGTCGAGCGATGCCAGGTACAGCGTGATGCGCGCGCTGCGGGCCATGAGCGCGGTACTCGGCGCGGTTTCGTGCTGCGGCAGGAAGGTCGGCGCGATCCAGGCGGCGCCGCACAGCACAACGAGCACCGCGGTGAGGATTGGTCGTCCGCGTCGCGGGCGCTGTCGAGCCCGCTCCTCTTCGCGCTCCCTGCTTTTTTCCTCGAGAAAGGCCCCGACGAGCGCGTCGACCTGTTCCCTCGATTCGGGAGACGCCGTGAAATGGGATTCGTCGCTCATCGCGGTCTGGGAAGGGTGGCGCAGTCGGCACCGTGCAGCGCGGTGGGATCCGTGGATGCGAGCCGGTCCCGTGGTGCCTCCCGTCGTTCAAGAGACGGCGCGACGTACGACGGGGTAACTCGATGTCGGGACTATGCCTGTCGCCCTTTCCCGGTTAGACTTTACGCCCCTTGGAGCAGTGCGGCAGGGTAGCTCAGCTGGTTAGAGCACGGCACTCATAATGCCGGGGTCGAGGGTTCGAGTCCCTCCCCTGCTATGCGATCACGAGTCAACGCGCGGCGCCCCGCCAAGTTGCACCCGGTCGGGGCGCGTGTCGTTGCCGGCTCGAACGATGCGCGTCCGTCCGGCGTATCTCCGGGGGCATGCTTCCAGACCTGACCGACGCGCGAGCGACGAGCGCGAAGCACTCCGGCATGAGCGGCGTGACTGCCCGTCGGTCGCCGTGGCGGCGCGCGCTCGGTGTCGCGGCGTGGCTGCTCGTGGCCTGCGCCCCGCCGGGGTCCGTCGGAGGGGTCCGATCGGCGCCTGCGGCCCCGCCGTCGCCGTGGTCTCCGGCACATGGCGCCGGCGCACCCTTCGGCACGCGTGAGCGAGACCTCGCCGTGCGCGGCGCGACGCTCCCGGCGGAGGTCTCGTCGCGGCTCTCCCGGCTCTCACTCGACGACATCGTCGACCTCGCACTCGGCAACAGTCCACAGACGCGGGCGACGTGGTCGATCGCGCGCGCGGCGGCGGCCTCGTACGGATCGGCCATGGGCCGCTGGCTTCCGTCGCTCGATGCGGTCGCGTCCGGTGGCCCGTCGCGTTCGATCTCGCAGAATCCGGCGCGCATTCCGACCAATCGCACCACGATCTCGACGTCACTGCAGCTCCAGTACGTCCTCCTCGACTTCGGCGCGCGCGGCGGTGCCATCGACGTGGCGCGCCAGGGGTTGTATGCGGCCGACCTGTCGCACAATGCGATGGTGCAATCGGTGGTGCTTCAGGCCGAGGGCGCCTATTTCACCTACCAGGCGAGTCGCGGCCTCCTGGACGCAGCGCGCCAGTCGGTCGCCACCGCGCAGGCGAACCTGGCGGCGGCCGAGCGGCGCCATGACGTGGGATTGGCGACGATCGCCGACGTCCTCCAGGCGCGGACGGCCCTCGCGCAGTCGGAACTCGGACTCCAGACGGCGGATGGCAACGTGCAGGCGGCACGGGCGCAGCTCGCGCTTGCGATCGGCTTCGACGCGAATGCGCCGTTCGAGGTGGCGCCTGATTCCGGGCGGACGCCGGTCCAGCGGCTGGCCGAGAACGTGGATTCGTTGATCGCCCGGGCGGAGCGAGACCGTCCCGACGTGGCGGCGGCGCGGGCGCTGGCTCGCCAGGGGGCGGCGCAGGTTCGCGCGGCGCGCTCGGCGGCGCTGCCCAGCATCACCATCGGTGCGAGCGGGGGCCACAACTACTCGAACAACGCGGCGCTCGAGGGGAACACCTATACGCTCACCTTCGGCCTTTCGGTCCCGCTCTTCAGCCCGTTGTCGCGCGAATACGACGTCACCGCCGCGAGCGAGAACGCGGCTGCCGCCGCAGCACGTGCCGAGCAGGCCCGTCTCCTCGCCGTGGCGCAGGTCTTCAGTTCCTACTACGCCCTGCAAACTGCGACGCAGCGCGTCACGACCTCGGCGAACCTCCTGGCCAGCGCGACGCAGTCCGAGGAGGTCGCGGGCGGCCGCTACGCCGAAGGGGTCGGGAGCATTCTCGACCTGCTGACGGCGCAGTCGGTGCTCGCCGATGCCCGGGCGCAGGTGGTGCAGTCGCGATGGACCTGGTATCTCGCCCTCGCGCAGCTCTCCCGTGATGCGGGGGTGCTGGGAACCCGGGGCGAGCCGCACCTGACCCTCACCGCGGACTCGACGCGGAGACACTAGATGCCGATCCGTGATCGTTCGGTCCGCGTGCGGGGGCTTCCCGCGGCCGCACTGGTGGCTGCCGCGCTGGTGGCTGCCGCATGTCGCCAGGCGACACCGGCGCCCAAGCCGCCCGTGACCGTAACGGTGGCGATGGTGGAGAGTGCCCCGGCTCCGTATCTCGTCCCCGCGAATGGCGTCGTCGAGCCGATGCAATCCGTCGCCGTGCAGTCGCAGGTCGGCGGCGTGCTCGACGCCGTGCGCTTCCGCGAGGGCGACGAGGTGAAGGCGGGACAGGTGCTGTTCGCCATCGATCCGCGTCCGTTCGTCTCTGCGCGCGACCAGGCGAAGGCGGTGCTGGCGCGCGACGCGGCGCAGGCGGAGAACGCGCAGCGGGACGCCGACCGGTATGCGGCGCTGGTGCAGAAGGACTACGTGACGCGCTCACAGGCCGACCAGGCGGCGGCCAACGCCGCGGCGCAGAAACAGGTGGTCGAGGCCGACCGCGCCGCGCTCGCCAATGCGCAGTTCAACCTCGACAACGCCACGATTCGCGCCCCGATTTCAGGGAAGACCGGCAGCCTGCTGGTGCGGCAGGGCAACCTGGTGCGACCGGGGACGTCGCTGCCGCTCGTCGTGATCAACCAGATCCACCCGATCCTGGTGCGGTTCACGGTGCCCGAGCGGGAGCTCCCCAATGTGCAGCGATACGCGTCGGAGGGAACCATCACCGTGCGGGCGACCCCGCGCGGCGACGCGGTGCCCGAGGCTGGCGTGCTGAGCTTCGTGGACAACGGCGTCGACACCACGACTGGCACGGTGACCCTGAAGGCGCGATTCGAGAATGCCGACGGTCGTCTGTGGCCCGGACAGTTCGTCGCCACCGAGGTCGAGTTGTACGTCGAGCCATCGGCGTTGCTGGTGCCCGAGGCGGCCGTGCAGGTGGGGCAGGACGGGGCGTTCGTCTTCGTGGTCACGCCGAAGAACACGGCGGAGATGCGTCCGGTGGTCACCGAGCGGCAGGTCGGAGGGCAGATCGTCATCGCGAAGGGGGTCGCAGCCGGGGAGCAGGTGGTCACCGACGGCCAGTCGCGCCTGGTGCCCGGGGCCGCGGTGGAGATCCGGCGGGCGCCGGCGGATTCCTCGGGGGCCGATCGCCCGGGACAGGCCCCATGAACGTCACCGCGCTGTTCATCCGGCGGCCGGTGATGACCACGCTTGTCATGGCGGGAATCCTGGTCTTCGGGGCGCTGGCGTACCAGCGGCTCCCGGTGAGCGACCTGCCTAACGTGGACTACCCGACGATCACCGTGTCGGCGGGCCTGCCGGGGGCGAGCCCGGAGACGATGGCGGCGGCGGTCGCCACCCCGCTCGAGAAGCAGTTCACCACCATCGCCGGCCTCGACAACATGGTCTCGTCGAGCGCCCTCGGCGCCACCTCGATCACGCTGCAGTTCACGCTCGACCGCTCGATCGACGCCGCGGCGCAGGACGTGCAGTCGGCGATCTCGAAGACCCTGCGCAACCTGCCCGACGGCATCGTCCCGCCATCGATGCAGAAGACCAACCCGGCGGACTCGCCGATCCTCTACCTGCACGTGGTCTCCCGCACGATGCCGCTGTCGCAGCTCGACGAGTACGCCGAGACCGTGCTGGCGCAGCGCATGTCGACGATCAACGGCGTGGCGGCGGTAAACGTGTTCGGCTCGCAGAAGTACGCCACCCGCATCCAGCTCGACCCGCGCGCACTCGCCAACCGCGGCATCGGCATCGACGAGGTGGCCAGCGCCGTGGCGTCGGCCAACGTGAACCTGCCCACCGGCGTGCTGTGGGGGCCGTTCCGCGCCTGGACGGTGCAGGCGAACGGGCAGCTGTCGCGCGCGCAGGAATTCGGCGACCTCGTCGTGACCTACCGCAACGGGGCCCCGGTGCGCCTGCGCGATCTCGGCAAGGTCTCCGACGACGTGCAGAACAACCGCACCGCGGCCTGGATGAACGACGAACGCTCCATCTCGCTCGCCATCCAGAAGCAGCCCGGCACGAACACCGTCGAGGTGGCCGAGGCCGTCAAGCAGATGCTGCCGGTGCTGCGGGCGCAGATGCCGGCCGCGGTCGACGCCGAGATCTTCTACGACCGCTCGGCGGGAATCCGCAACTCGGTGCGCGACGTCAAGCTCACGCTCGGGTTGACGCTGTCGCTGGTGGTGCTCGTCATCTTCCTGTTCCTGCGGAACCTCCCGGCCACGGTGATCCCCAGCCTGGCGCTGCCGATGTCGATCGTCGGCACGTTCGGCGTGATGTACGCGCTCGACTTCAGCCTCGACAACCTGTCGCTGATGGCGCTGACCCTCGCCGTCGGCTTCGTGGTCGACGATGCCATCGTGATGCTGGAGAACATCGTCAGGCACCTGGAGATGGGAAAGCGCCCGCTGCAGGCGGCCCTCGACGGCGCCGCGCAGGTGGGGTTCACGATCCTCTCGATGACGCTGTCGCTGACGGCGGTCTTCATCCCGCTGCTGTTCATGGGCGGGATCGTCGGGCGCCTGTTCCGCGAGTTCGCCGTCACCATTGCCGTCGCCATCCTGGTGTCGGGGTTCGTCTCGCTCTCCCTCACGCCGATGCTCGCCGCGCGCTTCCTGAACGAGCAGCGGATGCGGGTGCGGCACAACATTGTCTTCGACGGCTTCGAGTCCGGCTACCAGGCGGTGCGGCGCTTCTACGAGCGGACCCTGCGCTGGGTGCTGGCGCACCGGGCGATCGCGATGGGCTTCTCGGCCATGACCCTCGTGCTGACCGGGGTGGCGTTCGTTGCCGTCCCCAAGGGGTTCTTCCCCTCCGAGGACCAGGGGCTCATTCGTTCCAACACCGAGACGGCCCAGGGGACGAGCTACGACGAGATGGTGCGCCACCAGAAGGAGGTGGTGGCGGCCGTGCTCGCCGACCCCAACGTGGCGGCGATTTCGTCCTCGGTGGGCAGCGGGTACGGCGGGTCGGCGGCCACCGCCAACCAGGGACGCATGACGATCCGGCTCACGCCGCGCGCCGGTCGGTCGCTGTCGGCCGAACAGATCATCCCGGAGCTGTCGGCCCGCGTGCGCAACATCCCGGGGGTCGCGTTCTACCCGCAGGTCCCCGCGACGATCAACATCGGCGGGCGCGCCGCCAAGGGGATGTACCAGTACACGCTCACCGGCGCCGACCTCACCGACCTGTACGACGCCGGGCGGCGCATGGAGGCCGCCATCCGCGGCCTCGACGGCATCACCGACGTCTCCACCGACCTGCAGCTCGCCAACCCGCAGGCCTCGGTGGAACTCGATCGCGACGCCGCCGCGCACTTCGGCGTCACGCCGCAGCAGATCGAGCAGGCGCTCTACGACGCCTTCGGGTCGCGGCAGGTGTCGACGACCTACACGCCCAACAATGAGTACTGGGTCATCCTGGAGCTGCTGCCGCAGTTCCAGCGTGACCTGACGGCGCTCGACCTGCTCTACGTGCGCTCGCGAAGCGGCACGCTGGTCCCGATCTCGTCGGTCACCCGGGTCTCGCATTCGGTGGGGCCGATGCTCGTGAACCACACCGGTCAGCTGCCGAGCGTGACGATCTCATTCAACACCACCGCCGGCACCTCGCTCGGCGACGCGGTGACGGCGGTCGACCGGGTGGCGCGCCGGTCGCTCCCGGAAGGCATCACCGGAAACTTCTACGGGGCCGCCCAGGTCTTCCGCGACACGCAGAAGGGGCTGCTGGCCCTCTTCGTGGTGGCGATCTTCGTCATCTATATCGTGCTCGGCATCCTGTACGAGAGCTTCATCCACCCGCTCACGATCCTCTCCGGCATTCCGTTCGCTGCGCTGGGGGCGCTGCTGGCGCTGCTGGTGACGCACACCGAGCTGACCGTGTACGCGTGGGTGGGCGTGATCATGCTGGTGGGCCTCGTGAAGAAGAACGCCATCATGATGGTCGACTTCGCCACCGAGGCGCAGCGCCGCGAGGGGAAGGACGCCTTCGAGGCGATCATCGAGGCCTGCCTGGTGCGCTTCCGGCCCATCATGATGACGACGATGGCGGCGCTCGTCGGCACGCTGCCGATCGCGCTCGGGACCGGCGCCGGAGCCGAGTCCCGGCGTCCGCTCGGCATCGTCGTCGTCGGCGGGCTGGCGTTCTCGCAGGTCATCACGCTCTACGTGACGCCGGTGATCTACACGTACTTCGACGGCTTCGTGAACCACCTCCGGCGCCGACGCCCCGCCGCCCAGGTGGAGGCGGCGCCCGGCGAAGGACTACTTTCGCCGGGCGCGGCGACGGCGAGTGTGCGGCACTGAAGTCGCGGCGGCGCGTCGCTCGTGCTGCCACAGGCGGAACCCCCCGATGAACGCGTTGGCGTTGTTCCCGATGCGCGCACGCGCCGGCGGTGAGCGCAGCAGCCGGGCATTGCCGCCGCCGATCACGATGTAGTCGCAGATGAGCGCGGCGCAGAGCGACTCGGCCACCTTGTGCACGTGCTTCTCCCAGCGCTTGCGGCCCAGGCGCTTGAGCCCGCGCTCGCCCAGGTAGTCCTCGTACGTCTTCCCCTTGCGATACGGCAGGTGGGCCAGCTCGAGCGGATCGAGAAAGCCGTCCTCGATGGCGGCGGCGCCGAGGCCGGTGCCCAGGCCGAGGAAGAACATCCGGCCGCCCTCGTAGCTGCCCAGGGCCTGCATGGCCGCGTCGTTGATGATGCGGACGGGACAGGCGAAGGCCCTGGCGAAGTCGAACCCGACCCACCCTGCGCCGAGATTGTGCGGGTCGTGGAGCGGGCGCCCGTGCACGACCGGCCCGGGATAGCCGATCGAGATCACGTCGTAGTCCCAGCCCTCCGTGAGGCGTTTCACGGTGCGGACCATGGCCGCGGCGGTGAGGTTGGGTCCGGAGTCGAACTTCAGCGGCGTGCGATGCCCGGTGGCGAGCAGCTTCACGTGGGTGCCGCCGACATCGAGGACGAGGATCTTCATTGCGGATCGTTCCAGCCGCCGACGTCGGTGGCCAGCCGGGCGGCGGCGTGCGGGCCCCAGCTGCCGGGGTCATAGGGAAGGGGCGCCGGCGCGTCGTCGAGCAGCGGCTGCACGATCTCCCAGGCCGCCTCGACCGCATCCTGGCGGGCGAACAGCGTGGCGTCGCCGTGCATGGCGTCGCCGAGCAGTCGCTCGTAGGCGTCCATCTCGTCGGACGAGTGCGCGCGGGCCAGGGAGAGCTCGGTGGCGTGGCCGGCCATCGCCTCGCCCGGGCGCTTGGCGCTCACGCCTAACGCGATGGCGACGTCGGGGCCGAGGCGGAAGCGGACGTAGTTGCCCATGGCGGCGGCCGCCTCGCGAAAGACGACCTGCGGCGGCGCCTTGAGCTCGACCAGGACCTCGGTGGCCGTCGTCGCCAGCGACTTGCCCGAACGCACCAGGAAGGGCACGCCGGCCCACCGCCAGGAGTCGACGCACAGGCGCAGCGCCGCGTACGTGGGCACACGGGAGCCGGGTGCCACGCCGGTCTCGTCCTGGTAGCCGAGAAACTGGCCCATCACCACCTCCGACGGGTCGATCGGCGCGATGCTGCGCAGCACCTTGGCCTGCTCGTCGCGGATCGCCTCGTGATAGGAACTCGTCGGGGGCTCCATGGCGAGGAACCCGACGACCTGCAGCAGGTGGTTCTGGATCACGTCGCGGACGACGCCCACCTCCTCATAGAAGCGGCCACGCCCCGCCACGCCGAACGACTCCGCCAGCGTGATCTGCACGTTCTCCACGTACTGCCGGTTCCAGATCGGCTCGAGAAAGGCATTGGCGAAGCGGAAGTAGAGCAGGTTCTGCACCGCCTCCTTGCCGAGGTAGTGGTCGATGCGGAAGATCGCCCCTTCCGGGAATCGCTCGTGCAGCGTCCGGTTGAGGGCCCGGGCCGACTCGAGGTCCCGGCCAAAGGGCTTCTCGAGCACGACCCGTGCGCCGGCGGTGCAGTCGGCGCCGGCCAGCCCGTCGACCACGGCGGAGAACAGCGAGGGAGGGATGGCGAGGTAGTGGAGCGGGTGCTCCGCGCCATCGAGCGCTTTTCGCAGGCGCGCGAACGTGTCGGGGCTGCGGTAGTCGCCCTGTACGTAGCGGAGCGCGTGGGCGAGCCCGGCGAAGGCAGTCTCGTCGACGCCGCCGCCGTGTTCCTCGATGCTGGCGCGGGCGCGGGCCACGAGCTGCTCGGTGGACATCGGCGACGATGCGACGCCGACGACGCAGCCGCCAAGGACGCCGCGGCGTGCCAGCGCCTGCAGCGCCGGGAAGATCTTCTTGAACGCCAGGTCGCCGGTGATGCCGAAGAACACGAGGGCATCGGAGGTCCCCTCGCTCATGTCGCCGGCTTCTCGTGGTGCCCGCCGAACTGGAAGCGCAACGCCGAGAGCAGGCGGTTCTGGAAGTCGGCCTCGCCGCGTGAGGTGAAGCGCTCGAAGAGCGCCGCCGACAGGACGTGCACCGGTACCGAGAGGTCGTTCGCCGCCGCCAGGGTCCACCGCCCCTCGCCGGAGTCGGAGACGCGTCCCGCGAAGCCGGCCAGCGACGGGTCGTCGGCCAGCGCACGCGCCGAGAGGTCGAGGAGCCACGAGGCGATGACGCTGCCACGGCGCCAGACCTCGGCGACCTCACCGAGGTCGAAGTCGTAGCGGTACAGTTCCGGCTGGCGCAGGGGCGTCGTCTCGGCATCGACCTCGCGGGTCGTCTCGCCGGCCGCGGCGTGCGCCAGGATGTTGAAGCCCTCGGCATACGCGGCCATGACGCCGTACTCGATGGCGTTATGCACCATCTTCACGAAGTGCCCGGCGCCGTGGGGGCCGCAGCGGAGCCAGCCGCGGGTGGCGGTGCTGCGGTCGGCGGGGCGTCCCGGGGTGTCCGGCACCGCGGCCGAGCCGGGCGCCAGCGCCTCGAGGATCGGCTGCAGCCGGTCGATCACCGCCGCCTCGCCGCCCAGCATCATGCAGTAGCCGCGCTCCAGCCCCCAGACGCCGCCGCTCACGCCGGCGTCGACGTAGTGGATGCCTGACGACTGCAGCCGGGCCGCGCGCGCAATGTCGTCCTGGAAGTGGGAGTTGCCGCCGTCGACGACGATGTCCCCCGGACGCAGCACGCGCGCCAGGTCGTCGATGGCGCCGTCCACTGCCGCCGCCGGCACCATCAGCCAGACGGCGCGGGGCGGCGCCAGGCGGGCGGCGAGCTCCTCGAGGGTGCCCACCCCGGTGGCCCCCTCCTGCACGAGGGCCTGCACCGCATCCGCGGAGCGATCGAACACCACCGCATGCTGCCCGGCGCGGCGGATGCGACGGACCATGTTGGAGCCCATCCGCCCGAGGCCGATCATCCCGAGTTCCATGTCTCCTCCTTCCCGCCGCGGGCCCGGAGACGGCGTCGTTGCCTCGTGAGGCACGTGCGCGCACGACGGCCGAGCCCGTTCAGCGCGATACGCGCGCGTCCCCTGTTACCTTAACACAACGCGCCGGCGCCGGCCGCGCCAGCGCACCCGTCCCCCGGACTCTTCCCGTGACGCCGGATCTCGTCGTGGCTTCGCCGGACCAACTCGCGGCGCGCTTCGCGGCGCGGTGCCTCACGGTGTCGCGCCAGGCGGTGGCGGCGCGTGGCCGCTTCACCATCGCGGTGCCCGGCGGCTCGGTGGCAACCGCCTTCCTGCCGCGCCTGGCGGCCGAGGCGATCCCCTGGGAGCGGACCCATGTGTTCTGGGTCGACGAGCGCGCGGTGGCGCCTGACGACGCCGACTCGAATGCCGGGTTGCTGGAGCGCCTGTGGCGCGGCACGCCGGCCCTGGCGTGTGCGCACCGGCATCCCGTCCCAGGGGATGCGCCGGACCTCACCCTGGCGGCGTCTCGTTATGCATCCCTGCTGGAACAGGTGGCTGGCGTCCCGCCGTCGCTCGACCTGGTGCTGCTCGGGGTTGGCGGGGACGGCCACGTGGCGTCACTGTTTCCCGGGCGCGCCGCCCTCGACGAGCGGGTGCGCCTCGTCGTGCCGGTGACCGACGCGCCCAAGCCGCCCCCGCGACGGCTGACCATCACCCTGCCGGTGATCGAGGCCGCGAGGGTGACCTGTATCGCCGCGTTCGGCGCGGCGAAGGCCCCGGCGATTGGCGCCGGGATCGGCGCGTCCGCGACCGGGTCGCCGCTGGCGCGGGCGCTCCGTGTCGCGCGCGAGGCATGGGTCTTCGTCGATCCGGCCGCGGCGGGGGAGCTTTCCGATCCGGGTGCGGCATGAGCGAAGGCATCCGGTACGCCCCGGGATGGCCAGGCATCGAACCCCGCTGGACGACGAGCGCCAAGAGCGCCGTCGGTGCCGGCTTCTCGGACGCCACGCGCGTCTGGTTCACCGCGAGCCACGGCATTCTCAACGAGATCTACTATCCCGAGGTCGATACCGCGTGCACGAGGGACGGCGGGTTCCTCGTCTCGGCCGCGGACGGCTTCTTCTCGGAAGAGAAACGGCACTGCCGGCACGAGGGCGCCTGGCTGCGCCCGGGCGTGCCCGCCATCCGGGTCTCCAACACCTGCACCGAGGGGCGCTATCGCATCCGCAAGACCATCTGCTGCGCCCCCGATTTCGACGTCGTGTTGCAGCATGTGCGCTTCACGCCGCTCGTCGGGACGCTGTCCGACTATCACCTGACGTGGCTGCTCAGCCCGCACCTCGGCAACCAGGGGGCAGGCAACACCGCGTGGCTCGGCGAGCACAAGGGCGAGCCGTTGCTGCTCGCCGCCCGCGACCGCTTCGCACTCGCGGTCGCGGCCACGGCACCCTGGCGCTCGCGCAGCGTCGGGTTCGTCGGGGCCAGCGATGCCTGGCTCGACGTCCGCGACCACGGCTGCCTGACGACGCTGTACGACCGCGCCGAGAACGGGAACGTGGCGGTGGCGGGCGAGATCGACCTCGTGGCCTGCGACGGGGAGTTCGTGCTGGCCATCGGCTTCGGCGCCGACACCGACTCGGCGGCGCTCCACGCCCGCGCCGCCCTGCTCGACCCGTTCGGCCACGTGCTCGATCGGTATGCGGCCCCGTGGCAGCAGTGGCAGCGCGGACTGCTCGACCTCGATCGTTCCGCGGACCCGGCCGACGTCTATCGCACCAGCGCCACGGTCATCAAGGCGCACATGTCGCTGAACAGCGACGGCGGGATCATCGCCAGCCTCTCGATCCCGTGGGGATCCGCCAAGGGAGACGGCGACCTCGGTGGCTATCACCTGGTCTGGCCGCGCGACATGGTGGAAGCCGCTGGTGGACTGCTGGCGGCGGGGGCGGGGGGTGAAACGACCGCCATGCTGCGCTTCCTGGCGGCGACGCAGGAGCCGGACGGCCACTGGCCCCAGAACATGTGGCTCAACGGCCGGCCGTTCTGGAACGGAATCCAGCTTGACGAGACCGCCTTCCCGATCGTGCTGGTGGACCTCGCCCTGCGCGAGGGCGTCGTTCGCGCCCACGACATTGTGCGGTGGTGGCCCATGGTGCGACGGGCCGCCGGGTTCGTGGTCCGCAACGGGCCTGCCACGCAGCAAGACCGTTGGGAAGAGGATGCCGGATACTCGCCGTTCACCATCGCGGTGGAAGTGTCGGCGCTCCTCGCGGCGGCCGACATTGCCGACGCCTGCGGCGCACCGTCGCTGGCGGCGCTCTACCGCGACACCGCCGACGACTGGAACGACAGCATCGAGCGATGGACGTGGGTCAGCGACACCCCGCTCGCCGCGCGCGCGGGCGCCTCCGGGTACTACGTCCGCATCGGGCTCGTCGAATCGGCGGCGGCACCGTCACCCGTGCACGGCTTCGTGCCGATCAAGAACCGACCGGGCGACCACTCCACGCTGGAGGCGTCGGAACTCGTGAGCACGGACGCGCTCGCCCTGGTGCGATTCGGGCTGCGCGGCGCGAACGACCCGCGCGTGCGTGACACGGTGCGGGTCATCGACAAGGTGCTCCGGACGGAGACTCCCACCGGTCCGGTCTGGCACCGCTACAACGAGGACGGATACGGCGAGCACGACGACGGGTCGCCGTTCGACGGCACCGGCACCGGTCGTGGCTGGCCGCTCCTGGCCGGCGAGCGCGCGCATTACGAGCTGGCGGCGGGAAACCCGGCGGAGGCGGAGCGGCTGGCGCGGGTGATGCGCGCGCAGTCGAGTCCTGGCGGGCTGCTGCCGGAGCAGGTCTGGGACGCGAACGACATCCCGGAGCTCGAGTTGTTCTGCGGCCGCCCGTCGGGATCGGCGATGCCGCTGGTGTGGGCGCACGCCGAGTACGTCAAGCTGATGCGATCGCTGCGGGACGGACGCGTCTTCGATTGCCCGTCGCAGGCGCGCGCGCGGTACGTCGAGCAGCGGAACATCCCGCGGGTGTCCATCTGGCGCCTCGCGTTGCGCCGGGCGTCGATTCCCGCGGGTCGCTCGCTGCGCATCGACACGGCCGAGCCGTGCCTCGTGCACTGGAGCGCCGACGACTGGCGCACCACGGCGGACGTCAGGTCGCGCGAGGCGGACGCGGACCTTCACTGCGCCGAGCTGCCCACCGCCACGCACGCCGCGGGAACGCTGGTCCGGTTCACGATCTACTGGCCCGCGGGCGACCGCTGGCAGGGCGAGGACTTCACGGTCACGCTGGACGGCGGCTGACGCGGGCGCCGCGCCGGGGCAGCGCCTTACGAGACGGCCTGCAGCGGCCGCGCCGGGGTCGCCTGCCGGCTCCCACCCTCGGCGTCCACGGTTCGGTTGCGGGCCCAGTGGCGCAGGGCGTCGAGTCGCTCGGACATGGTGCGTGACAGCGGGTTGGTGGCCGCGATTTCGGCGCGAAGCATCGCCGTGGTGAGGGGCTTCCGCACCGAGAAGGCGGTGAACAGCCCTGCAATGACGACCTGCTCGATCTCGGCGCCACTGAAGCTCGCGGTGAGCGCCGCCAGGTCGTCGAGGTCGATCCCCGCGAGGTCGCAGCGACGCTTGCGCAGGTGGATCTCGAAGATCTCCCGTCGCGCGGGACGCGCCGGCAGGTCCACGAAGAAGACCTCGTCGAAGCGCCCCTTGCGGATGAACTCCGGCGGCAGCTGCGACACGTCGTTGGACGTGGCGACGACGAAGACGTCGCCCGTGCGCTCCTGCAACCACGAGAGAAAGGTCCCGAACACGCGCCGCGAGACGCCGCCGTCCTCCTCGCCGCCCGATGCCGCGAACGCCTTCTCGATCTCATCGATCCACAGCACCGCCGGTGACATGCGCTCGGCGGTGCGCATCGCGCGCTTGAAGTTCTTCTCGCTGTCGCCCACGTACTTGTCGTACAGCGTGGCCGGGTCGAGCCGCAGCAGCGGGAGTCCCCACTCGCGGGCGACCGCCTTGGCGCACAGGCTCTTTCCGCAGCCGGGGACGCCGAGCAGGAGCGCCCCCTTGGGGAAGGGGAGCCCGAAGCGATGGGCCCCATCGGGGTCGTCGACGGCCGCGCGGCGCTTTCCCAGCCACGCCTTGAGCCCCGCCAGACCCGCCACCGACGACATGCCCTCATCGGTGCTCCAGAACTCGAGCAGGCCCTCCTGCTCCACGGTCTTCTGCTTGGCCGCAGTCACCCGGCTGACATCCGCCGCTGTGAGGGCTCCGTCCTCGATCAGGATCCGGGTCAGGATGCGCTCGGCTTCGGGCAGCGTGAGGCCCGTCAGGTTGTGCAGGAGCCGGGCGCGATCCTCTGCCGACAGCTCGATCCGGATGGGCATGCGCGCCCGATAGTCCTGCACGACGCGATCGAAGAGGGCCCGGTACTCATCGGCGCCTGGCGGCGGGAAGCGCAGGACCATCGCGTGGGGGCGCAGGTGCTCGGGCAGGCGCACGTCGCTCCCGGTGATGACGAGGGCGCCACGCCGGGTGGCGAACCGGTCGACGACGTCCCTCACGCGCCAGGCGATGTCCGGTTCGCCAAGGCTTTCGCCGAGTCCGGGAAAGTGGAAGATCCCCGCGCCCTCGCGCTCGACATGGGCCAGGGCTGCAGCCGGCGTCGCCGTATCGTCGGCGACCGGATCCGAGAGGCCGCCACCGCGCGCCACGCCCCTGGTACGTCGCCAGACGTAATAGTGAAGTGACTGCGTGGAGGCGACATGGCGCAGGGCGTCCTGCACCCGCTCATCTTCCCAGGTGTCAACGACGATGAGTCCGTGACGCGAGCGGATCAGGAGCTCGAGTTCGTCGACGATATCGGTGACGGACACGCGAACGGATTCCGGGTTGGGGGTGGGCGGGAGGGTGCGGAAGGGGCTCGGAGGCGTCCTCTCCTTGAGACGTCGGGAGGGCTGGATCGTCACCGGGCCCAGGGAGGGCCCTTCCCCTCGATGGGTTCGCCAGTGTAAACATTTCCTCCCCCCCCCGACGGGACCGGCGATGGAATCCGGTCCCGGTCGCACTCCCCAGCCCCCGCAACCGTATGCAGAAGCAGAAACGGCGCGCAGCACCGAGTCGCAGCGGAAAGGCCACGGCGGCCTTCGCGAAGCGCAGAAGCACGGCGGATGAGGCCGACGGCACGTTCGCCTCATCGATACGCGGCACCGCCGACCGCTTGTACCGGGCGTCGGCGGAATGCGTCCGGCAGCACGAGCGCTACGCGCGCCTCGTGGATGCCGGGACGCACGAGGAGGAACAGCGTGACGCGCTCCGGGTAGCCTGCCTGTGCGACGAGCTGATGTTCGAGAGCGGGCGCGCATACGCGCAGGCGGGGAGCGGTGCGACGACCGGAGCCGACGGGGAGTGGTGGCACAAGGCGAATGCGCTCTGGCACGCGTGCCGGGAATACGAGCGGCGGCACCAGGACTGCGACAAGCGGTCGAAGCAGCTGGCGTCGCGTCGCGCGAACAAGCTGCAGGAGCTGACGCTGCAGTACGACCTCGAGGCGTCGGCGCTGCTGGCGTTGCGGCTGGCGGTGCAGGCGTACCGCAAGGTCTGCCCGGACTGCGAGCTGGCGGACCGGCCGCAGACGATCGTGGCCTAACGAGGACCCCCGGGCCGCCGGTTCCCGCGCGGGGGCCGGTGTTTCGCGGCCGTCCGTACGCCTCCGGCGATCCCCTGGTCGCCTGCGGGGTCGTCCGGACGGCCGAGGTGCGTTCCGGGGCCCGCGGCGGACCGCCACGCCCTGCGGCATTCCCGGGCGACTGGGACCGTGGGGCCAGCGCTTTGCGTCGCCGTCCCAGCAGAAGCACGTTGCGCACCGTACGTACTCGTGGGGAAGTTCACGGCATGGCGCCGGCGCGCGCCGATCTGACGCACGGGCGAGCCCACCGAATGGGAGAGCGGTAGTTGGGCGCACTGTTCGAGTTCCTCTTCAAGTACCAGCCCCTGGTCTTCGAGCGCGGGACCTTTGCGTTCGCCTGGCCGGTCTCGCCCGTCCTGCTCGTCTCGGCGGGCGCCGCGGTGGTGGCGGTGGGCGTCTGGCTCTACCTGCGCTCGCCCCTCGCCCTCACGCGTCGCGACCGGATCGTGCTGGCGGTGCTGCGCGGCGTCGCCGTCGCCATCCTCGTCGTCTGCCTGGCGCGTCCGGTGCTCCTCGTCAGCACGGCCATTCCGCGCCGCAACGTGGTGGCGGTCATGGTCGACGACTCGCGCAGCATGCGCATTCCCGACAACGCCGGCCATCCCCGCGGCGACTACGCGTGGCAGGCGTTCGGGGGACCTGATAGCGCCCTCTATCGCGCGCTCGCGGACCGCTTCCAGCTGCGGTTCTTCCGGACGTCCGGTGAAGGCGGGCGCGCCGACGACCTCTCGGGCCTGCGGCTCGACGGCACCCGGACCCACCTGTCGGGCGCGCTGCTGCGTGCCGAGGAGGAACTGGCCGGCGCGCCCGTCGCCGGCATCATCCTCGTCTCCGACGGCGCCGACAACTCGTCGGAGATGCCGGACGCGAAGCCGGTCCTCGAGCAGCTCCTGACGCTGCGCGCGCGCGGCATCCCGGTGTACTCCATCGGCGTCGGGGCCGAGCGCTTCGACAAGGACATCGAGATCTCGCGCTTCGACGTGCCGCAGACGGTCCTCAAGGACGCCTCGGTGATGGCCGAGGTGGTGATCTCGCAGCGGGGCTACGGCGGGACCCGCGTGCCGCTCGTGGTGGAGGACTCGGGGCGCATCGTCGCTACGCGCGACGTCACGCTGCCGCGCGACGGCGAGGCCGCGGTCGTGCGGCTGCGCATTCCGGCCACCGACCGCGGCGCGCGCGTGCTCCGGGCGCGGGTCCCGGTGCAGGACGGGGAACTCGTCAAGGAGAACAACGAGCGGTCGACCCTTGTCGTGGTGCAGGACCGGCGAGAGAAGATCCTCTACGTGGAGGGCGAGCCTCGTTTCGAGCTGAAGTTCCTGCGACGGGCCGTCGAGGATGACAAGAACCTGCAGCTGGTGACGATGCTCCGCTCGGCCAAGGACAAGTACCTGCGCCTGAGCGTCGACGACAGCCTCGAACTCGCGGGCGGTTTCCCGAAGACCCGGGAGGACCTGTTCCGCTACCGGGGCGTGGTGCTCGGCAGCATGGAGGCGAGCGCCTTCACCGTGGACCAGCTGCGCATGCTGTCCGACTTCGTGAGCGTGCGTGGCGGCGGGCTGCTGGTGCTCGGCGGACGCCGCTCCTTCTCAGAGGGCGGCTACAGCGGCACGGCCCTGGCCGACGCGCTGCCGGTGGAACTGGGTCCGAACCACGATGCACCGGACTCCGGGGCCACGGAGGTCCGGATCACGCCGACCGCCGTCGGCGCGCTGCATCCCGCCATGCAGATCGGCCCCAACGACTCGACGACGGCGGCGCGGTGGAAGCTGCTGCCGCCGCTCACGATGGTGAACGAGATCGGGCGCGCCAAGCCCGGCGCCACGGTGCTGCTCGACGGCACGTCGTCGACCGACAATCGCACCGTGCCGGTCCTGGCCTTCCAGCGCTATGGCCGGGGCAAGTCGATCTCGTTCGCCGTCCAGGACTCCTGGCTCTGGCAAATGGGCGCCACGGTCCCGGTTGAGGATCAGTCGTTCGAGACGTTCTGGCGCCAGTTGCTGCGGTGGATGGTCGCGGACGTGCCCGACCGCGTGGAGGTCATCGCGTCCGATGCCGGCTCGGTCGACGAGGCGGTGCCGCTGCGCGCGGTGGTGAGCGACAGCGCGTTCCTGCGGGCCAACGGCGCGTCGCTCACGGCCGACATCACCACGCCGTCGGGCCAGCACGTGCAGACGACCTTCGACTGGGCGACCGAGCGCGATGGGGAGTACAAGGCGACACTGGTGCCGGCGGAGAACGGCTTGCACGAGGTCCAGGTGACAGCCGTGCTGGGGCGAGACACGCTGCGGGCGCAGCCCGCATACGTGCGGGCCGCCGAGCCGACAACGGAGTACTTCGGCGCGCAGCTGCGCCCGTCGGTGCTGCGGCAGATTTCCGAGGAGACCGGCGGGCGCTACTACACCCCGGCTGATGCGCAGCAGGTGGCGCAGGACATCGTCTACACAAAGAGCGGTGCGACGCAGGTGGACCGGAAGGACCTGTGGGACATGCCCATTCTCTTCCTGATCCTCATGGTGGCGGCGGGAACGGAGTGGGCGTACCGTCGCCGGCGGGGACTCGCGTGATGATGCTGTCACCCGCAATTATCCGCTGGTGCGCGCCGGTGCTCGCGGCGACAGCGTTGTTGTCGGCGGGCGGGCCCCGGGCGGAGGCCCAGGCCCTGCCGCGCACGTTCGTGCTCATAGTCTCCGGCGCCAGCGGCGAGCCCGCCTTCGCCGTGCAGATGCACACGCAGGCGCTCGCCCTGCGGACCGCAGCCTCACGCTTCGGCGTTCCCGATTCGCTCATCACCTACCTGGCCGAGGACCCGGCCGCCGACCCCAGGGTGATCTCCGGCAAGTCGAGCCGCGATGGCGTCGAGAAGGCCATCGCATCCATCGCGGTGCGGGCCCGCGCCGGCGACGACGTCTTCATCCTGCTCCTCGGTCACGGCAGCGCGGAGGGGGACGTTTCGAAGTTCAACCTCCCGGGCCCCGACCTCACCGCCAGCGACTTCGCCGCGCTCCTCGGACGCCTCGCAGGCGAGACCGTCGCCCTGGTCAACGCCACCAACTCGAGCGGCGACTTCGTGAAGGCCCTCTCCGGGCCGCGACGGGTGATCATCACGGCCACCCGCACCGCGCGCGAGAGCAACGAGACGCTCTTCGGCCAGCATTTCGTCGACGCCTACGCAGCCGACGGTGCGGATACCGACAAGGACGGTCGCGTCTCGCTGCTCGAGGCATTCGCGTACGCCAGCCGTGAGGTCAAGCGGGAGTACGAGCAGACGAACCGGCTCCAGACGGAACATGCCCTGCTCGACGACGACGGCGACGGCGAGGGACACACCGACGCCAGCGATGCCGGGCCGGACGGCCTCGTCGCGCGATCGTTCTTCCTGGCCCCCGCGGCCGGCGTCTCGGCGGCCCTGGCCAACGATCCCCGTGCGGTGGAACTGCTCGCCACGCAACGCCGGCTCCAGGCGCAGATCGACTCGCTGCGCGCGTTCAAGGCGAGCATGAAGGAGGACGACTACCAGCAGGCCCTCGATCCGCTGCTGCTCAAGCTCGCGGAAACCTCACGCGCCCTTCGCGCACTCGAACCGAAGAAGCCGTGAAGCGCCTCTCCCTCGCCCGCCTCCTGCTCCTGAGCGCTGCATTGCTGGCGGCGCCGGAGGCGTGTGCGCAGGACCTGCGCACGCCGCAGGGCGCACTGGCCTCCGCCCGTGACCACCTGCGAACCGGCCAGTACGAGGAGGCGATGGCGGCCGCAGAGCGGGCCTCGTCGCTGGACCCGGCGAATGCCGAAGCCGTCCGGGTGAATGCGCGCGCGCTCGTTGGCACCGGACGATACGCCGACGCGGAAAAGTCACTGCTCACCTTCACCGCGGCACACCCGGGGGATCCGTCCCTCTGGAACGAGCTTGGCACGGTACAGCGGCTGCTGGGCAAGCTCCCGGCCGCGGAGGTGTCGTTCCACCATGCGGTCGACGGCCGGGCGGCGGACTCGCTCACCGCGGGCCTCAACCTCGCCATCCTGCAATTCGACGGGGGCGAGGTCGATGAGGCGATGCGGGCCTTCGACCGCTACATCGACATCTACAACAACAGGCGCGGGCGCCTGACGTCGACGGAGCTGGCCGCTGTCGCCGAGGCCTGCCGGTACCTGGGTCGCAACAACCCGCAGCTCTTCAAGGACGCGCTGCGCGCGTTCGACGAGTCGATCGCCGCCGACTCCACCGCGCTCGAGCCTCGCATCCGGCTCGCCGAGCTGTTCCTCGAGAAGTACAACTCCGGGGACGCGATGGCGACCATCAGCGAGGTGCTGAAGGTCAACCCGCGCAGCGCCCGCGCGCTGCTGGTGGCCGCCGAGATCAGGAACTTCGATGACCAGGGCGACGTCTCCGCTTACCTCGGACGCAGCCTCGCGGTGGACTCGGTGTCGCCCGATGCCCACGCGTTCGCCGCGCTGCAGCTCATCGACGTCGAGCGCTATGCCGCCGCCGCCGCGGAGGCCCGTCGCGGGCTCGTCGTCGACTCCACGGCGCCCCAGCCGCTCATTGCGCTTGCCGCGGCGCTCTTCCTGCAGGGCGACTCCACCGCGTTCGGCTCGACGCTTGCCAGGGTGCACGCGCGTCTGCCGCGCTCGGCCGAGGCGGAAGTCACGCTGGCCAACATCGCGGCGCGCAACCGGCTGTACGCGGAGGCGGTGGCGTTCGCGACCGCGGGATCGCGGCGCGACCCGAAGGATGCGCGGGCGCTGGCGTTCCTCGGCATCAACGCGCTGCGGGTTGGCGACATCCAGCTCGGTCGCGAGACCCTCGACAAGGCGTTCACGCTCGATCCGTACGACGTCTGGGTGAAGAACACGCTCGACCTCCTCGACACCTTCAAGGACTACTCGGAAACGAAGACGCCGCGGTTCTCGCTGGTGATCGAGCGCAAGGACGCCGCATTGCTCGGCCTCTACGCGAGCGCGCTGGCGGAGCAGGCGTACGATTCGCTGGCGCAGCGATACGCGTACCGGCCGGCGGCGCCGGTGCGCGTCGAGTTCTATCGGAGCCACGACGACTTCTCGGTGCGGACGGTGGGGCTGGGCGGGCTGGGCGCCCTGGGCGTGACGTTCGGGCGCGTGGTGGCCATGGACTCGCCGGCGGCGCGCCCGGTGGGCGACTTCAACTGGGGGTCGACGCTCTGGCACGAGCTGGGCCACGTCTTCACGTTAGGCGCGAGTGACGGACGGGTGCCGCGCTGGTTCTCCGAGGGATTGTCGGTCTACGAGGAACGACGGGCGCGCCCGGCCTGGGGGGAGGACGCCACGCCGCTCTTCTTCGCCGCGTATTCCGCCGGCAAGCTCCCGAAGGTCAGTCGCCTCAACGACGGCTTCATGCGACCGACCTTTCCCGCCGAGGTCGTCCTCTCGTACTACATGGCGTCGCTGGTCTGTGAGATGATCGAGCAGGAGCACGGCATCGGGGCCATCCGCCAGATGCTCTCCGGATACGCGCAGGGCAAGACCACGGACGTGCTCGTACGCGAGGTCCTCGGCACCGAGCCCACCGCCCTCGACGACCATTTCGACGCCTGGCTGCGCCAGCGCTTCGCGCGCGAGTTCGCGGCGGTGAAGCCGGTGGCGTCCCCGACGCGGGGCGGCGGGGGCGAGGGGATCGCGGTGGGCGGGGATTTCACCGACGCGCTCGAGGGTGCGCAGAAACTGCTGCAGGCCGGCCAGGTCGACGCCGCCATTCCACGGCTCGAGAAGGCCCGCGCCCTGTTTCCGGAGTACGCGCAGGACGACTCGCCCTACGCCCTCCTGGCGAAGATCTACCTCCAGCGCGGCGACACGGTGGCAGCGGATTCCGAGCTGACGGCCATGACGGCGATCAACGAGGCTGCGTACGAGCCGAACCTCCAGCTCGCGCGGGACCTCGAGGCCCGGGGCGACCTGCGAGGCGCCTCCGCAGCGCTCGATCGTGCGCTGTGGATCTATCCCTTCGATCCCAAGGTGCACGAGAAACTGGCGGCGCTGGCGGCTCAAACCGGCCAGCGGCAGCTCGTGGTGCGCGAGCGCCAGGCGCTCGTGGCGCTGGACCCCGTGGACAAGGTCGAGGCGTACTATCAGCTCGCCGTGGCATACTTCGACGCCGGGAACGTCACCTCGGCCCGCCGGGAGGTGCTGCGCGCACTGGAACTCGCCCCCAATTTCGAGAAGGGGCAGGACCTGCTCCTGAAGCTCCGTCCCCCCGGAGGTGGCGCATGATGGTCCGAACGATCGCACTGCTGGCCGTGGGCGCCGTCGGCGCCGGCGCGGCGATCCCGGTGGCGACGCGCGTCCAGGCGGCGCGGCAGCAGGCGGCCCAGGATCGCTACTGCTTCACGCAGTGGGACCCTGTCGAGGCGATCGAGAACGGGCCGTACGACGGCCGGTTCACGTTCTTCCGCGTCTCGTTCGAGACGCCGTTCGGCGGTGGGGGATTCCGCGGTCGCAGCCGACGGGGGCCTGACAAGAAGTGGGACCACGACACGCCGCGCGCCGAGCGGCACTTCATGAAGATCCTCCGCGAGATCACCACGCTGCAGCCGCAGATGGAGTGCGGGGCGATCTACCCGTTCGGCGCGCCCGAGAGCTTCAAGTATCCCATCGCCTACGTGTCGGAGCCCGGCTTCTGGACGATGAATGCCCAGGAACTCAAGGGCGTGCAGGACTACGTCCACAAGGGCGGATTCATCATCTTCGACGACTTCGTGAACGAGCACTGGTACAACTTCGAGGAGAAGTGGCACCAGGCGTTCCCCGACCTGCAGATCGTGCCACTCGACGTCAGCCATCCGATCTTCGACTCGTTCTATCACATCGAGTCGATCGAGATGAACAACCCGACGTACGGGATGCGCTCCAGCTTCTTCTGCGCCTACGAGGACAACGACCCGAGCAAGCGCCTCGTCATGGTGGCCGACTACAACAACGACCTGGGTGACTACATGGAGTGGTCGGACGAGGGATTCATGCCGATCGCCCTGTCGAACGAGGCGTACAAGATCATGGTCAACTACGTCATCTACGCGATGACGCACTGAGCACGCCCGTGTCCCGCACGGCGGGCGGCTGGAGGGGAGGGAGGGAATCATGGCCCGGAGACAAGGCAGGCCCACGCACCACCTGCGCTGCCTGGCGCTGGTCGTCGTGGCACTGGCGTGCTCGGCGCACGTCGGCGAGTCGCAGCGCTGGCGGCGATCGGCGCCCCGTGACATTCCCGTGGAGAACCCGCCGTACGACGGGCGCTTCACGTTCGCGCGCCTGAAATACGAGACCGGCGCCGGCGGCTACTACTATCAGGGCTTGCCGGCGTGGGCGCACGGGTACGGCTACGACCCGGCGCCGGCCAAGGAGCGAGCCGGTCGCAACCTGATGAAGATCCTGAACGAGATCAGCACGATGCACCCGGACCTCGCGAGCGGCGTCGTGCTCGCGCTGGACGACCCGGAGCTGTGCAAGTACCCCGTCTCGTACATGACCGAGGCCGGGTTCTGGACGATGACCGACCACGAGGCGCTTGCCTTCCGCGCCTACCTGCAGAAGGGCGGCTTCGTGATCTTCGACGACTCCCGGGACGGCTTCCGTGGCGGCGGGGGGTGGCAGAACATGGAGGAGCAGATGCAACGCGTCCTCCCCGACCTGCAGTGGATCGACCTCGACCCGAAGATGCCGATCTTCCACTCCTTCTTCGACATCGACTCGTTCGACATCATTCCGCAGGCCTACGACCAGGGTGCGCCGGTGCTGCGCGGCCTGTTCGAGGACAACGACCCCACCAAGCGGCTGATCGCGATCGCGAACTTCAACACCGACGTGTCGCAGTTCTGGGAATTCTCGGACGAGGGGTTCGCCCCCATCGCGTTGTCGAATGAGGCCTACAAGCTCGGCGTGAACTACATCATGTACGGCCTGACGCACTGACCATCGAGGAGGATCGTGGCTACCAACGTGCAGGAACGAGTGGCGCTGGAAGCGCCTGACGATGTCGCCCTCGCGGACCGGCTTCGGCACGGACGCGACGAGATCATGACCGAGCTCCGCAAGCTCATCATCGGGCAGGAGGACGTCATCGAGCAGTCGCTGACGGCGCTGTTCGCCGGGGGCAATGCACTGATCGTCGGCGTGCCGGGACTGGCCAAGACGCTGCTCATCCACACCATCGCGCAGGTGCTCGACCTCAAGTTCGCGCGCATCCAGTTCACCCCGGACCTGATGCCGTCGGACATCACCGGCACCGACATCATCCAGGAGGATCCCGACACCGGGCGCCGCTCGATGACGTTCACGCCGGGGCCGATCTTCGCGAACATCGTGCTCGCCGACGAGATCAACCGCACGCCGCCCAAGACGCAGTCGGCGCTGCTGGAGGCGATGCAGGAGCACCGGGTCACCGTGCAGGGCCGCACCTACACGCTCGAGGAGCCGTTCTACGTCTTCGCGACGCAGAACCCGATCGAGCTGGAGGGAACGTACCCGCTGCCGGAGGCGCAGCTCGACCGGTTCATGTTCCAGATCGTCATCGACTACCTGGAGGAGGACGAGGAGCTCGAGGTGGTGCGCGCCACGACGGCCATCCAGAACTACCAGTTCCGGCATGCCGTTACCGGAGCCGACATCGTGGCGTTCCAGCGCCTCGTGCGCCGCGTCCCGATCGCCGAGCCGGTGGCACGTTACGCCGTCAACATCGCGCGCTCGAGCCGCCCGATATCGCCCGCGGCGCCGGACTTCATCAAGAAGTGGGTGGCGTACGGTGCCTCCGTGCGCGCGGCGCAGTACCTGGTGCTCGGCGGCAAGGCACGCGCCCTCATGCGCGGCCGCTACCACGTCAGCTTCGAGGATATCCGGGCGCTGGCCCACCCGGTGCTGCGCCACCGCATCCTCACGAACTTCCACGCCCAGTCGGAGCGCATCAGCACCGACCAGATCATCGAGCAGCTCCTGGCGGCGGTCCCCGTGCCGAAGTCCGGGATCTAGGGGACCGGGCGATGGCCGGGACTTCTGGCGAGGGCATGCACCGCGTCGTCGAGGCGGCGCGCGACGAGCAGGGGCTCCCGGGCGGGCGCTTCCTCGATCCGCGCGTGCTGGCGCGCATCGGCAACCTCGAGCTCATCGCGCGGTTCGTGGTCGAGGGCTTCATCTCCGGGCTGCACCGGTCGCCGCACCTCGGCTTCTCGACCGACTTCGCCGAGCATCGCCAGTACATGCCCGGGGACGACATCCGCCACATGGACTGGCGGCTCTTCGCCCGCACCGACCGCTTCTACCTGAAGGAATTCGAGGCCGACACCAACGCGAACTTCCTGGTCCTGCTGGACGTGTCGAAGTCGATGGCGTACTCGTCGACCGGGCTCTCCAAGCTGGAGTACGCGAAGTACCTGGCCGCCTGCCTGACGTACTTCTCGCATCGCCAGCGCGACCGCGTCGGGCTGGTGACGTTCGACAACGACATCGTCGACTACGTCCCGCCGTCCGCGAAGCACCTGAACCAGGTGCTCCACGGACTCGACCGCGCCGAGGCCCGCGGGCATGGGGCGCTGGCGATGCCGCTGCTCAAGGTGTCGGAGAGCCAGCGGCGGCGCAGCATCCTGCTGCTGCTGTCCGATCTCTACGAGCCGCCGGACGCCGTGCGTGACGCCCTCGGCCCCCTGCGCGACGCTGGGCACGACCTGGTGGTGATGCAGCTGCTCGATCCGGCCGAGTTGCGATTCACCTTCGACGCCGCGGGCACGTTCGAGGACATGGAGAGCCGCGAGAAGCTCCCCATCGTGCCGGCTCGGCTGCGCAAGCGCTACCTGGAGCTCATGGAGGAGCACCTGGGCACGATGGAGCGCCTGCTCGGCGAGGGGCGGGTCGACTACCTGCTTGTCGACACGTCGAAGCCCGTGGACGCGGTGCTGTTCGAGTATCTCCTCCGCCGTGAGCGGCTGATGCGGGTGCGCTGATGGGCTTCTCCTTCCTGACCCCGCTGTTCGCGCTCGGCGCCGCGGCCATCGTCGTGCCGATCCTCGTGCACCTCGTGCACAAGGAGCGGAAGGAGACGACGCCGTTTCCGTCGCTGATGTTCCTGCGGCGCACGCCGTACCAGCACTCCCGGCGCCAGCGCATTCGCGACTGGCTGCTGTTCCTGCTGCGCGCGCTGGCGGTGCTGCTGCTGGTGGCGGCCTTCGCCAGGCCGGTGGTCGAGCGGGCCACGCCGCCCGCCGCCCCGGACGGTGGCGGCCGGGAGGTGGCCGTGCTGCTGGACCAGTCGTTCAGCATGCGCTACGCCGACCGCTGGACGAAGGCCGTGGCGGCGGCCCACGCGGCCGTCGATGCCATCGGGCCCGACGACCGCGCCACGGTGATCCTCTTCGACGACGGCGCCCATTCCGCCAACGAGGCCACCGCCGACCACGTGGCGCTCAACGCCGCCATCGACTCCGCCCGCCCCACCGACGCCGGCACTCGTTATGCACCGGCCCTGGCGATCGCCCGGCGCATCCTGGCGGGCTCGCGCCTCACCCGGCGCGAGCTGGTGGTGGTGAGCGATTTCCAGCGCTCCGGGTGGGACCTCTCCGAGGACTCGCGCATGCCGGCGGGGACCGTCGTCACGCCGGTCGACATCGCCTCCGGCGACTTCCGCGACCACGCCGTCCGCTCCGTCGAGCTGCGTCGCGACCTCTCCAGCGGACGGGAGCGGATTGCCGTCTCCGCCCGCGTCGCGAACGCCGGCCCCGCCGTGCATGGGCTCGCCGCCCGGCTCGACGTCGCCGGTCGCACGCTGGAGACGAAGCACGTGGACATCGCCGCCGACGGCGGGGGCATCGTGACCTTCGACCCGATCGCCGTCCCCGACATTCCGCAGCGGGCGAGCGTGCACCTGGCGGCCGACGCGCTCACCGGCGACGACGTCTTTCACTTCGTGCTTCAGCGCACCCCGTCGGTGCCGGTCCTGCTTGTCGAGAGCGCAACGGTGGCCCCCGACCGCGACATCTTCGTGCAACGCGCGCTCCAGATCGGGGACCAGCCGTCGTTCGACCTGACGGTGCGCCGCGCCGGTCAGTTCACCTCCGCCGACATCGCGGGCAAGCGCATCGTCGTGCTCGACGACGCGGGCTTCCCGACGGGCGAGACCGGACGCCGGCTCGAGGCGTTCGTGCGCAACGGCGGCGGGGTGCTGATCGCGCTGGGCGAGGCCTCCGGGACGTCGGCGTGGCCGGCGGCGTCGCGGGCGCTCCTGCCATGGGCGGTCGCCGAGCCGCGCGACCGGCTGGCCGACCGCGGGGCGGTGCTCGGGTTCATCGACCGCAGCCACCCGGCGCTGGCCATCTTCGGATCGGCCGGGAGCGGGGACCTCTCCGCCGCCCGGTTCTTCCGGTACCGTCCGATCGCCACCGACAGCGGGGTGCTGGCGCGCTTCGACGACGGCGGCGTGGCCCTGGCCGAGCACCGGCTCGGGCGCGGGCGCGTCCTCGTGTGGGCGTCGTCGTTCGACGGGCTCTGGAACGACTTGCCGAGACAGCCGGTCTTCCTGCCGTTCATCCACGAGCTGGTGCAGTACACGGCCGGGTATCGCACCCGCCGCGACGTCTACCAGGTGGGTGACGCCGTCGAACTCGGCGATGCCGGGCGCGCCGCCGGGGATTCGGCCGCCGCCGCGCCGACGCAGGACGCCTGGGTGGCCGTGGCGCCCTCGGGGGCGCGGGAGAGGGTCGGCGGGGAGGGCGAGGCGGGGGCCCTGATCCCTCGCGAGGCTGGCGTGTACGAACTGCGGCGGGTGGGCGCCCCGGGCGAGCGCCCGCGTCTCGCCGCCGTGAACCCCCCGTCCCGGGAGCTCGATTTCGCCCGGTTCGACCCCACGCGCCTAACGAACAGCGTCGCTCCGTCCCCGGGCACGGTCGCCTCGGTGGGCGGTGTGGCGACGCCCGATGCCGTCACCCAGGAGCGGCGGCAGTCGCTCTGGTGGTATCTTCTTCTTATCGTTACGGGTCTCCTCGTTGCGGAGTCGGTCCTGGCGGACCGGCTTTCCCGCAAGCGGCCGGCCGTCAGCTAGGAGCACGGGCCATGGCGAGCATCCTCGAACGTTCCGTCGCAACCGAGCGCGTCGCGCACATCATCCGGCTGGTGCGGCGCCGCTGGCGCCTCCGTCATGCGCTGATGGGCCTCGTGCTCGCGGCCGGACTGACGCTCGTCACCCTCTGGATTGCCGCGCTCGCGATGCAGCGAGCGGGGTTCAGCATGAGCAGCATCACGACCGCGCGCGTCGTGGTCGGGATCGTGGTGGCGGCGATTGCCGCGCGCTGGATCCTCTATCCGCTGGTCCGGAGGATCCCGGACGACCGGGTGGCGCTGTACGCCGAGGAGCGGCTCCCGGCGCTGGACGGGTCGTTGATGAGCGCCGTGGAGGCGACGTCGCCGCTGGCGCCGGAGGAGATCCGCGGAAGCGGACTGGCCGTCGGGGTGGTGAACGATGCGGTGCGCCGCCTCCGCCCGCACGCCGATGGCGCCACCGTCGAGCAGGATGCGATCCGCCGGGCGGCGGTCATGCTTTTCGGCATCCTCGCCCTTGGCGCGGCGCTGTTCGCCTTCGGCCCCACGTACGTCCGGCATGCGGCGGCGCTGATCGCGTCGCCCTGGAACAAGGCCGCCGACGTCGCGCCGTATGCCATCACGGTGACGCCGGGCGACGCCCGCGTGCCGAAGGGCGGCGACCAGCAGGTGGCCGCCGCGCTGCACGGATTCCGCAGTGAGAGTGTCGACCTCGTGGTGCGCCGTGGCGGGCGCACCGACTGGGAACGGATCCCGATGGAGGTCGCCACCGACTCGGCGACGTACAACGCCAGGCTGTTCGACGTCGCCACCGACATCGAGTACTACGTCGAATCGAGCGGGGTGCGCTCGGCGGTCTTCCGCCTCACGCCGCGCAACCTGCCGGCGGTTCGCCGCATCGATCTCGACCTGCGCTATCCCGCCTACACCGGCCTTCCTCCCGAGCACGTCGACGACAACGGCGACATCGCCGCGCTCAAGGGCACGCGGGTCAAGGTGAGCGTGCGCGCCACGCTCCCCGTGCGCGGCGGCCGGCTCGTCGTCGAGAAGGACTCGGCGGTCGACCTGCAGCGCGTGAACGACAGCACGCTGGTGGGCGAGCTGACGGTGCGTGACGACGGCTTCTATCGCGTCGAGCTGACGGCCGACGACGGGACGCGCGTGGCCGGCACCGTCGACTACGTGATCGATGCCCTCGAGGACCAGCCGCCCCTCGTGAAGATCCGGAAGCCCGGTCGCGACTACCGCCCGACCAACCTCGAGGAAGTGCTCGTGGAAGTCGAGGCCAGCGATGACTTCGGCGTGGGGAAGGTCGCCCTCCACTATTCGGTGAACGGCGGCGCCGAGCAGGCGGTGGCGCTCAACGACAGCGCGTCCGCCGCGTCGCGCGACGTGATCGCGGCCCACACGCTTTTCCTCGAGGAGATGAGCCTGAAGCCCGGCGACGTGATCTCCTACTACGCGAGCGCGCGCGACAGGAACGCGGTGTCGGGTGGGCAGGAAGCGAAGTCCGACATCTACTTCCTGACGGTGCGTCCGTATGGGCGCGACTATCGCCAGAACCAGCAGGGTGGTGGTGGCGGCGGCGGTGGTGGCGGCCAGCAGGATCCCGGGGCGTTGACCGAGCGGCAGCGCCAGGTCGTGGCGGCCACGTTCAAGACCGACCGCGATCGCCCGGCGACACCCGAGGCGACGTTCCGCGAGGACGTCACCACCATCCAGTTGTCGGAAGGGAAGCTCCGGGAGCAGGTGGAGCAACTCGCGACCCGCATGGACCGGCCCGTCGTCATGCAGCGGGATACGGGCTTCAGGATCATCAAGGCGTACCTCGACTCGGCGGCGGTGCACATGCAGTCGGCCGAGGAACAGCTCGGTCGTCGCAACACCGGGGACGCGCTCTCGCCGGAGCAGCGGGCCCTGCAGGCACTCGAGCACGCCGAGGCGGTCTTCAGGGACGTGCAGGTCAGCATGGGAGGAGGGGGCGGCGGCGGGGGCGGCGGTGCCAGCGACGCCAGCGCCCAGGACCTCGCCGACCTCTTCGACCTCGAGACCGACAAGCTGCGCAACCAGTACGAGCAGGTGCAGCGCGGCCAGCAGCAGGATGCAAACGCGCAGGTCGACGAGACGCTCGAGCGACTCAAGCAGCTTGCCGCGCGGCAGCAGCAGGAGCTCGAGCGGCAGCGCCAGTCCGGCGCGAACCGTCAGCAACAGGGCGGCAGCGGCGGCGGCGGGAACCAGCGGCAGCTCGCCGACCAGGCGGACTCGCTGGCGCGGCAGCTCGAGCGTCTTGCGCGCGAGCAGAACTCGCAGGAACTCGCCGAGAGCGCGCGCCGGCTGCAGGATGCGGCCAACGCGATGCGCCGGGCGGCGTCACAGGGACAGAGCGGCTCGAGCCAGACGGCCTCGGCGCTCGACCAGATCGAGAACGCCCGCCGCCTTGTCGAACAGAGCCGGACGACGGGCCAGACGAAGGACGTCGAGGACGCGGCGAAGCGGGCTGCGGATCTCGCCAGGCAGCAGCGGGAAGTGGAGAAGGACGTCGCGGCCCTGCCGAACTCCGGCGCCAACCGTAACGACCGGGAGCAGCAGCTCGACCAGCGCAAGGACCAGATGGCCGGCGAGGTGCAGCAGCTCCAGGACGACTTGCAGGGCATGGCGCGGGACCTTGGTCGCGAACGTCCGCAGACCGCTCGGCAGCTGCAGGAGGCCGCGACGCGCATGCGTGAAGGGCGGCTCCGCGACAAGATCCAGTACTCGCGGGGGGTGATGCGTCAGGGCGCACCGGACTACGCACACACCTTCGAGGAATCGATTCGCGAGGACCTCGACTCGCTCAGCTCGCGCCTGGCGCGTGCGACGAGCAGCGCGGCGGCCGACGGCCGCGCGTCGGCTACCGACAGCACGCTGGCCCAGGCGCGCGATCTCGTTCGCAGCCTCTCGTCGCTCGATGACCGAATGCGCGATCGCGAACAGAATACGGCGGACGACAGCACCCCCGGTCGGCGCGGCCTCGCGTCGGGCGACCAGCAGGGGCGCCAGGGTCAGCAGGGCCAGGCCGGCCAGCAGGGACAGGGTCAGCAGCAGGGACAAGCCGGCCAGCAGGGCCAAGGTCAGCAAGGTCAGCAAGGTCAGCAAGGTCAGCAGGGTCAGCAGGGCCAGGGCCAGCAGGGCCGTGGCCAGCAGGGCCAGGGCCAGCAGGGCACAGGGCCAGCAAGGACAACAGGGCCAGCAGGGCCAGGGTCAGCAGGGTCAGGGCCGACAAGGACAACAGGGCCAGCAGGGGCAGGGCCAAGGTCAGGGTCAGGCAGGCCAGCAGGGGCAGCAGGGCCAGCAGGGGCAGCAGGGGCAGGGTGGTGGCGGCGGTGGTGGGCAACGCCTCGCCGATGGAAGCCGCATCGCTGGTGGCAGAGGGACTCCCGGAGGCGGCGGCGGCGGTCGTTTCGCCAACCCGTACTCGCCCGAAGACGTACGCCAGTTCACGCGCGAGCTGCGCAACCAGCGCGACGCCGCCGAGGCGCTGCGTAACGGCCTGCGGCAGCAGGGCCGGGATGTCACCGACCTCACCAAGCTGATCGACCAGATGCGTGCGCTCGAGCAGGCCAAGACATACGACGATCCCGAGGCGGTGGCCCAGCTGCGCGCTTCGCTCGTCGAGGGCTTCAAGGAGTTCGAGTTCGGCCTCCGTCGTTCGCTTGCCGCCGGCGAAAACGCTCAGCCGGCGCTGGGCGGCAACGACGCGGTCCCGGCCGCGTACCGCGATCTGGTCAACGAGTACTTCAAGTCGCTCTCCAAGCGCCCGCCGAAGCCATGACGCTTTGACGCGGCGCGCGGCGTCGCACAGTTTTCCCCGTCCCCGCTCGCGGAATCAGGTCCGCGGGCGGGGACCCCGTTTTTTCCGGAGGCAGCGCAATGCCCGACCGTCCGTCGCAAGTTCGATCGATCCGTCCCGCACCCGACGAGCACGCGCCATTCTACGGCGGATACATCGCCAAGGTCGCCGACGGCGACGTCGTGCACCAGCTGGAAGAGCAGATCGTCGATACGCTCGGGCTCCTCGAGTCCCTGCCCGAGGAAAAGGCCGGGCACCGGTACGCCGAGGGGAAGTGGAGCATCCGCGAGGTCGTGGGACACCTGTGCGACACGGAACGGGTATTCAGCTATCGCGCGATGCGGTTCGCGCGGGCGGACGCCACGAGACTCCCCGGCTTCGACGAGAACCACTTCGTGGCGAACGGCCGGTTCGAGGGGCGCTCGCTCCAGAGCCTCGCGGAGGAACTGGAGACGGTGCGCTGGGCAACGGTCGCATTCTTCGACGCGCTCGACGACGAGTGCTGGTTGCGCCGCGGTGTCGCCAACGACAAGGAGATGTCGGTACGGGCCCTTGCGTGGACGGCCGCCGGGCACGAGCTGCACCACCGCCAGATTCTCCTCGATCGGTATCTCTGACGGCCGGCCGTCGCGCGGCGTCCTCAGGGTGTTAGGATTGTCGGACCCGTTGTCGACCGGGCTGCAGGCCGCGGGCGACATCTCCAGCGTCCCGCACCCGGAGGAATGGATGGCCAAGGTGGTACAGCGTATCGGCGTCGTACTGGTGTCGTCCCTCGCGACCGTCCCCTCGATCCTCGCAGCGCAGGACGCGAAGCAACCGAAGCCGGTGCAGTTCACCGCGGAGCTCGGCTTCGTGAACGCGGCGGGCAATTCAGAGGTGACGACGTTCAACCTGGGCGACAAGCTCACGTTGCGGGCCGGTCACTGGGAGCATCGCCAGACCTTCGGCTCGCTCTACGGGACCACCGGCGGGGTCGAGTCCACGAACATGATCTACGTGAACTGGCGCAGCAACTTCAACCTGTCCGAGCGCGCCAGCGTCTTCGGCTACGCGGGGTTCGACCGCAACCGCTTCGCCGGCATCGCGCATCGGTTCGAGGAGTCGATCGGCCTCTCGTGGAAGATCATCGTGGACGGAGGGCAGAACTGGACCCTCGAGGCGGGCGCTGGCGTGACACAGGAACTTGGCGACGACGGCGAGCGGCGGGGCTTCTCGTCAGCTCGCACCGCAACGGAGTACCGGAAGAACTTCTCCGAGGCCTCCTACGTGTACCAGAAGCTCGAGTACCTCCCCAACCTCGAGATGCAGGCCGACTACCGCCTCAATACCGAGACGGGTGTCGTGGCGCCGCTTTCCACCCACCTCGCGCTGAAGGTCGACTACTCGATGCGCTACGCCAACATCCCGCAGCCCGACAGGCGGAAGAGCGATCGCGTGCTCACCACGGGCCTGCAACTGAACTTCTGACGGGACGGAAGTCTCATGGCGCGGCGCCCGGTTCGCGCGCGAGGCCAGGTGTGTCGCGCAGCATCACGCCGAGGGCCGCCACGTTCGCGGCAATTATCACCGTCACGTGAGCTACCATGCCCACGGTCGTGATTACCTGGTTGAGCGAAAGGGCGATGTCGATCACCATGATCTGGCCGACCACCGTCCGGAAGGCGCCGCCGCGTACGGTGCGTCGGCGCGAAACCTGACTTCGCAGTCGAGTCCGCCGGAGCGCCCGCCGAACGATGAGCGGGCGGGATGCCACCGTTGCCCGGGCGCACCGCGGGGCGCGAGACCTCACGACACGAACCCCGGAGCGATCGGCCCGTCCCGCGCATGAACCGCCGCGGCAGAGGCTGGATAGCTTTCGCACACCTGCCCGCCGCACCGACCGCGCATTCCCGCCTTTGCCGACAGGAGCCATGTCCGAATCCCTGCGATATCCCATTGGTCCCTATGTCCCACCGGACGCTTTCACCCCTGCGTGGCGTGCCAAGGCGATCGGGGTGATCGCCGCCACCCCATCGCACCTTCGCGCCGCTGTCGCCGGATTGGGTGGCGAGCAACTGGACACTCCGTACCGCCCCGGGGGATGGACCGTTCGACAGGTCGTGCACCACGTGCCGGACAGCCACATCAACGCGTACGTTCGCCTGAAGCTCGCCCTTACCGAGGTCGAGCCGACGATCCGGCCTTACGACGAGGGGCGCTGGGCCGCCACCCGCGACAGCGACCTCGTGCCGATCGAGACATCGCTGGCGCTGCTCGACTCCCTGCACCAGCGGTTTGTCGCGCTCTGGCGGACGATGGACGAACCTGACTTCGAGCGCCCATACATTCATCCGGAAAGCGGTCGGCACTCCCTGGACTACCTCCTCGGCATGTACGCGTGGCACGGCCCGCATCATACGGCGCACATCACGTCGCTTCGCGCCCGAATGGGCTGGTAGTCCGCCGGCGGGCGTGTGAGTGCCGGTGCCACGCGCGGCAATCTGCGGTTGCGCCCATCGCGGGTGCGGCACGGTGACGATCCGGGGGCGTATGTTCAGTCCCTGGGTGCAAACAACGAGGGACGTCGGCTCGGCGCCGTTGGACCGGAGCGATGCGTCCCCGCCTCGTGGTCGCAACCACATTTTCGAGCGAAGCCATGTCACGACATTCCGCACGCACATTCCGGATCGCGTTCGCTGCAGCTCTCGGCATCGTCCTGCTCGCGGGGGCGAGTGCGCGATCCCGCCAGGAGGTACCGACCACCGTCGTAATCCTCGTGCGACATGCCGAGAAGGCCGCGGGAAGCGGCGACGTACCGTTGTCGCCGGAGGGTGAGGCACGCGCCAGGGATCTGTCGGCAATTGCCCGGAATGCAGGGGTCAACGCGGTGGTGACGACGCAGTATCGACGCACCCGGCAGACTGCGGAGCCACTCGTGGCGGCCTTGCATCTCGAGCCGGAGGTGGTCGCGGCATCTGGCGACGTGGCCGCGAACGCAACCGCCACGGCGGACGTCATCCGGCGCCGGCTTGGCGGGCGGACGGTGCTCGTGGTGGGCCACAGCAATACCATTCCGGCCATCGTCGCTGCGCTCGGGGGGACGAAGTATCCGGACATCTGCGACGCCGAATACGATGCGCTGTTCGTGGTCGTCATTTCCGCGGGTGCACCCCCGCGCACGATTCGAAGCCGGTATGGCGCGGCGTCTCCGCGCGAGGGATGCCAGGCGATGAAGTAGGCGGCGTCTCGTCACGCTCGACTGGACTCCTCGTCCCCGAAATCGGACGGCATGCTGTCCCGGAGCGTGGACGAAGTGCCCTGGCGGGCGCCGCGGTGCGGGCAGGGGAGCCATGGCCCAAACCATGCACAGTCGCCAGATTGCACGTACGTGACGGAGGTAGCTCAACTCTGCCACAGCGGTCTCCTCATGGGACGGAGGCACCATGCGAACCTCGACGTGGCTGTGTACCGGAGCGGTGCTCCTGTCGGTGGTTGCATGCGGTCGCGGCGCCCCGGATCCGTCAGCCAAGGTCAGCGCGGACCTGGAGCAGGACCTCACCAAGGCGTCGTCGTCCACGCTCGAACTGGCCAACGGGGCGCAGTCGTTCCAACCCACGCGCGTGGTGTCGGATATCGAGCGCACCGATCGCGCGATCCCGATCCAGCGGAAGAAGGTCCCCAAGCCCGTCGTCCGTGACCTGACGTCGTCCAACGAGGACCAGGCCAAGGCTCCGGCCCCGCTTCCGCAGGACGTCGTGGCGCAGCTCGAGGATCCGCAGCCCGAAGCGGCCGCACCGGCGGCGGCCAATGATGACGTTCCCCGCGTGCCGATGGTGGCGCCCCGGCCGGCGCCGATTCCGGTCGATGTCCCGGCGGAGGACGGCAGCGGCAGTCGCGGAGGGCGCGCCAGAGGCTCGGACGGTCCGGGCCCCGATATCCCGACGATCATCGGCATCATGATCCAGGGTGGAGGAATTGGCGACGACCACTGCGTTCCCCACACCGGGCGCCGTCCGCGCGGTCCGGGAATGCGCATTCCGCCGCCAATGCACTGACGCCAGGTGTGTCAACCGGAGCCCGCAGGCGGGACGTCCGGATTCGCGGTATCACGAGCGAAGCGGACCGGTCAGGCGACCGGTCCGCTTTTCTGTGCCGTCGAGGCGCGCAGCACGGCACCAGCCGTGGCCCCCGCTGCCGCGTGATCGAGTCGCGAGCGCGAGATTCGCCCCTCTCTCGACGAGGCGGCATCTGCTGCGCTGGCATTCGCGCGGAGAGCGGTACATTTTCCGCGGCCACCCGCGCTGACGGCGCTGGAGCCAAAGTCCCGACCTGAAGGAGCCGACAGTGGTCACGAAGGACTACCCCGATCATCACGACGCCGAGCTGGTCATGAAGCTCTACGAGCTCCGGCGCGAAACTGTCATGCGCGAGTCGCGCGGACTCATCAACGGCAAGTACCTGCCGAGAGACGCGGACGAGGCCACGGCGGTCCTCAAGTCCGATCACCCGATGAACGCCGCGTTCAGGCAGGTCGTCACCTACTGGGAAATGGTGTATGGCATGGCGAAGTGGGGCGTCGTCCACGCCGACTTCCTCATCGAGGGCGCGAGCGAAGGCATGCTCGTCTACGCCAAGGCGGCCCCGTACCTGGAACAGATCCGCGCAAAGGGCAACCCGACGTACTTCGTCAACGCCGAGTGGATCGCCACGAACTCCGAGGCTGGACGACGGGCGTTCGAGCGATACAGCGCACGCGTGCGGGCGATGGTGGCAAAGGGCTGATGCGGGCACCGGCTGGCGCCAGCGCGCGCGCGGTGGCCGCTGGATGAGCGCGCCGGGACGTCCGCTCGCCTCGGCACCGCACGCTGTTCCGCGCGCATTCGAAGCGCTACTTGGCGGCGCGATCGACTATGCTGGACTGTATCCCCCGGCGGCGCTCACGATGGCGGAGGCTGCGCACGAGTACGACGCCTCCCGGCAGGGAGAAGGCGCGTGGGCCCTCGGCAGGTTCGTCGTCGCGGCGTCGCGCCTCGCCGAATTCGTCGACGCCGGCGAGCCGCTGTGGGCGCGTGACCCGACGGGCCACCCGTGGCGGATCTCGGCGCTGCCCGGCGCCGACATCGCCGGCGACGTGGCGCTCGTCGACGCGCACAACGATCGCCACGCCGGTCGCGCCGTCGTCGACTGCATGGAGCTGCGCGTGTCGGACGCCGTTGAGATCCGGCGCGCGGCGGGGCTCCGGCCCTCCGGCGTCACCATGTATGTCGAATTTCCCCATGAGGCCGATTTCACCGTCCTGGCGCGTGCGACGCGTGGCGCGGGCATCGCGGCGAAGCTGCGCACCGGTGGCGTGACGGCCGCCGCGATTCCGGGCGCGAACACGGTGGCTCGCTTCCTGGAGGCGTGTCGCGATGCGGGCATTCGCTGCAAGCTGACTGCGGGGCTGCATCATCCGCTGCGCGGGGAGTACTCGCTCACGTACGCGCCCGACAGTCCGCGCGCCGTGCTGTTCGGGTATCTCAACGTGTTGCTGGCCGCCACACTCGCCTGGGAGCGCGCGCCGACCGCCGATATCGTGGCCATGCTGGAAGAGCACGAGCCGGCGGCGTTGCGCATGGGACCCGACGGCGTTCGCTGGCGCGAGACGCTTCTCTCGGTTGGCGCCATCGATGCGTCGCGATCGGGGTTCGTTGCGGGCTTCGGTTCCTGCTCCATCCGGGAGCCGCTCGACGAGGGTGCGACGATGCTGCAGGCCATGCAATGACGAACGAGACGCATGACCCGGCGCTGCGCTCGTGGGTGGAATCGGCGAACGAACCCGGCACTGACTTTCCCATCCAGAACCTGCCGCTCGGCGTCTTTCGCGAGCGCGGGGCGCAGCAGAGGTGGCGCGTGGGCGCGGCGATCGGCGACGCGGTCATCGACCTCGCCGCGGCGGCTCACAGCGGGTTGCTCGAGGGCGCCGCGTCCCGCGCCGGCTCGCGGTGTGCGTCATCGAGCCTGAACGCGCTGATGGCCCTCGAGGCCGTCCACTGGTCGGCGCTGCGCGTGCAGGTCAGCCGGCTGCTGCGCGCGGACCGGCCGGAAGGCGAGCGGGCCAGGAAGCTCCAGGCGGAGATCCTGCACGCGCGCGAGGACGTGGAGCTCGGCGTGCCGGCGAGCGTGGGCGACTACACCGACTTCTACGCCTCGGTGCACCACGCCACGAATGTCGGGAGCATGTTCCGTCCCGACAATCCGCTGCTGCCGAACTACAAGTGGATGCCGATAGGCTATCATGGTCGCGCGTCGTCGATCGTGGTGAGCGGCACGCCGGTGCGCCGCCCCGTCGGCCAGGTGAGCCCGACGCCCGATGCGCCACCGGCCTTCGTGCCGACCGCGCGGCTCGACTACGAGGCCGAGGTGGGATTCCTCGTCGGCGGTGGCAATGCACTCGGCGAGCGGATCCCGATCGACAGGGCGGAGCGGTACCTGTTCGGGATCGTGCTGCTCAACGACTGGTCGGCGCGCGACATCCAGGCGTGGGAGTACCAGCCGCTCGGGCCATTCCTCGCCAAGAGCTTCGCAACCACGGTGTCCCCGTGGGTGGTGACCTGCGACGCCCTGGAGCCGTTCCGGGTGCCGCTGGCCGCGCGCCCGCCGGGTGACCCGGCGCCGCTGGCGTACCTGCATTCCGACCACGACGCAGCCGCGGGCGCGATCGCCATGCACGTCGACGTGTATCTGCAAACCGCGACGATGCGTGCCGCGGGGCTGCCGGCCGTGCGGCTGTCACGCTCGCAACTCGCGGACCTGTACTGGTCGCCGGCGCAGTTCGTCGCCCATCACACGAGCAATGGCTGCAACCTCCGGCCGGGCGACTTGTTAGGCAGCGGCACGGTCTCAGGAGCCGCGCGGGATACGCGCGGGTGCCTGCTCGAGCTGGCGTGGCGCGGCAGCGAACCGGTCCGGCTGCCGAACGGCGAGGTGCGCCGGTTCCTCGAGGATGGCGACGAGGTGACGCTCACGGCGTCGTGCGAGCGCGACGGATTCGCGCGCCTCGGCTCGGCTGGTGCAGCGGCATGGTGCTGCCGGCGAGTCCCGAGTCATGAGCGGCACGGATCCTCGATGCCCTGGTGCTCCTCGTCATGGAGGCCTCGGTGGTGACGGCGGCGCTGCACCTGCAACGGCGAGTTCCGCACGGCGGCGACGCTTGCGGAGCACGTCGTGCCGTGGAGTGAACTCGTCTACTGCGTGGCCGGCGCTGCCGCCGGCGTCGCGTTCGTCGTGCGCGCACGGTGGTCCTGGGTGGCTGCGGCGATCTGGACCGTTGGCTGCACCATGGCAGCGGGGTTCAGCGCCCGCGTCTACGGGGACGCTCCGTGGTACGTCGGTGCTGCCCAGCGGCGCCTTCATCGTGCTGCTCGGCGCCGGCATGACGGGATGGATCCGCCGCCGCACTCCCGCCTGAACCCGTTCGACCAGGAGGCTCCCGCATCATGGAGTTCATTCGCACCGAGAATGCCCCCACGCCTGCCGGACACTACTCGCAGGCGGTCGTCCAGAATGGCTTCGTCTTCGTGGCGGGGCAGCTCCCCATCACGCCCGGGCAGCGCGAGCACCGCGTCGGGAGCATCACGCAACAGGCCGAGCAGACGCTGCGAAACGTGCAGGCCATTCTCGAGGCGGCCGGCAGCGGCCTCGACCGGATCGTGCAGGTCACGATCTACGTGTCGGACATCTCGCTCTGGGGCGACGTCAACACGGTGTACGCCCGCATCATGGGAGACCACCGGCCGGCGCGTGTGGTGGTCCCGGTGAAGGACCTGCATCACGGCTACCAGATCGAGATCGCGGTCGTCGCGGCGGCGTGAAGCGCGAGGCGGCCGGGCGCATCCGCGCCCGGCCGCCTCGACTGCCCGCCTTGCGGTCACATATTCTCGGCCATCGCCTTCCCGAATCCGGAACAGGAGACGAGGGTCGCGCCCTCCATCAGTCGCTCGAAGTCGTAGGTCACGCGCTTCTGCGCGATCGTCTTCTCGAGCGACGAGATGATGAGGTCCGCGGCTTCGTCCCACCCGAGGTGACGGAACATCATCTCGCCCGACAGAATGACGGATCCCGGGTTGACCTTGTCCTGGTTCGCGTACTTCGGCGCCGTACCGTGCGTTGCCTCGAAGATGGCGTGGCCGGTCACGTAGTTGATGTTGGCGCCCGGTGCAATGCCGATGCCGCCGACCTGCGCGGCCAGCGCGTCGGAGATGTAGTCGCCGTTGAGGTTCAGCGTGGCGATGACGTCGTATTCCCTCGGACGGGTGAGGATCTGCTGCAGGAAGGCGTCCGCGATCACGTCCTTTACCACCAGGCCGCTCGGCAGCTTGACCCACGGACCGCCGTCGAGCTCGACCCCCGCGAACTCCTCCTTGGCGAGGCGATACCCCCAGTCACGGAAGGACCCTTCCGTGTACTTCATGATGTTGCCCTTGTGGACGAGGGTCACCGTCGGAAGGCCCTGACGCATCGCGTACTGGATCGCGGCACGAACCAGGCGATACGTACCGTCCACCGAAACCGGCTTGATGCCGATGCCGCTCGTCTCCGGGAAGCGGATCTTGGTGACGCCCATCTCCTCGCGCAGGAAGCGGATCACCTTGCGCGCCTCGGGCGTGCCCTCCTGCCACTCGATCCCGGCGTAGATGTCCTCCGTGTTCTCGCGGAAGATCACCATGTTGATGTCCTCGGGGCGCTTCACCGGCGAGGGCACGCCGGTGAAGTAACGGACCGGCCTCACGCACGCGTACAGGTCGAGCTGCTGGCGCAGCGTCACGTTCAGCGAGCGGAAGCCGCCGCCGACCGGCGTCGTGAGCGGACCCTTGATGGCGACATGGTGCTTCGAGATGGCGGCGAGTGTCTCGTCGGGCAGCCAGCTGTCGATGAGCTCCTTGGCCTTCTCGCCGGCGAGCACCTCGTACCAGGCGATGTGTCGCTTGGTGCCGTACGCCTTCTTCACCGCGGCGTCGAACACGTACTGCGATGCGCGCCAGATGTCCGGACCCGTGCCGTCGCCCTCGATGAACGGGATGATGGGGTTGGCGGGAACGTCCAGCCTGCCATCCCGCACGATGATGGGCTCTCCATTCGTGGGGACCTTTGGCAGGCGGTCGGCGACAGCGGTCGACATGGCGATTGGCGGCGTGGGTAAGGTGAGCACCGGCAGGGAAGCGCCGGACGTAGGCGTATTGTACTAGCGACCGGAGGGAGTTCCAACGCCACCGGACGTATTGGGGGCGTGAAGTCGGAGATTCACTGGCGTGCTGGTCGGCCAAAGGACGACAGCGAACGCCACAAACCTGCACAGGGCTCTGCCGATCCGGGCAACCACTGATGGGACGAGCGCAGCTGCCGCGAATTCGCACCGGGCGAGTCCTGCTGCCGCCCGCCACTCCGTTCGTGTCCTGCGCGTGCCGCGCGTGCCGCGCGCCCGGCACGGCATGGCGTCGATTCGGCGATCGGCCCTCGCGGCGCAGGGCGCGCGCCACGCGCCCGAACGCGCCCGCTGTCACATCGCGTCTCGCCGTCGTCCCGCTTCCCCTGCAATTTCCACGAACTCCCCACTCCCGGGTGCCCGCGTGAATGTTCGAGCTCTCTCGCACGACCTGTCCGGCCGTGTTGCCCTCGTCACCGGTGCCACGCGTGGCATCGGACTGGCCATCGCGACGGTCCTCGCACGCGCCGGCGCGCAGGTCGTCGTGGCCTCCCGAAAGTCCGCTGCCGTCGACGAAGTGGCGCGCTTGTTGCGCGAGGAAGGGTTGCTGGCGGAGGGCATCCCCGCACACGTCGGGCACCTCGATGAGGCGCGCACCCTCGTCGATCGCGCGGTGGAACGCTGCGGCCGACTGGACATCCTCGTCAACAATGCGGCGGTGAACCCGGTCTACGGACCCATCGCCGACACGTCGATCGAGGCCTTCGACAAGATCATCGAGGTCAACCTTCGCGCCCCGTTCGAACTCGCCCGCCGCGCGCTCCCGCAGCTTGCGGCGCACCGTGTCGGCGTCGTGCTCAACATCGCGAGCATCGGCGGTCTTTCCCCCGAGCGCAACCTGGGGATCTACAGCGTCAGCAAGGCGGCGCTCATCAGCCTGACGAAGGTGATGGCGCGGGAATGGGGACCGCAGGGGGTCCGGGCCAACGCCATCTGCCCGGGGTTCATTCCCACCGACTTCAGCGCGGCGCTCTGGAAGGACGATGCCGTGGTCGAGTACATCCGGAGCCGTCAGGCGCTGGAGCGCACCGGTTCCGTCGATGATGTCGCTTCCCTCGCGCTCTTTCTCGCGTCGGACGCCAGCGCGTTCTGCACCGGTGGTGTCTACACCGTCGACGGCGGCTTCACGGTCTGACGATGCCAGGCAGGGGCGGGCCCTGTCGCCGCCGCGCTCAGACCTCGAAGACGCCGGCGGCTCCCATGCCGCCGCCGATGCACATCGTCACCAGCCCGCGGCCGCCGCCACGGCGGGCGAGTTCGTGCACGAGTTGCGTGGTGAGCTTCGCCCCGGTGGCGCCCAGGGGGTGCCCGAGTGCGATCGCGCCGCCGTTCACGTTCAGGCGATCATCGGGGAATGCCAGCTCGCGCTTGACCGCCAGCGCCTGTGACGCGAACGCCTCGTTGAACTCGATCAGCGCGAGGTCCTTCACGGCCATGCCGGCGCGCGAGAGCGCCTTGGGCACGGCGCGGATGGGACCGATGCCCATGACGTCAGGCTCCACGCCCGCGGTGGCGTACGAGACGAAGCGCGCGAGCGGCCTGATGCCTGCCGCCTTCGCCCGCTCCTCGCTCATCAGCACGAGCGCCGCCGCGCCATCAGAGTACGGGCTGGAATTGCCGGCGGTCACCGTGCCACCCAGCTTGAACGCCGGTCGCAGCTTCGCGAGGCGCGGCAGGGTGGTATCGGGACGCACGAGTTCGTCGCGCGCGAACAGTCCCTCCTCCACTTCCTTCCGGGCGCCGTGCCAGTCGACGCGCTGCACGGGCACCGGCACGATCTCGTCGGCGAAGACATCGTTCGCGAGCGCGCGCGCGGCTTTCTCCTGGCTGGCGAGCGCATAGGCGTCCTGGTCCTCGCGCGAGACGTGCCACCGCTCGGCGACGCGCTCCGCGGTGAACCCCATGCCGATCATCTGTTCCGTCATCTCGTGATGCAGCCGGGTGTGGTAGCCCGCCATCGGCACGTGGCTCATCATCTCGACGCCGCCGGCGAGGACGACATCTGCCATGTCCGAGAGGATCGCCTGCGCGGCCATGGCGATGGACTGCAACCCCGACGAGCAGAACCGGTTCACCGTGGCGGCCGGCACCTCCACCGGGAGCCGTGCCCGCAGCACGGCCAGGCGCGCGATGTTCAGCCCCTGCGACGCCTCGGGCATCGCGCACCCCCAGAGGACGTCGTCGATCGAGGCCGGGTCGATGTCGGCACGCTTTACCGCCTCCTGCATGACGAGCGCCGAGAGGTCGATGGGATGCACGGCGGCGAGCGCGCCGTCGGGCTTCCCTCGCGCGACGGCGGTTCGGACGGCACTGACGATCACGGCAGTACGCATTTCAGGCTCTCCCGTTCGGCACCGTGCGTCAGTTGCGCAGCGGCTTCCCCGTCTTGAGCATGTGGACGATCCGCTCCTGCGTGGCCCTGGTGCCGAGGAGCGTGAGCAATGCCTCGCGTTCGAGATCGAGGATGTCCTGTTCCGTTACCTGGCGCGGCGGGCCGTCGCCACCCGACAGCACGTAGGCGATCCGGCGGCCGATCAGCACGTCGTGCTCGCTGATGTGTCCGGCCTCGTGCATCGCCCAGACCGCGTACTCGAGGTTGCCCAGCGCCTCGCGCCCCAGCGCCTGCATCACCTGCGGCCCCGGTGGGGCGTAGTCGGCGGCCAGCTCCACGACGCGCGCGCGTGCGTCTGCGAGCAGGCGATCGCGGTTCATCGAGATCCGGTCGCCGTCGCGCAGGAAGCCGAGCCGCGCGGCGTCGAGGGCGCTGCCGCTCATGGTCGCCATCGAGATGAGCTTGAATGCGCGCTTGACGGCCTCGAAGGGATCGGCGTCCTCATACGGCGCGAGGTCGCGTGCGAACCGGAACAGCAGCTCCTTCGTCCCGCCGCCCGCGGGGAGCAGACCGACCCCCACCTCGACGAGGCCGCAGTACAGCTCCGCATGCGCCTGGACGCGCGCGGCATGCAGGAGGAACTCGGTGCCGCCACCCAGGGTCAGCCCGAACGGCGCAACCACCACCGGGAATGACGCCTGGCGGAGGCTCATCACCGCGTCCTGGAAGGCGCGCGTCGCCTGCTCCACGGCCGCCCAGTCGCCCCGTTCGACGAGGCCCATCGCCTCGGCCAGGTTGGCGCCGGCGGAGAAGGTCCGCGGATCCTCGTTGCCGATCACCAGGCCCGCGAAGCCGCCGCGTTCGACGATCTCGAGGGCGCGTGCCAGCATCGCCAGCGCGCCACCGCCCAGGGTGTTCATCTTGCCGTGGAACTCGAGCAGCACCACGCCGTCGCCCACGTCGAGGACCGACGCATCGTCGTTGTCCGCGAGGGTCCCCACGCGCATGCGCACGAGGGAAAGGTCGAGGTGCCCGGGAATCGGCTCGATGGGCGCGTACTCCCCCGCGAACGAGAGCTGGCGTGGCCCGCTGCCCAGCGTCCGGTAGAATCCCTCGCGCGCAATCGTCAGCAGCGGCGGGGGCGTCACCGCGTCAGCGGCGAACGTCTCCCGCAGGTAGTCGAGCCCGAGGGCGTCCGCCGTCCGGAACGGTCCCAGCTCCCAGCCATATCCCCATTCCATCGCGCGGTCGACGGAGGCGATGTCGTGCGCGAGGTCCGGCGTCTTCTCGAGCGCATACCGGGACACGTCGACCAGCATGGCACGGAGGAACTCGGCGTGCTTCCCACCGGCGCTGCGCAGGCCCTTCAGCCGCTCGGCCAGCGGCAGCTTGCGCAGGTAGGCGAGTTCGGGGAGGTCCGGCGGGGCCGCCGGCCGGTACTCGCCGGTGCGCCAGTCGAGCGTGAGGATCTGCTTGCCCTCCTTGCGGTAGAACCCGGCGCCGGACTTCTCACCGAGGCGCCCCTGCCTGACGAGGTCGCCGACCCAGCCGGGGAGCGAGAAGTCCTCGCCGGTGGTGCGCGACAGCTCCTCCACGACGGCGAGGATCACGTCGAGGCCCGAGATGTCTCCGGTGCGGAAGGTGGCCGACCGCGGCCGCCCCAGCAGCGTCCCGGTGAGGGCATCCACCTCGTCGATCGTGAGGCCATGCTGCTCCATGAGGCGGAGCGTACGCGACATCCCGTAGATGCCGATCCGGTTGGCGATGAAGCCGGGTACGTCGTTCGCGAAGACGACGCCCTTGCCGAGGACACGTTCGGCGAAGCTGCGCACGGTGGCGAGGATTTCCGGCGACGTGTCGGCCGTCGGGATCATCTCGAGCAGGTGCAGGTAGCGCACGGGATTGAAGAAGTGCGTCCCGAGGAAGTGCTGTCGGAAGCGCTCGCTGCGTCCCGCGCCGAGGCTCGCAATGGGAATGCCCGACGTGTTCGAGGAGACGATAGTGCCCGGGCGCACCACGGACTCCAGGCGCTCGAACAGCGCCCGCTTCGGCTCCGGCTGCTCGATGATTGCCTCGACGACCCAGTCGCATCCGGCGAGCAGGTCGAAGTGATCCTCCGTATTGCCGGCGGTGATGCGCCGCTCGCGCTCGGGATCCATGAACGGTGCCGGGCGGGCAGTGCGGGCGCGTTCGAGCGCGCCACGCGCCCGCGCGTTGCGGCCCCGCTCGTCGGGAATGTCGAGCAGGACGACCGGGATGCCGGCCGACGCGGCGAGTGCCGCGATGCCGGTTCCCATGGCCCCCGCGCCGATCACACCGACCCTGGCGATTCGCATGTCGGACCTCGTGAGGAGAGTGCTGCCCCGGTGAAGATCAGGAGGCGTCGCCATTGCGACAAGGGAGCGTCCCCGGATGCGGCGTGCGCGCGCCTCTTTCGCGTCCACTTCTCTCCAACTAGCGTCCGACAATGCTGCTGTCCGCGCTGCTCGTCACGCTGGCGTCCGGTCCTCCCTCACGCTCGCCCGGCGCCGCGCCCGATTCCCTGATGGGACCGGGTGTGTCGCAGACCCTGGCGGTGGAGCGCGCGGCCCGGATATCCGGGGTGCGGTACGACCTGTCGCTCGACGTGACGGGCGCCGACACGGCGACCGGTCTGGTCACCGTGCGCTTCCAGCTTCGCACTCCGGGAGACGTGATCCTCGACTTCCGCGGCGCCCAGCTGCGTCCGGTGCGCGCCAACGGCATCGTCGTTCCCGACGCGGCGTACAACGGCCAGCACGTCCGCATCCCGGCGCATGCCCTCACGGCGGGGGCGAATCGTCTCGACTTCGAGTTCTCCACGCTCATTGCCGCCGCGGGTGCCAGCATCATCCGCGTGCGCGATCCGTCCGATGGCGCGACCTATCTCTACACGCTGCTGGTGCCGAGCGACGCCGAGCAGCTGTTCCCCTGCTTCGACCAGCCGGACCTCAAGGCGAGGGTGAACCTCACCCTCACCACCCCGCTGGGGTGGCGTGCGGTGGCCAATGGCGCGGCGCTGCGGGCGGACTCGTCCTCGCGCGGCACGACCTACGTCTTCCACGAGACGGAACCGATCAGCACCTACCTGATCGCGTTCGCCGCCGGCCCGTGGGCGACCTTCTCGTCGGAGGGGACATCGCGGCCGGTCACGCTCTACGTGCGCCGGTCGCGTGCTCGCGAGGTGGAGGCCGACTCCATCCTGCGCGACGCGGATCGCGCGGTGGCCTGGCTGGAGGACTATTTCGCCTCGCCGTATCCGTTCGGAAAGCTCGACGTGCTGCTCGCGCCGGCGTTTCCCTTCGGCGGCATGGAACATCCCGGGGCGATCTTCTTCAGCGAGGAGCGCTTCATCTATCGGGAGGCGCCGACGCTGCCACAACGCCTGGGCCGTACCGCGACGATCTTCCACGAGGTCGCCCACCAGTGGTTCGGGGACCTCGTCACGATGAAGTGGTTCGACGACCTCTGGCTGAAGGAGGGATTCGCCACCTACATGGCGGCGAAGATGCAGGACGCCCTCCAGCCCGATGCCGGCGTGTGGAAGTCGTTCTACCTGCGCAACAAGCCGGCGGCCTACGCCGTCGACATGACCGACGGCACCACACCCATCTGGCAGCAGCTCGACAACCTCGACCAGGCCAAGAGCAACTACGGCGCCATTGTCTACAACAAGGCGCCCGGCGTGCTCAAGCAGCTCAACCACCTCGTTGGTGACACGGCCTTCCGCAAGGGACTGCAGCGCTTCGTGAAGTCCCATGCGTTCGCCAACGCCACCTGGCGGGACCTGCTCGACGCCGTCGGGAAGGCCTGGGGACACTCGCTGAAGGGCTGGGGTGACAATTACATCCTGCGGCCCGGCATGCCCGTGCTCGAGCAACAGGTGGCGGTGCGCGACGGCCGCCTGACGAGCCTGTCCATCGAGCAACGGCCGGCGCGGCCGCTTTCGGGATCCCGCCCGTGGCCGATCCGGACGGACCTCGTCCTGGTGCCGGAGGTCGGAGCGCCCCGTCGCCTGTCGCTCACGCTCACTGGCCGCAGGACGACGGTGCGCGAGGCCGTTGGCTTGCCGGCCCCGGCCTGGATCTTTGCCAACGACGGCGACTACGCGTACGCCGAGGTGCTGCTCGATCCGGGGAGCGTCGCGTGGCTCGAGCAGGGGCTCGGTGGCGTCCGGGACTCGTTCGAGCGCGCCATGCTGTGGGGAGCGCTCTGGGACCTCGTGCGCGACGCGTACCTGAGCCCGGTGCGATTCATCCACCTCGCCTTGCGGGAACTCCCCGCGGAGACCGATGAGCAGATCGTCTCGGGCATCGTTGGCCGGCTCGCGCGCGCCACCACGACGTACCTGGCCGGCGTGAACCGCGATGCCTACCTGCCGGACGTGGAGCGGGCGCTGCTCGATGGCGCCCGCGACACCACCCGCGCCTATGGCATCCGCAAGGCACAGTTCGACGCCCTGGTCCGGCTCGCGGCGACGCCGCCGATGCTGGACACGATCGACGCAATGCTGGACAGCACCGCGCTCCTCGGGCTCCCCGTTGGTGCCACGACGCGCTGGGCCATTGTCACCCGGCTCGTGGCGGCCGGCGCTTCGGGAGCGTCCGCTCGCCTCGCCGCCGAGATGCGTCGTGACGCCACTGCCGAAGGGGCGCGGCGCGCGTTCGTCGCCGGCGCCGCGCGTCCGGATCCCGCCGTGAAGCGCACCTACTTCGCGCGCTATTTCGCGGATACGTCGCTCAACGAGGACTGGGCCACCGCGAGCCTGGACGCGTTCAACGCCCCGGAGTCGCGCGCCCTGGCACTACCGTACCTCCGTGCGGCGCTCGATTCCCTCCCATGGATCCAGCGCAACCGGCGCATCTTCTACCTCGGCTCGTGGCTCGACTCGTTCATCAGCGCGCAAGTGAGTCCGGAGGCGCTCGAGACGATCAGGCAGTTCCTCGAGGAACGGCCAGCGCTCGCGCCGGACCTGCGCGCGAAGATCCTGCAATCGACCGACGAGCTCGAACGCGCGGTCCGCATCCGCGCGCGGTTCGGCGATGGATGACGTGCGCGTCGTCGTCGACCTGCCGGCGTGGGCGGTCGAACTGTCGCGGCCGGACGTCGTGCTGGCGACCGACGAGGATCGCATGCGCCTTGCGATCGCACTCGCGCGACGCAACGTGGACGAGGGGACCGGCGGACCATTCGGTGCCGCGATCGTCGAGTCGGAGAGCGGCCGCGTCGTCTCCATCGGCGTGAACTCGGTGGTCCGCCTCAACAACTCCTCGTTGCACGCCGAGATGGTGGCATTCATGCGGGCACAGGCGGCCGTGGGGCGCTACTCGCTCGCCGCCGAAGGCCTTCCGGCGCATACCCTGTACACGTCCTGCGACCCCTGCGCCATGTGCCTGGGCGCCTCGTTATGGGCCGGCGTGCGCCGGATCGTCGCCGCCGCCGGACGGCACGACGCCGTGAAGCTGCGCTTCGACGAAGGGCCCGTCTTTCCGGAGTCGTTCGCCTACCTGCAGCGGCGCGGGATCACGCTTCGGCTCGGATTCCTGCGAAGCGAAGCCGTTGCGGTGCTGGAGGCATACCGATCCCGGGGTGGGGTGATCTACAACCGGTAGACGGGTACCTCTCCGCCCGGGCGCCCGCACCCGGGATGACGACGGGTCTTGGGTTTTGCGGTGGATTCAGGCGACATGCAAGTCTGGCCATCCCCTACGGACGGAGCGCCGTTTCGTAGGGGAACCGCCGCGCCGCTGTTTCACTGCTTGAGTTTGGCCCGTCTCGGCGGGTTTCGGCGCGTCTACTCAGGCCGGCGGCAAGAATCTCGCTTGTGACCCCGATGAGAGAAGCTGCCGTTCATGTGACGAAGCGACGAGGACTGGCTGAGCGTCCCCGCCGAATGTGTGTCGGAACGTGACCCACGACACTTCGCGCACGCGATTTGCTGTATTTCATATGTGACGGAAGTCCCCGTGCTGCTTAGAGTTTGCTAATCACCGCACTCTTCAGTAGGAGTCTTCCTGAAGGATAGGGGCAGGTCGTGAGGTCAGGGGTTGTCGGTAGACAGGAGACGCCTGCGGTACCGTGACTTGGCGATGCAATCGACAGTCGCGCTGTGGAGAGCAGATGAGGTGCGCGGTGTGGCGGACGGTCCGTTGGCAGGCGTCGCGAGATCGCTCGTGAGCATCACGGGGACTCGAGTGACGCGTCGATGTGCAACAAGTTGTCTTGTCGATTCACCAATGTTGCGGAATTATTAGCGGATCCACAACGAGACGAAACATCGAAATGCTCGCCCTCGAAAACCCCCTCGACGCCTATCGCTCCGACCTCGCCCGCAAGAAGACAAGCGAGGATCTCGGCGCAGGTGACACCGTGTGGTTGCTGGTGGCGCACTGCGTGTCGCGACTGAGTCGTGCAGACGATCGAGGATCAGACGCTCATCGCGGGCCAGTGCGCGGCGGCGCTGCGAGAGTTCCTGGACCCCGACAGTGCCGGAGCGGCGCATTCCGAGGCCGAGCGTCGGGACCTGGCGCTGATCGTCGACGGGTTCATGACGGTGACGGAGCGCCGTGGCGCGGATGCGCTCTCGAGCGGGCTTCGTGGAATGGTCATCAAGATGGTCGAGGCGGGGGCTCTGTCAGTCGCCTACACGACGCTCGCCACGGCGCGGACCGTGATCGTCTGCGCGAGCGACCATGAGCGCGGCCTGCTGGTGTCCGACCAGGGCATGGTGGCGCGCCTCCTGGGCGACCTCGAGAGCGCCGAGGAGCTGTACGCGACGGCCGAACAGATCGGTGACCGTTCGCTCGACTTCGCGGTGCTGGCGCGAGCCTGCGTCGGTCGCGGCGTCGTGCACCGGGTTCGAGGCAACTACCCTCGCTCCCGGGTCTACTTCGAGCGTGCGCTGGAACTGGCGGAGACCGCGAAATCGAGCGAGCTCGAATTGCTGGCGCACCAGGGGCTCACGATCTGCCTCGCCATCGCGAAGGACTTCGATCGGGCGCTCCAGCACGGCTGGGCGACCTACGACCTCTCGCAAGGGGACCGAAAGAAGGAGACCGAGGCGCTGACGAACCTCGCGCAGCTCTCGCTCGACTCCGGCTTCCCGAGGGCGGCGCTGCAGGGGTTCGCGGCGGTGCTCGATCGCGCGGACTCGCTGCGGCTCAGCCTGAGCGCGCTCGGCGGCGCCGCAGTTGCGGCGGCCCAGGCCGGGGAAAAGGACGTGCTGGGCCGGGTCGCCGAGGAGGCTGACCGGCGAATCCTCCGGTCAGCGCTCCCCTACGAAAACGCCCAGACCCTGCACTCGCTGGCGGTCGCCTTCCGCATGACCGGCGACGACGAGCGGAGCGACGACTACCTCAGCCGGACCCGGAAGATCGCCAAGGCCCGCGGTTTCTTCGAACTGCTGCATGCCACGGATCGCGACGAGCTCGCGCGGGCGGCGGGAAAACGGATCATCGCGCGCGAGCTGTCGGAGCCGTCGCAGTCGGTCGTGGCGTCCCTGTCGGAAGTCGACGCCGGAGACGCCGCCGAGGTCCTTGCGCTCAGTCGGTCCCGCTGACCTTGTTCCCCATCGGGTTGACGTAGTCGCCCATGGGATTGACATAGTCGCCCATCGGGTTGACGTAGTCGTTATTCGTGCAGCGGGCGTACGGGATCTTGGCGTTCTGGCACGCGAGGGGCGCCGGGGCGGTCGGAGAGGCGCACGCGGCAAGTGTGGCGGAAACGGCGACAAGCATCGCGAGGCGAATGGTGCTGCGCATTGACTGGCTCCATGGTGTGGAAGTTTCCAGTAGTCTGCACGCGGTGCCCAGCCCAGCACCGACACGCTATGTGCAATGCCGATACATGGCGTAACATTTCGCGAAGATTATGCGGGGCTAACTTGTGATCGTCGCGGCGCTCGTCTGGGAGCAAACGGCGCGCGCTCGACTGCTCGATGCCCTCCGCAACCAGGCCTCGGTTCGCTTCTGCGAGCGACAGGAAGAGCTGCTCGCGCTCGTTGAGCACGGCCTCGCCAGCGTCGTCGTCCTCGACATGCGTGACCTCGCCGGCGCCTCGACGCTGCCCGCCGTGCGGCGCGTCAAGGACGAGTACCCGTCGATTCCCGTCGTGCTGTATTGCGCGCTGGCTCCAACCACCTCGCGCGACGTCCTCGAGTTCGCGCGTGCCGGGGTCAACGACCTCGTGCTGCGCGGCGTGGACGACCTGCGGACCACGCTGCGCAGCGCGGTGCAGTCGGCGCTCGACCACTGCTCCGCCCGCGGCGTGCTCGAGGAACTCGAGGCCCTGGTGCCGCAGGGCGTCGTCCCGATCCTCCGATACTGCCTCGAGAACGGACGACGCGACCTCACCGTCGAGGAGGTCGCCTCCGCACTCGGCGTGCACCGGAAGACGCTCGTCGACCGGCTCAATGCCGCCGGGCTGCCGTCACCCAGCTCGATCATCGCCTGGTCGCGACTGCTTGTCGCGGCGCGAATGCTCGAGGATCCCGGTCGGTCGGTGGAGCAGGTGGCGCTCCTGCTCGACTTCCCGTCGGGCACGTCGTTGCGGAACATGATGAAGCGCTACACTGGCCTGCGCTCGGGCGAGGTGCGCGAGAACGGCGGCGTGCGGTGCGTCCTGCACGCCTTCAAGCACGAACTCTCCAGCGCTGCCGTGAGCCGGCCGCTGGACGAGTGAGGAGCGCCCGTCCGGCGCCGTGCGCCGTGATCGCGAGGCGGGCGATCTCAGTCGACGTCGGGGCCGAGGTGCACGGCGCCATCATCGTCGAGCGACAGCACCAGCCGAGCGTCGATCGCCAGAGAGGCGAACCGCGGGTTGCCGAGGAAGTGATGCACGTGCACGCCGGTACGCTGCGACCTGGCGCAGGTGCACTGCATCTCGGACACGGTAGCGGTGACCGGGGACAGGTCGCCGGCCCCGAGGGCACCGTCGATCTCGATCTGCACGCCAGTTCCAGCCGCGGCGAGGCGCGAGGCGGTTGCACCGGAGATCTCGAGCTTGCCGTCGAGCGGGGTCTTTCGGGAGACGACGATCTGCTGGAGGCGGGTCATGGGTCGTGGGTGGCTCTGCGCCTACTATGCCGCGCGTGGCCGGCCCGCGCGAGACCCTGGTTCCCCGTGATGACGCCGGTTGCTCCGCAGCGCCGCGTGGCCGGCTACAGCTGGCGCAGGTAGCGCTCGGGATCGCGCAGGAACTCCCGCGTCAGGGCGACGTGCTCCAGCTCGTCGAAGCGGGCCTCGCGCACCGGCAGCTCGTCGAACGTCACGATGCGCGCCCCGGGAAACGCCAGGAGGATCGGCGAGTGCGTGGCGATGATGAATTGCGCGTCGCGCGCGACCATGTCCTTGAGCAGGGCGATGAGGGCGAGCTGGCTGAGCGGGGACAGCGGCGCCTCGGGTTCGTCGAGCAGGTAGAGCCCGCCGGGCACGAAGCGGGACTGGAAGAGCCTGAGGAAGCTCTGGCCGTGCGAGTTGGCGTCGAGATCCACGCCGTAGCGCTGCTCCATTTCCGCGAGCGACGTGGCGGCCGGCATCCTCGCCAGGCCGCGCGCCATCGCCGAGCGATCGCGATATTCCTCGTCGATCTCGAGGAGGCGACGCTGGAACTCGGCGCGCATCTTCGCGAGGGACTTTGCGAAGCCGAAGAAATCCTCGGCGCGAAGGAAGAACCCCTTGTGCGTCCGGCGGGTCCACACGAGGTGCAACCCGGCCGCGAGCCGCCGCTGGGCGTCGAGTGTGTCGTCCTGCCCGACGTGCTCGCTGCCGACGGTGGGAAGTCGCGTGGCCACCGCGAGCGCCTCAAGCAGCGTGGACTTTCCGGAGCCATTCTCGCCGACGAAGAACGTGACCGGCGCATCGAGATGTACCACGGGCAGCGTGCGTATGGCCGGCACGCTGAAGGGAAAGGCCACGTCTTCCCTTGTCGGCGGCCGTCGGAGTGCGACGCTGCGCAGGAAGGTCATCGACACCCCCGAACGCCGGCACGCGCGGGGCGCCGCGAATTGCGTGGCCGGGTCCACGCCAGGTAGCGTGAAGCCGTGATGTCGGCGATTCGAATCATGGCGAGCTTCATGATCGCACCCCGCATGCGCCTCGCGCCACGGACCATGCGATGCCGCCGCGAAGTGCCGGACGCGCGCGCGCGTGACGACGCGGCGGCATGCTGATCATCCTGCTTGCGGTGGCGCAGGCGGCGGCGCTCGCCGTGCTCCTGTGGCGACTGCTGCCCGGGATCCGCCGTGAGCCGCCGGTGCCGCCGGCGACAACCGGGCGTGAGGACACCACAGTCTCGGTCCTCGTCCCGACGCTGAACGAGCGCCAGCGTCTGGCCCCGTGCCTGGAGAGCCTGGCGCGGCAGGGCGCGCCGCTGCACGAGGTGATCGTCATCGACAGCGACTCGACGGACGGCACGGAGGCGCTGGTGATCGCCGCCGCCGGCCGGGACCCGCGGATCCGCCTGGAGCGCGATCCGCCCCTTCCGGATGGATGGATCGGCAAGGTGTGGGCACTGGAGCACGGACTCGCGCTCGCCTCGGGGGAGTGGATCCTCGGGCTCGACGCCGACGTCGAGCTCGAGCCCGGCGCGATCGCCGGAGCGGTGCAATCCGCGCGCGCCCATCGACTCGACGTCGTCTCGTTCGGCCCGAGGTTCGCGTCGCAGGGGCCCGGGGAGCGATGGCTGCAGCCCGCGCTCCTCGTCACGCTCGTGTATCGCACCGGATCGCCGTCACCGGAGTCGTCGCCCGATCGCGTCCTCGCGAACGGGCAGTTCTTCCTTGCCCGGCGCCGCGTGCTGCAGGCGCACGGCGGCTACGCGCCCTCGCGCTGGTCGTTCGCTGACGACGTGACGCTTGCCCGCCACCTCGCTCGCGCGGGGGCGCGGGTGGGGTTCCTCGACGGATCCCGCCTCTACCGCGTGCGCTCGTATCGCACGATGCGCGAGATGTGGAGGGAATGGGGGCGCTCGATCGATCTCTCCGACGCCACGACGCGCTCCCGTCAGTGGATCGACGTCGCGTTCCTGGCGCTGGTCCAGGCGCTGCCGCTTCCGCTCCTGGCCTGCTACGCGGGTGGCCTGCTCCACCCGCTCGATCTCCCCTCCCGAATCCTCCTCTGGATCAACGTCGTGCTGGTCATGCTGCGCATCGGGATGACCTTCGCGCTCCAGGCCTCGTACGAGCGCACCGGCGTCACGTACTTCCTCTCGTGGCTTGCCGATCCCCTCGCCGTGGTTCGGGTGCTTCTGTCCACGCTCTGGCGTCCGCGCCAGTGGCGCGGGCGCTCCTATGGTGCCCTGCGTGCGCGCGAGGATCTCTCAGCCCCGGATGGGTGAAGGCGGGACACAGTCGGCCTGCTGCCGGACGCCCGATATCCCTCGTGATGACGCCCTGTCCCGGAGCCTTGCGTCACCGGCGCGCAGGCCTCCAGTCTTTGGGTACTGAGGAAGCGACCCGGCGAGATCGCAGTGGGGGTCCGGAGCGCGTACTGACACGACTCACGACAACCACCTGCCGACCAATGCCCCGACGCCTCCTTCGCGCCGCTCTGGCCCTGTTCGCCCTCTCCCCACTGGCGCGGGCGACCAACGCCCAGGACATGGGAGCCGCGGCCGGCAGCGCCCTTCCGCGCCACTACGCCGGTCCGCCGACAGTCGCCGACATCACGCCCGGCGACCTCATGACGCGACTCTACATCTTTGCCGATGACTCGATGATGGGTCGTCGGGTCGGCACCATCTACAACGACAAGGGGACGGCGTACATCGAGCGCGAGGTGCGCAGGCTTGGCCTGCTCCCCGCGGGAGACAACGGGACGTACTTCCAGAAGCTCCCGGTCGGCAACCGGGCCCTCGACTCGACTTCGACGCTCACGGTCGACGGAACGACGTTCACGGTGGGTGCCGATTTCGTCGCGCGGGCCACCGGCACGCCGCGGACCCTCGGCGCCCTGGAGGTGGTCTTCGCGGGCAGGGCGCTCGATACGACCGATGTCCTGCCGCCCGAGGCACTGCGAGGGAAGCTGGTGCTCCTGACGCCGGGAGCCCTGCCACCCGGGAGCAACGTCGGCGAGTTCGTCCAGTCCGAAGGATTCAGGCGGTACGAGGCCGCGCTCGAGGGCGCCGCCGCCATCGCCGCCGGCGTCGGGGACCAGCTTCCCGACAACCTCGTTCGTGCGCTCGTGCATCCCACGTCGGAAGGCCTGTTCAGCACCGACACCCAGCCGGTCACGATCAGCCTCACGAATCGGGTGGCGGACGCCATTCTCGGCGCGCCCGTCTCCCAGGCGAAGAAAGGCCAGGCGGGACGCGCCATCATTGCCGATGTGCGATTCGTCGAGCACCTGGTGCCCGGCCGGAATGTGGTCGCCATCCTCCCCGGGTCGGACCCCGCGCTCACGGGCGAGTACGTCGCCATCGGCGCGCATAACGACCACATCGGGTTCAACCGGCGTCCCGTGGATCACGACTCCATCCGCGTGTTCGACGAGGTGGTCCGTCCGCAGGGAGAGGACAGCCCACGGCGCCAGGCGACGGCCGACGAGGCGGCGCGCGTGCGCCTCCTGCTCGACAGCCTCCGCGCGCTGCCGGGGCACGAGCCGCGTCCCGACTCCATCTACAACGGTGCGGACGACGACGGCTCCGGTTCCGTCTCGGTGCTGGAGATCGCCGAGGCGTTCGCCCGGGGAAAGGACCGGCCGAGGCGATCGATCCTCTTCATCTGGCACGCGGGCGAGGAGGAAGGGCTCTGGGGCTCCGAGTACTTCACCGACCACCCGACGGTGCCCCGGGACTCGATCGTCGCGGAGCTGAACATGGACATGGTGGGCCGCGGCGGCGCCTCGGACGTCACCGGCGAGGACAAGAGCGGGGGCCTGCTGCACGGCGGCAGCGGATACCTGCAGCTCGTCGGCTCCCGACGCCTGTCGACCGAACTCGGAGACCTGATCGAGAAGGTCAACATGGACCGGCAGCTCGGCTTCCATTTCGACTATGCGCTGGACGCCGACGGTCATCCACAGAGCATCTACTGCCGCAGCGACCACTATGAGTATGCGCGCTACGGCATCCCGATCGTGTTCTTCACCACCGGCGGTCACTCCGACTACCACCAGGTGACCGACGAGCCACAGTACATCGACTACGACCGGATGGCGCGCGTGAGCCGGTTGGTGCACGCCGCCGCGGTGAGTGTGGCCGACCTCGACCATCGCGTGGTTGTGGACAAGCCGAAACCCGACCCCAAGGGCAACTGCGTGCAGTAGCGCCCCGCCGCCAGCGGGGCAATGCAGAACGGGGGCGTCGTGCAGAGCACGGCGCCCCCGTTCGGAGTTCCGGGCGTGGCGTCAGGGGAGGAGCGCCCGTCCCGGGTTCCCGTTGCCGCGGTGGCAGGTGACGCAGCTGATCTTCGGCGTCTGGCCGTCGCGGCCGGCGGGCATCTTGGTGAGTTCCTGGTTGTTGATCACGTTCACCATTTCGATCATGATGCGCGCCCGCTTCTTGCCGTTGCGCGAGTCATCGTCCCACTGGCCGGCCACGTGGCACGATGTGCAGTTCATGCTGAGGGCGGCGCCGAAGTTCTGGTCCATCTCCTTCACGAACTCCCCGGCCGGCATGTCCTTGAGCAGGACGACGTTCTTGAAGACCTCGCCGGCCGGCTCGTTCTCGTGACCGGCAATGCTCGCGAGCACTTCGGAGACGGTCTTCGCCCGCAGCGCGGCGATCGAGTCGCGGCGGGCGGCGCGCTGCTCCGGCGACATCTGCGGCCGCGGGCCGCCCGCGCGACCCGGCTGTCCGGCGGCTCCCGGCGGGGGCCCGCCTCGACCGGCGGCTGTCGCCGTGGGTGCGGTAGCGGGCGCGGGCGCCGGCGCCGGCGCGCCGGATGTCGTTCCCGAGGAGGAACAGGAGATTCCTGCGAGGATGAGCAGGGGAGACGCGAAGCGGGCGACGCGATGCATGAAGGAATCCCGGGGCGCGAGAGGGGGCGGTTGAGCGGCGGCGGCATCGATGCCGCCGGCGAGACTCTAGGATGATCGGAATCCCGCCACTGTCAAGCGCCGTCGCGCGTCACGCCACGCCGCCTGCGTTCATGGCGTTCCGCTCGTGGACGAGCCCGCCCCGGCGCCGCGCACGCGAGCCGGGACCCGACGTTCCCATTGATTTTCTATGGGAGCGCCATACCTTCTCTCTCATAGAAAACCTATGGAGCGCGCGCCGTGGCCAGCTTTCCCAACGAGATCCTGCGTGGCACGCTCGACCTGCTCATCCTGAAGGCGCTCAGTTGGGGACCTTCGCATGGCTTTGCGGTGGCGCGATGGATCGAGCGCGCCACTGACGATGCACTTCGCGTCGAGGAAGGGTCGCTGTATCCGGCGCTGCACCGCCTCGAGGAGCGCGGGTGGGTCGAGGCGGAGTGGGGGCTCTCGGAGAACAACCGCCGCGCCCGCTTCTACCGCCTCACCGTCGACGGGAAGCGCCAGTTGCGCGTGGAGACGACGACGTGGGAGCGGTACGCGCGTGCCGTCTTCGCGGCGCTCGAGGCGCCGGCAAATCCACTGCCGGTGCGGGGGCGCGCATGACGCCCCGCGAGCCGCTCTGGCGTCGCTACACGCGCTTCCTGCGCGACGACGCGGCGGCCGACGTGGACGACGAGCTGCAATTCCATGCCGAACAGCTGGCCGAGGACCTGATGAGGCGCGGGCTGCCGCCTGACGAGGCAGGGCGCCACGCACGCGAGCGCATGGGGGACCTGGGGCGCGCCCGGCGCGAGACGCTGCGCATCTCCGGGCGCCGGCACCGACGCGCCAGGCGCGCGGAGCGTCTGGCGGCACTTGGCCAGGACGTACGATACGCCGTCCGCTCGCTGGTGCGAACGCCGCTCTTCACCGTGGTCGCCGGGGCGACGCTCGCGCTGGGCGTCGGGGCCAACGTGGCCGTGTTCAGCGTGCTTGACGGCGTGGTGCTGCGACCGCTGCCGTACCGGGATCCGGGGCGGCTCGTGATGATCTGGGAACACAACCTTCCGCGCGCGAGGACGCGCAACGTCGCGAACCCCGAGAACGCGGTGGACTGGCGGGCGCGCACTCACTCGCTGGCCGCCATGGCGATCTACACGTGGTCCACCCTCGTCTTCACGGGCAGCGACGTCGCTGAGCGGGTCTCGGGGCGAACCGTGACGCCGAACTTCTTCGACGTCCTCGGCGTGCACGCGGCGCTCGGGCGCACGTTCGCCGCCGCGGACAGCGCGCACGACGCCCCGCCGATGATCGTGCTGAGCCATGGGCTGTGGCAGCGGCGGTTCGGCGGGGACAGCGGCATCGTCGGCCGCGCGATCCCGGTGGCGGGCGGGACGGCCGAAGTCATCGGCGTGATGCCCGCCGGATTCCGGCCGATCGCGTCCGAGCAGTACTGGGAGCCGGGGTCGTTCGGCGCGCCGGACCGCCAGCGGCGCGGGCGCTACGTCATGGTGGTCGCACGCCTCGCTGACGGGGTGACGCTTTCGAAGGCCCAGTCCGACCTGCGTGATATCGCTCGCCAACTCGCCGGGGAGTTTCCGGAGTTCGACACCGGTTGGACCGTTGATGTCGTGCCGTTGCGCGAGGACGTCGTCGGCGAGGTGCGGCAGAAGCTCTTCCTCGCGCTCGGTGCGGTCGCGCTGGTGCTGCTGATCGCCGTGGCGAACGTCGGCAACCTGATCCTGGTGCGGGCCGCGGCACGACGCCAGGAGATGAACGTGCGCGCCGCCCTCGGGGCTGGGCGATGGCGTCTCGTCCGGCTCTGGATAGTCGAGTGCGGCATGCTGGCGTTGCTCGGCATGGTCGCCGGCCTGCTGGTGGCCTGGGCCGGGGTGCGCGGACTCGTAGCCCTCGCGCCGCCGGACATTCCGCGTCTGGGTGAGGTCCGGCTGGACGGGCCGGTCTTTCTGCTCGCGGCGGCGCTTGCACTCGTGGTGACGACGCTGCTCGCCATCGCGGCGGCTGTGGGATCCACCGGGGAGGGAGTCGTCGCGCTGCACGATCCCGCGAGCCGGCACACGACCGGCGTGCGCGCGCGGCACTTCCGAGACGCCCTTGTCGTAGCCCAGGTGTCCCTGGCGCTGGTGCTGTTGCATGGCGCGGGGCTCCTCGTGGGCACGCTGCGCCGGCTCGAACATGTCGATCCCGGCTTCGACACGGCGCAGGTGCTGGGCGCCGAGATCTCGCTGCCCGTGGGGCTCTACGGCGAGCGTGAGCGCTGGGGGGTGCCGTTCTTCCGTGCCCTCGTGGACTCCCTCCGCGCGCAGCCCGGCGTCGACGCGGCGGGCATTGTCAGCGCCATCCCGCTGACCGGCCTGGCTGCCGCGACCTCGTTTCGTGCGGCCGACCGCGCCGAGCCCCCGCCGGGGCAGAAGCCCGTCGCTGACATCCGGGTGGCGGACGAAGGATACTTCCGTGTGCTTCGCATTCCGTTGCTCCGCGGGCGCCTGCTCACGCCGGGCGACGACTCACAAGCGGTGCTTGTCGTCAACCAGGCACTGGCGCGCGAGTTCTGGCCGGGCGGGGATCCCGTGGGGAAACAGCTCCTCGTCGACTGGGGCGACCCGAACCGGGCATGGACGATTGTCGGCGTGGTGGGCGACACGCGCACCTATTCCCTGGACCAGCCCTCGCGCGGGATGATCTACTTCAGCCCACAGGGCAGTCCGCAGGGCGGTTTCGGCGTCGTCATGCGGGGAAGCCTGCCCGCGGCGACGCTGGCCCGCGAACTCCGGTCGGCCGTGCGCCGGCTGGACCCGGCGGTTCCTGTCAACGGGGTGGAGACCCTCGCGCAGACCGTGGACGACTCGCTTGCCGGGCGCCGTTCGCCGGCCTTCCTGCTCACGGTCCTGTCCGGGCTGGCGCTCGTGCTCGCTGGCATCGGCCTGTACGGGGTGCTGGCCTACGCGGTCCGGCTCCGTTCCCGCGAGCTCGGCGTGCGGGTGGCACTCGGCGCCCGCCCGGCCTCGGTGATCTGGATCGTCGTGCGCAGCGCGCTCGCGCTCTGCGCGCTGGGCATCGTCGTCGGAGCGACGGGCGCGCTGGCGACGACGCGCGTTCTCCGCGGCATGCTCTTCGACGTGAGCGCGAGTGACCCGGTGACGTTCGGGGCGGTGGCCGGGGTGATCATGGTGACGGCGGCGCTGGCGAGCTGGATCCCGGCGCGCCGCGCGAGCCGCCTCGATCCCACCGTGGTGATGCGCGCCGAGTAGCCACTCCGCGACCTCTCGTCGATGCGCGCCGAAGCGACGAACGGCCACCCTGTCGGGTGGCCGTTCGTCGTCTCCATGTGCCGCGGCGACAATCGCTACGGAACGATTGTCTTCGGCGGGCGGGCGGGCTTGCTGCCGTTCAGGCGCGGCCGCGGCCCGTTCCCGACTTCCACCACGATGTCCCGGATGTAGTTCGCTATCCGTGCGTAGTGCGGGTAGTCGATGAACTCGGGTTCGTCGGTACGCTGGTGGTAGTCGCCGTGCAGTCCGGTGAAGAAGAACGCAATCGGCACGCCCTGGAGCGCGTAGTTGTAGTGGTCGCTCCGGCCGTAGATGTTGTTGTAGCCGGACCAGGTGAGCGTGGTGTCGTACTTGTAGTCGAGATCGAGCGGCGTCTTCTGCTTCTTGTTGACCGCCTGCACGGTCTCACCCAGGTCCTTCGAGTCGAAGAAGGAGCCGACGACGCCGAGGTAGTCGGGACCGCCGCCGGGAAGGTCCTCGGCGCGGCCGCGGCCGATCATGTCGATGTTGATCTGTGCGACCACGGAGTCCATGGGCACCGTGGGGTTGTGCGTGAAGAAGTTCGATCCCACGAGGCCCGCCTCCTCGCCGGTGTGCCAGACGAAGAGCACCGAGCGCTTGGGCTTGACCGGCATCGACTGGATCGCCTCGGCAATTTCAAGCACCGCCATGGACCCCGAGCCGTCGTCATCGGCCCCGTTGTTGATCGAGTCGAGGCGCGCCCTGGGATAGAGGCGGCGGATGCTGTCCATGTTCACGTGGATCGTCGCCATCTGCTCCGGCGTGAGCGAGATCATGTTGTTCGCGATCAGCATCCGGTTGCGCGCGTCGTTGAAGGCCTTGAGAGAGTCGTGGTCCACCGGCGCCGAGATGCCGATGTGGTCGTTGTGCGCGCCGATCGCGACGTACTCATGGCGAACCGCCGGGTCGCTGCCGGGAATGATGGCCACCACGTTGCGACCCCACTCGCTTGGGAGTTCGATGAAGTCGAGCGACGCCGTGACCGTGCCACCGGCGGCGCCCACGCTGAGGCCGTCGAGGGAAGCGCGACCGAAGAGCCGCGCGGCCGCCGACCGTGTCATGCGGAGGGATGCCTGCGGCGCCAGCGCGTCGATCTGCTGATGCAGGATGGCGAGCGAATCGACGGGGGCATTCTGCCCACCACGGCCGCCGCGTCCCCCCGCCGGCCGCCGCTGCTCTGCGAGGCCACGGTGGGGGTGTTGATCGCCCGGCGCTGCGCCGGTGTCAGGGCGTCGAGGTCGACCGTGACCACGGCGGCGGCGTCAGCGAGAGGCGAGGCTGCGCCGCCGAATCCGCGCCCGCCGCGTCCTCCACGCCCACCGCGTCCCGTTGCCGCCTCACGGGGCGGCGCCGGGAGCATCACCACGACCTTGCCCGCCGCCTGCCCCGCGGTCAGCTGGTTGACGGTGTCACCGGTGACGCCGCCGAAGACCACGTCGGCGTCGCTGATCGGGCGCGGCGCGCGGGAGCCGGGAACCGCCACCCAATCCGTGTCCCAGGTGAGCGGGTTGCCGTTCACCGTGAGGCGGGAGTGATTCGTGAACTGGTGCAGGTGGTACGGGAGCACCTGGAAGTAGCTGCCGTTGTCGCCCGCGGGCACGAGACCGAGGCGCTTCAGCTCGGCAGCGATGTAGTTCGTGCCCTTCATGTTGCCGACGCGCCCCACCTGCCGGCCCTGCATGGAGTCGTCCGCGAACTGGTACAGCCGGACCTGGAGGTCGCGGACGCTGATGCCGGCGGTCGTGGGCGCCGGCGCCACCCGGCTCGGGTTTCCGTATCGGTTGAGTTTCGTCGCGCCGGCCGACTGCGCGTGCACGACCGAGGTCGTGCCGACGGCAAGCAGGGCGAGCAGGGCGAGCGACAGGGACGGCCATCGTGCGATCCGCATGACAACTCCAGGATGGGGGACGTGCCGGGGGGCACGGACCGGCCGGCGTGGTGAGGCACCGGTTCCCGGGCACTCCGGCTGGACCGGGTCTGCCGATCCTCGCATGATTCTAGCGACGGGAGCCCGGATGGGGAGCCCGTCCCGGGCGCGCCACCGGTACCGGCGTGACGTCCCGGGCCCGGGCCCGCCGACGTCCGGCGAGGCGTTAGGCGCGCGACCGCCGCGGCGGCACCCGCCGTGGCGCGGCCGCGGACTGGTACCACCCGTCGTGAGGACACGGCCAGATGACACGCAAGCCAGACAGTGCGCCGCAGACCTGCGCGATCTGCGGCCGGACGTTCGCGCGCCGCGACCTCACGCCTGGCGCCGCGGTGCGTGACGTCGTGGCGCTGGAGATTGCGAACGACAATCCCGGCTGGTCCGCGGCGAGCTACATCTGTCGCCAGGACCTCAACCGGTACCGGACGCAGTACGTGAAGGGACTGCTGGCGTCGGAGCGCGGCGACCTCTCCGCGCTCGAGGAAGAGGTCGTGCGAAGCCTCACCGCCCACGAGCTCATCGCGAAGAACGTCGAGGACGAGTTCAACCAGGACTGGACGATGGGGGAGCGCCTCGCAGACCGCATCGCCGATTTCGGCGGCAGCTGGACGTTTCTCATCGGATTCGCGGTCTTCCTCGTCATCTGGGTCGGCGTGAACTCCCTGGTGCTGCTGTGGCGCCCGCCGGATCCGTATCCGTTCATCCTGCTCAACCTCGTCCTGTCGTGCATCGCGTCGGTGCAGGCGCCCATCATCATGATGAGCCAGAACCGGCAGGAGTCGAAGGACCGGATGCGCTCGCAGCACGACTACCAGGTGAACCTCAAGGCGGAACTCGAGATCCGGCACCTGCACGAGAAGGTCGACCACCTGCTGTCGCACCAGTGGGAGCGGCTGGCGGAGATCCAGCAGATCCAGCTCGAGCTGCTATCGGAACTGGAGCGTCGGCATTGACGCATCGCCTGACGCGCGTGCGCCCCGACTCTCCAGTCCGATGCGGCACGACCGGCGACGGCGCCCCGTCGTCCCGGTCGCTGGGTCCACAACATCCCTCGGCCGGACGGGGCTGACGGCAGTGCAGACTCGCGCGATTCCCGCGTCTGGCGAACGGGTCCCGGTGATCGGGCTTGGCACATGGAAGTCGTTCGATGTCGGGCGCGGGAGCGCCGAGTGCGAGCCGCTGCGGAGAGTGCTGGAGGCATTCACCGTGGCCGGCGGCCGGCTGGTCGACACCTCGCCGATGTACGGACGCGCCGAGATGGTGCTGGGCGACCTCGCGGCCGCCGGCCGGCTGCGCGAGCGGCTCTTCCTGGCGACCAAGGTATGGACGACCGGTCGCGCCGACGGCGTGCGACAGATGGAGGATTCACTCCGCAAGCTGGGGGTGCGTCCGATCGACCTGATGCAGGTCCACAACCTCGTCGACGTGGCAACGCACCTCGACACGCTCGAAGCCTGGAAGCGTGAAGGGAACGTGCGCTACATCGGCGTCACCCACTATCGCGCCGACGCACACGAGGCGTTGTCGCGCCTCGCCGGCTCCGGTCGCATCGACTTCATCCAGGTGAACTACTCCGTCTTCGAGCCGGAGGCGGAGCATCGCCTGCTGCCGCTGGCCCTGGACTGCGGCGTCGCGGTGATCGTGAACCGTCCGTTCGGCGGCGGGACGCCGTTGCGAGCCCTTCGGACGCGCCCGCTGCCGCCGTGGGCGTCCAGCCTCGGGTGCGGCAGCTGGGCGCAGCTGCTGCTCAAGTTCGTCGTCGCGCATCCCGCGGTGACCTGCGCCATCCCCGCCACGGCGGACGAATCGCACCTCCGGGACAACGTGCGCGCCGGAGAAGGCGAGCTTCCAGACGGGTCGATGCGTCGCCGGATACTCGCCGCGGCCACCTGAGGGGTCGAATCGGGACGGCAGCCCGACCGCCGCGCGAGCCGCTGCGAACCCTTCAGGCGTCCGCGTACGGCGCAGCGTGCGGCGAATGTCGGCGAGCCCGAGGCTCGTCAGGCAGGCCGAACAGCCGCTGCCACCCCGGTCATGCCGCCCGGGTACGGCCGAGGAACGTCACGGGGCCGGTGAGACGTCATCGAGCCGGGAGACGTCGACGGAGAGGATGCCGTCCTCCCCAGGCGGGTTGAAGATGTTCGTGAAGCGGGCGTTCCAGATAATCTGCTCGGCGCGGTACGACGTGCGTGCGTGCACGGTGGCGGCAAAGGTGTCATCGACACCGCTCAGCAGCAGGAGGAGCTCGGCCTCGCGCTCCGCGAGCTGCCCGGCGGACAGGCCCCACAGCGGGCTCTCGGGCGTGATCGGATGGACGATCGTCCACGCGAGTGGAAAGAACGTGACGTTCGACCGGTCCAGCGGTAGCGGATGGTAGCGGCGGATCACCTGGTCGTCGCGGCGCTCGAGGTAGCTGAACGAGAGCGTGGCGCTCATCTCGATCAACTCGTTCTTGCGCCGGTTGGCCATGCGGATCATCAAGGCCTGCCCGTCCCGGAACGGGGCGATGACCGCGCGCGTGCTGAAGCTGACGGCGGCGGTGGGACGGGCGAATCGTGCGAACAAGAGCCCCGTGATGAGGGCCTGTGCCAGCACGCCGACAAAGGCCTCGATGGTGACGAGCATGTTTGCGGCGACGCCACCCGGGACGATGTGCCCGTAGCCAATGGTGGCAAACGTCTCCACGCTGAAGAAGAAGGCCCGCGCCAGCGTACCGCCCATCGTGACCGGATCCGGGCCGACGAGCGCGTTGGCACCGCAGAGCGTGTAAGCGATCGCAAAGACGGTGTTGATTCCCAGGTAGATCACGGCCACCCATCCCAGGAATGCCGGCCAGCGAAGCACCAGCGCGCTGTGATAGAGGCTCACCGCTTCGGCCCACGGCAGGCCCGTCCGTCGGACGTTGAACGTGCCGTCGTTGTTGAGCAGGCGACGCCGGCTGCGCGCGGAGACGACGGCGCCGAAGCCGAGGTCGGATTTTTCCTCGGGTCCGCGTGCGACCGGCCTGGCGTCGTCTTTCAGCTGCTCCATGGAGCGCAAAGATATCCTTGCGGGCCATCATTCGCCCGCGGTGCGCCCAGCGTCCCCAAGCGGGATCGACAGTCGGGGCTGCCGCGCCCCATTGCGGGCTTCGGGCTCGCGCCGCTTGCCCCGGCGCACGGTGGCGGCCCAGCACGCGGCGGCGGGGCTGCACGCAGCTGCGACCCTGAGACCGGTGACGGCCCCGGCCCCGCCCGCGGCGCAGCTGCCGTGCCTAGAGCGATGCACCACGCTACAACGGCGCGGATGTCCCCCGACGGCGCCATCGGCTTCCTCGAGGGCAGCATGCTGCGGAGCCGCAGGGTCGGGTGGGGGTGACCCGGATGGGGCTGCGGTGGGTGCCGGACTGGAGGCCCCGGTGAGTGATTACTTCCGCACGACGATGGCGGTCGTCGGCATCGCACTCGACGCGGTGGGCGTCGTGATCGTGGCGCTGGGCGCGTTGCTGGCGGTCGTCCGGGCGGTCGTGACGCAACCGACCGCCGCGCGACCTCGCGACCGCATCCTCCGCGAGCACCTGGGGCGGGCAATCTTGCTCGGACTGGAATTCCTGATCGCGGGCGACATCATCCGCACGGTGGTCGTCGACCCGACGCTGCTGAACGTGCTCGCCCTGGGCCTCATCGTGATCGTCCGCACGTTTCTCAGCATGACGCTTCACCTCGAGATCGAGGGGCGCTGGCCCTGGCAGCACGCGTAGGTCGCCGCGGGCGATTCCGCGCTCATCGCCGGGCCCCGCTCGTTCGGGCCGCGCGCGGTTCGAGTCCTGCCGAGCCGGATGCGGGGCTGTCGCACTTCCATCACCACGACGAGGACGTCGGTCGCCGTACGCTTCGCGGCGGCAAGGCACCCCGTCGCCGCGCCGAACACTCCGGGAACCGGGAGAACTCCCCACGGGGCCAACGACTTCCGCAGTGGCATGCCCCGCGAGCTTGTCACACGCCACAACTCGGAGCAAGATGTCCGGCGACAGGACCTGCCGCGGCATCCCCGACTGACGAGGCCTGATGAACTCCCGTGCCGGTGCTCAGCCGCCAATCGCGAAGTCGCGCACCGGCGCTCGCCGGGGAACTGCGGCGGCGATGGTCCTTCTCGTCGCCGTGGCGGCGGCCGTCCGCATTCCGGGGGTGACCGCGAATCTCTGGTTCGACGAGCTCTGGGCGACGCACGTGATCCTCGGGAGCGGCGCGGACCTCGCGCGGCAGTCCATCTACGACATCGGCCAGCCGCTGTACCACGTCCTGATGTTCGCATGGATCCGCCTCTTCGGTGATGGCGAAGTTGCAGTGCGCCTCCCCTCGCTGCTCGCGGGGCTCGCAACGATTGCGCTCATGCCACGGCTCGGCGCCGAGTTGGAGTCGCGGGTCGCCGGCTGGATCGGCGCCGTCTGGCTCGCCCTGTCTCCCGTTCACATCTGGTATTCCGTCGAGGCTCGCCCCTACTCGATACTGATGCTCCTGGCGGTCGTGCTCGTGATTTCGCTGTGCAGTGACGGTCAGCGCCAGCGCATCGGGCGTCCCGCGGTCTTCGTGCTGCTGTCGGTTGCCATGGCGATGACCCACCCCTTCGCAGTCGTCCTCTCTGCAACGCTCGCACTGCTTGCCCTGTCCGACGGACGTCGCCGTCCGAAGGCGCTCGCCGGATTCGCGGCCGCGATGCTCGCGGTTCTTCTCCTGCTCGCCGTCAGATATTCGGCGGGGGCGCTCCGCACGGGCGACTGGTACCTGCGCACCTTCACCCCGATGACCGCTATCGAGCTGTTCACGAGCTGGTTCCTGCTCGGGGGCACTCAGCCCCGCTTCGCCCCGGCAGCCGTCACCGTGCTGTACCTGCTCCTCGTCGCCGTTCTTCTCGTGCACTGGCTGCTCGCCGACCGGAGCCGCGGCGCGGCCGTACGTCGCGCGCGGATTCTCGCGCTGACAGGGTCGTTGCCCGTCGTCCTTCTGCTGGCGGACTGGATGGGTCGGCAGCATTACTTCGTCGAACGCAGCGCCCTTCAGATCCTGCCGTTCTTCGCCCTGGCGATCGGCGCGGCGATTGTGGCGATCGCGCATCCGGTGGTGCGATGGACGGCCGCGGCGGCCATTGGCGTCTGTTCGGTGTCGACGCTGATGGGCTCCTGGGCCCAGCGAGAAGAGTGGACGGTGACGAAGCCGAAGCCCGACTGGCGAGGCGTCGTCCGGGTGCTCAACGGCCGTAGCGCATCATCGGCAACAGTTCTGGTACTGGGGGCGACTCCGATCAGCGAGTTGCTGTTCTACCTGCCCGGGGCAGTCGAGTGCCCGTGGAGCGAATCGGGCCCGGCGGCACGGCCGGTGCAGCGGGACCGGGCGACGGGATCGTGGCCCGGCCGCTTGTTTCCGGCGCGATCGTATCCGACGTGCGGAGCGGGCGGCTCGGCGCGCGCGCGACTGTATGTCGTTCCGGATGGACGCGCGGAGACGGTGCGGCGGATCCTCGAGTACGAGGGCGCGGACTCTGCGTTCGTCATCGTGAGCCGCTTCTGGCTGGGCGAATCCGAGGCACTCCTCGCCGACCTGCGCCGTACGTCGTCTCTCGGTGTCACGCTCGTGGCGCAACCGCCGGGAGAAGCAGTGTGGGTCGTCGGGCGGGCCGGCCGGTCGACGCTTCCGGCATCCCCGGCGCGGGGCGAGTCGCCCTCGCGACGGTGAGGTCGTGCGGAGCCGCGTCACGCGCCGTATCGTTGCATCCGGCACGCGATCGCACTTCCACATCCCAGCCGGAGTCCCATGCTTCCAATGTCGATGACGCGCGCGTGGATGGCCGCGTTCCTTGCGGCCTCGCTCTCACCCGGCCTGACGGTGGCCCAGGGGGCGCCTGGCGATTCGATCGAAGTATCCCAACCCGCCGGCGCGAACTATGACAAGGCGAACTTCCGCTTCTGGGCGCCGAAGGGGAACGATGCGTTTCAGGCGGTCGTGGTGCTGGTGCCGGGGTCGAATGGTGATGGGCGCGCCATGGTGCAGGATTCCGCGTGGCAGTCGTTCGCCACGCGGCACCACCTGGCCCTCGTGGGGTGCCAGTTCACCGACAAGCCGCACGACCAGGGCTTCATCGAGGAATACGTCGACGTGTCGCGCGGGACTGGGCAGGCGCTCCTCGACGCCCTCGCGCGCCTGGGCACCGAGACCCACCACGCCGAGCTCGCGCGGGTGCCGCTCTTCCTGTGGGGCATGTCGGCGGGCGGCGAATTCAACTACGAATTCGTCGCCTGGAAGCCCGAACGCGTGGCTGCATTCGTCGTGAACAAGGGCGGCATCTACTACTCGGCGCTGGTGTCCCGGGCGGCCCGCGAGGTCCCGGGCCTGCTGTTCGTCGGCGAGAAGGACCTGGCCTTTCGCACGAACACGATCACCGGGCTCTTTGCCGTGAATCGCCGCGCCGGGGCGCTGTGGGCGCTGACGACCGAGCCGGGGCTCGCCCACGTCGTGGGGCGCTCGCGGGACCTCGGGATCATGTTTTTCGAGGACGTGCTCGCCCTGCGGTTGCGGCCCGACGCCGCCGGCGACGGGTCGGCGGCGATGATGCCGCTCGCCGAGCGGTCCGGATACCTCGGCGACCTCACCGCGTTCACCGTCGCCCCGATGGGTGACGGCCGCGCGCCGGCCGTGCCCACCGCGTGGCTGCCCACCGAGCGGATGGCGCGGGCGTGGCAGGCGGTGGTCAGCGGCAAGCCCTTCGCGCCATGAGGCGTGCCCGCCACCCCGCAGTTGCCGGGGCGTGGCGGCGCCATGGTTAGGCGCTAGCTTCCGCGCATGCGCATCGCGTTCGCCGAAGACGACCGGCAGCTCCTGACGTCGGTCACCCGCGGCCTGCGGGAGGCGTCCTACGCCGTGGACCAGGCGGAGACCGGGCCCGACGTGCTCTCGCTGGTGACGACCACCGACTACGACGCTGTCATTCTCGACGTGCTCCTGCCGGGGCAGGACGGCATCGAGGTCTGCCGCGCGATTCGCGCGGCGGGGAACCGGGTGCCGATCCTGATGCTCACCGCGCTCGATGCCGTGGAGCAGCGCATCGCCGGGCTCGACGCCGGGGCCGACGACTACCTGACGAAGCCCTTCGACTTCGGCGAGCTCCTGGCGCGCCTGCGGGCGCTCACGCGCCGGCGCGGCGAGGTGCTGGCGCCGGAGATCGAGGTCGGCGACCTCGTCATCGACACGCAGCGGCACCGGGTGCGGCGCGGCGGGCGCGCGATCGCCCTGACCGCGAAGGAGTTCGCGTTCCTCATGCACCTCGCCCGCAACGCGGGGCGCATCGTGACCCGCGCCGACCTGATGACGCACGTCTGGGACGACACCCGCAACACCTACTCCAACATCATCGACGTCTACGCCAGCCGGCTCCGCCACAAGATCGACGAGGGCGAGGAGGTCCCGCTGTTCACGACCGTCCGCGGCGCGGGCTTCATGCTCGAGGCGCCCACGCCTGATGCGACGCGAGCGGCGCGCAAGGGCGGCGCGCGCCGGCGCGACTGACGTCATGCGGCGCTGGCCGACATCGCTCCGCTCGCGCCTGACGCTGTGGTACTCGCTGATGCTGGGCGTGCCGCTCGTCGCCTTTGCCGTCATCTGCTACCTCGTCTTCGCGCGAACGCTGCAGAGCCGCACCGACCGGTTCATCGGGGACGCGCTGTCGGCGTTCGCGCGCGAGGTCGTGGCCGAGCGGCGGCTGGCCTCCACGGCGCTTCACGCAATGCGCACCACCGTCGACGAGGTGCGCTTCCGGGACCTGCAGATCCTGATCCTCGATGACGCCGGCGGCATCGTTGCGGTGAGCGCGCAGCCGGAGGACGACGCGTTGCGGGCCGCGGGTCGTGCGGTCCCGGACACCGAAGAACTGGCGTCGGCGCTCCGCGGGCGCGACCCGACGACGCCGGTGACGACGTCGATTCACGGCGCGGAGGGCAACTACCGCGTGCTGGCGCGTCCCCTGGACGTCGAGGGTGAACGCTTCGTCCTGAGCGGCGCGTACCCACTGAACGACGTGGACGCGGTACTGGAGCGCATCCGGCAGATGTTCCTGTTCGCGATTCCGCTGCTCATCGTCGGTGCGGCGGCCGGAGGGTACGTCCTCGCCAGGCGCAGCTTCGCGCCGGTCTCCGACATGGCCGCGCGGGCCGCGGAGATCAGCGCCTCGACGCTGCACGAGCGGCTCCCGGTGGTGGGGGGCGACGAACTCGTGGACCTCGCGCGCGTGGTGAACGACCTGCTGGACCGCCTGGAGGGCTCGTTCTCGCAGCAACGCCGCTTCATGGCGGACGCCTCGCACGAGCTGCGCACGCCCACGGCCATCCTCCGGACCGAGGCCGACGTGACGCTGTCACGGGAGCATCGCTCCGAGGAGGAATACCGGGCGTCGGTCACGATCATGCAGGATGCATCGCGCCGGCTCAACCGGATCGTCGACGACCTGTTCCTGCTCGCCCGCGCCGATGCCGGGCACCTCATGGTCCGGCGGGACGCCCTCTACCTCGAGGAAGTGGTGCACGACGCGGCGCGCGGCGTCAGGCAGATTGCCGAGCGGCGCCAGGTACGTGTCGCCCTGCGCCGCATCGAGGAAGCACCGGTGCAGGGGGACGCCGACCTGCTCGGTCGCCTGCTCCTCAACCTCCTCGACAACGCCATCAAGTACTCGGCGCCGGGGGGCACCGTCGAGGTCACGATGCACCGTGATGCGGAGGCGTGCCAGGTGAGCGTGATCGACCAGGGGCCCGGCATCCCGTCGGACGCGGCGGCGCGGATCTTCGAGCGCTTCTTCCGGGGAGACGTGGCGCGATCGCGTGCCGCGAACGACGCCGGCAGCGCGACCACCGGCGCGGGGCTGGGCCTGGCCATCGCCCGGCGGATCGCCGAGTTGCACGGGGGGCGCCTCGAGCTGGCGTCGACGCGACCCGGGAGAACCGAGTTCCGTCTCACGGTCCCCCTCAGCGCGCCGAGCGAGTCAGCGAGCGCCTAGGTGGTCGCGCCGCCGCAGCAGCGCGACCGGGCCCTCCGGCGGGGACGCCCCGGCGTCTCGAAAGCCGGGTGCGTCGCCCCTGCGCCGGCGGGATGGAGCGGCGAGCCGTCTCGGGATCCACCCGGCACTGGGAGTGGGAGGTCTCCCACCAGCAGCGCCTCCCGATCACCGCTCGTCGTTCCCGGGCATGCCCGCGAGGGGTCCGGGTTGCCCGGCGCCTCCGCGGCCGGTGACCGAGGTGACCGGACCGCGACGGCCGCTGCGGCGTGAGGCCAGCGACGCGCAGAGGGACGGCGTATACTCCGCGTAGGCCGAACGCCCCTGCTTCCTTCCTGCACCGACCCTGGAGCCTCGCATGACCCGTCGTCTCTTCGAGCGGCATCGACTGGCCGTTTGCCTCGTCGCGGGAGCCGTCCTCACGGCCCTGTGGACGCAGCCCACAGCCGCGCAAAGCGGCATGGCCGCGCCGCCATGGAATCCGGAAGAGGTTCTCAAGTCCGAGACGTACGTGCACCCACCGGCCGTGGTGGAGCGGATCATTACCGCGCCCCGGACGGACATCTCGTTCACCAATCCCGATGCAGCGCGCCAGTGGTTCCTTCGCGTGGCGGCGCCGGATCGCGGGGACGTCCAGTTCTACGGCAAGGGGCACATCTACCTCGGCGGCCTGCAGGTTGATACCATGGCGAACCGCTCGCGGACGCTGACCGACCATGGCGGGACCGCGATCACGCTGGTCGACCCGCGCACCCAGGCGACGAAGACTATCGCGGCGCCGCGGGGCGCGGCGATCGTCTCGCCGGCCTGGTCCCCCAATGGGGCGCAGATCGCGTTCGTTGCCGACTATCCTGGCATGTCGCACGTGTTCGTGGCCGACGTGGCCACGGGGAAGTCGGTGCAGGTCACCCGGACTCCGCTGCTGGCGACGTTCGCCACGACCATTGACTGGACGGCGGACGGCAAGTCGATCGTCGCCGTCCTGCTGCCTGACGCGCGGGGCGCCAAGCCGACGCACGGCGCGGGCGACATCGAGGATGGCCCGGAGGTGCGGCTCACCGAGGGGCGCATCATTCCGCAGGTCATGCATGCGAGCCTGCTCGAGGACCCGCACGACAAGGCGCTCCTCAAGTACTACACGACGGGACAGCTGGCCGTGATCGACGTCAAGTCGAAGGCGGTACGGAAGGTCGGCGCCCCGGCGATGATCCGGAGCGTCGATGCCTCGCCCGACGGCCGCTACTTCCGCGTGACGCGGATGACCGAGCCGTTCTCGTACCGCGTGCCGGTGACGAACTTCGGCTCCGTCGAGGAGCTGTGGGACGCCAGCGGAAACGTGGTGACGGTGCTCAACACCACGCCCCTGCGCGAAGGGGAGCGCACGAGCGATGATGACCAGCCGCCCCAGGGCGGTCGCGGCGGACCGGTGCAGAGCGCGTCCGACACCGGCAAGCGCAACCTGCAGTGGAATCCGGTGGGGCCCGGCATGGTGTACCTGCAGTCGGTCTTCGCCGCCGGCGGCAACGGCCGCGCCGGGCGAGGTGGTGCCGCGGCCGCGGGGCGCGGCGGGCCGGCGCGCCCGCAGCCGACAAGCGTGCGGTACATGGCGTGGACCCCGCCGTACGGCGCCGGGGACACGCACGCGGTCTACGAGGGGAGCGGCCGGCTCACCGGCGTGACATTCAGCGAGGACGGCAAGACGATGTTCGTGAGCGACAGCGGCGAGGTGATTGCCGTGCGCACGGCGGACCCGTCGAAGCGGTACCACCTCGGGCGCGGCGTGACGATGTCCACCGGAGGGCGCGGGGGCTTCGGTGGGTTCGGCGGACGTGGCGGCGGGCGTGGTGGGGCCGGCGCCGGCGCAGATACGACGGTGCTGGGCGGGGCGCTGGCGATGAAGCGGGGCTCCAATGGCGAGCCGGTGGTCGTCGTCGGCAGCGATGACAAGACCGTGTTCCTCTCCGGCAGCCGGATGCCCGGGGCCCGTTGGGAGACGCAGGCCCCCCGTCCGTGGGTGGACAAGCTCGACTTCGAGAACGGGCAGCGGGCACGCATCTTCGACAGTCCCGCCGATGCGTACGAGGAGTTCGTCACCGCGCTCGACGACGACTACTCGAAGTACATCTACACGCACGAAACCGCGACCGTGATCGCCGACGCGTACCTGCGCGACACGAAGGCCGGCACCAGCACGAAGCTGACGAGCAACACCGACGTCGCGCCGGAGGTCACCGGCGCGCAGCGCAAGCGCTTCCAGATCACCAGGGAGCGGGACGGCGTGAAGTTCTGGGTGAACGTGACGCTGCCGGCCGACTGGCGTCCGGGGACGAAAGTCCCGGGGATCATCTGGTTCTATCCGCGCGAATACACGTCGCAGAGTGAGTACGATCGATCGAAGTACAACACCAACATCAACAAATTCCCGGAGGTGCCGGCGGCCCGCCCGGCGACGGCCACCAACATCTGGGTGACCCAGGGCTATGCGTTCATCGAGCCGGACTGCCCGATCATGGGTGACAGCGGGCGGATGAACGACAACTACACGCGGGACCTGGCGGAGAACCTCGAACCAGGTCGTCGACGCCGTGGTCGACTCCGGATTCGTCGATCGCGAACACATGGGTATCGGCGGGCACAGCTACGGGGCGTTCAGCACGGTCAACGCGATGACGCTGGTGCCGTACTTCAAGGCGGGGATCGCCGGCGACGGGATGTACAACCGCTCGCTCACGCCGTTCGGGTTCCAGAGCGAGCGCCGCAGCTTCTTCGAGGCGCAGGACACCTACCTCGACATGTCGCCGTTCTATCGAGCCGACAAGCTGAGCGGCGCGTTGCTCATGTATCACTCCATCGAGGACCAGAACGTCGGTACCGCACCCATCAGCTCGGTGCGCATGCTGCACGCGCTGCAGGGGCTGGGGAAGACGGCCGCGCTGTTCATGTATCCGTACGAGGACCACAGCGTGGCGACGTACCAGACGGATCTCGACCAGTGGGCGCGCTGGTTCGCCTGGTTCGACGTGTACGTGAAGCACCCGAAGCCGGACGGCAAGGCGGCGGACCAGCCGTAGGCCACTTCCGGCGAACGGCGTCAACCGGGGCGGGGGACTGGCGTTGTCGGCTGGTCCCCCGCCCCGCGTTCCGGGGCGTGCGCGACGCCACGACCGGCCGGGACAGGCGACGGGCATGGTGCGCCGTGCCGCGGATTTCATCGCGAGCGTCAGGTACCGCCCGAGGCGTGCCGGCGCTGCCGTGAGGGAAAGCGGAACCACGGCGCAGTGATTCTCCTCTCGCCATGGCTCGGCCGATCCGGCTTCATACGCGAAGGCCGGGTCAGGTCCGCGCGCCGCGGCGATCCGGCTCGGGAGGCGCGCATGACTGGAGCGTATCGGTAGGTGGCAGGGCTCACGGATCGCACGCCCCGCCGGTGGCCCGTGTTCATGCGGGCCGCTGGGGCGACCGATGGAATGCGGCCGGACGTGGGGCGCTGTCGCGATGCGCGAGCGGTTGCGCCACGGCACGCCGGAACGCGGAGGGAGCGTTGCTGACCCCACTGGCGCTGACGGCGCACGCCTGGAGCGGTGCACGCAGCGTCTCACAGCCCGGCCAGACGCTGCTCGACCGGCTGATGCCTGCCTGGGACGCGACGCGGGTGGAGTGGCGCCTGGTGGCGGCGCCGCCGTGCGTGGTGTACAACGCCGCCATCAACGCCGACTTTCTCGATGCCGTCCGGGAACACCGCGCGGTGCGGGTGCTGTTCGCGGTGCGGTCGTCGGCGGAGCGCCTGGCTGGGGCTTTCCGGCGCCACCATCCACCGCCGCCGGCGCCCGCCGCGCTGCGGCTCGCCGGGCTGCCGACGTACGGCGAGTGGGTGCTGCTCGGCAACGCCCCGCCTAACGAAATCAGCTTCGGCGCGGTGGGACGGTTCTGGGCCGGCGAGACCCGGTGGGAGGCGATCGACGCCGGCGCCTTTGCCGGATTCGACCGTCCGGGCTACGCCAAGATCGCCTGCAGCCTGCTGCTGCGCACGCTGGACGACGGGCGCACGGTGCTGACCTACGAGGCCCGCACGCGGGCGACGGATGACGCCGCCCGGCGGGCCTTTCGCCGCTACTGGCGCGCCGTCTCGCCGTTCGTCGGCGTGGTGATGCGGTCGACCCTGGCGGTCATCGCGCGCGACGCGGCGTTGGCGGCAGCCGGCTGAGGCGTGGCCGCGACGGCCCCGGCGGTGCCGGCCTAACGAGCCGAAGCAGGCGCCGCCATGGCATCGGCGTCGCTGTTATGTTCGGGACACCTCTCCTGCATAACGTGAAGGCACCGGTGGCGCGCACGCCGGCGCACCGGACGAACCACGTTTCCGGGAGGATGTCCCATGCGAACCCGACTCGTTCCAGTCCCCATGGCGGCCGCCGTGACGGCGGCGCTGCTCGTTGCCGCGACCGTTCATGCCCAGAGCGCACCACCACCCGACTCGGCGCGCGCCCCGCGCGCCACCTCGCAGCAACGCATCAAGGTCACGAAGGAATCCGGCGGCGAGGTGTCGCTGCCCGCCACCTCCGCCATGCCCGGCCGTCGCCCCGATGCCGTCGAGGCCGCAGCGGCCACCGCCGCGCACGCCGACTCGGTCGCGAATGCGGTCGACATGCGAGCGCAGCGCTTTGAGGCCGCCGAGCACGGACGACTCGACTCCGTGGCCGACCTCGCCACGGCGCGCACCGACTCGCTGGCCAGTACGGAGGGGCGCCGCATCGACTCGCTCGCCCGCGTGGACTCCGTGCTCGAGGCGAGGCTGCAGCAGCAGTTGATGCGTCCACGGTCACGCTTCCAGGGTACCGGCTGGTACCTCGGGCTGGCCGGCGGCGCAGCGGCACCGGTGGGAGCGCTCAACGACGTCGGCTACCGGACCGGCTACTCCTTCATGGTACCGATCGGGTGGCAGCCCGCGGGGCAACTCCTCGGCGCGCGACTCGACCTCGGATATTCCCAGCTCGACGGGCGCACGTTCCGCACGGTTGGCACCACGCCGGCCTCGGCGTACAACCCGGACCCCGAGGTGTACACCGCGCGCCTCAACGCCACGCTGCGCTTCCCGCTCAACGCAGCAAAGACCACCGCGTTCTACCTGGTGGGCGGCACCGGCGCCTACATGTTCCGCCACGTCGGCGCCGGATCCGCGCTGTCCGTGCTGCTGGGGAACGCGCCGCCGCCCGCAAGCAGTGGCGTGCGCGTCTCCGAGAACCGGACCCGTTGGGGCGTCAGTGGAGGGGCCGGGTTCCAGGTGGGCATGGGCACGACGTCGCTGTTCGTGGAGTCGCGCTTCGTGAACGTCTTCACGAACCGGTCCGACGAGGCGACCGTCGCACAATTGCTCGGGCCGCGCAGTGACCAGCTGCGCTGGGTTCCGATCACCGTGGGGCTCACCATCCGGTGATGCCCCGGCGGCCGCGTCTCGCGGGACCGTTGCCTGGCGGCGTGCCTCTCCCGGACCCGACGGGATGCCGAGGACGGAGGGGACGCCGCCTCGCGAACATCGTCGCGCTCGTCGCCGGGGTCGGCCTCGCCCTGACGGGGGCGTCGCCACCCCTGGAACCTGGGAACGCCCGGCTGCGCCTCGTGGTCGACCTCGCGGCTCGTCGGCTGTACGTGCTCGATGGACGGGACACGGTCCGTTCGGCGCGAGCCGCGGTGGCCTCGGGAGAGACCCTCTCCTACGCGGGGCGCTCGTGGGTCTTTCGACCGCCCCTCGGCCGTCATGTGGTCCTGGCAAAGCGGGCCAACCCCGTGTGGGTGCCGCCCGACTGGCTCTACGCACAGGTGGCGTCGGAGTACGGCCTGGCCCTGAGGCGCCTGACGAGGCAACGGGCGGTGACACTGCGGGACGGCACCCGCCTCGTGGTGCGCGACAACCTCGCCGGCCTGATCGAGCCGGGGTCGCGGGAATTCCTGCCGCTTCCCGTGGACGAGCACATCGTCTTCGATGGCGCGCTCTTCATTCCGCCGTTCGGCACCTGGAACCGGCGGGTCCGCGGGGAGCTCGGGCACTACGCGCTCGACCTCGGCAACGGATACCTCATCCATGGCACGCCGGACACGGTGTCGATCGGGCACGCCATCACGCACGGCTGTATCCGCCTCGGTGACGCCGACATCGCCTGGCTCTACCGCCATGTTCCCGTCGGCACGCCCATCCTCGTTCGACGGCACGGTGCGGCGGAAGCGAGGGCGGACCCGACCTTCAACGACCGGACCACAGCGCCGCGGTCGAGCGGGGCGCTGAAGGCCCAGCGGGGCAGTGCCGATCGCACCGGCTGGCTCACCGTTGCCGGGACGTCGGCCCCGGCGCCGAGATTGGAGGGATCTCATACGGCCCCGCAGGGCCAGGCTCCGTCCTAACGAGCGGGAGGCGCACGAGGCGATACGCGGGGCGCCTGCGGATCGTCTCCCTGCAGCCATGGCCGAGATCTTCCTTGTTCGCCAGCCGGTGTTCGACCGCGCGGACGCCGCCGTCGGGTACGAGCTTCGATTCCGCGACGGTGCGGACGGCGAGGACCCGATTGCGCGCAGCTTCATCAGCGGCGCGTTCGACGTCGTTCGCGGCGGGCTCCCGGCGTACATCAGGGCGACGCGCGGGCAGCTCGTCGAACGCGTCTTTGCCGTGCCCGACCCGAGGTCGCTCGTGGTCCTGCTGCCGTCGATCGTGGAGCCGGACGGCGACCTTTTCGATGCCGTGTCGGCGCTCACCCGCCACGGAGTCGCGCTGGGGCTCGACGACTTCACGCTCCCGCGCGAGGCCGGGAGCCCGGTGCTTGAGTTCCTGGCGCTCGCGCGCATCGTGCGCGTCGACCTGCGCGACCAGGACCCGGGCGCCCTGGCGCCGATGGTCTCGTCGCTGCGCAAGCTGGGGAAGCGGGTCGTGGCCGACCAGGTGATCGACAGCGCCATGTACAAGGCCTGCCTCAGCGCCGGCTTCGATGCGTTCCAGGGCACCCACTTTGCCCGACCGGAGCCCCTCCCCGCGGCCGAGATCCCGACGTCGACCGCGACCGCGCTGCGCCTGATGGCCCTGGCGCGCGACATGAACACCCCCGAGCGCGAGCTGGAGCAGGTGATCAGCGCCGATCCGGGCATCGCGTTCCAGTTGCTGCGGATCGTCAATTCCGCGGCGCTGGGCGGGCGCGGCATCACGTCGATCGGCCATGCCCTCCGTCTGGTGGGGCGGAACAACGTCATCCGCTGGCTCGCGCTGGCCTCGTATACGGCCCGCGCCGGGAAGTCCGGCGTCGACGACGAGCTGGTGCGCCAGGCCGTGCAGCGTGCGCACTTCTGCGAGGCCATGGTGCCCGCCGGGCGCGGCGCGGGATCCGGCCTCGAGACCGGGACCGCGTTCCTCGTGGGACTGTTCTCACTCCTCGACGCGGTGTTCCGCATGCCGCTCGCCGAGGTGCTCGAGCGCGTGAAGCTCGCCGACGAGGTGAAGCGGGCGCTGGTCGACCGCGAGGGACCCTACGCCCGGATGATCGAGGTCGTGGAGTCGTATGAGCTCGGGTTGTGGGAGTACGCCGCGGAGCTCGCGACCTCGCTCGGCATCGGCGCCGAGCGGCTTCCCGAGCTGTACGCGAACGCCCTGACGCTTGCGGAGGCGCACATCCCCGGGGCGTCCGCGGGCCGCGTGGTGACGGCCGGCGGCTGATCGTCGGGCAGCGCCGCGAAGCGTCGCGCGCGCGCCTGGGCGGACGGGCGATGTCGCCCTGGTCCGTCACGCTCCTCCGACGGGCGGCGCTGGTGCGCCTCAGGCCTCCAGCGCGAGCAGGGCGAACGTGGCCAGCCAGTGCTCGCCGAGGTAGTCCCCGGCGACGTGCGGCAGGCTGGCCTCGAGGTGGCGCTCGGCGGCGTCGACAGCGAGCCGGCGGCGGGGGTCGTCGTCAGGCATCGCGGCGGCGAGTGAGCGCCAGCACCAGGCCCGGGTGAGGTTGAGGCCGTCGAGGTGCGTGATCTTCCCGTCGCTCCGGTCGCTCACGTGCGCCGGATGGAAGAGCGTGGCGGGTTCCCCACTGGCGAGGCGCGGCAGGAAGGCGCGGAACCATGCGTCGAACCGCCCGACCGGGAGGACGTGGTGCATGCACTCCGCCTCGATGAGCGCGGAGGACAGGAAATCGTCACCCCCGGGTTCCCACGCCTGGCAGTCGGCATCGTTGCCGTACCAGGCGAGTGCCCGCTCGCGCAGCAGGTCGGCCAGCGCGTCGTCGCTGGTGACGACGGCGTAATGCAGCGCGAGCCTGATGGCGAACGCGGTATTGAAGTGCGTCCCGACGCGGATGGGATACGTCGCCCGCGGGAGAAAGTCGCGGAAGCGCCCGACGAACAGTTCCGTGAGCGGGCGCAACGCGTCCGACCAGCGCTGTCCCTCGGGCGCGGTGTGCCTGGCCAGTTCGGCCGCCAGCATCAGCAGCCACGCCCAGCCGTACGGTCGCTCGAAGCCGCCGCGTGACGGCTGGTGCAGGTAGGCCACCTCGCCGGCCACGCGATCCGGCGTGAACTGGGCGTCGAGGAGCGTCCGGATGCGCGGCGCCACCGGGTTCTCCGGCTGCGTGCGGTGGATCCGCGCCAGCAGCCAGTGTCCGTGGACGCACGAGTGCCAGTCATAGCTGCCGTAGAAGACCGGGTGCAGCGCGCGCGGGCTGCGCACCTCGTCGTCGCCGTTCAGGACGTGGTCGAGCTTGTTCGGGTACTCCCGCGTGACGTGCGCGAGGGCGAGCGACGCGAGGCGCGACGCGAGTTCCGGCGTGAGGGTCGTTGGCATCGTCAGGCGCGGAAGACGAGGAAGTACATCAGGAGGGTGTTGGCGAGCAGCAGCGGGATGCCGGTGGGAATCTGCACCTTGATCACCGCGTTCTTGTCGGGCAGCTCCAGCAGCGCGGCGGGGACGATGTTGAAGTTCGCCGCCATCGGCGTCATGAGCGTGCCGCAGAAGCCGGAGAGCATGCCGATGGCGGCCATGATCGCCGGGTCGCCGCCGAAGCGCTGCACCACGAGCGGGAGCCCGATGCCGGCCGTCATCACCGGGAACGCCGCGAAGGCATTGCCCATGATGATTGTGAACAGCGCCATGCCGAGCGTATAGGTGGCGACCGCGACGAACGCGGTGTTCATCGGGATCCACTCGTTCACGAGGTGCGCGATGATGTCGCCGACCCCGGCGAGCGCAAAGAGGGCACCGAGCGCCGCGAGCATTTGCGGGAGCACGGCGGCCCACCCGACGGAGTCCATGAGCCGGCGTGCCTCGCGGATCGACTCCGTGGGGCGCGTGCGCAGCATTGCGAGCCCGACCAACAGGGCCACCACGGTCGCGATGCCCAGCGAAATCACGGTGGCCTGCCTCGGGTCGATGAGCGGGACGTCGTTGATGCGGACGCCCTTGAGCACGGTGGTGCCGAGGAGCGTCACCGCGGGGATCAGCATCGCGGGAATGAAGAGGCGATTCCCCCAGCGCCGCGCACTGGCCTCGCGTTCCTCGCGGGAGGTCGACTCCGGCCCGCCGCGTCCCAGGCCGCGGACGCTGGAGACGACTACCATACCGAGGACGAGGATGCCGTTGGCGACGTCGGGAAGGTGGCTGCCGAAGAGAAAACTCGCCCCATACAGCCCCCAGAACGCCGCCTTGCTGTAGCGCCGCGGGTCGGCCGTGTCGCGCGCATTCACCACGGCAATCCCGGCGAGCATGAGACCCATGAGGACGTAGATCGACTCGAGGCCGATCACGACGCGTCCTCCGCGGCGTTGCCTCGGTCGCGCGGCGCCCCGAGCTGGCGGCGCAGGCTGCGGTCGAGGAGGGCGAGCCGGACGAAGTGGATCGTCAGGGCGGAGAGGGCCGACGGGATCGCCCACTTGGCGAGTGTGGTGGGCTCGACATCGATGCCGTTCTGTGCGAGGAATCCCTTGATGAGCAGGATGGACCCGATGGCGATGAAGATGTCCTCGCCAAAGAAGACGGCAACGTTGTCGACCGCGGCCGCGTGCGCCCTGATCCGGTAGCGCGTCGCCAGCGGCAGGTCCCCGAATCGTGTCTCCGCGGCGCCCTCGGCCATCGGCGCGATCAGCGGGCGGACCATCTGGGCGTGCCCGCCGAGCGAGGTGAGGCCCAGGGCCGCGGTCAGCTGCCGGATGGCGAAGTAGGTCATCAGCACGCGGCCGGTGGTGGCGGCATGGACGCGCGCGACCATCGTCCGCGCGCGCTCCTTGAGGCCGCTGCGCTCGAGCAACCCGATGACCGGCAGCACCAGCCAGACGATGCCGACGTAGCGGTTGTCGGTGAAGGCCTTGCCGAAGTCGGCCACGACGTCGTGCAGCCCGAGCCCGGCCGCGAGGCCGCTCGCGATTCCGGCGAGGGTCACCACCAGCAGCGCATTCCACCGCAGCGAGAAGCCGACGACGACGACGAGGACGCCGATAAGGGGCAGCATGGGCGGGGAAGCTACCGCCCGGGGTGGCGCGCGGGCAGGCCGCGCTAGGCAGCGCGCTTGGAGTACTGTCGCACCGCCACCAGCATCATCAGCCCGGCGTACACCGTCAGGATGGTGAGGGGCTGCGCGATTTCCCTGATGCCCGCCCCCTTCACCAGGATGGCGCGCGAGATCTGGACGAAGTGGCGCACCGGGTTCACCTCGGAGACGACCTGCACCCAGTGCGGCATGCTGTCGATCGGCGTGAACAGGCCGCTCATCAACAGGTAGACCACGAGGATGAAGAACGTCACGAACATCGCCTGCTGCTGGGTCTCGACGAGGGTCGAGATCCAGAGCCCGATGGCGAGCGCGACCACCAGGTAGATCCCGGCCGCCCCGAACAGCAGGAGCAGGCTGCCGCGCATCGGGATGTCGAAGACCACGCGGCCGACGACGAGCCCGAGGGCGAGGTCGACGAGCCCGAGCGCCCAGAAGGGAAGCAGCTTTGCGGTGATGAACTGGGTGCGGGTGATGGGCGTGACGTTGAGCTGTTCCAGGGTGCCCAGTTCCTTCTCGCGCGCGATGTTCTGCGCAGTGAGCAGGGTGCCGATGATGGTGACCAGCGAGACGAGGATGCCGGGCACCATGTAGTGCGTGTAATCGAGCGTGGGATTGTACCAGCTCCGCGTCGAGACCTCGATGCGCGGCACCCCGCGCCGCGGCGACGGGTCCGCGGTGCGCACCGTCACCGGGCCGGGGCGCAGCGTGGCGCCAAGCGAGGCGGCGTAGCGCGAGATGATGCGCGAGGCGTAGGACTGGACGATGCCCGCGGCGGCGCCCTTCTCCGCGTTGAGCTGGATCTGGATCGGTGCGCTGCCGGTGCGCACCAGCGAGGCCTCGAAGTCCTGCGGGATGGCGAGGACGAGCGTCACGGTACCGCGCAGCATGGCGTCGTTGGCGTCGGCATACGACGGTGTCTGCCCACGCATGTCGAAGTAGCCCGAGGCCGCGAAGCGTTGCACGAGGCCGCGCGAGGTCACGCTCTGGTCACGGTCGACGATCCACGTTGGCGTGTCCCGGATCTGGAACGTGGCCGCGTTGGCCAGCACGATGAGCTGCGCGATGGGGAGCAGCAGCACCTGCGCCATCGTCGTCCTGTCGCGGATGACGTGGAGCACTTCGGCACGGGCGAGGGCGAGGATGCGTCCCATCGATCAGTCCATCCGCACGTGAAAGGACCGGGTCGCGATCGTCAGCAATGCCAGCGCCATGCCCGCGAGGATGAGCGTTTCCCGCCAGAGGTACGCGATGCCGGTGCCCTTGAGCATGATCGCGCGGGCGATCGTCACGAACCATCGCGCCGGCATGGCGGCCGACGCCCATCGCAGGACGTCGGGAAGGCTGTCCACCGGGAAGATGAAGCCCGAGAGCAGGATCGTCGGGAGCATGGTGCCGACGAGCGCCCCGAGCATGGCCACCCGTTGCGACGAGGTCCGCGCCGAGATCATGATGCCGAGCGAGAGGGACACGAGGATGAAGAGCACGCCCTCGCCCAGCAGCAGCAGCACGCTGCCGCGCACCGGCACGTGGAAGACGAGCCGGGCCTCGACCAGTACGGTGGAGACGCTGACGATGCCGACGGCGAGGTATGGCGACACCTTGCCGACGATGATCTGCCAGGGCCGCAGCGGCGAGACCAGCAGCGCCTCCATCGTCCCCGTCTCCTTTTCGCGGCTGATGGAGATCGCGGTCATGATGGTGGAGATGATCGTGAGCACGAACGCCATCAGTCCGGGCACGAACAGGTTCGTGCTCTGGCGCGTCGGGTTGAAGCGCGTGCGCACCTCGGGCTCGATGCGAATCGCCCCCGCGGTGCGCACGCCGGGCGCGGCGCGCCCCCGGAGCTCGCGCTCGAACCCCTGGATGACGTTGGAGGTGTAGGCCTGCACCGTGCTCCCGGTGTTGGGCTCGGTGGCATCGCCGATCACGTGGACGTGCGCCGGGAGTCCGCGCGCCAGCCGCTCCCCGAACCGGGGCTCGATGAGCACCGCGCCCTGGGCATCGCCACGCTGAAACCAGGCCTCCAGCGCGTCCGTGGTGCGCAGAACGGCCACGATGTGAAACGTCCCGGTCGCATCGAACCTGCTGCGCAACGCCAGCGTGGTGGCATCCGGTGTGGGATCGACCACCACCAGCCGGACGTCCTCGACGTCGGTGCGAATGGCGTAGCCGAACAGCACCACCTGCACCAGCGGCATCAGGATGAGCACCGCCAGTGTCCGCCGGTCTCGGAGGATGTGATACCACTCCTTGAGGAGGAGGCCGCGCAGCGCCTTCATGACGCGGGCGCCTCCACGGCGCCGCCGGCAGGACGCGCCAGTCGGACGAACACCTCGTCGATGCTGTCGGTGCCGAAGCGCGCCTTGAGCTCGCGTGGCGTGCCGACCGCGCCGATGCGCCCGGCGACCATGATGGAGATGCGGTCGCAGTACTCGGCCTCGTCCATGTAGTGCGTGGTGACGAGCACGGTGGTGCCGCCGGCCGCGGTCTCGTAGATGAGCTCCCAGAACTGGCGGCGGGTCACGGGATCGACGCCGCTGGTGGGTTCGTCGAGAAAGACGATCTGCGGCCGATGCAGCAGTGCCACCGAGAATGCGAGCTTCTGGCGCCAGCCGAGCGGGAGGGCGCGCACGAGCCTGTCGGCCGAGGCCTCGAGGCCGAGGCGCTGGAGCATGGCGTCGGTTCGCTCGCGGATCGTGTCGCGCGAGAGGTCGTAGATGCCGCCGTACAGCCTGATGTTCTCGCGCACCGTCAGGTCCTCGTACAGCGAGAACCGCTGGCTCATGTAGCCGATGTGAGCGCTTGATCGCCTCGCTCTCGGTGTAGACGTCACGCCCGGCCACCGTCGCCTCGCCGCCCGACGGGGCGAGGAGTCCGATGAGCATCCGGATGACAGTCGTCTTGCCGGCGCCGTTGGCCCCGAGGAAGCCGAAGACCTCGCCGCCCCGCACCTCGAACGAGATGTGGTCCACGGCCGTGAAGTGGCCGAAGGTGCGGGTCAGATCGTGCGCGCGGATCGCCAGGGTGTCATTCACGCGGCCACCTCGTTGCCGGGGTCCGCCGATCCCATGCGGGCCATGAACACATCCTCGACCCCTGGCTGCATCGGCTCGACCGAGGCATCCGCGAAGCCGCGCTGCACGAGCCACGCCTGCGCCTCGCGCGCGAGCCCGTCCGCCGGCATTTCGGTCCGCGCGTCGGTGAAATGCAGCGTGGCGCCGAACGGTTGCACGGAATGGAGGTGCGGGTAGTCGCGCAGCGCGAGCAGGGCGCGGTAGCGATCGCCGGCCTGCACCGAGAAGAGCGGCCTGTCGAACGAGTCGGCGATGGCGCGCGGGGTGTCGATGGCGAAGATCCGTCCGCCCTGCATGAGGGCCACCCGGTCGCACCGGACGGCTTCGTCCATGTACGGGGTCGAGACCACGATTGTCATGCCCCCGGCGCGGAGCTGCGCCAGGAGCTCCCAGAACTCGCGGCGGGAGACGGCATCGACGCCAGTCGTCGGCTCGTCGAGGTACAGGATGTCGGGGCGGTGCACGAGCGCGCAGCAGAGGGCGAGCTTCTGCTTCATGCCGCCGGACAGCGCGCCCGCCCGTCGGTCCCGGAAGGGAACCAGCTGGCTGTAGATCGCCTCGATCTGCGCGTATTCATCCTCGAGGCGTGTCCCGAACACCGACGCGTAGAAGCGGAGGTTCTCGAGGACGCTCAGGTCGGGATAGAGCGAGAAGCGCCCGGGCATGTAGCCGACGCGCCGTCGCAGCGCCCACAGGTCGCGCACGACGTCGAGGCCGAGCACCTCGGCCCGACCGGCATCGGGGACGATCAGCGTCGCGAGAATGCGGAAGAGCGTCGTCTTGCCGGCGCCATCGGGTCCGATGATGCCGAACAGCTCCCCGGGCGCGACGCGGAACGAGACGCCGTCCACGGCGGTCGTCGCGCCGAAGCGCTTCACCAGGCCGTCGACCACGACGGCATCGCCCGGCGTGCCCGCCCGCGTGCCGGCGCGCTCGTCAGGCATCATCGGGACGCGGTCGCCGCGGCGAACCGGACGTCGACGGGCATCCCGATCTTGAGGGCGCCGCCGGGATTCGCGACCCGGATCTTGAAGGCGTAGACCAGGTCGGCGCGCTCCTCGCGCGTCTGGATCGGCGTCGGCGTGAACTCGGCTTCCGACGACACCCAGGTGACGCGCCCGGGCAGCGTCCGGCGGGTCGCACCACTGTCGACGCTGACCTGCACCACCTGACCGAGCTGCACGACGGCGAGCCGGGTCTCGGTGACATAGGCGCGCACGTCGACGCTGTCGAGGTTCGCCACCTTGTACAACGGCTGCCCGGCCTGCACGACCTCCCCCGACCTTGTGTAGGTATCGAGCACGGTCCCGGCCAGCGGATTGGTGACGAGGCTCTTCCGGATGCGGTCGCGGATCTGCGCCATCCGGGCATCGGCGGCGGCGACGTCCCGCTGCACGCTGGTGCGCTGCGCGTGGGCGCCCTCGATCTGCTGGCCGAGCACACGATAGTCGCGCTCGGCCTGGTCACGCTGCGGTGCGGTGGCGGCCTGCGCGGCGAGGAGCCGCTCGGTGCGGTCGAGGACGCGCTTGGCGATCTCCTGCTGCACCTCGAGCACGCCGAGCTGCCGGTCCACTTCATCAATGCGGGCGGCGGTGGCGGCACGTTGCGCGGCGACCTGGCGCAGGTCGAGCGAGAGGCCGGTGGTGTCGACGGCCGCGACGAGCGCGCCCGACGCCAGCACGTCGCCCTCCACCGGCGAGAACCAGAGCAGCTGGCCGCTGGCCTCGGCGCCGACGACGACGTCGGTCGCCTCCACGTTGCCATAGGCGTCGGGTTGCGGTGCGCGATTGCAGGCGAGCAGGGTGACGGCGCAGGCCAGCGCCGTCGCCGCGAGGTGTCGGGGGCGGCGCGTCATCAGCGCATCTCCAGGCCCAGGGTGGTCAGGAAACGGGCACGCGCCTGCGACAACTCGACGCGATGCCTTGCACGCGCGAGGCGCGCGGTCAGGACGTCGGTGTTCCGGTCGAGGTACTCCGACGCGGTCACCACGCCCTCCTGGAAGCGGAGGCGGGTCTCCCGCTCGATGCCCTCGCGCAGCGCGATGATGCGATCGTCGAGCGCCAGCGTGCTGTCCATGCGGTCGAGCGTGGCGAGGTCGCCCTGCACGGTGCGCCGCAGGGCATCGCGGAACGCGCGTTCCTCGGTCGTGAGCATGCGCTGCTGCAGCGCAATGGACTCCTTGTCGCGCTGCGTGCTTCCCCAGGTGAACGGCGACCAGGAGACCTGGACGCCGGTGATCCACCAGGTGTCGAACGTGGTCCCGAGCGGGTTGAGCCCGGGTCGCCCGTAGCCGAGGCGCCCGAACGCCGAGAGCCGCGGCTGCTCGCGGGACGCGACCACCGCCTTCTGCCGGTCGAGCCGCGCGCGCGTGGTCTCGAACTGCGCGAACTCCGGGCGCGCCGAAAGCGTGTCGAACGCCTGGCGCGCCTGCGCGACCTCGTTGCCGAGGTCCGGCAGGGCGACGGGGGCGCTGTCGTCGAGGGCGCGACCGACGAGCTGCCCGATTTGCGCGAGCGCGGCGCGCCTGTCAGCGGAGAGCGCCACCTGGTCCTGGTTCCGCTGCAGGATCGCCGCCCGGATGGCCGACGTGTCGCTGGGAAGGGCCGCCTGTTCCCGCACGCGTGCCGCGGCCTCGCGGAGGCGGTCGCCCAGGCTCGCGAGCGCGGCATCGAGTTCCGCCGCGCGCTGCTGCTGCAGGGCGGCCGCGAAGTATGCGGACTCCACCTCCTGCCGCCGCGCGAACATCGAGGTCTCGAGCTGGGCGTGCGACTCGTCGAGCTGCGCCTGCTCGAGGGCGCGGCGCGGGGCGCGCGACGGGTCGTAGAGGTTCTCCTGGACACCGACGTGGGCGTCGTACGTGTCGTGCTTGGGGGAGGGAATGTGCAGGCCGCCCGGCAGGGCCACCGGAATCGCGGCGACGTCCGACTGATACTGGGCGAAGCCGTCGCCGCTGAATGCCGGGAGCCGCTCGGCGTCGAGGTTGCGCAGCTTCAGCGCGCTCTGGTCGGACTGCAGGGAGCGCTCGGCGCCGCGGGGATCGGCGGCCCGGGCCTCGCGAATGAGGTCCGGTAGCCGCAGCGAATCGCGGGTGCCTCCCTGGGCCGACTGGGCAGGGGGCGCCGCCACAGGCACGCCGAGGGCGAACACGACCGCGGCAAGAACGGGGCGGGCGTGAGTCATGGCTTCAGCGCTCCCAAGAAAAATGCCGGAAGCTCGGCGCGCCGGCGACGGATGAGGCGGGCGAAGGCCGTGTCGTCGATGCCGAGCAGGGCCTTGATCATCGGTCGCGCGGCGAACGGAAAGATGCAGAGGGACATCAGGTTGATCGCGAACTGCTCCGGGGCGATGGGGCGCATGCGGCCGGCGCGCACCTCGGCGTTGATCTGTCGCTCGAGCGCCCCGACGACGCGCGGGCGGACCGCCTGGGGCATCTCGCCGAGGATGGCGGCGATGAATTGCGGTGCGCGGTCGGGGTCGTGACTGAGTTCGCTGATCAGGTAGCCGGGAAGGAGCGGGGAGGCGGACAGGGTGTCGAGCTCGAGCTGGACGACGCGGGTGATCTTCTCGTCGAGCGGCATGTCGGCGGCGAGGACGCCGAAGACGGGGATGATCAGGCCGCGGGCGACGCGCTGGAAGACGGCCTCGGCGAGTTTCGCCTTGGAGCGGAAGTAGTAGTGGAGCAGGGCCTGGTTGACGCCGGCCTCGCGCGCGATCTCCTGCATGCGCGCGCCGGCGGTGCCGGTGCGCAGGAAGACGGCGTGAGCGGCATCGAGGATGCGGGCCTCGGTGTGGTCTTCGCGGGCGGGGCGCGTCTTGGAACGTGCCGCATTCGTCGTCGGTCGGGCACTCGGTCGGGCACTCGGTCGGGCACTCGGTCGGGCACTCGGTCGGACACTCGGTCGGGCACTCGGTCGGGCCGCCTTCGTTGTCGATCGTGGGGTGCGGCGAGGTCGGCGTTGCATCGGATGGTTTAGTCGTTTGGTTAAACCATCCTATCAAGCTCCTGGCCCAGGCGCAAGGGGCGGGAGGACGCGGGGGCGACGGGCCCTACGACGTCGTGCCGCCGGGCACGCCACCCCAGTCGGCGATGATGCGGGCGAGGTCGACGCCCGGCGCGATCAGGCAGATGTGCCCGTGGCCCACGAGCACGTGCACCCGCGCCCCCGGCACGCGGGCCGCCATGGAGCGCGCCTGCTCCACCGCCGGCACCAGGTGGTCGCGGTCCGAGGCGACGAACAACGCCGGACGTGCGATGCGCGCCAGGTGCGGCTGTGCATCGTATTCCGTCAGGATCCGCAACCGGTTCAGGTAGCCCTCGCGCGTGGCCTGCCGGGTCTCCGTCAGGAACCGCCGGATCTCGGCGCGATGGGTGAACCGGGAGTGCAGGCGGAACGCGGTGAGCCGCCTGACGAGCATCATGGCACCCCACGGCATCAGGCGCACCGCGGCAATCGCCGCGTGGAGCCGGTGCTGCGGCAGGAAGCGCGCGAACGAGTTGATGACCACCAGGGCCCGCACGGTCTCCGGACGGCTGATCGCCAGGCTCAGCGCCACGGCGCCGCCGAACGACTCGCCGCACACGACCGCAGGCTCGCCCCGGGGTGACGCCCGGGCGATGATCGTCGCCAGGTCGTCGACGAGCGTCTCCATGTGGACGGCGCTGTCGCGCAATGCATAGGTGACGACGCGGAACGATCGCGCGAGCAGCGGAACCTGGCGATGGAACAGCCGTCCGGTGCCGTCGATTCCCGGTACCAGCACCAGCAGCGGTCCGGTTCCCTCGATCCGGAAGGCTCCCGCGTCCGGCATCGCCGACGGCGCCGTGGCGCCGTCGGCGTTTCCACTCTGGCCGACCAGACCGGCGTGCATCATGCTGCCACCGGAACCCCGGCGTGCCGCGCCGCCCCCGACTTGCCGGCTGCTGCAACACGGCTGCTACGCACCGGGCGACATGGTTCCACCGACAATGCCGAACACGGGTCAGTCATCCGGTCCTCACCAGCCACGGGACACCGCGTCGTCGAGCCGCTCGATGGCCGTCTCCCGGGCGACGGCGTATGGCAGGGTCATGTGGACCGTCCTGAGCTACCTCGTCGTGCAATCCATTGTCCTTGGGGCGGCGGTGGTCCCCGCGGCGCTCGTCATCGATCGCGTCTGGCCGCTGCTGCCGCCGACAACGTGGCTCATCCTCGTCGCCGCGGCAGTCGGGGCGCTCCCGATCTACCTGCTCTTCGCGCTGTCCCTGATCGTGGGTACCGCGCTCGCCGTCCGCCTGGCAGGCTGGCGCAGCGTTCCCGACGCCGAATGGTGCATTCGCGACTGGCAGTGGCCGATGATGGACTGGGCCCGGTACCTGATGGCGACCCACGTGGTGCGTCTGCTCGTCGGCCTGCCGCTTCGCGGCACGCCGGTCTGGTCGTTCTTCCTCCGCGCCAACGGCGCTCGCATGGGGCACCGGGTCTGGATCAACAGCGTCTCGATCACGGACCACTGTCTCCTCGAGTTCGGGGACGACACCGTCATCGGGGCGGACGTGCACCTTTCGGGGCACACGGTCGAGAGCGGAACGGTGAAGACCGGCCGGGTGCGCGTCGGACGGGGCGTCACCATCGGGGTCGGGTCCGTCGTCGGAGTCGGCGTGGACATCGGCGACGGCTGCCAGGTTGGCGCCTTGAGCTTCGTGCCGAAGCAGGTCCGGCTCGCCGGCGGGGCGACCTATGCCGGAGCGCCCGTTCACCGGATCGATCACCCGACAGGACACCGTCCGGCGAACCCCTATTGACCGCCGCTGCCATCCAGGAATAATCGAGCGCCGCTCCTCACGACATCGCGGCGGAGGACACATGCAGGAGAAGACGTTCGAGACCGTCATGCAGGGCCTGGTGGCCGGCTTCATCGGCTTCCTCACGGTCGCCGTGGTGTTCGCCGTCGGCAACATGATTGCGGGACGCTCCCCGCTGTACACGGCGGCGGTGCTGGGTGCCACCCTCTTCTACGGCGTCACGGATCTGTCGCAGATGTCGACGTCGCTCGCCCCGTACGTGTTCGCGTACAACGGGGCGCACCTGCTGGCGTTTCTCGTCCTGGGCCTCGCCGGTTCGTGGCTGATGTCCGTCGCTGAGCGTGGCGCGATGCTCTGGTATCCAGCGCTCTTCTTCTTCGTCTTCGTGGCCTTCCACATGATCGGATGGGTCCAGCTCGCCGCGCTGCCGGTGCAGAGTGCCATCCCATCGGTGTCGATCTGGCTGGCCGGCATTCTCGCGGCCGTCCTGATGGGCTTCTACCTGCTGCGGATGCACCCGGCCGTGCGGAAGCAGCTGCGGGGCTGGCAGGAGTAGGGTCGCGTCAGGCGGCGGGCGTCGAGAACAACGCCCGTACGTCCGCGCTCACGCGGCGCGGCCGGCCGGTCCCGGGCTCAACAGGCACCCAGAGCGTCCGCGCACGCGCCACCACCTGCGCGCCGCGGGCCCGGCGGATTTCCGTGTGGCGCTCGAACGTGAGGCCATGCGCCTCCCCGACCCACGTGCGAACCGCCAGTTCGTCGCCGAGCACGGCGGGGCTCAGGTAGTCGATCTCGTGGCGGCGCGCGACCCAGGCGACCTGCGCCAGCGCCTCCGCCGGGGCGATCGCCTCCCAGTGCGCGGTCGCGATCTCCTGGATCCAGCGCAGGTAGACGACGTTGTTCACGTGCGCCAGCCGGTCGAGGTCGTCCGCCTCGACACGTCGCCGCAACTCGAACGCGGCTGCGGGGCGGGGGCCTGACGGGTCTGTCATCGCACCCCCGCCCGGGCCACCGCGGACGCCACGCTCGCGCCTAACGCGGAGGGAGCGTGATCGCCGGTTGCCCGGCCGCGCGCCGCTTCGCGTTCAGCGCCGCCAGGTCGGTGGTGACGAGGCGGTTCCAGGACGCCATCACCGACGCCGACTGCGTGCGTGCCTCGGCGCAGGCCGCCACCTCGCGCGCCGTCGGCGCCGCCTCGGCGTCCTGCATCCCCATCGCCGCCGACAGCATCGCCCCGCTCACGCTCTCGAGCGTGGGCGCGGCGGCGGCGCCGCCCCGCCCGCCGCGGCCACCGAAACCGCCGAAGCGGCCGCGTCCCCCGCCCGCGGGCGGCGCCGGTGCCAGGGCTTCCACTCGCGCCTTGTACGCGGTGACGTCGTCCCCGCTCAGGCCGTCGAGCTGCGCGACAAACGCGCGACCGCGGTCGTAGGCGGCCTGCGCCGCCTGGGCGCCGCGGTACATCTCACGCGTGAGCGCGTTGAGCGTGGCCAGCGACGCCGCCGGGATGCGCACCCGCGGATCCAGGCGCAGCGTGAGGGGCTGCGTGTAGCGCTTCCCGTCCATCGTCAGGCGGACGGTGTATCGCCCGGGCGGCGCCCACGGCGCGTTGACCGGAGGATACGTGTGCCGCGGCACCGCCGCGCCGCCGCCCCGGCCGCCCCCCGCGCCGATCGGGTCGTAGTGCAGGTCCCAGCTGAACCGGTGCATCCCTGCCTTCGCGGAGACGGCCATCTGCGGCGCCGGCCAGTACAGCGGGACGCTGCAGTCCGGCGCACTGGGCGTCGCCTGGCAGACCTTGTTGTAGGCGGCGGGATCCACGGCCGGATCGGGGTCGCGCACCGGCTCGGCGCTGGTGTAGTGCCGCACCACGACGCCCGCCGTGTCGAGGATCTCGAGCGTCACCGGCGCGCTGGCATCATGCGCCAGGTAGTAGTCGAGCACCCCGCCCGGGGGCGGGTTCTCGCCGGCGGGGACCTCGGGCGGCCACGGCGTCGGGTCGTTCATGCCGTAGCGCACGCGCACCGCCGTCTGCGGCCTGACGAGGTACGCCGCACCGCCCTGCTGCGCCGTATGGATCGCGGCCGCCGCGCGGAGCGGGGTCACGTCGTCCAGGATCCAGAACCCGCGCCCGTGTGTCCCCGCGATCAAGTCCGCGCAGAGGCACGTGCTGTCGTCCTTCACCATGATGTCGCGCACCGAGACCGCCGGCATGTCGATGCGCAGCGACTGCCAGTGGTCGCCGTCGTCGAACGAGACCCAGACCTGCGCATCGGTCGCGGCATAGAGCAGCCGGGGCTGGCGCGGGTCCTCGCGGATCGAGTTCGCCACGTTGCCCGGCGCGATGCCGGTGTTGATCTCGGTCCACGTCTTCCCGCCGTCGTGCGTGCGCCAGAAGTGCGGGTCGTTGTCGTCGATCCGCATCGTGTTCGCCGCGGCGTACGCGGTGAGTGGGCTGAAGTGGCCGGCCTCGATGTTGAAGATGCGCGTCCACGGCTTGATCGCCGGCGGGGTCACGTTCTGCCAGGTCGCACCGCCGTCCGTCGTGACCTGCACGTTGCCGTCATCGGTGCCGACCCAGATGATGTTGACGTCACGCGGCGAGGGCGAGAGTGCCGTGATCGTCCCGGCCGGCGCCGGTGTCACGTCGGCGGCGTACTTCCCGCTGTTGGCGGGCACGCCCCAGGTCTGCCGGGCCAGGTCCGGGCTGATTCGCGTCCAGCGCGCGCCGCCGTCGCTCGTCTTCCAGACCACGTTCGAGGCGTAGAAGAGGATGTTCGGGTTCACCGGCGACCATTCGAGCGGCATCGTACGCACGTTGCGCGAGAAGCTCTGCCCGGCCGGCGCCGTCATGTCGGGGCCGACGTTGCGCGTCTGTCCGGTTCGCCGGTTGTAGAGGGAGACGTTGCTCCTCGAGCTGCCGTAGACGAGGTCGGGATTCTTCGGGTCCGGGGCCGCCTCGCCGTACTCCTGGATGTTGACCGGGTGCCAGTCGTGGAAGGTGATCTCGCCGTCGTTCGACCGGCTGTCGACGCACGCCGAGCCGGAGTCCTGCTGTCCGCCGCAGACGCGATAGGGGAAGGCGTTGTCGGCCGATGCGTGGTACATCGCCGCCGTCGGCTGCGTGTACCAGTTGCTCCAGCTCGCGCCGCGGTTGCCGGAGATCACCGCCCCCTGGTCGGCGACGGCGAGGATGATGTCGGTGTTGTTCGGGTTGATCCAGATCTTCTGGTAGTCGTCGCCGCCCGGCGCCCCGCGCACCGCGGTCCAGGTGACACCGCCGTCCTCGCTGCGCCACATCACGACCGAGGCGCTGTACACGACGTTCGGGTTCTTCGGGTCGATCGCGAGCGTGGGAAGGTCGCCGCCGCCGATGCGCCCCATGGGGCGCGGATCCTGCGCGGCCGTGCCGCGGCCGTCCGGTCCCCGCACCACGAGGTACCAGTGCGCGCCGCCGTCGGTCGTCCTGTACAGCCCGACCGAGGGGAATCCACCGGCGCCACCGGCGCCGCCACGTCCCCCTCCTCCCCCGCCTCCCCCTCCTCCGCGTCCCCCGCGGCCGCCGGCATTCGCCGCCGCGATCGCGGCATACACAGTGCCCGGCGCGCTGGGCGCCACCGCGAGGTTCGCCTCGAGAATGTCCGGGAGCCCCTCGGTCATCTGCGTCCACGTCGTACCGCCGTCGGTGGACTTCCAGATCCCGCCGCCGTCGCCGCTGAACGCGCGGCTCTCCTGGAAGCCCTCCTGCTGCTGCCAGAGCGCGGCATACAGCGTGTTCGGGTCCGAGGGGTCCATGCGCACGTCGTTCGCGCTCGTGTACTCGTCCTTGTACAGCACCTTCTGGAACGTCCGGCCGCCGTCGGTGGAGCGGAAGACGCCGCGCTCCTCGTTAGGACCGTAGGGGTGGCCCAGCACGGCGACGAAGAGCCGGTCGGGGTTGCGTGGGTCGACCACGATGTTGGCGATCATCCGGCTGTCGGCGAGGCCGATCCGCGACCAGGTGGCCCCCGCGTCGGTGGACTTGTACATCCCATCGCCCATCGAGAGGTCGGGGCGGATGATCCCGGCGCCGGAACCAACGTAGATGACGTTCGGGTTCGACGGGGCGACGGCGATGGCGCCGATGGAGCCCGTGGACTCGCGGTCGAAGATCGGCTCCCAGTTGGAGCCGTAGTCGGTGGAGCGCCAGACGCCGCCGTTGTCGAAGCCGACGTAGAAGACGTTCGGCTGGCCCGGTACGCCGTCCAGTGCACGCGCGCGCCCGGCGCGCGTGGGACCAATCTGGCGCCAGTGCATCGCCGCCGCCGGATCGACGGCCTGGGCGGAGGCGAGCGTGGGAGCCACCAGCGTGGCGGCGGCGACGGCGGGAAGCAGGCGGCGGGCGATGCGCATCGAGTGTCCCCTCGGGCAGGGCAGGGCGGCGAAATCGGGGCCGGTGAGGACGTATAGTCTACTGCGCGGCGGCGCGGAGCGCAGGAGAGAGAGGCCCGGCATTCGGGCCGCGCTCGTCACCCGGGGTGCGACGCCGGCAGACTCGGCCTGGCACGCGAGTCGCGACGGTCGGTCGCTCCGCCGAGATGCAATCGGTCGCGCCGTCGCCGCTCAGTAGCGCAGGACGATGCGCTGTCGCTCGCGCTCCGAATCGAGCGTGAATCGCGCCTTGTCGTACCGGGGCTTGCCGAACCCCATCGCGTTGCGCGAGGCGCCCGTGCCCTCGCGTGGCTTCGGCAGCGGGAACCAGCGCATGTCGAGCCTGTCGTTCCGGTTCGCGTCGTGAATCACCGCCACCGCGTAGCCGGTGCCGTACGGCAGCGAGTCGAAGACGATCACGACGGAATCGGCAACCACAGGAATGCGCCGGGCCGACAGCGCCGAGTCGGTCGAGAGCCAGGTGGATTCGTGGTCGTAGAGCGCCACCATCAGGTCGCCGCCCTGCTGCGCCCGTATGCCGGCGATCGTGACCTCGATCGACCCCATGTGCGGCGGCGCCTGCGCAGCGGCGCGCACGCCGTGCACCACGAACACGAGAGCAGTCAGCCAGTGATATGGTCGCATCAGTGAGCGGCGGGGATTCGAATCTATTCTATCCTGTCGGGAGGCGCGGGCAGCGGGTGCCGTGCCGCGCCGAACCTGAAGCCGGAGCGTGCCGGTGGGAAGACGTGGCGTGGGAGGCCATCCTGTCGCATGCCCCCCACATGCGATGAGATGCACGGGGCCGGCTGGAGGTATCGGCGACGCGAGCGAAACACCCCGGTCGGCCCAGGCGTACGGCCGTGAGCGCAGCGACAGGGCTTCCAGACCACCCACCAAGGCCTATAGCAAGACCCGTGCTCGAACTCTCGAGGGTGTCGAAGACCTTTCGTGGCGGAGTGACGGCGGTGTCCGACGTCTCGTTGTCGCTCGACGGCGGCGTCCTCGGCCTGCTGGGGCCGAATGGCGCCGGCAAGACCACCCTCATGCAGATGATCGCCACCACGACGCGCCCACCGCCGGCCGCATCGTCTTCGAGCGGCGTCGACCTCGCGCGCGACCCGACCACCTCCGCCGGCGTGCTCGGCTACCTGCCGCAGGATTTCGGGACGTACGAGCAACCTCACCGCGCTCGAGTTCCTGACCTACTTCGCGTCGCTGAAGGGCGTCCGCAGCCGCACGCGGGTGTCGGCGAGATGCTCGAGCTGCGTGAACCTGCACGCCGCGGCGCGCCGCCCGCGGGAACGTTCTCGGGCGGCATGAAGCCAGCGCCTGGGCATCGCGCAGGCGCTGCTCGAACGATCCCATGGTCGTGATCGTCGACGAGCCGACGGCCGGACTGGATCCCGAGGAGCGCGTGCGCTTCCGCAACATCCTCTCCGATATCGGCCAGCGGGAAGCTGGTGATCCTGTCCACGCACATCGTCCCGGACATCGAGTCCATCGCGACCCGTATCGCCATGATGCGGAGGGGCCGGGTGATCCGGGACGCTGCGCCGGAGGCGCTGCTGGCGCAGACGGAGGGCCACGTGTGGGAGGCAGTGGTGTCGTCGCAGGCGTTCGAGGAGGCGCGCGTCCGCCTTCGTATCTCGAGTGCCGTTCGCAAGCCGGACGGCGTGCACGTGCGCGTGGTCCAGGCGACGCCGCCGTTTCCGGGGGCACAGCCTGTCGAGCCCGGGCTCGAGGACGCATTCATCCATGCGATGAACGACGAGGCGTCGTTGCCGGAATGAGCGACGTCGTTCGGCGTGTCACCGCGATCGTCGTGGCCGACGCCCGGGTGCGACTTCGCCGGCCGTCGTCGCTGGTGATCTTCCTGGTCCTGTGCGCGCTCCCGTACAAGTTCGTGCCAGCGGTGTCCAGCGGGCGCACCCCGATGGTCGTCGACGGACATCGCGCCGTGCTGACGTCGTCGGTCATCGCGCTCTCCACGGCCTCGCTGGGCTCGGTCGTCCTCGCACTGCTCGGCTTCTACCTCGTGAGCACGGCGATCCGTCGCGATCGCCTGAGCCGGGTGGGCTCGATCATCGCCGCCACCGGAGTCACGAACGGGGAATACCTCGCGGGCAAGTTCCTGGGCAACGTGCTGTTCCTGGCGCTGGTGGCCGCGTGCTACATGGGGAGCGTCATGGGCCTGCACCTGCTGCGCGCGGAGCGGCCCCTGGAACCCGCCGTCTACGCGGCGACGTACCTGGCGCTGATGGGTCCCGGCATCATCGTGGTGGCGGCGACGGCGCTGCTCTTTGAATGCGTGCGGCCGCTGGCGGGACGCGCCGGCGACCTGGCCTGGTTCGTTGTCTGGAGCGGCATGGTGAGCCTCACCGCGCTGCGCGATCGCGCCGGCGCCATCCACTGGTTCGACTTCACCGATGTTCTCGGCATGCTGTTCATGACGCGCCAGGTGAGCGACCACGGGCTGCACACCGAGGTCAATGTGGGCAACATCGCCTTCGATCCCTCGCAACCTCCATGGACCTTTCCCGGCATCCATTGGGACGCCAGCGTGCTCCTCACGCGTGGTGGCACGGCCCTGCTCGCCGTGCCCGCGCTGCTCGCGGCCGGACTCTTCTTCGCGAGATTCGACCCCGCCAGGACGAAGCCCTTGTCCGGGCGGTCGGCGCACAGCCTGACGGGGCGCGCCAACGCCGCGTTGCGGCCGCTCGGTCGCGCCCTGGGGCCACTCCAGTCGCACCTCCGCGGGACGATCGCCGGCCTGGTGCTCGGCGAGGTGCTGCTCACGGCCATTCTCTCCCCGGTGCTGCTCGTCCTGACCCTCGGCCTGTGGCTCTTCGCCGCGACGGCGTCAGCGGACGTCCTGCTGCATGCGGTGCTGCCGCTCAGCTTCGCCGCGCTCCTGCCGGCGATCGCGGACATCGTGGTGCGCGACACCGACGCGGGGACGCGCGCCCTCCTCTGGACGGTGCCACGCGTGAAGCGCCATTACGTCGCCATCAAGTTCGGGGCGGCGGCGGCGATCGCGATGGCGATCGTCGCGGTGCCACTGCTGCGGATGCTGGCGCTTGATGGTGGCATGGCACTCTCGCTCGTCATCGGCGCGCTGTTCGCAGCCGCTCTGGCGGTCTCGCTTGGCAGCGTCAGCGGCAGTGCGAAGCCCTTCGCCGGCGGGTTTCTGTTCTTCCTTTACCTGTCCATGAGCGTGCGCTCGGCGCCGGGTCTCGACTTTGCCGGGTGGAATGGGGTGGCGACGCCCGGGGTCCGCATGGGCTACGCGGTCGCGACGGTGGTGCTGCTGCTTGGGGCGCTGGCGTTCCGCCGCCGCGCGGTCACCTAGCGGCGCGGGTCAGGTGACGGCGCCGTTCGCGCTCCGGATCGATTGCGCGAATCGCTCGTCGCCTACCACGCGATGCCGTAATCCTCCCCGTGGTTGCTCGACCCGCCCCACATGGAGTGATGCGCCCAGTCGAAGAAGATCGCGTTGATGGGACCCGAGGTGCGCGCCGCGAACTGCAGCGTGTAGCCCATCTTCTGGAGCGCGGCACGCGTCGAGTCGGGGAGCGACGTCGCCACCAGCATGCGGCCCGGCTGCGTCTCATGCACGCCGAACGACGACCGCATCTGGAAGCTGTTGATGTTCGGCGCTTCCACGGCCTGCTGCACCGTCATGCCGAACTCCACGACGTTCAGGAAGAACTGGAGCAGGTTCTGGTCCTGGGAGTCGCCGCCCTGCACGGCAAACGAGAGGAACGGGGCGCCGTCCTTCAGGGCGATCGTCGGCGTGAGGGTGACGCGCGGCCGCTTGCCGGGCTCGATGACGTTGTAGGGGCCGTCGGACGCGGCGGTCACGAAGCTCTGCGCGCGCTGGCTGAGGCCGATGCCGGTGTTCCCGGCGATCACGGCGGGGACCCAGCCGCCGCTGGGCGTCACCGAGACGACCCAGCCCTCCTGGTCCGAGGCCTGGATGGAGGTCGTGCCGGCATAGAACTGGGCGGTGAACGCCGCGTCGGCCGCGGTGGCGTCGTCAGGCAGGAACTCGGCGGCGCCTGACGAGCGAGCGGTGCCCGCGCGCGGGCCGGGAGCGGGCGGCTTGTCCTGCTGGCCGCTCAGCTTTCCGGATGCGTCGGGCAGGAAATTCTGCGGGCTCCACGCAGCCAGGAGCGCCTTGAATGGATTCGTCCCGCCCTGGAACGGGTACGGGTCCCCCGGTTTCACGTCCGGGTCATTGCGGTTCCAGTCGATGAGCCCGAAGCGCGCCTTGGCGTACTGCTTGGAGAGCAACCCCTCCACCGGCTCGACCGGCGGGAAGTACGGGTCGCCGTAGTAGAAGTCGCGGTCGGCGTAGGCCAGGTTCATCGCCTGGTACAGCGTGTGGATGTAGCGTGGCGAGTTGTAGCCCATCGCCTTGACATCAGTGTTCTCGAGGATGTTGAGCGCCTGGAGCAGCACCGGACCCTGCTGCCAGATGGGGAGCTTGTAGACCTCGATGCCCTTGTAGCTGGTGTGCAGCGGCTCCTCGATTCGGACCTTCCAGTTGGCCAGGTCCGCCATCGTAAAGAGCCCCCCCTCCTCCTGGACTCCGCGCACGATCTCGCGGGCGATGTCGCCCTTGTAGAAGCGGTCGTACGCGGCGTAGATCGCCTCCTTGCGTGTCTTTCCCTGGGCCAGCGCCTGCTGCTCGGCCTCGACGAGCTTGCGCCAGGTGGTGGCGAGGTCCTTCTGTACGAAGATCTCACCCGCCTGCGGCCCCGGGCGTGCGGCGCCGGGGTGCGTGAACATCAGCGCGCGCGTGTACTTCCACTGGGCGATAGTGTCCTTGTACTGCTGGATGGTGTTGGAGAGCTGTGCCTCCATGGCGTAGCCGTCGGCCATCTCGATGGCTGGGGCGAGGACTTCCTTGAGCGAGAGCTTGCCGTACTCGGCGAGCATTGTGAGCAGGCCGCCTACGGTACCCGGCGTGACGGCGGCGAGCGGTCCGTATTCCGGCGGATAGCGATAGCCCTTGCCGCGATAGAACGCCGCCGTGGCTCCAGTCGGCGCGACGCCGAGCGCATCGATGCCGATGACCTTCTTCTGGTGCGGGTCGTAGATGAGCGCCTGGGTCTCGCCGCCGCACGAGAGTGTGTCCCACATGGTGCATCCCGCGGCGAGCATCGCGGCGGCGGCGTCGACGGCGTTGCCGCCCTTGGCGAAGATCATGGCGCCCGCGGTCGCCGAGAGCGGCTTGCCGGTGATGGCGAGCCAGTGCCTCGCGTGGAGGGGCGGCTTCTCGGTCTGCGAGTAGCGCGGGTCCTCCGCCTGACGAGCGGGGGCGGGGCGGGCGCCGCCCCGACCGCGCTGGGCGGAGAGCGAGGCAGGGGCGAGCGCGAGCGCCAGCACGACGAGGTGGAACGGAAGGGGGCGCATCATTGTGTATCTCACAAGGTCATGATCAGTGCGGACTTCGGAACGATGAGCCGCGGGGGGGGCGCATGCAATGCGTGCACCCGGATCCGGAGCCGCGCGACCCAGGGCCGGCGGCGACGGGCCTGGCGTCCACAGTCGGTTGGTGCGCATGCTTCCGACGCGGCAACCTCTGCGTTGCACACTGTGCTGCGGAGCGAGTCAGGCGGGTCCACGCCGATGCTCGAGGCGCACGAGGCGCGACACGAGCGGCGTCCTGATTCCGTTGGTGAACGCCGACGGCTCGGAGAACGCATGCTGAATTCCAGCCTGTTACCAGATCTGGTAATAGGCGCTGACGCGGACGCCCGGCGGGGCGATGCGCTGACGCGGACGACCGGCGGGGCGCACCCTGCCATGCGGTTCTTTACGAGACGCCCTTCACGGCGTCGTGCTCGAGCACGGGCGCGGCCTGTCGGATCCGTTCGGCTCTCATTCGGTACCGTGGTCGACGAGATCGACCTCAGGTCGCAGCGGCTGCGCGTGGCGGGCCCCCGCGAGGGGAGCGGACGCCGCATTCACCCGCCAAGCGCCCCCCGAAGTTCCGCTGCCATGGCATCCAGCGCCACCCGCGCCGGCGGCTTGCCGTACTCGGGCCCGAACCTGAGCCCGAAGCCGTCCCCGCCATAGCGCGGAAAGACGTGAAGGTGGACGTGAAAGACCTCCTGCATCGCCGCCGCCCCGTCCGCGAGGAAGAGGTTCACGCCCTCGCATCGCACGCTGCTCGACCGCAGCGCCGCGGTCACGCGATGGGCGACGCGCATCAGGTCGCCCGCCATCGTCTCGTCGATGTCCGCGAGGTTGGCGGCGTGACGTACGGGCACGACGAGCATGTGCCCGGGGTTCACCGGGCGGATGTCCATGAACGCGGCCACGCGCTCGTCGCGGTGGACGAACGACGCCGGGAGCTCCCCGGCGAGGATCCGGCAGAAGACGCAGTCGGACATGGGGTGATGTCGATTCAGGGGCGTCCGGCTCTCGCGTTGGCGAGTTCCTCATTGCAGAATACGACCGGGCTGACCGTGACGCGAGGGACGCGACCTCGCCCAAACGATCTGGCTCCGCACGCTGTCTACGTTCCTGTCGCCGGCGCGCCCGAGTGCCTCGAGGCGGTCCCCGACCAACGCGTACACCAGGACCTGCGAGGCTGCGACCGTGTGGATGAGCTGGTTCGGACACGACACCCGCCACGCCCTGCGCAGCCTGCGCCGCAGCCCCGGCTTCGCCGCGTCCGCGGTGCTGACACTGGCGCTCGGTATCGGCGCCAGCTCGGCGATGTTCACCGTGGTCGACCAGCTCATGCTGCGGCCATATCCCTACATGCGCGAGCCCGCGAGTGTGCGACGCGTCTACCTGCGCATGCCGGGGAGCCTGCACCTGAACCCACGCGAGTCGTTCCCGTACGCGCGGTATCTCGACCTCCGCAACTGGACGACGTCGTTCGCCCAGGCGGCGGCGTTCTCGCAGGTGGATGCGGCCATCGGGACGGGCGACGACGTCCGCGAATGGCCGATCATGCCGGTCAGCGCGAGCTTCTTCGGCTTCTTCGACGCAAGGCCGGCGCTGGGACGCTTCTTCACCGCGGCGGAGGACGTCGTACCCGAGGGCGCACATGTCGCCGTGCTCGGCTACGGGTACTGGCAATCGGAGCTCGGCGGCCGGAACGTCATCGGCGAGACGATGCTCGTCCAGGACATTCCCTGCGTGATCATCGGCGTCGCGCCGCGCGGCTTCATCGGCGTATCCGACGGGAGTCCGCCGGCTCTCTTCCTGCCGATCACGACCTGGGGCGCCAACCAGCCCGGTGGCTCGTCGCAGGAGTACTGGTCGCACTACCAGTGGGACTGGACGGAGATGCTCGTGCGGCTCAAGCCCGGCATTCCCGTCGCGCGTGCCAACTCCGACCTGACGCTGGCGTACATCCGGAGCCGGGATGCCGCCCGCGCGATCCACACCTGGATGCCGCGCACGGACCCCGTGCGGCCCCTCGCGACCGTCGGTGCCGTTCGCACGGCGGCAGGGCCGCATCCCGGGCTCGCATCGCGGACGGTGCAGTGGGTGGCCGGAGTCGCGGTGATCGTGCTGCTCGTGGCGTGCGCCAACGTCACGAACCTCATTCTCACGCGAACCATGCGGCGCCGGCGAGAGATGGCCCTGCGCCTCGCGCTCGGCGTGTCGCGAACGCGGCTGGCGATGCAGTTCCTCACGGAGAGCGTGGTCATCGTCACGCTGGGGGCGATCACGGGCGTCGTCGCGGCGCAGTGGGGCGGCGCATTCCTGCGCCGGTTCTACCTGCCCCCCGGCAGCGCGACGTCGGTTCTGGACGGGCGCATGCTGTTCGTCCTGCTGGCGACGATCGCGCTGGCGGCGTCGGGAACGGCGCTCGCGCCCACGCTCCTGGGCCTGCGCACCGACCTCGTCTCCGGGCTCAAGTCCGGCGTCCGTGAAGGTACCCACCAGCGCTCGACGGTGCGCGGCGTGCTGCTCGTGGCGCAGGCGGCGCTGTCGGTGGCGCTGCTGGTGGGGGCGGGCCTCTTCGTCCGCAGCCTCGACAACCTGCGGCGGCTCCGGCTGGGCTATGACGTCGATCCGATGCTCATGGTGCAGTGGCATCCCCGCGGCGAGACGTTGACGGTGGAGGAGCAAGTGGCGCTGCGCGCCCGCGTGCTCGCCGCGGCGCAGGCCATCCCCGGTGTGGAGCGCGCGGCCTGGGCCAACAACATTCCCCTGCAGGGGACGTCGACCACGTCGCTCTTCGTGCCGGGCATCGACTCGGTGGCGCGGCTCGGCCGCTTCACCTACCAGATGGCCGGGAGCGACTACTTCGAGACGATCGGCACGCACATCCTTCGTGGGCGTGGCTTCACCGAGGCGGATCGTGCCGGCACGCCGCTCGTGACGGTGGTGAGCGCGTCGATGGCACGCGTGCTCTGGCCGGGGCGTGACCCACTGGGCCAGTGCCTGCGGGTCGGGGCGGACACGGCGCCATGTACCACGGTGGTCGGCGTCGCGGAGGATGCCGTGCACGACCCGCTCGCCGACCAGCCGCTTCGGTACTACCGTCCGGTCGGGCAGGCGGACGAAGCGTATACGCGGCTGCTGCTGCTAAGGATGCGCACGTCCCCCGCCTCGTCGGCGGAGGCGGTGCGCCGCGTGCTCCAGGCCGATATGCCCGGGACGCAGTACCTCACCGCGCAGCCGATGTCGATCCTGCTCGATGATGAATGGCGGTCGTGGCGACTCGGCGCGACGCTGTTCACGGCATTCGGCGGCCTGGCGTTGCTCGTCGCGGCCGTCGGGCTGTACGGCGTGATTGCGTACAGCGTGACGCAACGCCGGCATGAGATCGCCGTACGGGTCGCGCTTGGGGCACAGCCGGGCGGCGTCGTCCGGCTGGTGACTGTCGGCGGGATTCGTTTTGCACTCCTCGGTGTCCTCATCGGGAGCGCCATCGCCCTCGGCGCGTCGCGATGGATCGAGCCGCTCCTGTTCGGCGAATCGGCGAAGGACCCCACCGTCTACGTGGTGGTCGGCGCGGCGCTGCTCGTCACGGCGCTCCTCGCGAGCGCGGTGCCGGCAGTGCGTGCGTCGCGCGCGGACCCGAACAGCGTGCTGCGCGCGGAGTAGGGGGAGCGGGGCATCGAAACTCGATGCCCCGCCAGGAACCGACCGCTACTTGAAGTCGATCCTGCCCATCCGGCTCACGCCGCTCTCCGCGATCCAGAGGCGACCGCGGACGGAGTCGACGGTCACGTTCCGCACGACCGAGCCGCGGGTCGGCACGGGGACGACCTCGAGCACCTTCTCGCTCTTCGGGTCGAAGTGCACGACGGCACCCGGGATCGTCTCGAAGTACCAGATGCTCCCGTCGGGGGCGATGCCGATGCCGTACGGCGAGGACCGGTCGTCAGGCGTCTTGAACTCGCGCGCCAATTTCGTCTTCGGGTCGTAGACACCCAGGTAGCCGCGACGGAAGTCGGTGTACCAGACGCGCCCGTCGGAGGTGATGGCGAGGCGCCGTGGCCGCGCCCCGCTGTCCGGCAGGACAATCTCGGTCAGTTTCGCCGTAGCCGGGTCGAGGTGGCCGAGCTTGTTGGTTCCGAAGAGCGCGATCCACATCGAGCCGTCGGGATGCCGCTGGATACCGTACGGCAGTGCGCGCGGCGTCGGCACGTCGTAGAGCTTCACGCTCCCGTTGGCGGGATCGAGGACGCCGTACTTGTTGGCGCGCTGCGCGGTGAACCAGAGCTTGCCGTTGTACCAGATCGGGGTGTGCGGGTCGCCGGCCCCCGCGGTCGGGAACTCGGTAATCGTGCCGCTCTTCGGGTCGAGCCTCCCGATGCGTCCGGCGCCATTGCCCGTGTACCAGACCATGCCATCGGGCGCCACGATGATGCCGTGTGGCCCCGACTTCGGCGTGGGCGTCGGAAACTCCTTCACGTCGCCGGTGGCCGGATCGAGGCGGCCGATGTAGCTCGCCTGCTGGTCGGCGAAGAACACCATGCCGTCCGCCGCGACCGCCGGGTCGTGGGCGAACGCCGGTGGGTTCGTGTGGGGGAGGAGATACTCCCGGATGGTGTGCGCGGGGCGCTGGCTGACGGCTCCGGCGAGGACGACGACGCCGATGCCGATCATGGCGGGGACGATGGAGTGGCGCATGGGCCCTCCCGGCTGGGGTCGCTGGACCATATCCCCGCAGGCTCCTGCCCGCAACGGACCGCCGGTCGCCCTCCCGCAGGCACGGCTTACCGATGGGCATCCCCGACGTCACAATGTTGATGCGCGGGAGGTCACGCTGCGATCGCGCGAAGGCGCTCGTCAGGCATACAGTTGGCCTCGCCTCCCGGCCGGTTGTGCCTTGTGCCCGTGGACGTCGTCCCTACATTGGCGTTCGCGGATCCGGCATCACCGGCGGCGGCGGGTCAACGTCGCGGAACACGTCGGTGGGCACATCCCGCTGCGTCGAACACCGCAAGCCCACGATTGTGGTCGATGTCTCTCTGGGAGGGAGGTATCACATGAGACGCCTGGCGCCCGCCTGGCTCGCCGCTCTTGCCGGCGGGCTTTTCGTTGTCGCGTGTTCCGACACGCCCACCCCCACACAGCCGCAGGTGCAGCCGCTCATGAGCGACCAGCCGTCGCTCCTGGAGGTGCGGACGACCGGCGACTCGCGCTATCACATGCTTCCACCACATGCCGGTGCCTGGGGCCTGAACCAGGCGCGCGGCAGCCGCGGCGGCGGCGGAAAGCGCAACCAGGGGACGGGCATCAACTACCACGGAGGCCCGGTGCTGCACCAGACGAACGTCGTCGCGGTGTACTGGTCGAAGAGCACGATCTACAACGGTGGCCCGACACCCGGCTCCAGCGGGTCCGGTGCCCAGGACGGCTCCCTCGTGGGCTACTTCCTGAGCAACCTGGGAGGCTCGCCGTACTTCAACATCAACACGACCTACTACGACGGCGCCGGCGCGGTGCAGAACAGCGTGACGTACACCGGCTATGTGGCGCTGGACGAGAGCCCTTCCTCCAACGTTTCGGATGGCGCGCTGCGGTCACGCATCGCGAGCGCCCTGTCCGGCGGCCAGCTCTCGTACGATGCCAACACGCTGTATGCCGTCTTCACCGGCTCCGGCGTCAACCTGGGTGGCGGATTCGGCACGCAGTATTGCGCATACCACGGGTACTTCTCGTGGAACGGGCATGTCGTGAAGTACGCGGCGATGCCGTACGTCGCGCAGTACCCGTCGGCGTGCACGGCACAGACCACGACGCCCAACGGCGACTTCGCCGCCGACGGCGTGATCAACGTGCTGGCGCACGAGACCGAGGAGACGACGACCGACCCGCAGCTCAACGCGTGGTACGACACGCGCGGCTACGAGAATGCGGACAAGTGCGCCTGGAACTTCGGCTCGACCCACGTCACGAACGGGGCGCACTGGAACGAGACGATCGGTGGCAAGAACTTCCTGATCCAGCAGAACTGGGTGAACGCGGGAAGCGGCGGCTGCCTCCAGTCGTACTGACCGGAATGTCCGGCTGACGATCGGCGAGGCCCCCGGCGCGTGCCGGGGGCCTCGTGTCATTTGGAGCACCGGGGCCGGTGTGGAATCGTCCACCGTCGCCGGGGCTCGCCGTGACGGGGCCCGCGGCGGTACGTTCGGGGACGTCTCCCGCCGTTGCCCTTCACGGAATGACCTCATGACGCGATTCATCACGGGACCCCGGCGTGCGCTGTGGCTCCTGGCGCTCGGCGCGCTGGTGATGGTCCCGCGGTCTTCGGCTGCCCAGGGCGCGCAGGTCTACGTCCCGGAAACCGACGCACTCGTCAGGCAGAAGCTCGACCACTGGCAGGACCTCAAGCTCGGCCTGCTCATGCACTGGGGGACCTACTCGCAGTGGGGGATCGTCGAGTCGTGGTCCCTCTGCTCCGAGGACGAGCCCTGGTGCAAGCGCAGCATGGACGACTACGGCGAGTACAAGAAGGCGTACGAGGCGCTGCAGACCACGTTCAATCCGGTGAAGTTCGACCCCGAGCGCTGGGCACAGGCGGCCAGGGATGCCGGCATGAAGTACGTCGTCTTCACCACCAAGCACCACGACGGCTTCAGCATGTTCGACTCGAAGCAGACGGACTACCGGATCACCTCGCCGAAGACGCCGTTCCACACCAACCCGAAGGCCGACGTCACCAGGGCGATCTTCGACGCGTTCCGGGCGCAGGGCTTCATGATCGGCGCCTACTTCTCCAAGCCCGACTGGCACAGCCCCGACTACTGGTGGCCGTACTTCGCCACGCCGGACCGGAATCCCAACTACGACCTGAAGAAGTATCCCGATCGCTGGCAGCGCTTCGTGGACTTCACCCACGCCCAGATCCGCGAGCTGATGTCGAACTACGGGCAGGTCGACATCCTCTGGCTCGACGGCGGCTGGGTCCGCATTCGCCCCGACTCGGAGATCCGCGCCGAGGTGAATGCGCCGGACTACAAGTTCATGCACTACCAGAGCCAGGACATCGACATGCCCGGGCTGGTGGCGGAGGCGCGCACGCTGCAACCCGGGCTGATCGTCGTTGACCGCGACGTCCCGGGACCGTACCAGGACTACCTCACGCCGGAGGCGCGCGTGCCCGACAAGGCGCTGCCGTATCCGTGGGAAGTCCCGATGCCGATGGCGCGGAGCTGGTCGTACGTGCCCAACGACGTATACAAGTCGCCACGCACGCTGATCCAGATGCTCGTCGACGTGGTGGCGAAGGGTGGAAACCTGCTGCTGAACATCGGCCCGGGTCCCGACGGCACGTGGCACCAGGCGGCCTACGACCGGCTCTCGGCGCTGGGCGCATGGATGAAGGTGAATGGCGAGGCAATTTACGGCACGCGCCCGATCGCGCCGTACAGGGAGAGCAAGCTGCGGTTCACGCAGGCGAAGGACGGCGCGGTCTACGCCATCTATCTTCCGGACACGACCGAGACCACGCTGCCGAGGTACCTGACGTCGATGGCGATCTCGCCGGCGCCGGGCGCGACCATCACGCTCGTGGGGCCGGGCACCAAGCTGTCGTGGGAGAAGTCGGGCACCGGGTTCGTGGCGCGCATCCCGGCCGGCCTGAAGCCGCCGGCGGCGCATGCGTGGGCGTTCCGGATTTCGCAGGTGCAGCGTTAGGCTCCCATGGACACCTGGCGACAGGACCTGCGACACGCGGTCCGGCTGCTGGCCGGCGCCCCGGCCTTCACGGCGGCGGCGGTGCTGTCACTCGCCATCGCGTTCGGCGCCAACGCGGCCGTCTTCAGCGTCGCCAACGCCCTCCTCCTGCGCCCCCTGCCGTATCCCGATCCCGATCGCATCGCGATCATCTGGCAGCGGTCGCCGGGGCTGGACGTGGCACAGGACTGGCTCTCGACCGGCCAGTACCTGGACATCGCCAACGAGAACACCGTGTTCGAGCAATCGGCCGCCGCGATTGGCACGAGCTTCAACGTCACGGGTGATGCACCGCCCGAACGCGTGGACGGGGTGCGGGTCTCGTCGTCGTTCTTCCCGCTCTTCGGCGTCCGCGCCGAGCTCGGACGCGTCTTCTCGGCCGAGGACGACGTGCCCGGGCGCGCGCCGTCGGTGCTCCTCACGCACGGATTCTGGACCCGGCACTTCGGAGCCGACAGCGCCATCGTCGGCCGGACGATCGAGCTCAACGACGTGCGCTACACCGTGGCCGGCGTGACCGCTGCCGGATTCACGTTCGACAGGGACGTGATGCCGGCGGTGAACGCCATCCAGCGGGCCGACCTGCTGCTGCCGCTCCCGCTTCCGCCGTCGGCGCGTGCGAACCGCGGCGGCGAGGACTACGACGTCTTCGTGCGACTGAAGCCCGGCGTGACCGTCGCCCAGGCGCAGGCAGGGATGGACGTCGTCGCGAAGCGGATGCAGCAGGAGTATCCGGCGATGTATCCCGCGGCCGGCGGCCTGACGCTCTCCGTCGTCCCCCTGATGGAGCAGGTCCTGGGCGACATGCGGCCAACGCTGTACATCCTGCTCGGCGCCGTCGCCCTGGTGCTGCTGATCGCCTGCGGGAACGTGGCGAACCTGCTGCTGTCGCGCGCGAATGCGCGGGCGCGGGAGCTGGCCATTCGCGCCGCGGTCGGGGCGGACCGGGGGCGCCTGGTGCGACAACTGGCCACGGAGTCGCTGGTGCTGTCGATCGCCGGCGGCGTGGCCGGGGTTGCCCTGGGCTTTGCCGGCGTGGCGAGCCTGCGGTTCTTCGCGCCGGCCAACATTCCGCGTGCGGGCGAGGTCCACATGGACGCCGGCGTCTTCGCCCTCACCGGCGCGCTGGCGCTCCTGACGCCGCTGCTGTTCGGGCTCGGTCCCGCGTTCCAGGCGGCCCGCACGGACCCGAACACGGTGCTCCGCGGTGCCGTGCCCGGGCACGCCGGCGGCGGACATCGGCGCGGCGACGGTCGGCGCCTGCTGATCGCCGCCGAGGTGGCCGTCTCGGTCGTCGTGCTCCTGGGGGCGGGGCTGTTGCTGCGGAGCTATGCGCGGGTGACACGGGCCGACCCGGGGTTCGAGGGCGGTGACGTGCTGTCTTTCCGCCTCAGCCTGCCCAGCGCTCGTTATGCGACGCCGGAGGCCGTCACGCAGTTCTATCGCGGGCTCGAGGACCGGGTGCGCGCGCTCCCCGGCGTGGTGAGCACCGGCAGCAACTACCAGCTTCCGCTCAGTTCCGTGAGCCTGGCGTGGGAGCCGATCGAGATCGAGGGATACGTGCCGAAGGGGCCAGCTGAAGACCGGATCATCAGCAACAGCGCGTACATCAGCCCCGACTACCTGCGCACGATGGGCATCCGGCTGCTCCGCGGCCGGTCGTTCACGGACCACGACGACCGCGAGGCAACGCCGGTTGCCATCGTGGACGACAAGCTCGCCGCGCGGTTCTGGCCCAACGAGGATCCGCTCGGGAAGCGGCTCAAGCAGGGCGGCAACCGTCCGTGGCGCACCGTCGTCGGCGTGGTGGCGAACACCAGGGAATACGAGGCGGTGACGCAGCCGCCGATCACGGTGTACTTCCCGGTCGAGCAGTTCCGGATCGGGAGCCGCTTCGTCGTGGTGCGCATCGCGCGGGGGCTCGACAGCCGCGCGGCGCTCGATGCCGTCCTGCGCCAGGTCAGCGCACTCGACCCCCAGTTGCCGGCCTACGACGTGAGCACGATGCCGCAGCGGATCAAGGACTCGCTCTCGCGGCGGCGCCTGACGATGCTCGTCCTGGCGGCGTTCGCCGCGTTCGCCCTGATCCTCTCGGCGGTCGGCACGTACGGCGTCATCGCCTTCTGGGTGGGGCGACGCCGGCGGGAGATCGGCATCCGGATGGCGCTGGGCGCCGATCGCGCGCGCATCGTCCGCCTGGTGGGCCGGGAGATCGTGGCGATCGTTGGGGCCGGGCTCCTCGCGGGGATCGGAGTCGCCTTCCTCGTCACGCGCGTGATGTCCGGGTTGTTGTTCGGCATCTCGCCGAACGATCCGGCGACGTACGCCGCTGTCGCACTTCTCGTGATGTTCACCGCGGTGGTGGCGACGTTCATCCCCACCCGGCGGGCGGCACGGGTGGAGGCGAGCGTCGCGCTGCGGGAGGAATAGCGCGTGACACGGGTCGGCCGGCCCGCCGGAGGACTCCGGGAACCTCAGGCGGGCGGCCCCGAGAGCGGGTGGACGGCCCTCAGGCGCCCGGCGGCGGTGCGTCCATGTCCTCCAGGGGACGGACCTCGCAGGTGCAGTCGAACTCGGGCCAGTGGACGCGGTGCAGCTCCATGAATTTCGTCGCCAGTGTCATCGCCTCCTCGTGGGTCTTCGTTTCCACGATGGCATAGCCGCCCACGACCTCCTTCGCCTCGGAGAACGGGCCGTCGGTCACGGTCAGCCTGCCGTTGTTCGAGCGAATGCGCGTCGCGGCCGAGGTCGGCTTGAGCCCCGCCGTATCGACCAACCGGCCACTCTTCATCTCCTCGCCTACGAACTCCCCCATGGCATCGAACAGGGCCTGCGGCGGGGTCACTCCCTTTGCGTGTTCCTTGTGGACGATGAACATCATGTACTTCATGGCCTTGTGCCTCCGGTTCGGTGTGGATGTCGACGGTCTTCAATGAAGCGTCGAACGAGCCGGTTCGAAATCGACACGGGCCCGCGGCGTATGGGCCGGCTCGGGGGGGCGGGGGGGTGGGGGGGCCGGAGAGACCACCGGGGAACCGGGGTGCGGATAACGTGGGGAGAGTGCGGGCCGCAAATGGCGTGGGCCAGGACCGCTCCGTCCGCGCTGGCCCGACGTCAGCGCACGGCCACGCCGCCCCAACAGCGCGCCGGCAGGTCGATATGGTCGCCACTGGTGAACCGTCGCAGGCGCTCGTTGACCTTCGTCCGGACGGCAGCGCGCGCCTCGTCAGGCAGGGAGGCGACGAGCGGACCGAGCGCGGTGAGGTCGACGAGGAAGGACCAGTAGTCCTCGGGGCCGGTGAAGCGCCACGTCATGTCCACGGTCTCGAGCTGGCAGGAGCGGAAGCCGGCGCTGGTGAGCAGCGCCTCGACGCGCGCACGATCCGCCAGGGCGAGGATGCCCGGCTGCCAGCCTGACGAGGAGGGCTTCGCCAGATGGCCGGACTCGATCAGCACCCCCGCCGGAAGCGACGCGAACGGATTGTCGTCAGGCCCCGTGAACACGGCGAAGACGAGGCGCCCTCCCGGGACGAGGATCCGGTGGCACTCGCGAAAGGCCCGGGAGGGCTCGGGCATCAGCATGAATCCCCAGCGACAGAGCACGCCGTCGAACGAGGCGTCGGGGACGTCCATCGACTGCGCATCCAGCACGCGATATTCGACGTTCGTCAGGCCCAACTCCGCACCGCGCCGACGCGCGGCGTCGACCATGGAGGGGGAGAGGTCGGTCGAGGTGAGGCGCCCGGCGCGGAGGCGCGACGCGGCGAGGAATCCGGTGTCGCCGGGGCCGGCCGCCACCTCCAGGATTCGCTGGCCATCCCGGACCTCCAGATGATCGACCATCCACTCGTGGATCGGTCGAGAAGCCTCGAGGAGCATCTGGCGCTGGTGATACCAGCTCTCGGCCTGGCCATCCCACTGGGAGCGGATGAGGTCGGTGGTGTCGTCGGTCACGTGCCCCTCCTGGCGAAATCGCGTGCGGTGCCTGCGTCCGCAGGCGCCGCATCACCGGGTGCGCAGTTGCCCCTGAACCCGGCGAGGGCGTGATGCGTTCCCGCCGACCCAGTCGATCACCCTCGTCAGCGGGCAGCTCGTGCACGAGATTGCTCGCGGACCGGCCGGGGCGCATCGTTTCGAGTGGTCGCGGACGCGGGGCGCAGTCCGGCGCTGGAGCCGACATTCACCGGGAACCGGAGCGTCGATGGAAACCACCACCCAGGCCGCGCTCGCCCGTTGGGGCGACTTCTACCTGATCTCCGGCGGGGCGGCCGCCGCGCTGACCGGGCTGCAATTCGTGGTGCAGACGCTGATCGACTCCGCCCTCACCCGGACGCCGACCGATCCGGACCCGGAGGCGGTCATCGGCGCATTCGGGACGCCCACCGTGGTGCACTTCGCGCTCGCATTGCTCCTGTCCGCGATCATGAGCACCCCCTGGTCGGACTTCCTGGGGCTTCATGTCGCCCTTGTCGTCGTTGGCGTGGGCGCGCTCGTCTACTCGGTCGTGGTGCTGCGCCGGGCGCTTCGGCAGAAGAGCTACGAGCCGGTGGCGGACGACTGGGCGTGGCACCTCGTGTTCCCCGCCATCGCCTATCTCGCCGTGACGGCAGCCGGGTTCGCCCTCGGCCACGGCGCCGAGTGGGCGCTGTACGTCATCGGCGCCGCGACGATGGCGCTGCTCTTCGTCGGCATCCACAACGCGTGGGACACCGTGACGTACCTGACAATCTCGGCGTTCCGGCGCGATGTCGGCGCCGTCGTCACGCGCGCGGAGGCGACGATCACGGAGACGATTACGGCGACGACGGGCGCTGAGGTCCCGGGCCCTGAGGCCACAAGCACGGATCACATACCGGGGCCCAGGTGAGCTCACGCCCTGGCATCGAGATCCGTCGGGCCCGGCCTGAGGACCTTGCCGCCCTGGGGCGGCTCGGCGCGCTACTCGTGCGGACCCACCACGACTTCGACCCGCAGCGCTTCATCGCGGAGACGCCGGGAACCGAGCACGGTTATGGCTCGTTCCTCGGCGGGCAGCTACGCAACGCGGACGCGGTGATTCTCGTCGCCGAGCTCGACGGAGCAGTGGTCGGCTATGCCTACGGCGGCGTGGAGGGCCACGACTGGATGGCCTTGCGCGGGCCGGCGGGAGTGCTGAACGACGTCGTCGTGGACCCGGCACATCGCCGGAACGGGCTCGGTCGCGCGCTCCTCGACGCGATGCTGGCGGAGCTCGAGGCGAAGGGCGCGCCGAGGGTGGTGCTCTCGACGGCGGAGAAGAACGAGGCCGCGCAGCGGCTGTTCGAGAGCGCGGGGTTCCGGCGGACGATGGTGGAGATGACGCGGGAATCATAGCCCACCGGCGGCTGCAAGCTGCAAGCCGAACAACCGTCCAGAGAACTGTCTTCACTTCGCACGGCTCATGTACGGCTTGCCGCGGATGAACGCGCACGCTCCGCGCCACAAGTGCGCCGCCTGACCACCAAAGACTACCCCGTCAGTGAAGGCCCGCGTGATCGCGGTCCACACCGGCGCCTCCGTGGCGAAACGTCAGCCCTGTCGCGCCTCGAAGATCCGCATCGATTACCGAGGATCGCCCGCCGCGCGACCGGACAGCGACAGTGCGAACCCGATCACAATGATCAAGAGGAAGGCCCAGTTGATCAGATTGGCGGGAGAGGCGGCCAGGGACACGAGGGGGCGGCCCAGGTGGATACTCGACAGCACCATCCGGCCGCCCTGCTCGATCAAGAGCACGAGGAACATCAGCGGAACCATCGCCCGATAGCGAACCAGGACGATCAACGCGAGCAGGCCGAGGGTGAAGATTCCAAGGCCCCAGGCCGCGAACAGAAAGAGGAGGTGAGAAGCGGCTTCGGGTGGGAACGTGCTGACGGGGACGCGGTCCACCCCTTCGAGGATACGGCGGGTGTTCGCGGTGCCCAGGAGTCCGGCGACGTTCGCGCCCTGAAGCAGCTTGACGAGGGCGAGAGGAAGAAGGAGCCAGATCGCGACGACGTGGCCCCGATACCCGTTGTCGACCTGTCTGGGGAAGAGATTGGTGAGCATCGTGGGAACTCCTTGTCGCCAGCGCCGGAGCGTCTCTGTCCTTTTCGTACGATCTGCACGAGCACGGGATTCAGTTCCCCGACCCAGTCCAAGCCGCGGTCGCGCTGCGGGCGTCACCCGCCCACGACGAAGTCGAACGCAGCGGACGGGCGCACCTTCGAGAAGTAGTAATCCTCTGCCGCATCCCAGCGCTCGTGCCAGGCCGCGAGAAACGCTGGCTCCTCGCGCGCGGCCAATCGGGCCAATCGAATGGCTGTCGGAACCTCGACCAGGATGGACAGGGTGATCACGTCATCGAGTTCCGGCCGGGCCGAGTACGCGCCATCGAGAATAATCACCGGCGCCGGCTCGCGACGCACGGTTTGCGGGGAGATGGCATACGTCCCGTCGGCGCGCCGGCCGCCGGAAAAATCGAATGGGTGCCACGCCGCTGGCTGCCCGGCGAGCAGCGGATCGAGCGCGCTCCAGCGCATGCGTTGCCAGTCGATGCAATCGCGCGCGCGCTCGGCGGCGGTGCGCGCCTCCCAGCCGGCATCCGTGATCCCGGCTGCGAAGAAGTCGTCCGTCGGAATCACCGTCGCTCGCAGGCGGTCGGCGAGCGCGGCAGCGACGGTCGATTTGCCGGCACCACTTCGACCATCCAGGGCGACGACGACGGGGGGGCCGCGTTCATCGAGCACCCGCAGCACCGCGTCGGCGATCGTATGAGTCATTCGGTTCGGTGTCACGCCACCGCGGGTGCTGCCTGACGGACCGCGTTCAGCTGCGTCAATCGAGAGTCTGCGGCGGCAGCCGCGACGCGAGTTAGGCTGCCACCAGGAAGGTCGTGTCGGGGTGCCCGCTCTCCTTCTAGGGTCCAATGCATGAAACGAGCGGCCAACCTCGCTGTTGAGGATCCGGGGCGCAGGCCCGCATCATCGCCCGCCTCTCACCACCGTAGTGACAGTATCAGGCCGAAATCACGTGGACCGGTCGGCAGGGGGTTCACGCGCCAGCGGCCCGGAAGCAGCGGCTCCCACCTGTCGGTCTTGTAGCTGGCGCCCACGACTCCGCCGGTCAGCACCCCAGCGGCGCCCAAAACGAACGCCCCAGCGATCATCTGGAGACGTCCCCAACTTCCCGAAGACAGATCACAGTTCCCTGGCGGGCAAGCCAAGAGCGCACCCGTGACAGCACCGACCGCGAAACCGATCTTCGCGCCGGTATCAAAATGTCCAACGCGTCCCCGGCTCACGCTCGAGTTTGAGATCGACGCGCGCGCCAGGGATCGGCACTGTCGTCTCGCCGTGCGAGTCCTCGTCGCGACGTGTCGCCGCCTGCCGTGACGACCGCGCCCCAAGCACCGGCGCATCAGCCGGGCTACCCGCTGGCGTTGGTCGGGAGCCCGAGCCCGGCATTCGCACTCCGGGAGCGCCGACGGCGCCCCGCAAAGGCAATCCGGATGTGCGCCATGAGACCATCGCGATGCACCGCCCGCCAGCTCAGGGGCCGCTTCAGGTAGGCGAGAAACGGCCACCGAGACCGCGAGACACGACATGAGTCGCACGGGGAACTCGCCGCGATGGCAGCGATCGGCGGACCCATCGCAACCTCTCGCGAGTACACCGCATTTCTTTGCGAAGGCCTGCCCTGCTCGAAGTCGTGCGTCTCGCCGCAGATGACGGCGCCTGCTACAGGCGCCACGGGTACGTCGGAACCAGGCTACGCCTCCCGTTGCTGCCGCGCCACGCCCGAGTTGGTAACGGGCGAGTCCAGTTCTCGCCCGATCTGGCAGCGTGGCGCCCATCGCCCGCGCTCGCGACCATCCGCGAGGCGGCCTAATGGACCGCGTTCTGCTGTCCAGCAGCTTATAAGAGCAGCATCTAGCGCAGCACAGGTGCCGCTTCAACATAGAGTCTGCGGCGGCAGCCGCAACGCTGGCTAGGCCGTTGTTGACACGACGCTATCTTCGCGAGCGCCTAGCCCACGCCCTAGCCAGAGCAACAGCAGGGCCAAGACGCGACCGCTGCGATCACGCCAGCGATAGGCCCTCCGAGCGAGAAAGGTGCCTAGCTCGTAAAGCGCATAGAGTGGCGGGACGAGAAAGAGCGTGCTCGAGACTACATCCCCGGGCGTGATTACCGCCGCAGCGACAAGGCAAAGCACGAGGGCTTGGCGCCGGTACCGACGCAGGAATGCCGGTGAGACGAGGCCAAGCGCGGCTAACGCCATAACAACGAGCGGGAGTTCAAATGCCGCGCCAAAGGTGAGAGCGAGCGTTACGACGAGCGAGAAGTAGTCGCGCGCCGCGTAGTTTTGCACGAGCGACGGTCCACCGAACCGCGCGGCGAACCGGAGTGTGGCTGGCAGGACGAAGAGGTGCGTGAGCGTCGCTCCCAGGCAGAACAGCAACAGGCCACCTGCGAGGACGTATCGTGCCAAGCGCCGCTCAATTGGATAGAGCGCCGGCGAAACGAATGCCCAGACATGGTACAGAATGACTGGCGAGGCGAGTATCGCACCGAAGCCGAACGAAATGGTCAGCGGGATGGAAATAGCGTCGGCAGGACTGAGTACCTGAAGCTGACACCCCGGCGGCAAGTACGGACATGCGGGCCATTTCAGGAAGGTGACCAGATCAAACATACTGTTCAGTGCCATGCCGACGCCGAATCCAATCGCGAGGGCTCCAACCATCCAGAACAAATGATGCCGCAGGTCCTCGAGGTGATCGAGGAAAGGCATTTCCCGATCCTGCGATCTGCTGTTCATGGCACGATTCCGAGGTGGTAATCAGCCTAACGTCTTGCGTGTCTGCGGCAGGGCCAGGGGCGGGACGGCCGATCGACGTCAATGATAGCGGGCCGTCCCGCTCAGTCGTGGCCCTGTCCGCAGCAAGCGCTTGCCAGGTGGCAGCGGCGAGTCTATACGTCGTGGCGAGGCCGCTCGAAACCGAAGGGATGCCCGGAACATACGACCTGACTACGCGGGATCGGTGCCCACGCTGTCGGGGATATCTACGTGACCCGCCGCGCCGGAGCCGCTCCACTTGACGCGGAGTACCCGCCAGGTGACGATGCCGTCGGAATCCTCTTCACGGAGCACCACGCGATCATCGCCGAACGCCACCGGCGCGTGTCCGGTGCCCGTAAGGCGGCCGAGGATCCGACCGTCCAGGGACACAGCGGTGTAGGCCCAGGTCGTGTCGGCGGCGAGCGTCATCTCCCTCACCCACGCGATTCCGCCTGCGGTCGTCTTGGCGTCGCGGAACGAGGGAAGGGAATCGGGATAGGGAAGCTGTCGAAGCCGCGCCTCCAGCGGTCCGGCATCGATGGGCGTCGTCGAGCGGCGCTGCATCATCTCGATCGCCCCGGCCACATCACGATCGCGAAGCTGCGACGTGACCGGTATCCGCCGTACCGGCACCCGGACGCTCTCGATGAGTGTGCCACTGGGTGCGTAGAGATCGAGCTTCCAATGATCCGGGCGGACGGCGAGGAATCCCTTGCCCCATCCCGCCACGATCGGGTTGGGAGGATATCGCACCGCCGCGATGCCCGGCATCCCGCGGGTGGCGAGTGCCGGGACATCGATCATCTCGCCGCCTTCCAGCGGAACGATGATCCGAATGCTGTCGCTCGCCCCGGTGAGGAGACCGACCGGAAACTGCACCCGTTTGCCGGACGAGGTGAACTGCGGCGCGTAGCTGGCGATCCCCATGATCAGGGTATCGTGATCGAACTGCGCGATGGGGCCAAAGGAATAGCCCGGCCTGCTCAGGGCCAGCGCGCGGGTGCGCACCACACCCTTCGACGGCACCACCCAGGCGATCCGCGAATTGCCTTCATCGGTGACGAGGATCGTGTCGCTGCGGCCCCGCGCGATATCGGCACGACGGAACTCCTGCGGCCCGGCGCCGGCACGCCCGATCCGCTGGCGACGTGAGCCGTCGGGCGAGACAATCTGCACCGAACCATCGGCGAAGAACGCCACCGCGCCGTCGCGCAGCACGAGCACCTCGGAGTTGACCCGCGAGAGGTCGAGCGTCGTGTCGCCACTGCCGATCACTGCCAGCGGGCCCGGCATGAGCGAGAGGGTCGGCGCACGATCGAGAGCGTCGGCGGAGTGTTCGAGGATGCGCACGCCGGCGCTGTCATAAGACTTCGGGACGATTTGTGTGCTACTCCGCGCGACGTGCTGGCAAATGAGCATCCTCGGCGCAGCTATTGCGAGAAGACACACCACCGCTATGTACTTCGACACCATCGCAACCTCCGGTGTGAGCCGCCTAAGCCCACAATTGTGTACGACAGACAATGCCAAGTAGTGGTGCCACCTAACGACCTGCGCTTCTGCCGCGAGGCCTGGTGAGGCCGCCGCAGTCCTTAGATAAAGAATACATCGCGGCGGCCGAACCGCTCTGGCCTCGTCGGCAGCAAGCGCCGGTTAGACGGCCGGATTATGCCCCGCCGACCTGCTAGCGCTTCCCCTGCGCGTCAGGGCCGCGCTTGAGCAGCTTATTCCCCGTGGCGTACACAAAGGCGTGATGCACCACAGAGATGGTGCCCAGCGTCCATCCGAGCAGGTGGTTTCCGGCGCTGTAGAACGCCGCGGCCGCAAGGCCGGAAACCGTGAGCTCCTGGATCAGCCGCAGCGGTTCGGCGGCATGCCCAGTCTGGTGGAAATCGACGGCGCCCCAGAAGCCGAACCCAATGACCGGTGCGGTGACGGCGAGGATGACGCCGCTGGTCCGGTATCCCCAGTACCCCAAGCCGCACACCACGCCGAGCTTCCATCAGCCCACGGAGTATCAGATTGAGGCGCTCCAGTCCGGTCATCTGCCCCACCTCGGCGCCAGACACAAGCCATAGACGCCGAGCATCACGGCCGCGATCAGTGCGACGTACACGGCGCGATAGAGGGCCCGGTCCATGTCATTGAGCGGTCTGGAAAACTTCGCCACCCCCAGCTCCCCGGCAATGCCGAAGACGACCACGTTGGTCATGTCCATGGTGAAATGGAGCGACACCGGAACCCAGATCGAACCGCTCTCCAGATAGACCCAGCCGAGGATGAACCCACCGAATAGCCAGCCTGCGACCTGCGCGGGCGAAACGCGGTTGGTGAGGAAATGGATGGCCGTGAATACCAGCGTACTGACGAGGAGCACCACCACCGGTCCATGGTGGACGAGGTTCAGCGTGATGTATCCGCGATAGAGCACCTCCTCCTGCAACGCCACCACGAGCAGGACGGCCGCCACGGCCAGGAGCCGGCCGACACTTCCGGCAGGGAGGGTATTCGGCTCGACCTCGAAAAGCCCGATGCGGTGGAGTAGTCCGATGAACGCCGCGGCGCTGGCGGGGGTGAGTAGCACGGTCGGCGATGTGAACAGAACGTCCTGCCGTGCCAAGCCCAGCCCCAGAACCCCCAGTGGCCGTTGGTCCACGAGCACCACGAACAGGAGGACGGCGCCGAGAACCAGGAGATTGGCGACCGCGCCGATGAGCAGAACGGTCGAGGAGCCCCGCTCTTCCATCTCTTTGAGGTTCCTGCCTCGGCGGCTGATATGCGCCGATGTGAGGAGCGCGACCACGAGATAGACGGCAACGGCCGCCAAGACCCGAATCCAGGCCATATCGTCCTCCTAGCCTGCGAACACGCTGCCGAGAAATCCGGTCACCGCCGGGGAGACAACCTCGGGGTACTCGGCCTGTGGGTAGTGCCCGGCGTCGGGCACCATGACAACCTCGCCGTGCAGCCGCTCGGCCACCGTTGGGCCTCGGCCGCAGGATCTGGGAAGTCCGGATCGCGCTCCCCCATGATCACCAGCGTCGGTGCACTGCACGTCATCCAGCCGAGCCTCCACGGGTGCGTGGGAAGTGCGGGTGGTGGCCGAGAAAGCCTGCCACCTTCCGGGCTGCTTGAGGCTGCGGCCGATCCGCTGCCGGTGCTCCTCGAAGTCCGGCGGCTTCCGGCCGGGAAAGAGCTTCGGGTACCAGCCGAGCCAGGCAGCGCGTCCCCAGGGACGCATCATGGCCAGCCTGAAGCCGAACTCCATGAGCTTCCCGACAGGCACCTGGCGAACGAAGGGCCCCACCAGGACCAGCGCCGCCACCTTGTCTGGTGCTTCTGCGGCGGCCCACGCGGCGGCGCCGGCTCCCATGGAGTTGCCTACCACGGCCGCCCTTCCGCCGAGTTCGCTCGATCAGCGCCACCACGTCGGAACCGGCGGCTACGTCGTCGTAGTCGTCGAAGGTGGCGTCGCTGTCGCCATGGCCACGGAGGTCCATGGTCGCCACCCGGTAACCCGCGTCCGTCAGCGCCGGCGTCAGGAAGCGGTAGGACGAGCGCAGCTCGCCCATGCCCGGTACGCACAGACAGAGGGCCGTCGCCTCGAACGTCGTAGGCGATACGGCCTCCGGGCCGGGGAAGGAACCGAGTGACTGGGTCCAGGGCTTGGAGGACTGGGCCGAAATGCTTCACGAACTTCGGGCCTGCGGATCCTTGGGTCATTGCGATCTCCGTGTTCTGCCTAACGCTCCGGTTCAGCGGCGGGCCGCGAAGCGGACCGCCCGCTGCAACCGATTGTTATGCGCCACTGAACCGATCCTGTTCGACCTGACGCCTTGGACCTGACGCCGGCCTGCGACCGCCGGTCTTGACGAGCCGACGCAGGATCGTGTTACCGGAGCTGTTCAGCAAGCGCGACAATGATGCCTTCAGGCCCACGGATGTAGGCGAGCCGATATGTGTTCCCGAACTGCATTTCGCCGATGACCTCGGCTCCTTGAGCACGCATGTGCGCCACGACAGCGTCGATGTCATCGACCGCAAACATCACACGGCGAAACCCGAGCGCATTTACTGGCGCGTCGACTGGCCCAAACCTGATCGCGTCCGGCGAATGGAACTTGTCCAGTTCAATGCCTTGCCCATCCGGAGTACGCAACGTCACGAGAGTGGCCCGGACCTCCGTGAGCCCGATCAGCTTCCCGACCTCGGGCCCTTCGACTGTCGCTTTCCCTTCGAGCGTGAGGCCCAGGGCGATGAAGAACGCTTTGGTGGCCTCGAGATCGTCAACAACGATAAGAACGTTGTCCATTCGCGTGACGGTCATGTCTCTCCTTGTATGGGTTCGCGGCTGGTGCCCATGCGTGCGGCGGGTGGCGCATAACGCTCATTGGAAATCCGCGCCAATCGGTTGGAGCCGCCCACGGGAAACATGGCGCCGGCCGCACGCCGAATGGAATGTCGGCGGTCTGCCCAAACACATCGCCGGGTTCGACGTAATCGCCCCGCAAGCGGGCCCGCCTCACGCCAACTCGCCCGCGCCCCGCACCGCAACCGCCGGCCTGCCCCTGCACCTCTGAACGCGGCTTCGGCTCAGCCCGGCGCGTCCCGCCGCGTCACCCCCAACGTGCGCCAGATGGTTGTCAGCGCCAGCGCGTTGCACGCGCGGAGCAGCTGCACCCATGAGCAACTGACAGGCCGAAGGACTTCACCCGCACCGGGACACGTGCCCCGGCCCGGCGACGCGGCGAATTGCCGCCCCGTGCAGGCCGCGACTGGGGCGACGGCCGCCGCCGCCACGAGCCAACTCAGCCGGCCGCGTCAGGCATCGCGAAGATCCTCTCCATCACCACCCACTTCTCCCCGGGCTTCGCCCAAGGGAGCGCCTGCTGGAACCGCCACATCAGCGCCTCCCACTTCTGCACCGCCGGATTCGCCGCGTCGGCAGCCGCCTTCGCCTCGAACGAGAAGTCGTCCGCCGACCTCCATGATCATGAAGAGGCGGTTGCCGGTCCTGTAGATCTCGAGCACCTCGACGCCGGCGTCGCGGATGCTCTGCACGATCTCCGGCCAGACGTGCCGATGGTGCTCCTCGTACGCCGCGATGACGGCGGGGTCGTCCTTCAGGTCGAGCGCCAGGCAGTATCGATGCGGCATCGTCAGGCGGCGCTCAGGCGACGGCGCGCTGCGCCGCGGCCGGCGGCGGCTCGACGCTCGCGTCCGGGCGATGCCCGCGCACGGCGAACCAGAACACGTAGACGTAGCACACCAGCGGCACGAGGAACGCCGTCTGGATTGTCGTCATGTCCGAGAGGCGCCCCATCACCGCCGGAATGATCGCCCCGCCCACGATCGCCATCACCAGCAGCGACGCGCCGAGCTTGCGCAGGGGGCCGAGCTGCTCGAGGCTGAGCGCGAAGATCGTGGGGAACATGAGCGAGTGGAAGAACCCGATCAGCACGATCATCCAGACGGCGACCGCTCCCGACGACGTGACGGCGACGCCGCAGGCGGCAAAGGCGCCGGCCGCGAATGCGGCCAGCATCGCCGGAGCCTTCACGTACTTGAGGGCGCCAGCCGCCAGGAAGCGCCCGATCATGAAGCCCACCAGGTGGAAGAAGAGGTACTCCGCGGCGGTCTTCTCCGGCGTTCCCGGCAGTGCCCGCTGCACGAACCGGATCACGAAGCTCGCGACGCCGACCTGGGCGCCCACGTACAAGAACTGCGCGATGACGCCGCGCACGAGGTGACGGTGCTTCAGGATCGCGCTCCGCGCGCGCGCGCTGACGGGTCCTGGCCCCCCGCCCTCCGTCCGTTCTCGCACCTCGGGGAGCCGGGACACGGCGAACAGCAGTGCCATGAGGAGGAAGATCGCCGTGATCACCAGGTAAGGCCCGCGCACGGCGCTGGCCTCGGAGACGCGCCAGGCTTCCAGCGCGTCCGGGGGCATCGTCGCGATCACGTTCGGCGGATATTCGATCCCCGAGAGGATGAACGTCGCCCCGATCACCGGCGTCACGACGGCGCCCACGGAATTGAACGCCTGCGCGGTGTTGAGCCGCCACGGCGCGGTCTCCTCCGGGCCGAGCGTCGTGACGTACGGATTGGCGCCGACCTCGAGGAACGACTGCCCGCAGGCCATCACGAACAGTGCGAACAGGAAAAATGGATACAGCCTGACGTACGAGGCGGGGATGAACAGGAACGCGCCGGTGGCGCACGTCACGAGCCCGATGATGATGCCCCGCTTGTAGCCGACCTTGCGCATCACCCACCCCGCCGGGAGCGCCGCCAGGAAGTAGCCGCCGAAGAATGCCGTCTGGATGAGCGACGACTGGAAGTCGCTCAACCCGAACGCCTTCTTGAGGTGCGGAATCAGGATGTCGTTGAGGTTGACGCCCAGCGCCCAGAGGAAGAACAGGCTGGTGACGAGCACCAGCGGGACCACGAAGGCGCGCTCGGTGAAGGGGGGACGCGTCTCCGGCATCTGCAGCTCAGGTCAGGGCCCGGTCGAGGTGCGTGTAGCCGCCGTCGACGAAGAGGTGCTGCCCGGTGGTGTGCGACGCCCTGGGCGAGAGCAGGAAGAGGACCGCGGCGGCGATCTCCTCGGGCGTCGTCATGCGGTGACCGAGCGGGATCCGGGCGACGATCTCGACAAGCTTGTGCTCGGGATCGGCGAAGCTGTCGAGCCAGCGGCGATACAGCGGCGTCATGACCTCCGCCGGGACCACGGCGTTGACGCGGATGCCATACGACAGCAGCTCCACCGCCCACTCCCGCGTCAGCGCCAGGATCCCGCCCTTCGATGCGGCATAGCCGCTGGTGCCGCCCTGGCCCGTCGCAGCCACTTTCGAGGCGATGTTCACGATCGTCCCGCGCGCCTCGCGCAGGGCGGGGAGGGCGGCCTGCGCCACGGCGTAGTAGTGCACCAGGTTGCGCCGCAGCGACTCGAGGAACGCCCCCGGCGAGCCGCGCTCCAGTCCCACCCCGTCGTTGACGCCGGCGTTGTTGACGAGGGCGTCGAGCCGGCCGGTCCGGCGCAGCGTCTCGCGCACGGCGTCGGCGCACTGTCCGGCATCAGTGAGGTCGGCCACCACGACCTCCACCCGTGCCCCCTCCGCGCCTAACGACGCGGCCAGGTCACTGGCGGCCTCGGCGTCGCGATCGACGATCACGGGCACGGCGCGCTCGGCCGCCAGGGCACGGACGATCGCCTCGCCGATGCCCATGGCACCGCCGGTCACGAGGACGGTCTTGTCGGCGAGCTGGAGGTCCATGGGGATTGGTTCGATCGGGCGTGGGACGGCGCTCCGGAAGCGCCCCCGGCGGCCGCGCCGAGCGCGTAGCAGCGAAGGGCGCTGCCGCCAAAGAGCGCCTCGCGCTCGCCGCTGGTCAAGGCGCTGGCGAAATCCTCGATGCACCGCGCCACGACGTCGTACCCGGCGGCGACGAGGCAGACCGGCCAGTCCGACCCGAACAGGACGCGTTGCGCGCCAAAGGCCTCGAGCGCCACGTCGAGGTACGGGTGGAGATCCTCGGGGCGCCACCCGGCCCAGTCCGCCTCGGTGACGAGGCCCGAGAGCTTGCACCAGACGTTCGGCCGGCGGGCGAGTTCGCGGAGCCGGCTGCGCCACGGCTCCAGCTCCCGCTCGCGGATGCGCGGCTTGCCGAGGTGGTCGAGCACGAGGCGCTGCCCGTCGAGGCGCGTCGCCAGCGCGACCGCGGCCGGGAGCTGGTGGGCGTACACGAGGATGTCGTACGCAAGGTCGTGCCGGCCAACCTCGGCGATGCCGGCCACGACATCATCCCGCGTGAGGAAGTCGTCGGCCTCCGCCTGCGCCACGTGGCGCACGCCCCTGAACAGCGGGTCCTGCACGAGCGTCTCCAGCGTGCGCCCGAGGTCCGCCGCACGAAGGTCGACCCAGCCGACGACGCCCTTGATGAATTGGTGCTGATGGGCGAGGTCGAGCAGGAAGCGCGTCTCGTTCAGCGACTGGTCGGCCTGCACCGCGATGCACCCGTCGAACCCCGCGTCCCGGAGGAGCGGGGCCAGGTGCTGCGGCAGGAAGTCGCGGCGGATCGCCGCCATGTCGTCGGTGATCCAGGCATCCCGCGCCGCGTCGAAGCGCCAGAAGTGCTGGTGGGCGTCGATCCGGGTCACGACGCCGGTTCGGGCTCCGGCGTGGCGACGACACGCTGCCGGGACTCGCCGAGCCTGTCGATCCCCAGCTCCACGACGTCGCCGGCGCGCAGGAAGCACGGCGGCTTCTGGCCGAGTCCGACGCCGGCCGGCGTGCCTGTGGAGATGACGTCGCCCGGGAGGAGCGTCATGCACTGGCTGACGTAGCTTACAAGTGCGGGAATGCCGAACAGGAGGTCGGTGGTCGAGCCGTCCTGCATTTGCTCGCGGTTGACGGTGAGCCAGAGGCGCAGCTGGTGCGGATCGGGCACCTCGTCGGGGGTGGCGAGGAACGGGCCGAGCGGGGCAAAGGTGTCGAAGCTCTTTCCCTTGACCCACTGGCCGCCGCGCTCGAGCTGCCATTGGCGCTCACTCAAGTCGTTATGCAGGGCATAGCCGGCGACGTGGCGCATCGCGAATGCCTCGGCCACGCCGGAGGCGCGCTCGCCGATCACGACCGCCAGCTCGACCTCCCAGTCGGTCTTGGTGGAGCCGGGCGGGAGGACGATGTCGTCGTTGGGACCGGAGAGCGCCGTCGTCGACTTGAAGAAGATGACCGGTTCCGAGGGTGGCTTCGCCCCCGTCTCCCGGGCGTGGTCGCCGTAATTCAGGCCGATGCAGATGATCTTGGAGGGACGCGCAACGCACGGGCCAAGGCGCACGCCGTCGAATACGATCGGGCAGCGACGCTCCTCGGCGCCCAGCCACGCCGCGAGCCGTTCCGGCCCGCTGCTCCCGAAGAAGTCCTCGTCCCAGTCCTCGCCGAAGGCGCTGAGGTCGATGCGCCGGCCGTCCGGGCGCAGCAGGCCTGGCCGTTCGTTCCCCGGGTCGCCGAATCGAATCAGTTTCATGAGGTGGTGCGCCTCAACCGTGCAGGTGCAGGAATCCGCCGTCGAGCGGATAGTCGGCGCCGGTGGCGAACGCCGCTTCGTCCGAGCAGAGGTACCGCGCGAGGTCGGCGACCTCGCGGGGAAGGCCCATGCGCCCGATCGGCTGCGTCGCCGAGAGGGCGCCGAACATCTCCGCCTCGCGACCGGGATAGTGCTGGCGGAGGTATCCGTCGACGAACGGCGTGTGGACGCGGGCCGGCGAGATCGAGACGCAGCGAATGCCGTGCGCCACGTAGTCGCGCGCCACCGAGTAGGTCATGGCAACGATGGCGCCCTTGGTCATGGAATACGCGAACCGGTTGGCCAGCCCCGCATGGGCGGCAATCGACGCGATATTGACGATGACACCCGACCGCCGTGCCTTCATCGAGCCGATGACGGCACCGATGCAATTGTACGCGCCCTTCACGTTCACCCGGTACAGGCGGTCGAAGTCCTCCTCGGAGGTGTCCTCGATCGACCCGATGTGCGAGACCCCGGCATTGTTCACCAGGATGTCGACGGGACGCTCCCGCAGGATCGCCGCGAACGCCTCGCGAACGCTCGCGGCGTCGGAGATGTCAGCGTGATGTGCAGTGCACGACGCCCCGCTGTCGTCGATGGCCCGCGCCGTCTCCCTGGCCGCCTCGAGGTCACGGTCCACGATGCGGACCATGGCACCCGCGGCGCTGAACGACACGGCGATGGCTCGACCGATGCCGGAGGCGCCGCCCGTGACGACGGCGTTCCTGCCGTCAAGGCGAAATGGGTCGGACGAGCCGGGCAAAGCGACCTCACGTGCGGGGGCGCGGCTATAGTGGCGGTGGGGCCAGCGTTCGTCAAACGAGGAACCGTGACCCCGCGTCGCGGGCGAGAATCGTGACAACGGGTCGCGTTGAACTGCGCACGCGGAATGCCGCAGCGCCTCGTGTCGCCGCGCCATTGAAAACGTGCGCAAGGACGCGCTCGACGGCGCCCGGTGCAGCCGCCCTCCTGCGGCCGCTGCATAGAGCGGCGCTCGACGGGCGCGAGGCTGCGACAACCGTCGGTTCCTCTGCGGTCAGGCACGGCGCTGGCGCTGCGCGTCGTTTCGTCACAGGTCGAGAGCGAGAGGCGCGTCGATTGGCGCATGCACGCGGGCGTGGCGATTGGCGCGGAATGCCTCCGGAGTTTCGAGGCGCGACGCGGCGCGCAGCGCGGCGCGCGGGCGCCGGCGCGAGCTACAGGGCTCCGGGCAGCGGCGACCCGTTGCCTTCCTGGCGGCGCCAGCGACGCCAGTCGCGCCACGTGGGGGTCGTGAAGTAGCGCCCGTCGCCTTGCGAAGTTCGCGGAATGGCGTCGAAGCCCCTCGCCCGAACGTGTCCAACGAACTCGCAGAGCGCGGGGACCGCGTCTGCGAGGAGCCTGGCGCGCAGCATCGGCGGCGAGTCCCCATGCACCGGCACGGTGCGCTGCATGACGATGTCGCCGGCGTCGAGCTCCGGTGCCATGAAGTGCAGCGTCCATCCCGCGCGCCCGAAATCGCGCGCCAGCAGCACCCAGAACTCCGACTTCACCCCGCGGTACTCGGGCAGCCACCCCGTGTGGAGGTTGAGGAACCCACGTCGCACGCGCGCCAGCGTGCCCCGGTTCACGTACGACGTCCCGAACCCGATCACCAGGTCATCGTCACCGAACGCGCACTCGTTCACGGTCGCGACCGACTCGTGAGGCGGGAGCGCGGGCGCCGCGAGGTGTCGCGCGCCCTCCCGCCGGTACCAGCGATTGAACGCGAGCTGGAAGGCCGCCGTCAGCGGCCCCACCCGCGCGAGCTTTCTCCAGTAGAAGCGCCACGACGGCCGTCCCGTCTCGATGACGAGCCTGTCGAGCATCCCCCCGGCCCGCAGCCCCGCGGCGAGGTAGCGGCCCATCGCGGTGTCACGCGTGACCAGGACGACATTCATCGAAGAGTCGGGTGGCGAGTTCGCGGATGGTGACGTAGCGAATGCCGTAGCCGCGACGGGCGGCGGTGTCGCGCAGGTGCCGGAGGTTTGTCCGGAGGTGCGTCAGGCGGTAGAGGCGATCGCGCCACCCTCCCACGCCGGACACCAGTTCATCGGCGTGGAAGTACGACACGAAGAAATCGGCCCCGGTGCGGAAGAAGTCGGCGAGGAGGGCGCGATAGAGCGACGGCGCCGTGGTGAGCGTCAGCATGACGCGCTCGGTGCGGAATCGCCTGGAGAGCAGCGCATGCCGGAAGGTGTACGCCGGGATCATGCGCACGCCATGCCAGTGCACCGGCCGGTAGGCGAAGTGCGACCAGTCGAAGGCATCGACGCCATGCCGGCCCGCGTGCGCCATCCGCGGCGCCGGGCTGTAGTCGATGCGAATGCCCGCCTGGCGCAGGTGCCTGATGGAGAACTCGTTCTGGAAGGTCCAGCCCATGTGCACGATGTCGGGGCGGCCCAGGGCCTCCGAGCCGACCGCGATGTTCTCGAGGATGTTCGCCGGAGACGTATCCTGCCGCCCCGCACGATCGAAGTAGTGCAGGTGCCAGGCAATCGCGGACCCGTGCCGCCGCGCGGCATCCCAGACGGGTCGATAGGCATCGTAGCACCACCCGGCGGAACCGTAGTGATCCCGGATCTGGGTGTCGGCCCGGACATTGAAGGTCCACTTCACCTCCTCGAACTCGAGGAGGTGTGGCAGGAATTCCACGCCGCGCCACGTGAGCCGCGCCGGATAGCTGATCCGGTCGGGATCGCAATCGATACCGATGGCGACGAGGAGTTCCTTCACGCAGGGAGGCGGGGAGCCGGTACGAAGTGCGCCGGGGGGTGTGCGGCGTCGGCGTGGGTACCTCGTCAGGCAGTGTCAGGTCACACGTCGTCGTCCTGCGGCGCGCCGGTGACTCGCCGCGGCGTGCGAGGGTAGACACCGGTGCGCTTGCCACGTGCGCGTGCGCTACTGCCATGGCGCTCGCAGGAGGTCCCGCTCGACCGCAACGGAGCGGTGCGACCGCGACGGGAACCGCACCGCCGTTCGCGCGCGGCCGAGGCGTCGATCCCGGCCTCCTCGAGCCGGTCCTGCGCGATCCGTCGCTTCCTCGTGATGCCTGACGAGTGTTCATGGCCGGCGCTGGCCCGGCAGCGCCACGGCATTTGTGACGGCCATCACATGCGCGGCACGGGCCGCGGCGGCCGCCGTGGCCGCGGGTGTCGATGAGGTTGGCGCGGCCTGTTGCGCCAACCCTCGCCCCTGTATGTTCGCGTCGACCCCAGAGGTCCAAACGAGGAGGGAGACGATGAAGTATCCAGGGCGAACGGGCGTGGTTGCGCTCGTGCTGGTGGCGTCCGCGCTTGTCGCGCCGGGACGCGTCGTTGCGCAAGGCGGCATGGCGATGCAGATGCCGGCCGGGGTGATGTCCCACAAGAGCGACGACGGCAAGATGATGCTCGTCGATGCCAAGGGCATGTCGCTCTACACGTTCACGCGCGACAGCGCGGGCAAGTCCAACTGCAACGCGCGCTGCGCGACGAACTGGCCGCCGCTGATGGCCGCGGCCGACGCCAAGGCGATGGGTGACTGGACCATCGTCACCCGTGACGACGGCTCGAAGATGTGGGCGTACAAGGGAATGCCGCTGTACACGTTCGCGCGCGACAGCAAGGCGGGAGACATGACGGGCGACGGCGCCGGCAACGGCGCGTGGCACCTCGCCACTCCCTGATCGCACTCGACATGCGCCCCGCCCCGGTCGGGCATGCGACCCGACCGGCGGCGGGTGCGGTCGGCGTGGCGGCCGCGCCGCGCGTCACTCGTAGCCGAGTGCCTCCGCGGTCGTCAGGCGCATGGCGCGAAGCGCCGGCCACGCTGACGCGAACGCCGCCACGCCCACCGCCAGCAGGAGCCAGAGCCCCGTCCCCGTCGCCTCGGGCATCCACCGGTCAGGCACCGGCAGCATGATGCGGCCAAACGCCCGGCCCAGCACGAGGCTCACCGGGATCGACAGCGGCAGGGCGATGAGCCAGCTCAACACGGCAATGACGAGGCCCTCGACCTGGACCAGCGAGAAGATCGCACCGTGGCGCGCGCCGATGGCGCGCAGGACACCGACTCTCTCGCGTCCGCTCGACCACTGCGAGGCCCATCGTGGACGCCAGGCTCATGCCGCCCACGGCGATCATCATCCACGCCATCACGCCGAGGAACTCCGCGACCATCAGCATGTGATCCTCCATCACCCGTCGGTTCTCGTCGACGAGTTGTGTGGAAGCCACCGTGAACCCGGCCCGTGCCAGATCGGCGCGCAGGCGCTGGATGGTCCCGGCGCGTGAGACCTCGTCCGTGCCCGGAACGAGCGAGACAACCGCCGCACGGGTCGCGCCAGCGTGGAGCCGACGGGCGAGCGCCTCGCGCGTCGCCCAGGCGCCGGCTGACGGGCCGGCATCGACGGCGCCGACGATGGTGAACGCCGCGGGCTGCCCATCGAGCCGAAGCGTGACCGTTTCGCCGACGGCCATGCCGGGTTCGTCGCCCTGCAGGCTCCGGCTCACGACAAGGGCGTCGGCGTCGCCGGCCCGGAGCCAGCGCCCCTGCACGGGGGCGTAGCGCAACAGGCGTGTCGCGGCCGGGGGCGCCGAGACCGTGAACTCGTTGCCCGTCGTTCCGTCGCCATGCGGCAGCGCGGCGCTCGCGCCGAACCAGGCCTCGGCGCGCGCGATGCCGCGTACCGAACCGAGCGCCGCCTCGATGCTGTCCGGGGCATGGGCGTCGACGAGGCGCAGCGCCAGGTCATACCGGAGCGGCGCGTACAAGGCGCTCACCGTGTCGCGAATCGCGGCGCGCAGGTTGCGCGCGCCGAGAAAGACGGCGCCGCCCACGGCGAGCGTCACCAGCGTGAGCCGCATGCGCTGGCGACGGCGAAAGGCATTGCGCAACGACAGCAGCAGGGGACGGGACAGTCCCGGGATTCCGCGCCACAACCGTCCGGCGTTGCTCGACGCATCGATCCCGAAGTCCCGCAGCGCGGTGCTCACGGGAACGCGACAGCCGCGCACGACGGGAAGGGCCGCGGCGGCGACCGGCATGACGAGGGCCACGAGCAATTGCAGCGACACGGCCCACCACGGCACCGGCACGCCCGTGATGTCGAAGTTGAGCAAGTCGGCCTTGAGCGCCGCATAACGAGTCCCGGCGGCGGCAGCGACCGGGATCGCCACCGCCGCCGCCAGGCCGCCGACACACAGCGCGATCACGAGGTACATCGCCGAGAGCTGGCTTGGGCGCGCGCCCAGCGTCTTCATGACGCCGATCTGTCGCACCTGCCCGGTCAGCATCGCCACGACGAGGTTCACGACGAGGCAGCCACTGAGCAGGAGCGCCAGCAGGCCGAAGGCCCCCTGGGTAAACAGCAGCGAGTCCATCTGCGCGGCGTGGATGTGCTCCCCGGGCACCGGGACGTCGACCGCACGGACGACATGCCCCGCAGACTCGACGGCGCGCTTCACCTCCCAGGCAATGCGCCGGACGCCGTCCCGGTCGAGCGTCGCGTCACGCACCGTGAACTGCAGCTCGTCGAGCGACGCCGGCGCGCCGAGCATGGCCGCGGTGGACCGGGTGACGAATCCGTAGACGACGTGCTCCATCCATCCCGGCGCCAGCCCGACGTCGCGTGCCACGCCGGCCACCCGCAGCGCGTGCGGAGCGCCGTCGGGACCGAGGAGCGTGAGCGGCCGGCCGACCGAGGCGCCGGAGAACTCCAGTGAGGAACGCTCGATGACGATCACACCATCGCGGGGGGGCCATTCACCGATCTCGGGCTTCACGGCGCCGATGCGGGTGTCGCGGAAGTCGTCCAGGACGAACAGCATGACCCGGCGACCCCCGCCGTCACCCAGGGCAGTCGCGAACACCGTGCGCCGTGCGCGGGCCCATCGCACTTCAGCAAGCTTGCGCACGGCGCCTAGCACATCGTCGCCGATCGAGTCGGCCCGGAGCGTCGCCGACGCGGGGTGACTCGCGGCGTATACGTCGCGCGTGGTGACGTCGACGATGGCCCAGGCATCGAGCACCGTGCCGGCGCCGGCGAGCGCCACGGCAATTGCAAGTACCACGAGCACCGTCCGCCCCCTGTGGAGCCAGAGGTCGCGAAGGACCTTGCGCCAGCGCGGCTCAAGCATCGGTCGCCGGGCCATCGCCCACGATCTCTCCGTCCAGCAGGGTCACGGCGCGGGTGGCGTATCGCATCGCGCTGTGTTCGTGGGTGACCATCACGATCGTCTGTCCCTCCCGGACCAGCTCGGCCAGCATGCCGAGCATTCCGTCGGACGTGCGCGAATCGAGGTTTCCGGTCGGCTCGTCCGCGAGAAGAACCGCGGGCGCGTTGGCGAGGGCACGTGCCACCGCTACCCGCTGCTGCTGGCCACCCGACAACGTGAGTGGCAGCTTCTCCGCCTGGTCCGCCACCCCCAGCCTGTCGAGCAGGGACAGCGCCCGCTCCCGCCGCGCGCGCCCCGGCCAGGTGCCGCAGAAGTCCATCGGGAGCATCACGTTCTCCAGGGCGGTGAGCGTCGGCAGCAGCTGGAAGAACTGGAACACGATCCCGACCGCGCGGCCGCGCCACGCCGACAGCTCCCGCTCCGGGAGCGACTGGAGCGCCCTGCCGGCGACGGTGACCTGGCCCGACGTCGGCCTGTCGATGCCGGCCAGCAACCCGAGGAGCGTGGACTTGCCGCTTCCGGACTGACCCACGACCACGACGAACTCCGCACGTGCGACCGCGAGCGTCACGTGCGAGACGGCGGCGAAGGGTCCGGCGGCGCCGTGATACACCCGGGACACGTCCTGCAGCGAGATGATCGGTGCCCCACCGGAGTGACTCGTATCGCTCATGGGCCGCAAGGTACCGGCGGCCGTTCAGCCGGCGCGACGGTTCGGCGCTCCGTTCACCATGACCACGGCACCGTTCGGCGAAAATGTCCCGGGAAGCGTCGCACCGGCGCGTACGATTCCGCGGTGTGGACCTTCATGGAGGAGTGATGTCGAGACATCTGCCACTGGTGTTGGTCGCGGCGATCGCGCTGCCGACGGCTGGGATGGCGCAGCACGCGGGTTCAGGCGCGGCACCTCAAGCCGCAGCCGTGGCGCCGCACGAGGCAAACCAGTTCGACTTTCTCGTGGGGGAATGGCGACTCACCGTCGAGCCCAGGGTCTCGGGACTCGCAGCCCGCATCCACGGCGTGCCGAAGCTGCTCGGCTCGTGGAAGGCATGGCGCGCGTTCGACGGCTGGGGAATCGAGGACGAGATGCGAGTCCTCGATGCTTCGGGCAACCCGGTGGCCCTGACCCATGTGCTGCGCGCCTGGGACCCGGCAGCGAAGCACTGGATCATCACGATGCTGGACGTCTATCGCTCGCGCTTCAGCTCCAGCGAGGCGGAATGGCACGACGGCACCATGACGCTGACCGGGAATGGTACCGACGCTGAGGGGAAGCCATACATTGGACGCACGCGCTTCTTCGACATCACGCCGACGCGCTTCCGCTACCAGATCGATCGCTCCTATGACAATGGAAAGTCGTGGACCACGGGCGTGACGAAGATCGAGGCAACGCGCGTGGCCGCCGCCGCCCCGAGGTGACACCCGGAGGCGGCATCGCTGCGCGGGCGGGCCCGACAGACCAGGCGCGCGAGCACCGGCGGGCGCTGCGCCGGTTGCTCTGGCTGCAGGTCCTGCTGGGGTGGCTGCCCCTGTGGGCGCTCTTCACGGTGATGATCCTCACCGCCCACGACGACGTGTCCGCCGTGCAGGGGGCGCTCATCGGCCTGCGACTGATCGCGGCGGCGGTGATCCTCGCGGTGCCGGTCCAGAGGCTCGTCGACCGCCTGGCGTGGCCGCATCCGTTTCGGGTGCGTTTCGCGATGGTGCATGTCGTTGCGGCGCTGCTTTTCGCGGCCACGTGGGTGCTCGTGAACAGCGTGATCGAGAGCCTGGTGCGCCGGCAGGCGGTGCTGGTGCTCGGATACGGACTGGGCCCGTACCTCGTCCTCGGCGTCTGGCTCTACCTGACGATCGTCGGGGTGGCGTACTCCTCCCGGGCCGCCGAGCGCGCCGCGCGCGCCGAGGCGAATGCCGTGCGCTCGCAGCTGGCGACGTTGCGTTCGCAACTCAACCCGCACTTCCTCTTCAACGCGCTGCACACGGTGGTGCAGCTCATCCCGCGCGAACCGGCGCGTGCCGCGCAGGCCGCCGAACTGGTGGCGGACATCCTGCGCACCTCGATCGAGGAGAATCGTGACCTCATCGCCCTGGAGGAGGAGCTCGCCTTCGTGGACCGGTACCTCGCCGTGGAGCACATACGGTTCGGCGAACGCCTTCGCGTGCATCGCGAGGTGAGCGACGAGGCACTGCGGGTAGTGGTCCCCTCGTTCGCGGTGCAGACGCTCGTCGAGAACGCCGTGCGGCATGGCGCCGCTCCGCGCGTGGAGCCCACGGACGTCGCGGTGACGGCGTGGGTGAGCGGTGACATGCTCGTGCTGAACGTTGCCGACACCGGCGCCGGCACCAGCGTGGCCCGGGTCGAGGCCAGCGACGGCAGCGGACTCGCCCGTCTGCGGCAACGGCTCTCGGCCCTGTACGGAGCGCGGGCGAGCGTGGCGTTCCACGACGAGGCCGAGCAGGGATTCGCGGTCACGCTCCGGATTCCCGTCGATGCGGCCGACTGACGTGCGCCGCCCTGGCCTGGGCAAACGCGTGCGGCGCGGCAGGTCGCCACGATGAAGGTCTCCGTGCTCATTGCCGACGACGAACCCGTCGCGCGCGCCGGGCTGCGCGACATGCTTGGCGACGTGGAGTGGGTCACCGTCATCGGCGAGACGGCCAGCGGTCCGGCCACTGTCGACGCCATCAATGCCCTGCGGCCGGAGCTCGTGCTGCTCGACATCCAGATGCCCGGGCTGCTCGGCACCGAGGTACTGGGAAAGGTGACGCATCAGCCGTTCGTCATCTTCACCACCGCGCACGCCGAGCATGCGGCCACGGCGTTCGAGCTCGGCGCGGTGGACTACCTGCTCAAGCCGTTCGGTGCCGCGCGCCTGGCCTCCGCGCTCGAGCGCATCCGGGCCGCCATCGGGGAGCCGGTCGTGCTTCCCGCGCTCGACAGGCTGCGCGAGGCGCTGCGCAGTGGCCCGATGAGCCGGCTCTTCGTGCGCTCCGGGGGTGCCATCCGCGTCGTCGACGTTGCCGACGTCATGCACTTCGAGGCATGGGGGGACTACGTGATCGCGCACGTCGGCGGTGGACGCCACATCCTGCACCTGGCGCTGACGCGCCTGGAGACGCGCCTCGACCCCCGGAAGTTTCTCCGCATCCACCGCGGCGCCATCGTGAACCTCGACCACCTGCGTGCGTTCCGGCGACAAGGGAGGGGGCAGCTCGTCGCCGAAATGGCCGACGGCAGCCGACTGGCGGTGAGCCGGAGCCGGGCGAAAGACCTGCGCGACCTGGGCGTCTGAGCGGTCCGCGCGCCACGAGGGACTGGCGCATCGGCCCCGGTGCGCGCATCGTGCATTCGCTACGTGGTTCGCATCCACGCCGGTGCTCCGCGCCGTCGGGCGCGGGGGATCCGTACGACGCCGTCGTGGACCTGGATCGCCGTACCCTGGGAACGCATGTCGAAGAGTGAATCACGAACGCCGGGCACCGAGCGGCGCCGCAATCCGCACCTGCGCGAGCTGATCGAGGAGATGATGGCGTCGATTCGTGTCGCGGCCGGCGCCGACCTGTGGACGCCCGCCGAGCGCGCGAAGTGCGAAGCCGACATGGCGCGCATCATGGCCTCGGTGCGTGAGCGCGCCATGATTCCCCACACGAGCTCACGAAAAGACTGACCACGCGCGTCCTGCGTTGCGTTCTGCCTTGCGGCCGTCAGGAGATCCGTCGGGGCGGCAAGGCGTGACGCGGGGCGCCGGGCGGCCGCCCCGGAACATCAGCCCGATCGCTCGCGCCACGCAGCCCCGTCGGGCCAGGCGTACGCCGACCGCGACGCGGGCTGCATCGTGATGCTGTAGCCCGGCACCATTGGCACGCGGTAGCGCCCGCGCTCGATGACCACGGGATCCACGAAGTGCTCGTGGAGGTGATCGACGAATTCCACGACTCGATCGTCGAGCGATCCGCTGACGGCGATGAAGTCGAAGAAGGCAAGGTGCTGCACGTACTCGCAGAGCCCCACGCCGCCGGCGTGCGGGCACACCGGCAGCCCGAACTTCGCCGCCAGCAGCAGGACCGCGAGCACCTCGTTCACGCCGCCGAGCCGGCAGCTGTCCACCTGGCAGAATCGAAGCGCACCGGCCTGCATGAACTGCTTGAAGAGGATCCGGTTCTGGCACTGCTCGCCGGTGGCCACCCCGATGGGGGCGATGGCGCGCGCAATCGTCGCGTGGCCGAGCACGTCGTCGGGACTCGTCGGCTCCTCGATCCACCACGGGTCGAACGCCGCCAGCGCGCGCATCGCGCCGATTGCCTCGTCCACACCCCATCGGCCGTTGGCATCCATCATCAGCCGACGGTCCGGACCGATCTCCCGGCGCAGGAGTGCCGCGCGGCGCACGTCGTCGGCGGGGTCGGCGCCGACCTTCATCTTGAAGTGCGTCCATCCCTCGGCGAGCGCCGCGCGACAGCGGGCACGGATCTCGTCGTCCGGATATCCGAGCCACCCCACCGACGTCGTGTAGGCGGGGTAACCGTCCCGGATGATGCGGCGCTCGCGGTCACTGCGCCCGGTCACGGCCGCGCGCAGCATCGCCACGGCCTCGTCAGGCGTGAGCGCATCCGTGATGTACCGGAAGTCGATGCAGGCGACGAGGTCCTCGGGCGACATGTCGGCGAGCAACTTCCAGAGTGGCTTCTGCTCCACCTTGGCCCAGAGGTCCCAGACGGCATTCACGACGGCCGCCGTCGAGAGATGAATGACGCCCTTCTCGGGGCCGATCCAGCGCAGCTGCGAGTCGGAGGTGAGCCGGCGCCAGAAGCCCGCCATGTCGGCGCGGATGTCCTCCAGCGTGAGGCCGATGACGAGCGGCGCGAGCGCGTGGACGCCGGCCACGCACAGTTCCGTCCCGCGTCCGAGCGTGAACGTGAGCCCGTGGCCGGTGATCCCGTCTGCGCGATCCGTATGGAGGATGACGTACGCAGCGGAATAGTCGGGATCGGGATGCATGGCGTCGGAGCCGTGGCGCCCCGCGGAGGTCGGGAAGCGGAGGTCGAGGACCTCGAGCCGGGTGATCGTGGTTGGCACGTGCGTGCGGGTGAACTGGGTGGCGGCGCCGGGAGTCGGGAGATGATGATGACCGCGAATGAAACGCTGTCCCGGTGAGTGTCGCCGCGACTGCCGGCGTCCCTCGCGACGATGAGGAGCCGGAGCGAGGGAAGGTGGCGAGGAGGCGAACCCGCTGCAATGCGATGTCGACGGCGGAATTGCGTATCGCGCCCGGCATCGCCATGATCTGCGCGGGGCCGGGGGGCGCCTGCGCCTCGTCGGCCCGCGACCCCACGACGCACGACGCGCCGATGGGCGATCCATGTTCTCCTGGGAGGGAGCACCATGCGCTCGACCGTCCGCCTGCCGCTCATGCTCGCGGCCGCCGTTGCCCTGGCCGTGCCGTCGCTGGCCGTGGCCCAGATGACCGACAGCGTCTTTGCCGGGCAGCCGACCTTCAAGGAAGGCAAGGCCCTCGGCTACTTCATCTGGCTCGACAAGGACACGTGGAAGCTCCGCTGGACCACGTTCGGCGCCGCCCACAAGTTCAGCGGCCGCGTTGTCGTTGTCGGCGGCGACGTGAAGTCCTTCAAGCGGATCGATGTCGACGTGGAGCGCCGGGTCATCCGGCCGGGCGCCCCGACGCGCGTGGTGCGCGGGCCCCGCGGGCGCGTGCGAACCGTGCGCCCGGGTCGCGCTCCGGTCGTCGCCACGAGAACCCAGGACAAGATCGAGCAGGAGGACGAGCACACCGTCCAGTGGCTGACGAACACGGATGACGACATCGACGGCGTCGACATCAAGGTCGCTCCCGGTGCCACCGGCCTGCGCTTCAACCTTCTCATCGACGGCAAGGCGCGCCCCGAGGAGGTCGAAGTCGGCAAGGGCAACTTCAAGCCGGGAGTGAATCCGGTCCTCGTCCGGCTGAAGTAGTTGTCGGCGCCGGCGCGCAGCGCCGCGACGACGCGCACACCGCGACACCATGAACGGCGGCGACGTTCACGCCGCGATGACGTTCAAGCCACCGCGATACTCACGCCACCGCGATACTCACGCCACCGCGACCGCGGCGTGGGGCGCCGGCACCACGCGCCCGGCGGCGGCGGCGAACGGGCGCAGCCTCTGCATCAGGTGCGCGAACGCCGCCGGTGCCAGCGACTGCTCCCCATCGGAGAGCGCCTCCTCCGGAAGCGGGTGCACTTCGACGATGAGGCCGTCGGCCCCGGCGGCGACCGCCGCGAACGCCAGCGGCGCAACGAGGTCGCTGCGGCCGGCCGCGTGACTCGGGTCGACGATGACGGGCAGGTGCGTCTCCCGCTTCAGCACGGGAATGGCGGAGACGTCGAGTGTGTTGCGGGTGGCCGTCTCGAACGTGCGAATGCCGCGTTCACAAAGCACGATGGCGTGGTTCCCCTGCGCCATGATGTGCTCCGCGGCCATCAGCAACTCGGCGATCGTGGCCGAGAGCCCGCGCTTGAGCAGTACCGGCAGCCGGGCGCGGCCGACCTCCGCCAGCAGGGCGAAGTTCTGCATGTTGCGGGCGCCCACCTGCAGCATGTCGGCATGCTCCGCGACGGCGTCGACCTGTCGCGTGTCCATGACCTCGGTCACGATCGGCAGGCCCGTGGCGCGTCGTACCTCGGCGAGCAACTCCAGTGCGCTGGCGCCCAGTCCCTGGAAGGAGTACGGCGAGGTGCGGGGCTTGTAGGCGCCGCCGCGCAGCATCGACGCCCCCGCGCTGCGCACGGCGTGCGCGGTGTCGAAGAGCATCGTGCGCCCCTCGACCGAGCAGGGGCCGGCGATGACGCAGAGCGCGGGTCCTCCGATCACGGTCCCTGCGCCCGGGCCGACGCGCACCTCGGAGTGCGACGCGCGCCACTCGCGCGCCGCCAGCTTGTACGGCTTGAGCACCGGCACCACGGACTCGACGCCTGGAATGGCGAGGAGCGCGGCCTCCTGCAGCGGCGCCTCGTCGCCGATGCAGCCGATGACGGTACGCTGCTCGCCGCGGGAGACATGCGGACGAAGGCCGAGCGACTCGATGCGCTCGCAGATGTGGGCGAGCTCGGCGTCGGCGATGTCCGCTCGTGTGATGATGATCATCCTCGTCATGGGCACAAGAAAAAGGCCCGTGGAATTCCACGGGCCCGTCGTGAGTCGCTGGAAGGTGGCGCGTCAGTCGCGCACGCTCGTCCGCTCACGGCCCGTGTGGGGGACCGCGAAATACCAATAGAAGCGGAAGGTGCGGCGGCTGGCGCTCATGACGGTGAAGTTAGGCAGGGGGCCGACGTCGTCAAGGGCCGCGTCAGGCGGGACTGCGTGTCCCCCCGGAACGGAGGCGACGCCGATGGCGCGAGGCAGCGGCGGGCGGCGGGCGCCCGGTCCGTGATCGCTACGGCCAGGTGAAGCCGAGACCGAACGCGTAGGTATTGAGCGACCCGCCGTCGAAGTTGCTCGTGAGCAGGTCGAAGTACGGCGTCAGGGCGAAGTTCCTGCCGACGCGGGCGTCCCACCCGAGTCCGAGGATCACGCCGGAGCCCGTCTCATCCCCCGTGAACCGCCCGATGTCGAGCTTGGCCGATGCCAGCGCGACGCCGCCCTTCAGGTAGAAGCCGCCGTGGGCGTCGGGATAGAAGTACACGACTGGCCCGACGTTGCTCACGGTGAGGGTGGTATTTCCCTCGGTCTTCGACCAGCCGTTGATCTCGCCGCCGATCAGGAGTCGCTGGCTCAGCGTGCCTCCCATGCGAAGGTAGCCGCTCGTACCGGAGACCCGATTGTCACAGTGTTCGCAGCCAAGCGAGCCGTACCCGAACCCGAAACTGATCCAGAATCCCTGGCGGACCTGCGGATTCGATTGCGCGAGGGCCTGCGCGCTGATCATGGCGACCAGTGCGAATGCGATGGGCCAGCGGCGCATTGAGATGCTCCTGTGCAGAGGTGGCACGTGGGCGCTTCACGGCGGACGGTGCAGGTTACGGGGCCCACGACGGCCGGTCAATCAGGGTCTCCCAAGGGGCCGTATCGGGGAAGTGACGTGGCGCACGGCCACGTCGCCTCGGACGATCAGGCGCCCGGGAGTCCGGCCGATCGCCCTGGCGACGGACCGTCAGCGTGCCGCCAGCCTCGCCTCCAGGCGACGCTTCACCTCGGGCCACTCGTCATCGATGATGCTGAAGTACACGCTGTCGCGCGAGGACCCGTCCTCCTGCACCATGTGCCGGCGCAGGGTGCCCTCCTCGGTCGCGCCGAGGCGCGCAATGGCGGCGCGCGACCGGGCGTTGAGCGCGTGCGTCTTGAACTCCACCCGTCGGCAACCCATCCGCTCGAACGCGTGTGTGAGCATCAGGAACTTCGCCTCGGTGTTCACACGCGTCCGCTGCCACGCCGGCGCGATCCAGGTGCCGCCGATCTCGACGCGCTTGTTGGCGAGGTCGATGTTCATGTAGCGCGTCGTGCCGACGATGGCACCGGATTCCCGCAGCGTCGTGGCGAACGGGATGGCCGTGCCCGCCCGCTGCGCCGAGAGCGCGTCTTCCACCAGTCGACGCATCCCGTCGCGGTTGCGGACGCGATACGGCATCCAGCGCCAGATTTCCTCGTCCAGCCCGATCGCGGCCAGCGCGTCGACATGCGCGAGATCGAGCGGCACGAGCCGGACGAGCGTCCCCTCGAGTGGGGGCGACTCAGCCGGCGACATCGGCCCGTCCTGCGGTCCCTCGTGCGACGATCGCGGCGGCGGCAAGGTCGCCCGTGACGTTCAGGACCGTCGCGAACGTGTCGGGGAGGGCATCGACCGCGATGAGGATCCCGATCCCCTCCGCCGGCAGGCCGATGGCGAGGAAGAGCGGCGTGAGCATGATGAACGCGCCGCGTGGAATGCCCGGCGCCGCAAAGGCGAGGAAGACCGAGGCGAACGCAATGGTGCCAAGCTCCCTGGCGTGCAGCGGCACCCCGTAGAAGTGACCCACGAACAGCGCCCCGATCGTCCACGAGACCGGCGCCGCCAGCTTGAACGTCGAGACGGCGACAGGGAGCACGAATCCGCTGACTTGCGGCCCGAGCTGGAGCGGGCCTTCCGCGCCTTCCACAAGTGCGGGCAACGACGCGAGTGACGAGGCCGAGCTGAATGCGATGAGCTGCGCCGGCAGCGCCGCGCGGGCAAACGTCCGGATCGGGATGCGCGCCCACGCCGCGACGGCGGGATAGACGAGCAGCGTCGCGGCGATACTGGCCACGGAATACGCGGCGATGTAGAAGCCGATCTGTCCGGCGAGCGCCGCGCCGGCGTGCGCGGTGAGGGGAAGGACCAGCGCGAAGATCCCGACGGGAGCAGCGAGCACCACCCACCGCACCAGGACGAGCATCGCGTCGCCCAGGGCGCGGAAGAAGCGGAGCAGGGTGTCGCGCGCATCTGGTGGGCTGGCAGCGATGGCCAGCGCCAGGAGCAGCGTGAAGACGATGAGCGGCACGATTGCCCCGCTGGCCGCGGCTTCGACGGGATTCGCGGGAACAAGCGAGACGAGCCAGCTCGCGAACGTCTGCTGCTGCCCGCCGGCCGCCATCTGGCTCGCCGCTTCCGCGGCACCCGGCGGCAGGGACGCACGCGCCGCCGAGGCCGGGAAGAAGGCGAAGATCGTGGGTGCGAGCGGGACCGCGATCGCGGCCAGGGCCCCGAGCAGGACCACGAAGACAACGAGCGTGCGTGCGCCGAGCCGGCCCACGGCCTTCATGTCGCGGGCGCCGGCCACGCCGGTGATCAACAATGACACGATGAGCGGAACCACCGTCATCCGGATGGCGTTCACCCAGAGGGTGCCCACCGGGGCGATGGTGTCCGCGGCCCGCAGCGCTCCCGCGCTTCCCGACGCCGCGATGGCCGCCCCACCGGCGAACGCCGCGCCGAGTGCCACGAGGACCCGTGTGCCCTCCTTCATGGAAGCCCCATTTACATCATGAGGTCGCCGCCGGTGATGTCGAACGAGGCGCCGGTGATGTACCCGGCCTCGTCCGACGCCACGAAGCAGATCAGGTCCGCCACCTCACGCGCGGTGCCGAGCCGCGGCACAGGGTAGCCCGCGGCGAGGCGCTCGAGCAGTTCCGGCGACGCCGTTTCGCGCGTCAACTCGGTGTCGATCATGCCCGGGCAGATGGCATTCACGGTGATTCCGAACTGCCCCAGTTCCTTCGCCGACGCGCGTGTCAGGCCGAGGAGCCCGGCCTTGGACGCCGTGTAGTGCGCCCCGCCGAGGGTACTGACCGTGCGTCCCGCCGACGAGGAGATATTCACGATGCGCCCATAGCCCTGTCGCTGCATGACTGGGGAGCACGGCCTGCGTGAGCAGGAACGGGGCGGTGAGGTTGACCTCGAGGGCACGCCGCCATTCGTCGGCGGTCAGGTCGGCGAAGCGCGCCGGGCGCGCGTAGGCGGCATTGTTGACGAGGATGTCGACGCGGCCGAAGGCCTCGAGGGTGCGGCGCACGATCGACGAGGGTCCGTCGGCGTCGGCGACGTCGCCCGGCACCGCGAGGGCCCCGGCGCCTAACGCCGCGGCGACCTCGGCGGCCCGGCCGGCGTCGCGCACGTTGACGGCGACCCGGGCCCCGAGCTCGAGCAGGCGCCCCGCGGCAGCCCGGCCGAGTCCGCGGGCGGCTCCGGTGACGATGGCGACGCGGCCGGCGAAGGCGGGGGGCAAGGGTGTCGCGGGGCGGGGAGTCGGTGGCGCGAGCGGCAAGGCGCGCGAATATGACCGCCGTCCCGCAGCGCGGCAAATCGGCGGCCAGGATCGCCCGCCGGAACGCGTGGCGGGCCCGTTGTTGACGGGGACCTGATCCCGGGCCGGCGCGGCGGTCGTGGCGGCGCCGGGTCCGGTGGCGGCACGGCCGCCGTGTCTGCGTTGCGCCGTTCCGGGTGCGGCGGCCGTGCGGACGCCTTGTCCAGTGGCCGCGCGGCTCTCGTCCCGGCGCGCGAATGGACGTAGAATTGCGTATCCAGCCGTTCACACCCAGGAGGAGCCGTGTCGATCTCCCGTCGTGACTTCGTCGGAGCGGGCGCCGCCGCCGCCGCCGGCCTCGCCCTGCCGCGCATTGCCGGCGCCGCGCCGGCCATCACCTCGATGGTCGACCGCAGCGAGCTCGCGCCGCGGCCCGCCGCCACGCTCCCGGTCGTCATCTCGGCTGCCAACGGCCACACCACGGACGACAACGGCAGGCAGGGCATCAAGGTCGCGTACGACGCGCTGGTGGCGGGAGCCGATCCGCTGGATGCCATCGTGGCGGGCGTCAACATCGTCGAGCTGAACCCGCACGACATGTCGGTGGGCCTGGCGGGGCTTCCCAACGCCGACGGCGTCGTGCAGCTCGACGCCTCGTGCATGCACGGGCCGTCGCGCCGGGCTGGTGCGGTCGGCTGCCTCGAGGGGATCGCAACGGCGTCGCTCGTCGCCAAGGCCGTGATGGACTACACCGACCACATCTTCCTCGTGGGCGAGGGCGCCAAGCGCTTCGCGCTGGAAATGGGCTTCCAGGAGCAGGACCTGATGACGCCCGAGTCGCGCCAGTACTACCTGCGCTGGAAGGCGAACCTCAATCCCGACGACAACTGGCTCGACCACAAGGCCGACGTGCGGATCCTGAAGCCCGGGCAGGCGATGCCGACCAGGAAGCCCGGCGGCGCGGAAGAGACCGACGACACGCACATCTGGTGGGACGAGCACGGCGTGCCGCACACCTACGGCACGATCAACATGAACGCCGTCACCGCGAGTGGTGACATTGCCTCGGTGACGACGACGAGCGGACTGTCGTGGAAGATCCCCGGGCGCGTGGGCGACTCGCCGATCATCGGCGCCGGCCAGTACTGCGACAACACCGTCGGCGCCGCCGGCTCCACCGGCCGCGGCGAGGCGAACATCAAGGTCTGCGGTGCGTTCCTGGCGGTCGAGTTCATGCGGCAGGGGATGACCCCCGAGGCCGCACTCATGAAGGTGATGGAGCGCACCATCGAGATGACCGAGGACCGGCTGCTGGACGAACACAAGCGCCCGTACTTCGACCTCACGTTCTACGCGGTGAACAAGAAGGGGGAGTACGCCGGGGCCTGTGCGTACGAGGGGGCCGGCTTCGCGGTCTGCGACGCGAACGGGGCGCGCATCGAGAAGTGCGCGTACCTCTACACGCGCGACCAGCGCCCCAAGGGGAAGCCGATCTCCGGGACGATGATCAAGCCCTGAACGCAGCCGCAGGACGACGCTGTAGGCGACGGGTCCCGGTAGCGCGGGGCCCGTCGTGCGTCGGGGCCCGTCGTGCGTCGGGGCCGGCGAGGCGTACACAGCCGCGGGCCCGGTTTTCAGCAATGGCGACAGGCCACCCGTAACCGTTGAACGGCGATGCTCCCCACCGCTACGTTGCCCGGTTCGTCCACCAACCCTCCGGAGCTCATTCGATGCGACTGATGCACCCCATCGGCAGTGCCGTCCTTTGCCTCGCCATCCTGGCGCCGGCCGCCTCGGCGCAGGAGAACTACGAGATCCAGGTGTACGGTGCGCCCACGATGGAGCCGCACAGCACCATGTTCGAGCTGCACAGCAACTATACGTCGAAGGGGCGCCGGACGATCGAGGATGGCATGCTGCCGACCAACCATGCCCTCCACGAGACCATCGAGATCACGCAGGGGCTCAACGACTGGGCGGAGATCGGCTTCTACATCTTCACGAGCGCGAACGAGGGACACGGCCTGCAGTGGGTGGGCAATCATGTCCGGCCGCGCGTACGCGTGCCGGAGTCGTGGGGCTGGCCCGTCGGGGTCAGCCTCTCCGCCGAAATCGGCTACCAGCGCGCCGCCTACTCGGCGGACACCTGGACCATGGAGCTGCGGCCGATCATCGACCAGAAGATCGACAGGTGGTACTGGTCGTTCAATCCCACCGTCGAGCGCTCGTTCAAGGGACCCGGCGTGACGCGCGGCCTGGAGTTCTCGCCAAACGCCAAGGTCGGCTTCGACTTCACCAAGGTGGTGAGCGCCGGCGTGGAGTACTACGGCGCATTCGGGAAGATCGGTGACTTCAATACCACCAGGGAGCAGGAGCACCAGATCTTCGGGGCCGTGGACCTCAACGTGTCGCCGGCGTGGGAAGTGAACTTCGGCGTCGGCGTCGGGACCACGGCGAGCACCGACCACATGATCATGAAGCTGATCCTGGGTCGCCACGTCTTCTGGGGGAGCGGTGGCGGGGCCCGTTGACGGGCGGAGTGGCGGCGGCGCGGCCGCCGGGATAGGCTACGATCCGGACACCAGTGGAGACGAGCACATGGCAAGCCAGTCCTCGGTGAAGCGGGCCGACGACGTTCCTGCGGAGGAGGTCTCGGCGGGTACGGCGACGGTGCGGCAGGTGCTCATCGGCCCGGACGAGGGCCCGAACTTCGCCCTGCGGCGCTTCATCATGCAGCCCGGTGGCGGCATGCCGCCGCACACCAATCGCGTGGAGCACGAGCAATACGTGCTCCGCGGGAGCGCCAGCGTCGGCATCGGCGGCACCGTGCACGAGGTGCATCACGGCGATGTCGTCTTCATTCCGGCCGGTACACCGCACTGGTACAAGGCACACGACGGGGAGCCGTTCGAGTTCCTCTGCATCGTGCCGAACCTGCCGGACAAGACCGAGCTGGTGAGCGACTGCTAGCGAGCCGGTGCCGTGCGGCGCCGGCTCACTCCGTCCGTATCGCGACCACCGGATCGACCCGCGCGGCGCGCAGCGCAGGAACCAGCGCGGCCACCGTCGCCGACACCATCAACAGCGCCACAGCCGCCATCCACGTCGGCGCGTCGAGGGGGCTCACGCCGTACAGCATGAAGACCATCAGGCGCGTGGCCGCGAATCCGCCGAGGAGGCCGAGCACGACGCCCGTCGACACCAGGCGCAGGCCTTCCACAGTCACCATCCGCATGAGTGCCGAGCGCGGGCTCCCGAGCGCGGCGCGGATCCCGATCTCCCGCGTGCGCTGCGCCACCGCGTAACTCAGCACGCCATACAGCCCGGCGATCGTCAGCACGATGGCCACAGCGGCGAAGCTCCCCAGCAGGCCGAAATAGAAACGGGGACGACCAAGGCTGGACGAGATGACGTCGTTCATCGACTGCACGCTCGACACCGCCGCGCCCGGGTCCACCGCGTGGATTGCCGCCTGCACGCTGCGGGCCACGGACATCGGGTCGCCCGTGCGCACGCGCACGAGCAACGGGAAGCTCGACGAGCCGGTTCCCGACTGCCGGTACGTCCAGTACATCTCCGGCTGCGGCGGCGACACCGGTCCCGAGTTGCGGATGTCGGTCACCACGCCGACGATGGAGGCGAAGGTGCTGTCGGTGAGGTGGAAACGCTTCCCGACCGCCTCCTGTCCCTTGAAGTCCCGTTCAGCAAGCGCCCGGTTGACGACAACGACGGGCGGTGCACTCGGCGACTCGTCGTCCCCAGGCTGCAGGAGCCGGCCGGAGAGCAGGCGCTGCCCGGTAAGCTCGAAGAAGCCGGGCGTCACGACACGCTGCTCGACGATGGGCAGTCGGGTGGGATCGTCCCCCGGCATGCCCTCATATTGCGTGTTCGAGTTGTTCCCCCAGTTCACATAGGGCATCGACGAGATCGCGCCGGCCGACTCGACCCCCGGCAGGTTGCGGATGGCCGCAAGCGACGGCTCGAGGAAGCCGCGCACCGAGGACCCGTCGGCGTAGCGCTGCGGATCGACGACGACGCGCAGCGTCAGCACGTGGCCGGTCTCGAAGCCCGGGTCCTTCGCAAGGAGGCCTGCGAACCCCTTCAGCACGAGTCCCGCGCCGATCAGCAGCATCAGCGACAGCGAGACCTCGACCACGACGAGCGAGCGCAGGGTGCGATGGTGCTCGCGTCCAGCCCCGGCGCCGCGGCCGCCGCGGAGGGCGTCCTGGGGATCGACGTTGGCCCCGCGCCACGCCGGCACGGCCCCGCACGCCGCGGCGACGACCACCGCCAGTGCGAACGCGAAGGCAACCACGCGGAGGTCGATGTGCAGCCCCGCGAGCTGCGGGATGCGTGCCGCGGCGAGCGTGCCGATCGTTCGCACGCCAGCCAGCGCGACCGCGAGACCGGCCACGACGCCCGCTCCGGTGATGACCAGGCTCTCCGTCAGCGCCGGCCGCATCGCCGCCCAGCGGGTGGCCCCGAGTGCCGTTCGCACGGCCATCTCGCGCCGCCGCTGCACGCCGCGGGCCAGGAGCAGCGCGGCGACATTGGTGCTGGCAATGAGCAGCACCATCAGGACGGCCCCGAGGAGCAACATCAGCGGCGTGCGCACCGACTCCAGGTTCTCCGCCTGCAGCGGTGCCACGCGAACGTCTTCGCCACGCAGCGCCGGGTATTCACTGGCGAGCCCGGCGAAGAGCGCGCGCATTTCCTTGTCTGCGGACTGCGGGGTGGCCCCGGGGGCGAGCCGGCCGAGCACCTGCAGGTAGTTGCTTCGCCGTTGGGCGAGCTGTTGGGGAGTGAACCGGATCGGCATCCAGAGGTCCGCACTGATCACGCTCTGGTACCCGTGCGGGATGCGGAAGTCGACCGGAGTGATGCCCACGACAGTCGTCGGCTGGCCGTCGATGGTGAGGGTGCGCCCCACGACAGTCGGATCGGCCCCGAACCGCGTGCGCCAGAACTCGTCTCCGAGCACCGCCACGAGGGGCGCGTCGAGACGGTCGTCGTCCGGGGTGATGAGGCGGCCGAGCTGCGGACGCGCCCCGAGCATCGGGAAGAGATTGCCCGTCACATACCGCTGCGATGCCTGCAATGCGCCCTCGGACATCTGCAGCAGGGCCGTCCCCTGCGACATGGCCGCGAGTCCCTCCACCTGCCGGGACTCCCTGGCGAGGTCGACGTAGTTCGCAGCGGAGTGCGGCCACGTCCCCTGCGGTCCGGACTGCGGCGTGACCCGGTGAACCGCCACCAGCCGACCGGGATCCCGGAACGGGAGCGTGCGAAACAGCGCCTGGTCGAGGGCGCTGGAGATCGCTGTCGTGGCGCCGATGCCCAGCGCAAGGCAGAGGACTGCGGAGACGGCGATTGTGGGCGATCGGGACAGGCCGCGGATCGCAGAGCGAATCTCGGCGTGCGTCACTCCAGTCATGTCGGCCTCGCGCGCGGGTTCGATGCTCTGACAGCCGGCGCGCGCGGGTGGTTTGCAGCCGGCAGGGCGACGGTGACGAGTCGTTCCTGGGAGCCGCGCGGCGAACACGCGAAGCACGAGCCGATGGTGCGCGCACCGGGCTCCTTCGCGAGCAGAGCGGCTACCCGGTGCGGTTACATCGTGGCGACGATCTTCTCGGCCAGTGCGCGCAGCGCATCATGGTCCGCCTTCGACGGTGCGGTGCCGCGATTGGAGAAGCCGAGCATCAGCATCTTCGCGCCCTTCACGACCTGGAACGTGATGCCGTATCGCAGCGTCATGCAGAGGGCCTTGTCGCCCAGCCCGCTCTCTCGCTCGACGTCTCCCATCGGCTGTTTCCCGGGCGAGGCGTAGGACTCGTCGAAGTCCTTGTCGCTGCCGGGGGCGTAGGGGCCTATGCCGACCTGCAGTTTCTTCGGCCCCGAGGCCGCGGTCCAGTTGCACAGCGCCCCTCCCGGAAACTCCTTCGACGCTGCTCCGCTTCCGATGACCGTGGCGACGTCCGCGGCGCTGAGCGCGGCGCACGCATGCTGGGCCGAGGCGGTGCGCGGCGTGACCACCAGCAGGCATGCCGCAACGGCGAGCATTGCCAGGGGCGTTGACGTCGGCGGCGTGCATCGAAGTGGCATCGTGGTTTCCTCGGGAACCGGGACCGGAGGCTCGCGCAACGCGCCCTCTCACCGGCGATGGGCCGCTCCGCGGCGCACCTCGAAATAGCGTGGCGCGCCGCGTGAACGCGAGCGACCTGAACCGCGGTGGCACGCGCGACGGGTGCGCCGCCGCGGCGCGTTCACCGGGCGGAAATGACCCTGCAGGGCCGAACGCACCACGGGCGACGCCGGAGGTGGCGCCGCCCGCGACGTGCTCGTCCGTCAGCCGCGCATCGCGGCCGCGAGCGACTCGTTCGCCCGGGGCCGCTTCGCGCGGCGCGGAGCTAGAAGATGATGTTGGTGAACTTCAACGTGGAGCTCGACGAGACCTGGCCCTGGACGATCGGGTTGCCACGACCGTCCGGCGTCGTGCCGTACGAGTCGTTCTGGTAGAACTTCAGCGTGTAGGAACCGGAGAGATCCCAGGCGGGGAGACCACCGGTGGCGTGATTCGAGGGGACGTCGAGATCGAGGATTGCACCGACAATGGCGGCAGCGAGGAGGTACTCGTAGGTGTATCCGCCGCAGAGCGACGGGCCCGTCTGCTCCGGCGTGAACGAGAACCCCACGTAACGGAGGGGCTCGGTGGATGTGTAGAGCGCACCGTGGATGCGCGCGATCACATCCAGGTTGTAGTGCTGGGTCAGTGTGCCGGAGAGGTAGCTCCTGAAGTTGGCGCCCTTGGGACCGAGTCCCCACGTGGACTCGCCCGCGGAAATGACGCGCTTCTGGCTCTGGTCGGGCGTCTCCTGGGATGCCTCCAGAAATGAGAACCCACCGTTCCACTGCGCCGGCGACAGCGAATACGCGTCCTTGGGCGACGCCGTCGTCGGATCCTGTTTGTTGTAGTAGCCGACCACGCGGCCATTGACGTAGTACCCTGTCTTGAGCCCCCACGGGTCGGCGCCGGCATTCCCGCCATAGAACTGCGACACCGACGGGGCCCACGAATTGGGAGCGGGGTCGATGGACGGGCTGATGCCGGCGTTGAACAGGATGCCGATGCTGCCCGGCACCATGCTCACCCCGGTGTAACCGGAGAAGATGATCGGGCTCGTGTACATCGAGTTCACGTGCGAGAAGACGACAGGGTTCGGGTCCGTCCCCTCCAGGTACGTCTTCGTGTGACCGCCCACGCCCAGCTTGAGGCTGTTGCCGGCCAGGATGTTCTGGAGCTGGATGGTCACGTCCACCTTCGTCACCGGATGGATCTGTCCCACATAGTTGTGCTGCGCGATGGTCGCGAAGTAGAACTCGGCATCAACGCCGGTGGACCATCCGCCGCCTCCGACGCCGTACGCGGCCACGTTGTCCGGTCGCGAGGACGTCCCGGACTGGCCGAGTGCGCCGGCGAGCGCGTCTTCCTCGCCGAACGGCGGACGCGCCAGTGCACGGACCGTGCGCGCGGACGCAATGAACGGCGCCGGCGTGCCTGACGTGGAGCCGGCGTCGACGCGATACACGCCGCCGAATCCCGACGCCATGTTCATGCGGTACTTGTAGATCCCGTTGTCGAGGATGGGCAGCACCTGCGTCCAGGGGCCCAGGCCGTCCTGGAAGGCAAAGTAGGTCGGATTGCGCGTCGCCTCGTACTGGTATTCCACGTTCCAGACGCTGGGCGCCGCCACGACCTGGACGGAGAGCGACGTCATCGCGTCGGTGAGTCCCTGGCCGCTGCCGGTGATTGTGAGCGGGTAGGTGCCGGCGGCGACCGCGGCCCCGACGGTGACGGTGGCGACCGCGGAATTGGCGGTGACGCTTGCGGGGTTGAAGTCGACAGTCATGCCGGCGGGCATGCCGGACGCCGCGAGGTTGACGGCATCGGTGAAGTTCGTGCGCGTGATGTCGATCGTGCTGTTGGCCGCGCCGCCCTGCAGCGCCTGGACGCTGGACGGAGTCGCCGAGAGCGTGATGCTTCCGGCCGGTGTGACCATCAACTGGAAGCTCGTGAGGCGGTCGCCGCTCGCCGCCGCCACGGAGGCGAGCGCGTGCTTGGTGCGCAGCACCCGCGTGGCGACGTCCGTCGCCGCGCCCATGACGGTAATCGTGTGCGTGCCGACGGCCGCGGCATTGGTCACGTCGAGCGTCAGCGTCGACGAAGTGCCCGTGGGAGATGCCGGCGTGAATGTCCCGGTCACGCCCGCGGGTGGGTTGACGAGCGAGAGCGTCACCGCGCCGGTGAAGTTGGTGCGCGCGATGTTCACGGTGACGTCACCCGACTGCCCGATGGTGATGGTCTGGGGGTCGGGCGTGACACTCAGCGAGTAGTCGGCCGGAGCGGTCACGGTGAGCGCGAGCGTGGCCGTGCGGTTGCCCGGGCCGCTGGCAGAGCCGGCGACCGTGAGGGTGTAGTCCCCCGGGACAACGCTGGCGTCGACGGAGATGGTCATCGCCGAGGTGGCCCCGGTGGCACTCGCCGGATTGAAGCTCGCGGAAATGCCGGTGGGTGGGCTGCTGAGCGCGAGCGCCACCGCGCCCGTGAAGTTCGTGCGGGCGATGTCCACCGTGGCCGCGCCGCTCGCGCCGGCCTGCACGGTGAGCGCCGTCGGGGACGCCGAGAGCGAGTAGTCCGGCGTCTCGGTTACCGTGAGCTGGTAGGTGGCGGTGGCAGCGCCGACGCCCGTCGCGCTCGCGGTGATCGTTGCGGTGTACGTTCCCGGCGCGACAGAAGACGCCACGTTCACCGTGACGACGGCGCTCGCGGTGCTTCCGGTGAGCTGCGCCGGATTGACCGAGGCCGTGACGCCGCTGGGGAGGCCGGTGACCGAGGCGGAGACGGCGTCGGTGAAGCCCCCGCCGCGGACGAGCGTCAGCGTGACGGTGCCGCTCTGTCCCTGCTGCACCGTGAGCGATGCCGGAGCCACTGAGACGTCGATGCTGAACGACGTGGCGGTGGGCTCGCCGCCGCTCGAGCACGCGAGGAACAGGGCGGCCATCGTCAACGCAGTGGCGTGGCGCCGGGTGGTCGTCGAGGCGTGCATGGACTCCTCCTCTGAGCCGGGTCCTGAAGCGTGCGCCCCCGGACGACCAGGATGCGCGCGGGCCATGAACACCAACGCGACAACGCGGCCCGCGGGCGGCCACGCCGCCGCCGCGAGGGAGCGCGGAGACCCGGCTCGCCACGGCCGCCAGGGAGCGGATGCGCCACGGGCCCGACGCTTGCGCCGGGCCCGCGGTTGTCACCCCAGCGAACTGGCGACGGGCGCATCAGGCACCCAGGTGTCGCGCTACCCTGCCGCCTGCATCATGCGCCAGGCCCCGAACAGCGCGGGAATCGACCCGATGAGCCAGTAGACGAGGAAGAACTTCCACGCCTTGGACTTTGCCATCCCGCCACAGACCACGACACCGATGGTGATCAGCAGGATGCCCCACAGGCTGAACAATCTCGAGCCGCTCGAACAGGGCGCCCAGCATCGGCTGGGAGGTATTGGCGTCGAGGAAGCGCGCCGGCCCGATCTGGATGCTGTATTGCGACACCATCTTGCTCGGGTCGATCAGGAGTCCTTGCACCGATATCAGCACGGTCTGCAGGATGCGCGGCACCGCCGCGTACGCGGCCACCACCATCGCCGCGCCCCACGTCAGCGTGGCGTCGAAGAACTTCGCGACAAGCCAGGCCAGGAACGCCGTCAGCACGATGAGAATGGGCATCGCCACCACGGTGCCGACCTGCGCGATCGTCGCCGCGAACGCACGCCCTGTTTCCATCATTTCCGGCGTGATCTGCGGATTCGCCTTCATGGCCGCGGCCGACTGGCGCTGGAACTCGGCGTCGAAGATCGGCTGCATCACCCCCCGGTTCGCATACGCGCCGATGCCGGCGATTAGCGTCACGACGAGGAGCGGAATCCAGAAATTCCCGTTCACACGGCGGCGCTGGAAGACCTTCACCGGCGAGAAGAAAATGTCGACGAGGTCCTCCCAGACGGACACCTTCGGCTGCGCTGGAGGAACAGGAGCGGTCGCTCCGGGAGTCATCGGGTCGGATGGGCTCATTCGATTCTCGGCGGTGAAGGCGGGACGACGGGTCGACACAGGGTCGCGGCCCCGTTCAACTTCCGCCCGGCATCCCCGTCCGTCAATGCGCAGCGCCCAGTGGGGGCAATCCGGGCGCACCGAAGACGCATCCGGGCAGCGAAACGCGAACCTGCGGGCGCGGAGCGGCGCCGTGCCATCGCTGGCCGAAGCCCCGGCGCCGCCCTACGTTAGGGCATCACCTCCGCTGCCCGGCGGGCAGCACGATCTCCCCCGCGCTCCGTCCCCATGCGTCCCTCACGTGCACGCCTGCTCTGCTCCGGTGCTTCCGTCCTGCTGCTCGCACTTCCGGCTGCCGCAACCGTTGGAGCACAGGCGACAGCCGCCGAGAACGACAGCACGATGATCAACAGGAGCGACAACCCGCTCCTGTCGAGCTTTCGCTTCCGATCGATCGGTCCCGCGAGCATGGGTGGCCGGATCGACGACATCGCGGTGGCGCCGAGCGACGGCAGCGTGATCTACGTGGGGTTCGCCACCGGAGGCGTATTCAAGTCCGACAACAACGGCACGACGTTTACGCCGGTGTTCGAGACCTACGGCTCGGCGTCCATCGGCGACATCGCCGTGGATCCGCGCGACCCTGATGTCGTCTACGTCGGGACCGGCGAACCGAACAACAGGCAGACGTCGACGTTCGGCGACGGGATCTACAAGTCGACCGACGGTGGCCGGACGTTCACCAACATCGGGCTGCGCGAGACGCAGACGATCGCGCGCATCGTGGTCGACCCGAAGCACCCCGACGTGCTCTACGTGGCGTCACCGGGCCACCTGTTCGGGGCAAACCCGGAACGCGGGGTCTTCAAGAGCACCGATGGCGGCCGGACCTGGGCGAAGGTGCTCTTCGTCGACGAGAACACCGGCGTCACCGACATCGCCATCGATCCGTCGAACACCAACGTGCTGTACGCGGCCAGTTACCAGCGGCGGCGCACCGGTTGCTGCTTCAACGGCGGCGGTCCCGGCAGCGGCCTCTGGAAGACTGACAACGGCGGCAGGACATGGACCCGGTTGTCCGGCAGCGGCCTGCCTCCGGGAACGTGGGGACGCGCCGCACTCGACGTCTCGAGGTCGCGCCCCAACATCGTCTACGCCGAGATAGAGACCACAGGGCCCGCCGTGCCGCCGCCCGCTGCTGGTGCGGAACCGGCGGCAGCGGCGGCACCCGCCGCCGGCGGTCGGGGCGGCGGATACGACTGGTGCAACAACGCCGGCCCGGGTCGTGGCTTCGGCGGACGCGGGGGCGCTGCGGCCACCGCCGACAGCGCGCGCATTCCGCCGCCGCTCGACGCCCAGGGGTCCGGCGTCTTCCGCTCCGACAACGGGGGGAAGTCGTGGACGGCCGTGAGCAACTGCAACGGCCGGCCGATCTACTTCAGCCAGATTCGCGTGGATCCGTCGGATCCCAACACCGTCTACGTGGCCGGGGTGCGCCTCGCCCGCTCGGACGACGGCGGCCGTTCCTTCCTGGCGCTCGACACCGGCGGTGGGTTCTTCAACATGGGCGAGGACCAGCACGCCATCTGGATCGACCCGGCCAACCGGAAGCACATCCTGCGCGGCACCGACGCGGGCCTCAACGTGTCATGGGACCAGGGCGCGACGTGGGAGTACGTTCGCACGACGGCGACGTCGCTCGCGTACTGGGTGACGGCGGACATGGGCCACCCGTACTACGTCTATACCGGGTTGCAGGACAACGATTCGTGGGGCGGGCCCAGCATGCGGCGCAGTCGCGTCGGCATCCAGGCATCGGACTGGTTCCACCTGGGTGGCGGCGACGGCTTCCAGACGGCGGTCGACCCGACCAACTTCCACGTCGTGTACGCGGAGTCGCAGGACGGCAACGTCCAGCGCTTCGACACGCGCACGGGTCGCTCGCAGGGCATCAGGCCGAGTGCGCCGCCCGCGGGGCGCGGCGCGGGCCGCGGCGGTGAGGCGGCCCCCGCGCCAGCGCCGGGCTCCTGCGTCGACGGCCGGATCGTCACCGCGGGTCGCGGTGGTCGCGGTGGATTCGGCGGTGGGCGCGGCGGACAGCAGGGAAATGTCGTGAACGCCGCGGCAGGTGACACGTACCGCTTCAACTGGAACACGCCGATCCTGCTCTCGCCGCACAACCCGCACATCGTCTGGCTCGGCGGCAACCGGCTCTTCAAGTCGTATGACCAGGGGGAGACCTGGCTCGCCAGCGCTGACCTCACAAAGCAGGTCGATCGCTGCAAGGTCGAGGTGATGGGCGCCGCCGGCGACACCGAGCAGCTCTCGAAAAACGACGGCGTCAGCGCGTTCAGCACCATCACCGCCATCTCGGAGTCGCCGGTGATGCCCGGGGTCGTGTGGGCCGGCACCGATGATGGCAACCTGCAGGTGAGCCGTGACGGCGGGACGACGTTCACCGAGGTGGGCGCGCGGATCGCAGGCCTCCCACCGGGCGCGCTGTCGGGGTCAAATCCCTACTGGATCTCGCGCATCGAGGCGTCGCACTTCGACGCCGCCACCGCGTACGTGGCCGTCGACGGCCACCGCAGCGACGACCTCCACCCGTACCTCTTCGTGACGCGGGACTACGGCCAGAACTTCCAGCCGGTGATGGGCAACCTCCCCGCCTCGGGCAACGTCCAGGTCGTACGCGAGGATCCCAGGAACCGCGACCTGCTCTTTGCCGGGACCGAGTTCGGGTTGTTCGTGACGCTCGACGGCGGACGGTCGTGGGAGCGCTTCATGAACAACTTCCCGACCGTGCGCACCGACGACATCCTGGTCCACCCGCGGGAGGGCGACCTCATCGTGGCCACGCACGGGCGCAGCCTCTGGATCGCGGACGACATCACGCCACTCGAGCAGTTCACGCCGGCCGTCGCCGCGCAGGACGTCGTGCTGTTCGAGGTGCGCCCGGCGGTCGCGTGGCTGTTCGACCTGCGCACCGACCAGGACGTGGGCGGCGACAAGCGCTTCGAGGGCGAGAATCCGGCACGGGGCACGGCAATCAGCTACTACCTCAAGTCGCCGGCGTCGGGGGCGGTGACGGTCTCGATCCTCGACGCCGCGGGCAAGACGTTATGCACTTCGACAGGCGCGACGACCGCCGGCATCCACCGCGTGCAGTGGACCCTCGTGGCCCCGCTGCTGGCAGGTGCCGGTGGAGGCGGTCGGGGCGCGGGCGCCGGTGGTGGCGGTGGCGGCGGTGGTGGACGCGGAGGCGCGCCCGACCCGAGTTGTTCGGGCAGCAGCGGACGCGGTGGCGCCGCCGGCAACGCCGTGACGCCGGGGACGTATCTCGTGAAGCTCACCGTTGGCGGCCGCGAGTTCACGCAGACGGTGCAGGTGCTCGAGGACCAGTGGATGTTCGAGCGCTGACGCCGGACCCGCATGCGGCACGAACGCAACGGGACCCGGCTCGGCGCCGGGTCCCTTTACGCATCGTGGAGCTTCGCTGGATCGGGAACCGCCGCCGGCAGGCGACGCGCCGCTTCGGTGGCTAGTAGTTCCCGCTCGTCGGGACGACGATGACCTGGCCGGCGTCGATGCGGGAGCCGCGCATCCCGTTGACCGCCTTGATCTCGTCGACGCTCGTGCCGTACCGCCTGGCGATCGACCACAGCGAGTCGCCGCGATGCACGTGGTAGTTCACGCCCGCGGCATTGTCGCTGTCATCGGCGGACGGGCCGGACGCCGTGCGTGTCGATGGCGCCGGCTGGGACGCGGCGGCGACGACCGAGGTCGCCTTCGTGTCGAGCTGGTCCACGTAGGCGAGGTATCGCGTGGGGAAGATCGCCACGTGATAGTGCGGTGGGTGTCGCTCGCGCGTCGCGTCGAGGACGCCGTTCTTCTCGAGCGACAGCAAGGTGCGCTCCAGCCAGCTGCGACAGCGGGAACGGTTGCTCACGCGAAGGTCGGCCGCCATTCCGGCCGGGTGCACCGACTCGTCCGAGGCATTGCGCGGCTGCTCGTCGGCTGGGCGCGTGAGGCTCGTGACCACGAGCGGTTCTCCGCAGGCCGATTCGTACTGGGCCGAGAGTCGCGTGATGAACGTCCGCACCGCGGGGCGCGCGTAGGGATACGAGACACCGGCCAGCTCGAAGTGCGCGCCGCCGGTGATGGGCACCAGCAGCCCCAGCTTCACGAAGCGGTCGACGTCGCTCGGGCGCTCCAGAAAGGTGAAGTCGTGCTCGATCGCCACGATGTGCTGGCGATCCATGGAGGAGGGCGACCCGCGGAGCGTCTGGGCCGCCGCTGGTGCGGCAATGAGCGTGGCACAAGCCACCGTGGCTGCGAGACTTCGTTGCATCGCGCTGTCAGTCGGTCGTGTGGCGAATGGACGGGACGCTTGTCGTGCCGCGACTCAGTGAATGTGCGAGAGGGGCAACCCACCTCCGGACGGACGTGGACCCGCGTACTGGCCCGCCTCCGACGATCCGGATGGATGTCCGGCGAACGGGCTTCCGCACACGATAGGCGCAAACACCGTCCCAGTCCAGACTTCCATGAAATGCGGCCTGCCGCCGCCCGATGCATGCGGTACACTTTTCCGACAGTCCAGCGGGCCTTCGGGTCACATCCTGACCGCATCCGGGAGCCCGCGAATCCCGCCCGCACGGAGGATATCCGATGCATCGCAAGGCCCGCGCACGCGAACGGTGGTCGATGTTGCTCGTACTCGCGTCGACGATGACCGCGTGTCGTCCGCCGCAGCCGGCTGCGGTCTCCCCGCCGCAGCCCGCGGCCGCCCCCGTGCTCGAGGTCGTGAACCACTCGCTGTTCGAGGTAAACGTCTTCGCCGTGCCGTCGGTTGGCCCCACCCGCGTTCCACTCGGCACCGTGGCAGCGTTCCTCAGGACGCCGTTGACGATTCCGCCCGATGCCTTGCGCGCCGGTGGCTCGCTGATCGTCGAGCTGCACGCCATCGGGTCGAACACGCAATGGACGTCGCCCGAGGTCGCCGTCTCTCCCGGCGTCTTCGCGTGCCTCGACATCCTGTCGGACCTGAACGGATGGCTGGGGCGCAGCTCCCTGGAGACGCGCCTGACGACGGACACGCTCGCTGACACCGCGCGCGCGCCCCTCGGCACGAGCGGGTGCGCCGCACCCGGTTTGCCCGCCACGTCACCGCCCGCGACACGCGAACCGGGGCGGCTTCCGAGCGCTTCGTCCCGTTAGGGCACGGTTCGTTTCCCCGCAGTGGAGAATCGGCGCCGGGGGCGTGTACCCTCGTCGCCATGTCGACGATACCCACGCACCTGGCGGCAGCGGCGGCACTGCTGCTCGCCGCGCTTCCTGCAGCCGCGCAGCACGCCGGCCCCTCGCTCACGCGGTCGGTGACGCCGGCCGCCTCAAGTGCCCCGCGTGACATCCGCGTCGCGCGACGTACCGGGGTGATCCACATCGACGGCCGGCTCGACGAGGCCGCCTGGTCGGCCGCGTCGGTCGGCACCGGATTCCTCCAGAGCTATCCGACGCCTCACGCCCCGGCGACCGATCCCACGGAGGTACGCGTCATCTACGACGACGACGCGATCTACGTCGGGGTGCGGATGTTCGATGCCCATCCGGACTCGATCGCCGCCCAGCTGGCGCGGCGCGACGCCAGCGGGATCTACTCCGACTGGGTGCACGTGATGATCGACAGCTACCATGACCGCCGGAACGCCTATCGATTCTCGGTGAACCCGCGCGGCGTGAAGAAGGACGTCCTCGAGTACAACGAGAGCAGCGAGGACATCAACTGGGACGCGGTGTGGGACGTGGCCACCACGATCGACTCGCTGGGATGGGTGGCCGAGTACCGGATCCCGCTCTCGCAGTTGCGGTTCGGCTCCGAGGCCGAAGGCGAGGCGCGTGTCTGGGGATTCCAGGTGCAGCGCGACATCGCGCGTCGCAACGAGCGCGATTCGTGGTCGCCGTGGACCCCGCAGGACGGTGGCTTCGTGTCGCGCTTCGGCGACATGTCCGGCATGGTCAACCTCCCCACGCGCCTGCATGGGGAACTGCTGCCGTACGTGAGCGACCGCCTGACGCGGGCCCCGGCGGAAGCGGGAAACCCGTTCTTCCGCGCCAACGACATGTCGCCGTCCATCGGTGCCGACTTCAAGGTCGGACTGCCAAAGGGCCTCACCCTCACCGGCGCGATCAACCCGGATTTCGGCCAGGTGGAAGTCGATCCCGCCGTCGTCAACCTGAGCGCGTTCGAGACGTTCTTTCCCGAGAAGCGCCCGTTCTTCACCGAGGGCTCCGGGACCTTCAGCTTCGGACAGGTACGCACGTTCAACAATTTCCAGTTCCAGCAGTTCTTCTACTCGCGCCGCATCGGGCGGTCGCCGAGCCGCGCCATCGACGCCCCGTTCGTCGATGCGCCTGACGCCACCACGATCGCGGGGGCGGCCAAGCTCACCGGGCGCGTCGGGGCATGGAGCGTGGGCGCCATTGACGCCGTAGCGACCCGGGAACAGGCGGCCTTCCGCGAGGACGCCACGGCGCCCGTGCAGCACGCCACCGTGGAGCCCCTCTCCAACTACTTCGTCGGCCGCCTGCGGCGCGACTTCCGCGGCGGCGCCAGCGTCCTCGGCGGCATGCTCACCGTCGCCAACCGCAGCCTCGGCGACACCGCACTCGCCTCGCTGCTGCACAGCCGCGCGCTGTTCGGGGGACTCGACTTCGAGCACGGCTGGCAGCGCGGCACATGGTACGCGAGCGGGTACGCTGCGGGATCGCTCGTCGGCGGCAGCGCCAACCGGCTGGCCGCGACGCAGCAGTCGAGCACGCACTACTTCCAGCGTCCCGACGCGTCGTACCTGCATCTCGACCCCACCCGCACGTCGCTCACCGGCTTCACCGGCGAGGTCGCGCTCCAGCGCACCGGGCACGTCTTCGGGTCGCTCGGCTACAAGACCGAGTCCCCCGGATTCGAGATCAACGACCTGGGCTTCCAGGGGCGCAGCGACTACCACGCGCTCTCGTCACTCATCGGCGTCCAGTCGTTCACCGCCAACAGGCGCTTCCAGAGCTACTCCGCCATCGTGTACACCAACAAGGCGTGGAACTATGGCGGCACGCCGATCTACAACGGCATCGGCGTGTCGACAAACGCCACCTTCCGGAACTTCTGGACGGTCAACGTCGGCGGCTCGATTGGCGCCAGCGCCGAGAGCGACCGCCTGACGCGGGGCGGACCGCTGGCGCGCGCGCCCGGGAGCCGTTTCCTGAACGCGAGCGTGGGATCCGACAGCCGCCGTCCCTTGTCCGTCCAGGCTGGCGCCTCGGCGGGGCAGGATGCCTACGGCACCGGGCACTCGTTGTCGCCGTTCCTTACGCTCACGGCGCGCCCGACGTCGTTCGTGCTCGTCACGCTGGGACCGACGCTCTCGCGCCAGGTCGTCAGCAACCAGTTCATGCGGTCCGTGAGCGACCCCACGGCATCCGCGACCTTCGGGCGCCGCTACGTCTTCGGGGAGCTGCACCAGACGACGTTCAGTGCGGAGACGCGAATCAACTGGACCTTCACGCCCACGCTGAGCCTGCAATTGTACGCGCAGCCGTTCGTTTCCTCGGGGCGATATCAGGACGTCAAGGAGCTGCACGCGGCGGCCTCCGGTCAATTCGACGTCTACGGGCGCGCGATCGGAGCGATCACCCGCTCGGCGACGACCGGCGGATACACCGTCGACCCCGACGGCTCCGGCCCGGCCGCGTCGTTCGATCTCGCCAACCCGGACTTCAACATCCGCAGCATGCGCGGCGACGGCGTGCTGCGGTGGGAGTTCCGGCCGGGGTCGGCCGTGTACATCGTCTGGCAGCAGCAACGCAGCGGGTTCTCGCCGTCAGGCGATTTTGCGTTCTCGCACGATGTCGGCGCGATCTTCCGTGAGCCGGCCACCAACGTCTTCCTCGTGAAGTTCAGCTGGTGGATGGGGACCTGACGGCGCCCGTCGCCCCGCGCGGGAGCACGGCCTATCATTGACGGCGGTGCCGACGTGAACCCACGCGATCCCTCCCGCCGCGACGCGCTCAAGAGTGGCATGGTGCTCCTGCTCGCCGCAGGGGGCGTGCCGCTGGTGCGTCCCCCGTTGCGCTTCGAGCCCGGGCATGCGCCAGCCGACAGTCTCGCCGCGGTGGAAGCGCGCCTCGGCGGCCGGGTCGGTGTCTCTGCGCTCGATACGGGGTCGGGGCGGCGCCTGGAGCACCGTGCCGGCGAGCGGTTCGCGATGTGCAGCACGTTCAAGTGGCTGCTCGCCACGCAGGTCCTCTCTCGCGTCGACGCCGGCGCCGAGCAGCTCGATCGCGAAGTGCGCTATGGCGAGACCGACCTCCTCGACTACGCCCCGATAACGCGGCAGCACGTTTCGGCGGGGCACATGTCGGTGTCGGCACTGTGCGCCGCCGCCATCGAGTACAGCGACAACACGGCAGCGAACCTGCTCCTGGCAACCGTCGGAGGCCCCGCGGGCCTCACGCAATTCCTCCGGTCGATCGGCGACGCCATCACGCGACTCGACCGAACCGAACCGGGCCTGAACTCGGCGCTCACCGGCGATCCCCGCGACACCACCACGCCCGCGGCGATGGTGCACGACCTCGAGCGCGTGCTCCTGGGATCGACTGTCCTTGCGGAATCGTCTCGCACGCAGCTGCGCGACTGGATGCTGGCCAGCACCACCGGCAAGGCGCTGCTGCGCGCCGGCCTCCCCGCGGCGTGGCGCGTGGGTGACAAGACCGGCTCGGGCGGAAACGGTGCCACGAATGACGTCGCCATCATCCTGCCGCCGGGCCGGCCGCCCATTCTCGTGGCAGCCTACCTCATGGGCTCGAAGGCGACCGCAGGGGATCGCGCCGGCGCGCTGGCGGAAGTCGGGACGATTGTGGCGGAGACGTTTGGATGATTGCGCTGCCCGCGTAGCGTGCGAAGCGGGGCGCCGACGGCGCCGGCCGCGCCGACCACCCTGACTTCGCCAGAAGCGCCGACCACGCCGACTGCGCGCGTCTCGCGCCAGGCCGGCGTCACGTCAGGCAGCGGCACGACGCCTGCGCGCATGGCGGCTCAGCACGCCCACTGGAAGCCGTCGACGACGAAGTGCTGCCCGGTGATGAAACTCGGCTCCGACGTGGCGAGAAAGACGACGAGCTGGGCGACGTCGGCGGGTGAGCCCAGTCGCCCCAGCGCGATGCCCTCGATGAGCTGCGGCTCGCGGCTCTTCGTCAGGCTGTTGCCGAGCTCCGTCTTGATGACGCCGGGGCAGATCGCGTTCACCAGCACCCTGGGGCCGAGCTCCTTCGCCAGGGCCCTCGTCAGGCCGAGGATGCCGGCCTTGGCTGCGGCGTAGGCGTGCTTGCTCACGGCGCTCGTCACGCCCCCGGAGAGGGCATTCATCGACGACATGCTGCAGATGCGCCCGCCGCGCTCCTGTGCGAGCATCACCGGCGCCACGGCGTGGATGTAATTGAAGCAGCTCTTCAGGTTCACGGCGATGGTGCGGTCGAACTCGTCCTCGGCGATGTCGAGGATCCCGGCGGGATTGGACTTTCCGGCGTTGTTGAGCAAGAAGTCGACGCGACCCCAGTCGTGCTGCACGGCCGCCACGATGTCGTGGGCGCGGGCAAAGTCGGCGACGTCTCCCTCGAAGACGAGCGCGCGGCGTCCGCGCTCGTGGATCTCCGCTGCGGTGCGCTGCAGCTCCGGGGCCAGGACGTCGACGAGCGCGACATCGAAGCCGGCGTCCGCCAGACCGTGCGCGCAGGCGCGACCGATGCCGCGCGCGCCGCCGGTGACGATGGCAACCTGGCTCACGGGGGCCTCCTCAGGCGGCGTGGGCAACGGCATGGCGCACGACCTGTTCGTGCGTCCCGAACCAGACGCCCTGCTGTGCCTTGGCGTGGCGGATCAGTTCCTCCAGGATCCAGACCCGCGACCGGTGGGTGATGATGTGCGGGTGCATCGTGAGCTGGAAGATGCCGCCGGCGGCGTATGCCGCGTCGAACTCACGACGAAAGATGTCGAGGACGTCGGTGGGGGGCGTGTAGGGCCGCAGCGACTGGAAGCGGTGCATGTTGAAGTACACGGCGTCGTCGCGGATCCACTCGACGGGCAGCTCGACGACCCCGCAGGGGGCGCCGTCGAGCAGGAGCTCGTGGCAATCCTCGTCGGCCATCAGCGAAGAGTCGTACAGCAGCCCCATCTCCACCACGAAGGCGAGGGTGTTGGGACTGAAGTCCCATGACGGCGTGCGGATGCCGACCGGACGACGTCCTGAGAGCCGTTCCAGCTCGTCGGCGGATCGCAGCATCAGGTCGCGCTCGGCGGGGCCGGGCAGGACCGAGTTGAGCTCGTGGATCCAGCCGTGGATGCCGACCTCGTGGCCGCCGTCGACGATGCGCCGCGGCTCGTCGGGGTGAAGCAGCGCCGCCACCGCGGGCATGAAGAAGGTCGCGGGCACGTCGTGGCGCGCCAACAGCTCGAGCAGCCGCGGCACGCCGACGCGTGAGCCGAATTGCCCCCACGCCATGCGGCCGATGGAGCGGCCGCCGTCACGCAACTCGTTCGTTTCGTGGTCGGCGTCGAACGACAGCGCCACGGCACAGCGCGCGCCACCGGGCCACTGTGCCGGGCGCAGCGTCCGGCCGGCTCGCACGTGCTCGACGAGTCGGCGCCAGTGCGCCTCGGGCCATTGCCACGGCTCGAGCGCGGTGTCGGTGGGGGTCGGGTCAATTGTCATGACGGGCGTGTCAGGCGAGCGGTGAGCCGGTGACAAGCAGTGTCTGGCCGGTGATCCAGGAGGCCTGCGCCGACGCAAAGAAGAGGACCGCGTTGGCGATGTCGGCGGGCACCCCCATGCGCCGCATCGCGATGCGGTTCACGAAGTCGCGCCGGAATTCCTCGGAGTAGCCAGCCCACTGCCGCTCCGAGTCGGGGTTGGTGGCGAAGAAGCCCGGCGCCACCGAGTTCACCGTGATGCCGAACGGGCCCAGTTCCTGCGCCAGCTGCCTGACGAGTCCCACCTGTCCATGCTTGGCGGAGGCGTAGCTCTGGATTCCCGTGAGGCTCGTGGCCAGTCCGGCCCGACTCGAGATGGTGATGATGCGCCCCCGGCCGGCGCGCTTCATGCCCGGGGCCACGGCCCGCGCGAACAGGAAGGCGCCCGTGAGGTTGATATCGACGACGCGGCGGAAGTCGTCGAGCGTCACTGCCTCCACAGGGTGCGGCTGCTGGCCGGCGACACCGCCCGCCACGTAGACAAGGACGTCGACGGCGGCCCCTCCGGCTTCCGCCGCCGCCGCGGCGGCCGCGACCGACGCCTCGTCGGTCACGTCCACGCGGCGCGTCTCGACAGTGCCGCCGCCGGGACGCATGCCGGCAAGGCCGTCCATCCCGTCGACGAGGATGTCGCACGCCAGCACCCGAGCGCCGTCATCGGCGAACGCCGACGCGATCGCGCGACCGAGGCCGTGCGCGGCGCCGGCCACGATCACCCGCTGACCCGTGAAATCGATCTGCATGTCGCCTACCTGAGGTCCTGGAATGCGGTCTCGGGCATCATCGCGATCACGACGGTGGAGACGGCGGCAGCGGCCGTCAGGTACCAGGCGTGAACCGTCGGCGAGCCGAAATGCGCGATGAGCCAGACCGAGATGAATGGAGCGAAACCACCAAAGATGGCGACCGCGAACGAGTAGCCCGTCGTCATCCCTGTCGAGCGGTTTGCCGTCGGGAAGATCTCGGCGATCGCGGCCGGGCCGGGACCGGAGAACATCGCGATGAGGAGGGCGAACAGCACCTGGACCGCGACCAGGACGCCGATGGCGTCACCGCCCGTCGACAGCAGCAACCGGAAGACCGGGTGCGGCAGCACGACGAACGCGGCGCAGCACGCCAGCAGCAGCGGCTTGCGCCCGACGTGGTCGGAGAGCCGTCCCATGAATGGAATCGCGGCCAGCAGCACGATGAGGCCGAGCGTGTTCGCCCACAGCGCCGCCGCCGCCGAGAGGTGCATGTATTGCTGCGTCCACGTCGGCATGTAGTTCAGCAGCGAGTAGTACGAGACGGTCCAGACGATCGTGAAACCGAAGGCCCGCGCGGCCAGCCGCCACGCCCCGGGAGACAGCGCGCGCATCGGCTGACCGGAGGCGACCGCCGCCGTGTACACCGGCGTTTCCTCGGCGGCGCGCCGCATGTAGATGCCGACGGGGCCGAGCAACCCACCGAGGAGGAACGGCACGCGCCATCCCCACGACGCCATCGCCGCCGGCGAGATGACAGTGTTCAGCAGCGCCGCGAGGCCGGAGCCCAGCAGCAGCCCGGCGGCGACGCTCATCTGCTGGAAGCTGCCGTACCAGCCGCGCCCTCCCGATGGCGCCCACTCCACGATGAACGCCGTGGCGCAACCCCAGTCCCCACCGGCCGAGAACCCCTGGATGAGCCGCGCCACGACGAGCAACAGCGGCGCCGCGATCCCGATGGACGCGTACGTCGGCAGGAGCCCGATCATCACCGTGCCGCCGGCCATCATGAAGACGGTGAGAAGCAGTGCATGCTTCCGGCCGCGGGCATCGCCCAGCCAGCCGAAGAAGACACCGCCGAGCGGACGGGCGACGAAGCCGAGTCCGTAGGCGAGGAACGTCGACAGCAGTCCCGTGCTTCGGCTGGAGCCGGGAAAGAACTTCGCCGCGAGCGTCGCCGCGAGAAAGGCATAGACGGCGAAGTCGTACCACTCGAGCAGGTTGCCGATGACGGCGGCCGTGACGGCGCGGCGGCGTTGGCTCGACGGGGACATGGCGCAGGAAAATACCGGCGGACCATCGAAGCGTGAGACGCGTCCGCCATGCGGCGCCGCGGCCGGACGCGCCCGGCTGTCGGCGGAAAGCCCCCGACGCGCGTGGCCGGCCGGTCGCGCACTCCCGGTGGTCGCGCGAGGCCAACGCCATGTTCACCCCGTGCTCACCCGAGGCTCAGTGGAAGCACGCCCGGAAGCGACGTGCCCCCTGGACAGAATCCGCAGCGGAGATCATTCCGCCGCTGGCAAGGATCGCCGACCGCAGGCGTCCGAACTCCGCGTCGGAGCTGTGCACGAACAGGAAGCGAACGCAGCCCGGTGCCGCGGGGCGAACGCGCGCGAGCTCCCTTGCACTCCATTCCGCGAGCATGGAGTCGCGTGCGGCGGCGGCGAGGGGCGGGAAGCGCTCCGTGTTATCGCCGAGTACGATCGCCGCACGAGGCACTGCGCCGCGCGGCCCGGCCGGTGTCGACGAGTAGAAGTCCCACGCCGGTCCGGTGCCGAACGAGAGCCAGACCGGCGACACGTCACCGGAATCGGATACGATGTCAGCGATGAAGGCGCGTGATTCCTCGGTGTGCACTACCGAGCGGGCTCGTCGTCGCCACGATGACGAGGAGCGCCAGGAGCCCCAGGCGGGCGAGACCGAACGCCGACGCGGCCGTGGCCGGCCGCCAGGCGAAGAGTGCGGTGCCGAGGAAGATCGCGACCGGCAGGGCGACGAAGAGGGAGACGCGAGGCGCGAGCGGATACTCGCCCAGCCGCGCGGCGACAACGAGCAGGACGAGCGGTGTCGCCAGCAGCACCAGGTTTCGCCGCCGCGACCGGAGGGCGAACAGGAACGCTCCGGCAGCCAGGAGGATCGCGAGGACGGCGCCACTGTGCCGCGGAGGATGCCCGAGGAAGAACTGCGGGACCATGCCGTCGTAGAGGTCGAGCACCCGTCGTGGAAGCTCGGCGAGAGGAACATCCAGGAATTGCGCACTCCAGTACACGCGCAGGAACTGGCCCATCTGGTCGGTCGTCGATCCGGCCGAGCGGTGTACCGTTGCCAGCAGCAGGACAAAGGTCGCTCCCCAGGCCAGTCCCAGGATGCCGGCGGCCACCGCGCGGCGGCCGAGCGGCGCCTGGAGGAACATGAAGGTGGCGATGCCGCCCAGCGTGAAGATGGCGGGCGTGGAAAAGAGGAGGCTGACGATGCCCAGGACGGCCAGTGGCACGATCCGCGTGAAGTCGCGGTCCCTCGCGCGCAGCGCCGCCAGCAGCAGCAGGGCACCGACGAACGCGTCGAGCGCGTACGGCTTGAGCTCGACGCTGTAGCGCGTCAGCGTCGGTGAGACCGCCAGGAGCGTTACGGCGGCGGCCGCACATCGCGGGCCCGTCAGGCGCCGCGCCACCGCGTATGCCAGCGGCAGGTACGCGATCCCCGCCACGAGCGACGTCGCCCGCAGCACCCTCTCGCCGCTCCCGAAGAGCGCGACGAGGCACTTCTCGAGCACGAGGTACAGCGGTGGCGCGGTCTGCGACCACGAGAGCGGTGCGAACAACGCGCCGAACGGCCGATGGACGATGTTGGTGGCGAGCGCCGCCTCGTCGAACCACAGGGAGCGGTCCAGCGCGAAGATGTAGAGTCGAATCCCGATCCCTACCGCGACGGCGACGAGCGCGAGATAGCGGAGGCCGCGGTCGAGTGCTGCGTCTCCTGCGGGGGGTGGACCCGCGGCTCGCTCGAAGGACGCGCCAGGAGTGTCGCTCATCGGGCGACGAAGCTAGTCTCGCGGCGCGCCTCGCGACAGCACGCGGTTGCCCGGAGCACCTTCTCCCCCAACTGCCTGCGAGTCCCGCGGCGTCGCGCGACCGTCTGCCGCGTTCCCCGCCGCCTGCCCGACCTACCCGCGCTTGCCCGCGCTTGCCCGCGCTTCCGCCCCGCGCTTACCCGCGCTTACCCGCGCTTACCCGCGCCGCTTCGTGCGCCCGGGTTGCAGCACCGAGAGCACCACCGATCCCGCGAGAACGGTGGCGATGATGGCCAGCGACAGGCCCACCGGGATGTGCAGCCAGGGACTCAGGATCATCTTCGCCCCCACGAACGTGAGGATGACCCCGACGCCCGGCTTCAGCCAGGCGAATCGCCCGAGCGCGTCGGCCAGCACGAACAGCATCGCGCGAAGCCCGATGATGGCGAACAGGTTGGAGCTGTAGACGACGAACGGATCCCGCGTGATGGCGAAGATCGCCGGAATGCTGTCGATGGCGAAGACGATGTCGGTCCACTCCACCACGAGCACGACGATGAGGAGCGGCGTCGCACGCCAGCCCTGATGGGTGCGGACGAAGAACTGCGAGTTCTCGTACGCGCCGCTCATCGGAACGAATCGCCGCGCCAGCCGCACCAGCGGGTTCTTTTCAGGCTCGATGCGCTCGGCGTCCGTCCGGAACATCTTGAACGCCGTGAACAGCAGCAGGACGCCCAGCGCCACGAAGAGCCACTCGAAACGCGACAGCAGCGCCGCCCCCGCGATCACCATCAGCCCGCGCATGATCGCCGCGCCGAAGATCCCCCAGTTGAGCACCTTCGAGTGCGCCTCCGCCGGCACGCCGAAATACTGGAAGACGAGCAGGAAGACGAACAGGTTGTCGACCGAGAGCGAGAGCTCGACGAGGTAGCCGGCGTAGAACTCGAGCGACGCGGTGCCTCCCCGCAGGACACGGACCACGACACCGAACGCCAGCGCCACGCAGACGACGACGGCGCTCCAGGTCGTGGCTTCGCGCAGCGACAGCACGTGTGCCCGGCGATTGACCACCAGGAGGTCAGCGGCGAGCAGCGCCAGCACGACGGCGCCGAAGAGCAGCCACTCCATCGCGGGGAGCGTCACTCGTCCGCGTCCATGACGCCGGCGGGATGGCGCGTGAGGCGGCGCGCCGAAGGGCGCGGACCTGCTGGCGAGGCCGTGGCTGTGATTGCCGCCGGTCGCCGTGAGCGTGTTCGCGTCCCACCCCGCCTCCGCGGAGGGCCTGCCCGTCGGATCACCCTTGGAATCTCGTGCGGGGGATCGCCGCGCGGGAGGCCGCCGGTGACGTGCCATGCCAGGACGCGCGGCCCCGGCCGTCTCGCGCCAGGCGCGATTCGTCACTCGTGACCGTCGCTCGTCCCGCCCCGCTTCGGACGCGCACGCCACCCGGTAGCTTCCCGCGCATGTCGAAACCGCTCTGGCTCCATCATGCCTTGGCCGCGGCGCTCATTGCGATGTCGGTCGATCCGTCGGCGCTACCGGCGCAGCTGCTACCCGTAGCCCCACGCGAACACTGCACGCCGTACACACAGGGGGCGGGTGCGGCGCAGGAGTGGCTCGACAGGGCCGCGGCGCGCGTTCTCCCCTCCTCCCTCGAGGGCCGCGTGCTGCGCTATCGCGCCTCGCTCGACGTGCCCCTCTGGGAGCAGAGCGACCGCACGTACCCTCCGTACATTCCGAACGCCTCGGTGACCCTCCGGTGGTACGATCCGGCAACGGGCGCGGAAGGCCGCCAGCCCGTCGATCGCACCCTCGTTCCGCACCGCCCGCCGGCGCAGATCTCCACTCCCGCCGGCGCCTGGATCTCACGCGATACGACCCTGCAGCCCGTACCTGCGTTTACGCCGTTCACGGAGCCCTGGCGGTTCGAGAACCCGTGGATCGTGCTGGCCGACTGGCGCGCCCATGCCGCGGAGGCGTCGGTGACGTCGCGCTGCGTCTCGAGGGACGCCGAGCGCATCGTGCTCGAGCGTGCGGGCGAGCGGCTCTACCTTTCGGCTTCGGATGCGATGCCGATCGAGTTGTCACGCGCGGAGCCCCACTACCTGTGGGGCCAGGTGCGCGCAGAGTACCTGTGGAGCACCTGGTGGGGCGTCGAGGGCGGAGGGCTCTATCCCATCGCGGCGTTCAGGCTCTTTGATGGCACCGAGTATGAGCGCGTCGGCCTGACGCCGGGCTCGGCGGCGCTGGTGCCGGCGGATTCGGCTCCGGCGCTCACCACCGCGGCGTATCCTGCGGCGCCGGCGCCATCCGCGCCGGCGGCCATCGAGCGCCCGGACACCGTTCGCGTTGCGCCCGGCACGTGGCTGCTCGTGACACCGTCCTATACCGAGGGCGTCACGCTGCAGCGTGACACGGTATTTCTGCTCGACGCGACGACCGGCGAGGCCCGCGCACGCGGCGATTCGGCCGTCATCGCCGGGCTCTTTCCGGGAAACCATCCGGTGGTCGTCGTCGTGACCGACCTTGCCTGGCCCCACATCAGCGGCGTGCGCTACTGGGTGTCACGCGGAGCAGCGATCGTCTCGCTGCGCGGGTCAGAGGTCTTCCTGCGGCGCGTCGTCGAGAGGCGGTGGACCCTGCACCCCGATGCCCTGGAACGCTCGCGCGCCGTGGCTCGCTTCCGTTTCCGCGGCGTGGCCGATTCGCTGTCGCTGGCGGGCGGGGCGCTCGTCGTGCACGCGCTGCAGGGCACGACGACCGAGGGCGCCGTCGGCGTCTGGCTGCCGGAGGCGCGGTTCTTCTGGGCCGGCGACTACGTGCAGCGCGGAGGCACCAGCCCGTACGTGCATGACGTCGTCGCGACGATCCGCGCGCTCGGCCTCGAGCCGCGCACCGTCGGCGCGCAGCACGTGCCGCTCACGAGCTGGGAGGCGCTCCTCCGCCCACCTTCCGCGCCATGACGTAGAAATTCTCGTCGACCGTGAAGGCCGCCCCGTCGGCGAGGTGAATCGGGACCTGCTGCCACGACTCGGTCGGCCGGATGAGCGAGTAGCCGTCGTTGCCCAGCGTGACCTTCACGGGCATGTCGAATCCGTCCACGACGTCTGCCCAGCGATACGAGAGGGTCTGCCCCTCGATGCGGTACTCGAGCACCGGCACCTTCGTCGTCGTGAGGTACTGCTCGAACACCTTGTCGAAGTTGATGCCCGACGGCCTTGTCGACGTAGTCCTCGACCTGGCGCGCGGTGACGGTCTGGTGCCAGAACGTCTTGTTGAGCCCGCGCAGCACGCCGCGCCACTTCTCGTCGTCGTTCACGACCTGGCGCATCGTGTGCAGCATGCTGCCTGTCTTGTAATACATGTCGTCGGACCCCTCGGCGTTCACGCCGTAGGGGGCGATGATCGGGCGGTCGTTCCTGATGTTGCGCCGTGAGCCGATGATGTATTCCGCGCCGGCCGCCTTGCCCTGCTGGCACTCGGTGTAGAGCCCCTCGGAGTAGTTCGTGAATCCCTCGTGGATCCACATGTCCGCCTGGTCCCGGGCGGTGATGTTGTTGCCGAACCACTCGTGACCGCTCTCGTGCACGATGATGAAGTCCCACTTGAGCCCTGTCCCGGTGCCCGAGAGGTCGCGCCCGAGGTAGCCGTTGCGGTACCGGTTGCCGTAGGCCACGCCGCTCTGGTGCTCCATGCCGAGGTGCGGCGCCTCGACGAGCTTGTAGCCGTCCTCGTACCACGGATATGGACCGAACCAGTGCTCGAAGCAGGCGATCATCGACCGCGCCTGCTGGAACTGCACCCGGGCGGTGTCCACGTGGTAGGCGAGCGGCCAGAAGTCGAGCGTGAGTGCTCCCTTCTCGCCCTGATAGACCTCGGAGAAGTGCGCGTACGTCCCGGCGTTGATCTCGGCGTTGTAGTTGTTGATCGGGTTGGCGACGAACCACTCGAACGTGGAGGTGCCGTCGGCGTTCTTCGTGGTACTGCGCAGCCGCCCGTTGGAGACGTCGACCATGGGATCGGGGACCGTGATGGCGATGCGCTGGCTGTCGGGCTCGTCGGCGAGGTAGTCCTTGTTCGGCCACCAGACACTGGCGCCGAGTCCCTCGTTGGCAGTGGCGACCCAGGGGTTGCCGAGCGAGTCGTGGCGCCAGATCAGGCCGCCGTCCCAGGGCGGATTCTTCGCCGATATGGGCTTGCCGTGGTACCAGACGATGACTGTGCGCGTGCTGCCCGTCGTCCTGCGGTGACGCAAGGGTGACGAAGAACGCGTTCCCGTCGCGCCGCGACGTGAGCGTGCGGCCGTCCTGCACGATGCTGTCGACCACGAGCGGCTCCTGCAGGTCGATCTGCATGGGCTGGGCAGGGCCTGTGCACCCGGTACGTGATGCCGTTCCATCCATGGATGGTGCTGTCGGACGGGGAGACCGTGACGTGCAGGTCGTAGAACGTGGCATCCCACCAGCTCCGCCCCGGACCGTTCGACCCGCGCAGCGTGTCGGCATGGGTGAAGGCATGGCTGCCCTGCGCTGGGAGCGTTGTCGCCGCGAGGAGCATCAGTGCGCTGCCGGAGTGCGATTCGCTTCACGTCGTCCTCGGTGATGGCCTCGTGGCCCTGTCGCACGACGGGCGCTGGGTCGTTGCGACCCGGCGCCCGCGGTTATCGTGTACTCGATGGCGCTACTTGAGCCGCGGATTGGTGGTGCGCGGGGCCTTCTCGCATTCCGGCCAGGTTCCGCCACCTCGCCCGCCCCGCCGCCTCGCCCGAACGCCGACGCCTGCGCCGCCAGGTCCACCCGGTCGAGCGGGAATCCGCGTCGGATCCTCGGACGCAGGTAGACCAGCATCGCGGTGAGGGTCGCGTTGTACCGGAGGTCGTCGAACACGACCTTGTCGTAGGTGTCGCGCTCGGTGTGCCAGGTGACGGTGCTGTAGTCCCACGGCGTGGCGCCGAGGCCGAAGGCGGGCAGGCCGTGGCAGCCGAACGAGAAGTCGTCGCTGCCGCCGCCGGCCGGACGCCCGGACTGGCACCGGCTGGCCGCCGTTGATGCTGCTCGCGGAACTCCGTGGGGATCTTGCTCAGCCAGTCGTTGACGTGCTCCGGCGCATGCACCAGTCCACCGCCGCCGCCGCTGCGCACGCGGCCGGTGCCGTTGTCCTGGTTGAACAGCGCCTGCAGCCCCTTCAGCACCTCGGGATGGTCCTCGGTGAACGCCTTGGACCCGACCTCGCCCTCTTCCTCGCCGCTCCAGTGGCCCACCAGGATCGTGCGCTTCGGGTGCGGATAGACCTGCTTCAGGATGCGCATCGCCTCGAGCATCGTCAGCGTGCCGGTGCCGTTGTCGGTGGCGCCTGACGAGCCGTCCCACGAGTCGAAGTGGGCGGACAGCATCACGTACTCGTCGGGATGCTCGGTGCCCTTGATGGTGCCGATGACGTTGAAGACCGGCTGCTCGCCCAGGAGCTTCCCCTCGAGGTTGAGCGTCAGCTTCGGCTGCGTCGCCGCTCTCGGTGAGCCGGACGACGAGCCCGTAGTCCTCGCAGTCGAGCGCGATGGCCGGCGTCTTCGTGTTGTAGGTCTCGAAGACCTCCATGGCGCCCCATCCGGTGTTGAGGGCGCCGCCGCCGAATCCGCCGCGGCCACCGCGCCCCGCGGCCTGCGGGTTCTGCAGCGCCTCGAGCCATCGTCTGCGGGGACCGCCCGCCGCCCATGCGACCACTGCAACTTGGGCCGCGAGGTGATGATCCCGCCGGCGCCCGCCTCTTCCAGCCGCACGCCCAGCTCGCCGCCGCCTAGCGCCGACGAGTAGCCGGTGCCGCGAACGCCGGCGCTGGCGCCGTCGGCGCCACTCGCCGGGTTCACCCGCACCGTCGCCCAGTCGCGCTGCGTCGACACCATCAGCGAGTCCATGCGCGCCTTGGACTCCGGCGTCGCGTTCGCCGCCCAGTCGTCCTGCGGGCCGGCACGTCGGCAGCGGCGGCCGAGATCATGACGAGCTTGCCCTTCGCCTGCGGCAGCCACTTCACGAACTCGGTGCTGTCCCTGAAGCGCGGCAGGATCGATGGTCTCGTAGCTCGACGTCGCTTGCCCGCCGGTGCCCGGGGCTGTAGCCGACCATCTGGCCCTGGAGCGTGCGGTGCCGCGGAGCGACGAGGTCGATGTGCGAGTGGCCCGCGCACCCAGCCCCGCCACGTGCCGTATCTGCTCTTCCCTGGCATCGACGCCCCACGACTTGTAGATGCGACTAGCCAGTCCTGGGCGCGCTTCAGGTCGGGGCGTCCCATGAGGCGTGGCCCCAGGGAGTCGAACAGGGCGTGCGCCTCGGCGTACAGGTGCGTGCTGTCCATCCCGATGGCGTAGATCCGCTTGATGACCGGGTCCGACGTCGGGAAGGTCTGCGCGGCGAGTGGCGCGAGCGGCGTGGCCAGGGCCACGAGGCCCGCGGCGAGGGCGAGTCGGGAGCGAGTCATCCTGAGCGTCCGGCTGATGGAAAGGGCAGGGGGTGCCAAGAGCCAATTCTATATCGTCGCCCTCGGTGGCGGACAGGTCCGCGGGGCCCCCGCTCCGTCACGACGTCCCGCAGCCGGGCGGGGCGGCGCCGCGCATCGGCGTGCATCCCGCGCCGTCCCGCGCCCCTGGCCGCCGCGTATCGGCGTGCGTCCCGTGCCGCCGCGCTATTTCAATACGACCAGGATCGACTCCTGCGTGTCCTGGCCGAATCGCACCCGCGCTTCTTCACGCGAATACAGGTGGATCTCCTTCACGGTCCCGGCGGGAATCTCCTGCAGCTTCTCGAACGCGCCCCAGCGCCGCCCGTTCATGTACACGGGCACGCGGTCCCATTGCGGGCGGAGCTCGAGCACGGCGTCGAGCGCGCTGGCGAGCTGGTGCGCGGAGATCTCCTCTGCCGTGATGACGTTGGCGCGATAACTCGGCGCCGACGCGGTGGCCGGCGATGCGCTCGATCCCTTTCCACCGCTCGCGCAGGCCGCCAGCGCCGCGGCGGTCATGATCGAAGCGAGTGCCCGGCGAAGCATGAGAACCTCATCGATGAGAATGTGGGCTTGCCGCCGAGGTCGTGAGCGCGGGATGGGCGGGCTCGGCACGGGACCACGCCTCGACGCGCGAGTGCGCGGTCGGCCCCATCTCCCGTCTCAATCTCACCACGATCGGGCCGCCGCGCGAGGACCAGCCCGCCACGATGTCAGGCGTCCGGGCGACCGGCGACGATGCGAGGGGTGCTGCCGGTCGCGCTCACGGCGGCATTCACGGATGCGTTCACCGCCGGCGCCTCCATCGCGGCCACGGGCGGCGCCTCGCTCTCCTCGGTGCGTTCGGCCAGCCGTTTCATCGTGCCGTACGCCATGGTGCCCGCCATGACGGTGGCCACGCCGCCGACACCCATCGCGTAGCGGGGCCCCACGTGTTCCCCGATCCATCCGATGATCGGACCGCCGATCGGCGTGGAGCCCAGGAACGCCACGCCCCACAGGGCCATGACGCGGCCGCGCATCGCCGAATCCGTCGCGAGTTGCAGCGTTGAATTACCCAGCGCGAGGAAGGCGATGCTCGCCGCGCCGATCAGCGCCATCATGACGAGCTCGATCCAGATCGTCGGTGCCACCGCTCCCCCCAGGAGGACGACCCCGAAGACGATGGCGGTCCACGAGAGCGCGGTCGGCTCGGTGCGATGTCGCGTGGCGATGAACAGGCCGCCCAGCACGGCGCCACCGCCCATGCACGACGACATGAGGCTGAAGGTCCCGGCGTCGCCGTGAAACGTGAAGCGCGCCAGCAGCGGGAGGACGACCTGGAACTCGTACGCGAGCGTGCCGATGACGGCCATCATCAGCAGCGGCACGAAGAGCGCGGGTGTCGACCGGACGTAGCGGAACCCCTCGGTCAGCTGGCCGCGACGGCGCGGCTGTGGCGGCGTGCGCTGCAGCTCGTCCACCCGCATCAGCAGCAGGGCCGCGATGATGGCGCTGTAGGACGCCGCGTTCAGCAGGAAGCAGAGCCCCAGCCCCAGGGTGGTGATGAGCACGCCGGCGAACGCCGGGCCGAAGATGCGGGCCAGGTTCACCATCACCGAGTTGAGGCTCACGGCGTTGGGGAGCTGTTCGCGTCCGACCATCTCGAGGACGAACGTCTGGCGCGTCGGCGTGTCGATGGTATTGACGAGCCCGAGCGCGGCGGCCAGGACGTAGACCATCCAGAGCTGCACGACATCGGCCACGACGAGCACGCCAAGGAGCAGGGCGAGGACGCCGGCCGCGACCTGGGTCGTGAGGAGCATGCGGCGCTTGTCGATGCGGTCGGCGACGACCCCACCGAACGGCCCCAGCAGGAGCATCGGCAGGAACTGCAGGGCGGTGACGAGTCCCAGGGCGGTGCCGCTGTCGGTGAGCTTGAGCACGAGCCACGCCTGCGCGATGCGCTGCATCCAGGTCCCCGACAGCGACACGATCTGACCGCTGATGTACAGGCGGTAGTTGCGGACGCGCAGCGAGGAGAACGTGCGGCGCAGGGTGGCGGGGACGGTGCTCACGGAGAGGCGTGGGGGCGAACGGGCGAGGCGGGCGGGTGCGCGGATGGGCACCGCGCGCACGGAGTGTCCAGCAAACTAGCACCGGGCGAGCGGGAGGGCGCCGCCGGGCGCCTAACGTACTGCCGGTCGCCTGGGAGGACGCGTCGGAAGTTGCCTGGCCGGTCGCGTGGGCGGTCGTGTGACCCGCTGGTCCTGCGCACCCGGTCGTCCCGGTGCGCGACCGGTCCCGCGTCCGCGCCTCCGCCCCTCAGAGCCCCGCGTCCAGCCGCAGCACCGCCCCCAGCAGCACGTTCGCCCCGTTCACCACGTCCTCGTCCCTCGTGTACTCCCGCGGCGAATGGCTGATGCCGTCGACGCTGGGCACGAACAGCATCCCCGACGGGCACACCGCAGTCATGTTCTGCGCATCGTGCCCGGCGCCGCTCGGCATTGCCACCGCCGACAGTCCGAGTGCCTCCGAGGCCGCGGCAACCGCCGCCCGCACCCGCTCGTCGGTGAGGGCCGGGACCACGCGCGTCGTCGACTGGAAGGCGACCGACGTGCCCGTCGACGCCGCGATGCGCTTCGTTGCCGGGGCGATCGCCTCGTAGAGCGACTCGATGCGCGCGGGATCGAGGTCGCGCAGCTCGAGTGTGGCGACGACCCGCCCGGGAATCACGTTCGGCGCGCCGGGCGAGACCGTCAGGCGCCCCACGGTGCCCACCTGCCGCCCCGGCATCGCCGTCACCGTGGCGTGCACCAGGTCGACGAATCTCGCCGCCGCCAGCAGGGCGTCGTGCCGGTCGGCCATCGGCGTCGTCCCGGCGTGCGAGGCCGTTCCCTCGAACGTGACTTCCCAGTAGGCGATCCCGACGATCCCCTCCACCACGCCGATGTCGACCCCGGCGCGCTCGAGCACGCGTCCCTGCTCGATGTGCAGCTCCAGGTACGCCGCGGCGCCACCCGGGGCCAGCACCGCGTCGGCCAGCCGGTCCGGGTCGCCGCCAAGGCGGCGGATGCCCTCGCCTAACGTGAACCCGCTCACCGCCCGCAGCTCCAGCTCGGCGGCCCCCAGGCGGCCGGCCACGGCCTTGCTGCCGACGATGCCGCCTTCCTCGTTCTGGAAGTTCACGACCTCGAGCGGGTGGCGCAGCGTGATCCCCAGCTCGGCGAGGCGTCGCGCCGCCTCAAGGGCGGCAAGGGTGCCCAGCGGGCCGTCGAACCGGCCGCCGTGCGGCACCGAGTCGGTGTGCGACCCGATGATGATCGGCGCCAGGCCCGGCTCGCGCCCCTCACGTCGGCCAAACGTGTTCCCGGCGCTGTCGATGCGCACGGCGAGGCCGGCGGCACGCATCCACCCGCGGACCATATCGCGCGCCTTCAGGTCCTCGTCGCTGTACGCCGGTCGGTGCACGCCGCCGTCGGGGGTGGCGCCAACGAGCGTCAGCGCCCGGAGGTCGGCGAGGAGCCGCTCGCCGTCGACGCGGGGCGGCGGGCCGGGAAGGTCGGCGGCGGTCATGCGGTCATGAGGCGGGAGAGGGGGATGCGGGACCGCGGTGGCGCGCGCCTTACGAGGCGAGCACCTGCGCGGCGTCCCGGCCGGCGACAGGCTCGGCGCGACGCCGCGTGAGCGGCGACACGATGACGAGCACGATGATGTTCACGATGAGCGCCACGATGCCGACGTTCAGGTCTTTCACCATCTGCGGCGCCCATGGGAGGAGCGACGCCACCGACGAGCCCGAGAGCGAAATGAACGCCACCGTCAGCGTGCCTGCCGCGATGCCGGCGAACGCCCCTGCCGTCGACGCCCACGGGCGGCGCCCGAAGCTCAGCACGCACGCCGGGAAGAGCTGGGTGACCAGGTTGTAGCCCATCAGCAGCAGGCTCACGATCGCCTCGCCGCCGTTGAGCGTCAGCACCACCGACACCAGCGCCACCACCGCGACGAGCCCGCGCGCCAGCAGGCCGACCGTGCGATCGCTCGTCCGCGGCACCAGTGGACGGTAGACGTTCTGCGCCAGGATCGTCGCCGCGCTGATGAGGATCATCGATCCCGGCACCAGTGCCGTCAGCAGCCCCGCCGATCCGATCAGCCCCAGCATCGGGGCGCCGAACGTCTGGCGCGAGATGCGCAGCAGCGACAGGTCGGTGTCCGGGCCCGTCAGCCCCGGCACCACCCGAATGGCGGCAAAGCCGGCGAAGAAGACGAACAGGATGATGAGCTGGTACAGCGGGAGCATGACGGCGTTGCGCCGGAAGACGCCCTCGCTCTTGGCCGTGTACGTGCTCGCGAAGTACTGCGGCCACATGAAGAAGCCGAGCGCCGTGAGCACCACGGTCGAGATGAACCAGGCCGGGCTCATGCCTGACGAGGGCAGCACCAGGAAGTCGGGATTGGCCGCCTCGATGGCGGCGAACATCGCCCCGAAGCCGCCGTAGTAGTGGAACGGCAGGTAGAAGCCGATGCCCACGGCCACGCCGAGGATCATGATGTCCTTGAGCGCGGCGGTCCACGCCGAGCCGCGCACACCGGAGATCACGACGTACACGACGAGCGCGAACGATCCCATCCAGACGGCGGCCGTCGACGACACCCGGCCGTACGACGCCTCGGAGACGATGATGCCCAGTCCCTTGAGCTGCAGCACCAGGTACGGCACCAGGGCGGCGACGCTCACCACCGAGACCAGGATGCCGAGCGCGCGGCTGTCGTACTTGCGGACGAAGAAGTCGGCCTGCGAGACGAGCTTCCGCTCCTGCGCGTAGCGCCAGATGACGGGGAGCAGGAAGTACGAGAGGCTGTAGGCGATGGCGCCGTAGCAGAGGATGTAGAACGCCGGCGCCCCCTTGCCGTAGGCCCAGCCGCTGCCGCCGAGGAACGTGAAGGTGGTGTAGATCTCCCCGGCCATGAGCAGGAAGACGAAGATCGTGCCAAAGCCCCGCCCGCCGACGCTCCACTGCTCGAGGTTCATCTCGTGGCCGCGACGCGCGAGCACACCGAGGGTGATCGCGATGGCGAAGACCACCGCGAGGATGACCAGCGCGGCGTTCACCGTGGCACCTGCCCCTGTGGCCGCTCGCCTCCGGGCTGCCGGCGCTGGTCGAGGGAGTACAGCAGCCCCATGCACGCCGACGTGGCGACCACCCAGATGAGGATCCAGAGGAGCAGGAAGGGCAGCCCGAGGACGAGCGCGTGCACCCGGTTCGCGAACGGCACGCCTGCCAGCATCGCGACCGCGGGAACGAACGCCAGGAGGTGGTAGGCCCGCAGCCGGAACCCGTCGTCCGGCGCGCTCCCGCTTGGCGGGCCGCTCACGCGCCGGCTCCGCCGCCCAGGAAGTCCAGCGTCGCCGCGACGAAGATCCGGGTGCCGTGGTCCAGCGCGCGCTCGTCGAGGTCGAAACGCTCGTGGTGGTGCGGCCAGACCTTGCCCGATGGCTCGTCGCGGGCGCCGATGAAGAAGAACGAGCCGGGCGCCCGCGTCTGGTACGCCGAGAAATCCTCGCCGCCCATCGTCGGCGTCGCCTCCACCAGCACGCCCCCGCCTAACGCCTTGGTCACGGCGCGGCGCAGCAGGGCGCTGGCCGCGGCGTCGTTGATCACCGGGCGGTAGCCCTCCTCGTAGTCGAGCGTGAACGACGCGCCGTGCGCCGCGGTCACGCCCTGCAGGACGCGGCGCATCAGCTCCGGCACGCGCTTGCGCAGCGCCGGGTCGACGGTGCGCACCGTCCCCTCGAGCTCCACCGATTCCGGGATGACGTTGTTCGTCGTCCCGCCGTGGATCCGCGTCACCGACAGCACCGCGGGGGCGAACGGGTCGACGTTGCGCGACACGATGTGCTGCAGGTTGATGACCGCCTGCGCCGCCACCGCCACCGGGTCCACGGTAAACTGCGGCGCCGCAGCGTGCCCGCCGCTGCCGCGAATCGTGATCAGGAACCGGTCCGGGGCCGCCATCAGCGGACCGTCCTTCACCCCCACCTGGCCCACCGGCATGAACAGCCACAGGTGCGCCCCGATCACGAGATCGACGCCATCCATCACCCCCGCCTTCACGAGTTCCTCGGCGCCGCCGGGTGCCAGCTCTTCCGCATGCTGGAAGATGAAGCGAACCTCGCCCGCCAGTTCGTCGCGGTGCCCGGTGAGTACCTGCACGGCGCCGAGCAGCATGGCGGTGTGGCCGTCGTGCCCGCAGGCGTGCATCACGCCCTCGTTCAGGGAGACGAACTCGTGCGAGTTCTTCTCGGTGATGGGCAGCGCGTCCATGTCGGCGCGAATCCCGAGCACCGGACCGGGACGCGGTCCCTTGAGCCGCGCCACCACGCTCGTGGGCGTGGGACGCGTGATCTCCAGTCCGTCGAACCCGGCCAGGGTGTCGGCGACGAACTGTGCAGTGCGCTGCTCCTGGAACGAGAGCTCGGGATGCTGGTGCAGGTGGCGGCGCCAGCGGATGACGGCCTCACGCACCGAGCTGGCGGTTTCGCTGGGGGACATGGCGGTGGACACGCGATTCTCCTGGTCAGGCGAGCGACATGGGGCGAAGCGAACCCGGGACGTCATGGTGACCGGCCCGCGGCGCCTTTCTCGAGCGACGTCGACTGTTGGAGCTGGCCAACCCCCCAATGATGTCGAGCGGACACGCACGGCGCGACCCGGTAACCGCCGATCCAGGGCGTCAGGCGCCGCAGCCCACGGTGCGGATGTGACCGCCGCCCATGGCTCCTCCCGTGCCGATGCGCCATTCTCGACAGGAAGACTCGCCGGACCGGGACTCGTCCGGCCGAGGTATACCGTGTGCGCGCGGTGCGGAGGACGATCCGCGACAGGGCGACGGCGCGCCCCGTTTCAATAGGAAGGAGGCGGAACCATGCAGGGAATCACTCGACGTACCCTCTGCGCGGGTGCCACGCTGTTCGTTGTTGCCTGCAGCGGCGTCGGCGACGGCACCGGGCCGGTCGTCACCATCGGGGACGGAACCACAGGCGGCACCACCAGCAAGGTGTTGAGCGCCACCGCGAACGGAACCGAGTGGACGGCGACGACGCTGAGCGGCGGCTTCGATGGCGGGAGCATCACGATTGGCGGCACCGACGGCGCCGCGAGCCTTCAGATCAGCATCCCCGGTGCGACGGGTCCCGGCACCTGGACGCTGGGGCCCGGCAACGCGAACGCGGCGGTCGCCTTCTGGGCGGACAGCACCGGCACCTACACCTCGGCGGCCGCCGACGGCAGCGGCGTCGTTACGGTGACCACGGCGACCACGTCGCGGATCACGGGCTCGTTCAGCTTCGCGGCCACGACGGGCGTCACCGGGAGCGGGGCACCAATGGTGACGGTGACGGCTGGCGCCTTCGACATCACCACCCCCTGAGCGGCGCATGCCGCAGCGGTTGCGAGGGGGTGGCGAGACGGCGCCGGATGGGAACGACCGGGGGAGCGGGAAGTCCCGACCCGCCCGTCCTTCCGGCAACCCGTCTCACCCTCCTAGTATCGGCGCGAGCCCCGGAATCGTGAGCGCGCGTATACGGGCACACAGGTCGTGCGCAGGTCCTCCGCATGTCGCGCGCTCGTCGTGCGCGATGGGGTGCCGCCGCCGCCGCGCCCCGGCCGACCTAACGAACGCGGGTGCCACGCACCCTTGACCGTCGCCTGACGCCGGCCGCAGTATCCCGCACACCGTTGGCCGCGCCGGTCCCGCTGGGGCGGCGCAACGCCGATGCCCCACGAGACGTCCGGAGAGCCCTCATGAGACAGGTTTCGCGTGCCGCGCGGGTCGTCCGCCGTGGCACCCTCGCGGTTGCGGTCGTTGCCGTCGCCCTGCCCGCGCAGGTGCCGAACCGCGCCGAGCTGCTGCACGACTTCGCCTGGCGCTCGATCGGACCGGCCAACCTCGGCGGGCGCGTCGACGACATCGAGGCGGTGCCCGGCAATCCCGACATTGTCTACGTGGGAGGCGCCAACAGCGGCGTCTGGAAGACGGCGAACGGCGGTACCACCTGGGTCCCCGTCTTCGACGCGCAGCCGAACCTCTCCATCGGCGACATCGCGATCGCACGCTCCAATCCCAACATCGTCTGGGTCGGCACCGGCGAGGCGAACGCGCGCCAGAGCACGACGTACGGCGCCGGCGTCTACAAGTCGATCGACGCGGGACGGACCTGGTCGTTCATGGGACTCCGCAACAGCGGCCACATCGGTCGCATCCTTGTCGATCCGCGCAACGCCAACGTCGTGATGGTGGCGGCGCTCGGCGACCTGTTCAAGCCCGACTCGCAGCGCGGCCTGTACCGCACCACCGACGGCGGAAGGACGTGGACCAAGGCGAAGTACATCGACGAGAACACCGGCTTCACGGAACTCGCGATGGATCCCTCGAACAGCAACATCCTCCTCGCCGCGTCCTACCAGCGGCGCCGCACCGCCTGGGGCTACAATGGCGGCGGCCCGGGAAGCGCGCTCTGGCGCAGCGTCAACGGCGGGCGCACGTGGACCCGCGTGGAAGGCGGTGGACTGCCGCCGTACGGCAACTGGGGACGCGTGGGGCTCGACTTCTCGCGCAGCAATCCCAACATCGTGTACGCGGTCATCGAGCCCGGCCCGGTGACAGGTGGGCGTGGCGGACGGGGCGGACGGGGCGCGGCCCCGGGCGGTCCCCCCGATCCGCAGCGCCCCGGCCTCTGGCGCTCCGAGGACACCGGTCGCACGTGGCATCTCGTAAGCAACGAGGACGGCCGGCCAATCTACTTCAGCCAGGTGCGCGTCGACCCGAAGGACCCGAATACGCTGTTCATCCTCGAGCGCACGCTGGCGCATTCGACGGACGGCGGGCGCACCTTCACCGCCGTGCCGGAGGCGATGCTCGCCCGCCTGCAGAATCCCGACCAGCCGTCGGTGGTGCCGCCGTGGCAGCACGGCCCCGGCGACGCGTTCCCCGCCAGTCATCCGGACCACCACGCGATGTGGATCGACCCGTCCAATCCGCACCACATCTGGCTCGGTCACGACGGCGGCGTCGACTACTCCGCCGATGGCGGGCGGAGCTGGCGCTACGTGAACTGGATGCCGATCGGTCAGTTCTACGAGGTGGCGGCCGATATGCGGCAGCCCTACTGGGTCTGGGGCGGGGCGCAGGACTCGGGCATCTGGGGATTGCCGAGCCGGGTGCGCAACGGCGGCGGAATCACCAACGAGCACGTGAGCGAGCTCGCCCTCGGCGACGGTTACCATGTCCTGTCCGACCCCACCGACTGGGCCACCGTGTACGCCGAGGTCTCGGGCAACGGCGGGCAGCACATCTGGCGGTACAACCTGCGCACCGGTGAGCAGAAGTACATCCGTCCCACGCCGCCGCGGCGGCCCGGCCAGGGGGGACAGGCGGTCGCGGTGGGACCTGCAGGCAACATCGTCACCCCGCTGCCGCCTGACGAGGCGCTCCGGTTCAACTGGAATCCCGGACTGGCGATGTCGCCGCACAACCCGGACATCCTCTATTTCGGTGCCAATCGCCTGTTCACCTCGTACGACCGCGGCGACTCGTGGGTCGCGTCGCCGGACCTGACGAAGCACCTCGATCGCGACAGCCTGTCGATCATGGGTGTCCCGGGGTCGAGCCCGATGTCCTCGAAGAACGACGGCGTGGCGCAGTGGGGGACCATCGTCGCGGTGACGGAGTCACCGGTGATGCCCGGGGTGCTCTGGGTGGGCACCGACGACGGCAACCTGCAGGTGTCGCGCGACGGCGGCGCGACGTGGACCAACGTGGCCGACAACGCGGCGAAGTTCCCGACGCCGTACTACGTCGACGCCATCGAGGCATCGCACAAGTCGGCCGGCACCGCGTACGCCTCGTTCGACGGTCATCGCGCCGGCGACTACCGCCCGCACCTCTATCGCACCACCGACTTCGGCACGACATGGACCGACCTCTCGACCTCGCTGCCGGAGCGCGGGCACATCAACGTGGTGCGTGAGGATCCCGTCAACCACGACCTGCTGCTGGTGGGGACCGAGAACGGCTTCTACCTGTCGCTGGACGGCGGGCGGGAATTCACGCGGTTCATGAACGGACTGCCGGCGACGATTTCCGACGACGTCCTGATCCACCCGCGCGACCACGACCTCGTGCTGGCGACGCACGGCCGCAGCTTCTACATCCTCGACGACATCACCGCCCTCGAGCAGCTGGCCGACTCGGTCCTGACGCGGGACGAGTTCCTGTTCGCCCCGCGCCAGGCGATCCTCTGGGACCAGGATCGCACGACGTTTCACGGGGGCGCCGAGGACATGTGGCGCGCGAAGAACCCGCCTGACGCCGTGCTGTCGTACTACCTCAAGGGTGCCGCACAGGGCCCGGTGAAGATCCAGGTGGCCGACGTGGCGGGCACCATCGTGCGGGAGTTCGACGCCCCGCGCGACGCGGGCATTCACCGCATCGAGTGGGACCTCACGCAGGCCGGCCCCGCCGGAGCGTCGGGGAGCGACGCGACGGCGGCACCCGGTGCGCGCATTGCGCCGGGGACATACGCGGTCCGGCTCGTCGCCAACGGACGCACGAGCCAGTCGACGCTCTCGGTGACGGCGGACCCGAACCGGTAGGCGCGGGTCGTGGACGCGGGGACACGTGCACCGCCCCCGCGTCCGGCCGTGCGCCCGGTGGCGGCGTGACGGCCATTCCACTAGAGTGGCGGAACGATGTCACCCGGCAGCACGAACCCGGCCCGCGCAGCGGCGCTCGCACTCACCGCGGCACTCTCGCTCCTCCTCGGTGGGTGTGCGTCACACGCGGGAGAGTTCCGCGTCTCTTCGCTCGAATCGATCTACTCACCCGCGGGGGCGTTCTGGGGTTTCGTGCGTATCACCGATTCCACGGTGTTCGTTCACGTCGATTCGGCGAGCGTGGAGGTCTCCGGGCTCTCGAGCCCGGCCTCTCCTCCGGGCATGACGCACCTCACGGTGCGTGCGCTCCTGGTGACGACGAAGGAGACGGGGTGGCGTGAGCTTGCGGCCAGCGACGAGTTCCTGGTGGGTGAGACCTTTCGATGGGGCGAGACGCGACATGTGGGCGCACACGTCTTCGTGATGCCACGTCCCGACGATGTGCCGCTCGATTCGGCGTGGGTCGTCTTCGAGTTCCAGGCCGGCAGGGCCTCGGGAGCCATGGGGCGGCCGGTGCGGACGTTTGCGTGCAGTCCCACCAACCTCACCGGCCGCTCCGCGGATGCGAAGCGGCGCGCCCTCGCGTTGCGTCGCGACTACCTCCAGGCCTGCCAGCTGGTTCCGTGACGTCCCGCCGCCGTTGCGTCGTTGGCGCGGCCATCGGTGACGAGGCGTGCGTGAAAGTCCCACAGCGTGTCGGCACCCTGCGCGCATTCGCCGCAGGTTGCCCCCGGCGAGGTGCTGCGCACGTGACGACGCCTTGGTGGCCGTGCTCACGAGTCGATCATGTCGAGTCTCCTGCGCATCGCCGCGGGAGGTCGTCGGCGGACGGCCGGGCGCGTTGCGCGCGGAGGCTCGCGCGGTGACGGAGCCCCCGCCGGTGACCTGGGTCTGTCCCGAATGCGGCCTGCGGCCCCGCGACGCCATCGATTGCCGGGCGGCGTTCGACAGGCTGCTCGCGTTCGAGTTCGAGGTGCCGGCCGCCTTCGCGGCGCACCACCTCACCGTGGCCGCGTACTACCTGCAGCATCCGTCGGGACACGCCCCGGCGGTGCTGGCGATGTGGCGCACGCTGCTGGCCGATGCGCTGGACGGACGGGCGACGCCGGGCGAATTGCGCCGCCGCGCGAGCGCCCGCTTCGAGGGCCCGGAGCGCGTGCGCGAGGCCGGTGCCGGGGCCCCGCCCTGGTGGCCCCGCCAGTGGCCCGAGACCGTCGAGGCCGCCCTGCCGCCTGACGAGTCGCGCGACCCGGCGGCGCACGTCGAGCGCGTGGTCCGCTGGGCGCGGAGCGTCCGGCGCGCACTCGACGACGCCGAGGGGCGCCGGACCGGGACCGCCTAACGCGAGCCGGCCGCGGGAAGCTGCGAGCGGGCCGCGCGCTCCGCCTCCACGAGCGCCCGGTCGGCGAGCCCCCATCGCTCGTACGCCGGACACTCCGCGCGCAGGAGCGGCGTCGCCTCGGCGGCACGACCCATTCGGGCCAGGGCAGTGCCGAGCCCGCATCCCGCGCCGCGATATCCCGGGTGGCCGTGAGGGACCCGGCCCTCGAGCTGCTCGCGCGCCGCGGCGAACCGGGCGGCCGCCAGGGAATCGCGCCCGGTTGCCAGCGCGGCGATGCCGAGCATCGTCTCGACCTCGGTGGGCGCATCATCGGCGCTGCCATAGCGTCGCGCCACGCTGTCGGCGCGCGCGAGCTCGCGGTAGGCCTCGTCGCGCTGCCCGAGGTGCAGCAGCAGGAGTCCCCGCTCGCCGGCCATGAACGCCCACGTCTCGCGGTCGTGCGCGGTGGTGCCGGTCCGGGTCGCGAGTGCACTGTCCAGCAGCGCCACGCCCTGCCGGTCGCGTCCCTCGGCCCCGGAGACGACACCGAGTTCATAGAGCGACAGGGCCAGCCGCTCGTGCCCGGGTGCCACGAACTGGCGATAGACGTCCAGCGACCGTCGCAGGAGGGTGTCGGCGTCGGCGAGCCTGCCTAACGCCCCGTCGATGATCCCCGCCCGGTAGAGGTCGCCGGCCTCGGGGGCGCCGGTCTGGTGGGCGCGTTCCGCCGCGGCGCGCACGAGCTGCTGTACCGAGTCGGCCTCCGCGTATCGGCCCTGCGCGATGAGCGCGCTGGCCACGTTGCGGGTCACCGCCAGCCGGTTGGGGTGCTCCGGGGGGAGCAGCGCCTCGAGGATGCGCAGGGAGCCCTCGAAGAGCGGCAGCGCGTCCGCCGGATGATGGCTCTCGTATCGCTCCGAGCCCTGCGAGTTCAGGAGCGCCGCGATGCTCACCGAGTCGCTCCCGGGCAGCTGCTCGCGCACGGCGACCGCGCGCTCGATGAGGGCCCGGCGCTCGGAGTCGTTGGCCGCCACGAGCGCGCGGTCCTGGAAGGCGATCGCCATGTCCTCGGAGACCGGCCCCTCGGTTCGCGCGATCTCGGCGACCGACGAGTCGAGCAGTGGGCGCGCCGAATCCGCGCCGGCGAGCCAGAGCACTGACAGGGCGAGGTCGTGATGCACCTGCGCGGCATCGCGGTCGTCGCGTCCGCGCGCGGCCACCTGGGTGTCGTACGCTTTCTGGAGCAGGGCGCGGGCGCGGGCCATGTCGCCACGGGCAACGCGCATGTTCCCCAGCACCCTCCACATCCGTGCCTGTCGCACCGGCTCGTCGGCGAGCTGCGTCACCTGGGACTCGGCCTCGTCGAGCAGCGCGGCCACGCGCACGGTGTCGCCGCCGGGATGCAGGATCGGGTTCGCGAGTTCCACCAGGTTGGTGAGGATCTGCACGACGTCCTCGGCGCCAGCGCGCTCCGCCTCCTCCCGGTCGCGCTCGGCGGCCAGTCGCGTGGCCTGGACCGAGGAGACCACCGCGAAGGTCGCCAGCAGCAGCATCACCACGCCGACCGAGGCGACGAGGCCGCGGTTCCGCCCCACGAACTTCCGGGCGCGATACCACGCCCGGTCGCGCTGCGCGTGCACCGGATGGCCGCGCAGGTAGCGGTCCACGTCCTCGGCCAGCTGCCCCACCGACGCATAACGACGCTCGGGCTCCTTGCGCAGGGCCATCAGGATGATGGTGTCGAGGTCGCCCCGGACGGCGCGCGCCGCGGCCCCCGCGAGCACCGTCGATGGTGCCGGGGGCGTCTCCGTCAGGATCGCGTGCTCCAGTTCCGCCGTGGTCCGCCCGGCGGCGGGAAACGGCCGGCGACCCGTCACCAGCTCGTACAGCAGCACCCCGAGTCCATGGACGTCGGTCGCGGTGCTCACCGCCTCGCCGCGCAACTGCTCCGGCGCAGCGTGTTCCGGCGTCATCAGCCGCATCTCCGGGCGGGTGTGCTCGGCGCCGGCGTCCTGGTCGCGGTCGAGGAGCTTGGCGATGCCGAAGTCCAGCAGGCGCGGCGTGCCGTCGGGCTGTACCAGGATGTTCGACGGCTTCAGGTCACGGTGGACGACGAGATGCGCGTGCGCGAACTGCACGGCGTTGACGACCCGCAGGAAGAGCCGCAGGCGGCCGGCGAGCATCAGGCGGCGCTGCGCGCAGAAGTCCGTGATCGGGATGCCGTCCACGAACTGGAGCACGAGGTACGGGCGCCCGTCGGCCGTGGTGCCGCCGTCGAGAATGGCGGCGATGTCCGGGTGGACGAGGCGCGCCAGGACCTGGCGCTCCAGCCCGAAGCGACGGATCGCGTCGGCGGCCCGGTAGCCGGGGCGCAGCACCTTGATGGCGACGGTCTGGCGGTAGCTGCCGTCGGCACGCTCGGCGCGGTAGACCTCGCCCATGCCGCCACGCCCGATCAGCGCGTCGATGCGCCAGGGACCGATGCGCGTTCCGGCGGGCACGCTCGCCGGTGCGTCGTCAGCCCGGTCGATGAACCGCTCCTCCAGCAGCAGCCCGCCTGACGATTCGGCCACCAGCATCGCGTCGACCTCCTCGCGCAGGCCGTCGTCGCCCGCGCAGGCGCGGTCGAGGAAGCGCTCGCGCTCCGCCGGAGGCGTGGCCAGTGCCTGCAGGAAGACTCCGGCGATGCGGTCCCAGGATGGCGCGGCCATGGCCCTATTCGCGCAGCGCGCCCGCCTCGCCGTCGTCCGGGGCGAACCAGCCGAGGTCCCGCGCCACTTCCTTGCGCAGCCAGGCCCGCGCTGCCAGCCACTCCCGTTGCACGGTCTTCACCGAAATCCCGAGCACCTCGGCGGTCTCGCTGAGCGAGAGGCCGGCGAAGAACCGGTGCTGCACCACCGCGGTGCCGCGCGGGTTCACCACCTCGAGGCGCTCCAGGGCGTCATCGAGCGCGAGCAGCTCGTCGGCTTCGGCGTCGCTCAGGAACGCCCCGGCGTCGTCGAGCGACGCTGGCACCTCGCCGCCGCCGCGCTTGGCCCGGGACCGGCGGCGCGCGTGGTCCACGAGCACGCGCCGCATTGCCCCCGACGCCGCGGCGAAGAAGCGCTGCCGGTCCGCGCCCGCGAGGCCGGTCTGGCCCGCCAGGCGGAGGTACGCCTCGTTGACCAGGGCGGTCGTCGACAGGGTGTGCCCGGTGCGCTCGCGGCGGAGGTGCGCGCGCGCCAGGTCCCGCAGCTCGTCGTAGAGCGCGGCCACCATCCGATCGACGTGCGGTTCCGGGTCTCCCGTCATGCAGGGGCGGCGTGGGGCGCCCGGGGCGGGACGCCGCGCCGAAAGTACCGCGCGCCGCCTGGGCCCGCCAGCGAGCGCGACGCTGTGACCGAGGACCGTCCGTTCGCCGAGGGGGAGCACGACCTCAGGGAACCCCACGCCGCCGGGGAAGGAGATGCCGGCCACCGGATGCCCGGCGGCCGGCGTCGTTAGGTCAGGGTACGTTGCCGGTGCGCGTCGCGCTGACGAACGACCCGCCCTCCACACAACTGCCGAGGAAGCCGGCCGCGCTCGCGCTGGCGACCCAGGTCACGCTCGCGCCGCTCGCCGGCGCCCACGCCGCGGTGTACCCGATCGCCGAGAAATCAGGTACGCCGATGTTGATGGCGCTGCTCCCGATGAACCCGAGCTGGCTCACGGTGATCGCCATGGTCTCGAACGTGCTGGTATAGCTGAAGGTGAATGTCCCGGTGATGTCGCCAGGCACGCCGACCTGCACGTTGAGCCGCTTGTACGGACCGCCGAGCGTGGTCACCGCGGGCAGGGGAAGCTCGCTCGGCATCGCCACGTGCCGCAGCCCCAGCGTGTGGAAGTAGCTCGTGATCGAGCGGTACGAGTCGGCGCCTTTGATGCCCTGGACCGTCAGGGCGTGGAGGTCGCCCGCGTTCAGGTGCGCCGGCGGAATGCCGAATGCCGCCACGACGCCGGACGGTGCGTTGACGCCCGACCACAGCTGCTCGGTCGTGCACGAGGGGCGCGTCGTCAGCCCCATCGCGGCCAGCAGCGACTCACCACTCACGCTCCCGTCCACGGTGATGTTGGCCGTCACGGGGCTGAACCACTCGCTCGACGTGGCGTCGATCGGTGCGATTGATGTCATGTCGGGGACGTCGATGTCGCGCCGGATCAGGACGTGGTCGCCCGCGGCCGGCGTGAACGCGGCGCTGGCCCAGGTCACGAAATCCTGTGGCCCACTGGCCACGTTGTGCAGCTGGAAGGCGCCCAGCGGCGACGCGAACGCGACGGTCGAACCGAGGGAGACGAGGGCATGGGTGCCGCCAGGCAGGTTGGTGAACGACCCGGTCACGGTCTTTCCACCTGGCGTGCACAGGCTGCCGGCGGCCATCGTGCGGAACTCGGCGACGCTCATGTAGGACACGTGCGTGTAGTGGTCGTTCGCGAGCCCCACCGTGGTCCAGGCGATGGCACCCTTGCTCTGGATGAAGTTCACGCTGTAGCTGTCGCCGGTGGGCGTGACCTGCGTCCAGGCGCCGCCTCCATCACTCATGGCGAACCAGATCGGCTTCTCCTCCGTCGGGCAGGCGGCGTAGTCGAGGACCACCGGACCCGTGGGAACGGCGATCGTGACGGTGAAGTTCGCCGACTTGTCGGGCAGCCCGGTGGCGGTGCCGTGCACCACCAGGGGATAGTCGCCGGCCGCGAGCCCCGATGACGCCATCAGCAGCATGGCCGTCGCCGTGCCCGTGGTGCTCGACGGGTTGATGTTCGCGGTCAGGCCTGACGGAACGCCGGTCACGGTGAGGTTCACCGCGTCGGCAAAGCCCCCGGTCCGGATCACGTCGATGGTGACGTTGGCGCTCGCCCCCTGGTTCATGGTGATCGATCCCACCGGGTTCGTCGTCAGCGAGTAGTTCCCCTGCACGACGGCGTTCACGGTGAGGTCCAGCGCGGCCGACTGGTTGGCGGCGCCCGTCGCCTGTCCGTGCACGGTCAGGTGGTATGTGCCGGCGGCCACGCTCGAGCCCACGGCAAGCGTCAGTGTGGACGACGTGCCTGTCGGCGCGGATGGGCTGAAGCTGCCGGTGACCCCGCTCGGCGCGCCGGTCAGCGAGAGCGTCACCGCGCCGGTGAAGTTGGTGCGGTCGATGGTGACCGTCGCCGGCGACGATGCCCCCTGGTCGATCGTGAGCGATGGGGGAGCCAGGGACAGCGCATAGGCCGGCGTGGCCGTGATCGTGAGGGAGAATGTCCTCGTGACCTCGGAGACGCCGGAGCCGGACGCGTGCACCGTGATCGTATACGTCCCGGGCGTGGCGCCGGCGGTCGCCGAGACTGTCACGGTGCCCGTCGTCGTGCTGCCCGACGACGACACACCGCCCACCGAGGCCGAGACGCCGCTGGGCACGCCGGTGGCCGTGATCGTCGCCGTCGAGGAGAAGCCACCGCTGCCGGTCACCGTGACGGTGACGGCGCCGTTCTCCCCCTGCTGGATCTGGAGCGATCCCGGCGAGACGGTCACCGTGATCGATGGCGTCGGGTTCGGCCCCGTGCCACCGTCGCCACCGGATCCGCCGCTGCAACCCGCGAGGAGTCCGGCCGATGCGATCGAGAGCGCGGCGAGCGCCGGGCAGCGTGGAAACCTGGTCATGGCTGATCCTCGCGGTTGCGCGGTGTCCGCGACCCCGTCGAGGCGCTGGTGACGGTGGCCGCGCGTGGGGGCGGGCGACGCATACGAGGGACCGATCGGGTCCCTGTCGAGTCGTGGCGCCAAAACGGGCCGGAGATGGACATCTCCGGCCCGTGGGCCCCGCAGCAGCACCGCCGCCCGGCGTCGCGCGCCGTCAGCCGCGGTCGAGGATCGCGCGCAACTCCGACGCCGTACGCCGGCTCTCGGGATCCGGCGCGGCCAGGATCTCGATGTCCGCGGGGCCGCTGGCGCCGAGCCCGATCGCCACCGCACGCTCCATCTGCTCCTGCGCGAAGATCGGGCGCCCCATGATCGCGTCATTCGCCCCGAGGTGCTTGAGCATCGCGAGTCCGACCGCATCGATGGCCACGCGGTCGCTGCCGGCGATCATGACGTTCCCCGCCTTCAGCGTCCCGCGCGATGGTCCTCCGTCGGTAAACGCCGCGACGCCATCGAGCACGATGAGCTGCGGACGATAGCCGGTGTTGAGCTCCGCGATCATCCGCCGCATGTCCGGCGAGCGGTGCATGGTGCGGCGAATCGTCTTGGGCGTGAGCCCCACCGAGAGCTTCAGCGACATCGTGTACACGCCGCCCGAGCCGTGCGTCTTGAGGCAGCAGGTCGACACCATGTACTCGGCGTCGGTCACGAGCCGCGGCAGGTGGAAGCCGTCGGGCCAGTGGGTTCCGGTTGGTCCGAATTGCACCCAGTCGGCGTCGGCAATCTGCTCGAAGTCCACGACATCGAACCGCATGTCGCGCGCGAGGTCGAAGATCCCCTTCTGTTCCATCACCCCGTGCGTCTGCGGCGGGCCGCTCGATTCGCCGAGCGTGAGGGAGCGCGCGCCGCGCTCGTGCAGCTCGGTCACCAGCTGCGACAGCGTGTCGTTGTGCGTCGACGCCGGCGCGCCGTCCGCCGAGTTGAAGTTGGGCTTCAGGACGACACGCCTCCCGTTCACGCCGCCCAGGTCGAGCAGCTTCAGCACCTCGGTGACACCGCGCTTCCGGTCGGTGGTATGGACCAGCGCGACGCGGTGGCGGGCCGGCGCGCCGAAACGGAAGAGGCGATCGGTCCCGAGCACCGGCAGCATCGCCAGGCCCATCGACGCCGTGCGCACGAAGTCGCGACGATTGAAGGGGTGATCGAGCGGGGGCATGCGCAGGTCCTCCCTGATGGTGGGGAGATGGTGACCTCACACGCTGGTGCCGTTCGGCGGGCGCCGGAGTAGGGCAATACGGAAGAGCGCGCGGGGAGATGCCCCGCGCGCCCACCGTCCTGGCCGCGATTCCGCGCCGCCGGGCTCGCCCGGCGGCGCGCCGGGATCAGCGCATCCGCGTGCCGACGGCTCCCGCCAGCGGGAACGACGGCTCGATGTCCACCGGGACGCCCTTGAGCCGGTCAAGCGCGCGCTGCATCGGTGCGTTGATGACGGCGTACTTGTCGAGCATCTGCCGGGCGGTGTCGTAGGAGCCTTCGGCCTCCAGCGTCAGCAGGTCGTGCGTGATGGCGCGGACGCCGTCCTTGATCTTTGCCGGGTCGATGCGAAAGGTCGTCGAGTCGGCGTTCGGCACGATGGCGCCCTTCTCGACGAGATAGTTGAACTGCATGGCAATGCCGCGACCGTGGGCCTCCGAGATGCCGAAGCGCACCGAGCGGAACATGCTCGCCAGGAACGTCGTGTACATCGACGTCTCCATGGACCGGTCGACGACGCCCTTGTCCATGAGGTACTGCAGCGCCCACAGCCCGGTGACGTCGGCCTTGGCCTCCTCGATGGCGGAGTACAGCTCCTTCAACTCCTTCCGCACGGTGGTCTCGCGGCCCGCCACGGTGATCGTGTGCGGTCCCAGCCCGTGCATCAGTTCATGCGCGAGGATGTGCGTGAAGAACGGCTCGAACGCCAGGAGCGGACGGTCGGCGCTGTCGAGGACGACCCCGGCAATCGGCACCAGCGTCCGGTTGAACTTCGCTTCCTGGACGTTCTTGAGCATCACCCGCTTGGTGCCCTTGGCGTTCACGACGCGCTCGTCGTTGGGCAGGTTGTACGCCGCCGTCTGCACGCCCCGATTGCCGTCCCCCGAAGCGAAGACCTCGTCGACGACGCGAATCGGCGCCGCGGCACCAAGCTTCGGGTTGCGATACTTCGGGTCGATCGGGAGGTGGTCCTCGAGCTCCTGCAGGTACTGCGCGAACCGCTGCAGCTTGGCGGACTCGGCGTCGTCACGCAGCGTGACGTACGCCTCGAAGCTCGCCTTGTAGTTGAACAGTTCGTCCTCGTAGACCTCGTAGGGTCCGATGGTCACGTCGATCGGTGCATCGACGTCCATCCAGGCGACGTCGCTCGCGTAGTAGTCGTTGGAGGCAAACGCGGCCGCGCGCTCGGTGAGGAAACGGGCCAGGCTGCGGTTGGTCGTGAGCGCGGCCGCCTCGCGCAGGGCCGAAGCGGCGGGGTCCAGCAGGTCCTTGTACGCCTCGCTGTACGGCACCGCCACCAGCGAGCGGTCGGGCTGGCGTCGAATGACGTGGAAGAAGCCTTCGGCGTGCGCGCGGTCCCCCGGTGACAGGCCCTTGTCCCAGGTCTCGAACTCCTCCTTCGTCATGTCGTCGGGATAGAATCCGGCCTCGGGCGGCTTCTCGTGAGGCACCCCGTCAACAAATGGCGTGTTGCCGTCGAGTCGCGACCACGGGCCGACGTTGATGCGGAAGTAGTGCAGGCGCGCCCGGCCGAGCGCCGTGGTATCCGCCTGGAGCACCGCCAGCAGCGAGTCGTTTCCCGGCCAGACCTGGCGCCGGAAGATCGGGTCCATGTACGCTGCGGCTTCGATGATCTTGTGAAGCGCCTGTCGGTCCCCGGCGCTGAGCGCCGAGGTATCCGCGGTGATCTCCGTTGGGGCGAACCGTGCGATCGCGCTGTCGAGTATGGCCATGGAGCCCTCCTCCCGGGCGCGCTGCGCGGACGGTGACTCGCCCCCGCGTTCACAGGCGGCGAGCACGAGTGCGACACCCGCGAGGAGCAGGCGCCGTGGCGGCAGGTGCAGGCGAGTCATCGGTGATCTCCGATCGTATGCGTTGGTCTGACCGGGCGGGTGGAGTCATCGGTCATGCCCGGAACTCCGGAACGCGCAATCCTTCACAATGGGGGAAGGGGATGTCGCGAGCAATGTCCGTCTGACGCGCCAACCGTGGGCTTCACAGGCCGCCACGTCAGGGTGCGCCGGGCCTGTCGTCGGGGCCCGCCCGACGAACGACGAACGATTGAAACGACGCACCTTTTTCGCACGCTCGTTGGGGCTGGCCGCAACCGCCGGTGGCATTAGCTTCCAGCACATCCGTCGACTCGGACGCCGCCAGGGTCGCTGGTGCACGTGCGTGTACCGCACGACCAAACGGCGCGGTGCCTGCGGGGGACCGTCGCCATGCAGTCCATCTTCGACAGCGCCGGCAACTTCTTTCACAACGCTCCCGACGGGTGCGTCGTCTACGCTCCGTTCGGATGGTGGGGACCCACCTTCCGCGTCACCGAGCAGGACGAGGAGAGGATCTCGCGCCGCTGGGTCCGGATCACCGTCGGCGGACTGGGCGCCTTCGTGCTCGCAGGAATTGCGTACCGGTATTCGGCCGGATTCCTGCTCGCCGCGGCGCCAGTTTGCCGTGGCCATGCCGCTTGTCTCCGGGTGGCTGCTCAGCCGCGGCCTGCCGCGTTCGCCCTGGCGAGCGCGGGATGTATTCCCGCGCCCGTGGGGAAAGGAGCGATGGGTCGAGGCCGCACACACGCTGGGGAAGCCGAGGCTGATGATCGGCGCGGCTGGCGGGGTCTTTCTGGCCGCCTTCGGCGTCGCGGCCGCCGTCATCGACAAGGAGCCCGCGGCACTCCTCTTTTCCGCCGCGTGGGTCGCCGGCGCCGCCATTTTCCTCCGCATGCTGCACCTGTTGAAGCGCGACCAGGCGCCTGCCGATGCCGGCTGACTACCACTTCGACGACCGCATCATCGTCGTTCGCGGGCACGCGAAGTACACCACCGAGGAGCTGCGGACCGCGGTGCTCGGGGCGCTCGCCGACCCGGAGCGCCCGGTCAACGCGGTGCTGATGCTGGACCTGCGTACGTCGAATGCCGTGCGCACGAGGACAAGCGCGCAGGTCAGGGACATGGCGGACTTCCTGTCGCGCGAGGCCGCCGGGTTCGGCAGCAGGCTGGGCATGGTGACGTCGACCGACGTCCAGTTCGGGTTGATGCGCCTGGGCGCGGCCTACGCCGAGAACGAGGGCGTCGACGCGGCCGTCTTCCGGGACTACGATGAGGCGAGGGCGTGGCTGCTGCGATGACACGCCGGATTCCACCCAGCGAGCCATGACCAAACCCGCCGACTTTCCGTACGACACCCGCCTCGATGTCCGCTACCGGCCGCTCGAGGTCATCGACCTGGCGGACGTCGCCGCCACCAGCGCCCATCCGTGGTTCAACCAGACGCTGTGCCGCGTGAACGACTCCGTGGTCCGGGTGGGAATCCTGGACGGCGAGTATCACTGGCACAAGCACGACGATGACGACGAGTTCTTCTTCGTCGTCGAGGGACGCTTCCTCATCGACCTCGAGGCACGGACCGTGGAGCTGGCCCCGGGGCAGGGCTTCGTGGTGCCGCGCGGCATTGTGCACCGCACCCGGGCACCCGGGCGGTGCGTCGTGCTCATGGTCGAGAACGCCGGGATCGTCCCGACGGGCGACTGAGCGGCGACCCGCCGCGGCACCCGCGCCGGGCGGAGAGCGCGAGTCCTCTTGACTGGCAAGAGGAGCGCGCTCATCTTGTCAATCAACAGGAGACTCCCGTCCCGACGCGCCCCGGAGGTGCGATGTCGTTCTTGCGCCGCCTCAACGCCGGACTGCGCCGCCTCACCCGCACGGCCGCGGCCGATCAGGATCTCTCCGACGAGGTCGACCACTACCTGCGGCTCGCGGCCCGTGAACACGCGGGGCGGGGACTCTCGCCGCACGCCGCCGAGCGTGCCGCGCGCGTCGAGCTCGGCGGGGTCGAGGCCGTGAAGGAGCAGGTCCGCGCCGGCGGATGGGAGGCGGGCATCGAGGCCCTGTGGCGCGACCTGCGCTACGCATCGCGTCTCCTCTGGCGCAATCCGGGCTTCACGCTGGTGGCGGTCGCTTCCCTGGGGCTCGGCATCGGTGCCAACAGCGCCATCTTCAGCCTCGTCAACGCGGCGCTCATCCGTCACCTGCCGGTGGTGCATCCCGAGCAGCTCGTCTACGTGGTGCGTGACAACCGCTATGCGACGGTCTCGTATCCGGCGTACGGCGATCTTCGCGACGGGAACACGGTCTTCGACGGCATCGCGGCCTGGGGCGGCATCACCGTGAGCCTCAACAGCGACGACCGCGCGGAGTACGTCGACGGCGCAATCGTCACCGGGAGCTTCTTTCCCACCCTCGGGGTGCGTCCTGCCCTGGGCCGCCTCATCGGCCCCGACGACGATCGCGACGTGGGCGCGCACCCGGTGGTGGTACTGAGCTACCGTCTCTGGGCGAGCCGGTTCGGCGGCGACTCCGCCATTGTCGGCCGCGACCTGCTCCTCGACGGGCACGCCTTCACCGTCATCGGCGTGGCGCCGCGCGGCTTCGGTGGCGCCGAGCTCGCGGTGACGAACGACATGTTCGTGCCGATGATGATGCAGGCCGTGGTCCGCCCGCCGCGCGGCGGCTATGCCGGGGAGATGGACCCCGACCTGCTGCAGCGCCGCGGGAGCTCGTGGCTGCGCATCGTCGGCAGGCTGAAACCCGGCGTGAGCCCTGCGCGCGCCGGGGCGATGCTCGACGGCATTCTCGACGGCCCGCCCTCCACCACCGCCGGCGCCAATCGCCAGCCATTGCGCGTGTCGCCCGTGGATCGCGGCGATCCCGGCGACCGCTCGACGGTCATCTCGGCGGCGGTGCTGCTGATGTCGGCGGTCGGCATCGTGCTGCTGATTGCCTGCGCCAACGTGGCCAACCTGCTGCTGGCGCGGGCCACGGTGCGCCGGCGGGAGATCGCCGTGCGCCTCTCCATCGGGGCCGGGCGGCGCCGACTCGTCAGGCAGCTGCTCACCGAGAGCGTGCTGCTGGCCACGCTCGGCGGAGCGGCCGGGCTGCTCCTCGCCATGGCGACCATCGGCGCGCTGCGCCGCGCGCTGCCGCCCGAGGGGACGCTGCCGCTTCCCCCGGATTTCTCGATCGACACCCACGTCCTGTTGTTCACGCTGGCCGTCTCGCTGGTCGCGGGTATCGCCTTCGGCCTCGCTCCAGCGCTGCGCTCGTCGCGTCCCGACCTGGTGCCCGCGCTCAAGGATGGAACCGGCGAGCTGGCGTCGCGAAACCACCGCTTCGGGGCGCGCAACGTGCTCGTGGTGGCGCAGGTCGCGCTCTCGCTGGTGCTGCTCGTCATTGGCGGGCTCTTTCTCCGGAGCCTGGAGCGCACCGCATCGGTCGATCCCGGCTTCGAGGTCGAGCACCAGCTCACCGCGAGCCTCAACATCAACCTGTTGCGCTACACGACCGAGCAGGGGCGGCTGTTCTACCGCCGCGTCGTCGAGCGCGTTGCGGCCGTCCCTGGCGTGGCCTCGGTGAGCCTCGGGCGGACGGTGCCACTGGGTGGGGGCGGGCGCACCAGCGCCCTGCTGCTGCAGCGCGATGTCGCCGCGGCGGCAAGTGCGGGCCAATCCACGGACTCGATGTACCGCCCGGTGCCGTCGAACGTCGTCGGCACCGACTACTTCCGGACCCTTGGGATGGGCCTGCTGCGGGGGAGGGACTTCACCGCGCAGGACGACCAGGGCGCCCCGCCCGTGGCCATCGTCAACGCGGAATTCGTCAGGCGGTTCCTCGGCGGCCGCGATGCCCTGGGTGAGCGGATGAGCCTCCATGGACCCGATGGCCCGTGGATGGAGATCGTGGGCGTCGTCGCCGACAGCCGGCAACGGTCCCTCGCCGAGGCGCCGATGCCGATGGCCTACGTGCCGCTGTGGCAGAACCACGAGACCGGCATGACGTTGCAGGTGCGGACCTCGGTCGATCCGGGCGTCGTGGCTGCGGCAATCGGGCGTGCCATCCATGAGCTGGAGCCCGGCCTTCCGGCAACCGGCGTGCGGCGGATGCGAGAGTGGATCGACCTCTCGGCGTTCCAGGCGCGCGCGCTCGCGATGCTCGTCTCGGTCTTTGCGGCGACGGCCCTCCTGCTGGCGGCGATCGGACTGTATGGCGTGCTCTCCTACGCCGTGTCGCGACGGACGCGTGAGCTGGGTCTGCGCATGGCCCTCGGCGCCCGGCGCCAGACCGTGCTGCGCCAGGTGCTGCGGGAGGGCATGACGCTCGCCGGCGCGGGCACGGCGGTGGGAATCGTGCTGTCGCTGGGCGCATCGCGCCTGGTGTCGGGCTTCCTCTACGGCGTCAGTGCGAACGACGTCGTGACCTTCGTGTCGGTGCCCCTGCTGCTCGGCGTCGCGGCACTGGCGGCGTGCACGGTGCCCGCGTGGCGGGCGACCCGGGTGGATCCGATGATCGCGCTGCGGCAGCAGTAGCCCTATCTTGCGCGTCGGACCCTCCCGACGCGCGTGTACCTCGACTCCCGGATCTGGCTCGCCGCCGCGGCGATCGTTGCGCTGAACCTGCCCTTCGGATACTGGCGGGACGCCCAGCGCAAGTTCTCGCGAAACTGGTTCATCGCCGTACACGCACCGGTGCCGCTCGCCATCGGCATGCGCTGGGCGGCCGGCATTCCGTTCCGGCTGGCGCTGCTCCCGATCTTCGTGCTGGCCTTCTTCGGCGGCCAGTTCGCCGGGGCCCGCTGGCACCGTCGCCGTCTCCGCCGCGCCGAAGCCGCCGGATAGGCGCCCGCCGCTATTGCGAGAGTCGTGACTCGATGCGGCGGTCGGGGACGAGCCACATCAGGGCCACGGCGACGTAGATCACGTCGGAGATGCCCCGGTGCACGAACGCGAGCGGGATCGCCAGCAGGTAGAGCAATGGCGAGATGCGCCCCTTGAAGTCGCTCCCCAGCGCGGCGGCCAGCGCCGACGAGGGGCCCTGGAAGGCGATGATCGACGTCTGCAGGATCTTGTAGGCGATCGCGGCGAACAGGAGCACCGCGCCGTACGCCGCCGTCGGCAGCGCCCCGAAATGATTCTCGCCCATCCACGCCGTGGTCCACGGCACCAGCGACAGCCAGAACAGCAGGTGGTTGTTCGCCCACAGGATGCGCCCGTTGATGCGATCTACCGCGTGCAGCAGGTGATGGTGGTTGTTCCAGTAGATGGCGAGGAAGACGAAGCTCAGCACGTAGGTGAGGAGCCCGAAGACGACAGGCTGTACGTCCTTCCACTCGCCCCCCGCCGGGATCTTCAGCTCCAGCACCATGATGGTGATCAGGATCGCGATGACGCCGTCGCTGAAGGCTTCGAGCCGGACCTTGCGCATTCGAGTGGCTTCTCCCCGCTACAGTGTCTAGCCCGCCGCGCGATCCGGGCCGCGGCCCGCGGCGCGAACTCGTGCCGATGCGGGCGTTCCATTCCACGTGGCACGGACCGCTGCCGCGCCACATATTCACGTGCCGATCCGATCACGGACAAACCGCATGCCCGACGAGCTTCAGCAACTTCCCGGCGTCGGACCGAGCATCGCAGCCGACCTGCGCCTGCTTGGCGTCCGCTCCATCCGCGCGCTCGCGCGACGCGACCCCGAGCGCCTCTATGATGCGCTGTGCAGGGCGACCGGACAACGCCAGGACCCGTGCGTGCTGTACACCTTCCGCTGCGCGGTCTATGCCGCCCGCACGTCCCGCCCCGATCCCTCACTCATGAAGTGGTGGGCGTGGAAGGACAGGCGCCTCCCCGCGACGGGGTCCCGCGCCCCCGCGCCCACGGCCGCACGGTCGGCCGCGTCCAGCTCCGGTCGTCGCTGACGGCCGCCTCGAACCGACATGCCCTTTTCACCGGAACGCGCCTACTACCGCATCAACTATCCGGAGCGCGAGCGCCCCGAGGTTCTCCTGGGGGAGTCGTCACTGCCGGTGCTGGAATGCTCGGAGCGCGGATTGCGCCTCGACGTGAGCGCCGCGCCGCCGCTGGCGGCCGGCGACTCCATCGAGGGAACGGTGCGCTTCCGGCGCGGGGACAATGTCGCAGTCAGCGGCGTCGTCGCACGCGCCGACGGCACGGTGGTCGTGGTGCTGCTCGATCCCCCGGGCCTGCCGTTCAGCGTCCTGCTCAAGGAACAGCGCTTCCTCCTGCAGCACTATCCGGGGCGACTGACGCCGTCGTCCGTGCCGCCACAAGCGTGAGTCGCGCTTGACCGCCCCGGCGCCGCGCACCCGCCGGGACGCAAGCGCTGCCGGACGACCGAGAATGGACACTCCCGCGTTCCACGGCTTTCCCGACACCGGTGTCTCGCTCGTCAGCGCGCTGACGAGCGGAGAGGCGGGGGATCGCGAGCGCGCCTTCGCGACCGTGGCGCGCGCGTATCGCGCGCCGGTCGTGGCGCTGGTGCAACGTCGCTGGGGTCTGGAGCCCCCGGACGCCGAGGACCTCACCCAGGAGTTCTTCGCCGAGGCGCTGGCCAAGGGATGGCTGCACCGCTACGACCCGGGCCGCGCCCGCTTCCGCACGTTCCTGCGTGCGTGTCTGGTCGCCTTCGCCGCCACGCAGCACGAGGCGGCGCAGCGACTGAAGCGCGGCGGTGGCGCACCACACGTCCCGATCGACGACGCCCACGATGTGCCCGGCGACGACGCGCTCGACGCGCTGTTCGAGCGCGAGTGGCGCCGCAGCATCCTCACGCTCGCGCTCGACCGACTGCGGGCGGAATGCGAGGCGGCGGGACGGACCGTCGCCTTCGACGTCTTCGTGGCCTACGACGTGGCCGGCGCCGAGGGCGATGGGCAACCGACGTATGCCGACGTGGCGGCGCAATTCGCGTTGCCGGCCACCCAGGTCACCAACTTCCTCCACTGGGCGCGGTCGCGGTTCCGGCGACAGGTGCTCGACGCCCTGCGCGAGTTGTCGGCGAGCGACGAGGAATACCGCGAGGACGTGCGCGCCCTGCTCGGCGGCCCGCGATGACGCCGCTCGACGATCGCGCCGTCGAACAGCTGCGAACGATCGTGGGACGTCCCGCCACCCCGGGCGATCGATACGTCGTTCACGAGCTGATCGCGCGAGGGGGCATGGGCGAGGTCTATCGCGCCGTCGACACCTCGCTCGGCCGCGACGTCGCACTGAAGGTCCTGCCGCTTGCCGCCGCGCCCGGCATGGCGGAGCGCCTGGAGCGGGAGGCGCGCGTCCTGGCGCGGCTCGAGCATCCGGGAATCGTGCCGGTGCACGACGTCGGCGCCCTGGACGATGGGCGACTCTACTACGTGATGCGACTGGTCCGGGGGCGCCGGCTCGATGAGTACTCGCGCGACGGCCCCACGCGCGGCGAACTGCTCCGCGTCTTTCTCCGGCTCTGCGACGCAGTCGCGTTCGCACACGCGCAGGGCGTCATCCACAGGGACCTCAAGCCCGGCAACATCATGATCGGCCCGTTCGGCGAGGTCCTTGTGCTCGACTGGGGCGTGGCCCGGGTGCTGTCGGATGCCGCGCGGCGCCGCCGGCGCCGCCGGTGCCTGACGAGGCGTCGCACCCGTCGCGCGGTGCGGCGTCGCCGCTCGCCGTCACCGCCGAGGGGACGATCGTCGGGACGCCAGGCTTCATGGCGCCGGAGCAGGCGGCGGGACTCGGCGCGAGCGCCGACCAGCGGGCGGATGTCTTCGCGCTCGGCGTGATTCTCGGCGGATTGCTGGCGACGGCGGATGCGCCGACGCCCCGTCCGCTCAGGAGCATCGTGGCGCGGGCGACGGCATCGAGCGCTCCGGCGCGCTACCCCGGTGCCGACGCGCTCGCCGCGGACGTTCGGCGATGGCTCGACGGCGAGGCGGTCGCCGCACATCGTGAGACGCTGCCGGAGCGCGCGGCCCGGCTCTTCCGTCGACACCAGACGGCCATCCTGCTCCTGCTCACGTACGCCATCGTGCGCGTGGCGATCCTGCTCTGGCGCGGCATCTAATGGAATCGCGGCGACACGCCTAATGAGATCACGAGGCCCGCCACCAGGGCGGGCGACATCCTCAGGAGGACCTGATGAACAAGCCCGTGCTTGGCCTCGTTGCCGGTGGCGTCCTTGGCGTCTTCGACGGACTGTCGGCGCTCGTGTCCGCACCCGAGGTGGCACCGGAGATCGTCGGCATCGTGATCGGTTCGATGGGCAAGGGCCTGGTGGCCGGCCTGCTCATCGGCTGGTTTGCACGCAAGGTGAACAACCTGGCCGCGGGAGTGCTGTTCGGCCTCGTCGTCGGTGCCCTCTTCGCGCTGCCGTTCGCGCTGGGCACGGACCCGACCACCGGACAGCGCTACTTCTGGGAGATCCTGATTCCGGGCTCGCTGGTCGGTCTCATCGTGGGCTACGCAACGCAGCGCTACGGACGACGGCCGGAGCCGCATCGGGCATGAAGGCAGCCAGGCAGGCGACCACGTTCACGTCCGCATCGCCCCATGCGGCGCGAACGCGCTCGGCGTACAACGAGGCGCTGTCCGGCGGTCCGGCCATCGCGAACGCCTCGGCCCTCAGGAAATCGAGCGCGCTGCGCGGCTCGTAGCGACTCATCGCGTCGAGCGGACCCTGCAGTTGCTCACATCGGCTGGTCCACCGCCGGGCCCGGGCCGCAGTGCACGGCGGCGTGGTGCCGGTTATACTGGCGCATGGGAACCGGCTCGGGATCGAGCCGTCCCGTCACCGGTTCACCAGGAGGACGACCTTGGAGCGCACGGCATCGGCAGTCTGGAACGGGGACCTGAGAAGCGGCACCGGCACGATGAGCACGCAGAGCGGGGTGCTGCGCGACGCTGCGTATTCGTTCGTCACACGGTTCGAAAACACGCCCGGATCGAATCCCGAGGAGCTTGTCGGCGCCGCGCACGCTGGCTGCTTCTCCATGGCGCTGTCCGGCCAGATCGTGAAGGCCGGCCACAAGCCGGAGCGCATTGCGACGACGGCCCGGGTTACGCTGGAGAAGCTCGAACCCGGATTCACCGTGACGGCGGTGCACCTGGTGACGTCGGCGCGGGTTCCCGGCATGACCGCCGAGGCGTTCCAGGCCGCGGCCGCGGATGCCAAGGCGGGGTGCCCGATCTCCCGGCTGCTGAACACGAAGATCACGCTCGACGCCACACTCGAGGGCTGAGCGCCGCGCCGGCGCTCGCCGCCGTCGTCACCACCAGTCCATCGCCACAGGAGCGCCGGCATGCGATACGTTTCGCTGATCTTTGCCGTCGTCGTCGTGGGCAACGCCACGACGGCCGGTGCGCAGCGCCGCTATTCGGGAGCCGACGGCAAGGTGCGGGTGGCTCTCGCGCGCCAGCCGTTCCTGCCTGACGGGACGTCGCCGGGCCCCGCCACCATGGCCAATGGTGGCATTCGCGACACCCTGGCGCGCATGGGGGCGATGGTGCGCGTCGACTCCGCCGCGCTCACGCCCGCCGAGAACACCGAGTACGGCGGATGGAAGCGACTCGGCATGGCCCTCGGGCATTTCGCCGGCATCGTCGAGCGGAACGAGCGCGATGGCTGGTTCACTGTCGGATTGCTCGCCACCTGTCCGTCGATGCCGGGCCTGGTGGCCGGGCTCCAGCACTCCGGCCCGACGCCGGAGGCGATCCGCGTGGGCATGCTGTGGCTCGACGCCCATCCGGACATCAACACCCCGGAGACGACGCGCAGCGGCTCGCTCGGCGGCATGCCGGTCGCGGTCGCCACCGGCCGGGCGCTCTGGCGCATGCGTGTGGACGCCACCCTCGATCCGCCGCTCTCCGACCGCAATGTCGTGATGGGCGGCGTACGCCTCGTCGATCCCCTCGAGCAGTCGATCCTCGACGGCTCGTTCATCGAGCAGCTCAGCGTGGATGACCTGCGCCATGCCACGCCGGCCGTCTTCGCACAACTCGATCGCCTCAGCCGTCAGGTCGACAAGATCTACGTGCACATCGACATGGACGTGCTCGATCCGGCCGAGGTGCCCGGACACGGCAACAAGGTGCCTGGCGGTCCCTCGAGCCGCGAGCTGGCGTCGCTCTTCGAGCAGATCTTCCGCCGCTATCCCAAGGCGTCGGCGATCGGCTTCGCCACCATCCCGGCGCGGGACCCGGGTGGCGTGTCGCTGGCGGCGGTCAACCGGATGATCGGCGGTGCCGTGCGCGGGGTGCAGGAGCGCGAAGGGGCGCCCTGACCGGGGTCGCGCGCGGCGACAGCCGCGCGATGCGGCGCGAATTGTCGCCGGGTCAGGCCGGCTCCAGGCGCGGGGACCGTCCGCGCACCCACCGGATCGCGCCCACGATTCCCACCGCGACGAGTCCGGCCACCAGTGAGCCGACCTTGCCCAGGTGCACGAAGAGCGCCAGGTAGATCGACGCCAGCACCAGCGTTCCCGCCGCCACCGTGGCCCCGAAGCGGGTGAACGCGCCAAAGGTGATGTGCAGGCCCTCGCGTTCCGCCAGGCCGACCGCCGTCACGTTGGCCGACGCGCCGATGAGGGAGCCGTTGCCGCCCAGGCACGCACCTAACGACAGTCCCCACCAGAGCGCCATCGAGTCGCCCTGCAGCGTGCCGGCGAGCTGTGCCACGATCGGGATCGACACCGCCACGAACGGGATGTTGTCGATGATCGCCGAGAAGAACCCGCTGGCCCAGCAGATCAGGATGGCGGCGAACAGCAGCGTCCCCTGCGGGGAGAGCCCCATGGCGCTGCCGCCCGACGCGATCGCCCATTGCAGCCCGTGGGCGATCGTCGTGATCAGCCCGGTGTTCACGGCGGCGCCGACGATGATGAACAGGAACCCGAAGAACGAGAGCGTCGGCCACTCGATGTCCTTCTCGGTGACCGTGAGGATACCGTGGATGCGCTCGCCCGAGGTCGGCCGGTGCTTCCGCAGGTAGATGCGGTCCTGCGCCACCAGGGCCGCGGCCGCGCCGATGGTGGCCGGCACCGCGGCCGCCATGCCGGTCATGTGGTGCGTCAGGAAGCCCAGCAGGATGAAGCCGCAGATGACCGCCATCCAGCGGGCGAGGAGGGGATTGGCCAGCTCCGGCACCTGCACCTCGCCCGCCTCGGCGGCCTGCGCGGCAGTGTGGAGGAAGTCGTCGCGAAAGAAGCGCCGGCTGTAGGTCAGGAGCCAGAAGACCATCATGATGCAGGGCACCGTGAGGTCTTCCATGAAGTCGTTGAAGCTCAGGTGCGCACCCGACCCGATCATGATGTTCGGCGGGTCACCGATCAGGGTGGCGGTGCCGCCGATGTTCGACGCCATCACCATCGGCAGCAGCAGCGCCTCCGGCCGGATCTTGAGGCGCCGCGCGATCCCCATGACCATCGGCGTCACGAAGATCACCGTGGTGACGTTGTCGAGGAACGCCGACGCAATCGCGGTGAACCACGCCACCAGTCCCATCACGACGAGCGGCTGGCCGCCCGCCCGCCGCAGGAGCTTGGCCACCGCCCACTCGAAGACGCCGGTGGTCTTGAGCACGCCCACCACCGCCATCATCGCCGCCAGCAGCACCAGCACGTTCATGTCGAGGGCCTGGGCCGTCGCCTCGAACGTCATCAGGTGGTAGGGCGTGAAGTAGGTGACGAGCCACAGGATGGCCACCGCCCCGAGGACGATGAGCACGCGGTGGGCCGCCTCCAGCGCCAGCAGCGCGAAGACGGCGACCAGGATCACCCCGACGATGCTCTTGGAGACGACGTCGGTCGTGGGCGCCAGCGACGGCAGCGCTCCCTCCTGGAGCGCGAGCAGCGGCCGGAGCAGCGCCAGGACGAGGGCAGGAGGTATCAGCGGCATACGCCAACATTAGGCGCCTGCACGCCTCCGCGCACCGATCCCAACCGGCGGTGCGCGGGCGCCGGACGGCGCCGGATTTCAGGCCCAGGCGGGACTCGGCCGGCGCGCCCGGATCCTCTCGGCCACCAGCAGCAGCGCCAGCACGCCGGCCAGGGTGAACAGCGCGCCCAGCTTGCCGAGATGCACGAACAGCGTGAGGAAGATCGAGGCGATGACCAGGGTGCCGGCGGCGACCGTCGCGCCGAAGCGGGTGAAGGCACCGAAGCTGATTCGCACCCCTTCGCGCTCGGCGAGTCCGATGGTCGTCACGTTGGCCGACGCCCCGATGGCCGTGCCGTTGCCGCCAAGGCACGCACCTAACGAAAGCCCCCACCAGAGGGCCAGCGGGTCGCCGTGCAGGGTCGTCGCCAGCTGCGCCACGATCGGGATCGAGACCGCCACGAACGGGATGTTGTCGATGATCGCGGAAAAGAAGCCGCTCACCCAGCAGATCAGCAGTGCGGCGAACAGCAACGTCCCTTGCGACGACAGGCCGAGGGCGCTCCCGCCGGAGGCGATCGTCCATTGCAGCCCGCGCGCCACCGTGCCGATGAGCCCCGTGTGCACCGCGGCGCCCACGATGATGAAGAGGAAGCCGAAGAACGACAGCGTCGGCCACTCGATGTCCTTCTCGGTGATCGTGAGGATGCCGTGAACGCGCTCGCTGGCCGACGGGCGGTGGGTGCGCAGGTACAGCCGGTCCTGGACGATCAGCGCTGCCGCGGCGCCGACAGTGGCGGGCACCGCTGGCGGCATGCCGGTGAGGTGGTGCGTGAGGAAGCCGGCGAGGATGCCAAGGCAGATGAAGAGCATCCAGCGGGCCAGGTGCGGGTTGGTCAGCTCGGGAACGGCCACGTCCGCGGCCCCCGGGGCCACCCGCACGTCGCGCACCTCGGCGCGGAAGTACCGGCGACTGTAGAACAGCAGCCAGAAGATCATGATCGCGCACGGCACCGACAGGTCCTGCAGGAAGTCATTGAACGACAGGTGCGCCCCGGAGCCGATCATGATGTTCGGCGGGTCGCCGATCAGCGTCGCCGTGCCGCCGATGTTCGAGGCCATCACCATCGGGAGCAGCAACACCTCGGGACGGATCTTCATCCGGCGGGCGATGCCGAGCGCCATTGGCGTCACGAAGATCACCGTGGTGACGTTGTCGAGGAACGCCGACGCGATGGCCGTGAACCAGGCAATGAGCGTCATGACCACCAGCGGTTGCCCGCGCGCGCGCCGCATCAGGCCGGCCACCGCCCACTCGAAGACGCCCGTCGTCTTGAGCACGCCCACGACCGCCATCATCGACGCCAGCAGCACCAGGACGTTGATGTCCAGCGCCTCGATCGTGCCCTCGAACGACAGCAGGTGGAATGGCGTGAAGTACGTCACCACCCACAGCACCGCCACCGCGCCGAGGACGACGACCACGCGGTGCGCGGCCTCGAGCGACAGCAGCACGAACACGCTCACGAGGATCACCGCCACGATGCCCTGCGACACCGGGTCCGTGGTGGAGGCGATGCCCGTCTCCGCGGCCCGGGCCACGCCCGGCAGGGCCAGCGAGAGCACCGCCGCGGTCAGGAGCCCGCGCCGGACCGCGGGTCGCGCGGCGCGGGGATACCCCGGGGAACCGCGGGTCGGCAGGGAGGAGGGCAGCGGGCGGTGCGGCTGGGCGCGCATACGAGGGGTTGAGAGGAGTGGCGGAAGCGTCCGGTCCTGGCGCGCGAACTTGGAATGACCCCGGTGGCGGGGATGCCGGGGTTCAGCCGACCCGGTGTCGGGTGCTCCCCGAACGCGCGCGGGCTGCCGCGGCTGCTTCGTGGGACGCATGGTGATGGCGCGCACGACGTTAGGCGGCTCTCACAGGCGTCCACGTCCCTGTGGGGGATCTGCCCGACGAACCCCGGCAGTGCATAGGCAACTCCCTGACAGACCGCCCCTTGTAGGGGGATGACTCTTCGATCCAACAGTGGTGGAAACGGGGGCGCCAAAGACGGCGCCGAACGCCCACCGATCGAATACGACAGCACGCCGGTGGGAAGGCCGCTTCCACTGGGCGGACGCGTGCCCCCATTGGCGTACCCCATGCGAGGGGGCGACGCGTTGTGACGCTTTCGGACTCCGTGGTATCTGATGCTGCCGGCGTCGCCGTGGCGACGCCCCTGGTGCGGCGACTCCCCGAGCACACGGTCGAGATCGTTTCCGACTCGGGTGAGGGAGCACAGAAGTGCGGCCAGATCTTCGCCGCCGTCTCCGCCAAGATGGGCAATGGCGTGTGGACGGTCGAGATCATCCCGGCCGAGATCCAGCCCCCGCCGCGGGTCCCCGAAGGGGCCAGCGGCAACCGCATCAGGATCGGCTCCGGCGCGGTCACCAACTGGGGCGACGAATCCAACCTCGTCATGGCCTTCAATGAACAGGTCCTCCTGGCGCGCCATCGGCTCGGCGCGCTCGCCGAGGATGCGACGCTGTTCATCGAGGACCGCTGGGCGACGCACGAGGACGAGGCGATCCGGGCGGCCTGGACGGCGGTGATGGACGAGCTCGCGACGCACCGCTATCGCATCATCCCGGTCCCCATGGAAGAGCAGTGCCTGACGATCGTGGACAACCCGCGCAAGGGCAAGAACATGTTCGTGCTCGGGATGCTCACGTGGATCTACGACCGCGACCGCGAGCGCGTCTACGAGCAGATCGCCTACGCCTTCCGCAAGAAGTCCGAGGACGTCTACAAGCGGAACGTCGCCCTGGTCGACCTGGGCTACGAGTGGGCGGCAGCGCACGTCGACTTCCGCATCGAGGTCCCGCCGGCGCCGAGCGACAAGCCGATGCTCGTGATGAACGGCAACGAGGCCATCGGCATGGGCGCCATCGCGTCGGGCATGGAGCTCTGCGCGATGTACCCGATCACGCCGGCCACCTCGGTGTCGCACTACCTCGCCGAGGCCTTCGAGAAGTTCGGCGGGGTGGTGCACCAGGCGGAGGACGAGATCGCCGCGGTTGGCTTCGCAATCGGCGCCTCGTACGCGGGGAAGGTGGCGTTCACGGTGACGTCGGGTCCGGGACTGGCGCTCAAGACCGAGTTCATCGGCCTCGCGATCATGACCGAGATCCCGCTGGTCGTCGTCGACGTCCAGCGCGGCGGACCGAGCACCGGTCTTCCCACCAAGGTGGAGCAGTCGGACCTCCTCGCCGCGCTGTACGCGCAGCCGGGTGACGCCCCCCGCATCGTGCTCGCGCCGGCCACGATCGAGGAATGCTTTCACGTCATGGTCACCGCGCGACGGCTCGCCGAGGCCTTCCGCACGGTCGTCATGGTGCTCTCGGACGCCAACCTTGCCACCGGCGTGCAGCCGTTCCCACGGCCCGCGCTCGACGCGCGATGGCAGGCGGCCCCGGTCGACTTCGGGCCGGTGCCGGCCGGCACCAAGCCGTACAGCTGGAACGACAAGACCGGCCTGTCGCGTCGCTGGATCCCCGGCCAGCCCGGCGGGATGCACACCCTGACGGGCCTCTCGCACGACGAGGGCAGCAAGGTGGCCTACAGCGCCGGCGTGCACCAGAAGAGTTCGGCCATGCGCAGCCGGAAGCTCGCGGTGCTGCAGTCGATGCTCGAGCCGCCGCCCGTGTACGGCGACGACAGCGGTGACCTGTTGATCGTGGGATGGGGCAGCACCAGGGGTGCCATCGAGGAAGCCGTGGACCGCGCCCGCGCCGACGGGCTCAAGGTCTCGTCGACGCACCTGCGGTTCCTCTCCCCGATGGAGCCGGGACTCACGGAGATCTTCGCGAAGTTCCGGCGGGTCATGACCGTCGAGATCAACTACAGCGACGAGCCCACCGATCCGTACATCACTCCCGAGAACCGTCGCCGCGGCCAGCTCGCCTGGCTGCTGCGCGCCGCCACCCTGGTGGACGTGGACTGCTGGACCCGCGTGCCGGGTGAGCCGCTCCGCCCGGGTTTGATCCTGAACGCAATCCGCGCCGCAATGCCGCGCCGGGAGGAAGCATGAGCGACGCCGCCTGCGGTCTCGTCCTCGCCCCCGAGGATGACGACCGCGTCTTCGAACTGAGCGACTACGAGGGCGCCCGCGCCCGCTGGTGCCCGGGGTGCGGCGACCACTCGGTGCTCACCGCTGTCGAGAAGCTCCTCGCGGCCGAACAGCTCCGCCCGGAGTCGACGATGTTCGTCTCCGGCATCGGGTGCTCGAGCCGCTTCCCGCACTACCTCAAGACCTACGGCTTCCACGGCATCCACGGGCGCGCCCTCCCGGTCGCCACCGGCATCAAGCTGCTCCGTCCGGACCTCGACGTCTTCGTGGTCATGGGCGACGGCGACTGCACGTCGATCGGCGCCGCGCACTGGGTGCACGCGCTGCGCTACAACCCCAACCTCACCGTGATGCTGCTCGACAACGGCATCTACGGGCTCACCAAGAACCAGACCTCCCCCACCACGCCGCAGGGGCTCGTCTCGAACACCCAGCCGCGCGGATCGTACCTCCCGTCGCTGAACCCGCTCACCGTGTCGTTAGGTGTGACCAACGCGTCGTTCGTGGCGCAGACGGCGGAGTTCGTGCCGGCGCACCTCTACGCCACGCTGCGGGCGGCGTATCGCCACCAGGGGCTCTCCTTCGTGCGCATCCTGCAGCGGTGCCCCATCTTCACCCCGGGCATCTACGCCGAGGCTGTCCGCAAGCCGGCGCTCGTCGAGCTGCTGGTGCACGACGACGGCGTCACCGTGCCCGAAATCGAGGGCATCTACAAGCAGCACCGCCGGCACGATCCGGCCGACCTCGCCGAGGCCCGACAGCTCGCCGAGGACCACGACCCGATCCGCCTTGGCGTCTTCTACCGGGATTCCACGCGCCTCTGTTACGAGGATGTCCGGCGCGTCCCCCCGAAAACGGCGCAGGAACGCATCGCCCTGCTCAACGCGGAGTTCGATCGCTATGCCGTCTGATCCTCGCGTCGCCCTGGCGCTCGCGGCGCTGGCGCGCCCGATCGCTGACTTCCGCGCCGCGCTCACCGGCGCGGCCGACCAGGCCGAGACGTTCCTCGTCGAGCACGCCGCCGGGGCCGACGAGCGGACGGCGCGCGCCGAGGCCGAACTGGGCGCCTTCGCCGCCGGTCGGCTCGATGCCGCGCGCTTCGACGCCATCTTCGCAGCCCGCGATCCGCTGCCCGAAAGCGTCCGCGCCCGCCTGACGACGGCGCTCGAGACGTTGCGCGACGTGCTGCGCCGCGGCGACGAGCTGTTCGTGGTCGACGTTCCCGCCGGCGCCTCGCTGGGTACCGCGATTGCGTCGGCGCTGGGCACCGCCGGCCGCGGCTTCGGCGCCGCCATGGCCGTCGACCTCCTCCGCAGCGGCGCCTGGGTCGAGGCCGAGCACGGCCACCTGCTCACCTCGCGCACCTACGACGCATGGACGCGGGCCGAACGGCGCTTCGCGCCACCGCTCGTGGTCACCGTGCGCGGCACGGCACTGCAGGTCGGACCGCTCTCGGAGTACCTCGACGGCCGCGAGAAGATCGTGCTCGTCGTGGAGGGCGAGTGCCCGCCGGCTGCGCTGGTGCGGCTCATTACGCCCGGCACGCTGGTGCTGCAGACGGTGGACGGCACCGGGCTCGACCGCGTCGCCTCGGCTGGCGGGCCGGCGATCGCCGCGTTCGTCGCCGAGTCGGCCGCGCGCTTCCTGCACGACCCCGCAGGCGGGCTGGAGCCCTGGCAGCGGCTGTCCGTGCAGCACGTGCCGGAGGCGCCGCGCAAGGCAATCGGCACCGGCAGCGTCTGGCAGATGCAGGAGGACCTTCGCCAGCTGGAGTCGCTGGCGGCGGCACCGCTCGGCGCCCCGCTGCCCTCGTCGGCGCCCCAGGCGCGCGGTGGGAATGCGGTGGACCAGCTGGCCTCGTGGTTGCTGTCCCAGGCCGACCTGGGCGGCGTTGCCTGAGCGCGTGCCGCGATGATCCTCCTCTCGGTGCTCATCCTTGGCGGTGTCGGGCTGGTGTTCGGCGCGTTCATCGCGCTCGCCCACGCCCGGCTGTCGGTGTGGGAGGATCCCCGCATCGATGCCGTCGCCAACCTGCTGCCTAACAACAACTGTGGCGCCTGCGGGCTCCCGGGCTGCCGGGCGTTCGCCGAGCAGGCAGTGGCGGGGGTCATCCAGCCGGCACAGTGCACCGTGATGGACGAGGCCGGCATCGCCGCGGTGGCGGGCTACCTCGGCGTGGACGCCGGCACCGCGGTGAGGCGGGTGGCGCGGCTCCTCTGTGCGGGTGGCACCGACGTCGCCATCCAGCAGGCGGAGTATCGCGGCCTGCCGTCGTGCGCCGCGGCGGCCTCGGTGGCCGGCGGCGGCAAGGGATGCACCTGGGGCTGTCTCGGCCTCGCCGATTGCGAGCAGGCGTGCGACTTCGGCGCGATCACGATGAACGAGGCCGGCCTGCCGGTGGTCGATCCCGTGAAGTGCACCGCCTGCGGCGATTGCGTCACCGCCTGCCCCAAGGACCTGTTCGTGATCGAGGCCCTGAACGACCACCTGGTGGTTCAGTGCCGGAACCTCGTCTCCGGCGACGACGTGACGCAACTGTGCTCGGTGGCGTGCACCGCCTGCGGCAAGTGCGTGCAGGATGCCGCGTCGGGCCTCATCAGCGTGGCGAGCGGCGTGGCCGTGGTCGACTACGCCCTCATCGACAAGGAAGACCCGAAGGCCGTGTCGCGCTGCCCCACCGGGGCGATCGTGTGGCTGGAAGGGTCTCAATTCAAACGCGTGGCGAGCCTCGCGGGGAGTGCGCGGACATGAAGCTCTGGCCTGGCAAGTCGAAGGATGATGCGCGGGAGGCTCCGCGCTATCCCGGCGTCGTTGCCGCCATGGACGGGTCGCAGGCCGTGGTGGAGATGGAGACCGCCGCCAGCGAGGCCGCGGGTGCCTACCCGATCACGCCATCGACGCAGATGGGCGAGGGATGGGCGGTTGCCGTCGCCGAGGGAAAGAAGAACGTCTTCGGGCGCCGCCTGCTGTTCTTCGAGCCCGAGGGTGAGCACGCCGCCGCGGCAGTCACCGCCGGCATGTCGATGACGGGGCTCCGCGCGACCAACTTCTCCAGCGGGCAGGGCATCGTCTACATGCACGAGTCGCTCTACCCCGCCGTGGGGAAGCGCCTCACCTACGTGCTCAACATCGCCGCCCGCGCCCTCACCAAGCACGCCCTCAACGTGCACGCCGGGCACGACGACTATCACGCCGTTGACGACACCGGGTTCTTCCAGTTCTTCGCCAAGGACGTGCAGGAATCGGCAGACCTGAACCTGATCGCGCACCGGGTTGCCGAGATGTCGCTCAACCCCGGCATCGTGGCCCAGGATGGCTTCCTCACGAGCCACGTGATCGAGTCGATGCGCCTCCCCGAGCGCGACCTCGTGTACGAGTTCCTCGGGAGCCCTGCGGACCTCATCGAGTCGCCGACCCCGTCGCAGCGCCTCGTCTTCGGCGAGAAGCGCCGCCGCATTCCCGAGATGTTCGACCTCGACAACCCGGCGATGCTTGGCGTGGTCCAGAACCAGGACAGCTACGCGCAGGGCGTCGCCGCCCAGCGGCCGTTCTATTTCGACCACATCGTCGAGCTCACCGACAAGGCGCTGGCCGAGTTTGCCGCGCTCACCGGCCGGCAGTATGCACGGGCCTCCGGATACCGCATCGACGACGCCGAGTACGTCATCGTGGGACAGGGCTCGGTGGTGGCGAATGCCGAGGCGGTCGTCGACTTCCTGCGCGACGAGCGCAAGCTGCGGGTGGGCGTGCTCAACCTGACGATGTTTCGCCCGTTCCCGTCCGACCACATCACGCGTCTGCTGCGCGGTCGCAAGGGCGTCGTGGTCCTCGAGCGCACCGACCAGCCGCTGGCGGTCGACGCGCCGCTGCTGCGCGAGATCCGCGCCGCGATGTCGAAGGGCCTCGAGAACTCCCGCATGCCGCGCGGCGGCAGGGTGCCGCACCCCGGCCTCACGAGCGTGGCGCCTGACGACATCCCCGAGTTCTACTCGGGATGCTTCGGACTCGGCAGCCGCGACCTGCAGCCGAACGACATCATCGCCTCGGTGGACAACATGCTCCCCGGCGGTGCCCGGCGGCGCCAGTTCTACCTCGGCATCGACTTCATCCGGAAGGGAACGCGGCTGCCCAAGCTCCAGATCTGGCAGGAGGAGCTGCTGCAGGCGTACCCCAATCTGGAGCACCTTGCGCTGCCCCCGGCGGCGGACGTGAACCTGCTGCCCAAGGGAGCGGTCTCCATCCGCATCCATTCGGTGGGCGGGTGGGGTGCGATCACGATGGGGAAGAACCTCGCGATGACCGCGTTCGAGCTGTTCGGGATGTTCGTCAAGGCGAACCCGAAGTATGGCTCGGAGAAGAAGGGACAGCCGACCACGTTCTACGCCACGCTGGCGCACGATCCGATCCGGCTGAACGGCGAGTTGAAGCACGTGAACGTGGTGCTCTCTCCCGACCCCAACGTCTTCCGTCATTCCGATCCGCTGGCGGGGCTGTCGGACGGCGGCGTCTTCATCCTGCAGAGCGACCTCGAGCCCGAGGCCCAGTGGGCCGCGCTCCCGACGCGCGTCCGCCAGGAGATCCGTCGCCGGAAGATCCGCTTCTTCGTCCTCGACGCCTTCAAGATCGCCGCCAGCGAGGCCTCCGATGCCGACCTGCGCTATCGCATGCAGGGGACGGCGTTCATGGGGGCGTTCTTCCGCATGTCGCCCGTCGTCGAGCAGGAGGGCGGAAACGAGAAGTCCCTCTTCGAGGGCATCGGCAAGCAGCTGAAGAAGAAGTTCGGGCACCGGGGCACCCGCGTCGTCGACGACAACCTGCGCGTCATCCGCCGCGGGTTCGACGAGGTACGCGCCGTCGAGACGATCGATCTGCCGGCGTCAGGCGACGAAGTCGGCGAGGTACCCGCCATCCCGGACCTGATGGACGTTCCCGATGCCGAGCAGGGCATTGGCAACCCGGGACGCTTCTGGGAACAGGTCTGCTCGCTGTGCCAGCTCTCGCAGGACGGCATCGCCGATCCATTTGCCGCCATCAGCGCGATCCCGGCCGCCACCGGCGCCGTCCGCGACATGAGCGGCGTCCGGCTCGAGGTCCCGGATTTCATCGCCGAGAACTGCACCGGCTGCGCCCAGTGCTGGACGCAGTGCCCCGACGCCGCGATTCCCGGCCTCGTCAACAACATCGAGGACGTCCTCGGCGCCGCGATCGACACCGCCGCCCACGGACATCCGGTGGAGCGGATGCGTCCGCTCCTCAAGCCGCTCGCCAAGGAAGCCCGCAAGCTGCTCGACGCCGAACCGAAGCTTGCGTTCGGCGAGTCCGTCGGCCGCGCCTATGACGCCGTGTCGGCCAAGCTCGGGTGGGACGACGAGCGCAAGGCGGCCACCGACGGCGAGTTCAAGCCGGTGCATGCGCTCATCGACGAGATGCGATTCGCGCGCACCAAGCCGTTCTACGACCTGCCGGAGTCGAAGCAGAAGGGCACCGGCGGGTTGCTGTCGATCACTGTCAATCCCGAGGCGTGCAAGGGATGCAACCTCTGCGTGGCGGTCTGCCCCGACGGCGCGCTGGTCTCGGTCAAGCAGGAAGCACCGATTCTGGAGCGTCTCCGCACCACCTGGGACTTCTGGAAGCACCTGCCCGACACCGCTGATCGATACATCAACGTCTCCAACGTGGACGAGGGCATCGGCGTCCTGTCCTCGCTGCTGCTCAAGAAGGAGACCTACCGTTCGATGGTAGGCGGCGACGGGGCGTGCATGGGGTGCGGTGAAAAGACCTCGGTGCACCTGATCACGTCGGCCATTCAGGGCATGATGGGCCCGCGGGTCGAGAAGCACGTGGCCCACCTCGACGACCTCATCGCGCGCCTCGATTCCACCGCGCGTGAGCTGCTCGCGTCGGACGCGGATCTCTCCAAGGCGGGGAAGGCGGGCGCCGGCGTCGTCGGCGTTCCCGTGGACGCGACAAAGAGCCGCCGGCTGGCGGTCCTGACGAAGAACCTGGAGGAGCTGCGCGACCTGCGCTGGCGCTACGTGGAGGGGCCGGGCGGCAAGGGGCGCGCTCGGCTCGGCATGAGCAACAGCACCGGCTGCTCGTCGGTCTGGGGGAGCACGTACCCCTACAATCCGTATCCCTTCCCGTGGGTGAACCACCTCTTCCAGGATGCCCCGTCGATCGCCATCGGCGTCTTCGAGGGGCACATGCGGAAGATGGCGGACGGCTTCATCGCCGTGCGCCGCGCGGAAAAACTGCTCGCGGACGACTACGATGCCGAGCGGGACGAGAAGGAATTCTCCAACTTCGACTGGCAGCAGTTCACCGACGAGGAGTTCGAGCTCTGTCCGCCGATCGTGGCCATGGGCGGCGACGGCGCCATGCTCGACATCGGCTTCCAGAACCTCTCGCGGCTGATGGCCTCGGGCAAGCCGATTCGCGTCGTGGTGCTCGACACCCAGGTGTACTCGAATACCGGTGGCCAGGCCTGCACCAGCGGCTACACCGGACAGGTCGCCGACATGTCGGCGTGGGGTGCCGCGCAGCACGGCAAGGTCGAGGTCCGGAAGGAGCTCGCACTGATCGCCATGGCGCACCGCGGCGTCTACGTGCACCAGTCGTCGCAGGCATCCGCGTCGCACCTGATCGGCGGCGTCCTGCGAGGCCTCTCCAAGCGGCGGCCCGCGCTGTTCAACATCTACACGCCATGTCCCGTGGAGCACGGGCTCGCCGATGACTGGGCGCAGCATGCCGCGCGCCTGGCCGTCGAGAGCCGTGCCTTCCCCTTCCTGACCTACGACCCGGATGCAGGACCATTCGTGTCGGACTGCCTCAGCCTCGACGGAAATCCGGGGCTCGACGAGGTCTGGCCGACGTACGCCCTGGCGTACCTGGACGACGACGACGCGCCGCAGTCGATGGAGCTGCCGCTGACGATCGCCGACTGGGCCGCCACCGAGGGGCGGTTCAAGAAGCATTTCCGCGAGATACCGAAGAAGGACTGGACCGACGACCAGGTGTCCTTCGCGGAGTATCTCCAGCTCGCTCCAGAGGACCGGGAAGACAAGTCCCCGTTCATCTGGGCGGTTGCCGGCGACAAGCACCTGCGCCGCCTGTCGGTGACGGAGGAAATCGTGCACCTGGCCGCCGAGCGCCTCGCCTTCTGGTCGCAGCTGCGGCAGATGGCGGGCCTCGAGGTGTCGCCGTCGGTGCGCGACCAGGCCCTTGCCGACATGGAGACCGAGTTCGAGCAGAAGGCCGAGACGCTGCGCACCGAGTTCGAGTCGCGCCTGGCGCAGCTCAAGGCGAGCTATCCGCCGCTCATCGCACGGCGACTGGCCGAGGGGCTGCTGCGCAGCGCCGGTGGTCCCCACGCGATAGGCGAACTGTTGACGAGCATTGCACAGGGCACGGCCGATGGGCCGCTGCCGGCGCCAACGACTTTGGCGTCCGTATCGAGTGCGCCTGCCACAAGCGACGCGCTAGCCTCTGGAGCGGCCCCGAGTGCGAACGGTACGGGCGTCATCTCTGCCACACCGGTGACGGCGGCGCCGACTGCCGCCGCGCCACCCTCCGCCGCGACGGCGCCCGCCGACGACGATCTCGCCATCGAGGCGTACATCGAGTCCGCGCGCTGCACGACATGCAACGAGTGCACGAACCTCAACCGCAAGATGTTCGCCTACAACGCCGAGAAGCAGGCGTACATCAAGGACCCGAAGGCGGGGACGTTCGCCCAGATGGTCCAGGCGGCGGAGAAATGTCCAGTCGGCGCCATTCATCCGGGCACGCCGCTCAATCCCAAGGAGAAGGACCTCGCCAAGTGGATCGAGCGCGCGAAGCCCTTCAATTGATTTCATGCTCTTCAGCCGGTTCGGTTTTCGTCACGGGGTCCATCCACCGGAGCTCAAGGACCTCACCAGTGCGCTCCCCATCCGCCGGATGCCGTTTCCGGAGGAACTGGTGCTGCCGCTGCGGCAGCACGCGGGGAAGCCGGCGCGCGAGTGCGTCAAGGTGGGGGACCACGTGGAGCGTGGTGACAAGGTCGGCGAGTCGGACGGGTGGGTGTCGGTTCCCATCCACGCGTCCGCCGCCGGCCGCGTCACCGACATCACGCTGGCGCCGCACATCGACGGCTCGATGGCGCGCGCGGTGCACCTGAAGGTCGACAGGTACGCGCTGCAGACGCCGCGCCCGCGGCAGGTTCCCCGGTGGGAAGGGCTCACTACCGACGAGGTGATCCACGCCGTGCAGCAGGCCGGCGTCGTCGGCCTGGGCGGCGCCGCCTTTCCCACCCACGTGAAGCTGGCGCCGCCGAAGGACTTCACCGTCAGCACGATCATCATCAACGGCGCCGAGTGCGAGCCGTACCTGACGTCCGATCATCGCACCATGGTGGAGTATCCCGAGCGGGTGCACTTCGGGATCCGCGTCATGATGCATGCGCTCGGCGTCACGAAGACGGTGATCGGCGTCGAGCGGAACAAGCCCGACGCCATCCAGGCCCTCAGCGACACCCTCCCGAAGGACCTCGACGTCACCGTCCTGCCGCTCACGGTGAAGTATCCGCAGGGCGCGGAGAAGATGCTGATCCACGCCGTCACCGGGCGCGAGGTGCCGTCGGGGAAGTTGCCGGTGAGCGTGGGCGTGCTGGTGCAGAACGTCGGGTCGGTCTCGGCCATTGCCGAGGTCTTCGAGACCGGCCTGCCGCTCATCGAGCGCATCGTGACGGTCACCGGGCGCGGCATTCGCAAGCCGGCCAACCTGATCGTGCCCGTCGGCACCCGGCTCAGCGACCTGCTCGAGGAGTGCGGCGGGATCACCGACGACGCCGCCGAGATCATCCTCGGCGGCCCCATGATGGGGCAGGCCATCGGCAACCTCGAGGCCCCGGTGACCAAGGGGACCACGGGCGTGGTGGTGCTTGCTCGTGATGAGGTTCGTTCGGCGCAATCGTACCCCTGCATCCACTGCGGCAAGTGCCTCGATGCCTGCCCGGTCTTCCTGAACCCGCAGGCGCTCGGCGACTACGCGCGCACCGGGCTCTACGAGGAGATGGAAGAGCTCCACCTGATGGACTGCATGCTCTGCGGGTCGTGCTCGTACGTCTGCCCCTCGAACATCCCCCTCTCGCAGCTGTTCTCGCTGAGCAAGGCGGCCCTTCGCAAGCGGAAGGCGGCGGCCGCATGAGCGAGCGCGCGTCGCCCCTCGTCGTCACGGCCTCGCCGCACCTGCGCTCGGCCGACAGCACGCCGCGCATCATGTGGCACGTGGTCGGGAGCCTGGTGCCCATCGTCGTCGCGGCGGGGTGGTTCTTCGGTATCAGCGCGCTGCTGGTCATCACCGCCGCCACCGCCGGCGCGCTCCTCACCGAGCGCGCGTTCGGCAAGGGAAGGACATTGCTCGACGGCTCGGCGTTGATCACCGGGCTGCTGCTGGGCCTCACCCTGCCCGCGGGAATGCCCCTGTGGATGGCGTTCCTCGGTGGCGCCTTCGGCATCGGGTTCGGCAAGCTCATGTTCGGCGGCCTCGGGCAGAACGTCTTCAACCCCGCACTCATCGGCCGGGCGTTCCTCCAGGCGGCGTTCCCGGTGCCGATCACCACCTGGCCCGTGGCCGGCGGCGCGTTCTTCGCGCTGCGGGGCGACAATCTTGCGCTCCCGCTCATGCATCCCGTCGTCGCCGACGCCATCACCTCGGCGACCCCGCTCGGCCTCATGAAGTTCGAGGGAAAAGGCACCGCGCTGCATGCGTTGTTCTTCGGCACCACCGGTGGCTCGCTTGGCGAGACTTCGGCCGTGCTGATCCTCCTCTGCGGCGCATACCTGGCGATGCGCGGGTTCCTCAACTGGCGCACGCCGGCGAGCATCTTCCTCACCGTCGCCGTGTTCGCAGGCATCCTGCACGCCGTCAACGCGCGATTCCCGGATCCCTCGTTCATGCTGCTCTCCGGCGGCCTGATGCTCGGCGCCATCTTCATGGCGACCGACATGGTCACCTCGCCGGTCACCAACAGGGGACGCTGGATCTTCGGCGTCGGGATCGGCGTGCTGGTGGTTGTCATCCGTGTCTGGGGCGGGCTGCCCGAGGGCGTGATGTACGCCATCCTGCTCATGAACGCGGTGGTGCCGTTCCTGAACCGGCTCACGCAGCCGCGCGTCTTCGGCACGCGCATGCGGGTGGTGACATGAGCGGCCACGACCACGGGATGCAGGGGGCCGGTGCGCCGGCGGGCGCCCAGGCTCCGGCGAAGGTGCCGGCGTGGAAGCTCCTCGCCACGCTCGGCGGCGCCGGAGCAATGGCGGGACTCCTGATCGTGCTCGTCTGGCGATGGACGACCCCGACAATCGAAGCCTATCGTGCGGCCACGGTGGAGAAGGCGATCGGCGAGGTGCTGAAGCACCCGGCCACCTGGGACACGCTCTTCCTCGTGGACGGAAAACTCGTCAGGCCGCTGCCAGCGGGCGTGGATGTGAAGAAAGTCGAGCAGTTGTACGAGGGATTCAGCGAGGGCGGACGGCGGGTGGGAGTGGCCATCACCGCCGCCGAGCCGGGCTTCCAGGACCTCGTGTCGCTCATCATCGGCTACGACCCGCAATCGCATGCGCTCCTGGCGATGCAGGTCCTTGCCGACAAGGAGACCCCGGGGCTCGGCGACCGCATCGGCAAGGACTCCACCTTCGGTGGACAGTTCCCGGGCGCCGTCGTTCCCCTCAAGGGTGTGAAGGGCAAGTCGGGGAAGGATCCCAGCGAAGTCGACGTCATTACCGGCGCGACGATCTCCTCGCGCACCGTCATCCGCATCATCAACAACGCCGTCGCCCGGTGGACGCCGCTGCTGGCGACCTATGACTCGGGAGCGAAACCATGACCGCCGTCCCCGTCCGTGAGCCGGTGGAGTTGCCGCCGGCGGGACCGCCGCCGCGCGCGCCCGATCCGCCTGCGTTCGACGACCTCTTGCGGGGGCTCTGGAAGGAGAACCCGGTGCTCGTGCAGATGCTCGGGCTCTGTCCCACACTGGCCGTCACCAACTCGGTGGCCAACAGCCTGGCGATGGGCCTGGCGACGCTGTTCGTGCTCGTCTGCTCCAGCTTCCTCGTCTCCAGTCTCAAGCGCTTCATTCCCGGCGAGGTCCGCATCGCGGCGTACGTGCTCATCATCGCGACGTTCGTGACCCTTGCCGACATGGTGCTCGAGGCGACCGTGCCCGAGATCCACAAGTCGCTCGGGGCATTCATCGCGCTCATCGTGGTGAACTGCATCATCCTCGGGCGGCAGGAGGCGTTCGCCTCGCGAAACACGGTGAAGCGGTCGGTCTTCGACGCCGTCGGGATGGGCGTCGGCTTCACGCTGGTGCTGCTCCTGATGGGTGCCATCCGGGAGATCCTCGGCAGCGGCTCGTTGCTTGGCGTGCGCGTGATGGGCGCCCACTACGAGCCCTGGGTCATCATGGTACTGCCACCGGGTGGATTCCTCACGCTCGGTGTCATCCTCCTGGGCCTGGCCACGTGGACCGAGTCGCGCCGCAAGCGCACCCTCGCCGTCGCGCGGAGGGCCGCATGATGGGCGACCTGGCGTGGATCCTGATCTCGGCGAGCATCGTCAACAACTTCACGCTCACGCTCTTCCTCGGGCTCTGCCCGTTCTTCGGCGTCACCAGTCGCGTGGAGACCGCGCTCCGGCTCGGGGCGGCGAACATCTTCGTGCTGGTGCTGACGTCGCTCGCGGCGTGGTTCCTCAACACGTTCATCCTGCAGGCGGCGCCGTACCTCCGGCTGATCTCGTTCATCATCGTGATCGCGTCGCTGGTGCAGATCGTCGAGATGGCGGTGAAGAAGTGGAGTCCGGTGCTCTATCGGCAGCTTGGCATCTACCTGCCGCTGATCACCACCAACTGCGCCATCCTCGGCCTGGCGATCTTCCAGACCAACCGGGGCTACAACCTTGCCGAGGGGCTCGCGTTCGCGGTCGGCGCCGGCATCGGGCTGACGCTGGCGCTCACGCTGATGGCGTCGATCCGCGTCCGCCTCGATGTCGCCGACGTGCCGCGCGTGGCGCGGGGCATGGCGGTGGTGCTGATCATCGCCAGCTGCCTGTCACTCGCATTCATGGGCTTTGCCGGCCTGGGGAGCACCGCATGAGCGCCGTCATCGGCATCGCGCTGGCCGCGGTCCTGTTCGCGTTGGCGGCCTTCCTGAAGACGGACCGCAGCTGCGGCGGATCGTGCGGCGGCTGCGCGCTCGGCACCTGCGACCGTTCGTCGCATCATGCTGGAGATCATCGATGACATCGTTCCCGTCGAAAGACCGCAGGCTGCCGGACCGTCGCGAGTTCATTGCGCTTGGCATCGGGGCCTTCGTGGTGGCCGCGGTCCCGGTGGCCGCGCGCCGGCGCACCGCACTCGTCAGGCGCACCTTGCCGGTGATGGGGACGATCGCCGAGGTGAGCATCGTGCATCGCGACGAGGCCTTTGCCGAGCGGGCGGTCGACGCCGCCATGGCGGAGCTGTCGCGGGTCGAGCAGGTGCTCACGCGCTTCAACGGCACGTCGGAGATCGGCCGGGCCAACCGGCTGGCCGCCGCCGACGGGGTCGTCATCTCCCCGGAGACCGCGGGGGTGCTGCGCGACGCGCTCGCCTGGGCCGAAGCCAGCGACGGCATCTTCGACCCCGCCGTGGGCCGCGTCTCGGAACTCTGGGACGTGCTGCACCGCCACGAGCCGCCGCCGCCGCGGGCAGTGCAGCGGCTGGCTGGTCTGCGGCTGTACCGGCACGTCGACATCTCCACGCTGGGAGGCCGTCCCGCCGTGCGGTTCACCTCCGACGAGGTGCACCTCGACCTCGGCAGCATCGGCAAGGGCTATGGCATCGACCGCGCGGTCGGCGTCCTGCGCGACTGGGGCATCACCAGTGCGCTGGTGAATGTGGGCGGCGACCTCTATGCGATTGGCCGACGCCAGGACGGCGAGCCGTGGCGCGTTGGCATTCGCGACCCGAACGCGCCCGAACGGCTTCTCGGCGAGCTGCCGGCGAGCGATGAGGCGATTGCCACGTCGGGCGACTACGAGCGCTTCTTCCGGTATCGCGGCCTGCGATACCACCACCTGATGGACCCCTTCACGGCGGCCCCGCGCCGCACGCCCGAGCACAGCGTCACCGTGCGCGCCGACCGCAGCATGCATGCGGACGCCGCGGCGACGACCGTCTACGGTGCGGCCCCCGCGGAAGGGCAGCGTCTCCTGGACCGGCACGTCCCCGGGGCGCGAATCGTGAGTACGGCATAGGGCGGCGTCTTCCGAAGCGACGCCCGGACCCCGAGGCGAGGAGGCACGATGATCATCCGGACGGTGTACTGCAGCGCCTGCGATCGGGACGTCCAGGTCGCCATGACCGACGACGTGGACCACAGCCCGCAGGCGAACGTGCTCGATCCCGAGCTGGTCTGCCTCGAGATCGGCGAGAACTGTACCGGCAACCTCTGTCCGCTGGGGGCCGCCGAGCCCAATGCGATGATCGGTCGCCTGGTTCGCAGCGGGATGCCGCTCGACAACCTGCGCCAGGTGCGCGGCTGGTGCGACGACTGCGGTCGCGACACCGACCTCGCCCTGTACGGCCACGACCTGGCCGCGTGCACGGTGTGCGGGCGGTCGCGCAAGCGGCCCGGGGTGAGCTAGGGGCAGGAGCTGGTCCGGCGCCTGCCCGGACGAACGCCGGGCGCACGAAGAGCGCGGATCACGCGGAGGGCTCGACCGGACTCTCTCGCGTGAAGCCGCGCTCTTATGCGTGATCGACGTGGGACGCGCCGGAGCGTCCAGCGCCGCTGGCTAGAGCTGCTTGATCTCCGAGATGACCTTGCTGATGGACTGCTTGGCGTCGCCGAACAGCATCGCCGTCTTCGGGTTGTAGAACAGCTCGTTCTCGATGCCGGCGAAGCCCGCCGCCATCGACCGCTTCAGCACGATGATGCTCTTGGCGTGGTCGGCGTTGATGATCGGCATGCCGAAGATCGGGCTCGACGGGTCGTTGCGCGCCGCCGGATTGACGACGTCGTTGGCACCGATCACGACCGCCACGTCGCAGCGGTCCATCTCGGTGTTGATGTCGTCCATCTCGCGCAGCTTGTCGTACGGAACGTTGGCCTCGGCCAGCAGCACGTTCATGTGCCCCGGCATGCGCCCGGCCACCGGGTGGATCGCGTACTTCACCTCACCGCCATGCTTCTCGATCAGTTCCTGGAGCTCGCGCACGGTGTGCTGCGCCTGCGCCACCGCCATCCCGTAGCCCGGGATGATGACCACGCTCTGCGCGTACGCGAGCTGGATCGCGGCGTCCTCCGGCGTCACCGAGCGCACGCTGAGCCCGGCCGAACTCTTCCCGGTCGCCGTGGTCGTGCTGCCAAAGGCCCCGAAGAGCACGTTGGCCAGCGAGCGGTTCATCGCCTTGCACATGATCTTCGAGAGGATGATGCCTGACGAGCCGACGAGCGCGCCGGAGATGATCAGCACGTTGTTGTCGATCACGAAGCCCGTCATGGCCGCCGCGATGCCCGAGTACGAGTTGAGCAGGGCGATGACGACCGGCATGTCGGCGCCGCCGATCGGGATCACCACCAGCACGCCGAGGACGAGGCTGATGGCGCAGACGAGGTAGAACGGCCACAGGATCGACTCCGGGGTCATGATCTGGTAGGTGCTCAGCCCCACCACGCCGAGCAGCAGCAGCGCGCTGACGGTCTTCTGCCCGGGGTACGTGATCGGCTTGCCGGTCATCAGCTCCTGGAGCTTGGCGAACGCCACCAGGCTGCCGGTGAACGTCACCGCGCCAATGAGGAGCGACAGCTGGATCGTGATCCCGGTGTCGAGCGGGATCTGCTCGCCCGCGAGTTCGGAGCGCAGGAACTCGGCGCCGCCGACGAGCAGCGAGGCGACGCCGCCAAAGCCGTTCAGCAGCGCGACCATCTGCGGCATCGACGTCATCTTGACCGTGCGTGCCATCCAGTAGCCGAGCGCCGAGCCGACCACGATGCCGGCGATGATGATGGTGGGCGAGAGGATGTCCGCCGCCAGCAGCGTCGCCACGATGGCGATCAGCATGCCGATGCCGGAGATCGCGTTGCCGCGACGCGCGGTCGCGGGGCTCTGCAGTCGCTGCAGGCCGACGATGAAGAGGACGGCGGAGACGAGGTAGACCAGCCGTTCGACCGCGGGGGTCATCACTTGGGATCCTCCTTCTTGAACATGAGGAGCATCCGGTCGGTCACCGCATAGCCGCCGATGACATTGATCATGGCGAAGACCACCGCGAGGAAGCCGACCACGGAGGAGATCCACCCGAGCCCGGCGCCGGCGACGATGAGCGCCCCGACGATCGTGATGCCGGAGATCGCGTTGGATCCCGACATGAGCGGCGTGTGCAGCGTGGGCGGCACGCGTCCGATCAGCGCGGCGCCCAGGAACGTCGCCAGCACGAAAATGACGACTCCGCCAATGAGAGCTTCAGACATGGGAAAGGAAGGAAACGAGGAAGGACTTCAGGTCGCGCCGCCGGCCACGCCCCGCTGCGGCGGGACGCGCTGGTGCGGACCCCGCCGCCGGCCCGTGCCGGGCGGCGGACTGCTCAGGAACGCTTCTCACCCGCGTGCGTCAGGCACATCGGGCCGGTGATCTCGTCGTCGAGATTGAGCGCGATGCTGCCGTCCTTGATGAGGTGCTGCAGCAGCGTCAGCACGTTCTTGCTGAACATCAGCGAGGCGTGATACGGCACCGAGCTCGCGATGTTGACCGTGCCGAGGATCGAGACCCCGTGGTGCTCCACCGTCTCGCCAGGCCGCGTCAGCTCGCAATTGCCGCCCGACTCTGCCGCCATGTCCACGATCACCGCCCCCGGGCGCATCGACTCGACCATCGCCGTGGTGATGAGGCGGGGCGCCGCACGGCCGGGAATCTGCGCCGTGGTGATGACGATGTCCTGGTCCTTGATGTGCCGGGCCATCGCCTCCATCGTGCGCGCCTGCTCCTCCTCGGTCTGGGCCCTCGCGTAGCCGCCGGCCGCCTCGGCGTCCGCCTGCGGCTCCGGGCCCACGAACGTCGCGCCGAGCGACAGGACCTGCTCACGCGCCGCGGCCCGGATGTCGAACCCCGAGACCACCGCGCCAAGGCGGCGCGCCGTGGCAATCGCCATCAGCCCGGCCACGCCGGCGCCGAGCACGAACGTCTTGGCCGGGGGGATGCTCCCGGCCGCCGTCGTGAGCATCGGCAGGATCTTTCCCGTGTGGCTGGCGGCGATCAACACGGCCTTGTAGCCGGCCACCGTCGCCTGCGACGACAGGATGTCCATCGACTGCGCACGGCTGATGCGCGGCACCCGCTCCAGCGCCAGGCTGGAGACGCCGGCCCTGGCCAGGGCGTCGAGCAGGTCAGCGCTTGTGTGCGCCGGGAGCAACGAAATCAGGATCGCCCCCGAGTGCATCTTCGCGACCTCGGCGGGCGTGGGTTTCTGCACCTTGAGCACGACATCGGCACCGAGCGCCGCCGCGGCGTCGACGAGGGTCGCGCCGGCCGTCGTGTATGCCTCATCCGTGAAGTACGCCGTCCGTCCGGCTTCGCGCTCGACAACCACTTCCACGCCTGCCTTGATGAGGCGGGCGGCACTTTCGGGGGCGAGCGCGACGCGCCGTTCACCGGCGGCCGTCTCCTTGGGAACACCGATCCGCATTCCTTGGACTCCGGTCAAAAAGCCCGGGAAGGTTGACGCTACGACGGACTGGATTCAAGGGCAAATCCCGGGTCGAGTGGTGGGGGATGCACCCGATTGAATTCCGCGAATGACGGGGAATCGACAGGATCCCGCCGCGCCGGTGCAACGTCCCCGGCGCAGCGAGGGCGTCCCGGCGGGCCCCGGCAGCAGTTATGTGATCACAGCGGCATCTGCCGCGCGTGGTTGGCCCCGGGAGTCCGTCGCAGCGGGCGTTGCCACACGGGAGCGTCGCCGCGCGAGTTGCGGCGGGCCACCGTCCCGCAATCTTCCCTCTCTGCTCCCCCGAGGCGCGTCGCGAGCGGGCGGGCGCAGCGCTTCCGCCTCCGGGCCCGGCGTCAGGCCAGCGGGTGCGCGTCCAGCCACTCCACGCACGCCTTGCCGAAGACGGGAAGATCCCGCGGCACGCGCGAGCTCACGAGGTTCCTGTCGGTCACGACGGGCTCGTCGACCCACGTGGCGCCGGCGTTGATGACGTCATCGCGGATGCCGGGCGTCGACGTGAGCGTGCGGCCCTTGAGGATCCCGGCGGAGGCGAGGACCCAGGGACCGTGGCAGATCGTCGCCACCAGCTTGCCGGCGGCGTCGACGTCCCTAACGAGTTGAAGCACCTGCGGGTCCCGGCGGAGCTTGTCGGGCGCCCATCCGCCCGGGGCCAGGATACCCGCGAGCTGCGTGGCACTCCACTCGTGGACGTGGCCGTTGACGCTGGCCGGGTAGCCGTGCTTGCCGGTGTAGCTCAGGTCGCCGAGCCCGGCGATCGGTGCGAGGTAGCCGGCCTCCTCGAGGCGCAGCTTGGGATACCAGACCTCGAGGTCTTCGTACTCGGGTCCGATGAGGACGAGAATCGTGCCTTTGGCCATGGGGCGCTCGTGACGGCGAAGGGACGTGCAAGGGCGGTGGCGGTAGTGACGGGATCCACCGGGAATCGCACGGCGGTGCCACGACGGCCCTTCCGCAATGTTGGCCCGGAGTCGTCGCGCGGCAAGCGGTTTTGTGGAGGCGGGCTCGGCGGGAGCGCGGCCGGTCGCGATGCTTTGCGCAGGCCGTCCGCGACTACGGCGAATACCGGAGGCCCACATACCCCCTCACCCTTGCCCGGAACGGCTCGTCCATCGAATACCCGACCCCGGCCCGCACCGACACCGCCGGCAGCCGCGCAAACCCTAACGCCGGCGTCGTCACCACCTGCTCCAGCGTCACGATCCGCTTCCACGACACCAGCGAGTCCCCCGCCGCAACCCACGTCATCGACAGCTCGCCGGGCAGCACGCCGCCCAGGGTCGCACGATACACGCCGACCTTCCGGCCGCCGAGAAAACCGACAGGCACCGCCGGCATCGCGATCCGCTGCGACAACAGAACCGGGTCGAACCACGGCACCGAGCTCCCGCCCACGACGAACGCTTCGTACTGCAGCCCGTACTCGCCAGGCGCTGCATCCAGCGTGATCCCGCGCGCCGCCTCGGCGCGTATGTAGCGCGCGGCCGTTCCCGCGGTGAGGGTCGCGCGCGCGAGACCGCGCGTCCACGGCTCGCCGGCGGTCTTGCCGATCGCCCACGTCCCGCCGGCGCTTGCCGCGAGGTACTGCATGCCGAGCCCCATCGTCAGGCGGCCGCGGGCCTCGCCGATTGCCAGCGCTCGTGAGGCGCTCGAGAGCGCCGGGCCATCGAGCGTGCCGACGCTCGCCGCACCACGGACCACGTAGCCCGCGCGACTCCACTCCCGCTCGCGCTCGAGAAGCAGCGATCCGCCGGTGTACTTCGCGTCCAGCGACGGCGGCGCGAAACCGCGCTCGCGCTGCGCCGATGGGCGCTGCTCCACGAGCCACCCGGCGACGTTCACGTCGAACGGCAGCTTGCGATACGTCGCCTGCAGCGAACCGCCGCGCCAGACGGCCGGGTCGCCGACACCGCCCTGCGCCACGATGCCGAGTCGTCCCACAGGATCCAGGTTGGCCACCATGAGCGTCCCGAGCGCGCCGTCGACGCCGTACGAACCACCGGGGAGCCATCGCCATCGCCGCGGGCCAATTCCATAGCCGTGCGCCTCGACAGACTCGTTCGCGAACGTCACCGGGGTCCGCTCCGGCCGTTCCGGTGCCGCCGGCGCCAGTGAGTCGCCGAGTGCCACCACCAGCGTCGGCACCGGTGGCGGAGTCCATCGGAATCCGCCGCAGGTCATACCCTCTCGCATGCAGCGACAGGAACCACACACTGCCATCGGCGCGATCGACGGCCGGTGCCATCGCGGCGCCGATCACGCGCGTCAGCACGTGCTCGGCGCCCGTCTGCACGTCCAGGGTGGCAAGGTTCGCAATGCCCCCGCGCTCGCTCACCACCACGACCCGGTCGCCGCCCGGCGCGAACGCCGGTGCATAACGAGCGGCACCGTCGTCTGGCCCGAGAGCGCGCACCGTTCCGGACGTCGCGTCCACGATCGCCACGTGCCAGGTGCCGCCCCGGTGCACGCTGGCAGCGATCGTCGTCCCGTCGGGCGACCAGCGCGGCCGGGCCCAGACGATGTCCGGGCTGCCAGCCGCCAGCTTGCGCCAGCGGCCGCTGACCAGGTCCACAATCACGAGACTGCAGATGCCGTCGGCGCACCGCGCCGCCGCCGCCCGGGTCCCATCCGGTGAGGGATCTGCATAACGAATCCCCGCGCCCCGCGTCACCCGCCGCAGGGCGCCGGTGCGGTAGTTCCAGATGAAGAGGTCGGGGCGCGTGGTGCCGTCACCCACCGGCTCATCGCGCGAGACGAGAAGCCGCTCGTTGTCGGCAAACCACCGCGGCAGCTCGTGCGACCGCCCGAGCGACGGCCGCAGGGTGGCCTCGGCGCGCCTGGGCCTCGGGAACGAGTCGATGGCGGGCACGTCGAGCGAGTCGCGCTCCAGCAGCCGCCGGCGTGCGCGCACCTGCGGCGGAGTCGCTGGTGTCGGCGGCGGTCTTCCAGACCACCAGGCGCGGGCGTCCGCCCTGCGGGTGCAGCGAGACGGCGACGAGCTTGCCGTCCGGCGAGATCGCCGGCTCGCCGGTGGCCCCGCTCAGGTGCTGCACCAGCTCACCCTCCACCAGTCCTGCGCTCGTCAGGCGCCGTCGCACGTCGAGCGCATCGGCCGTCACGTCGACGAAGAACCGTCCGTACATGTCCTGCGGCGGCGCGCCAAAGACGCCGGTGAACGCCGAGCCGAACGGTGCGCTGCACCCGGGCGCTCATGCGGCGCCACAGGTACACGAGGCTCGAGTCTCCCTTGAGGTGCTGGAGCCACTGCAGGTACGCCGAGCCGACGAGGTAGCGCATGCTGCCGCCGAAGAACGGCCCGACCTGGTCCAGCTGCTGGTAGATCGGGAGCTTTCCCTTCGAGCGCCCACTCGCGAAGCACCGCCGCGCGGCCCACCGAACTCGGCCGCCCGTTGCCCGTCAGTTCGCCCTCGATGACAGTGGCGTATCCCTCGATGAGCCACGCTGGCGCGTTCAGGGCGACGGGACTGAGGTTGGCAGGCAGCAGCGACCACAGCAGACGCTGCCACGGGTTCCGCGACGGATACGTGAGGTGCGCCACGTGACCGTACTCGTGGACGGCCAGGACTTCTCCCCAGTTGCGGAAGAACCCGAAGTTGGGCTCGGGAACCGGCGGCGTGGGCCAGAGGAAGATCACCGGCCCGTCGAGGAAGGGGAGCGCGAAGCCGTTCGAGACGTTCGACGGATCCTCGATCATCACGGTGACGCGTGCGCCGGGTGTGTGACCGGCGACGGCATTCACCGCGGAGGCGACCGATTCCATTCGGCTGGCGACGGACGTTGCCCACTCCCGCATCTCGGCGGGGAAGTGGATCGCGAAGTGCTCCGTGGTGATCGTCTCCCACGGCAGGGCGGGGCGCGTGAGGTATTGCGCCCGTGCCGGCAGTGCGGTCACGATCGACACAAGAAGGGCGAGCCAGCTTCCTTCGCATGCGCGCGTTCAGCAGCGTTGCTCGCTCGCGCCCGGACGTCGGCCGCCCCTCGAAAGGGATGCCGCGGCCGTCTCGTGCCGTTCCGATGGTGCTGCCCATCATGCCTGCCCGCCCTGCACGTGTTCGCCATGCTCCTGCCGATACCCCATCGCCTTCAGCCGCGCAATGCGAATCGCCATCGGCGGATGGGTGCCCACGATGTCCGCCAGGAATCCCTCGCGAAGACCACTGGCCCTGCCCAACGGATCGGCAATGCACAGGTGCGCGCTCCCTCGCTTGATCGCCTTCGTCGGCGCCTCGGCCCGCTCGATCTTCTGCAGTGCACTCGCCAGCGCCAGCGGATGACGCGTGAATTGCGCGCTCATCGTATCCGCGAGATACTCCCGCTTGCGGCTCACCCCCAGCGCGAGCAGCCGGGTGATCAGCGGCGCCAGCAACCAGCTCAGGATCCACAGCACAAGCACCACGATCAGGAACGGGTTCCCGCCCTTCTTCCCGCCGCCGCGGCCGCCGCCGAAGCTCCCGCCCCGGATTCGCGCGCCGCCGCGCATCACCCGCCACATCCCGTCGCCCACCAGCGCCACGGCCCCGACGAGCGCCGCCAGCAGCGTCATCAGGCGCACGTCCAGGTTCTTGACGTGCCCCATCTCGTGCGCGATCACCGCCTGCAGCTCGTCGCGGTCGAGCGCATCGAGCAGTCCCTGGGTCACCGCGATGTGCGCGGTCGACTGGTCCTTGCCGGTCGCGAACGCGTTCGGGTCGTCGTCAGGCACGATCCAGATGCGCGGCCGCGGCAGGCCGCTGGCGATCGCCATCTCCTCGACGACGTTGACAAGTTGCTGCTCCTTCTCGGTTGCCGGAACGAGCACCTCGCGCGCGTTCGTCGACCACAGCACGCGTTCCGGCCCGCGTCGCCAGGCCACGATCACCCCGCCGATCGCGAACACCGACAGGATCAGCCCGAAGTACGGGAACGTGTGGTGATACGATCCGGTGCCGCCGCTGCGCGTCATTTCGTACGCGATCCAGTCGCCGCCGAAGCCGAGCCACGCGAAGAACAGCACGAAGGCCACCACCAGCCAGACGGAGCGCCGTCGGTTGGCGGCCTGCTGCGAGAAGAGGTCGGTCGGGGTGTCCACGGGCCGGGTGCCGCGGCGGGAGAGCCGCGGCCGTCAGTCGGCGCGTTGCGGGCGGGCGGCGGGCGCGCCGCGCGTCCGCGCGCCCCGCCGGCCCGATCCCGGAAGTCCCATCGTCACAGTTGTACCTTGGGCACCGCTCGCTCGGCCTCGTCGGTGATCTCCCACAGCTCCACCGTGGACGCCCCGGCGAACCCCGCCACGAATACCGTCGGGACCTGCTTCTGCTTCGTGTTGTACTGCGTGGCGACGTCGTTGTAGAGCTGCCTGGCGAACGCAATCTTGTTCTCGGTCGACGTCAGCTCTTCCTGCAGCTGGCCGATGTTGCCCGTCGACTTGAGGTCGGGGTATCGCTCGACAACTGCCAGCAGTCGTCCGAGCGCTCCGGTGAGCTGTGACTCGGCCGCGGCGGTCTGTGCCACGCCACCGCCGCCGGTGGAAACCGACACCGCCTGGTTCCGGGCCTGCACGACGGCCTCGAGCGTCTCCCGCTCGAACTTCATCGCTCCCTGGACCGCGCTGATGAGGTTCGGAATGAGGTCGTGGCGGCGCTTCAGCTGCACGTCGATCTGCTTCCAGGCGTTGGCCACCTGGTTCTTGAGTGCGATCAGGCCGTTGTAGGCGGCGACACCCCACATCAGGACAGCCGCGACGACAATCAGCAGGACAATCGTCATGACACTTCCTCGGTCGAGGGTTCACCTGCCCGGAATGCCGCTGTCGAAGGGGTCGCGTCCCGCCATTCCGGCCCACCGGGGCGCCGCAACGCCCCTTCAAACGAAACGTGGGACGACGGCAGCACACCGGCGTCCCACTGCATACGACGAGCGAGTGGCCCGGCCTGGGTCAGCTGTGTCCCGCCCCGCCCCTGCGACGCGCGATCGCGTCCTGGAGCCAGGTGACGGGAATGAGAAAGAGCGGCGTGAGCATGTGGCCGAGAAGCAGGTTCACCCAGATCAGCGCCGTATAGAACGCCCCGAGGCCCAAACCCACCCACAGCGTACCGAGAGGACCGTGTGTCTCCACGTGCCGTATCTCCAGCTTGTCGTTGTTCAGGTCCCGCGAATCTACTGATTGTCGCGCCGCGCGGGTAGGCGAGAGCCCGCGGCTCGCGTCCGCTGGTCTCGTCGCCGGCCGGCTATCCGCCTACTCTTCTAATGTATGTCGGCCTCTCCGACCCCTCCGTCGCGCGAAGGCATCGCAGGCACCGTGGCCGCGATGCTGGAGCGCAGCAGGCGCGTGGTGCTCGCGGTCTCGGGCGGCATCGATTCCATGACGCTGCTGGACTCGGTGGCTCGCGTGTGCGATGCGTCACACCACGTGGTGGTGGCCACCTTCGACCACGGCACCGGACCGCACGCCACCGAGGGCGCGGCGCTGGCGGCGAGGGAGGGCGCGCTTCGCGGCTTTGGCGTGCGTGCCGACAGGGCCCCCGAGGGGCTGCGCGGCGAGGCCGCGTGGCGGGAGGCACGGTGGCGCTTTCTCCGGCGCGTCGCGGACGCCGAGCGAAGCGTCGTCGTGACAGCCCATACCCGCGACGACCATGTCGAGACCGTCGTGATGCGGATCCTGCGTGGCACGGGGGCGAGGGGGCTGGCGGCTCTCGCCGCGGCGAGTGACGTCCTTCGCCCCCTGCTGAGGCACGGGCGGGGCGACGTCGTTGCGTATGCGCGCGCGTGGCAGGTGCCGTTCGTCGACGATCCCTCGAATCTCTCGCGGGCTCATCTGCGCAATCGGGTGCGGCTGGACCTGATGCCTGCGCTGCGCGAGGTCGATCCGGGCTTCGAGCTGACGATGCTCGACCTGGCCACGCGCGCGGCGACGATTCGCAGCGCTCTCGACGACGTGGCGAGGAAGATCGCGGGAGAGATGGCGGAACGGGACGAGCTCGAGGTTCCACTGGATGCTCTCGCGGGGCTCGACGAGGACGCCTCGCGTCTCCTCTGGCAGGGTCTCGCCGGACTCCTCGGCGTGACCCTCGACCGCCGAGGGTTGGTCCGACTCGGGGCCTTTGCGGCCAATGGTCGGACTGGACAGCGCATCCAGCTTTCGGGTGGACACGAAGTCGTGCGGAGCCGGGAACACCTCGTGCTCAGGCTCGGCGCCCCCGAGCCCGTTCCGGACGCGGGGGCTCGGCTCGGCGACAAGCCCGTTCACTTCGGTGCGTGGCACTTTCGGCCGCTTCGACGGACTACTATTAGGAGCGAGCCGGACAGTCCATGGACGGCGAGCCTGCCTCGCGGAGGCGACCTCGTCGTGAGGGCGTGGCGACCGGGAGACAGGATGGTGATGGACGCCCGCGGGACGCTCCGGCGGGTGAAGCGCTTCTTCGCCGATGCGGGCATCGCCGGTCCGCAGCGCGCTGGTTGGCCGGTTGTCCTGGCTGCGGGGCAGATCGTCTGGATTCCGGGTATCCGTCGCAGTCAGCTTGCGTTGTCTCGAACCGATTCGTCACGAGCCATCTATCGCTGTGAGCCTCACTCTCGATGATCCGCGTCTTCGCGGGCAGGCCATCAGGCGCGTCGTGTATTCGAGCGACGAGATCGCGGCGCGCGTCCGCGAGCTGGGCGCCGAGATCACGCGGGCGTACCCGGAGGGACCGCTCCTCGTGCTCGGACTGCTCAAGGGGAGCTTCATCTTCGTGAGTGACCTGGTGCGGCAGATCGAGCGGCCGCTGCAGGTCGATTTCCTCATTGCGGCGAGCTACGGCAGCGGAAAGGTCTCGAGCGGACTGGTGCGGCTCGCGTACGATTCCCGGGCCGACCTGGAAGGGAAGCACATCCTCGTGGTGGAGGATGTCGTGGACTCGGGACGAACCCTTGGGATGGTTCTGGACGTATTACAGGAGCGCCGTCCGGCCTCGCTGGACGTCTGCGCGTTGCTCGACAAGCGGGTTTCCACGTACCTGAAGCATCCGCCGCGGTTTGCGGGATTCCAGGCCCCCAACGAATTCCTCGTGGGGTATGGTTTGGATCATGCGGAGAACTTCCGGCACCTGCCATATATTGCAAGCTTGCAGTAGCTGCGGACGGTAAACATGCCAACGATCCCTCCGAAGAATTCCTTCAGCTGGCGGCGCTTTTCCAAGGGCCTGGCGTTCTGGATCCTCGTCATCCTGATCCCGGTCGCCATCATCCAGCTTTCCGGCAACCGCGGCGAGGCGGCCGCGGAGCTGGACTACACCGCGTATCGCGAGCAGCTCTCGCTCGACAACGTCCAGACGGCGACGATCCAGGACGGAAGCGTCATCAATGGCCAGTTTCGCCAGCCGATCCAGGCCGGTGGAAAGGAGGCGAAACGCTTCACGGTCCGCCTGCCGGTCAAGGACTCGCAGGAAGAAGTCGATGCGTTGACGGCCAAGAAGGTCCGTATCAAGTCCGAGGCGGCGCGCCCTTCCATCGGCACCTTCTTCATCAACTTCCTGCCGTACCTGCTCCTCATCGGGTTCTGGGTCTTCCTGCTCCGCCAGATGCAGGCGGGCGGGAACAAGGCGTTCTCGTTCGGCAAGTCCAAGGCGAAGCTGCTCACGGGCGACACGCCCAAGGTGACATTCGCCGACGTGGCCGGCTGCGACGAGGCCAAGGTGGAGCTCCAGGAGATCATCGAGTTCCTCAAGGACCCCCAGAAGTTCACGCGCCTGGGCGGGCGGCTCCCGAAGGGCGCGTTGCTCGTCGGGACCGCCGGGCACAGGCAAGACGCTGCTCGCCAAGGCGGTGGCCGGTGAGGCCGGCCGTCCGTTCTTCTCGATGTCGGGCTCCGACTTCGTGGAGATGTTCGTCGGCGTCGGTGCCAGCCGGGTTCGTGACCTCTTCGAGCAGGGCAAGGCACACGCCCCGTGCATCATCTTCATCGACGAGATCGACGCCGTCGGTCGCCACCGCGGCGCCGGACTCGGCGGCGGGCACGACGAGCGCGAGCAGACGCTGAACCAGCTGCTCGTCGAGATGGACGGCTTCGAGTCGAACGACGGCGTGATCCTCATCGCCGCGACCAACCGCCCCGATGTCCTCGATCCGGCGCTCCTGCGTCCGGGTCGCTTCGACAGGCAGATCGTCGTCGACCTTCCCGACCTGCGCGGCCGTGAAGGCATCCTGCGCGTGCACCTGCGGAACAAGCCGATTGCCGAGGACGTCGATGTGACGTCACTCGCGCGTGGCACCCCGGGCATGGCGGGTGCCGACCTCGCGAACCTCGTGAACGAGGGAGCGCTGCTGGCGGCGCGTCGCAATCACGACAAGATCTTCATGGCCGATTTCGAGGAGGCCAAGGACAAGGTCATGCTCGGCGCCGAGCGGAAGTCGCTCGTGATGAAGGAGGATGAGCGTCGGCTCACGGCGTATCACGAAGCGGGGCACGCCGTCTGCGCCATGATGGTCAAGGGCAACGACCCGCTGCACAAGGTCACGATCGTGCCGCGCGGGCGCGCGCTCGGCGTCGCCTTCACGCTCCCCGAGGACGACAGGGTCTCGGTGACGCGCGAGCAGATCGAGGCGCGTCTCGTCATGGCCTACGGCGGACGCTCCGCCGAGGAGATCGTCTTCGGGCGCGATCGCGTGACCACGGGTGCCGCCAGCGACATCCAGCAGGCCACCGCGATCGCACGCCGCTACGTCACGCAGTGGGGGCTCTCCGACGCCATCGGGCCGGTGCTCGTTGGCGACAACGAGCAGGAAGTCTTCCTGGGGCAGCAGCTGATGAGCCGCCGCGAGGTCTCGGAGAAGACCGCCCAGCTCGTCGACGCCGAAGTGAAGCGCGTCATCGACTCGGCCCACAACCTGGCGGTCCGGGTCCTGACCGAGAACCTGAACCTCCTGAACGTCGTGGCCGCATCGCTGCTCGAGCGCGAGACGCTGACGCGTGAGGACATCGAGACGCTGCGCCGGGGCGAGTCGCTTCCGGCGCGGACCCCGGCGCCGCCGATTCAGCAGCCGCCGCAGTCCCCGACGCTGGCGCAGCCCAAGCCGACGACGCCACCGCTGCTCGGCGGCCCGGAGGTGAGCCCGGCGTGATGCCGAGGCGGGGAGGCGGCGGAACCTCTCGTCCCCGCATCCCGTGACGGTGGCGCGAGACCCGCGAGACCTGGAGCGGCGCACATTCTGGATCGTGTGCGCCGCTCTTGTCGTTGTGTACGCGGCGTCCCTGGCCCCGGACCTCACGTTGTGGGATGCCGGGGAGTTCAACGCCGCGATCGCATCGCTTGGCGTGCCGCACCCGCCGGGAACGCCGCTGTTCGTGCTCCTGGCACGGGCCTGGTCGCTCCTGCTCCGGTCGTTGCCGCAGGTCGTGGCGGTCAACGCCCTGTCGGCAGTTGCCACGGCGGTGGCGTGCGCGCTCCTGGCGCGACTGATGGCCCGATGGACCCGCAGTACGGCGGCAGGCGTGGCCGGTGGGATCGCCGCGGGCGCGATGTTCTCGGTGTGGCAGAATGCCACCGAAACGGAGGTCTACGCCCTTTCGCTCCTGCTGGCGGCGCTGTTGCTGTGGGCCGGCGATCGAGCGGCGCGCCGGGGCGGCCTTCGCGACAGGGTGCTGTTCGCCTACCTGGGCGCGCTCAGCGTTCCGCTGCAGATCAGCGCCCTCGTCGCGGCCCCGGCCGGCCTCCTGCTGGCCGGCACGACGCCTTCGGGGCAGGTGGTGCCGCGGCGGGTCATGACGTTAGGCGGGGTGGTCCTGCTGGCCGCCGGCGCGGGCCTGGTCTCCCCTCTGCTCGCGGTGGCCGGCGTGCTGGTCCTCGGGCTCACGTCGGTGATGGGACGTTCGGAGGAAGGTCGCCGCCCCGTCGTCGAACCCCTGGTCCTGGTCGCCGTCGTCCTGCTGGGGGTGAGCGCCACGCTCTTCATGCTCGTTCGCGCGCGGCACGATCCCGGGGTGAACCAGGGGAACCCGGCGACGTGGGACGCGCTCCTCGGCGTCATCGCGCGCCGCCAGTACGACGTGCCCGGACTGTGGCCCCGCCGCGCCCCGGCGTGGCTCCAGGTGGCGAACCTCACGCAGTACGCGGATTGGCAGGTCGCCTACGGACTCGACGACGCACCGGGGGCCACGCTGCTTCGTACGCCGTTCTCCATCCTGTTCGGGGTCCTCGCCGTCGTCGGTGCGCGATGGCACTGGCGTCGCGACCCCCGCAGCGCACGGGCCATCGGGCTGCTGCTGCTTTCGGGCACGCTCGGCGTGGTGACGGTGCTGAACCTGAGGGCGGGGCCCAGCATCGGATTCGGCGTGCTTCCCCCGGACGCGCTGCACGAGGCGCGAGAGCGGGACTACTTCTTTGCGCTTGGCTTCGCGGCGGCGGCCCTGTGGGCGGGCGCCGGCGCGGTGGCGGTGGCCGGCCGGCTCGCGGCGCGGCGCGAGTGGCTCGGCATTGTCGTCGCGTGCGTGCCCGTTGCGACGAACTGGGGCGCAGCGGACCGGAGGCGGCAGCCGGACGCTTCCCTGGCGTCGACGCTGGGTGACGCGCTCCTGCAGTCCGCGCCCCGGCGCGCCGTGCTGCTCCTCGCGGGCGACAACGACTCGTACGCCATCTGGTACCAGCAACAGGCGCTCGGCACGCGGCGCGACGTCACCCCGATCACGATGCCACTGCTCCCCGCGCGATGGTACCGCGCCGAGCTCGCACGGCGCGACACGCTCATCGACGCCACGAGGGTGGAGACATGGGCGGGGGAAGGGGATGGGCTGGCGGCCATCGACAGTGCCGCGCGCGCCCTTGGTCGACCGCTGGCGACGTCCGCGGCGGTCCCGCGCGACGTGCGCACGCGACTCGGTGGCTCCTGGTCACTGCGCGGACTCGTCTTCGTGCGCAACGCGGACGTGACGCAGCCCGCGGAGTCGCTCCCGGGATTCAGCGACGGAGTGATCGAATCGGCAACCGCGGAGATTGCAGGTCGCATCTCGCAACGCGAGCCGGACGCGAATCGGTGGGCGCGCGATCCGACGAGCCGATACATCCAGGCGCTGCTCTCCTGTCCCGGAGCGGTCATGACGCGTCCCACCCGCAGTGCCGAGTTACTTGCCTCGACGTGTAACTTCAAATAACATAGTACGTTATGCCATTTCCGGACCTGCCTGAGAGGCTCGCCGCAGTGCGCGCCGCGATCGAGCGGGCCGTCGCAAGCGGAGGGCGGGGGCAACGCGTCGAGATCGTGGCTGTCACCAAGACGCATGGCGTCGACGCGGTGCAGGCCGCGTGGGACGTCGGCCTTCGTCACGTCGGGGAGAACAAGGTCCAGGAGGCCATCCCGAAGATGGATGCGACGACGGTGCCAGTGGCCTGGCACCTCATCGGTCACCTGCAGCGCAACAAGGTGAAGTTCATCGATCGCTTCGAGCTCATTCACTCGATCGACAGCATGCGCCTCGCCGAGGCGACGAGCGAGCGTTCGCGCGAATCGGGAAGGCGCGCGCGGGTGCTCGTGCAAGTCAACGCGTCGGGGGAGGCGAGCAAGGGCGGCTTCTCACCCGCGGCGCTGGGCGCTGCCGCCGGGCAGCTGCGGGGGCTGGAGGGGCTGGAGGTCTGCGGCGCGATGACGATGGCGCCGCTCGATGCCGATGACGCCGTGCTGCGCGCTACTTTCCGTGGATGCCGGGAGGGCCTGGAGCGCCTCCGCGATGCGGGACTTCCCGCGACCGAGCTGTCGATGGGAATGTCGAGCGACTTCGAGGTGGCGGTGGAGGAGGGAGCAACGATGGTTCGGCTGGGCACCATCCTGTTTGGAGCGAGGATGCCATGAAGGACGAGTCCTTTCACCTGACACCGCTCGATATCAGGCGCTTCGATTTCGGGAGCGCCCTGCGGGGCTACGACAAGGCGCGAGTGGACCAGTTCCGCGACCAGGTGGCGAACGAGGTGGAGTACCTGCAGCGCCAGGTCACCGACCTCGAGGCCAAGGCGAAGGGCTTCCACGAGCAGTTGCGCGCGTTTCGCGAGCGTGACAAGGCGCTCAACGAGGCCCTCGTCTCGGCGCAGCAGCTGCGGGCGGAGATCCGGGACCAGGCGGAACGCGAGGGACAGCTCGTGGTGCGCGAGGCGCGCGCCGACGGCGAGCGGATTCTGGAGCAGGTGCGCGCCGAGGTCCGCAAGGTCGAGGGAGACCTGGAGATGCTCGTCAGGCAGCGGCGCGCCTACCTGGCGCAGCTGCGGGGCATGGTGGAGCGCCAGCTCGCGGACATCGAGGCGGCGGAGGCATCCCCGAACTCCATGTCGCGGCACGCGGCGTCGGCGGTGGAACCCGCCGGCCATCCGGTGGTGGAGCCCCCGGAGTGGGCGAACCAGGGGGTGAAGGAGTGAACCGGGAGCGCCGGGGGGCCGGTCGGGGGCGATGACCGGGCACGAGGTGGAGCACACGTTGGAGCGCGTCCAGGAGGCGGCGGACATCGTTCGCCGCCGCTTTGCGGCGCGGCCGGTGGCGGGCGTCATCCTCGGTACCGGGCTGGGCGGACTCGCCGGGCGCATCGAGGCGCCGGTGACGATCCCGTATGCCGACGTGCCCGGATTCCCGCGCCCGACCGTGGAGTCCCATGCCGGCCGCCTTCTCTGCGGCACCATCGCCGGCCGCCCGGTGGTGGCGATGCAGGGACGGTTCCACCGCTACGAGGGCTACTCGCTGCGCCAGGTGACGTTCCCGGTGCGGGTGCTGCGCGCGTTAGGCGCCGACCTGCTGGTGGTCTCCAATGCCTGCGGCGGCATGCACCCGCTGTGGCAGGCGGGCGACCTGATGCTGCTGGCCGACCACATCAACCTGCTCGGCGACAACCCGCTCATCGGGGCGAACGACGACCGCCTGGGCCCGCGCTTTCCCGACATGTCCGCCCCCTACGACGAGGCGTTGCGCGCGCTGGCCCGCGCGGCCGCGCTCCGCCTGGGGATCACGCTGCGCGAGGGCACGTACGTGGCCGTCACCGGCCCCAGCCTGGAGACCCGCGCCGAGTACCGCATGCTGCGGACCCTCGGTGCCGACGTCGTCGGCATGTCGACGGTGCCCGAGGTCATCGTGGCGGTGCATGCCGGGATGCGCGTCCTCGGCGTCTCGATCATCACTGACCTCTGCCTTCCTGACGCCCTCGAGCCGGCGACCGTGGAGCAGATCATTGCCGTCGCTGCGCGCGCCGAGCCGAAGCTCACGGCGCTGATCGAGGCGGTGCTGGCGGAGGCGGGGCGATGAGCACGGCGCGCTTTCGCCTCTTTCCGCCGGAGCAGGCGGCCGACGCCCTGGAGCGCGAGGTCCTCGATTGCTGGCGCGAGGAGCACCTGTTCGAGCGGACGCTCGAGGCGCGCCGCGACGCGCCGCGGTTCGTGTTCTTCGAGGGGCCGCCCACCGCCAATGGCCAGCCGGGCATCCACCACGTCTTCTCCCGCACCATCAAGGACCTGTTCTGCCGGCACCGGCACATGCGCGGCTTCCTGGTGCCGCGCAAGGCGGGCTGGGACACGCACGGGCTCCCTGTCGAGATCGAGGTCGAGAAGCAGCTGGGCATCAGCGGCAAGCAGCAGATCGAGGCCCTCGGCGTCGAGGAGTTCAACCGTCGCTGCCGGGAGAGCGTCTGGAAGTACCGGGGCGAGTGGGAGCAACTCTCCGAGCGCATTGCCTACTGGCTCGACTATCGCGACCCGTACGTCACGTACACCAACGACTACATCGAGAGCGTCTGGTGGGCGCTGCGCACGCTCTACGATCGCGGACCGGCTCTACCGGGGACACAAGATCCTTCCGTACTGTCCGCGCTGCGGCACGGCGCTCTCCAGCCACGAGGTCGCCCAGGGCTACGAGGACGTCGAGGACCCGAGCCTGTTCGTGGCGCTCGAGCTGGCCGGTGCGGAAGGCGCGCGCCGGCGGCTGCTCGTCTGGACGACGACGCCGTGGACGCTGGTCTCGAACGTGGCGCTGGCCGTGCATCCCGACCTCGAGTACGTCGAGCTGCGCAAGCGCACGGGAAGCGACTGGACGGTCATCCTGGCGGAGGCGCGCGCCGGGGCCGTGCTCGGCGACGACTACACCGATCGCTGGGAGGTGGTGACCCGCATGACGGGACGCGACCTCGTGGGTGCACGCTACGCGCGTCCGCTCGACTGGGTCGACGTCCCGGCGGATGCGGGGGCGTATGGCGTGATCGTGAGCGGCGACTTCGTCTCCGCGGAAGACGGGAGCGGCATCGTCCACATGGCCCCGGCGTTCGGCGCGGACGACTACGCCATGGGCCAGCGTCACGGACTGGCCTTCCTGCAACCGGTGAACGCGCGCGGCGAGTTCGATCCGTCGATCCCGCTGGTCGGGGGCATGTGGGTGAAGGATGCCGATGCGGTCATCATCGAGGAGCTCCGGCGGCGCGACGTGCTGTGGAAGGCCGGCACCCTCACCCACCCGTATCCGCACTGCTGGCGCTGCCGGACGCCGCTGCTGTACTACGCACGCGGGTCGTGGTTCATCCGTACCACGGGCTACCGCGACCAGATGCTCGCGCGCAACGCGCGTGTCGAGTGGCACCCGACCGAGGTCGGGGAGGGGACGGTTCGGCGAGTGGCTGAAGAACAACATCGACTGGGCGATCTCGCGCGACCGCTACTGGGGGACCCCGCTGCCGGTCTGGGTGTGCGAGGCCAACGACGAGCACGTCGAGGTCATCGGCTCCTTTGCCGAGCTCTCGGCCAGGGCCGGCGAGCCGCTGCCTGATGACTTCGACCCGCACAAGCCGTACGTCGACCGGTGGGAATGGCGATGCGCGCAATGCCGCCCCGCGGGGACGTCGGCGGCCACTGCCTCGGCGGAGTCGCCGCGCATGCGGCGCGTTCCCGAGGTGATCGACACCTGGTTCGACTCCGGGTCGATGCCCTTTGCGCAGTGGCACTTCCCGTTCGAGAACGGCGACGTGTTCGAGCGGCAGTATCCAGCCGACTTCATCGCCGAAGGCGTCGACCAGACGCGCGGCTGGTTCTACTCGCTGCTGGCCATCGCCACCGGGCTCGGGGACGCCTTGCCGCACAACGCCGACGTCGGCGCGGGGAGCCCGCCGGGCGCAGGGGCCGAGGGGGCGACGCGCCCGCTCGACACCGCGCCCTACCGCAGCGTGGTCGTGAACGACCTCGTGCTCGACGCCAGCGGCGTGAAGATGTCCAAGTCACGCGGCAACGTCGTCAACCCGTGGGAGGTGATCGAACGCCACGGGGCCGATGCGGTGCGGCTGTTCCTCGTGCGGGAGAGCCAGCTCGATGTGCCGCGGCGCTTCGACGAGAACGCCATCCGCGAGACGGCGGGCCGCTTCCTCGTCACGCTGAAGAACGTCTACAGCGGCATCTTTGCGCAGTACGCCAACTTCGGGTGGGAGCCGTCGGCCGGCGATCCCGCCCCCGCCGACCGGCCGCCGATCGACCGGTGGATCCTGTCGCGCACCCGGACGGTCGAGCGCGAGGCCGACCGCTTGTTAGGCGCGTTCGACGCCACCGCTGCGTCCCGCCTGGTGATGACCTTCCTGCTTGACGACGTCTCCAACTGGTACGTCCGGCTCAACCGGGCGCGCTTCTTCCAGGTGACGGGGAGCGACAACCGGGCCGCGTTTGCCACGCTGCACGAGGTGCTGACGGTGACCTGCCGGCTCCTCGCGCCGCTGGCGCCCTTCGCCTCCGATGCGATCCACCGCGCCCTGACGGGAACTTCCGTGCACCTCGCCGCGTACGTCCGCGACGAGGCGCCGCCGTCGGACCCGGCGCTCGAGGCAGCCATGGATGAGGTGCGGGAACTGTCCCGCCTCGGCCGGGCGGCCCGGGAGGAGGCGGGAATCAACGTGCGACGCCCGCTGCAGCGGCTGGCGTGCGTGGTCCCGTCGGCGCACGCCGATGGCGTGGAGCCGCTGCTCGGATTGCTGGCTGCGGAACTGAACGTCAAGGAGGCGAAGCTGCTGACGTCGGCGGACGAACTGGTGCAACTGGGGGCCAGGGCGAACTTCCGGAGTCTCGGCCGGAAGTTCGGCAAGGCGACGCCGCTGGCGGCCAGGGCCGTCGAGCAGCTGAGTGGGGAGCAGTTGCGCCGGTTCGAGCAGGGAGAGCCGCTCTCGATCTCGGTCGAGGGCCACGAACGGTCGCTCGACGCCGAGGACGTCACGATCGTGCGACGGGCGGTCGGGGATCTCGTGGTGAAGGAGTCGGTCGGGCGTTTCGCCGCGATCGATCCGCATGTCACGGATGCGTTGCGTCGCGAGGGGCTCGTGCGTGAGTTGGTGAGCCGGATTCAGCGCCTGCGCAAGGAGGCGGGGCTGGCGGTGTCCGACCGTATCCGTTTGTGGCTCTCCGGTCCGCCGGAGATCGAAGCCGCGGCTGCGGAGTACAAGGACGGCATCGCCGGTGAGGTGCTGGCCCGCGAGATCACGATTGGAGGCAACGAGCCCCCGGTTGAATACGCGATGCAATCAGTGGAAATTGAAGGTTTTCAGATTCGCATCGCCTTGACCACGGACCATTGACATGCCAAGCAGCAGCGGCACGAAGAAGCCCAAGCCGATGAACAAGAAGAACCTCCAGCACCTCGAGAAGCGCCTGCTGGAGGAGCGTCGCCGGGCCATGAAGGAACTCGGGCACTACGAAGACGTCTTCGGTGCCACGCCCCAGTCCGCCGACGGCGACCTCAGCTCGTACTCGTTCCACATGGCCGACCAGGGCACCGACGCCATGGAGCGCGAGAAGGCCTTCCTGTTCGCCAGCCAGGAAGGGCGCTTCCTCTGGCACATCAACCAGGCGCTCCGGCGACTCTACAAGGCACCCGAGACGTTCGGCAAGTGTCATAACTGTGGGGGCGACATCGCCTTCGAGCGACTCGACGCCCTGCCGCACGCGCGGTTCTGCATCAAGTGCAAGCAGCGGGAGGAAGATGGAAAGGAGTAGCGCGGCGCGGGGACGGATCTTCTGGCCGGTTGCGGCTGCGATCGTCGTCTCCGACCTCGTCACCAAGACGGTCGCGTCGGGGGAGCTCTTTCCCCGGGGCATCCCCCGGGCGGTGTTCGGGGATGTCGTCCGCCTAACGCTGGTCTACAACCCGGGGGCGGCCTTCGGGTTGAACCTGGGCCCGTTCTCGCGCTGGATCTTCCTGTCGCTGACGCTGGGCGCCCTCGTGATCCTCGCCCGCCTGTATCGGACCACCGCCCCGGGCGACATCGTCCGCGTCCTCGCCATCGCCCTCGTCTGTGGCGGTGCGGTCGGCAACCTCATCGACAGGATCTGGCGCCCGCTCGGCGTCGTGGACTTCATCGACATCGGCCTCGGCGACATGCGGTGGCCGACCTTCAACGTGGCGGACATGGCGGTCAGCACGGGCGCCTTCCTCCTCGCGTGGGTGCTCTGGGGTGAGGAACGCACCGAGCGCGCCCAGGGATCACCCGCCCAGGCTCCGGTCCCCACCGAGCCGGCCCGGCCCTCGTGACAGGCACGCCGGAAGTCCAACGACACGAGCTGGCGATCGAGGCGGACAGCGATGTTCGCCTCGATTCATTCGTGGCCTCGGCGCTCGACCTTTCCCGCACCCAGGCGGCGACCCTCATCGCCACCGGACGGGTCACGGTCTCCGGTCGCGCCGAGCGCGCCAGCTACCATCCGCGCGGCGGCGACCGCGTCACCGTGGAAATCCCGCCCCCCGTCGTCCGGGACATCGTGGCGGAGTCGATCCCGCTGTCGATTGCGTGGGAGGACGATGACCTCGTCATCGTCGACAAGGCGGCCGGGATGGTGGTGCACCCCGCGCCGGGCAACTGGTCCGGAACCCTCGTCAACGCGCTCATGGGACGCGGAGAGCAGCTCGCCCGCACCGGAGGTGCCGAACGTGCCGGCATCATCCACCGCCTCGACAAGGACACCTCCGGCCTCCTGATCGTGGCGAGGACCGAACGCGCGCACCGGCTGCTCAGCGCGGCCATCGCCACCCGCCGCATCGAGCGCCGGTACGCCGCGTTGAGCTGGGGACACCTCACGGCCGACGAACTGACGGTCGACAAGCCGCTGGCGCGCGATCCGCGCGACCGGAAGCGCATGGCCGTCGTGAAGACCGGCAAGTCGGCGAGGACGACGTTCCATCGCCTGGCGCGCTTCGATGCCGTGGACCTGCTCCGGGCCCACCTGCACTCCGGTCGCACCCACCAGATCCGCGTGCACCTGGCAGCCATCGGGCACCCGGTGGTGGGAGACGACACCTACGGTGGCGGCGGTGGGCGGCGCATGGTGGCGCTGGCGTCGAAGCGGCATTTCCTTCATGCGGCGTGGCTTCGATTCCGCCATCCGATCACGGGGGCCAGCATGGACATCCGTTCGCCGCTTCCGCCCGACCTTCGCGCCTCGCTCGCGGCCGTGGCGGCCGACGATTCGCTCCTGATGCACCCGGATCCGCTCGACTACTACGGGTTCTACCGTGACGCAGCCCGGCCCTGAGTTGCGCGTCCGCCGCCTGCTCGTTGTCGAACTCGGCGAGGCGGTCTACGGCATGGATAGCGAGGCGGTTCGGGAGGTGGTGCCCCTGCAGGCCGGCACCCGACTGCCCGGGGCCCCGCCGTGGATCCGGGGGGTCATGAACCTGCGCGGTCAGCTCGTCACCGTCCTCGACCTGACGCACCGGCTGACGGGGTCCCCGACTCGCAACCCGGAGGGGTCGACAGTCGTCGTTCAGTCGGGTGCGCGCACGATCGGCCTCGTCGTGGACGATGTCCGGGATGTGCAGGAGGTCGAGGTGTCCGATGCGGGAGACCTGCCGCACGATTCCCCGGCGCGCGCGCTCCTCAACGGAATGGGACGTTTGGACGAGCGGGTCGTCCTTGTTGTCGACGTGGACGAGCTTGTCCGACAGACGCTTGCGTGATGCGGGAGTGCGCTCTCCCGCCGGGAGAGCCGAAGGTGAGCCACACCGTACTGGTCTGCGACGACGCGATCTTCATGCGCACCATGCTGGGCGACATCCTGCAGCAGGCCGGATTCGACGTCGTGGGTGAGGCCGAGACGGGCGCGCAGGCCGTCGAGAAGTTCCAGCAGCTGCGTCCCGACCTGGTGACGATGGACATCGTGATGCCCGACATGGGGGGCATCGATGCCGTGCGGGAGATCACGCGCCTCGACCCGATGGCAAAGGTGCTGATGTGCAGCGCCATGGGGCAGCAGGCACTCGTCGTCGAGGCGATCCAGGCCGGCGCCAAGGACTTCGTCGTCAAGCCCTTCCAACCGAGCCGGGTACTCGAAGCGGTCCAGCGCGTGCTGGGGTGAACCCCGCTCGATACGCCGAGCTCTTTCTCTCCGAGAGCCGGGACAACCTCGTCGCCATCAACGGCGCGCTGCTCCAGCTCGAGCGGCACCCGGATGACGCCGCGCCCCTCGACGAGCTCTTTCGCGCCGTCCACACCCTGAAGGGCATGGCCGGCGTCATGGGCTACGCCGCCGTCGTCGACGTCGCCCACGACATGGAAGCCCTCCTGGCATCGGTGCGCGGCGGCACGCGACCGCTCGACGCCGGCGGCGCCGCCCTGTTGCTCGAGTCGGCCGACGTGCTCGAGGCGGCCATCGACGCCGCGGTCGGCGGCGCCGCCGACACCGTCGATGTCACCGCGATCTGTGAACGACTCCGCGGCGCGGTCAGGATGGACGCCGCCGATGCGGCGACGACGACGTCCCCCGCGCGCTCCCTCTCGCTCCCGCCGGGCGATGGCCTGGCGGTCCTGGTCCGCCTGACGAGTGGTGCCCCGCTCCCCGGCGCGCGGGCGCTCCTGGTCGTCAATCGCGCCCGGTCGCTCGGCGAGGTGACGGCGATCGTTCCCTCGGAGCAGGAGCTGGTGGCGGAACACTTCGACAGCGCCTTCGCCCTGCGGCTGTGCAGCGACGCGTCCGACGACGCCATCACGTCGGCGCTGCTGGCGGCGGGATTCGTCGAGTCGGTGACGGTCCAGCGCGGCCTCGCGCCGGCACCCGCCGCGGCTGGCGTCAGGTCCGCCTCGGAGCGGGCGGACGTCGCCTGGTCCGCGGGAAGCCTCAAGGGGGCGCTGCAGCGCTACGTCCGCATCGACCTGCACCGGCTGGACACGATGATGAACCTGGTCGGGGAACTTGTCATTGCGCGCGGGCGCCTGGCGCGGCTCGTCGACGCCTATCCCGATCCCGACCTGCAGGACGCGGCGGCCTCCATGGCGAGCCTCGTGGCCGAGCTGCAGGACGGCGTGCTCGCGAGCCGCATGGTGCCGGTCTGGCAGGTCTTCGACAGGTTTCCCCGGGTGGTGCGCGACGCCGCGCGCGTGCTCGACAAGGAGATCGACTTCGTCGTCGACGGGCGCGAGATCGAGCTCGACCGGTCGCTCCTCGAGCAGATCGGCGATCCGCTCGTCCACCTGCTCCGCAACGCCATCGACCACGGCATCGAGACGCCGGCCGAGCGCGTGGCAGCGGGCAAGCCGCGGAGCGGGCGCCTCGTGCTCAGCGCGTCCCGCGATCGCGCCGCGGTTGTGATCCGGGTCACCGATGACGGCAAGGGAATCGACAGGCGAGCGCTGCTCGAGCGCCTGCGGCGGGACGGGCAGGCTGACGGAGACCGCGATGAGCTGTCAGACGACGAGCTGCTGCGGATCATCGCCCGCCCGGGGTTCTCGACCGCCTCCCAGGTCACGAATCTCTCGGGACGGGGCGTCGGCGTGGACGCGGTTGTCAGCCGGGTCCGGGCGCTCGGGGGCTCGGTCGAGCTCCGGACGGTGCTGGGGGAAGGCACCGCGCTCACGATCCGGCTTCCGGTGACGCTGGCCATCATCCCGGCAATGCTCACCACCGTGGCCGGGGAGACGTATGCCCTGCCGTTGACCCATGTCCGTGAGACGCTCCACCTCACGCCCGCGGTGCTCCGTCAGGTGCGGGGAAGGGACGTGCTGGTCCTCCGGGACGAGGTCGTGCCCCTCCTGAGCCTGCGCCGGGTGGTGGACCTCCCGGAGCGCGACGCGGAGGGGAGCCAAGTCGTCGTATTGGAGGTGGCGGACCGCCGGGCCGGGCTCGTCGTCGACCAGCTGATCGGGCAACAGGACCTCGTCGTCAAGCCGTTCGATACGGTGCGCGGCGCGGCGGTGCATTTCAGCGGCGCGACGATCCTGAGCGACGGCGCCCCGGCGCTCATCCTGGAAGCGACGAGTCTCCTCTAGAGGACCATTCATGCAAGACCTGATGAGCCTGAAGCCGATGCAGCTCGATGCGCTGCGCGAGGTCGCGAACATCGGTGCCGGGCACGCCGCCACCGCGCTGTCGCAGATGACCTCGCAACGCATCATGATCAGCGTCCCGCGCATCAGCGTCACGCCGCTCGAGGAGGTCCCGCCGCACATCGGGCCGCCGGAGGAGCCCGTCGCCGCCGTGCTCATGAACATGCTTGGCGACCTCACGGGACGGACGCTGCTCGTCTTTCCGAAGCCGACGGCTTGCCGCCTTGCGGAGATCCTGCTGCGCAAGCCGACGGGGACGTTCACCGAGCTTGGGGAACTGGAGCAGTCGGCCATCAAGGAGGCCGGCAACATCCTCAGCGGCGCGTACATGAATGCGCTGAGCGACTTCATGGGACTCATGCTCATGCCGTCGCCGCCGAGCCTCGCCATCGACATGTCGCGCGCGGTGCTGACCACCGCGTACCTGCAGTTCGGCTCGGACCCGAACTACGTCTTCTGCGTGGAGACGGAGTTCTTCATGCGCGACGCCGGCGAGCGCCTGCGGGGGTTCTTCGTGCTGCTGCCGGACATGCCGTCGCTGCAGGCGATCCTGCGCGCGGTGCGTCTCGCCTGACGGGGCCCGCCGTCCATGCAGCCAGGGACCGAGGCGGACTGAGATGATCATGCGCCCTGTCCTGCTCTCCGAGCGTGACCGGGCGGTCCTGCGCGGCTTCGCGGCGCGGATCGACCCGGCCGACGCCGGTGCGCACAACAACCTCGGGGTGCTCTACTTCAACAAGGGCATGATCGAGGAGTCCGTCGACGCGTTCACCCGCGCGCTGTCGATCGACCCGCGCATGACGATCGCCGAGCGCAACCTCCGCATTGCCTACTGCGACACGGGCTTTTTCGAGCGGACGGTGAACGAGCTGTCGGCGCGGCTGCGCGCCGATCCGCTCGACGTCGATGCACGCCGCCGCCTGGCCCGCGCCTTCCTTCTCGCGGGCGATCCGGTCCGGGCGATTCCGGAGCTCGAGCGCGTCCTGAAGGCAGCCCCCGGCGACGTCGACATGATTTCCCGGCTGGCCGATGCCGAGCAGCGTCGTGGTGACATGGAGGCTGCTGACCGCTGGCTGCGGCGGGCGCTCGCGCTCCGCGGCGACGACGCCCGGCTGCTGCTGCAATTCGCGGACGTCTCGTACCATCGCGGCCTGAACGAGGATGCCGAGTCGGCACTGCGGCGCGTCCTCGCACAGGCCCCGGACCATGCGGACGCCCTCTACCTGCTCGGGTTCATCCTGGGCGACCTCGGTCGGGGCGACGAGGCAAAGGAGGCGACGCGCCGCGCGATGCAGCTCAACCCGTCGTTGAGCAGGGCGCAGACGAACCTCTCGCTCGAGCACCGCGCCGACGGCCCGCAGGCGGTGCCGGGCACTCCGGAGCGCGCCGAGCCAGCGCTGGACGAACGGGGCACGCTGGCCCACTACAACCTCGGCCTGGCGTTTCGCCACAAGGGCTACCATGGCGAGGCGCTGCGCGAGTACCGGCTTGCGCTCGAGCGCGGCGAGGATCGCGGCCTCGTGCTGCAGGCGATGGCGGAGGTGCACCTCCTCAGGCAGGACGTTGCTGCGGCCGTGACGCTCTACGATCGCCTGGTGGCCGAGCAGCCCTCGAGCCCCAAGCTCTGGAACGAGCGCGGCGTGGCGCTGCACCAGAGTGGGCGCATCGCCGATGCCACCGGGAGCTACCAGCGCGCGGTCGACGCCGACCCCGACTACGCGCTGGCGCTGAACAACCTCGGCGTCGCCCGGTTCCATGCCGGTCGCGACGACCTCGCCGTCGAGTCCTTTCGCGATGCGCTGACGCGCCAGCCGTCCTTCGTGAAGGCGCGGCTGAACCTCGCGCTGCTGCTCTTCCGGCGAAAGGAGCTGCCGCTGTGCCTCGAGGCGTACCGTCAGGTGCTGCGCCTCGAGCCGGAGCACCCGCTGGCGTGGAACGGCGTCGGCCTGGTGCTCGCCGAGATGCGCCACTTCGAGGACGCCCGCAACGCGTTCGGGCGCGCCATCGACATTCGCCCCGACTACCCCGAGGCACGCTACAACCTGAGCTTCGTGCTCTCGAACCTCGGCGACTTTGCCGGCGCGCTCCGGGAAACGAAGCGGGCACTCGAGCTCGACCCGTACTACGTGCCACAGAAGTTCGAACTGGCGATCGACCTCGAGTACGAGAATCCGCGCGTCTCGGTCTCGCCCGACCTCGGCGCCGACCAGCGGCCGCCGGGGGAAGTGCAGGACTTCGCGCCCGATCCGCGCGATCTCGAGACGCTCTTCGACGAGCTGGCACCGGTGCCCACGCCGGTCGCCGTCGGCGAGGACGGACGCTCGGCCTACGGCGAGGCGGGAGCGCTGCTCGACGCGAACGAACCCGAGCGCTCAATCGCCGAGGTCCTGCGGGCCATGGAATCCGGTGCCCCGCGCGCCGAAGGACTCGCGCTCATGGGCCGCGCCTTCGAGCGGCAGGGCGCGCACGGTGAGGCGCTGGAGCGGTACCGGCAGGCGCGCGCGCTCGACGCCACCCTGCTGCCGGCCCTCGTGGGCGAGGCGCGGACGCTGGTGTCGGTCGGGCGCGCCGATGAGGCGCGCGCGCTCTGTCCCGCCATCGTCGCCGGCGCCTGCGATGACGTGGATGCGCTGCTCGTGGTGGCCAGCGCGCACGCGGCCAGCGCCGCGCTCGACGATGCGCTTGCCGCACTGGACGCCGCGCGAAAGCTCGCGCCCATGCGCGCCGACATCCTCAAGCAGATCGGCGACGTCGCCCGCGCCGCCGAGGACGATGTCCGCGCGATCGATGCCTATCGCCACGCGGTGGCGCTCGACCGCGACTTTGCCGCGGCACGCCTCGCCCTCGCCACGACCTACCTCGCGCACGGGGCCGTCGACGAGGCCGAGCAGCAGCTGGAGGCGGCGCTGGCGTCGCTGCCGACCTACGTGGATGCGGTGCTGCAGCTCGCGGTCCTGAGGCGCTCCGTGGGTCGCGCCGACGAGACCGTGGACCTCCTCATCGGCGTCCTCCGTCGCGAGCCGTTCCACCTCGACGCCCTCGCCTCGCTCGGCGAGTCGCTCTTCCAGGTCGGGCGCCGCGACGACGCCCGCGTTGCGTTCGCACGCGTGCTCCGCTTCGACCAGGAAAACGTCGGCGCCCTGTACTTCGACGGCGTCCTGCTCGCCGAGCAACGCCGCTTCGACGAGGCCATGGCGCGATGGGAGCGCGTGGTCGCCCTCGAACCCGCCGGGGACTTCGCGCGGCGCGCCCGTCGCGACATGCGCACCGCCGCCGACCTCCGTCGCATCTTCAGCCGGGAACACGCCGTGGCCCGGCGGGGAGCCGCCTGAGATGGCCATCGAGGGACCGCTCCGCGAACTGGGCATCCACGACGTCTTCCAGCTGCTCGACCTGAGCCGGAAGACCGGGCGGTTGCGCGTCACGTCCTCGCTGCGCGACAACGAGGGAACCGTCTACTTCCGGGACGGACGCGTCATCGCGGCGACGATCCGCAGCAACCCGCACCGCATCGGGCAGCTCCTGCTGCGCGCCGGCAAGATCACCGAGGCCGAGCTGGAGCAGGCGCGCGCGCTCCAGGCGCAGGCGGGCGAGACACGCCGCCTCGGCGACATCCTCGTCGACCTCGGCGCGCTGCCGCAGCGCGAGCTCGACCGGCAGGTGCGACTGCAGATCGAGGCCGTGGTCTTCGAGCTCCTGTCGTGGCAGGAAGGCTTCTTCTCGTTCGTCGAGGGAAACCTCGGCGGCGACATCGGCGACCCCGATCCGGGCATCTCCACCGAGTCGCTGCTCATGGAGGCGGCGCGCCGCATCGACGAGTGGACGCGGATCGTCCATCGCGTGCCCTCGCTCACCGCCATCCCGGTGCTCGCCGCATCCGGCGGCGAGCACTCTCCGGCCCTCGACCTGCGGCCGAACGAATGGGAGGTCCTGGCGGCCATCGACGGCGCCACCGACCTGCGCACCATCGCCGCCACCATCGGCATCAGCGACTTCGATGCGGCGCGGATCGTGTACGGGCTCATCTCCACCGGCGTGCTCGAGCTGCGCGACGAGGTGGCGACGTCTTCGGCGCCGTCGCGCGACGACCTGGTGGTGCTCGTCTCCGACGCCCGACAGGCGCTGCGCGAGGAGCGTGCCCTCGACGCCCTGACCGCCGCCGAACGGGCGCTCGCGCTGGCGCCCGGACTCGCCGAGGCGCGCAGCCTGGCCGGGGAGGCGCTCATGGCGCTCGAACGATTCGACGAGGCCGAGGCATATCTCGACGGGGTGCTGCAGGACGACCCGCGCGCCGTGACCGTGTTGATGGCGGCGGCCCGGCTGGGAGTCCGGCGCGGCGACCTGTCCCGCGCCATCGAGTGCTGGCAGCGCGTGGTGCTCATCGACGCACACTCCCCGTGGGGCGAGCGGGCACGCCAGGCGCTGGCGCATGCGGCGCGACTCAACGCGCTGGCGGAGGTGGGGCAGCATGCCTGACGCGATCAGCCGCTGGACCGAGGAACTGGCGCGCGACCCGCGCAGCCTGGCGTTTCTTCGTCTCGCCGAGGCGCTGCGCCGCCGCGGACAGCACGACGAGGCCTTCGTCGTCGCGCTGCGCGGACTCGAGCGTCATCCATACCTGCCCGATGCCCACGACGTCCTGGCCCGCATCTCGGCCGATGCCGGCGACGAGCAGCGCGCGCGCGACGAGTGGGACACCGTGCTGCGACTCGATCCGCGTCACGTGCCGGCGCTGAAGGGCATGGGCTTCCTGTCCTTCCGCGCCGGCGACATGCAGGCGGCGCAGCACCACCTCCGCGCCGCGCTCGACGTGGCGCCCGACGACGGCGGCGCGCGGGCGGCGCTCGATCGCATTGCGACGTCCCGCCGGCGTCCCGCCAGGACGCCGGCGGCCGTGGCGATGACAACCGGGGAACTGGCGCCCGGCCTGGCGGGGACGCCGATCCCCGCCGCGCGGCAGGCGCGGGAACTGTTCGCGCCGCTGCTGGGCGACGGTGATCGCACCGCACTCCTGCTCGACCGGGACGGACTGGTGCTGGCCGGCGCCTATGTCGACGCGGACGGCCACGATGCCGCCGAGGACATCGGCGCGGAGCTGTCCGGCGTCAGCGACGAGGCCATGCGGGCGCTCGACAACCTGGGCCTCGGGGCCTGGGAGTCGATCCTCGTCGAGGCCCAGCACGCCACCGTCGCGCTGTCGCCGGTGCAGGATGGGGCCATGGTCCTGGTGGCGGCTGCCCGGGACACCAGCGTCGGGCTGGTGCGGCGCCTGCAGGCCAGGGCGCGCCAGCGCGCCGGCCAGTGGCTGGGGGCCATGCGATGAGCGCCGTGCTGGAGACGACGTTAGGCGACCTGGTCCGGCTGGGCGGGGTGCGCGCGGCGCTCCTGGCCACCGAGAGCGACGGACTCGCGGCCGCGAGCGTGGCCCAGGTGGGTGTCGATGTCGACGCGCTGGCGGCGTTCGCCACCGCGCTGCTGCACCGCACCCGCCTTGCGAATCGCGCCGCCGGCTACGGCGAGACCCGCTTCCTCGTGCTCGACGCCGAGCGCGGGCGCCTCTTCATCGCCGCCAGCGACGACGTGGCCGTGGTCGTGCTCGGGGCGCGCGACGCGAACACGGGGCTGGTCCGCATGACGATGCGCCGCGTCATGGAGCAGGTCGCGTGATCGCCGCCGCCGCCGCATGGCTCGAGGCGCCGCTGGCGGCGTTCGTGCACGATGCACGCCTGCATATGGCGCTGGTGCTGGATACCACCGGCCGCGTCCTCGCGCAGCACGGCTTCACCAGGTCGGTCGACGTGATGTCGGCGTGTGCGCTGGCGTCGGCGATCCACGCGTCTTCCACGGAACTGGGGCGCCAGCTGGGCGGACCGGGCTTCGGCCCCATCCATCACAGCGGCGCCGACCGCCAGGTCTTCCTCGCCCCGTTGAAGACATCGGACCGGGTGTTGCTCGTCCTCGCCGTCTTCGACAACGCCAGCTCGTTCGGCATCGTCCGCCACTTCCATGCCCGCTTCACCGCGGCCGTGGCGCACGACAGCGCCGCCCCGCCGCCCGCCGGGGGCGTCGCCGCGCTCGATTTCGAGCAGGAACTCGGGCGCAACCTCGCAGTGCTCTTCGGGAGGGCATGACGCCGTGCCGGTCGTGAACTACCCCGCCCGCGAGATCACCTGCAAGATCGTCTATTACGGCCCCGGACGGTCGGGCAAGACGAGCAACCTGCAGTACATTCATCGCCGGATTCCCGAGCAACGCCGCGGCAACATGGTGTCACTGGCCACGCACGGCGACCGCACGCTCTTCTTCGACTTCCTGCCGCTCGACCTCGGCACCATCTCCGGCTTCGCCACCCGCTTCCAGCTCTATACAGTGCCCGGACAGGTCTATTATCGCGAGACACGGAAACTGGTCCTGCAGGGCGCCGACGGCGTCGTCTTCGTGGCCGACAGCCAGCGCCGCCAGCAGGACGAGAACATGGAGAGCCTGCGCGACCTGCACGTGGCACTCGCCGACCAGAACGTGGATATCCGCTCAATGCCGGTCGTGCTCCAGTACAACAAGCAGGACCTGCCGCCGGAGCTCATCTGCAGCGCCGCCGCGCTCGACGACGCGCTCAACTTCCGCGGCGTCCCGAGCTTCCCCGCCGATGCGCTCGCCGGCACCGGCGTCTTCGAGACGCTGCGCCGGGTGTCGGAACTGGTCCTGCGCCGGCTCGCCGGGCCGGCGGCCGTCGCGAGGTAACCCGTGCTCGACGACCGCTTCCGCTTCGACAACTTCGTCGTCGGCTCCTCCAACAGGCTGGCGGTCTCCGCCGCGCGCGCGGTAGCCCAGTCTCCGGGCAGCGTCTATAACCCGCTGTTCGTCTACTCGGCGTCGGGGCTCGGAAAGACGCACTTGCTGGCGGCAATCGGCCGTGCCGTGATGGAGCTGCAGCCCTCGTACACCGTGGAGTACATCACCCTCGACGGCTTCGTCGAGCAGCTCACCAACGCAGTGGCGAGCGGACAGGCGGACGGCTTCAAGAAGCGCTTCCAGGAGGTGGACCTCCTGCTGCTCGACGACGTGCAGTTCGTGGCCGGACGTGCCGAGACACAACTGGAGATGCTCCGGCTCATCAACGCGCTGCAGCTCGACGGGCGCCAGATCGTCATGGCGAGCGACCGGCCGCCGGGTGAGCTCGACGACATCGACCAGCGGCTGCTGAGCCGGATGTCCGGCGGACTGATCGTCGATATCGGGCTCCCCGACTTCGAGACCCGGGTGGCGATCCTGCGCCACAAGTGCGAGGAGCGCGGCTTCGATTTCGGGACCGGGGTGCTGGAGGAGGTCGCGCGCACGGCGCGAGGGAACGTCCGCGAGCTGCAGGGACTGCTGAACCGCGTCGTCGCCCAGCAGTCGATCGCCGATGCCACGCTCTCCATCGAGTCGGTGCGCGAGGCGCTCGGCGCCGGCAGCATGGTGCATTCCTCCTCGATCGACGAATACGAGACGTTCCTCAGCGAGATCTCGGTCGCGGTGTCCGAGTCGGTCGAGGGCTGGCGGCTGCGCGTGGGCGAGAGCATCGCCCGCTGGTCGGGGGAGGGATTCCAGGTGCGCATGCTCGAGGCGGCCCTCGATGCCGCCGAAGCGCCGGACCTCGACGCCCTCGAGGCGCGCTTCGTGGCGGCCGCCAACAGGCTCCGCTCGCTCGAGATGGAGGCGGCGCGACTCGACGCCAAGCTCGCGGGCCTCCCGGTCTTTCGCGACCCCGAGCGCGTCGACGAGGCCGAGGGCGTCGTGCTCCGCGCCCTGGCCGCGTACGACCCGCCTCCCGGACCGAGCCCGCACTTCAGCATCGAGGGGTTCGCCACCGGCGAACGCACCCAGCTGGCGATCCGCGCCGCGGGCGAGGTGCTCGCCCTCCCGGGCAGCCGGTACAACCCGCTCTTCATCTTCGGTCCGTCACGCTCGGGCAAGACCCATCTCGCGCACGCCATCGGCAATGCGCTGGCGGCGCGCGAGGGCGGGTCGTGGACCGTGGCCTGCGTGCACGTGGACACCTTCAGCGGCGAGTTGATCGACGCGCTGCATGAGGGAACGCTCGGTCGCTGGCGGATGCGCTACCGCGCCGTCGACGCCTTCATCCTCGACGGCGTCGACCACCTGGCGGGCAAGGAACGCACCCAGGACGAGCTCTTCCACCTGTTCAACCTCCTCCACGGCGCGGGCAAGCAGATCGTCCTGACCGCGGGCGTGCCGCCGGCCCTGCTGACCGATCTCGCGCCGCGCCTGCGTTCGCGCTTCGACGGCGGTCTCGTCATCGAGATCGGTCGCGTGCCTCACGCGGAGCGCGTCGCCCGCTACACCCCGGTGCCGGATGGCGCGGAGGCCGCGGCGCCCACGATCGATGCCTGGTTCGAGGAGAACGTCGAGGAGGCGCGATCCAACGGCCTGCCGGCGGCGGCCCTCGCTGCCGATGAGCACGTCGACAGCTTCTTCCTCGATCCCGAGAAGGTCATTGCCGAGTGGCCCTCGATCGACGGTCGTATCGTGGAGGAGCCGCGCTGATGGCGATCCGCGGCAGTCTTCGTGAAGCGAGCCTTCCCGACGTCCTCCAGCTGCTGGCGATGGGGAAGAAGACGGGCTGCCTCTCGGTGACGCACCGGCAGAACTTCGGCACGATCTTCTTCGACCGCGGACGCATCTCGTACGCGTCGATCGTGAACCGGCGGGACCGGCTCGGCGACATCCTCGTGAACCACGGGCTCATCTCGCGTGAGGACCTCGAGACCGCCATCAGCAGGCAGGCCAGCCAGCCCGGGCGCAAGGTTGGCGAGCTCCTCGTCGAGGGCGGGTCGATCCAGCGCGAGCAGCTGCATGAGTACATCAAGCGCCAGATCGAGGAGGCGGTCTACTTCCTGTTCACCTGGAACCAGGGGACGTTCACGTTCGAACCCGAGATGCGTCCCGAGGCCCAGGATGTCATCGTCTCGATCAGTCCGGAGTCGCTGCTGCTCGAGGGCGCACGCCGCGTCGACGAGTGGAGCCTGATCGAGAAGAAGGTGCCGAGCTTCGACCTCATCTTCGCGCTCGATCGCGAGCACCTCGAGGCCACCCCGGTGGAGATGACCCCGGAACAGGAAGCGCTGGTTCCGCTCCTCGATGGCCAGCGCGACGTCACGGCGCTGGTGGAAGACTCCGGGCTCGACGAGTTCGAGGTGGGGAAGGCGATCTACGGTCTCGCAACCGCGGGGTTCCTGCATCGCGTGGGACGCAGCCGCGGGCCGGACACCATCGCGACCGACACGCGGGTCCAGGAACACCGCAATCTCGGCCTGGCGTTCTACAAGACAGGCATGCTCGACGAGGCCCTGCGGGAATTCCGGCGCGTCTCGGAGCTCCGTCCCGGCGACCTCGACGCCGAGTTCCACGTCGGCCTCGTCTCGCTGCGACAGGACAAGCTGGAAGACGCCGCCAGCGCCTTTCGCGAGTGCGCGTCGCGTCCCGGCGGGAGCCCGGTGGCCGCCATCAACATGGCGTACGTGCTCGAGCGGTTGGGGCGCGTCGACGAGGCGCGGACGACCCTCGCGGAAGCAGAGCGAACTCGCCCGCAGGAGCCAGCCATCCGTCTGTCGCAGGGCGTGCTGTCGTTGCGTGCGGGCGATCTCGCCGCGGCGAACGCACACCTGCAGGCGGCGGCGCTGCTGTACGCATCGAGGCTGCGTCCGGCGGCCTGGTACCACTACGCCGGGCTGGTCGCCGGCCTGCGCGGAGAGCTCGATCGCGCCATCGGGATTCTCGAGGAGGGACTGCGCAGCCATCCGCATGCGCCGACCCTGCACAACAACCTGGCGGTGGCGCTGGAACGCCGTGGGCGGTTCCCCGAGGCCGCGGCGGCGATCGAGCGTGCCGGCGTCGAGGATCCGTCGCTGCCACAGGTGCACAAGAACCACGGCGACCTGCTGTATCGCGACGGGCGCTACGACGACGCACTCGAGGCGTACCTCCGGGCGGTTCGCTACGAGCCCGACCTCGGCGGCGACGTCTACCTCAAGCTCGGGAACATCCGCTATCGCCGTCGCGAGCGCGACGAGGCGGTCCGGTGCTGGGAGCGCTCGCTCGCGCTGGCGCCGGACAATCCGATGGCCCGCAACAATCTCGAGCTCGCCGGCCGGCTCGAATGACGGCGTGGTCCGCCCCGTCGACGCCGGCCTCCAGCGTCCGGGAAGTCACGGTGAACGTCGCGGACTTCGCGGTGGCTCGCAACAGCGGCGTCATCACGACGTCGGGCCTCGGCTCCTGCGTGGCGATCGTGCTCGTCGATGCCGCCAACCACGTGGCGGGCCTGGCGCACATCCTCCTGCCGGATGTCGCGCTGTCGCGCGGACCCGCGAGCGCGGCGAAGTTCCCCGAGACCGCGGTGCCCCTGCTCGTCCGCGAGATGGCGGCACTGGGAGGCACGGGCCGGCTGGTGGCGAAACTCGCCGGCGGGTCCCACATGTTCGGCGCCCTCCTGTCCAGCGGCGTCAACATGGGTGAGCGCAACCTCGAGGCGGCCCGCGTGGCGCTGGCGCGCGCCCGGATCCCGATCGTGGCCGAGGACACCGGCGGCGAGCACGGGCGCAACGTGGTCGTCGAGGTGTCGACGGGCACCGTCCGCGTGCAGTCGCTGCAACGGGGGGAGCGTGTCCTCTAGCCGGCCCGGCGTGCTCGTCGTCGACGACAGTGCGCTGATGCGCGAGATCCTCACCGACCTGCTCGAGGCGAGCGGCGAGTTCCGGGTCGTCGGCACCGCCGCCGACGGAATGGACGCGATTCGCAAGGTGCACGCGCTCGACCCCGACCTCGTGACGCTCGACGTGCGGATGCCGGAGCTCGACGGGTTGCAGGCGTTAGGCTACATCATGAGTGAGGCGCCCCGGCCGGTGGTCATGCTCAGCGCACTGGACACGCCGGGCGGCGGCGAGCTCACCATGCGCGCGCTCGAGCTCGGGGCCGTCGACTTCGTCCGAAAGTCAGCGCCCGGGGAAGGGCTCGACGAGGCGGTCCTGCGCGAGCGCCTGCTCGCGGCCCTGCGCAACGCCGCTGCCGCCAACCTCGGCGCGGCGTCGGTGCTGGCCAGGCCGCGGTCGGCGGGACGGCGTCCGAACGAGGTGCCCGTCGCAGCCACCGAGGTCGTTGCGATTGCCGCGTCCACCGGCGGGCCGCGCGCCCTCGCCGAGATCATCCCGGCGCTGCCCGCGCGTCTCGGCGCCGCCGTCCTGATCGTGCAGCACATGCCCAACGGCTTCACCGAGAGCCTGGCCAGGCGTCTCGACGGGCTGGCGGCGATCCCCGTCTCCGAGGCGCGGCACGGCGAGCCGATCCTCTCGAACCATGCCTACGTCGCGCCCGGGGGGCGGCACCTCAGCGTCACGCGCGAGGGCGGCCGTCCCATCCTCGTCGTGGCCGACACGAGCCCGGTGTGGGGCATGCGTCCCTCGGCCGACGTCCTCTTCGGTGCGGTGGCGGAGACGTTCGGTGCGCATGCAGTCGGCGTCGTCCTCACCGGGATGGGACGTGATGGCGCCGAAGGGCTGCGCCTCATGCGGGAGGCCGGGGCGTTCGCCGTGGTGCAGGACCAGGCGACGTCGGCGGTGCCGGGCATGCCCTCGATCGCCCTCCGGCACGCGGGCGCCGACTGCGTGGCGCCCCTGCCGACGGTGGCCGGCCGGATCGCCTCGGCCGTCGGACGCCGGGGCGCGTCCCCGGTGCCGGGCGTCGGCCGCGGCGAGTTGTGACGACAGGGTGAGCCGTCATGTCCTGAGAAAGGGCTCCCGCGTCGAGGCAATCCCGTCGCGGGACCTCCGGATTTGCTTCCAGACCTCCGTCGATGATGCCCTTCGGACTTTCCCACCCCGACGTCGACACGCGCGGCGCGGACACGCCGTTGCGCTTTCGTGAGCGCGTGCGCCAGCGCGTCGGGGAAGCCGACCTGCTCGTCTTTCGCGTCGGTCGCGAGCGCTTCGCCCTCGAACTCCGGGCCGTGGACGAGGCGGTGGAGGCGCCCGAGCTTCGCCCCGTTCCCGAGTGCGACGGTGCGCTGCGCGGGGTGTTCGTGCTGCGCGAGCACCTGCTGCCGCTCTACTCGGCCGAGCGTGTCCTCGGCACGCGCGAGCGCGACGACCACGTCGCGCTCGTCGTGCGGCACGGAGCGCGGCGCATCGGGCTCGCCGTGGACGACGTGGACGACGTGCTTCACATCGCGATGCGCGACCTGCGCGACGCCCCCGCGGGCGCCGGACACGAGGAGGTCGTCGCCGGGTTGCTGCTCCTCGAGGGCAACCTGGTGACCGTACTCGACGCCCGTGCCCTCGCGGCCGCGTGCGTGACGCCAGCCACCGGAGCGGCCGCATGACCACCGCGCCGGAGATTCAGCGCCTGGTCACGTTTCGGCTCGCGCGCGACCTCTTTGCGGCGGACATCTTCTCCGTGGAGCGAGTGCTGCGCTACGAGGCGCCGCGCGCCATTCCGGACGTCCCCGAGTGGATCGACGGCGTGCTCGAGCACGAGGGGCGCGTGGTGCCGGTGATCGACTTGCGGCGTCGCTTCGGGCTCGCGCAGGCTGCCCCCGGTCCCAAGACGCGCGTGCTCGTGATGAACTGCGGCGACGGCCTCGTGGCCGGCATCGTGGACGCCGTGCTCGACGTCAGGCCCTTCGACGAAGCGCAGCTGGCCGCGCCGCCTCCGCTCTTCCGGGGACTCGCGGGCGAGTACCTTCGCGGCCTCACCCGCCGCAATGGGGAGCTGGTCGTGGTGCTCGACATCGATCGGCTGCTGACGAGCCGCGAACGGCTGTCGCTCGAGCCCGTCGACCCGGCACCCTCGCATGCCTGAACCGTCCGGCGGGCATTTTCGCGACCTCTTTGCGCAGATCGAGCAGGACCTCGATGCGCCCGGGGCCCACGAGCGTCGCCCTGCGCTGAAGGCGGCCATCATCGACCTCTTCCGCTCCGTCGACCGCGAGATCGCGTCGCTCGGCGCCCTCAAGGAAGACGTCAAGGGACTGGTCGCGAAGTGGAAGGCGATGGACGGGGAAAGCCCCGCCGCTCCGGTGTCTCCACCGGCGGACGCCGGCGGGCCGACGCGGACCGACCATCTCAACGCCTCCAGCCACATCGAGAAGGGGTGGAGCCTCATCTCGCTCGGCGAACACGCCGCCGCCGAAGACGTGCTGCAGAAGGCGCTGGCGCTGGTGCCGGGCGACACCCAGGCGGAATCGCTGCTGGGATGGGCGCAGATGCTGCAGGAGAAGTACGACGACGCCCTCCTCAACTTCCAGCGGGTGCTGCAGCGGGAACCGCACAACTCGCTGGCGCGCGTGAACGTCGGCTACATCTGCCTCAAGAAGGGCATCGTCGGTGAGGCCATCGAGCACCTGTCGCGGACGATCCGGCTGGACAACGACCGCAAGGCCACGCTGTACGCGCATTTCTACCTGGGGCTGCTGTACTTCGAGCGCGAGATGTACGACGACGCCGAGAACTTCTTCCGCAAGGCGATCGCGCTGGGACCGAACCTGGTGGAGGCGCACTACGAGCTGGGTCGCGCCCGGTGGTTCGCGGGGCGGATGGACGCCGCCCGACAGGCTTGGCGCGAGGGGGTCGCCGCGAACAAGTTCAGTCCATGGGGAAAGCGCTGCGCCGAGATGCTGGAGCTGGTGGACGCCGGCGGAGTGCCCTCGCGCTGACCGGCCTGGGCGCGGCGCTGGTCGCCGCGTCGGCCGTGGCGGTCGTCCTGCCGGCACAGGTGCCGTTAGGCATGCAGCGCCAGGAGGCGGGGCGGTTCACAGTGGTGGCGTCGGCGCGCGACGCCCAGCTCGCCCGCTCGCTGCTCATGGCGGCCGCGGCCGACGACAGCTTCCCCTGGCTCCCGCGTCCCCGGGATCGCGTGCTGATCGTCGTCGCCCCCGACCGGGCCACCTTCCGCGAGCTCGTGGGTCCCACGGCGCCCGAGTACGGCGCGGCGATCGCCTTTCCCGACGAGCGCCGGATCGTGATGCAGGGGAGCCGGGCGGCATCGGACGCCGGCGACCCGATCCAGGTCCTGCGCCACGAGCTGGCGCACCTCGCGCTGCACGAGGCCCTCGGCGACCTGGCGCCACGCTGGTTCGACGAGGGCTACGCCTCGCTCGCCGCCGGGGAATGGGGCAGGGACGAGGTGCTGGCCACCAACGTGTCGCTCGCGCTCCGGGGCATGCCGTCGCTGGAAGCGCTCGACAGCGCCTTCCAGGGTGGCGCTGCGCGAGCCAACGCTGCCTATGCCATGGCGTACCGCGCGGTGGCGGAACTCGCCGCGCTCGACCCGCAGCGCGGCCTGACGCTTTTCTTCCAGTACTGGCGCCAGACGGGCGAACTGGACCCTGCCATCCGGCGGGCGTTCAACATCACGCAGGCGGCGTTCGAGGCGCGCTGGCGCTCGCGGACGCGGCGCCGCTACGGCGCCCTCGCCGTCTTTGCCGATCTGACCCTGGCGGCACTGGTGCTCCTCGTCATCGTCGCACCACTATATGTCGCGCGGCGGCGACGCGATCACCGCAGGCTCGCGGCCATGGAGCATGCCGAGGCCGACGCCGATCGCCGGGCGCGCCAGAGCGCCATCGAGGAGCTGCTGAAGAGCGTCGCTCCGCCGGGCGCCGCGGACGGGTCCGGGGAGATTACGAAATGATGTCGATGGCATTAAGCAACGATGTCTAAGGCCAAGCGCGGCGCGCGCTTGACACGGTTTTGGTGGGGGGGCATACTTCCGAGCTGATGGGTACTGATGATCGATTGCCGCGTTCGCGGCCGCTTTTGTTTTGGGGCATCGCAATCGTCACTATCGCCGCCGGTTTTGTGGATCTGGCGCGCGGCGGCGTGACGCTTGCACCAATCCTGCTCGTGATCGGGTATTGCGTGCTGGTGCCGCTCGCGATTTTGAAGTAAATGAAGGCCTGCATGGCGGTCGTGTGCGTGCCGGTTGAGGGTGGACGCGAACGTCACGGGGCGGAAGGCAATCGTCCGTCGTGCGAGGGGACGGGCGAATAGCTCAGTTGGTCAGAGCGCCTGCCTTACACGCAGGATGTCGGGGGTTCGAGTCCCTCTTCGCCCATCGTGGAGTGTCGGTGCCGGAGAGACCCTGGCGGACCCACCAGTGGGCTTTGCGGGTACGGAAGTTCAACGCTTCGGAGGTGACGACAGTGAAGGCATGGAAGCGCTCGGCGCGCGTGATCGGCGCGCTCCTGGTCGCGGTTGCAGCGAGCGATCTCGGCGCCCAGTCGACGCAGCGCCCGCTGCGGATCGGCCAGACACCCGGCCCGTTCTTGCTGATTCCGGTCTTCAAGAGCAGCGAACCGAACCTGGGAGTGCAGACGGCTGACGTCGTTCGCGACCGGCTGATGAGCGACTACACGATGGCCCAACTCGTCGTGATCCCGAAGGCGCAGGTCGTCGGGAACCTGCAGGCGTCCGGCTACTCGGTTACCGATGCGCTCAATGCCAGCGACCTGAAGGCACTCGCCACGATCACCAAGTCCGAGGAATACGTCGAGGGCGTCGTGACCAAGGGTGCCGACGGCACGCTCACGCTCACGGCGTCGCTCAACCTCACCCGCGGCACCGGGATGTCCCAGCCGCTTCCCGAAATGACGGGGAGCAAGCCCGGTGACCTCGCCGGGAAGTTCTCGGGGGAGTATGCCCGGGCCCGGAAGCAGATCGAGCCCGCGAACGACTGCATGACCGCCCAGCGCCAAGGGAAGATCCTCGACGCCATCTCGGCGGCCCAGAAGGCGATCAGCGACTACCCGAATTCGGTCTTCGCTCGCATCTGCATGCTGGAGATTGCGAACAGGCGAGAAGTGGGGTGCCGACTCGATCATCAAGTACTCCGAGCAGACGCTCGCCATCGCGCCGGACAACAGCCGCGCCCTCCTGCTCGTCGCCGATGCGTATGGCGAGAAGCAGATGGAGGACAAGTACATCGAGACGCTGACGAAGCTGCTCAAGGCCGATCCGGGCAATTCGCAGCTCACCGAGACGATCGTGAAGGCGCTCGTCGGCGTCGGCAAGCCGGAAGTTGCCAAGCCGATCGTCGACGAGGCCGTCAAGCAGAATCCGGGCGACCCGGAGCTCGTGAAGCAGCAGTGGGGAATCTACCTGGCGCTGAAGGACTGGAAGGGCGCGGCGCAGGTCGGTGAGACCATGGCCCGCGTCGATACCGCGGCGGCCGACACCACCTTCTGGCAGCGACTCGTCGGGGCGTACGTCTCCGACAGCAACACGCAGAAGGCCGCGGAGGCGGCGGCGCGCGGCGCCAACAAGTTCCCCAAGAACGCCACGCTGTGGATCAATTACGCGCAGCTGGCGCGTCAGAATGGCCAGAACCCGCAGGCGCTCGAGGCGATCAACCGCGTGCTCGAGATCGACCCCAAGTACTCGGGAGCGAACCTGCAGAAGGCGCGGATCTTCCTCGAGCAGAACAATGCCGACAGCATGGTCGCCGCGCTTCGAGCGGCCGTAGCGGCTGGCGACGACAAGGCCACCGCTGCAGCCATGGTGCTGCCGAAGGCCAAGGACGCGATGGACGCATTCCAGGCGTCGCACGACATGGCCGATGGGCAGCGAGCGCTCGCGCTGGCTTCCTTCTCCGATAGCCTCAAGGCCACCAGCACGTCGGCGCTGCTCGTCGGCGTCACGCACCTCATCATGGGGCAGCTTCAGGTGACGCAGGCCGGGCAGGACAAGAATTGCGACCTGGCCAAGGAGGGGAAGGACCATCTCGTGAACGCGCAGATCATCCTCCCTCGCGCCGGCGCGGACTACAAGGACAACGTCTCCCAGACGATGAACTCCGCGATGCAGCTTTCGGACTACGCGGACAAGGTGATCAAGGCGTTCTGCAAGAACTGACCTGACCGCCGGTGAATCGAGGAGGCCCGCCGTCATTTCGACGGCGGGCCTCCTGCTTTTGGGGGCCTCCATGGCGCCCTTCGCACATAGCTTGAAATGCGGCGCACAACTGCCGCTCTGCCAAGAGCTTGACGGATTGGGCACCGACCAACTACTATGTCGCCGTCGGTGACAACGCCTCCCACGTACCAGACCGCCTTTCACGCCCCGGTCCTCGTTCACGAGGTCGCACACCTGCTGCGCGATGCTACCCACGTTCTCGACGGCACCCTCGGCGGTGGCGGGCACGCACAGGCGCTGCTGGAGCAGGGGGCGCGCGTGACCGGGCTCGACCGGGATCCCGTGGCAATCGCCGAGTCGTCGCGGCGACTCGGAGCGTGGGCCGATCGAGGGATGTTCCGCGCCGTTCGTGCCAGCTTTGCCGATGTCGACGACCTTCCGGAGCTCTCGGGCGCGCGGTTCGACGGGGTGCTCCTGGACCTCGGCGTCTCGTCTCGGCAGGTCGACGACGACGCACGGGGATTCAGCTTCCGCCGAGGGGCACCGCTCGACATGCGGCTCGACCCCGATGCGACGCCCGACGCCGCAGGGTTCCTGAACACCGCACCCGAAGCGGAACTGGCGAGGATATTCCACGAATACGGTGACGAGCCCCGCGCGAAGCGGCTCGCGCGAGAGATCGTCAGGCGCCGCGGGAATGCGCCATTTCGCACGAGCGACGATCTCGTTGGCGCGATCAGGGGCGCGTTCGGCCCGACGACGGGACCTTCGGCGTTCGCGCCGCTCTTCCAGGCAGTGCGCATCGCCGTCAACGCCGAACTCGAGTCGCTTGCCCGCGCCCTCCCGATATTGCGCGACCGGCTGTCCCCCGAGGGCACGTTTGTCGTCATCGCGTACCATTCGGGTGAGGACCGCCTCGTGAAGCACGCCTTTCGCGAGTGGAGCGCCGCCTGCGTCTGTCCCCCTCGCCAGCCGGTGTGCACGTGCCGCGGCCATGCGCTGGGCAGGACCCTCACGCGCAAGGCCATCGTCGCCTCGCCGGAGGAGGTCGCGACAAACTCACGGGCGCGCAGTGCGCGGTTGAGGGCATGGCAAGGCGCCGCGTAGCCTGGCGGGGACGCACCGTCGTGGCGGTGAGCCTCGTGTCCTTCCTCGTGGTGGCGTCGAGCATTGTCTGGCGGCGTTCCCGGGGGAGCGAGGTCGCCCAGCGGCTCGAGCGACTCGGCTCGCAGGAGGCGGAGTTGCAGGCGCAGCGGGCGCGCCTGGTGAGCGAGATCCGGGAGCTCTCGAGCCTGGAGCGGCTGCAGCCTGTCGTCGAGCGTCTCGGCATGCGCGTGCCGAACGACAGCCAGGTCATTCTCCTCCCACGTCCGGCGGAGCGATAGCTGCATGCTGCGCGAAACGCGACTCTGGGTGATCCACGCGGTGCTTGTCGCATTCGCGGCGGCCCTGGTGGGGCGCAGCGCGTACGTGCAGCTCTGGCAGGGGGCGCAGTGGGACCGGCTCGCCGCGCAACAGCAATTTGCGCAGAGCGCGCTTCCCGCCCCGCGTGGCGCGATCCTCGACGTCACCGGGCTCCCGCTCGCCGAGAGCCACGCGTCGGTGCGCCTGGCGATCGCACCGCCGGAGGTTCGTGAACCGCGACAGCTGTCATATGCACTGCAGCACCTGCACGTGGACGCGGCGACGATCCGGCGGGCGCTCGACCGGAAGCGGAAGTGGGTCGAGGTCAACGCGACGTTCCTTCCGTCGGACGTCACCGTGGTGCGCGCCATCCGCGGCGTGCACGTGACCGAGGTCCGCAAGCGCATTTACCTGCCGTCGGATGGTGTGCGCCGCATTGTCGGCCGCACCGACGACAGCGACATCGGGCGTGACGGCATCGAGCTGGCGCTCGACAGCCTGCTGCGCGGCGAGCGCGGCTCAGCGCGCGCGCTCGTGGGTGCCCGCGGTGAGCGTTACGAGTCGCCGACGATGCTCACGGAGCCGCCGCGCCCGGGTCACTCGGTGACGCTGACAATCAGCTATGCCCTGCAGGACATCTGCGACCGCGCACTGCAGGACGCCACCGCGCGCCTGGGCGCGACCGGGGGCGACATCGTGGTGCTCGATCCGCGCAGCGGTGAGGTGCGGTGCCTGGCGAGCCGTCGGGTGGGACTCCCGCCGACCGCCATCACGGCACTCACGGAGCCGTACGAACCCGGGTCCACGCTCAAGCCGTTCTTCGTCGGTCGGCTGCTGGAGAGCGGCAAGGCGACGGTGGACGAGACGATCGACACGTTCCATGGCGTGTACACCGTGCACGGTCGCACCATCAGGGACGTGCACAAGGCGGACGTGCTCTCGCTGGCGGACGTCGTCCGGTTCTCGAGCAACGTCGGCATCGCGCGATTCACGGAGCGGCTCACCGACCGCGAGATGTACGACGTGCTGCGTGACGCAGGCTTCGGCACGCCGACCGGGGTGCAGTATCCGTCGGAGGCGTCGGGCACGCTGCGCGATCCGACGTTCTGGTCCCTGCAATCGCACGCCTCGCTCGCCATCGGATACGAGCTGGCGGTGACGCCGCTGCAGCTGGCCGCCGCGTATGCCGCCATTGCGAATGGCGGCGTGCTTCTGCAGCCGGCGCTCATCAAGACCATTCGGGATGCCGACGGCGACGTGCTCTACGAGCACCAGGCCAGGCCGGTGCGACGCATCCTGGAGCCGGCCACGGCGCGGACCCTGCGTGGCATCCTGGCGACGGTCGTGGATAGCGGCACGGCCACCGAGGCGAGCCTGTCGTCGTACGAGCTCGGTGGCAAGAGCGGCACCGCGCGTCGCGTCTCGCATGGGTCGTACAACGCAGGCAACTACACGGCGACCTTTGTCGGGCTCTTCCCGGCGACCGATCCCCTGTATGTGGTGCTCGTGAAGCTCGACTCGCCGCAGGTGTCGTACTATGGCGGCAAGGCGGCTGCGCCAGTGGCACGGGCCGTCATCGAGGCGGCCATCGCCTCGCGGAACGCGTCGCTCGACCGCTCGCGCCTCGCCGAGTCAGAAGACCCCGTCCACGCCGTCTCCGGCGCGCACTGGCAATCGCATCGCGTCGGCGGCGGGCCGCCTTCCGGCGGATGCCGACGCCAGTTCTGCCGCCGAGCTGCCGGTACTGGCAGAGGCGGACACGGACGGCGCGCGAACCGCCGACGAGCCGGTGCGCTTCGACCTCGACGCGCCGCGCGGCGACACGGGCACTGCCCCGGCGTCGCTGGTCGCGGTTCCCGACGTGCACAACCTTCCGCTGCGGGTCGCCGTCCGGACGCTGCATCACGCCGGCTTCCGGGTCCAGGTTGCCGGCGCGGGCGATGGCAGCACCATGCCGCCGGCCGGCAGCGAGGCGCGCCCCGGCTCGCTCGTCAGGCTTGCACGGCGGGCCCCGTGACGTTCTCCCGCGATGCGGTGCTGCGTGCGCTCGACGAGGCACACGAGCTGGTGGCGATCCGCGGGGCACTGCCATCGTCGTTCACCGACATTGCGGACGACAGCCGGCTCGTGGTCCCCGGCGGTCTCTTCGTCGCGATTCCGGGGACGGTGCTCGATGGGCACGACTACCTGCCGGCGGCGACGGCGGCGGGCGCCGTGGCTGCGATCGTGCAGCAGGCCGGGCGAGCCAGCGTTCCCGAGGTGGTGGTGCGCGACGGGCGCCGCGCCGCCGCGATCGCCGCCGGGGCAGCGTTCGACGCGCCGGCGCGAGGACTCACACTGCTGGCGGTCACGGGCACCAATGGCAAGACGACAACGGTCGGGATGATTCGGCACCTGCTCGACGAGCCCGCCACCCCGGCGGCATCGATCGGGACGCTCGGCGTGCTGCTGGGAAGCGCAGGAGCGCCGTTTCCCGGTGGCGGTGGGCTGACCACACCGGGACCGGTGGAACTGCACCGGACGCTCAGGGCACTGGCGGACGCCGGGGTGCGCCGGGTCGCGATGGAAGTTTCGTCGCACAGCCTGTCGCAGCGGAGGGTGGCCGGGCTGACGTTCGCCGCCGCGGTGTTCACGAACATCTCGCGCGACCACCTGGACTTTCACGGCACCATGGAGGCGTACATCGAGACGAAGGCGTACCTCCTGGCGTATCTCCGTCCCGACGGCGTCGCCGTCATCAATGCCGACGAGCCCGCGTGGGACATCCTCGAGGCCGACGGGCGACAGGTGACGTTCGGTGTCGTCGATCCGGAAAGCGACGTTACCGCGCGCGAGGTCCGCTACCTGGCGACCGGAAGCCGCTGGGTGCTCGCGGCCGGCGACGCCACCGCGCCGGTAGCCTTGCCCCTGCTCGGCGACTTCAACGTGATGAATGCGTTGGGCGCGGCGGCGACCGTGTGGACGATGGGACTGCCGGTGGAGCGGATCGCGGCGCGTCTCGGCTCGCTGTCGCAGGTCCCGGGTCGCCTCGAACGACTGCACGACGCGCCCGTCGTGCTGCGGGACTACGCGCACACGCCCGACGCCCTCGAGCGCGCGCTGCGCGCCGTGCGGCCGTTCGTGGCGGGCCGCCTCATCGTCGTCTTCGGCTGCGGTGGGGACCGCGACCGCGGCAAGCGCCCCCTGATGGGGGCCATCGCCGAACGCGAGGCCGACGTGGCCGTGGTGACAAGCGACAACCCCAGGACGGAGGACCCCGGGCTCATTCTCGACGAGATCGAGGCAGGCATGCACCGGGCGCACGTGCGCCTCGAGGACCGTCGCGCCGCGATCGCCCACGCGCTCGACGTGGCCGCGCCGGGCGACGTGATCCTGCTCGCGGGCAAGGGGCATGAGACCTACCAGGTGCGCGGCACGACGCGATTCCCGTTCGACGAGCGCGTCATCGTGCACGAGCTCGTCGCCGCACGCGGCGGGGCGGCGGCATGACCTTCTGGACGCTCGATCGCGTGGCAGCCGCGCTGCGCCCGGTCGCCGACACGCCGTCGCCGCGCGGCGCTGAGCCGTTAGGCGCCGTCTCGACCGACTCCCGCCACCTCGCCGCGGGCGACGTCTTCGTGGCCCTCCGCGGGGAGCGATTCGACGCCCACGACTTTGCCGCCGAGGCCGTGGCGCGGGGGGCTGCGGCGCTGGTGCTCGCGGATCCCCGCCGCGGCGCCGGGCTGGGGCGCCCCGTCTTCGGCGTAACCGACACCACCGTCGCGCTCGGTGCCCTTGGCGCGTACCGGCGTGCAGCATGGGGTGGGTCGGTGGTCGCGATTGCCGGCTCGAATGGCAAGACCACGACCAAGGCCCTGGTGCGGGCGGCCCTCGGCAGCGCGCTGACGGTGCACGCCTCCGAGGGGAACCTCAACAACCAGGTCGGCGTGCCGCTGACGCTGCTCGCCATTCCGGACGCGGCGGACGTTGCCGTCGTCGAGATCGGGACCAACCATCCCGGCGAGGTCGAGGCACTTCGCCGCCTGGTCCGGCCCGACATCGCCGTCGTGACATCGGTTGGCGAGGAGCATCTCGAGGGTCTTGGCGACCTCGAGGGCGTCCTTCGCGAGGAGAGCGCAGTGTTCGGCGGGGCGGCGGTCGCGATCGCGCCGGCGGGCCAGCCCGGGATCGGCGCGGCGGCACGCGAACTCGCACCGAGCGTCGTCGAAGCGGGGCTGGATTCGGGCGACCTGCGACCGGACCGCTGGGGGCTCGATGGGGAAGGGCGCGGGTGGGCCGAGTTTGGCAACCTCCGCCTCACGCTGGCAATCCGGGGAGCGCACAACCTCCGGAACGCGATGCTCGCGCTCGCGGTCGCCCGCGCGTGCGGCGTTGCGCTCGAGTGCGCGGTTCCCGCACTGGCATCGGAGGGACCGGTCGCGATGCGGGGCACCTGGCACGAAGCAGGGCGGCGCACCCTCATCAACGATGCCTACAACGCGAATCCCGACTCGATGCGCGAGGCCATCGCCCTGCTGGACGCACTCGACACGACGGCCCAGCGCGCCCTGGTGCTCGGCTCCATGCGGGAACTGGGCCCGCGATCGGCGGTGCTGCACGATGCCATCGCGATGCGCGCCCTGCGGTCGCGGGCCGACCTCATCGCCGGCATCGGCGACATGGCGGCGGCGCTCCGCCGTGTCGGCAGCGGTGACGCCCGCGTCATCACGGCGGCCGATGTCGAATCGCTCTGGCCGGTGCTCCGTTCGCGACTCGCGCCCGAGGGTGTGGTGCTCATCAAGGCGTCCCGCGGCGTTCGCCTGGAGCGACTGGTGCCCCTGCTGGAGTCCGATCGCGGAGTCGCGCCATGAATCCTGCGTCACCGCATCCGTTCGCCGCGCGGGCGCGCGGTCGCCGGCTTCCCGCGCGCCGGGCGAGGTGATCGCGTGCTCCACTGGCTGCTCTCCCCGCTGGTTCCGCAGTACTCCACGCTGCGACTGATCAACTACATCTCCTTCCGCGCCGCCGGTGCGGCGGTCACGGCGCTGCTCCTCGCGTTCCTCGTGGGCCCGCCGATCATCAGGCGCCTGCGCGCGATGCGCGTGCAGCAGGGCGTACGGCAGGGCACACCGGATTCGCACCAGACCAAGGCGTCCACACCGACGATGGGGGGGCTCATCCTCCTGGTCTCGTCGATCGTGCCCACGCTGCTCTGGACCCGGCTCGACAACATGTACGTGCTTCTCGCCCTCCTGGTGACGGTGTGGATGGGCGGGATCGGGTTCCTCGACGATTACCTGAAGCTCCGTCAGAAGCGGGAGGGCAGGGAAAACGTCGGCCTCGTCGAGCGCTACAAGCTGGCGGGCCAGGTGACGATCGGCGTGATCACGGGGATCCTGCTCTGGCGCTTTCCGCTTTCCACGCTGCCGGGTGCGTCGACGACCCTGCCGTTCTTCAAGTACGTGCTCATCGTGCCGGCCGCGGCGTGGCTGGCGTGGATCTACGTGCCGTGGGTGACGTTCATCCTGGCGGGCACGAGCAATGCGGTGAACCTCACCGACGGCCTGGACGGGCTGGCAGCGGGACTGTCCGCGATCGCGCTCTCGACGTTCGGATTGTTCGCCTACGTGATCGGCCGGTCCGATGCCAGTCTGTACCTCCAGCTCTTCTACCTGCGCGATGCCGGGGAGCTGGCGGTCTACTGCATGGCCCTCGTCGGCGCGTGCATCGGCTTTCTCTGGTACAACGCGCACCCGGCAGAGGTGTTCATGGGTGACACCGGGTCGCTGGCGCTTGGCGGCGCGATCGGCGCCATCGCCATCGAGTTGAAGAGCGAGTTCCTGTTGCTCTTCATCGGCGGCGTCTTCGTGGCGGAGACCGTGTCCGTGATCCTGCAACGCACGGTCTTCAAGTACCGCCGCCGCCGCCACGGGATCGAGTATGCACGGGCCAGGCGGCTCTTTCGCCGGGCCCCGCTGCACCATCATTTCGAGCTCGCTGGTTGGACCGAGGCACAGGTTGTCGTACGATTCTGGATTCTCGGGATCCTGTGCGCGTTCGTGGCCCTGAGCACCCTCAAACTGCGATGACACCCGACACCTGGAGACACGGCGAGATCGCCGTCATCGGACTGGGGCGGAGCGGCGAAGCCGCCTCGCGCCTGCTGCATGCGCATCATGCGCGGGTGTACGCCTCGGACGCCGAGGAGACGCCGGCCGCGAGCGAGGCGGCGCGGGCCCTCCGGACGATCGGGGTCGACGCCGCGGCCGGCGGCCACGACCTCGCGCGCATCGCCCGGGCGTCGCTCGTCGTGGTGAGCCCCGGCGTGCCGTCGACGTCGCCGCCGGTGGTCGCCGCGCACGAGGCGCGCGTTCCGGTGGTGAGCGAGATCGAGGTTGCGCTCGCGGCGATGCCGTCGACGAAGGTCATCGCAGTGACGGGAACCAACGGCAAGTCCACCGTGACGTCGATCGTGGGCCACCTGCTCACGGGGCTCGGACACGATGCCGAGGTGGCCGGGAACATCGGCCGCCCGCTCTCCGACGTCGCGCTGCGCGCGCGCCCCCCGGAGTGGGTCGCGCTGGAGGTGTCGTCGTACCAGCTGCACGACTCGCCGGGCCTCGCCCCGGCGGTCGGCGTGCTGACCAACCTCGCCCCCGATCACCTGGACCGGTACGCCGGCATGCAGGAGTACTATGCCGACAAGGCGCTGCTCTTCCGGAACGCCTCGCAGGCGTCGAAGTGGGTCATCAACTACGACGATGCCGATGCCATGCAGCTCGCGGAGGGCGTCGCGGGCTACGTGCTGCGCTTCAGTGCCGAGGGACGCCTCGGTGACGCGTTCCTGGACCGGAAGCACCGGACGCTCATCCTGCGCGACGAGCCGCTCCTGGCGCGCGCCGAGCTTCCCTTGCTCGGTGACCACAACGTGGGGAACGCCCTCGCCGCGGCGCTGGCGGTGGTGAGTGCCGATCCGGCGCACAGCTCACTGGTGGCGCTCGGCAAGGTCGCGGCGGGACTGCGTACGGTGCGCCCCCTGCCGCACCGGGTCGAGCCGGTGGCGGAGGTGCACGGGGTGCTGTGGGTGAACGACTCCAAGGCGACCAACGTGGCGGCCGCGCGCGTCGGCATCGGAAGCATGACCCGGCCGACCATCCTGCTGCTCGGCGGCCGCCACAAGGGAGAGCCGTACACCGCGCTGGCGGAGCCCGTCCGTGAGCACTGCAAGGCGGTGCTCGTTTTCGGCGAGGCCGCTGACACGATCAAGGGCGACCTCGACGGCGCCGTGCCGGTGCAGCACGTCCGCGGCGGGTTTGCGGACGTGGTGGCACAGGCGCGTGAGCTCGCCGTGCCCGGAGACGTCGTCCTCCTGTCACCGGCCTGCGCGAGCTTCGACATGTTCGCCAACTACGAGGAACGGGGAAAGACGTTCGCGCGCCTCGCCAGCCAGGAAGGGGCGCGGGCGTGACCACTTCCGTGCTGCCGGGCGTGCGCGAGCGCTGGGCGATGAGCGTGGAGGCGCGCGCGCTGGTGCTGATCACCAGCATCCTCGTGGTCTTCGGCCTGGCGACGCTGTACAGCGCCAGCGCGATCGTGGCCATGCAGGCCGACCAGCCGAGCTGGTACTTCGCCCTGCGTCAGGCGATGGGGATGGCGGCGGGGATCGTCGTGTTCGCGGTGCTCGCGAAGTATGACGCCGGGCAGCTCGAGCGCTATGCGTGGCCACTGATCCTGCTGACGATTGTGCTGATGCTCATCACCGTGCTGCCGTTCACGCGCAGCATCGCGCCGGTGGTGCACGGCTCCCGGCGGTTCGTGCTGGGCACCGCGCTGCAGCCGTCGGAAATCGGAAAGCTGGCGGTGGTGATCTGGACCGCCATGTTGCTCGTGAAGAAGGGCGACAAGATGCGACACCTCTCGAAGGGGCTGTTGCCGTTCCTCATCGTGGTGGGCACGCTCGACCTGCTCGCGTTCTTCGAGCCCGACTTCTCGGTGGTACTCATGTACTCGCTGCTGATGGCGATCGTACTGTTCGCCGGCGGCGTGCGCATCGGCCACTTCGTGGCCCTCCTGATCCTGGCGACGCCGCTGCTCTGGCTCGAGATCAACAAGCTGCAGTACGTGCTGGGCCGGGTGCTCACGTTCCTCGATCCCGCGGGCGCCACCGCCACCATCAAGTACCAGCTCAAGCAGTCGCTGATTGCCGTCGGATCGGGCGGCTTCCTCGGGCGCGGCTTCGGCAACGGGCGGCAGCAGTACGGCTTCGTGCCGCTGGGTTACAACGACTTCATCGCGAGCACCGTGGGCGAGGAGTGGGGCTTCGTGGGGCTGGTGTTCGTGGTCGCCATCTTCGCGCTGTATGCGTGGCTCGGGTTCCGCATCGCGCGCCGCGCGCGCTCGCCGTTCCTGCAGCTCGTGGCCATCGGGCTCACCGTCACGATGGTGCTGACGGCGTTCCTGCATGTCGGCGTCGTGGTCGGCCTGCTGCCGACTACCGGCCTCACCCTGCCGTTCGTGTCGTACGGCCGCACGAACCTCCTGCTCTCGTTCGCGATGACGGGAATCCTGGTGAACATCGGGAGCAACCGGGAGCGCGTACACGCCACGGCGGCGACCAATCCCATGACCTCCGCGGCGTAGTGCGGGTCGTCTTCACGGGAGGTGGAACCGGTGGACACCTGTACCCGGCCCTCGCCATCGCGCGCGCGCTGTGCGCCGCGCGTCCCGGGCTGGAGGCCTTCTTCGTCGGCGCGGCGCGCGGCATCGAGCGCCACGTGCTGCCGCAGACGGAGTTTCCGCACCTGCTCCTCGACCTGCACCCGTTCTACCGCGCGCAGCCCTGGCGGAACTGGCGCACCGCGAACGGACTGGCGCGCGCCTGGGGAGCGATCGGCGACGTGATGCGCGCCGGCCGGCCGGTGCTCACGGTGGGCACCGGAGGCTATGCGGCGTCGGCGATGCTCGCCTGGAGCGTCTCCCATCGGGTGCCGATCGTCCTGCAGGAGCAGAACAGCTTTCCCGGGCAGACGACGCGACTCTTCAGCCGATGGGCGGTGGAGGTCTATCTCGGGTTCCCGGAGGCGGCAGTGCGGCTTGGCGCCCGCGCCCGCCGGGTCGCGATCGACACCGGCAACCCGATCCTGCCGCCTCCCGAGCCGCGTCCGCCGCGCGAGGCGGCGCGTCGCGGATGGGGCTTCCCGCCGGGTGGCGGTCAGGTGGTGCTCGTGTTTGGCGGAAGCCAGGGGGCCGCGGCACTGAACCGACTCGTGGAAGCCTGGGTGCAGCGAGGCCTCCCCGACGGGGTGCACCTCATCTGGGCGACGGGCGTGGCGCAGTACGATCGTTATGCAGCGCTGGCCTCGCCGCGCGTGGTCGTGCGCGAGTACCTCGCGCCGATCGGCGACGCCTACGCGGCAACCGACCTGGCGCTCACGCGGGCGGGGGCGATGACGACCGCGGAGCTCTGCGCGTGGGGCATCCCGGCGATCCTCATTCCCTTGCCCACGGCCGCCGCCGACCACCAGACGGCGAACGCTCGCTCGCTGGCCGCGGTCGGCGCTGCCCGATGGCTCGCCGAGGCCGAGGCGACGCCGGCGCGGCTGGAGGCGGAGGTGCAATCGCTGCTCGGCGATCGGCGCGCGCTCGACGCGCTGGCGAATGGTGCGCGGGCGCGGGCACGCCCGGGAGCCGCGGCCGATATCGCCGCCCGCATCGCCTCACGACTCGACGCGACATCATGATGCAACTGACGGGCGATCCGGCCGACACCCGCCCGATCCACTTCATGGGGATCGGCGGCGCGGGCATGAGCGGGCTGGCGGAGTGGTTCGCGCGACGCGGCGTCGCCGTCACCGGCTGCGACGCGGCGGCGTCGCCATCCACGGTGGAGGACCTGCGGCGCGTGGGCATTTCCGTGCTGCACGGACATGCGCCGCACCACGTCGACGGCGCGCGCGCGGTTGTCGCGACCGCCGCCGTCGACAAGGGCCACCCCGAGCTCGTGCGGGCGCGCGCCCTCGGCATTCCCGTGGTGCGTCGCGCCGAGGCGCTCGGTGCGGCCGTGGCGGAGGGAACGCTGATCGCGGTGGCGGGCACGCACGGCAAGACGACAACCACGGTCATGACGACCGAGGCCCTGGCGTCCGCCGGCCGGGACCCGACAGGCATCGCGGGTGGACGCGTCGAGGCGTGGAAGGGAAACCTGCGTTTCGGCAGGTCGCGCCTGTTCGTGGCGGAAGCTGATGAGTACGACCGGTCCTTTCTCGCGCTGTCGCCAACGGTGGCCGTCGTCACCAACGTCGAGGCGGACCATCTCGACATTTATCGTGACGTCGCCGAGATCCGCGAGACGTTCGAACGATTCGTCGCGCCGGCAAGGAGCGTCGTGTACTGCGTTGACGATCCGGGCGCCGCGTCACTCGGGCTCCCGGCGGGCGCAACGCCCTTTCCGTACGGCATCGAGGCGCCGCAGGCGAGGCTGCAGGGCGTGGAGGTCATCAGCGTCGACGGCCGCCTCCGCTTCCTGGTGCGACTCGACGGCAGCGACCTCGGGGAGCTGGCCCTGCAGGTGCCGGGAGTGCACAACGTGCGCAACGCGCTGGCCGCGGTGGCGAGCGGGATCTCGGTGGGCGCGTCGTTCGAGTCCCTGCGCGCGGGCCTGGAGGGCTTCGAGGGCGTCGAGCGCCGGTTCCAGCGCCTTGGCGCTGTCCGGGGTGTGGACGTCATCGACGACTACGCCCACCACCCGACGGAGATCCTGGCCACGCTCGACGCGGCGCGGGCCGCCTGCCCGGGACGCCGCATCGTGGCCGCCTTCCAGCCACACCTGTATTCGCGAACGCGCGACTTCGCGACACAATTCGGTGACGCGCTGGCGCGTGCCGACGCTGTCTTCCTCACCGCGATCTATCCGGCGCGCGAGGCACCGATACCCGGCGTGACGTCGGCCCTGGTGGAAGAGGCGCTGCGCGCGCGGGGACGACCGCCGACGTGGCATGGGACCCGCGACGGACTCGCCCGGGCGCTGGCCGGCTTCGCGCGCGAGGGAGACGTCGTGATCACGCTCGGCGCCGGCGACATCACGCAGTCGGGGCCCGAGCTCCTCGGGCTCCTGGCGGAGCAGCCGTGACCGCGGAACTCGACCGGAGAGACAAGCGCCGTCCGCGCTGGGGCAGGCGCCTGGCCGCACTTGGCGTGCTGGCACTCCTGGCCAGTCCGTGGTGGGCACCCCCACTGCTCCGGCAGATGTCCTTCTTCCGGGTGCGTCACGTGGTGGTCCGGGGGGCGGTCTTCACGCCGGCGTCACAGATCGTGTCGCGACTCCACCTCGATACGCTGTTCTCGATCTGGAACGGCCTCGACTCGCTCGAGGCGCGCGTTGCGGCGCATCCGCAAGTCGCCGAGGCGCACATTTCACGCCGGCTCCCGTCGACGCTCGTGGTCACGGTCTCGGAGTACCAGCCGGTGGCGCTCGTGGGCACGCCGTCCGGATTCCGCGGCTACGACGCAACCGGTCGCGAACTACCGCTCGACCCGAGCCGCACGCCGGTCGACCTCCCGATCGCGTCGAGAAAGGACACCACGATCTTCCGGTTCCTGGGTGACCTGCGGGCGGAGCAGCCGGACATCTTCTCGCGCGTGAGCGAGGTGCGGCGAGCGTCGCGGGACGAGTTACAGCTGCAGTTCGCGGGCTTTCCCGTGCGCGTGCGCCCGGACATCGCCATGGATCGGCTCGCGCAGCTATTCTTGGTGCAACGCGATCTCGGGGCGCGGCACGCGCGCATCGCGGAGATCGACTTTCGTTTCAGGGACCAGGTCATCGCCCGCATCCAATGAATTCCGAACGCCTCGTCGCAGGACTCGACATCGGCTCATCGAAGACCACGGCCATCATTGCCGAGGTCGTGGGGGAACTGCCGCGCTTTCCCGGCATCAACGTGCTCGGCGTCGGCACGGCCCGCACCACCGGCCTGCGACGTGGCATCGTGGCCGACATCGAGGAGGCGACGCGCTCCATCAAGAAGGCCCTGACCGACGCCGAGCGTCAGTCGGGGGCGCGCGTCGACCACCTGTACACGGGCATCGCCGGTGAGCACATGGAGGCGATGGTCTCCAAGGGGATCGTGGTCGTGTCGGGAGAGGAGATCGCCACCACCGACATCGACAGGGTGAACGCAGTCGCCCGCACGCTCGACATCCCGCAGGACCGCGAGCTGCTGCACGCGATTCCGCAGGAGTACACGGTGGACCGGCAGCAGGGGATCCGTGAGCCGCTGGGCATGGTCGGGACGCGGCTGGAGACCGAGATGTACCTGGTGACGATCGGCAGCAGCCCGGCCGCGAACCTGCGACGCGCCGTCGATCGCGCGGGCTACAAGGTGCAGGAGCTGGTGCTCGAACCACTGGCGAGCGCGCTGGCGGTGCTCACCGAGGACGAGAAGGAGCTCGGCGTCGCGCAGATCGAGATGGGCGCCGGCTCGACGGATGTCGCCGTCTTCCACGAGGGGAAGATCCGGCACCTCGGCACCGTGGCGTTTGGCGGCAACAGCGTCTCGAACGACATCGTCCACGGGCTGGGCCTCACGCAGGCGGACGCCGAGCGCCTGAAGGAGCGCTATGGCTGTGCCTATGAGCCGATGGTCGATCGCTCGGAGACGCTCACCCTCCCGAGTACACCGGCGCAGGGCGACCGGCAGATCAGCCGGGACCTGCTCGCGCACATCATCCACCAGCGCATGGACGAGGTGTTCGACCTGGTGCTCCGTGACATCGAGGGATCCGGTTACCTGAGCAAGCTGGCGGCGGGGGTGGTGCTGACCGGGGGCGCGGCTGCCCTGCCGGGGATGACGGAGCTGGCGGCGGACGTCTTTGGCTGCGGAGTGCGCACCGGCATCCCCCGGGAGAACCTCTCGGGGCTCAGCGACTACGTCGAGGCGCCGCGCTTTGCGACGGCGGTCGGGCTCACGCTGTACGCTGCAAACCGGTACGCGATCGGGGCGGGGACGCCGATGGCGAAGAAGGGGGCGTTGACCGCGCCGGGGATGGACAAGCTGGCGCAGCGGGTGAAGACCTGGCTCCAGGATTTCTTCTGAGGGGTCGGGATTCCAGCGGAGGGCGGAAAAACATCACAGTTCTTCCACACAAGTTTCCATGTGGATAACTTGAAGGGAGCGCAAGCGATTGCGTTCCCTTTCTTTATGTAAAGCATCTCACCGTAGACTCCACACGAAAAGAACATATATTGGTCGCGGTTTTTCAGGCGCCTGCTCGTCGCTGGGGGGACCGCGTCGGACCGCACGGAGGGGTTCGGGGCAGACCCCAGGCGGCGTTCCTTGTCCGCAATCCAACCTTCGCCGAGCATTGGAGTCGCGAGCGCAATGATCTTCGAGTTCGAGGAGACCCCCTCTCAGGCCGCCCGCATGAAGGTGACGGGCGTCGGCGGTGGAGGCGGAAACGCCGTGAACCGCATGATCGATGAACGCCTCGAAGGCGTGGAGTTCATCTCGATCAATACCGATGCCCAGGCCCTGCTGGCCTCGAAGTCGGACGTGAAGATCCAGATCGGCAAGAAGCTCACTCGAGGACTGGGCGCTGGCGCCCGACCGGAGATTGGGCGTCAGGCCATCGAGGAGAACCGCGAGGAGGTACTCCGGGCCCTGACTGGGGCGGACCTCGTCTTCGTGACCTGCGGCATGGGAGGCGGCACCGGGACGGGGGCGGCCCCGGTAATCGCCGAGCTGGCCAAGGAGGCCGGCGCGCTCACCGTGGGCATCGTGACGAAGCCCTTCCTGTTCGAGGGGCGTAAGCGAATGCGCCAGGCGGAGCAGGGCATCATGGACTTGCGCCAGCACGTCGACACGATGATTGTGGTGCCGAACGAGCGGTTGCTGGCGGTGGTCGGGAAGGGGATCCCGTTCCAGGACGCCTTGAAGAAGGCGGACGAGGTGCTCTTGCATGCGACGCAGGGCATCTCGACCTTGATCTCCAAGACGGGCCTGGTGAACGTGGACTTTGCGGATGTCCGCACGGTGATGGAGAATGGGGGGTCGGCGCTCATGGGCACGGGCATCGGCCGGGGTGAGAATCGTGCGATGGAGGCTGCGCAGCAGGCCATTTCGAGTCCGCTGCTCGACAACATCTCCGTGGCCGGCTCCACCGGAGTGCTGCTCAACATCACGGGCGGAAACGACCTCACCCTGGGTGAGGTGACGCAGGTCAGCGAGATCGTGCACGATGCGGTTGGCGATGACGCGGAAATCATCTTCGGCGCTGTCAACGAGCCGGCGATGCAGGGGGAAATCCGGGTCACCGTGATCGCAACTGGGTTCGATCGTCAGATCGAAGGTGGACTCGGACGGGTGGCCACGGTGGGCGCCGGTTCGGCAACGGCAGTCGCAGGGGCGCGCAACGTGATCCCGATCACGCAGCGCCAGCCGGGAAGGCCGGCGCCCGTGCCACGCGTCGTCGCGGCGCCGGTAGGTGATGCTGGAGCCGGGGGGAGTCGCCGGGTGGCGCCGCCCGCGGCCGCCCAGCGCGCCGAGCAGGAAGTGACGGACATGGATATCCCGACCTTCATTCGGAGACAGATGGATTGAAGCCGGCAGTCGCACGCCTGATTACGTACGCGGTGGTGGCCAGCCTGGCTGCCGCCGCGTTGGCGTACGTGCGACCGCTGCCGGAGCGCCAGGTGGGAGACCTCCTGAAGGCGGATGACGCTCCGGAAATCATCGAACACGTGGATTCCCTCAGTCGCGGCGAGACGCTCGGGACCGTCCTGCAGCGGGGGGGCATGAACACTGCCGCGATCGCGGAGGTGCTCCAGGCCGCGACCTCGATCGACCCACGCCGGATTCCGGCCGGCATGCGCGTGACCTTCGGCAGCGCAACGTCGGACTCCGTGCCGCGAATGATCACGCTTCGCCTCACCGTCGACAGGGTGCTGCAGCTGACGCGCTCCGACAGCGGCTGGACGGCCCGTGAGGACACGCTGCCCTGGCGAGTCGACACCACGGTGGTGCGCGGTGCGATCTCGTCAAATCTCTATGACGCCCTCGATGCCTCGTCCGACGAGTTTCCCCGACCGGCGCGTACCGAGCTGGCGTGGGACGTCGCCGACATCTTCGAGTTCCGCATCGACATGAGCCGCGACCTGCAGGTTGGGGACGCCTTCTCCGTGCTCGTGGAGCGCCGCTCGGGTCCCGAGGGCGTGGTGCGCCCGGGACGCGTCCTGGCGGCGACGTTCAGCAACGGCGGCACGACAATCGAGGCCTTCCGCAAGGACGACGCCGACGGTCGCACGCATTATTACGACCAGTACGGAAAGTCGATGCAGGCGAACTTCCTGCTGGCGCCGCTGTCCTTCCGCCGCATCTCAAGCGTCTTCGGCCTTCGCAAGCACCCCATCCTCGGCATCACCCGAAAGCACGAGGGAACGGACTACGCCGCCAACGCGGGAACTCCCGTCCGCTCGGTGGGCGATGGCGTGGTGATCTTCGCGGGGCGCAAGGGCGGGTACGGCAACGCCATCGACGTCAGGCACGCCAACGGGTACGTCACCCGATACGGTCACCTGCGCGGCTTCGCGTCAGGCGTCCACGCCGGCACCCGGGTCGCCATGGGTCAGACCATCGGCTACGTCGGCATGACAGGGCTCGCCACGGCTCCCCACCTGCACTTCGAGGTCCTCGTGGGCGGCGTGGCGCGGAACCCGCGCACGGCGCTGGCGAGCAAGAGCGGCACGCCGCTGCCCGACGCCGAGCGCCCACTGTTCGAGTCGCTGAAGGCGCGCTACCTGGCCCTCCTGGATCGCGGCACGAGCCACCTGGCCGACAACAACAACTGAGCCCGGGACGTCGTCGGCGTCGCCTCGCTAGATTCGGCGCATGCTGACCTGGCTGTTCGCGCTCGTCGCCGGCGCCACCGCGGCGGTGTGGACGTACGGCGGACGCCCCACCTCACGGGGTGCGATTGTCGCGATGGGTCTGCGCGCCCTCGCGGTTGCGGGGATCGTGGCGCTCCTCCTCGACGCCGTTGCCGGAGTGCGACGTCCTCCGCGGCCAATCGTGGCGGTTGACGTGTCCCGGAGCTGGCTGCGCGGGGGTGATGCGTCCCGGTTCTCCCTGGCCCTCGACAGCGCCCGCCGCGCTGGTGGCGAGCTCGTGGCCTTCGGGGATTCCGCACGGCCATACGACGGGAAGGCGCCTCCATCCGATCGCACCTCCAACGTCCGGCCCGCCGTCGAACGGGCGCAGGCCGCCGGGCGGCCGCTCGACGTGGTGACCGACGGTGAGATCGACGACCCCGAGTCGCTCTCGGACCTCGCCTCGGGTTCGCGCATCACGTTGCTCGAGGCGCCTCCGGAGACCGACGTCGCCGTCTCCGATATTCGCGTACCGCGCTCCGCCGTCGCGGGGGACACGCTGGAGGCCGAGGTGAGCCTGGTGGCAGCGGGGTCCGGCGCGCCTGCAGGACATCTCGACGTCGACATCGACGGCACGCGCCTGGCCTCCGTCGCCGTCGATTCACTCGGCCCCTTTGGCGAGCGCCTCGTGCGCGCTCGACTTCACCTTCCAGCGTCCGGTGGCTCCCTCGTCCTTCGAGCGATCGTCTCGGCACTCGGCGACAAGGAGCCCCGCAACGACACGCTGGCAACGGCGATCGAGGTCATGCGGGGCGCCGGTGCAGTCATCGTCAGCACCTCCCCCGACTTCGACGTGCGCGAGCTGGCCGCCGTGCTGCGCGGTACGGTGTCGCTTCCGACCCGCGGCTTCCTGCGCGTGGCGCCGGGGCGGTGGCGCGAGGAGGGCAAGCTCTCCGCGGTGACCGAGGATGAGGTGCGACGCGTCGCGGCCACCGCCCCGCTGCTGATCCTGCACGGCGATACCGGCGTTTTCGGCCCGCCGCGCACGTTCTCCAACGGATCGCTCCTGCTCTTCTCACCCCCGACGACGTCGACGGGCGAGTGGTTCGCGACCGGGGCGCCGTCGTCACCCATGTCTTCGGCGCTGAGCGGCTCGGAGTGGGACAGCCTCCCACCGCTCGATGTCGCCCCGTCGCTGCCGTCGGCGGACTTCGAGGTGCTGGAGACCCGGCGGGCGCGCCGCCTCGACCGTCGTGTCGCTGCCGTCGGCTGGGAGCGGCCGCGTCACATCGTGCTCGTTGGGGCGACCGGTTTCTGGCGCTGGCGATTCCGTGGCGGCACCGGGGCGAGCGTCTACGACGCGTTCTGGGGCAGCATCATCGACTGGCTCGCCGCGGAACGTCGCGACGCGCGCGTTGTCGTCCCTGCTTCAGGTGCGACGCGCGCCGGTCGTCCGGTGCGGTGGCGCCGCGGATCCGGCGGCGACTCGGTGGTGACCGTGGTGCTGACCCGGGCCGGCGCGTCGCGCGCCGATACCCTGTCGCTTCGGTTCCCCGCCGGTGCGCTGTTCGCGGAGAGCGCCCCGCTGGATCCCGGCACGTGGACCGCTGCGGTACGGGGGGGGACGTCGGCACTGGTGGTGAATCCCTCGAGCGAGTACCTGCCGCGCCGCCCGACCGTGACGGCCGGTGCCGTGGGGTCGGGCAGCGTACCGGGCGACGTGCCGCATGTGCGGATGTTCGGCCTCATCTTCGCCCTCGTGATCTCGATGCTGTGCGCCGAGTGGGTGCTCCGGCGACGACTGGGATTGCGGTGACGCGGCGTGCCGGCGACGTGACGCCCGGCGACTAGCTTTCGCGCATGAGCCGACTCTTCAAGCGATCGGGGGACCTTCCGCGGCGGTCGCTCTGGCAGCGCATCAAGGACATCGCGCTTGCGGACGTGAACGTGCTGGCGCGCGGCGGGGTGAAGGATGGCTCGCTGGAGGAGCTCGAGCTGCTGCTGCTCGACGCGGACTTCGGTGTCCCGACCACCTTGAAGCTGGTGGCCGAGGTCGAGCGCCTGGCGCGTCGCGGCAGCGTGACGAGCGAGGACGAGTTCCTGGCGGCACTGCGCGGGGGCGTGGCGACGGCGCTGCGGAGCGGGAACGCGGACACCGCCCTGGTGTCGGCCGCCGAGCCTCCCACGGTGATCGTGGTGATCGGCGTGAATGGTGCCGGCAAGACGACGTTCATCGGGAAGCTGGCGGCGCGCCTGCGCGCCGAGGGGAAGCGGGTGCTGCTGGCGGCCGCTGACACCTTTCGCGCCGGGGCGATCGACCAGCTCCGTCTCTGGGCGGAGCGGACCGGCGCCGAATTCGTCGGGGGGAAGCCCGGCAGCGACCCGGCGTCGGTCGCGTTCGACGCGCTCGATGCGGCGGCGGCCCGGGGGTGCGACGTGGTGATCGTGGACACCGCCGGCCGCCTGCACACCAGCGGGGCGCTGATGGACGAGTTGCGCAAGGTGGTGCGGGTCATCGGCCGCCGCCGCCCCGACGCTCCGCACGAGACCCTGCTGGTGCTCGACGGCACGATCGGACAGAATGCGGTGGCGCAGGCGCGAACGTTCGCCGCGGCGGTGCCGGTGACCGGCCTCGTGGTCACCAAGGTGGACGGCACGGCGAAGGGTGGGGTGGTGGTCGCGGTGCACGAGGCGATCAACGTCCCGGTGAAGTTCATCGGGACCGGGGAACGCCCCGAGGACCTGATGGCCTTTGACGCGGACGCCTTCAGCCGCGACGTACTCGAGGAGTGACCGGCGTGGCGTCGCGCGCACCGGCCGCGCGGGACCTGCCTGACGAGAGGGAGCCGCGGCGAGACGGCGCCGGCCGATCGTGACGGAGTTCGCCCGCCGTCCCGGGTCCGGCGCGCCCCGGGCGCGCCTCACGCTCGAGATGCCCGTGCAGTTCCTCAAGGGCGTCGGGGAGCGCCGCGCCGAGTTCCTGAAGCGGCTCGGGGTGCAGACCGCGGGAGACCTGCTGTATCACGTCCCGCACCGCTACGAGGACGCGAGCACCGTCGCCCCGATTGCGACGGTGGCGGTGGGCGCCGACGTCACCGTGATCGGGCGCGTCATCTCGAAGGGCATTCTGCCGACGCGGAAGGGGCTGCGCGTCTTCCAGGCGGTGGTGCGCGACGAATCGGGAATGATCGAGGCCTCGTGGCCCGGGCAGCCGTTCCTCGACCGCAGCATCGAGAAGGGCGACGTGCTGCTTCTCAGCGGGCGCTGCCGCTTCTTTCACGGCCGGCAGCTGCAGCCGCGGGAGTTCGTCAACCTCGGCGACGATGACCCCGGCACCGCGGGCGGCCGGGTGCTGGCGGTGTACCCGGCCACCGAGGGGCTCAGCGTCCGCCAGATCCGCGGGATCGTGCAGCGGCACCTCGATGCCCTCCTGCCGCTCGTCCACGAGCACCTGCCTGACGAGTTGCGCGCGGAGTGCGGCCTGCCGGGCATCGTGGAGGCGCTGCAGGCCGTGCACCGACCGTCGTCGCTGGCCGATGCCGCCCGCGGGCGCGACCGGCTCGCGTTCGACGAGCTGTTCTTCGTGCACGTGCTGCACCGTCGCGCCAACGCGCTGGTGCGCGAGCCGCGCACCGGCATCGTGTTCGCGCCGCGGCGCACGCTCACCACGCGCCTCAAGGACGCGCTGCCGTTCGCGCTCACCGGCGCGCAGGCGCGGTCGATTCGCGAGATCGTGGCGGACATGTGCTCGCCGCGGCGCATGCACCGCCTGCTGCAGGGCGACGTCGGGAGCGGCAAGACCGTGGTCGCGCTGTTCGCCGCGCTGCTGGCGATGGAAAACGACTACCAGGCGGCGCTGATGGCGCCGACGGAGCTCCTGGCGGAGCAGCATGCGCGCTCCCTGGCGCGGCTGATGGAACCGCTCGGCCTGTCGCCGGTGCTCGTCACCGGCAGCCTTGGCGCCGGCGGGCGGCGGGCCGCCGAGGAGCGGCTGGCGGCGCGCGAGCCGCTCCTGGCCGTGGGAACGCACGCCCTGGTGCAGAAGGGGACGCAGTTCGGGCGGCTCGGTCTCGCCATCGTCGACGAGCAGCACCGCTTCGGCGTGGAGCAACGTGCCGCCCTCGGCGCCAAGGGGAGCGAGCCCGACATGCTCCTGTTGAGTGCCACGCCCATTCCCCGATCGCTCGCCCTCACGATCTACGGCGACCTCGACGTCAGCGTGCTCGACGAGCGTCCCCCCGGACGCCAGCCGGTCACGACGGTGCTTCGCCCCGCCTCCGCGCGCGACCGCGTCCTGCGATTTGTCGACGGCGAGGTGGAGAAGGGGCGGCAGGGATACATCGTGTACCCGATCATCGAGGAGTCAGAGAAGCTCGCGCTGCGCGCGGCCACGACGATGTACGAGGAGCTCTCGACAGGCATCCTTGCCGCGCGGCGCATCGGCCTGCTCCACGGGCGGGTGCCGGCGGACGAACGCGACGCGCTGATGCGCCGGTTCCGCGACGGCGCGATCGACGTGCTGGTGGCGACCACCGTCATCGAGGTGGGAATCGACGTCCCGAATGCCACGGTCATGGTGGTGGAGCATCCGGAACGCTTCGGGCTGTCGCAACTCCACCAGCTGCGCGGGCGCGTGGGGCGTGGGGCGGAGGCGTCGTGGTGCATCCTGCTCGGCGGCGGCGGCCCGGAGACGATGCAGCGGCTGCGCGTGCTCGTGGAGACCGACGACGGGTTCGAGATCTCGCGCGCCGACCTCCGGTTGCGCGGCATGGGCGACCTGTTCGGGGAGCGGCAGAGCGGCCAGCCGGCGTTCAGGGTGGCGGATCCCCTGCGCGACGAGGCGCTCAACGTGCGCGCGCGCGAGGTGGCGACGGCCCTGCTCGACCGCGATCCGGACCTGCGCTCACCGGCGCACACGGCCATGCGCGAGGTGCTGCGACGTCGTTATGCGCGCGCGCTGGAACTCTTCCGGGTGGGCTAGGACGGGTCCCCTCACCGCCACGGGCATGGCGCCGGGTCGGTCGCTTCGGGGCGGACGTGCCGTCCGCCGCGCCGGTGCTACCGTGGTGGGGGAGGCTTCTTCTCGTCGGGTTTCGGCGCCAGGCGGCGACGGATCCGCTCCAGCTCCGACAGCGCCTTCTCGAGCTCGTCGGAGAGGCGCTTCACCTCGTCGTTCTTGGCACGATCGCGCGCGTCGGCGGCGGCGCGCACCGCGACGATGACGGCGCGCGCCGAGTCCACGGTCTCGACCATCGACCGGATGATGCGCGCCTCCGCGTAGTGCGGCATGCCGGGACCGCCATGGAGGTAGGTGTCGATCGCGGCGAGCTGCTCTCGCACGCCGACGTCGCGATTGGCTGGATCGGCGCGGAAGACCGCGCGCCAGAAATCCGCCTCGGCCCCTTCGGCGGTGCCGGCGTGGGACACGGCGAATTCACCGAGGATGCGATCGACCTCCTCGAAGCGGCCCGCATCCGCCGCGCGCTGCGCCTGCCGCAGGACGCCGGGCCACGGAGACGGCGTGGCGATGGCCGGTGGCGGCGCCGGCTCCGGCGGCGGCGTGTGAAGCGCGCACGCGCTCGATGCGAGTACCAGCGTGGCGGCCGGGAGCCGCATCCAGCGCCATTGCGCGCGTGGCACGCCACCGCGTGGCAACCCGGATGTGGTCATGCGGCGGCGCCGGCCGCGACCGGCGGCGGCGTCGTGCGGCGCGCGACGCGGCTGGGGAGGCGAATCGTGAACGTGGTCCCCGAGCCCACCCTGCTCTCCACGCCAATAGTCCCGCCGTGAGCCGTCACGATGCTCCTGGCAATGGCGAGTCCGAGCCCGGTGCCGCGGAGTGCGGTCGGCGTCTCGGTGTCCGCCTGGTAGAACTTCTCGAAGATATGCGGGAGTTGGTCGGGAGGGATTCCCGCGCCCGTATCGCGCACCTGCATGAGGACCCCGTCGTTCTCGCGCGACACGGCGAGCGCGACGCGCCCGCCTTTTCCCGTGAACTTGAACGCATTCGACAGCAGGTTGCCGAGCACCTCGTTGATCCGCTCCTGGTCCCAGAAGACCTCGTGGGGCAGGTCCACCTCGAGCCGGACGTCGAAGGCGACCTGGCGCTGCATGGCGAGTACCCGGAAGGCGCGCTCGAGGTCGCGCAGGAAATCCTCCAGCACCACCGGCCGGACGTCGAGCTTCCCGCCGCCCGCGGCGAACCGGCTCTGGTCGAGGAGCTGACGCACCAGCCGCGACAGGAGCTGGGTCTGCGACGACATGGTCTCGCAGATCTCCCGCTGCTTCGGCGTGATGGCCCCGTAGACGTCCTCCTGCAGGAGCTGGAGGTAGCCGAGCAGCACGTTGATGGGCGTCTTGAGCTCGTGCGTCGCCACCGAGACGAATTCGGCCTTGAGCCGGTCGAGCTCCTGGAGCTGCCGCGCCATGGCACGGTAGCTGTCGGCCAGCCGCCCGAACTCGTCGCTGCGGTCGGCGGAGATGGACAGGGGGCGGGTGAACGTGCCGTCCCGGACCGCCTGCATGCCGGCGTCGAGCTCCCGCAACGGCGTGCTGATGGACCGGCTCAGCCAGAGGCCGATGGCAAAGGCGAGGAGGATGGCGATGGTGAGCGCGCCAAAGGCCACCGTCTGGGCATCCGCGGATCGCGCCGCAAACTCCTGCACGCGTTCCGAGAGCCGTTCCTCCAGCGCCAGGCCTGCGTTCTGCAGAACGTGACCCACGTCACCGATCGCGGGCCGCATGACGATGTCGACGATGGAGTCCGCGGCCGCCGGCCGGCCTCGTCGCGACAGGTCGTAGGCCCGTGGCGCCTGCTCGCGAAGGCGGGCCACGGCGGAGCGGAGGCGCAGCACCCCGGTGATTTCCGCGAGGTTCTCGAGCGTGTCCGCCTGCAGGGACAGCGTGGCGAGGCGCTCGAGGAAGAGCGATCGCGTGGTATCGCTCGGGAACAGGGTCAGATATTCCGTGCTCTGCGACAGTTCATCCTGCACCGATCGCATCCGCCCCAGCAGCAGGGTGGCAGCGAACTCCCGGTCCCGCAACGACGCCGTGTCGACCTGCAGTCGCTGCAGCGATCGCAGCGACAGCACCAGCGGCGCCACCAGCACAACGGCGATGGCGACGATTCCGGCGTGGAGGCGGGTCTGGAGGGTCAAGGGACGCGGGTCGAGGGTTGGGCGAGAAGCGCCAGGCGCGCGGTGAAGGGTGCGGTGAAGGGGCGATCCGGCAGCGCGGAGCCGGGCGGACACTCGCGCGACGCACGTGCATCAAGATACGTCCGTTCCGCTCGTCCCCGCGTACGCATTGCCCCGCATCAGGGCCGACTCATAGCTTTCGCCCCCGAACCCCTTCCCAATCCAGACGAGTGACGACGCCGTTCGCCCTCATTTCCGGTCTACCTCAGCATGTCGGGACCGCGGTCACGGTCCGGGGATGGATCACGCACGTCCGTTCCTCGGGCAAGGTCGCCTTTCTCGTCATGCGCGACGGGACCGGCATCCTCCAGGGAGTCCTTGTCAAGAGCCAGGTGGCGCCCGAGACCTGGGAACGGTTCTCCGTATTGACGCAGGAGACGTGTGTCTCGGTAACGGGGGAAGTCCGTGCCGACGCCCGGGCGCCCGGGGGCCACGAGCTGGGCGTTTCGGAGCTCGAGATCCTCGGTCCTTCCCCGATCGACTATCCAATCCAGCCGAAGGAGCACGGGATCGACTTCCTGCTGGATCACAGGCACCTGTGGCTGCGGAGTCCTCGGCAGGTCGCCATCCAGCTCGTCCGGCACGAGGTGGAACAGGGCATTCACGACTTCTTCTACACGCGCGGCTTCGTCCACGTCGACACCCCGATCCTGACGGCGGCCATCGGTGAGCGCAGCGGGCTGTTCCAGACGGAGTACTTCGACGAAGGCTTTGCCTACCTTGCGCAGACCGGGCAACTCTACGGCGAGGCAGCTGCCGCGGCACTCGGGCGGATCTACACGTTCGGCCCGACGTTCCGCGCCGAAAAGTCGAAGACGCGACGTCATCTCACGGAGTTCTGGATGATCGAGCCCGAGATGGCGTTCTACGACTCCAACGACAACATGCAGTTGCAGGAGGACCTGCTCGTGCATCTCGTCGCGCGGGTCGCGGAGCGACGGGCGCCGGAATTGCGTGAGCTCGAGCGAGACATCTCCAGCCTGCAGAAGGTCCGCGGGCCATTCCCGCGCATCGAGTACTCGGACGCCGTGGCCGCGCTGAAGGAGCGTGGCAGCGCCATCGAGTGGGGCGACGACCTTGGCGCCGAGGACGAAACCCTGCTGGTGGCCGATCACGAGACCCCGGTCTTCGTCTTCAACTATCCGAAGGAAGCCAAGGCGTTCTACATGAAGGAGAATCCGGCCGACCCGCGGACGGTGCTCTGCGACGATTGCCTGGCGCCCGAGGGATACGGCGAGATCATCGGTGGGTCACAGCGCGAAGACGATCACGATCGCCTGCTGGCGCGCATCCACGAGGAAGGGCTCCCCGTCGACGCGTATGGCTGGTACCTCGACCTCCGCAAGTACGGCACCTTCGTGCATTCGGGCTTCGGCCTCGGGCTCGAGCGCACCGTGGCGTGGATCTGCGGCACCCCGCACATCCGTGAGTGCATCGCCTTTCCCAGGATGATGCACCGGCTGCGCCCCTGAACCGGCCCGCCGCTTTCGCCGACCCTCTCCCCTCCGCGCACCCTTCGCCATGTCGATCGCCGGCTCATTCCTCGAGCGCTCGCGCTACTACCTGATCACCGAGTACCCGTCCAAGATCCGCGCCGCGGTGACTTCCCTCCCGGAGGACCGCCTCTGGTGGCGGCCCAACGAGGCGTCGAACAGCATCGGCAACCTGTTGCTGCACCTCTCGGGCAACGTGCGCCAGTGGCTCGTGAGTGGGGTCGGAAGGCAGCCCGACGTGCGCAAGCGGAACATGGAGTTCGCCGCGCGCGGCGGAGCCACGAAGTCCGGAATGCTCGACGGACTCGACGCGACGATGCGTGAGGTCGACGTCGTCCTGCGCCAGCTGCTCCCCAGCGAGTTGCTCGAGCGCCGCGCCATCCAGGGGCGAGACACAACGGTCTTCGAGGCGATCTACCACGTCGTCGAGCACTTTTCGACCCACACGGGTCAGATCATCTGGATCGCGAAGCTGATCACCCCCGGGGCGGTACGCTTCTACGACGACGGCGAGGGCCTCGCCAAGCCGCTCTTTCTCGGCGGCGACGATTCCGAGATGGGCGGCCGGTCCGCCTGAGGTTCGTTCCCGGACCGGCCGGCCGCGGCGGGAAGCGATCCGGCGCCGGGTACCGAACGAAGACGTGGCTCGCCGGACTCAACCCCCCGACCGCTTCACCTCGTCCCACAGCGCGTCCAGCGCGGCGAGCCCGGCTGACGGGACGTCGATTCCGCGTGCCGCGGCCAGCCGCTCGACTTCGCTGAAGCGACGGACGAACTTGCCGTTGGCGCGGTCGAGCGCGAGCGAGGCGTGCACCCCTGACTTGCGACAGAGATTCACCACGGCGAACAGCAGGTCGCCGAGTTCGTCCTCCAGGGCGTCCTGTGCGTCGCCACCGGGAGCCGCGCCGTGCGTGGAGACGGCTGCGGCCTCTCGTGAGCCGAGGTGATCCCGCACTTCCTGCAGTTCCTCGGCGACCTTGTCCGCCGGTCCCTGCACGTCGTCCCAGTCAAAGCCGACCCCCGCGGCGCGATCCTGCAGTCGGTGCGCGCGGTGGAGCGAGGGCAGGCCCGAAGGCAGTCCCTCCTCGATGTTGGCGCGATGGCGCGCCTTCATGCGCTCCCATGGCTCGCGCTCACCGCCGCCATAGAGGTGAGGGTGGCGAGCGCGCATCTTGCGAATGAGGCCGCCGGCAACGTCCCCGATGTCGAAGGCGCGACGCTCCTCGGCGATGACGGAGTGAAACAGGACCTGCAGCAGCACGTCGCCAAGTTCCTCGCACATGCGCGCGTCCTCGGCGTGCGCGATGGCGTCGTCCAGCTCGTTCGCCTCCTCGATCAGGTAAGGCCGCAAGGAGTCGTGCGTCTGGTTTGCGTCCCAATCGCAGCGGGCGCGCAAGTCGCGCATGAGGGCGAGCGTATCTTCAAGCGATGCTTTAGCTTGCATGGTGTCCTCGGGGCCGGTATACTACGCCGCCCGCCAATCCAACGTCAATGCAGGAACCCTTCCGGCGCGCCTGGGTCGAGGTCGACCTTGGCGCGCTCAATCGAAATGCGGCCGTGATGCGCGCCCGTGCCGGCGCGCCGTTGCTGCCCATGGTCAAGGCGGACGCCTACGGATTGGGCGCCGATCGAGTCGTCACCGCGCTCGAGTCGCTCGATCCGTGGGGCTACGGCGTTGCGACCGTGCCGGAAGGCGCTGCGCTGCGGCGAGCCGGCGTGGAGCGCAACATAGTCGTCTTCACCCCGCTTCTGGACGATGACCTCGCCGAAGCGCGCGCGCTCGGACTCACGCCGACGCTCGGGATGCCCCACGAGTTGCGGGCGTGGATCGCAGGAGGAGGCGGCCGCTGGCACCTGTCGATCGACACCGGAATGAGTCGCGCGGGAATACCGTGGGATCGTGTCGATGAGGTCGTTCCGCTCCTGCGAGGACACGAGCCCGAGGGCGCCTTCACTCACTTTCATTCCGCGGATCGTGCCGACGGGTCGGTCGAGCGACAGCAGGAGCGTTTTCTCGCCGCCATCGGGAAGCTTCCGGGACGGCCGGCGGTCCTGCACGCAGAGAACAGCCCGGCCATCGAGCGCCAGGCGCCGTCGCCGTGGGACCTCTGCCGGCCAGGCGTCTTCCTGTACGGGGTGGGCGGCGGCACGGGCTCCACGGTGGCGCCCGATCCGGTCGTGCACCTGCGTGCCCGCGTCGTCGAGATTCGCGACGTTGCCAATGGCGAGTCGGTCAGCTACTCGGCGACCTACTACGCCGAGGGCGAACGGCGCATCGCGACTGTCGCCGCCGGCTATGCCGACGGCGTGCGGCGTGCGCTGAGCAATCGGGGGCAGGCGCTGGTGCGTGGACGACGGGTACCGATCGCCGGCGCCGTCACCATGGACATGACGATGCTCGACGTGACGGGAGCACCCTGCGAGGTCGGCGACGTGGCGACGTTCCTCGGGCGCGACGGAGGCGACCTGCTCGACGTCACGAGTGTTGCGGCCACGGCCGACCTCTCGCCCTACGAGCTGCTGGTCGGCCTGCGCCTGCGCGCCGAGAGGACGTACATCGAATGAGCGGGGAGCGGCGTGCCGTGATCCTCGTACTGGACGGCGCAGGCATCGGCGCCGCCCACGACGCCGACGCCTACGGCGACACCGGCAGCAATACCCTCGGTCACGTGGCGGAGCAGGTCGGTGGCGCGGACCTCCCGGCACTGGAACACCTCGGACTCGGCTGCATCGCGCCGCTGGCCGGCATGCGCGCCGACGTGTCGCCGGCGGGGGCGTGGGGGAGCATGCAACCCGCGTCGGCGGGGAAGGACAGCACCACCGGACACTGGGAGATCGCCGGGCTGCACCTGACCCGTCCGTTTCCGACGTATCCCCATGGCTTCCCGCGCTCGATCATCGCTGAGTTCGCCCGGCGAACCGGGCGTCCCGTGATCGGCAATGTTGCCGGCAGCGGCACGGAGCTGATCGATCGTTATGCGGCGGACCAGGTCCGGACAGGGGCGTGGATCGTATACACGTCGGCCGACTCGGTCTTCCAGGTGGCGGCGCATGAGGACGTCATCCCGCTGGCCGAGTTGTACACGGCCTGCGAGCTGGCGCGCGCCATGCTCGTCGCGCCGCACGACGTGTCGCGAGTTATCGCCCGGCCGTTCGCAGGCAGTCCCGGCGCATATGTGAGGACGCCGCGGCGGCGCGACTTCTCGCTGGCGCCGGTGGGCGAAACGCTGCTGGATGCGCTGCAGGCGGCCGGGATCGACCGACGGGGCGTCGGCAAGGTGGACGACCTGTTTGCCGGCCGCGGGATATCGTCGGTGCACGTGCCGGACAACGCGTCCGGGATCGTTGCGATACGCGACTGGATGGCCGGACCCGAGAGTGGGCTCCTGTTCGCCAACCTAGTAGATTTCGACCAGTTGTACGGGCACAGAAACGACGTCGCGGGGTTCTACGGAGCGCTGCGGCAGTTCGATGTTGCGCTGCCGTCGCTCCTTGGAGTCCTTCGCGATGAAGATCTGCTCGCCATCACCGCCGATCACGGCAACGATCCGTCGACGCCGTCCACCGATCACTCGCGCGAGCGCGTGCCGGTGCTGGTGACGGGGCGGCGGATTCGGGCGCGTGGCGTCGGGGAGCGCCAGACGTTCTCGGACCTTGGTGCCACCATCGCCGAGTGGTTCGGGAGCGGGTTTCGCGGGCGTGGCGTGTCCTTCCTTCGGGAGATCCTGGGGTGACCGATCGGGTCGACGTCGACGCACTCAGCGAGGCGGCGTTGGCCGCGATGGCGCGCGCCTATGCGCCGTATTCGGGCTTTCGCGTCGGGGCGGCACTGCGCGCCGCCGACGGAGGAGTGTCGGTGGGCTGCAACGTGGAGAATTCGGCGTACCCGGCGGGGATCTGTGCGGAGCGCTCGGCGGTGGCCGCCGCCGTGGTGGCGGGGCGACGGTCGTTCGACCTGCTGGTGCTGGCCACCGAGGCCGCGGAGCCCACGCCGCCCTGCGGCATGTGCCGCCAGGTGCTGGTGGAATTCGCGCCCGCGCTCCGGATCGTGAGCGTGACGGCGAGCGGCGCACGGGCGAACTGGTCGCTCGATGAACTGATGGCGCAACCATTCACCCCGGCATCGCTGACCCACTCATGAAGCTCGGGCGCATCGTTGGCACCGTTGTCTCCACGCGCAAGGACGCGTCGCTGGAGTCGCTGAAGTTGCTCGTCGTCGAGAACCTGACCACGACGATGGAGCGGGAAGGCGGGTACGTGGTTGCGGTCGACGCCGTGGGCGCGGGCCTGGGAGAGGTGATTCTGTACGCAAGCGGCAGCTCCGCCCGGCTGACGCCGATCACGAAGGACCGGCCGGTGGACGCAGTCATCATGGGGATTGTCGACAACTTTGACATCAATGGGAATGTCACGCGGCTTGCGTAGGCGCGCCTGGACACTGCTCGGCGCGCTTGCGGCCGCCGTCGCGCTCGCGGCCTGTCAGGAGCAGATCCAGGGTGGCGCCGCCTGCCCGCTCCTGTGCCCGGCACAGAACCTGAACATCCGCGACACGGTGCTGGACGCGATCGACCTCGACACGACGCTTGTCGGGTATCCGCTGTACGGCTCGGAGGATCGAATCCTGCTCGCCAGGCGCGGCGACACGCTGGAGACGTGGGGCGCCATCCGCTTCGACTCGCTCGACCGCTTCTTCCAGGTCGGCGGCATCGATTCCTCGGTCGATTCCATCACGTCGGCGGTGCTGAAGCTGCGGGTGGACCTCATTCACACGCGCGTCACCGCGCCGGTGACGATCAGCGTCTTCGACATCGACACCGTGCCCGACGGGGACACGGTGCTGGCGAACCGGGACACGTCGACCGCCGTCGACACGCTCATGTACCGTCCCGATCGACTCATCGGCAGCCTCACGCTCGACCCGAGCGCGCTCACCGACTCGATCTACGTCCCGCTCGACAGCGCGACGATCCAGCAGAAGCTCGTCGACGGCGAGCGCATCCGGCTCGGCCTGCAGGTCAGCAGTTCGGCACCGGCGACGCTGCTCGTGTACTCCTGGGAGAGCGGCGACGGTCCGACGCTGCGCTACGACCCGAGCGCGGACACCGCGGTGGCACCCATCATGATGGACCCGCTCTCCAAGACACCTGTCAACCTGCCGACGGTCTCGAGCGACCTCACCGACTACGTGCACCTCATCCACGCGCCGTCGCCCCCGGTCGGGCCCTACCTCACCGTCGGTGGATTGCCCGGGCGCCGCGTCTACCTGCGCTTCAACATCCCGTCGCACATCATCGACTCGTCGAACGTGCTGCGGGCGACGCTCTTCCTGACGCAGGCCCCCAACTACGGCATCGACGAGCGCGATCCATTCGTGGTGTATCCGCAGCTCGTCACCGCTGGTCAGGAGATCACCGACCTCTTCCTCTCCACGGTGCTGCTGAATCCGGCGGGCATCGGGTTCGACTCGCTGGCGGCGATTCCCGGAGACAGCGGCGTGCGCTCCACGGAGATCGTCACCGCGCTCAAGGCGTGGGGCGTGCCCACGGCGGTGCTCTCACAGCGGGCGATCGTGCTGCGATCGTCCCTGGAAGGCGAGGACCCGCGACAGTTCACGTTCTTCTCCATCAAGGCGGCGCCCGAGCTGCGTCCCAGGCTGCGCGTGAGCTACGCGCCCTTTGAAGGATTCGGAATTCCATGAGGCGTTTGCTGATGGTGCTGCCGCTCGCGCTGGCGACGACAGCGGGTGCGGGATCGGCGCAGGGCACGCTCAGCACGCAGGGATTCGGCTACCCGGCGGGCGGCCTGAGTGCGAGCGCCAACGCCGCGGGGGGCGTCTTCGGCCAGTTCGACTTCGCCTCGACACGCAACTCGTCGTCGCTGCTCGGCTGGGGCAACGCCGGGATGTATTTCCAGTACGATCCGGAATTCCGCACCGTGTCGTCGGGCGGGAAGACCGATCACACGACGACCGCGCGCTTCCCGCTGCTGATGGCGGCGATGCGGCTCGGGTCCCGTACGATGATGGCGCTGAGCTCCAGCACCTACCTCGATCGCACCTTCGGCACGATCGTGCGGTCCGGACAGATCGTCGGGTCGGATTCCATCGGCTACGACGAGTCCGTCGTCTCGGCAGGGGCAATCAACGACCTGCGCCTCGCCGCCGCGTTCTCGGTGAACGAACGCCTCTCGGTCGGCATCGGCGTGCACGGATACACCGGTGAGAACCGCCTGTCGCTGGCGCGCACGTACGACGACACGCTGACGTTCGGCACCCTGCTGCGCCGGCTGACGCTGAGCTATCTCGGGAACGCCATCTCCGTCGGGGCCACGTGGCGCCCGAGCTCCAACCTCGCGTTCGCCGCATCCACCCGCCTTGGCGGAAGGCTCGACATGCGCGTGGGCGACTCGATCGCGACCCACGGTTACATCCCGAACCAGTACGGTGCCGCGGTGCGCTACGACGGCTTGCCGGGGGCCAGCGTCGGCGTGTCGATTGACCATGAATCGTGGACGCGCATGGACGCCCTGTCGTCGGCGACGCTGTTCACCCGGGACACCTGGGACCTGGCGGTCGGTGCCGAGCTTGCCGGTCCACGCATGAACGGCGTGCCGATCCTGCTGCATCTTGGCTTCCGGTCCCGTGACCTGCCATTCAGCCTCACACCGACGCCGGTGCAGGAGAACACGATCTCGTCAGGACTCTCGTTCCCGATCGGCGGGCCGCGCGCGATCTTCGACATCGGGACGCGGCGCGCAGTCCGGTCGGGCGAGGCCGGCGTCAGCGAGCACGCGTGGATCCTGAGCGCGGGGCTCACCGTTCGTCCCTGACGGTCGATGGGCACCCGGATCGACAGGCCGCTCTCGGTCCTGGTGGCCGCCCGGCCCGGCGTGGACGTCTCCTCCGTGCTGTTGGCGCTGGACGCGGCCGGCGTACGGATGAGCTCCGCCGTCATCTCCGATGCGCAGCGTCGAGCCACATCGGCGGCGCCCGACGCATGCGTCGTGGTCGACGACGGCGCCGGTGACGGTGTGGGGCTTGCCGACACCCTCTCCGTGTGCGCGGCCTTCAAGGCGAGTGATCGCACCCGTGCGATTCCGCTACTGGTGCTCACGGCGCGGGCCGCGAACGCGGTGGGGGCGAGGTTGCTCGATGCCGGCGCTGATTGCGTGCTGCCGGACGCGACCGACCCGGCCGGTCTCCGGTCGCAGCTGCGCGCGCTGGTGCGCCGCCGTGCAACGGGTGATGCTCCCACGGGAGCGCTCCCCACACCCGATCCCGGCGCCGTCGACCGCGATGACCTGCTGACCATGCTCGTGCATAACCTCAAGTCCCCGCTTACCGGCGTCTTCGCCCCGCTCGAGATGCTGCGCGACGGGGACTTCGGCGCGGTGACCGAGGCGCAGCGTCGCGCGCTCGACGAGATGGCGGTGCGGGGAGAGGAACTGAACGCGCTCATCGACGGCCTGCTGCAGGTGCGGGAGCTGGAGGCAGCGCGAGTCCCGCTGGTCCTGGAGCTTGTCGACGCTGCAGCGTTCCTCGGGCGCGTCCATGACGAGTGGGCGTTCCGGCTGCGCGAAGCCGGGAGCACGCTCGCGGTGGGTGAGACCGCCCCCGGCGCCGAGTTCCTCGGCGATCGATCGGTCCTGGCACGGGTCTTCGGCAACCTGATCGACAATGCGCTCATCCACGGGGGACGTGGCGTGCGAATCGGGCTCGCCGCGAACGCCGAAGGCGACCGCGTGCGATTCTCGGTGACCGACGACGGACCGGGAGTTCCCCTGGATCACCAGGAGACGATCTTCAGGCCCTTCCGGCGCGTCGCGCGCCGCGGAAGCCCGCGCGTGCGAGGCTGGGGACTCGGGCTGGCGTTCTGCCGTCTCGCCGTCGAGGCGCACGGCGGCCGGATCTGGGTGGAAAGCGATTCCGGAAATGGCAGCGCGTTCCACGTGCAGCTGCCCGCGGCCCGCGGTGGCGTCGCGCCGCACGAGGGCGCTCCATGAAGGTCTTCCTGCAGACCTTCGGGTGCCGCGCCAACCAGTACGACAGTGAGCAGGTGCGCGCACTCGTCCAGGGGCAGGGCGGAGCACTCGTCTCCGATCCGGCCGACGCCGACGTCGCGGTCTTCAACAGCTGCGCGGTGACGGCCGAGGCCGAGGCGGACCTGCGGAAGCACCTGCGGCGGGCTGCGCGCGGGAACCCGGCGCTGCGCAGCGTGATCATGGGGTGCGCGGCGGCGCGCGATGCCGGCGCCCTGCGGCGGCTCGCCACGGTCGAGGAGGTCATTCCCGGTGGGGACGTCGCTGCCGTCGGTGCCGCCCTCGGGCTGGCGCCGGCAGGGGCGGACGCCATCGGCACGCCGCAAACGGGGACCCGGGCGCTGCTGCGGATCCAGGACGGATGCGACGAACACTGCACGTTCTGCGCGACGACGCTGGCGCGGGGCGCCAACAGGTCCCGCGAGCCTGGCACCCTCGTGCGCGAGGCGGCGTCGCTGGCCGCCCACCACGCCGAGATCGTCCTGACCGGCATCCACATCGGGACCTACGGGCGCGACACCGGCACGTCGTTAGGTGCGCTGGTCGCGCGGCTGCTGGCGGAGGTGCCGGGGGTGCGCTTCCGCCTGTCGTCGGTGGAGGCCACCGAGGTCGATGGCGCATTGGCGGAGCTGTTCGGCGACCCGGCGCGGCTGGCCCCGCACCTGCACGCCCCGCTGCAGTCGGGGTCGGACCGGATCCTGCGCCGCATGGGTCGGCACTGGTACCGGACCGCGGACTACGCGGCCGCGGTCGAGCGGCTCGCCGCCCGGCGCGCGACGTTCGCCCTCGGCGCGGACGTCATAGCCGGCTTTCCCGGGGAGTCCGAGGACGACCATCGTCGCACCCTCGACTTCGTCGAGTTGCTGCCCTTCACGTACCTGCACGTCTTTCCGTACTCGGCGCGTCCAGGCACCGCCGCCGAACGACTGCCCGACGCCCTGCCACCCGAGATCGTCCGCCGGCGGGCGCGCGAACTGCGCCACGCCGCCGCGGCCAAGGCCGCGAAATACCGTGCGTCCCGGGTGGGTGGCAGCGCCGACGTGATCGTCATCCGTGGCGACCGCCGCACGGGGCTCACCGGCGACTACCTCGACGTCGCCATGGCGGATCCGCCGCTGCCGCGTGGCAGCCGCGTGTCGGCACGCCTCGCGGAATTGCGCGGGCAATTGATCGCCATCCACGCGTGAGCCACCTTTCGCCGATGCCAACGCACCGCGGCACGGTCTACGTCGAGACGTACGGCTGCCAGATGAACGTGAGCGACTCCGAGCTGATCCTCGGAAAGCTCACGGCGGAGGGGTACGAGGCCACGGACTCGCCCGCCACCGCGGACGTCATCCTTGTGAACACCTGCGCGATCCGCGACCACGCTGAGCAACGCGTGCTCGGCCGGCTGGGAGAGCTGCGGGGAATCATGCGCGACGGGACCATCGTCGGCGTGACCGGCTGCATGGCGCAGCGCATGGGGCCGTCGCTTCTGGAGCGCGCCCGTCACGTGAGCCTGGTGATCGGACCCGATGGGTATCGGGCGCTGCCGGCGCTGCTGGAACGGGCCCGGCACGGCGAGCGCGCGATCGAGACGTCGTTCGACCTCGAGGAACACTACGAGGACGTCGCGCCGGTGCGCTTCGACCCCGTCCGCGCATGGATCCCGGTGCAGCGCGGGTGCGACTATCGCTGCACCTACTGCATCGTGCCGATGACCCGCGGATCGGAGCGCAGCCGGCGCCTCGACGACGTGGTGCGCGAGGTCGAGGGCGTGGCTGCACAGGGCACCACCGAGGTCGTGCTACTCGGACAGACGGTCAATTCCTACCGGAGTGGCAGCGACGACTTTGCCGAGCTGCTTCGTGCCGTGGGCCGGGTACCGGGCATCCGGCGGGTCCGCTTCACGAGCCCGCACCCCAACGACTTCAGCGACCGCGTCATCGCCGCGATGGCCGAGGTCGATGCCGTCTGCGAGCACGTGCACCTCCCGATGCAGTCCGGGTCCACGCGCGTGCTGCGACGGATGCTGCGGCGCTACACACGCGATGAGTTCATGGCCTGCGTCGAGCGGCTGCGCGCGGCGATCCCCGGACTCAGCCTCACGACCGACATCATCGTGGCCTTTCCGGGCGAGACGGACGACGATTTCGAGGAGACGCTGAGCGCGGTGCGCGAGGTCGGCTTCGACGACGCGTTCACGTTCCGGTTCTCGCCGCGCGAGGGCACGCCCGCCACCCGGCTGCCTGCCCGCGACTCGATTGCCGACGATGTCGCCGCCGGCCGGCTGGAGCGGCTGATCCGTGAGGTCCGGGCCGGGGCGCGCGAGCGCAACATGCGACGGCTTGGCGAGCGACGCGAAGTCCTGGTGGAGCGGTGGTCGCGCCGCGGTGAACTCCTGCAGGCCAGGACCCGCGACTACCGCACCGTCCTCGTTCCCGGGACCGAGGCCCTGATCGGCCGGTACCTGACGGTCGAGCTGACCGGCACGACGGGGTCGACGTTCACCGGCGTTCCGGTGACGCAGCGCACACCCCTGCCGGTCGCCAGCTGATTCGCCGGGGGGTGGCCGTCCCGGGCGATCGGGGGGGAAGGGTGTGCATACCACCGTGGGACGCAAGCCGCGTCGACCAGGCGCCTCGTCCGCTTACTTGCGACCCCCTCCGGACGTCTGTAGTGAAACACCAGCAGGTGGATACGGAAACAGTCCCCGGTATGGCACCCATGAAGAACGTCCTCGAAGACGCAGTCGTGGAGACCTTCGAGCAGCTGCGCTCGAGAGAGGCGGGGTATTGCGCGTGCGCGCAATGCCGCGATGACGTCATTGCGCACACGCTGAACAAAGCTCGTCCCCGATACATCTCCGGCTCACTGGTCGGCTCGGCGGTCACGCGGGTGGCACTGTCGCAGGACCAGGTGCGGGCGGAGATCGCGGTGCTGGTGCTCGAGGCGATGCGCCGCGTCCAACGAAACCCGCGGCATGGGCCTGAAGCGTTCGTCACGCTCGGAGGTGCCATGCGGTAGGAGCGCGTGGTGCCCCTGATCACGGTTGCGTACATCGCTGTCGCCGTCGGACTCCTGCTGGGGTTCGGCGGCTTCGTCGTTCCGGCCTCGGCGGCCGCGGCGCTGGGCGTTGCCGTCGCCGCGGGCCATCGCCGGTGGGTCGCGGCGGCCCTGGCCGCGTTGCTCGCCGCCGGCAGCGTCCTTGGCGCGACGCTGGCCTGGGACGACGGACGCTGCGTCGCCCGCATCCTCCGCGAGGGCGCGGCAACGGTTCGCCTGAGCGAGGACGCGGCGCCAGGTCGCACGGCGCGTGGCGACACCGCGATGCCCCGCTGCGGTGTGCGGGTGCGGGTGCGTGCGTCAGGCGGGCGCGCGGCCGCGGGCGCGACGGTGCGCGTCGTCGGCGAGGCGCGACGCCTCGGCGATGCCGTCACGTTCGTCAACGCGCGCCTCCGCGTGCTCACCGCCCCCGCTCCACTCGCGCGCTGGCGGCGGCGCGCCGGCGCCGCAATCGACTCACTGTACGGGCCGCACGCCCCGCTGGCGCGCGCGCTGCTCATCGCCGACGATCGGGACGTCGATCCCGCGGTGCGGCGCCAGTTTGCCGACGCGGGCATCGTCCACATGCTCTCCGTGTCAGGGCTGCACGTTGCCGTGCTCGCCGAGGCCGTCGCCCTGCTGGCGCTCCTGGCGGGGGCCCGCGTGCAACGCGCCGAGGGCCTGGCGGTGCTGGCCACGGCGGGGTTCGTGGCGTTCGTCGGGGCCCCGGCGTCGGCGGTTCGCGCCGGCGGCATGTATGCGGCCGTGGTGCTCTCGCGTCGCCTGCAGCGCCCGACCTCGCCGTGGGCGCTCCTGGCGTTAGGCGGCCTGCTGCCGCTGGTGCAGCCGCGCGGCGTGACCGCCATCGGGTACCAGCTCAGCATGGCCGGCATCGCCGCCATCCTGGGCGCGGGCCACCTGGTGCGGCGCCTTCCCCTCGACGAGCGCCCGGCGTGGCAGGCGCGCCTGGCGCGGGAGCTGGTGGCCACCACCGTCGCCAGCGCGGTCACGGCACCCGTCGTCGCCTGGCACTTCGGGCGTGTGAGCCTGGCGGCGCCGCTGACGAACCTGGTCGCCGCGCCACTCTTCGGCCTGGCGCAGCCGACGCTGTTCCTGTCGCTCCTCTGCGCGCCGGTCCGGCCACTCGCCCGCTTCGTTGCCGACGCCGGCGGGGTGCTGCTCGCCGCCATCGGTCGCGTGGCGGCCGCGGGGGCGTCGCTGCCCGGCGGCGCCATCGACGTCATGCCGAGCGCGGGAACCGCCGTGCTCCTGGTGGTGGCTGCCGCCGCGCTCATCACCCTCTGTGCCGCTCGACGATGGGAGCGTCCGGCGCTCGCCGGCGCGGGGGCGGTGGCACTTGCCGTGTGGTGGCCGCTCGTGCGCCTCCCGACGCACTCCCTCGAGATGCACGTCATCGACGTCGGGCAGGGCGACGCCATCGCCCTGCGCACGCCCCGGGGTCGGTGGATCCTCATGGATGCGGGCGACGCCTGGCGTGGCGGCGATGCCGGGGCCCGCGTGGTGGTGCCGTACCTGCGGCGGCGCGGCGGCGCCGTCGCCGCGTTCCTGCTCTCGCATCCGCATACCGACCATGTCGGCGGGGCGGCCAGCGTGATCGAGGCTCTGCCTGTCGCCGCCGTGTACGACGGCGGCTTCGTGCACACCAGCGACGCCTATCGCGCGACCCTGGCCGCTGCGCGCGCGCGAGGCGTGCCATGGCATCTCGCGCGCGCCGGCGACTCGGTCACCGTCGACGGCGTCACCGTCGTCATGCTCGCGCCCGACTCGGCAATCGTTGCGCACGCCGCCGAAGCGAACGAGGCCAGCGTCGTCGCCCTCGTCGAGTACCGGGGCATGCAGGTCCTGCTCACCGGTGACGCCGAGAAGGATGAGGAGGACTGGCTGCGCGCCCACGATGCCTCGCGGCTGCGCTCGGACGTCCTGAAGGTGGGGCACCACGGCAGCCGCACCAGCAGCAGCCCGGCGTTCCTTGACATGGTGCGCCCGCGCGTGGCAATCGTGAGTGTCGGCGCCGGGAACCGGTACGGACATCCGAGTCCCGGCGTCATCGAGGACTTCCGGGCGCGGGGTGTGCAGCTCCTGCGCACCGACGACGACGGCACCGTGGTGGTGGCGATCGATGGATCGATGCTTCGCATCCGTACCGACGAGGGCTCATGGGTGCTGCGCGCCCGTCGGCCCGGAGGCCTGGCGGCGTCGGGCGTTCCGTGACGCCGCATCGGCGATGTCCGTCCGGTCGGTGTCGGCGGAAACGCCCTTGCCCCGGTCGAAGCGAGCCCCTCAGTTTGAGACGGGTCGTCGCCATGTCCGGCAGGCGACATGCGGACGCCCGATCGATATCGTTTCACCATGACCCTTCGAGGTCGCTGACACCGGAATGCCCGCGCGCCAGGGCATCCCGCCAACGCGGACCCTTCCACAGAGCAGGTCGAGCCGTGGTCAAGCACACAGCGACATCGGTCGTCACCATCGAGCGGTTCATCATCGAGATGGAGCGCCAGTTCCCGGAGGCGACGGGCGAGCTCTCCGCGATCCTCTACGACATCGCGCTGGCCGCCAAGATGATCTCGAGCAAGGTGCGCCGGGCGGGGCTGGTGGACATCCTGGGTGCCATGGAAAGCATGAACGTCCAGGGGGAGATCCAGCAGAAGCTCGACGTCTTCGCCAACGAGACGATCATCAAGGCGATGGACCACACCGGGCGGCTGGCGGCGATGGCGTCCGAGGAGGAGCCCGACATCATCCCGATCCCGGGCGAGTTCAGGTGCGGCAAGTACGTGCTGCTGTTCGACCCGCTCGACGGCTCCTCGAACATCGACGTGAACGTTCCGGTCGGCACGATCTTCTCCGTCCTGCCGAAGATCACCCGCGGCACGCGCGGCCAGATGGAGGACATGCTGCAGCCCGGGCGCCGGCAGGTCGCGGCCGGCTACATCATCTACGGCTCGAGCACGATGCTCGTGTACACGACCGGGCAGGGGGTGCACGGCTTCACGCTCGATCCATCGATCGGCGAGTTCCTGCTCTCGCATCCCGATATCCGGATCCCGCCGCGCGGCCGATACCTCTCGGTGAACAACGCGTACGAGCAGATCTGGGACGATGGCGTGACCGCCCTCATGCGCCGCTACCGGGGCCTCGACGGCGTGCAGAAGCCGATGAGCGAGCGGTATGTCGGCTCGCTGGTGGCGGACTTCCACCGGAACCTCCTGGGCGGCGGCCTGTTCGCCTATCCCGCGAACAAGCAGAGCCCGCGCGGCAAGCTGCGACTGCTCTACGAGGCCAATCCGCTGGCCTTCATCGTCACCGAGGCCGGCGGGGCAGCAACCGACGGCCACATCGACATCCTCGACGTGCAGCCCAACGAGCTGCACCAGCGCAGCCCGCTGTTCATCGGGAGCCGCGAGGACGTGAGCACGGCGCGGGATATGCTGCAGGGCGGGCTGTCGGGCGCGGCGTAGCGCCGGGCGCGGGAGCCACCGGGCGACTCCGTTCCGCCGCCCCCAACGCTAGCTTGTCCGGCATGCCGGACGATCCCACCCCACGCGCCACCGCGAGCGGAATCCCGGTGGCGGTCGTCTATCCGCCGCCGGCCCCCGCCCCCGACTATGACGCGACGTTAGGCGCGCCGGGGGCGTTCCCGTTCACGCGCGGCATCCAGCCCACGATGTACCGCGGCCGGCTGTGGACGATGCGCCAGTATGCGGGCTTCGGCACCGCCGCCGAGACCAATGCCCGCTTCCGCCACCTGCTCGAGGCGGGACAGACGGGCCTCAGCGTCGCCTTCGACCTGCCGACGCAGATGGGGATCGACTCCGATTCGCCGCGGGCGCTCGGTGAGGTCGGGCGTGTCGGGGTCGCCATCGATTCGGTCGACGACATGCACGTCCTGCTCGACGGACTCCCGCTCGGGACGGTGTCGACGTCGATGACGATCAATGCCACGGCCGCCATCCTCCTGGCGATGTACGTTGTGGTCGCCGAGGAGCGCGGCATCGGGCGGGAGCGCCTGTCGGGGACCATCCAGAACGACATCCTCAAGGAGTACATCGCCCGCGGCACGTACATCCATCCGCCGGGCCCCAGCCTCCGCCTCATCGCCGAGACCTTCCGCTTCTGCGCCGCCGAGGTGCCCAATTGGAATCCGATTTCCATCTCGGGCTACCACATCCGGGAGGCGGGCGCCACCGCCGTGCAGGAACTGGCGTTCACGTTCGCCAACACCATCGAGTACGTGCGGCGCGCGATCGATGCCGGGCTGGCCGTGGACCGGTTTGCGCCCCGGCTGTCGTTCTTCTTCGCCGCCCACAACGACATGTTCGAGGAAGTGGCGAAGTTCAGGGCGGCGCGTCGCATCTACGCGCGCCTCATGCGCGAGCGCTTCGGGGCCGCCGAAAATGGCTGCCGGCTGCGGTTCCACACCCAGACCGGGGGCGTCACCCTCACCGCGCAGCAGCCGCTCAACAACGTCGTCCGTGTGGCCGTGCAGACCCTTGCCGCCACGCTCGGCGGCACGCAATCGCTGCACACCAACGGCTTTGACGAGGCCCTCGCGCTCCCGACCCGCGAGGCGGCGACCCTGGCGCTCCGGACACAGCAGATCGTCGCGTTCGAGTCCGGTGTCACCGCCACCGTCGATCCGCTCGCCGGCAGCTTCTACGTCGAGCAGCTCACCGACGAGATCGAACGACGGGTCCTGGAGCTGATCGCCCGCGTCGACGGCATCGGCGGCGCGGAGCGGGCGATCGCCGCGGGTTTCATGCAGGAGGAAATCGCGCGAAGCGCCTATGCGCACCAGCTGCGGGTCGAGGCCGGGGAGACCGTCGTCGTGGGCGTGAATCGATTCGCGGACGAGGAGGAGGCCCCGATCCTCCCCCAGCCCGACTTCTCCGCCCTCGCCGAGCAGCAGGTCGCCCGCGTTGGCCAGCTCCGTGCCGCGCGGAACGCCGCAGCAGTGGAGGCGGCGCTCGAGTCGCTGCGGCGGGACGCCGCCCCCTACGCCGGGGATGGCCGCGTCGGCGAACTTCCGCCCCTCATGTCTCGCATCGTGGATGCCGTGCGGATGCGGGCGACCGTCGGCGAAATCTCCGACGCGCTCACCGCGAAATGGGGGCGGTACTCAGCCTGAGGCATGACCAGGCACTCCATCTATCGACGGTGCGGAAGTCCACGGGGGTCTCACAAACCTGCCGGCGCGCGAGGAGCGTGTGAGCAAATCGGCGGCCGACGCCGGTCCGCGACTTGACACGCTCCGCGAGGTACCTCGGCGCTGCTGGAGATGCGCCGCCGTAAGTTCTTCGCTTGAAAGAGCTTTCGCGATCGCTTATGTTGCGTGACCTCCTCCTCAATCTGTAGCGCATAGCAAGGTGCCCACTTACGAGTACCGCTGCCCGAAGGGGCATGAGTTCGAGCAGTTCTACCGCAACATGAGCGGTGCCGAGTCCGAGCTGAAATGCCCGGTCTGCGGTGAGATCGCGACTCGAAAGGTTTCCGGCGGCAGCGGCCTGGTGTTCAAGGGCTCGGGGTTCTACATCACCGACTACGGCAAGGACGGCAAGAAGGACCAGCGACCGGCCAAGCCGCCGACATCCGGCGACAGTGACTCGGCATCGTCCAAGGACTCCGGAGCCTCGAGCGAGAAGGCAAAGGGATCGAAGGGATCCGGCTCGGAGGCATGAGCGCCGACGTCGCCATCCGTGACGCGCTGATCGCGGCGGCGCGGAGACTCGGTGTCCCCGACCCGGTCGAGCCCGTCGTGGAGCGGCCGCGCGATCCTGCTTTCGGCGACTGGACGACGAATCTCGCGATGACCCTGGCGCGGACCCTGCGCCGGAAACCGCAGGAGATTGCCCGCGACCTCATCGCCGCAATTCCGCTCGATCGCGTCGGCGTGCGTCGCGCCGAGGTCGCGGGAGCGGGATTCATCAACTTCCAGCTCGAGCCCGCGGCGGCCACCGGCGGGCTGGCCGACATCCTGTCACAGGGCGAGCGCTTCGGCGCGTCGAACGAGGGTGACGGCGAGCCGTTCAACGTCGAGTTCGTCTCCGCGAATCCCACGGGACCCCTCCACGTCGGCCACGGTCGCCAGGCCGCGCTCGGCGATGCCATCGCGTCGCTGCTCGCCTGGACCGGGTGGAAGGTCACCCGGGAGTTCTACTACAACGACGCCGGGGTCCAGATCAGGAACCTCGCCCTGAGCGTGCGCGCGCGGCTGCACGAGCTGTCCACCGGGACGCTGGAAATTCCCGAGGGCGGCTACCACGGGGCGTACATCCGCGAGATCGCGCAGGGGTACCTGGCGGAGCATCCGCACGATCCCGAGGGAGAGGATCTCGACCGCGTGCAGGCGTTCGCCGTCCGGGAACTGCGCAACGAGCAGGACGGCGACCTGCGCGCGCTCGGCGTGCACTTCGACGTGTACTACCTGGAGTCGTCGCTCTACAGCGACGGTTTCGTCGACGAGACCGTCCGGATGCTTGTCGAGGGCGGGCGCACCTTCGAGAAGGACGGTGCGCTCTGGCTCCGCACCACGGAGTACGGCGACGACAAGGACCGGGTGATGCGCAAGTCGGACGGGACGTACACGTACTTCGTTCCCGACGTGGCGTACCACGTCACCAAGTGGCGCCGCGGCTTTCATCATGCGATCAACGTGCAGGGCGCCGACCACCACAGCACCGTCGTGCGCGTGCGCGCCGGGCTGCAGGCCCTCGACATGGGGGTGGCGCAGGGCTTTCCCGAGTACCAACTCCACCAGATGGTGACGGTGACCCGGGGCGGCGCGGAAGTGAAGATCTCCAAGCGGGCGGGGAGCTACTACACGGTGCACGATCTTGTCGACGAGGTGGGGCGTGACGCGGTGCGGTACTTCTTCCTCATGCGGAAGGCGGACTCGCAGCTCGTCTTCGACGTGGACCTGGCGCGCACGCAGTCGGAGCTGAACCCGATCTACTACATCCAGATGGCGCACGCCCGCATGAGCGGGATCTTCCGCGTGGGTGAGGTGCAGTCCCAGTATCTCGGCGCCCACGACGTCGACTTCGCACTGCTCACCGCCGAGGGCGAACGCGAGCTGACGGCGGCCCTGCTCGACCTTCCGCGCACGGTGTCCTCGGCCGCGGAGGCGCGCGAACCGCAGCGGCTGGCGCAGTACCTTCACGACACCGCCCAGCTCGTGCACAACTGGTACCACAAGCACCGCGTACTCGAGGCGCCGCCGGGCGTCCGCGAAGCGCGACTGGTGCTGGCGCGTGCGTGCCAGCTGGTGCTGGGCAACGGCCTGGCGATCCTCGGCATTTCCGCGCCGGAGCGGATGTGAGGCCCCCGGACGTTCTCTCCCGCGGTGACGACCGCGCCGCCACCCACAGCCCGGGCCGCGGCGTGAACGCCCCCGGCATTCGACGTTGATTCGCTGAGCTCACTCACCGCCATCATTCCACAATGTCATCGGTCCTCGTCGTCGGCTCGGTCGCGCTCGATTCCGTCGAAACGCCGTTCGGACGGGTGGAGGACGCCGTCGGGGGGTCCGGGACGTTCTTCTCGGCGGCGGCGAGCCACTTGACGAAGGTGCAACTGGTCGGGGTGGTCGGCAGCGACTACCCGCTGGATCGACTGCAGCCGCTTGTCGAGCGCGGTGTCGACCTGCAGGGGGTCGAGCAGGCGGAGGGCGAGTCCTTCCGGTGGAGGGGGCGCTACCGGCACGACCTGAACAGCGCCGAGACCCTCGAGACCAGGCTGGGCGTATTCTCGCACTTCCGGCCCAAGATCCCCGAGGCGCTGCGGCACGCGCCCTTTGTGTTTCTCGCCAACATCGACCCGCGCCTCCAGCTGGACGTGCTGCGGCAGGTACAGGGACCGCGCCTGGTGGCGTGCGACACGATGAACTTCTGGATCGAGAGCCGACGCAACGAGCTGCTGGAGCTCCTTGGTCGGGTCGACATCATCCTGCTCAACGACGCCGAGGCGCGGCAACTGACGGAGGAGTCCAACCTGGTGAAGGCGGCGCGCTGGATCCTGGCGCGCGGCCCGAAGCACGTGGTAATCAAGAAGGGGGAGCACGGGGCCTACATGTTCTCCGGGCATTCCGTCTTCTTCGCGCCGGCGTATCCCCTCGAGGACGTCTTTGACCCGACCGGTGCGGGGGACTCGTTTGCCGGGGGCTTCATGGGATACCTCGCCCGGGTCGGGCGCGTGGACGACCAGTCGATGCGCCGCGCCGTGGTGTACGGCTCGACCCTCGGCTCCTTCGCCGTGGAGCGCTTCTCCATCGAGCGGCTGCTCGAGATCCATCGTGTCGACATTGCGCGGCGCCTCGAGGAATTCCGCCAGCTGGTGGCGTTCGAGGAGGACCTTCCCGAATGACGGCGCCCCTCGACTATCGGGCCGCCGGGGTCGACATCGACGCCGCGGACGACGCCAAGGAGCGCTTCCGCGCGCTCGTGGAATCGACGCGCACCGCGGGCGCCGTGGGTGCCTTCGGGTCGTTCGGCGGCCTGTTCCGCGCGCCGGCGGGGCGGTCGCCGCTGCTGGTGGCAAGCGCCGACGGCGTCGGCACCAAGATCAAGGTGGCCATCGACGCCGGGCGGCATGACACCGTTGGGCACGACCTCGTGAACCACTGCGTGAACGACGTCCTGGCGCAGGGAGCGACGCCGCTCTTCTTCCTCGACTACGTGGCATTCGGCGCGCTCGATCCGCAGGTGGCCGAGGCGATCGTGTCCGGCGTGGCCGCGGGGTGTCGCGAGAATGGCTGCGCGTTGATCGGCGGCGAGACCGCCGAGATGCCGGGGCTGTATGACGCGCGCGACTACGACCTGGCGGGGTTCATCGTCGGCGCGGTCGAGGAGGACGCCGTGCTGGGCGCCGAGCGCGTGCGGGACGGTGACGTGCTGCTTGCGTGCGCCAGCAGCGGGCTGCACACCAATGGTTATTCACTGGCGCGACGGATCGTGTCCGAGCGCATGCGACTGGCGGTGACCGACGCCTTTCCCGGGGAGGGCGGCGCCACGGTCGCCGACGTCCTGCTGCGCGTGCACCGCTCGTACCTGGCCGCCATGCGTCCGGTACTCGGGCGGCTCCACGCCCTGGCGCACGTCACCGGCGGCGGCCTGCCGGGCAACCTGAATCGCGCGCTCCCGCCGGCACTCGATGCGGTGGTGCGGCCCGGCTCGTGGGAGGTGCCTAACGTCTTCCGCGTGCTCCAGGACGCGGGAGGCGTCGCCGACGACGAGATGTTCCGGGCCTTCAACATGGGTGTGGGGCTGGTCGCCGTGTGCGCGGCCGCCGAGGCCCCGGCGGTGCTCGATGCGGCGCGCACTGCCGGCGTCCCGGCATGGCACCTGGGTGACGTCGTGCCCGGGCGCGGCATCGTCCGACTCGTCTCCTGAGTGCGATGACTGTTGCGAGGGTGCCTGGAATCGCCGGGTCGCGGCCCGCCGGCGCTGGAGCCGACGCCGGCACGGCACCGGAGCGGGCGTGAGCGTCGACGCCCCGTTCATGCGACGCGCGCTGGAGCTCGCGACCGCCGGATGGGGACAGGTTTCGCCCAACCCGCTGGTCGGGGCAGTGGTCGAGCGTCAGGGTGTCATCGTCGGCGAGGGGGCACACCGGCGGTTCGGTGAGGCGCACGCCGAGCTGGGAGCGCTGGCCGCCGCCGGCGCGAAGGCGCGGGGTGCGGCGCTTCATGTCACGCTCGAGCCGTGCGATCACGAGGGAAAGACGCCCCCGTGCACGCGGGCGATCATCGCTGCCGGCATCGCGCACGTCGTCATCGCCGTGCGCGACCCGAACCCCGAGGCTTCGGGCGGCCTCGAGCGGCTCCGGGCGGCGGGGATCGAGGTGACCGTGGGCGTGGAGGAGCAGGCGGCACGTGAACTCAATGCACCGTTCTTCCACCGATTCGGGTCGCGCCGAGCGCGTCCGTGGGTGACGCTCAAGCTGGCGATGTCACTCGATGGGGCGATCGCCGACCATCGGCGTTCGCCAGGCATGTTTTCGGGCGCCGGCGCACTGCGCGAGGTGCACCGGCTGCGCGCCGGCCACGACGCCATTGGCGTCGGGATGGGGACGGTGCTCGCGGACGATCCGATGCTCACCGTGCGCGACGTCGCCGCGCCGCGCCGCCCGCCGCTGCGCGTCGTCTTCTCGCGCATGGGCCGGCTTCCGCTCACCGCGCGGCTGGCGCAATCCGTTCACGAGTCCCCGGTGCTCGTCTTCGCGCACTCTCCCGACCCGGCGTACGAGCACCTGCTGCAGGGTCAGCGCGTCGAGGTGGCGTCCGCGGCATCGCTTGCCGAGGCCCTGCGCCAGCTCGCCGAGCGCGACGTCCGGTCCCTCCTCGTGGAGGGCGGTGCCCAGCTGACAGGCGCCCTGCTCGCGGAGGACCTGGTGGACCGGCTGGTCCTGGTACAGTCGCCATACCTCCTGGGACGTGGGGCGCTTCCCGCGTTCGGGGAGGCGCCATCGGTGGCCCTCCCCGATGCACGGCGGCTCCGCATCGTCCGCCGCCAGGCGTTTGACGACGACCTGCTCACGGTGTACGCCCTGGGGGAGGCCTGATGTTCACCGGCCTCGTCGAGGCGATCGGGACGATCGAGCGGGTGGAGCGCACCCCGGCGGGGCGCGAGTTCCGCGTCGCCTGTCCCTGCGCCGACCTCGTGAACGGCGAGAGCATCGCCCTGAATGGCGCCTGCCTGACGGTGCGCGAGGCGGGGGACGGCTGGTTCATTGTCGCGGCGGTCACGACCACCCTGGACCGGACCACGATGGGGGGCTGGCAGGCCGGGACCCGCGTCAACCTGGAGCGCTCCCTGCGGTTGGGAGACCGTCTGGGTGGGCACCTCGTGCAGGGACACGTCGATGGCGTGGGCGACGTCGTCCGGGTGGAGCGGCGTGGCGATGCGCTGCTGATCGACGTCGCGCTCCCCGGCGACCTGGCCGGGCTGATGGTGCCGCACGGCTCCCTGTGCGTGGACGGGGTCAGCCTCACGGTCAATGCGCTGCCGGCCCCCGGGGTCGTCCAGCTCTCGATCATCGCCTGGACCGAGCAGCACACGACGTTAGGCACCCTGCGCGTCGGCGACCCTGTCCACGTCGAGGCGGACGTGATCGGCAAGTACGTCCGGACGCTGCTGGCGCCCTGGCAGCCCCCCGGCCCACCGGAGAGATAGGCGGCGGCGCTGGCTCTCGCCGCCCGCTTCCCGCTAGGATTCAGTCATGCCTTTTGGAACAGTCGAGGACGCGGTCCGTGATATCCGCAACGGCCGGTTCGTGGTGGTCGCCGATGACGAGGATCGCGAGAACGAGGGGGACCTGATCTGCGCCGCCGAGCTGGTGACGCCGGAGATGGTCAACTTCATGATGGAACAGAAGGGGATGATCTGCGTCGCGCTCGATTCGGCGCGGGTGGCCCATCTCGGCCTGGCCATGCAGAGCGACGGGAACACGGAGGAGATGCGCACCGCGTTCACCGTCAGCATCGATGCCGCCCGGAAGTACGGGGTCACCACCGGGATCAGTGCCGCCGATCGCGCGGCGACGATCCGGGTCGCGGCCGATCCCGACAAGGGGCCTGCCGACCTCCGCCGGCCGGGACACGTGCATCCGCTCCGGGCGCGTGAGGGAGGCGTGCTGCAGCGGGTTGGACACACCGAGGCGGCGGTCGACCTGTGCCGCCTGGCCGGGCTGCGCCCGGCCGGGGTGATCTGCGAGATCCTGGGACGCGACGGCCGTCCCATGCACCGCGACGAGCTCGACGCCTTTGCGCAGGAGCACCGGCTCACCTTCATCACGGTGGCCGACCTGGTGGCCCACCGGCTGCTGCATGAGCGGCTGGTCCACCGCGAGGCCGAGGCGCGCCTGCCGAGCGAGATCGGGAGCCGCGACTGGCGGATCGTCGGATACCGGAACGACGTCGACGAACGGGAGCACGTCGCGCTCGTCTATGGCGATGTGGAGGGGGGCGAGAGCGTCCTCGTCCGCATGCACTCGAAGTGCCTCACCGGCGACGTCTTCCACTCCCGCCGGTGCGATTGTGGCTGGCAGCTCCAGACGGCGATGGAGATGATCGCCGCCGAGGGGCGCGGCGTGGTTGTCTATCTCGACCAGGAGGGGCGAGGCATCGGGCTGGTCAACAAGCTGCGTGCCTACGCCCTGCAGGATGCCGGGCACGACACCGTGGAGGCGAACGAGAAGCTCGGCTTCAAGGCCGACCTGCGGAACTACGGCATCGGCGCCCAGATCCTGCTCGACCTCGGTGTGCGCACCATCAGGGTGATCACCAACAACCCGATGAAGATGGTCGGCCTGAAGGGATACGGCCTCGAGATCGTGGACCGGGTGCGGATTGCCGCCCCGACCACGGACGAGAACGCCGGCTACCTGGCTGCCAAGCAGAACAAGCTCGGACACCTGCTATCGACCTGAATGGCCGAATTCGAGGGTACCCCGGGCGGACAGGGGCGGCGCCTCGCGCTGGCGGTGAGCCGCTTCAACGAGGCCGTCACGCGACGGCTCGTCGACGGCGCCATGGACGCGCTCACGCGCCACGGGGTCGCCTTCGGGGACATCGACGTGGTCTGGGTGCCGGGGGCGTGGGAGCTCCCGGCCGCGGTGCGCCGCCTCCTCACCAGCGACCGCTACGACGCCGTGGTGGCGTTAGGCGCCGTGGTGCGCGGGGAGACGCCGCACTTTGACGTGGTGTCCGGCGAGTCCACCCGCGGGCTGCAGCAGGCGGCCGCCGAGTTCGAGACGCCGGTGACGCTCGGCGTCCTCACCTGCGACACCATGGAGCAGGCGCTGGCCCGGGCGGGCGGGGCGCACGGCAACAAGGGATGGGACGCGGCCCTCGCGGCGCTCGAGATGGTGGACCTCCTGGATCGACTGGATGCGGCTGACGAGGCTTGACCAGCGCCTGCGGCGCCGCGCGCGCGCCCGGGCGCTCCAGGCGGTCTACGCCTGGGACCTCTCCCCCGACGGCGCCCTGCTGACGGTCTCCGACCGCCTGTGGAGCGACCTCGCGCTGGGCGCGCCGGAGCGCGCGATCGCGGCGCCGCTCGTCGCCGAGATCGCCGGGGAACAGCCGGCGATCGACGAGCTCCTGTCCGCGGTCACCACGAACTGGCGCCTCGAGCGACTGGGCGCCGTCGAGCGATCGCTGCTCCGCCTCGGCGTCGCCGAGCTCCGGCTTGGTGAGACACCTCCCCGCGTGGTCATCCAGGAGGACGTACGCCTCGCCGAGCGCTTCGGGAGTCCGGGGAGCGCGCGGTTCGTGAATGGCGTCCTCGATGCCGTGGCACGTCGGCTCGGGAGATTCTGATTGCGCATCCTCCTCGTCAACTGGCAGGATCGCGAAAACCCGCAGGCAGGCGGCGCCGAGATCCACCTGCACGAGATATTCGGGCGGCTCGCCGGGCGCGGCCACGAGGTGCACCTGCTGTGCGGCGGGTGGCCGGGATGCGAGCCGGTGGCCGAGCTCGATGGCATCAGGATCCGGCGCGTCGGCACCCGTCGGTCGTTTCGCCTCCTCGCCCGCAGCCGGTACCGGCAGCACTTCGCGAACATGCCGTTCGAGGTGCTCGTGGAGGACATCAACAAGATGCCGCTGCTCACGCCCCGCTGGGGCGCCCGGCGCGTCGTCGCAGTCGTCCCGCACCTGTTCGGCGCCACGGCGTTCGAGGAACTGCCATTCCCGCTGGCGGCCGCCGTATGGCTGTCGGAGCGGCCGCTGCCGGTCGTCTATCGTGGCGTGCCGTTCGAGGCGATCAGCGAGAGCACCGCATCCGACCTCGTGGCACGCGGCATCCCGCGCAGTGCCATTCGCGTGATCTACTGCGGCATCGACGCGAATCGGCTCACGCCGGCACCGTCGGAGCGATCGCCGGAGCCCTTCTTTGCGTATCTCGGGCGCCTCAAGCGCTACAAGCGCGTCGACCTCGTGTTGCGCGCGTTCGCCGAGAGCGGCATCGCGTCGGCACGCCTCGCCATCGCCGGCGCCGGCGACTATCGGGGCACCCTGGAACGCCTTGCGCACTCGCTTGACCTTGGCCAGCGGGTGACATTTCTTGGGCGCATCGACGAGCCGGAGAAGCTCCAGTTGCTGCGTCGCGCGTGGGCGCTGGTGCTGACATCACCCAAGGAAGGATGGGGGATCACGAACCTGGAGGCGGCGGCGTGCGGCACGCCGGTCGTGGCGTCGGACTCCCCCGGCATCCGGGAGTCGGTGCGCAACGGCGAGACCGGCTACCTGGTCCCGCACGGAAACACCGCGGAACTCGCCGCCGCCATGCGCCGTCTCGCGGGGTCATCGTCGCTGGTGGCGACGCTGGGCCGGCAGGCGCGTGCGTTTGCCGAGACGTTCACCTGGGACCGGGCGGCCGACGAAACGGAGGCCCACCTGCACCAGGTGGTGGACGGAGGAGGGTAGGCGCCGTGGAGATCGTCTTTCACTCACATCACGCCCGCGTTCCGGAAGCCGTCCGTCGCCGCGCGGCGCGCGCCCTGTCACGGGTGCAGCGGCGGCTGCGCCGGGCCACACGCGCCGATGTTCGCTTCGAGTCGGATGGCCGCGTGCGGCGCGTGGAACTCAGCGTGGCGATGCCGCGCCGGCGCGACCTGCTGGCGCACGGCACCGGACGGACGTTTGCGCCGGCGCTGGCCGCGGCACTCGCGCACCTGGCGTCGCAGCTGAGTGCGCGCGAGCGTCCGGCGACGCTGCGTCGTACACCGGCGTGGTGCGGGGCTGAGATGGCCGTCACCGTCGCGCGGTTCATCGAGCGCCTGCGGGGGCCGCTGCAGCTGGAGCAGCTTGGCGGCTCGTACGGCCTCGAGCGCGAGATCGCCACGCCCGACGTGTCGAGCCCCGGACTCGCGCTCGCCGGCTACGTGGGGCGCTTCATGGCGCAGCGCGTCCAGGTGCTCGGTGAGACCGAGATCACCTACCTCGGCACGCTGGAGATTGCGGAGCGCCACCGCATCCTCGAGCAGCTCTTCGGCTTTCCGGTGCCGTGTGTGCTCATCACCAAGGGCCTGGCGCCGCACGAGCCGATGCTCGAGCTGGCGGCGGCGGGCTCGGTGCCGGTCTTCCGCTCGCCGCTCAAGACGGCCGAGGTGTACCGACGCATCAAGCCGGTGCTCGAGGAACTGTTCGCGCCGAGCAGCACGCTGCACGGCTCGCTGGCCGACGTCTTCGGCGTGGGCCTGCTGTTCACGGGCCGCAGCGGCATCGGCAAGTCGGAGTGCGTGCTTGACCTCGTGGAGCGGGGCCATCGGCTTGTCGCCGACGACCTGGTGATCTGCTGGAGGCGCGGGAGCGAGATCCTGATCGGCCGCGGGCACGAGTTGCAGCGGCACTTCATGGAGATCCGTGGCGTGGGGTTGATCGACGTTCCCGCAATCTTCGGCATCAGGGCGGTGCGCCAGCAGAAGCGGATCGAGGTGGTGGTACACCTGGAGGAGTGGTCGGAGAACGTGGTTGCCGACCGGACCGGACTCGACGGTGCCACCACCTCGATCCTGGGAGTCGACCTGCCGGAGATCACGGTCTTCCTGAACCCGGGGAAGAACATCACGGTCATCTCGGAGGTGATCGCGCTCAACCACCTGTTGCGCTACTACGGCGTCGACGCCGCCGAGGCGTTCAACCAGCGCCTCATGAAGCGTCTTCGCCAGACGAGCGACGCGCACCAGTATCTTGTGGAAGATGACGAATAGCCCTCGCGCGATCGTGGCTGGCCATGGGGCCTATGCCGACGGCATGCTGTCGGCGGTCAGCCAGATCACCGGCCGCGATGACGTCTTCACGACGATGACCAACCGCGACCTGAGCGCGCAGGACGTGGAGCAGCAGCTCCGCCGGCGCGTGGAGGAGACCGGTGTCCGGGTCGTCTTCACCGATCTTCCCGCCGGAAGCTGCACGATGGCCGCCCGTCGGCTGCAGCGTGACGTGCCGGACCTGGTGCTCGTGACCGGGGCCAACCTCGCCACCCTGCTCGACTTTGCGTTTCGCGACGACGAGCTGCCGGTCGATGCCGCGCGGCACGCCGCCGAGAAGGGGCGGGCCTCGCTCGTCGTCACCGGGGGCGCCGGTGTCCCTTGAGCTCTATCGCATCGACGACCGGCTCATTCATGGGCAGGTGGTGGTGGGGTGGGGGCAGCCGCTCGACCTCGGTTTCGTGGTGCTCGTCGACGACGAAGTGGCTGCCAGCGACTGGGAGCAGGAGCTCTATCGCATGGGCGTTCCGCCGGAAATGGACGTCTACTTCGAGTCGGTGGCGTCGGCCTGCGAGCACCTGCCTGCCTATCGGAGCGATACCCGCCGCGGCGTGCTGCTCACCGGGGACATCGAGACCATGGCGCGACTGATTGCCGCGGCGCAGGGCATCAACGCGGTGAACCTCGGCGGGATCCACCATCGACCCGGCCGGACGCAGCGGTTGCGCTATGTCTTTCTCTCTCCCGCGGAAGAGTCACAGCTGCAGCAGCTGGAGCACGACGGCATCGCGGTCTCGGCGCAGGACGTGCCGGCGTCGCGACCCCTGCCGCTCCACGAGGTGCTCGAGGGAGACGGGAACCGATGACGCTCATGGAGATCGTCCTGCTGGCGCTGCTGGGCGGCGTGCTGGGGCTCGACACGGTGAGCTTCCCGCAGGCCATGCTGTCGCGTCCGATCGTCGGCGGGACGCTGTCCGGCGCGATCCTTGGCGACCCGCTGCACGGCCTGTTGCTGGGCGCCACGCTGGAGCTGTTCGCCGTGGAGACGCAGCCCTACGGCGCGTCGCGGTATCCGGAGTGGGGGTCGTCGGCGGTGGTGGGCGCCGGACTGTTTACCAGGCACCCGGAAGCGCTGGCCGGGGCGTTGTCGACGTCGGCACTGGCGGCGCTGGCGGTGGCGTGGGTCGGCGGCTGGACGATGGTGCAGTTGCGCCGCGTGAACGCCTGGATGGCGCGCGCGCGCCACGAGGCGGTGTCGCAGGGCAGCCGGCGCTCGGTCATCGGGCTGCAGCTCGGCGGGCTGGCGCTCGACTTCCTGCGGGGCGTCGCCCTCACCGGCGTCGCCCTGGCACTCCTGTTGCCGATGCAGCGCGCGGCGCTGTCGCACTGGACGAGCGACCCGGCCCTGTCGCGCGCCGTGGTGGCCGGGAGTGCGGCGGCCGTGTCGTTAGGCGCGGCGTACAAGCTGTTCCACGCTGTCCCCCGGTTCCCGCTGTTCTTCGCCGTCGGCCTGGCGACCGGCCTGGCGGTGCTGGCGGTCCGATGACGCCCCCCACGGTCTCCTTCGGGACGAGCGTCTCGATGTTCGTGCGCCTGCTGGCGGTGCAGAGCGCCTGGAACTACGAGACGCTGGTCGGCAACGGCATCGGCTTCTGCGTCGAGCCGGCGTTGCGCCAGCTCCCCGGCGGCAGCGACGGGGGGCCTTACCGGGCCGCGCTGGCCCGCGAAAGCCAGTACTTCAACGCCCACCCGTACCTGGCGTCGGTGGCGGTGGGAGCGCTGGCGCGCGCGGAACTCGACGGGGAGCCGGCCGAGCGCATCGAGCGCTTTCGCACCGCGCTCTGCGGCCCGCTCGGGAGTCTCGGTGACCGGCTGGTCTGGGCGTCGTTCCTGCCGGCGTGCTCGTACCTGGCGCTATTGGTGTTCGGTCTCGGGGCCGGGCCGCTCGCCGTCGTGCTCGCCTTCCTGGTGCCCTACAATGTGGGGCACGTGGCGCTGCGCGTGTGGGGGCTGCGCACCGGGCTCCGGGAGGGCCTGCAGGTCGCCCACTCGTTAGGGAGCCCGCTGCTGCGCCGGGCGCCGGCGGCAATCGGCCGGGTGGCCGCGCTGCTGGCGGGCGCGGCGCTCCCGCTGGCGCTCTACCGGGTGGTCGCGCCGGGACGGGCGCTCCTCGGCGGCGTGCTGGTGTCCGTGGCGCTTGGCGCCATCCTCCTGGCGCGCCTGCAGGGGCGCGTGGAGGGCTGGAAGCTGTCGATACTGGTGCTGGCCGCCTTCGTCATCTACGCGGTGGCCCGGCCATGATCGAGCGCTCCGTCCAGATCGTGAACCGGAACGGGCTCCACGCCCGTCCCGCGGCCGAGATCGTCAAGGCGGCCGCGAAGTTCCGAAGCGACATCACCATCCGTCGCGACGACATGGAGGTGAATGGCAAGAGCATCATGGGGGTCATGATGCTCGCCGCCGAGTGCGGATCCACGCTCCAGCTTCGGGCCGATGGCCCCGACGCCGAGGACGCCGTGGAGACGATCGCGATGATCATCGCCAACCGGTTCGGGGAGCGCTGAGCGTGGATCGCGCCCTCACGGGACTCTCTGCCTCACCCGGCATCGTCATCGGCCCGGTGCGCCTGCTGCGCTGGGAGGTGCCTGATGTGCCGCATCGCACCATCCCGGACAGCGACATCGAGGCCGAGCTGGAGCGTTTCCGCGCGGCGGTGACGCAGGCCAAGCTGCGCCTGCGCCAGGTGCGCGATCGCGCCGAGCATCACGCCGGCCACGAGGAGGCCGCGATCTTCGAGGTCCAGGACCAGATCCTCGAGGACCGCGAGCTCCTGCGCGAGGTGGACGCCTACATCCGGCAGAACCACACGGCCGAGAAGGCGTTCGACCTGGTGATGCTCGAGTGGCGGCAGCACTTCGCGCGCAGCGCCGCCCCGATGGTGCGCGAGCGGGTGGGCGACCTGACCGACGTGCACATTCGCGTCCTGTCGGTGCTGATGGACCTGCCCGACCACGACCCGGTGGACGTTCCCAAGGGGACCAATGCGATCCTCGTCACCCACGACCTGACGCCGAGCCTGACGGTGCAGCTCGACCGCGATGCCATTGCCGGGATCGCGACCGACCTCGGCACGCGCACCTCGCACGTCGCCATCCTCGCGCGCTCGCTTGGCATCCCGGCGGTGGTGGGGCTGCGCGACGCCACCACGCGGCTGCGCGGGCAGGAGACGGTGGTGCTCGACGGCACCAGCGGCCTGGTGATCGTGAACCCGAGCGCTGCGGACATCGCCAGCTACCGCACCCGTGCCGCGGTCCAGGCCGAGGACGCCGCCGAGCTGCTCAGGCTCGTGGCCGCCGTTCCGGTCACCACCGACGGCGTGCGCATCACCCTCCGGGCCAACGTCGACCTGCCCGAGGAGGCCGAGCAGGCGGCGCGCAGCACGGCCGAGGGGGTTGGCCTCATGCGCACCGAGTTCCTGGTCGTCGGTCGCGCCGCCATGCCTGACGAGGACGAGCAGTACCGCGCCTACCGGCGGGTGCTGGAAGCGTTCCTCGGCCAGCCGGTCACCATCCGCACCTATGACGTCGGCGGCGACAAGCTGCCGGTGGGCGGCTTCCCCACGGAGGCGAACCCCTTCCTGGGCTGGCGCGCCATCCGGATGTGCCTCGACGAGGCGGATCTGTTCAAGGTGCAGCTTCGTGCGCTCCTGCGGGCGGCGCGGCACGGCACGCTGCGCATCATGCTCCCGCTGGTGGTCACGCTCGACGAGGTGCGCGCGGCGCGCGCCCTGCTCGACGAGGCCGCGGATGAGCTGGAACGGCGCGGCGTCCCGTTCGAGCGCGACGTGCCGCTCGGCATCATGGTGGAGACGCCGGCGGCGGCGGTCGCGGCGGACACCCTCGCCGGCGACGTGGCGTTCTTCAGCATCGGCACCAACGACCTGGTGCAGTACACGCTCGCGGTGGACCGCGGGAACGCCAACCTGGTGTCCCGCTTCACGCCGCTCCATCCGGCCGTCCTGCGGCTCATCCACCGCATCGTGCAGGTGGGGCGCGAGTATTCGCTCGACGTCGCGGTGTGCGGCGAGATGGCGTCGGAGCCGCTGATGGCGTTTGCGCTCATCGGGCTCGGGTTGCGCGAGCTGAGCGTGAACCCGCGCTCGGTGCCCCTGGTGAAGCGTATCGTGCGTGGCATCAGCGCGTCGACGGCCGGGGAGGCCGCGACCATGGCGATGGCCGCCCGCACCGCGGCCGAGGCCGAGCGCGAGCTGCGCAGCCGGCTGCACCAGGCCTTCGGCGAGGCGACCTTCCTGGAGCCGGGACGGCCCTGAGCAGCCGTCGCGTCACCCTCGTCGTTCGGAGTCGTCCGGGAGATGCGGTGTTGTCTGCCGCGTGTCCGGCCGGTCCGTTACGTTTCGTCTCCAACCGCAACCCACGCCTCCGTGCCTGATCGCCTGCTCTTCACCTCCGAATCCGTCACCGAAGGCCACCCGGACAAGGTGGCCGATGCCATCTCCGACGCCGTCCTCGACGCCATCATCGGGAACGACCCGCGGGCCCGGGTGGCCTGCGAGACCCTCGTCACCACCGGCGTCGCCATCATTGCCGGGGAGATCACCACCGACACCTGGGTGGACCTCCCGGCGGTCGTGCGGGCGACCATCCGGCGCATCGGCTACACCGACGCCAGCTACGGCTTCGACAGCCACACCTGCGCCGTGCTCAGCACCATCGACAAGCAGAGTCCGGACATCGCGATGGGCGTCGACGTGGGCGGGGCCGGCGACCAGGGGATGATGTTCGGCTACGCCAGCGATGAGACCGAGGAGCTGATGCCGATGCCGATCATGCTCGCCCACCGCCTAACGAAGCGGCTGGCCGATCTGCGGCGCGCCGGGGAGCTGACGTGGCTCCGTCCCGACGGCAAGGCGCAGGTCACCGTCGTCTACGAGGGCGACCGCCCGGTGGCGGTCGACACCGTGGTCGTCTCCACGCAGCATGACGACCGGGTGAGCGCCACCCGCCTGCGCAAGGCGATCATCGGCGACGTCATCGAGCCGGTCGTGCCGCGCGCCCTGCGCACCCGCAAGCCGACGTACCACATCAACCCCACCGGCCGCTTCGTCACCGGCGGACCGCAGGGCGACGCCGGCGTCACCGGGCGCAAGATCATCGTTGACACCTACGGCGGCATGGGACGGCACGGCGGCGGCGCCTTCAGCGGCAAGGACCCGACGAAGGTCGACCGCTCCGGTGCCTACGCCGCCCGCTGGGTCGCGCGCAACATCATCGCCGCCGGCCTGGCGCGGCGCTGTGAGGTGCAGCTGGCGTACGCCATCGGCGTGCGCGAGCCGGTGCAGGTCATGGTCGACACGTTCGGGACCGGGCGGGTTCCCGATGCCGCCATCACCCGCGCGGTGCGCGCGGTGTTCGACCTCACGCCCGCGGGCATCATCTCGGCCCTCGACCTCCGCAAGCCCATCTATTCCGCCACGTCGGCGTACGGCCACTTCGGACGCGAGCCGCGTCGCGTCGGCTCCGGCAAGCGCGGCATGACGCTCTTTTCCTGGGAACGGTCCGACAAGGTTGGCGATCTGCGGCACGCCGTGCGATAGTACGAGAGTTCCCTTGAAGGCTGCTGCGCAGGCGCGATGACCTCGATGGTCGAAGTAACGGTGGCCCGTCTGGCAATCGACGGCGGATCGAACACGCACGTCGTCATCCTCCGCGAGAAGGACGGCGAGCGGCTGCTGCCGATCTGGATCGGGCCCGCCGAGTTCGAGTCGATCCTCTACGAAATCAACGGCGTCAAGAAGGAGCGACCGCTCACCCACGACCTCTGCCGCACCCTGGTCATGGCCCTCGGCGGCGAGCTGCGCCGCGTGCAGATCACCAAGGTCGAGAAGGGAACGTACTACGCCGAGATGCACATCCTGCGTGGCGAGGATGTCGTGCAGGTGGATGCCCGCCCGTCGGACAGCATTGCTGTCGCGCTCCGCTTTCCGGCGCCGATCTTTGCCGACGAGTCGCTGTTCGCGGCGTCCGGCGAGGAGGAGGAGCCCGACACCGGAGCCGTCATTCCCGAGGCACCGCCGCGGCAGTCGACCGACGAGATGACCGCCGAGCAGTTGCAGCGGTATCTCTCGACCCTCCGGCCTGAGGACTTCGGCAAATTCAACATGTGACCCGTTGCCCCGCCGGGCGGGCGGTGCTGCGCCGCGGGCGCCGGACGAGCCTGCTCCTCGCACTCGCCGCGGGCACCGCCGCGGCGCAGGGCGCGCCGGCGGTGACCTCGAGCACCGTCGACGGACGCGTGGTGCGAGGCTCGCCGACCGGGGAGCGCCCGGTGGCCGGGCTGCGCGTGATCCTGCACCGCATCGGAAGCGACAGCGCCGGCCCGGTCGACTCCATGCGGACGTCGGCGAACGGCCAGTACCGATTCCGCTACCAGTCCGGCGACGACAGCGCGATGTACATCGTGTCCACACGCTTTGCCGGCGTCGCGTACTTCACGTCGCCGCTGGCCAAGGGCAACGTGTCGGGCGCGGAGGCGACGATCGTCGTCTACGACACGACGTCCCGGCCGTTCCCGATCGTGGTGCGGGGGCGTCACCTCGTCATCTCCAGGCCCGCTGCCGGCGGGCTGCGCCGAGTCGTCGACGTCTTCGAGATCGCCAACGACTCCGGGTTCACGCGGGTGGCGGGCGACTCGCCGCGGGGCACCTGGAGCATCCGGCTGCCTGCGGAGGTGGAGTCGCCGAGCGTGGGGCAGGGCGACATCTCGCCGGACGCGATGCGATTCACGAATGGCGAGGCGATCCTGTCCGCGCCGGTGTCGCCGGGGCTGAAGCAGGTGGTGCTCACCTACGAGCTCCCCCCGGGCATCGACCCGGTCACCGTCCCCGTCGACGCCACGACGGGGGTCTTGGAGGTGCTGCTCGAGGATCCGTCGGCCACCGCGTCCGGCGGCTCCCTGGTGCGCCAGCCCATGGTGTCGCTCGAGGGCCGGAGCTTCGAGCGGTTCATCGGCCAGGACGTCCCGGCCGAGGCGGCGCTGCAGCTGTCGATGCCCGGCACCGCCGGCGGCGTGGCCGGGGCCCTGTCGGGAACGGCGGGGCGGGTGGCGCTGGTGGCGCTGGCGGGCGCGGTGCTCGCGTTAGGCGTCGTCGTCGGTCGCCGCCGCCTCGTGCCTGTTGCGGCGGCGCCGGCGCCCGCGCGCACGGCGCCGCCGGCCGTCACCGATCCCCAGGGCGTCGACGGGCTCGCCAATGCCATCGCTGCCCTGGATGCGGTCTTCGAGTCGCAACAGGCGCCGAGTGACGCCGCGCGCCGCGTGTACGAGCGGCGGCGCGCCGAGCTCAAGGCCCGCCTCGTCGCACGCCTTGCCGCCGACGCCAACGCACGGTAGACTGCGCTCCACAATCGAAACGGCGAGCAGGGGCCACGGAAACCGGTGAAATGCCGGTGCGGCCCCGCCACTGTAACGGGCGCACGATGCGAGCTCGAATGCCACTGACCGCCGGTCGGGAAGGCGAGCCTCGCGGCCCGGAGCCAGGAGACGACCCCCGCTCGCACCACCACAACGGATCCTCGGGGGAGGACCGGTGGCGGGCGGTGCGCACCGGCGCGCGGCTCTCTGCGGGCATCCTCTCCCAGGTGACAGGATGCCCGTTTTGCGTCTACGCTCGCGCCGGCGGATGGCCGGCAGCGTCCTGGCGACCCTGTTCGCGCTCGCCTGCAGCGGGGCGCCGGCCGACCGGTCGGTGCCGCGCGACGACTTCGGCGATCCGCTGCCGGCCGCCGGCGCCCTGCCGGCCCGCATCGTCTCGCTCAGCCCGGCCACGACCGAGATCCTGTTCGCGTTAGGCGACGGGGCGGCGCTCGTCGGTCGCACCCACTGGGACCTGTACCCGCCGGCGGCACGCGCCGTCCCCGATCTCGGCAACGGCGTGGGCCCCAGCCTCGAGGCCCTCCTGGCGGCGCACCCCGACCTCGTGGTGCTCTACGCTGCCGCCGACAACCGCGCGACGGCCGCCGCGCTCCGCAGCCGCGGCGTTCCCGTGGTGGCATTGCGGGCCGACCGCCTCGCCGACTTCCGCCGGATCGTCACCGTCCTCGGCGCGCTCACCGGGCGCGACAGCGCCGCGCGCACGCTGATCGACACGGTGTCCCGCACGCTGGACCGCGTACGCAACGCGACCGCGGGGCTGCCGCATCCAACGGTCTTCCTGCATTCCTGGGACAACCCGCTGCTCACGATCGGCGGCGGGAGCTACCTCTCGGAGCTCGTCGCGATCGCCGGTGGCGTCAACGTCTTCGGCGACCTCCCGGCGCCGTCGCCGCAGGTGTCGTTCGAGGAGGTCCTGCGCCGGCATCCCGACGTCATCCTGTCCGGGCCTGACGCGGCGACCACGCTGCGGTCGTCGCCGCGCTGGCGCCAGCTCGACGCCGTCCGCGCGGGGCGCATCCTCGTGCTCGACACCATCCTCACCGCGCGACCGGGCCCGCGACTCGGCGAAGCCGCCGAGTCGCTGGCCAGGCTGCTGCATCCCGGGGTGCTGCCGTGACGCGTCAGGCGCGGCTGCTGCTGCTGGTCCTGGCGCTCGCTGCGGGAATGGTCCTGGCCGTCGCCGTCGGCCCGGTGGCGCTCTCACCAGGCGAGGTCATTGGAGCCCTGCACGGCGCCGGTGACCCCGCCTCGGTCGCGATCGTGCGCGGCGTCCGGTTGCCCCGCGCCATGCTCGCCCTCCTCGTCGGCGCCGCCCTCGGCGCCAGTGGCGCCGTGCTCCAGGGAACGCTCCGCAACCCGCTCGCCGAACCGTACCTGCTCGGCGTGTCCGGCGGCGCCGCCGTCGGGGCGGTCGTCGCGGTCACGCTCGGTGTCGCCTCGTCGCCGCTGGTGTCGCTGGCGGCGTTCGGCGGGGCCGTGGCCGCGGTGGCGCTCGTGCTTGCCGTGGCCCGCGCGGCCGGCGGACGCGCCGACCCGAAGCTGCTGCTCATGGCCGGCGTCGTGGTCGGGGCGTTCGCCAACGCGGTGATCATGGTGCTCCTCGCCACCGCGCCGGCCAACTCCCTGCGCGGCGCGCTCTGGTGGATGATGGGTTCGCTCGGGGCCGCGGACTGGAGCGCCGTGCGCTGGCTGGCGGTGGGGCTCGTCGTCGCCGGCGCGCCGCTGCTGCTGTGGGCGCGGGACCTCGACGCGCTGACGCTTGGCGAGGATGCGGCGGCGGCGCTGGGGCTGCGACCCGAGATCGCCGGGCGCCGCCTCTTCCTGGTTGCCTCGTTCCTCGCCGCGGCAACCGTGGCGGCAGCGGGCCTCGTGGGATTCGTCGGCCTCATCGTGCCGCACATGGCGCGCGCCGTTGCCGGGGCGCGCCATCGCGCGGTCATCGTCGTGGCCGCGCTCGCCGGCGCCGCGCTTGTGCTCGGCGCCGACGTGCTGGCGCGGACGCTTCGCGCGCCGTCGGAACTGCCGCTCGGTGCCGTCACCGCGGTCCTCGGCGTGCCGTTCTTCCTCGTCCTTCTCCGCCGCACGCGATGATCGCCTTCGACACCCTCACCGCGCGCTATCCGTCGGCAGCCGCCCCTGCGGTGCGCGACGTCTCGCTGGAGGTGCGCCCCGGTTTCGTGACCGCCGTCGTGGGCCCGAACGGCAGCGGCAAGAGCACGCTGGTGCGCGCGCTGCTCGGGCGCGTGCCCATCATCGCCGGCCGGGTGCTGCTCGACGACGTCGACGTCGCCACGTTGCCGCGGCGGGACATCGCGAAACGCCTCGCGGTGGTGGTGCAGCGCGAGGAGCCCGTCTTCCCGATGTCGGTACACGAGTACGTCGCCCTCGGGCGGTTCCCACATGCCACCGCGTGGAGCGCCTCGCCTGACGACTCGGCCTCGGTTGCTGCCGCGGCGCGAGAGGCCGGCGTCGGCGAGCTGCTGGCGCGGCGCACCGACTCGCTGTCGGGCGGGGAATGGCAACGGGTCCGCATCGCCCGGGCGCTGGCGCAGCGGACGTCGGCGCTCGCGCTCGATGAACCGACCACCTTCCTCGACATCGCCCATGAGATGTCGACGTTCGAGCTGCTGGCGACCTTGGCCCGCGCCGGCCGCGCGGTCCTGGTGGTGAGCCACCAGCTCAACCTGGTGGCGCGCTTCGCCGCGCACGTGGCGCTCCTGCACCACGGTCGACTCGTGGCGCAGGGCACCCCGGACGAGGTGATGCGCGCCTCGATACTCGAGGCGGTCTACGAATGGCCCCTGGTCGTGGCACGCGACCCGGCGGTTGGCGCGCCCACCCTCGTCCCGCTGCGTCGCCGCGGTGGCACGCCCCGCTGGTAAACCTCTCCACCTCCTCCGTCACCATGTCCAGGCTCCCGGCGCCCGCCCTGTTCGCCATCCTGCTCGGCACGCTCCTCGTGCCGTATACGGCCGCCCGCGCCCAGTCCCCCGACTCGACCGCGCTTCCGGCGGTCGTGATCACCGCGACCCGCGTCGATGTCCCGGTTGCCCGCGACGTCTCCGCGGTGACGGTGCTGCGCGGCGACGAACTGCGCCGGGACGGCGTGCGCGACCTGGCTGACGCGCTCCGCATGGTGCCGGGAGTCTCGGTGGTGCAGAGCGGCGGCGCCGGATCGCAGGCGTCGCTGTTCCTGCGTGGCGGCGAGAGCGACTACGTGCGCGTCCTCGTCGATGGCGTCGCGGTGAATGATCCGGGCGGCGCCATCGACCTGTCGGCGGTCGGCATCGACGACATCGATCGCATCGAGATCGTGCGCGGTCCATCGAGTGTCCTGTACGGCACCGACGCCGTGAGCGGCGTGGTGCAGGTCTTCACCCGGGCGTCCGACGGGCGGGACGCCGCGGCGGCGATGGTGGAGGCGGGCAGCCAGTCCAGTCGACGGTGGGACGTCTCGCTTGGCGCCGGATCCCGGGCGGCGAACGCCATGCTCGGGGCGGAGCACCTCACGACCGACGGCATCCTTCCGTTCAACAACGCCTATCGCGCGGACGCCGTGAGCGGGCTCGCCCGGTACGCAGGTGCGACCGGGACGCACGCGACGCTGACGGTACGACATCGTGAGGATGCGTATCACTATCCGACCGACGGTGCCGGCGCGATCGTTGACCACAACGCGATGCGCGCCGAGCGGCGCTCGGTCGCCGCGCTCGACCTGTCGCAGGCGCTGGCGCCACGGGCGCGGCTGGCGGTGACGCTGGCGACGATGGACGTGCACGGCCACACCGACGATGCCCAGGACACCCCCGGCGACACCCTCGGCCTGTACGCCTATCGAAGCGCCGGTGCGATGCGCCGGCGGCTCGCGGACGCCCACGTGCAGGCGGGACTCACCGGCGGCGCCATCGCCACCGTCGGCGTCGAGTGGATGCGCGAGTCGCAGTCCAGCGTCGACAGCTCCAACTACGACGTCGGGCTCAACCGGTTCTCGGCGGTGCGCTCGAATCGCGCAGCGTACGCGCAGGTGGCCGGCGATCACGGCGCGGTGTCGTGGACGCTCGGCGGCCGCTATGACGAGTCTGGCGGCTACGGGATCTTCCGGACCGCACGCGGCGGGTTCGCCGCGCGACCGTGGCAGGGCGGCGTCCTGCGTGCCACGCTCGGCACGGCCTTCAAGGCGCCGACATTTCTCGAGACCGAACCGACCGCCTTCTCGAACGGGAACGGCGCGCTGCGTCCAGAGCGCTCGCGCAGCTGGGAAGTGGGCGCGAGCCAGGCGATCGGTGCGTGGGATGCGTCGGTGAGCGCGACGTGGTTCGACCAGCGGTTCCGGGACCTCGTGCAGTACGCGTTCCAGGGGCCCGGTCTCCCCGACTACTTCAACGTCGCCGCCGCCTCCGCGCGGGGACTCGAACTCGAGCTGCGGGCATCGCCGCATCGGGGCCTGCGGGCGTCGGGGAGCCTCACCCTGCTCGACACGCGCGTGGAGGATGCCGGACTCCAGTCCGGACCGGGCGACACGTTCGTGCAGGGAGGGCGGCTGCTCCGACGCCCGGCGACGAACGCCTCCGTCACGCTCTCGGCGTCGCCGTCCGCCAGGCTCGCGCTCGACGTCACGGTGCTCCGCGTCGGTCGCCGGGAAGACCGGGACTTCTCGACATACCCGGCGACGCCGGTGACGCTCGGCGCGTATCAGCGGGTCGACCTCGCCGGCACGTTTCGCCTCGCCGGCGGGAATGCGCCAGGGGGCGCCATGCTGCGTTTCCGCGTCGACAACCTGCTCGCCGCCCGCTACCAGGAGATCGCGAACTTTGCGGCACCCGGCCGGGTGCTCAGCCTGGGCATGTCCGTCGGCGCCGGGAGCCGGCCGGAGTAGGGCGTGTCTTGACCGCGTGCGGCTATCTTGAGCGCATGCCGCTGGTGGAAACGGACGCGATCGTGCTGCACGCCTTCGACTACCTGGAGTCATCGCGCATCGTTCGGCTGGCGACGCGCGATGCGGGCGTGCAGTCGGTCATTGCGCGCGGTGTGCGACAGTCGCGCAGCCGCTTCGGCGGGGCGCTGGACCTCTTCACGAGCGGTGTCGCCCGGTTCAGCACCAGGCCGGGACGCGATCTCAGCACGCTGAGCGGATTCGACGTCACCGGCAGCCGGTATTCGCTCGCGTCCCACCTCACGCGCTTCCAGGCGGCATCGTCCATCGCGGAGCTGGCGCTGCGCTTCAGCCAGGACGATCCCCACGACGAGACATTCGCGGTGCTCGAGGAGGCGCTCGACGCCCTCGTGCTTGCCGACGCCGGATCCGCCACGGACGTCGGCATTGCCGCCGCGTGGCGCTTCGTCGCCACGCTGGGGTTCGCACCGGTGGTGGATCGGTGCGCCGTCTGTCACGCGCCCATCTCCGCTGCCGACGGGGCGCCGTTCAGTCACGCCGCCGGTGGATGCGTCTGCCCGCGCTGCGCCCCGACAGTGCCGCTCAGCCGCTCGCTCCCCGCGGATGCCCGCGCGGCCATCGTGACGTGGACGGCGGGGCAGGCCTTCCCGCTGCACGGCGACGCTTCGCGACGCGCGCACCTCCGGCTCCTGCGGGAATTCCTTCATCATCACGTCGCTGATGGTCGCGCCCTCACGGCGTTCACGTCGTGGGAGGAGAGCGTGGGGGCGTCCCGATGATCGTCGGCACCGCCGGGCACATCGACCACGGCAAGACGGCGCTCGTTCGGGCGCTCACCGGCGTCGACACCGACCGGCTGCCCGAGGAGAAGCGGCGCGGCATCACGATTGACCTCGGCTTCGCGCCGCTTCGCGATGGCGACGAGGTCGTCGCCGGCATCGTGGACGTGCCCGGTCACGAGGCCTTCGTGCGGACGATGATCGCCGGTGCCAGCGGCATCGACCTCGCCCTCCTCGTCGTGGCAGCCGACGAGGGTGTGATGCCGCAGACGCGGGAGCACCTCGCGATCCTCGGGTTGCTCGGCACCCAGGGCGGTGTGATCGCCCTGTCCAAGTCCGATCTCGTGGACCGCGAGTGGCTCGACCTCGTGCGCGCCGAGGTGGTGGAGGTGGTGCGGGCGACGCCGCTGGCGGAGGCGCCGATCGTGGCGGTGTCGGCGTCCACCGGCGACGGCGTCGGGGAGCTGCGCGCTGCCCTGGTGTCGGCGGTGCGCGCCCTGCCCGCGCGGCGCGACGCGGACGTGTTCAGGATGCCGATCGACAGGGTCTTCAGCGTACGGGGAACCGGCACGGTCGTCACCGGGACGGTCTGGAGCGGGCGCGTCCGCGATGGCGAGACGCTTCTGCTGTTGCCCCTCGGGCGCGCCGTCCGCGTGCGCGGCGTGCAGAGCCATGGCCAGGCGGTGGAAGCAGCAGGCAGCGGCACGCGCACCGCGGTCGCCCTCGCTGGCGTGGACGTCGCGGACGCGCATCGCGGCGCCTGGCTCGTCGGCAGTGCCACGTGGCCGGCGTCGAGGGTCCTGCGCGCCGATGTCGCACTGCTTCCCGGCGCCGTGCCGCTGCGACCGCGCGAGTGGATCCGGCTGCACCTGGGCACGTCGGACGTGGCGGCCCGCGTCGTCGGCGCCGGAGGCCCCCTCGTTCCCGGCGAGCGCCGGGCCGTCCGGATAATGCTGGCGGAGCCACTGGCGTCGCGCGCCCTCGACCGGTTCGTGCTGAGGCGCGCATCGCCGGTCGCGACGGTCGGGGGAGGCACCATCGTCGACCCCCTGCCGGCTCGCCGCAGACCCCGGCCATGGCCCGTCGGCCTCGTCGAGCCGGCCGATCGACTGCGACGCATGCTTGACGAGGCGGGATGGCTCGGCGTGCCCGAGTCTGTTCTGCCGCATCGACTCGGGCTCCCGCCGGACGCGACTCGCGCACTTTCGCGCTCGACCGGTGATGCGGTGCGTATTGGCGAGCGACTGTTTGGCGAGAGCTTCGTGCGTCGTGCTGTGGAGGAGATCGACCAGGCCGTGTCACGATTCCACGCCGGCAATCCCCTCGAGCCGTACATGCCGCTCTCCGCGCTGCGGAGTGGAGCGGCGCTCGACCAGGTCCTGGTGGCGCACGCGCTGGAGACACTGACTGAAGCGGGCAGGCTGGAGGTCGAGGGGGCGCACGTCCGGCGACGAGGCTGGTCTCCGGGGCCATCCGAAGGGCAGGCAACCCTGCGCCAGTCGCTGCTCGAGGAGGTCTCGGCCGGGGGCAGCGAGCCGCCCGACGTGGCCGCGCTGGAGCGGGCGCACTCCTCCTCGGGCGATGTGCGGGCCCTGCTGCGGCTCTTGGAGCGGGAAGGCCTCGTGATTGCAGTGGAAACGGAGAGGTACTACGAGGCCGAGGCTGTCCGTCGCCTGGTGGCGCGCCTGCGGGCCGGGATGACGAACGGGACGGAGTACAGCCCGACCGAGTTGCGCGAGGTCCTCGGGCTGTCGCGCAAATACCTCATTCCGTTTCTCGAGTTTTGTGATCGAAAGCGCATCACGGAACGCAGGGCGACAGGTAGGGTATTGCTGGACTCCTGAGGGGCGAAACGATTTCTTGACAATGAGTTTGCCGGTCTCTATGTTCGCGCCCAAAGGCTTCATTACAACCAGTATCAGGAGATAGAAACTCGCCCCTTTCTTGTCAGTTCGGAGAAGGCACATGAAGCACCAATGGGCGGCACGAGCAGTCGTGCTTGCTCTTCTTGCAGTGGTGCCGCATACGCTGGCGGCCCAGGTGCGAACGTCGAGAGATCCGAACACGGGTTCGGAGCTGCGCCAGAACTATCCGAATCCGTTCAATCCCGAGACGAGGATTTCCTTCTCGATCGGCGGATGGCCCGATTGCACTGATCCTGGGCGTCAGTACCGTGTGAGCCTGCGCGTCTACAATCTCCTGGCGCAGCTCGTCGCCACTCCCGTCCTGCAGGGCGACGCCGCAGGTGTTCGCGGCGGACAGCCCCTCGAGAATGTCTTCCTCACGTGTGGTGAGTACACTGCCTATTGGGATGGCAAGGTGCTCAATACCGGCAGGGAGGCGGCATCGGGCATTTACTCCTATCGACTCGACGTCGATGGAAGGCCCATCACCCGGAAGATGACGATCCGCAAGTAACGGCCGGCTCGTCACCACCTCAGGGCGACGCCACGCAATGGCGTCGCCCTTCGCTTTTCCGGAGGCGGTTACGGCAGCCGGTGTACCTGTCGCTGCTCGATGGCCTGCCAGATCCGTCCAGCGCGCACCGGGTCGTGGGACAGCGACACCGTGGCCGACTCCAGCTGCGCGATGGTGAGGTCGTACGTCCGCAGGACGGAGTCGCGGGCCCGCACGTGGGGCATCGAATCGGCCGGTGACGTGGCCAGGCCTCGCAGGTCGATCATCACGTGGACATAGGCGGAGTCGTCCACGCCCGTCGTGATCTCGTCACGATGGCAGGCGGCGCCGAGGATGAGCACACCCACGAGAAGCGGCACGGAACGCATGCGCGGGAGGCTATCGGGACGGCCCACTCCGGTCAAGCAATCCGCGCTCGGCACGGGCGCCCCGCTCCGGCGACGCCGCGCCTGTCGATTGCGATGGCCACGCCGGCACAGGTGCCCGGCATGCCCGCTACCGGTGTCCCGGTGCAAGCGCGCTCGTCTCGGGTGCCTCGCGGTGCCGCGGGTGCCTCGCGGGTGCCTCGCGGGCGGCCCTGGCGCGGCGACGTCCCCGGGCTGCCGCATCCGACGCACGAGGCGGCCACTTTCGACGGCGAGGCCGTCAATACGGCGCGTCCGCGCGGCATTGCGATTGCCCCACGAGGGTGACCAATTACGATTGCGCTCCACCGCACAGGCCTTCCGACGTCCCGATGATCAATCCCGACAAGCTGACAGTGAAGTCGTCCGAGGCGCTCAACGAGGCGCTCTCGCTGGCGCGGCGCAACGGCAACCCGCTGGTCTACGACCTCCACCTCCTGCTGGCGCTGCTGGCGCAGGACGAGGGCATCGTCACGCCCATCCTCCAGAAGCTCGGCGTGAACGCGCCGCAGCTGCGCGAGGGCATCGAGCGCGAGATCGACCGTTATCCGCGGCAGACCGGGGCCCAGCCGAGCCTCTCGCGCGAGCTCAACCAGGTGGTGGACCGCGCCGAGGAGGAGGCCCGGACGTTAGGCGACGAGTTCGTCTCCACCGAGCACCTCCTGCTGGCGCTCGCCGACACCAAGGGCGCGGAGAGCAAGACGCTGCTCGGCGCCGTGGGCGCGGATCGCGGCGACCTGCTCGAGGCCCTCAAGGCGGTGCGGGGCACGCACCGGGTGACCGACCAGACGCCGGAGGACAGCTACCGTGCCCTGCAGCGCTTCACGCGCGACCTCACCGAGCAGGCGCGCAAGGGGAAGCTCGACCCGGTGATCGGCCGCAACGAGGAGATTCGTCGCGTCATGCAGGTGCTGTCGCGGCGCACCAAGAACAACCCGGTGGTCATCGGGGAACCGGGTGTGGGCAAGACGGCCATCGCCGAGGGTCTCGCCCAGCGCATCGTGAACGGGGACGTTCCCGAGGGACTCAAGAACAAGCGCCTCATCCAGCTCGACCTCGGGTCGCTGATCGCAGGCGCCAAGTACCGCGGTGAGTTCGAGGAGCGCCTCAAGGCGGTGCTCAAGGAGATCACCGAGAGCCAGGGGATGTTCATCGTGTTCATCGACGAGCTGCACACGCTCGTCGGTGCCGGCAAGGCCGAGGGGGCGATGGACGCGGGGAACATGCTCAAGCCGATGCTCGCCCGCGGCGAGCTGCGCGTGATCGGCGCCACCACCCTCGACGAGTATCGCAAGTACATCGAGAAGGACCCCGCGCTCGAGCGCCGCTTCCAGCCCGTGTACGTCGGCGAGCCGTCGGTCGAGAACACCATCGCGATCCTCCGGGGACTCAAGGAGCGCTACGAGGCGCACCATGGGGTCCGCATCACCGACGGCGCGATCGTCGCCGCGGCGACGCTCTCCAACCGCTACATCGGCGACCGCTTCCTTCCCGACAAGGCGATCGACCTCGTCGACGAGGCGGCGTCGCGCCTGCGCATCGAGATCGACTCGATGCCGCAGGAGATCGACGAGGTCGAGCGCCACATCGTGCAGCTCGAGATTGAGCGCCAGGCCCTGCAGAAGGAGAAGGACCCGGCGGCGGTCGAGCGGCGCCACGCCCTCGAGCGCGAACTCGCCGAGGAGACGGAAAAGTCGTCTGGCATGAAGGCCCAGTGGCAGCGCGAGAAGGAGACGCTCGGCACCGTCGGCGAGATCAAGGCTGCCATCGACGACGCCCGCATCAAGGCCGAGCAGGCCACGCGCACCGGCGACCTCGGGAAGGCCGCCGAGATCTCCTACGGGCAGATCCCCGAACTCGAGCGCCGGCTCGCGGCGATCGAGCAGCAACTCGCCTCGCGCCAGAACGGCAAGCCGCGCTTTCTCAAGGAGGAAGTCACCGCCGACGACATCGCCGAGGTGGTCTCGGCCTGGACCGGCATCCCCGTCTCGCGCATGCTGGAGAGCGAGCGGCAGCGCCTGACGAAGCTCGAGGACGAACTCGGGCACCGGGTCATCGGGCAGCAGGAGGCGGTGCGGGCGGTCGCCAACGCGGTGCGCCGGTCGCGCGCCGGACTGCAGGACCCCAACCGTCCCATCGGGTCATTCATCTTTCTCGGCCCGACCGGCGTGGGCAAGACCGAGACCGCGAGGGCGCTCGCGGAGTTCCTGTTCGACGACGAGCAGGCGATGGTCCGCATCGACATGTCGGAGTACATGGAGAAGCACGCCGTGGCGCGGCTGATCGGGGCGCCGCCGGGCTACGTGGGCTACGAGGAGGGCGGCCAGCTCACCGAGGCGGTGCGCCGCCGGCCGTACCAGGTGGTCCTCTTCGATGAGATCGAGAAGGCCCACCCCGACGTCTTCAACATCCTGCTGCAGATCCTCGACGACGGTCGCCTCACCGACTCGCAGGGACGCACGGTGGACTTCCGCAACGTCGTGATCATCATGACGTCGAACATCGGCTCGGTCTACATTCTCGAGCATGCCCGCGACGACTGGGCAACCGTCGAACTGCAGGTGATGGCCGCCCTCCGCCAGACGTTCAAGCCGGAGTTCCTGAATCGTGTCGACGACGTCATCCTCTTCCATCCACTCGGCCTCGCCGAGATCGGCCACATTGTCGAGTTGCAGCTCGCGCGGCTGCGCCGTCTCCTCGACGAGCGCAAGATCGAGCTGGAGCTGACGCCGCAGGCCAAGGAACTGCTGGCGAACGAGGGCTTCGACCCCGCGTTCGGCGCGCGCCCGCTCAAGCGCGCCATCCAGTCGCTCATCCAGAACCCCCTCGCGATGGCGGTGCTCGAGGGACGGTTCGTCGAGGGCGATCACGTCCGGGCCGACGCCCGGGACAACGAGATCGTGTTCGAGAAGACGGGCGCCGCGGCGGCGGTGGCTGGATGAGCGGCGACGCTGCGTCGGGGCGGTCTTCCGCGCGCGTGCGCCGCGCGTGATCGCCGCCCGGGCGGCCGTGCAGGGGCGCGACATCGCGTTCATGCGAGAGGCGCTGGCGCTGGCCGGGGAGGCCGGTGCGGAGGGCGACGTGCCCGTCGGCGCAGTCGTGGCCCGGGACGGCGAGATCGTCGGACGGGGCTGCAATCGCACCGTGCGCGACGCCGATCCCACGGCGCACGCGGAGATGCTGGCGATCCGCGCCGCCGCGGCGACGCTGGGGCAGTGGCGCCTGGATGGTTGCACGGTGTTCGTGACGCTGGAGCCCTGCGCCATGTGCGCGGGCGCCATCGTGCTGGCGCGACCGGCGCGCGTCGTCTTCGGTGCCTGGGACGACAAGGCGGGAATGGCCGGTAGCGTCGGCGACCTGCTGCGCCATCCCCGACTCAATCACCGCCCCGAGGTCGTGGCCGGGTTCATGGAGGGCGAGTGCGGCGCGCTGCTGCGCCGCTTTTTCGAGGCGCGGCGGTGACACGACCGCCGGACCTCACGGCCTTTGCCCGACGGCACGGCGGCAGATGGCGGACACCTGCGGCACGCCCGCCGGGCCACCGTCCGCTCGATACACGCAGTCGGCTTCCCGGCGGCTGGCGCCGGAACGAGGAGGATCCATGCTCTCGCTGATTCTCGTCCCGCTGGATGGCTCGGCGTTCGCCGAGGCGGCCATCGAACCCGCACGCCGGATCGCCGAGCAGCACGAGGCGTCGCTGGAGTTCGTCACGGTGCACCAGCCGGAGATCCCGGTGTCGGAGCTGAGTGGCACGCCTTCAGTGGATCCGCGTTTCGAGGCGGAGATGCTGCGTGCGCAGCGCCAGTATCTCGAGCGCATCGTGGCCGCGGCGAGGCAGCGCGGCCCGGCCTCGGCGAGCGGCGTCTTCCTCGAGGGAAACGTCGCCCGTGAGCTCGTGCACCAGATCGAACGTGGCGGAGCCGGGCTGGTGGTGATGACGACGCACGGGCATGGTGGCCTCGAGCGCCTCTGGCTCGGGAGCATCGCCGATCGCGTGGTACGGGAGTCCCACGTGCCGGTCCTTCTGGTGCGCGGCGCGCCCGACGGCGAGGGCGCCCCCGACCTGCCGCGCTTCCGGCGGATCGTGATCGCGCTCGGCGGCGTCGAGGACGAGCAGCGCGTCATCGATGCCACGATGCTGATCACCGACCGGGAGCGTGCCACGTACACGCTGCTTCACGTGGCGACGATTACCAACCTCCTGCCCGCGGCCGCGCTCGGCGTGCCGATGATGCCGGGGGAGGGAAGCGCCCTGCCGCCCACGCTCGACGAGGCCGCGCTGGCGCAGGCGCGGCGGTATCTCGAGAGGCTCGCGGCGCCGCTCCGCGCAGCGGGAGTCGCCGTCGACTGCGACGTCGCCGTGGGGGGATCGGTGGCGCGCGCGATCCTCGACTATGCCCGCACGACCAGGGCCGACCTCGTCGCGCTGGCTACGCACGCTCATGCGCCCCTCACCCGCGCGGTGCTCGGGAGCGTCGCCGACAAGGTCATGCGCAGCGCCGACGCGAGCGTGCTGGTGGTGCCGCCGGCGCGGAAACGCTGATCGCGCACGGCATCAGCGGCGGGCGACTCGGACCGCGCGCCGCGCGCGGGACTTGCGTCGCCTGCGCTCCGGATGCTGCCCCTCGCACCGTCCAGGCGCGTGGAGGTCACATGCCGTTCTTCCGTTGACTCTCCCACAGGGCCCCGATAACCTACTCTGCCCGTCTGGACAGGTGTCCGAGTGGCTGAAGGAGCCGGTCTCGAAAACCGGTGTACGGGTAACCGTACCGTGGGTTCGAATCCCACCCTGTCCGTTGCACGCACTGCTTCGAGGCGCCGGGTGAACGTGGCCCGGCGCACGCTGTTTGTGGAGCTGGTTGTGGACAGGTGGCCGAGTGGTTTAAGGCGCACGCCTGGAAAGCGTGTGGTGGGGCAACTCACTCGCGGGTTCGAATCCCGCCCTGTCCGTTGCGGCGCCAGGTGTGACGCTGTGTCGCTGACCGATTGTCGTTAGGTTTCCGGGGCTTGTCGGGAACCGCGGTCGGATGCAACGGCCCGTTCGGTGGTCCGGCGCGGCTGCTCCAGGGCTTCCCGCCGCTCCTCCATGTCGGTGTGCTGGTACGCCCCGACGAGCGTTTGCGTATCGCGCCACCCTCCGAGCGCCTCTTCCGACAGCGGCGTGCCGCGCTCGTGCTCCACGCTGTGGAACTCCGCCGGCGATGACGCGACGCCGCCCGTCAGGTCGACGTCCTCGCAGCGACGTTTCTGCCCGGAGGCCAGCCGATGGCCCATCTCCCCGCTCAGCACGAGCGCCAGCTGGGGCCAGGGATCGAGCACGGAACCTCGGCACGCAACCCCTCGGAGTCGGCCTTCGACACAGTCGGCCTGGCAGGGTCCCGCTTGTTTGGGCATGCGGAGGCCGCGAAGCGGATGTTCCGACAACAGAACCCGCCCGTCGGGATGCTTCACCCGCATCGCCCGGTGCAGCTTCGCCAGGCGCAGCTACAAATCATGCGCGATCACCTGGTTGCGGACGGGGTTGCCCTCCCGTTCCTCCGGCGCCAGCCCCGCCGACGTCCGCTCCCATCGGCGCGGGAGACGGGCAACCATTTGAGGCTATAGTGCATCTATGGCATAGGTGACCTATGGCCGTGCCGTCTGCCGGACTCGGCAGGGCGCCCGCGGCGCCGCGTACGACGGAATCGGAGAGGGGAGCATGCGCGCATTTCTTGCCCGCGTTTTCGACAGGCTGCGGAGATCGCGGATTGACGCCGAGCTGAGAGAGGAACTCGAGTTTCATCGCGCCCGGCTGGACGGCGATGCGCGCCGCGAGGGCACCGACGCCGAGGAAGCGGCGTGGCGTGCGCGGCGCCGGATGGGCAGTGAAGTGCGGACTCGCGAGCAGGTGTGGGACGGCGCGTCCCTGCCGTGGCTCGATCATCTGGCCCACGACATCCGTGTCACGCTGCGTGCGATGCGACGGACGCCGGGGTTCACCCTGGCCGCCCTCTCCACGCTTCTCCTCGGCATCGGCGCGACCACTGTCATCTTCAGCTTGGCGTGGGCGATCTGGCTGGCGCCACTCCCGTATAGCGACCCCGGCGCGCTCGTGGACCTGGGCGACGCGTACGACGGCGGTGCCGGCGGGACGATCTCGGTGCCAGAACTCGAGGACTATGACCGCACCGGCGTGTTCGACGGTGTGGCGGGATATCAGTACGGCGCGTCGATCGTGAAGCTCGGCGGGGAGCCGGTGCGGGTGCTGGCGTTCACCGTCTCACCGAACCTTCTCGACGTACTCGGCGTGCGGGCGGCCCTCGGGCGTGCGTTTACGGCGGCCGACACCGCGGGTGACGGTGCGGCCACGGTGGTGCTGAGCGATCGCCTCTGGCGTCAGCGCTTCCACGCCGACACCGCCATCATTGGCCGGACCATCGAGGCATTTGGCGGGCCCCATACCATCATCGGCGTCATGCCGCCTCGCTTTCGCTTTCCGCAATGGCTCCCGAGCGACATGTGGGTACCCCGCCGCTTCGGCGTCGAGGGCACAGAGCGCGACAGTCGGTTCCTGAGCGCCATCGCCCGCGTCCGATCCGGGAGGTCGATGCCGCAGGTGACCGCCGCGATGGACGTCCTGACACGCCAGCTCGCCGACGCGCATCCGGCGTCAAGCCGGGAGTGGTCGATGCACGCGACTCCGATGGTCGAGAATGCCGTCGGAGCCTATCGCGGGGCACTCGGCTACCTGCTCGGCACCGTCGGCCTGCTGTTCCTCATCGCCTGCGCCAACATCGCGAGCCTGCTCCTCGCGCGGACGACGTCGCGACGAAAGGAACTCGCGGTACGCGTGGCTCTCGGGGCGACGCGCACGCGCGTGACGCGACTCGTGCTGACCGAGAGCCTGTTGCTGTCGCTCTTCGGTGGGCTCGCCGGCGTGATCGTCGCCCGCGTCGGCGTCTCCGCGCTCGGCCCCCTGTTGGCCGGCAGCATTCCGCGCGCCGACCTTGTCGCGATCGGGACCCCCGTCATCGTCTTTGCCGCCACCGTGTCGTTTGCCGCGGGACTCCTGTGCGGTCTCGCGCCCTCGTTGCGGGTGTCGGCTCTGGCTCCGGCCGACGCGCTCCAGTCGGGGGGGCGCTCGGTGCTCGGTGCACACCGGCGTGGCCTGCAGGAGCTTCTCGTCATCGGCGAGGTGGCGCTTTCGCTCATGCTCCTTGTCGGCGCGGGCATGATGATGCGGAGCTTCCTGACACTCACCGCGCGCGACCATGGCTTCGAAGCCGCCCACGTGCTCACCATGCACGTCACGCTTCCAGGCACGCGGTACCCGGACGTCAACGCGCGCGAGCGGGTCCTTGCCGACCTCGCCGAGCGGGTGCGACGCCTGCCGGGCGTCGCGGACGCGGGCATGGTGACCGGGTACCCGGGCAGCTCGCTCGGCATCCTCGGGGGCGGGCCGATCACGCCGGATCCCGGCAACCCTTCGCGTCAGGTTGTCGTGGCGTTTCGCGCGGCTGGACCGTCGTACTTCCGCACCATGGGCGTGCCCCTCCTGGCGGGTCGTGCGTTTGATCCGCGCGACCGAGTGGGTATGCCAACCGTGGCAATCGTGAACCGCGAACTGGCGACGCGCGTCTGGCCCGGTGCGGACCCGCTCGGTCGCGTGCTGCCGCTTCCGGCGTCACTCACGAACTTCCTCCCGTCGACCGCCGTCGAGATCGTGGGGATCGTCGGCGACATGCACCTTGGCGCCAAGCCGTCGCCCGAGCTCTTCGTGCCGTTGGCGCAGGTCCCGATGTACTGGAGTGACCTCGTCGTGCGCGTCGCCGGGCAGCCGGAATCGCACGTCAGTGTGGTGCGCAATGCGCTTCGATCGGCGGAGCCGGACCTGCTCATCGAGGATGTCGCGTCGATGGACCGCATCCTGTCCCGGCAGATGGCGTTGCCGCGCATCCAGAGCCTCGTGGCCGGCGCGCTGGGTGCGTTGGGTTGCGCCCTCGCCGGCATCGGCCTGTTCGGACTGCTGTCCTACCTCGTCACGCAGCGCCTTCCGGAATTCGGCGTCCGCATGGCGCTGGGGGCCACGCGCGCGCACCTCTTTGCCGAGGTGATGCGGCGCGGGCTCGGTCTCACCGCGGTTGGCCTCCTGATCGGGACATTGGGTTCCTGGGCGCTCTTGCGACTGCTCCGCAACCGCCTCTTCGGCCTGCACCCGAACGACGCCGTCGCCTGGCTTGTGGCGGTCGGTTGCCTGGTGCTGGCGGCGACGATGGCCTGCTGGCTCCCCGCGCGTCGCGCCACGCGGGCGCACCCGGTGAGCGCGATGCGAGGGGATGCCTGACGAGACGTGCTCTTGCCGGCCGGCCGGCGACGGATCCGGTTCCGGTGATCGAGGACGGGGCGGCGCGACAGGTCGGCCACTGCGCCGACGACGTCCTTGATGCGAGTCCCGATCCCTGCCGTCGGCGGGTGCTGGGGGTCGTGCGGCTCGTCTTCGGGATCGCCGCGCCGTGTCTGATGCCGGTTCCCCTGTGCCACGATCGCATCGCGCGCGCGTCGTGGCGCCGATCGATTCAGCGCCTGACGTGCCGGAGCGTGGACGCTGCCGTCGGCACCCACGTCGCCTGCCAGGCATCGGTCGACGACGCGCGATGCAGCTCGAACCGGCGCGTACGCATCAGCGAGTCGCCCACGATGTCGCCGTAGGTCTCCGCTGCCGTCAGCGAGTCGTACCCCACGCGCCACATGACGCGCTTGCCCGCCTGCTGCCAGCTCCCACGCAGGCTGTCGCAGGCCACGCTGCCGAGGAGCCGCGTGAGGCGCTGCGTGCGCGTCGCCCGCGCCAGCACCGTGGTGCCGTAGATCAACGTGCACCCCGTCGGGTCGCGCCAGCGCGTGCCTGCCACTGATCGCGCGGTGCCCGCGCCGGGGCGCGTCGCCCAGTCGCTCTCGCCCACGGCGCTGAGGGCGCGCGTCAGCTCCCAGGCGTGTTGCTCCGCCGGCGTCGCCACCTCGGTGACGCTCTTCAGGATGACCGTGGTCGCCGAACTGTGGTCGACACGCCACGTGCGCGGCGCCGTCCGGCGCAGCGCATAGCGGCGCGCCGTGGTGGTGCTGTCGTCGGTGCGGCTCCCGTAGAATTCGGCGCTCCATCCACCGGCGAGGCCGATCCAGAAGTAGACGCGGCCGCCGGCCTCCTGCCAGAATCCGTCGCGCCCGGGACACTGCACGGTGTCCAGCCGTCGTGTGGCGAGTGGCGGAGACTCGCTGGTGGCGAGCGCGTCGTCGCCGGCGTCGAAGCCGATCGTACATCCCGCGGAGATCGACCAGCGCGAGTCCACGAAGGAGGCGCCACTCGCGCCGGCACCGGTGCGCGGCCAGTCGGGCTCGGCAGCCGCGCGGAATCCTCGCACCGGCTCGTAACTCCCCGAATCCGCCTCGAGCGCCTGTTCGAACGACAGCACGGCCGACGGCGCGGGCGCGGCGCCTCCGCCTCCGGCGCACGCGGCAGCCATCGCTGCGCACACGGTCGCGATGCAGCGTACTCCGCTGGTTCGTGTCATTGCGACGGGCACGCGAGGTCTCCGTGCATCAGGCGGCGGCAAACCTGTGGCGACGCCCTCGGGGTCGCAAGCATTGCCAGTGGGACATCGCGCTGCCTTTTTCATTGGGGGTTCACGCACCTCCGGATAGCTTGCGCGTTCGACACCGTCCACCTCGACTCCGATCACGACTTCAACGACCCGACATGCCGACTCTTGCCTCGATGCATCCGTACATCGTCCACGTCGTGATCGGCTTTGGCATCGCCGGGATCATGTTCCGCATCCTCTCGCTGACGGGCCGGTTCACGTGGTCAGGGCAGGCGGCGGCCTGGCTGATCATCCTCGCGGCGGCGGCGTCGGTCGTGGCGGTCAAGTCCGGCGCGGCGGCGCATGGCCCCATCGAGCAGATTCCAGGCGTGCGCGTGGCGGTGCAGCCGCACGAGGAATGGGGCGAGCGCACCCGGAACCTCTTCCTTGTCATTGGCGCCGTGGAGCTCCTCTGGCTCGTCTTCGCGAGTCGACGCACCGCGATCCGGCTGGTCTCCGCGGCGCTCGGCATCGCTGGACTGTTCGCGATCTACGAGACGGGAAAGGCGGGCGGCGCCCTCGTCTATGAGTATGCCGGCGGACCGGGCCTGCGCACGGGGAATCCCGAAGACGTGAGCCGACTTCTCGTGGCCGGCCAGTACGAGCAGGCGATGCTCGACCGGCGCACCGGGAACGCGACCGATGCCGCGGCGCTCATCGAGGAGCTGGCGCGGCGGAACCCGGACAACCCCGACATCCGGATGCTGTCGATCGATTCGAAGATCCGGGACCGTCATGATCCTGCGAGCGCGCTCGCCGCACTCGACTCGATGCCGCCGTCCGACAACCCCCGCATACAGCGCAGCATGACGCTGACCCGGGTCAACGCGCTGATCGCGCTCGGCATGAAGGACAGTGCCCGCGCGCTCGTCGCGGAACTCGTGAAGGCCGTGCCACAGAGCACCCGGTACAAGGCGCTTCTCGACTCGCTGAAGTAGTCCATCGCAATTCGCGTGGCCGCGGGCGCAGGATCTCCGACGCTCCCGCTTCGCCCAATGGCGTGGCGTCGCCGAACTGCACCCGAGGTGCGAGGTCGGGCTCCGAAGCCCATCGGGCGACGGATCGGCGCCGGCGCCGGATTCGCTCCGGACATGATCGCCGGATGAACCCCGGGGTCGATCCCGGCGAGGCGCTCGTTTGTGTAGAGGCCCGTCGTCGAAAGGGCGTCCACCCGATGTCGCGTCCATGCGACGGGGGCTCGGGAGAGCGACGCCAAGTCGTTGCGGCGCAACGCCCTGCTGGCGAGTCCCGGTGGCACGTGGCGTGCATTTCAGGGCGACCGAGCATCGGTGAGCTTGGCGGGAGCCTCATTTGTCATGCAGTTTCAAGCTCAATGCCGCTCGCGAAGTCCCTGCAGGTTCTCGTCCGCGTCCCCGTCTCTCCTCCGTGATGGAACGCTTCAGACACCTCGGTCCTCTTTCGCGCATCGCGCTCGTCGTCGCGGCCGCCGACCTGCTCACGAAGCAGGTCGCCCTGCGGTTCTTCGCCGGCGAGCCGGCCGTCGTGAACGGCTGGCTGCGGCTCGCGGTGGTGCATAACGACGGGGGGGCGTTCGGCCTCTCGGTGGGGGCGTATACCTGGCAGCTCAATGTCGCCCTCACCCTCGCCGCCATCGTCTTCGTGATTCCCGTCAGCCGGGAGCTGACGAAGGTCGATCGTGCGGCGCCTCGTGCCCTCGGCCTCATTGTCGGGGGCGCGCTCGGCAACCTCACGAGCCTGCTCGTTTCGCGGCACGGCGTGGTGGACTTCATCGCGGTGCGGATGGGCTCGGACGTCGAGCTGGCGCTGAATGTGGCCGACCTGGCGGCGTACACGGGTCTGGCGATGATCCTCCGGACTGGCTTCCTGATCGTGGCTGCGATCCGCAAGACGATGCGACCGCGGGTGGGGCTGGTCCCCGACCTCATCCCCAGCCGGGCGCCCATCTCTTTCGCGATGGCCGACCGCGAGGTCCCCCGCCCGGTCTTCCGCGAGGCCGAGGTCGCCGACGACCCGCCGCACGACTCCGGCCCCGGGGTCCCGGGCAACGTGGGGCCGCGCACGCCGTTCCTGCGGCGCAACGCCACACGCGTGCTGCAGTTCCCGCCGTCGCGAATCCAGCAGGACGTGGCGGATGCCCCCCCGGTCGAGTTGCCGCCGCCCGGGGAGCAACTGGGATAGGCGAGCCCGATCCGGGAGTATCGTCGTCGGGGAACGGCCCGCGCACCGCGCGGGCCGCTTCATTTTGGCTCCGCGTGACGCGATATTGGGCGCGACAATGCCTTCCAACGTCACCGTCGTGCTCGATGCCCGGGCCCTGGGACGCACCCTCCGCCGGATGGCGGATGAAATCGTCGAGTTGTTCAACGGCACCGACGACCTCGTGCTCGTGGGGATCCAGCGGCGCGGAGTGCAGCTGAGCGAGCGCATCACGCGAATCATCGAGGAGCGCGAGGGAGCCCCGGTGGCGCGCGGGGCCCTCGACATCACGCTCTACCGCGACGACCTGCAGACCGTTGGACCGCGACCCGTCGTGGGCCGGACCGATCTTCCGCTGACGCTCGACGACAAGCGGGTCGTCATCATCGACGACGTGCTCTACACGGGGCGCACCGTTCGTGCGGCGCTGGACGAGCTGGCCGACTTCGGGCGCCCGGCGCGGATCGCGCTGGCGGTGCTGGTGGACCGTGGCGGGCGCGAGCTGCCGATCCATGCCGACATCGTGGGCAAGCGGATTGACGTGCCCGCCAGCCAGCGGGTCGACGTGCTGGTGGCCGATGTCGATGGGGACGATGCCGTGGTGGTGGTGCCGCGCGAGGGCGAGGGATGACCACGCGCACGCTGGGCAAGGACCTCCTCGGGCTCGAGTCGCTGACGGCCGGCCAGATCGAGTTGATCCTCGCCACGGCAGAGCCGTTCAAGGAGATCAGCGAGCGCACGATCAAGAAGGTGCCCGCCCTTCGGGGCATGACGATCGTGAACCTGTTCTTCGAGGCCTCCACGCGGACGCGCATCTCGTTCGAGTTCGCCGAGAAACGCCTGTCCGCGGACACGGTGAACGTGGCGGCGGCGGGGTCGAGCGTGTCGAAGGGCGAGACCCTGGTCGACACCGCGCGCAACCTCGAGGCGATGCGGATCGACATGGTCGTCATCCGGCACGGCGCGTCCGGGGCCGCGCGCTTCCTCGCCGACCGCATCGAGTCCGGCGTGATCAACGCCGGGGACGGGACCCACGAGCACCCGACGCAGGGGCTCCTGGACCTGCTCACCCTGCGCGACCACCTGGGCGACCTCGCCGGGCGGCGGGTCTGCATCGTCGGCGACGTGCTCCACTCCCGGGTGGCGCGCTCGAACATCTGGGGCCTCACCAAGGTCGGTGCCCAGGTCGCCGTCTGCGGGCCGCGCTCCCTGCTGCCTAACGCCATCGACGAGCTCGGGGTCACGGTGTTCGGCCGCATCGAGGAGGCGATCGAGTGGGCCGAGGCCCTCAACATCCTGCGGCTGCAGCTCGAACGGATGCAGGCGGGCTACATCCCGTCGCTCCGCGAGTACAACCGCGTCTTCGGCGTCACCCGCGAGCGGCTCGAACGGGCGCCGCGCGACGTCCTCATCCTGCATCCCGGACCGATGAATCGCGGCGTCGAGATCGACTCCGACGTGGCCGACGGGCCGCACAGCGTCATCCTCGACCAGGTGACGAACGGTGTGGCGGTGCGCATGGCCGTGCTCTACCTGCTGGCTGGCGGCCGTCCCGAGCTCGCCGAGGCGGCCAAGGGGGAACGGTGAGCGCGATTCCCAGGGGCGCTGGGGCGCGGCCGTTGGGCGCCGACTTCGAGGATCCCCCGGTCCTGCTGCTGCGCGGCGGCCGGGTGCTCGATCCGTCGCAGGGGATCGACCGCATCGGGGACGTGCTCGTGCGCGACGGCATCATCGAGCACGCCGGGGCGCCGCTGGGAGAGGTGCGGCCGGACGGCGACGGCCTCGAGGAGATCGACTGCACCGGCCACATCGTCGCCCCGGGTTTCATCGACGTCCATTGCCATCTCCGCGAGCCCGGCCGTGAGGACGTGGAGACCGTCGCCACCGGGGCCCGCGCCGCGGCCGCCGGCGGATTCACCGCCGTCTGCGCGATGCCCAACACCGATCCGGTGACCGACAACCAGGCTGCGGTCGGCTTCATCGTGCGGCAGGCACAACGTGCCCGCGCCGCGCGCGTCCATCCCATCGGTGCCGTCTCGGTCGGGCAGAAGGGGGAATCGCTCGCCGAGTTCGGCGAGATGGTGGGCGCCGGCGCCGTCGCCGTCAGCGACGACGGACGTCCGGTGGCCTCCGCGCAGCTGATGCGTACGGCGCTCGAGTACGCGCGCACGTTCGGCATCCCGGTGGCGGACCACTGCGAGGAGCCGACGCTCGCGAAAGGGGGCACCATGAACGAGGGGGTCGTCTCGGCGCGCCTCGGCCTCAAGGGAATCCCCACCGAGGCCGAGGAGATCATGGCGATCCGGGATATCCTCCTGGCCAGGCGCACCGGCGGTCACGTCCACCTCTGCCACATGAGCACCGTTGGCTCGGTTGACCTCATCCGCTGGGGCAAGGAGCGCGGCATCCGGGTGACGGCCGAGGTCTGTCCGCACCATCTCTCGCTCACCGAGGACGCCGTCGCCGAGTACGACACCAACGCCAAGATGAACCCGCCCCTGCGCACCGCGGCCGATGTCGCGGCCCTGCAGGCGGCGGTACGGGACGGCACGATCGACCTCGTGGCGACCGATCACGCCCCGCATCATTACGATGAGAAGGAACGGGAATTCGCGGACGCCCCCAACGGCATCGTGGGCCTGGAGACCGCGCTGGCGGTCGTCGTCACCCACCTCGTCGTGCCGGGCATCCTCGACTTTCCGCTGCTGGTGGAACGCATGTCGGTGTCGCCGGCGCGCGTCTTCGGGCTGGCCGGGGGAACGTTGCGCGCGTCGAGTGTGGCCGACATCACAGTCTTCGATCCGGCGCAGGAGTGGGTCGTGAATCCCGAGACCTTCCTGTCCAAGGGGCGGAACACGCCGTATCGTGGACGGCAGCTGAGAGGACGGGCGACGTGTACCATAGTGGGCGGCCGGGTCGTCTACCGACTGATGTCCTGACGATCTCCCGGATGTGCGCGACGTGAGCACCTCGATCGCCGCACGCCGGGAGATCGTCGCCGTCTGCCGGCGACTGTACGAGCAGGGGCTCATCGCCGGGCCCGACGGCAACGTCTCGGTCCGGCTCGCGCCGGACCGGATCCTCGTGACCCCCGCCGGCATGTCCAAGGTGGACGTGAGGGAGCACGACCTGGTGGAACTCGATCTCGACGGAAAGCGCATTCGCGGCGCGCGTCGCGCCTCCTCGGAGGTCGCGATGCACCTGCGCGCCTACCGCCGGCGCCCCGACGTCGGCGCGGTGGTGCACGCGCATCCCCCGGTGGCCACCGGGTTCGCCGTGGCCGGCGAGTCGTTCGCGTCGTGCATCCTTCCCGAGATGATCTTCCAGGTGGGCTGGGTGCCGCTCATTCCATACGCGACCCCCGGCACCGAGGACCTGGCGGACCGCTTCGACCCGTACCTCGAGCACCACGATGCGTTCCTGATGGCCAATCACGGCGCCACCACGCTCGGTGCGACCCTGGTCTCGGCGCACCAGCGCATGGAGAGCCTGGAGCACACGGCGCGCATCCTGCTCACCGCGCGGCTGCTGGGTCGCGTGAACACGCTTGGCGCTGCCGATGTCGACGCCGTGGTGGCGGCGCGTCGGCGCTCGACCCCGGGTGACGTGTATCCCGGCTGCGAACCGCCGCGGCCGGCAACAGGGAGTGAGACATGACGAGTCCGAATCCGAGTCCCCTCGACGCGCTGGCCGGGCTGCTCGAGGAGCGCCGCCGCTACGAGAACTGGCTGGAGCAGTTGTCCGCGCGCAGCAGCGAGTCACCGCAGCACGTGGTGGAGCGTGTGCGCTCCGACTACGTGTCGCGGCTCCAGACCGTCACCTCGCAGCTGCGCGCCCGGGCGTCTGACCTGGAGACCTCGGCCGGCGAGTTCGAGCAGCGCAGCGCGGCGCTGCTGACGGAGGAGACGGCGCGGCGCGACGAGCGCGCCGAGGCCGAACTGCGCTCCGCCGTCGGCGAGTACTCGTCGGAGGAGGCGCAGGGCATCCTCACCCGCTGCGACGAGGAGATCGCCCGCCTGTCATCGGATCGCGACGCGGTGAATGCGGAGCTCACGCGCATCCGTGATGTGCTGGAGTCGGTGAAGGAACCGGCCCCGCCGCCGCCCGCTCCAATGCGGCCGACCGCCACGCCAGCGGCCGCGTCCGCGCCCGTGCCGCCCCCGCCGCATGCCCCGCCTCCATTGCACGGCACCGACCCGTCGGCGTTCGACGAACTGGCCTTCCTGCAGTCCGTCGTGCAGCCGCGCGACGCGGCGCCACACGCTGCCTCGGGCTCGGATTTCGCGCCGCCGTCCCCGGTTGGCCAGCCGCGTCGTCAGGCACCTGCCGGTGAGGCGGCGCACCGCGAGGCGTCCGCACCCGGGGGCTCATCCAGCCGCACCGCCGCGGCAACGCCGGAGAACCTCGTGTCGTTCCTCAAGGATGCTCCCACCGAGCAGGTCAAGACGCTGCGGTGCCAGGAGTGCGGCACCATGAACTACCCCACCGAGTGGTACTGCGAGCGGTGCGGGGGAGAGCTGGCGGCGATGTAGGGGGGCGAGCGCTCGAGACTCGAAGAGGGAAGAGATCGCAGCATCCGGTCTCTTCCCTCTTTCGCGTTCGGGGCGGCGACGGATCAGCGCGCCGGCTTCATCAGCCGGCTCTTGTGCCGGGCCGCCGAATTCCTGTGGATGAGGCCCTTCCGGGCCGCGCGGTCGAGCAACTGGATGGCCTCGCGCTTCTGCACCGGATTCGACTCGGTCGCGGTTGCCTTCTTGAGTGCGGTGCGGAGCTGCGAGCGCTGCGCGCGATTGCGGACGGTCGCCGCGCGCGACTTGCGCATGTGCTTCGCCGCCGAACGGATCTTGGGCACGAAAGGGACTCCAGAATATGCTGAGAAATGGCCGGAATCGGAACCGGGAATGATACCGGCGGCGACGCCGGATGTCAAGAAACCACAGTGCTTTGACTCTCGTCCGACCCGTCCTTAGGTTGACCTCGTCCGCGCCCGCGGCCCCTCCCGCCATCCCAGCCTCTCCTTGGACAAGGTCCAACAGTTTCTCCTGCTGGCGCCCGTCATCCTGTTCTCGATGGTCGCCCACGAGTACGCCCACGGGTATGCCGCACTCAAGCAGGGTGATCCGACGGCCTACCAGCTCGGGCGCCTGACCTGGAATCCACTCCGGCACATCGACCCGTTCATGACGGTCCTGCTGCCCGTCATCACGTTTTTCGCGTCGGGATTCATCTTTGGCGGCGCAAAGCCGGTGCCGGTGGTGCCGCGCAATTATCGCAACTTCAAGCGCGGTGACATCATCGTCTCGCTCGCCGGCATCGCCACGAACCTGGTGATCGCCGTCGGCTGCACCCTGATGATCGTGCCGCTCGGCCTCGTCGGCCGCAGCGCGCCCTCGGCAATCGACACCATGGCGTTGCTGCAGTTCATGCTGATCCAGGGCATCTTCTTCAACCTGCTGCTTGCGATCTTCAACCTGATGCCGATCCCGCCGCTCGACGGGTCGCACGTCATGAAGTACCTGCTCCCGCCGGCGTGGGCGTTGCGCTACCAGCAGTTCGGCCGCTATGGCATCTTCGTGCTGTTCCTGCTGCTGGCGACGAGCGTGGGGCGGCCCATCCTCAATGCCTGGCTGGCGCCGGTGTACTCCCTCTGGCAGATGTCGCTGAAGAGTGTGCAGCCGTTCCTGCTGCAGTCCCACTTCCTGATGGGCTGATGGCCTCGACGTTCGACGTCGCCGATCCGTTCGTCATCGAGCTGCAGCAGTTCTCCGGGCCGCTCGACCTCCTGCTGTCGCTCATCCGCGACGAAAAGGTCGACATCTACGACATCCCGATCGCGCGCATCGCCGAGCAGTTCCTGCAGCGCATCCGGACGCTCGGGATCGACCAGGCGGCCGAGTACCTCGAGATGGCCGCGCGCCTCCTGCGCATCAAGGCGCAGATGCTCCTCCCCCGCAACCCCGACGACGACGCCTGGGAGGATCCGCGGGCGGAGTTGATCCGGCGCCTGCTCGAATACCAGCAGGTGCGCGAGGTCTCCGACGTGCTGGCGCGGCTGGCCGAAGAGCGGCGTTCGCGGTTTGCGCGCGCCTGGATTCCGCAGCGCGAGGTCGAGCCGCCCCCGGCCCCACTCGCACTGTCGCTGCACGAACTGCTCGCCGCGGTCGACCGTGTCCTGCGCGTCGCCCGCGAGCCGCACATCCACGACGTCGTCCCGCGCGCCCTCGACGTCGATGGCGCGATCGCCACCGTGCGCGCGCTGCTCCGGCTGCGCGAGCACGCCCGCTGGCACGAAATCGTCAGGCCCGCCGCCGAACCCTGGGAGGTCCTGTCCGCGCTGCTCGCGCTCCTGGAGCTCGCCAAGCGCGGCGAGCTGCGCATCCGCCAGGCGTCACCCTTTGCCTCGCTCCTGATCATCCGTGAATCCGCTGGCCAAGCTGCTTGAAGCGGCGCTCTTCGCGAGCGACCGCCCGATTCCCGTGGACGAGCTGGCGCGGCTCGATCCGGACGCCTCGCCGGCGGCCGTCGTCGCCGCGCTCGGCGAGATCCGCGACGCCTACAACGTGAACGGGCATGGAGTCGAGCTCGTGGAACTCGGCGAGGGATGGCAGGTGCTGACGCGGCCGGAGTTCACCGACGCGATCGAGCGCGCGCAGATCGCCGTGCGTCCGCACCGCCTGTCCGGCGCCGCGCTCGAGACCCTCGCGATCATCGCCTACCGGCAGCCGATTGGGCGGGCGGAGATCGAGGACATCCGTGGCGTCAACTGCGGGGCCATCCTGAAGTCGCTGCAGGAGCGCGGCCTCGCCGACGTGATCGGCCGCGGCGAGGGCATCGGCCGGCCGCTGCTGTACGGCACGACGCCCCTCTTCCTGGAGCAGTTCGCGCTGCGTCACCTCGAGGAACTGCCGCGCGCCGACGAGCTTGCCGTGGCGCTGCGCAACGAGCCGCGGGCCATCTAGTGGCCGCGCCGATGCGGCTGCACCGTGCGCTCGCGCGCGCGGGAGTCGCATCCCGCCGGCACGCCGAGGAGTTGATTGCCGCGGGCCGCGTGCGCGTGAACGGGGCGCAGGCGCATGTGGGCCAGAGCGTCGACGTGGAGTCCGATGCGTGCACCGTCGACGGGCAACGCGTGGCGCTGGGGGAGATGCCGGCTCGGTGGCTGGTGCTCAACAAGCCGGCCGGCGTCATGACGACGCGCAGCGATCCCCAGGGGCGGCGCACCGTGTTCGAGCTTGTGAACGACCTGCCCGGGCTGGTCTATGTCGGGCGGCTGGACTTCGACACCGAGGGCGTGCTCCTGCTCACCACCGACGGGGAGGCGGCACACCGCCTGACACATCCGTCGTCCGGGGTGGAACGGGTGTACGTCGCCACGGTACGGGGCGACGCGCGCGCCGCGGCGCGCCGCGCGCTGCAGGGCGTGGAGCTCCACGACGGGCGCGCCACCGCGCATCGCGCGGTGGCGCGTGCGCTGCCGGACGGGCGGTGGGAGCTGGAGCTCGCGATTCGCGAGGGACGGAAGCGCGAGGTGCGGCGCATGTGCCGGGAGCTCGGACTTGCGGTGGAGCGTCTTGTCCGCATCCGGTTCGGGCCGGTCACGCTCGGGGACCTGGCGGTCGGTGCGAGCCGCCCGCCTACCTCCCGGGAGCTGGCGGCCATAGGGAGGGTCGGACGGGACGCGCCGGGCGGCGGATCGTCCCGTCGCCGTTGACGAAACGCCACCGATGGGCGTTCATCCGGAGGGGGGTAATCACCCCGGAATACGGGGGAGCCTCGCGGCATGTGAAGGGTAGGAGTGCCGACGGCACAACGAGTTGCAGGCGCGTGAGCTTCCCGGGGATCGGGGGGCCGAACCGGGGACTTCACGAGGACCACGAGTGGCGACAACAGTCACATCGAGCGCCGAGACCGCGCTCGTCCAGAGCGTGCTCCAGCAGGTGGCGCGTCGCGTCGTCGGACAGGAGTACATGGTCGAGCGCCTGCTGATCAGCCTCCTGACCGGCGGGCATGTCCTGCTGGAGGGCGTGCCGGGACTTGCGAAGACGCTCACCGTGCGAACGCTGGCGGAGACGATCCGGACCACGTTCCAGCGCATCCAGTTCACGCCGGACCTGCTCCCGGCGGACGTGCTCGGGACGCAGGTCTTCGACCAGTCCACCGGCACCTTCAGCATCAAGCGCGGGCCGATCTTCGCGAACATCGTGCTGGCCGACGAGATCAACCGGGCCCCGGCCAAGGTGCAGGCGGCGCTGCTCGAGGCGATGCAGGAGAAGCAGGTTACGTTAGGCGGCCAGACGTTCAAGCTGGTGGAGCCGTTCCTGGTGCTCGCCACCCAGAACCCCATCGAACAGGAGGGCACCTATCCGTTGCCCGAGGCGCAGGTGGACCGGTTCATGCTGAAGCTGCGGGTCGGCTACCCCACGCGCGACGAGGAGAAGGAAATCATGCGGCGCATGGCGGGCGGGGAACCGATCAGCGTGGAGCAGGTGGCCTCACCGGAGGCGATCCTCGACGCCCGCCGGCACATCACCGAGCTCTACATGGATGAGCGGATCGTCGACTACATCGTCGACATCGTGCTGGCCACGCGCGCGCCCGCGGACGCCGGCATGAAGGAGCTGGCCCCGCTCGTCGAGTTCGGCGCCAGTCCCCGCGCCACCATCGCGCTGGCGCAGGCGTCGCGTGCGCATGCCTTCCTGCGCGGTCGCACCTACGTCACGCCGGACGACGTCAAGGCGATTGCCCCCGACGTCCTCCGGCATCGCGTCCTGACCACCTACGAGGCCGAAGCCGAAGAGGTGACCTCCGACGACATCGTGGCGCGCATCCTCCGCACGATCGAGACGCCATGATCGCTCTCCAGGAGGGACCCGCCGCCGCCGGCGCGGTGGCGACCGACGGCGCGCTCGCCCGCCGCACCGTCAACGTCCCTCCCGAGGTGCTGCGCCAGGTCCGACTCATCGAGCTGCGCACGCGACGCCTCGTCAACTCCCTCTTCTCGGGAGAGTACCGCTCGATCTTCAAGGGACACGGCATGGAGTTCGCCGAGGTGCGCGAGTACCAGCCGGGCGACGAGGTGCGCGCCATCGACTGGAACGTCACCGCGCGCATGCGCCGGCCGTTCGTCAAGCACTACATCGAGGAGCGTGAGCTGACGGTGATGCTGGCGGTGGACCTCTCCGGTTCGACGCGTTACGGCACGGTGGGGAGCTTCAAGTCGGAGATGGCGACCGAGCTCGCCGCCGCGCTCACCATGTCGGCGGTGCGCAACAACGACCGCGTGGGCGTCCTGCTGTTCACCGACCGCATCGAGCACGTCGTCCCGCCGGCGAAGGGGCGCCGTCACGCGCTGCGGATCATCCGCGACGTCCTGGTGCATGAACCTGTCGGCACCGGCACCGACCTCCCGGCGGCGCTCGAGTATCTCACCCGCCTCCTCCGGCAGCGCGCGATCATCTTCCTCGTCTCCGACCTGTACGGGGGTGCCGTCGACCGCCCGCTCAAGTTCCTCGCGCAGCGCCACGACGTCGTCGTCGCGCCGCTCGAGGACCCGTCGGAGTGGAACCTGCCCGACGTCGGGCTCGCGCGCTTCGTCGATCCCGAATCCGGCCAGTCGGTCGACGTCAACACCAGCGACCCCGTCGTGCGCGAGCGTTATGCGGCGATGGCCGAGCAGGAGCGCCTGCGGCGGCGCCAGCTGCTGCGCCGGCTGGCGATCGACGAGGTGGCGATCAACACCCGCGACGGGTACATCGAGCCGCTGCTGCGCTTCTTCAGGGCGCGGGAGCGCCGGGTCCGGAGGCGCTGGTGATCGTCGCCATCGGCGCACTGCTGCTGCAGGCGATCTCGCTGGGCGGCAGGATCCAGAGCGGCGTCATCGTGCGCCCCGACTCGGTTACCGTCGGGGATCCGTTCGAGGTCGTGGTGCGCGTGCGGGCCCCGAAGGACGCGGTGATCGAGTTTCCGCAGACGCCGGACAGCGGGGCCGCCGTCGAGGCCCTCGATCCGGTGCAGGTCACGTCGTTTCCCGACACCTCGGCCACGGAGCGCACCGCGCGGTACCGGGTGACGGCGTGGGACGTCGGCGAACTGCCGATCCACTTCGACGACATCATCGTGCGAGAGTCGATCGGCATCCGGCGGCTCCGCTTGTCGAACATCGCCGTCACCGTGACGTCGGTGCTGCCCGCCGACAGCGTGCAGCGCGTGCCGAAGCCGCCGCGCGGCATCTTCTCGTTCGGCCCGCCATGGTGGATCTGGCTCCTGCTCGCCCTCGTGCTGCTGGCGCTGCTGGCGCTCGCCCGCTGGCTCTGGCGGCGGCGCCGGCGGCGTGCACGACCCCCGGTCGAGCCGTTCGACGCGGCCGAACGGGAGTTTGCCAGGATCGCGGCGCTCGGCCTGGTGCAGGCCGGCGAGAAGGGACTGCACGTCGCCCTGATGGTCGAGGTGCTCCGCACCTACCTGGGCCAGGTCGTGCCGGGCGCGTCGGTGTCACTCACGTCGGTCGAGCTCCTCGGGGCGGTCCGCGGCACGTCGCTGGTTCCGTTCACGCGACTGGCCGCGCTGCTCGGCGAGGCCGACGTCGCCAAGTTCGCCGGGCGCGCCATTCGCGCCGACCGCGCGATGCAGCTCGGCCATGAGGCCGAGGGCATCGTCGCGGCAGTGCACGCGCGCCTGGCGACGCCCACCGAGGACCGGGCCGCATGATGCGGGTCTTCGACGTCCCGTGGCTCGCCATCGCATCGCTCGGCGCCGGCGCGGTCATGGCGCTGCTCGTGCTGAGCGCCTTTCGCCGCCGCCTGGCGCGCCTGACGCGTTTCGGCGCTGCGGAGCTCGTGCGCCGGCTCATACCGCGGGCGGTCTTTACCCCGCCGTCGTGGCGCGCCGCGCGGCTCGGCGCCGCGATGCTGTTCGCCGTCCTCGCCCTGGCCGGACCGCGCTGGGGGGAAGAACAGGCGGTGATGCGCGGCGAGGGAATCGACATCGTACTCGCGCTCGATGCCTCCCTCTCCATGATGGCGACTGACGAGCGCCCGAATCGCCTCGAGCGGATGAAGCAGGAGGTGCGACGCCTGCGGGCCTCGTCGCAGGGAGACCGCTTCGCGCTGCTGGCGTTCGCCGGTCGCAGCTACATCCTCACGCCGCTCACCGTGGACGAAGGGGCGCTCGACCTCTTTCTCGACAACCTCGATCCATCGGTGGTCGGGCAGGCGGGGAGCTCGCTGTCGCGCGCCATCGCGCAGGGCACCGACCTCCTGAATGCGACGCGGGGCGCCGGCGACAAGGCGCTCGTCGTGATGAGCGATGGCGAGGCCTTCGAGGACGAGAAGGACATCGTCGATGCGGCAACGAAGGCGGGCGACGCCGGCATCGCCGTCGTAACCGTCGGCTTCGGGACCGCCGCCGGCTCCCGGATTCCCATGCGCGGCGAGGGTGCGCAGACCGTCTTCAAGCGCGACGAGAACAACGACATCGTCGTGACGAAGTACCACCCCGAGCTGCTGCGCGCGGCGGCGTCGGCGGCGAAGGGGACGTTCATCGGCGCCGACGAGACCGACAAGGCGGCGAAGATCCGTCGCGCCCTCGAGTCCCTGCAGGCCTCCGGGCGGACGATGCAGGGCGGCACTGTCCGCACGCCGCGCTTCCAGTGGTTCGTGCTCCCGGCGCTGCTGCTCCTGCTCGTCGACCTGTGGCGGACCCAGGCACGGGGCGCTCGCCGCTTCCCGACGGCGACCGTGGCGACGGCGATGCTGCTGTTCGCGGTACACGGCTGCGTGCTTCCCGGGAACGGTGCCTGGGACGCAGCCCGGTCGTACAACGCCGGACGCTACGCGCGTGCGGCGGCCGGATACCGCGCGGCGATCCTGCAGGGTGACCGGCGCCGGGAGATGCTGTACAACCTCGGCACGTCGCTGGTGGCGGCCGACTCCATGGAGTCGGCGGTGGAGCCGCTCGAGCGGACCGCGCTCGTGGACGATCCTGACATCCGCTACCGCTCCCTCTTCAACCTGGGCCTCACGTACCTCAAGACCGGGCTGGCCGGAGACTCGACCGCGGACAGCACGCGGCGCGCGCTGGACGCGGCCATCGACACGTACAAGAAGGCCCTGCTCATGCATTCCGACGACGTCGACGCCAAGTGGAACTACGAGCTGGCGCTGCGCCGGCGCCAGCAGGCGAGTGGCGGCGGCGGTGGCGGCGGCGATGCGAACTCGGGCGGACAGCCGCAGCCACAGCCGGAGTCGGCCGAGCAGCCGAGCGGGGGACTGGGGCGCCAGCAGGCGGAACAGTTGCTGAACAGCGCGGCCCGCGAGGAGCGCGGCGTCCAGGGACGCAAGCAGGAACAGCAGCGCCAGCAGGCACCGCCCCGGGGGAAGGACTGGTGAGGCCGCTCGTCGCTGCCACGCTCGCCCTGCTGGTTGCCATCCCCTCGCGCGCGCAGCAGACCGGCGACGCGCGCGGGGGCGTCTCCGCGCGCGCGCGCATCGATCCCACGCAGGACGTTGCGTTCGAGGCGCTGCTGCTGCCCGACACGGTGTACGTCGGTCAGCAGGCGACGTACCAGGTTGGCGTCTTCCTGAGCGAGGAGGTGCGCGCCCGGCTGCGCCGGAATCCGCAGTTCGTGCCGCCGGAGGTGCGCTCGGCCCTGGCGTTCGACCTGCCCTCGGTGGTCGACGGGCCGGCACGCGTCGTCGGCGCCCGCCACTACGATGTGCATGTCTTCCAGCGCGCGATCTTCCCGCTCACCGCGGGACGACTGGTGGTGCCGCCGGCTCGCCTCGACTATGCGCTGCCGCTGAGCAACTCCTTCTTTGCGCGTGAGGAGAGCCACTCCGAGCGAACTGCGCCGCTCACGATCGTGGCCCGCGATCCGCCCGCGCGCGGGCGACCCAGCGGATTCCGCGGCGCGGTGGGCCGGCTCGTCGTCTCCGCGCACGCCGAGGTTCGTCAGGCGCGCGTCGGGGACCCGCTCATGTTCACCGTCACCGTCGACGGCATCGGGAACGTGACATTGCTGCCGCGGCCGGACCTCCAGGTCGGGTGGGCGGACGTCGTCTCGGGCGGGGACCGCGTGCAACTCGACTCCGCGTCGGTGCTCATCCGCGGACGCAAGGACTTCGACTGGATCCTGACGCCGCGACACGCCGGCCGCGTGGCGCTGCCCGCCATCAGGTACCCGTACTTCAATCCCTACACCGAGCGGTACGAGGTGGCCTTCACCGCGCCCGACTCGGTGACTGTTGCCGACGGCGCCGTGGTGCAGAGCGAGACGCCCGCGGCGACGGTGGCGGCGTCCCTCCCGATCCGCCGCCTGTACAGCGGGCTCGAGCCCGAGCCGATCTCGACGTCGTCGTTGTACTGGGTGCTCATCGGCCTCGCACCGCTCCCGCTGCTGGGACTGACGATCGCGCGCCGTCCCCCGCGCCGGCGCGAGATCCCACCGCTGCGCGTCCTGCGGCAACTGGCGGCGACCCCCGAAGGCCGCGATCCGGCGCGGCTGCGGCGCGCGTATGCCGCCGCGATCGCCGATCGCATCCGTGCCACCGCCGCCGCGATGTCGGATCATGCCCTGCTCGTGCGCACGCTGCGTCGTGCCGGCGTGTCGGAGGCGACGTCGCGTGAGGCGGAGCGGCTGCTCACGGAGCTGGACGCAGTCGTGTTCGGGCGCGAAGGCAGTGCCGATCCCCGCGCGGCGCAGCGCGCCTACGACATCGTGGCCGCGATCGACGGCGAGGCCCGCACTCGTCAGGCGCTGACGCTGGCCTCAGCGCGGGTGACGGGCGCGGTGATGGTCGCCATCCTGGCGGCGGCCGGGGCGGCGAGCGCGTGGGCGGCCGGGCGCGACACCGTGGCCGAGGGGGCGTTCTACAACGGGGTGAGCGCGTACGACAGGCAGCAGTTCGACAGTGCGCGGAGCGCCTTCTTCGAGCTGGCGCAGGCGCGTCCCCGGTCGGCCGACGCCTGGATCAACTTCGGCACCTCGGCCTGGCAGCTCCACGACACCGCCGCGGCGGTGATCGGCTGGCAGCGCGCTGCCAGGCTGCAGCCGATGGCGTCGGATGCGCGCGCGTTGCTGCGCATGACACCGGGGTTCCGCGACGGCGTCACCGGCGACATTCCGCCGCTGTCCCTGAACCTGCTGGCGATCGGTGGGGGCCTCCTGTGGCTGGCGGGCTGGCTGGCCCTGGCCCTGCAGCCGCGGCGGCGGCGCGGCGGCCTGCGGCGTCTGGCGATGGCGGGGCTCGTCGTCGCGTGCGCGATCGCCGTCGCCGGCCGGTTGCAGCGGGACACGCTTACCGGGCGGGAGGCTGCGGTCGTGGTGAGCGCGTCGCGCCTGCGCGGCACACCCGCCCTCGGCGCGGAGCAGGGCGCCGAGACCGTGACCGGCGAGACCGGTCGCGTGCTCGGACGGCAGGGCGTGTGGACGCGCGTCAGGCTGTCGGACCATCGCGAGGGATGGCTGGAGACCCGCTGGCTCGAGGTGCTCTCCGTTGAGTAGGCTCGGCGCGGCGGTTACCCTTTGACGAGCCTGCCGGGATCCGCCCCAACCGCCGACTCGCGCGTGTCTCGCATCGCCGTCCTCGCCTCCACCGTCGCCGACCAGATCGCCGCCGGCGAGGTGGTCGAGCGCCCGGCCTCGGTGGTCAAGGAGCTCGTCGAGAACGCGCTCGACGCCGGGGCGACGTCGATCTCCGTGGAGCTCGAGGAGGGCGGGCGCAAGCTCGTGCGCGTCAGCGACGACGGTTCCGGCATGGATCGCGCCGATGCCGTGCTCGCGCTCGCGCGACACGCGACGTCGAAGATCCGATCCGCGGCGGAGCTCGTCGGCGTCGCGAGCTTCGGGTTCCGCGGCGAGGCGCTGCCGGCCATCTGCTCGGTGTCGCGCCTCGAGGTCCTGACGTCGCCCGAGGATGGCGACGGCACGCAGGTGCGTGCCGCCGGCGGGACGATCGAAAGCGTCTCCGACGCACCACGGCGGCGCGGCACGACGGTGACGGTGGCGGACCTGTTCTACAATACGCCGGCCCGGCGGAAGTTTCTCCGTGGCACGCGCTCCGAGTGGCGCGCGGCGAGCGATGCGCTGGTGGGGACGGCCCTCGCCCGCCGGGACGTTCGCCTGGCGGTCACCGCCGACGGGCGCGAGATGCTGTCGCTGCCGGCGGCGCGGACGCTCCGCGACCGGGTGGTCGCACTCTGGGGACATGACTACGCCGGACGCTTCGTCGAGGTCGACACGGTGTCGGGTCCGGTGCGGGTGCATGGGCTCGCCGAGCGGCCCGGTGACGTCGGCACCGCGTCGCGGCGGGTCGCGATCATCGTGAACGGCCGCGCCGTGCGGGACCACGGCCTGGTGCGTGCCGCCGAGGCGGCCTATCGCACGGTGCTGCCGGCCGGCGTCCGGCCGTCCCTCCTGCTGGCGGTCGACCTGCCCGGCGACGCCGTCGACGTGAACGTGCATCCGGCCAAGGCCGAGGTGCGCTTCCACGAACGCTGGGGGATCGAGCGCGCCGTGGAGCACGCGGTGCGTCGCGCCCTCGGCGTGCTGGACAGCGCGGCGTTCATCGGCGCCGCCGGCGGCGTGCGCACGTGGTCGCCGCATGGGGCCTCGCCATTCGCCGACGCCGCGCTCGACCACCTCCCGGCGGTGGTGCCGGCCCCGTTCTTCGGGGACGCACCGCTGCCTGACGAGGGGCGCGCCGGGCCCGGTTCATCCGCGGCGGCGCCACGGGCCGCGCCCGACCTGCCGCCGCTGGTGCAGCTCCGTCGCACCTGGATCCTCTACGAGCACGACGACGGGCTCGTCCTCATCGACCAGCACTCGGCGCACGAGCGGATCCTGTTCGAGCGCTTCATGGAGCACTTCTCGTCAGGCGGCGCGCCGTCGCAGCGCCTGCTGCTGCCGGAAACCGTGCACCTGTCGCCGGCCGAGGCCGATGCCCTGGAGGCGAACGCCGGGGACCTGGCCCGCCTGGGCTTCGAGCTGGAGCCGTTCGGCGGACATTCCGTGATCGTGCACGCGGTGCCGACGCCGCACCCGCGATTCGACGCGCTGCGCTGCCTGCGCGAGACCCTGCAGGGCCTCACCGGTGACCGCGCGCCGGCAACGCACGCGCGGCACGAGAAGCTCGTGGCCACGATCGCCTGCAAGGCCGCCGTCAAGGCCGGCGACGTCCTTTCGCCCGCGGAGATGCGCGCCCTTGTCGTGGCGCTGCATTCGGCCGCCCTTCCGGCGCACGACGTGCACGGGCGCTCCGGCATCGCACGACTGACCTGGGATGAGCTCGAGCGCCGATTCGGACGACGATAGGCTGCGGGTCATCTGTGGCCCCACGGCCGCCGGGAAGTCCGCGCTCGCGCTGCGACTCGCCGAGGCCGTCGGGGGGACGATCATCTCGGCGGACTCACGCCAGATCTACCGGGGCTTCGACGTCGGCACCGCGAAGCCGACGGCCGATGAGCGCCGCCGCGTGCCGCACTTCGGCATCGACGTGATCGATCCGGCGACGCGCTACTCCGCCGCCGACTGGGCCGCCGCGGTGCCCGCTTGGCTCGCCGCGGCGCGGGCGCATGGCAGGGTGCCGATCGTCGTTGGCGGAACGGGGTTCTACCTGCGCGCACTCTTCGAGCCGCTGTTCGATGCGCCCGCACTCCCGGAGGCGCCACGGGCGGCACTCGACGGTTTCCTGCGGCCGCTCCCGACGGCGGACCTGCAGCGCTGGTGCCGTGCGCTCGACCCGGCGCGGGCGCACCTGGGACGGGCCCAGCTCCTGCGAGCGATCGAGACCGTGCTGCTCGCTGGCGAGCGGATCAGCGACCTGCACCGTCGGCATGCCCGGGCGCCGGCCCTGACGCCACGCTATCTTCTCGTCGACCCGGGTACCGCACTCGCCGGCGCGATCACCGCGCGCGTCGATCGCATGCTGGCGACGGGGTGGCTCGACGAGGTCCGCTCCCTGGCCGACACAGTGTCGGGGACCGCGGCCGCCTGGACCGCCACCGGCTACGATGTCCTGCGCCGCGTGGTGCAGGGAGGCGACGATCTGGCGGCGGCGCGCGAGGTGATCATTCGGGAGACCCGGCGGTATGCGAAGCGGCAGCGGACGTGGTTCCGTCACCAGCTGGGCGTCGCGGACGTGCAGTGGCTGGACCCACGCGAACCGGAGGCGTTCGCGCGGGTGATGACGTGGTGGACGGGCGAGGACTAATCGTGCGAATCGGAATCACGTGCTATCCCACGTACGGTGGCTCGGGAGCGATGGCGACCGAGCTGGGTATCGCGCTCGCGCGCCGCGGGCACGAGGTCCACTTCATCACGTACCAGCATCCGTTCCGGCTCCCCGCGTTCCTGCCCGGCGTCTTCTTCCACGAGGTGGACGTCGGCAAGTACCCCCTGTTCGAGTACCCGCCGTACGACCTGGCCCTGGCGGTCCGCATGCACGAAGTGGTCCGGTCGCACCACCTCGACCTGCTCCACGTGCACTACGCGATCCCCCACGCGACCAGCGCCTGGATCGCGCGTGAGATGCTGCGGGAGACGGGCGAGGACATCACGGTGATCACGACGCTGCACGGCACGGACATCACGATCGTGGGGCAGGACCACAGCTTCCATGCCATCACGAAGTTCTCCATCGAGAAGTCCGACTACATCACCGCGGTGTCGAGCTTCCTGCGCGACGAGACGATCTTCACGTTCGGGTGCACCGGATGTGACGTGCGCGTCCTGCACAACTTCGTCGATCCCGGCACCTACGATCGCACGAAGTACCCGCCGACGCTGCGCGAACAGTTCGGCGGCCGGAGGATCCTGATGCACATCTCCAACTTCCGGGCGGTGAAGCGCGTGCGCGACGTGGTGCGGATCTTCGCCCGCGTCAGGCAGGCCGTGCCCAGCGTGCTCGTCATGGTGGGCGATGGCCCGGATCGCGGGGACGCCGAGGAGGAGGCCCACGACCTGGGCGTGGAGCGGGACGTGCACTTCCTGGGGCGCATCGAGGCGGTGGCACCGCTCCTGGCATCCGCCGACCTGTTCCTCCTGCCGAGCAACAGGGAGTCGTTCGGCCTGAGTGCGCTGGAGGCGCTCGCGAGCGGCGTGCCGGTTGTCGGCAGCGAGGCCGGCGGTCTCCCGGAGGTGGTGCGGCAGGGAGAGACGGGCATCCTGCGCCCGGTGGGTGACGTGGAGGGCATGGCCGACGAGGCAGCCGGAATCCTGGCAAATCCCGCCCGCTGGGCGGCCATGAGCGAGCTCGCCGCGCGCGACGCACGGGAGCGCTTCTCGGAGGACGAGATCGTGTCGCGTTACGAGGCGATGTACGAGGAGGCGCTGGCGAACCGGCCCAACCGTCCCGTCGGCGGACGATTCGGTGGCGGCGCATGACCGCGTTCCAGGCGCTGGTCCTCGGCCTGCTGCAGGGCCTCTCGGAGTTCCTCCCCATCTCGAGCTCGGCGCACCTGACGCTCGCCCCATGGGCCTTCGGCTGGCGCGATCCGGGACTCGCCTTCGACGTCAGCCTGCACGTCGGGACGCTGGTGGCGCTGCTCTGGTACTTCCGCCGTGACTGGTATGCGCTGATCGTCGCCGGGCTGCGCATCCTGCGCCAGCGCGCCATCCGCACGCCTGACGAGCGGCGCGCCGCGTTCCTCGTGGTGGCGACGGTGCCCGCCGCCATCGCCGGCCTGCTGCTGGAGGACCTCGCCGAGACCGCCTTCCGGGCACCGGCGCTCATCGCCGGCGCGCTCATGATCATGGGAGCCATCCTCTGGGCGACGGATCGTTTCGCGCGTCGCGACCGGGAGCTCGACGCCATGCGATGGGGCGACGCGATCGGCGTCGGTCTCTCGCAGGCGCTCGCCCTCGTGCCGGGCGTGTCGCGCTCGGGGGCGACAATCTCCGCGGCCCGCGCGCTCGGCTTCACGCGCGAGGGATCCGCGGTCTTCAGTTTCCTGCTCAGCATGCCCGTGATTGCCGCCGCGGCGGTGCTCAAGGCCCCGGAGGCCCTTCGCGAGGGCCTGCCGCTCGGGCCACTGGCAATCGGCGTGGCCGCGGCCGCGGTGAGCAGCTGGCTCGCCATTGCAATCCTGTTGCGGTTCGTGACGCGGCACAGCTACGGCATCTTTGCGCTCTACCGCCTGCTGCTCGGCGTCGCGGTCTTCCTCCTGCTGGCGTACCGTGCGTAGCCTGACCGGCCAGGGCACTAGCTGGGAGGGACGTACCGCGGAGGAGCTCGCCGGGCTGCTCGACGTGCCGCGCGTGGTGCTCTTCGACAGCGTGGAATCGACGATGGACGAGGCGCACGCGCTGGCCGGCGGCGGGGCGCCCGCCGGGACCCTCGTCATCGCGAACGAGCAACGCGCGGGACGCGGTCGCGCGGGACGCCGGTGGACCTCGGCGCCGGGCGCCGGCGTCTGGCTCACGCTCATCGAGCGGCCGAACGACCCGCGTGCCCTCGACGTGCTGTCGCTGCGCATCGGGCTGCGCGCGGCGCGGGCGCTGGACCGCTTCGCCGGCGCCACGGTGGGACTCAAGTGGCCGAACGACCTGCTGCTGCACGGCGGCAAGCTCGGGGGCATCCTGGTGGAAATCCGCTGGCGCGACGCCCGTCCCGAGTGGGTGGCCGTCGCCATCGGCGTGAACCGGGACCCGCCGCCGGGCCAGCCGGGGGCAGCCGCGTTAGGCAGCGGGGTCGATCGCGCCGACGTGCTGGCCGAGCTGGTGCCGGCCATGCGGGCGGCGGCGGCCGCCCGCGGGCTCCTGACCGTGCCCGAGCTGGTCGACTACGCGCGGCGTGACACCGCCGCCGGCCGCCCCTGCGTCGCCCCGCGCCCCGGCCGCGTCGCCGGCATCGCCGAGGACGGCGCGCTCCTTGTCGTCACCGCCGGCGGCGTGGTACGCTGCCGCGAGGGCTCACTCCGGCTCGAGGGAGACCCGTCATGATCCTCGTCTTCGACGTCGGCAACACCGAGACGACAATCGGTCTCTTCGATGGCGAGCGGTTGCACGCGCACTGGCGCATCGTGACCGAGCCGTCGCGCACGCCGGACGAGCTGGCGCTGATGGTGCGCGGCTTGCTGGCCTCGCGTGACGTCGCGCCAGGACGGGTGAGCGGTACGGCGATCGGGTCGGTGGTCCCGGCGCTCACCGAGCCGCTGGGCGAGGCGTGCCAGGCGCTCTTCGGCACGGCACCTCTCGTCGTGGACGCGCGCATGTCGCTGCCGATCCGCCTCGATGTGCTCGAGCCGCTGACGGTGGGCGCGGACCGCATCGTGAACACGCTGGCGGCGAGCCGCCTGTTCGAGCGCGACACTATCGTCGTCGACCTTGGCACCGCCACGACGTTCGATTGCATCACCGCCGATGGAGTCTTCCTGGGTGGCGTGATCGCGCCGGGCATGCGGACGTCGGCGGAGACCTTGTTCCGGCGCACGTCGAAGTTGCCGGCGACGGAGCTTGTCGCTCCCGAGCACACCATCGGCCGGCGCACGGAGGATTGCGTGCGTGCCGGCGTTGTCTTTGGCACTGTCGAGGCGGTGGACGGCATCGTCAGGCGGATCAAGGCCGAGTGGCCGACGGGACGCGTGCCACTGGTCGTGGCGACGGGAGGGCTCGCCCCGGTGATCATGGAGCACTGCCGCGAGATCGAGCGGGTGGAGCCGGACCTGACGCTGGTGGGGCTGCGAATGGCCTACGACTTGTCGAACGGCTGAGGCCACGCGCCGGGTCCAGGGACGCCGTGCTCGCCGTCCTCACGCGCCGAGCGACGACAGCGGATCGCGGCGGTACCGCACTCGATGAACGGTCGGCCACGTGACCCTGCATCGCGTCGCCAGGTCGATGCGGCCGTCGTGCGGGCATGGCAGCAACCGCTCGTTGATTGGCGCGCCTTCGACCGTGCGCACGGCACCGGTGTCCTCGAGGGGACCGTGCTGTGCATCACCCCGGCTGAGGCGCCTACCGCCGCAGCCAGATGAACACGAAGGCCGAACCCCCGCGTTCTCTCCTGAGGCGGTCGTTCAAGTAGTTGCTGCCGACCGCATTCGACCGGAGCGGCGGAAATCCGTTGCTCCCCGTGTCCACGCCAACACCCGCGGCCGGAGGCATGAACTGTGCCGTCAGCACGCCCTGGCCACAGGGCGCCCCGTACGGCCAGAGCCGCTCGATCCCCGGCGCATCGACAATCACTTCTACCGATTCGACGTCACCAACCGAGAACGCATGCAGCGGGAAGCCCGGAATCGGGCGCCCATCCACGAAGATGCATGAGCCGTCGGGAATGCTGATCGACTTGATGAGCGCCGTGCGGGCGCGGTTCGCGTAGAGCGACAGGTCTCCACGCGGGTTCGAGCCCAGCTCGGAGCGCGGGATCAGCAGGCTCTGTCGCTCGCGCACGCGTCGGTCCATCTCGTCGAGGAGGATCGTCCGGCGCGCGTTGAGCCGCTCCTCGGGATCGGGATAGAGCAGCGGCCTGAACTCATAGCCCTTGTTGCGTTCCACCGTGATCGACCGGGTGCGCTCGGCGTAGCCGGCGCGCGTGAGGCGGACGACGTAGTTCCCCGGCTTCACGCCGGGCAGATCGTAACGACCCGCGGTGTCGGTCACGGTCGCCAGGTGCGCGCCGAGCACCGACACCGTGACGCTGTCCAGGGGCGCGAGATCGGTCGAGCGTATCACCTGGCCGTAGACGCCCGTGCGACCCGCCCGCACGGCGACAGTGTCGAGCTGCGTCAGCGCGCGCTGCAGCACGACGTCGAACTGCACGTCGGCGTCGGCGACGTCGAATTCCCGCGACCAGGTGCGGTAGCCGGTGCTCGCGACCTCGATGGTGTGTTGCCCGGAGGGGATGTTCGGAAGCCGGAAGCGTCCGTCGGCGCCGGTGCGTGCGCCGTGAAGCACCTGGGCGGAGTCGACGATCACCAGCGCACCAGCGATGGGCTCCTGGCCGGCGCTGCGCACGATGCCCGACACGGTGCGCGGTCCCTGCTGTGCCGCCAGCGGAGCCGAGAGGAAGGCGAGGACGACGACCGCCGCGCGAAAGTGGGACGTACGAGGAAGAAATGTCATGGGGCACTCCGCGCCGGAGGGGATTGCCTGTGGCTGCCGAGGACAGCAGCCACTCCTGCTACCCCCCCCCCGGTAAGATCCGTTCCAGCGCCGTCCGGCCCCCGCCGCGTGCTTGCCGTACGGCTTCGCACCACGCGCACCCTGCGCGCCCGGCGCCGTCCCGTGCCCTGCTACCGCCACGGGCGCCGCGGGCGTCCCGTGCCCTGCTACCGGCACGGGCGCCGCGGGCAACCCGCCGCACTCACCGCTGCAACGCGTTGAACAGCAGCTTGTACGTGCCGTGCGTCTGGTCGCGGTGCTGCACGCGGAAGCCGAAGAGCACCACGTGTCCCTGTCCGACCGCCACCGACACCATCGTCGGCCGGCTCGCGATCACGCTCTCGCCGAGCAGCCAACCGCTCTGCAGCACGTCATGGTCCACCAAGCGCACGATGGTCTGCACGCTCGCGGCACCCGCCGGCGCAATTTCGTACGCCTGGCTCCCGGCGAGCCAGGTGGCGAGCGCATTCGCCGGCATGCCGTAGCCGAGCGCGGTCGCCGTGTCCACCGTGACGTGCAGCGTGCACCCCGGGCACCAGAACTGCTTGTACGGGAGCCCCTCGGTGACATCGCGCACGGGAAGCGCAAAGCGATCGATCGCGAACTGGCCGGACTCGCCGAACGTCACCAGCGTGCCACCCTTCTCGACGAAGTCCTTGAGCGCACTCACGCCCTCGTCCCCGAACCCGCTGCGATACTCCTCGGGCACCTGGCCGCCGCGGCCACCTCCTCCTCCGCCGCCACGACCGCCACGCCCTCCACCGCCGCCTGGGCCGCCCAGCACCGCGTTGCCGCCGCCGCCACGGGGATTCGGGTCCGCACTCGCCGTCGCGGCGGCCCCACCAGCGCGCCCGCGTCCGGCGGCGGGCGGCGCGCCGCGTCCTCCCGCTTCGGCCACACCCGCGCCACCACTGCGTCCCACCAGCGTCCCCTCATTGTCCGATGGCAGGATGAGCACGTCGTACTTCGCGTTGAGGTTTCCCGCCTTCAGCTCGGGATCGAAGATCGAGTGATACGGCTGGTCGAACTGCTCGAAGAGCAGGCGCGTCCATCCCTCGTCGGAGTTGCCGCCGTTGTAGCGCTGGTACATCGCGACGCGCAACGGCTTGACGACGTGACTCACGGCGTTGGCATTGCCGGTGACGGCGTCGAAGCTCACTCCCGTCGTCGCCGCGACGGTCGAGAGCACCGCACGCGAGGCCCGCGTCACCAGGTAGTCGCCGACGTGGAGCACACCGCTCGCCTTGTCGAGCCGTCGCACGGTGGCGCCCTTGGCCATCAGCAGGTTGGCGGCGCGCCACGAATCGTTCAGGTGCCCGCTGAACGACAGCGTCCCGCCGTTCGCCACTTTGCCCGCAGGGGCCTCGGCACTCATGATCCTGGTCAGGCTCGCGGTCACGGGGACGTCCGTGGGATCGACCTTCACGCCCATGAACTCGGCCATGACGTCCGTCGCCATGTCGTACGGCCGGATCGGGTTGCCGTCGTTGTCGCGCGTGTACTCGTTGTCCGGATAGAACGTCTGGCCCAGCATCCAGCGCACGACGCCCATCTTGGGCTGCGCCATCGAGACGACGTACGTGCCCGCCCCGTACTGATGGCCATCCTGCGTGAATCCGCTGGGCGACTGCAGGACCTCGACCCCCTGGTTCAGGAGGTTCTGGACCATCTTCCGCGCGGTGAGCGGGTCGTGCTGGTCCGGGCCGAGCGAGACCAGGTACGCCTTCGGCGTGCCCGCGGCGCCGCGCTCCGTCTGGTGCTTGCCCTTCAGGTACATGTCACGCAGCACCATCTCCTTGTTTCGCGATGCCAGGTCGAGCGTGGCCCACGCCGCGATCTTCTGGCGGTCCACGATGTCGCGCAGGTGCCAGGTGCCACCCGGCCACGGATTGGGGAAGTTCGTCTGCTCCTTGTAGGTGATGAGGTTGCGCGTATTGCCCTGCAGCTGGTCGGGAGTCAGCGTCAGCGGCGTCGCCAGGCGCGCGCTCGCCGATTCGGTGAGCATCCCGGCGATGTTGTGGAACGGCGTGATCCAGTGGAAACCCATGTGGCCCCACCCGGAGTAGACGGCGTCGTTGATGACGCCGGACTCGCCGTACCGCTCCTCGAGCGTCGCCATGTGCGCGCCGTACCACGACAGCTCCCGCCACACGATGGGGTCGGCGAACGGGCGGACCGGCTCGGCGTACGGCGGCAGGTAGATGCGCGCGCCGTTGCTCCCCATGTGGTGGTGGTCGACGTAGGCCTGCGGGATCCACTCGCGGAACAGCAGCTTCGCCATGTACCGCGAGTCGGGCAGGTTCTGCTGGAAGGCGTCGCGGTTGTTGTCGTGGCCGGCGTACTTCTGGTAGAGCCACGGCGGTGACGTCCCCTCCGCATCCGTACCCAACGTCTTGCGGTACCACTCGGTGACCATCACCTCGCCGTCGGGATTGAACGAGGGAATGACGATCGCGATCACGTTGTCGAGGATCCGCTTCGCCTCGTCGTCGTTCCGGCTGAGCAGGTCGTAGACGAACTCCACGGCCATCTGGCTGCCGCCGATCTCGGTGGAGTGCATGCTCATCGACTGCAGCACGACGGCCTTGCCGACCTTCGTGAGCGTCTCGAGCGAGTCGTCGGAGACGCCGCGCGGATCGGCGATGGTGGCGTTGATCTGCCGGTACGCCTCGAGTCGCGCCAGGTTCGCGGGCGACGAGATGAAGAGCGCGTAGAATGGATGTCCCTCGGACGTCTTGCCCATGTTCACGACCTTGATGCGGTCGCTCGTCCGGCCGAGCAGGTCGTAGTACCGCACCATGTCGTCCCAGTGCGCCATCTTCCGGTCGGCGCCCATCTGGAAGCCGAAGAAGTGTTCGGGCGTCTCGATGCTGACGCGTGCCGGCTCGCCCTTCTGCGGCGGGCCGATGATGGACTGCGCCACGGCGGCGGATGCGGGTGCCATCGCCAGCAAGGCGACGACGAGGCAGCGGAATGTGCGGGTCACCGGATGCTCCTGTTCACAGGGTGCGACAGCAAAGCTTTGCGCGGGGGCGGGGAGAGTCAACGACGAGGCTGCCATGCCGTGCCGCTCGGAAACGGCTCGTGCCGCGCGTGCGCGGGTACGCGAGCATCAGGCGGCGCTCTCGGCGTCAGGGAAATCCGGGAAAGCCTGTCGGAACTGCGATGAACTGCACCCGCCCGCGGTGCGATGCGAGCAGTTGCCGCGTCCGGCGTCCTAAGCAGTCCGCAGCGTGCGGTTCGGGTCGGCGGGCGTTGCCCGGAGGGCGGACAACAGGCTCGCCAGCGCGGCGACGAGCATCAGCACGACGGGCACGGCGGCGAACACCGCGCGATCGCTCGTCGAATGCCGGCAGAGTAGCGGCTGGAGCCAGCGGGCTCCGAGCAAGGCAATCGTCTCGCCGGCCATCCCGCCGGCCGCGGCAGACCGGTCGACGATCCTGACGAGCCACGCCCTCGTGTCACGCTCCATCGGCTGGCGGTGGACATTCGCGGGATCCGCCTCACGCCGGGCGCATCACCCGCGCGATGGCGGCCACCAGCTCATCGAATCCGGTTTCCTGCTCGCCGAGCTGCTTCCGACCCGCCGTCGTGATGGTGTAGTACCGCGCCCTCTGGTTGTTCGGCGACTGGCGCCAGGCGGCCCTGATCCACCCCTTCTGTCGCATGCGCTGCAGGGCGGGGTACAGCGATCCTTCCTCGACGTGGAGCACGTCCCCGGACAGCCGCTGGATGTGGCGCGCGATGGCATAGCCGTGCATCGGCTGCACGCTCACGGTCTTCAGCACCAGCATGTCGAGCGTGCCCGGGAGGAGGTCGCGACGAGCGGACATGACGATGGGGGCAGATGTACAAAGGGATAGACAATCTATGTCCACGGCGCGTTTCGTGAAAGACCGCGACCGTCGATGTCGTCTTGCCCCGGCGGGGCCGCACGCCGCCGGCGAGACGTCCGCTGCCGCGGCGACGACCTCCCATGCCCGGTGTCGCCGGCGGGGCGAACCCGCGGCGACACCGTCAGGAGCGGTGTGACACGGCGCTCCCCCGGCTATCGCGGCGCGGACCTGCCGCCCCCCGTCCTCCGCAGCGTGTGACCGCCGATCTCGAGCCGGTCCGGCGAGCCGTTCGGCTCCACGATGAACGAGACCGTCGAGAAGCCGCGCCACCAGTCATCCCAGCGCGCGTGGAACGTGTCGAACTGCCAGTGCTCCAGCGTGCCGTCCTGCGATACGCCCACGTGCAGCCGCAGCGCGCCGTTCTCGAGCGTCACCCGGACGGTGCCGTAGAGCGAGTCGGCAAACGTCCCCGCATAGCGATCCAGCGGCAGTGACGGGTGCGTGTCGGGAACGCGGCGGGCATCGGCGCGCAGCCGTGCAGAATCGGCCCGCGCGTCGTCAGCGCGATACAGCGCCAGCAGCTCACTGCTCCAGTCGCGCGGCGGGTAGCCGAGGAAGAGGTCGAACACCTTGAACATCAGTGCGTGGCGCAGCTCCGCATGATCCGTATTGCCCAGGATGTACACGCCGAGCCCCGCGTCGCGGATCAGGCCGTTGATCGCGATCATCCCGTTCAGGCTGCCGGTATGGAAGTCGACCTGGTGACCGCGATAGTCCTGCTGGAACCACCCCAGGCCGTACGTGCGGAAGTGGGGCTGCGACAGGCGCACCGGTGGCGAGCCGCGGCCGCCCGAGGGGATCACCTGTTGCGGGCGGAAGATCTCGGCCCATGTGTCCGGCCGCAGCAGCGGCCGGCCGTTCACGCGCCCGGTGTCGAGCAGGAAGCGCACCCACTTCGCCATGTCCGCCACGCTCGACCAGACGCCGCCCGCGGGGCCGATGCCGTCGGCGGTCGAGTTCTGGATCACGCGCAGCGAGTCGCCGTCGATCCAGTGCGGCGACGCCCTGTCGGTCTTCGTCTGCGCTTCCCGGAGCGACGTCACCGACCGCGACATGTCGAGCGGCCCGAAGAGGCGCGTGCGGATGAAGTCGTCCCAGGTCATGCCGCTCGCCGCCTCGACCACCATGCCGGCCACGAGAAACATCACGTTCTGGTACGTGTAGCCGGCGCGGAACGAGTACGATGGCGGCGCGAAGCGCACGCGGTGCATGATCTCGCGCCGCGAGGTGTCGCCGCTTGTCCAGAGAAAGTCGGTGGACGGGAGGCCGGCGCGGTGCGTCAGCAGGTCGCGCACGGTGATCTCGCGCGTGACCCACGGGTCGTACATCTCGAACCCGGGCAGGAACTTCGTCACCGGGTCGTCCCACCGGACCTTGCCCTCGTCGACGAGCATGCCCAGTGCCGCGACGGTGAGCGCCTTGGTCGTCGATGCGATGGCGAAGAGCGTCTGCGTGTCCACCGTGGCCGGCTGGTGGATCTCGCGCACGCCGTATCCCTTGGCAAAGACGATCCTGTTGTCGTGTACCACGGCGATGGCGAGCCCCGCGACGTTCCAGTCGCGGACGGCCTTGGCGACGTAGGCGTCCAGCTCCCGCGCCGGATCTGTCGACGCCTGGGCGTGGAGTGCGGGAGCGCCGAGCACGGCGGCCAGGGCGAGGATGCGTCCTTGGCGACGGGAGATCGTCCGCCGGCGGCTTGGTGAGGATGCGTGGGCGAGCACGTGCTGCGCGCGGCTCATTGCGGCGAGACCGCGGGGGGCGCCTCCTTGTTCCAGACGAAGCGCTTCAGGAAGACGCCGATCTCGTTCCAGGTCCTGATCCAGTTGGCGTGGATCAGCGACTCGTGGGTGTCGTCGGGGATCACCGTCAGTTCGTAGTAGACATTGCGCGCGCGGAGCAGGTCGACGAGCCCGATCATTTGCGCGAAGTCCACGTTCCTGTCGTCGTCGCCCTGCAGCAGGTACACCGGCGACTTCCATCCGTCGATGGCGGAGATCGTCGATGACTGGTACGACACCGCCGTGGTGTCGAGCGACGAGCCCCAGAGGTGCACACCGGCCAGGTCGGCGCCGGCGATGAAGAGGTCCGAGTTGCGCGCCAGCGCCTGCGAGGTGAGCACGCCGCCGTACGAGAGTCCCCAGATCCCGATGCGCGCCGCGTCGACGTCGGGCCGGGACTGGAGGTAGCGACCCGCGGCCAGAACGTCCTGGTACTCGGCGTTGCCACGCCCGCCGGTGTTCGGCGCCCGCTGGAACGACCGCCCGTAGCCGATGCCGCTGCGGTAGTTCACCGAGAGGACGATGTAGCCCTGGCTCTGCAGCCACTGGTTGAACGCGTACGCCCAGTGGTAGAACTGCATGTAGTGGTACGCCGGGAGCATCTGGCGTACCGGGCCGCCATGCACGAAGACGATCGCTGGGCGGCGCTCACCGGGCTTGAGCCCCGGCGGCAGGAAGAGCTGGTTGTGGATATCGAGCCCGTCCGGCGACTTCACGATCACGATCTGCGGCGTCACGTGCGCGTTTGTGGGAAAGGTGCTCGTGAGCGTGGGATAGATCACCTTCGGCGACCCGCCCTCGGACGGCACCAGGCCCACCGACGCCGGCTGCCTCGCATTGAAGTACAGCACCGCGAGGCGGCTGCCTGACGAGAGCGGGGTCGGGTAGGTCTCGACGCCGTCGCCGGTGGACACCTGCCTCGGCGTGCCCCCGGACGTCGGCACCGACCAGATGTGGCGGCGCTCGATGTCCGACGCATTGGTGCAGTAATAGAGCGTCCGTCCGTCGCGCGAGAGCGTCGCCGAGGTCGCGCCCTCGATCAGGCCGTCGGTGGTCGTCAGCATCTTCGGCTGCGCCATCGGTGTCGAGACCGAGAGGGCGTAATACCTGTCCCACTCGTCGGTGGCCGGCGACTCCGGGAACACCAGGGCGTCGCCGCCCCACATCATGCGCTGGATGTTCGTGAAGACGCGGTCATCAGGCGCGTTGTGCCAGACTTCGCGGGCGCTGCCCGTGGCCAGGTTCACGATCATCACCGAAAGCGTATACCCGCCGCGGAACGTCGCCCGGCAGAGCCCCGGAATCTCCCCGGGGCGTGCGCTGTCCGGCTCGGCGCCGCCGCGGCCAAAGCCCCCGCGGCCGAAGCCTCGCCCGCCGCGCCCCTGCGGGCATGCCCAGTTCGGGCCGCGCCCCTGCACGGATCCCGGCCCGGACGGATTGCCGATGCTCCCGCTCCCGACCTGCGACTGCTGGCCGAACGGAAGCCCGGGACGCCGCGTGAACGCGACCTCCAGCCCGTCGGGCGACCACACCGGGTCGCCGTCGTAGTCGACGCTCGGCGCGAGGTACTTCACCGTGCGCGTGCGGACGTCGTACAGCGCGAGCAGCGAGTGGTTCTGTCGCGTGCTCACATACACGATCTTCGTTCCATCGGGCGACCACCGGGGATCGCCGTTGCTGCCCCATTCCTCGATGAACGGCTCCTCGCCGCGGTCCATCTTCGTCGTCGGTGGCGTTCGCGACACGCGTGCCCTGTAGATCTGCCCGTCCTTCACGTAGAGCACGAAGCGCCCGTCGGGAGAGAGCGCCGGGTTGGCGCCCTCGGCCAGTTTCCACGCGCCTCCCTTTCCATCAGTGGTCACGGCCCAGATGGCGCGCTCGGGACCGTCCGGATTGTGCGACGGATTGGCGACCCAGCCCTCGCGGTTCGGCGCCGACCCGCGGACGAAGACCGCCACCGAGCCGTTCGCCGACAGCGACACGTCGCTCACCTCGACGCCGTTGTCTTCGAGGAACGCCGTCAGCCGGGCCGCCTTGAAATCGGGGGCTGCCGCCGTGTACACGTTGCGCATGCCGCGGTCGTAGGTGACCCAGGCGATCCGGTCGGCGTCGCGCGCCGCGGTGATTTCCTGCGGCGATGCGGGGCTCATGAACTGCGCGATCGTGGGGGACGACTGCGCACCGGCGTGGGACGCGGCGGCGAGCGCCAGGACAAAGGGGAGCGTCCCAAGGGGACGTGACACCCGGAACATGGATACCTCGCGATGGCGGAGACGCGGGAGCGAGCAGATCACGCATGATTCTCACCGGGGAGCGCGCTGCCGCAAGAGCGCGGCAGCGATTCGGCGCGATGTCACCGGCGTCGCTCGCGCGATGCGGAGCGCGTATCTTCCGGCGGTGAGCCTCCACCACTCGCCGCGCGACATCGCCGGCGCTGCCGTCCCGGAGAACCTGGCGCGCAATCACACCGCCGGCGATGCACCGTTGCCCGACCGCGACGGCGCGAGCCGCCGCGCGTTTCTCGCGGCAGCCGCCGGCGCCGTCAGTGCCCTCGGGCTCCCGGCACCGCTCCGGGCGGGCCACCTCGGGGGGGTGCTCCGGTCGGGACTCGAGCGCCTGGCACGCGCGGCCTCCCGCCCGGTCCCGACACCGTCGCAGCTCGCATGGCAGCGCGACGAGCTGGCGATGTTCGTGCATTTCGGCGTGAACACCTTCACCAACAGGGAGTGGGGGGACGGCACCGAGGATCCGGCCATCTTCGACCCGGCGCGTCTCGACGCGCGCCAGTGGGCGCGCAGCGCGCGCGCGGCCGGCTTCCGCGCGATGATCCTCACCGCCAAGCACCACGATGGCTTCTGCCTCTGGCCCACCGCCACGACGACGCACTCGGTGGCCGCGAGCCCGTTTCGCGGTGGACACGGCGACGTCGTGCGCGAGTTCGTCGACGCCTGCCGCGCCGAGGGGCTGCGCCCGGGACTGTACCTGTCGCCGTGGGACCGCAACAACCCGGCGTATGGCGACTCGCCCCGCTACAACGACCTGTACTGCGACCAGCTCACCGAGCTGCTGACCCGGTATGGCCGCATCAGCGAGGTCTGGTTCGATGGCGCCAATGGCGAGGGGCCTAACGGGAAGAAGCAGGTGTACGACTGGCCCCGCGTGTGGTCGCTGGTGCGCCGGATGCAGCCGGCGGCGGTGATGTTCTCCGATGCCGGTCCCGACGTCCGCTGGATCGGGAACGAGCGCGGGGTGGCGGGCACGACGAACTGGTCCACGGTCGATCCTGCCGTGGTGCCGGTGCCGGGCGTGGGCGGGGACGCCGTGATGCGCATGCTGCAGCAGGGTGACCCCGACGGCAGCGTCTGGCGCCCTGGCGAGACCGACGTGTCGATACGCCCGGGCTGGTTCCACCATCCGGCTGAGGACCAGCGGGTCAAGACCCCGGAGCAGCTCGTCGGCCTGTACTTCACGTCGGTGGGTCGCAACTCCAAGCTCCTCCTCAACGTGCCGCCGACGTCCGAAGGGCTCCTCCATGACACCGACGTGGCGCACGTCGCCGGCATGCGGGCGCAGCTGTCGACGCTCCTGGCCGATGACCTCGCGCGCGGGAGGAAGGTCCGGTGGCGCACGGAGGCCGCCGGGACCGCCGTCGCGGAGCTGGACCTCGGTCGCGCTGTCAGCGTCGGTGTGTCGGACTTGCGGGAGGACATCGCGCAGGGACAGCGCGTCTCGCGCTATCTGCTCGAGGGCACCGATGCGGCCTCGGCAGATGCCGTGTGGCAACCGCTCGCCGAGGGGACGACGATTGGCTACCGGAAACTCGATCGCTTCACGCCCGCGTCGGTGCGCCGGCTCCGCCTGACGGCGGAGAGCGTCGATGGCGTGGTGGTCAGGCCGCGACTGGCGGCCTACGCGGGCGAGTAGGCCGCGGCGCAGCCCGCGCCGAGCCGACTCTCCCGGCGCAATGGCGCCAGTGGGCGCAACGGCTCGGGTCGATGACCGGGCTTGCCTCGACCACCCCGTCGTGCGCTGATTCATCGCATGCGAGAACTCCCCCGCGTGGTCGCACTCGCGGCCGCCGCCCTGCTGGCTGCCACGCCGACGATTCCCGCGCAGTCGTCGAGTCATCTGGTCGCCGATTCCGGTCGGTTCGAGCTCGCCGGCCGGCCGCTGCAGATCGTCAGCGGGGAGATGCACTACGCACGTATCCCGCGAGAGTACTGGCGCGACCGTCTCCGGAAGGCCCGCGCAATGGGCCTCAACACGATCTCGACCTACGTATTCTGGAACCTCCACGAGGCGACGCCGGGGGTGTACGACTTCAGCGGACAGCGCGATATCGCCGGGTTCATCCGAATCGCTGGCGAGGAGGGGCTGCACGTCATCGTCCGGCCCGGCCCCTATGTCTGCGCCGAATGGGAGCTGGGTGGATACCCCGGCTGGCTCCTCGCCGATTCCGGCATCGTGCTCCGCAGCACCGACCCGAAGTTCACGGCGCCGGCGGCACGATGGCTCGATCGCCTGGGACGCGAGCTCACGCCGCTCCTCGCCAGCCGCGGCGGCCCGATCATCGCCGTGCAGGTCGAGAACGAGTATGGCTCGTTCGACAGCGACAAGGCATACATGCGCTGGCAGCTCGGGGCGCTGCGCCACGCCGGCTTCGGTGACGTCCTGCTGTACACGGCCGACGGTGACGTCCAGCTCCCCGCGGGAACGCTGCCGGAGCTGCCGGCGGTGGTCAACTTCGGGCAGGGTGGCGCCGACAGCTCCTTCGCGCGCCTGCAGCGCTTCCGTCCGTCCGGCCCCCTGATGAGCGGCGAGTACTGGGCCGGCTGGTTCGACCAGTGGGGGCGCCCGCACGCCCATACCAGCGCCGACCGGCAGGCGCGCGAGCTCGACTGGATGCTCGGACGCGGCTATTCCGTCAACCTCTACATGTTTCACGGCGGAACCACGTTCGGCTTCATGAACGGCGCCAACATCGACCGCGGCCGCTACTTTCCCCAGACCACGAGCTACGACTACGACGCCGCGCTGGACGAATCGGGGCGGCCGACGCCGAAGTACTTCGCCTTTCGCGACGTCATCGCGCGGCGCACCGGCGTCACGCCGCCACCGGTGCCGTCGATCGACTCCACGATCGCCATTCCGCCGTTCGCGCTGTCGGGGGCTTCGTCGCTCTGGGATGACCTCGGCACGCCGGTGCATGTCGAGCGGCCGCGCAGCATGGAGACGTTTGGCCAGTCATACGGCTACATCCTCTACCGGACCACGGTGACCGGGCCGGTGCAGGGCGAGCTCGTGGTGACCGACGTGCGCGACTACGCGCAGGTGTACGTCAACGGCCTGCACGTCGGCACGCTCGATCGCCGGTTGCGCCAGGACAGCCTGCCGGTCTCACTGGCCGCCGGGTCGGCCCGCATCGACATCCTCGTTGAAAACTCCGGACGGGTCAACTTCACGAAGGCGCTGCGCGACGAGCGGAAGGGAATCACCGCCGGGGTGACGCTGGCGGGGAAGGAGGTGCTCGGCTGGGACGTCTACACACTGCCGATGACGACGGCGCCGGAGCACCACTTCGCCGCGGCGATGCCCGACGGGCCGGCGTTCTACCGGGGCACGTTCTCGCTCTCCGACACCGGTGACACCTTCCTCGACACCCGCGGCTGGGGGAAGGGGACCGTTTGGGTGAACGGTCACCAGCTGGGGCGATTCTGGAGCATCGGGCCGCAGCAGACATTGTACCTGCCGGGGGCCTGGCTGCATCGCGGCGCCAACGTCGTCGTCGTCTTCGACCTCGAGCGTCCCCGACGGCCGGTGCTGGCCGGGCTGCGGGCGCCGATCCTCGACCAGCTCGGCACCGCGCCTCGTTAGGCCGCGGGTGCCCCTCAGCCGAGCGCGAAGCAGGGGCGGCGCGTGGTGCGGATGCTCGTCAGGCCGGCCATGCGCTCGACCACCGCGCCCGGCATCAGGAGGTTGTCGGCAATCGCGGCGATCTCCTCGGCGTCCCGCCAGGCCCGCTCGAGCGCCGTGAGTTCGACTTCCAGTGCGTGCCGCTCGGTTTCCTCCTGCAGCGACATCTCCAGCGCCAGTCGGGTCTCGACCGGCAGGCTGTGCAGGAAGCCGCCGGTGCGGTTCGCCCAGCGCAGGGTGAGGGCGACGTGCGCCTCCGCGCTCCCGGTCCGGTCGATGAGTTCCACCGCGCCCTCCACGTCCCCGGCGTCGCCGCCGAACGGATTGAGCGCCGGCACCACGCGCCCGAGCACGTGGCGGGCCGTCTCGCCGCGCAGGAGCACGACGCCGCCGGAGTGATGGAGCGCCACGCCAAACTGCGCCGGTCCACCGTCGGAGAAGATGCGGGTCGCCTCGGCGTCCTCCTGGCGCAGGTGCAACAGTTGTCCACCGAGCCGGAGCGTGGTGGCCGGGCGCCGCTTGGGTCCCTCGTCCGCCACCCAGAGTCCGGTCGCGTATGCGCCGGCGTAGGTGAGCGCGCCGAACCCCAGCACAATGCTGCCGAGCGCGACCCCCGCGGCGCCGAGCGCGATCCCCCCGAGAGCGATACCGGCTTTGACCCGCCGGCGCGTGAAGTGACGCCCGTAGCGCCACGCCGCGAACTCGGGACGCAGCGGCTTCCCGATGCGGATCAGCGACACGCCATCCGGCAGCTCGACGAGGCCGATGTTGTCGGTCGAGACGCGCACGTGGGTGCCGCGAAAGAGCCGCTCGCACTCGTCGAACGCCTCCCAGCGCTCCTCGAGCGGCGTGAGGTTCCAGCGCGCACAGGAGCGACAGACGACCCAGAGTCGGCCCTTGGCCGTGTCGTATGCGAGGCGCCGGCCCACCGGGAATCGCGGGAGGCGGTCGTTGCGTCCCAGGTACGAGTGGCAGAACAGGCAGGTCGAGTACACTGGGGATCCGCCTCCGGGGAACGCCGGCGCGCTGCAGGAGGCCGCCGGACTCGCGACCGCGAGTGCCAATGTGTGCGTTCAGTCGCGGCGGCGCCAGACACCCGGACGACGGACTCGACATGCCGGAGCAGAAGTGTGGCGGACCGACGCAGCGCATCGCCGGAGAGGGCGCGCTTGACAGCTCGCCGAGGACAAGGCACTTTCCTCATTACAGATTCTGTATAAAGACTCTGGAGGAACACATGTCCGCGTCGTTGCCGGTGGTGAAGGGAACGCTCGACGTCCTCGTGCTCAAGGCGCTCAGCTGGGGGCCGATGCACGGCTTCGAGGTGACGTCCTGGCTGGAGGCGCACTCCGGCGGCTCGCTCGAGATGGAGGACTCGGCGCTCTACCAGGCGTTGTACCGCCTCGAGGAGCGCGGGCTCGCGTCCGCCGAGTGGGGGGTAACCGGGAACAACAGGCGCGCGCGGTACTACCGGATCACCGCGGCAGGGCGCACGCAGCTCAAGTCGCAGACGGCGCAGTGGCTGCGCTACGCCTCCATGGTGAGCAGCATCCTGACGTCGACGACGGCCGCCGCCTAGCGGGAGCGTCGCCATGATTCGCCCCGGCATCCGGCGCGCCTTCGACCTGGCCCTGCGCCGGCGCGACCACGTGGCCCGCGGTGTCCACGACGAGATCGCGCTGCACATCGAGCTCCGCGCCGCCCAGCTCGAGCGCGAGGGCTGGTCCCCGGTCGCGGCGCGCACCGAGGCCGAGAGGCGCTTCGGTGCCCTCGACCTCGCCGAACCGGCGATGCTGGATCGCGCACGACAGCGGGAGCGCACGATGCGATTTCGCGATTTCCTCGGCAGCGTCGGCCAGGACCTGCGTTATGCCGCGCGCGGCCTGCGCCGGGAGCCGGCCTTCACCAGCTTTGCCGTGGCGACGCTCGCCCTCGGCATCGGGGCGAACGCGGCGATGTTCGGCGTCGTCGACAGGCTGCTGCTGCGCGGACCTGAAGACCTGTCGGATGGGTCGCGACTCGTGCGCGTCCTGTCGACGACCTCGCGCGCGGCGCGCCCCGACGTGACGACGAGTTCGTTCGGCTACGTGACGTATGCGCACCTCCTGGAGGGGGCGCGCGCGCTCGATCGGCGTGGCGGCGTACGATCGCGTTGCATCGACGCTCGGTACCGGGGTGGATGCCCGAAACGTCCACGTCGCCTATGCCACCGCGAACTTCTTTCCCCTGCTCGGCGTGCGCGCCGAACGCGGTCGCTTCTTCACCGCCGACGAGGACAAGACCACGGGCGCGGAGCACGTGGTCGTGCTCGGCGATGCCCTCTGGCGCGGGATGTTTCGTGGCGATCCGGCGGTAATCGGTACCGTCGTTCGCGTGCGCGACGTGCCCTTCACGGTGATCGGCGTGGCACCACCCGGATTCACGGGCGTCGATCTCGGCCGCGTGGACGCGTGGGTCCCGATGAGCGTGCAGGGTCCCGGCACCACGGCAGACTGGACTCGTTCGTGGAACGCCGAGTGGCTCCACATCGTGGCGCGGCTGAAGCCCGGCGTCGGCCGGGAGGAGGCGAGCCGGGATGTCACTGCGGCGCATCGCCGGCTGTACGATGGTCCGGGAGATGTCGCCAGTGAGCGCCTGTCGGCCGTCCCGATCCGCTTTACCGACCAGGGCGCGGAGTCGACTCGGGCGGTGGTGTCGCGCTGGGTGTTCGGCGTCACCGTCATCGTCCTGCTCATCGCCTGCATCAACGTGGCAAATCTGCTGCTCGCCCGCGCCGCGAGGCGGCGTGCGGAAGTGGGTGTGCGTCTCGCGCTGGGTGCGGCGCGTCGGCGGCTGGTGCGACTCTTCCTCACCGAGAGCCTCCTGCTCGGGCTTCTCGGTGGCGTCGCCTCGCTCCTGGTGGCAGGAGCCCTCTCGGCCTTCCTGCGAACGTCGATGTTCCCGGACGTCGAATGGACCTCTTCGCCTGTAGGCGGGCGTGTGCTCCTGGCGGCGATGGCGGTCGCGATTGCAGTCGGCCTGCTGGTGGGACTCGCGCCGGCAGCGCACGCCGCGCGCGGCACGCTGGCGTCGGCGATGAAGTCGAACGTCCGTCGAGGGGGTCGCCTCGACCTGGGGGCGGTGCCGATCGTGCTGCAGGGGACGCTCACCGCCGTGCTGCTGATCGGCGCGGGGCTCTTCGTGAGGAGCTTGCAGCGGGCCGAGCACGTGCCGCTCGGATTCGATGCCGGAAGCCTGCTGGTGGCGGAGGCGGACTGGGCGCCGGCACCCGATGCGGCGACGCCCGTCGACTTCGGGGCGCGGCGCGCACGAAGAAACGACGTCTACCGCCGCGCGCACGACCGCGTCCTGCGCATTCCCGGCGTGGAGCGCGCCGCCCTCGCGGTCGGCTCGCCGTTCGGGTACGACTTCACGGTCCCGCTCTTCGTGCCGGGATGGGACAGCGTGCCGCAACTGTCGACAGGCGCTCCGAGGGTGAGTGCGGTCTCCAGCGACTACTTCGCCACGGTCGGCACGCGACTGCTGCGCGGACGCGCGTTTCGCCCTGACGAGGGAGCGGGCACCGAACCGGTCGCGATCGTGAATGCCACCATGGCGCGTGTCGTGTGGCCCGGACGCGATGCGATCGGGAACTGCCTTCGCGTCGGGGCGGATACCGCTCCATGCGCGCAGGTGGTGGGCATCGTCGAGGACGCGCATCGTCACCGGCTGCTCGAACCACCGGCGATGCAGTACTACATCCCGCTGGGCCAGGAGTCCGGCTTCGGGGGGACGGTGCTGATGGTGCGGGCGAGCGTCGATTCTCGCGCACTGGTGACGCCCGTGAGGCGCGCCCTTCAGGAGACCGACGCGATGGTGTCACGGGTGGCGACGGCGCCGCTGCAGGACGCGATCGATCCCCTCCTGCAACCATGGCGCCTGGGGGTCTCGATCTTCGGCCTCGGAGGCCTGCTCGCATTGCTCGTGGCCGGGCTCGGGTTGTACAGCGTGCTGTCGTACCTTGTCGCCCAGCGCACGCACGAGCTCGGCGTGCGCATTGCGCTGGGCGCCTCGGCGCGCCAGATCGTCGGCCTCGTCCTGCGGCGCAGCATGGGGATGGCGCTCACGGGCATGGCACTCGGATTCATGGCCGCGCTCTATGCCGGTCCCCTGGTCGAGCGCCTCCTCTTCGAGACCTCGCCCCGTGACCCCGGCGTCTTTCTCGCAACCGCCGCGCTGCTTGCCGGGTCGGCACTGCTGGCAGGGCTGATCCCGGCCCTGCGCGCCCGGCGAGTCGATCCGATGCGCGCGCTGAATGCGGAGTGATCCGCTCGATTCGGCGCGCGGCGGGCCGTGCAGTCTCGGCGACGCGACGCGGCGCGATTTCTGCTTGACACCTGTTCGCGGCGGCGCTTAGCTCTCTCCATCGGAGCCTGCCCACGGCTCACGCCACTGGACGAGGATTCCCCTTCTCCGCGTGAGCCGACTCCGGCCAGGAGGGATTCGACGGTGTCGGAACCGCGCTCGATCGACGGACGGGAAATCCTGCAGCTCGACGGTGGCGACGTGACGCTGCCGGACGGCTCCACGGTCTCGCGACGGGACTTCCTGCTGCGCGCCGGACAGCTCGGCGCCGTCATGGCGCTTGCGGCGCCGCGCGTCGGCCACGCACTCGCCACGGACGCAGCCCGCGCCCTGTCCGCCGCGCCCCGCAATGGGGCCGTCGCCCAGGGCATGGCTGGCGTCATGCCGGAGTCGTGCTTCTCGGGTCTCGAGTGGCGCCTGCTCGGTCCGTTCCGCGGCGGCCGAGTCGACGCCGTGACCGGCGTCCCGGGTCGTCCGAACGAGTTCTACTTCGGACACGTGAACGGCGGCGTCTGGAAGACGGTGGATGCCGGTCGCGTCTGGGAGCCGGTCTTCGACTCGCAGCGCGTTGCCTCGATCGGCGCGATCGCCGTCGCGCCCTCGGCGCCCGACGTCGTCTATGTCGGGAACGGGCGAGTCGACGCTGCGAGACTCGGTCGGGTTCGGCAACGGCATGTACAAGTCGACCGATGGCGGCAAGACGCTGGACCCACATCGGCCTCGCCGGAGACGCAGCACATCGGCAAGATCGCCGTCGCATCCGCACGAATCCCGGACATCGTCTTCGTCGCGGCCATCGGCCACCTGTACGCCGCCAATCCGGAGCGCGGGGTGTTCCGCTCCCGCGACGGCGGCAAGACGTGGCAGAAGGTGCTCTACAAGGACGAGAACGTCGGCGCCGTCGAGGTCGTCATCGATCCCGTCGAACCCGCAGGTGGTCTACGCCGGCCTGTGGAATACCCGCCGCCCGCCCTGGTACTGCTACGCACCGACCAACGGGCCCGGCGGCGGCATCTACAAGTCCACGGACGGCGGGACGACCTGGAAGCAGCTGACCGACGGGCTGCCCGAAGGAAGGCATCGGCCGGACCGGCATCGCCGTGGCGCCGTCGCAATCCGCGCCGCGTCTACGCGGTCGTCGACTGCCTGCTGCCCGAGCCCGGCGCCGCGCCACCGCCGGCACCGGCCGCCGGCGGCCGCGCCGGGCGGAGCCGGCCAGGCGCCGCCGGGGCAGGGCGGCTTCTTCCGCTCCGACGACGGCGGGGAGACGCTGGACGCGGCTGTCCGTCCGACAACGCCCTCTGGGGACGCGGCTGGTACTTCGAGAAGATCGCCGTCGATCCGAAGGACCCCGACATGGTGTACGTGCCTAACGTTTCAGTCAGCCGCTCCATGGACGGCGGGCAAGACGTGGGTACCGGTGCGCGGGTCGCCGGGCGGCGACGACTACCACCAGGTCGTGGATCTCGCCGGACGACCCCAACACGATGATCATCGCCAGCGACCAGGGCTGCATCATCACGCGCAATGCCAAGGAACCCGACCCGGGCGAGGTCACGTGCAGCTCGTGGCTCAACCAGCCGACGGCGCAGATGTACCACATCTCGGTCGACTACCGATTCCCGTACTGGGTGCACGGCGCGCAGCAGGACAGCGGCGCCGTGGCGGTGTGCTCGCGCGGCAAGTTCGCCGAGATCTCGATGCGTGACTGGGAGCCTGTCGGCGCCGGCGGGGAGAGCGGCTACACGGCCGGCGATCCGCTGCACCCGGGCATCATCTACGGCGGGACCGGCAGCCGCTACAACATCGCGCTGAACATGCAGGTTCCCGGCAGCACGCGCCGGAGGCCCCGAGCGCAGGCGCGCCGACTGGACGCAGCCGCTGGTGCTCTCGACGGCGGATCCGCACGCGCTGTACTACGGCAGCCAGTATCCTCTTCAAGACCACCGACGGCGCCCAGACCTGGACACAGCATCAGCGCCGGACCTCACGCGTCCCGATCCCGGCATTCCGGCCAACCTCGACGCGGCCGCCGCCGGCGCCAGGTCGACCGCAACGGCAGCGCGGCGTGATCTACACGGTCGCGCCGTCGCCGCTGCTGGTGCCCATGGTCTGGGTCGGCACCGACGACGGCCTGATCCAGCTCACCACCGACGACGGCAAGACGTGGCAGGACGTGACGCCGCCGGCGATGACGGCGTGGAGCCGGGTGACCACAATCGAGGCGTCGCACTTCGATTTCAACACGGCGTACGCCAGCGTCGACCGCCACCAGCTGCAGGACTTCGATCCGTACATCTACCGCACCCGCGACCAGGGAAAGACGTGGCAGAAGATCACCACCGGACTGCCGGCGGGCGTCTACGTGCACGTGGTCAAGGAAGACCCGAAGCGACGCGGGCTGCTGTTCGCCGGCACCGAGCGCGGAGCATTCGTCTCGTTCGACGACGGCGACCATTGGCAGCCGCTGCAGCTCAACCTGCCCGTCACCTCGATGCGGGACTTCCAGGTCTACGGCAACGACCTCATCGTCGGAACGCACGGTCGCGGCATCTGGGTCATTGACGACATCAGCGTGCTGCGCCAGCTCACCGACGAGATCGCGCGGGCCGACGCGTACCTGTTCAAGCCGGCCGACGCCGTCGCGTACATCAGGGCGGGGACAACGGAACGCCCTTGCAGAAGGACGAGCCGCAGGCGCCGAATCCGGCCACCGGCGCGTACATCGACTACTACCTCAAGACGAACGCCACCGGCCCGGTCACCATCGAGATCCTCGACGCCGACGGCACGGTGCTGGAGACGATGGGGAACCAGGTCGCCGCGGCGCCCGGCGGTGGGGGGCGCGGCGGTCGGGGAGGACGCGGTGGAGGAATCCCCAACACCACGATCCTCTGGCGGCAGCCGGCGGCGCCGTTCGCGACCTCGGCGGGAATGCATCGCGTTGCCTGGAACCCGGCCGGTGGACGCGGCCGTGGGTTCGGTGGTGGCGGTGGTCGCGGTGGCCGCGGGGGCGCGGCGCGCCCGCACCGTCATTGCCGGGGACCTTCACGGCCCGGCTCACCGTGAATGGCAAGAGCTACACCCAGCAGTTCATGGTCCAACCGGACCCGCGCAACCCGTTACCGTAGTCGCACCGGGTTTCCCGATCACGCGCCCCGGACTGCCGTCCGGGGCGCGTCGTGCTTCCGGGTCACTGCGCCGGGGTCAGTCCTGCCGCAGAGCGTCCATCGGATCGAGCCGCGCCGCCCGCAGCGCGGGGATCACCGACGCCGCCACGGCGACGACCGTGAGCAGCAGCGCGGCCCCGGCCAGGGTCATCGGATCCGTCGGCGTCAGGCCGAACAGGAACGCCTGTACCAGCCGTGTCGTCGCCAGAGCCAGCACCAGTCCGAGCGCGATGCCGATGACGATCAGCACCAGCGCCTCGCCGATCACCATGCTGACGACGCGCGCGCGGACCGCCCCGAGCGCCACGCGGATGCCGATCTCGTTGCGGCGCCGGGTGACAGTGTACGACATCGTCCCGTAGAGGCCGATCATCGCGAGCAGCAGCGCGAGTCCGCCAAAGAACGCCGACAGCGAGGCCAGCAGGCGCGGCCGGGTCAGCGACGCGGCCAGCTGTTCATCAATCGTCGTGAATCGGAGCGAGATCGACGCGCCGTGCGCCCCCACGATCGATTTCACGGCCGTCTCGAGCGCCGTCGGATCCCCGTTGCCGCGTACCACGAAGGTGATCTGCGACCAGAGTTCGTCGCCCTGCCCGAAGGGGAAGTATGCCGTCGGCGGCGCGTCGTCGGTGAGCCGCTGGTACTTCGCGTCGCCGGCCACCCCCACGACCTCGAACGGTGTGGAGGTGCTCCGCCCCTGGACGAGTCGAAACGTATGGCCGATGGGATCGGCGGTGCCGAAGAACTTGTGCGCCATCGCCTGGTTGATCACCGCCACCTGCGGCGTCCCGGGTCCCTCGCCAGGGGTGATGTCGCGCCCCGCCAGCAGCGGCGTGCCTAACGCCGCGAGGTATCCGTCGCTGACCTGGTTCATCCATACGAGCGCATCGTCCTGCTTCTCCGGCGTGTAGCCGGGTACCTCGACGAACTGGTTCCACATCGTGTTGCCGACCGGCGTGAGGACCGCGGCCCCGGCCGCCTCGACGCCGGGGACGAGGCGCAACTCGTCCAGGATGGCGTCCTGCACGACGCGCTGCGCGGCTGGCGCGAGCTTCTCGTTCTTGAAGCTGGTGTTCGCCAGGAGGACCCCATGGCGGCGAAATCCCGGATTGAGCGTCGCCAGCGTCCGGAAGCTGCCGAGCAGCAGTCCCGCCGCCGCGACGAGGGCGAGCGAGAGCGCCACCTGGCCGATCACCAGCAGGCGTCCCGCCCGGTGACGTGCGTCCGCGTCCACGATGCCACGGCCCGCCGCCTTCATGGACACCTGCGGGTCCACCCGCGACGCGCGCCATGCCGGCACCATGCCGAACAGGAGTCCGGTGAGCACGGCAATGCCCCCGGTGAAGAGCAGGACGCGCACATCCACCGCAAGGTCCAGGTAAACGGCCTTGCCCTTCGTGGACAGGAACCCGACGAGCAGGTGGCTGGCCCATTGCGCGAACACAGCCCCGACGGCGGCTCCCGCCAGTGACAGCACCAGGCTCTCGGTAACCAGTTGCCGCAACACGCGCCCGCGGCTGGCACCAATTGCCAGTCGGATCGCGATCTCGTGTCGGCGCGCGGCCCCGCGTGCCAGCAGGAGGTTGGCGATGTTCGCGCACGCGATGAGCAGCACCAGGCCCACGACGACCATGAGCGTGACCAGCGCGCGGCCGTAGCTCTTGCGCATCGACGAAAACCCGGTTGCGGCCGGCAGGACGTCGAACGTGCCCTTGAGGTAGCCTCCTGCTGCGTCGTGCTCCAGTTGGGGGAGCGTCGCCGCATAGCTGGCCGGCGCGAGGGCGCGCAGCGCGGCGCGCACCTGTTCGACGGGGACGCCGTTCCCGGCGCGCGCCATGACCTCGAGGTACCAGCGGCTGCGGGCGTCGAGGCTCTGCGGTCCCAGTTCGATGGCCTGGGTGCAGATCGGGACATAGACGTCGTTCCTCCGGCCGACCTCGACGCCGAAGAACGCCGGATCGGCGACGCCCGTCACCTCATACGAATGACTATTCAGCGAGATCGCGCGCCCGACGGCCGCCTCCGCGCTCCCGAAGGTCCGCTCTGCGAACCCGGCACTCACCGTGGCCACGCCGGGGCATCCGCGAAAATCGTCCGCCGGCTGCAGGAGCCGACCGGCGATCGCATGAACGCCGAGCGACGTGAAGAACGCACCGCTGACGTATGCGCCGTTGGCGGGGCGCGCCTCGCCGCCGTCGGCCAGGTTGAACGTCTGGTCGCCGTATGCGAAGGCGCCCTGCAGTGAGCCCGCGTGGTCGCGCAACTGCTCCCACAGCGGGTTCGTCCAGTACGCGCCACGCTCGTCGCCCAACGTGACCTGCAACAGCCCCTCGGGATCGCGCACCGGCAGCGCCTTGAGCAGCGAGGGAATTCGTCAGGCCGAAGATCGCGGTGTTGGCGCCGATGCCGAGCGCCAGCGACAGCACGGCCACGGAGGTGAAGCCGGGGCTCGCGCGCAGCGCCCGCAGGGCGTAGCGGACGTCGGCCGCCATTGCCTCCAGCCACCGGGTGACGTCGGCGTCCCGTGCGCGCTCCTTGTGCACTGTCGGGTTGCCGAACCGCCGCCGCGCCTCGCGCGCGGCCTCGTCGGGCCCGGTTCCCGCGTCGACGAGCGCGTCCGAGCGTTCGGCCAGGTGGAAGGAGATCTCCCGGTCCAGGTCGCGACCCAGGCGACCGGAGCGAAAGACGTTCAGCAGGCGATGATACCAGGCCATGGTGTCTCCCGTGCGCGAAGGTCGCGCGTCAGGCGTAGCGGAGCAACCGGCCGACGCCCTGCGTCAGCCGCGCCCAGGTTTCCTGTTCCTCGAGAAGCTGCTTGCGGCCGGCAGCGGTGAGCGCATAGAAGCGCGCCTGCCGGTTCTTGTCGGTCATGCCCCAGCTGCCCTTGATCCATCCCTGCTGTTCCATGCGGTGCAGGGCGGGGTACAGGGACCCCTCCTCGACGCGCAGCAGGTTGGCGGACCCGTCCTGGATGTGCTGGGTGATGGCGTAGCCATGCAGCGCGCCGCGCACCGCGAGCGACTGGAGCACGAGCAGGGAGAGGGTTCCCTGGAGGATGTCGTTGCGGGCTTTTGGCATCGTGTGATGACCTAGCTATGCATAACTATCTATGTAAGTCTGGCACTCGCCTTGCGCGATGTCAACGGGGAGCGGGCGCACCGGGGTCGTCGGCCGCTCATGCGTGCGCGAGGGTGCCGGCCGGGCGGCGCGCCGCCGCCGGCACCGTGTCGCGGGCCGGACTACGTCTCGGCGCCGCCGATGCCCGGATAGACGGTGGAAAGCGGAAACGTCGCCTCGGACAGGTCGCGCGCCACCCATTCGGCGACCCGCTCGCGGACCTCGTCAGGCACGTCGCGGTGACGCTCGGTGCTTCCGCTGACGAACAGCTCGGCATTCGCCTGCAGGATGTGCGGCGGATGCATCTCGAAGGCCTCCTGGTGCTCGCGCATGTACGCGAAGCTGCACTTGTGGACCACCCGCGCGAGCTCATCGTCCGACAGCGGGGCGACGCCCAGGAACCCGGCAACGCGCCGCACCGTTCCGGGCAGGTCCCGCTTCATGTCCTTGAAGAAGATGAACAGGACGTTCGTCTCGCGCTCGGCCTTGTCCCACCATCCGGACACGTGATCGGTCCAGGTGCCCCACCACATGAGTTCCGGGGAGCAGAACCACTCCTCGAACGCCGGCAATCCGGGAGCCATGCCGCCGACGTTGGTCCGCACGAAGTCGATGCAGCTCGCGAAGCATGACACGGGATGCCGAGCCACGTACACGTACCTGGCGTCGGGGCCGTAGGGACAGAGCGTGACCGGCAGGTGGGTCTTGATCAGGCGGGACCGGCGACCGGTGCCGACCAATGGCGCCGACTCCACCGGAACGCCCTTGCGTCCCTCGAGCCACGGTGCCACGGCGTGGAGCGCGGTCCCGGTCTCGACCAGCTGGCCGCTGCCCCGGCAGAGCACCTCGTACACGACGTTCAGCATCCAGGTGGTGCCGCACTTCATCTGGGTGACCACGAAGACGTCGTCCGATGTCGGTACGTACGATTCCGCGCGGGCGAACGACTCCACGGAGCAGCTGCCGAGCGGTGCCGACACGCCCCTGTACTGCATGCGCACCTTGCGGAAGTCGAACGTCACCAGCCGCGCGTTCAACCAGAGGATCGGGGTGAGGAGCGCGGCGTGCCGCCGCAGGCGACGCCGGAAGCGCTCGCGCTCCGCAAGCGACCGGCCGTAGTAGCCGAGTCCCACCGTTTGTTCGTCCTCCCACTTGAGGACGAGCGAGAGGTAGATCCCCATGGCCACGTAAAGGACGAACAGCACGGCCACTGCAATGAGCAACCAGCGAAGCATTGGCGACAGGCGATTGAAATGGAGCACGGCGACGACGGGGCGGATGCGCCGGCCGACGTCGGCTTGATGATAATCACGCGCAGGCGGTCGGACTCATGCCTCCGCGGCGTCGCGATCGGCCTGGGCGCACGAACGGCGCTGGATGCGGTTCGCGCGGTGGCCGCTGACCGCCCCTCCCCGGCTGATTCGACGTTCCGAATGGGCGGCTGTCTCGTCAGATTAGGGCTCCCGAAGCACGTCCCCGCCGTCCTTGCCGGCGGCCTCCCCGGGACCGAGCCGTCCGAACCCTCGTACCGTGAACGCGCCAGAGCCGCCCTCGTCCAAGCAGGAATCCGCGCCTGACGCCGCTGGGAGGTCGCGCCTGCCCGCCGCGCCGCGCTCGTGGTCCGTCCGGGACCTCGCCTGGCTGGTGGTGAGTGCCTCGGTGCTTGGTGGGATCGCCGAACTCGCCTGCCGTTATGCACTCCGGCACGTCTCGTCGCACATCGACAGGACGTTCTACCTCGATCCGCAGGCCGTCTGGCTCGCCCCGCTGGCGAACCTCCCGATCATGGCGGCCGCGGTCGGCGTCACCGTACTCGTGCTGCGGAAGCCCGAGCTCCGGGCGCGGTGGGCGGTCGCTGTCGCGATCGCGCTGGTGGTGCTGGAGGTTGCGTTCATCACGCGCCGAATCTCGCCCATCGCCCTGGTGGTGCTCGCCGCGGGATTCGGCGTCCAGGGGTCGACGCTGGCGATGCGGTGGAGCGACGGCCTGCACCGGCGGCTCCCGTTGCTGGCGGGTGCGTTGGCGACGCTGTCCGCGGCCGGGGGCGTAGGCTGGAACATATTCATGCGGACTCGCGAGGCGAGCGCGCTCGCCGCGGCGGCACCCCCGTCCTCCGGCGCCCCGAACATCCTGCTGCTCATTCTCGACACGGTGCGCGCGTGGGACGTGGGGGCCTTTGGTTACGACCTGCCCACCACACCCACGATCGACAGTCTCTCCCGCGAGGGCATTCGATTCCAGCATGCCCTGGCGACCGCGCCGTGGACCCTTCCGAGCCACGCCTCGATCTTCACCGGGCGCTACCCCCACGAGCTCTCGGCGGGGTGGAGCACCGCGCTCGACGGCGACGCGCCGACCCTGGCAGAGCGCCTCGGCACAGCCGGCTATGCCACCGGCGGATTCGTCGGGAATCTCATCTACACGGCACGCATCTACGGTCTCGATCGCGGCTTCATGCACTACGGCGATTACCCGGTCACGCCGGCGTTCGCGTTCGCCGAGTCGACGCTGGGACGGGAGCTGATGGTGCGCTGGCGGGCACTGACCCATCGCGCGCGGGATCCGTGGCACAAGGACGGTGCGCTGGTTACCGACGAGTTCCTGGCGTGGCAATCGCGGCTCGGCGGCCGCCCATTCTTTGCCTTCCTGAACTACTTCGATGCGCACTCGCCGTACCAGCCGCCGGCCCCGTTCGATACGATGTTCCTCGGGCGCGAGCCGCGGACGCGGCAGGAAAAGTTCGCGACCTATCCCGACTCGGCGACGATTCGTGACCTCCACCTCGCGTACGACGGCGGCCTCCGCTACATCGACTCACAGATCCGGCGCGTGCTCGACGCACTGCAGGCTCGCGGCGTGCTGGGCAACACCCTCGTGATAGTCACGGCGGACCACGGCGAGGCATTCGGCGAGCACGACGTGCTGACTCACGGCAATTCGGTCTACCTTCCACAGCTTCAGGTCCCCTTGGTCATCGCGCTGCCGGGACGCGCGGTGCGTGACTCGGTGGTGCAGGAGCCGGTGACGCTCCGGGACCTGGCGGCCACCATCCTCGAGAGCGTCGGGGCGCGCGCGGAGGCGTTGCCCGGTCAGTCCCTTGCGCGGTTCTGGGAATCGGGCTCGTCGACGGCGCGGCCGGCACAGGAAGCCTCGCCGCTGCTGTCGGAGGTGGAGCAGACGGACGAGTTCGCGCCGCGCTATCCGGTTGCGCGAGGCACGCTGCGCTCCATCGTGCGCGACGGGTGGCACTACATCAGCAGCACGACGGGGGAAGAGGGATTGTACCGCTACCCACAGGACTCGCTCGAACAGCACAACCTGTCTGCCGACCCGGCGCTCGCCGCCACCCTCGACAGCCTCCGGGCGGCGGTCGGAGCGGCGCGTCGCCCCTGAGGTCGACGGGGCCCGGCACCGGCGCCTGGGGCTCGCTCGTCAGGCCTCCGGCGACGGGTGCTCCGGTCGCCTCCGCACAGCCCGGCGACGGCGGGCCTACGAGAGCAGCGATTTCCCTTCCATTGCCTCGTCGCTGGCCACGCCAAGCGCCGAGAGTATTGTCGGCGCGAGATCGACAAGTGCCGGGCGCTCCCTCGCGAACGGCGCCGACATGAACAGGACGCCCGGGACCAGCAGCGGGTCGACGATGTGGTCGCCTCCCCAGCGGCGGACATTGTCCTCGAGCGGTTCGGCCGGGACTCCACCCAGCGCCGTGGTCCATGAGGCCCGGTAGCCGGCGTTGAAGCCGACCACGACGTCGGGCGACTCGGCGGCATACGGACCGTGGTACAGCTGTCGGCGGGTCCTCGCGCTGCGGACCGCGATGCCCCCGCGCTCCTCGTCAGGCAGTCCCGCCAGGCGCGTCGCGATGGCGTCCGCCAGCGCGTCGGCGTCCTCCGGCGGCACGATGCCGGCTGCCTCGCGCCCACGGACGTTCAGGTAGATGCTGCCGAAGCCGAGTGCATACGCCTTCGTGCGGCTCCAGTCGACGTGGCGGAAGAACTCGCCGGCGTCCGCGCCGGGGGCGACGCCATCCTGAAGCGTCAGCAGGCCCTGGCGATGCAGCCACTGGTTGAGGTGAACGCCGCGCTGGAACGAGCCGAACCCGTGGTCGCTCAACACCATCACGAGCGCACCGCGCCCCGCGGCCTCCAGTGCGCGTCCCACGACCGCGTCGCACTCTCGGTAGTGATCCTCGATCAGGTGGGCGTAGCTGGGGGCACCGGATCCATGCCTGCGGTTGGCGGGATGATCGGGCTCGCGAAAGCGCCAGAACATGTGCTGGAGCCGATCCGGCGTATCGAACAGGCAGAAGAGGAACCCCTCGCGGGTGGTGCGCAGCTCGCCGAGGAGCATCTCTTCCCGCTGGTGCATGGCATCACTGCACTGTGCCAGGAACTCCTCCTCGCCGAACCTCCCATTCGACAGGCCGGTGTGGTCCTCGACGACGCCGGTCGTGTAGTAGTCGCCGTTGACCCGGGCGAGTTCGTCGGCCCATTCCGGCGGGTGACTGATCGGGAAGAGCGGCGCCGCCGGGTCGAAGTTGACGGGCGAGGCGAACAACTCGACGTGTGGTTCCAGCCGGACGAGGAGGAACCGCACCATGCCGCGCACCGACGACAGCGGTCCGGTGCGGAACCGCACGTGAAGCCAGTTGCTCCACGTGCCGGTGTCCAGGTCGAGTTCCGTCGGGAGGCCGGCGGAGCGAAGTCGGGCCGACCGCCGCGCGACGTCCACCTCGAGGGAGATGTCCGCCATGAGGTCTTCGCGCGTCCTGGGGTTGCGCGGACCGATGAGACGCGTGCGATAGCGCGGGCCGTCGCCGGCCAGGTGGAGCACCTGCTCACCGTCTCCGGGGAGCACGTCCGGCGCCGTGGTATAGAACGTGGACGTGCCGAGTCCACCGCGGATATCCGGGACGCCCATGCCCGACAGCATCCGTCCGCGTATCGTTTCTGGCGGAAAGGTGCAGGGACAGCGGATGACGACAGACGGGATCCCGGCGCGCGACAGCACGGACCAGATCGGAGTGCCGCGCCGGAAGTTGACGGCTCGCGGGGGAAGAAAGGCGCTCTTCTGCTCGAATCGTGCGAGCGCGAGGTCCGGGAAGTAGGTCGCCGGGTCGCGCCGCAGGAAGTCGAAGATCCCGTGGCCGCCGGGGTTCGTACCCGTGGCGAACGTGGACCACGCGACGGGAGTCTGCGCCGGGCTCGTGGTTGCCAGTCGAGCGTAGCCCCCGGCTGCGCGAAGTCTCGCGAGGTGGGGAAGCTCGCCGCGGGCGAGCATCGATTCGACGACAACGGGCTCGAGACCATCGAGCCCGATTACAACGACCTGCGAGATGTCCGCCATTCAGTGCGGCCGAGGCGCCTCAGCGACGAGTGATGATCCCGCCTATCCTGTGGGCAACGTGCCTGAACATCCCGAGCATCCGGCGCCAGAACATCATGACGAACCCCGCAATCGCGGCGAACGCCGAGGCAATGGGCATGAGTGAATCAGGTCCGATATACACGGTCTGCCACTCCTCTTATGTTGTTGTCGGCCACGCTGTCGGCCCGACGTGACGAGGTCGGGCCGAAGCAACCGTCAGGAGCCCCTCCCAAGAGACCGCCATACCCGGTACGGCAACGCTATTGCAAGAATGGGGCACATACAAGACGCTTCGGTTGGATTTCGATAACTTTCGTGGTACCCTGACCGCTGAGCCGGCATGCGTCGGTGCCAGCACGCAGGGACAGACCCGCCTTCCCGTACGATCGTCAGGCCCGACGCTGCCGCGCCGGGCTCCCGCATTTCAACTGGGATCAAGAATGCAGAAAGGGGTAACTGTCTGGTTCACGGGCCTTTCAGGTTCCGGAAAGACAACGGTCGCCAAGCGCGTGCAGGAACTGTTGCAGGAGCGCCACATTCTGTCGGAGCGTCTTGACGGCGACGTCGTTCGGCAGAGCCTGACGCGAGACCTCGGCTTTTCCAAGGAGGACCGCGACAAGAACATCGAGCGCGTCACTTTCGTGGCGACGCTGCTGACGCGCAACGGCGTCGTGGTGCTCACCGCGTTCATTTCGCCGTACCGGCGCATGCGTGACAAGGCGCGCGCGGAAATCGGCGACTTTCTCGAGGTTCATGTTCGCACGCCGATGCCGGTGCTGCTGGAGCGTGACGTGAAGGGGATGTACAAGAAGGCGATGGCCGGCGAGATCCAGAACTTCACCGGGGTGAATGATCCGTACGAAGAGCCGGTGAATCCGGAGCTGACGCTCGACACGGACACCGAATCCGCCGAAGCGTCGGCGCGCCGCGTGATCGCGCTGCTCGAAACGCGTGGCTACATCCCGGCGGGTGGTTCGGCGGCAATCTCGGTCGCCGACCGCACGGAATCCGCCCGCCATGTCGCCCAGGGACGCCGCGCGCCCGGGCCGGGCGCCCCGCACGGCGGCGTGCTCGTCGATCGCGAGCTGACCGGCGATGCGCTGGAATCGGCCCGGTCGCACGCGCGGGAGCTCACCACGATGTCACTCGACGAGCGCGAGCTGTCCGACCTCGAGATGATTGGCGTCGGTGCGCTGTCGCCGCTCACGGGATTCATGCGGCGGATGGACTACGACACCGTGGTCGAGAGCATGCGGCTGTCCGACGGTACGATCTGGTCGCTGCCGGTCACCAAGGCCGTGAGTGCGTCCACGGCGAAGTCGCTTCGCGAAGGACAGGAGGTTGCCCTGACCGACGAACAGGGCGAGGTCCTGGGGCTCATGCAGGTGACCGACATCTTCCCCTACGACAAGCAGCGCGAGGCGTCCCTTTGCTTCGGGACGACCGAGGACGCGCACCCCGGCGTGGCGCGCCTCTACGCCCAGGGCGAGTTCCTCGTCGGCGGCCCGGTCCAGGTGCTCCGGCGGCCGGCGCACGACGATTTCGCGAAGTACAGGCTCACGCCGCTCGAGACCCGCCGGCGCATGGACGAGCGCGGCTGGAAAACCGTCGTGGGATTCCAGACGAGGAATCCCGTGCACCGGGCGCACGAGTACCTGCAGAAGGTCGCGCTCGAGACCATCGACGGCCTGCTGCTGCACCCGCTCGTCGGATCGACCAAGTCCGACGACGTCCCCGCGGACGTCCGGTTGCGCACGTACGAGGCGATCCTCGAGCACTACTATCCGGCGGAGCGCGTGCTCCTCTCGGTGTTCCCGGCGGCGATGCGGTACGCCGGCCCGCGCGAGGCCGTCTTCCATGCCATCTGCCGGAAGAACTACGGATGCACGCACTTCATCGTCGGCCGCGATCATGCGGGGGTCGGCAAGTACTACGGGTCGTACGATGCCCAGGTCCTCATCGACACCTTCCCGCCGAACGAGCTGGGAATCACTCCAGTGAAGTTCGAGCACTCGTTCTACTGCCGTGCATGCGACAGCATGGCGTCGACGCGCACCTGCCCCCACGGAAAGGAGCAGCACGTGGTCCTGAGCGGGACGAAGGTCCGCGAGATGCTCACCAATGGGGAGCTGCCGCCCGCACAGTTCTCGCGTCCCGAAGTGGCGCGCATCCTGGGCGAGGCGTACCGCGCGCAGAAGGCAGCGACGTGACCGGCGGGGCATGAGCACACCGCCGGCGAACCGGGTGGCCGACCTGCAGCTGCACTCCTCGGCGTCGGATGGGTCCGACCCGCCGGCGGAGGTCGTGCGGCGGGCCGCGAGTGCAGGGTTCGCCGCCATCGCGTTGACCGATCACGATACGATGGACGGGGTAGCGGAGGCGACCGCGGAATCCCTCCGTCAGGGTATCGAGCTGCTTCCCGCGTGCGAGCTTTCGACCCTCGACGACGATGGCCGGCAGGTCGACCTGCTCGCCTACGGAGTGTCGCCCGACGATTCGGGGTTCACGACGTTTCTCGCGCGGGTGCGTGGTGCGCGACTGGGACGCGCGTTCGACATGGTGGAGCGGTTGAACGCGCTCGGCTATCCGGTCTCGTGGGACCGGGTGCGCGAACTCGCCGGTGGCGAGAACATCGGCCGTCCGCACGTGGCCAGGGCGATGGTCGAGGCGGGAGTCGTTCCGACGGTGACGGCCGCATTCACGCCCGAGTTCATTGCCGACGGCGGGCGCTGCTACGTGCAGCGGATGAAGGTCTCTCCGGAGGCTGCGATCGGGCAGGTGCACCAGGCCGGCGGGGTTGTGGTGGCGGCGCATCCCGGGCGCACCGGTCTGACCGACGACGATATTGCGATGCTCGTGGACCACGAGCTGGACGGGCTCGAGGTGTACTACCCGCGCCACGACACCCGGGAGGTGGAGCGCTTCGAGGCACTGGCGGAGCGCCACCGGCTGCTGGTGACGGGGGGATCGGACGACCACGGCGATCTCAACGAGGGGCGGCTCCTGGGGCGCATCAGGCTGCCGTATCATCACGTGGAACGGCTGAAGGCGGCGGTGAAGGAACGCGGCGGGATCACCGCGCTCGCGATGGCGCGCGCGTGCTGACGACCGGCTGATTCGCGACATTCCCCGGGCGGCGACTGGAATGGCCACTGTGCCTGACAGCGCGACTGATGTTCGGCGCGATCCCCGGCTCGAGCCGGGCGCCTTCCGGTGGCCCGCCGAGCGCCCGCCGTTCGGTGCCGAGTTCGGATTCAGGACGAAGCCACCGGAGCGCTCGTGGGAGTGGTGGGCGCAGCGTGCGGGGCTCGCCGCCGGCGTGCTGCTGGCGGCGTGGATCTACCTCGGACCCGTGCCCGGAGGACTCGCGAGGGAGGGGAAGGACGCGCTCGCCGTTTTCGTACTGTGCACGACGCTCTGGATCACGAACTGGCTGCCATACGGCGTGACCGGGCTGACCGGGATCGCGCTGCTGGCGCTGACGCGCGCGATCCCGCCGGCCGATGCCTACGCGGCGTTCGGCAGCAAGGCGATCTTCTTCCTGCTTGGCATTTTCGTGATCGCCGGTGCGCTCGTCGAGACCGGCCTGAGCAAGCGCTGCGCCTTGTTCTTCCTGCGCCGGTTCGAGGCCTCGCCGGACCGTTTCGCAGTCGGCATGCTCCTCGCCGGCGCCTTTGGCACCATCTGGATGCCGAGCCAGGCGACCGTCGCCATGCTGTTCCCCATTGCGATGGAAGTCCTCGAGTCACTGCGGGTGAGTCCGCGCGACAGTCCATATGCCCGGCTGGTGCTGTTCTCGCTGGGGTGGGGGGCGATCATCGGCTCGAATGCCTCCTTTCTGGGGTCGTCGCGGGCGTCACTCGCCCTCGGCATGCTGCAGCGCTACGGCGAGAGTATCAGCTTCTCGCAGTGGATGCTTGCCGCGGCGCCCCTGGTCGTGCTGGGGCTCGCGGTCACGCCGTTCGCGCTCCGTCTCACGATTCCGCGCGAGCGCGTGGAGTTCACCACGGCGAGGCAGGTGCTCGAGCATTCCGTGGCGACCCTGGGCCCGATGCGCGGCCGGGAGTACCGGACGCTGGGCATCCTGCTTCTTACGGTCGCGGCCTGGGTCTTCCTCGGTGAGCGACGCGTCGACCTGGCGGTCATCTCGTTGCTCGGCGCCGCGGCGGTCTTCGTCTTCCGCGTGGCCACCTGGCAGCAGGTCGAGCGACATGTGTACTGGAACATCATCCTGATGTACGGCGGGGCGATCGCCCTGGGGTCGGCGCTGGAGCGTTCCGGTGCGGCGGCGTGGATCCTGATGCCGATCGTGCGCCACGGCGCGATCTCGCCGTTCGTCACGGTAGCGGGCACGGCGCTCGTGGCGCTGGTACTGTCGGAATTCGTGAGCAACGCGGCGGCGCTGACCGTCGTGCTTCCGCTCTCGTTCGCGATCGGTTCTCATTCCGGAGTCTCCCCCGTCGCGCTCACGTTCGCCACGTCATTCGGGGCCGGACTCGACTTCATGTTTCCCATGAGTACAGCACCCAACACGATCATCTTCGCGAGCGGCTACCTGCGTCCGCGGCACTTCCTGAGCGCCGGACTTGTGATGACCGCGGCGTCGATCGCGCTGCTGCTGCTCGTCATCAGGTTCTGGTGGCCGATCGTCGGGGTTCTGTGAGCGCGCCCGGACCCGTACCGCGCGCGCTTCCCGGCGCCGTCGTCTGGTTCACCGGACTGCCCTCGTCGGGCAAGTCGACGATCGCGCGCGCGGTGAACGCCGAGTTGATCTCCCGGGGGCTGCCCACCGAGCTTCTCGACGGCCGTGAGGTTCGCGAGAGTCTCTCCCGAGGGCTGGGCTTCTCCCGGGCGGAGCGCGAGGAGCACGTGCGCCGGATGGGCTACGTGGCCAAGCTCCTCTCGCGCAATGGCGTGATCACGCTCTGCGTGGCGGTGTCGCCGTATCGCGAGACGCGCGACGAAGTCCGGCACAACGTGACGAACTTCGTCGAGGTGTTCGTCGACTGTCCTGTCGCCGTGGCCGAATCACGCGACCCCGAGGGCAAGTACGAGCGAGCCCGCCGGGGGGAATTCGGTTTCTTCACCGGGGTGAATGCACCGTACGAGGCGCCCCTGCAGCCGGAGGTGCACGTCCACTCGGACCGCGAGAGCGTCGCCGACGCCGTCTGGCGGGTGACCCACGCGCTCGAGATGATGGATCTCATACCGCCACCGCTCTCGGGGGGACAGAGCGCACAGGAGGCCGAGCTGCGCCGCCGGCTCGCCGCGCTGGGCTACCTCTGACGCCACGGCCGCAGGCGCGCGCCTATCGCGCCTGCGCGAGCTGCGCCGCCCGGATGCGCAGGTGCGCGACATCGGCCGAATGCCCGAGTTCCGCCCAGAGGTCGTGCAGGGCCCGGGGGTCGCGACGGCTGCGATACAGCTCGTCGTCGCCGTTCCAGCGGCGCACGTAGTAGAGCGAGTCGTTCACGATCGCGCGCTCGTAGTTCGCATACTGGCCGGGCAGGCGCGGCTGCAGCGCGCGCTCGACGATGACCGGTTCGGCTCGCGTGGCCCGCTCGCCGGCGACGATGGGCATCATCGACGGACAGTGCCCGAGCGTGTCGTGGGCGCCCAGCAGCTCGAGCACGGTGGCTGATACGTCGCACAGGCTCACGGCCGTCCGGACGCGCACGCCGGGCGGCACCCGCGCCGGGTAGCGGAGGATCAACGGGATCCATGCGACCTGCGGATAGACGCTGTTGCCGTGGTCCCAGAGTCCGTGGCCGCCGAACTGCTCGCCGTGGTCAGAGGCCACGACGACGATGGTGTTGTCGAGCAGGCCGCGATCCCGGAGCGACTGGAACAGCGCCCCGAGCTGCCCATCGAGAAAGGCGATGGATTCCTCGTACGCATCCACGTCCCGGTGCACGCCGCTGGAGTCGTACGTCCCGGCGAACGTCATCCCGGGGCGATACGGCGCGTGCGCGTCAAAGTAGTTGAGCAGGGCCATGAAGGGACGGCCGTGGAGGCCGTCCACCCACGACAGGAAGCGGTTGTTCACGGTGGGCGCACTGCGACGGGCGTACCCGAGGTAACGGCTGTCCGACGACCACTGCCAGTGCGCCAGCGCCCGAAGGACCTCGACGGGAGACCGGTGCCGCACGCCCTGCAGCACGCCCCGCGCCAGGTCGGTCTGGAGGACGAGCGCGTTCATCAGGACCTGTCGCAGGGAGACGTCGGAGTCGTCGAAGTGCAGGAACCCGCGACCGAGGCCCGACTCCCACCCCGCATAGTGGAGGTTCGCCACCACGGCGCCGGTGGCATAACCGTGGCGCTCGAGAATCTCGCCCAGCATCGGCGCCGAGCCATCGAGCGGCACGAGGTAGTTCGCGGACAGCTCGTGTGGATACCGGCCGGTGAGCAGCGACGCGTGGGAGGGCAGCGTCCACGGCGCGGCAGCGTGCGCGTGTTCGAACAGCGCGCCCTGGCGTGCCAGTGCCTCGAGCGTCGGCGTATTGGAACGCGGCGCACCGTAGAGCCCCATGCTCATGGCGCGCACCGTGTCGAGAATCACGATGAGCACGTTCGGGGCGTCGCCAGCCGGCGGGGGAGTCGTCGCCAGCCATTGCGCCTCGCGGTGTACGGCGAGGACGTGGGAGGCGAGGCCGACGGCGGACAGCGCCCCGGCGCAGGCGACGCCGCCGAGCCGCATCGTGCGCCACCATCGGTCGAAGCGGGCGGCGAGGACGTGCGAGAGCTGAATGGCGACCCCGAGGGCCAGGATCATTCGCGCGGGGCCCCAGAGCTGCGGCAGGAGCAACAACAGGCAGCTCGCCGCGAAGAAGGTCATGGCGAACAGCTGGGCGCGAGCGGTCGACGCGGCGCGCCACGCGCGGCCCAGCACCCAGGCTCCCCCGCCGATGAGCAGAAAGAACGGCGCGTAGGCGATGGGCGACATCCACACGAAGTCGCGGGTCACCCACGTGAACTCACCGAGTACGTAGTGGCGCGTGGCGACGACAGCCACCTGAACGGTGGCGGTGCCGATCGCGAACCAGAGCGCCAGCGCCAGGGCTCGCCCCAGCCGGACTCCTTCGCGTGGCTCGATCCTGGTCATGGGTGCACTTCCGCCGTCCATGCGAGGACACGCCGGCGCGCGGACACGCGACCCTATCGCGCGCCTCACACACTGCCATGCCCCGCGGCTCGAGAGGTTCGGCCGCGCGGAAAAGACCCGTCTTCGGTGGGGTCGCCACCGTCGAGGTGTGTTCGTTGAGCGTCAAGCGACGCTCGGCCCGATCGAGCCCTACAAGTCGCGGCCCGCTCTGTGTATCCGCTCGATCAGGGGAAAGGTCTGTGTACGACTACAACCACGGCCGGCTCGCGCCTGCGACAAGGTCGAGCGCGGTCACGTTCGGGAAAGCGGTATTGCGCGACGGCGCGCCGGCTCAACGGCCGTCGATGCCAGCGGGCTCGCTCCCGCGGCGCGTCACGAGCCCGCCGATTCGATGCGTGACGTGTCGAACAGCTCCAACCAGGCGGCGCCAGAACATCAGCACGAAGCCTGCGACGGCGGCGAATGCCGAAGCGATCGGCATGAGCGAGTCCGGTCCTATGTACATGGCGCTCACCTCCCCACGTTAACTCGTGTCCGTCCACACAGCCGCCGGGTCTGGCGGGATGCGGACGATGCGACTGGCGCCATGCCTCGCGACGAGGCAACGCCCGCCCTGAAGGCACAAAATGCAGCGCAATTCTCGGATTGGAAAGGGATAATTTCGATGCCGTGTTACAAATCTGCCGGAGGGGTCGTTCGTGTTCATAATCTGTTAAGGTTATCCCCCGGCATAGGATGACGCCGCTGGGCTGGCTCTCCAGATGGCGCGAACACCGGTGAATTGGGCTCGGCTTGACGTCGCGGCGCCAGGCAGGATCGGACGTTCGCACCTGTCGGAATTCCAGTCCGATGCGACCGCACTGGCGGAGTCCGGGGGGGCGCGCGGTCCTGCCGGAGGGGGCGTGCGGCCTGGCTCGGCGCGCGAGGGGCCACTGCGATGGGGCCGCGCTGCCGCCCCGGAGGGGGAAACGCGGCCTGGTTTGGCACGCGAGCGGACACCGCGACCGGGGCCGGGTTGCCGCGCCGGGCGCGGATGCCGGCACTCCGGACCGGAGCTGGGACGACCGCTCGCGCCGACCTCCCGATCCGACCGCTCCCCGGTCAGGATCTCGCCCGATCCGACACGAACGTGATGGCGTCCATGACGGCGCCGGCGTCGTCGCGACGGCCACCGCGTCCGGCCTGCCGGGGCTACTCACTCAGGCCGCCACGGCCTCGGAACGTGACGGTGCGCCTCTCGTGGCTCGTGACGCCTTCTGGCGCCGGCTACCTGATCCGCGCTCCCGTCAACTCGGCTACGGCGCCAAGCGTCGTCTGTGCTGCGTTGAGGCCGAGCAGGAAGTCCTTGTCGCCGTAGGTGGAGAAGACGTCCGTGGGCTGGTGCCACTGCGGGTCCCAGCCGGCCCCGACCTGCGTTCCGCGCTCGTTCTCGCGAAGGCTGATGGCCGGAATGATGTCCTTGAACGGGTCGGAATCGGTGTTCGTCATGTGGGGCCCGACCTGTGCCGGGTAATCCGTCGCGTACTTCTCGTTGGCATGGTGGAAGTACCAGGCGAGCTTCTGCGCGCCCTCGGCCATCTTCGCGGTGGACTGGAACTCGATGTTCACGTCGGCCTCGGGGCGCTGCTCCTTGCTCACGGTGCCGTCGGCATGCGGCATGCCGTGGTCAAAGAGCATCATGTCGTGCTGGATCATCCCCAGCCACCGTGGCTCCGGGTATTTCCCGGAGCCCGCGGGACTCTCCTTGCCCTCCAGCGGTTCGCGCTGCTCGACGTACGCGCGAGCGCCGTTCAGGCCGCTCTCCTCGTTGTTCCACAGCGCAAAGCGGATCGACCGGTCGGTCTGGACGTCGGGGCTGCTGAAGACGCGCGCCAGCTGCATAACGAGGGCCGCGCCCGAGCCGTCGTCGTTGGCGGCCTCCCCCCAGCCGATGCCGTCCATGTGCCCGCCGACGATGTACATCTCGTCGGGGTGGGTGGTGCCGACCTTCGTGCAGTAGACCTCCTGGCGCTCGCCCGGCACCGTTGGCGGCGTGTCGAGGGCGCGCAGTGTCGGGTCCGGTTGCGCCAGCGAGTCGTTGTTGACGCCGGTGCGCGCCCGCGTGCCGCGATAGACGCCGCCCCCCTGGGCGCGCCCGCCCCTCCCGCGTCCGGCGGCGCCACCGCGCGCGGCGCCGGCGCCGCCCCCGCGCCGCCCGGCCGCCTGTCCCGCGCCACGTCCCCGTGCCGGTGGCGGTTCCCACTGGTACGTGATGCGCTCGATGTTGGAGCAGCCGTAGCTGCGGAGCTGCGCTTCGATCCAGTCCACGGCCTTGCGATTGCGCTCGGTGCCCTGACGACGATCGCCGAACTGCGTGAGGCCCTTGATCGTGGCCTTGTACTGGGCGAGATCGAGACGCGACACCAGCGCGGTGACGTCCGACAGTGCGGTGTCGGGCGCCTGGTCGACGCCCTGTGCGCGCAGCACCGGGACGAATGCCGCGACGAGCCCGCAGCGGGCAAGAAAAGACAGGCCTGGACGCATGTCACGACTCCGGAACGGATGGGTGAACGCCTGTCGATTCTAACGCCGTGTACCGCGGACCGGCCAGCGCATCCGTGCCAGTGCCCGTCGGGTGATGTGGGCGGCGGATACCGGCCGTATGTTGGTGTCGATCCCGCACCCGTCACCCATGCAACCCCATGAGCACCCAACGCCTTCGCGCCAGCGCGCGAACCCTGGTCCTCCTCGCGATTGCGGCCTGCGGACGCTTCGGGGATCACGCCGACCGTTCGGGGCAGGCCGAGCGCGTCGTCTCCGTCTCCAAGCAGATCAACGAGTTCATGTATGCCATCGGGGCGCAAGACGTCCTGGTGGGGCGCGACCTGACCTCGATCTATCCGCCCGAAATCCAGAAGCTCACCTCGATCGGATACCACCGGGCACTGAGCGCCGAGGGTATCATCTCGCTCCGGCCGACGCTCTTTCTCACCGACGGCAACTACGGGCCGGCGGCGGTGAAGGAGCAGCTCGAGAAGGTCGGCATTCCGATCCTCACGATCCCGCCGGGCGGGACCGCCGACAGTGCCCAGGCGATGATGCGGACGCTCGCGCAGCGCTTCCATCGTGAAGCGGCCGCCGACAGCGTGATCGCCGCCTGGAACCGCGAGATGGCCGTGGTCCTCCAGGATACACTCAAGTGGGTCGGGACGCCGCATCCGCGCGTGCTCATCATCCACTTCGGCCAGATCGCGAACAACTACCTGGCACTCAAGCGGGGCAGCATCGCCGACCAGATCCTCCACTGGGCCGGCGCCGAAAACGCCGTCGACTCCGTCGGTGGCATGATGCGCCTGACGCCGGAGCTGATCGCGAAGGCCGCGCCCGACATCATCGTGGCGACCGACGTCGGATTCGACAGGTACGGCTCGTCGGAGAAGTTCGCGGAGATGCCGGGGGTGAACCTGACGCCCGCCGGGAAGGCGATGCGGATCTTCCGCATCGACGAGACCGACGTGATGTACTTCGGACCGCGCACGCCCGAAGCGATCCGGCGACTCGAGGGCTTCTTTCACCCGACGAATGCAACGCCGTAACGCGACGTGAGATGCTGAAGCGTCTCACCTTCGCGCAGGTTCACCTGCTGCTCGCCGTGCTCCTCGCCGGCGCGCTCGTGGCGTCGGCGGGCATCGGGGCATTCACGTTCACGCCGGCGAAGATGGCGTCGTACCTGGCGCAGGCCGCGGGCTGGATCCCGCTGGACTCGGCCGACGCACTGGGACGCAACGTCTTCCTGCGGCTGCGACTCCCGCGGGTGCTCCTCGCCGCGCTCACGGGTGCCACGCTCGGAATGTCGGGCACGTTGATGCAGGGGCTGTTCCGCAACCCGATCGTCGAGCCCGGGCTGGCGGGGACGTCGGCCGGCGCCGCACTCGGCGCCGCGGTCGTGTTCGTCTTCGGCGGCACGACCGCGCTGGCCTTCAGCGCGCTTGGGTCGCTCGCAGTCCCGCTGCTGGCCTTCGCCGGCGCGTTCGGCGCGACGATGCTCGTCTACCGGGTGTCGACGAGCTTCGGCAAGGTGAACGTGTTCACGCTGCTGCTGGCGGGCATCGCCGTCAACGCCGTCTGCAGTGCGGGGACCGGCTTTCTCTCGTACATCGCGCGCGACCCGCAGGCCCGGAACATCACGTTCTGGAACCTCGGGACGTTCACCACGGCGGACTGGCGCGGCGTGATCATGGTGGCGGCGATCTTCGTCGTGTGCGCCGCCTGGGCCCTGCGGCACGGCAAGTCACTCAACGCGCTGATGCTCGGCGAGGACGAGGCGGCCTATCTCGGCGTCGACCCGCGCCGCCTCATCCTCCGGCTCATCATCCTCAACACGGTGATGGTCGCGGTGGACACCGCCATGGTCGGCGTGATTGCGTTCATCGGGCTGGTCGTGCCGCACATGCTCCGCCTGCTGAAATCGGCCGACTACACCTTCCTGCTGCCGGCGTCGGCGCTGCTCGGCGCCGTGCTGATGGAGGCCATCGACATCGTGGCCCGCGTCATCATCCCGCCGGCCGAGTTGCCCATCGGCATCATCACCGCGGTGATCGGTGCCCCCGTGTTCCTGCTCATCCTGCTGCGGCAGCAACGGCGGGGAGGGGCCGCGTTCTATGGTTGAGCTGCAGGACGTGAGCTTCGAAGCCGGGGGCACGCGCATCCTGGATTCGATCAGCCTCCGGTTCCGGCCGGAGCGCTTCAACGTCATCCTCGGACCCAATGGGGCGGGGAAGACGACGCTCCTCAAGCTCGCCACCGGCCTGCTCGAGCCGACCCGAGGGCAGGTGCGCTACGGCGAGCGGGCGGTACGCTCGTACGACAGTGACGCGCTCGCCCGCGTGCGCGCAGTCCTTTCGCAGCACGTGGAACTGGCGTTCCCGCTCACGGTGGAGGAGGTCGTGATGATGGGACGCTACCCGCACTACCGTCGCGCGCCGTCGGAAGGTGATCGCGACATCGTGGCCCGCGCGCTCGAGCTCGTGGAGATGACCGACAAGCGGCATCAGGCCTACCCGACGTTGTCCGGCGGAGAGCAGCAGAAGGTGCAGCTCGCCCGGGTCATGGCGCAGATCTGGAACTTCGACAACGCGGCCGAGGCGAAGTACCTGTTCCTCGACGAGCCGACCTCGAACCTGGACGTGCACTACCAGCTGCACCTGCTCGATGTGGCCCGCGCGCTGCTCGGTGTGCGGTGTACGGTGGTCGCGATCCTGCACGACCTGAACGTGGCGCTGCATTACGGCGACAGCTTCTTCGTGCTGGAGTCCGGGCATCTGGCACAGGAGTGCGACGACGCCGAGGACATCTCCGGGGCGCTGCTCGAACGCGTGTTCCATGTGCGAGCGCACCGCCTGACCGATCCGACGATGGCGAGCGATTCTGGCGGTTCAGCCTGCTGACGGCCGGCCCCAGGTGGCGCCGCCGCTCCGTCGACACCGGGCTCGCGGCCGCGGCTGCGGGCTCGTCGCGCCCTTGACCGACTGCGCGCCGGGGCGCCGGCTACGGATCCTCCCCCACCGACGAGTAGTAGCCCACGACGCGCTCGCGGGAACCCGCGCGCGTGTACACGTCGGGGCGCCGCGTGGCGATGACGTCCGCGATCACCGCGGCCACCTCGCCAACGTCCTGTGGATTCGGCAGCGAGCGGGAGTCGGGTCCCCCGTGCATGGCGTTGCGCCCGAACTCGGTGGCCACCACCGGCGGCGAGACGATCGAGAACTGGATGCCCGGGTGCGTCGCCTGCACCTCGGCGCGGAAGTTCGCCGTGATGGCGTTCAGGAAGTGTTTCGCGCCGTTGTATGCGGAGCGGAACGGCGTGAACGGGATGCGCCCCAGCATCGACGAGACGTTGATCACGTGTCCGGCGCCGCGCTCCTTGAAGTGCGGCAGCACCTCCTGCATGCCGTAGATGGCGGACTTCACGTTGACCTGCATGACGCTGTCAATGTCCTCGTCGGTGAGCTGCGTCGGGACGCGCGTGATGCCGCGGCCCACGTTGTTCACCCAGACGTCGATGCGGCCGAATCGCGCGAGCGCCTGCACCACCACGCGCTGCACGTCGTCGCGCCGCGACACGTCCGCGGTGACGGCCAGTGCGCGCTCCCCGCATCGGCCGGTGGCCGCGGCGAGGGCGTCGGCCCTCCGGGCGACGAGGACCACGGCGTGTCCGTCGCCCGCAAGGCGCTCGGCCAGCGCGGCGCCGATGCCCCCGCTGGCCCCGGTGATGACAACGACCTTCTCGTCCATGGTCCCCGCCCGTTGAGGTCCGCGTCACCGGGCGTGCCGGCGACTCCTCAGGGGACTATAACGGGCTTGCCGTCGATGCCAAGGATCTGGATGGGTGCGATCCCTGTCGCCTTGAGCGGGGACTCGATTGTCGCGCGGTCGCCCACGATGACGATGTCGAGGTGATCGATGTCGATGTACTTCTTCGCAACCCGCACGAGGTCGTCCTTCGTCACCGCGTCGATCTTCGAGGCAAAGTCCTGGTAGTAGGTGCGCGGGAGGTCCTGGGTGTAGATCGACGAGATCGACCCGGCGATGCTGTTGACCGACGAGAAGCGCTGCGGCAGCGACTGCACCAGTGACGCCTTGCCCTGCTCGAGTTCGTCGTCGGTGAAGGGAATGCCCCCCTGCACGCCGCGGAGGTGCTTCATGAACTCGATCAGCGCGCTGTCGGTCTTGGCGGTCACGATTCCACCGCCGGCGCGGAACGCCCCCGGGCCACGCCCGAAGCCGAAGCTCGAGCGCACCCCGTAGCTGTAGCCCTTCACCTCCCGGATGTCGTGATTCAGCCGGGACTGGAAGAGGCCGCCGAGGATCGTGTTCATGACGTCGATGGCGAAGTAGTCGGGCGTGTCGCGCGGGGGGCCGGGCTCCCCGATCGCGAAGACCGACTGTGCCGCCTGGGGCTTGTCCACCAGGTAGATCGTGCGCGCGGACGGCGCGGGAACCGCCGGATACGCAAACGAGGGACGCTCGCCGCCCGCGGGCCAGCCACCCAGCGCCTTCTCGACCTGCGAACGCACGACCGCCGGGTCGACGTCGCCGGTGACCGTGATGACCGCGCGTCCGGGGCGGAAGTACTCCCGGTGGAAGGCCACGATGTCGTCGCGCGTGATCGACCCCACCGTGGCCTCGGTCATGACGCGGCCGTAGGGGTGGGCATCGCCGTAGAGGACCTTGTCGAAGACGTTCGACGCGATGGCGTTGGGCTGGTCGCGCTGCTGCTTGAGGCTCACGAGCGTGCGGCCGCGGAGCCGTTCGAGCGCCTCCGCGGGAAACGTCGGGTGCAGCAGCATGTCGGCGAGCAGCCCGAGCGCGGGCTCGAACTTGTCCTTGAGCGACGTGAAGCGCATGCTGCCGGCCTCGCCCCCGACGCTTGCGAAGATCGACGTCCCGAGGAGTTGCTGGGCGTCGGAGAGCTGCTCGGCGCTGCGGGTCGTCGTCCCCTCGCTGAGCATCTGCGCGGTGAACGACGCCTCGCCCACCTTGTCCGCCGGCTCATAGTTGTCGGCGCCGCCCACGAAGTTGATCGTGAACGAGACGAGCGGAAGGTCGTGCTTCTGCGACACCACGAGCTCAGCGCCGTTGGCCAGCTTCGTCGTGGTCCACGTGGGCACGTGCAGCACGGGTGCCGGTCCGGGAGTGGGCGGGACATCGCGGTCCAGCGCCTGTCGCTGCGCGGCGAGGGGTGACGTGCCCAGGGCGGCGGCCGAGAGGACCGCCAGGACGCGCGCCGTCCGGGTGCGAAGAAGAGTGCGCATCAGCGGGGCTCCATGATGTAGTGTCCGCCGTCAGGCGAGACGGTCACCTTCATGCTGGACTGGGGCATCGAGGCCAGGTTGACGCTGCCGAGCGGTACGACGCTGAGAACCACTCGCCCGGCGCCGAGGTACTTCCTGGCGACGCGCTTCACGTCGTCCGCCGTGACGGCCCTCATCCGGTCGTACTCCATGCGGTAGTGCGCGGCGTCCCCGTGGAAGACGAGTCCGCTGTTGAGGATCTCGGCCTTCCCGAGGTTGGACTCGAGCGACGACACAAACTGGAATCGCAGGCCCGCCGCCGAGCGCGCCATCTCGTCCGCCGTCGGGCCGTCGCGCTTGAGGCGGTCGATGATCGAGTCGGCCGTGGCCTCCAGCCCGGCGAGCGTGTGTTCGGGCCGCGGCGTCATGATGACGAAGAAGTCGCCGGAGTTCTCGTTGGCGTCGCTGAACGCGCTGACGCTCGTCGCCGACTGCTTGTCGTACACCATGGCCTTGGTCAGGCGCGCCGTGCGCGAGCCGGCGAGGATGTCACCGAGGTAGCTCAGCGCGTAGGTGTCGTCCTGGTCCTCACCGACGGCGGGCCACCGGATGTACAGCCGCGGCACCTGCACGCGGTCCTCGTAGACGAGGCGCTTTGCACTCGCGAGCGTGGGAGCGACGACCTTCGGCCGCGTGATCGCCGCGCCGCGCTTCAGGCCGCCGAAATACTTCGTGACCCACGCCTTGGCCTGCGCCGGCTGGAAGTCGCCGACGAGCGCGATGGTGGCGTTGGTGGGTGCGTAGTACAGCCGGAAGAACTCCTTCACGTCGTCGACGGTGGCCTTCTGCAGGTCGGACATGTAGCCGACCACGGGCCATGAGTACGGGTTCGACTCCGGGTACAGCGCCGCCGTGGTGATCTCGTAGGCGCGTCCGTAGGGCTGGTTGTCGGTGCCCTGGCGACGCTCGTTCTGCACGATGTCGCGCTGGGCGATGAACTTCGCCTCGTCGAGCTTGTCGAGCAGGAACCCCATGCGATCGGACTCCAGCCAGAGCGCGCTCTCCAGGTAGTTGGAGGGAACCACCTCGTAGTAGTTGGTCCTGTCGTTCGTGGTGGAGCCGTTGTTGTAGCCGCCCACGCCCTCGGTGAGGCGATCGTGCATGCCGTAGGGCACGTGTCCCGAGCCGGTGAACATCACGTGCTCGAACATGTGCGCGAAGCCCGTATGACCGGGCTGTTCGTTCTTCGAGCCGACATGGTACCAGACATCCACGGCCACCTGCGGCGTCGTGTGGTCGGGCGCGAGAATCACGTTGAGGCCGTTCGGAAGCGTCATGCGTTCGAACGGGATGTTGATGACTCCGCTGCCGCTGCTCGCCTGCTGGGCCGATGCCGGCCGGGGCGCACCGCCCGCGGCGAGCACCACGAGCGTGGACAGCCAGAAGACACGGTTCGATCTCATGGTTCGGTCGGTCGAGGGAAGGGGCACGGGCGCGGCTCGTTCGTTGTCGGCATGGCGGCGTCGCTCGCTTCCCAATTCAAACCGGTGCCGGGAGCCTCACGCAATACGTCGGTGACGAGCCGTCTCGTCGCCACTCGAGGATTCGACACGTCACCGGCACGTTGTCGTTGCCACGTGCCGCCCGCGGCACGGCGGAGGCCGGATCGCCGCCGCCGTGCTGCGTGCGGGGCGTGATCAGTTCGAACCGGTGACCGTTGCTGTCACGCGGCGTGCTCCCTCCTGGCACATCGTGCCCGCGTTGCTGCCGACCGCCGAGATCGTGTAGTTCGTCCCGATGCCGACGCCCGCGGCCCAGACATCGCTCCAGCCGGCGACCCCCGTGAAGTCGGGCATCGCCAGCGTGGCGCTCGACGAGCCGATGTAGGCGGCGGTCGCCGAGATGGTGACTGGATGCGGGACGCCCGTCTTGGGGATGTAGTAGAGACTGGCGCCGGAGTTGTAGTCGGCGGCGAGACCGAACGTGGCGATCAGGCGCTTGTAGCCCGCGTTCACCACCTGGACATTGACGCTGGCGAGCGGGGCCGGCAGTACAACGGCCTTGCTTCCGAGCGTGTGGAAGCTGAGTTGCGCGCTGTGATTCGAGTTCGCTCCAGCGGCCGTCACCAGGACGGAATGGAAGTCGCCGGCACGCTGCTGGCCCGCCGGCACGCCGTACACCGTGAAAGGCGACGCGAAGGGGAACTGCTGGTACAGCGTTCCGGCGTCGCAGCTCGCGCCGGTCAGGTACGACGTGGTGCTGACCATCCCGTCGCCGGCCACGAGACCGGACACCGAGATCGACGCGCTGGCAGGGGTGAAGGCTTCGGCGCCGCCGAAGTCGAGCGCGGCAAGCGAGCCGTTGGTGGCCACATTCTGGTCGCGGCGGATGATCATCTTGTCGGTCGCGGATGGCGCGCCGCCGTACAGGTAGGCGACGAGGTCGTGGGCACCGTCTGCCACGCCGGGAAGGGCGAAGTTCGGTATCGCACCCACGGCGAGGGTGAACGCGCCACCCATGGAGATATTCACGATCTGGGCCGCCCCGACGTTGGCGATGGTGCCGTTCACGAACTTGATCGGACCGGGCTGGCAGAAGAGGATGGGTGCCGCGCTCATCTCGGCGCGCGACATGAACTGGACCGCCAGCGTGGTGGAGGAGCTGAGCTGCGGCTGCGTGACATAGGCGAAGCCGCCGGTGGCCGCCGTGATCGTGAAGTGATAGACATCGCTCGCGCCGGCGAGCTGCGTCCAGGTCGCCGGCGCCGTCCTGGTACGCCACCCAGCGCGCGCGCGTGTCGGTGCTGCACGAGGTGAAGTCGAGCGTGACATTCCCGCTTCCGCCCGACGCCGAGACGATGACGTGACGGTCGTCGTCTGGTCGGCGAGACCTGTCGCCGTGCCACGAACCGTGAGCGTGTAGCTGCTGGCGGCGAGCGACGCTGACGCCACGACCGACAGCGTCGACGAACCACCCGTCGTGCTTGCCGGGTTGACCGACGCGGCAAGTCCCGCCGGCGCACCCTCGACCGCGAGCGCAACCGCGCCGCTGAATCCGCCGGTGCGGGTGATGTTCACGGTGGCCTGACCGTTGCCGCCCTGCGAGATCGCGATCGGCGAACCAGTGGCCGACAGCGAAAATCCGCCGCTCGAGCCGGTCGACGTGACCGTCAGCGTCAGCGTCGCGGTCTGGTCGGCCGCGCCGGTGGCCGCGCCGTGAACCGTGATCGTGTATTGCTGGGCGACGACCGAGACGCCGACGGCGATCGTGAGCGTGGACGTCGCGCCGGTGACCGACTGTGGACTGAACGTCGCCGTGACGCCGCCTGGCGCGCCAGTCGCGGACAGCGCCACGGCCCCAGTGAAGTTCGAGCGGACGATGGAAACCTGCGTGCTGCCGTTCGCGCCCTGCGCCACTGAAAGCTGCGCCGGCGACAGCGAAAGGCCGAAGGAGCCGGAGGCCACCGCGGTTACCGTGAGCGAAAATGTCTTCGTGACCTCGGACACCCCACTGCCCGTGGCGTGCACGGTGATGGTGCTCGTTCCGGGAGTCGCCGAGCCCGGACACGTTCACGGTGATCACGGCAGCGGTGACCGTCCCGACCGTCGAGGTGGCCGAGACCTGCGCCGTGGTGCCCGACGGCGCGCCCGTCGCGGTGATTGACACCGTGCCGCTGAATCCCCCGGACCGGCTGACGGTTATGCCGATGGTCGTCGAGCCTCCCTGCGGGACGGACCCGCTCGCAGGGCTGAGCGCGAGGGCGATGGCCCCCTGTGGACCGGTGCCTCCCGTGGAGTCTCCGCCGCCCGATGAACACCCTCCAAGCGCGACGAGCGCGGGGAGCGCGGCCAGCAGCATCGCGCGGCGCGGGGCAGGAGACGAAGCGATGGCGCATTGTCGGTGGTTCCGGTTGCCGGGGCGTGGGGACCAGAGCGGGCGGGACGGTCACACCCCGCAATGCGCCAGAGCGCGCCGGCTTCCGTCATCGATCGCGCTGGCTGGACGAGCGCCTCGGCCGTATGCTATCGCCCGTCCGCGGGTCGTCGTGGCGCCCGCCGATCACACGGAGAATCCAGGTGGACGCCGACACGCCGAAGAAACCACCCGACATTCGCGAGCTGACGCCACGATCCGTGATCGTCGGGCTGGGCGTGGCCGCCGTGATCGGGGCCTCGTATCCGTATGTGGTTCTCAAGTTCGGGTTCGGCCCGAACATCTCGGTCGTCTCGGCCTTCTTCGGATTCATCGCCCTGGGGCTCTTCTCCCGCAGCTACAACCGATGGGAGAACAACATCGTCCAGACGGCGGGAACGACAGCGGGGCAGATCTCGTTCCTCTGCTGGCTGCTCGCGGCCTTCGACATGCTGGCCGACGAACCCGGGAGCACGTTCAACGTCCACCTGACCGGGATGCAGACCTTTCTCTGGCTCTCGGTCGCCGGGATCCTCGGTGTCCTGCTGGCCGTCCCCCTTCGCCAGCACTTCATCGTCGACGAAAACCTCGCCTTTCCGGACGGCGTGGCCGCCGGCGAGACGCTGATCCTGCTCGACTCCAAGGGGGAGCAGGCCAGGCGCTCCGCCTACGCGATGGTCGGCGCCCTCTTCGGATCGGGCTTCGTCATGCTGTCGACGAGCCGCGCCTGGATCGCGGACGTCATCCGCATGAACTTCAATCGCTTCTCGGGCGTGGGCGGGGTGGGGCTCGGCATCTCGTTCCTGAGCATCGGGTCGGGCATGATCATCGGCATTCGCATCTGCACGAGCATGCTCCTTGGCATGATCGCATCGTGGATCGTCGCGCCGGTGCTGCTCGCCAACGCCGGCGTGCTTTCCGGGTCGGCGACCAAGTCGGACATCCTGCTGTGGGTGATGTGGCCCGCCACCGGATTCCTCGTGGCCGGAGGGCTGACGGCGCTCGCCCTCAAGTGGCGAGTCCTGCTGCGGACCTTCCAGACCCTGCGCGCGTCGTCGGTGAACACGACCGACTTCCCGATGCGCTGGATCATCATCGGGAGCCTGCTCTCGTCGACGGCCCTCGTCGCGGTGCAGAAGGCGATCCTGGGCACCCCCGTCTGGCACTCGGTGGTGGCCATCGTGCTCTCGGTGCCGCTCATGCTGGTGGCGCTGCGCGTGCTGGGGGAGACGAACTGGGGGCCGATCTCCACCATGACGAACGTGATGCAGGCGATCTTCGGGGCGCTCGCCCCCGGGGACCTGCGCGCCGGCATGGTTTCCAGCGGCATCACTGGTTCCGTGGCTGCGGAATCCGAGGGGTTGATGCAGGACTACAAGACCGGGTACATGATCGGCTCCACGCCGAAGATGCTCACGTACATGCAGCTGATGGCGGTGCCCGTCGGTGCCATGGCACTGGCGCTGATCTACCCGCTGCTGCGGGACACGTACGGCATCGGTGAGGGCGGACAACTCAGCAGCCCGACGTCGGTGCGCTGGGTGGGATTCGCCAAGATCCTCTCGCAGGGATTCTCGCAGCTTCCGCGCAGTGCCCTGATCGCGCTCCTCGTGGGCACCGTGCTCGGTATCGCCTTCACGGTGCTCGAGCAGAAGAAGTCGTGGCGGCCACTCGTGCCGTCGCCGACGGGAATCGGCATCGGCATGCTGGTGCCGGCCAATGCGGTGGCGACGATCTTCGTGGGAGGCCTCGTCGACTGGGTGTGGAGGCGCCGGCACCCGGGGAACGCCGAACGCTACGCGATTCCGGTGGCATCGGGCTTCATCGCCGGCGACGCGCTGGTGGCGGTGATACTCCCCATTCTCTACGTCATCGGGATCTGGAAGCCGGTCTGAGCGTTCGGCAGAATCCGCCGGCGATGCGCACGGGCGTCAAACTCCGTTGCCGCACCGCGCGCCGGGAGCAATTGTTGCCGCGACCCCGTCAGCGAGTACTCCCGTGCCGGTCCGAACCGTCGCTCTCGTCGCTGCCGTTGCCGGAATCGCGGCTTCCTGCGCTCCAGCGACACCCGCTCGCCCCGCGCAACGCTACATGCCGCGCGTCCGCGACGTCACCATCACCACCGTGCCCCTGCTCGTGAAGGAGGCAAAAGGCCTGTACCCGTTTCTCGCCTCGGCATTCGCCAACGGAGGCGCGCTCGAGGGGAAGGAGGTCTACGCATTCTCGCCGAGCAGCATCACCGTGGTCGAAGGCGACACGGTCCACTTCACATTCGTGAACCCCGAGGACGACGTACACTCGTTCGTGCTCGGTGATTTCGCCCAGCCGCTGGCCGGCAACACGACGTCGACAGCGACATGGGTCGCGCGACGGGCGGGGATCTTCACGTTCCAATGCAGCGTGGCGACGCACCTGCCGATGATGTGGGGGCAGATGATCGTGCTGTCGCCAGAGGCGGTTGCGCCAACGGTGTCGACCGACGGCGGCTAGCTTCGCGCGTGACTTCATGTGACGTGAGGTAAGCGATTGTAGCAGTGCAGATTGCCAGTCTCACTCAGCGCATATAGTGACGCAGGTATACCGGGCAATCTGCCAAGTATACTTGACATTCGCTCCGCTGTGCGTTAGGCTCCCGATGCACACACTCGACCTTTCCGAAGGCAGCCGGAGCCAGCCATGTCCTCACCGCGACTGGAGAACAACCTGCGAGTCGCCCGCGCCGAGCGGGGACTTTCACAGACCGAGCTCGCCCAGCGTGCTGGAGTCACGCGTCAGACCGTGAGCTCCATCGAGACAGGGCAGTACGTCCCATCCGCCCTGCTTGCATTCGTTCTGGCGCGTCGGCTCGGCAAGTCGGTCGAGGAGCTGTTCACTCTTACCGGAGACGGGCCATGAGTCACCAGGACGTGATGCGCGACGAGCGTACCATCGCGACCGAAAACGCGAGCTATCGTTGGGCGTTCCTGCTACAGTCCTTCGGGCTGCTCGCGTCCGTGGCGTGGCGTTCGTTCGTGCGCCAGGAATCTTCGTGGGACCTGCTCGCGCTGGTGGTTCTCGGCGGGGTCGTGAGTTCCGTGTACCAGGGGCGTCAACATGTTCTCAGCTGGCGCTGGGCGAAGCTCTCCCTGGCGGCCATGGGCATCGCGATCGTGCTCGCCGGGCTTCTCGTCGTCTTGCGCTAGACATACGAGGAGGAAGCCGATCGCGGTGGTCGCGTCGTCGACCGATATCGGACGCGGGTCGGGCATCGCCGTGCCAACAGCGGACGGAGCCCGACCGGCGGCACAGGGAGTCGCGCCTGCCGGATAGCGCCCCGGGACGGCGCATCTCGGACAGTCGAGCTGGCGAAATCCCTACTGCGGATTGGCGTCGCAGTCCCCACGGTAACCCGACGCCGAGGACTGCGGCCGCTCAGGACCCGTCCACGAGAGCGACAAGGAGGTCCCATGAAGCTCGCGATGGTTTCCCTCTGCCTGTCGATGCTCTCCCCGCCCGTTGCGCCCACCCAGGGCGCCCCATTGCAGGCGACCTCCACGCTGCAGGCGCGCCTGGACACGATGCGCGCCAATGTCGCGCGGATATCGCGGCGCGACGAGAAGGACCGCTGGCAGGCGAACGCCGACCTCTGGACGCTGCTGCTCGACCACAACGGCGTGGTTGCCGATATCGATGCGTCGCGGGCGACCGCCTTGATGGGCGCCATGAAGGCCAGCGTGGCGACCATTGCCGCTCCAGACGAGAAGGAGCGGTGGCAGGCCAACGTCGACCTCTGGCAGGCGCGGCTCGGGCGGACCGGAGACCTGCCGCGCTCGGACGTCGATCGCATGAAGGCGCTGATGTACCGGCTGCGGACGAACGTGGAACAGATCCGGCCGGCGGACGAGAAGCAGCGCTGGACGGCGAACTACGAGTTGTGGGACCTGCTTCTGGCGCAGCCATAGGCGCGGCGAGAGGCGGTCACGGCTGCTGGCGGCGGGCAGGCGGGTCACGCTCCAACGCCGCGTGAGACGCGCGGGTGCGGAGCGCGGGCACGGGGCGCGGCGCGGGGACGACGCGCCGGGCGTCACACACCAGTGAACACGTGCCGCGCAACGACGGTCCAGTCCTTGTGCGCTCCACCGTCTACGATGTGGCGGTCCATGGCGTCGGCGATGGCGGGAATGACGATGAGCGGGGCATCGCCGCGTGCGGCCTCCTCCTCGATCAGGCGCACGTCCTTGCGTGCCATCGCCAGCGTCCATGAGGGATTGTCGTAGTCCGCGGCGAGCACGCGACGCAGCCTGCCGGGGACGGAGGTGCCCGGGTTGAACCACTCGAACAGCGAGGAGATCTCGGCAGGGCTCACGCCGAGGTCCCTGCCCAGCGCCAGGGTGTCCATGAGGCCGACAGTCATCGCCATGATGAAGAGGTTGCCCAGCAACTTGATTGCCGCGGCGCGCTCCGGTTGCGGGCCGACGTAGACGAGCTTTCCAGTCATCCGCTGGAGCTCGGGTGCAAGCCTGTCGAACTGCGCGTGATCGCCCGAGGCCAGCATGTAGCCGGTGCCCTCGAGCGCGTTCTGCGGACCCATGAACACCGGGGCGTGCTGGAACGCGATCCCGCGGCCGGCCCAGCGTGCGGCGCGCACGGCTGTTCCACTCGGAGACGTCGTCGTGTGATCGACGATCGTGACGTCCGGCGACAGTGCGCCCAGGCAGCGCTCGAGCACGTCGTCCACGGCGGCATCGTCCGAGAGGGCAAGGTGCACCCGGGAGGCGCCGCGCGCGGCCTCGGACGGATCGGCGAACGCAGCGGCGCCGTCGGCCTCGAGGGCCAGCGCCTTCTCCGGCGTCCGGTTCCAGACCTGTACGTCCTCGCCGCGACGGCGCAGGGCCCGCACGAAGTTCGAGCCCAGAAGTCCCATCCCCAGGAATGCGATCATCGGGAGTGTCGAGTCGGAAAAGGAGAAAGGCGGCGCGCATCAGCGCGGCGGCGCCCAAACACTCTCCAACCCTAATGCGCGGGACGCACGCGGGACCAGCGTTCCGCGGTACCAATACCGAGGGATCCCGCCGCTTCAGTGTATCGGCGACAGCCGTCCTCCCCGCTGCAGGAAGACGTAGACCAGCGAGGTGACGTCGAAGCAGGCGTGCCGCAGCGGGGAGCGCGCGAGCGACGCCTGGATCCAGGCGGGCGTGAGCCATGCCGGCGCGGCTTCACGACCCAGCGCCAGCGCGTCGACACGCTGGACGCAGAGCGACGCCGACGAAAGCTGGTCCGCGTCGCCTGCGCGTCCGGGCGTCGCCTGCTTCATCGTCACCGAGACCCGCATCGGGGTCTCGACGCGTGCCGACGGCACCATCGCAGTGCCGGATCCGGGCGGTGCGGCCTCTTCGTGGACCTTCAGCGCAACGTCGACGCGCAGGGCGGGGCAGCTGGCGCTGACGACGCTCGGTGACCTCATCGTCACCGCGTGGTTGTCGCGCGCGGCACGCAGCGGAAAGAGCCGGCCCAGGCCGGCGGACACCACGAAGCGGAGCTGGTCGACCGGGGCCACGCTGCAGGGATCGACAACGATGCTGTCGGCGCGCGGGGTGTGAGCGGTGATCGCGTGCGCGCCGGCTCCTGCTTGGTAGACGGGGCCCGCGGTGCCGCCAACTGCAGGCAGCACCGCGAGCCACGCGATCAGGCGCGTCACGGCGCCGCCCCACCCCCGGGCGGCGTCACCGCCGCTGCGGCGTTTCCCGTCCATGACGCCTGATACTGGATGGCGTTCGTGCCGCGACAGCACGAAGGCATCCGGCCAGCAGATCCGCACGGCTTCGTGGCCGCGGCCGGTGCGGCCGGCGGCGCCAGCGCCGCCACGATGCCCGGGATGCTCCTCATGGTGCCTTCCTCCCTCCACCGCTCCCGCCAGAGGCGCGGCGGCGGCGATGAACCGCGGGGACGCCGGTGTCCCCGGGGGTGCCTAACGTCGCCGCTGCATCGCGGTGTCGACAGCGGCCTTCATGCTCGCGAGCGTGTGCTTGACGCCGGACAGGGCCGTCCGGGCCGATGGCCGGTCCGTCGCGCTGCGGAACGACCGGAAGGCGGTGCGGAGGCTGTCCGAGAGCGACGGAAGCGCCTCGGCCGTCCGCAGCCCCTGTCGCAGCAGGTTCACGTTGCGGTAGCGACTCACGAAGACGGGCACGCTATCGCTCACCGCCTGCATGACGAGGTCGAGCGTCCCGAGCGACTTGCCGCAGCAGTTGGCGATGAACGGCGACTGCCCGACGCCTCCGGCGGCGGTGCGCGCGGACGGAGCCGCCGGGGACGGCGTGGCCGTCGACTGCACGAGCACATCGAGCGAGTCGAATCCGGTGGACAGCCGCGCGACGTCAGCCTCGAGTGCCGTCGCGATGCCGGGCAGGAGCGGCGCCGCCAGGCTGTTCGCCGCCACGGTGGATGCCGGCACCACCGAGTAGCGGTAGACCATTCCGTGCGGCCCCACGACGTACGCGCGGTCCCGGCGGGGGAGCGACAGGGCGATGGCCGGCGCCGGAAGCGCGACCTTTCGCGACAGCCAGCGGCGTCCACCATTGGTCGTGAACGTCATCGTCTGGTAGCGGAACGCCCATCCCACCTCGGGATCGGCGAACAGCAGGGGCGCCTTGCTCTCGCATGAGGCTCCGGGAAGGCCGGTCCACGTGGCCCCGGCATCGTTGGTGCCGAACAGCGTTCCCTTTGCCGTGCAGGCGTAGCCCACCTGCTCGCTCGTGAAGAACAGGTGACCCTCCCTGCCGTCGTCGTCGCCGGGCACCGCCAGCGCTCCGGTCCACGACGCGCCGCCGTCCCCGGTGCGGAAGACGTAGAGGCCGCGCGCATCGTTCGATCCGCCGATGGCATATCCCACCGCCGGAGAGGGGAATGCGAACGCATCCACGTGGCAGCGGACGGTGCGCGCGAGCCCCTGGACCTGCATCTTCATCGTGCAGTCATAGACGTCCTTCCAGGTGCGGCCGCCGTCGGTCGTACGGACGATGCTCTGTCCGGTGCTCGCCACGCCGTCGGTGGCCGACACGAACCGGTAGTCGGTGTGGTGCTGCGGTACCGTGCCGCTCACAGTCCAGTTCTTGCCGTCCACCGTGCGGAGGAGCTGGTGGTCTCCGACGCCGGTCTTCTGCGCCACGAAGCCCGTGGTGCGGTCCACGAATCGCGGTTCATAGAAGGGACGCTGGCTGCCGGCAGGATCGCCGAGCACCACCTCCCAGTGGGCGCCAGCGTCGACCGTGTGGAGCAGGACGCCGGCGCTGGTGCCGTTGCCGCCCGTGGCCCATCCCTCGTTGCCGGTGACGAAGTAGACACCGTTCAGTTCGACGTCCTCCGCGTAGCTCACCGGCTCCCAGATTCCCTTCATCGGCTCCGGCGCCACGGCTTGGCCCGCCGCGGCGCGCGCCGGGGCGCGCTGGGCCGGCAGCGATTGTGTGAATGTCGTTAGGGCCACGGCCCAGGCCATCGTCACGAGCGTGCATTGCATGCGCGGTCCTCCCGGTCACGGTGCTTGCTGGGGCACCAATCGGCGGGTATGATAGGACCGCGAATCATCTCCGGATCGCGCTCGATCATTCGACGTCAACGTGTCGCGACTGAAGACCTTTGGCGGTTTGTCGCTCGCGGACGTAGCGGGTGGAGGGAGCCGCCGCGGAATGCCGCGGCGACGCCTCGCGCTCCTCGCCTTCCTCTGTGCGCATCGACAGCGGGGCGCCTCGCGCGAGAAGGCCCTCGCCTGCTTCTGGCCGGATCGCGATCCCGACGTGGCGCGGCACTCCCTGGCCCAGCTCGTCTACGCCGTCCGGCAGGAGCTCGGCGCGGACGTGATCATCCGCGAACCCGACGACCTGCGAGTCGACCCGGACCTGCTTCCGTCGGACATCGAGGACTTCGAGCGCGCGATCGAGCGCGGTGACGCCCAGAAGGCAGTGGCCGTGTACGTCGGCCCGTTTCTCGACGGGTTCTCCCTTGCAGACGCGCCGGAATTCGATCGTTGGTGCGAGGAGGAGCGCGCCCGGCTCGCGGGTCGTTTCGCAACCGCGCTGGAGACGCTCGCCACGGACGCGGCGCACGCGAACGACAACGCGGCGGCGGTCACCTGGTGGAAACGACGCGCCGCACTGGACCGGCTGGACGTTCCAGTCACGCTCGCGCTGATGGATGCGCTGGCGCGGGCGGGGGACCGTGCGGGCGCGATTCGTCAGGCGGCGATCCACGAGGCGCTGCTCCGTTCCGAGCTCGAGCTGCCGCCCGATCCCCAGGTCGTCGCGCGTGCAGAGGAGCTTCGCCGGGCCATGGCGTCGTCGTCGCCACCCACGGGGACGGCACTTCTCGCGTCCGCGGCCCATGGGCGGGAGCCTGTCGCATCGCCTCGGCCCCGGCCCGCGCTCCCGTCGTCGCCCACGGAGCGCGCGGAGACCGCGTCACGTCCCTCGGGACGTCACGCGGCCCCGCGCCGGTTCGCGGCGTCTCTCACCGTGTCACTGCTTCTGGTACTCGCTACCGGAGCCGTGCTGCTGGCGCGCCATCGGGATGCGGCGTCACCCCGCGCGCCGACGCTGATCGTGCTGGGGGCGATTGCCGGGCCCGACTCGAGCCTGACGCTGGCCGTGCGCGAGGCCCTGCGCGCGGGGCTCGAGGCCGATCCATCGCTCCGCGTGCTCGGCGAGACCCGGGTGCGCGAGACGCTGCGCCTGATGTCGCGCCCCGTCGACACGCCGCTCAACGGACCGGTCGCGACGGAGATCGCGTTGCGTCGCGGCGCCGCCTACGCGGTGACCGGCTCGGCGGTGAAAGTGGGCAACGGCTGGCAGATCGTGGCCGGCTTTCTCGATCCGCGCACTGACGAGGCGGTCATGACGGTCGCTGAGCATCCGGTGTCGGCGGACCAGGCTGTGCCGGCCATCGCGCGGATCGGCGAGCGGCTGCGGCGTCGCGCGTCGGGCGCGCGGCGCGGCTCCAACGCGACACCGCTCCCGGGCGTCATGACGTCGTCGCTCGGGGCGCTGCAGGACTACGCCAGGGCGCGTGCGGCGCTCCGCCGCAACGACAGGGATGCCGCGTTGCGCTACGGTGAGGCGGCCCTGGCGCAGGACAGCGCCTTCGCCATGGCCCATTACCTCGTCGGGGACCTCGACTGGTTCGTGGACCACCAGCGGGACTGCGAGGTGCAGCTCTCCGATGCCCTCGCGCTGCGCGACCGGCTCCCGTTGCGCGAGCGGCTGCAGCTGGAGGCACGCTACCAGCAGGTCGTCGCCGACCAGTCCGACAGCGCGCTGGTGCTCTGGGAGCGCCTGCACGCCGCCTTTCCGACGACGGGCAGGCCCTCGAGGGCATGGCCTGGACGTACCGCGCGTTAGGCCGGTTTCGCGAGGCGGCGGCCGCCGCCGACTCGGCGCTGCGACTGGATTCCACCAGCTTCGCCTCGAGCGCCACCAACCGGCTGTTCGCGCTGCTGGAGGCCGGCGACACCGCCGCCGCCCTCGCCTTCGCGAATCGTCAGGCACCGCCGTTCGCGTGGCTGCGGCGGCAGGCGGAGTACCAGACGGCGCTCATGGCGCGCGACTGGCCCCGGGCCCTCGCCGCCTATGCCGACACCGCCAGCGGCGGGGACCCGCTCCACCCCGCGCTCATTCCGTACCATCACGCGGCCCTCCTTGTCGGCGGCCGGCTGCGCGACGCGGCCGCACTCCTGCCTGTCATCGAGCGACTCTGGCCCTCGCACCAGTTCACGCCACGGGCAATCTGGCTGCAGGCGCGCGCGGCGCTCGAGCGCGGCGGGTCGCACGACTCCGCGAGTGTCGCGGCTCGGCGGGTCCTCGCCTGGGTGGAAGCCGAGGACCTGTCGGCCCCCGCTATTGCGCGCCTGGCGGAGCACGTCGCCGAGCTCGCGGCCAGGGCGGGAGACTCGGTCACGATCGCGGCCACGCGACGGCTGCTGGTGCGACGCGACGGCGACCGCGACCTGCCAAGCGATCGTCTGGCGCTCCTCACCGTTGATGCTGCGACCGCATTCGTCCGGGGCGACATGCGCACCGCGGCCAACTTTGCGGCGGCGGCGCGCGCGGGGATGTTCCACGGCCGCAGCCTTGCGCTCACGGCGCTGCTGGAAGCCGACGCACGCGCCTCCCTCGGCGAGAAGGCGGCAGCGTCCGCGCTGTACGAGCAGCTCCGGTCGCCAGACGCGTTCGCGGCCAGCGACATCGAGACGTGGGCGATCCTCGAGCCGGCCGCGGAGCGCGGCGCCGCGAGGCTGGCACGGCATTGAACGCGCGGGCGTAGCGCTTGACGCCGAGCGAGCGCGTGCGGAGTTTGGAATCACGTCACCCCACCTCGGCAGTCGCCGACTCCACCCGCGTCCCCAGACCCGGAGGGTCGTATGCCCGCTCGCTCCCGCGTGACAGGTCCCTCGCGCCTTGTCGCCCTGCTTCTCTTCGGCCTCGCCACCGCCTGCTCGTCGTCGAGCGACAGCTCGGCGCCCGCGGTGGATCCCCTCGTCGCCACCTGGAACGCGACCAGCTTCAACGTCAACGGCGTGGACCAGATCAATGCAGGAATGCATGTGACACTCACGCTGACCAATGCCAACACCTACACGCTGCATTTCGAGAATGACCTGATCACGGCGTGCAGCAACACGCTCGGTGAAACGTGTGATCAGACTGGTTCCTACAGCACCAGCGGAAGCTCCCTGACGATCGATCCGGGGACGAGTGACTCGGCAACGTTCACGTATGCCATCTCGGGTAACACCATGACGTGGTCGGGGAGTATCAACTCGACGCCGGTGACAGTGACGTTCAGCAAGGCCTGAGGCCGGCATCGGCCGCGCCTGCGCCACGCGACGCCGCGTGGCGGATTCAACGCTCGGCAGCCACGTCGCCACGACGTCACCGCCGCCGGGTCGTCCGAGTGCCGCACCGGGGTGCGCATTTGGCCTGACACCAATGCGTCACGGCCGGCGTAGAATGGGAGGGTGTCGGGGCGCGGTTCGACGGCGCCCCGGCGCCGTCCCGCCGACCCGCGAGGCTCCCATGACGTCCGACCTGCCGACAACCGAGACCACCATGTCCACCGAAGAACAGAAGATCACCGGTGAGGGCCTGCTCAAGCGCATCAAGGAGATCGTCCACGAGGGGAACGTCCGCCGCATCACGATCAAGAACGAGGCCGGCAATACGTTGCTCGAGATCCCGCTGACGGTCGGTGTCGTTGGCGCCGTGCTGATCCCCGTCTGGGTGGCCGTCGGCGCCATCGCGGCGCTGGCAGCCCACTACACGCTGGTCATCGAAAAGGAAGAGCCGAAGGCTTAGCGCCGGACCGGCGGCGCTCGTCAGGCGCCGAGCAGCGCGGCGAGCTTGGTTACCGTGTTCCAGTTGCGCGCGGTTCCGCGGCTGCCGAGCGAACGCTCGATGAGCGCATTCGTGAGGCGCGATCGGCCCTGCCCATCGGGATAGATGATGTAGGCCTGGCGACCCACGGCGCGCACCAGTTCGCGTCCCGTGATCTTCCGTTGCAGGGACGTCACCGCGCCTGCGGTGGGCGCGACCCTGAGGAAGAACACCACCAGGCGCGCCGGGTCGGACTTCGCGGCCTCCGGAAACGGGTTCGCGTCCACGAGGGTCGCCCACTCGCGCCCGCTGCGGACGAAGAACTCGGTCGGCAGCTTCAGTCGCCCTGCTGACTCCCGCTCCAATCGGCTCTCGAGCCGGGAGGGCGCGACAGTGCCCCCGTCGAAGATGACGTTGCCCGTCTGCAGCAGTGTCTGCGCGCCGGCGTAGCCAAGGCCCGACATCCAGGCGCGAAGGTCGGCCATCGAGAGCCTGTTGGTGCCCGGCAGGTTGATGGCGCGGAGCAGGGCGACGTGTTTCATCGGGGGCCGGTTGGGTTGGACGCCGGGAGAATCGCGTCGGCGGGCGAGGGGCGCAATACGTATCTCACGGTGGCCGCGGCGCCGCTGGCGGCTCGTCACCCCGGACGCGAACTTCCTGCCCTCCACCGCTTCGGAGGGCGGTCATGGCCGGTCAGCGCGCGCACGTCCTGGCATTCCTCGCGGTCGCCGTTGCGGCGGCGATACCCGCACGGGCCGTCGCCCAGCAACTCACCCCCGACGTCTACCGATCGCTGCCCTTCCGGTACATCGGGCCCCCCGGGAATCGGGTGAATGCCGTCGCTGGCGTGGCGGGCGACCCACGCGTCCTGTACGCGGGCACGCCATCGGGCGGGATCTTCAGGAGCGAGGACGGCGGACTGCACTGGCGGCCGGTCTTCGATGGACAGCCGGTGGCGTCGATCGGTGCGCTCGCGGTCTCGCGCACGAATCCGTCGGTGGTGTGGGCGGGCACCGGCGATCCCAACATCCGCCCGAACGTCGAGATCGGCAACGGTGTCTACCGGTCGACCGACGCCGGGAAGACCTGGCGGCACATGGGGCTCGACAAGACCGGGCGCATCGGCCGCGTCGTCATCGATCCGCGCAACGCCAACACCGTCTTCGTCGCCGCCATGGGCCACTGCTACGGCCCGCAGCAGGAGCGCGGCGTCTTTCGTACCACCGACGGGGGCGCGACGTGGAAGCGGGTGCTCTTCGTCGACGAGAATACCGGGGCGATCGATGTCATTGTCGACCCGAAGAACCCGCAGGTCGTCTTTGCGGCCACGTGGCAGCTCGTCATCCATCCGTGGTACAGCGAGAACGGCGGGCCCGGCAGCGGCATCTACATGTCGCGCGACGGCGGCACCACCTGGCGGCGCCTCGAGGGGCACGGGCTGCCGCACGCGCCCCTCGGCCGCATAACGATCGGCATTGCGCCGAGCGATACGCGCCGGGTCTATGCGCTCATGGAGACGGCCGACCAGGGCAACCTCTGGCGCTCGGACGACGGCGGCGCGAACTGGGTCGTGGCCAGCAAGGACGAGGCGATCAACAGGCGCGCGCGGTATTTCGGGCGCCTCGGCGTGTCGCCCGACAATCCCGACGACGTCTACTTCCTCGCCCAGGCCTTCTATCACTCGACCGACGGTGGGAAGACCACGACGATCATCCCGGAGAACTTCCCGGACCACCACGACATCTGGTTCGACCCCACCAATGCCAACCGCATCGTGGTGGCCAACGACCGCTACGTGAACATCTCGACCGACCACGGGACGTCGTGGTTCCACGTCAACCTTCCGAACGCGCAGGTGAATCGCGTGGCCGTCGACCGACGGAACCCGTACAACGTCTATGGCAGCCGGCAGGACGGCCCGTCCTATCGCGGGCCGAGCAACAGCCTGATCCAGAGCAGCGGCGTGCCCTCGCTGCCCGACGGCACCGGGATCATCCCGGCGGACTTCTGGGTCTGGACGATCGGCGCCGAGAGCGGCTTTGCGATGCCTGACGAGGCCGACGACAACATCGTCTGGGCCAGCAGCTCGAACAACGTCGAGCACATCGATATGCGTTCCGGGCTGACACTCGGCACGGGACCCTGGCCGTCGGGACGTGGCGGAGGCGGCCGGGGCGGTTCCGTGGCGGACCGCCCGTTCCGTCGCAACTGGACCATTCCGCTGGCGATGTCGCCGCATGACCCGCACCGCGTCTATGCCGGAAGCCAGTTCGTGCACGAGAGCGACGATGGCGGCGAGACGTGGCGGCAGATCTCGCCGGACCTCACCCGCAACGACAAGAGCAAGCAGGTCATCCCGCCGGGACTCTGGCCGGAGACGCAGGACGTGCCGGGTACGCTGATTGCCATCGCCGAGTCGCCGATCGAGCGCGGTGTCATCTGGACGGGGAGCAACGATGGAGTCGTTTCCGTCACACGGGACGGGGGAAGGCACTGGGAGAACGTCACCGCGAACATCACGGGGCTCGAGCCCTGGGGGTACGTGAACAGCGTCGAGCCGTCGCGGCACACGCCGGGAGGCGCCTACCTGACCGTGGACAGGCATCGCGCCGTGGACAACGCCACGCACGTGTATGCCACCAGGGACTACGGTCGCACCTGGAAGTCGATCGGCGACGGCATTCCGCAGGATGTCTTCTCGTATGCACGCGTGGTGCGCGAGGATCCGCGGCGCGCCGGCATGCTCTACCTCGGCACCGAGAACGGATTGTACGTGACGGTGGATGACGGGGCGCACTGGCTCCCGCTGCAGAACAACCTCCCGCACACGCCGATCGCGTGGATGGTGGTGCAGCCCGACTTCGACGACCTGGTGGTGGCCGCCTGGGGGCGCGGCTTCTGGATCCTCGACGACATCGCGCCGCTGCAGCAGCTCACCCCCGAGGTACTCGGCATGCCGTCGTACCTGTTCGATCCGCGGCCGGCGTACGAATACGAGCTGCGGCCGCCGACATCGTCCGAGAGCTTCGCCACCGAGTTCGACACGCCGGCCAATGCGGGACGCAACCCGCCGTACGGGGCGGCGATCACGTACTACCTGAAGGGAGCGGCCGGCGACAGCGCCCGTTTCGCGTTCGTGAACGAGAAGGGGGACACCGTGCGCACGATTGCCGGGCCGGCGGCGGCGGGACTCAACAGGGTCTGGTGGAACCTGCGCTCGGCACCGCGCGACTCATCAGGCGCGGGACGCGGGCGTGGCGCGGGGCTGGCGGTGGCGGGCGGTGGTGGTGGAGGTCGCGGAAACGCGACGCCGCTGGTGCCGCCGGGCGCGTACGTCGGTGAAGCTCTCGGTGGGTGGTCAGTCGCTCACGTCGACGCTGGAGGTGCACAAGGATCCGGCGCGGGGCGGGGAATAGCAGTCGCGATCGCGGGAGGATTCCGAGTCCGTGGCCCTCGGCGACCTCGCACGCGTGGTCGAGGACGTCGCGGCGGCGACGCGGCAGGGTGGCGCGAGGTGGCTGACTCTCAAGTGGCTGTAACGACGAGCGGCCACCCCCGTGAGGGGGTGGCCGCCTGCGTTCGGATTGGTTGCACGTCCTTACTTCACGAACGCGAAGTTCGCGCGATGCACTGTGCCATCGATGAGCGTCAGCACGAACTGCCGGCACGTACCCGCCCAATCTTTCTGCGTCTTCCAGAGGTAGTGGTACTCGTCCTGGCTGGCGTTGTAGGAGAGTTCGCTGCTGCCAGGCTGGACCGCCGCCACGTATTCACCGACCGTGTCCAGCAGGCTGCAGCTTATCTGGACAGAGCTAGGCGAGCCAGCGACCAGGATAGCGAGCCCCTGGTTTCCGTCCAAGCCGAACGTGATCTGCACCGTCTGGCCGGAATTGGCCGAGTTGCCGAGGGTCTGGGCGAACGTCGGTGACCCGCTACTGACGAATCCGAAGACGATCGAAAAGGTCTGGGCCGGACCGTTGGCATCGAGGTAGTTGTCATTTCCTGCCGCGTGCGCTGTCACGACGCACGAGCCGACAGCGGAGAGCTGGACGCTCGTGCCGACTGCCGAACACGTGCCGGACGACGTGAAGCTGACGACGGCGCCGATCGACGAGTTGGCCGATACGGCGTAGGCGCCGCCGAGTATCGCTGGGTCGGGCGGCGTCGACGTGAAGGCAAGTACCTGCGGTGCCTTGGCAATCGTCATGCTCTGCGTCACTTGTGGCGCGGAGAAGTAGCCGGTGCTTCCACCCTGATCCGCGGCGACGGTGCATGTTCCCGTCGCGATGAAGCTGACGATGCCGCCAGCTACGGTGCACGTCCCTGACGTGAGCGTGCTGAAGGTCACGGGGTTTCCGGAGGCGCCGCCCGTTGCGGTGACGGCGTAGCTGCCGCCGTAGATTAGGGAAGCCGGGGGCGACGAGGTGAAGGTGATGGACTGGGGCTGTGTGGCGATCAAGTTCAGGCCGGGTGGGACGTCGGTTTCGTTCGTGTCGTTGAGTCCCCGAGCAGACCACGGTGCCGTCAGACTTCAGTGCACAGGTGTGAAAGCCACCACTGCTGACCTGCACAACTGAGGCGAGCCCCGCGGGGACTATTGTCTTGGCCGAAATCGGCTTGAGCTTCGGGCAACGGCTGGCCGTGAGAAGCCCCAACAGGTCACGGTCGCGTCCAGTCGAACGGCACAAGTGTGTGTTCCGCCCGCGCTGATCTGGCTGGCCACAATTCCCGGAGGCGTCGCCGCCAGTGGCCCGTATCCCCAACAGGCCGGCGCGCCACTTGGTTGAAGGGCGCATGTGTGAAGGCGCCGGGAGCCGCTGAGCTGCGTGGCAATCAGGCCGCCCGGAATCTGCAGCTGGCCGTTGAAATCGGTTCCCCGAGCAGACCACGGTACCATCCGTCTTCAGTGCGCAAGTGTGATCCGCGCCCCCGGCGACCTCCGTGACCGAGGTCAGCCCAGCTGGTACGGTCGTCTGTCCCTTGTCGTCCGCAGGATTCGTGACCCCCCAGCAGACAACGGTGGCGTCCTGTGTGACTGCGCAAGTGTGATTCGCGCCCGCACCGACCTGGACGGCGAGCAATCCGGGAGGAACGGAACTCTGGCCCTCAAGATCATCACCCCAGCATGCGACCGTCCCATCAGCCTTGACCGCGCAAGAGTGGTTGGCGCCTGGAACTGAGTTGCACGCTACCAGGCCAGCCGGCGGCGTCGACTGATGGGCGAAATTCCGCCCCCAGCAGACCACGCTGCCATCGGTCTTCAGGGCACAGGTGTGATAGCCACCCGCAGCGATCTGCCCAACCGACGATACGACAGGCACGATCGTCGTCTGCGGCCGATGCGACATGACCGGACTCGTGACTCGGCTCGACGCAGCCGGCGGCGGCCATGGCAGACAGCACGAGTGCGGAAGCGAGGAAGGATCTGTGCAGTGGCGTCATGGAGGCTCCGGTTGCAGGGCGGTTGCGGACGGAAGCCGGCGAGCCTCGGGCTCGCCGCTCGCGCCGCAAGAGGAGCCATCGTATCCCGCGGTCGTTACGAACCGCTTATGCCGCCCTTAAACTCGTCGATCCGAGCGCCCTGTGAGGAAGGCGGCGGCGTGAGGGCCGGAGTGGAGCCGCACTCGCTCAAGAACGCGCGCGTCCCGCGTGTCGCTCGCCTTCCCTCTGGCACCACCGAGCGAGTGTCGCGGGCGTCAGAGCCGTGTCTCGAGACTGTCGAGCCGCCTGGACACCACGTCTCGAACAGGGACCGCAGGCTCCGGATCACAGCCCTCCCACAGCCGGAGGACACGCGCGATAGTGCTCGAGCGGCCGCGCTCGGCGTCTCGCCGACGGCTCCGCAAGCTCGCCCAGCCGACGTCTCCGCAAGCGCGAGCAGGGCAGGTCGTCCATTCCGTACTCGCCCATCGACGAAACCACGGCTCCGCCTCTTCGCGCCGACCGAGGGCAACCAGCCCTGCTGCGATGAGGTAGCGGTCGAGACTCTCCGTCGGTGACTCGGAACGCGTTCGCGACGGAGCGCAAGGAGAGCGGTGACGCCCGCAAGAACTCGTCCTGACCCGAGATCGGCGCGCGCCTGGATGCTGATTGCGCAATCCCTGGCCCGGTCCTCGACGTCGTTGGCACCCCGCACGCCTCGCAGCGTCCGTAGGCATTCCGCGACCTCCTCCGGCCGTCTCAGCTGCGCCACAACCTGCCCGGCCGCGCACACCTCGAGGTAGTCGATGCCCGAATCGACGGCGGTGCGTCGCGCGAGTCCGGTACGTGTGGAAGCACGCAGGTCGAGCAACGTCGCTTCGAGTTGTTCATCTCGAGACTCGACGCCGGGTCCCAGCAAGAGCGTCACGCCCACGAGGCGCGCACTCAGCGCCATCAGTCGGCCGTTACGCTCTGCCCAGCGCAATTCCTGCATCGCATCGCGATACAGGCCCTGGCCTTGCAGCACCATTGCGAGCGCTTGACGGACATCGCCCGAGATCGACGGCGATGCCTGGGAGTCGGCGCCAAGCCGGAGAATCCGTTCCGCCCCTTTCAGGTCGCGGGCAAAGACGCTCACTCGCCACGCCGCCACAGTGCGTGCGGTGACGTCGGCGGATGACAGTTCCGCCAACGAGAGGCGCTGTGCCGCGGTGTCGCCGAGTGACCATGCGCGCAGCGCCCGGATATCGCGTGGCGTCGGACCTCGACGCCCTGCGGAGTGCAAGTGTCGTCAAGGAGTCGACTTCTTCCGCAGTGCCTGTTCGAGCCGGCTATTCGCACAAGGTGGAGGAGGGATTCACGGTCGGTCGGCTCGAGCAAGCGAACGCGCTCGAACGGTGCACGCGCCTCGGCGACAGAGCGGCCACGTCGTGGGTTGTCGTGGAACAACAGTTCGCCGTATTGATACCACGCCTCCGAGTCGTCCGGATAAGAGTGCAGCAGCAGTTGGTAGGCCCGTTCCGCGTCCACCACTCGATTCTCGCGCCACGCCAGGTACGCCCGCACCAGCAGCCGATCGTGATCGGCGAGTCGCGCGCCATAGCGCTCCGCCTGACGCGCCGCCCGCAAGATCAGCTCGGGACGGCTCGCCCAATCGGCCACGTTGCTCAGGCCGTACCAGGCGAGTGCAAAGGTCGAGTCCTCACGGACGGCTGCCTCGAAGCCCTCCAGTGACTCGACGTAGCGGCCCGCGCGGCGATGGTCCTGTCCGGCGAGAAATGCCTTGAGCGACGGCAAGGGAGCGCGTGCTAGCGAGCCGATTTCGAACGCGGCTGCGCGGGCTGGGGCGTTGGCTGGCGAGCAGTTGCGCCGTCACCCGGTCCACGATGGCCAGAAGATCGTCGGGTACGCCATCGGAGACGCCGATGCGACCACGCGTATGCCCTGAGCTCTCTCGTACACCGACGTCGAAATGCGGATCACTTCGTGGTCGCGGTCACGTAACCGAGCACGAAGATCGGCGTCCAGTGCGCTCGCCGCGAGCGCACTGCGCTCGAGCTCAGTCCCGACCCCCGGCGACGTCGCGAACGCCTGAAGCACCACGCGCGCATCGATCGAGCGCGAATCACCCGCGCCATCGATGCCCCGGCTGAGCAACTCGACGAGTCCCGTGCGAAGATACCGGGCCTCAACAGCCCCTCGCACTTCAAATGGAAACACCGCGATGACCGAACCATCGCCGCTCTCCCGAGATGCAGGTGCGCTTCGTGGTGCGAATCGGGCGATGCCGATGAGCGCGCCGACGGTCGACAGGGCGAGCACGATCGCGGCCGCGCGAAACCGTCGCGAGAGTCCACCCCCGGCTCGCACAGGGCGCTGGGCCGGTGTGAACTCCTCGGGACCGATCGACGGACCGAGCACTGGCGGTGCGACGTCGCCGGGGAGTGGCATCGGCAGCGCCTGCGCTTCGGCGAGGAGCCTCGCGACCAGCGCTGACATCTCCGGATCGACCCCCGAGCCGATCTCCTCGCGCAGGAGCGCCTCGTGCCTTCGGGCGAACTGCACCGCCCTGGCACGCTCTCCCATGGCGGCGAGCGCGCGCACGAGCGCAAGTGCGGTCGCGGCGTCCAGCGCATCGATCTCGGCGAGGCGCCAGCGGAATTCCGTCGCCTGGCGTCGATCCCCGGCTCGCTCCGAAGCGGTGGCCAGTTCGCTCAGGGCGGTCACGACGCGCCGCGCGAGTCGACGACGGGTGTCCTCGACCCATCGCTCGAACTCCGCCGCGTCGGAGAGAAAGAATCCGTCCAGAAACGAGCCGGTGTACAGCGAAACGGCCGCCGCGGTGTCTCCCGCACCAATCGCCGCAGTGAATCGGGCGACGTCGCAGTCGATCACATCGGGATTGAGCCGCAACTCGGAGCGTCCGACGACCACATCGGTACGGCCGAGGGCGCGACGAATTCCGAAGAGCGTCTGGTTGAGGACGTTGCGGGCGTGCTCGGCGTCGAGGTCAGGCCAGAGCAGTGCAACCAGCTTGTCTCGCGCCACGGCGCCGGGCGCGGCAACAGCAAGCACCGCGAGAAGCGCCAGCGGTCGCCTGCGCGTCAGCGCGGACTCGTGCTCCCCGACCGCGGAAACCGAGAGGCCGCCGAATACCCGAAGATGGAACACGTGCATGAACAATAGCCCCGCAGGATGCGCGCGATAGGGGAATGGGCACCTTTCCCGGCGCCGATCGCCTGTGGCGCGGCGCCGATTCCCGGGTTCGTCACGGACACGCCGTACCTATTGCTGGCGTGCGAGGAGGAAGGCGCGTCGAGTCGCGTCCGAGCGTTAGCCACCGCTCCGATCCGAGGCCTCGTCCCGCATAAGGGTGTCTTGCAGCCCCGTGAAGTCATTCTGGGGGTGCCTGGGCGTCAGCGTTCCGCGCCGGCGTCCACCAGATCGCGCGCGCGCCGCGGCAGGGTCTTGGGCGCGGTCAGGGAAAGCGCTCGCAAGCATGGGGGAAGATCCGCGGGCCGGGCGTTCACCGCTGGAATGGTAGGATTGGACAGCGCCGCCTATCTTTCAACTGACGGAACTTGGGCCCCCTCCAGTCGGAACCAGCTGCCATGAAGAAACGGCACACGATCGTCCCGGACTTCTTCCGGAAACCCCGCAGGGAAAGTCGCTGCCCGGCGCGGACGCGGGCGTCAGCCCTCGGCGCCACCAGAGCGCACGTCGCCGGCGGTGCCCAAGCCGCACTCCACGTCGCAGAAGTCCGGACGGCGCGGCGGGTAACACGTCGTCGCCCGCGGCGCGTGGGGACGCCGCCGCGGGCGGACGCTGTTGCTACGGTGCCCGCATTCCCTCGAGACGGCCCATCAGCACCGAGTCGGGACGCGTCGTCGCGTAGTGGGCGGTGAACGTGCCGACCATGGTGCCGTCCTGCAGGCGACTCGATCCATGAACGGTCACCATCTCGCTGTCGGCGCGCAGCGCGCTCGCGTATGGGCCGGCGTCGAAGACGAGGCTGTCCCCGGCGGTCGAGACCTGCATCGGAATGGGGTCACGCCCCGGGAAATTCATCGTCCAGCCGCCGGCATCCGCCGTCGCTGTCATGGTGTACGCGACGAGCGTGCTGTCGCCCGACGCCGTCATGGCCTTCATGTTCCACGTTCCAGCGAGCTCCCCGAGCGACAGCGTACCGGACATCGCCGACATCGCGGCCATGCCGGTGTCGCCTGCCGCACCCTTGTCGGCGGAACCCCCACACGCGGTGATCGCGAACACCGTAAGTACAGCCAGAACCCTGCGCATAGGCGCCTCCGGAAAGTGAGTACGCACGGGGCCGGCGGCACGTGCGATCTGCAAACGTAGGTCGCCCTGTCGGGTGAGGCAAGGAGCACCCCCCGTGAGCCGGGTGGCGACATCCTGCCGCGGCCCTATCATAATGATTGGGCGCGTTCGACTGCGTGCCCAGCGTACGACTCTCTCCGGGGATCCCGCCGATGCGTCTTTCCGCTCCTTGTGCCGCGACCGCACTGCTGCTCGCGGCCGCGACATCGTCCGGCGCGCAGCAGGCTGCCCGCGCCTCCACCTCGGCCGCCGACCCGATCACGAGCGCTCTCGGCGCCATCGACTGGCGCTCCGTCGGCCCGGCCAACAACGCCGGCCGCGTCTCGGTGGTCGCCGGTGTGCCCGGTGACCCGTCGACGTACTACATCGCGGGCGCCAACGGCGGCATCATCAAGACGACGAACGGTGGCGTCACCTTCACGCCGATCTTCGACACGCAGGACATCTCGTCGATCGGGGCCATCGCCATCGCGCCGGGCGATCCCAACGTCATCTACGTCGGCACGGGCGAGGAGAATCCGCGCAACAACGCCTCGGTGGGCGACGGCATGTACAAGTCCATCGATGCCGGCGACCACTGGTCGAAGATTGGCCTCGAGAAGACGGACAAGATTGCACGCATCGTCGTCAGTCCTCGTGATCCCGACGACGCCTACGTCTGCGCCCTGGGCCGCGAGTGGGGGCCGAACGAAGAGCGCGGCGTCTTCAAGACGACCGATGGCGGCGCGACGTGGAAGAAGGTCCTGTACGTCGACACCCAGACAGCCTGTTCCGACGTCGCCGTCGATCCCGCGAACTTCAACATCGTCTACGCGGGGATGTACACGTATCGGCGCTGGGCGTGGCACCTCGAGTCGGGCGGCGGCAACACCGCCGTCTGGAAGTCGGTGAACGGCGGCGAGACGTGGGAGCGCCTGTCCGGCCCGAACGCCAGGCGCGGGCTCCCGCGCGGCGACATGGATCGCATCGGGATCGCGGTCGGGGTGAGCGAACCGAGCGTGGTCTACGTGGTCAGCGAGACGAAGTCCGAGGGCGAGCTCTGGCGCAGCGACGACGCCGGCGAATCGTGGCGCACGGTGAACCGCGACCCGAACATCAACTTCAGGCCGTTCTACTACTCGGACATCCGCGTCGACCCGTCGAACGCGAATCGCATCTTCTCGCTCTCCGGCTCACTGGTGCTGTCGGAGGACGGCGGCGCCAACTTCCGCACCATCGCCCAGGGCGTGCACGGTGACCACCAGGCGATGTGGATCGACCCCATGAACCCCAGGCGCATCCTCGAGGGATCGGACGGCGGGTGGCAGAAGAGCTTCGATGGTGGGCAGACGTGGGAGGTGGAGAACACCTTCGCGTTCACCCAGTTCTACCACGTCAACTACGACATGCAGAAGCCGTACATGGTCTGCGGCGGGCTGCAGGACAACGGCACCTGGTGCGGGCCGAGCACCGGCCTGCACGGCGGCATCACCAAGAACGACTGGTTCACGATCTCGGGCGGTGACGGGTTCTTCGGCGTCCCCGACCTCGCGGACCCGAACACCGTCTACTCCGACGCCCAGGGGGGGATGATCTACGTCACCGACATGCGCTCGGGCATGCAGAAGCAGATCTACCCGTACCCGAACAAGGTGGGCTCCGTCGGCGACGCGATGATCAGCCACAAGTACCGCTTCAACTGGAATTCCCCCATCGCGGTCTCGGTCAAGGAGCCGGGCGCCGTCTACTTCGGCGGCAACGTGCTCTTCAAGAGCACCGACAAGGGGCAGTCCTGGCGTGTGATCTCGCCCGACCTCACCACCAATGATCCCGCCAAGCAGGGCTCGTCAGGCGGGCCGATCGTCGTCGACAACACGGCGGCCGAGTTCTACTGCACGATCATCTCGATTGCGGTCTCGGACCTCGACCCGAACGTCATCTGGGTGGGCACCGACGACGGCAACGTCCAGGTGACGCGCGACGGCGGCAAGACCTGGTCGAACGTCTTCGCCAGCGTGCCGGGACTCAAGCCGAACGCGTGGATCCCGACCGTCGAGGCATCGCACTTCGACGTGGGCACCGCCTACGTGGCCGCCGACCACCACCAGGACGACGACTACTCGCCGTACGCATTCATGACCACGGACTTCGGCCGGACCTGGAAGCCGATCACCGGCGACCTGCCGGCGTCGACGGCGTGGGTGCACGTGGTGCGCGAGGATCGCCGCAACCGCAACCTGCTGTACCTCGGGACCGAGATGGGCCCGTGGGCGTCGTGGGACCGCGGCGGACACTGGTACTCGCTGCGCGGCGACCTGCCCGTGGTGCAGGTGCGCGACATCCAGGTGCATCCCAGGGACAACGACCTGCTGATGGCAACGCATGGGCGTGGCCTGTTCATCATGGATGACGTCTCGTGGCTGCAGAACCTGAACGCCGCCGTCGCGAGCACTGCCACACTGTTCGATCTCGGCACCGCGACCAACTGGAACCAGTGGAATCGCGAGGGGAACGTGGGGCAGAAGGCCTGGCACGGCGACAATCCGCCGAACGGCGCGGTGATCACCTACTACCTGAAGTCACCGCAGCGTGCCTCGATCATCGTGTCGCAGAAAGATGGAGGCCAGGAGGTCGACCGCCTGAATGCACCGGGAACGGCGGGCATCAACCGCGTGACGTGGAACCTCTCCTACGCCGCGCCCTCGACGGGCGCCGGTGGCCGCGGGGGTCGCGGTGGTGCCGGACGTGGTGGCGCCCGTGCGGGTGGCGCCGGTGAGGCCGCGACCGCGGGCCGCGGCGGACGCGGTGGGCGTGGCGGACGCGGCGGCGGCGGTATCGACGTGCTGCCGGGCGTCTACACCGTGACGCTCGTTGCGGGGACACAGCGTCTCTCGAAGGAGCTCACCGTCGAGGGCGACCCGCGCTTCGAGACCACGACGGCAGCCCTGACCGAGCAGATCGCGGCCGCGCGGCAGATGCAGGATCTCGTCGCGCGCGTCAACAGCGTCATCGGGGCGATCGACGACCTCACCAGCCAGCTCACGGCGACCCAGTCCGCGCTCGAGGCCTCGCCCGACAGCGGCAACAAGTCGATCCCGTCGGCGCTCACCGAGATCGAGGGCGCACTCGGGGACCTCACGCACTTCAAGGACTCCGTGCTGGCGCGGCCGCTGCCCGGGCTTGGCTACCGGCAGTATCCAAGGTTGCGCGAGGAGGTGCAGTCGGTGGCCGGGATGATCGGGCGTGGTGCCCGTGCGCCGACCGCCGGCGAGACACTGCGCGCCGGGGAGCTCAAGACCGAGACCGACCAGGCGCAGGCGCGCCTCGACGCCATCGTTGCAGGACGGATCGGCAGGATCAACACGCTGCTGTCCGGATTGCCGCGAATCCTGGTTCCTCCCATCCGGATCGTGCCGTAGGACGCACGTCGCGTCGCGACATGGGCTAGCTTGCATGGGGCCCGGTGCCGATCTCCGGCACCGGGCCCTTGTCGTCTCCTTTCCCCGCCTCGATGTCCTTCGCCACGTTTGCCCTGCACCCCGACCTTGCCCGCGGTGTGCGGGAGCTGGGCTTCATTCGCCCCACGCCGATCCAGCTGGACGCCATCCCGCCGGCCCTCGCAGGCGAGGATGTCCTGGCGTGCGCGATGACCGGCAGCGGAAAGACGGCCGCGTTCCTGCTGCCGATCCTGAACACGCTGCTGGCGCGACCGCGCGGGGTCACGCGCGCCCTCATTCTCACGCCCACGCGCGAGCTGGCCGCGCAGATCCTCGAGGAGTTGAGCGCGCTCGCCGTCCATACTCCGCTCACCTCGGCCGCCATTTTCGGCGGCGTGGGAATGGCGCCGCAGGAGCACGCGTTTCGCATCGGGGTCGACGTCATGGTCGCCACGCCCGGGCGGCTCCTCGACCACCTGCGTCACGGGTACGCGAAGCTCGACCGCATCGAGCACCTGGTGCTCGACGAGGCCGACCGCATGCTCGACATGGGCTTCCTGCCGGACATCCGCCGCGTCCTGCGCCACCTGCCGCCGCGCCGCCAGACGCTCTTCTTCAGCGCGACGATGCCGGCGCCCATCGTGCAGCTCACGCGCGAGATGCTCCACGACCCGGCAACGATCAACCTCGAGCGAAAATCCGCGCCCGCCGTCGGCATCACCCAGGCGGTCTATCCGGTGCCGCAGGAGCTCAAGTCCGCGCTCCTGCTCGCGCTGCTCGAGCGTGGTGTCATGAAGGAGGCGCTCGTCTTCACCCGCACCAAGCACCGGGCCAACAGGCTCTGGGAATACCTGACGAAGCACGGCATCGACGCGGCGCGGATTCACGGCAACCGGTCGCAGGCGCAGCGCACAGACGCCCTGGAGGGATTCAAGCGCGGCCGGTATCGCGTCCTCGTGGCCACCGACATCGCCGCGCGCGGCATCGACGTCGAGGCACTCGGCCACGTGGTGAACTTCGACGTGCCTGCGGACAGCGACGATTACATCCACCGCGTGGGAAGGACGGCGCGCGCGGAACTCACCGGCGAGGCCTTCACCTTCGCGGCGCCCGAGGAGGGCGACGGCCTCCGCGCCATCGAGCGGGCCGTGGGACAGAAGCTGCTGCGGGTGACGGTGCCGGACTTCGACTACAGCGCCAAGCCGGCGGGGAAGTTGGAGATACCGCTTGGCGAGCGCCTCGCGAAGATGCGCGCCGAGCGCTCCGAGTCGCGGGCCAACGCCAAGGCGAAAGCGGAACGGTCGGCCAGGCCGCGTGGAGAGGCGCGGCCCTCGAAGGCGGACGGCGAGACGCGGCCCTCGAAGCCGCACGGCGACACGCGGCCCTCGAAGGCGCACGGCGAGACGCGGCCCTCGAAGCCGCATGGCGAGACGCGGTCCTCGAAGCCGCACGGCGAGACGCGATCCCGCCCGCACGACCCGGCGGGTTCACGTGCCGCGCCCAGCAAGGCCGCATCACCATACCGCGAAGGGACGAGCCGCCCGGGGCAGGGCGCCACCGGGCCGACAGGGATGCGTGGCCGCCGCCATTCCGGGTCACAGCGACGGCGATCGAAGTAGGCGGCGCGGCGTCGTCGCGACACGTGGAACGCGCCACACCGAACTGCGCGTCGCGACGCACGCCACACGCCTGACACATGGTTGGCACGCCGCTTGTACGCGGCCTCCCTCTTTCGGAATCGGCAAATGCGCCTATTCTTAAGCTCGCCTCAGTCCCAGCCGAGACTGCGCGCGTCCCAGTGCCGCCGCCGTCGCCGGTACCACCCGACACGATCGACGTCACAACGCGCGAGAGGGACTGCTTGACGACAACCGCAGGCCATGCGCACGGCGCCGTTCGCGGCGCGGCGGATCCACAGCGCTTCTGGCAGGACGCGGCGGCGCGGTTCCGTCGGAGTGATGCACGCCGGGGCATCACGCAACTCGTCACCACGTTGCCGCCGCTGGCGCTGCTCCTCGTCGTGATGTACCGGAGCCTCGGCTATCCATACTTGGTCACCCTCGCGCTCGCCCCGCTCACGGCGGGGTTCCTGCTCCGGGCGTTCATCATCATGCACGACTGCGCCCACGGCTCGTTCCTCCCGTGGCGCCGGGCGAACGAGGTCATCGGGTTCTTCACCGGCGTGCTGACGTTCACCCCGTTCGTGCAGTGGCGGCGTGACCACGCCCTTCATCACGCCTCGTCAGGCGACCTCGATCGGCGCGGGCACGGCGACATCCGCACGCTCACCGTCGACGAGTACCTGTCGTTGGACCGGCCAGGGCGCCTGCGCTACCGCGCCTTCCGGAATCCCTTCGTCCTGTTCGGGCTCGGACCCGTGTACATGCTGTTCAGCCAGCGCTGGCGTCCGCGCAGCCGTGCCACGAAGGACAAGCAGCTGAACAGCGTCTTCGTGACCAACGTGGCCATCGTCGTGCTCATCGCGGCCTTCGCCTGGCTCATCGGATGGCGCGCCCTGGCGCTCGTCTACACCCCGGTCTTCCTGATCGCGGCAGCCGCCGGCATCTGGCTGTTCTACGTGCAGCACCAGTTCGAGGGGACATACTGGGAAACGCACGCCGCGTGGGAGTACGAAACCGCGGCCCTCCGCGGAAGCTCCTACTACCGGCTGCCTCGCGTGCTGGAGTGGTTCTCGGGGAGCATCGGCCTGCATCACGTGCACCACATCGACCCGCGGATTCCGAACTACTACCTCCGGTCGTGCCACGAATCCGTCGACCAGTTCCTCGCGGTGCCGGTGCTCACGGTGCGGTCCAGCCTTCGATCGATGCGGCTGGCGCTGTGGGACGCGCGGGAACGGCGCCTGATCGGCTTTTCGGACCTGCGCCGGCAGATGAAGGCGGGAACGCTCGTCGATCCGTTGGTTCGGTAGTCCGCGCGCGGGCGCGCCCCCGCCCGGACGCACCCGCGCCCGGGCGACGCGGTGTGGCGCGTCGCGTCGCGGCGCGGCGCGGCGCGGCGCGTTGCGGTGCTATTCGTCCAGCCGGAGCGCGCGTGACGTGAGCCGATAGGCGCCCTCGATGAGTACCGCCAGCGCGATCATCGCCGCGAGGATCCAGAGCTTCCCGGGCGACGATCCCAGCGTCTGCCAGACGAGTGCGCCGAGTGCCACCAGGCAGGCCGCGGCACCGAACAACGAGATCCACCGGCGGCTGCCGGTTTCCGCGGCACGTCGCACGTTGGCGAAGTTCACCGCGGCGAAGATCAGCAGGAACCCCCCGCTGCCGAGCGTGGCGATGCTCGTGAGGTCGAAGCCGTTCGCAACGAGCAGCGTCAGCGCCGCGGTCAGCAGCAGGCCCTCGACGGGCTCGCCCCAGACGTTGCGCTCGAGTTGCGCCGGCAGCTCGCCGTCCCGCGCGATGCTGTAGCTGAGGCGCGCGGCGCCGTAGAGCGTGGCGTTGATCGCCGAGGCGGTGGAGAGCATCGCCGCCACGGCGATGAGCGTGAAGCCGGCCTGACCGAGAAACGGACGCGCGGCCTCCGCGAGCGCGTAGTCCTTGGCGGCCACGATCTGCTCCACCGGCAGGTTGCCCACCGTCACCAGTGCGACGAGGACGTACAACCCGATCACGAACCCGACCGCGGTGTAGTACGCGCGCGGCAGCGTCCGCCGCAGGTCGGAGACGTCGCGCGCCGTATTGGCGATCAACTCGAAACCCTCGTAGGCGAGAAAGATGATCATCCCGCCGGCCGCCAGCTGCATCGGCGGCGACCACGCCGCCGGCTGCACCCGCGCCGCGCTGATACCCGGCAGGCCCATGCCCACGAAGAGCAGCAGGATCACCAGCTTGATCGCCACGATCCAGCGTTCCGCCCGACCGATCACTGCCACGCTCAGCAGGTTCAGTCCCGCGATGGCCGCGATGCTGAGACTGGTCAGGACGTGCTGCCCGGCCGGCTGCCAGCGCGCGGGAAGAAAGGTCGCGCCGTAGCTTCCGAACGCGAACGCATACAGCGAGAGCATCACCACGTAGCTCAGCCACAGCAGCACGTTGAGGCTGCCGGTCAGCATGCCGGATCCGAACACGCGGTTGAGAAACGTGACGGTGCCGCCACGGCCGGGATAGGTCACGGAAAGCCGGGCGTACGAGTACGTGGTGAGCAACGCCACGACGCCAGCCAGTGCAAACGCGACCGGGGTGCCTCCGTGGGCGAGCTGCACCGCCAGGCCCAGCACCGCAAAGATGCCGCCGCCGACCATTCCCCCGATGCCGATCGACACCACGGACCAGAGTCCCAGCTTGCCTGCGCCTTCCCGGCTCATCGTCCGGTCGATGCCTGCGCTCGCGGCGCGCCCACTATTGGGATCCGGTCACGTCGTGATCGCATTCCCCCGTCGCCTGCCCGCAGCATGACCCGGCTTCACCGGGCCACGCTGTTCCGCCACCTTTGCGCGCACGAACGACTCCAGGGAAGTCAGGGACAACTCCGGAAACTCGTCGAGCAGGGGGCGCATGTCGAGCGTATCCTGGAGGCCCTCCATCACGCCGCCCATTCGCATCACCCGAGCCACGCCGGGATGCAGGGGCCGCGCGAGCACCGACAGGACGCGAAGCACCGCGGCCGGTGCATGCGACACGCGCGGCGTGACTCCCGCCACGCGTCCATACAGTGCGGCAACGTGGTTGCGGCTGACGTTCTCCGGGCCGCCGAATTCGACGGTGCGATTCTCCAGCCGCGGTTCCGAAAGCGCCAACACGACGAATTGCGCCACGTCGGCGACCGCCACGAAGTTCGTCCGCGCCGTGCCCGCGCCGAGGATCGGTGCCTTGCGCTTCGCGAGGATGTGCCTGCCGAGCAGGTCGTGGGCGTGCGTTTCCATGTAGGCTCCGGGCCGGACGATCGTGTACGGAATGCCGCTCTGCTGCACCACGCGTTCGATGCCGTACTTGGTGCGCCAGAAATCAACAGGATGATTGGCGGAGGCCCCCAGGATCGAGACGTAGACAAATCGCTTCACCTCGGCGCGCGCTGCTGCCGCCACGAGCGCCCGCATGCCCTGGTCGTCCACCCGGTCCGACGCGTTCGCCCCGCGACCCAGCAGCGCATGCACGGCCGGGATGACGGCGTCGATGTCCTCCATGGCCGTTGCGATGGACGCGTGATCAGTGAGGTCCCCCCGGATCACCTCCGCGCCGGCGCTGGAGAGCACCGCGGCCCTGGAGGGAGCGCGCGCCATCGCGCGCACCTGGTGTCCGTCGTCGAGCAGTCGGCGTGACACGGCGGCTCCAAGCTGTCCGGTTGCGCCGACGACGAGCACTCTCATCTGGCGACTCCTCCCGACGGAGATCAACGGAACCTGATCGGAACCAGCATGCGCCAACCGTGCGGCAGGCGAGGATCCGCGTCAAGCCTGTGGACGCGAGTCATTACATTTCCGCCAGCCCGCACGGTGTTGCATCGAAGCCGTCCCGAACGTGCCTGGCGTGGCCGGACTTCGCCAGCCGGAGGGTCCCCCTCGCATCGGGTTTGCATCCGATGTCACCTTTCTGTCCACCGCGTTCGTGAGGCGTTACCGCATATTCGTCACGCTGGCCTGTGCGCTCATGCGCGCGGCTGTCGCGTACCCGCAGGTCCCGGTCCCGGCATCGGCGCGAGTCCAGTTGAGCGGGTACGTCCGCGATTCCCGGAGCGGCGAAGTGATCCGCTACGCCCTCCTCGCCATCGATGGCGACTCCATCCGCGGCCAGAGCAACGCGGACGGCTTCTACTTCCTCAGCCTCTCGCCGGGTTCCCATCGGATCCGCGTCCGGGCCATCGGGTACGCCCCGCTCGACTCCACCCTGACCCTCACCGCATCCGGGACCGCGGACTTCGAGATGACCCGGCGGGTGGTCTCGCTGCAGGAGGTGCAGGTGAGCGTCGAGCGGCCGCCACCGGATGTCGATCCGGCATCGCCGGCGATGAGCGTCGCGCGCCTCGACCTGGCGAGCGTACGCCAGGCACCGTCCGCGCTCGGGGAGGTGGATCCTCTTCGCAGCATCGCCCTCCTTCCCGGCGTGTCTCGCTCGTCGGATTTCTCGACCGCCTTCAGTGTCCGAGGTGGGACCAGCGACCAGAACCTGATTCTCCTCGACGAGGCGACGATCTACAATCCGGCCCATGTGCTTGGTTTCCTCTCCGTCTTCAATTCGGATGCCGTCACCGACATGACGTTGTACAAGGGGGCCATCCCGGCCCGATTCGGGGGCCGCCTGTCGTCCGTGCTGGACGTACGACAGCGCGAGGGTAATGCGAATGCGTTCGACGGAAGTGCCACCATCGGGCTGCTCGCCAGCCGGGTCTTCGTCGAAGGGCCGCTCCTGCACCGGGGCTCCTTTCTCGTGGCCGCCCGGAGGTCCTATGCCGACCTCTTCACGCGGGCGGCCTCGGACACGTCGCTCCGCGACACCCGCGCGTACTTCTATGACCTCAACGCCAAGACCAACCTGAAGGTGGGGAGCAGCGGCACGCTGATGGCGTCGGCCTACGCGGGTCGAGACCTTTTCAGCCCGTCCCGTGACTTCGCCGCCGGATGGGGGAACCGCTCGGCGACGCTGCGGTGGAACCAGATCCTCACTCCGCGCCTCTTCTCAAAGCTCTCCTACACCGTCGGAACGTACGACTACCTGCTCGGTTTCAAGGTGCTCGACAGCCGCGTCGACTGGCGGTCGCGAATAACGAGTCACGAGCTGCGCCTGGATGAAACCTTCCACGTCTCGGAGCACAGCTCCGTCGAGTTCGGTGGCGAATTCGGGTCCCAGTCGATCCGGCCCGGCGACCTGGTGCCGTCTGACACCACCGCGCTGCTGCCGGTGCGCATCGACCCGCGGCACGGCATGGCGTCGGCGGTCTACGCCAGCCACGAGATCGACATGGGCGAGCGCGTCACGCTCCAGTACGGGTTGCGCTACTCGACGTACGCGCGGCGTGGCCCAGCCACGATCTACCAATATGCGGGCGGACGCGCGGTGTCGTACGATCCGGCGCTCTCGCGCTACGAGACTGGAATCGTCGTCGATAGCTCCCGGCGCGGCGGAGGGACGATCGCGTCCTTCGGCGGTCTCGAGCCACGCATCTCGCTCCGGGTGGGACTCGCGCCGACGGCCAGCCTCAAGGCGAGCTACGCCCGCACGCGACAATATCTGCTGCTGGCGTCGCGCACCAACAGCCCGACGCCGCTCGACGTCTGGGAGCCCGCCGGACCGTGGGTCAAGCCCCAGCGCGCCGACCAGGTGGCGCTCGGCTACTCGGCCACGATGGGGAATGGGCGATACGAGTTCTCGGCCGAAGCGTACTTCAAGCGCGCGTACAATGTGCTCGACTTCGTGGACGGCTCCGACGTGATCCTCAATCAACGGATCGAGTCGGCTCTGCTGCAGGGCCTCGGCCGCTCGTACGGCCTGGAGCTTCTCTTGCGCAGGAAGGTGGGCAACATCACCGGCTGGGCCAGCTACACGCTCAGCCGCTCGGAGCAGCGCTTCGCCGTCGCCCCCGGCGCGGGCGTCAACGATGGCGCATGGTTCCCGGCTCCCACCGACAAGACCCACGACCTGTCCATCGTGGCGCTGCGACCGCTCAACGATACGTGGATGCTCGGGGCGACGTTCGCGCTGGCGAGCGGCTTGCCGGTCACCTATCCGGTCTCGCGCTATGTCATCGACGACTATGTGGTCCCGGAGTATGGCCGTCGCAATTCGTCCCGGCTGCCCGCGTATCATCGGCTCGACCTCAGCCTGACGCGCCAGGGCCGGCAGAGCGAGCTTCAGTTCGGGATCTTCAATGTCTACAATCGCTTCAATGCGCAATCGATGACGTTTCGCCAATCCTCGGCTGATCCCCTCCGCACCGAGGCCGTGCAACTCTCGGTGTTCGGAATCGTGCCGAGCATCAGCTACACCCGTCGCTTCTGACCGGGCCGGGCGCGCCGCCCGCCGGTCCTGTCACACGCCTGCCTTCACCTGCTCCATGACCCTGCGATTGATGCTCCCACTCTGCATGGCCTGCCTCGCGCTCACCGCGTGCGAGCGGGTCGTCGGCGTGTCGATCCCCGAGGGACCGAGGCACCTCGTGATCGAGGCGCGCCTGGAGCGAGTCATTGGCAGCGTCAATGGGACGCAGGCGATCACGCTCAGTACGACGGCGCCGTACTTCAGTGACACGCCGGCGCCACCCGCTGTTGGGGCGGCGGTACGTGTGGCGGACGATTCCGGACACGAGGTGACGTTTGTCGAGTCGGCCCCAGGGCGTTACACGACCGATCAGCTGGTGGTGCGTGTTGGCGCGCGCTACTCCCTCTCGGTTGCGTACGCCGGCGAGTCGTACGAAGCCACCGAGACCGCCCAGTCCGTCCCCCCGATTGACTCGCTGTACTTCGATCCGCCCCGTCCCGGGCGATTTGCCGGCACCAAGGGTGTGCGCGCAACCATCGATGTCACTGATCCGGCGGGAGTGCGCAACTTCTACCTCTGGGACCAGTTTGTGAACGGCGTGCGGCAGCTCGGGCCGGACACCAGCTTCAAATACCGCGTGACCGCGACCGACGATGCGTTCAACGGGCTTGCGATCATCGGCTTTCAGCCGTACGAGGGCGTGGAAATTCCCGACGGCGGCAACGTCCTCATCAGGCAGATCGGGATCTCGGAGGACATCTATCATTTCTACTTCGCGCTCTCCGACCAGGTGAGTGCCGATGGCTCGCCCTTCTCGGTCCCGGCCGCCAGCGTACGCGGGAACGTTGCCAACGTGACGAACCCATCGCATTTCCCCCTCGGTTACTTCTATGTATCAGAGGTCGCGGAGGCACGGGCGACCCGGACGCCGTAGCGCCGTTCCCGCGCCCCTGCCTGTCCACGGAAACCCGGATCGCCACCCATTTCAACGCCTGAGCGCGAGGGGAAGTGCAGTGAAGAACCACTCCGGAGGTGCTGCGGGTCGCGACGTCGGACGGGTCCTGACCGTGCTCCTTGCCGCCACGTCAATCGCGGCGCCGCTCGCGGCGCAGACGAGGCCATCGCCCACTGTCGATCCGGCGCAGACAGTGGCCGGCGGCCGTCCGTTGCCCGGGCCCGTCTACGAGATACCGGGGTACACGCAGGCGGTCGCGCGCGGCACGCGCACACGCAGCGGTCGCCCCGGCCGGTCCAACTGGGTGCAGCATGCGCGTTATGCGATCGAGGCGACGCTCGACCCGGCCGCGGCGCGCGTCAGCGGGCGGGAGCACGTCACCTACCTCAACGACTCGCCCGATACGCTGCGCCGCATCGGCGTCCACCTGTACCAGAATGCCTTCGCACCCGGCAGCCCCAGGCGCGACCCGGCGCCCGTCACCGGCGGCATGACCCTGTCACGCGTGGCCGTCGCCGGACGCGAGGTGTTCATGGCGCCCGCAGGGAGCGGCACTGCAAGGACGCCGGCGCCGGCGTACTCGGTGGACGGCACGGTCATGTGGATTGCCCTCGATGCGCCGCTGTTGCCGCACGACAGCCTGGGGCTCGACTTCGCCTGGTCGTACTCGCCGCCGCTGTCCCCGTCGGATGGCCGCCAGGGGAGGGAGGGCGACGTCTTCTTCATGGGCTACTGGTATCCGCAGGTGGCTGTCTACGACGACGTCAATGGATGGGTGGCCGATCCGTACGTGCTGTGGGCCGAGTTCTACATGGATCCCGCCGACTACGACGTGCGCCTCACGCTGCCGCGCGGCTGGGTCGTCGGCGCGACGGGCACGCTGCAGAATGCCGACGCGGTGCTCTCGGCGACGACGCGCGCTCGGCTGGCGGAGGCGCGGCGCACGGGGGACGTCGTGCACGTCGTCACCCCGGGTGCCGGCTATGACTCGGCGTTCGCGGGCGGCGCCGCGTCGCTCACCTGGCACTTCACCGCGCGGGACGTACGGGACTTCTTCTGGGGCGCGGGCAACAACTACGTGTGGGATGCCACGCGCGCCCTCGTCAGGCGTGGCGCGGACGGCACCCCCGACACGGTGGCCATCAACTCGTTCTACCGGCTCCATGCGCCGGCGGCGGCGTGGGCGGTGGGCGGCGCCCGCTTCACCCGCGACGCCATCGAGAAGCTCTCGGACTACCTCTGGCCGTACCCGTGGCCGGTGATGACCTCCATGGAGGGTGTGCTCGACGGCGGCGGCATGGAGTATCCCATGGCCACGGTCATGCAACCCTGGGCGGATACACTGTCGCTGGCGGGCGACCTGATGCACGAGACGGGGCACATGTGGTTCCCGATGCAGGTCGGGTCGAGCGAGACACGCTACCCCTGGATGGACGAGGGCTTCACCCAGTACGATGCCGCCCAGGGGATGCGCGTCCTCTACGGCGAGCCGCGACAGGGCGGGAGACCTAACGACTCGGAGGCCGGGCAGCGCGGGCTCTACGTTGCCGCGGCGGCGGCGGGAAACGACCAGCCGCTCATGGTGCCGGGAGACTTCCTGCCCCACGAGTGGTACTTCATCATGTACTACGACAAGACCGCACAGGTGCTGGCGGCGCTGCGCGGCCTGCTCGGCGAGGAGACCTTCCACCGGGCGCTGCGCGAGTACGGGCGCCGCTGGACGGGCCGGCACCCGTATCCGTACGACTTCTTCAACACCGTCGGCGACGTCGCCGGGCGCGACCTCTCCTGGTTCTGGGCCACCTGGCTCTTCGAGCCATGGCCGCTCGACCAGGCCATCGCCTCGGTCACCTCCGCCCGTGACTCGACAAGCATCGCCATCGAGGACCGTGGCCTCGCGCCGATGCCCGTGCGGCTCGCGGTCACGAGGGCCGACGGCACCACCCAGCGCGTCGAGGTCCCCGTGGACGTGTGGCTGCACGGAGCGCGACGCTACGTGGTGAAGGTCGGCGCCGGCTCGCCGGTGACGCGCGTCGAAATCGACCCTGAGGGGTTCTTCCCGGACATCGACAGGGCGAACCAGGTCTGGACCAGCCGTCGCTAGCCGCGCCAGGGGGTCCATGGCAGCGGCGTCCAGTGACCGCCGCAGGGGCCAGGGTCTTGTGCGCGGCCCCCGGCGGGCCAACTCTTCAACGGGCGGGCGGACTTCCGCGTTCCTGAGCAGGCCGTGCCATCCCTGCACCCCCCAGATGCGCTTCGCCTCCTGCCGCTGTTGGGCCTTCCTTCTCGTGGCGTCCTTTGCGACGCCCGCGCTCGCACACGGCCAGGAATTCGTCAGGCAGACGCTCGTGGTCGTGCCCCTGGGGACCGAGGGTTCGCTCCGGACAGCGCGCCAGTTCGCGTCGAGCCTGCGCGCCCGGATCGCGCGGTTCTCGGAACGTCGCGACCTGTTCGTTCCGGGCACGGATACGCTCGAGGACTTCCTGCAGTTCTCGGGCTACCCGGTCGACAGCGCCCTGAACGAGATCAACACGCGACAGCTGGCGGTGCACTTCCGTGCCGACGAGGTCGTGCAGGGCGTCGTCCGCAGCGAGAAGGACTTCGTCGAGGTGCGTGCCGAGTTGCGCCTCGTCCGCGAATGGCGCTGGCGGCAGCCCCTGCCGGTGGTGCGCGGCTCGAACCTGAACGCGGTGGCCGACACGCTCGCCCGGGCCATCGTGCGGGCGCGGGCGCAGATGAACGACGTGCGCCGCTGCGAGAATGCCGCGAGGAGCGGCGATCCCGCGGGTGCCGCCACCTTCGCCGAGGCCGGCATCCTGGCGTATCGTGCGAGCACGCTCGCCAGGACGTGCCTCGTCCTCGCCGTCCGGTTCAACGACGTCGGCGCCGACTCGGTCGTGCGACTCACCGAGGACCTTCTCGCCATCGACTCGTCGAGCATCATCGCCGCGGTCATCCGCGCGCGAAACCTCGAGAGGGTGCGCTCGGCGGCGGCGGCAGCCGAGGGCTGGGGCACCGTGCTCCACCTGCGGCCCGACAGCCTGTTCCTCGCGCTCGATGCGGTGGAGCAGCTGATGCGGCTCAAGCGTCCCGGCATGACGCTGGACGCCGTGCGCATGCTGCTCCCGTTGCACCCGGGAGAGCCGGCGCTGCGGCGCATCGCGTTCCGTGCCGACGTGGCCCTGGCCGACTGGCCGGCGGCGGCGGCGCTCGGCGACTCGCTCGACGTCGACGACCCCGACTTTCGCGACGACTCGACCTATGCCACGCGCCACATCGAGTCGCTCCGCATGGTCGGCGACACCCTCGCCGCGTTGGCCAAGAGCGCACGTACGGTGCGGCAGCATCCCGGCGACGTGCTCGTGTACCTGCAGTACCTCCAGTTGATCGGCGCCGAGCAGGGTGGCGCATTGCCGCGAGGGCTGGCGCGATTTCCGGAGGCCCCCGAACTGCGGGTGATGGCCGCACGCTCGGCCCTGTCCAGCGGAAAGAAGCGGGATGCCATCGCCGACCTCGAGACCGCCACGCGACTCGACGACCAGCTCACGCAGGGCTTCCTGCAGATGGCGCAGCTCTGGTTCGACCTCGAGGAACCCGACAGCGCCGTCAACGCGATGTTGCGCGCCCCGCGCAGCGGCCCGGATGCCGAGCTCCTGCGCATGTTCGCGCTGACGCGCGGGCGGCTGGCCGTTCGTGGCGCGTCGGACAGCACGCCCAACGGGTGGCGCGTGGCCATCGCGCTCTTCTCGCTCGCCGACAGCGTGGACTCGCGCGACGACTCCCGCGGGCTGCTCGCGGCCGCCTCGCTGCAGCTCGCGCGCTCGGCGCTCGTCGACGCCTCGCGCACACACGACTGCCGCGACGCCAACAGGGCACTGGAGATCCTCGGTCCCACCGAGACGGCGCTCGGCCGCGGGGTGGGCGAGGGCAGCGGGGCCCAGGAACTGCGCGAGGCGTTCGGCGTCATGCGGACCGCCACCGACAACGCGCGCCGCGTCTACTGCACGCCCCCCGAACCCCGTCGCTGAACCCGCGCCGGTGACGGCGGGCGGCCGATGTCCCGCAGCCGTCCACGCGCCTCGTCGTTGGCGGGGTCGCGCCGGACCGCTTCCCGGAATGCCGCCTCGGCCGCCGAGGTGTCGGCGCGCATCAGCTCGACGTTTCCCCGGATCACCGACATCGCCGACGAATTCGGGAACAGCTGCTCGTTGAGCGCCAGCACGGCGAGGGCGACATCGAACCGGTTGGCGCGCGCCAGGCGGAACGCGGCGGTGTTCAGCGATCCCTCGCCGAAGTCGTAGGAGTCGCGCCCGAAATAGCGTTCGCGGAGCGACCGGTAGGCGCTGGTCGCGGAGTCGATTCCCCCTGCCGTCCCCGCCTCCACGAGGAGCGTGGACAACGGCACCGGCCGGGAAACGCCGCGATGACACGTCACGCATGCCACCCGCAGTCCGGGGGTGACCCGTCCAGGCAGGGTGTCGATCCGCCGGTTGATCTCCTGCACCATCCGGAGCATCTGGCGCGCGACGAGCTTGGTGCGCTTCCGGTCGCTTATGAAGTCGGTCTGCGCCAGGCCGTCACCGGGGTTCCCAACGTGACAGAACTGGCACTGCACGCCGAGCGCGTCGGCGATGTTGCGCATCATGCCCCAGACCTGCGTCACCGGGGTGTCGTGTGCGATCACCTGGGTGTTCACCAGCGAGTCGGGGGGCCAGTGACCCGGCGCCTGCGCCTCGAGGGCGCGTGTTGATGCCGGCAGCAGGAGCAGGACGAGTAGTCGACGCACGTCGCACCTCACGCGAGGGGGATGCCTGATCCGGGGTGCATCCCAAGGTACCACCGATCGGCGGCGGCGCGAGATCACTCGCCCTCGCATTCGGATGACGCCTCGCTATTGTCCACTGGTCCCACCATCGCCCGCTCCGTGCACGTCCCGACGGGGCGTATCCGCTCCGCAGGAGGCCCTCGTGCGCCGCATCGCCAGTCTCGCCGTCCTCGCCGCTGCCCTCGCGTTCACAGGTGCGTGCGGCGGAGGCACGACAGCGGGGTCGGCCGGCGCCGATGTGCGCCTCCGTGGGAGCTCGCGCGCGGGGAACGGCGGGTGGATCGAGGTACACCTCGCTGGGACGCCCGGGCAGATCGGCTTTCAGCATGGGTATCTTCTGAGCGCGGAGATCGAGGACCTGCTTCGCGTCACGAAGCCGTTTCTCGAGCACACCTCGGGGCGTGACTGGGCGTTCTACCGCTCGGCTGCGGAGCGCATCCTCTGGCCCGGCATCGATTCCGAGTACCGCGCCGAGCTCGATGGTATCGTCGAGGGGCTGAACGCGAAGAACGTCGTCGCCGATCGCTGGGACATCGTCGCCCTGAATGCCATCGAGGAACTCCCGGGCTACTACGTCCCCTGGCTCGACAAGCGCGAGGGGCGGCCGGCGACCGGGAAAGCTCCGGGCAACTGCAGCGCATTCATCGCCACCGGTGACTGGACCGCTGATCACCACATCGTGATCGGCCACAACGCGTGGACCGACTACATCACCGGCGCGCGCTGGAACGTGATCTTCGACATCCAGCCGGCGCGCGGGCACCGCATCCTGATGGACGGCCTGCCGGGGCTCATCGCCAGCGACGACGACTTCGGCATGAACGACGCCGGCATCGTGATCACCGAGACGACGATCGCCGGCTTCAGCGGCTTCGACACCACGGGCTTCCCGGAGTTCTACCGGGCGCGGCGGGCGATGCAGTATGCCGAGTCGATCGACGACTTCGCCCAGATCATGACGTACCGCAACAACGGCGGCTACGCGAACGACTGGCTCGTCGGCGACAACAAGACCGGGGAGATCGCGCGCCTCGAGCTGGGCCTCCGCAACATGACGCTCGAGCGCACCGCCAACGGCTACTACGTCGGCTCGAACTTTCCCGTCAAGGAGAAGCTCGCGCGCGAGGAGACGACGTTCGACTTCGGGAACAAGGGAAGTTCACCGAACGCGCGGCACACCCGCTGGGAACAGCTCATGGCCGCGCACAAGGGAACAATCGACGTCGAGTCGGCCAAGGACTTCGAGACCGACCGATACGACGTGATCGACAAGCGCGACGGGCCGACGGAGCGCAGCCTCTGCGGGCTGGTGGAGACGTCTCCGCGAGGCATCCCCGAGTGGAACTGGGGCCCGTTCTTTCCCGGTGGTACGGCGCAGGCCAAGGTCGCCGATGCCCGCATGATCTCGAGCCTGCAGCTGTGGGCCGAGGTCGGGCACCAGTGCGGCGGGTCGTTCAGTGCGGCGAACTTCCTCGCCGCGCATCCGGAATACGACTGGATGGAGAACCTGCTGCGCGACCTTCCCGCGGGGCCCTGGACTCGTTTCAGGGCCGGCGCCGCGGTACCCGAGGAGTGGTTCCAGCCGATGGAGAATCGCAAGTCGGCGAACGAGCGCACCGCCGTCGCGATGCCGTCCGGGTCCGACCGCGGCGGACCGCGTCGCGGCGCCTGAATTTCGGCCGGGGTGCCAGGCCGCGGAACCGGCCGGACGTTGTCACGCACCCCTGATGCTCCTCCCACCTGGCCGCCAGGGCGAAGGGCACCGCCGCCCGGCTCCTTGGTCGTTCGATTTGACGAACAATCGACCTTGTCGGTAGGCTCTCCGCATGCCTGACGACCTCGTCCTGACGGTGCTGAGCGCCTACCCGCAGCTGTACCACGCCTGCCACCGGCGTCACGTGCGGGCGCGCACCAACGCACACCGCGTCTCGGCGCGCGACGCCTCGATCCTCGGGCACCTCCATCCCACCGAGCCGACAAGTCCCGCCCGGCTCGCCCGCCACCTGTCGGTGCGTCCGTCCACGCTGTCGGAGGCGGTCCGGAACCTCGAGCGGCTTGGCTACGTGACCCGGCGGCGCAGGGAAGACGACGCCAGGCGCATCGACCTGTTGCTCGCCCCGCGCGGCGTCGAAGCCCTGCGAGGCGCGAGCGTCCTCGACGCGGATCGCGTGCGCCGCCTGCTTGCGCTCCTGCCGCCGGGGCGCCGCGCCCAGGCAGTCGGCGGACTCGCCCAGCTCGCCGAGGCGGCGCGCACACTGAACGCACGGGAGCACAAGCGATGGGACGACGGAGACCGCTGATGACGTGGATCCTCATCGCCGGCGGGGTTGTCATCGGCGTGCCGCTGCTGCTCGCGGCCGTCGGACTGATGCTGCCGCGCGATCATCTCGCCCGGATGGCGATCGACTTGCGTGCCGACACCGCGCGCGTCTGGGCGCTCGTCTCGGACGTGGCTGGAACAGCCCGCTGGCGAACGGACGTGAAGTCCGTGGAGGTCCAGCCACCGGTGCAGGGCCGCGCGCGCTTCATCGAGGTGGGTCGGCAGGGGAGAACCCCCTTCGAGGTGGTCTCGATGCAGCCACCGACACGACTCGTCGTCCGCGTCGTCGACGACGGGTTGCCCTACGGCGGGACGTGGACATACGAGCTCGCGCCGTCCGGAGACGGGACGCGCCTGACGATTGCGGAGGCGGGGTTCATCAGGAACCCTGTCTTTCGCGTCATGAGCCGGATCGCCTTTCCGCCCACGGCGACGATGGAGGCGTACCTGCGCGCCCTGGCGAAGGAGCTGGGGGAGGACGCCTCGCCGGTCGTGCTGCAGGCACGGTAGTGCGATCGCGGGGGCCGCGCCCGCGCCCGTGCGGTGGCCCAATCGCGCCCGCGAGCCGCGCGCAATGGCCGCGCGCGACCGGCGACCGACGCAGGAGAGTCAGGCAGGCCCGGTCACCAACGCTTCCAGTTGGGATATGAGCACCCGCTGCCCGCGCACGATTTTCCTTCGCGCCTCGTGCAGCGTGAACCACGCCGCGCGGTCGACCTCGGGAAAGCTGGCCCGTGTTCCCGATCGCGGCGGCCACTCGATGGTGAAGGTGTTGCTTCTGAGCGAGGCGGGGTCGAAGTCTCCCTCGAGTGCCCATGCGCAGACGACCTTGCCTCCCGGCTGCTTCACGGGCTCGAGTGCGCGAAAGTCGCCAGCGAGCGAGGCGCCCGTCTCCTCGGCGAACTCGCGCTGCGCCGCGGTGAGTCCATCCTCGGGCGCAGCGAACTCACCCTTGGGAATGCTCCACGCCCCGGTGTCCTTCTTCTCCCAGTACGGTCCGCCGGGGTGCACCAGCAGGACCTGGGGCGCGCCGTCCGTCAGGCGGTAGAGCAGCACACCGGCACTCGTGCGGGGCATCGTGCGACCTCGGGATTTCCGATCGGAGATTGTGTGCGCGCGGATTCGTACGCGCCGGATCGTAGCCGGTGGCCGGCACAAACTGAAGCGGCGCGAAATCCGCTGCGTGACACTGTCGACGTCTCTGCAAGGAGGACCCTGGTCAGGACACATTCTCCGGGCCGGTGCCGGGCCGCACCTGCTGGTTTCGGCGCGGTGCACGATGCTGCCTTCGGCCGCGGCCCCGAGCAACGACTTCCGATGGGCACGACCGTGCCATCGGCCGGCCTGTTCGTGCCGGCCGGTTCCCCATGTCGTTGAGGGCCACGTCCCGCGACTCGGCCCGCGACCGACGTTCCTACTTCGACGAGGTACCCGAGCCTGAGGGCGGAAAGTAGCCGAGCTGCGTCAGCGCGGCCAGGTTGTCCCACGTGACCCAGAGATCGGCGAGCACTCCGTCCTGAACGCGAAAGATCGCGGCGAACTCGAGGGTCATCGGCTTGCCTGACGCCGGAAAGGGGCCCATCGGTCCAAGCTGTGTGCCGGCATAGGTTGCCTGCACCGCCACGAGGTCTCCCTCGGCAATCATGCGGCCCACCGTGATGCGTGAGTCCGGGAAGGACGCCGAGTCCTGCTTCAGGAATTCCTTCATCTGGTCGCGCGTCCCGACCTGGACGTCAGGGGTCGATGGGTTGCGGCGCGTGAAGCCGGGAGAGAGGAGCACGTCAAGCGAGTCCCAGGCGCGCGCGTTCGACGCCTCGACGAACCGTCGAACAAGGTCCCTGTTCTGCTCGAGTGCCGCGTCCGGGCCCCCGTGGCGCAGGCAACGGAGAAGGAGAGAAGGGCCAGGCACAGGCCCACGCGATGGCGCATCATGGCAGCCTCCTTGTCGCGAGTTCCGGCGGGGTGGCGGACGCCTGTTGCGCAACGTTCAGCATTCGGGGCCCCGCGTCCAGTCCAGCCCGGCAGATCGCGGCGATTTCCTGCGTCGCTCCGGCACGCGGCCCGAGTTCGTCGTCCCGGGCCACGGACGCCGGTCCCGCGTCTCGCGCGCCGGTCCCGATCCGGTGGCATCGGATCCCGCCCAGGGCAACCGTGGGCGCCATGGTGCCGGCGCGTGCCGGCCAAGCGACCTTCACACACGGGAGGACATCATGACATTCTGTTACCGCCTGCCGGCTGCGCTGCTGTCGATGGTGATCATTGCAACGGCCTGTGAGCCGGGCGGCGCGTCGCCGTCCGGGCCCGTCACGCCGCCCTCGGCGGATGCGTCCGCGGGGGGCGCCACTGTCTTCCGCGGACAGCGCACGCAGTTTGTGGCACACTTCGACCAGGCGCGGCAGCTCCTCAGCATCCATGCACCGTCGAATCTCTGCACGGACGGAAGCTTCAGTATCGACGACGTGCAGTTCGTGACGACGCCATCAGCCATCGACCAGTTCATCGCCCAGGTCAAGTCGGATGACGAGCCAGTCGCCGTCTATCACGCGGCCTCGTTCGCCGACGCGGGCATGGCCGGAACGGTCGACCTCGCCGGCTACCCGGGAGGTATCGTCGACGTCGGTCAGTTCTGCGGCTTTCTCACCGGCCCCAATCTCATCGCCGAGGGCGTCGTGCACCGGGTGTCGGTTCTCTCCAACGCGAGCTTCACGGCTACCTGGAGCGGACGTCTGGCCACGCCCGGCGGTGCCGCGGTTGGGCTCACGGAGAAATATCAGCTGGGCGGCGACGCGCACGACCCGAACAACAGCGCGTCCTGGGTGGTACACGTCTCGCAGATCCTGCTGCATTAGCGGAGTCGGGGCCGGGCGGGACGTCCGTCCGGCCCTCCGCCACTCGAACGCGGGCCGTGTCCGGTGGAATGCGAGCGATGACGACCCGATGGCCGCACGCGCGTCCGGCGCTCTGGGCCCTGGCCATCTGTATGGTGCTGGGCGCCATCGAGACCGTGAAGGGAGCCGTCGCCGGTCGCTCGGCGCCGAACCACTTCGGCCTGCTGCAGGCCCTGCTGACCAACCTGCCGTGGTGGCTGCTTTGGGCGCTGCTCGCGCCGCTGGTCTTTCGTCTCACGGACTCGTTCCCGCTCGAGCGCACGGCGTGGGTCCGCCCGGCGCTCGTCCACGGCACGGCATCTGTCGTGCTCGCGGTCCTGCACCTCGTCGTTTCGGCGGTGGGAGTCTGGGCCGCGGTGTCGCACACCTTTCTCACGGTGCAGGCGCAAATCCGGCAGCTGCTGGCCGGCTATCTGGTGAGCGACCTGGTGACCTACTGGGCGATCGTGGCGGCCTACGCCACCTACTCGGCCCGTCGCACGCTCGAGGTCGAGGCGCGCACTCGGCACGCGCTCGAGCTGCGTACCGCCCGACTCGAATCCGAATCGGCCGTGCTGCGTGGCCAGATGACCGAGGCGCGCCTGGCGGCGCTCCGCATGGAGCTGAACCCGCATTTCCTGTACAACGCACTGAATACCGTGTCGTCGCTGGTGCAGCGCGGCGAGCGGCATGACGCCATGCTCATGGTCAGCAGGCTGTCGGAGCTGCTGCGCCGCACGCTCGACCGGGATCTTGACAACGCGGTGTCGATCGAGCAGGAGCTCGACCTGCTGGAGCTGTACGTGTCCATTGAGCGAGTCCGGTTTGCCGATCGGTTGGACATCCGCATCCGGGTCGATCCAGCCGCGCGCAACGCCCTGGTGCCGACGTTCATGCTGCAGCCGCTGGTGGAGAACGCGATCCGTCATGGCGTGGCGGCTGTACGTGGCCCGGCGCGCATCGACGTCATCGCGACCGTCGAGGGAGAGCGACTGGTGATCGAGGTCAGGGACACCGGCCCCGGCTTCGGCCCGGACGCCGCCTCGAACGGCGTGGGCCTGGCCAACACCCGACGTCGGCTTGCCGCGCTCTACGGGGATGCCGCCGCGATGGAACAGCAGACGCGCGCCGCCGGGGGCGCCGCGGTGTTGCTGCGCCTGCCGCTGCGACGGGAGGAGACGGTCCGTGTCCCTGCCTGACGAGCAGACCCTGCGCATCGTGGTGGTCGATGACGAGCGCCCGGCGAGGCAGTTCGTCCGGTCGGTGCTCGACGAGGCGCCCAACGTGCGCGTGGTCGCGGAATGCGCGGACGGTCCCGCTGCCGTCGACGCGATCCGTCGCGAAGCGCCCGACCTGGTGCTGCTCGACGTCCGCATGCCCGAGGTCAGCGGCTTCGGCGTCATCGAGGCGGTGGGCGCCGAGGCCATGCCCGAGGTCGTCTTCGTCACCGCACACGAGGAATACACGCTGCAGGCGTTCGAGGTGCACGCTCTCGACTACATTCTCAAGCCGTTCACTCCTGCCCGGCTGCTCACGGCGGTGCGGCTGGCACGCAGCCGCCTCGCGACCACTGGGGATCCATCGCTGGAGGCCCGCCTCCGGTCCCTGCTGGCCGAGCTGAGGGACCACCACGATCTCCCCGCTGCACGCTGGGCCACCCGGCTGACGGTGCGCGAACGGGACAGCATTCGATTCGTGCGTCTCGCCGACGTGGACTGGATCGAGGCGGCCAGGAACTACGTGCGGCTCCACGTCGGACCGGTGCACCACGTCGTGCGTGTCCCGCTGCGGGGCCTCATGGATCGGCTCGATCCGGCGCAGTTCGTCCGCATCCATCGGTCCGCGATCGTGAATCTCGACCGCGTGCGCGAAGTGCAGGCCTGGGTGGGAGGCGAGTACGTCGCCCTCCTGCTCGACGGGCAGAAGCTGCGCGTCAGCCGGGGGTATCGGGACGCCCTGCTGGCGCTGATGCACTGATCCCGCGCGCCGCGGTGCCGCGGGTCGGCAAGAGTCGCCGGCTACTCCTCGCCCCGCAACGTTACCGCCGGGTCGACGAGGCTCGATCGGCGCGCCGGGATGTAGGCGCCGAGCAATGCCGCCACGACGAGCAGGACGGCGCCGCCGCCGTAAGCGATCGGGTCCAGGTGTGAGACGCCGAAGAGCACCGACTGCAGGAGGCGCGTCGCGCCTCCGGCGATGAGCGTTCCTGCCGCGACGCCCCCACCGGCCATGACGGCGGCGTCGGCGAGCATGCGACGCTGCACGTGTCCCGGCGTCGCCCCCAGCGCGAGGCGCAGGCCGATCTCGTGCCGGCGTGTCGCGACGGTGTACGACATCACGCCATAGATGCCGACACCGGCGAGAATGAGCGCGATCGCGCCGAACAGCACCAGCGCGAAGGCGGCGAATCGGCGGTCGGAGGCGCTCCGCGCGATGAGTCCCTCCAGCGTCGACAAGGCGACCGGTACGTCCGGCGCGAGCGCGCGCATGCGTGATCGGACCTCGGGGATCAGCGCCGACGCTTCACCGCGCCCCCGGACGAACGCCACAAGATGGGCGCGTGCCTCGCTGGGGCGTTGGCGTATCGGCACGTAGATCTCGTTCTGCGCCTCGCCGGTCATCGTCCAACTCTTGGCTTCGGAGACCACGCCGACGACGGTGTACCAGCGGCTGGACCCCGTGTAGTTGCTCGCCACGCGCTTCCCGAGCGGATCCGCGCCGGGCCAGAGCGCGGCGGCCACGCCTGGTGTCACGACGGCCACGGGCAGGCCGTCCTCCCGGTCGTCCTCGGTGAACGCGCGCCCCCGCAGCAGTCGCTGGCGCAGCACGCTGAAGTAGTTGTCGCTCACCACGCGGAAGCCGGCGAACGCCGGCCAGTCGTGGTCCACTGCGTCGCCCGGACGGAGCACCGGCGCCGCGTAATTCCCCCACTGGAACGGCACCTGTGAGGAGAAGGCCGCACCGGACACTCCCGGCAGCGCCGACAGCTCGGATTGCACGCGCTCCAGTTCGGGCAGCCCGAGCGGCCCCGGCGAGAACTCCACTGTCACCACCCCATGCGGATCGACCCCTGTGTCCGCGGTGACGATCTTGTGCAGCGTGCGAATCAGCAGCCCGGAGCCGGTCACCAGCACCACCGCCATCGCCACCTCGAACCCGATGAGCAACCGCCACACGCCTGCGTGGATCGTCGACCCGCCCTCGCGCGCGGCGCCGCGCAGCACGCGCCCCGGATCTTCCTCGGACAGGCGATACGCTGGATACAATCCCACGGCGATTGACGTCAGCACCGTGACCGCGGCGGCGAAGGCGAGCACGCTGCCGTCCACGCTCAGTTCCTCGAGGCGCGGCACGAGCCCGGCGCCGAGGATGCGCACCACGCGCAGGAGCACTGCGGCGAACCCGACCCCGAGAGCGGCGCCGGTGAGTGCCAGCGCACTGCTCTCCACGAAGAGCAGGCGCACGATGCGACGCCGCGCTGCACCCAGCGCCGCGCGCACCGCCACCTCGTGTTCGCGCTGCATGCCGCGCGCGAGTTGCGCGCTCAGGAGGTTCGTGCAGGCAATGATCAGCACCAGCGCAGCGGCGCCGAAGACGCTCGTCAGCAGCAGCCGGTAGTTGCCCACCAGGTACTCGCGCAATGGCGTGACGTCGGCGTCGACGGCCTGCGTGTCGTTGCCATACTTCTGCAGCAGCCTCGCCGACAGGCTTGTCATCTCGCCGCGGGCCTGGTCGAGCGTGACGCCCGGGGCGAGGCGCGCGATCACGCGGTAGTTGTGCGCGCTCCGCACGGTTCCCGGGCCCTGCTCGTGCGGAAAGAAGATGTCATAGGCATCGCCGAGCCGGAATCCGTCAGGCACGACGCCCACGACCTCGCATGCCGTGTCGCCAACCCGCAGGGTGCCGAGTGGATCGCGTCGCTGCATCGCGCTCCGCCAGAATGCCTCCGACACCATGAGCACGCACGGCCCGCCGAGCCGGTTCTCGTCCGCCGTGAACGTTCGGCCGGACACCGGCTTCACCTCGAGCACCTCGAAGAAGTCTCGCGAGATCCCGAGGAGCGACGCGCGGAAGGGATCCGTCCCGACGAAGACGGTGCTCGATTGCGGGTACATCGCCGACACGACGCCCGAGAACGATCGCGCATCGTGGCGCCAGTCATCGAAATTCGGGTACGATGGCGCGATGAGGCGCTGCTTGTCGGTGCGCTCGCGGACCAGGACAAGCTGCGCCGGATGCCCGTAGGGCAGGGGGCGCAGCAGCACCGTGTCGAGCACCGTGAAGGCGACCGTCGTCGCGCCGATGCCGAGGGCGAGCGTGACGAGGGCGAGCGTGGTGAACCCGGCCTGCGTGCGCAGCGATCGTGCGGCCCAGTGAATGTCCTGCACGCCCCCCTCCATGAGTTGTGCCCCGCGCTCGGCGCGCGTCGCGTCCGCGACGCCGTGCGGACTGCCGAATGCGGCGAGCGCCCGGGCACGCGCCGCGTCGGGCGCGGCGCCGCGCTGGACCTGCCGCGCCGTCTCGAGGTCGAGATGAAACCGGATTTCCTCCTCCAGCTCGCGGTCGCGCGCGGCGCTACGGAACAGCGATGAGGAGCGCTCGCGGAGTGCGTGGAGCCAGCCCATTCAGCCCTCCTGTGCCGCGGCGCGCAGCACGCGATCGACCCCGACGATCGACTCGCGCCACCAGCTGACTTCCGCATCGAGCTGCCGTCGCCCCGCCCCCGTGAGCTTGTAGTAGCGGGCCCGTCGCTGGTTGTCCGAGGCACGCCATTCGGCGGTCACCCAGCCGCGCTTCAGGAGGCGCTGCAGGGCGGGGTACACCACCCCCTGCTGCACGTCGAACACGCCGCCCGACAGGCGCTCGATGCGCTCGGCGATGCCCCACCCGTGCATGGCGCCAAGGCTGAGCGCCTTGAGGATGAGCATGTCGAACGTGCCGGGGAGGAGGTTGCCGCTGCTGCGCGCCATCCGCTGTATCCCTCGGAACGGGTCGTCCAGTACGCGAGCAACAGTAAGTTAGTCACTGGAAGCAACGCAAGGGTTGGTTGTCGCGTGCGGTGTTGCGTTCGCAGCAGTCGCTCTGTGCATCGCAGCCCGGGCCGGACCGCGCGCTTCGCCGCGATGGGGGCGAGCAACGCATCACCGTGACGGGGACGAGCCGTTCGAAGCGGCGGGTCCGTCGCGAGTCGTTCGCCGCGACCCGTCCGCAGCGACCCGTTCGTCGCGATCCGTGGGTCGCGATTCATGCGTCGCGATTCATCCGTCGCGATCCGCGCCTCGTTCCCGCGTCGGGTCTGTTCGCCGCGCCCGGACCCTGCGGTGACCGCGTGGAGCGATGCGGAGGTATTCCGCAGTGAGACCGATCGGAGCGGGGGTGGAGGATGGGAGGAAGCGTGATTCGCGCGATCGCGTGGTTCGCAATGCTGCTGATCGTGGGAGCTTGCAAGGATCTCCCTCCGGCGCCGCCACCGCCGGACGACCCAGATCCGCCGGAGGAGCTCGTGCCCGGCGAGGTCCGGCCGCTGCACTTCGAGACGTACGATGGCTCGGGACAGGTCGTGCATCCTGACGTCCCATCGCTGGCCGCGGCGGGGATCACCGGCGAGCAGCTCCTGGTGCTCACGCCATATCCCTACGGTGATGAGACGAAGGAGAACCCCTCGGTCTTCGGCTCGACCGATCCGCTCGGCTGGCACCCTGTGAAGGGCGTCCGCAATCCTGTTGCCGTGCCACGCGCCGGGTACCTCTCGGACCCCGACCTTGTGTTCGATCCGGCGACGGGCCGATACGACCTCTACTACCGACGCGTCGACGAGGAGAACGAGATCTTTCGCGCCGAATCGGTTGACGGCGTCACCTGGTCGCCACCGGTGCGCGTCGCCCACGGGCCGAACCACGAGATCGTGTCGCCGGCAGTCGTACGGCGCGGTGACGGCGACTGGTTCATGTGGTCGGTGAACGCAGGACGCGGGTGCGCCGCGCCGGCCACGCGGGTCGAACTCCGACGCTCACCCGACGGCATCGCCTGGTCGTCGCCACAGCCGGTGCAGCTCGACCAGCCGGGATATTCGGCATGGCACATCGACGTGCAGTGGATTCCCGCTCGGGCGGAGTTCTGGGCCGTGTACAACGTGAAGACGCCCGGCACCTGCGCCACGACGGCCCTGTATCTCGCCACCAGCGTGGACGGCGTGCACTGGCAGACGCATCCCGCACCGGTGCTCGCCGCCGGCGCATCGCGGGCCTTCGAGGACATCGTCTATCGCTCGACGTTCGCGTACGACCCGTCCAGCGACGTGATCACCTTGTGGTACTCCGGGGCGCGCTACACGGCCGGCGAATACGTGTGGAGTGCCGCGGTGCAGCAGCGCACGCGGACGGAGCTCTTCGCGTCGATCGCGCAGGCGCTGCCCGCCAGCGGGACACGCCGGCACGCGTTGCCGCCGCTGCTGCATGCCCCGTAGCCCCGCGCCGTGACGGCACGGGGCCCTCTCGGGGGTCGTCAGGCGGGCGGGCCGCCGCGTGCGGGCGCGACGCCGTGACGGTGGCCTACTTCCACTTCTTCGCGATGTCGTCCAGGCGCGACTGCTGCAGGTCCTCCGGCGTCATCACTGGAAGGAACTCCACCGTGGCATCGAAGGTCAGGAACCACGGCTCCGCATAACGAGGCATGTCGCCGTTGCCCGCCAGGTTGACCACGAAGAACCCGCCGCGCTGCCCGTGCTCGGCGGCGAAGTACGCGGCTTCGGGTTTCATGTCTTCGAGGATACGGCCGATCTTCGGCCCGGCACTCCCGTCGAGAATCGCCTTGTTGAACTTCTCGGGCGGACAGCGTCACGTGCATGATGAACCGCATGGCGAGGCTCCTTGGTGGTGTGAAGAGAAGGTGAAGGTAGCCGCTCTCCTCCTGTCCAACGAGCACAGGCATTGCCGTCACGATGCCGGGCGCATGCGCGCCGGCGAGGCGGCCTCGACGGCCGCGCCGCACTGCGCCTCGGGAGGGTGGCGGGCGGGGGCACGGCAGCCGACCGGAGTACCCAGGGTTGCCGCGGCGGGCCACGGCGCGATGGCGACGCCGGTGTCCCCTGCCGGCGAATCCCTGGCTAGATGCCGAAGTGCACCCCCACACCCATGTGCCGCACGTCGCGACGGAAGAACTGCCCGTACGGCGACGGGCCGCGATAGTACTCGAACATCAGGCTCCATCGCCGCGCCGGCGAGTCGCCGCCACCGGCCCGGTCGTATTCGAGCCCCGCACGCGCGCTGACGCTCGGTTTCCAGTCCTGTTCCTGCGAGGCCTTGAGGTCGGTTGCCCCCACGAACCGGAACCCACCCAGCCCGCCTAACGGGATGACCCGGAAGTCGGGGCGCAGCTCCACGCCGCCATGGGCGACCAGGCGCTCGAGGTCCTTGGGATCCCGGCGCAGCAGGTACTCGCCGCCGCCGTAGAGGCGCAGCGGACCGGTGTCTCCCGAGAGGATCAGCTCCGCCGCCTCGAACGACAGGTTCTCACGCGTCAGGCTCGTGCCCGAGCGCAGCAGCAGCTCGTCGCCAAGGTGCGAGCTCTGGTGATAGGCGCGGAGCCGCGACGAGAAGCCGCCGAACCGCGTGGTGAGCGCGATGCCGATCAGATAGTCGGCGTTGAGCAGGTCGTATGACGGGGTGCCGAGATCGAACTGCGCGAAGACGGCGCCCGCGAGGCCGAGCTGGACGCCATCGCCGGGCTGTCCGCCTCCCCAGCGTCCGAGGCCGAACGAATCGCCGATGCCCACCGAGCCGATCTGGATCGACGTGTCAGGCATCGAGGTCGCAGAGCGCTCGTGCAGGAGGCTGACGAATGACCCAATCGCCTTCGGGTCTGCCACGAGCGGACAGAAGACGTCGCCGCGGGGGAGGGGGACGTATCCGGACTGCTCGCTGCCCGGGATGCCCACCCCGCATCGCGTCGGATACGAGGGATTGGTAGGCGGCAGGTCGCTGACGCTGCGGCGCTGCGCGGCGGTTGTGCGCGGCGCGAGGACGCACACGGCGAGGATGACCTGGACGATGACGCGGCGGGCGCGCGGGGCGCATGGGCGCGGTTCCCTCATGCCGGAACATACGGCACCGCCTGGCAGGCTCCAACTCTGTTGCTCGCAATGGCGTGGACATGCACCGCCCCTGGTGGCTCACCAGGCAATGCACGGGGCCAGAAACCGGATCGTGACTCCGTGTCGATTTCGAGTTGCCTCGTTCGACGCCCCTGCAACAGCCGGCGACAGTTCCCGAGCGTCGGGGCCGGGCGCCGGCAGGAACCCCAACCGACGAGGACCGCCACGATGCACTCCACCACCGTCAGCACCCGCCACCCTCTTGCCGCCCGCGCGCTGCTGTGGACCGTCCAGGTTCTCGTCGCCGCGCTGTTCGCCTTCGCCGGAATCGTGAAGCTCAAAATGCCGGTCCAGCTGCTCGTCCAGCAGTCGGGTATGCCGGCGGGGTTCCTTCACTTCATCGCCGTGGCCGAAATCCTCGGTGCCCTCGGTCTCGTGCTGCCAGGGCTCTTTCGCATCCACCGGCACCTCACGCCGCTCGCCGCGCGCGGCCTGGCCATCATCATGCTCGGCGCGGTTTCGGTATCCGTCCTCCGGCTCGGAGTCGTCTCGGCCATCCTCCCGCTCGTCACCGGAATCCTGCTGGTGGCGATCATCCGTGGACGTGCCTCCTGGGCGGAAGACCGGCGGCATCGGCCACCGGCCGCGCTCCAGGCCGATCGCGCGTCCATCGCGTGAGCCGGGAACGGGCGAGCGCTCCGGTCCTCGCCACAACCGCAGCCGGAGCGACATCATCACTCCCTGTGGTTCGTTTCGCCGGGCAGCGGCGCTCCGATCATCAGGGCCGCACCCGGTCGCGTCGGGCCGCAATCGCCGCGAAAGCAGTCACTCGTCAGGCACTTCACCACGAATCCCGGAGATTCAGGCATGTCACGCATCGTCATGTGGAACATGGTGACGCTCGACGGCTTCTTCGAGGGGCCGAAGAGCTGGGATATCGACTGGCACGAGATTGGATGGGGCCCGGAGCTCGAGCAATTCGCTGTCGAGCAGTCGAAGACCGCTGACGCGCTCCTGTTCGGTCGGGTGACGTACCAGGGCATGGCCGACTACTGGACGAAGGCGGCCGGCGAGATCGCGGAGTTCATGAACAGCGTGCCGAAGGTCGTCTTCTCCCGAACACTGGAGTCGGCCGACTGGAACAACACCAGGCTCGTGAAGGGCGATGCCGCTACCGAGGTTGCGAGGATCCGCGCGAATCCGGGCGGCGAGGTGCTCATCTTCGGCAGCGCCAGCCTCTCCGCGACGCTCATGCAGCACGACCTCATCGACGAGTATCGACTCGGCGTCAACCCGGTCGTGCTCGGAGCGGGCAGCCCGCTCTTCAAGCCGGATGGCCGGCGACGGACGATGAGGCTCCTGGGAGCGCAGCCGCTGGGCACCGGCTGTGTGATCCTCCGGTACGAGCCGGCGCCGGCACCGGCGCCGTAGCGCTTGCCCGATCGCTGGAACCAACCATACGCGCCCTCGCCCGCGTCCCGCGCCCCTGCCCGCCGTCGGACCGCTCCGGCGGCGGGCGCTTGTGTGGTCGCGACACCGTCCGACATTTCGGGGGGTGCTTCCAGGCCCGAAAGCCCGGTCGGCAGGCATGTCGAGAAATCCGCGGCGGCTCCGACATACCCATGAAGGCGCGCCCGCTCCGGGACGCCACTACCGACGAGGGAGGGACTGGTCCATGAAGTACATGCTGATGATGAATGCGCGCGGCGGCGGCGCCTGGCAGGTCGGCTCGTGGTCCAGGGAGGACTTCGCCGCGCACATCCGCTTCATGAAGCAGCTGAACGTCGAGCTGCGTGAGAGCGGGGAACTGGCCTCCGCCGAGGGCCTGGCCGGGCCCGACCAGGCGAAGCTCGTGCGTGCCACCAGCAGCGGCATCCCCGATACTGACGGTGTCTTTCCGGAATCGAAGGAGTTCCTGGCCGGCTACTGGATTGTGGACGTCGAGAGCCAGGCGCGCGCGATCGAGATCGCCGCGAAGGCCTCGGCGGCACCAGGGCCGGGCGGCGCTCCACTCAACATGCCCATCGAGGTCCGGGAGGTCATGAGCGGCCCGCCCGACGACACGCTCTGATGTCGCGGGCGCTGGACCTCGGCACCGAGCACCTGTTGCGCGAGCTGGCGCCGCAGGTGCTCGGCGCGTTGATGCGACGGTACCGGGACCTTGCCGCGACGGAGGATGCGGTACAGGAGGCGCTGGCTGCGGCGGCCGCGCAGTGGCCGCGCGTCGGGGTCCCAGACAATCCACGTGGGTGGCTCACGCGGGTCGCGTTCCGTCGTATGGCGGACAGCGTGCGCAGTGAAGTGGCACGGAAGCGGCGCGAGGCCGCGGCCGCCTTGGAGGCCGACCAGGTCGCTCCCGCTCCCGGCGACGAAGGCCCCGCGGAAGATGACACGCTCGTCCTGCTGTACATGTGCTGTCACGAGGCGTTGACGTCGTCCTCGGCCATCGCGCTCACCCTGCGGGCGGTGGGCGGCCTCACCACCGCGGAGATCGCCAACGCGTTCATGGTGCCCGAGGCCACCATGGCGCAGCGCATCAGCCGCGCCAAGCAGGGCATCAAGTCGTCGGGCGTCCCGTTCCGTCTTCCGTCGGACGACGAACGTGCACGTCGACTCGGTGCGGTTCTCCACGTGCTGTACCTCATCTTCAATGAAGGGTACACGAGCAGTATCGGCGCAAACCTCCAGCGGGGCGAACTCGCTCGCGAGGCAATCCGCCTGACGCGCACCGTGCGCGCACAACTTCCTGACGATGGCGAGGTCGCCGGGCTGCTCGCGCTGATGCTCCTTACCGATGCGCGGCGGGATGCGCGTGAAGGCCCGGGTGGCGAGTTGATCCCGCTCACGAGGCAGGATCGTACGCGGTGGGACACGGCGCAGATCGCCGAGGGCGTGGCGATCGTGAGCGCCACGCTTTCGAAGGGGGACATCGGCATGTACCAGCTGCAGGCCGCCATCGCCGCCGTGCATGACGAGGCGCCGAGTGCCGCCGAGACCGACTGGCATGAGATCCTGGGCCTCTACGAACTCCTCATGCGGATTTCCGGGAACCCGATGGTCGCCCTGAGCCACGCCATCGCGACGGCGATGGTGCGCGGGCCATCGGCGGGACTGGAGCTGCTCGCTGCGCTCGACGCCGACGATCGCCTGAGCGGCCACTACCGCCTTCACGCCGTGCGGGCGCACCTGCTCGAGCGTGCGGGTGACGTCTCCGGCGCCGTGGGCCATTACCGCAAGGCCGCGATGTTGACGACGAGCCTTCCGGAGCGCGACTACCTGATTGCGCAGGCGGCGGAGCTCGTCGAAGGCCGTGTGCGCGGCCGCCCGGACGCTCCGGCACCCTGAGTCGCCCCCTGGAAACCCGATCGGCGACCGCGAAGCCCGCTTCCAGGCCGCCTCCGCACAACGTCTTGCGTCAGGTGACTTTCGCGAGACCTCGGTGAGACCGGGCCTCCGTAGGTTCGTTGCGTCGGGAGCAACCTGCTCCGGCCGACACGAACCACGTGAAGCACATAACGACTCACCTGAGGACCCACACCATGTCACGCACCCTGATCGAGAAGGTCCGGAATGCTGTCGTCCGTCCCCAGGCCGTCCTCGCCGCCGCCGCGGCGGTTTCGGTCCTGGCCCCGTCCGCCCTCCGCGCGCAGGCGGCGCTGGGCACGCCCTTCATCGGCCGGACCAGCGTCAGCTTCTACTCGTCGGAGCTCAGCCGCAGTGGCGGCCCCGAGACCACGCAACTCTATGGCCTCGTCGTGGCGCACCGCTTTGGTGAAGCCGCCGACCCGATGCGCGTAACCATGAAGTTCCGTGGCAGCGCGCGACCGTTCGACAACGTCAATGCCGGCGTGCTCGACGTCGCCGTCAACGTCGGCGTGACGCGCGAGGTGCAGGCCATTCGCGGACTCTCCCTGGCCGCTTCGACGGGCATCGGCCTGATGGCGTGGGGTGACGACAACGCCAACACCGGGCGCTCGCACCTGACGCTGCCGGCCAACCTCGGCGCGTCCTACGACATCCGGGTGAAGAGTGCGACGCTCGCGCCCTTCGCCATGGGCACGATCGCCCGGTACGACGTCCGCACGTATCTGAACGACGTCCGCCAGACTGGCGCTCGCGGCTGGGATGCGAGCTACACCACGGGCGCGTCGCTCCGCACGAAGGAACTCGTGCTCACCACCTGCCGGATCGTCGGCGAGTATGGCATGCCGAACAAGAGCCGCTGGGCATTCTCGGCGGGCGTTTCCTTCTGACGTGCCGACGGGACGGTGGGGCCGTGCCGATGACGCCGCGCCTCACCGCCCGCATGCCTCGACGCCGCCGATGACCTCCCCGGCCCGTCCCGACACGCGGCATCGGCACGCACCATCCTGGCCCCCGGCCCGCCTCGTGGCGGGGCCGGGGCCTTGCGTCTTCGTCACGATGCCGTGCGAGTCGGGTTCCGTCCGCGGATTCTCTTCCGCCCCGGGCCACGCGCTTCTATTATGCCATCGCGGTCGGTCCGACGGCCGCGTTGCGCCGCGCCCGAAGCCGCCCTGCCAGGAGAGTCCGTGGGCCCCTTCGCCCGCAAGTCACCCCACGCGTCGTGCTGCGCATAAAGACCTTCGGCGGCCTCTCCGTGCACCGCGGCGACGACAGGGTGCTCGGTGCGGCGGCCCAGCCGAGACGGATGGCCGTCCTCGCGATGGTCGCTCGCGCGGGCGGGCGTGGCATCAGCCGCGACCGGTTGCTGGCCACGCTGTGGCCTGACGCCGATGACGAACAGGGGCGCAACGCCTTGAAGCAGGCCGTCTACGCGTTGCGGCGCGACGCCGACTTCCGCGACCTTTTCGTGGGAACGCGCGAGCTGCGCCTGAATCCCGACGAAGTCGTCTGCGACGTCGCCGAGTTCGAGGAACTCTTCCGACACGACGAGTACGAGCGCGCCATCGCGCTCTACGATGGGCCGTTCCTCGATGGCTTCCGGCTCTCGGCGGTGCCGGAGTTCGAGCACTGGCTCGAGGAGGAGCGACGCGCACTCGGGCGCGCCCTCGCGGTGGGGCTCGAACGGCTCGCGCACTCGGCCCTCGCCCAGGGAGATCCGGCGGCCGCGGTGCGATGGCACCGCCGCCTGGCGGCCATCGAGCCGCTCAATGCACGCTTCACGGTCGACCTCATGAAGTCGTTGCTGGCGGCGGGCGATCGGGCCGGCGCCCTGCAGCAGGCGCGCATCTACGAGGGGCTCATCGCGCAGGAGCTGGACCTGCCGCCTGACGAGAGCGTCATCGAGCTCGCTCGGCGCATCCGCGAAGGCAGGGTGATGCCGGCCGTGGTGCCGCCGGCGGAGCGGCCGGCGCCCCCGCGCGGCGATCCGGCATCGGCACCGGCCCCGGCGTCGCGGGAGGTGGAGCCGGCAGTGGCGGCGGAGCGCACTCGGCTCTCCGTGATGGTCCTGCCGTTCACGTGCCTGTCGGACGACGCCGACGCCGGCCACATGGCGGATGGCCTGACCGAGGAGGTGATCTACGCGCTCGGGCGCATGCACGACCTGCGCGTGACGGGCCGGACCTCCGCCGCGATCGCGCGCGATGGGTCTCCGAACCTTGGCGACCTCGGCACGCGCCTCGGAGTCGGCGCGGCGCTCGAGGGGAGCGTCCGTCGCGCGGGAGGCGACGTGCGCGTGACGGCCCGGCTGCTGCGCGTGCGCGATGGCGCCATGCTCTGGAACGAGCGCTGGGATCGCCGCATCGAAAACGTCCTGGACCTGCAGGACGAGCTGGCCCGCGCGATCGCCGCCGGTGTCGAGCGGGAGCTGCGCCGGGAGGCCGGGCTGCCGCAGGCGCCGAGCCTGCGCGAGCGCGCCGACGAACTGTATGTGCAGGGACTGCGCGCGTGGACGCCGCAGGGCGCCGGACTGGGGCAGGGGCTCGACCAGTTTCGCGAGGCCGTGGCGATCGATCCCGGTCACGCGCGCGCCCACGCCGCGCTCGCAGAATCGTACACGCAGCTCGCCTTCTACGGCTTCCTGCCGGCGCGGCGCGCGGCGGACCTCGTGGACGCCGAGTCGCGCGAAGCGATGCGCCTGGCCCCCGACATTGCGGAGTCGCACCTGGCGCGTGGGACATCGCTCCTCTGGGTCCATCGCCGGTTCGCCGAGGGGACAGCGGAACTGGAGCGGGCGCTGACGATGGACCCGACGTTCGTGGTCGCACAGGCGCGCCTCGCCTTCGTGCGACTCTGCCATCTCGGCCCCGTCGAGGCCGATCGGGCGGTGGCGCACCGGGCGGCGACGATGGCCGGCGCCACCGGGCTGTCGCGGGTGATGTACGGCCAGCAGTTGCTGGCGGCGCGAGAGTACGATGCGGCCGTGGAGGCGCTGCACGCGGCGATCGACATCGAGGCGCCGAGCTTCCTCGCGTACCACTGGCTGACCGCCGCCTACGTGCAGAAGGGCATGGGCGCGGAAGCCGTGGCCAGCGCGGTGGCCGAGGCGAGCCTGTCGGACCGGCACCCGTGGGCATTGATGAGCCTTGTGGTGGCCTGCACCCTGGCGGGTCAGGTGCGACGTGCCGAGACGCTGCTGGAGACGCTGAAGGCGCGCGCCGCGACCGGGTACGTGCAGGCCAGCCTGCTCGGCCTGGCGCACGCCGCGTTAGGCGACGGCGAGGCGGGGATGGCGTTCCTGGAGCGGGCGGTGGAGGAGCACGACCCGTCCATGATGATGCTCCGGACCTTTCCGATGTACGACGCCTTCCGGGAGCACCCGCGCTACCCCGCGCTGCTGCGCGCCGCGGGGTGGCGCCCGGAGGACTAGCACGCGGCGTCGGGGACTCCGGAACGGGCTCCGCTACGGCGTGGAGGATGCGCGTGGGGCGGTGCGCGAACGAACCATGGGCGGGAGAAATTTCGTGCCGCGACTGGCGGGCTCGACCAGAACCAGTACCTTGGTAACGAGCTGAACGGAGTTGGCGTTTCCCTTCATACCCACGGAGGTGGTCCTATGCGGTGGAAGACCCAGTCTCTCGTCGCCGGCGTTCTTACACTTGCCTGGGCTGCGCCGGTCTATGCCTGCGGCTTCTGGTTCAACTCGACGTTCCTCGACGTCCCCATGCGACCGACCCTCGGCCTCGGCCTGCAGCACGTGTCGGACTTCACCATCATCGCCGCGGATGTCGCGTTCAAGGCGGGTGACAAGTTGGTGATTCGACCGGGCGTCGGCAGCTGTCGCTACAGCGGCTCCGGCGGTTCCGAGTCCGAGGTCGTGTATGGCGCCGCGGCGGCGCTCAGGCTCTGGAACGATGAGGGCGGAAAGGTCGCGGTCAACGCCCAGGTCGGCGGCGAGTTCGACTCCTTTGAGGGCGGCAGCGAACGCAACATCCCGATCGGCGGCGCCGTCCAGTACATGGCGACCGATGTCGTCAGCCTCTTCGGCGGGGCCGCGATCAACCTCTATGGCGAGTCCTTCGATGACGGCGACTCGTACTCGCACACGGATGAGTCGGTGTTCGCGGGCGCGGCGTTGAAGTCAGGCAACTTCACCGTCGCCGCTGGCGTCACGTACTTCATCTACGAAAACAACAACGAAACCGCGATCAACATCGGTGGGAGCATGGCGCTGGGTGGCATGAACGCCTTCCGCGCCCTCGGCTCGCTCTTCCGCAGCAGGTAGGCCACGCGGTCCGGCCTCCAGCCGGGGGCCGGGCCACTTCCGGCACGCGGGCTACGGAGAAATGCAGTAGTCCTCCGCACCGCCGGCGGCAACGCCTTACCCCGTCGGCATCGTCGGCCACTTCGCAACCGCGGTCGCCGGTGCCGGGAGCCCACCCTGGACCGGTGGACCCCGGCACCCGGGCGGCGGGCCTAACGCCGCAGCATCGCCGAGACCAGGCGCTGGTCGCTCACCACGCTCGGGGTCGCCCCCTGGGTGCGCGACAGCGACAGGAACTCCCGCGCATCGCCATCGCTGCGGAAGACGCTCGCCGAGGCGATCAGGTCGCGCAGCGTGACCCGGACCACCAGCAGCGCAAAGCCACTGAGGACCTGGCTCTCGGTGAAGTTGCAGTGTCCGTAGGCGGAGACCGGGAAGGCGCTCAGCTGCAGCGCCGAGCCCGCGAAGAGGTTCTTGATCTGGTACGTCGGCAGCTGCCAGTAGGGCACGACCGGGTCGCCGGTCGTGTGCGCCGCCACCGTCACGCGTGCCAGCCGTCCGCTCGTCTCGAACGGTGCCAGTCCCGACAGCGCGGAGGCGCTCGCGTGATAGCGCCGGATCTTCAGGTTGAGCCTGAGGTCGTTGCTCGATCCCGAGTACCATTTCTTGCTGTTGTCGTACGGGTTGCCGTGCAGCCGCGTGACGGCGTCGGCGGCGGCGAAGAAGTTGTACCAGAGCAGGTCGATCGCGGTCTGCACTGCGGTGGTGGGGTCGCTGGCGTCGATCGGCGCGCCCGTCACCTTGAGCAGCTGCGCCGTTTTCGACGGTGAGGCGGCCATCGCGGCGGCGATGGCGTTCATGTACGTGGGATCCCACAGGGCGCGGGCCGCGTCATCCACGCCCGTGGCGTCACCGGGAAGGACACCAGGGAAGAAGTAGTCGAAGACGGCGCGGAAGTCGCCGAACCAGTTGACCTGCCCGCGGAACGTGCCGATCGGCCCGCACAGGGCGAGTCCACCGGAGAACGGTGTCCCCGCGCGCTGAAGCGACAGGATTGCCGAGAGGCTCCCCTCGGACGCTCCCACGAGGTAGAAGTGTGCTGGACTGGCGCCCGTCTGCGCCCGCACGATGTCCGGGAGTTCGTCGAGATCGTTCGCCGCGACGTCGGCCACGAGTCCCTTGTGGCGGTAGCTCGACGCGGCGTACGCGTAGTGCAGTCCCTGCACGATGTCCTTGATGGCGACGCCGCCCACCATGTCGCTCGGCAGTTCGGGACCGCCGTTCGGCTCCTGGTATCCGTGTGCCCAGGTGATCACGTCGCCATTCCAGACCGGCGGTACACAGACCTCCCAGAGGGCGCCGCTCGACTGCGTCCCCGTCATGCAGCCGGTGAACAGGCTGGACACGGCCGGGGCGACCCCGGTGAGGGCGGGCGTCGTTCGCTCGGGCGCGGTGGGTTGGGTGACGCCGTCGGCGCACGCAGCGAGGATCGTGGCGGAGGCACAGGTTGCGAGGAGCCGGACGACGCGGGACGAGCTGGCAGTCATGGGATGTCGCTTCCGAGAGGGGGCTGTCGGGGAGAGTACGGGCAAGGCCCCGGTGTGGCTAGGGTGGGGGCCACGTCCCCCGCGTACGCATGAGGTCGGGTGAATTCCGTGCATTGACCATGCGCTGCAGATACCCTAGTTTGCTCTAGGCCTTGTGGAAACAAGGCTGTCGTTCGTCACCGTGTCAGTGGGGAATCCGTGAGCCCGTCGGAAGCGCGCAGCCTGTTTCCAGGCGCCCTCGAGATGATGGTGCTGCGGCTCCTGAAGCAGGAGCCGCTGCACGGCTATGCCCTGGTGCAGCGCATCCGGCAGCGGTCCGATGACCTCCTGCAGGTCGAGGAGGGCTCGCTGTACCCGGCGTTGCAGCGACTCCTCAAGGCGCGCCTCGTGAAGGCCGAGTGGCGGGTCTCGGCCACCAACCGGCGGGTCCGCATCTATCGCCTGACGCCGGCAGGAGAGAAGCACCTCGACACGCAGGTCTCCAGCTTCGAGCAGATGCTCGAGGGGATCACGCGCGTCCTCGCCATCGGCGAATCATGAGCCGGCTGCGCGACCTGTTTGCCCGGCAGCCGCGCGACGCCGAGCTGGCCGAGGAGATTCGCGCGCACATCGAGGAACGAGCCGACGAGTTCATGGCCCGCGGCCTCTCGCCCGCCGACGCCATGGCCGCCGCCCGTCGCGCCTTCGGCAACGTGGCGCAAGTCGAGGAACGGAGCGGCGACGTCTGGCGCGTCCCGCTGGAGTCGGTCCTGCAGGACGTCCGGTACGCGCTACGACTCGTCAGGCGCTATCCGGCCTTCAGCGCCAACGTTGTCCTCATCTCGGCGCTCGGCATCGCCGCCGTCACGGCGACCTTCAGCCTGGTGAGCGGCATCCTCCTGGCGCCCCTGCCGTTTTCGTCGGCGGACCATGTCTTCGAGCTGGACCTGCGGTCCGAAACCGGAGTGGAGTCGGCAGCGATTCCCACGGACGCCTACCTCCGCCTGGCCGCGGGCTCACCCGTGGTGGAGGCCGCCGCCATGGCGGAGCCGGGCCGCGTGAGGGCCGACTGGAATGGCGAGCCGACGCTCCTGGACGCGGCGCTCGCGGAGCCATCGCTCTTCGCGGTGTACCGGGTCACCCCCACCCTGGGGCGTCCATTCACGGAGGACGAAGCCGGGCAGGGTGCACCGGTCGTGCTCCTCGGCAACGGCCTCTGGCGCTCGCGCTTCGCCGCCGATTCCACAGTCATCGGCCGGCAGGTCCTGCTCGACGGCGCGCCCCACACGGTCATCGGCGTGATGCCGCCAGGCTTTCGCGCGCAATTCGCGAGCGAGCCGGACTTCTGGCGGCCGGCGCACGTGCGCCCCGCCGGTACCACGGGCGGACGTACGTTCGTGAACGCGGTGCTGCGCACACCGGATTCCGTCACGGCAGTGCACGCCGCCGCATGGCTGCGGGCGAACGTGGCGGCGCGGATGCCGAAACACGGGTTCGGTGACGCCGACAGCGTGGCCGCGACGGCGGAGATCACCCCCATCGCCGAACGAATCTATGGAGACGTCGAGCGCCCGTTGCAGGTGCTGCTCGGCGCGGTCCTCCTCGTGCTCATCCTCGTCGCGGCGAACGTGGCAACGATGATTCTCGCTCGCTCGGCGGCTCGCGAGCGCGAGCTCGGCGTGCGGCGCGCGCTCGGGGCGAGCGTGGCCCGTCAGGCGCGCCAGCTGGTGACGGAGTCCGTCGCGCTCACGGCCATCGGGGGTGTCCTCGGCGTCGGCGCGAGCTGGTGGATCGTGCGCGCCGTGCGCGACCTCGGTCTCCGCGTGCTGCCGCGGATGGACTCGGTCGCACTCGACTGGCGCGTCCTCGCCTTGGCGGTCGCGGCGACGATCGTGACCGGCGTGGTCGGCGGACTCGCTCCCGCGCTTTCCGCTCGGCGCGACGCCAACCCCGCGGCCGGTGCGCGGGTCACGGGACGCCGGACGTCGTCGGCACTCGTCGTCGTGCAGATCGCCCTGTCGGTGATGCTGCTGGTCGGCGCCGGCCTGCTCGTCAAGGGGTTCCTGCGGGTGCTTCCATCGGATCCCGGCTTCGCGTTCGACAACCGCGCGACGATCATGGTGCACTTGTACGACGACCCGGCCTATCCGCGAGGCGACCCGGCGGCCGCGGAACGCTTCGTGGCCGACGTTTCCGAACGGATGCGGGCGGTGCCCGGCGTGCGTGAGGTCGCGGCGATGTCGTTCGTCCCGTTCTTCGGCCTCATGTCGTCGCAGGCGATCGACCTGCCCGGCCGTGACCCGCCGGATCGGCCGCTTCGCGCCTTCACGAATTTCATCACCCCAAACCTCCTCGCGGTGATGCGCATCCCGCTGCGCGCCGGCCGGGCGTTCACCAGCCACGACGACGCCGGTGCCGAGCCGGTGGCGATCATCGACGAGACGGCGGCGGCGCGCTGGTGGCCCGGAGAGAACGCGCTCGGGCGGCAGGTCACCCTGGGGGCGCCGGACCCAGCAACGATCACGGTGGTCGGCGTCATGCGCGACGCGCGGCTCTTCGGCTCGGACACGCGGCCCCGCCCCGAGCTGTACCAACCGATGGCACAGGGGTCGCCGGGGTTCGCGAGCTTCATCGTCCACACCGCGGGGCCCCCGGAGCGGTTCGAGCCGGATCTGAAGCGCGCCATCTGGAGCGTGGCGCCCCGACTCCCGATCGCGAACAGCAGCGACCTCGAGACGATCGCGATGGACTCGGTGCGTCGGCCGCGCTTCTTCGCCTGGGCAATGGGGATCTTCGCCGTCGTCGCGATCGCCCTGAGCGCGCTCGCCGTGTACGGGCTCCTCACGCTCGACGTCGCCCAGCGGCGCCAGGAGATCGGGATCCGCCTCGCACTGGGGGCCACGGGCGGACGCATCGGCGTCCTGGTCGTGCGCCGCGCGCTCTTCCTCGGCGCCGCCGGAATGGTGATCGGCATCGTGCTTGCGCGCGGGCTGTCGCGCTACCTGGAGAGCCTGCTCCTCGAGGTGACGGCGACCGACGCGACGGTCTTCGTGGGGACGGCGGTGGCGGCGCTGGTGGTGGCGGCGGTCGCGTCGTGCGCGCCGGCGTGGCGGGCGGTGCACGTGGACCCGGTGAGGAGCCTGGCCGAGTAGGGCGGGGCCGCCGGCGGCACGAAGGCCGGGCGAGCAGCCTGACGATGACCTAACGAGCGCTGAAAGAGCCGAGGAAGGCCCAGATCGCGCCGAGCTCCTCGTCCGTCATGTTGTGGAAGATCTCGATGGGCATGACGTCGGTGTTGAGCTTGTATCCGTCCGGGCGCACGCCCGTGCGGATGGTCGTGACAAACTGGTCGCGGGTCCACGCCCCCGGCGCCGCGTGGGCGGCGATGTTCGGCCCCGGCGGATTGCCCTCCTGGATCGGCGGTGCCCCGGTCAGGTTGGGCCCGTGGCAGAGGCGGCACCCGGCGATCGACACGAGGTACCCGCCGTACTCCCGCGTCACGCCCTCGGCGGGGGGCTCCGTGAACGGCTGGTCGTGGTTGATGACCTCCACCGGCAGGAGCGGCATCGTCGCATTGTCGAAGAGGCCGAGGGCGATCATGACCCGACCCAGCGGCGCCGTCTGCAGCGGCGGGACCTCGTTGTCCACCGGCGGAACCGACTTCACGTATGCGATGATGTCGCCCAGGTCCCGCGCGCCCAGGTTGTGGAAGGCGTCGGCGTGCATGACCATGAGCCCGCGCCCCGTGGGGCTGACGCCGTGCCGGATGGCGCGCACATAGTCGGGATCGGCGAGCGTGGCGCCGAGACCGCCGCGGCCGGCGGTCAGGTTGGGGGCATAGATCGAGGCAATGTGCGGCGCCTCGAAGATCAGGCCGCCGCTCAGGTCCTCGCGGTGGCACGCGGCGCAGAGGGTCACCGCATGGGCGAGGTGCTCGCCCCGCGCCAGGGACGCGGAGTCCGTGGGGATGGCGACCGGTTCGACCCGGACGTCGTAGTGCCGCTGGAGCCGCCGTGCGCCCTTGGTGTACAGCCCGACGCCGGCCACGAGCACGAGGCCCAGCAGGGATGCGAGGCCGATGCCGGCCCACTTGAGGAATCGTCTCATCGTACGCGCCTCCCGTCGCTGAAGTCGTAGGTGCTACGGCGGTCCCGTCGTGGCTTCCGGTGTCTCCCGGCTCCGCGGGCGCGCGCGTCCACGCGTTCACCGCCACCGACGTAGTGATCTGGCCGAGCAGGTTCACGCTCGTCCGGAACATGTCGGGGATGCGGTCGATGCCCAGACAGGATCGAGAGCCCCGACAGCGGCACGCCGATCGCGTCCAGTGCGGGCGCCAGCGTGACGACGCTGGAGGATGGGCACCGGCGCGACCGTGAGCGAGACGAGGAACGTCGCCAGGATGCGCACCGCCGACGGCCGACGCCGGGAAGGGCACCCGATAGAGGTGCGCCAGGAAGACGACCGCCGCGCCCTGGAAGAGCGCGCTCCCCGGCCGGTACATCGCCGCGCCCAGCGGCAGCACCAGGTCGGCGACCGCCTCGCGCACGCCGAGGTTCCTCTTCACCTCCTCCAGCGTCACCGGCAGGGCTGCCGCGGTGCTGGTGGTGGAGAAGCCGATCGACACCGCGCCTAACGTCCCCTTGAACAGCCGGACCGGCCCGATCCGCGCCACCACGGCCAGGAGCGGCAGGTAGACCACCGCCAGGTAGATGCGCCAGCCCGAGGAGGACGCAGACCACGAACACCGCGAGGTTCTGGACGAGCCCCCAGCCGAGCTTCGCGGTGACCGGGGCGGTCAGGCCGAATACACCAATCGGCGCGGTCCACAGGATCCACCAGACGAGCTTGATCAGGGCGGCGCTCGCCGCCTCGGCCAGTTCCAGCAACCGCGTGCGCGCGGGCTCCGCGAGCGTTCCCGCGGCGGCGGCGACGAGCGCGCTGAAGACGATGAGTGGCAGCAGCGACCCCGAGGTCGCCGCGGCGAAGGGATTGCTCGGGCACCAGGCTCACCAGAAAGTCGACGAATCCCGGGAGTTGCGGTGCCTCATGAGCCGCCGCGGCCGGGGCCGCGATGGCGGGGGCGAAGCGGAGCCCCAGCCACATCACCCCCATGCCGACGAGGATCGCCGGCACCAGCGAGACCCAGAAGAACACCAGCGTCAGCCCGCCGAGCCGCCCTGCCTTGCGCGGCTCGCCCAGCCGCGCCACGCCGGTGAAGACGACGGCCATCACCAGCGGCACGACGACCATCCGGATGGCGTTCAGGAAGAGCGTGCCGAACGGTGCCGACGCGGCGGCGATCGTGCCAAACCCGGGAACGCCTGTGGCGGCGAGGAGGCCGGTCGCCGAGGCCGAGCACGAGGCCGACCGCGATCGCGAGGTGGAGCATGGGGAGATACTAGTGCGGCCTTGCTCGTGCGCCAGCACTTGGCGCCGAATGCCTGCTCCGGGCAACGGCGACCGCTCACTCCTCGCAGCCGCTCGACGCGACCGCCCCCGTTCTCCTCGCGAGCGCAGGCGCCCGAGACGACATGCCCCCGGGACACGTATCGTGCCCCGGGGGGAGTGCGGCGGGCGGGAGCGATTCCGTCAGCCTTCCGCGAGACCTACTTGCAATCCACGCTGACGTTGTCCACCTGCGCCGTGATACCTCCGTTCGCGTTGACCGTCATGTGCTGCGTTTCGTGGACCAGGAAGTTGTTGCCCGGGCCGCTTTCGATGATGCGGAAGTTGTTGACGTAAGTGAACTCGTAGGGCGCTGCGCCCTTCAAGCTGACCGTCTCCTGGGTCTCGCCGGTCGCGTGGTACGTGTCGCCGGTGACCAGACCGGTGCCGACGATGCCCTGAGGCTGGTCGTGGAACTTGTGCGTCGTGTTGCCGCTGTCGCTGGTCGTCATGTGGACCAGCTGGTGAAGGTTGCCACTCAGGAGGACGTCTTCTCCCGCGCCACCATTGGCGCACGGGACGAAGACCGCGATCGTGACGGGAGTGACAACATTCTAGGTGGTGCTTGCGGCCGCCGGACTCGCCGTCGTTGCGGGCAGGACCCGCGTTGCAGTCGGAGCGTCCGCGCAGCCGCAAAGGACAACGGCAACCGCGGTGAAAGCAGGATGTTTCCTCATGACGCCCTCCCAGTAGGGTGATGAGGCATGCAGCCCGCTCGATCGCGGCCGAAAATACGTCCCGCGCAAGCGAGCGCAACCGTGGGGCATGGCGCCGCGGAGTGACATACGGGGCTCTATCCGAAACGGCCGCGGGGGCGCAGCGCAACTCCGCGCTGCGTCGGGCCCCGCGTGACTATTTCCCGTTCGCGTCGGCCACCACCTGCATCGCCTGCGGCCGCTCCGCGACCACCACGGTCCCATCCTGCTGCACGATGTACAGCCCGTCGCCGCGGACCGCGATGCCGGTAGGACGTGAGAGCCCCGGGATCACGTGCGCAGCGACCACCGCGTGCCGCGCCGGGTCGATGGTCAGCAGGACGCCGTAGCGGGCGCTCAATGCGAGCATTTCGGCGCCGTCCATCGCTGCGCCAACCACGTACAGCTCGTCGAGCGAGCGCTTGTCGCCAAGCCTTAGCCCGGACTCGGCCGCGAGCGTGGGTGTGAATTCCTCGGACAGCGTGAAGTCGCGCCGGTCGAACCGCGACACCACCAGCCGCTGCACCTTGTTGTTCGGGACTGTCACCGTGTACACCGAGTTTGTGACCGGATCGTACGCCAGCGACATCACGTACATCATCCGCGCGCGCACTGTGCCGAGGCGGGAGCGGGAGACCTCGGAGAAGTGGTCGAATGACTCCAGGAAATAGCGGAAATTCTCGTGGGCGTTCGCGGTGTCGTCGGGGCGAAGGAGCACGTAGCTCTTGTTCTCCCCCGTCACCAGCACGAGCCCCTGCTCGAGGAACGCGGCGCCCGCCAGGCGGCGGATGTCGATCGAGTATCCCGGGTCGATGAGAGTGTAGCGTGTCACGCCTGAGAGGGCGCTGTCGGCCAGATAGACGCCGCGTTCGGTCGTGACGACGAACTGCGCGGTGGCGGCGTCGAAGGCGATGTCGGTGGGAGTCCCCGAGAGCCCCGGCGGAAGCGACTGCCTGTTCCGCACCGCGAGGCGCGGCAGGTCGCCGAACGGCCCTGCGGCGACAACTCCGGAGTCGTCAGGCACCCCCGGCTTGTCGATCGACCAGCGGCCGCGCAGCGAGACCGAGGACCGCCTCCATTCGCCGAGCGACCAGGACCAGTGGGTCGGGTTGAACGAGAAGCGCACAGGGTCGCTCTGCCCCAGGAATGGCGGCGGCCCGGTGCTGGCGAAGGCCTGCACCGCGTTGGCGGCGACCACCACGACAAACACGACGCCGGCCGCCGAGGCGCTATGGGGCAGAGGACGTGCGCCGACGACCGGCTGGAGGCGTCCGAGGCTGAGCAGCAGAGCGCCCAGCATGACGAGGCACGCCCAATAGATGAAGAGCGACCAGGTGTACGTGTGGGCGCCGAGGATCTCGAGACTGAAGCCCTGTCCCACGTCGCGCGCCGCGTGCATGCCCGTGTGCCGCATCCCCATGAAGATGCCGTAGGCGGCGATGAGCACCGCCATGCCGACGTACCGGGGGCGCGGACCGTATCGCAGGATGAAGAGCCCGGTGAGCGCGACGAGCGTCATACCGATGCGCTGCTCCCAGCACATCACGCAGGGCGAGTCGCCGAGGCCGAAGCCGAGCACGAAGACCGCGCCGCCGATCGGGACGATGGTGAGCGCGAGGACGAGGATGGCAAGCGCGGTGAGGACGGGTGCGCGCCCGCCCGGCGCTTCCTGCGGCGCGGACCTCGGAGGGCTCGATGCGGCCGGCATCAGTAGTTCACTCCCGGCAGGAGTCCCGTGCGCGTGCCCACCGAGAACAGGAAGACCATCAGCAACGCGCTGGTCACCAGCAGTGTGAACGCCAATCGCTCGCGCTCGGGGCGCCGCAGCACAAGCAACGCCGCAATCAGGATGAGGACGAAGTTGAGGAACTCCATGCAACGCCTCCGGTGGCTCAGCTGGCGGCACGAGCGTAGGAGGTCACTGGACGGAGCGGAGTCCGGGATCTTCCGCTGCGCACTACGGCTTCGCCTGAGGCGGTGGGCGCGTCGCCGGACGATCGACGGCGGCCGGGTTCCGAAAAGGACCCGGCCGCGTCGGTGCCAACTCGCTGCGGTCTGGATTCTATGGAATGATCACGTTGGGAATGCTCCGCTGCCGCAGGAGCTGGCGATATGTGTCGAGCCTCGTCGTCATCGCCTCGGTGTATGCCGAGCGGATCCGGCCAAGCCGCTCCTTCAGCACGGCGGCGACCGCCCGGTGCTGCGTCGTCGGCGCGAGGTCCGAGCTGGTGATGCTCCCGGCCAGGTAGAGCAGCTGCTCCGTCACCTGCATCGGCCACCGGAGGATGTCCTGCCCTCGGCCGGTGACGCGCATCTGGAACAGCTGCTCCTCGACGCCCGTCAGGGTGCGGTCGATCGAGTCAGTGGCAGCACGCACGTCGGCCCGGCTGCTGTCGTCAGGCAGCGACGCGCGGATGGTCGCCACCTGCGCGCGCACCGTCTCGAGGTTGTTGATCATCTCCACGGCACTGTTGACGTCCGACTCGATGTCGGTGGCGAGCGCCATCTGCATGTGGATGTCCGCCTCCGATCCACCGGAGGCCGGGTCCTTCAGCACGGTCAGCCGATCGGTGACGTCTCCGCCGGGAGCGTGCACGGTCACGGCGAATGTCCCAGGGGGGGCGAGGAGCGAGAATCGTCCAATGCCAGGCGCCGCCTTCCCCTCCGGCGGATAGCGCATCTCCGGCGTGAACAGCGGCATCGTCCGCAGCTTCGCCTCCGTCGTCTGGTCGAACGTGAGGTCCCACCACGTACGATTCATGCCGGCCACGCCCTTCACCTTGTACGTGCGCACGATCTTTCCGCTCGAGTCGGCGATGGTGATCCGCACGCTGTCCTTCGGAGCCGACTTGAGCCAGAAGTTGAGCGACGCGCCGTCGGGCGGATTGTCGCCGACGGTGGGGTCGTCGATCGGCGCGAAGGGTCCGTCGGGGCGACGGAAGCGCCACGCCGCCCGCGGCGGGAAGAAGTGCACGGCCTGCGCCGTCACCTCGGGCGTGAGCGTCCGGAGCGGCGTGATGTCGTCCAGGATCCAGAAGCCGCGGCCGTACGTCGCCACCACGAGGTCGTTGAAGCGCTCCTGCACCACGATGCCGTAGACGGGCGCGTGCGGAAGCGTCAGCTGCAGCGGCTGCCAGGTCTCGCCGTCGTCGAAGGATACGTAGAGGGCATTCTCCGTTCCCGCATAGAGCAGCCCCCGCCGCACCGGGTCCTCGGTCACGACATGTGCGAAGCTGAGCGGGCTCTTCGGAATCCCGTTCACGATCAGCTTCCAGGTGCGCCCGTAGTCCGTGGTCCTGTAGATCCATGGATCGAAGTTGTCGGCCTGGTGGGCATCGACGCTCAGGTACGCCGTTCCCTCGTCGTAGCGCGATGGGGCGATGCTGCTGATCGTCCCCCAGTACGGCAGCCCCGGGAGGTTGGCCGTCACGTCCGTCCACGACTGCCCGCCGTCGCGCGTGACGTGGACCTTGCCGTCATTGCTCCCCGCCCAGATCAGCCCGGCCTTCATCCTCGATTCGGCGATCGAGAAGACGACGCCGGAGTACTCGACGCCGATGTTGTCCGGCGTGAGCCCGCCCGACGGGCCCATGTGGCTGGTGTCGTTACGCGTGAGGTCGGGGCTGATCACCTGCCAGCTCTGGCCGCCGTCGGTCGTCACGTGCACGAACTGGCTCCCGGTGTAGACCCGGTTGTGGTCGTGCGGCGATATCGTGATCGGCGCGTTCCAGACGAAGCGGTACTTCACGTCGCGCGCGGACAGGCCGATGGTGGCCTCCGGCCAGACCTCGACGTCGTGCGTCATGCCGGTGCGCAGGTCGTGCCTGACGACGATGCCACCCACGTCGCCGGAGCCGGACGCGCTCGACCAGACGATGTTCGAGTCCACCGGATCGGGCGTGGCCCAGCCGCTCTCGCCGCCGCCCACCGTGATCCACATGCCGCGCGGGATGCCGCCGCCGCCGAAGCCGTCCGACGCCCCGAGCTTGCTGTTGGACGGGCCGCGGGCCGAGGGGCCATCCTGGCGGTTGCCGTAGATGAAGTACGGGATGCGGTCGTCCACCGTGACGTGGTACATCTGTGCGATCGGGAGCTGGATCCGTTGCCACGATGTCGTGTGGGTGAGCGTGATCGCCACGCCGCCGTCGTTGCTCACGATCATCCGGCTGCTGTTGCCCGGGTCGATCCAGATGTCATGATGGTCGCCGTAGGGCACCTCGGCCGGTGGCGGGTCGATGATCGTCTTGCCGCCGTCGAGCGTCTTCGACCAGCTCGCCGCCAGGAAGTACGCCTCGTCCGGGTTGTCCGGCGCCACTCCCATCCGGTTGTAGTAATGCGTGCGCCCCGCGACCTGGCGGTCAGTGCTCACCATCTGCCAGTGCTCACCGCCGTCGTCGGAACGGAAGAGGCGGCCGCGGTCGGGGTCGGCGAGGTTCACCGCCGGGACGCCGTCGCCCGTTTCGATCAGTGCATAGACGCGGCTCGAGTTCGCCTTCGACATGCCGAGGCCGACCTTGCCCACCGGCTTCGTCGGGAGTCCGTTGCCCGTCAGGCGCTTCCACGTGCTTCCGCCGTCGCGCGACATCCAGATGCCGCTCCAGGCGCCACCGCTGGTGCGTCCCCAGGTATGGATCTCGACCTGCCAGAAGCCCGCGAAGAGGATGCGCGGGTTGTTCGGATCCATCACCAGATCCGAGGCGCCGGTGCTGTCGTTCACGAAAAGCACCCGGTCCCACGTCTTCCCCCCGTCGAGCGTGCGATAGACTCCGCGCTCCGGCTGCGGCCCGTAGGCGTGACCGAGCGCCGCGACGTAGACGATGTCCGGGTTTGTCGGGTGGATGACGATGCGCGAGATGCGCCCGGTGTTGTCGAGCCCCATCCTGGTCCACGACTTCCCGGCATCGGTGGACCTGAAGACGCCCCAGCCGAGTGAAATGTGGCTCCGGATGAACGGCTCACCGGTGCCCGCCCAGACCACGTTCGGGTCCGACGGCGCGACCGCGAGCGAGCCGATCGATGACACCGGCTGGTCGTCGAAGATCGGCTGCCAGTGCACGCCGCCGTCGCTCGTTTTCCAGATCCCGCCGGAGGCCGCGCCGGCGTAGTAGGTGAGCGGGTCACCGGCCACGCCGGCCACCGACGTGACACGATTTCCCTCGGGACCGATGTGGCGGTACCTCATCGCGCCCAGCGCGGACGAGTCGAGCGGGAACGGGACAGGGGACGCCGCGTTCTGGCTTCGCTGCGCTGGGGCGGGCAATGCGACAATGGCCAGCAGCGCGAGGCCAGAGGTGAGCAGGAAGGGGGCCGGGAACCGCGAATGACGCGACATGAGTGGCCTCGGTGGGGATGCGTGGTGCCCTCCGGCGCGTGCGCGGTTGCGCGGGGCGCCCGGAAGCGACACGAATCTGATGGCCGCCATTGCGGGTCGCCAGCCGCGGACCGGGTTGCGCGACCGGGACGCGTCCTCCTGGTTAGTGCTTGTCCGGCGACGCGTGGACCGACGGGCGCATCCGCGTCGCCGCCCTGGGAGGGGAGTCATGACCGCACTGCCGGAGGGTTACACTATCGGCGCGATGTCGCGCGCCGAGGCCACGGTGCTGGAGTCGTGGGCCGCGGCCGAGCAGTGGAATCCGGGACTCGCGGACATCGGCGTCGCATGGGCGTTCGATCCCGCGGCATTCATCGCCCTCCGCCATGGTGGTGAGCTCGTTGGCGGCGGGAGCATCATCTCGTACGACGGGAAGGCCGGCTTCATGGGGCTCTTTATCATGCGCCCCGATTACCGCGGACGCGGGCTCGGCGCCGCGCTCTGGCACGAACGGCTGCGGCGACTGCGTGACCGGCTCGAGGCTGGCGCTCCGATCGCCATGGACGGCGTTTACGACATGGCGCCCTTCTACGCCAAGGGTGGCTTCCGGATGCAGTACCGCGACGTCAGGTACCAGGGACGCGTGCGCGCGGCAGCCACATCCGGACGCCATGCCGCTGGCGCAGGTGCCGTTCGACCGAGTCGATGGGTACGACAGGCAGGTCTTCGGCGTGCCTCGCACCGGCTTCCTGCGCGCGTGGGTGTCGCAGCCGGATGGGTACGGCGCCGCGGTGCTGGCGAACGGCGACGTGAAGGCGTACGGTTTCCTGCGTCCCTGCCGCAGCGGCTTCAAGCTCGGTCCGGTCTTCGCCGACGATGCCGAGGCCGCCGGGGTCGTGCTGCAGGAGCTGTTTGCGAAGTCGGCTGGCGGGCAGGTCCAGCTCGACGTCCCGGAGCCCAACGAAGCCGCGGTCGCGCTGGCGCAGGGGCACGGCCTTGAGCCCGTCTTCGGATGCGCGCGGATGGTGCACGGCAAACCGTTGCCGATCCCGCTGGAGAAGGTCTACGGCGTCACCTCATTCGAGTTCGGCTAGGCGTGCGCCACGCACGCCATGACGTCACTCGAATTGCCGGCGTAGCTCGTCGAGGCGGGCGCGGAGCTCCGCCACCTCGCCGCGCAGTGAGTCCACCGTCGCCTCGAGCGCCACGAGGCGGTCACCCTCTTCCTGTGGCGTCGCAGTCGTCGTCTCCGGGGAATCGGCCGGCGCCTCGCCGGTCAGGAGCTGCGCATAACGCGCCTCCTTCTGGCCGGGACCACGCGGCAGCCTGGCCACCAGCGGGGATGGGCGCGACGCGAGACCGTCGAGCGACGCCTCGGTGGCGGCGAGGTCGGGAAAGGCGAACAGCCGTGTCGAGCGCGTCCGGATCTCGCCCGCCGTCTGCGGTCCGCGCAGCATCAGCACGCACAACACCGCCAGGTCGGCGGCGTCCAGTTCCAGCTCCCTGTCGGCCACGTGGTGGTACTTGACCACGCGAGAGTCACTGCGCCGGATCTGGTGCGCCAGGTTCCGGTGCCGGAGGCTGTCGATGGCGGCGGCAACCGTGTCCTGATCGTAGTGCACGACGGGAGACCGGTTCGACGTCTGGTTGCACGCCGCGACCAGGGCGTTGAGCGTGAGGGGATAGTAATCCGGCGTGGTGACGGCCTTCTCGATCAGGGCGCCCAGGACGCGGACCTCGGCGGCAGAGAGATTGGGATCCATGGTCGAAGGGGAAGGGATGCGGGTACCGCGCGGCGCGATCGACGCCCCGGTCCGTGACTGCCCGGCGGTGTCCAGTCGCGTGCTCGCCCCCGCCACGGCCGTCCGTCGGTGATCCCCTTCGGCGCCTGCGCACGCCGCGAAGAAGGAGCGGCGCGTCGGAGGGGTGCAAGAGGGAACAAGTCGGGGTGCGCTGCGCACCCACGAACATACTCAGCGGGAGGCGACGTCGCACCGCGGTCGCTTCCCGCGTGATTGCCCATTCGGTGCATCGCCACCAGTTTGCGCGCACGCCCGTCGCGCGCGTGTGGTATTTGCCGCCGGCAGCCTTCGGCGCCCCCTGGGAGGAATCACTTGAGCGAACCGCGAAAGCTGTCGGTCACGTCCGTCGCGTTGCTGCTCGTCGTCGTGGTGTTCAGCATCTCCAACGTGACCGACAACTTCGCGGCACTCGGCCTCAGGGCGATCCCGTCGTGGATCGCGGTCGGCGTGCTGTACTTCCTCCCGCTCAGCCTGATGATGGCCGAGCTCGCGTCGGCGGCTCCGCAGAAGCGCGGCGGCATCTACAGCTACATGGAGGTCGGCCTCGGGCCGACGTGGGCCTTCACCGGCACGTGGGCCTACTTCGTGGCGAACCTGATCTACCTCCAGACGGTCTGCACCAAGGTCCTCATCAATGCGTCGCTGGCGATGACGGGCCGCAATCTGTTCGAGGGGGCGCTCTGGGTCCTGCCCCTGCTCGGGACGGCGGTCTGCGTCCTCCTGACCTTCATCAGCACCCTCGGCGTGCAGGTGTTCTCGCGCCTCACCGGCGTCGCCGGAAAGGTCCTCTTGTTCGCCACGCTCACCCTGATCGTGGTGTCGCTGACGTCCGTCCTCCTGGGCGGGCACGTGTCTGCAACCCCGTATCGCGCAGCCGATCTGGTCCCTGCGCTCGACTTCAAGTACTTCTCCACCTTCGCCTGGCTGATCTTCGCGATTGCCGGCGCCGAGGGTGCCGGTCCCTATGTGCACGAGATGAAGGATCCCTCGCGGAGCTATCCGCGGGCCGTCATCCTGGCGACGCTGCTCATTGGCATGCTCTATGTGCTGGGCACCGTCGCGGTCAGCTTCCTCCTGCCGGCGGGATCGATCGACAAGGCGACCGCGGTGTTCGATGCCTGGCGCGCGCTGGCGACGTTCGTGCACCTGCCGCCCGAGGGCACGGCCCGGTTCTTCATGACCCTGCTCGCGCTGGTGAGCCTGACGGCCTACATCGTGTGGATGGAGTCGCCCATCCGGGCGATGTTCGCCGACGTGCCGGCGGGCACCTTCCCGGCGTCCCTGACCAGCCGCGACGAACACGGCACGCACCACCGCGCGCTCTGGACGCAGGCCGTGGTGGTCTGCGTGCTGATCCTGGTGCCCCTCGTGTCGATCCTGACGGGGACGTCCGCCTCGGACCGGCTGATCTCGCTGCTCAACGACCTCACGTCGCTTGCGCTCGTGGTGCCGTATGGGTTCGTCGCGATCTCGTACATTCGCGCGCGCCGGACCGGGTTGCGTGCGCCGTTCCAGATGGTGCGATCGACGCCGCTCGCCGTGCTGATCGCGGCGACGGTCTTCGTGCTCTCCGTGCTCGCGTACCTGGGGGCGGGCGCGTTCGCTGCGCAGGCGGCAAAGATCGACTGGGTCTACATGGCGACGGTCTACTTTGGGCCGGCGCTGTTGATCGCGCTCGGGCTGCTGCTGCGGAGGGCCTCGATGCGGCGGAGCGGCGTGCAATCGGAAGCCGTGTGACGCGGACGATCGCGCGGTCAGTGCGCGACGTCGCGCTGCTCGCCGTGCACCCGGCGGTACCGATCAGGACGTCTGGAGCGCGAGGCTGAAACTGCCGTTGGTCACGTTCTTCGCCGCCTCCGACGCATTCGCCGGCGACGGCGGGGCCGTGAACGTGAACGTGCCGGAGACGCGCGTCCCGCTCAGCTCCGTGATGATCACCGACCCGGTGCCACCATAGACGGTGCCGAAGTTGTTCACACCCCCCGATGGCGTGGTCTCCGCTATACTGGCCGCATTGCCGCCGCCGCCGGAACCGATGACGAAGGTTCCGGGCCCGGTCACGCTCGTCAGTGAAAGCGTCATCGCCTCGACCTGTCCCAGCGGGCCCCGGGATCCCAGGATGTCGAGCGATCCGAACGTGAGGCGCGCCGACAGCAGGATGTCGGCGGTGAACGTGGCGCCGTCGATGCTCGCGGTGAAGTGGTCGCCTCCTCCCTTCGGCCCGGTCGACTTGCTGCCGCCGCACGCGAGGGCGAGCGGGGTGAAGGCAAGGAACGCAATGCGGGCTATGACGCGCATGCTCATTCAGGTCACTGCGCCGGTGGGTGCGAACCGAGACCTGGCGCGAACGTGCATACAGTAGCCAGGCCGGCGCCGGATCGCCAGACGCGTGCGGCGTGGCGGGGGCACCGCCCCCGCGACGAAAACGTCTCGTCCCAGCGATCTGGCTCGCCGTGGCACTCGACGTATCTTGGCGGTGAAGTGCGCTGGCAGGATGGCGCTCGCGCCCCCTCCACACCGCGCACCGGAACCGGCCATCGAAACGGAGGAGGCGACGCGATGGGCACGTTCGGCCAGGACCTGCGATTCGGCGCTCCGGATGCTCCTGAAGAATCGGGGCTTCTCCGCAGTGGCCGTGCTGACACTGGCACTGGGCATAGGCGCCAACACGGCGGTGTTCAGCGTCGTCAACGCGGTGCTGCTGCGGCCGCTGCCGTTCCGCTCGCCCGGGCGACTCGTCGCGCTCGGGCAGACGGAAGCGAGCGATCGCGAGCACCTGTCGCAGTTCTCCTTCCGGAACTTCGCGGACCTGCGAGCGCAGACGAAGGCCTTCGAGCACGTCGCCGCCTGGTACAACAACAGCGTAACGCTGACGGGTCAGGGCGAGGCCGTGCGCCTGCGCGGCGTCGTCGCCACGGCGGACCTCTTCCCGCTGCTCGGCGCGACGGCGGCGGTGGGCCGCACCTTCCTCCCCGAGGAGGACAACGCGGGCGGCGGCCCGCAGGGCTACCCGGCCATCCTGAGTTGGGGATGCTGGCAGCAACACTTCGGGAGAGATCCGAACGTCATCGGTCGTTCCATCGACCTGGACGGGAACGCATACACGGTCGTCGGCGTGATGCCGCAGACGTTCTCCTTCCCCGTGCAGGCGCAGCCCGCCGAGGTCTGGATCTCGCCGGCGCGCGACGCCGAGCGAACAGGGGAGGGCGCGATCATGGTCTCGCGCGGCTACCGCGCGTGGAGGGCTGTTGGCAGGCTCACGGAAGGCGCAACTGTCCGGCAGGCGCAGGCCGAGTCGGACGTGATCGCGTCGAACCTCGCCGCGCAGTTCGCCGATGCCAACAAGGACATGGGCATCAAGGTCGTGCCGCTGCTCGAATCGCTGGTGGGAAACCTGCGCCTGACGCTGCTGCTCCTCCTCGGCACGGTGGGCGTCGTGCTTCTCATCGCGTGCGCCAACGTCGCGAACCTGCTGATGGAGCGAGCGGTCAGCCGGCAGCGCGAGATGACGCTGCGGCTGGCGCTGGGCGCCTCACGCCGGCGCCTCGCGCGGCAGCTCGTCACCGAGAACCTGATGCTCGCCCTGGCGGGGGGTGCGCTCGGCAGCCTGCTGGCAGTGGCTGGAACCTCGCTCATCGTCTCGTTGAGTCCGGGCGGCTTCACGCGCATCAGGGAGACACACCTCGATGCGAGTGTCCTCGGCTTCACGGCACTCGCCTCACTGGTGACCGGCGCGCTGCTCGGACTCGTCCCCGCGCTCGGCGTCTCACGCGTCGCCCTCATGGAGTCGCTGAAGGAAGGGGGGAGGGCCGGCGCGGGGGGGGTGCACTCGGGGCGCACGCGGCGATTCCTGATCGTCGGCGAGGTCGCGCTCTCACTGGTGCTGCTTGTCGGCGCGGGTCTGCTCGTCAGGACGCTCATGCAGTTGCAGGACGTGCCGCTTGGCTTCGACCCGCGAAGTGTGCTGACGATGACCGTCGCCAAGTCGCCCACGGGCGGCCCGGAGGAGACGGGAGAGTTCTTCCGGCAGCTCACCGGTCGCGTGCGGGCGCTCCCCGGCGTCGAGGGTGCCAGCGTGACATGGCAACTCCCCCTGAGCGGCGCGTCGGCGATGACGTCGCTGAACATCGAGGGTCGGCCCGACGACCCGGGCAACACGCCGATGGGCGTCATCCACGCGTCGGGCCCCGGCTACTTCCGCACGATGGGGATTCCGCTCCTCCGCGGGCGCGACTTCACGGATCACGATGACATGCGGTCCGCGCCCGTCATCATTGTCAACGAGACGCTGGCGAAGACGTTCTGGCCCGATGGCGACGCCGTCGGCAAGCACATGCTGCCAGGCTTCTCGACGTCGGGGCAGTACCAGATGCGCGAGATCGTCGGCGTGGTGGGTGACGTGAAGCACCAGGGCCTGAAGAGCAACGCGGTGCCCGAGTTCTGGTTCGCGCAGGCGCAGATGCCCGTAACCTCGATGACGCTCGTCGTCCGCACCGCGGGAGACCCGCATGCCCTCGTGGCACCGGTCCGAAGCGTGGTCCAGGAAATGGACGCCAATGCACCCGTATTCGGCGTCCTGACCGCGGAGGAGTACATGGCGCGCTCGGTCGCACCGACGCGCTTCGACATGACGTTGCTCGCGAGCTTCGCCGCCGTGGCGCTGGTCATGACGGCGGTCGGGCTCTACGGCGTCATTTCCTTCTTCGTGAGCCAGTCCACGCGCGAGATCGGCATCCGGGTCGCGCTCGGCGCTCAGCGGCGCGACGCGCTCCGCTTCGTGATGCGGCAGGGTATGAGCCTGACGCTGGCGGGCGTCGTGATCGGGCTTGCTGCCGCCTGGGGGCTCACGCGCGTGATGACCGGTTTGTTGTTCGGCGTGGGCGCAACGGACGCGGCGACGTTCGCCGGCGTCTCGCTGATGCTGCTCGTGATCGCCGCGCTCGCGTGCTATGTGCCTGCGCGGCGGGCGACGAAGGTCGACCCGATGGTAGCCCTCAGGTACGACTGACGCAGGACGCGAAGACCTCCGCCCCGGTTGGTCGGCGCAATGGGCGGACGGCCTCGTCACGCGACGGGTACCGGACCGTGTGACCCTCCTCGTTACGGCGGCCGCGCCATCGGGCGCTGCTGCGCCGCAGCGACAAGGGCGTCGACAGAAGCGAGGGGAGCCATCAGGAGCTTCTCCAGGGACTGGCCAACCAGGGAGTTCCCGAGTTCGAGCTGGCGCACGGCTGCGCGCGTCTGGACGTGGCGTCGGCGACGCGGCTCGACGCGGCGGCGTCCGGCACGCCGACCTCCGCGAGCGACTGCATGGCCGCCGCGACCGACGCCAGTGCTGAGGACTGTATCATGCCTTCGGACGGCACGACAGCAGTGTCGGTGTCTGCCCGAAGGAGTGTCAGCAGGGGAATGAAGCTGTCCGTGATCCGTTCCGACTCGAGCCTCATGTTCCGGGCAGGCACCGAGAGGAAGTTCAGCAGCGATGACGGCGATGATGATCCGGACGCGAGCACTTGCAGTTTCCGTGCTGCATCCGCGGGCGTCGCGAATGTGCCTGGCCTCGCTGCGTGAAGGTAGTCGATCCAGCGCGCCTGATACTCTGAGTCGTATCGCGCCCGGACTTCACGAGCGATCCGCAGGTCCAGCCGGTTCAGCTTTGCGGTGACGATCGCGTAGCCGGCGGCGGTAAAGGCACCGGGGACGTCGATCGTGTCCGGGCTGAAGCGGCCGTCCGCCGCGAAGACTGCGCGTGGGACCGTTGTCGAGGCCAGTGACACGAGGGCTTGCTCGCACCCGTCGTATCCGGCCGCCAGTGGCATGCGGCACTCGGCGGGTATTGGCGTCGGCGTCGAGTCGGTCGCATCGTCCCGTGACCAGGGCATGACGCGCCAGAGGACGACGAATGCAGCAAGAAGCCCGGTGACGACGAGCCACAGGTGTGGTCGGCCGAGTGCGAAGGCGGCGGCGGCGAAGCCGCGCTCCGGCTTCGCGCCCGGGCTCCCTCCCAACGCCGGCCTGGCATCGGCACTGCCTGCGTCGACGGGGGAAGGCTGCGGCGGCCACAGGGCGTCGAATCGGCGCACGTCGTCGCGTGGGGGCTCCGTCGGCCGTGGGACCTCGTCCGGGCGTGCGTCGACGCGCGCAGGCTCCGGCTGGTTGGAAGACGCCGTCAGCTTCTTCTCGAGCTCTGCGACAAGCGCCTGGAACTGCTGGTCATGGGGGGACCCGTCCCAATCGGCAAGCTTCGCCGCCTGGATCAGGCGGTACTGGAGCGGGGGATGCGCGTCGTCGAGCGACACGGGCACCACGATATCGCGCTCCCAGCCCACCGAGGCTTCGACCTGCACCCAGCGCGACGCGACCGACGCGCGAGACCACACGACCACCATCACGCGGGTCCTGTCGAGGGCATCTTCCAGGACCTGTTGCCACGTCATTCCCGGCGGGATGTCCCGGTCCCACCAGACCTCCCATCCGTGCGCCTCGAGGCGTTCGACGAGCACTCGAACGCGCTCGCGGTCCTCGCTGGCGTAGGAGAGGAAGATGTCGGCCATGGCCAAGCGCCCGTCAAAGGTCAACTGTCGCGTGTGGATCCTGACCGGCATGCTGCTGGCTGCCGCTGCGGCGCCGTCCGGCGCACGTCAGGACGGACGCCGCCACGACCGACGGCGCTAACCTACGTAATCCCGTGTCAACACGGAAGGGAGCGAAGGGCGTCCCGGGATTCGCGCGCGGGACAGTCGAGATGCGACCCGCCCGGGGCCGTCGGGTGCGTTCCCGCCGCCCTCCGTGCTCTCCATGCTCGTTGCTGCCTAACGTTCACGCTTCAGCTGCGGCGGGTTATCACAAGCACCGCATCACCGGCGCTCCCTGCTTCAAGAACAAGTGTCAACCATGTCCCCGGACGCTTTGTCAGCTATCTCCCCGGCTGTTCAGTCACTGCTGGTGACGAGGCAGAGTAACAACTCCCAGTTGTTGCCACATTCCGAGCATATCGAGGTGCTCCCATGCTTCAACGACCTTGCCGGCTCTAAACCGATAGATCGTAATGCCGCCAATGCTGATCGGCTTACCGGTTGGCGGTAGACCAGGGAGTTCGCCGGTGTGCGTTCCGGTGGCACTCCAACGCCCGACGACCGTATCGCCGCTCGCAATCAACTCCTGGAACGTTACATGCGAATCAGGGAAGGCACTGCGATACATGCCGATCGCGCGTTTCCAAGTCTCCCGATCCCCCAGACCATTGGGCATATGTGGGCCGTGATACTTGCCATCTGGTGACATCACCTCGTCGATAACTGCTAATCGCCCGCTATTCCAAATGTCGTCTGCAATACGGGAAATCAGCGTCTTGAAGCTTTCATGTTCGCGCGCTTCCATCGAATCCTCCTACTGCACTGAGGCGCCGTTACCCTCTGATGTCGCATAACGTTGTGGTTCAGCTGCGAGGGCTTGATATAGAGCGCGGCCGAAGGCCGCGCCAATCCTTAGCGCCCTCCGCTGCTGCAACCATCTGTTATGCGGCGGCTTCACTTATCCAGAATCTCACTGGTCCTGACGGGGGTGCGCAGGCCTGCCTCGCGCAAGAGCGAGGTGACTTGTGAGTGATACGAGGATTCCGAGAACGGAGACACGACAACAGCCGTCAGAAGTTCGCCGAGGTCAACGCGGACGTGCCGTCCCTTGCTCACGTCGTACGGGGCGGTGCGAGCGCCGGCCCGCGAGTAGTGAAGCAGGAACACGCGCAGCTCATTCTCAACATCATAGAAGGGCTTCTTCGTGCATATCACGTGGTAGCGGGTCAACTCAGCATCCGGAAGGAACGTCCGATAGCGCACGCTTCCCATGAAGAAGTCCTCTGGAAAGGGGTCGCCGCCTATCTCTATCGCACGCCGAAGCCGTGATACGGTCGTCCTGACCGCGACACCCGGGGTCGTCTTCCCCGCATAGATTTTCCAAAAGGCGTAGGATTCACTCCGTCGCGTAGTCCAGCAGGACAATAAAGTGAGAGCTTTGTCCGGGTCGCATGCCCAAAGAAACCGGGCGAGTTGGCTGTCTATCTCCTCTGGCGACAAGCCCTGTTGCGCGAGCTCGCGCCGTTTCTTCCGAATTGATGACTGCGGGACGGATACCTCGTACTGATCGGTCAAGCGACTTGCATTCACGAAGTAGAGTGCGCGCCGCTGGACGAGATCCAGGAGCTTCTCGTGATACATGTATCGCCACACCAGCGTGCTGCCATGTGGCACGTCTAGAGCATCAGGAGCCTGAGCCTTCATTCCAAGTCGCCGTGGTTGCTGGCGCCGCCTAACTCGTCTTTCGACTGCAGAAGGTATCACCTTGTGATGGTGCACCTGCTGCGATGGAACAGAGATTCGAAGCGATGAGGCTCGGATATCTCGTCCAGTAGTCGCGTATCACTGCGCTGCGCTCCGGATCTCGTGCGTCGTGATTTCCGCGTAGTCTGTTCAATCGACCGCAGAGATATCTGTCGTTCGCGCGACACCCGATGCTCGAATTTGCACCGTCCTGCAAGCCCCACCAACACGCCACGTGCGTGCGCGATACACCACGTTACGTCGGCCAGGATGGTGGGCCCCGAGTTCGCGAGTCGATGGCATCCACCTCCTCCCCGGAAACGGAGCCGATTCGTAGGTTGTGAGTTCGTTCCGCCGCGAGGCGGGAGGACTCATGAAGAAGAAGCGCTTTACGGAAGAGCAGATCATCGGGATCCTGCGGGAGATCGAAGCAGGATCCACCGTGCGCGAAGCGGGGCGTCGCCACGGAGTGGCCGAGACCTCGATCCATCGCTGGCGCGCCAAGTACGGCGGGATGCAAGTCAGCGACGCGCGGCGCCTGAAGGCCCTGGAGGATGAGAACCGGCGCTTGAAGCGCCTGGTGGCCGAGCAGGCGCTCGACATCGTGATGCTCAAAGACGTGGCGGGGCGAAAATGGTGACCACCACACAGCGGCGGCAGGTCGTCACCCATCTCCTGGCCGCCTACCCCGTGAGTGCGCGGCACGTGTGCGGGCTCGTGGCACTCAGCCGTTCGCGCTGGCACCATCGGCCCACGCGCTCGCGGCATCCTGAGCTGCGGGAACGGCTCAAGGCCCTCGCGGGGGAGCGCCCGCGGTGGGGCTACCAGCGCCTGCACGTGCTGCTGCGCCGCGAAGGGCGGCGAGTCAATCACAAGCTCGTGCTGCGGCTGTACCGGGAGGAAGGGCTCGCGCTGAACCGACGGCGCGGGAAGAAGCGCGTGGCGGTCCCGCGCGTCCCGCTCCCGGCGCCGAGCGGACCGAATGAACGCTGGTCCATGGACTTCGTCAGTGATGCGCTCGCCGACGGGCGCCCGTTCCGCTGCTTCACGCTGGTCGACGACTTCACGCGCGAAGCCCCGGCCATCGAGGTCAGTCACTCGCTGCCCGCACTCCGCGTCATGCAGGTACTCGATCGGCTTGCCGCGGAGCGTGGCCTGCCGCGCAGCATCGTCTGCGACAACGGCCCCGAGTTCGCCGGCAAGGCGCTCGATCTCTGGGCGCATCAGCGCGGCGTGGCGTTGCAGTTCATCCGGCCGGGCAAACCGATCGAGAACGCCTTCTGCGAGAGCTTCAATGGCAAGCTCCGTGACGAATGCCTCAGCACCCACTGGTTCACCTCGCTCCGCGATGCCCAGCAGATCATCGAGGCCTGGCGCCGCGACTACAACACGGTCCGTCCCCACCTCAGCCTTGGCCAGCAGTCCCCGCTCGAGCTGCACCAACGTTCCCCGCAGGGCCACTCACCCCAGAACCTCACAGCCTGACTGACTCCGCTTCGGGGAGGAGGACGTCCCTCGCTGCGAACCGATCCGCACGAGGCGAAAGGGGCCCGCGACGCACCCGCTGCCTCGGCTCAGCGGCGACCGCGGCGGGCCCGGAGACGCCGCGCACTCCGCTCGGTGAGTACGCCGCGCACCCGCCTTGGCGGCACCAGCCGCCCTCCCGAGTCGAGCGCGACAACCACTCTCGCCGTAGTCAATTTCCCCACGCGAACAGAGGAGCGTCAGTCGCGCGATAAGTAATTGCTGTGTAATAGTTTGCAGCATGTCTCCCGTCGCGCGGCGTCCCCTTGACCGCTCCCTCAGAACCCGCTAACATTGGGTCCTGCTAGCACTCCACGTCACAGAGTGCTAACGCTCCCACTTCATTAAACCCATACAGCTGGAGGGGTGAACCTTATGGCTAGCAAGACCGCCGTCGCGACCAAGATCGCGCCGCTCGCGGACCGGGTCGTCATCAAGCCGCTCGAGGAAACCGAAACCATGCGCGGTGGCCTCTACATCCCGGATACCGCCAAGGAAAAGCCCCAGCAGGGCGAAATCGTCGCCGTCGGCCCCGGCCGCACCGAAGAGGGCAAGCGCATCGCCGTCGAAGTGAAGGTCGGTGACAAGGTCCTCTACGGGAAGTACTCCGGCACCGAAGTCACCGTCGAAGGGCGACCAGTACCTCATCCTCCGCGAGAGCGACGTCCTCGCCGTCATCAACTGACCGCGTGACCCGACGGACGCGACGGTCGCCTTCGGCATCGGGCGCCGTCACCGTCCGCGCCGCGTGCACCTAACGATCAACAATCCCTACTGAGGCACTGCACCTATGGCCGCCAAGGAACTGCATTTCAACCAGGACGCGCGCGCTGCCCTGAAGCGCGGCGTCGACAAGCTCGCCGAGGCCGTGAAGGTCACGCTCGGCCCCAAGGGACGGAACGTCGTCCTCGACAAGAAGTTCGGCGCCCCGACGGTCACCAAGGACGGCGTCACCGTCGCCAAGGAGATCGAGCTCGCTGATCCGCTCGAGAACATGGGCGCCCAGATGGTCAAGGAAGTCGCCACCAAGACGTCCGACGTCGCCGGCGACGGCACCACCACCGCGACCGTGCTCGCCCAGGCGATCTTCCGCGAAGGCCTGAAGAACGTCACCGCGGGCTCGAACCCGATGGCGATCAAGCGCGGCATCGAGAAGGCGGTCGAGCACGTCGTCGACGAGCTCAAGAAGATGTCGATCATGACCACCGGCAAGAAGGAGATCGCCCAGGTCGGCTCGATCTCCGCCAACAACGACAAGGAAATCGGCGACCTCATCGCCGAGGCGATGGAGAAGGTCGGCAAGGACGGCGTCATCACCGTCGAGGAAGCGCGCGGCATCGAGACCACGCTGGAGACGGTCGACGGCATGCAGTTCGACCGCGGCTACATCTCCCCCTACTTCGTCACCGACCCGGACAAGATGGAGGCGGCCCTCGAGGACGCCTACATCCTCATCCACGACAAGAAGATCTCGGCGATGAAGGACCTCCTCCCGATCCTCGAGAAGACGGCACAGGCGGGCAAGCCGATGCTGATCATCGCCGAGGACATCGAGGGCGAGGCGCTGGCCACGCTCGTCGTCAACAAGCTGCGCGGCACCCTCAAGGTCTGCGCCGTCAAGGCCCCGGGCTTCGGCGACCGCCGCAAGGCGATGCTGCAGGACATCGCGGTCCTCACCAAGGGCCAGGTCGTGTCCGACGAGGTCGGCTTCAAGCTCGAGAACGCCGTCCTCACCGACCTCGGCCGCGCCAAGCGCATCGTGATCGACAAGGACAACACCACGATCATCGACGGCGCCGGGGACAACGAGGCCATCAAGGGCCGCATCAAGGAGATCGAGGTCGCCGTCGAGAAGACCACCTCGGACTACGACAAGGAGAAGCTCCAGGAGCGCAAGGCGAAGCTCGCGGGCGGGGTGGCGGTGATCAACGTCGGGGCCGCCACCGAGAGCGAGATGAAGGAGAAGAAGGCCCGCGTCGAGGATGCGCTGCACGCCACGCGCGCCGCGGTCGAGGAAGGCATCGTCCCGGGCGGCGGCGTCGCCCTCATCCGTGCCCAGAAGGCCCTCAAGGGCATCAAGCTCGACGAGCACGACGAGCAGATCGGCGTCGACATCATCCGTCGCGCCATCGAGGAGCCGATGCGCATGATCGCCTTCAACGCCGGCGCCGAGGGCTCCATCGTGGTCGAGAAGGTGCGCTCGTCGAAGGACGACCACTTCGGCTACAACGCCTTCACCGACACCTACGAGAACCTCGTCCAGGCGGGCGTGATCGACCCCACCAAGGTCGCGCGCACGGCGCTGCAGAACGCGGCGTCGATCGCCAGCCTCCTCCTCACGACGGAGTGCATCGTCGTCGAGAAGAAGGAAGACAAGCCCGCGCCGGCCGGTCCGCCGGGCGGCGGCATGGGCGGGATGTACTAGTCGTCAGGCAGTCTGCACCATTCGACAGGCCGGAGGGGTTCGCCCTTCCGGCCTGTTGTGCGTCGACGACGCAACAGCAGGATGTGCTCGCGTCAGTCGCCCGGCCTACATTGACATCCCTCCCCTGAACGCGCTCGGCGCTCGCCCCCCCCCCCCCCTGACTCGGGCGGACAACTTGGGCGGAACTCGTCGCGCCCGCCCAGCGCCATCATGGAAGGCGGTCCCGCCCGCCCCACGCCACCTCCCCACCACAGGAACGTTTCTCGATTCTCGCCCTCCTCCCCCCCCCCCCCCCCCCCCCCACCGCCACCATGCTCCACCAGCTCGGCGCGACCGAGATGGCGGGCGCACACCGGTAGGATCCATCCGGGCGGGGACGGCGTCGGGAGCGTCCCCGTCCCATGCGCCCGCGTACCCTGACGGTTGGTCTACAAGTACGGTTGTGCGAGCCAGGCCACGCCGTCGCGAAGCCGCAGCGGGAGCGGCCGGGCGCGCCACACATCCAGGGTGAGCTCACTCGCCAGCTCGCGCTTGGACGCCACCAGCGCCTCGAGCGCCGGTGCCAGCGTGGCGCAGTAGCACTCCACGACATACTCGAAGTTGAGCCGCAGGCTGCGGGGATCCCAGTTGGCCGATCCCACGAGCGACCACTCGCCGTCCACCACCATCAGCTTGGAGTGGTCGAACGGCGGCGGCGTCAGGAAGACTCGGCATCCGCCGCGCAGCAGCTCGCCCATCTGCGACATCTGTGCCCACTGCACGGCGCGGAGGTTGCCCCGCTCGGGGAGCAGCACCTGCACCTCCACGCCCCGGAACGCCGCCACCGTCAGCGCGTTCACCAACGGTGGATCGGGCAGGAAGTACGGCGTCACGATGACGATGCGCTGTCGCGCCTGCGAGATCGCCCCCAGCAGCGTGAGGAGCAGGGCGTCCTGGTCCTCGTCAGGCCCGTCGGGAATGCCGCGCGCCACCACCGGCCCGTCCTCGGCGATGGCAGGATACCAGGCGTCGCCCTCGAGCCGCTCGCGTGAGGCGTACATCCAGTCGAACGCGAAGGTGCTCATGAGCTGCGACACCACCGGCCCCTCGAACCGGAAGTGCACGTCCTGCGTGGCGCCGCGCGGCGCGAGCGACAGCTGGTGCCCGTCGCGGATGTTCATCCCGCCGCAGAACCCGACGGTGCCGTCGACAATCAACAGCTTCCGATGGTTGCGAAGGTTGAAGTACGCTTGCGGCAGCGGAAAGCGCGACGGCAGGAACTCGGCCACCGGCACGTGCCGCGACCGGAGTGTGTGCACGATCGACGGCCGGCTGTAGCGTGCCCCGACGCCGTCGATCAGCACGCGCACCTGGACGCCGCGCTCGACGGCGCGTGCCAGTGCGTCCACGAAACGGTCGGCCACCCGCCCGCGATCGAAGATATACGTCGCCAGGCCGACGCTGTGCTTCGCCGCGTCAATCGCCTCCAGCATCGCCGGGTATGCTTCGTCGCCATTCACGAGGGGAAGCACCGCGTTGCCGGGCGCGAGCGGCGCCCCGGTGACGCGTGCCGTCAGCGCCGCCATGGTGTGCAGGTGCACCGGGAGCAGGGCGGCGGAGTCGACGCGGCGCACGGCGAGGTGCGCGCCGGTGCGCGTATCCGACGGGTCGGTGCGCTCGCGCCGGATCTGGCCGGCACGGCGCCGGATCCGGTTCACGCCGAGGAACAGGTACATCGCCGATCCGACCACCGGCGTGAGCCAGACGAGCCCAATCCATCCGATGGCCGCCCGCGGGTCGTGCTTGGTGAGCACGATGTGCGCGGAAACGCCCAGCGCGAGTCCCAGGTAGACGACGCCGAGGAGGAGCTGGAAGGAGCTGATGGACATGGTGCGGGGTGTTGTCGGATGCGGAAGCCGCCCGCCCGCGCCCCATGACCGGAGGTGGGGCCAGGCGGCCGTACCTGGACGGTCAAACTACGCGGCGGACGCCGCCCGGTCGATCAGCCCGAGGATGACCCCACGGGATGACTACGGGCCGACGCCGGGTCGGCGGCGCTCCGTGCTCGGCGCGTAGAACATTCGGTGTCTCCCGTCCGGAACACCCGGGGCGTGCGACGGGAGCCGCCGGTCCCGCAGGGACAACGCCGGCTCGGCGCCCCGCGTATTCGGCGGAATGTCGACCGGACTCGTCTCCCATCTCCCGGACGTCCGGCGGTGAGGTAGCTTTGCAGTCCTGCCTTTCCCCCACTCCTCAAATGCCGACCGCTTCCCGGACGTCTCCCGTGCCCGCACGGCACCTTCCGCTGCTCCTCCTGCTGTTCGTCGGGTCTGGAGCCGCGGCGCTCATCTACGAGATCGTCTGGTTCCAGATGCTCTCGCTCTCGGTGGGATCGAGCGCCATTTCGTTAGGCGTCATCCTCGGCACCTTCATGGGCGGCATGTGCCTCGGCAGCCTCCTGCTGCCGCGCTTCGTGCCCGTCGATCGCCACCCGCTGCGCATCTACGCCATGCTGGAGGGCGGCATCGGCATCCTCGGCATCGTGATCCTGCTGATCCTGCCGGTGGCCGGTGGGCTGTACGACGCCATCGGCGGCCCCGGCGTCGGCGGCCTGCTGATCCGGGGCCTCATCTGCGCCATCGTGCTGCTGCCGCCGACGCTCCTCATGGGCGCGACGCTTCCGGCGATCGCACGCTGGGTGGAGGCCACCCCGGCCGGCGTGGCCTGGCTCGGCTATTTCTATGGTGGCAACATCGCCGGCGCGGTCCTCGGCTGCCTCACCGCGGGCTTCTACCTGCTGAGCGAGCACGACGTGACCTACGCGACGTTCTTCGCGGTGGCGATCAACGCCGTCGTCGCGATGTCGGCGTTCGCGCTGTCGAACGCGACGACCTACGACGCGCCACCCGCACCGGTCGGTCGCAGCAGGACGCACATCCCCCCGGGATCGTGGCCGGTGTACCTGACAATCGCCATCTCCGGCATGACGGCGCTCGGCGCGGAGGTCGTCTGGACGCGGCTCCTGTCACTGCTGCTGGGCGCCACGGTGTACACCTTCTCGCTCATCCTGGCCGCCATCCTCGTGGGACTGGGCATCGGGAGCAGCATCGGCTCGTCGATTGCGCGCTCGACGAAGAACGCCCGGCGTGCGCTCGGGTGGTGCCAGTTGTTGGTCATCGGCGGCATCGGCTGGGCGGCGTACTCGCAGACGGTGGCGCTCCCCGAGTGGCCCATCAACCCCGCGCTGGCGTCGAGCAACACCTGGAACTTCCAGATCGACCTGGTGCGCTGCCTCTGGGCCGTGCTTCCGGCAGCCATCCTGTGGGGAGCCAGCTTCCCGCTCGCGCTCGCTGGCATCCTGTCGAAGGACCAGGAGCCCGGTGAACTCGTCGGCACGGTCTACGCGGCGAATACGGTTGGGGCCATCGTCGGCGCGCTCTTCGCCAGCCTCATCGCGATCGCCTGGCTGGGCACGCAGAACAGCCAGCGCGTACTCATCGCCCTGGCCGCGCTGGGCGCCCTCGTGATGCTCGCCTTCGACCGCAGCGAGGACGGGGCGATGCGCTTCACCCCCTTCAGCGGGATGCGCGCCCTGGTGACCGTGGTGCTCGCGCTCGTCGTCGGCAGCACCGTGACCCCCGTGCCCGCGCTCCTGGTGGGATACGGCCGGTACGGCGTCACCTGGAAGGACAGCCACGGGGAGTTCATCTACGTCGGCGAGGGAATGAACTCGTCGATGGCGGTGTCACGAATGCCCGACGGCGTCCTGAACTACCACAACGCCGGGAAGGTGCAGGCCTCGAGCCTGCCGCAGGACATGCGGCTGCAACGGATGCTGGGGCACCTGACGACGCTCGTGCCCGAGAACCCCGCGCGCGTGCTCGTGATCGGCTGCGGCGCCGGCGTCACCGCCGGGGCAGTGAGCATCAGCCCGCTCGTGCGCGAGGAGGTCATCGCCGAGATCGAGCCGCTCGTGCCGCGGGTCGTCTCCACGTACTTCGCCGAGTACAACTACGACGTGGTGCGCAACCCGAAGGTGCACGTGCAGATCGATGACGCGCGGCACTACCTGCTGACGGAGCACGAGAAGTTCGATGCCATTACTTCGGATCCGTTCGATCCATGGGTGAAGGGAGCCGCGACGCTCTACACCAAGGAGTTCTTCCAGGTGATGAAGGACCACCTGAATCCCGGCGGCGTGGTGACCATCTTCGTGCAGCTCTACGAGAGCGGCATGCCGGCAGTGAAGAGCGAGATCGCGACCTTCATGGAGGTCTTTCCCAACGGCGTGGTCTTCGGCAACACCGTGAATGGCGGCGGCTACGACGTGGTGCTGCTGGGCCAGAACGGCGATGCGAAGATCGACGTCGACCGGATCGAGCAGCGCCTCGCCTCGCCCGAGTTCGCGCAAGTCTCGCAGTCGCTCGGCGAGATCGGCTTCTACTCGGGCATCGACCTGCTGTCGACGTTCGCCGCGCAGGGCCCGGAGCTGAAGCCGTGGCTCGCCGATGCGCAGGTCAACCGCGACCGCAACCTGCGCCTGCAATACCTCGCGGGCCTCGGCGTCAACAAGTATGAGCAGGACGTGATCTACCAGCAGATCGTCGCCAACCGCCGGTGGCCCGACGGCCTGTTCACCGGCTCGGCCGAGCGCCTCGACTCGCTGCGGCAGGCGATCGCGATGCGGCAATAGTCGCCGCCACACCTCGTGGCGCATGGGCGCCGGCGGGCCATCGGTGATGGCCCGCCGGTGCCCTTCGCATTCTTCTCATGCGTCGGTCAGCATCCGCGGGCTAGATTGCGCCTCGCGCGTGATTCACGCGTCCGATCCGCCATTTCGATTCGGAGGTGTTCATGCGGCGATTGGGAAGCTCTGTCGTCGTTGTCATTCTCGCGCTGGGAGCCGCGGTGTCCCTGCCGGCCCAGCAGCCCTCGTTCGCGGCGGCGCCCCCGCTCAATGTCTATCTCGACTGTCGCACGTCGTGTGATTCCGACCTCATCCGGCAGGAGATCGCGTACGTCAACTGGGTGCGGGACCGGTCGGTGGCCGACGTGCACGTGCTGGTCACCTCGCAGGAGGCTGGCGCCGGCGGATCGGCGATCACGCTCGCGTTCCTGGGAGAGCGCGGCATGGCCGGACGCGGCGACACGCTCGTCTTCACCACGAACACGACGACGAGCCCCGACGAGCGACGGCGCGGGCTCACCCAGCGCCTGGCGCTCGGCCTCATGCAGTTCGTGGCCCGGACCGCCGCCGCCGACGGGATTCGCATCGAGGAGTCGGAGGCGGCAATGGAGAGCGCGTTGAGCCAGATGACCCCCGCCGACGATCCGTGGAACGCGTGGGTCTTCGGCATCAACATGGGTGGATCCGTGAATGGGGAGGCGCTCTATCGCAGCCGCCGGCTCGACGGTGGGGTATCGGCCAACCGCATCACGGAGTCGTGGAAGACGGAGTTCGACGCCAACCTGTCGTATCGCGACTCGCGCTCCACCGCCCAGGACTTCGACGCCCAGGGCAATGTGTCCAGCGACACCACCTACACGGACCTGCAGCGCAACTGGAACGTCGAGCTGCTGCAGGTGAAGAGCGTCACCGACCACGTCTCGCTGGGGCTGCACACCTCGCTGGCATCGAACACCTACCGGAATCAGCAGCTGCACGCGACGCTCGTCCCCGCCGTGGAGTTCGATCTCTTTCCATACCCGGAATTCACGCGCCGCCGCCTGACGATCGAGGTGGGCATGGGCCTGGACGCATTCCGCTACGCGGACACCACCATCTTCGACAAGATCCGCGAGACCCTGCCGCTGCTGTACGTCGATGCGAGCTACTCGACGCGGCAGCCGTGGGGGCAGACGCACCTGAGCCTCGAGCACCGCACCTACCTCTCGGATCCCGGCAAGCGCGCCACCGACCTGGGCGGCGACGTCAGCGTGCGGGTCTTTCGCGGCCTCAACGTGAACTTCGGCGGCAGCTACAGCTGGATCCACGACCAGGTCTACCTGGTGAAGGGCGGGGGATCCGATCCCGTGGACGTCCTGCTGCGCCGGCGCGCGCTGCTGACGGGATTCCAGTACGACTTCCGCGTCGGACTGAGCTACACGTTCGGCTCGATCTTCAACAACGTGGTGAACCCGCGCTTCTGAGCCGCGCCGGGGCGCGGGGGCGCGCCGGCACTCCGGGACCGACTCGTCGCTCAGGGGTTCCTCGGCGCCCCGAACGCCGGCGCGCCCTGAGGAATGGCCGCCCCGTCGTGCCGTGGTTCCGACGCGCCGTAGTGCACGCCGTCGGCGGTGCTCATTACGGCCTGCCCCCACCCGAAGGTGCCGCTCCGCGGCGGAATCACCCGCACGTCGTGGCCGAGCTTCACCAGCGAGTCGCGCACGGCGGCCGGGACGAGCGCCTCGACGTTCACGTCGCACCCCTGGAAGCTCCCCTTCGTGAAGCGCCCGGCCTCGAGCGCCTGCTGCAGCGTCATGCCGTAGTCCACGATGTTGGAGACGAACTGCGCGTGGGCCTGTGACTGGTTCCACCCGCCCATGATGCCGAAGCCGATCTTCACGTCGCCCTTCGTCATGAAGGCCGGGATGATCGTGTGCAGCGGGCGCTTGCGGGGGGCCAGCGTGTTCGGCCGTCCCGGCTGCAACGTGAACAGGCCGCCGCGGTTCTGCAGCGCGAACCCCGTGCCCGGCGCGACCAGCCCCGAGCCGAATCCGGAGTAGTTGCTCTGGATGAGCGAGACGATGTTGCCGTCCTTGTCGATCACGGTGAGGTAGATCGTGTCGCCGCCGTGGCTGTCCGAGACGCCCGGAATCTCCACCGGCGACGGGCTGCAGTTGGCCTTCGCCATGTCGATCTGCGCCGCCCGCTTCTCCCCCATCGCCTTGTCGAGGAGCTGGGGCACCGGGATGGTCGAGAACTTCGGGTCGCCGACGTAGTGCAGCATGTCCTCGTACGCGAGCTTCTTCGCCTCGATCATGACGTGCATCACGCGCGTGCTGTGGAAGCCCCAGTCGGCGAGCGGGTATCGCTCCATGATGTTGAGCATCATCAGGGCGGCGATGCCCTGGCTGTTCGGCGGCATCTCGTACACGGTCCAGCCGTGATATGTGGTGGAGATGGGGTCGACCCACTCCGGCTGGAAGTCGCGCAGGTCGGCGGCGGTCATCGTCCCGCCCTGCTCGCGCGAGAAGGCGACGAGGGCGTCGGCCGTGGGCCCCGTATAGAAGCCGTCGCGTCCATGCTCCGCGATCCGCGACAAGGACTGCGCCAGGTCGAGGTTGCGGAAGATCTCGCCCTCGTGTGGCGTATGCCCGTCCAGGAAGTACGTGGCGCGTGCCGCGGGCTGGTTCATCTGGCGGGAGTCGGCCGCCCATGTCTCGGCCACGACCTGGGTGACCGGAAAGCCCTCCTTCGCATAGAAGATCGCGGGGGCCAGCAGCTCGCTGAACGGCTTGCTGCCGAAACGGCTGCGCAGGGCGTCCCACCCGGCGACGGCACCGGGTACCGTTACCGAGTAGATGCCGCGGTTGGGCATGCGCGTGATGTTCTTCGCCGCCAGGAATTCCGGCGTGAAGCCCGTTGGCGCCCAGCCGGACGAGTTGAGGCCATACAGCCTTCCGCTCCGGGCTTCGTAGTACAGCACGAAGAGATCGCCGCCGATGCCGTTCATCGCCGGCTCGACGAGGCCCATCATCGCATTGGTCGCAATGGCGGCGTCGACCGCGTTCCCGCCACGCTCCAGGATCTCCACGCCCGCCTTGGCGGCGAGCGGCTGGCTGGCCGCGACGATGCCGTACCTGGTGAGCACCATCGACCGTCCCGGCACGGGAAGCGGGTTCCCGGCGGCGCGCTGCGCGGTCACCGGCCGGGCGACGGCAAGGGACAATCCGAGCGCGAGAGCGGCGGAGCGATGCATGCGGACCTCGTAGTCATGTCGTTGGCGGAACGCACCAGGAGCCGCGGGCGTTGTCCCGCGTTGCAGCCCTAGAGCGAGAGCGAGAGCTGGGCAGGGCGTGCCGGTCGTCCGGGGGCCACCGACATCGGCGTGCCCTGCGAGGCGGCATCCACCCGACCACGGAAGGCGGTCCCGCGCAAGGCATCCTGCGCCGCCCCGATCGCCAGATCCGGTCGGTTGTTGTGCTGGCTCAGGTGGCACAGCACCACGTGGCGGAGTCCCTTGTGGGCGCACGTCCGGAGGAGGGCGCCCGCGTCGGCGTTGCTGAGGTGGCCGTTCGGCCCGGCGATGCGCTGCTTTACGACCCACGGATAGGGTCCGGTGCGCAGCATGTCGGCATCGTGGTTCGATTCGATGAGCAGGACGTCCAGTTCCGCGAAGTGCGCCGCGAAGCGCGAGGTGACGTGGCCGAGGTCGTACGCGATGCCGACCCGTGCGCCCGACGAGCGCATGGTGACGACGAGCGCCACGGGCTCGGTGGCGTCGTGCGGCGTGCGCACGGCGCGAACCGTGAACTCCCCGGCGGCGTGCTCGCGTGGCAGCGTGAACGTCGCCAGCCCGGCCTCCCCGTCCAGGGCCCGCAGCGTCCCCTGGGTGGCATGCACGGGCCAGCCCCAGCGCCGCGCCGCCGCGGCCGCCCCGCCAATGTGATCGGTGTGCTCGTGCGTCACCACGAGGGCGCCGATCGACTCCGGCGCCACGTCCGCCGCCTGCAGACGGCGCCCCAGCGCGCGCGGCGAGAAGCCGGCGTCGACGAGGAGCCGCTCGCCGCCGCTCTCCAGGACGATGGCGTTGCCGCGGCTGCCGGAACCGAGCACGTGGATCCGCATCGTCAGCCCGCGGCCGGCCAGCGGCGTTGCCATGCCGCGGCGAGCTGCCGCCGCGCCCGGGCGCCTAACGTGATGTCGCGCCGGGCCATCATGCGGGACGCTGTCTCGAGGAACCGGTCCAGTGCGTACTCGGCCCCGCCCTCCAGGCCCCACGAAAAGGGCGCGACCACCTTGGGGACGATGCCGGTCCCGAAGACGTTGGCCCCGGCGCCAATCACCGCGCCCGTCGTCAGGCGCGTGCCGATCGCGGTCTTCACGTGGTCGCCGAACATGGTGCCCAGGAAGGTCATCCCGGTGTCCCGCGTGCCCGACGGCGTCCACAGCGACACCGCGCCGTACGTGTTCTTCAGGTTGCTGTTGACCGTGGAGGCGCCGAGGTTGACCCAGCGGCCGAGCACCGAATGGCCAATGAACCCGTCGTGCGCCTTGTTCGAGTGGCCGGTGAAGATCGTCACGCTGACCTCGCCGTGCACCCGGCACTCGTCGCCGATCGACGACGCCGCCACCCGGCCGCCGTGCACCACGCTCCGTTCCCCGATCACGCATGGTCCGACGAGCCGCGTGTACGACTGGACGACAGCGCCCCGCTTCACAAGCACCGGGCCGGACGACGCGTCGGCCACCACGAACGGCTCGATCGTCGCCTCCTGGTCCACGCACACGCCGTGAGCCCCCAGCCGCGTGAGCGCCGGGGACGCCTGGAACCGCGACCAGGTGGCGAGGCGGGCGATGTCGTGCGCCAGCATCTCCGGCAGCAGCCGCACCAGGTCCCAGACGTGCTCGATCCACCATCCCTTCACGTCCGCGATCACGGCGTCGGAGGGGACCAGTTCGTCGAGCGTGCCGAGCGCGGCCAGGCGCGCCGCGTCCACGGAGCGATCGAGGCGCACCGCAGCCAACCGTCCTTCGCACCGCCACGCGCTCGCATCCCGATCCGCGTCCTCCAGGGCGACCGCGCATCGGGAGTTCACCAGCACCGCTCCCTCGGGCACCGGGCCGCCCAGGGCACTCACCGCGCCGCGTTCCTCGAAGTCCGCGAGGTGGGCTGCACCGACGAACGCATGCCCTTCGCCCTGGAAGGCCGATTCCCAGCGGCGTCGTATCAGCTCGGCCCCCGCTCGGAGCTCGCAGGCCGGCCGGGTGAGCGCAAAGGGCTCGAGCGCCCGCGCCGCCGCGTCGTCGAAGAAGATCAGCCGCATCAGACGTCGCGCACGCCGGCGGGGAGCGCCGCCAGCAACTGCTTGAGGTCCGCCGAGCGGTCCACGGTGGTGACCAGCGTGAGGCCGTCGCGGGTGACGACGACGAGATCGGACACGCCGTACAGGACCACCGCGCCAGCGTCGGCGTGCACCACGTTGCCCCACGACTCGACGGCGTGAACCGTTCCCGCAAGCGCATTGCCGTGTTCATCGGGCGCGCGTACTCGTCGCAACGCGCCCCATGTGCCGACGTCGTCCCAGCCGAAGCTCCCGGGAATCACGATTACGTGCTCGCTGCGCTCGAGCACGCCGACGTCGACGGCGACCTTCTGCTCGACGCCGGCGAAGAACCGGTGCATGTCACCACCGCTGGCGTCCAGCGCGGGGGCGATCTCGTGACAGTGGGCCCGCACCTCGGAAAGAAAGTCACCGACGCGCCAGACGAAGATCCCGGAATTCCAGAGGCACCCTTCACGTACCATCTCCGCGGCGCGCTCGCGGTCGGGCTTCTCGACGAACCGGGCAACGAGGCGAGCATCCCCTTCCACGACCTCGCCGGGCCTGATGTAGCCGAGCCCCGGGTCGGGACGCACGGGCACGACGCCGACGGTGACGAGGGCGTGGTGCGCCTCGGCGAGCGCGGCCGCGCGCCGGAGCGCCGAGCGGTAGCCCTCGGCGTCGCCGATCGCCCAGTCCGCGTGCACACTGATCATCACCGCCTCGTCGCCGTCGCGGCCGGCGATCTCGTGTGCGGCCCAGGCGAGTGCCGCGGCGGTCCCGGCCGGGTGCGGCTCGGCAAGGATGTTCGAAGCCGGAAGGTCGGGGGCGAGGCGACGGATGCCCGGGACGAGCGATGCCGACGTGAGCACGAGCGTGTGCGCCGGGCCGGCCAGGGGAGCCATGCGCTGCAGCGTGTCCGTCAGGAGCGGCTGTGTCGTCACCAGCGGGAGGAACTGCTTCGGGCGCTCCGCGGTACTCAGCGGCCAGAATCGAGACCCCACGCCCCCGGCCAGGATCACGGCCCATGCCGTCACAGCGTGACCTCTCCCGATGGGAGCACCTCCGCCCCGGTCAACTCGGCCGCCCTTTGAAACAGCCTCTTCGGACTGAACGGCTTGGTCATGAAATCCGTGGCGCCTAGCGACATGGCGTGCTCGCGGTGCGCCTCCTGGCCGGCCGCCGTCAGGACGACGCACGGGATGTCACGCCAGCGCTCGTGTGCGCGCATGCGTGCAAGAACGTCGAATCCGGAGATCTCGGGCATCATGAGGTCGAGGAGGACAAGCTCCACGTCCGCTTCGCGTTCCAGCGCCTCGAGGGCCTCATCGCCGCCCTGGGCCAACGTGACCCGGAACGGCCCCTGCTCGAGCTTCATCTGGATGATACGCCCGATGTGCGGCTCGTCATCGGCCACGAGGACGTGTCGCCGCACGGGCGTCACCATCACACGATGGATGCGATATTGGCGCGGTGTCGGCGCAGGTCAAAGAGCAGGGAGCCGACGTTGGCACTCGGGTGTACGAGGACCAGCAACATGGCGTCCGTGGAGAGGGACGATACGATCGCCATGCCACGTTCGAACTCGATGATGGAAGTGACGAGCGCGCCGCGCCCGGCGGCCTGTCCCACCGCCTCGGCGGCGGCGGCGATGCCGGGCGTGATCGCGGCGAGGTGCTCGGCGTCCAGGTCCGGCGCGGTGCGACCATCGATGAGCAGGCCATCGCGGCCAAGCACGATGACCGCTTCCACGCCTTCACGCTGCGCGATGGCCCGGACGAGATCGCGAATGGTAGGTATGGAGGACTCCGGCGTCGGTGGAGCGAAGCATAACGGGGAGCAGGCTGGAGTCAAGCGAGCAATCGCTTGAAGTCACACAGGTTAGGAGGTTAGAGTTCGCCGTGCTCACATTGTTGATTCGCCGCCTTCCGGCTCGCCGCGGGGTCCTTCCGGTCACCGCGTTCGTCGTTGCGACATTGTCGCTGGCCGTCGCCTCGTGCAACGACCCGTTCGCGCCCAACGCCGCCTATTCCGTCGTCACCGACAGCTTCTCCCTCTACGCGATTACGGGCACGCCGCCCACGTATCCCTCGGCGGTGGACATCTACTACCACAGCGGGCGACGCATCGACCCCGGGTATTCATACGACATCGCGTTCGATCTCGATCCGCAGGGAAACGTGCGCATCATCCCGGTGCAGCTCATGGGCGGCGCCGTGACCGCCGGGCGCACCGTCGGGCTGCAGAAGATCACCGGGTCGTACGACGCGGTGCAGGCGGCACCGGGCTCCGGCTACGAATACGATTCCGCGCTCGTGGTCGCCCCCGGTGAGGGCGTCATCGTGCAGGTCCTGAGCGACCTCTGCTCCACGGCGGCATCGCAGCTGCTCTACGCCAAGTTCAAGGTGCTCGCGACGAGCGTGACCTCCCGGGCCATCGCCGTCGCGCAGGTGCTCGACCCCAACTGCGGCTTCCGTTCCTTCGCCGAAGGCGTTCCCAAGAACTGACCGATCATGCTCGACATGCGAGTGTTCCGCGACGAGGTCGACGCGTTGCGGAGCGCGATGCGACGACGACAGAAGCTCGACACGCTCGCCCCCACGATTGACCGCGGGGCGGCGCTCGAGGTCGAGCGGCGCGCCATGATCCAGGCGGTCGAGGAACGCAAGGCCGCCCGCAACGCGAACTCGCAGGAAGTCTCCCGGCGGAAGAAGGCCGGTGAGGACGCCACGGACATCATCGCCTCCGGTCGTGAGCTGGGAGCCGAGATCCAGCGGCTGGAGGGGGAGTTGGCGGGCACCGAGGACGAGCTGCGCGCCATCCTGCTCGAGATTCCCAATACCACGCTCCCCGACGTGCCCGAGGGCGGCGAGGAGGCGAACGCGATCGTGCGCTCGTGGGGGGAACCGCGGGCGTCCGAGGGCGTGCGTCCTCACTGGGACATCGGCGAGGCGCTCGGCATCATCGACCTGCAGCGTGGCGCCAAGATCAGCGGCTCCGGCTTCGTCGTCTTTCGCGGCCTCGGCGCGCGCCTGACGAGGGCGCTCATCAACCTGTTCCTCGACGTGCACGTGCGGGAGCACGGCTACGAGGAGGTCTGGGTGCCGGCGGTGGTGAACCGCACCACGATGACCGGGACCGGGCAACTGCCGAAGTTCGAGGACGACATGTACGCGCTGCGGGACGAGGACCTCTTCCTCATCCCGACAGCGGAGGTCCCGGTCACCAACCTGTACCGCGACGAGATCATCGACGGGGCAACGCTCCCCCGCGGCTTCGTCGCATACACGCCGTGCTTCCGGCGCGAGGCCGGCGCGGCCGGGAAGGACACCCGCGGCCTCCTGCGCGTGCACGAGTTCGACAAGGTCGAGCTGGTGCGCTACTGCGTGCCGGAGGAGAGCGACGCCGAGCACGAACGCCTCACCCGCCACGCCGAGTCGATGCTGGAGCGGCTCGGGCTGCCGTACCGCCGCGTCCTCCTCGCCGCGGGAGACACCGGGTTCGCGAGTGCGCGCACCTGGGACCTGGAGTGCTGGGCCCCCGGGGTCGGGAAATGGCTCGAGGTCTCGAGCTGCAGCACCTTCACCGACTTCCAGGCGCGACGCGCCAACATCAGGTTCCGTCCGGCGCAGAAGGAGAAGCCGCGCTTCGTACACACCCTCAATGGATCCGGACTCGCCCTGCCGCGCGTGATCGCCTGCCTGCTCGAGCACTACCAGCAGGCCGACGGCACCGTCCTCGTGCCCGAGGCGTTGCGACCGTACCTCGGCGTCGAGCTGCTGCGGTAACATGCGGCGCGGCGCCTTCGTCGTCGTGATCATCGGCGTGGCGCTGCTGCTCGGCTCCTACGTCATCCTGACGCAGCGCGTCGTGCGCGAGCTGCGGCATGATGCGTCCCTGAGCGGATTGATGTACGGCGAGGTCTGGCGAGCGCTCACCGACACCACCGCCGATCCGCAGTCGGCCCTGGTGGACATCTCGAGTCACATCGTGCAGTCGGGTGTGCCGTTCATCCTGACCGACGCCGACGGCCGTCCATACGCCATGGCCAACATCGGCATCGACTCGATCGACGACCCGCGCGTGCGCGAGTGGATCACGCGCCTGGACGCCGAGAATCCGCCGATCGTGGTGCCCAACGCCATGACGGTCCACTTCGGCCACACGCCGCTGGTGCGTGGGCTGCAGGTCATCCCCGCGCTGCAGGCGGGCATGCTCGCCCTGCTCATCCTTGCCGGCGTCCTGGTGCTGCGCACCCGCGCCAACGCCGACAGGGAACGCGTCTGGGCCGGGATGGCGCGCGAGTCGGCGCATCAGCTCGGGACGCCCCTCTCGAGCCTCAGCGGCTGGATCGAGTTGCTGCGGGAGGGGGGGCGGAGGGGCACACCCGGAGCGCCGTCGAGCACATGTCCGGGGACCTCGAGCGCCTGGAGCGCGTCGCCCACCGATTCGAGCGCATCGGCCGGCCCCCGCAGCGCACCACGGTGGACGTCGCCGACGTGGTGGCGCGCGTCTCGAACTACTTCCGCGCCCGCGTGCCGACGCTCGCCCATTCGGTCTCGATCGAGACCCGCATCGAGGAGAGCCTTCCCCTCGAGGGCGACCCCGTGCTGATGGAATGGGCAATCGAGGCCCTCGTGAAGAACGCCATCGACGCCCTCGCGGGTCGCGGCGGGCACGTGGTCATCGAGGGGAAGCGCCTCCCCGAGGGGGATGTCCGGTTGCGTGTCGCCGACGACGGCCCCGGCGTGCCGCGCGAGCTCCGGCGGCAGATCTTCGAGGCCGGATTCTCGACCAAGCAGCGAGGCTGGGGCATCGGACTCGCCCTGGCACGGCGGATCATCGAGGAGGCGCACAGCGGTTCGCTGGCGCTCGTCCCGTCCGATCGGGGAGCGACGTTCGAGATTATCTTCCCGGCATGACGACGTCGTATCCCGGGAGCAGCACGCTGGCAGGACTCAATCCGGAGCAGCGCGAGGCCGTCGAGCACGTCGACGGGCCGCTGCTGGTGCTGGCCGGCGCGGGCTCCGGCAAGACCCGCGTGCTCACCACGCGCGTTGCGCGCCTGATCCTCGACGAAGGCGTCGATCCGCGCGAGATCCTCGCGGTGACCTTCACCAACAAGGCCGCCGGAGAGATGCGCTCGCGCATCGCGGCGCTGCTCGGCGCGGAGCCGGCGGGGATGTGGTGCGGGACCTTTCATGCCATCGGGGCCCGGCTCCTGCGCGCCCACGCGCCGCTGGCGGGACTCTCGAGCAACTTCACCATCTACGACCAGGACGACTCGCTCGCGGCCGTCAAGCACGTCCTCGAGCGGCTGCGCCTCTCGCCAAAGGAGCATCCGCCGCAGGCGGTGCTCGCGGCCATCTCCGACGCCAAGAACGCCCTCGTCTCACCGGCCGAGTACGCGCGCCTCGCCCTCGATCCGTTCTCGCGAATCGTCGCCCAGGTGTACCCGGCACTCGAGGGCGCGATGCGCCAGGCCAACGCTGCCGGCTTCGACGACCTGCTCGTGCTCCCCGTCGCCATGCTCGAGGCCAACGCCGGCCTGCTCGAACGCTATCGCGAGCGCTTTCGCTACCTGCTCGTCGACGAGTACCAGGACACGAACCGCGCGCAGTACCGCCTCGTCGCGCTGCTGGGCGGCACCCATCGCAACGTGGCTGTCGTCGGCGACGACGACCAGTCGATCTACGGCTGGCGCGGGGCCGACATCCGGAACATCCTCGACTTCGAGCGGGAATTTCCCGGCGCGCGCGTGGTGCGGCTGGAACTGAACTACCGTTCCACGCCGGAGATCCTCGCGGTCGCCAACGCCGCCATCAGCGCCAATACCGAGCGCAAGGGCAAGACGCTGCGCACCACGCGACCCAGCGGCGAGGGCGTCTCGGTGGTGGCGGCGCTCGACGAGCGCGACGAGGCGGACCACGTCATCAGCGACATCCAGGAACGGCGCTTTGCCGGCCCCCGTCGTCCACTCTCCGACTTCGCGGTGCTGTACCGCACCAACGCACAGAGCCGGGCATTCGAGGAGGCACTGCGCCGGCACGGGGTGCCGTACCGGCTGGTCGGCGCAGTCCGGTTCTACGATCGCCGCGAGATCCGCGACCTCCTGGCGTGGCTCAAGCTCATCGCCAACCCCGCCGACAACGAGGCCTTCCGCCGGGCGGTCGCGGTGCCCCGTCGCGGCATCGGCGACACCACCGTCGAGGCGTTAGGCAGTGCGGCGGCGGCGGCCGGCGTCCCGATGTTCGACCGGGCCCGCCGGCCGGAGACGCTCGGCGCCCTGCGCCCGGCGGCGCGGTCGGCGCTGGCCGGGTTCGTGGCACTGGTGGAACGGCTCCGCGGCCGCGCGCCTGACACTGCCGTCGACGAACTGCTGCGCGACCTGATTGCGTCCATAGGATATACGGAACACCTGCGGCGCGAGGAGCCGGACAACGCCGATCGCCTCGACAACGTGCGTGAGCTCATCGAGAGCGCCGCCGAGACTGTCGAGGAGGAGGGCGGGGAAGTCGGCCTGACCCCGCTCGAACACTTCCTGCAGCGCGCCACGCTGGTGGCGGGCATCGATACGCTGGAAGCCGGGGCCGATGCGGTCACCCTGATGACGCTCCACAACGCCAAGGGGCTGGAGTTTCCGGTGGTGTACCTCAGCGGCCTCGAGGAGGGGCTCTTTCCGCTCTCGCGTGCGCGCGAGAGCGCGGAGCAGCTGGAGGAGGAGCGCCGCCTGTTCTACGTCGGCATCACCAGGGCCGAGGACGTGCTCAGCATGACCTACGCGCGCAGCCGCCGGCGGAATGGCGAGCTGATGCCCTCCCTCCCATCGAGTTTCCTTCGGGGAGATCCCGGCGGGCCTGGTGCGCGAACGGGCGACAGTCCGGTTGCGCGGGAGCGGTCGGCAGTTCGACGGGCCGTCGGCCGCCGACCGTCGCCCGGGAATCCCGCTACCTTCGCGCGCCCCGGTCCCCTTCGAGGCCGACGAGTCGCAGGACGCGCCCCGCTACGTGAAGGGGGAACGCGTCCGGCACTCGCGTTTCGGGGCCGGGACCATCGCCGAGCTCTCCGGCGTGGGGCGCGACACGAAGGTCACCGTCGACTTCGACGACGAGGAGATCGGGAGAAAGCGACTTGTCGTGGCGTTCGCCAACCTCGAGCGGGAGTGGGAGTAGTGCCCGTCACCGGGAAGGACGTCAGGCGCATCGCCGAACTGGCGCGCCTCGGCCTCGATCCGGCGCAGGTCGGGACGCTTGTGGAGCAGCTCAACGGCATCCTGCGCCACATGGAGGTGCTGTCGGCGGTCGAGCCGGTCGCGGCATCCGGTCGGGGGGCGGCCGATTCGCGCGAGACGCCGCTGCGAGCGGACGTCGTCGCGCCGATTCCCCTCCTGCGCCCGCGTGAGGGATTTGCGCCGTCGATGCGCGACGGCTTCTTCCTGGTGCCCCGGCTCGCCACCCATGAGGACGGCGACGCGGAGGAATCTCCATGAGCCCCGATGCGCTGTGGCATCCGGTGGCCGAGGTCGCGCGGCGGGTCGCGCGCGGAGAGGCGTCGGCGCGCGGGTTGCTCGACCTGAGCTTCGCGCGCGCCGATGCGGTCGGTGCTGGACGCGACGGGTTGAACATCGTGCTCGCCGAGGATCGTGAGCAATCCCGCCGGGAAGCCGCGGCCATCGACGCCAGCGCCGGTGCCGGCGAGGCACTCGGGGACCTGGCTGGGATCCCGGTCGCCATCAAGGACAACATCGCGACGCTGGACCTCCCGACGACGTGCGGGTCGCGCATCCTCGACGGGTACGTGAGCCCGTTCGAGGCGACGGCGGTCTCGCGACTGCGTGCCGCCGGCGCGCTCGTGGTCGCCAAGACGAACATGGACGAGTTCGCGATGGGGTCCTCCACCGAGCACAGCGCCTGGGGACCGACGCGCAATCCGCTCGACCCCTCGCGCGTCCCCGGCGGCTCGTCAGGCGGGTCGGCGGCCGCCGTCGCCGCCGGCATCGTCCCCCTCGCGCTGGGGTCGGAGACCGGCGGTTCGGTGCGGCAGCCGGCTGCCTTCTGCGGTGTCGTCGGCATCAAGCCCACCTACGGCCGCGTGAGCCGGCACGGGCTGGTCGCCTTCGCCTCGTCGCTCGACCATGTCGGGGTGCTCGGCCGCACCGTCGACGATGCCGCACTGGGGCTGCGCGGTCATCGCCGGGCACGATCCCTTCGACGCCACCAGCGAGGAGCGGGACGTCCCCGACTATCGCTCGGCGGCGGGCGAGTCGATCAAGGGGCTCGTCGTGGGCCGGCCGGCGGAGTACTTCCCGGCCAGCCTCGATCCGCGCGTTCGCGCCCGTTGCGAGGCGGCGTTCGCCGCGCTCGCCGCCCTCGGCGTCGAGATCCGCGATGTCTCCCTGCCGCACACGCACCTCGCCATTCCCGTCTACTACATCGTCGCCCCGGCCGAGGCCTCGGCGAACCTCGCCCGCTTCGACGGCGTACGGTTCGGCCTCCGCGTTCCCGGTGAGGGGCTGCGCGGCATGTACGAGGCGACCCGGTCGCACGGATTCGGGGCCGAGGTCACCCGGCGCATCCTCCTCGGCACGTACGTCCTGTCGGCGGGCTACTACGACGCCTACTACCGCAAGGCCATGGAGGTGCGCGCGCTCATCACCGACGACTTCCGGCGCGTCTTCTCCTCGGGTGTACACGTCCTCCTCACGCCCACGACGCCGACGCCCGCGTTTCCGATCGGCGCCATCAGCGACCCGTACGAGATGTACATGAGCGATATCTTCACGGCGACCGCGAACCTCGCGGGCATTCCGGGGATGTCGCTGCCCGCCGGCCTGGTCGACGGCATGCCCGTGGGCGCCCAGATCCTGGCGCCGCATTTCGACGAGTACCGCATGCTGGCGGTCGCCTACGCGCTCGAGGGCGCGCTGCGGGACGCCGCGGGGGACGCGTGAGCGTCGCGGACTACGAGATGGTCGTTGGCCTCGAGGTGCACGTCCAGCTCAAGACGCGCACCAAGGCCTTCTGCTCGTGCGCCACGGACTTCGGCGCGCCGCCGAACAGCAACACCTGCCCGGTCTGCCTGGCGCTCCCAGGTGCCCTTCCTGTGCTCAACGACGCGGCCGTCGAGCTCGCGGTGCGCACCGCCCTGGCGCTGGAATGCGAGGTCCATTCCGAGTCCGTCTTCGCCCGCAAGAACTACTTCTATCCGGACCTCCCCAAGGGATTCCAGATCTCGCAGTTCGACAGTCCGCTGGCGACGGACGGTGCGCTGGTGATCGGCCAGCGGGCCGACGGCACCGCGCATCGCGTGGGCGTCATCCGCGTGCACATGGAGGAGGACGCCGGCAAGTTGATCCACGACAGGTACGCCGGCGTGACCGCCGTCGACCTCAATCGGTGCGGCACGCCGTTGATCGAGATCGTGGGCGCACCTGACCTGCGGTCGCCAGCAGAGGCGGGGAGCTACCTGCGCCAGCTCAAGCAGGTGCTCGAGTACCTCGAGGTCAGCGATGCGAACATGGAGGAAGGGAGCCTGCGCGTCGACGCCAACGTGAGCGCGCGCCGGCACGGCGCCCGGGAGTTCGGCACCAGGACCGAGATCAAGAACATGAATTCCTTTTCCGGCGTCGAGCGCGCCCTCGAGGCGGAGTTCGCCAGGCAGTGCGATCTCCTCGACCGCGGCGAGCCGGTCGTGCAGCAGACCATGCTCTGGGATGGCGCCCGCGGCGAGGTCCGGCCGGCGCGCGGCAAGGAAGGCAGCCATGACTATCGGTACTTTCCCGAGCCTGACCTCCCCACGCTGCGGCTTTCGCCGGAACGAATCGACCAGGAGCGCCGGGCGCTTCCCGAGCTTCCCGGCGCGCGCCGCGCGCGCTTCCACGTGCAGTATGCGCTGCCGGCGCAGGACGCCGACGTCCTCACCGCGGATCGCCGCGTCGCCGACTACTTCGAGGCCGTCACGTTGCTCCAGGGCGATGCCAAGTCGGCCGCGCACTGGATCATGGGCGAGGTGCTCGCATGGCTCAACGACACCGGGACCGGCTTCGCGACGTTCTCCGTCCCCGCGCCGGACCTTGCGGCCCTGCTCGACATGGTACGCGACGGGCAGCTGAACCGGGGCGCCGCGCGGAAGGTCTTCGCGAGCATGGCTCGCGACGGCGGGACGCCGGCCGTCATCGCGGCCCGCGAGGGCCTCATGCAAGTGGGCGACGACGAGACCCTCGCCCGCTGGGTGGATGAGGTCTTCGTCGAGAATGCCCCCGAGGTGGCGAGGTTCGTCGCCGGCGAGAAGAAGCTCCTCGGCGTGCTGGTGGGGCTGGTGATGAAGAAGTCCGGCGGGCGTGCCGACCCGCGCAAGGTCAACGCCCTGGTCGCCGCACGGCAGGCTGGCAAGCGTTAGGCGCCTGGCCGCCGCGCTCGGCGTTCACGCCACGGCAGCACGCCACGTTCACGCCTCGGTGGCGCGGCACCCGACGCCGCCGCGCTCGGCGCTCACGCCGCGGCAGCACGTCACCCTCACGCCACGGCGGCGCGGCGGGGTGGGGGAAAGAGCGGTGCCGCCGCCTCGGTGTATCGGAGCGCGCTCGGTCCCATGCCGAAGTGGCTCGTCGCCTCGGCGAGCACCGATTCCTCGCCTCCGGCACGCAGCGCGGCGCGGCGCACGTGCTTGGCCTTGCGCAGCTGGGCCTCGCCTGAGGGGTCGAAGCGCATCGGATCCGACCCGTCGACGCGCACAAGCAGGTCCATCACGAAGTTGAACGAGCGGTCGAGGTACGGGCCGATCTCCTCGTTGGTGAGGTCCCACCGGCTCCGCTCGAGCATCAGCTGGAAGACGCGCTGCCACGATTCCATGTCCGCCGCGCGAACCATCCCGCGGAAGATCCGCCGGTTCGTCGGCGTGCTGAAGATCGTGGGACTCAGGATCCGGTCGAGGTGCGCGTCGCTGCGACTGTGGTCGAGCACCAGGAGCTCGCGCGCGCGGCGCGGCGCCGCCTCGCCCAGGTGCGTCTCGAAGCGACCCTCCCAGTAGCTGTGCCCAATCCCCATCGTGCTCGACGTGATCGCCAGCTGCCTCGGCACGAAGTAGTTGTGGGCGACGACGTCCGCGGCCAGGTGCGCCAGGTATCCATACGAAAAGGCCCGCAACGGCTCGTCGCGGGCGCGGTCGAGGATGTCGAAGCCGACGGGCCACGAGTGCGAGTGGCGGCCGGCCGCCGCGTACTTCTTGGCAATGCTGGTGTCGGCCGCGATCGAACCGTACAGGAACTCGTACGGAAAGGCAGACAGCAATGCGCGAATCGCCTCCGGCAGCGCGGGCAGCGAGCGCAGCACCGCCTCGCCGAGGTACACGTGGGTTCCGGGGGACCACGCGTGGGCCACTCCCGGGATCACGGCGACGGCAGCGAGGCCGACGACAACGGCAAACGCGAACGGCGAGCGACGCATCACGTGTGCTTGAGGTCGCGCTCGCGGATCCGGGGGCGCTGGTCGCCGGTCTTCCACCGACGCGCGCCCGTGGCCGCGCGGGACTTCCGCCGCGCCGGACGGTGCTTCCCGTTGCGGCGGGCGAACTGGAAGGTCTGCCGCAGCACGCTCGCCCCCCGGCGCGCGCCGCGCAGCGCGGCCGCGGCCGACACCACGAACTCCTCGGCCTCCTCCTGCGCCACCTCGACCAGCGCGTCCAGTCGCTCGAAGCGCTCCTCGGCGCGTTCCAGCGCCCCGCGCACCTTGTCATTCGCCAGCCGGACCGTCTCGCCCGCGACCTCGACGTCACCCTTCACCGATTGCGTGATGCCGCGGACGTCGTCGGCGACGTTGCGCACGCTGTGCGCCGCAGCCGAGAGATCGCCGTACGACGAACGAAAGAGGTTTGTCAGTTCGTGCATGCTGCGGCGCAGTGCCAGCAGGGAGACGACCACCGCGGCGAGCAGGGCGAGCACCGCGAGCGACACCACCACCTGGCCGCCGGCGACGACGGAATCCATCCAGCTCCGGGCCGCCGGCACCTGTATCGTGACGATCGTGTCTGGAAGGGCGCGCGTCTGCAGCAGGAGCGGCACCCACGCCATCATAGCGAACACCCTCATGTCGGGCTCCGAATCGAGTGCAGCAGCGGGCGCGCACGACGAGGGCGCGCCACCGCCTGCAACGCCTCTTCACTACCCGGACGACGGGCGGATCGTCAGCGCCATCCGTATTCCAACCTGTAGGTCGACCCCCGACACGCACCAGTACCGCATGGATGATCGTAACCCTGTGAAAAAACCGAAGTCAAGCGATGGCTTGAAGATACGCTCGCTCCGGGGTCATCTTACGCGGCCCACCTCGCTCAGCCAATGCCATCCATAAAGTACGTGGTCGAGGGCGGACGTCGACTCTCCGGATCGATCGAGCCCGCTGGAAACAAGAATGCCGCGCTGCCAATCATGGCTGCGGCGCTGCTGTCCAGCCACCCCGTGACGCTCACGAACGTCCCGCGCATCCGGGATACGGAGACCCTCGCCGAGTTGCTCCGCTCGGTCGGCGCGGTCGCCCTCTGGACGGACACGAACACGCTGGAGATCCACGCCGTCGACGTGCGCAGCGCCGATCTCGATCCGCAGCTCTGCGCCGACATCCGCGCGTCGATCCTCCTCGCCGGGCCGCTGCTGGCGCGCTGCGGGCAGGTTGCGCTGCCGCCGCCCGGGGGCGATGTCATCGGGCGACGCCGCGTCGACACCCACCTGCTCGCCCTCGAGCAACTCGGCGCCACGGTCTCCGCCGGCGAGCGATTCGAGTTCCGCGCCAGCGCCCTGCGCGGGGCCGACGTCTTTCTCGACGAGCCGAGCGTCACCGCCACCGAGAACGCACTGACGGCCGCCGTCGCGGCGAGCGGCACGACGGTCCTCCGGAATGCCGCCAGCGAGCCGCACGTGCAGGACCTCGCGCGCTTCCTTGTCGCGCTCGGTGCGCACATCGAGGGCATCGGAACGAACACCCTCGTCATTCGCGGCGGCGAGCCGCTTGCCGGTGCGCACCACCGCATCGGCCCCGATCACATCGAGGTCGGTTCGTTCATCGGACTGGCGGCAGTGACGCGATCCACGCTTCGCGTCAGGCGCGCCGGGGTCGAGCACCTCCGGTCCATCCGCCTCGGCTTCGAGCGCCTCGGCATCCTGTGCGAGGTCGATGGCGACGACCTCCTCATTCCCGGGGAGCAGTCGCGCGTCATTCGCTCGGACCTCGGCGGGCACGTTCCCAAGGTCGAGGACCAGCCATGGCCGGCGTTCCCGGCCGACCTGATGTCGATCGCCATCGTCTGCGCCACGCAGTGCAGCGGATTGATCCTCATGCACGAGAAGATGTTCGAGTCCCGGCTGTTCTTCGTCGACAAGCTGATCGCGATGGGCGCGCGCATCGTGCTGTGCGACCCGCATCGGGCGCTGGTGGCGGGACCGTCGGCGCTGCGCGGCGCTCCGGTGGAGTCTCCGGACATCCGCGCCGGCATGGCGATGCTGCTCGCGGCGATGTGCGCCGAGGGAACGAGCACGATCCACAATGCGCGGCAGATCGAGCGCGGCTACGAGCGCATCGACCAGCGGCTCAACGCGCTTGGGGCGCACATCACGCGCATCGTCGAAGGGTGAGCGAGGCGACCGGCACGCTCGAGTCGGTACCGGGATTCGAGGCCCTCGGCTTTCGCGCTTTCACGACGACGAGGCATGCCGGCGATTTCGGGCTGGCGAGCGCGGAGCCGGCCATCAGCGTCTTCGGTCGGTGGGAGCAGCTACTCGGCGACATTCGTCCGGTCGCCGACAGGCTGGCGACGGCGCACCAGGTGCACGGACGGCGCCTGGTCGTGCACGACGCCGCTTGGGAGGGCTGGCTGCGGTGCCCCGATGCCGACGGCCACGTGAGCTTTGCTCCGCGGACGGCCATGGCCGTGACCCTCGCCGACTGTGTGCCCGTCTTCCTCGCGCATCCGTCCGGCGCCGGCGCCCTCGTTCACTCGGGCTGGAAGGGAACGGCGGCGCGCATCGTCGACGTCGCGATCGATGTACTCGTCCAGCGGGGACTCGCGGCAGGGGAGCTGGTTGTGCACGCCGGACCCGCCATCTGCGGTCGCTGCTACGAGGTCGGCCCGGACGTCTTCGAGGCGCTCACCGGCAGACGCGCGAGTCGGCCCATGCCGGTGGACCTGCGAGCCATCATCCTCGACCAGGCGCGCGCGCGCGGCGTTGTCGCCCTGTCGTCGAGTGAGTCGTGCACGCGCTGTCACAACGACAGGTTCTACTCGCATCGAGCGGGCGACGCCGGCCGGCAGCTGGGTGTGCTGATCACGCCGGGAGGGCGCGCTTCCCCGTCGCGATAACTGGATGCAAACGCTATGCGTGAGCGCCGTTGTCCAATGCACAGTCCTCGAGTCCCCCACCCGGAGCACCGGCTCGTGATCTCCTTGCGCCAGGACGTCGCCTTCGCGCTGCGCACGCTGCGTCGCCGGCGCACCTTTGCCGCGGTGGCAATCACCACGATCGCGCTCGGCATCGGTGCGGCCACCGCGATCTACTCCGTCGTGGACGGAGTGCTCTTCAGGCCGCTGCCGTTCCGCGAGCCCGCTCGCCTCATCTCCGTCTGGCAGACCTACCCCAAGTGGCAGGTGGATCCGATCCTCGCCTACATGTGGGACCGGATCCCGCTCTCCCTCCCGGAGTATCGGGATTGGCGCGCCGCGCAGACCGTCTTTTCGGAAGTAGGCGTGTACGCTGACCGTCGCGACATGCTCCTCGGCGGCGGCGACGCCCCGGAGATGGTGCGCGTGACGCGCGCCAGCGCGTCGCTCCTGTCGGTCCTCGGCGTCTCGCCTGCGCTCGGGCGCTACTTCACGCCGCAGGAGGATGCGTTGGGCGGCCCGCCGGTCGTGATGCTGAGCTACGACGCATGGCAGAGCCGCTTCCAGGGAGAGGCCTCGGTGCTTGGCACCGCCGTGCGGCTCGACGGCCTGCCGTACACCGTTATCGGTGTGCTGCCGAAGGGGCTGTCCCTGACACGCGGCGGCACGTCCGGAAGCGAGGCGCCGTTCTGGGCGCCCGTGAGCCGGGACTCGAACGACGTCAACCAGCGGGGCAACCACGGCTACATCGGGCTCGCGAGGCTCAGGCCGGGCGTCTCGCTCGCGCAGGCAACCGCCGAGACGCAGGCCATCCTCCGCGGTGATTCGAAGCCCGAGGACCGCGGCGTGCGGCTCGATGAATGGCAGGTCGACCAGACGCGCAACGTGCGCAAGCCGCTGTTCGTGCTCCTCGGTGCTGTCGGGTTGCTGCTGCTCATCGCCTGCGTCAACGTCGCCGTGCTCCTGCTCGGCGAAGCGTCGGGTCGAGAGCAGGAGATGGCGGCACGCATCGCACTCGGCGCCGGTCGCCGCCGCATCATAGCGCAACTGCTCACCGAGGCCGTTGCGCTCTCGGCGGTCGGGGCGGTCGCGGGCACCCTGCTCGCCATCGCCGGAACGCGCGTGCTCGTCGCCCTGGCACCGCCGCGCATCCCCGGGCTGGCCACCGTCGGCATCGACCTTCGGGTGCTCGCGTTCACGCTCGTCGCGGCGGGCGGTACCGGAATCCTGTTCGGCCTCGCACCGGCACTCGCCCTGGCGCGCTCGTCGCCGAGCCAGGTCTTTCGAGGCGCCGGCGGACAGAGCGTGCGGGGGCGCGGCGCGCTGCAGCGGTTGATGGTCGCCGCGGAACTCGCGCTCTCGCTGATGCTGCTCGTTGGCGCCGCGCTGCTCTCGCGGAGCCTCAACAAGCTGACGTCGGTCGATCCCGGATTCCGCGCCGATCACCTGCTCGCCGCACGTGTCTCGCTGCCGCGCACGGTCTATCGCGACTCGTTGGCCGTCACCGAGTTCTATCGGGCGGCGACCGAACGGCTCGCGGTGATACCCGGAGTGACCGCGGTGACCGCGGGTTCGACCTCGCCGTTCTCGGGTGGCGCCAGCAGCACATCAATCGAGATTGAAGGGCATCCGACGGGCCCGGACGATAAGCACCCCGAGGTGCAGCAGCGCACGATCCTGCCGAACTACTTCCAGGCGATGGGAATCCCGGTGCTGTCGGGTCGCGCGTTCACGGAAGAAGACCGCGGTGGTTCCACTCCGGTCATTATCGTGAGCCGAGCGGAGGCGGAGCGTGATTTTCAAGGGCGAATCGCCCCTGGGCAGGCGGCTGAGGTTCCAGGGTGGCTGGCGCGAGGTCGTCGGCGTCGTTGGCGACACCAAGTACGCGAATTTGTCGCTCGCGGATCAGGCCACGGTGTACGTACCGCTTTCACAACGGGTGTACTCCGGGATGACGATCCTCCTTCGCACCTCGGGTGACCCTGCTTCGATCACCGGGGCGGTTCGTTCCGCGCTGAGCGAGGTGGCACCCTCGGCTCCGTTCCTGGGCGCCGACAGAATGACCGACCTCATCCGCCGTTCATCGGCGGAGGAGCGGTACCGTACGATGCTGATTTCTCTGTTCGGCGTCCTCGCTGCGGTACTGGCCGCGGTGGGAATGTTCGGAGTGACGGCGCGAGCCGTGAGTCGCCGGACCCGTGAGATGGGGATCCGGATCGCGCTGGGAGCGACCCCGCGCAACGTCACCGCGGTCGTGATGCGTTACACAGGCGCTGGGCTGGCGGCGGGTATCGCTGCAGGGGTGCTCGGTGCCCTTTTCGCATCGCAACTCCTTGCGCCGTATCTTTTCGGCGTCGACGCGACGGACCGCACGGCGTACATCGGGAGCGTCGTGCTCCTCGGCATGGTCAGCCTTGTTGCGAGCTGGCTGCCGGCGCGGCGGGCAGCGCGCGTGCAGCCGGCGGTCGTGCTGCGGGGGGACTGAGCAGGCGACTCGTTTCGCCGGACCGTACCCGCGTCACGCGTCAGGCGTCGCCGGGTAAGGCCCCCCGTCCGTACTCGCGTCGCGAATCGAGCGTCCGCGCAGCGCCGCACGAAGACGCGCGCACCCGGCTACTTTGCGTCGAGGGAAGTTCGCCCCGGCATTGGCGATCGCCGTCGCTACCGCTTCCTTGACGTCACTGGCAGGCCCTCATAAATTCCGGGTCCTGCAGGTCCCAGAAGCGGAGTTCCTTTGAATGTGGGGGAAGGGTCCCCACATTTTTTTGTCCTTGTAGCTTGCCTCGACACGACATGAATCCGGCGCTGGAAGGTGTTGTCAAGCAACAGCTTGATGCACTTGGATTCGATCTTGTCGAGCTGCGTCGAGGTGGTATGGCGCAGCGGCCTTTGCTGGACGTTCGCATCGACAGGCGCGATGGGGAAAAGGTGTCGATCGACGACTGTGCGCACGTGTCCCGCGCACTCGAGCCGGTGCTCGAGGCGTCGGGACTGGTGGGAAACAACTACGTCCTGGAGGTGTCTTCGCCCGGCGTTGAACGACCGCTGAGGCACGCCGATGACTGGCGGCGCTTCGCGGGGAGGACGGCGTCGGTAGTGAGTCCCGCGCTTGGCGGCCGCTGCGAGGTGGAGGTCGCCGGCATCGAAACGGATGGGGGAATCGACACGGCGATCATGCGTGACGCGCAGGGCGCCGAGCACCGGGTTCCGCTGGCAGACATCAGGGAGGCCAGGCTGGTCTTCCGGTGGAAGAAATAGAGGAACGAGGCATGATCGGTTCGGCCGAAATTCTGACTGCGATTCGGGAACTCACCAACCTGAAGCAGATCGACCGCTCGGAATTGCGCGGTCTGCTGCAGGACGGCATTCATGCCGCCCTCGCCAAGAAGCACGGTCCCAATGTGCAGGCCGAGGTCGACATCGACGAACGCAACGGCAACATCACCATCGTGTTGCTGAAGACCGTGGTCGCCGAGGTCACCGACCCCGGTCACGAGATTTCGCTCGAGGAGGCCCGATTCGAGGATCCCGAGTTCGAGGTCGGTGACATCATGGAGATTCCCGTCGACTTCGCCGAGTTCGGGCGAAGCGCGGTGCAGGCGGCCAAGCAGCGCATCATCCAGCGAGTCCGCGAGGGCGAGCGCACCAAGATCCGCGACGAGTTCTCCGGGCGCGTGGGGGAGCTCCTTTCGGGGGAAGTGCAGCAGATCGAACGAGGCAAGCTCGTGGTCATGCTGAACAAGTTCCGCGAGGCGGAGGCGATCATCCCGTATCGCGAACAGAACCATCGCGAGCACTTTCACCAGGGCGACCCCATCCGCGCCGTGCTCAAGCGCGTCGAGGAGACACCCAAGGGGCCGCGGCTGATCCTGAGCCGTGGCGATCCGTGGTTCGTGCAGGCGCTCTTCAAGCTCGAGGTCCCGGAGATGCAGCAGGGGATCGTCGAGATCCGCGCCGCGGCCCGCGAGGTCGGCAGCCGCACCAAGATCGCCGTCTTCTCGCGCGACGATTCCATCGATCCCGTCGGTGCCTGCGTCGGCCTCAAGGGCTCGCGCGTGCAGTCGGTCGTGAATGAGCTGAACGGCGAGCGGATCGACATCGTTCCCTGGTCGCCCGATCCCGAGCGCTTTGCCAAGCTCGCCCTCGCGCCGGCGCGCGTGGCGCGCGTCTTCAGCGAGGCCGACACCCGGACCATCCAGGCAATCGTCGACGAGGACCAGCTCTCGCTGGCGATCGGGCGGAATGGGCAGAACGTGCGCCTGGCGTCCGAGCTCACCGGCTGGAAGATCGACCTGTACTCCAGCCGCGAGTGGATGGAGCGGAGCGACGGGCCGGTGTTCGCGCCGCTCCCGGAGGAGGAGGACGTCGCCGCTGACGTCAAGCTCTCCGAGATCGAGGGAATGCCCACGGCCACCGTGGCGGTCCTCGAGGAAGCGGGCTATCGCACGCTGAACGACATCATCGACCTCGATCGCGACGACTTCCTGCGCCTGCCGGGCATTGCGCCCGAGGAAGCCGACCGCATCATGTCGATCATCGACGAGCTGACCGAGGAGGGAGAGTCGGAGGAAGCCTCCCCGGAAGAACCGTCCGGCGACGACGCCGGCGAGTCGCCGGAGGAGTGACGTGGACGCGGCGTCGGAGCGAAAGGTGCTCGGGCTCATCGGACTCGGCGTGCGCGCCCGGAACGCCGTGGTCGGTGTTGAGCAGGTCCGGGTGGCGGCGCGCCGCGGGCGGCTCATGCTGGCCGTGGTCGCCCCGGACGCATCCGAGAACAGCCGGCGCAAGATCATTCCGCTGCTCGCGGCGCGCGGCGTGCGGATGATCGAGGGCCCGAGTGCCGGCGCGTTAGGTTCAGCGGTTGGCCGCCAGGCCACGACGGCGATCGGCATCACCGACGCCGCGCTGGCACGCGGACTGCGCGCCGCGGCGTTGGACGGGACGCGGCACCCCCGGAGCGGTGCGGTATCGAGTGGACGGTAGGAGGATTCGTTGAGCAAGCTTCGCGTAAATGACATGGCCGGCGAGTTCGGCGTCTCTGCCGAGGAGGTGATCAACCTTCTGCGGCAGATGGACGTGCCTGTGCGCAGCCACCTGACGGTGTTGACGGACGATCAGGTGGCACGTGTCCGGGTTCGCTGGGAACGCGAAAAGCGAGTCCGCCAACAGGAAAAGCCGGCACCGACGACGACGCGCCGTCGCCGCAGCTCCGCCGCCAAGTCGGCGCCGGCAGCCGAGGAGGCCGCGGCCGATCCCGCGTCGACGTCGTCAGGCGTCCGCCGCCGGCGCCGTCCGGCAGAGCCCGCGCCCGAGCCGGAACCCACGCCACAGGCCGAGGCACCGGCGCCCCCGGTCGAAGAACCGGTTGCCGAGCCTGTCGAGCAGGAGGCGTCGGTCGAGGTCGAGACTGCTCCGCCGACCCCGGCGGAAGCGGCCGAGACGCATCCGGCCCCGGCCGAACCGGAGACGGAACCGACGGAGGCGATCGTTGAAGCCGAGGTCGAGGTGAGCGAGGCCCCGCCGGCGTCACCGCCGCCGCGTCGCCAGCGTCCCGCCGCGGCCGCGTCCTCCGAGTCGTCTCCCTCGATCGAGCGCCAGCGGCCGCGGCCCATCGTCCCCGGCGCGCCACGAGCGCGCGGCATCCCGGGGGCCAGCCCGTTCATGCCGCCGCGGCCTGTTGCGTCGGCGACGCCCAGCGGCGGCGTCGGCATTCCGCCCCGCCGCGAGGAGCGCAAGGGACCCACCTCCGCAGGGGCCGGTCCGCAGCGTCGCAAGAAGGGCAAGCGGGGCACCGTCGATCAGGGCGAGGTCTCGGCGAACATCTCGCGCGTGATGTCGTCGATCCGCGGCGCGCCGGCGCGCCGCGGCTCGCGCCGCACCGACGACTCTCGCGGTGAAATGGAGGCGATGCGCCTCGCGGAAGTCGAGCGCGAGCGCAAGACCGTCCGCGTCAACGAGTTCATCACCGTCGCCGAGCTCGCCGAGATCATCAAGGTGCCGGCGACGCAGATCGTCGCCTTCGCCTTCAAGAACCTCGGACTCATGGTGACGATCAACCAGCGGCTCGACTTCGACCAGATCGAGCTGATCGCCGGCGAATTCGGGTTCCAGGCGGTGCGCGAGGAGGAGTACGCGGCGGACGTCGCCGACCAGCAGGCCCCGGACCTCCCCGAGGACCTCAAGTCGCGGCCGCCGGTCGTCACCATCATGGGCCACGTCGACCACGGCAAGACGTCGCTCCTCGACTTCATCCGCAAGGCGAACGTGGTAGCCGGCGAGTCCGGCGGCATCACCCAGCACATCGGTGCCTATCACGTCACGCTCCCGAACGGGCGCCACATCACCTTCCTCGACACGCCGGGACACGAGGCGTTCACCGCGATGCGTGCGCGCGGTGCCCAGGTCACGGACATCGTGGTCCTTGTCGTCGCCGCCAACGACTCGGTGATGCCACAGACGGTGGAGGCCATCTCGCACGCCAGGAACGCTGGCGTGCCGGTCATCGTCGCCATCAACAAGATCGACCTGCCCGACGCCAATCCGACCCGGGTCTCGCAGGACCTGCTGGCCCACGGCATCGTGCTGGAGGCGTTCGGCGGACAGGTGCTGTCGACGCCCATCTCGGCCAAGAAGGGCACCAACGTCAAGGAACTTCTCGACCAGATCCTGCTGCAGGCGGAGGTCCTCGACCTGAAGGCGAACCCGGACCGCACCGCGACCGGCACGGTCATCGAGGCGCAGCTCGACCCGGGTAAGGGTCCCGTGGCGAGCGTGCTGGTGCAGAGCGGCACCTTGCATGTCGGCGACAACTTCATCTGCGGCCTGTACTCGGGACGCGTGCGCGCCCTGCTCGACGAGCGGGGGCGCCCGGTCAAGGAAGCCGGACCGGCGATCCCGGTGCAGGTGCTCGGCCTCGCCGGCGTGCCGATGGCCGGCGACCAGTTCCTCGTCGTCGACGATGCCACCCAGGCCCGGGACATCGCGCAGCGGCGTGAGCGGCTCGACCGCGAGGCGCAGAGCCGTCGCACGAGCAAGAGCGCGGTTACGCTCGAGGACTTCATGGCGCAGGCGCAGGCCGGCGAGAAGCGGCGCCTGAGCATCCTGATCAAGGCGGACCAGGGCGGTCCCGCCGAGGCCCTCGCCGACGCCCTCGCCCAGCTCTCGAACAACGAGGTCGAGGTCGACGTCGTGCACCGCGGCGTCGGCGCCATCACCGGGAGCGACATCCTGCTCGCCCGCGCGTCGGGGGCGATCATCATCGGCTTCCACGTGCGGCCCGACAACAACGCCCGCAGCGCCGCCGAGCGCGAGGGTGTGGAGATCAAGCTGTACCGCGTCATCTACGACGCCGTGAACGACGTGCGTGCCGCCCTCGAGGGGTTGCTGCGCCCCGAGGAGCGGGAAGTCGTGCTCGGCGAGGCCGAGGTGCGCGAGACGTTCAAGGTGTCGCGCGTCGGCACCGTGGCCGGGTGCTACGTGCGCCACGGCACCATCTCGCGGCAGGCGCGCGTGCGCGTGGTGCGCGACGGCAAGGAGGTCTACGCAGGCGGCATCGCGTCGCTGCGGCGGTTCAAGGACGACGTCCGCGAGGTGAAGGAGGGCTACGAGTGCGGCATCGGCATCGAGAACTTCAACGACATCAAGGTCGGCGACGTGATCGAGTGCTTCAAGACCGAGGAAGTCGCCCGCACGCTCCAGCCGGAGACCGCGGGCGCCTGACGAGTGTGCGGCACGGCCGTCCCGGCGGTGCCGCCTCACGCCGCCGCACGGTGCGGCTGGCGCACCCTCTCTCCCCCCCCCCGATTCGCCATGCCTAACGACGCGCGTCGCCCGGACCGGGTCGCCGAAGCCATCCGCGAGGAAGTCGCCACCTTTCTGGCCGAGGGCGTCAAGGACCCGCGGATCCAGGGCCTGGTGACGGTCACCGGGGTGGACGTGACGCGCGACCTCCGGCACGCCAGGGTCTTCGTCAGCGTGATGGGGACCGACACCGAGAAGTCCGCCACCATGGAGGGCCTGGAATCGCTCGCCGGGCACCTGCGCGGACGCATCGGCCGGTCGCTGCGCCTGCGCCTCGCCCCCGAGATCGAATTCCGCACCGACCCGTCGCTGGAGCGCGCCAACCGCATCGAGTCGCTCCTGGCGCAGATCCGCACCGAGAAGGAACCTCCGCCCGGGGACAGTGAACCCGACTGACGGTTTCGTGCTCGTCGACAAGCCCGCGGGCATGACCTCGCACGACACCGTCGCCATCACCCGGCGCCAGCTCGACGGGCCGCGCGCCGGCCACACCGGCACCCTCGATCCGGCCGCCACCGGGCTCCTCGTCGTGCTGCTCGGCGGCGCCACCAGGCTCGCACGCTTCGTCCCGTCCGAACCGAAGGTGTACGAGACAACGATCGCCTTCGGGGCCGAGACCTCGACCGACGACGCCGACGGCGAGGTGACCCGCGCCGCCCCGGTGCCTGACGAGTCGTCCGTGCGCGCGGCGCTGCCGGGGCTGACGGGGCGCCTCGCGCAGGTGCCTCCCGCCTATTCCGCCAAGCAGGTCGCGGGTCGTCGCGCCTACGCCGCGGCGCGTCGCGGGGACGCCATTGCGCTGGCGCCGGCGCCCGTCGAGGTGCACGGGTGGGAGGTCCTCGGCTGGTCGGACGGAATCCTCTCGGCCCGGATCACCTGCGGCGCCGGTACCTACATCCGCGCCCTCGCGCGCGACCTCGGCCGGGCCTGCGGCTCGGCGGCGCATCTCACCGCGCTCCGGCGGTTGCGCGTCGGCCCCTTCGACGTCGCCGATGCCGTCGATCCGCGGGACGAGACGCTCCGCGCCCGCGTCCAGCCGGCCGCCGCCGCCCTCGTCGACCTTCCACGGCTGGTGCTCGACCCCGCCCAGGAACAACTCGTCAGGCACGGCCGGTCGGTCGCGGCCGGCCTCGCCGGCGACGCCGTTGCGCTGGTGAACGGCGGCGGTCGCCTCATCGCTGTCGCCGAGCGCCGGGGCGGCGAATTCCAGCCGCGCGTCGTCCTCGCCGATGCCTGACGAGCGCCCCGTCGCCACCTCGGGCCTTCCCCCGGACGTCCAGCGAACGGCCGTCACCGTCGGGACGTTCGACGGCGTCCATCGCGGCCACCAGGACGTGCTGCGTCGCCTCGTCGCCCGCGCCCGCGAGCTCGGGGTGCACAGCCTGCTCGTCACCTTCGAGCCGCACCCGCTCGAGGTCGTCAATCCCGTCGCCGCGCCGTCCCTCCTGACCGTCGGCGAGGAGAAGCTGGAGGTGCTCGCCGAAAGCGGCATCGATTACGTCGCCATCGTGCCGTTCACCCGGGCGCTGGCCTCGTTCGAGGCGGCCCGGTTCGTCGACGAGATCCTGCTCGCGCGCTTCCGCATGCATGAGCTCCTCATGGGGCATGACCACGGCTTCGGTCGCAACCGCGAGGGAAACCTCGACACCATGCGCTCGCTCGGCGCCTCGCGCGGGTTCGAGGTCAGCGTCATACCTGTCGTCACGACCTCTGCCGGCCACCCCGTGTCCTCGACCGCCATCCGCCGGGCCGTCGCGGGCGGCGACCTGGCGGGAGCCGCCGCGGCGCTCGGCAGGCCGTACGGCGTCAGCGGCCGGGTCCTGCACGGCGAGAAGCGCGGGAGGCTGCTCGGGTTCCCGACGATCAACTTTCCGCTCCCCTCGCCGCGCAAGCTCCTTCCTCCGCAGGGAGTGTATGTGGTGAGGGTGCAGACGCCGCGTGGGACCTTCGGTGGCATGCTCAACCTGGGCCCTCGTCCGACCTTCGACGATCCCACCGTGGCGCTCGAGGCCCACCTGTTCGATGCGGAAGGGGACTTCTACGGCTGTCGGGTGCGGATCGACTTCTTGGAGCGCTTGCGGGACACGCAACGCTTCGAGGGCGCCGAGGCACTCAGGGCTCAGCTGGGGCGCGACGCCGATACCGCGCGGAGGGTTCTTGGCGCAACCGCTTGAGCCAAGCGACTTTGCGGTTGACTCTCCCCTGCAGCTCTCCTAACGTTCATAGCTCTTGAATCGCGCCCTTTCTGTCCGGTGACGCGCATGACCAATCTGAAGTACCGCATCCTGCTCATCGTCGTTTTGATTGCCGCGTCCGGGTGGGCGCTCTTTCCGCGCACGACAATCGAGCGCGTGAAGCGCAATGGTATCTTCGTCTACGACACCATCCAGCGGGTGCCGTTGAAGAAGGGTCTGGACCTGCAGGGCGGTATGTACCTCGCCCTGGCCGTCGACGAATCCAAGGGCGCCATCGCGAACAAGGAGGACGCACTCGACCGCGCGCTCAAGGTCGTGCGATCGCGCATCGACGAGTTCGGCGTCTCCGAGCCCGTGGTGCAGAAGGCGGGAACCGACAGGATCATCGTCGAGTTGCCGGGCATCGACGACCCGCAGCGTGCGGAGCAGGTCGTGCAGGACCAGGCCTTCCTGCAATTCATGATCACCGACAAGACGCAGGCGCTGCAGCGCTCGCTCCCACGTCTTGACCAGGTCGTGCGGGATCTCGGCGCCGAAAAGGTCTTTGGCGGCGACACGACAAACAAGTCCGCGGTCAACGCGCAGGCTGGCCTGCAGAAGCTGTTCGGCGAGAAGGACAGCACGCAGAAGTCGGATTCGACGAAGAAGGATTCCACGAGCGTGCCCGGCCTGTCGACGACCACCGGACCGATCAGCAGCATCGTCCGCGATGGCCAGATCCCGGGCGAGTATCTGGTGGCGGACCCCGACGTGCCACGGGCCGAGCACTACTTCTCACTCCCCGAGGTGCAGGCGGTGCTGCCTCCCGGCAAGGTCATTCGCTGGGGAAGCGACTCGGTGTCCGCGGCCGGCGTGATCTACCGCCCGCTCTACGTCCTCGACGCGCGTCCGATCATGACGGGTGACATGCTGCAGGACGCCAAGCCGAACAACAGCCCCATCGAGGGCACCATCGTCGAGTTCGAGTTGAACAACGAGGGTGGGCGCCGGTTCCGCTCGGAGACGGCGAAGCACATCCAGGACTACATGGCGATCGTGCTCGACGACAAGGTGATGGGACGCCCGCCGGTCATCCAGAGCGCCATCGGGACGCGTGGCCAGATCACCATGGGACGCCGTGACCTGCAGGAGGCACAGGATCTCGCCCTCGTGCTCCGCGCCGGTGCGCTGCCGGTGCCCCTCAAGGTCGAGGAGGTGCGCAACATCGGCGCCAGCCTCGGCGCCGACTCCATCGCGCGTGGAACGCGGGCCTTGGCGATCTCGATGCTCGTCGTGGTGCTGATCATGCTTGTCTACTACCGGTTCTCCGGTGCCCTCGCCGTGCTCGCGCTGTCGATGTACATCCTGTTCACCATGGCCGTCCTGGCGGGATTCGGCGCCGTGCTCACCCTGCCCGGGCTGGCGGGACTGGTGCTGTCGGTCGGCATGGCGGTCGACGCCAACGTGCTGATATTCGAGCGCATCCGTGAGGAGCTCGACCGGGGCAAGACGGTCCGGACGTCGATCGACGAGGGCTTCCGGCACGCCCTGAGTGCCATCGTCGACACCAGCGTGACGACCATCCTCACCGCCTCGGTGCTCTACCAGTATGGCACCGGACCGGTGCGGGGCTTCGCGGTGACGCTGATCGCCGGTATCACCGCCTCGCTCTTCTGCGCCATCTTCGTCGTGCGCACGTTCTATCTCATCTGGTTGAACCGCGCGCGCGGCGCGCAGACGCTGAGCATCTGATGCTGCGGATCTTTCATAACACGACCTTCGACTTCATCCGGGTCTGGCGCTGGGCCGCCGGTCTGACGATCGGCTTCATTCTCGCCGGCGTCGCGTCGTTCATCTTCACCGGCGGCGTGAACCGCTCCATCGAGTTCACGGGCGGCCTGCTGCTGCAGGTGAAGTTCGCACAGGCGCCCGATGCCTCGGTGCTGCGCCAGACCCTCGACCAGGCCGGCATCCGCGGCGCCGAGATCACCCAGTTCGGCGCGCCTGACGAGTACACCATCCGGGCGCAGGAACGCACCCAGATCGGGGAAGAGGCGTCGGGTAGTGAGAGCGTCGCGCGCGACGTGCAGACGGCGCTCACGCAGAAGTACGGTGCCGACGGCTACAACGTAATTCGCACCGAGGTCGTCGGCCCGAAGGTCGGCAGCGAGCTCGCCCGCGGGGCGGTCATCGCGATGGTCCTCGCGGCCATGGTGACGCTGGTCTACCTCGCCATCCGGTTCGAGTGGCGCTTCGGCCTCGCCGCCGTGCTCTCGACCGGCCACGACGTCCTCGTGACCCTCAGCTTCATCAAGCTGATGAACCTCGAGGTCTCGCTCACCGTCGTCGCCGCCATCCTCACCCTGCTCGGCTATTCGGGCAACGACACGATCATCATCTTCGATCGCGTCCGCGAGAACCTCAAGAAGGCCCGCCGCGAGCCGCTCTACGACACGCTGAACCGGTCGATCAACGAGACCCTGCCGCGTTCCGTCCTGACGCACACCACGACCCTCGCCGCCACGCTCGCCCTGCTCATCTTCGCCGGTGAGGTGATCCGCCCGTTCGCGTGGGTCATGACGTTCGGCGTCTTCGTGGCGACGTTCAGCTCCATCTACGTCGCCTCCCCGATCCTGCTCTACATCGAGCGCCGGTTCCCGCGCGCCGATGCCGACAAGACGCAGGTGTCCGCGCGCTCGGCGCGCGCCGAGTCCACGGCGGAATCCGAGGGACGCAAGCGCGAGAAGGCCCCGTCCGCGAGCAGGCAGCGGAAGAAGACGGGCTGAGGCCGCGCCAGACGCGCGCCGCCCAGCCCCGAATGCCCGAGAGCCCGTTCGTCGACAGCCACGCCCACCTCGCCGATCCGGCGTTCGACGCCGATCGTGATGAGGTGATCGCGCGTGCGCGTCTGGCGGGCGCCGCCGCGGTCGTCTGCATCGGGGAGTCGCCGGATGCCGCCCTGCGGTCCCGGGAGCTGGCTGCCGCGCATCCCGGCTTCCTCTGGCACACCGCGGGCATCCACCCGCATGACGCGGCCACCTGTGACCTGGCGCGCGACCTTCCGCGAATCCGGGAACTCGCCGAAAGCAGCGCGGTCGCCGTGGGCGAGTGCGGCCTCGACTACTTCTATGACAACGCGCCGCGCGCCCTGCAGCGCCTGGTCTTCGGGGCCCAGCTCGCACTGGCGCATGAGACCGGGCGTCCGCTGGTCGTGCACTCGCGCAACGCGACCGACGACACGCGCGCGATGATTGCCGAGGCCGGCGGAAGCGGCGTGCGCGGCGTGCTGCACTGCTTCACCGGTCCACGGGACCTCGCCGAGCACGCGCTCGAGGTCGGCTGGTACGTCTCCTTCAGCGGCATCGTCACGTTCAGGAAGTGGGTCGACGACGACCTCCTGCGTGCGATTCCCGATGACAGGGTGCTGGTCGAATCCGATGCCCCGTACCTCGCGCCCGTGCCGCTCCGCGGCCAGCGCAACGAGCCGGCCCACGTGGCCCTGACGCTGTCGCGCGTCGCCGGGGCGCGCGGCGCGTCGCCGGGGGATTTCGGCCGGCTGGTCACATCCAACGCCGCTGCCCTCTTCGGGCTGGCGATACCCTCGACCCGTTCGTAGAATGACGCCCGCCGGCGCCTCGGGCGCCACGCCTGCTCGTGAGGCACCCCGGGCCCTCCGCCGCGCCGCCTGGCCGGCCGTTCCGTCCGGAGTGCGCACCGCTCCACTGCATCCACCGGCGCGCCACATCGCAGCGCCACGTGAGGTCTGAGTGAATACGGTCCCCACCGACATCGAGATTGCCCAGCAGGCCCGCCTGCGCCCCATTGTTGACGTCGCCGCCGAGCTCGACCTGACGCCGGACGACCTCGATCTCTACGGCAAGTACAAGGCGAAGATCCCGCTCGAGATCTCCCAGCGTCCGGCGCGCGGCAAACTCGTGCTCGTGACCGCCATCAACCCGACGGCGGCGGGCGAGGGAAAGACGACGACATCGGTCGGGCTCGCGCAGGCTATGCGGCGCCTCGGCATCCGGGTCGGCCTCTGCATACGCGAGCCGTCGCTCGGACCGGTCTTCGGGGTGAAGGGAGGCGCTGCCGGTGGCGGCTACTCGCAGGTGCTTCCCATGGAGGATATCAACCTCCACTTCACTGGCGACTTCCACGCCATCTCGACCGCGCACGCGCTGCTGTCGGCAATGCTCGACAACCACCTGCAGCAGGGCAACCCGCTCGGCATCGATCCGCGCCGCATCACCTGGCCGCGCACCATCGACATGAACGACAGGGCCCTGCGCAAGGTGATCATCGGCCTGGGCGGTCCCGCCGAGGGCGTGCCGCGCGAGGAACGCTTCGTCATCGTGCCGGCGAGCGAGATCATGGCCATCCTCGCGCTCTCGTCAGGCGTCGAGGACCTCGAGCAGCGACTTGCCCGGATCATCGTGGGCTCGACCTACGGGGCCGCCCGCAAGCCGGTGCGCGCCGGCGAACTGAAGGCGGCGGGTGCGATGGGGCTGCTGCTTCGTGACGCGATTCGCCCCAACCTGGTGCAGACGATCGAGGGCGGGCCGGCCTTCGTCCACGCCGGTCCCTTCGGCAACATCGCCCACGGGTGCAACTCGATCGTTGCCACCCGCTCGGCGCTCGCCCTCGCCGACATTGTCATCACCGAAGCCGGCTTCGGGTCGGACCTCGGCGCCGAGAAGTTCTTCGACATCAAGTGCCGCACCGCCGGGCTGAAGCCGCAGGCGGCGGTGCTGGTCGCCACGGTTCGGGCGCTCAAGCTGAACGGCGGCGCGCACAAGACAAAGCTCGCCACCGAGGACCTCGGCGCCCTGGAGCGCGGACTGCCCAACCTCGAGCATCACATCGCCAATGTCTCGCAGTTCGGCGTCCCCGTGGTCGTTGCCGTGAATCGCTTCACGAGCGACTCCGACGCCGAGCTGAAGATGGTCGCCGACTGCGCGCGCCGCGCGGGCGTGCGCGTTGCGTTGAACGAGGTCTGGGCGAAGGGCGGGGAAGGAGGCATCGATCTCGCGCGGGAAGTGACGGCGATGCTCGATGCCGGCGGGGCCCACTTCGCCCCCATCTACGACGAGAAACTCCCCATCCGCGACAAGATCCACGCGGTGGCCACCAAGGTGTACGGTGCCGACGGGGTCGACTATGCCCCCAAGGCGGAGCGCAACATCGACTACCTGCAGTCCATCGGCCTCGGCGACACACCGGTCTGCATGGCCAAGACGCAGTACTCGCTCACCGACGACGCCACCAAGCTTGGTCGCCCGACGGGCTTTCGCATCACCGTCAACGAGGTCTATCCGGCAGCCGGCTCGGGCTTCGTCGTTGCGCAATGCGGTGACATCATGACCATGCCCGGGCTGCCCAGGGAGCCTGCCGCCGAGCGCATTGCACTGCGCCCCGATGGCAGCATCGTCGGCCTCTTCTAGGAGCTTCCGTGACAACGCAGCGGATCCAGACAGATCGTGCCCCGGCGGCCATTGGACCGTACTCGCAGGGCATCGTGGCCGGCGGGTTCCTCTTTACCGCCGGGCAGATCGCGATCGACCCGGTCACCGGTGATATCGTCCCCGGAGACGTCGTCGCGCAGACGGAGCGCGTCCTCGCCAACCTGAACGCCATCCTGCAGGCGTCCGGCGCCGGGTGGGGAGACATCGTCAAGACCACTGTCTTCCTGCACGACATGGCGGATTTTCCGCGCATGAATGAGGTCTACGCGAAGACACTGGGAGATGCGCGACCTGCGCGCTCGACGGTGCAGGTCTCCGCGCTGCCGCGTGGGGTGCTCGTCGAGATCGATGCCATCGTCAAGGTGAAGTGAGGTGTGACTGCGCGGCGCAAGGCCGCGCAGGCGCGCCGGGCGCGGCGGCCCTTATCTTTCGGGTCGCCGCGCCTCGTGCCGGGGCGCGGGGCAACGTCATCTCCACGGCCATGAACCGCACCCCGTGTCGAACACGCGCGACGAGATTTTCCGCCTGACCCAGTTCGCCCGCTGCGCGGGTTGAGCGTCCAAGATGGGTCCGGGCGACCTTGCCAGAGCGCTCGCGCCGCTCCCCGCGCGACACGATCCACGCATCCTCGTCGGTCGGGAGACCTTCGACGACGCGGGCGTCTTTCGCGTCTCCGAAGACCTCGCGCTCGTGCAGACGGTCGACTTCTTCGCGCCCATCGTCGACGATCCGTGGCAGTTCGGGCAGATCGCCGCGGCCAATGCACTCTCCGATGTCTACGCGATGGGGGGCGAGCCGCTCACCGCGCTGAGCATCGTCGGCTTTCCCACCGGACGGCTCCCGTTGAGCGTGCTCACCGAGATCCTCCGCGGAGGGCAGGAGAAGGTCCACGAGGCCGGGGCGTCGGTGATCGGCGGACACACAATCATCGACGAGGAGCTCAAGTACGGCCTTGCGGTCACCGGGCGCGTCGACCCGCGGCGGCTTCTCACCAACGCGGCGGCCACGGCAGGTGACGCGCTCATTCTCACCAAGCCGCTTGGCACCGGTTTCGTGACCACCGCGCTCAAGCGCGGCACGATGTCAGCCGGCGACGCCGGGCCGGTCGTGGATGCGATGCGGACGCTGAACGCGAAGGCGGCGGCGGCGGCGCTCGCCCTCGGTGTGCGCTGCGCCACCGACGTGACGGGATTCGGGCTCCTGGGACATGCGACCCACATCGCGCGGGCCAGTCGGGTCTCCCTGAGGTTCGACATGCCGGCGCTGCCGGCCTACCCTGGCGCCCATGAGGCGTGGAGCGATGGCGCGACGCCCGGGGGGGCCGAGCGGAACGAGTCGTACCTGGCCGATCTGGTGGACTGGGGCGAGGCCAGTCCGTTCCAGCGCGCGCTCGTCGTCGACCCGCAGACGTCCGGTGGCCTGCTGCTGGCGGTGCCTCCCCGCAACGTGGCGGAGTATCTTTCGCGCGTGCCGGAGGCGACGGTGATCGGCCAGGTCATCCCGCCCGGACACCGGCCCATCGTGCTGTCGTAACCGTCGGCACGGGGGCGTCTGGGGCCTGGTGGCCTCCGTCGTCTTCAAAACGACTGTGACCTGACTTCGTCGGGTCGGGTGGGTTCGATTCCCATACGCTCCCGCCATGCCGCCTCCCAACGGAACCTGGATGACGCCAATTGTGAGGTGGGGAAGACTGGGCGGTCGCGTCGTCGGGAGTCTCGAACGAGTCTCGGGCCTCGCGACGCTGGCGTTTGTCGCGTGCCTTTCGATGGCAGGACTCCCGGCGTCCCTGCGCGCCCAGGTCACGGCGGACACTGGTGCACGAGCCACCGTTCCTCCCACTCGTCAGGTGGGTCCGGTTCGACAGGGCGGGCAGCGATTCGCGGCCGACTCGCTCAAGCCGCCGCTCTCTCCCGGCCGGGCGTTCCTGTACTCGTTCTTCCTTCCCGGACTCGGACAGGGACGCCTTCAGCACCACGCCGCCGGCGTGATCTACGTGACGATCGAGGCGGTGTCGATCGCGATGCTCACCAAGACCGCGAACGACCTCCGCATCGCGCGCGCACACGTCGACGACCATGTCGTGAATTCCTGGCAGGTCGACCCCGTCACCGGTGCGCCCATCGTGGACGCCAATGGTGGATTTGTCGTGGCCGACACTGTGGACACGCATTTCGGCTCGACGCTCGAGAAGGCCCGACGCACCCATTTCGAGGATTGGGTCGCGGTCCTGATCTTCAACCACCTCTTCGCCGGCGCCGACGCGTTCGTGTCGTCGCTGCTCTGGGACCTGCCGGCAGAGGTGCAGTACCAGGTCACCCCGCAGGGGGCAGGGGTCGGGCTCCGGGTTCGCTGGTAGCGCCGGCGTCGCGGGCGTGCCGCGCGGTCTCGCGCTGCAACAGCGCGTCGCCGCCACCCGGTGCCCATCGGCGCAGCTCCAGCGCATCGGTGTCGATGCGCAGGTACGTCGTGTCGTCCATCCAGTTCCCGGCGTTCGCGTAGACGCCCCCACCCGGGGCCCGCTCCAGCGCGGCCACGTGCGAGTGGCCGAACACGAGCAGGTCGGTGTCCGGCGCCGCCGCGAGGTCGCGCATTGCCACGTCGCGAAGCCCCCGGCCGCCGTCGCGTGCTCGATACGTCCGGCTCGCATGTGAACTCCCCGATGCCAGGCGCATCCCGAAGTCCGGATGGATCAACCGGAAAGCCCGGATCGACGTCCTGTTGCGAAGCACGGCGCGAAGGAGGCGATAGCGGCGGTCCTCGAGGTTGCGCAGGCCGTCACCATGGTCGATGCGCGTCCGCCACCCGGCGATGTCGCCGTGCCACGTCCCGACGTGATACTCCAGCCCCACGTCGTCGCGAAGGACCTCGCCACCCCAGCAATCATGGTTGCCGGCGATGAACAGCACCCGGGTGCCGCGCTCGCCCAGCCGCGCCAGGGCAGCAAGGACGCGAAACCCTGCCCGGGGAATCACACGCCTCCACTCGAACCAGAAATCAAACAGGTCGCCGTTGACGACGAGGGAGGCCGCCCGACCCTCGATTCCGTCCAGGAATCCCAGGACGTTCCGCTCCACCGCCGGCTGGGCCACGCCGAGGTGCGCATCCGAGATGAGGTAGCACGGGGCCGGGAGCACGCGCACAGTTTATCCGCGCACGTGTCTCTTTACAAACTCCGTGGGAGCACGCATCTTCGCGCGCGGTGCTACACCCACAGGGGGACGGATGCCAGAGCGCGCGCTCGGCCTGATCGAGACGAAAGGGCTCGTCGGGGCCATCGAAGCCGCAGATGCCATGGTCAAGGCGGCGAATGTCCGCCTCATCGGCAAGGAAAAAGTGGGCGGCGGGTACGTCACGGTGATGGTCCGGGGGGACGTCGGCGCCGTGAAGGCGGCCACGGACGCCGGGGCCGCGGCAGCAGAGCGAGTTGGCGAACTGGTGTCGGTGCACGTGATTCCGCGTCCGCACGCCGAGCTCGAGATGATCATCCCGCAGGGACCTGCGGGTGAGAGCGCCTGATCCTGACGCCTCCGGTGACGCGCTCGGACTGATCGAAACGCGCGGTCTGGTCGGCGCGCTCGAGGCAGCGGATGCCGGGCTCAAGGCGGCCCACGTCCGCCTGCTCGGGACCGAGCGCGCGGACGCCGGACTCGTCACCGTCAAGTTCGCCGGAACCACGGCCGCCGTGAAGGCGGCTGTCGACGCGGGTTCCGCTGCTGCCGAACGAGTGGGGCACCTGGTCTCGGTCCACGTGATCCCGCGTCCGCACGAGGAGCTCTCGATCGTGGTGGCCGACGACGACGAGGCGCCCGCGACCCCGCTCCCGATGTCGGGTGGCCGCTACGACATTGCGGCGCTCGAGGGAGCCAGGGTCGTGGACCTCCGGTCCATGGCGCGGCGGATCGCGGACTTTCCCATCAAGGGCCGGGACGTGGCGCGCGCCGGGCGCGAGGAGCTCCTCGCTGCCTTCCGCTCGCTGAACGCCTGACGCGGCGGCGCCATGGACGCCGACCTGCGGAGCATCCAGGAGGCGCGCGACCTGGTCGCGCGCGCGGCGGACGCCCAAGACGCCTTCGCCTCCGCGAGCCAGGAACGCGTGGACGCCGTCGTGACCGCCATGGCGCGCGCGGCGTCGGCGGCCGCCGGCCCGCTGGCGCGGCTCGCGGTGGAAGAGACCGGCATGGGCGTCTTCGAGCACAAGGTGATCAAGAACCGCTTCGCGTCCGATGACCTGCTGGAATTCATCCTCCCGATGCGCACGGTTGGCGTCCTCCGCGAGGATCCGCAGCGCCGCGTCCGCGAACTCGCCGTGCCGATGGGTGTCGTCGGGGCCATCCTACCGACGACGAACCCCACGTCGACGGCGATCTACAAGGCGCTCATCGCGGTCAAGGCGCGCAACGCCATTGTCATGTCGCCGCATCCGCGGGCCGTGCGCTGCAGTGTGGAGACCGGCCGCCTGCTCGAGGAGGCGGCCGCGGGCGCCGGCGCGCCGCATGGCCTCGTTGGTGTCATGACCGAACCGACGCTCGAGGGCACAAACGAACTGATGCGCCATCGCCAGACTGCAGTCATCCTGGCGACCGGGGGGACGGACATGGTGCGCGCCGTCTATACCTCGGGAAAGCCGGCGTATGGCGTTGGCCCGGGCAACGTGCCGGCCATCATCGAACGGACCGCGCTGGTGGCGAAAGCGGTGGCCGACGTCGTCGACGGAAAGACGTTTGACGCCGGCCTACTCTGCTCGGCCGAGAACTCGGTCGTCGTGGACAGCCCCATCGAAGCCGAGGTGCGCGCGGCCTTCCAGCGCGAACGGGCCCACTTCTGCTCGGCCAGCGAGAAACAGGCGCTCGAGCGTCTCATGATCCCGGCGAGCGGAAAGGGGATCAACCCGCAGGTGGTTGGGCAACAGCCGGACCGGATCGCCCGGCTCGCCGGGTTCGCGGTGCCCGATGGCACGAAGTTGCTCGTCGTCGAACTGTCCGCGGTGGGACGCGACGAGCCCCTCAGCCGCGAGAAGCTCTGTCCGGTGCTCGGCTGCTTCGTCGAGAACGGCTGGGAGGCCTGTTGCCGGCGCGCCATCGAGCTGCTTCGCCTCGGCGGCATCGGCCATTCGTTAGGCCTCCACTCCCGGGACCGCCACGTCATCGAGCGATTCTTCGAGGAGAAGCCGGCGTTTCGCATCGTCGTCAACTCGAACACCGCGCTCGGCGCCGTCGGCTGCACGACGGGCTTCGCGCCGGCGATGACGCTCGGACCGGGGTCGTGGGGGGGCAGCATCACGTCCGACAACATCACGCCGCTGCACCTCATCAACATCAAGCGCATGGGCGAGGAGATCCGGCCGTACCGCGACCCCCTTCGTAACGACGACGGTCCGCGGCCGCACGCCGGACCGCTCGCCGCGGATGCCGGCGTCGCACCGGCGCTCCCCGAGGAGTCGGTGCGTGCCATCGTCGACAGGTTTCTTGCCGACTTCCGCGAGGCGCGCCGATGACCGGTGACGAACTCGACCGCCTGGCGGCGCTGATCGCCGATGCACTCCGGCGCGAGACGCTCACCGGTCCGCGCCAGTCGTCGGCGCGTCCGTCCTGGGTGCCGGCGCCTGTTCGCCCGGAGCCCCCGGGGCGGGGCGGCGAGCCAGCCCCGTGGACCGGAGCCGGCCAGGCCCTCGGTGATCTCGCCCCGATCCGGCATCCGGTGGCATCGCGGCATCGCGCCGACGTGGCGGATCTCACTGTCGCCACGCGGTCTGCCGCCGCCGGGAAGGGAGCACCACCCGACGGGACGGCCGCCGCTGCAGGGATGCCCTCCCGACGCCGTCGCAGTCGGACCCTCCCCGTCGCCGTTCGGGTCGGCGTCTCCAGGCGTCACCTGCATCTCTCTCCTGAACATGCCAGGACCCTCTTCGGGTCCGCGGACCTCACCGTCGCCCGCCCCATTCGCCAGCCGGGACAGTTTGCCGCCGCCGAAACGGTCTCGATCGAGGGACCCGGCGGGCGCATCGAAGGCGTGCGAGTCGTGGGCCCCCCTCGCGATGAGACCCAACTCGAGCTTTCGCACGCGGATGCCGGGGCTGTCGGCGTCACGCCACCGGTGACGGCGAGTGGTGCGCTCGGCAACTCCATCGGCGGGGTGACCCTCGTGGGTCCGCATGGCCGGGTCGCGCTCACGCGCGGGGTCATCGTCGCCGCTCGTCACCTGCACCTGTCGACGTCGGATGCGGTGAAGTGGGGCCTGAATGACGGCGATCTGCTGGACGTGAGTTGCGGCGTCGGCGCGCGCGCCGTGACACTCCATGATGTGCTCGTCCGCTCGGGAGACAGGCATGCCACCGAGGTTCACCTCGACGATGACGAGGCGCGTGCCTGCGGCGTGCGCACCGGGGACGAGGCCCGCATCGTCGCCGTCCGCGGGGTCCGCGTCCCGGCGCCGCCCCCTCGTGACCGAGCGCGACGTGCTCCGGCTCGCTCGCGAGGGCGGGCAGGTTCCCGCCGGCGCCATCCTGACGCCGAGCGCTCGCGACCGCGGCCGCGCCCTGGGGCTCGTCGACTCGTGAGCGACTCCGCGCACCGGATCGAGTTTCGCGTGCGTTACGGCGAAACCGATCAGATGGGTGTCGTGTACCACGCCGAGTACCTGGTGTGGTGCGAGATGGGTCGGACCGAGTTCATCCGCGACCGGGGCCTGCCGTACGCCGAGATGGAGCGTCGTGGAACCGGCCTGGCGGTGGCGGAGGCCTCCCTCCGCTTCCATGCCCCCGCCCGCTACGACGACCTGATCCGGGTCGAGACCACCGTCACCCACGTCGGTTCCCGTGCGGTCACGTTCGAATACCTCATCTGTCACGCCGAAACCGGTGCCAGGCTCGCCAGCGCGAGCACGAAGCTGGTGGCGATGGACCGGAACGGACGCTCCATGACGATCCCCGCCGACATTCGGGCCCTCCTTGCCACGGGACTCTCGCCTCGTTAGGGCGCTGGTCCTGCCGGCGGTCCTCGCCGTTGGGTCGTGCGTTCCCCACGCCGGCCCCCTCACCGGCATCCCGGTCACCGAGGCACTGCCACACACCGCACTGGCACCTGGCCACCGGCGCATCGTCTTTCGATGGGAGTTTCATGAGCGCATCTACGCGGCGCACGGCGAGGGGAGCGCGCGCGTGGCGCCGCCGGACAGCGTGCGGCTCGACTTCTTCCTCGAGAACGGATCCAGCGGCGGCTTCGTGATCCTGATCGCAGATTCACTGCTCCTTGGCGCTCAGGATGAAGCACGGCGTTACGTTCCACCAGTGCCGATGTTGTGGGCGGCGCTGGGGCGCCTCACGGTCCAGGCGCCCGAGACCACGGTTCGTCTCGACGGCGACACCCTGCGCGCCGACATCGGCACCGATCCGGTCTGGCGGGTGGCCTTCGGCTCCGCCGGCATTGTGCGGCTGGAACGCATCACCGGAGGGCGCATCACGGAACTGCTGCAACGACGGGACTCGGACCACGTAGAATTCAGCCAGCGCGGCAGCGGCCGCTCCCTGCGGCTTGACGTGGTGCACCGGTACCTGGAGTCGGGATTCGATGAGTCGATCTGGCGTCGCTAGCCTGCTGTTCCTCCTCGCCACCGGGTGCTTCTACACCCTGTCGGGCGGCGGAGGCGTGCCCAGCCACCTCAAGACGGTCGCCGTCATACCGTTCGAGAACCAGACGGCCAGTCCGGACCTGCAGAGCGAGTTCACCGATGCGTTGCGCAAGGAGCTGCACGATCGGCTGGGCTTGCGCGACGCACCCGAAGAACGCGCCAACGCCGTCGTGCGGGGCACCATCACCAGGTATGAGCCGGATGTCCCCGTCGGCTTCAGCGCCGATCCCTCCCGCGCCACGTCCGCCCGGCGCCGCGTCCAGATCGTGATCGACATCGAGATTCTCGACGCGGTCACCGACCGCCCGCTGTTCGAGAAGAAGGGCATGTCGGCCGAAGGCGAGTACGCCGAACAGCAGGAACCCGCGGGACGGAAGCAGGCCATCCAGCGGATCATCAACGACATCATCGAAGGGGCCCAGTCGCAGTGGTGACCTCGCGGCGCGGAGCGAGCCGTCTCGGATGCCTTTTCGCGATCCTGATCCTGGTCACGATCGGGTACTTCGGCAGCAACGTCGCCCAGGTCTACATCAGGTTCTACAAGTTGAACGACGCGATCCACCAGGAGGCGCGCTTCGCCGCGACCCGCGACGACGACACCATCCGGGGCCGGCTCAGCGCGCTCGCGGACTCGCTCGGTCTCCCCGAGGACGCCACCCGCATCGCCATCCGCCGCAGCGCCAACCGGATCTCCATCGAGACCACGTATTCGGAGCGGGTCGAGCTGCCGCTGATCGTGCGCACGATCCACTTCCGGCCGCACGCCGAGGCCTCCTTTTGAAGGTCCGGAAGGTCCGCGACCCGGCGGGAAAGATCCTCGACCGTGACGCCGCCGCGGCCTGGCGCGCGCGGCAGTCGGGGATCGTGGTGTTCACCAACGGCGTCTTCGACCTCCTGCATCCGGGACACGTCGACGTCCTTACCCGTGCGCGCTCTCTCGGCGACGTCCTCGTCGTCGGCGTCAACAGTGACGCATCGGTGCAGCGGCTCAAGGGACCGTCGCGGCCGGTGCGGTCCCAGCACGATCGCGTGCTGGTGCTCGGTGCACTGGAGGCGGTCGACGTCGTCGTCGTCTTCGACGAGGACACGCCGCTGGAACTCGTGCGCATCCTCCATCCCGATGTGCTCGTCAAGGGCGGCGACTACTCGGCGGACTCCGTCGTCGGTGGCGATGAGGTGCGCGCGCGCGGTGGGCGGGTCGTCATCGTGCCACTCACACCCGGCCACTCCACCACCGCCATCGTCGAACGCCTTCGGTCCGGACCCTCCAATGCCTCGCGCTGATCGCACCCCGTCGCAGTTGCGCCCGGTGTCCCTCGAGCGCGGCGTGGTGCGCAATGCCGAGGGCTCGTGCCTCGCGGCATTCGGCAACACCCGCGTGCTGTGCGCCGTCTCCGTCGAGGACGGGGTTCCTTCGTGGCGCAAGGGCAGCGGGCACGGGTGGCTGACGGCCGAGTACTCCATGCTGCCGCGGGCGACACGGACGCGGGTGCCGCGGGAGCGAAGCCAGCTGGGCGGGCGCACGCATGAGATTCAGCGGTTGATCGGGCGGAGCGTCCGCGCGATGCTCGACGACTTCCGCTTCGGCGAGGCGACGCTGCGGATCGACTGCGACGTGCTCGATGCCGATGGGGGAACGCGCACCGCCGCGATCACCGGGGCGTGCGTGGCGGTGATCGACGCCTTCGACTGGATGGTCGTGACGGGGCGGCTCCCGGCCACGCCCGTGCGGCGTCGCGTCGCCGGCGTGAGTGTGGGGCTGGTGGGCGGGGTGCCGTCGCTCGACCTCGACTATGACGAGGATGTGCGTGCCGACGTCGACATGAACGTGGTCATGAGCAGCGAGGGACGCTTCGTGGAGGTGCAGGGAACGGGGGAGCACGGCACCTTCGATCGTGGCCAGCTCGATGCGCTGCTCGACCTGGCCGGCGCCGGGATCGCGGAGCTCGACCGCCGGCAGCGGGACGCGTTAGGCGCGTGAGCCCCTCGGCGGTGCTCCTGGCCACGCGCAGCCCCGGCAAGCTTCGCGAGCTGCGCGCCATGTTCGCGGCCGCCGGGATCTCGACCCGGGACCTCGAAGAGGCCGGGATCCCCGCCGCGCCGGACGAGGACGACATCGAGTGCTTCGAGACGTTCGAGGAAAATGCGATGGCCAAGGCGCGCTACTTTCACCGGCGGACCGGGGCACCGGTGGTGGCTGATGACTCCGGCCTCGAGGTGGCAGTGCTGGGCGGGATGCCTGGCGTACGCAGCCGGCGCTGGTCGGGGCGCGACGACCTGGACGGCGTGGCGCTCGACGAGGCGAACAACCGGGTCCTTCTGGCGGCGCTGCAGGGCAAGGCGGATCGTCGCGCGCGCTACGTGTGCGTGGCCGCCTATTGCGATGGGGATCGTGAGCTGACGGCTCGGGGGGAGGCTGCCGGGCTCATTCTCGAGGCGCGCCGCGGCGAGGAGGGTTTCGGGTACGATCCGTACTTCTATTCGCTCGACCTCGCGGCGGGATTTGGGGAGGTTGGGAGCGCCGGGAAGGAGCGCGTGAGTCACCGGGGCCGGGCGATGCGCGCGCTGATCGCGCAACTCAGCGCCCCACGTTGACTTTCCCCGGAGCGCGACTACAATTCCGCTTTCCTCAGCGGGGCGTAGCGTAGCCCGGTATCGCGCCTGCTTTGGGAGCAGGAGGTCGCCGGTTCAAATCCGGCCGCCCCGATCTGACAGCGGCCCACCGTGGATGGGTGTGGCTCACCCGACGAAGCGCCAGTAGCTCAGTTGGATAGAGCATCAGCCTTCTAAGCTGAGGGTCGGGGGTTCGAATCCCTCCTGGCGCGCCATTCCGTCCGGGGTGACGCTCCCTTAGCTCAATTGGTAGAGCAAGCGACTCTTAATCGCTAGGTTGATGGTTCGAGTCCATCAGGGAGCATGCGGGACGCTGCGGAGGCGTCTTGAGAGGGGGGGACGTAATGGGCGGCGCGAGGTCTGGTGTGGAGGCGGAAAGTGGGAAGCGCCGGATGGAAAGACAGGACTGGCGGGATTGACTGGTCTGGAAACACTTGATATGATACAAGGCTGCCGCACACCGGCAGCAAACGCTGTTTGAAAATCGAGTTGAGCGTGATTGGGAGTGCGAGGCGGACTCGTCGATCCGGGGCACGTTCAGGCCCCGGGGAGAGTTCAGACTGACGTACAAATAAAGTGATTCGGACTACCGCTGCGAGCGATCGCAGTGGTGCTGTTCGATCGAGAGCTACATCGAACTACTCTTTGGAGAGTTTGATCCTGGCTCAGGACGAACGCTGGCGGCGTGCTTAACACATGCAAGTCGAGGGCGTGGAGCAATCCACGACCGGCGAACGGGTGCGTAACACGTGAGCGACCTTCCCAAGGGCGGGGGATAGCCGGCCCAACGGCCGGGTAATACCGCATACGCTCATTCCGCTACATGGCGGGATGAGGAAACCTACGGGGTCCATGGAGGGGCTCGCGGCCTATCAGCTAGTTGGCGGGGTAATGGCCCACCAAGGCGATGACGGGTAGCTGGTCTGAGAGGATGGCCAGCCACATTGGGACTGAGATACGGCCCAGACTCCTACGGGAGGCAGCAGTGGGGAATCTTGCGCAATGGCCGAAAGGCTGACGCAGCGACGCCGCGTGGAGGAGGAAGCCCTTCGGGGTGTAAACTCCTGTTACCTGGGACGAACCGCCGGTTTCGACCGGCCTGACGGTACCGGGGGAGGAAGCACCGGCTAACTCTGTGCCAGCAGCCGCGGTAATACAGAGGGTGCGAGCGTTGTCCGGAATCACTGGGCGTAAAGGGCGCGTAGGCGGCTCGTCTAGCGTGCGGTGAAAGCCCGGGGCTCAACTCCGGGTCGGCCGTGCGAACGGGGGAGCTAGAGTCCGGTAGAGGCCGATGGAATTCCGGGTGTAGCGGTGGAATGCGTAGAGATCCGGAAGAACACCGGTGGCGAAGGCGGTCGGCTGGGCCGGAACTGACGCTGAGGCGCGACAGCGTGGGGAGCAAACAGGATTAGATACCCTGGTAGTCCACGCCGTAAACGATGGGCACTAGATCCTTGGGGGAGCGACCCCGTGAGGGTCGGCGCTAACGCATTAAGTGCCCCGCCTGGGGAGTACGGCCGCAAGGCTGAAACTCAAAGGAATTGACGGGGGCCCGCACAAGCGGTGGAGCATGTGGTTTAATTCGACGCAACGCGAAGAACCTTACCTGGGCTTGACATGCAGGAGAGAGCTTGCGGAAACGTGAGCCCCTCTTCGGAGCTCCTGCACAGGTGCTGCATGGCTGTCGTCAGCTCGTGTCGTGAGATGTTGGGTTAAGTCCCGCAACGAGCGCAACCCTTGGGACTAGTTGCCAGCGAGTCATGTCGGGGACTCTAGTCCGACTGCCGGTGCCAAACCGGAGGAAGGTGGGGACGACGTCAAGTCATCATGGTCCTTACGTCCAGGGCTACACACGTGCTACAATGGGCCGGACAGAGGGGCGCAAGGCCGAAAGGCGGAGCCAATCCCAGAAACCGGTCCTCAGTTCGGATTGTCGTCTGCAACTCGACGGCATGAAGCTGGAATCGCTAGTAATCGCGGATCAGCGATGCCGCGGTGAATACGTTCCCGGGCCTTGTACACACCGCCCGTCACGCCATGGAAGCTGTGAGTGCCCGAAGTCGGTGCCGGAACCCGCAAGGGACCAAGCCGCCGAAGGCAAGCGCAGTGACTGGGGCGAAGTCGTAACAAGGTAGCCGTAGGGGAACCTGCGGCTGGATCACCTCCTTAACGGAGACCGCGAGTAGGACACCTTGGTGTTCGAAAGCAGTCAACCGAAGGTCGCCCGCTTCGTCTCCCCACGCTCAACTCGATGTTCGTCTTTGCCACGCCCCCGGTGGGGGCGTGGCTGCTGTTTGACAATCGATGGATAATGTGATCGTGGAACCAGAGCGTCCGGGATCGCAAGATCACGGACGTGGAATTACACACCGCAGTGAAGCAATAGCGCTGACGCGGCGCGCAAGCGCCGCAGCTGATGACAATTGCTCACTCGTGTAGATCGCGCGTTCTTGGCTTGACCGAATACGAGTCAAGCGAATGAAAGCATGTGGGGGATGCCTGGGCACACGGAGGCGATGAAGGCCGTGGTAAGCTGCGATAAGCTCGGGGGAGCGGCACACACGCATTGATCCCGAGATGGCCGAATGGGGAAACCCGGCGGCGCGCGAGCGCCGTCATCCCGAAAGGGAGGCGAACCTGGGGAACTGAAACATCTAAGTACCCAGAGGAAGAGAAATCAAACGAGATGCCCGAAGTAGCGGCGAGCGAAACGGGCCCAGCCCAAACCGACGGTCCTTGGACCGGCGGGGTTGTAGGACCCACACACGTTTCGGCAACGACGAATCGAAGTCCTCTGGAAAGGGGCACCATAGACGGTGACAGTCCGGTAGGTGAAGTCGAAACCGAGGCAGTGGGATTCCTGAGTAACGCCCGACTCGTGGAATCGGGCGTGAAGCCGGGGGGTCCACCCTCCAAGGCTAAAGACTCCCGTGTGACCGATAGTGGACAAGTACCGTGAGGGACAGGTGAAAAGCACCCCTGTGCGGGGAGTGAAAGAGTTCCTGAAACCACATGCTTACAAGCGGTAGGAGGCTGGTGCGTCCTTCGGGGCGCGCACGGCTGACTGCGTGCCTTTTGCATTATGATCCGGCGAGTTACTCCTCGGACGCGAGGCTAAGCCGCTCTGCGGCGGAGCCGAAGCGAAAGCGAGTCCTGTAACGAGGGCGTCGAGTGTCCGGGGGTAGACCCGAAGCCAGGGCGATCTACCCATGAGCAGGGTGAAGCTGGGGTAACACTCAGTGGAGGCCCGAACCGATGTGGGTTGAAAACCGCTCGGATGACTTGTGGGTAGGGGTGAAAGGCTAATCAAGCCTGGAGATAGCTGGTTCTCCCCGAAATCTATTGAGGTAGAGCCTTCGGGCATGGCTCGTGGGGGTAGAGCGACTGGATGGGCGCGGGCCGGCGAAGCTGGTACCAACCCCAACCAAACTCCGAATACCATCGAGCTCGACCCGGGGAGGCAGTCGCTGAGCGATAATGTCCAGCGGCGAGAGGGAAAGAACCCAGAGCCACAGCTAAGGTCCCAGAGTGGCCGCTGAGTATAGCGAAGGATGTGTTTCTGCCGTGACAACTGGGAGGTTGGCTTAGAAGCAGCCATTCCTTGAAAGAGTGCGTAATAGCTCACCAGTCCAGCGGAAATGCGCCGAGAATGGTCGGGATTAAGCGGCCCACCGAAGCTTGGCCTTCTGACGCAAGTCAGAGGGGTAGGGGAGCGTTCCCGGAGCGGTGAAGGCCTCGTGTAAACGTCAGGCTGGAGCGACGGGAAGTGAGGATGCCGGAATGAGTACGCGCAAACGCGGGTGAAAACCCCGCGCACCGAAAGCCTAAGGTTTCCTGCGCCATGGCAATCAGCGCAGGGTGAGGCGGGTCCTAAGTCGAGGCCCCAGAGGCGTAGACGATGGGAAGCCGGCGAATATTCCGGCCCCGCTTGCAGTGTGGCGAAGCGGTTGGGGACCGTGGAACAAAGGACGAGCGGCCTTGTGGATGGCCGTCCAACGCCGTAGGCGAAAGCCGAGAGCGGAGTGCGAGGCAAGGGGGCAACTCCGAACCAAGTCGTCTGGAGTCGACACGCGAGAAAAGCCAGCCGTGGAGCACTGTGAGCGTCCGTACCGCAAACCGACACAGGTAGGCGAGGCGAGTAGCCTCAGGTGCACGAGTGAAACGTGGTCAAGGAACTCGGCATAATGGCCCCGTAACTTCGGAAGAAGGGGTGCCGCGTCCGGTGAGGTGCACAGCCAAGCTGGACTCGGCCGCAGAGAATCGGCCCAAGCGACTGTTTAGCAAAAACACAGGTGCGTGCAAAGCCGCGTAAGGCGCCGTATACGCACTGACGCCTGCCCGGTGCCGGAAGGTTAAGGGGAGGGCTTAGCCGCAAGGCGAAGGTCTGAGCCGAAGCCCCGGTAAACGGCGGCCGTAACTATAACGGTCCTAAGGTAGCGAAATTCCTTGTCGGGTAAGTTCCGACCTGCACGAATGGCGTAACGACTTGGGCACTGTCTCGACCACGTGCTCGGCGAAATTGCAGTCTCGGTGAGGATTCCGAGTTCCCGCGACAGGACAAAAAGACCCCATGCACCTTTACTGCAGCTTGTCATTGGACGTTGCCTTTATCTGTGTAGCATAGGTGGGAGCCGTCGAGACCGGGGCGCTAGCTCCGGTGGAGGCAACAGTGAAATACCACCCTGATGGATGCGACGTCCTCACCGACCCAGGCAAACCCTGGGCGGGACCGTGGCAGGTGGGCAGTTTGACTGGGGCGGTCGCCTCCGAAAGAGTAACGGAGGCGCGCGAAGGTTGGCTCAGCGCGGTCGGTACTCGCGCCTATAGAGTGTAACGGCAGAAGCCAGCCTGACGGTGAGACCGACGGGTCGAACCGCCACGAAAGTGGGCCGTAGTGATCCGGTAGCCCCGTGTGGAAGGGCTATCGCTCAACGGATAAAAGGTACGCTGGGGATAACAGGCTTATCGCGCCCGAGAGTTCACATCGACGGCGCGGTTTGGCACCTCGATGTCGGCTTGTCACATCCTGGGGCTGGAGAAGGTCCCAAGGGTCCGGCTGTTCGCCGGTTAAAGTGGCACATGAGCTGGGTTCAGAACGTCGTGAGACAGTTCGGTCTGTATCCGTCGTGGGCGTTGGAGAGTTGAGGGGTGCGGACTCTAGTACGAGAGGACCGAGTCGGACAGCCCGCTCGTGTCCCGGCTGCCCTGCCAAGGGCAACGCCGGGTAGCGATGGCCGGACGCGATAACCGCTGAAAGCATCTAAGTGGGAAGCGCTGCCCAAGATGAACTCTCCCGTGGACTTCAAGTCCCCTGAAGGGCCGGCGGAGACTACGCCGTCGATAGGCCGCCCGTGGAAGCACCGCAAGGTGTTCCGAGCGCAGCGGTCCTAATCGCCCGTGAGGCTTGACTCACCCATTTCGACAGAAGCGCCAACACGATCCGGGAGTCTCTCCCGCGGTCGCCAAAACGCTTCCGTCATTCGCCAAGAAGGCTCGATCAACGTGTCGTTCATCCACGATCACATCCCATCGTTTGTCGCACATACGATGAGACGCCCGCGATCCTGCACTCGGCCTCCGAGTCAGTCACCCGCGGACCGTCGCATGGCTCGCTGGCGACCAGAGCGTAGGGGCCACACCCGTTCCCATTCCGAACACGGTCGTTAAGCCCTACAGCGCCGATGGTACTCCGCTCGAGAGGGCGCGGGAGAGTAGGCCGTCGCCGGCACCTCTTTGCGGGCTCCCCATAGATTCCGGGGAGCCCGCTTTTTTTCTCCCCCATCGCCCTCCGCCTCGCCAATGCCCCGTTGCGGCACCGTCACCGTCGCCGGTCGACCCAACGTCGGCAAGTCCACACTCCTCAATCGGCTCGTGGGCCAGAAACTCGCGATCACGAGCCAGAAACCGCAGTCGACCCGCGATCGCGTCACCGGGATCGTCGTACGCGGCGACGCACAGGTGATCTTCGCCGACACGCCGGGACTGCTCGACCCGCGCTACCCGCTCCAGCACGCCATGCGCGCCACGTCCGTGCAGGCCATCCATGACGCCGACATCGTCCTCTACCTGCAGGACGCCACGGCACCGTCGGATGAGTCCCTCACCAGCGCTGCCGGCATCTCGAGGGCGCCACGAGGCCCGATCCTGACCGTCTTCACCAAGGTCGACCTCCTCGACCCGGACTCCCGGGTAGGACTCGCCCGCCGGTTCCCGGATGCGCTCCTCGTTTCCGCCGTGTCGGGCGACGGTGTCAACGATCTGCTCGATCGCCTCGTGGCGCTCCTGCCCGAGGGGCCCTTCCTCTACGACGCCGACGATGCCAGCGCGCAGTCGCTCCGCTTCTTCGCCGCCGAACTCGTTCGGGAAACGGTCCTCGAGCAGCTGAACGAGGAGGTGCCCTACGCGATCGCCTGCCAGGTCGAGGAGTTCCGCGAGGATCGGAGCCCCGTGTACATTCGGGCCGTGCTGTATGTCGAGCGCGACAGCCAGAAACGCATCGTGATAGGCCACAACGGATCCCGGATCCGGGAGATCGGTCGCGTCGCGCGTCTCAAGATCGAGGACCTTCTTCAGGGTCCGGTGTATCTCGATCTCTGGGTCAAGGTGCTCCAGAATTGGCGACGGGATCCCGCGGCGCTGCGACGCCTCGGATACTCGGTGCCGGAGGAGGTCGACCAGTGACGCTTTCCGAGCAACTGCTTGCCATCCTCGTCTGCCCGAAGTGCAAGGGCGAGCTCGAGCACCGCGCCGACGAACACTGCCTCGACTGTCATCAGTGCCGCCTGCGCTATCCGATCCGGGACGACATCCCGATCATGCTCGTCGATGAAGCGACGCCCCTCTAGGCGGTGGACACACGGCGCGACCGCCACGGCACTCTTCCTGCTGATGTCGCTGCCGGCACGAGGACAGGGGAGCACGGCAATCGAGGGCGCGCTCTTCCTGCTTCGGCCGATTGGGGCGCGTGCCGTCGGACTCGGACAGGCGGTCGTCGCGCGGTCTGACGGATCCGAGTCCATCTGGTGGAATCCCGCGGCGCTGGCCTCGATGACCGAGCGCGAGTTCGCCCTGCATCACTCGCAGGATTTCTTCGCGTACGGCGATGCCATTGCGTTGATCCTTCCCAGCGCCCGACTCGGCACCCTGGGGATCTCGGTCGACATTGAGGACTACGGTGAGCAGGAAAACACCATCGGCCCCGACCTCCCGTCGACCGGAACGATCCTCTCGCGGTCGTTCGTCTTCGCTGGCACCTATGCCACCGCGATCGGGAAGCCGTTCCGCGCCGGTGTCACCTTCAAGGTCGTTCAGCTGCGACTCGACTGCACCGGTCCGTGCGACTTTCCCACTTCCGTTGCGCAGACTGTCGCCGTGGACGGCGGAATGCAGTACGACCTCGGCGCGGCTCGCCGCCTTACCCTGGGCGCGAGCGTGCGAAACGCCGGCCTGGCGCTCCAGATCCAGGACAGCCCGCAGTCAGATCCGCTTCCGACTCGTGTCGAGGTCGGCGCGTCGTACCTCTACCCGCTTCCCGCGAAATACTCCGAGGACGCGGAGCTGAGGTTTTCGTTCGACCTGATGGACGGCCTGCGGATCGAGCGACCCCTCCCGCGGTTCGGCGCCGAGTTCCTGTGGCAGAAGAAGGCCTACGTTCGCGCCGGCTACGCAGGGCGCTCACCCGGGTCCGAGACGGGTGGGCCGTCACTCGGACTCGGACTCGTCTCACGCAACCTGCGTGTCGACATCGCTCGCGAGCTCACCGGATTCTCCGCGGATGCCGGACAGTCACCGACCTTTCTCTCGCTCCGCATCCAGTTCTGAGATGCGAGGTGCGTGGTCGGGTCTGCTCGCCGTCTGTGTCCTCGCGTCCGACGCCCTCGCGCAACGTCCCGAACCGGCGGGGATCCGCGGGCTGCGCGCAGTCGTCCCCGCGGCCGCCGCCGCCTCGCCGGCGATGATGCGATGTCCGCCGAGCGACGACGAGACCGCTTCTGGTGCCGGTGCCTGCGAGGGCCCCGCAGCGTGGAGCCTCGCGACGCCGGCCGACGGCACAGCCAGGGGAAGCGCATGGTCGATTGCAGCGTCGGCCGTCGTTCCCGGGGCGGGGCAAGCCATGCTGGGCTCCCTTCGCTTTGCCCCATATGTCGCCGTTGAGGTCCTGGGCTGGGTGCGTTACGCCGATCACGCCGGCGATGCGCGCACGCAGCGCGACGCCTACAGGAGACTCGCCGCGGAGGTCGCCCGGGCACCCTTCAGCTCCTCGTCGTCGCCCCCCGTCGGTGACTTCGACTACTACGAGCGACTGGAGCACTTTCTGGAGAGCGGCCGCTTCGACGCGGTAAGCGGAGGCGGCCTTGATCCGGAGACGGACACCCTCACGTACAATGGATTCGTGTGGCAGCTTGCCCGTCGCACCTACTGGGCGAGCCCGGACGTCCCCCCGGACACATCGTCCAGTGAGTGGAAGCAGTCCATCGACTTCTATCGACGCAGGGCATACGATCAGTCGTTCCGCTGGTCGTGGACCGGTTCCCCGTCCGATTTCAACAGGTACAAGCAGCTGATTCGCGACACCAATGACTCGCATCGCCGGTCCATCCAGGACTTGGGCCTCGTGATCGCGAATCACCTTCTGAGCACGATCGATGCATACGTCAGTGTGAGGCTGCGGCGAACCCGGGGGCCACTGGGCGACGGTCTGTCCGTTCGGGCGAGCCTGCCGCTCGCGAACGTCTTTCCACGATGAGTCTCCTCTGGCCACGGACGGAGTCACCGTGGATCCGCCTCCGGACGTCCTCCTGTCACGCGAGGAAGCGGTGATCGTCGTCCATGGTCCAACACACTGAGCAGATCTCAGGTAGAAGTTGAGATGAGATTGGACAAACGCCAACACAGCAGATCTTTACAGGACTAGCGTGCCGGCTTCCATCGCGATTCTGGTCTCGAGATCGGATCTCCCTCTCCCGGCTCCCGTGAGCGATTGGCTGACCGATTCCGGGCTTGAGCTGGTCGCGATTCCGGGAGCCGACGCGCTGATGGAGCTGGCGCTGCGCGGCCGTCCCAGAATGGTCCTCTACGATACGAGGTCTGCCCCTCAGGTCATTGAGGAAGCATGCGCACGACTCAAGGCCGATTCGTACACTGGTGTGGTGCCGGCCGTCGTGGTCTGTGTTGCCGGCGCGGCAGCGTGTGCGCCCTGGTTCCGGTCCGGTGCGGATGAGGTACTTCACTCGGAAATGACCGCCGACGAGGTGCGAAGCCGCCTGGACATGCTCATTCGCAGGGCGGACCGGGACCTGCACGTACACCCCTCGACGCGCCTTCCGGGCACGGCAGCCATCGAGGCGGAGATCATGGCTCGGATGGCGTCCGCCGAACCCTTCGCCGTCTGCTATGCGGACCTGGACCACTTCAAGGAGTTCAACGACAGGTACAGCTATTACGACGGCGACCGGGTGATCCAGCTCCTGGCCAGGATCCAGCACGATGTCGTGAAGGGACTGTGCGGTGAACGGGGGTTCGTGGGTCACATCGGGGGCGACGACTTCATCTTCATCATTCGGGCAGCCGACGTGGCCGAGGTCTGCGGCGAGATAATCCAGGTCTTCGACCTGCTCGCGCCCTATCAGTACTCGTCGGCTGACCGGCGGGCTGGGTACTTCTTCGGCAAGGACAGGCGGGGACAGCTGCATCGGGTTCCGCTCATGACGGTCTCCATCGGCGTGGTGACGAATCAGCGCCGGCACTTCACAACCGCAGCCCAGGTGAGCGAACTTGCCACCGAGATGAAAGGCTACGCCAAGACGCTTCCCGGTTCCGTGTACGCTGTCGACCGGCGCCAGGATGCTGCCGAAGCGACCAGCGTTCAATCGCTCCGCGCGCGACCCTCCACGAGCATCGTCGACGACTGATGAACGTCTCCTGTCCCGAGTGTCATTCGGTTTTCCGGGTGGATCCCGCCAAGGTGAGCAGCGTGTCCCTGAAGGCACGGTGCTCCGTCTGTGGAGGGATCATCGCCGTGGGAGCGGGCGCGCAGTGGGGAGACGAATTCGCCACCGGGCCGGCGGTGACTTCGGCGCGAGGGGGGCGGACGCCGTCGGGAGTCCAGCCGGTGCTCGCGGCTACGACGCCGGCCGGATCGAGAGCGCCGGCGCGAGCGCGGCCCACGCCGCGTCAGGCTCCCGCGGCCCCGGTGCCAGCCCCGGCGCCAGCCCCGGTGCCAGCCCCGGCGCCAGCCCCGGTGCCAGCCCCGGGACGCCCCGTTCCAGCTCCGGCGACTTCGACGAGTCCGGCGCACCAGCGCACGCCGACGCCGCCGTTCACGTCGCCGTTGACGCCCGGCGGTGCTCCGGCAGCCGCCCCCGAAACGTCGGCATCCACGACTGAGCGGCCACGCTGGCCCGCGCTGGAACCGGAGCGAAGTCGAGAGGGGGCCTCGCCCGCATCGGTGAGGCCGTCGCCGACCCCCACGCCGTCGCATGACGCGCCGTCGCGTCCGGAATATCCGGAATTTGGCGCACCGCTTCCGCCTCCGCCTCGCACGCTTGTTGCTCCGCAGTCCCAGGTCTCCGGCCCTGCACGTCCCGGCGTTTCGCTCACGCCGGCGACGGACGCCTCCAATGCCTTCACGGCACCCACCACGCCGACGCCTCCGACCTCTCCGGCGGGTGGTGCGCGCCGGCCGATCAACCCCTTCCTCGCCAACGATCCCAACCAGAAGGCGCGACGCCTCGCGCGAGCCCTCGTGTCGGACATGGTGGCGTATCACCCATCGAAGCGTGAGGAGGGCCTCCGCGCGGGCACGCTCAAGCAAGTGTTCCGGGAGGAGATCAAGAAGAGCTACGAGGAGTTCGTCGAGCAGGTCGGGCGCGAGTTCGCCGGCTCGACGACGCACTTCCAGGACGCGTTGAACGACGTGCTGGCGGGAGGTCGCAAGATCTTCTAGCCGGGGTGGATGCGACTTCCCGGGCACGCTATACTAGCTTCAACACGCGGAGCTTCGTCGCCGAGCCGTTCTCCTCGCAGGGGGCGGCTCGCAGCGCATCGGGGAGAGGGACCACCATGGCGGAATCGGAACGCAGGCGCATTCTCGACGACTACCTGAACCGGCTCGAGGAGCTTCGGGGGTATCTTTGACGTCGCCGCCATGCGCGTGGAGATGGCCGAGCTCGAGGGACGCATGGGTGCGGGCAGCTTCTGGACCGACCAGGAGGCCGCCCGCGGCGTTGTCCAGCGGGTAAAGGCCCTCAAGGGGTGGATCGAGCCGTTCGACCGCGTTGTCGGCCGGATCACCGCGGCGCGCGAGCTGGATGAGCTCCTCGACGCCGAGCCTGACGAGGGGATGGGCGCGGACCTCGACGCCGAGGTCGCGTCGATCGAGTCGGAGCTTCGCGACTTCGAGTTGCGGTCGATGCTGCGGGGCCGGGATGACTGGCGCAGCGCGCAGCTGGAGATCGCCGCCGGTGCCGGCGGCACCGAGGCCATGGACTGGGCGCAGATGCTCCTGCGGATGTACACGCGGTGGGCCGAGCGCCACGGCTACACGGTGGAGGTCCTCGACATGAGCGAGGGCGAGGAGGCGGGCATCAAGGGAGCCGTCGTCGAGATACGCGGGCAGTACGCGTACGGCTTCCTTCGTCCCGAGACGGGTGTGCATCGCCTGGTCAGGATCTCGCCGTTCGACTCGAACGCCAGGCGCCACACGTCATTCGCGTCGGTGTTCGTCTATCCCGTAGTCGACGACGAGATCAACATCGAGATTCGCGAGGAGGACATCCGGATGGATGTCTTTCGAGCGAGCGGGGCGGGCGGTCAGCACGTGAACAAGACGAGTTCGGCCGTTCGCCTCACGCACATTCCCACGGGCGTCGTCGTGTCCTCGCAGCAGGAGCGGTCACAGTTCAAGAACCGCGCGACCGCCATGAAACAGCTGAAGAACAAGCTGTACCAGCTCGAGCTGGAGAAGCAGGCTGCGGCACGGGCCAAGCTGGACGCGACCAAGGCGGACGTCACCTTCGGCAGCCAGATCCGGAGCTACGTCTTCCAGCCGTATACCATGGTCAACGATCACCGGACCGAGCTCAAGATCCCCGACGTGCAACGCATCATGGACGGCGACCTCGATCCATTCATCGAGGCGTACCTGAAGCGGTTCGGCGCCGGCGGCGCGGAGGCGGCGTGAGCGACGACCTCAACTTCGTGCTGGCCGCGCGTCGACAGAAGCTCGCGGCGCTCGAAGCCCTCGGCGTCGCGCCCTTCGCCTACCAGTTCGATCCGACGCAGGATGCGCTCTCGGCGCTGCAGTCCCTGGCAGACGATGCCTCCGAGGGCCCGACGGTGCGGCTGGCGGGCCGGCTCGTCGCCTGGCGACCGCATGGCAAGACGGTTTTCGCGCACCTCGCCGACCAGCGCGCCCGCATCCAGCTCTACTTTCGTCGCGACGAGCTCGGGGACGAGACGTTTCGCATACTCGACCTGCTCGACATCGGCGATGTGGTTGGCGTCGAGGGGCCGCTCTTCCGGACGCGAACCGGCGAGACGACGGTCCGGGTGGCGCGTGTCTCGCTGCTGGCGAAGTCGCTCCGCCCCCTGCCGTATGGAAAGGAAGAGGTGGTGGACGGACGCGTCGTCAGGCATTCGGGATTCGCCGATCCGGAACAGCGCTATCGCCAGCGCTACGCCGACCTGGCGGTCCACGCCGAGGTGCGCCGGCGGTTCGTGGCGCGCTCCAGGATGGTCGCCGCAATCCGTCGGGACCTCGATGCGCTGGGGTATCTCGAGGTGGAGACCCCGGTCCTGCAACCGCAGTACGGCGGGGCCGCGGCCCGCCCGTTCCTGACGCACCACAATGCGCTCGACATGCCGCTGTACTTGCGCATCGCCGACGAGCTGTACCTCAAGCGGCTCGTCGTGGGCGGCCTCGACCGGGTATACGAGATTGGTCACGACTTCAGGAACGAGGGCATCGACAGGACTCACAACCCCGAGTTCACGATGCTCGAGTTCTACGAGGCCTACGCAGACTACGGCGTCATGATGGCGCGTGTGGAGCGGCTCGTGAGCCGGGCCGCCGACGCCGTGCGCGGCGTGCTGGAGGAGGCGGCCATTTCGCGGGAGGAACGCGCCCTGCTCCCCGACGAGTCGATTGTGGAGGTGCCCCAATTCTCCCCGCCGTTTCCGCGCGTCGAGTGGGTGCCGTCGCTGAACGCAGCGGCCGGCGAGGACGTGACAGCGCTCGATGATGCCGCGCTCAGGAACTTCGCGTCCCGCGTCGGGGTTCACCAACCCGGGGCGTTGAGCCGGCCGCGTCTGCTCGACGAGGTCTTCCAGGCGCTAGTCGAGTCCCGCCTCGAGCGGCCGACATTCGTGGTGGATTATCCGATGGAACTCTCGCCGCTCGCCAAGCCGAAGCGGGGCGATCCCACGCTGACCGAACGCTTTGAACTCTTCGCCAACGGCAAGGAACTGGCGAACGCATTCAGCGAGTTGAACGATCCGATCGACCAGCGCCGACGCCTGGAGGCGCAGGCCCGGTTGCGGGCGGCGGGAGACGAGGAGGCGGTCGGTGTCGACGAGGACTACCTCCGTGCCATGGAGTACGGGATGCCACCAATGGGCGGTGTCGGGATCGGACTCGACCGCCTGTTCATGTACCTCTCCGGCAGCGCGAACATTCGCGACGTCATCCTGTTCCCGACGTTGAGGCCCGAATGAAGATCCCGATCGAGTACGCCATAGCGTGGCGCTATCTCCGAAGCCGGCGCGGCTCGCGCCTGCTCTCGTTCATCTCGATGATCGCGATCGGCGGCGTCATCGTGGGAGTGAGTGCGTTGATCGTCGTCATGGGGGTCATGAATGGGCTGCAGCAGGACCTGCGCGACAAGATTCTGGTGGGCAGCCCCGACATCCGGGTCCTGACCTACGGCAACGACCTCGTCATGTCGGACTGGAAGGGCACGCTGCGCAAGGTGCTTGCGGTGCCCGACGTCGTGTCCGCCGCGCCGTTCGTGCTCACGCAGGGACTGCTGAGCGCCGGACACGTCTTCATCAAGGGCGCCTTCGTTGCCGGCATTGAACCGCAGGGACGGGACGTCGCCGAGCCGACGAGCATTCGTGAACACGCCATTCAGGGCGACTTCCGGTTCGCCAGCGCCGACGGGCTTCAGCGCGGAGCGGTGCTGGGCAAGAGTCTCGCGGACCGGCTGCAGATCGTCCCGGGCGATACCCTTACGATCGTCACGCTCTCCAGCACGTCGGTCAATGCCGCGACCGGATCGATCGTCCCGCGATACGAGCACTTCGAGGTGACGGGGATCTTCGAGACCGGGATGTTCGAGTATGACGACAACTATGTCTACCTGTCGCTGGCCACCGCACAGGACCTGGCCGGACTCGACAGCACCGTGACCGGCCTCGAGGTACGCACCAGGGACCAGTGGCGCGCCAGCACGGTGGCGGCGCGCATCGACGAGACGCTGGGCTATCCCTACCGCACCGTTGACTGGCAGGAACAGAACCGGTCGCTGTTCCAGGCGCTGAAGCTCGAGAAGCTCGGCATGGGCGTTATTCTCCTGCTCATCGTGCTGGTCGCCGCGTTCAACATCGTAAGCAATCTCACGATGGTGGTGGCCGACAAGACGCGGGAAATAGGCATCCTCAAGGCCATGGGAATGACGTCCCGTTCGGTCAAGCGGATCTTCTTCCTGCAGGGGCTGACGATCGGTATCGCCGGCACAAGCCTTGGCGTCGCGCTTGGCCTTGTGACGGCGGAACTGATAGGCGCGCGGAAGCTGATTCCGCTCAATCCCGAGATCTACTTCATCGACCATCTGCCGGTGTCGAACCAATTCTCCGATGTCCTGCTCACGATTGCAGCGAGCGTCGCCATCGCGGCGCTGGCAACGCTGTATCCGGCGCAGCAGGCCGCTCGGCTGTTCCCCTCGAGGCCATTCGCCATGAATGACGGTCGTCGGATGGAGGCAGCGGGTCGAACGGGACGGATCGGGCCAGCAGCCCCTGGCGAGCGCGACAGTATGCCAGCAATGACTGTCGGAACGTACTCGCAACCATCGTGGCGTGAACGCGTTACGCATGTCACATTGCACCAGGCACGCCGCCCTTGCAGGAGGCGCGGATGGCAGTACTAGTGGCCCGCGATATCGTGAAGTCGTACCGCGGAGGCGACGGAGGGGTGATCCACGTCCTCAACGGTGTGAGTCTGGACGTCTCCCCGGGCGAGATGGTCGCGATCGTGGGCGCCAGCGGCGCAGGAAAGAGCACCCTGCTGCACGTCGTCGGTGCGCTCGATCGCCCCGACCGTGGCGAGGTGCTGATCCAGGGCAAGTCCCTCGCGAATCGCGACGACGACGAGCTTGCGGCCGTCCGCAACCGCAGCGTGGGATTCGTCTTCCAGTTTCACCATCTCCTCCGCGAGTTCTCGGCGATGGAGAACGTGATGATGCCGCTTCGGATCTCTGGCATGGACGTCCGGGAGGCCCGGAGCCGGGCGGAAGAACTGCTCGCCCGCGTGGGACTGAGCGGCCGGATGCACCATCGACCAAACGAGCTCTCGGGCGGCGAGCAGCAGCGAACGGCCGTCGCGCGGGCTATGGCCATGGACCCGGTGCTGCTCCTGGCTGACGAGCCGTCGGGAAACCTCGACCACTCCAATGCGGAGATGCTGCACGACATGCTGGCCGAGCTCGCCCGCGACCTCGAAGTGGGCATGGTCGTCGTTACGCACAACCGCTCGCTCGCCGCGCGGGCGGCGCGTGCGCTGCTCCTGGAGAACGGCGTGCTGTCCCCGGCGACCCTTCAGGGAGTGGTCACCTGATGTTGTGTGATGTGTGCCACGAACGCGACGCGGCGGTGACGCTGACGCAGGCGGTGAAGGGTGATGTCTCCGTCCTTCACCTCTGCCAGGAGTGTGCCGCCGAACGTGGCATCGAGACGTCCGTCACCACGCCATTCAAGAACCTCATTGGCGACTACCTGCCGGCAGTACAGCACCAGGCGGCGGTGGCGCAGGCCGAGGCCGTGCGCTGCCCGTTCTGCGGGATGTCGCTCCGCGACTTTCGCCAGACCGGGCGGCTGGGGTGTGCGCACTGCTACAGCACGTTCGAACAGAGCCTCCGCGAGCTGCTGCGCCGGGTGCATGGGAACGCGCGACACGTCGGGCGCGCCTACGAGCCACCGCCGACAGAACAGACGCATGAGGCGAGCGGACTTGGCGAACTGCGCGAGCGGCTGCGCCGGGCCGTCGACAACGAGGAATTCGAGCTGGCCGCGTCCTTGCGTGACCAGATCAAGGGGCTGGAAGAATGATCGACCTCTCGTTGCTCCCCGACGGCGGCGTGGGCTGGCTGGACGCGTCGGGGGAGCACCCCGACGTCGTGCTCTCAACCCGCATTCGGCTGGCGCGGAACCTGGAGGGCTACGCCTTCAGCAGCCGGGCGCGGGAAGGGGAGCGGTTGCGCATCCTGTCGCAGGTTCGCGAGGCGATTCCGGTCGTCTCGGGACTGGCCGGTGGGGTGATGCTCCGCATGGATGAACTGGAAGTCAGTGACCGACAGCTACTCCATGAGCGTCATCTTATCAGCAGGGAGCTTGCGGGGTTCGATTCCCCGACGGGGGCGCGCGGTGGGGCGGCGGTGATGGTGGGAGAGGGCGTGAGCATCATGATCAACGAGGAGGACCACGTTCGGCTCCAGGCGGTGAGTTCCGGGTTCGGAGTTGGGGATGCCTGGTCGAGACTCGAAAAGGTGGACCAGGAGCTGGGGAGTCGGGTGCCGTATGCCTTCCACCGCGAATTCGGGTTCCTCACGGCGTGTCCGACGAACACCGGGACCGGCCTGCGGGCGTCGGTCCTGATTCACCTGCCGGGGCTGGTGCTGACGAAGGAAATCAGCAAGGTGCTGACGGGGCTGCAGCAGATGGGGCTCACGTATCGTGGGCTGTACGGCGAGGGCAGCGAGGTGCTGGGCAACTTCTTCCAGATATCAAACCAGACGACGCTGGGGCGATCGGAGGAGGAGCTGGCGGATCATCTGGCCAGGGTCGTCCAGCACGTGATCGAGCGGGAGCGCGAGGCACGGCGCGTCCTCTGGCGCGACGCGGGCTATATTATCGAAGACAAGCTGTGGCGGGCCTACGGGACGCTGCGGTACGCACGAAGTCTCACGTTCGACGAAGCAATGAACCTGCTGAGCGGCGTACGGTTGGCGGTTGGTCTGCAACTGATCTCCGGGCTCAGTGTATACACGCTCAACAAGCTCCTGATCTTCTGCCAGTCGGCGCACCTCTCGTATGGCGAAGGGCGCGCGCTGACGGAAAGCGAGACCGACATTGCACGCGCGCGGTTCGTGCGTCAGGCGCTCGCCGCTGAGGTGGGCCCGGTTACCTGACGACCGGGGCCCCGATTGAGGGAGTCATGAACGGGTACAACTTCACCGAGCGGGTTCGAAAGGTCCTCCAGATGGCGCGGGAGGAGGCACAGCGGCTCCACCACGAATACGTGGGAACGGAGCACATCCTCCTTGGCCTGATCCGGGAGGGCGAAGGGGTCGCAGCCGCCGTGCTGCAGAACCTCAACGTCGACCTCGAGGAGATCCAGCAGAAGATCGAGGAGACCGTCAAGAAGGGTAAGGCGGTACAGTCGACCGGACCCGACCTTCCGTATACGTCTCGCGCCAAGAAGGTGCTCGAGCTGGCGATGAGCGAGGCGCGCGAGCTCAATCACTCCTACGTGGGCACGGAGCACCTCCTCCTCGGGCTGCTGCGCGAGGAGAAGGGGATCGCCGCCCAGGTGCTTACCGACGCCGGGGTCAACCTCGATGCGGCGCGCGCCGAGACCCTGCGGCTGCTCGGCACGGAGATGCCGCAGCAGGGCGCGGCGGCACCCGCGGCGGGTGCCGCCGCCGCCCCGTCCGCGCCCCCCAAGGGCGAGAAGAAATCGAAGACGCCGGCGCTCGACCATTTCTGCCGCGACCTCACGATGCTCGCGGCCGAAGGACAGCTCGATCCCACCATCGGGCGCCAGAAGGAAATCGAGCGGGTGATGGAGATCCTCACGCGCCGCAAGAAGAACAACCCGGTGCTGATCGGGGAACCGGGCGTCGGCAAGACCGCCATCGTCGAGGGCCTGGCCCAGTTGATCGCGAACGGCGAGTGCCCCGACGCCCTGCGCGAGCATCGCGTCCTGTCGCTCGACATGGCGGCGGTCATCGCCGGCACCAAGTATCGCGGTCAGTTCGAGGAGCGGCTCAAGGCCGTCATGAACGAGATCGCGCAGAACAAGAACGTCATCCTGTTCATCGACGAGCTGCACACGCTGGTGGGCGCCGGTGCTGCGGAAGGCGCGATCGACGCCAGCAACATGCTGAAGCCGGCGCTGGCGCGCGGCGAACTGCAGTGCGTGGGTGCCTCCACGCTCAACGAGTATCGCAAGTACATCGAGAAGGATGGGGCCCTGGAGCGCCGCTTCCAGACGGTGATCGTCGATCCACCGTCGATCGACGAGACCGTCGCCATCCTCCACGGGCTTCGCAAGAAGTACGAGGACCACCATCGGGTGACCATTCCCGACGACTCGCTCGTGGCGGCTGCCAAGCTGTCGGAGCGCTACATCACCGACCGCTTCCTGCCGGACAAGGCGATCGACGTGATCGACGAGGCCGGGGCGCGGGCGCGCCTGGCGGCACAGGTGCCGCCGCCGGAAGTGGCCCAGCTGAAGGAAGAGCTGGAGAAGGTGAATGTCGACAAGGAAACATCCGTACGCGACCAGAACTTCGAGCGCGCGGCCTCGCTCCGTGATCGCGAGCGTGAGCTGCAGGGTGACATCCGGAAGAAGCAGGAGGAGTGGGAGCGGCAACGTCAGTCTCACCGCCCGTCGATTTCGGAGGAGAACGTCGCGTTCATCGTGAGCCGCTGGACCGGCATCCCGGTTACCCGGCTGCAGGAAGCGGAGAGTTCACGGTTGCTGCGCATGGAGGAGGAGCTCCACGAGGCGGTCGTGGCGCAGGACGAGGCCATCAAGGCCATCTCGCGTTCGATCCGGCGCAGTCGCGCGGGGCTGAAGGACCCCAAGCGGCCCATCGGCTCGTTCGTGTTCTGCGGTCCCACCGGCGTGGGAAAGACCGAGCTCGCGCGCGCCCTGGCGCGGTTCCTGTTCGCCGATCCGTCGTCCCTCATCCGGGTCGACATGAGCGAGTACATGGAGAAGTTCTCCGTGTCCCGACTCATCGGCGCGCCTCCAGGCTATGTGGGGTACGAGGATTCGGGTACCCTGACCAAGGCGGTGCGTCGCAAGCCGTACAGCGTGGTCCTGCTCGACGAGATCGAGAAGGCGCACCCGGACGTGTTCAACATCCTCCTGCAGGTGCTCGACGAGGGTCACCTGACCGACAACTACGGTCGCGTGATCGACTTCAAGAACACCGTGGTCATCATGACGTCGAACGTCGGCGCCAAGGACATCTCGAAGAACAAGACCCTCGGCTTCACCGCGCCGGACTTCAAGGCGAGCTTCGAGCGCATGGCCGAGAAGGTGCGCGAGGAACTCCAGCACGTGTTCAACCCGGAGTTCCTCAATCGTGTCGACGACATCATCGTCTTCCATCCGCTGCAGCGGGAGCACATCCGCCAGATCGTGGGGATCGTGCTGCAGGATGTCCGGAAGCGCCTCGCGGAGGAGGAGCTGTCGGTTCGGCTCAGCGACGCGGCATCCGAGTTCCTGGTGAAGCACGGATACGACGAGCAGTATGGGGCCCGTCCGCTCAAGCGCGCGATCCAGCGCTACGTGGAGGATCCGCTGTCCGAGAAGATCCTGCTCGGCGAGTTCTCGAAGGGCGACGAAATCGAGATCGACGTTTCCGCCGACGGCACGAAGCTCGAATTCCGCGTCCTGTCCCCCAGCACCAACGGGTAAGCCATACCCGTCGTTCATGTGTCGAACGACCGGCCGGGTTCATGTGAACCCGGCCGGTCTCACTGTGTATATTATGCCCATGTTCCGGAAGCTCTTTCCCGCCTTGGCGTTGTCGTCCCTCATGGGGCCGCTTGCCCTAGGCGCGCAGTCCCCCGTGACGGGCCGCTGCGCCACGCCGGATTCGGTGGCGGTCGAGGGCAACCACCGGGTCAACGTGGTCACGATCCGGCAGACGTCCGGTCTGATTCCAGGAGCCTCGCTCAGCTACCGGTTCATCCAGCAGTCCATTCGAGACCTCTTTTCGACCGGACAGTTCGACGCGGTCGACCTGGACTGCGCGCTGAGTCCGGCGGGTGACTTTGCCCTGCTCACAATCAAGGTCCACGAGCGCCCGCTGCTCTCCGGCGTCGAGATCACGGGCACGCAGGCGCTGAGCGAGCGGACCGTGCGCGACCACCTGTCGCTCCCGACGGAGAAGCCGCTGGATCCGGCAGCCGTGTCGAAGTCGATCTTTCTGATCGACTCCACGTACGAGAAGAGCGGCTACTACCTCGCGCACGTTCGCGCCGATACCACGCGGGTCGACAGCGAGCATGTCCAGCTGGTCCTCCACGTGGACGAAGGGCATCACGTGGCGCTCTCCGGCATGCGAGTGCAAGGCAACAGCCATGTGCCGGCGACGGACATCGCCCACGCCATGAAGACGCGCCCCGAGGGCTTCTTCTGGTGGACGCGCGGCGACCTGAGTGATGACGTGCTCAGTGCGGACCTGTCCGACCGGATTCCCAAGCTGTTTGCCGACCGGGGATTCCTCGACTTCCGCGTGGAGCAGGATTCCCTTGTCGTCGACCGCGCCCGCGGCAAGGCGCTGCTCGATCTCAAGGTGGACGAGGGCCCCCGGTATCGCGTGGGGGACTTCGAGGTTGTCGGGAGCCGCCACTTCTCGAACGAGGAGCTCCACCAGTTCTATCCATTCGAGGACCAGTCGCGCCCGCTGGCCTCGCGCATCTCCGACTTCATTCGCCGTCGCTCTCCCGTCCCGCTCGATGCGTTCAATCAGGAGAAGTGGGACGACGCCACGAACCAGGTGCGCACCGCCTACAACAACGACGGCTACATCTATGCCAGCGTGCGCCCGGTGGTGGAGCGACACGTCTCCAAGGACTCCGTTTCCTACGTGGACCTGCGCTGGGAAGTCGACGAGCAGACGCCGGCCATCATCAACCGCATCGACATCGTCGGGAACGACTTTACGAGCGAGTCGTGCATTCGCGACCAGCTGGTGATTCTTCCCGGCGACGTCTTCAACCAGGACCGTCTCATCAAGAGCTGGCAGAGCATCAGCCAGCTCGGTTTCTTCGAGACGCCCTTGCCGCCGCCGGACACGCACCAGGCGAACGAGCAAGGCGACGTCGACGTGATCTTCCACGTGAAGGAGAAGCGAACGGGCAACGTGAATTTTGGAGCGTCGATGGGGCAGGGCACCGGCATCGGTGGGTTCATCGGACTGGACCAGCCCAACCTCTTCGGCCAGTGCAAGCGTGGTTCGCTGCAGTGGCAGTTCGGGAAGTACCTGAACGACTTCAACCTGACGTACACGGACCCGCGGATCCGCCAGTCGATGATCTCGGGTACGGTCACGCTCTATCGGAGGCTGTCGCGCTACTACATCGCCGATCTCGGACGGAGCCTGAGCCTCGGCGCCCAGTTGCAGATCGGGTTGCCGATCCGGTGGGATCCGTGGTCCCGCCTCTTCATCACCTACGGTGGAGAATCGGTGAAGTACGGCGACAACGGCCTGCTGGGAGCCGTGGCAACGCAGTACGGCACGCGATCGATCCGATCGTCGATGGGGCTCACCTTTACCCGCGACACCAGGTTTGGGACCCCCTTCCCGACGTCGGGCACGATGCAGTCGATCGCAGCGACGTTCACGGGCGGGCCGCTGGGCGGGAGCGCGTCGTTCCAGCGCTACACGACGGACCTGAGCGCCTACGCCCCCCTGGCTGAGATCGGGGATCGGGGCCCGGGGAAGTCGCCGATGGTGCTCGTGGCTGGTATCTCGTCCCGGGCGGGCGCCGTCTTCGGCAATACAGGCCCCTTCTTCTACTCGCAGGAATTCGCCATGGGCGGCGTGCAGTACGGCGAGCGCCTCCGCGGGTACGAGGAATTCTCGATCACGCCTGACGGATACGTGACGGGCACCAATGCGTACAACGCGCAGCGGACCTCGTTCGGGAAGGCCTTTTTCTCGACGACCGCCGAGCTGGGGCTGCGCATGAACCAGTCCCTGTACGTCGACATGTTCTACGACGCCGGCAACGTCTGGCGCCGCGCCCGCGAGATCGACCCGACCCGCTTGTTCCGTGGGGTGGGCATCGGTGCGTCGATCGTGAGCCCCCTGGGTCCCCTGGGGCTCGACTACGCCTACGGCCTCGACCGGCTGAACGACGCCGGGCTGCGCGCGCCGAAGTGGCAGTTACATTTCAGGTTTGGGCAGCTCTTCTAGGTTCATCGACTCGCTGGTCGCCACCGACGCAGGAGGGCGGGTTCAGACGTGCCGTCCTGGAAACCGACTCACCCTCAATCCCATCGTGGAGTACCCCATGCCATCTCTCCGTAGAGCGATACGGCCCGCGCTCTTCGCGCTTGTTGCGTCTGGGCCCCAGCTGCTTGCTCAGGGCGCCACGCCGGCGCCGAAGTTCGCCTACGTCGACTCGCGCGTGATCCTGCAGCGGGCGCCAGGCGCGGCCGAGGCGCAGGATCAGTTCAACAAGGAACGGGCGGCGATCATGGCGAATGTGCAGAAGATGCAGGATTCGCTTCAGGGCATGATCGATGCGTACCAGAAGGCGCAGCCGACGCTGACGGCGGACCAGCGGCAGCAGCGGGAGAAGGTCATTGGCGCGAAGCAGACGGAATTCCAGCAGCGGGCGACCGAGTACGACGACAAGGTGCAGCAGCGACAGTTCGAGCTGGTGCAGCCGATCATGAACCAGATCCGCGAAGTGCTCGACAAGATTCGCGCCGAGGACGGGTACACCTTCATCTTCGATGTCGGTGCGGATCCGAGCTCAATCGTGGCGGCGGACAAGAACCTCGACATCACCGAGCGTGTCGTGGCGCGCCTGAAGCCCGTTCCGGTCACGGTGCAGAAGACCGATACCTCTGCGGCGGGTCCCAAGAAGCCGACGCCGGCGGGCATCAAGAAGCCTCCCCAGTCACCGACGCGGTGACTCGGCCGGGCGGCCGTCCTGAGCAGACGTCCAGCGGTGAGGGTGCGCGCACTCTCACCGCTGCCGATATTGCGGCCGCTGTCGGTGGCGAGTTGGTCGGGGCAGGCGACGCCGTGGTGTCGCGCATCGCCCCCATCGATCGGGCGGGAGCCGGGGAACTCACCTTCCTGGCCAGCGCCAAGTACGCCTCGCTCCTCGCCCAGGGGGCGGCCGAGGTGGTGCTGGTGTCGCCCGACCTCGCCGACGTCGCTGGCACCCCCAGGGCCAGGGTAATTGTCGCAAGGCCGCAGGAAGCGGTGCTGCAGATCCTCCCGCTTCTCTACCGCGTTCCGGCGCGCGTACCGGGCGTCCACCCGACGGTCCAGATTGGGCGCAGTGCCCGAATTGGCGGCGAAGCCGCGCTCGGGCCGCACGTGGTGATCGGCGACGGTGCGAGCCTCGGCGACCGGGTGACCCTGGACGCTGGGGTGACCGTCGGGGCAGGGGTCGTCGTGGGCGACGACGTGCACCTCTACCCGAATGTGACGCTGTATTCCGGCACCGTCGTCGGGGCGCGCGTGGTCGTGCATTCCGGGGCGCGTATCGGATGCGACGGATACGGCTACGTGTTCAAGGACGGCGCCCACCAGAAGATCCCGCACGTAGGCCGATGCCTCATCGAGGAGGACGTCGAGATCGGCGCCAACACGACGATCGACCGCGGCAGCATCGACGACACCATCGTGGGCGCCGGGACGAAGATCGACAATCTCGTGCAGCTCGGGCACAACGTGAAGGTCGGTCGGTTATGCCTCATCATGTCGCAGGTGGGGGTGGCGGGTTCCGTCCGGATCGGCGACGGCTGCGTCCTCGCGGGCCAGGTGGGAGTGAGTGGGCACCTCACCATCGGCGATGGCGCCCGACTTGCGGCGCAGGCGGGGGTCTTCGGTGACATTCCGGCGGGCGAGACGTGGTCCGGCTATCCGGCACGACCGCATCGCGAGTCCTTGCGGGCGTCGGCGGCGTTGCTGAAGCTTGCCGGGCTCATGAAACGCCTGGAACGAATGCTGGAGCGCGAGTGAACGACGTCCGCCGGACAATCCAGCGCGAAGCGGCATTGGAGGGCATCGGGCTTCACCTGGGGTTTCCCTGTCGCATCGTCTTCCGGCCGGCGCCGGCCGGCACTGGCGTGGTCTTCATCCGAAGCGACGTCCAGGGCGTCGCTGCGCGCACCCCGGCGCACGTCGACGTTGCCGTGTTGAGCGAGCGCCGGACGCAGCTCGGCGAGGGCGCGTCGGCCCTGCACACCGTGGAGCACGTCCTGGCGGCCGTCTCCGGACTGGGCATCGACGACCTCCTGATCGAGATGAGCGCGCCCGAGCCGCCCATCCTGGACGGGAGCGCGGCCCCGTATTTCGAGGCCCTGCAGGGGGCCGGAGTTGCGCCGTCGGGGGGGCGGGCGGAGTATCTGACGGTCACCTCGACGTTCGAGCATCGGGATGGCGAGTCGGTGTATCGGGTGTCGCCGGCGAAGGCGCTCGAGCTGGAAGTCGACATCGACTTCAGCCACCGGCTGGTGGGGCGGCAGCGCGGGCACTGGGTGGTGACCCCGGAGTCGTTCGTTCGGGAGCTGGCGGGGGCTCGCACCTTTGGCTTTGCCCACGAGGTGGAAGCGTTGCGCCGACGAGGGCTCATCAAGGGCGGCTCGACAGACAATGCGATCCTGTTGGATGAGGGGGGAATCGTCGGGAACGCGCTGCGATGGCCGGACGAGTTCGTGCGGCACAAGGCGCTCGACTGCGTCGGAGATCTTGCCCTGGCAGGCAAACGGGTGCGGGCGCGCATCGAGGCGCACCGCCCGAGTCACCGAGGAACCGTGACGCTGGTGCGCGAGATGGTCCGGCGCGCGGCGGAGGAGAAGAGAGTGATCGAGATCGAAGAGATCATGCGGACCCTGCCGCACCGCTATCCGTTTCTGCTCGTGGACCGGATCCTCGAATACGAGGAAGGTCGGCGGGTGGTGGGGATCAAGAATGTCACCATCAATGAGCCCTTCTTCCAGGGGCACTTTCCCGGACACCCGGTGATGCCTGGCGTGCTTATCATCGAGGCCATGGCACAGGTCGGCGGGATGCTGCTCATGGGAGGCGTGCACGATCCGGAGTCGAAGGTCGTGTACTTCACGTCGCTGGACAACGTGAAGTGGCGCAAGCCCGTGCGGCCGGGCGACCAGTTGCGCTTCGAGCTCGAGGTCCTGCAGGTGCGCGGGACCGTATGCCGCATGAAGGGCGTGGCCCGCGTGGAGGGGAAGGTGGTCGCCGAGGCGGAGATGGCGGCCATGCTGCGCGACCTATGACGACGACCATTCATCCGATGACGACGACTATCCATCCGACGGCGCTGGTGTCGCCGAAGGCCACCCTTGGCAGCGGTGTCCAGGTGGGCCCGTACGCGATCATCGGTGAGTCCTGCGAGGTCGGCGACGAGTGCATCGTCGAGGCGAGGGCGGTGCTCGAGCGGAACGTCCGGCTTGCCCGCGACGTGCGCATCGGGGTCGGCAGCGTGCTTGGCGGTGACCCGCAGGACCTCAAGTTCAAGGGCGAGGAGACGTGGGTGGAGGTCGGCGAGGGCACGCGCATCCGCGAGTATTCCACCGTGAACCGGGGCACGAGCCAGTCGTACCGGACGACCGTGGGCAAGGGGTGCTTCCTGATGTCGTACGTCCACCTCGCGCACGATTGCCACATTGGCGATGGCGTCATCATCTCGAATGCCACGCAGCTCGCCGGCCACGTGACCATCGAGGATCGGGCGATCCTCTCGGGGCTGGTGGCGGTCCACCAGTTCGTGAAGATCGGCTGTCACGCCTTTGTCGGCGGATGCTCCCGGGTCGCGAAGGACGTCCCGCCATACCTCAAGGCGGTCGGCAATCCCGTGAAGTTGTACGGACTCAACAGCATCGGACTGCAGCGGAGCGGATTCGAGGACGCGGTGATCCGCGAGCTGAAGCGCGCCTACCGACTGTTCTTCCGCTCCGGGCTCAACGTGTCGCAGGCCATGGAGCGCGCCCGGACCGAACTGCAGCCACTTCCCGAGGTCGAGCATTTCCTCCACTTCCTCGAGGACACCGAACGGGGGACCATCATTTGACGTCGCAGCCGGTACGGATCGGTGTCGTCGGCGCGGGGGCGCTGGGCTACCATCACGTCCGCATCCTGCGCGACCTCCCGGGTGCGCAGTTCGTCGGCTTCCACGAGGCCCGGGCCGATCGGGCGGCGCAGGTGGCGTCGGAACTCGGCGTGCGCGCGTTCGAGCGATGCGGGGACCTCATCGACGCCTGCGATGCGCTGACGGTCGTGGTGCCGACGCCGGCACACCACGCGGTGGCGCACCAGGCACTGCAGCGTGGGCGGCACCTGCTCATCGAGAAGCCGCTGACGGCCTCGCTCGACGAGGCCGACGCCCTGCTCGCCGAGGCGCGGCGCAGCGGCGCCCTGATCCAGACGGGCCACGTGGAGCGTTTCAACCGAGCCATCCGCGCCGCGATGCCGTTCGTGGACGCGCCGCGATTCGTCGAGAGTGACCGTCTGGCGCCGTTCAATCCGCGGGGCACCGACGTGGCGGTCGTGCTCGACCTGATGATCCACGACATCGACCTGATCCTGACACTCGTCGGCGGGAGCGTGGCGGACGTGACCGCTGTCGGCGTTCCGGTGCTGACGCCGTTCGTGGACATCGCCAACGCCAGGCTGACGTTCGCCTCGGGCGCCGTGGCGAACATCACCGCGAGCCGGGTGTCGCGCGATCGCATGCGAAAGCTGCGGATCTTCCAGCAAAGCGGATACCTCTCACTTGATCTCGCGCGTGGCGACGGCGAGTTCTACCGCCTGCGCGGCGACATAGATCTGGCGACGCTGGCCAAGGCGCCGCTGGCACTGGAGGCGTTCGTGGAGCGGGTGCCTTTGAGCGCGCCGGAGGCCGAGCCGCTCCGGCTGGAGTTCGAGAGCTTCATCGCGGCGGTGCAGGGGCGCGGCCCTGTCCAGGTGCCGGGCGAGGCGGGCCGCGAGGCGCTGGCGGTGGCCATGCGCATCCAGCGCGAGATCGAGCGCACGCTGCCGTCCGTCTCCGGTGCCGCGGGAATCGTTCGTGCGTGACGTCATGATCGTGGCCGGTGAAGCGTCGGGCGACCTTCACGCGGCAGGACTCGCCGAGGCATTACACGCGTTGCGACCAGACCTTGGCCTGACCGGGGTCGGCGGCGAGCGGATGGAGCGCGCCGGCGTCGATCTCGTCGAGCGCAGCGACACGATGGCGGTCATGGGATTCGTCGAGGTCCTCCGGACGATTCCGCACCACTGGCGCCTGCTGAAGACGCTCGAGACCCGGCTCCGCTCGGGATCGGTGGCGGTACTTGTCGTCATCGACTATCCCGGCTTCAACATGCGACTCGCGGCGGTCGCGCGGCGGGCCGGGGTGCCGGTCGTCTACTACATCACCCCGCAGGTGTGGGCCTGGGGAGCGGGACGACTGCCGAAGCTGGCGCGCCTCATCACGCGGGCCGCCGTCATCCTGCCGTTCGAGGAGGCGCTGCTGCGCGAGCACGGCATCGACGCCACCTTCGTCGGGCATCCGTTGCTCGAGCGCGCCGCCAGGCTCCCGGAGCGGGCCGAGGCGCGCCGGCGGCTCGGACTGCCGCCGGACGCACCGTTGCTGGCGCTCTTTCCGGGCAGCCGACAGCAGGAGATCGCGCGGCACGCGGCCGACTTCATCGCGACGGCGCGGCTGCTCGAGGCACGCATCCCCGGACTGCGCGTGCTGGTGTCGGCGGCCCCCGGGATCTCCCTGGACCCTGGGCTCTGTCCGTATCCGCAGGTGCACGAATCGTCGCTGCTGCTGCTGCGGGCGGCGACTGCCGCCCTGTGCAAGAGCGGAACAACGACCCTCGAAGCCGCCGTCGCCGGGTGTCCGCTCGTCGTCGCCTACCGCACGAGCCGATGGACCCACGCGCTGGCGCGACGCCTGGTGACGATCCCGCACATCGGCCTCGTCAACGTGGTGGCCGGACGCCAGGTGGCCCGCGAGTTCGTGCAGGACGCGCTCCGTCCGGCATCCGTCGCCGATGCCCTGGCGCCGCTGTTCGATTCCTCGAGCGACGCATACCGCACCATGATCGCGGGCCTCGGCGACGTGCGGTCGCGACTCGGCGAACCGGGCGCGTCGGCACGCGTCGCCGGGATGATCTCGGCGCTTGCGGCGTGAGCGACCGCGAGGAGACGCGGGCGCGCCGGATGCGCGTCGCGGTGCTCTCGGGTGTGGGCACGCTGCTGCTCCGCCTGCTGGGCTCGACGTGGCGGGTGCATCGACGCGGGCCGGGCGACTTCGACGCCATGCTTGCGCGCCAGGAGTCGTTCGTGGTGGTCTTCTGGCATGGCGAGATCCTGCCAATCACGTGGTGTCATCGCGGGCTGCCCTTCTGGCCCCTCATCAGCACGCACGCGGACGGTGAGCTCATCGCGCGCGTCGTGCGCGCCCTGGGATTCGGCACGGTGCGCGGTTCGAGTTCGCGCGGCGGCTCCCGGGCCCTGCGCGAGATGCTGCGGCTGCTGCGCGACGGAAAGGCGGTGGTGGTGACGCCGGATGGCCCGCGCGGCCCGCGGCACGGGTTCTCGCCGGGCGCGCTCATTGCCGCCTGGCGCGCCGGTCGTCCCGTGATCGCGATCCGCGTCAGCGCGAACCGGGCGTGGCGGGCGCGGAGCTGGGACCGGCACCTGATCCCGAAGCCATTTGCCAGGGTCATGATCCACTACTCCCCGGCGCAGCGGGTCGTTGGTGACTCGGTGGCGGCGGTCGAGGCCCAGGCGCCGCACTTTGGTGCCCTGCTGGACGCGCTCACCGGCGAACCTAACGACGACCGATGAGCGTGGTGCCGCGCATCTGGTTCGGTGACGATGCCGTGGCGCGGGCGACGCGGGTCGCCCTGCTTCCGCTCGCCGGCCTCTACCGGCTGGGCGTGTCGGTGCGCAACTCGGCCTACGACCGCGGGCTGTTCCACCGGGCCGAGCCGTCGCTGCCGGCGGTGAGCGTAGGAAACCTCTCGGTGGGCGGTACCGGGAAGACGCCGGCGGCGGCGTGGTTCGCGGCCGAGCTGCGGCGTCGGGGCGCCCGCCCCGCGATCGTGATGCGGGGGGTGGGTGACGACGAGCCCGAGGTGCACCGCACGCTGAACCCCGACGTCCCGGTGATCGCGAATCCCGATCGCCTGCGTGGCATCGACAGCGCGCGCGAGCAGGGATGCGATGTGGCGGTGCTTGACGACGCCTTCCAGCACCGCCGGCTGCGCCGGTCCGAGGACGTCGTGCTCGTCAGCGCTGACCAGTGGACGTCGGCCGTCCGCGTCCTGCCGCGCGGCCCATGGCGCGAGCCCCTCTCGTCGCTGCGTCGCAGCACGCTCCTCATCGTCACGAGGAAGGCGGTGTCGGCCGAGGCATCGTCCGGGCTCCTCGGCGAGCTGGCACGCTGGACGGCGGCGGGCGCGGGGGCGACGGCGGCGATCGTCCCCGATGGCGCACACGATGTCGTGACGGGGGCGCGTCACGCGCTGTCGGAGCTTGCCGGGAAGCGGGTGCTGGCGGTGAGCGGCGTGGCCGACCCCTCGTCCTTTTCCGCACAGCTTCGTCAGGCGGGTGCCGACGCCGCCCCGATGGCCTATCCCGATCATCATCGGTACACCGCCATCGACGTGGACCGGGTGGTTGCGCGTGCCCGATCGCGCGACGTGTGCGTCTGCACGTTGAAGGACGCAGTGAAGCTGCGCTCGCTGTGGCCTCGCCGCGGACCAGCCTTGTGGTATGTTTCACAGCGCTTCGAGGTCGAGGAGGGACTCGATCGTGTCGGGGCCCTCCTGCAGCGGGTTCTCCTGGCGCGGGAATCATTGAACCGTTAATCACGGGTCCGCACGGATCCGGCGATCACCCATCACACATGCTCACGGAACTCCGGCTCCCCACCAACGCGATCGTCCAGCCAGACAAGGACCATTTCCTCAATGAGGAGAACCCGTTCGAGGCGATGATGTCGCGTTTCGATCGCGCGGCGGAACTGCTCGACCTGGAACCCGGGCTCTACAAGGTGCTGCGGAAGCCCGAGAAGCAGATCATCGTTGCCTGCCCGACGATGATGGACAACGGTGAGATCGAGGTCTTCACCGGCATTCGCGTGTTGTACAACACCTCGCGTGGCCCGGCCAAGGGCGGTATCCGCTTCGACCTCAACGTGACGCTCGACGAGGTGACGGCGCTGGCGGCCTGGATGACGTGGAAGTGTGCCGTCGTCAACGTCCCCTTCGGCGGCGCCAAGGGCGGCGTGGTGTGCGACCCGCTGAAGATGAGTGCCGGGGAACTGGAGCGCCTGACGCGACGCTACACCGCGGGCATCATCGCCACGCTTGGCCCGGACTCCGACGTCCCGGCGCCCGACGTGAACACGAACGAGCGCGTGATGGCCTGGATCATGGACACGTACTCCATGCACGTCGGTCACACGACGACGTCGGTCGTCACCGGGAAGCCGGTGGAGATGGGCGGGTCGCTCGGCCGGCGTGAGGCAACCGGGCGCGGCTGCATGTTCGTCACCCGCGAGGCGCTCGCGTATCTCGGCATGAACGTGAAGGGGACGACGGTGGCCGTGCAGGGATTCGGGAACGTCGGCTCGGTCACGGCGCAATTGCTCGCGCAGGAGGGATGCCGGATCGTCGCGGTGTCGGACCGGACAGGAGGCATCCACAATCCCGCCGGCCTCGACGTCGATGACGTGCTGGCGTACGTGCGACACAACAAGACGCTCGAGGGATATCCCAAGGGCGACCACATCTCGAACGAGGACCTGCTCCTGCTCGACGTCGACGTGCTGGTGCCCGCCGCGCTCGAGAACGTCATCACGACGAAGAACGCCCCGAAGGTGAAGGCCAAGATCATCTGCGAGGGAGCGAACGGCCCGACGACCGCGGCCGCCGACGCCATCCTCGACGAGAAGGGCATCTTCGTGATCCCCGACATCCTGGCGAACGCCGGGGGCGTCACCGTGTCCTACTTCGAGTGGGTGCAGGATCGCGGCGGGTACTTCTGGAGCGAGGACGTGGTAAACGAGCGCCTGCGCGACATCATGACCAGCGGCTTCCGCGACGTGCTGGAACTCTCGCGGCAGCACAAGGTGAACATGCGCACGGCGGCGTATATGCTCTCGATCAGCCGGGTGGCGACCGTGCACCGGCTGCGCGGCATTTATGCGTGACGGCCTCCGTGGAACGGAGCCGGCTGGCGCCGGCCCGCTCCCGCGGCCCACGCGAAGGCGGCGCCTCCGGCGCCGCCTTCGCCGTCACAGGGCATGAAGTTCAGGATCGTCTCGATCGGTCGTCCGCGCGACCCGTCCATCGCGCAGGCGATCGCCGACTGGGAGCGCCGCGCCGCGCGCTACTGGCCCATGGAGGTCCTGGAGTTGCGCGAAGGAAGCCGGGGAAATCGCGCGCCGGGCGCCGTTCGCGCGGCGGAAGGCGCCGAGATCCTCCGGCGCCTCGGACCGGGACCGGTCATCGTCTGCGACGAGCGGGGCGAGTCGATGACCTCCGAGGAGTTCGCGCGATGGCTGCAGCAGCTTCGCGAGCGCGCCCAGGAGGTTTCGTTCGTGCTTGGCGGGGCCTGGGGGCTCGATGCGTCGGTGCGCCAACGGGCGGAGCGGGTGCTGTCGCTCGCGCCCTGGACGCTGCAGCACGAGCTGGCCCGGCTCGTCCTGGCCGAACAGCTGTATCGCGCGGGGACGATCGTCCGGGGAGAGCCGTACCACAAGTGAGCGCGCCGGGGAGGAATCAGCGTGGTTGGCCTCCCGCGCGCCCCATGCGTGGAGTGAGATTAGGGGCGCCGGCCCGGGGCGCGCGCGTGCCGTCGAGCCGCATGACTTCGCGCCGTGACCCGCACCGTTCTCCGTGACCGCCATCGCCTCCACGCCGAGCCCTGCGCGCCATCCCTTGCCGGCTGACACTTCAGTCGGGGACCGCCGTCGCCGCGCATTGGCACAGCGCACGCGATGTTGACCACCACGGGAGCGGACGTCCGGATCGTGAGCCAGCCCCTGGGTGGCTCACCGCTCTCGCGCCTCGCGCAAGGTGGTGGCACTCCGCCGGACTGGTATCCGCGTCGCCCGCCAACGCCAGACCACTGGCGGGCTCTCGCGGAAGAGACACGCGGTTCGGTGGACGAGGCCTGGTGGAGCCGCGTCGAGGCCGCCTGCGCCCCGGGAGGCCCCGCTGCCGCCCGGATCGAGCGGGTGGTGCGCGAGGGCGGTGTGGTGGTCACTACCGGACAGCAGCCGGGACTGTTCGGTGGCCCCGCCTACACCTGGGTCAAGGCGGTGAGCGCGTTGGCTCTGGCCGATGCGCTCGAGGCGAGCGCCGGGATCCCTGTAGCCCCACTGTTCTGGGCGGCGACGGACGATGCGGATTTCCTCGAGGCCGCGTGGACGATGGTGCCGGTGCCGGGTGGCGCCGAGCGACTCGCGCTCGCGGGAGAGCCGACGGACGGCATCCGGCTTGCCGACGTTCCCCTGGGGGACATTGCGCCGGCGCTGGAGCGTCTCGAGCGGGCGTGCGGTTCGGTGGCCGATGCGCGTGCCCTCGACGCCGTTCGGCGGTCCTACGGGGACGGCGTGACCATTGGCACTGCCTACGTCGGCCTGCTGCGCGCACTCCTGCAGCCGCTGGGGATCACGGTGCTCGATGCGGCGCACCCAGCGCTCAGTCGCGCGGCACATCCGTGCCTGATTCAGGCGCTGGAGCGTCGGGACTCGATCCGGGAGGGCCTCCACGCGCGCCACGAGGAGATCGTCGCGGCCGGGCTGGAGCCGCAGGTGAGTGAGGTGGAGGGGCGGACGCTCGTCTTTCACCGGAGCGGTCCACGCCGCCAGCGGGTCTCGCACGAGCTGGCCTCGGAGATCATCCGCTCGGCGTTGCCAGGCGAGCTGGCGCCGAACGTCCTCCTGCGCCCGGTCGTGGAGCGCGCCCTCGTCCCGACGGTCGCGTACGTGGCGGGGCCGGGCGAAATCGCCTACTTCGCGCAGTCGAGCGCCGTGGCGGACGCGCTCGGGCGCCCGCGCCCGCTGCCAGTGCCCCGCTGGAGCACGACGTTGATCGAGCCGCATATCGCGTCCCTGCTCGAGCGGTACGGGGTGACGCCGGACGACTTTGCCGACCCGCACGCGATCGAGACGCGGTTTGCGCGTGCCGAGTGGCCGGCGGCGGTGTCGACCGAGTTCGCTGCGCTTCGCGAGCTCGTGGCGGCGCGCGCGGCATCGCTCCGGGGCGCGCTCGACGAGGCCGGCGGGCTCGTAGCCCACGAGGTTGTCGACGGCATGGAGCGCGGCGTGGCCTGGCGGCTGGCGCGGCTGGAACGTCGCATCACAGCGGCCGTGAAGCGACGCGGCGATCGCGCGATGCAGGACCTCGGCACGCTGCGCGGCGCCCTGTATCCCGGCGGGGTGCGGCAGGAGCGCGCGATGAACCTGGTTCCCACGCTCTCCCGCCATGGGCTCGGCCTGCTCGATCGCATGCGCGAGGCGGCGATGGGGCACGCGCGCGACCTGACCGGCGGCTGACCGTGCGCCCGCCGCCATGAGCGCATCGTCGGTCGACGCTCCCGCGCGCTCCACGGGCGAGGACATGCCGACCGCGGGACGCGCCGCGTTTCTCGTGGCGGCCGGCATCTTCCTCAGCCGGATCTTCGGTCTCGTCAGGCAGCGCGTCTTCGCACACTACCTGGGGACCTCGGACGCCGCGGATGCGTTCACGGCCGCGTTCCGCATCCCCAACATCCTCCAGAACCTGTTCGGCGAGGGCGTGCTCTCGGCGTCCTTCATCCCGGTGTACGCGGGGCTGCACGGCCGCCGCGACGAAGAAGGGCGTCGCGACGTCGCCGCGGCGGTGCTGTCGCTGCTCATCGTGGCGATGGCGGTGTTCGTGCTGCTCGGCATCGCGCTGGCGCCGGAACTCGCCGCCCTGCTGGGTCCGGGCTATGGCCCGGCGAAGCGGGCCCTCATCACGCAGCTGGTGCGCGTGCTCTTCCCGGGCGCGGCGATCTTCGTGCTGTCGGCGTGGAGCCTGGGCGTGCTCAACACCCACGGCCGGTTCTTCCTCTCGTACGTCTCGCAGGTGTTCTGGAACGTGGCGATGATCGCCACCCTGCTGTTCTTCGGGGGGCGCTCCGGGCAGGAGCGGCTCGTGTACTGGCTGGCCTGGGGCTCGGTCGCGGGGAGCCTGCTGCAGTTCGGCGTGCAGCTCCCGCTGGTGCTCCGGTATCTCGGCGGGCTGCGCTTCCGCTGGCTGTCCCGGTCGCCGGACGTCCGCACCGTGGTGCGGAACTTCGTCCCGATCTTCATCGGCCGGGGGGTGTCGCAGATCAGCGGACTCGTGGACGCCAGCATCGCCTCGCTGCTCGGGCAGGGGGCGCTGGCGACGCTGGCGTACGCACAGCTGCTGTACATGCTGCCGGTGAGCCTGTTCGGGATGTCGGTCTCGGCGGCCGAGCTTCCCGCGATGTCCGGGTTCGCGGGAGCGGACCACGAGGTGGCCGACGCCCTGCGAGGACGCCTCGACGCCGGGCTGCGGCGCATCGCGTTCTTCGTGGTGCCGTCGGCGGCGGCGTTCCTGATCATCGGCGACGCGATCGGCAACCTGATCTACCGGGGCGGGCAGTTCGGCCCCGAACAGGCGCGGCTGGTGTGGGCCGCGCTCGCCGGGGCATCGGTCGGCCTGGTGGCCCGAACGTTAGGCAGGCTGTACTCGTCGGCGTTCTACGCGATGCGGGACGCGCGGACGCCGCTGCGGTTCGCGCTCATCCGGGTCGTCCTGTCGACGGCCCTCGGGGCGTCGCTGTCGCTGCTGGGTCCGCGGCTGCTCGGGGTCGACCCGCAATGGGGCGTGGCCGGTATCACCGTGGCCTCGGGCTTCGCCGGCTGGGTCGAGTTCCTGATGCTGCGCCGCGCACTGGGCGGGCGGATCGGCCACGTCACGGTACCCCGCCGGCACCTGGCCGTGCTCTGGTCCGGCGCGGTGCTGGCCGGGGGCGTGGCCTACGCCGCCGGCCGACTGAACGCGGGCGCCCCGGCGCTGGTGCGCGCGGCGCTCGTCCTCGGGCTCTTCGGCATGGTGTACTGGGTGTTCACGTGGCGGCTCGGGATTCCCGAGGCGAACGAGCTGCGACGTCGGGTCTTCCGACGGGCCCGCTGAGCGCGTCTCGGCAGCGCGGTTGCCAGCCCCGGTAGATTGGAGACATGCCCGCGCGTCCCATCCCCGAGGCGGTCGCCTCGCAACTCCTGCATCTCCCCGACACGCCCGGCGTCTACCTCTGGAAGGATGCGGCAGGGCGCGTCCTGTACGTTGGCAAGGCGAAGTCGCTCCGCTCCCGGGTCCGCAGCTACTTCGGCTCGGATCACGCCGGGAGCCTGAAGACGATGGCACTGGTGCGCCTCGTCGAGGACCTGGAGACCATCGTCGTGCCCTCCGAGGCGCACGCCCTGATCCTCGAGAACACGCTGATCAAGGAGTACCGTCCGCGCTTCAACATCCAACTGCGCGACGACAAGTCGTATCCGTACATCAAGGTCACGGTGCAGGAGCCCTTCCCGCGGGTGCTCGTGACGCGGCTGTTCGAGAGCGACGGGTCGCGCTACTTCGGCCCATATACGGACGTCGGCGCGATGCGGCGCGCCCTCAACGTCGTCCGGCGCATCTTCACCGTGCGCTCCTGTCACTACGCCCTGCCCGACGAGGCACCCGAGCGCGCCTGTCTCGACTATCACATCGGGCGCTGCAAGGCGCCGTGCGTGGGATTGCAGGCGGAAGCCGACTACCGGGGAATGATCGACGAGGTGGTGCTGTTTCTCGAGGGACGCACCGATGAGGTCGTGCGCCGGGTGCGCGAGCGGATGCATGATGCTTCCGCTGCGCTGGACTTCGAGCGGGCAGCCGAGATGCGGGACGCGCTCCTCCACCTCGAGCGGATGGAAGAGCCGACCGCGGTCCTGCAGGTGGACGGCGGGGACCGTGACATCGTGGGCTTCGCGCGGGACGGCGACGACGCCTGCGTCGTGATCCTCCGGGTCCGGGGTGGGCGTCTCGTCGCCCGCGACCAGCGCTTTCTTCAGCACGTGGAGGGTGAACCGGACTCCTCGATCCTGACCGCCTTCCTCGCTGGGAGCTACGCACAGTCCGCGGAGCGAGCCCCCGAGCTGCTCGTCCCGGTGGAATTCGAGGATCGGCAGCTGCTGGAGGAATCGATGGCATCGACCCGGGTGCGGGTGCCGCAGCGCGGTCCCCGGCGCGAACTCGTCGACCTCGCCGAGCAGAATGCCCGCCACCTGATGGAGGACTTCAAGCTCGCGTCCTCCGAAGCGGAGGAGCGGGCGACGAGTCCCGTGTACGAGTTGCAGCGCGAACTGGGCCTCAAGGTCGTGCCGCGCAGCCTGGTCTGCTTCGACGTCTCCACTTCGCACGGCACCGATACCGTCGGTTCCTGTGTCTGGTTCGAGAATGGCCGCCCCAGGCGCGCGGAGTACCGCAAGTTCAAGGTGAAGACCGTCGAGGGCACCGACGATTTCGCGTCCATGGCCGAGGTCGTCCGCCGGTACGTCCGCCGCCGGCTGGAGGAGAAGCGCCCGCTGCCCGACCTGATCTTGATCGACGGCGGCAAGGGACAGCTGTCGGCCGCTCGCGGCGCGCTGGCGGAGCTCGGGGAGGGGGAACGGCCGATCGTGAGCCTCGCCAAGCGCGACGAGGAGGTTTTCCTGCCGGGGCGCAGCGAGTCGTTGCGGCTGTCCAGGCGTGCACCGGCGCTTCGCCTGCTGCAACAGGCGCGCGACGAGGCACATCGATTCGCAGTGAGCTTCAACCGGAAGCAACGCAAGGAGCGGACGATCGCATCCCGCCTGCTCGAGGTTCCCGGAATCGGTCCGGCAAAGCGTCGGGCGCTGCTCCAGCGGTTTGGCAGTCTCGACGCCGTCTGTCAGGCCACTCCTGAGGAGATTGCGTCGCTTCCCGGATTCTCTCTTGCCGGCGCCCGACGACTACTTGCGGCGCTGGCGCCCGTCGCCCTGCATGCGGTGCAAGGTGGCGCGCCGAATGCCGACGCGCCGGCGCCCGGGTCCCATCGCGGTCCATCGCCCGGGTCCTCGTCGCCGGAGTCCCCGGCGCCCGGGTCGCCGTCGCCGGACTCCACCGCAACCGCCAACACGTGAGCCAACCCGTCGTGACGACCTGGACACTCGAATGTTCGGTGTGCGGCAAGGCCGAGGCGCAGGATGCGCCTGTCGGTCTCTGTCCCCACTGCAATCAGCCATTCCTCGCCAGATACACGTCTCCGCCGCCGGGACGCGACGCGATCCTGCCGAGATGGGACATGTGGCGCTACTCCGCAGCCCTGCCGATCTCGGGACTCGAGGTGCCGGTGTCCCTCGGTGAGGGCATGACGCCGCTCATCGAGCTGCCAGGGCTTGCGTCGGAGATCGGCGTGAGGCGCCTGCACGTGAAGGACGAGGCCGTCAATCCCACCGCGTCGTTCAAGGCGCGCGGATTGAGTGCTGCGGTGACACGCGCGAAGGCGCGGGGCGTCCCGGGGCTCACCGTGCCGACCGCGGGCAATGCCGGGGCGGCGTTGGCCGCCTACGGGGCGGCCGCGGGAGTGCCTGTGCGCGTCTTCGCCCCGGCAACGACACCGCGCCCCATCCTGGAGATGATTCGGGCCATGGGGGTCGAGCTGGTGACCGTGGACGGGCACATCGGGGACGCGGGTCGTCTCTCTGTCGAGTTCGCCAAGGAGAGCGGGTACTTCAACGTCGCCACCCTACGCGAGCCGTACCGCGCAGAGGGAAACAAGAGCCTGGGGCTCGAACTGGCGGAGCAGCTCGACTGGCGTCTGCCGGACGTCGTCGTGTACCCGACCGGAGGTGGAGAAGGCGTGATCGGGATGTGGAAGGCGTTCGGCGAGATGCGGGATTGGGGATGGATCCCGCCGGACACTCGGCTTCCGCGGGTGGTGGTGGCGCAGGCATCGGGATGTGCGCCGCTTGTTCGCGCCTTCCGGGCCGGCGCCGACAGGGCGACGCCCTGGGAGAATCCAGTCACGCATGCCGCCGGACTGCGAGTTCCCGGTCCGCTTGGGGACCGCCTTGTGCTCCGAGCCATAAAGGAGAGCGGCGGCTCCGCGGGGGCGGCGAGCGAGGAGGACATCCGGGCGGCCACGCTCCAGCTGGCGTCCGCGAGCGGGATCGATGCGGCTCCTGAGGGGGGCTGCGCCCTTTCCGTCACGGCGTCGCTTGTTCGATCCGGCGAGATCCGGGCCGACGACGAGGTGGTGGTCTACAATACCGGAAGTGGGGCCTCGTATCGCGCGTGATTCGAACAGGATAGGCTGGCATACGCCGTCCCTTCACGTGTAACTTCACCTGCTGTGCGAGTCGCGATTTTCGAACCGTTCAGCGGCATCTCCGGGGACATGACACTCGGGGCGCTGGTCGACGTCGGTCTCGACGAATCCTGGTTGCGTCGGCTGCCGGAGCGACTCGGCCTCGACGGTGTGACGGTGCGAATTGCCTCGGTGCAGCGCAGCGGGATTGGCTGTCGCAAGGTGGATTTTGACATTCCGCCACAACCCCATGGCCGCCACCTGCGACAGATCCGGGAGATCGTGGCACGCTCCGAGGCCCCGGCACGCGTCAAGGAACTGGCGGACGAGGCGTTCACGGCCATCGCCACGGTGGAGGGGGAAATCCATGGACTTCCACCGGAGCGGGTGCACCTGCACGAGGTCGGTGCGGTGGATGCCATCCTCGACATCGTCGGCGCCATCTGGGGTCTGAGCGAACTGGACATCTCGCGCGTTTACTGTGGGACCATCTCGCTCGGGGACGGATTCGTGGAAGCGGCGCATGGTACGTTGCCGGTGCCGGCTCCGGCGACGCTGAAGCTGCTCGAGGGTCATCCCGTGCGGCCGGGTCCGGCCGGCTCGGGGGAGCTGGTGACGCCTACTGGGGCAGCGCTCATTCGCGTGCTGTCGAGCGGTCCGCCACCGGCGTCGTTCGTGCCGCGTCACAGCGGTTATGGAGCGGGGACAAGGGAATTGCCGGGACGTCCGAACGCGCTGCGCGTTGTCGTGGCGGACGCGGTGGTGGATGCGGATTCGACGGTGGAGATACTGCACATGCTGGCGGCGGACATCGATGACATGAGTGCGGAGGCCCTGGCGGGCGCGGCGGAGACGCTGCGTGGCCTGGGCGCGCTCGACGTGTCGGCGACTTCGCTGCACATGAAGAAGGGGCGCGTCGGCACGCGCCTCGAGGTGCTGTGCCGGCCGGATGCCGTCGCGCTGCTCGAGGAGGCCCTGTTCGCCGCAACCTCGACGATCGGCATCCGGCGCAGCACGGTGGAGCGCCGCGCGCTGCCGCGCGAGGAGCGCACCATTCGCGTCCTTGGCCACGACGTGCGGGTCAAGGTGTCCCTGCTGCCCGATGGGGCGCACCGGACGAAACCGGAGTTCGATGACCTTCAGGCCGTGTCGCTGGCGACCGGCCGTTCACTCGGCGACGTGACGTCGCTGGCACTCTCCGCGGCGGAACGAGCTTGAGCCGCTTCGGGTACCACTTCCGCGCGTGTGAGGCGCGCGCAACAGCTCCAGGAGAACGCTGATGACTTCGTTTCGCAAATCTCCCCTGGTCGCGCTCATGCTCGCCGCTACGGCGGCGACCGCGCTCGCCCAAGGCGGTGAATGCACAGTGGACCTGAATCGGCCGGGGCAGGTGAAGGACGCGTGGAACGCGGCCCTCACGTCCGAGCTCGCCGGCCGGCCGGAGGACAAGAAGAAGGCGCTCGCGCGCGCCGTCGGACTGCTCACCAAGGACATGAAGCGGTTCGAGAGCAACATGGCGGGACGGAACCTCGCCCTTGGCCGCGTCCTCGTCGACCTCTCGGCGCTGGATGACATGCCGCAGTCGGTGCGTCGTGGAGATGTCGGGTACACGGACAATCCGGACGGCATGGTCGACCTCGTGCTGGCCGCCGATACCGCACTCGACGCCGTCGACGGCACGAACACCGCGTGCCAGAGCGAGACCGAGGAAGTGCGACGGAAGGCGTATGCGCCGCTGGTGAACCTGGCGGTGAATGCCTACAACGAGCACAACATCGACTCCGCCGAGACCGTGGCGCGTCGAGCCATCGAGGTGTACGGCAACTACCCGTTGTCGTATATCGCCCTCAACGTGCTCGGCAACTCCCAGCAGACGAAGGACGACAACGCCGGCGCCATCAAGTCGTTCCGACGGATGGTGGAGCTGATGAAGGGCGACACGTCGCTGACGGAGGAGCGCAAGACGAACGCGCTGCTGGTGGCCTCGCTGATGACGAGTGAGGGCGAGAAGCTCGAGGGCGAGGCCCGCAAGAACGCGATGTCGGAAGTCGTGGCGTACCTCGGGGATTACCTCAAGGAATTCCCCGGCGACGTGCAGGCGCAGTCGGCCGAGGCGCGGGCCCAGCTGCTCTCGGGCGATGCCGCGACGGCCAGGAAGCTCTTCGACGACATGTCGTCGAGTCCGGACAAGTACACCGACATGCAGCTGTTCGAGGCCGGGGTGGGCGCGTCGCGCGCAGAGCTGAACGAGTCGGCGGCGAAGCTCTTCGAGGAGGGGTTGAAGAAGAACCCGTATTCGCGCGACGGCCTGTTCAACCTGGCGGCGGTATACGACAACCTCGGCGAGACCGACAAGATGCCGGCGGTCCTGAACCGGCTCATCGCGATCGACCCGGAGAACCCGGACAACTACCAGCTCTGGGCGCGCTACTACCAGGCGCGCGCGAAGGCGCTGAAGCCCGCCGCGGACGCCAAGAAGGATCCGGTGGCCGATGCCGCGTGGCAAGCCGCGAACGACTCCCTGTTCAAGGCGTACAGCCGCTACTCCGATGCGACGGTCCGGGTCTCGTTCAACGTCTTCAGCCACGACAGCCGCGACAAGGGACATCACACCTTGGCGGGCTCGATCGAGAACCGCAGCGACCAGCCGAAGAGCTACGCGCTGAAGATCGACTTCATGGACGCCAGCGGCACGGTGCTGGACAGTCGTGAAGTCCCGGTCGACAGCGTCGAGGCGAAGGGCTCCAAGTCGTTCCGTGTCGAGGTGACGGACAAGCCCGGAATCGTGGCCTTCAAGTACGCTCCGTTCCCGCAATAGAGTTCTCCACGGCAGGGCGAACAGGGCGGCATCGTCTACGGGCGCTGCCGCCCTTTTCATGCTCTCGGTGAAGTGTGGCGCCCAAAGTCGTTCTGGTTCATTGATATCGCGCTATGCCGCTGCTAATTTGGTTGAGCCCCTGACCTCACAGATTCCGTCCAATTCACCCTGGGGGAACCGCGTCGCGAGCAGGATCGCGCGACGATCGCCCCAAGTGCTGCCATGGTCCGAGTCGCTCGCGTTTCACCGGGTTCGATCGCCGATTCGCTGGGCATCGGTCCCGGAACCGAATTGGTGGCCGTCGGCGGCCGCGAGATCGACGACTTCCTGGACTGGGAATTCCTGACCGCGGACGACGCGTTCGTCGTGCTCGCGCGGGTCCCGGGGAGCGGGGACGTCGAGTTCGACATCGAACGCCCCGAGGGTGAGCCGTTCGGAGTGGAACTGGAGCCGCCGAGCGTCCGACGGTGCGCCAACCGCTGCGAGTTCTGCTTTATCGAGGGACTCCCCAAGGGGTTGCGGCGAAATCTCTACATCCGCGACGACGACTACCGCCTCTCGTTCGCCTATGGGAACTTCGCGACGCTGTCCAACCTGAAGGAGCGGGACGAGCGCCGGATCATCGAGTACCGGCTCTCACCGCTGTACGTGTCGGTGCACGCCACCGCACTCGATGTGCGCCGGGTCCTGCTGAACAATCCGCGAGTGCCGGACGTTCTGGCCCAGCTGCAGCGGTTGTCAGGGCATGGCATCCGGTTTCACGGACAGATCGTCGTCGTGCCGGGCATCAACGATGGGGACGTGCTGGACCAGTCGCTCGAGGACCTGTGGCAGCTCAATGACGCCATGCTCTCGGTGGCGGTGGTGCCGGTAGGACTGACGCAGTTCAATCACCTGTACACGGGCCAGCGGATGCACCGGGACATCGCCCGGGCGCTGCTCGACAGGATCGAACGGCGCTCAGCGGCCGCCCTGCAGTCGCGCGGCTGCCGATGGGTTTTCGGATCCGATGAGCTGTACCTGCTCGCGGAGCGGCCCCTTCCGGCAGCCGAGACCTACGAGGACTTCGCGCAGATCGAGAACGGCGTCGGCGCGGTGGCGAACCTGCGCGGACGAATCGCCGAGGGCGTCTCGCGCCTGCCGCGAATGCCGGGCCGACGGATCGGCGTGGTGACCGGCACGGCGATGGCGCCACTGATGCCCGGTCTTCTCGCGGACATCACGCGCGCCACCGGCGCCTCGTTCGAGGTCATTCCAGTGGTGAACTCGCTCTTCGGCGATGGCGTGACGACGGCGGGGCTGCTCGCGGGTGCCGACCTGCGACGCGCCCTCGCCGGACGCGCCGACCTCGACCTCGCGATGATCCCGGCGGAGACGATCAACGACGACGGACTGTTCCTGGACGACGACACGTTCGAGTCGCTGCGAGAAGCCATGCCCGTTCCTGTCGTGGCGTCGTACGACTTCGTGGACGTGCTGGAGGACGAGGGTAGCCTCGTCGCCGCGAGCCGGGTGGGGGACGCCCGATGAGGGTTCCCGTCGTAGCCCTTGTTGGCCGGCCCAATGTGGGCAAGTCGGCGCTCTTCAATCGCCTCATCGGCGAGCACGTCGCCATCGTGAGCGAGGACGCCGGCACGACGCGAGACCGGCACTTTGCGCGCACGGAATGGGCGGGGCGGTCGTTCTACCTCGTCGACACCGGGGGCATCACCGACGATCCGCACGCGGCAATGGACAACGCGATCCGGCGACAGGTGGCCCAGGCGATCGCCGAGGCGGACCTGCTGCTGCTTGTGGCGGACGCACGGTCGGGGCCGCATCCGATAGACGCCCGCGTGGCCGACATGCTGCGGACGTCGGGGAAGCCGTCCCTCGTTGTCGTCAACAAGGTCGACAACGCGCAGGATACGGGATGGTACGAGTTCTATTCGCTGGGCGCCGGGGACCCGTATCCGGTGTCGGCGATGAACGGCACGCAGTCGGGCGACCTGCTCGACGCCATCGCCGAGCGGATCCCGGCGTCCGACGAGGATGACGAGGATGCGATCCGGGTGGCGGTGATCGGCCGGCCGAATGTCGGCAAGTCGTCGTTTGTGAACCGGCTGATCGGGGAGGATCGGCTCGTCGTCTCCGAAGTGGCCGGCACGACGCGTGATGCGATCGACGCGTCGATCCGGACGCACGGTCGCCATCTCGTCTTCGTGGACACCGCCGGCTTGCGGCGACAGGCGCAGTCCGCCGACGGCGTCGAGTTCTACTCGATGCTGCGAACGAAGCGTGCCATCGAGCGCTCGGACATCTGCCTGCTGCTGATCGACGCCACCGAGGGACTGCACAACCAGGACCTGCGTATCGCGTCGATGGCGTGGGAGAACGGTCGCGGACTGATCGTGGTGGTGAACAAGTGGGACCTTGTCGAAAAGGAGACGAACACGGCGGCGCACTTCGAGAAGCAGTGCCGCGAGAAGGCGCCGTACCTGGCGTTCGTACCCTTCCTGTTCGCGTCGGCGAAGACCGGACAACGGGTCACCCCGGCCCTCGACCTGGTGCTCGAGGTGGCGACTGAGCGCGTCAAGCGCATCGACACCTCCGAGGTGAACATCCGGCTGAACGAGCTGATCGCACGACGACAGCCGGGACAGGCGGCGGGTCGCGACGTGCGGTTGCTGTACGCCACCCAGGTCAGCGTTGCGCCTCCGACGTTCGCCGTGTTCGGCAACCGGCCCGACCTGGTGGAGGAGCACTACCTCCGGTTCCTGCACAACGGATTTCGCGAGTCGTGGGGATTCCGCGGCAATCCCGTGCGCATCCTGCTTCGGAAGCGTGCCGCGTGAGGCGAGAGGTACTCGCGGTGGTCGCGGCCTACGTGCTCGGTTCCATTCCGTGGGCGTACCTTGCCGGGCGTCTGGTGAAAGGCATCGACCTTCGGGAGCACGGGTCGGGAAACCTGGGCGCGACGAACGTCTACCGGCTGCTGGGAGCGCCGGCGGCCATTGCGGTGTTGCTGCTCGACGCCGCCAAGGGGACGCTCTCGGTGCTCGTCCTGCCGCACCTCATCGCCGGGACGACGACCGATGCGCTGGCGATCGCGTGCGGGATCGCGGCGATCGTTGGCCACGTGCGCCCGGTCTTCCTGCTCTGGCAAGGTGGAGGGAAAGGAGTCGCCACCGCCGCGGGCGTGTTCGCGGCGCTTGCGCCGACGGCCTTTGGCGCGGCCCTCGCGGTCTTCGTGGTGGCGCTGCTGGCGACGCGCTTCATGTCGGTGGCATCAATCTCGGGCGCGCTCGCGCTTCCCGTGGCGGTCGTCGCAACGCGGGGCGCCCGCGACCCACTGACACCGGTGGCGGTCGCGGTGTGTGCCTTCGTGGTCTGGGCGCACCGGTCGAACCTCGGACGGCTCCGCCGGGGCGAGGAGCCCCGGTTCGGACGGAGGCACGCGACCTGATGCGCTGCACGGTCGTTGGCGGCGGCGCCTGGGGTACGGCGCTGGCGGACCTGCTGTCCCGGCAGGGCCACGAGACACAACTCTGGGCCCTCGAGGCCGACGTCGTGGCGCAGGTGAATCGCGCGCACCTGAACGCCCGCTTTCTTCCCGGCGTGCCCATCCACTCGGGGGTACACGCGGAGGCCTCGCTGCCCGGGGCGCTTCGCGGCGCGGAGCTGGCGGTCTTCGTGACGCCGTCTCACGTGTTGCGCGAGGTAGTGCGCTCCGGCCGCGATGCGGTGTCTCGCACCGCGATCCTGGCGGTGGCCACGAAGGGAATCGAGCCCGAGACGCTGGAGCTGATGACGTCCGTGGTGGCCGCCGAGCTCCCGGGGCGGCCGACGGTGGCGATGTCGGGACCAAGTTTCGCCCTGGAGGTGGCCCGCGGGCAGCCGACCGCGGTGGTGGCGGCGTCGACGGCGGTGGAGGCCTCGGCGGCGGTGCAGCGGGCCTTCAGCTCGCCGACGTTCCGCGTGTACACGAACGACGACGTGACTGGCGTGGAGCTGGCCGGGGCGCTCAAGAACGTCATGGCAGTGGCCACCGGCATCGCCGAGGGACTCGATCTCGGCCTCAACTCCCGCGCCGCGCTGATCACCCGCGGGCTCACCGAGATGACGCGGCTGGGCGTGGCGTTAGGCGCGCAGGCGGCGACGTTCGCCGGGCTGGCGGGCGTCGGCGACCTGGTGCTGACGTGCACCGGGGCGCTCTCCCGCAACCGCGCGGTGGGGGTGGAAGTGGGGCGGGGGCGGACGCTGGAGAGCGTGCTGGCCGGCCTCGACAGCGTGGCCGAGGGCGTGCGCAACACCGCCAACGCACTGGCGCTGGCCACCCGCGCCGGCGTGGAGATGCCGATCGTGCGCGGCGTGCACCGGGTGCTGTTCGAGGGACAGAGCCCACGGCAGGCGATCACCGACCTCATGACGCGCGAGCTGCGCGCGGAGCGCGACGAATGACCGACGAGTCCGTGCAGGAGTTCTTCTCGATCGGGGAGGTCTGCGAGCTGACCGACCTGAAGCCGCACGTGTTGCGCTACTGGGAGAGCCAGTTCCGGTTCCTCAACCCGGCCAAGAATCGTTCGGGAAACCGCGTGTACCAGCGAAAGGAGATCGAGTTGATCCTCCTCGTGAAGCACCTGCTGTACACGGAGAAGTACACCATCGACGGCGCGCGACAGAAGATCGACGAGCACCGCAAGGGAGGCACGCTGCGCGCCGAGGCGCGGGAAGCGCTTTCGGTGGAGACGCTGGTGGAGCTCGAGCGGCGCCTCGAGGGCGCACTGCGCGTCCTCGATGGTTCCGACCCGGTGCCCGCGGAGGAAGGCGGGGAGGACGCATAGTGCGGGTTCTCTGCACCAACGACGACGGCATCCTCGCGCACGGCCTGGAGTGCCTCATTCGGGCCGCGACGCAGATCGGTGACGTGACCGTGGTGGCGCCGGACCGGGAGCAAAGCGCCACCAGCCACTCGCTCACGCTGCACCATCCGCTGCGCCCCATCAAGCGGGCCGAGCAGCGGTACCAGGTGGACGGAACGCCGACCGACTGCGTGATGCTGGCGGTGGAGGCGCTCATGCCCGCGCGCCCCGACTTCGTGCTGAGCGGCATCAACCACGGGCAGAACATGGGTGAGGACGTGCTGTACTCGGGCACGGTAGCGGCTGCCATGGAAGGCCTCTCGCTCGGCATCCCGTCCGTCGCGATTTCCTTCGCCGGTGGCGACCTCCGCGCCGACATCTCGCGACTCGATGAGCAGGTCGACGTGCTGGTGCCGCTCCTGCGTCACCTGACGACACTCCCGGCGTTTCCCGCCGACACGCTGTTCAACATCAACCTGCCGCCGGTGACGTCTCGCGACATCAAGGGCGTGCGGCTGACGCGACTGGGACGGCGGGTCTACTCCAACTCGATCCAGCCGATGCACGATCCCTGGGGTCGCGAGATCTTCTGGATTGGCGGTGGAGAAATTTCGTGGCAGGGAAGCGAGGACTCGGACTTCCTCGCGATTCGCCACGGGTACATCTCGGTCACACCACTCCATCTCGACCTGACACACGCCGACCTGCTCGAGAACTCGGAGTCCTGGTGGCGGAATCCGTAGTCCCGGAGTACCGTGGGGCGCGCCGGCGCCTCGTCGAGCTGTTGCAGGGCGCAGGGATCGCCGACCTGGCCGTGCTTCGCGCGTTCGAAATGACGCCGCGGCATCGCTTCGTTCCCACCGGCGTCGCGCACCGGGCCTACGAGGACAGCGCGCTGCCGATCGGCAGCGGGCAGACCATCTCGCAGCCCACGGTGCACGCACGGTACCTGCAGTCGCTGTCGCTCACCGGGCACGAGCGGGTCCTCGAAATCGGAACGGGATCCGGATACCAGACGGTGCTGCTGTCCTATCTTGCGGCACAGGTCTTCTCGGTGGAGCGGATGCCGGAGCTGCTCGAGCGCGCGCGGGCAACGATTCGTGAGTGCGCCGTGCCAAATGTGTCACTCCTTCTTGGTGACGGAACGCTCGGCTGGCGGGAGTTCGCACCGTACGCCGCAATCCTGGTGAGCGCCGCCGCGCCTGACGTGCCGCGGCCACTGGCCGAGCAGCTCTCCGAGGGGGGGAGAATGGTGCTCCCGCTGGGTGATCGCGAGCGGCAGATGCTCGTCATGGTGACGCGGCACGGCGACACCTTCGAGCGCCGTGACATCGCGCCGGTCAGGTTCGTCCCGCTCGTGGGGGCACACGGCTGGGGCGAATAGGCCCCGGTCCCACGGCTCCGCAGCACCATCCAAGACCGGAGCCGTCGCATGGCCGACTTCAGCCACCTCCACACCAAGCCGTCCCGCCCGAGACTCGGCTCCCGTCCGTTTGCCGGCCCGCAAGTGCGCGCCGAAGACGCTCCGACATCGCCAGTCCCGCCGGCGGCGAACCCGAATGTCGGCGCGCGGCCTTTCTCAACCGGGCAGCGTCTTCCCGGTGCGATGAACAGTCCTGCGCCCACCGTGCGCCCGTGGGCAACGCCGCGGCTCGTCGCCGTCGAGGATGCGACCGATGCACCGCCCGAGTCGGCCCCCGAGGCGGAGCTCGAGTCGATCTCCGGCCACACCACGGAATCCTGGCCCGCCCCCATGCATGCGCCGGTGAGCGAGGAGATCGTGGATGCCGACGCCGATGCAACGACGGTCGAGGCTCCGACGGACCTCTCCGAGGCAGTCACCGATGTTGCCTCGTCGCGGGCGCCGTTGCCGGAATCCGGCGTCGCGGGCGAGGACTTGCAGGCGTTCCAGGATGTGTCCGAGTATGCCTGGGATACGCCAGCGAGTCTCCCGGAGTCGAGCGCATGGGACGGTGATCCGGTATCCGACGCTTCCGCGACCGAGAGCGCGCCAGCGATCAACGACGCTGCGACGGCGGACGCCGATGTCCCCGCGGCGGAACTCGCGTCGCCCGATGACGCCACCGGGCGCGTGACGTGGGACGCCGAGCGGAGCCGCGACGTCGATCTGGCGGGGGCGCAGTACCCGCAGGCATCCGCCGGCGCGCTCGAGCAACCCGAAGCGGATCCGGCCGAGGGGGAAGCCTGGGAACCTGACTGGGAGGCCGCTTCGGACGGCCCCTCTGCCAGCGACGCCACGGCTCCGGCGCAGGCGGACGCGGTCCCCGCGGTGGAATCGAACGACGCCCGGGCCGAAAGCGACGAGACTGTCGAACAGCTGCTCGAGGGCCCGATGGAGTCGTGGCCCGGTGCGGTGGATGGCTCCGGCCTTTCCCCGCACGAGCCCTGGAGTCTCGAGGGTGACGGGGCGTCGGATCACGTCGGTGACGCGGTCGACCCGCGCGTTCCGGACGAACTTGAGCTGAATGCGATCCAGGCGCAGCTGGACGGCGAACTACGGCGATTCGAACTGCAGGAATGGGAGCGCATGCCGACGGCCACCGCGTTTCCGGAGATGGAGGCGACGGCGTTCGAGGAACAGGCGTCGACGGGGTCTCCGGCCGGGGATCGAGGCGATTCGCGCGACGACATCGGCGTCCGCAGCATCGGAGTTGCGGGGGCCAAACGGGATGACGGTGCGTCATCGGACGAGCCCGACGAGTCGCCTGCAATGTCCGCCCAGGACGCCGACCCGACCGTCTCTGTCGCGCACCGTGCGTCTGGTGACCAGGGCAGGGAGCGCATTGCCGATGTGCTGGAGTCGCTCGCCGCACGCGTTCGGCAGGGCGAGATTCCGGTCAGCGACGCGAGGCAGGCGCGCAATGACGCGGCCACGCTCGCGGCGGTGCTCAGTGCACTCCTCGGAGAAAGCGACTAGAATCCCGCCATGTGAGGGTCATCCGGGTCGAAATCACGGGCCGCGTACAGGGGGTCGGCTTTCGCTGGTTCGTTCGTGAACGCGCGCGCGAGCTGCGGCTTTCGGGCTGGGTCCGGAATCTCGAGCATGGAGCCGTCGAAGTCGCCGCGGGTGGAGAGGCGGCGTCGATCGAGTCGCTGTTGTCCGCCGTTCGTGTCGGTCCGCCCGGGGCGCGCGTCGTCGACGTGATGCCCCTGGATCCGCCTCCGCACGACGACCTGGAGTCACCCTTCGCCATCCTTCGATGACATTGACGAGCACGGCCGACGGGGGACGGGAAGCCCGTCTTCGCAGCGGAATCCGCGACATCCCGGACTACCCGAAACCGGGCATCGTCTTCAAGGACATCACGCCGCTGCTGGGCGATCCCGGGATGTTCTCCGAGGCCTGCGCGGCCCTCGGCGCCCCGTTCGCGTCGGAACGCGTGACGCACGTGGCGTCGATCGAGAGCCGGGGCTTCCTCTTTGGCGGGCCTGTCGCCCAGGCGTTGGGGGCAGGGGTCGTGCCCGTCCGAAAGCGTGGGAAGCTGCCGTTTCGCGCCGAGCGCGAGGAGTACGAACTCGAATACGGAACGGATGCGCTCGAGATGCATATCGACGCGCTCCCGACGGGCTCACGGGTTCTCGTGGTGGACGACGTGCTTGCCACGGGCGGGACGGCGGCGGCCACGTGTCGGCTGATCGAGCGCCTGGGAGGTACGGTGGTCGGGTGCTCGTTCCTGATGCGCCTGGGGTTTCTCGCCGGCCTGGAGCGGCTGGAGGGACGCACCGTGGTGAGCCTGATCGTTTACTGACCCGACGCTCCCAGGCGGCAGCCCGCCGTTTACCGGGGCTCAACGGGCTGCGTACATTCCCTGCGGAATAGCCCCTGTAGCTCAGAGGATAGAGCAGCGGTTTCCTAAACCGTTGGCCGCGTGTTCGAGTCACGCCAGGGGCACTGAAGGGGGCATCGCGCGATGGGCGGCAGACGGTGTAAATTGAGCGGTTCCGTCCTGCCAGCGCCCACGAATCTCCTTCAATGACAAAGACAGGATCTGCCGCGGCTGTCGCCCCCGAGGACCGCTCCGAAACGATCGCCGAGTGGCTGAGTACGCACGTGCGGGACCTGGCGATCGGCGCCATTATCGTTCTCGTCGTCGCCGGGGGGACCTGGCTCTGGCGCGCCTCGGTGGAGAAGAAGGAGACGAATGCGAGCCAGGCGCTTGGCGACGCACAGCGGGTCTTCGTCTCCGGAAACCTCGGCCTCGCGCAGTCCGACCTGCAGCGGCTCGTCGATCGGTACTCGGGCACGAATGCGGCGCTTCAGGGTCGCCTGCTGCTGGCCCAGGTGCTCTTCGAGCAGAACAAGGTGGACGACGGCCTCAAGGTCCTCAGGGAGGCCGGGAGCATGGGTCCATTCGAGACCGCCTTCCATTCGGTGATGGCGGGCGGGCTGGAGCAGTCCGGGAAGGCCGCGGAAGCGGCCGCGGAGTACCAGAAGGCCTCCGAGACGGCAATCGACGAGACAGAGAAGTCGAACATGAAGGCCGAGGCGGCCCGTTCGTACGAGGCGGCTGGGGACACGACGAAGGCCCTCGGCCTGTGGAAGGAGTTGGCTTCAGACGACGCGAGCTCGATGGCGGGCGAGGCGCGGGTGCGTATTGGTGAGTTGGAGGCGAAGCCTGTCTCGAAAGGCTAGCACTTTCGGTCAGAGTGATCGATTGGTGCTGACAAGGTGTGAGGCCGGGGGATCCACCCGGCCTTCTCTTCGAGCGTCGACAGGATTACGCATAATCAAGGTTATGTAAACTAGCTTGGTGGAGAACTGGCCAGTGGCTGCCGGACTCAGGGGCTCGAGCATTCCTGCAAGTATTTGGCGAAAAATGGGTTAGGAAGTCTTCGCCGGGCGTCTGCACAGACGTGGAAAGCTTGAGCGCTGGATTTACGTCGGCTCGAACGGACCGGCGGCATCCTCCGCAACTCCGGGGCGAGCGCACGGGAGAGGTGGTCGAGCCGCCCACTCACGACAGTGGATCTGGGCAAGCTGCTTCTCCCTTCCCCGGCGTTCAGGCGCCGGTTCAGCTGCGCATCCAGATATCCCGGATCGCCCCCTCGAAGACGATTCGCCCCTCTCCCTGAAGGCTGGGCACGGAAAGCCCGTTCACGGTCCTGAAGCTGACCGTGAGGTCCGATCCCGAGCGCGTCCTGATCGTTACCGGACTTCCCGCTACTGACCAGCTGGCAAGCATCGCGGCTGTCGCCACGGCGCCGGTGCCGCAGGCAAGGGTCTCCTCCTCGACGCCACGCTCGAAGGTCCTGACGGTCCAACTCTCACCCGCGGACCTGGCGACGAAATTCGCATTGGCGCCCGCAGGCAGCGCCGGGAGGTGCCGGAGTTCGCTCCCGCGGCCCATCACGTCGACTTCCTCCACGTCGGCGCACAATACGACCAGATGCGGCACCCCGACCCTGGCGTATCCGATTCGCTCCTCTCCCGTGACCCGGGACGTGTCAAAGCGCGGCTGCTGCTCGGAGACGGGCGCTGTGTCAATCTCGGGACCAGCGCTGCCCAGACGTCCTGTGAGCGGGCCTGAGCTCGTTCCCAACTGAAAGTCCGCACCGCGCTGGACGATGCCGAGGTCGCTGGCGAGCGAGACTGAGCACAAGGACGCATTGCCGCAGAGCTCGGCCAGCGACCCATCCCTGTTGAAATACCGGATCGAAAACGCTGCCGCAGCGTCGCGTTCAAGGAAGACGACGCCGTCCGCCCCAATCCCGAGCCGTCGATCGCACACGGCGGAAATGGCGGACGGAGACTCGAGCACGCCTGCCGGTTCGGTCCTGGCGTCGAAGAAGACGAAGTCGTTTCCGGACCCCGTCATCTTCCAGAAACGGCGCCGTGGAAGTGCTGCCATTGTCAGACCTGACGAGTGATGGACCACCAGCGGAGGCGCCAGACCATCCAGACCGCCTCTCGCACGATGCGCTTCGACATCTTGCTCTCGCCCTCGGTGCGGTCGACGAACACGATGGGGATCTCGACGATTCGCATGCCCTTCTTCCACGCCCTGAAGCTCATTTCGATCTGAAACGCGTATCCATTTGATTTGACGTCGTTTAGGTCGATTGCTTCAAGTGCTTTCCGACGGAAGCACTTGTAGCCGCCGGTAGCGTCGTAGACTGGAAGACCGGTCACGATGCGGGCGTAGACGTTGGCGAAGTAGCTGAGGAGCAGCCGCCCGACCGGCCAGTTTACCACCGAGACCCTCCCGCCCTGATAGCGCGACCCGAGCACCAGATCGGCGGACTCGATTCGCTTCAGGAACTCCGGAATGTGCGCCGGGTCGTGGGAGAAATCGGCGTCCATCTCGAAGACGTACTCGTAGTCGCGCTCGAGCGCCCAGCGAAAGCCCGCGACGTAGGCCGTCCCCAACCCGAGCTTCTTCTCCCGGTGCAGCACATGGACGCGGGCTTCGCTCCGGGAGCGTTCCTCGACGATCTGGCCGGTACCATCGGGGGACCCGTCGTCGACGACGAGGATCTCGAGCCGCGGATCCCGACCCAGGACGTCGTCGATGATGGAAGAAATGTTCTCCCGCTCATTGTACGTCGGGATGATTATGAGTGCCCGTTCAGGCATGAGTGCGGCGACCGAGCAGTGCCCCTCCTCCCCACGCGAGAAAGGCGGCCAGCAGGGCGATGAGCGTCACCATGCGTCCGGTCTGGTACGGCGCACTGCTGAAGCGCAACGTGACGTTCCTGGCGCCCTCGGGCAGTGCGACCCCGATCAGGACCATGTCGGCGCGCCCGATCGCTGCCGGCTTCCCGTCCGCCCTCGCCTCCCAGCCGGGATAGAAGTTCTCGCTGACCATCAGGGCCGAACCTGCGGGCGCCGGCGCATCGAGGGCGATGTCGATGGCGCCGGGATCGTACCGGGAGACGGCGGCATGAATGGGCAGCGTGTCTGGAAGCGACCTGATCTCCTGTCCCTGCACCGCCGCCGCCGTGTCGAACAGTGCGGCTCGACGGATGTCGAATCGCGGATCGAGGACCGCGGCCCGAGCCTGCTCATCGGGCAGCTTGGCGATCACCGGCGTCACCCAGGCGGCGGGGTACTTCTCGGGCAACTCGAAGAGATAGACCGTGGTGCCCGCGGCGTTGGTCACCGGGCCTACAACCCGCTTCATGCTGGGGACCCCCAGGTCCGGGGCGTCGGTGAGGATGAAGTGGACGTTGAAAAGCTGCCAGAGGTTGGGGTTGGTGATCGCCTGCTGCCACGACGGGAAATCCCCAAGCTCCTCGTACCGCCCGAAGCTCGTTGCCGTGATAGCCGAGGACATTCCGGATGCGATGCACCATCAGGCCATCCTCGCGCAGGAATGGATCCAGGATCCGCGTCGTCTGCTCCAGCTGGAGCGGGAGGACGCGCCCGGGGTCCGGCTGCTTCAGGATGTAGTCGATGGCTGAGTCGGCCGCGAATATCTCGGCGGCGGCCGGAGAGAACATCCAATAGGTCTTCTCGACCGACCAGAGGTCGACGACGACGAGGGCGGCGAGGAGCAGTCCCGCAACGTCACGCCCGAGGCGCTTCGTTCCAAGCAGGAACAGCATCGCCAGCGCCAGGACGGCGAACAGCGTGGAGCGCAGCGCGCCCATGCGAATGGCGGCATCGTTCGCCCGTGCCAGGTCGGCGGCGTCGGGCCCCGCGATGGACGCCGCCAGGTTGGTCAGCGCGCCCGAGGATGCGAGCACGAGGACGAGGACGGCTACGATGCCCCATCCGATGAGGTACCGCGTGCTGATGTCGCGCTGCAACGCGCGCTCCACGCCGAATCCCGCCAGGCAGGCCGTGCAGAAGGACACCACGTAAAGCATGGTGCTGGGCGCGCGGAAGAACTTCGTGCCCGGGACGATGGCGTACACGAGGTGGTAGAACGGCGTGAAGCCACCCAGCGACCAGAGCAGGGCGACGACGAGCGTTCCTGCCCAGAACCAGATCACGCGGCGCTGCGGAGCGCTCCATGAGCGGGCAAACGCGAGGCCGGCGAGGATCAGGACCGCGACGCCTATGTACTCGCTGTGCAGGTGGATCCGGTTGCGCCCCCAGTAGCTCGTCAGGATGCCCGAGAACTGCGGGAGGTAGAAGTTGATCATCTCCTCGGGGGGCAGCGAGAACGAGATGGCATGGTCCCATCCCGCGCCGCCCGCCCTCGGCGACCACGGCACGTACGACTTCACGGGGAGGAACTGGATGGCTCCGATGAGGCCACCAATGACGACGGCGCCGACCGCGAGGCCAAGGCGGCGCAGTGCCACCGGGCGCGAGAGCTTCCCTGCCCCGACGTCGGCCGTGGCCACGAAGACGGCGAACGCCCCGGTGACGAGCAGCAGGTACTGGAGCAGTTGTGGATGCGGCGTCAGTACCGCGAGCCCGATCACGACGGAGAGCGCGCCGAATGCCCACGGCTTTCCGTCGCGCACCAGGCGCAGCACGAGGAGGAGGGCGAGCGGCAGGAGCGCCGAGATGAACAGCTTTCCGTCGTGCCCCGGCGAGACGAGCGCGGCGACGTTTCCCCCGACCATGTACGCGAGTCCGCCGATGAGCGCGCCGTAGAAGCCGAGTCCGAGCGCCCGGAGGAATGCGTAGGTGAACAGGCCGGCGAGGAAGACGTGGATGATGAACCCCCACGTCATCGCCACGTCGGTCGGAAGCACCATGCGCAGCAGGAACGTGGGGTAGAAGATGTCGCCGTGCATCGCGGCCACGTATGGCAGGCCGCCGAAGATGTACGGGTTCCACAGGGGAAAGTGGCCGGTCTGCCGGAGTGTGGCGGCGGCAAATTCCCGGAACGCATAGCCTGCCTTGTACTGATCACTGAGCGGACTGACGAGGAACTTCCCGAGGAGCGCGGGATAGCCGAGCGCGAGGGTGGCGATCGCGTACGCCAGCGCCGCCATCGCGAGGGAGCGGCGCGAGTCGAGCGACGTCGAGATCTCTGCGGTGTCAGTCGTGTCGGGCATTCCCGAGCGGTTTGGGGTGGCCGGAGCGCCGCGATCGGTGCAACAGAAATGCCGCGCCAGGGAGGACTTCGAGCACGGTCAGCCAGAGTCGGGACGTCACGGCGATCAGGACCCCCGCGCCCCCTGACGCGAGGTGCAGCTGTGCGAGAAACCCGATGAGCGCCGCCTCGCGCACGACGGCTCCGCCGGGCGCGAACACGGTAACGTAGCCGATGAGGTACGAGGCCGTGAAGACTGCAATGTACGATCCGGTCGCGCCGGTGGTGTCGAGCGAGACGCCCGCCGCGAAGAGGCGAAAGGCGAGGCCGTAGAGTACCCAGGCCGCCATCGACGTCAGCGCTGCGATCCAGATGGGCCGGGCGGGAAACTCGGGAAGCGGCAGCTCCCGGCCCGTCAGCCAGCGCAGGAGGCGCACGACAACCGGAACCGTTCTCGGGGCGGCGAGCACGGCGATTCCTGCCACGGCGGCGACGCCGATCACGATGGCGGGACGCTGCAGCAGGCCGGCGCCGGTGACCGCGACGACGGCGACGCCGGCCAGCAGGTTGACCACGTTCACGATGACGGCGGAGCCGGTGGCCACGACCGGGGAGACACCGACCCGCTGCGCGAGCATCCCCATGGCTCCGATCTGCCAGACCTTGCCGGGGACGTACCGGCCCAGGTTGGAGACGAACCAGATGCGGGTGGCGTCGGCAAAGGTCAGCGTGGATCCCCATCCCTGCACCGTGAGGCGCCAGGTGGCGATCAGCACGGCGTAGGCGGCGAGCACCGGCAGCGTCGACGCCACGATGAGGGACCACCGCGGCTGGAACCCGAACCCGGCGGCGCGGGCGGCGTGCCACTGGCCGACGATCTTTCCCCCGGCGAACCAGAGCAGCGCGGCGGCAACGAGGAGCTGTGCGACGAGGAAGAGCCTACGCTTCACGCGCCGGCCGAAGGCCGCGATAGAGCTGCGCATAGCGGCGCGCGGCCGATGCGGGGGCAAACCTCGCGAGCGCTGACTGGCGACCGTTGCGGCCGATGGCGGCGGCGGCGGGATCGCCCAGGACCTGGTCGAGGCGGGCGCTCAGGGCGGCCACGTCGCCGGGGGGGACGAGGAATCCGGTGACCCCGTCCTGGACGGTGTCGGCGAGGCCGCCCGAGGCGAAGGCGACGACCGGCGTCTCGCAGAGCTGCGCCTCCACGGCGACCAGCCCGAGTCCCTCGCCTAACGAGGGAACGACCAGCGCCGACGCGCGGCGGTACAGCGCGGGCAGTGCGGGCTGCGGCAGGGCGCCGTGCCAGTGCACCCGGCCGTCGAGGCCGAGGGCGCCGGCGGTATCCCGCAACCTGTCGGCCGCGGGGCCGTCCCCCACCACGTCGAGTTCCGCCGGGCGCTGCATGCCGGCGACCGCCTGCAGGAGCATCTCGATGCCCTTTTGCTCGTTGAGGCGGCCGACGAAGAGCAGGTGTGACGCCTCGCGGGTGCCGCCGGGCGTGAAGACGTCGACCGGCACGGGCATCGGCGCGACGACCGGCCTGGCGGCCGGCACCATTGCCTGCAGCTCACTGGCGAGCCACGACGAAACCGTTGTCACCGCCGCCGAGTGCGCCAGGACGTGGCGCAGCAGCGAGCGGCCGACGGGTGAGGTGCGCGCGAGCCGCACGTCGGACCCGTGCATGGTGGTGACAAGCGGCACGCCGCCCAGCCCCGCCACCCAGGTCCCGACGAGGCCGCCCGGGAACCACCAGTGCGCATGCACCACATCCGGCGCATACTCCCGGCGGATGCGGGTCCCGCTGGCGAATTCCGAGCCGAGGAACCCGAGGAGCGCGAACTTGGCGCTCATGGACTGCACCACGGACTCGGCCATGTACCCGGTATAGGCGAGCGTCTCGTAGCGGCGCGGTGCGTAGCGGAAGCGGTGGACCGGGATGCCATCGAAGACCGCGTCCGAGGGGAGGGCGTCGCCCCCCGGTGCCACGACGGAGACCTCGACGTCCTCGTCGCGCAATGCCCGGGCGAGGTGCAGGAGGAACGCGCCGGGGGCGTCGCCCGCGAAACGCGGGTAGGAGTGCGTCAGGAAGAGGACGCGCATCGCTGCCTAACGGTCCCCCCCTGCCCGCAGTTCGTCGATCTGGCGCTGCAGCTCGCGCACCTGGGCGCGCTGCCCGGCGATCAGCTCGCCGAGGAGGCCCGTGGAGAACAGGACGCTTCCGACGATGATACAGGTGGTCACCACGGTCCAGACGGCGCGCAGCCCCACATGTGCGACCAGGAGCCAGCCGAGCGCCACCAGGCCCGCCACCACGCCGACGGCGAACAGCAGGGCCCCGAGCATGCCGAAGAGCAGCAGCGGCTTCTGTGCGAACCGCAGCTCGAACCAGACCGAGAACATGTCCAGCACGCCCACGGGAATGCGCCCCACGCCAAACTTCGAGCGGCCGGCGTGCCGCGGGTACAACGGCACCGGGATTTCGCTCACCGAGAAGCCCTGGGCGGCGGCGAGCACCACCATGTATCGGTGCCAGTCCGGTCGCATCGGGAGGTGCTCCATGACCTCGCGGCGGTACGCCTTCACGCTGTTGAGGTCACGCACCCCCACGTCGAACAGGGCACGGCTCAGCCGGTTGTAGATGCGCGACACGAACGCCTTCTCGTAGTCCCCCAGCTTGAAGCCGGTGACCATGTCCGAGCTGCCGTCGAGGATGGGCGCGACAAGGCGCGGAATGTCCTCCGGCTTGAACTGCAGGTCGGCCGGGTAGAAGACGAGGACCGGCGCGCGGGAATGCAGGTACCCGGTGCGGAGGGCGTCGGCAATGCCGCGGCGCGAGCGATGGCGCACGCCGCGCAGGAAGGGATACCGCGGCATGAGCGCCTGCAGTACATGCCAGGTGTCGTCCTGCGACCCGTCATCGATGACGATGACCTCGTACCGCCACGGCGAGCCGGCAAATGTGGCGGCGGCCTGTTCCATGAACAGCGGCAGGTTTTCCGCCTCGTCCTTGGCGGGCACCAGCACCGAGACGTCGCAGGGGAAGCGATCCAGCGACAGGGGGCGAGGGTCGACGCGCTCGACATCCACCGGGGTCACGTGGCCCGGGGTGCGCGCGGCGAGACGCGCGGAGCCCGGCGGCGTTGCCAGCTCCGTGCGCCGGACCTCGATGTCGTGACGCCGCTCGTCCGGGGTCACACCCGTTTTCTCATGCGTGCCGAGAGCACGCCCAGCTGGTCGCGATACTTGGCCACCGTGCGCCGCGCGATGTTCACGCCGCCCTCCCTGAGGATGCTGACGATGGCCTGGTCGGTGAGCGGGCTCTTGGAGTCCTCGTTTTCCACCAGTTTCTGGATCTGGTCCTTGATCCCGCGGGCGGAGACGTCCTCCCCGCCGGTGGTGCTGAGTCCCGAGGAGAAGAAGAACTTCAGCGGCAGCACCCCGCGCGGCGTCTGCGCGTACTTCTCGTTCGTCACCCGGCTGATCGTGCTCTCGTGCATGCTGATGTGCTCCGCCACTTCGCGCAAGGTGAGCGGCTTGAGGTACTGCACGCCCTTCTCGAAGAAGTCGCGCTGCCGTTCCACGATGTAGTTCATGACCTTGAGCATCGTCTGGCGTCGCTGCTCGATCGCCTGGATCATCCAGTTGGCGGAGTTCAGCTTGTTGGAAATGAACTCCTTGTTCTCGCCCTCGAACTTGCGCCGGTCGCGCGCGATTTCCTGGTAGGCGCGGGAGAGGCGCAGCCGCGGCAGGTTGGCGTCATTGAGGAAGACGTGGTACCGGCCGTCGATCTTCTCGACGACCATGTCGGGGATGATGTAGTCGTGCGAGGTGTCGCTGAAGCGCAGGCCGGGCTTGGGGTCGAGCTTGGCCACCTCGTCGGCGGCGGCCTGCACCTCCGCCACGGTGACGCCGAATCGCTTCGAGATCTCGCTCCAGCGATGGCTGATGAGCTCATCGAAGGCATCGCGCACGAGGCGCCCCTCGAGCGACTCCTCGCTGCCGGCCTCGCGGAGCTGGAGCAGAAGACACTCGCGGAGGTCGCGGGCGCCGATGCCGGCCGGGTCGAGCAATTGCACGACGGAGAGCATCGCCTCGGCTTCCTCGAGCGTGTACAGCGGCAAGTCGCCCTCGCGCTCGGTCTCCTCGGCGGCGTTGGTGACGGCCTCGTTGATGCCCGCGAGGAGCTCCTCGAGGGGGCACCCGAGGTACCCGTCTTCCCTGATGTTACCGATGAACTCCTCGGAGAGCACGCGCTGGCGCGGCGTGAGATCGAGCAGCGCGATCTGGTCGCGGAGGTGGTCGTCGAGACCGCGGGTCTCAACCGACACCGGCTCGTGGTACTCCCGCGCCTCGTATTCCTCGCGGCGGCCCACGTTGTCGAATCCGTCGAGCAGGACCTCCTCCCAGTCGATCTCCCGCTCGGTGTCGGCCTCCTTCTCATCGACCGCCGGTTCCGACAGGTCCTCGGCGCCGGTATTGGAGTCGCCGTCCGCTTCCTCGGCCTCGGCCTCCTCCTCCTCCTCCTCGGGTTCGACCATTTCGAGGAAGGGGTTCACGAGCAGTTCCTGCTTCAGGTGCTGCTGCAGGTCGAGCAGCGGCATGTACAGCAGGTCCATCGCCTGGTAGAGGCGTGGATTGATCTTGAGCTCCTGCCGGAGCTGTGTGCTCTGGCTGAGGCCCGTTCTCAATGGCCGTTCCCCTGCGCGGCGAAGCGGCTGCGCAGCCGGGTGGTGAGCGTGGGCCCAAGATAGATGCGCGAGACCTCGTCGTCGAAGACGAGCTCGCGCACGGTGCCCGAGACCTTCACCTGCCCGTCGAACATGATGTACGCGCGATCGACGATGTCGAGCGTCTGCTCCACGTTGTGGTCGCTGATCAGCACCCCGATGCCGCGGTGGCGGAGACCGGCGACGATGTTCTGGATGTCATTGACGGCGATCGGATCCACGCCGGCAAACGGCTCGTCGAGCATCATGAACTTGGGTTGCGTCACGAGGGCCCGCGTAATCTCCAGCCGCCGGCGCTCTCCGCCCGAAAGGGAGTAGGCCTTGTTGTGCCGGAGGTGCTTGATGTTGAGTTCATCGAGCAGGGACTCCAACCGTGAGCGACGCTCTTCCTTGCTCAGACGCAACGTCTCGAGGATGGCCAGGATGTTGTCCTCGACGGTGAGCTTGCGGAAGACCGAGGGCTCCTGCGACAGGTACCCGATGCCCCGGCGGGCACGCCGGTACATCGGCATACGCGTGATGTCCTCGCCATCGATGCGGATGCGGCCCTTCACGGGGTCGATGAGGCCGACGATCATGTAGAACGTGGTCGTCTTGCCGGCGCCGTTGGGACCGAGCAGCCCCACGATCTCGCCCTGCCGCAGGTGGACGTCGACGTTGTCGACGACGCGCCGGCGCTTGTAGATCTTCACCAGGCCTTCGGCGTCGAGGACGCTGCCCTCGGGCGACGCCGCCGGCGACGGGACGGCGGCCGCCTCGGCCGCATGCTCCCCGGTCGCCCGGGCCGCCTCGGCGACCTGCTCGCGCCAGGCACCGACTTCCGCGAACAGCGCCGGAGCAAGGCGCACCGCGACGCCGGGGTCGGAGAGGTTGCCGACGGGAAACTCCACGGCGCCCTGGCCGGCCAGGCGGGGCAGCACCGAGTGCGACAGGAACGCACGCACTTCGTCGAGGCTGAGTCGGCCGGCCTCGCGATCGGCGTCGAGACCACGGGCGCGCAGGGACTCCAGGTGGTCGTCGCGGAACCGGATGGCCACGCGATCGAGCGTGGCGAGCCCCTCGGCGTTCGCCTCGCTCAGCAGCGAGTGCAGCGCGAACGCCGCCGAGCGATCACCCGAGGTGATCTGGGAGACGAGGGCACGGATGCGGTCCGGGAGCGGCGACGTCATGTGCGCGAAACGTAGCTGGTGTGCGGCTACCGGGGCGGACGGCGCGCGGGGGGCCGCGCCGCCGGCTTGCGTGTGACCCGGGTGGTGTCCGGCGTGAGATAGACACCGCGCGCCTTGTCGACGACGGTGACGGTCCTGACCTCGCTGCCCTGCGTTGAATCGCTGCGCGCAAACTCGAGACGAATGACACGACCAATCACGTAATTGAGCCCGGGGTTGTCCTTCGGCTGCCGGTCGGCGCGCATCTGGTAGAAGGCACTGGCGTCGCCGGTGGCCTGGAGCTCCCTGATCCGCGTGCGAGAGGTCGTGTCGCCCGCGGCCACGGAGTCGAACAAGGCCACGACGGTATCGCCGCGGAGCCAGTCGCGCTGCTGCGAGATCACCTGCAGGGTGTCCGGATCCGACTCCGCGTACGCCTTGCCGACGGCGCGCAGCTCGCGGATGTGCTGCGCCGGCATGATGATGTCGAGCGAGTCGGCGACCACGTCGCGCTCGGGCGTGTGCACGGTGGCGCCCGTCGGCCCGAACGCGTACGCATGGTCGAGGCGATTCTCCTTCACGCGGAGGTCGATGGTGTCCGCCGAGACGGTGAACTCCCGGCTCACCGCCGAGGCGGAATCGACGGCAATGACGCGATCGACCCGGCGTCCGGCGCCGTACATGTCGATGACCTTGCCGCGGAGGGTGTAGGGGTCGGCGCCACGACTCTCGATCCTGGGGTTGCGCACGAGGCGGGCGAAGTTGTGCGCGGCGTCGACGAACCCGGAGTCCCCGGTGGCCACGACTTCTCCGCGTCGCATCTCCACGGCGCCGACGGCGTGGAACGTGGAGTCCCCGTCGCTGACGATGCGCGCGGCGTTCAGCAGCACCGGTGGCTGCGGCCGTCCGAGCGAATCCCGCTCGATGTAGGTCAGGTGGGGACGCTCGGTGGCGATCACCCGGGGCTTGTCGCGCACACCGCGCACAGCGCGGAAGTACTCCACGCGCGGACCGTCGAGGGTGGCGCTGTCGGGCAGCATCACCGCGTGCACCTGCTGCTCGGCGACGAGGCGTTCCTCGGCGCGGTAGTACGTCATGCGCTGGGCATCCACGCTCATGCGCGGCTCGCGATAGTGCACGTTGCCGATGAGGATGTAGAGGTTCTGCGCCTCGTACGATTCCGCGCTGTCGCCGGTGATCGTGATGTCCTGGTTGCGGCACTTGCCGTGGATACCGCCGCCGATGAAGGAGTAGTACTTCCCGGTGGCGGGGTCGCGGTGGAGGATCGCGCCGGTGCCGTCGCGGTTGGTGAAGTCCATGATGCAGCGGTCGGACGGCGGCACCTCGGCGGCGGGCACCGCGGCGACGGCGGAATCGCGCCGGGGACCGGAGTCGAGGACCATCTTCGGGTAGAGGGCGTGCACGATGGAGTCGAGGCGCGCCTTTTCGCGCTCGCGCGCAATGCGCTCGGCCACCGTATCCGGCGGCGGCGTGGTGTCCGGCGGCGGCCCCGCCCGTGGCCCCGCGACGGGCGCCGGTTCCTGCCTGGTGGCGCTTCGCCCACAGGCGACGACGAGCAATGCGGCCACCGTGAGCAGCCGCCAGCGCCCCGCGCCTGTCATCGCTTCGGAATCGTGACCGCCTGGCCGCTCGTCTTGAGCGCGCGCAGAACGTGAATGTTGTTCATGTCCGGATCGGACGTGAAGCCGATGCCGCTGGTGACCCGATCGGGCTCGGTGAGCGTGAACGCGCTGTCGCTCGAGATCTCGTCGCGCGCGGGGTCGTAGCGCAGCTGCTCGGTCTCGAGCCGGCGACCTTCCGGGGTCACCACCACGACGTTCCCGCGTCCCTCCATGGTGTTGAGACGGAAGCTGTACGACCCCTCACGCGACGTGAGCGTCGCACTCTCCTTCCCGGTGGCGTCGAAGAAATTCGTCTTGACGGTGCGCAGCTCGGTGCGCGTGTTCTGGTCGTACATGTAGGCGGTGTCAGCGAAGAGCTCCGCCCGCCGCACGCCACCGTCGGTGAGGAAGAAGTGCACGCCGAACAGCATCTGCTCCGCGGAGTCGGGCAGGATCGATTGCTGTGCCACGGGCGGCGCCTGCGTCTCCTCGCAGGCGACCAGCGCGCACGCCGCGCACAGCAGGGCCGGCAGGAGGCGCGGCCTCACGACACCCCCGCCCGCATCAGGTCATGCAAGTGCACCACGCCGACGACCTCGCTGGATGCGTTCACCACGGGCATCGCCATGATGCCGATTTGCTCCATCCGGTACACTGCCCCGCTCGCAAGTTCCTCGGCGGACGCCACCTGCGGGGATCGCGTCATGACGTCTTCGAGCGCGATGCCGAAGATGTCGCCGCCGCGCTCGAACAGGCGGGTCAGGTCACCGGCGGTGAAGACGCCCAGGACGCGGTTCCCCTCGTCGATCGCGATCACGATGCCGCGCCGGTTGGCGAGCCAGACGACGACCTCGCGCATCGTGGCGGCCGGCGACAGACAGGGAAGCCGCTCCGTTTCCATGACGTCGCGCACACGGGTCAGCAGCTTGCGTCCCAGCGCGCCGCCCGGATGCAGGCGGGCGAAGTCCTCGCGACGGAACCCCTTTCGCTCGAGCACGGCCACGGCGAGCGCGTCACCGAGGGCGAGGGCGGCCGTGGTACTCGACGTGGGGGCGAGATCATGCGGACAGGCTTCCTCGCGCACCGAGGCATCGAGCGCCGCGTCCGCCTCACGCGCCAGCGTCGACGCGGGGGCCCCGGTCACCGCCACGATGCGCACGCCGAAGCGCCGCAGGTGCTGCATGAGCAGGAGCAGTTCCCCGGATTCGCCGCTCTTGGAAAGCAGGAGCGCCACGTCGCCGGCACCCACGACGCCGAGATCCCCGTGCAGGCTCTCGACCGGATGCAGGAAGGTGGCCGGTGTACCCGTCGACGTCAGGGTCGCGGCGATCTTGCGGCCGACGTGCCCGGACTTTCCGACACCCGACACGACGACGCGCCCGGTCGACCGGGCCACCAGGTCGACCGCCGCGGCGAACGTCTCGCCGATCCGCTGTTCCACTTCGGCGAGCGCCTCGCGCTCCAGGCGCAGGACCCGTCGCCCGCTTGCTATGGCGTCATGCGCGGTCATGGCGCGGGCGCCTCGTTGCGGCTCCGTACGTACTGCGCGACGAGTGCGGTCCATTCCCCGCGCGCGCGGAGGAGCATCTCGGCGAATTCGCGGACGGCGCCATCGCCGCCGCGCCGCGTGAGTCGCACGCGCGCCAGGCGCCGGGCGTCCGGGCTTGCGTTGGCCACCACGACGGGAAGGCCGACGGCGTCCAGGACCGACAGGTCCGGCAGGTCATCGCCGACGAACGCCGCCTCGTCGAACCCGATGCCATGCCTTTCGAGCACGGCGGTGAGCGCCTGCAGCTTGCGGGCGTGCTCGTCCTGGACGACGTCATCGATGCCGAGCTCGCGGGCCCGCAGGGCGACGCTGTGCGACACCCGACCGGTGATGATCGCGGTCACCAGGCCTGCCCGCTGCAGCATCTTGATGCCGAGGCCGTCCTGGATCTCGTAGCGCTTGAACTCGACGCGCTGTCCGGCGACGTCGCCAAGGTAGATGCCGCCGTCGGTGAGCACCCCATCGACGTCGAGGCCGACGAAGCGGATGCGCCGCGCGACGGCGCGCGGAATCGTCGCCGGCCGTCGTCCTCCGCCGCGCTTCGAGGTGCTGGGGCTCATGACCGGGCGGCCTCCCGGACCGCGATGAGGCGCCTGACGAGTGCCGGCAGGTCGGACAGCGGTATCATGTTGGGACCGTCGCTCGGCGCGCGCGAGGGGTCGGGATGCGTCTCCAGAAAGACCCCGTCCACGCCCACGGCGGCCGCGGCGAGCACCAGCGGCGCGATGAACTCGCGCGCGCCGCCACTCGATCCGCCCTCGCCCTGACCCGGGCGCTGCACCGAGTGGGTGCCGTCAAAGACGACCGCGGCGCCGGTGGCTGCCCGCATGCGAGGCAGCGCGCGGAAGTCGACGACGAGGTCGCCGTACCCGAAGAACGAACCGCGTTCGGTCACGGCGACGGGAACGTGCCCACTGCCCGCCGGCGACGCGGCGTCTCGCGAGGGCGGCCGCGCGCCCAGGACCTTCTGGACCGCACCGCGCATGCCTTCGGGGTGCATCCACTGCCCCTTCTTGACGTTCACGGGACGTCCGGTGGCGCCGGCGGCCTCCAGGAGGTCCGTCTGGCGGCAGAGGAACGCCGGTATCTGCAGCACGTCGGCCACCTCGGCGGCCGCGGCGCACTGGCCGGGCAGGTGGACGTCGGTCAGGATCGGGAGGCCGGTCGCGTCGCGCACGCGCACGAGCCTTCGCAGCCCCTCGTCGAGTCCTGGGCCACGGTGCGCCGACGCGTTCGAGCGATTGGCCTTGTCGAAGCTCGCCTTGTAGATGACGCCGCCCGGCACGTTCTCTCGCAGGCGTGCGAGTGCCTCGCCCACGCGAAGGTTGAGGGCGTCATCCTCGAGCACGCATGGGCCGGCAATGAGGAAGAACTGACCCGTCGGGAATCCCGTGAACGTGCTCAATCGGCCGCTTCCACAAGCTCGGGCGCGCTCGCGCCGGCGTTGCGCCGGCGCTTGGCCCCTGCTGCCGCCGCGATGAACCCGGCAAAGAGCGGGTGCGGGCGGGTCGGCCGCGACTGGAGCTCCGGGTGGAACTGCACACCGACGAACCACGGATGGGTCTCGAGCTCGACGATCTCGACGAGGGAGCCATCCGGCGAGAGGCCGCTCAGCCGCAAGCCGTGCGACGTGAACGCGTCGCGGTACTGGTTCGAGACCTCGTAGCGATGGCGGTGGCGCTCGCTCACCTCGGGCACACCGTAGATCTCGGCCACCCGCGAGCCGCGCTGCAGCCGGCACGGATACGCGCCGAGGCGCATCGTCCCACCCATGTCGGTGACACGCTTCTGCTCCTCCATGAGCGAGATCACCGGATTGGCGCACTCGGGGGCGAATTCGCTGGAGTGCGAGTCGTCGAGCTGGAGCACGTTGCGCGCGAACTCGATGATCGCGACCTGCATGCCGAGACAGATGCCGAGGAACGGCAGACCCGTTTCCCGCGCCGCACGGACGGCCTCCGCCATCCCCTCGACGCCGCGCACGCCGAAGCCGCCGGGCACCAGCAGGCCGTGCGTGCCGGCCAGCAGCTCGTGGGCGCGCGCCGCGTCGGTGAACAGGTCGCTCGAGAGCCAGGCGACGTCGACGCCGACGTCGTTGGCGATGCCGCCGTGGACGAGCGCCTCCTGGATGCTCTTGTAGCTGTCCACCAGCTCGGTGTACTTGCCGACGACGGCCACCCGGACGCGGTCGCGCGGGCTCAGGATGCGCTGGACCATTGCGCGCCAGCCGGTGAGGTCGGGCGCCCGCGTCTCGAGGCCGAGGCGCTGCACGACGCGCTCGTCGAGCCCCTGTTCGTGGAACGCGAGGGGAATCTGGTAGATCGTCGGCACATCGCGGCTCTCGATGACGTTGCCGAATTCGACGTTGCAGAAGAGCGCGATCTTGCGCTTCACTTCCTCGGAGAGCGAACGCTCGGCGCGGCAGATGAGGAAGTCGGGCTGGATTCCGATTTCCATGAGCTCGCGCACGGAGTGCTGCGTCGGCTTCGTCTTGACCTCGCCGGCGGCGCGGATGTACGGCACCAGCGTGAGGTGGATGAAGATCGCATTCTGCCGCCCGACCTCCTGGCGGAACTGCCGGGTCGCCTCGAGGAACGGCAGCGATTCGATGTCGCCCACCGTGCCGCCGATCTCGACGATGACCACGTCGTTCCCCGGCGCCACGCGCTTGATGTGCGCCTTGATCTCGTCGGTCACGTGCGGGATGACCTGGACGGTGGAGCCGAGGTACTCGCCGCGCCGTTCCTTCTGGATGACGTTCTGGTAGATGCGCCCGGTGGTGACGTTGTTCGCCTGCGAGAGCGAACGGTCGATGAAGCGCTCGTAGTGGCCCAGGTCCAGGTCGGTCTCGGCGCCGTCCTCGGTCACGTAGACCTCGCCGTGCTGGAACGGCGACATCGTGCCGGGATCGATGTTCAGGTACGGGTCGAACTTCATGATCGTCACGGTGAGCCCGCGCTCGGTGAGGAGCCGGCCCAGCGACGCGGAGGCGATCCCCTTCCCCAGCGACGAAACGACGCCGCCGGTGACGAAGATGTACCGGGTGGCCTGCGGCGGGGGGCTCTGAGTCGATTGCATCACGTCCGTCCGGCGTAGAGGTCGTTCCAGAGTGAGTTGGCGCGAATGAGGTCTTCTTCGGTGTCGATGCCGCCGTGCGGCGGGGCGTCGAGCACGTGCACGCCCATGGCCAGTCCCGCGGCGAGCGGCCGGAGCTGCTCCAGGCGCTCGATCTTCTCGAGGGCGTGCGGCGGGAGCGACACCCAGGTGCGCAAGGCGTCGCGGCGGCAGGCGTAGACGCCGATGTGCAGCCGTACGGCGGCGTCACGCAGCGGGCGGTCACGATCGTCGCGCAGGTACGGAATGGGCGCGCGGGAGAAGTAGAGCGCGCGCCCGTCGTCGGCCAGCACGACCTTCACGGTGTCGGGGCGGTCCAGGATACGCGCATCCGCGCAGGCGGCGGCGGTGCCCAGCAAGAACCGCCCGGATTGCACCAGCGACAACGCACCGGAGACGGCGTCGTCGCGAATGAACGGTTCGTCGCCCTGGACGTTCACGATGACGTCGAAGTCCTCGAAGCCCGGATGTCCGGCCACCTCGGCGACGCGATCGGTGCCGGAGGCGTGATCCTCACGCGTGATCGCCACCCTGCCGCCACATTCACGGATCACGGCGGCGACCTCCTCGGAATCGGTGGCGACGACGACCTCGTCGGCCACACGCATTCCCGCCACGCGCTGCCATACGCGGACAATCAACGGGACTCCACCGAGGAGGCGAAGCGGCTTTCGGGGCAGACGGCTGGCGCCGAGACGCGCGGGAATGACCGCGAGCGTCCTCATGCGCAAGAAAGGGCGCGCGTAGATGCAAAAGGCACGCCATTCAAGCTATCACCAGCCGCCGGTAATTAGAAGTCAACGTCACTTCGCACGCGTCGCTGCGCCGGCCGCGGGGCGACTGGCGGCCCTGGTGCGCCGACTGCCGGCGGCCCGAATCGCTCACTGAGAGGCCACAGGAGCCCCGGACGGGGTCCAGGCGGACGCGGCCTCGACCGCCCTCCGATATGGCTTCAGGCCGGCCGTGAGGGCCGCCATGGACACCAGGCGCCCGCCCACGGTGACGACGAGCAGCGACATCCCGACCAGGGCCTCGCTCCGGAAGACGTTGTCGGTGAGGAGGGCGACGGCGGGCGGGCCTGCGGCTCCCCCGATCACATTTATGAGAAAGAGATAGAGGGCCGACGCCTGTCCGCGCATCGGCGCCGGGGTCATCTCCTGTACCGCGGCCGCGAAGGCCCCCCATGGAAAGGCCGCGAAGAAGTTGGTGACGATCAGGGCGCCGATGAGCACGCCGAAGCTCGACGACAGATAGAGCGGAAAGGCCGCCAGCAGGGTTCCCGCCGCCCCAATGATCCCTGCCGTCAGGTTGGCGCCTGTGTGCCCCCTCCGCTCGAGCCAGCCGGCCGTTCGCCCGCCGGCGAGCACGCCCAGCGTGCCGAATACGAGCGTCGTGCCACCCATGTACAGGCCCACCTCGGCGTACGTCCATCCGTGCGCCCGCATGAAGAACGCCGGAAACCAGGTGGCGGTCCCGAGGTTCACAAGGGAGAAGGCGGCAGTCCCTACTCCGTGCGCCGTGAATGCGCCGGCACGCTGCCGCAGGTACTGGAGCGTGAGCCGGACGGGGTAGCTGGCGCCGTCCCGCGCCACCCCGCCTCGCAAGGGCTCGGGGACCGTCAGCATGAGCAGGGCGAGCACCACGCCCGGAATCCCCACGAAGATGAAGACCTTCTGCCATGGACGGATCTCGCCGACGATGGGCAGGTGCCAGGGCTGCATGTGCTGCGCGAGCTCGGCGACGCCACCGCCGATGAGATACCCCAGCCCCGCGCCCATGAAGATGCCGGTGCCGAAAACGCTGAGGGCGAGCGCGAGCCGACGGGGCGGGAAGTAGTCGGCCAGCAGCGAGTACGCGGCGGGACTCAGGGTCGCTTCGCCGATGCCCACGCCAACGCGGGAAAGGAACAGCTGACCGAAGGACCGTGCGAGCCCGGTAAAGGTGCTCATCAGGCTCCAGGCGGCGATCCCCCAGCCGATGAGCGCCCGCCGACTGCGCGTATCCGCGATGCGCCCCATGACGAAGCCGAGCAAGCCATACACCACCCCGAACGCCGGTCCGGCCAGCAGGCTGACCTGCGTGTCGGACAACCCGAAGTCGGCCTTGATCGGTTCCAGGACGAGCGCCAGTACCTGCCGGTCCACCCACGAGGAAATGCTGGCGAGCAGGAGGATCGCGACGACGTACCACGCCACGCGGCGCTCGCGCTCGCCGTCTCCGGGGGCATAGGCTCCCGCCGTGGTGGAGCCGCTCATGGCGTGAGGCCTAGGCGACGACGCGGGACGCGCGAGCGACGCGCAGGAACCCCGCCAGCAGTTCCTTCCCGTGCTCGGTCATGATCGACTCGGGGTGGAACTGCACTCCCCAGACCGGGTGCTCCACGTGAGCGACTGCGTGCACCTCGTCCGGCGCGTCCTCGGCCACGGCAACGATGCGCAGCGATGCCGGAAGCGAGGCGCGATCGGCGATCAGCGAGTGATACCGCATGACTCGCAGTGGCGACGGAATCCCCTCGAAGATCCCGCTGCCATCGTGCACGATGCGCGACGTCTTGCCGTGCATGACACGCGCAGCGCGCACGATCCGGCCCCCGTACGCCTCGGCGATGGCCTGGTGTCCCAGGCAGACCCCCAGGATCGGGATCGAGGCGCCCCACGCGCGCACCAGCGGAACGGAGATGCCCGCCTCCGAGGGCGTGCACGGACCCGGCGAGATCACGATCGCGTCCGGAGCGAGCCGTCCGACCTCATCGACAGGGATGGCGTCGTTCCGCCGAACCTCGGGACGCTCACCCAGCTCCCCCAGGTACTGCACCAGGTTGTAGGTGAAGGAGTCGTAGTTGTCGAGGACGAGGATCATTGCGCGTGCCGGACCGGGCGTCTGGCGAGCTACGTTCGCGGGTGAAACTGCCGGTGGACGGATCGAAGATACTCGCGGTCCACGTGGGTGTAGATCTGCGTGGTGGCGATGTCGGCGTGTCCCAGCATCTCCTGCACGGCGCGGAGGTCCGCCCCGCCTTCCAGGAGGTGCGTGGCAAAGGAGTGGCGCAGCGTGTGCGGCGAGACCCGCTTGGTGATGCCCGCCCGGTCCACGTACTTCCGCAGGATCTTCCAGGCGCCCATGCGCGTGAGCGGATCGCCGCGTGCATTGAGGAAGAGGACCCCCTTCCCCTTCCCCTTCTCGAGCCGGGGCCTCAGCTCGCGGACATAAAGCAGCGCGGTCGCCAGGGCACCGCGGCCGATGGGCACGACCCGCTCCTTGCCACCCTTCCCGAAGACCCGCACCAGTCCATCGCTGGCGAGCAGGTCCTTCACGCCCAGGGACGTCCACTCGGAGACGCGAAGTCCGGCGCCATACGCGAGCTCGAGCATGGCGCGATCCCTGAAGTACATGGGATCGTCCATCGTCGGGGCCTCCAGCAGTTGCGTTGCCTCCGCGACCGTGAGCACCTCGGGGAGTGTCCGCCAGCGCTTCGGGAGCTCGAGGCGCTCGCTGGGATCGGCGGCGAGCTCGCCGTCGGCCGCCAGGAACGCGAAATACGTCCGGATGGCGGACACGCTGCGGCGGATCGACGCGGCAGCGAGGCCGATGTCCTTGAGGTGATACACGAACTCGCGCAGGAGCGCGGGCTCGACGTCGCGCGGCGTCTTCACTGCGCGGGACACGGCGAACGCGACCAGTCGATCGAGGTCCCGTCGATAGGCTTCCCTGGTGCGCGGCGAGTTGCCCTGTTCGAGCGCCAGGAAATCGTCGTAACGCTCGAGCAGGAAGGCGCGTGCGAACTCGTCAGGCAGGGTCATAGCCCGGCGCGCCGGCGTCGCCGGTGGCGCAGCCAGAGGGTGGCAAGCACCGCCACGAGGACGATCGCCACGAGTGCGGTATTGCGCGCGAGGCGCGCGATGAGGTGGACGAGCCCGTCCCAGTTGCTGCCGGCGTGATAGGCGACGAGGGTGATGAGGCCGTACCAGATCACCGAGGCGCCGGCGATGGCCAGCGTGGTGCGCCCGACCGGCAGGCGGAATGCGCCGGCGAACGGCGCGACGACGGCTCGTGCCCCCGGAATGAAGCGCACCAGGAAGAGCGCAACGATGCCGAAGCGCGCATACCACGCACTGAGCGTCGCGTCCGCGTCCTCGGAGGCGTGAATGTGGAAGCGTCGGCCGGTCCAGACGGCGCCAAACCGCCGGCCGACGACGTACATGCCCATCGCGCCGGCGATGTTGCCGATCAGCACGGCGAGGAGCGGCGGCCAGGGCGAGCTGTTCCCGCGGGCCGCGAGAAACGCGCCGAAGGCGATGAGCACATCGGCGGGGATCGGCGGGAAGACGTTCTCGGCCGCGGCGAGGAGGGCCATCGCGGCGAGCAGCATGCCCGGAGGCAGCGCCGTGAGCCAGTCGAGCAGTGGCTGGAGGTTCACGCGCCGGGCGGCGCCGTCGTCAGCGTCGCCACCGCGATGCAGGCGAGCCCCTCTCCTCTCCCGATCCAGCCCATCCGCTCGTTCGACTTTCCCTTGAGTCCCACGTCAGTTGGAGCGATGCCCAGAGCCTCCGCCAGGTGGGCGCGCATGGCGTTGCGATAGCCGAGCAGCCGGGGCGTCTCGGTCACCACGGTCACGTCGACGTTCACGACGCGCCACCCGGACTCCCGGACCCGCGACACGGCGGCACGCAGCATCTCGAGGGAGTTGGCGCCGCGGTTCGACGGGTCGTCGTCGGGAAACATCTCGCCGATGTCGCCCAGCGCCGCCGCGCCAAGGACCGCGTCGGCGAGGGCATGGGCGACGGCATCCCCGTCGGAGTGGGCAACGAGGTGGAAGTCCACCGGAATCGACGTCCCCCCGAGCACCAACGGCCCCCCCGGCGAGAATCGATGGGAGTCGTATCCGAGCCCGGTGCGGGACTGCGCTGCCTTTGCGGTCATGGGATGCGGGTCGTCGTCGGAGCTCACGGTGTTCAGGCGCAGATAACGGCGATCGGAGTACTCCCTCGCACGCAGCACGTGCGTCCCGGTTCCCGCGTCATGCTCCGCCTCGTGCCCGCCCTGCTACGCCGCCGCCGACTCGGCCTCGCGGATGATCGAGTAATCCTGGCGGCGGCGAGCCGGAATGAAGCCGGCGTCGCGAATCAGGTGTTCCAGTTCCGCGGTGGTCGTGCGATACGTCGTACCGGCGGCGGAGACGACGTTCTCCTCGATCATCAGGGAGCCGAAATCGTTGCAGCCGAACCGCAATGCGAGCTGCCCGATCTTCATGCCCATGGTGACCCAGCTCGATTGCAGGTTCGGGACGTTGTCGAGGACGATGCGCGCGAGGGCGACGGTGCGCAGGTAGTCGATGGCGCCGAGCTTCGGCATGTGCGACATCGTGGGCGTGTTCTCGGGCTGGAGCGGCCAGCAGATGAACGCCGTGAAGCCACCGGTTCGCGACTGCACGTCGCGCACGCGCTGCAGGTGCTCGAGCCGCTCGGCCAGCGTCTCGCCGATGCCGTACATCATTGTGACCGAGGTCTTCATGCCCTCGTTGTGGGCGAGCTCCATGATCTCGAGCCAGCGATCGGCGCCGGCCTTCTTGGGGGCGACGATGTCGCGCACCCGCTGGACCAGGATCTCGCCGCCGCCGCCGGGGATCGAGTCCAGCCCGGCCGCCTTGAGCTCGCGAATGACGTCGCGCGCGTCCATCCGGAAGACCGTCGAGAAGAAGTCGACCTCGCTGGGCGAAAAGCCGTGGATGTGGATCGGATGATACGTCTTGATGTACCGCATCAGGTCCAGGTACCAATCGAAGGGGATGTACGGATTGTGTCCCCCCTGGATGAGGATCTGGACCCCGCCAAGAGCCTTGGTCTCCTCGATCTTCTGCCCGATCTGCTCGAACGACAAGGTGTAACCCTCGCCGTGCTTCGGCCGCCGATAGAACGCGCAGAATCCGCAGTCGGCCACGCAGACGTTCGTGTAGTTGATGTTGCGATCGACGATATACGTGACGATCCCTTCCGGGTGTTTCGCGGTGCGAACCCGGTCGGCCTCGAGTCCCAGCTCGAGTAGGGGCGCATTCGTGTAGAAGTCGAGGAGATCGTTCGGCATCGGCGAGGTCGATGGTTGTCGGCGCCAGGCGGCATCCCGGAAACGCACCGTTGCGGGGGCCGGTGGCGGCCCGCGGATGCCGTTCAAGCTCGCCGATCAGCCTACTCCGGCGCCACCCCTTGGCGGCGAATGTCCGTAGCGGCACCCGGCGCTCACTTCAGCCTCAAGAGTGGACCTCACGACGAGGCCTCGGGTAGAGAGGCCGTCGCTCGGAGGGGCAGTAGGTTGGGCCTGGGACGGGACTCCCGAAAACCGGCGCGCCAGGCGCCGCCCGATCGATCGTCATGAGCCAGTCCGACCACCACGATTCGGCCGCCAGAACGGGCCGTCGCCGGCAATCCTCCGCCCTGGCCGTGGGGATCGCCGCCGCCCCGACGCGGATTCGGCAGATCGTACGGGGCGGTCTCGCCCTGCTGTTGCTGGCTGCGTTGGCGCCGGGCGCGGCCGCCGCACAGCAGCCGCGCGGCATCGTCCGCGGGCACGTGGTGGACGAAGCAGGCCGGCCTCTGGCGGATGCCGTCGTCGACCTCGAGGGCGGCGGACTCCGATGGTCGCAGCGCACCGACGCGAACGGGACCGTGGTCTTTGCCGGGCTCACCGCGGGGCGCCGGACGATTGCCGCGACCTGGGTGGGTTACGATACCGAACGGCTGAGTGTCGCCGTTCCCGACTCCACGCTCGAAGTCACGATCCCCTTGCGGCGGCTCGGGCTGTCGATGCCATCACTGCCCCGATCGGGACCACGAACGGGAGTGGTCGGACTGCTCGTGGCGCGGGAGGGACTGCGGCCGCTCGAGCATGCGATTGTGACTGTCGCGGGAGCGACGGATTCGTCGACGACCGAGGAGCATGGCCTCTTCTTTCTTGGCGGGCTCCCACCCGCGCCGGTGCTCGTACTCGTGAAGACGCCGGGGTACATCGCCAGCTTCCAGGCGGTCACGCCGGCCGTCGACTCCCTCAGGGAAGTGCTCTTCGTGCTCGACAGCGTGACGGCCGATCCCGACGGACAGGCGCAGGCCGCGATGGCGGAATTCGAGGAGCGCACGAAGAAGCCGGGGACGCAGAACCTCCTCTTCCCGCGTGGTCCCTCGTTCGACGGCCACTCAGACACACCGATCCGCTGGGCACTCGAGAGGATCTTCCAGTCTCCGGCACTCATGAAGAAGCAGGTCGTCCCGATCCAGGTGATGACCGCCTGCATCGTGGCGTTCAACGCGCCGCCGGCCGTGACGCCGGTGTCGCTGGACGAGATCGACGCCGCCGACATCGAGGCCGTCGAGGCGTACGGCCCCCGAACCAGCACCGGACACAGGATCCAGATGCGCCTGTCACAGGACGACGCGGCGCACTGCATCCGCGATGGCGGCGGATACACGACCGTGGGTACGCCGATCCCCCGGCTCAACCAGTACAACTCCTACGCCTACTCGCCGCAGCAGCTGATCTCCCGGGGCACGTTGCTCGTTGTCTGGCTGAAGACGCCGGATCGCTGGAGGCGTTGAGCGATGCGTGTGCCGCCGTCTCCGTATCCGTGCGTGCCTTGTCGCCGGCCCCCGCCCGCCTCGTCTTCTCTCTCTCTTCCTCTCTGTCCTGCCATTCCAACGCCAGGTGTCCTGCGCAACGCGATCTGTCCACAGTCGGCCGGGGACTCGACGGGGGCCTGTTCGGGCGCGTGAGGGCGCACGCTCCCTCTCTCCGGCCGTGCATTCGCGCTGGCCGCCGTGGCCGCGGCGGGCCGCCGATGCACGCCCAGGTGGACCGGGGCACGGTGCGCGAGCGCGTCTCGGGCACATCTGGCTCGACGAGAGCACGTTCGAGCTGCGCTACGTCGAGTTCCAGTACACGCACCTTCCGCGGAGCACCGACTACGAGCGCATCAAGGGCGAGATCCACTTTGCGCACCTTTCCAACGGCACGTGGATCGTCCGCCGGTGGTTCACGCGCGTACCGCAGTCCGTGGCGTACGCCGTCGGCCAGGTCGGCGCCTATCACCTCCCCGACACGATCTACACCCAGGGCGTGGCGTTCCTCGTCGAGGACGGCGGGGACGTGACGGCGCAGGACTTCGAGATCTTCGAGGAGGCCGCATCGCTGTCGGGCGTCGTGCGCGACAGCGCCGGCAAGCCACTGGACGGGGGACGGGTGCTGTTGTCGGGCACGCAGTTCGAGACGCTGTCCGACAGTGCCGGGCGATTCCGCTTCGACAGCCTGCCGCCCGGCCTGTACACGGTGCGCGTCACGACCCCCGGCTACGACTCCCTCGGGGTTGCCGTCGGCAGCGAGGACGTCACGCTGCAGGCGTCGAAAACGCATGCCATCACCTTTCGCGCACCGCGGACCGCGACGCTCGCCACACGACTCTGCGGCGGCCGCAAGCCGGCGCGCGGGCGGTCGACGCTGTTGCTCACGCTTGTCGACAGCGCCTCCTCGGCCCCGCTCGACCAGGTGCCGCTGCGCTTCAGCTGGACGGAATACGGCAGCCGGGTGCATGGCGTGCCGCAGACCGTGCAAGGCTCCACGGCCGGCCGCACCAACGCCCGGGGGCAGATCGTCTTCTGCGGACTGCCGCCGGGGGCGCAGCTCGACCTCGCCATCCCGGTCGACGATACTCACGCGATTGCGGTGCGCTCGCTGCAGGGCGACGACATGCTCAGGGCCGACGCCGTGCGCGCGATGGTGATCCGGATCCGGAAACCCTGGTAGGCGGCGGCGCGACGCGGGAGGCCGGTGCCCTTCTGGTGGGGCGTGGAGGCGGCGTCGACGCGGTGTCCGGCCTCGCGCTCGCCGGGCGGCACAACGGCAGCTTGCTGAGCGTGTCCGGGAAGAACAGTTCCGCCGCGACCGTGGGGCGCGTGGTCGCGACGCTGCGCACCGCCACCTCGTTCGGCTGCAGCGTGCAGCGTGCCGCGAGGGCACCCGCTTCCATCGACGGCAGCAGCGGACGGATGAGGAGGCGCGTCTCCGACGGCACGCCGCAGAAGGTCACCACGCCATTGGCGTCGGTCAGGTTCTGGATCCCGGCCGTTCCCGCCGCCGTCGCCGACACGCTTCCATGGTTCGGCAGCGTGTCGTCCGCGGCTCGCGACGCCGGACCCTCCTGCCAGTACACGTGCGTCGGGAGCTTCGAGAGCGGACGCCGTGTCCTGACGTCGATCATCGTCAGGCGCAGCACGGCGCGCCCTTTGCCCGGCGCGCGGCCGCCGCAGAGGCGCTCGACGATCTCGGCGGTGCGCGCGGCACGCAGGGTCACGCGCGCCGATGCGCCCTCCTGCAGGTCGAGCGACTGGTCGGCGGCGTACAGGCCCAGCGCGGCATAGCCGGCATCTTCGGCGAGCAGCGCGTAGCCACCCGAAGGGAGGCTGTCGAAGTGAAACCGCCCGTCGTCGCCGGCGGCGATGCGGAACGGCGAGCCTCCGAGGCGTACCATCGCGGTGGACATCGGATGGCCGCTGCTGTCGAGCACCGTGCCCGAGATGCTGCCCAGCCGCTCGAGGTACTGGATGCCCGGCGCGAAGACCTGGGCGCCGTCCTCTCCCACATGGTTCACGCCGAGCGTCTGCGTCTTTTCCGGAGGAACGCCGGAAGCTGCGCTCGTGAACGACACGAACTGCGCGTACCCCGGCATGCGAATGAACCACCGCCGCACGACCCACGCGCCGTTGGGCAGCCTGGCGAATCGCAGCTCTCCGCCGGCGTTCGCCGCGGCCGCCTCGGCGGGGAGTCCCGTGTACTGGAATTCCACCAGGCGCAACGCAAACGTGCGAGCGTCGAGCCAGATGGTGCCGCGGATTTCCGCGCCGCGCCGCCCTCGCGCGGGCTCGAACGCGAGTCCCGTCATGCCCGAGCGGTCGCGGCGGCCCGATGCCAGCGAGAAGCAGTGGTCCTTTCGGAAGACGGGCGAGAGCAGCACCGCGGCGTCAGGGGCGAAGTAGGTCGAGGTATCCTCACTCACCGACCAGTATCCCGACCTGGAGAGCGAGTCGCCGCTCAGGCTGACGAAGGGACGCTCCACGAGTCCCGAGACCTCCGTGCGGGTCTCGTCGAGGATGCGGAGCGTGCGCGGCACCAGCGTACGCCGGTAGTGGTACACGTTGGCCGATACCAGGCGGTCACGTTCCGAGATCTGCGTGGCCAGAAGCGCCGCCTGCGCCTCGTCCCAGAGCGACGCAACGCGATCGAGCTGGCCCGATCGCGTGACGCACATGTCGTTGGCGACGACCGTCACCGGTGGCAGCGACAGCGTGGCGCGCTCGAGCACGACGTCGACGCGGCGCGTTTCCCCCACGCCGAGCAGGAATTCCGCGGAGTTGTAGCGCTCCACCCCGATGCGCTTGGCGCTGATGCGGTAACGTCCGGCGCCCGGGGCCCGCAGCGCGTAGCCACCGGTGGCGTTCGTGAGCGCGTTCACGATGCTGTCGGGGCGCCCGCCAGTGGTGGGCAGTCGCTCCAGCGAGACCACGACGCCGGCCACCGCGGTGCCCGACTCGCGCTCAGTGGCGGTGCCACGCACGACCTGCGCCGGCAGTGCCAGTGGCGCGGCGACGAGCAGCACCGCGACGAGCAGCGCGGCGCCGTGCACCAGCCCGAAGGGCACGAGGCGCTGCACGGCAACCGTGCGACGTACCATGTGCCGAGTTCCTGCGACCGAGCGCTTCGGCGACACCTGCTGCTCCTTCACGGCGTCACCCCGGCGATGCGCATGCGCTGGAGAGTGCGGAAGCCTGCCGGCCACGACAAGAGCGGCGCCGCGCGCCACGGATTACGAATCGGTTAATCTTCCGCCGTGCACGACCGTCGCCGGCGTCCCTGCCCGACGGGCGCCGCCGCGCTGTTACTCGTCAGGCAGCCGGCAGGAAGGCGAGCGTGCCGTCGGGTACGCGCCCGGCGGCGACGAGGCGGCGGAAGAACTCCGTGAGGCCGGCGAGATGCGGGTACGAGAGGCCGTAATCGAGGCCGCTCAGGTATTCCCGGCAGGTGCCGAGTGCGACCCCGGTGGCCTCGGCGGCTCGTTCCGACAACCGGTCGAGGTGCTGCAGGCCCCACTGCCGCGACTCGATGAGCGTGGCGTGGACCGCCAGCGCGCGATCGACCGACGTCGTGCGCTGGGCCACCCAGACGGCAAAGACGAAGGGCTGCCCGGTCCACGCCTTCCATTCGCTGCCGAGGTCGTACGAGTATGGATAGCTGACGGCGCCGGCCGCATCCCCGCGGGTGGCGACGGCGTCGCCCGCTCCCTGGTGGCGTGCCCCGAGCACCAGCGCCGCGTCGCCGATCACCAGGCGCGCGTCGTGCGCCTCGGCGCCGAAGCGATCGACGTCGGTCAGCTCGGCATCCCCAGGCACGAATTCCGGCCGGGCGTGCCAGACGTGCTCGAACAGGAGCTCGAGCAGTGCCACGCTTGTCATGGAACTGCGGCTGACGATGACGCGCCGACCGGTGAGCTCCTGCGCCGGCCGCTTCGAGAACAGCAGGACGCTCCGCACGGGCCCGTTGCAGGAGATGGCGAGGTCGGGCAGGAGCAGGTACCTGTCGCTCGCCCGCGCGTACTCCACCGCCGACACGACGCTCACGTCGAGCTGCTCGCGTGCCATCAGTGCATTCAGTGCCGACGGGACCCCGCTCACCAGCTCGGCGTCGAGCGACACCACGCCGGCGTCGATCGCCCCGTAGACCGGGTAGCAGTTGATGTAGGGGATGCGCCCGACGCGCAGCATCAATTCGTCGCGGCGGCGGCGGCGGTTCCGTTGCCCACGGGCGCCGGCGCGTCCGGCGCGTCGAACGTGCGGAGCACGCGATAGAACGAGTCGCGCTCGGCCGGGATCTTGCCCGCGGTCCGGATCAGGGTGAGGATCGCCTCGAGGGACATCGCCTGCGGGGTCGTGGCGCCGACCGCGTGGTAGATCTTCTCGCGCACCACCGTCCCCTCCAGGTCATTGACCCCGAAGTGCAGGGCCGTCTGCGAGAGGAACGGCGTGACCATGATCCAGTGCGACTTGATGTGGTCGAAGTTGTCGAGAAAGAGGCGCCCGACGGCGAGGCTGCGCAGGTCGTCGAAGCCGGTGCTCGTCTGTCCCTGGCGACCGAGCATCTTTCCCAGCTCGTTGTCGTCGGGGTGATAGGCGAGCGGGATGTATGCGAGGAATCCACCGGTCTCGTCCTGCAGGTCCCGCAGCATCCGGAGGTGCTCCACGCGGTCCTCCATGGTCTCGACGTGACCGTAGAGCATCGTGCAGTTGGTGCGGATGCCCAGCCGGTGCGCCGTGCGGTGCACGCCGATGTAGTCGGCGCCGCCGAGCTTCTTGTCGGCGATCTGCTCCCGCACCGCGAACGAGAACGTCTCGGCGCCGCCGCCGGGCATGGTGTCGAGCCCGGCCTCGCGCAGCGCGATGAGGACATCCTCCCACGACATCTTCTCGATGCGCGCCAGGTGCGCGATCTCGACGGCCGTCAGGGCCTTGATGTGCACGTGGGGAAACTCGCGCTTGAGGGCGCGGAACATCTCCTGGTAGTAGGCCAGGCCCGCCTTCATGTCGAGGCCGCCCACGATGTGGAACTCGCGGGTGAGGCCGTTCCGTGCCGGCTCCGCTTCGGCGAGCACCTGCTCGATGGTGTAGCGGTACGCGCCCTCCTCCCGGGGCAGGCGCGCGTACCCACAGAAGATGCACGTCTTGCGCAGGATGCAGACGTTGGTCGGGTTGATGTGCTGGTTGGCGGCGAAGGTCACCACATCGCCGTGCCGCGCGCGATTCACCGCGTCCGCCAGCGCGCCCACCCCGAGGATGTCCGGAGACCGGAACAGCGTGACTCCGTCGTCGACGCTCAGGCGCTCCCCCGCCCCGACCTTCCCGGCGATCGGCTCGAGCGCCGGGTCGCTGAGGGCTGCATGCGGGACCGCCACGGCTGCGGGCATCGTCAGTCGCGGAAGCGGCGCACGGCGAGCGTGACGTTGTGCCCGCCGAAGCCGAAGCTGTTGCTGAGGGCCACGTCGATCTGGCGCGGAATCGGCGCGTTGGCGACGTAGTTGAGGTCGCAGCTCGGGTCGGGCGTCGTGTAGTTGATCGTTGGCGGGGCGATCGCGTCACGGACCGCGAGCGTGCAGACGACGAACTCGATGCCGCCGGCGGCGCCGAGCGTATGGCCGGTGGCCGACTTCGTGGAGCTGACCAGGAGCTGGCCGGCGGCCTCGCCGAAGACCTTCTTGATGGCGAGGGTCTCGTTGAGGTCGTTGTACTGCGTGGAGGTGCCGTGGGCGTTGATGTACTGCACGTCCGCGGGCTCCACCCCGGCATCGCGCAGCGCGCGGCGCATCGAGCGTTGCGCGCCCTCCCCCTCGGGGGCCGGCTGGGTGATGTGGTAGGCATCCCCGGTTGCGCCGTATCCGACGATCTCGGCGTAGATGCGGGCTCCGCGCCGGCGGGCGTGCTCCAGCTCCTCGAGGATCACCACGCCGGCCCCCTCCCCCATGACGAAGCCGTCGCGGTCCTTGTCGAACGGCCGGGATGCCGTGGCCGGCGAGTCGTTCCGCTCGGACAGCGCCTGCATGTTGGCGAAGCCGCCGATGGCCATCGGGGTGATCGCCGCCTCGGAGCCGCCGGTGATCATGACGTCGGCGTCACCATACTGAATGGTGCGAAAGGCGTCCCCGAGCGCGTGGGCGCTGGTGGCGCACGCCGAGACGGTGCTGTAGTTGGGTCCCTTGGCGTTGAGGCGCATGGAGACGATGCCCGCCGCCATGTCCGAGATGAACATCGGGATGAAGAACGGCGAGATCTTGCTCGGCCCGCGCTCCCGGTAGACGTCGTGCTGGGCCTCGAAGATCTTGAGGCCCCCGATGCCCGAGCCGATGATGACGCCGGTGTTCAGCGGGTCGTACAGCCCGTCCCGCAGGCCGGCATCCTCCATGGCCTGCACCGCTGCCGCCACCGCGTACTGCGTGTACACGTCGGTGCGCTTGGCTTCCTTGCGGTCCATGTAGACCAGCGCATCGAATCCCTTGACCTCACACGCGAACCGGACGGGAAAGTTCGTGGCGTCGAACTGCGTGATGTAGTCGGCGCCGGAGACGCCGTCGAGCAGTGAACGCCAGGTCGTCGCCGCGTCGAGCCCGACCGGCGAAATGGCCCCGAGGCCCGTGACGACGACCCGACGCCGTGTCACGCAGCGACCTTTTCGTTCAGGTACTTCAGCGCATCGCCCACCGTGCGGAGCTTCTCGGCATCCTCATCGGGAATGTCGATGTTGAATTCCTTCTCGAACTCCATGACGAGTTCGACGATGTCGAGGCTGTCGGCTCCGAGGTCCTCGATGAAGCTCGCCTCATTGGTGAGCTTCTCGCGCTCGACGCCCAGCTCCTTCTCGATGATGTCCTTGACCTTATCCGAGTGATCTGCCATACGGGCTCCTCTCCAGAGGACGTGACGGGGAATACGGCGAAAGATAAGTGTTCGGTGGGCGTCGCGTTACATCACCATGCCGCCATCCACCACGAGCACCTGGCCGGTGATGTAGGCGGCGTGTTCGGAAGCGAGAAAGGCGACCGCGGCGGCGACGTCGCGCGGGGCGCCGAGGCGCTCCAGGGGGATCTGGGCGCTGAGCGTCCGGCGGGCGTCCTCGGTCATCGCGGCGGTCATGTCGGTCTCGATGAACCCCGGGGCCACGACGTTGGCGAGGATGTTCCGCGAGGCGAATTCCCGCGCCACCGACTTCGTGAGGCCGATCAGGCCCGCCTTGCTGGCGGCGTAGTTCGTCTGGCCGCGATTCCCGATCAGGCCGACGATGCTGGAGATGTTGACGATGCGTCCCCAGCGGCGCTTCATCATGCCGCGCGCGGCGGCGCGAATGCTGGCAAAGGCGCCGCGGAGGTTGGCGTCGATCACGGCGTCCCAGTCGTCGTCCTTGAGGCGCAGCATGATGTTGTCGCGGGTCACGCCGGCGTTGTTGACGAGGATGTCCACCGCGCCGAGCGCCTGCTCGACGCGCTCCACCAGGGCACTCACCTGGGCCACGTCGCTCACGTCGCAGGCGAATCCCTGCGCCCCGTTCCCCAGTTCCGCCGCGACCGCCTGTGCCGTGTCGGCACTGCGGCCCACGACCGCGACGCGGGCGCCGCATTCGGTGAGCACCTGCGCAATCGCGTGGCCGATGCCACGGGTGCTTCCGGTGACGAGCGCGGTACGCCCCGAGAGATCAATGTTCACGCGGCCACCCTGCTGATGAGCGCATCGACGTCGGCGGGCGATCCGCAGCTCATCGTCTCGGCGCCCGGCGCGATCTTGCGGACGAGGCCCGAGAGCACCGTGCCGGGTCCCAGCTCGAGGAAGAGGGCCCCGGGAAAGTCCGCGACGAGCCGCTGGACGAGCTGCGTCCACCGGACCGGCGCGGTGAGCTGCTCCACGAGCAGGCGCCGGCCGGCGGCGGCGTCGCGCACCGGCTCCGCGGTGACGTTCGCATAGACCGGGACCGCCGGATCGGAGAAGGTGGGCACGGCATCGAGTGCCGCCGCGAGCCCCGCGCGGGCTGGCTCCATGAGCGGTGAGTGAAAGGCGCCGCTGACGGCCAGGCGCATTGCCCTCCTGGCGCCGGCAGCCCTGGCGAGGTCCATCGCGGCCTCGACACCCGCCACCTCGCCGGAAATGACGACCTGTCCCGGGGCGTTGTAGTTGGCGGGCACCACGAGACCGCCGTCGGCCTGCGCCGTCGCGTCGGCGCAGATGGCGTCGATGGGGCGCTCGGTATCGCCGAGGATGGCGGCCATGGTGCCGGGCCGGACCAGCCCCGCCTCGTACATGAGCGTGCCGCGGCGTCGCACCAGGCGTGCGCCATCCGCCAGGGAGAACGCGTCGCTGGCGCCGTAGGCGGTGAACTCGCCCAGCGAGTGTCCGGCGGCGGCGCGCACCATGCCGGCGAGATGCCCGCGCACTGCGCGCCAGGCGGCAAGCCCGTGCGCCAGCAGCGCCGGCTGCGCATTGTGGGTGCGCGTCAGCGTCTCCGCGTCGCCCTCGAAGCAGAGGGTCGACAGCGGCTCGCCTAACGCTTCATCGACCTCGGCGAAGACGTCGCCGGCCGCCGGCACCGTGGCCGCCAGGTCGCGACCCATGCCCGGCTTCTGCGAGCCCTGACCCGGAAACAGGAGCACGATGTCCATGCGCTAGAATCGCACCACCATCGACGCCCAGGTGAAGCCGGCGCCGAAGGCAACCAGCAGCACCGTGGCCCCCTCGCCGATCCGTCCCGAGGCCAGGGCCTCGTCGAGCGCGATGGGAATCGACGCCGACGACGTGTTGCCGTAGCGGTCCACGTTCACGAAGACCTTTTCCATCGGGACGCCGGCATGCTTGGCGGTGGCCTCGATGATCCGCACGTTGGCCTGGTGCGGGATCAGCAGGTCGATGTCGTTCCCCGTCAGCTTGGCGCCGTCGAGCGCGCGGTCGCAGGCTTCCGACATGGAGCGGACGGCGTGCTTGAAGACCTCCCGCCCTTCCATCTTGATGAAGAACGACCGCTCCCCGAGCACCTCGTCGCTGAACGGGCGCGTGCTGCCGCCGCTCGGGCGCCAGAGCAGCTCGGCCAGCGTGCCGTCGCTGCGGAAGAACGTCGACAGGATGCCCTTGCCGTGCCGCGAGCGCTTGAGCACCGCGGCCCCGGCGCCGTCACCGAAGAGCACGCAGGTCGAGCGATCCTTCCAGTCGGTGATGGCGCTGAGCCGCTCGGTGCCGACGACCAGCGCCGTCTCCGCGCTGCCGTTCATCATGAGCCCTTCGGCGACGATGAGGCCATAGAGCCAGCTCGAGCACGCTGCGCTGACGTCGAACGCGGCGGCGCGGGTGGCGTTCAGCTCCGCCTGGAGGTCGACTGCCGTCGACGGCAACAGCCGGTCCGCCGACGCGGTGCCGAGGACGATGACGTCGAGCTCCCCGGGATTGGTGCCCGCCCGCTCCATGGCAATTCGCGCCGCCTGCGCGGACATGAAGCAGTTGGTCTCGGTGGCGTTGGCGAGGTGTCGCTCGCGGATACCCGTGCGCTGCACGATCCACTCGTCACTCGTCTCCAGCCCGAGCGCCGCGAACTCGTCGTTCCGCATGGTGCGAACAGGGGCGTACTTCCCCACCCCGGCAAAATACGCGACGGGTCGTTTCACGCCTGCGCCTCCGCCTCAACCGCGAGTCGGGCCCCGATGTGCGCATCGAGGCCGGTGTGCGCGGCCCGGGCGGCCACGCGAATGGCGTTCTTGATCGCTCGCGCCGTCGACTTGCCGTGCGAGATGATGCTCACGCCGCGGACGCCGAGCAGCGGCGCGCCGCCGTATTCGGAATAGTCCAGGTGCTTGAGTGCCGCCGACAGCTGTCCCGGCTCGACGCCGGCGTGTTGCTGCAGCAGCCGGAGCATCATCGGCGCGATGCCTTCGTAGAACTTGAGCAGCACGTTTCCCACGAAGCCGTCGCAGACCACGACGTCGACCGGGCCGTTGTCGCTGGCACCCGCGGGAAGGTCGCGCCCCTCGATGTTCCCCTGGAAGTTGAGCCCCGAGGCCGAGAGCAACCGGTGCGTTTCCTTGGTGACGGCGTTTCCCTTCTCGGCTTCCTCGCCGATGTTGAGCAGGCCGACCACCGGATTGGCGCGACCGAGTACGGTCTCGGCGTACACCGCGCCGAGCCGCGCGAACTGCACGAGTTCCTGGGCCGAGCAGTCGACGTTGGCGCCGGAGTCGAGCACCACGACCGGACTGCGGGAGGTCGGAAACACGGTCGCGATCGCGGGGCGCGCCACGCCGGGATGGAGCCGGAGGACGACCGCGGAGATCGCCATCTGGGCACCGGTGTTGCCCGCCGACACGAACGCGTCGCTCAGGCCGTCGGCCTGGAGGCGCAAGCCCACGTGCATCGACGACCGCGGCTTGCCGCGGAGCGCACTCGTGGGCTTCTCGGACATCTCGATGACGTCTTCGGCGGCAACAACATGCAGGCGCCCCGCGTGTGCCGCTGCCGACTGATACTCGCCGGACAGGCACGCATCGAGCTGCCGTTCGACCACATCCTGCCGGCCCACGAGCTGGATCGTGTCGCCCGGTTCAAGCTCCTGCAGCGCGAGCAGGGCGCCACCCACGGTTGCCGCGGGGGCGAAGTCGCCCCCCATCACGTCGAGCGCGACGCGCGCCAACGTCAGGCTTCCCGCGCTTCGACCCGCTGCTCACCCGCGTAGTACCCGCATTCGTCGCAGACGCGATGCGGACGCTTGGGCGCCTGGCAGCGGGGGCACTTCTGCAGCGCGATGGGCGGAGCAGTCTTGTGCGTGTTGCGGGCGCGCTTCCGGCGCTTGGAGGTTCTTCGCTTGGGGACAGCCATGGGAGTCGGTGAGAAGAAGATGAGGTGAAATTCGTTCGTCAGCCGTCGCTGCGCAGCGCCTTGAGCGCGTCCCAGCGGGCGTCGGTCTCGGCGGGGCACGAGCAGGGCCCCTGGTTCAGGTCGGAACCGCAGTGCGGGCAGAGTCCCTTGCAGTCCTCGCGGCAGAGCGCAAAGGCCGGCGCTGCCAGGAGCCACTGCTCCCGGAGCGCGGGTCGGAGATCGACTTCCCGCGCCCGCGGATCGAGCACGAACGTCTCGGCGTCGGTAGCGGCTTCATCGCCCGATACGGCAAAGAGGAGTCGGATCTCCTCGCTGACGGGTGCGGTGACCGGCGTCAGGCACCGGCGACACTCGGTCTCGATGGCGCCCTCGAAGTGCCCGCTGAAGAAAAACCGCCCCTCCCCGGCGAATGAGACGCGTCCTGTCACGTGCAGTGGGCCGGCGGGACGGACGTCCTGCTCCTCCCAGACGGGATCCTGAACATCGAGATTCCCGTCAACATGTATGGCGTGCGCCTCGAGCGTCGAGCGGTCGAATGCCAGCATAGAACCCCGCAATCTAGACCTACGTCACTGGTGGGTCAAGTGACGGATTCATGGCGACTTACGGCATTCGGTGCCGCACCTCTCAGTCGCGATCGCGCACGAGGTCCGTTTCGGCAAAAAAGAAGCGCGACTCGCGCTCCGCGTTGTCATCCGAGTCGGAGGCATGGATGGCGTTGCGCTCCTTGGACTCCGCGTACAGCCGGCGCACCGTCCCCTCCGCCGCCTCCGCCGGATCGGTCGCACCAATGACGCGCCGCAACTCCGCCACGGCGTCTGTCCGCTCCAGGACCATCGGCATGCAGCGCCCCGACGTCATGAACTGCACCAGCGGACGAAAGAACGGGCGCTCCCGGTGCACCGCGTAGAACGCCTCGGCTTCGGCCACCGAGAGTCGCATGACGCGCGCGGCACGCACCCGGAATGCGGCCTGCTCGAGGTGTGCGATGATCTTCCCGGCGTTGCCCGCCGAGAAGGCGTCGGGCTTGATGATTGTGAGGGTCGTCGAATGGGCCATTGTCGGGGACGAGGATGGGTCTGGCGCACCGGCTCGACCGGCCGCGCGCCGGATCGGTGGATCGTGACTCAGGGAGAACAAGTGCCCTGGCAGCCCCGCGGTTCCATCTCGCGGGGCTCCCGGTGCCGGCAATGTGCTCTGGTGCCACCGGGACCCGAAGGCCCCGGCGACAGCCCGCGGATCAGCCGTTGCGGATCAGCTCGACGAACTCCACGGGGCGCTTCGCGACCCTGATCCCGGCGGACTGGAAGGCCTCGACCTTTTCCGCCGCCGTGCCCGACGAGCCGCTGATGATGGCACCGGCGTGGCCCATGCGGCGTCCCGGAGGCGCGGTCTGCCCCGCGATGAACCCGACCACCGGCTTCTTCATCTCCTCCTTCACGAAACGGGCGGCCTCCTGCTCGTCGGTGCCCCCGATCTCACCAATCATGCAGACGGCCGTCGTCTGCGGATCGGCCTCGAAGGCCCGCAGGCAATCGATGAAGTTGGTGCCGTTGATCGGATCGCCGCCGATGCCGACGCACGTCGTCTGCCCGATGCCGGCCCGCGTCAGCTGGTAGACCACCTCGTACGTGAGCGTGCCGGAGCGGCTGACGACGCCGATCGGTCCCGGCAGGCAGATGCGCCCCGGGATGATGCCGAGCTTGGCCACGCCCGGCGCGATGAGACCCGGACAGTTGGGGCCGATGAGGCGCGCCCCACGCTCCTTCACGAACGGATAGACGCGGGTCATGTCGAGGACGGGGACGCCCTCGGTGATCGCGACGATGAGTTGCACCCCCGCATCGGCCGCTTCCATGATCGCGTCGGCGGCGAACATGGGCGGCACATAGATCACCGACGTGTTGGCACCGGTCCCGGCGACGGCGTCGGCGACGGTATTGAAGATCGGAACCGAGCCCTCGAACTGCTGTCCGCCCTTGCCCGGGGTGACGCCGGCGACGATGCGCGTGCCGTACTCGAGCATCTGTTTCGAGTGGAACGAACCGTCACGTCCGGTGATGCCCTGCACCACCACGCTGGTGTTGCGATCGACGAAGATGCTCACGCCGCCTTTCCTCCCGTCGCGAGGGCCACCGCCCGCTGCACCGCCTCGTCCATGTCGGACGACGCGCTGAACCCGTTCTCCTGCAGGATCTTCATCGCGATCTCCTCATTGGTGCCGGTCAGCCGGATCACCATGGGGACCTTGAGCGGATTCTCCCGGGTGGCGGCAACGATGCCGTTGGCGACGTCGTCGGTCCGCGTGATGCCGCCGAAGATGTTGAACAGGATCGCCCGGACGCTGGCGTCGGCCGTGATGATGCGCAGCGCGGCGATGACCTTCTCCGGCGATGACGAGCCGCCGATGTCGAGGAAGTTCGCCGGGTCGCCGCCGTAGTACTTCACCAGGTCCATCGTCGCCATCGCGAGCCCGGCACCGTTCACGCAGCAGCCGACGTTGCCGTCCAGCTTGATGAACGTCAGGCTCGCATTGCGCGCCTCGACCTCGCTCGGTGCCTCGGCGCTCTCGTCGCGCAGGGCGGCGATCGCGGGGCGCCGGTCCAGCTCATTGTCGTCGATCACCATCTTGGCGTCGACCGCAATCACCTCGCCGGCGGTCGTCACCACCAGCGGGTTGATCTCTGCGAGGGAACAGCCGCTCGTCATGAACCCCTGGTACAGTTGCTGCATGATGCGCGCGGCCGCGCGCACCTGCTTGAGGTCATCGTAGAGGAAGAAGCCGAGCCGCATCGCCTGGTATGGCTGCAGGCCATAGCGGGTGTCGACGGGCACCTTGAGGATCTTCTCCGGGGTCTTTGCCGCGACCTCCTCGATGTCGATGCCGCCCGCAGGACTCACCATGAAGACCGGCTTGCGGCTGGCCCGGTCGAGGATCACGCCGACGTACGCCTCACTGGCGATGTCAGCCGCCTCGGTCACCAGGACCTTCTGGACGGTGAGCCCCTTGATCTTCATGCCGAGGATGGCCTGCGCCCTCTCCTGCGCTTCCTCGGGCGTCTTTGCGAGCTTCACCCCACCCGCCTTTCCGCGGCCGCCGGCGTGCACCTGCGCCTTCACCACAACGGTCTTCCCGATGCGCCGGGCGATGACCGCGGCCTCCTCGGGAGTGGTCGCCACCTCGCCCGGAGGAACCGGCACGCCGATTCCGCGAAGGATCTCCTTCGCCTGAAACTCGTGGATATTCACCCGTTCTCCATTGTGATTGTCGTCCCGCCCTCACCGCGAACAGCGGCCCGCCCGCGATGCAGTTCTGTAATCACTGCGCGACCGTTTGTGTATCGGACAAATTCCACGGCCGCGCGCACCTTTGGCGCCATGCTCCCCTCGCCAAATGCCCCCTCGCGGTCGAGCTGCTCGGCCTCGGCCACGCTGAGTCGCCGCAAGGGACGCTGCGACGGCTCTCCCCAGTGCGCGTAGACGGCGTCGACGTCGGTGAGAATGAGGAGCAGCTCCGCCTCCAGGTCGCGGGCCAGCACCGCGGCCGCGAGGTCCTTGTCGGCCACGGCGTCGACGCCCTCCCATCCCTGGCGCTCGTTGTCGAAATACACGGGAACGCCGCCACCTCCGCAGGCGATCACGATGGTGCCACGTTGCACCAGCGTCCGGATCGTGGCCAGCTCATGAATGGCAAGGGGGCGCGGGCTGGCGACGACGCGGCGGAGCCGGCCGTGTCCGTCCTCGCCAACGGCAACACCGGCACGTCGCATGGCCTCCACCCCCTCGGGGGCGATCTCGTGGCCGATGAACTTCGTGGGGTGCTGCAGCTGCCCATCCTCGGGGTCCACGTGGACCTGGGTGATGACCGTGGCCACCTCGCGCGGGCTGCCGGCGCGGCGCAGTGCGTTCTCGATCGACTGCTGGATCATGTAGCCGATCCACCCCGCCGTCCCGGCCACCAGTACCCCCAGCGGCAGCGGGCTCACGGCATCCCCGGACAGCTCGTTGCGCAGCAGCTCGTCGCCCACCTGCGGGCCGTTCCCGTGCGCCACACAGAGGTTCCAGCCGTCGAGGGCGAGGTCCACGACGGGACCCAGGCTTTCGCGCGTGTGCCGGAACTGGTCGTAGACGGTGCTCCGCTCGCCCGCCGGCGAGAGGGCGTTGCCGCCGAGGGCGATCACGGCGATCGGGTCGGCTCGGCGGGATGGCATGGCGGCGTTGCGACGGGGGGTTCGGGAGGCCATGCAATCTACCGTCGCATGCGAAGCAGGCGACCCAGCGCGTCGTACGCCGCACCGAAGGCGATCCAGTCGCCCTGTCGCAGGGCGTCGCGCATGTTGTCGTACAGCAGCTGGACGCGGTTCCGGAACTCCTCCGCGGTGAGCGGCGCCTCGCGCACGGAGGGAATGGGGACGCCCGCGGCCGCCATCAGGGTGGCCCCCGCCCTCACGCTGTCGTTGTGAAAGAGCGACGCGTAGAGCACTTCCGGACGACCGTCCGGGGTCGTGAGGTAGTGCGACTGCACGGCGATGTATCCGCCTGCCGTCGGCACGATCCGCACGGCGCCCTGCAACAGGCGCACGTCGCGCCCGGTGGTGCGGAGGGAGTCGGTGACACGCTCGAGTTGCTCGGTGAGCGCGCTCCACCGCGGGCCCTCCTCCGGGAGCTGCCGCCAGCGTGGACGCCAGTCGAGCCCTCCCTCGCTCGTCACCATGCCACGGATGCGTTCCGCGCCGTTCAGCACCGGCAGCGACATCGCCAGTCGATCGGCGCTGCGGTCGTAGAATGGCGGCGTGGTGAGCAGCGTGAACGACGAGTCGCCGCCGCTCTGGGCGGGGAGGCGCATGCCGGTGACGAACTCGCCGCGCACTCCCACGAGGGCGAAGGCCTCTGCCATCGCCAGCGTGCCGTCGCGCGGCGGCGGGATGCGACGCGCGAGGGCCACGTCGACGGTGGCCGGGTCGCTGAAGAGCGACGGGAAGCGGCGCATCCACGTGCTCGTCATCGCGTCCGGCGACGGATCGGCAATGGCGGTCGTGCGGCCGGTCTCGGCGTTCACGAGCACCAGCGCCGCATGGCGCAGGTAGCGCACGGTGTCGGCACCGACGTGCAGCTGCTGGCTCAGCGGGAACCAGTTGGATGCAGTGTAGACATGCACCGCCCAGAAGACCGAGTCCCGCCAGACGACCGGCGTGAGCTGCGTGCCCTGGGTGAAGAACGGGTAGAGGGCGTCGATGCGCGCCCGCACGTCGCGCCGAAGCAGGATCACCATCCGCGCCGCGGACGGCGGCGCGGTCAGCAGCCGCGGATTCTGGAGGTGCCAGGCGAATGCGGCGCGCGTGAGGAACGGGTGCAACTCGGGGGCGAGCACGTGCGCCCCGCTGTCGGCGAGCACGTAGTAGGTGTCGGCGGCGTCCTGGACGAGGACGCCGCGCAACGCGTTGGGGTCGAGCGCCTCGGGGTCGTCCCGCTGGAGCGGGGCGCCGCGGTCGTCGACAACGTCGGCGGCCACGCGGGTGATGCCCCACGTCGGCTGCGGGTCCGTGGCTTCCGGGCCGGTGGGCCGCTCGACGACGTACGCCACGAGCCGGCCGTCCTGCTCGGCCCATGCGAGGGAGCCGTTCGGCGCGGCGGTGGAGCGACGGCCGATGACGCGGGTGAGCGCGGTGCCGTCCCACAGCGACGTGCCGCGCACGGCGTCGGCAAAGGCCGGCGCCGAGTCCCGCATGGCACCCTCCCTCGTCAGGCGGTCGACGTCGAACGCGCGCCGGGTGTAGCCCGCGCGGATGGCCCGGTACGGCCCCTCGCGCAGCTCCGGGTCGGCCGGCGTCACGAAGCGCGACGCGATGGGCGGGATGATCTGGCGCGCCACCAGCGCCGTCAGCAGCAGCGCCGAGATGGTGAAGAAGGCGACGCGGATGTGTCCCGACCAGCCGGACCAGAAGACCAGCATCGCCCCCGCCAGCGCCACCACCGCGAGCACGAGGTGCGCCGGGATCCCGACACGATGGTCGATGGCCGAGAAGGCCCGCACGTTGCCACCGCCACCCAGGAGCAGGCCATAGGCGTCGAGCCGATAGCTCCATGCGAGCAGGAGCAGCAGGATGGCGGCCAGGGTGAACAGGTGCCGCCGCACGTGCGACGACACGTGCATCTTGCCGTTGTCCCAGCCCAGGCTCGGCGTCAGCGCGTACAGGAAGACGACCACCAAGGTGATGGCCACGAGCGACGTCATCGCCCAGAAGTGCATCGACGTCTCGAGCGGCAGGCGGTACACCCAGAACGAGAGATCCTCCTGGAAGTACGGATCCGTCTCCCCGAACGGGTCGCCGTGCCGGATGAGCTCGAGCGACACCCAGTTGTCGTGCGGCAGCGCGAGGAGCGTGCCGATCACCAGCGCGACCACCACGACGATGGCGTCCAGGACGCGCTCCGACACCTCCTCGCCGATCTCCAGGTTGCCGACGCGCCGGGGAAGGATCAGCGAGCGGATGGAGTGCCTGACGGCATACAGGTTGGCGAACACGAACAGGGTGCCGGCCACGAACGTGCCGCCCCGCAGCAGGGCGAGGTTGGACATCTTGAGGCGCCACACCGCGGCGGCGCCCAGCGCGTCGTACCACGTGAAGTCCACGTACCAGCCGGCGAGCACGCGGCCGACGACAAGCAGCAGCGCGAGTCCGACGGCGATGGTGACGAGCCAGCGGCGGGACCTCACGTTAGGGGCTCACCCCCTGCGACCTGAGCCAGGCCTCCATCTCCCCGCGGATCTCCTGCAGCCGCTCCGCGGTGCGCGCCTCATAGCGGGTCACCAGGACCGGCTGCGTGTTCGAGGCGCGGATCAGGCCCCAGCCGTCGCCGAACAGCACGCGGGCCCCGTCGACATCAATGACCTCGTAGCGATCCCGGAAGTGGCGCACGGCCTCCTCCACGATGCCGAACTTCCGCTCCTCCGGACAGTCCACGCGGAGCTCGGGCGTGGCGACGAAGGTGGGGACGTCGGCGAGCATCTCGCGAACCGGCTTCCCCGCCGCCGCCACGATGCGCAGCAGGCGCGCCGCGCCGTACAGCGCGTCGTCGTGCCCGTAGAAGCCCTCGGTGAAGAACATGTGCCCGGACATCTCGCCGGCAATCGGCGCGTGCAGCTCCTTCATCTTCTCCTTGATCAGCGAATGCCCGGTCTTCCACATCACCGGTATGCCGCCGGCCGCGATGATGGCCTGCGGCAGCGCCTGCGAGCACTTCACGTCGAAGATGATGGGTTGTCGCTTCCCGGTGCGTGCCAGCACGTCGCGGGCGTACAGGATCAGGATGTGGTCGCCCCAGATGATCTCCCCCTGCCCGTCGACGACGCCGATCCTGTCGGCGTCGCCGTCGAACGCGATCCCGAGGTCGGCGCCCCCGCTCCGCACGGCGTCGATGATGTCGCGCAGGTTGTCGACGACCGTCGGGTCGGGGTGGTGGTTCGGAAAGGTGCCGTCGCTCTCGCAGTAGAGGTACTTCGCGGTGACGCCGAACCTGTCGAAGAGCTTTCCGGCCACCAGCGATCCTGCGCCGTTGCCGCAATCGAAGACAACCGTGAGCCCGCGAGCGAGCGGGCCGATGCGCGCCACGACGTCGTCGACGTAGCGATCGATGACGGCGGCCGACGACACCGCTCCCGCGCCTGACGGAAATTCGCCGGCCTGGCAGATCCGCCGCAGCTCCTGGATTCCGTCGCCGTGCAGGGAGTCGAAGCCCACGCAGAGCTTGAATCCGTTGTACTCGGGAGGATTGTGCGAGCCGGTGATCTGGATCCCGGCGACGACCGGCAGGTGGTGCAGCGCCCAGTAGAGCAGCGGGGTCGGCACCACGCCGATGTCGATGACGTCCATGCCGCAGCCGGAGAGTCCCTCGACGAGTCCGTCACGAAACGTCGGTCCGCTGGGACGGTTGTCCCGCCCCACGGCGACCGCGCCGCGCACGCCGCGCGATTGCAGCAGGGCCGCGAAGCCCTGCCCGATGGTGCGCGCCGTGTCGATCGTAAGGTCGCGGTCGACGATTCCCCGGATGTCGTACTGACGAAAGATGCCCGATGCGATGGCCATGAGACTCCGGATACGCGGCGGGGCCGCCATGCGGCCCCGCCAGGGATTCACCGCGCCGGAGTCTGCTCCAGCAGCGCAGCCGTGGGTGGCGTCATGGTCAGGGATGCGGCGCCGCTCGCCCATCGCACCACCGGGCTGGGATAGACGCCGAAGGCGAGCAGGAAGGCCACCGACGCCACGACCACGGCCCGTGGGATGCCGCCCAGCGCCGGCAACGGCGCCGCGCCCTCCGGCCTTGGCTTCATGAACATCACCATCACCACGTACAGATAATAACCCGCCGAGACGACGCTGCTCAGGGCCAGCAGGACCGCGAGCCGCATCTGCGGCGACGGCGCCCCGAGCGCCGCCTGCAGTACGTACCACTTGGCGAAGAACCCCATCCCGCCGAAGACCGGGAATCCGAGCAGGGCGAGCAGGAACACCGCCATGGCGATGGCGACCCCCGGCCGCTCGAACCAGAGGCCATGGTAGTCGGCGATGTTGTCGCGCGGCGACTCGGCGGTGCCGAGCGCAACGATGATCGCGAACGCGCCCATCGTCGCCAGCGTGTATGCCAGCAGGTAGAAGAGGAACGCGTTCGCCGCCTGCGGTGTTCCCGCCGCCACGGCGACCAGGATGAAGCCGGTGTGCGCGATGCTCGAGTAGGCCAGCATGCGCTTGAGATTGCGCTGCTGCAGCGCGATCAGGTTACCCACCACCATGGTCGCCGCCGAGAGCCACCAGACGGCGCCGTGCCAGACATTCGCCATGACGCCGAAGCCCTCGATCAGCACGCGCAGCAGCGCCGCGAACGCGGCGGCCTTCACCGCGGCGGCCATGTAGCCGGTGATCGGCGTCGGCGCCCCCTCGTACACGTCGGGGGCCCACATGTGGAAGGGCACCGCCGCCAGCTTGAAGCCGAAGCCGACCACGAGCAGCGCGATCCCCACGATCAGGATCGGGTTGTCACCCAGGACCGTGTCGACGATACCCTTGACGATCACCTGCAAGTTCGTGGAGCCGGTGGCGCCATAGATGAGCGCGATGCCGTACAGCAGGAAAGCCGTCGAGAAGGCACCCAGCAGGAAGTACTTGAGGGCGCCTTCGGCCGATCGCTCGCTGCGCCGGTTCATCCCGACGAGGATGTAGACGGCCACCGACATCGTCTCGATACCGAGGAACAGCACCATCAGGTCGCGCGCAGCGGCCATGATCATCATGCCGAACGTGGCGAAGAGCACCAGCACGTGCGCCTCCGCCGTCGTGATCCCCTCGCGCGCGTTGTAGTCGAGCGACAGGCCGATCGCGATGATCGTCGCCAGCAGGAACAGCATGTCGGCCGCCCAGCGGAAGCCGTCGACGGCAACGACGCCCGGCGTGGCGCGCCAGCCCAGGAACGACAGCCCAATGACCGCCACCAGCGTCACCAGGGCGACCCCCATGCTGGCGACACCCACCCGGCGCTGGTGCGCCGCGCTCTCCGGCTGCCACGCCGAGTACAGCATGAGCCCCATCGCCCCCACGCACAGGAACAGGTCCGGCAGGAGCGCAAGCGAAAGCTGCAGCGGGCGGGAAAGGTCGAGCAGCACGCTATTGTCCTCCGAGCGTCATCATCGATTGCTGCCGTTCCGCGGTCTCGCTGACGTAGTTCACGAAATGCGACGTGGAAGCTGCCATGCGGTCGAGCACGGGCTTGGGATAGACGCCCAGCCAGAGGATCCCGACGAGGATCGGCGCCAGCAGCCCGAGCTCCCGCCAGTTCAGGTCCGTGAGCGAGGCGTTCTGCGGCTTGTCGAGGCGCTGGTAGATCATCCGCTGCAGGGCCCAGAGCAGGTAGGCCGCCGCCAGGATCACCCCGATCGCGGCGATCATCGTCAGCATCGGGTACGTGCGGAAGGCACCGATCATCACCAGGAACTCGGAGACGAAGCCGTTGGTCCCGGGGAGCCCGATGCTGCTCAGCGCCACCACCGTGAAGATGGTGGCGAAGAGTGGCACGACGCGCGCGATGCCGCCGTAGGAGTCGATGAGCCGCGTGTGCGACCGCTCGTAGATGATGCCGACGAGGAGGAAGAGCGCGCCCGTCGACAGGCCGTGCCCGATCATGACCATCATCGCGCCCTGCACGCTCTCCCGCGTCAGCGCGAAGATCCCCAGCATGACGAAGCCCAGGTGCGCCACCGACGAATACGCCACCAGCTTCTTGATGTCCGGTTGCACCAGCGCCACCAGCGAGCCGTAGATCACGCCGATGACGGCCAGCACGATGATCGTCGTGCGCACGACCGGGTGCATCGCCACCCCGGGGAACAGCGGGACCGCGAGCCGCAGGAAGCCATAGGTGCCCAGCTTGAGCAGGATGCCGGCCAGGATCACCGAGCCGGCGGTCGGCGCCTCCACGTGTGCGTCAGGCAGCCAGGTGTGGAACGGGAACATCGGCACCTTCACGGCGAACGCCAGGAAGAAGGCGCCGAACAGCCAGTACGCTGCCGACGACGGGAATCCCGGCACCGCGAAGATGGCGTCGAAGCTGAAGTCCGGGTGTCCGCCCTTTCCCGCCTGGAACCCGACGTAGACGATGGCGACGAGCATCAGGAGCGACCCGGCCATCGTGTACAGGAAGAACTTCATGCTCGCGTAGATCCGCCGCTCGCCGCCCCAGATCCCGATGATGAAGTACATCGGGATCAGCATCACTTCCCACATCACGTAGAACAGGAAGAGGTCGGTTGCCACGAAGACGCCGAGCATGCCTGTCGTGAGCAGCAGCATCAGCGCGTGATAGGCGTGCACCTTCTTCCGGATGCTGGTCCAGCCGCCCAGGATCGCGAGCGGCATGAGGAGCGTGGTCAGCAGCACCATCATGAGCGAGATGCCGTCGACGCCCACGGCGAAGTGCACTCCCCAGGCATCGATCCAGGGGACGCTGACGCCAGCCTGCCACAGGGAACTCGTCGGGTCGAGCGACCACCAGAGACCGGCGGAGACGACGAACTCGACCACCAGCGTCCAGAACGTGAAGCGCCGCGCGAAGGGCGCCGCGGCCTCGCGGTCGGCCGAGAACGCCCCGTGCGCCCAGACGACGAGCGCCCCGACGGCCGGGATCGCCAGCAGCGCCGGAAGGACCCAGCTGTTGTAGTGGAGCGAGGAGAGCAACGCGTTCATCAGGTTACCAGATCGAGAAGGCGCCAAGCACCGCGATGACCCCGATCGCGAGCACCCACGCGTACGTCCCCACCTGGCCCGTTTGCAGGCGCGCCCCGAGCCATCCCAGGCCGCGCGTCAGGTAGGCACTGCCGTTGACGAACAGACCGTCGATCAGGCCGACGTCCAATCCGCGCCAGAGCACCGAGCGCGAGACGCCGACGATGGGCTGGACCACGACGCGGTCGTAGGCCTCGTCGACGTAATACTTGTGCTCGAGCACGCGCTCGAACCCGGTGGCCTCAGGGGAGTTCTCCGGCGTGGTGAGCGCGGCGGGCTTGAGCCGCACCACCGCGACCGCGATGCCCGTGACGGCGACGAGCACGGCCAGCGCCACCAGGCCGAGTTCAGTGCCCATCGACGTCTCGGCGGCCCCCGCCACCCCGGCGATGTGGGCCGAGGCGGCTCCCGTCACCGGATCGAGCCACTCCTGCAGCAGTTCCACCTTCCCCGCCCGGAAGAACTCCGGCAGGTTGAGCCAGCCGCCAACGGCCGCCAGCACGCCGAGCGCCGCCAGTGGCCACGTCATGATGCGGGGCGCCTCCTGCAGGTGCGCCGCCGCCTCGCTCCCGGTCCGGTTGGGACCGTGGAACGTGTACAGCATCATCCGCGTCATGTAGATCGCGGTGAGCAGCGCGGCCGCCAGGCCGAAGACGTAGACCAGGTACAGCACCGTGGAACCGTGCAGGCCCAGCCAGCTCGCGTCGGCGAGCGTGGACCCGCGTGCGCGCAGGAAGGCCGTGCCGAGGATCTCGTCCTTCGAGAAGAAGCCCGAGAAGGGCGGGATCCCGGCAATCGCCAGGGTCGCGATCCACATCAGCACCCACGTCACCGGCATGTGGCGACGCAGCCCGCCCATGTTGCGCATGTCCTGGGCGTCGGCATGTGACCCGGTGTGATGGTAGGCGCGGTGCATCGCGAAGATGACCGAGCCCGAGCCCAGAAAGAGCAGCGCCTTGAAGAAGGCGTGGGTGACGAGGTGGAAGATGCCGGCCGCGTACGCCCCGATGCCGACACCCACGAACATGTAGCCCAGCTGGGACACGGTGGAGTATGCCAGCACCTTCTTGATGTCCCACTGCTTGAGCCCGATCGTCGCCGCGAACAGCGCGGTGACCGCCCCGACGACGGCGACCGTCAGGCTCGCCTGCGGCGCCAGCGAGAAGATCGCCGCGCTGCGGGCCACCAGGTACACGCCGGCCGTCACCATCGTCGCGGCGTGGATGAGCGCCGAGACCGGCGTCGGACCCGCCATCGCATCCGGAAGCCAGGTGTAGAGCGGGATCTGCGCGCTCTTGCCGGTGCAGCCCAGGAAGAAGAACAGGCCGATGGCGCTGATCAGGGCGCTGCCCTCGCCCAGCCGCGCCACGTTCTGGCCGACGCCCACGAAGTCCAGCGTCTGCAGGTTGGCGTACAGCAGGAACATCGCGATGAGGAATCCGAAATCGCCGATGCGGTTGACGATGAACGCCTTCTTGCCGGCGTCGGCGTTCGCCTTCTCCTGGTACCAGAACCCGATCAGCAGGTACGAACAGAGCCCGACCCCTTCCCAGCCGACGAACAGCACCGGATAGCTGGCGCCGAGCACCAGCACCAGCATGAAGAAGACGAACAGGTTGAGGTACGCGAAGTAGCGCGGGTACCCCGGGTCGTCCTGCATGTAGCCGACGCTGAACAGGTGGATCAGGAACCCGACGCCGGTGACGACGAGGGTCATCACCATCGAGAGCTGGTCCACCTGCAGGGCGGCGTTCACGTGGAGGTCGCCAGCCGACACCAGCCACGGGAAGAGCGACCGCACGAACGGCTCCTCGGTGTGCGCGCCGGCAAGGGCGATGAAGATCCCGAGGGCGAGCACGAACGCGAGCCCCAGCACCAGCGGCCCGACGATGGTCACCGTGGCGGCGTGGCGATGACGCGGCGGCGCGTGGTGATCGTGGGGTGTGCGACGCGGCGTCGTGCGACGCGGCGTCGTGCCCGGCGTGCGCATCCTGTGCCGACGGATCGGCCGGGCCCATTGTCACCGCGCTGGTGAGCGCGAGCAGGCCGTTCACCACGAAGCCGAGCAGCGGCAGGACGGGGACGAGCCAGATCCAGTTGGCGATCGTCCCCGCCAGCGGGTGCGCCAGCGCCGTGGCGGATTCCTGAAGCGGCATCAGCCCTTCATCAGGTTGATGTTCCGGAGGTCCACCGTCCGGGTGTGCCGGAAGATGGCGATGATGATCGCCAGGCCGACGGCGGCTTCCGCCGCGGCGACGGTCATCACGAAGATCACGTAGACCTGTCCCCCGGGCCCGTACAGCTGGGACAGCGCGACGAACGAGAGGTTCACGGCGTTCAGCATCAGCTCCACGCACATGAAGATCATGATCGCGTTGCGCCGCGTCAGCACGCCGATGGTGCCGATGACGAACAGGACCGCGGACAGCGCCAGGGACTCGGGAATCATGTGGCGGCCCTCCGCTTGCCGATCACCACCGCGCCGACGATGGCGACGAGGAGCAGGATGCTCGTCAACTCGAAGATGAGCAGGGAGTCGGTGAACAGGGGCTTGGCGACGGTGCCGACGGCGCCGAGGCGCTGCAGGTCGTTGGAGGCTGCCACCTGCGCCTCCGGAAGCGCCAGCGGATAACGGCTCCGCAGGATCACGAGCACCTGCGCCAGCAGAACCAGTCCCACCAGCCCCGCGGCCAGCCGCCCCCACCGACCGCGGATGTCGGCGATCTCGCTGGGATGCCCCAGGTTCAGGAGCATGACGACGAACAGGAAGACCACCATGATGGCCCCGGCGTAGACGATCACCTGCACGGCGCCCACGAAGTGTGCGCCGAGCATGACGTACAGCGCCGCCAGCATGAACATCGTCACCACCAGCCACATCGCGGCCGCGACCGGACTGCGGCGCGTCACGAAGGCGAGCGCCGACGCGATGGCGATCAACCCGAACAGGTAGAACTGGAATTCGTAGAAGAAGTTTGGCATCCGATCTGGTGTCGAGGCCGCGTCCGGTCGGTGCGACGGTGGGGCCGTGGTGCGTCGCCGCCGGTCCGGGTGGCTGTTACTCTCCCCGCGGATCCGCCGGGTCCCACATCTCGCAGACGGGGTGCGTCTGCGCCGTCAGGCGCTCGAGGTCGTAGACGAACCCCTCGCGACTGTACTCGGAATTCTCGTAGTGCCGCCCGAGGTGGATCGCCTCCTCCGGGCACACCTCCTGGCAGTAGCCGCAGAAGATGCAGCGGAACTCGTCGATCTCGAAGACCAGCGGGAAGCGGTTCCCCTGCTCGTCCTCCCCGGGCACCAGCTTGATGCAGTTGGCGGGGCAGATCGTGGGACAGAGGCCGCAGGCGACGCATTTCGCCTTCCCGTCCTCGTTGGTCAGCATGCGGTGCGTCCCCCGCCACCGCCGCGAGATCGGCTCGCGCTCCTCGGGGTACTGCGTCGTCACCTTGTGCGGTCGCACCAGGTGTCGCAGGGTGTTCGCCATGCCCGACGCCGTCGCCCGCACATAGCTGGTCGAGCCGATCGGCCGGTCGACAACCTTGATCGTGATCGCCATCAGCGAATCGCTCCGGTGGTGACATGCGCCCGCGCCGCGGCCACCGCCCGCAGGCGCGCCACCTGCAGCGGCGTCTCGCGACCGTATGCCGGGCTCAGGATGCGCCCGCGATCGAGCACGAAGAAGATGCCGCCCATCAGCACCGCGTTCACCGCGAACAGGATCAGCCCGTACACCACGCCGCGCGGGATCCGTGCGGCGTCGAGCCCCAGCATCAGCGACGCCATGATGACGATGTACGCGAGGGCGACCGGCAGGAACACCTTCCACCCGAGTGCCATCAGCTGGTCGTAGCGGAAGCGCGGCAGCGTCCAGCGCACCCAGATGAAGAAGAACAGGAAGAATCCGGTCTTGGCGAGGAAGATCAGCATCGACAGGAGGACCATCGCGAACGGCACCGCGCCGGTGTTGTCCCGCGCCGTGAACGGGATGTCCCAGCCGCCGAAGAACAGCGTGGCCACCAGCGCGCTGGCCACCACCATGTTCGCGTACTCGGCGATGAAGAACAGCGAGAACTTCATCGCGCTGTATTCCGTATGGTATCCGGTCACCAGCTCCGACTCCGCCTCCGGCAGGTCGAACGGCAGGCGGTTCGTCTCGGCGAATGCCGAGACGTGGAACAGGAAGAACGCGACGGTGAGCATCAGCACGTTCCACAGGTGCATCGACGCCTGCTCGTTCACGATTGCGTTGAGCGAGACGTTCCCCGACAGCAGCAGGACCGGGATCAGCGACATGCCGAGCGAGATCTCGTAGGAGATCATCTGCGCGCTCGACCGCAGTCCGCCAAGCAGGGCGTACTTGTTGTTCGACGACCATCCCGCCAGCACGATGCCGTACACCCCCAGCGAGCTGATGGCGAGGATGAACAGGAACCCGATGGGCAGGTCGGCGAAGACCATGTCGATGCGCCCCCACGGTGACGCCCACGGCGCGCCGAAGGGTATCACCGCCCAGGTAGTCATCGCCGGCACGAACGAGAGGACTGGCGCCAGCATGAACAGCGCGCGGTTCGCGTACGGCGGGTATGTCTCCTCCTTCATGATGTTCTTCAGGCCGTCCGCGAGCGGCTGGAACAGCCCCTGCGGCCCCACGCGATTCGGGCCGTGACGGTCCTGGATCCACGCCGACACCCGCCGTTCCGCCAGCGTCATGTAGGCCACGCCGATCATCAGCACCGTGAAGCCCACCAGGAGCTTCACCAGCGTGGCGGCGAACCACGGCCAGAATGCCGGCGGCGCCTGCGGATCGACGACCTGCAAAAGCAGGGCAAACGTGGGCACCGTCATGCGCCCGCCCCCGTCGTCGCCCCGGCACCGGCGAGCATGCGTCCACGGAGTCCCAGAGTTGCGTACGACATCCCGGCGAACTCCTCATGTCGCGTGGCGAGCGCGGCAAAGACCTGCGCCGCCGTCAGGTAGCTCCCTTCCTCGCCGAGCAGCGCCGCGAGGTCGGACAGGACGTACCAGCTCGGGCGCGCGAGGCCCGACGCGGCCCGCGCCTGCAGGAAGCGCTGCACCCGGCCGCGCAGGTTGGTGAACGTCCCCTCCTCCTCGACCACGTTGCAGATCGGCAGCACGACGTCGGCCCGCGCGAGGCCGGCCGGCATGGCGGTCGCCAGCAGCACCACCGCCGAGGCCCGCGCGGCTGCGGCGACGTCGGCGTCCGTGAGTTCATGGTCGGCGATGATCAGCGCGTCGCCCGCCTTCAGGCCGTCGAGCGGGGTGTCGCTGCGGGTGAACCCGAGCGTCTCCGCGCCGCGTCCGTTGGCCGCGCGATCCGCGCGCAGCGACAGGTCGTTCACGCCCTCGAGCGGCGCCTCGGGCCCCTGCGGCATGCGGAACGCGCCGCCGCCACCGCTCCGCGTCGCGAGCCGCGACAGGAGGTGGAGCGCCTCGTTCGACAGGTTCGGCGAGGCGAGCACGAAGATCCGCTTGCCCTTGAGCACCCGCGCCGCGCCGTCGAGCGCGACGTCCCAATCCACCGGCTCGAAGCCGTGCGAGCCGAGGATTGCCGGCGCCTGGATCCGGTCGCGGCGATTGAAGTGGCGATAGTCGAGCCGGCCGCGGTCGCAGATAAAGAACTCGTTCACCTCGGCGTTCGACCGCGGGCGGATGCGGACGACCGTGTTGTCGCGCGTCTCGACGATGATGTTGCACCCCTGGCTGCACCCGGTGCACACCGAGGCGGTGCGGTCGAGCTCCCATGCGCGCGCCTTGTTCAGGAAGTCCTTCGACAGCAGGGCGCCGACCGGACAGAGGTCCACGACGTTGCCTGCCCACGCGTTGGTGAGGTCCTTCCCCTCGAACTTCCCGATGTACGCGCGATCGCCACGCTCGCTGACGTTGAGCACCGGGTCGTGGGCGACGTCTTCCATGAAGCGCACGCACCGCGTGCAGAGGATGCAGCGGTTGGGCACGTACATCACGTCGCCGCCGAAGTCCTCCACCGGGTTGAAGCGCTTCGGCTCGCGGTACCGCGAATCGGGCCGACCTTCCTGGTAGGTGTAGTCCTGCAGCTCGCACTCGCCCGACTGGTCGCAGATGGGACAGTCCAGCGGGTGGTTGATGAGCAGGAACTCGAGCACGCCGGTGCGGGCGTCGCGCGCCTTCTCCGAGTGCACGTGCACCACCTGCCCCTCGGCCACCGTGGTCTGGCACGACGGCGCGAGCTTGGGTGCCTTCTCCACCTCCACGAGGCACATCCGGCAGACGCCGGCGATCGGCAGTCCCGGGTGGTAGCAGTAGTGCGGAACGAGCACGCCGACGGTCTTGGCCGCCTCGAGAATCGTCGTGCCGGGGGCAACCGAAACCGGCCGCCCCTCGATGGTCAGGTTGACGCGTGGAGTGTCGGCCATCAGGAAGCGATCGCGGGCACGGTGTGGACTGTCTTGCGGGTGATGAGGGACTCGAACTCGTGGCGGAATTTCTGGATGCCCGAGACCACCGGCGCGGCGCAGGAATCGCTGAGCACGCAGATCGTCTTGCCGGTCATGTTCTCCGCGAGGTCGAGCAGGGTGTCCATGTCCTCCGCCGTTCCGTCGCCGGCGACGATGCGCTCGAGGATCCTGGTGGTCCAGGCGGTGCCTTCGCGGCACTGCGTGCACTGGGCGCAGCTCTCGTGGGCGTAGAAGCGGGCCAGGCGGGCGACCTGGCGCGGGATGCTCTGCGCGTCGTCGAGCACGATGCAGCCGGCGGAGCCGAGCATCGTCCCGGCCGCCACCATGCCCTCGTAGTCCATCAACGCGCCCTCGGCTTCCTCGATCGTGATGATCGGCACCGAGGAGCCGCCGGGAATGACGGCCTTGAACGAGCGGCCGCGCGGCGGACCGCCGCACAGCTCGTGCAGGAAGTCCTTGAACGGGAAGCCCATCTCGACTTCGTAGTTCCCCGGGCGCGCCACGTTGCCGCACACCGACCAGAGCTTGGTGCCGGTGCTCTTGGGATTGTCGGGGCGCGCCATCTTCTTGTACCAGTCGGCGCCGCGCACCAGGATGTGCGGCACCGCGGCCAGCGTCTCCACGTTGTTGATCGTCGTCGGCTGGCCGAAGACGCCCGCCTGCGCCGGGAACGGCGGCTTGATGCGGGGATTGCCGCGCTTTCCCTCGATGGAATTCATGAGGGCCGTCTCCTCGCCGCAGATGTACGCGCCGGCCCCCTTGTGCACCCACATGTCGATCCGCCGGCCCGAGCCCATCGCGTTGCCGCCGATGATGCCCGCCTTCCGGGCCTCGGCCAGGGCAGCCTCCATGCGCTCGAGCGGCTCGGTGAACTCGCCGCGGATGTAGATGTAGGTCGTCTCCGCGCCGATGGCGTGCGCCGCGATGGCGCACCCCTCGATCAGTCCGTGCGGGGTCCACCGCATGATCTCCCGGTCCTTGAACGTGCCGGGCTCCGATTCGTCGGCGTTGCAGCAGAGGTAGTGCGGCTTGCCGTCGCCGATCCTCATGAATGACCACTTGAGGCCGGTCGGGAAGCCAGCCCCGCCCCGCCCCCGCAGCCCGGATTCCTTCACCACGTTCTGGACGGCGACCGGATCCATGCCCAGCGCCTGCTCGAGCGCCCGGTACCCGCCGCGCTTCTTCCATCCCTCCAGCGTGCGCGCATCGGCGTCGCCGAAGTGCGACGACAGCACGAGGGTCTCGCGGGGATGCGGTTTGTGCGGATAGCCCATGATGCGTGATCGTGAAGACGAGGAAGATCGACTGCGCGGACGGCACTGCGGCGTGCGGGACGGCGCGGATGACGCCGCTATCCGTATTTCTTGAGCACCTCCGGTACCTTCTCGGGAGTGATGGACTCGAGGAAGTCGGCGTTGACCATGACCGGCGTGGCGAACCCGCACGCGCCGAGGCATTCGACCTCGATGACCGCGTAGCGGCCGTCGGGCGACGGCACCCCGAGCTCGCCGCAGCCGGTCTGCTCCAGGAAGGCCTTCACGACATCCTCCGCGCCGCAGACGTGGCACGGCGTCGTGGTGCACACCTGGATGAAGTGCTTCGCCGCTGGATGCTGGTGGTACATCGTGTAGAACGTCACCACGCCCTTGACGTACGCCGGGGTGACGCCAAGCACGTCGGCAACCTCCGCCATGCCGGCGTCGCTCACCCATCCGCGCTCCTCCTGGAGAATCCAGAGGGCGGGAAGCAGCGCCGCCTGTTTCGTCGGGTAGCGCTCGAGGATCTCGTCGAGCCGCGCGCGCGCCGCTCCGACGAAGACGGGTTCGTAGGTGGTGTCTGTCTCGTGTGCCATCATTGGCTCCCGATTCGGACGGTGACCGCCGCCGTCCACGTGCGCACGGCCCTGTGTTCGGCGTCGCTCATCAGCGATCGATCTCCCCCATGACGATGTCGATCGACGCGTTGATCGCGATGACATCCGAGAGCAGGTGACCCTCCACCATCTTGGAGATGGCCGAGAGGTTCAGGAACGAGGGCGGCCGGATGCGCCAGCGCACCGGTTTCGCGGTCCCGTCCGAGACGAAGTAGTAGCCCTTCTCCCCCTTGGGGCTCTCGACGGCAACGTACGTCTCGCCGATCGGCGGCCGGGGTCCCTCCATCACCTGCTTGAAGTGATGGATCATCGATTCCATCTCGCTGGTCGCCTTGCTCTTTGGCGGCAGGATCACCCGCGGGTCGTCCACGTTGACCGGCCCGTCGGGCAGCCGCTCACAGGCCTGCTCCAGGATGCGCACCGACTGCCGCATTTCCTCCATGCGGACCAGGAACCTGTCGTACACGTCGCCGTTGGCGCCGACAGGCACCTCGAAGTCGTACGTCTCGTAGTCGAGGTACGGAAAGTCCTTGCGGACGTCGTACGCCACGCCGGAGGCGCGCAGCATGCCACCCGAGAGCCCGTAGTTGGTCGCCTCCTCGGCGGTCATCGCCCCGATCCCGATGGTGCGGCCCACCCAGATGCCGTTCCGCGTGACCATGCGGTCGACCTCGGCAATCGTCTTCGGGAAGGTGCGCACGAAGTCGCGGAGGCCGTCCATCCAGCCGTCGGGGATGTCCGCGCCCATGCCGCCGACGCGCGTGAGCGTCGTCGTCAGGCGGGCGCCAATCCACTGCTCGATCAGCGTGTAGACCCGCTCCCGCTCCTGGAACGCCCACAGGAACGGCGTGAAGGCGCCGATGTCGATGCAGGTCGTGCCCACCCAGACCAGGTGCGAGATGATGCGCGACAGCTCCATCGCGATGACGCGCAGGACCGTGCACCGCGGCGTGATCTCGATACCGAACAGCCGCTCCGCGCCGAGCGCAAAGGCGACATTGTTGCCCGGTGAGTTGAGGTAGTCCTCGCGGTCCGTCCAGGGGATGATCTGGTTGTACTGGCGGTACTCGCCGATCTTCTCGAAGCCGCAGTGGAGGTAGCCGATGTGCGGGATGCAACGCACCACCGTCTCGCCGTCGAGCTCGAGGACCAGCCGCAGCACGCCGTGCGTCGCCGGGTGCTGCGGCCCGATGTTGATCAGCATGTGCTCGCCCTCGAGCTCCGGCTCGAGCGCCGGCGGTGCTTCCAGCGTCACCACCTGTCCGCTGTCGTCCACCACCAGCGGCACGCGCTGCGGCCTCCCCTCGGCATCGAGACCCGAGGTGGACAGCTCCATCTCCACGGTGCGTTTCTCGGCCACCCCTTACTCTCCCGTCCGTTCGCCCTTGGTCAACCGCTGGCGCATGTCACTCGGCAGGTCCTCGAATGCGTCGGCGATGCTCAGCTCATTGAGCGAGTAGCGCGATTCCGGGTGCGCCGCCAGCGCCTGGCGAAGCTGCTCGGATCGCGAGAAGCGCCCGCGCAGCGGAAAGTCCTTCCGGAGCGGAAAGCCCTCGCGATACTGCTCCCACAACAGGATGCGTCGCAGGTCCGGATGCCCGTCGAAGACGATGCCGAACATGTCGTAGCACTCGCGCTCCAGCCAATCGGCGCTCTTGTACACGGGCCAGACGCTCGGCACGTGCAGCGCCTCCTCCTTCCTCAGTTGCGCCTTGAGCCGCAGGAAGCGGCGATACGGCAGCGACCGCAGGTGCCACACCATCTCGATCGGCAGCTCCATGTCGCGGTACTCGACCGCGGTCACGTCCACGAGATAGTCGTACTGCTCCGCCGGGTCATCGTGGAGATACCGCACGACGTCGAGGGCGCTCTCGGGCCGCACGTGGACGATGGTGTCGCCCCAGACGACCTCGGCGCGCACGAAGGCCGCGGGGAACTTCGCGCGGAGCCGCGCGGCACTCGGGTTCTCGGCGCCGCCGTGGTGCGGCAGGTGGTGTGGCGTGACGGGCTCCGGGACGTCCGGCGTGGCGCTGCCCGGCGTGACGACGACGAAGTCGCTCACAGGCCGGACCGCGTCTGGTTCACCGAATTCCCGAACGGCTCCGACAGCTCGTCGATGGCCGGCGGCGGAATGTACAGGTTGCTCACGGGGTCGGGCTCGAGTTCGTCGCGAAGCGCGACGTCGCTCATGCGCTCACGCTTCACCTTCTCCTGGAGCATGAGGATCCCGTAGAGCAGGCCTTCCGGTCGGGGCGGGCACCCGGGTACGTAGACGTCCACCGGGATGATCGTGTCGATCCCCTGCACCACCGCGTAGTTGTCGAACATGCCGCCCGAGGACGCGCATGCGCCCATCGAGATGCACCACTTGGGCTGCGGCATCTGCTGCCAGATGCGTCGCAGCACCGGCGCCAGCTTGAACGGCACGCGACCGGCGCAGATCAGCACGTCGGCCTGGCGCGGCGAAAATGACATCCGCTCCATCCCGAATCGTGCCAGGTCGAACTTGCTCGCGGCCGACGCCATGAACTCGATGGCGCAGCACGCGGTGCCGAACGGCATCGGCCAGAGCGAGTTCGCGCGCGCCCAGTTGACCAGGAAATCGAGACGTGTCGTCACCCAGCCTTCCTGGGTCTTCGGCTCGACGACGCCGCCGACCGTATCTGCGCGAGGGGTCAGTCCCACTGCAGCGCCCCCTTCTTCCAGACGTAGACGAATCCGACGAGCAGGATCACCATGAACACCAGCATCTCACCCAGCCCGAAGAACGACAACTGGCCGAGCGGACAGGCGCCGCCCAGGAGCGGGACCCCGCACGAGAGCTGCCGGTAGTAGGCGCCCCACGGGATCAGGAACACGGTCTCGATGTCGAAGATGATGAAGAGCATCGCGACCATGTAGAACTTCACCGAGAAGCGCTCGCGGGCGTCGCCCAGCGGCGGAATGCCGGACTCGTACGGGGTGTCCTTCACCGGTGTCGGACGCTGGCGCATCGTGAGATGCGACAACCCGACCATCACGACCGCATTGAGGATCGCGAACCCCAGCAGCAGCAGAATCGGAAGGTAGGTGCGGTCCATCACGCCCCGGACTTCGTGAATTATTTCACTAACTCGACCGCGTGAAATTATCCCGTCGCGGCGGAGAGTGTCAACGGACGTATGAATCGGAACTTACACGATTTTCAGAGTGGTCACGGGCTCGCTCCGCGGACGGCCCCGGCACGGGCGGCAATCGACGGACAGCTTCCCGGTGGCGCATTCAGCGAGAGGTTCGACATCGGCGCCGCGTCCACCACCCTCCCCCTCCCACCAATCCGCGCGGGCCGTCCAGATCGATCGCTGGATCATCGAAATGGTGACGAAACACGCGATGATCGAGCCCTTCGAGACGAGGCAGGTCCGGGAGGGGGTGATGCGGATACCGAGTGCGGCCCTGCCAGGGCGCTGGCGGCGGTGCTGGAGGAGCGCACCGCCCTCGCCGACGCGCGAGATGACACGAGGCAGGCCCCACCCGGAGAGGTGGGGCCTCGCCTGCGCTGCTCTCAGCCTGCGGCGGCTGCTCAGCCGCCCGACGACGACCGCTCGGGGCCGCCGGGACTGAACAGGCTCGCCTGCCAGAAATCGCGGTTCATCGCGGCGATCTCGTCAATCGAGATCTCCTTGGGACACGCCTCCTGGCACTCGCCAAAGAGCGTGCAGCTGCCGAAGTGCTCCAGGTCCATCTGCGTCACCATGCGCAGGGCGCGCCGGTGACGTTCCGGCTGTCCCTGCGGAAGGTGCGCCAGGTGCGAGATCTTGGCCGCGGTGAACAGGGACGCCGAGGCGTTCGGGCAGGCCGCGACGCAGGCCCCGCAGCCGATGCACGCGGCCGCATCCATGGCGGCGTCGGCGTCTCCCTTGCCGATCGGCAGCGCGTTGGCGTCCTGCGCGCTGCCGGTGTTGACGGAGACGAACCCGCCGGACTGGATGATCCGGTCGAACGCCGCACGGTCGACGCACAGGTCGCGGACGACAGGGAACGCCGTCGCCCGCCACGGTTCCACGGTGATCGTGTCCCCGTCGTGGAACGACCGCATGTGCAGCTGGCAGGTCGTGGTGGCCTTCATCGGTCCGTGCGGCACGCCGTTGATCATCATGCCGCACATCCCGCAGATCCCCTCGCGGCAGTCGTGATCGAACGCGATCGGGACCTCGCCGCGCTCGGTCAGTTGCTCGTTGACGACGTCGAGCATCTCGAGAAACGACATCTCGGGGCTGACGTCGGTCGCCTGGTACGTCGCGAAGGCACCGGCCGCCCTGGCGTCGGCCTGCCGCCAGACGCGCAGGGTGATGCGCATGTTCTTGCGCGCCGGCGCGCTCCCGCCGGATGGGGCGCCGCCGCTCACTTGTAGCTCCGGGTGGCGAGGTGGACGTTCTCGAACTCCAGCGGCTCACGGTGCAGCACTGGCGGCTCGCCGTCACCGGCGAATTCCCACGCACCGACGTAGCAGAACTTCTCGTCGTCGCGCAGCGCCTCGCCGTCAGGCGTCTGGTGCTCGACGCGGAAGTGTCCCCCGCAGCTCTCCTCGCGGTGCAGCGCGTCGATGCACATCAGCTCGGCCAGCTCCAGAAAGTCGCCCACCCGACCGGCGTGCTCGAGCGACTGGTTCAGCTCCGAGCCGCTGCCGGGCACGTTGACGTTCCGCCAGAACTCCTCGCGCAGTGCGGGGATCTTCTCGAGGGCCTCGTGCAGGCCGGCGGCCGACCGGGCCATGCCGCAGTTGTTCCACATCAGTGCGCCGAGCTCGCGATGGAATGACTGCACCGTGCGCTTGCCGCGAATGCCAAGCAGTCGCGCGGTCCGTTCCCGCACCCCCGCCTCGGTGGCGCGCACCTCGGCGTTGTCGGCGCCCACCGGCTCGGGCTTCACGCTCGCCAGGTAGTCGCCGATCGTGTACGGAATGACGAAGTACCCGTCGGCGAGTCCCTGCATCAGCGCACTCGCGCCGAGGCGGTTCGCGCCGTGGTCCGAGAAGTTCGCCTCGCCGAGCACGTGCAGCCCGGGAATGGTGCTCATCAGGTTGTAGTCGACCCACAGCCCGCCCATGGTGTAGTGCGCCGCCGGATAGATGCGCATCGGCACCTTGTACGGATTCTCGTCGGTGATGCGCTCGTACATCTCGAAGAGGTTGCCGTACCGCTCGCGGATGGTGGCCTCGCCCAGCCGCCCGATGGCATCGGCAAAGTCGAGGTAGACGCCGCGTCCGCCCGGGCCGACCCCCCGACCCTCGTCGCAGACTTCCTTCGCCGCACGGGAGGCGATGTCGCGCGGCGACAGGTTGCCGAAGCTCGGGTACTTCCGCTCCAGGTAGTAGTCGCGCTCCGCCTCCGGGATGCCACCTGGCGCGCGGTGGTCGCCCGCCTGCCTCGGCACCCAGACGCGACCGTCGTTGCGCAGCGACTCCGACATCAGCGTGAGCTTCGACTGGTAGTGTCCGCTCTGCGGAATGCAGGTGGGGTGGATCTGCGTGTAGCACGGGTTGGCGAACAGCGCGCCGCGCCGATGGGCGCGCCAGACGGCCGAGGCGTTGCTTCCCTTGGCGTTCGTCGAGAGGTAGAAGACGTTGCCGTAGCCACCGGTCGCCAGGACCACGGCATCGCCCAGATGCGTGCTGATCGCACCGGTCACGAGGTCGCGCACGACGATGCCCCGCGCCCGCCCGTCCACCACGATGAGGTCGAGCATCTCGGTGCGCGGGTGCATCGCCACGCCACCGCGGGCGATCTCCTTCGACAGCGCCTGGTACGCCCCGAGCAGGAGCTGCTGCCCGGTCTGTCCGCGCGCATAGAACGTGCGCGACACCTGCGCCCCGCCGAACGACCGGTTGGCAAGCAGGCCACCGTACTCGCGCGCGAACGGGACGCCCTGCGCCACGCACTGGTCGATGATCGACACCGAGACCTGCGCCAGGCGGTAGACGTTGGCCTCCCGCGAGCGGAAGTCGCCGCCCTTGACGGTGTCGTAGAACAGGCGCCAGACGCTGTCGCCGTCGTTCTGGTAGTTCTTGGCGGCGTTGATGCCGCCCTGGGCGGCGATGCTGTGCGCCCGGCGCGGCGAGTCCTGGAAGCAGAAGCAGGAGACGCGGTAGCCGAGCTCCGACATCGAGGCCGCCGCCGAGGCGCCGGCCAGTCCCGAGCCGACCACCAGGACCTCGTATTTCCGCTTGTTCGCGGGGTTGACGAGCTTCATCGCGGCGCGGTGCAGGTCCCACTTCCGGGCAATGTCGCCGGCGGGAATCTTCGAGAGCAGTTCCATGGCGCCTAACGTTTCTCCGTCGCGAACGATCCCGTCGGCGACGCCGGGCGGATGAGCCCGGTGAGCACGCCGAGCGGCACTGCGGTGAAGCCCAGCCAGAGCGCGATCGCGAGCACGGCGGCGATGGGACGGGCGAACGGGTTCCGCCGCGACCGTGACAGGCCGAGCGTCCGGATGGAGCTCCAGGCGCCATGGTACAGGTGCAGTCCAATGACCATCATCATGACCACGTAGAACCCGGCCATGAAGCGCTGCGTGCGGAAGGCGTGCACGAGGTTGCCGTACGGATCACCCTCCACGAATCCCGGCAGGAGCTGCCCGGTGGTGAAGTGCAGCAGGTGCACCACGATGAACAACGCCAGCAGCACCGAGAACCAGCGGATCGTGCGCGATGCGATCGTGGCGATCTGCGTGTCATGGACGTCGTAGCCGATGCGCCGCGACGCCCGGCTGATGTTCGCGAGCTGCCAGGCCGACAGCGCGTGGAGGACCACCGACGCCAGCAGGACGACGCGGGCGGGCCACAACAGTTCCGGGGTGTTGTGCAGGAAGTGCGAGTACGCGTTGATGTGCTCGGGGCCGAGATAGGCGAGGAGGTTGGCCGACGCGTGCATGATGAGAAATCCGGCCATGATCAGGCCGCTCACCGCCATCACGATCTTCTTGCCCACGGTCGACGCCCAGAAACGGGCGATCGCACCGCGCGTCGGTGCCCCCGCGGTGATGGCCCCCGATGTCATTCGCCCGGCCTCCTGGTGCGCACGCGTTGGATTGTTCGTTGCCCGGCGCTAGAGCGACACCGCGGCCATCGGCGCGCGCACGGCCTCGGCGCTCTTTCCCAGCGCCACCCGCTCGGCCGGTGTCAGCTCCACCTCGATGACCTGCTCGAGTCCCCGGCGCCCGATCTTGCACGGCACTCCGAGGAACAGGTCCTTGTGACCGTACTCGCCCTGCAGCCAGACCGAGCATGGCAGGATCCGCTTCTCGTCATGGGCGATCGCCTCGACCATCTGCACGGCTGCCGACGACGGCGCGTAGTAGGCCGACCCCGTCTTGAGATAGGCCACGATCTCCGCCCCGCCCTTGCGCGTGCGATCGACGATCTTGTCCAGCGCGGCGCGCTCGATGAGCTGGGTGACCGGGATCCCGCTCACGGTCGTGTACGAGATCAGCGGCACCATCGTGTCGCCGTGACCACCGAGCACCATCGCCTGGATGTCGCGCACGGAGACGTCGAGCGCCTCGGCCAGGAACGACCGGTAGCGCGCCGAGTCGAGCACGCCGGCCATGCCGAGCACGCGTTCCCGGGGGAAGCCGCTGACCTGCTTGGCCACGTAGCACATCACGTCGAGCGGATTCGAGACCACGATCAGGATGGCATTCGGCGACGTGCGCGCGACCTGCTCGGCGACGGCCTTCACGATGCCCGCGTTCGTGTTCATGAGGTCATCGCGCGACATGCCGGGCTTGCGCGCGATACCGGCCGTGATCACCACCACGTCCGATCCGGCGGTCTCCTCGTAGCCGTTCGTGCCGATGACGCGGGTGTCGAACCCTTCGATGGGAGCGCTCTCCCACTGGTCGAGCCCCTTGCCCTGTGGCACGCCCTCGATGATGTCGACGAGCACCACGCGCTTCGCGATCGATTTCTCAGCCAGACGCTGCGCGGTCGTCGCGCCGACGTTTCCCGCGCCGACCACCGTGACGAGATTGAGCATTGGGGAGGTTGATCCAAGTCAGGGAAGAATCGCCTCGCAAGTTAGCCCCGCGGGCTGGAGCGTTCAACGGACGCGCGAACCACCCGGGCGGGCGTGCGCCGAAGCTCGACGGACACCACGAATCGCAATCTCCCCGCCGGCTGCCGACCGGACTGTAGGAGGAACCGTCACAGGTGCGTCCGCTTCTCGATGACAGGCGTGCGGCGCCCGCCGTCAGCCGCCGACCTGTGAGAGCGCGCGCAACCCGCCCACCTGCATCTGCAGCAGGTTGTGCTCCTTCGGCTTCTCGGCCAGTGCCTGGCGAAAGAGCGGCTCCAGTGGCTCGCCGCGCCGGAGCGGCTCGCGGAGGTTCACTTCGTGATCGCCGTAGAGGCAGGTGCGCAGCCGTCCATCCGCGGTCAGTCGGACCCGGTTGCAGGTACCGCAGTAGGTGTGGGTCATCGGCGTGATCACGCCGACGGTCCCCGGGGCACCACCGAGGCGGAAGTAGCGTGCCGGACCGTTGCCCCGCGCCGGCCCGGCGTCGGGGTGCAGGTCGCCCAGCGTGCCGATGCGCGTGAGGATCTCCTCGCTGGGCACCACGTGCTCCCAGGTGAGGTCGCGCATGTCGCCCACCGGCATCAACTCGATGAACCGCACGTGCCACGGGTGCTCCAACGTGAGGCGCGCGAAGTCCACCACCTCGTCGTCGTTGATGCCGCGCATAACCACCATGTTGATCTTGATCGGCGCGATACCGGCCTCGGCGGCCGCGATTGCCGCGGCGACGGGATCGAAGCCGAGGTCGCGCCGCGCGATGGCCGCGATGCGCTCCGCCCGCAACGAGTCGGCGCTCAGGTTGAGGCGGTCGAGCCCGGCCTCGCGCAATCCGCGCGCCATGGCCGGGAGCCGCGCGCCATTGGTGGAGAGGGCGATGTCCTCGATGCCCGGCACGTCGCGCAGCTGGCGCACCAGCGATTCGAGTGCGGGGCGGATCGTCGGCTCCCCGCCCGTCAGGCGAAGGCGTCGCAGGCCGAGGGGCGCCAGCTGGCGGACGACGGCGGTGATCTCCTCGTAGGAGAGGATCTCGCGCTTCGGAAGCCACTGCATTCCCTCGAGCGGCATGCAGTAGAGGCAGCGGAAGTTGCACCGGTCGGTAACCGAGATCCGCAGGTACTCGATCGATCGGCCCCACTGGTCGCGCAGCGCGTCGCTCATCGCGCCGCCTCGGCCTTGCGCCGGGTCGGATCCACCCACTCGCGCGTGCCATCCGTGTAGGCCTCGCGCTTCCAGATCGGCACGCGCTTCTTCAGCTCCTCGATGATGTATCGCCCGGCGTCCAGCGCCGGGCCCCGATGCGCGTGGGCCACGACGATCGCGACACTCACGTCACCGACGTCCAGCTCCCCGAGCCGATGCTCGACGGCGATGCGAGCGCCGGGATGCAGTCCCGCAGCCTCCTCCGCGATGCGCTGCAGCTCCGCTCCCGCCATTTTCTCGTACGCCGTGTACTCGATGCCGTGCACCATCCGCCCCTCGTCGTGGTCGCGCACCGTGCCGACGAAGAGAAAGCTCGCACCGCAGGATCGCGAGGCCACGGCAGCAAGCAGCGCCGTGGCGTCGATTGTCCGGCGGACCAGGCGGGTCTCGATCATCCGCCGGCAACCGGTGGGATGATCGCCACGTCCTCATTCCCCTCCAGCAGGGTCTGCGGCGTCGCATAGACCGCATTCACGGCGAGCAGGGGTTCCGGTGGAAGCGACTGGCCGGATGCCATCTGGCGGACGTGCGCCACGACGTCGGATACCCGGGAGCCCGTCGGCAGCTCGAGCGACAGCTCGTGGCGTCCGACAGCATCTGCATACGAGGCGAAAAGCAGCACGCGTACTGGCATCGTGGTCTCCACGCACAATATACGAACTATCAACTCCCCGGTGCCCTCGCGATGTTCCGGCTCCCACCGCGGCGTGGACGTGCTCGCATCGCATCGCGACGTCGGTGCGGGAACGACAAGGCCCCGGCGTCAGCAGCCGGGGCCCCGGAGATGGTCAGCGGCCGGGCACGCCTATTCGGATACGCCTGAGGGCGGCACCAGGTCGGCCACCATGGCACGCAACTCCTTGGACGGCTTGAAGACCGGGACCGGACGCGCCGAAACCTCGACCGGAGAACCGGTTCGCGGGTTCCGCGCCATTCGCGTCTTGCGATGCCGGATCTTGAAGGTGCCGAACCCTCGCACCTCGATGTTCTTCTGCGCTTGCAGGGACTCTTTCACAGCATCCAGGAATGCGTCGACAACGCGCGCACAGTCCTTTTTTGAAATCATCGGACCGGCGGTACGAGAGATCTGCTGCGTGACTTGCTCGACGAGGTCGGCTTTCGTCATTGCATGGCCTCTGCGAAGTCCCCGTGGCCAAAAATGGCTCGTAATGTGCGGTCGAACTTAGACCGTTACCTGTTGTGTGTCAAGCGTTTGGACCACCTTGAGCGATGCGGCTTCTCACGGCGTTCAAGAAGTCTGTGAACAGCGGGCGCGCGTCGTGGGGCCCCGGAGCGGCCTCCGGGTGATACTGCACGGCAAACACCGGTAGCGTCCGGTGTCGCAGTCCCTCGACAGTCTGATCATTGAGGTTGATGTGCGTCACCTCGAGATCGGGGGCTCCCGGAATCCCCGCGGTCCCGCCCGACACGGCGAATCCGTGGTTCTGCGATGTGATGACGACCCGTCCCGTGGCGAGGTCGCGCACGGGCTGATTGCCGCCATGATGCCCATACGGGAGCTTCTCCGTCGAGGCGCCGAACGTGATGCCGATGAGTTGATGCCCCAGGCAGATCCCGAAGACAGGGACCTCATGCTCGGCGATGGTGCGGATGGTGTCCGGTGCGTAGGCCACGGCCGCCGGGTCACCCGGGCCGTTCGAGAAGAAGACGCCGTCCGGATCGCGTGCGAGGACGGACTCGGCAGGCGTTGTCGCGGGTACGACGGTCACGCGGCACCCCTGCTCGTCGAAGAGCCGCAGGATATTCCGCTTGATCCCGTAGTCGTACGCCACGATGTGGTACTCGGCGTCCGGGTTGCCCCAGCTGTACTCGACCGGCGTCGACACCACACTCGCCAGGTCCTGTCCCTCCATGCTCGGACAGGCTTCGAGCGCCGCGCGGACCTCGTCGCTGACATCGGTCCCGGCAGCGATCACGCCGCGCATCGCACCGCGCGCGCGGATGTGGCGCGTGACCTGGCGGGTGTCGACACCTTCAAGTACGGGAACGCCCGCGGACTCGAGCCACGACGCGAGGTCCCCCGAGGCTCTCCAGCTCGAATAGTCGCGAGAAAGTTCACGGATCACGATGCCGGCAACCTGCGCGCCGGCCGACTCCGCGTCCTCGCCGTTGACGCCGTAGTTGCCGATCATCGGCGCCGTCATGACGACGATCTGGCCACGGTAGGAGGGGTCAGTGAAGACCTCCTGGTAGCCGGTCATGTTCGTCGTGAACACGACCTCCGCAACCGTCGCTTCGGTCCCGGCTGCCAGATTCCCACGAAAAAGGGTCCCGTCCTCGAGGAGGAGGAACCCTGTGGTCGATGACGGTGCGCGAATCACCAAGCGGCGCTCGTCACGGCTTCTTGGTTTGGCCCGTCGTGGTGTCCGCGCCCTTTGGCACGACAGGCAGTGCCGACGGCACCGGTGAGGTCGTTGCGGGTGCGGTGGCCGGCGCCTGCGGAAGCCCCTGATCGAGGACCGACCGCGGGGCCGCCGTGTGCGTGGACATGATCTGCAGCAGGAACGCCAGGAAGAGGAAGACCCCGCCTGTGCTCCACGTCAGCTTGGTGAGGAAGTTCCCCGCCTGACGAGTACCCATGAAGGAGTCGGCGGCGGTCGAGACCCCGCCAAAGCTCGCCGCCAGTCCGCCTCCCTTGGCGGCCTGCATCAGGATTGCCGCCACGAGAATGAGGCTGTCGAGGATCAGGAGGGTCAGGAGGAACGTATACATGCCAATCGACGCGTCAGGGGGATGAATTCGCTAAGCACCTAATATGTGCGGACTTACGCCCCGAAATCAAGCGCGCACGATCGATACCCAACCCTCGGCATCCAGACTGGCGCCTCCCACGAGGACGCCGTCCACGTGGTCCGCTGCCAGCAGCGAGGCCACGTTGCCCACGTTCACGCTTCCACCGTACAGCACCGGGACACTCTCCGCCCGTCCCCCGATCAGCTTCTTCAGCTCGGTCCGGATGGCACCGTGCATCGCCGACGCATCCGCGGGAGTGGCGGTCCTACCCGTCCCGATGGCCCAGACGGGCTCGTACGCCACCACGATGCCCGCCACATCCTGCGGCTGGATCCGCGACACCCCCGCGTGCAGCTGGCGGAGGACCACGCCTTCGGCGTCGCCGCGCTCCCGCTCCTCGAGTCGCTCCCCCACGCAGAGCAGCGGAGTGAGTCCCGCACGAACGGCCGCCCCGACCTTGCGCGACACTTCGTCGTCGGTCTCGCCGAAGACGTACCGCCGCTCCGAGTGCCCGACCAAGGCGAGCGAGGCTCCCGCCTCGCGTGCCATCGGGGCCGAAATCTCACCGGTAAAGGCGCCCTTGTCCTCCCAATGGATGTTCTGGACCCCGACGCGGACGTCCTTTCGCTCGCGAAGGGCATTCACGACGGCCGCCAACGTGATCGACGGCGGGAAGATCAGCACCTGTCGGTCGGTGCGCCGGGCGTAGTGCGCAAGGAACGAGCGCATGAACGCGCGCGCGTCCTCGGGACCGTGATTCATCTTCCAGTTGGCGGCAAAGACCGGTCGCTGCATCGGCGTCACCTGTCATCGAGGGCAGCGACGCCGGGGAGCGTCCTGCCTTCGAGGAACTCGAGCGATGCCCCACCGCCCGTCGAAACGTGGCTCATCGACGACTCGAGCCCTGCCGCGGCGACCGCCGCGGCCGAATCGCCGCCCCCGACGATGGTCACGGCGCCGCGCTTCGTGGCGTCGGCCATGGCGTGTGCAATCCCGTTCGTCCCGGCGTCGAACGGTGGGGTCTCGAAGACTCCCATCGGGCCGTTCCACAGCACGGTGGCTGCGGTACCGATCGCGCGGCCGAAGGACGCGATCGAATCCGGCCCGATGTCGAACATCGCCTCGGCGGCCGGGATCGCGTCGCGCTTCACGGCGTGCGCCTTCACCGCTTCGTCGAGCGACGGCGCCACCATGGCGTCGTGCGGCAGCGTCAGGCGCATCCGGGCGCGCTCGAGCAAGGACTTCGCGAGATCCACGCGATCTTCCTCCACCAGCGACTTCCCGGTCTCGAGTCCCATCGCGCGATAGAACGTGCACGCCATCGCGCCGCCGATGAGCAGCCCGTCGACCTTGGGAAGCAGCGCCTCGATGACGTCGATCTTCCCCGAGACCTTCGCGCCGCCAAGGATGGCGATGAACGGTCGCATCGGTGTCGACACCGCGCGGCCGAGGTACTCGAGTTCCTTCTCCATCAGGAAGCCGGCGACGGCCGGCTTGAGGTGGGCGGCAACGCCCGCCGTGGATGCGTGGGCGCGATGCGCCGAGCCGAACGCGTCGTTCACGAAGAAGTCGCCGAGCACCGCGAACGACCTCGCGAGGGCATCGTCGTTCTTCTCCTCCCCGGCGTGGAATCGCGTGTTCTCGAGGACGAGGATCTCGCCGTCCTTCAACGCCCGCGTGGCCGCTTCCGCCGCATCCCCCGCGGACGTCGGGCAGAACGTGACGTGACGACTCGTCAGCTCGGCCAGCCGCTTCGCGGTCGGTGCCATCGAGTACTTCGGGTCCGCTCCACCCTTGGGGCGACCGAGGTGCGAGAAGAGCACCACGCGCGCCCCGTTCGCGCACAGGTACTCGATCGTCGGCAGGGCCGCGCGAATGCGGGTGTCGTCGCTCACGCCCCCGCGCCCGTCGAGCGGCACGTTGAAGTCCACGCGTACGAGTGCCCGCTTGCCCCGCACGGAATCGCCGGGAAGGTCCCGGATCGTCTTCTTGTCCATGTGCCGCCGGTGAGGAGGTCGGGGGGCGGCCGCAGTGCGCGGCCGCCCTGCCATCCGTCGCGAGGTCAGGCCTTCGAGCCCACCATCTGGATGAGGTCCAGGCAGCGGTTGGCGTAGCCCCACTCGTTGTCATACCAGCCGCTGACCTTCACGAGGGTGCCGTCGACGACGTTCGTGTTCCGGCTGTCGAGGATGCAGCTGTGCGGGTTCCCGATGAAGTCGGACGACACCAGCTCCTCGTCGGTGACCGAGAGGATGCCGCGCATCGCCCCGCTTGCCGCCTGCCGGAAGGCCGCATTCACGTCCTCGATCGTCGTCGCCCGCTCCACCTCGACGGCCAGCTCGGTGATCGAGACGTCCGGCGTGGGCACGCGGATCGCGATGCCGTCGATCTTCCCCTTCACCTCGGGAATGACCAGGGATGTCGCCTTCGCGGCGCCGGTCGTGGTCGGGATGATCGACATCGCTGCCGCGCGGGCACGGCGAAGGTCCTTGTGCGGCAGGTCGAGCACGTTCTGGTCGTTGGTATAGCTGTGGATCGTGACCATGGTGGCGTGGCGGAAGCCCACCGCGTCGCGGATCACCTTCACCATCGGCACCAGGCAGTTGGTGGTGCACGAGGCGTTGGAAAGGATGTGGTGCTTTGCGGCGTCGTACTTGTCGTCGTTGACGCCCATCACGATCGTGATGTCCTCGCCCTTGGCCGGCGCCGAGATGATGACCTTGCGCGCCCCGCCGTCGATGTGCTTGCGTGCGTCCTCGGCCTTCGTGAACCGGCCGGTCGACTCCAGCACGACGTCGACGCCCAGGTCCCGCCACGGGAGCGCGGCCGGGTCCTTCTGCGCGTAGACCTTCAGCCGGTCGCCGTCGATCGTGATTGTTTCCGCCGAATGCTCGACAGTGCCCTGGAAGGTGCGATGCACCGAGTCGTACTTGAACAGGTGTGCCAGCGTCCTCGTGTCCGTGAGGTCGTTCACCGCCACGAAGTCGAGGTCTGCCAGCTTCCGTTCCTTGGCCGCGCGGACGACCTGACGCCCGATACGGCCGAACCCGTTGATCCCGACCCTGATGGCCATGGTGATGCGATCCTCGTTCAGAGCGGCGCGTCGCCGGGGAGGCGCGCGCGGCCGAAGGTGACGTAGCTGATGACGCGCGCGCCGGCCGCGAACAACTCGGCGGCGCAGGCGTTGAGGGTTGCGCCGGTCGTGACGACGTCATCCACCAGGACCACGTGGGACCCACGCAATCGCGCGACGTCGGCCGCGACATGAAAGGCGCCGGCAACGTTGTATAATCGCTGTTCCGGTGTCAACCGCGTTTGCGACGACGCGAAATGCGTACGTTCGATGACACCGGACCAGAGCGGACACGCCCAGTGTCGGGCCAGCGACGCCGCCAGCAGCGCGCTCTGGTTGTAACCGCGCTCCCGGAGCCGCCGCGGACTCAGTGGCACCGGCACCAGCGCCGTCCGCTCAGCGGCCACGTCCGCCGGCCAGTCCAGGCGCGCCATGCGCACTGCCATCTCGTCGGCAAGTCGCCGCCAGCCGGCGTACTTGAGCGCGTGCACGAGGTCACCACCCACACCCTCGGGGACCCAGCAGACGGACCGCACGGCGCGCACGAACGGCGGGAGCAGCGGACACCACGCGCAGTCGTCGTCGCCTCGCGGGTACCCGCAGCGATCGCAGCGCGGATGGCGCAGCCCATGGACGCGCGACCAGCACGCGCCGCAGGCGAGTCCAGTCTCAGCCGGCTCCAGCGGGCCCGCGCACGTGACGCAGCGCCGGGGCAGCAGGAGGTCGAGCACCGCCGCCCCCAGCGCCCACCATGCCGCGTTAGGCTTCGAGGGCCGTTCGCATGGCGGTCTCGTCGGGCGCGAATCCGAACCAGCATTCGAAGGCACGAACCCCCTGGGCCAGGAGCATCACCAGGCCGTCGGCGGCGCGATGTCCCGACGCGCGGGCCGCGCGCACCCAGGCCGTCTCGCCGGAACGGTAGACCAGGTCCATCACCGCCGCGTCACGCGGCAGCAGCCCGACGGCCACCGGCAGCGCGTCGTCGTGCATTCCGACAGGCGTCGCGTTCACCACCACGCTGGCGTCCCGCAGCGCGGCCTGGGTTGTGCCCGCCGTGCGAACCACGCGCGGAAAGCGCGCCGCAAGCGCTGCCGACCGCGCGGAGGTCCGGGCGAAGAGGGCGACGCGGCCATCCTCCCATTCCTCCACCGCGGCACACACCGCCGCCGCGGCCCCGCCGGCGCCGAACAGGGCCACGCGCGCTCCCGCCGGCCGCGCACCCACCACCGCACGCACCATCGTGTCGAATCCCGCCACGTCGGTGTTGTCGCCCACGAGCTGCCCGCGATCGGTCCAGAAGGTGTTCACCGCCCCGACCCGCTCCGCCACGCTGGTGATCCGGGCACAGCCGCGTACCGCCGCCTCCTTGTGCGGAATCGTCACGTTGCCGCCAGCGGACTCCGTCGCGAGCCGGCGCAGGGTCTGGGGGAGGTCGTGCGGCTCCACGTCGAGCGCCTCGTACTGCACCGCGATGCCGGCACTGCGAAGCGCCGCGTTCTGCATGCGCGGCGACAGCGAATGGGAAACCGGATGCCCCAGCAGGACAAGTCGGCCGGGGAGCGGCCGTGCACTCACCCGGGTCCCGGTGCGCGTCGGGCGGCCAGTCGATCGAAGACCCTGCGGATCTCCCGCTGCAGCTCCTGCAGCGTGGACCGATACTGCTCGAGGTCTCCACCGAAGGGATCGGCGATGGCGCGACCACCCGGCGTCCCGGCGGCGAACGCGCTGAGGAGGTACGCCTTGCCGTCGCCGCCGAGGGCCTCGACGCGCTCCAGGTGGTGCGGCCCCATCGCCAGGATCACGTCGTTCGCTTCGACGAGCTCGCGCGTCAGTTGCTGCGAGCGATGGCCGCTGAGGTCGAGATTGCGCTCGAGCGCCACCAGCAGGGCCCCGTCGGAAGCGGGCACACCAGTCCAGGCGCTCGTTCCCGCGCTCGACACCTCGACGTCGACCAGGCCGCGCTCGATCGCTTCCCGGCGCGCCAGCGCCTCGGCGAGGGCGCTGCGGCAGGTATTCCCGGTGCAGACGAAGAGGAGGCGCATGGCGCTCAGGCGTTTCCGATGAGGTCCGGCACGCCCTCCCGCAGCGTGTCGGAAGAGATGGCTCCCGGCCGAATGACGCGAGGGTGTCGGCCCGTACAGTCCACTACCGTCGAGGGCGGCGAGGGCGTCAACCGTCCGCCGTCGAGAACGAGCAGCAGCCCCGCGGCGATCGCATCGCCCCACTGTCCGACAATCTCGGACGACGACATCGCTGGCGGTAGGCCCGGGACGTTGGCCGACGTCGACGTGATGGGATCGCCGTACGCCGCCAGGAGCCGCTGCAGTGCCGGATGTGAGGTCCAGCGCACGGCGACCCCGCCCTCCGGTCCGCGCAGGCGCGCGGGGACCCGTCGTTCACCGCCGGGAAGGACGAGCGTGAGCGGCCCTGGCCAGTGCCGCGCTGCCAGCGAGGCGGCGCCCGGCGTGAGGTGCAGGCCGAGCCGATCCAGCATCTCGCTTCCCGCGACGAGCAGCAGGAACGGCTTGGCGGGTGGGCGCCCCTTCAGCTGCACCAGTCGTTCCACGGCGGCCTGGTCGACTGCTCCCCCGAATCCGTAGATCGTCTCGGTGGGATAGCCGAGGATCTTCCCGGCGCGAAGGTGCTGGATCACCGCGGTGATCGCGTCGTTGACCTCGGACGGAGACCAGAACGGCACGGCGCTGAGCTGCACCTCACTCCTCCAGCGTGCTGAGGGCGTCGGCACGGGGAAAGTCCGCCTCGTCCGTGATCTTCATCGCCCGTTCGCTGCCACGCACGACGACGACCTTCAGGCCGAGCCGCTCGACGAGCCCGGCGTCGTCGGTGGCGCGGATGCCGGCCCGCCGGCCCTCCACGTATGCGCGCTCGATCATCTCGCGCGGAAACGCCTGCGGTGTCTGCGCCCGCCAGAGTCGACTCCGGTCGATCGTGCGCACGATCACGCCGTCGTCATCGGTCTCCTTCAGGGTGTCGACGACAGGAATCGCCGCGACCGCACCGACGCCGCGTCGGGCCTCGGCGATCACCGCGTCGATCGTGGCGTCGGTCACGAGCGGCCGGGCGGCATCATGGATGACCGCGATCGACACCTCGTCGGGCAGGTCCTCCAGGCCGCTCCACACGGACTCGCCGCGCTCCCGACCGCCGGTCGACACCAGCAACCGGTCGAGGTCCGCCTGGAACAGCCACGGCGGCGGATCGCCGGCATGCGAGCGTGGCAGGACACAGACCACCAGCGCGACGTCGCGCCGGCGCTGGAAGGCGTGGACGGCGTGGAGGAGCATCGGCTTCCCCGCCACCCAGCGGAACTGCTTCAGATCCGCGCCGCCCGTTCGTGAACCCGCGCCCGCCGCAACGATCACGACGCCGACGTCGGCGTCAGGCGCCGCACCCTGCCGCAGGTCATCCGGCCGGGCGTCGCGCGCAAGATCGCCGGGTGCCCGCGGATCGTCGCTCATGCGAACAGCGAGGCAAACAGCGAGCGCAGGTCGCTCACCTGGTGCACGCGCAGCGCCCGCGCACCGGTGCCCGAACCACCCTGCGCGCTCACGTACGCATCCGTCATGCCGAGTTGCGCCGCCTCGGCCAGGCGGCGCTCTCCCTGGGCCACGCCGCGAATCTCGCCCCCCAACCCGATCTCGCCGATGAACACCGATCGGTCCGGCAGCGGACGATCGTGTACGCTCGAGGCGAGGGCGCCGGCCAGCGCCAGGTCGCCCGCGGGCTCCTGCATGCGCAGTCCGCCGGCAACGTTCACGAAGACGTCGAGCTGCTGGAACGGAAGGCCGGCGCGCTTCTCCAGGACCGCCAGCAGGAGGGCCAGCCGCCGGCCGTCGAATCCGGTGGTGACGCGCTGCGGCGTACCGTACCCCGCGCGCGCCGCCAGCGCCTGCACCTCGACCAGGAGCGGTCGCGTGCCTTCCATCAGCGCAGCGACCGCACTTCCCGACGGATGCTCACCCGGCGTGCCGAGGAACAGCGCCGACGGATTCGGCACCGGGACGAGTCCCGCGGAGGTCATCCGGAAGACGCCGATCTCGTCGACGCTGCCAAAGCGGTTCTTGGTGGCGCGCAGGACGCGATGCTCGAGCGACCCCTCGCCCTCGAAGTACAGCACGGTGTCGACGACGTGCTCGAGGGTCTTCGGGCCGGCCACGCCACCACCCTTCGTCACGTGCCCGATCACGAAGACCGCCACACCCGATTCCTTCGCGAAGCGCATGAGGCGCGATGCGCATTCGCGTACCTGGCCGACATTTCCGGGCGCGCCCTCGAGTGCTTCGGAATAGATCGTCTGGATGGAGTCGACGACGAGCAGCGTGGGGGCTGCCGCGCGTGCCACGTCGAGGATGACCTCGAGCGATGTCTCGGGAAGCAGGTCCACCTCGAGCGCGCCCGGTGTGAGGCGCTCCGCCCGCATCCTCACCTGCGCGGCCGATTCCTCGGCTGAGACATAGAGCGCCCTGCCCTCGCTTGTCACAACGCTCGAGGCCACCTGGAGCAGGAGCGTCGACTTGCCGATGCCGGGCTCGCCGCCGACGAGGACCACGCCGCCCGGGACGATCCCGCCGCCAAGGACGAAATCGAACTCCCGCACGCCGCTCGGGATGCGGCGCGTGTCTTCCGGCTTCACGGCTCCGAGCCGGACCGGCAGCGCTCCCGCACCAGGCCGCGACGGCTTGCTGCGGCGGGAACCGCCGGCCGGGGCGCTGTCGACCTCCTCCACGAGCGTGTTCCACTCCCCGCAGGCGTCGCAGCGACCGCCCCACTTCGGATACTCCGCGCCGCATTCGGTGCAGCGGTAGCGCGTCTTCACCCGCGCGTTCACGTGGGCTGTCGCGTCGTGAAGTTGTCGAAGCGCGTGTACTGCTTGTGGAAGTAGAGGCGCACGGTGTCGGTCGGCCCGTTGCGTTGCTTGCCGACGATCACCTCGGCGAGTCCCTCCAGCGGCGTGCCGTCGGCGAGGCGGCGGGGCTCGCCACGATCATCGGTGGGTCCCTCGTAGTACTCGGGACGGTACAGGAACATCACCACGTCGGCGTCCTGCTCGATCGCGCCCGATTCACGGAGGTCGGAGAGCTGCGGCCGCCGGTTGTCGCCGGTGCGTTGTTCCGGCGCCCGCGAAAGCTGCGAGAGCGCCACCACGGGAATGCGCAGCTCACGGGCCAGCATCTTGAGCGACCGCGAGATGTAGCTGATTTCCTGCTGGCGGTTCTCGCTCTGCGCCGGTCCCTGAATGAGCTGCAGGTAGTCCACCACGATCAGGCCGACCTTGTTCTCCACCTGCAGGCGCCGCGCGCGCGACCGGATGTCGAGCGCCGTCAGCCCCGGCGAGTCGTCGATCCAGATGGGGGCCGCGCCGAGAATGCCCGCTGCCTTGGCCAGCCGCGCGAAGTCGTCGTTGTTGAGCCGGCCGTTCCGCAGCTTCTGGGCGTCGATGTACCCCTCCGACGCCAGCATGCGCGCAATCAGCTGTTCCTTCGCCATCTCGAGCGAGAAGACTGCCACCGGGGTCTGCTGCTGGATGGCCGCGGTCTGCACCACGTTCAGGATGAAGGCGGTCTTTCCCATCGACGGGCGCGCGGCGACGATGATCAGCTCCGACGGCTGGAAGCCCAGCGTCAACCGGTCCAGGTCGACGAAGCCGCTCGGCACGCCGGTCAGTGCGCCCTGTCCGCGCGCCGCGAGGTCCTCGATGCGCTCGATGCTGGTCCACACCAGTTCCTTGATGCGGTGGAAGCCCTCGCGACCATGTGCCTGGCTGACCTGCAGGATGCGCTGCTCGGCGTGATCGAGCAGCTCGCCGGAGGTGCGCCGGCCGTCATACGCTTCCGTGATGAGCGACGTCGACGTCTCGATGAGACGCCGGATCAGTCCCTTTTCCTTGACGATGCGGGCGTGGTACTCGACGTTCGCCGCCGTCGGTACGGCGTCGAGGAGGAACGAGATGTACTCCTTGCCGCCGGAGGTCTCGAGCTCGCCGCGGAGCGCCAGTTCGTCGGCGAGCGTGAGCGAGTCGGCCACGGCGCCGCGCTCGTTCAGGGCGATGATGGCCCGGAACAGCCGACGATGTGCCTCGCGGTAGAACAGCGTGTCATCCACGTGTTCGGCCGCGCGCAGAATGGCGTCGCGATCCATGAGCATCGCGCCGAGCACCGCCTGCTCCGCGTCTTCGGACCAGATGGGTCGGCGGTCGCGGAACGCATCAGGGACTGACGGCGCGATCGAGGAGTCGTCGAGCAAGCTGGACATCTTCCCACGTCGGGCGCTTCCACCCGGGATTGCGGAGTAGCGCGGCCGGATGGTAGGTGACCACCAGGGGCACGCCGTAGTATCGGTGAATCTTCCCGCGCAACTTGCTGATGGAGTCCTTCGTGTTCAGCAACGTCTGCGCGGCGAAGGTGCCGAAGGCAACGATCACCTTCGGTGCGATCAGTTCAATCTGGCGGACGAGGTACGGGCTGCACGCCTCCACCTCGGCTGGCATCGGATTCCGGTTGCCCGGCGGCCGGTGCTTCAGAACGTTGCAGATATATACGTCGTTTCGCGAGAGCTTGATCGCGGCCAGGATCTTGTCCAGCAACTGGCCGGCTGGTCCCACGAACGGGCGACCCAGTTCGTCCTCGGTGGCGCCCGGCGCCTCGCCAACGCAAACGAGCTGCGCCTGCTCGCTGCCCTCCCCCGGCACCGGGTGCTTTGCCGTGGCGTAGAGCCCGCACTTCTGGCACGCGGACACGGCGGAGACAAGGTCGCTGAGGGAGTCGAACTCCCGGACAGGTCCGCCGAACAGCTCCGATCCCGCCGTACCCACGGCGTATCCGACCGGAATCCGCTCGAGCGGCAACGTGGCATGCGACTCGACGGCGGCCGCCGGCTCAGTCGGTGCCGAATCGGGCGCGAACGAAAGTCGACGCGATGGGGGCCGTGCCGGTGCCGTGTCGGCCGGGGGCACGTCGCGCTGGACCGGAGGCGACGCTTTCGGTGGCGCTTCCGCCGGCGGCGTGACGCGCTCCAGGGGCGGTGAGAATCGGTCGTGTTCCGCGCCGGTGTGACGCGGGAGACAGGAGGCGAGGCGTCCTGCCGCGCCTCGGCTGCGGCGTCGCGGAGCACGCGGCGCCAGTCCGTCGCATCAGGCGTCGCGGTTACGGGCGTGCGCTCCCCGCGCGACGCCCCGATGAGGCGCATGACCTCGTCGGCATCCATCCGGTCGAGGACGAACTCCGTCTCGCCGGCCTCCCGGCGCTGCTCGAGGTACCGGCGCAGTTGCTCCCTAGCGTCCACGCAACAGCTCCTCCACCCGATCCAGGATGTGATCCGCCACGTCGTCCTTGCTCATCAGCGGAAGCTCGTCGGTGCGCCCGGTGGCGTCGACGATCGTCACACGATTCGTCCGGACCTCGAATCCCGCGCCCGGCTCGCCGGCGTCGTTCACTACGATGAAGTCGAGCCCCTTCTCCTCCAGCTTCGTCCGCGCGTGGGCAAGCACGTCGTCGGTTTCAAGCGCGAAGCCGACTGCCACCATCCCGGGCGGTCGCGCCGCGCGCGTCTCGCGCAGGATATCCGGCGCGGCGTCGAGGGCAAGCTCCGGGACCCGGTCGCGCTTCCTGATCTTGCCGGGCGCAACCGCCGCCGGACGAAAGTCGGCCGGTGCCGCCGCCATGATGAGCACATCGGACGTCGCGATCTCGTCGGCGATGGCGTCGCGCATCTGACCGACAGTCTCCACATGGTCCACCCGGGCACCGACCGGCGGCGGATCGGCGAGCGGCCCCGCGACAAGCACGACGTCGGCGCCGCGACGCCACGCCGCGGCGGCGACTGCCACGCCCATGCGGCCGCTGCTGCGGTTGGAGATGAACCGCACGGGGTCGATGGCTTCGCGAGTCGGGCCGGCCGACACCAGAACCCGCCTGCCCGTCAGGACTCCCGCCGGCTCGAGCTGGCGCGCGGCGTGAGCGACGATCGCTTCCGGCTCGGGCATGCGACCGGGCCCGGCGCCCTCACCCACGGCGAGTTCGCCGACGTCCGGGTCGAGCACCAGGTACCCCAGGTCGCGCAGGTGCGCGACGTTCCGCCGGGTCTGTCCGTGCGCCCACATGCGGTCGTTCATCGCCGGGACGAGGAGCACCGGGGCCGTCGTGGCCAGCAGGCAGGCGGCGAGCAGGTCGTCCGCGCGACCGGTCGCGGCGCGCGACAGGAAATCGGCGGTGCACGGCGCGACGAGCACCAGGTCGGCGGTGCGTGCCAGCCGGATGTGGTCGAGCGCGTGGCCTGGATCGAGCAGTCCGCTGTGCACCGGGCGGCCGGTGAGCGCCTCGAAGGTAATGGCGCCGACGAACTCGAGAGCGGACCGCGTCAGGACCACGTCGACCTGCGCTCCTGCCTGCGTGAGGAGTCGGGCCAGCCACGCCGACTTGTAGCTGGCTATCCCTCCCGTGACGCCCAGGAGGATCCGGCGCCCCTCGAACGGCCGAACCGGACTACTCCGGGCGCTTGCGCGGCACGACGTGATACTCGATCTGCCCCTCGGCCAGCTCCTCCAGCGCCCGCGTCGTGAGCTTCTTCTCGCGCGAGGTGCGCTCGCGCGGGAACTCGTTCAGCACACGCGCGTGCTTGGCCGCGACAAGGATGCCGAGGTACTTGTTCGCGGCGTGCCTGGTGATCTCTTCCGGTGTGAAGACTCGCATGCGGTCACGAAGTTGAGGTCAATTCCGCCAGTTGATGCTCGAGCTCCGCGACCAGCGTCGCGAGGCGCAGTTCCAGTTCCGGCTGTCTCGTCCGACGAACCGCCTCCGCATCGAGGATCGCGCTGACGCGGTCGTATGTCTCTTCCAGGTGTTCGTTCACGACGATGTAGTCGTACGAGGACGCAGCGCGCAGTTCCTCCCGGGCGTTCCGGATCCGGCGGGCAAGCACCGTCGCGTCCTCCGTCCCCCGGCCGGAGAGGCGCTGCACCAGCGCCCCGGCCGATGGCGGGAGGAGAAAGATACGCAGGGAATCGGGATAAGCGGTGAAAATCTCTCGTGCTCCCTGTACGTCGATGTCCATGACCACCTGTTTGCCAGCCGCCAGGACGCGCCGCACCTCGCTGTGGAGGGTCCCGTACAGGTTCCCGTGCACCTCGGCGGTCTCGACGAACTCCCCGCGGCGTCGGCGCGCCTCGAACGCGGCGACGCTCAGGAAGAAGTAGTCATTGCCGTCCCGTTCACCGTCACGCGGAGCACGGGTGGTGCAGGACACGGAGTAGCCCACGTCGTCGCGGCGCGAGAGAAGCAGGCGCATGATCGTCGTCTTGCCACCGCCGGACGGCGAGGAGAGGATTACCGGGAAGTGGCTCACTCCAGGTTCTCCACCTGCTCCCGGATCCGCTCCAGCTCCTCCTTGATGGTGACCACGTCGGACAGCATGGCCGCGTCGTTGGCCTTGCTCCCCGTGGTATTCGCCTCGCGGAGCATCTCCTGGAGCAGGAACCCCAACCGCTTTCCGACCGGATCGGAGCCCGTGCCCTGCAACGTCTGCCGGAAGGCGGCGATATGGGAGGCAAAGCGCGAGAGCTCCTCGTGCACGTCCAGGCGGTCGGCCAGGACCGCGATTTCCATGGCGACACGCTGTTCGTCGACCGCCACGCCGTCGCACAGTACGCGCACCGACTCCCGCAACCTGTCTCGCTGCTCGACCAGCCGTTCGGGGGCACGGCTCGTGATCCGTTGCAGCGCTCCTTCCACGATCGACAGGCGCTCGAGAAGGTAGCTCGCGAGCCGGGCGCCCTCCTCTTCGCGAGCGCCGCGAAGCGCCTCGACCGCGGTTCCCACCAGGCGAACGAGTTCGCGTCCCTCCTCGTCGGTCCCTTCGGCTGCCGACGCGAGCACGTCGGGCATGCGAAGCACCGTCGCCAGGTCGACGTCACCTTCGAGCGCGTAGCGGTCACGCAGCCCACGAAGCAACTCCACGTAGGCGCCGAACCGCACCTCGTCGATCGCCGGCGGACCATCTCCCCCACGATCGATCCGCGCCGTAAGTGAGACATGGCCACGCGAGACTCCGCGCCGAAGCGACTCGCGCACGTCGCCTTCCCACCGCGAAAACTCCGCCGGCAGGCGCATCGTGGCGTTGAAGAACCGGTGATTGACCGAGCGGAGCTCGACGGCGACATGGACAGGTCCAACTGTCCCGTCAGCGGCGCCGAATCCCGTCATGCTCCGTATCATATGAAGCAGCGTAACTTACTGTGTGACAACAACATTGTCAATTGTAGAAGTACCAACGAACACCGTAGAAGTTGACCGGGCCTGGCATGTCGAACCCGGGCACCTGCTGGTAGTTCTCGCCGAAGAAATTGCGGTACTGGTAGGTCAGCGTCGCGGTCAGCAGACGTATCTCGAGCAGCGCGCTCCAGCTCCGGTACTGGGACGAGGAGAGCGCCGCCGCATCGCGAACGGGAAAGAAGGCCCCGGTCCGGTATTCGTGACTCAGGGCGGCGTGGATATGGAGGTTGCCGCTTGGGAAGCGCTTGAGGAGACCGGAGTCGAAGTACAGCGACGACCGCGTCTGGTACTGCGGCAGGAAGACGCCCTGGGAGGCGTACTTCATGGCGACGATGTCGAGCCCGATGTCTTTCCAGAACTTGCCGCGGATGGTGGCAAACGTGCCGTTCGTGTGTCCCTGAGCGGCGCCCGTGAACCCCGTGTCGAACACCACCGGAGCCGGGAGGCGTGCCGTGTCGCGCTGCATCAGGCCGCCCGACAGCCACATGCGGCCGAGCCGTAGCGCGACCTCACCCCGCAGGGCTGTCGAGGTCGGGATCGACGTGCCCGCGAATGGCTTGTAGCGGCTCACGCTCCCGGACAGCCGGAGATACGGGCGCAACTGGATCCGGCCCGACAGGTCGAGGCGATAGGTGCTGTCTTCGGGCGCGCGCTCGACGAAGGCAGCGAAGGTCATGGCGCCACGTTCCACCGCCGCACGAGCGCTTTCCCCCGTGTACGTGGCGCCGGCGAAGCGGCGACGCCGCGCCGTTGCCGAGAGGCGCAGGGGGCCACGAGTCCAGCCCCCTGACAGGACGTATTGCGGGGCCGACGCGGTGGTGTCTGCCTTGAACATCAGTGTGTCCGGGGCATCGACCGAACCACCTGGTCCTCCTCCGCCCGGCCCTGGGATGGAATCGATGACGGTGACCAGTTTGCCGGCCAGCGAAAACGTCTCCGACCCCACGATGAACTGCACCCAGCGCCCGCCAGAGTCGGGGTCGCCATAGGCCGTGCGAAAGTAGCTGGTCGACCTCGTGCCGTTGAAATCCGGCAGGACCGGCCGGGTATCGGTTCGAACCTGCTCGGCGCGCGTCCGGTGGCCGCGCATCATCGAGGCGTCCACGCTCCACTTCCCCCTGGCCCAGCCAACGCGCCCCCAGAGCGAGAGCTGGTTGGCGTCGCCGCCGTTGTTCACGTCGGTCGTGGAGTAGTGATACGCGCCAAGCTGCAGCGCGGCCCCGCCAGGGAAGCGTCTCCCGAAGAATGCGCGATACGTGTTCGTCTCCAGGTCGCCCGTCGAGAAGTCGAGTCTGGAGGCGGGCGTGGTACTCTGCAGCCGCCAGCTCCGAAGGTGCACCCGCAGCTCGCCGGCGGTCTCCTCCACGCGCGCGTCCTCCAGCGGCCAGATGTCGGTCATCGAGAGGTCGAGCAGCCCGCCGCGTGCGGACGTCGAGCGGATCGATCTCGAGTCCGTCATAGAAGACGCGGATGCGATCGAACTCTCCCATGTACGCGGCCTGGTGGGGCGACCCGATCCACCCCGAACGAAAAACGGAGACGCCAGGCAACGGCTCGATGAGTTCGCCGAGCGTGAGGGCGCCGCTGCCGAACAGGCTCGTACGGTCCCATTCGGACACTCCGCCCACCGCGGTGAGCACTGGCACCTCCGCGTGAGCGAGCGGCGCCTTGATGGTGTCGGCCTGACGCCGGCGGCGCTCTTCGGCGATGCGTTGTCGCTCGGCCTCGGCGCTGTCGACACGGGCGCGCGCAGAGTCGACGCGTGCCGAGTCCGCCCGCGCCCGCGCCGAATCGGCGCGTGTCCGCGTGGTGTCCTGCGCTCCCGCCGTACCGTGCAACACCGCCCAGGCCAGCAGGCCCAGCGTGGCGCGCCACGCTCGCACGCGCCTGCCTCTCGTCAGGTCGCCCTCCTCCGAACGAACTCGACGAACGTACCCACGGGTACCCCGGTGGGTCCGCGCGGAATCACGACGAGATCCGTCTCGCTGTACGCGGTGCCGGCCACGTCGAGGTGGACCCACGGGTAGTCGACGAACTCCTTCAGGAACATCGCCGCCGTGATCGTCCCCCCGGCCCGGCCGCCGGTGTTCTTGATGTCGGCCACGTCGGACTTGATCTGCTCGCGATACTCGTCCCAGAGCGGCAGCTGCCAGGCGGGCTCCGACGCCCGCGCGGCCGCGGCCACGACCTCCTGCACGAGGCGGTCGTCGTTGCCTAACGCACCGGTCGCGTGGCTGCCGAGCGCGATGACGCAGGCCCCGGTCAGGGTCGCGGCGTCGACGACGGCGGCGGGGTCGAAGCGCTTCACCCAGGCCAGCAGGTCCGCGAGCACGAGCCGCCCTTCGGCGTCGGTGTTGATGATCTCGATCGACTTGCCCGACGAGGCCGTCACCACGTCACCCGGCTTGACGGCAGTGCCCGACGGCATGTTGGTGGTGGCGCCGATCACGCCGATGACGGTGACCCGGAGCCGGAGTCGCGCGATGGCCTCCATGGCGCCGAGCACGCCGGCCGCGCCGCACATGTCGAACTTCATGAATTCCATGCGATCCGCCGGCTTGATCGAGATTCCGCCGGTGTCGAAGCAGAGCCCCTTCCCGACGAGCACGATCGGCTGGGCTCCCTTCTTCCCCTTCCGGTACTCGAGCGCGATCAGGCGCGGCTCCTGCGGCGTCCCCTGCGCCACGGACAGGAACGAGCCCATCTTCTCCTTTTCGAGTTCCTTCCGGCCCATGACGGTGACTGTCATGCCGTGGCGCTTGCCCATGTCGCGCGCCGTCTCCGCGAGCAAGTCCGGCGTGCAGACGTTGCCGGGCATCATTGCGAGCCGGCGGGCGAGGTCGTATCCGGCCCCGATGGCGTCCGCCGCCGCGGCACCGGGACGAGCCCGTCGCGCGTCCTGCGACAGGATCGTCGCCGCGACGAGCGGTGCGCGCCGCTCCTCTGCCGGCGGCGGTGTCTTCAGGTCGGCGTATTCCCACGAGCCAAGCCGGAGCCCCGTCCCGACCTGTTCGGCGCCGGCCCGGTCGAGTCGCGCGGCCCAGACGTGCATCGACCCCACCCCCAGGCGCTGCGCCTGACGAGCGGCGAGTGTTGCTCCCCGCCGCAGCGCGCGGCCGCCATTCCGGGCCGCCCCAAGCCCCACCAGGAGGATCCGTTCCGCGCCGCCGTCCAGCCCATAGAGGTGCAGGACCTCGTCGTGGCCCGCCCGGAAGTCCCCGCGCTTCATGAGCCGGCTGAGCCGTCCCTCGAGCAGCTCGTCCAGCCGCCGCAGGCCGGCGGGAAGGTCCTTCGTTGGCGGAAGGAGCAGCGCCAGGAGCGGCGTGCTGATGCCGGACGGGTCGGTGCCACGTACCGAGAGTTCCAGGGGCATGATGTCGGGAGGGTCGATGAAGGGTCGAGGAAGGCGATATCGCCGCGACGGTGCGGCACCACGGTACCCTGCGGCGGCGAAAGCTAGAATCGCCCGAAGGGCGGAGCAAGCGACGCGCGCCCCCGGCGGCGCACTACACGACGCGGTCGGGAGGGTCTCGCCCGGCGAGATACGCGTCGATGTTCGCCACTGCGCGTACCCCCATGGCGACTCGACTCTCCAGCGTGGCACTGCCGAGGTGCGGCAGCAGGATGACGTTTGGCAGGTCGCGGAGCGCCGGAGGCACCGTCGGTTCGTGCTCGTACACGTCGAGCGCGGCACCGGCGGGGTGGCCACTGGCGAGCGCCGCCGCGAGCGCGCCCTCGTCGACCACCTCTCCGCGGCTCGTGTTGATGAGGTAGGCGCCCCGTCGCATGAATCGAAGCGCGCTGGCGTCGATCAGGTGACGCGTCTCCGGGGTCGACGGACAGTGAAGGGAGACGAAGTCGGCATTCGCGAGGAGGGAGGCCAGCGAGGGCTCCCTCACCACCGGAACCGAGGCCGTGAACTCGCCGGGAGCCGCGTGCCGCGAGAGGTAGCGGACATCCATGCCCAGTCCGTGATGTGCCCGGCGCGCCACCGCCTGGCCGATGCGGCCGAGCCCGACGATGCCCAGTACCTTGCCGCTCACCCGGGTGCCTAACAGGTAGGTCGGGCGCCACCCGGCCCAGCGCCCCGCGCGCAGCTCGCGCTCGCCCTCCCCTGCCCGGCGCGCCACCGCCAGCATCAGGAGGATCGCAAGGTCCGCCGTGTCGTCGGTCAGGACGCCCGGCGTGTTGGTGACGACGATGCCGGCGTCGCGTGCTGCCGCCAGGTCGATGTGCTCGTAGCCCACCCCGAAGTTGGCGAGGAGCCGCGCACGCCGGGGGCGCGCCGCCTCGAAGACCGTTCGCGTGAGGCGGTCGGTGAGGGTACACAGCACGATGTCCGACTCGACGATGGCCCGCGCCAGCTCATCCGCGGTGTACTGGTGATCGTCGGGATTGAGCCGCGCACCGAGGCGAACGGCGAGCTCGTCCTCAACCGCCTTTGGAAGGCGGCGGGTAACGGTGATCGCGACCTCCGGGGCCATCGCTGGTCAGGGGGGTGAAGAATGCCGGAGCAACGCAATGCCCCGTCCGCGCGGTGCGGACGGGGCGTCGCAGCGAACGGGGAATGCCCATAACGAGACTCGAACTCGCAGGGGTCGAGACCCGGCGGATCCTGAGTCCAACCGAGCGTCTCCGCGATGGTGGCGCATGGTGCCGGATGTTAGCGGCAGTACGGGAGTTCCGCAGGTCCTGCGAGTCCGCCGATCCGTCACGAGTGACGGTGCCTCCCGCTGGTTGTTGAACAGATCTCTCACAGCGTGGCGCCGTGAGCAGGACGGCGTGCATGAATGCGACGAGCCGTGCGCAGCATGGGAGCGGGCGACTCGCCTCCGGGGGCGATGGAACGGTTCCGATGGGCATCCGAACGCATTGGAGCTGGCGATGTCGGTGACGGCGGACACGCCGTAATGCCCATAGGGCGTCCTGTTCGTTGGTTACGCTCTCGTCCTCGCAATCGCGCTTGCCGACTCAGCGTGGCTTCGGTCAGCGGTTTCGTTCGAAAGCGCATGTCTGCGATGGGCACTTCGCGAGCTCGCGGTCGTCGCGTGGTTGCCAGCGGCGTTTCTGCCGGCTGGGATGACCTGCAAGCGGTTCCGCAGGTGCCGAGCGGGCTTTCACAAGAAGCCCAGAATTGTCCCCCGCGCTCTTCGCGCAATTCGGCGAGGCGCCGCGCGACGTTCCCGAGCCGAATGCGTCCGCAGCAGGCAGATCAGAGCTCGTGGCAAATCCAGCCGTGTTCCCGCGGCTTACCGGAGTGCCGACGTATTGCCGAGCGCGCGGGCACGTCCTTTTGCGTCCCTGACGAGTGCGCTGTACTCGGGATTCTCGCTGTAGCTCGGAAGAACCCACGTCGTCACCGTCCTGAGCGCGGCGTCGTCGCGGCAGTTGGCGATCAGCTCGCGCACCCAATGCGCCCCTTCCCTGGAGGCGTGAAACGCAGCGTCGCGAGTCGATGGTTCGGGGGGCTCATCGGGGCGCGCGTCGACGAGCACGTAGCTGCAGCGGCATACGTTGGCCCATCCATTGCGCAGAATCGTGGTGCAGTCTGGGCATGGAAGCGGTGGCGTGGCGATCGCATCCTCCAGCGTCATCAGGTGTCCTGCGAGCTGTTTGCACGCCGCACAGGCATGATCGCTGTGCGTGACGACCTGGACGTATCGGAAGATGCCGTCTCGATGCGCGCGGCGCAGATCGCGGGTTCGCGCAGTCTGGAGTGCTTCGAGGAGTGCGGCACGCGTACTCGGACGCTCCACGATTGGCGCCGCCAGCGTCGCGCCGCGGAGAGTATTCTGCTGATTCATGGGCGTCGTGGTATCGGTCGGCGCGCCGGGCAACGCCCGCATGGCGTGGCATGGCAGGACATGACAGGCAGGCGTGGAGTGCTGACTACCTGCCCGTCACGCTGTGCTCTCCCGCGGCGGCCCCGCAGACCGCCTGAGAGACATCATGCACGGAACAATTCCCGAGGTTGTGCGGACAACGCACCGTTGAACTGGACCTGCGCGGAAAGAAGTTCTATCTGTTCGAGATCGTTATCCAACCGCTCGAACATCGGTTCGAGCAGCCGCGCGCGTCGTTCGGGCCTACCGCCAACGTCGGTTGCGATTCGGCGAATGTCCTCGGCGGTCTGCCGGATGACGTGCACCCGGCGACGCAGCGTAGCTACCATCGATCTTGTTTCCACAGGTACGCGCCTCGAGCCTGCTGCGAACGCTCTCCCTACCTCGCTAGGGACGACTCGCGAGCGGTGCGCTGGGTAGGAGATTGCCCTTCGCGCCTGTCCGCCTAACCCCGAAATCTCGAGACGTATCGCAAAACGCCTCAGGAAGGCCCGTCGACATGCAACCAGATCGTGCTGCCCGCCAGGCCGTGTGACCGGCTCCCTGCTTCCCCGCTTTCGTTCGCGCTCCGACGTGACGAGCGGAGCCGGGTCGACGTTCAGCGCCTGGCCGAGTTCCTCCGCGCGCAGCGCGAGAGGACCTCGGCCGTGGAGCGCGAACAGCGCTGGATCATCACGGCTCTCTTTCATCGGAACGGCATACCGATCCGGTAATACGCGGGAGCGTGGGACCCGGCGTGCACCAAGGCCGGGCTCACCGGGCGCATGGTGCACGACCTCCGACGCACGGCGGTCCGGAACCTCGAGGGAGCAGGCGTTTCGCTGTCGGTAGCGATGAAGCTCACCAGCCACAAGACGGAGGCAGTGTATCGGCGCTACGCGATCACGTCTGCCGCTGCCTTGACCGGAGGTCTGGCGAAGCTCGCCATGCTGCACGATGCGACGCCGGCGGACCGCACGGTGCGGTGCCTCGCCGTCTCACACCAGCACCGGCGAGCAAGACGATTCAAGGATCCTTCACAATCCGGCCGCAAAACGCGTCAGGGCGCCCCTCATTGGAGCGCCCTAACGCACTGTCCTGCAACGATGCCCAGGACGAGACTCGAACTCGTAAGGGTCGAAACCCGGCGGATTTTGAGTCCGCTGCGTCTGCCAGTTCCGCCACCCGGGCCACGGCGCAATGTACCCCCCGGAAGGGCGCGGCTCAAAGGGAACGCGGCCGGTGATCGTCACCGGCCGCGCGTCGCGATCATCCCTTCGACGCCACCGGCGCGTCAGGTGGACGGCGGCCGCCGCCCACGGCCTCGTCCAGGCGCGGTCGAATCACCCGCGAACCCGGGGCGATCGCGAAACTGCTCCACGCGCCGCCGCATCTGGTCCTGGAAGCCGAGGTACTTCGCCCGCTGGACCGGGGTGAGAAACTTCGACAGGTCGCCCTGCTCGTGCTCCGTCAGGTCGACGCGCTCGCGCTCGATCTGAATCGACTCCTTCACCAGCTGCGCCACCCGGTTCTGGTCGGGCGAGGGGTTGTCGAGCAATTCCTTGCGCAGCTGCATCCGGTTGTCGCGGTCCCGGCGTACGAGGTCACGCCGCTTCACGTCGTACTTCTGGTTCACCTCGGACATCTTCCGCAGCTGATCCTCGTCGAGGCCGAGCTGCTTCTGCATGACCGCCGCCAGGCGCTCGCGGAATTCCTGCGCGAGCTGGCCGCGATCCGCTGGAGGACCATTGCCCCGCCCGCCGCCCCGGCCCTGCGCAAGCAGCGCCTGGGGCGACGCGAGCATGACGGCGCCAGTCAGCGCCACGACGATGGGACGAAACATTGTCAGTCCTTGGAGCTGCCGGAACGGGCTGCGCCTTCGCCCTGGGTGACGTCCACGGGTTCGGGAAGCGGCGCGGCCTCGATCGACTCGATGTCCGTGATCAACGCCTCGATGTCATCGGCGCCGAGGTCACTCACCCCACCGGCGAAGCTGATCACCGGGGTGGTCGCGCTGGTGTTCACCAGCGCCGTCGACTCGCCGGTGTCGCCAGGAAGCGACGCCCGCATGGCGGTATCCACCTGCATGATCGTGGGCTTGGGACCGAAGAACGAACGTGCCACCGCGAGAGAGATGCCGCCGAGTGAGATGAACGATACGGCCGCCGCGATGCGGAGCGCCGTGCGATGGCCCCAAAAGCCGCTGTGGACGCGCGGGGCGGGACGTGGCAGTGCGCGGACGATGGCAGCGGTGTCCATTGCCGGCACGCGCTCGAACGCCGCGCGCACCGATCGGAGCAGCGAGAGCTCGTCTGCACAATCCTGGCACTCGGCCACGTGCGCCTCGACCCGCTGCCGGGCCGGTGCGGAAAGCCGCCCGTGCAGGAACTCGGGCAGCATCTCCCGAATCTCGACGTTCTGGCAATCAGACATACAGGCTCTCCTTCACCGTCCGAAGGGCATTGTGATAGTGCACCCTGGCCGCTCCCTCCGTCGTCCCCACGATCCCGGCAATTTCCTTGTACGACAGTCCTTCATTGACTCGCAAGGTGAAGACCTCACGCTGCGTTGGCGAGAGCCGACCCACGGCCTTGCGGACACGCTGCTCCGTTTCATCGGCAATCATTGAATCGAGCGCATTGTACTCGGTGACCGCATCGGTATCCTCGACGGTCCCCACTTCCCGGCGCCGGCGCTGGGCGCGTCGTCGGTCGACCACCAACCGTCGGGCAATCGTGAACAACCATGTGCGTAGCGAACTCTCCCCGCGAAACGACTCGATCGAGGCAAACGCCCGAACGAACGTGTCCTGCACGACCTCTTCCACCGCGTCGGACTCACCCAGGCTGGAGACGTACCTGGCGAGTGCTCCTGAATGCCGGCCCACCAGGCTCGACGCGGCCCGTTCATCGCCTTCGCGCCAGCGCGCGATCAGCGTCTGATCGAGGGCGTCGTCCGGTCGCTCCGGGTCCTCAGCCATGCGATGTCACGGTATAAGACGGGGATCTGCCAGGTTCGTTAACGCGACTTGCCGGAAGTGCGCGGCAGGGCGAAGCTTGGCGGCCCGACACCCGCCTCGTCCACCCCTCCGTCGCACCGGGGCCCTGCATGAGCCGTACCGAAGTCATCGCGCACCGCGGGACGCCCCGTGAGCATCGCGAAAATACGCTTGCCGGCTTCGCCAGGGCGATGGCTCTTGGCGCTGATGCCATTGAGCTCGACGTGCACCGAACGGCCGACGACCAGGTCCTCGTACACCACGACCCGGTCGTTCCACGCCCGGAGGGCGGCCCGCCGCTCCTGATCGGCGAGACGTCACTGGGCCGGATACGCAGCCCGCAGGAGGGAGATCCGGGAATCCCCACCCTGCCCGAGGTGCTGGAGCTGGTTTCGGGGCGCGCCCGTGTGTACGTGGAGGTCAAGGCGGCCGGGCTCGAGGAACTGCTGGTTCCCACGCTGCAGGGGCGCGCCGAATGGACCGCGGTGCACAGCTTCGACCACCGGATAGCCGCCCGGTTCCGGCGACTCGCCCCGACGATCAGGACTGGGGTCCTGCTTGTGAGCCGGCTGCTCGACCCGGCCCAGCCGCTGCGGGAGACGGGGGCGCGCGATCTCTGGCAGCAGTGGGAGATGATCGACGCGGATCTCGTGGAACGGGTGCATGCGGCAGGAGGGCGAGTCATCGCCTGGACCGTCAACGATCCGTCGATCGCGCGACGGCTGGAGGAGATCGACGTGGACGGCGTCTGCACGGACATCTGCGGCGGCATCAGATAGAGCGGTGCGAGGGTCGCGCGGCGCGATGTGCCGAAGCGGCTGGCTTCGGCAGGCACAGGCGCGTAGTTTGGCCGACTCGACAAAACGGCTCTTCGAGCAAGGAGCTCTCACGTGAACCGTCCGCTGCGCCTGTTCCTCGCAGCCGGCCTTGTGGCAGGATGCACGCAAGGATCGGCAGCCCCGAGTCCATCTCCAGTACCCGCGCCACAGGCGGCCGCACCCGCGCCGGACAGCGCGGCAAAGCGCCCGGCACCGGGTCGCGGCGCGGTCTCGTCGCCGAACGCCGACCCGTTTCCGAGCACGTACCAGCCGTTCCCGTCACGTCCAACGATCATCCGGAACGCGACGATCATGACTGCGTCCGGACCGACGCTTCGCAACGCGTCGATCCTGCTACGCGACGGGAAGGTGGTGGCGATCGGCACCACGGTACCGGCACCAGCTGATGCCGTCGTCATAGACGGCGCGGGCAAGTACATCACCCCCGGTATCATCGACACGCACTCGCACCTGGGCGTCTATGCGGCACCTGGCGTCGCCGCCCTCTCGGATGGCAACGAGGCCACGAACCCGGCGACGCCGAACGTCTGGGCGGAGCACTCCGTCTGGCCGCAGGACCCGCAGTTTCCGCGGGCGCTCGCCGCGGGTGTGACGACGATCCAGATTCTCCCCGGCTCGGCAAACCTCTTTGGTGGCCGCAGCGCGGTGGTGAAAGTCGTTCCCTCGCGCACGGTGCGCGGCATGAAGTTCCCCGGGGCGAAGTACGGGCTCAAGATGGCGTGCGGTGAGAACCCCAAGCGTGTGTATGCGAGTCGCGGGCCGTCGACGCGGATGGGCAACGTGGCCGGGTATCGGGCGCAGTGGATCGCCGCCGAGCAGTACCGCCGCCGCTGGGATGAGTGGAACTCCACGCACAAGGGCGACCCGCCGGCTCGCGACCTCGGACTGGAGACGCTGGCCGAGGTCCTGCGCGGCAACATCCTCGTGCACTGGCACTGCTACACCGCCAGCGACATGGAGGAGGCGATGGAGGTGGCCGATGAATTCGGCTTCCGGATCCGCTCGTTCCACCACGCCGTGGAGGCATACAAGATCGCCGACATCCTGGCGCAGAAAGGCATTGCCGCCTCGATGTGGTCCGACTGGGGCGGGTTCAAGATGGAGGCGATGGACGGCGTTCGCGGGAACATCCCGATGGTCTTTGCCGCCGGCGCCCGTGCCATCGTGCACAGCGACGACGCCAGCGGCATGCAGCGCCTGAACCAGGATGCCGCCAAGGGGATCGCCGAAGGGCGCGCCCTCGGCATCCAGGTGTCCGAGGATGACGCCATCAAGTGGTTGACGATCAATCCGGCATGGGCGCTCGGGCTGGATGATCGCACGGGCTCGCTCGAGGTCGGGAAGAACGCGGACGTGGTCCTGTGGGACGGCGACCCGTTCAGCATCTACTCGCGCCCCGAGAAGGTCTGGGTCGACGGGGCGATCCTGTTCGACAGGCTCGACCCGGCCCAGCAGTGGAGGACCGACTTCGAGCTCGGATTCGTGCCGCAGCCGGGAGGTGCCCGATGACGCGGGCTCAATTCGCACGGTCCATTGCCGCGGGGGCGCTCGCTGTGGCCCTGTCGGCGACGGCGCTCACGACCGCGTCCGCTCAGACGGTCGCAATCACCGGTGGGCGCGTCTATCCGGTGAGCGGACCGATGATCGAGAACGGCACCGTGCTGATCCGCGACGGGCGCATCGTGGCGGTCGGTGCCAACGTGACGGTTCCGTCGGACGCGGTGCGCGTGGACGCGAGCGGCAAGTGGGTCACGCCCGGCATCGTGAATGCAACGACGACCCTGGGCGTCGTGGAGATCGGCGCCGTCGACGAAACCGTTGATGTTTCCGCGCACGGACGCGGCGATGCCATCACGGCTTCGCACCGCGTCTGGGAGGGCTTCAATCCGCGGTCGCCGTTGATCCAGGTGACACGGAACGACGGCATCACGACCGTCGGTGTCATTCCCGGCGGTGGTCTCGTCGCCGGGCAGGCGGCGGTCATGGACCTGTCGGATGGCTCGATGACCGAGATGCTCCGGCGCGCGCCAGTGGCGATGCTGGCCGATATCGGCTCGAAGGGGCCCGACGTCGGAACCTCGCGCGGCGAGGTGATCGACCGGTTGCGGGCATTGCTGACCGATACGCGCGAGTACGCGCGACGTCGCGCGGACTTCGAGAAGAACCAGGTGCGCGAGATGGCTGCGCGCCGGGAGGACCTGGAGGCGCTCATCCCCGTCGTCGAGGGGAGGCTTCCCCTGCTGGTGTCCGCCGAGCGTGCCAGCGACATCGAGGCGGCGCTCGCACTGGCGAACGACATGAAGGTGAAGATCGTGCTGGGCGGGGCCGCGGAAGCCTGGATGGTCGCCGACAAGATCGCCGCGGCGGGTGTCCCGGTGATCACTGGCGCCATGAACAACATTCCGCTGTCGTTCGCGATGGCCGGGTCGCGGCAGGACAACGCCGCGCTGCTGCAGAAGGCCGGCGTGAAGGTCGTCATTGCGGGTGGGGCGGACGCCTTCAATGCACGCAACGTGAAGTTCGAGGCCGGTGTGGCGGTCAGCTTCGGACTGGCGTGGAACGATGCCCTGCGCGCGGTGACGCTCTCGCCGGCCGAGGTGTACGGCGTTGCCGATCGGATCGGGTCGCTGCAGGCCGGGAAAGACGCGAACGTGGTGGTGTGGAGCGGGGACCCGTTCGAGCCGCTGTCGCGCGCCGAGCGCGTGTACGTGCGAGGCCGGGAGGTACAGCGGCCGTCCCGACAGGACGAGCTGATGCACCGCTACCTGCACCTGCCGCCGACCTACGGAAAGCCGCCGCAGTGAGCGGCGGAGCCGCCGCACCAGGCGGCGGGCGTGGCACTGGGACCGAAACGACGGGCCGGCGCACCATGCGCCGGCCCGTCGCTCAGGCGGTCGGTGGCTCGGGGGTGGGTGGTGCCGGTGGCGCCGCGCCGGGCGGCTCCGGCGACCCAGGCGGGTCGGGCGTCTTGCCCGCGGCGCGGAGGCGATCCTCCATCTCCTTGACCTCGCGTTCCTTCTCGGCCAGCGCATTCACGAGGCGCTTGAGCGTGTCCCAGTCCACCTCCTGGCCGGCCTGCCTGGCGCGGAAGACGGCGTAGCCTAACGCCTGGGCCGCCTTGTCGGCGAGCTGGCGGCCACGGAAGATCTCGAGCCGCAGCTTCCCTTCGTCGAGCGCACCCTGTGCGGCCTTGCCGGCGCGGTCCAGTTCGGTGCGGAGCTTGTCCCAGAGTGCCATGTACGCCTCGGTCCCGTTGGGTCGTGCAACCATACGCGCGGCGAAGCGCGAAAGTTGCGGGGTGCCACGAGTGCGGGGGGTCGCGCGGGTCGCGCGGGGGCGGCAGCGGGCTAGCGCGGCAGCGCGGCAGCGGGTAGCGCGGGTAGCACTCGAATGTCGCGCGAATGAACGCGCGGTAGGCTCTGTAGGCTCACCCCGTCGCGCCCGCACACACGAGGGCCCCCGGACCCGGCGACAGCCGGTCTCCAGGGGCCCCTGGCGCTCACCGAAGACGTTAGGCGCCGCTGGCCGCTGCCGGGCGGGGGTACACGCTCACCTGGTAGCGACGGCGGCTCTTGTGCTCGAACTGCACCACGCCGTCGATCAGCGAGTAGATGGTGTAATCCGTGCCGAGTCCGACGTTGGAACCGGGATGCCAGCGCGTGCCGCACTGCCGGAGGATGATGTTGCCCGCGCGAACCGTCTCTCCGCCGTACTTCTTGACGCCGCGATACTTCGGGTTGCTGTCGCGCCCGTTGCGGGAGGAGCCGACTCCCTTCTTGTGTGCCATGACGTGTCTCCTCTCAGCCGAGCGTGACGCTCTTGATGCGCACTTCGGTGAATCCCTGGCGGTGTCCCTGCTTGCGCGCGTAGTTCTTCCGGCGCTTGAACTTGAAGACGATGATCTTGTCGCCGCGCCCGTGCTTGACGACTTCCGCGGTGACACTGGCGCCCGCCAGCAGCGGCTCGCCGGCGTGGATCGCCTTGCCGTCGGAGCCGAGCAGCACCTGGTCGAACTGCACCGAACTGCCGACGTCCGCCGCCAGCGTCGGGATGCGCAGCGTCGCGCCCGGTTCGGCGCGGAACTGCTTTCCACCGGTCTTGAAGATTGCGTAGGACATCTGAGTTCGCCTGGTAAACAAGTCGATTCGAACCGGTAAAGCTAACAGGGGCAGCGATTTGGAGTCAACTGCCAACCCCACCCGTCTTTCCGGGCGCGAAGTCCCCTTCCCCGGCACCCTGAGAAGCCGCTGGAGGGTCTCGCGTCCCCGCTCCGTTGCCGGCCTCGCGCCGCCCGCCCCAAGGCTCACGCCACGGCGTACTGCTGGGTGACGTCGCGCCCTGCTCCCTTGACGACCAGCCGGAACTCATCGGGTTTCAGGAGCGGATCGTCCCGGAGCTCGAGGGGGAATCCGGCCGCCTTCTCGAGCTTCTTCCAGAGGTCCTTCTCCTCCGCGAGCACGTGGAGAGCGACTTCGGGATGCAGCTTGACGAGCAGGGCGTCGCGCCGGCCCTCGACGCCAATGCGGCGCACCGCCCGCTCGATTCGCCTGGCGATGGCCTGGGGCGTGAAGACCCGACCGGTGCCGTGGCAGGTGGGGCAGGCCTCGGTCATGCTCTGGAGATGGCTCTGGCGTACGCGCTGGCGTGTCATCTCGACAAGCCCGAGGTCGCTGACGGCGAATGCCTTCGTACGGGCCCGGTCGCGGCCAAGGTGGGTCCGCAGCTCCTGCAGTACGCGGTCGCGATTGCCCCGCGTCTCCATGTCGATGAAGTCGCAGACGATGATCCCGCCCACGTCGCGGAGGCGGAGCTGGCGCGCGACCTCGCGAGCCGCCTCGAGGTTGATGCGGAGGATCGTCTTTTCGGGGTCCTTCTTGCCGGTGAAGCGCCCGGAGTTGATGTCGATGGAGACCAACGCCTCGGTGGGCTCGATGATAAGGTAGCCGCCCGACGGGAGGTCGCAGCGCCGCTTGAACAGGTCGCGGATTTCCGTTTCGATGCTGGACTTGTCGAACAGGGGGACGTTCCCCTCGTAGATCTGGATGCGCTCGACGAGCTCGGGGGCGATTCCCTTCAGGTACTCGCTGATCTCGTTGAAGACCTGTCGGGAGTCGACCTGCACGTTTTCGATCTTGGTGCTGAAGAGATCGCGGATGATGCCTCGCGTGAGGTTCGTCTCGCGGTGCAGGACCGCGGGCGCGCGCACGAACGACGTCTTGCGCTTGAGTCGCTTCCACTGCGCCATCAGCGTCTGCAGCTCGCGCTGGAACGTCTCCAGCGTGACGTCCTCGCCAACCGTGCGCACGATGACGCCGCCCGAGTCCGCCGGGAGCACCGACTGCATCTGCTCGCGAAGACGCTGCCGTTCGGCGCGATCACCGATCTTCCGGCTCACGCCGACACGACTGGCGAACGGCATGTACACCAGGAAGCGTCCGGCCAGCGACACCTGTGCGGTGACGCGCGGTCCCTTGGTCGAGATCGGCTCCTTGGTGACCTGGACGATCAGGTCCTGCCCCTTCTTCAGGACGTCCTGGATGGGCGGCGCCTTGGCCCTTCGTGAGCGCCTCCCGTTGCCGGACGACTCCTCCTCTTCCTCCTCCCCTTCTTCCTCAGGGTCGGAGGGATCGGCGTCCGCCTCCGGGTAGATGACGTCCGAGGCGTGGAGGAACGCGCTCTTCTCGGTGCCGATGTCGACGAAGGCGGCCTGGATCCCAGGCAGGACGGCCTCGACCCGTCCCAGGAAGATGTCCCCGACGAGGCGCCGTGCATCCGGCCTGTCGACGAGGAGTTCGACGAGCTGATCGTCTTCGAGGATCGCGACGCGGGTCTCGCGCGACGTGGAGTTGATGAGGATTTCGCGTTTCATCGGTGGCCGTCCCCGCGCGGGCGCGTCGCGACTCGGCGCCCCACCGGTGACGGGAATGAGTTCTGGTGGACGGTGAAGAAGGACGTGATGCCACCGCGGCCTTCTCCTGCCGTTGGTCCTGTCCCGGCGATCGCGAAAGCGTGATCGTCCACGTCGGCTCCGGTCGGCGGGTCCGCGACGGGACCGTGGGCCGCGGCGCGGGCCGCGGCACCTCTGCCGGCACTGGACGGAGCGATGTGCGATCAAGACGCTGCAGCCGTTGGGCGCTTGCGCGAAAGCCTGCCGTCACCCGGCGGGACGACAGGCGCCCCGCGCTGGACGGCATGTTCGAGCTCCCGACGGCGAGTCGCGCCGGCAGGAGCCTGCATACGAGTTGATGGATGGATTGCAGGATGGATCGATGCATCGTCGCGCGGAGCGCCGTCATCTCACGCTCCGCCCCGTGACCGGAAGACGAGCCACGCCATGGCGAGGGCAAACACGAGGCCGGCCTTCCATTCACCGTGCCGCATGTACAGCGCGACGCTGAAGCGCCCGTCCGCGGCCTGCACGGGGTCGACCCACGGCGTCAGGCGCGGCACGAACGACGGGACGTGCTGCTCCCATCGCTGGTACGCCTCCGGAAAGCGGCCGCGGATCTTGGTACGCTCGTGGGCGATCGTGGGGCCGTAGATGAGGGCGAAGAGCGCAGTTACCACCAGGAGCAACGACCAGTGCGCCGCCACGGCGAAGCCGGCGGCAAGGAGGAAGCTCCCGAAGTACAGTGGATTCCTGGTATGGGCGTAGGGGCCGCTCGTGGCCAGCTGGGTGTCCTTCACGATGTGTCCCGCGGCCCAGGCGCGAAAGAGCACACCTGCCAGCGCAATCACGCCGCCGACCACGAGCCACGTCCGCGACGGTCGCGCCAGGGCCAGGTAACTGGCGCCGAGGACGAACCCCAGCGGCAGGCGCAGGCGGCGCAGCCCCTGCTCGAGGCTCACGCGGAGAGTTCACGAAGGAGCTGTCGCGCGATCACCATGCGCTGGATCTCGCTCGTCCCTTCCCCGATTTCGCATACCTTCGCGTCACGCATCATGCGCTCCACCGGATAGTCTTTCGTGTAGCCGTACCCACCGTGCACCTGGACCGCCTTGATGGTGGCGCGCATGGCGAGCTCGCTGCAGAACAACTTCGCCATGGCCGCCGCCTTGGTGCAGGGGCGCCCGTGCTGGGCCAGCCACGCGGCATGATACACGAGGTGCGTGCCAGCCTCGATTTCCGTCGCCATGTCGCTGAGCTGGAACTGGATCCCCTGGAACTGCACGATGGGCTGACCGAACTGCCGGCGCACCGTGGCGTACCGCAGGGCCTGCGCAAAGGCGCCCTCGGCGATCCCGAGGGAGAGCGCCGCGATGCCGATGCGCCCGGCATCGAGCGTGCGCATGAAGTTGACGAATCCCTGGCCTTCGTCGCCCAGCCGGTTCTCCACGGGGACCTCCACGTCCTCGAGGATCAGCTCGCGCGTATCCGACGCTCGCCAGCCGAGCTTGTCCTCCTTCTTTCCCGAGCGGAATCCGGGCATCGGCTCGAACGATTCCTCGTGCCCGATGCCGAACGGCGCGGCGCGCTCGAGGTCGTCGTTGCGCTTGGTCAGGATGAAGGACGTGATGCCGTGCGTTCCCTGTGACGGGTCGGTCACGGCGGTCACGACGAAGACCTCTCCGACACCGCCGTGGGTGATGAACCGCTTGGATCCGTTCAGGACGTAGCGGTCGCCCTTTCGAATGGCACGGGTACGGGTGCCGCCGGCGTCGCTCCCCGCACTCTCCTCGGTGAGCCCGAAGCCGCCCATCACGCGACCGGCGGCAAGCGCCGGGACGAAGCGCGTTCGCTGGGCGTCGGTGCCGAAGTGAACGATCGGAGAGGTGCCGAGCGTGGTGTGAGCGGAAATCGTCAGCGCATGAGAGGCGTCGACCTTGGCCAACTCGTGAATGACGGTGACGTAGCTGAGCGTGTCGAGCCCGGCACCTCCGAGCGCTTCCGGCCACGGCACGCCGAGGAGCCCCAGGTCACCCATCTTCTTGATGTTCTCCCACGGGAACTCCGCCGAGGCATCGTACCGGGCCGCCACCGGGGCGACCGCGTCGTTCGCGAAGGCGCGAACCATCTCGCGAACCGCGAGATGCTGCTCGGAGAAATAGAGGGAGTCATCCATCCGGACGGGATACCGCGCTGGCAGAAAGTGACTGACCACTGAGGTCGCTCCGCGGGAAACGCACGGCGGCCGCGCGCGTGAAGCACTCGGGATCGCCGAGCCCGCTCCACCGTCACTCCGACGTGCAATTGTCGCATCCGCGGCAGGACCGGGCGACCTTGATTTCGCCGAAATATCTCAGGATGTAAGCGCGACGGCAACTGCGCGTCGTGGCGTAACCGACTACGGAATCTAGCTTTGCACGTTCCACGCCTTCCCTCCCTTGCATGTGCTCTACCGCGCTGGCGAGCCGCCCTCTCGCCGACCTGTCCGGCACGACCTTTCCCATGGGAAAATCGCGGCGAGCACAAGCGAGCTGACGCGCCTCCAGGAGCGTGATGGCTTCCGAGAGCCGCCTGTCGGTCAGCCCGACGTCCGCGGGCGTCACCTCGACCCAGGATTCGAACGGCCGGTTCGCTTTCAGGAGGAACTCGGCCAGCACCCGGGATTCGGGTGCGAGCACGCTGGCGGCATCGCGCAGCCGTGCCCGCAGTGCGATTACGCGGAGCGACACGGTGCTACCATGGGTCTCGTCTTCGAGAATCTCCCACTGGCGCAGCAGGTCCAGCGATCGCGAGATCCTGGCTGGATCCGCCGCCGGGCGGCACTGATGGCCAATGGCCACGGGGTCCAGCACGACCGGCGTCCGTGCGGCGCCCTGCGCGAGCAGCGCGTCGAACACCTGCCTCACGAGAGGCCCCGGCGGGAATGTTCGCGACCGGAACCGGTCATGAACCCGGCGATCTCCCTTCTTGTAGAGGAGCACGCAGCGCGACGGTCCCCCGTCCCTGCCGGCCCGCCCCGCCTCCTGGTAGTAGTCCTCGAGCGTCCCCGATGCGGCCACGTGCAGGACGAGGCGGACGTCGCTCTTGTCGATTCCCATGCCGAACGCGTTGGTGGCGACGATGACCGGGACGAGCCCGCGCATGAAGTCCTCCTGCGCGCGCGCGCGGCGCTCCGCACCGAGCCCGGCGTGATAGCCGATGGCCGGCACCCGGGACGCGCGAAGCACCCGGACGACGCGCTCCACCTGCAGTCGTGTCGCGGCGTAGACGACGGCCGTGGGCACCGGCGGCGTGAGGCGACGTAGGAGCTGGGCCTGCCGCTCACGCTCGTCACGGACCCTCACCACCGCCAGGTGGAGGTTGTCCCTGTCGAATCCTCCGATGACCTCGCGCGGCTCACGAAGACCGAGCAGCTCGCGCATGTCCCGACGGACGGCGGGCGTCGCGGTAGCGGTGAGGGCCACGGTCTGTGGGTCGCCCAGCGCGCGACGCACCTGCGGGAGCCGGAGGTAGCTCGGCCGGAAGTCATGGCCCCATCGACTCACGCAGTGCGCCTCGTCGACGGCCAGCAGGGAAACCTCGATGCGCGACAGCAGGCTGACCGTGCGGCCGACGGCGAGTCGCTCGGGTGCCACGTACAGCAGCTTGAGTTCACCGCGCTCGATGCGCGCCACGCGACGCTCGACCTCGTCGGGCGCGAGGGTGCTGTTGATGAACTCGGCGCTGATGCCCCGTCGCTGGAGGGCCTGCACCTGGTCCTCCATCAGCGAGATCAACGGCGAAATGACGAGGGTGAGCCCGGGGAACAGCAGCGCCGGGACCTGGAAGCAGAGCGACTTCCCTCCCCCGGTGGGCAGGACGATCAGGGCGTCGCGGCGCGAAAGCACGGCCTCGACGGCGGGTCTCTGGGCGGGGCGGAAGTCCGGATAGCCGAAGCGATCGCGAAGGACCTGACGCGCCGCTTCCACCGTGAACGGGGACACGGCCGACTCTGCGATGGGCGCGAGCCACCGCTGCCATCGAATTCACGCCGCCGGCAGCGTCGCATGGCACCCACCGCGGGACGACCTCACGCAGGCGCGAACGCGACTGTGCGCCTGCGTTCCCCGTCAGACGGGCCGGACGAAGTGTCCCCGCGTGAATTCCCCGGCGACGATTTCACGAGGCGATCGCTCCGTGCCTGCCACGGTGTCGCCGACGTCGTCGAGCAGGCTTCGATAGCCAGTCACGAGATCGAACACCGGAAGCCCTCCGACGTTGAAGATCAGCCGGAACGAACGGATTCCCGACGTCCGCAGGCGCGGCAGGAACTCGGAAGCCTCGACCGGACGTGAGTGCAGCAGGCGATTCCGGCAGTCGGAATCGGTCGCCAGGGGAAACGTGTAGCCGGTGGGGTCGGTAAGCGACACGCTCGGGTGCTTCTGCACGCAGAGGTCGCGGCACGTCGTCGGCTCCCGGTCGAACGCGGCCGAGAGGACGCAGTGCTCGAGCGTCATGCCCTCGGGACGACCGTAGGCGACAACCTCGAAACCCGTGCCGCGCCACGGGGCCACGACCTCCTTCAATTCGTCGAGCGTCAGCTCCACCGAGAGCGTGATGCGGCGAATGCCTCGCGCAAAGAACTCGGCGGCGGTGTGCTGGTTGAAACAGTTGACGCCGTAGTCGGCGGTCACGTCGCGCCCCTGCATGGCGAGCTGGCACGCCAGCCCGGCGTGTCCCGTCTGGAGCGACACGTCGAGGGCGAGCCACTTGTCGAGCGCCCGGCGGTCGGCGGGCCGCACGATCGTCGGGGTGCGCAACCGGAATCCCACGCCCTCGGCGCCGAGCGTGGCTACCAGCGAGCGCACGCGGGACACCGGCGGCAGCGGATGCCTGAGGAACGGATCGAGCACAACCACGCCGGCACCGGCGCGGGCCGCCGCCAGCGCGTCATCGACCGAGGAGACCTCGGCGACGAGCGTGGGGGCGTCGTCGGCCGCAGGATCGTCCTCGTGCCGCGTCGTGGCGCGCGATCCGTGCATCGTCAGGTCGGCCGCGGCCGCGACAATCACGTCGGAACGACGCTGAAGCGCGGCGTCGCGGTCCCTGCCCCGGCGTGCGCCGAGTGCCGCGACCGCCTCCTGGCGCAGGTGATTCAGCTCGCTCACAGGGAGAAAGAGGCCGGGTTCGAGTCCGCTCACGTCGACGGCGGCAAGGACGAACTCCGACCCTCCGAGTCGACCGAACTGCTCGCGCAGCTTGCGCTCGTCGAGCGGGTGCGTCGATGCCGCCGCAAGGGCCACACGCGAGCGCACCTCCACCTCCTCGCCCCCGGACTGCGCGACGGCGTGCAGTGGCGTGCCGTCACCTCCACGCACGCGAAGGAACAGGGGACTCTTGCGGCCTCCGACCGGAAGCCCGAGTCCCACGAACGAGGCACGGGCTTGGTCGAGCAGGGCTGTCTGCGACGTGCGCATGACGCGCCATCCCGTCGGGATGCGGCTTGCAGACCGGAGGGCCTGGCGCGTTGCGCCCGGTCGCGTGGAAAGGGTCCGCACGTCGGTGGCGGTGAATCCGCGCGACGGCGCGCGGGCGCCCAGTGGCGGCTCGAAGCCGAGTCCGTCTCCGGCCACGACTGGCGTGGCCACCTCGACGATGATTTCTCCGCGTTCCCACGCCGTGACGACGCCGAGTTCCTGTCCGCGATTGTCCGGTTGGGCGCGGGTGACGTAGTCGCGGCCCGTCCGCCCCTCGTACATGCCCGTCGTGAAGCCACGGCTGTAGATCTGCACCAGCGGTTCGACGTCGGCCGGCGCCGCCGGTGGCGCCTCGCCCTTCGCAACGCGCTCGAGGAACTCGCGATACTGGCGCACCACGATCGCGACGTACTCCGGCTTCTTCTTGCGACCCTCGATCTTGAGACAGGTGATTCCGGTGGCCGCCAGCGCGGGCAGCACGGGGTATGCGGCCAGATCGCGTGCGGAAATGAGGAACCCACTGTCGAGCTCATCGCCGGAGGCGTCGTCGCGAAGGACGTAGTCCTTGCGGCACGACTGGGCGCATGATCCCCGGTTCGCGCTGCGTTCGGAGATCATCCCGGACATGAGGCACTGGCCGGAATACGAGATGCAGAGCGCGCCGTGCACGAACGACTCCAGCTTCAGTTCCGGCACCGCGAGGCGTATCGCGCGCAGGTCCTCGATGGTATTCTCGCGCGCCATCACGATCCGGGTGACGCCGAGCCCGTGCACCAGGCGCGCGCCGGTGTCGTCATGCACCGTGAGCTGGGTCGACCCGTGGATCTCCAGCGACGGATACACGCGCCGGATGAGCGTGATGAGCCCGACGTCCTGGACGATGACGGCGTCGATGCCGCGGTCGACGGCCTCGCCGAGGAGCGACAGCGCGTCGACGAGTTCGCCCGGCTTGAGGAGCGTGTTGAGCGTGAGGTAGATCCGGCGTCCCCGCTCGCGCGCCATGGCGCACGCCGCCTCGAGGTCGGGCAGCGTGAGCTGCGCGCCCTCGTCGCGTGCGTTGAACCGCTCGACACCGAGATAGACCGCGTCGGCGCCGTTGGCAATCGCGGCGCGGACGGCATCGAGTGACCCGGCTGGCGCGAGGAGCTCCGGGACGAACTGTCTCGTTCCCACGACGTCAGGCGTCCGGGGCGGAGACGTCGTCGGGCGCGCGTGACCTGGCGAATCGCATGAGCCATGCAACCGCGACGAAGCCGATGCCGATGAGTCGCAACCGCGACTGGTCGAGCCGGATGCCCGCCGCGAACACGAGCACGCCGATCAGCGCGAGTGCGATCTTGAGGCGAGTGGCGACGCTCATGTTCACCCTCCGTGTTGGCGGCGGATCCGGTGACGACGGGCCATCAGTGGGAGTCCGGCGCCGCCGGCAGCCCGAGTCGCGCTGCCTCGTCGTCGGGGACGTCGAGTTCCAGGCGGAGCAATGCCGTGGAGAAGACCTTGCCCTGGGCGTCCGTCTTGAGCGAGAGCGTCCCACCGCCGTCGAGCGCGCCGTGGAGCAGGAAGTTGAGCGCGTGGAGGTTCGGCAGCTCGAATCGATCGACGCGACCGGAGATCTCGCCCTCGAAGTGCTTCGCGACGCGCTCGCGGGTGAGCTCCCGCTGGAGCAGCGGGAACCACTGCGGGCGCAGCGCGATCACGCCGACGTTGGCGGTGTCTCCCTTGTCGCCGGACCGGGCGTGGGCGAGGTCGAGCAGGCGGACCCTCACTGGATCACCTCTACCGCCGTCGACACCGCGCGCTTGTCGATCAGCGCGGGCCAGTACGCGACGATCTCCTCGACCTTGGGGCGGCCCCCGGCGAAGCCCGTCACGCTGGGGGGGCCGTTGAGCACCAGCGGCGCGATCTCGCGGGTGAAGCGCTCCACCATGGCACGGTCTCCCGACCGGACGCCCACGCGGAGTTGCACCTCGGGCGCATCGCGGCGCTCCCCCGCGAGGTGTCCGTGGGTGGCGTTGGCGCCGACGAACTCCGTGAGGATGGTATCGAAGTGCAACCCGAGCATCTCGAGCCGCTGCCTCAGGACCGCGTCCGCCAGGCGCGCCTTGTCGAGCGCATCGGGCCAGGCGTACACGAGCGTCCCGACCGCCTTGAACCCTGCACGATACGCGATCGACACCTTCAACCTGTCGGTCGGCGCGGTGCCCTCGATGCCGAAGACGCGCACCCGATCGGGGCCGGCATCCTCGAGGCAGATCGTCGAGAAGTCGGCGATGACATCGGGTGTGATGTACGAGGTAGGGTCGCCCATCTCATAGACCAGCTGCTCCGAGACCGACGGTATGGAGATGCGACCGCCTGTGCCGGGGTGCTTCGTCACCTCGAAGGTGCCGTCCGGATGCCCCTCGACGATGGGGTAGCCAACGTTGGCGAGATCGGGGATCGTTCGCCACTCGTAGAGGCAATTGCCGCCGGAGCACTGCGCGCCGCATTCGATGATGTGACCGGCGACGATGCCCGCGGCCAGCCGGTTCCAGTCCGATGCCCCCCAGCCGAACTCGAACCGCAGCGGCGCCATCGTGAGCGCGGTGTCGGTCGAGCGCCCGGTGATGACGACCTGCGCACCCCGGCCCAGTGCTTCCACAATCGGGCCTGACCCGATGTAGGCGTTCGCGGCGAGGACGCGATCACGCACCTCGGCCAGGGGCTCGCCGGTCTCCATGTTCGCGAGCGGATGTCCCGCGGCGAGCAGCGCATCGAGGTTTGGCAGGAGGTCGTCGCCGGTGACGACGCCGAGGCGCACGGCACCGCGGCTGCCGTGGCGTTCCAGCAGGGCGAGGACCGCGTCGGCGCAGGCACGCGGATTCACGCCGCCGGCATTGGCGATCACGCGCACGCCGCGCTCGGTGATGGCGGGCAGGATGCTCTCGACGGCGCCCAAAAAGTCGCGGGCGTAGCCCGCCGACGGATCGCGCTCCCGCTGCTTCTGCAGGATCGACATCGTGACTTCGGCGAGATAGTCGAGCATGAGGTAGTCCACCGGCCCGCCCTCGACCTGGCGCCTCGGCGCCTCGAGCCAGTCCCCCCAGAATCCCTGCCCGGATGCGACGCGGACGATCGGCTTCATTGGCGACCCACGGTGGATCCAGGCGCCAGGTCGCACCCCCATGGGGCCGGCATCATCGAACCGCCTCCGGCTGTGGTGGCAGGACGAACGCTCCCAGGTGCGGCCCCGGATTCTGGAGGGCGGCCCGGAGGACGGTCGCGAGGATGTCGCGAGTTTCTTCCGGCTGGATGATCGCGTCGACGAAACCGCGCGCGGCCGCATAGCGGGCGTCGAGCTGGTGCTCGTAGTCAGCGCGCATCGCCTCGACGGCGCCCGACAGCTCCGGGGAGGGATCCGCTCCCTGGCCACGCAACTCCTCGAGCGTCGGTCCGTGGACGGCCTGCACGGCCGACTCGCCCTCCATCACGCCCATTCTCCCGGTCGGCCAGGTGAAGATGAAGTCAGGATCGAAGCCCTGTCCGGCCATGGCATAGTACCCGGCGCCCGAGGCGTGATTGATCGTCAGGACGATCTTCGGCACCCGCGCGCAGGACATCGCCTCGACCCAGCGGGCGCCGGCCCTGATGATGCCCGCCTGCTCGGCCTCGGATCCCACCATGAATCCCGACACGTCCTGGACGAACAGGAGCGGGATTCCCTCGCGGTCGCACCGATCGATGAAATACGCGACCTTCTCCGAGCTCTCGGGATAGACGATGCCGCCGAAGCGAGGCTTCTCGCCGCCCCGCCCCTTCACGAGGCCGCGCTGGTTGGCGATGACGCCGACGTTGATGCCCTCGACGGCGGCATCGCCGCAGAGCATCTCGCGTGCGAGGTCCTGCTGGAATTCGTCCAGGCGGCCGCCATCGAGCAGCGTGCCGAGGACCGCGTGCATGTCGTACGACATGCGGTGGTCGGCCGGGAGCAGGTCGTCGGGGTCGATGGCGCGCCCCGGCGGATCGCCGGTGCGCGACCGGGCGCTGTCGCTCCCGGGGAGCCGCGCCACCAGGGCCCGGAGACGGGCCAGGCAAGCGGCATCGTCGTCCACCGCGTAGTGGGCCACGCCGCTCACGGTGGCGTGCATCTCCGCACCGCCTAACGACTCGGCGTCGACCACCTGCCCGGTGGCGCCCTTGACCAGGTTGGGCCCACCCAAGCCCATGAACGACGTGCCCTTCACCATCACGATCACGTCCGAGAGGGCCGGCAGGTACGCCCCCCCGGCCACGCACGGGCCCATCACCGCAGCGAACTGCGGCACGCGGAGGTAACGGCGCATGATCGAGTTGTAGTAGAAGATGCGCGCCGCGCCGTACTGCCCGGGAAAGACGCCGCCCTGGTACGGCAGGTTCACCCCCGCGGAATCGACGAGGTACACGATCGGGATGCGGCAGCGCATCGCGATCTCCTGGGCCCGGAGGATCTTCCGGATGGTCTCCGGCCACCACGACCCCGCCTTGACGGTGGCGTCGTTGGCCACGATGACCACGTCCCGGCCCTCCACGACGCCGAGTCCAGTCACGACGCCCGCCGACGGGGCCTGGCCGTCGTAGAGGTCATAGGCCACGAGGAGCCCGACCTCGAGGAAGCGCGTGCCGGGATCACAGAGGCCCGCGACGCGTTCGCGCGCGGTGAGCTTTCCCTGCTTGTGCTGCCGTGCCACCTTGGCCGCTCCCCCGCCCTCGCGGAGTCGCGCTTCCAGCTCCCGGACCTGCGCGCCGAGCTCGCGAAGCCGCGACGTCACGCTTCCTGCTGCTGGCGGCTCTCGAACCACCCGCGGATGTAGTCCACGAGTTCCGTCGTCGGGGTGCCGGGACCGAAGAGGCGCCCGATGCCGAGCGCCTGCAGCGACTGCATGTCTTCCTGCGGGATGATCCCGCCGCCCGTGATCAGGACGTCGTCGCGGCCGGCCTCCATCAGGAGCTGGCGCACGCGGGGAAAGAGGGTCATGTGCGCGCCGCTCAGGATCGACAGCCCGATGACGTCGACGTCTTCCTGGACGGCGGCCGTGGCGATCATCTCGGGCGTCTGGTGCAGCCCGGTATAGATCACTTCCATGCCGGCGTCGCGCAGGGCGGCAGCTACGACCTTGGCACCACGGTCGTGGCCGTCGAGACCGGGCTTGGCAATGAGGACGCGGATCGGTCGGGACATGAGAAGGCGGGAATCGGCGCGGGAAGAACCGGCGCGTGAAGTCTACCGGAAGCGACGAAGCTTGGGCAACTCGCGGCACGTCCCGGGCCATCGGCGAGGCGTGCCGGGACCGGTTCCCGGCGCGCGTGGGACGCGACGAGTCGCCGGCGCGTGCATCCCGGCTCCCGTGGGGTGTCGGGTGTGGCTCCGTCAGACGTCGCGAGGGGCCCCGCCCGCTCTCGTGCCTTCCCTAGAAGAACACCGGCTCGCGATACGCGCCGAACACCTGCTCCATGGCGTGGCGGATCTCGTAGAGCGTGCACCAGTCGCGAGCGCAGTCGAGGATGTACGGAATGAGGTTGGCGTCGGTGGCCGCGGCGCGCTCGAGGGCATCGAGGCGCTCCCGCACCACCGCGTCATCGCGTTGCGCACGCAGGGTTGCCAGACGCTCGCGTTGCGACCGGTCGACCTCCTCGCCGACGCGGAGCACCGGGATTGTCAGCTCCTCGCCCTCGGTGCCAAAGGCGTTCACACCGACGACGAGGCGGCGATGCTGCTCGATCTCCCACTGCTGGCGCGCCGCGGACTCGGCGATGCGCCGCTGGAACCACCCTTCCTCGATGCCGCGCACGACGCCGCCGACCTCCTCGATCTCCCGGAACATCGCCTCGGCCTCCTGCTCGAGACGGTCGGTGAGCGCCTCCAGGTAGTACGAGCCACCCAGCGGGTCGATGACGTTCGGGACGCCGGTCTCGTAGGCCAGGACCTGCTGCGTGCGCAGGGCGACCTGCACCGCATGCTCGGTTGGGAGGGCCAGGGTCTCGTCCATGGAGTTCGTGTGGAGCGACTGGGTGCTACCCAGGACCGCTGCCAGCGCCTGATAGGCGACGCGCACCACGTTGTTCATCGGCTGCTGCGCCGTCAGCGTCACGCCCGCCGTCTGCGAATGGAAGCGCAGCGTCCATGACCGCGGGTCGGTGGCCCCGTAGCGTTCGCGCATGTGGCGCGCCCAGATGCGGCGTGCTGCGCGCAGCTTCGCGATCTCCTCGAAGAAGTCGTTGTGGATGTCGAAGAAGAACGACAGGCGCGGGGCAAACCGGTCGACGTCGAGCCCGCGGGCGATGCCGCGCTCGACGTAGGTGAAGCCGTTGGCAAGCGTGAACGCGAGCTCCTGCGCGGCCGTGGACCCGGCCTCGCGGATGTGGTAGCCGGAGATCGAGATGGTGTTCCACTGCGGCGCGTGCTCGGCCGCCCACGCGAAGAGGTCGACGATGAGGCGCAGCGCGGGCTCGATGGGATAGCACCACGCGTGCTGCGCCATGTACTCCTTGAGGATGTCGTTCTGCACGGTGCCGCGCAGTGCGCGCGAGTCGACGCCCTGCCGCTCCGCGGCGGCGACGTAGAAGCAGAACAGGATCACGGCGGGCCCGTTGATCGTCATCGACGTCGACACCTGGTCGAGCGGGATGCCCTCGAAGAGGGTCTCCATGTCGGCCAGCGAGGAAATCGCGACGCCCGTCTTGCCGACTTCTCCTTCCGACCGCGGGTGGTCGGAGTCGTAACCCATGAGCGTCGGGAAGTCGAAGGCCGTCGAGAGGCCAGTCTGCCCCTGCTCGAGGAGGAACTTGAACCGCTGGTTGGTGTCGCTGGCGCTGCCGAAGCCGGCGAACTGGCGCATCGTCCAGAGGCGTCCCCGGTAGCCTGTCGGGTGGATGCCCCGGGTGTACGGATACTCCCCGGGCAGCGGCAGCGTCACCGGGTCGCGATCGATACCGTCCAGTGCCGTGAACAGCGGTGCCACCTCGCCATCGGAATTCACGAAGGCGATTTCGCGCGTCTCGCCGGCCGCGAAGCGAGCCCGCCAGCGGGCCAGCTCGGCGCGCAGCCGCTCGATCTCGTCGCGCTGGGCGCGCTCGGTCCCGGAGGAATCGTGCAGGGTGGTCATGAGTCCGTCCGCGCGATGGCGTGAACGCCGCGAAGGATGAGGTCGTCGGCCACGCCCCACGGCGTGGCCTCGCCCCGCTCGATCCGCGGCAGCACTGTCCCGATGAACTCCTGCACGCCGGCATCGTTCCAGAGGCGGCGGCGCAGGCGCTGCTCGACGACCTCCACCAGCTGCTCGCGCAGTCGCCGCAGGCGGCGGCGCTGGAGCTCGCCACTCTCGACAAGATACTGCGCGTGGCGATCGAGCGCCGCGATGAGGTCGGGAATTCCCTCGCCCTTGACGGCAACCGTCTTCAGCACCGGCGGCACCCAGGCATCCTGCTGGGGACCGGCCGCCGCGGCCCGGACGGCCCGCGCAGGGTTTGCGGCGCCGAGATCGACGCCGTGGTGTGCCGGTACACCGTGCAGCGCATGTCCGGCACGCATCCCGAGCATCAGCTCGATGTCGTTTCGCACCCGGTCGGCGCCGGGCCGGTCCGACTTGTTCACGACGAACAGGTCGGCGATCTCCATCAGGCCCGCCTTGAGCGCCTGGATCGAGTCGCCGGATTCGGGCACCAACACGACGACGGTGGCGTCGGCGGTGCCGGCGACATCGAGCTCGCTCTGGCCCACGCCCACGGTCTCGACCAGGATACGGTCGAAGCCGAACGCGTCGAGCACGTCGGCCACCGCGCGCGTCGCCGCCGAGACGCCGCCTAACGAGCCACGGGTGGCCAGCGAGCGGATGAAGACTCCGGGGTCGAGCGCCACCGCTTCCATGCGGATGCGGTCACCGAGCAGGGCGCCTCCCGTGAATGGCGAGGTGGGATCGACCGCCACCACCCCGACGCGGAGTCCGGCCTCACGGTACGCGGTCACGAGCCGCGCGGTGATGCTGCTCTTCCCCGCCCCCGGCGGCCCGGTGATGCCGACCCGGCGTGCGTGCCCCAGCCGCGGATGAAGCGCCGCCAGGAGTTCCTCGAAGCCGTCCCGCTGGTTCTCGACGATGCTCACGGCACGGGCGAGCGCGGCCGGGCGCCCGGCGTCGAAATCCGCGAGCAGTCGCGAGACCGGCCCCGGGAGCGAAGTGGAGACGGCGCTCACGATGACGCGGCCCCGGCGGCGGCATCCCGCCCGCGCGGGGCGTCGGTCGCGGCCGGCGTGACGGGCTCGTCATGCTCGTCGCGAATGTCTCCCACCAGTTCCTCCAGCAGGTCCTCCAGCGTCACGATGCCGGCCACGATGCCGGCCACGGCGCCGGCGGTTTCGCGCACCACCGCCAGGTGTTTCCGCTCCCGCAGCATCCGCGAGAGGAGCTCCTTGCAGCTCGCCTCAGGGCTCGTGGTGGTGATGGGGCGGAACCGCGGCGCCGGTGCGTCCGCATGCTTCAGGATGTCGAAGACGTGCACCATGCCGACGACCTCGTCGAGGCTTCCGCGATACACCGGGACGCGACTGTACTCCGACGACGCCACCTGCGATGCAAGGTCCGCCGGCGACAGGGCGGCGTCGAGCGCGAAGACCTCGGCGCGCGGCGTCATGACCTCGCGGATCCGCTTCTCCCCGAACTGCACGACCCCGCTGATGATCGCGGTCTCGCCGCGCTCGCTGACGCCCTCCATCTCCCCCTCACGCAGGAGCTCCTCGAGGGCCTCGTCGTCAGTCGCCGGGCGGCGCGCATGGTCCATGTCCCGTTCGCCGCTCAGCCGGCGCGCGGTGCGCAGCAGCGGTGTCAGGGCCAGCTCCGCGAAGTGCAGCGGGGGCAGCAGCACCGGGATGAGGGTCGTGGCCCAGCGGCGGCCGACGGCACGCGGCACCAGCTGTCCCGCCACGAGCAGGACGAGCGCGTAGGCAATCGTGGATGGCGGCACCGCGAGCGGGGCGGATCGCACCGTGTTGGCCAGGAAGACGCCGGCGACGAAGACCGTGAGCGACACCGTCGTCGTGGCCGAGAGCAGGAGCCGCTGCGGGCGCTCCAGGTAGAGCGAGGCCGTCCCGGCGCCGGTGAGCTGGCGCTCCACCCAGTGCCGGAGCCAGATGCGGCTCACCGTGCGCACCGCGGTCGCCGCCGCGGTGAACCAGGCGACGACCACTATCGACAGGGCCAGCAGGAGCATCCCGGTCATGCCGCGTGGTCCGCGTCGACGTTCATGCGCTCGAAGTACACCCGGCGCACGCGACGCCGATCGACCCGCTCGACGACGACCCGGAAGCCGTCAAGGATGAACTCCTCACCCGACCTGGGGACGCGGCCAAGGAGCTCGTAGACCAGTCCCCCCACGGTGGAGACGTCGTCGCGCTGCAGGTCGTGCCCCAGCACCTCGGACAGCTCGCCGAGCGTCACCCGGGCGGAAACCCAGAAGCGCATGCCGTCCGCCTGCTGGATCTCGGCCTCCTCCTCGTCGTACTCGTCGCGGATGTCGCCCACGATTTCCTCGAGGACGTCCTCGATCGTCACGAGCCCCGCCGTCCCGCCGAACTCGTCGGCGACGATCGCCATGTGCGCGCCACTCGACTGGAAGTCGCGGAGCTGCTCGTCCGCCTTCTTGGCCCCGGGAATGAACACTGCCGGGCGCACGAGCGCCGGCCAGCCGCCGTGCGGCGGGGTGTCCGCCAGTACCGCGGGAAGCAGGTCCTTGGCGTAGAGGATGCCCACGATGTTGTCGATCGACTCGACGTAGACCGGCAGGCGGGAGTGCTCCGAACTGCGGACCCGGTCCACGACCTGGGACCATGGCGCCTCCCGGTCGACCGCAATCACGTCGACGCGGGGCACCATGATGTCGTGCACCTCGGTGTCGCCCAGGCGGAAGACGCCGTTGAGCAGGATCTCCTGGTCGTTGCCGACCTCCGCCTCCGCGGCCACGACCTGCTTGAAGCGCTCGGCGTTCGACTCCCGGATGTGTTCGGCGTCGTCGGACGGTGGCAACAGCGCGTGCAGGCCGCGGTCGATACCCTCCCCGAGCGCCACGACCGGTGCGAGCAATCGCTCGAGCAGGACCATGAACGGGAGGAGCCGCCCGGCGGCGCTGACGCCGAGGGTATCGCCCAGGCTGCGCGCGACGCTCTCGGAGAGGCCGACGAGCACCAGCGCCGCGCCGATCGTGACGACGACCGCCACCAGCGCGCCGCGACCGAGCGCGCCGACGGCGAGCGCCACGCCGATGCCCGACCCGAGCTGGCCCAGCACGCGCGCAAAGGCGAGCGCTCGGTGCGTCCGTTCGCGCCGTGCGTGCAGCGCGACGAGCGCCGGCGGCAGCGGGGCGTCGGGATCCAGCGAAAGCAACGAGCCGTCGGCGAGGGCGCAGAGGGCCGCCACGCCGGCGCACGCCATGGCGAACAGGAGGGCGGCGATGCTCACCACAGTCCCTCCGAGCGGGCATGCGCGAGCAACCGTTCCTGCCGGCGCCACATCGGCGACGATTCACGCCCCGACTGCTCCGGGTGCTCGTGACCGAGGGCGTGCAGGGTCCCGTGGATCACCACACGGGCCAGCTCCTCGCGCAGCGGGACGCCATGGGCGCGCGCCTGTGAGCGCACCACGTCGGGAGCGATGTACACGTCGCCGACGAGCGGGGCGCCGGGTGCGGTGCGCCCGAGCGCGAAGGTGATGACGTCGGTGGCGCCGCGGTGCCCGAGGTGCTCGCGGTTGAGGCGGGCGATGCGCGCGGGCGAGACGAACGCGAACGAGAGGCGCGCCCGGTGCACGCGCTCGCGCCGGAGCGCGAGCTGCGCCAGCGACCGGACCGCGCGCTCGCCGAGCGGCAGGCGCCGGCCGGCGGTCGCGACGTCGACGACCACGTCAGGTTTCGGCGTCACCCGCATAGGCCTTGATGATGTCGCGCACGAGCCGGTGCCTGACGACGTCGAGCTCGGTGAAGTAGTGGAAGGCGATGCCGTCGATGCCGGTGAGGATGCGCTCGACCTGCAGGAGTCCCGACTCGTCGGGGTGCTGGAGGTCGATCTGCGTCTTGTCGCCGGTGACCACCGTGCGCGAGTTCACGCCCAGGCGCGTGAGGAACATCTTCATCTGCGCCTGCGAGGCGTTCTGGGCCTCGTCCAGGATGACGAACGCGTCACTCAGGGTGCGGCCCCGCATGTACGCCAGCGGTGCGATCTCGATGACCCGGGTCTCGAGTGCGCGCTGCATGCGCTCGGGCGGCATCATGTCCTCGAGGGCGTCGTACAGCGGACGCAGGTAGGGGTCGACCTTGGCCTGCATGTCGCCCGGGAGAAAGCCGAGGCTCTCGCCGGCCTCGACGGCCGGGCGCGCCAGGATGATGCGCCGCACCCGCTTGCGCATGAGGTGGTCGACGGCGGCGGCGACGGCAAGATACGTCTTGCCGGTTCCCGCCGGGCCGATGCCGACGACGATGTCGTTCTCGGCGATGAGGCGCAGGTATTCCGCCTGTCCCGGCGTACGGGGCTGGATGACGCGGCGCACGCCCGGCAGGACGATGCGCTCGAGGCCGTTCGTGCCCTCGCGCGACCCGTCGAGGCTCATCCGCAGCACGTCGTCGGCGTCGAGCGCCAGGCGCTGGCGGGCGGCGTCGATCATGCGCTGTGCAATCCCGGCGGCGCGCTCGACCGAGTCGGGTGCGCCGGAGACGCTCAGGACGTCGCCGCGCAGGGCGATCCGCGCCCCGGTCTGCCGCGAGAGCTCCGACAGGTTGGCGTCGTTGACCCCGGCCAGGATGAGCTGGTCGGCGCCCTCGACGTTGAGGCGCTGGGTGGTGGGATCGTCAGGCACGCGGGCGTCCTGCCGTCATTGCACGGCGATGTGGAGTTCCGCCAGGTCCGCCGGCGGCACGGCACTGGGGGCGTCCTCGAACAGCGCCCGTGCTGCCGTCGTCTTCGGGAAGGCGATGACATCGCGCAGGGAGGTCCCGCCGGCGAGCAGCATCGCGATGCGGTCGACCCCGAACGCGATGCCGCCGTGCGGCGGCGCCCCCGCGCGAAGTCCCTCGAGGAGGAACCCGAAGCGGGACTGCGCGGTGGCCTCGTCGATGCCGAGCAACGCGAAGACCCGCGACTGCAGGGCCGGATCGGCGATGCGGATGCTGCCGCCGCCAAGCTCCATGCCGTTCAGCACCACGTCGTAGGCGAGGGCCCGGGCCTCCTCCGGCGCGGTGTCGAGGTGGTGGGCGTCCTCGGGGTTCGGCGCCGTGAACGGGTGGTGCACCGCCTGCAGCGCGCCGGTGTCCGCCGAGCGCTCGAACAGCGGGAAGTCCGTCACCCACAGGAAGTCCAGGCGGCCGGCCGGGATGAGGTCGAGCCGCCGGGCGACCTCCTGCCGAACGCGGTCGAGCGCCGGCGAGGACACGGTGTCGGGGGCGGCGACGAGCAGCACGAGGTCGCCCTCGGCGAGGCCGCCGTCGAGGCGTGTCGCCGCTCCCGCCGGGAGGTACTTCGCGGGACCACCCTCGAGCGTACCCGACGTGAACTTCAGCCTCAGGAGTCCTCCCGCCCCGGCGGACCTCGCAATCGCCTCGAGCTCATCCACCTGCTTGCGAGACAACGCGGCTCCCCCGGGTACGCGAATGCCGCGCACCCTGCCCCCCGCGGCGATCGCCGCGCTGGTGATGCCAAAATCGGCCTCGCGGAAGGTCTCCGTGGCATCGAAAACCTGCAGGCCGTACCGGACGTCGGGCTTGTCGCTGCCATAGCGCTCCATCGCATCGCGGTAGCTGAAGCGCGGAAACGGCGTCGTGATACTGACCCCGGCGTCCGACCAGATCGCCGCGAGCAGGCCCTCGGCGAGCGCGAAGATGTCGTCGCGCACCACGAACGACGCCTCGATGTCGATCTGCGTGAACTCGGGCTGGCGATCGGCGCGCAGGTCCTCGTCGCGGAAGCAGCGCGCGATCTGGAAGTACCTGTCGAACCCGGCCACCATCAGGAGCTGCTTGTAGAGCTGCGGAGACTGCGGCAGCGCGTAGAACTCCCCGCGGTGCACGCGGCTCGGGACGAGGAAGTCGCGGGCACCCTCGGGCGTCGGCTTCGTGAGGATCGGGGTCTCGATCTCGAAGAACCCGCTGTCGCTCAGGTAGCGCCGCGTCGCCTGCATGAGCCGGTGGCGCTGGATGATCGCATCGCGAAGCTCCGGGCGCCGCAGGTCGAGGTAGCGGTGCCGGAGGCGGAGTTCCTCGGCCGCGAGCTTCTCACCCTTGCCCCGCGCCACGGGAATGACGGGTGTCACCGCGGGACCGACGATACGGATGGAGCGCCCTCGCACCTCCACATCGCCGGTGGCGAGGTCGGGATTGCGACCGTCGGGGGGGCGCGCCACGACGGTGCCCTCGACGAGCACGACCGATTCCGACGTCAGTCGCTCGGCGACCGCCATTGCATCCGCGCCCGCCCGGCCCGGATCGAACGAGACCTGCACGATGCCGGCGCGATCACGCAGGTCGACGAAAACCAGTCCTCCGAGATTCCGGCTCCGGTGCACCCAGCCGCCCAGGCGCACCTCCTCGCCTTCGTGCTGCCTGCGCAATGCCCCGCACAGATGCGTGCGCAGGCCCGTCGACAGCGGGAACGCCTCCGTCACCGAACTGGCTCCGTTCTTGGGGGTGGTACCTTCGAATGCCGCTGACAGGGGATCAGCGATTCCGGCGCTCTCAGGCATCAGCGCGTTCCGGAGCGTTCGCGCGGCCTGGGCGCCCGCCTCGTCGTCACCGCGGTTCGGGCGACGCTGCCTCTCCGGACACGCGAGGCATTGGTTGCGCCGCCGGCGCTACCGTCCCAATCGGGAGCGTGCCTCATCTCCACGCGCGGATCGCCCGTGCCCGCACGGGACGGGAGTGCCTGTCGGGTCTATACATGGCTGGGACCGGAATTTAAGTCCGATTCCCGCGTACTGGTAGCGCGGTTCGGCTCCCAGCGCCGGCCGCTGGTGATGTGCAAGCGCACTAAAGACAAAGTGTTACAGCTCGCATATGCCACATTGCTTCCGGTGGAATCGAGTCGCCGGGGGACGTACGATTCCGTGGCGGGACGGGGTACCTTTCGCCGGGTCCTTCGCGGCGCCCGCCCAGACGGCCGCCCGTCTCCACTCCATCAGACGTGATGCTGAACCTCCTCAACCTCGCACCGGCGGACGCCGAGCGCGCGCTGCAGACGTTCTTTTCGGGGCGAGGTGATCCGCCCTACAGGGTCAGTCAGGTGCTGCATCACCTGTGGCAACGACCGGCGCCGTCGATCGATGCGATGAGCGACCTGCCGCGATCGCTGCGCGACGCACTCGCGGCAAACTTCACCCTGCCGCAGCTCGAGCTCGACGTGCGACAGGCGTCGCGCGACGGCACCGAGAAGTTCCTCTTTCGCCTCCACGACGGCCAGGCGATCGAGACGGTGGCCATTCCCGATCGCAACCGCCTGACGCTGTGCATCTCCTCGCAGGCGGGATGCGCGCTGCAGTGTGCGTTCTGCGCCACCGGGGCGATGGGATTCGCGCGCAATCTCGAGCCGTACGAAATCGCCGGCCAGGTGCGTGCGCTGGCGTTGCTCGACCCGCCTGTCCTGCCGACGAACATCGTGTTCATGGGGATGGGAGAGCCGCTGATGAACTGGCCGGCGGTCGACACCGCGCTCACGATCCTGAACGACGCGCGGGGGCTTGGCATCGGGGCGCGCCACATCACGGTCTCCACCGTGGGGGTGCTGCCCGGGATCGTCGCCCTGGGGGAGCGCCCCGAGCAGTTCCGCCTGGCGATCTCGATCCATGCGCCGACCGACCGGCTGCGCCGTGCGCTGATGCCGATCAACGTGAAGTATCCGCTGTCGGAGGTGGTGGCGGCGGCCGGGCAGTTCGCACGCCGCGTCACGTTCGAGTACGTGATGCTCGAGGGCATCAACGACCATCCGGAGCACGCGCGATCGCTGGCGCGGCTGGCGCGCGCGTGCGGCGCCTTCGTGAACCTCATCCCGCTGCACGCCGGCGGCGCCGGCGCCTTCACGCCGACGCCGGCCGAGGGCATCCGGCAGTTCGCGGCCCAGCTCAAGGGCCAGGGCGTGGAGGTGGCCATCCGGAAGAGCCGCGGCGTGGATATCGCGGCCGCCTGCGGCCAGCTACGGGTAGAACGGCTTCGCCGGCGGCGCCCAGTCCGCGCCAAGGAGGACGGTGACGTCGAGGAACCGCGCGCTGTCGGGGCGCGACTCGACGCGGGCGCCGCCTAACGCCTTGGCCACCTGGCGCGCCCGGTCCGGGTGGCCGGAGCGGTCCAGCACCAGGGTGCTGTCGCGGGTGACGGTGTCGTTGGTGAACCGGACGACGTCGAAGCCGGCGTCACGCAGGAACAGCGTGGCGCGTCGCGCCAGGCCCCGGGTCGTGGTCGCGTTCAGTACCTCGACCCGGACGCGATCCCGCGGCGGGGCGCGCAGGTCGCCGCTGCCTGACGACGCGATCATGCCGTCGTGCCGCGCCCGCCAGGCGAAGGCGCCGCCCACCAGCAGCAGTGCCACGACGACGCCGGTGCCGAGCTTCCTCAGAGCAGCTGGTTCCACAGGCTCGCGGTCTCCGGATAGACGGCCTTCCCCTCCCGCAGCGTCCACTCGAGCCGCATCCGCACGACCTGCCGGAAGACGGCGTCGAAATCATCGGGCACCCGGCTGGCGAGGAACTCGCGATCGAGCCGCATGAACGGTCGTCCGGGCTCGAGAAAGTCCGCCATGTACAGGGCGCGCCCGGTGCGTCCCCATGCCGGGTTGCCCAGCGTGTGCCACCGGATGGCCTCGAGCACGTCGCCGCGACACTCGCCATCCGCCCCCAGTCGGGCCGCGGCCGCCGGGCCGTGCAGGATGTTGACCGGCCTGTCGTCGCCGGGAGAGAGCCGCCGGAGTTCATCCGCCGGGGCGTCGCGCAGTGCGTCGTGCCATGCGCCGGCGTCGTGCCACGCCTGCGCCTCGTCCGATGACACGTCGAGTTCCCCGGCCCACCGGTCGAGGAGCGCCGTCACGCGCTCGATATGACCGCGCCGCTTGTCGCTGACCTGGGCCCACGGCGGAAGCACGACGGGACGGCTGAGCATGCAGGCGACGGGATCCGCGGTACGGCGCGTGAGGTCGGTCGAATGGGGGGCGCAGGGCGCCGCACGGGCGGCGTCTCACGACGGGCCGCAACGTAGGCCGGTCGTCGAGACGTGTCAAATCACGCGCGTCAGCCGAGTCGCGTCAGGCGTCGCGCCAGCTCGGCGAGGTACGACGCGAGTTCGCGCAGTTCCCGTCCCGCCCCCTCGAGTTCGGCGAGCGCCCGCGCCTGGTCGTCTGCCGACCGGCTGACCTGGTCGGTGCCGAGGCGGTTGCGCCGGGAAATTTCCGCGATGCGTTCGACGCGCTCGCGCATGGCGCCGACCTGCTCCTCCTGCCCGCGCGAGACCTCGGCGATCTGCCGGGCCCAGGTCGCCGCGGACTGGCTCGCCTCGACGATCGTCATCAGGGCCTGCATCGCCGAGCCCGACAAGCCTTCCACGTCGGCAACCATGTCGCGGCCGCGATCCATCTGCCGGGCGGCGCGCTCCATCTGCGAACCGAACCCGCTCAGCACGGTGCTCGCCTCCTCGGAGGCGCGCGCGCTCTGTGCCGCCAGGCGGCGGATCTCGTCCGCCACCACGGCGAACCCCTTTCCCTCCACCCCGGCACGTGCGGCCTCGATGCCGGCGTTCAGCGCCAGCAGGTTCGTCTGGTCGGCCAGCTCGCGGATCACGTCGATAAACTCGGTGATGCGGCGCGCCCCCTGGCTGAGCTGCGTCATCAGCTCGGTGCTCTCGGAGACGAAGGTCTTGGCGCTGACGAGGCGATCGACCGCGGTGGCGATGGTGCCGCGGTTCTCCGCCGCCAGGCTCGCCGCCCGCTCGCTCGCCGCGGCGGCACCCTTGGCGTCCCGGGCGATGCCTGCGGTGCCGCGATAGAGATCGTCGGCGGCTTCACGGCTGCGCGCGGCCTGCTCCGCCTCCTCTCCCACGCCACGGGTGATGTCGGCCACGAGGCGTGCCACCGTCTCGGCGCCTCCGCGCAGCTGGCGTGCCGACTCGTTCAGCTTGGCGATCTGTCGCTCGAGTCGCGAGACCGACTCGGCGAGGGGCCGCCGCAGCTCCTGGATCTGGATGGTCGTCGCCAGCTGGCTGGCGAAGCGACCGACGACCGCCAGTTGCTTGGGCCCGTAGCTGGCCCGCTTGTGGTGCTCGATCTCCATGAGGCCGAGCAGGCGCTCCCCGAAGAGGAGCGGCGTGACCACGCGACTCCGGGCGTCGGGGCGGCCGCCGTCCACGCGCGGGTCGAGCCGCGCGTCGTCCACCACGACCGGGACGCGACGCTCGATGGCGTCACGCCGGAGGCGCGCGCCGTCGGGCTCGGGGTCGCGCGCCTGCACGAGCATGCCGTCCCGCAGGGTGAACACCACGCGCGGATCGGTGTCGACGAGCCGCAGGATCCGGAACTCGGTCCAGTTCACGAGCCGGCTGGCAAGCGACGCGATGCGCGTGAACGACTCCTCCATGCTGGCGTCGGCGCTGACGACGAGGTCCATCGCGTGGATCCGGTTCAACTCCTCCGCGGCCACGGCTTCCTCGAGGATGCGCTTGAGGAGCATGCCCGCGAACCCCAGGGCGAGTGCCACCATCGGCCAGCCGGCGCGCCCGATGTTCTCCAGTGTGAGCAGCACGACGAGGACCGCCAGCGACGACGCGCCGAAGACGATCACCTCGTACCGCAGGATGAGGGCCCGTTCGTCGGGGAGCAGCTTGTGCCTGACGAGCAGCGAGAAGTACTGGGCGCTTCGCCCGAGCAGGAAGTGGGCGAGCAGGAAGATGGCGATGGCCGGGAGGGCCTCGGCGGTCAGCTCGCCCGACGACGTGACGGCGCCCTGGATGGCGACGACGGCGTACAGCCCGTACGCAGCGTACAGGACCAGTACCTCGCGCGACGCGTTGATCCACGCGGCATCGACGCTCTTGCGCAGGATGCCCCAGTCGGCGGCGATGATGCCGACGAAGACGGCGATCCCGGCGGCCGGTGCGCCCGCCACCAGGGCGCCGGCCACGACGACCGCCGGCAGCGCCGAGACCGTCGTGAACTTGGTGATGGGGACGCCGCGTACCCGGAAGGCGGCGGCGCAGAGGGCCATCACGAGCAGGCTCCAGGGATGACCGATCCAGCGATGGTCACGCAGGGCCCCGGCGACCAGGGCGAGCGAACCGGCGAGCGCCGAGAGCCGGATGACGAGGCCGGTGCCGGCGCCCATGTCAGGCCGAGTCCAGCGCCGCGCGCAGCTCGCGAACGAGCCGCACCGCGGATCCCACGCCCTCCCCGGCGGCCCGGACGATCGCGCTGCCGACGACGATGCCGTCGGCCAGCGCGCCGACGCGCCGCGCCTGCGCGCCCGTCGAGATGCCGAACCCGACGCAGATCGGCAGCGCCGTGGCCTGCCGCAGCCTGGCGATGGTGCCCGGCAGCTCGGCGGAAACGTCATCGCGCGCGCCGGTCACGCCCAGCCTGGAAATCAGGTACACGAAGCCGCTGCCGTGCGCGCTGATCTCGCGCATGCGCGGGTCGGGCGTCGTGGGTGCCACGAGCCTGACGAAGGCGAGCGGTCCGCTCCCGAGCCACGCCTCGCGTTCCGGATCGGCGCCGACGGGCAGGTCGGTCACGAGCACACCCTGCATGCCGGCGTCGGCCGCCCGCTGCAGGATGTCGGGGCCAGCCGAGAGCAGCGGATTCAGGTAGCTGAAGAGCACGACCGGAATGCGCGGGGCGGCGTCGTGCACCAGGTCGAGCACCCGGTCGACCGTGATGCCGTGGGCGAGCGCCGCCTGCGAGGACGCCTGGATCACCGGCCCGTCCGCCATCGGGTCGGAGAACGGCACCCCGATCTCGATGATGTCGGCGCCGGCGCCCTCGAGTTCGCGGAGCAGCGTCACCGACGCCGCCGGATCGGGATGCCCGGCCGTCAGGTACGCGACCAGCGCCTTGCGTCCGCGGGAAGTGAGGTCGTCGAAGCGCCGCCGCAGCGCGTCAGACGAAGTAGTCGCCGACGTTGAGACCATAGCGGTCCGGATTCTCCGTCTTGATGATCGTGCGCCGGAAGGCGCCGTTCTCCGCCTGTTCGGTGAGGTCGACAAGCTCACCGGGATACAGCAGGTTGCCCCGGTCGTCGCTGACGATGCGGACGATCGGCCGCGAGATCGCCTGGGGGTTGGGGTTGACGGAGTGCACGATCGCCAACTCGAAGGTATCCAGCACCACGAGGGTCCCGACGGGATAGATCCCGACGAGATTGATGAAGCCCTTCACGATGACGCCGTCGAACCCGCGCCGCGGGTTGTCGCGCATGCCGGCGAGCACCGCCGCGGGAGAGAGCGGCACGGTCTGGTAGGCGCGGCGCGAGGTCGCGGCGTCGAAGCCGTCGGCCACCGCGACGATCCTGCTGAAGATGCTCTGCGACCGCTGCCGGACGCGCTTGGGATAGCCGGTGTTGTCGACCTTCATGTGGTGCTCGAAGGCGACGATCATCGACCGGTACGGCAGCTCCTGCTGGCCGCGCACGTGGAAGAGCGCCAGCACGCCGAGCCAGGGGTGGGCGGCGAGCCATCGCCAGTCGTCGTCCGACAGGCCGTCGGTCTTGTTCAGGACGCTCAGCGGCACGCGCGACTTGCCGATGTCGTGGAAGAGCGCGGCCAGCCCGAGGTCGTAGAGCTGGAGCTTGGAGAGGCCGAGGCGCCGACCGAGGGCGACGGCGAAGATGCAGACGTTGACCGAGTGCGTGAACGTGTATTCGTCGTAATCGCGAATCGTCGTCAGGCCGACCAGCGATGTCTCCTCGTTGAGGATCTGGTCGACGATGGTCTGCACCACGCGCTTGATCTTCTTGATGTTCGGCGACTGGCCGAGGCGCACGGAGTTCATGACCTCGCGGGTCACGGCGACCGAGTGCGAGTACGTCCGCTTGGCAGCCTCCTTGGCGCGGCGCATGAAGTCGGAGTCGTCGTCGGTGGCAACCGGCGGCCCGAGCTCGAACGCGAGCACCCCCGCCGCCTCCAGCTTCTCGAGCAGGTCGTACACGGTGACCTCGCCCTCTTCCTTGCTCAGCGACAGCAGGAGCGAGAGCAGGACGAGCCAGTCGCGCTGCTGCGCGGAGGCCGACACCCGGATGGTGCCGACGCCGCACTTGCGCAGCACCGAGCGCAGGTGGCTGAAGCTGGCGAAATTGTCGAGATCGAGGCGCAGGCGGGTCGAGTTCACGAAGATGAACTCGCTCGACAGCCGCAGGTCGATCTCCTGGTCGCGCTCGAGCAGCGCCTGCGACGTCGTCACGAGGTCGCCGAGGGCGTTGCGGACCGCCTCGTTTTCGGGCGGATACATGCGGATGACGCGCATCGCGCCATACACGGAGACGATCAATTGCCGGCCGGCGCGCCGGACGAACGAGTCGCTGACGAAGTCGTCGCCGCCGGTGCCGTCGGTCGCGGGAGGCACCGGTACGCGGGGCACGCCGGCCGGGGTGGATGTCATGTCGCGCCGCCGCCGCGCAGGGCGCGGTTCACGGCATTCCGCACCAGCACGTCCCTGTCGGTGGAGGACTTGCGCAGCGCGCCCAGGGCACCGTCGGAGCCGATGCGTCCGAGCGCCAGCGCGGCGCAGGCGCGCAGCTCCGGTCCCTCCTTCTTGCCGAAGAGCCCGCGGCCGTTGAGCATTCCATCGAGCATCGAGACGCCGGCATCGCCGCACAGCGCCCCGTACGCCTCGAAGAACGCCATCTTCTCGGTGAGGTCGGCGTCCTGCAGGCGCTTCCCCTTGATGATCGCGTCGATCTTCGGCACGGCCGCCCGATGGCCGTGGGCTGCGAGCGCCTTGGCGGTGGCGACGCGGATGTCCCGTTCCGGATCGTCGATCGCCCGCTCGAGCTGCTGCATCGCGCCGGCGGTCCCGATTTCGCTGAGCGCGGCCACCGCGGCGAGGCGTGACTCGGCCTCGGGTTGCGAGAGCAGGCGGGAAAGCGCGGGCACGGCGGCGACGGACTTCCCCGCCCCGGCGCGACGCACCGCCTCGAGCGAGACCTCCCGCTCACCGGCCCCGATGAGCCGGATGAGCTCCGAGGTGTTGCTGGCGGCAAGCCGCTCCGCCGCCGCCTCCAGGAGCTTTCGCACGCCCGGGCTCTGCAGGCGCCCCAGCCACGAGAAGATCGTGCCCATCGAGGCGACCCGGAGCTGGTCGAAGAGCTCGTTCAGGTCATCCTGCGGCGGCAGCTCCACCTGCTCGTCGAGCGCCTGCAGGAACTGTGAGACCGCCTCGGGCTCGCTCATCCGGTTGGGCAGGGACAGCAGCTGCTCCCGCTGCGTGGCGGTGAGATCGCGGGCGCGATTGGCGGAGATGTTCACCTCGCGCAGCAGGTGTGCGACCACGCGCAGGTGGCCCGACGACAGCACCTGCACCAGCAGGCTGTCCATGATGCCGCAGATCTCGTCGCGGATCGCGGGATCGGTCTGCTGCTCGAAGATGTCGAGCAGCATGGAGACCACGTTCTCGCGCAGGTCCTCGCCGTAGTGCCGCTGGATTTCCGTGCGCAGGTACTCGACCTCACCGTCGTCCAGGAAATAGAGGGTGGAGTCGAAGTCGTCCATGTTGACTACGCCGGGCGGCGCGAGGTTCTCCTGCGGCGGCTCGTGCACCGCGGCCGAATCGACGAGGCGCGGCCGGTCGGCCTCGTCGCTCGGCTCGATCTCTCCCGCCGACTGGAAGCCGACGTCGACGTACCGGTACCGGATGCAGGAGAAGTCGTGTTCCCAGAGGAGCGTGAGCAGGTCGTCCTCGTCAGGCGCCGCCTTGCGCACCCGGGCGATGATCTGGACCAGCGTGACCAGCTCCTGGTCCTCGACACCGCGCAGCAGGCGCAGCTCACGGATGCCGTCCTTGTAGAGCACCCACGGCAGGGCGTCCCCGGTCCGGTCGGGTTCGTTGACGACGACGTGCTCCTCCCACACCAGCTGCGTGTCGCTGACCTCGAAGACCAGTTCCTCGGTGTGGGCCCAGATGGACGTGAACGCGTTGCTGACGTTCTCCAGCGCGCGGAGGTACGTCGGGTTGTTCCGGAGGTAGAGCTGGTGCGCCCGCACCGCGCGCGCGAACAGGCGCAGCATCTCCTCGACCAGCGCGATGTTGAACGGCGGGTCGGGACGATCGCTCTCGCGGGTGGCGTTGGGCGCGCTCGGGAGGGTCACGCGGGCAAGATACCGGTTTGGCTGATTTGCGCCACGTCCTTGTCACCGCGTCCGCTGACGCACAACAACACCGGCTCGTCAGGCAGCCAGCGGCCGGCCTGCTGCGCGACCCAGGCCACGGCGTGCGCGCTCTCGAGCGCCGGGATGATGCCTTCCAGGCGGCTCAACATCGCGAAACCCTCGAGCGCCTCGCGATCGGTGATCGAGACATAGGTGGCCCGTCCGGTGTCCTTCAAGTACGCGTGCTCCGGTCCGACTCCGGGATAATCGAGTCCCGCGGAAATCGAGTGCGCCGGGTGCACCTGGCCGTGCTCGTCCTGCAGCAGGTAGCTCAGCGAGCCGTGCAGCACACCCGGACGTCCCCGCGACAGCGAGGCGGCGTGGTGCCCGGACTCGAGCCCCTCGCCAGCCGCCTCTACTCCGACGAGTTCCACGCCTCGATCGTCAACGAACCCCCGGAAGATCCCGATGGCGTTGGACCCTCCCCCGACGCAGGCTACCACTGTCCGGGGCAGGCGGCCGGCCCGCTCCAGCATCTGCGCCCGCGCCTCGATCCCGATGATCCGCTGGAACTCGGCGACCATGCGGGGATAGGGCGCCGGGCCCACGACCGAGCCGATCACATAGTGGCTGTCGCGCACATTCGTGACCCAGTCGCGGATGGCCTCGGTGGTGGCGTCCTTGAGGGTGCGGGTGCCGGCCGTGACGGGAGTGACTGTCGCGCCCATGAGCCGCATGCGGTAGACGTTCAGCTCCTGGCGCCGCATGTCCTCCTCGCCCATGTAGACCACGCACTCGAGCCCGAACCGCGCACACACCGTCGCCGTCGCCACCCCGTGCTGCCCGGCGCCGGTCTCGGCGATGATCCGCTGCTTCCCCATGCGGCGCGCGAGCAGGACCTGCCCCACGGTGTTGTTGATCTTGTGCGCCCCCGTGTGGTTCAGGTCCTCGCGCTTCAGCCAGACGGGCGCGCCCACCCGATCGGACAGGCGCGGTGCATCCGAAAGGGGCGATGGCCGGCCCACGTAGTGACGAAGCAACGTGTCCAGTTCCACGCGGAACGCCGGGTCGACGAGCGCCGCCGCGAACGCGGCATCGAGTTCCTCCAGCGCCGGAATCAGCGTCTCGGGCACGTACTGTCCGCCGTACGCCCCAAAGCGGGTATCGGTCATTCCTCGTCCTGATGGTGAGCGTATCGGCGTGCCGCGTCCACGAAGGCCAGCAGGCGCGCTTCATCCTTGATCCCCGTGGCCGACTCCACGCCTGACGAGACGTCGACCACGTCCGGGTGCAGCGCCTCGATGGCCAGCCCGACGTTGTCGGCGCGAAGCCCGCCGGCCACGACGAGCCGCCTCGTTCCCCGCAGCCGCTCGACGTCCGTCGCCACGGCGCGCCACGGGAAGCTCTCTCCCGTGCCGCCAAGGCCGCGCGACGACATCGCGTCGAGCACGACACCGTCGGCCACGCCGAAGAGCCACTCCTTGCCGGCAGGAATTCCCTCCGCACCGACGCGCAGCACGACCCAGACCTCCCCGGCAAATGCCTCCCCGATGGCCTCAATCTCCCCAGCGGTGTACGCGTCGTGCAACTGCACGACATCGAGGGGCACGGTGGCGGCGATGGAGAGCACCTCCGGCACCGTCATCCGCGAAAAGACACCCACCCGGCGCACGTCGCCGGAGGGTAGCGAGGCAAAGATCCGACCGGCCTCCCTGGCATCGACGCGCCGGGGACTCTCCGCGAAGACGACCCCGACCCAGGCGGCGCCGTGCCGCGCCGCCAACTGGGCATCCTCGGCGCGGGTCAGCCCGCAGATCTTCACCTCAGGCACGACGTCCCCGGCGCTGAACGCCGGTGAGCGCCGCCACTCCGTCTCTCGCGTGTGACGACATCGACAGGGACGAACCGACGAGGATCGCGTCCGCTCCCTGCCGGGCGACCGTATCGACGTCGTCGAGCGTCCTGATGCCGCTCTCCGCCACGGCCACGCAGGTCGCGGGAATTCGTGGGAGGAGCCGAGCCGGAACACCATCCTCCAGCTCGAGCGTCTCGAGATTCCGCCGGTTCACGCCGATGATCCTCGCGCCGGCGTCGATGGCGCACTCGAGCTCCGCCTCGTCGCGCACCTCGAACAGCGCCTCGATCCCCGCCTCGACCGCCACGCGGGCCAGGCGCTGGGTGCCGTCGGGGCCCAGTGCGCGAACGATCAGCAGCACGGCGGAGGCTCCGATCGAGCGCGCCTCCCAGACCTGCAGCGGGGACACGTGAAAGTCCTTTCTCAGCACGGGAAGCGCCACGCGCTGCCTGATCTCGACGAGGTCGCCGTTGGACCCGCCGAACTCGCCAGGCTCGGTCAGGACCGAAATCGCGGCGGCCCCTCCCTGCTCGTATTCGCTGGCGCGGTCTGCCGCAGAGATTCCGGCGTTGAGCACCCCCCTGGAGGGCGACCGGCGCTTGACCTCGGCGATGATGCGCAGGTCGGTGCCGCTGCGGAGGGCCCTCTCGAGCCCGGGAGCACCGGGTGCCTCGAGCGCTCGCTGTCGCAGCACGTCGGACTCAGCTGCCAGCGCTTCAGCGCGCCGGGAGGCGGCGGCACAGAGGCGCCCCAACACACCGACAGGCGGGGACCACGCGGTTCGAGCTTGCACTTCGGGTCCTGTTCGGCTATCGTGGTCTTCGGCGGATGTTCGGGATGCTGTATCGCCGCACCCGCGAGGGGAGAATCCCTGGAGCGCACTTATGCCGCTTACACGGCGCCAACGCGAAATCCTCACATATCTGCGGTCGTATTCCGAACAGCGCGGATACGCGCCGAGCTTCGAGGAAATCGCCGAGCACTTCAACTATAACTCGCTGGCAACGGTGCATGAGCACCTGACCAACCTCGAGCGGAAAGGGTACATCAGGCGCTCCTATAATGAGAGCCGCGCCATCGAGATCCTCCCCTCGGAGGTGCTGCAGCATGCGGTGGTGCTCCCTCTCTTCGGTTCGGTGGCCGCGGGTGCGCCAATCGAGGCAATCCAGGGCGACGAGACGATTGCCGTCCCGGAGGACTTCGTTCGACGCTCGGGTGAGCACTTCGTGCTGAAGGTCCGTGGCAACTCAATGATCGACGAGCAGATCCGCGACGGTGACTTCGTCATCGTGAACGAGCGGCGCACCGCCGACGACGGCGAGATGGTCATCGCGCTGCTGAACGGGTCCGGCGCCACGGTCAAGCGCTTCTACAGGGAGCGCGACGGCCGGATCCGGCTGCAGCCCGCGAACGATCAACTCACGCCGATGTACGTCCACGAGAACGACATTCTCGTGCAGGGGGTCGTCGTCGGCGTCATCCGGCGCTACTGACTCCTGCGCGGCCGATCGTAGGCGCCGCGCATGCGATCGAGGGCCCTGATGCCATCACCCTTGAGCATGGCCTCACGCGCGGCGTCCACGCAGCTCTTCATGTCCCCTCGGCCGGAGACGTACAGAGCCGCGGCGGCATTCAACAGGACCGCCGCACGCGCTCCCTCGGGGCCCGATCCGCGCAGGACCTCGGAGACGAGGAATGCATTGTCGGCCGGGGATCCGCCCGCCAGGTCGCGCTCGTCGTAGCCGCCGAAGCCGAACTCGCGCGGGTCGAGCACCCACTCGCGAATGCTTCCTCCCGAAACCTCGAGCACGTTTGTCGGCCCCAGTGGCGAGATCTCGTCGAGTCCCGGCTCGCCGTGGACCACCAGCGCATGTCGCGTTCCGAGCGCGGCGAGCGCGCCGGCGAGGAGCGGTGCGCGGCCACTGTCGCCGACGCCGACCACCTGTCGTCCGGCCCCGGCGGGGTTTGCCAGCGGACCGATGACGTTCATCACCGTGGGAACGGCGATCTCGCGTCGAACCGGGCCAACGTGCCGCATCGCCGGATGCATCGTGGGAGCATACATGAAGACGATGCCCGCCTCCGCCAGCACGCGCTCCATCTGCGCCGGCGGCGCGTCGATCGGCACGCCAAGCTCCTCGAGGACGTCCGCGCTTCCACACTGCGACGTGAACGACCGGTTGCCGTGCTTGGCGATTCGCAGGCCTGCCCCGGCCGCAAGCAGGGCCGCCGCGGTCGAGATGTTGAACGTGACGAGGGCCCCTCCCCCGGTGCCGCACGTGTCCACCAGGTCGTCGGGAGACTCGGCCGGCAGGTGCACCATGGCAGCGCGCAGGGCCAGGGCGGCGCCCGCCACTTCGTCGGCTGTCTCGCCCTTCACGCGCAGCCCCATCAGGAGGGCCGCGATCTGCGCTGGCGACGCCTCGCCGCGCATGATGCGGCCGAAGGCTTCCGACGCCTCGTCGGTCGAGAGCGACTCACCAAAAGCGAGGCGCCGGATGGCGCCCTGCAGCGCGTCAGGCGTCATCGATGGCGGAGAGGAGCCTGTCGGAGAGCTGGGCGCGGGTGGCGATCAGCGCGATCACCAGTGCCAGCAGCCGGACGCGCTCCATGTCTTCCTCGATGAACACCCCTCGCTTGGCGCGATTCGTCAGGTTGACGACGCCGAGGAGCGCGCCGTGGTAGACGAGGGGGAAGCTGATGAACGAGCCCGTCGTGAGGTACTCATCACGCAGGAGCGGGTGCGAGGCACCGTCCGTCACGTCCTGCACCAGCAGCGGCTCACGGGTGTGGGCCACGATACCGGAGACACCCTTCCCGAAGCGGGTGCGCTGGCCAAGCCGGATGTGCGGCAGCAGGCCGCGCGCGGCGGCGAGGTAAAGCGTGTCGGGTTCGGGGGCGACGAGCATCAAGGAACAGCGCTGGGCCTGCATGTCGTCGCCGACAAGGGCGAGCAGCGCATCGACGAGCGCCGCCGGGTCGCTGGTCTCGTTGTCCAGCGTGAGGGCGCGTTCGATGAGGTAGAGGGTCCGCGTCTTCTGGCGCAGGGACTCATGGCGCCGGTGCAACTCGATGTGTGCCGACTCGAGCTGCCCGATGGCGGCGGTGAGCTGACGTTCCAGCGACTGCGACTTGTGGGCTGCGCGCCGCGCCTGCTCCTCCGCCTCGGCGACGGCCTGCTCCAGACGAACGAGGTTGGGGCCGGCGTGCGAGCCCGATTCGGACGCGGCGTCGCGGGCCCGCCCCAGTTCTCCCTCCAGCTCGGCCAGCCGCCTGAGGTACTCGCCGTGCACGCGCTGGGTCACGTCCTCCAGCGTATGCACGGCCTCCTCCCGCGCCTCGCGGTCCGCGAACCTGGCGTACGCGATATCGAACAGCGCCGCCGCGGGGGCGAGCCGCTCGCTGGTGCGGGTGCCGAACATCTTGCGCTGCTCATAGAGCGCGAGCACGGCCGTGAGCTGACCGTCGGTCGTCAACCCGCGCAGGGAGAGTATGCCGCCGTCGGCGAACGGCGTGAGGCCAAAGAGCCGGGCGTACTCCGCCGACCGGTCGCCAAGCTCCACGAACTGCCCGCCGCCGCTGACCAGGGTCCTGACGGTGGGAGGCAGGTGATCGAAGGTCGTGTCCACCTGCGTCCGGACCACGCGCCCGCCGGTTGGCGTGAGACGTTCGCGCAGCATCTCCTTCCGGGCGTCGTAGCGAAGGAGACCCAGCAGGGCGGAGCGATCGGAGTCGACGAGCGCCTCACCGAGGGCGATGAGGGCGGCATCGAGGTCGGGCGCGACGCTGAGGGCGTGCGCGAGCGATGGAAGTGAGCGGGTCGACATGAAGGGCGTTCGCGACGCCCGTTGGCAGGCTTGCGCGGACGTGGAATGTGGGCGCGTACGTGAAGTCCTGTCAATCGCTTCCGCGACTTCGCACGTTGCTTGACTTGAAGTGGCGCCGGGCTAATTTCCGAGGCGATGACGGCGCGCACGGTGCAGCTCGTGCTGCACTACGACGGTACCGCCTTCGCAGGCTGGCAGCGCCAGCCCCAGCAGCGGACGGTCCAGGGTGAACTCGAGCGCGTGCTCGCCGGTCTCTGTGGGCAGCGGATCGTGGCGCAGGGAGCCGGTCGCACCGACGCGGGCGTTCACGCGCGCGGGCAGGCGGTCGGTGTGCGGGTGCCGGAACGATGGACTGCGCCGGATCTGCGGCGCGCACTGAATGCACTCCTGCCCGACGATACGTGGGTCGCGGCGGCGCACGAGATGCGCCCCGGGTTCCACGCGCGCTACAGTGCAACGTCACGCCGCTATGCCTATCACGTGGGGACAGACGAGGAGGCGTTCTCGCCATTCCGGCGGGGAACCGAATGGGCCTACCGGCGCCCATTGTCGCGCGAACTCCTCGACCTGTCCGCCTCGCGGCTGCTCGGGGAGCACTGCTTTGTCGGTTTCGCGGTGCGCGGCACGGCGCCGGCGCGCGACTCGCACCGCTGCTCCGTGCTGGAGGCCGCCTGGCATGATCGTCCCGGCGGGCTCACCTTCACCATCGAGGCGAATCGCTTCCTGCACCACATGGTCCGATTCCTCGTCGGCACCATGCTCGAGGAGGCGAGCGGCAAGCGCGCGGCCGGCGCTGTCGAGCAGTTGCTCGTCGCCGAGTCCAACGATGACGTTTCTCCCCCGGCGCCGGCGCATGCGCTGTTCCTCGAGCGCGTCTCCTATCCGCCCGACCTGTACCTGACCCCGACATGAAGATCTATCTCGCCGCCTCCTCGCTCGACGACGTCCGGTGGGCTTCCTCGTGCGGCCTGCTCGATGGCGCGCTCGTGAGCCCGGCCTACATGGAGGGAGACTCCTCGGGGGTGCTCGCCCGCGCCCTCGAGATCGAGCGCCTGTTTGCGTGCCCGGTCATCCTCTCCCTCGGCATGCACGACGGAGAGGAGTTGTACCGCGAGGCGCGCGACGTCGGACGGGAAAGCGACCAGATGATCGTGGAGTTTCCGTTGGCGACCGACACCATCGAAGTCATCCACCGGTCCACCGTCGACGGAATCCGGGTGGCGGCCAGCCTCGTCTTCACGGCGGCGCAGGCGCTCCTGGCTGCCAAGGCCGGGGCGGCGGCGGTGCTCATCCACATACGCGCCCTCGAGTCGCACGGCCAGAACTCCAGCGCCACGCTCTCGGAGATGCGCGCCATCTTCGACACCCATCGCCTGGAATGCGAGATCGTCGCGGTGACCCCCGGCAGCGCCGGGCAGGTGGCGGCCTGCGCCGCCTCCGGAGTCGACGCCGTGGTGCTGGAGACGTCGGTGCTGCGCGACCTGCTGCTGCACCCGCTGGCCGACAGGACGCTCGACACGCTGCTGCAGTCGACCGACCGCGTGGTGCGGGTGAGGCCAGTCTGATGCGCCCCGGCGTGCTCGCCGCGCTCCTGCTGGTGCCGCTCGCCGGGTGCGAGCGCGCCGCGGCGCGCGATTCCCTGGCCGAGCAGGCCGCCACGTCGCCGTCGGGCGCCATCGCCGCCGCGAACCAGGCCATCGACGCCACCCGGCGCACCGCCATCACCGATGCCGTCGCGAAGGTCTCGCCGTCCGTGGTGACGGTGCAGACGGAAACTGTCGACAGCGTGCCGGTCGACTTCTTCGAGCAGTTCTTCGGCGGCCGTTCCGGCGAGCGACGTTCCGCCGGCCTCGGCTCCGGGTTCATCATCCGCAGCGACGGCGTCATCGTGACCAACGCCCACGTGGTGGCGGGAGCGACCAAGGTCTCCGTGATGATGCGGGATGGCACCACGTACTCCGCCAAGGTCCTCGGCCAGGACGAGACGAACGACCTGGCCGTCGTGAAGATCGACGCCAGCGGTCTCCCCACCGCCCCGCTCGGCGACTCCGACCATCTGATCATCGGCGAATGGGCGATCGCGATCGGGAACCCGTTCGGGTTCGTCCTGGGCAACTCCGAACCGAGCGTGACCACCGGGGTGATCAGCGCCACCGGCCGGAACCTGATCGCCCCGGGGGAAGGTGGCGGCGTCTACGTCGACATGATCCAGACCGACGCCTCGATCAATCCCGGGAATTCCGGCGGGCCGCTAGTGGACGCCGCGGGCGAGGTGATCGGCGTGAACAGCTCGATCTATACGCCGACCGGAAGTTCGGTTGGCCTCGGGTTCGCGATCCCGATCGATCGCGCCAAGCGGGTAGCCGAGGACCTGATCGAGCATGGTGCCGTGCGGCGTCCGTGGATAGGCGAACTGCTGCGCGCGGTGAATGCCGGCAACGACCCGCGGGCGGTCATCAACTCCGGGGTGGTCCTTCGCGCCGTGGTGCCCGGCTCCCCCGCGGAGCGCGCCGGACTGCAGCCCGGGGACCAGATCGAGCAGGCGAACGGGCGCGCGCTGCGCAACCAGTTCGACTGGGAGGCGGTGCGCCTGACGCTGCGCGTCGGCGAGACGGTGCCGCTGCTTGTAAAGCGCGGGAGCCGTGAGATGACGGTCAACGTGACCGTCGCCGACCGCCCCGAGGTCAGCGCGCCCAAGGTGACCGTGCTCAAGGAGATCGAGCTGACCTCGCTCACGCCGACGCTCCGTGCGGAGCGCAGCATCCGCAGCGACCGCGGCGCACTCGTCACCAGCGTCAGCAACAGGGTGCGGGACGAGATCGGGCTGGAGGCGGGCGACGTGATCGTCCAGATCAACCGCACGCCCGTGACCAGTGCCGCTGACGTAGCCCGGGTGTTCGCGGCATACGGTGGCCGCTCCCGGATCCTCATGATGTTCGAGCGCGCCGGTGTGATGTATACCACGGACTTCGTCATCCAGTGACGGCCTCTCACGGCGCGTACACCTCGCCGCTCGCGGAGCGGTACGCGTCTCGGGCGATGCTGGCGCTCTGGTCGCCGGATCGCCGCTACGGACTCTGGCGGCGCCTCTGGCTTGCGCTCGCCGAGGGAGAGCGCGCGCTCGGCGTGCAGATCCCCGAGGCCGCGATCGGCGAGATGCGGGCGCATCTCGATGACATCGACTTCGAGAGCGTGGCGGCGTACGAGCGACGGTTCCGCCACGATGTGATGGCGCACGTGCACGCCTTCGGCGAGGTGGCGCCGGCGGCGCGGCCGTTCATTCACCTCGGGGCCACGAGTGCCTTCGTCACCGACAACGCCGACCTGATCCTGCTGCGCGAGGGCCTGGGCCTGTTGCGCGACAAGGTCGTCCGGGTGCTTCGCGCCCTGGCAGCCTTTGCCTCCCGCTGGCGTGCCGAGTCGACCCTCGGCTATACGCACCTCCAGCCGGCGCAGCTCACCACCGTGGGCAAGCGCGCCACCCTCTGGATGCAGGACCTGGTACTGGACCTGGCCGACGTCGAACATCGCCTCGCGACGCTGCCGCTGCGCGGCGTCAAGGGCACCACCGGGACCCAGGCGACGTTCCTGGACCTCTTCGACGGGGACCATGGGCGGGTGCGCGAGCTCGACAGGCGCGTCGCGCAGGCCATGGGGTTCGATCATGTCCTCCCGGTCACCGGACAGACGTACTCGCGCAAGCTCGACGCGCAGGTCCTGGACGTCGTCTCGGGGATCGCCGCCAGCGCGGCGAAGTTCAGCTCCGACGTGCGCATGCTGCAGGCGTTCGGCGAGTTGAGCGAACCGTTCGAGTCGGAGCAGATCGGGTCGTCGGCCATGGCGTACAAGCGCAACCCGATGCGCAGCGAGCGCATCGCGTCCCTGGCACGGTTCGTCCTCAGCCTCGAGGCGAATCCCAACCAGACGCACGCCACGCAATTCCTCGAGCGGACGCTCGACGACAGTGCCAACCGGCGCCTCGTGATTCCCGAGTCGTTCCTGGCCACCGACGCCATCCTGCTCATCATGGCGAACATCGCCGGCGGCATCGAGGTGCACGCCGCCCGCGTCCGGCAGCGCGTCGCCGAGGAACTGCCGTTCATGGCCACCGAGGAACTGATGGTAAGGGCGGTGCGTGCCGGTGGCGACCGGCAGGCCGCGCATGAGGTGATCCGCCGTCACAGCCAGGCGGCCGCGTCGGCCGTGAAGAACGAGGGGCGCCCGAACGACCTGTTCGAGCGCCTCGGTGCCGACCCGGAGTTTCCGGTCGCGCTGCAGGACCTGCAGTCGCTCTCGAACCCGTCCCGGTTCCACGGTCGCTCGCCGGAACAGGTCGACGAGTTTCTCGCTGAAGTCATCGAACCGATCCTTGCGCGGTATCCCGATCTCCGCGACGCGGACGACGCCCTCAAGGTATGAACGCCCTCAGCGGCACCACGCTTCCCCTCAAGCTCTTCCGCCGCGGCAAGGTTCGCGACGTCTATCACGTCGACGAGGAGCGGCTGCTGCTCGTGGCCACCGACCGCGTCTCCGCCTTCGACGTCGTGATGCACGAGGCGGTGCCGCACAAGGGAGCGGTGCTGACGCAACTCTCGGCGTGGTGGCTGCGACATCTCGACGGGATGGTGGCGCACCACATGCTCACCGCCAACGGCGACGAGATCGTGCGGGAGGTACCGCAGCTGGCGCCGATGCGCGACGTCATTGCGGGGCGGTCGATGCTCTGCCTGCGAACGAGCGTATTCCCGGTCGAGTGCGTGGTGCGCGGCTACATTGCCGGCTCGGCGTGGAAGGAGTACCGGGTGTCGGGGACGCTCGCGGGAGAGCCGCTGCCGCCGGGGCTGCGGGAGAGCGACCGGTTGACGCCTTCCATCTTCAGCCCGGCCACCAAGGCCGAGTCGGGCCATGACCAGAACATCACGCGCGCGCGCATGGCGCAGATTGTCGGTACCGAGGACGCTGAACGGCTCGAGCGGATTGCGCGCCGGGTCTACGAGTTCGGGTGCTCCATTGCGGAGCCGCGCGGGATCCTGCTGGCCGACACCAAGTTCGAGTTCGGCTCCATCGGGGACCGGGTTCTCCTCGTCGATGAGGTGATGACGCCCGACAGTTCCCGGTTCTGGCCCGCCGACAGGTACGAGCCGGGGCACTCGCAGCCGAGCTTCGACAAGCAGCCGCTGCGCGACTACCTGGAAGGCGAGCGGCTGGCCGGACGCTGGAACGGGGATGCCCCTCCCCCACCGCTTCCGGACGAGGTGGTCGCGGCGACCAGCGTGCGTTACCTCGAGGCGTATCGCCGCATCACCGGCATGGACCTTGACGAGACGGGCATCCGGTGAAGTTCGCCCGCGAAGGTCTCGTCTTCATCGCCGTGGCCGCGGTGCTCGCCGCGGCCGCCATCTACGTCGCCGCGATGCATCCGGGATTGGAATGGCTGGCGCTCGCCGTGTTGCTCAGCATCCTGGCGGGGTGGACGGCATATTTCTTCCGTGACCCCGAGCGCACGGGGGAGCGTGGCGACCGGCTGCTCATCGCCCCGGCCGACGGGCGCGTGGTCATGATCACCGAAGTCGATGAGCCGACCTTCGTCCATGGACGGGCGACGCGCATCTCGATCTTCATGAATGTCTTCAACGTGCACGTGAACCGGTATCCGATCTCGGGCACGGTGCGCTTCGTGCACTACAACCCCGGCAAGTTCCTGAACGCGGCCACCGAGAAGTCGAGTCTCGAGAATGAGCAGATGTCGATCGGGCTGGAGAGCGGGGCCACGCGGATTCTCGTCAGGCAGATCGCGGGCCTCGTGGCAAGGCGCATCGTGAACTACAGTCGTGAAGGCGAGCGCGTCGAGCAGGGAGAGCGGATGGGGCTCATCCGGTTCGGCTCGCGGGTGGACGTCTTCATGCCGCCCGCCGCCTCGCTCGCCATCGGCGTCGGCCAGCGGACGATCGCGGGCACGACCGTCCTGGCCGCGCTCCCCGCCGATTGATGCCCATGCCGCGCCCCGCCCTCGGACGTACCGTCGTCCTGCTGCCCAACGGCTTCACGCTGGCGAGCCTGTTTCTCGGGGTCTTCGCGATCGTCGCGGCGTCGCGCGGCGACTACTCGCGAGCCGGGACCTACGTCGTCTTTGGCGGCATCGCCGACGGGCTCGATGGGCGCGTGGCACGGGCCACCAACACCGGAAGCCGGTTCGGCGCCGAGCTGGATTCCCTCGTCGACGCCATCACGTTCGGCACCGCGCCGGCCCTCATCATGTTCTTCGCCGTGCTGAACCAGCACGGCTGGGAATGGATCTTCTGTTTCTTCTTCACGATGTGCGCGGTGATCCGGCTGGCCCGCTTCAACATCGAGCAGAGCGGACGCAAGAAGTCGCATTTCACCGGGCTGCCGACACCGGCCGCGGGACTCACCCTGGCGACGTACTACTGGTTCAGCCAGACGCCGCTCTACAACCAGACGGGGCTCGCGGACCTGCCGTGGCCGGTGATGCTGCGGTACATCATGGTGGGCCTCTCGTTCCTGATGATCAGCAACGTGAAGTACTTCGCGGTGCCGACGATCGGCTACCGCTCGATTCGCGAGCTGCTGGGTTCGTTGCTCGTCGTGGCGATCATCGGCGGCGTGATCTTCCTTCCCAAGGAGTTCTTCTTTCCCGCCCTGATGGCCTACGTCGCCTGGGGCGTGGCGCGCACCGTCTTCGTCGGGCTGCTGGCGCGGCCGCCGGAAGACCAGGACGACGACGACATCGTCGAGGAGCGCCGGGACAGTGCGTCGCGGGAGCGCGGCGACGGACAGCCGCACCGGCGCCGCCGGCGGCGCTTCCGTGGCCGGCCCGCCCCTCCAGCCCCCAACTCACCCGAGGACCCACGGGCATGACCCGCTTTCGCGTCGCCGTTCACATCGTCCCCCGGAGAGGCATCCTCGACCCGCAGGGCAAGGCGGTGGCCGACGCCCTGCACGCGCTGGGATTCGACGCCGTGCGCGAGGTGCGGGTCGGCCGTCACCTCGTGATCGATGCCGACGCCCCGGACGCCGATGCCGCCCGGCGGTCGGTGCACGACATGTGCGCCCGGCTCCTGGCCAACCCGGTGACCGAGGACTACGAGATCGCCGCGGTGAGCCCCGCATGAAGTTCGGCATCGTTACCTTCCCCGGATCGAATTGCGACGAGGACACCTACCGCGCGGTGACGGAGGTACTTGGCGCCGAGGGCGTCATGCTCTGGCACAAGGATCACGACCTGCAGGGGGTCGACGTGGTCATCCTCCCGGGCGGATTCGCCTACGGCGACTACCTGCGGGCCGGCGCCATCGCGCGGTTCAGCCCGATCATGCGCGAGGTCGTCGAGCATGCCCGGCGCGGCGCGCCGACGCTCGGCATCTGCAACGGATTCCAGGTACTGTGCGAGGCGGGGCTGCTTCCGGGGGCGCTGCTGCGCAACGACACCCTGCGATTCGTGAGCGACTGGGTGACCGTCCGGGTGGAGAACGAGAACACGCTCTTCACCAACCAGTGCCGGCCGGGCCAGTTGCTGCGCATGCCGGTGGCGCACGGCGACGGCCGCTTCACGATGGCCGCCGACGACCTGCGCCGACTCGAAGACCGCCGTCAGGTGGTGCTGCGGTACGTGGATGCCCAGGGCGATGCCACGCCGGGCGCCAACCCGAACGGCTCCATGGACGGCATCGCCGGCATCGTGAACGAACAGGGCAACGTGATGGGACTCATGCCGCATCCGGAGCGTGCGGTTCGCGCGCTGCTGGGCTCGACCGACGGGCTGCTGCTCTTCGAGTCGATCCTGGCGCGCGTGCAGGTGTGAGGCGAGCGCCGAAAGGCACGCGGTACCAGCAGGCAGGCGGATTCGACGGGCACGCGATGTCGCTGCCCGATCATGGCCACAGGCACTTCTTCCAGCAACAGGACATGGACGAAAAGAAGCCAAGCAGGACCGAGGACGAGTATTTCGTCAAGCGTGACGCGGAGCTGATCAAGGAGCAAAGGTCGCGGCTCGACGCCGAGCGTGCGAGCGCGGAACGAGCCTCGCACTACATGCACTGCCCCAAGTGCGGCGCCTCCCTCGTGGAAGTCGACTTCCACCAGATCAAGATCGACCGCTGCACGGAGTGCGGTGGCATGTGGCTCGACAAGGGCGAGATGGAGATGCTCGAGCACCTGGACCAGAGCAACATCCGCGGATTCGTGCGCTCGATGTTCGGGCTGAAGTGGTGATGGGAGCCGTTCCCCGCCCCGGCGATCCGGTCATCTCTCCGGCGCTGGTGGCCGAGCACGGGCTGACCACGGACGAGTACGATCGCCTCGTGGCGTTGCTCGGCCGCACGCCCACGTTCACGGAACTCGGCATCGTCAGCGCGCTCTGGAACGAGCACTGTTCCTACAAGCACTCGCGACCGGTGCTGCGCACGCTGCCGACCGAGGCGCCGCACGTACTGCAGGGTCCGGGCGAGAACGCCGGCGTCATCGCAGTGGGGGACGGCCTCGCGGTCGCGTTCAAGATCGAGTCGCACAACCATCCGTCCGCAGTGGAGCCCTACCAGGGCGCCGCGACCGGCGTGGGCGGCATCCTGCGTGACGTCTTCACCATGGGTGCGCGACCCATCGCGTTGCTCAACTCCCTCCGGTTCGGGGGCCTCGAGCACCCGCGGATGCGCTGGCTCTTCGCCGGCGTCGTGAAGGGGATCGGCGACTACGGCAACTGCGTCGGGGTTCCCACGGTGGCGGGCGAGGTCGTCTTTGACGACGCCTACGCCGGCAATCCGCTTGTGAACGCGATGTGCGTGGGGCTGCTGCGCGAGGAGGAGCTGATTCGCGCCAAGGCCGAGGGCGTCGGCAACCCGATCATGGCGGTAGGGGCGCGCACCGGGCGGGATGGCATTCACGGCGCCTCGTTCGCCTCGGAGGATCTCTCCCACGAGAGCGAGGCCAAGCGCCCGCGCGTTCAGGTTGGCGATCCATTCACCGAGAAACTGCTGCTGGAGGCGTCGCTCGAGCTGATCCGGAGTGGACACATCGTCGCCATCCAGGACATGGGCGCCGCAGGGCTCACCAGCTCCTCCGCGGAGATGGCGGCGCGGGGCGACGTCGGGGTGGAGATCGACGTCACCAGGGTCCCCCTGCGCGAGGAGGGGATGACGCCGTACGAGATCCTCCTCAGCGAGTCGCAGGAGCGCATGCTGGTGGTCGCCCTGCGGGGCCACGAAGACGCGGTACGCGACATCCTCGGCAAGTGGGACCTCAGCGCCGCGGTGATCGGCGAGGTGATTGCCGAGCCGGTCTACCGGGTGCTCGAGGGCGACCAGGTCGTGGCCGAGTTCCCCGGTTCGAAGCTGGTGACCGAGTGCCCGGTGTACACGCCGCCGTTTCGGGAGGCGGAGGCGATCCGCGCACTGCGCGAGACGGACGTCGCGTCGATCCCGCCGCGGCCGGAGGAGCGAAACCCGCTCTGGACGCTGGAGCGTCTCCTGGCTTCCCCGACCATCGCGAGCAAGGCGTGGGTCGTGCGCCAGTACGACAGCACCGTGCGGGCAGGCACCGTCGTCGGACCGGGCGGCGGCGACGCCGCCGTGGTGCAGCTTCCGGGAACGCGGCGTGCGGTGGCGCTCAAGACCGACGGCAATGGACGCTACGTGTACCTCGAACCCCGCACCGGCGGGCGGATCGCGGTCGCCGAGGCGGCCCGCAACGTCGCCTGCACCGGGGCGCGCCCGATGGCCATCACCAACTGCCTCAACTTCGGGAACCCGAAGCGGCCGGAGGTGTTCTTCCAGTTCCGTGAGGCGGTGGCGGGCATGGGCGAGGCGTGCACGGCGTTAGGCACGCCGGTGACCGGCGGAAACGTCTCCTTCTACAACGAGAGCCCGCAGGGAGCGGTGTACCCGACGCCGGTCATCGGCATGGTTGGCCTCGTCGACGACCTCGACCACGTCACCCGCTCCGCGTTCACGACGCCGGGCTCGACGATCCTCCTGCTCGGCGACAACACCAACGAGATCGGCGCCAGCGAATACCTGAAGCATCTCCACGGGGTGGTGGCCGGTGCCCCGCCGGCATGCGACGTCGACCTCGAGGGGCGGCTCATCGAGGCGCTCCTCGAAGCCATCCGGGCCGGCGCGGTGGCGTCCGCACACGACTGCAGCGATGGCGGCCTGGCCGTGGCCCTCGCCGAGTGCTGCATCGGTGACGTCGCGCGCCCGGTCGGCGCGTCGATCGAGCTGGGGGCGTGGACCTTTCTCCCGGTCCGGGCGCTTCTTTTCGGTGAGGCGCAGGGGCGGGTCATCGTCTCCTCGCCGGACCCCCGGGCCGTGGAGGCGATTGCCGCGAGACACCGCGTGGCGTCGCATCGCATCGGCACCGTGGGATTGGCGGGCGGCGATTTCACCATCCGCCTTGGGAACGAGACGTGGACCGCGCCCGTGTCGCGGCTCGCGGCGGCATACCACGAGGCCATTCCATCCATGATGACGCGCGTCGCGACGTCCAGCGACGACGCCGAACCAGCCCTTTCCGGGAGCGCCTGAGTCCATGTGCGGTGTGTTTGGTGTCTGGGGTCACCCCGAGTCGTCCCGCCTCGTGCACCTGGGGCTGTATTCCCTCCAGCATCGGGGACAGGAATCGGCAGGCATCGTCGCCGTCGGCAACGACGGCGTGGCGCATGCCGTCCACCGGATGGGACTCATCTCCGAGGGCTTCGGCGGCACTGAACTGGCGGAACTTCCCGGGCCCGTGGCCATCGGCCACACCAGGTACAGCACGGCGGGCACCTCCACCATCGAGAACGCGCAGCCCGTGCTGGCGCGCTTCCGGGGCACGCACATCGCGCTGGCCCACAACGGAAACCTCGTCAACGCTACCGAGCTGAGGCACGAACTCGAGGACCGCGGCTCGATCTTCACCTCCACGATGGACTCCGAGGTGCTCGTGCACCGGCTCGCCCGGACGTCCGCAATGGCGCCGGAGCTCCAGCTGGCAGATGCCCTGTCGCGTGCCGAGGGGGCCTTCAGCCTGCTGGTGCTCTTGAATGGGACGTTGCTCGCGGCGCGCGACCCCCGCGGCTGGCGTCCCCTCGTCATCGGCCGCGCCGGCGAGGCGTGGGTCGTGGCGTCCGAGACCTGCGCGCTCGACATCGTCGGCGCCAAGCTGGTGCGCGAGGTGCGCCCCGGCGAGATCGTCGCGTTCGATCGCGACGGCATGCGCTGCCTGCAGGCCTTCACTCCCGTGCCACTGCGACGCTGCGTCTTCGAGCACGTCTACTTCGCGCGTCCCGACAGCTACGTCTTCGGCGGCTCGGTGGATCGCGCGAGGCGGGCCCTCGGTCGGCAGCTCGCCCTCGAGCAGCCCACGCCTGGGGCGGACCTTGTATTCGCGGTGCCGGACTCGTCGAACTCGGCGGCGCTCGGCTACGCGGAAACGTCGGGCCTGCGGCTGGAACTGGCGCTGATCCGCAACCATTACGTGGGACGCACCTTCATCCAGCCGACGCAGGGTGACAGGGACGCCAAGGTGAAGGTGAAGTACAACCCCGTGCGCGAAGTGCTCGAGGGCAAGAGCGTCGTGATGGTGGACGACTCCATCGTGCGTGGTACCACGACACGCGGACTCGTCGCGCTGGTGCGGGCAGCCGGGGCACGCCAGGTGCACATGCGCGTCTCCTCACCGCCCATCACCGGGCCCTGCTACTACGGCATCGACACCCCCCGTCGCGAAGAGCTGATCGCCGCCAACCACACCCTGCCGGAGATCGCTCGACGGATCGGCGTCGACTCCCTGGGCTATCTCTCGCTCGACGGGATGCTCCAGGCCGTGCCGGGCGGCCCCGAGGGTTTCTGCCACGCGTGCTTTTCGGGAGATTACCCGACACCGCCTCCCATCAATCCAGACAAGCTCAGGCTGTAGCGTCGCCGCTGAGTCCGGCTCCACTTCGCGGTGGATCCGCGCCCACCATTCTCCGGTCCTCCCCCGTAATGCCAGATCTCGTCTATTTCTTCGGGAACGGCCGCGCCGACGGCACACGCGAGATGAAGAGCGTGCTGGGCGGCAAGGGGGCAAACCTCGCCGAGATGACCAACCTCGGCGTGCCGGTTCCGCCCGGGTTCACCATCGCCTGCAGCGCCTGCGTGGACTACATGCGTACGCAGGCGTATCCCGAGGGGCTGCGCGAGGAAGTGCAGCGCAACCTCCAGCGCCTCCAGGAGACGTCGGGAAAGTACTTCGGCGATGCGTCGCGTCCCTTGCTGGTCTCGGTGCGGAGCGGCGCGGCGGTGTCGATGCCCGGGATGATGGAGACGGTACTCAACCTCGGGCTCAACGACGCGACCGTCGAGGGCCTCGCGGCGGCCAGCGGGAACCCCCGCTTCGCCTATGACGCCTACCGTCGATTCCTCCAGATGTATGGCGACGTGGTCCTGTCCGTCCCGTCGTCGCACTTCGAGGGACTGCTGCGGGCCAAGCGCATCATGCTGGGCGTCGAGACCGACGCGGAGCTCGACGAGGCATCGCTGCGGACGCTTGTCGACGAGTACAAGTCGCTGGTGCGCCGGACGACCGGCCAGGAATTCCCGATGGACGCCGAGACGCAATTGTGGGGCGCCACCGAGGCGGTCTGGCGTTCGTGGAACCTCCGGAAGGCCGTGGACTACCGTCGCCTGAACGGCATCCCCGATACCCTCGGGACGGCGGTCAACGTCGTGGCGATGGTGTTCGGCAACATGGGCGACGATTCCGGTACCGGCGTGGCCTTCACGCGCGATCCCTCCACCGGCGAGAAGCGCTTTTACGGCGAGTTCCTCGTCAACGCGCAGGGCGAGGACGTCGTCGCCGGTATTCGCACCCCGCTGCACATCGAGGAGATGGCGCAGCGGCTTCCGGGGCCGTACGCCGAGCTGCTGAAGGTCCAGGAGCGGCTCGAGCGTCACTACCGCGAGATGCAGGACCTGGAGTTCACCGTGGAGCGCGGCGCGCTGTACCTCCTCCAGACGCGGACGGGAAAGCGCACCGCCGCCGCGGCCATCCGGATTGCGCGCGACATGGTCGAGGAGCAGCTGATCTCCACCGACGAGGCGGTGCGTCGCGTGCAGGCTTCACAGCTCGATCAACTGCTGCACCCCATCATCGATCCCGGTACCAGCGCCACCTCGATCGCCTCGGGACTGCCGGCGTCCCCCGGTGCCGCGAGCGGCGTTGCCGTCTTCGATCCCGACGTCGCCGAGCAGCGCGCCGCCAAGGGGGAGTCGGTGATCCTCGTTCGCGAGGAGACGACGCCCGAGGACTTCCACGGGATGGTTGCCGCGCGCGCGATCCTCACCACGCGCGGCGGCATGACGAGCCACGCCGCCGTCGTGGCGCGGGGCATGGGCAAGTGCGCCATCGTCGGCGCGCGCGAGATGGTCGTCGACGCCGAACACCGGCAGTTCAGCGTCGACGGCACGGTGGTGAACGAGGGCGACTGGATCACGCTCGATGGCACCAGTGGACGGGTCTTCCTCGGCGACCTCCCGACGGTCCCCAGCGAGGTGGTGCGGGTGACGAGCGGACAGCTTTCCGAGTCGAGCGCGCCCGTGTACCAGGCGTACAGCCGGGTGCTCGGTTGGGCGGACGAGGCGCGGCGGCTGCGGGTGCGGGCGAATGCCGACACCCCGCGCGACGCGCGCATCGCCCGCGGATTCGGTGCCGAGGGCATCGGCCTCTGTCGCACCGAGCACATGTTCTTCGAGGGCGACCGCATCCATGCGATGCGCGAGATGATCGTCGCCCGCGACGAGGGCGGGCGCCGGCGCGCGCTCGCCAGGCTGCTGCCGATGCAGCGCGCCGACTTCGAGGCGATCTTCGAGGCGATGAGCGGGTTCCCGGTCAACATCCGGCTGCTCGACCCGCCCCTGCATGAGTTCCTGCCGCACGGGGGAGAGGAGTCGAAGCTCCTGGCGCGAGAGCTCCGCCTGACGCGCGCCCAACTGAGCCGCATCGTCGATGGCCTGCGGGAGACGAACCCGATGCTGGGGCACCGCGGCTGCCGCCTCGGCATCACATATCCCGAGATCACGGAGATGCAGGGACGCGCGATCTTCGAGGCCGCGGTGCGGGCGCGCCGCCGGGGCATCGACGTGCGCGTGGAAATCATGGTGCCGCTCGTCGCCGCCGTGACGGAGTTCGAGAACCAGCGTGACATCCTCGAGGAGTGCGCGCGCCAGGTGCTCGGGGCGATGGGCATCGAGGTCCCCTACCAGATCGGGACCATGATCGAGCTGCCACGGGCGGCGCTCACCGCCGGCGAGATCGCACGTGAGGCACAGTTCTTCTCGTTCGGGACCAACGACCTCACCCAGACCACGCTGGGGTTGAGCCGCGACGACGCCGGCCGGTTCCTCCCGTCGTACGTGTCCCGCGGCATCTTCCCGGACGACCCCTTCCAGGTGCTCGACGTGGCCGGCGTGGGAAAGCTGATCCGCATGGCCGTGCGCGATGGGCGTGAGGTGCGCCCATCACTCAAGGCGGGCATCTGCGGCGAGCACGGGGGTGAGCCGCGCTCGGTGGCGTTCTGTCACGAAGCCGGCCTCGACTACGTGTCGTGCTCGCCATTCCGCGTGCCAATTGCGCGGCTGGCTGCCGGTCAGGCTGCCCTGGCGGGAGCGTAGCCGGTCCGTCGTTGCGTCGGGACATTGCGCGCCCAGCGGCACGGTCGTAGCGTCTCCCGCTCACTGACGCACGCCTCGTCGTTGATCGCATGAGCCCGCCTGCGCAGGATTCGATCACCCGGCTGCTGCTCGACCTGCAGGCCGGACGCGAAGGCGCCATGGAGTCGCTGCTGCCCCTCGTGTACGGAGAGCTCCGCGAGATGGCGTCGCGCGTGATGCATGCGGAACGGCCGGACCACACGCTCCAGCCGACGGCACTCGTCCACGAGGCGTATCTCCGCCTCGTGGACCAGCGCTCCGCCAGCTACGAGAGCCGCATGCATTTCTACGCCGTGGCCGCGCAGCTCATGCGACGCATCCTGGTGGATCACGCCCGGCGAAAGAACAGCGCCAAGCGAGGTGGCGGACGCGTGGTGGCCCTGGTGGAGGGCATGGACGCCGCCGCCGAGTCGTCGGAGGACATCATCCGCGTCGACGAGGCGCTCGAGCGGCTCGCGACAATCGATCCCCGCCAGGCGCGCGTGGTCGAGCTGCGCTTCTTCGCCGGGCTTTCGAACGAGGAGACGGCGTCGGTCCTCGAGGTCTCCGAGCGCACCGTGAAGCGTGACTGGGCCATGGCGAGGGCGTGGCTGCACCGCGAGCTCGAGGACGATGCCGGCAGATGAGCGACCGCCGGCAGGTGCGCGACCGCCGGCAGGTGCGCGACCGCCGGCAGGTGCGCGACCGCCGGCAACGACGAGCGCCCGGCGCGGCGCCGCCGCCACGGCGATGTCCCCTTCCCGGCACAGACTGCGCGTATACCGAAGGAAGGCGACCACCGCGGTGACTCCGTCGTTCCGCCACGGCCCCGCACACGTGACATGACGATTCCGGCCGACCGCAGGGAGGACCTGCGCGACCTGTTTGGCGATGCCCTCGAGGCGACGCGCGAGGAACGGGAGCGTGTCCTGCTCGACCGTGCGACGCGCGACCCGGCGCTTGTGCAGGAGGTGCGCAGCCTCCTGGCCGCGCATGACTCGGCGGGCGACCGCTTCGTGCGCCCCGCCATTGCGGCGCTCGCCGGTGCGGGCGCGAACCTGCCCGGTCCGGCGGCTTCCCTCGAGGGTAAACGCATCGGTCCATACACCGTGCTCCGGAAGATCGGGGAGGGCGGCATGGGGGCCGTCTACGAGGCCACCCGGGACGACGCGATCCGCCACCGCGTCGCGATCAAGACGATCGGGCGCGGCGCCGACAGCGCGACCATTGTGGCGCGCTTTCACCACGAACGGCGCATCCTTGCGGCGCTGCAGCACCCGAACATCGCGACGCTGTTCGACGCCGGTGTCACGGAGGATGGGACGCCGTATTTCGTGATGGAATACGTCGACGGCGCCTCGATCTCGGCCTGGTGCGCCGAGCATCGGCTCACCATCCGCGAGCGCCTCGACTTGTTTCGTCAGGCGTGCGGTGCCGTGCAGTACGCCCACCGGAACCTGGTCGTCCATCGCGACCTGAAACCCGCCAATATCCTCGTCTCCCGCGACGGCGTCGTGAAGCTGCTCGATTTCGGGATCGCGAAGCTCGTGCGCAGCGACGAGGCGTCGGGTGACCAGGCCGTTACGGGTGTGGGACTCGCAGCGATGACAACGGTGTACGCCAGTCCGGAGCAGGCGCGGGGCGAGGTCGTCACGACGGCGACGGACGTCTATTCGCTCGGCGTCGTGCTGTATCGATTGCTGGCCGGGCGGACACCGTTCCTGCCAGAGGGCCGTACCCCGGCGCAGCTGCTGGCCGCGGTGATGGGCGAGTCGCCGACCGCCCCAAGCGCAGCGTGCACCGGCGATGCCGCCGAAAGCTGCGGCCTCCCCGATCAGGCGCAGCTCGCTCGCGCGCTCGACGGCGAGCTCGACGCCATCGTGCTCATGGCGCTGCGCAAGGAGCCTGCGCGGAGATACCCGACGGTCGAGGCCCTGAGCGACGATGTCCTGCGCTACCTCAAGGGTCTCCCGGTCTCGGCGCGGCCGGATACGCGGAGGTATCGCCTCCGGAAGTTCATCGCGCGTCGCCGTGCCCTCGTTGCCGGCATCGGCGTGGCGTGCCTGTCGCTCGTGGGCGGGACCGCGGTGTCGCTGCGGGAGGCGCGGGCCGCCCACGCCGAGGCCCGGAAGGCGACCCGGATCGCCGACTTCCTCCAGGAAATTCTCGGCGCACCGGTGGCGTCAGTGGCATCGGTGCGGCGACTGCCGCAGGCGACCCTGACCGTGGCGGAGATGCTCGACACGGCGGCGGCGCACCTGCCCGAGGAACTGCACGACGACCCTTCGACGCGGGCCCTCCTGCACCGGGTGATCTCGTCGGCCTTCTACAGCTCGGGGAGGTTCGCGGCGTCGAGCGCCCAGGCGGATTCGGCGCTCGCGATCCACCAGCGCCTGCTGGCGCCCGACGACCCGGAGATCGCGAATGACCTCGTCGCGCTCGGACTGCCGATGCTGGCCATGCATCCGGACAGCGCTGCATCCCTGGCGCGCCGTGCGCGATCGCTCTATGAGGAACAGGGTGGTCCGGACACGTTGTCGATGTACGAGGCGGCACTCTGGATGATCGGCACCGCCGATGCCTATCGCGGGAGACTGGCCAGCGCGGAATCCACGTATACGAGCCTGCTGGACATCGAGCGACATCGCGCGAAGCCGCACCCCGAGACGCTCGGCTTCATGTACGGCATGCTGGGGCGCACCTACCATGACGAGGGAAAGCTCGACAGCGCGGAATCCTACATGCGACACGGCATCGCGCTGTACGACTCCTCGGGCACGGGACCCTCGCTGGAGGAGGCGACCCAGCTGTACACGTTCGGCACGCACCTCGTGTCCCGCGGGCGGTTTTCCGACGCGATTCCAGTGCTGCAGCGCGCCCGGGACATGGGGCGCGCCGCCACGCCCCGGCAGCACCCACTGCACCTGCAGGCGGAAATGGCGCTGGCGGACGCCCTCTCCGCGATGGGTGACACCGCGGAGGCCCGACGTGAGGCGACTCGAGCGCTGGCGCTCATCGATTCCCTGCCCGCCGGCTCCGGACTGTACGCATTCATCGCCGAATGGACCTGGGCCAAGGTGCTGCGGCGCGAGGGCCTGCTCGGAGAGGCCGAGTCGATGGCGCGGCGCCAGTATGCGACCGGCATGACGAGCGCCCGTGATTTTCCCTACTATCTCTCGGATTCGTACTACATGCTCGGTGTGGTGCTGTCCGACCGAGGCAAGTACGCCGAAGCCGAGCGTGCGCTCATTTCATCATATGAGACGGCGCGCGACGGGCTCGGCGCCTCGAACATGCGGACCGAGCGCGGGCAACGCGAGCTCGCGCTGCTCTACCTGCGGTGGGGCCGGCCACGCGACGCCGGGCACTACCTCGCGATGCTTACGGTGCCGGCGGCGGACTCGATTCGGCAGCGATACAGCCGCGAACGTCGCTCGCGACAGGAATGAGTCGCTGAATCGAAAGGCGCCCGCGGCTGGAGGGCCACGGGCGCCTGCGATGGACAGTGGAGGCGCGGGGAGTCGAACCCCGGTCCGAGATTGGATCGACCACGGCGTCTACGTGCGTAGCTCCCCGTTCACGGTCTCCGAAGGCCGGCCGGCGAGCTGCCGATCTTCGAACGAGCCTTCAGCTTTCTCGGTGGACGCCTGAAGGCGCGGCGCTCACCCAGCCCGGATTTGCGATACCCGGAAAGCCGCCCCAGGCGGGCTTCCTCCCAGGCAGGTGCGTGAACGCCTAAGCGTTACGCAGCCAGAGCCAAGTTGTTGTTGGCAGTTGTGATTTTCCCGAGGGTTTCATCAGGACTCAGGACCTGAGCACGCAGCCACAGCTTCACCGACCCCGTCGAAGCCAAGTCGCCCCCGTTGGGTCTGGGTTGAACGTACCCCTCCCCCAGGGTTGAGTCAACGGTAGCAGGCGTTCGATATCACTTCACATGAGGCGCGATATCGGCGCACGCTGACAACGTTTAGCTCTCTCCGCCGAGACACAGTCTCCGGGACACCGCGTCACCTGATCGCGGACCGATCCAGGCACGCGGCGATTGCACGAGCGGTGCACAGCTTCGACCTTACCGGCGCCGATTTCCAGGCTTCCGGAGAAGATCCATGGCGAAGCGCTCCCCCACAGGAAAGTCGAGCAGGCCAAGGCGAGGTGGAAAGACCGCACCGAAGCCCTCCGTCGAGGCGGTCGCGCCGGCGCCAGCATCGTTGGCGATCGACGTCGGACGCAGCCTTGTCGACGCGTTCCTGACCAACGAGCGAATCAACCAGCTGCTTCTGGAGCTCGTCGATCCGGGCATCTGGCGCACGTTTCCGCCGTGCTCCAAGCGCCGGAACATCGCGACGACCTTCGCTCACGTCCACAATGTCCGCTGCATGCGGCTCAAGATGTCGGACAGGGTGGTCGAACCACCGGAGCGCCTCGACAGGGAGGTGATCACCAGGCGAGACGCCGCTGAGGCGCTGGCCAGCAGCGCCCGGGCAATGGCGGCGCTCATCGCGCGATCGTTCGACGCCGGTGGCCGGGTGCACAATTTCAGTCCGGACGTCGTCGGCCTCCTGGCCAGCTCCATCGTGCACGAGGCACACCACCGCGGACAGATCTGTCACTGGGCGCGCGAGCTTGGGAAGCCGATCGGGCCGGACGACCAGCTGCGGCTGTGGGAGTGGGACAAGCGCTGGAGAGACGTCGCCGGGCCGGGGCCCCCGCGCTCGTAACGGCCTGGTGGGCGCGCGTGCCGACGGCGTTCAGCCGCCGTGCGTGATGCGCGAGGCTGCGACCCCGGCGCCGAACCCGTTGTCGATGTTGACGACGGTGACGCCGGCGGCGCAGGACGTGAGCATCGTGAACAGGGCCGTCAGCCCGCCCAGGCTCGCCCCATAGCCAACGCTCGTCGGGACGGCGATCACGGGACAGGCGACGAGCCCTCCGACGACCGACGGCAGGGCGCCGTCCATGCCGGCCACCACCACGATCACGGTCGCGGACGCAAGGGCCTCGGAATGGGCCAGCAACCGGTGCAGTCCGGCGACGCCGACGTCGTTGATGCGTCCCACCACGTTGCCCATGGCCAGCGCCGTCTCCGCGGCCTCCTCTGCGACGGGGAGGTCGCTCGTGCCGGCCGTCACCACGAGGATCGTTCCGGTGCCGCGGGGCACGCTGGTCCCTTGCGATGGGGCAACCGAGACCGTTCGCGCGATGTCGTGGGCTCTGGCGTCGGGGAACCGGGCGAGGAGGGCGCGCCGCGCTTCCTCGCCGGCGCGCGTCACCAGCACGCCGCCGCCGCCGCCGGCAATCCGCTCGGCGATGCTCACCACCTGCTGGGGCGACTTCCCCTCCGCGTAGATCACCTCGGGAAAGCCCTGCCGCAGCGCGCGATGGTGGTCGATGGTTGCGAAGCCGAGCGACTCGAACGGTTGCAGGGCGAGCTGTCGCAGCGCCTCGTCAGGCGCCAGCGTCCCGTCAGCCACCCGGCGGAGGAGCGCCAGCGCCCCGTCACGCGTCATCGGGGCTGCCGTGGTGCGCCGGCCACGTGCCGCGTCGTCAGGCAGGCGCGAACGAAAGGCACCGCCGCGCCCGCGGGCATCACGTGCCCGCCGGGGCGAGCGCGCCCGGCGCCCCCTCGTCCACCGCGGTCCGGAGCCGGCCCGCGAGGTAGTCGGCGAAGATGCCCTCGACCTCGTCGAACGTGTTGACGGCGTGGAGACGACGGCGCAGGTCGGCCGAGTCGGGCAACCCCTTCACGTACCACCCGAGGTGCTTGCGGAACTCGATGGCCGCGCCGCGCGGATCGGGCTCGTAATCGGCCGCCATGCGCGCGTGGTGCAGCGCAACGGCAAAACGCTCGGCCACCGGCGGGGTCGGCGGTACCTCGCTCCCCTCCAGCATCGCGCGCACCTGCGCGAAGATCCACGGCTGCCCGAACGAGCCGCGCGCGATCATCACCGCGTCGCAGCGCGTCTCGCGGTGCATGCGCACCGCATCCTCGGCGGAGCGAATGTCCCCGTTGCCGACGACAGGAATCGACAGCGCCTGCTTCACCGCGGCGATCTCGTCCCAGGCGGCATTCCCGGTGTACATCTGCGTGCGCGTCCTGGGATGCAGGGTGAGCATCTGCGCGCCGGCGTCCTGGCAGCGGAGGGCGATCCCGACGGGATCCCGCATCGGCTCGTTCCATCCGCTGCGGATCTTCACCGTCACCGGCAGGTGCGTTCCTGACACGACCGCGCGAATGACCTGCTGCACGAGGTCGAGGTCGCGGAGGCACCCGGAGCCGCCGTTGCGCCGCACGACCTTCTTGACGGGGCAGCCGAAGTTGATGTCGATGAATTCCGGCTGGAAGACGTCGGTGACGAGCGCGGCGGCATCGCGCATCGCGTCAGGGTCGGCGCCGAAGATCTGCACCCCGATCGGGCGCTCGTCGTCGCCGAATCGGAGCTTCTCCAGCGTGCCGGGATTCTCCCGCCGAATGCCCTCGGCCGAGAGGAACTCAGTCACCACGACGTCGGCCCCATGCTGGCGGCAGAGGCGCCGGAACGGCGATTCCGACACCCCGGCCATGGGCGCGAGGAGCAGCGGCGTGTTATGCAAGAGGGTGAACGGGAAGCGCATTGTAGGGAAGGTAACGGACCCCGAAAGTGGCTGCAACGCGAAGGTTTGACAGCACTTGGGCCGACACGGTAAGTTCCGCGCGGAGCCGGTGATGCGGTTCGGGCATCAGGCTCTTCGGCGCCCGGCATATGCCATGGCGAACCGATCCGGTGACCGGCGCACCTGACCTGCCGACTCGTCTCCCGCCTCCCCTCAGCTCACATGGAACTGCGCGATTTCTTCACCGAAGACGCCATCAAGCTCGAACTTGACGGGACCGCGAAGGACGAGATTCTCAAGGAGCTCATTGGCCTGCTCAAGCTCGACGAGAAGAACGAGGCGACGCTGTTCAAGATGCTGAAGCGGCGGGAGAACCTCGGGTCCACGGGCATCGGCCGGCAGATCGCGATTCCGCACTGCCGCTCGCTCGTGGTGAGCCGCCTGCGGGTGGCGTTCGGCCGGAAGTCGAACGGCGTGGACTTCAAGGCCATCGACGAGAAGTCGGTGAAGTACTTCTTCCTCATCGTGGCGCCGCCCCTCGAGGTGTCAAACCAGTACCTGCCGGTGCTCGGGAAGATCGCACAATTCAGCAAGGAGCCGGACGTGCCCGAGCGGTTGATGCAGCTGAAGGACCCGTCGGAGTTCCTGAAGCTGCTCGAGGAGAAGGGCGTCTAGGCTCGCGGCACGCGCCGGACGCGCGCGTCACCAACGCCGGCCGTCCGGCTCCACCGCCACGCGGTCGAGCGGACCGCCGAGGTGGGTGTGCACGCGCCACGAGAGCAGCAGTGCCACCACGACGAGCGCGGCGGTGAGTCCCCACCAGATACCTGCGGCGCCGAGCCCGGCGCCGAAGCAGAGCCAGGCCCCGAGCGGCAGGCCCACCACAAGGAACCCCGTGAGGTTCAGGATCATCGGCACCCGGGTGTCCCCCGCCCCGCGCAGGATCCCGCTCGACACGCCCTGCACGCCGTCGAAGACCTGGAAGACCCCGGCAATCGGGATGAGCGCCGCAGCGGCTGCGATCACCGGCGCCTCGTCGGTGAACAGGCCTGCGAGCAGCGACGGGGCGCCCAGGAGGACGACCGCAGTGGTCGTCATGAAGCCCGCGCCGCAGGCCAGCGCGGCGCTGGCCTCGCGGCGCGCTCCCTCCGCGTCGCCGCGCCCGATCGCCCGGCCCACCAGCACGGCCGCGGCCCCGCCGAAGCCTAACGGCACCATGTAGGTGAGAGCGGCAAGGGTGAGGGCGATCTGGTGCCCGGCCAGCGGCGTCGTGCCCAGCAGCCCCACCAGCAGCATGGCCGCGCTGAACGCCGCCATCTCGATCCACTGGTGCAGCCCGATCGGAAGCCCGAGCCGCAGCATGGCGGCGAGCGGCGCCGCGGCGAGCATCTCCCACCGCGGGTGGCGCAGGAACGGCCACAGCGTTCCTCGTCCGGCGACGAGCAGCAGGACGCACATCAGCCAGCGCGAGAGCGTACTCGCCCAGCCAGAGCCCACCGCGCCCATGGCTGGGGCGCCGGCATGCCCGAAGATGAGCGCCCAGTCGAGGATGACGTTGGCCACGTTTGCCACCACGACCGTGGTCACGATGGGGCGCAGGCGTGAGAACGCCTGCAGCGTCTGCCGGAAGACGACAAAGGCCAGGAACGGCAGCACCCCGGGAATGCACGCCCGCGTGTAGGCCGCGGCCATCGGCACCACGTCGGCTGGCTGTCCGAGCGACTGGAAAAGGGCCTCCCCCTCTCCAAGCACCACCGAGCACGCCGCGCCAAGCACCACCGCGAGCACCAGCCCGCGCTGGAGGGCTCGCTCGACCGCCGGCTCGTCGCCGGCGCCGACCGCCTGGGCGACGACCGGGTCCAGTGCCATGAGTGTCCCCTGGGCCAGGATCACGACCGAGATCCAGTACAGGTTGCCCAACGCCACCGCCGCCAGCCCCGAGGCCGACCAGCGCCCCACCATCGCGGCGTCCACGGCCCCCATGAGCATCAGCCCCACCTGCACGACCACGATCGGCAGGGCGAGGCGGGCGACGTCGCGGATCTCGCCACGCGTGGGAATGCGCAGCGCGCGGCCGGCGTGGGAGGGTGTCACCAGGCGGACCGGCCTACTCCCACTCGATCGTTGCCGGGGGCTTGGAGCTGACGTCGTAGACGACGCGGTTCACGCCGGCGACCTCGTTGATGATGCGGTTCGAGATCCGCGCCAGGACCTCGTGCGGAAACGGATACCAGTCGGCCGTCATGCCGTCGGTGCTCGTCACCGCACGCAGCGCCACCACGTTGTCGTAAGTGCGGTAGTCTCCCATCACTCCTACCGAGCGCACCGGCAGCAGCACCGCGAATGCCTGCCAGATCTCGTCGTAGAGACCGGCCGAGCGGATCTCCTCGAGGTAGATCGCGTCGGCGCGGCGCAGCACCTCGAGCATCTCGGGCGTCACCGCGCCGAGGACCCGGATACCGAGGCCCGGCCCCGGGAACGGGTGCCGCCCGACCATCTCCTCGGGCAGGCCCAGCTCGCGACCGACGTTGCGCACCTCGTCCTTGAAGAGCTCGCGCAGCGGCTCGATGAGCGTGAACTTCATGCCGGGCTTGAGGCCGCCCACGTTGTGGTGGGTCTTGATCGTGACCGACGGCCCGCCCCGCGGCGACGCGCTCTCGATGACGTCGGGGTACAGCGTCCCCTGCACGAGGAACTGCACGTCCCCGCCGACATGCGCCGCGGCGTCCTCGAAGACGTCGATGAACGTGTGCCCGATGAGGGTGCGCTTCCGCTCCGGGTCGGTGACGCCTTCCAGCGCCGTCAGGAACCTCGCCTCCGCCGGCACCGTGACCAGGTGGATGCCCTGCGTGGCGCGAAACGTCCGCTCCACCTGCTCGCGCTCGTGCAGGCGCAGCAGGCCGGTGTCGACGAAGATGCAGGTGAGCTGGTCGCCGATGGCGCGATGCACCAGCGACGCGGCCACCGAGGAGTCGACACCACCGGAGAGGCCGCAGATGACGTGCGACCGGCCGACGAGCCCGCGGATCTTCTCGACCTCCTCGGCGATGAACGCGCCGGGGGTCCATGTCGGGCGGGCGTGGCATATGTCGAACAGGAAGTTCGCGAGGATGTCCTTCCCCCGCACCGAGTGTGCGACCTCGGGATGAAACTGCACGCCGTAGATCGGCCGCTCGCGGTGGCGGAACGCGGCGTACGGGCTGTTGGCGCTGCGACCGGACGCGACGTAACCGGGTGGCAGCTCGGCGAGCTGGTCGCCGTGGCTCATCCACACCTGCGTCTGCTCGCCGGCGTCGAAGCCGGCGAACAGGCCATCGGTGGCGGTGACCTCGAGCAGCGCGCGGCCGTACTCGCGGTGCGACGCCGGGGTGATGCGACCGCCCTCCAGCTGCGCGATGAGGTTCATGCCGTAGCAGACGCCAAGCACCGGGGCGAGGTCGAGGAGCTCGCGCTCCGCCGTGGGCGCCCCCTCGTCGTAAACGGAGTTCGGGCCACCGCTCAGGATGATGCCGGTGGGATGCCAGGCACGGATCCAGTCGGTGGTCACCGACGGCGGATGGATTTCCGAATAGACGCGGGCCTCGCGAATGCGCCGCGCGATCAGCTGTGTGTACTGCGAGCCAAAGTCGATGATGAGGATGCGACTTCCGCTGGTCGGATCGGTCACGGCGTTGCGGCTCCCGGCAGTTTGAAGAATTGCACCTTCTTCGTCTGGAGGTCGAGCACGGCGGCCGACGGGGCGCCATACAGCCAGCCGCACCCCTCCCCGGGGTTCACGACAAGCGCGTCACCCCGGTCCTTCATCTCCTCGCGATGGGTGAAGCCGTGCACCACGATCGAGTGCCCCTCGATGGAACGCGGGGACACCTCGCCGATATCGTGCACCAGCAGGATGCTCTGCCCCGAGACTTCCAGGCTGTGCGGCGACTCGAAGAGCTCGATGCCGAGCGCCGACGCGGCATAGGCGTTGAGTCCCTCGTGATCGCCGTCGTTCTTCCCGAAGACGCCTGCCAGGGCGACGTTGTGGTCGGCGAACGGCCGCAGGGCGAACGGCGAGCAGTAGTCCCCGGCGTGGAGCACCAGCCCCACCCCGCGCGCCATCATCTCGCGCACCAGCGCGTCGATGGCGGGGAGCCGGTCGTGCGTGTCAGCCATGAGGCCCACGAGCATCAGGTGCTCCTCCAGGTGAGGGTCGCGCGTTCACGGCGCACGAGATCGGCGTACGTCTCGCGATCGGTCGCCACCGCGAAGCGATCGCCGTCGACGAGCACTTCCACGGATCGCGGTCGCGAGTTGTAGTTGGACGACATCGACGCGCCGTATGCTCCCACCGTGTGCACGACGAGCAGGTCGCCCGGCTGGACGTCCGGCAGGTCGCGGTCGAGCGCCAGGAAGTCCCCGCTCTCGCAGATGGGGCCCACCACGTCGAGGCGAACGGTGCCGGCGCGGGGGGCCACCGGCTCGATGTGATGATACGCCTGGTAGTGCGATGGGCGCAGCAGCTCGGTCATGCCGGCGTCGGTCACCGCGATCTCCCGCCCGCCGTTGCGCTTGCGGTAGAGCACGCGCGTGAGCAGGATCCCCGCGCGCGCCACGAGGAAGCGCCCCGGCTCCACCATGATCTCCAGCCGGCTCCGATCCGCGGCGCCGCGAATGATGCGGCCGAATTCCGCCAGGTCCGGCGGAATCTCGTCGCGGTACGAGACGGCGAGTCCGCCGCCGACGTCGAGGTACCGCAGCGTGTCGACCCCGCTGGCGTGCAGGCTCTCGAGCAGCTGCAGCATCCGGGCGAGCCCGTGCGAGTAGGTGTCGAGCTGCGAGAGCTGCGAGCCCACGTGCATGTCCAGTCCGAGCAGCTCCACGTGCGGAAGCGATCGCGCCAGCGCCGCCGCGGCCGGCGCCTCGTCGTACGGGATGCCGAACTTGTGCCCCTTCTCTCCAGTGCGGATGTAGGCGTGCGGATTCTCGACGGTGATCTCCGGGTTCACGCGCAGGGCCACCGGCGCGCGGCGGCCTCGCGCCCCGGCCACGCGATCGAGCAGCCGGATTTCGTCCTCGCTCTCCACGTTGCACAGGCGAATGCCCGTTCCCAGCGCCTCGGCGAGCTCGGCCTCCGACTTCCCCACGCCGCCGAAGATGATGTCGCCTGGCGCGAATCCCGCATGCAGCGCCCGGAACAGCTCGCCGCCGGACACCACGTCGGCGCCGCCCCCGAGCGAGTGGATCAGGGTGAGCAGCGCGCGATTGGCGTTCGCCTTGAGCGAGTAGTGGATCCGGTGCGGCGTGCCGCGCAACGATTCGTCGAGCATGGCGAACTGCTCGCGCACGCTCGCGGTGGAGTAGACGTAGGCCGGCGTGCCAACCGCTGCAGCTATGGCATCCAGCCCGACACCCTCGCAGGCCAGCCCGCCGTCCCGTTGCGTGAGCACGGCGCCTAGTAGGCCCGCGCCCACACGACCTCGTGCTGCGCCGGCTTTCCGGAGTAGAGGCACGTGGTCGGGGCCGTGGGCGACCGGAACTCCGCATCGGGAATGACGCGGATGGTGGCCTTCGTCTCCTCCTTCACCCTGGCCTCCACCTCGGGGTCCCCGGACCAGCCCGCATAGACGAACGCGCCGTCCCCGTCCATGATTTCGCGGAACCTGTCGTAGCTGATCGGCTCGCGAATGCTGTTCGCCTCGCGACGGGCCAGCGCCGCGGCGAACATGTCGTCCTGCATCGTCTGCAGCAGTGCGGCGACCGACGCCGGCAGTCCATCGAGCGAGAGTGCCGTCTTGGCGCGCGTGTCACGCCGCGCCGCGATGCACGACTGTTGCGCCAGGTCGCGCGGGCCGAGCTCGAGGCGCAGCGGGATGCCGCGCAGCTCCCACTCGTAGTACTTGGCGCCAGGCTTGATCCCCTCCCGCCCGTCCACGAAGACGCGCAGCCTGTCGTCGCCCCGGCCGTTCCACGAGGTGAGGTCCGCCTTGAGCCGATGCGCGGCATCGAGCAGCGCCGCCCGCTGCTCGTCCGACTTCCAGATTGGCACGATGACGACCTCGATGGGCGCGAGTCGCGGTGGTGTCCGCAGCCCGTTGTCGTCGCCGTGCGTCATCACCAGTCCTCCCACGAGACGCGTCGAGACGCCCCAACTGGTGTTCCAGGCATGCTCGATCGTGCCGGACTCGCTCTGGAACGTGAGGTCGAAGGCCCGCGCGAAGTTCTGCCCGAGGTTGTGCGACGTGCCCGCCTGCAGCGACTTGTTGTCCTGCATGAGCGACTCGCAGGCGTACGTGCGAAGCGCGCCGGCGAACTTCTCGGACTCGGTCTTGAGGCCCGTCAGCACCGGCATGGCCATCCATTGCTCCATGAACTCCCGGTAGATCGCGAGGATGGTGCGCGTCTCCGCCTCGGCCTCGTCGTGCGTGGCGTGCGCCGTGTGCCCCTCCTGCCACAGAAATTCCAGCGTGCGCAGGAACAGCCGGGTGCGCATTTCCCAGCGCACCACGTTCGCCCACTGGTTGATCAGGATCGGCAGGTCGCGGTAGCTCTGGACCCACTTGGCGTACATCGCGTAGATGATCGTCTCCGACGTGGGCCGCACGACGAGCGGCTCCGCCAGGAGTTCGCCGCCGCCGTGGGTGACCACCGCGCACTCGGGGGCGAAGCCCTCGACATGCTCCGCCTCCTTGTGCATGAAGCTCTCCGGGATGAAGAGCGGGAAGTACGCGTTCTGGTGGCCGCTGGCCTTGAACATCGCGTCGAGTGCATGCTGCATGCGCTCCCAGATGCCGTAGCCGTTGGGGCGGATGACCATGCAGCCGCGCACCGGCGAGTAGTCGGCGAGTTCGGCGCGCAGCACCACTTCGTTGTACCACGCGCTGAAGTCCTCGGCGCGCGTCGTCAGCTTCTTGTCGTCACTCATGGAAGTCGAGGGTGGAAACCGGGAGGAGGGTGGGCGAGTGCTGGCGTCGGCACGGTGTGTCCGTGCCGTCGTCCCGCGGTCGGTCGGCCACGGCGCCCACCCTACGGCGTCGCATCTGCGTCCTCCTCCCGTCTCAGCCGGGCCGCGAGGTCGCGGGCCACGGCATCGGGGCGCGCCACGATCTCGCGCAGCAATTCCTCCAGCGCGACGGCCCGCCCCGCCAGGTGCTGCGCAAGATCCGGTTCGCCCGACGGAGCCCCGGTCACCGGCGACACCACCATCGTGCGGCCGGCGTCATCGTGACTGGGTGTGACCAGGAAGGCCACTCCCGCCGACTGCGCCGCCTTCTTCTGCTTGCTCGGCGACATCCGGCGGATCGGGTACTCGACACTGCAGCCGATGCGACGCAGCTGCCTGGCCACGCGCACCGTCTGCTCGATAGGCAGCGTGTCCAGCGCCACGACCCAGAAGTCCGGTGCGTTGTGCACCCGCCGCCGTTCGGCCGGGACCCGCGAGCGCAGCAGCTCCCCGAGCACGACGTCGCCCATGCCGAAGCCGAGCGCCGGGAGGTCGACGCCGCCCAGCGCCTGCAGCAGCGTGTCGTAGCGACCGCCGCCGCAGATCGCGCGGAACTCACCGCGCCTGTCGAACAGCTCGAAGACGAGTCCCGTGTAGTACGCCAGTCCGCGCACGATCGACAGGTCGAAGCGGACCCATTCGGCCACGCCGTGAGCCTCCAGCAGCCGTTCGTAGCGATCGAGCCTGTCCAGCGATTCGGCTACCTCGCTGTCGCTTCCGAGGGTGTTCCGGAGTTCGGAGCGGTCGGAGGCGGCGACGGATTCGAGCACGCGCCGCGCGACCCCGGCGTCGACCCCGGCGGCGACAAGGCGCTCGACGAGCACGTCGCGGGGGTCGCGCTCGAGCTTGTCGATGGCGGCGAAGGCCGCAGGCACCGCGGCATCGGGAACGCCCCACGCCCGCAGCAGCGCCGAGAGGAGGCGGCGGTCGGATACCCGCGCGACCACGTCGCCGGCCGTGAGCCCGGCGGTGCGCATGATCTCGATGGCAACCGCGAGCAACTCCGCGTCGGCCGTCACGTCGCCCTCGCCGACGATGTCGACGTTGAGCTGGAAGTGCTCGCGCAGGCGCCCTTTCTGCTGGCGCTCGTAGCGGAAGAGCTGCGGAATGGAGAACCACCGGACCGGCTTCCGCAGGGCATTGGCGCGTGCGGCCACCATGCGCGCGAAGGTGGGCGTCATCTCCGGCCGGAGCGCCACCTCGCGTCCCCCCTTGTCGATGAAGTTGTAGAGCTGTCCGACGATCTCGTCCCCGCTCTTGCGGGTGTACAGCTCCAGCGGCTCCAGCGGCGGCCCGTCGTATTCCTCGAAGCCGAACCGGCGTGCCACGTCGCGCCAGACGCGGAACAACCAGGTGCGTTCTGCGAGGTCTTCGGGGTAGAAATCGCGAAATCCGGGGAGCGCTCCGCCTGACATTGGCGAAAGCTACCCGCCGAGCGGATCGACCTGCAAGCGAGCCATGGCATCGCCCACCGTGTGGAACGACCCGGTGACGAGCACCGTTCCCGCCAGCGCGGTGGCGCGTGCGATCGCGGCGTCGAAGTCGTCCTCCCGGATGGCGTCCAGCCCCTCGGCGCGCGCAAAGGCGACCGCCTCCTCCACGTGCCACGCACGGCTGGCAGGGGCGGTGGGTGCGCAGGTGAGCACGAACAGGTCGGCCACCGGCGCCAGGGCGAGCATGACCCCGCGCCAGTCCTTGTCGGCGAGCACCGTCAGCAGCACTGCCACGGGGCGGGCCACGCCAACCGCAGCCACGGTCGCGGCCAGGACGCGGGCGCCGTCGGGGTTGTGGGCCACGTCGAAGATGAACTGCCCGTGGCGATGAAAGCGCCCCGGAATGCGCACCCGGGACAGGGACTCCGCCGCCTGCGGAAGGGGGACGTGGTACTCCGGCCCGGCGGCGTCGAGCATGAGCAGGGCCAGCGCCGCGTTCCATGCCTGGTGCACCCCGGCCAGCGGCGTACGGAGCCTGGCGTGTTCTCCAGCGATCGAGACGTCGAATGCCGTTCCCCGCTCGTCGACCGTGACCTCCGCGGGGGGGGCGTCGCGCAACACGCTCCGGACCGGGCTCGCGCCCCGCTCCCCGGCCAGGGTGCGCAGGAGCGCCTCGATCCCGCCGATGCGCTCACCGATGACGGCGGGAACGCCGGGCTTGAAGATCCCGGCCTTCTCGACCGCGATCTGCTCGCGGGTCTCGCCGAGGTACTCGACGTGGTCGATGCCGATGGATGAGATCCCGGCCGCCAGGGGCCTAACGACATTGGTGGAGTCGAGCCGGCCGCCAAGTCCGGTCTCGACCACCGCCACGTCGACCCCGGTGCGCACGAACCAGTCGAAGGCCATGGCGGTGGTCGCCTCGAAGAACGTGGCGCCGATGCGCTCCACCGTCGGGGTCCAGCGCTGGATGAAGTCGACCACGAACGCCTCGTCGACAGGGCGGTGATCGACGAGGAATCGCTCCCGGAAGTCCACCAGGTGCGGCGAGGTGTAGACGCCCACCCGGCGCCCTTCCCCGCGCAGGAGGGCCTCCAGCGTCGCGCAGACCGAGCCCTTGCCGTTGGTGCCGGCCACGTGGAAGCAGTGCAACCGGCGATGCGGGTCGCCCAGCGCTGCCAGCAGGGCCTCGGTGCGCTCGAGCCCGAACTTGCTCCCGCCGGTGGTCCGCTGGAAGAGGTACTCGAGCGCCTCGCGGTAGTCGCTCAGGTGTTCGTCCAGCCGGCGGCCGCCGGCTTCCCGCTCATGTGCCGCAGCAGCCGACCGACCACCGGCTTCAGGTCGCGGCGATGCACGACGCCATCGAGCATGCCGTGATCGAGGAGGAACTCCGCGGTCTGGAATCCCTCGGGCAGGTCCTGGCCCAGGGTCTGCTTGATGACGCGCGGGCCCGCGAAACCAATGAGGGCACCGGGCTCGGCAATGATCGCATCGCCGAGCATCGCGTAGCTCGCGCTCACGCCACCCGTCGTCGGGTTGGTCAGGATCGAAACGTACGGAATGCGGCGCTCCCCGAGTTGCGACAGGACGGCGCTCACCTTCGCCATCTGCATGAGCGAGAGCACCCCTTCCTGCATGCGGGCGCCGCCGGAGGCCGAGACGATGATGAGCGGATGCTTCTTCTCGAGCGATCGTTGCGCGAGGCGGGCGATCTTCTCGCCGACAACCGAACCCATCGAGCCGCCCATGAACGCGAAGTCCATCACGCCGAGGTTGGCGGGCATGTCGCCCAGCGTCCCGGTCACGGTCAGGATGGCGTCGTATTCGCCGGCGTTGGTGCGCGCCTTGCGCAGCCGGGTCTCGTAGTCGGGAAACCCCAGTGGGTCGGTCGACCGGATGTCGGCAGCCACCTCGGACCACCTCCCGTCGTCGAGCAGCAGCTTGGCGTACTCGGCCGCCCGGAGCCGCCGGTGGAAGTCGCATTCCGGGCAGACGTTGAGGTTCCGGACGAACTTCTCACGGATGTCCGTGTGGCCGCATGCCTCGCACTTCTCCCAGGCGTCCGCCGGGATCTCGAGCCGCTCGGTCTTGGGCAGCCGCGCCTTCTTCTTCTTCTGGAACCACGCCATGGAGGAGAAAGATGCAGGGGGTGACGGGGCCTGAGGAAGGTGGAAATCCAGCCGCGGCCCGGCGGGGCCGGTCGCGGGCACTCACCGCAGGTCGATGGGGAGCTCTCCAGCCGTCCCGCGCCCCTCGCTCGACACCCGGACGAGCATGCCGATGGCGATCCAGCTTGCGAGCAGGAACGAGCCGCCATACGAGAAGAACGGGAGCGGGATGCCGGTGATCGGCATCAGGTTGATCGTCATCCCGATGTTCACCACGACGTGAACGAGCAGGCTCCCCGCCAGCCCGAAGGCCAGCATGCTCCCGAACGAGTCGCTGGCCCGGGTGGCCACCCGGATGATACGCAGGAAGAGGAACAGGAACAGCGTGAGCGCCACGGTGACGCCGATGAACCCCAGCTCCTCCCCCAGCACGGCGAAGATGAAGTCGGTGTGCTGCTCCGGCAGGAAGGCGAGGCGCTTCTGGGTGCCCGCAGTGAAGCCCTTGCCGAGCCATCCACCGGAGCCGATCGCGATCTTCGACTGCGTGATGTGATAGCCGCTTCGCTGCGGGTCACGGCCGGGGTCGAGGAAGACGAGCAGGCGGTTCTGCTGATACGAATTGAGGTGTCCCCAGAGCACCGGCGCCGCCACGCCCATCACGACATTGGCAAGGACGATCGCCACGCCTTCCACCACGTATGGCTTGTACGTCAGCACCACCGCGAGGAAGATCAGGAACCAGGCGCCCCAGAGCCCGGTGCTGAACGCCAGCACCAGGCTGATTGCCGGACTGGCCGCGAGCAGCAGGAGCGGCGCCGGAACGCCCGCCCAGAAAAGCATCGCGAAGAACATCCCCACGAACACCATGCCGGTGCCGAGATCCGGCTGCAGCATGACGAGGACCCATGGCACCACGACGACGACCGCTGGCTTCACCAGCTCCGAGAGCGAGCGCGGTGCCTTTCGCCGCGACGAGAGCACCTTGGCGAGCATCAGCGCCACGGCGACCTTGGCCAGCTCCGACGGCTGCCCAAGGCGATGGCCGCCGATGGTGATCCAGCCCTTCACGCTCTCGGCGGTGCCCCCGCCCGTACCGGTCACCAGCGTGATTGCCAGCAGGGCGAGCGCCAGGAGGTACGCCGGCCAGGCGGCCCATTCGTAGAAGCGAACCGAGGCCCGCGAGACGCTCCACGCCGCAGCGAGCGCGACGACGAGCCAGAGCAGCTGCTTCTTCCAGGCCTCGGCGACGTAGAGCAACGGCACGTCAGTCTGGCCGGCGCTGTACACCACCGCCACGCCGAATCCGGTGAGCAGCAGCGCGATCACGACGAGCGGGTAGTCCGCCACCGGCTTTCGGATCACCCACCCTCCGTGCGCGTGAGCTCGATGACGGGACGCTTGAGGTAGTGCTCGAAGATCTTCGAGGCGACGCGGGCCGCGAGGGAGCCGTGCTCACCGGCCACGAGGAGGACCGAGACGACGATCTGGGGGTTGTCCTCCGGGGCGAAGCCGACGAACCAGGCGTCGGTGTGGGCGCCGTTCTGCGCCGAGCCGGTCTTCCCGGCGATAGGGATTCCCTTGAGCTGCGCGCTGGCGGCGGTCCCGCGAGAGGAGACGACGCTGGCCAGTGCGTCGCGCAGCTGTGCCATCTGCTCCGGTGGCAGGTCGATGATCTTCTCGCGATGGACCTCCCGCTTCGCGATGGAGGGGGTCGCCGCATAACCGTCAGTTGCCAGCGCCGTGTAGAAGCGCGCCATGTTCACGACGGTCTGCGAGTTTTCACCCTGCCCGATCGCCAGGTTGAGCGTGGTGGCGTTCGTCCATCCCGTGGGCCCGTACTTCCGGTCGAGGTAGGCCGTGTTCACCGGCCACGCCGGGCGCGACTCGTTGGGCAGGTCGATGCCGCTGCGGTCGTCGAAGTGGAGACCGACCCCGCCGGCAAGGAAGTTCGCGATGGTCAGCTTGAGGCCGAGCTGGTAGAAGTACACATCGCACGACTTCGCGATCGCCTCGGCGAGCGTGAGCGATCCGTGCCCGGCGTGGTCCCAGCACCGGAAATAGCGCGAGCCGAAGAGGTACCCACCAGTACACGGGGCCGGCATCCGCGAGTCCATCGTGACGAGGCCCTGCTCCAACGCGAGTACGGCGGTGGCGAGCTTGAAGGTCGATCCCGGCGGATACGTTCCCTGGATCGCCTTGTTGTAGAGCGGATGCCTCGGGTCCTCCTGCAACTGCTTCCAGTAATCACTGGGAATGCCGCCGATGAACCGGTTCGGGTCGAACGAGGGGGCGCTGACGAGGGCGAGCACGGCGCCCGTCTTCGGCTCCATCACCACGACGCCGCCCTCGATGGAATCGCCGAAGTAGTTGGCCGCGAACCGCTGCAGGTCGAGGTCGATGTTGGTCTGCAGCGGCGGCCCCGATTCCGGGGGAAGGTCGGGACGGGCGCCGGTCTCGCGAACCACGCGCCCGCGGGCGTCGAACTCGACGAAACGCGATCCCTCGCGCCCGCGCAGCTGCGCCTCGTACTCCCGTTCCAGCCCGCCCTTCCCCACCTGCTGTCCCGCCTCGTAGTCACTGTACGCCGGCAGGTTCAGCTCGGCGTCGGAGATCTCACCGGTGTATCCGACGAGCCCGGCCACCGCCGCGCCGTCGGGATAGTAGCGCTTCGGCGCTGCCTGGATGATGAGGCTTGGAAAGTCGATGCGGTGCTCCTCGAGCACCGACACCTCGTCGAAGGAGGCGTCGGAGAAGAGCACCACAGGGCGAGCGCGATCGCGCTTGAGCCGGGCCACCGCGGCGGCGATCCTGTCGCTGCTGAGGGGAACGATGGACGAGAGCCGGGTGAGCACGGCGGCCAGCGAATCGGGTCCCGGGCTCACGAGCGACACCGTGTAGCCGGGGATGTTGTCCGCGATGACCTCGCCGTGCCGGTCGAGGATCTGTCCCCGCGGCGCCGGAAGCGGCACCTCGCGGAGCCGGTTCTCCTCCGACCTCAGGGCGTACTGCTGGAAGTCCAGAACCTGTGTGCGGAAGAACGCGGTCGCCAGCACGGCCATGATGCCGGTGACGAGCAGGCTCGACAGGCGCCCGCGACGCTGCACCTCGTTGGGATGGAAGCTCATCGCGCTCTGGGGTCCAGCGAGACTCTGAAGACAAGCATCATGGTGACACCGACGACCGCCGTCAGCGCCGCGGAAAGCGGCGACCAGACGAGCACCTGCAGGACGCTCTCCATGAGTGACGTCCGGCGCACCACCAGCAGGTAGATCACATCGTATGCCCACGCCCCGGTGAAGATCAACGATGCCCGGAGCAGGACGTTGTCGGCGAAGAAGGCGGCCTTGAGCCGCGACGCGGCAAAGGCGATCAGGGTCATCGCGAGCGCACCCGCCCCGAATGTCGTGGGGACGAGCGAATCGGCGACGAGCCCGGTGGCGAAGCCGAGCAGCGCTGCCGAGCCGGGACGCAGTCGAACCGACGTGAGCAGCACGGCGATCGCCAGGAAGTCGATGGAGACCCGCCACCCGAGCAGCGGCCGCACCGCGTAGTTCAGCGTGACGAGGGTGGCAAACAGGGCCACCGTCTGGATCAGCCGCTTCCACCTCATGGGACGCGCGCGGCGGTGTCGTGCGGCACGGCAGCGCGTCGCACGGAGTCGGCCCTTGCCTGTGCCCGCGCGAGGGAATCGCCAGCGGAGATCACGCCCCGGAGGGCGCTGTCGGCACCCGCGGGCGCCGGCCACACGGTGGAGACGTCCCGCCCCGACTCGCCCGCCAGGAGGATCATCACGCTGGTCACGTCCTGCGGGCGCACCGCCGGCCGGACAAGGAACGTGCGCGACCACGTCTCGGTGCCCTTCATCTCGGCGATGACGGTTCCGATGGGAATGCCGCGCGGGTAGACGCCGCCGATGCCGCTGCTGCGCACGAGGGTCCCCGTGGGGACGTTCTCGCGCGCCGCCACGCCACGCAGCTCGAGCAGGTAGCGCTCCGGCCCATCGCTCAGGTGGGCGCGGACGATGCCGAATGCCGTCGTGCCGGCGGTGGCGCTCACCCGGAACTCCGGGTGCATCCACAGGATCGCCTGGCTCGTCCCGGGGTCGACCGCGGTGACGACACCCACCAGGCCGTCGGGGGCGACCACGGCGTCGCGCTCATGGACACCCGAGCGTGACCCCGCGGTGAGCAGCACGGTGTTCTCGTCGCCGAGGGTCGTGGGGTGCAGCGCCTGCGCCGGGACGAAGTCCGTTCGCATGGCCCGGCCGAGGCCAAGGAGCCGGCGGAGGCGCGCGTTTTCCAGGTCGGTTTCCGCGAGGCGCGCCAGTTGGACCGCGACGCTGTCCCGGTGCTCGTTGGAGACGTCCTGGCTGAGGAGGGCGGCCCGGGCGCGCTCGGCCTGGGTCTGGATGGCAATCAGCGGTGCGACGACGGTGCGGCGCAGCCCCCCGGCGAGGTTCTCTCGCACGCCATTGGGGAGCACCGTCGCCAGGAGGGCGACAAGCACGCACCCTGCAAAGACCACCGTGTCGGCGCTGGATCCGGCCTGAACGGCGCGCGCCACCCCCCGGCCCTCAACTGCTCAGGACAGACCAGTACCGCTCCTCGTCGTCGAGGATGCGTCCGGTGCCACGGACGACGCAGGTGAGGGGATCCTCGTCCACGTGGATGGGGAGTCCCGTCTCCTGGTGCAGCACGAGGTCGAGTCCGCGGATCAGGGCGCCCCCGCCGGTCATCACGATGCCCCGGTCGACGATGTCGCTGGCGAGCTCCGGCGGCGTGATCTCGAGGGCCCGCCGCACGGCGTCCACAATCTGCTGGATCGGCTCCTGGATCGCCTCCCGGATCTCCGAGGAGTGCACCCGCACCGTCTTCGGGATGCCGGAAACAAGGTCACGTCCCTTGACCTCCATCTCCCGTTCCTCGCCGACCGGGGCCGCGGAGCCGATCGCGATCTTGACCTGCTCGGCGGTGGGCTCGCCGATGAGGAGGTTGTAGTTCTTGCGCATGAACTGCACGATGGCGGTGTCGAGCTCGTCGCCGCCGGTGCGGATCGAGGTGTCGCTGACGATGCCCGAGAGGGCGATGACGGCGATCTCGGTGGTGCCGCCGCCGATGTCGATGACCATGTTCCCGCTGGGGGTCTCGATGGGGAGGCCGACCCCGATGGCGGCGGCCATCGGCTCGGCGACCATGAAGACCTCCTTGGCCCCGGCGCCTAACGCGGAGTCGCGCACGGCGCGCTTCTCCACCTCGGTGATGCCCGAGGGCACGCAGACGATCACCCGCGGCTTGATCTTGAACATCCGGTTCCGGATGATCAGCTCCAGGAAGTAGCGGAGCATCTTCTCGGTGACGTCGAAGTCGGCGATCACGCCGTCCTTCATCGGGCGCACGGCAATGATGCCGTCGGGTGTACGTCCCAGCATCCGCTTGGCCTCGAGCCCCACGCCCTTCACGCGCTTGGTTTCGCGATCGATGGCGACGACCGAGGGCTCGTTGAGCACGATGCCCTCACCCTTGACGAAGATGAGTGTGTTCGCGGTGCCAAGGTCCACCGCAATCGCGTTGGCGGGAAAGAGGGACCCGGCGGAGAAGAAGGGCCAGCGCATCCAGGGGCTTTGGAACGCGTAACGACGCGGGAGAGGGCGGACGGAGATCCAGATCGACGGGCGAAAGCTAGCGGGGGCGGTCAAGCGGTGCAAGACATTGCGTTTCCTCAACCTAGACGCTTCGTCTGACAGACTGCTCGAACCTCGCCCGGAGCCAGTTCCTCGCCCGTTGCGGCGCGGTGGACAGCTCCCTTCGGGGGACGAGCGACGGCGCCGCACGCCACGGCGTCGCCTGGACGGCGCCGCGCGCCACCGCGCCCCCGGGACGGCGCCGCACGCCACGGCGTCCCCCGGACGGCGCCCTGCCCCCCGGCGCACATCGCGCCTCGTTAGGCCGAACCGCCGCCGCCGGTTGCCGTCGTTAGGTGCATGCGGCCCAGCTCGCCGGGCCGGGCCGTGGCGCGGTGACCTGCGTCGCAGCGCGCGGCCGCCGGGTCGACCATGCTCCGGGGGTCGGCTGCCGCGCCCGCGCCGTCCATGGTCACCACCGATCACGCGAGGCGCGCCGTGGGCCGCCGCATCGCACTCGGGAGGGTTCACGAATGCGCCACACCATCACTTGTACGCTCACCCTGGCCGCCGCCTGCGTGGTCGCCATCCCCGTTGCCGCCAGCGCCCAGGACACCGTCCGCACCGAATCGCGCGGCGAGGTCGCCATCCGGCCGGCCTTCGCGTCGCTGGTCACCAGCATCGACGCCACCGTGCTCACCACCGACCGCATCAAGCAACTCGACAAGCTCAAGACCGACGACGTGCGCATCGTCGACACCCGGACGATCGTCACACCCGCCGACCAGAAGGCGTTCGACGCCGCGCTCGAGCGCAACAAGGGCTACCTCGACGGGTTGCGGGCGGTGATCCGCACCAACGCAGTGCTCTCCAGGGCCCTTGCCGACGATGCCGCCAGGCCCGGCGCCAACGATGTCGTCGCTGCCGAGGTGGGACCGGACAGCAAGGTGACGCTTTACGTGCATCACGCCATGTAACGGCCCGGCACGAGTCACAGCACGTCGTGCCCGCCACGGTCGAGGCGGGCGGGTCTCGCCGGGGTGCCGGCGTGCTGTGGCTGCGCGGCCTCGCCGCGCCGTGACCGTTGCGCGGCCTCGCCGCGCCGCGACCGTTGCACAAGCCGCAAATGGCGAGACCGGGCATCACGCGGGACGCGAGCGCCGCGGTCGACCGCCGCCGAGTGGAGCCGTGCGAGGTGCCGCGCTATCGACCGGTACTGCCGAAGCCGCCGTCGCCGCGTGTCGTGCCCGCCAGCGAATCGGATTCCAGTACCAGCGGCGTCTCGAAGCGCGCAAAGACGAGCTGCGCGATCCGCTCGCCGCGCCGGATCGTCACCGGTGACTGACCACCGTTCTGCAGGATGACCTTCAGCTCGCCGCGGTAGTCGGGGTCGATCGTCCCCGGCGAGTTCGGCAGCGTGATTCCCTCGCGCAGCGCGAGGCCGGACCGCGGGCGCACCTGCATCTCCAGGCCCGGCGGGAGCTCGAAGACGAGGCCGGTCGGTACCGCCCGGCGCTCACCCGGCGCGAGCTCGAAATCGGCCTCCGCCGAGGCCACGTCGTACCCGGCCGCGCCGTCCGTCTGACGGGACGGAAGCGGCAGGTCGAGACCGTGCGACAGTCGACGGATGCGGACCATCAGGGGAGCCGACGCGCCGCTGGGCGCGCCGGCGTGCCCCTCCTGGGTTGGCCCCATGGGCTACAGGAAGCTGGCCGGATCGTGACACTCCATGCCGAAGGCGTCGGCGACGGCCTGGTACGTCACCTTGCCGTCGGCGATGTTCAGCCCCTTCAGCAGGGCCGGGTTCTCGGCGAGCGCGCGCTTCCACCCCTTGTTGGCGAGCTGCAGCGCGTACGGAAACGTGGCGTTGGTCAGCGCCAGCGTCGAGGTGCGCGGCACGCCGCCCGGCATGTTGGCAACGCCGTAGTGGATGACGCCGTCGACCACGTACGTCGGGTTTTCGTGCGTGGTCGCCTTGATGGTCTCCACGCAGCCGCCCTGGTCCACCGCCACGTCGACAATCACCGACCCGTCCTTCATGCGCTTGAGGTCCTCGCGACGGACGAGCTTCGGGGCCTTGGCGCCAGTGATGAGCACCCCGCCAATGACGAGATCCGCCGTCTCGATGGCATCGAGGATGTTGTGCCGGTTGGAGTGGATGAGCGTCACGTTGGCCGGCATGACATCCGACAGGTAGCGCAGGCGGTCCAGCGACACGTCGAGAATCACCACCCGTGCCCCCATTCCCGCCGCAATCTTGGCGGCGTTGATTCCCACGATGCCGCCACCGAGAATGACGACCTTGGCCGGCGGCACACCGGGAACCCCGCCCAGGAGGACGCCGCGCCCGCCGTACAGCTTCTCGAGGTACTTCGCCCCTTCCTGCACCGCCATCCGACCCGCGACCTCACTCATGGGAATGAGCAGTGGAAGCTCCCGCGAGGGTGTCTCGACGGTCTCGTAGGCGATGCAGATGCCGCCGCTCGCGATGTGGGCCTTGGTGAGCTCCTCGTCGGCGGCGAAATGGAAGTAGGTGAACATGACCTGGCCGCGGCGAATGCGCTTCCATTCCGGCGCGATCGGTTCCTTCACCTTCATGATCATCTCGGCGGCCGACCAGACGGCGTCGGCATCCGGCGCGATCGTCGCTCCCGCGGCAACGTACTGTGCATCCTCGAAGCCGCTCCCGACTCCGGCTCCCTTCTCGACGAGCACCTTGTGGCCGGCCGTCGCAAAGGCCTCGGCCCCGGCGGGCACGAGCGCGACACGATTTTCGTTGGTCTTGATCTCTTTCGGAACGCCGATGAGCATGGCTGTGAAAGGCGAAGGAGGAGTATGGACTACGGCGCGCCCGCGGCGCGCCCCAGGGTCAGGACGGTCTGGCGCGTCGGAACGTAGAACTCTCCGCACAGCGCCGCGATGTCGTCGTCAGAGATCTCGTCGATCTTCGTCAGGGTTTCATCCAGCGTGAGGAAGGGTTCCCCGTAAAGCTCGGACGCCGCCACCCTGAACATCCGTGATGCCGGCGATTCCAGCGAGAGGGTGAGCTGACCCTTGAGCTGGTTCTTTCCCGCGGTGACCTCGGCGGCCGGGAAGGCCTCGCGCACCAGGGCGTCGTACTCGCGCCAGATCTCGTCGAGCGCGTGCGGGGCCGATTCCGGAGACGTGCCGACGTAGGTCCCCTGCAGGCCCATGTCGCGATGGTACGACTGGAACGTGTAGACCGAGTAGGCGAGACCGAGCTCCTCGCGCACCCGCTGGAAGAGCCGCGAGCTCATGCCGCCGCCAAGCATGACGGCGATCAGGGCGACCGCGTAGCGCCGCGGGTCGCCGTAGCGCACCGTGGGCGTGCCCACGACGATGTGCGTCTGGGCCCCTTCGCGCTCAACGTGCTGGCGGCTGGGCGCCTCGGGGACCACCTCGGGGACGGCGGGAATCGCGACCGAACCACCCGCGAACGCGGCCCAGCCGGTGCGACGCAGGACGGCGACGAGATCGTCGTGTTCGACCCGCCCGGCGGCCGCGACGACGATGTGTTGCGGCTGGTAGGCCGCGGCGTGGAGCGCCCGCAGGTGGTCGGTCTCGAGGGCCGAGACCGTGTCACGGGTGCCCAGGATCTGGTAGCCGTAGGGATGGGGCCCCCAGAGGGCCGAGTTGTGGAGCTCGAAGACGAGATCGTCCGGCGTGTCCTCCACCATCGCGATCTCCTCGAGGACGACGCGCCGTTCCAGCGCCAGGTCGCCTTCGCGCAGCGCCGGGCGGAAGATCACGTCGCAAAGCACGTCCGCGGCCTGCTCCAGGTGCTCGTCGAGGACGCGCGCCTGGAACGACGTGTGCTCCCGCGAGGTGAAGGCGTCGAGCGAACCGCCCAGGCTCTCGAGCGCGAGCGCGATCTCGCGGGCGCTGCGCCGCTGGGTGCCCTTGAACACCATGTGCTCGAGCAGATGGGAGACCCCCATCTGCCCGGGCACCTCATGCACCGACGCGCGGCGCACCCAGGCGCCGAGCGCCACCGACCGCACGCCGGGCATGAACTCCGAGACGACGGTCAGGCCGTTGTCGAGGACCGTGCGCCGGAGGCCGCTCTCCGCACGACGCACCGAACCGATCACGCGCGGCCGCCTCGCCCTCCGCGTCCACCACCGCGCCCGCCGCGTCCTCCACGCCGGGGCTGGTGTTCGCGTTCCTCGCCCCCTCCGGTTGCCGCACCCGCGACCGCCGCCTCGCCTTCCTCGTCGTCGCCGGCGGGGGCATCGCCGCTGGCCGCCTCGGGCTTCGGCTGCAGTGCCTTCATGGACAGGCGCAGGCGCCCGCGCTCGTCACGATCAATGAGCTTCACCTGTACGCGGTCGCCCTTCTTGACGACGTCCTCGGTCCGCTCGGTGCGCCCGTGACGCATCTCGGAGATGTGCAGCAGCGCCTCGGTGCCGGGCATGATCTCGATGAACGCCCCGAAGGCCGTGGTGCTCTTGACGATGCCCTCGTACACGGTGCCGACTTCCGGTTCGGCGGTGATCGCCGAGACCATCTGGCGGGCGCGCTCCATCGCCTCGCCGCCGACTGCCGCAATGGTGACGAGACCGCTGTCGTCCACCGTGAGCTCGGCGCCCGTCTCGTCCTGGATGCCGCGGATCGTCTTGCCCTTGGGGCCGATCAGGTCGCCGATCTTCTCGGGGTTGATCGTCATGGTGACGATGCGCGGCGCGTACGGCGACAGGTCGGCGCGCGGCTCGGCGAGCGCCTTCTTCATCTCGCCCAGGATGTGGAGCCGGCCCTCGCGCGCCTGGGCAAGCGCCTCCTTCATGATCTTGAGGTCGAGCCCCTGGATCTTGATGTCCATCTGGATGGACGTGATCCCCTGCTCGGTGCCCGCGACCTTGAAGTCCATGTCCCCGAGGTGGTCCTCGGTGCCGAGGATGTCGGTGAGAATGGCGTACTTCTCACCCTCCTTGATGAGTCCCATCGCAACGCCTGCCACCGCGGCCCGCGTCGGGACCCCGGCGTCGAACAGCGCCAGCGAACCGCCGCAGACCGTTGCCATCGACGACGAGCCATTCGACTCGAGGACGTCGGAGACGATGCGAATGGTGTACGGGAATTCCTCGTAGGCGGGCAGGATCCCCTGGAGCGCGCGCTCCGCGAGGTTGCCGTGCCCGATCTCCCGACGGCTGGTGCCGCGCATCGGCCGCACTTCACCGGTCGAGAACGGCGGGAAGTTGTAGTGCAGCATGAACGACTTCGTCACCTCGCCGAGCTCGTCGATGGTGTCGAGTCGCTGGACGTCGGCCGCGGTGCCCAGCGTGCAGGAGACAAGCGCCTGCGTCTGGCCGCGCGTGAAGAGCGAAGAGCCGTGGGCGCGCGGGAGCACCCCGGTATCGATGGTGATGGGGCGGACCTCATCGGGGCGACGGCCATCGACGCGGAAGCCGCTCTGCAGGACCTGCGACCGGAGGGCGTCGTACTCGACGTCGCCGAGGAGCGAACCGAGGTGTGGGGCCCAGTCGGCGTTCTCGGCGGCGAGTTCCTCCGCCATCGCGTGCTTGGCCTCCTCGACCGCCTGGATGCGGGTGTGCTTTTCCTTCTGGTTGATCGCCTGGGTGATGCGCTTGCCCGCCTCCTCGCGCACCCTGGTCACCAGCTCCTCGGGCGGTTCGGCCTTCGACCACGTCATCTTGGGCGTGGTCCCGGCGGCCTGCAGGAGCTCCACCTGGAGGCCGATGAGTTCCTTGATGCCGCGATGCCCGACGGTCAGCGCCTCCAGCATGTCGGCTTCGCTCACCTCGAGCGATCCGCCCTCGACCATCACGATGGAATCGGCCGATCCGGCGAGCACGATCTCGACGTCGCTGTAGCCGAGCTGCTGGAACGTGGGGTTCAGCACCCATTTTTCCTGCACGCGTCCGACGCGCACGCCGGCGATGGGGCCGCTGAACGGGATGCGCGACGCGGAGAGGGCGTACGAGGTGGCCATGAGTCCGAGGACGTCGGCGTCGTTCTCCTGGTCGGCGGAGATGACGTAGACGAAGACCTGCACCTCGTTCTTGAAGCCCTCGGGAAAGAGCGGGCGGATGGACCTGTCGATGATCCGGGCGGCGATGATCTCGTGATCATGGGGGCGCCCTTCCCGCTTGATGAAGCCGCCGGGGATCTTCCCGGCGGCGTAGGTCTTTTCGCGGTATTCGACGGTCAGGGGGAAGAACGGCAGCGTGCTCTGCTTGTCGCTGACCGTGACCGCGGCGAGGACCATCGTGTCGCCGAACTGGACGACCGCGCTGCCCGCGGCCTGCTTCGCCATGCGGCCCGTCTCGATCACGAGGCGCCGGGTGGCGAAGGTCTTCTCGATACGCTGCATCATGTCGTGCTAACCTCTCCATACGCTGCGAGCGGTCGCGCGCGATCGGCGCGAGCGGAGCGTGGATCAGGCGTCGCCAAACAGAAATCGCGCGGGCCAGAGGTGTCTGCCCGCGCGACGGCCACCATGCGACGCGTGTTAGTGGCGGAGGCCAAGATCAGCGATGATCTGGCGATAGCGCTCGACGTCGGTGCGCTTGAGGTATTCCAGCAGCCGGCGACGCTTGCCAACCATCTTGAGGAGGCCGCGGCGCCCGTGGAAGTCCTTCACGTGATTCTTGAAGTGACCAGTCAGGTAGTTGATTCGCTCGGTGAGCAGCGCGACCTGGACGGGTGACGATCCGGTGTCCCCGTCGTGCGTGCGGTACTTGCTGATCGTCGGTGCCTTTTCAAAACCCATGATGTATATTCCCCGCGCGTTCCGCGTCGCGTGTGTGCTAAGTCGTTTGGAGCACAGCAATTTACTGGCCCGCCAGACCCCTGTAAAGGCGTTTCCTGAGTGCCTGAACGCTACCTCGGCCACACGTTGGGGAAGTACCGGGTGGACAGCCTGCTCGGTTCCGGCGGGTTTGCCTGGGTGTTCAAGGGCTACGACCCGGAACTGGACATCCCTGTCGCCATCAAGGTCCTGAAGCCCCAGTTCGCGGGCGACACGGCCATTGTGGAGCGCTTCCGGCGGGAGGCGTCGACCGCGGCGAAGTTGCGCCACCCCAACATCATCAAGATCTACGCGGTGGGCCGCGAGGGCGACGCGGTCTACTTCGTCATGGACTACCTCCCCACCGGGCTGGCCGACAAGCTGGAGTCCTCCGCCACGCTCAACGAGGACTACGTCGTCCGCATCGGGATCGACGTGGCGCAGGCCCTGGGCTTCGCCCACCGCGAGGGCGTGATCCACCGGGACATCAAGGTGGACAACATCCTCTTCGACGTGCACGGCAACGCCGTCGTGGCGGACTTCGGGATCGCCCGGGCGCTCTCGGGATACACCCAGCAGACCGGTACCAACATGGTCGTGGGGACGCCCCAGTACTTCGCCCCCGAGCAGGCGCGCGCCAAGCCGCTCGACGGGCGCGCCGACCTCTATTCGTTAGGTGTGACGCTGTATCGCGCGGCCACGGGACGCCTGCCATTCGAGGGCGACGACTGGTACGAGATCGCGCGACAGCACGTGGAGGAGGCCCCGCCGTCGCCGCGCAGCATCGTCCCCACGTTGTCGCCCGCCTTCGAGGCCGTCGTCCTGCGCTGCCTCGCCAAGAGTCCCGAGGAGCGCCCTGCCACGGGGGAACAGCTCGCCGAGGCGCTGAGCCTGATCCTGACCGAGCAGCGGGACCCGACGCTGGCCCGCACGCTCACGGTGCCATCCGCCGGTGGGCCGACGCTCATCGCGCCCGTCGACCGCACCCCTGTCGCGGCGAGGCTCTCGTCGAGGGTCCCCCGGCGGGTGCTCGTCCCGGTGGCGCTGGTGGTCGTCGTCGGCATTGCCGTGGCCGCTCCGTTCATCGTGCGGCACTTCGCTGCGGCCACCGTGCCCCCGACGACGCCCGCGGACTCTCTCCAGGACACGAGCAGCGTGGCCACCGTCGTGATTCCGGCCGACTCGGCGCCCCCGGACTCGAGCCAGCAGGCCCCCGCCGAGGTGCCACCGAAGAAGCCGCCCGCTCCCGTCAGGGGCACGCTGAGCGTCACGGCTCCCGGGGCCACCATCACGGTGAACGGGGTCGCCGTCGACTCCGGCAGTTGGAGGTCGGACACTCTGACACCGGGAGATTACCAGATCGTGGCGTCGATACCGGGCGCCGTTGGTGGGTGCGAGTCCGCCACGGAGATCCGCGCGGTGCGCGTGCGGGCCGGTCCGAGGAACTCGGTCACGCTGGCCCCCAGGCCCTGCGGCACGCTGCTCGTGCGCGAGAACACCGGCAACACCCAGGGCGCGGAATACACGGTGACCGCGGACCCCGCCAAGCCGCCGCTCGCGCGCGGCACGCTGCCGATGCAGGCGGCGGTGGTGCTGCCGGTGGGACGCTACCAGATCAGCGTCACGAAGCCGCTGTGCCAGGAGTACCGGGACGACATCGTCATTGCCGCGGGGGTGCGCGTGGACCGGCCGTTCACGTTCCTCTGCCCCAAGAGCCACAACGATGCGGAGGGCACCGGTGACGCGGTCCGCCTACGGGCCAATCCCTGAAACGACGCCGATCGCGAATCCGAGGACGAGCCCACCCACGAACAACACCCGCCGCGTCCAGCGGGGCGGCGGCTCGTCGAGGATCACCCAGTAGTCCGTTCCGAGCTGGGTCGTCTGTCCCGTCACCAGGGCGGTGACCACGCCGGAGTCGACCGCGATGACGCGGAAGCGACCGACGAACGCGTCGCGCCGACGCGGATCGACCGCGATTCCCTCCAGGCCCGGACGCACCCAGCGCGCCGTGCCCTTGTCGAAGGAGATCGTGGAGTCTCCCACCGACGTGATCTCGAAGCGGGTGCCCCCCACCTGCGCCCGCGCAGGCGAGGCCGCCGCGATCAGCAGGGCCAGCACGAAGGCAATCCGCCGCATCAGTCGAAGATCTTCAGGAGTCCCTTGATATCGTTGAACATCACCAGCACGAACAGGAGCGCAATCGCCAGCAACCCCGCCCGCAGGATGTACTCCCGTGTACGCGCGCTGAAGGCACTGCCCTTGATCGCCTCGGCGACATGCAGGAGGATCTGCCCTCCGTCAAGGATGGGAATCGGCAGCAGGTTGAGGATGGCGATGTTGATGCTCAGGAAGGCGATGAGCGAGAAGAGCGTCTCCATGCCCGAGCGCGCCGCAGCAACCGAGGTCCTGGCGATCTCGATCGGGCCGCCGAGCTGCGAGACCGACACCGCGCCGGTGACAAGTCCCTTCACCACGCCAATCACGCTCCCACCCATTGCCAGCGTGGCGGTCCATCCGCTGCCCATCGATTCAATCAGGGAGAGGCGCTCCCGTTCCGTCTGGGCGCGCGAGGCGGCGCCGATCCGGCCCACCTGCACCGGCTGACCGGTCACCACGTTGGTGTCGGTCGTGAGCTCGGGCGTCACGTTGATCGTGACGGCCTGCCCGTGGCGCACGATGCCAAGCTGGAGCGATTTCCCCGCGGCGTTCGTCACGCGCTCGGTGACGTCGGTCCAGCGGCGTACCGGCGTGCCGTCCACGCTGACAATGCTGTCGCCGACCTGCAGTCCCGCGCGATCCGCCGGGCGACCGGCGACGACGGAATCGATCACCGGTGGATAGTAGGCGCGCCCATACCCCGCGTAGAGTCCGGTGGACACAACGAACGTCAGGACCACGTTCATCGTCACGCCGGCCATGAGGATGAAGAGCCGCGCCCAGAGCGGCTTGGACTCGAACCAGCGGTTCTCGGGAACCGGCCTGGGCCCGAACGGGACCATGGCGTTCGGATCCCACCCCTTCGGGAGTGGACTCGCCGGCACGGCGCGCTCCCTGTCTTCGGGATCCGCCCCCGGGGTCCCCGCTGCCGCGCCTTCCTCGCTGCCGCCCTCGAGAAACGCCATCGCCTCGTCTTCACGCGAGGCCATCCTCACATAGCCTCCAAACGGCAGCGCCCGAATGAGGTACTCCGTCTCGCCGCGACGGTAACGCCAGAGCGCGGGACCAAAGCCGATGGAGAAGCGGGGCGCATACACGCCGGTCAGCTTGGCGGCAATGAAGTGCCCGGCCTCGTGCACGAGGATCACGAGGCCGAAAACGAGAAGCGGGGCGAGCCAGGTCAGCATTCCGTGAATTCCCTTACATGAAGACGCGCTGCGGCATCGGCGGCAATCAGCGCTTCCCGCGAACCGGCGGGCATGTCGCCGAGAGCGGCCAGCGCCGACGCGATGGCTCGTGGAATGTCCACGAAAGACAGGCGGTCGTCCAGAAACATCGCCACCGCCTGCTCGTTGGCGGCGTTGAAGACGGCCGGGGCTGCGCCCCCGTGACGACCCGCTTCGATTCCGAGACGAAGGGCCGGGAAATCCTCGAGACGAACGGGCTCGAACGTGAGCGGAGAGGCGCGCACGGGGTCGAAGCGCTGTACCCCGGCGTCCTCGATACGCTCCGGGTGCGTCAGCGCGTACAGGATAGGCAGTTCCATTGTGGGCTCGCCGACCTGCGCCAGCACGCTGCCGTCCACGAACTCCACCATCGAATGCACGACGCTCTGCGGATGCACCACGACCTCGATGCGGTCGTATGGGAGCGCGAAGAGAAAGTGCGCCTCGATGACTTCCATGGCCTTGTTCGCCAGCGTGGCGCTGTCGACGGTGATCTTGGGGCCCATCCGCCACGTCGGGTGGTTGAGCGTCTCCTCCCGCGTGGCTCCGGCGATCCGTTCCGGGGTCCAGTCCCGGAACGGCCCACCCGACGCGGTGAGGATGACACGCCGCACCTCGGCGCGCGGGCGTCCCGCCAGGCACTGCAGGATGGCGGAGTGTTCGCTGTCGACGGGAACGACCTCCCCGCCGCTCCTGGCGGCCGCATCGATCGCGAGCGCCCCGGCCAGCACGAGAGTCTCCTTGTTGGCGAGCGCGACGCGCTTCCCCGCCTCCAGCGCAGCGAGCGTGGCGTCGAGGCCTGCAGCGCCGACGATCGCATTGATCACGATGTCCGCGTCGGGAAGGGTCGCGGCCTCGACGAGGCAGGCGGCCCCGCGGTGCCAACCCTCGCCGCCCTCCTCGCCGGCACGCACGAGTCCCGCGTATGCCGGACGGACCGTGTTCACCTGTTCAGCCAGCAACCGCTCGTTGCCGTTCGCGGTGAGCGCGACAACCCGGAAGCGATCCTGGTGTCTCGACAGCACGCGCAGCGCGGCCGTGCCGATCGACCCGGTGGAGCCGAGGATCGCTACGCCGCGCCTGCTCATCGCGGTACCGGAAGGAGAAGCCGCCCAAGGACGAGATAGGCCACCGGCAGCACGAAGTAGATGCTGTCGAGCCGGTCGAGCACTCCGCCGTGACCGGGGAGCAGGTTGGAGCTGTCCTTGACGCCTGCTTCCCGCTTGAACAGCGACTCGGTGAGGTCCCCGACCTGTGCCGCGATGCTCGCCGCAATCGCGAACACCGCGGCGCTCCACGGCGACAGCGCCATCTGGGCGAAGTGCCGCAGGGCCCACTCGTTGTAGGCCATGCCCGCCATGACTCCCACGAGCAGCCCGCCGATCGCGCCGCTCACCGTCTTTCCCGGGCTCACCGTCGGCATGAGTCGACGACCGCCGATCGTACGCCCCACGAAGTAGGCCCCGATGTCCGTCATCCAGGTGACCACCAGCGGATACAACACCAGGGCGGTGCCCGCCGCGGCACCGACGACCCAGGGATGGTGCCGGAGGGCGTACCCGAACGTCAGCGTCCCTCCGCAGTACAGGGCGCCGAAGACTGTCACGGAGACGCTCTCGAGCGGGCGCTCGTGCGGGGAGCGGCCCCAGACGGACACGCCCATGAGCGCCACGAGTACGACCGCGGCCGCGGCCACCGGACGATCGAGCACGCCAAGCCGGACGAGGTGGGCCGCGATCGGGATGGCGGCGGCGATGGGGACGCCGATGGCGTCGAGCGGATCGACGCCGCCGGCGCGCGCCATCCGGAAAAGTTCGTGCGCGCCGAGCGCCGCGAGCGTGGCCAGGAACAGGGCCAGTGCGAGGTCGCCCGCATAGAGGAGCACGCCGGCCACCGGGAGCCCGATCACCGCAACGATCACGCGCTTGCCGAGGTTCCCCATGGCCGCTCGTCAGGCGGTGACGCGACCGAACCGCCGCTCGCGCCGCTGGTAGTCGAGGATCGCGTCGAACAGGTCGCCGCGGGTGAAGTCCGGCCACAGCACCGGGGAGACGAAGAGCTCCGCGTAGGCGAGCTGCCAGAGCAGGAAGTTGGAGATGCGACGTTCTCCCGAGGTGCGGATGAGCAGGTCGGGATCGGGGGAGTCGGCGGTATAGAGCCGCCGGCGCACCGCTTCCTCGTCGATGCCGGCTGCGTCGAGGCGTCCCGACGCCACGTCGGCGGCGATCAGCCGGACCGCGCGCACGATCTCGTCACGCGCGCCATACGAGATGAACAGGTTGAGCACCAGCCGCTGGTTTGCCGCGGTGCGCGCGATGACCGACTCCACGGCACGGGCCGCGGTCGGCGTCAGCCGGGCCAGGTCGCCGAGGACGCGCACCTGCACGCCGCGGGCCTCGAGTTCGTTGCCCTCGCGCGCGACGTACTCCTCCAGCAGCGACATCAGGGCATCGACCTCGCTGGCGGGACGCTCCCAGTTCTCGCGGGAGAAGGCGAACAGCGAGAGGTACTCGAGTCCCACGGCGACGGCGCCCTCGATGACTTCCCGCACCGCGCGCATGCCGGAACGATGGCCGAAGCTGCGGGGCATGAGCCGCTCGCGCGCCCAGCGCCCGTTGCCGTCCATGATGATGGCCACATGGCGTGGCACGGCGCCGTTGAGGCGGACCTGCGCCAGCAGCTCGTCGGCAGACATCGGTTGTCCCGGCTCGGCGTCCGGTCAGACTTCCATGATCTCGTGCTCTTTGGCCTTCAGGAGCTCGTCGACCCTGGCGATGTACTCGTCGTGGACCTTCTGGACGTCCTTCTCGGCGTGCTTGACGTCGTCCTCGGAGACGCCGTCAAGCTTCTTGAGTCGCTCGCGGGCCTCGGTGCGTCCGTGGCGGACGCCGATGCGTCCCTCCTCGGCGAACTTGTGCACGATCTTCACCAGGTCGCGGCGGCGTTCTTCATTCATCTGCGGGAGCGGCACGCGAATGAGCGGTCCCTGCGTCACCGGGTCGAGCCCCAGGTCCGTTTCCCGGATCGCCTTCTCGATGACCTTGATCTGGGTGCGGTCGTACGGCGTGACCGTGAGCAGCCGCGGCTCCGGCGCCGCGATGTTCGCCACCTGGTTGAGGCTCATCTGCGTGCCGTAGATCTCGACGCGCACGGTGTCGAGCATGTTGGGCGACGCCTTGCCCGAGCGGATCGAGCCGAACTCGTGCTTCGTGCTCTCGATCGCCTTCTCCATGTGCGCCCGGGTGTCCTTGAGTATCTGCTGAATGGTGCTCATGAGACGATGGTCCCCACGCGCTCGCCGCGAATGGCCCTCGCGACGGCACCTTCTCGATGGATGTTCAGGACGATCAGCGGCAGCTTGTTCTCCTTGCAGAGCGTCACGGCCGTCTGATCCATCACGCCAAGTTCCTCCAGCATCACGTCCCGGTAGCTGATCTGCTGGTACAGCCGGGCATTGGGGTCCTTCTTGGGGTCCGCCGAGTAGACGCCGTCGACGCTGGTGGCCTTGATGATGACGTCGGCCCTGATCTGGATGGCGCGCAGGGCAGCGGCGGTGTCAGTCGAAAAGTACGGATTGCCGGTGCCGCCGGCAAAGATCACCGTGCGGCCCTTCTCGAAATGGCGGACGGCGCGGCGCCGGATGTAGGGCTCGGCGAGTTCCTCCATGCGAATGGCCGTCATCACCCGGGTGTCGAGCCCTTTCTTCTCCAGCACGTCCTGGAGCGCGAGGGCATTGATGACCGTGCCCAGCATGCCCATGTAATCGGCGGAGACGCGATCCATGCCCATTTCCGCGAGCTGCGAGCCCCGCACGATGTTGCCCCCGCCGATCACCAGCCCGACGCCGACGCCCATCTCGATGACGCCCTTGATCTCGTCGCAGAACCGGCCGACCCGACTGAAGTCGAAGCCGATGCCCCGGTCCCCGGCGAGCGCCTCGCCGGAGAGCTTCAGCAGCACGCGGCCGTAGACCGGGGGTGCGGGGTCGCCGCCCATCACTCCTCGCCCATGCGGTACCGGACGAAGCGCCGCACGATGAGGGCGCCACCGGCCTGGCGGCTCGCCTCGTCGAGGAGCTGCTCGATTGTCTTGCTCTCGTCGCGCACCCACGGCTGGCCCAGGAGCGTGATCTCGGAGAAGAACCGGCGGAGCTGTCCCTCGACGACCTTGGGGACGATCGCCGCGGGCTTCCCCTCGGCGATGGCCTTCTCCTCGTAGATCCGGCGCTCCCGCTCGACAAGCTCGGCGGGAACCTCCTCCGGGCCGACGGCTTCCGGGACCCGCGGGACGCCGGCGGCGACATGCTGCGCGATCTGCCGGGCGACCTCGGTGGCGACGTCGCCGGTGGGACCGGCGACCTCGACCATCGCCGCCACGCGGCCGTTGTGGTGCATGTACGTGCCTAACGTGCCGGTGGTCGTGAAGCGCGCATAGCGGCGCAGGACGACGTTCTCGCCGGTCCGGGCGGACGTGGCGGTGACGACGTCGGCGACCGTCCTGGTCGGGTCGGCATGGTACGGCTGCGCGAGGAGCGACCCCTCGGCGGCATTGCCGACGGCGCCGTCCAGGCTGGCGTCCATCAGCACCTGCTCGCCGAGCGACTCGGCCACGGCGGCGAACTGCTCGTTGCGCGCCACGAAGTCGGTCTCGGAATTCAGCTCCAGGAGAATGGCGGTGCGGCCGTCCGGCGAGGTGAGGGAGACGATCCGTCCCTCGGACGCCACGCGGCCGGCGCGCTTCTCGGCCTTGGCGATGCCCTTCGTGCGGAGGAGATCCACGGCGCGGCTCATGTCGCCGGCGGTCTCGACGAGGGCGTTCTTGCAGTCCATCATGCCGGCGCCGGTACGCTGGCGCAGCTCCTGGACATCCTTGGTGGTGAACTTGGTCTGCGTCATTTCCGTTTTCCGTTGGATACCGTGACAACGCCGCCGAACCGGGCCCGGCGGCGTTTCGATGCGGGCCCTCCGCACCGTGGGAGGCGTGCGACGAGCCCCGTTTGCGGGGGGCGTCGGGACGCCTTGCCGCTCATGGCACGTCGCCGGAAGCTACTCGCCTCCCTCGGTCTCTGCGTCGGGGGCGTCTCCCCCCTCGACGGCGTCCGCGCCCTCGGCGCCTTCAGCGCCTTCGCCTCCCTCACCCCCCTCGCCGCCGCTCTTGCGACGTGCGGCGGCGATGGCCTCGGGCTTGGCACGCCGGCGCCGCGGACGGCGGCGCTTGCGACGGTCCTCGTCTCCGGCGGCCGCGGGCTCGAGCCCGCGGTCGGAGCTGTACGTGCTCTCCTCGCCTTCCTCCTCCACCGAGCGCACCGGCGCCTCGCGACGTGCCTCCATGATGGAGTCCGCCAGGAAGCGGGTGATGAGCTCGACCGAACGGATGGCGTCGTCGTTCCCCGCGATCGGGACCGTGATGAGGTCCGGATCGGCGTTGGTGTCGACGATGGCCACCATGGGAATGCCGAGCTTGTTCGCCTCGTTGACGGCGATGCGCTCCTTGCGCGAATCGATCACGACGAGCAGGCCCGGAAGCCGGCCCATGTTCTTGATGCCCTTGAGGTACTTCGAGAGCTTGTCGCGCTGCCGCGTGAGCAGCAGCTGCTCCTTCTTGGTGTAGGCCTCGAACTCGCCACCCGCCTCGGTCCCGGCCTCGAGTTCCTTCAGGCGCCTGATCTGCTTCTTGATCGTCTGGAAGTTGGTCAGCAGGCCGCCGAGCCAGCGCTCGGTGACGAACAGCGCCCCGCTGCGCTCCGCTTCACCCTGCACGATGGCGGCCAGCTGCCGCTTGGTGCAGACGAAGAGGACGTTGTCGCCGCGCATGACGACCTCGCGCACCAGCTTCTGCGCGAGCTCGATCTGCCGCAGGGTCTTCTGCAGATCGATGATGTGGATGCCGTTGCGCTCGGCAAAAATGAACCGGCGCATCTTCGGGTTCCACCGTCGCGTCTGGTGGCCGAAGTGCACGCCGGCTTCGAGGAGCTGCTCAAGAGTGGGTTGCATGAGACGGAAGTCTGGTGGGTTGGGCGACCGCGTCCGTCGCGGCCCTCCTCGACCGGCCGAAGCCGGCACCCCGGAGGGCTCAGGACGCGTGGGGGATGACCTGCCGTGCCGGAGGCCGGCGGGGGGCAACGGCCCGCCGCCGGACGCTGCCTAGCGCTTGCTGAACTGGAACCGCTTCCGGGCGCCGGGGCGTCCGGGTTTCTTGCGTTCGACGTGCCGTGCATCGCGGGTCAGGAGTCCAAGCTCCCGCAGTCGGCGCCGGTGCTGCTCATCCACCAGCACCAACGCGCGGGCCGCGGCGAGGCGGAGCGCCCCGGCCTGGCCGGCCTGCCCACCGCCCTCCACGCGCGCCTTCACGTCGAAGCGGCCGAGGGTGTCGGTCGCCGTGAACGGCTGCTGGATGGCGGAGACGAGCGCCGGGCGCGGGAAGTAGTCGCCTAACGTGCGACCGTTGACGTCCCACTTGCCCGAGCCCGGACGGAGGTACAGCCGGCAGACCGATTCCTTGCGGCGGCCGACGGCGTGAAAGTTGGCGGAATCAGCCATGCCTACTTGCTCGCGTGCGTGAAGGTCAGGGCCGTCGGCTGCTGCGCGGTGTGCGGATGTTCCGCGCCGGCATACACCCGCAGCTTCCGGCGCACCACCTGGCGGGCCAGGGCGTTCTTGGGAAGCATGCCATAGACGGCCTTCTCGATGACCCGCTCCGGATGCTTGGCGAGCATCGTGGCGAACGGGGTGAAGCGTTCGTGGCCCATGTAGCCCGTGTGGCGGAAGTACGCCTTCTGTTCCGCCTTGCGGCCGGTGACCATCACTTTCGAGGCGTTCACCACGATCACGAAGTCCCCGGTGTCCATGTGCGGCGTGAAGATCGGCTTGTGCTTGCCCCGAAGGATCTTCGCCACTTCAGACGCCAGCCGGCCGAGCACCAGGCCGTCGGCGTCAACGACAAACCACTTGTGCTCGATATCAGATGGCTTGGCCGAAAAAGTCTTCATCGTTTGCGGACGCGATGTCTTGATGCGAGAGCGATTGGGGGCGAAGCTGCGCGCCGCCCCTGTTTTTGGCAGAACTTCAACATAGACAGGGATTTAGGCGCTGTCAATCGACCCACTGTCGAACTGCGCGAGTGCGCCGCACTCGCGGGCCGTTGGCGTCCGTCTGCTGCGCCCCGGCCTCGCTATTCGAGCTCGACAAGGACCGCGCCCTTCTCGACGGCGGCGCCCGGCGCCACGCGGATCGAGACCACGGTACCGGCGCTCGCGGCCCGCAGCTCGTTCTCCATCTTCATCGCCTCCATCACCACGAGGCCCTGCCCCACCTCGACCACGTCCCCCACCTGCACCCCGACGCGCACGATCAGCCCGGGCATCGGGGCGACCAGGGTCTCCGGGCCCTCGTCCGCCTTTCCCGCCCCGGACAGGGCGCGAATGGCGCGCGTCCGTTCGTCGAGCGCCTCGACCTCGAAGCGGTAGCGATCCGACCACAGCAGGTAACGACCGCGGGAATCGCCGCTGCGGACCGCCATGCGGTACATCGTGCTGCCGATGGTGAGCAGGTGGATCGGGGTCCCGTCCACTTCGGCGAGGTGCGCGTGAACCAGGGCACCGTCCACCCGAATGCCGTCGGCATCGAGGTCAACCTCGATCGGCTCGCCGTTCACGGTGACGTAGTACTTCACGTGTCCTCGGCCACGAGCTCGCACAACGTCTCGACGTGCGCCGTCTGGGGGAACATGTCGTACAGGGCGAGATGCGTCAGCGCGTATCCCGGGAGCCGCCGCAGGTCGCGCGCGAGCGTCGCGGGATCGCAGCTCACGTAGAGCACGCGGGCCACCGGGCGTCGCGTGAGGCTCGCCGTGACCTGCTCGTGGACACCGGCACGTGGCGGGTTGAGGATGACGAGGTCGGCGGGCAGGAGTCGTTCGAGGGAATCCTCGACCCGACCCGCCACGACGCGCGACGGCGGCGCGAGCCGTACGGCCGCGGCGCGCACGGCGTCGGGGTCCGATTCCACCGCGGTGACCCGGACCCCGCGCGCCGCCAGCGCCGCCGCGGTGTCGCCGGCACCCGCGTACGCGTCGACGACCACGCGCGGGTCCCCAAGGAGGGCCCGCGCCACGATTGCCGCGTGCAGCGCGCCGGCCATCGGCGTGTTCACCTGCGTGAACGAGGCCACCGGTTGCGGCGCCGCGCGCCGGTCGACGATGACACGCGGCGCGCCGTGCGCCGGCCGCCACCGGATGAACGACAGTGCCGGGCACGCCCCGGCAAACCGCGCCGCCCCCGGCCACGCGTCGCCGCCGTCGAGCGTGAAGGAGAGGCCGTCGTCCAGGCGGCGCACGGCGCCGCGCAGTTCGGGGGCCGCCGGCAGCCACGCCGCGGCCTCGCGCACCGCGGACCACGCCGCGAGGACGTCGGGTGCGGTGATCGGGCACTCCTGGAGGTCGAAGACGACGCCGGGCTCGTCGAACGCGTGAAGCCCGCAGCGCCAGTGGCCACCGTCGAAGCGCATCGCCAGGGTGAGTTTCGCGCGGTACCCCCATGGCGCGGGGCTTCCGGTGATGGGCGGCAGCGCCACCTCGCGCCGCCCGAGGCGCGCCAGCGCGTCGCGCACGATGCGGCGCTTCGCCTCGAGCTGCGCGGGATATGCGAGGTGCTGCAACTGGCACCCGCCGCAGCGGTCGCCCGCATAGTGCCGGCAGCGCGGTTCGACCCGTTCCGCGGAGCCACTCACGAGGCGGAGGAGCTCCCCGCGGCCGAACCGGCCGTGGGTCCGGATCCGCACCTCGGCGACGTCGCCGGGAGCGGTGCGCGGGACGAAGACGGCGAGCCCGCCGGCCCGCGCCACGCCGTCGCCGCCGGCGGCGATCGACTCCACGGTCACCCGCGCCGCGCCGGACATCGCCTAACGAATCCCGTGGCGGCGGGCGGCGTCGCGCCAGGCGCTGGCGCCGTCGCCGGCCGGGGATCCGGGACTCATGCCCGGGCCGGGCTGGGCACGCCGTGCGCGGTCGCGCTCGGCCAGGAGCGCGGCGGCGATGGCCGCGGCCTGCCGGTCGGCGCCCGGCACCGTGGCCCCGACGAGGTCGTCCAGCCTCCGCTCGAGCCACTGGATGTTGATCGCGCCGCGCCGGAATTCATCGTCCTCCATCACCCGGAGGTGGAACTCGCGCGACGTCTCGACGCCCACGATGCGCAGCTCCTGGAGGGCGCGGCGCATGCGCGCCACCGCCTGCTCGCGCGAGCCGCCCCAGACGATCAGCTTGCCAAGCAGGGGATCGTAGTGGAGCCCGACCTCGGAGCCGGCGACGATGCCCCCGTCCCAGCGGACGCCGGGGCCGGCCGGAAGCTGCACGTAGCTGATGCGCCCGGTGGACGGCAGGAAGCCGTTCGCCGGGTCTTCGCTCGTTATGCGGCACTCGATCGACCAGCCGCGCGGCTCCACCGAGGGCAGGTCGGGGAGCGGCTCACCCGACGCCACCCGGATCTGCCACTGCACGAGGTCGAAGGCGGTGACGAACTCGGTGACCGGGTGCTCGACCTGCAGGCGGGTGTTCATCTCCAGGAAGTAGTAGCGCCCCTCGCGATCGAGCAGGAACTCGCAGGTGCCGGCGTTCACGTATCCCACGGCGCGGGCGGCGGCGATTGCGGTCGCTCCCATGCGCCGGCGGAGGGCGGTGGTCACCGCCACCGACGGGGCCTCCTCGATCATCTTCTGGTGCCGTCGCTGGATCGAGCACTCCCGCTCGCCGAGGGCCATCGCCGCCCCCTGCCGGTCGGCGATGATCTGGATCTCGATGTGGCGCGGACCCTCGATGTACTTCTCGACATACACGGCGTCGTCGCCGAACGCGTTGCGTGCCTCGCGGCGCGCAGCGTCGAGCGCCGCGGCGATCTCGGCCGGCCGCCGCACGATGCGCATCCCCTTCCCGCCCCCGCCGGCGGCGGCCTTGAGCAGGACCGGCAGCCCCAACTCCTCGGCGGTGGCAAGCGCCTCGGCGGCGTCGCGGACCGCGGTGGTCGTTCCCGGTACCACCGGCACGCCCGCCTCCTGCATGCGGCGGCGCGCTTCCGTCTTGCTCCCCATCGCGGCGATGGCCGACGGCGGCGGGCCGATCCAGGCCAGGCCGTTGTCGATGACGAGCCGGGCGAACCACTCGCGCTCGGACAGGAAGCCATAGCCGGGGTGGATCGCCTCGGCGCCGGTTGCCTTCGCGGCCTCCACGATCCGGTCGCCCCGCAGGTAGCTCTCGCTCGACGGCGCGGCACCGATGTGGACCGCCTGATCGGCCTCGCGCACGTGCGGCGCCTGGGCGTCGGCGTCGGAATAGACGGCGACGCTGGTGACGCCGAGTTCCCGGCAGGCGCGGATGACGCGCAGCGCGATCTCGCCGCGGTTGGCGATGAGGATGCGGGAGAACATCAGGCGTGCCTCACGAGGCCCGCGACGGCGTGCCCCGGGCGTGCCTCCCGCCTACAGCGGAATGTTGCCATGCTTCCGGGGCGGATTCCGGTCCCGCTTGCCCTGCAGGGCATCCAGGGCCTCGATGAGGCGGGGCCGGGTGTCGCGCGGGTCGATGATGTCGTCGACGAAGCCGCGCGACGCCGCCACGTACGGGTTCGCGAACTTGGCGGCATACTCGGCAACGCGCTCGTCGACGGCGGCCGCCCGGTCGGGGGTCTCGTCGAGTTCCTTGCGAAACAGGATCTCGACCGCGCCCTTGGGGCCCATGACCGCGATCTCGGCGGTCGGCCACGCCACGTTGAGGTCTCCGCGGATGTGCTTGGAACTCATGACGTCGTACGCGCCGCCGTATGCCTTGCGGGTGATGACCGTGAGCTTGGGCACGGTGGCCTCGCAGTACGCGAAGAGCAGCTTGGCGCCGTGCCGGATGATCCCGCCGTGTTCCTGCGCGAGGCCCGGCAGGAAGCCGGGCACGTCCTCGAGGGTCACCAGCGGGATGTTGAACGCGTCGCAGAAGCGGACGAAACGCGCGCCCTTCACCGACGCGCTGATATCGAGTACGCCGGCCAGCACCGCCGGCTGGTTCGCGACGATGCCCACCGAGTGTCCGCCGAGGTGGGCGAAGCCGCAGATGATGTTGGGCGCGAAGTCGCGGTGGATCTCGAAGAACTCGCCGTCGTCGACAACCCGCCGGATGACCTCGTGCATGTCGTACGGCTTGCCGGGATGGTCGGGCACGATGTCGAGCAGGGCCTCGTCGCGGCGGTCGCGCGGATCGGTGCCGCGCCCGCGCGGCGGCGCGTCGAGGTTGTTCTGCGGCAGGTAGTGCAGCAGGTCGCGCACGTGCTGCAGGCACTCGGGCTCGGAGGCGCAGGCGACGTGGGCGACGCCGGAGGTGCCGGCGTGCGCGTCGGCGCCGCCCAGGGCCTCCATGGTCACGTCCTCGTGGGTGACGGTCTTCACCACGTTGGGACCGGTCACGAACATGTACGACGTGCCGCGCACCATGAAGACGAAGTCGGTGATGGCCGGCGAGTACACGGCGCCGCCGGCGCAGGGCCCGAGGATGGCGGAGATCTGGGGGACGACGCCGGACGCAAGGGTATTCCGCAGGAAGATTTCGGCATAGCCTCCCAACGAGACGACGCCCTCCTGGATGCGCGCGCCGCCGGAGTCGTTCAGCCCGATCACCGGCGCGCCGTTGCGCACCGCGAGGTCCATCACCTTGCAGATCTTCTCGGCGTGGGTCTCGGACAGCGAGCCGCCGAAGACGGTGAAATCCTGCGAGAAGACGTACACCAGGCGCCCATCGATGCGCCCGTGCCCGGTGACGACGCCGTCGCCGTAGACCTGGTGGCGTTCGAGTCCGAAGTCGTGGGACCGGTGCGTCACGAAGCGGTCGTACTCGACGAAGCTTCCCTCGTCGAGCAGCAGGTCGAGGCGTTCGCGCGCCGAGAGCTTTCCCTTCTCGTGCTGGGCGGCCACACGGCGCTCGCCCCCACCCTCTTCCGACTCGGCGCGCCGCCGCTCGAGGAGCTCGAGTTTCTCACGCATGGTCATGGTGGCAGGAAGGTAGCCGACGTCCCCCCCGCTTCACTAGCGCCGCAGCGGGGGCCACTCGCCTTGCGGTGGCGTCGCGGCGGGGCGTAGCTTCCGCCTCGGCACCGCCAGGATGGCCAGAGAGATCTCCGCCGACGTGCGTCGGCCCGCGCTGCATCGTCCCTCGCCACTGCGCCTGCGACTTCTCGGGCTGGTGGCGGTGGCGTTCCTGCCCGTACTGCTTCTGGTGGCGCGGCTCTCGGTGAACGAGCGTCACGCCACCATGCAGCGGGCACGGGAGTCGACCCTGCGCCTGATCGACGCCGCCCTGGTGGAGCAGCGCGACCTGGTGCACGGCGGCCAGGAGCTGCTGGGCTCCCTGGCCAAGCTGCCCGATATCGACACGGGGTCGCCGGCCACCTGCTCGCGCGCGCTGACCCGGCTGTTCGGGGCGCTCCCCAACTACACGTCCGCCACCCGCGTCGACGCCACCCTCCACGTCGACTGCGCGTCGGGCCCCATCGCCGACAGCCTGCGCGACGTGAGTCAGGACCCGGTGTTGCAGCGTGCCGCGAGCACGGGGCAGCCGGTCGACGGCTACTACCACGTGAACGGGACCGGCGAGGCCCGCGCGCTGGTCGTCCTGCCGGTGTTCGACACCCGCGGACGGGTGCGCTTCCTGCTCTGCCTCGAGGCCGAGAACACCTGGTTCAACCAGCTGTCGGCGTCGATGCCGCCCGCGGAGGGTGCGATTGCCGCGGTCATCGACTCGTCAGGCTTCGTGTACGCCCGCACCCCCGATCGCGAGGCGTTCGCCGGCCGGCGGCACGCGGTGAACTCCGCGCTCCGCGAGATGGTCACGCGCGGCAGCGGTGCGCTCGACGGCCAGGGACTGGACGGGCGGACGCGCATGTACGCGTTCCGCCGACTCCCGGCGGCCAACGAGGCGACGATCCTCGTCACCATCGGCCTGCCCATCGAGGTCGTCTACGCCGACGCCAACCACAGCCTCAACCAGAACCTGCTGGTGGCGGCGGTGACGCTGCTGCTGGCGCTCTTCATGGCATGGCTCGCCGCGGACCTCTTCGTGCTGCGCGACGTGCGTGCCTTTCTGGGAGCCACCCGTCGTCTGGCCGAAGGCGACCTGTCCACGCGCGTCACCACGCCGTCGAAACGCGGTGAGCTGCACGAGCTCGCCGGCCAGTTCAACGACATGGCGCGGCACCTGGAGGAGCGGCGCCGCGAGTTCATCACCCTCGGCGACGCCTCCCCCGATGCCATCGCGCGCATCAGCCGCGACCTGCGGATCGAGTGGGCGAACGTGGCGCTTGTGGGGCGGCTCGGCGTGACGCTCGACGACCTCGTCGGCACGCCGCTGACCGAGATCCGGGTCGACGTCCCGCGCAGCACCTCGGCACTGATCATCGACCGTGTCCGACAGGTGCTGTCGTCCAACCAGCCGAGCGAGGCGGAGATCTCGATCCGTACCGGCCGCGGCGACGTCTGGGTCGACCTGCGGTTCGCCCCGGAGCGCGACCCCGCCGGGCAGGTCTCGCACGTCACCGTGATCGCGCGCGACGTCACCGCGCGCCGGCACCTCGAGACCCACCTGGCGCAGGCGGAGCGCCTCGACAGCATCGGCAAGCTGGCGGGGAGCATCTCGCACGACTTCAACAACCTCCTCACCGCCATCATCGGCAACGCCGAGATCGCCCTGCGCACCCTGGAGCCGGACCATCCGGTGCGCGACGACCTGCTGGAGATCCTGGACGTGGCCCGCCGGGCGTCGTCGCTGACGCGGCAGTTGCTCTCGTTCGCGCGACGCCAGCCGACGACGGTACGGGTGATCGACCCCAAGCCGTTCATCGAGGAGACGGCCGCCCTGTTGCGCCGCCTGATGGGCGCAAGCATCACGCTGGAACTCAACATCGACACCGCCGCCCCGCGCATCCGCTTCGATCCGACGCACCTCGAGCAGGTGCTCGTCAACCTCGCCACCAATGCACGCGACGCGATGCCCTCGGGCGGCACGCTGACGATCTCGGCGGCACCGGTGAGCATCGCCGACCGGGGACAGACGCCCGCGGGCGCGCCGCCGCCGGGCGACTATCTCGTCGTCACGGTGGCGGACAGCGGGGTCGGCATGTCCGAGGAAGTCCGGCGCCGGCTGTTCGAGCCGTTCTTCACCACCAAGCGGGACCAGGACGGCACCGGGCTCGGGCTCGCCGTGACCTACGGCGTCGTCCGGCAGCACGGCGGGTTCATCGACGTCGACAGCGTCGAGGGACAGGGCACGACGTTCCGGATCTATTTCCCCGCCACGCGGGCCCCGGTGGAGTACGCCGCACCGGCCGCGTCCCTGGCGCCGTCGCCGACCGGTCGCGAGGCGCTGCTGCTCGTCGAGGACCAGGACAGTGTCCGGGCGACCATCGCACGGCTGCTGCGTTCGCACGGCTACAGCGTCATCGAGGCCAGCGACGGCATGGACGTGCTGGAGCGGCGTGAGGCCGGCGAGCTGCCGTCGTTCCAGCTGATGATCACCGACCTCGTCATGCCGCGGATGGGAGGCGAGGCACTGGTGACGGCGATGAAGGAGCACTACCCGAACCTGCCGGTGCTGCTGATCTCGGGCTTCGACGAGCGCGGCAGCGCACGGCGCCTCATCGAACGCGGCGACGCCGTGGCGCTGCTCGAGAAACCGTTCGAGGCGCCTCCGCTGCTGCGACTGGTGCGCGACATGCTCGATGCCGCCGCCGACCACGCCACCGTGTAGCGGCGTGCCGGCCGGCGGAACGCGGAAAGCGCCCGTGCCGGATGACCGGCACGGGCGCCTCGTGCACCGGATGGCGCCGGGACTCAGCCCTCGGCGCTGTCGGCGTCCCCGTCCGGCGGGATGATGTCCGGCGGGATGATGTCCGGCGACGCCTCGTCGCCATCCTCGGTGTGGATCTTGGACGGCGTCTCCGGACGCGGCGGCTGATCGGCCGGGATGTCGACCACCGTCAGCACGATGCGGCGGTGGATCGGGTCCACCTCCACGACGCGCAGGTCGAGGTTCATGCCCTCGTAGCACACGTCAGCCGGCGAGTTGATCGACTTCTCCGACGGGATGTGGCTGAGCGGAACGAAGCCCTCGATGTCGTTGCCGATGTCGACGACGACGCCCTTGTCCATGAGGCGGGCGACCGTGCCGCGCAGCTCGGTGCCGACAAGGTAGGTCTCCCCGATGCTGAGCCACGGATCCTCGGTGGCCTGCTTCAGCCCCAGCGAAATGCGCTTGTTGTCGCTGTCGATGTTGAGGATGATGACTTCCACGGTGTCGCCCTTCTTCACGATCTCCGACGGATGCTGCACGCGCTTGGTCCAGCTCATGTCGGAAATGTGGATCAGGCCGTCGATGCCCGGCTCGATCTCGACAAAGGCGCCGAAGCTCGTGAGGTTGCGGACCTTGCCGGAGATGCGGGTCCCCACCGGGTACTTCAGCGGGAGCACCATCCACGGGTCCTGCTCCGTCTGCTTCATGCCGAGGGAGATCTTCTCCTCGTTGGGATCGACCTTCAGCACCACCGCCTCGATCGTCTCGCCGATGGAGACGATCTTGGAGGGATGGCGGACGTTGCGCGTCCAGCTCATCTCGCTGATGTGGACGAGCCCCTCGATGCCCGGCTCCAGCTCGATGAACGCGCCGTAGTTCGTGATCGACACGACCTTGCCGGTGACGCGCGTGCCGACCGGGTACTTGGCGATGACGTCCTTCCAGGGATACGGCTGCAGCTGCTTCAGCCCTAACGAGATGCGCTCGCGTTCCCAGTCGATGTCGAGGACCTTGACGTCCAGCTCCTGGCCGATCTGCACCATCTCCGAGGGGTGCGAGATGCGGCCCCACGACATGTCGGTGATGTGGAGCAGCCCGTCGACGCCGCCGAGGTCGATGAAGGCGCCGAAGTCGGTGATGTTCTTCACCACGCCCTTCCGCACCTGGTCCTTCTGCAGCTCCTTCATGAGCTTCTCGCGCTTGCCGGCGCGCTCGGCCTCGAGGATCACGCGGCGCGAGACGACGATGTTGCGGCGGCGCTTGTTGAGCTTGATGATCTTGAAGGCGAAGCGCTGGCCGAGCAGCTCGTCGATGTTCGGCACGCGACGCAGCGCGATCTGCGAGCCGGGGAGGAACGCGTCGACGCCCATCAGGTCGACGACGACACCGCCCTTGATCTTCTTGACGAGCGTTCCCTCGACCGGCTGGTCGGACTCGTACGCGACGCGGATCTTCTCCCAGACCCGCATGAAGTCGGCCTTCTTCTTCGAGAGGACGACCGAGCCCTCCTGGTCCTCCAGGTGCTCGAGCAGGACCTCCACCTCGTCGCCCGGCTTGAGGTCGGGCATGTCCTTGAATTCCTCGAGCGAGATGCTCCCCTCGGACTTGAAGCCGATGTCGAGCACCACGAGGTTGTCGCGGATCTCGAGGACCTTGGACTTCACGATCTCGCCCTCGTCGATCGATGCGAGCGTACCGTTGTACAGCTCCATCATCCGCTCGTACTCCTCCGACGAGTATTCGTCCTCGTCGTAGAGTTCCGGGCGGCGGTTGACCAGGGGGCGCAGCTGCGCCTTCTGCTCGGCGCGCTTTGTGGCAGCGGTGCTCACCGGCGAGGCTGGCGCCTCGGTCACGGCGGTCGGGGTTTCGCTTTCGGTCTCTGACATGATCGGGGAATTCTCCAGTGCGCGGATTATCCTCGCCGCGCCGAGGAATGAGGGTCGGTTGATTCCGCCGCACCGGAAACGCCACCTTCCCTGCCGCATCCGGCAGGGTGACACGGGAGCTTCGAGCGGGAGGAGGAATCGGGAAAGCTAGCCTGGATCGTCCGCTTTCTCAACCGCCGAAGATGCCTCGTCGCGCGGAGTTACGGCGCGAACGAGGGCGACGATCCGCTCGACCTGTTCCTGCTGCGTGAGGTAGGTGGTATCGACAAGAATCGCATCACGCGCCTGCAGCGACTGGGTGGCGTCGAGCGCGTCGCGACGGACAATGCGCTCCGTTTCCTCGGCCACCTCGTCGTCGGCGGGGCGCCGATGGAGCCGCTGGATCAGCCGGCGGCGGGCCCGCTCCCAGGGATCTGCCACCAGGTACACCTTGAGCTGGGCATCGGGAAAGACGGCGGTCCCCATGTCGCGCCCGTCGACCACCACGTCGTGCTCGCTGGCGGCCTGTCGCACCCGGGCGTTCACCCACGCCCGCACCGGCGGCATCTGCGCCACCCGCGCGACGTGCTCGGTGACCGCGCTTCCCCGCAACTCGGCGTCGAGGACGTCGCCGTCGAGCCGCGGTGCGAACGACAGTCCCTCGGGCACCAGCGTCACCCGGTCCGCGGCCGCGAGCACCTGCTCCGCGGTCCATGTCGTCGGGTCGACGGCCGTGCGCAGCATCGCCGCCGTCGCCGCTCGATACAGGGCGCCGGAATCGACGTGCCACAGGCGGAGGCGCTCTGCCACCCACTGCGCCGTCGACGACTTTCCCGACGCCGCCGGCCCATCGATGGCCACGACGAGCTGCCGCCGACCCTCGTCAGGCGATGGCACCGGCGAGGTCCCTCCAGAAGGCCGGGTACGAGACCGCCACGCAGCCCGGGTCATCGATCGCCAGGGCGCCCCCACTCACCGCACCGAGCACACCGAACGCCATCGCCAGCCGGTGATCGCCGTGGGTCTCGACGTGCCCGGCGAGGGGTCGCGCGCTCCCGGTGACGACCAGCCCGTCGGGGAGCTCCTCCGCCTCGGCACCGACCGCGCGCAGGTTGGCCACCACGGCGGCGATCCGGTCGCTCTCCTTGACGCGCAGCTCCGACGCGTCCCGGATCGTCGTGACGCCGTCGGCACGCGCGGCGATGCAGGCCAGCATCGGGATCTCGTCGATGAGCGCGGGAATCGCGTCCCCGCCGACGTCGACCCCGCGCAACGGCGCGGGTGTCACCTCGATGTCGCCGATCGGTTCGGGTCCCGACGCCGGGCGCTCGTGGACGACGAGGTCCGCCCCCATGCGGCGCAGCACGTCGAGGAAGCCGGTGCGCCCCGGGTTCAGCCCCACGCCGCGCACGACCAGTCGTCCGCCACCGGCCAGGGCACCTAACGCCACTGGAAATGCCGCCGCCGAGGGATCGCCCGGGACGTCGCAGTCGAGGGGCGTGAGGTGCCCGGGCGGCTCGAGGACGATCCAGCCGTCGTGCTCCCCGATGGACACGCCCTGCGCACGGAGCATGCGCTCGGTGTGGTCGCGCGAACGGTACGGCTCCCGGAACCGCACCACCACGCCGCCGCGAGTGCCTGCCAGCAGCAACGCGCTCTTCACCTGTGCACTGGCGCTCTCGCTCTCCCACTCGAGGGGCCGCAGCGCGGCGCCGTGGACGGTGAGCGGCAACCCGTCGGCAGCCCCGGCAAACTCCACGCGTGCCCCCATGCGCTCGAGCGGACGCGCGACGCGCCGCATCGGGCGCCGGCTCAGGCTCGCGTCGCCGATGAAGGTGACCGTGCCCGGATGCGCCGCCGCCACGCCCATCATCAGGCGTGTCGTCGTGCCCGAGTTGCCGCAGTCGAGGGGGCCGCCGGGCGCGGCGACCGGGCCGAGCCCCAGCCCTTCGATCATCATGTCATCGGCGAGGTCCGGCACCCGGAACCCCATCGCGCGCAGCGCTCCCGCCGTGGACGCGATGTCGTCGGAGCGCAGCAGGCCGCGGATGCGCGAGCGGCCGCGCGCCAGCGCCGAGAGCATCAGGGCGCGATGCGACACCGACTTGTCCCCGGGTACCGCGAGTTCCCCGTGCACGACCACGCGGCCGGCCATCGGCGGCGTCACCGGAGCCACGATTCCAGGGCCGTGGAAAGGTCCGTACGCTCGTCGCGGTACTTCACGATCACCGGCGTCTGCAGCGACAGCGCGTGTTCGGCTCCCCATCCGGACCGGATGGCGCGCGCCCCCGGCACCACCACCGCGGCCTCCGGGATCTCCAGCGGCGCGTCGCCGGTCGCCCGATACACGGTTTCCTTCACGAGGTCGTACACGGGCGTGCCGCGGGTCAGGATGGTGCCTGACGCGAGGACCGCGCGCGCCCGCACCACGGTTCCCTCGTAGACACCGCAGTTGCCCCCGACGATGACGTCGTCCTCGATGATCACCGGCGCGGCGTTGACGGGCTCGAGGACGCCTCCCACCTGCGCGGCCGCGCTCAGGTGGACCCGTGCGCCCACCTGCGCGCAGGATCCGACGAGGGCGTGGGAATCGAGCATCGTGCCGGCACCGACCCAGGCCCCCGCGTTGACGAAGACCGGCGGCATGCAGACCACGCCGGCTGCGACGTAGGCGCCGCGACGGATCGATGTCCCGCCCGGCACCACACGGACACCGTCCTCCAGTCGCAGCGACCGATGCGGCAGCGTGTCCTTGTCGAAGAAGCGGAACGGGGACGCCGCGCCGTGCGCCCCTGCGGCATCGGGGGAGAGATCGACGACGTGCCCGTAGCGAAACGCACACAGGATGCCCCGCTTGACCCAGGGGACGGCGTGCCACCGTCCGTCACTCGCCCGCTGCGCGCTGCGCACCTCGCCGCGCTCGAGTGCGCCGAGCAGCGCGTCGATGATGTCCCGGGCGTCGGCGGCGTCGACGTACTCGGCGGCGGCGGCGTACAGTCCCTCGACGCGTACCTCGAGCGAGCGGTCTCCGCTCACGACTTGAGGGCTCCGGCGGCGACGAGCGCGGCGCGCACCGTGGTCTCGTGCGCCGGCGCCAGGGGCACCAGGGGGAGTCGCAGGACGTTCTCGGCCATTCCGAGCATCGCCAGGGCGGCCTTCAGCGGAACCGGATTCGACTCGACGAATGCGGCGGTCATCCACGGCTGCAGCTTCCGGTGCAGCGTGCGCGCGGCCGCCAGGTCGCCGGCCGCACAGGCATCGACGAGGCCCGCCATCGCCTTCGGGGTGGCATTGCTGGTGACCGAGATGACGCCCTCGCCACCGAGCGCCATCACGGCCAGCGTCAGGGCGTCGTCCCCGGAGAGCACCGAGAACCCGGGCGGGCGCTCGCGGATGATCTCGGCGATCTGGCCGAGCATCCCCGACGCCTCCTTCACCGCCACAACGCTCGGGATCTTCGCAAGTTCGAGGGTCGTCTTCGCCTCGATATTGCTGCCGGTCCGGCCGGGCACGTTGTAGACCACCACCGGGAGGTCCACCGCGTCGGTGATGGCGCGGAAATGGGCGAGGATGCCGCGCTGCGGCGGCTTGTTGTACATCGGTGAGACGTGGAGCAGGTGCGTCGCACCGGCGGCGCGCATCTCCCGTGATTGGGCGACGGCCTTGGCGGTGTCGTTGGAACCGGCGCCGGCAACCACCGGCACCCTGCCGGCGACGGCCTCCACCGTGATCTCCACGACGCGACGCTGCTCGGCGAGCGTCATCGTCGCCGCTTCCCCGGTCGAGCCGCACGGGACCACGAAGTGGATCCCTTCGGCAAGCTGCCATTCGACGAATCGGCGCAGCGCCGCCTCATCCACGGCGCCATCGCGCCGGAACGGCGTGGCGAGCGCGGTGCCGCATCCACGCAGCTGGCGAGAGTTCATGCCCTGCCCTCCTCCGTCAACCGTACGACATCGCGCATGGTGAATATTCCGTGGCGCCCGCGCAACCACTCGGCGGCGTGCAACGCGCCGTCCGCGAAGACCCGGCGGTCGCGTGCCAGGTGGGTGAGCCGCAGTTGCTCGAACGGCGCATCGAAGATGACCTCGTGCGTGCCCGGAACGTACCCCGTGCGCACACTCGTGACCGGAACCGTGCGGTCGAGCGCACTGGCGAGCACGCCGGCGAGCGCCGCCGCGGTGCCCGACGGGGCGTCCTTCTTGGCGGCGTGGTGGGTCTCGATGATGTGCGCATCGAAACCGGGACTCCGCGCCACGCCGCGCGCGAGCGCTTCCGCGGCCATCGACAGCAGCGCCACGCCGATGGAGAAGTTCGGCGCCCACAACAGGGCGCCCTCCCGGCGGCGGACCTCGGTCGCGACCCGCTCCAGCTCCGCATACCATCCGGTGGTGCCCGTCACCACCGGGATCCCCGCCGCGATGCAGGCGAGCAGGTTGGGCACGGCGGCGCCGGGTTCGGTGAACTCCAGGGCGACCTCGGGGTCGCCGAGACGCTCGCGAGTGATCGCGGCGCCGCCGGCGTTCTCACCCTCGCCAAGGATGGCCGCCACCACGTGTCCGCGCTCCGGCGCGAGCGTGGCGATGGCGCGTCCCATCTTTCCGTCTCCGATGATCGCGATGCGCACCGGGTCACCTCCCCGCCGGTGGAAAGAACGCCTCGTGCAGCGACTGCATCGCCGGCGTGACCTGGTCGGCGTCGACGAGCATGGTGAGGTTGATGCCGCTGGCGCTCAGGGACAGCATGTGGACGTGCACCGGACCCAGCGCCGCCAGTGCGCGGGACATCGCGCTGGTGCTGGCCCCGAGCCCGGCACCGACCAGGGCCACGATGCCGCGATTGCGCTCCACCGAGACATCGCCGAGCTGCATCAGGTCCACCACCAGCGAGTCGAGGTGTCGGGCGTCATCGACGGTGAGGCTCACGCTGATTTCCGAGGTCGCCACGACATCGACCGACGTGCGGTGCCTGTCGAAGATCTCGAAGATGCTGCGCAGGAAGCCGTGGGCCAGCAGCATCCGCGGCGAGCGCACCTTGATGACGGTGACGCCCTCCTTGCCGGCGATCGCGGTGACGTCGCGCACCGGCGCGTCGAAGGTGATCCGCGTCCCGGGCCCGTCGGGGCGCCGCGCGTTCAGCACCCACACCGGGATCCCGAGCCGCACCGCCGGCACGATCGTGCTCGGGTGGAGCACCTTGGCCCCGAACGAGGCCAGCTCGCTGGCCTCGTCGAACCGGATGCGCTCGATCAGCCGGGCCCCGCGCACCACCCGCGGGTCGGCGGTGAGCATCCCGTCGACGTCGGTCCAGACCTCGATGGCGTCGGCGCCTAACGCGGCCCCGAACAGGGCGGCGCTGAAGTCGCTCCCGCCGCGCCCCAGCGTCGTCACGATGCCCTGCTCGGTCGCGCCGACGTAGCCGCCCACCACCGGCACCCGCCCCTGCTCCACCAGCGGCCGGAACACGCGCTGCGCCGACTCGGCGATGCGCTCGGTGCGCGGCTCGGCCTTGCCGAACTGGTCGCCGGTGATCATGACCTGCGACGCGTCCACGAGGTCGGCGGGAAGGTCGAGGGCACGGAACGCGGCGACGACGATGCGCGACGACAGCAGCTCACCTTTCGCCGTCACCGCATCGAGGCTCCGTGGCGTCATGTGCCCGAGCACGGAGAGCGCCTCCGCCAGGCTCGCCAGCTCGTCGAACGTCGATGCCAGGTCGCCGGTGACGTCGGCGGCGACGCTGCCGAGGAGTTCGTCGGCGAGCGACAGGTGCCTGTCGCGCAGCGTCTCCACGCCGCGCAGCGCGGCGATGAGCTGGCCCTGTGCCGCCTGCTCCGCCAGCGCCAGCAACGCGTTGGTGGTGCCGCCGAGCGCCGAGACCACCACCACCGGCTTTCGCGGCAGGCGGCTGCGCACGATGCCGGCGGCGCGCCGGATTGCCGCGGCATCGCCCACCGACGTACCACCGAACTTGACGACGATCATGCGGGTTCGAGCAGACCCTGTGCCGCGATCAGCTCCGCGTTGAGCACCGACCCACCGGCCGCGCCGCGCACGGTGTTGTGGCCCAGCGCCACCAGCTTCACGTCGAACAGCGGATCCTCGCGAATCCGGCCGACGGTCACGGTCATGCCGTTCCCCGCCGCGACGTCACGTCGCGTCTGCGGCCGGTCGGGCGCATCGGTGACGACGAGGGGATGCACCGGCGACGCCGGGAGCCCGCGTGAGGCGGCGCACCCGGTCCAGCGGCGCACCCTGTCCCGCACCTCGTCGATGTCGGCCTTGCGCTCGAGCTCCACCGACAGGCAAACGAGGTGCCCGTGCTCCACGGGAACGCGGTTGGCATGGGCGCTGACGCTGAGCGGCGCGGGATGCACCCGGTTGCCGTCCATGCTGCCAAGCATCTTCGCGATCTCGCGCTCGATCTTCGGCTCCTCGTCCCCGATATAGGGGATGACGCTGCCGAGGATGTCCAGCGAGGCGACGCCCGGGTATCCCGCGCCCGAGACCGCCTGCATCGTGACGACGAACACCTGCCGCACGCCGAAGGCCTCATGCAGGGGCGCGAGGGCCATCGTGGCGACCGTGGCGGCGCAGTTCGGGTTGGTGACGATCGCACCGCGCCACCCCCGTTCTCGCCGCTGCACCTCGATGAGCCCGAGGTGCGGCGCGTTGACCTCCGGGATGAGGAGCGGAACGTCGGTGTCCATGCGGTAGTTCTTCGCATTGCTCAGCACCATGGCACCGGCACGCGCAAACTCGCCCTCGACCTCTCCGGCGACGGCGGCATCGAGCGCCGAGAAGACGACCGGTGACCGCACCGCGCCGGGCTCGCACGGCACGACGGTGCGCGTCGCGAGCGCAGCCGGCAGCTCACCCTCCAGCCAGTGGCAGACCTCTCGGAATGGCTTCCCTGCCGAGCGCTCCGACGCCGCCAGTTCCGCAATCTCGAACCACGGATGCCCGACCAGTCTCCGGATGAAGGTCTGCCCCACCGCCCCGGTCGCCCCAAGGATCGCGACCGGCCAGCGACGGCTTCCGCGCTGCGCCGCGCCGGGGTTCATGACGAGAGCAGCGCCCGCACCAGGCGCTCGTACGCCCCGACCGCGCCGCGAAGCTCGTCGAGGTCGATGTATTCGTCGGGCGTGTGCGCCACGAGGATCGACCCTGGCCCGAACAGGAGGGGCGTTCCCCAGTGGTCGAGCAGCGGGATGTCCGTCGTATACGAGACGGCCGTGGTCTCGAAGCCGGGAATGGTGTGGAAGAGCTGCGGCGGGATGTACGAGCCGTAGGTGACCTCCGCGCGACCCGCCACCCATCGCTCCAGGCGCTCCTTGATGACATCAACGTCGCCAACGAGGCGGAACATGAGCTGCGCTTCACAGCTGCCCGGGATGATGTTCGCCTCGGTGCCGCCGCGAATCACGCCGAGGTTGACGGTCGAGTCGCCGAGCCTGGCGTCGGTTGGCAACTTCACCTGGTCGAGGGTCGGGAGAAGCGCCAGCATCGGCTCGATGGCCGACCGGCCGAGCTGGGGATAAGCCGAGTGCGCCTCACGCCCACGCGTCCGCAGCGTCACGCGGAGGGAACCCTTGGCGCCGAGTGCCAGCTTGCTCTCCGTCGGCTCGCCATTGATGAGGAACCGGCTCGTTGCCGGCAGCCGGTTGGCCGCCCGTGCCCCGTCGGACCCCTGCTCCTCGCCGACGACGAGCAGGAGGTCGACGCGTTCCTCGCCCGACGTCGCGAGGTTGTCGGCGGCGGCGAGCATGGCGGCGAGGATGCCCTTGGCGTCGCAGGCGCCCCGGCCGCAGAGCCGCGAGCCCTCGACACGGGGCGGGACATACGGCGGGACGGTATCGAGGTGCGTCGACATCGTGACCCCACCGCCCGCCCGCGAGGCCCAGACGTTGCCGCGTCCCGGCGTGACTTCCTGCACGGTGACGTTCCAGCCGCGCGCCACGAGCCACCGGGAGACGTAGTCGATGATGCGGCCTTCACTGCCGCTGGACGAGTCGATGGCCAGGAGTTCGGCCGCCACGGCGACGACGTCGATCATGGCGACAATTGTAGCCGCGGCTCCGTCGTGCTGACAGGTGCGCGCAATCGAGGCATGCTCTGTCAATCTGCGCAGGGCTGAGTAGCTTTCCTGCAGCGGCCGGTCATCCAGCGTGTCCGCCCCATGCCATCGATCACGCCCCAGGGCCTACGGGCCATCGTACTCGGCAACGACGCCGTTCTCGCGGCGCGACCGGCCACGCCAACGCAGGTCGCCCGCGCCTGCCTGGAGGTCGGGTACGACTTCGTGGCGCCGGTGAGCTGGGGAGAGGAGCTGCTCGCCATGCGCGTCGTCGACGCGGCGCGGCAGGGCGGCATGGAACCAGCCGTCGTCGCTCACTGCCCGTTCGTGGTCGAGGCTCTCCGCGAGGAAGCCCCCGCCGCGACGGACTGCTGGACGGGGGTGGCGCCACCGGTGGCGACGGCGCGCTACCTGCGCGCTGCCTTCGCCGACCGCGAGGTGCATGTGACCTACGCGGGGCGGTGTCCAGGCGCCAGCGCCCCGGACGTCGATGAGTGCGTCTTTCCCGAGGTGCTGCTGGGGCGCCTCGTGGACGCCGGCGTGGTGCCGGACCAGCAGCCCGACTGGTTCGATGCGTCGATTCCTCCGGACCGGTCTCGTTATGCGTCGCAACCGGGCGGCGTGCCGGTGGCCTCGCTGCTGGCGACGGAAACCGGCGCCGAGTTGCGCGAGGCGGCACCGGTAACGCTCGGGGCGGTCTCGCACCGCGGTCCCGACGGTGACAGGCGCATCATCGACCTCGAGGTCGCCACCGGGTGCGTCTGCGCCCGCGAGCGGCACCAGTCCGGGACGGTGGAGCCGCCGCGCGCCGCGCGTCCGGTGGTGCGCACCGATCTCGAGGTGGAGCTCTCGCTGGTTCCGCTGCCGAAGGGCCCGGCCGACCTGCCACCACCGGAAACACCGGAGTGGTTTCCGGTCAGCCACGCGTCGATTGCCCTCGGAGGCGGATGGTGGAGCGATGGTCCGGCGCCGGCCGACAGTTCCCCCACGCCCCGCGGTGAGCGCCGGTTCGCGGACACCGTGGAACCGTGGTCAAGCCGGCCCTCCCTTCCGCCCGTCGCGCCGTCGCGGTCGCCGTCCGCCGTCCGGGTGCCTCGACGCGATGATCCGGCGCCGTCTCCGACGGAGTCGGGCCGATTCGCCTTCAGCCTGAACACCCCGGAAGAATCCGTCGCACCGCGCACCGCGGCGTACGCGTTCCTCCGGGCGCCGGTGGCCCCCGACGTGGAGGACGCGTTCGCACTCCTGGCGCGGGAAGAGCGGCGGTCGAGCCGACTGCGACTCGCCCGGCGCGCCGCCGTCTTGATCGCCCTGGTTGGCGTCACCGTGGGCGGCGCGTTCGTGGCGCAGTGGCTCCTCGCCAGCGGAACGCTGGCCCTGCCGCATCGGGAGCGGCCGTCGGCGACCGCCCTGCCGCGCGCCACGAGCGACGACGGTTCGCCGTCGACGCCGGTCGCGCCGCCCACCGATTCCGTGAAGGGGGGGACGAGCCCCATCTCGTCGCGCGGCGCGCGGCAATCGGATGGTGGTCCCACGCACGCGGGACTCGCGCCGAACTGACGGTCAGCGAAACGCTGACGGGCCGGCGCAGCGCGTTGCCCGTGCGGATCTCCCGACCTAGAATCCGCACCACCCGAGGCGGACTCTGCCGGTCCGCCCGAGCCCCCACCGCGGGACGCGCGCGCCGCGCCCCGCCTCCATCCCGGAGTGACAAGATGTCGAAGGCACGCCGCTTCGCGTGGCCGCTGCTGGCCGCGCTCCTCGTCGGGCTGCCCGCGGGCGTCCCCGCCCAGCGCAGCCCCGCCGCCGATCCACGCCTGGAGAAGCTGAAGGTCGAGGCGCTCGCCAAGGTCGACGGGCGCGCCAAGCTGGTGCAGGAGATCATCGACCAGATCTTCTCGTTCGGCGAGCTCGGCATGCAGGAGGTCGAGACGTCGAAGTACCTCACCGGCCTGCTGGAGCAGAACGGGTTCACCGTGCAGCGGGGCTACGCCGGCATCCCGACGGCATGGGTCGCCACCTGGGGCTCGGGCAAGCCGGTCATCGCGTTAGGCTCCGACATCGATGGCATTCCACAGTCGAGCCAGAAGCCGGCGGTCGGCTTCCACGAGGCGGTCGTGGGTGGGGCGCCGGGGCACGGCGAGGGGCACAACTCCGGCCAGGCGGTCAACATCGCCGCTGCGCTCGTGGTCAAGGAGCTCATGGAGCGCGAGCACATCGCCGGCACGCTGAAGATCTGGCCCGGGGTCGCCGAGGAGCAGGTCGCGTCCAAGGCCTACTTCGTGCGCGCCGGCCTGTTCTCCGACGTCGATGTCTGCCTGTTCACGCACGTCGGGAACAACCTCGGCGTCTCGTGGGGGCAGTCCGGCTCCAACGCGCTGCTGTCGGTGCTCTTCAAGTTCCGCGGCCAGACGGCGCACGCCGCCGGCGCGCCGTGGCGCGGCAAGTCGGCGCTCGACGCGGTGATGCTGATGGCGCAGGCGTGGGAATTCCACCGGGAGCACATGGAGATCCCGCAGCGCTCGCACTACGTCATTCCCGACGGCGGCGACCAGCCCAACGTGGTGCCCGCCACGGCGTCGATCTGGTTCTATTTCCGCGAGCGCGACTACGAGCACACGATGGCCATGTTCGAGGCGGCCAAGGACATGGCGAAGGGCGCCTCGCTGATGACCGGTGCCACGCTGGACTCGACGATCATCCTCGGTTCGGCGTGGTCGGGCCATTTCAACAAGACCATCGCCGAGGTCACCTACCGCAACATCACCCGGGTCGGCCTGCCCACGTGGAACGACGCCGACAACCTGCTGGCGCGCGGCATCCAGCACGAGCTGGGCGCGCGCGAGGAGGGGCTCGCCACCTCGATCGACTCCATCGGCGGCCCCGTCGACATGGCGCGATTCACCGGCGGCGGCTCCGACGACATCGGCGACGTCTCGTGGAACATGCCGACGGTGACGCTGCGCTATCCCTCGAACATCCCGGGGCTGCCCGGGCACAACTGGGCCAACGGCATCTCGATGGCGACGCCCATCGCCCACAAGGGCGCGGTGGCCGGGGCGAAGGTGCAGGCGCTGACACTGCTCGACCTGCTCCTCACGCCCAGGGACATCACCGATGCCTGGGACTACTTCAACAACGTCCAGACGAAGGAAATGAAGTACAAGGCGTTCATCGGGCCCAACGACAAGCCGGCCATTTGGCTGAACGCCGACATCATGGAGAAGTATCGCCCGCTGATGAAACAGTTCTACTACGACCCGAGCCGGTTCAAGACGTACCTGGAGCAGCTCGGCATCAAGTACCCCACCGTGCGCGGCATCGCGCAGTGAACAACGTCGCTGTCGGAGTTCGGCGCGCGGGACACTGATCGTCCCGCGCGATCGGGGGCGGCCGGGCGCGGATCCCCGGCCGCCCCTTCGTTCAACGGGGACCCGCGGCGCGACGCACGCGCAGGCCCGGGACGCTCACCGTGATGGCGGGCGCCGCACCGAGTTGCTCGAGGCGGCGCGGCGGTGCGCTGCCGAGCGAGCGCAGGTAGCCGGCGAGGCGCGGACGATCCGTCTGCGGGAACGCCGGCGACGGCGTGAACGTGCCCGGCACGGCCTGCACGTCGGTGCTTGGAACGTCGCCGAACTGGGCGCGCAGCGTCGCCAGCAGTGTGAGCGACGCGGCCAGGTCCTCGGGCGTGGCGCGTGCGAGATCGAGGAGCACGACGTCACGCGGACGCGCCTGACGCCGGTGCATGACGAGGGTCGGCGCCCCCGACGGGAGACCCGGCGCGGCGACGAGGGTGACTTCGACGGAGGCCGGCGCCTCCTGTGCTGCGGCGGACGTGGACAGCAGGACGAGGGCGGCGAATGTCGCCAGCCGGGACAGGGTGATGCACTTCATCCGGGTCTTCTCCACGGTTGGGGATTGTCACTCGCAACTCAGGTCATGTTGCCGCTGACGTACCAGCAGATGTCGCCGAGGTACACCTCGGCGCCGTCCCACACGAGCCACTCCTCGTAGCAGACGACGTTCGAGGGATCGAAGGGTTCGCTGGTGCCGCCGCCGCCCCCCGCGGGGGTACACGGATTGTGCCCGTTGTCATAGGAGTCCGTGCGCAGCCAGTGGTTGAAGATGAGGATCGGTCGGTTGATCGAGTGGATCGTGTGTCCCTTCAGCCAGACGCAGGTGCCCTGCTGAGCCACGCTGAAGGAGTGGTACGAGTAGAGCTCGCGCGTGCTGGCGCCCAGCATGTCGGCGGAGACCTTGTCCTCGAACGAGTTCTCGGCGACCTGGATGGACCCATCCATGACGGTCCAGATCATGTTCTGCGCCGCCCCCCAGGCATCGTCGACGTTCCAGCCGAACTCCGCGGCAATCGATCCTCCGCCACTTCCGCCCGAGATCGTCGTACTCTTGCGTGTCCACCAGTCGGCGCCGGGATCCAGTGCGACGTCGAGGGCCACCGGCCCGGTGCGCAGCCCGGCGATCGACTCGAGGCGCGCCATCGACGCCGCGCCTGTCCGGGCGAACTGCGGATCCTGCGCGGCGCGGGCGCGCATGGCAGCGAGCATGAACGGCACGGCGCGCCGGCCGCTCACTGTGCGGGCGGTTCGGTCGAGCACCGGCAGCTGCAGGGTGCCTGGTGGCGCCGGTCCCGACGGGTCGTCGGCGACGCACCCTGTCAGGATCGCGAGCAGGCACAGCGTGTACGGCGTCCGGCGTAACAGCGGACTCATGGCGATACCCTCCTCAGTGAGGAAGCGATGTGGGATGCCGCGAACCGCGCACGCAGTCCGGCGTCAACGCGCGAGGAGCACGGAGGGAAGCGCGGCGCCCGGTATCGCCTGCGCCTGTCGGGAGTATCCTCCCGCAGGGTCGAGTCAGGGTGGTGGCGCGCGACGGTTGCGGGGGGCAGCCAGGATCGAGTAGACCGTCTCGAAGCGTGGTGGTCGCGGCAACCGGCGCATCATGTCCGGACCGAATCGCACCAGTCCCTGCTCCTTGAACATTTCCCGGGTCGCGGAGTCCGCCTGGCTCCAGACCAGGACGAGACTGGAGTCGGCAAGCCGGGTGAGCGCCGGGTCGAGATTCGGAACAGCGGCCGGCAGGGGGGCGTCATCGTGCCAGCGTCCGCGCGTCAGGGTGAGGTGTCCCATGCGCGCGACGCCGGAGTCGCCAACAGTGCTGTAGATGACGTGAATGGTGCCGCACCGGTCGACGGCCACCCGTGGTTCATAGATGAGATGTCCGGCGCGGAAGTCCGTCGGCGGTGTCCAGCTTCTTCCTCCGTCCCGTGACGCCACCGCCCTGATGCTGGACGCGAACGCGGAACCACCTGGGCTTTGCGTCCAGACTGCGTACATCGTGGAATCGGGCGCGGTCAGCACCCTGATGCTGAAGGACTCGGCTGGCGGATCGTTCGGCAGCGGCGACGGTGTGCTCCAGCTGCGCCCGGCGTCGCTGGACCGCACCACCAGGGGCGCCGCCCCGGAAGCGCCACCGCCCTCACCCAGGAACGCGATCACGATGTCCCCGGACATCGTCGCCGCGACCGACACGTACGCCGGTGCCATCCCGCCGCCTGCCGGCACGCCGTGGATTGCGATGGAGTCCCCGAGGATCTGTCCAAGCACGATCGCATCACCCGTGCGTGCACCCACGACCCGGCTCGCCCCGACGGCAAAGAGGAGGCCGAGGCCGGCTTCCACGATGTCCGAACCCGCGAAGTCGTCCCATCGAACCTGCGACGCCGTGAACAGCCGCCGCGGCGTCGACCATGCGCTCCCTGTCCACGACAGTTCCTGGAACGTCCCTGCCCCGCCGGCCCGCGGCGGAAACGTCCCACGGTCGCCGGAATCCGGTTCGAACCAGAGCAGGTGAAGGCGGCCGTCGGGAGCAGTCCCGATGCGCGGGAGGACTGGCTCCACCGGAGCCGCGGGCTGCGGAAGCGCCGACACCGTGCCGTTCGCGCCCGCGCGAAACCCGATGAAGAGTGGGAGCGACGGGTCGTCGTCGCCCGTCCTGCCCGCGACCTGCAGCGATCGCTGCCGGTTGCCGACGACGACGAAGCCGTCGCCGAATGGCGCGACCGACGGCAGGCGCACGAGTTGCGACGTGCCGGGGCCGCTCGCAAGCGCCACGGGTGCCGACCAGGTGTCGTTCGTGCAGTCCGCGGGGCTCGTCGATGGCCGCCGTGGTCCGTCGTGGGACACGGCGGCGAGGAGCGCTGGAGCGACCGCCACCAGCGCGGCCAGGCGGGGACGGCGACGCGGGCGGTTGCGCACGCCATGGCGTGGCAGGTGTGCGGGCATGGCGTTCTCGAGACGGTGCATGGGCGTGGGCGTGGGAGGCGGTCGATGCCCCCACCATACGCGACTTCGTCACACCGCCGTCACGTCGGCGTGCCGGCGAACGACAGTGCAGTGGATCGCTGCCCGCGGCAGTCCGGTGGTGATGGCCCACATGGGCATGCGGGCCACCCGGCGGTCGCGCCGCTGCCGCGGGGCCGCGTGCCGATGCGGCGCGTGCCGATGCGACGCGCCGACCGCGCCGGGAGAGCCTAACGCGAAAGACTCGTCAGGCAGTGCGAGGGGCGGGACTCGAACCCGCACCCGGTTACCCGGAGGGGATTTTAAGTCCCCCGCGTCTACCGTTTCGCCACCCTCGCCAATGCGCAACGGGAGATGATGGACCGGAGGAGGCCGTCGCGGATGCTGCCGGCCCCGACTCCCGTCTCACATCTCCCGTCGGTCGTGACAGAGCGGGAAACGGGACTCGAACCCGCGACCCCAACCTTGGCAAGGTTGTGCTCTACCAACTGAGCTATTCCCGCGTGCGGCCAAGTATAGCGACCCGCCGCGAGTGGCGACAAGGCAAACGGGTCAGGCCGAAGGCGCAGCTCCCGCCCCGGCCGGCATGGACGTCGACCTCTACCGACGCGCCGTCGGCCGCGGTGGTCACCCACCAGCGGGCATCGCGGCCGAAGGCGTCGCGATATTCTGCACGATCGCTCGCTCGGCGAACCCTCGCAGCGCCCCGTCCTGGCCACTGCGATGGCGCACCCGCCCCAGCCTGCGCCCGTCAGCCGCGCCCCATCGATGCCCGGTGCCGCCGCAGCGCGCTCCACGAACCAGTCCAGCTCCGGCGTCGAGCACTCGAACAGCGTACGCAACGACGCATGGCTTGCGGTGACAAGTTCGCCGGGAAGCACTGCCCCGTTGCGCAACGCCTCGACGGCCCGTGCGACTCGCGCCGTCTCCTCGACAACGTGCGTCGCCCGGCGTCGGAGGACCTCGGAGAGGTCGCTGTCCGCCAGCATCCCGGGCGTTGCGCGAGCGAGCCAGCGAACCCCGGGATGTCGCGCCCGCACCTGCTCGAGCGCCGCCTCGCACTCGGCGCGCCGCTGCGCGTACGCTGAAGCGCGCAGGCGCCGCGGCGTGACGGTGTCGAAGATCAGCACCGATTGCGAGAACGGGACCAGTGCGACGCGCTCCTCGTCGCAGCGGACGTGCACGGCGTGTCCACTCCGGCCCAGCGCGCTCGCGAACTGGTCCATGATGCCACACGGCACCCCGACGAGGTCGTGTTCCGCGACATGCGCGTCGCGCGCCGCCCGCAGCGGGTCCAGCGGCTCGCCAGCGAGGGCGCACGCGGCCCACACCGTCGCCACCTCGAGGGCGGCCGACGACGAAAGCCCGGCGCCCTGTGGCACCTCGCCCCAGATCGCAATGTCAAGCTCGGGAACGTCGACGCCTCGACGAACCAGGGCGGCGAGTGCCGCGGTCACGTAGTCGTGCCATCCCCCACCACGCCGGTAGGCACGAACCCCGAAGAGCGCGGGCGCATCAGCGACCGCCGAAGTGACGACGCGCGAGGTATCGCCGGTGGCGCGGGCCACCGCGACCCAGGTGCGGACCGCAATCGCCATCGGCAGCACGTCGCCGCCGTTGTAATCGGTATGCTCGCCGAGCAGGTTGGCCCGTCCCGGCGCCGATGCGACCACTTCCGGGTCCCGGCCGAACGACCGCGCGAAAAGCGCCGCGGCGTCCGCGCTGCTCACGGAGCGACGCCGAGTGCGTGCACCGCGTACCACACCGTGTACGCCGCCAACCCGGCCAGTGCCGCGTCGGTGCCGTTGCTTGTCGCCCGCCCCTCGGCGTCCACCTCCTCGGCGGCAAGCCCCAGGTGGAGCGGCGCCCGGCGCAGCCACTGCATCACCTCTTTCGCGTCGGGACCCATCAGGCGGGCGCATTGCTGCACGAAATAGTGCGGTGAGAGGTCGAGGCTGCGCACCGTGCGCCGGTACGCCGAATCTGCCCGGTCCAGCATGTCATAGAGTGGCAGCCACAGCACCGACACCAGCGGGTCGTCGTCGGCGACGGCCTCTCCTGCCAGGTTGATCGCCGAGAGAAAGATCGACTTCCCGTCGAGGTCCTTGGCGAAGTGGCGGCGCAGGGCCGCGCGCACCGCCTCGGGGTCCTGCACCTCGCGCGCAGTTTCCTCGTCGAGCGTGCGCCGGAAGACGTCGAGCGCCTGCGCGGCGGCGGCGTTGGCGTGGAGGGTGTACGGAAACGCCACCGGACGTCCCGACGGTGTCACCTCGGTGGAGAACAACGGCACCTGGTCGTGCCGCCGCGCCGCGATGTCGTCGCTCGACGCATACAGCGTGTCCGCCAGGATCGGCTCCTCCACGATCTGGTCGTCGCCCGTCTCGCGAATGTACCTGTCGGTCGCGAGCGCATACGCGGCGGCCCCCTCCAGGCAGAACCCCGGCTCGAAGAGGGTGCCGTCGAAATACCGGACGCCGCTCCCCGGCGCGTAGCCGTGCAGCTCGCACATGCGCAGGAGCAGCTCGCGCGCCAGCGAGGGATCGGCGAGCTGGACCGCCGGCAGCGTCCACATGAGCGCTTCCCACTCGCGCACCGTCACGCCGCGCGAGTGCCATGGCGCTCGCGTGCGCACGATATAGAAATGCGCGTCATCGAGGGCGCGACCCACGCCGAAGAAGTAGGCGAGCAACAGATTCCGGTTGAGGAGGCCGTCGATCGCCTCCTGCCCGGTGCTCTGCTCCAGGCTCCGGATGGCGTCGCGCGTCGCGGCGAGGAGTGAGCGCCACCCCCGGCGCCGCATCACCGCCGCCGTCGCCTCGGCGCCGTCGCCCTCGGGGCCGACCGCCAGGTAGAACGCCGCTTCCGCCTGGCCACCCGCAGGGGCGCGAACGCTTCGTTGGATGCGATACCGTCCGCCGGCCGTCCCGGAATCCGGCACGTCGATCGCCGCCTCGCCGTCGGCGCCGATGGCGAGGGCGACGAGACCGGGCAACGCGCTGCCCCGCAGCACCACCGCGTCGCCGTCCCCGCGTTGCACGACATGGCCGTCCTCGAAGGCCCGCGCGGTCCGCACGCGCAGCTGGCGGTGTCCGAGGACGCCTTCGAGTCCGATGGTGAGGCGGACGTCCGCACTCCCCCGGTTCTCGACCACGATCGCGTACACCACGCCCGCGGTGTCGGCGTCCCGGCCGTACGGCGCGAAGATCGTCGCCCGCACCACCAGTGAGCCGATCGTGGCCGTGAACGTCGGGATCCAGCCGGACACGCGTTCCCAGACCAGCGAGGCTCCGTCGAGATCCAGCGACGCACCATCGAGCTCGAGCACGGGACGGGCCAGCGGCGCCCCGCGGCCGTTCGCGAAGTCCGCGCTCCCGGCGAGTTCAACCGCGGAGCGCGAGCCGCGATGCAGCACGCCGATGGCGTGGATGGCGCCGTCGGCCGGATGGATGCACGGCAGGGCAATCCAGTGATTGCCGGTGATCTGCCATGGAACCGCCGGGATCGGCGTGGATAAGAGCATGCGGTTAGTTTCGTTGTCACCGCCGGCAGCCCGTCGCCGGCGTCGCCCGGCGCGCCAGGAGCGCGCGTCCCACCTGATTCGAGCATCGCAACTTACCGTGTCGCCGTCGAAGTACAACGGACGCCGCTGGCGCGTGCTGCGCCCCCGATGCAGGACCGGGGCGCTGGTGGCCTGTGTCGCCGTCACGGTGACGCTGCCGGGCGACGTCCGCGCCCAGCGCGTGCTCGGGCCGTGGGAGGACGCCACGATCGTTCCCGCCGGCGTGCTGCGCGCCGGCATCTCCACGGCCTGGAGTCATGCCAATGAGCGATTCCGCCGGACCGGGAGTGGCGTCGAGTCGTTAGGGGCGGACTTCACGAGGGACAGCCTGGGGCCTTCCGTCTTCGAGGCCGCCTCGCTCCTGACGTCCCCGCTCCAGACGCTGACCGGACTCACCCAACCGCCGCTGTCGCTCGGCCGCCTGAGCATGCGCATCGAGCACACCGCGTATACCACGCCGATCACGCTCGACTACGGGATCAACCGGCGCGTCTCCATCGGGGCGACGATCCCGTACATCAAGAACCGCGTGGAGGTCTTCGTCCGGCCCAACCCGAACGGGCCGGAGGGCACGATCGGGCTCAACCCGGCGTGGTCGGTCGCCGGGGCGCGAACCCGGAACGAGCAGGTGGTCACCGAGCTGCAGTCGGCGGCGACATTCCTTCAGAGTGAGCTCGCCCGTTGCCAGGGGAGCAGCGACCCGACCTGCGCCTCGGTGAACGCCGACCGGAATGCGGCGGCGGAGCTGGTCACGCGCGCCGGCCAGGCCGCCGATGCGGTGGCGGCGCTGTATGGCACCAGCACCGTGAACGGGGCGCCGTTCGCACCCATTGCCGGCACCACCCTCAGCAACGCGGTCGACGCGCAACTCGGAACCCTGAGCGGGCAGTTCGACAGCTTCCTCGGCGCGGCCACCGCGGGAGCCTGGATCGGTGACCGGCCGGTCCCGGCCCCCCCGGTCGCATACGCCGACCTGCAGCGCCTGCTCACGGACTCGTCGTATGGCATCGTCGCCGTTCCGCTCGACAACATCGAGCACAGCCACCTCGGCGACATCGAGATCGGGGCGAAGGTCCTGCTGCTCGACACGTCGGGGTCGCCCTACGGCGACGCGCCGACCCCCCGTCGGCTCGGCGCCCGTGTGGCGGCCGCGGCGATCGTTCGCCTCCCCACCGCGCAGCTCGATTCTCCCAATGACTTCGTGGACGTCGGCACCGGCGATCGGCAACGCGACCTCGAGTTCCGGGGGTTCTTCGACCTCATCGTGGGGCCGCGATTCTGGGCCACGACCGTGGTGCGGTACGGCATGCAGATGGCCACGAGCCAGGAACGCCGGATCACCGACACGCCGGACGATCCGTTCCCGGCGCTCTATCGACTCCAGCAGGTGCAGCGCACTCCCGGTGACTTCCTGGAGGTCGAGGTCGCGCCGCGATGGGTGCCCAACGAGTCATTCTCCTTCAGCGCGTCGTGGCGGTACCGGAACGTGCCTGCCGATACCTACAGCGGCGCCGCGATCACCGTGCAGGACCTCACCGGTGCCACGCGCACGCTCGATCCCGCGACGCTGGGCCTCGGAACCGCGCAGCGCGAACAGCGCCTTGGTTTCGCGATGACCTTCTCCACCCTGCGCGGATATGCGCACCGCCGGTCCCCGTGGCCGATGGAGGTCTCGCTCACGCATGAACAGGTGCTCGGGGGCCGCGGCGTGGACAAGAGCTTCGTCACCAGCGTCGGCATCCGGCTGTACCGTGCCTTTGCGGGAGCCACCGGGCTCCGCGCCGCCACGCCTCGTTAGGGCGTGCGACGGCGGCGGCCACCCTCGGCTGGGGCCGCGCGCGGACGGGCCCGCGGCGACCGGGCCTCGCCGGCGGCCTCCAGGAGCAACTCCCGCGCGTGCGCGCGGCTGACGGTGCGCCCGGGATCGCCGCCGAGCATGCGGGCCACCTCTTCCACGCGCCGCTCGCCCTCCACCACCTCGATGTCGGCGGTGGACACCCCCTCCCTGGCGCCCTTGGCCACCACGATGTGATGGTGGGCGCGCGCTGCGATCTGCGCCAGGTGCGTCACCACGAACACCTGGTGGTGGCTCGACAGTCCGCGCAGGGCGTCACCCACCTGGAGCGCCACCGTGCCGCCGATGCCGCTGTCGACCTCGTCGAACACCAGCGTCGGAACGTGGTCGAGCTGCGACAGGACTGTCTTCAGTACCAGCATCACGCGCGAGAGCTCGCCGCCCGATGCCACGCGTGACAGCGGACGCTCCTCGAGGCCGACGTTGAGCGCCACCCGGAACTCCACATCCTCGCTTCCCGACGGCCCGGCCTGGCCACGAGGCACCAGTGCGGCGACGAATCGGCCGTCGGGCATCCCGAGTGCGGGCAGGAGGGTGGCGACCTCGCGTCCGAGGTGCAGGCTCGCGTCGCGCCGGGCCAGCGTCAGCACCGCGCACGCCTCGGCGAACGCCGATTCTGCCTTGGTGACGCGGGCGCCCAGCGCGCGCAGGTCGAGGTCGGCGGTATCGAGGAGCTCGAGCTCGGTGCGCGCCTCGCGCAGCGTCTCCAGCACCGCGGCGATCGACCCGCCGTGCTTCCTCACGAGGCCGAACAGCACGCCGCGGCGTGACTCCAGCTCGGCGAGGCGCGCCGGGTCGGTGTCGAGCGACCCCTCGTAGGCCTCCAGGTCGCGCCCGAGTTCCTCGAGCTGCAGGAAGAGGCCGTCCAGCGCCTCCTGCATCTCGCCGACCGTGGCGTCGACGCGCATTGCCGCCGCCAGGCTGCGCCGCGCGGTCGCGAAGCTGCGGATCGCGCTGCTGTTCCCGGTTGCCAGCGCCGACAGCGCCGACGCCACGTGACCGCGCAGCTCCTCGGCGTGGGCGAGACGCCGGACGTCGTCGTCCAGCTTCTCGATCTCACCTTCCACCGGCCGCGCCTGCTCGATCTCCCACGCCACGTGGCGCAGATAGTCCGCCCGGCGCTCCGCCGCATCACGCCGCGCCGACAGCGCCGCCGATTCGGCGCGCAGCGCGTCGAGTGCTTCCCACGCGGCCCGGACGCGCGCCGCGGCGTCGGCGGCGCCGGCGAAGTCGTCGAGCAGGCGACGCTGCACGTCGCCCTGCAGCAGGGACTGCGATTCGTGCTGCCCGTGCAGGTTGACGAGCCGGCGCCCGACCTGGGCGAGGATCGTCGCGGTCACCGGCGTCCCGTTGATCCACGAGCGCCCCTTGCCGCCGGCGGCGACTTCCCGGCGCAGCACCACCACGCCGTCCTCGACCTCGATGCCGCGCTCGTCGAGGAGCGCAAGCACGTCGCCCTCGTCACGGCAATCGAAGATCCCCTCCACCCGCGCGCGCTCGGTTCCGCTGCGCACCACGTCGGCGCTGCCTCGCTCGCCAAGGAGCAGCCCGAGCGCGCCGACGATGATCGATTTCCCGGCACCCGTCTCGCCGGAGAGCACGTTGAACCCCGGCGCGAGCGGCAGCGTGACCGCGTCGATGACCGCGAGGTTGCGGATGCGCAGCTCGGTCAACATCGGCGTCGCCCGTCCAACCCAGCCCGCGCCGCGCCATGTGCCCGCTGTCCGGTCGTCATCAGTCGCGCGAGTCGGCGCCGATGCTCCCCCACCCCAGCTTTCGCCGCATCCGCTCGAAGAAGGTCATCTCCTGGAACCGCACGAGGAGCACCGAGCGCCCGGCATTCCGCACCACGACGGTCTCATCGGCGGCGAGGCTCGTTCCCACCTGCCCATCCACGGTCACGAGCCTGTCGCCCTCGAGATCCTCGGAGTGGATCGTGACTGTCGCGGTCGGCGACAGTACCAGGGGGCGGATGGCGAGGGCGTGGGCGGAGATCGGCGTCACGATGATCGAGTCGTGGTGCGGCATGACGACCGGACCACCGGCCGACAGGCTGTACGCCGTCGACCCTGTCGGCGTGGCTACGACGACGCCGTCGGCGGCAAACTCCGCGATTTCCTCGCCATCCACCTCGAGACGCATCCACATCACGCGGGCCTTGCCGCCCTTGTGGACGACGATGTCGTTCAGCGCGAACCAGCGACGCGGGTCGCCGGGGGTCGCGGGATGACCCTCGAGGGCCATGCGGGCGTCGGCGCGATACTCGCCGGTGACCACGCGTCGCAGCGCGGTCTCGAGCTGGTCGCGACCGCAGCTCGTGAGGAAGCCGAGCCGGCCGATGTTGACACCGAGGATCGGCACCTGTCGTCCGTCGAGGAAGCGCGCACCGCGCAGCAGCGTGCCATCGCCGCCGAGCGTGACGAGCGCGTCGATCCCGTCGGGGGACTCCAGGCGTTCGTCGCCGGCGTGGTCGCCCAGCCCGCGCTCGAACGCGAGGGAGGCGCCGAGCATCGGCCCCACGCCCCGCACGCGATCGAGCAGGTCGGGGAGTCCCGGATACTCGCGGTTTGCGAGGATGCCGATGCGGGTCACCCGGCGACAGCCTCGCTCTCGTGCAGCGCGCGGACCCGCTCGGCGATGCCGGCGGCGTCGAGCCCCGTCGCAGCGAGCTGGCTGGCGCGCGGTGCGGCCGGGATGATTCGGTCGGGCACGCCGTGTGCCACGACGCGAACTGCCGGGTCCATCCGCGACACCACGGTGCCGATGTAGGCGCCGAATCCGTTGACCACCGTTCCCTCCTCCACGACGAGCAGGTACCGGTGCCCGGCGACCAGTGCGGCCAGGGTCACCTCGTCGTACGGCTTGAGGAAGCGACAGTTCACCACGGTGATGTCGAGGCCCTCGGCGGCCAGGCGCGTCGCGGCGTCCAGCGAGCGATCAACCATCGTTCCCACCGCCAGGATCGCGCACTCGCGTCCCTGCCGCAGCACCTCCCACGTGCCGTACGGCACCGGCGCGATGTCGGACAGCGGCGGGGCGAGGTCGGGGGCCGCGTCACGCGGATACCGGATCGAGAACGGTCCCCCGTCGTGGGCCACCGCGGTGCGGAGCAGCGCCAGCATCTCGGTGCTGTTGCGGGGGGCGGTGACGGTCACGTTAGGCACCGCCAGCAGGTAGGCGATGTCGTAGAGCCCCATGTGGGTCTCGCCATCCTCGCCCACCAGCCCCGCCCGGTCGAGGCAGAGCACCACCGGAAGTCCCTGGATCGCCACGTCGTGGATGATGCTGTCGTAGGCGCGCTGCAGGAACGTCGAGTAGATCGCGGCCACCGGGCGCACGCCCCGGGTGCTCATGCCCGCCGCGAACGTCACCGCGTGCGCCTCGGCGATCCCGACGTCGAAGAAGCGCGCGGGGTGTGCCTTCGCGACCAGGCTCGTGCCGGTGCCACCGGGCATCGCCGCCGTGATCGCCACCACGTCGTCGCGCTCGTTCATGAGCTCGACGAGGCCACGCCCGAACACCGCCGTGTAGCCGGGGTTCGCCGTCGACGCCTTGCGGACCTTGCCGGTTGCCGGGTCGTGCCCCGGCGGCAGCGCGTGCCACTTCTCCACGCTCTCGCCGGCCGGGAATCCCTTTCCCTTCTGGGTGACGACGTGCACCAGCCGCGGTCCCTGCATCGCCCGCACCGCCGTGAACGTCGTGATGAGCGCGTCGACATCGTGCCCGTCGATCGGGCCGAAGTAGCGGAAGCCGAGTTCCTCGAACAGCACGCCCGGTGTCAGGAACGACTTGACGCTTTCCTCCCACTTGCGGACGAGCGTGTTCAGCGCCGGATGGTTCACCACCACGCCGCCGATCCGGTCACGGATGCGGTTGTAGAGCGGATTGCGCTGCACCGACGTCAGGTACTTCGAGATCGCTCCCACGTTCGGCGCGATCGACATTTCGTTGTCGTTCAGCACCACGACGATGTCGCGACCCGAGTGCCCGGCATTGTTCAGTCCCTCGTACGCCAGGCCGCTGGTGAGCGCCCCGTCACCAACCACTGCCACCACCTTGAACGCCTCACCCTTCAGGTCGCGCCCGGCCGCCATGCCCAGCGCCGCGGAAATCGACGTGGCGGCGTGCCCGGCACCGAAGGCGTCGTACTCGCTCTCGGCGCGCTTGAGGAACCCCGAGATGCCGCCCTCGCGGCGCAGGGTCTCCATGGCCTCGTTGCGGCCGGTGACGACCTTGTGCGGGTACCCCTGGTGCCCGACGTCCCACACGAGCTGGTCGTGCGGTGTGTCGAAGGCGACGTGCAGCGCCAGCGTCAGCTCGACGACGCCGAGGCCCGCCCCGATGTGTCCCCCCGTCCGGGAGCAGACGTCGATCAGCCGCTCCCGGACCTCCTGCGACAGCTGGCGCAGTTCGTCCCTGGTGAGCAGCCGCAGGTCGGCGGGCGAGTGGATGCGATCGAGAAGGGACATGCGTCGGGCGGGCGGTGAACCGGGAATCTAGCGTACTCAGGATCGGCGTTCGACGACGTATTGCGCCAGTCCCACGAGCGGCGGCGTGAGCCGTCCCGCCCGCTGCAGCACCGCGCAGGCCTCGCCGGCCAGGGCCCGGGCCCGCTCCAGCGCGCCCTCGACCCCAAGGAGCTGTGGGTACGTGCTCTTCTGCAGCGCCGCGTCCTTGCCGGCCGTCTTTCCCAACTGATCGGTGGTGGCCGTCACGTCGAGGACGTCGTCGGCGATCTGGAACGCGAGCCCGAGCCCCGCCCCGTAGTCGGTGAACGCCGCCAGCGAGAGTGCATCGGCGCCCGCCGCGCGGGCGCCGATGCGCGCCGATGCGGCGATCAGCATGCCGGTCTTGGCGCGGTGCACGCGCTCGAGCTCGTGGAGTGCGAGGTGCTTTCCCTCGGCCTGCAGGTCGAGCAGCTGGCCACCGACCATGCCAGCAGCCCCCGACGCCCGCATGAGGTCCCCCACAATCGCCCCGGCAGCCTCGGGGTCGAGTCCCAGGGCCCGCGCCGCGGTGAAGGCGGCCTGCGCGGCGAGTGGTACCATCGCCACGCCGGCCGCGGTGGCGGCGCGCACGCCGAACGCGCGATGAGCACTCGGCCGCCCGCGGCGCACGTCGTCGTCATCCATGCACGGGAGGTCGTCGTGAATGAGCGAGTAGGCGTGCACCACCTCGACCGCGGCCGCCAGCGGTGCGGGGTCGCCGCGACCTGCGGCCGCACGAAACGTGTGCGTGACCAGCAGCGCCCGCAGGCGCTTTCCCTCGCCCAACAGGCTGTAGCGGATCACCTCCGCGACCGCAGGCTCGGTGCGGTGCAGCTCCCGATCGCAGAGCGCGGTCAGGGCCCGCTCGACGGCGGCCCGGTCCGCGCCAAGCGCATCGCTGCCGGCGTCAGGTGCCAAGGTCGGTCGTTCCAAGCGTGCCGTCGGCGGCCTCACGCAGCACCTTCGCCGACGCCTCCGCGCGCGTCAGCTCCTCGTTCGCGCCGCGCAGGCGCGCCACTCCTTCCTCGAAGAGTGCCAACGCCCTGTCGACCGGCAGTTCCTGCTCCTCCAGCGCGCGCACGATCTCCTCGAGTCGCGCGACGTCCTTCTCGAAGCTCATGTGCCCTCCGCGGTCCCCGACGCAGCCGGTCGTGAGGTGTCCACCGCCTCGGTGCGAACCGTCACCCGTCCATCCCGGAACTGGATGCGCAGCATGTCGCCGGCCGACACCGCGCGGGCCGACGCCACGAGGCCGCCGTGATCGTCGGTGACGACGGCGAAGCCGCGCGCCATCGTTGCCAGCGGGCTGAGGGCGCCGAGCCGCCCGGCAAAGCCGTCGAGCACCAGGCGATATCGCTCCACCAGCCGCGCCGACGCCCGCGACACGGTGCGTGCGGCGTGCCCAAGCCGCTCGCGCGAACGCTCGAGGCGATAGGTGGCGGCCTCGGTCAGCGCGCGACCGAGCTCCTGTACCCCACGCTGGAGATCCTGCAGGACCGGCACCGCCGCCTCCGCGGCCGCCGACGGCGTCGGGGCGCGAAGGTCGGCGACGAGATCGCAGAGCGTGACGTCGACCTCGTGGCCGACGGCCGAGATCACCGGCGCCGGACATGCCGCCACCGCCCTCGCCACGCGCTCGTCGTTGAAGGCCCACAGGTCCTCGCGTCCGCCACCGCCGCGTCCGACGATGACGACGTCGGCGCGGCCCCAGCGTGCCACCTGTCCCAGCGCCGCCACGATCGACGCCGGCGCATCCTGCCCCTGCACGGTGGCCGGGACGGCCACGACCTCGGTGAGGGGACATCGCCGTGCGACGACGGCGATGACATCGTGCAGCGCGGCGCCGTCGACGCTGGTGATCACGGCGATACGCCGCGGGAATGGCGGCAACGGGCGCTTGCGCTCGGGCGCGAGGAGTCCGTCCGCCTGCAGCCTGGCGCGGATTTCCTCGAAGGCCTTGCGCCAGAGCCCCTCGCCCACGCCCTCGATTGCCATCACGCGGAGCTGCAGGTCCGCGCGCGCGGCATACACCGACAGCTGGGCGCGCACCACGACCGCCATGCCCTCGTCAGGCGCGGTCAGCATCCGGCGGGTGTCGGCCGCCCAGACCACGCAGCGGATCTGCGCGCGATCGTCCTTGAGCGTGAAGTACCAGTGGCCGTTGCGGTGATGCTTGAACCCGACCACCTCGCCGCGCACCCACAGCGGCGGGAACGAGCCCTCGACGATGTCGCGGATGGCGGCGGTGAGCGTGGCGACGGCGATCGCGCTGGCGGCGGTCGCGCCGGGGTCGTCCGCGGGGGCCGCCGGCGGCCGGGTGGCCGGGGCCGCTCGGTCCGCCGGGGCGACCTCGTCGAAGAGCGCCGGCGCGTCGCGCGCGCCGGGCTCCGCGCGCGTACGCCGGCGCGGTGTCACGCCCCCGCCTGCCGCGCGGCGCGTACGGTGTTCTTGAGCAGCATCGCGATCGTCATCGGGCCGACGCCGCCGGGAACCGGCGTGATCAGCGATGCCACACGCCGCACACCCTCGAAGTCCACGTCGCCGACCAGGCGGTATCCCTTCGGGCGCGTGGGGTCGTCGACGCGGTTGATGCCGACGTCGATCACCACCGCGCCGGGCTTGACCATGTCGGCGGTGACGGCCTCCGGCCGGCCGATCGCGGCGATGAGGATGTCCGCCTGGCGCGTGTGCCCCGCCAGGTCCTTCGTGCGGCTGTGGCAGACGGTCACTGTGCAGTCGCCGCCGGCGCCGTGCTGCACCAGCAGCGCGGCCATCGGCTTGCCCACGATGTTGCTCCGGCCGACGATCACCGCGTCCTTGCCGCGGGTGTCGACGCCATACCGGACCAGGAGCTCCTGGACGCCCGCCGGCGTGCACGGCGCGAACCCGTCCTTTTCGCCGATGAGGCACTTGCCGACGTTCACCGGATGGAAGCCGTCGACGTCCTTCTCCGGCGAGATGCGCCTGACGACGGTGTTCGCGTCCATGTGCTTCGGCAGCGGGCTCTGGACGAGGATGCCGTGCACCGTGGCATCGGCGTTGAGCCTGTCGATCAGGGCCTCGAGCTCCGACTGCGGCGTGGTGTCGGGAAGGCGGATCGTCTCTCCCTTCATGCCGGCCTCGATGCTCGCCTTCTCCTTCGAGCGCACGTAGCTCTGGCTGGCGGGATCGTCCCCGACGATGACCACCGTCAGTCCGGGGGTGATGCCGCGCCCGCGCAGCTCCGCCGTCTCTCTCGCGACGTCCTCGCGCACCGCCTTCGCGACCGCGTTGCCGTCGATCAGTCTCGCGCCCTCCGCGGGCGCCCTGGCGTCAACGTGCAAAGTCCACCGCCCTTGTCTCTCGGATGACAACCACCTTGATCTGCCCCGGATACTGCAGCTCCGTCTCGATGCGCCGTGCGATCTCGTCGGAGAGCGACGCCATGCGCACGTCGTCCACCGTCTCCGGGGTCACCATGACCCGCACTTCCCGTCCCGCCTGGATGGCGTAGACCTTCTCGACACCGCGGTAGCTCGACGCGATGCGCTCGATGCCCTCGAGGCGCTTCACGTAGGTCTCGAAGGCCTCGCGCCGGGCACCCGGGCGCGATCCCGAGATGGCATCGGCCGCCTGCACCAGGACCGACACCTCGCTCTCGTGCGGTACGTCGTCATGATGCGCGGCGATGCAGTTCACCACCAGCGGGTTCTCGCCGTACTTCGTCGCCACCTCGACGCCGAGCTGGACATGCGTTCCTTCATGCTCGTGGGTGAGGACCTTCCCGATGTCGTGCAGCAGCGCACCGCGCTTCGCCATCCGGACGTCGAGGCCGAGCTCGGACGCCATGATGCCGGCGAGCCATGCGACCTCCTTGGAGTGCTCCAGGATGTTCTGGCCGTAGCTCGTGCGCCACTTCATGCGCCCTACCAGCTTCAGCAGCTCGGGGTGGAGGCCGTGGATCCCGGTCTCGTAGGCTGCCGCCTCGGCGACCTCGATGATCTCCCGCTCCACGTCCTTCCCCGCCTTGGCCACGACCTCCTCGATGCGGCCCGGGTGGATGCGCCCGTCGGCGACAAGTTTCTCGAGGGCCTGGCGGGCGATCTCCCGCCGCACGGGGTCGAAGCACGACACGACGACGGTGTCGGGCGTGTCGTCGATGATGACGTCGACCCCCGTGGCCAGCTCGAACGCGCGGATGTTGCGCCCTTCCCGGCCGATGATCCGACCCTTCATCTCGTCGTTCGGCAGCGAGACCGCCGAGACGGTGATCTCCGCGGTGTGATCGGCGGCGACACGCTGCACCGCCAGCGCGACGATCTTCTTTGCCTCACGCTCCGCGTCGCGTTTGGCCGATTCGCGGATCTCGCGGAGCCGGTTGGCGGCGTCGGCCTCGGCTTCCTTCTCGAGCCGCTGCATGAGTTCCTGCTTGGCCTGCTCGACCGACATTCCCGCGAGGGCCTCGAGCCGGTGACGTTCCTCGGAGACCAGGCGGTCGAGCTCTTCCTCGCGCTCGACGACCGACTTCTCGCGACGCCCGAGGTCGCTCCCCCGGCGGCCGATCTCGCGCTCCCGCTGCTCGACCACCTCGAACTTCTTCTCGAGCTGCCCCTCGCGCTCGTCGAGGCGGCGCTCCTCGCGCTCGACCTCCTCGCGCCGGTGCCGGGCCTCCAGCTCCCACTCCTCGCGAATGCGGAACTGCGCTTCCTTTCCGGCGATCGTCGCGGTCTTGCGGATCGACTCGGCGTCCCGCTCGGCATCGCCGAGGATGCGCTTGGCGGTTTCCTCGGCGGTCGCCCGGGACAGGGCCTGCCGGGCCACCTCGGCCGCCTGGCCTCGACGTCGTCCCCAAACGAAAAACGCTGCGGAGGCGACGACCGTGAGCGCACCCAGCGCAGCGACAAGAATCGTGGCGTTCATTAGCGATCTATAGCTCCGACACGACCGTGAGGTCGCGAACTCGGGAGTTCCACCGCGGGGCGAGGGTCCGGCGATACCAGAGGCGAGGCCGGGTCGGCGCCGACGAAGGGCGCGGGCCGGGAATCGCTAAATCAAGCGGTCGCTTGGACCTACGTCGCGGCGCAGGATGTTTGGCAAGCTACGTTCAGGTTGCCCAAAAGGCAATCAGCTTGACGAGCCTGCCTCTGCCGTGTCGCCGCGCTTGGCCGGAGGAAGCCAGCGGCGCACCTCGGCGTTCAGGGACCGGATCGAGTCATCGACGGACTTCGTGGTCGCCCGCTCACGAAAGAGCTCGTCGGTGATCTGCAGGGCCGCCAGTACCGTCGCACGGCTGGTCTCGACGAGGGCGTTGGCGGCCAGGACGCGCCGGATCGACTCGTCCAGGTAGCGGGCGACGGCGCGGGTGTGCTCCGGGGTCGCGTCGCTGCGAATGGTGTACTCCTCGCCCACGATGCTGACCTTCACCACGTGGCGCTTCTCGCTCATCGGTCAGCTCCGTTGCCGTGCACGGGTCGGGCCGCCTGCTGGCGGAGGAAGCGCACCTGTTCCAGCACGCCGCGGGTGCGCGACGAGGCCGCGTTGAGGCGTGCCCGGAGCTCGGCGTTCTCCTTCTCGAGCTGCGCCACGCGCTGCTCGGCAAAGAGGTCGCCGGATTTCGTGGACGACTCAAACGCGCGGAGCTGTACCTCGGCCTGCTGGGCGCGCCGGCGAAACATCGCCAGCTCGTCGCCGAGCTGCCTGACGAGGTACTCCAGGTGCCGCAGCGACTGCAGTTCAGGCGGGTCGTAGTCGGACGCCACACTCACTCTCCAGGGCCTTCAGGATCTTCTGCCGGCGGCCCTCGATCTCCTTGTCGCGTAGAGTGCGCGACGGGTCGCGGAACGTCAACCGCCACGCCAGGCTCCGGACCCCGTCGGGAAGCCCCGGGCCGCGGTACTCGTCGAACAGCGCCAGGCGTTCCAGGAGGCCGCCCGCGGTGGCCCGGATGACGCGCTCGATGTCGGCCGCCACGACTCCCGGCGGCACCAGCAGGGCGAGGTCGATCTCCGCCGCCGGCGTGTCCGGCAGCGGGCGGTAGCGACGCGCCGCCCCCCCGTCCTTCGGCACCGCGGCCACGCGGGCATGCCGTCCCGGAGGTGCCACGTCTTCGTTAGGCATGACCCCAAGCGTCACCTCGATCCCGAACGCCGCCGCGGCCCACGGCGGGCCGTCCAGCGCCAGCGCCTCGACGCGACCGATTGGCGCGCCATCCTCCCCGGCCCTGATCGTCCAGAGCAGCCGGCCGGGGCCGGGCTCCAGGGTCACCGGGTGCCCGGGCCGCGCGACCAAGGCGATCCGCTCCGCCAGCGCCCGCGCGTCCCAGCGATCGATGGCCGGCGGGTGCGGCTCGCTGAAGTGCGGCGGACGGCGCCGCCCCATGACCAGCGCGGCGACCCGTACCTCCTCGAGCGGCAGGCGGCCGGTGCGCGGCGCGAACGCCGACCCCACCTCGAAGATCCGGATGTCGCCCTGCATGCGGCTCAGGTTGTACTCGGCGCGACCGGCGAGCGTCTCCAGCAGCGAGGCGCGCAAGTGCGGCTCGTCGTCGGCCAGCGGATTGCGCACGCGCACGTGGGTGGCGTCGTCGCCGCGCACGAACGGCATCGGCCGTGTCTCCAGCAGGCCGTCGCCCACCAGCGCGTCGCGCACGGCAAGGCCAAGCACGTGCAGCGGATGGTCGGGCACGGTGCCAGGGCGGAACGGCTGCAGCTCGTCGGACAGCCTGTCGTACCCGTGCAGGCGCGCCACCTCCTCCACCAGGTCGGCGTCGCGCGAGACATCGTTGCGCCAGCTCGGCGCGGTGACGAGGAACGACTCCGTGCCGGACGGGACCACCGTGAAGCCGACCGAGCGCAGCAACGCCGCGCTCCGCTCCGCCGGGATGCTGTCGCCGATGAGGCGCGCCACCCGCCGCGGGTCGACGTGGACCGGCGGCGGGGGTGGCGGCGTCTCGCCCACGTCCATCGGCGCACCGTCCACCGCCCCACCGGCCACCGCCACGATCATCGACGCGGCGCGGGCCAGCGCCAGCGGCGCCACCTGCGGGTCGACGCCGCGCTCGAACCGGTCGCTCGCATCGGTCGACAGGCCTAACGCGCGGCGCGTCCCCCGGACCAGTCGCGGCGTGAACCAGGCGACCTCGAGGAACAGGTCGGTCGTCTCCGTGGTCACCTCGCTGTCCCGGCCGCCGATGACGCCGGCCACCGCCACCGGACGCACGGCATCCGCGATCACCGTCATCCCGGGAGCGAGCGCGCGGTCGACGCCGTCCAGCGTGAGCAGCCGCTCGCCCGCGCGAGCCCGCCGCACGACCACCGTGGCCTCGGCCAGGCGGGCGAGGTCGAACGCGTGCATCGGCTGGCCGTACCCGTGCAGGAAGTAGTTCGTGACGTCCACCACGTTGCTGATCGAGCGCAGGCCGACCGACTGCAATCGCTGGACGAGCCAGTCGGGGCTCGGCCCGACCCGCACGCCGCGAATGGTGACGCCCATGTAGCGCGGGCAGCCATCGGTGTCCTCGAGCCTCAGCGTCACCCCGCCGCTGTGCGCGGACGATGGCGCCCGGACCGCGTCAGGCGCGGAGACTCCCGTCGACCCGAGCTCGGCCGGCTCGCGCAGCGCCGCCCCGGTGAGCGCGGCGAGTTCGCGCGCCATCCCGAGGTGCGAGAGGAGGTCCGGCCGGTTCGGCAGCACATCGACGTCGAATCGCACGTCGCCGATCGGGAGCGCGTCGAGGAACGGCGTGCCCGGCGCGACGTCGACGTCGAGCGCCATGATGCCGGTGTGATCCTCGCCCAGCCCGAGTTCGCGGGGCGAGCAGAGCATGCCGTTCGACGTGGCGCCGCGGATCTTCCGCCGCTCGATCCTGATGCCGCCCGGCAGGACCGATCCCGCGCGGATGAACGGGTACAGCACGCCCGCGGAGACGTTGGGCGCGCCGCACACCACGTCGAGCAGTGCGCCGCTCCCATCGTCCACGCGGGTCACCCACAGCGTGTCGGCGTTGGGATGCCGCTCGGCATGGATCACGCGCGCGACGACGATCTCGCGCAGGTCCTCGCGCAGCCGCTCCATGGCGTCGACGGTGGCGACGTGCGCCGAGATGAGGTCGCGCACCTCCTCCGGGGAACGCCCGTGCGGCACGAACGCCGCCAGCCAGTCGTGCGAGATCAGCATCAGGCGAACTGCTCCAGGAAGCGGAGGTCGGAATCGTACAGCAGGCGGATGTCCGTCAGGCCGTACCGCGACATGGCGATGCGCGCCGGGCCCATGCCGAACGCCCAGCCGGAGTACCGTTCGCTGTCGAGTCCGGCCGACTCCAGCACCGCCGGGTGCACCAGACCGCACCCGAGAATCTCGAGCCAGCGGTCGCCGCGGCCGTCACCCAGGTCGACCAGGACGTCCATCTGCGCGGACGGCTCCGTGAACGGGAAGTACGAGGGACCGAAGCGCGTGCGCGTCCGCGGGCCGTAGAAGCGCTGTGCGAAGCGCGTCAGCGTGGCCTTCAGGTCGGCAAACGAGATTCCCTCGTCGACGGCGAGACCCTCGATCTGCGCGAACGCCGGCGCGTGCGTGGCGTCGAAGAAGTCGCGACGGTACACCGTGCCCGGCGCCAGCACCCGGATCGGCGGGGCGTACGCCTGCATGGTGCGCACCTGCACCGGCGACGTGTGGGTGCGCAGGAGCGTTCCGGCGTCGAGGTACAGGGTGTCGTGCAGGTCCATCGCCGGGTGGTCGGCGGGAAAGTTGAGCGCGCCGAAGTTGTACCACTCGGTTTCGGCTTCCGGGCCGAGCGCCACGGTGAAGCCCAGCTCGCGGAAGATCGCGCAGATCTCGTCGACGACGAGTGAGACCGGGTGCCGCGCCCCACGCCACGGCTCGCGCGCCGGCATTGTCGGGTCGACGGTGCCCTCGGCGCCGGCCGCGGGTGCGAGCGCGCCCTGCGCCGTCTCCCAGGCGTGTTCGAGCGCCACGCGCACCTCGTTGAATCGCTGCCCCGCCTCGCGGCGGGCGTCCGGCGGGAGCGCGCCCAGCGAACGACTCAGCTGCGTCAGCGCGCCGCTGGCGCGCCCGAGCAGCTCGACCCGGGCGGCCTCGAGGGCGTCGGCGGAACGGGCGGCGGGCAGCGCCTCGAGACCGCGCTGCTCGATGGCGGCGAGCGCGACGAGGAATTCCGGAAGGGTGGTCATGCCTGCACGGGCAGCGAGGGGGAGATCCGCCGGAGCATCGGGCGGGGACGACACGGCGGCGGCCACGACCGACGTCGCGCCGCCGCCTCGCTCCGCCGGAGGGATGGACCGCGGGAGGGCGGCCATCGCCGCCTCCCGGCCCATCGCCTGGATGTCCTTACGTCAGCGCCGACCGCGCCTTCTCGGCCAGCACGCCAAACGCTTCGGCGTCGTGCACGGCGAGGTCGGCCAGGACCTTTCGGTCGATCTCGACGCCGGCCTTGTGCAGGCCGTTGATGAAGACGCTGTAGCTCAGCTGGTGGATGCGCGCCGCCGCGTTGATGCGCGTGATCCAGAGGCGGCGGAAGTCGCGCTTCTTGTTGCGCCGGTCGCGATAGGCATACCGCCATCCGCGCTCCACCGTCTCCTTGGCCGGGCGCCACAGCTTGCTGCGCGCGCCGAACGCGCCGCGCGCCGCCTTCATGATCTGCTTCTTGCGCTTCAGGCGCACCACATTCGACTTGACCCGAGGCATGGTACGCTCCTACGCCTGCAACAGGCGCTTGATGTTGCGGGCCTCGCCGTTGGTCGCGACGATGGTGGCCCGCCGGAGGCGACGCTTCCGCTTCGCATCCTTCTTGGTGAGGATGTGGCTCTTGTTCGCCTTCATGCGCCGGACCTTGCCGGTGCCCGTGATCGTGAAGCGCTTCTTCGCACCGCGGTGCGTTTTCATCTTCGGCATCGTTGCATCCACCTATTTCGGTGCGAGGATCATCGTGAGTTGCTTCCCTTCCATCCGCGCCGGCGTCTCGACCTTGGCCACGTCGGCGAGGTCGGTCGCCACGCGTTCCACCACGGCGTGACCCAGCTCCGGGTGGGCGATCTGACGCCCGCGAAACATGAGGGTCACCTTCACCTTGTTCTTTTCCTCCAGGAAGCGCCGCGCGTGCCGCGTCTTGGTCTCGAAGTCGTGTTCCTCGATCCCCGGACGGTACTTCACCTCCTTGAGGTGAATCACGTGCTGCTTCTTCTTGGCGATTCGTGCCTGTTTCGCCTGCTCGAACTTGAACTTCCCGAAGTCCATGACCCGGACCACCGGGGGACGCGCCGTCGGTGCCACCTCCACCAGGTCGAGTCCGTGTTCCTCCGCCAGCGCGAGCGCTCGATCCACCTCCATGATGCCCAGCTGACTCCCGTCGTGTCCGATCACTCGAACGGGGCTGATGCGAATCTGGCGATTGACGCGAATTCGCTTGTTGCTCTCCTGAATAGCGGCGACTCCTGCGGAGGGTGACTGCCCGGCGCGGCATCCGCTGCGGCCGGAAATGAAAATCGCGGGCTCACCATGGAGTCCGCGATACGCGAGCTCCCGGCGTGCGTCGCCGGTGCCCGGTGGTCCGTGAACTCCTACAGCACCTCGTCGGGAGGGCCGGAGGGTGAGAGCGAATACGCTCTGCTTCAGCTTGTAAGGCCTAACAAACTACATCGCTTGGAGTTAGCGGGCAAGGGCCCCCGCGGCTCCCTCGACTCCTGCCGAGGGCTGGTCCGACGACCACGCGCCTCCCTCACGCCACCGCGACACGGCTCACTTCTGCAACCCGTACCCCTTGCCGTCCCACGCCACCCGTCCCGTCGCCACCGTCGCGTCGTGCTCGAAGATCATCTGCCACTCCTCGGCCACCGCGCGGGCCAGGATCGAGCGCTTCGTCTCGAGCGTCACCAGCGGCTCGACGTCGTATCCCATGATCCAGGGGAGCGGAATGTGCGCCGACGTCGGGATCAGGTCGGCCGCATAGAACGCCCGCGCGCCGTCGGACTCCACGAGCACGCTCTGGTGGTGCGGCGTGTGGCCCGGCGTCGGGATCACCCGGATGCCGGGTACGATCTCGGTCTCGCCCTCCACGAACTCGAACAGGCCAGCCTCGCGCACCGGCTCGAAGTTGCGGGGGAAGTACGACGCCGCGGTGCGCTCATTGGTGTGCAGGGCGTAGTGGTGCTCGCCGGCCTGCACGAAGTGGCGCGCCCGCGGAAACGTCGGGTGCACCGCCCCTTCGGCGTCGACCCAGGTGTCGCCACCGGCGTGATCGAAGTGCAGGTGGGTGTTGATGACGATCGCGATGTCGGAGGGGCTGACGCCGCACGCCGAAAGCGCGGCCTCGAGCGCCGTTCGCCCGCCCTCGCCTGCGTTCTCGACACCGTAGATGTCCTGGAACTTCGCATTCTCCTTGTTGCCGCAGCCGGTATCGACGAGCACGAGCCCGACGTCATGCTCGATCAGGAGGCAGCGCATGCCGAGCTGGATCCGGTTGCGCTCGTCGGCGGCAATGCGCCGTTCCCACAGCGGCTTCGGCACCACGCCGAACATGGCGCCGCCATCCAGCTTCTGTCCGCCGGCCTGGAGCAGGTGCATGCGCAGGCGGCCGAGCTGCAGCGGCGCCACCAGCGGCTGGGGAGCGGTCATGCGGGATCATCTCCGTCGGAGGGTTCTGGAAAGGCGCTGCGACGCCGGCGCGGGCGCGGACTTCCTCGTCCCAGCAGCCGCAGGTCCTCGAGGGTCGCGCATCCGCGCGACTCCGCTTCCCGCAGCAGGTGCAACAGCACGTGGGCGGTCGCAACGGCGTCCCCGGCCGCGCGATGGCGCGCGGTCACCTCGATGCCAAGGTAATTCGTGAGCGCGTCGAGCGAGCGGCGGCGAAGCTGTGGCAGCAGCACGCGGGCCAGCCGCACTGTGCACAGCCGCTCGCCAACGAGCAAGCGCCCCGTTGCCCTCTCCATCTCGGCCGACACGAAGCGCCAGTCGAATGCGGCGTTGTGCGCCACGAAGAGTCGTCCCTCGAAGCACTCGGCAACCCGGGGGGCCACCTCGCGGAAGCGAGGCGCATTCCGCACCATCTCCCAGGTGATGCTGGTGAGCGACGTGATGAAGGGCGGGATCGCGCGCTCCGGGTTCACCAGCGTGTCGAACACCTCGCGAACCTCTCCGCCCTCCACCGCCACTGCGGCGATTTCCGTGATCCGGTCGCCCCCGTCGGGACTCGTCCCGGTGGTCTCCACGTCCACCACGACGAAACGGAGGTCGCGGAGCGACGCCGACGTTCCCCACCCTGGCGCCGCCACCGGTGCGGCGCCACCGAGTGACCAACGTCCCTCGGCGTCCCGCTCGAAGGCCGGCGAGCCGGCGAAGAGGGCCCGCGCCATGTGCTCGGCGACGGTGCGCGGCGCGCCCGGCAGCTGGCAGACGTACTCGATGAGCGTGACGGCGTCCGCGGGACCGGCGGCCAGCAGCTCGCGCGCACGCGAAAGCAGCACGCCGTCCGACGCCCGGAGCGAAAGCGGACCCCGCTCCGTCACGTCCAGGGATCGTCGCGCTCGATCGGACAGGTCATGCACCGCGGCCCGCCGCCGCCTCGCACAAGCTCGTGTCCCTCGAACGTCAGCACCACGCGCGCTCCCTCTTCCACGTGCCGCTCCCCGGTCAGGAACGCCACGCCCGACATCACCTCGAATCCAGCCTGTGCCATGGCGTGCAGCGTGGCCTCGTTGCGCGAGTACGACAGGACGACCCCCGGCCGCATCGTCGCGAAATTGCACCCCGACGACCACTGCTCGCGCTCCTGCATGAAGCGCCGCGTGCCGCCGCAGAAGATGGGCTCCATCGGCAGGCCGCATTCGCGCAAGGCGACGAAGATGTTCGGCATCTCCCGCAGCTGCCCCTCGCCCTTGCGCCAGAGCAGCACTGCCAGCCGCTCTGGTCCCACGAAGTGCGGCGGATGGACAACGCAGAGCCCGTGATCCACCTGCGTGAAGATCATGTCCAGGTGAATGGCGGTGTTCTCCTTCGGCATGACCACCACGATCACGTTCTCGATCGCCGTGTTCGCGAAGACGAGCTGCACCAGGTTGTCGATGGCGGCGGGGCTCGACCGTTCGGAGAAGCCGATCAGCAGCGTGTCGCGCCGCAGGGGGTGGACGTCACCGCCCTCGAGCGTGTATGCGGGGCGCCGCTCGGCGCTGCCGTCGTACAGGATGCCGGCGTTGGCGAGGCTCGGGTGATGGAGGAAGAGCGCCTTCATGAGCAGCTCCTCGCTCCATCGCCCGCCGTATCGCATCGCCCCGATCATCACGTGCTCATTGATCGCCATTGCGACGTCGCGCGTGAAGAACAGGTTCGGCAGGGGTGGCAGCGAGTAGCCCGTCTCGTTGAGGAAGCGCCCGAGCGGTCCTGGCGGATCGGCCCGCCCCTCGACGAGGAACCGGCCGAGCATCTCGCCAGGCATCTCCATCAGCTCCCGCGCCAGCGGCTCCGATGGCACCACGTCCATCGTCTCCCGCATGAGCAGCTCGCGCACCTCCCGCCGGTCGATGATCTCGCCGAGCAGGTCGCCCACCTGGCGCACCTCGGCGAAGCGCTCGAGCAGGGCCACGAAGCGGCGATGCTCCCGCCGCGCCGACTCCACGTCGATGATGTCGTCGTAGAGGTAGTCGCCGCGCGTGTCCGGCGTGACCGCGAGAAGCTCGGGTCCGGGCGTGTGCACGAGCACGGAGCGGAGCCGGCCGATTTCCGAGGGGACCGAGACGGGCATCGCACAAAGTTAGGTGGCGGCCGCGGCGGTCCGGAGGTGCACGGTGTGGGAGATCCCCTCCTGTACCTGTCCTGTACTTGCGGCAGAGCGACGCGGTAGCCGTGGATCGATGGCCAGGAGGCGACATGCCGCGTCCTGGCACGATGCCCGTCCGGGTGGCCTGCCGCCAAGCGAGACTTTCCTAACTGGTGCCGTGACACAAGTTCGGCTACATTGTGAATGAATTCACAAGCGCCGTCAGCATCAGTGAAAAGAATAGCCGACAGCACCGTCCGTCGACTCTCGGCCTATCTCCGGTTTCTCGAGGAATCGGCCGAGCGTTCCCTCCCCACCATCTCGAGCGAGGAACTGGCGCGTCGAGGCGGTACGACCTCGGCGCAGGTGCGAAAGGATCTCTCCTTCTTTGGCTCCTTCGGCAAGCGCGGACTCGGCTATTCGGTGCCGGAGCTGACGTCGAGCCTCAGGGAAATCCTCGGTCTCAAGCGGCAGTGGAACGTGGTCATCGTGGGTGCGGGAAAGATCGGGACCGCCCTCGCTCAGTTCCACGGGTTCGGCCCGCGCGGCTTCCGGGTGGTGGCCGTGTACGACAAGGACCCGGCCAAGATCGGCTCTCACTGGGAGTCGCTTGTGGTCCGCGACGTGGCCGGCGTCGAGCACGACATGGCGCGCGAGGACATCCACATCGCCGTGCTCGCCGTACCGGGCGAGGAAGCGCAGGGAGCCGCCGACAGGCTCATCGAGGCCGGCATCACCGCCATCCTCAACTTCGCCCCGACGCAGTTGCAGGTGCCGCCGGAGGTCTCCGTGCGCAACGTCAACATGGCGATGGAGCTCGAGGGCCTCAGTTTCGCCCTGGCCAACCGCGAGCGGTGAAGCTCGGTCGGTCTCAGTTGGCGCGCGCGCCGATCAGCCGCACGTAGTCGGCGGCGGCAAGTGTCTCGGGGCGCGCTGCGGGCGCGATCGCGGCCGCCCGCAGCAGCAGCTCGGCCTCGTCGGGGGAGATCCCGAACAGCTCGCGAACGACCCGCTTCATCTGCTTGCGACGCATCCCGAACGCAGCCTGGACGAGCCGCCGCGCCGGAGCCTCCTCGTCCGGCGGAAGCAGCGGTGGATCGAGCGGCGTCAGGCGCACGATCGCGGAATCGACGGCGGGGCGCGGGTGGAAGGCACCGGCCGGCACCCGTCCGATGGACTCGACGCGTGAGACGAACCCGACGTTCACCGTCAGCGCCCCGTAGTCGGGGTCGCCCGCGGCGGACAGCAGGCGATCGGCGACTTCCCGCTGGATGAGGAAGACCGTTCGGGCGGGGCGCGGGGCCGCCAGCGCCTTGAACAGGAGCGGCGTGGTGATGCTGTACGGCACGTTGCCGGCGAGCAGGTACGGCCCGCCGGCCGCGGAGCGCCAGTCCAGTCCCAGCGCGTCCCCGATGACGACCGCCACGCCGGGGCGCCCCGCATAACGATGGTGCAGGTGCGCCGCGAGGTCGCGGTCGATCTCGATGGCGACGACCCGCCCGGCGCGTTCGACAAGGAGGTCGGTGAGGGCCCCGCGTCCGGGCCCGATCTCGACGACGGTGTCGGCCGGCGTCGGCGCCAGCGCGTCGGCAATGCGCTCGAGCGCCTTGCGGTCGGTGAGGAAGTGCTGCCCGAAGCGGCGGCGCGGTGGCGGGAACGGACCGGACGGATCGCGGGTGGCCACCGGGCGCCGGCGTCAGCTGCGCGCGATGACGACCGTCAGGTCGTCGCGCCGCGGCACGTCCCCCATGTGCTGGCGGAGCATCTGCTGGATGCGCTCCAGCAGCGCGTGCGGCGATTCGTGGCGGAACTGCCTCGCGAGGCTGGTGACGCTGTCCTCGCCGAGCCGCTGGTCGAACCGATTGCGGGCGTCGCTCACGCCGTCGGTGAACAGGAGCAGCACGTCGGCGTTGTGCGCCCACGCGCGCTCGGTGGTGACCGGCGGGCGGTCGCCCATGCCCAGCGGCGGGATCGACGCGTCGAGGCGCTCCACGCAGCCCTCCCCGGTGATCACGAATGCGTGCGGGTGGCCGGCATTGGCAAACCGGAGCCGTCCGCGTGCGGGGTCGACGATGCCGTAGAACACGCTCACGAACATCTCGGTCGACTCCAGCTCCTCGCGCAGCGAGGCCAGCAGCGCCGTCAGCATCTCGGCGGGGTCGGCGGTGGTCTGCGCATGGATCGACGCGGCGCTCATCATCAGGGCCATGATCAGGGCGGCGCGGTAGCCGTGGCTGGAGACGTCGCCGATCATGATCCCGGTCTTCCCCTCGCCGAGGCGGAAGAGGTGGTAGAAGTCGCCGCCGACGCTCTCGGCGGGGACGACGCGCGCCGCGACCCGGGCCTCGGGCAGGAAGTGCGAGGTCTTCGGCAGGAGCTTCATCTGCAGGTCGTGCGCGAGCTGCATCTCCTGCTGGAGCCGCTGCTGGCTGATCGATGCCCGCACCAGCCGGTTGATCTGGATGGCGGTGCCGATCTGGGTGCCGATGGCGCTCACCAGCTTCTCGTCACCGGCGCTGAACGGCTCGCGGCTGCGGCGCGACGACAGGTTCAGGACGCCTAACGGCTGCGGCGCATGGCCGGGGTTGGTCCACAGGATCGGCACCGACAGCAGCGAGCCCGGGCCGTGGAACCCGACTTCCCGCGCGTCCGGCTCCGGCTCCAGGATCACCGCCCGCTGCGCGCGGAAGACCCGCGCCGAGATGCTGCGCGTGTCCGCCGTGGCGATCGGCGCCGCCTCGGTCGGGCTGAAGCCGATCGAGGTGACCACCTGGAGGGTGTCGGTCACCCGGTCGTGCACCAGCAGCTCCCCGCGCTGGGCCCCGACGGTGTCGGCGATCTCCTCGAGGATGCGTGCCGCGGCCTCCTCCAGCGTCACCGTGCGGCCGAAGATCTCGCTGGTGGCGTACAGCAGGTTGATCTCCTCGTAGCGCTCGGCCAGCTCGAAGGCGGCGTGCTCGACCTCCCGCTGGGCGCGCAGGTACTGGCCCACGATCGAGGCCAGCAGGCCGACCAGGGCGGCGGCGCCCTCGTCAGGCACCCGGCGCGGCCCCAGCCCCACCCACGTCGGCCGCGGGGCCGGCACCGCCGACACGTACAGGACGCCCTCGTGCAGCTGCAGCTCGGCCGGCGGCCCGCCGGGCGTGAGCAGGTCCACCACCGGTGGCGGCGCCAGGTCCACCCGGCCGGCCACGGCCGTCGTCGGGGCGTCGTCGCCGGCGCGCGTCCACACCACCGCATCGCATCCGGTGGCGGTGCGGAACCGCGAGACCAGCCAGTCGAGGTCGTTCACGGACGATGGAGCGTGAGGCGCACCACGTTGCCATCGAGCGCAAACTGCTCGACGCGGTCCATCAGGCTGCGCATGAGGTACAGGCCGCGCCCGTCCTCGCGCACGATGTTCTGGCGTTCGGTCGGGTCGCTCGTGCACTCCTCGAGGTCGAACCCGACGCCCTCGTCGGTCACCTCGAGCACCAGCGCGCGCTCGTCGATCGAGGCGCGCACTCGCACCGCCTTGGTGTCGTCGCGCTTGTTACCGTACAGGATGGCGTTCGAGAGGGCCTCGGTGAGTGCCACCGGCACGTTCAGGCGACAGGCACGCGGGGCCAGGGCGCTCTCGGTGCAACGCTGGACGACCACGTCGACGATGCCCTCGATGTATCGGACGTCGCTCGGGAAGCGCACGTCGATCGGGAAGCGCAGCGCGCCGAACGGGAGGTCGGCCGCGGAGCCGGACGGGATGTCGTCGGTCATCGCAAGACTAACGCGTGCCCGGGGGCACGGGTCACAGGAATCGGGCGGCCGGGCGCACCGCCGCCGGGGGGCGCGCCGGGCGCGGGGGGCGGCCCATCGGCGACGTCGTCAGGCGGCGCCGGATCCGCCGGCGCCCGATGCCGAGATGTCGAACAGCGTGTCCAGCTTGGTCAGCTCGAACAGCCGTCGCAGGTCCTCGTTCAGGTTCGCCAGCCGCAGCTCCCCGTTGAGCTCCCGGATCTTCTTGGAAAGCGAGACGAGGACGCCCAGCCCGGAGCTGTCGATGTAGCCCGTGTGCTCGAAGTCGATGACGAACTTCCGGGCGCCGCGCTCGATTTCCTCCAGCACCCGCTGCTTCAGTTCCTGGCGGTTGCCGACGATCAGCTGCCCCTCGACCGCGACCACGCAGACGTCGCCCTGCTTCTCTACGGTGAAACCCATTCCATTCTCCAGTCGGCCCCGGGTCAACCGCCCGGCGCCGCGCTCTTGAGCGCGGCCACGGCGGCGGTGTTGATAATGTCGTCTGCCGACGCGCCGCGCGACAGATCGTTGCACGCCCCGGCGAGTCCCTGAAGGATGGGCCCGATGGCCCGGGCACCACCGACCCGCTCCGCCACCTTGTACGCGATGTTCCCGGCATCGAGGTTCGGAAAGACGAGCACGTTCGCGCGCCCGGCAATCGCGCTCCCCGGGGCCTTGCGCTCCCCCACCGCCCGGATCAGTGCGGCGTCCACCTGGAATTCGCCATCCACGCGCAGCGCGGGGTCGCGCTCGTGCAGCAGGGCGACCGCGCGTCGCACCCGGTCCACCGACGGCCCCTCGGCGCTGCCCCGGGTGCTGTACGAGAGCAGGGCGACGACGGGCTCGTCCTCGCAGACCAGCCGGCGATCACGTGCCGCCGAGAGCGCGATGTCGACGAGCTGGCTCGCGTCCGGTTCCGGGATGACGGCGCAATCGGTGAACGTGAGCGTCTCACCCGCGTCTGAGCGGAATGGCCGGGTCACCATGTAGAAGGCGCTGGACACGCTGCGCACGCCGGGAGCCATGCCCACCAGCCGGAGGGCAGTCCGGATGACGTCCGCGGTCGTGCGGACGCATCCTGCCACGCACCCATCGACGTCCCGGTGCCGCACCAGGTCATCGGCAAACACGAGCGGGTCGCGCGCCATCCGCCGGGCCTCGTCGCCGGAAATCGGATGCCGCGCGAATGCCGTCATCACGTCCTCCACCACGCGCTCCCGGCGGGCGTCTTGCGCGGGATCCACGATCTCGACGCCAGGCGGCATGCCCTGCCAGGCGGACCGGACCGCACTGGCGTCCCCCACGATCACCGGCGTCACGATGCCCTCTCGTGCCAGCGTGGTCACCGCCTCGCGGACGCGCGGGTCCTGACCCTCGGCGAACGCGATGCGCGCGCGGCGCACAGCGGCGCGCTCGCGGAGCCGGGCGACGAACGCCGCGCCGGTCGCCGTCATGACGACGGAAACTTCGCGCGCAGCGCCTCGGCCACGTGCGGCGGCACGAGACCGTCGAGTCGTCCGCCGAAGCGAGCCACTTCGCGCACCAGGGACGCGCTGATGTAGGTGGTCTCGAGGGATGGCACCATGAAGACTGTCTCGATGCCCGGCGCAAGGTGACGGTTCATCAGCGCCATCTGGTATTCGTACTCGAAATCCGACACCGCGCGCAGTCCCCGGATCAGGAGGCTGGCGCCGATATCGCGCGCGAAGTTGACGAGCAGCCCGGAGAACTGCCGCACCTCGACCCGGGACTCGCTGGCCAGCGTCGACGCGATGAACCCAACCCGTTCGTCCGCGCTGAACAGCGGCTGCTTCGTCACGTTCACCGCCACGGCCACCGTCAGCCTGTCGACGAACCCCAGGCTGCGACGCACAAGGTCCTCGTGACCGCGGGTGAACGGATCGAAGCTGCCGGCGTAGATCGCGATACGGGTCATGTGCTGGACCGGTAGGGGTGCGGGGCGCGGCCTCGGGACGGCCTCGACGGGGAAAGGTGCAGCCGGGCGGGGGGCAACCGGAAGTCGTTAGGGCAGCGGATCGCCCGGACGGCTGGCGTCGTCGTTGTCGGGACCGGGCGCGGCCGCCCCGGACGCGCGGTACAGGGTCAGCGCGGTGCCGCCGTACGTTCGCGACGCTCCCCCTGGCGGCATTGCCTCGTGCACGCTGTGCTCCACGCCCAGGATGCGCGCGAACGGGGTCGCCTGCCATGCGTCAGCCAGTTGCGGTGCGATGCCCAGGTCGTACGGCGGATCGGCGAACGCGATGTCGAACGCCAAGGCCGGCAGGCGCTGCACATAGCGCAGGGCCTCGGTGCGATGAATTCGCATCAGTCCCAGTGCGCCCAGTGTGGCGCCGTTCTCGCGGATCGCGCGCACACTCATCGACCCCAGCTCGACGAAATCCGCACTCTGTGCGCCACGCGACAGGGCCTCCAGGCCCAGGGCGCCGGACCCGGCGAAGAGGTCCAGCACGCGCGACCCCGGCAATTCGGGCTGCAGGATGCTCATCCATGCCTCGCGCGCCCTGTCGGCGGTGGGGCGCACCCGCCCATCTCGTGGCGCCTTCAGGGTGCGCCCCCGCCACTGCCCGGCGATGATCCGCACGCTAATGGCGCATGTCGAGGAGCCGCGCCACCAGCCGCGGGTCCCGGCCGTAGGTGTCCCGTTCGAGCCGATACGCGATCTCGACCTCGTCGCCGGCGGCGAATTCCCTGGCGCGCTCCGCCCCTCCCCACCAGATACCGTCGATCGACGCACTGCCTCCGTCCACGCCGAGGCGGACCTTCAGGCCGTTTTGTCCCACGGTTCGCGGCGCCGAAAGGAGGCGGACTCCCGTGGATGCGAGCACCGGCGCCGGATTGCCGACGCCGAATGGTTCGAAGTGGCGCAGCAGCCCTTCCAGTTCCTCACTGGCGTCGCCGAGAGCGAGTTGCGCGTCGAGCCGCAGGTCGGGGACGAGGTCTTCCGGCCGCAGCCGCTCCCTTGCGACTGCGTTGAATCGTTCGGCGAGCTCGCCAATGCGCGACGATTCGATTGTAAGCCCGGCCGCCACGCGATGTCCGCCAAAACGCAGCATGAGGTCCCGGCAGGCGGAGAGACCCGCGTGCAGGTCAAACGCGGAAATCGAACGGCCAGAACCCTTTCCGATGCCGCCTTCAAGTGAAATGAGAATCACCGGGCGGCAGAGCTCGTCGACGAGTCGCGAGGCCACGATCCCGATCACTCCGGGGTGCCATCCCTCCGCGGCGAGCACCACGCCAAACGTCTTGTCGAGGTCGAGCTCCAGCGCCCGTCCCCGTGCCTCGTCGAGCGTCTGCTTGTCGAGCGCCTGGCGCGCCCGGTTCAGCTCCTCCAGCTCGCGCGCGATCCCGTTGGCCGTTCCCGCATCGTCGGCGAGCATGAGCTCCACGCCTCGCAGCGCATGTCCCAGTCGACCGGCCGCGTTCAGCCGCGGGGCCAGTATGAACCCGACGCGTCCGGCGGTCATCGGTTTTCCTTCCAGTCCGGCCGCCTGGACGAGCGCGCGAAGGCCCGGTGTCCGGGTCTCGCCCAACAGCTTCAGGCCGAGCCGCACGAGGACGCGATTCTCGCCCCGGAGCGGCGCGACGTCTGCCACCGTCGCCAGGGCCACGAGGTCCAGCATGTGCAGCGCGATGTTCGCGCTGGCGCGGTGCGCCGCGAGCAGCGACTGCACGAGCTTGAAAGAGACGCCTGCCGCGCAGAGGTCCTTGTCCGGATACGAGCATCCCGGGGCGCGCGGGTTGAGCACCGCGAGGCAGTCGGGAAGTGGCCCCCCGGGCAGGTGGTGATCGGTCACGATCACGTCGACGCCTTCGCGGGTGAGCGTCCCGACAGGCCCGAGGGCGCTGGTGCCGCAGTCGGCGGTGACAACCACGCGGGCCCCGATCGCGCGGGCGGCATTCACCCCGGCCTCGGTCAGGTCGTAGCCGTCGCTCAGGCGGTGCGGGATGAACGGCTCCGCGGTTCCTCCCAGGAGGCGGATCGCCCGCACCAGGATCGTCGTCGAGCAGATGCCGTCGACGTCGTAGTCGCCGTGGACGAGGATGACCTCCTGTGCCGCGATGGCGCGCGACAGACGATCCACGGCGGTGGCCATTCCGGTCATCAGCCCGGGCGCGTGCAGCTGCTCGAGCCGGGGCCGCAGGAACGCCTTGGCCGCCTCGGGTTCGGTGTAGCCGCGCGTCGCGAGCAGCGTGCACACACGCTCCGGGAGACCGGTTGCGGCGCACAGCGCGGAGACGACGTCCGGGGACTGCGGGACCGGCTCGAGCCATCGCGCCGCCGGCCGCGGGCGAACCGACGACGTGAGCATGCCGGAACCTACTGCCGAGGGAGGCGGTCCCGTGGCATCAAACGGACGCGTACAGCAGCACGCCGCACGTTTCACAGACCTCGATGGCACCGGTGATCGCCATCATCTTGCGCCGCTGGATCGGGATCGCGGTATCGCAGCTGCCGCACGCTGGCCCATTGAGCGCAAACACGGCCTGTGCCCGGCGCCGGTTCCGGATACGGTCATACTTGCGGCCAAGGGCCTCGTCGACCTTCTCCGCCATCGAGGCGCGCACCGCCCTCGCCTCCGCAACCTCCGACTCCAGCGTCGCGCGTTCCGCCTCGACCTCGGTCCGTGCCTCGGCCTGCGATGCGTCCAGCTCCCCGAGTGCGGCCTCCTGCCGCCGAATGGAGGCGTGTCCATCGCTCACGCGAGCCACCAGGTCGCGCAGCTCGTTTTCCTCCTCGGCGAGCAGCTTGCGGCCGGCCTCCACCTGCGACATCGCCGCGGTCGCCTCGCGCATGCGCTTGACGGCATCCAGGTGGGAGACGTTGCGCTCGTGACGCTGCCGGTGTTCCGAGATACGGGTTTCAAGTTCCCGCTGCCGATGCTCGTCGGCCTCGACGAGCACGCGCGACTCGGCCAGGTTCCGTGCGGCGCCGGCACGGGCGGCATCGAGCATCGCCAGGCGAGGCGCCAGGGCGTCGAGCCGTTCCTGCCGCTCATCGACAACGTCATCCTGCGCCTGGAGCGCCAGTAGGGACGCGAGCACCGTCTTCACCGATCAACCTCCGTGTGGGATCCGTGCCATCGTTCACGCCGCCGTGCTGTCACCCGACAGCCGGCGGATCTCCTCCATGTTCGCCTGCTTCTCGGACATCAGCTGGTCCTTCTCACCGGCCGATGCAGCCGAGAGGAGGCGCTGGATGTCCGCGTTTCGCTCCCGCAAGGTGCGCAGCTGCAACCCGGCGAGGCAGTCCGACACCGTCCGGTCCACGTTCTGGATCGCGTCAGGCTCGGCAAGCAGCGCCTGCAGCACCGCCACGCCCGCGGGTGAGAGGCCTTGCGCCATCTCATCATAAGTCGCGTCGGGCCCCTGACGCATCAGCGAATCGAAGATCTCCCGGTATTCGGGCACCCGGAATTCCGCAGGCCCGACCCGCTCGGCGATGCGCTCCACAGTCGTTCGTGACGACAGCATGACCCGGATCAACTCGCGCTCCGCGGCGCTGCCGGCGGTCCTCGCAGGGGCCGCCGGGCGCGCCCCCAGTCGCCGCCCGCGCGACTCCGACGACCGCTGTTGCTGCATCGGCTCGACAGCCAGCGACCGATCCGGTGGTGTCACCTCTCCAACCTCGCCGGCGAGCACCTGGCGGTCCACGCCCGCGGCGTCCGCCGCACGGCCCACGTACATGTCGCGGGTCACCGGATCCGCAGCGGCCCTGATTGTCGGCAACATCCTGTCGATGGCCCGACGTCTCCGATGCAGCTCGGAGAACCACCCGCCGCGCTGGAGCAACTGGATCTTCCGCTCGAAGACGTCCATGGCCGCACCGATCTGCCGCTCGAGCGCCTCCGGGCCCCGCGTCCTGACGAACGAATCGGGATCCTCACCGTCGGGCAGCGTCACCACGCGCACCGTGGCGCCCTCCTTCAGAAGTTCGTCGCCGGCGCGAAAGGTTGCCTTGAGTCCGGCAGTGTCGCTGTCGTACAGGAGAAGTACGTTCTTCGACACCCGGGCGATGAGTCGCGCCTGCTCGCCGGTGAGGGCGGTCCCGAGCGGCGCGACGACCTCTTCTATTCCGCGCGACGCCAGGCGAACCAGGTCGAAGTACCCCTCCACGAGAATCGCGCGCTCCGCCCGACGAATCGCCCCGCGCGCCCAGTTCATGCCGTAGAGGAGCCGTCCCTTCGAGAAGGCGGGAGACTCGGCAGAGTTGAGGTACTTCGGCTCACCCGACCCGATGAGGCGCCCGCCGAAGCCCGCCACGTTGCCGGAGGCGTCGTGGATCGGGAAGATGAGTCGTGCCCGGAAGCGCGGCCGGGGTTCCGATGCTTCCTCCCGCTGGACGAGCAGCCCGGCCTCCATCTGGCGCGCGTCGCTGTACCCCAGGGTTGCCAGGTGCGCACGCAACAACCCGATCTCCCGTGGCGCATACCCGAGGCCGAAGCGGTCGGATACCTCGCGCGTGATGTCGCGCTGCGCCAGGTACGCCCGGGCCTGTTCGCCTCCGGCGTCCATCCAGAGCACGCGCTGGAAGTACGCCTGCGCTGCGGCGTTCACCTCCCAGATCGGCTCACGAGGGTCGGGACCACTGCGCGTCGTATGCACCTCGCGCAACTCGATTCCGGTCTTCTCCGCGGCGAGGCGCACCGCCTGCGGCCAGTCGATGCCGAGCCGCTTCTGGAGGAACGTGAAGACGTCGCCGCCCTCGCCGCAGACGAAGCAGTGATAGATGTGCCGCTTCGGCGAGACCGAGAAGTTGCGATGCGTGCCCTGGTGAAACGGACAAGGGCCGCGAAAGTCGGTCCCGACGCGCCGCAGCGGGACGTATTCGCTGATGATCGCGACGATATCCGCCGCTTCGCGAACGCGCTCGACCTCCTCGTCGGGTATCACAGCTCCACCACGGTCACGCCGGCGCCTCCCTCGTTCCACGCGCCGAGCCGGAACGATTTCACGCGGGTGTCCTTGCGCAGCATCTCGGTCACGCGCTCGCGCAGTGCCCCGGTGCCCTTGCCGTGGATGATGCGCAGCGAGCCGAGGTCCGCGCGAATGGCGGCGTCGAGCGCCTGCAGCACCAGTTCCTCCACCTCGACCGCACGCATCCCGCGCAGGTCAATCTCCGTGGCGGCCTCCACCTCGGGAAGGTCCCCGTGCATCGGCAGGGCGCTCTCTTCCGGCACCCGCTGGACGGCGGAGCGCCTCACGGCCGACGGTGGAAACGTCATTCGCACCGCCCCGAAGGCGATGACCAGCCCGTCGCCGCGCCGTTCGAGGAGGCGGCCCAGGCGATCGCCGAGTGAATGCACGCGCACCAGGTCACCCGGTTGGAGGGCGGCCTGGGGAGCGCCTGGGACGGCAGGACCGTCGCCGCTCGCAGCGTCGAGGGCATCGAGTCGGCGGCGTTCCTCGTCCGCCAGGCGCTCCACGTCCTGGCGCGCCGCTCTTGCCCGCTCCGCGGCCTGCTCCTCGCTCGACTGCTTGAGGTCGCGAATGACGCGTTCCACCTCCGCGCGCGCCTCGAGCAGGTACCGCCGTGACTCGCGTCGCGACTCGCGTTCGACTTCCACCTCACGACGGCGCAGCGCGTGCTCCCGCTCGGCCAGCTGCTGCGTCCGCTCGGCGGACGATTCGGCGGCAGCGCGCGAGGCGGACTCGCGCTCGAGGAGAATGGCCTCGCGCTCCTCCAGCGACGCCAGCAGCGCGTTCACGTCGCGTTCCACGCGCGGCAGGCGCTCCTCGGCCCGCTGCAGGACTTCTTCGGGGAGCTGCAGGCGCCGGGCGATGCTGATGCCGTACGAGCGGCCGGGTATGCCCTTGATCAGGAGATACGTGGGGGCCAGCCGTTCGGCGTCGAACTGGAGCGATGCATTCACCACGCCGGGGCGCTCGCTCGCAAGTTCCTTGAGCGCACCCAGGTGCGTCGTCGCCACCGTCACCGCGTGCCGCGCCGTCAGGGACTCCAGCACCGCACCGCCAAGGGCCGCCCCCTCGAGGGGGTCCGTTCCCGACCCCAACTCGTCCAGCAGGACCAACGACCGGTCGGTGGCCGCGCGAAGGATCTCGGCGATGTTGCGCACGTGGGCGCTGAAGGTGGACAGGCTCGCCTCGATCGACTGTTCGTCGCCGACGTCGGCAAAGACGTCGTCGAAGACGACCACGGTGCTTCCCTTCTCCACGGGCACGGGCACGCCGGACTGCGCCATTACCGACAACAGTCCGATGGTCTTCAGGAGGACGGTCTTGCCACCGGTGTTCGGCCCGGAGACGAGCAGCGTGCGCTCGTCAGGCGCGAGCGCGAGGTCGAACGGCACCACCGGGATCCCCTGTGCGACGAGCAGCGGATGCCGCGCCCCGCGCAGCTGCATGCCCTGGGCCGGTTCTGCAAGCGTGGTCGCGGCACACCGGAAGTCCGTCGCGAAGCGCGCCCGGGCGTAGAGCGAGTCGAGCTCGGCGAGCGCGCGCGCGGCGTCCTCGAGCGGGCCGGCGAGGGGGCGCAGCCTGTCGGTCAGCTCGAGCAGCAGCCTGTCGACTTCCCGCAGTTCGTCGGCCTCGAGCTCCCGGATGTGGTTGCAGGCCTCGACGGCCGCCGGCGGTTCCACGAACAGCGTGGCCCCGCTTCCCGAGGTGTCGTGCACGATGCCACCCACAACGCCGCGTGCTTCGCGGCGCACGGGGATCACGTAACGCCCGTTGCGCACCGTGACCGACATGTCCGGCACGCGCTGGTGCGTATCGAGGCGGCTGAGGGCGCGCTCGAGCAGCGCGATCAACGCGCCCTCGGCCCCGCGCAGCTCCCGCCGAATTCGCCGGAGGGCCGGCGACGCGTCGTCGCGCACGGTCCCGTCGTCGGCCACGACGCGCGAGATCGCCTCCTCCTGTCGCGGTTCGCTGACGAGGAGCGACCGCAACGCGGCAAGCACCGCCAGGGCGACCGGCGGAAGCTCGACGTTACGCAACTGTTGCGCTGCCAGGCGCGACGAGCGGAGGAGGGTGCCGACCGCCAGGAGTTCCGTGGGAGACAGCCCCGCGGCGAGGAGGCGCATGCGGCCCAGGGCCTGCTCCGTGTCCGGGATGGGGTGCGGCGTCCAGCCAGCCTCCGAGTCGACGATGGCTCGCATCGCCGACACGCGGGCGTGCGCCGTCTCGATCGCGTCGCGATCCGTCTGGGGGAGGAGGCTGCGGATCACGCGCCCACCCACCACGCTCGATGCGCGTTCCGCCACGAGCTCGAGCACCCGGCCGAACTCGAGCACGCCCAGGGCGTGTGGATTCATCGCATCACGTCGAGGTTCCACTCACGAGTGGAGGATAGCACGTCGGGCGCCCGGCAGACGCCAATGGCCGACTCGTCACGCAGCTCAGGAGGGGCGCTCGAGTTCCTCGCGCGCGATCGCGCTCACCCGCGCCCCGTCCGCCAGTCCTTTGAGCTGCGGCATCACGCGACCCATGATGGCACCGATCGACGAGGCGCCGGACTTCACGGCGCCGCGTATCGCGGCGCGAATCGCGTCATCATCGAGCGCGGCGGGGAGGAACTGCTCAAGCGCAACGGCTTCGGCGCTCTCCCGGGCCTCGAGGTCGGTCCGCCCGGCGCGACCAAAGATGCCGGCCGCTTCACGTCGCTTCCTCACGCCCCGGCGCAGCACCTCAACCGCTTCCTCGTCGGTCACATCGCGTCCCAGCTCGATCGACCGGTTCATCACGTCGGCGAGGATCGTACCGAGCAGGAGTGTTCGCGGCTTGTCCTGCGCTTTCCGAGACACGACCAGTTCGCCGCGCAGCCGTGCCACCAGCGCGGACATGAGGTCAGGCCACCCGGGCCGGGCGTCCCTTTCGGCGCGCCGCGTTCGCCTTCCGCTTCCGCCTCTCGGACGGCTTTTCGTAGTGCCGGTGCTTTCTGAGGTCCGAGAGGATGCCAGCTTTCTCGCACTTCTTCTTGAAGCGCTTCAGAGCGCGCTCAAAGCTCTCATCATCGTGAATGATCACTTCGGACAAGCGCCGTCTCCCTCCGTGTCAGGGTATCTGTGACGCTCCAAGCGCCCAAAAGTAGGGAACTTCCGCAATTTGAGTCAATGCCGCCGCAGACACTGTTCTCAGCCTGGCGGCCACCGCATCTGCCGTCCGCCAAGGACGTGAACGTGCAGGTGAAAGACAGTCTGTCCCGCCCCCGTGTTGGTGTTGACCACGGTGCGGTACCCAGGCGTCACAATCCCCTCGCGGCGCGCCACCTCCGCAGCAAACAGGAGCAATCGTCCAAGCAACCCCGGGTCGGTCACGTCGTCGAGCGTCGCGACGTGCGTGCGCGGAATCACGAGAACGTGTGTCGGCGCCTGTGGGTTGATGTCGCGAAAGGCGATGGAGTGTTCGTCCTCGGCAACGATCGACGCGGGGATCTCCCCACTGGCTATGCGGCAGAACAGGCAGTCAGCTCCCATTTCCCTCTCCAGGGTGCGCGGCCATCGACGCCCGCGCGATCGCCACACCGGCGACGGCGGCAGTCTCGAACCGTAGGATAGCGCTGGCCAGCGAGCCGCGCATGAAGCCGGCGCGATCGAGGGCCTCGACCTCGTCAGGTGCCATTCCACCCTCCGGCCCGACCGCGAGCGTGACCGGCGCGACGATCGCCAGCGAGAGCAACGGGGCCCCCGATGCATCGAGGGCGATGCGTCCACCGTCGGGCACGGCCGCGATCGCGTGATCCAGCGTCGCCTCCGGGTAGATCATCGGCAGGTAGCCTCCCGACGACTGCTCCAGCGCGGCCTGCATGCGCAGGCGTACCTTCGAGGCGAACGTCGGACCCTCCCCGCGCGGCCGCACGCTCCGCGACCGGCGCCAGAGGACCGGGCGCCAGCTCGTGATCCCCAGTTCGGCGCACTTCTCCGCAAGCCACAGCATCCGGTCCCGGTCCGCGATCGGGACGAGCAGGTGTACGGGTGGCGGCGGCGGCAAGACCTCGACGTTGCCAACGCAGACCGACACGGCTTCCCGGCCCACCCGCAACACCGTGCACGCGGCGCGGCGCCCTGCTCCGTCGACGAGTCGGACGTCCGCTCCCGCCTCGATGCGCAGCACGCGCGCGTGCCGGGCGACATCCGCGCCGAGCGTCACCGTCGCGTCAGGCGCAAACTCCGCCTCCCCGGCGAAGAACGTCGTCAGGTGCGCGTGATCCTCGCGCTCCACCATGCCTCCTCCCGGTCCTCCGATTCGAGTCGCCATCCGCCCGCCTGCGCCGCCGCCAGCACCGCCCCACGCTCCTCGTCGAGCACTCCAGCGAGGATCGCGCTTCCCGACGGATGAAGCGACTCGTGAAACACCGGAAGAAGGGGCACGAGCACCGACGAGAGGATGTTCGCGACGACGACGTCCACCGGACCGACAAGCGGCAGCACGATCGCGGCGTCACCTTCGAGCACGTGAACGCTCGCGGCGACGTTGTTGGTCCGCACGTTCTCGGTCGCGTTCCCGATGGCGTCCGGGTCGAGCTCGATGGCGTATACGCGCCCGGCGCCGAGCTTGGCCGCGGCGATCGACAGCACCGCACTTCCGGCACCGCAGTCCGCCACCGTGCGCGCCGGCGGTACGACCTGCTGCAGCAGGCGCAGTGCGCCCCGCGTGGACGCGTGATCTCCGGTCCCGAAGGCCATCCCGGGATCGACGATGATCGTCGATGCGGCGTCGTGGCCGGCGGCGTCCCACGGCGGCGCCACCGTAAGCGCACCGACGAGCACCGCGCGCAGCCCGCCGCGCCATGCCGACGTCCAGTCGACGTCGGGCACCGGCGCGATGACGCAGGTGCCCTCCGGAATCAGCGCCTGCACGGCGCTGGCAAGGAGGTCCGCGGCATCACGGCCATCGACGTGCGCCACGAGCGTGTCGCCGTCCTCCTGCACCGCCCCCGCGCCACCCGCCACCAGTGCCTCGATCATCGCCTGGCGTCGGTCGCCCGCCTCGATCCGGAGGGCGAACCAGGTCACGCGCCCAGCGCCTCCCGCATCTTCGACCAGAAGCCCTTGCCGCGCGACTGCTCGGGCGGCGCCCCCCGCATGGCGCCGAGCTGTTCCACCAGCTCGCGCTCCTCGCGGGAGACGGACTGGCTGTCCGGCGTCCAGAGCTGCACCCGCACGTGCAGGTCGCCGGACCCGGAACCGTTCACGCGCGGAAGGCCGCGCCCGCGCAGGTGAAGCACCTGCCCGCTCTGCGTCCCGGCGGAGAGGCGGACGCTCATCGAGCCGGTCACGATGGGCACGTCGATGTCGGCGCCGAGCACCAGCTGCGGGTACGACACCAGGACCTCGCAGTAGAGATCCTCACCGTCGCGCTCGAACCGGGGATCGTCAGCGACATCGAACACGACGAGGACGTCACCGCGCGGTCCACCGCGCGGCCCGGCATTTCCCACCCCGCGTATCGTCATGTACTGTCCACTGGCGACGCCCGCGGGGATGCGCACCGGAATCGAGTGCTCGCCGCGCATGCGCCCCTCGCCACGGCATTTCCGGCACGGCGACTGCACCACCATGCCCTCGCCGCCGCACGTCGGGCACGGCATCACGCTCACGAACTGCCCGAAGAACGAACGCTGTGCGCGACGAACCTCACCGGCTCCCGCGCACGTCTGGCAGCGCTGCGGCTTCGAGCCCGGTTCGGCTCCGACCCCACCGCACTTGTCGCACGGGTCGAGCAGCTTCATGGTGAACGTCTTCTCCACGCCCTCGGCGACCTCGGCCAGCGTGAGCTCGACCGTGATCTTCACGTCCTGGCCGGCGCGGGGGCCCGTCTGGCGTTGCGCGGCTCCGCCGAACAGGTCCGCGAACCCGCCAAAGCCGCCCATGTCGCGCATGAAGATGTTGAGCGCCTCGGCCAGGTCGACATGGTGGAAGCCACCGCTCCCGCCGCCGCCGCCGCGCAGCCCCGCCTCCCCGTAGCGGTCGTACATGGCGCGCTTCTCGGGGTCGCGCAGGACGTCGTACGCCTCGGAGAATTCCTTGAATTTCTCCTCGGCCTCCGCCGACCCATTGTTGCGGTCGGGGTGCCACTGCGTGGCAAGCTTGCGGTATGCCCGCTTGATCTCGTCGTCCGACGCGGTGCGCGGGACGCCGAGGATCACATAGAGGTCAGCCATCTGGGTCGGTCAGTGCAGGAAGTCGGAGACGAGTAGCGACGTGTGCCGCACGAGCGCGATGACCTTCTCGTACGGCATGCGCGTGGGGCCGATCACGCCGATCACGCCGGCGAGGGAACCGGAATGGTATTCCGCCGTCACCACGGTGAACTGGTCGAAGCGCGGGTCGCTGTTCTCGGTGCCGATGGTGATCGTGATGCCCGGCGCCTCGCTGCGTCGCCGGAGGAACTCCGCCAGGTGCTCGCGGGTGTCGGTGAGCGCAAGCAGTCGCCGCATGCTCTCCCCCGAGGAGAACTCCGGCTGTCCCGCGAGCACCGACGTCTGGCCGAGCACGACGGCCGCGTCGCTCGCGGCGATGGGCAGGTCGAAGAGCGCCTCGCCCTCCTGCACGAACACGTTCAGCAGTTCCCGCGACTCCGCACTCGAGGTGGTGTCGCGCAGGCGCGGGCCGAGCGTGGCGCGGATGTCGCGCAGCGAGTGGCCGGCGAGCCTGTCGTTCAGCACCATCGTCACCTCGGCGATGGCGCTCTCGGCGATCTGCCCCGGCACCTCGACGAAAATCGTCCGCACCGCGCCGCCCTCGAGCGTGAGCACGAGCAGCAACCGCTCGTTCGAGACGCGCGCCAGTTCGAGTCGCTGCAGGACGGCGTGATCGAGCCGCGGACCCATCGCCACACCCAACTCCTGCGCCACCACCGACAAGCTCTGGGCGGCACGTCGCAGGATGCCCTCGATGGCCGAACTTCCGCCGCTGATCTCCTCCGCCAGTCTGTCCGCTTGCGCCGATGACAGGTGTGCGGGCCCCATCAGGGAATCCACGTAGATGCGATATGCGGAGTCCGTGGGAACGCGACCGGCCGAGGTGTGGGGGTGAAAGAGATAGCCCTTGTCCTCGAGGTCGCTCATCGTGTTCCGGATCGTCGCCGGAGAGACGCCAAGGCCGAATTTCTTCGAGATCGTGCGCGAGCCTGCCGGCTCAGCCGTCTCCACATAGCTCTGGATGACGGCTTCCAGCACGCGACGCTCTCGTTCGTTCAGCTCCGGAAGTGCCATAAGTGTAAATCTACAAACGACTTCGGACATCGGTCAAGGCGCTCGTCAGGGCATCCAGTCGGAGCCAACCCCTGGGAGTCAGCCGCAACACGTCTCCACAGAGCTCCGCCCAGCCCTGCTTCACCCACAGGCGCACATCAGGACGATCGTCGGGCACGATTCGTACCCCACGGTCGGTCCGGAGGCCGAGGTACGCCTCCTCGGTCAGGACGTCGTCCGGCGTAAGCGTCTCCGAGCCGGCAATGGGGTCCTCGCCAGATGTCGCGCGGGCACACCAGGCGACGTACTCGCGCTCGTTCCATCGCCGGCGCGAGCCGTCGAAGCTGTGTGCGGACGGGCCGAGGCCGAGATAGGGCGCGCGTGTCCAGTACGCCGAGTTGTGCCTGGCCCGGGCGCCGGGGCGCGCGTAGTTCGACACCTCGTAGTGCTCCAGGCCAGCCGCCGTGAGCCGGTCGTGCGCGGTCAGGAACTCCTGCTCGTAGCGCTCCTCGGCCGCCTCGTGCACGGTCCCGCGCGAGCGCCAGCGGGCCAGCGGTGTCCCCTGCTCCACCGTCAGCCCGTAGCAGGACACATGCGGCGGTGCGAGCGCGAGCGCGAGATCGAGGTCGCGATCCCAGTCCCGGCCGAGGTCGTCGGGGAGGGCGAAGATGAGGTCGAGCGTCCAGTCCGTGAACCCGGCGGCCCCGATGGCCTCGGCGGCGCGCCGGGCGCCGGCGGCATCGTGGGCACGGTGCATCCAGCGCAGCGCGGCGTCGTCGAAGCTCTGCACACCTAACGACACGCGCGTCACCCCGGCAGCACGCCACCGGCGCGCGGACGCGACATCGACGTCCTCGGGATTCGCCTCCAGCGTCACCTCGGCGCCGTTCACGACTGCGAACGCGTCGCGCAGCAACGCCAGCAGCCGGGCGACGCCGTCGACCCCCAGTGCCGACGGGGTGCCGCCTCCCAGGTAGACCGTTGACACCTCCGGGCGCGTCCCGGCAACGGTGCGCGACGCGACCTCGCGCTCGATGGCCGCGAGGAACGCCGCCACCGGCACCTCGCGCCGCACCGCGATCGCAAAATCACAGTACGAGCAGCGACGCGCACAGAAGGGCACGTGGACGTAGACGTGTCGGGGGGTCACTGCTGGAAGGTAGCGGCCGTGGCAACCGGGCCGGCTATGTCGCCAGGCGGATCATCCCGCGGTGGTCGGTCACGATCGCGCCGCGCATCTCGAGCGCCGAGAGCGTGGCCAGCAGCTCGCGCGTGGGAAGCCCGACGGCGCGCGCCACCTCCAGTGCGTCCACGGCGCCGCGGCCGATCGCGTCCAGAACCGCCCGGGAAGAGGACTCGACCGTGGCGTCGGCCGCAGGCGCCGGCACCAGCGACGATTGCTCCGGTCGCGGCCGACGTGTGAGTCCCGCCAACAGGAGCACGTCGTCGGGAGTCGTCAGCACGGCGGCGCCGTCGCGGAGTAGTGCATTCGACCCGGTGCAGTTCGGGTCGTCGATGCGTCCCGGGACAACTCCCAGCGGACGGTTGAGTTCCAGCGCCTTCTCGGCGGTGATCAGCGCACCACTGTGCACGCCGGCCTCGATGACGACGACCGCCCGTGCCAGCGCCGCGATGATCCTGTTGCGACGTGGAAAGGCACCTGGCGGCGGACGACATCCCGGCGGCGTCTCGGAGAGAACCAGCCCCTGTGCCCGTATCGCGGCGTGCAGCTCGCGATGGCGCGGTGGATACGGAACGTCGGCACCACCGCCGAGCACGGCGATCGTCGGCCCGCGGGCGTCGAGGGCCCCGCGATGGGCCGCCGCATCGATGCCGCGCGCCATCCCGCTCGCCACGCACGCGCCGGCCTCTGCGAGAACGGCGGCGAAGCGGCGCGCCGCGTGCTCGCCGCTGGTCGACGCGTTGCGCGTTCCCACGATTGCCACCACCGGGCGGCTGAGCGCTGCGGCTGATCCAACCCCAAATACGCACGGCGGCGGATCGCCGAGATCGAGAAGGCCCTCCGGGTAGCCGGGCTCCCCGAGCAGCATCGCGAAGGCGTTGCCGCGGTCCATCGACGCGAGCACCGCGTCGGCCGCGACGAGGGCGCCGCCCCGGTCCGCCAGCCCGGGCGCGCAGTCGAACGCGCTCGCGGCCGACCCCCACCGCTCCACAAGCTGCCGGAAGCCGGTACACCCGATGCCGCGAACCTGCGCCAGTGCGATGCCCCTTCGCAGCGTCTCCCGATCAGGGAATGGCGGCGTCGCGCTCACGGGTCTCGGCGGCGCGTCGTTGGGCGAGCAACTCCGTCCACCAACCAGCCAGCATTGGCTCCAGTCCCGAGCGCGCCGCGGCACTGATGGCGAACGTACCGAACGAGCCCGGCGCCTCGAGCGGAGGCACGATGTCCTCGCCCAGCAGGTCCATCTTGGTGAATACGACGCAGTGCGGCTTCCGGGCCAGTGCGGCGGAGTACTGCGCGAGTTCGTGCCGCAGCTGGTCGTACTCCGTCTGCCAATCGGCGGCATCGATCGGGATGAGCAGGGCGAGCAGGCGCGTCCGCTCGATGTGCCGCAGGAACTGGTGTCCCAGCCCCTTCCCTTGCGCCGCGCCCTCGATGATGCCGGGGATGTCGGCGACCACGAAGGTGCGATGATCGGAGAGCTCCACCACACCGAGGTTCGGCGAGAGCGTCGTGAACGGGTAGTCGGCGATCCTCGGCCGCGCGTGGGTGATGGTCGCGAGCAGCGTGCTCTTTCCGGCGTTGGGCTGACCGACGAGGCCGACGTCCGCGATCAGCTTGAGCTCGAGCTCCAGCGTCCGCATCTCGCCCTCGCGCCCGGGCTCCCACTCGCGCGGGGCCTGGTGCGTCGACGTCGTGAACGCGGCGTTGCCGCGTCCGCCGCGCCCCCCCCGCGCCACGATGAACTCCTGTTCGTGCTCCAGGATCTCGCACAGCATCTCGTCGGTGTCCCTGTCGCGGACGACCGTTCCCGGTGGCACCGGCACGACGACACTCGCCCCGCTGCGCCCCGTCTTGTTGGAGCCCATGCCGTGCTCGCCGCGTTCCGCGGTCCACGCGTCGCGATACGTGAAGTCGAGCAGGGTCGCGAGGTTCCGGTCGCCTCGGAGGATCACGTCGCCGCCGCGGCCACCGTCGCCGCCGTCGGGGCCGCCCATCGGTACGTACTTCTCCCGGCGGAACGACGTCGCACCAGAGCCGCCGGTGCCCGCCTGCACCCGCACCGTCACGCGGTCAATGAACATCGGAAGCCTTCGTGTTCACGCGATTCCAGAGCAGGCGGTAGCGCTGCGCATCATCCGGTCCGACGAGATCGGCCACGAGCTCCAGCGTCCCGGCGACGGCATCCGGCGACGCACCGGCGTTCAGCGCCCCGTGCAAGTGCGAATGCAGCTGTCGGTCCTGTCGCGCCGCGGCGCACACCGCCACGATACACAGTTCTCGGCGGGCGAGGTCGAGCTGTGGCCTGGAGAGCACCTTGCCGTAGCCCTCGACGATCATCCACGTGTCGAGCGCGGGATGGAGGTCCCGGATATTCCCGCGCAACCGATCGTAGAACGCCCCGTACACGGTGGCGCAGGTGCGCTCGCCATCGCGCCGCCACTGCTCGGCGTTGTCGACGCGCGCACCGGCGTCGGCCGCCGGGGCCGGGAGGCCCGACACACGGCGCCACTCCCGGGCCGCGTTCAGGGCGCGCGGAAAACCGGCGAACAGGTACGATTGCAGAATGACCTCCTCGATCCACTCGGCGGGCGATCGATCCAGTGCGCGCGTGAGCTGCGCGCGCACCGCGAGTTCGTCACCAATGGCGATGACCGCCGCGAGCCGGATGAGTTCCCGATCCGCGGGGCTCAGGGGGCTCACGATACGGCGATCCGGACGTACCGCATCATCGACCCAACGCCGAAGGCAGCGTTCCAGCGCGCGGCCTCATGCATCGACGACGTGGACCTCTCCCACGATTTCCCCGCGCGTATTGCGGATGCGTGGCCGCGCCACATCCTGCAGGCGCGGCGGCAGCGGATCCGGCAGCGCATCGAGCAGCTGCAGGATGTGCACCGCCACCGGATAGTGCGCGCGTGAGGCACCATCCTCGACCTTGAACGCGAGGCCGAGGCGGCTTCCCGGAAGCGCGATGCTGTGCACGCCCTCGGCACCGATCTTCGAGAGCACCTGGCCCCCGGTCTCCTCGATCACGATGGTATCGAAGCGATCCGAGCCGCCCACCAGGAAGGGCCTCGTCCGCATGGCCCCGGCGATGCGCGACGGCACCTCCTCGGCATCGTGCACGGCGGCGGCGAAGCGGGCGTAGGCCGTCGCCATGGCCTGGAGCGGCAGGAAGAAGACCGGGACCCCGCACCCGTCGATGGCGCAGGGAATGCGTTCGGCAGGGACGCCCGTCCAGGCCGAGACCGTCGCCAGGCAGCCCTGCTGCACGGGGTGCTCGAGTCGCTCGTAGCCGTGCGTCGGCCACTGCGCCACGTGGGCGCGACCGAGCATGGCCGCATGCTTTCCCGAGCAGTTGTTGTGCAGCCGCGTGGGCGGCGTCCCGGCTTCGCGCAGGGCACGCACCCCGCGCTTGGAGAGCGGATCGTGCGGACCGCAGGCGAGGTCGCCTTCCTCGAGCCCGAGGTCCTTGAGCATGCTCTCGGCGACGGCGACGTGCTCCGGTTCCCCGCCATGCGACGCGCAGGCGAGGGCGAGTTCGTCCTCGCCCCAGCCGAGCTCCTCGAAGCCGCCGGACTCGAGGTGCGGCATGACCTGGAACAGCTTGGCGCACGACCGCCAGGCGGTGACAACCGAGGGATCGCGCGCGGCGCCCACCAGGCCGTGCCGGGCGTCGACGAGGGCAGCGTGCACGCGGTGGCGCGACTCGACCTGCGAGCCACGCTCCACGACGACGTCGAAAGAGTAGGTGTCCATGTGAGAGGGCGCGGCCGTGCAGCGGCACGCCGGCGCCCCCGGAAGATAACCGGCGGCGCCCGCCAAGACGGAGGCGAGCGCCTCCGTTGACCGGACCTGTCGGCCGCACCTACCTTCCCGCTGATGCCCACGCGCACGCTCCTCTCCCGCCGGCGACTCGACGCGCTGCTCGCCGCGATGCGCCGAAAGCGCGTGGTCGTGGTCGGCGACGTCATGCTGGATGTCTACCTGCAGGGCGACGTGGAGCGGATCTCGCCGGAGGCGCCGGTCCCCGTGGTCCGGGTGCGCGACCGTCGTTATGCGCTGGGCGGGGCCGCCAACGTCGCCCAGAACGTGGCCGCGGCCGGCTCCCGGCCGGTGCTGGTGGCAGCCATCGGGGCCGACGACGCCGGCACCAGGTTGCGCGCCATGCTGCGTGCGATCAAGGCCGATGACACGGCGCTCATCGAGACCGCGCGGCCCACCACGACCAAGACGCGGCTGGTAGCCCGGGCCCAGCAGATGCTGCGCGTGGACGAGGAGGACGACGGCGACCTGTCGGGGGCCGACGTCCAGCGCGTGCTCGACGCCGTGCTTGGCCGGGTGGCCCGGGCCGACGCGCTGGTCCTCGAGGACTACAACAAGGGGTTGCTTGTTCCCGGCGTGATCACCGCGGCCATCGACGCGGCGCGGGCCCGCGGGATTCCGATCGTGGTCGATCCGAAGTACCGCAACTTCTTCACCTACCGCGGCGCCACGATCTTCAAGCCGAACCGGCGCGAGCTGGAATCGGCACTGGGCGCGGCGGTCGACCTGGACGCCGAGGCGGCGCTGCCGCTCACCGTCGACCGGCTCGGCGTCGACCACCTGCTGCTGACGTTAGGCGAGCGGGGCATGGCGATCGTCTCGTCCGGCGGCGCGGTGCGGCGGATCCCGACCACGGCGCGGGAGGTCTACGACGTCGTCGGGGCCGGCGACACCGTGACCGCGTACCTCGCCACGGCGCTGGCGGCAGGGGCCACGGCGGTGGAGGCGGCGGTGATCGCCAACTATGCGGCCGGCGTCGAGGTCGGCAAGCTCGGCGCCGCGACCGTGTCGACGGAGGAGGTCCGGGGCGCCTTCGAGCGCCACCGACGGGAGGCGCGGCCGACCGGGTAGCGCCGCGTTGCCTTCCCCTCCTCCGCCGCTAGTTTCCGGGGCGTCGGGCCCTTAGCTCAGCCGGTTAGAGCAGCGGACTCATAATCCGACGGTCGCAGGTTCGATCCCTGCAGGGCCCACTTCCGCCGTCGCGCGCCTACCGGAACAGCGCCAGCGACTTCACCACCACCTGCGCCACGCCCCACAGCGCGGGCACGCTCACCACCAGCCACGAGAGCGCCACCTTCAGGCCCTCGCCGCGGGCCGGCGCCGCCCCCCGCCCCTCGTCAGGCAGCGGCATCAGGCCTCCCCGCCGGCCGGCGCCGGATCGTGCCCGGCCCCACGCGCGAAATGGTGCATCGCATCCACCGGGCGCACCACCCAGTTGGCGATGAACCCGGCCACCAGCAGCGCCGCCATCAGGTACATCGTGACCGAGTATGCGTTCGCTTTCGCCACCCCGTGGTCGATCTGGTACTGCCGGATGTAGTTCACCAGTACCGGGCCGGCGACGCCGGCGAACGACCACGCGGTGAGCAGCCGCCCGTGGATCGCGCCCACGTGCATCACGCCGAAGAGGTCGCGCAGGTACGCGGGGATGGTCGCGAAGCCTCCGCCGTACATGCTGATGATGACGCAGTAGAAGACGACGAACAGCGCCACGCTCCCGATCCGCCCGGTCATCGGCACCAGCGCGTACAGCGCCGCGCCAAGCGCGAAGTACACCATGTAGGTGCGCTGCCGGCCGATGGCGTCCGACAGCGACGACCAGAGGAAGCGTCCCGCCATGTTGGCGAGGCTCAGCAGACCCACGAAGCCGGCCGCGGCGGACGCGCCGATCCGCCCGCCGAAGGTCTCCTGGATCATCGGCGACGCCTGCCCGAGCACGCCGATCCCCGCGGTGACGTTCAGGCACAGCACTGCCCACAGCAGCCAGAACTGCCGCGTACGGATCGCCCGGTCGACGTGCACGTCGGGTCCGGCGGGTGTGGCGCGGGACGTCGCCGGTTGCCAGCCCGCGGGCGTCCACCCCGGAGGCGGCAGCCGCACCGTCAGGACGCCGAAGAGCATGAAGACGAAGTAGATCACCCCCATCGCCGCGAATGTCGACGCGATCCCCGGCGACGACGGCGTCCGGAAGAACCCCATCAGCGCGACCGCGAGCGGCGAGCCGATCATCGCCCCGCCACCGAATCCCATGATCGCCAGCCCGGTCGCCATCCCGGGGCGGTCGGGAAACCACTTGATGAGCGTGGAGACCGGCGCGATGTAGCCGAGCCCGAGCCCGATCCCGCCGATGACACCGTAGCCGAGGTACACGATCGCGATGCTGTGCACCGCCACACCTAACGCGGCCACCACGAAGCCACCGCCGAAGCAGGCCGCCGACGCCAGCATCGCCTTCCGCGGCCCCGCGTCCTCGAGCCAGCGCCCGAACGCAAAGGCCGAAAGGCCGAGGAAGACGATCGCCACGCTGAAGATCCAGCCGATCGTCGTGAGCTTCCAGTCGTCGGGCGCCGCGGTCGCCCCGCCGTGGAGCGTCGACAGCGGCAGGTTGAAGACGCTGAAGGCATAGACCTGCCCGATGCACAGGTGGATCGCCAGCGCCGCCGGCGGCACCCGCCAACGGTGGAAGCCGGGGCCGGCCACGCAGCGTTCGCGATCGAGGAAGTCCGGGAGGCGCATGGGCACGGGTGACGGGTCGGGTGACGGGCAATCATTGCGCGCATCGCGGCGCCCCGGAAGGGGATGGAGACTACCTTCCACCCGCTGGCGGGATTAACCTTCCTCCCCCGCCGCCGGCCCTGCGCCGGCTGGCGCGACGGTCGCGTAGCTCAGCTGGTTAGAGCGCTGGTCTCACATACCAGAGGTCCGGGGTTCGAGTCCCTGCGCGACCACTGCGAACACCGCACGGGACGCGGAGAGGGAGCGACGCCGCCAGCCGGCATTCACTCCCTCTCCGCACATTGCCGTGCCCCATCGGTGGGCCGGCGCCTGTCAGACGCCCGCCTCCTCTTCCGCCTCCCGCCGCGCGAGCGCCAGGTCGGCGTCGACCATGATCCGCACCAGCTCCGGGAAGCTTGTCGCCGGGCGCCACCCGAGCTGGCGCTCCGCCTTGGAGGCGTCACCCATCAGCACGTCGACCTCGGTCGGCCGCAGGTAGCGCGGATCGAGCTCCACGTACGGCTGCCAGTCGACGTCCAGCACCCGCCCCACCTCGTCGAGGAACTCGCGCACCGAGTGTGTCTCGCCGGTGGCGATCACGTAGTCGTCAGGCACGTCCTGCTGCAGCATCCGCCACATGGCGTCGACGTAGTCGACCGCGTAGCCCCAGTCGCGCCGCGCGTCGAGGTTGCCGAGGAACAGCCGCGGCTGGAGCCCCAGCTTGATGCGCGCCAGGCCGCGCGTGATCTTGCGCGTCACGAAGTTCTCGCCGCGCCGCGGGCTCTCGTGGTTGAACAGGATGCCGCACGACGCGTGCAGGCCGTAGCTCTCGCGGTAGTTCACCGTGATGTGGTGCGCGAAGACCTTGGCGCACGCGTACGGTGAGCGCGGATGGAACGGCGTCCGCTCGGTCTGCGGCGTCTCCACCACCTTGCCATACATCTCGCTCGACGAGGCCTGGTAGAACCGCGGCGACATGCCGAGGTTGCGGATCGCCTCCAGCAGGCGCAGCGTCCCCACGCCCACCACCTCCACCGTGTACTCGGGGATGTCGAAGCTGATGCGCACGTGGCTTTGCGCGCCCAGGTTGTAGATCTCGTCGGGCCCCACGCTCGCCAGCACCCGCTGCAGGCTCGAGGCGTCGTTCAGGTCGCCGTAGTGGAGCTCCAGGCGGCGCCCCGGCAGGTGCTCCTCGAGGTACACGTGCTCGATGCGTCCCGTCGAGAAGGAGCTCGACCGCCTGACGAGGCCGTGCACCTCGTACCCCTTCGCCAGGAGCAGCTCCGCCAGGTACGACCCGTCCTGGCCGGTGATGCCGGTGATCAGTGCCTTGGGCATGCCCATACGATAACCGCGCGGCGACCGCGCCGCCCCTCAGTCGGCGCGGACCATGGCCCCGGCGCGGCGCAGCCGGCCCAGGGTGGTGGCGTCGATCCGCGCCCGGAGCACGAGCTGGCCGTCCTCATGGCGCTGGTCGAGCACCTCGCCGCTCCGGTGGATGTCCGCGAGCAGGCGCCCGTCGCCGGCCGAGATGCGCAGCTCCGCCACCGGGCGCCCGGTGCGCGCGGCGGCGCGCAGCGCCTCGCGCAGCGGCTCCAGTCCATCCGCCGCCACCGTGTTCACGAAGACGCTGCCGGGAAGGAGCGACGCCATGCGTGCCTGCAGGGCCTCCCGCCCGGCATCATCCAGCAGGTCCATCTTGTTGAAGACGTGGAGCACCGGGCGGTCGTGGACGCCCAGGTCCGCGAGCACCTGCTCGACGACCTCCCGCTGCTCCTCCCACGTGGGGTGGCTCCCGTCGATGACGTGCAGCAGCAGGTCCGCCTCCACGACCTCCTCGAGCGTCGCCCGGAACGATGCCACCAGGTGGTGGGGCAGCTTGCGGATGAAGCCCACGGTGTCGGTGACGACGACGTGCAGCCGCTCCCCGAGGTCGGCCTCACGCGACAGCGTGTCCAGCGTCGCGAACAACCGGTCCTCGATGAAGACCTCGTCGGCGCCGGTGAGCCCCTTCAGGATCGACGACTTGCCGGCGTTGGTGTAGCCCACGAGCACGGCGCGGAAGTCCGAGCGGCGCCCCTGGCGTTGCACCTCGCGCGACCGGCGGATGTCCGCCATCCGTTCCTTGAGCACGCGGATCCGGTGACCGATGAGCCGGCGGTCGGTCTCGAGCTGGGTCTCGCCCGGCCCGCGCAGGCCGATGCCACCGCGCATCTTCTCCAGGTGCGACCACATCCTCGTGAGGCGCGGCAGCATGTACTCGAGCTGGGCCAGCTCCACCTGCATGCGCGCCTCGCGGCTCCGCGCCCGGGTGGCGAAGATGTCGAGAATCAGCTCGGCGCGATCGATGACCCGGCAGCCGGTGTCGTCCTCGAGGTTCTTCCCCTGCGTGGGGGTCAGTTCGTCGTCGAACACGAGCAACGTGAGTCCGTCGGCGATGACCCGCTCGCGCAGCTCCTCGATCTTTCCCTTGCCGAGGTAGGTCGCCGAGTTCGGACGGTCGATCTGCTGGGTGAAGACGCCCACCACGCTGGCGCCGGCGGTGTCGGCCAGGCGGTGCAGCTCCTGGAGGTGCTCGTCGAGCTGGTGCCTCGCGCCCACGCGCTTCAGCGCCGTTCCGACGAGGAGGGCGCGCTCGATGGGAGGTGACAGGTCGATCAGGTCGCGTGCGATGGCCGGGGAGTGCTGGGGTGGAGTGGAGTGGCGACGGCGTGGGCGGCAGCGGCAGTGGCGTGGCAGTGGAATCTAGCGCCGCACGAGGACGCGCGTGCCCGGCGCCCTCAGCGAGACGCCGGCGGGCGCGCCGCACCCGAGACCGTGGAGAAGCGACCGCTGCCCTTGTAGGGACGGGTGTAGTTGCCAAGGGGAGTGGACACCGTGATGTCGCCGTCGACGTGGTAGACCACGCTTCCCGTCTGCAGCAGCTGGCGCCCCGCGGCCCCCAGGCCCGCGTACGTGAAGTCGAGCGGCAACCGGATCTCGGACGTGTCCCCGCGCTCCACCACGAAGCGGCTGTCGTACGCACCGCTGCCGAGCGGGACCGAGTCGATGGTGACGTGGTACGTCAGGCGGGTGCCGTCGAGTCTGAAGTTGTTCGGGTTGTACACCCCGAGCACGACGTCCACCGACCCGCCGCCGAGGCCGAGGCCCGTGACGCGGGCGTCACGGAAGGTCACCACCGGGTCCTGGAAGGTCGCCCTGCCTAACGTTGCACACCCGGCAATCGCCAGGAGCAGGCCCGTCATCCGCCACGCGTGTCGTCGCCGCATCGCTCGCTCCACTCAGTCGTGCTCCCCGTCGCGGCCGCCGGGACCGGCGGCCTTCGCCTTCAGCTCCGCCCACCAGGCCATCCGCTTCGCCACGTCGCGCTCGAACCCGAACGGCCCCGGTTCGTAGAATACCTCGTCGCGCAGGACATCGGGCAGGTAGTCCTGTGGCAGGTACCCCTCCGGCGCGCTGTGGGCGTACTGGTACCCTTTGCCATAGCCCAGTTCCTTCATCAGCGCGGTCGGCGCGTTGCGGATGTGGAGCGGCACGCCTTCCGCCGGGTGCGAGCGCGCGGCTTCCATCGCGGCGCCCCACGCCACGTAGGCGCGATTGGACTTCGGTGCCGTCGCCAGGTAGATCGCCGCCTGCGCCAGGGCCAGCTCGCCCTCGGGAGAGCCGAGCATGTGATACGCATCGCGAGCCGCCAGCGCCACACCCAGCGCCTGGGGATCGGCGAGGCCCACATCCTCCGACGCGAACCGGATCGTGCGACGGGCGATGTACAGCGGATCCTCGCCGCCGGCGATCATGCGTGCCAGCCAGTACAGGGCGCCCTGGGGGTCGCTGCCGCGAAGCGCCTTGTGGTACGCGGAGATCAGGTTGAAGTGCTCCTCGCCGCTCTTGTCGTAGCGCGCCACCCGGCGCTGCATCGCGTCCCGGAGGACCGCCTTCGTCAGGGTGCCGCCGCTTCCCACGAAATCCGCCGCCGCCTCCAGCACGTTCAGCGCGCGCCGCGCATCACCGTCGCACTCCACTGCCAGCCAGCGCAGCGCGTCATCGTCCGCCGTCAGGGCCAGCCGGCCGAGCCCGCGCGGGGCATCATCGAGCGCGCGCCGCAGCAGCACGAGCAGGTCGTCCGCGGCGAGCGGCTCCAGCACGAAGACGCGCGTGCGCGAGAGCAGCGCCCCGTTCAGCTCGAACGACGGGTTCTCGGTCGTCGCCCCGATGAGGCAGATCGTGCCGGCCTCGACGGCCTGCAGGAACGCGTCCTGCTGTGCGCGGTTGAAGCGGTGGATCTCGTCGACGAACAGGATCGTGCCACGCCCCATCGTCAGGCGCTCCCGGGCCTCGGCGATGATCTCCCGCACGCGCGGCACGCCCTCGGTCACCGCCGAAAAGGGGACGAACTCACGGTCCGTGTAGTGCGCAATGAGGAAGCCAAGCGTCGTCTTGCCGCTCCCCGGCGGCCCCCAGAACACCATCGACGAGACCGTCCCGCGCTCGATGGCCTCGCGCAGCGGCTTCCCGGGGCCGATGAGGTGCTGCTGTCCGGCGAATTCCTCCAGCGTGTCCGGTCGCATCCGAGCCGCCAGGGGGCGTGCCCCCTCCGGCGCTGAAAACAGCGAGCCGCTGGCAGTGTCGCGTCGCGGGGCCATCTCAGGCCACCAGCCACAGGGCGACCACGTACAACCCGCAGCCGCCGAAGAAATACAGCGCCGGACGCCAGCCTCGCTTCGAGAGGAACTCGGGCACGAGGTTTGATGCCGCCACGTACAGCGTCACGCCAGCCGCCAGCGCCAGACCGTGTCGCTCCAGTGGTCCCGAGATGCGCGTCAACACCATGCCCGTGATCGTTGCCAGGCCGAGCGCCCCCGCCGCCGCCACGGCCGCGGTGCGGCTGCGACCCGCCGCCAGGAACAGGCTCGCGATCGCCAGGCCCTCCGGCAGCTTGTGCAGCACGATGGCGGCAAAGACGAGACGGCCGAGGGTATCGCTCACCAGGAAGCCGCTCGCGATCGCCACGCCGTCCATGAACGTGTGGAGCAGCAGGCCCACCAGCGCCGAGACGCTGATGGCACCGGTGACGTGGTGCGTCTCCTCGCCGAAATGGAAGTGCTGCGCCAGGGTGTGCTGGGTGAGGTGCACCAGCAGGTAGCCCACGAGGATCAGCACGCCCGCCGACCGCCCCCCGCGCACCAGCGCCTCGGGGATGAGTTCCGTCAGCGTCAGCGCGATCATGAAGCCGGCGGCGATGCCCACAAGTGCGTCGACGAAGCGCACGCTGCGCCTGGCGCCGCTCGCGACGACGAGGGCCCCGACGACGTTGGCCGTGGCCGCAAGCACGGCATACAGCACGAGCGACATCTCAGGCGTCTCCACCGCCGGCGAGCGCACGGGCGCGATCGAGGAGCATCGCCCTGTCGTTCAGGCGTGGATCGGCGAGGACGACGTCGAGGAGGCTTGCCAGGAGCGCGCCGAGTTTCGGGCCGGGCGTCACGCCCAGTCCACGCAAGTCGTCGCCGTCGATGGCGAGGTCGGACACCGACACGGGGTCGCGATACGCGATCCGCAGCCCCCGGCGATAGACGGCCGCGGACCGCGTCGACCCGGGGACGGCGCGACCGAAGGCCCGTTCGGCGCTCCAGTGCGCGTGGAGCACACGCTGAAAACTCCGCCACTCGGTTCGTCCGGTGCGCGCCACCCAGCGCCGCACGGTCTCGTCATCGGGGCCGGGGTCCGCGGCGACGGCGCTGGTGACGGCGTCGCGCAGCGTCTCCCAGCTCGCGGCGAGGTCGGCCACCCAGTCCACGAGACGATTCGAAAAGCGGAGGTCACGCAGCACGCGGCGCACCTCGTGAGGCGGCAGTCCCACGAAGAGGGTTGCGATCCTGTCCGTTTCCCGCGCCGAGGCCCGCGCGACGTTCGCGGTCTGCTCCGGACTGCCGATCCAGTCTGCCGCATGCAGCACCACGTCAGGCCGATCAGCGAGCCCCGGAATGAGTGCGGCGAGCGCCCCCGAGCGCCGCCAGAGCAGCAGCGACCGGCTCGGGCGACGCACCTGGGCCATCACCTTCTCGATCTCCTGCCGCACGCGCTCGCGCGAGAGCCGGTTCAGATAAGGTGCCGACTCGACGATGGCGCGCCAGGTTTCCGCCTCGATCTCGAAGCCGAATCGCCCCGCGAACCGGAGGGCGCGCAACGCCCGCAGGCGGTCCTCCGCCATGCGCGCCGCCGGCGCCCCGACGGCGCGGATCACCCCGCGCGCGAGGTCCGCGCGCCCACCGAACGGATCATGCAGCGCACTGGTGCGCGGCGAGAAGGCAATGGCGTTGATCGTGTAGTCCCGGCGCGCGAGGTCCTCATCGAGCGAGGCGCCGAACTCCACGACGGCATGGCGTCCGTCTGTGCGGACGTCGCGCCGGAACGTGGTGACCTCGTGCGCCACGTTCGCGTTGTCGATCACACCCACGGTGCCGAACTCGATCCCCAGGGGCACCGTCCGCCGGAACAGGGTTCGCACCTGGTCCGGCGTTGCGGACGTCGCCAGGTCCCAGTCGAGGTGACCGAGCCCCAGCAGCGCGTCGCGCACCGCCCCGCCGACGCACCACGTCTCGAAGCCGGCCTGTTCCAGCGTGGCGGCGATTTCCCGCACGGCCTTGGGCGGCCGGAGACGAGCGGCATCCGGCTCCATCAGCGCCCCCGCGCACGCGACCCGGACGGCACGTTCATCCGCAGAGGACGCTGCCGCCGTTCACGTTCAGGACCTCGCCGGTGACGTGTCGCGCCAGCCCGGAGCAGAGAAAGAGCACCGGACCGGCGATGTCGTCCGGCGACGCGATGCGCCCGAGCGGGATCGTCCCGGCGATGCGTTCCCGCCCGCCCCCGCGAACGGCGCCGCGCACATCTCGGTGTCGACCCATCCCGGGGCAACCGAATTCACCGTGATGTCGCGTGGCGCCAGCTCCACCGCCAGCGACTTCACGAACGAGATCATCGCGCCCTTCGACGCCGCGTAGTCCGCGTGCATCGCCTCCCCGCGCTGCCCCGCGGTGCTGGAGATGAGGACGACGCGCCCGCCGTCGGGCATGAGCCGGATCGCGCCGCGCGTGGTGTAGAACATGCCGTCCACGTTCTCCGCCATGGTGCGCCGCCAGCGCTCGTCAGGCATCTCGCCCACCGGCACCTCCTCGTCGGGCCAGATGCCCGCGTTGCCGACGAAGAGATCGACGCCGCCCCACTCGCGGTCGAGGCGCTCGAACAGCGCGTCGACGGCGTCGCGGCGCGAGAGCTCGGCGGCATGGGCCAGCGACCGGACCCCGAGCTCGCGCAGCGACGACGCCATCGCCTCGGCATCCGCGGTACGGCTCCGGTACGATATCGCCACGTCGGCCCCGGCCTCGGCGAGCATGCGCGCCACCGCGCCTCCGATGCCGCGTGAGCCGCCCGTGACAAGTGCGCGCTTCTCGGACAGGTCGATCATCGACACGCTCCCTCAGAGGGTCCGCTCGACACGCTCACAGATGGCGTGCTGGATGCAGAGGTGCAGTTCCTGGGCCCTGTCGGTACGATCCGTCGGAACCACCAGCGCCAGGTCGGCAATGCCCCGCAGGGTGCCACCGTCGCGCGCCAGCAGGGCGAGCACGGTCGCGCCCCGCGCCTTTGCCGCCTCGGCAGCCCGCACCAGGTTTGGCGAGTTTCCGCTCGTGGAGTGGATGATGAGCAGGTCGCGGGGCTGCACCAGCGCCTCCACCTGCCGCGAGAAGATCTCCTCGAACCCGAAGTCGTTCCCGGCCGCCGTCAACAGCGAGGTATCGGTCGTCAGGGCCACCGCGGGCAGCGCACGGCGGGTCTTCATGTAGCGCACCACGTACTCGGTGGCGATGTGCTGCGCGTCGGCGGCGCTCCCGCCGTTGCCACAGAAGTACAGCGTGCCGCCGCGATCGAGCGTCGCCTGCACCATCGAGGCGGCCTGCGCCACGCCGTCGGTCAGCGTCTCCGCCGCCCGCTCCGCGACCTCCGCCAGCTCGCGCAGCGTCCCGGCGATGTCGTCGCGCACGTCCTTCTGGTCCCCTGGCATCCAATCCTCCAGTCGTCGAGGTCGGGCCCGTCAACGTCGCCCGAATACGAGGGTCCGCAGCCTGTCGAAGACACCCTGCTCGAAGCGCACCGGCGGGACGGGCGACAGCGCCTCGTTCCTCAGGAGGCGACCCGGGTTCTCGCCGGTGAGCAGTTCCGCCTGCGCCGCTGCGCCGATCTCCTGGAGCCAGGCACGCGCGGTCGAGAGCGTCCGGCGGTCGCCATGGTTGTCACTCGCCAGCATGTCCACCAGGCCGCGCGACAGCATTTCCCGCGCGAAGGTGGTCATCGTCCCGCCACCCAGCAGCGCCATCGCATCGACCTGGATCACCGCGCCGAATTCCCGCCATCCGTCCACCATGTCCGCCGTGCACCCGATGTAGCGCTCCGGATGCGCCACCACCGGCACCAGGCCCACTCGTGCCAGGCGGAGAAGCTCACCCGTGGCGGTGGGTGGAAGCCCGCGCCGCGGGAACTCCACGAGCCGTGCCCGCGACGAGCCGAGGGCGAGGCCCTCGGGCGTCAAGTCGGTCCCCGGGGTGTCGAGCATGATCTCCCACCCGGACTGCAACTCCACGCGTCCCGCCACCCGGGTGCGCAGGTCGTCCAGCAGCTCGAGATGGTGCTCGACGGGCGCGGCATGGGCGTCCGACGCGTTGAGGTGTGGCGTACACACGATGGTGGTGACACCCTCGGCACCGAGGCGCGCGATCACCTCCGCCGAATGCTCCGCCGTCGGGGAGCCGTCGTCCACTCCGGGAAGGAGGTGCGTGTGGACGTCAATCACGCGACCCGGGCCACGGCGGAAAGACGGGTCATGGCATCGGTGGCGAGCGCCTCGAGGCGCTCGGGGGTCTCCGCCGCTGCCTCGAACGCATACGTCACGAGCGCGTCGACCGCCAGAAGGTCCAGCGCCGCGTCACGTCGGGCAGCCTCGCCGGATACGTGAATCCGGAGCGCACGCTCCGCCGCCGCGATGCAGCGATCCGCGACGGGGGCCAGCACCGCGTCCTCGGGCGCCGACAGTTCCGCAATGCGATTCGCCAGCGCAGGATCCTGCGCCTTGTCACGGGTCGCGAACCACTCGACGAGCGTCACGTGCCCCGCGCCAGGAGCTTCCGCACGACGGCACCGATCCCGGACAGCGCGTCCGGCAGGCGCGTCGCGTCAGGGATCCCGGCTTGCGCCATGTGCGGCTTCCCGCCCCCGCGCCCGCCGGCCAGCGCCGCCAGCTCGCGCACGACCTCATCGGCGCGAGCGCCGCGCGCCCGCGCGCCGTCGGTCGCCACCACGAGGAGCGCGGACTTGCCGTCCTCGAAGGTCGCGCCCAGCGCCGCCACGCCCTCGCCAAGCTGCTCGCGCAGGGCGTCACCCAGCGCCTGCAGCGAGCGGGCGTCGGGCGCCGAGACGATGTCGCCGGTCACCTTCAGGCCATCGACGTCCTCGGATTTCGCGAGCATCCGCTGCAGGGCAGGCGTGCCGCCGCGCAGTGCCTCGTCGAGTCGCTTCTCGAGCGCCCGCCGGTCCTCCACGAGGGCCTGCGCCCGCTTCAGCAACGCATCCGGAGTCGCCTTGAGGACGTCGGCCACCTCCTTCAGGAGGTGCTCGCGCTCGCGCAATGTTGCAAACGCATGCGGCCCGGTGAACGCCTCGATCCGGCGCACGCCGGCGGCGACGCCGGTCTCGCTGACGATCGTGAACAGCCCGATCTCGGCCGTGTTCCTGACGTGAGTGCCGCCGCACAATTCCATCGACACCCCGGGCACGGACACCACCCGGACGACGTCGCCGTACTTCTCGCCAAAGAGGTGCATCGCGCCACCATCGATCGCCTGCTGGAGGGGCTTCTCCTCGGAGCGCACCGCGATGGCGTCCCAGATCGCCCGATTCACCTCGGACTCGACCTTGTCGAGGGCCTCCGGCTGGATCGGGCCGTGGTGGGTGAAGTCGAAGCGAAGACGATCGGGCGCGACCAGCGAACCGGCCTGATGGACGTGATCGCCGAGCACGTCCCGCAACGCCGCGTGCAGCAGGTGCGTCGCGGTGTGGTTTCGTTCCGTATCGCGACGGCGCCGGGTCGGGACGCGTGCCACAACGGGCCCGAACGTGATCTCCCCCGTCAGCGCGCCGACGGCGGCGACCCGGCCATCGATGCGGCGCACATCGTCGACGTCGACCCGCCATCCCGTCCCGACGATCTCGCCGTGGTCAGCGATCTGGCCGCCGGACTCGGCGTAGAACGGCGTCTCACGCAACAGCACGGCGATACGTCCGCCGTCGAGATAGCGGACCGCCGCGACCTGCGTCTGGATCTCCACGGTGTCGTAGCCGACGAAGTTCGTGGACGGCAACCCGTGCACCGGGGCATGCCCGTTTCCCTCGAGCCAGCGTCCCGGATCCGCCATGTCGTCGGCCACGACGCCCAGCTTGCGCGCCTTTCGCTCTTCCTGCGATTGCACGCGCTGCGCCGACAGGGCGGCCTCGAAGCCGGCGATGTCGACGGTGTAGCCCCGCTCGCGCGCCATCAGCTCGGTCAGGTCGATGGGGAACCCGAACGTGTCGTACAACCGGAACGCGTCGTCGCCGCTGACGGTCCCGCGCACGGCGCTCGATCCCTGCGTCGTGTGCGCCGGCGCGATTTCATCGAAGCGCTTCATGCCGCCGTCGATGGTCGCCAGGAATCGCTCTTCCTCGGCGCGGGTCGTCTCCAGCAGGTGCGCCTGGCGGTGTCGAAGTTCCGGGTACACGTCTCCCATCGACTCGACCACGGTCGCGACCACGTGCACCAGGGTGGGCTCGCGCCTTCCGACGAGCCACCCGTGCCGCACCGCGCGGCGCAGGATGCGCCGCAATACGTATCCGCGTCCTTCGTTCGATGGAAAGACACCGTCCGCAAGCAGGAATGCCACGGCGCGCGCGTGGTCGGCCAGCACCCGGTACGACGCCGCGTCCGCGGCAGCGCGCGGGTCGCGCTGCTCCAGGCCGGGCTCCCGTCCCCGGTAGGGACGCCCCACAACGCCCTCGATCGTCGCCATCAGCGGCGCGAACGAGTCCGTGTGGAAGTTGCTGGTGACCCCCTGCATCACCGCGGCGATGCGATCAAGCCCGGCGCCGGTGTCGACCGACGGCTTCGGCAGCGACATCATCGTACCGTCCGCCTGCCTGTCGAACTGCATGAAGACCAGGTTCCAGATCTCGAGGAAGCGCCCGGCCTCGGCGCCCTCCACGAAGGCCTCGACCGCGAAGTCGCCGCGGTCGCGCTCCGTCCATTCCCCGGTTGCGCCCGCCGGAAACTCCCAGTCACGGGCCAGATGGGCGAGATCCACGTACAGCTCGGAACACGGACCGCACGGACCGGTGTCCGCCATCTGCCAGAAGTTGTCCTTCTCGCTCAGCCCGTAGATTCGCGAATCGGGAAGGCCCGCGACCTCACGCCAGAGCGCCCGGGCCTCGTCGTCCTCCCGATACACCGACACCCGCACGTGCTTCGCGGGGATTCCCAGGTTTCCCTCGTCGCGACTCCCGGTGACCCATTCCCACGCAAAGCGGATGGCGTCGCGCTTGAAGTAGTCGCCGAACGAGAAGTTGCCGAGCATCTCGAAGAACGTGTGATGCCGGTAGGTGTGCCCCACCTGCTCGAGGTCGTTGTGCTTGCCGCCGGCGCGCACGCACTTCTGTGACGTCGTGGCGCGCCGCCCGAAGCTCGTTTCCTCGAGGCCGAGAAAGACGCGCTTGAACTGCACCATTCCCGCGTTGGTGAACAGCAGCGTAGGATCGTCCGCGGGGACGAGGGAGGAGCTGGGACGGATGGCGTGCCCGTGGCGCTCGAAATAGCGCAGGAAGCGCGACCGGATTTCCGAGGCTTGCATAGAGCACAAATATACGCCGCCTCTCCAGTCGCCGGGTCGCCTCGACAGGGTCCCTCAGCCATCGCGAATCGCAGCGGCAGCACGGAGGGATATGGCGCGCCGAGGGCAGCGGAAACGCCGGGACGAGCGATCTACGGCTCGAAGTCCGGCTGGCCTGCGTCCCCATCACCCGCCACGGCGCCCGGCGCGAGGACCTGGCGAAGCACCGCCGCGACGACCTCGCCATCATAGCCCCGCCGTGCAAGCCAGGCATGCAGCCGCCGCCGTCGGGTGCCAGGATCGAGCTTCGTCATCGATCTCAGGCGCTTCTTCGCGGCCTGGAGCGCCGCACCAAACTCGTCGAGCTCCGTCTCCGCGAGCACGCCGTCGACCGCCGCGGCACCGACGTCCCGTGAAACGCCGCGCCGGTACAGTTCGTCCTGCAGCCGACGCTTCGACACCCCGCCGCCGAGCACGCGCGCCCGGGCAAGCTGGCGGGCGAACGCCTCGTCGTCGAGGTAGCCAAGGCTCGTCAGGCGGTCCAGGACCCAACCGATGTCGTCGGCCACGTCGGAGTGTCTCCGCAGGCGCCCTCGCAGGTCGAACGTCGACCTCGCACGCACGGCCAACAGGTCGAGCGCCTTGTCGAAGAGGGCGGTTCGCCGGACCGCTACGTCGAGGGCCGACCGCGCGGCAGCATCCGGAGCGCGACCGACGGCGATCCCGAGGTCGGCGATGGTGTCCACGCCGACGAGCCCGCGCTCGACGCCGTCGATCAGCACGACGAACCGGCCGCGGCGACGCGGATGCTCGACGATTGCGGTGACGATACCGGGAAGGGCTGTCATGTCAGAGTTCGCGGCGACCCGCGGTCGCACAAACGGGAAGAGGCCGGAGAGAAGCCCTTTGAGTAGAGTGACGTACCGGGCGCCAACTCCCTCAGAGAACGACCCTCCGGCCCCAATGGATCATGCCGGCACGGTGTGTCGAGCAATTGTGCCCTACTCTTCCCCCGGCTCAGCCTCCATCGCCGCCGCGACGGCACGAAGCCCGAGCACGCCCTTCACCTTTTCCTCGATGTCGAGCTGGAGCACGGAGTTGTCCTTCAGGAACAGCTTCGCATTCTCCCGGCCCTGTCCGATGCGCTGTCCATTGTAGCTGTACCACGCGCCGGACTTCTCGATAATGCCGCTCTCGGCACCGATGTCCACCAGCAGGCCCACGTGACTGATGCCCTCGGCGTACATGATGTCGAACTCCGCCTGCTTGAACGGCGGCGCGACCTTGTTCTTCACGACCTTCACGCGGACGTGCGAGCCGATCACTTCCTCCTTGTCCTTCACCGCTCCGAGACGCCGGATGTCGAGGCGCAGCGAGGCATAGAACTTGAGTGCCTTGCCGCCCGTCGTCGTCTCCGGGTTCCCGAACATGACGCCGATCTTCTCGCGGAGCTGGTTGATGAAGACGACCGACGTCCGCGACCGGGCGATCGCCCCGGTCAGCTTGCGCAGCGCCTGGCTCATGAGCCGCGCCTGCAGGCCGACGTGGGAGTCGCCCATCTCGCCCTCGATTTCCGCCTTCGGCACCAGCGCCGCCACGGAATCAATAACCACGATGTCAACGGCGCCGGACCGGACGAGAATCTCGCAGATCTCGAGCGCCTGTTCACCAGTGTCCGGCTGGGACACCAGCAGGTTCTCCACGTCCACACCAAGCTTCTTGGCGTAGTCGATGTCGAGCGCGTGCTCGGCATCGATGAACGCCGCCACCCCGCCGGCGCGCTGCGCATTCGCCACCACGTGCAGGCAGAGCGTGGTCTTGCCGCTGGACTCCGGACCGAAGATCTCGGTGACGCGTCCACGCGGGATGCCGCCCACACCAATCGCCGCATCGAGGTTGATCGCCCCGGTCGGAATCGCCTCCACGCGCACGCGTGCGCTGTCCGCACCCATACGCATGATGGAACCCTTTCCACAGCTCTTCTCGATCTGCGCGATGGCCAGATTCAGCGCTTTCTTCCGGTCTTCCTGCACCGCAGACACCGCCATGCGTCACCCAATGCGTTGGTGTGGTGAGAAGCTGGCCACGCGGCAATTTACCGGGTGGCCGGAAACCCTCGATACCCCCGAACAAAATACGAAGATCGCACCGGTTGGTTCAAGCACGAACTGGAATCCGGAACGCATCCTCGACGTGCCGAATCCGGACACGGTCGCCCGCCATCAGGACGCCGATCACGTCGAACCGATAGGACTCTCCCGCCCGGCCATGCCGGTCGATCCATGTTCTGGCTGACATCGCCAAGTCCTTCTGTTTCTTCCAGTTGACCGCTCCGAGGGGTCCTCCGAAGGCGTCTCCCGCCCTTGCCTTGACCTCGACGAACGCCACGAGACCGTCTCGCTCGGCGATGAGGTCGATGTCCCGGTGTCCGGACCGATATCGACGCTCCAGCACCCTCCAGCCCCGCTGGCGAAGCCAGCGCTCGGCGACACGCTCGCCGGCCACCCCGAATTGGTCGGTCTCCCTCGTCACGGCGCGCAACCTAGGGGCCGCCGCTGGAGCGCCGTCACCATTCCCTCGCGGTTCGGCGCGCGCGAACGCGCTGCGCGCGCCCGCTCAGGTGTCGCCGGGTCCCGCGATGCGGTCGAGGTCGTCCAGGCCGACGAGGATGTCCCGCGGCTTCGAGCCGTTCGGCGGACCGAGGACGCCCGAGGCATGAAGCTGGTCGATGATGCGCGCTGCCCGGCCATAGCCGATCTCGAGCCGGCGTTGCAGCAGCGACGTCGAGCCGAGTTGGTGCTGGATGCAGATCTCGGCGGCACGACGGAAGAGGTCGTCCCGCCGCCCTCCATCCTGCGCGCCACCCTCGTCGTCGTCCCCGGCCGATTCCAGCGCTTCCCGGTCGCGCACCTGCTGCAGGATGTCCGGCTCGAGATTGGCATCGGCCGCCGCGGCGCCACGGGCAGCGTGGGCGGCGCGCTGCGCGGCACGGCGATCCTCGAACCAGCCGAGGAGCCGTTCGGTGTCGTCGCCCGGTATGAATGCCCCCTGGATGCGGAGCGGCTCGGACTTGCCGGGGGGGATGAAGAGCATGTCGCCGTTGCCCAGCAACGACTCGGCGCCAATGCCGTCGAGAATCGTGCGGCTGTCCACCTGCGACGCGACGCGGAAGGCGATCCGGCTGGGGAAGTTCGCCTTGATGAGTCCCGTGATGACGTTGACGCTGGGACGCTGGGTCGCGAGCAGCAGGTGGATGCCGATGGCGCGGGCCTTCTGCGCCAACAGGGCGAGCGGCGTCTCCACCTCGCCCTGCACCGTCATCATGAGGTCGGCGAGCTCGTCGATCACGACGACGATGTACGGCTTGATGCCGTCGCGATAGGTACGATCCTCGAACGCCACGCCCGGGGTCTTCGGGAGCACGAGCGCTGCCCCCTCCTGCACCCGCTTGTTGAATTCCTGGATGTTGCGCGCCCCGTTGGCCGCCAGCAGGTGGTACCGCTCGTGCATCTCCATGACCGCCCACTTGAGCAGGGAGGCGGCATCCCGGTTGTCGGTGATGACGCGATACCGCAGGTGCGGCAGCCGGTTGTACACCGAGAGCTCCACCATCTTCGGGTCGATCATCAGGAACCGCAGCGTGCGCGGCGTGTGGCGGTAGACCAGGCTGGTGATGATCGTGTTGACGCAGACCGACTTGCCGGAGCCGGTGGCGCCCGCGATCAGCAGGTGCGGCATCTTGGCGAGGTCGGCCACCACCGGGCGCCCCTCCAGGTCCTTGCCTAACGCTATCGGGAGCGACGCCCGGGCGCCACGGAACGTGTCGGACTCGATCAGCTCGCGGAACCAGACCATCTCGGCGGTCGGGTTCGGCACCTCGACTCCCACCGCGCCCCGCCCCGGGATCGGCGCCACGATGCGAATGCTCGCGGCACGCATCGCCAGCGCCAGGTCGTTCGCCAGGTTGGCGAACTGCCGGACCTTGACCCCCGGCGCCGGCTCGATCTCGAACTGCGTGACCACCGGCCCCGTCGTGCGATCCACGAGCCGCCCTTCGACGCGGAACGTGCCGAGGGCATCCATGAGCTTCTGGCCCATGGCGTCGAGCTCGCGCCGGCCCACGTCGACGTTCGCCGCCGGCGGCGACGTGAGCACGTCGGTGGGAGGGAGCATCTCGTCGACCTCGTCGCCGGCTGTCACCGGTGCACCTGCGCCGATCCCCGGAAGGGACGGCTCCTCCTCGTCGGCGGACGAGACGACCTTCGGCCGCCGCTCGCGGCGGCGCGTCGACGCGCCGCCGGCGGCGTTGCCGTCCTCCGCCGCGGTCTCCGCGATGGCGGCATCCGACATGGCGGGCATCTCCTGCGGCGGCGGCTCGAGGCGCTGCGCGAGTGTGGGAGAATCGACGGGAGCCGCCTTCCGGCCGGGGCCGGGGCCCACAAGGGCGCGCACCGGGTTCCAGCGGAGGGTCCACGCCATGAGCACGCTGGTGAGCAGCGCGAGGATGATCCAGCCGCCGGCACTGCCGAACGCCGCATGAAGGTAGTACGCGGCGAAGCTCCCCCAGACGCCCGAGCCGGCGGTCGACTCTGCCGTGGCACCGTGCGCAAGGCCGACGCCGATGGGCATCAGGAGGGCGAGCCCGAGCAGGAAGATCAGCCACTGTCGGTCGGTCTCGGAACGCAGGCGTCCCAGGCAGCGCACGCCATGCACCGCCCCGGCCAGAGGGAGCAGCGACGCGGCCCAGAGTCCCACGGTGCGCCAGAGCGCCGCCTTGAGGCACGAACCCACGGGACCGAAGACCCCACCGAGGGACGCACACCCCGAGACGTCGCTCGGCGATGGCTGGAACAGCAGCGCGCCGGCGACGAAGACGGACACGAGGAGGAACGTGATGCCCGTCAGCTCGCGCTTCAGGTGCTCGCTCACGGGCTACCGCTCCCGGTTGTCGTCAAGCCGGGTGATCTGCCGATCCTGATGTACCGGAACGACCGGGTGCGTGTCCAGCGCGGCGCAGACGGCGAGGTCCGCCACGAATCCCGCCTCGACGAGCGCACGACCGTGGCTGCTGCGCTCCAGAAGGGCCGGGATGTCGCCACCAAGCCGCTTTTCGAGAAGCAGGCAGGTGACAGCGGCGTCATTGAGATGCGGCTTGACGTTACGCCGTCCGAGCCCGCGCACGAAGCGACCTGCGCAGGCGGCGTCCTCCAGTGCGAACTGTCGCTCGCTTCCGGCGCACAGGATGGCGATGTCGTCGCCCCGCCGCGCGTGACCACGCAGGACCGCCAGCGCGGCCGAGAAGTTGACGTAGCTCCCCACGAACGTCGCGCGCGCGGCGTGCGTGCCCGCCAGCACCACGGTGCCGTTGGAGGTGGCTAGGAGGATGGTCTTGCCCCTGACGGCCTCGGTCGTGAATTCCCCCGGAGAGTTGCCCAGGTCGAAGCCGGGGATCGGGAGCATGCGGCGCTCGCCGGCGAGCCGGACGTCGGAGCGCTCGAAGGCCTTGGAACGCGTGACCGCCTCCTCCGCGCTCTCGAACGGGATGATCTTCCGCGCGCCGTTGGCCAGGGCGACCGCGATGGTTGTCGAGGCGCGCAGGACGTCGATCACAAGCACCGCGCTTCCGTTCAGTTCTGCTGGAGTCAGCGCGGTGGAATTGAAGAAGACGTTGATCTGCAATTACACCGGTTCCTTGAAGAGCCCCGCCTCCCGTTCCAGGAACTTGGTGTCCACATCGCCCTGGCGGAATTTCTCATGCCCGAGGACGCGGCCCAGGAAGGACGTGGTGGTGGTCACGCCTTCGATGATAAAACTCTCGAGGGCGATCTGCATACGGCGGATCGCCTCGTCGCGGGTGTTGCCCTGTGCCAGCAGCTTGGCCAGGAGAGAGTCGTAGTACGGCGGCACGGTGTACCCGGCGTACACATGCGTGTCGAGCCGGATGCCGGGCCCGCCGGGCGGATGGTAGACCTCGATGCGCCCCGGGCACGGCTGGAAGCCCCTCGAGGGATCCTCGGCATTGATGCGACACTCGATCACATGCCCACGCGCCGGCGGAAGTGACCGGATCGAGAGCGGCTCACCGGCGGCCACCCGGATCTGCTCCTTCACAAGGTCGATGCCATAGAGCATCTCGGTCACTGGATGTTCGACCTGGATGCGGGTGTTCATCTCCATGAAGTAGAACGACCCGTCCTCGTCGAGCAGCATCTCGACGGTGCCGGCACCCACGTAGTCGATCGCCTTGGCACCGAGCACCGCCGCATCACCCATGCGTTGCCGCAGGTCGGGCGTCACCGCCGGGCTCGGCGATTCCTCGATCAGCTTCTGGTGTCGGCGCTGGATGGTGCAGTCGCGCTCGCCGAGATGGAGGACGGTGCCGTGCTGGTCGCCGAGAATCTGGAACTCCACATGCCGGGGCCTGGCGAGATAGCGCTCGACGTACACCTCGTCGTTGCCGAAGGCCGAGAGGGCTTCCGAGCGCGCCAGCGAGAAGGACCGTGCGAATTCCTCGGCGTCGCGCGCCACCCGCATGCCTTTCCCGCCGCCCCCCGCCGCGGCCTTGATGATCACCGGGAATCCGATCTCCTTCGCGAGGCCGAGCGCCTCGTCGGGGTCGGCCACCGGTCCCGGCGTGCCGGCCACGATCGGGACGCCAACGTCCGCCATCGCCCGTCGCGCCGCCGCCTTGTCACCCATGACCCGGATCTGCTCCGCGGTCGGACCGACGAACGTGATGTTCGAGGCGGCGCAGGTCTCGGCGAACTCGGCGTTCTCCGCCAGGAACCCGTAGCCGGGGTGGATGGCGTCGGCACCCGTGATCTCGGCCGCCGCGATGATGCGCGAGATCTTGAGGTACGAATCCTTTGCCGGCGCGGTCCCGATGCACACGTCGTCATCGGCGAACCGCACGTGCAGCGACTCCCGGTCGGCCTCGGAGTACACGGCGACCGTCTCGATGCCGAGCTCACGACACGCTCGGATCACGCGGAGCGCAATCTCTCCGCGATTCGCAACCAGCAATTTCTTGAACATGCGGCGTCGTCAGGCGGCGGAAGCCGTATGCGCTACTTGTCTTCCGGCTTCTGGAAGTTGTCCCACGACGTATCGCTCGCGGCGGCCACCCCCTGAACACGCAGGGCGAACTCGCTCGGATTCGTCGCGTTGAAGAGCGCGCTGTCGTAGGAAACTATACCCTGTGTGTACCAGGCCATGAGCGACTGGTCGAAGCTCTGCATCCCGTACTGGACCGTGCCCTCCTTGATCAGGTCCGGAATGTTCAGCGTCTTGTTCACGTCGCGCGTCTGGTCGCGCACCGCCGCGGTGTTGATCAGCACCTCGCAGGCGGGGACCCGCCCGGGGCGGTCCGAGCGCGGCACCAGGCGCTGGGAGATGACGGCCGCCAGGGCGCTCGACAGGGCGTAGCGCACCTCGTTCTGCTGGTGCGGCGGATAGAACGACAGGATCCGGTTGATCGTCTGCGTGGCATCCGTCGTATGCAGCGTGGAGAACACCAGGTGGCCGGTGTCGGCCGCCTTCAGCGCCGTGTCCAGCGTGTCGAGGTCGCGGATCTCGCCGATGAGGATGACGTCCGGGTCCTGCCGCAGCACGCGGCGCAGCGCCTGGGCGAAGGACCCGGTGTCGGTGCCCACCTCGCGCTGGTTGATGTGGCACTTGAGGTCCCGGTGCAGGAACTCGATCGGGTCCTCGATGGTGATCACGTTCGCGTAGCGGCGCTCGTTGATGAGCTGGATCATCGACGCCAGGGTCGTCGATTTCCCCGATCCCGTCACCCCGGTGACCAGGACCAGCCCGCGGGGATAGAGCGCGATCTCCTCGACGATCGGCGGCAGGTGCAGCTCGCGGATCGAGCGCGCCTGGTGAGGAATGGTGCGGATCGCGAACGCGATCGTGCCACGCTGCTGGTACGCGTTGACCCGGAATCGCCCGATGCCCGGCACGCCGGTGGCGAAATCCGCCTCGCGAAACTCGGCGAATTCCTTCACCTGCTTCGGCGACATGATCTCCTTCGCCAGCGTGTTCAGGTCCTCCGGGCGGAGGGCCGCCAGTGGCAGCGGGGAGAGGTCGCCGTGCACGCGCAGCGTCGGCGGTCGCCCGACCTTCAGGTGAAGGTCGGAGGCGCCGAGTTGCACCATCTGCTGCAGGATTCCCTTGAAATCGAACGGCGGCCGCGGGGAGCGGGCGCCGGTCGCGTCGAGCGCTGTTGCAGGATTAGCCATGGGGGTCGACCCGGAAGAGCACCTGTCCGTATTCGACTGGATGAGCGTCCTGAACGCAAACTTCCCGGACCACGCCCGAGAATTCCGACTCGATCTCGTTCATGATCTTCATCGCCTCGATGATGCAGAGGACCTGCCCCTTCGAGATAGTTGTGCCCACCGTCACATACGGCTTGGTGCCTGGCTCCGCCTGGGCATAGTACGTCCCCACCATCGGCGACTTCACCTCCAGCAGGTTCGGCTTCGGGGGGGCTGCGTTCGGGGCGTCCGCCTCGGCGATGGCGGTCGTTCCCTCGGCGGGCGTTGGGCGCCCTCCCCCGGGCCCGGACATCACTGCGGGCATGGGCACCGGCGTCGGGATCTGCACAGTCCCGCGATGCTGCGGCGACTTCGAGATGCGGATCTTCATCCCCTTGTCCGAGGAGATCTCGACGGAATCCACCGTCGAGCCGTCCAGCATCTCGATGAGTTTCTTGACGTATCGTAGATCGATCATAGGGCGTGTAACGGCGCCGACCGCCGCCGTCAGTTCAGCTCCATCAGCTCCCGCGAGTAGTGCGTCAGAAGTTCGCTTCCATCCTTGCCGAGATACACATCGTCCTCGATGCGAACCCCGCCCCAGTCCCGCAGGTAGACACCCGGTTCGATCGTCACGACGGCTCCGATGGGAAGCACCCCCTCGTTGATCCGGGACAGCCGTGGCGCCTCGTGAACCTCCAGACCCAGGCCGTGGCCCAGTCCGTGACCAAACGCCTCGCCAAAGCCCCGCTCGCCCAGCAAGTCACGCGCGAGGGCGTCGGCGTCCTTTCCCCGCATCCCCGCGCGGACACCCGCCCGCGCCCGGGCGTTGGATGCCCGGACCGCCTGGTATACCTCGCGCTGTCGCTCCGACGCCCGCCCCAGCACCACCGTGCGGGTCACGTCCGAGCAATACCCACCCACCGTGGCCCCGAAATCCAATAGCACGAAATCGCCCGGCGCAATAGTACGGGTCCCCGCGTGTGCGTGCGGCAGTGCACAGCGCGCCCCCGATGCCACGATCGCGGGAAAAGGATGCGCTTCGCTCCCTGATTCGCGCAGGTGCCGCTCGAGGATGCCCGCGACCTGCAGTTCGCTCAGCCCGGGACCGATGTCTCGCAGGGTGCATTCCAGCGCCTCGATCGCCACCGCGCCCGCTGCGCGGATGCTCTGCAGTTCCACAGCGTCCTTCACCTCACGGAGCCCCTCCACGAGGTCCGAGACGGGACGCCACTGGTAGCGGTCTCCGTCCTCCAGGAGCCGCTGAAAATCGCGATGCATCAGGTGCGCGGTCTCGAAGCCGAGGGCGGTCAACCCCGGCATCTCCTTGAGACCCGACCACAACCCCTGCCACAGGCTCGACGTCTCGATCAGGATCCGGGCCAGGTCCCCGGTCTCCTCCGCCACCTGCGTCTCGTAGCGGAAGTCGGTCACGAGCAGCACGTCGCGCGCGCTCACGAAGAGCAGCGCACTCGATCCGCTGAAGCCGGTCAGGTATCGGACGTTGGCCAACCCCGAAACGAGAAGCCCGTCGAGGTGTGCGTCGACGAGCCGGTCGCGAAGGGCGGCAATCCGTCGTGGTCGCGCGTCAGGCACGGCGCGACAGCGTCGCCACCAGCCCGCGGAGCGCGAGCTCGTAGCCGTACGCACCGAAACCGCAGACCAGGGCACGCGCCGCTGGCGCGAGCATCGAATGCCGGCGTTCGGGTTCTCGCGCGAAGACGTTCGACAGATGTACCTCGACGAAGGGGATGGAGACCGCGGTCAGAGCATCGCGGAGGGCCAGGCTCGTGTGACTGTATGCGCCCGCGTTGATAATGGCTCCCTCCACCGATCCCCGCATCCCCTGAATGTGGTCTATTAGAGCGCCCTCATGATTCGACTGGAACGTTGTGACAGTGACCCCGAGTTCCTGCGCCACGTCCCGCAGGCGCACGTCGATGTCCGCCAGTGTCGTCGTTCCGTAGATCTCAGGTTCGCGGGTCCCCAGGAGATTCAGGCTGGGGCCGTTGAGGACGGCGATTCTCACTTCTTCTTCAGTCCCTCGAGCCACGCGGAAAATTGCGTGATATCGGAATCCCGCTCGTCGCTGACCGACCCATCGGCCGGAGTGTCTGCGGGCTGTGACGCCGAGCCCGAAGAATAAAAGTCGTCCATCGAAACCGCGCCGCCCTGATCGGTCCCGGGCTCACGGAACAGGTGATCGAGTGAGAGCTCCCGATCCGCCATGCGGGATGGCCGGCCCGGCGGTGACGGCGCTCCGTGGCCGACGGCGAACGCCGAGGCGAGCGCCGCCGCAGCGGAGGCATCGGAAGCGGAGGGGCTCGCCGCGTTGAACATCTGGGCCAGCGCGCTGGCCGACGCCTGATACGACGGCGCATCCGCGCCCTCGCCGCCACGCGAGAAATCGACGGGCACGTGCTCCTGCGCGCTGTCACTCCCGACGCCCGTGACACCGTAGGTGCCGTCCCGCGCATCCGGGTCCGAGCCCGGGCCTCGACTGCCCGGCCCGCCGCCCGACGGCTGTCGACGTGCCAGCGCACCGAAGAACGTCCTGACGCTGACCCGGGACAGTGCGGTCCTCTCGGTCGAATCGACATCGACGGGCGACAACACGTCCGACGCCTCGCCGCGCTCCAGCGCCGCGATTCGCTGCCGCACCTGCTCGTCGAACGGGTTCCGCTCGGCCAGACGACGGTAGATCGACAGCGCCTCCTCGTGAAAGCCCTGCTGCAGGTACAGCTCGGCCAACGTCTCGGAGACGAATGCCGACGGGGCAGGCTCCGCCTGAGCCTGAATGGGTTCGGGCATCGCATCACCCGATTCCGCGACCGGCTCAAGTGAAGCAACCGATTCCGCTGCCACCGACGCGTCTTCGTCGTCGGATGCTCCCGTGTACGCCGCCGCGTCGGTCGACAGCTCATCGGGGACTGCCTCGAGTGTCGGCGCGTCGTATCCGCGAGCATCCTCGGTCACTTCGTCCGTCAGCGAGGCCTCGGCTTGCTCCGAGGCTTCCCTCGAGCGTGTCTCGTCAACCGACTCGGCCCCCGCGACGCCCCATCCGTACCACGCGGCCTCGTCGTCGACCGGTGCGGGCGCGGGCTCCTGATACGCGTGATCGCGTGTGGTGGCCTCCCAACTCATGGCTGCCGCGTCCGCTGGGCCCTCGGCCTCCACGCCCGACTGCATGTCGACATCCCCCACCTCGTCCTGCGCGTGGGGTTCCGCGGCGACGTCAGCCAGCTCGGAAGCCGGCGGCTCGCCGAGCACGGCCTCTGCCGGCGCTTCGTATCCGGCGTCGTGGAAAGACCTCGACTTCGCGCCGTCGTCATCCGCGAAGGCAGCGTACTCGATCGAATCGGCGCTCGCGATGCCTCCAGACTCCGCCGCCGACGCGATGACCTCGTCGGACTGCCAGCTCTCGATGACGCCGCCAGCGGGAGCATCGGCCTCCAGCGGGAACGCTGCAGCAGTCGGCTCCACTGCCTCGTCTGCCGGCGCCTCCCCCGAGCTCACCGACGCGGGCTCGTCGAACCAGGAGTCCAGGGAATCAGCGTCTGCGGGGACCGGCTCCGCAGGCGGTGTCGTGGCGTCGTGCGCCTCGGGAATCGAGCTGGCAGGGTCCGATTCTGCGAACCAGTCCTCCGGAACCGCGGCGAGGTCGCTGTATTCGACGGAAGCGGGTGTCCCGGCGCGCCAGGTGGGTTCGACCTCGAGAGTGGGCTCGTACGATGACCCCGGCTCCTCCGGGACTGCCGGCTTCTCGCGAGCCTCGGATTCGGGGCTCCAGGCCGCGCCGAAGTCGAGCTCCGCGTACCCCTCGGCGTGGGCCGGCGCATCGGGCGCCTCGTTCGAAGCGGCGGGGCCGGGCTCGTCGACCGGAAGTGCATCGTCGCCGTCGTCGATCGACAGGTCGAGCGCGCCGAAATCCGGTGACACCGAGGTGCTGCCAGCGGGCGATGGGGGAGGTCCGAAGGAGAACATGTCGGCGTCTCCCGACACCACCATCGACTCGTCCTGCTCCGCCGGCGATATCTCTGGGGACGAGACATCCCTTCCGAGCTGGTCCGGCGGGAAGGCACCGTAGGCGTCCTGGGCGTCCTGGGCGTCCGGGGCGTCCTGTCCAACCAGACCTTCGGGTCGTCCTCCCTCTACCGCTGGAGGGGAGTCGGCCGGTTCGTGCGCTATCGACTGAGTGTTCCCGCCAAGGTTGTAGAAGAAATCGGCAGTGGGAGCCACCAGGTCGGGGACCTCGCCTTCACTGGCGGGTGTACCGGCGGGGGCGTCGAATGCAACGGCGTCGACGGCCGGGGAAACCACAGGCGTTGCTCCTGCATCGCGGACGATGTCGTGTGTCGACGCCACCGGATCGCTCGAGCGCGCGGACTCCGTCAATTCCCGCAGGTAGCGCGTGATTTCCTCGTTTCTCGGGTCGGAGTCGAGGACACGTTCGTACCAGGCGCGCGCCGAGTCGTAGCTGCCCTTGGCGCGGGCAATGTCGCCCATGAATCGCAGGGCGATCAGGTTTTCCGGATCGAGCTCGAGCGCCGCTTCGAACTCCTTCCGGGCCTCGTCGAGTTCGCCCGCCTCGTGCAGCGCCTGCGCAAGCACGATGTGGCCACTGACGTGGCCGGGCTGGGCCGGGAGGTGCGAGCGGCAGATTTCGATTGCGCGCGCGAGGTCTCCCAACTTGCGGAGCTCATTGGCGAGCGGGGCGAAGTATCGACGAGGGTTTTCGTCGAACTTGCTCTTGAGCTCCTCGATGCGGGCGGAGGTCGCCATGCCAAACCTCAGGTTCGGAGTGCCAGCCGGTTGCGGCCGGTGTGCCGGCGGGGACGTACTCCAGACGATCAAGCGTCTTCAGAAGTGACACTGTAACTTGATTTTAGACACAGATCACAAATAGGTTTCCCGGCTCTAACCATCCCCATCCTCTGCCCGTCTTGCCCAGGAGTTTGCGCCGGTGCTGAAGCAGATGCGGAGCGCCGCCAAGTGGATCTGGCTGTTCGTCGTCGTCGCGTTCGTTGGCGGCTTTCTCTTGCTCGAGACCTCGGGGCTCCTGGGCCGTGAACAAATCACGCCCACAACCGTGGTCGGCTCCGTCAATGGGGTGGACATACCCTACATGACGTGGGCCAATCTGGCCAATAACATGGCCCAGCAGCGGGAGCAGGCGAGCGGTCAGAGCCTCAGCCTCGACGACCGCCGCACAGTCGACGACCAGGCGTTCGAGCAACTCGTCTCGAACATCCTCCTCGACCAGGAGTACCGCCGCCGCGGCATCCGGGTGAGCGACCAGGAGATCCTCGAGGCGGCCCAGTTGAGTCCCCCACCGGAGCTCATGCAGAGCGCCGAGCTGCAGACCGACGGGAGGTTCGACATCAGCAAGTATCAGCGGCTGCTGAAGAGCCCCGCCGCAAGGCAGCAGGGTCTGCTCATCCAGCTCGAGAACTACTACAGGTCCGAGATTCCCCGGGCCAAGCTGTACGACCAGCTGGCGGGCGCCGTGTACGTCTCCGACGCCCGACTTTGGTCGATGTACCAGGACACCCACGACTCGGCGCAGGTGAGCTTCGTCGCGTTCGACCCCAACGCCGTTCCGGACAGCGTCGTCAGCATCACGCCCGGTGAGATGCGGGCGTATTACGACCAGCACAAGGACCAGTTCCACCGTGACGGTCGGGCCGTGCTCAGCGTGCTCGTGATTCCGAGAACGATCACCGCTGGAGACTCGGCGAAGGTGCTCGCCAAGGCTCTCGCCCTTCGCCAGGAGATCGAGAAAGGCGCCAAGTTCGCCGATGTTGCCAACCGTGAGTCGAGCGACACCATATCGGGACGCAACGGCGGCGACCTGGGAATGACCGGAAAGAACACCCTGCCCGAGGACTTCGAGAAGGCCGCCAACAAGCTCCGCCCCGGAGAGATCTCGCAGCCGGTGCTCACGTCATTCGGGTATCACCTGATCAAGATGAACTCCCGAAAGGGTGACTCCATCGACGTCAGCCACATCCTGCTCAAGATCCAGCAGAGCGACTCAACTGCTCTCAAGACCGACAGGCTCGCGGACGCCCTCGCCCGTATCGCCGGATCGAGCACCGAGCCGCAGCGCTTCGACAGTGCGGCGCGCGAGTTGAAGCTCACCCCCGAGACGGTGCAGGCGTTCGAGGGCCAGCCTGCGTCGTCACCAACGGGCCAGCTTCCCGGGGTGAGCGGGTGGGCGTTCGGCGGCGCGCAGCCCGGCGAGACGAGCGAGCTTTTCGACTCCGAGTCCAACTACTTCCTTGCCCGGCTCGATTCGATCCAGCCGGGAGGCACCGTTCCCTTCGAGGAAGCGCAGGATGGCATTCGCGTCACGCTGGCGCGTCGCAAGCGCGCCGAGACGCTGGTGCCACGCGCCCGGGCCTTTGCGGAAGCCGCCGCGAAATCCGGGATGGAGGCCGCGGCCAAGGCCCAGGACGTAACGGTGAACAAGACGGCGATGTTCGCCCGGTCGACGTTCGTCTCGGGGCTGGGCCGGCTCAACGAGGCGATTGGCGCCGCGTTCGCCCTGCCTGTCGGCGCCGTCAGCCAGCCGATCGTGACGGATGACGGCGTGTACGTCGTTCGCGTGGACAAGCGCATCGACGCAAGTCACGACGCCTTCGAGGCACAGAAGGCCGACCAGCGGAAGAACGCGGTCGATGCGCTGCGACAGGCGCGCGTCCGCTCGTACCTGGACGCGCTGCGCAAGACGGCTGACGTCAAGGACAAGCGGGCGCAGATCAACGCGGCCGCGCGTCGCCAGACCATACCGTCCTGAGTCCACGATCCGCTCGGCAGGCGCCCATACGAAGCGCGCCGCGGCCTGCTGGCCGCGGCGCGCTCGTCCATCCGGAGGTGGCTCAGCCGAGCAGGCGCTTCGGCTCGGGCCGGGCCTCTTCCTCGGGACGCTGCTGCATCACGGGGTCGCCGGGGCGCAGCTTCTCGCCGGTGGGGTCTGCCTCGCGCAGGCTGCGATCGACGTCGCTGATCCCCTTCTTGAACTCACGAATGCTCTTGCCGAACGAGGAGCCGATCTCGGGCAGGCGCTTGGCTCCGAACAGGAGCAGCACCACGACCAGGATCAGGAGGATTTCCATGAAGCCGAGGTTGCCGAAATTCATACGACTCTCCTAGAAGAGCGATCGCGCAATCAAGTACGCCACCAATACCCCGACGAGGCTGAGGAGTGACACGTCCAGGGCGATCGGTCCGAGGGCGAACTTCAAGATAACCAAATCTATCTGCATGGGACCCAGCTCGGGGGTGACGCCCGTCGTCAGGAACTCCTTGGCCGCGCCCATCGGAAGAAAGGCGCGCGCCAGGTGGGTCAGGAAGCCCCCCGCCACGAATCCCAGCGACAGGACAACCACGTGAAAGCGCGGCCGGTGCTTGGACGAGCTCGTCGTCATCAGCTTCGTCGGTCCATGACGTAGGAAAGCGTATCGTACAATGCCCCCCTGGCGGGGGTCTCCGAAAGGCCCGCGAGCGACTCTTCGGCGATGGCGGCGTATTCCTCACCCCGGCGGCGGGCGTACTCCAACCCCCCTTCGGCAGTCACGATCTCGATCACCCGGCCAATCTGCTCGTCGGTCGGCTCCGGCGCGGAAAAGAGCCCGTCGACCTCGCGCCGATCCGCTGCCGACATCGTCCGCAGCGCCTTGATGAGCGGCAAGGTCACCTTGTGCTCCCGGAGGTCGAGTCCCGTCGGCTTGCCGACCGTCTCGGAGGCACCGGTGTAGTCGAGCAGGTCGTCGGTCACCTGGAAGGCCATTCCCAGGTACGCGCCGTAGCGGCTCAGCTCGTCCCGGAAGGAGGCCGCCCCACAAAGCGCCCCCACCTCGCATGACGCCGAGAACAACGCGGCGGTCTTGGCCCTGATCAGGAACTCGTAGTCCTCCTCCGAAAACGCGAGCGCGTCGAGCGCCGAGAGCTGCCGCATCTCGCCCACCGTGAGCTCATTCGACGCCTTGGCGAAGACCCGGAGCGCCTCCAGGTCGCCCAGCCGGACCAGCTCCTGCACCGCGCGCGAGTAGAGGAAGTCGCCCGCGATGACCGCGACCTGGTGGGTGAACAACGCGTTGATCGTCGGCATGCCGCGGCGCAGCACCGAGTGATCCACGGCATCGTCGTGAACGAGCGTCGCCAGGTGGATCAGCTCCACCACCGCCGCGTAGCTGGCCGCCCGCGCCTCGGACGTCCCGTCCGCCTCGCTCGAGAGCAGCAGCAGCGTCGGACGCAGCATCTTGCCGCGAACCACCATCAGGTGCTCGTTGACGCCGCGAAAGGTCGCGCTGTCGATGGCAACGATGCGGCGGATCTCATCGCTCACGCGGGCCAGCGAGGCCGACACGGGACCCTGCACGCTGCGCAATGAGACGGGACCGGTGGCCGGGGTGCGTATCCGCACCGTCACTTCGCGAGTTGCTCCATGGCCGAGACGCGTGTGGTGATATCGCGGAACTGAATGTCGACGGCAAAGACCCGTTGATAATAACGCAATGCGTCCCCGTGGCGACCGGTCTGCTCGCTCGCGAATCCGAGCAGGTACAGTACACCCACCAGTTGCTGGTCGTCGATGCCCGGCATCTCCGCGGCGCGCTGGAGCAATGCCGCCGCGATGGGAAACTGCGCCTTCTCGACGAAGCACTGACCAAGCGCCTCGTACGCACGCACCCGTTGTTCACGCCCGCGCAGCGCCTTCTGGAACTCGGCGATCGCCTCGTCGACGAGACCCATTTCCTTGTACGCCACACCCAGGTCGTAGTGGGCGTCGAAGTCCTCCTCGTCGACGTTTTCGGCCACGCCGCGCTTGAAGCGCCGGAGCATGTCCTCGAAGTCCGCCTGCTCGTCGCCCGAGGGCTTTGTTTCCTCGATCACCATGCGCGTCGACCGTACCGGCTCGGTGTCCCGGAGCCACTCGCCAAGATCGACGAACCCGGGATCGGCACTGCCGGGCGCCGGCGTCAGCGAGCGCGCGCGGTTCAGGATCGGGGTGTCCCGACGCGGACGGCGCGATTCCTCGGCAGGCTCGCTCGTGATCGGCGGCAGTCCTGCCGGGGTCCAGCGCGGTTCCGGCGTCTCCGCTGCCTGATCCGGATCCCGCTGCGCGGCGGCTGCGGCCTCGCTTTCGCCGGTATCGGAACCACCAGTGCTGGGTTCCACCACACGCGCGTCGGCGCCAGCGGGGGGAACATCCCCGGTGGGATCCAGCGAGGGCTGCGTTCCGCTCCGTCGGCTCGACGCTTCCGTGGTCGTCGGATCGTCGTCGGATGCTAGGTCGCTCCCGGACGCGAGGTCGCTCGCAGACGCGAGGTCGCTCCTGGACGCAAAGTCGCTCCCGGACAAAACCACCGACGCATTCGGGTCGGTCGCCCTGGCGACGTCGCGATCCGGTTCCGGCGACGGAGTGGCGGGAAGGAACAACGGCGTCTCACGCCGCATGGCCTCGACTTCGCGCGAGACGCGCGCCAGCGTGGCCGACCCCTCGGCGAGTTCCATCGACGCATGGCGATCGCGCGCAGCCGATTCGGCCGCGCGGACCGCTTCCATGTCCCCCGTCGTCTGACGCCTCGTCGAGTCCTCGTCCGGGTGAACGAGCGGGCCACTGTCGGCAATCGCGTCAAGTTCGTCAGACCACCGCTCCGACCGCACGGGAAGCCCCCGCATGCGGGCCAGGATGTCCGGAGCGAGTGTCGCGAGAGCGAAAACCGCGCGATCGCTTCCCGGGTCCAGCTCGAGGACCCTGGCGTACACGGTGACGGACTTCTCGGCTTCGCCGGTGCGGAACAGCGCGTCCGCCAGTTCGAGGTACGCCTCGATCAGCCGCGGGCGATCCTTGGCGCGCACGGCGTATTCCACGCGCTTCTGATGGTGGCGCACTGACGTGGGGAGCACTCGGATGATCTCGTCAGCCACCTCCTGCGCCCGATCGAGCTGCGACGCCAGCTCGAACCCGACCATCGCGAGTTCGAGCTCGTACAGGCCGTCGTCACGTGCGCCGGAATCGAGCAACGCCTCGCCGAGCTGACGGCGCAGTGACCAGTTCTCGGGATCGAGCTCGAGCCGCTGTCGCAGGTGCCCTTCGGCACCGCCGAGCGAGACGGTCGGTCGCGGGGTTCGCACCTCGATGCGCGCGGCGGATCGATCGTCCCGCGGGTCCCGCCCACCGGTCTTCCCGTGGCGCGGCCCCGCCGCGCGCGACTCGTCATCGCGGGATGACTCCGCGGACGCCGCCTCGGCGTCACGTTCATCCCGGGACGCCGCATCCCGTGCTCCAGCGCCGGACGACGCGTCGTCGTGCTCGGCAAAGCCCGGTATCGGAGAGAACTCGGGGCGCTCGGCGTACGCGCTTCCCTCGCCGAACGTGGGTGGCGCACTGAGCAGGTCCTCGATGTCATCGCCCTGGCCGTCGAGCAGGGCGCCAAACTCGGCGGCGAGCGCATCGCCATCTTCGTCCAGCGCCTTGAAGTCTCCACTCCGGCCCAGCGGCCCGCGTCGAAGCGCCTCGATGAGGGGCTCCTGGTTCGGCCACTCGGTGTCGAGGGCAGCTTCCGCGCGCGCGGCGACGACGTCGTCAGGAACTGCGTCGGGGCCGGACGACTCTTCGGCAATCGGCTCCGAATCGGCCGCCGACTTTCCGGCCGGGCCGGCACTATCACTGCCTGCCGTCGCGTCGACACCAACAGGCTCCGCCGCGGCGCCAGAGTCTTCCGACGCAACCAGCGCAGCAGGCCCGCTCTGCTCCCCGGCGTCGTCGGCCCGCGCACGCGCGTCGTCATCGCGCTCCGCGTGCGCGCCTTCGCCGGACCCGGGATGCTGCTCGCCGGTTCCCGCCGGCGCGTCGCCCGCAACGAACCTCCGCTCGTCGACGGGCGCGTGCTCCACACGAGCTTCGTCCGCCGGCGCCTGGTGCGCTGGCGCCGCTTCGACGTTCGTGGCGAGTTCACCCTGCGCGAGCCCCTCCTGGTCGGCGCCCTCGTCGCGGGATTCCGCCGCACCCGCTTCGGCGAGCGTCACCCGGTCGCCCTCGTCAGGCAGCGCCTCCGCCCGCAGCCCGTCCTCCGCGATCACGTCGCAAGACGCAAGCGCCTCCGTCGAGTCGGCGTCCAGTTCCCCGGCACCGATCCCGGAGTCCTCGGACACGGGGGTGTCGGCGTCCGCCGACGCGACTGCTGCCGAGGCCAACGCCCCTGCCTCCGGGATCTCGCTATCGTTCCCCTCGGCCACGCCGTCATCGACATGTGCCACCTCTCCCGAGAATCCGGAGTTCACGACCTCGCTGTCGGGCACGACGTCGTCCACGTGGGAGTCCGACGGCGCCACGTCGACGTCGACAATCCCGTGCGATCCGGAACCGGAGACGACGTCCGCCTCCTCGCGAACGTCATCCGCCTCGGCGACGTTCGCCTCCCGGGCGACGGCGTCGTGCTCAGTCGCGCCCGGCTCAGTCGCGCCCGGCTCAGTCGCGCCCGGCTCAGTCGCGCCCGGCTCAGTCGCGCCCGGCTCAGCAGCGGCCTGGTCCTCCCCGGCGACCGCATTGTCGATGGCGGGCTCCTCCTGCACGGATGCCACCGTCGTCGACATTGCCTCGCCGGCGTCGCCTGATCGGTCGGTGGCGACGTCGGCAGCGTCGAGGACTTCGGCTGCCGTCGAATCGCCCTCGTCGGTCGCCACGTCCCGTGCTGCAGCGGAGTCCGCCCACGCCGCGCCGAACTCCTCGGTGCGCTCGCGCTCCGACGTCTCGGATGAATCCTCCTGCGGGGCTTCGATGTGGGTTGCCGCGCGAGACTCGGTCACGGCAACGCCCCCGTCTCCGGCTTCGTTCAGCCGGTCCGCGCTGGCGGCGACATCGAGCATCGGCAACTCGCTCGGCAGGGCCAGGTCATGCGACCGCTCCGATGCCCGCCGGCGCTGGTCGTTCAGGCTGAGCTCGGCGAACTCGGTTCCCGAGAGCGGGTGCTGCGAGACGAGCGGAGAGCTGCCGGAGACGTTCGGACGATCCTGCCCCGCCGCCTCGGTCGCGTCGGTCACCTCGAGGCCGGGCACCGGCTCGATGTCGAGCTCCACGCCATCGTCAGATTCCGGCGACAGGTCGAGCAGCACGATGTCGGATTCTTCGCCATCCGGCGGCGTCGCGGCGTCACGACCCGACGCGGCGGCCGTTTCCACGTGCTCTCCCGTGCCACGCTCCTCGCGCACCGTCCTGGGTGGTGCGTCCTCGGCCTCGGCACTCGTCGCCTCGAAGCCGTCGAGTTGCGCCACCGCCGGCTTCTGCGCCCGGTCGGCGTCGGACGCCGGCACGAACGTGACGTCCAGCCCCTCGAGCGCCGGGATCTGCGCCTGCGGCTCGGCTGGCGCCGGGGCACGGGCGGCGGGAATGGCCGGCGACGGCTCGGGGGACAGCCGCGGGCGCGAGTCGGACTCCGACAGGTCCAGGAAGACCAGGTCGTTAGGCTTCTCGACCCCCTGCGACGCCGTCATCCGCGGGGTGGCCTCGGGGTTGATCGCCTTCATGCGATCGATGGTCGCCCGCGCCTCGGCATCGCGTCCCTCGCGCTCCAGCTTGACGTACAGTTCCTGCAACTGCTCGAGCGCCTCGCCCTTGCGGTTCTCCCGCGAAAGCTGCTCCGCCAGGATCAGGCGGATGTCGTCCTGGTCGGGGTAGAGGGCGGCGAATTCCTTGAGCGCCCGGAATGCCTCATCGAGGTTGCCGGCCTTCTGCATGCGCTCGGCGTACTCGAGGAAGTTCTTGCGGGCATCGCTCTTGAATCCCTTGTTGGCGCTGATCTTGCCGAGCTTGTAGTAGACCGCCGTGCGTCCCGGCGACTGGCGCAGGATCTTGTTGCAGAGGGCGATGGCGTTGTTGAGGTAGCCGCGTTCCGCGTAGACGTCGACCGCGTGCTCGTAGTAGCTGAGGGCCTCGGAGACGCGCGCCTGGCGCATCAGCAGGTCGCCGACGCGGTTGTAGAGGGGGACGTCGTCGTCGGCGAGGTCGCGTCCCGCTCCCTCGAGAATCTGGACGTACAGCTCGAGCGCCTTGTCGAACTGCTTCTTCTGCTCGAACTCCGCCGCCCGCTTCTTCAGCTTGGGAGAACTCGCCATCACGACGCGCCGCTCAGTGGGAAACCGATCCGCCGGAAGGGACGAGCCCTCACCCGCGGAACGGCTCCGCGTCCTGGAAGGCTGGTACGCCGCGCAGCCAGGTCGCGCGGCAGCGGCGATCCCCGTACCAGTACGGGATCTCTCGAATGTCGCGAACGTCGAACAGGGCCAGGTCCGCGGAGAAGCCGGGCGCGAGCTGGCCGGTGTCGCCGACAATGCCGACGGCCGCAGCCCCGTTCACGGTGGCGGCGAGGACGGATTCGGCAACCGACATGCGCAATTGACTCACGGCGAGCGTCAACATCAGCGGGAAGTTCGTGGTCGGAGACGTACCCGGATTGAAGTCGGTTGCCAGGGCGACCGCCGCCCCGGCTTCCACCAGCTGTCGCGCCGGCGCCTGTCTGTCCTTCCCCAGAAAGAGCATCGTACCGGGCAGCAGCGTCGCGACCGTTTGCGATGACGCCAATGCACGGATCCCACTTTCCGAAATGGCCGCGAGATGATCGGCGGACGTCGCACCCAGCTCGGCAGCCAGTTCGGCCCCACCTGACGGACGAAGCTCATCGGCGTGCAGCTTCAGTCCGAGGCCGGCCTCCCTCGCCGCCAGCAGGATGCTCCGCGTCTCATCCACGGTGAACACACCCGGCTCGCAGAATACATCCGCGAATCGAGCGAGTCCCTCGGATGCCACTCGGGGAATCAACTCTTGGACGAGCAACCGGACGTAATCGGAACGCCCGCCGGAAGTTGCGCGCGCTTCGAGGGGTATCTCGTGCGCGCCGAGGAAAGTGGGGATGAGACGCACCGGGACCGTCGGCGCGAGCCGGCGAATGGCACGCAGCGCCTTGAGTTCGTCCTCGGCCGTAAGTCCATATCCCGACTTGACTTCCACGGTTGTCGTCCCATGACTCGCCAGCCGGGTCAGCCGCTCGGCAGTCAAGGCGACAAGTTCATCCTCGGTTCTGGACCTGAAATCCCGCACCGAGGCGTGAATCCCGCCGCCCCGTCTCGCGATCTCCATGTAGTCGAGCCCGGCGGCGCGCAATTCCTGCTCGGCCGCCCTCGGCGCCCCGAAGATCGCGTGCGTGTGCGAGTCCACGAACCCGGGCATGAGGACGCCGCGGCGACAATCCGTCTCGACTGCCGCTGGAAAGCGCGTCCGCAATTCCGCTTCAGCGCCGACCGCGACGATCCGCCCCGCATCGACGGCGATCGCCGTTCGCTCCCGGATGCCGGCGTCTCCCATTTCGCTCCCCCGCCGGGCTCGGTGGGGGCCGGCGCAGGTCACGACCTGCGACGCGTTGACGAAGAGTTGCATCAGTCGCGAAGGTGGGATGGGCGTGCACTCTCGCACTCCGCGCCGTGACGTCGATCACGCCTGCTCATGCGACGACATCGCGCACGCGCGACAGCCGGAGTGGAGCCTGTGCCTCGCCGCGACAGGCGTACCAGCAGCGATTGCAGTCGATCGGTTCGTAGGTGCGAAACTCGCTCCAGTGGAAGTCGGTCGGAAAATCCGGGCAGCGTTTCACGTGGCCGGTCGGGTCGATGTGGATCGTCCGGATGCCCGACTGGCACGGCGCGCGCATCTCCCCGCGAAGGTAGCGCGGGATCTCCTCGAGGTAGTAGTCGGAGTTGGTGATCACGCCGCGATGCGAGCGCTTGAAGGCGAGGAGTTCCTTCACGACCTCGGTGGCCTCGTCGACCATGCCATTCTCCACGAGCAGCTCGCGATTGCCGTTCTTGAAATCGGTGTACACGCTGAAGTTCACGCCGCAGCCAAGCCGCTGCGCGGTGCGCACGATTTCCGGGAGTTCGGCGAGGTTGTCGCGCTTGATGACGGTATTGAAGCGGATCGCGTCGATCCCGGCGGCGCGCAGCCCGGAGACCGCCTCGAGGATGCGTGCGGTGAGTCCCGGGATGCCACGCGCCGCATCGTGCCGCCCGTCGAGATAGTCGAGCGAGATGTTGAACTGGCTCACCCCGGCCTCCCACAGCGATCGCCCCCGCTCCACGCTGAGCATGCCACCATGCGTCAGCAGCGTGATGTACTTGAGGTGGATCGCGTGGTGCACGCTCCGCACGAGGTCCTCGAGGTCGAGCCGCAGCAGGGGCTCGCCGCCCGTGAACGTCACCATCATCGGGTTGAAGTACCGCGCGGCGGCCGCGAAGCTCTGGAGCTCGTTCGCCTTCTCGCCGGACGGGGTCTTCCAGTAGTCGCAGAAGCCGCAGCGCGCGTTGCAGCGCAGCGTGACCTCGAAGTGCACGAGGATGGGGCGGCGGCGCACCGTCAGCCACGCGTACTTCGCGAGGAAGAGCGGCACGTGGTAGGGCCGGAAGCGTGACGAGAGCATCGCCGTCGCGGCGAGGGAGGCGGATGCGCCGCCGGCCCCGACCTACCGCTCGCGCATGGGAAGCCGGATGCCCTCGCGGCGGGCGGTCTCGATGGCGCTCTCGTAGCCTGCGTCCGCATGGCGCGCGACACCGATCCCCGGATCGTTGGTCAGGACGCGCTCGAGCCGGAGCCGCATCTCGGGCGTGCCATCGGCCACGATCACCTGTCCGGCGTGCAGCGAGTTGCCGATCCCCACGCCGCCGCCGTGATGGAACGAGACCCAGGATGCCCCGCTGGCCACGTTGAGCAGCGCGTTCAGCACCGCCCAGTCGGCGATGGCGTCGCTGCCGTCCTTCATGCCCTCGGTCTCACGGAATGGCGACGCGACGCTGCCGGTGTCGAGATGGTCGCGCCCGATCACGATCGGGGCGCGCACCGCGCCGCTGGCCACCAGGTCGTTGAGTGCGACGCCGAAGCGCGCCCGCTGCCCCTGCCCGAGCCAGCATATGCGCGCCGGCAATCCCTGGAAGTGAATGCGCTCCCGCGCCAGTGTGATCCAGCGCGCCAGGTGCTCATCCTCGGGGAAGAGCTCGAGCACCAGCTCGTCGGTGCGATGGATGTCCGCAGGATCACCGGAGAGCGCGACCCACCGGAACGGTCCCCTCCCCTCGCAGAAGAGCGGCCGCACGTACTCGGGAACGAAGCCGGGGAAGTCGAACGCATTCCCCACCCCCGCGTCGAACGCCACCGTGCGGATGTTGTTTCCGTAGTCGAAGGTGACGGCCCCGCGCTGCTGCATCGCGAGCATGGCGCGCACGTGGGCGACGATGGCCGCCGTCGATCGACGGACGTACTCCTTCGGGTCGTCCTTGCGCAGCGCGGCCGCCGCGGCCAGCGTCATGCCGTTCGGGACGTAACCGTTCAGCGTGTCGTGGGCGCTGGTCTGGTCGGTGAGCACGTCGGGCGTCACGCCGCGCCGGGCCAGCTCGGGGAGCACGTCGGCGGCGTTTCCCACGAGCCCCACCGACAGGGCGCGTCGTTCTGCACGTGCCTCGGCGATCCACCCCAGCGCCTCGTCGAGCGACGCGGTCTTGCGATCGCAGTATCCAGTCGCAAGCCGCTTGTCGATGCGGTGCTCGTCGACCTCGACGCCGAGGATGGCGGCGCCGCACATCGTCGCAGCCAGCGGCTGGGCACCGCCCATGCCGCCCAGCCCCGCGGTGAGGACGAAGCGCCCGGCGAGCGTGCCGCCGAAGTGTCGGCGGGCCACGGCTCCAAAGGTTTCGTACGTCCCCTGGATGATCCCCTGCGAGCCGATGTAGATCCACGAGCCGGCCGTCATCTGGCCGTACATGATCAGCCCTTTTCGTTCCAGGTCGCGAAAGACGTCCCACGTCGCCCACCGGCCCACCAGGTTGCTGTTGGCGATGAGCACGCGCGGCGCGCCCGCATGCGTGCGAAAGACGCCGACCGGCTTCCCGCTCTGCACCAGCAGCGTCTCGTCGTGGGCGAGGGTGCGCAGGGTGCGGACGATGGCATCGAACGCCTCCCACGAGCGCGCCGCGCGCCCGGTGCCGCCGTAGACCACGAGGTCGTCCGGCCGCTCGGCGACGTCGGGGTCGAGGTTGTTCATGAGCATCCGCAGCGCCGCCTCCTGCTGCCAGCCCCGGCACGAAATGGACGTGCCGCGCGGCGCACGCACCTCGCGCGCCCCGGTGGGGCGCGCCTCTCCGTGGGAAGCAGTCATCGTCGCTGTCATCGGCGTGTCCATCAGGAAGGGTCGGTGCGGCGGCGATGCCGCCTACAGCTCCTCGAGCACGAAGCGGTGCTCGGCGATTGCCGTGGCAATGGCGCGGGCATCGGGCGAGAGCGTGCGATCCCGCTCCAGCCGCGGCACCAGGGATCGCACAATCTCGTATCCACGCTCCACCCCGGTGCCGGCGCGAAGCGGACGACGGAAATCTATCCCCTGCATCGCACAGATCAGCTCGATGGCAAGCACGTGGCGCAGGTTGTGCACGATGCGACGCAGCTTCCACGCCGCGCCCATCGCCATGGGAACGACGTCCTCCTTGTTGCCGTCGGTCGGGATCGAGTCGACGCTCGCCGGATGCGACAACACCTTGCACTCGCTGGTGACGGCCGCTGCCGTCACCTGCGCCATCATGTAGCCCGAGCTGACCCCGGCCTCGGGCGAGAGGAAGGGCGGCAACCCCTGGTTGAGGTCGGGGTGCACGAGCCTGTCGATCCGCCGCTCCGCGATCACGGCGAGGTTCGTGAGCGCGATGGCGAGCACGTCCAGCACCATGGCGACCGCCTGGCCGTGGAAGTTGCCGCCACTCAGGATCGATCCATCCTCGAAGACCAGCGGATTGTCGGTGGCGGCGTTCAGCTCGCGGCTCACGATCGCCTCGGCGAAGTCGATCGCGTCGGCCACCGGGCCGTGCACCTGCGGCATGCAGCGCAGGGCGTACGCGTCCTGCACGCGGGGGTCATTGTTCCGGTGGGACTCGCGGATCTCGCTGTTGGCCAGGAGGCGCCGCAGCAGCTCCGCCGAGGTCACCTGCCCGGCCTGGCCGCGGGCGCGATGGAGCCGCTCGTCAAAGGCGGCCGGCGTGCCGAGGAGCGCCTCCAGCGACGCGGCGCCCGAGAGGTGCGCCGTCTGCCACAGGACGCGGGCGTCGTTCACGGCAAGCGCCGCGATAGCGGTATGGGCCTGCGTGCCGTTGACGAGTGCGACTCCCTCCTTCGGCGCGAGTGCCAGCGGCGCCAGGCCATGTCCGCGCAGGACCGACGCTGCTGGTGCCCGGCCGCCGGCGTCGATCAGGTCCCCCTCGCCGATGAGCGAGAGCGCAAGGTGGGAGAGAGGCGCCAGGTCACCGCTGGCGCCGACGCTCCCCTGCTCCGGCACCGGCGGATGCACGCCCGCGTTGAGCATGCCCAGCAGCAGTTCCGGAAGCTCGGGACGCACCCCGGAGTGTCCGACCGCGAGGACGTTCGCCCGCAGCAGCATCATCGCCCGGGTCTCGTCGGCGGGCAGGTCGGGGCCCACGCCGGCGGCGTGGCTCCGCACCAGGTTCGTCTGGAGCTCGGCGAGTCGCTCCGGTGGGATGGCGTGGTCGGAGAGCTTGCCGAATCCGGTGGTGACGCCGTACACGACCTCGTTGGCCGCGACCTTCCGGTCGACGACCGCTCGCGTGCGGAGCATCCGCTCGCGCGCCTCCCGTCCGAGCACCACCGGAACCCCGAGCCGCGCCACGCGGCGGACGTCGTCTATGCCGAGCGAGCGTCCATCGACTACGACATGTTCGCGCATGCGGGGAAGTTCCACGCGCCGCACACCCAGTTCAAGGCCAATGCCTCAGCGCTGGATGCCGGTGTAGCCCCGCGGATAGTCGCGGCGGTCGAAGTCGAACTTGAGGTCCGGCTGGGCCTTCAGCGCGATGTGGAAGTTGAACGCGAAGTTCCCGTTGGGAGCGCGGGTGAAGGCGAAGACGGCGTCCCAGTCGTGCATCTCGCGCTGCAGGGTGATGATCTGGCTCGCGAACTGGTGCTGCTCGAAGTCGTAGGTCGTGCTCCACTGCGCGGCCCACTTGGGCGTCACGTGGAAGCTGAGGTTCGACTGGGCGCTCGCCTGGGCCGGCGTGTTGAAGTACGTCCCGCCCAGCGAGGACGCGACCCCGGGGCCGTTCGGGCCCGTGGTGGCCGACGTCTGGCTCACGCAGACGCCGTACAGATACGGATCGGTGTCCCGGAACTGGAGGCAGTCCGCCGTGGGATCGAGGGTGACGATGCCGGTGCCGCGGGCCGGACGCGAGCGTTGCGCGCTGTAGCTGAACTGCCACTGCCACCCCTGGCCGCGCGGGATGTTGAGCGTCAGCCGGTTGATGCTCCCGGCGATGGGCTGGCCGGCGACGAACGATGGCGAGGTCCCCATTGGCGGCGGGGGAGCGGCGGCCTGGCCCGGCGGCGTCTCCGGCCCCGACTCGGTGAGCCCCAGCAGGCGGCCGATGGCACGAACCAGCGGGGACCCGGATCCTAACGAGAGCGTGGCGCGCAGCGTGGTCCGGTACGGCTTGAAGGTCGCGGTGTCGGACACCGGGTCGCCCTGGAAGAGCGAGTAGGCGGTCCCGAAGTCGAGTCCCGGCAGGAGGTCGGAGCGAGCGGTGATGTCGAACGTCGTGTTCGTCAGCCCGGTGCCCCCGGTCGCCTTGGCCCGCTCGAAGTCGTAGGTGAGCGACGAGAAGTTGAGCGACAGGAGCTTGATCTTCTCCCACTGCGATGGCGGCACGGTGTCACTCGACGGCCGCAGCTTGGCCTCGAAGACGGTGTTCAGGGCGAGTGACACCTGGCTCTGCCGGTTGGCGCCTAGGTACCCCGGACGGGTGCGCCCCGTCGCCCTGAGAAAGTCGTCGCTCACGCTCGCCCTTGGCGAGTAATTGAAGCTGATCGACGGGCTGATCGAGTGCCGGATCTGCGCCAGCGGTCCGAAGCCGGGATAGATGTGATACAGGGTCGGCGCCGTCGACAGCCCGAAGACCGGCCGCATCGACTGTGACGCGTACTGGTTGCCCGTTCGCTCCGACCGCACCAGCAGGCCGAAGGCCGGGTCGACTTTCTGGAACGAGACCGCCGGCCCGATCTGGAGCCCGGCAAAGCTGAACTGCGGCACGTTGAAGGCGGTCGTCCAGTCGAGGCTCGTGAGGTACGTGCGACGGAAGACCCGCTGCTCCCGCTTCGACGTGTCGGCCACGTCGACAATGGTCATCTTCTGCGGGAAGTCCGCCAGGGCATCGGTCAGCGAGAACGAGTTCCGCCAGCTGAAGCCGTGGATCTCGAGCGGGGTGTCGAAGCGGATCGAGCTGTTGCGCCGGCTGCGGTCGACCTTGCTGCTGTCGATCGAGCCGTCGCTGCGCTGGAAGAGCTGGTACGCAAAGTCCCCGACCTGGTCCTGGTGCAGGCTCTGCGAGTTGGACATCGTGAGCGACGGTGTCCAGGTGAGCCACTCGCCCACCGTGATCGGCTTGGAGGAGACCGAGATGCTGGGAAAGTCGCGGTCGATCTGCTGGCGCCCCGGATACTGCTTCTGCCCACCGCCCAGCGTGAACGTGAACGGTCCGCGCCCGGAGTGGAAGTTCAGCGTCGACCCGATGACCTGCACGGCGGCGAACGGGTTGATCTGCGTGCTCTGCTGGACCACGGTGTTGGTGACGTAGTTCAGGTTCGCCGTGAGGCCGGTGCGTTGCGAGAACTGCTGCGTGTGCGAGAGCGAGTACTGCTGGTTCGTCGAGCCGTCGCGCAGATAGTGATACGAGACCCCAACCGACCCGTTCAGGAACCTGTCGCGCACCGCGTAGTCCACCGTGCCGTTGAACTTCACGTACCCGGGCTGGCCGGCGATGGGCCGGGCGTCGCTGCGCCAGTCCATCGTGACCTGCGCGCTCACGTAGTCGCTCACCGCGAAGTAGTATCCGAAATTGTCGATCGTGCGCCGGTACGTGGGACTGTTCCGGATCAGGTCACTGAATCCGAAGCGCGGCGGGATGATCCCGCTGCGGCGCCCGCTGCGGATGTCCTGGAAGATGAACGGCAGCCAGAAGACCGGGATGTCGGCGATGTAGAGCACCGCGGGGCGCGCCACGATCACGTTCTTCGTGATCATCTTGAGCTGGCTGGCCGCGAAGTGGTAGTGCGGAACGGAGTCGGTGCAGCTCGTGAGCCAGCCATTGAGCGCGTAGAACGCCGTGCTCCCGTCACCGCCGGAAAGCGTGTCGCCACGGATTGCCGCAGTGCCCCCGTGAACCACCCACTCGTTGCCGCTTTGCACCGTCGTGGTGACGTCCCGCATGACACCTTGCCGACTCTGCACATCGTAGCGGAGCATGTGCAGGGCGACGATGTCGTCAGGCTGCTGCGAGGGATCGCGGAGGATCAGGGTGTCCCCGCGCGCCTCCACCACCTGGGTCGAGTCGTTGAACTGGATCGTGTCGCCGACGAGCAGCGCCGTGTCCTTCGACACCATGGCGCGCTTGCCGACGAGGTGCATCTCGTGATCCCTGGCGTCGAAGACGATCCGCTCACCCTGGTAGCGGGTGACCGAGTACCCCTTCAGGCCGAGCAGCACGTTCATGATCGAGTCGGGGGGATCGAACTCGAGGACGCGCTTCTTCTTCGCGGTGTCGGCTCCGGGAAGTGCCATCCCGGGAATCGTGACCCGGCGTGTCGTCGTGTCCCGCCCCTGGGCGAGCGAATCCGCCTTCGCCTTCGTCGAGTCCGGCTTGGGCACGGTGTCCGGCTTCTGCACGGTGGCCGCGCGCGCACTGCTGTCCGGGCGCACCTGGGCGCCCAGCGGGAGTTGGACGGCGAACAACGCGATCAGGACGGCGAGGACCGCCCGGACGCTCACCGCTCGTCCCCGGCCGGGGCCTCCTCGGCGGCCCGGCGCGCTTCGCGCCGCTTCCTCCGGCGCTCGACGAGCGCCGACGCGCCAACGCTCACCTCGTAGAGCAGGTAGAGCGGAATCGCGATCGCGAACAGTGAGAACGGGTCCTGCCCCGGCGTAATGAAGGCGGCCACCACGATCGCGCCGACGATCGCATAACGCCGGAACCGATGCAGTAGCCGCGGCGTCACCAGCCCGAGCGCCGACAGCGCCAGGATGGCGATCGGGAGCTCGAACACCGCCCCGAGCGCCAGCGACATGCTGAAGGCGAATCCCGTGTACTCGCGAAACGAGAGCATCGGGTCGAGCGCCGACGACTGGATGCTCGCGAAGACCTTCAGCGTGAGCGGGAGGATGAAGAACCACGAGAGGGCGGTACCGGCAAGGAAGAGCAGCGTGGCGCAGATCAGCACCGGGATGATCACGCGCTTCTCGTGCGAATACAGCGCCGGGGAGAGGAAGCCCCAGACGTTCCACAGGATAACCGGCAGCGACAGGATCGTTCCGAGGATCAGCGCCGCGGTCATCAGGATCCGGAAGGGATCCGCCGGATGCGTATAGATGAGGTGCCGCCCGTTCAGGTACGGAAGGACGGGTTGTTCCAGCAGCAGGAAGATGTCGAAGCGTGTCAGGAGGAAGAACGAGACGCCCACCGCGATGGCCAGCGCCAGCAGCGACCAGAGGATGCGCCACCGCAGCTCCTCGAGGTGCTCGAGGAACGGCATCTCCGCCATGCTGCCTGGTGCCACGGCGTCTCCTGGAGCGACCTACGACGGGTTGGCTTGCAGCCAGGAATCGACGAGCTGCGCCTCGTCGGACGTCGGGTACTTGACCTTCACGTCCATCATGGCGGCCCGCGCCTCCGCCCGCTTCCCCTGCTTGTTGAGCAGCGTCGCGTGCTTGAACATCGCCGTGGGCGCCGCCTTCGACCGCGGGTACTTCTGCACCACGAGCTGGTAGGTCGAGTCCGCCTCCAGCGTGCGCCCCTCGTTCTCGTACGAGAGCGCGATGAACCGCTGCGCGTCGGGGGCGAGGTCGGAGCTGTCGTACTGCGCGAGCAACTGCTGAAAGATGCCTCGCGCCGTCGAGTAGGCTCCCTGGTTCAGTTGTTCGTTCGCGAGCTGGTACAGCTGGTAGGGACCCTCCTGCGGAACGGCACCCGCCGGCGCGGCACCGCCGGCCGCGGGCGGCTGGGCTCCGCCGGGCAGGGGGCGACCGGACGAGTCGGTGGTCGCGGGGGGCGCAACCATCGACTGCGCTCGCATGATCTCCAGGTTGCGACGTTCCATCTCGGCCCGGAGGTCGGCGAGCTTGTTCTGGCCCTGGCCGACGAGCTCGCCGATCTGCAACAGCTGCTGGTCGATGCTGTAGAAGCTCTGCCGGGTGTCGCCCTCGAGACCGCCGAGGCGGGTACTCACCTGCCGCAGGCTGTCGTTGGCGACAGCGAGGGTGGCCATGACCGCCGCGATCTGCCGGGCGCGCTGCGAATCCGCCCGGGCCGTCTCGGCCCGCATGGCGAAGAGGTCGCCCTGAAGGATCCGAACGTCGTTGCGCGTGGCGAAACAGGCGCTCGTCGACGCCGCCAGCGCGACGAGCGTGATGCGGCGAAAGGTCGTCATGGAATCCCGCGGAAGGTTGAACTCGGGCCGGCGGACTCGTGCGGCGACGACCGGTCGCCAACCGGGCCCGCCCGACCCGGGGACTTCAGTACCCTGCCACCCTACTCAGGTGGCATGATGTTGTCGCCGCCGGCGATGATCTGGAACTCATCGCGACGATTCTGGTGCCAGGCGCTCTCATCATGGCCGTCGACCGCCGGGCGTTCCTCGCCGTAGCTCACAATTTCGATCCGCGACGGATCGATGCCGTTGTCGGTGAGGTAGCGCTTGGCAGACGCCGCCCGGCGCTGGCCGAGCGCAAGGTTGTATGCATCCGAGCCGCGCTCGTCGGCGTTCCCCGCGATGAGGAGACGGACGCCGGTGTTCGCGCGGAGGACCGGGAGCTTGGCGTCGAGGGTGGCGCGGGATTCCGGCGAGATCACCGACTGGTCGTAGTCGAAGAAGACCTTGGCTGTGAGCGCGGCGACGGCCGCTGCCTTGGCGCGCTCGGCGGCTGCCGCCGCGGCCCTCGCCTTTGCAATCGAGTCGGCACGGATCGAGTCGGCCTTGGCAGTGGCAATACTGTCACGGCAGCGCTGGTCGCACGTCTCGGACGGCGGCGCCTGGGCCGGTGGCGGCGCCGTCTCCGGCTTTTTCCGACACGAGGCAACGGCCGCAGCCGCAACCATCGTCAGCGCGATCACTCGGTGAGTGCGGTTCATTTGGTATCCTCTCGGCGGGGGGTGACTCAGGTCAGCGACCTTGGAGAAGAGGGGACCACGACGGAAAACGCGTGCGCGACGAGCCGTGGGTCAGCTGGCGCACGCGGCCGGAGTCCATGTCGAGCACGAACAGCTGCTCGACACCGGCTCTCGTCGAGGCGATGACAATGTGCCGGCTATCCGGCGCCCAGGACGGCATTTCGTTGATCCCTTCGCTCGTCAAACGGTTCATGTTCGAGGGATCACGCAGGTTGATTGTGAAGATCTGGAACCGGCCCTCGATCTGGGCCTGAAAAACGATCAGCCGCCCGTCCGGAGACCAGTCCGGATCAGACCGGTACGACTGGTCGCCGAACTTGAACGGGGTCAGCAGCGTTGCGTTCGTGCCATCTGCATCGGAAACATACACTTCGGGGTGGCCACTTCGCGTGGAAGTATAAGCAATTCTCCGCCCGTCGGGGCTGAAAGTCGGCTTCGACGCGTCGGCGGCTCCCCGGCCGACAGTGATCCGACGGGCCGGCTCGGATGTGAACGCCGCCGTGGCGTAGAGGTCGGTGCCGTTCTCCCCCCCGTGCGCGTAGACGATTGTCTTCCCATCCGGAGAGAATGCCGGGGTGGAATTCACCCCCCGGGGAGTCGGGAGCACACGGGTGGCGCCGCCCGCCTCCCGGATCACGATGTGCCCTCCATCGTCCTCCAGCAGGCTGTAGACAATGTGCGTTCCGTCGGGATGCCAGGCCGCGGACATCCCGATACCGGCACTCGCGGACGTCATCGGCACGATGCCGGCACCGTCGCTGTCCACCTGCCAGATGCGCTTGTCCCGCGAGAAGAGCACGCGAGACGCCGCAATGCCGCGCACCCCGGTGATCCACTGTTCCAGCTCGTCCGAGACGGCGTGCAGCGAGAGACGCCAGGCCGGCGACAGCGCGTCCGGGTCGAGCGGAAAGTCCTTGACCCGCTCGACGCGTTGCTGGGCCACGTTGTGCACCGCGACGTGTACACCGAACGGTGTCAGGGTCGCCTGGACCATCACGTGGGCGCCGAGCCGCGAATACAGGGGGTAGTTGAACTGGCCGCGGGTCGTGTCGGCGGCCGAGTCGACAGCCTCCGGACCCAGCGCGATCACATTTATTCGATCGCCGAAGTCGAAATCGCGCTGGACGATGGCCTGGACGCTGTCACCGAGCGCGCCATTCACCGGAAGGAGCACGACGCCGGGGCGAGTCCCCGCGGTGAGCGTGAGGCCAATGCGAACGGCGCGCGTGGTGTCCTGCGCCGCGGCGGTCGAGGCCATGCACACGACCGCCGCGGCGGTCGCGAGAAGTCGCCAGCTCGAGGCCCGCCGTACGAGTGACATCAATGAATGATCTTGGAGTCGAACGTGAAGATAACCGTCAGCACGTCATCGCTGTATCCGTCGGGGAGCCGGCCGAACGCCTTCGCCTTGGCCGCGGCTTCCACCGCGCCGAGCGCCTCGATGTCGAACGCGTATGATCCCGATCGCTGGCGAATCCTCGTATCAAGCACGCTGCCGTCTCGCTGCACAAGGAAGACGACCTCGGCGTGCAGCTGTCCCGGATTGCGCGGATTGAATCGCAGCGCGATCTGCTGGACGATGTTGTGCAGGTAGGATGGGAACGGGAATTCGACGCCCTCGGTGCTCACGTTCGCCACGTCGGCGCCGGTGCCTCCCTCGGGTCCGCCGCCTGCCTTGGGCGCCGGATCGTCGCGCCGCGCGCTGCGCGCGTCAGGCGTCTGCGTCGCCTTGGTCACCGGGGGCGTCTTTGCCTTCGCCGGCGCCTTCTTCGTCGGCGGCGCCGGCACTGGCTTCTTCGTGACCGTCTCGGCGCGCTTGGGCGGGGTGGGAGGTGCCTCGGCAGGCGCCGGTGCGGAACTCACGACGCCGATCGCCCGATCGCCACGCGGCGCGGCAACGAGGTGCACGCGATACACCGGCGGCATCGGGACTTCGCTTCCCCGGCTGGCGGCGAACAGTGCCAGCGCGATCGACACGTGCAGGGTGATCGACAGCGCCGCCGGAAGCCCGAGCTTTCCGGGAGTGACCCGCGTCGCGGCAGCGGCAGTCGCGCTCATCGCTCCGGCTCCGGGACCACAGGCATGCCGATGTTCTCAACGCCCGCCGCACGCATGATGCCGAGCACCTTGATGAAGATGCCGTAGGGAACGGTGCTGTCGGCCGCCAGGTAGACACCGTCCTTGGCGCGCCGGTCGGCCAGCGCCTTGAACGCACCCCGGAACTGGCCCATCGTCATGCGCGTCTGGTCCACGAAGATCGCGCCGTTGCGGTCGATCGTGACGACAAGCCCGCTGTTGGTCTCCAGCGGCTTCGCGTCGGCCTCGGGGAGCGTGACGTCGACCCCGCCCTGCATCATCGGCGCGGTAATCATGAAGATCACGAGCAGGAGCATCATCACGTCGATGAGACTCACCACGTTGATCTCCGCGTTCAGCGTCAGTTGCTCCTTGCGGCGTCGCGCCATGGTCGTCTTCCGCGTCCCGCGCTAGATCCGCCCCTCGCGGACCAGCAGGGCGATCAGTTCCGAGCCGAATCCCTCCAGCTCGCCGTCGATCCGGTTCAGCCGGGTGGCGAAGAGGTTGTACCCGAACACCGCGGGGATGGCCACCGCCAGTGCCGCCGCGGTCGCCACCAGTGCCTCGGCGACCCCCGGCGCCACCGCGCCGATGTTGCCGGAGCCCGCCCTCGCAATGCCGAGGAACGAATGGATGACGCCGAGGACCGTGCCTAACAAGCCGATCAACGGGCTGGTCGAGCCGATCGTCGCCAGCCAGTTGAGGAAGTGAGAGAGTGCGTCGCGCTCGGCATCCATCTGCGAGTCCAGCACCTGGCGGAGCGCCTCCACCTGGGCCGCGCTGAGGCGCGCCGTGCGCTCCGTCGTCGCTGCCAGGGCTGGAGAGGTCTCGGTCAGGAAGATGTTGCCGCGCTCGAGCACGCGGGTGAACGGGTTGGGCTTGCCGCGCCCGGCCACCCTCACGGCCTCGGCAAGTGCGTGCGCGCGCTCGAATTCCTTGAGGAACGCCAGCCCGGTCGCCTGCACGCGCCGGTACTCGAACCACTTGGCGAACATGATCGACCAGCTGGTCAGCGAAAGCAGGCCCAGGAAGGCGACGACGCCCTGGGTCACCGGCGTCGCCGAGAGGACAAGCTCCCACGGCGTGGAGGGGAGCGCCCCACCGACCTGGAGCAGCATCGGCGCCGCCGGGATCATGCGGCCTCCGTGCGCGCGCGCGCCGCGAAGAACTCGAAGGTCTTCCGGAGTCCGTCCTCGAGCGTGGTCGCCGGACTCCAGCCCAGCACCCTCCCGGCCTTTTCGATCTGCACGGCCGAGCGCACCTGCTCTCCGGCGCGCGCCGGAAGATGCTGCACCGGGACGTCGGAGCCTGCCGCACGCTGCAGCGCGCCGACGAGCCCGCGGACCGACGTCTGCACGGAGGTTCCGATGTTGAAGGCCCGCGCATCGAGCTCGCGGACCGGGGCGAGACGGGCGCTGACCGCCGCAACGTTCGCTCGCGCCACATCCCCGACGAAGACATAGTCCCGCGTCTGCAGGCCGTCGCCGAAGACAGTAAGGGCCTCACGACGCAGGATGCGACTGCAGAAGATGGCCACCACACCGGCCTCGCCGTGCGGATTCTGCCGGGGACCGTAGACGTTCGAGTAACGCAGGGTCACCGTGTCGAGTCCGTGCGTCCTGGCGTAGTACGCGAGGTAGTACTCGACGCTCAGCTTGGCGATGCCGTACGGCGACTCCGGGTTCTTCGACATTTCCTCGGCGCTCGGCACCGGGACGAGATCGCCGTAGATCGCGCCGCCCGTCGAGGAAAAGATGAACCGGGTGCTCCGGCCGCTCGCACGCACCGCCTCGAGCAGGTTGAGCGTGCCGACGATGTTCACGCGGGCGTCGAATGCCGGGTCGGCAACACTGCGGCGCACGTCGATCTGGGCCGCGAGGTGGCAGATGACGTCGAAGGCCCCCTCGCGGACCAGCTGCGCTGCATCCGCCGAGGCGATATCGGCCTCGTGAAGCACCGCCCTGCTGGGCACGTTGGCGCGAACGCCCGACGACAGGTCGTCGAGGATGGCGACGTCGTATCCAGCGGCAAGCAGGGCGTCGGCGACGTGAGATCCGATGAACCCGGCGCCTCCCGTGACGAGGGCTCGGCCGCTCATTCGGCACCCCTGGGCGCACGATCAGTGCGTCCCGGGGTCGAAGAGGAACGGCCGGTCAACTGCGATGCGATGGCAGGCATGGCGGTGGCTGGGTCGTGAACGTGCGAAGGCACGGCCCGCCGGAACCGGGGTCGCGGTGCCCGGTGGGCAGCGTCAGGTGCGTGGTCCGTCAGCTGTGGATACGGCGCCGGACGGCCTCAACGGCGCCGGCCCAACCCCGGCTGCGTCTGCTCAGTCCGGGACGCTACTCGGCGCCAATATAACGAGTTACGCGCGACTTATGGGAGCTTCCCCGTCAGAACGGCCTCCATTCCCACGCGCACCTGCGGCAACGACTCCCGAACGATGAGTGCGGTGGCGCTTCGCGGCCCGACGCGAAGCACACGCGCCACGGCGACGGTGACGCCGCCCTGCCCCGCTCGGTCGCGAATGCTCAACTGGTCGCCCGCGTGCACGCCATCGCGCTCGCCGATGTCCACGATGACCTGGTGCTGCAACGACGGCAGCAGCGCGCCGCTCGGAATCCAGACGACGCGTCCGGTCGCGCCACGCGTCACCGGTGACAACGTTGCCGACGACGCGAGGTCTCTCTCCGGCAGTGGAAGGACGCGGTCCGTGGAGAGAATCTCGTCGAACTGCGCGACTATGACACCGGGGACCGTCCCGAGCGAGCCGATTCGATCAGTGGCCCGTACGACGCCTGTCGGGACCACGACGATGCCCACGCCGGTGACTGAAGGGCCGACACGCACCAGAAGGGCCCGACCGCCGGAGTCGATCGACGTACCTCTCGGAGCGCTGAAGTCGACCCGGTCCGTGAGATGTATCGGACCGGCGACGACGGCGCCCGCGCCAACCGCAGTGCTTCGAGCCTCGGCCAACCGACCGGCGCCATTGAGCTGCGCCGCCTCGGCGACGTACGGTGCCGAAACGACCTCGTACGGATTCGGCGCGGCCCCAGGCGGAAATGCCTCCAGGATTTCGCGCGTCGTGGCTTCGCTCCGTTCACGCGACGTGGCTTCGCTCCGTTCACTCGTCGTGACCGGTGCGAGCAGACCGCCTCCCGGCTTGGCGCCGAAGAACACCGTCCGCTCGGATGGACTGGGCGAGGGGGGGCGAACAGTGCGAGCCGTATCCGCGGGACTCGGAGCGGCACGACCGCTGTCCGTACGAGAAACCTGGTCGCGCCTGGATACGACCGGAGGGCGGGCCGAATCCACGCTCGTGATGCGCGGCGGCGGCGGCGCAGCACGAACGGTTGCCGGCGCAGTTGCCCGAGCCGGCACCGTCGGACGTCCTGTGGAATCCGGCGGTGTCACCTTCGCCGGCGATGGCGAAACGCGCTTGACGGTGGTGTCTGCGGGTGGTGCCAGGGGACGCTGCGTGGGAGCGGGCGCCGGGGGGCGAGCGACGGGGGCCTCTCTGGTCGTCGGCTTCGAGGCAGCACCAGAGCGGGCCGGCAGGCGAATGGTCGCCCCGACCGGAAGGCTGTCCGCCGACGGGATGATGCCCTTGTTGAGTTCGAGGATCTCGGGCCAGCGTCTCGGATTGCCGAGGTACACTCGTGCGAGGCTCCAGAGCGTCTCCTCCGGGGCCAGGACGTGCGTGCGCAACGTCGTCGTGTCCGGGCGTTGCGCGGATAGCAGCGCGGGGGCCGCCAAGGCCCCCGCGAGCAGCATACGCAGCACGCTAGAACGGAAGATCGTCATCCTGCTCTTCGAGCGCTCCCGGGAAATCCTCGAAGTCATCTCCTCCGTCACCTCCGCTCGGCGCCGGCGCGGTGCTGCGCGCCCGCTCGGAGGCGCTCCCGCGGGACCGTCCACCGTGGTCCCCCGAGGAGTCCCCGCCACGCGAGCCGAGCATGATCATCTCGCGAACGTTGACCTCGGTGCTGTAGCGCGTCTGGCCCTGTGGATCCTGCCATTGGCGATACTCGACGCGTCCTTCGATGTACAGGCGATCGCCCTTCTTCACGTACCGCTCGACGACGTCGGCGAGGCCCGATCCGCGCACGTTCCAGAGGACGCAGCGATGCCACTCCGTCTTCTCCTGACGGTCCCCGCCCGCCCCGTTCCACGTGCGGGTCGTGGCGAGGCTCAGTTGTGCGACTTTCCCTCCGTTCGACGTCGAACGGATTTCGGGATCGTTTCCCACGTTCCCGATCAACATCACCTTGTTCAGGCTGCGGCTCACGTCTCCTCCTGGCGAGTGTAGTCTAACGGCTCGCTTTGCAGAGTATGAAGGGTACCGGGGACGCGCGCAAACGAAACGTTGCGGCCCCGAGCTTTCTGTTTCGCTGCCGTGGCGCACGAATTCATCACGGGACGCCCCCGGGCGGGCGGGCCGATCGCGCGTCGGCCCGGTCGGTATCGGACGCAATCCCGAGCCTCAACACCAGCGCATCCTCGATCGGTGCGTCATAGTAACGACGGCGCCGGGCAACGGCAGCGAATCCCGCGCGTTCGTACAGCGCACGTGCCGCGCTGTTCGATTCCCGCACCTCGAGAAAGAGCTCGGAGACCCCCCTCGACCGGGCGTCCTCGATGGCCGCGTCGAGGAGGAACCGGCCCAGTCCCCCTCCGCGAACCGCCGGGCCGATCGCGAAATTCGCGAGGTCAGCCGACTCGCCGGCGAGGTACGTGATGGCGTAACCAAGCAGTGCGCCGTCCTGGCTCGTCAGCACGAGAAAGGTGACGCTGCGGGCGGCCATGAGGGCGCTGAACTCGGCCCGGCTCCAGGGCTGGGTGAAGGAGGCTCGCTCGATCGCTGCGACCTCGTCGATATCGCCCTGTCGGGCGCTGCGAACCACCGCCGACGGCCTGGTGGGGACTTCCGCCATGCTCACCGGGACTCCAGGGCGTGACCGTGCGCGGCCTCCCACCTCACCTGAGCCTCCGCCTTCCGCCCGTAGTCGGGCTCCCATGTCGCCAGGTCCACCACCGCAGCGAGCCCCTCCCGCATCAGCCGCGCGAAACCGCGCGCGTGCGGCGGCAGTGACGTCGCCTCGTCGGGACCGACGAGCCGGGCCCCACGTTGCTCCGCCCAATCGTGCGCCGCGACACGCGAGAGAAGTCTCGGCTCGTCGCCCACGCGCAGGCGTCCCTCGGCATCGACGTCCACCCGCTGCGCAAACACGTCGCCGCGCATCGCGTCGATGACGGCGATCCAGCGACCGGCGGGGAGGGGCTTCTCGGCGCCGGCCACGATGAGCAGCGGAGAGGGTGCCACGAGGAGCGGGAGTGCGCGTGCGCTGGCGATGCCTTTGGCGATCGACGCGGCAATCCGGAGCGACGTGAATCGCCCCGGCCCCGCCCCGCACGCCACCTGGCCGAGCGTGCTGACGTCGACAGCACTCTCGTGGAGGAGCGCCGCCACGGCGGGCATCAGCCCCTCCGCTCGCTGCCCGGTCAGGTCCGTCCGGGCGGACGCCACCACCGAGCCGTCGCGAATCAGGGCAGCGCTTCCGGCGGCAGTGCTGGCGTCGAGCGCGAGGGTAAGCACGGTCAGTCGACCTCGAGCGTGCGGAGTGCGTCGTCCGCCGCCACGTATGCCAGCCGGACGCGCCGGGTGCCACCGGGGAGCCGCACCCCGGCGCGATCGGGCCACTCGACGAGCACGAGTGATGCCGAATTCACGATGTCGTCCCACGCCAGGTTGGTGAGGTCGGCCGGGCCGCCGAGGCGATACAGGTCGATGTGGAAGACCGGGGAACGCGGCGCATCGTACTGGTGGACGAGCGCAAACGTGGGGCTGGTGACCGGATCCGGCACGCCATAGCCGCGACAGATCGCCTGCGCCAGCGTCGTCTTCCCGGCACCGAGCTCGCCCTCGAGCGCAACGATGCACGGCGCACGCGCCGCGCGGCCCCACGCCTCGCCCCAGGTCGACAACTGCTCGCGCGTCAGCGTCAGGTGCGGCCTGTCGATCGACGGTGCCGCCGCCACCGGTGCCAGGGGGACCATCGTGACCTAACGACTCGCCCGAATGGCGGCGAACGCGTCGCGCTTCCGGGGCGCGGCGTCACGGTGTGCCCGGAGCTCGAAGACCTCGTCGCGCAGCCGCGCGGCGGTCTCGAAGTCGAGCTCCCCGGCGGCCACCTTCATCTCATCCTCGAGCCGCCGGATGAGGGAGTCGAGCTCGGCGACATCGTACTTCGATCCCGCCTCGGCGACCTTGCGCAGCTTCTCGCGCTCCTCCTTCTCGAGGCGGGCGTCGGCGACGCGGGTGATGAACCGGACCTCGTCGACGCTCTTCACGACGCCGCGCGGCGTGATGCCGTGCGCGAGGTTGTGCTCGACCTGGATGGTCCGGCGCCTGTTGGTCTCCTCGAGACACCGGCGCATCGAGTCGGTCATCCGGTCAGCGTAGAAGATGGCCCGTCCGCGGACATGCCGCGCGGCCCGCCCCACCGTCTGGATCAGCGAACGGTCACTGCGCAGGAAGCCTTCCTGGTCGGCGTCGAGGATCGCCACCAGCGACACCTCCGGCATGTCCAGGCCCTCGCGCAGGAGGTTGATGCCGACGAGCACGTCGAACTCCCCGAGGCGCAGGCCGCGCACGATCTCCATCCGTTCGATCGCGTCGATGTCGGAGTGCATGTACCGCACGCGGACCCCCATCTGCTGCAGGTAGTCCGTGAGGTCCTCGGACATGCGCTTCGTCAGCGTCGTCACCAGCACCCGTTCCCCGCGCCGTTCCCGCAGCCGGATCTCGCCCAGCAAGTCGTCGACCTGCCCTCGCACCGGCCGCACCTCGATCTCGGGATCCACCAGCCCGGTGGGACGGATGATCTGCTCCACCACGACCCCGTCGGAGAGCCGCAGCTCCAGATCGGATGGCGTGGCACTCACGAAGAGCGCCCTCGGTACCAGGGCAAGGAACTCGTCGAAGATGAGCGGCCGGTTGTCGAGCGCCGACGGCAGGCGGAATCCGTAGTCGACCAGGACCTCCTTCCGCGCCCGGTCGCCGTTGTACATCCCGCGCACCTGCGGCAGGGTGACGTGCGACTCGTCGACGACCACCAGGAAGTCCTCGGGGAAGTAGTCGAGGAGGCACGCCGGCCGCTCCCCCTCCCTGCGGCCGGAAAGGTGCCGCGAGTAGTTCTCGATGCCGGCGCAGGTGCCGATCTCGAGCATCATCTCGATGTCGAAGTTGGTGCGCGACTCGAGGCGCTGGGCCTCGAGGAGCTTCCCCGCGTTGCGAAGCAGCGTGAGGCGCCCGGCCAGCTCACCGCGGATCGCTCCCACCGCGCGCTCCAGGGACGGGCGTGTCGTGATGAAGTGCTTCGCCGGATAGATGCCGGCGCGATCGAGTACCGCGATCGTCTCCCCGGTCAGCGGATTGATCTTCGACAGCCTGTCGATCTCGTCGCCCCACATCTCGACCCGCACCGCCTGCTCCTCGTAGGCGGGGAAGATCTCGATGGTGTCGCCCCGCACCCGAAAGGTGCCCCTGTCGAAGGCGACATCGTTTCGGGAGTACTGGATGGCCACCAGGTCGCGCAGGATCTGGTTGCGCGCGACCTGCTGGCCCTTCTCCAGCATGACCATCTGCTCGCGGTACTCGACCGGGTCGCCGAGCCCGTAGATCGCACTCACCGTGGCGACGATGATGACGTCGTCGCGCTCCATGAGGCTGGACGTCGCGCGCAGCCGGAGGCGGTCGATGTCGTCGTTGATCGACGCGTCCTTCTCGATGTACGTGTCGGTCGTCGGCACGTACGCCTCGGGCTGGTAATAGTCGTAGTAGGAGATGAAGTACTCGACCGCATTCGTCGGGAAGAAGCTCTTGAGCTCCCCGTACAGCTGCGCCGCGAGCGTCTTGTTGTGCGAGAGAACCAGCGTCGGCCGCCCTGCATTGGCCAGGACGTGCGCGATCGTCATCGTCTTCCCGGATCCGGTGACTCCGAGCAGCGTCTGGAAGCGATCGCCGCGCGCGAGTCCCGCCGTCAGCTCGGTGATCGCCCGCGGCTGGTCGCCCGCGGGCTCAAAGGGGCTTTGAAGGGAGAACTCGGCGCGTGGCATCGGGCTCCAAATATAACACCGCTGTCGGGTTTTGTTCGGGAGCCCAGCCGACGGTCACGGCACTGCCGGGAGAAGGCGAGGTGGCGGACGTCGGGTGGGGACGGTGGGCGGATTGCGGAACCATGGCGTGTGCACCTGGCGCTCGAGGTTCACTCCGACCATGAGAAACGTCCGCTGTGCCGGCGTGAGGATGAGACACGGAGGCTTGCCGCAGTCAGGAGGCCGGTTTCCCACGACACCGGTCACGAACGCGAACCAGGATCGCTGGGCCCCGTGACCGCCGAACGCGACCGTTGGCAGCCACAGCGTGCTGTGGCCGGCCAGCGGAAAGTGGCGCACGAACCCGACGCCGTTCGAGACGAACCAGTGACGGCCGTTCTCATACCGACGGCCGACCTGGACGTACGGGATCACCGCGGGAAGGAAGACCATCTGCTCCCCGATCCCGGCGCCGGCGTCGAAGTCCCCCAGAAAGTCAGCGGGTGCCTCGAGGTACGCGTCGAACACGAACGCGAGCGCCATGACGTTCAACCCGCCAGCGAGTCGCGCCGCAGGTCCGTCCCCGGCTTCGCCGCGGAAGCCGGCCGCGAAGACGGCTGTTCCCGCAAGCGCGGTCGGGACACGCGACCTGGATTCCAGCGACGGGACGGCGGACCCGGTCTGCACGCCTGCGTTGACCGCGATCGTGGCGCCCTGCTCCACATGGGTCGGGTGCGCCAGCATGGGATAGCAGGCGCCCGACGCGATGACCGCGGACACACCCGCCAAACGACTCATCGCGCTTCGCGCCATGTACGTCATGTACGTCATGTACGTACGTCATGTACGTCCGGCCCGATCGCAGCACGGCTCCGTGCCTCAGTGTTGGCGTCTCGCGCCACGCGCCCGTCGACGCTCCCGGGCGCTTCCCGCACCCGAGCGACGACACCGGGCCCCACCGCTGACCACTATTCTGGTCGGGGGTCGATTCCCCGCGACAGGGCGATCGTAAGCAGGCAGGCGATGCCGCCGGCGATGAACGGCGACACGATTCCCACGTGATCGAACGCCAGCCCGTCCCACCACGGGACGAGTGTCCTTGCGACCCCGCCAAAGGTCTGCTGCACTCCCATGTAGAGTCCCCGGCTCTCGTCCGGCACCACCTGCGAGAGGAGGGCGGTCACGCCGGGGAAGACGAAGGCGGTGCCCAGCGGCATGAGCGTGCAGGGGATGGCAAGCAACGGAATCGACGGCGCATACGGGAAGAGCACCATTCCCGCGGCGAGGAGGACCAACCCCAGACGTGACAGGCGCACCTCGCCCAGCCACCGGACGGCCCGGCCGAGAATGAACACGCGCGTGATGACACCCATCGCGCCGAACCACATGAAGAAGTACCCGATGGTCTGCTCGTTCACGGCGAAGCGGCGTCCCAGGAACTGCGTGAAGACCGCGGGCATCCCGTAGAAGGCGCCGATGGCGATTGTATACGTCCAGATCAGCCGTGCGGGGGTCGAGCCCGGTTCACGTACCATGCGCCAGAGGGCCGCGCGCGGGCGCACAAGCGGCGGCCTCCCGGTGACCGCTCCCCGAGACGCGTGCGATTCCCGCAGGAATCGCCAGGCGAAGAGCATGTTGACGAACGCGAGCAGCGCCGCGCCGAGGCCGGGCGCGGCCTGTCCAAACAGCGCGATCAGCAGGGATCCGAGGCCGGGGCCGAGGACAACCCCCAGGCTGCTCGCCGCCGATAACCAGCCGAGCGACTTCGCGCGCTCTCCCGGCGGCGTGAGGTCGGTGACATAGGCCTGCACCACGCCAACGGTGCCGCCGCCGAGGCCCTGCACGACACGGGACGCGAGCAGGAGCCAATAGTTGGTCGCGAACGCGAAGACGAGGTAGGCAATGACGGACGCGCCCAGCCCGACGAGGAGCAGGGGCCGGCGCCCATGCTGGTCCGAGAGCCTGCCCCAGAAGGGGGCACTGACGAGTTGCGCGGCAGAGAACGCGCCGATGAGGATGCCGATGCTGGCGCTGCTCGCCCCCATGTGCTCCGCGTAGAACGGCAGCAGCGGGAGGACGAGCACGAGGCCGAGGTTGTCGACCAGGGCCGTGACGAGCAGGACGACGAGCCGTGCGTCCACTCAGTCGTCGCTCGACGTGATACGCTCCCGGCGCGCGACGTCGCTGATGCCCTTCACGCGACGCGCGGCCTTCAGGATCTTCTGGAGGTGGGCGAGGTTCTCGACCTCGACAAGTGCGGCGCCGGTCACGCGGCCATCCACGCTGCGGAGATCGAGGCTCCGGATGTCGGTGCCGGTGGCACTGACGGCGGCGGCGACGTCGGCGTAGAGACCACGGCGGTCGTTTCCTTCCAGCGCCAGCCGGACGAGAAAGCGCTCCCCGGGCTGTTCGGTCCAGTCGATCTCGAGGCGGCGCTCGGGTTCGTGGACGAGGAAGAGGAGGTTCGGGCAGTCGGCGCGATGGATGCTGACGCCCCGTCCCCGGGTGACGTAGCCGACCACCGCGTCGCCGGGGACCGGCTGGCAGCACTGGGCGTATCGCACCATGAGGCCGTCGGTCCCCTGGATGCGGACGCCCTTGGGCGTGCCACGCACGCGATCCATGAGGCGCTCGAGGGCCGTCGAGCTTCGGCGGCGGCTCGGGCGAGGCCTCCTGCTCGGGATACAGCGTCTTGAGCGCCTGTCCGACGCTCAGGTCCCCTTGTCCGATCGATGCTATGAAGTGGTGCGCGTCGCCGAGGCCCATCGACTGGGCCGCGGCCTCGAGCGCCTTGTCGTCCGGCTTGGCGAGGCGGCGCTTGCGCAGCTCCCGGTCCAGGATCTCCCGTCCGACGCGCTCCGACGACTGATGCTCCTCGAGGCGCAGCCACTGCCTGATCTTGTGGCGGGCGCGCCCGGTGTGCACGTGCGCGAGCCAGTCGCGGCTCGGCTTGGCGTTGGGCGAGGTGAGGATCTCGACGGTCTCCGAGTTCTTCAGCTGCCGGGCCAGCGGCGCGATCTTGCCGTTGACCTTGGCTCCGGCGCAGTGGATGCCGACCTCGGTGTGCACGGCGAACGCGAAGTCGATCGGGGTCGCCCCCTTGGGGAGCTGGATGACGTCGCCGATCGGCGTGAAGACGAAGATCTCGTCCTGGTAGAGGTCGAGCTTCAGGAACTCGAGGAACTCGGCCGGGTCCTTGGCGTCGAGCTGCAGCTCGAGCACCTGCCGGAACCACTGGAGCTGGCGGTCGAGTTCGTCGGCCGACTTGCTGTTGCTCTTGTAGCGCCAATGCGCCGCGATGCCGAATTCGGCGGTCCGGTGCTGCTCGCGGGTGCGGATCTGGATCTCGTAGAGCTGGCCACCGGGGCCGAAGATCGTGGTGTGCAGCGACTGGTAGCCGTTCGACTTCGGCTGGCCGATGTAGTCCTTGATCCGCTCCTGCAGCGGCGTCCAGCCGTCGTGGATCACACCTAACGCGTGGTAGCAGTCGGGGACGGTGTTGACAAGCACCCGGATGGCGAGCAGGTCGTAGATCTCCTCGTAGGGGCGCTCGCGCTTCTGCATCTTCTTGTAGATCGACCAGAGGTGCTTGGCACGCCCCGTCACCTCCACGTCGGGAATGCCGGCTGCCTTCAGCACCCGGTCGAGTGGCCCTTGCAGCTGGGCGATGAGCGACTCACGCTGGGCGCGCTTCGCCGCCACCAGCTTGGCCAGCTTCCGGTACTCGTCGGTCTCGAGGTACTTGAACGAGAGGTCCTCGAGCTCCCAGCGCATCTTGGCCATGCCGAAGCGGTGCGCCAGGGGAGCATAGAGGTCGCGGGTCTCCTGCGCGATGCGATGCTGCTTGTCCTCCGGCAGCGAGTCGAGCGTCCGCATGTTGTGCAGCCGGTCGGCCAGCTTGATGATGATGACCCGCGCGTCGCGGGCGATCGACACCAGCAGCTTGCGGTAGTTCTCGACCTGGCGCTCCTCCGTGGAGTGCAACGGAAGGTGCCCGATCTTCGTCAGCCCGTCGACGATCTGGGCGACCTCGGCGCCGAACTCCGCCTCCACGTCCTCGATCGTCACCGAGGTGTCCTCGACGACGTCGTGAATGAGCCCGGTGGCGACCGTGATCGAGTCGAGCTGCAGCTCCGCGAGGATCTTGGACACTTCGACGCAATGCGTCACGAACGGGTCGCCGTTGCGGCGGAACTGCCCCTCGTGGGCCTTCGCGCTGAACCGCCAGGCACGCGCCAGCAGGTCGAGATCGAGCCGCTCCGCGGCCGCCTCGCCCAGTGTCCACCCCGGGATGATCTCGTGCAGCGTGGTTGCCATGTCTGCCCGGTCCGTGCCCGCTCCCGCCCCGACTCCCCTACGCGAGGAGTCCTCCCTCCGCAAAACTGACGTATCTCCCTCTCCCAATGATTACATGATCGTGTACCGGGATGTCGAGGAGGCGGCCGGCGGCGACGAGCTGCTCGGTCACCAGTCGGTCGTCAGGCGAGGGCGTGGGGTCACCGCTTGGATGATTATGCACCAGGATGATCGCCGCCGCCCGCTCGGCGATCGCCTCGCGAAAGACCTCCCTCGGGTGCACGAGCGACGAGTTCAGGATCCCCCGGGTGACCGTGACGTCCCGCTCCAGCCGGTGCTGGGAGTCGAGCACCGCGACGTGGAACTCCTCGACCGGGAGGTCCTCGAGCCGCGGCGCGAAGGCGGCGAAGACGTCCCGGGGTGAGCGCACCGGTATGCCCTCGTCGCGCCCTTCGGCGGCCAGCCGCCGCCCCAGCTCCAGCGCGGCGTGCAGCGCCACGGCGCGTGCGTGCCCGACTCCTGGCACCTCCGTGAGCGCAGCCACCGGGGCCGCCGCGATGCGTCGCAGCGACCCCGCCCCCCGGGCGTATACGTCCTGCGCAACAAGCAGCGCCGACCGGCCTCCCGCGCCGCTGCCCACCACAATTGCGAGCAGCTCGGTGGTGCTCAGCGCGGTGGCGCCGTGCCGGGTGAGCCGCTCGCGCGGCCGTTCCGCCGGCGGCAGTTCGCGGATGCTCAGCGCACCGCGCCGGGCGGCGCGTCGATCGGATGGTGCTGGCGAGGGAATGTCTGTCGTCACGGACGGCTCCGGGAGGGGTCCCCGAAGCGATACGTGAGGTGATTCCCACCGCCGGCACCGAAATCACCCGGCGCGGAGCACTCCCGCGGCGAGATCGCGCCTCGCTGCCGGCAAGCCGTCAGCTGCCTGCCTGTCCCCGGCCGCCCGGTCGCGGGAAGACGCTAGGCGTTCGCCCCGTGGCACTTCTTGAACTTCTTCCCCGAGCCGCACGGGCACGGGTCGTTCCGCCCAACGCTCGACCAGTCGGTCGCGCCGCCGCCCCCGCCGCCGGCGGGGCCTCCCTTGGCACCGCTCGCGAGCTGCGACAGGGGGCGGGCACGGCCGGCGCCGACGACCAACGGATCGCTCCGGGCCGCCAGGCTGTGCTTGGGCGGCTCGTCCGGCGCGATATCCATGGCCGGCACCGCCTCGCCATTGCCCTCGGTCGCCGTCTCGCCTTCGCCGCCATCGGCGGCCCCGTCCGGCATCTCCTCGAGGATGCCTAACGCATTGAACCGCTTGCGGGGGGCCGATGCACCGCCGTCCTTCCCGCCCGGCCCGCCGCCGGTCGGCGCCGGCGCCCCGCCCCCCGCTCCGCGGCGGCGGCGGCGGGTTGAACAGGAGCTGCGCGCGAAGGAACCGCTCGGTGAAGGTCGTATGGATGTCGTTCATGAGGTCCACGAACATCGTGTACGCTTCCTGCTTGTACTCGATGAGCGGGTCCTTCTGCCCCCACGACCGGTAGTGGATCGCGTTCCGGAGCTGGTCGAGGTCGTACAGGTGGTCCTTCCACTTCTCGTCCAGCACGTTGAGCATCACCAGCGACAGCAGGCGGGCGCTGAAGCCGTTCCCGTTCTCGTCCTTGACGTCGTCGAGGCTCTGCTCCTTGGCCACGAAGGCGTTGCGTGCCGCCTCGACCGCCGCCGCCGACACACCGTCGATCGTCGTCGGCGGGTCGTCGCCCTCGAGCGCCGGCACCACCAGGAGGTAGTGCAGCAGCAGTTCCTGGCGCAGCAGCCCGTAGTCCCATTGCGTCGCGTCCTCGTACTCGGCGAGCACGTCCTCGACCCGCTTCTGGAGCGCCTTGTCGACCATCTTCACGGATTCGCCGCGGAGCTCTTCCCCGCCCTCCAGGGCGAACGACCGCAGCGAGTAGATCACCTCGCGCTGCTGGTTCATTACGTCGTCGAACTCGAGCAGCCGCTTGCGGGACTGGAAGTTCTGCAGCTCGACCCGCTTCTGCGCCTGCTCGATCGATCGCGTGATGAGGGGATGGGTGAGGACCTCGCCCTCCTGGGCGCCAAGGCGGTCCATCAGCCGCGCGATCCGCTCCGACCCGAACAGGCGCATCAGGTCGTCCTCGAGCGAGAGGAAGAACTGCGACGCCCCCGGGTCGCCCTGCCGCCCGGCGCGGCCGCGCAGCTGGCGGTCGATGCGCCGCGACTCGTGCCGCTCCGATCCCACGATGTGGAGCCCGCCGCACTCGTCCACGTCCACGAGGTTGCCGTCGGCGTCCTTCACCTTCGACGGCTTCGACGGCGTGACGCCCGCGCCCAGCTTGATGTCGGTGCCGCGGCCGGCCATGTTCGTCGCGATCGTGACCGCCCCGGGCTGGCCTGCGGACGCCACGATTTCCGCCTCACGCTGGTGGTACTTCGCGTTGAGGACGTTGTGCGTGAGGCCGCCGCGCTTGAACATGCGCGAGAGGGTCTCCGACACTTCCACGCTCGCCGTACCCACCAGCACCGGATAGCCGAGGTCGTGCAGGCGGCGGGTCTCCTCGACGATCGCGTTGTACTTCTCGCGACGGGTCTTGAAGACGAGGTCGTGGCGGTCATCGCGGATGACCGGCCGGTTGGTGGGAATGACGGCCACGTCGAGCTTGTAGATCTCGTGGAATTCCGTCTCCTCGGTCTCGGCCGTACCGGTCATGCCCGCCAGCTTGTCGTACATGCGGAAGTAGTTCTGGATGGTGATCGTCGCGAGCGTCTGGGTCTCGCCCTTGACCTTCACCGCCTCCTTCGCTTCCACCGCCTGGTGCAGGCCCTCCGACCACCGGCGCCCCGGCATCGTGCGCCCGGTGAACTCATCGACGATCAGCACCTCGCCGTCCTGCACCACGTAGTTGACGTCCTTCTCGTACAGCGCGTGCGCCCGCAGGAGCTGGTGCACGATGTGCAGCTTCTCGCTCTTGAGCGCGTACTCGGCCTCGATGCGGCGCCGTGCCTCGATCTTCTCCTCCGGCGACATGTCCGGGTGATGATCGATCCGGTGGATCTCCGTGGAGATGTCGGGCAGCTCGAACTGGTCGTGGTCGGACGGCGACAGCGCCTCGATGCCGAGGTCCGTCAGGTGCACCGTGTGCCCCTTTTCGTCGAGCACGAAGAAGAGCTCGTTCTCCAGGTCGCTGTACTGCTGCTTCGCCGGTGACAGCTTGCGATCCGCGAGGTAGTCGAGCTCCATCCGCTGCACGAGCTGCTTCACGCCCTGCTCCTGCATCGCCTTCAGCAGGCGCCGGTTCTTCGGGCTGCCGAGTTGCGCCTGGTAGAGCGGCAGCGCGGCCTCGCTTTCCTCCCCGGCCTCACGCAGCCGCTCCCCCTCGGCAACGAGCGCGTTGACGTGCTCCGTCTGGCGGCGGAACAGTCGCTCGACCGACGCGTTGTACTCGGCGAAGAGGGTGTCGTTCTCGTTCCCCACCGGGCCCGAGATGATCAGCGGCGTGCGGGCCTCGTCGATCAGCACCGAGTCCACCTCATCGACGATGGCGAACCAGTGCTCGCGCTGCACGCGCTGCTCCAGCGAGATCACCATGTTGTCGCGCAGGTAGTCGAAGCCGAACTCGTTGTTGGTGCCGTAGGTGATGTCGTTCAGGTAGGCGGTGCGGCGCTGCGGCGTCCCGGGCTCGGTGTCGTCGAGGCACCCCACGGTGAGGCCGAGGTAGCGGTACAGGTGCCCCATCCACTGGGAGTCGCGCCGGGCGAGGTAGGAGTTCACCGTCACCAGGTGCGCCCCGCGTCCAGCGAGCGCGTTGAGATACAGCGGGAGCGTCGCCACGAGGGTCTTGCCCTCACCGGTCGCCATTTCGGCGATCCGGCCGAGGTGCAGCTCGATGCCGCCCACGAGCTGCACGTCGTAGTGCACCATGTCCCACGTCATCTCGTGCCCGGTCACCGGAACCGGCGTCCCGAGCAGGCGCCGCGCCGCCTCGCGCACCGTCGCGAAGGCCTCCGGGAGGATCTCGTCGAGGGTGTCGGCGATCGTCTTGCGCCACGCCGCTTCCTCGCCACCGCGGCCGTCGGCGCCTGTCAGTTCCTCGTCAATGGCCGTGCGCTCGGCCGGGTCCTTGGTGACCTTCTTGCGCTCCTTCAGCTCGGCGATGTGGCGCTCGACGTCCTCCGTGCGCTCACGAAGCAGGGCGCGAAACCTCGCCGTCTGCGCCTGCAGCTCGGCTTCCGGGATGCCCTGCAGGCGCTCGTAGTGGCGGTTGATCTCGTCGACGATCGGCTGCACGCGCCGCCGCTCGCGGTCGTGCCGCGTGCCGAAAACCTTTCCGATGACCTGCTTGATCATTCTTGCCCCTGCCGGTAGAGCCCTTCCGCCTCGATCAGGCGGGCGACAGCGTCCACAACAAACCCGTGAATCGGCCGCCCCTCCCGCACCCGGGCGCGGATTTCGGTCGCCGAGACGTCCACCCGCCGGGTGGCGAGGACGACCGGTTCGAGCCCGCCGGAACCCAGGAGCGGACGCAGTCGCGCCCGGATGCCGTCGACGGTGGACACCGTGCCGTCAGCCTCCGCTCGCGTCAGGACCACCAGCCGGGCGAGGCTGAGGATCCGCGCCGGCTCCCGCCAGGACGTGAACGTCGCCAGGGAGTCGGTGCCGACGAGGAAGAATCGCTCGGCGTCGGGAAGGCGCTCGGCATAGGCTGTCAGCGTGTCGACCGTGAAAGATAACCCGCTTCGCTCGATCTCGGCCGGGTCGACGTCGAAGCGGGCATCCCCGTCGAGCATGGCCCGGAGCATCCGCAGCCGCACCTCGGGCGTCGCCATCGGGCGCCCCGCCTTGAGCGGCTGCTGCGCGGCCGGAATGAAGATCAGCCGGTCGAGGCGCAGGCGCTCATGCGCATCGGACGCGGCCAGGAGGTGCCCCACATGTGGGGGATCGAATGTCCCCCCGAACAGGCCGATGCGCACCCGTCAGGGGGCCGGCGCCGGCGCCGCTGCCGCCACCGGACCGCACACGGAGCTGACCTCCGCATCCCCAGGGTACTTGTCGTGGAGCACCTTGCAGACCTCGGCGCGGTCGTCGCGATAGTGGATCTCGTCGTAGGTCTTCGCGAGCTTCAGGTACGCATCCCGCACGGTGGCCGTGTTCGGGTATTGATCGACCACACTGCGCAGGTAGATGATCGCGGAGTCCCACGCCCGGCGGCGAAAGTAGTGCATGGCGTTCCCGTAGTCCTTGCGCGCAAACCACTCGTGCAGGACGCCGATCTGCACGGTCGCCGAGTCCCGCCACGGACTGTCGGGATACAGCCCGAGCATGAGCTGGTACGTCTGCTCGGCCTGGGTGCCGTACTGTGCGTCGAGGCTTGGCTTGCGCCACATCTGCTGGTACTCGCGCCCCGCGTGATAGAGCGCGTCGTCGGCGAGCGAGTCGGTGGCAAAGCTCTCGGAGAGCCGATAGTAGGCCTGCGCCGACAGGAGGTGCTGCTTCTTCTGCGCGTACGACTGTGCGAGGTAGTACTGGGCGATCGGCAGCAGCGTGTCGCGGGCCGGCAGCTCGAGCGTCAGCTTGTCGAAGACCGTGACCGCGTTGTCCCATCGGTGTGCCTGCATCTCGCGCACGCCGGCCGCGAAGAGCGATTCAGTGCTCGGATATGCCGAGACCTTGAACCTCGGTGCACAGCCAAGGAGTATTCCGATTCCGACGATGGACGCGAAGGTGACGCTACGGTTCACGGGCATGGCGGGTTGTCTGTACCCGTCGATGTCTCAAACGGTTCGAAGGCGCAACGGCAGGTGGATTGCCGTCCTCGGGCGAACCGATAAACATAATCCCGTGTCCCGGCCGGCGTGGCATCCTGCGGTCGGGACGGCGCGCCGTCGGCCCCGCGATGCGCCCCGGGCGAGCCGGTCCGGACCGTCAGGCTGACGGAAGGGCCTGTTCCCGGAGCAGTCGACGGAAGTAGTCGATGGTTCGGCTGACGCCCTCCCGCAGGGGCACGGCCGGCTCCCAGCCCAGCTTGGCGCGCGCGCGCGTGATGTCGGGACGACGCACCTTGGGGTCGTCCTCGGGGAGCGGGTGATGCACGATGCTGGAAGCCGTGCCCGTCAGCTCCACCACGAGGTCGGCCAGCTCGCGCACCGTGAACTCGATCGGGTTGCCGATGTTCATCGGCTCGGCCCCGCCCTGGTGGAAGAGGCGGTAGATCCCCTCGATTTCGTCGTCGACGAAGCAGAAAGAGCGCGTCTGTGTCCCGGCTCCGTAGATGGTGATCGCCTGGCCGCTGAGGGCCTGCACGATGAAGTTGGAAACGACGCGGCCGTCCCGCGGGCGCATCCGCGGGCCGTACGTGTTGAAGATCCGGACGATCCGGGTGTCGACGCCGTGAAAGCGGTGGTAGGCCATCGTCATCGCCTCGGCGAAGCGCTTCGCCTCGTCATAGACGCCCCGCGGCCCGATCGGGTTCACGTTCCCCCAGTACGTCTCCGGCTGCGGGTGCACGAGCGGATCGCCGTACACTTCCGAGGTGGAGGCGAGGAAGAAGCGCCCGCCCTTGGCCTTGGCCAGCCCCAGCGCGTTGTGCGTGCCTAACGCCCCGACCTTCAGGGTCGCGATGGGGTGCTCGAGGTAGTCCACCGGGCTGGCCGGCGATGCAAAGTGCAGCACGCCGTCGATCGGCCCGGCCACGTACGTGTACGTGGAGATGTTGTGGCGGACGAACTCGAATCGCGCGTTTCCCGTCAGGTGCGCGATGTTGTCCGGGTTGCCGGTGACGAAGTTGTCGAGGCCGACGACCTCGTGTCCGTCCGCGAGAAATCGGTCGCAGAGGTGCGACCCGAGGAAGCCCGCCGCTCCGGTGATCAGGACCCTCATGCAGTGCCCCGGCCGATCGAGTGATAGGAGAAGCCGAGCCCGCGCATCTTGGCGGGATCGTAGAGGTTTCGTCCGTCGATGACGACCGGCTGGCGCAGCGCCGACTTGATCCGCTGGAAGTCGGGATGACGATACTCGTTCCAGTCGGTGACGATAACGAGGGCGTCGGCCCCCGCCAGGGCGTCGTAGTTGGTGTCCGCGTAGCGGATGCGGTCCCCCACGCGCCGGCGGGCCTCCTGCATCGCTGCCGGATCGTGCCCGGTGACCGTCGCCCCACCGGCCAGCAACGCCTCGATCAGCGTCAGCGAGGGTGACTCCCGCATGTCGTCGGTGTTGGGCTTGAACGACAGCCCCCAGATGGCGACGTGCCGGCCCGACACGTCGCCGCCGAGCGCCGCCGTCAGCTTCTCGAAGAGGCGGTGCTTCTGGCGCTCGTTGGCCGCCTCCACCGCCTCCAGCACCGTGAGCGGGGCCGTGTGCTCGCGCGCCGTGCACGCCAGCGCCTTCACGTCCTTGGGAAAGCACGATCCGCCGTACCCGGGTCCCGGAAAGAGGAACGACGGGCCGATGCGGACGTCGCTGCCGATACCCTTCCGCACCAGGTCGACGTTGGCGTTGACCTGCTCGCACAGGTTGGCGATCTCGTTCATGAACGAGATGCGCGTGGCCAGCATCGCGTTGGCCGCGTACTTGGTCATCTCCGCGGACGCGATGTCCATGAAGATGATGGGCTTCCCGGTGCGCACGAACGGCGCGTACAGCTCGGCCATGACGCTGCGCGCGTGCTCGCTCTCCACCCCGAGCACCACGCGGTCGGGCTTCATGAAGTCCTCGACCGCCGCGCCTTCCTTCAGGAATTCAGGGTTGCTGCAGAGGTGGAACGCATGCCGGGCGTGCTCGGCGACGGCGGCCGCGACCCGGCCGGCGGTACCCACCGGCACCGTCGACTTCGTGACCACGACCACTTCCCGCGACAGGTGCCGCCCGATCTGCACGGCGACGGCGAGGACGTGGCGCAGGTCCGCCGAGCCGTCCTCGTCAGGCGGCGTGCCCACCGCGATGAAGATGACGTCCGCCCGGGCGATTGCCGCGGCCACATCGGTGGTGAACGCCAGGCGCTTCTGCTGCTGGTTGCGCTCGACGTAGGTCTCGAGGCCGGGCTCGTAGATCGGCAGCACGTTGCGCGCGAGCAGGTCGACCTTTGCGGCGTCGGTGTCCGCGCAGACGACGTCGTTGCCGGTCTCTGCGAGGCAGGCGCCCACCACCAACCCCACATACCCCGTGCCGATGACCGAGATGTTCACGTTGTGCGGCCCGAAGCGAGGAAGGGATTACACGTGGGACCCGCTCCCCGCCGCCGAGGCGAGGGGGACGACGCGGGCCTTCGAGGCGGACGTCCGGGCGGTCGCGTTGCGGCTGTCAACCACGAGTGAGGCATGGTCCACCACGAACTGGTAGTCCACCGCAGTGTGGTCGGTCACGATCAGCACCGCGTCGGCCCCGGCGAGCGCCTCGGCACTGAGGGCGATGCCGGTGCGGACATGACCGTCCTCGCGGTAGGTCGGCACCCACGAATCGTGATACGTGACGATGGCACCGCGCTCCTCGAGCAGGCGCATGACGTCCAGCGCCGGGCTCTCGCGCATGTCATCGATGTCGCGCTTGTATGCGATCCCGAGCACGAGGATCCGGCTCCCGTTCACCGCCTTCCGCTCCTCGTTCAGCGCACCCGTCACCTTCCGCACGACGAATTCCGGCATCTCCGAGTTGATCTCGCTGGCGAGGTCGATGAAGCGCGTCTTGTAGTTCAGCGTGCGCATCTTCCACGCCAGGTAGTGCGGATCGAGCGGGATGCAATGCCCGCCGATTCCCGGTCCCGGCGTGAACTTCATGAACCCGAACGGCTTCGTGGCCGCGGCCTCGATGACTTCCCAGACGTTCACGCCGAGCTTGTCACAGACGATCGCCATCTCGTTGACGAGCCCGATGTTCACGGCGCGGAACGTGTTCTCGAGCAGCTTCACGAGCTCCGCGGCTTCGGCGCTGGCCACCGGGACGACGGTCTCGATGCACGCCGCGTAGAGGGCCGCCGCGACCTCGGTGCACGCCGGCGTCAGTCCGCCGACCACCTTCGGCGTGTTCCGCGTGTGCCATTTCGGGTTGCCCGGATCGACCCGTTCCGGGCTGAACGCCAGGAACACGTCGCGCCCCAGGACCAGGCCCTCCTGCTCGAAGCGCGGCTCCAGCACCTCCCGCGTCGTTCCCGGATACGTGGTGCTCTCCAGGACGATCAGCATGCCCGGATGGCTGTTGCGCGCCACCAGCTCGGTCGCCGTGTTGACGAAGCTCATGTCCGGGTCGCGCGTCTTCGACAACGGCGTGGGAACGGCGATCGATATCGCATCGCATTCCCGGAGGCGGGTGTCGTCGGCGGTCGCCACGAAGCGCCCATCCGCGACGTGTCGCGCCACCAGCTCGCTCGGCACGTCCTGAATATGCGACTTCCCCGCCATCAACTCGCGGACGCGCGGCTCGCTGATGTCGAATCCAATGACGTGAAAGCCGGCCTCGGCGAACTCCATCGCCAGTGGCAGGCCGACGTACCCCAGGCCGACGACGCCGACAACGGCACGCCGGTCGCGTATCTTCGCGAGCAGTTGATCTTTCATTGGGCGGTCAGGGCAGGCGGATTGACGACGCTCTAAGGACGCTCAGCGCCCGTAGAAGGCACGAATCGCCGCGACGACCTCATCCCGTTGCGCCGCCGACAGTTCGGGGTAGATCGGGATCGAGATGACCTCAGCGGCAGCGCGCTCGCTTTCCGGGAACGCCCCCGCCTTGTAATCGAGATAGGCGAAACACGGCTGGAGGTGCAGCGGCAGCGGGTAGTACACGGCGTTCCCGATGCCCCGCGCCTTGAGGTGCGCCTGGAGCGCGTCCCGGCGCTCGACGCGCAGCGTGTACTGGTTGTAGATGGACTCATTGGCGGGATCGACGGTCGGGACGCACACCTCGGGGACATCGGCAAAGGCCGAGGAGTAATACGCCGCGTTCGCCCGGCGGCCGGCGCTCCAGCGGGTGAGGTGCGGCAGCTTGGCGGAGAGCACCGCGGCCTGCAGCGCGTCCAGCCGGCTGTTGTACCCGACCTCGTCGTGGTAGTAGGTCCGCGACCCGCCGTGCATGCGCAGCCGGAACAGCCGTGCCGACAGGGCGTCGTCCTGGGTGACGACCATTCCCCCGTCCCCATAGCCGCCCAGGTTCTTCGAGGGGAAGAAACTGAACGTCCCGATGGTGGCCCGCTCACCCGCCATGACGCGCGTGCCGTCGATGAGGCGTGACGCCCCGATCGACTGCGCCGCGTCCTCGACGATCGGGATCCCGGGGTTCATCGCCGCCACCCGCTCGTGCGGTGCCATCTGACCGAACAGGTCGACGGTGATGATCGCCTTCGTCGACGACGTCACCGCCGCCTGGACGGCTTCCGGCGAGATGTTGAACGTCTCCGGCTCGATGTCGCAGAAGACGGGACGCGCGCCGACGTTGTGGATCGCTCCCGCCGTCGCGAAGAACGTGAATGGGGTGGTGACGACTTCATCCCCGCGGCCGATGTCGAGCGCGCGCAGCGCGAGCAGGAGGGCGTCGGTGCCGCTGGCGCAGCCGATGGCGTGCCGCGCGTTCGACAGCGCCGCGATCTCCTTCTCCAGTCGCTGGACCGGCGCGCCGAGGATGAACAACTGGTCGTCGACCACCCCCATCATGGCGCCGACGACGTCGTCACGGATCTGGGCGTGCTGGGCACGCAGGTCGAGCAGGGGAACTGGCATGGTCAATGTCTCGGCAAGACAGAACCGCCCCGGGTCGGGGCGGTCGAGGAAATTTCGTCGGACAAGTCCCGCAAATCAAACCGCCGCCGGCAACGGCAGGGTCACCCGGGTCCCGGTGGCGGCGGACTTGTAGATGGCGAGCACCAGCTCCAGCGACTTGCGGCCGGCCCGGCCGTCGGTGCCCGGCGCGGCCCCGCCCCGCAGCACCGCGTGGACGTTGCGGTAGTAGCCGGCGTGCCCGAAGCCGTAGACGTTAGGCGGATTGCTGGACGCCGCCTCCACCAGCTTGTCGTCGTCGTCGTACTCGCTGAAGACCCAGTGCTCGACGCGGTTCACGGCGGTGCCGCCGATCCGGACGGTCCCCGTCTCGCCCAGGATCGTGATCGACCCCTCGAGATTGCGGGGATAGGTCAGCATCGTCACCTCGATCACCCCGATCGCGCCCGACGCGAAGCGGAGGGCGGCGGCGCCGCTGTCCTCCATCTCGATCCGTCGCGCGAGCGTCGCCGTCTCGGCCACCACGCTCTCCACCGGGCCCACGAGCCACTGGATGAGGTCCACGTAGTGCGACGCCTGGTTGAGGAACGCGCCGCCATCGAGCGCGTGCGTTCCCCGCCACGGCGCCTGGTCGTAGTAGTCCTGCGGCCGGGTCCACCGCACCGTGGTGTTGCACATGTAGATGCGGCCGAAGCGCCCCTTGTCGATGGCGCGCCGCAGGAGCTGGATCGGCGGGTTGAGCCGGTTCTGCTTCACCACGAACAGGTGCACCCCGGCATCGTCGCAGACGCGCACCAGCTCGTCGGCCGCGGCCAGCGTGATCGCCATGGGCTTCTCGCAGACGACGTGCTTCCCCGCCCTGGCGGCGGTGATCCCGTGCTCCGGGTGCAGCCCCGACGGGGTGCACACCGCCACGGCATCGCAGGGCGTCCCGGCCAGCATCGCCTCGAGCGACGGGTACCACGGCACCCCATGTTCCGTCCCCGCGGCGCGCGCCCGCGCCTCGACGACGTCGGCCACCGCGGCCAGCTCGAGCCCGGGGACCGTCCGGATGGCCTCGAAATGCGTCCGGCTGATGCGCCCGCAGCCCACCAGCGCCACGCGCACCGGCGCGACGCCGCTCACAACCGGCGCTCCGGGCGCAACGCGCCCCCCTCGATGCGATAGGCGGTGCCGCAGGTCCCGCAGACGATGGGGGCCTCGGGCGACGTCTCCCCGGCCAACGCACTACTCCGGACAAGGATCTCGCCGCACTGGCAGGCCCAGCCGGCGCGGCGCGCCGGCACACCCGCCACCAGCGCATACGACGCCACGTCCTTCGTGACCACTGCCCCGGCTGCGACGAAGGCGTATTCCCCGAGCGTCACGCCGCAGACCACCGTGGCGTTCGCCCCGATCGTCGCCCCCCGGCGCACGAGCGTCCGCCGGTACTCGTGCTTGCGCGACACGTGGCTGCGCGGGTTCACGACGTTCGTGAAGACCATCGAGGGCCCGCAGAAAACGTCGTCCTCCAGCTCCACGCCCTCGTAGATCGAGACGTTGTTCTGGATCTTCACGTTGTTTCCAATGCGCGTCCCGGGCATCACCACGACGTTCTGGCCCAGGCTGCAGCGTTCCCCGATGACCGCGCCTGGCATCACGTGGCAGAAGTGCCAGATCTTCGTGCCGGCGCCCACCGACGCACCCTCGTCGACGTACGCGGACTCGTGGACGAACGGCGGGGCAAGTCCGCTCATCGACGCTCCTCCGGGTGCACCTCGGCGCCGCCGTCGCGTGGCGCCGCCGTGGTCGTGACCCCCGGAGGGATGGCGGCGGCGCTCATCCGCGAGCGCGGCCTCCACCTGCTCCTCCTCGCGCCCGTCCATCCGCGCCTCCGCCAGCGCCTCCTCACGGAGCACGTCGTGCCACTCCTGCAGCGAGCGCACCGCCGGCTTGCGCGAGCGCAGCGAGAGGATGGCATCGCACGCCGCGTTCGCCGCCGAGAGAGTCGTCGTGTACGACACCCGCTGGCCGATCGCCGCCCGGCGCAGCATGTAGTCGTCGTACTGCGCGTGCTTTCCGAGCGGGGTGTTGATGAGCAGCTGCACCTCGCCGTTCTTCAGCAGGTCGAGCCCGTTGGGCCGCCCCTCGTGCACCTTGCGCACCACGCGCACCGGGATCCCGCGGCGCGCGAAGTATCGCGCCGTGCCGTCGGTGGCGTAGAGCTGGAACCCCATCTCGTGGAATCGCCGGGCGATCGGCGTCATCGACGGCTTGTCGGGATCGTTCACGGTCACGAAGATCGACCCCTCGGTCGGCAGCCGGTTGTCCGCGGCAAGCTGCGCCTTGGCGAAGGCGCTGCCGAACGAGTCCGAGATGCCCATCACCTCGCCGGTCGAGCGCATCTCCGGGCCGAGCAGCGGGTCGAACTCGCGGAACTTCGCGAACGGGAAGACCGCCTCCTTGACCGAGACGTACGGTGGGACGACCTCCTCGGTGAAGCCGATCTCCGCGAGCGTCTCGCCGAGCATGACGCGCGCGGCAACCGACGCCAGCGGCACCCCGATGGCCTTCGAGACGAACGGGATGGTCCGGCTGCCCCGGGGGTTCGCCTCGAGGACGTAGACCTGGCCGTGCTTGATCGCGTACTGGACGTTGATCAGTCCCACCACGCCGAGCGCGCGGGCGAGCGCGATCGTGTGGCGCTTCATGGTCTCGATGTCGGACTCGCCGATGAGGTACGGCGGCAGCACGCACGCCGAGTCGCCGGAGTGGATGCCGGCGTCCTCGATGTGCTGCATGACGCCGCCGATGACGACCCGCTCCCCGTCGGAGACGGCGTCGACATCGGCCTCGAAGGCATCCTCGAGAAAGCGGTCGATCAGCACGGGCCGCTCCTCGCTCACCCGCGCCGCCGTCTCGAAGTAGTCGCGCAGGGAATGCTCATCGTAGACGATCTGCATGGCCCGGCCGCCGAGGACGAACGACGGACGCACCAGTACCGGGTACCCGACGCGCTCGGCCACCGCGACGGCGTCGTCGACGCTGGTGGCGGTGCCGTTCTCCGGCTGCCGAATGCCGAGCTCGCGGACGATCGCCTCGAAGCGCTTCCGGTCCTCGGCGATGTCGATGGCATCGGGCGACGTCCCGAGGATGCGCACCCCGGCGTCGGCGAGCCCCTTCGTCAGCTTGAGGGGCGTCTGCCCCCCAACTGCACGATGACGCCGAGCGGATCCTCGCGGCGCACGACCTCGAGCACGTCCTCGAGCGTCAGCGGCTCGAAGTACAGCTTGTCCGACGTGTCGTAGTCGGTCGAGACGGTCTCGGGATTCGAGTTGATCATGATCGTCTCGTATCCCTGCTCGCGCAGCGCCATCACCGCCCGGACGCACATGTAGTCGAACTCGACCCCCTGCCCGATACGGTTCGGGCCGCTACCGAGGATCACGACCGAGCGCTTGCCGGTGCGTGGCGCCTCGGTCTCCTCGTCGTAGCAGCTGTAGAGGTATGGCGTCTCCGACGGGAACTCGCCCGCGCAGGTGTCGACCATCTTGTACGACGGATGGATGCCGTACGCCCAGCGGCGCTCGCGCGCCGCCTCGACGGTCTCGCCTCGCGCATCGGCAAGCTGCCTGTCGGAGAACCCCATCCGTTTCATCGCGCGCACGTCGTCGGGGCTCACCGAGGCCAGCGCGGCGTACCGGCGCTCGGCCGCAACGAGTTCCTCCATCTGCTGCAGGAACCAGGGGTCGATCGCGGTGAACTCGTGGATCTCCTCGATCGACATTCCCCCGAGCATCGCCCGCTTGATCTGGAAGACCCGCTCCGGCGTCGGGGTGCTCAGCGCTCCGCGCAGCGCCGCCAGGGTGTCATCGGGCACGCGGTCGTCCTGCGGCCGGCTGCCAACCGTCCACCCCGGCCGATCCGTCTCCAGCGCCCGCAGTCCCTTCTGGAACGCCTCCTTGAACGTGCGCCCGATGGCCATCGACTCGCCGACCGACTTCATCTGCGTGGTCAGGTTCGGGTTGGCCTTGGCGAACTTCTCGAACGCAAAGCGCGGGCACTTCACGACGACGTAGTCGAGCACCGGCTCGAACGACGCCGGGGTCGTCTTCGTGATGTCGTTGGGGATCTCGTCCAGGTGGTAGCCGACCGCGAGCTTGGCGCCGATGCGCGCGATCGGGAAGCCGGTCGCCTTGGACGCGAGCGCCGACGACCGGGAGACGCGTGGGTTCATCTCGATCACGACCATCTCGCCATCGCGCGGGTTGGTCGCGAACTGGATGTTGCACCCGCCCGCCTCCACGCCGATCTCCCGGATCACCCGGCAGGCGGCATCGCGCATCACCTGGTACTCGCGGTCCGTCAGCGTCATCGCCGGCGCCACGGTGATCGAGTCACCGGTGTGCACGCCCATCGGGTCGAGGTTCTCGATGGAGCAGACGATGACGACGTTGTCGGCGCCGTCGCGCATCACCTCCAGCTCGAATTCCTTCCAGCCGAGCAGGCTGCGCTCGATCAGCACCTGGCTGACCGGCGACTCCGCGAGGCCGCGGCGTGCGATGTCCTCGTACTCCTCGCGGTTGTACGCGACGCCGCCACCCGATCCGCCGAGCGTGAACGACGGCCGGATGATGGCCGGGAAGCCGGTGAACTCGGCGATTTCCTGCGCCTCCTCCCACGAACGCGCGATGCGCCCCTCCGGCACCTTGAGCCCGATCCGGTGCATCGCCTCGGCGAACTCCTCGCGGTCTTCCGCCAGTCTGATGGCGCGCTCCTTGGCGCCGATGAGCTCCACGCCGTAGCGCTCGAGTACGCCGCCCTCCGCGAGCTTCATCGCCACGTTCAATGCCGTCTGCCCGCCCATCGTGGGCAGCAGCGCGTCGGGGCGCTCGCGCGCAATCACGAGTTCGACGTACTCCGGGGTCACCGGCTCGATGTACGTGCGGTCGGCGACCTCCGGATCGGTCATGATCGTCGCCGGGTTCGAGTTGACGAGCACCACCTCGAAGCCGTCCTCCCGGAGCGCGCGCGCGGCCTGGGTGCCCGAGTAGTCGAACTCGGCCGCCTGGCCGATCACGATCGGACCCGAACCGATGACGAGGATGCGATGCAGGTCGTCGCGTCGTGGCATGATCAGTGAGCGCCGGGCGTGAAGTCGGGGGCGAGGTGCCAGCGTGAGGCGGCGGGGCGACCTGGCGTAACGAATGCGTCAGCCGGAGCGGACGCACTCGCGCGCACCTGCCGGTTCCGGGCCCGCGCGTGCCGATGCCGATCGATTTCGAGCAAAGCCGTTCTAGCCATCTCCCGCCCCTGTTCCGGCCATGCGCATTTCGGCCGTCACCATCATGGCCACGAGCCGCCCGAAATGTACCTCCGGTGTCCAGCCGAGTCGCTCCCGTGCCCGCGACGGATCGGCGACCCGCAGCGGACTGTCCACGGCCCGCATCCTCGCCGGATCGGAGACGACGTACGCCGCGGCGTCGAGTCCGGCGACCGCGAAGGCCGCGTCGCAGAAGTCCCGTACTGAGTGCGCCTGGCCGGTGCCGAGCACGAGGTCGGCCGGGGTGTCGGCCTGGAGCATCATCCACATCGCCCGGACGTAGTCACCGGCAAACCCCCAGTCGCGGCGCGAATCGAGCGACCCCAGTCGCAGTTCCCGGTCGGCACCGGCGGCGATGCGCGCCACGCCCCGGGCGATGCGCCGGGTGACGAAGTCCGGTCCGCGGCGCGGGCTCTCGTGGTTGAAGAGGATGCCGGTCACGGCGAACATCCCGTACGCCTCGCGCCATGCAGCCACGGCGTGCTGGGCGTAGAGCTTTGCCGCGCCGTACGGAGAATTGGGGCGGCACGGCGATCCCTCGTGAAGGGGCGCGCGCACCGCGGGATCGAATATCTCGGAGCTGGACGCCTGGAAGAGGCGCGCCGCGGGGGCCTCCCGCCGCACCGCCTCGAGCAGCCGCACGGCGCCGAGACCGCATACGTCGCCGGTGCCCACGGGATTCTCCCACGAGCCGGCGACGCTCGACGGGCCACCGAGGTTGTATACCTCATCGGGCGCCGACTCGCGGATGCCCCGTGCCAGGGCCTCGGCGTCTTGCAGCGATCCCTCGACAAGTGTGATCGCTCCCGGCAGTGCCGCGAGGGGGCCGTTCGGTGCATTCGCGCGGCGGCGTGTGAGACCGGTGACCCGGTATCCCTTCTCCAGCAGCAGCTCGGCGAGGTACGAACCGTCCTGCCCGGTGATCCCGGTGATGAACGCGGACCTCACGGGCGCTCAGGCGTCGGGGCGGTCCCGGCCGCTGCCGGCGAGGGCGAAAAAAAGGGAGCGCCAATCGCGCTCCCCTCAGGCCATCGACGGCGCGATCGACTCACGCGACCCGGGGCGCGCGTGGAGCGCGCTGGATCTTGCCGGCGTGCAGGCAGCGCATGCAGACCTTGATCTTCGTGACCTTGCCGTCCACGAGGATGCGGGCCACCTGGAGATTCGGTCGCCAGGTCCGGCGCGTCCTGTTGTTCGCGTGCGAAACGTTGTTGCCAAAGGTCACGCCCTTGTTGCAGACGTAGCATCGGCTGCGTGCGATAGCCATGGCCCTATTTCTCCACGAGTTCGATACGGGCCATTTCCGCGCCGTCGCCCTTCCGGTGTCCCGTCTTGAGGATGCGCGTGTAGCCGCCGTGCCGCGCGGCGAACTTCGGCCCGATTTCCTGGAACAGCTTGTCCGCCGTGGCGCGCCGCTGCACGTGCCGGATCGCCATGCGGCGGTCGTGCAGCGTGCCGCTGCGCGCCTTCGTGATCAGCTTCTCGACGAAGGGGCGGAGTTCCTTCGCCTTGGCCTCGGTGGTCTCGATGGCGCCGTGCTCGATCAGCGACGCCGCCAGGCTGCGCATGAGCGCCAGCTTCTGTTCGCTCGTCCGCCGGAGCTGGCGCCCTGCCTTCGCGTGTCGCATCAGACGATCTCCTCCTCCACGTCTTCGTCGTCGGGCGCGTTCTCGGCGGCGCGGCTGGCCGGCGTGCCCCAGTCGATGATGCGGACGCCGTCGCCGTTCTCCTCGTAGCGCATGCCGAAGTTGAGCCCCTCGCGCGTGAGCAGGTCGGCGATCTCCTCCAGCGACTTCTTGCCGAAGTTCTTGACCTGGAGGATCTGGCTTTCGGTCTGCCGCACCAGGTCGCCGAGCGTCCGGATGTTCGAGTTCTTGAGGGAGTTGACCGACCGCACCGAGAGCTCCAGGTCGTCGATCGGCTTGCGGAAGAGCTGGGCGAGCCGGGCGGCATCACCGCTGGCGGACTCGCCGCCGGGCACAACCGAGGCCGACGAGCTGGACCCGAAGTTGGCGAAGTACTGGAAGTGCGTCTGCGCCAGTGCCGCGGCGTACGACACGGCCTCCTCGGAGGAGATGGTGCCGTTGGTCTCGACCGTGAGCGTCAGCCGGTCGTAGTCGGTTCGCTGGCCGACGCGGGTTTCGGCCACCGTGAAGTTCACGCGGCGGACGGGATTGTAGATGGCGTCGATCCGGACGACGTCGACCGGCAGGCCGCGATCGACCACGTGCTGGTCGGCATCGACGTAGCCGCGGCCCTTGTTGACGTACAGCTCGACGTTGATGTCGCGATCGTCCTGGAGCGTGAAGAAGTGGTGCGACGGATCGACCACACGCACGGACGCCGACGCATCGATGTCCGCCGCCGTCACCGCACCCGCGGTGGATTTGCCGATGCGCAGCACCGTCTCCTCGACGCCGTCATCCATGGCGAGGACCAGCGACTTGAGGTTGGCGATGATGAGGTGGACGTCCTCGACCACGCCGGGAATGGTCTGGTGCTCGTGCACCACGCCGTCGATGCGGAAGCCCCAGACCGCCGCGCCACGAAGCGAAGAGAGCAGCACGCGCCGCATGGCGTTCCCGAGCGTATGGCCGTAGCCACGTTCGAGAGGCTGGACGCGGAATTCCGCGATGTTCGGGTTGTCCTCGCGCCGATGGACTTCGACAAGCTGCGGAAGGACGAGCCCCTTGAGGTCGATCGCCTGAGCCATGGTATTGAGTTTCCTCTACGTGGTCATGCCGGGCAGCGCCTCGGCAACGCCCCACCCCGCCCCTGACGCGCGGTGGGCTCGTACGGGAGTCAGGGTCCCGACCGGAAAGCGGGACGCGGGGCGGACAATGTCAGGTCGGGAGACCCATCGTCCGGCGCCCGCGTCCCATTGTCGAACTCACTTCGAGTACAACTCCACGACAAGCTGTTCCTGCGCCGCGATCGGGATGTTCGGGCGCGTCGGCCGCTCGAGCATCCGGCCGCTGAAGGTGTCCCTGTCGACCGCGAGCCAGGAGGGCGAGACCCCGCGCGTCGAGTGCTCCATCGCCTCGCGCACGAATCCGTTCTCCCGCGACTTCTCCCGCACACGCACCTCTTCGCCGGGCGCAATCACGTAGCTGGGCACGTCGACGCAGTGGCTGTTGACCTCGATGTGGCGATGCCTGATGAGCTGACGTGCGGCCTTGCGGCTCGCAGCGAACCCCAAGCGGTACACCATGTTATCGAGGCGACTCTCAAGTGCGGCGAGAAGGTTGTGGCCGGTCACGCCGGGCTGCTTCGAGACCCGCTCGAACGTGTTCCGGAACTGCCGCTCGCTGACGCCGTAGATGCGCTTGATCTTCTGCTTTTCCCGCAGCTGCTTGGAGTACTCGGACGACTTGCGACGCCGTGCCGTGGACTGGCCATGCTGTCCCGGGGCGTACGGCCGACGCTCGACAGGGCACTTCTCGGTGAAGCACTTGGTGCCCTTGAGGAAGAGCTTCGTGCCCTCGCGGCGGCACAGACGGCAGCTGGAACCTGTGTATCGCATGTCCTAGACTCTCCGGCGCTTCGGCGGCCGGCAGCCGTTGTGCGGAATCGGCGTGACATCCTTGATCGACTTGACCTGCAGGCCGGCCGAGGCAAGCGCCTGGATGGCGGACTCGCGACCGCTTCCCGGCCCCTGCACGCGCACGTGCACGCGGCGCACGCCGAGCGAGAGTGCCTCGCGCGCGGCCTGCTCCGCCGCCACCGTCGCGGCAAACGGCGTGGACTTCTTCGATCCCTTGAAGCCCGCCTTGCCCGACGATCCCCACGACACGGTATTCCCGCTCATGTCCGTGATCGTGATCGTCGTGTTGTTGAACGTGGCGCTGACGTGCGCGACGCCCTCGGATTCGATGACGCGCTTCGACTTCTTGCCTGTGGCCATGTGTCGGGTGGGAGAATGGCGACGGACGACCGGAGATGTCTGCCATCCCCCGTCCGCCGTCGCGCATCAAGACGCTATTTGGTGACCTTCTTCTTGCCGGCGATGGCGCGACGCGGACCCTTCTTCGTGCGCGCATTGGTGTGCGTGCGCTGCCCGCGCACCGGGAGACCGCGGCGGTGCCGGATCCCACGATACGATCCCGTGTCCATCAGCCGCTTGATGTTCATCGCGATCTCGGTGCGCAGTGCCCCTTCCACCCGATGGTCCTTCTCGATCGCCTGACGCAGGCGATTGATGTCGGCGTCGGAGAGGTCACGCACGCGAATCGCGCCGTCGACTCCAGTCTTGTCGAGAATCGTGCGCGCCGTAGCACGTCCGACCCCGAAGATATACGTCAGGCCGATCTCCACTTTCCGATCCCTCGGGAGATCGACACCAGCAATACGCGCCATGTCAGCCCTGCCGCTGTTTGTGCTTCGGGTTTCTCTTGCAGATGATGCGCGTCACGCCGTTGCGCTTCACCACCTTGCAGTGCTCGCAGATCGGCTGAACGCTCGTGCGGACCTTCAACGTCGACTCCGGTTCAATTCGTGGAGACAAAACGGCCAAGACGCTGAAAATAGAGACGTTAGCCCGTCCATGCAAGGGACAGGCATCGTTCGATCCGGGAGACCCCACCCCTGACGACGACCTCCAGCGGCGGCCGTCTGCTTGTCGGCAGAACGGAGTTACTCGGATCCGGCCTGCGCCCCCCGCGCAGGGGCGCCCCCCAGACGAATCTCCGCCCAGGCCCGGTCCATCGCCCGCCGAGGATCGTCCGCGGCAGTGACCGCTCGCCCCAGCACCAGGTAGCTCGCCCCCGCCGCGCTCGCCGCCCCCGGCGTGACGACCCGTCGCTGGTCGTGGGTGGCCCCGTCGGCGAACCGGATACCGGGCACGAGCGCCGCCAGACGCCCCCGGTGTGCGGCCACGATCGCCCCGACCTCGGCGCCGCTGCAGACGACGCCGTGCGCGCCCGCCCGTTCCGCCAGGCCGGCGAGCCTAACGACCTCGGCGTCCACGTCGACGCGGTCGCGACCCCAGGCGTCCGCCAGCGTCCCGGCGTCGAGCGAGGTCAGCACGGTAACGCCGAGCACCCCGCACGAAGGACCCGCGCCTTCCACCGCCGCCCGCACCATCGCCTCGCCGCCCGCGGTATGCACCGTGAGCAGCGATGCCCCGTGCAATGCGGCGGCGCGGGCCGCCGCGCGCACCGTGGTGGGTATGTCGTGCAGCTTCAGGTCGAGAAAGACCCGCTTCCCGCGAGTGCGCAGCGCCGCCAGCGTCGCCGGTCCCGCCGCCGTGAACAGCTCGCTTCCCACCTTGTAGAAGTCACACGACGCGCCAAGGCGGTCCACGAGCGCCAGCGCGTCGTCGAGCGTCGCGACGTCGAGCGCGACGATGGGGGTGGCAGTCATTCGGGCCACTCCAGCGTTCCCGTCAGGTCCGGGATGGAAGCGATGCCCCGCACTTCGCACCATGAAGCGAGGTCTGCGACGAGCGCCTCGGGCAGCCGCGGGTTGCGCAACGCTGCGGTCCCGACGGCCACCGCCGACGCGCCGGCCATCAGGTATTGCAGGACATCCTCGGCGCGCGCGATCCCTCCCACGCCGATGATCGGCGCCCGCGTCGCACGGTACACGCGCCAGGTGGCGAGGATACCGATGGGGAGCAGGGCGCTGCCGCTCACGCCCCCGGTCCCGAAGCCCAGGACGGGACGCCGCCGCTCGACGTCGACCAGGAGGCCGGGCAGCGTGTTGACGAGCGTCAGCCCGCTGGCGCCGGCATCGAGGGCCACCGCCGCCGCCGCGGCGATGTCGGTCAGCGTCGGCGAAAGCTTGACGAAGACCGGACGCGCGGTGCAGGATCGCGCGCGCAGCACGAGATCGCGCAGGGCCGCCCGATCGGCGCCAAACTCCATCCCGCCTGCCTTCACGTTGGGGCAGCTCACATTGAGCTCGTAGCCGTGCGGCGCCGCGGACTCCTCGATCCGCTCGATGACGCGCGCGAAGTCGTCGACGTCGTTGCCCACCACGTTCACCAGGACCCTGGCGCCGCCGGCATGCTGCAGCAACCATGGCAGGTGCTCGCGCCGCACGGACTCGACCCCCGGGTTCGCCAGGCCCACCGCGTTGATCATGCCACCCGCGAACTCCGTCACCCGCGGGGCCGCCGCTCCGTGCCGCGGCTCCAGGCTCACGGCCTTGGTGACGATGCCTCCCAGGGCGCCCAGCCTGACGACACCGTCGAGCTCACGGCCGTAACCCGCCGTACCCGAGGCGAGCAGAACCGGATTCTGCAGCGGCAGCCCCGCCAGCGTGACCGCGAGTCGCGACGACGGTGCCACCGCCGTCACGGCGATTCCGGGAGCGGAGTCCCGGTGCGGCGCTCGTACTCCGCCAGGTAGCCCATCGTGGACTTGGCGATCGACTCCGCCAGCGCTTCCTGACCCTTCGCACTGCGCATGTAGGCGGCGTCGCGCGCATTCGTGCCGAAGCCGACCTCGACGAGCACCGCGGGCATGTGCGCGGTCACCAACACCACGAAGCCGGCCTGCTTCACCCCGCGATCGGTTCCCGGGTGCACGCCGTGCAGCCCGGCCTGGATGGTGGCCGCCAGCTCGCTCGATTCCCGGAGGTGCTCGTTCTGGATCATGTCGCTCACGACGAACGAGAGCGGATCGCCCGGCTTGATGTCGCTCCCAAGATCGTAGCGCGAGGCGTCGTTTTCCATCTCCTCGACGCGCTTCTCGTCCTCGGTCTTGGCGTCGGCGAGAAAGTAGGTCTCGAAACCGCGCGCCGCCGCAGGGTTCTTCCAGTGGGGATTGGCCGCGTTGACGTGAATGGAAATGAACAGCTGGGCCCCCGCCTCGTTGGCGATCTTCCCCCGGTCCCCGAGCGCGATGAGCGTGTCGGTGGAACGTGTCATCAGCACTCGCACCCCGCGCGCGCGCAGCACATCGCGGAGCCGCCTGGCGACGGCGAGCGTGACGTCCTTCTCGTACATCGGGTGCGCGGCGCCAACGGGCCCGCTCATGCCGCGATCGCGGCCACCGTGTCCGGCATCGACTACAACGGTGAGCTGGCGCTTCGACGCGTCCGGTGCCGGCGCCGGCTTCGAGGTCGCGGGACTCGTGGACTTCGATGCCTCGGCTGCCGGGGCCCTCACCGTCGCCGGCGGGCTCGTGGTGGTCGGTGCCGGCGGGGTCCCGGTTGACGTGGCGCGGGCCCCCGCGGTGGAGGCGGTAATCACCGCCCGCCGCGTCACGACGACGCGCGCACGATCGTACGAGATGTCCGCCACGTACCTCGGCAACACGTCGGTGACGAGCGTGAGCGGCACGAAGAGCTTGCCGCCGCGCTCCACGGGCGCCGCCAGCAACGGCGCGGCCTCCTTGCCGACGCGAGCAAACGGCAGCCCCAGCGTGAGCTCGATCGTGGTGGCACCGGACACGAAGTTGAAGCGATCCGGCTGGACACGCTTGATCTCGACTCCAAGGACCGACGCGACCTCGCCCGCGCTCACGATCGGCCCCCTCCGCGTGTACACGATTGGCACACGCGCACTCCGGTCCCCGTTCGCGACGCGAACGGCAGCCGTCGAATCGGCGAGTTGCAGGGCGAGGAGAAAGGCGGCGATCATCGTCGATGCAGGGCCCGTTCCATCTCGCGCTGCGCGTCCTGTCGTCGCGAGGCTTCCCGCTTGTCGTGCAGCTTCTTTCCCTTCCCGAGTGCCATCAGCACCTTGGCGCGTCCTCCGCGGAAGTACAACTCCAGCGGGACCAGCGTGAGTCCCTGGCGCTCGACCGCCCCGATCAGCCGACGGACCTCGCGTCGATGGAGCAACAGCTTTCGTGACCGCCCCGGATCATGGTTCACGTAGCCACCGCTGCCATACGGCGCGACGTGCGCGTTGAGCAGGAAGACCTCGCCGCCACGTACGACACCGTACGCGTCGCTGATGTTCGCCTTTCCGTCACGCAGCGACTTGACCTCGGTTCCAGTCAGGACCAGCCCCGCCTCGACCGTCTCGAGGATCAGATAGTCGTGCCGGGCACTGCGGTTCCGGGCGATGCTCTTGCGGTCGGAGTTCTTCTCGCTGTCGGCCATGGGTTCCCGTTTGGCATCGCGGAGTCCGTCCGCCGCATCCCGTTCAGCGCAAGCTAGACGCCTGGAAAGCCGGCCTCAATCGACCCGACGCGATGCACGCCAATCGCCGCCGGACGGAGCCGGAATCAGTTGACCGGGCAACAGCTTACGGATAGCTTCCCCCGCCCTGAGCCGAAGTGGTGGAACTGGTAGACGCGCTGCATTCAGGGTGCAGTGGGCGACAGCCCGTGGGGGTTCGAGTCCCCCCTTCGGCACTCACTGGCGGCTGGCCGCGCGACGTCGCGGCCAGCCGCCGTTCAATCTCAGGGGCGAATGGCGGAGGGCGGCTGGTCCTCGGGAAGCGTCGGGGCCCCGAAAGCCTTTCTCAGCAGCTCGTTCGCCTCACCGACGTAGCGGGCGAGAATCTCCCCCGCCCGCGCCAGGGCGTCGTCGGAATAACTGACCCGGGATGACGCCAGGCTGAGCAGCGCACGCCCCAGACGGGCACCCGTCCCTTCCACCTGGTTCCGCGCCGTGAGGACCTGCCGGTACGCGGTGAGGCGCTCGTCGAACTGCCGCGATGCGATATGGACCATGTTGGCGGCGACGTTCCTGTCGGCGCGAAGCCCGGCGCGCAACTCACGCGCAACGAGCGAGCCGGTCCTGTCGTCGAGGGCGTCTCGCTCGGCGACAAGTAGCCCGAGGGCCCGGCGCGCATAGCGCAACTCCCAGCAGGCCCGGTCGACGTCATCACCGGTCGCCGTCGCGGCGAGCCAGCGGACATCGTCGTCTTCGGGATCCTGCGAGATCGACGCGACGTACGTGCTCAGGCCACGCTTGTGCCGCCACTCGGAAACCCACTCGTCGATGACGCGCGGCGGCATGGCGAGGCCCTCCAGGATGCGCTCAGGCCTGCAGCACGGGGAGGCCGACGCGCTCGCGGACCTCGCTCTCGGTGGTGAGGAGGTCGTCGAGATGCACACTCTCGAGCGCCTCGTCGATGCGCTGCTGCAGCAGGAGCCACACGGGGCGGATGCTGCATTCCGAGGAATCGGCGCACCGCTCCGCGCTGACCGGGTGCGTCACGCAGTGCAGGTCGAACGTCTGGTGCTCCGACGCCGCGACGACGCTGCGGACCGACACGTCCTGCGGATCGCCGGCGAGGACGTACCCGCCGCGAGAGCCCCGCACCGAGGCCACCACGCCGGCGCGTCGGAGCCGAAGAAGAATCTGCTCGACATAGTCCGCAGGCAGCCGCTCCTGCTCCGCGATCTCGCGGCCGGTCACCGGTCCGTCGCCGCGACGACGGGCGAGGTGGAGCGAGCAAATCAGGCCATATTCGGCCCAGGTCGTGATTCGCATAGTCGGGAATATAAGTCGGAGTTGGGACGCGGGAAAACGCGGTCGACGGTCAGCGGGCGGCCCCGGAGCCATGTTTCGCCCCGGGCACCCCGATTTCGGTCATCTTCCGGAGGTCGAGCACCTCGTCGATTTCATCGGCCGGAAGGACCCCCTCCCGCTTCACGAGGTCGCGAATGAGGATCCCCTCCTTCACGGAGCGCTTGCTCAACTCCGCCGCCGCCGCATAGCCGATCTGCGGCGCCAGGGCCGTGGCCAGCGCCGCCGAGCGCTCCACCCAGTACTCGCACATCGCCCGGTTCGCGGCGATCCCGGCCACGCAGCGCTCGGCAAGGACCCGTGCCGCGTTGCCCAGGATGCGCTGGGCCAGCAGGACGTTGAACGCAATGACGGGCATCATGACGTTCAGCTCGAGCTGGCCGTGCTCGGCTGCGATGGCGACCGTGGTGTCGCATCCCATGACCTGGAAGCAGACCTGGTTCACCATCTCGGGGACCGACGGGTTGACCTTGCCCGGCATGATCGACGACCCCGGCTGCACCGCCGGGAGGACGATCTCGTCGATGCCGGTGCGCGGCCCCATGACCATCAGTCGCAGGTCACTCGCGATCTTGCTCAGGTCGATGGCCAGCACGCGGAGCGACGCCGAGAATCCGGCGACGTCGCCCATCGACTGCATGAGCTGGACCCGGTCGGCGCCGACGCGCAGCTCGAGGCCCGTGATCTGCGTCAGGAACCGGATCATCAGCGCGGGATACTCGGGCTCCACCGTCACGCCGGTGCCGACGGCGCTGCCACCGATGCCGAGGTCACGCAGGTACTCGGCACTCTCGCGCAGGCGTCGCATGCCGCGGTCGAGCGAACCTGCGTACGCGGTGAATTCCTGCCCGAGCCGGATCGGCATCGCGTCCTGCAGGTGCGTCCGCCCCGCCTTGACGATGTCGTCGAATTCCCGTCCGCGGGCCGCAAGCTCGTCGCGCAGGAGCGCGAATGAGTCCAGCAGGGAGTCGAGCTGCGAGAGACACGCCAGACGGATGTTCGTCGGGATCGTGTCGTTCGTGCTCTGCGCCATGTTCACGTGATCGTTCGGATGCACCGGGCGGTACTCGCCACGCTTCCCGCCGAGCAGCTCGTTCGCCCGGTTCGCGAGCACCTCGTTCACGTTCATGTTGTGGGACGTTCCCGCTCCCGCCTGGTACGGATCGACGACGAACTGGTCTCGATGCTGTCCCGCCAGCACCTCGTCGGCGGCGGCCACGATGGCATCGGCGAGCCGGGCCTCCATGCGACCGGTTTCCCGGTGCGTCAGGGCAGCGGCTTTCTTGATCCAGACCTGCCCGAGGATGAACGGCTCCAGGGGGCGAAGGCCGGAGATCGGGAAGTTCAGCACGGCGCGCTGCGTCTGCACGCCGTAGAGGGCTGACGACGGGACCTCGAGGGGACCGAGCGGGTCCTTCTCCGTGCGTGTGGCACTCATGCGCGCGTTCCTCGGTGGCGGGCGTTCGCGGCCGCTGGCCGCGAACGCCGGTGCCTCGCGCGCCGAGGTCCGCTACGGAGTCTGGGGCGTGGGCACCTGATACGTGGAGATGACTTCCAAGATACCGTTAGTAACAGTCTGGAAGGAGGTGCGCAGCCGGGTCATCACCACTTCCGTCGCGGTATTGCTCTGATTGGACCAGGTCTGGTATTGCGAGAATGGAATGGAGTCGACCCCATCGTCCGTGTAGGAACAGAGCACTTCCCGGGTGATCGACCCGCCCGACGACTGCGGGGCGTAGCGCAGCTCGACGATCATGGCGCTGTTGAAGTCGTCCGCCCGCGACCAGCGCAGCTGGATCGGGTTCGTTCCGATGGGCAGCACGATCGGGTCGAAGGTGAACGACTCGGACGTCTTGGCGCGGACCGACGACCCCGGGAACCCGCCCACGGCGCCCGGCACCGTGACCACGACGCTGTCGCCGGGATGATACGGGACCGAGCTGCCACCGGCGAGCTCGTAGACGCTCCCGCTCGACGTCGCCGTACGCGGCAGCGTCACCGTCGTCTGGCCGCCGAGCACCGCCGTGACCGCGTCACCGGCATCCATGAAGGTCACGCCGGTGACGTCGATCGGCGGGCTGTAGGCGACATCGTTGCAGGAGTCGAGGACGATCTGCGCGTTCGGCACCGCCGAGATGTTCGCCTGGAAGAATTGCGCCTTGGGCGCAACCTGCGTGTCGCCCGCTGCCGGAACGGTCGCATCGATGTTCACGAAGCCCCAGGTGTTGGACGACGCGTCCACGGAGAGGGAGCTCTGGCACGCCACGATGCCACCGATGGCGACGACCGCGATGCCAAGCGTCAGGACGGACGGATTGAGGAATTGCCGCGAATTCATACGGTCAGGGGGTCAGGAGTTACCGGCGACTCGCCGGCCCATTCGCTCGCCGACGCACCATCGGCGCCGGCCACAATCTGATCACTCGACGTGCACCGCGCCATCGCGGCCGAGGGGTGACGTCCCGACGCGCCAACCGCCGCCGTCGTGACGACCCGACGCGCCATGCCGTTCGCGGCCCGACCTAACGACGAATCGGCCTGGCGGTGCCGGTGAGAAACGGGTTCGTGGCGAGCTCCGCGTCCACCGTCGTCGTCGGACCGTGGCCGGGCAGTACCCGGGTCTCCGGGGAAAGTGCCACGATGCGTCGCAGCGTCGATTCAAGCCGTGCGCCGCTGGCGCCGGGCAGGTCCGTGCGGCCGATCGACCCCGCGAAAAGGCAGTCGCCGACGAACGCGACGCCATGCCCGTGAATGACGACATGGCCCGGGGAGTGCCCCGGGGCATGCATCACGCCGAAGCGGAGCGTTCCGAGTGGCAGGACGTCCCCGTCGGCGAAGGCGCGCTCCGGGTCGGGCGGTTGCTCGAACGGCACGCCGAACTGTGCGGCCTGCGCGTCGCCGGCGCGGTACAGGTCCAGGTCGAGCGGGTGCAGCCACACCGGCACGTCGAAGCGTCGCTTGACGGCGGCCACGCCACCGATGTGGTCGAGGTGCGCATGGGTGATCCAGATGGCCTCCAGTGACACCCCGGCGCGCTGGATCGCGTCGGCGATGCGGTCCCCGTCGTCCCCGGGATCCACGAGGGCCGCCGCGCCGGTCGTCTCGTCGACCACCAGGTAGGCGTTCTCCTGGAACGCGCCGGTCTGGAACGTGGTGATCTTCACACGCTGACGTCGCGACGCGCCGAGAGGTATTTCTCCGCCGCCACCGCCGCGGTCGTGGCGTCGCCGACGGCGGTCGTGACCTGCCGCGTGAGCTGCACGCGCACGTCGCCCGCGGCGAAGAGCCCCGGGATCGACGTCTGCATGTTGGTGTCCGTGAGCAGGTATCCCATCGCGTCGTGGTCAACGTGGGCGTCGATGATGCCGGTGTTGGGCCGGAACCCGACGAACACGAAGATGCCCGACACCGCCAGGTCGCTGGTCGCGCCGGTGTTGACGTCACGCAGCGCCAGCGCCTCCACCATGCCCTTCTCGTTGCCGCGGATCTCGTCGACGACCGTGTTCCAGATGACCTCGATCTTCCCGTTCTCGAAGACGCGGTTCTGGATGATCTTCGACGCGCGAAACTCGTCGCGGCGGTGGATGAGGTACACCCGGGACGCGTACCGCGTGAGGAAGTCGGCCTCCTCGCACGCGGCGTCGCCGCCGCCGACGACCGCGATCGTCTCGCCGCGGAAGAACGCGCCGTCGCAGATCGCACAATAGGAGACGCCCTTCCCCGCATATTCCGCCTCGCCGGGGACGCCGAGCTTTATCGGGGTGCCGCCGGCGGTGACGATGACAGCCGGGGCGCGGTAGGTCTCGCCGTCGTCGGACTCGCACTCGAACATGTCCCCGATCTTCCGCACGCTCAGCACGTTTGCGGTCCGGAAGTCCGCGCCGAACAGTCGCGCGTGGCTCTCGAATTTCTGCGCCAGCTCCCAGCCCAGGATCCGCTCGAAGCCCGGATAGTCCTCGATCAGTTCGGTGTTCAGCAGCTCACCCCCCGGCGCGCCCTTCTCCAGCACGATCGCCTTCAGCATGGAGCGTCCCGCATAGAGCGCCGCCGTCATGCCGGCCGGACCGGCTCCCACGACCACCACGTCGCAATCAACCACGGCATTCACCTCGAGACGATGTCAGCGCCAGCCCGTCGCCGGCGCCCTGTGGTCACGCAAACCGGAGCGGCGCGAGAGGCCAATCGCGTTTGCCCACCTACGCCGTAGGGAAAAGTCCGCGATCGCGGCCGGGGGTTCCGCGACTAGAAGCGCACATGACGCCCTCCATCGACGAACAGCGTCTCCCCGGTCACGAACGACGCCTCGAGCAGGTACCGCAGCGCCCGGACGACGTCGCCAGGCGAGCCCCAGCGGGCCAGCGGGGTCGTCGCCGCGTACCGCGCGGCGCGATCGTCCTCCAGCCACTCAGGGCGCAGGACCGGCCCGGGCGCGATCGCGTTGACGCGGATTCGTGGTGCCAGGATCTTCGCGAGCGCGCGCGTGAGATACACGAGCGAGGTCTTGCTCACGCCGTGCGGCAGGTATTCGGGCCATATCTCGAACGCGGCGAGGTCGGCGATGTTCACGATGCTCCCGCCCTCGGGAAGGTGGCGCGCAGCCTCCTGTGCGATCAGGAATGGCGCCCGCAGGTTGAGGTTCAGGACGCCATCCCAGTCGCCGGCGGAGACCTCGCCGAACGGCAGCCGCAGCATGACCGCGGCGGAATTCACCACCACGTCCAGGCGGCCGAGTCGGCCCGCGACATCCTGGACGAGGCGTGCCGGTGCGTCGGGATGCCCGAGGTCGGCCTGGAACAGCGCCGCACGCACGCCGCGCGACGTGGCGTCCGCCGCCACCGCGTCCGCGCCCTCGCGCGACTGGTGGAAGTGCACGGCCAGGTCGTAGCCGTCGGAGGCCAGTCCCTCGGCGATGGCGCGTCCGACACGCTGGCCGGCCCCTGTCACGAGCGCGACGCGGCCGCGGGCATCCCCCCTGTCGGTCGATCCCGTGCCGGCGTCAGGCGACCCGCGCCTCCGCGCGCCGGCGCGCGGCGCGCGCCTCCTGCCGGTCGAGCCATTCCCACGGCACGCGCAGGATGCCGACGCGTCGCGACGGATCGGCGACCCCGTGCGCATCGGATCCTCCGCTCGGCACCAGGCCGAAGTGCTCCGTCAGCGCCATCAGGCGGGCCCGGTCCTCGGCGCTGTGCGAGGGATGCAGCACCTCGATCCCGTCGAGCCCGAGCGCCGCCAGCGCCTCGATGTTCGCGCGGGTGCCATCACCACCGGGATGCGCCAGGACCGCGATCCCGCCGCACTGGTGCACGAGGGCAATGGCGTCGCGCATCCCCAACCGCCGCTTCTCCACGAACGCGGGACGCCCGGCGCCGAGGTAGCGATCGAAGGCGTCGCGATGGTCGCGCGCCCAGCCGTTCTGCACGAGGGCACGCGCGACGTGCGGGCGTCCGAGGGCCGCGTTGGACGCGCCGCTGAGCACGTCGTCGAAGGTGATGCGGACGCCGATCTCGTTCAGCCGCCGCACGATCGCCTCGGCGCGCGTGCGGCGCGCGACGCGAAAGACCGCCAGCTGGCGCTGCATCTCGTCGAGCCGGTCGAGGTGGAGCCCCAGCAGGTGCACCTCGGTCTCGCCCATGAAGGCACTCAGCTCGACGCCGGGCACGATGCGAAGCCCCAGGCGCTGGCCCGCCTCGGTGGCCGCCCGCACCCCCTCCACGGTGTCGTGATCGGTGAGCGCGATGGCCGCCAGGTGCGCCCGTGCCGCCAGCTCGGCGACCTGTTCCGGTGGATTGCTGCCGTCCGAGGCCGTCGAGTGCAGGTGAAGGTCGACGAGCCGCTCGCCACCCTCGCGAGTCGCGTCGTGCGACGCCGTGCTCACCGCGCGTAGCCGGCTTCCGGAGACGTTTCGCCCGGCTGCGACATCGCGAACAGGCGCCGGACGTCATCGTCGGACATCTCCGTCAGCGACTGCTCGCGCGAGCGCGTGCCCTGCGGGCTGTAGCGGGTGACCCGCACGTCGCGCCGGGTTCCCGTGCCGGAGACGAACAGCAGCGCGAATTCATCGTGCTCGTACTGGGTGATGTACCCGGAGGGAACGACCCTCCAGTTGCGGCCATCGATCGAGATCGTGCGCGTCGGCATGCTCAGCTCAGCTCCACTTCGGTGAGAATCCGGAGTTCGCGATCACCCAGCCCGGCGCGCCGACTGGCGTCGGCGAGCCGGGCGGCATCGCGTGCCTCGATGAATTCAAGATACTGTCCCGGCTCGGCGCCGCTCTCGAAGACCCAGTAGTGGCACCCGGCGGCCGACAGCAGGTCGCGACGGCGGCGCCATTCCGCGCGCGCCGCCTCGAATTCCGGCGGCGGCACCACGGTCCACTCGGCGACCAGGGCACGGGACACGTCAGAACCCCGTGTCCGGGATCGACTCGAGCTGGCGCTTCACGAACCCGAGGAACCCGTCGGCGTCCGCGCCATCGACAAGTCGGTGGTCGAACGAGAGGAAGAAGTGCGCGCAGGTGCGGATCGCGATGACGTCCTCGCCATCGACGCCCCGCATCACCTTCGGCCGCTTCTCGATCACGCCGGTGCCGAGGATCGCGACCGTCGGCTGCGGGATCACCGGCGTGCCCATGATGGAGCCGAAGACGCCGGGATTGGTGATCGAGAACGTGGCCTCCTGCACCTCCTCGGGCCGCAGCCGCTTGCCCCGCGCCCGCGCCGCGAGGTCGTTGAGCGCCCGCGTGAGGCCCGCCAGCGAGAGGTTGTCGGCGTCCTTGATCACCGGGACGATGAGCCCGCGCTCCAGCGCCACCGCGACGCCAATGTTGTACCGCTTGCGATAGACCACGTCGGTGCCCCGGATGGCGGCGTTCACCATCGGGTATTCGCGCAGGCCGGCGATCACGGCCTGGATGATGAACGGCAGGTACGTCAGCTTCTCGCCGCGGGCCTCGTACTCCGGTTTCAGGCGGTCGCGCACCCGGGCCGCGCGCGTGAGGTCCACCTCGAAGACCGTCGTCACGTGCGCCGACGTCAGCTTCGAGAAGATCATGTGGCCGGCCGTGAGCCGGCGGATGTTGTTCATCGGCTCGACGACGTCGCCCGGCCACGGCTCGACCGCCGGGGGCTGGAAGCCGAATCCCGCCGGTGCGTGCATCGAGGGGGCGGCAGCGGGCGCGCCCCCCTTCTCGATGACCGCGAGGATGTCCTTGCGCGTCACGCGCCCGGCGACGCCGCTCCCGCTGAGGCGCGAGATGTCCAGGCCGTGCTCGGCGGCGATGCGCCGCACCAGCGGCGACGAGCGCGTGCGCACGCGTTCCTCGAACGTGCCCGGAGCCGCCGCGACCGGCGGTGCGGCCGGCTTGACGGGCGCCACGGGAGGCGGCGGTGCGGCCGGTGCAGCGGCGACCGGAGCGGGCGCGGGCACCGCGGCGGCGGGCGCCCCGGCCGCCACGGCGTCGCCGTCCGTCTCGATGCGCGCCACCACCGTCTCCACCGGCACCGTCTCGCCTTCCTGCACGAGGATCTCGGCGACGACGCCGGCGTTAGGCGCCGGGATCTCGGCGTCCACCTTGTCGGTGGAGATCTCGAACATCGGCTCGTCGCGCTTCACGGCCTCGCCGGTGCGCTTGAGCCACCGGGACAGCGTCCCCTCGGCAATGGACTCGCCCATCTGGGGCATCCGGACATCGATTCGTGCCACCGCGTCACCCTCGCTGTGAAGTCCCTGCGGCCTTGTCGCGCCGGCGGAGCCGCCGCATGACGAGGACCGGCAGGGTCGTCGCCCCGAGCACCATGCCGGCCACCGCAAACAAATGCCAGTCGCACGCCGGCGTCCCTTCGATCGGCTCGCACCGACGGACCGCGCCGACGACCTTGCCGACGAGGACCCCGATCATGCCGCCGCTCCAGAACCCGATGAAGGTGCTGAAACAGCCGACCCCCAGGGTTCGCGCCCGCGTCAGGCCGGCGGCATCATCCACATCGGTGGCGGTGCGATCGCCGTGCCCCGTGCCTGCCCGGTCGCCCCGGCTTCCGTCCACCATCTGGCGACTCAGTACGCCGCCAGTGGTCGATGGGTGGGCTCGGTGCGTCGATGCAGCTGGACGAAGAACCGCTTCACGTTCCTGTCGACGCGGCTCTCTCCCATCTGGTCGGTGGACACCTCGACGAAGGTCCAGTGCCCCCCTTCGGGGCGGACCCGGAGCTGGACGTGGACGGGGACCTCGGGGGCACCAACGATGCCCCGGTAGATCCGCGACCGGGCGTCGCTCCCGGTGGTCGTCAGGCCGAGGCTCGCGAAGAACTCATCCGCGGCCTCGACCGCCTGCGCGGGCGTCAGGTGTGTCCGATAGAAGTGTCGCATGCGTCTACTTTGACTCTCCCTTGGCAGGAAAGACCTCCTGCATCCAGTCCATTCGCTCGAGCTTCTTGGTGGAATCGCGCCGGAACCGGATCGCCACGGCCCATTCGCCGGCGGTCACGTAGCGCATGGTCCCGTAGTAGGTCCCCAGCTCGTCGCCCTTGATGAGCGAGTCGTAGGTGTTCACGCCGTCGCGACTGGACGCGAAGATCTGCCCCTCGCCGGTCTCGATCGGCTGGCCGGTGTCGCTGTCGCGGACCACGACCTTGTACTTGACCGGTTCGCGCGCCCGTGGCGGTACGGGATCGGAACTGATCACGAACGACATGTCCTCCGTCCACTGGCGCACGGCCAGGTCGGGCCCGCCGCCCTGACACGCGCCAAGCAGAATCAGGGCGAATACCGCCCCTGCCGCGCGTCTGGTGTTCATGACTCGTAATACTCCAGGCCAAGGTGCGTGATCTGTTCCTCCCCCATGAGGTGGCGGAGCGTGTTCTTCAGCTTCGTCTGCTGGATGAACAGGTCGTGCTCCGGCTGCAGGCCGGGCGCGGCCATGGGGCTCTTGAAGTAGAACGACAGCCATTCCTGGATCCCCTTCATCCCGGCGCGCATCGCGAAGTCCGAGAACAGCGCGAGGTCGAGGACAATGGGGGCAGCGAGGATGGAGTCCCGGCAGAGGAAGTTCACCTTGATCTGCATCGGATATCCCATCCATCCGAAGATATCGATGTTGTCCCAGCCTTCCTTGTTGTCACCGCGCGGCGGGTAGTAGTTGATGCGCACCACGTGGGAGAAGTTGCCGTACAGGTCCGGGTACAGGTCCGACTGCAGGATCGTGTGCAGCACGCTGAGCTTCGACTCTTCCTTGGTCTTGAACGAGGCGGGATCGTCGAGGACCTCGCCGTCGCGGTTGCCGAGGATGTTCGTGGAATACCAGCCGGCCAGCCCGAGCATGCGCGCCTTGAGGCCCGGCGCGATCACGGTCTTCATCCACGTCTGGCCGGTCTTGAAATCCTTGCCGCAGATGGGCACCGAGCGGTCATTGGCCAGCTGAATGAGCGCCGGCGTGTCGACGGCAAGGTTCGGGGCCCCATTCGCGAACGGCACGCCCTCCATGATGGAGGCCCAGGCGTACAGCATCGACGGGGCGATGGCGTCGTCGTTGCGCTCCATTGCCCTCTCGAACTGCTCGATCGTGGCATGCGGCGGCCCCGGGCGGATGAACGTCTCGGTAGAGGCGCACCACACCATGACGAGGCGGTCGAGGGCATGCTTCGCCTTGAAGTCGCGGATGTCCTGGCGCAGCTGCTCGGCGAGGTCGCGCTTGGTCTTTCCCTGCTTGACGTTGGTGCCGCTGAGTCGCGTCACGTAGCGCGAATCGAACACGGCGGGCATGGGCCGCAGCGCGCGCAACATGTCCGTGATCGGCTCGAGGTCGCGATCCTCGAGCACGCCGGCCTTCTTCGCCGCGGTGTAGGCGTCGTCGGGAATGGGATCCCAGGCGCCGAATACGAGGTCGTCCAGGGAGGCAAGCGGAACGAAGTCCTTGATGAGCGGCGACCGGCGCTCGGTGCGCTTGCCGAGCCGGATCGTCGCCAGCTGCGTGAGTGAGCCGAACGGCTTTGCCGTTCCCCGACGTACGCTCTCGACGCCGGCCACGAAGGTGGTCGCGACGGCACCGAGGCCAGGGGTGAGGACGCCGAGTTTTCCGGTCGCAGGCCGGATGTTGACGCGAGGGTTCGCGGTCGAAACCTGCACGAGTTTCTTCTCCTGGAGTACGAAGCGCGGCGCGTCAGCGCGCCACGTGAGGCTGCGGCGCGGGGGCCGCATCGGCGGGGGACCGGCCGACCGACGGCTCGGCGGCATGCGGTTCAGCGACGACCGCCATGTCGATCGGGGGGGTATGCCGCGGCGCAATGCGCGCCGGGGGCGCTGTCATGCCCGCGGTGGCGCGTTTCACGAAGAGGATCCGCTGCACCGCGGTGACCCACGCCGTCACCGAGATGAAGCCGCAGATTGCCATCAGGACCCATCCCCCGAACGCGAGGCCGAAGAAGGCCTGGGGCGCCGACAGCAGCGTGACCCGTTCCGGGCGCTGCAGGATGCCGACCTTGGCGTCGATGCCGAGCCCGTCGGCTCGGGCCCGCGTATACGAGGTCAGGAACGACCCGATGATTCCCAGCAGGATGACCGCCACCATCGGCGTCGACATCGAGTCGGGAATCTTGTGGTGGACGCCGTTCCGGGCGAAGAACATCATGAGGCCGCCCAGCACGGCGCCGTCGGCCACGCGATCGAGCGTCGAGTCGTAGAACGCGCCGAAGACGCTCGTGCGCCCCGAACGCCGAGCGACCTCACCGTCGAGCACGTCGAATATCGCGGTCAGGCCAAGGGTCCATCCGGCGATTCGGATGTCACCGTGGGCGTAGATCCCCCCGGCCGTCATCGCACAGAGGGTCCCGAGGGTCGTGATGGAGTTGGGGCTGACCTTCCGGCGGACCATAAATTCGACTATCGGCCTGATCAACCGCAGATAGCCGCGTTTCGTGAGGTCCCAGAGAACCATCGGGCGACGGAAAGTCGGATGTGATCGAAAGTCGATGGGCCCCGGTGATGTCGGATCTGACCGACGGCCGACAGGCCTACCAAGCCAATGAAATTACGTCGCTTAGTAAGCGCTCACAACCCTGCGTCAGCGCAGTTCCCATTCGACCGTTCCGCGCATCACGACGGCCGTCCGTGAGAACGTCCTGGTCCCATCCACCGTGCGCGCCTTGAGGTCGACTACGGTCCCGCTCGGCACGTCGGGGACCGCCAGCAGTTCGGTGGCGTTGGCTGCCACCTGCTTGAGAAACGTGTCCTGCCCCTCGCGCACCACATACACGTTCACGGCCTGCCCCAGCCGGTTGGCTACCGACAGCGTGACTTCCGGCGTGGCGCGCGGCGAGGTCTCAACCACGACCTGGCGGGCGCCGCACGCCGCCGTGAGAACCAGGGCCGCCGCCAGCAATCTGCGCATCGTCGCCTCCCCGAAAAGGATACTCCGGATTGCTTGAGACATCATGGTCGAGTGCGCCCGGATGGCGCGACAACCAGCCCTACAGTGGAGACCTCGCCACGGATTCTGCCGTGATGCGCGTTCCCGGGCCAGTGGCTCCCGACGCGCCGTTCCGCGCCGTTCCGCGCCGTGCCGGTCGCTGATCGCCACTCGCTCTTGCGCGAATCGGGGACGTCGCGCAAGTGTGTCCGCATGCGACTGCCGCTCCTCGTGTTCCTGGGGCTCGCGACAATTCCAACGTCCCCGATCACTGCGCAATCCACGGCGGCCGGGGGACCGGCGGCGGCCGCGGTCGACGCCCGTCGCGTCGACGTGGCGCGACTGCGCGACACGGTGGCGCTGCTGCTCGATCGCGGGGTCGTCGACTCGGCGTTTCCCGGCGCGATCGCCGTCATCGGGACCAGGAACGGCATCATCCTCGAGCAGGCCGCGGGACATCTCGACTGGGCGCCCTCCGCGGTGCCGGACGACCATACGCTCTGGGACCTGGCGTCGCTCACCAAGGTCATCGCCCTGACCACGGTGATGATGCAACTCGTGCAGGACGGGAAGATCGACCTCGACGCGCCGGTGCAGCGCTACCTCCCCGAGTGGACGGGCCCGCACAAGGAGCTGGTCACGGTGCGCCACCTGCTGACCCACTCGTCAGGCCTGCCGGCCTGGCGCCCGCTCTACAAGGAGGCGACGTCCCCCGCCGATGCGCTCCGGCTGGCGCTCGCCACGCCCCTCGACACGCTGCCGGGCGTCCGCATGGTCTACAGCGACCTCGGCGCGATCCTCCTCGGCCAGATCGTGGTGCGCGTCACCGGTACGCCGTTCGACACCTACGTCGCACGGCACCTGTTCCAACCGTTAGGCATGCAGGAGTCGATGTTCCGCCCGCCGGCCTCGCTGCTCCCGCGCATCGCCCCCACCGAGGTCGACCCGTGGCGGCAGCGCCACCTGCGCGGCGAGGTGCACGACGAGAACGCGTTCGCGCTGGGCGGCGTGTCGTCTCATGCCGGCCTGTTCAGCAGCGCCCACGACCTGTCGCGCTTCGCGCGCATGATGCTGAATGGCGGGACCCTCGACGGCGTGCGCATCGTCTCGGCCGCGACGATCAGGCAGTTCACGACTGTGCAGGACTCGACGTTCTCGAACCGGGCGCTCGGATGGGAGGTCCCATCGGGGTCGAATTCGGCAGGACATTTCCTGTCGCCGACTGCCTTCGGGCATACGGGCTTCACCGGGACCTCGATCTGGATGGACCCGTCGAGGGACCTCTTCATCCTGCTGCTGTCGAACCGGGTGAACCCCACTCGCGAGCACCGCGCCATCACGGAAGTGCGTGTGGCACTTGCCGATGCGGTCCTCGAAGTCGTCGCAGGGGCTAACTCGACGGGCCCCTCGCGGAACCGTCGACAGCCGCGTTGAGAAACCCCGTTGCCGATCGTCTAAAGAATTGCGAGGCTTGGAGTAAGCGCCTTGAACGGAAGGACAATGTTCAGTAATATTCGAGCAGACTTGTCGCCTTGCGCGACTCTTGAGGAGGAAGAGCGGTGAGCACAACTCAGCAGCCTGAAATTGCGGTCGTCGTTACCCCCGTCGCCGCGGGAGAGGTCAAGAGATTCATGGACGCCGAGGGTGTGGCGCCAGACGTCGGCGGCCTGCGCGTGAGCGTGCAGCCGGGCGGATGCAGCGGGTTCAAGTACGGCCTGCTCATCGAGGACCAGCCGGCGGAGGACGACCTCATCGTCGGACAGGAAGGATTCCGGATGTTCGTCGACCCGTTCTCGGCGCAGTACCTGAACAACGTCACCATCGACTTCGTGTCGTCGATGCAGGGGTCCGGTTTCACCTTCAAGAACCCGAACGCCACCGGTGGCTGTGGATGCGGCCACTCCTTCTCGGCCTGAGCAGAGCGGAATGACTTCCGCGCGCGCGGGCGCCCCGCGCGACGCCGAGGCCGACGCGGAGGCCCGCCGTCCCATCGGGGCGAGCGGGCCTCCTTCATATGCGGAGGGGCGCGATGCCACCTCGCGCGAGCGCATTCCCACGGTGGTCTTCGACGACCACGATGCGATGGCGACCGTCATCGCCGGGCGCATCGCCGAGCTGGTGCGCCGTGGCCGGACCGATGGGCTGCCCGTGGTGCTCGGCCTCGCCACCGGGTCCACACCCATCGGCGTCTACCGCGAGCTCGTCCGCCGGCATCGCGAGGAGGGACTGAGTTTCCGGAATGTCGTCACGTTCAACCTCGACGAGTACTTCCCCATGGTCCCGGACGATGCGCACGCGTATCACCGGTTCATGTGGGAGCACCTCTTCTCCCACGTCGACCTCGACCCGCGCCAGGTGCATATGCTGGCGGGCGACCTCGCGCCCTCGCGGATCCGCGACGAATGCAGACGGTACGAGACGTCCATCCGCGAGGCCGGAGGAATCGACTTCCAGCTCCTGGGCATCGGCAAGACCGGACATATCGGCTTCAATGAGCCGGGCTCCGGTGCCGGGAGCCGGACGCGACTCATTACCCTCGACCCGATCACGCGACGCGACGCGGCCGCGGACTTCTTCGGTGAGGACAACGTCCCGCGCCAGGCACTGACGATGGGTGTCGGTACGATCCTCGAGGCGCGGGAGATCGCGATCCTCGCCACGGGGGAGCACAAGGCCGCGATCGTGCGGCGGGCGGTCGAAGGCGAGCTGGACCTGGAGGTCGCGGCAACGTTCCTCCAGCGCCACCCGAATACGACGTTTTTCGTCGATCGCGCGGCGGCCGCGGAGCTGACCCGCGTGGCGACCCCATGGCTCGTGGACGAGGTCGAGTGGACCGAACCGCTGGCGGTGCGCGCGGTCGTGTGGCTCAGCCTGGGCACCGGCAAGGCCATTCTCAAACTCACGCAGCGCGACTACGCGGAGCACAAGCTGTCGGCCCTCGTGGCCGCGCGGGGGAGTGCCGGCGCGGTGAACGGCATGGTCTTCAACGCGCTGGGCGCGAAGATCCGCGGACGGTCGAAGCTGCCCCGCGGCGAGCGCATGATCTGCTTCTCGCCGCATCCCGACGACGACGTCATCTCGATGGGCGGCCTCCTGCACAAGCTCGTCGAGAACGGCAATGACGTCACCGTGGCATACATGACGAGCGGCAACATCGCCGTCTTCGACCACGACGTCCGGCGATACGTGGACTTCCTGGCCCGCCTGGCGCCAGTCGGGCGAGCGCTCGTCGGCACTCGCCCTTCGGGAGCGCGTGCTCGCCCACCTGGCGGCCAAGGGTCCCGGCGACGCCGACACGCCGGAGATCCTGGACATCAAGCGCGTGATCCGTGAGTCCGAGGCCGTGAGCGGCATCGAGACCCTCGGGCTCACGGCGCGCAACGCGCGCTTCCTCGACCTGCCATTCTATCGCACCGGTCGCGTGCGCAAGGAACCCATCGGCGCCGCCGATGTCGAGGTCGTGCGCGCGCTGCTCGCGGAGGTGCGGCCAGCGGTGATCTTCGTCGCCGGCGACCTGTCGGACCCCCACGGCACCCATCGCATGTGCAAGGACGCGATCGACGAGGCGCTGCGGCTGCTGCACAGTGGCCAGCCGGACGCCGGGGCCGCGCCCGTGCACGACGGCTCCGTGCCGCCCGCCATGGTCCCCACCGCCGGATCCGGCACTTCCCGGCCCGAGATGTGGCTCTACCGCGGCGCCTGGCAGGAGTGGTCAGTCACCGATGCGACCTGGCTGGTGCCCCTCGCACAGGAGGAGCTGCGCCTGAAGATCCAGGCGATCTTCAAGCACCAGTCGCAGAAGGACTCGGCGCCGTTTCCCGGCCAGGACGACCGGGAGTTCTGGCAGCGGGTCGAGGCTCGCAACCTGGAGACCGCCGCGACGCTCAACCGGCTCGGGCTCGCCGAGTACTACGCCATGGAGGCCTATGTGGTCGCCTGAGGGTACGGCGTGACCGGGCACTTCACGCTGCTCGACGTCGTCGTGCTGTTCGCCTACCTCGTGGGGGCGACGGCGCTCGGCATCCGGCTGGGAGGCGGCCAGCGCGATGCCCGCGACTACTTCGTCGCCGGCGGCAATATTCCGTGGTGGGCCATCCTCTTCTCGGTCGTCGCCACCGAGACGAGCGCGCTCACGTTCATCAGCATTCCGGGGCTGTCGTACCTCACCGACCTGACCTTCCTGCAGATCGCGTGCGGCTACCTCATCGGGAGGATCGTGGTGTCCGCGGTGCTCCTCCCCCGCTACTTCCAGGGCGAGCTTGTCACCGCGTACGCCCTGCTGGAGAAGCGCTTCGGCGTGCTGACGCGTCGCTTCGCCTCGGTCACGTTCATGGTCACGCGCGCGTTCGGAGACTCGGTGCGCGTCTTCGCCACGGCGATCCCGGTGGCGCTGATCCTCGGGCCCGTCGTGCCCACGCAGTACGTGATGCCGCTCTCGATTCTCCTGCTCGGCGCCTTCACCGTCGTGTACACGTACTACGGCGGGATGCGCGCCGTTGTCTGGACCGACGTCCTGCAGACCGGTGTCTACCTGGTCGGCGGGATTGCCGCCGTGTGGCTCATTGGCAGACACGTCGACGGCGGATGGAGCGCGATCCTGTCGGACGCGGCGGCGCGCGGCAAGCTCCGCGTCTTCGACCCGTACACCGGCATCGACCGCCCGCACACGATCCTGGCCGGGTTCGTCGGCGGGGCCTTTCTCTCGATGGCGTCGCACGGCACCGACCAGCTCATCGTGCAACGACTGCTGGCCTCGAACAACCTGCGCGACGCGCGGCGCGCGCTGATCGGCAGCGGCATCGCCGTCATCGCCCAGTTCGCCCTGTTCCTCTTCATCGGCATCGGCCTCTTCGCATACAACAAGGGACGACCCTTCGCCCACCCCGACGAGATCTTCCCGACGTTCATCATCGACGTCATGCCGCCGGGACTGACGGGACTCGTGGTGGCGGCGATTCTCGCCGCGGCGATGAGCACCGTCTCGGGTTCGCTGAACTCGCTCTCCGCCGCCACGACCCAAGACCTGTATGTCCCGCTCACCGGACGGTCCGCCGACGATCCCTCCCTGCTCCGCACCGCACGCCGGATCACCCTCGGCTGGGCAGTCGTGCTCATCGGCGGGGCCCTGCTCTATCGCAGCCAGGGCACGCCGGTCGTCGTGGTGGCGTTGTCGATCGCGTCGTTCACGTATGGGGGACTGCTGGGCGGCTTCTTTCTCGGGTTGGCGACGCGGCGGGCGAACCAGCGGGACGCCCTCACCGGCATGTCGGTGGGCATCGCCACGATGACCGTGGTGGTATTCGCGCCGCAGCTGTCGGCAGCATATCCTTCGCTGGCATCGACGCTCGGGCCGCTGGCGCACATCGCCTGGCCGTGGTACGTCCTCATCGGAACCGCCATCACGATGACCGTGGGAATCCTCTCGTCATTCACGCACGCTCCCTCCCCCGCGCGGGAAGACCGCTCGTGACCTCGTACGTGGCAGGCGTCGACGGCGGTGGCAGTCGCACGCGCGTCGTCGTGGCCGACCAGGACGGACGCGAGATCGCGACGGTCGAGGGGCCCGGAAGTGCCGTCCACCCGGGCGCGGCGACGTCGTCGTCGCAGGTGATCGCGGGGATGGTGCGATCGGCCCTCGCCGCGTCCCCCGTGGACAATCGCGGGATCCGGATTCTCTGCGCCGGCGTGGCGGGCACCGGGCGCGAACGCGAGCGCGACGCGCTGCGTGAGGCACTGGAGGGCGAGGAAATCGCGGACACGGTGATTGTGACCACCGACGCCGACATCGCGCTCGCGGACGCGTTCGGCGACGGACCGGGCATCCTGCTCACCGCCGGCACGGGTTCGATCGCGTTCGGTCGCGGTCCCGCCGGGGCGACGGCGCGTGCGGGAGGATGGGGACCCTACTTCGCCGATGAGGGCAGTGGCACGTGGATCGGACGACGGGCGCTCGCCATCGTAGCGGCGAGTGAGGACGGGCGTGAACCAGAGACATCGCTGACGGGCCCGGTCCTGGCGGCCACGGGCGCCGGGCAGGTGGACGAGCTGGTCGAGTGGGCAGCGTCCGCGAGCGCCGGAGACTTCGCACGCCTGGCTCCCGTCGTGCTCGAGGTGGCCGCGACCGGCGACCTGCGCGCGAACTCGCTGGTCACGCTTGCCGTCGAGGAGCTGGGACTTCACGTGCGCGCGCTGGCACGACGGCTCTTTGCCGACGAGCGCGCCGCGTTTCCGCTCGCGCTGTCGGGTGGCCTGCTCTCGCGCGGCTCACTCCTGCGTCGCCGGCTGGAGCACCGGCTCAAGTCGATGACGCCCGGAGCGCAGTATCGCATGGACGACCTGGTGCCGGCGCGCGGCGCTGTCCGAATGGCCCTGCACGAGCTGGCCGGCGCGGCCGGCGGTTCGTCGCGCCACTAGCGCCGACGGCCGGCGGTCACACCTCCGGTTTCGGCCAGCCCGGACTCTCGTCCGTTCCTGCGGCATCGAGCCCCTCCACGGCCGGGACCATGCTCGCGTTCCAGACGCCCTCGGTCCGGGCGACGAACGCCGTGGCCGACAGGTCGCCGCAGACATTCACGGTGGTGCGCGACATGTCGAGGATGCGGTCGATGCCCAGCACGATCGCGATGCCCTCGGCGGGCACGCCGAACATGGTGAGGATCCCCACGAGGAGGGGGATCGAACCGCCGGGCACTCCCGCTGCGCCAACCGCGGTCAGCACCGACATCACCACGATGATGATCATCTTGCCGAGATCGAGGTGCACGCCGAAGACCTGGCACAGGAAGATCACCGTCATCCCCTCGAACAGGGCCGTGCCGTTCATGCACATCGTGCTGCCGAGCGGCAGCACGAAGCCCGCGATCGAGCGCGGGATACCGAGATTCTGCTCGGCGGTCGCGATGGCGGTGGGAAGCGTGGCACTGCTGGAACTCGTCGAGAACGCGGTGACGAGCGCCGAACGGATGCGCGAGAAGAAGAGTCGCGGCGAGATGCCGACCACGAACCGCAGGATCAGTGAGAGATTGATCGCCACGTGGAGGAAAAGCGCTCCAAGCACCACGCCGATGTACGATGCGAGCGGCACCACCAGCTCGAAGCCGAAGCGCGACGTCACGCCAAAGATCAGCCCGGTGACGCCATAGGGGGCGAGGCGCATCGCGATCTCGACGATCTTGATCACGACGTCGTTGATCGCCTCGAGGACCTGGATCATCGGCTTCGCGCGCTCCTGCGGAATGAGCGTGAGCGCCGCCCCGAACATGAGCGAGAAGAAGATGATGCCGAGCAGGTCGAGGTCGGCCGCCGACTTGATGGGGTTCCGGGTGACGATGTTGACGAGCGTCTCGATCCCGAACGTGGAATTCCTGGCGATCTCCAGTCGCGATGATGCGTCGGAGGCGTAGGTGCGCAGCAGCTCCTGCTGGATCGTCGGGTCGAGCCGGCTGCCCGGCTGCACGATCGAGACCAGGATCAGGCCGAGCGCCGCGGCGAGGACCGTCGTCCCCAGGAAATAGAGGATCGCCTTGCCGCCGACCCGTCCCACGCGCCGGATGTCACCCAGCCCTGCCACGCCAAGCGAGATCGACGCGAAGACGAGGGGAATGACGATCATGAACAGCATCCGCAGGAAGATCTGCCCGACCGGGCCCGCGACGTAGTGATTCACCCACTCGACGGCCGGGTGGTCGCCGCCGATGGTCTGGTTCGCGGTCGTGCCGATGACGGCGCCGATGAGGAGCCCCAGGAGGATCTTGGTGTGGAGCTTCATGCCCTTGCCGGTGTTGCCTATCGATTCGGACATTGTCGCGAAGTCAGGAGTCGTGTGTCGAAGGGATCGCGGGGGCGCCGGCTCGCGTCCGGCACGCCGTGGCCGCATGGCGTGCCGCCAATCGAGATCCGGTGCGTGGGGCGACGCGGGGCCCGGCCGCTGACGGCCGCGTTGCTGCGAATACGGGCCCGCGCGCCGGTCATCGTCACGGTGCGCCCGGTGAATCCCGCGACACTTGCCGGCCGTGGCGCAACACCGAGTGGCGGTATCCGTAGCCGAAGTAGAACACGAGCCCGATCACCAGCCAGATCCCGAAGCGGTACCAGGTGACGACCGGCAGCTGAGCCATGAGGTACCCGCAGGCCGCGATCGAGATGAGCGGCGTGTACGGGACCCCCGGAACGCGAAACGGACGGGGGCGGTCCGGATCGGACCGGCGCAGGAAGATGACGCCGGCGGAGACGAGCACGAACGCGAACAGCGTGCCGATGTTTGTCAGGTCCACCACCTCGGCGATGTTCGCAAACGCCGCGAACGACGCCACGAAGACGCCCGTCATGATGGTGCCCACGTACGGCGTGCGGAACTTCGGGTGCACCTTCGCCATCACCGGCGGCAGGAGGCCGTCGCGCGCCATCGAGAAGAAGATCCGCGGCTGGCCGAGCTGGAAGACGAGCAGCACGCTGCCCATCGCGACGACCGCCCCGAGCGCGATGATGAATCGCGAGAAGCTCAGCAGCCCCGGCGGGCCGTTGGCGAACTGCAGCGCCGTGATCATCGGTTCCGGCGTGCCGAGCTGCTGCCACGGTGCCATGCCGGTCATGACCGCCGAAATGGCGACGTAGAGCACGGTGCAGATGACCAGACTCATGACGATGCCGAACGGCATGTCCTTCGCGGGGTTCTTCGTCTCCTCGGCCGCCGTGGACACGGCGTCGAAGCCGATGTACGCGAAGAAGATGATCGCCGCCGCGGCGCTGACCCCGCGGAACCCGTTCGGGGCGAAGCCGCCCTCCGCCGCGTTGTTCCAGTTGGCCGGCTCGATGAGGAAGATGCCGACACCGACGAAGAAGATGAGGACGGCGATCTTGAGCAGGACCATGGCGTTGTTCGCGTTCGCCGACTCGCGGATGCCAATCACCAGCACGATCGTGATCACGAAGACCACGGCCGCCGCCGGCAGGTTGATGATGAACGGCAGGCCGAAGAGGTGCGGGGCCGCGGTCCACCCCGACGCCAGCAGCTGGGTGGCGGCGTCGGTGGCCCCCCCGGACACCGCGGTGAACGCGTCGTGCGCCGAGCGATAGTCGGTGGACAGCCACGGCGGCAGCGACAGCCCGAAGTGGCTGATGAGTTCAGCAAAGTGGCCCGACCACCCGATGGCGACGCCGATGTTGCCGACGGCGTACTCGATGATCAGGTCCCAGCCGATGATCCAGGCGATGAACTCGCCCAGCGCCGCATACGAGTACGTGTACGCGGAACCGGCGACCGGCACCATCGCCGCGAACTCGGCGTAGCAGAGCGCGGCGAAGCCGCAGGCGATCGCGGTGAGCAGGAAGGAGAAGATGATGGCGGGACCGGCGCCGGGGCGTGCCGCGTCGCCCACGATGGCCGTTCCCGTGGTGGCGAAGATACCGGCCCCGATGGTCGCCCCGACGCCGAGCGCGGTCAGGTGCCACTTCCCGAGCGTTCGCTTGAGTCCGCCGCCGCGAGCGAGATCCTCCTCGAAGTCGGCGACGGACTTTCGCGCAAAGATGCCCCGGGCCACCGGTCTCCTCCCCCGCGTCAGGCCGCGGTGCCGGCGTGGGTTTCGATGCGCATACCGTAGAACGAGCGATACACGAAGAACGCGGCGATCAGGAAGAACACCACCGCCAGCACGTGGCCGATCATCGCCCCGCGCTCGGCGGCGAGGTAGACGCCCAGTTCCACCGCGAGGAGTCCGAACAGCGTGGTGAACTTGATGACCGGGTTCATCGCCACCGACGACGTGTCCTTGAACGGGTCGCCCACGGTGTCACCGACGACCGACGCCGCGTGCAGCTCGGTACCCTTCATCTTCAGCTCGGTCTCCACGATCTTCTTGGCGTTGTCCCACGCGCCGCCGGCGTTGGCCATGAAGATCGCCTGGAAGAGCCCGAACAGCGCGATCGAGATCAGGTAGCCGATGAAGAAGAACGGCTCCACGAAGGCGTAGGCGAGCGTGGAGAAGAAGACGGCGAGGAAGATGTTGAGCATCCCCTTCTGCGCGTATTGCGTGCAGATCGCCACCACGGCGCGGGAGTCCTCGGCCGACGCCCGGGTGACCCCCTCGAGCCGGATGTTCCGCTTGATGAACTCCACGGCCCGGTAGGCGCCCGTCGTCACCGCCTGCATGGACGCACCGGTGAACCAGTAGATCGTCGCGCCACCGGTGATCAGGCCGAGCAGGAACGGCGGGTGCAGGATGGACAGGTTCTCCATGCCGCTGGTGAGGCCGCCGGTCAGCGCCATGATGATCGAGAAGATCATCGTGGTGGCCCCGACCACCGCGGTCCCGATGAGCACCGGCTTGGCCGTTGCCTTGAACGTGTTTCCCGCGCCGTCATTCTCCTCGAGCAGCTCCTTGGCCAGCTCGAAGTTCGGCGTGAAGCCGAAGTCCCGCTTGATCTCCTGCTCGATTCCCGGGATCTGCTCGATGGTGGACAGCTCGTAGATCGACTGCGCGTTGTCGGTCACCGGACCGTAACTGTCCACCGCAATCGTGACCGGTCCCATGCCGAGAAAGCCGAACGCGACGAGGCCGAAGGCAAAGATCGCCGGTGCCTTCATCATCACCCCGAGGCCGCCGATCGTGACCACGCCATACGCGATCGCCATCAGGCCCATGATGGTGATGCCGAGCCAGTACGCCGAGAAGTTCCCCGCCACCAGGCCGGAGAGGATGTTCAGTGACGCTCCGCCTTCGCGCGACGAGATCACCACCTCGCGCACGTGCCGAGAGTTCATCGACGTGAACACCTTCACCATCTCGGGAATGATCGCGCCGGCGAGCGTGCCACAGGTGATCACCGTGGAGAGCTGCCACCACAGCGCGGTGTTGCCGTTGAGGTTCGGGATCGCCAGCCACGAAACCAGGTACGTCAGGGCGACCGACACGAACGACGTCAGCCAGACGAGCTGCGTCAGCGGGATCTCGAAGTTGAACTTGGCGGCGTCCCGGAATTGCGCGCGGGAGATCCGGATGCTGACCAGGTACGAGAACCCCGACGCCAGGATCATCATGATGCGCATCAGGAAGATCCACACCAGCAGCTGTGCCTGCAGCGACTGGTCGGCGACGGCAAGGACGATGAAGGCGATCAGCGCCACTCCGGTCACGCCATAGGTCTCGAAGCCGTCCGCGGTGGGGCCAACCGAGTCGCCGGCGTTGTCGCCCACGCAGTCGGCGATCACGCCGGGATTGCGGGCGTCGTCCTCCTTGATCTTGAAGACGACCTTCATCAGGTCGGCGCCAATGTCGGCGATCTTCGTGAAAATGCCGCCCGCGATACGGAGGGCGGCGGCGCCGAGGGACTCACCGATCGCGAAGCCGAGGAAACAGGCGCCGGCGACCGTGGACGGAATGAACAGCAGGATGCCGAGCATGAACAGCAGCTCGACGGAGATCAGCATCATGCCGACGCTCATCCCCGCGTGCAGCGGAATGTCGCAGACCGGAAAGCCCTTGCCCTCGAGGCTGGCGAACGCGGTGCGCGAATTGGCCAGCGTGTTGATCCGGATGCCGAACGCCGCCACCGAGTAGCTGCCGGCCATGCCGAAGAGCGAGAAGAACAGGATGATCGCGATCTTCGGCGGCTCGAGCCCGGTGAGCAGGAAGTAGATGACGATGATGACGCCGATGAATGCCCAGAGGATCAGCAGGAAGCGCCCCTGCTGCGTGAGGTACGTCTTGCACGTGTCGTAGATCAGCTCCGAGATCTCGGCCATCGAGCGATGCACCGGGAGGCGCTTCACGCTCGAGTACGAGACGAGACCGAAGAGGAGGCCGAGGACACAGACGACCAGTCCCGAGAGCAGGACCTGGTGACCGGTGAACCCGAAGAAGTTCCCCTGGTTCAGGTCCGGGAGCTCGAGGTTCACCTCGCCGCCCGGGCGGTGCTCGATCTGGGGGGCACCGGCGGCGTCCTGCACCGCCACCCGCATCGCCGCCGCAGCGGGAACTCCGCCCTGCTGCGCCCCTGCCGGAGACGCGAGCAGGGAGGCCCCCGCCCCGACGAACCCAAGGGCCAACACGAACAGCACGACGCGCGGAATCCATCGACTCATCGTTGTCTTTCTCCGGGATGGGAACGTGCACCGCGCCGCACACGGCTCACGACTGCACACGATCGTCGAGCGCTGGTCTTGTCGGCCACGCTGCGCATGCACGGCGGGTTAAGCTCGCGAGGGAGATCACCGGCAGGAGGGACGGCCGGGACCGGCACAAAAAACAGGCGACAAGATACCCTCGCCACCGGACAATCACCAGAGTCTTGCAGGCCTTTGCGTTACATCGCTTCGGCGGTCACCACGGCAATGGCTGCGACAGGCGTGCCGTCCATCCGGACAGCCGGGCGGAAGCGAATCTCGGCCAGCATCTCGCGGATGCGCCGATTATAGCCCGCATCGCGCGACGGATTGAACTTGACGAGCCTGGCGTTCCCGACCGAGTCGACCTCGAACTCGGCGACCATCTTGTACGGTCGCACCTTCGAGGGCACCGGCAGCGGCAGGATGGGGAGCGAGACGACGGTTGGCGGATAGATCGCGTCGGTGCCTCCCCCGGTGCCGGGACCATTCCCCGACCCCCGGCCGGTTCCCACGCCGCTGCCGACCCCGCCACCTCTGCCCGGGCCGTTGCCGGCGCTTCCATCGCGCCCAGTGCCGACGCCGTCGCCATTGGGGTCGAGACCGGCTGGCGCGAGGCTGGTGGCTGGCTTGGGATCCTCGACGGGTGCCGGGACCGGCGGCGTCGGCTTCAGCGGTTCGACGACCTTCTTCTCCTCCGGCTTCGGCTTGGGAGGTTCCGGTTTCGGCTTCTCTTTCGGTGCCGGGGGAGCCACCTGCACGTACTGGAGGCGCTCAGGCGTAAAGTGGACCGATGGATAGCCCCGGCCGGCGTTTCCGCCGCCTCCGCCGCCGCTGGGCCCTGGTCCGCCGGCACCCTTCGAAATGGGCAGCAGGGAGAGCCTGGAGGAGTAGAAGAGGGTCGGCGCCAGGATCAGGAGGGCGAGCAGCACGTGCACCACGACCGAGGCGGCAGTCGCCTGCGCCCGGGGCTCGCCCGGCGTCGGGATCCCGATCGGCGGCCGGTACGGGCGGTGTGTCGATGATTCGTGCTCGAGCCCAGGCTGGTCCATGCGGTGTGGAAGGGGGTCCTGTCAGCAGACGGCTCGCGCCGTGTGCGCGGCACATGACAGGAAACTAGTACGGCGGGTGAACCGTGAAGGTTCACCCGCCGTGGAACTCGGACTGGCTTGCGGCTTCGTCGCGACTACTCGTCGCGGCTACGTCGTCGTCTACTTCGCCGGCGGTGCTTCGGCCCCTGGCGGGATACCGATGACCTTGACGCCACTGCCGCGCGACACGTCCATCGACCAGATGATCTCCTGGTACTTCACGGCCGGGTCGCCCTTGACGAACAGGATCTTGTCGGGGCGCGGGTCGTAGATCTCCTTGAGGCGGGCCGCGAGCTGGCTCTTCTCGACGGGTGCCTTGTTGATCATGAACACGCCGCCCGGCATGACCTCGAGCACGATCTGGTCCGGCTTCGACTTGTCCTGGTTCTCGGGGGGCTTGGGATCCGGCAACTGCAGATCGATGGCCACCCGCGAGAGCGGGATCATGAGCATGAAGATGATGAGCAGCACCAGGAGCACGTCGATCATCGGCACGACGTTGGGCTCGTTGCGGAGTCCCCCGGATCCTGCGGACATTCCTGCCATAGCGTCTCGTCTCCCCGGTTACGGCTTCTTGTCGGCCGGTGCGTCGCCCGGGACCGTGGATTGCGTCCCCGGCTGCTGCTCGGAGATCGCGCCAACGACCCGGACGCCGTTGTGCGCCGCGATGTCCATGATCTCGATCACCTTCTGGTACAGCAGGTCCTTGTCGGCCTTGACGTACAGCACGTGGTCTTCGCGGTTCGCGTAGATCCGCGTGAGCGTCTCGCCCAGGGTATCGAGCGAGATCGGGCGCTTGTTCAGGTAGTAGGCACCATTGCGGTCGATGCCCAGCACCTGGTCGCCGTCCTCTTCGGGGTGCGACTTGAGGTTGATGCCCTGCGGGGGCTGCGCGGTGAACCCGGCGGCGAGCGCCGGAATGGTCACCATGAAGATGATCAGCAGCACCAGCATGACGTCGATCATGGGAACGACGTTAGGCTCCGCCTTGACGCCGCCCGTTCCTACTGACATTCCCATCGGGAAGTCCTCCTGACGAGGTCGGGACGCGTGGGCTTAGGAGGACACCGGGCCGCCGGACTGCACCTGGGTGTTGAACTCCCGCGTGAAGCGCGACCGGCCGAACTCGCCCGAGACGCCCTTGATGAGGTAGTCGATCATTTCCTTCGACGTGTACGTCATCTCGGCCGTCAGGTTGTCGATCTTCGTCGTGAAGTAGTTGTAGAACCACACCGCCGGGATGGCCACGATGAGGCCGAAGCCGGTGGCGATCAGCGCCTCGGCGATACCGGCCGACACCGCCGCGATGCCGCTCGAACCCGAGCGCGCCATGCCGGTGAAGGCGTTGATGATGCCGAACACCGTGCCCAGCAGCCCGACGAACGGCGCCGTGGCACCGACCGTGGCGAGGATCGCCAGGCCGCGCTTCAGCTGGACCAGCTCCATCAGCATTTCACGCTCGACCGCGCGCTCCGCCGTGTTGATGTCGGAGACCGTGATCGACCCATCCATGATGAGGGGCTTCACTTCCTGCAACGCGCCGCCAAGCACCCGGGCGACGTGGGACTTCCGGTAGCCCTCGGCGAGCTTGATCGCCTCGGTCAGGTTGTCCTCCTCGAGGAACTGCGAGAACTCCGGCGCGAACTTGATGGTCTCGCGCTGCGCCTTGCGCAGGTTCCACCACTTTCCGATGGCCACCGACAGTGACCAGACCGACATGAAGAGGAGGACGGCCCAGAGGAACTTCCCGAAGTACGGGGTCTTCGTCCAGATCTCCGCAAGATCGAGATTCATAACGCGAGCTCCAGCGGTGAGAGATGGGGTGTGGCGGAACGGGCTACTTGCTGATCGTGAACGTGAACGGCTGCTGCACCAGCTGCTTCACCTTCTTGCCGCCAACCTCGGCGGGAATGAACCGCATGCGTGGCAGCGCCGACTGGACCGCCTTCGCGAACAGCTCGTGGGTCGTCCGAAGCACCTTGAACGACCCCGTCTCGGCGCGTCCGGTGGTGTCGACGATGAACGTCGCGAGGACGTCGCCCTCGACCCCGGCCTGGCGCAGGATGTCCGGGTATTGCGGCTGGGCCGATCCCGGCGCCTGCATCACCGGCTTCTCGACCTGGAACTCGTAGTACGTATTGTCCTCGTTGACCTCGACCTTCTTCTCGACACCCTTGGCGATGCCGCCCTCGATGCCCTTGCCCGTGAAGTCCGCCTCATTCGTCACGCGGCGGGTGAGGTCGATGTCCGGCAGCACGTCAGGAATGTCGACGGGCGCCGTGAGTACCTGGAATCCCTTCGGCGGCGGCGGCGCAGCGGTCAGTTCGGGCGGCGGCGGCTCCTTCGGCTTCGGCGCCTCCTCCTTCTTCACCTGGACGAACTCCACCTTCTCGTCCTTCGGCTTCTCGTCTTCCTGTGCCGCCTGCGCAGTGGCGTAGATGGCAAGAATGACGAGGCCGTAGTGCGCGACGAACGAGAAGACCGTCCCACCGACGCGGCGCTGCTTCTTCGCCTTCGATTCAAGAAGGTTGTTGAACATGGCCCTCGACCAGAGTGGTGAGAGGTTCGACTTTCCAGACCCGGCAGGATTCTACGGCGCTTACCTGAACTGGGAATGGAGAGCGGATTAAGATTCGATGAAGTCGCTGTGAGAATTCACGTTGGGCGACTTCAGATGTCCCCTCACATCACGCCGGCCGTCCCCACGTCCCCACGTCCCCGTGGCACCCGTGCCGCTCACGCGGGCGAAATTGCGGTCGCGAACGTGACGGCGGACGAGCGCTCTGCGTTGCCGTCCTCGGACACGATCGGCAACGTCACCGTGAAGGTGCTTCCGCGGTGCAGGCGCGACTGCGCGGTGAGACTTCCCCCGTGGGCCTGGGCGATCCACTGACAGATTGCCAGTCCGAGGCCGAAACCACCGCGCTCCGTCGCTCGCGCGCGCACCCTGTCGGCGCGCCAGAAGCGCTCGAAGATGTACGGCATGTCCGCGGCGGCGATCCCGATTCCGGTGTCGCGGACGCTGAAGCTCACCTCCGTATCCGATCGCACGAGGTTGAGCTCCACCTCCCCACCGCGTGGCGTGTACTTGATGGCGTTTATCACGAGGTTGAGAAACAACTGACGCAGTCGTATCCTATCGCCAAGTACGACACAAGGTTGCGCGAGCGGCATCGATACCTCGATACCCGCCCCCTCTCCCAGGATTACCGCCGTCTCCAGTACCTCGTGCGCCAGCGGCTCGAGCTCCACCGGCTCGCGAAGGATGTCGAAGCGCCCTTCATCCGCGCGCGCGAGCGTCAGCAGGCTTTCCACAAGATCTCCCATCCTCGTCGTCTCCTGGAGCGCCTCCTCGAGGGCGACGAGCTGGTCCGTGCTGTTGGGCGGCGCGCGCATCGCACGCTCGAGGTCGGCTCGCAGTACAGTGAGCGGGGTCTTCAACTCATGGCTCGCGTCCGCCGTGAACCGCCGCAATGCGCCGAACGAGGTCTCGAGCCTCGAGATCATCGAGTTGAGCTGAAGCGTCAGGCGCGCCAGTTCGTCGTTGGACGACACGATCGGGAGGCGGCGATGCAGGCTGCGACCGTCGGTGATCGCGGTGACCTCGGTTGTCACGTGATCGAGCGGCTCGAGCGCCCTCCCGGACAGGTACCACGCGCCGCCGATGGAAATGCCGAGGATGAGCGGCAGGGCGATCACCAGCGAGCCGACAACCTCGAAGAACGGCCCGACGGTTGACGTTGGATAGTCGAGTCCGGCGACCACCCGGTACTGGCTGAACGTGGGGTCGTCGTCCCGGCGCGAGACCAGCAGGATGGCCTCCCGGCCGACGTCGACCCTCGTGGATCCCGGTCCCGGGGCGAGGTGCTGCGCCACGGCTCCGAGGGACAGCGACGCGTCGTAACCGAGGCCCTTGACCGCGGCGCTCTGGAAGACGATCCGCTCCTCCGGCCCCATCACGATGAGATACCCGGGAATCACGTCGAGCAGCTCCCGGACGGCAGTGTTGTACTGCGCCTCCGGGGTGACAGTGGTCTTCTCGCCGGTCGCGCTCTGGCGTCGGAGGATCCGGAGCGCGATATCCGCGCGCAGGCCGGCACGGTTCGCGGCATCGGCCACCGCGGTGCGCGTGGCCGTCGACTCGTGCGCCACGTAGACCGACGCGGCGAAGACGGCCACCGTGGCGGCAAGCACGACCGAGTACTGGGTCGTCAGGCGGGCGCGAAGCGAGGACATTCCGATCCGGGCTCAGGGACGAGGTCCGGGACGCTCCAGGCAGTTTCCTCCGGGCGTGGGCGAACTACTCCTTGATGACGTAACCGACGCCCCGCACCGTCGTGATCAGTTTCCTGTCATGCCCGGCATCCACCTTCTTCCGGAGATGGTTGATCACCACGTCCACGATGTTGGTGCCGGGGTCGAAGTGGTACCCCCAGGCGTACTCGGTGATCAGCGTGCGGCTCATGACGCGTCCCGCGTGGCGCACCAGGTACTCCAGCACCGAGAACTCCTTCGGCGTGAGCTCGATGGGCTCGCCCGCGCGCAGGACCTCGCGTGTGTCACGGTTCAGCTCCAGGTCATCGACGCGCAGCAGCGGCGCCGCCAGCGTCTTCGGGCGCCGGGACAGCGCCTCGACGCGCGCCAGGAGCTCCTCGAACGCGAATGGCTTGGTGACGTAGTCGTCGGCGCCCGCCCGCAGCATGCGCACCTTGGCATCGACGGCGTCCTGGGCCGTGAGCACGAGGACCGGCTTCTCGAAGCCGCGCTGGCGGAGCGACTTCAGGACGTCCTCTCCCGACTTGCCCGGCAGCCGGAGGTCGAGAATGAGCATGTCGAAGGAGTCGTTCGCGGCCAGGCGCTCCCCTTCCTCGCCATTCGTGGCCAGCTCGACCCGATATCGCTGCTCCTCGAGCCCGCGCTTGACGAAGCTGCCGACCGTCGGATCATCCTCGATGACAAGTACGTTCATGCCGTTGGCGCGAGGGAAGAGTCGTCCGGCGGAGGAACCACCGGTCGCGACCTGGGCGTGCCCGACTGAGGATACCCGCCGGATCGCCGCTTGGCGACCCGGTCCCCGGCTACGACGCCGCGGCCGCCTCCGTCGACGGCAGGACGACACGGAACGTGCTTCCGGCGCCGACCGCGCTGTCCACCTCAATCCGGCCGCCGTGCTCGGCGATGATCGTGTAGCAGATCGAGAGCCCGAGCCCGGTGCCACGGCCGGGTGGCTTGGTCGTGTAGAACGGCTCGAAGATCTTCGGCAGGTCGGTTCGTGCAATGCCGTGCCCCTCGTCGATCACCTCGGCGATCACGGCCTCCCCGGCGGTGTCGCCGCGTCGGGTGCGCACAGTGATGCTGCCGCGCCCGTTCATCGCGTCGGCGGCGTTGATCAGGAGCGCCATGAGAACCTGGATGAGCTGCTCGGCGTTGGCCGGCGTCGGCACGAGGCTGTCGTCGAAGAGCGTCTGGACGCGCACGTCCTTGAAGCGCGAGTGATGCTTCAGGAGGAATATCGCCTGCTCGATCACGGCATTCAGGTCAGTCGGCTCCTTGATCGCGGAGCGTGGGCGCGAGAAGTCCAGCAGCCCGTCGATGATCTTCTTGCAGCGGTGCACCTCGTTGTCGATGGTGCGGGTGCACTCGTCGGCCTGCGGCGCCACGGTGCACCCCTCCTTGCGGAGGTCCTCCAGCCGCAGCGAGAGGCTTTCGGCGCAGGCGGCGATCGTCGCCAGCGGGTTGTTGATCTCGTGCATGACGCCGGCGGCGAGCTGGCCTATCGCGGCGAGTTTCTCGGACTGGGCAAATCGCTCCTGCGCGGTCGTCCAGTCGGTGACGTCCTCGCCGATGGAGATCACGTGGGTGACCGGGCCGTCGTTCAGCCGCATCGGGACCTTGGTGATCCGGTACGTGCGCGACTCCCCCGAGGCCGTCGACTCGATGTTGAACTGCTGGATGCGGCCGCTGGCCACGACGTCGTCGAACTCCTTGCGCAGCGACTCTTCCGACTGCCGGTGCAGCACCTCGAAGATCGTGCGGCCGATGGCCTGGTCCCGCGAGACGCCTTGGTGGCCGGTCTCCCGGTTCCGGTTCCACGCCTTCACGCGGTACTCCCTGTCGATCACGTACAGTCCCACCGGAAGCGAGTCGATGATCTTCTGCGTGAGACGGCGCTCGTCGTCGGTCTGCCTGGAGCGGCGCTCCACCTCCTGCGTCAGCATGTGTCGCCGCTCGGCGCCGGTGAGGTCCTGGGCGAGGAGGTTGGCCACGATGCGCACCAGGCGCGCGCGCTCGCCATCGGCCGCGGCAGCGAACCGACCCGCCAGCGCCCCGACACGCCTTCCATCGCAGGCGAGCCGGGCGACGACGAGGCCTCCCTCGTTCTCCTGGCCGGACTCGAGGCGACTCGAAACCTCGTCCGCCGTCGTCTGCCCGGCCCCCGCTCGCACGGAGCAGACGAGCCCTGACGCACCATGCAGCCAGAGACTGAACTCCTCCGCCGCCATGGATGTGCGCAGGGTCTCTAGCACCTCGGTGATCCGCGGCGCCAGCTCGCCACCCGCGGCGAGTCGCGCCGCGGCGGTGTCGAGGATGTCCAGCGGGGAGATGGCGGACGGGTTGCTCGGAGTCGACGACATCGACGGATCAACGGGGAAAGTCGTTTGCTGACCTGCGCGGGCCCTTGCCCTGAAGGACCACGCCATCCGCGGCGGCGTAACGACGGATCCCGCCGTGCGGTCCCAACCTTGTTGCGCGGCCGGCGACTGGCGCTGGCGAACCGCGATGGAGCGGACCGGGATCGAACCGGCGACCCCCTGGTTGCAAACCAGGTGCTCTCCCATCTGAGCTACCGCCCCGAATTCTGCCGTGAGGGTCGAAAGCTAAGCGCCTTTCGGTGATTCTCCGAGGGCGGACACGTGGTACGCCATCCGTCAGGAGCCCGCCGACCCGGCGCCGGACAATCCGCTACACCGTCGACCGCGGCACCGCTAGATATATCAGGTGGAAGTGACCCCGGAGCGACCGATGACTGACGCCACCCAGCACCTCACCCTGCGCTGCCAGTTCTGCGAGACCTGGAATCGCGTGGATGCCTCGCGCGCGCAGGAACGCCCGAAGTGCGGCAACTGCGCGCGCCCGATCCTGCTCGACCGGCCATGGATCCTCAACGAGGAGTCGTTCGAGCGCACGATTCGCGAGACCGACCTCCCGGTGCTCGTCGACTTCTACGCCGACTGGTGCGGTCCCTGCAAGATGATGGCGCCGTCCGTGGACCAGCTGGCGGCACGACACACCGGCGACGCCCTGGTGGCCAAGCTCAACACCGACTACGCACAGGGCGTCGCCGGTGGCCTCCAGATCCGCGGCATCCCCACCACGATCGTGTTCCGCGGCGGGCAGGAGGCGGCCCGGGTCACGGGAGCGGTACCCTACGCCGAGCTGGAACGCCTGCTCCTGGAGGCACCGCAGCCGGCCTGACCCGCCCCCCGGGCCACACGGCCCTTCAGAACGCCAGAGCGGGGTGCCCACCGAAGGGCACCCCGCTCTGCGTTGCGTCCGCCCGCGAGCTACTCGTGCGCGGGCAGTGGCTCCATCGTCCTGGGGTCGACGGGCACCTGGATCTCGTCGCGATACGGTGAGGTCAGCATGAAGACCCGCATGCGCGGGAAGGCCTCCATGAAGGACAGGTAGGCATAGGCCCACAGCCCGACGAACCCGAGCGACACGCCGATTTCCCAGAACCCGATGGGTATCGACTTCAGTGTCTGCTGGAAGATGACCGGGTAGATCTCGAGATAGCGATGCAGCCAGATGCCGACCAGGCTGCTCACGGCGAAGAACGCCATCGTGGGCGTGAACAGCTTGGGGTACTTGCCCAGCAGGCCGAAGAACGGCAGCACGAACACCATGATACCGACCGCGAGCGTGAGCGGCGTCCACGGTTCGATGAGGCGCAGGTGGAAGAAGTGCGTCTCCTCGCCGAGGTTGCCGTACCAGATGACCAGGAGCTGGCCGAAGGTGAGGTAGCCCCAGAAGGCGGTGAAGCCGAAGCAGAGCTTCCCGATGTCGTGGTAGTGGTTCTCGGTGATGACGTCGGTGCCCCCCATGCGGTCCTTCCAGAACCGGGACAGGAGCGCCAGCAGCATGAGCGCCTCGAGCCACCCGCCGATGAAGAACTGCCAGCCGTACATCGTGCTCTGGAAGTGCGGATCGACCGACATCGAGAGGTCCCACGACAGCACGACCCAGCCGACGCCGAACAGCAGGACGAGGAAGACGGCGAGGCGCCCCTGCAGCGAATGCGTCGAGTGCAGCTCGCGGCGCTCCTCACCGAAACCGGCGCGCATCCTGTCGCGAATGCCCTTCGCCCACGACGCCCCCCACTCCGGCAGCACGCCGACGTCGAGCCGGACCGACGTGTAGACGAACCAGAGACTGAGCGCGGTGATCAGGCCGAAGATCACGATGCCGCGCGCCGACCAGAAGACGGCGCCCAGCCAGAGTGCCTTCTCGTGCTGCGTTGGCGGGTCGTCGACCCAGGGGAAGATGTGCGCCTTCCCGATGAAGATCGTGATCAGCAGCATCACGAACGCCACCGGAAGCCACGCCACGTAGCCTTCGGCGAAGCGCACGACGGCACGCGACCAGCGCGCGGTCGTGATGCGCTGCACCGCCGCGAAGGTGACACCCGCCGACGAGATCACGGTGAAGAACAGCCAGTTGACGTGCCAGGCGAGCCAGGCGCGCTGCTGTCCGGTGATGACGCCGATGACGAAGATCGCCATGCCGGCGACGGCGAGCACCAGGCTCACCGTCTTCCAGCGCGGCGACAGCGGTTTCGTGATGAGCTGCGCCAGCGCCTCCCGGCTCGGCAGGTCCGTCTCGTGATGCTGGCTCATGCATCACCTCCCGCCGTACCGCGCGACGTTCCGGTGCGGGCCGAATCGGCGGTCGCCGCCGGATGCAGCGGACCGATGCCGTTGGGGCCGATGAAGGGCACGGCGCGCGTGGGACCGAGCTCGGTGGGGCCGGGCAGCTTGTCACCCGTCACGCCGGGCTTTGCGAGCGGACCGACGGCAAAGGTCAGCCCCCCGGCGCCGCCCTGCAGCGCGCGGATGTAATTGACGATGTCCCAGCGGTTCATCTCCTCGATGCGATTGTAGCTGGGCATGAGCACCCGGCCGTTGCGGATCATGCCGAAGATGTAGCCGTCGGGCCGCCCCTTCATGATGTCCGTCATGAGGCTCATCGGGGCCATGCCGTACCGCGTGGCCGGTCCGTCGCCCTTCCCAAGGTCGCCGTGACAGACCGCGCAGTTGAGCTGAAAGTACAAGTGGCCGCGGGTGAGCGACTCCTCGGACATCGGCACCGGGTTCTTCAGCTCGGCGCCCATGGAATCGATGGCGCTGGGCATGGCGGCGTAGGAAACGCGGAACGCCGGCATCTCGGTTCCCGTCGTCGGGACCGAGCCCTGCGGGCTGCCGCGCACCATCAGGGTGTCGGGGCGCAGGGTCTCCCACGTCACCACGCTGGGCTGGCGCTTGAAGTCCGAGAACCACTCGCAGCCAGCGAGGGACAGGGAGAGCCCGGCCAGCGTGAGCACGTGGAGCGCGAGGCTCGATCTAGCTCTCATTCCGGACCTCCACCGCGCCGGCATTCCGAAGCGTCACCTCGGCCTCCGGCAGCCTGTCCGGCGGTGCCTCGACGTAGATGCCGTAGTAGCTTCCGGTGAAGCGCGGGTCGAATCCCACCGTGGAGATGATCTTCGGGATGCGCGAGTTGACGAACATGCCGGCCACGGTCGACAGCGCCCCGACGAGCACCATGACCTCGAAGCCGATGATTGTAAACGGGATCCACGCGGCCACCGGCTTGCCGCCGACGACGAGCGGCCAGTAGTCCGACGTCCAGATGGCGATCCAGTAGCCAAACGTCACGCCACACAATCCGCCGATCAGCGTGAAGAGCCGGACCCGGCTCGTGGCCGGCTTGACCGCGTGCTCGATCTCGTGCCGCGGCGTCGGCGTGTAGACGGTGAACCGCTTGAAGTTCCGCTGCTTGAGGCCCTCGATGGCGTCGATGAGGGCGTCGAGCTCCAGGTAGGCGGCGACGAGTCCGCGCGTCATCAGTCGAACTCTCCCGGCGTGGCCGGCGCGAAGTCCCGGTGATGTCCCGAGATGTCCACGCCCGTGGGGGCGGCGTGCGACCGCAGCCGCGGCGGCACGATCTCCTTGACCTCGGAGATCGCAATCACCGGCAGCTGCTTGATGAACAGCAGGAACCACATGAAGAACCACCCGAAGCTCCCGACCAGGATCGAGACGTCGACCCAGCTGGGAAGGTAGTGCGTCCACTGCCAGGGCTCGAACTCGCGCGCCAGCGACGGCACGATGATCACGAACCGCTCGAACCACATCCCGAGGTTGATCAGGATCGACAGGATGAACAGCCAGCTCGGGTTGCGCCGCAGCTTCTGCGAGAAGAGCGACAGCGGGAAGATCACGTTGCACGTCAGCATGATCCACGCCGCCCACCACCAGTCGCCGAAGACCCGATTCCACCAGAACGTGTGCTCGATCTCGCTGCCGCTGTACCACGCCGTCCAGAACTCGATCAGGTAGGCGCTGCCGACGATCATCGACGTCAGCAGGCAGAGCTTCGCCGCCGCGTCGAGATGGTTGATGGTGACGATGTGTTGCAGCTTGAAGAACTTCCGGATGGGGATGATGATCGTGAACACCATCCCGATGCCCGAGAAGATCGCACCGGCCACGAAGTAGGGCGGGAAGATCGTGGCGTGCCAGCCCGGCGTGATCGCCATTGCGAAGTCGAACGACACCACCGAGTGCACCGACAGGACGAGTGGTGTCGAGAACGCGGCGAGGAAGAGGTACATCCGCGCGAAGTGCCGCCACTCGGGCTCGGAGTTCCGCCACCCGAGCGAGAGGACCGCCAGCAGCTTCTTCCGCGTCGGGTTCGTCTCCCGGTCGCGGAGCACCGCAAGGTCCGGGATCAGTCCGACGTACAGGAACGTTGCCGAGACCGTCAGGTACGTCGAGATCGCGAAGACGTCCCAGATCAGCGGGCTCTTGAAGTTCGGCCAGACGAGCCGCCAGTTCGGGTACGGCACCAGCCAGAAGAACTTCCACGGTCGCCCGATGTGGATGATCGGGAAGAGGCCCGCGGTCATCACGGCGAAGACCGTCATCGCCTCGGCGCATCGGTAGATCGTGGTGCGGAAGCCGGCACGGAAGAGGTACAGGATCGCCGAGATCAGGGTGCCGGCGTGGCCGATACCGACCCAGAAGACGAAGCTGATGATGTAGACACCCCACATCACCGGCGGCTGGTAGCCGGCGTTGCCGAGCCCCCAGTAGATCTGGTACATCCAGGTCGCGGCGCCCCACAGGAAGCAGGCGACGGCGACGCCGAGGAGCATGAACCACCCCTTCGTGGGGCGGAGCGTTGCCGAGATGTCGCGATCGACCTGCTCGTAGTCGCGGATGCCCGGCAGCGCGACGGTCGCCGTGGCGACGTTGGCAGGGCGGATCGGTTCGGCGAGGGAGGCCATCAGCGCGTCCCTCCCGTCGCCGGATGATTCACCTTCTGGAGGTAGACCACCGCAGTGAACGTGTTGAGTTCCTCGAAGACATGATAGGCGCGCCGGTCCTCCACCTGCTTCGCCACCGTCCAGTCCTCATGGGCGGCGTCGCCGAAGACGATGGCGCGTGACGGGCACGCCTGCGCGCACGCCGTCGTGAATTCATCGGGCCGCACCTCGCGGTTCTCCAGCTTGGCCAGGCTCTCGGCCTCGCGGATGCGCTGCACGCAGAACGTGCACTTCTCCATCACGCCCTTGCCGCGCACCGTGACGTCCGGGTTGAGCTGCAGGTTCAGCGGCTCGGGGAACGCATACTGCCGCCGCGCCGTCTCGCCGTAGCCGAACCAGTTGAAGTACCGGACCTTGTACGGGCACGCATTCGAGCAGTAGCGCGTCCCGACGCACCGGTTGTAGACCTGCACGTTGAGCCCGTCGGGGGCGTGGTAGGTCGCGAAGACCGGGCAGACCGACTCGCACGGGGCGTTGCCGCACTGCTGGCACATCATCGGCAGGAAGCGCGTCTCGAACTCGGAGACGCCGTCCTCGCCGCCCTCGAAGTACCGCTCGATGCGCAGCCAGGCCATCTCGCGTCCCTTGAGGATGTTGGCGCCGGGGCGCGAGTCCCACGCGCTGTCGTCGCTGGCCAGGGCGGGACGGAGCGCGCGACCCTGCCAGCGGGCGCCCACGGTCGGGATGTTGTTCTCCGCGTAGCAGGCCGTGACACATGCCGAGCAGCCGGTGCAGCGGGCGAGGTCGATCGTCATTGCCCAGCGGCGGCTGGCCATGCCGCTCCAGTGATCCGGGGCGTACATGCCGTGCTCCTTCGACGCCTGCGACGCGAGGTCGCCCTCGGCGTCGGCCGCCACCGGGGCGCGCAAGCCGGGGAGGAACTCGTGCGAGGCGTCGCCGGGGAACGCCTGGTGCGTCTCGGCGACCGGCGGGGCCGCCAGTTCGGCGGCGGTCAGGGCCTTGGCGATTCCGCGCCCATGCTGGCGCGCCGATCCCTCGGTCGTCACCAGCGGCGACTGGCCCGCGGCCGCGGCCACCTGCGCGCGGGCCTGCGTCCACGCCAGCTGGCCGGCACCGTTCCAGGTGGCGCCTAACGCGTCGAGGGCGTTCACGCCGATCCCCATGGCGTAGCGACCGTAGGCGGTATGGCCGCGGCCGAGCGCGACGTGCACCGTGTCCTGCCGCACGCCGAGGTACGGCCAGACCGGCGCCGTGAGGCTGCCGGCTGCCGTGGTCACCGTCACGTGATCACCGCCCTCCAGGCCGAGGCGCGCCGCGGTGGCCGGATGCAGCTCGATCCAGCTCTGCCAGGCGATCTTGCTGACCGGGTCGGGGAGCTCCTGGAGCCACGGCTTGTTGGCACCGGCGCCGGCGCCGAGCACCGGTGACGGCTGCACCGTGAGGTAGAAGTCTCCGGTGCCGCCGATCGGCGCCGGGCCCTGCGACGAGAACGCCACCGTGCGCGCGCTCTCGCGCACGAGCGAGCTGCCCTGCCCCACGCCCTTGGCCAGCGCCTGCGTGAAGCCGCCCATGCCGGAGGGGTAGTGCGCGATCAGCCAGTCGCGATACGTCGCCCAGGGAAAGCGGCCGGCAACCGATGGCTCACCGCGCGCCAGTGCCAGCAGGACATCGGCGGTGGCACGGGTGTCGTACACCGGGTCCATCACCGGCTGCTGCATGCCGAGCACGCCACGGGTCGCCTCGGCATCGCCCCACGACTCCAGCGCGTGATTGTCGGGCAGGACCACGTCGCACAGTTCCGTCGTCTCGTCGGGATAGCACGAGAACGACACCTTGAACGGCACCTTTGCCATGCCCTCGGCGAACTGCACCGATTTCGGGAGCGAGTACGCGGGATTGGCGCCGCGCACGAAGAGCATCTGGACCTGCCCGGCGTTCATCTCGCGGGCGAGGCCGGCGAGCACCTCGCCGCCGACAGCGCCGCCCATGCCGACGAGGCCGGCGGCAGGCTTCACGGTGGTGCCCACGTTGCCGGCGGCCTTGTTGATGCGCGCGGCGGCCTGGGCCACCAGATGTGCGTCAGGCGTCGACGCGCCGGCGACGACGAGGCTCGGCTTGGTGTCGCGCACTGCGTCGGCCAGCGCCTGCAGGCGCGCGGCGTCGATGCCGCTGGCCTCCGCGGCGGCGGCGACCGTCGTCCCCGATGAACCGCCCACCGCGCCGAGCAGCGCGTTGGCCACCGCGAGCTCGCTGCCGGGGCGGCACGCGAGCCATTCGTCGGCGTTCAGCCCCGTCAGCGAACGGCGCGCGCCGATGTACACGAAGCGCGGCGCGTCGACGAGCCTGGCCCGGGCCTCGGCGAACGAGAGCTGCTGCGGAACGCTGGCGCCCCACGTCTCGAGGAAGTCGGCGCCAATGGAGACGATCAGCTTCGCGGCGGCGAAGTCGAGCCCGGGCGCCATGGCGCCGTATTCCATCTGGTTGGCCGCGCGCACCGCGAGGTCGGCCTCGGCGTCGTACGCATAGTGGGTACCGAAGCCGAACGCGCCCATCCACTGGTCGACGAATGCCCCGAGGCTCCCGGCCTCGTGTTGCGAGATGAAGTGCACGCCCCGCCCGCCGTTCCCGCCGCGTGCCGTGAGCAGCCGCTGCCTGACGAGTCCGAGCGCGGCGTCCCAGGTGGCCGGCGCCAGCGTCCCGTTCTGTCGCACCATCGGGCCGCGGAAGCGATCCGGGTTGTAGAGGCCCTGCAGGGAGGCCTGCCCGCGCGCGCAGAGGGCGCCGCGGTTCACCGGGTGCTCGGGGTTGCCCTCGAGCTTGATGGCGCGACCGTCACGCACCTCGGCCACGACGCCGCAGGCGGCGGCGCACTCGCGGCAGACGGTGCTGTAGTACGTCGACACGCCGGGCACCGTGTGGTCTGGCGAGAGCAGGTAGGGAATGAGCTTCTCGACCTTCTCCTGGCTGCATCCCACGGCGGCCGTCGTCGCACCGGCCGCACCAAGGACCTTCAGGAACTCGCGGCGCTTGACGCGCGGCTTTTCGGGCGTGGTGCTCACGAGCGCCCTCCGCGATCGCCGCGCCATGCCGCAACGATGCCTGGGACGGCCGTCACGGAACCGGATGGAATCGGAGTCAGGATCATCAGTGACTCAGAAGTGGCAGACGGAACAGTCGTAGCGCGCCTTCTTGACCGGGTCGTTCACGGCGGCCTTGGCGCCGGCGGTGTCGCCGGCAGCCAGCAGGCCGTCGCTCAGGCGGTAGCCGTTGACGTGGCAGTTGATGCACCACCCCATGTTGAGCGACGCGAACTGGTAGACGCGGTTCATGGACTGGATAGGGCCGTGGCACGTCTGGCAGGTGACGCCGGCGTTCACGTGGCGCATGTGCGTGAAGTGCACGTACTCCGGCAGCTTGTGGATGCGGATCCACGGGATCGGCGTCCACTTGTCGGGCTGCATCTGCGGCGCGAACCGGATCAGCGCCTGCAGCGCCGTACTGGTGCGCTGTGGGAGCGTGTCGACCTTCGGGCGCTGCGGACCGATGAGGTTGTGGCACCCCATGCAGGTGCTCACGGCGGGGAGGCCGGGATCCGGCGACTTGTACGCGGCGTAGTGGCAATAGATGCAGTTGAGGTTGAGCAACTGCACGTGCCGCGGGTGTGGAAAGTCGACGGGCTGCAGGGGCGCAAACCCCTGCGACGATGACGCGCCGCTGTATGCGGAGAGACCTAACGCGGCCAGGGCGATCGCGAAGAACGCGGGGACGATCGCCCACGTTCGCGTTCTGCTCTTCGGCAAGGATGTCGCGGGGTGGAGGGTCTGGGGAGGCCGACCGCCTTGTGAAGTATTTCACAAGGCCCGACGTCAGCGGCGTAAAATGACGGGCCGTCAGGAGTCGCGCAAGAGACGACGGCAGCGCGAGTTGACTCCGTACGTGTGCGAGAGCTTCAGCCCGGTTTCACCACCGGATCGGCGAGTCGGACTTCACGGATGTCGTCCGGAAGCAGTGCGAGATTCGCCCGCGGTGTCTGCGCCAGTCGCAACGGCCAGCCGCTCCCGTAGACGAAGCGCTCGGCCCCGATCGTGCGCAGCAGCGTGGCGAGATCGTCGCCCGGCGGACCCCAGATCCAGCTGATGTCCCAGCTCACCTGGGCACGCTCGGAGGCGGTGAGCCCCCAGTGCACCTCCTCGACGAGGTCCCGACCGGCTGCGGTGACAAGGATGCGCGCGCCGGTCCCGGCCCGTGCCATCGCGCGGATCGCCGCCGCGCTGAGGTCGCCGGCGACGTCCGTTCGATGCCGCTGGCGCAGGTCCTCGAAGCGAACCGTCAGGACGAGCGACAGCCGGTGATACGCGCATTCCTCCGCGAGCTCGAGCATCGCCGGATGTCCCACACCGTATCCCCATTGTGGAGGATACGCGCGCACTGCCGGCGCACCCTCGGCGACGGCGCGCTTGATGTGCGCGCGCCACCCCGGCCAGTCGGGGCGTACCGTCGGAACCGGATCGAGACGGGCGCGGTGCGGTTGCAGGGCCGCGTACAGCGACTCGTTCCCATGCGAGGGCTCTCGATGGAACGCCGACGGAAGGTGTCCCACCCACGCACGCGCCATCCCTTCCCTCTCGAGGACGCGCACGAGGACGTCGGGGTCGGGGTGCGGGACGTGCCGGAAGGGATATCCGCCGATGAACGTGTTGACGTCGACGCGCAAGCCGACCGGCGACTCGCCGGGGTTCACGAGGCCACCGCCCCCGGCTGCGCCCCGGCGAGATCGCGCTCCAGCGCGCGAATCCCGTCGAACGCGCCGGGCGGGAATATCCTCACCGCGTTTCGCCACCGGATGTCCGCCACCTCATCCCGGCCCAGTCCGAGCGGCTCGAGCGCCCAGAGTCTCGCCAGCGCCGACTCCAGCGTGATATCGGCACCCCACAGCAGGCGCCGCGGCCCGACCGCCGACAGCGCGTCGTCGAGCATGCCGCGATCGACGCCGCTGCCCGACAGGTCGAGCAGCACGTTCGGCAGGTCGCGCACCGCGGGAAAGGTGTGCATGTAGTCGCCGCCGCCGGCGATGTGCGCGAGGATGAACGTCGTGCCCGGGTGGCGCTCGGCAAGGTCCGCGAGGTCCACGGCATCCGAGGCGTCCTGGGTGGCGACGTCACCGCGCCGGTGCTGCCACATGTGGTGCAGGATTGGCATGTGGTGCGTCGCGGCAAACTGCGCGATCGGGTCGTTGAGCGGATCGTGCGCGCGACGCGCGGCTGCCAGCTTCACCCCGATCGCCCCGGCACGACGGCAGCGCTCGAGCTCGGCCAGGGCCGCGCCTTCATCGTTAGGGTTGACGGCGCAGTACGTCCTCACGCGGTCGGGATGCGCGCGCTGCACGGCGAGCATGGCATCGTTCCCGGCCACGGTGTCGGCCGCTGACTGGAAGTACGTGGGCGACGTCGCCCCCCAGCTGCCGAGGATCGACCCCACGTGGCAGCTGATGCCGATGCGTTCACCGGCGCGGAATCGCGCGGCGTTCTGCGCCTCGCCGTTGGCGCGCCCGGAACCCGGCTGGAAGAAGTGCGCGTGGACGTCGATGAGCGGCGCCGGTCCCGCGAGGGGACCGTCGGCCCGGGCGGTCGTCATCCCCGCACTTCCTCGAGCAGCGACACGAAGGCGGAGCTGGCGGCGCGTTCGACTTCCACCACGATCTCGTCCTCGCCGTGCGGCAGCGCGGCATAGTTGTATGCGCCGCGCTTGAAGAGCACGCCCTCACGCACCGCGAGCTCGAGGAACCGCCGCTCCCGGGCGGGATCGTCGAAGCGGAGCAGCCACATCGGATCGAGCCCCTCCACGGCAACGCCATCGAGGCCGGCGGCGGCCACCGCGCCGGCCACGCCGGTGCGCATCGCGCCACCGATCGACGCCAGCGTGGCGCAGACATCCTCTTCCTCATAGACGTCGAGCACGGCCCACGCCGCCGCAATCGCCATCGACTCCCCCGCGAGCGTGGAGGAGATCCAGGTCCGCTTCGCCTCTTCCATGATCGCCGCGCGACCAGCCACCGCTGCCAGGGGAAAGCCGTTCGCCATCGCCTTGCCGAACACCGCGAGGTCCGGGGTGATGCCTGACTGCTCCTGGTAGCCAGCCAGTGCGATCCGGAAGCCCGTCTTCATCTCGTCGAAGACCAGGACCGCGCCAAGTTCGTCGCAGAGGCTGCGGGCCGCCTTCGCCCACTCCTCCGACGGCAAGCGATCGATGACGGGCTCCAGGACCACGGCGGCGAGATCGCTGCCGGCGGCACGGCAGGCGCGACGGAGCGCGTCCTCGTCATCGAACGGAACTCGCGTCATCAGCGCGCTCGTCGCCCCGGGAATCCCCTGCCCCTCGCTGGACCAGTCGTGCCAGCCGAAATAGCCGCAGCCCACGACCTGCGAGCGCCCGGTGGCGGCTCGCGCCAGGCGCACCGCCGCAGCCACCGCTTCCGCCCCGCTCTTGAGGAAGCGGACCTCCTCGGCGCAGGGAATCACGTCGATGAGCCGCTCGGCAAGCTGCACCTCGAGCACGCTGGCGAGGCCCGACACGTTGCCCGCGGCCGCGGCGGTCACGGCCGCCCGCAGGATGCGCTCATCGCCGTAGCCGACGGCCACCGAGCCAAGCGCCATCGTGCAATCAATGAGGGACAGGTCCGACGGCGTGATGACATGGCACCCGGAGGCACGCGTGTAGTGCGTGGGGCCTTCCTCGTTGCCGTCGCCGTAGATCGCGCCGGGTCGCTTGCTTCCCGTGGAGCTCCCGCCAGGAATCGCGTCGCGGGCGCGGTCGCGCCATGAACGCTCCACGGCCTCCGCATCCTGGTCGTCCTCGGGAGGAAGGCCCTCGCCGAACTCGACCTCGGCGTCGCTTTCCTCGACGACGGGCGCGTCCTCATCGGCGGCGGCGTCCTGGTTGTTCGCGACGTCGTCGCGCTTGCGGAAGAATCGTCCGAGCGGCATGGGGAAAAGATACGTGCTGAAGGAACCGGGACCAGTCGCCGGCGAAGTATTGTGAGCGGGCGGCGGTGTCGCCTACCGCTCCGTGCTGCTGTCTCGGCCGGGCTCGACCGGCGGGCGCGCCGCCTCGGGGCCATCCGGCGCATCCAGACGGTCCGGCGCACCGAGACGGTCCGGCGCGTCCGGCGCCTCCCCGGATCCCGGTTCACCGCCGTCGACGTCCGCGAGCCCGTCACGGAAACCACGCCGAACGCGGTCCAGCGTCTTCCAGACCTCAATGGCCATGGCCCGCATGAGCGACAGCTCGCGTGCGTTGGGGCCGGCGCGCAAGGCAATCGAGCGCCACGACCGGAGCACATGCTCGCGGTTCCGTCGCTTGAAGAAGTCGACGGACTCGAGCGAGCGCTCGACATCCGCGAAGTATCGCTCGATCTCCTCGGTCTGCGGCGGCGGCGCGTCCTTGCGCGGCGGACGCCGCTCCCGCGTGGCATCGCCCGCGGCGACGTGCAGCTCGTAGAGCCCGATCACGACCGCCTGCGCGAGGTTCAGCGAGGCGTAGGACGTGGTCGGGATCGTCACGTGCACGGCGGCACGGTCGAGCGCCTCGTTGGGAAGCCCCCGGTCCTCCCGGCCGAAGAGCAGCGCCACCGGACCGTCGGCCGCGGCGGCAAGCAGTCGCGGCGCAGCGTCCCGCGGGGTGGTCACCGCCCATTTCGCCGCCCGTCGACGCGCGGTGAACGCGGCCACGAGGACACAGTCGTCGATCGCCGGCGTCAGGTCGTCGTGAATGCGCATCCGCTCGACCACGTCGGCGGTGTCGTGGGCGATGCCCTGCACCCGCCACGCGTCGAAGTCGAGCGGGCGCACCAGTCGCAGGTCAGCGATCCCCATGTTCTTCATCGCCCGCACGGTGGCCGCGATGTTGACGAGGTCCTGGGTTTCATGAAGGACGACGCGCACGCGCGTGAGCATCGAGTCAGTCATCGCCGATATGCATCGGAAGGAATCGCGCGACGTCCTGCCTGTCGCCGCGCAGGTAGACCCACTCGTCGCGGGCGCCGCTGAGCACGAGCTGGCCGCGCCGCCGTTCACGCTCCGGGCTGGTCTCGTTCACGAGCACGTCGAGTGCGAAGTCGCGGGCGCCGGGGCCGCCGAGGCACTGCCGTGCGAGCCGGATGAGGAGCTGGTAGCCGGTGCCGGTGCGCCGCCAGCTGGCGGAGACGTCGTCGGCTGCGCCGGCCCCGGCGCGTGGCGAGACGCGGACGTGGTCGCCTTCCGGCACGAAGATCCACGAGAGCCCCGTGGCCGACCGGCCCGGCGCGAGGTGCAACTGCACGCCGTCGCTGTTCACGTCGGGATGCTCGTTGTCGAGCGGGTTCTCGGCGACGGCAGGAGCGAACGCGAGCGTGGGCTTGCGGACGCTGACCTCGACGAACAGGGCGTGGGCCGTGGCGCCTAACGCTACAAGGGCCTCGGGCGCGCCGGCCAGCTTCCACGTCGCCTCCGAGCGGCGATAGTGCGCGCGCCCGAGCCGGTACTGCAGCGGCGCCCCGGTGCCCATCGTGTCCGTCCATCGGGTCAGCTCGCCGACCGACTCCGGGATCCGTCGCAGGATGGGCACGCGTGCCGAGGGCCCCGCGTCGTTCCCCCGCGCGGCTTCCTCCGGTCCGGACGTTCCTTGCTCCCACTCCTCGCCGGTGCCTCCCTGCTCCACGGCCCGCGCGCCGCCAAGCTGCACCATTCGGTCGTGGCCGTCCGCGCTCACGTCGATCGTCCACCCCGCGTCGCCGGACCAGTGGCGGTGACGCGCCCCGCCGGCGAACATCAGCACGACGTCGTCGCCGTCCCGCGCTGCGTCGGTGACGGCGCCATCCCACGCCCACACCGACACGATGCGCCCGCCGCGCCGCCGCGACCGCGCCAGGTAGAACCAGCGCGGTGCGGCGCCCGGCGGTCCCGGCGCCCGACAGCGCCAGCACTCGCTCCCGGGATCGGGGCAGACCCACGCGCGCGCTCCATCCGCGGTGATGGCGAGTGGAAACGCGTCACGCGCGCACTCGCTGGCGTCGACGAATGCGAAGCCGTCTTCGGCGTCGCTCCCGCCCCCAATCGGCGCCTGCTCCCACGTGGATGACGCGCTCGACACGGCCTCGACATGGATCGGCAGGTCGAACATTACCGCCCCGCCCGCGGACCACCTCACGTCGTCGACGAGGTAGCCGCGCGCCACGACGACGCGTCGCCGCACCGGGACCCCGGGGGCGACCTCCGCCTCGGCGTCGATCCAGCCGAAGTCCCCCTGCTCCTCCCAGGCCCGCAACCGCCCGGCGACGCGCTGCTGCGATCGACCATCGACCAGCGGTGCATTGTGCGCGAGGGTGCTCCGGTACCAGTGCAGCGTGCGCTCCACGTACGACCCGGTACCGACGTCCTCGAGGACGCGATGCAGGCCGTTCACGAGCCACAGGTTCAGCCGGTCCGGGTGACCGTGCCCGCCGCCGGTGGTCCCGTAGTCCAGCGCCACGTAGGTCGCGCCCTCGCTGCGACGCAGCACCCCGAAGCCCTGGCCGGGCAACAGGACGGACGCCGGGGGCGCGGCCGTCGTCGCCGGGCGCTCCGGGAGGGCGAACAGGAGCGACTTCCAGCCGAGGTCCGCCCTCGTCAGGCGCGCCGCCGGCACGTTCCGCTCGGCCTCGGCGGTGGACCGCCAGCGTGCGGGATCCCCGTCCGGCGCGTCGTCGCGGTACAGCTCGGCCAGCGCGCCCGCGAGTCGCCCGTCGCCGGGGATGCGGGCCAGCCCCAGCTCGCAGGATTCGGCGATCCGCCACTGCCGCAGCGACACCGCGTAGGGCGCGTCGCGGCGCGAGGGGAATGTGAAGTCGGGCAGTGCCGTGAGGAATGGCGTGGCAAAACCGGCGTCGAACCGCCTGACGAGCGCGCCGGGCAGCGGCACGCCGGCGCACGCCGCCTGCGCGACGAGGTACCAGAGCCCCCGATGGGCAAAGAGGTGGTAGTTCTCCCCCTCGTACCAGCTGCCGTCGTCGAGCAGGCCATGCGACAGGTGCGCGACGAGGCCGCTCGGCCCGTGCAGCGCCGCGTCGACGAGATCGGGCCTGTCGAGCAGCACCCCGGCGGCACCGAGGGCCGCATCATTCCACGTCTGCCGGTTCGAGAGCCCTTCATCATAGGAAGCGATGAGGGCGGCGCTGGGCCCGATCACGCGATCGCGCAGCACCCCGCCCACCGGATCGGACCCGCCGGCCGTCTCCATCACGTCGACCGCCACGCAGAGCTGGAGCAGCCAGATCGACTCGAGATACGTGCTGAAGAAGGGCCGGGTTGGACCGAGCACGTTGTCGCGATCAGGATACGACAGGTAGTGATCCGCAATCGCCGTAGCGATGCGTCGGTAGGTCTCGCGGTGCCAGTCGTCGCCGCGTAGCGCCCACAGCACGGAGGCGTGGACGGCGCGCTCGGCAAGCCAGAGCTGGTACCCCATCACCCACCAGCGATAGTCGTCGTCGCCATCGTACTCGCGCCGGCACGATGGGCAGACATGGCGACGTGGCGAGCCCGGGTCGAAGAGAAGCAGCGCCCCGTCTTCGCGGCAGCGCCCGCCATGGCGCGTGAGCTTCGCCTTCTCCGATGGAACGAAGACCTCGCGATCGCCGACGAATCGCCGGAGATCGCGATCGAGCGAGTCTGCCAGCGGGGCGAGCGAGCCGGCGGCCAGCCCTCGCCGTGCCTCCAGCGCGGATCGGTCGAACAGCAGCGTCATGGCGTGGACGCCGGGACAAGGGGAGCGAGATGCCATCGCGCCAGCGTCGGCATCTCGCCGCGCAGGTCCATGCGGACGCCCTGCAGGCGCCTCGTCAGGCCCTGGACACCCCGCGAGTGGTAGATCCACGAGACCGGGACGTCGTCCGCGAGGCGCCGCTGCACGTCCCGCCAGGCCGACGCCAGCGCGTCGTCGCTTGTGGCGTCCCGCACGCGCGCGAAGAGCGAGTCGAGTGACGCGGTATGAAAGTCGCCGTAGTCGAGCGCGCTCCCGGCCAGGCGTCCGTCGAACATCGAGGCGAGCTGCGAGAGCGAGAGATCGCCCGGGATGCCCGTGAACAGCGCGTCGAAGCGCCTCGGCGTCGCGCGGGCATCGGCGAGGAATGCGCCCATCTCGCTCTGCCTGATACGCACGTCGATGCCGTGACTTCGCAGGTCCGCCTGCATCAGCTGCTCGATGGCGTTGTCGCCGCTCCCCACCGTGAGCATGTCGAAGCGGAACGGGGCGCCATCGCGTTCGCGGATGCCGTCCCTCCCGGGCGTCCACCCGGCGGCATCGAGGAGCGAGTCGGCCTGCTGCGCCGAGGGTCGGGCAATGGGAACGAAGAGCGGATGGTCCGACGGAAGGGCGCCGGCGGCGGGGGTGCCGAAGCCGGCGAGGGCCGCGTCGACGATTCGCTGTCGGTCGAACAACGCGTCGACAGCGCGCCTGACACGCCGGTCGTCGAACGGCGGACGGTGCGTGTTGAAGACGAGCGCTGAAGAGTAGTTGACCGGGTACGTCACGACGCGCAGGGTGGGATCGCGACGCACGAGCGCAACCATCGTGGGACCGATGCCGGCGACGTCGAGGTCGCCGCTCACGAGGCCCGCGAACTTCGTCGTGGGCTCGTCGACGACGGCGATCACCAGCCGCTCGACGCCGGCCCGCCCGCCGAGCACGACCGGAAAATCATCGACGCGCTCGAAGATCCAGCGACGCCCCGGTTCCCGGCGCACGAAGCGGAACGGACCGTTGCCAACGGGCGCGAAGTCGAACGGAGCGCGTCGGAGGTCCCCTCGCGGGGTCGATGCCAGCAGGTGCGCCGGTGCGATCGGCAGTTCCGCCAGCACCTCGGGAAAACCGGGGGGCGGCCGGCGAAAGTGCAGGACCACGGCCGAGTCGCCGATGGCGCGCAGCGAGTCGATGCCGTCCAGGTCCGCGGCACGGGCGTAGCCGGTCGCGGGGTCGCGCGCCGCGTCGAGGGTGAAGACGACGTCCTCGGCGGTCGTCGGCGCGCCGTCGTGCCAGCGCAGGCCTCGAACGAGACGAAAGGTGAGGGTCCGTCGGTCGAGGCTCCACTCCCAGCCCCGGGCGAAGTACGGCTGCGGCTGGAGGGCGCTGTCGAGGCGCGCCAGCGTGACGAAGAGCGCGTAGCGCTGGACCTGACGTGCGAGCGGGTGCACCGTCGTGAGCGGATTGGCTGACTCGAGGTCCGCGCCCGAGGCGTACACGACGGTGTCGCTGCGCCGCCCCTCGGGGGCGCAGGCGCCCACGGCGAGCAGCGCCGCGGTGGCGATCGTGGCGCCGAGCCGTGTCGCGCGCGCATCGCCGGACCGCGCGCGACCGGGGGGCACTGTTGACGGCATGCGGCGGCGCATCAACTTCACGCCGTGCAGCACGTCGTGCGTCGCGGCCTTGCCGCGCTGGGGCTCATCTGGCTCGTCGTCACGCTCACCTTCGTCCTGGTGCGCGCCGCGCCCGGCGACGCGGCCGACCTGCTCATTCCCCCATCGGCGACACCCGAGGCGGCCCGGCAATTGCGCACGGACCTCGGACTCGACCGTCCGGTCGCGGTGCAATATGCGAGGTGGCTGGGCGGCGTGCTCCGGGGCGACTTCGGTGAAAGCTACGTGCGGCACGAGCCGGTGCGCCGGGTGCTCGCGGAGTCGATTCCGGTGTCGCTCTGGCTGGGAGGGGCGTCGCTCGCGTTGACCTTCATCGTCGGCGTCTCTGTCGGCGCACTGCAGGCCTCCCGCCACAACAGCTGGACGGACAGGATCCTGACCGGGCTCACGACGGCCGTCTACGCGGCGCCGAGCTACTGGCTGGCGCTGGCGGCGGTGGCGCTCTTCACCTGGGGCCTGGCCCGCGTTGGCGCCCCCGCCTGGGCCCGGCTGCCGGCCTTCGGCCTGACGAGTCCGGCGGGCGACCTCTCGGGCGTGGCCGCGCTGGCCGACCGCATCCGCCACTCGATCATCCCGGTGTCGATCCTCGCCGCGATCGGCGCCGCCGGCATCGCTCGTTATGCACGCACCGCCCTGCTGGACCTGGCGCGGAGCGACTGGGTGCGCACCGCGCGGGCGAAGGGCCTGTCACGCGGGGCGACGATACGGCGGCACCTCCTCGCCAATGCGCTGCCGCCGCTCATCGTGCTGCTGATGCTGTCCCTGCCCGGCGTCGTGGCCGGCTCGGTGTTCGTGGAGAGCATCTTCGCCTGGCCGGGCATGGGTCGCGCGATGCTCACCGCGATCGCCGCCCGCGACTACCCCGTGGTGATGGGCGTGACGATCGTCTACGTGACCGTTGTCGTCGTCGCCAACGCCCTCTCGGACGTGCTGCTGCTGCTCGTCGACCCGCGGCGGCGCGCATGACGCGCACCGAACGGATCGCGACCACGCTCCTGGTGGCCCTCGCCGCCGGCGCACTGCTGGTGCCGCGGTTCGCGGGACACGACCCGCTCGCCATCGGGGACGTCCTCCGGTTGCGCCTCCTGCCACCCGGGGCGCTCGATCCCGACGGAATCCGGCACGTGCTGGGGACCGACCGGTTCGGCCGGGACCTGTTCGTCCGGATGATGCTTGCCGGGCGCCTGTCGCTCGCCATCGGCATCGGAGGCTCGCTGCTGGCGAGCGCGCTCGGCGTCATGGTGGGGGGGCTCGCGGGCTGGTGGCGCGGCGCCTTCGACAAGGTTGCGATGGCGATCACCGACGCGCTCCTCGCCTTTCCCCGCCTCATCCTCCTGCTGCTCTGCGCGGCGCTCTGGCAGCCTGGCGTCACCACCGTCGTGGTGGTGCTGGCGGCCACCGGCTGGATGGGCGTCGCCCGCCTGGTGCGTGGCGAGGTGCTCGGCGCCCGTGGGCACGCCTACGTCGACGCCGCCGACGCCCTCGGGCTGCGCCCGATGCGGATCCTCGTCCGCCACGTCCTGCCTAACGCCCTCGGCCCGGCCATCGTGGCGACGACCCTCGGGGTGGGCAACGCCATCCTGCTGGAGAGCGGGCTCGCCTTCCTGGGCCTGGGGGTCCAGCCGCCGCAACCCAGCTGGGGCAACATGATCGCCGGTGGGCGCGACCTCATCGTCACCGCCCCCTGGGTGGCGATCGCCCCGGGCCTGGCGCTGATCCTGACGGTGCTCTGCTGCACGCTGCTGGGCGATGCCCTGCGCGACCGGCTGGCTGGCGATGCGCCGTTGGCGCTCCGGGAGCGGGCCTAACGAACGAGCACGGTGACGGTGCCGCGCGGCGGAACCGCCAGGTCGACCACGTCGTCGCCGACAGGGAGGGTCCCGAGCGGCGTCTCGTCGAGCCGGGCCAGCATCGCCTCCCGGATTCCGGGCAACCGCCACCGCCCGGCCACCGTGGACTGGAGGACGTTGGTGCAGCGCAGCACGACCCACCGCCCGTCCTGGCTCTCGACGATGGCGCCACACGAGAGCCCCTGGCCCTCGAGGGCGATGCCCACCACCGCCGATGGCGGCGCGACCGCCGTGCGCCACGTATGGCCCGCGAGCGGCAGGAGGACGTCATCCGCGACCCGCTCGACAAGCGCCACCTCGGCGGGGGTCCGGGGGCCGTGCGGCAACAGGCCGAACGACGCCTCGAACGGCCCCTCGGCCTGTGCGAGCGGCGTCTCGACGGGCCAGCCCGCATGCCCCGGGCGCTCGGGGACGTCAGGCTTCGACAGGTCGCCGACCGCCCGGACCAGCGTGACGAGGACGCGTCCGCCGTCTTCGACCTCGTATTCGCAGAGCCCGTCCGAGTAAAGGGTAGACCCGCCGCCATCGCCGAAGAGCGAGACGTATCGATGGAGCGGAGCGGTCGGGGGTGGTGTCTCTCGCAGCGCGTCCTCCTCGGGGACGACAAGCGGTGTGCGCAGGACCGGGCCGAACGCGGCGTCTGCCCAGGTCGCCGGAGCGGCAATCGCGGACGCGAACGCGGCGCGGACGCGGACGTCGGTGGCGCGATTGACGAAGTCGACGAGCACGCGAACGAACGGGGCGTCGGCATCAAGCTGGACGCGCGCGCGGATCCGGAGACGGCTGCGCGGCGTCCTTCGAACCACGCCATTGGCCGCGGTCACGCTGCGCGCCGGGACCTCCAGAGTCCACGACGTCACCAGTTCGCCCCGCAGCGGACCGGCGGCGCCCCGGCGGACTCCCGTGAGGCGGGCGTCGCGCAGCGTTCCCGGAATGCCGGAGTGCGTGTAGAGGTCACCTCGTTCTCCCTCGCCATGAAAGCGGAGGAAATCGTCGATCACCCTCCCGTCCTCCGTCGTCAGGCGCAGCCGCCCGTCGCCGGCCGAGACGCGCACGCGACCGTTGGACAGCTCCCGCGCCGAGGCGTGCACCGTTCCCGGGACGACCGCGTTCCGGCGCCGCGCATCGTGCAGCGGGACGAGGGCCATCCCCCACGCGGGAACCTCGTCGACCCAGGCGAGCATGCGGCGACGCTCGACGAGCCGGTTGCGCGGATAGTGTTCCGGCGATTCCTCGCGGACGAAGACGCGGCGGCGTTCGAGGAGCTGCGCCGCCGACACCGGCCCGCCGAGGCGCACCGGAGGCGCGAATGCCTCGGGCACCGCGGCGCCCGCCGACGACGGCCCCACCGGCACCTCGCCAAGGACCAGGTCGACCTCCACTTCGGCGACGCCGCGCCGCGGCCTGGCGCTGCGGTTTCGCACGACGACATACGGGCGCCACTCCGCCGGCCGGTCGTGCACCCGTGCCGGGTCGTGACCGAGCAGGACGTCCAGGGCGCGCGCGCGTATCTCGACGCCCGCGGCCGCGGATTCCTCGAGCCGGGTCGCCATCGCGCGCGCCACCGCATCCGAGGCACAGCCACACAGCGTGTCATGCGGGTGGCAGAGCAGCAACGGCGTCCACGCCGCGGCCAGCTCGGCGGTACGGGACCGACCGTCGCTGAGGCGGGCGAGCGCCGCCCACGGCTCCACGTCCCGCAGCAGCAGGCGCTCCACGCGTGCCGCGCCTCGCTTCAGGGCGGAGCGTGCCCCGAGGGTCCCCTGCAACGCCCACGCGTATCCGTAGGAATCGCGCAACTCGCCCTGGATGGTGGGCAGGCCGCGTGCGGCAGCGCGACGCACCAGCTCCTCCGCGAACGCGCCAAGCGTGGACCGGCGCAGGTGGTCGGGGCCGGCGGCGTGGACGAGGAGGGCGACGCGGCCGGCGTGGTCTGCGGGCGGGGCGTGGTGGTCGGCGCCGTCGGGCCAGAGCGCGATGCCTAACGTCGCCCGGGGGGCGAGGACGGCGCGGGCGCCCTCCCAGCGACGCCTCGCCGCCGCAGGGTCGCCGGGCAGCGACGACCCGAACTCGTACCCGTCGGGCGGGAGGTGATACAACAGCGCCTCGCTGCCGTCGGCGGCACGCCAGCGCACCGTGTCGCCGGGCGGCCATCGCCGGCCGCCAAAACCGCGCCACGCCACGATCACCGGGCAGCCGAACCCGGCGGCGAGCGTCGGCAGCATCGCCGGGTGCCCGAAGGCATCGGGACACCAGAGCACGTTGGGCGGCGCGGCACGCAGCCGACGCAGCGCGCGGCGCCCGGCCAGCAGGTTGCGCACCAGCGCCTCGGCGCCGGGCATCAGCCCGTCGGCAAGGACGTACCACGGCCCGGCCTCGAGGCGGCCGCTGCGCAGCTCCCTCGAAAGGTCGGCCGCCCGCTCGGGGCGGAACGCGAGATAGTCCTCCAGGACGACCGCCTGTCCGTCGAGCAGGAACGGGGCGTCGGCGTCCGGCGCAAGCAGGGCGTCGATGAGCGACGACAACCGGAGGCGGAATCGCGCGGCCGGGTGGTACCACTCGCGGTCCCAGTGCGTATGGGCGACGAGGCGGACCTCGAGGTGCTCTTCGGGAGCGACGATCGTCATGTTCCGGGAGTCTGACGCGGATGACGGCGTCGTGGCAAGGCGTCTCGGTTGTCCCGGTGACCGCCCCTGCCGAACTTTCCCGTCCCCAACCACGCCACGAAGCCCCGCATGTCCGACCTGTTCGACCTCCTGCATCGCCTGCGCGACCTCCCCGCCCTCGTGCAATGGGCCGGCTACGTCGGGCTGACGATCATCGTGTTCACCGAGACAGGGCTCTTTTTCGGGTTCTTCCTGCCCGGCGACTCGCTCCTCGTGACCGCGGGACTGCTCTCCGCCAGCGGCATGCCGCTCGACGTCTTCCTGCTCGGCGCGCTCCTGAACGCGGCGGCCGTCCTCGGCGACAACACGAACTACTGGATCGGCCGGCTCTCGGGGCCGAAGATCTTCAAGCGCGAGGAGTCGCTGTTCTTCCGCCGCCGTCACGTCGAGCGCGCCCACGAGTTCTACGAGCGGCACGGCGCCAAGACCATCGTGCTGGCCCGCTTCGTGCCGATCGTGCGCACGTTTGCCCCGCTCGTGGCCGGCGTGGCACAGATGAGCTATCGCGTCTTCCTGACGTTCAGCATCATCGGCGGCACGGCGTGGATCTGGAGCATGCTCTTCATCGGATATTTTCTCGGACGGTACGTCCCGGGTATCGACAGGCACATCGAACTTGTTATCATCGTGGTGATCTTCGTATCGATCCTGCCCGGGATCATCGGGTGGTGGAAGGAGCGACGCCGCGGCGTGATGCAGCCGCAGGAGCCCTGACGCGGTCTCGCGCACGGGGGCGCGCTCCGGAGGTGACGACTTCAGCCGGAGAGATGACCCGATGCCTCAGACCATGACTGCCAAGCAGACGCTTCCCCCCTTCCGTACGCGTTCGATGCGCTGGAACCGCACATCGACGCGCGGACGATGGAGATTCATCACGGCAAGCACCACCAGGGATACGTCAACAACCTGAACGCCGCGCTCGACAAGCACGCCGAGCTGCACCAGAAGTCCGTCGACGACCTCCTCGGCAACCTGAACGCCGTGCCGGAGGACATCCGCACCGCGGTGCGCAACAACGGCGGCGGACACTGGAACCACTCCCTGTTCTGGACGATCATGGCACCCAAGGCGGGTGGCGCGCCGTCCGGTGACCTCGCCAACGCCATCACTGCCGCGTTCGGCGACTTCACGAAGTTCAAGGAACAGTTCGCGGCCGCTGCGGGAAGCCGCTTCGGGTCCGGATGGGCCTGGCTCGTGCGCGACGCCGGCAAGCTGTCGATCACGTCGACGCCCAACCAGGACAACCCGCTCATGGACGGCCGGAAGGCAGGCGATATCCTGCTCGGGCTCGACGTCTGGGAGCACGCCTACTACCTCAAGTACCAGAACCGGCGCCCCGACTACGTCTCCGCGTGGTGGAACGTGGTGAACTGGGACGCGGTGGCGAAGCGGTACGCCGGCAAGTAGATCCGGCGACCCCTCTCCTGCGCACATCGTGCCGCGGCCGGCGCACCTCACGGGGCGCCGGCCGCGTCCGCGCTCGGGACCCGGCTACTCGTCGCGCAGCGCCATCGTCGGATCGACGTGGGCCGCACGCCAGGCGGGGGCCAGGCTGGCGACGACCGAAACGGCGAGCAACGCCACGGCAGCCGCGCCCAGCAGGAGCGGGTCGCGCGGGGACACGTGGAACAGGAGCGACGACACCATGCCGCCGACGGCCAGTGTGAGGACGAGCCCCAGCGCTACCCCGGCGAGGGCACTGCGGATGCCGTCGCTGACGACGAGGCGCAGGATCCGCCCCGCCCCGGCGCCGAGGGCAACCCGGATGCCGAGTTCCGGCGTGCGCTGCAACGTGTCGTACGAGACCACGCTGTAGAGCCCGACGGCGGCGAGGACGAGCGCCGTCATCGCGAAGATCGCGAACAACGATGCGCCGAGTCGCCACGGACGGATCTCGGGTTCCACGAGTTGCTGCAACGGCCGCACGGTCGCGTACGGCAGGCCGCTCTCGAGTCCCTGCATCGCCGCGCGAACGGCACGCTCGGCAGCGACGATGTCACCACGCGGCCTGACGAGCAGGATGCGCGAGTGGGCGTCCGGCCAGACGTCCTGGGGCTCGAGCACGAAGTACTGTGTCGACTGCACGTCCTGCACGCTCTCTCGCCGGAAGTCGTGCACGATCCCGACCACCCGGATGCAGCTCGCGGCCTGCTCGCCAATGTAGAGGCATGTGCCGATTGGCTCGCGTCCGCCGTACTCGACGCGCGCCATCGTCTCGTTGATGACGGCAACCGGCGGGCCGCCACGGACGTCGGTTGAATCGAAGCCGCGCCCGCGCACGATGCGCATCCCCATCGTCGTGAAGAACTCCGGGCCGACGGCATTGATGTAGGGGCCACCGTCCGGCAACCGCACCAGCGAGTCGAGCCCCTCGATCCGCAGGCGCGTTGCCCAGCTGCTGAAGAACGGGGCAGACACGGCGACGCTCGCCTCTGCCACCTCCGGCAGCGTCGCCACCCGTGCCCGCGCGGCCCGGTAGTAGGCGACCTGTTGCTCGCCTGTCTTCTTCACCGCGTTGAGGTCGATGTCGGCGAGCAGCACATGCCCGGCGTCGTAGCCGAGGTCGACACCGAGCACATTGCGCAGGCTCATCACGAACATCGCAGCCCCCGCGAGCAGCGCCATGGAAAAGGCGCCCTGCACGACGAGGAGCGTGCGACGCAGGGTTGAACGGCGGTAGCCCTCGCCGTGCATCCCCGCGCGAAGTGTCGCCGCGACATCGCGCCGCAGGGCGTGAAGCGCCGGCGCCATGCCGCACAGCACGCCGCACGTCAGCGCCACCGCGGCGGCCACCGCGAAGACGCGCGCGTCGACGACGGGATCGCCACGCGAGAACTCCGGCAGCAGGAGTTGGCGCAGGACCGTCCCTCCGCCCCATGCGATGACCAGCGCGGCGGCGCCGGCGAACAGCGACAGCACGACGCTCTCGGTGAGGAGTTGCCCCAGCAACCGCGCACGGCTGATGCCGACGGCGAGGCGGACGGCGATCTCCCGTCGCCGGCGCGAGGCCCGGGTCACGAGGAGGTTGGCGATGTTCGCCGTCGCCACCAGCAGGAGCACGAGCGACGTGGCCATGAGCAGCAGCGCGAGTTGCCGCGCTTGCGTCGACTGGCCGCCGAGTGCGCGTCCGGGCACGATGGAGCCGAGTACCGCGGTGCCGTCCCGCTCAGCCTTGTTCTCGGCGTGGGCCGAACGAAACACCATCGTCGCCCGCGTGGCCGCCTGTTCGTCGGTCACGCCCGGCGCGAGGCGCACGACGACGCTGAGCCACTGCCAGTTGCGCGACGTCGACCACTCCGGGGTGACCGCGCGCGCCGCAGCGGCGCTCATCGGGACGAAGACGTCCATGTCGCGGGTCCCGGTGCCGCGGAACCCCCTTGGTGCCACGCCGATGATCGTGAAGGGGCGCCCCTGGAGGTCGATCGACTGGCCGATGACGTCGCGCCCGGCACCGAACGCCCGCTGCCAGTAGCCGTACGAGAGGACCGCCACCGGCGTCCCGTCGGGCGGACGGTCCTCGTCGATGTCGTAGAAGCGCCCGAGGAACGGATGCACGCCCAGCGTCGGGAAGTAGCTCGCCGTCGTCAACAGCGCGCGCACCTGCTCGGCGTCCACGCCGAGGCCGCGCGAGAGCGAGCTGGAATACTGCGCCGCGACACTCCTGAAGACGTCGTCGAGGCCGGCGAGGTCCAGGTAGTCCGGGTAGCCCTGGCTGCTCCCGGTGAACGTCCCCATCACGTCGAACGTCACGCGATGATAGACGACGCGCAACGCGCCGGCATCGACGATGCCCGGGGCGGGACGCAGCAGCAGCCTGTCGACGATGCCGAACATCGCCGCATTGGCGCCGATCCCCACGCCGAGCGTGAGGATGACTGTCGCCGCGAAACCGGGAGCTCGCCGGATCGAGCGGAGTGCGTACGCCACGTTCTGTCCGACTGCTTCGAGCCGCGACCGCCACCGCGCGCGCCGTACGAGGCTCCGGTCGATGCGGCGCAGGTCGGCACGCGCCCCGGGGACGTCGCCGAACTCCAGGAGGGCCGCGGCCTCGGCGGCGCGCCGGTCGAGGCCGGTCCGGATCAGCGCATCGATGCGCGACTCGACGTGGAAGTGCAGCTCGTCGTCGATCTCGCGCTCGATCGCCGTCCCGCGACGCACGACCCGCAGCAGCCTGCGGAACGAGGTCGCGCGCGTCATCGGCCGGGCGCGGTGGGCACGGTGCGCAGCACCCCGAAGACCGCGTCGACGTACTTCGTCCAGCGCGCCGTCTCGTTCTGCAGCCGGCGGCGACCGGCGGCCGTGAGCGAGTAGAACTTGGCCTTGCGGTTGTTCTCCGACAGTCCCCACTCGCTGTCGACGTATCCGCGCGCCTCGAGGCGATGCAGGGAGACATAGAGCGCGCGGTCCTCGACGTCGAGCGCGGCGCTGCTGGCCTCGCGGATCCAGCGCGCCACCGCGTAGCCGTGCTGTGTGCCCCAGGAGAGGGTCTTGAGCACGAGCAGGTCGAGAGTCCCCTGCAGCAGGTCGAGGTCGTCGGCCATGTCGCTCCCCGGAAGTGTTCCGGGGAAGCATGGCACGGGAAGGCGTTCAGGTCAAGTGCATGACATCACGAGCGCCTGCCCGTCGTTCCCGCGGACCCGACGCCAGGTCACCACCGCGCAACGGTCCTTGTCGCGCGAGGTCGCATGTCGTCCCGCGTCGCATGTCGAATGGCGCCGGGGACCGGACCCTACCGCGCGGCCTCTCCCTCGAGATACGTGTATCCCTCCAGCCCCGCCACGTACTCGGCGATGAACGTGTTCGACTCCTGGCGGGTGAGGTCGGTGGCGGCGGCCACCTTGCGGCGAAACGTGGCCAGGAGGTTCGACGCCAGGAACTGCACGTAGTTGAGCACCTCCGTCACCGTGTCACCGTGCACGAGGTCCGTAATCTCGTATCCGGATTCGCCAAGGCGGATGTGCACCGCGTTGGTGTCGCCGAAGAGGTTGTGCAGGTCGCCGAGGATTTCCTGGTAGGCACCGGTGAGGAAGACGCCCAGCGTGTACTGTCCGTCGTCGTTGAACTGGTGCAATGGCATGCTCGACTGGCCGGACTTGCCGCCGATGAACCGGTCGATCTTGCCGTCCGAGTCACAGGTGATGTCCTGGAGCGTCCCGCGCCGCGTCGGCCGCTCCTCGAGCCGGTGGATCGGCATGATGGGGAAGAGCTGGTCGATCGCCCACGCGTCCGGAAGCGACTGGAAGAGCGAGAAGTTGCAGAAGTAGCGATCGACAAGCAGGGCGCGGACGTCGTTGATGATCTCGTCGAAGCCGTGGGGACTTTCCTCGACCGTCTGGGAGATCCGGTTCATGGTCGCGAAGTAGATCGTCTCCGCCATGGCGCGCTGCCGGAGGGTGATGACCCCGGTATTGAACATCGCCTGCGCGCGTTCCTTGTCGAACGAGGCGTCGTGGTAGATCTCGATGACCTTGCGCTTCGGGATGCGCTTCCGGGACACCGTCCGCCAGTCCTCCATCATCTCGTGCAGGAGGGGCGCTTCGTCGTCGGCCAGGTCCGGCAGCACGGGAAATGCCTGCGTCTCGACGTCAATGACCTTGAGCAGGAGCAGGGCGTGGTGCGCGGTGATGGCGCGCCCGGACTCGCTGATGAGGTGCGGCATCGGGAGTTCGCGATCGCGACAGACCTCGGCCAGGGTGTACACCACGTCGTTGGCGTATTCCTGCGGCGTGTAGTTCACGCTGGCGTGCGACGTCGAGTTGGAGCCGTCGTAGTCGACGCCCAGGCCACCACCGACGTCGAGGTGGGTGATGTCGACGCCGAGCGCCCGCAGCTCGATGTAGAAGCGGCCGATCTCCTGCAGCGCCGTCTTGACGTAACGGATGTCGGTGATCTGGCTGCCGAGGTGGAAGTGGATCAGCTTGAGGATGTCGAGCCGACCGAGCTCGCGCAGGCGATCCACGAGCTTCATCAGTTCGGCGGCGCTGAGGCCGAACTTCGACTTCTCGCCGCCGCTCATCGCCCACCGTCCGGAGCCCTCGGTGGCGAGCTTGATGCGCACGCCGGCGCTCGGCGTCACGCCCAGGTCGTCGGCGGCGCCAAGCAGGACGTCGAGTTCGCTCAATTGCTCGAGCACGATGAAGACGCGGTGCCCGAGCTTCTGGCCCATCAGCGCCAGCCGCATGAACTCCTCGTCCTTGTAGCCGTTGCAGACGATGATGTGCTCGGTGGACTCGCTGAGCCCCAGCACCGCCTGCAGCTCGGGCTTGGAGCCGCACTCCAGCCCGACGTGGTTCTTGCGGCCGAACTCGACGATCTCCTCCACGACGTGCCGCTGCTGGTTCACCTTGATCGGGTAGACCGTCGTGTACCCGCCGGTGTACTCGAACTCGCGCATCGCCGACGCAAACCGGTCCGAGAGAATCTCGATCCGGGCGCGCAGGATGTCCGAGAACCGGAGCAGCACGGGGAGCGCGATCCCCTGCTCTTCGAGGTCCATCGCCAGCTCGTACAGGTCGAGCGAGCGGTCGGGGCGCTCGGGGTCCGGACGCACAAGCACATGGCCGTCGGCGCCGATGTCGATGAAGCCGGCGCCCCATCCCTCGACGTTGTACAGGGCCTTGGCGTCGTCGATCGTCCAGTCAGTCGCCGGCGCCGCCGCCGGGGTCGCGGCCGGAACACGGGTGCTCGTCATGGCGCGTAACTATAGAAGGTTCTCCGACAACGCGATACTGCCTGAGCGGGCCCAACCGGTTGGCGTGAATCCGGTTTCCGCCAAACGCGGCATTCGTTACGCCGACGCCATCGCCCGCCTGACGAAGCTCCGCACCCCGAGCGTCGAGAAGACTCCCAGGAGCACCACCATCGCTGCGACCGAGAGCCCCAGCGGCATGTGGGGAATCTCCGGCGTCAGGGCGCCCCGCATCGCCTCGGCGACGTAGACCATCGGGTTGATGAGGACCCCGTACTTGAAGCCGGGGATCCGGTCGAGGCCGCGCCACGGATAGTAGGCGCAGCCGAACATCAGCATCGGCGCGATGATGATGCTGAACATGAGCCCGATCTGCTGCGGGTTGATCGACGTGCCCATGAGCAGGCCGAGCGACGCGAAGGCGGCGGAGCCGAGGAGCGTGACACTGAGAGCGAGCCCGACATGGGACAGCGACAGCCCCGGCACGCTGCCCATGATGAGCTTCGCCAGCGGGAGGACGACCAGCGCGGCGATCACGCCCTGCAGGGCCCCCGCGAAGACCTTCTCGACGGCGACGAGCCGGATCGGAATCGGCGCCAGGAGGCGGTCCTCGATCTCGCGCGTCCAGCCGAAGTCCTGCACCATCGGCAGGGCCACCGACTGCACGGCGCTCATCGTCAGGCTCACGGCGAGGATGCCGGGCAGCAGGGCGGTCGTGTAGCCGCCCTGGATGAATCCCATGCGCGGCAGCAGGAACCCGAACACCACGAGGAACAGCACCGGCTGCATGACGGTGCGCACCAGGAAGTACGGCAGCTCGCGCCGGGCGACGCGAACGTCGCGCCGCAGCAGCGCGAGAAAGACCCCGGTGACGGTGACGCGCGGCCGCGGGTGAACGGCCCCCACTCGATCGGTCAATCGAGTTTCCTCCCTGTCAGCGATATGAAGAGCGACTCCAGGCTCGGCGACGTGAGGTGGATGTTCGTGACCTCGCGACCGGCATCCGTCACGGCCTGGATCAGCGCGGCGATTGCCTCGCCGCCGCGATCACTGTAGGCACGCACGGCGCTGCCGTGCGCTTCGGCGCGGGTGATGCCTGGAATCGCGAGCACGCGTCGCGCCGCTTCCACGGCGTCGCCGTCGAGCAGGAGCTCGACAAGGGTGCCGCCTGGCGCCTGCGCCTTGAGCACCGCCGGTGTGTCGACGGCCAGCAGGCGCCCGCGGTCCACGATCGCCACCCTGTCGCAGAGCTGGTCGGCTTCTTCCATGTAATGGGTCGTCATGACGATCGTGCGCCCCTGCGCGTGCAGCTCGCGCAGGATGTCCCACAGGTCGTGCCGGGCCTGGGGGTCGAGTCCGACAGTGGGCTCGTCGAGAAAGAGGATTGCGGGCTCGTGGATCAGGGCGCGCGCGATCATGAGGCGCTGCTGCTGTCCGCCGGAGAGCTGGTCGACCTTGGAGTCCTCGCGTCCCGCGAGCCCGAGTCGCGCCAGCAGGTCGCGGGCCTGTCCCTCCGCCTGGCGGAAGGAGTAGCCGAAATAGGCCGCGTGGAAGACGAGGTTCTCGAGCGCAGTGAGGCTGCGATCGGGGTTCGGCCGCTGCGGTACCACACCGATCCGCTGGCGCACGGCCACCTCGTCGCGGGCGACATCGGCCCCGGCCACGAGCGCGCGCCCGGACGTTGCGCGAACGCGCGTCGTCAGGATCCCGATTGTCGTCGTCTTGCCGGCGCCGTTCGGCCCCAGGAGCCCGAAGAACTCCCCATCGCCAACGGCGAGGTCGAGCGCGTCCAGGGCGACGATGCCCTCGCCCGAGACCGGGAGCCGCGGGGGGCCCCCACCGGTCGGGAGCGGTCCTCGCGCCGGAGCGAAGCCGGCTGGGCGACGGGTGCTGCACTGGCGAAGGGTAGACTTTGCGCAGTCGCTCCGTCAAAATGGCGTTCGTCATCGGCCCAATGTAGACAGCGGCGGTTGGACTGTCAGGCGACCGTTGGCGCGGTGATTGCCAGGTCGCGAGCCAGGAAGCAATCTGGTGCGGCCTCAGCCATGGACCCCAGCATCCGGCACCACGGACGGAGACGCACACACATGAAGCTCCTGCTTCGCATCCTCGGTGGACTCGTTGTCCTGATCGTGCTCCTCGCGGGCACCATTTATGCGGTCTCGTCGATGCGGTTCAACAAGCAGGTCGCCGTCGACGATCGGGCCCCCACGGTGGTGAGCGATTCGGCGACTGTCGAACGTGGAAAGCACCTGGCGGGTGCGATCGCGAAATGCGAGGACTGTCACGGCGACGACTTCGGTGGAACGGTGGTGATCGACGGCATGCCGTTCGCCCGGGTGGTCGCGCCGAACCTCACGAAGGGGCGCGGCGGCCTCGGTGGCACGCTGACGGATGAACAGATCATCACCGCGGTGCGCCACGGCGTGGGACCGACAGGCCGTGCCCTCGCGCTCATGCCCTCCTCCGGGTACTGGTACTTCGGCGACTCCGACGTTACCGCCCTCGTTGCCTACCTCCGCTCGCTTCCGCCGGTGGATCGCGAGCTGCCGGTGACCACCCTCGGGCCGATCGGGCGTACCCTGCTGCTCGCCGGGAAGCTCGATCCCCTGTTCGAGGCGAAGGCCATCGACCACAACGCGACTCGCCCCGCGGTTCCCGCCGCTGGAGCGACCGCGGAGTACGGCGCCTACCTGGTGCAGATCGGCGGTTGCACGGGATGCCACGGCCCCGGGCTCTCCGGGGGACCGGTGCCCGGCGGCCCTCCCGACGCCGTGCCGGCACGGAACCTGACGCCGGAGGGCATCGGCAGCTGGAGCGAGGAGGACTTCTTCCGCGCGCTGCGCGAGGGCAAGCGCCCCGACGGCACCCAGCTGAACGCCTTCATGCCGGTCAAGTGGACCCGGCTGATGACCGACGACGAGACCCGGGCCATCCTGGCGTACCTCCGGACGGTGCCCGCGAAGCCGTACGGGAATCGTTAGGCCTGCCGCCCCGTCGCCTCCGTCCCGACGCGGACGGAGGCGACCCGGTGCGCCAGCACCATCGGCGGAAACCCGCGTGCAGGCCGGGGACGGTGGGACTGGCTGGGGCCCACCGCGCGAGGACAGTTTGTAGGAGCCATGCCGTTCGGCGCCCGTGTCCGTGACATCCTGCCTGTACCGGAGCCTCCGTGCTGCTCAAGCGCTTCTACCATGAAGGGTTGGCCCAGGCGAGCTTCCTCGTCGGGTGCCAGCAGACGGGCGATGCGCTCGTCGTCGACGCCAACCGGGACATCGAGCAGTACGTCTCCGCCGCGGCGGAGCACGGCCTGCGCGTGACGCACGTGACGGAGACGCACATCCACGCCGACTTCGTCTCCGGCTCCCGAGAGCTCGCCGAAGCCGCCGGGGCGCGGCTGTTCCTGTCTGGAGAGGGCGGGCCGGACTGGCAGTACGCCTTCGCCCGGCAGGCCAGCGCCACGCTGCTGGGCGACGGGGACCACTTCCTCGTGGGCAACATCCGTATCGACGTCGTCCACACGCCGGGGCATACGCCCGAGCACCTGATGTTCGTGGCCACCGACACGCTGGTGGCCGACCAGCCCATCGGCGCCTTCACCGGTGACTTCGTCTTCGTTGGCGACGTCGGTCGTCCGGACCTGTTGGAGCGGGCCGCGGGAATCGAGGGCACCATGCGCGCCGGGGCGAAGTTGCTCTTCGAGTCGCTGCGACGCCTGACCGAACGCTACCCCGACCACCTGCAGCTCTGGCCGGGGCATGGGGCGGGCTCCGCGTGCGGCAAGTCCCTTGGCGCCGTGCCGCAGACGACGCTCGGCTACGAGAAGCTCGTGAACTGGGCGTTCCAGATCGACGACGACGCGCGCTTCGTGGATGCGGTGCTCGAGGGCCAGCCCGACCCTCCGCGCTATTTCGCGCTCATGAAGCACGTGAACCGCGACGGACCGATGCCGCTGGGCGGGCTGCCGGTGCCCCCGCAGCGTGCCGCTCCCGACCTGGCGCACGTGCTCGCGCGCGGCGACGTCGTGGTCGACCTGCGTCGCGCCGAGTCGTACGCCGCAGGATACGTCCCCGGCACGATCAACATCCCGTGGAATCGCAGCTTCCTCGGGTATGCCGGGTGGGTCCTGCCGTACGATCGGGACCTGTACCTGCTCACCGACTCGCCGGACGACGCGTTGCCGCGCCGGGCCTCCGCCGACCTGGCCATGATCGGACTCGACAGGGTCGCGGGATGGTTCGGCGAGGATGCGTTCGCGACGTGGACGTTGAGTGGCGGGAATTTCCAGACGCTGCGTCACCTCGGGGCCGAGGAACTGGCGATGCAGCGCGGACGGCGCCCGGCACGCATCGTCGACGTCCGCAGCGAGTCGGAGTGGCGCGAGGGGCACATCCCCGGCTCCGTGCTGGCGCCGCTGGGGCGCCTGGTGGACGCCTTCGAGAACTCGGCGCGGGATGAACCGCTGGTGCTCGTGTGCCAGACGGGGAGCCGCAGCGCCATCGGCGCGAGCCTGCTGGCGGCGCGCGGCTTCACGAACGTGGCGAACCTCCTCGGCGGCGTCGAGGGATGGGAAGGGGCCGGGCATGGGCTCGAGCGCGCGACACCGATGCTTCACCTGATCTGAGGACGCCAATGCGCCGCCTGCTCACCTACTTCTTTCGCGGTCTTGTCTTCCTCACGCCGGTGGCCGTCACCGTCTACGTGTGCGTCTGGCTGTTCACGCACGTCGACGGCTGGCTGGGGATCCCGATTCCCGGCGTTGGATTCCTGGTGACGCTCACCCTCATCACGCTCTTCGGCTTCCTGGCCTCGAACCTGTTCACGCGAGGGATGATCTCGCTGCTGGACAACCTGCTCAACCGCACGCCGTTCGTGCGGCTGGTGTACTCCTCCACCCGCGACCTCGTGAAGGCGTTCGTGGGCGAGAAGCGGCGCTTCGACAAGCCGGTGCTCGTGCAGCTCTACAAGGACGGCAACGCGCTCGTGCTCGGGTTCGTGACGCAGGAGACGTTGCAGCAGCTCGGCCACGCGGAATTCGTCTCGGTGTACGTGCCACAGTCGTACCACTGGGCGGGCCAGCTCTATGTCTTTCCGAAGCAGGCCGTCTCCCGGCTGGATGCGTCGAGCTCGGCGATGATGGCCTTCATCGTCTCCGGCGGCGTCACCGAGATCCCGACGGTCGAGGGCGCCGCCGCGCCGTCCACTCCCCTTCCCTCCGTGCCATGATCCGGAAGAAGCGCAGCACCGCCGGGCGTCTTGCGACCGCCGCGGCGCTCATCGGCGTCGCCCCGGCCGTCGCCGCCCAGGGTACCCAGGCCGCCGCGCCGCCGCGCACCATCCTGCTTCGCCCGGCCCGCGTCTTCGACGGCGTGGGAGACCGCTCGCAGTCCGGCATCGTGGTGCTGGTGCGGGGCGACCGGATCGAGGCGGTGGGACCGGCGGCGTCGGTCCCCGTGCCGCGCGATGCGGAAATCGTGGACCTCCCCAACCTGACGCTCCTGCCCGGCCTCATCGACGCCCACTCGCACGTCCTGCTGCACCCGTACAACGAGACGTCGTGGAACGACCAGGTGCTGAAGGAGTCGTTAGGCCTGCGGGTGGCCCGGGCGACGGTGCACCTCCGCAACACCCTGATGGCGGGGTTCACGGTGCTGCGCGACCTCGGCACCGAGGGCGCCGGCTACGCCGACGTGGGGCTCAAGCAGGCGGTGGACCAGGGCATCATTCCCGGACCGCACCTCCAGGTGGCCACCCGCGCGATCGTGATGAAGGGAAGCTACGGGCCGAAGGGATTCGCCGCCGAGGTGGACGTGCCGCAGGGCGCGGAGGAAGCCGACGGACTCGACGATCTCTCGCGCGTCGTGCGCGACCAGATCCGGCGCGGCGCCGACTGGGTGAAGGTCTATGCGGACTACCGCTGGGGGCCGAACGGGGAGGCGCGTCCCGCCTTTACGCTCGAGGAGCTGCAGCGGGTCGTCGAGATCGCGAGCAGCAGCGGTCGCCCCGTCGCCGCGCACTCGACGACCCCCGAGGGGATGCGGCGCGCCACCCTGGCGGGGGTCACCACGATCGAGCACGGCGACAACGGCACGCCCGAAGTGTTCAAGCTCATGGCCGAGCATGGCGTGGCCCTCTGCCCCACGGTCGCGGCGGGCGACGCCATCCTGTCGTACACGGGGTGGAAACGCGGCGTCGACCCCGATCCGGCATCGATCCGCGCCAAGCGCGCCAGCCTGAAGGCCGCGATCGACGCAGGCGTGACCATCTTCAACGGGAGCGACGTCGGCGTGTTCACGCACGGCGACAACGCGCGCGAGCTGGAACTGCTCGTGACGTACGGCATGACGCCGGTGCAGGTGCTGCAGGCGTCGACGAGCGTCGCGGCGAAGGTGCTGCGCCTGGACCAGAAGCTGGGCGCGGTGAAGGAAGGCCTCTGGGCCGACCTCATCGCCGTGGAGGGTGATCCCACGCAGGACATCAGTGCGGTCCGGCGCGTCAGGTTCGTCATGAAGGGCGGCACGGTGTACCTCGGTCCCGGCATCCGGCGCGACGGTCCACGAATTCGCTGACGGGGCCGGCGCCCAGCCCCGCGGCACCGACCCCGTCGTTTCCGTCATCGCACGACCATCGCGCCTCGACGCGCATCGCCGGTGCATGAGGTTCCGCGCGCCGGCGAGCGTGCGTCGTGACTCACGGCAGGCCGATGCCTGCCCTGATGATGATCCGGCCGAGCCAGTTGGGACGGGCGACGCGGCCTGGCACCACGATCACGCGATCGCGCCGCGCCGCCTCGCGACGCTGACGCTCGAGGCGTTCCCGGCGGGCCAGCTCGGCACGATCGCAGCGCTGGTCGTGGTTGCGGTCGCGGCACCAGTCGTCGCGGTCGTTGCAGCCGCGGGCGCGCTGATGGCCGCTCGCGCACACCCTTCCCCGCTCGACGACGACCACCGGTGCCGTCGCGCGACCGCCGGCGCGTCCCTGCGCCTGTGCCGCCACGGTGAAGAGTGTGAGTCCCGAGAGTACGGTGGCGAGTGGAAGGAGCATCCGAGAGATGACTGTCATGAGATCCTCCGTGAGGAAGTGAGCCTTGTTCACTTCGCCAACGATCTCATGCGGGATGCCAGCGCATACGTCGATCGGGCAGAGGGGACCTAAGCCGCTTCGCCCCAGCACCTTCGCCACGCCACGTCTCATTGATCGTGGAACCCGACTGTCCTCTTGTCCCGACCGGGCGTTGTCTCCCTCGCAGTACAGCGCGCCTGACGCGGCGGCGCGGCTCAGCCCCGGCGGCGGACGGTCAGCAACTCGGAGGCGGCGAGCAGTCCGACGGCCCCTCCGTGGCTTCCGGGGTGCGAGCCGGCGCCGCAGAGCCAGAGCCCGGGCAGGGGCGTGGCGTAGCGCGCGCATTGCGGAACCGGACGCATGAACAGCACCTGGTCGAGGGCAAGCTCGCCGTGCGTGAGGCTGCCCTCGGTGACACCGAAGCGCGCCTCGAGGTCGGGGGGGGCGAGGACCCGCCGCTCCAGGATACGCTCCCGGAAGTCGGGCGCCAGCCGTCCCAGGCGCTCCTCGACGATCCTGCCTAACGCATCGCGGGCGGCGTCATCCCAGCCGCCCCGACGGGCGTACGGCACGTGGTGCACCGTCGCCGACAGGACATGGCGATCCGGGGGCGCCATCCCCGGGTCGCCCAGTGACGGCATGGAGACAGTGATCGCGGGATTGGCGGGCAACTCGCCGAACTTCGCCTCGTCATAGGCACGCTCGAGCTGCAGGGGGTCGTCCGCCAGGACGATGGTGCCGCCGAGCCACGGTGGCGCCACCCGTCCCCGGGCGCCCGGGAAGTCCGGCAAGGCATCGAGCGCGAAGTGGACCCGCGCCGAGGCGCCGCGCATGCGGATGTTGTCCACCGCGGTGAGGAGCTCCGGGTCGAGCCAGCCGGCATCGACGAGCGCCATGGTCCGCCGCGGGTCCGCGGAGGAAATCACCACGCCGGATTCGACCTCGTCCCCGTTGCGAAGCCTGGCACCGTATGCCGCACCGTCCCTCACCAGGATGCCCGAGACCTCGACGCCAAACCGCAGCTCAGCCCCGGCGGTGCGCGCCGCTGCGGCGAGCGCATCGGGGAGCGCCCCGGTCCCGCCGCGTACGACGCGGCGCACGCCGACGTGTCCCGCGGCGGATCCGACGTGCTCATGAAAGAGGACGAACGCCGTGCCGCTCGAGAGCGGACCGTGCATCACGTCGCGGATGCCGCAGGTGGCGAGCGCGGCCTGCAGCGCGGGACTCGTGAACCACTCGTCCGCGAGGTCGGCGACCGGCATCGGGAGCGCGCGGATGACCTCCATCATCGCGCGTCGGCCGAGGGCCCGCAGCCGCCGCCCTGTCGACACCAGTGCCAGCATGTCGGCCACCGCGCGCCCCTGGATCCGGGGTGGCGGCACGCGGTACAGGGCGGCCAGCACGCCCGACGCCTGGCCGACGAAGTTCGCGAAGGCACCCCAGCGACCGGCGTCTCTCGGCGAGCGCTCGCGGAGTGCCTCGGTGGCCACCTTCGGGTCCGGGGCAATCGCCAGCGGAACGTTGTCGCTGCCGACGGCGACGAGCCCCACCGGCGCGTGTGTCACGCCCAGGCGGCGCGTGTCGAGGCCACACGCAGCGGCGAGCCCCGCCGGGATCCATCCGGGGTCATCGCGACATGTATTCGCCCGGAATCCCGCGTGAAATTCCTCGGTGGCGTTCGTGCCACCCACGGCATCGCGTCGCTCGACCACGAGGACCTTGCGCCCCTGCCGCGCGAGGACGGCGGCGGCGGCGAGCCCGTTGGTGCCGGCGCCGACGACGACGACGTCGAATCGCTTCATTGGCGGGCCCGCGGCGCGGATGCCGGCACGGCGCTCGTCACGAGCGTGTCCCGAGGATCTCGAGGGCGGCGAGGCGGCCGCTGGCTCCCATGATCCCGCCACCCGGGTGGGTCCCCGAGCCGCACTGCCAGAGGCCGCGCACCGGCGTGCGGTATTGCGCCCAGCCCGGCGCAGGGCGCAGGAAGAAGAGCTGGTGCAGTGCGAGTTCGCCCTGGAAGATGTTTCCGTCGGTGAGGCCGGTGATGCGCTCGATGTCGAGGGGCGTCAGCACCTGCCGGCCGAGGATCAGGTTGCCGATGCCGGGCGCGAACTGCGCCACCGCGTCGACGACGGCATCGCCAAAGGCCTCGCGCCGCTCGTCGGTCCACCCGCCGTGGAGCGTCGATGGGGCGTACTGCACGAAGATGGACATGACGTGCCGCCCGGGGGGCGCCATGCCGGGGTCGATCATGGACGGGAAGACGATGTCCATGTACGGGCGCCGCGAGAACGCGCCGTACTTGGCGTCGTCGTAGGCGCGCTCGACGTATTCCATCGACGGCGAGATCGAGATGGCCCCGCGATGATGCGCGCCCACGCCCGGCAGGCAGGTGAAGTCGGGGAGCCCGGACAGCGCGAGGTTGACCTTGCCGGACGATCCGCGGATGCGATAGCGCCGGATGTCGGCGACGAACTCGTCAGGCAGGTCGGCGGCGTCGACGAGGCCGAGGAACGTGCGGTGCGGGTCGAGCGAAGACACCACGACGTCGGCGTTGATCTCGTCGCCGTTCTCGAGCGCCACGCCGGAGACGCGGCCATCCCGGACCAGGATGCGGGCCACCGCCGCGTCGAGGCGAACCTCGGCGCCAGCGACGCGCGCGGCCGCGGCGATCGACTCCGAGATGGCGCCGGTGCCGCCGCGCGCGAAGCCCCAGGCGCGGAAGGCGCCGTCGATCTCCCCCATGTAGTGATGCAGCAGCACGTAGGCGGAGCCCGGCGTGCGAGGTCCCATGAACGTCCCGATGATCCCGCTCGCCGACTTGGTCGCCTTGAGCACGTCCGTCTCGAACCACTCGTCGAGGAAGTCGGCGGAGCTCATCGTCATGAGCTTGTGCAGCAGGTGCAGGTGCCGCGCCGGCAGCGCGCGTACGTGCTTGCCGAGCCGCAGCAGCCCGAGCAGGTCGCGCGGAGAGAGCGAGGTCGGGTCGGGCGGTATCATGCCGAGGATCGGCTTCACCGCCATCGCCACCAGTCCCATCAGCCGGCTGTACTCGTCGTACACATCGGCGTCGCGTCGCGAATGGCGCACCAGCTCGCGACGGGTCTGGTCATGGTCGGGCCAGGCGGCCAGGTAGTCACCACCGAACATCGGCGTCACGGTGCTCTCGAGGGGCAGGATCTCCAGCCCGTGGCGCGGCAGGTCGAGGTCGCGGATGATCTCGGGGCGCAGCAGGCTCACCACGTACGAGAAGACCGAGAACCGGAACCCGGGGAAGATCTCCTCGGTCACCGCCGCGCCGCCCACGAGGTGGCGGCGCTCGACCACCAGCACGCGGCGTCCCGCCCGCGCCAGGTAGGCCGCGTTCACCAGGCCGTTGTGCCCGCCGCCGACGACGATGGCGTCGTACCGCGCCGCCGCTCATGACGGCTGCGCCAAGGCACGTCCGGCGCCCCACCGGGGAGGCCTCATGCGCGCTTCCGCTCGGGGTTGAAGAAGGGGAGCGGTCGAACCATCGCGTCCGCGCGCTTCCGCCGGTGTTCCACCGTGAGTTCCATCCGCAACGGGCTGTCCGGCGCCGCGAACGCGGACTCGACATGCGCCAGTGCGATGTAGCGCTTGAGCAGCGGCGACCAGCAGCCACTGGTGGCGTACCCGACCTGCCGCGCCTCTCCGCGCGCCGCATAGAGCGGCACGCTGGTGCGCCACGCGGTTGCCGGAAGCCGCGGCGCAAGGCCGACGTCGTCGAACAGCTGCTCCAGCGAGTCCCACTCGACGTCAACCCCGACGAACCGCCACGACGGTCCGCGCGCGCGCTCGGCGTCCAGCGCGGCGCGACCGACGAAGGCCGGCTTGTCGAAGGCCACCGTCCAGTCGAGCGAGAGCTCGAGCGGCGATGACTTCTGGCCGTCGATGAGCGCCTTGCGAGCCGGCACGTAGTCCACGTCCAGCAGCAGCAGCCCCGCCTCGATGCGCGCGACGTCGAGCGCAAGCATCCCGGCCGGCGTCAGGCCGAGCGGCGTGCCCGATTCGATGAGCGCGTCCCACACCGGCAGCGCCTGGGAGGCGTCGAGCCAGAGCTCGTACCCGAGGTCGCCCGTATAGCCGGTGCGCGAGATCGTGACCGGCACGCCGTTGATGATCGCGTTGACGAGGCGGAAGAACTTCAACGAGGACAGGTCCCGCTGAGCGGCGGACTCGAGGACTCGGCGCGCGTTGGGTCCCTGCACCGACAGCGCCGCCATCTCATCGGAGACATCCTCGATCGCGACCTGGAGCCCACGTGCGTTGTCGCCGAGCCAGCGGTAGTTCGGCTCGGCCGACGTCAGGCGGAAGAACCGGTCGTCGAGCCGGGCGACGGTCCCGTCATCGAGGATCTTGCCGGCGCCGTCGCACCACGGCGTGTACATGACCCGCCCCACGGCCGCCGCAGAAACATGCCGCGTGACGACACGGTCCAGCAGGGTCGCGGCGTCCGGTCCGCGCACGTGGTACTTGTAGAGCGGCGAGACGTCGAAGAGCGCGGCCGCGCTGCGGATCGCGTGGTATTCGCGGTCGTGCTGCAGCTCGTACGAGCTTGCCACCACGTATCCGGCCCAGCGGCGCCAGTTCTGCGCCAGGCAGAGCGGCGCCGTGCGCGGGTGGAACGGCGTGCCCGGGAGCGCGCTCACGCAGGGCAGCCTGCGGTCACGTACTCGTAAGGCACGGCCAGGGGCGCGCGCCGACCGCGGTGGCGCCCGCACGGCCGGCTCCCCGGCGCCGACTCGACATTCACCCCACGGCCCCCATAACTCATCGATGCAAGTCGGCTCTCATCCACTGGAGACACAGATTCTCTCAACGCCTGTCACGTGTCCTCACTGCTCTCCTGACCCGCGTCCATCGCCCGGCTGCCGGTGTCCGCGTGACGCCGTGCCGGTGTTCCGGCCATCGTTCGCCGCGCGCGACCCGCCGGAACCCTCGCGCGAGACACGCTTCGGAACCACGTCCGCAAAGAACGCCTTCAGCTCGCGGAGGTCGTTTTCCAGCGACTCCGTCGGAGTGAAAGGTGCACCGATGCGCAGCAGCCGTCGACCGTAATCGAGCGCCACCGGAACGATCGGCGCGCCCGCCCCTCGGGCGATGTGCCAGAATCCGGAGCGCCACTCCGGCACCTTGTGTCGCGTCCCTTCCGGGGCGAGGCCGAGGACCATCTGCGACCGGCGGCCGAATTCCGCGACCACCTGGGCGACGACATCGTGCGCCGCGGACCGGTCCACGGCGATGCCGCCGAGCCCGCGGAGCACCGTGCCGACCGGTCCGCGAAAGACCGAGTGCTTGCCGAGCCAGGACGCGTCGAGCTGGATGGCGAGATCCGCAAACAGGGCGACGAAGAAATCCCAGTTCGACGTGTGCGGCGCAACGACGATGACGAGCTTCGGCAGGTCGGGGACGTTGCCGTCGAAGCGCCACCCGAGCGTGGCGAAGCCGGCATGCCCGATTCCGGCGAGGAGCCGGCTCCTCCGCCGGGGCAATGAGGGCGGAAGGAGCGGGACGCGCGGCGCGGTCATGGAATCGTCATCGAGGCGGGACCAACAATATGATCCCGCCCGCGCCTCGGCCAGACGGATCCGACGCACGCGCCTTCCGTTCGCGGGCCGCGAGCCGCACCTTCCGGCATGCGCCACCCGTCAGGCAATCGCGGTCGACGCCCATCGCTCGGCGGCATTTTCACTGCCCTGCTCTGCGCCAGTCTCGCGACCTCACTCCGCCTCTTCGCACAGCCGGCGCCGTCGTCGCTCCGGACGCGCTGGGCGGCGGAGGTCTCCCCTTCGCACGTGCACCCGGAATATCCGCGGCCGCAGATGGTGCGCGCCGGGTGGCTGAACCTGAACGGCACCTGGGACTATGCGATCACACCGCGCGACAGCCCCCGCCCGGCATCGTTCGACGGGAGCATCCTGGTGCCGTTTCCCGTGGAGTCCCAGCTGAGCGGAGTTCGTCGCACCGTCGGTGACAGCGCCGTGCTCTGGTACCGTCGCACCGTTCCACTTCGGCGCCCCGCCGGCGGCTCCCGCGTCCTGCTGCACTTTGGCGCAGTGGACTGGGATGCGACGGTCTTCGTGAACGGACGACGGCTCGGCGAGCATCGAGGGGGCTACGACCCGTTCACGTTCGACATCACCGACGCCATGGCGCCGGCGGACTCGCAGGAGATCGTCGTCTCGGTCTTCGATCCCACCGACCGGGGTGACCAGCCGCGCGGCAAGCAGGTTTCGCGTCCCCGCAGCATCTGGTACACGGCGGTGACGGGCATCTGGCAGACGGTCTGGATCGAGTCGGTGCCGTCGGCGTTCGTCTCCGGATTGCACATCGTTCCCGACCTCGACTCGTCCACCGTCACCGTGACCGTGTCGACGACCGGAACGGCGGCGACGGAGAACGTGCTGGTGACCGCGCTCGACGGCGGGACGGCGGTGGCGCGGGGCGAGGGGCGCCCCGGCGCGCCGATCAGGTTGCGGCTTCCACGTGTCAAGGCATGGTCGCCGGACGCTCCGTTCCTGTACGGCCTCCGGGTTCGGCTGGCGAGCGGAGACTCGGTCGCCAGCTATTTCGGGATGCGCAAGATTGCCGTGGCGCATGACCGCGCCGGCGTCCCGCGTCTCTTTCTCAATGGCGCGCCGCTCTTCGAGTACGGCCTGCTCGACCAGGGGTGGTGGCCGGATGGCCTGTACACGGCCCCAACCGACGACGCCCTCCGGTTCGACATCGAGACCACCAGGCGCCTGGGCTTCAACCTGATTCGCAAGCACGTGAAGGTCGAGCCGGAGCGCTGGTACTTCTTCTGTGACTCGATGGGGATGCTCGTCTGGCAGGACATGCCGAGCGGCGACAACCGCACGGACACCTCACGCCAGGAGTTCACCGAGGAGCTGCGGCACGTCGTCGATGCGCGGCGCAACCATCCCTCCATCGTGATGTGGGTGCCGTTCAACGAGGGATGGGGACAGCACGAGACCGCGCGATATGTCTCGTGGCTGCAGTCCTACGATCCCGGCCGACTTGTCGACAACGCCAGCGGCTGGACCGACGCCGGCGTCGGATCGGTGACCGACGAACACCAGTATCCCGGCCCGGCGATCCCGGCAACGGACTCCATGCGCGCGGCCGTGCTCGGCGAGTTCGGGGGACTGGGCCTCCCGCTGGCCGGACACACCTGGCTCGACGAGCGGAACTGGGGCTACCGCACGTTCACCTCGCTCGATTCGCTCGGCGAGGCGTACCGATCGCGACTGGGAGAGCTGCGAATCCTCGTCGGCGCCGGGCTCTCAGCGGCGGTGTATACGCAGACCACCGACGTCGAGACCGAGGTGAACGGCATCATGACCTATGACCGGGAAGTCGTGAAGCTCCCCCCGGATGCGCCGCACCTGCATGCCCTCCTGCACACCCCACCTGTCGTCCGCGACGTCCTGGCGACCTCCCGAGTCAACGGGCGACCGTGGCGCTTCACCATGACCGCCCCGCCACCCGACTGGCCATCACCCGGCTTCGATGCGTCCATGTGGACCACGGGCGTGGGCGGTTTCGGCACCACCGGCACGCCCGGCGCGCGCATCGGGACAACCTGGGAATCGCCTGACATCTGGCTGCGCGGCGAGTTCACGATCGCCGCGCTGCCCTCGGCGCCGCAGCTGCTCCTGCACCACGATGAGGATGCCGAGGTGTTCATCAACGGGGTCCAAGCGGCGCAGGTCACCGGCTATCTCTCGGGCTATGCCGTCGTGTCCCTCTCCGGCGCGGCCCGAGCGGCGTTGCACGCCGGCCGAAACACAATCGCCGTCCACGCGCACAACACGCGCGGCGGGCAATTCATCGACGTCGGCCTCATCGACGTCATCGAACGGTGACTCCATGCGCACTTCCCGATGCCGTCGCGCGGCGCTGCTCGCGCTCGCCCTTCCCGTCCTCGCTCCCGCGGCGTGCATGAAGGCGGACAAGGCGTCGGCCGGCACCGCCAGCGTGGACGAGTCCGGCTTCGGCGTGCTGCCCACCGGCGACTCGGTCCACCTCTTCACCCTCACGAATGCGCATGGCGTCGAGCTGCGCGCCATGGACTACGGCGGCATCATCGTGTCATTGCGCACGCCCGACCGCACCGGCGCGCCGGGGGACATCGTGCTCGGCTACGACAGCCTGGGCGGATACCTCGCCACGACGCCGTACTTCGGTGCGATCGTGGGCCGCTACGCCAACCGGATCGCGCGCGGCACCTTCACGCTGGACGGGGCGACGTACCACCTGGCCATCAACAACGCCCCCAATGCCCTGCACGGCGGGCTCAAGGGCTTCGACAAGGTGCTGTGGCACGGCACGCCGTTCCGTGACTCGTCAGGCGTCGGCGTGCACTTCCGCTACATCAGCGCCGACGGCGAGGAGGGATACCCCGGCACGCTGCAGGCGGAGGTGACGTACACCCTGACGGACCGCAACCAGCTGGTGATCGACTATCTGGCGACGACGGACAAGGCAACGCCGGTCAACCTGACCCAGCACACCTACTTCAACCTGGCGGGGGACGGCGCTGGGGACGTGCTCACGCACCTGGTGACGATTGACGCCGACCGCTACACGCCGATCGATTCGACGCTGATCCCCACCGGCGTGCTGGCGCCTGTCGCGGGCACGCCGTTCGACTTCCGCGCGGCCACGCCGATCGGCGCCCGGATCGAGGAGGACGACGTCCAGCTGAAGAACGCCGGCGGCTACGATCACAACTTCGTGCTGAACCGCACCGGCCCCGGACTCGTGCACGCCGCGCACGTCGAGGAGCCGACCACCGGCCGCACGCTCGACGTCTCCACGACGCAGCCCGGCGTGCAGTTCTACTACCGGCAACTTCCTCGACGGCACGATCACCGGAAAGCACGGCCACGTCTACCAGCGGCGCTTCGGGTTCTGCCTCGAGACGCAGCACTTCCCCGACTCGCCGAACGAACCGTCGTTCCCCTCGACGATCCTGCGACCGGGCGAGGAATACCGGACGCAAACGATCTACACGTTCGGCGTCACGCAATAACGAGCCGCGGCCGCGCCGACCCGCGTTCGGTCACGAGCCGGACACGGGCGTCACGCGGAGCATGACGACGCCGTGCGATGGCACCGTGGCCGTGTAGCGATCGGCGAACGTGCCGGCGTCGTTGTGCTGCCAGAGGTCGCGCACCCGCGCCTGCTTCGTCTCGATGCCGATGCGATCCCAGTTGGCGTTCATTGAGGTCGGGACCGACGCCCTGTTGAACAGCACCACGGCCTTCGACCCGTCGGCCAGCGGCTTCACCCAGACCTGCAGTTCGGGCGGGTAGTCCTGGACGATCATTCCCTGGACACCCAGCGAGTCCTGGTCGACGGCGATTACCTCGGTGTTCAGCAGGATGTCGCGCGTGGCGCGCGCCCGGCGCGAGTCGCCGAGCATCTCGCGCAGGTCGTTGCCGGCGATGAGCGGCGCGGCCATGACGGCCCAGAGACTGAAGTGGGCGCGGTACTCGTCGTTCGTCATGCCGCCGTTGCCGACCTCCAGCATGTCGGGGTCGTTCCAGGCGCCCGGCCTCGCGGCCGCGGCGTACTGGGCGTTGAGGTCCACGATGCTGAGCAGGCTGTTCCAGCGGTCCGAGATGTCCCCGGTGGTGCGCCAGAGATTACCCGTCGCCGGCGCCCACTGCCACGGCTGGTTCCGGCCCCACTCGCAGATGCTGAAGACGATCGGCCGACCGGAGTGCAGAAAGGCATCGCGGATCTTTGCATACTGGGCGCGCGCGTCGATGCCCTCGGCGTTGCACCAGTCGACCTTGGAGTAGTCGACACCCCAGGAGGCGTACGTCCTGGCGTCGATCTCCTCGTATCCATACGACCCCGGACGCCCCTGGCACGTCTTCCGGCCGGCGTCGGTGTAGATCCCGAACATCAACCCCTTCGAGTGCACGTAGTCGGCCAGCGCCTTCATCCCGTGCGGGAATCGCGCCGAATCGGCCACGATGACTCCCCTGGCGTCGCGCGCCACCTGCCAGCAGTCGTCGATGGTGAGGTACTTGTAGCCGGCATCGCGCATTCCGTTTGCGGCCATGGCGTCGGCGATGCCGCGGATGAGCGAGTCGCTCACGTTGCAGCCGAAGTGGTTCCAGCTGTTCCAGCCCATCGGCGGCGTGCGGGCCAGGCCGTTGTCATGGACCGCGGCGGGACGCGCCGAGGGCGCGCCATCCGCCAGGACCAGCGTGACTGCAGACACGATGAGGGCGAGGGTCTTCACGATTCCTCCCGGCGATGGCACCGCACCGGTTCAGCGCGGCGGGACGATGGCGGTCGTGTACTCCGGCTCGACATTCTCGACAAAGAGCCCCTGGAACTGGCCGGGCCCGAGCGCCGGCAGGTCGAGCGTGAATCGATACTCGCGGTCGGGGTCGAGGAGCGAAAGGTCGGCGTAGAACCCCACGAAATCGTGCCGGACCGGCCGCACCGACGAATACGCCTTGCGGAGCTCGACCGGCCGCCCATCGATCGTGAGGCGGGCCTCCCACCGGTCGTCGGGTTCCGCGATCTGCACGTACAGCAACAGTCGCTCCGGGGCGAGCCAGGTCGTCCGATAGTCCTCGGACGTCCACGGAATCGGCCACGCCCGACGCCGCGCGGCAAGCTGGTCGAAGATGCGCTTCGGGATGCGGAACGAGCCCGCGAGCTGGCCACCGCGAAACGTGCTGTCGTACGACGCGAGCGCCTGGAGAGTACCGAAGCGCTCTCCTGCAAAGCCGACATCAATTGAGACGGCGTTGCCCTGGCGCTGCATCACCGGAATGTCGGTCCCGTTGACGCGCGCGGCGCGCACCGTCGATCCCGCCGGCACCACGACGACGAGACGCGCCCGGGTCCCAATCTCCCCGCGTACATCGCGCAGGTCGAGCACGCCTCCCGACAGGCTCGCGCTTCCCGGCGCCCCGAACAGCATCGGCGGCGAGACGCCAGCCGGCGCCGGCGTCACCTCGAGCATGAGTGCCGACTGCCCATCCATCGTGATCGGCACCGGGTCGCCTGCGGTCCAGAAACCATCAACGGGCTTCGCCAGCCGCCGCCCGGAAAGTGGATACAGCTCCCTTACCTCGAACCGGCCGCGTCCGGCCAGTCCGATGCTGCTGTCGAGTCGGAACTGCGCATCGAGCCGACGGGAATTCGGATTGAACAGGAAGACGAACCCGCGGTCGCCCATGAACGCCGCGGTCCCGTCGATCCGGCCGAGCGCCGGCTGCCCCAGAATCGTCCGGGTGCGACGCAAGAAGTCGGCGTGCTGTGCCGCCCATGCGAGCATACCGCGCCACCACTTCTTGTCGTCGTCAGAAAAAGCGGCGAACTCGGCGCTGTCACGCGCGGGAATCATGTCAATCACGTTGTTCCACCCGCCCACGGCAACCGACGAGAGCACCGAATACTTCCAGCCGAGGTAGTCCCAGTCACGGGCGCGGAACGAGGTGAGCACCACGCCCCTGTCGTTCGTCCGCACCGAGGGCATCTCGCCGTCGTCGGCCGAGCGCGATGTCTGGTGCGTCATGTAGCCCGGCACGATCTCGCTGGGCGCGAACTCGTAGTTCCGGTAGCGGTACGCGGTGTAGCGCTCGCGGTCGGCCGAGACCTTGTCGAAGTGGAGTCCCGGAAACGGCGTGAAGCTCTCCGGCTGCTCGTCGTTGAACGTGGGATGCGGGTAGCTCCCCGCCAGCCAGCTCCACGGGCCGTAGAGGTGATACTGCTGGCGCCCGTCGATCACGATGTCCGGAATGCGCCGCCGCAGTTCCTCCATCACGCGTCGCCAGCCGATACCACTGCGCGTACCGGCTGCTCCCCTCGTACGTGAGGAAGGTGTGGTCGAACGAATAGCCGGCGATCCCGGTGCGATCGTGGAACCGGACGAGCTCATCGATCAGCCAGTCCTGGAGCGCCCGGCTGCCGAGGCTCGCGTTCCTGCGCTGCGGATTCCGGCCCGGAACCAGCCACGTCGTGTCCTGTGCGAATGGCATGACCGGGTAGACGTACGCCAGGAGGCGCAGATCCTTCGTGCGCGCATACTCCAGCATCTCCTGGACGGAGGCCGGAACCGGTGACGACGTGGGGTCCCATTCCGCCCGGCGGATCTTCTGGCCCAGGCCGAGCCAGAGCACGTGCTCCCAGCTCCAGTCGTCCACGCTCTCCTCGCGCCGCGACAGGGCGGAGTTCGACGGGGCATAGAGCACGTACTGCGCACCGACCTCGGCCGCCCTGTCGAGCAGGCGCTTGTACTCGGCGCGGCCGGTTGGCGTGCCGACGTCGATCTGGTAGTCGTTCGCCGTCCAGCCGACGAAGACGTTGATGGGCTTCGTGGGCTCGTGAACAAGGAACGCGCGCACCATCGACGTGAATGCGGCCACCTCGGCGTCATCGAGGCCCGGGGTCGTATCCGTCGCCGCCATGCGCCACTCGGGGATCATCGTGGCCGGGATCCGATGGCCCGTCAGGCGGACGGGCGCGATCAGTGCGCGATCGGACGCGAAATCGCCCCATGCGGAATCCCAGTCCATGTCCGGTGCGTAGCTGACGTTCAGGTCGGCCGCGTTTCGCGTCACGTGCAGGAACGGGTTCTGTGCCACCACGAGCAGCCCGTGCGCATCCGCGAAGCGCAGCGCGATGCCGTAGTCAGCCGTCTGGAGTACTGGCCGCGCGCTGCCGGGTACGAAGTCGCCGCTCGGTTGTTCCTCGAGATGCGCCGCAATGACCGCGATGTCGCGCACGTGGAAGCGCGCGTTGCCTGTCGTGGACACGAGCAGTCGCTTGCTCACGAAATGCCACTCCGGCCTCAGCTCGTACTCGAGCGTGAGATCGTGGCTTCCGGCGTGCCAGTGATAGCGGACGACTCCGCCAGCTGTCTCGCGCCGGGGCACCGGCAGCGAGGCACTGGCGAGGACCGTGTCGTCGAGCGCGATCGAGAAGCCGTCCGCGAGGCGGAAGGTGCGTCGCCCGGTGACATCGGTGATGCCTGTCAGGCCGTGCGGTCCAAACGTCGCACGAACGTAGCGGTTCACCAGCGACTGCGCGCCCGCCCCGCTCGCGCCGATAGCGACGAGCGCCAGCCCAAGGGCGCGCCAGGTCAGCCGTGAACGTCCCCGCACAGGCATGCCGGCAAGATGCGGCGTGAGGGCGTGGCGGGCCAGTCGCGCAAAAGCCAGGACGCACCTGCTGCTGGCAGTCACCGTTGCCGCCTCGGCGATCCCGGCCTGGCAGGCGTCGCACGTGAGTCCGATGGCGGCGTTGCGCACCGAAAACTGACCGCTCCGGAGCGCCAGCGCGGTCACGACCTCTGTCCGGGCGCTTCCGGCTCCGCTCACCCGGCGGCACATTTCCCGCCATCAACTCGATGGGGGGGCTCCGATGATCCGTCGCCTGTTCGTGCTTTGCCTGGCTGGCACAGCGGGATGTGCCGTGCAACGGCAGCTGCCGCAATCGGCGGCGGCCACCGACGACCACATGGCGCAGATGAGCGCCGCCGACATGAATCCGCCCGAGTCCGTGCGTGGGTCGATGCCGGCCGGATGGCAGGGCACGCCGGGACTCCCGGCCAGCAACGCGTCGGCGCCGGCGCGCCTGGCCGCCAGTCCCCGGCACGCCGAGTGGGTGAAGTTCCCGTCCGCTCCCGGCTCACCCGACTCCATCATGGCCTGGCTGGTCTATCCGGTCAGCCAGACGAAGGCACCTGTGGTCGTCATCATCCACGAGATCTTCGGCCTGTCGACGTGGGCGCGCAGCGTCGCCGACCAGGCGGCGGCCGAGGGCTTCATCGCGATCGCCCCCGACTTCCTGTCGCGCGTGCGCGGCGGGCCAAGCACGGAGGAGCTGCCGAGCCAGACCGCCACACAGATGATTCGCGGGGTCGACGCGGCCGAGAAGAACCGGATCGTCACGGCCGCGGCGAATTACGCCATGATGCTGCCGGCCGCCACGCAGAAGTACGGCATCATGGGATTCTGCTGGGGCGGCTCGACGAGCTGGGGCTACGCCATCAACGAAGGCGTCAGCGGCTTCTCGGCGGCAGTGGCGTTCTATGGAACGCCCTACACGAGCGGCGGCTCGCCGGCAACGGCGACGCAGGCGGCCGTCCCGGCGACGATTGATTCCGACTCGCTGGCGAAGATCCGCGTTCCGGTGAGGCTCTTCAGCGGCTCGCGGGATGCCCGCATCTCTGCCGCGATGCCTGACATCGAGACGCAAATGAAGCGCCTTGGCAAGGACTACGTGGGCATCAACTACGACGGTGCCATCCACGGCTTCATGCGCGCGCAGGACGACCCGACGAACGCGGCCAACGAGGGCACGAGGACGCCCAACCTCACGGCGGCGAAGGACGCCTGGCCCAAGGCCATCGCCTTCCTCAAGAAGAACCTCGGCGTGATGTAGGTCCCCACCCCGGTTCGCGACGCGCGAGTTTCACCGGCGCCGTCGGCCCTTGCGGCCGGCGGCGCTGCGTCGTTCCGGCAGCATGCGGTAGATTCGACTGCATGGCGGCACCCCGCAGGATCCTGCTTGCCGACGCCGACGCGTTCTACGTGGCGGTGGCACGCCTCGTCGATCCCGAAGGCGCGGGCAAGGCCCCCCTGCTCCTCGTCGGGGGATCGGCCGAGGGACGTGGCGTGGTGACGTCGGCCTCGTACGAGGCGCGCCGCTTCGGCGTCCACTCGGCCATGCCGATGGCACGCGCCGTTCGACTCTGTCCGAATGCCATGGTGGTGCCGGTTCCCATGGAGGCGTGCGTCGAGAAGGGCCGGGAGATGCGCGCGGCCCTCGAGACGTTCACACCCATCGTGGAGCAGGCATCGAGCGACGAGTTCTATCTCGACATGGCCGGCACCGAGCGGCTGTACAACGACGAGCCGCTCGCGGAGACGGCGCGACGCATTCGCGAGGCGGTGCGCCAGGCGACGCACCTCAAGGTTTCGGTGGGAGGCGGCACGTCGAAGTTCGTCGCCAAGCTCGCGGCCGGGCTGGCCAAGCCGTCGTCGCCCTCGGAGCCGGCGGCGGCGGGCCTCGCGCCTGACGAGTCACGCTTTCCCGAGGGGGTGCACATCGTTGTTCCTGGCAACGAAGCGGCCTTCATGCGACAGTTCGCCCTGGCCGAGCTGCACGGGATCGGCCCGCGATTCCAGGAACGCCTTGCCCGGTTCGGGCTCCATCGCGTCGACGACGTGCTCCGCCACGACCGCGCACAACTGGACGCCTGGTTCGGTAAGCGCGAGGGCGGATGGCTCTTCGACAGGGCGCGGGGGAGCGACCGGTCACCCGTCGAGCGATCCGGCGACGCCCGCTCCATCAGCCGCGATGACACCTTCTCGCGCGACGTCGACGACGACGCCACCCTCGGCGAAAAGCTCGCGTCGCTCGTCGACCGCGCCACGAGCGAGCTGCGCTCCAAGGGCCTCCGCGCCCGCACGGTCTCGGTGCGGATCCGCGACGCCGACTTCCGCGACCGCCAGGCGAGTCGCACCCTGCCGGAGCCAGTCTCCGCCGATCGCCCGGTGTTGCTCTCCGCCCATCAGCTCCTGCGGCGGCTGCGCAAGGCGCGCGGCGTTCCGGCGCGTCTCATTGGCGTGGCGCTTTCCGGGCTCGTGCGCGAGGAGGGCGACACCCAGCTCCCTCTCCTGGCGGCCGAGTCGACCGCTCCGCAGGATACCGAGCGCGATCGCCGGTTGAGCGAGGCCGTGGACGCCCTGCGGGAGAAGTTCGGGCGCAACGCGATCCGCAAGGGCACCGGCCGCCGCTGAAGGTCGGCGCCGGCACGGCTCGCCGCCTAACGCCGTTGTCCGCCGGGGGCCGTGGCCGGGGCGATGCCTGACCACGTGCCGTCGCGACGAGCCCGCGTCAGGCACGCGCATTTATCTCTCATTGATCTTTGCGCCGAGGTTGAACGCCGCGGAAACATTTTTCGCGCGGCGTGGGTCTCACTTCATGTCCCACGCATTCCAGGAGCATCGCAATGTCCTCTACGCTACAGCGAACGCGCATCGCGGCGGTGGCGGTCGCCGCGTTTGCCGCAGGTCTCTTCTTCACCGCCTCGATGCACGGCATTCGCTCGGCATCAGCCGAACCCGTCGGTACGGCGGCACCGTCCGCCACGCCGCTCGCCTCTCCACCCAACAGCTTCGCCGCCGTCGCGGCACGAGTGACGCCGGCCGTCGTCTCCATCACGGCCGAGGACGACGCGCAGCCACAGGCGCGCTCGCCGCAGGACCGCCAGCCGCAGCTGCCGGAGCAATTCCGGCGCTTCTTCGAGAATCCGCAGAATCCCAACGGCGCCCAGCCGCCACAGATGGAGCGATTCTTCCAGTTCGGCACCCCCCAGGCCCAGCCGCAGATGCGCGGCGGCTCGGGATTCATCGTCTCCAAGGATGGCTACATCCTCACCAACAACCACGTCGTGGACGGCGCCCAGCACGTCACCGTGGGCCTGCCCGACCGTCGCACCTTCGACGCCAAGATCGTGGGGCATGACCCGCAGACCGACGTTGCGGTGCTCAAGATCGACGGCACCAACCTGCCGACGGTGCCGCTCGGAGACGACAGCACCACCCGGGTCGGTGACTGGGTGCTCGCCATCGGCAACCCGCTCCAGCTCAACTTCACGGTGACGGCCGGGATCGTCAGCGCCAAGGGGCGCTCCAATGAGCTGCGCGACCTCAACAGCAACCGCTACGCCATCCAGGACTTCATCCAGACCGACGCCGCCATCAACCCGGGCAACTCCGGTGGGCCGCTTGTCGACCTCGACGGCGACGTCATCGGCATCAACAGCGCCATCGACAGTCCCACCGGCACCTACACCGGCTACGGCTTCGCCATTCCCATCTCGCTGGCCCGTACCGTCATGAGCGACCTGATCGCGCATGGTCACGTGCGGCGCGCCATCCTCGGTGCCTTGGTCGGGGAGGTCTCCCAGGCCGATGCCGCGGTGGCAAAGCTCGATCACATCGCCGGCGTGAAGGTCGAGGACTTCAGCCCGGCGGACGACAGCCCGGCGAAGCGCGCGGGCATGCAGCCCGGCGACATCATCTCCTCGATCGACGGCCGGCCGGTCAACCGCGTGGCCGAGCTCCAGCGCATCATCCGCGAGCACCAGCCCGGCGAGACCATCACGCTCAAGGCAACTCGCTACGGCACACCCGAGACGTTCACGGTGAAGCTCGCCGAGGCCCCGACCGATGGCGGCAACGTCGCGGCGGACAACGGCGATCGCTCCGGCAGCAGCAACAACGGCGCCGGGACCACGGCGTCGAAGGCGCTCGGCATCACGCTCGAGGCGCTGACACCCGACGTCGCGCAACAGCACAACATTCCCTCGTCGATTCATGGAGTCGTCGTCACCGACGTCGCCATGGGAGGCGCCGCCGAGGGCGAGCTCGCATCCGGTGACATCATCACCGAGGTGCTGTACCCGCGTCCGCGGACCAGCGTCGGGAGCATCGACGACCTGCAGCAGGTGCTTGGCCGCCTCCACAAGGGCGACTACATCAGCCTGCAGGTGAACCGCCCCAGCGATACGCAGGGGAACCGGGCCAACGCGGTGGTGAACCTCCGCGTCGGCGGATAGGCACGACGCGGTTCCGCGCCACGGCGCGGACCGCGCAGCCGCTCGATGCACGGGGAGGGAGCGTCCGCAATGGCGGGCGCTCCCTCGTCGCGTACGGGGATGGGACACGCGGCCCGGATGTCGCCGCCCTCGACGGGTCCTGCCCGCGTCTGGTCGCCGCGCGCCGCAGGGAGTAAGCTATCCCGCCAGCATGCACTCCCGCGTTTTCCACGCAAGGACCGGCCGACCGTCGCGCGCTGCGCCCGGCGGCTGTCCCGCATCATCCGCTGAAGGAGCATTCCCGATGAGAGTCGGCCGCACGCTCGCACGTCGATCGTCCAACCTGGTCCTGGGCACTGCGCTGCTGATTGCCGCAACGTCGGGCCTTCCCGCGCAGCAGATGGTCACCGAGACACGGGACCCGAAGCAGGCGCAGGATGCGGAGTTCGCGAAGGACTACGCGGCGTGGACGACCGAGCCGCGTTACGGCAGCCCGCTCGTGGACCACCTCCCAAAAGTGGCCGGCATCCCTTCGCCGAAGGACGTGCTTGGCTACTATATCGGCGCGCCGCGGAAGCTCACCTACTACGCGGACATCCTGAAGTACTACCGGGCGCTGGAGAAGGCGACGCCGCGCGTGAAGGTGGAGACGATCGGGCACTCCGACGAGGGACGGGAGCTGGTGGTGGTGTGGGTGTCGTCCGAGGAAAACCTGAAGAACCTGGCGCACAATCGGGCGAACCTGGCAAAGATCGCCGACCCGCGCGGGCTCTCCGACGCACAGGTGCGCGATCTCATCGCGAACACCAAGCCACACTACCACCTGATCGGTGGACTGCACAGCGGTGAGACCGGGCCATCGGAGATGCTGATGGAGCTGGCGTACCGGCTGGCGACGGAGACCTCGCCGCTTGTCACGCAGATCCGCGACAATGTCTACGTGTCGATCACGCCGGCGGCGGAGCCTGACGGTCGCGACCGCAACGTCGACTGGTTCTACCGTGGGCTCGAGGTGGCGGCCGAAGTTGCTCGCGACAGCAGCGCTCGCGACAGCAGCGCCGGCGGCGGGCGTGCCGGCCGCGGAGGCGCCGGTCGCGGGGGCGCCGGGGCAGCGGCAACAGGTGGGCGCGGGGGTGGCGGACGCGGCGGGTTGATCGGCGGCCTCCCGTACTGGGGCAAGTACGTCTATCACGACAACAACCGCGACATCAACCTCTCGCAGATGTCGATGCGCGCGATCACCGACTGGTACTTCACGGCGCATCCGCCCATCCTGCACGACCTGCACGAGGCGCAGGCGCTGATGTACACGTACAGCGGCGGCCCGCCACAGAACCCGAACCTCGACCCCATCCTGTTCGCCGAGTTGCCGTTCTTCTCCAACTACGAGCTGGAGCAGATGACGAAGTGGGGCATGCCGGGCGTGTACACCCACGCGTTCATGGATGGCTGGTCGCCGGGCTACCTGGGCTCGGTGGCGTACAACCACAACGGCATGATGCGGATGTACGAGACCCAGTCCGGCGTCGACGCGCCGGAGCCGTCGGCGGGCGGGCGCGGCGCCGGTGGTGGACGGGGCGGACGCGGCGCGGCCGGCGACAGCACCGCGGCTGGACGCGGAGGTCGTGGCGGACGGGGGGCCCGTGGTGGCGGCGCCAGTGACACCACCTCCGGTGGTCGTGCCGGCGGCGCGCCATTCGGACGTGGGGCCGGCGCCGCGCGTGGGGGCGGCGGTGGCGGGAGGGGTCGCGGCAGCAGCATCCCCACCGGTCGCGGCGGCGGGCAGCCGCGCGAGTGGTACCGCGGCATCCCCATCCCGCCTAACGCCGTACAGACGTTTTCGCGGCGCAACAACACCAACTACATGGAGACGGGGGTCCTGTCGGCGCTGCAGCTCACCGCGATGTTCCCGAACCTCGTGGTGCAGAACTTCTACATCAAGACCCGGAACTCGCTGGAGGACGGGCGCACCAAGGCGCCCTACGGCTACGTCTTCCCCGTGCAGCGCGACATGACGAAGGTCGCCACGCTGCTGAACATCCTCCGTGCCCAGGGCATCGAGATCGGCAGGCTCTCGGCGCCGATCACCCTCGACTCGGTCGCCTATCCCGTGGGCTCGTACGTGATCAAGCTCGACCAGCCCTACGGCCGGCTGGCCAAGAACTTCCTCGAGCGACAGGACTATCCCGACCCCGCCCTCTCGACGTACGACGACAGCGGCTGGTCGATGGGCTATGCCTTCAACGTCGACGTCAAGGAGATCGACGACAAGGCGGTGCTGGGCGCGCGGGTGACGCCGGTGGACACCGCGGTGGTGCGCGGGACGGTGGACGGCACGGGGTCCGCCGGCCTCGCCGTGGCCCACTACGGCTCCAACAACATGATCACGTTTCGCTACCGCCTGAAGAACCTGACGATGCGGGTGGCGGAGCAGCAGTTCGTGGCCGGGAACGACACCTTCCCCGCCGGGTCGTTCGTCGTCACCGGCTCCCCGGCGGACCTGCAGGCCGCGCGCGAGGCGGCGACATCCCTCGGCCTCACCGCGGCAGCACTGAGCTCCCTGCCCGCGGTGCCCGAGCATGACGCCGACGTGCCCCGGGTGGCGATCTACTCGCAGTGGAGCGGCACGCAGGAGCTCGGCTGGTATCGCTTCACCTTCGACAAGTTCGGCATCCCGTACGACCTCATCTTCAAGGAACGGGTGGCGCAGGGGAACCTGCAGAAGGACTACGATGTCATCGTGATGGCGGCGCAGAACATCAACAGGGCGGCCGTGCTGGCGGAACCGGCGGCCCGCCCGCAGCCCTACCAGCAGAGCGCGAAGTACAAGTTCCTGGGGGAGTACGGATCGACCGACGACATGAGCGGGGGATTCGGCGAGGCCGGCGTCAAGGCGATCGACGCCTTCCTCGAGGCCGGCGGCACGCTCATCACCACGCTCCAGGCGGTGCACTTCCCCATCGAGTTCGGCCTGGCGCGGACGATCGATCTCGAGTCACCCCAGGGCGTCACCGCACAGAAGCCGCTGATCCAGGCCAGGATCACGCGCCCCGAGCACCCTGTCTTCTACGGCTACGCCAGCACGATCTTTCCGATCAAGTACGGCCAGGGATCGCAGGTCTTCCGCGTCGGCGTGGCCGACCAGGCCAACGTGCTGGCCGAGTACGTTGGCGGTGATGAATCGGTGCTCAGCGGCAACATGGAGGGTGCCGACAACCTCAAGGGTCGCGCCTTCGCGGTGGACGTCCCCAATGCCTACAACGGCAAGGGGCGCGTGATCATGTTCGCCAACAATCCCGTGTACCGCTGGCAGAACCACGGCGAGTTCAACATGGTCTTCAACGCGATTATCAACTGGGACGACGTCCCGGCGCCGCCCCCGATGAAGCCCTGAACGTCTGGACGCGCCGCCCCGCGAACCACCGTGGGGCGGCGCGAAGCGTTGCGGCACCGGGTCACCGGTGTCAGCTTGAAAAATGACTCGCATGCACCGGCTCCCGGCATTCGTCGCGGTCGCGACCGTCCTCGTGGCCGGGGCGCTCCCCGCTGCCGCGCACGCCCAGGCACGTCCCGGCAATGTCTCCGGCACGGTCCGGGGCGAACAGGGGCGTCCCCTCGACAACGCGATCGTGGTGATCGATCCGTCGGACTATGCCCAGCGCGTCACCACCGACGCCAACGGCAAGTTCCGCCTGTCGAAGGTCTCGCGGGGCGCGCACGTCCTGCGCGTCGTCCACGTGGGGTATCGGGCCAGCGAGCAGACCATCGACGTGCCCGACGCGGGGTTGGAGATCGACGTCTTCATGGAGTCGATCGCGATCACCGAGCTCGACACCGTTGCCATTCGTGCCACGCGCACGGGAATCTTCGGCACCGTCGTCTCGCACACGGACCTGCATCCCCTGCAGGGTGCGGTTGTCGACGTGGTCGGCGCCCGCGCCAGCGCGAAGACGAACGACAAGGGTGCGTTCAACTTCCCCGGCGTGAAGGAAGGGGCGTACGTCGTCAACGTGCAGCGGAAGGGATACCAGACGCGCATGCTTTCGGTCTTCATTCCACACGACGGGGCGGTGGAGATCTCCCCGGCCCTCGACACCGCCGACAACGCCGGCGGGCGGAACGAGATGGCGGCGGCGCTGGCCGACTTCGACTCGCGCTCGCGGCGCCGCGGCAGCCGGTCGGCGGTGGTCCCCCGCCAGGAATTCGCCGGGCACTACGGGATGATCCTCGAGGATGCGCTGCGCTACACGACCTCGTTCCTCAAGTCGAACCTCATCGTGGTCGACAGCATCACCTGCATCTTCGTGAATGGCGCGCCGAAGCCTGGGATGACTGTCAACGAACTGAGCGCGGGCGAGGTCGAGGCCGTCGAGGTGTACGGGCTGGGCCAGGACTACACCAACACGCTGCTCGAACGCTGGCCGCAGGGGCTGCCATGCGGCAACGGGTCAGTCCCCTTGCCGTCGAGCAGTCGCAAGACGGGACTGCAGCCGTCGCTGCACATCAACGGCGGCCGGCTCGGATCGGTGCCACTGGCGGAGTCAGCGCGCCAACCGATGGACAACATCGCCCGGGCGATCGTGGTCTGGACCAAGCGGTAGGCTGAGTCCGCGGGCTTGACGCGGGGGGCCGCGGCGGCTCGCGGAGTGGAGCGGCGCGCGACCACCACGCGACATTCCGCGATCGGCCTCGGCGCCAGACCTAACGCCCGGCGATCGCCACCAGCACGCATCCGGCGACGATCAGGGTGACGCCGATGCGTCGCGGCAAGGTCAGACGCTCGCCGAGCCAGCGCCATCCGAGCACAACGCCGGCGGCAATGCTGAGTTGGCGGAAGCCGATGACGTAGCTCGACACACCGGACCGCAGCGCGAACAGGATGAGCAGGTACGAAAACGTGTTCAGGATTCCGACCTGCGCTATCGCCCAGCCCTTCGTCCGCCACTCGTGCGCAATGGCCGCGCGCGGGTGGCGCGTCCAGACATAGGTCGAATACGCCGCCGCTGTCAGCATCGTGTAGGCGTACATGTACGTGAACGGGGCGAGGGTGCGCAGCGCGAACTTGTCCCACAGGGTGAAGACCGCGTTGGTGAGGGCTACCGTGAGCGCCCACAGCACGGCGCGATGCCGCAGGTGCGATTGCAGGTCCCGCACCGCGCGCCAGGTCAGCGACGGCAGCGTCAGCACGACGACGCCAACGACGATGCAGACGAGGCCCGCGATGCCGCGCGCGCTGAGTCGCTCCCCGATCGCGAGCCAGGCGAGCACCGGAAGGAAGACGAGCGTGGCGCCGCGCGACACGGGATACGCGATGGACAGGTCGCCATGGCGATAGGCCATCGTGAGCGCCACGTAGTTGCCGAGCACCCCGACCGTGGCGACGCCGACGAGGACGAGCGCGAACGCCGTGCGGGGCATACCAGGCAAGGCCAGCAGCAAGAAGAACGGCGCGAAGACAACCGCCTCGACGACCTTGCTCATGCCAACGAAGATTTCCGACCCGGCGCTCCGCTTCAGGAGGAAGTTCCAGTACGCGTGGGCAAGCGCGGAGGCGAAGACGAGCGCGACGAGGGTCGGGGTCACGGCCAGTAATCTGGCGCGGTCGCCGCTCCCTGACGAACAGCCGTACCGCGGGGAGCCCCCGGGTGTGAGGGGTTCACTACGACGGAGGGGCGGCCATGCGTGGCCGCCCCCTCGTCGTCGCGGATTCGCAAGGTGACCAGGCTAGAATCCCCCGCCACGCCCTCCCCGTCCGCCGGTCGGTATCGGAGGCCGCGGCAGCATCGCATCGCGCTGCGCTGCCTGCCATGCGAAGCTCGCCACGACCGCCGCGTTGAACTTCATGTCGTCGGGCTGCAGCCGCTCGTAGACGTCCTGGTTCGTGTGGTGCGTGACATTCCCGTAGTCCAGCGGATCCTGAATGAACTGGAATCCCGGAAGCCCGGCCGAAATGTACGACAGGTGGTCGGTGCCGCCGGTGTTCGCGATCGTCAGCGTCCGCATCCCCATGTCCTTGAACGGCGCCATCCAGGCGTCGAAGATCGGCCGCTCGGTCTCGATGCCCTGCAGGTACACGCCACGGATCTTGCCGCTGCCGTTGTCGACGTTGAAGTACGCGGCCAGCTTCGCCTGCTCCGGCGTCGCGTGGAATCCGCTGGCGTCGGCGGTGCCGAAGTGCTGCGCGACATAGGCCCGTGAGCCGAGCAGCCCCTGCTCCTCACCAGTCCAGAGAGCAATCCTGATCGTCCGCCTGGGCTGAAGGTTCAGCGTCTTGAGCAGCCGCATCGCCTCGAGCATCACGCCGGAGCCGGCACCGTTGTCGGTGGCGCCCGTCCCCCCATGCCACGAGTCGAAGTGTGCGCCGATCATCACCACCTCGTCCTTGAGCTGGGGATCGGTCCCCGGAATCTCGCCGATGATGTTGAACGAGCTCGTGTTCTCGGGGAAGAACTTGTTCTGCATGTTGAGCTCGAGCGTCACTGGCACCTTCTTCTCGAGCATGCGCGCCAGGCGACCGTAGGTCTCCTCGGCCACGTGCACGAACGGCAGTTGCGGGGCGCCGGCCACACGCGGGGCACCATTGTCGGTGCCGACGTCGCCGCCCACGTGGCGGGTGTCACCGAGCAGCACCGCCGCGACGCCCTGGTTTTCCATCCAGCGCATCGTCGTCGTGTCGCTCACGTTGAGCCCACCCCGTCCGCCGAAGAAGCCGCCGCGTCCGCCGCCACGACCCGAGGCGGCCGCCGCAACCGAGTCCCGCGTGAACTGCTGCTGGCAGGTGGCAGATCGCTGCGGGGCCGTACCGCCACGACCACCGCGTCCGCCCGCGCGGCCACCCGCGGCCGCCGGCTGCTCGGCCGCCATCTCGGCGAGCCGCGCATCCGTCAGACGGGTTGCCGTCGGGTCGAAACCCGCCACCGGTCGGTCGACGGGCGGAGCCGCCAGCACGAAGGCGTTGTGGAGCTTGCCGTCGTACATCTGCTCGAGTTCATCAGAGCAGCCTACGTCCACGAGGACGGCGCTCCCTGTCGCCGTGCCCTTGGTGCTTGCCGACCACGCCCGCGGCACGCCCTCGATGATGAACGGCATCGGCGACGTGGCCATGAACGAGAACCGCTCGTTCTCCCAGCCCAGGCCGGGCGGGTTGTTCCAGGCCTCGGTGTGGACGTTGGCGAGCCCCCACGAGTTCATCTGCTTCACGGCCCAGTCCTTGGCGCGCGTGAGGTTCGGCGACCAGGTGAGTCGCGGGCCATACACGTCAGAGAGCCAGCTCATGATCTCCATGACCTGGCCGTGCTGCATCTCCTCGGCCTTGATCTTCTCGATCGTGGCGACGTCGACTTTCTCCTGCGCCGCGAGGGGTTGCGCAAACACGACGCCCGCCGCGGCGACCGCCAGCGCGCAGGAGGTTGCGGTAAACCTCATCCTCGAACTCCCGGTGTGGTGGGTTTATGCTTGTGGATAGGTCCCTAACAGTGGGGCGAAAGCGGGGCGTTGTCACGGGGCAAATCACGCTCGCGCCCTGACCCGGGGCGGCCGGCACCGTGCCCCGAGGCGCCGCGGTCCCCCACCCAGCGGGACGAATCGGGGCCCGCCTGCGCACCGGACGGTTGCCCCGGCAATGCGGGGGTCACACCTTTGGGTCCCGCCGAGCACGCTTTCCTGAACCCCGTCACATGCCGGACACTCCCGTCGCCATCGGCAAGTACCAGATCGTCGACCTCGTGGGTGAGGGGGCGATGGGATGCGTGTATCGAGCCCACGACCCGGTGCTCAATCGCAGCGTCGCCATCAAGGTGATGAGCGATGCCATCGCGCGCGACGCCGAGCTGCGCGACCGCTTCATGCGGGAGGCGCAGTCGGCCGGGTCGCTCCAGCACCCGAACGTCGTCACCATCTACGACTTCGGCGAGTTCGACGGGCATCTGTTCATCGCAATGGAGTATGTGGAGGGCGTCGACCTCGAGACCCTCATCGAGCAGAAGCTCCCGCTGTCGATGGACCAGCGGCTGGGCATCGTGATCGACGTGCTGGTGGGACTGAGCTATGCGCACCGCCACGGCATCGTGCACCGCGATATCAAGCCGGCGAACATCCGCATCGATGACGAAGGGCGCGCGCGCATCATGGACTTCGGGGTGGCGCACCTCGACTCGGCGAAGATGACCGCGACCGGCGTGATGGTCGGGACGCCGAACTACATGGCCCCGGAACAGGTGACCGGCCAGAAGATCACCGCGGCGACGGACATCTTCTCGATGGGCGCGGTGCTGTACGAGCTGATGAGCGGCAAGAAGGCATTCGGCGCCGAGTCGCTGCACAACGTGCTCTTCAAGGTGGTCTCCGAGGACCCGCCGCCCCTCGCCATCGTGGCCCCCGACGCACCACCGGGCCTCGATTCCATCGTGCGGCGCTCGCTCGCCAAGGAAACCGCGGATCGTTACTCGTCCGCGCAGGAGATGGCGAACGACCTCACGCGCATCCGCTCCCAGCTTGTTGGCGCGGGGTCCGAATCGCTGTCGCTGAGCGCCACGATCGCATCGCAGGTGCGCCACAGCCCGCGGCGCCCGTCGACGGCGACGGCCGCGGTGTCCCGGAGTCGCACCGTGCGCAACCGCGTGATCGGTACCGCGATCGCGGGCGCCATCGCGATCGCCGGAGGCACGTGGTGGTATGCCGCGCACCACGGCGCCACGACCGCAGTGGAATCCGTCACCGCGCCGCCTGCCACGGTCGCGGATTCTCCTTCGGTTGCAGTGACGCCGCCACCGACGGCCCCGGCGCCGGCGCCCGGGCGCCAGGCGGCGCGATCACCCGCGTCCACCCCCGAGACACGGACGGCGCCCCCGGCGGAGACGCGCACCACTCCGCCGCGCCAGCCGTCGCCGACCGCCGCGTCCGCGAGCACTGACGAGTCGGCCATTGTCTCGATCGTGCGCGGCTCGGCGCTTGACGCCAGGGCCCGGGCGGTTGGCGCCGGAGCGAGCGAGTCGCAGCTCGCCAGCGGAGACTCCCTGCTCGCGTCGGCGGGGCGACTTGTCGACGCCCGCAAGTTCGCCGAGGCGGTCGCGGCGATCAACGCGGCCGGTGTCTCCTTCGGCGAGGCGGAGCGCATCGCCACGGACGCCGCCGCGAGAATGCAGGCCGCGGAAAAGAGCGCAGCTGCGACGCGCGCCGCGGCCGACAGCACCGCGCGCGCGGCCGCGCCTCCGGTGACGGCACCGACAAGTCCGCCGCCCGCGCCAGTGCCCGATCGGGACGCCTCGCGGGCCGAGCCTCCCGCGCCCTCGCCGGCGGTGCAGATCGAGGCACTTGTCGGCGACTACGCCCGTGCCATCACCGCACGCGACATCGCGCGCATCAGGGCCCTCTACCCGGGCATCAGCGCCGAGCAGCAGGGTGGCTTCCAGAGCTTCTTCAACGCCGTGAAGAGCCTGCGGGCGACGCTCACCGCCGGCACGCCTGTCATCGACGGCGCCAACGCGACCGCGCACGTGACGGGCGCGTACGACTTCGCCGATGCCGACGGCAAGGCCCAGCACCAGGTCGTGAGCTTCAGCGCGACCTTCCGCCGCGACGGCACCCGCTGGCACATCGTCTCGGTGCGCTGAGCGGCGCCCGCGCCACGGGCCTCCCTGTCAGTACGAGTACTCGACCCCCAGCGTGTAGGTCAGGCGCGCGCGCAGCCCGCCATTGTTCAGCGGGAACATCGAGTTCGCCACCAGCGTGACGTGCCCCGGCGTGCTGTACTTGAAGCCCAGTGCACCGTTGATGATGTCGTCGCGGATGTCGGGAATGTCCGTCGGGTTGATCGTGCGCTGGAACGGCGAGTCGTAGTGCACCGGCTGCGGCAGGAGGAGCTTGCTGGTCCCCACCTGCAGCTCGCTGGCGACGTCGACGGCCATCGTCAGGCCGCGCGTGAGGAGCTGGTCGAATCCCGCCGTCGCCAGCACCACGTCGTTGCGCAGCGGATCGGCGGTGTAGAGGTAGCCGACGTTGAGGTGCGGGGAGACGCCCGCGAACGTCGACGACAGGATCGCCACCGCGCGGGCGGCAAAGTGCCCGGACCCCAGGAGGTCGTTCGCGTCACCCGTGGGGAAGCGCGCATCGAGGAGCAGCGCCGCGCCCGACGTCTGCGTCTGCCGCGCGTTCAGCTTGAGTCGCACCGCGACGTCTCCGAGCCCGAACGCGGAACCGCTGCTCGTCCGGCTCGCCTCGAGCACCGGATTCTCCGGCGTGCCGGCAAAGAAGTGCGCCGCGGTGGGCCCGCCGAACGGGATGATGCTGGCGTCGCTGCGACCCGAGATCGAGGCGCTCATCAGCGGCAGCACCACGCCGAGGTCGACCTTGTCCGAGAGGCCGTAGGTGAGGAAGAACGACGTCACCGCAAGGTGGATGTCGAGGTCGAGCGTGAACGGCATGATGTCGTTCTCGAGGACCGGGACGCCCATCTTGGAGCAGTCGGCGCCATTCTGGTCGGCGTCGCACCCATTGTAGTCGACGTTCTCGTGCGTGAAGATCAGGTGCAGCTGGCTGAGCGGCACGCCGCGCAGCGACGTGAAGGTGAGGTTGCTCTGGTTCACGCCAGCGAGCACGCGTCCACGCCCCAGGGTCTGCGCCCGCTCGGCGAAGATCGGTCCCGCCGAGGTCGACGTGCTGACCGGCACGCCACCCTCGAACCGGAACGTCTCGCCGCTGGTGGTGGCGCCGATGGGAACGTTGGCCACGCGCGACCCGATCGCCGACGTGAGGAACGCGATCACGGATCCGTTCTCCGCCGACGCCGACGGTACGAAGTGGTTGCCATGCGCGCGGATCGACGCCGGGTTCGACGACGTTGCCGATCCGGCCAGGAAGAGCGGGTCCTCACCCGGCCCGAAAATGAACAGTTCGGCGATCTTGTCCCGCAGGCGTTGCGCCTGCAGCGCCGGCGGAAGGAGCAGCAGCAGCAGGATCACGGAAATGCGGCGCATGCGACCTCTGGGGTAAGTGAATGGCGTCGGAGGCGGCAACGATGGCCTCCGACATCACTCACGGCAAGCGCTCCCATCGAGATCGGCACGCGCCCCCGCGTTCACGGCAGGCCGGGAGGAGACAGACCGGAGCCTGCCGCCGATTCCGCCATGGCGCGAGGCCTGCCTGCGCCTACCTGCGCACCGGGCCGTCCTGCCCCTGGCGGCCGGAGGCACTCGGGGCGACGGCCGGCCACACGTTGTTCGTCCTGTCGATGTCGACGAGTCGGTCGTCGGGGTCGAGCGCGATGCGCACGAGCTGCTTGCCCACGAACGTGTACTCGCGGACGTACGCGCGCGTGTTCGTGCTCCACACCTCGGCGGGGTAGTCGACGTCCTGCGTCGTGCTGTCGGCGAAGGTGAACCGGACCCGGATGGGCTCGATGCCGCGGGCCTCGTTCACGAAGCGCACCGTCACGCGCGCCGAATCGCCGGACTGCCGCACCACGACGGTGTCGATGGCCTGGTCGAAGTGCGGGTTCTCGAGGAACCACTCGCGCCAGAACCAGTCGAGTCGCCGACCGCTGGCGTCCTCCATGGTGCGATAGAAGTCCTCCGGCGTGGGGTGCTTGAAGGCCCACAGGTGCGTGTACGTCCGGAAGGCGTCGTCGAAGGCGGCGGTGCCCAGCACCTCCTGCCGAAGTTGCTGCAGGGCGACGCTCGTCTTGGTGTAGGCGTTCTCGCCGAGCAGCTGCGGGTTGATGCGGTCGGGATTGACCTCCAGCGGCTGGTCGAGGCCGTGCCGCATGTAGAACTCCACCTCGTGCCGCTCTGCCAGGGCGCGCTGCATCTGGTCGCCCTTCTCCGGGTAGCGCAGCGCCTCCGAGAACGTGTTGATGAACGTGTTGAAGCCCTCGTCCATCCACATGTGCTCCCGCTCGTTGGAGCCGACGATCATCGGGTACCAGTTATGGCCGATCTCGTGCGTGACGACGTTGTACAGGTCGTACTTGTCGCTGCTGTGCGCCTCCATGGCGAGCATGGGATACTCCATGCCGCTGATCGGTCCTTCCACCGCGCTGATCTGCGGGTACGGGTAGGTGAACCAGCGCTGCGAGTACTCCATGATGGACATGCGGGACATGTCCGCCGCCTCGTTCCAGAGGTCGGCGGCGCTGGGCCGGTAGTAGGCGTACGCCATGTGCCCGTCCCAGCTGGACGCGTCCCACTGGTAGTCTGGTGAGGCGGCGAAGACCGCGTCGCGCACGTTGCGCGCGCGGAAGCGCCATGTCAGCGTGCCTGACTTCTTCGGCCGCGCGGCGCCGCTCTCGAGCTCGGCGGCGGTGATGATCCGGACAGCAGTGTCCGACCTGGCGGCCCTGGCGAGTCGCGCGACCTGCGTCGGGGTGAGGACCTCGGCGGCATTCTGCAGCGTGCCGGTGCCGGCAACGATGTAGCCGGCCGGTACCGTGACATCCATCGTGAAGTCACCGTACTCCAGGTAGAACTCGCCCTGCCCCAGGTACGGCTCGGTGTTCCAGCCGCGCTGGTCATCATAGACGCACAACCGCGGATACCACTGCGCGATCTCGTACAGCGTCCCGTCGTGGCCCATCCTGTCGGCTCCGTGATCCGGGATCAGGAAATGCCACCCCACGTCGAGCACGGTGACGGCTCCCGGTGCCAGCGGGTGCGCGAGGTCCACCTTCATGACAGTGCCCTCGACGCGCGTCTTGAGCGGGGTGCGCGAGGCCTTCGTTCCCAGCCCAACGACCTGGTCGAAGTGCTCGATCACATCGCCCCCTTCGAAGGCCCGGGCGCCGAATCGCGCATTGGCCGGGAAGACGTACGAGTTCATCGAGCCGGACTTGAAGGCGTTCTGCTCCACCTGCAACCAGAGATACCGCAGGGTGTCGGGGGAGTTGTTCGTGTACCGGATCGTCTCCTGCCCGTGCAGCGTGGTCGTTGCCGTGTCGAGCGTGGCGCGCAAGGCATAGTCGGCGCGCTGCTGCCAGTAGTGCGCCCCGGGGGCACCCGATGCCGTGCGATAGTACGTGGACGGGCGTGTGGGAAGCGGGGCGAACATCGAGGTGTCGGCAACTCCGGTCGAGTCGACCGGCGTGCTGACAGGGGCGAGGCGCGGCGCGCCGCCGCCCCGTCCTCCCTGCGCGACAGCAGGTGAGGAGGCGAGCGACAGGAGCGCGAGGATGGCGAGGCCGCGTTTCAGGCGGGACATGAGTGGATGCGCGTGAAGTGTGGGACGTGGAGTGCTTCGCGTCGTGCGTCGATCGATGCTTCGAGCCGTGGGTTGTGGCATGCCACGCGTGGTGTGACGGGAGCGGCGTGACGTCGCACGTCATCCCGTGGGGCTGCCGCACGGCGACGCATGTGAGAACGGCACATGGGGATCATATAACGCCGGAGGTCATGGCGCGTTCCGGACCTCGACCGTGGGAGCAATCTCAGCGGGCCGCCGGACTCGTTTCCGGCGATGTGTCACACCTGCGGTGCGCCAGTCCCGTTGCGTGAATTGTTACGTTACCTTGACGAAACAGCCGGGGTCGATGAGCAGGAGGGCCCCGGCGGTTCCGGGCCCGGCAACGCCTGCGAGTGCCATTATGGAAGCACCACGCCGATACCGCATGATCACCCGCGTGGCCGGGGTCGCCGTCGGCGTAACACTGACGGGGTGCGGGGCGTCGACCGCTTCGATCCGTCCCCAGCCGGCGGCGCTGGCCCCGACCTGCGTCGCCGGGACCTCGGTCCGCTGGAGCGTGCCCGCGGACAGCGTCCGCCTGGTTCCCGTGTGGCTGGGAGTGCAGCCGCGGTCCGCCGACCCGTGGAGCGTGCGGAACCGCCAGCTCGTCGAAAGCGCGATCGAGCGCTGGAATTCCGTCGGGTTGCCGGTGCGATTCACCCCCGCCCCGTCGCGCGGCCGCGCCGACGTCCGGATCGACGTCGTCGATCGTTTCCTGCCACAGGATCCCGCACCCGGCCTGGCCACGCGCGGCGGCGCCACCCAGCTCACCTATAGCGACACGCGCACGATCGAGCGCGCGCAGATCATGATCGCGCGCGAGACCACCAACGGGATCCCGTACTCGTCGGCGGACATCGAGGCGATCCTGCTTCACGAACTGGGACATGCCTTGGGGCTCCCCCACTCGCCTCGTCTGGAGTCGATCATGGCGCCGGCGCCGGTGGTGTCGACACTGACGGCAGCCGACGCCTCGGCCGCGCGGATGCTGTACCGTGCGCGGCGCTGCGCGGCCCCGGCGACGGCCGCGACCTCGTCCGGCGCGCCCTGACGCCCGTGCGGCGGCCTGTCGTCCGGCCGCCGCGCATGAAGCTCACCAGATTCGCGGACGGAGGCTGTCGGGGCGCACCATCGCGTCCCCGGCCTTGCACCCCCACGCCTCGCGGAATTCCGGCATGTTGCTGAGCGGCCCGTCGACGCGCCACTTCGATGGCGCGTGCGGATCGGCGTTCACGAGCATCCGGGCGTACGCCGGACGTTCCAGCGAACGCCAGACCTGCGCCCACGCCAGGAAGAAGCGCTGCTCCGGCGTGAATCCGTCGATCTTGTCCCGCGGCGCCGAGCCCAGGGCCTTCTCCATCGCGTTGTAGGCGACGGTGAGGCCGCCGAAGTCGGCAATGTTCTCGCCCAGCGTGAGGTGGCCGTTCACGTGCGTCGTCGAGTCGAGCACGGTGTAGCCGTCGAACTGGCGGGCGACGGCCTCGGCCTGGGCGTTGTACTTCGTCGCGTCCGAGGCCGTCCACCAGTCCTTCAGGTTGCCGTCCTTGTCGAACTGGCGCCCCTCGTCGTCGAAGCCGTGGGTCATCTCGTGTCCGATGACCGCGCCCATCGCGCCGTAGTTCACGGCATCGTCCGCATTCGGGTCGTAGAACGGCGGCTGCAGGATGCCGGCCGGGAAGACGATCTCGTTGAGCTGCGGGTTGTAGTAGGCATTCACGGTGGGCGGGGTCATCCCCCACTCGGTGCGATCGACGGGCTTGCCGATCTTCGCCCAGTTGCGCGCAGCCTCGAACCGGTCGCCGGCCTGGACGTTCAGGAGGTACTGGCCCGGCGTGATCGTGAGCGCCGAGTAGTCACGCCACTTGTCGGGGTAGCCGATCTTCTTGACCACCGCGTCGAGCTTGCCAAGGGCCTGCGTCTTGGTGGTATCGCTCATCCAGTCGAGCTGCTGGATGTCACTGCGCAGCGACGCCACGAGGTTGTCCACGATGGCCACCGCCCGCGCCTTCGCCTCCGGCGGGAAGGCATCCTTGACGTACTCCTGGCCGAGCAGCTCGCCGAGCCGGCCGTCGGTGGAATTCACGCAGCGCTTCCAGCGCGGGAGGTTCTCCTTGGTGCCGCTGAAGAGCTGACGGAAGTGGAAGTTCTCCTCGACAATCGGCGAGCTCAACGCCGGCGCCGCCGCGTGGACCGCCCTCCAGCGCAGGAGCACCTTCCAATCGGCGACGGGCACGCTGGTCAGCGTTGCCTCGAGCCCCTTGAAGAACTCGGGCTGTCCGACGTCGACCGCCGGGATCGCCGGCGCGCCCTGCGCGGCGAAGAAGGCGTCCCAGTGGAAGTGCGGCGTCAGGGTGCTGACGTCCGCGACCGACATCTTGTGGTAGTTCGCGTTGGGGTCGCGGAGCTGCACGGGTGGCTTTGACACCTTGGCGAAGCGCGTCTCCATGGCGAGGACGGTCTTCGCCTCCGCGGCAGCGGTGTCGGGCGCGTCGCCCATCAGCTCGAACATCTTCGCCACGTGGGCGACGAAGGCGTCCCTGATCTTCTGCGACGCGGAATCGGTCTTCGAGTAGTAGTCGGTTGTCGGGAGCGACATGCCGCCCTGGTAGAGCCCGGCGATCATCGACGTCGCGTCCTTGGCGTCCTGCGTCGCACCGTCGCCCCACGGCGCCAGCCCCACCATGTGTTCCAGCGTGCCCAGCGTGCGGGTGAGGTCTTCGGGCGTCTTGATCGCGGCGATGGTGTCGAGCACCGGCTGCAGCGGGGCCATTCCCAGCTTGTCGATGGCCACCGTGTCCATGCACGAGGCGTAGTACATCCCGACTTTCCAGGCGGGACTCCCCTCCGCCACCGATCCCTTGGCCGCCGCGGCGGCGTCGCGCTCGAGGATGTCGTGCAGCGTCGCCTGGTTCCTGTCCTGCAGCGCATCGAAAGATCCCCACGACGGGAGCGCCGACGGGATCGTGTCGCGCTTGAGCCATCCGCCGTTGGCGAACTGGTAGAAGTCGTCGCACGCCGCGCATGTCGTGTCGAGGTTCGCGCGGTCGAGCGGCGGGGCATGCTGCGCAACTTCGCGTGCGGTGCAGGCAACGATCGTGGCGGCGGTCACGGCGGAAAGCGCCACCGCGGAGAAGCGGAGCAGGGCTCGGACTTTCATGGTGTGTGGTATCGGGCGGGGTATGGCGCGACAAAACGGGACTCGGACGGGCGAACGCGTGTCCCGCCGGCGGCAGTGCACGCGACCTTCCGGGGTCTGTGGAAGCTACGATACCGCCTCCGGCCGTACCAGAGTGAGCAGGCCGGGCCGTTGCGCGAGTGCGGTCAGTGCTCCAGAAATAAGGGTCGGCTCGACGGCTCGCCCCAGCGCCACCCCCCACGCATCGGAGCATCCATGACGCGCAGCGGACGTCCCTCCCACTGCATTCCGCTCGGCGCAATCGTTGCGATTGCGCTCCCCGTGCTCGCGGCGCAGGCGCAGCAGCCGGACGTCGCGGCGTGGCGCGCGGCCCACGAGCGCCAGGTCGTCGATGAACTGCTACAGCTCGTCTCGCTCCCGAACGTGGCGCGCAACGAGGCCGACATGCGGCGCAACGCCGAGCGGTTGAAGGCGATGTTCGAGAAGCGCGGCTTCCATGTCGAGACCAGCGACGGGCCGGGGTCTCCTGTCGTCCTGGCGACGCTGGATGCCTCGCCGTCGCGCGGCACGATCACGTTCTACATCCACTACGACGGCCAGCCCGTCGACTCCACCGAGTGGACGCACTGCGGACCGTTCTCGCCGTGCATCGTCGGGCCCTCCGGCGTGGTGAAGCTCGATCCCACCCTTACACATTTCGATCCGGAGTGGCGCATCTACGGCCGTTCGGCCTCCGACGACAAGGCGCCCATCGTGGCGTTCGTCTCCGCGGTGGACGCCCTGCACGCCACCGGCAGCGGCCCGGCGTGGAGCCTGCGCGTGGTGCTCGACGGCCAGGAGGAGGCGGGCTCGGCGAACTTCAGGCGATTCGTCACGACCCACGGTGACGCCCTGCGAAGCGACCTCGCCATCACCCTCGACGGCCCGCGACACCCGAGCGGACGGCCAACGATGTACTTCGGCGTTCGCGGCGGGGCGAGCCTGACAGTCACCGTCTACGCCTCGCGGAACGACCTGCACAGCGGCAACTACGGCAACTGGGCGCCTGACGCGTCGATCCGCCTCGGCCGCCTGCTCGCCAGCATGAAGAACGACAGCGGCCGGGTGACGATCGCCGGGTTCTACGACGACGTCACCCCGCTGACACCCACCGAACGCCGGGCGCTGGACGCCGCACCGAACGTCGAGAGCGCGCTGGAGAAGACCTTTGGCGTGGCACAGCCCGAGCGTCCGGACGAGCGGCTCGAGCGCAAGCTCAACGAACCCACGCTCAACGTGCTGGCAATGGAATCGGGCGGGGGCCTGCACGTGGCGGGGCGTACCGCTATCCCCGCCTCGGCGTCGGCGCGGGTCGCGATGCGGCTCGTGCAGGGGATCGACCCGGCGAAGCAGGTCGATCTCGTGATCGCGCACATCCGAAAGCAGGGATACTTCGTCGTCGACAACCGCGAGCCAACCGATGCCGAGCGACTGGCGCACCCGCTGCTGGCGCGCGTGGACCACCGCGGCGGGAGCCGGGCGTCACGCGTATCGATGGATGACCCGATGGCAAAGGCGGTGATCGCCGCGCTCACGTTCAACGGCGTGCCCCCGGTGCAGTTGCCCACGCTGGGCGGGAGCATGCCGTTCGGGGAATTCAGCGACGTGCTGAAGCTCCCGACCGTGGGCGTGTCGATCGTGAACCACGACAACAACCAGCACGGGCCCGACGAGAACCTGCGGTTGCAAAACCTGTGGGAGGGAATCGAGATGCTGGCGCGCATCATGGTGATGCCGCGCTGACGCGCATCCACGAAGCAGCTGCCGGGGCTAGCTCTCCTCCATCGCGAGTCGCGCCGCGCGGCGCGCGCGACGCCGCTCCATGAGGAAGACGATCGCCACCGTACCCTCGTACAGGACGTACAGCGGCACCGCCATTGCGATCGTCGTCCAGATCATGTCACCCGGCGTGAGGAAGGCGCCGACGATCACCACCAGCACGATGGCGTGACGGCGGAATCGGCTCAGCAGGCGACCGTTCACGATGCCCAGGGCCGCCAGCGCAATGATCACGATGGGCAGCTCGAACGACAGCCCGAAGGCCAGCCCCAGCGAAATGGCGAAGTCGAAGTATTCGGAGGCGGTGATGAGCGGCTCGAGCGACTCGGCCTGAAATCCCATCAGCCACGGCAGGGCGAGCGGCAGCACGCCGAAGAACGCCAGCGACACACCACCCACGAAGAGTCCCACGGCGCCCGCGATCACGGGGATCACGACCTTCTTCTCGCGCTTGTAGAGCGCCGGGGAGATGAACGCCCAGAGCTGATACAGCACCACCGGCAGCGCGAGCAGCAGTCCCACGGTGACCGACGCCGTGAGGTAGATCGAGAACGCTTCACCCGGGTGCGTATAGACGAGCTTGTGCCCGCCGAGATAGGGCTTGATGGGACGGGAGAGCAGCCCGATGACGTCCAGCTTGAGCAGGGCTCCGAACGCAATGCCCACGCCGATCACGACGGCAAGCAGAGACCAGAGGATGCGCCATCGTAATTCCTCGAGGTGGTCGAGGAACGGCATCTCGTGGGTCAGCGTCGCCATCGGCAGGCCAGGTCGGTCGGCGCGGGCGGGCGGCACTCACCGCTGCCGGCGTCGTCTGTCGGTGAAAGCTGGCGCGCGGAGGTAAATGAACGATGAACCGACCGACGGAGCTCGCACATCACGTGAGGACTGCTGTCGCATATCGTTCGTTGGCAATGTCTTATGGCAATGACGTCAACCCACAAGACAATCAACGGCGGCGGCATTCCCTGCCCGCCCTGCGCGCTGTACGTTGAACCGCAGCGCCATCCCCAGGCGCTCCCATTCGACCCACGCCATCCCGATCTCCCCGGCCGCCACCGGGAGGATTTCACGCATGCACCATCCTTTCACTTCAGTTCGCTCGCTTCTTGTCGTAGCAGGCTGTCTCGCGCTTGCCTCGGCTGGCATTCCGGCTACGGCCGCGGCGCAGGGAGGGCCTCTTGGTGGGTTTCCCGCCTCGGCATTCCAGGGGCTGCGCTATCGAAACATCGGGCCGAATCGCGGGGGCCGGTCGATTGCGAACGGGGGCAGCCGGGCCCGGCCGAACGAGTACTACTTCGGCGCCGCGGGCGGTGGCCTGTGGAAGACGACCGATGGGGGGCTCACCTGGCGTCCCGTCACCGACGGCCAGATCGCGAGTTCGTCGGTCGGCGCGGTGGCCGTGGCGGAGTCGAATCCCGACGTCGTGTACATCGGCATGGGTGAAACCGAGCTGCGCGGCAACATCATGCAGGGCGACGGCGTCTACAAGACCACCGACGGTGGCACGACGTGGACCCACATGGGGCTCGCCAACACCCAGGCGATCGCGCGGGTGCGCGTCGACCCCACGAACCCGGACATCGTCTTCGCGGCGGCGTTCGGGCATCCGTTCGGCCGCAGCGACGAACGCGGCGTGTTCCGGTCGAAGGACGGCGGCCGCACCTGGCAGAAGGTGCTCTTCCGGGGCGACTCCGTGGGAGCGATCGACCTGAGCATCGACCACCACGACCCCAAGGTGGTGTACGCCGCCTTCTGGGAAGCCTACCGGCAGCCGTGGAAGCTCTCGTCAGGCGGCATGGCCGGCGGGCTGTTCAAGTCGGCCGACGGCGGCGACACCTGGACCGACATCACGCGCAACCCAGGGCTTCCGCAGGGGCTGATCGGGAAGATCGGCGTCGCCGTCTCGCCGGTGGACGGCAAGCGGGTGTACGCCATCGTCGAGAGCGACTCCGGAGGCGTCTTCCGGAGCGACGACGCCGGGGCAACCTGGACCCGGGTGAACGACGAGCGAAAGCTGCGGCAGCGCGCCTTCTATTACTCACGCCTCTACGCCGATCCCGTGCTGAAGGACCGCGTGTATGTGCTGAACACGGGCCTGTACCGCTCCGACGACGGTGGCGCGACGTTTCCCACGCAGCTCCGCGGCACGCACGGTGACTTCCACGATCTCTGGATAGCCCCGGAGAGCGACGCCCGCCTGCTCGTCTCCAACGACGGCGGGGGAGCGGTAAGCACCAACGGCGGCCAGAGCTGGACCGAGGAACGGTACCCCACCGCCCAGCCATACCGCGTGGTCACCACCAAGGACTTCCTGTATCACGTCTGTGGTGCGCAGCAGGACAACTCGACCTTCTGCATCCCGTCGAACCCGAACGACAACAGCGTCTTCAACGCCGGCCAGGGGGAGTTCGGCGACTGGCTCTATACCGTGGGCGGCGGCGAGAGCGGCTACATCGCGACCCATCCGACCGACCCGAACATCTTCTACGCCGGCAGCCAGGGGGCGCTGATCACGCGCTACGAGCGCAACACGGGTTTCCTGAAGGACGTGCAGGTCTATCCGCGCTTCTTCTCCGGCGAATCGGCCGAGTCGCTCCCGGAACGCTGGCAGTGGACCTTTCCAATCGTCTTCTCGCCGCTCGACGCCAAGGTGCTGTACACGTCCTCGCAGCACCTCTGGAAGTCCACCGACGAGGGACAGAGCTGGGAGAAGATCTCGCCCGACCTCACGGCCGGCGTCGACACCACCCTCGGCGACTCCGGCGGCCCGATCACGAAGGACCAGAACGGCCCGGAGATCTACGGCACGATCTTCACGATCGCCCCATCGCACTTTGATTCGAGCACCATCTGGACCGGCTCCGACGACGGTGTCGTCTCGATCACCCGTGACGGCGGACAGACCTGGGAGAAGATCACGCCGCCGGACATGCCCGTCTTCTCGCGCGTGTCGCTCATCGACGCATCACCGCATGCGCCCGGCAAGGCGTACGTCGCCGCCAAGCGATACCAGCTCGACGACAGGGCGCCGTACGCGTGGCGCACGACCGACTACGGCAAGACGTGGACGAAGATCGTCGGCGGCATCCCCGCCGGGGCGTTCATCCATGCGGTGCGCGAGGACCCGGTGCGCGCGGGCCTGCTCTTTGCCGGCACCGAGCACGGGGTATACGTGTCGTTCGACGATGGTGCCCACTGGCAGTCGCTGTCGCTCAACCTGCCCGACGTGCAGGTGCCGGACCTCCAGGTCGAGGCCCACGACCTGGTCATCGCCACGCACGGGCGCTCGATGTGGATCCTCGACGACATCGACCCGCTGCGCCAGCTCACGGCGACGGCAATGCTGGCGCCCCTGCACCTCTTCCAGCCGCGCGACGCCGTGCGCCGCGACAACGACGCCGTCTTCTACTACGCCCTCGGTGCCCCCGCCGACAGCGTCCGCATCCAGGTGCTCGATGCCCAGGGAACACTCGTCAGGCAGTTCCCCGCCGATTCGATGGCGGCCGCCGTGGACAGCATGCCCACCGGGCGTCAGGGACTGAACCGGTTCACCTGGGACCTCCGCTATCCGGGCGCATCGACCTTCGAGGGCATGATCCTCTGGAGCGCGCGACCGGAAGTCGGGCCGCTCGCCCCCCCCGGCGAGTACCAGGTCCGCGTGTCCGCCAGCGGCCAGGTGCAGGCGCAGCGGTTCACGGTGCGAAAGGACCCGCGCCTGACGCGCTTCACCGACGACGACCTCGTGGAGCAGTGGACGCTGGCCATGCAGGTGCGCGACAAGGTCTCGGCCGCCAACAACGGCGTGGCCGTGATCCGGAGCGTGCGGTCGCAGATCGATGACCGCGTGACCCGTGCGAACGACGGCGCCATCACCGCCGACGGCGCGCGACTGGCGAAGTCGCTGAGTGACGTCGAGGAGGCGCTGTACCAGGTGCGGAACCGGAGCAACCAGGACCCGCTCAACTTTCCCATCAAGCTGAACAACAAGCTGGCGGCCCTGCTCCGCACCATCGAGAGCGGCGATGGCCGGCCGACCGCGGGTTCGTACCAGGTCTACAAGGAGCTGAGCGACGAGTTGAACCTGCAGCTCCGGCGGCTCGACATCCTCGTCCAGAACGACCTCGCGCGATTCAACACGCGTCTCGCGGGAAAGAACCTCGAGCCGATCGTGGCGGCGCCCCCGAAGGTCTCGATGCACTAGCTTCACCGGGACCGCATCACCGGGACCCTCGGCCCCACGACCGTCAGACTCCCACCCGCTGGCTTGCTTGCACCGGCGGCACGCCGTCTCGTTCCCATCGAAGCCGCGCGGAGGCACCCCAGGGCATGTTCAGCGAGTCGGCCGAGTTCTACGACCTGATCTACTCGACCTTCAAGGACTACCCGGCCGAGTCGGTTGCGCTTGCGGCCCTGGTGCGGCAGGCAAACCCCGGGTGCCGGACCGTGCTCGACGTCGCCTGCGGCACGGGAGAGCACGCCCGCCTCCTCGCCTCGGACGGCTTCGTCGTCGACGGCATCGACCTCGAACCGGCGTTGCTCGTCGTCGCTCGGCGAAAGCATCCCGCGGGCCGGTTCCTCGAAGCCGACATGTGCGACTTCCACCTTGGGCGACGCTACGACACCGTGACCTGCCTCTTCAGCGCCATCGGCTACGTTCGCACGCTCGACAGGGTGACGTCGGCGTTGGCGTGCTTTCGCGAGCACCTTGCGCCGCATGGCATTGTCGTTGTGGAGCCCTGGTTCGCGCCCGGAGTCCTCGATCCAGACAGGGTGGCGACAAACGTCGGCGAGGGGAACGGCATCCGGGTGAGCCGCACCGGCCGCGTGGAAGTCGACGGGCGCCTGTCGCGCCTGCTCTTCGATTACGACATCACCGACAGCCACGGTACGCGGCACACCAGCGAGGTGCACGAGCTCGGCCTGTTCACGCCCGCGGAGATGCTCGATGCGTTCGAGCGGGCCGGCTTGGACGCAACGTACGAGCCGACCGGGCTGACGGACCGGGGGATCTACGTGGCTCGGCGCGCCACGTGAGACGTCTGGCACGCGTTGCGGCGTGAGGGCCGCCGCGGAGGGGGGAGAGCTGCCTCCTGGCCGACGCAGCAGGTCGAGACGCGCCTCCCGGCGCCGCGCGCCCGGCGTCGCGGCGGGCGAGCAGCTACGAGGCCAGCCAGCCCGCGATCTTTTCGCGGCGCGGGATGCCGCCGGCGTGGACCACCTTGCCATCCACGACGACTCCCGGCGTGGCAAGGATCTGGTAGCTCATGATGCGCGGCAGGTCCTCGACCTTCTCGAGGGCGATCTCGATGCCCTGCTCCCGCGCAACGTCCTCGATGAGCCGCGTCGTCGCCTTGCAGTTCGCGCATCCCGTTCCCAGCACCTTCACGTCATGCATGTGTGCCTCGCTGCCGCTCGTCAGAGCACCGCGTTGAAGACATAGCCAACCATCAGGATACCCGCGGCGACGACCCCGACGAACGTCGCGATCAGGCGGGGCTTGAGCACCTTGCGCAGGATGATCGTCTCCGGAAGGGAGAGGGCGATGACGCTCATCATGAATGCGAGCACCGTGCCCAGCGCCGCCCCCTTCGCCAGGAGGGCCTGGACGATCGGGATGACCCCCGCCGCATTGGTGTAGAGGGGCACGCCGAGCAGCACCGCCGCGGGGACCGCCCACCAGGCGCTCCGCCCCATGAGCGAGGCCATCGCATCCGCCGGGACGTAACCATGGATCGCGGCGCCGACGGCGATGCCGCCCAGGATGTATGGCCAGACCCTGCCGACGATGTCGCGCACCGACGCCATCGCGCTGTCGAGTCGCTCGTCGAAAGTCATCGTGGCAGCCGTCACACCGGGGCGCAGCGCCGGCATCTCGCGCACCCAGTCTTCCAGGTAGGCCTCCATGCCGAGCCGGCCGATCACCCAGCCGGCGACGATCGCCACGGCCAATCCCAGTCCCAGGTACAGCAGCGCGATGCGCCAGCCGAAGAGACCGAAGAGGAGCGTGAGCGCGACCTCGTTCACCATCGGCGCCGAGATGAGAAACGACAGCGTGACGCCCAGCGGAACGCCTGCCTGGACGAAGCCGATGAAGAGCGGCACCGCGGAGCAGGAGCAGAACGGCGTCACGATGCCGAGCGAGGCCGCCATCACGTTCGCCGTTCCTTCGCGGCGTCCAAGGAGCATCGCCCGGGTGCGCTCGGGCGTGAAGTAGGTGTTCACGATCCCCATCGCGAAGACGACGCCGGTGAGCAGGAGCAGGACCTTGGGCGTGTCGTAGACGAAGAACTGGAGCGCACTGCCGAGACGGCCGTCGCGATCGATGGGGAGGGCGGCGACGAGTGCCTCGGATGCCGCGGACAGCGCGGCATAGGCGCCCAGCCACGCCACCGCCCCGAGGAGCAGGAGGCTGCGCGGGTGTCCGTGGGCCCAGGTTGCGGTACGCGTCGCCATCGTAGTCGAACGATGCGACAGCCGCACCCCGGATCAGTCAGGGAATCCGGCCGATGGCGCGTGCGGAGCCGCCTGACTTCCGTCGAGAGCCCCCAGTTCGGCCTCGATCGCCGCCAGCCGCTCCAGCTCCCCGCGCACCGCCTGCGCGCCCCCTGCCTGCGCCTCACGAGCGCGCTCCAATGCCCTCCGCGACCGCGCGTAGACGCCGCGCAGGAGCCTGTCGATTGCCGCCTCGAGTCCCCGCCGGCTCTCGAGCACGCGGTCGCGAATGTCGCCCACGACGCGCGAGGTGTTCACCTCCAGCAGGCGACGCAGGTACGCCTCTGCATCACGGTGGACGCGGCGCGCCGTCATCGTGCGCGGAGCGACCAGGTCGAGCAGCCACGCCCCCGGGGCCACCGGCGACCCGATCGTCATCATGTCCGTGTAGAAGAAGCCGCTCCGCACGCGAAAGCCGGACTCGGCGTCCAGGGCGCTCCGGTCGCCGAACGCGTCGTCCAGCGCCTCCGGATCGGCAGCCGCCAGGCGCGCCAGGTACTCGTTTGCCGCCGCGACGTACCGCGCGCCGATCTCGCCGTACAACGCCTCTCCCGCCTTCGACTCCGCAGCGAACCACGGCATGAGCCGCTGCCGGGCGACAGCGCGCGCAGCCTCCATCGCCTTCCGCCGGCGAACCGGGCCCCGTGCAGGGCGCGATTCGATCGCCGCCAGCGCCGCGTCGAGCTCCGCCACGGCATCTCGCTCCACCTCCTCGCGAAACGCGTGGCGATGACCGTCGAGTGCCCGATGCAATCCCTCCTCCTCGGCGGCGAAGAGGTGTCCCAGCACCAGCCGCCGGTGCGCGACGTCCTCGCTCATGGCCCGCAACGACCCGGCCCGGCGCGCCGTCTCCTCCAGGGGACGCTCGAGCGCTGCGCGCTGCGTGGCCACCTCGCGCCGCGCCTCCGCAACGAGCCTCCGGAGCCCGCGCTCCCCGGCGGCACGCACCAGCGCGCGCCCGGACGCATCGGCAAGCGCGCAAAGCTCGCCGGTGACAAGCGTCCAGTCGTAGCGCGGTTCCACTCCGCGGAGCGCATTGATTGCGCTCAGCCGCCTCGCCGCGCGAGAGCTCGCCGCGCCCGCGTGCGCAGCCGCCCGATCGCCGATCGCCCGATCGACGAAGGCCACCGCCTCGGCGACCTCGTCAGGCGAATGGCGATCCGCCTTGTTCACCACCACCACCAGGTGTGGCGTGACGGTTGCCATATCCCTGAAGAGCGACAGCTCGTCGGCGGAGAGCGGCGGGTCGATGCCGGTGACGAGCAGCGCCGCGTCGATGTGCGGAACGAAGGCCCGCGTTGCCTCGCTGGCGGTCGCGAAGATCGATCCCAGGCCGGGGGTGTCGACCAGCGAGATGCCGTGCCGCAGCAGGTCGGCCGGCAGGAAGACCTCGACCGCCGCCACACCACGCACGTTGCCCGGGTTTCCATCCTCCGAGACGAAGTCGGCGAGCGCGGCGACGTCGATCTCCTCCCACTGGCCGGCCTGTCGTCGCACCCGGGCCCCCGGCGACGCTCCATAGCGGAGTACCGTCGGAACCGCGGTGACTGGCACGATGCCAGTGGGAAGCACCGGCGCCCCGACGAGCGCGTTGATGAGCGTCGATTTCCCCCGCTTGAAGGCGCCCACGCAGGCCACGAAGAAGCGCCCCTCTGCCAGCCGCTCTGCGAGCGCCATCGCATCCGCCCCGAGCTCCTCGGCGCCTAACGCGGCGGCGAGCTGTGCCACCCGGTCGAGGACGCCCGCATCTGCGGCGGACAGGCCCGCGGCGGACAGGCCCGCGGCGGACAGGCCCGCGGCGGACAGGCCCGCGGCGGAACCGCGGCGGATAGGCCCGCGGCGGACACGCCCGCGCCGTCCTGCCCGTCACGCTCGGTTCCTGCGTCGTCTGGCCTTTCGGGCACCGCGCTCCTCGCGTGTCCTTTCGATGGTGAGCCGGCGGTATCCCGGGCGGACACGAAAAACCTCCCGCGCGCGTCCACCGGGACGTGGCAGGAGTCATCATCCGGAACGTGCAGATCGTGCTTCCGGCAGTCGACGGCGAACTCCATCGCCGGGTCACCGCGCACGACACGCGTGCATCGCAGGGTGACCGCATGGACGTTACCCGGCGCGAAATCCCGCGGCAAGCGACGCGGCCGATGGCATGATTGGCGTTCGGCTTTGCCGCACGATACCATGCACTCTCCGCGCGCATACGGCGCCACGATGAGCCCGCTCAATCCCAACCAGACCCGCCGCATCGTCTCGACGTTCACCTACGTCGACTCGCTGTTGCAGAACATGGAGCGGCAGCTTGCGCCGAGCTCCTCGCCGTTCGTGCCCGAGCGCGCTGACATCGCCGACGACGAGGCGCGCCTGCTGGCGTCGTTCGCCGCACTGGCCAGGTCGCGCATGCTCGCCGCCCTCGATCACCTCGGGCTCCCCCGCCCGGCCAAGCGTGGCTCGGCGCGCTGGAGCGCCGAGACGGCCCTGCGACTCGCCGACATCACCCTGTCGGACCTCGGCAAGAAGGACCTGCGCGCCTACGGCGAGGTCGATCCGGACGCCGTCGCCGAGCTGACCGCGCTCGTCACCGATCTCCGCGGCATCGTGGACAGGGCTATGCAGACCTTCCACGATCGCGACGACGGTGGGCTGGCTGGTGCGGTGGCCGCCGTCCCCGGCGCCGTCGGTGACGCGCTGCGCGCCGTCGACGCCCGCAGCCGCGACCACGGTCTCGCCGCCATCCGCCCGCTGCTGGCCGCCGCCGTGGAGCGCGCCACCGCGACCACGTTCGACGTGGGAGTCTTCGGTCGCGTGAGCGCCGGCAAGTCGTCGCTGATCAATGCCCTCGTGGGCGCGGCCGTGCTCCCCGTGGGCGCCACGCCGGTTACCGCCGTCCCCATCCGCCTGACGCGGGGCGCTGCGGGCGCGCGCGTGCTGCGGCGCGACGCCGCTCCGCTGACCATCCCACTCGATCAGATCGGCGACTACGCCACCGAGCACGGAAACCCCGACAACAAGCTTGGCGTCCGCGCCATCGAGGCATCGGCTCCGTCGGTGCCCGAGGGCCTGCGACTCGTCGACACGCCGGGCGTCGGCTCGCTCCACATGAGCGGCGCGGCGCTGGCCTACAAGTGGCTCCCGCGCTGCGACCTCGGCGTCGTCCTCGTGGCCGCGGGCACCGCCGTGGCCCGTGACGACGTTGCCCTCGTTTCGGGACTGCGCAACGCAGGCATCAGGTGCGTGGTGCTCCTCAGCAAGGCCGACCTGCTCTCGGCCACCGACCGCGAAGACGCTGTCGAATATCTCCGCCGTGAGCTGTCGGCAACCCTCGACGCCGGCGACACGCTCGACGTGCACGCCGTGTCCACGACCACGGGCGGCGACCAGGGCCTCACGTACGTCCGGGAGGAAGTGCTGGCACCGCTGGCGTCGGCGCACGAACGCGCGTCGCGCGACGCCCTGGTAGAGCGCACCCGACGGCTGGTGCTGGCCACCGCACTCGCCACACGCTCCCAGCCTGACGACGGGGTTGTCGACCTCGAGCTCCAGCGGGCGCGTGCCGCTGCCATGGGCCGGCTGCGCGAGAACATGGCGCGCGTGTCGGGCTCGGCGACCGCGGTCCTCGACGACGCAGCCCACGCCCTGGCGGAGGCGTGGCAGTCCAGTGGCGACGGCGCCGCCGCCGTGCGCAACGCGATCGTGCGCGCGGCGGGCGACGCCCTGGCCGACGTGCGCGATGCCGTGGATTCCGTGCGCGCCGTCGCCGGCGAGGCCGCCTGGGAGACCCGACGGGTTCCGCCGCTGTTCGACCCGGAGTTTCTCGACAGCCTCCCGCCGATCGAACGGCCCACGCTGGGACGTGGCGCCGTGGGGCGCGAGCTCGCGCGTCGCCGGCTCGCGCCCCTTCACCCTGCGCTCGAGGACGCCCTGCAGCGTTATGCGGGGCGGCTGCACTTCTGGGGCACGGGGACGCTCGAGGAACTCGGCGGCGCGGCGTGGTCGCCCAAGGGCGATGGCGAAGTCGACACCCTGCCGGAGGATCTCGCCGCGGTTTATCGAGGCCTCACCGGGATCCCGACCTAGGGTGTGCCTCGCCTGGCCGCCCTCGGCACCACGCGCGGTCGGCTCACCCGGCGGCGGGGCCCGTCCGGTGCGCGCGCTGCGTGCGCGCCTGCAGGTCCCGAAGCGCGTCGAGCTCCAGGGGCGTGGGTGGCGGCGTCTCGGTCAGCGCATCGGCAACACGAAGCGGCCAGCCGGTGGCGGCCCGCACGTCGGCCACGGCAACGCCCTGGTGAAGCTGCGTCAGCACCATCTCGTGGTCGACGGGATCCGGTTCGAGCACGGCAAGGTCGGTGATGACCCGCGTGACCCCTCGCGGCGTCAGGCGCGCGTTCGGGCGCGCGTTCGGGCGCGCGTTCGGGCGCGCGTTCGGGCGCGCGTTCGGGCGCGCGTGGCGCCCGGCGACCCCGGCGGTGGTGACGAAGTCGAGTCGCTCCACGAATGTCTCGCGTCGGTGCCGCGCCATCACGTAAACCTCGCGCGCACCAGCGGCGATCTCCGGCGCACCGCCCGCGCCCGGGAGCCGAACCCTGGGCCGTTCATAGGGGCCGATCACCGTCGTGTTCAGGTTGCCGTGCCGATCGACCTGGGCCGCGCCAAGGAAGCCGACGTCGATACGCCCGCCCTGCAGCCAGTAGGCGAAGACCTCGGGAATGGGTACGACAGTGTCGGCGGTGTCGGCGAGCTCGCCATCGCCTATCGAGAGCGGCAGCACGTCCGGCTTCGATCCGATGGTCCCCGACTCGTAGACGAGCATCAGCCCGGGGGCGTGGAGCCGCCGGGCGAGGTTGGCCGCAGCGCTCGGCAGGCCGATGCCGACGAAGCAGTACGCGTCGTCCTCGAGAGCGCGCGCGGCGGCAATCGTCATCATCTCGTCAGGCGAGTACCCGGTCACGACGCCTCCTCTTCCTGGCGCACGCTGGCGAGGAAGGACGCCATGTCCTTCGAGCCGCGGACGTGCCTGTCGATCCACGCCGTGAATCGTGCCCTGTCGCGCGAGATCGCGTCCCAGGCGCGGTAGAAGGCGTTGTCCCTCGTCGAGTAGCCGGCCGCGTAGGAGGGATGCGCGCCGTTGGGCACGACGCAGACCGCGGACAGCAGCCGCTGCGGAAGGAGCACCGCGCCCGGCACCGGAGTGAGCGTGTCGACGACCTCCTCCACGGTGACGATGGCGCGCCGCGCGGCCATCACCGCTTCCTTCTGGATCCCGATGATGCCCCAGAGCTGCACGTTGCCGCGCCGGTCGCACCGCTGCGCGTGGATGATCGTGACGTCGGGCGTGTGCGCTCGCACGGCAAGCACCTGTCCGTCGCCGAACGGGCTGTCGATCCAGCGCGCATTGTCGGGAATGGCCGGAAGCTCCGCCCCCGCCGCGCCGCCGATGACCTGGAAGGGGAGGCCTGACGCCCCGGCCACGTACGCGGCAGCCATCGCCGCGTGGGTGTGCTCGACGAGTTCGAGCGGGCGCGGCCAGCCGTGCTCCACCGCATCCCGCAGGCGGTGCAGCGACCCCACTCCCGGATTCCCACCCCACGAGAAGACGAGTTTCGCTCGCCGCGCCAACCCCGATCAACTGGTCGTAGATGACGTCCGGGGTCATGCGGTAGAGCGTGAGGTCGCGACGCCCCTGGCGGATCACCTCGTGGCCGGCGGCGTGCGGAATCAGGTGGGAGAACCCCTCCATGGCGACAGCGTCGCCGTCGTGCACGAACTCGGCGACGGCTTCCGCGAGCGAGACGATCGGGGCCACGACCGCGGTCTCAGGATCCGACGGAGTCCACAACTGCGCGCGCGAACTCCAGCTCGTCGTCGTTGATCAGGTGGCCCATCCCCGGATAGATGCGCTCCTCGACGGCCGCCCCCATGCGCGAGAAGACGCCGGCGCTCTCGTCGACGCGCACCTTCGGCACGTGACCATCGACGTCACTGCAGCCGAGGAAGACCGGCGTGCCGGCGAAGTCTCCCGGGTATGTCCAGGTCGTTCCAGGTGGACCGATGAGCCCACCGCTGAAGACGAGGATCCCGCCATATCGGGCCGCGTGGCGCACCGCGAACTCCGACGTCAGGCACGCCCCCTGAGAGAACCCGGCGAGGACGACACGCTCGAGGGGAATGCCGGCTCGCGTCACCGTCGCGACGAGGTCCTCGAGAACCTGCAGCCCCGACGAGATTCCCGGCTCGTTCTCCTCTGTCTCGGCCATGAACGACTTCGGGTACCAGGCGTTGCCGGCTGCCGCGGGGGCGAGATAGGTGAACTCGGGATGCGCCAGCGCGGTCGCGAGGTCCATGATGTTCTCGGGGGCGGCGCCGCGACCGTGCACCAAAATCATTGCCGCCCTTCCCTCGCCCAGGCGGCGGCCCCGCATCAACACTCGCTGGCCCTCGTGCGGCTGCATTCGCGGTGCCTCAGCGGTCGATCCGCGCCAGGCCCTTCTCGATCGCGGGCCGGTGCGGTTCTTCCCAGGGAGGCAGCTTCAGGTCAGCGCCGAGCGCCGAGAGGTCTTCGTCGACGGTGAACCCGGGCGGGATGGTCGCCGCCTCGTAGAGCACGCCGCCGGGCTCGCGGAAGTAGATCGACTTGAAGTACTGCCTGTCGCGAACGGGGGTGACGTTGACGCCGAGGCGCACCAGCTCCTCGCGCAACCGGAGCTGCACGTCCTCGTCGGCGACGGCCATGGCGATGTGGTGCACGGTGCCCATGCCGTTCACCGCGGCGGGGGCGTCAGGCGCGCCCAAGACGTCCAACAGGTGACCGGGCCGCTCGCCGTTGACGGCGAGCCGCGTGCGCCCCTGCTCCTCGTTCACGATGTCCCAGCCGAGGATCTCCGTCAGGAAGCGCAAAGTGGGCCGCGGGTCGCGGATGGAGAGCGAGGCGCCGTAGAGGCCGCGGACGGCCACGTCCGCCGCCAGTCCCTGTGCCACCCACGGCGTACGGTCATCGGCGGCGTTGGCGACAAGCTCGATCACGAGGCCCGACGGGTCGTGGAACGCCAGCACCTCGTCGCCGAATCGCTCGCTGACCTCGCCCACCGCGTAGCCCAGGCCGCGCAGCCGCGCCTGCCAGGCACCTAACGATCCATGGGGCACCGAGAACGCGGTCACGGTGACCTGTCCCGCCCCCTGCGTGCCCGCCGGGACACCCCACCCCGCGTACGGGAACGTGGTCATCAGGGTGTTCGGGCTGCCGTTCTCGTTTCCGTAATAGAAGTGATAGACGTTGTGGTTGTCGAAATTCACCGTCTTCTTGACGAGCCGCATGCCGAGCGCCTTGACGTAGAAGTCGAGGTCCGGCTGCGCCTGGTCGACGGTCGCGGTGACGTGGTGGAGGCTGCGGATGACTCGTTCCATGGGGCGTCCTGCGATGGGTCTGGGAACCGAAAGATGCCGAAAGGGTGCGCGACAGGCCACTCCGCGCGCGGCGTCACATCCGGCTTCGGCCACCGCGCGCCACAGGACCGGCGCGACCTCGTGCTGCCAGCGCCCACTGCCTAACGGCCCAGGCACCTCACGAGCCGTCGCCGACGCAGCAGGCCGGATGGCGACAGGTTAGAGGCTGCTCATGGGCCAACGCGTGGCCCAAGGCGGTGACACTTCGTGATCCGTCGCGTCTCTGTGATCGGGAGGATCAACTGGAGAGGGCGGGTTACACGCACCAGAACGCCGAGCGTCACATGCCACGCGCACGATCGCACCATTCGGCCGCCGCTGTCGCGGCGCTCCTCTGTCTCGTGGCCCTGGGGTGCGGAGGTGGCGCTGAAGGGAGTGCGGTCACAGGACCGGATGCGGCCGGCGCGCATTCCGCGGGAAGCATCAGCGTGGCATCGGGAGCGAACCAGAGTGCGGCTCCGGGACAGGCTGTCCCCGTAGCTCCGGTCCTGCGTGCGACGAGCGAGCGCGGTCGTCCGCTCCAGGGCGCCACGCTCTCCCTGGCGCCCGATGGCGGCCGAGGGACGCTCGATGCCACAGCGATCGTCACCGACGCGAACGGTGAAGCGACGTTGCCGCGCTGGATCGCGCCCCTCTCGGCCGGTGACTTCTCGGTGAGCGTCAGCGCCGCCGGTCAGGGCGGCACGATTGTGACCACCCATGTCAACGCAAGCGTGGCCGACGTCTCCACGCCGCTCGCAACCGGAGCGATCGGAGCGACAGGCGGCTCGCTGGTCGTGGCAGCGACCGCGCCGCTCAGCGGACTGCAAATCGCCGTACCGCCCGGCGCCCTGACGCAGGCAACGACCTTCAGCGTGGCGTCCGGACCGGCCCCCACGCTTCCCTCGGAATTCACGCTCGCCTCGCCGCTCATCGGCATCTCGGCCGCGAACACCGTCTCGGATTCGATCATCACCGTCCGCATCCCCGCCACAGGTACCGCTGGTACAGGCATGACACTGCGTGCCTTCGTGGTCGCGGCCGACAATGGACTGATCCCATTGCCGACGATCAGCTCCGACGCCACGTCGATCACGGTCGGGCTGAGTGACTTCACGGGACCGGCCACGGCGTCGATGCAGTTGCAGCTCCCGGGTGCCACCCGCGTGGAACCGAGCGTGCTGCCCGGCTTCGGCATCAGGATCCTCATCGCGTTCTGGAGCCTGCCCACCAGCGGCGTATTCCAGACCGGCTTCGCCACCGGCCGGGACAACCTCGAATTCGTGAACTACGGCTCGTACGCGGCGTCGCACGGCTACTGCGCAGGATCGACGGTGCTCGCTGGTGGCTGGTTCCGCTGGAAGAGCGGCGTCGCGCAACTGACGGCACGCGCCGAATTTCCGGGACTGCTGACGCCGGCCGAGACCGGGAATTGGCTGTTCACCGATCAGCTCAATCCGGCGATCAGGCTTGCCACGGCGCTGCAGCGGACCTACGGCCCCCCCGAGAACAGCATCGGATCGTGGAAGGCCATGCACCTGAAGCAGAACGACCGCGCGGTCTGGGAGAACGTGCTGTTCCAGGTCAAGTACTCCGCGCAGCCCGTCTTCCTCGTCGTGTACAACGCGACCCTCACGGCCGGACACGCGGTCCTGGCCTATCGCGTCGACGCCGCGAATGGCCAGATCTACGTGTCCGATCCGAACTACCCGGAAAACGCTGGTCGGGTGGTACAGTGGCACGCCGGCACGTTCTCGCCGTTCCTCGCGAAAGCCAATGCCGGTGAGGCGGACAGTACCGAGTACACCAGGTTCGCCGACGGCACCTACCTCTTCTGGGAGAACCGGAACGGGATCTCGGCCACCATCGACCAGTACCTCCAGACCGGACTGGTCGCGCAGTACCCGCGCGCGACGGGCGTGGTCACCCTCAAGTCCGGCCAGGTCGTCGCCGTCGATGCCCTCACCAATCCGATCAGCGTGCAGAGTCGCGACGACGTGCTGCACCTTACCGTGACGAACATCGGATCCGGCACGGTGCACGTTGTCAATACCGCGAACGGGGTCGCATCCGACGCACATGGCCTCGCGGTTCCGTCGAACAACACCGACATCACGATTCCGCTGGCGTCGGGGCAGAACAGGATCGGCCTGGTCCTGTGGAAGACGCTCGCGGTGGCACCGCCGCCGCCGGCGCTACCGGCATCCTGGTGGGACACGAAGCTGCTCGTCGTGACCCGCGCCCAACCGACGCTGGCGTTTCTCACGCAGCCCGCGAGCGCACAGGAGAACGCGTCCCTCGGCGCGGTGCGCATCGGACTCGTGGACGAGGACGGCACACCGGTTTCCGAGGTCCGGTCCCTGGACATCACGTTGCAGGGCGGTACGGCGGGGGCAGTCCTGTCGGGCGGCGGGACCGTTACCACCGGGGCCGACGGCACGGTCACCGTGCCGGCGCTCAGCGTCGATCGCCCGGGAACGGGATACACGCTGCTGGTATCGGGGAACCAGCTCGGCGCCGTGTCGAGCGCCGCATTCACGATCTCTTCCGGGGGCACGTTCACCGGGCACGTGATTCACGCCGTCACCTCCGCCGGTCTCGCCGGGGTGTCCGTCGTGGTGCATAACGCGACGCAGTCGCTCGCCACCACCACGTCGGCCAGCGGCGACTGGACGGTCTCCGGCCTCTCGCCGGGCACGTTCCAGGTCGATGCGTCCAAGTCGGGCTTCGTTTCGACGTCCGTTTTCGGGCAGGTCGTGACGCCGCCCTCCACCGTGGTCGAGAACATCCCGCTGGCGCCGACCGCGACGCCCGGCGGCATCTTCGGCTCGATCCGGAACGCGACGACGGCGGCACTGATCACCAGTGCGACCCTGGTGGAGGCACGCGCCGGCATGAACGCCACGTCGGGCACCGTGGTTGCCTCGCAGCTGACGTCGACCGGCAGCTACGCGCTGGCCAACCTGCCGGCCGGCGTGTACACGCTGGTGGCGCATAACGCCGCCTATTCGGACGGCAGCCACACCGGGGTCGTCAGCGGAGGGGGAACCGCTGCCACGGGTCCGGACCTCGTCCTCAATCCGCTGGCCGGTGGAGCGGCGGCGCGCGTCGTGCTCTCCTGGGGAGCCACCCCATACGACCTGGATTCCCACCTGACCGGACCCGTGACCGGGTCGTCGAACCGCTTCTGGGTCTACTGGTCGAGCCGGGGCAGCTGCTCCGCCGCCCCGTTCGCCTGCCTCGACGTCGACGATACCAACGGATACGGGCCGGAGACGATGACGATCAGCCAGGTCGCCACCGGCGTGTACCGCTACTACGTCTATGACTTCACCAACCGCAACGCCGCATCGTCCACCGCCCTCGGCCTGTCGGGCGCCAAGGTGGAGTTCTACGTGGGCAGCACGCTGGTTCGGACCTTCTTCGTCCCCGGAGGCACGGGCAATGCCTGGGCCGTGTTCGAGTGGAACGGGTCGACCGTGACAGTGCTCAACCACTTGTACACGACCTCGGGCGTCCCGCAGCCGGCGATGATCGTGGGCGCTTCGCCTGCGGCCGACGCCTCGGACGAGATCCAGCTCATTGGCCGTCAGCCGGCAAAGCGACCGTAGATCCTTCGAGGCGGTCCGCCGCGCGGAACGCGCGGCGCGTTCGAATTCGTCGCCACAGGCGTGCGCCGCCTGCGATGCTGCCGGAACGTGCCGGCCTCATCGAGGGTACCGCAGCCTGCCCCCGCGCACGCCACGGCCCGGGCTCGTTCGAGGTCAATCGACAAGGGAGCACCCGATGAAATCACGGTGGCATTGCGCGAGCCTGGCGGCGCTCGCGATGGCGATCTCTGTGGGGGCATGCGGCCCGCGCGTCATGCACCCCTCGCGCGACCAGATGCCGGGCGCGACACCGGAAAGCTGCGTCAACGGCGCCGTGGCCGAAGTCGTGAACCCGACAAGCTGGGAGGTCGACGTGCGACAAAACGGCCGGATCATCGGGAGCGTGTCGCCCGGCAGCTCAGGGCAGTTCGGCCTGCCGCCGGGTCCCGTCGGCGGCGTCACCGCGGCAATGGTTCCCGTCCGCTCCAACCCCGACAAGTCGCCGCAGCAGCTCACCGGGCCCGATCCCAGGCTCTCGATCCGCCTCAAGGTGACGTGTAATCCGTGATGTCTGGGGGGACGTCGCAGCGCTGAGACGAAACAGGTCCGGCGATCCCTTGTGGCGATCGCCGCCTCACCATGCGGCTGGCGATCGCCGCCTGACGACGCGGCTGGCCCCCAGCGGCGGTCGCCGCCTGACGACACGCCTACCGGCGGACGATGCCCTCGTCCTCGGCCGCCAGCGCGGCGGCGACCTCGCGGACCTGGTCCGCGTGGCGCGCGGCATGTGAGCCCGCGAACGCAATCCACTCATAGCCCGTCAACGCGCCCAGGGCGGGATGCGCCGCGGTGAAGGCGCCGAGCTGGAGCCCGTCCCCACTCCCGATGACGGCCTTGAGTTTGGAGCGCGCGTCCATGTAGTCGCTCCAGACACGCGCCGGGTCGCTGTCGCGCGGCTCGGACGACGCCGACGTCGTGAAGCGCTGGTCGCGCACCTCGACCCGCGACGTGGTCTCGTTCGGGAAGAACGGCGTCACGTCGTCGTCAGGCGGAAGGGCGCGCGCCTGCTCGACCATGCTGGCGAGCCGCGCCAGGAGCCGTCGCTCCACGATCTCGAGGTGGTGCACGATCTCCGCCGCCGACCAGCGATCGACAGCGGGACGCGCCGCGCGGCGCCCCGGAGGGATGCTCTCGTAGGCGGCGCGCAGGATCTCGTTCCGGGCGTCGAGGTACGCAAGCAGCTCTGTGATCTTCGGGTGCATGGTGGCGTCGGTGGATATCGGCGGGGTGCCATAGAGGTTGCGCGCCGCCGCACGACCTGGCAAGACCGCCGCGCCGCGACGTCATGCCCCCGTCACGCCCGCCCGTCACGCGCGCCTCCGCCGCTCACGCGCGCCCGTCGCTCCGGCACTCTGTTCCCGCGTCCCGTTCGCGCCCGTCCCGTCCGCCTTGACGCCCCGATCCCTTACCACTAGCGTTGCTATTGCTTTCACTCATGACGCGGGGTGTTGCCATGGGAGAGAAGTCCGCGCTCGGCGAATTCGAGCACCACGTCCTGCTCGCCGCCCTGCGCCTCGGCGACGACGCCTACACGACCTCGCTCCTCACCGAACTCGAGGCCCGGACCGGACGCGAGATCTCCGCGGCCGCCATCTACATCGCCCTCCGCCGGCTCGAGCGCGCGGGACTCGTCCGCACCAGGATGCGCACCGGCACCGAACTGGGCGAGCGGCGCGAGCGGCGCTACGTGAAGGTGACGCCGGCAGGCATCCGGCTGGTGCGCGAGGCGAGGCGCCGTTTCGTCAGCCTGTGGGAAGGATTGACAGTCGTCGCCGGCGAGGGGTGAGCGATGCGCAACACGACACCGGACGGCCGCGACAATCTTCCACCGCGCCTGCTTCGCCGCATCCTCCGGGCGTGCCTTCCGGTCGAGGACCGGGAGGCGCTGACGCTGGAGCTCGACGAGATCTTCCGTTCGCGCACCACCTCCCAGGGTCGGCCGTCTGCAAGTGCGTGGTACCTGCGCCAGGTGTTCGGATTCGTTGTCCGCGTCGGCATCGCCCGGCTCACCGACTCGACTGGAAGCTTCGACTCCGCCCGGAGCGACCTTCGCGTCGCCGCGCGCTCCATCCGGCGCTCGCCCGCGTTCACCCTGGCCTTCGTGCTCACGCTGGCCGTCGGCGTCGGCGTGCTCGCCAGCGTCTACACCGCCGCGCGGTGGGTCCTGCTCCGCCCGGTGCCTGGTGTGCACGAGGCATCGCGACTCGTGCTGCTGCGGCTGGGGGGCATGAATGCGCCGCCGCACGTGTCGTGGGACGTCTCGAACCCCGACTTCATCACGCTGCGTGAGCGCCTGCCGGTGGGTGGCGCGCTGGCGGCCACGATGCCCGTCGACGTCGACCTGCGACTCGACGAGGGCGAGGCGCGACACGTCGCCGGCGCGATGGTGACCGCGAACTACTTCCGCGTGCTCGGTGCGGGCCTCGCTGCCGGCCGACCGTTCCTTGCCGGGGAGGATGCGCCGGGCGCGGCGGCCCCCGCGGCCGTGCTCTCCTTCGACCTTGCAACGCGCCTCGCGGGGAGCGCGACCGCGGCCGTCGGTCGTGACGTGCGCATCAACGGAGTCCCGGTTCGCGTCGTCGGAGTGACTGCACCGGGCTTTCGTGGAGAGCTGCTCCCGGGCGACAACGACATCTGGCTTCCCCTCTCCGCCCTCCCGATCGTCGATCCGACCGTCGAGGGAGACGTCGCGTCGCAGCGCGGCTATCCGCTCTGGCACCTGATGATCGCGCGCCTCCCGTCGGCCATGGGCACCGACGCCGGCGTGCAGCTCGTCGCCTCGACAAGCAACGCCGTCATGGAGCAAGTGCGCCGGGAGTATCAACCGAATTCCTATGCGGCGCAGATCCTCCACTTCCAGGCCTTTGCGGGCGCCGGCCTCGACCCGGCGGTACGAGCGACGGTGCGCCGCACACTCGGACTCCTCGGGGGCGCGGCCGCGTTCCTGCTCTGCCTCGCCGGCGCGAACCTGGCGAACCTCGCCTTCATCCGCTCATCGCGGCGAAGCAAGGCCACGGCAATCCGCTTTGCCCTCGGCGCGGGACGCGCCTCGCTGGCGCGAGGCGTGCTCGCGGAGGCGGCGCTCCTGGCGACGGCGAGCAGCGCCGTCGCCCTCGGCCTGGCCGCGCTGTGGAGCCTCTGGTTCCAGGACCGGCAGCTCTCGGAACATGGCGGCGCACTCGCCGGCATGCACGTCGGCGTGCGGGTCGTGGCGGCCACGATGGTGGTCGCGCTGCTGACGTCGATCGTGGCGTATGCGCGCCCGGCCTTCTCGGCGCGCTTCCGTTCCCTCGAGCAGGTCATGCGCGCCGGCAACGTGGCCGGGCCCGGCGGACGACGCACGCAGGCGCTGATGCTCGCCCTCCAGGTCGCGCTGTCGCTGGTGCTGCTGGTGGCCGCGGGCCTGCTCGGCAGGACCGTGCGCAATCTCCGCGACGTGCAGCTCGGCTTCCAGCCGGACAGGCTGCTGATGTTCTCGCTCGACGCCCACCTCCATGGACTCGACGCGCCGGCGCTGACGCGACTGGGGCTGGAGCTCGAGCGTCGCCTCGACGCGCAACCCGGCATCGATGCGGCCGGCTTCATCTCCCCGTCGCCGCTCAGGAGCAGCTACGTCACCGCGGCGCTGTATGCGAGCGATGCACCCGATGTGCAGCCCATCGTCGGGGCGGGATTCTACGTCACGCCCGGCGTGCTCGACGTGCTCGGGGCGCGCGTCATCGCGGGCGAGGCGCACTGGCGCGGCGACAGCGGCACCGCGGTGATCAGTCGCCAGGCATGGGCCAAGCTCGCGCCGGGGGCCAGCCCGGCGGCGGCGATCGGCCAGCTTGTGCCGACGCGCGCGCGCGGCAGGTCGCCGGTGCGCATCGCGGCTGTCATCGAGGACATGAAGCTGAGCGACATCGTGGAAGAGCCGCCTCCGCTCATCTTCCGCCCGTTCGCCGAGCGGATCCCGTGGCTGTCGCTCAGCGGCCTGGTGGCGGGAACGCGCCGGCCGGCGGCGCAGGCCACCGCGGTGGCGCGCACGGTGGCCGCCGTGGCGCCGGACCTGCCTGTCTTCGACGTGCGCACGGCGCGGGCCGCCGTGGACCTGCAGTTCGCCGAGCGCAGCGCGATGGCGCTGGTGGCGGCGACGCTTGGCGCAATCGGGGTGCTGCTGGCCGCCGTGGGCATCTACGGCGTCCTGTCGCACGTGGTGGCCACGCGCCAGCGCGACATCGGCATCCGGGCAGCGTTAGGCGCGCGGCCGGCGCGCATCCTCTCGGAGGTAATGCGCGGCGGGATGCTCCCTGTCGCCGGCGGCGTGCTGGCGGGACTGGGCGGATCGGCACTTGTGAGCCGCTTGCTCGCCGCGCAGCTCTTCGGGCTGGGGCGGTTCGACGGCGCGACCTACTGGGGCGGCGTCGGCGTCCTCGTCCTGGCCGCCGCCGCGGCATGCCTCGTTCCTGCTTACCGGGCGACGCACGTCGCCCCGGCCGAGGTGTTGCGGACGGAGTAGCGGGCGGCGGCAGCGCGCCCTTGCCGCGGACGGCAGGCAGCGCGCGTCGTATCCCCACCTGCGGTCGCGGCGGAGGAATCGCCTGCCCGGCCAGCTGAACCACGCCCTCGAGGCGGTGCATCGACCTTCTCGACGTGGCACCCACCGCGGCGCCTCTCCGCAAGGACGCGGCGCCGCGCTCCCTACTTCGCCGGCTGCGCGAAGACCACCAGGTGACCTCCCGCCTCGGTGACCCCCACCTCCTCCATTCCATAGAAGGTGCGCCGGCGCGGCAGCGCCAGCGGAAGACCGGCAATCTGCCGCTCCACCTCGGCGATGTCCGGTACCTCGATGAAGAGGGCCGCCGAGGTCACCTTCGTGCGGGGCCGCGGGCCCAGGTCCTTCTCGACGCTCGCCCACGTCTGGTACATCAACTCGGCACCGTCCTTCACGAGGATCACGAAGCCGAGCGTGTCACCGTCGGGGACCTCGACTGTCTTCGTCCAGCCGAGCCGTTCCGTCCAGAGCGGAAGGCACGGCTCGATGGCTTCGACCATGAGGACGGGAGTGAGCTTCTGCGTAGCGGTGTTCGACATTGTCTTCCCTGGCAAAAGGTCTTCTGGGGACGCGCTGCAGCCAGCCGGAGAGATACTCAATCGAGCAGGGGCCGTCTTGGAAAAATGGAACGGACCCAGGCCGGTTCGACCGTCAGCCGTTCGGGAGAGATGCCGCGCCATCCCACGAGTGACCTCTATCAGGCGCCGTGCGCCTCGTGCAGCCGAAGCAGCGACGCCGGCACGCCAACGTCGGCGGGAACTGTCGCGTCAGGCACGGGACTGTCGTACACGATCCTGACGGGGACGACCCCCGACCAGACGCGGGGCGATCGTTCCTCCTCGCCATCGGCGGCGGGGCCGGCGCGCATCTTGGCCGACGCGGTCTCGATGGTCACCTCGAGCACCGCGGTTGCGCGCAGCTCCCCGGGATCGGCTGCGCGCAGCTCGGGCGCGCGTCCCGGCAGCAGGTGTTCAGCGATGCACTCCAGCGCGCGAAGCCGCTCGCCCTCGTCGAGCACTTCCGTTGCCCGGCCGTGCACCACCACGGCCCGGTAGTTCATCGACGACTCGAAGAGCGAGCGTGCCGCCACCAGTCCGTCCACGATTGTCACGCCGAGGCTCACCGGGTGGCCGCCGGCCACTGCGACAAGGCGTGACTTCCGGCCGCCGTGAAGGAGGATGCGCTCACCGTCGCGGGCGTAGGCCATCGGGATGACGATGGGCCGGCCGTCGTCCACGAATGCCACGTGGGCAACGATTCCCTCGTCGAGAATCGCGTAGACAGTCTCCCTGTCGTAGTGGCCGCGTTCCCGCTGCTGTCGCACGCGGTTGAGCGCCGTGACCTCGAACGAGGGCTCTCCCATCACCAGATCCGCACGCGTCGTTGGGGCGCGAGATACATCGAGTCACCTGGCACCGCGCCGAATGCCCGGTACCAAGCCTCCATGTTACGCAGCGGACCATTGACCCGCATGAACGGGGGCGCGTTGACGCCGGTGGTGGTCTGCGTCCTGATGAACGCGGGGTCGAACTTCGCACGCCACATCTGTGCCCGTCCAAGGAAGAAGCGCTGGTCTCCCGTGAAGCCGTCGAGCACCGGTGCGGGCTTGCCGCCCAGCGAGCGATGATACGCGTCGAGCGCGATCGTCAGGCCCCCGAAGTCGTCCACCGCCTCGTTGGCGACGAGCGGCCCGTTGAGGTGCAGGCCCGGGAGGGGCGCGACCGTCGAATACTGCGCGGCAATCTCGTCGACGAACCGCTGGAAGGCCTGCGACTCCGCCGGGGTCCACCAGTCGCGCAGCCGCCCCTCGGCGTCGTAGTGACGCCCCACGTTGTCGAAGGCGCCGATCATCTGCGATCCGATGATCGCTCCGATGGCCCCGTAGTTCACCGCCGGATCCGCCGTGGGGTCGAAGAACGGCGCCTCGAAGGTCCCGGCGGGGATCTCCACGGTGTTCGAGGCCGGGAGGTAGCTGTAGTTGACCTGGTCCGCCGCGAGGAACCACTCGGACCTGTCGTAGGGTCCATCGAGATGGCGCACCTCGCGCTGCCACTCGAAGGCCGCGGCCCTCACCACGTTGCCGTAGAGGTCGTCGTCGCGCACCTCGAGGTCGTGATAGTCATCGGCGCTTGCCGGATCGCCGAGGTGCAGCTGCATCGCCGCGAGCTTGGCGCGCGCCGTGGCCTTCGTGGCGGGGCTCATCCAGCTGGCGTCCTGGAGGCGCTTGTCGAGCGCGGCGCGCAGGTTCGTGGCCATCTCCTTGACAGTGGCGCGCGCTGCCGGGCTGAAGTACCTGTCGGCGTACAGCGCGCCAAGCACGCCCGGGATGTTCGTGTTCATCACCAGGTACGCTCGGTTGGCACGTGACCGCCTCACGACCGCCGACTGGTTGCTGAACCGGAGGAAGCGGAACGCGTAGTTGGCGTTGTAGAGCGTGGAATCGAGGTTCGGGGCCGCGTCGTCAGCCAGCGCGAACGCCTCGCGCGCCTGCAGGACCTCGACGGGAGTCTCGGAGACGATGCGGGCGATGGCCGGAAAGGCGTCCCTGGCGTCGATGACGACGCGGCGCACCTTGCCCAGGTCCGCACCGCGCAGGAACGCGCGCCAGTCGAAACCCGGCGCGAACGCGACGAGGTCGTCGACGCTCATCGCGTTGTACGTCGCCACCGGGTCGCGGATCTTCTCGAACGGCCAGCTCACCGCGGCCACGCGCGTCTCGAAGGCCAGGATCTCGCGCGCCCGCTTCGCGGCGTCGGGCCAGTGAACCAGTCCGAGGACCTGCGCGATGTACGCCTCGTAGGCCGCGCGAAAGTCGGCAAGCTTGGGATCGGAGTAGAACCCCGGCCCCGCCAGGCCCAGGCCACCCTGCCCCACGTACACCGCATAACGACCCGGATCCCGGCTGTCCTGCGCGATCTGCAGTGTGAACGGTGCCAGCGCCGGCGGAAGGGTCACCCGCTTCAGCCACTGGGTCGTGCGCGGCCCGGCGTCGTGACCCATCTGTGTCGCGAGCGCCTCCCGGCTGGTGGCGCCGCGGATGGCGTCGAGTTCCGGTTCCAGGGGAGCGACACCCCTGGTCTCGATCGCATTTTCGTCCATGAACGATCGGTACAGCGTGGCGGCAATTCCGGCCGACGACTCGGGAGGCGTCTCCGGGTTCGCGGCGGCGTCGCCGACGATGGCAAGGACGCGACGGCGGGCAAGCAGTGGCAGGTCATTCCAGAACGCCGCGAACGCATTGGAGGTGAGGTGCGTCCTGTTGAACCACGCCCCGTTCCGCGACATGTAGAAGTTGTCACCCGGCTTGACGGCGGGATCGAGATCGCCGAGGTCGACTCCCCACGTCCCGAAGGAATGCCAGGCCAGGTCCGACCGGGACGTCGCCCCCGTAGCGCTGCCCGCAGTACCCTTCGCCGACGGGGCGAACCGCCGCTGCAGCGACTCGATCTCCAGCGCACGGTCGCGCTCGAGGAAGGCGCGCAACCGCTGCGACTCCTCGTCCGCCCCGAATCCCACGACTGTCATGCGGACGCGCGTGCGGTTTGCGCCTTCGCCCTCGAGCTGCGTGGTGTTCACTGTGCGTGCCAGCGCGTTGGCGAACGGGAATCCGCGCGGCGGCGTAGTCACCTTCGTCACCAGCAGGCGCCCGGGCTCGACGGCCAGGAGGGTCGACGTCGTCGCGCCCGGTCCATCGAGCGCCCCGGCGGCGTCGAAGTTCGTGCGCACAGCGCCTCCCACGCGCAGGTCGAGGTCAGCCTTCGGTGCGAACCACGAGCGCAGTCCGTCGCCCGTGGTCAGCGCAGACCAGACCTCGCCGGGAGAAGCCGCGACGACCCCCTCGGCGACGATCGGGCTGGTGTTGGCCATGGCGTTGCCCGACGCGTTCGTCCCGGCCGTCTCCGCGTGGCGACGGACGTAGCGGCCATCGGACATCGTGACCCAGGTCTTCCCGCTGTCCGGCGAGACCGCGTACGTCTGCCGGATCGTGTCCGGCGAAACGGGGGTGAGCGTGTTGGACGCCATGACCCGCCGGCCCGCAGGATCGAGCACCCAGCCCAGGAAGTGCATCGCGCCGTCGTGGAACGTCCCCTCGAAATCGTTCGAGCTGTTGGCGTCGTCGTTCCAGATCATGCGCCAGACGCGCCGATTGACGTCGTAGAAGCTCATGCTCATGCCGACGCTGCCGCTGGTGAGGCTCGTGAAGTGCTCGACGATGACGCAACCGTCGTAGTCGCGCGTGTTCGTGGTCACCCCCGTGGGCGGACCGGCCGTGCGCGACCACGCCCAGACGTCGAACGTGCCCGCCCAGTAGTCGAACGTGTGCACGTCGCGGCACGGATGGCGGGGATCGGTGGCCGCCTGGGCGAGGCCACCGGACGTCCCGGGCGCGCTCCGTTCCCGACGCTCGCTCCCGGCACGGCATGCGGGGTCCGTGAGACGCGCGGCGGGAACGTCGACGGCGCGGCGACGCGCGCCGGGGCAAGGGCCAGCAGTCCGGCGACGCCGCCCGCTGCCACCGCGGGAGCGAACCGCCACGCGTGCGGCGCCTGCATGAAGGACCAAAACCGCCTGACGAGGGAACGACGCATGCGGGCCTCTGGATCGGGACGCTCCAACGTACGCTTGCGCTTGGTGTGCCCAAAGGTCCAAGATATTCCCCATGGCTAAGACCATTGCCGCCGCGCAACGGGGCGCCCGCCCGGGACGGGGCGCCGCACACGTACCCCTGCTCGTCACCGTGGACCGCCGCGCACGCGCGCCGCTGCAGCGCCAGGTATACGCGTCGATCCGCGACGCGATCCTCTCCGGGCGGCTCGCCGCCGGGATACGGCTCCCGTCCTCGCGCGCACTGGCGGCGGAGCTCGGCGTCGCTCGCACCACCGTGGTGCTGGCGTACGAGTCGCTGGCCACCGAGGGGTACATCAGCGGTCGGGGCGGCGCCGGAAGCTTCGTGACCCGGCTCGAGATCGTGCAGCGCACGCGTCCCTCGCCACGCGCTCCCCGCAAGCCGCGGGGCCCCGACGGCCACCGGGGGCTCGGCCCGGTGCGCGCCGCCCCGGTGCCGTTCCGCGTCGGCGAGCCGGCGCTCGACCTCTTCCCTGCCCGCCTCTGGGCGCGCGTCTACGCACGGCGCGCTCGTCAGGCAGGGCGCGCGCTGCTCGGCTACGGAGCGGGTACCGGCCACGCCCCGCTGCGCGCGGCCATCGCCGCGTACGTGGGCGCCTCACGCGGCGTGCACGCAACCGCGGAGCAGGTCGTGCTCACGCGGGGAACCCAGCAGGGACTGTCGCTGGCGGCGCGGGTTCTGCTCGGGGAAGGCGAGCCGGCGTGGGTCGAGGATCCCGGGTACCTCGCCGCCCGGGCTGCGCTGGCGGCGCGCGGCACGCTCATTCCGGTGCCGGTGGATGGCGAGGGCCTGGTGGTGAGCGAGGGCATCCGGCTCGGCGCGTCCGCCCGTCTTGCGTGCGTGGCGCCGTCGCACCAGTACCCGATGGGCGCCACGATGTCGCTGCCGCGGAGGCTCGCGCTCCTCGAGTGGGCCCGCGCATCGGGATCGTGGATCCTCGAGGACGACTACGACAGCGAGTTCAGCCACTCCGGCGCGCCCATCCCGTCGCTGCAGGGACTCGACACCCACGAACGGGTCGTCTACCTCGGTACGTTCAGCAAGACGATGTTTCCCGCGCTGCGCATCGGATACCTCATCGCCCCGATGGCGCTCGTCGACAGCTTTCTCGCCGCGCAGCGCGAGGGCGACCACATGGCGGCGGGGCTCGAGCAGGTGGCGCTGACGGAGTTCATCGAGCGCGGGCACTACAGCCGTCACGTGCGACAGATGCGGGCCGTGTACGCCGACCGGCAGCGTGCCCTGCTCCGCGGGCTCGCGCGCGAGGTTGGCGATCTCGTGGACGCGACCCCGTCGGCGACGGGAATGCACCTCCTGGCGTGGCTGCGCGACACGTCGCTCGATGATGCGGCCGTATCGCGGGCCGCGCGGCGCATGGGTGTGGAGGCGCCGCCGCTTTCGCTGTACTGCGTCAAGGTCAGGATGCCGCCGGCGCTGCTGCTCGGCTTCGCGGCGATTCGCACCGCGGAGGTGATGGCCGGGGTGAAGGTGCTGCGGCGGGCGATATTGGAGGCGGGGCACCGCTAGTCGAGCCAGCCCACTCCCCGCGTCACGGGGAGAGACGGGAGCCCGTGCAGTGGGTGGCACCTGCTGTCGGCCACGCAGCGGACACGGGCTTCCCCTGGCGTTCGGCAACGGTGGACTCGCGGACTGTCGTCGCGCCACGCTATTCTCACGCTGCCACGCACTGCGCGTGTCGCCCGACCTCGGACGGTCGGGTTGAAGCCGGTCTCACCGATTGCAGTCTCGCGATCACCCGGGTGCAATGCAGAAGTCCAGCGCTCCGGAAAGCACACACTGCCATTCCATCCGGCTACGCCGAGCACCCGGCGCCGCCGGATCTTCGCGAGTGCGTGGAGTGTTTCTGGACGCGACTGGACGACGGGGGCGAGGGCAGCGCGCAGCACGTGCACCGGGTGCTCCCCGACGGTGCGACCGACATCCTCTTCGAGTTCTCCGACGGCGGTGCCGGCGCACTGGGTGACGCCTCGGCTGTCGGGACGATGACCCGGCCCCTTGTGGTGAACAGCGCAGGCGACTCGTGCTACGTCGGCGTGCGCTTTCGCCCCGGGTACGCGCGGATGGCGCTCGGCGTGCCGGCCATCGAGATCACCGACGACAGTGTTCCCCTGGGCGCCATCGCACGAACGGGAGCGGCAGAGGTCGAGCGCGTGGCGCAGGCACCGACCGCGGCGCTCAAGCTCGAGGCGCTGGCGGCACTCGTCAGGCGGCGACTGGAAGGCGCCGAGCGTCCGCCGAGGAGCGTGCGGGCGGCGATCCAGCGCATGGTGGAGGCGCGGGGAAACGTGCGGGTCGACGAGCTGGCGCGTGATATCGGGGTGAGCCGGCAGCACCTGGCGCGCCAGTTCGCGGAGCATGCGGGCGTGTCGCCCAAGGTGATGGCGCGGGTGGTGCGGGTGCGGGCGGCGCTGGCGCGTGCATCGTCAGGCGGCGGTCGTGCCGACTGGGGGCGGATCTGTCACGACCTCGGCTACTACGACCAGTCACACTTCATCGGGGAGTTCAGGGCGATCCTTGGGATGCGTCCGGGGGAGTGGGGCGGCGCCTGACGCCGCGTCGTTCCAGACGACGAGTCGTTACGCGCCGAGGCGTGACCGGCTCCGTCCGGCCAAGGTCTGCCCGGGTGATGACCCGCCCGATGCGTTGCCCATTTGCACGTTCGTGCATTGCGGGCATGGTGCTGCTGGCCGGCGTGGCGTGCCGGGACGACGCGATATCCCCGTCGGCAGCAGCGGAATTGACCCGGGACGCGGACGCGCTCTTCCAGAGCGACTCGCTGCGCTACACACTGCGCCCGACTGGCGACGGCTACGCAGCAAGGATGCATTTCACGTTCACCAACCGGACCGGCGCGACGGTATACGTCGTGAACTGCCTCGGGATGACTGGGATGGGACTCCAGAAGCTGATCGACGGAGGGTGGCGAACGGTCTGGACTCCGATACTCCTGCAATGCGAGACGCCCCCAATCACGGTGTCCCCCGGGGAGACATGGGAGCGCCCGCTGGGATTCACCGCGGGGTGCGTTGGCGGCCGGGTGTATCCGCAGCTCTCCATTCCAGACGTCGCCGGGACCTACCGCGCCATCTGGCCGGACGCGCTCAGCTCGTATCTGGAGGCGACGGGCTTCGGCGACGTCCTGCCGGAAGCGTCGCGCGTTTCGAATCGCTTCGAGTTCGTGACCGAGGCGCAGGTGTGCCTCTCAACTTCCGCCAGCGACGCCGCGCCAGTCCACTGACGCGCGCTGGTGTGGCCGAGGGCGTGGCCTGCGAGGGGGGCTTCGAGGACACGAAGATCACGCTGGCCTGGAATTCCCCGTCGGCGGAATTCGACGGGACGTCACTGCGGTGGAACGAGCGCCGGATTCAGGACGCCGACCGGCGTGAAGCTCGACAGCGATCGGCTTCCCTGTCCCCAGCGCCGTCCCCGGCCAGCCCCAGCAATAGACGTGGCCGTCGACGGTTCGCGCGCAACTGTGGTACGTCCCCGTCACGACCTGCGCCCAGGTCTGTCCGCTGCCGATTTCCGTCGGAACGAGCCGGTTGACGTTCGTACCGTCGCCAAGCTCACCGTCAGCTGTTCAGCCCCCAGCAGAAGACCTGGGCCGTTGTGGTGAGTCCGCAAGTATGACCGAAGCTGGCGCTGATTTCGGAGAAGCGGCAGGTTCCCGGCGACGGCGGTCGGCTGGTTGTGTTTCATCGTCGTTCCGTCCCCCAACTGACCCGCGGCGTTCTCGCCCCAGCAGTACGCCTGGTCCGTGCTCGTGAGGGCGCAGGTGTGCGCCCCTCCCGTCGAGATCTGACGGAAGGCCAGCCCGCCGGCAACGGTGACCGGAGTGAGCCGAAACATGTTCGTGCCGTCACCAAGCGCCCCCGCGATGTTGTCTCCCCAGCAGTAGGCGGGCCCCGGAATGCTCACTTCGGAGCCTTCCGCCGTCCACCACCAGGACCATTGGCGATTGCGCACGCGTGGTCGCGCGGCGCCCACCAGCCGCCGGCGCTGATATCAAAGAGGTCGACCAGGCCCGTCACCGCGCCCGGCACGTTGCGATTGATCGTTGTGCCATCGCCAAGCTGGCCACTCTGGTTCTGGCCCCAGCAGTACGCGATCCCTCCCGGCGCGAGTCCGCAGGTGTGCTTGCGAGCGGTCGCGATGCGAGTGAACAGGAGTCCACCGCTCACCGGCACCGGCGCGGACTCCGCCACGTTGGCCCCGTTACCCAGCTGCCCGTGATCGTTGTAGCCCCAGCAGTACGCGACAAGGGCCGCGGTGAGCGCGCATGCGTGCTGTCCGGCCGCGCCGCCCGCCGAGATCTGGATGAAGGAGAGCACCGTCGCGACCGGCACCGGATAGTTGCGCTCGATCGTCGTCCCGTCACCAAGATCGCCCCAGTCGTTGGCTCCCCAGCAATACGCCTTCCCGGTGTCGTCCAGGGCGCAGGTCTTCCCGTTGCCCGCAGCGATCGTGGCGAAGGTCGCAACGGAGTCCTGCGGAGCCGGCGCGGTAACGGTCACCGTCGCGTCGCCTGACACACTCTCGCTCATGGCGGTCACCGTCGCAGCGCCTGCTGCGATGCCGACCACCAGTCCAGCCGCGTCGACCTGCGCTATTGTCGGGTTGTCCGACATCCAGGTGATCGACCGTCCATGCAGTTCCGTGCCGTTCGCATCGCGCAGCGTCGCGACGAGTTGGGCGGAGCCACCGACCTCGATGGCCGGCGCATTCGGTGCGACCTCCACGGTCGCGACATGTGGCGGTGTAACGGTCACGGTCACGTGACCGGACACGCTTTCGCTGGTGGCGGTTACGGTCGCGGCGCCCTCGCTGACGCCGGTCACCAATCCGGACGACCCGACCTGCGCGATGGTCGGGTTGTCCGACATCCACGTGATCGAGCGTCCGTGCAGCTCCGTGCCCTTCGCATCGCGCAGCGTCGCGGTCGAGCTGCACGGAGCCGTCCACCTCGATGTGTTCGGCGCCCGGCGCGACCTCCACCTCGGCCACTGGCGGCGGCTCGACCGTGACCGCGGCGTTCCCGGACCTGCCTTCGCTGGTGGCGGTGACCATCGCCGATCCGGCGACGATCCCGGTGACGAGACCATCGGCATTCACGCTCGCAACGGCGGGATTGCCGGAGCTCCAGTCGATGTGCCGGCCGGCGAGAACGTTCCCGTCCGTCGAACGCAGCGTCGCGCCGAGCTGCCGGGTTTCCCCCTCGATGACCGTAGCGGCGTCCGGGGTGACTGAGACCGACGCGACCGGGACCGCGTCCGGCTCCGTGGATCCACCGGATTCCTGCGTCCGGCACGCGCTGCCCAGCAACACGGCGGCGAGCGTACAGACGCCGAAGGACCGGCTCGGTCGGGATCCGGCGATGGCCGCCCACCGCGACGTATCGCGACGACGGAACGACGAAGGCACGACCCCTGCGACCGTCACAGGCTGTTGAGCGAAGGCAGGCATGGGATCCTCCCGCGACCGGATCAGTATCGGATGTCGAACGCGCCGCTGGTCACGGTGACGGACCCGGACGCTCCGGTCGCCGGCTCCGCGATCGCCGTGAAGGAAAACGTTCCGACGATGTGCGAGTCCGTGAACGTCGTGACGGTCACGGTACCGCTCCCTCCCTCCGCGGCATCGTCGGCGAACCAGAAGAGACTGCCGAGGGAGACGATGTCGAACAGGCCGGTGCCTTCCGCAACCGTATAGGTGCCTTCCGGAGGCTGCCGGAGGTGGATCTCGATGCCGATGCCCCACAATCCGCTCTTGTCCGCCGCGCCGATGCCGATGACGGGGTTGCCGTCGCCAACGAAGCCGTTTGGGTAGTAGTCCGCGCCGACGTCGCCGGTGGCGTTCCACGCGGAACCGTTGATGGTTGCGTGCAGCGTCCCGTCGGTGGCCGTGGGGTCGCCGGCGGGGGCGGTTCCGGCATCGCGGCATCCCGCGAGGAGAAGGGCGAGGGTGGCGATGCCGACGCGTTGCGTGATCGCGAGTGCCGGGGCAGACCTCCGCAGCGGACGCGATGCGGCTGTGCTCATCATCTCGTCGTGACTCCGCGTGGTGCGCATGGCGGGAAGCATCGCGGGCCCGCGCACGCCCCGGTATCACGTGATCACGCCATTTTCGCGTGCGTCGGCCGCCGCGTGACGGGGCCCGGCCCGGAGCGCACTGCCCGTCAGAGCAGGCGTTCGCGGAGCGCCTTCGCGACGGCGCCGCTGCGCGTGCGGACGTGCAGCTTCGCGTAGATGTTGCGCAAGTGGGTATCGACCGTGTGCGGGCTCAGGAACAGCTCCTGCGCGACCTGTTTCTGCGACTTCTCCCCGACGAGGAGGTGGAGGATCTCGCGCTCGCGCCGCGTCAGGCCGTAGTCCTGCCGCGGCGGCACGCCGCGCGCGAACATCTCGATCACGCGCCGGGCGATGAACGCGTTCATCGGGGCGCCGCCGCACAGCGCGGTGTCGATCGCCTCGAGGATCTGCTCGCTCGAGGCGGGTTTCAGCATGTAGCCGACGGCACCGGCGCACAGCGCGTCGAAGACGCTGTCGTCGTCCTCATGGACGGTCAGGACGACGATCCTCGAGGACGGGGAGAGGGCGCCGATCCGGCGGATCCCCTCGATGCCGCTCATGCCCGGCAGGCCGAGGTCCATGAGGACGATCTGGGGGACGGCGCCGTCCTCGATCGCCCCGAGCGCCTCCTCGCAGGACGCGGCGGAAAACGTGCAGCGGACGCCGTCGCGCTGCTCCAGGACCTCGACGACGGTGTCGCGAAACAGCTGGTTGTCCTCGACGACCCAGATGTCGACGTCGTCGTTCCGCATGGCCTCTCTCCACGGGGGCGTCATCCGGACCCCGCGGCCGGACGCCCCCAACGTTGGCGCAGGCGACGCCCTCCCGGTATCGCGCGTTTACGCCACCCCGTCCCTTCCCGCCGCACGCCCCAGGCCCTCATGACATGCCCGCCGTGAAGACGATCCGCGTCCCCTGTCCGGGTCGGCTCTCCACCTCGAGCCGGCCGCCGACCTCCCGCGCCCGGCGCTGCATGTTGCCGAGGCCATTGCCGCGGTGCGCCGAGTCGGGATCGAAGCCCGAGCCGTCGTCCTCGATGCGCAGCACCAGGTCGGAGCCGTCGAGCGTGACCGTGATCCCGATGTGGCCGGCGTGCCCATGGCGCACCGCATTGTGGAGCGCCTCCTTGAAGACGAGATACGCGTTGCGCACGAGACCCATGGAGAGCCTCCGCGCCGGGATCGCGTCCGGTGCCCGGAAGGACCACTCCACGTCCTCCAGAAGGCTCGCGGCCGCGGTGCGCATCTTCCGAAGCAGCGCCGCCAGGTTGTCGTGGGCCGGGTCGACGAGCCAGATCACGTCGCGGAGCCCGCTCATGGTTTCCTGCGCTGCCAGGCCGATCCGCGAGAGTTGCCGCCGCTCCCGCTCCCCGAGCGAGGGCCGGCCCTCGAGCATCTGGCTGAGCAGCGCAATCGAGCTGAGGTTCGCACCGATGTCGTCGTGCAGGTCGGAGGCGATGCGAACGCGCAGCCGCTCCATCTCGAGCAGCCGGCCGACGCGGAACCGGTACGCTGCGGCGAGAAGGCCAAGTACACTCGCCGCCGCGAGCAGACGGAACCACCACGTCTGCCAGACGAACGGCGCCAGGACGAAGGGCCACGAGGCAGCGCGGCTCCAGTCGCTCGTGCCATTCACCGCCTGCACCCGGAACGTGTATCGCCCCGGGTGCAGGCCGGTGTACGACGCCCGCGTCGCCGGCCCGACATCGACCCAGTCGTCGTCGTAGCCGTCCAGGCGGTATCGGTAGTGGCTCTGGTTCGGGGCGGCGAACGCGAGCGCGACGAAGTCGAACTGCAGCTGCCGTGTCCCCGGCGGCACGCGCGTGTGCGGTGCGCCGCGCGTCACGGGAAGGGGGGCGTTGTCAGCGGATGCCAGCGTGAGCCGCACTCGTGGCGGCGGCTTGGCCGTGGCGCCCGTGGGATCGATGACGACGGCACCATCGATGTTGTTGAACAGCAGCCGGCCGTCAGAGAGCTTTATCGCAGCAGGCGAGCCGCGATTCGACTCCCGGTTCGGCAATCCCTCGGACTCGGTGAACACCAGCGGCGTGAGGCGCCCTGAATCGCTCCCGGCGGCCCGTGCGTCCGCGAGCGTCCGGAGTTGCCGACGGTCGAGGCGGATGATGCCGTCGTCGCTCGAGAGCCAGATCGCGCCCAGCCCGTCGTCGACGATCGCCCAGATCCCGTGCGCGTCCAGGCCGTCCCGCGTCGCGATCTGAACAAACGTGCCGTCACGGTAGCGAAGCAGGCCGTCGCCAAAGGTGCCGAACCAGAGCGAGCCTTCCTCGTCCTCCTCGATCGTCGCGATGAACGCCGGCTGCGGCAGGCCTCTCGGCGTCGTCGAACGAGTGCAGCCCCTCGCTGTCGTAGCGATACGGGCCCTTCTCCGACCCGATCCAGAGCGCGCCATCGGACGTCCGGCGAAGCGCCCAGAACGACCCGGCGAGTACCGTGTCCGCCGCGTCCCGGAGGATCTGGGAGGGAGTGCCCGCGAGCAGGGCGCGATCCGTGGCGGCCCAGAAGCGGCCAGCGGCCTCGGCGAACGCCCGAGTCTCGACGTTCGATCCTCGGCTGAAGACGACCTGCCCGTCCCGTATCCGGGCCATTCCCTTGCCGCCGACCCAAAGCGCGTCGTCAGCGGCCGGGTAGAGCGTCCGGATCCTGTCCATGGACAGACCATTCCGCGACGCGTAGCGCGCCTCGAGTCCGCCGTGCCCGAACCGGTGCAGGCCAGCGCCCCAGGTCCCGATCCAGATGCTGCCGTCCCCGGTCTCAAGGACGGGAACCGTGAATCCGCTGCCCAGTCCGTCCTTCGTGGAAAGCGAGAAGGCGGTGCGCTTCGACAGCTCCAGGAGCCCACGGTCCGTGCTGACCCAGACGTCGCCCTCATCGTCCTCGAACAGGTCGTAGATGCTGCCGAAGTCGAGGTGTTCGCGGAGATGGATCCAGCGCGTCTCGCCCTCACGCTCCCGGACGAGGTAGTGGCGCGTGGAACCGCGCGTCCAGACCGAGCGCCAGCGCGTCCCATCCGACGTCGTGTAGTCGATGCCGAAGAGCGCCTCGTCAGGCAGTGGCACGCCGAGCTCCGCCACGCGCAGCCCGACGTGCGCCGAGTAGAAGTTGAGGGAGGGGCGCCGGTCCGGCGCGCGCGATCGGGGCGCGCGCGCGTCAGGCTCGCACAGACGCCGTGTCGCCGCGCTCAGCGGCTGCATCCTCGCCTCCCTGCGGTGTCCGCGCGACCCGCGAGCGACGTATAGTCCAGCTCGTAGTACCGGCCGCCTCCCTCCATCGCACGTACGGCGGATTCCCCTGGCCGTGACCTCGGGGTCGCGCGCCGATCGGCATGAGGGGCCGATCGCTGTGACGCGAAGATCCTTTCGGCCCCGAAGAATCCGCCTCGAGCCGCGCGAGTCGGTGCAGCCCCACCGCCACGCGCTCCCCGCCTGCCAGGTCGACGACGGCAAGCACGGTATCATCGGGGAGGCCGTCAGTCGTGGTGTATCGCTCGAAGGTGCCCGGGTCGTCCGCGTTCGCGCGAAGCAGTCCGTGATATCCCTCGAACCAGATATTTCCGTCGTCCGTCAGCGACACGCCGCGGACCCAGTCATTCATCCGGACGCGGGTCTCTCCCGATGGATAACCCGGCGGTGGCGGCAACAGGCGGAATCCGTCATCCCGCAGCACGCCAAGCCGATTCTCCCAGCTCTGGATCCAGATGCGGTCCTTCGTGTCCTTGTGGGCCCAGCCGATCGTCTCGATGCCCGGCGTCGGCATCCGCTCGAACCGGACGCCGTCAAAACGGACGATGCCGTAGACCGTGGCAACGACGATGTACCCGTCACGCATCTGGCGCACGCTGAGCACGTCGCTCGACGGCAGGCCGTCGGTGAGCCCGAAGACCCGAACCCGGTATTCTTCGAGCGGCGGCAGTGCCCGGATTCCCTGTCCGTACGTCGGGCGTGCCGAGGGGCGCCAGCAGGATCCCCGCGGCTGCGCAGAGCCTCACCAGGCGCCGTGTCACGCCAAGGTGAAGCCGGGGACCCGATCGAGTCCGGATTGTCCCGGGAACCGTCGGAATGGGAACCTCCCATGCGGCGTCGCGGACATGGCACGGCAGCGTTGCGGTCACGGGGACCGGCGGTGCCGACGGAAGGTCATTCATATGATGCGAACCGACGCCTGGGGCAAGAGTCCCGTGTGTGGGGTCGGTGCCGTGAGCGCGCCGACTGCTGTCCACGCCCGGCTGTGGCGTCTTTGCAGCTCAGGGAAAACGCTCGTATTGTTGCCGCAGGCGCCCTGCGTCTCCGTCCGCCGGATGACCCAGTGGCGCTGGTGCACTCGACCGATCCGCACGATGTCGTCCCGCCCCCTCACATTGACACCTCACGTGATCCGTGTCTGTCTCGCCGGCGCCACGGGCTGGGCCGGCTCCGAACTGGCGCGCGGCATTGCGCGCACCTCCGACCTCTCCCTCACGGCCGCCGTCGCACGACGCAGCGCCGGCCAGGAACTCGGCGCGGTGCTCGGCGAGCCCCGCCTCGGCTGCCGCATCCACGACAACGTTGCCGAAGCGCTCGCGGACGGTTGCGACGTCTTCGTCGAGTACACGGCCCCCGGCACGGCGAAGGCAAACGTCCTGGCGGCGCTCGAGCACGGAGCCCACGTCGTCATCGGGACGTCCGGCCTCACCGATGACGACTTCGCCGAGGTCGACGCGGTCGCGCAGCGGCACGGCCGCGGCGTGCTGGCCTGCGGCAACTTCGCCCTCACCGCGGTGCTGCTCCAGCGCTTCGCGGAGATGGCCGCCCGCTACGTCCCACAGTGGGAGATCCTCGACTACGCGCACGACGACAAGCGCGATGCGCCGAGCGGCACCGTGCGGGAGCTCGCCGACCGGCTGTCGCGGGTGCGCGCGCCTGTCGCGACGGTGCCGGTGGCCGAGACCGTGGGACCCCGTGAGTCACGCGGCGCGACCGTGGCCGGATCACAGGTGCACTCGCTCCGGCTTCCTGGATTCGTCATCAGCGCGGAAGTCATCTTCGGGATGCCCGACCAGCGCCTGACGATACGGCACGATGCCGGCAGCAGTGCCCTGCCGTACGTGGACGGCGCCCTGCTCGCGATCCGGAAGGTCCCGACACTCGTCGGGCTCCATCGCGGGCTGGATACCGTACTCGAATTCTGACGGCGCGACATGCGGCGGCGAGGCCGCCAGCGTCGGCCGCGGGAGCGAACCAGCACGGGACCTGAGCATCGCCCGCGCACCCCGAACGCCGGCCACTCCTGATCGGTTCGAGCCGGCGTGACCATCCCATGAAAGAGGCGTCTCCCTCGGGAGGCCTGCCTGGCGCAAGTCCCGCCGTGCCCGCGGCTGCTGTCGCACGGTGCATCCGGGCGCTGCCGGGTGTTGGAGCGCCCTTTTCCTGTCCTGCCCCACGGAGGCGACATGGCGGCAAAAGCGGTGAAGCTCAGCGGATTCAAGGCGGTACTCGTGCTGCTCGTTCTTGGCGGCGTAGCGGCGTTCCGGTTCGTCAACTCGCGAAGCACTCTCGACACGCAGGGTCGTGCCGCGCTGCAGATGTGGGTCCAGGACGAGCTTGTGCGACCCATCGTCGCTGACACGAGCCGGTCGCTGGTTGAGCAGGGTGCCGCGCTTGCCAAGGCGACGTCCGTGAAGATCAAGTCCCTTTCGGTCCATGGTGGCTTGAGCAACGCCGTCGTGCGTGTGGAACTGGCGCCGAGTCCGGCGCTGCCGCCGGGAGGCGACCTGGTCCGCTACTATCGCGCGCGGTACACGACGATTTCCGGATGGACCCACCGCGGCAACGCCACGGTAGTTGACTACTACCTGGCCGCCTTCTGATGGAACGACAGTTGAGGTAGCTCCGCTTCGGAAACGCGATGCATCCCGACAGACCACGGAAATGACAAGGACACCCTTCGTCGCCCTCTACATTCTGGCGTTGATCGCCGTCGTGGTCGTGGTGGATGTGCTGTTCTTCAGGAACCGCTTCCTGGAACGGCTCCTGGTGAACATCGGCATCGTCCTTGTCTTTGCGGCCTTCTACCTGAGATTCGCAAGGAAGCCGTAGGCCTGGCGCCGCGGTGCACTCGCGTGTCGTGCCGTCGCGCAGGTGATTCTCGCTGACGCGTCGATCCGTCGGTGGCGATCGTTCCGCCGCCGCTCAGGGCACTCCGGCGAAGACCTCGCCCAGGTCCACGTCCACCACGATGTCCAGCGTGGGCGGGCGCCAGCGAATCACGTCGCGCACGATGGCACCGGCCTCCCCCGCACGCCACACCTCCACGCTCCTGTCACGGGCATCCACAAGCCAGACCTCGGCCAGCCCCATCGCCTGGTACGCGGCCCGCTTGAACTCGCGGTCGTACATCCTCGACGAGCGGCTCAGCACCTCGACGGCGAGCCAGCGCTCGGTGACGTCCTCCCACTTCACGCCGAGCGGAAATCGCGCCGGATAGACGAGCAGGTCCGGCTCGAGCTGCGTCAGCGGCGGGAGCACCACGGCACCAGGACTCACGACCCATGCGGCGTCCGTGATACCCGCCGCCCGCAGCAACTGGCCGTGGATGCGCGACAGCACTCCCTGGTGCAGCGTCCCCGGCGGCGGCGTCACCAGCAGCACGCCGTCGATCAACTCGTAGCGGTTGCCGTCCTCGGGAAAGTCGTCGAGGTCCGCGACGGTATACCGCGGCACGGTGATGGGCATGGCCACAGCATACCTCCTCGGCGCAATGTCTGTCCACTCGGCATGCGCCGAGGATATCCCGAAGCAGGGAGATCACGACATCACGTCATGGCGCGCGGAAGCAAGGAATTGCGGTGCGCGGCAGGCGCGTTGCCATCGCGACGATACTGGAACGCGGCCGCGCGAGCTTCCCGGCTGCCGCGACCCAGTGGAGCGAGAGTCACCCCGCGCGCAACACCACCGCCGGGTCGACGCGCGAGGCGCGCCGGGCGGGCATGTAGCCGGCGACCAACGCGACCGCGGCCAGCAACACCAGCGCCCCGATGAACGTCAGCGGGTCGGTCGCGGTCACGCCGAAGAGCAGACCGCTGAGGAGCCTGACGAGTGCCATCGATGCCGCGACGCCGATCACGAGGCCGATCCCCGTCAGGCGGAGGACGCGGCCCAGGATGCCGGCGTGCACCGCGCCGGCCGATGCCCCCAGCGCCATGCGGATGCCGAGTTCCTGCGTGCGCTGCTCCACCTCGTACGAGATCAACGCGTACAGGCCCAGTGCCGCGAGCAACAGTGCGAAGATCGCGAATCCACCCAGGATGAGCACGACGAACCGGCGCGGCGCCGCCGCCGCGTCCACCAGGTGCTGCAGCGTGCGCCAGGTGTTGTTCGGCAGGTCCGGCGCGACGGGAAGGAGCGCCGCGCGCACCGAGGTCGCGAGCTGCTGCTCCGGCAGGTCGGTGCGCACCACGAGATGCACCGAGCCGTAGTCCGACATCTGGCGCATCGGATAATACAGCTCACCGGTGAAGGCATGCTCCAGGGCGTCGTGCCGCACGTCGCCGACCATGGCGACGACCGCATAACGCCGACTACCCCGCGCGATCACCTGGCCGACGGGATTCTCGTTCGGCCAGAGCATCCGGGCGAGGGTCTCGTTCACGATGACAACTGGCGGAGAGTCGGGTCCGTCGGCGTCGGCGAAGTCCCGCCCGGCGAGAATCGGAATCCCCATCGTGGCGAAGTACGAGTTGCTCACCACGCGAATGAACGCCTGCGGGAGCTGGTCCCGCTTGTAGACCTGCCCTTCGCCGATGACGCCCCAGCTCCGGTCACCGCCGAACGGGAGCACGTCGGCCAGCGCGGCCTGTCGCACGCCGGGAATCGCACGCACGCGACGCAGTTCCTCTCCATAGTAGAGGTTCGCGCTCGCCAGGTCGCCGAATCGCGTCGCCGGATCGATGCGCAGCGCCGATGTCCGTTCCGGGTGGTATCCCAGCTCCACGTCGAGCGCCCGAACGAGGCTGCGCGTGAGGAGGCCGGCGCCAACGAGCAGCACGCATGCCGCGGCGACTTCCGACACGACCAGGGCCGCCCGCATCCGGGTGTGCCGCCCGCCGCGGGTGGTGCCTCGGCTGCCCTCCTTCATGGCACCGTGGGCGTTGGCCGGGGCGTGCAGCGCCGGCAGCACGCCGACAAGCAGGCCGGCACCGACGGCGACGAGCGCCGCAACTCCCAGCGTCGTCCCGTCGGCCCGCACGCGATCGAGCAGTGGGATCGCGAATGCGTCGAGGTGTGACAAGGCACGCGTGGCGATCACCGCAAGCACGATCCCGAGGACGGCGCCGGCGCCGGTGAGCACGAGGTTCTCGGTGAGGAGCTGGCGCACCAGCCGTCCCCGGCCGGCGCCCAGCGCCACACGAATACCCAGCTCGCGCTCGCGGGAAGTCATGCGCGCGAACTGGAGGCTGGAGAGGTTGGCGCTCACGATGAGCATGACGACGCCCACGGCACAGGCGAGCAGCACGAGCGCCTCGCGAAACCGGCCGTTCACGCGCTCCTCCAGCGGCATTACCCGCGGCCTGATCGTGTTGCGCCCGGGGAACTCCTCCGTGAGCTGCCGGCCGAGGGCGACGAGCTCGGCGCGGGCAGCGTCCACGCGCACGCCGGGCTTGAGCCGGCCGATCGCCGCCAGCGTGTTGCCGTGGTTGTTGTTCTCGTCGGAGAGGGAGTACGGCACGAAGAAGTCGGCCTCGCTGCCGGGCGCAAAGTCCGATGCGAAGTCGAACGACCCGGGCAGGACGCCGATCACCGTTGCCGGCGCATTGTCGATTGTGAGGCTGCGACCGACGATGCCCGGGTCCGACGCGAACCGGCTCCGCCACAGGTGTTCGGTCAGCAGCACGCTGGCCGGCGCATTCGGTCCACACTCGTCGTCAGAGAACGAGCGCCCCAGGAGCGGCTTCACGCCGAGGAACGGGATGAAGTTGCAGGTGACGGGAATGCGCGTGAGGCGCTCGCTCGCACCGCCGAGCGCGAGCGTGGCGTCGCCGGTTCCGTAGTACGCGTAGTAGCCGGCCATGCCGTCGAGCGTGCGGCTGCGGGCGCCGAGGTCGACGAAGTGCGCCACCTGCAGTCGCCACTCGGACACGCCGTCGTCGGCGATGTTGGAGATCCAGACCAGGCGGCCCGGGTCGCGAAACGGCATCGGCCGGAGCAGGACCCCGTTCACGAGGCTGAAGACCGTGGCGCACGCGCCGATGCCAAGGCCGACGATGAGCACGGCGAACGACGTGAACCCGGCGTCGCGACGGAGGGAGCGCGCCGCATAACGAACGTCCTGCAGGAGGCTCGCCATCCATCGTCCCCCCGGGCGCGCCTCGCTCGTCTCCTCGCGCCAGCGCTGCGCCCCGCCCAGGTTGATCGCAGCGGCGCGCGCGGCCTCGGCGGGGCTCAGTCCCGCCGCGATGTGCTTCCGGGTCTGCCGCTCGAGGTGGAACGCCAGTTCCTCGCGCGTCTCGTCGTCGAGCCGGCGCCGCCGCACGATACCCCGCACCACGTGCCCGAGTCCCTGGAAGATCGACATTTTGTGGCTCTTCGGGAAATGTGTGGGTGATCTGGAGCAGTTCGGCGACGCCGGCCTTGGTGGTTAGCCCGAAGCCACCATGAAGTGCCCTCGCCACGGAGGGATAGGTAAGGCCGTGGATGACGGCCCCATCTCTATGAGCTTGGTGTCAGGGAAGCTTGCCATTCACTTTCCGTCGCAGCGACTGTTCACGCGGAGCCGCGAAGACGCGGAGGGTTGAGGATCGTTTGGTTCACGCGGAGCCGCGGAGCCGCGGAGGCTGAAGACCGTTTGGTTCACGCGGAGCCGCGAAGACGCGGAGGGCTGAGGATCGTTTGGTTCACGCGGAGCCGCGAAGACGCGGAGCCTGAAGACTGTTTGGTTCACGCGGAGCCGCGGAGCCGCGGAGGCTGAAGACCGTTTGGTTCACGCGGAGCCGCGAAGACGCGGAGGCTGAAGACGTTTGGTTCACGCGGAGCCGCGAAGCCGCGGAGGCTGAAGACCGTTTGGTTCACGCGGAGCCGCGAAGACGCGGAGGCTGAAGACCGTTTGGTTCACGCGGAGCCGCGAAGACGCGGAGGCTGAAAGCCGTTCACGATTCGACGAATCCGCTCCCGCAGTGTCGGAGCACCGAAGTGTCTCAGCAGACCAACCAGCATGTTCGTGAGCCTGAGCCAGGTCACGGTGGAACTGGAGCGAAGCATCCACGATCGCCGCCGTGACGTCATTCAGGTCTCTCACCCAGTGCCTCCTCCGTGGCCTTCGCGGCTCCGCGTGAGCACCCCCCATCCCGCCATATGACATCGGTGACATTAGAGCACAATCATCCGGTTGCCGACGTATAGTTGTGACGCCGACGCGTAGAAGCTGCAAATCACCCACACGAGATCTCGAAGACCCCATTTCTAGGTTGCGGACTGCATGACGAGGTCGATCGCCTGGAGCGCGCGCGCCCAGTCACGGCGTTCGCTCTCGAGGCGACGTAGCCCGGAGCGCGTGATCACGTAGTACTTCGCGCGGCGGTTGCTGTCCGAGGCACGCCACTCGGCGGTGACGAGTCCGCGTTGCTGGAGACGCTCGAGGAGCGGATAGAGCGTGCCCTGGTTGACCTGGAACGCGTCGCGCGAGAGCTGCTGGATCCGCTCGCTGATGCCCCAGCCGTGCGTCGGCGCCAGGGACAGGGTCTTGAGCACGAGCATTTCCAGCGTTCCGGGGACGACGGCGATCTGCTCGGCCATTCCTGCTCCGTTGGGTTGCCCAAAGAAGCTATGCGTCCTTTGGGCAAGCCACAAGAGCCGGGTGTCGCGGAGGCCGCGGTGATCGCCCGGACCCGGGCCCAGCGTGGCCCGTCAGCGTGAACGAGGGGAGAGGATCGGATCGACGGCGCCCGCGCGTCGCGTGCTCGTCAATTCGCGGTCGTCGTGAGGCGCGCGAGCTCGGCGCGCCAGTTGAAGATCACGTTCAACGACGTCGCCTCCTGGTTTCCGGACGTCACCATCACGAATCGCTTCCCGTCGGGCGTCACGTCGTACGAGCGGTGATAGCTGTCCTGGTTGATGTTCTGGAGCGTGAACAGGACCTTCGGCGTCGCGTGCGTGAAGTGCGCCCCGATCGTGACCGGTGCGGAGAACATCTCGCCGCGCGGCCCGCGGAAGAAGAGCTCGGTTCCGTCCCGGCTCCACACCGGCTCAATGCCGCCACCAACCGAAATCGGGACGCGCGCCGAGTCCGCGTTCGGGAAGGGACGCACGTATACCTCGGCGCTGCCCGACTCCTCGGAGACGTACGCCAGCCAGTGGCCGTCCGGTGAGACCGCCATGGCGTAGTGGTCGAAGCGCGACTGGACGAGCACGCGCGGCACGGTGTCCTTGCCGGCCTCCATGTAGAGCAGGTGCCGCGTCCCCGCGCCGCCTCCCTCGGTGCGCATCACGATGTAGCGCCCCTGCGGATCGAACGCGATCTCGTCGAGGTGTGGCTTGCTCGACACGACCGGGTGCGAGTTGTCACTCCCGTCGGCGCGCCGGACGAACGCGGTACGCACGCCATCCACAGTCACGAGAAAGGCCACGCGGCGACCGTCCGGCGTCCAGACGGACCGGTCGGCACCGGTCATGTCGGTCGTGAGCCGGGTGAACGTGCCCGTCGCGAGCTGCTTCACCCAGATCTGGGTTTCGGGCCCGGCGGTCAGCGTGAGGGAGATCTGCGACCCGTCGGGTGAGATCGAGGGACTCAGGAACGACCCGTGCATGCTCGTGTCCACCGGGGACTCCGTGCCGTCGCGCCCGACCCAGACCAGGTTCCCGGGGTCGCTCGACGCAGCCTCGTAGACGATGGTCCCGCTGGCCGAGACGGCGAACTGCACGCTGCCGTTGGTGATGTCCGGTTGAACGCCCTTGAGCATGGGCACCGGGGTGCTTGCAAGCGACGCCGTTGCCGGATCGAATCGCGCCACCAGCACCTGGCCATCCGCCGTGCCGATGGCGAGGAATCCCGGGGCGACGTATCGGGCGATGCACCCCGGCGTGAGGTCGGTGACAGCGCCGGTCCGGAGATCGACCACACCGATGTGCGCCGCGCCGTTCGAACCCCGCCACAACATCACCAGGGCATGGCGACTCCCGGGAAGTACCTCGGGAAAATCGAGCTCCGTGGCGCCGAGCGACGAGTCCGGATGTGCGATCGAAGTCACCTGGCCGCCCGACGCGTGCACCGCGCCGAGTCCCCGGTCGCCCATCGTGAAGTAGATGTTGCCGTCATCGCCCCACGACCCACCGCCAAAGGGAACGGCGGAGTCGGGCACGATCGTTCGCACGCTGCCCCCCGCGAACGCCACGGCCTTGAGCGAGCCTCGCGAGCTGGTGCCGCTGAAGAACCCCACGGTTTCTCCGTCGGGAGAGAAGAACGGGTCCACGGCGTCCCGCGGCGAGGCCGAGCACGGCGGCGCGCCGCCAGTCCTGCGAGGACCCGCGGCCGGCGGTATGCCGGCGCGCGCGCCGCGCGCCGTCCGCAGCGCACGTAGGGCATGACGGTAGAAGAGAAAGCCGTCCGCCTCGCCCGAGTCGAAGAGCGGCAGGATGTGCGGGTGCTGCAGGGCCGCCGTGGTCTTGATCTCCTGGACGAACCGGTCGGCGGCCAGCTCGGGCTTCAGGACCTTGATCGCCACCTGCCGGTCATGCCGCAGGTCCTGGGCGAGGTAGACCGTCGCCATGCCGCCGGCCCCAGCTCCCGCTCGATGCGGTAGCGGTCGGCGAGGGCCTGGGCCAGCCGTTTCGCGACGCTATCCACGGATCCTCATCCGCATCGGCTCATCCACCTCCGGGGCCGCGCATCCGCGCGGCCAGCTCGCTGCTCCATCCGTAGACGATATCGTACTCCGGCGTCCGATCGCTCCGGACCATGAGCAGGCGCGTGCCGTCCGGCGACACGTCGTAGTTGGCGTGCGGGGTCGCGGCGAAGGCGTAGGTGTCGGGGAAGAGGTCGGAGCGACCGGTGACGGAGAATCCTCCGGCCGTGCTCACCGATGCGGCGATGACGTGGCGCCCGTCACGGTAGAAGATCCGCTTCCCATCCCGCGACCACACGGGCTCGGCACCGCCCGAGGCCGAGACCTGAACCTGGCCGCCGGGGCCCGGAAACGGCTGCACCACCACCTGCGACACTCCCGGACGCGTCGGTGACGTACGCCACCCACCGTCCATCGGGAGATACGCGCGCCTGGGTCTCCGCGAATCGCGTCGCCGCAACGGGGCGGGACGCCGTGTCGCCCTCGAGCGCCCGAAACATGACATCGGCCTGGGTCACCCCGCCGTCGTCGACCTGATAGACGAGCGTCTTGCCGTCCGGTGCCATCACGCCCTCGAAGAAGCCGTGCGCAGGGCCGCGAGCAAGCGGAGCCGCCGGCGCGCTCTGGTCCGCGGGCTGCCACCAGATCGCCGTCGGGCCGCCGCGATCCGAACGATAGAGCACGCGACGGCCATCGGGCGTCCACTCGGGGCGATCGTTCTGGGTGCCGGACGTTGGTGATCCGCGTCGGCGTGCCTGACGCGAGGTCGTAGAGCAGGACATCCGAGCGTCCTTCGGTCCCCACCGCGACCGCGATGCGCTTCCCGTCCGGGGAGAGACTGGGGTAGCCATAGGCTTCGGGCTGGGACAGGACCGGCGTGAACTGGCCGCGCGGCTCGACCCAACCCAGCGTCCCTTCCCGGGTTGCCGGCTCGTACACGAGGGTCCCGCCAGGCGACAGGTCCGCCGTGGCGGCGGCAGCGCAGCGTCGTCGACGACCGATGGGCCCGAGCGCCACCGGCGTGCCGGTCGCCCTCCCAGCCGTCGAGATCGAAGGGAACGCCCATGAGGGCGCCCGAGGGCAGCACGTAGACGAGCGTCCCATCCACGTATCCGAGCACGTCCAGGAGCGTCAGGTCGAAGCGCCGTACCGCCCCGGTCTCCAGCGTCACCTCCGCCAGGCGGGTCCGGGCCAGCCCCGACGCCGGCGGGATGGTGAACAACGCGGTCTTTCCGTCCGGCAGCGCGAGCGGCTGCCGCTGGGATTCCCCTCCGGCGGAGTCCACCCGGGCAAGCAGACCGCCACGCCCCGCCGTCCTCCGGAAACACGACGAGGCCGGGCGAGGCGGCGACGATGATCACACCGGAGGCGCTCCACGATATCCCGATGGAGGCGGTCTCGGCGTCGCCGATCCGCACCGGCGCGCCCCCGAAGCCTGAACCTTCCAGACCGTGGTTCCGGCGAGGTAGGCGATCCAATGGCCGTCGGGCGAAAAGCAGGGCTGCTGCGCTCCGTCGGTGCCGGCGATCACGTGGGAATCGCCCCGATCGAGGGGCCGAAGGTGCAGCCGCGACGTGCCCGTCGAATCGGAGAAGCGCGTAGGCCACCACGCTTCCGTCCGGGGAGACGGCCACGTTGGTGCCGATCCCCGCGTTCGTGATGAGCATCGTCGAGGGCAACCCGATGGCGAACCGCACCACGGGACGCGGCGCCTCAGGGTGGGCGGCACGCCACTGCGACAGGGCGACCGCCGGCGGTGACGACGAGAGCCGCCGCGAGGCCGAGAACGAGCGGATGACGGTCAGTCGGCGGACGGTCACGGCACCGCTCGAGAGCGCGCCCGTCGCCACGGTCGTGGAGAAGTACGGGTCCGCCAGCGCGTCGGCAAACGCCTTGGCGCTCTCGAACCGGTCGGCCGGCAGCTTCTCCAGCGCCTGTGCCACCGCGGCGGCCACGTTCGGCGGCACGTTCTTCCGGAGCTTCGTGACCGGTGCCGCCTCGTCGGTCACGATCTTCATGATGATTTGCTGCGCCGAGCTCCCCACGTGCGGCGGGTTCCCGGTGAGCATCTCGTAGAGCACGCTCGCCAGCGAGTAGACGTCCGACCGCCCCGTGATGTCCTTGTCCGCCGTCGCCTGCTCCGGGCTCATGTAGTGCGGCGTCCCCAGCGACAGCCCCGTCTCCGTCATCCGTCCGCCCGCCGCCGCGCTCAGCGCCAGCGCGATCCCGAAGTCCGCCACCATCGGCCGGCCGTCGTGCAGCAGGATGTTCTCCGGCTTGATGTCGCGGTGCATCACGCCGTGGCGGTGCGCGTAGTCCAGGGCGTCGGCGACCTCGGTCGTGATCCGCACCGCCTCGTCGACGCCGAGCTGGGTCTCGCGGTTCAGCTTGTCCCGCAGCGTCTCCCCCTCGACGTACGGCATCACATAGAACAGGAAGCCGTCGGCGGTGCCGGAATCGAAGAGCGGCAGGATGTGCGGGTGCTGCAGCGCCGCGGTGGTCTTGATCTCCTGGACGAACCGGTCGGCGCCTAGCACGGCGGCGAGCTCGGGCTTCAGCACCTTGATCGCGACCTGACGGTCGTGCCGCAGGTCCTCGGCGAGGTAGACCGTCGCCATGCCGCCCTGCGCCGAGCTCGCGCTCGATGCGGTAGCGGTCGGCGAGGGCGGCGGTGAGGCGGGCGGCGGGCTGGGCGGCGTCGGCCATGGGGACGAGCCAACTTGGGACGTGAGCGCCGCATGCGCCACCCCGAGCGCCGGCGGTCACTGGCGCCCGGCGCAGGCAACTCCTATCGATGAAATCGGCGTGAGGGCGACCGGCCACGGCTGGCCGAGGAGGGCACTGGCGTCAGGGCGCATGTCATATGAACCGGCAATCCATTTCACTCACCCGCGATCACGATTTCCCGAAACCTCGAGTTGCCCACCGCATGGACGCCGAGGCACTGCGAGCGGAGCTGGAGCGTCACCATGTCGCGTGCGTCGGGTGGGCGCTCGCGTGCTGCCGGTTCAATCCCAGCGAGGCGGACGACGTGTTGCAGACTGCGTACCTCAGGATCCTCGATGGCCGGGCGGTCTTCCGCGCGCAGTCGAGCTTTCGCACGTGGCTGTTTGGCGTCGTGCGGCGCACGGCCATGGAGACACGGCGCCGCCAGGCGTGGCGCTGGCTCCTCGAGCGACGGAACGGCCAGGGCGAACAGGGCGTGGCGCCTGATGCGAGCCTCGCCGCCGAGGCGCATGAGGACGAGGCGCGCCTCCGGGCGGCGCTCGTCAGGCTCCCGGCCCGGCAGCGCGAAGTGCTGCACCTGGTCTTCCAGCAGGACCTGAAGGTGGAGGAAGCCGCGGTGGTCATGAACGTCTCGGTGGGCACGGCCCGCGTGCACTACGCACGCGGCAAGGAGCGCCTGCGCCTGTTGCTCGGGAAGAAGGGCGGACGATGACCGCACACGACGACGACCGTGACCTGAGGGAACGCTTTGCGCGGCTGCGCGAGACGTCAGGCGCAGGTGCTTCGGCGTTCCCCGACGTCATCGCGCGCGGGCGCGCGCGTCGGGCGCGGGGTGCCGCCCGTTGGCGCGCCGGTGCGGGCGGCGTGGTGCTGGCGGCGATCTCACTCCTGCTCTGGACGGCGCTTGGCCATCGGGTCGACCGCGCGCCCGCCGTCGCCGACGTCCGCCCGCTCGCCGTGGACCTCGGCGCGGTGACCTGGCGCGGCCCGACCGACTTCCTGCTCGACACGCCGGGACGGGAATTCCTGCAATCGGTGCCGGCACTCCACGTGGACGTCCCGGTCGCCCCCCTGACGGCACCGGCGGGCACCGGCCGCGCACCGTCGGGCGACTCCGGCGGCCGCGGCGAGGGCGACTCGTGAGGCATCCAACCATGACACCGCCATGCAGGCGCGCCTCCCGGAGCATCGCGAAGCGCCACGAACAATCTCACCCGAAGGGGAATGCCATGACTCGAACCACTCGCGGCGCAGGTCGCGCCCTGTCGGTCGCCGTGCTGGCCACGATCGGCATCGCGCCGCTCGCGGCCGCGCAGGAGGCGATGATCACCGGCGTGGTCACGTCCGACAAGGGCGTCTCCCTCCAGGGGGCGAACGTCTTCATCACCGACATGCAGGTCTCCGTGGGCACCGACATGCGCGGCGCCTATCGCATCACGATCCCGGCTGACCGTGCGCGGGGACAGGCCGTTCAGGTGCGGGCGCGGGCGATCGGGTTCCTGCCGCAATCGAAGGAGGTGCGCCTTTCCCCGGGCGCCACCACGCAGGACTTCACGCTGCAGGCCGACCCGAATCCTCCAGCCGAGGTGGTTGTCGGCAGCCCTGGCGGGACCGGGACGAAGCGGCTCGCCTTTTCCGTGGTGCGGGGCGAGCCCGGGCCGCCGCAACCGGCCACGGTGCAGGGTGGGCCGGCTCCCAACGGCATGGAGGGGGCGTTCGAGCGCTTCCTCTTCCCACCCGAGCTGGTGATGCGCTTCCAGCAGCGCATCAAGCTCACCGATGCGCAGCGCACCACGATCACGCGGGAGATCTCGCGGATGCAGTCGGAGGCCGTGGACGTGCAGTGGCGCATGTCCGACGACTCGCAGAAGCTCATCGACCTGCTCCAGCGGTCGCCGGTGAGCGAGACCGAGGTCCTGGCGACGATCGACCGCATCACCAGTGCCGAGGCGCTGGTGAAGAAGGCGCAGCTCACCATGCTGATCCGGATCCGCAATGCGCTCACGGACGACCAGCAGTCGCTGCTGCGCGGGCTGCGCGGCGGGACGGTGCGTTAGGCGCGCGGCGGGCCATGCCGCGCGCGCGGTCCGGAGCGCGTTCGCGGCATCTCTGCGCTCCGAATGCGACCGGCAGGCGGGAGGGCCGGGCCCCCGCCCTACTCCAGGTGCAGCGCCGACGACGGATTGACGCGAACGGCGCGACGGGCGGGGACGAGGTTCGCGAGTCCGGCGACGGCCAGCAGCGTCACCGCGGCGACGCCCCAGGCCACGGGGTCGGCGGCGCTCACGCCAAAGAGCAGGCTGCCGAGCAGGCGCACGACGCCGGCGGCGAGGAGGCATCCGATTAGGAGCCCGATGCTCGCGAGGCCCAGCCCCTGCCGCAGCACGAGCCGCAGCAGCGCCCCGGGGCGCGCGCCGAGCGCCATCCGGATGCCGATCTCGCGGGTGCGCCGCGCCACGGAATACGCGATCACGCCATACAGGCCGACCGACGCCAGGAGCAGCGCGACAAGCCCGACCGCTCCCGCGATCCAGGCGCCGGCCCGCGCCGGCAGCAGCGTCGCGCCGACCTGCGCGTCCATCGTCTCGTGGTCCATCACCACGAGCGCGGGATCGAGTGCCAGGAGCTGGCGCTGCATCTCGCCCAGGAGCGCCGCCGTGTTCCCGTGCGTGCGTGCAATGATCTCCCAGTAGCTGCCCGGCCGCTGCGTCTGGGCGAAGAGCACGTACGGCTGCGGTGCCTCGTTGACGAACGACACCTTGTAGTCGGCCGACACGCCCGCCACCTGGTATTCGGGGCCGTCGGGGCCGCGCAGGCGGATCGTCCGCCCGATCGGGTCCTCGCCCGGCCAGTAGCGATGGGCCATCGTCTCGTTGATCACCACGACACGAGGCGTGCCCGGCTTGTCGGCGTCGGTGAACGCACGTCCCTCGAGGATGGGAACGCCCAGCGTCCTGAAGTAGTCCGGGGAGACGTCCGCCCTTTGCAGCGTGACGGCGTCGGTGGCGGACGACATCCTGTCGGGCACGAAGAACTGTCCCTGGTTGAAGTTCAGGGAGAACGGCAGGCGGCTGGCCAGGGCCACCGACTCGACGCCTGGCAGCGCACGGATCCGCTCGACGGCGCGATCGAACAACTGCTGCCCTCGCGCATCATCGTAGCCGGCAATCGAAAGATCGGTCGAGACGATGGCCAGTCCGTCGGTGTGGAATCCGACCGCGAGCTGCTGCGCCGCCATGAGGCCGCGGCCGAGCAGTGCTGCAACGATGAGCAGCATCGCCGTGATCGCCATCTGCCCCGCCACGAGCGCGTCGCGGAGCGACCACCGGCGGCGCCCGACGCGGACGGTTCCTGCTTCGCCCTTGAGGTCGGCGACGAGGTCGGTCCGGGTGGACTTGAGGGCCGGCGCGAGGCCGGCCGCCGCCGCGGCGACAATTGTGACCGCCAGCGTGAAGACGAGCACTCGCGCGTCGATCCGCAGGTCGAGGGCCACTGGAATCGGGAGCGGGAGGTCCATCGTGGTCAGCATCCGGATCCCGCCCCACGCAAGCAGCACGCCGCCCACACCGCCCGCCAGCGCCAGCGCCACGCTCTCGGTGAGCAACTGCCTGACGAGGCGACCGCGGCTGGCGCCGATGGCGAGCCGGATGCCGATCTCGCGCCGGCGCGCCGAGGCGCGGGCGAGCAGCATGCTGGCCACGTTGGCGCAGGCGATGAGCAGCACGAGCCCGACGACGACGAGGAGCGCCGCCGCCGCGGGGGTGACCGCGCGGTCCGCCTGCGGCAGGATGTGCACGTCACGGGTGGCGACGACACTGATGCGGCGATCCTTGTTGGTTTGCGGGTACGTCGCCTCGAGCTGGTTCATCAGCGCCGAGAGATCGGCGCGTACCTGGTCAACGGTGACGTCCGGCTTGCGGCGGCCGATGAGGAAGAGCCAGCGCTGGCCGCGCCTGTCGAGCCACGATGTTCCGCCGGGTGACGGCACGGCGTCGATGATGCCTCCCGGTTGCGCGTCGTCCACGAAGGCGACCGGCGTCCAGATTTCCGGGGCGAGCATCGGGAACATGCCGGTGAACTTCTCCGGCGCGACGCCCACGATGGTGTACACCTGGCCATGCAGGCGGAGCGTGTGGCCGACGGCGGCGGGGTCCCCGTTCAAGGTCCGCTGCCAGTAGCGCCAGGAGACCACCGCTGTCCGCGGCGCGCCGGCGTCATCGTCCGTCGGGAGCAGCGTCCTGCCGAGCGCCGGCTGGATGCCGAGCATCTGGAAGTAGTTGCCCGAGACTGTCTCGCCGAGTGTCAGCCGCGCCTGCGTGCCGATTGTGACCGCCGCGAACATGGGCGAGTAGGCGACGACGTCGGAGAAGACGGAGTTCTTCGCCTTGAAGTCGAGGTAGTCGAGATACGAGGACGTTGCATACTGCCCGCCGTCGGAGCCGGAGGTGTAGACGCTGACAAGCTCGCTGCCCGCGCGCACCGGCAGCGGGCGCAGCAGGAGTGCGTCGACGAGGCTGAAGATGGCGGTGTTGAAGCCGATGCCGATGGCGAGCGTGAGGACGGCGACGATGGCGAAGCCCGGGCTCCGGCGGAGCCAGCGGAAGGCGAAGCGGACGTCCTGCATCAGCGATTCGAGCACCGCGGTCTCCTTGTGCGGGTGGCGAGGCCTTGCCTTGGGCTTACGGGGTGAGGGTGGGGAAAGTGACGGGGGGGATGCGGGTTGTCAGGGGCGCTTCTCGGCGGGTGCGCGCGGTCGAGGGGGTTCACTTCGGTTGCGACCGACGAGGAGTGGTTCAACGGGGAGTGCCGGTGCGCATTGCGTGGAGACAACCGGGGTGGCCGCAGTACAGCAACATGGTGCAGGGCGACGGCTTGGCGGAGCCACACGGGCTGGCGACCTGGCGGGCAGCTCTCGGCTCGGCGCGCGTGCTGGCGACGGCGAACCGGAAGCAGTAGTGTCTGGGAGATTGGACCAGACGACCGACGGGGGGGCGGACGGGATGTTTCGGGAAAACCGCTCGTTGATTGTGAAGCGTCGCGTCTGCGGGAGCGATGCGCGTGGCGCGAGGCAATTTGGGACTGGAAGCGACTTGCGACGTCTTTGGGATTAGGAGGAACGCGACTCTACGTCTAGGCGGCTCGACTCGAGCGCAATTACGGTGATCATTTCGAAACGAGCCATGCTCGACGGCGTCAACTAACGCGGTTGGCGGTCGAATGAGCGTTAGCGCGACTTCTAAAGATCCATGCCCGATGCCATTGTAGTTCGAGATGCGGCGCGCAACGACGACTTCTACGCGGCCCGGATGACGAACGTACAGTTCGAGGCGCTGGCGACTCGCCTTGATCCCGAGCGCCTGGAACCGGAGCTTCGGACGCTTCTGGGTCGACGCCGCATCTCCCGGGGCGCAAACTGCGACGCCGCCGAGGTGGTCCGGTGGCTCGTGAACGGATGGAGCACGGAGCAGTTGCTCCTGACTAACTCACGCCATCTCGATGGCGATGCCCTCCGCCACTCGCTTCACTGGGCCTTTCCGCAGGCATACTACTCCGTGTTCGCCGTCGCACTCGGATACTTCAAGACGATCGGATACCGGAGGTCACCCACACCGCGGTAATCCGAAAGTTCGGCGCCGACGCCCAGGCGGACGGTATCCCGCCGCCATGGCGTTCACCGCCACTGGCGTGCGGACCATGGCCCTCTCGCACCTGACGCCTGGGACGCTGCCGATGAGCATCTCCCTGGACTCGCGCGACCCGACTTCTGTCGATGCGCAGCTGGCCCAGTTCCTCCGTGCCACCCGAAAGCTCGACCTCGCCGAAAAGAAGAAGGAGGTACGTCTTCGAACGATTACGGGCGCGCGGAAGCGAGCGTACAGCGCTTCCGACTGGGATCAGGTCGGAGCGGCCCTCGGCTTCACGTCCATTCTCAGCCTCCTTTATCGGAAGCGCATCAAGGCGAACTACCGAGATATCGACTCCCTCCTTCACGAGGAGATCGACGCGGAGGCTCTGTACCGTCACCTTCTCCGAGTCGTAGGCGCGCTCAACTTTGTCCACGAGGCGTACATCGCGCTGATGCTCGGGTGCGGCGCGCTCGAAAACGCTGTCGACACCCTTCCGCGCGGCATGGCCGGCCGGCCGCGCGGGAGAATTCCCCACCTGCTCCGCCTCACGACGTGATCGGCGCGAGGCGGGCTAACGTCGTGTGCACCAGACAGGCGCGATAATGTAGGCGGCGGCTTCGCCGCCGCTTTTGATAGCAGCTCCTGCAGGTGACGCTCGGCGTTAGCGAGACGCCCACCCTGTCCTGACGCGCCGTGGCGCCTGTGATCAAACTCTACTTTTCCGACTTCTTCGGGGTCACGCGAGACCAGCTCGACGAATACGGCGCCTTTGACATCTCGCTCGTAACGGATCTCCCGCTCTTTATTGACCCATTCTTGCTGTTCAACAGCAAGAAGATCGAGTACCGTCGTCTTCACGACGCAATGATCCGATACCTTCGGTTCCTTCGCGAGAAATCGGCGACGGGTGGCGTGTCCGAGGGGCTGCGGGATGCCTGGTACCGCTTTCCGGAAATCAGCCAGACCTGGTTTGGATTCACCAAGAATGGGAACAAGGGCCTTGGCCTCGGGCGAGGCTTCGGACGCGCCTTGGACACGAGTTTGGCCGACGTCTTTCGTGAATTCGGCAAAGAAAAGGTGACGAAAGGGAGTCACCTAGAGAAACTCTGCCTTGTCACAGAGGGCGTCGGGAACGACAAGATCAGCGACTTCACAACCAATCTCATACATGGCTTTTTGCTTCGCTATACAGCAGCATTTGCCAAGAAGCACATAAAGAAGGGCCTCCTTAGAGAGGTGTGCGCTCCCAGGGTCAGCTTTAACTACGACACCGAGGTCTGGGAGAGCGGCACCTTCCTCTTGCCGTTCCACGACGGCGACTATGTGCTTCTGACGCCTCGGGACATCCTTACAAAGGACGACACCTGGATCAACCGCGGCGACCTGGTACGCGACTTCGAGAGTATTCCCGACGCCCTGCCGAGCAAGCAGCTCCGCGAGCAAGTCAACAACTACTTTCGCAAGCGCCTCCCCAAAGACCCCACGAGGGAGGAGCACGACAAAGCTGCTATCGAGACGATATCTCAGTTCCCTGAGATCATCGACGCATTCATTCGGCGCAAAGAGGACACCGGCGATCAGGCGGAGAGCATCAGCAGCGCCAAGGTGCAGCGCTCACATGCGCTCTACGTCCGGCAGTTTGGCGAGCTCGCGCAGTTGTTGCTGCGCTTCAGCCAGTTCTACAGCACCCCTGGAAAGACCTACGCTGAAGCCTATCAGCGGGTGCTTTTCTTCAAGGACGTTGTTGAGAACAAGGGTGGTCACAAGCTTTTCTATCTTGGCGGCAAGCCATTGGAGAGGGAATCTGATGTCCACGTGATGTACCGCCTCACGTGGTTTGGCTCATCTCTTGACGTTACTCGCGAGGCCGACGACGGTCGCGGCCCTGTTGACTTCAAGGTGTCCGACGGGCAAGTCGACAAGACGCTCGTCGAATTCAAGCTCGCTGGAAACCCGCAGCTCAAGCGCAACCTCGCCAGTCAGGCTCGCGTGTACGAGCGCGCGAGTGACGCTAAGCGCACCATCAAGGTCATTGTCTACTTCACGAAGTCACAGCTCGCTCGGGTTGAACGCATTCTCAAGGAACTTCAGCTCACAGGCTCCGAGGATGTCGTTTCGGTCGATGCGCGAAACGACAACAAGGCATCGGGCTCGAAAGCGTGATTGCTTGTCTGGAGAAGCGGGTACCGAGATCGCGGACGGGTCATTGAAGACCTCGGCACCGTCAGCGGGATACTCGCGAACCAGCTCGAGATCGCACCGGTGGTTGCGTCGCATATCGAAGTCTCCGGAGACGTCTAACCAGTGGCTGCAGTCTCACGGGCCATCAATGCTGGCGGTCCCGAGCGGGCCTTTGCAGAATGGCAAGGGGTCGGCTCGGGTGGGCCGGCTTTGTTTACGTTGCTCAGCTGCGGGCCACGTTCTTTGGACGTGCGAACGCAGATGACATCTACGTTCTAACGACGCTCCGCTGCCTCGCTTGCAGTCGCCGGCCGTCTGAGCCATGATACAGGCGTTGCAGGCTGCCGCACGGATCGGTCGCTGGCTTCCGCCACCCACCGCGCCCTTCGGCCCGCAGCGAACTGATTTCCCTCAGGTCGTCAAACCCACCAGGGGAGGAACAGAGACACATGTCAGCCAACGCGCGCCGCGGCGGGCCGCATCTGCTCGCCATGACGGTCCACAACACCGGCTTCCTGCTAGATCGACTCGGGCAGGACTGTCACCCGCTACAGTATCTCCGCGAGCTGACCCAGAACGCCATCGAGGCGATTCAGCGTCAGCGAACGTCCGGCCAGATCGTCTGGGATGTCGACTGGACGACACTTGATTTGGAGGGGGTCTACAAACTGTCGGTGACTGACACAGGCGACGGGATGACCGGCGACGAGATGGTACGGCTCCTTAACCAGCTCTCCTCGTCGGCTCTCTCAGCAGTCGATGTCGGGCAACTACGGAGTAGGCGCCAAGATCGCCGCGTTGACACGCAATCACGCCGGCGTAGTCTATGTCTCCTGGAAGAGCCGCGAGGGATCGATGATCCATCTGTTGCGGCACAAAGAGGAGGGGCAATACGGCCTCAAGCAGTGGCAGCACAGTGACGGCTCATTCGCACACTACCTGCCACTCGAGGACGACGTTCGGCCTGAGCATATCGAGAACCACGGCACGAAGGTGGTGCTCCTCGGCATGGAGCACGACGCGAATACCATGCAAGCTCCGGTCGGTGCTCCTTACCGTCGCGGTGGATCTCGAAGTACCTCAACACGCGGTTCTTTTCGTTTCCAGCGAACGTCGCCGTTAAGGCGAGAGAAGGATGGGAGTACTCGCGAACAGACAAGGATCGCAACTACCTTCGATCGCTCACCGGTCAAGGGCCGTACCTTACCCAGCATTCCGTCACTTCCGGAGAAGTTGCGCTCGATGGTGCAGCCGCGCGCTGGTGGATCTTGAAGGATGAGCCGGCGATCACGAATAACTCGGGTTTCGTGGAGTCCGCGGGTCATACGGCGGCACTCTATCAGAATGAACTGTATGAGCTGGCGACGGCGCGCGCGGGAATGTCGCGTCTACAGCAGTTCGGCGTAACATTCGGCTATCGGTTCGTCGTCGTTTATGTGGAGCCTGTCGCGGGCACTGACCGCCTGGTAACAACGAATACAGCGAGGACATCCCTCCTTATTAACAACGAGCCGCTGCCGTGGGCCGACTGGGCTGCGGAGTTCCGTGAGAAACTCCCTGACCAGATAGCTCGGCTCGTCGCTGAAAAGGCCGCCGGCGCGGCAGATACCGACCACCAGAAGGCGATTCGCGAACGGATCAAGGATATCATCGACCTTCTGCGCTGAGCCGCTACCGCGTCACTCCAGCGGGCGACGTTTCGGTCGATGAGGAGGCGTTAGCACGCGGGGGTTTCTTGAGTAACAACCCGAGACCGCACGGTGGCTCCCGGCCGGGCTCAGGACGAGGCCAAGCGGGTGGAACGGTCGGCAACGTGTACGCCGTGTTCGAGAAGGCCGATGGCGCCGCCGGTAAGCGCGTGAGGCCGGACCCCTTCCCGTTCGTCAGGTGGGTATCGGTGACGGATGGAACGCGTGAGTACGGCGATATCGAAGACAGAGCGGCAAAGTTTCTGCGTGACCAGAATCTCCTGCTGATCAATGCAGATTTCCGAGTTTTTACGGACATGATCGCGCACTTCGCTGCGGAGCACTCATCAATTCCTGAAGCCCTGCTGTTGGTGCAGGATGCGGTTCGCGGCTGGTTTGAGCAAGCGCTTGTCGAGTCGGTAATTGGCGTCCAAGGGCTCGCAAACAGCAAGGAGTGGAGCGCGCAGGATGTCGATTCCGCGCTGACGGAGGAGGCTTTGACAGCCGGCGTCATGCAGCGATACCACGTGCTCTTCGCGGTCAAACGGGAACTCGGTTCCAAGCTCGGCGCCCGCAAGGCCAACTCTGCGGCATAGGCCGATCGACAACACGTTGCTGCGACCAAACGCGGATGACTTCGGACGGCGCGCGCTCCGCGCGCACATTCGCTGATAGCGTTTGCGGCAGAACGTGGGGCGTTGGACGGACACCGTGAGGGCTGGCCACGTTGACCCTCGGCACACCTATGTCTGCACGCTCTTGGTTCAGAAGTACGAGACTAGTAGTTGACGCAGCCGGGTCTCACGACGAAGCCCAATATGAAATTCCTGCAGTGAACCGCCCCGGGATTCCCGGAGGCTCCATTCCTTGAGAGATTGGAGCCATGTCACGACCAAGCGGTATGCCCCGGAGGTCCGGGAGCGGGCGGTGCGGATGGTGTCTGGAGCACGCGCGGGAGTACGCGTCGCAGTGGGCGGCGATCACCTCGATCGCGACGAAGATTCGGGTGTTCGGCGGAGACGTTGCGGAAATGGGTGCGCCAGGCGGAGCGGGATGAGGGCCGGCGCCCGGGGTTGACCACCGCGGAGCAGGAGCGGCTCAAGGTGCTGGAGCGGGAGAATCAGGAGCTCCGGCGGACGAACGAGATCCTGCGCAAGGCGTCGGCGTATTTCGCCCAGGCGGAGCTCGACCGCCGCGGGAGGTGATGGTGGCGTTCATCGACGCCCACCGCGCACGGTACGGAGTCGAGCCGATCTGCCGGGTGGTGCCGATCGCTCCGTCGACGTACTACGAGGCGAAGGCGCGCCAAGCCGATCCGGCGCGGCAACCGGCGCGGGCGCAGCGCGACGCGCGGCTGCGGCCCGAGATCGAGCGCGTGTGGGAGGCAGAACTCTCCAGGTGTACGGCGCGCAAGAAGGTCTGGAAGCAGCTGAACCGGGAGGGCATCCCGCGTGGCGCGCTGCACGGTCGCGCGGCTGATGGGCGGGCTGGGCCTGCGCGGCGTGGTGCGCGGCCGGCGCGTGTCACCACGACGCTCGCCGACGCACTGGCCGAGCGGCCGCGGGACCTGGTGCAGCGGGACTTCACGGCCACACGGCCGAATCAGCTCTGGGTGTCGGATCTCACCTACGTGGCGACGTGGCGCGGCTTCGTGTACGTGGCGTTCGTCATCGACGCATTCGCGCGCCGGATCGTCGGGTGGCGGGCCTCGACGTCGCTGCGGAGCGATCTGGCGCTGGATGCGCTCGAGCAGGCGCTCTACGACCGCGACACGAGGCGGGCCTCGTCCACCACAGCGATCAGGGCGTCGCAATATCTGTCGATTCGCTACACCGAGCGGTTGGCCGAAGCCGGGATCGAGCCCTCGGTCGGGCAGCCGCGGGGATCGTACGACAACGCGCTCGCCGAGACCGTGATCGGGCTGTTCAAGACGGAGGTCATTCACCGTCGCGGTCCGTGGCGGCGGCTTCGACGACGTCGAGTACGCCACGCTGGAATGGGTCGCCTGGTTCAACACGCAGCGGCTGTTGGAACCCCTCGGGATACCTACCCCCAGCGGAATACGAGGAGCAGTTTACACCGTACCCAGACGGCGCAAGCCGTCGCCGAGGTACTCAACTAAGGAGCGCTCCGGAAAACCCGGGGCGGTTCAGTACTACCTATACTGCGCGCCCGCTCTCGAACGACTTCAGGTTCTCCCGCAGCTTCTGTCGAACTACGCACTCTCCTTCTATTGGGTCGATTGCCCGCTACCGGCCGCAGCATTTCGACTCCCTTCTTGCGTCGCCATTTGGCGGTTTCGTGCAGGAGTTTGTCGCGAGTCAGCCGCGTAGTTTCTCTACTTGCTTGCGTCGGATTTGCAAAGCGCGACATAACCCGGCCACCGCTTGTCTGATGGCGAGCGTTGCACGGCAGGATGCTCGGGGGCATGGTTCACACTAGGTCGCGTGAAGGCGCTCCGGTGATCGCGTTGGAGCTCTTTGGCCTCACGCGCCGCGATCACGCGCTCCATATTCTCCACCGTGATGCCCGCGCACATCCCCGACGCCGACCGGCTGGACTCCCTCAGAACCGCTCTCGCCGGCCGCTATCGCATTGAGCGCGCCCTCGGCGCGGGCGGCATGGCAACCGTGTACCTGGCGCGCGACCTGCGCCATGAGCGCGACGTCGCCCTCAAGGTGCTCCACGCCGACCTCGCCGGGGCCCTGGGCCGGGAGCGCTTCACGCGCGAGATCCAGCTCGCCGCCGGCCTGACGCATCCGCACATCCTGCCGGTCTACGACTCGGGCGACGCCGACGGAGTCCTGTTCTTCGTGATGCCGGTGATGCGCGGCCAGACGCTGCGCGATCACCTCCAGCAGGAAGGGCGGTTGCCGGTAACCACCGCAACACGTATCGCCGCCGAGGCCGCCGATGCGCTCGACTACGCCCACCGCCAGGGCATCGTGCACCGCGACATCAAGCCGGAGAACATCCTGCTCCACGAAGGCCATGCACTTGTCGCGGACTTCGGCATCGGCAAGGCCATCGCCGCCGCGGCCCTTGATGCCGGCACTCTCACCCAGGTGGGAGTCATGCTCGGCACGCCCGCCTACATGAGTCCCGAGCAGGCCGCTGGCGACACGCTCGACGGCCGCAGCGATCTCTTCTCCCTGGGCTGCGTGCTGTACGAGATGCTCACGGGCGAGGTCGCCTTCACCGGTCCGACCGCGGCCGCGATCATTTCCCGTCGCTTCGTGCACACGCCGCCGGCCGTCACGGCGTCGCGCGCCGACGTACCAGAAGCGGTCTCGGCACTCGTCGCGCGGCTGCTCGAGCGCGAGCCGGCGGCGCGTCCCGAGACCGGTGCCGACGTGGCCGCCGTCCTGCACACGTCGTCGGTGCCGGCGCCAGTGCAGGTGCGCACGGATCCGGTCGCGACGAACAGCATCGCGGTCCTGCCGTTCGAGAACATGAGTGCCGACGCCGAGAACGCGCTTCTTCAGCGACGGCCTCACCGAGGAGATCATCACCGATCTCTCACGGGTGCGCGCGCTGCGGGTGACGTCGCGCACGTCGTCCATGCAGCACAAGGGCAGCGCGCAGGGGCTGCGCGAGATCAGTCACGCCCTCGGCGTGCGATACCTGCTCACCGGCAGTGTGCGACGCGCGGCGTCTGCGCTCCGCATCTCGGCGCAACTCGTCGATGCGACCGAGGACCGCCAGCTCTGGGGGGCGACGTTCGCTGGCACGATGGACGATGTGTTCGACCTGCAGGAGCGGGTGTCGCGCGAAATCGTCGGCGCACTCGGCATCACCCTGCACCCCGATGAGGACCGCCGTCTCGCGGCACGCGGCATCAGGCACGCCGCGGCCTACGAGCTCTACCTGCAGGCGCGTGCCGAGATGCGCCTGTCGTGGCTGTCGGGTGAACGGTGGAACGCGCTGCTGCTCGATCGCGCCGTGGCGATCGAAGGGGACACCCCCACGCTGCGCGGTCTCCGGCTCTGGGGAGAGGTACTGCTGCTCAAGTCCGGCATGGGCGACCCGTCGCGGCTCGGTGACATCGAGCGCCAGGCCCGCGCCCTCGTCGCCATCGCGCCCGACAGTGCATCGGGCTATGCGGCACTCGGCTATGTTGGCATCGAGACGGGCGACATGGGCGCGGCGATCAGGTGGTTTCGCGAGGCCATCACGTATGATCCGACCGACAGCGACTCCCGCTACTGGCTGATGGCAGCGTTCGCCTACGCGGGACTCCTGGACGAAGCGGCGAGCGTTGCCGCCGAGTTGCGGGTGTTCGACCCGTTGTCGTCGTTGTCCACCCTCGCGGGAACGATCGTGTGGTTCAGCGGACGCGTCGCCGAGACGATTGCGCCGCTCCAGCGCGTGCTGGCGGACGAGCCGCAGAACTTCGGGGCCCTCTGGTCGATCTGCTATGCGCGCGCGGTCACCGGCGACCTGGGCGCCGCGCAGCGGGACGCCGAGACGATGCGGTCGATGGCCCCGGACGCGCCGTATGTCGTGCAGGCCGACGCGCTGCTGCGCGTGCTAGGCGGCGACGAGGCCGGCGGGCTGGCGCGGATTGCGGGGCTCGACCTGGCGCCGTTCGATGCGCACCTGACGTTTCACATCGCCGAGGTCTTCGCGATGGCGGGCGAGATCGACCGTGGACTCGACGTGCTCACGCTGGCGATGGACAAGGGATTCACACCGGTGCCGTTCATCGCCACGCACTGCCCGTTCATCGCGCCGTTGCGCGGGCATCCGCGGTTCGCGGGACTGGTGGCGGAAGCAACGGCGCGGTCCGAGGCGGTGCGCAGGAACATTTGAGCGAGCGCGGGCGCCCGGCGGGCCGGTTCGGGCCGGGCCGATACCTCGCGCCCGGGAGCGTGGGGTGGCTCGGCGATCGGTGACTGGCGGTCGTGCTGCCCTCAGCACCGGGCAAGGCTCGCAGCCGTGGCGCCGGGACTACCACGAGCACCGTCTGTACGGCGCCCTGGGTCACATGCCCGCCGGGGAGTTCATCCGTCACCGTCAGGCAGGTCGGGACCTGACGACGACGGCCATTCCAGCCTGGACCTGGCTCCAGACGGGGCCAAGGTCGTTGCCGGACACAAGAGAGACCGCGCGTCCTCCAAGCCGGGGACGGGCCAGTCCTTCGCGTGGACCCGCGGGCGCCCCGGTTGCGCTCGCGTCGTCCCCATCGCACCTCTACATTGGATCGTTCACCGCCCCCGCACCCCCATCCGGTATTGACCCAGCCGATTCGCGACCAGCTGCAGGACACCCTTGGCAGCGCCTACACCCTGGAGCGCGAGCTCGGCGGTGGCGGCATGAGCCGTGTGTTCGTCGCCGAGGAGAACGCCCTCGGGCGCAAGGTCGTGGTCAAGGTGCTCCCACCGGAGCTCACCGCGGGCGTCAACGTCGAGCGATTCGATCGCGAGATCCTGGTCGCCGCCAAGCTGCAGCACCCGCACATCGTGCCGGTGCTCACGGCGGGTCAGACCCAGGGGCTTCCGTACTACACGATGCCCTTCGTGGACGGGGAGTCGTTGCGGGCTCGGCTCGCTCGCGGCCCCCTCCCCATCACCGAAGCGCTGAGCATCCTCAAGGACGTGGCCCGGGCGCTGGCCTTCGCGCATGAGCGCGGGATCGTCCACCGCGACATCAAGCCCGACAACGTCCTCATCACGGGCGGCTCCGCGACCGTGACGGACTTCGGCATCGCGAAGGCCATCAGCGCATCGCGGACAGAGACGCCTGGCGCCACGCTGACCATGGTCGGCACGTCAATCGGCACACCGACGTACATGGCACCCGAGCAGGCCGCCGGAGATCCCGATACCGACCACCGCGCCGACATCTACTCGTTCGGGTGCCTGGGGTACGAGCTCCTTGCCGGCCGGCCGCCCTTCACGGAAACGGCGCCGCGGAAGTTGCTCATGGCGCACATGGGAGAGACGCCGCAGCCGGTCACCGAGCTCCGGCCCGACAGCCCCGCATCGCTGGCGGACCTCGTCATGCGGTGCCTGGCCAAGGAGCCCGCCGAGCGTCCACAGCAGGCGAGCGACCTGGTGCGCGTGCTCGAGACCGTCACCAGCTCGGGAAGCAGCCAGGCGATGCCGTCGATCCTGCTCGGCGGTGCCGGCATGTTCCGTCGCGCGCTCGCGCTCTACGCGGCGGCGTTCGTCGCGGTGGCCGTCCTGGCCCGGGCCGCAATCGTCGGCATCGGCCTTCCCGACTGGGTCTTCCCGGGTGCGCTGATCGTGATGGCGCTGGGGCTGCCGGTGGTGCTCTGGACCGGCTACGTGCATCGCGTGGCGCGCCAGGCGATGACGATGACGCCGACGTTCACGCCCGGGGGGACGCCGAGCACCGCCCGCGGCACCATCGCGACGATGGCGCTGAAGGCGGCGCCGCACGTGAGCTGGTACCGGACGGCACGCGGCGGGACCTACGCGCTGGGCGCGTTCATCGTGATCATCGCGGCGTTCATGACCATGCGCGCCTTCGGGATCGGGCCGTTCGGGTCGCTGATCGCCACCGGCGCGCTGACCGGACGCGACCGGCTCGTGATCTCCGACTTCCAGGCGAGCAACGCCGACACGTCGCTCGGACGCGTGGTGGGCGAGGCGGTGCGTGCCGGCCTCGCCAGTTCGCGGATCTTCACGCTCCTCACGCCGGCCGAGGTGGCGGCGGCGTTGCAGCGCATGCAGCGCCCGCCCACGTCCATCGTCGATGCGTCCACCGCACGCCAGATCGGGCTCCGGGAGGGAGTGAAGGCGATCGTGGACGGCGACGTCACGCAGGTCGGGACGAGCTACATCGTCACCGTACGGCTGGTGACGACGGATTCGGGACGCGCACTCGCCTCGTTCCAGGGAACCGCGAAGGGAGCGGACGACATCATCAATGTCGCCGACGACCTCTCGCGCAAGCTGCGGGCGAAGGCGGGCGAATCGTTGCGGCAGGTGCAGGCGACGCCGCCACTCGCCTACGCGACGACCGGTTCGCTGGAGGCGCTGCGATACTACAGCCAGGCGACGCGGGCCAACGGTGTCGAGGGCAACCCGGCCAGTGCAGTCCGTCTTGCGCGCCAGGCGGTGGCGATCGACTCGAACTTCGCCGAGGCGTGGCGCCTCGTCGCCGTGGCAATGAGCAACGACGGATCGTATTCGCCGGCGGCGGTCGATTCCGCGATCCGGCGCGCCGTCGCACTCAGCGGGCGACTGGGGGAGCGTGAGCGTGACCGGATCCTCGCCTTCTTTTACGACCAGAGTCCCTCGGGCCGCGATCGCGCCAAGGCCGTCAGCACGTACGAGCGCCTGCTGTCCCTGGGGGACTCGGCGATCGCGGCGAACAACCTGGCGACGGATTACGCCGAGCGCAGGGAATACGCACGCGCCGAGAGCCTGTACCGTGCCAGTATCGCCAGCGACCCCTCCTCGTCGATTTCCTACGGGAACCTGACCACCCCGCTGTTCTTCGAGGGGAAGCTGGAGGCGGTCGACTCCATGGCAGACGAGATGACCCGACGTTTCCCGGACAACTCATCGGGGCGCCAGACAAAGATCCTGCTGGGGTTCTCCCGCGGGCACGTGGCCGGGGCCATCGCGGCGCTCGACTCCGCACGTCGCGCCGGCGATCCGCGCGACCCGGTCTTTGCGCCCACCTGGCTTCGCAATGCGGCCACAGCCGGTGGACGTCTCGCGGAGGCCCTGGCCGCTGCGCGGCAACTGCACCAGGTCGACTCCACGCGGGGAGGTGGGCAGCCCTCGGTCTTCTACCTCGGCGAAGACGTGAGGCGGCGAGCGGAACACGGATTATCAGTGGATGCGTCCCTCAAGTCGTTCGATGCCGCCGCCGCGGCGTGGGATTACGAGGCCGAGCCAGCCGTGAACCGGCCGTATCTCTTCCTCGCACAGGTCAACGCGGTCGCCGGTCGGGTCGACAGGGCTCGCGAGCTCGTGTCGCGTTACGATGCGTCGGTCGGCGATACCGGCCTCCGCCGCGTGCAGAAGCCCCAGGAAGAGTACACCCAGGCCGTCATCGCCGAGGCCGAGCACCGGTGGAACCAGGCCGCGGATCTCTACCGCAAGAGCGATCAACTGCCGGACGGCCCCGCGATCTCCCGCCCTGAGGGCCGGCTCTTCGACCTGGCCGCCATGTTCGCGAGGGCCGGCATGGCCGACTCGTCGATCGCGTCGTACGAGGAATACCTGCGCACGCCGTACGGCGCGCGCGAACGCGACGGGCCTGACCCCGGGCTCCGCGGCCCGCTCACCGAGGCCCTTGCCCGGGAGTACGACTCCAAGGGAGACACGGCGAACGCCGTGCGACTCTATCGCGACCTGACCGTGCTCTGGAAGAACGCCGATCCCGAGTTGCAGCCGCGCGTGGCGGCGGCGCGCAGGCGGCTGGCGCAGCTCGAGCCGGTGGAGCCACCGCGGTAGCGCGAGCTGGTGCGTCCGGAAGTCGAGCGCCTGCACGCGCGACCGATGACCGCCGGCGAGCTCGCCGAACGAGTTCAACGTGGCGAAGTCCGCCATGTCGGCGCACTTCACCGTGCTGCGCGCACGCCCCGGTCATGCGACATGACCGCGTCGCCCGGAAGATCATGACGCTCCTGCGCGCGTTGATGGCATGGACCGGGTTCATGATCAGCCTGCAGATCTGCTTTCGGCTCGCCATCGCCACCGGGCTGCCGGCCGACGCGTGGCGTGCGACTGCGCACCGACTCCTCGGGATCGTGCTCGGCGTCGGCATGGTCCTCTTCGGCAACGCACTGCCGACCCTGCGCTCCCCGTGGCCGTACGACGACCAACCCTTCGCCTGGCAGCAGGTCCATCGCTTCGTCGGCTGGATCTTCGTGTTGTCTGGCCTCGCGGTCATCGGAAGCCGGCTGTTCCTGGCCGAGGCGGCCGCCAACCGCGCGGTCGTCGTGATCCTGGGCGTCACCGTCGTGCTCACGTTCGAGCGCAAATTCGCGTCGATCATCTCGCTGGGACGGCGCACCGACAATCCCATGACCTCCAGGTGAGGACTCCCGGTGAAGACCGTGACCTTGTATCACTCGGTCGCCTGTCCGCGCTGCCGGCTCAGGTCTTTGCGGGATTTCACACTGTGGCCAATCGCGAGATCCGAGTGCCTTGGCGGGTCAACGGGAATCGTCGCGTCCTTGGCGAGGGCAGCCCTCGAACAAGAGGCGAGTCTAAGGCCGTCGTTCATGTCGAAGAAGACGACCGCTCCATCATCGAACGCGGTACCGACGATGCCCGTTGTCGGCAGGCCGAGGCCATCGCGACAGAAGACGAGCGCCTGTTCCAGGTCGTTTACGCCGAGGGTAATCACCTCGATGCGAGACTTCACCTTGGCTCCCGGCAGGAAGGTGACGTCGAACAACAGACGTCCACCCGGAGTCCCTCAGCGCGTATTCGACAAACCGAACATCGCCAAAGTACTGGCGGCGTGCGCCGGGGCCCGTTGTGGAGGCTCGCCGGACAAGAGCCTCAGCTCTCGGTTCATATGCGCCTGACCTGCATACCCTGCGGTCTTCCGCGCGGCCCAGGTGCCGTTGCCTGCCTCCTCACGGTCGCGACCGCACGTCTCCCGGACCTCCGGGACATACCGACTTGGTCGTGACATGGCTCCAATCTCTCAAGGAATGGAGCCTCCGGGAATCCCGGGGCGGTTCAGGTGATGTGGGCCAAGGACTATCGTCGCACGCTCGACTACCTGAGCAGCCGGCCTGACATCGACTCGACGAAGTTCGCCTACTTCGGCTTCAGCTGGGGCGCCTACCTGGGCGGACTGATCCCGGCGATCGAGCCACGGATCAAGGCGTCGGTGCTCTATGTCGCGGGCCTCACGATGGAGCGGGGGCGGCCGGAGACGGACCCGATCAACTACCTGCCGCACATCCACGTCCCTGTCATCATGCTGAATGGCAAGTACGATTACTACTTCCCTACCGAGACCGCGCAGCGGCCCTTCTTCGAGCGGCTCGGCACCGGGGCGGCGGACAAGAAGTGGGTCGTGTATGAGGGAGGGCACGACGTGCCGCGGCCGACGCTTATCGCCGAGACGCTGGCGTGGCTGGACAAGTACCTGGGACCGGTGACGCCGTGATGGATCCGATGCAGCGGCTCGCCGCGATTGACAAACAATTCGGCCAGCCGGGATCGTGCGGCGTACCGTCGAGGTACTCGGAGGGGCCGCTCTTCTGCCGGCCCAGGTTGCGCAACCTTCAGCGGACCATCAACACGGCATTGCCGCTGAAGCTCCACGTGCCGGGATCGTCGTCGCACGGTGTTGCGCCGGGGCCGTGCGCGATGTGCTCGATCCGGAGCGCCGTCGCGGAAGTCATCGAAAGGAACCAGCTGCCGGCCGCCCACGGGCCGACGTCGGGGCCGTAGCAGTAGATCAGGCCGTCCGGCGTGACCTGCTCGAAGGCGAGATTGACGCGGCCGCTCGTCGCGCGGGAGACGATAATGATGTGTGCGCCGAGTGACTCAGGTCCGAGACTCAGAGCCAGCTCGGCTTGTGGACGGTACGGGTAGTCGACGAGCGCCATGTAACGCGTCTCGTCGCCGCCAAGCGGCTCCGTCACCCCGTCCTCCGCCCAGACCCCCTTGGCGGTGCCCGCGACATCGACCGCCATGGTGCCGCAACGCGGCTCGCCCGTTGGCACCACCTGTGGTCGCAGGCCGTCGCGCATTTTCGAGAAGAAGAACTCCTGGTTCGTCGGATCCCACTGCTCCCACATGCACACGGCGTGGTTCGGCCCGCTGAATCGCCAGGGCGACACGTAGAAGTTGGTCACCCTCTCGTCCCGCATGCCGACGTCGGTGACGCCGCCAGTCGTGCCCAGGTCCTCACCCGCGGACACCTTGATGTCGAGGTTGTTCGCCTCGCAGGTTTCGACCGTCGCAAAGATGACGGTGTACGTGCGACAATTGCCGTAGTTCACCGTTGCGGGCGAGAAGCGCGACGAGAGCGCCGCGACGTGGCCGAACCAGCCGCTCAGCTCCCTGCACACCTGGAAGAAGATGGCGTAGTCCTCCTGGCCAGGCGGCACGCCCGGACTCGTGTACCGGACCCGGCGGAGCTGCGTGACCGACAAGTCGCCGGGCGCGCGCAGCGTGAGGCCCTCGTGGGTGTAGAACATGCCGCCATGGTCGGTCGGCAGCGTGTGACCCGGCGCGTCCACGCCGCCAAAAACCGCGACGGACGCCAGTTCGCTCGCCGCGACGGGCAGCACGCTGAAGTGCGGCCCGGCGCCGCACGACTCGGCCTGCGGCCCCGAGATCGACTCACCGCCGCACGCCAGGAGTGCCGCGAAGGCCGCCAGCAGAACGGACGCGGCGATCATCGAGGCTCGAGAAGCAAGGACGGAGTCCTTCATCGCTCGGTTCTCCATCGTGAGGCGGACATGGCAGGCAATGCCACGTTTGATGACGGGACACGGATCACGCAAGGGGCTCCGCCCCGGATACCGCCGACGGCCCTGACAACGATGCTGTCACCCGCACCGTACGTCACGGATCGCGCGTCGGGCGACCAGACTCCACCGAACGTTCCAAGTGAGCGTCTCGCAGGTGAGCGTCTCGCAGGTGAGCGCGCCCAGCGAGCAGATGTCCGTGCGACCGTCCACCGCGCGATCACCGGTGGCCTGCTCCGGACTCCTGTGCTGCGGGGTGCCGAGTGAGCGGAGTTCGGGCGAGAAGCGCCAGCTCGGACCGATTACCAAAATTGGTAACAGCCGGATGCGGTGCCTCCTGGTCGAAGCCGGGTGGCAGATCCTGCGGACGCAGTCGCCGGAGACGGCGGCGCTCCGCGCGGGGACGCGGATCATCGCGCCGCGGCGCGGCAAGCGGATCGCCGTGGTCGCGCTCGCGCAGCGGCTGGTCGGGATCCTCTACGCCATGTGGCGCGACGGTCGTACCGACGACGAATCATCGCGCGGGACAATCAACGCACCACCGGGCGTGAATCGCGTTGACTGAATCGGGAGCGGCGATGGCGTGACATTCCTTGCTTGACACCGACTGTGGCGCCAGAGAAGGAACTCCAATCGCCGGGGCCCGCGCAGGCCGCGATGGGCTCGGCGTGGCATTGGTGGGAGGGGCGGGCCCCGCGGTGGGACAGCGGTGAGATCGGGGCTCAGGCGGTGCGGGCGCCGCGCGCCCAGGGGAATGCCGCCGTCATGGCGCGCCCTGCGGAGCCGGCGTCCCGTCCGACCAGTGGCCAACCCAGACGAGGAAGATCGTCATCCGGTCTTCCGGATCATCCGCCGCGATGATCGGCGAGCCCGACAGGTTGGCTCCCCAGTCCTTGGTGGCGTCGCCCGCCACGAACCACATCAGGTGTGGATGCCAGCTCTTGCCGGCGTCACTCAGGTACTGATGCTTCGACATCATGTAGCACATCCCACCGGACTCCAGCGCCGGCAGTTGCTTCTTGTCGTACGCCGACGTGACCGCCTGTGCGATCTCCGCCTTCGACTTTCCCGCCAGCACGAGTCTGGTCTTCAACAGCACCGCGGGGAGATACGTTCTCGCCGCCGGCGCGTTGACGCACATGGGAGCGCGAACCTTCGGGTTCCAGAAGTCAGGATCATTTGTCGCGGCCGCCCATGAGCGTGACACGAGACAGACGAATCCGTTCCCGCCCTTCACCGCTGTCGCATAGCCGTCACGCCCGAGCACCAGCACCTCGGCTCCATTCGCTACCGAACCCGGCGCGGCGCTGCGAGCGAGGGCGATTTCGGAATCCCTGTTCGACATCACGTACTGCGCGAGTGGAGCCGCAACCGGGTACGCGGCCTGTCCCGCCTGCGCCCGCGCCCGTCGGGTTGCACCGGCCGATGCGACCGACACAATGACTGCAAGAGTGAAGAGCCTGATCGTCTTCGTTCGCATGTGACCCTCCGGACTCGGGTCCGGGCGGATCGGCGTTGGGCAATACGATTCCGGTCGCGGTCGAGCGCGACGCAACTGTAGTTTATCCGTCGCCCAGCGAACGCACGACGACTCGGTCCCCGGTACGACGATTCTCGAGAATGCGAGAAATCCCCATGACCCGATACCAGCGACTTGTACGGATCCTGTTTGCCCTGGGGATAATGGCCGTCGGCGTACTCGCCCTCGCGTACGGATACGCGGTGCTGGTGTTCCAGCCCGTGCCCGCGTGGATTCCATCGCCACAAGCGCTGGGTGTCGCCGCGGGCATCCTCATGCTCGCGACAGGCGCCGGACTTCTGTTCCAACGCACGACCCGAACGTCCATACGCGTTCTGCTTCCGTTCCTGCTGCTGTGGACGCTGACGCGGGTGCCGGTGGTGGTGTCGGATCCGCTCACCGAAATCAGCTGGTTCGCCGTTGGTGAGATCGCGGTGCTCGCCGCCGGAGCACTTGTGCTCTTTGCACGGCACGGCGGGCTTGCTGTGGGTTCGAAACTGCAGATTGCCACCGACAAGTACGCCATCCGCACGGCGCGCATTCTCTTCGGCCTTTCGGTGGTGACCTACGGGTTCTCACACTTCTTCGAGTTCAGGGCCCGCACCATTTCGCTGGTGCCGGCCTGGCTGCCCTTCCGCCCCGAATGGGCCTACCTGACCGGCGCCGGCCAGGTCGCGTGCGGACTCGGCGTCACGCTCGGGGTCTATCCGCGCCTGGCGGCGAGCGCCGAGGCCGCCATGCTGAGCTTGTTCACGGTTCTGGTATGGGTGCCGGCGGTCGTGGACAAGCCGGCGATGCGGTCCAACTGGGTGGAGTTCGTCGTCACCGCGGCGCTGGCCGGTGCGGCGTGGGTGGTGGCGGAGAGCATCGCGACGTCGCCTTGACCGCCGAAGAGGAAGGCGTGGCCCTGGCCGCGGAGTGTGCCTTGCGCAATGCAACTCCCCGGAGCGGGACGTGAACCCGCACGCTTTCTCGAGCACGCATCTGTCCGGTGCGCGTGTCCACCAGTTCCACCACCCGGGCACGTGAGTAACGATGCCGGAATCGGGTCGACCATCTGACGGGTCTCTCCCTGCTACCTCCATGCAATGGTAGCGGGAGCGGGGCGCAGGTGGTGCGGGAGCGGCACCGGCGCGCAACGCTGGGCGGTGTGTCCGGGGCTCCCGCCGTTTCCCCGCGCGCGCGCCGCGCTCCGCGCACACGGTTGGCGTATCGGCCGCAGGAGCGCGTCTCCCACTGCGCCCAGTGCCGGCGGGCTCGCGGCGTACGGTCAGATCATGAACAAGTTCAGGAGCGACAAGCAGCACGTGGCGGTGGCGGCCCGGCAGCGCATGGAAGCGCTGGTTCCTGTGCTGGCGCAGTTCAAGGCGCTGCGCGCCCGGGCCGCGGCGGCGCGAACCGCCGCGCCCACCTACAAGATCAACTTCACGCAGAAGCTGAATGCGACGTTTGCCAACAAGACCCGGGCCGAGATCAACAGGCTGCGGGATCAACTCGTCGCCCAGGCTCGCAGCCAGTACGCCGCCGATCCGCGGACGCGGGACAAGGTCATCGCCCTGCTGCAGTCGGAAACCGCCATGATCAACGCCATCCCGGCGCATTGAATTCCCACCTTCACCCCATCGAGACGCTCAGATGATTCGCATATCAGCCCGCAGGTTCACGCTCCTCGGTTTGGTCCTTGTCGCCGCCTGCTCGAGAAGCGCCAGCCCGCAGCGCACGTCGTCTGATTCCGCGACGACGAGGACCGCCGATGCGCCGAGTGGTATCGACAAGAACGAGACCACACTGCCGACGTATCCGCACCTCGTGAAGGGAGACATGTTCAGCGTTCCCAACCCGCAGACGGGATGCATCGAATACATGTCCTCGACCAACGATAGCCTCAAAGATGCGATCGCCTGGTACCGATCGAAGCTTGGCGGCGCCAGGGAGACCGCGTTTCAGGGTGACTATCAGGGGATCGACTTCACGGTCAACGGCACCGATCACGTGCTTGTGTTTACGTTCGGCAATACCGGCACGAGCATCACGCTTCGGCACGGCACGACGGGAAAGAGCTGTGGTCGCGCGGATGGGCGGGCGGGGTGAGGGTGCGAGGCGCGGCGCGCGATCAGAAGGCGACGTTGAACTTGCCGTTGGTGACCGTCGCCGTGCCGGTCGCTCCGGTGCCCGGGATCGCCTGTCCCGTAAAGCTGAACGTTCCCGACGCGCCGCTCGCCGTCAGCGTGCTCACCGTGATGGTGCCGGTCCCTCCATTGAAACCGGTCTCCCACTGCGGGGCGGATGTCGTCGTCATGGTCTCATACTCGGCGATCCCTGTCGACGCCGAGGCAAGTGAATAGTCCCCGGTTCCGTTGACATGGAGCGTGATCAGGATTTCGCGTCCCTTGCCGGCGTCGAACGCCGACATGTTGAGCACGCCGGCCGCCAGCGTCGCGATGCCATCGGTATTTCCCACGAACGCCGAGCCGTTCACGGTGGCGGTGATCGGTGCGTTGCCGCCGCCCGAAGGACTGGTGCTGCTGCCGCAGCCCAGCAGCAGGCCGCCGAGCAGGCAGCAGGAGGCAATGGTGCGCATCCGACATCTCCGGGTTGAAGGGCGCGTATCGAGATCGCAGGGTTGAACGTCCGGCCAACGAGCGCCGCCTCGGCTGGCGGCCCTTGAAACGTACCTGCCCGGGCGCCGTCCGCCAGATTTCGCGCGCCGACCCAGCAGGTGCGATGGAGCTCGGCGAACGCGAGCGTTCCACGACCCCGCGGGACTCGCGAGGTTCGGTCGCGACCGGCCCGGAATGCACCGGCCCCTCGAAGCGACCGAATGCCGGAACATCATCGGTGACAATCCTGGCATGGCTGCCGGGCGGCAAGCGCCCCGCCTCGATCCGGTTCGACTACATCAACGTCCGCGCCCCCGCCGGCGCGCCTAGTTGGCGGCCGCATCACGAGGGTGGTCTCTATTCCCACCGCTCGGTGCCGGCATCTCCCGCTGCCAGCTGTCGGTACGGAAGCAGGTAGCTGCCCGTCGTCAGTCGCCAGCCGCCAGTTCGAGCCGCGCCACGCTCACTCGGTCACGCCCATGCCACGGCCGCCGGTGCCGGCCCGGCGTCGACGAGCGTCTTGCTGAGCGGCTCGACCCGGAGGTTGAGCCCTTCGAGCGAGCGCGCGCCGAGGAGTACCAGGTCGCCCGGCTCGCCGAATACGACCTCGTCAGTCGTTGACGTGCCGGCTGCGTAGACAAACGCCGGGCCGGCCCAGCGCTCGAGCACGGTGCCGTCGGTCTGCCGAAAGCGCCACAGCTTCCGGCGCTCGACGCCGAGCGATTCCAGGACGCCCGCCGGGAACCACGACAACTCGGCGCCGGTGTCCACGAGCACGTTGCCCACGCGCACGCGTCGACCCGCCGCTGCCGGATTCTCCAGCTCGACGTCGATTCGGAATGTGCCCACGTCGCCAGACATCGTATCTCCCGAGTGCCCGCCGAGTAGTACCAGATCATCGCATCCGGAGTCAAGCCATTGCGCGGTTCCCGCTCTTTCGCCGCACACGCTCGGCGGTAGTACGCGACGTACATGGCGAGCACGCGCGGCCGCCCGGGTGTGTGGCGCTCCGCCTCCGACGACCGCGTGCAGGTGGCGCTCCGCATCGCACGATGGCGGCGCCATGCCATCGACGGCTCGTCCACCATGCGCACGATGACAATCGAGGCGGATCGCTAACGCAACTGCGCAACCTAGCAATCCACGGTCGCACTGCAGTCGGCGCAGGCCCGGGGAACGCGGTCTTCGCGTCCCCCCCGCCCTGCTCACTCCGCGCGCAAGGCTTCCGCCGGGCTCGCCCGGCTGGCCCGGAACGCCGGAACGAACGCCGCCGCCGTCGCGGCGACGATGAGCGTGCCCACGGCCGCCCCGAAGCTCGCGACGTCACTGGGTGCCACGCCATACAGGAAACCCCGCAGGGCGCGCGACACGAGGAGCGTGCCGCCGACTCCGGCGATCGCCCCGACGACGACCGGAGCGAGCGCGCCCCGAAGCACGCCGCCAAAGACACGCGACGGCGAGGCGCCGAGCGCCATCAGGATTCCGAACTCGGCGCGACGCCTGGCCACTGCGTAGCGCACCGTGCCGTACACTCCCACCGCCGACAGCAGAATGGCGAGCGCGGCGAACACGCCGAGGAAGAACCGCAGGCGGAGCGGCTGCGCGAGCGCGTTGGCGACCACATCGTCCATGGACTCGACGTGCGCGACCGCGACCAGCGGATCGAGATCGGCGACGACCTTCCGCACCGCCGGAACGACGGTAGCGATCGGCGCTGTCGTGCGCACCGCGAGAATTGCGCCGCTCCCACCGGAGTGGGACTGCTCGAACGGCACGAACATCGCGAAGGGGACCGTGCCCGTCATGTTGGTCAGCCGCGTCTCCCGTGCCACGCCGACGACCTGGCGCGCGACCATCGTCCCGGTCCATCCCGTGTTGACGTGCCTGCCGATCGCGCTCTGGCCGGGCCACATTGCGCGGGCGAACGACTCACTGACGACCGTGACAGGCACGCTGGCCGCGAGGTCGGTCGAGTCGATCCCGCGCCCGTCCACGATCTGCATGCCCATCGCGCGGAAGAACCCGGGGGAGACAGTCCGGTACAGGGCGTTCGGCCGGCTCGCGCCCTCGAGATCGGGGCGCCCCTCGACCGTGACGACACCCTGATAGCCCCCGTCGCGCACCGGGAGGCGGTTCACGATGCCCGCCGCGGTGATGCCGGGAAGCGCACTCGCGCGCGCAACGACGTCGCGCAGGAACTGGGCGCTCCCCTCGTCCGGCATGTCGCTGCGCGTCACGATGGAGAACGTCGCCACGCCATGCGGGTCGAAGCCTGGATCCATGGCGCGGATACGATCGACCGAGCGGATGAGCAGCGCCGCGCCGACCGCGAGCATGATCGCAAAGGTGACCTGGCCGGCAATGATCGCGGCATGGACGCGCCGCGCGCCGCGGGGAAGCCCGGTCCCGCCGCGCTCACGGGCGAGTGCCGAGTCGAAGCGACGCCGCAGGAGGCCCCGTGCCGGTGCGATGGAAATGGCGCAGGCGATCACGAGCGCGAGGGCGAAGGCGATGGCCGGAACCGCGAGGCCTGGCGTCAGCGTCGCGCCGAACCCGTTCTTGAGCGGAAGCCGCGCGACCAGCAGGCGGAAGCCGGCGGTGGCCACCGCGGCTCCCACGCACGCCGCCGCCAGCGACAAGACCAGCGACTCGGCGCCGATCTGCCTGACGAGACGCCAAACGCCGGCGCCCATGGCCGTTCGCACCACCACTTCCTGTCCGCGGTCGTTGGTCCGGGCGAGGACGAGCGCCGCCGTGTTGGCCGACGCGATCACGAGGAGCAGGGCGACCGCGACGAGGAGGAGGAGAATGGGGTCGCGAACGTCACCGAGCAGGTACGTGTGAACGGGCGTGACGTGCGCGCCCTTTGTCTTGTCCCACGCGGCCGGATAGGTGAAGCGCTGGCCGAGGTCGTGCGCGATCCGCTGCACGTCGGCGTCGACCAGCGCGGGCGCGGTTCCCGGTGGCGTGCGACCGACAAGGACAAGGTACCCGACGCTGTACATGGAACTTGCCGGGTCGAGCTGCAGCGGCCGCCAGGCCTTGATCTCAGGTGTCGGGAAGTAGAAGCCTCGCGGCATGACGCCGACGACGGTGACCGGCGCGCCACCCACGAGGATCTGCCGACCGATGACATTCGGGTCGCTGCCAAGTTCGTCCTGCCACATGGCGTGGCTGATGACGATGACCGGCGGCGCGTGCGGCCGGTCGTCCTCGGGCGTCAGGCCGGGCCCGAGGGCGGGCCGCACACCGAGCACGTCGAAGAGCGACGGCGTCGTCACCACGTACCTGAGCAGTTGCGCGCCGGCGGAGCTCCCCGGGTCCACGACATACGGCTCATCGTTGGTGGAGTACGCCGCGAGATCGGAGAAGACGCCCTTCCTGTCACGCAGGAATTCGTACTCGTCGCCGCGCCAGTCGTAGTCACTCCAGAAGACGTGGATGCGCTCCTCGCCGGCGTACGGCAGGACTCGGAGGATGACCGTGTTCGCGACGCTGGAGAGGGCGACGGTGGCGCCGATGCCGAGCCCCACGGTCCCGATCGTGATGGCGGCGAAGCCGGGATGGCGGCGCATCTGGCGGAGCGCGTATCGCACGTCGGCGAGGAACTCGTTGAGCGCGGACACACCCCACCCACCGCGTGCGACCTCGCGCTGGCCGGCGTCACTCCCCAGTCGCCGGCGCGCTTCGCGCTCGGCGTCAGCCGCGGACGCACCCGCGGCGCGCAGCTCGGCGACCTCCATGGCGCGATGGTGTGCAAACTCCTCCGCGAGTTCGCGGTCGGCGTCGGCGCGCCGGACGATGACGCGCATGCGAAAGGCGAGGTCGCTCAGCAATCGCCACATGGGTCCCTCACCTGGCGGACAGGATCAGTTCGACGCCGCGCGACAGGCGGCGCCAGCCGGCGGTTTCTTCCTCGAGGCGGCGCGACCCGGCCGCAGTCAGCGCGTAGTAGCGGGCACGCTGGCCGTTGTCGGTGGTCCGCCAGGATGAGCGGATCCATCCCTGCCGGGTGAGTCGGTGCAAGGAGGCGTAGAGTGCGCCCGGCTGGATGCGGAGGTTTTCCCTGGACCGACGCTCGATGTGGCGGACGATGCCCCAGCCGTGCATCGGCTCGATCGAAAGCAGCCGGAGGATCAGCATGTCCGCCGTGCCGCGGATGATGTCCGTGGATCCGGTTCCCATGAGCGCTTCGTTGGAGGGCGACGACCTCTCAGTAACTGAGAGGCAGCTACCTGTCGGACAGCGGCAGCCGGCGAAGGGTTGCCACTTCAGGCCGGCCATCCGGTAAGCACCATCCCACACGGCCCTGCGACGCCGTCGAGCCTGCGCGCACACGTCGCATTCGCCGTCCACCGGCGGAGACAGGTGCGCCCCTGTCGTACCTGGGCTGTCGGGTCATTCGGGGGCTCGAAAGGGAGAGATCGCCGATGTCGTTGTTGCGCCGCGCTGCGTGATTTCACTCCCAGGTTGCATCGTCACCTGTATCCGGCGACCGTCCGGCAGGCAGACGTATCCGTCCCCACCCCGAAAAGCCATGAAGACCCTTCTCGCCGCCGCGGCCCTGCTGGCGCTCGCACCCGCGCTTGCGGTGGCCCAGTTCCCCGAACGGGTGCAGTCCGGCGCGCGCGTACGCGTGTGGCTCCACGAGGACCAGAAGCAGGAGCAGGGGCCGTGGCACCGGCAGCTCCTGCGTGCGACAGTGAGCGACGTGAGCGATCAGTCGCTGCGGATTTCCGTGCCCGGGACCGAGGGCATCCTCTCCGTTCCGCGCACGAACATCCGCCAGCTCGACGTGAGCCTCGGAACGTCGCGTGCGGCGAGCGCACTCGAGCGCGCCGTGGGACTCGCGATCGGTGGCGCCATCACGCTCGCCTTCGACAACGATCCCACGAGCGAGCGGTGGCCGCACTACAACCGCACCTGGCGCGCCGCCGGCGAGGGCGCCAAGTGGGGCGCGCTGCTCGGCGCCGCGTGGGGGCTTGTCTTCCCGACGGAGCGGTGGAGCCGGGCGCGGCTGCGGTGATCAGCGCCCGGTCGGCACGAGGCGCAGCAGAAGTCCGCGACTGGGGGATGGTGAAGGACAGGCATTTCGATCGCCGGGGCCCGCGACGGCCGCGATGGGCCCGGCGTGGAATCGGCGTTGAGGTCGGGCCACAGGCGGTGCCGGAGGCGCGCGCCGCCGGTGCGCCTGGAGGGTGCCGGCCCTGCGGGGTGCCAGCGCTCCGGGCTCACGTGCAGCCCAGAGGTCCCCGCACTGACGAGCGGGCAGCGGCGGGATGATCGAACGGCGCGCCGCGATCGCGTGTCGGTCGCGTTCAGGCGGGTTGCGGCCCGGGGCGGCGCAGATGGTCGAGGATCCGGTCGATCACGGCGCGCCGGGTGATGAACGCACCGGGGCGCATCGCCGTGCCGCACTGCGGGCACCGTAGCGGATCGACCGCGAAGATTTGCCGCGAAGATCTTCCGCATGCGCTCGGCCCAGCGTCGCCGCGCGTCCCGTCGCGGGAGCGGCACCGGCGCCGCAACGGTGGGCGGTGTGTCCGCGGCTCCCGCCGTTTCCCCGCGCGCGCGCCGCGGCGGTCACCACGCGCGCGAAGCCGTGCGCGAGCACGCCACACTCGAGGAACTTGTCGGCCCCTTCGCGCACGACGGGGCGCCAGTCGCCACACGGCGCGACGCACCGCTCCTCGTATTCGGCGTGAAATGCGCGGAAGTCGCCGTTCACGAGGCGAAAGAGCGGCGAGGCCTGGGAGCGGCGTGGTTTGTGGACGCCTGTCGCCGCCGGGGCCGCACACGCGAGCAACGGCGACATCGGGCGCAGCGCACGGCAGCGGTTCTGGGGCGCGTGAGGCGGGTCCTGCCTTCCGGCGCACGTGGAGGGGCCAGCGACGGAGAGGACCGTGCGGTCACCGCCGCGCTGACAACGACGTAGCCCTGGCGGGCACGGCGAGGGTTTCCGGTTCGTGCCCGACGGTCGCCAGGAATCCCAGGACGCTCGAACGCGCGCGTGCAAGCCCCCGGAACAAACCGCGCTATCGCTGAGTCAACCAAGGTGCGGGTCCTGCGGGGTGGCGGGAGCTCACTCTGCAGGGCGCGTCATGGGCCAGGTGAGCGTCAATGCGTGCGAGCCGTCGCAGAGTCCGGCGACGCGGGCGCTTTCGGACTCGCCGCCGACGGCGGGCAGAGCGTCGGCGTCGTGAACAACTGGAAGCGCATCCAGGGGCGCCCGGCGCGGTCGGGCCAGACGTCGAAATCGTGGCACAGCACCAGCCCGTGCTCAGTTGCCAACTTCAGCCCCGGGTCCCCGCGCACCTGCGCGCTGAGCAGCGAGGCCAAGGGAAAACGCTCGAAGGCGTCCACGTTCTCACCCTCGCGCCACTGCGAGATCAGGCGCAGGCGACTGCGGTATGCGAAACTGGCCGCGGCGTCGCCGACCATTACCTGCGCTTCGTCGGGCCAGTTGTCCGCCATCCGGGCGATCTCGCGATTCGCGTCACGTAACGAGAACGTTGGATGGACGGCATACGTGACGAACCGACCGGGGTCGTTCACGAGGAAGACGAGGATCGGGATCCACGCGGGCAGGATAAGGGCGCGACGGGGAGGATGTCGCCAGAGCACCACCAGCGCCGCCGCGAACACGACCGTCGCGCCGACGAAGGCGCCGAACGGTGCAACCACGGCCAGTTGGCCAAGCCCCGCCCTGGTGAGCACATGGAGGACGCGTGGAGCGAGATGCGGTTGCGCATAGAACGCGGCCACGAGACCAATCACGACTGCTCCGTGCAGGGGCTTCGTCACCCCGGACTCGCCGCCGGGCCAACGCAGGTCGCCGCGCAGCACGGCCTGGACGGCCAGCACCACGAGCGGCGGCAGCAGGAATATGAAGCGACGGCTCGGCACAAAATGGAGCGCTGCGCTCGTGGCGAGGCCCATTCCGAGCCAGAGCCAGCAGATGGTCTCGATCCGGTCGCGGCGGGAGAGCGCCGTGCCCGCGGCGCGTGCGCCCAGCAAGAGCGCTGCGATCACGACCGGCACCGCGGCGCGCAGGAAGAACCAGTTCACTGGCAGCCCGAACCGGCCCAACCCGACGAAGCTCGCGTCAACCGTGCTGGCGTCGATGTGCAATCCGTAGGTGACCGTCGCCTGGAGCTGGCGTCGCAGTTCGGCCCAGTGAGGCAAGGCCACCGTCAGGAGGTATGCGACCAGCATGATGCCAACACCGGCCGCGAAAGGCGCGAGGAGGGAGAGCCTGGCCCGCATCGTTGGACGTGCATTCCCTTCCGGTGCTTCGATCCACCAGAAAGCCGCGACCACGAAGCCGATCACCAGCGCGGACGGCTTGGACAGCATCGAGGCGCCGAAGGCAAGTCCGGTGACCAATGCCCACCGAGGTCGGGCCACCGCCTCGAGCGCGGCGGCGATCGTCGCGACGATGAACAGCAACTGGAACGATTCGGTCAGGCCCACGCGGTTCATGACAAGCATGGGATAGCTCAGCCCGAGCGCCAGCGCGGTCACCAGGGCCTCTGCCGTCGGGCGCGAGCGCCGGAGGGCGAGGTAGAGCACCACGCACGTGAGGAAGCCGGCCACGCCGGAGAGCAACCGAGTCTGGGCCAGGCCGATCCCGGCGACGCGATAGACCAGGGCCAGCGTGACCGAGTAGAGCGGGGTGAGAAAGAAGGCCGGGTTGTGCTGGTCGCGGATCCAGTGGCCGAACAGCACCACGTTTCGGGCGTTGTGGGCCCACCATCCCTCATCGAAGATCCAGTTCGACTCCAGGTCTCTTGGGGGATCCGCGGCCAGTGCCACGAGGCGCGGTAGCAGCACCAGGACGACCAGCACCAGGAGTGCCACCCAGTCCTTCCGCCCGCGCCATGGGCGGGGGCTCCCCGTGGCGTCGGGTTCGCTCAAGAGGGGAGCCGCTCCCGCAGCGCGCCGAGCCGATGCTCGAGGCGTTCGAACGACTCCTCACTGATCCGCCGGCGATTGGCGACCTCGAACTGGCGGAGTTCCGGGTCCCTCCATTCGGAGCGATACGCCACCCCGACCCCTTCGACCGCGACCCGCTCGACGGTGGCGAAGGGGTTGGCACAAAAGGTCTCGTACGGAATGATCCAGAAGCGATCGGCGCCGATTGCCTCGAGCTGACGGCGGACGAGCCCTTCGTGAAACTCCACCTGGCGGCAGACGCTTTCGATCGGGTCAGTGACGTCTTCGGCGGCGTCGGCGAGGCCGTATGGCGACTCCTCCCCGCCGTGGATGTCGCGGCGTGCCCGGAGCAGCGACTGCGCCAGATACACGGGGTCCCTCTGGAGGCAGAGAAACCGGGCGGTCGGCAACGCCTCGGCGACCAGCCGCGCCGTGGCGTTCAGGCTGTTGTTCTTGGCGACCAGCGGCGCGCCGTAGAGCTGCTCGAAGGCTCCGAAGAAGCGGCGCATGTCGAGGATGGCGGAGGGCGCGAGATGGTCGGGGATCACCGTGCGGTCGGCGCCCAGCCAGCGATCCCACAGGTAGAGGGCGTCGTTAGGTCCGGAGAGCCGAGTGGTCTTCCCGTAGTAGCTCTCGTACCCGACGTCACGGGCCTGGGGAATCTTCCCGAACAGCCGGTTGGCGGTGAGAGGCGACCGGGGAAAGAGGGAGGTGAGGTTGTTGATGAAGGCGACCGGGAGGTTTCGGATGAGCACCTGGGCCGTCAAGGTGGTGCCGGACCGGGGCGGCCCGCACACGAGGATTATGGGCCGGGTTGGCGGCGAGGCGCTATCGTAGAGGCGGCGCTCCCGGGCCTTCAGCAGCAGGTCCAGCGGAAGGCAGAGGGGGCCGAGGGCGGCGGAGACCATCGCGAACCGCGCCGCCTCGTTGCCGCTCCGGATCAGCCGGGCGGCCAGTCCGAACGGGTCGTGGAAGTGCGCGGGGACGAACTTATGAAGGGCGCGTCGAAGCGAAGGCGACATGTCGTTCGGATAGAGTGGCAAGTTACGGGCCAGCTGACCCGGCCGCTGCACGCGCCCCCATGGCGCGTCGCGAGGGACGTTTCGTGAGCCGGTCGGTCCGCTTCTGGCTCCGGTTGATCGCTGGCATCGCCCTGCTTGCGCTGATCTTTTCGCGAATCGACCGGTCGCAACTCGATTTCCGTCCCACACCCACGGTGGTGATGGGGGTCCTGATCTCGGCCGTGCTGCTCCTGGGCACCCAGGCGCTCGCGGCCCTGCGCTGGAAGCTACTCCTCCACTCGCATGATCTCGCGTGGTCGTACCTGGCCCGGCTCTACGTGATCGCGGCGTTCTTCAACCTCCTGCTCCCGACAGCGGCGGGGGGCGACGTGGTGCGCGCGGCCGCGGCTGCCAGGGGCGCCGATCGACCGGGGGGCGTGGTCGTGAGCGTCGTCGTGGATCGGATGTTCGGGGTCGTGGCGCTGGTGGTCTACGCAATTGCCGGGATCGTGATGGCCGGCGGAATTCCGCCGCTGCTCATCAGGGAGGTTGGATGGCGGGTCCCGCCAGCAGCGCTGGTCGCGGGCGTGATCGTGTTGGCGGCCGCCGGGTGGTTCGCGGTGCGCACCGCGCGCCGGAGCCGCCGCCTCGCCGAAATGACCGATGACGGGATCGCACTCGGTCGTGGCCTCCTCCGGGCGCCGGGCACCATCGCTTCCGCGCTGGGGATCGCCCTCGTGGTTCAGGGGATGGTGATCCTGATCTGGGCGACGCTGGCCTGGAGCCTCGGGCTCTCGATCCCCCTGGCCGCCCTGTTGGTGGCAGTCCCCCTGGTGAGCCTGGGGTCGATGCTCCCGATATCGCTGTCCGGGCTTGGCGTCCGGGAGGGCATCTGGCTGCTCCTTCTGGGCGGGTCGGGGCTGTCGCCGGGCACGATTGTCGGGTTCAGCTTGCTCTACTTCGCGACGGCGATCGTGGTCGGCCTTGTCGGGCTCGGCCTGTTTGTCTCGCTCGGCACCGGCACGAGCGCATTCTCGCCGAGATGAGCGCGGCGGCGCGAGTGCGCACCCGCCTCGCGGGGGCTGCTACATGTGCATTTTCTCCCTTTTCGTGAATCGCGCTTGACCGTCAGGTCACCGTCGGCAGCCCGCCACGACCCGCCACCACCTGCCCCATCGCGGAAATCGTATCACCAGAGCCGGGTATGCTCAGCGAACGTGCAGCTCAGGCACGTAGTCGAAGTTCATCCCGTCGAGCCCGGCCATGAACGTGAGCGGGGTGAAGATGCTCGCCATGTGTTCAGCACCTTCATGACCTCATTGCAGGACCGGACTCGTCCACCAGCGCCGACGTGGTCCCGGCGCCCGGCGTGACGCCGAGATCTGCGACACGGCCTGAGGAACTCCCTGATAGCCGTTCGATTGCTGTTGTCGAGTTTCAGGGAGACAAGGTGGTGAGGGGCCGACGGGGGCCTTCATCCGATGAGCGCACGCCACAGGAACAAGTCGGTGCGACGTGGAGTCGAAAGAACCGCACAGGGTGGCGCGACATATGCGTAGGCGGCCTGTACTTTCCTGCTAATCCCCTGGCGGTATCCCGCATGTCCGTCCCCCCCACGCTTCGTCGCAGGCACTCGCGCACCCCTGGTGCCCGTGTGGCCGTGTGTTACGGTACCCGGCCGCAGGTCATCAAGGCGTCACGACTGGTCTCGGCCCTGCGCGGACGCTGGGAGGTCGTGACCGTGGACACGGGGCAACACTACGACTGGGCGCTTCACGAAGGGCTGTACCGTGAACTTCAGGTGGGCGCCCCGTCCTATCTCCTCGGTGTCGGCGCCGCGCATCCGGTGGAGCAGGCGGCCCGCATCGCGGCCGCGTGCGGCCGCGTACTCAGCGTTTGCGATCCGCGCGTGGTCGTGGTCATTGGGGACACGAACTCCACCCTGGCGTGCGCCATCGCGGCGACCACGCTGGGCATCCCTGTGGTACACGTTGAGGCCGGGCTGCGCAGTGGCGTGGCTGACATGGCCGAGGAGCGAAACCGCATCGCTGTGGACGGCCTGAGCCGCGTGCTCTGCGCTCCGTCTGCATTGGCGGCGAACACGCTCCGACGCGAGCGACGCGCCGGTACCATCGTGCTGACCGGCGACGTGTCCCGCGACGTGCTCCGCCACGCCCTAGGCACTGCCCCAGCTCGCGCTGCCGTCCCCGAGCTGCCCGGAACGCAATTCGCGTTGGTGACTTTGCACCGCGCCGAGCTTTGCGACCATGCCGACCGCCTTGGCCGCGCCCTTGGTTCGCTCGGGAGACTGCCATTGCCGGTCGTGCTGCCAATCCACCCGCGCACGGCATCGCGCATCGCCGAGTTTGGACTGGCCGAGGCGATCCCGCCCAATGTGCGCGTCGTCCCGCCGCTCGGGTACCTCGCCAACCTCACGGCCATCCACTCCGCGACCGTAGTCGTCACTGATTCCGGCGGTGTACAGCGTGAGGCCTACTGGCTGGGCACTCCGTGCGTGACACTGCGCGCGGAGACCGAGTGGCCGGAGACGGTGGAGTGCGGTGCCAACCGACTGGTCGCCCCGGAGGACGCGCCGCGCGACCTGGCTCGGGCGGTATCGGGCGCGATCGAAGGGACCCGTGATTGGGATCGGGACGCGTACGGAACCGGGTCGGCCGCCGAGTCGATTGCCGACGCCATCGCACCGATCATCGTCTCCGGGCGCGCCCGCGAGGGTGCGTACGCCACGCAGTGAGATCTTCGCGCGGGCGGGTGATGGCACTCGCCGACACTGGGCCGGTGGCAGCCGTTGGCCGGGAGCACCGGCCCCACGGTCCCGCTCTGGAAGCCGACGACCACGTTCAGTACGTGAGGCACGCTCGTGACCTTTTCGAAGGCCGTCCGTACGTGGGCATGCGGTTCATCCACACGCCGCACCCGACGTTTCTCGCCCCGATTGCCGAGCCACCGGGATCGCCGGTCCTGATTGCCGGGGTCTTCGAGTTGGTCGGGCCTCGCCGGGGGACCAGGGGTGGCCGCGACCAGCAGCTGTTGCAGCGAGGCGTCAAGCACGGTGTGGTGCAGCAGCCGCATCTACGAATCCCGGCTTGAGCACCAGATGTGCAGACGCATCTCAAGCACCTGCTGGACAGTCACTTGTGCTGACTGACGTGGCTCGCGGGCCCGGGGATCGAGGCGGGATGAGGCTTGCGTAGGAGCGTCGATATGCCGGCCTTGCAGCGAGGTGGCCCAATCTCCCGGATGTCGCACTGGGGACCGCAACAGCACCTGCTCGGGATATCCCTCGAGGACTATTTCCACGTCGGTGCGTTCCGGAACCTCATCGCCAGGGAGCACTGGCGTCGCTTCGAGTCGCGCCTGGAGCGTGCAACGGACGCCACCCTGGATCTCCTGGACGCCTACCAGGCACGGGCGACCTTTTTCACCCTGGGCTGGGTAGCGGAGCACCTTCCCGAGCTCGTACGCCGAGTGGTGGAGCGCGGCCACGAGGTCGCGAACTCCGGCTTCTCGCATTCGGGCATCTCCGAACTGGGCCCGTCCGAGCTGCGGGACGAGCTGGAACGCGGTCGGGCGGCCATTGCCGCGTCCACGGGACTCCACCCGCGAGGGACGCGCATCCCGGACTGGATCCGGGAGGACCAGCTCTGGGCGTTGGACGTGGTGGCTGACCTGGGCTACGAGTACGACGCCTCGCTGCGCCCGTTAGGCAGGGACTGTCGCCGGCACCCGGAGCGGCGCTTCCCGTTCGTCCACCGTCGCGGAGGGCGCGACCTGCACGAATTCCCGGTGCCGACAACGCGCATCGGGCCATTGCTGGTCCCGATCGGAGGTGGAAACTGGATTCGGCAGCTCCCGGAGCCGATGGTGACCCGGGCCGTGGAGCGATGGCAGCGGTCTCACGGCGTCCCGTTCTCCATCTACTGCCAGTCGTGGGAACTCGATCCCGCACAGCCGCGGATCACCGGGGCCTCCTGGATTGCGTCGATGCGCCACTACCGGAACCTGGACCATACCGAGCGCTTCCTGCGGCGCTTCCTGGCGAAGGGTCAGTTCGTGGCGTATGCGGAATACCTGGGCCTTCCGACGCAATCCAGGGTTCCGCCCACGCAGGTCCAGCGGCGCACGCGGGAGTCCATCGTGGCGCGCGGCCCCCGCGTTGACGCACCCAGCGTGCCCGTGACGGTCGTGGTGCCGTGCTTCAACGAGGCCGACACGCTGCCCTACCTCCTCAACACCCTCGCGAGCGTGGGGAGGAAGCTCGCGCCTCGTTACCGGCTGTCGTACGTGTTCGTCGACGACGGCAGTCACGACGATACATGGGCCGTGCTGCAGGCGCTCGTCGGGGCGCGCGAGGACTGCCAAGTCGTGCGCCACGAGGTGAACCAGGGAATCGCGCGCGCCATCCTCAGGGGCATCGCAGCGGCGCCTGACGAGTTCGTGTGCAGCATCGACGCCGACTGTACCTACGATCCCAACCAGCTCGCGGACCTGCTTCCCGTTCTGGAAGCAGGGGCAGACCTCGTGACCGCCTCCCCGTACCACCCGGACGGCCAGGTGCGCCGCGTACCGCGGTGGCGCCTGATGCTCTCCCGCACTCTCTCCCGGATGTACTCGCGTCAGTTGGGATCGAGCCTTCATACCTACACGAGCTGTTTTCGGGCGTATCGCCGCTCTCGGTTTGCCGGACTGTCCATCGACCACAATGGATTCCTGGGGATTGCCGAGATCCTGGCCCGGGCCGTGTTAGGCGGCGCGCGTGTTGCCGAGGTGCCGGCGACGCTGGAGGTGCGCCTCCTGGGCCAGTCCAAGCTCAAGGTCCTGCCGGTCATCGCCGGGCACCTCCGCTTGCTGCGTGAGCTCGGCGCCCTGCGCGGCGACCCTCGCGCGAGCGTGACGCTCGCGGACACGCAATCCTCGGCCGAGGGTAGCCTGATGCGCGAGGTGGGCATCGTTGGCGGAGGGATGCTCGGACTGACCCTCGCCCTGCGCCTGGCACAGCGCGGGCACCGCGTGACTGTATTCGAGTCCGAGAGCGTCGTCGGCGGACTCGCCTCGGCTGACGCAATCGGCGACATGCGGTGGGACCGCTTCTACCACGTCGTACTCGCCCGGGATCACCGGTTACTCGCGCTGCTGAACGAGATTGGATTGGGGGAACAGACTGCCTGGGCCAGCACGCGCACGGGCTTCTACGTCGACGGTCGCTGGCATTCCATGTCGTCAGCGCTCGACTTCCTGCGCTTTCCTCCCCTGTCACTTGGCCAGAAGGTCCGCCTCGGCCTGACCCTCGTCGGGGCCTCGCGCCTTCGCGACTGGCGGAGCCTCGAGCAGGTCACCGCGGTCGACTGGCTCACGAAGTGGTCGGGAAGGCGGACGGTCGAGGCCATCTGGCTCCCGCTGCTGCGAAGCAAGCTGGGAGCGAATGCAGAGTCTGCCAGTGCGGCGTTCATCTGGGCCATCATCGTGCGCATGTACGGTGCCCGTGGCGCCGGCACGAAGCGGGAGACCATGGGATACGTACGCGGCGGGTACGACCGCATTCTTGCCGCCCTGCGGCACCAGGTGGAGGCGGCCGGGGTGTGCATCGTAACCGGTGCCCGCGTTGCCACCGTTCGCTCCGATCACGACGGCGCTCGCCTCACCCTGCAGGACGGCAGCACGCACGAAGTGGGCAACGCGGTGCTCACCGTCTCCTGCCCTCGGGTCGCGGCCATGTGCCCCGACCTGACGGCGGCCGAGCGCGCGCGCCTTCAACGCGTGGTCTATCAGGGCGTCGTGTGCCCCTCCTTCCTCCTGCGCCGACCCCTCAGCGGATACTACGTCACGAACATCACGGCGCCTGACATCCCGTTCACGGGGGTCATCGAGATGTCGGCGCTGGTGGATCCCGCCGCATTCGGGGGTCGTCACCTCGTCTACCTGCCAATGTACCTCACGCAGGATGACCCGCTCTGGCGTGCGACCGATGACGCGATTGCCGACCGGTGCTTCGTTGCGCTGCAACGCATGGTCCCCGGCCTGTCCGGCGATGACGTCGTAGCGCGGCGCGTGGCGCGGGCTCGAGACGTGCTGGCCATCTCGACGCTGCGCTATTCCACGGAGCTGATGCCGCCTGTTCGCTCCTCGTTGCCCCGTGTCTTCGTGGCCAACTCGGCCCAGATCCCGCACGGTACGCTCAACGTGGACGAGACGATTGCGCTCGCGGAGCGCAGCGCGGCGACGCTGGACCCAATGCTCGTGCCGTCGCTGCTGGTGCCGCAACATGGCTGAGGCACTCGGTGTCTCCTCCTCGCGCCCGACGGCGAGCCTGTCGCTCGACCTCGACAATCTGTGGTCGTACCTGAAGACCCATGGAGACCCGGGGTGGGCCGCGCGACCCACGTACCTCCCCCGGTTCGTCCCCGTTGTCCTGGAGCTGCTCCACGAGCTGGGCCTCGAGATCACGTTCTTCGTGGTGGGCGTCGACGCGATCCGCGACGAGAACACGGCGGCGCTCCAGTCGATCGTGGCCGCGGGCCATGACGTGGGGAACCATTCCTACGAGCACGAGCCCTGGCTCCATCGCTACTCCGTCGCCGCTCTCGAAAGCGAGATTGGTCAAGCGGAAGATGCCATCTTCCAGGCCACGGGCCGTCGCCCGCGCGGCTTCCGCGGTCCGGGCTACAGTTTCAGCCCGGATCTGCTCGACACGCTCGCAGCGCGTGGCTACGACTACGACGCCTCGACGTTCCCTACCTTCCTGGGTCCCCTTGCGCGCCGCTACTATTTCGCCACCGCGACGCTCACACCGGAAGAGCGTGCCGAGCGCGGGTCCCTGTTCGGCTCGTGGTCGGCCGGTTTCTGGCCCAACCGGCCGTACGAGTGGGAGCTGGGCGCGGGGCGGCGGCTCCTCGAGATCCCGGTAACGGTGTGCCCTGTCGTCCGCACGCCGTTTCACCTCAGTTACTGCCTCTACCTCGCCCGTTTCTCGGAGGGGCTGGCCCTCGCATACTGGCGGACGGCGCTCACCGCGTGTCGCGTGGCCGGGCTGGAGCCGAGCGTGCTCCTGCATCCCCTCGACCTCATCGGCGCCGACGTCGCCCCGGAACTCCGGTTCTTTCCCGGGATGGATGTCGGGACGGTCGCCAAGCGACGCTTCTTCCTCAAGGCGCTGGGCATCCTGCGCGCCAGCCACGATGTGGTACCGCTGTCGGTGCATGCCCGGCGCCTCGCCTCTGGCCGGCGCCTGCGCCGCCGCCGAGCCACGTTGCCGGCGGATCCCCGCGCCGCGAGCGAGGGCTGACCATGTGCGGCGTGGTCGGGGTGCTCCGGTTCGACGAGCTCGGCGTGGACCCACAGGTGGTGGAGCGCATGGCGCGCGTGCTGCACCACCGAGGTCCGGATGACGAGGGATTCCTGTTCGAGCGCGGCGTCGCGCTGGCCCATCAGCGGCTTTCGATCATCGACCTTGCTTCGGGCCACCAGCCGATGACGGCCGGGGCGCACTCGGTCGTTTTCAACGGCGAGATCTACAACTACGTGGAGCTGCGGGAGGAGCTGCGGTCCACGGGGCGCACCTTCGCCACCCGTTCCGACACCGAGGTCCTCCTCCAGCTGTACGATGCCTGCGGCCCCACGTTCCTGAGAAAGCTCAACGGAATCTTCGCCTTCGTCCTGTATGATCGGGAGCGCCACGTCGTGGTGGCCGCGCGTGACCATTTCGGCGTCAAGCCACTGTACTACGCGCGGGCGGGCGGCGAGATGCTATTTGCCTCGGAGGTGAAGGCATTCTGGCAACACCCGGGGATGCGCGCTTCGGTCGACCACGAGGCGCTTCAGGAGTACCTCACGTTCCAGTTCGTCACGGACAAGGCGACGCTCTTCCAGGGCGTGTGCAAACTCCCGCCCGCGCATTGCATGGAAGTGGATCTCACATCCGGCCGGGTGCGGACCTGGAACTACTGGAGGCCACAGTTCGGTTGCGACAACCGCACGAGCGAGAGGGAGTTCGCCGAGCGCACCCGGTGGCTCCTCGACGATGCCGTCCGGATCCAGCTGCGCAGCGACGTGCCCGTCGGTGCGTACCTGTCGGGGGGACTCGACTCCAGCATCGTGACCGCCCTGGCCTCGCGTCACGCGCCGATCACCGCGTTCACGGGTCGCTTTCCCAACGGACCAGCGTTCGACGAGAGCGACTATGCGCGTGAGGTTGCCCAACACGTCGGGGCCACTTTGCACGAGGTGGTTCCGACCGAAGCGGAGTTTGTGGCGCTGCTACCGCGACTCGTCTATTACATGGACGAGCCTGCCGCCGGTCCCGGGATCTTCCCGCAGTTTATCGTCTCCCGGCTCGCCTCCCACCATGTCAAGGTCGTCCTTGGCGGCCAAGGTGGCGACGAGGTCTTCGGGGGATACGTGCGCTACCTGCTGGCGTACTTCGAGCAGGCCCTGAAGGGCGCCATCTTCGAGACCAACGAGGAGAGCGAGCACATCGTATCGTTGTCCTCGATGGTGCGTAGCCTCCCCGCGCTGCGCGAATACGTCCCTATGCTCAGGCAGTTCTGGCAGGAGGGACTGTTCGAGGACATGGACCGCCGCTACTTCCGCCTCATGGACCGCTCGGGTGGCGCCCGGGAGCTCCTTACGCCCGAGTACCGCGCGACCTGGCGACCCGAGAGGGTGTTCGAGCGTTTCGCCAGCGTCTTCAACGTCGCCGACACGCCGTCGTACTTCAACAAGATGACTCACTTCGACATGCTCACCGGCCTGCCCGCGCTGCTCCAGGTCGAGGATCGGGTTTCCATGGCGAACTCCATCGAGTCGCGTGTCCCGCTGCTCGACTTCCGGCTCGTGGACCTTGTCGCATCGATGCCGGCGCGACGCAAGTTCGCGGGTGGACAGCTCAAGCACCTGCTCAAGCGTGCGGCCGGTGATGTGATCCCCGCGCGCGTGCTGGCGCGCAAGGACAAGATGGGCTTCCCCGTCCCATTGCACCGGTGGGTCCGTGGCACCTCGCGCGACTTCCTGCACGACCTGCTGCTGTCTTCTCGCTCCCGGCAGCGGGGGATCTTCGATCCCGGTCAGGTCGAGGCCACCCTGGCATCCGAACCGCCGTTCTCCCGCCGAATCTGGGGGCTCCTCAACCTGGAGCTGTGGCACCGGATCTTCATCGACCACCCTTCCACGTCACCCCTGTCATGACAGCGTCGCTGAGCTTTCCCGCCAGGAAGACCGTGGTCGTCGGCCCTGGCATCGTTGGCATGCCAATGGCGGCCCTCCTCGCCGACGCGACGCGACGGCTCGACACACCGATGGGCGAGGTGGTGGTCGTCCAGCGAGACTCCCCGACCTCCGGCTGGAAAGTCGGTGCGATCAATCGCGGCGAGTCGCCCATCGGTGGCGTGGAACCCGACCTCGATCATCTCGTCCGGGTCAACGCCGCGGCAGGATCCCTCCGCGCCTCGCATTGCTACGACGAGGTGCAGGATGCCGACGTGATCCTCGTCTGCGTCCAGACGGACAGGAAGGGAATCGGCCCGGACTACGGTCCTCTGCTCGACGCCTTGCACGGCATCGGAGCCGCGCTCGCCGCCCGACAAGTGCCGACCCGTCCCCTTCTCATCATCGAGTCGACCCTTGCCCCATCGTCAATGCAGAGCGTGGTGCGACCGCTCTTCGAGGGTTACGGCCTGGAGGATGGCCGCGATATCCTCCTGGGCAACTCCCCCAACCGGGTGATGCCGGGGCGCCTCGTGTCCCGGGTGGCGAGCGCGGACAAGATCGTCGGGGCTCTGCAGCCGGCCACCGCGATACGCATAGCGGAGCTCTACGCTCGTGTCGTCACTGTCGGTCGACTCTTGACGACAAGCAGCCTCACCGCAGAGGTGGTGAAGACGCTGGAGAATGCGTATCGCGATGTGCGCATCGCCTTTGCCGCGGAACTGGTGCGCTGGTGCGACGCCCACGATGTGGACTTCTTTGCACTCCGCGACCAGATCAACGTGCGCCTCGCGCGTTCCGACGACGCGTCACAAGACGGGAGGGCCGTCCCGTCGGGGGCGCTGCTGGTGCCGACTGTGGGGGTTGGCGGGCACTGCCTTCCGAAGGATGGCATCCTCATGTGGTGGCGCGCGGTGGAGGGCGGTCTTCCGACCACCCACTCGCTCATCCTTGGCGCCCGGCTGATCAACGACGAGTCTCCGGCGTTCACGCTCGCCATGGCGCGCGACCTGGGGGCCGTCATCACCGGCCAGCAGGTCGTGGTGCTGGGCGCGGCCTATCGTCCCGACTCGGAGGATACCCGCAATTCTCCGGCGCTGCAGTTGGCGCTGCAGTTGCGCGCCGCGGGAGCCACGGTCATGGTGCACGATCCCTACGTGCGGATGCACGATGCCAACCTCGCACGCCTGGGCCTCGCAACCGTGTTCACCGGGTCGTTGGAGGACGCGCTGCGTGACGCCGAGGTGATCTTCGTTGGCGTCGGACACGGAGCATACCACGACCTGCCTTCGCGCATCGGCGCGCTGGCGCCGAGGGCGCGAATCCTGGTCGATGGCGCCAACGCGTATCCACGTGCCGCGTTCGCGGGTTCACGCCTCCGCTATGGGGGCATCGGGCGCGGGCAGCATGCTCCGTCAGATGCCCTGGTCGAATCCGCCCTGGCACAATTTCGCGCCGTGGAGCGGGGCACAGCGAACGAGGTTGCCGAAGTGTCGACCTTCCTCAATACCCATTACGCCGACGGCACCTGGAATGGAGTCCGGTTTGGGGACGTTCAGGCACTGGCGCGTACGTGCGCCACCGGGTGCGATATCGTCGACTGCGGGCCGGTGGACATCGCGGCTCCAGAGGCCGGATTCATGAGCCGACTGGCGGCACACGCCCGCGCGCGGTGGGGCAGTCGGGAGTCAACGACGACGTTATCGCCGCGCGACCTGCGGCGTCCGGCGACGACACGCCGCACGGCTGCTCCATGACCACCAGCCGGTCCTGGTCCAGCTCCACGCCGGCACGCGCTTCATCACGCTCCTGGCAGTCGGTGTCGTCGCCTCCGCGCTGGCCGGCTGGGGACACTTCGCCCCACCCTCCTGTTCGAGCGTGGCGCGCTCGGACACTTCGCCTGGGTGACCCGGGACTTCCCGTGGATGGCTCCGATCTCGTACTCGCTGCTGATCGTCCCGGCGTCGCTGGCGCGTGCTGCGGTCGCGCTCGTCGTGAATCACCGCGGTTGGCTGGCCTCCTCTACCATGGGGCTTTCCACGACCACGGCGCTCGGCCTTCTCCTCCCGCATGCGCCGCGCAATTGCTGCCGTGGCGCGATCGGCTGGCGCGAATTCTCGAGTCCCGGGTGCCGTAGGGACCATTCCCGAAGTCCACGCGAAAGTAGACCGGGCCAGCGAGGGGGAGGACCTCTCGGTCACGGCCGCGGTGACTGCCTGGCCCTGGCCGGCACGTCGAGGGTTTCCGGTTCGTGCCCGATGGTCGCCGGGAATCCCAGGACACTCGACCACGGCATCGACAGCGTCGCCATGTTCACCAGCGGATGACATCGCCAGGTCTGTCCGGCGATGTCCCGATCGACCACCGGCGACGCTTGGTGTCCGGGGCATTGACAAGCGCGCGCAATGTCACGGCTCCCGGCGTGAGGCCAAGGTGCCGGGCAAGCAGGTCCGGTGATATCCCGCCGCTGCCGAAGCGTGAGCGTCACGCGCCAGGGGGAAGAGTTGCGCACCGCATTTCACGGCGCTTCGTGCCGTGGCCCTGGTGTCCCTTGCCTGCTCCGACGGTATGAGCTATTGCCATGCCACGGAGGTGGCTCATGCCGAAAGCCAAGTTCGCGGTCACCCTGGACACCCAAACGCTGAAGCGGGTCGACCGCCTGGTCCGCCAGGTACGCACCCACGCCACGGAGCAGATTGGGAAACGCCTTGGCCGCGCGTCGGCGGAAGAACTGGCTCAGGTGCTGGAGGGAGTGAATGAGATCCTGGGCGCCTGACGGATCCTGCAACCGGGACTTCGTCATCCAGGTCGCCTGCAACCGCGGGCGGTTCACGCGGTTCCGGTCCGGACCGGGGGAGTGGCCCTGGAGGCCGGCGATCTGGCTGCGCTTCCCGCCCGTGCGGCGCGTCGTGTCGCGATCGTCCCAGAGCCGTTCTCAGTGAGCGGGCCGAGGCGACCGGTCGCCGCCGCCGCATTGACGATCGTTCCAGTCAAGGGGAGGGCTCATGGAAAGTCGACCGCCGCGCGATTCCGTCCGGACGCCGCTGCGGCAGCATGTCGAGGCGTTAGGCGACGACATGGCCCATACCCCGCGCTCCGCTCGCATCCTTGCCGCGTCCCTGGCGCTCCTGGTCCCCTGCACTGGCTGCCGCCACCGGACCGCGTCGGCTCGCCGTCCCGACTCAGCCACCCTCGCGCGCATCGACACCCTCGCCGCGACCTGGATGGGCCGCCGATCCGTCCCCGGGCTGTCGATCGCCATCGCCTCCCACGGTCAGATCCTGTTCGCGCGAGGGTACGGTGTCGCGGCGCTCCGCGGCGATCGCGCGGGTCCCGTCACTCCGGAAACAGTCTTCGAGCTCGGCTCCATCAAGAAGCCGGTGACGGCGGCCATCGTTATGCAGCTCGCCGAGCGCAGGCTCGTCGACGTGGACAGCCCTGCTTCGAGATGGATCGAACAGATCAACACGATGCGTACCCGTCCGCGTGCGCGACATGCTCAACCAGGTCTCCGGCCTCCCCGAGGTGGACGACACCACCACGGTGCGCGACGCTGGACTTCGAGCCGCGCACCCGATGGGCCTACCGGAATGCGAACTTCGACCTCCTGGACCTGCTGGTCGAGAAGGCCACCGGACAGGCCTTCAATGACTACCTGGCCCACTCGATGATGGACTCGCTGGGCCTGCACACGCTGCACATGTGCGATCCGGCCGAGCCGCATAACGCCTCGATGGCGCAAGGCTACACGCTTCGCGACAGCACCCTCACACCCGTCCCCGACGCGTGCTGGTTCCGTGGCACGCCGGGCGAACTCGCGCTCTGGGCCGATGCCCTCTTCGAGGGTCGCATCGTGAGGCAGGCGTCGCTGGCCGCAATGACGGCCCCGGTGACCCTGACCGACGGCACTCGGCGCGACTACGGCTTCGGGCTGCGCCTCCGGCCGCATCGCGGGATGGTGCGCTTCTCCCACACCGGGCACGTCGCCGGCTTCACCGCCTCGTTCGGCTACTATCCGGCCGCCGGACTTGCAATCGCGGTCGCCGGGAACTCGGACTCGTTCTTCGACCCGGACGCACTGGAAGTCGCAATCGCGTCGCTGCTCACCGGCGCGGAGCCGCCCGAGACTGGTGGCGCTCAACGAGGGCGGCGCGGAGCGCTTTCTCGGGACCTGGGACGCCGGCGACGTCTCGTTCCGCGTGGCAGGAGCCGGGGGCGACTCGCTGATCCTGAGCATGACGCCGACCGGTGAGAATGCGCCGTACCTCACGACGCGACTGGTGCGCGTGGGAGAGACCCGATACGTGGGGGCGGACTCTCCCGACGTGATCGAGGTGCGCTTCGCGCCGCAGGAAAGCAGCGACGCGCCCACCGGGGCTGTGTTCGATGTTGTCGGCATTCCATGGGAGGCGACGCGGCGAGTGCCCTGACAGCGTGGCGTTCCGCCGCCTTGCCGGGACTCACGCCGACTCCCTTCGAACCGGCTCTCGGGTTTGCACAGTCGATGACAATCGCCGGCGCCGGCGTGGCGCATCGTGTGACTGCGGAGCTCGAGGAGACCGGACACCTGAACGCCGCCGACATCGTGGAACGAGTCAAGGCGCGAGGCCTGCTCGTTGAGCCGGGCAGTGCAGAGCTCTACAGCAGTGCCGGTTTCACCTGTCTGGCCCGAGTGGTTGAGATCGTGGAGAGCAAGCCATTCGATAGCGTTCTCGCGGATCGCATGTTCCGACCGGCTTCGGTGGCGTCGGCAGTCGATGAGATCGGTCGACAACTCAGGCCTTGTCGCGCCCTGCCCTACGTGCTTCAGGGGGATCGGTGACCGTTGCCGTGGTGAGCGCCCGATACAAGGACCTCAGCTTCCCCGGCGGCGCGGAGTGGGTCTACGCAACTGCCGCCGACCTGCTGCATTTCGTGTGAACGCCGCATGGCGGTGCGTTCGGGAATGCCGCCCGGCAGTTGCCCGGCGCCGACGGCGATCCGGGAATCAGAACTTGGCTTCGATGATGTGCGCCACGCGCTCCTTGTACATGTCCCGCCCCGCGATCACCACGTAGTAGCCGTTCTTCGTGAACCAGAGCCCGCCCTGCCCGTCGTAGAACGCCCCGGGCAGGTCCGACGGCGACGTGCGCGAGGTGCTCAGGTTCCCGGTGCGGTTCGTGTCGTAGTCCCCGTCGGTCATGTACCCGATCTGGACGTCCTGGCTGTTGCTCACGTACGTGCAGTAGTTGTCGATCGGGAGGGTGGCCGGGGCGCGATCCGGCTTCGAGGTGTCGCTGCCGATGCCGAGCGTGCCGAGGTCGGCCTTCGAGAGCGACAGGCAGGGCTGGCCGTTGAACGGCACCTTGGGGACGGCAGGCGGCTTCGGCTTGCCGAACGCCGCGAGCATCGAATCGGCCGCCACGCTGTCAGCGTCGATGGCAGCCTGCGTCGTGGCGGAGTCAGGCGGCGACTTCCCGCTGGTGCCGCAACCCGCCACGAGCCAGAGGGCGGTCGCCGAGCAGGCGGTGAGTGCGGTGCGTGCGCCTCGCATGATCGACATCTCGGCCTCCTGCTGCGAGTGTGTACTGTGGCCGCCGGCGGATGGCGGCGCGAGGATCACGCCGACAACCCGGGGCCGGCTGAACATACCGCCACCGCCAGCAAGCGAAAGGCAGGATGGAAGAGGCGCAACCGCAATGCGCGGGCAGGCGAACACGGCAGGAGACCGAAGGAGCTCGACCGTGATCGATGCGGCGGTTGACGGCGTCGCACGTATCGTTCCCCGCGCGAGCGGCAACCGGTGGGGAGGAGCCATACTGTGGTGACTACAGCGACAGCCTGATCCGAAACCGCACCAGTTACGTCCCACGTGCACGCACCCGCCAAATGCGCAAGCAATACTACTTCCGCCCCTCCCCTGAAGGCCTCCTCGCCTGGGACGTCGACCGCCTCGTCGAGCTGTCGCGTGACTTCCCTCGCCGCCGCGTTCCGCTCGATTCCATCGGGGAGCTCGACGAGCCGTGGGCCGGCGACGATGAGCGCCCCACGTGGCGCGCGCTTGTCGAGCACATGAAGCTTGTCACCGAGGCGGACCTCTCCTTCCCGATCATCCTCTCCGCGTCAGGCAACGTCATGGACGGCCGGCACCGTGTCGCGAGGGCCGCGCTCGAGGGACGGACAGAGATCGAGGTCGTACAATTCGACGAGGATCCCGCGCCCGACTACGTCGGACATGAACCCGACGACCTGCCGTACTGACGCGCGTCCAACCGACTGCCGGAGCGCCGCGCGCACCGACGCTGCGGCGACGCACAGTTCACGGAACCAGCGTTCCCGACCAGAGGGCCACATGACGGCGGATACCGATGCCCGCATAACGATTCACATGGCCGCGAGCCTGGACGGCTTCGTCGCCCGAACGGACGGGCGCGTCGACTGGCTTGAGACCTCGGACGAGTTCGCGGACGGAGAAACCATATCCCTGGAAGTCGCCGAGGCCTTCCTCAGGACGATCGACTGCTACGTCATGGGGTCGCGAACATATGAAACGGCGTTGAATTTCGAGGCCAGGGGATTCGGGTGGGCGTACGGAGACAAGCCGGTGTTCGTCCTCACCAGTCGGGAGCTGCCGCGCATCCGCGATACCATCGAATTCCACTCGGGCGACCTGACGCAGTTCGTGCATGGGCGCCTGCGGTCCTCATTCCGTTCCACCTGGTTCGTCGGCGGCGGCATGCTTTCCGGCGAATGCCTTCGCCTCGGCCTGGCCGACGAAGTTCGCTGTTCGATCCTCCCGATCGTGATTGGCGAGGGGATCCCGTTCTTCGGGAGGCTCGACAGGGACGTCGCCCTTCATCTCGCCGAGGTCAAGGCGTAGCGAAACGGGATGGTGGAGCTGCGGTACGAGGTGCGACCACGTGGCGGCACATGACGACATGCAGCCCGACGAGAGCGGGGATGTGCGGCCTGCTCCAGCTCCGTCGAGCCCCCCGTCTCACGCGGTCGCGATCATCCGGATCTGCGCGCCTGGCCTCGCCCGGTGCGGGGTGACACCGAGCGCGTCAGGCCCCGGGCGCCCCGGCGTCGACGGATGGACTCCCGGGGCCCCTGCAGTCCCCAAGGCGCGCATTGCGGACCCCCCCGAGGAATAGGAGCCTGAATCGCCCCCGCCGACGCACGTGCGGGCAGTGCGGCGGCGAGGCAGCGTCACCCGGTCGTCGCCATCGTCATCCGGATCGTCATCCGGGCGGAGCTGCGGCGCGTCGGCGTCGCCGGACATGGACCGCTGGCCCGGCGGATCGGCGTCCGGGAAATGGGTGGGCGGTCGGCGGCGCACCCGCGCAGCCCAACGCGTCTTGTCGCGGGCTGCGCGCGTACCTTGTCTGGCGGAGGGGTGTTGGTGGGGTGCGCCCGGCCCGGCTCAGGCGGGCCCACGAGTCGCGCCTGCCCGGCGCGCCGGACTTGGCGGCGTCTTCGGCGGCCCGGAGCGGGAGCGGCACCGGCTCGGCCACGGGCGGAGGGCCGACCGCAGGCTGCTCACGCCGGCGTCGTGCGGCGCAGCGTCGCGATGGCGCGGCGATGCGAGTGAGCGCCGCTCGCGCGCCGATGCGGCCAGCCACAGCTCGCTCGCGTGCTCCCGGCGACCCTGTGCCCTGATCGCCGTTCCCAGACGTCCCCGCTGCTCCGGGAGCCCCGCCTCACGCGGCGTGCAGCGTGGGCGTACGCCGTGTCCTCGGCCGGCCGCACGAACCGGAGTGGCGGACTTCGGTGGCGTTTTTCGTTTCCTGTTGCAGCCCGGCCAGCCATTGCAGGCCGTCGGCCGGCTCACGAAACCGCCACGTCCCAGTAAGGAGTAGCCATGATCCGCCCGCTCCGAGCATCCTCGATTCCCTATCTCGTCCTGGGGGCTGTGCTCGCGCTTGCTGCCTGCGACTCGGGAAGTACGGCGCCTGACGATGGGAACAGCAACCCCACCGGCGTCTCCATCAGTGCAACGACCACGACCGTTGCCGTGGGATCGACGCTGCAGCTCACCGCGAGCGTAGCACCGACGGACGTGTCACAGTCGGTGTCGTGGTCCACCAGCGATGCAACGCATGCCAGCGTCAGCGGGAGCGGCCTGGTGACGGCGCTGGCGCCCGGGAGCGTCCGCATCACGGCCGCCAGCACGATCGACCCCGGGATCACCGCTTCGGTCGACCTCACGCTCACCGGGTGCACCACGCTCCAGCCTGCCGACGTGGCGAACGGGGCCACTTTGGTGCAGGATACCTGCTATGAGGTGCAGAGCCCGTTGACCGTCAGTGGGGGAACGCTCACGGTGCTGTCGGGGGTGCAGATCAAGTTCGGAACCAGTGCCTCGCTCACGATCGCCAGTGGCGGCCGGTTGAATGCGGTCGGCACGGCCGCGAAGCCGATCCTCTTGACGAGCATGGATGCGGCGGGCGCCTGGCGCGGCATCCATTTCGTCGATAGCAGGAGTGCCGACAACGTCCTTCGCTACGTGACCATCCAGAATGGTGGATCCACTGGCTGGAGCGGGGCCGCCTACTCGCGGTCGGCGGTGCTGCTCGATGGCAACTCCACCGTCGACATCCAGCACAGCACGATCACGGGAAGCGGTGGCCAGGGGATCACGGTGTATGCCGACGCCGAGATGACCTTCCTCGACAACACGCTTCGCAACAATGCCGTGGCGGCGTGGGTGCACCCGAACACGGCACGTTTCATGAGCGCGACGACCACCTTCGACGGGAACACGAGCAACGTGGTGCGGGTCGTCTTCGGCAACAACGACAACGTGACCGCGGCGCAGACCTGGGAGGCCCTCGACGTCCCGTACCAGATCCGCGACCGGTTCTTCATCGAGGCCCCGCTGACGCTGTTCGCCGGCGCCGTCCTCTCGTCGATGGCCGACGTCAGCTTCATCGTGCGCAACGCCGGCTCGCTCACAGCGCTGGGCACGAGCGATTCACCCGTCACCTTCACCAGCACGGAGGACCTCCCGGGCTACTGGAAGGGCCTGCAGATCACGACCGCCTCGGTGGACAATCTCTTCGATCACGTCCTCTTCGAGAACGGCGGAAGCCAGCCGTGGACGGGGCTGGGTGATTCCCGCGCCATGGTCTACCTCGACGGGAACAGCAAGGCGGTGTTCAGGAACTCGACCTTCCGCGGCAGCGGGCACTATGCACTGTGGGTCCCGTCGGGTGGGGACATCGCGGGATTCGCCGGCAACACCTTCACCGAGAACACGCGCGCGATGATCGTCTACCCGAACCGCGCGGGCGCAATCGCGGCCGACAACGCCTTCTTCGGTAATACGGAGAACATGGTTCGCGTCTCCTTCGGCAACACGGACAACGTGGGCGCCGCGCAGACCTGGAATGATTTCGGCGTGCCCTTCTACGTGACAACGCGGACCTTCATCCAGGCCCCACTCCAGATCGCCGCCGGCGTCGAGCTGGTATTCGCACAGGATGCGAGCCTGATCGTGAACCAGGGCGGCTCGCTCAGGGCCACGGGCACTGTGGACGACCACGTCAGGTTCGTGGGCGGCGAGGACCTCACCGGCTACTGGCAGGGCGTCCAGTATGCGACCGGCTCGGCGTCGAACGTGCTGAGTCACGTCGACTTCCGGAACGCCGGGTCCGATCCCTGGTTCGGTGGCAGCAACAGCACGGCGACGCTCCACGTGACCAGCAACGGCGTGCTCGGCCTGGACAACGTCACGTTCGCCAGCACGGGCGGTTACGCCGCCATCGTGAGCAATGGGGGGAGCCTCTCATGCACGAACGTCAACGACGGCGGCTTCCTCTACTACGTCTACACGAGCGGCGGAGGAGGATCATCGCCACTATGTCCGCTGTAACCCACGCTTTTTCAGGCCCGTCGCGACTTCCCTCCGTCCCGCTCCAGCGGGGCGGAGGGACCGGGGCGGCCACACCGGTCGGGCCACCCGATGGATGACTCCCTCCTGTGGGAGCGATGGGAGGAGGTGGACCGCCTGCTGGACGAGGCGCTCGACCTGCCACCCGCCGAGCGCCAGGCCCACGTCGTTCGCCGCACGGAGGGCGACCCTGCACTGCGTGGCCTGGTGATGGGGCTTCTCGGGCAGCTGGACACGGCCGACGACCGCCTCACGGGCCCTTCGGAGGCGCTGGTCCTCGGTGCCTTCAGTGGTGAAGGCGACGCGCGGACGGCGGACCTCGAGCCTGGAACCCGGGTCGGTCGCTACGTCGTGGGAGAACGCCGCGGCCGCGGCGGCATGGCCACGGTGTACGAAGCGGAGCGCTCGGACGGCACCTACCGGCAGCGGGTGGCGCTCAAGGTGTTGCGACGGGGGCTCGATACGGAGGACCTGATCCGGCGTTTCGTGAACGAGCGGCAGATTCTCTCCTCCCTGGGCCATCCCAACATCGCCCGCCTGCTGGACGGCGGGTCGCTCCCCGACGGCCGCCCGTACCTGGTGATGGAGCTGGTGGACGGCGTGCCGATCACCACGTACGCGGACGAGCGACGCCTTGACCTGCGGTCGCGACTCGTGCTCTTCCTCCAGGTGGTGGACGCCGTCCACGCGGCGCACCGGCGGCTGGTGGTCCATCGCGACATCAAGCCGTCGAACATCCTCGTCGACGGCGACGGGCGCGCGAAGCTGCTGGACTTCGGCATTGCCAAGCTGCTCGAATCGGAGACAGGGGGAATCACCGAGGCCGGGGTGCGCGCCCTGACCCCGGATTACGCGAGCCCCGAGCAGGTTCGTGGCGGCCCGATCACGACCGGGACGGACGTCTACCAGCTCGGGCTCCTGCTGCGCGAGTTGCTGAGCGGCCTGCCGCCGCTGGCCGGCGACACACAGCCCGGCGCACCGCCGCTGCGCGCGAGCCGCGCCGCCCACCTGGAGCCGGGGGCGGATGAGCGCGCGGCGGCCCGTGGCACATCCGCCACCCGGCTGGCCAAGGCGTTGGGCGGGGAGCTCGACCTCATCATCGGGACGGCGCTCCGGCCCGACCCGGAGGAACGCTATGCCTCGGCCGACGACCTGGCCGAGGACCTGCGCGCGTGGCTCGAGGGCCGGCCCATTCGCGCGCATCCGGAGTCGACGTCCTACCGCCTCAGGAAGTTCGCGGGCCGTCACCCCTTCTCTGTGCCGGGAGCCGCCGCGTTCATCATCGGGCTCACGGCCTTCGTGGTCATGCTCGGCGTGCAGAATGAATGGGTGGCGCGGCAGCGCGATGCCGCCGAGGCGGCCTCCCGGCGGGCCCTGGCAACGCAGGACTTCCTCGTCGGGCTCCTGCGCAGTCCCGATCCCACCGGCACGACGGCCGACGCTGAAAACCGCGACGTGACCGTGTACGATGCCTTGCAACGCGGGCGGGCACGGGTCGCCACGGAACTGGCGGAGCAACCCGAGGTCCGGGCCGCCGTGCTGGAAGCGATGGGGCGATCGTTCATGGGGCTCGGACACTACGAGACGGCCGACACGCTCCTGCGGGAGTCGCTCGTCCTGAGTGGGGACCTCACCGGTCCGGCATCCGCCGCCAGCCTCGACCTCGTCCATGCCATCGGTCTGAACCACCGGATGAGCCGTGGGTTCCGTACGGCGGACTCGGTGCTCCACGAGGAGTTGCGCCTGCGCCGCGCCGCGGGTCCGGTGTCGGACTCGGTTCTCGCCGAGCTCCTGGGGCTCCTCAGCAACACCCGCCGGGAAATGGGTGACATCGATTCCGCCGTGGTCCTCGCCGAGGTGGCCGTCGACATGCAGCACGCCGCGGGCGACACCGTGGGGGAGCGCTTCACCGATGCCCTTGGAATGCTGGCCTACGTTCTTCGCGGAGCAAACCGCCTCGACTCGGCGGAGCGGGTCTATCGCACGGTCCTGCGTCGCCAGCAACAGGCGCCCGTGCGCGACCTCAACGGCCTCGCCGTCACCTACAACAACCTGGGATACCTCTTCATGACCAGGGGCGACCTGGCCGAGGCGGAGTCGTCGTACCGGGAGGCAGGTCGACTGGCGGCCCAGGCGTTAGGCGACAGCCATCCGACCACGATCATGTACGGGAACAATCTCGCCGCGGTGCTGGAACTGGAAGGCAAGCTCGACGAGGTGGAGGCGCTCGCACGCGAGGCCATCGCGGCATCCGAACGCGAGTGGCCGAAGGGGCACTGGCGCATCGGGAGCGCCTACGCGGCGCTCGGTCGCTTCCTGCTGCGCCAAGGCAAGGCGGCGGAGGCGGTTGCACCGCTTCAGAACGGGGCACAGTGGTACGAGCGAACCCTGGGTCCGCGGCACACGTGGACGCTGGTGGCCGCGGCCCAGCTGGGCGCCGCGCTGATGCTCGCCGGCGAGACCGCGAAGGGGGGCGACCTGTTGGACCGGGCGGTGTCGGCACTGCACCAGCACCCGGTGGCGCTCGACGCCGATGGACGGCTCTACCTCGGCCGTACGGCGGGACTGCTGGCCGGCAGCGGATATACGCGACGAGCGGAGGCGGTCCGGCAGCTCCTTGCGCGATGAGTCAGCACGGATCCGCCGTCGGCGCGCAGGGCGTCGAGCAGGTACGCCCTGGCGCGGGTCCATTCGCGTTCGACACTCCGCTGAGACATCCCGAGTACCTCGGCAACCTCGGCGACCGTCAGTCCACCGAAGAATCGCAATTCCACGACTCGCGCCATGCGCGGTTGCACGGTGGCCAGCCGCTGGAGCGTTTCCTCCACCGCGAGGACGTCCGCGGCACCTTCGTCCTGCACGGCGACCGCGCTCTCATCGAGCGGGATCCGCACCGCGCCGCCCCCGCGACGCGCGGCGTGTTCGCTCCGCGCATGGTCCACGAGGATGTGACGCATGGCGTGCGACGCAAACGCGAAGAACTGGGCACGGCTCTCCCAATGCCCTCCCTGTCGCCCCACCAGCCTGAGGTATGCCTCGTGAACCAGCGCCGTTGTGGCGAGCCCATCGTTGTCCCTGGCCAGCAGGCGGCGATGCGCGATCGCCTTGAGGTCATCGTAGGCGAACGCGACCAGCTTCGGGAAGGCGTCGGCATCGCCGGCGCTCCACCGGGAGAGCAGGACGGTAATGGTACCGGGATCCTGGGACATGTACTCGCTGGCCGGGGTTCGGGGAATGCTACGGCACGGCGCACGACTCGTCCACAAACCGGCGGCCTGGCGTCAGGCGCGGGCTGCAGCGATTGCAGGCATCGCGGTGAGCATCTCCCGGAACCGTGGATGCTCGCGCACCGGATCGAAGATCGGGTTCACTCTGGCGTAGATGAACCACCCCCGTCGTTCGTCGATGGACTTCTGTACCCAGTCAAGGGCGTCGTCCCACTCACCCAGCCCCAGGCACAGCGTGCCGAAGGCGACCGGGGAGACGTATGCCTGTTGCGCCTCCGATACCAGCCGGGCGCAGATGGCGCGCGCCTCGTCGAGCTTGCCCCGCGCCGCGTGCACGTATCCGAGCGTCGCCTCGGCGTACGGACCCGCGCCCGGGAGCACCGCCGAAGCCCGCAGCACGCCCTCGGCTTCGTCAACACGTCCCATGCGGTACAGCGCCATGCCCATCAACCGGTAGCTCTCCTCGGCCAGCGGGTTCATGGCGATGGCGCGGTCGGCATGGAAGCGCGCCTGCTCGTATCGCCGCGCGTAGGCGTAGACGCCGGCGAGGGAGCGCCGGATGCTGACCGACACCGGGTCGAGCTCCTGCGCCGTGTGCGCCGCCACCAGCGCGTCTTCGAACCGGCCGGTCGCCGTCAGCAGGAACGCGAACCACTGGTGCGCCGTGGCATATCCCGGCGCGAGCTCGATGGACCGGCGGAACTCCCGCTCGGCCTGTGCCATGTCCCAGTCGTAGATGAACAGGCCCCAGGTCAGGGACGCGTGCGCCTCGATCATCGGATAAGAAGTTGAATCGCCCCCGTCGTCGCACAGGTCGCCAGTGCGGCGACGATGCCGAGGCGCCCCGCCCCTGGCAGGCCTTGCGCGGGCCGTGCGGCGGCGGCGCGGCGGCGGCGCGGCGGCGCGGAAGACGGTCGGAAGCCCCCGCCGGAAGCCCCCGCGGATCGGCGTCCGCGACGTGGGTGAGCGCTCGGCGGTATCCCTGCGCAGCCCACGCGTCCCCGCGGAGGGCGGCGGGGAATCAGCTCAGCGACGAACGGAGGGGGCTGCGCGCGGCACGGGTTCAGGCGGGCTCGCGAGTCGCCCGCGCCCGGCGCGGCGCCGTGGGTTGGGTACTCGGCGGTCCACGCGCCGATTCGCGAGTCCGGCGGAGGTGATCGAGGATCCGATCGATCACGGCGCGCTGGGTAATGAAGGCGACGATACGCATCGCGGCCCCGCACCCGGGACAGCGGAGCGGATCGACCTCCAAGACCTGCCGCAAGAGCTCCGCCCAGCGTCGCCGCGCTTCCCGCATCGGGAGCGGCACCGGCTCGGCCAAGGGCGGAGGGCCGACCGCAGGCTGCTCACCGCGGCGCGCCGCGCACACGATTGGCGTAGTCGCCGTAATACCGGGTCATCTCCTGGTGCTTGTTGGGAATGTGCGCTGTCACGCGGGCGAGGAACGCGCTGTTGCGTTCCCTCGAGCCCGACCTTCACAACGCGGAGGGAGTGATCAATCTCGCCGAGCGGAAGCCGCAGGAAGCCATCGCCCAATTCCGTCGGGGTGACAGCCTGCCCGATGGCCCCGCGACCTGGAGCGCGACCTCTCTTCCCCGGTATCCGGGACTGGCCTTTGACGCTGCGAACCAGCCTTACTCGGCGATCGCGCAGTACGAACAGGTCATCGGCACACCGGATCTTCTTCGCAGCGAAGAAACGCTGGACCCCATGACGCTCCTGTCGATCCGCGAACGACTCGGCCAGCTGTACGACGCCAGGAGTGACACGGCAAGGGCCGTGGAGCAGTATCGCGCGTTCATTGCGCTGTGGAAGAGCGCCGATCCCAAGCTGCAGCCGCGCGTGGCCGCGGCACGCGCCGACTGGCCGTGCTGGCGCCAGTGGAGATGCCGCGACAGGGCTTCAGGAAACCGCCGCCGCCCTAGTTCCACGGCGGCCGGATGTCGGGCAGCAACGCGAGATACCCTCCGTACCGGTACAGCGCGTCCTGGAGATGGTCGAGGGTCAAAGGAATGCTGAGCGCCGTCTGGAGCGGATCGAGCTGCAGCTCCTGCTGGCGTGATTCCTCCAACTGCGCATCCGTAAGTCCGAGCTGCCTCGCGGCATTGACCGCTGCGGGGGTCCATCCGTTCGCGGCCAGGCGACCCTGTGCCTCTCGGGCCTCCTGCTCGGTCACGGAGGGACCATCACGTGCCGCCACCTTCAGGGCGTCCAGGTCACGGGCGAGCTGCACCATTTCCAGGCCCGCTGCACGCTTCAGGTACACGAGTGCGCGACCCTGCCGGTCCTGCCATTCCATGTCACGCACCTTGACCGCTGCGTCCAACCGTCTCTGCGCAGTCGCCGCCGCCTCCAGCACCATCGCCATCCGGAAGGTCGTGGCCAGCACGGTGTTGACGGCCTGCGCGTGTTCGGGAGTAACGGCACCCGGCGCGAGGGACTCGAACGAAATGGTGCGAGGCTGGGAAAGAGTCTTGTAGTCGGGAGCGCCCTGCCACCCGGGACGCGAGGCCGCGGGCCTGCTGGTCACCAGGGGTCCAGCCCAGCTGGCCGGCAACAGCGCCAGCGGCTGCCTGCCGAGCGCGAACTCCGGTCGCTCGCTGCGGAACACGGACGACGATGCGGACTCCGCCGCATCATCCTCGCCTCCCCCCAACGAGTTGCCGATCTGACGCGACGTCGATATGGCGGACTTCAGTCCCTGGCTCATCATCTGCCCCTGGGGCTGTCCGCCGATGAACCCGGCTGGATTGGTGACCGCGTTGAAGGCATTCATGGCGCTGCTGAACCAGTTCAGCATCCGCTCCGCCTTGTCCAACGCATCGGGTTCCGGTGCCGGTCCCGGCGTAGATGGTGGCGGGCCGGGAAGGTTGCGCCCCGGCGCCCCTGACGGGGTCTTGGATGGCCTCCTCGACGGAGCCAGCCGCTGGCGCGGCCCGGGCGCGGTCGCTCCTCCCTGGTTAGGCGGGAACTGGTTCAGTTGCCTTCCTTGCAGGACCGTCGCGTCGTCGCTGCCAATGGGACCCACCATATAGGCAAACTGGCCTGCCTGACGGGCCGGCCGGAGGAATGTCTCCAGTGGGGAGCCATGAGCAATCGTCTCGCGACGCGAGAGTCCGAGATACCTCGCCAGGGCCGCGTGCACCGCCTCGCGGATGAAGCGTTGGCTCTCGCTGGGCGCTTCATCAGGTGACGCTGACGCGATCGCATCCTGGATCGCCGACAGGTCGGCGTAGTCCGCCTGCGCCAGTGCCAGGAGTTCCGCGCTCGCATCGCCCTTCGTGCGGCGCAGGATACCGTCGAGGAGGTTGCGGCGCGCTGAGGCGACCATGCGCCCGCGCCGCGGCGGCGGCACGGCACGCAAGGTCGCCGCACTGGCTCCGGGCCGCGAAAAGCGCAGCGCATGCAGTTGGTAAGGCGCCGGAGAACTTCCTCCTGCGCCACCCGTTGCCGCCTTCCATCCGCCCGGCGCGCGCCGACTCGTGCCGTAGGCCGGCTCGAGATGCCGACCATCGGGCGTCCCGATTGAGATGATGCGCCCCGAGGCGTCACGCCGGATCTCGAACTTTTCGGGATAGTAGATGTCGATGCGGAGGGTCGAGTAGCTGAAGGGTGCATACCGGATGAAGAAACCGGCGGGGTGGTACGACCAGCGCCCTTTCGGCACGACAAACGTCGCTTCGCTGGCCGGGATCGCGCCCGACAGCACGGCCACGCGCTCCACGTCGGCATACGACGCCTCCCCAGTACCCAGCAAGCGACGCATCTCGTTCTCGGCCTCGAGGAGCCGACGTGCCGGGGCGGGCACCGATCGCAGCACCCGATCGCGTAGCGCGTCCGGTACCGTCCCGAGCTTGTATCCTTCCAGGTCGAGCAACTCGGCGGGAGTGAGGAGGCGCACGGCAGCTTCCTTCGTATCAGGATCGAGCTTGCTCATGTCCGCACGCTCGACGATGGCCCAGAGCAGGAGCTGCACCTGGCGCTGCGGCACCTCCGGATGGTCAGCGCTGCGGGCGATCAACGACGTCACAAGGTCCGCCTTCGGGCCCTTCCAGGTGGTATGCAAATACCCATCGCCCACCTGCGGCCCGAACGTCCCGGGGTGGAGGCAATAGCTCTCCGCCACCATCACGTAGGTTCCGGGAAGGAGGAGAATGGAACCGTCCTGGCCATGGGGCATCTCCTGCAACGGCGAATACCACTCGGGCTCGAACCCATCAAGCGACGGGACTCCGTCCTTCGCATCCTCGATGCTTGTGGTGATTGCCGGTTCATCACCGAAGAGCGAGGCCACGCTGGGGGTGCGGTCGCGCACCGCCTCGCGCGCCCGCCGAATGGCGTCACCCTGCGCTTTCCCGTCGCCTGGAAAGGCCGCGATCATGACGGCGGCGCCCAGTACGCGGCCGAGTCCGGGGCGAAGGCGCATCATGGACGTACCGGGCGGACAACCCTCAGGCCCCAACCACCCTGTACCGAATCGGGCGGAAAGTAGGCGACCCGCAACGCGGCGGCGCCGTTGATGACGAACTTCGGCGGCGCAATCTCATTGATCGGCTGGCCGTCCGGCGAGCCGCCGCTTTCTCCACTGGGGTAATCTCGTCGAATCGAGTCCATGCCGGCCGGCGTGCATGTACCCTTCACGACGACCGAATCGGGAGGAGCGGCCGTCGGCCGTGCCTTGAGGTACGCGCCCTCCCCGGGATCGCCGTACACGGTGATCTCGACGTCCATGACCGCAGCCCCCGTCAGCGTCGCGACGCACCAAACCTGTTCATCATCGGTCGCTGACCGGCGTCCCCGGGTCTGGCAGAAGTCGATCCGCGTGGTCCGCTTCAGTGTGCCAGTGTACACCACGTCGTCATCGGGGTCGGCCCGCTGCTCCACGCCCCAGACGATCCCTGAAAGGGAGTCAAAGCCGGCCGTGTCGACCTTGATGTCGCAGTCGCGGGAGCCGGCCAGTCCTGTGTAGCCGCGGTAGGCGAGCCGCACCTCGTACCGCGCGGTGTCGATGGCGGCGCGCGCCACCCGCGGCCCGCGAGCCGCCGTCGGATGATGGGGGCGCGCTGCGATCACTGCCGACAGGAGCAGGAGCGCGATCGGGACCAGCGGTTTGAGGCGCATCACGGCACCTGCGCGATGAGGCAGACCGCGAGGCAAGGCCTCCCTGGATCTGAATCGCAGCGAACGTGGACGATGGGCACGGGGGCAGCGGGCGGCATGGCGCTTCTCCTCATGGGTCGCCCCCAACCTGGGCCAGGTTCGTCACGCCAGGGTCAGCCCGTCGTCAACCAGCTGTCAACGCCCGTAACCTCCTGCGTTGCATCGGAATAGGCGTTCGACACGTGGCCGGAGCAAAAGCTCGGGCTCGTCAGGCGCCCGCCTCGCGCCTACCGACCGATCGCGCACGTCAGGCATTCGCAGTTCGATGTTCATGGTCGTCGGCGCGATTGAACGCAGGAACGCCGCCGAGAGGCAGCGAGCGGCCGCCCCGGTAACCTCACCCCGCACGCGGATGGTGAGCACGGCATCCGGGGGCGCGTTTGCCACCATGGCGCGCACGCGGGATTCCAGGTCGGCGGCAGTCGCCTGGTCGAGCGACAGTTCCTCGACTACCTGCGGCCGCGCGGGAAGCGGGCGGAACTCCCAGTCTGCCTTCACTTCGTCGCCACGCAGGCTGACCTCGACGACGAGGAATCCCTTCGCCTCGTCCGCTTCGGCAATCGATTTCCGCTCGATCGAACCGGGATACAGCACTGGCGCGGCCCGCGGCCGGTGATGCAGGTCCTTCGTCAGCACCTGGTGCCGGTGACTATGCCCGGCGAGCAGTGCCACAAGTCCGGATGGAAGCTCGCTTCCACGAATGACATTGTCTCCCGTGGTAAACATTCCGCCGTCGCACACGTCGCCAGCGCGGGGACGAGGCAGCGTCGTCCCGCCCTCGGCATCGGCGTCCTGGCCGCGCCCGGGCGGAGCTGCGGCGGGTCGGCGGCGTCTTCGGCGGCCCGCGCGTCCGGCGAGTGAAGCAACACCGCGCGCCGCGCCAGCAGGAACTCGAGCTCTTCCAGGTGCTCGTCCAGGATGTCCGGGGTGTTGGCACGCGGTGAGCTCACGTTGGCAGCTCCTGACATTCCGTGGCGGGTCGCTGACCGGCTGCCGGGTCGGTGGCGTGTCACAAGCGACGGATCTCAGCGCCCGTGGTACCGCTTACGCCGTCGACCGCAGTGTCATGAAGGAAACCGCCGTTGCCGCGAGTGTCCACAAGTCCTGCGTGGGCCGGGCGCGACAGGTCGTGTCCTTTGTGCGCGGGGGGATTCCGCACGAGGATGACGACCGGTGGAACGGCGAACGCCACGAAGGCCCTTCCCCTCGACCGGAGATGCCGTAGATCTCGACGGGGAGGCTCGACGGAACGGGCTCTGTGGCTCGGTTCGCCGCGTCTGTGGCCGAGGAAACGAATGCGATTGCGCTCGCTGCTCCTGATTGCCTTGCTCGCGCCGGTGACGGCGTGTGTGGACCGCCCGCTCGGTATCCAGCAGAGTCCCAGGGTATCGCTCGTCCTCTCGGCGGTGTCCTTTGTGGCCGGCCGGGCCGTGGACGTGCGGGCGTATTACCTCCGCGGAGTCGCCGATGTCACGCTCCTGCAGCGAAGGATCGACGTGGTAAGCGGAACGCAGTCGATCGCGCTTGTGGTGGACATCACGCAGTGCCTGCTCGATTCCGGGCAGAACCCGCCGCGGTGCGCGGTGTTCGTCGACGTGCGGCTGCTGGACGAAGCGGGCGTCGCGATCGACAGCGGCACCGTGGGGCCGATCGACACCGAACGTGGTGGCACCATCGAGTCGCAGGTGACGCTGCGACAGGTCTCCAGCATAACCGTGCAGCTTCCCACCGTCCTCGATGTGGGAGCGAGCGTGCAGGCCGGGGCCGCGTTGCGTGACGGCACCGGAAACATCCTGACTGGTCGCCAGGTCACGTGGAGCACCAGCAATGCGGCCGTGGCGACGGTCAATGCCAACGGCGTGGTGACGGGCGTGAGTCCGGGAACAGCCGTCATCTCGGCGAGCTCCGAGGGCGTGAGCGGCGAGGCGACCGTCACGGTGCGTGTTCCGCCGGTTGCCACGGTGTCGGTGCAGATGGCCGGGAGCATCCAGGCCGGCACGTCCACGCCAGCCACGGCCGTGCTGCGCGACGCCAACGGCGGAGTGCTCACCGGGCGGCAGGTCACGTGGAGCAGCAGCAACCAGTCGATTGCCACCGTCAGCACGTCGGGAGTTGTAACGGGGGTGTCGGTCGGGCAGGCCTCCATCACCGCAACGTCCGAAGGGGTATCGGGTGCGGCGGTTGTCACGGTCACGCCGCCCGCAGTGGCTGTCGTGACGGTGCAGCTTTCCCCCAGTGTCGAAGTCGGTCTGTCGACCCAGGCCAGCGCAGAGCTCAGGGACGCAACCGGCAGCGTACTGGTGGGTCGAGCCATCACCTGGAGCAGCAGCAACTCGCTGGTGGCAAGCGTCAGTGCGTCAGGCGTCGTGACCGGCGTCTCCATCGGCAGCGCGAACATCATCGCCACTTCGGAGGGAGTGACAGGTCAGGCTCCCATCAGCGTGACCGTTCCCGCGGTCGCGAGCGTGGTTGTGAGTGCCCTCCCGCCGCTGAATGTCGGCGAGTCCGCCGCGGCGGTGGCCCAGGTGCGCGACCAGGCCGGGAATCTCCTTCCCGGCAGAGCGGTCACGTGGAACAGCAACAATCCCGCGATCGCCAGCGTGAGTGCGAGCGGGTTGGTGACGGGGCTTTCGCACGGGACGGCGACCATCATGGCGACGTCGTCAGGCGTGTCGGGGCAGAACACGGTGTCGGTGACGCAGCCCGTGGCGGCCGCGCCGATCGACAGGACCTTCGATGCCCTCCAGCCCTCCGATTCCTCGACTCCTCCGGACCTCGCGTCGGCGTCGATCACGACGAGCCATGGTGACATGACACTGCGCGTGCGCTTCAACCAGGGCGCCTTCAATCCCGCCAGAACGAACGCCCAGTTCCTGCTGGACACGGATCGCTCTGCCGCGACCGGGCACCCCGGTATCGACGGCGGCGGCGTGACGGACGCGGGACTCCTCGGGAGCGAATATCTCGTGCTCCTCGGGTCGCTTCAGGCGGGCATGGCAACCGTGGTGAGGTACACCGGCCCGCCGATCAACACGTTCGCACTGGTGGGATCGTGGCCGGCCACGATCCTTTCCAACGGGATCGATGCCACGATCCCGCTGTCGGCAATCGGCGGCGGCGACGGGCTGCTCAACTTCAAGGTGATCAGCTTCGTGCAACTGAACAGCGGCTTCTCGTCGCCCGTTCTGGACGTACTGCCCGACATCGGGCTCCTTCCGGCGATGACGAGCGTGGTGCTGCCAGCCATGGCAGGTGGCGGGTGGGTGTCGGGCGTGAGCGCCGCGGCTCCCGTGCGCGCGCCGGCCGGCCCGGGAAACCGGAGGACGAGTGCCGCAACGGGATGCAGCTCGGCGGTCTGCCGGTCGGCGGCGATCGTCACGCCGGACTGCGGGTTGCCGTCGTCCGCCGCCGGGCGAGCCGCGGGCTCCGCTTTCACCCTCCGCGAGCCGTCGTGCCGGTTCGGTGCGCCACCGGGCCTGCAGGTGCGGCCACCCGGGAGGTGACGCGCGCGGCAGGGACAGGAGGGATAGGAGCTTGAATCGCCCCCGCCGTCGCACGCGTGAGCAGTGCGGCGGCGATGCGGCGTCACCCGGTCGTCGCCATCGTCATCCGGATCGTCATCCGGGCGGAGCAGCGGCGGCTCGGCGTCGCCGGACATGGACCGCTGGCCCGGCGGATCGGCGTCCGGGACGTGGGTGAGGCGGTCGGCGGCGCACCCGCGCAGCCCAGACGTCCCCCCGCGGGCGGCGCGGGCACCGCGCTGGCGGCGGGGTGCTGGTAGGGGTGCTGGGGGGTGCGCCGGTACGGCTCAGGCGGGCTTTCGAGACGCCCGTGCCCGGCGCGCCGGACTTGGCGGCGCCTGCGGCGGTCCGCGCGCCGATTCCCGTGCGCGGCGGAGGTGATCGAGGATCCTATCGATCACCGCGCGCTGCGTGATGAAGGCGACGATCCGCATGCCGCCGCCGCACTGGGGGCACCGCAGCGGATCGACCTCGAAGATCTGCCGCAAGAGCTCCGCCCAGCGCCGCCGCGCTTCGGGGAGCGCGAGCGGCAGCGAGGCCGCGACCGGTGGGGGCTCGACCGGCAGCTCCGTGCGCCGTTTGCGCATGCCGCGCACACGATTGGCGTAGGAGCGAGGAACTCCAGCGGATCGATGGTCTCGGTGCCCGCCGTGGGGCCGTCTGACTTGTCGGAGCGATAGCGCACGTGGGGCGCACTCGCCTCGTACGCGAGGCGCTCGAGCGCCACGGGATTCCGCGCGCAGTAGCGCGCGAGGCGGAGCGCGAACGCGGTGTCACCGTCGGGTACGAGCACGGCATCGTGCACGTGAAACCCCGAGTGGGGCCAGGCCGGTGGGCGAGAGGTTCGGGTGGCCGTCGGGCGAGACCGTGGCGGCGAAGCAGAGATGTTGCGCCGCGATGACGGCGCGCATGTCGTCGTCGATCATGGCGGTGGGGTGCAGGAGCGAGTCCGGCGCGCGGTTCGTCGATAGCCCGCGCCCGCAATCTGGCGGTGCTGCGGAGATGCGTCGAGCCTGTGCGAGCCCCTGCGGGGTCGTATCAGGACCAGGAGGACTCGTGCCGAATCGGCGGCCCTCTGGCACTCGGCGACGCCCGCGCACAACGTAGGCACGATGCGGCGTGCCCCGATCGCGATGCTCTTGCTGGCCCCCCAGCCGACGACCACCCGTCAGGCGCTGGCGACGATGCCTCAGGCGAATAGTCCCGGCTGCACGGCGGCTGGGACGCGCCGGCGGAGGGCGACGTCCCGCTTCGCTGGCGCCGTCGCGGTGACGGCTATCCTCATCGACGCTGGAAACCGGTTCTCCCGGCAACCCTGATGAGCGACGGCATGCGGCGGCGCATGGAGCGACGGGCCGGTCACATGCCTGCGCGAACGTACGTCCGCGAGTGAACGAACGAACCGCCCAACCACTCGACCCTCAGGATCTCAAGGTGGACGAAGAGCGCATCGGCGTCGGTGGATCACTTCCGACAATCTTCTGGCTGAGCGTGCTCGGCCTGTACCTGGAGCTGCTGCTGATCCGATGGATCGGCACCGAAGTGCGGATCTTCGCGTACCTGCAGAACACCGTGCTCGTGGTCTGCTTTCTGGGTCTCGGCGCTGGGCTTTTTTCATCGCGCCGCGATGTCAACGTGACTCGTCTGCTGGCCGGATTGGCCGTGCTGACGTTGTTGCTGGCGGTGCCCCGCATCCGCATCGTCTTTCGCCTCATCAGCCCGGCGCTGGCGCTGCTGACCGACGTGAACATCTGGGGTGCGACCGAGCTGAACGACAAGTTGCTCATGCCGGCAGTGGTGCTGGGAGCGCTGGCCCTGACACTCGTCCTGCTCGCGCTGTTGATCGAGGTGTTCGTCCCGCTGGGCAGGTTGCTCGGTCGTCGCATGGACGAAGCCCGGCCACCCCTGGTAGCCTATTCAGTCAACGTCGCCGGCAGCCTTGTCGGCACCCTGTTGTTCGTAGCCGTGTCCGTGGCGTCGCAGCCTCCCTGGATCTGGTTTCTGCTGCTCGGGGCGCTGATGCTCCCGGTAGTGAGGTCGAGGCGATCGATCGATCTCGTGCTGCTGGCAGTCGTGGCGTTGGCACCGGCCGTCGGGGCCCGTTTCGAGGCAGCCCGGGAGACCGTCTGGTCACCGTACCAGAAGCTGGTGCTTGAGGAACCCCCGCCCGAGCAACGCGGGCCGCAGGCGTGGCGAATCGAGGTCAACAACACTGGTTATCAGGGCATGTTCAACCTCGACACCGCTTTCGTCGCGGGGCATCCGGAGTGGTTTCCGGTGGAACAGTCGGGATTGTCCCAGTACGACCTCCCGATGCTGCTGCATCCGTCGCCCAAACGCGTGCTGGTTGTCGGCGCCGGATCGGGGAACGATGTCGCTGGCGCATTGCGCAACGGCGCCGAGCACGTCACCGCCGTCGAGATCGACCCGGCCATTCTCGACTTCGGCCGACGATTCCACCCGGAAAGGCCCTATGACGACCCGCGCGTCACCGAAGTGATCGGGGACGCCCGCGCGTTCTTTGCGACCACGCGAGAGAAGTTCGATGTGATCATCTTCGGCCTCCTCGACTCGCATACGACCACGTCGATGACCAACGCCCGCCTTGACCACTACGTCTACACGCAGGAGAGCATCGACCGCATGCGCACCCTGCTGGCACCGGGGGGCGTGGTGGTGCTGTCCTTCGAGGCGTTCAAGCCGTTCCTGCGGGACCGCATCGCGAACACCCTCACACGCACATTCGGGAGAGCGCCTGAGGCGTTCCGGATCCCCTCCGGGGCCTACGGATGGGGAGGCGTGATCTTCGTCGCCGGAGATCTCGACGCGGTGGCGAGGCAGGAAGCGGCGAAACCTCGCCTCGCGGCCGCAATCACGGGGTGGAAGCGGGAGTCGCCGCTCGGCCTCTCGGGAAGGTACAAGCCGGCGACCGACGACTGGCCGTACCTGTACCTTCCGGCACCGACCGTCCCGATTCTGTACGTGCTGCTGGCCGGGCTCGCGGTGTTGCTGGTGCTCTATCTGCGCCTCGCCTTTGGCCTCACCGAGGGACTCGACCCGCGACGCTGGACGAGGTCCGAGGCGTTCTTTGCGGCCATGGGAGCTGCGTTCCTGCTCCTCGAAGTACAGAACATCAGCAAGGCGTCGGTGGTGCTCGGCAACACCTGGGACGTCAACGCGGTGATCATCTCGGCGGTCCTGTCGATGGTGCTCTTCGCCAACGCACTCGCGCCGCGCCTGTCGTTCGTCCCGACAGCCGTCTTCTACGTTCTGCTCCTGACGACGATCGGTGCCCTCTATGTCGTGGACCTGGCCGCGTTCGCGTTCCTGCCCTACCTGTCCAAGGCAGTGCTCGTGGGAGTCCTCACGACGCTGCCGATGCTGTTCAGCGGCCTCGTGTTCGCACGGTCGTTCTCGATGGCCGGCAGAAAGGACCGTGTTCTCGGCGCGAACCTGCTCGGCGCGCTGGTCGGCGGAATGCTGCAGACGCTGAGCTTCCTCGTCGGGATCAAGGCGTTGCTGCTGCTGGTCGGTGGGCTGTACGGACTCTCGTGGTGGCTCTTCCCGCAAGAGACGACGCGGGCACCGGCGCGCTGACGGTTCGGTTACCTGGCGGCGGCGCGGATCCGCTCGCGCTGTGCCGTCCACAACAGCGAGGCGGCGGTCCACGGCACGACCCCCACCACCAGCCATCGGGGCACGTCGAGCGGGAGTTCCTTCACGAGCCATGCGGCGATCGCCACCGCCGGCAGCCCGCCTAACGCCAGTCCCAGCGACGCCCGCAGGTCGAACGCGCCGGTGCGCGCGAACCGGGCGCTGGCCACCGGCATCAGGAACGCGCACGACCCCATCATGATCGGGAAGGCCGCCTTGACGTTCATGCCGAGCAGGCTAATGAGCACCATGCAGGGCGCATAGAGGCCGAAGGGATAGGAGCTTGAATCGCCCCCGCTGTCGCACGCGTGGGCAGTGCGGCGGCGATGCAGCGTTACCGATTCGTCGCCATCGTCATCCGGGCCGTGCTGCGGCGGACTTGGCTGCGTCTTCGGCGGCCCGCGCGCCGAGTCCCGGGCGCGGCGGAGGTGATCGAGGATCCGATCGATCACCGCGCGCTGGGTGATGAAAGCGACGATCCGCATCGCGGCGCCGCACTGCGGGCACCGTAGCGGATCGACCTCGAAGATCTGCCGCAGCAACTCGGCCCAGCGCCGCCGCGCCTCGCGGAGCGGGAGCGGCACCGGGTCGGCCACGGGCGGGGGGCCGACCGCAAGCTGCTCACGCCGGCGCCGCGCGCCGCGCACACGATTGGCGGAGTAGCCGTAGTAGCGCGTCATCACCTGGTGCTTGTTGGGAATGTGCGCCGTCACGCGGGCGAGGAACTCCAACGGATCGACCGTCTCGGTGCCCGCCGTGGGGCCGTCCGCCTTTCAATTGTCGCATGCTCTCCCCGCGCTCGCTTAACGGCAAGAGGATAGTTGCAACGTACGGCCAGGATGCGTATCCTGGGCGGTCGCGCTACCAACAACAACGGTCTGCCGAGTGAGGGGCGTTTCAGTGCGAACTTGGAGCACGACATCGCGCGGATTCGGCGCCGGGGTCATCGCGCTGTTATGTCTTCGCTGCTCAGATGCCTCGAGCGCGGACAAATCGCGGTCAGTCGCTAACATTTCAGATGCGCTGGCGTGCGCCGAATGCCGCATTCGCGAACAACCAATCGCCACACTTGAGGTCCCGCCCGACACCACTGACGGGTTTCCTATTGCGGTGCGTATGGACTCGTTGGGCAGGTTTTGGGTTTTTCGGCGTGGTGATGTTCCTGCCTTGTTCGATCCTCACGGTCGATTCGTTCAACTGCTGGGCCGATCTGGGCGCGGGCCCGGCGAGTACGAGAATGCGTATGACCTCTTGGAGCCGAACCGCGACACGCTTCTAGTGCTGGATCTCAACCGGCGAGGCACCTACCTCGATACGACTCTCAGGCCGTTGGGCTATACGCGTCTTCCGATGGAGTTGCACAGCCCGACCATTGTGAGGTGGCCTGACACAGTAATCGCGACGGGCAATGTGGCATACCGTGGCTCCGACGGTCCTCTGTACCACCTCGCTTTCTCTGACGAGGAGGCCGTAATCGTTCGGCAGATTAAGCCACGAGATGAGGACATTCCAGAGATGATCGTCCTCGCGTGGCATGAGTTGACTACTCCTCGACACGGCCGATTTTGGAGTGTCTGGTCTCATCGCTACGACCTCACGCAACTCGGCGGCGATGGGAAGCGATTGAGAGCCTTGCAGCGCCGACCGGAGTGGTTCGCGGGACAATCGGGAGCCAACTGGGATTGGAAAAATGAGCCGCCGCCGCCTTACGTGGTCGACATAGAGGAGGATGACGCCGGTCTGCTCTGGGTGTTCACCCATGTTGCGAGCGGCTCGTGGCGCGAGGCGTGGCCTGAACTTCCCGGAAACGTCGAGGTCCCAGCGCGGATGATCGACGAAGGCAAGTTGTATCGGACCGTGGTCGAGGTGATTGACCCACGCCACGCGCGCGTCGTAACGCGGACCACACTCGAGCATTACACTGTTGGGTGTCTGCCGGGACGCCTAGTTGCGCTGTACGAAGAGGATGAATCGGGAGCGCGGATACTGGTTCGGAAGCTCGAGCTCCTGCAGAAATAGTCGGCGCGATTCGCTCACGGACGCTGCGGACTTCCGTGTGGGGTGGCCCGTCTAGTGATCGGGAGAGGTTGCGGTATCCTACTACCCGATCCGGGGGCAGATCGAGCCGAGTGGTTCGGAGGGGGAGACCTCGGCTCTGTTCGTCGGATCACGGATAGGAACTTGAATCGCCCCCGCTGTCGCACGCGTCGTCAGTGCGGCGGCGATGCAGCGTCACCCCGCCGTCGCCATCGTCATCCGGATCGTCATGTCGTCATCCGGATCGTCATGCGGATCGTAATCCGGGCGGAGCAGCGGCGGCTCGGCGTCGCCGGACACGGTCGGCGGGCGAGGCGGATCGGCGTCCGCGACGTGGGCGAAGCGGTCGGCGGCGCACCAGCGCAGCCCAAGCGTCCCCGCGCGGGCGGCGCGGGCACCCCGCCTGGCGGTGGGGTGCTGGCGGGGATGCTGGTGGGGTGCGCCCGGTACGGCTCAGGCGGACTTTCGAGACGCCCGTGCCCGGCGCGCCGGACTTGGCGGCGCCTGCGGCGGCCCGCGCGCCGAGTCCCGGCCGCGGCGGAGGTGATCGAGGATCCGATCGATCACCGCGCGCTGCGTGATGACGGCGACGATCCGCATGGCGCCGCCGCACTGGGGGCACCGCAGCGGATCGACTTCGAAGAACTGCCGCAGCAACTCGGCCCAGCGCCGCCGCGCTTCGCGGAGCGGGAGCGGCACTGGCTCAGCGCGCAGATAGCGGTTGCCGCGATCGGTGCTGGCACTGGTGATCGGAGTCCAGATGTCGGCCGGGGTACCGGGAATCGCGAACCGCGGCGGCATGATGCCCACCACCGTCACCCTCGTCCCGTCGAGATCGAGCGCCGATCCCACCAGCGACGGATCCGCGCCGAAGCGCGAGTTCCAGAAACCGTAGCGGACCACAGCGACCGCGGGGGCGCCCGGCGCCGCGTCGTCAGCCACCAGCGCGCGTCCGCGAAAAGGGGTCGTCCCCAGCAGCGGGAAGATGTCCGGCGAGACCGCCGACGCCTGCACCGCTTCCACTTCGCCGGCGTGCATCACCGTTGCGTCGTGCTGGCGCTCGAACGCCGCCATCGCGCTCAGTTCGCGGGCCTGCGCCTTCCAGTCGCGATAGTCGGGGGCCGAGACCGAGAAGAAGTCGAGGTGTCGCGGCGCGTTCCTCGACCAGAGCCTGACGAGGGCGCCCGCGTCGTGGAAAGGAAGAGGTCGCAGCAGGGTGCCGTAGGTGACGCTGAAGACCGCCGCGTTGGCGCCGATCCCGATCGCGATGGTGAAGACCACCAGCGCGGCGAAGACGCGGTTGGCGGAGAAGCCTCGCATCGTCAGGCGGAGGTCCTGGCGCAGCGCGCCCCAGTGGTCGGCGCGGCGCTCGAGGATCACGCGCTCCCGGACCAGATCGTGGCACTCGTCGCGCACCCTGGCATAGTCTCCGAAGCGCTTCAGGTGGCGGCGCGCGCCTCGGGTTCGGACGTCATGCGGTCACGCCGGCTTGGTGGCCGCAATGACCCTGGTGATCGCGCCAGCATATTGCAGCCAGCTCGCCGACTCGGCGCGGAGGGCACGCCGGCCGGCGGGGGTGAGCGCGTAGAACTTGGCCTGACGGCCGTTCTCGGAGACGCCCCATCTCGGTTGGACGAGCTTCTTGTTTTCCAGGCGATGGAGCGCGGGGTAGAGCGAGCCCTCTTCCACGCGGAGGAGGTCGCCGGTAATGTCCTGGATCCACCTGGCGATCGCGTAGCCGTGTCGCGGGCCCCAGGAGAGGGTCTTGAGGATCAGGAGCTCGATGGCTCCGCGTTTGAACGGCAGGTCGGCCTGCACTGGCGGCGCTCCCCTTGATGTGCCAAGGGAAGGATATGAGCCGAGGCTTGGATGTGCAAAGGGGGAAGGAGAGAGGAGGCGAGACGCTCAGTCGCAGGACGTCAGGTCAGCCCAGGGATGTGCGCGCGGGGTTACGTGGTGTAACGCGGATTCCCATAGCGTGTCGGTCGGTGACGGCCACGCGTGCGATACTCAAGAGGATGGATTGTACCTGAGTCCGGTATCGGCGCCCAAGACGGATCATGCGTCGCAGTGGGTCGCTCGGTATCCGGGTCACTGGGCCAGCGGGAGAGCAGCTCAGATGTCGCCGTCGAGCGGGGGTTCATACGAGATGCGCGAGGTGGTCGCCCTGATTGCGGGGGAGGATGTCGAGCGGCGCATCCGTGAGGCGCTCCGTTCGGTCGTGCACGTCACCTCGCATGAGAAGTGGTCGGACTTCGAAGAAGCGGCCGGGCGCGCCGACTGCGCGATCGTTCCGGTGCTCCGGATCGAGACCGAGACGGCCGATCGGCTTCGGGAAATCGAAAGGATGCTTCCTGGCACCCCTGTTGTCCTCGTGATCGCCGAGGGTCTGGAGCAGAGGCTCCGCGCGGTCGACGCTGTAGTGGGCGAAGTAGTATTGCTGAGTCACGTATCCCGTGGACTTCCTGCGGTTGTCGCGCGTGCAATCGAGCGGACCTACCTTCGACGCGTCGCGCGGAAAGCGGAGGGTTCGAAGACCGTGCCGCCCATCATGGCTGCGGCCATTGCAGCGGCCTGCCGAAGTCGGAGTCCGGTCCAGTCGCTCGACGATCTTGTGGTGTTGGTCGGGTGGAGCCGGAGCGCTCTGGCGCGCGTCTGGCATACCACAGCTCCGCCTTCAATAACGCCGAAGGTCTTTCTGGACTGGCTGCTCCTTCTTCGTGCACTCGCGTGGAAGACGCGCCGCCGCAGTTGGGAATCGATCGCCGAGGATCTTCGCGTCGACAAGGGTACCCTTGCGCACGTGGCCCGTCGCCTGATGCATCGGCACCTGACGGATCTCGGGGCGGCGTCTCTTGGCGTGGTGCGGCAGCAATTCGCGCGTGTCGTGCTCATTCCGCTCGGAATTGGCGCGCCGTGAGACGAATCGCCGAAAAACGGGACGAATTTCGGTTGTTGGGGAACCTTGCCAGTCCGAGACTGGTGCTTGGCGCTTCTGCGAAAAAAACCAGCGCTCAGGAGGCAGTAGCGTGGCCGTCCATAGCAGTACCGTGTGGTTGCGGGCACACCTCGTTCGTCTTGTCTAATCACTCCCATCCCACGGCTCCGCGCATAAGGAGGCAAGATGTTTTCGTTAAATCGAGGCTGGCGTGTGCTACTTCCAGCGACGAGACTGGCGACTGCGGGCATGCTTGCCGTACCTTGAACCGTCCTCCGTGTGGCATTTGCGTTTTCAGATTACACCATCGAACGTGACCACGGTGGGCGTACCCACGGGAGGGCCCCGACGAAACTTGAAGGGATTCGTATTCAGCAACGAGGTAACGTGAAATATCCTCTCCGTCTGCTCGGCTGTATATGTTGCGCCACTCAACTCGGCGCGCAAACCACCGTTAAGAACGTACCATCAAGCATCGCTTGCACGGTCTGTCGCATCGAAGTCGCCTCAATAGGACGTCTCGCAACGGAATCGGGCCCGGGAGCCATATCGTCGCTACCCCTCGACATGGCACAGGACGCAAAGGGGCGCGTGTTCCTTATCGAGGAGATGCCTAACGTCGCACCACGCGTGTATTTGCCGAACGGCAAATTTCTCCAAGACATCGGCAGAACGGGCAAAGGCCCAAACGAATACGGACGACCTGGCTCGCTGACGATTCTCCAGGGTGACACGATCCTGATTTTCGACGGTCCAACGCGGCGCGTCTCTGTGTTGTCACCGGTGTTGCAGTTCGTGAATTCTGAACCATTGTCAGCGAACGTGGAGCGTGCGACCCCTCTTTCGGATGGCACGATTGCCGTGGTTGCGAACATCGGCGCTGGCGATGCCATCGGGTTCCCGGTGCATCGCTTGGGTCGCGATGGAAAGCGGCTGAACTCTTTTGGAGTGGATTCCCCCTTTGTGATGCCGGGTCGGTATCCGGCTCGTCCGCAACTGGCAGCTGCTCGAAACGGCAATGTGTGGGTAGCCGAGGAAATGAGGTACCGCATCTCCCTCTGGAGCGCCACGGGGAAGAGGCTCTTGGAGCTCCGGAGAACTGCGTCGTGGTTTCCGGCGCACGAACCTCGGTCCATCAATCCCGAGCACCCACCGCTGCCATGGGTGGTCGCTGTACACGAGGACCCTACGGGCTTGCTCTGGGTGTTTACCCTTGTTCCGCGCAAAAACTGGCTTGCCGGTGTCGGGAAAAAGGTACAAAGCCCCGAAGGCCAAGGTTACATGAATCAGGATTTTGCACTTCTGTATGAAACTCGCATTGAGGTGCTCGATCCTGCCAAAGGAACGCTGATGGCTAGCGTTACTGTACCACACCTCCTCGTTCACGTGCTACGTCGTGATGGAGTTGTTGCAGGCTGGCGCACCAATTCTGATGGTGGGTATGTGGTCGAACTGTGGAAGGTCACTCTTCAACGCTAACGAGGTATTTCGATGAGATCCGCGTCAGCCGTAAAATGGACTCGTATCCTATTCGCCGCGTGTGTCGTTGTGCTGGGCCTCTCCGGAGCTGCGTACGCGCGGGGGGAGCCGTTGAACTTGACAGGTAAGGCGGCGCCTCCCGCCGCTCTTGCCGCGGACTGTCATGACTGCATAGCGTGTTTTAGTACCGTCGTGCACTTGGCCCAAGGCGGTTCGACAGTCGTAGGCCCGGACCATGGGTGCATGGATGTTAACGAAAATCCCTGCCCACATGCTTCGTGCAATCAAACACTTGGTAGGCCAGCAGTTGAGAAGATCTATGCCGCCATTGAGACTGGAGACATGAAGTTTCTTGAGCAAACGCTTGAGGACGACAAACGAGTCTTACTCAATGTGGAGCGCTCCGCGATCCAAGTACACGGGTGTGACGAAAACTTCATTGCTCACCTGCCGATGCGAACAAAGGATGTCGCAATGCTGGTCGGGTCACGGAAGGCTGCGCTTGCGGCCACGAGGTAGTGCTTGGGTAGAGGCATCAGTGGAAGGAATGCGGCGGGCCCCGGGTGACGTGACCCCCGGAAGCTGATCCAGATATTATGTCAGTCCTCGAGCCGGCGAGAGCCTGGAGGACTGATGCGGAAGAGTCGATTCACCACCGAGCAGATCATCACGGTGCCGCAGGCGTGGGACGCCGGCGCCAAGGCCAGTGAGTTGTGCCGCCGGCACGGGATCACCGAGACGACGCTGTATCGGTGGAAGAGGAAGTACGGCGGGATGCAGGTGAATGATGCGCGGCGCCTGCGTGCCCTCGAGGACGAGAACCGCCAGCTGAAGCGAATCGTCGCCGACCAGGCGCTCAATCTTCAGGTGGTGAAAGACCTGCTGGGAAAAAAGTGGTGACGCCCGAGCAACGGCGGACGGCCGTCACCTTTGCCACCGCGACCGCCGGGATCTCGGAGCGCCGCGCGTGTCGCTTCACGGGGTTTGCGCGCTCCAGTCAGCGCTATCGCACGCGTCGCGCGCCGGACACCGCGCTGCGCACGCAGCTGCACGAGCTGGCCGCTCGTCGGACGCGATGGGGCTATCGCCAGTTCACCCGGATCCTGCGCCGGAGGCCGGGACCGCGCATCAATCAGGGATAGGAACTTGAATCGCCCCCGCTGTCGCACGCGTCGTCAGTGCGGCGGCGATGCGGCGTCACTCGGTGGTCGGCTTCGTCATAGGAGAGGGGGATTTGCCAATCGATCGCCCGGAGAAGGCGACGCGATGCCTCACGACCCGGTAGCCTTCGCGTATTTCGCTACCGCCCCACGCAGGTGGAGATGCTCCAGAATGCGGTCGTTGAATCGCGGCATTTCCCTGACGGGCGCCACGATCGGGTCCCAGATGTTGAACTGCACGCGAAACGGCATCGCAAACACCTCGGCCTCCAGCGCCTCGAGCGCTCGCTGACGGTCGCCGAGTAGCATCCACGTCTGGGCGAGCACACGCCTCCCATCCCGTGGCATGCGGCCCGGGTCCTTCGCCTCGAGGGCCTCGCCCTGCATCCGGTACGATGTCGTGTCCCCGAGGTAGAAGGCGAAGCGGCGGAGCGCCTCGCGGTAGCGTCCCTCGAACAGGAGCTGGCGACCCAGGACCGTGCGCAGAAAGTGCACTTCGCCGGCCGTGTCCATGGCGATGCCCTCTTCGAGCAGCGCCTCGGCCTCGGCATTGCGGCCGTTCATGTAGAGCACGAACGCATGAGCATCCAGGCGGATGGGAGCCCGGTCCAGGGCGAGGGCCGTTCCCGTCTCTCGCAGGGATTCAACGAGCCGGCCCATCCCCCAGAGCAGCTCCGCGTACTGCGTGTGCGCCTCGTGGTTGTCGGGGTCCAGCTCGATGGCCTGCAGGAGCTCGCGTTCCCCATCCTCCCACTGCCAGCGATCCCGGTATACGTTGCCGAGGGCCACCCTGGCCGCCGAGTTGCGCGGATCGAGCGAGAGCGCACGCCGCGCCGCCGCCTCGGCTGCTCGCAGGCTGTTGTCCCAGGTAGCAGAATCCGTCGACTCGCCCGCATTCCCCTCGTACAGCGGGCGGATCGCCCAGGCCTCGGCCAGCCCGGCCCAGGCCGGCGCCCAGGACGAGTCGTGTTCGACGCGACGCTTCGAACAGCCGGAGCGCTTCGGCGACGCCGCGTCCCCTGCGCTGCAACGCCGCGCGCCCGCTCAGGTACAGGTCGTGCGCGGTCATGTCGAGCGTCGCCGACACGAGCTCCTCCCTCGACAGGCCCAGCGGCACGCGCAGCGCCTCCGATATCGCCGCCGCGATCTCGGACTGGATCGCAAAGACGCCTCTGGAGTCGACGCTCGTACGTCTGCGCCCACACGCGGAAGCCGTCCGTCGCATTGACCAGCTCGGCGCTGATGCGCAGTTGGTCCCCATCCTTGCGCACGCTTCCCGCCAGCAGGTATTGCACGCCCAGAGCCTTGCCGACCTGGCGCAGGTCGAGATCCCGACCCTTGTATGTGAACGCGGTCGAACGCGCGGCGACGCGCAGATTCCGGATCCTGGACAGCGCGCTCAGGATCTCCTCGGAGATTCCGTCGCTGAAATATTCCTGGTCGTGCGACGGACTCATGTCGGCGAAGGACAGCACGGCGATGGCTGGCCGAGGATCGTCAGTCGGGCTCGCGGGCACCGCCACACGAACATCCGTTCCGGCCCGGCGCCCGCCTCCTCTTCCGAGTACGAGCCAGACAGCCAGCCCGAGAACGACGAGCTGCGGCGACGACGCGCGCCGCTCGCCGCACGCGGTGCGCTCCGTCGCCTTTCCAGAACGGTACGGCCCTTTCGCCCGCCACGAGGGCGTCACCGAATTCCGAGATCTGCTGGAAGCGATCCGCCGGGAGCTTCGCCAGCGCACGATCGACCGCCGCTTCGACAGACTCCGGCACCGTGGCACGGAGCGTGCGAATCCGGGTCGGCCGTTCGCTCATGATGCGCGCCATCAATGCCGGAGCGTGCGATCCGTGAACGGCGGCTCGCCGGCCAGCATCTCGTACAGCACGCAACCGAGCGCATAGATGTCGAGTGTGGGCCGGACGGCCCGGTCGCCCGCAGCCTGTTCGGGACTCATGTAGGCCGGCGTACCGACCGACAGGCCCGTCGTCGTCAACCGGTCGCTTACTGCCGAGTCGAGCGCGAGCGCGATCCCGAAGTCGGCGACCAGCGTCGTTCCGGCCTGCAGCAGGATGTTGGCGGGCTTGATGTCGCGATGAATGACGCCACGCTGATGCGCATACGCGAGGGCCGACGCGATCGCACGGGCGATGGCAACCGCGTCGCTCACCGGCAGCGGCCCCTCGCGGTCGATCCGGTCCCGAACCGATTCGCCCTCGATGAATGGCATGACGTAGTACAGCAGGCCCGCGGTCGCGCCCGAGTCGTACAGCGGCACGATGTTCGGATGCTGCAGCTGCGCCGTGACGCGGATCTCGTTGAGGAACCGCTCTTCGCCGAGCATCGCGGTCAGCTCTGGTCGCAGAACCTTGATGGCGACGCGGCGTCCGTGTTTCAGGTCCTCGGCGAGGTAGACCGTCGCCATCACGCCCGCGACCGAGCTCCCGCTCGATCCGGTAACGCTCGGACAGCGCCGCCCGAAGGTCGTCCAGTGTTCCCGGCATCGATCCTAAATATGGGTCGGGCTTCCGTCACGGCGCGAGACCGGCCCCGATGCAAGGTGGGACCGGGCCGGGCGAGCCGCAGGGTGCCCGATGCGCCGATCCCCAGCACCCGGCCCGACACCGGATCACGCGCGATGAGCAGGTGAACGCGCGACGTGTCCCAGCGGATCATCGTCCCCGTCGTCGTCCGCTCGAGCACCACGGCGCCCGGAGTCCCCGGCGGGGCGTAGGCCAGGCCGGCCGTGCCGGAGCCCGTTCCGCGCTCGCCCGCGGACCCGCGACCCGCAGCCTCGCCAGCGACGCCACCCCGCCCCCGACAGCGGAATCGCGAAGGCGAACTGCCGCTCGTCGGCTGCGTGGTCCAGGCGCGCCGGATCAAATGCCAGCGTGAAGAGCGGTGCGCCGTCCGAGGTCGAGCCGGTGATGACATACGGGCCGGCGTGCCTGGGCAACGCTGGCCGCGTCCGCGTCGTGAAGGATGGTCCGAGCACGATCGAATCGCCCGTGATCGTCCCCCAGACGACGACGCACTCCCGAGGTGCCAGGTGGTCGCGGGCCAGCGCCATCGACTCCGCAGTTCGCCATCAAATCAGCGCCTCGTAGGTGTAGTCGCTGATCCAGGCGGGCTGCAATAGCTCATGAGATCGAACCAGGCGGATCCGGGCTTCTCGGCCGGGAACGTGCCGGCCGTCGCATAATGGTACAAGTCGAAGCCGGAGCCCCGATGGTGGCGTCCGGAAACGGATACCCGGGATCCGGCTGCGCCGGGTTGCCGCAGGGCGCATGCAGGCGACCCATGGAGTGGCCCAGTTCGTGCGCCACCGTGTTCAGGCTGCCGCTCTTCACCATCATCGTGTGCGTACCGGGGCCGACATCGAGCGGATCCGCGGGGACGTACGCGAACCCGCTGAACCGCGAGCCATAGGCGACGATGCCGACGTAGTACGCCGTCGAGCCTTCCACCAGCCGCACGAGGCTGAGCGATTCCAGCATCCGTTCCCAGCTAGCCACCTCCCCGTTCGCGCCGGTCACGTTGACCGAGATTGGCGCCCCAACGGTCGCATCGATCGACGACACGGGAAAGAGTGGAAGATTCGCGCCTCGTACTCCGGGGCGTTCCCTTCATTGACTTCGCCCGCAGGAAACGATGATGCACTGACCGGCACGAAGTGAAGGTCGAGCGGCGGGAACGCCCGCACGTCGACGGCGCGTGGCTCGCCGGATCGCGGGAACTCGTTGTCGCGAAGCGTCGCCTCTGGCGGACTCGAATCGGCATTCACGGTCACCCGGAAGCGAAGCCCGGGCTGGATCAGTTCAGCCGGCAGGACGACTTCGTGTATCGCTCCCGGAAGCGGTGCAAGGAAGCCCGTGAGCGGACGCTCATCGGTAAGCACGAGCGTCGAGTCGTGGAAGACCTCGATCCGCACGCCCGGGGAATGGTACGCGGGCGCGAACGGCCGGTCGATCCGGCCGATCACCCGGAGCAGCGCGGATTCCCGCCAGCGATCAGCGGTACCGACCCGTCACTCCATTGCACGACCTGCGCGAGATAGGCGACCGTCACCTCCACGTTCGGCGGCGTGCTCACCACCGTGAGCGTCGCCGACCCGGACGCCGCGCTGCTCCGGGCGATGATGGTCGCCGTCCCGGCGGCCGCCGAGACCCGCCCACCGCTGTCCACCGTCGCCACCAGACGGTTGGACGAGGACCAGGCGACCGGGCGACCGACAAGCTCGGCGCCCGTGGCATCGCGCAGCGACGCCACCGCGCTGGCTGTTCCCTCGGGCCCACGGTCGATGCGTTCAGCGTGACGAGCACGAACGCCACTGGCGCCGGCAGCGCGGCGGCATCATCGGCGGCACGCCAGCAGCATCGCCACGAGAACCAGCGCGACGTGTCGAAGCGTGAGGTCGCGTCGGTGCGGCGCAACCGACGCCGACGCCCCGCCGTCAGCGCGGGCGTCGGGTCGCCGCGTCGTCGGGATGCACTGTCGTGCGGGCGCCGCGCGAGAGCCTGGACAGCTTCGTGACCCTGTGAAGATCGCCGCCTCGAGCGGCGAGCACATCGCGGCGACGTCAAGTGGAGCTCCGGGAGGTGTGGGCACCGTGCGTTGCGCCACGCCACCGTCTCGTCGTGACCGGCATCGATGATGCACGGCCCGCCGCGAAAGTCAGGGCCATGAGGCAGGGACGAGCGAACTCCCCGCGCGCCAAACCGGGCGCGTCCGTACGCCTCCCCGACGCGCTGCAGCCCTCCACGCCTGATCAGGCCGCACGCCGGGGCGCGGGTTCACCGTCACCGCGCGAAGCGTACCCCCGAAACCGACGAGGGAGTGATCCGCCAGACGATCAGGGCACCCTGTGCCACTCGAGGCGCCTGTTCGGCGCGCCACCAATCAGGAGCTTGCGCCATGAAGGGCTGCAACGCCGCCATCGCGGCTCGCGCCTCGTGCTGGTTGTCGACCACCGAGAACTCGCCCGTTCCGGTCACGCTCTCCCATTCGAAAAGGCCGGTGCGCAGTGCGGTATCGACCTGGAAGGCGACGACCGGATCCAGTCGCAGCGAGTTCGGTCTTCCGCCCTCGTTCTCCCACGCCCCATACAAGGCAGCGCCGACCCAGGCATAGCCCAGGGGGATCAGGTAGGGCGTGTCACCGTCACGGAACGCCACCCGGACGAGGTGCTCCTGGCGAAGCAGGGCCGTCGCCCGTTCGGTACCGATGCTGGTACGAGGCATGTTGCATCACCTCCCGGTTCTGGCGGAGCGGGCTGACGAACGGCGTCCGGAGAAGTGCAGCGGCGCCGCCACAAGGCGCCGCCAGACGGCGCCGCCAGACGGCGCCGCCAGACGGCGCCGCCACAGTGCGCCGCCACAGTGCGCCGCCACAAGGCGCCACAACAAGGCGCCACAACAAGGCGCCACCGGCCACGATGCGGCGAGGCTAACGGGCGGGAGTAGTACGCACCGCGCGATATTCGATGACGGTGTGGTCCCCCTGCAGCAGGATCGGGCCTGGCGCCGCTTCGTCGCTGTCGATCGCGCCGCCGGTCGGTCCCGGGATGAGCTGGTCGGCGATAATCGTTCGCCCCGTTGAGCAGGACCGTCACGCGACGGCCCACGAGCGTGATGTCGTATGCCTGCCAGGCGCCGGGACCCAGCGCCGCGTTCTCGTTCGGCGGCAGGAAGCCATAGATCGCGCCGATGTCGACGGGCAGCGGGATCGCGCGCCGGGGGCTGTCCTCGATCTGCACCTCGTACCGCCCGCGCAGGTACACGCCGCTGTTGCCGCCGTTCGCGTAGCGAAACTCGACGTGCAGCTTGAAGTCCGTGAACGTGCGCTCGCTGACGAGGTTCACGCCGCTCTTCCCGTTCGTCAGTACGCCGTTCGCCACCGACCATTGGCCGGAGCCCGGCTCCGTCTTCCAGCCCGCCAGCGTCCTGCCATCGAACAGCGCGATCGGCTCGCCCCATTGCGGAGTCGCGCGGATCAGGGGCGGCGCACGCGTGCCGGTGAAGGTTGTGGCGCTGCCGTCGGGATTCGTGATCGTGCCCTCGAGGTGGTCGGCGGCCAGGTGGCCATCGAAACGCAGGTCGGCCGTGTCGCGATCCCATTGCGGCGGAATGGCGAAGCGTATCGCACCGCCGCTCGCGTCGATGCGCGAGATCGGGCGGGCACTGCCGACTCGACCCACAAATCGGCCCACCAGCGTGCTGTTTCCCGAGAGCGTGACTTCGAGCCACGAGGGGTAGCGGCCGCGCGCATCGGTCACCGTCAGGTCCCAGCGGCCGACGACTGCAGCGCTGCCGTCGGATTGGGCGAGGACCGTCGCCGCCACGCGGCAAGCGCCAGGACGGCCTCTACGCAGGTGATGACTCGCATCGACCGGTGCATGTCAATTGTCGGCTGAAGTCAGCGAATCGCAGCAGGCCGGGCACCCCAACTTAGAGCCTGCGGCAGCCGCTGCAAGCGAGATGGCCGGGGCACCTTGTGCCAGCGTCATCCGGAAGAGGGTGGCGCAGTCGGGCCCGACCTGCAGGCTCCGCGACACTGCTAGGGAATCGTGCACCGGGTCCGGGCCGCCCGCCAACGGTCCGCACGCTCCGGGTATCCGAGTGGCATCAGAAGCCCTCAATAAGTGAGAGGTCGCCACGTCCGGAGGCGTGATGGGCACGGGATCCACCGACATCATTCGCGGCACCGCCGACATGCTGATCCTGCGGCTGCTCGCCATTCAGCCGATGCACGGCCGCGGGATCGCGCCGCCTGGCCGAAGAGACCGCCCATTGGCAGCGTCTCGCGCGCGGCATCGCACTGATCCTCGCGGCCGAGTGACGAGGAGCCATGTGGGACTGCCTGAACCACCTCGCCTTCCGGGTCCGCGCCATCGTCCGCCGGGGCGCCGAACAGGGAGCTGGCGGTACGGCCGCCTCACCGCCGTGGATCACGTGTCATTGGCGGTGGAGAAGGGCCAGGTCTTCGGGTCCTCGGGCCGAACGGCAGCGGGAAGACCTGTGCGCGGCGCGACGGACCTGGCGGCGTCTGCGACGGCCCGCGCGCCGATTCCCGTGGGCGGCGGAGGTGATGGAGGATCCGAGTTTTCGATCACCGCGCGCCGGGTAATGAACGCGACGATGCGCATCGTGGCCCCGCACCCGGGACAGCGGAGCGGATCGACCTCGACGATCTGCCGCAGCGTTCCGCGCGCAGCAGCGCGCGAGGCGGAGCGCGAACGCGGTGTCGCCGTCCGGCACGAGCACGGCGTCGTGCGCGTGAAGCGCCGAGTGGGGCCAGGCCAGCATCGCCTCGGCGCGATCGCGCCCGAATAACCCGCGCCGCACAAAGAGCCGGAGCACGTCGCGGCGGAAGGCTCCCGTGAGCGCGGCGGTGCCGTGCGCCGGCCACGAGACGAACCTCCCGTTGGCGCAGAAGTCTCGTCGGACGTGGGCGTGGCGGCCCGGGACCTGGAACGCTATCGTCCTGAAGCTCCGGCCCTCCGCGCACGACAGCGGGACGGGTCCAGGCGCGTAATGCCCAGGGGAGGTGCCGCCATGAAAACCTCGCTTGCGGTCGGGCTGCCGCTGCTCTGCATCGCGCCCTTCCGCCCGCTCGCTGCACAAGACCCGTCCCGCTCCTGTAGCGTCGACTCGGCATCCTTCGCGCGCTTTGCCCCGGGACGGCCGTGCGTCGGGACTGCGACGTCGACAAGCCGGCGAAGCTGCGCCGGGCGGTCGCGCCGCGCATCAAGGCACCGCCGGGGAAGAGGTGCCTCGAAGCGACGCTCGAGTTCATCGTTGATTCCCTGGGTCATCCCGACACCTCGACCGCGGTCGTCTACGAGACGAACGACGAATCGTTCGCAACGGCGTTGATGGCCACGCTTCTCCCGCTGGACCTACTCGCCGGCGGAGGTGGCGCGGCACAAGGTGGCGCAGCTCGTGCGCGAACGCCGCGCACAGGAGGCCGTTCGGTCCATTCGGGTGAACACGGTTGGCAGCGGCACGCCACCGCCGGGCAGCGTGGCTGCGGGAAGCGAGCGACCGGGAGCGACCACCTCACCATGCCGTTAGGCGCGCCTCCCCGGGCATCGGCAGCGCCGTACCAGGCGGCGTGACGGCCGACCGCGCCGCGGGACGGCGGCGGCGCGGCGCTATCCTGCGACATGCGACTCGCCAGGCGGTTCGTCCATCGCGCATTCGCGCTCGGCGTGCTCATCAAGGGACTCGACGGCGTGGTCGAGTCGGCCGCGGGCGTCCTGCTCTTCTTCGTCACGCCGGCCCAGCTGCAGCGCATCGCCGGTCTCCTCACCGTGCACGAGCTCAGCGAGGACCCGCACGACGCGATCGCCCGCTACATCCTGGCGCACGCGCACACACTCGCGGCGAGCACCGGCGTGTTCGGTGCGGTCTATCTCATTGGACACGGCGTCGTGAAAGTGGGGCTCGTCGCGGCCCTGCTGCGCCGTCGGCACCGGGCGTACCCGGTGGCGATCGTCGTCTTCGCCCTTTTTCTGGCGTACCAGCTCTACCGGTACGCGGGGACTCGGTCAATAGCCCTGCTGGCGCTCTCCGTCCTCGACGTCATCGTGATTGTGCTTACGTGGATCGAGTTCGCACGGATGCGGCGCGACGCAGGCGCGTGAAACCCGGACGCCGGATCTTCCGGCGCCGGCGGACTCCGCTGCACGCTGGTCACGGGATTTCTGCCCGGCGGCGGTCGGGTGATCCATCGGCTCGTGACATTGACGTTGGCCCCGTTTGGAGACAGGTCTAAGCTGGAATAGCCGCCGTCGACTACGGCTTCGATCCGCACCGCCTGATCGAGGCGGGGCTCGACCTGCCGCGGGCGCGGTACAGCACGCAGGCGGCGCACGGGAGCGTTCCACCACGCGCTGCTCGAGCGGATCCGCGCGTTGCCGGGCGTCGGAGCCGCGGTGCTGGCCAGCGATCCGCCGCTCAGCGGCGATTCGATGACCTTCAGCTTCGCCATCGAAGGCAGGCCCGCGAAGAACCCCAGCGGACGCGAGGATCCGGTGCCGCTCCTCGCCGTGTCGCCCGGCTATTTCGACGCGCTGAAGGTGCCGGTGCTGCAGGGCCGGACGCTGGACGCGCGGGATCGTCGGGGCGCGCCGCCGGCCGTCGTCGTCGACCGGGCACTCGCCCAATCGCTTCGGGGCCGGCTCCACCGCCCTCGGGCATCACATCAGCTTCGTCGGCGCCGGGGGGCCCTGGTACGAGATCGTCGGGGTGGTTGGCGACACCAGGGATGACGGGCTGGACGAGCTGCCACGCCGCCGACGGGTCTTCCTGACCTGCGAGCAGCGGAGGAGCAACTGGACCCGGTTGTCGTGGGAGGTGCTCGTGGTCCGCGCGCGCCCGGGCGTCGCGCCCGCGTCGCTCGCCTCGTCGATCCGCGCGGCGGTCTGGAGCATCGATGCCGACCTGCCCCTGCTGACGTTCAAGACGGTGGATGCGCTCTATGCGGAAAACGCGGCGCGGCGGCGCTTCGCCATCCGGCTCGCCAGCGGGTTCGCCCTGCTCGCGCTGGGGCTCTGCGTCTTCGGCATCTGCGGCGTCGTGAGCCACTCGGTCGGCGAGCGGGAGCAGGAGCTTGGCGTGCGCCTGGCCCTCGGGGCGCAGCCGGGCCAGATCGTCGGGCCGGTCATGACGGCCAGCCTGGTGCCGGCCGCCGCGGGCGCTGCAATCGGCACGGCGGCGGCCGCCGTCCTCACGCGCCTGCTCGAACCGATGCTGTTCGCCATCGGTCCCACCGACACGGCGACACTCGCGGCGATGGTGGCCCTTCTCCTCGTCGCGGCGTCAGCCGCCGCGTGGGTGCCGGCCCGCCGCGTCGTGCGCATCGACCCGGCGACCAGTCTGCGCAGCGAGTAGTCGGCGTTCGCGGTGCGTCGACGGGCTCCGCGCACCCGGCAATCCTCCGGTGGTGCGACTGCTCGGCCCGCTGCAACGCCTGGAGCGCAGTCGCGTGGTGACGATGGAAAAGAAAGAGCCGTTCGGCCGAGTCAAGGCGTTTCGTATCTGTGCGGGAATGCGATCGTCCAGTCTGCTTTCAGAACGCGCTGAAGCTGACGCCCGGCCCGCCGCAGGAAGGCTGGCCGCGCTGGCGACCGGTTCGTGGGAGAAGTGTTACCCTTCTCCCACGAACCGGCCGCCGATGGACGGCGGCCTCCGCATTCCGGGGTTGTGCGAATGTCATCAGCTCGTTTTCTCGTTACCGGCGGCAGTCAGGGGATCGGCGCGGCTGTGGTCGAGGCGGCGCGCAAGGCGGGCCGCCAGGTGGTCTTCACCGGCCGCAATCAGGCGCTCATCGACGAAGTGGCGCAGAAGACCGGGGCCGTCGGGCTGCGCGCAGACGTCACCAGCGGCGAGGACAATGCCAGGACGGTCAAGGCCTGCGAGGAGCGGATGGGCGGCATCGACGTCCTCGTCAACAACGCGGCGTACGCCTACCGCGCCGAGATCGGCGATCTGGACGTGAAGCAGATGAAGGAGATGTTCGAGACCAACGTGTTCGGCCTGGTCGACATCACCAATCGCGTCGTCCCGCAGATGAAGGCGCGCGGCTCCGGCGACATCGTGAACATCGCCTCGACGTCCGGCATGAAAGGGGGCGCCACCGCGACGCCCTATGCCGCCAGCAAGTGGGCGGTGCGAGGCATCAGCCAGTGCTGGCAGGCGGAGCTGCGGCCGCACAGCATCCGCGTGATCTCGATCTGTCCGTCCGAGGTCCAGACGAACTTCGGCGGCCGGGCCGGCCGCAACAACCCGAACAAGCTGTACGCCGACGACATCGCGGCGACGATCATGGCGGCGCTCGACATGCCGCGCCGGGCGCTGTGGCCCGAGCTGGCCGTCTTCGCGACGAATCCGTGGAAGGAAGACTGAGCTGACGCCGCGAGCGGAGTATCGATGATGCCTCCGGATAGGTCGACTGTCCCGGCGATCCGATACGTCCGTCGCGATGACGGTCTCGCTATCGCCTACTGGACGCTCGGCCGCGGCCCGGTGCTGCTCCACACGCCCAACGTCCAGCTCGGACACCTGCGCTCGGAGTGGTCGGTCGACGAGCATGCGGAGATGGTACGAGGCGCTGGCGCGTCGCTTCACCCTCGTGCGCTACGACCATCGCGGAGGGGGGCTCTCGAGCCGCGGCGTCGTCTCCCAGTCCATCGACGACATGGTCACCGACATCGAGTCGGTCGCGGACGCCGTCGGCGCGGACCGCTTCGTCCTGCTGGGCTGGATCGCCGGAGGCATGCCCGCCATCGCCTACGCGGCGCGCCGACCGGAGCGCGTGTCCCATCTCGCCCTCTGGACCGCGGCCCCGCGCGACGCCTCGAAGGGGAATCCGCGCCTGGGCTCGCTCTTCCAGATGGCGGCCGCCGACTGGGAGCTCTTCACCGAATCGCTCTCCCATGCGGCGCTCGGGTGGCGCAACGGCGACGAGGCCCGGCGCTGGGCGAGCGTCGTCCGCGACGGCGACGACCCAGGAGGAGTTCCTGGCCTACCTCCGTCGCCCGACGCGGCTGGGACGTGACGGCAGAGCTGGAACGGGTCCGTGCGGCCACTCTCGTCATGCACGACCCCTACAACTCTCTCGCCAGCCGAGGAGCGGAGCCGCGAGCTGGCGAGGGCGATTCCCGGGGCGCGCTTCCTGTCTGCGGCAGGGAGCGGGCGGCCCCCGGACGAGGCGTGCATCGCGGCGCATCGAGGCTTCGTCGGCGCGGCCAGGGCGAGGGCGGCGGCCTCGAGGACCTCACGTTGCGCGAGAGCGGAGGTCCTCGACCTGCTCGCCAAGGGGCGCCACCAACGGCGAGATCGCCGAGCGTCTCTTCATCAGCGTGAACACCGTGACCCGGCACCTCTCGCACATCTACGCGAAGACCGGCACGCAGCGCCGCGCCGAGGCGGTGCGCTACGCCCTCCAGCGGGGGCTGAGCGGGGCCTGATCGGCCAGCGCACTCAGGATCTCGAGGCACTGACGGGATCCTGGGATGCCTGAGCCCGAAAATCCCAGCTTTCAGCGATTGTTCCCTCGCGGCTGCGGCTGGAAGATCAGCCGCATGAACGATTCACCAGAAGCTGCACGCCGAATCGACCCGAAGGCCGCGCAGGAGCCGGGCGCGGACTTCTGGGGCCGTCTCGCGGACGACTACGAGGCGATGTTCGCCGGTTTCAGCGCCGCCGTCGCCGCGGTCGCGCTCGACGCGCTTCGCCCGCGGCCCGGGGACCACCTCCTCGACCTCGCGGCCGGGACCGGGTCCTTCACCGTTCGAGCCCGTCGCGCCGGCGTTCGGGTGACGGCCGTCGACAGGTCGCCGGGCATGCTGCGCCGACTCGAAGCGAAGTGCCGCGGGGACGCGGACGTCGAGACGCGAGTGATGGACGGCATGGCTCTCGCCTTCGCCGATGCGACGTTCGACTGCGCCGCGTCGAACCTTGCGGTCATCCTCTTCGACGACCCGATGCAAGGCCTCCGCGAGATGCGGCGGGTGCTCCGCGCGGGCGCAGGGGCCGTGGTAACCGCGATGGCGACGCCACGCGAATCGACCCTGTGGCGGACCATCTTTCGGGCGCTCGGCTCGGTCGGCGCGACGCCCGCAGCCGCGCCGCTTCCCTTCGAAGCGCGGTCGCATCGGGACGGCCTCCGGACAGCCCTGAACGAAGCCGGCTTCCGCGACGTGCACGTCGAGACCGCCAGTGTCCCCTGGATGGTCCACGATCCATCTGAGTTCTGGCGGCGGTGGGGGCCCGCCGTGGCGCCGCCCGTCGCGGCCGCCGTCGCGGCAATTCCGCGGGAGAAGCTCGAGGCTGCCGGAGCCGCGTTCGTCCGCCTCGTCGAGGAGGCCCATGGCACGGGGCCCGCCACGTTCGCGACCGACGTGCTGATCGCGGTGGGAACGTGCTGACACGCCGCGATGAATGAAACAGGCCTGGCTGCCGCCCTCGTTCCGGCGGCCCTCGTCGTGCTCATGCTCGGCCTCGGCCTGGCGCTCCAGGTGTCCGACTTCGGGCGGGTGCTCGAGGCGCCGCGCGCGCTGGCGGTCGGACTGGCGGGGCAGCTCCTGCTTCTGCCGGCACTCGGCGTGCTCGCGGTACAGCTTTCCGGGCTCGAACCGCGCCTGGCAGCCGGGGTCGTGGTCCTCGCGCTGTCCCCCGGCGGCGTTCTCTCCAATGTGATTTGCAGTCTGGTTCGGGCCGACGTCGCGCTGTCAGTCAGCCTGACCGCGATTTCCAGCCTCGTGACGCCCTTTTCGATCCCGCTGCTCTGCGGCTGGATGGCCGACGCATGGTCCCTCGGCCGCCTGAGGGGCCAACTGCCCCTCGTGCCGACGATGGCGCGGCTCGTGGCGGTGTCCATCCTGCCGATCGTCGCGGGAATGGCGGTCCGTCGAAGGCTCGGAACCAACGCGGCGATTGCGGAGAAATCCGTCCGGCTGCTCTCCACGGTCCTCTTCCTGGTGGTCATCGCCGTCATCGTGGCGCAGAGCCTCGACGCGCTGCGCGCCGGTTTCCGCACGCTGGGTCCGACCGTGATCGGCTTGAACCTGGCCGCCACGGCGGCCGGCGCCGGCCTCGCCCGAGCCGCGAGGCTCCCGGCTTCCGCCGCGGTGACGGTTGCGATCGAAGTCGGCCTTCAGAATGCCGCCACCGGCACGTTCGTGGCCGTGGCGCTGATGGGCGACGACACGATGGCGCTGCCCTCGGCGGTGTATGCGCTTGTCGCGCTGCCGGTGGCCGCCGGCATGGGACTGCTTGGCCGACGGTGGATCGTCATGCCGGCGCGCAGGAAGGCCTGGTCCGTTGTCGAGCGACCCGAATCAGGAAGCCGATGAAGCGCTGGCACGGCGGCAGGGCTCCCGGGACGAGCCGTTCGGCTGTTGCAGGGTGGAAACCTGAAGATGAGCGCACGAGATGCCGCTGGCTCATAGTAGCGCATCATCACTTGGTGCTTGTTCGGAATGTGCGCCGTCACGCGCGCGAGGAACTCCAACGGATCGACCGTCTCGGTGCCCGCCGTGGGGCCGTCTGACTTGTCGAAGCGAGAGCGCACGTGGGGCGCACTCGCGTCGTACTCGAGGCGCTCGAGCGCCACGGGATTCCGCGCGCAGGAGCGCGTTAGGCGGAGTGCGAACGCGGTGTCACCGTCGGGTACGAGCACGGCATCGTGCACGACAGCGCGACAGCCATTGGGAGACAGATTGTAAGGAGCGGCCACCTAGCTGGAACGCAGGATGGCGTTGTGATCGACATCCCGAATTCGCCATAAGAGCCTCGAAACCGCGAGGCAACACGCACCCAACGGAAGTGCGGCACCAACCAGAAGCGTTCGAACGCTCGGATCGTCCACGTTACCAAGCGTATTCTTGGCAAGTACGATCATCGTCCATGCCAACAGCGCACCTAGCGCGGTACCAACGGCATAGGCCGAGAGCGCATCGTGCAGAGCGGAGCCGATCAGACGCATGGGGCTCGCTCCGCAGGCACTCCGAATTGCGAATTCACGACGCCGTTGCGTCCAGCCGATCGAGACGACGGCGTAGAAGCCGATCAGTCCTAACAAGATCGCTACCGAAGTGAGAAATGCGAAATAGACGCCCGCTCCGCGCAGCAATCTTGAAGAGGGGGACTCCAAGTACGACTCCAAGGACTCGATCGGCGCGGCGTACGCGGCGTCCGCCGGGAGTTGCGCAAGGCCGTCCTCGTAGCGCTTCCCAACCCGCGGCGGCAGTAAGAACTTTCGGTTCGAGGCGCCGGCAGGGCGCAGGGCAATGTACACGGCGGCCCACTGCGTTGCGTGAATCCCGCGCGCGTAGACCGTTCCAGTCTGAGCTGAGGCATTCGCCTCGTGTCGGGACGACTCCACCACTCCGACAATGTCGAGCCAGTAAGTCGATGTGTCTGCGGCGTGCGGCATTCGCAGTCGAAGCTGGCTTCCAACTGGAGCTGGCCCCAGGTGAAGCTGTCGAGCGGCGGTGCTATCTACAACTGCAGTCATCATCCCCAAGTCCTCACTACCGAGCACTCGACCCGCCAATAGACGTGTAGGTCGTGTCCTGAAGTAGCCGTCCCCGACCTCAGCCAGGATTACCGCACCGCTGCGCGAAACGGGCTGACCCGACTGAACCTCGCTGGAAGGAACCAGGTTCTCAATCGCAAGATTCTCATACTGTACCGCCGAAGCGCTGACCACCTCAGGGCCCGCAGACAGCAGCGGAACCACTCGCTGCTGCAGCAGCGACACCAAGCTCAGTCGCCCTCCCGTGCGCGGCTGCAACACGCCAACAGCCAGCTGCTGCGATCCCGTCGGCGAGTCGGCACGCCGGATACGAGTGCTCTGTTCTTCGGTCCAAAGAGCCATCAGAAGGAAGCTGCTGGCCAGACCCAACTGCAGCACCGTCACCGACAACTGCGCGCGTCGAAGACCTTTCGGTGATGTTACGGTATGTGCTCCACCAGCGAGTACGGTCGTGACGTCTATCCGGCTGACCCGGCTTCCGACAAAAGCGCCGATCCCGACGGTGACGATGACGGAAACGATGAGTGCAGCGGTTATGGAATACCGGTTTGGGGAAAACGAAACCCAGCTTGGCAGTAGCGGAAGCTGGCTCTTTAGCAGAAACGCTGCGCCATATGCTCCAATGATCGCCAGCGCCAGGGACACCAAGAGAATGCTGCCGCTCTCGATGGTCGCCAGCCGCACCGGGCGACTCGGCTGAGCCCCAAGTGCCGTGCGAGCGGCGAGTGAGGATTCCCGGCCGAGATTTCGGGTGAGAGACAGACCGAGCAGATTCGTGCTGGCGAGCGCGAGAACCAGAAGAACTGCAACACCTGCAACCGTCGCCGCACCGGCAATAGCGCTCCCCGATTCACCGAGCGTGTAGAGCTTGCGCAGCTCGAAGGCCCGCACCCTGCTGGGCACTCCCGCTCCAGAGGAACGCGCGACATCGCCCAACCTGCTTTCGGACAACCGCGCCAGTGTCAGGTTTGCCTCTTCCAGCGTGACACCATCACTCAGTCGGGCGATAACGTTGAGCTCACGAGCTGAGTCACCTACTCGAGCAACTCGCCAGGCCCGAGATGAGTACGGAAAATCGAAGCCTCTCGGCATGACGCCTATGACCAGATGACGCACGCCGGCGATGTTGATCCAGGCTCCGAGCACAGCTGAATCAGCTGAGAAGGCCGTGTGCCACAATTCGAAGCTCAGAAGCGCAACCGGTGCTGCATTTGCCACCGAATCACTTGGGAGAAAGCCCCTGCCGAGTATCGGATGTTGCCGGAAGACGTCCTCGAAGCCTACCGACAGATACCCGACCCCTACACGCTTCAGGACCCCGGCCATCTCGACTGGCGCCGGAAACCGCATTCCCCACACCGCGGAGCCGGTGAAGATGGACCGCATCGACTGAATGGCGCGATATGTTTCCGCACGGACGCCAGGTCTCGCAGCGGTGGTCTGGGAGCCGCGAACAGTGGCAAGCGTCACCAGCTGTTCCGATCGCGGATAGGGAAGGCGCGATACGCGAAAGGAAGCCAGGGCGCTGGAGCAGAGCAGAAAGGCCCCGATTCCCAGGGCTAACGACAGGCTGCTTGTAATGGTGAAGAACAGGCTACGGCGCAGCAGCCGTAGAGCCTCTCGAATCTCGAGCCGCATCACGTCTCCCGGTTGCCAAGGCTAGCCTAGTCCCAAGTCCTGCCCGCGACAGGTTGACGCTCTCGATGGAACTTCATCAGTAGCGCGTCACGCCGCCCTTCATTGAAGGTCACCAACAACTTGACGGGCGCTAGCCACTATCGCAACAACGCGAAAGCACCGCGAAACCCCTGGCTTCGCGGTGCTACACGTCTTGCTTACTGAGTACGCGGTGCTGTCGAGTGGACGAGACGCAGTCCTTCCTTGGCACCGCGCCGGACTATCGGTGTCTGCCCGGTTCCCACTGCCAACACCTGACTCTTGTTCACTGCGTTCAGCGCTACCATCAGCGCTGATCTTAGCCGGAATGCTTGCCGCGACGGTTTCTCCGCACCCGAGAATCTGAAGCGCCTGCCTGTCGGCCTGTAATATGAAGGCGCTTGTCCGTCCGCAGCTGCTCGGCGACGAAACCCACATCATTGGTCTCCACAGCTGCCACCAGACGTCTGATCTCGGCTGGAGTCATGCGTGGCGCGGAGGTCACATTGCAGCCACCCGACGTGAAGCACGGCAAGGACAGGACGCACGCGTGCGTCGGCCACACGTCGCTGTTGGCATTGCCGAGAATCGGATCATCGAAGAAGCGTTCGCCGAATCCGCAGAAGTCCTGGCACTCCGAGCGACAGTCCTCCGCGCGGGCCGTCTCGGGGCGGCAAGCACAGAAGCAGCCGCCACGAGCACGAACAGAGGCTTCAGACGAAACGTGACGCGCATTATGGTCCCCTCCGTTGGGGGAACTTGCCGCCGTCGAACGAGGCAGCCAAGAAGTCCACATTGTAGCTGCCGTCCTCGCCCACCCGTTGGGCGAGGAAGAGGTCGTCATCGGGCTGTGACACGATGAACGCCGGAACTCGTTGACACGAGCAGGCGCGCGTTAACCGGATCGAAGACCTCCACAACGCTCTTGTCGGCCTTGTCAAATGGTCGAAGCTGCTAAGACCGTGTCTGCACCAACCACCACCCGTCGTAGTGTTGATCTCCAGGCGGGTGAAGGCACAGCGCAAACGACCCACAGCAGGCCGCGCTTATCCTGCCTGATGCTGACGATGGCAGCACTCGGCGGTGTCGTTGGCGAAACGGCCCGCGGAAGTTGCTCCCCGCTGAACCGGTCGACGTCGCGTATGATTGTGAACACGCGCGATGGAGTCTCATCCCAGTACTCGATGCGGTATTCGTGCACCCACGCTGCGAAGAAGCCCGAGTCTTTTGCCGGAGCAATCGCACGCCGGAGAGCGTCGGCGGAGTCGGCAATGAAATACCCGTTTTCAGTGCCGCCAAACGCTTTCCGCAAGGTTCCGTCCGGCTTGAAGCGTTTGAGTGGCAACCCGGCGAATTCAGGTGACCTGTCGACGAAGGCCGTGAGAACTGCGCCGTCGCGAAGGACCGCGAGCTGGCGAATACCGCCGAGAAACATGCTCGTCGTCGTACCCGTCGAGAGGTCGGGCGAGAGTTGCACGATGCGACCGGCCGTTCCGGAATACAACTTCGGACTGTCGCGATCTACAGCAGCCCAGAAGAGACGAAGTGTCGGCGGAAGGAAGTTCTCATGTCGTGTCAGGTGTTTCGCTACGACTCCTTTGTTGTCCGCCACGATGAGGTCTGCACGAGAACTGCCACACGTCATCAGGAGGTTCCCATCCGGCACGCGCACGACGGAGTGCAGACTGGGCACCTGGGTCGCGCTATCTTGACGGTCTCTTAGCACCGCAGCTGCGTGCACCTGCAGTTTGCATTCGATGCAACTCGCCGTCGCCACCCGATGCACGGCATTCTTGGGCGACCACAGGGGCGCCCACTTGGCAGAAGCTGACAAGTGCACACAGTCCTGCGGTGATTCGTGCAGTCGCCTCAGGACGGCTAGTGGCCATCGAACGGACTCTAGGGATAGGAACTTGAATCGCCCCCGCCGTCGCACGCGTGGGCAGTGCGGCGGCGAGGCAGCGTCACCCGGTCGTCGGCTTCGGCGTCCGGGCCGCGCCCGGGGGCGGAGCTGCGGCGGGTCGGCGTCGCCGGACACGGTCGGCGGGCGGGGCGGATCGGCGTCCGCGACGGGGGTGAGCGCTCGTCGGAATTCCCGCGCAGCCCACGCGTCCCCGCGGAGGGCGGCGGGGAATCAGCTCAGCGACGAACGGAGGGGGCGGCGCGCGGCACGGCTCAGGCGGGCTTTCGAGAAGCGCCGGTGCCCGGCGCGCCGGACTTGGCGGCGTCTTCGGCGGCCCGCGCGCCGAGTCCCGGGCGCGGCGGAGGTGATCGAGGATCCGATCGATCACCGCGCGCTGCGTGATGAAAGCGACGATCCGCATCGCGGCGCCGCACTGCGGGCACCGTAGCGGATCGACCTCGAAGATCTGCCGCAAGAGCTCCGCCCAGCGCCGCCGCGCCTCGCGGAGCGGGAGCGGCACCGGCTCGGCCACGGGCGGGGGGCCGACCGCAGGCGTGCTCACGCCGGCGCCGCGCGCCGCGCACACGATTGGCGTAGTAGCCGTAGTAGCGAGTCATGACCTGGTGCTTGTTGGGAATGTGCGCCGTCACGCGGGCGAGGAACTCCAACGGATCGACGATCTCGGTGCCCGCGGTGGGGCCGTCCGCCTTGTCCGAGCGATAGCGCACGTGGCGCGCACTCGCCTCGTACGCGAGGCGCTCGAGCGCCACGGGATTCCGCGCGCAGTAGCGCGCGAGGCGGAGCGCGAACGCGGTGTCACCGTCGGGTACGAGCACGGCATCGTGCACGTGAAACCCCGCGTGGGGCCAGGCCAGCATCGCCTCGGCGTCCTCGCGCTCGAACAGCCCGCGCCGGACGAAGAGCCGGAGCACCGCGCGGCGAAAGGCTTCCGTGAGCGCGGTCGTGTCGTGCGCGGGCCACGGCACGAAGGTGCCATCGGGCCGGAACCCCCCGTCGGTCGCAATCATATGGATGTGCGGGTGCCAGTTGGCGAGCGACCCGTGCGTCTGGAGGCAGCGCTGTCCCCACACCGCGATTTGCGGTCAACCCACTCGTCAAGTAGCGTTGCCGAAGCCGCGCCGGCGAAACCGGCGCACGCCCCCGCCCGTTCCCTCTTGCCATGAGCATCCTCGAGACGCACGGCCTGACCAAGCGGTACGGCCGCCTCACCGCCGTGGACCACGTGTCATTCGCGGTGGAGAAGGGCCAGGTCTTCGGATTCCTCGGGCCGAACGGCAGCGGGAAGACGACCACCATCGGCATGCTGCTCGGCATCATCACGCCCACCGACGGCACGTTCACCCTGTTCGGGCACGCCGGCCGCGAGGAGCGGCACGCCGACCGCCGGCGCATCGGCGCCACGCTGGAGACGCCGAACTTCTACCCGTACCTGAGCGGCCGCGACAACCTCCGCATCGCCGCCCGCATCAAGGGCGTCGACGAGCAGCGCATCCCCGAGGCGCTCGACACCGTCGGGCTGGGCGGCCGGCAGCGGGACGCCTTCGGCAAGTACTCGCTCGGCATGAAGCAGCGCCTGGCACTGGCCGCCACCATGCTCGGCGACCCGGAGCTCATCATCCTCGACGAGCCGGCCAACGGGCTCGACCCGGAGGGCATGCGTGAGGTGCGCGAGATCATCCTCGCCCTCGCGGCCCGCGGCGCCACGATCTTCCTGTCGAGCCATCTCCTCTCGGAGGTCGAGCGGACGTGCACGCACGTCGCCATCCTCCGCCAGGGCAAGGTCGTCAGGCAGAGCGCCGTGCGAGACCTCGTCGCCGGGGCCATCGTCGCCTCGGTGTCGGCCGCGGATGCAGAAGCGCTGCGGCGCATCGTGGCGGAATACCCCGCGGCGACGGGCAGCGAGGAACGCGGTGACGGCCTGTTCGTGCACCTCGCCGACGACGACCTGGCCGAGCCTGAACCGATTCGCTCACGATCACGGCGTCGTGCTTTCGCATCTCGCCATCGAACGCCGCACGCTCGAGGACGCATTCATGGAAGCGACGGCGCCCGACGTGGGAGGTGCGGCATGAAGATCGCCACGCTGGTGCGCATCGAGTTCATCAAGACCGTGCGGCGCCGCGCCTTCTGGGTGACGCTGGTGTTCATGGCCCTCGTATCCTCCATGGTCATCATCGGCACCTTCGTGCAGGGTCGCCGCGGCGACGGTGCGCCGTTCGTTGCCCCCTATTCCTGGGCGATGGCCGGCGGCGCGCTGAACGTGATGCCGGCATTCTTCCTGGCGCTGGCGCTCGTGATGCTGGTGACGAGCGAGTTCTCGTGGCGCACGGCCCGGCAGAACGTGATCGACGGGCTGTCGCGGGAGCAGTTCTTCGCCGCGAAGGTGCTGATGATGCTCCTCGTGATGGCCGCCTTCCTTGTCGTGCCGTTCACCATCGCCACGGGCACCGCGGCTTACGGCAGGGTGTTCGGTGCGACCCCCGCCGAGGTGTCGACGTCCACCACCGACTCGACGGCACGGTCGTCTGCAGCGGCAGGTCCGGTTTCGATCGGGGCATCCGCGGGCGGCCGCGCGCGGGTGCCAATGGACAGCGCGCAGGCGGCCGCCATGCGTCGGGTGGACTCCGCGCAGGCGGCACTGCGCGAGGCGGTGCGCGACCTGCGGCAGTCGCGGCGCAGCATCCAATATCCCGCACCCGACCCGCACGCACCTCTCCTCTCGCTTGACGACCTGAAGGTGTTTGCCGGCTTCGCACTGGGCACCCTCGGCTTCGCCAGCATGGCGCTGATGCTCGCCATGATCCTGCGCAGCACCGGCGGCGCCATCGGGGTCTTCTTCCTCTGGTTCGCGTTCCTCGAGCAGCTTGTCCTGTTGATGATCAGGCGATTCGGGAGCACCGAGACGGCGGACGCGGTTGCGCCGTACCTGCCGGTGGGCGCACTCCGCGCACCGCTCGAGCCGCGCATCTGGCACCACGCATTCGTCGAACGGGCCAACGCCATCGCCGCATCGATGGGGCAGGCCCTGCCGCCACTCGATGTCGACATGCGCAAGGTGATCGGACTGCCCCTGGCGTGGACGGCGGTATTCGTCGGGGTGGCGTTCCTGGCGTTCCGCAGGCGGGATCTGTGACGTTCCGTCGGGTCGTCAGAAGCCATGAGGGCGCGTGCGGGCGAGTCGAAGCGGCGCCTGCCTCGCCACGCATCAGTCGGCGAACCATGATGCCACTGTGACCGACCGCCCTTCCGACCTGCGCGACCGTCGCAGCAGGATCAGCGACGCCCCCGATGAGCGCGCGGCCGTGGCCGCGGCGAATCCGGGCGCCACTCCGATCTCCGGCCGGACTCACCGCCGGCGCGTCGGGGCCGTCGTGCTCGTGTTCTCCCTCTCGCTTCTCACCGGAGGCGCCATATCGGCAATTCCCCGCCCCGAGCGCGTCGTGACGCACACGGTGTCCAAGCCAGGCGTGCCTCGAGAGCGGCAGCCCATGCGACTCGCTGAGCAGGCGTACGGATTCCCATTCCGGACATGGATCGTGCAGAAGGGGCCGGCCGAGGAAGCGGTCAGGACGTACGGGCACGTCGAAGGCAGGCCGCAGGGTGTCGTGTACAACATGCTGCTCGCGGCCATCGCGGGACTGTTGATCCTGTTCAAGGTGTCATCGCGCAAACGCCGCGACCAGGCAGGCTAGCTCGATCGCGGCCGCTACTCCTCGCGCAGCGTCTCCGTGGGCTGCACGGCGAGGCCGCGGCGCGCCGGTCCCACGGCGGCGAGCAGGCCGACGATCACCATGATCGTTGCCACCACCGGCAACAGCAGCAGGATGCGCCCTTCCGACGGGCCAACGATCGCCGTCGCCAGGAGCAGTCCCACGAATGCGCCGGCGCCGAGCTGCGCCGCTGCCCGCGCGAAGATCCCCGTGAGCAGGCGCCGCGGATCGGCACCGAGCGCGAGACGGATCCCGATCTCGCGTCGCCGCCTGACGACGGTGAACGACATCATCGCATAGATCCCGCCGGCGGAGAGCAGCAGCACGCTCGCCGTCACCGCAACGACCACGAACGCGAGGGCGAGCAGCGCCTCCTGCGTCTCCCGGCGGGCGGCAGCGTAGCTCTTCACATCCTGAAGCTGCAGCGCCGGGTCCACCGACGTCGCGATGCCCCTGAGGCGTGGGGAGAAGGCGAGCGGTGGAACTGCTCCTGGTCCGGACCGAGAGCGACGAGCGTCACGCCCGACGCGCGTCGCGAGGTCCAGCGGCCGGTACATGCGTGGGACGAGCGGATCAAAGTCATTCTGCAGCGCGAATCGCCGGCATGACCCCGACGATCTCCAGCCATGGTCCGGACTCCAGCCGCGACGTACCGGGAACGGGAGCACAGGCGTACCCTTCTTTCGGCTGCTGACCGCACCTGTAGTCGCTCGTCCGGCGCACCGTCCGTATGCGGCGCCCAAGGACGTTGTCGTCACCGATCACCCGCTGGGCGAACATGCGATCGACGACGACGGCGCGTGCGTCCGGCCCCACATCGTCCGGCCCGAATCGCCGTCCGGACAGCATCGGCAGGTCGAGTGCGGCGAGGAACGCAGTATCGACATCGATCGAGATGGCCGAGCGCAACGCACCGTCGATGGCGACGCGCAGAGTCTCCAGCAACACGTTCCACCTCGATGCGCTCGTACGGATCCTCCTCCCACGTCGGGAAACGCGCTCGAGATCGTGACGCCGGTGACGCCCGGTTCCGCCTCGAGGCGACGCACAAGCTCGGCGACGCGACCATGAAAGCGCGACGTCGATGGCGCGCTCGTACGCCTCGGCGCCCGCGGCGGGCGGCGATTCCTCGCGCTCCATCGAAAGCGACGTGCGCAGGATTTCCCCGGCCGGGTACACCGGCTTCACCGTGGCGCGCTGCAGCGAGACCAGGGCGACGTGGACGGCGAACGGCAGCGCCGCCACGGCCACCGCCACCTGCGCCACGATCAGCACAGTCCAGGTTCGGCCGAGCCGCAGCCCGGATCCACGTGACGAGAGCTGCTGGAGTCCCGATTGCACCCGCCTGCCGGTCGCCTTGAGCGCCGGCAGCACGCCGACGATGACGGCAGCCAGCATCGCGAGCGCGATGGCATAGGCGACGACGCCCGGCGAGATGCCGAGGTGCATCCAGAACGGCAGCTCGTCACCGGTGGCCCGTTGCTGGAAGGCCAGCACCTCGTGCAGCGCGATCGCCGCCACCATGAGCCCGAGCACGGCGGCGACGCCGGACGAGACGAGCGACTCGGCGAAGAGCTGGGTGACGATGCGCCGGCGGCTCGCGCCGAGTGCCGTGCGCACGGCGATTTCGCCGGCCCGCGCCGCCGTCCGCGCGTACACGAGAATGGCGACGTTCACGGCGATCACGACAAGGAGCAGGCTGAGGGCGAGTTCCGCCGCGTGCATGACCCATGCCCACCCCGGGCTGTCGATGCCGAGAAACGGCCACGGGTACGGCAGGACCTCGGGGAGGATGTCGCGGTGCGATTCCGGATACGCCGCGGCGAGCCGGTGCCCGACCGTGGACAGCTCGGCTTGCGCCCCGGTGAACGAGACGCCATCGGCGAGCCGGCCGAAGACGTAGATCGCAGGACCTCCGCCCGGTTGGTATTCGTCGGATCGAGCGGCAGCGGCACCCAGTACTGGTGGTTGAGTGGGAAGCGGAAACCCGCGGGCATGACGCCCACCACGGTGTGCTCCGTGGTGCCGAGCCTGACGGTCCGGCCGACCACGGCGGAATCACCGTCGAAGCGCTCCTGCCATTCGTCATGACCGATCACCACGACCGGCGTCGCACCCGGCTGCTCGTCCGCGTCGAGCAGCGGCCGTCCCAGCATCGGTGCCACGCGTGCCACACGGAAGCCGGACGCGGTCATCTGTGCGATCCGGACCAGTGCCACGGCGTGCCCCGGGACGATCAGGTTGCGCCGGTCGGACTTGAAGGCTGACAGGTCGCGAACGGTGGTCAGCTGGTTGCGCCACTCGACAAAGTCGTAGAGCGTCTGCCGGTCCGGGCTGCCGCGCACCCGCGAGTTGTTCTGGATCGAGACGACGCGGTCGCCCTCGTCGAGCGGCAGGTGCGGATCCATGACCGACTCGATGAACGAGAACGCGCCGGCGCCGATCGCAATGGCGACGGTCATGCCGATGATCGAGATCAGCGAGAGTCCGGGGTACTTCCGCAGCATCCGGAGCCCGAGGCGCACGTCGAGCCATGAGAGTCCGAGGGAGTCGAACCAGCGCAGGCCCGCGGGACGCACGAGCGTCCTCGCGGTGGGAGATGACGTGGCCGAACTCGACGCGCGCCTGGCGGTCCGCTTCGTCCGCGGGCAGTCCCTCTCGTATCAAGTCCGCCGTGCGCAGCGCGAGGTGATGCTCGAATTCCTCGTGCCATCTCGGCGTCCAGCTCGGCGCGAGGACGGATCCCGTGCCAGAAGGAGCGCAGGCGAGCCGCGAGGCCGGAGAGCATCAGATCTCCTGCGGCCTGCGCGGCGAGCGACGTGGCAATCGCCTCGGCCAGACGATTCCAGCTCGCCGTCTCGGCGCCGAGTCGCTTGCGGCCGGCCGCGGTGAGCTTGTAGTACTTCGCGCGCCTGTTGTTGTCCGACGGCGCCCACTCGCTCGCGATGAGCCCCTGGTGCTCCAGCCGGTAGAGCGCCGGGTAGAGCGCGCCCTGCTGGATCGCCAGCGCGCCGCCCGAGATCTGCTCGATGCGCAGGAGCACGCCGTAGCCGTGCAGGCGGCCCAGCGAGACGGCCTTGAGGATGAGCAGGTCGAGGGTTCCCGGCAGGAGGGCGGCCTGGTCCGGCATCGCGTCTCCTAAGTGGCTTAGGAGAGACGATACGACGGCTCTCCTAAGCTGTCAAGGAGACGCGCTCCGGTATGCGCTCCTCCCGCCGGGCCGGTTGCCTTGCCCGCATGACCGGCGGCCATAGCTTCAAGCAGCCACTCCTCGGCTCGTCGGGACCGGCAGCAGCGACCCGGTGAACATCTCTGACCCGGAAGAACCCATGCGACTCTTCGACGAGACTCGCAGCGATGCGCGCTTCGCCCTTCGGGCGTTTCGCCGATCGCCGGGCTTCACGGCCACCGCCCTGGCCACGCTCATCGTCGGCATCGCGGCGGTCACGAGCATCTTCAGCTACATGAACGCCGTGTACTTCGCGGCGTTTCCCTACAAGGATGCGGGCAAGATCGTCGCGCTGAGCCAGCGCGTGATGAATGGCAACGGCAACGGCTCGTTCAGCGCCGTGTCGCTCGACGCAATTCGTGCCATGCGTGAGCCGACGCGATCGTTCGAGCGGGTGTCCGCCTATCGCGAGCTTGGCGCCACGATCATGGTGGGCTCCGAGCCCCGCCGATTGACAGTGCTCGCCGTCGATTCGTCGTTCGTTCCACTGTTCGGACTGCACCCCGAACTCGGTCAGTTGCTGAGCGCGGACGAGATCGTGCGCCGGGCACCGGTCGCAATGATCAGCCGCGAGTTGTGGCGAGCCCAGTACGGGAGTGACCCCGGCGTTGACGGCACCACGCTGACGCTCGACGCGCGCACGGTCACCGTGGTGGGCGTGCTGCCGCGCGGCTTCAACTTCCCATATCACACCGACGCGATCGTTCCGCTCCGCGAGGCCGTCGACTCCGGGGGCCGCGCTCACCGACGCCGCGTTTGCGCTCCTGGCGAAGTTGCGCCCGGGCGTCTCGCGGAGCGCCGCGCGCGCCGAGGTCCGCCTGATCGGACAGCGACTCGGCCCCATCGATCCCGGTGATCGCGGAGCCACGCCGCTCCTGATGCGTGATGAGATGTTGGCGCGCAACGCACAGGCCTTCCTGCCACTGCCCGGCGTCTTCCTCGGCGCCGGCCTGTTCGTGCTCCTCATCGCGTGCGCGAACGTCGCGAACCTCTTCCTTGTGCGCGCCTCCGAACGTCGCAGCGAACTCGCGATTCGCGCGTCGCTCGGCGCCAGTCGCGGCCGGCTCGTTCGACAACTGCTTGTCGAGACGCTACTGCTCGGCGCCGCAGCCGCGGTGGCCGGAACCGTCCTGTCGTCCGCGCTCGTGCGACTCGGGTTGCACTTCATTCCCACGGAAGGCTTCCCGTCGTGGTTCCACGTCAGCCTGGACGCCCGCATTGTGGCGTTCGCGGCGCTCGTCACGATCCTGGTGACCGTCGTCGTCGGGCTCGCGCCGACGCGCGAGGGCACCCGGTTCGACCTCGTCGGCGCGCTGAAGCGATCCGGCGGGGGCGGCACAGGAAGCACCGGCGTCGCGCGCGCGGGCCGACGGGGGCTCGCCGCACAACTGGCGCTGTCGGTCTCGCTGTTCGTGAGCGCGACGCTGCTGGTGCGGTCGTATCAGAAACTCGTTCACATCGACGTCGGTTATCCCGCCGGGCGTATTGCCATCGTCCAGCCCCTGTATGACGAAGCGACCTATCCCGTGCCCGCCACCCGGATGCGCTTTGCCGAGCAGGTAGTCACGGATGCCTCGCGAATGCCCGGAGTGACTGCCATCGCCATTCGCGGCACCGGGGTGATCCGCGAGGAGGTGCGGCCAACCGCCGATTCGACGGTCGCTTCCCGTCGGCCGGCGTATGACCAGCGGTTGATTCCCGATCGCGACACGACGCGCGCGACCCGCGTACGCCCGTATCCCGCCACCGTGGCCGTGAGCGACGGCTACTTCGCCTTGCTGGGACGTCGCGTCAGGCAGGGACGCAGCTTCGCGCCGGACGACCAGGCGGGATCCTCGCCCGTCACCGTCGTGAGCGCGAGTGTTGCCAAGCTGCTCTGGGGCGACTCGAACCCTCTCGGGCACACCCTTCAGGTCGGTGCGCGCGGCGCTGTCGCCACCGTGGTCGGCGTCGTGGACGACCTGCGGGAGCTGCGTGGCGGGAGGAACGGGTTCAGCGACGCACCGCTTCCGACCCTGTACTTCTCAAGTCGTCAGGCGGAGAGCAGCTATCCCGAGATCCTGGCTACCGGTCCGGGCGACGTTCTCGCGCTGCGTTCGCGCATCGTCGGCCTCGTGCGTGCCGCGGATCCATCAATGCTGCTCCTGCGTGACGTCACGCTGGCCAGCCAGCTCGATGAGGCGTTCCTTGTCACTCGTGTCTTCGGCGGGTTGATCCTGGCATTTGCCCTGAGCGCTCTGGTTCTCTCCGTCGTCGGCATCTACGGCGTAGTGGCGTTCGGCATTTCCCGGCGCACGAGGGAGATCGGCGTCCGGATCGCGCTTGGCGGCACGGTGCGCGACGTCATCCGCCTCGTCGTGCCGCGATGCGGCGCGATTCGTGGTGATCGGGATGGCGATCGGAGTCCTGCTCGCGTTGGCGCTCGGCCGTCTCGTCAGGATCTTCCTGTTCGGCGTCTCGCCGCTCGATCCCGTCGCGTACGTCGCGGTGTGCGTCCTGTTTGGTTCCGTCGCCATTGCGGCGTGCTACCTGCCGGCACGACGTGTCGCACGCGTCGATCCACTTGTCGCGTTGCGCGCGGAGTGATGCCGGACGTCGGCGGATGCTCACAACTTCGCGATCACGTCGAGCGCGAGCGTCTTCTCCGCGGCCTTCTGCTTCGCGGGATCCGAGACGCCGTAGATGCGCACGATGAAGGTGACCGAGCCCTGCTTCACCGTCAGTGTGGTAAGCGGGCCGACGGTCGCATAGATCGCGTCCTCGCCGAGGCCGCCGCGGGTGCGTCGTCGTCACGCCAGGGATATTTGTCATCTTTGCCGCGAACGCCGATGCCGGCTCGAGCGAGAGCGTGACCCGCACCGCGTTCCCCGCGGACGGCCACTGGCACCCCGTGGTGCCGATCGCGCTGCCGGCGCCGAATTTCGAGCCGACCACGCCGCCGATCTGGTCCGCGGTGAGCATTGTGCAGGGATCGGCCAGCCCCTGCGCGAGGGCTGGGCGTGCTCCCCACAAGACGAGGGCGAACAGGACTCCGCCAAGCGACACCAACGAGGACTTCGTGCTCATCTGACAGCCTCCCTGCATCCAGAGGTGTTCGGCGTTCAGTCATCCGGCGCGCGGCGGCATCACCACGACATCGGTCGCTCGTGTACGCGCTTCGCCGGGCGCTCCAACCAGGACTCTCGCGCTCAGCGTGAGCGTGATGCCGGCACGCACCGGGTCGATCTCGCTCCAGTGGCCCGTGGGCACGCCCGCCGTCAGTCGTGCACTCACTCACCCGCGCGCCGTCGAATCCGTGCCGTCCCCCGGCGCGCGAAGCGCGTGCAGCTGCGCCTCGATCCGTCGCATCTCCGCCTCCTGCTCCAGCACGTCCAGCTCGGCGCGCAACAGGTCGGCGCGGGTCGCGAGGCCGGCACGCTCCTGGTCCTGCACGCGCTTCAGGCGCGCCTGGGCGACGACCGCCTGTCGTTGGGCCAGCTGGAGCGACTGCTGCAGCTCGAGGCGCCGCATCTCGTTCTCGACCTGTGGGGCACGCAGTTCCGACTTCAACACGCGCTGCCGGAGGCTCATCTTCGCGGCCAGCAGCTCGAACTTCGATCGCGCCTCTCCCAGCGCGAGCTCCGCGTCAGGTATCGCCATCGCACTTTCGACACCGACCTTAACGCGACGCGTGGCATCCTGCAGGTCCGCTTCGGCAGCCGACATGGCGCGCTGCGCCTCTATCGCATCCAGCTGCAGTCGCTCCTTCACGAAATCGCGCCCGTTGACGAGCGGTGCGGAAAGGTCATCGCGGGGCGGCTGCGCCGTGGCCCTGATCTCCTCGATGTTGAGCTGCACGCGCTTCAGCCGGAGCTCGGCCGCCCGGACCGCGGCATCGGCGGCCTCGAGCGTGGACCGGGAGACGACGCCGACTTGAACGCGCTTGTTCGCGTCGTCGTACTCTTCGCGAACCACCATGAGCCGGAGGGCTGCCAGGTGTTCTTCCTCCTGCGCGGCAGTGAGGAGGCTGTCGCGCTGCCGCACATTCTGCACCTGCGCCGGCACGGAGCCCAGTGCCACGCCGAGAAGGAGCGTCGCGGCCACGCGTGCGATCGTGCCGAGCCGCGGGGCGTACCACGGCCGCACAGCAACCGCGCCTTCCTCGCGCCGATACGCGCGCAGGATCTCCGCTTCGAGCGCCGAGCGGAAGCCGGGGGTCGGCGCATGCATTCCGGTGTCGTGAGTCATCCCAGTGCTCCATCCGCCCGCAAGGCGGCTTCAAGGTGTCGTCGCAGGTTTTGCCGCGCGCGCCTCAGTCGGCCTTCGACGGCACGCTCGGAGATGCCGAACGACGACGCGATCTGTGCGACGCGGCACCGTTCAAAGTGGTAGGCCTCGATCAGCCGGCTTTGTGACCTCGGGAGCTGCGCGAGCGCCTGGTTCACGGCGGCCGCCAGGGTCGCCGATTCCTGCGCCCGGCCGTCGTCGATGGCGGTGAGCATCTCCTCCGGCGTGGTGACGTCGAGCGGAATCGGCCGGCGGCGGCGGAACTCGTTGAGGATCAGGTTGTGCGCGACCGTTCGGAGCCACGCCATCGGATTCTCCGGAGGGCCCTTCCGATGCCAGTCGCGGACCGCGCGCAGCCAGGTCTCCTGCGTGATGTCTTCGGCCAGGTCGCGGTCCCCTCCACAGCGACGGGAGACATACGCGTACAGTCCGTCAATCGTCCGACGGTAGATGTCGCGGAGGTCCTCTTCGGTCAGCGTCGCCATGCCAACAGCTCCGAATGTCGCACATAAAGCAAGACAAGAAGGGTACGGAAAACCCACGCACACCCGGACCTTCATCTCACCAGTTGCGTACCTCCGGATTGGCCTCGGCGACCGGAGTCCGCACCGATCGCCTGATGGCGACGCCCGGCGCCTTCGCCAAACTGCTCCACGAAATGGCCTTCAACGCCGTGCGCAGGGAGCCGGGATACCTCGCAGCTGCTCGCAGCGCTGCGACTCGCGCCCGCTGACGGGCCCGGCGCGGGCCCGTACGGGCGAGCGGTCGGCGGGGCCGTGTGCGACAGCGGGATGGGCCGGGGTCGCCGGCGCGGCCTGCCCGCCGCGCGCCGTGCCCGCACCGCTCACCGGCAGCCGCACCCGGAAGACGGTATGCCCCGGTTGCGACACGAACTCGACGTCGCCGTTGTGCGCCTCCACGAACCGGCGCGCGAGGTCGAGGCCGAGTCCCGATCCCTGCCCCACCGGCTTGGTTGTGAAGAACGGATCGAAGACGCGGGCACGGATCTCGTCGGGAATGCCCGGGCCGTTGTCCGCCACGCGCACCATCACCGCGCCGCCGCGGGATGTCGCCGTGATGACGACCTTTCCCTGGCTGCCCGCGGCATCGATGGCGTTGTCGATCAGCTTCTCCCAGACCTGATTGAGTTCGCTGCCGAAGCCGTGCACCCGTGGCAGGTCCGGCGCCGACTCGAGGCTCACGTCCACGGCGCCGGCGCGCGTCTTTCCCTCGAGCATGGCGAGCGTGTCGGCGAGTCCGCGCGCGATGTCGACGTCCTCCGGGACGGCCTCCCGGTCCATGAACGTGAAGCTCTTCACGGCGCCAACGAGGTCATGGATGCGTCCGGTCGCCGACTCGATCTGCCGGGAGACCTGGCGGGCGGCGCTCCCGCTTGCCGCCCACCGGATGGCCACGCCGAGGGCGTTCGGTGGAACGGCGGAGGCCAGGCGCTCCAGGACATCGACGTCGATTCCGGTCGCGGCCAGCGCTTCGGCCGCCACCGGGTCGATGGCGTGGCGGCCGAGCCACTCGGCGATCTCGTCCTCCCGATCGGCCGCCTCGAGCGCACTGCGCGCACGCGCGGGACCAGTGCACCCCGCGCGGACGGCATCGACGGCCTCGAGCTCGGCGTCGCTCAGCCGCGCGGCGGCCAGCGCTCGTGAGGCGCTCTCGGCCTCGTCGAGCAGGGCAGCGAGCAGCTGTGCGCCGCGCGTTGCCGCGGAGGCGGGGTTGTTCAGCTCGTGCGCCAGTCCCGACGCGAGCCGCCCCAGCGACTGCATCCGCTCGTCCTGGAGCTGGACCGCGCGGAAGTCGCGCGCGCGATCGACCATGTGGTGGACGAGCGCCGCGGTCAGCTCCGGACACTCGCGCACCATGCCGGCGATGTGCCGGCCATGCACGACAAATGCCCTCGTCTCTTCCTCGGCGACGATGTTGCCGGGCGCGAGCCGGAGTCGCGAGTACGGAATGAGCCCGATCACCTGACCGGCACCGGCGCCCATGATCTTGCGCCATCCACCGCCTCGCTCGGCGAACAACGACAGGTGCCCGTCGAGCAGGATCGTCATGTCCTCGATCTCGTCGCCGAAGCGTCGCAGCAGCGTCCCGGCGGGGTATTCCTCCGTCGCCCCGCAGGTCTTCATCCACTCCAGCTCTGCGCGCGGAACGGACTCGAAGATCGGGAGGGCCGAGAGGCGATCGACGATCTCGTCGGGGTTGTGCGTGTCGACCATGGGGCTTGAAAGTACGGCGGACCGCCGCCTGGGGGAACACGGCGGGCGGGGAGCCCGGCGGACTTCCGCCGGCGCCGGGACGACCGGCGGGGCAGTGGCCGCGCGCCCGGCCAGTTGACGATGGACACCGGAGGTGGCGGCGAGCGATACTCCGCGGTGCCCGTCCGCCCGGAGCACACTCTCACGCCGCGGCGCATCGCGCGCACGCCGTCGCGCTCAGCGGGCGAATATCACTGGAGCTGCCGATGAAGCTCGAGGACATCCCCTTCCAGGTGACCGACTGGGCGGCCGTGGAACCGACGCTCCACAATGGAACGCGCGGCGTGGCGTACTGGCGCACGAAGATGCACGGCCCTGTCCGCGTCCGGATGGTCGAGTACTACCGCGGGCTACGAGGCCGATCACTGGTGCGAAAAGGGGCACATCCTGCTCTGCCTCGAAGGCGAGCTGCTCACCGAACTGCGCGACGGCCGCACCGTGCGCCTCGCTCCGGGCATGAGCTATGAAGTGGCCGACGGCGCCGAGCCGCACCGGTCGACGAGCCCGCTGGGCGCGAAGCTGTTCATCGTGGACTAGACGGCCGGCATGCGCTGACGCGCAAAGGCGGCGGGCCCGCAAAACGGTCCCGCCGCCACGTGCGCTACCAACTCAGGTCACTTCTTCCAGAGCACTACCCACCACGGCCAGTCGTTGCTCTGCGCCGACGTGTACGCCTGCGAGACCCAGACGCCACCGTAGATGCTTGACGAAGGCGGGTTGAACGTCACCACGTACTGACCGCCAGACAACGTGGGAAGCTGGAACTTGCCGTCGGCACCGGTGGTGACCGTGGCCTCGGCAACGCCGAGGGTGGGAATGGCGCTGGTGCCACCAGTCACGGGGTACGCCGTCACGACGACACCCGCCACGCGCGGCGCGGTGGCGAGACTGTCATTGCCGGCTCCGGGTTCGGACGGGCCGAGTACGGTCCCGTGGAAGGACCCCGGCGTGGGCGTGACCGGATCAGGTCGGCAGCTGGTTGCCGATGCTGTCGGATACCCTCGCGCTGGGAGAGGCCGGCCAGCGGGGAATTCGAGGTCCCGGTCGGGGAGTCGCTCGAGCAGGCGACGAGAAAGCCCGCCGCGAGGGCCAACGCGACGAGACCAGGGCGAAGGACGCGCATCATATAGAGTACCTCGGCTGGAACATGGTTCGGTTACCCCTCATGAAACTTGCAGTGGCCGGTCCGCGCGTGACGACATCGGAAACGCCTGGCGATGTGAGGACACCGCTGACGCGATTCCAGTGGGTCACGCTCTCTCGGATACCTTTACGGACACTGCGACGTCACATGTCACCTGAAAGCGTGTGACGAACAACGAAGGAGCGGGGGTGAGGCGAGAGCGCGATTGTGTCAGGAGTGGGATGAGAGCGACTGCCTCACGACCAGCCTGCGGCCCTGCGAATCGGCCTCGCTGCTACCAGCATCCACGCCGATGACCGACCACGACCGAAGTTGACTGACCCGTCGATCGCCTCGCGCGGCCCCACATGCCCAGCATTCGAATCGAGGGCGAACGGGCTGGGTGCATTGGCAACTTGCTGTACTCAAAGGAAGGCAGCGTCGCCACGAAGCGCAGTCTCCCGGGGTGTCAGGAACGCGCGACAGCCGCGGAATGCCATGTGTCAGCTGCAGTTCGGCGGGCCCCATGGCGCGGCGCCCCGGGACGCGTAATATCTGGAGCGAAGGACGCCTCCCACCCGCTCACGGAGACTTGCAATGCGTACACGCAGGGTCCTTGGTTCCATGGCGGCACTCGCGACGTTTGTGGCCTGCACGCCGGCGGCACCTCCCCCTCCACCTCCCCCGGATGCGGCGGCAATCCGCACGGCCCTGGAGCAACAAATGGCCAAGTTCGGCCCGCTGTTCCAGACGAAGGACGTCGCCGGTCTCGTTGAGCTCTTCACCCCCGACGCCACATGGATCCTTCCCGACGCCTCCACGTTTGTCGGGAGTGACGCGATCGCCGCGGGCGGCAAGGCGTTCCTCGAGTCCCTGGAATCCGCCACCATCGATTCCGAGTCCATCGACAAGCTGATCGTCGTGAATGACAGCGAGGCCGTGACGTTCGCGCACGGCGTCGGCACGATGAAGATGAAGGGTGCGAAGAACGCGGAGCGGACCATCAACCCGTTCGCCGACTACTGGAAGAAGGGCGCCGACGGCGTCTGGCGCATCGCGTACGAGGTGAATGCGGACGGGCCGGTCCCGGAAAAGAAGCCCTGACCTGCAACTGACTGGCCAACGTTCGATCCGGCAGCCCTGCGGCAGGCCCGCGGCGCTGCCGGACCAGTCGGCCCAACGCGCTTCCTCGCAGCAGGCGGGCCGCGCTCATGCGCGGGCGTCAGCGCCCAGCGACCTCCGGGAGGTTCAACCTGCGACGGATGTCCAGGTACCGCTCCTCCCCGCCCAGCTTCTCGAACGCCGGCCACTTCGTGCTCACCACCGACCACCACGAGTGGACCTCGACCCCCTTCTCCAGCCACTCCCAGGCCTTCTCCTTCTCGCCGAGCGCGTCGTACGCCCACGCGACCATTTCGGGCACCACGTACTTCGTCTTCCAGTCGCGCTCGATCTCGGCCAGCACGGCACGCGACTCGGCCTGCTTCCCCTCGAGCGCCAGCACCCACGCGAGCCCGGGCGACCGGTGCCCGATCACGGGCTCGGCGGCCTTGAACGTCGACTCCGCCTCGGCATAGCGCTTCTGCTCTCCGAACGCATAGCCGGCAAAGCCGTCCAGGTACGCGAACCCGGGCGCGATCTGCTCGATGCGACGCGCCACCGCGATCGTCGAGTCGTGCTTCGCATCAAAGAAGAAACTCCACTCGAGCATGACCAGCGGCACCGGGTTGAGCGGATCCGCGCGGGTCCACTCCTGCGCCGACGCGATGGCACGCGACCGATCGCCCACCATGAGCTGGTACACACTCTCGTCGAAGGGCAACAACGGATCGTTCGGGTTCAGGGCCCGCGCGCGATCGATCTCGCTGCGCATCCGCGGCCAGTCCCACTCGAAAGCCGTCACCTGGGCGAGCCCGGACCAGACGTCGGCCCTGGTGCTGTCGATAAGCATCGCGCGCGCGAGTGCGGCCTTGCCTTGTGGATAGGCCTCGACGGGCGGCGCGAAACCGTCGCAGAAGACGATCCAGGCGTAGCCGAGCCCTGCGTACGCGCTGATCGCCTCCGGGTCGATCTCGATCGCCCTGTTGAACAGGCCGATGGCCCTGTTGAGTGACTCCCGGGTGGCCAGGTCGGCGAGATAGCGCCCCTGCAGCACGAGGTCGTGCGCGACGGGATCCTCGACATGTTTGCGCCGCGGCGCCAGGCATGTCCCGCGCTGGAGGCTCACGCGCAGCACGCCGAGGATCGAGTCGGTGATCGCTCGCTGCACGGCGAAGAGGTCACTTGTCTCGCGGTCCTGCGAGAACGCGCCGAGCACCACGCCGCCCTTCGCGTCCGCCAGCTCGACGGAGACACGCAGCCGCTTGCCGAGCCGGCTCACGTGCCCCGTGAGCACGGCATCGACCGACAGCGCGGAGCCGACCTCGCGTGCCGTGGCACTCCTCCCCTTGAATGCCATGGCGGAAGCGCGGGGTGCGACCCGCACACCGTCGTTCACGAGCGCACTCGCGATGTCGTCCGCCATGCCCGTCGAGAAATATTCCTGCGTGGAGTCGCCACCGACGTTCTCGAAGGGCAGCACGGCGATGGAGCGAGGGCCGCTCGTCGCAGCGCCCGACCGGGATCGCAGCATCTTCCACCCGGCAGCGGCCACCGCGAAGACGGCGAGCAGCGCGGCGGCAAGATACGCGAGACGCCTCCTGCGTCCGGTGGCGCGCAGGACTCCCGTCCCCGGCGCCGGTGCCGGCGGCGTGTCCCCGCTTGGCGTCGTGATCGTATCCAGCGTGCGCAACAGCTCGTCGGCCGACTGGGGCCTGTCGGCCGGCAACTTCTCCAGGCAACGCATAACGAGCTGTGCCAGTGCCGCGGGAACCGTCGGGCGCCGCTTCGTGACCGGCTCGGGCACCTCGGCGATGTGCGCGGCGAGCATCTGCTGGGCCGACCGCGCGGCGAAGGGTGCCTGGCCCGAGAGCATCTCGTACGCCAGCACACCCCACGCGTACAGGTCGGCGCGGTGGTCCACGAACGGATCGGCGCTGGCCTGCTCGGGCGCCATGTAGGCCGGCGTGCCGACCGCCATGCCGAGCGACGTCAGGCCGCTCTCTCCCATGGTCGTGGACGCGCTCACCGCCTTGGCAACACCGAAGTCGGTGACCATCGCCGCCCCGCCGGAGAGGAGAATGTTCTCCGGCTTGATGTCGCGGTGCACCACGCCCTGCGCGTGGGCATAGGCGAGTGCGCTGGCGACCTCGCGCAGTTCGCGCACGGCGACGTTGAGCGGCAGCACACCCTCGCTGGCGAGACGTGTGCGGAGCGATTCGCCCTCGACGTAGGGCATCGTGAAATACGGCAACCCATCGACTTCGCCCGCCGAGAGGAGCGGCACGATGTGCGCGTGCTGGAGACGCGCCGCGAGGCCGATCTCGCGCTTGAAGCGGTCGATGGAGAGTTGCCCGGCCACGCCGCCCGGGAGGACCTTGATGACGACCCGCCGGTGAAGCGCGGTCTCCTCGGCCAGGAAGACGCGCGACATTCCGCCTCCACCCAGCTCGCGCTCGATCGTGTAGCTGCCGCGGAGCGCGGCCTGCAGGTGCTCGCGGAGGTCGTCCATCGAGGCGCAAATATGGCGTGCACGCGAGAGAGTTCCGCATGCCCGGCCAACCGGCGCCCCCGCGATCGCGCGCGACGGCGGCTCCACGCCAAACGCGCCGGCCCGCGCCCGGGCCCTTCTGTGGCATCGTCGCCCGGAAGAGTACCTTCCCCCCTCGCGCCCGATGTCCATCAGTTGCTACTACCGCCTACTCGACCACCCAATGTCCCGCACTCGCCTCCTCCCCGCCCTCCTCGTCCTCGCCTTCCCCTGGGCCGCCTCGGCGCAGGACAAACCCCTGGTCACCCGGGAAGACCTCGCGAAATGGGAGACGCTCGGCCAGCGAAGCCTGTCGCCCGACGGGGCGTGGCTGAGCTGGTCCATCACGCGCGGAGACCAGGACGGAAGTCTCCACTTGCGCGGCGGGGCGCGCGATACCCAGGTCACGATTCCCTTCGGCCAGTCGGCGGCCTTCTCCGACGACTCGAAGTGGTTCGCGTACCTTGTCGGCGTCTCGACGAAGGAGCGCGAGAAGCTCACGAAGGAGAAGAAGCCGGTCCGCACGACCTTCGTGGCGCGCGACCTCGCGACCGGCGACACCATCGCCATCCCCGAAGTGAGCGCTTTTGCGTTCGCGCCGTCGGGCGGGTTCGTCTCGGTGACGCGGTACGCGAGCGACGACAAGAAGAAGGTCAACGACGTGCTGGTGCTCGATCTCGTAAAGGGGACGCGACTCTCGTTTGCCAACGTCTCGGAGCAGGCATGGAGCGAGGCGAAGCCGCTCCTCGCGCTCGCGATCACGATCGATGGCGGGAACGGCGTGCAGCTCTACGACGGCTCCAACGGGAGCGTGCGGGTCCTGGAATCGTCGCCGTCGCTGTACCGCGCCCTTGCCTGGCGGCCAAAGTCCGACGCGCTTGCCGTACTGCGCACGAACGTGACAAAGGAGTTCACCGACACGGCGCACACGATCGTCGCGTGGGCGTCCGCCGCCTCGATGTCACCACCGCGCGTACTCGACCCCGCCACCGCGCCAGGCTTCCCCGCCGGGATGCGCGTCGCCGAGTACCGGAGGCCGTCCTGGTCGAAGGACGGCGGGACCCTCTACTTCGGACTGCAGGAAAGGCACGCCGTCGCCAACGCCATCACGAAGAGCGACGAAAAGGTGAGCGAGGTCGAGATCTGGCACGTGAACGACGTGCGGACCATCCCGCAGCAGCGCTCGTCGGAACAGCGCGACCTGCACGCGACGCTCGCCGCCGCATGGCACCCCGACGGCAGCGTCGTGCAGCTCGGCACCGACGTGCAGGAATCGGGGACGGTGCTCGACGGCGACCGCTTCTTCACGGAGACCGATCGCACGCCGTACGCCTGGGGACAGAAGTTCGGGCGGCGTGACGAGGACCTCTACACGGTGGACATCGCCACCGGCGCGCGGAAGAAACTCCTGACGAAGATCCGGTATCTGTACGGCGCGGACCCCACGGGGCGGCGCGAGGCGTGGTTCGACGGAAAGGACTGGTGGGCAGCCGATGTCGCGAGTGGCGCCAGGGTGAACCTCACCGCGAAGGTGCGCGCGTCGCGGAGGGCGGACTTCGTGGACCGCGACGATGACCACCCCAGCGACGTGCTCAGTCCCTGGGGCTCGCCCGCCTGGTCGAAGGACGGCGACACGATGTTCGCCTACACCGAGTACGACGTCTGGGCACTGCCCGTGGACGGCTCGGGCGGCACACGACTCACCGACGGTGCGAAGGACGGCATCGAGTACAGGATCGTCAACCTGGCCGGATTCGGCGCGTCCGCGGAGGACCGCGCCGTCGATCGATCGGCGCCGGTCTGGCTCTCGCTCTACGGCAAGAAGACGAAGCAGAGCGGCTACGCCAGGCTGCTGCCGGACGGCCACGTCGAGCGGATGCTGCTCGCAGACGCACAGGTGAACGGCCTCGCCAGGGCCGACAGCGCCGAGCGCTATGCCTTCGTCAGGCAGACGTTCGAGGATTCGCCTGACGTCTTCGTCGGTGGCGCCGCGCTCTCGGACGCGGCGCAGTGGACCGCGACGAACCCGTTCCAGAAGGATTATGCCTGGGGCAAGGCCGAGTTGATCCGCTTCACAAGCACCATCGGCCGGCCGCTGCAGGGGATCCTGTACTACCCGGCCAACTGGGATCGCACGAAGAAGTACCCGATGATCGTGTATACGTACGAGCTGCTCTCACAGGGACTGCACCGGTACATCGTGCCGCGCGAGAACGACTACTACAACGCCAACGTCTTCACGCAGAACGGCTACTTCGTGCTGATGCCGGACATCGTCTTCCGGCCGCGGCAGTTCGGCCTCGACACGCAGGCCTCGGTGGACGCGGCGATTCGGTCGGTCGTCGCCCGCGGGCTCGTCGATCCCGACAACATCGGCCACTGCGGGCACTCGCAGGGCGGCTACGAGGCGTACTTCCTCGCCACCCACAGCAAGTTGATCAAGACCGCCGTCGCCGGGGCTGGCATCACCGACATGTACAGCTTCGCCGGGCAGATGCACTGGAGCTCGGTGCCGGAGTTCGACCACTGGGAGACCGGGCAGTTCCGCATGGAGGTCCCGCCGTGGGAGGACTGGGCGGCGATGTCGCGCAATAACCCCATCGAGAAGGTGAACGTCATGCCTGCGGTCAGCATCCTGCAGGAGATCGGCGGCGACGACCCGACGGTGGACATGCGGCAGGGCGTCGAGTTCTGGAACTACGCGCGGCGCGCCGGGAAGCAGGCGGTGATGCTGCTCTACCCCGGCGAGGGACACGGGCTGAGCAAGCGCGAGGATGCGATCGACTACGAGCGGCGGATCCTGCAGTGGTTCGGGCACTATCTCAAGGGCGAGCCCGCTCCGTCGTGGATCACCGACGGGCAGTCGTGGCTGGAGCGAAAGGCCGTGCTCGACGCGAACAAGCCGTAGGCGAAGGCACCGACGATGGCCTTGGCGAGAGCGATGGCGGATCCCGGGAGGGGCCGTGGCTGCGCGGCCGCGCATCGAGAGGGGCGTCGATGCACGTGATCCTCTTTGGTGCGACAGGCATGGTGGGCGCGGGCGTGCTGCTCGAGTGCCTGGAGGATGCGCGCGTCGACTCCGTGCTCGCGATCGTCCGATCGCCCACCGGCCGCACCCACCCCAAGCTGCGCGAGGTCGTGCACGCCGACTTCTTCAGCTACGACGACCTGCGCGACGAGTTCCAGAAGTGCGACTCGTGCTTCTTCTGCCTCGGCGTCTCCTCGGCGGGCATGTCGGAGGCGAAGTATGCGCACCTGACCTACGACCTGACGCTGGCCGCCGCGACACGTCCTCGCCGACTGCGGCGCCATGGCTCACCTTCTGCTACGTCTCCGGTGCCGGAACCGACAGCTCGGAGCGCGGACGCGTCATGTGGGCGCGCGTGAAAGGGCGGACGGAGAACGCGTTGCTGGCGCTGCCGTTCAAGGCCGCATTCATGTTCCGGCCCGCGTTGATCCAGCCGATGAAGGGCGTTCGCTCGAAGACCGGCTGGTACCAGGCCTTCTACTCGATCACCGGGCCGGTCTATCCGCTGATCAACAGGCTCCTTCCGCGCCTTACGACGACGACTGTCAACATCGGTCGTGCCATGATCGCGGTCGCGGCCAAGGGGTACGCGAAACCGATCCTCGAGTCGACGGACATCAACGCGTTGGCGGCGGATCCGGGCATACGCAGAGGCTGACGCCCCGATGACGGGCACCCCCGCCGCGTCCGGCCAACGCGTGTGAACGGCGGAATCCGGACGGCGCCGGTCACCCCGCCGGCGTCCGGAGTGCTCTCTCGCGGATGTGTCGCCGGAAGCGCACGCCGTTCTCGGCGAGTTGCAGGTCCATGCCGTAGTGCTCCGGACCGGTGGCCGCCACCCTGGCCACGATCACGCTGAGGTCGTGGCGCTCCATGGCTTCCATGAACGCCTCGCCGAACGCGACGGTGTCGTGTACGGTGACGACGTGCTCGATGCCGGCGCCCTTCGCGATGGCTGCCAGATCGGTCGTCCCCGATGTCGTGTGGGAATCGAATCCGCCCGTCGAGAGCAGGCTGCCGTTGTCGAAGACGATGTGGATGAGGTTCGGGGGCCGGTAGCGCGCGAGGGTGGCAAAGGTGCCGAGGTTCATCAGCACCGACCCGTCGCCATCGAGCACGATCACGCGCTCGCCGGGCAGGTGCGTTGCCAGGCCGAGCCCGATCGACGAGGCGAGGCCCATGGCGTGCTGCAGGTAGAAGAAGTTCTCGCGGTGTCCGAGGTTGTACAGTTCCTGGGCGCACGCCCCCATGATCGTGACCACGAGGGTGTCGTCGAGTGCGGGATGGATCATCCCGAGGCACTGGGCGCGTTCCATTCAGTCCTCCATCAGGTCGCGCGTCAGCAGCAGTGCGACCGGGGAGAGCGAGCTCTGCGAAAACGTGTACGCTTCCCGGATCTGCTTCCCCACCTTGTCGGGATCGGTGGCGTGGACGAACGGAATGCCCAGGGCCCTGAGGACCTCCTGGGTCACGATGCCGCCGCGGGTGTGCCACGGATAGGGTTCCCCCCAGTGGCCGCGAAAGGCGATCAGCATGCAGAGCGGTATCTGGTAGAGCTGCGCGAGCGACACGATGCCGTTGATCGCGGCCAGGAAGCCATGGTTCTGCATGAGGAGCGCGTGCGGGACACCGGCGAACCAGGCCCCGGCGGCGATCCCGATCGCTTCTTCCTCCTTGGCGACCTGGAGCAGCGCAATGTCGGGATCGTCCTCGATGCGCTGGAGCAGCAGGCCGAGCCATGTCTCGGGAAGCGCGGAAACGGACTTGATCCCGGCGGCCTTGATGCCGTCGAAGATGATCCGGGACTTCTCGTAGGACACGGTCATTGGGCGTTCCTCGGCACGCCGGACGTTCCATTGACGGCTCGAGCGCGCGGGACCGGTGACTCGAGCGACAGGATGCAGCGTACGCGCGACCGCCGCCCGAGCGCACCAACTTCGTGCAGCTCACGACCCGACGAAAGTACCGGGCTGGCGAGGCACTGGCAAACGAGCATCGGTCCTGCCAGGTGCGGTCGCCGCGGGCGCCTGTAGATTGCAGCGGACTTCGGAGCGCGTTCGTCGCTCCCCTGGCCACTCACCCCTTCCCGTTTCGAGCACGACGGAGACCCCATGGACGAAAAGTCTCTCTTCACCCAGTTCTGGACCCGGGAATCCCAGACCACTCACAAGGTGCTGCAGCGTATCCCCGAAGGTTCGGACTATCGCCCGGATCCGAAATCCCGCACGGCGCAGGAGATCGCCTGGCAGATCATCTGCGAGGAGCGGCTGCTCATGGACGGCATCGAGAAGGGGGCGGCCGAGTGGTCGATGCCGCCGCTCCCGTCCACGATGAAGGAGGTGAGCGACGCATACGCGACGCACAGTGCGGAGATGACCCGGCGCTGGGAGGCGCTTCCGGCGAGCCGCTGGGACGGGACACTCGCCATCTTCGGCGGCGAGCACCCTTGCAAGGCGATGGCCTGGACCTTCCTCTTCGACATCGTGCACCACCGCGGGCAGATCTCCACCTACCTGCGGCCGATGGGAGCGAAGGTGCCGCAGATCTACGGGCCGAGCGCCGACGAGCCCTAGTCGGCTGCGCTGGCGGTCCGCGCAGGCGGCAGTCATCTTCGGGCCGAGCCGCGTTCTTCACGAACGGCGATCGCAGCACCAGGAGGAGCAATGGACGACCGCCAGAGCCGCCGCGAATTCATGGGCCTCACCGCCGTCGGCGTGGCGGGCCTGCTGGCCCCTCCATGGCTGCGGGGCGCCGGCACGCCCTCCACGCCCGGCTTGTATGACTTTCGTACGTCGTCAGGCACGGGCGCACCGCTGGGCCCCGACCCCGACCTCGTCGTCCTGAACGCCAGGGTGTACACGATGGACGCCGCCGCGCCGCGCGCCGAGGCGTTCGCCGTGAGCGGCGGGCGGTTCGTCGCGGTCGGCAGTAGCGCTGCGATCAGGGCCCTGGCCGGCAAGGGCACCCAGACTCTCGACGCGAAAGGAATGACTGTCGTGCCGGGCTTCGTCGACTGCCACAACCACGCCGGCGGCACGACGCTGCTGTACGACGTGCTCGTGGGGAATCCGTACGAGGTGGAGTTCGTCACCATCGCCAGCATCGTCGAGAAGCTGCGCGCCCGAGCGCAGAAAACGCCGGCGGGGATGTGGGTCGAGGGATTCTTCTTCGACGACACCAAGCTCAAGGACAACCGACCGCTCAACAGGCACGACCTCGACAAGGTGTCCACCACGCACCCCGTCATGGTGCGCCATCGCGGCGGGCATACCTCGTTCTACAACAGCAAGGCGCTGGAGATGGCGGGCATCACGAGGGACACGCCGAACCCGCCCGGCGGGACGTTCGACAGGGACGCCAACGGCGACCTGAACGGCCGCGTGACCGACCGCGCCCGCGCCGCCCTCGACCGCGTCGGCAAGCGAAAGACGTTCACCGCCGAGGAGCGCGCGAAGCGCGAGCGCGACGGGCTGGCGTACATCTCGAAGCAGTTCGTGAAGTACGGCCTCACGAGCGTGCATCACGAGAGCGGTGACCTGGCCGCGCTGCAGGACGTGCGCGCCCGCGGCGAGCTGCTGCACCGCGTGAGCTACGAGGCCAGCGGGCGGGTGCTCGACTCGATGCTGTCCGGCGGCATCATGACCGGCTTCGGCGACGAGTGGATCAGGTTCGGCGCCACCTCGGAGCACACCGTGGATGGGTCGTTCTCGGAGCGGACCATGGCGCTCAGCGTGCCGTATGCCGGGAGCAACCCGCCGTACAAGGGAAACGTGACCACGACGCAGGACGACCTCGACAAGTGGGTGGCGGAGGTGCACCGCGCCGGCATCCAGGTGAACTGCCACGCCAACGGCGACGTCGCCATCGACATGTACATGACGGCGTTCGAGAGGGCGCAGAAGGCGTTCCCCCGGGCCGACGCGCGCCCCAAGATCACCCACTGCACGCTGGTCAACGACGATCTCGTCAGGCGCATCAAGGCGGCGGGCGCGGTGCCGGCGATGTTCACGACGTACGCGTACTACAACAGCGACAAGTTCGTGTTCTACGGCGAGGAGCTGATGAAGCGGTGCATGGCGTACCGCACGCTGCTCGACGCGGGGGTATGGGCAGCGGCGGGCTCCGACTTCGCGCCGGGTCCCTTCGCGCCGCTCATGGGCATGCAGGGCATGGTGACGCGCACCGGCTGGGACGGGAAGACCTGGGGCGCCAACCAGCGCATCACGGTGGACGAGGCACTCCGGGTGAACACGATCAACGGGGCCTACGCCTCACGCGAGGAGGCGCTCAAGGGCTCGATCACCGCGGGCAAGCTCGCCGACTTCGTGATGCTCGCCGACGACCCGCACACGGTGGATGCCGGGAAGATCAAGGACATCCAGATCGTGCGGACGGTGGTGGGAGGGGAGGTGGCGTACCAGGCGTGAGCGGCCGGCATCGCGCCCCCCGGCGAAGCGCTGCGGGCATTCCGCTGTCCAACCGTGGTTCACCGCCTGGTCCGGACTGAGAGGGATGGGTTGCCTGGCGTGAACCGCTTCCCATGGTTCCGAGGGACGCGGATACACCGAGCCCGGAGGGCACCTTGTTCAGCTCACACCGTTCTCCCCTCGGCACCCAGCACCTCCGCAGCGGCGCCGCCGGCGCCGGGCCCATCGCACCGGCGCGGTGGTGGCCGGTGGCCCTCGCCGAGTCCCTCGCCCGCGACCTCCGCTACGGCGTCCGTTCCCTCGGCCGGGACCGGGGCGCTACGGCGTTCGCCATCGGCATCGCCGGCTTCGGCATCGGAGCGGGCACGATCGTCTTCAGCCTCTGCCAGGCGCTGCTGCTGCGTCCCCTCCCCTTCCAGGAGCCCGACCGTCTTGCCTGGATCGCGAACGGGACGTCGGAAAACCTCTCGGCCCAGACCGTGCAGGTCTCCAACCTCCAGCAGCTGCGCGAGGAGAATCACTCGTTCGACGGCATCGCGGGGTTCTCGCCGTTCTACGGTCAGGGCGACATCCGCCTGACAGGTACCGGTGAGCCGGAACGGGTGACGGGCGTTCCCGTCACCCAGACGTTCTTCCCGCTGCTCGGTGTACAGCCGCTCCTGGGTCGTTTCTTCGACGACGCGGAGAGCCGCTGGAATGCGCCGAAGACCGTCGTGCTCGACCACGGCTTCTGGCAGCGGCGCTTCGGCGCCGATCCCGCTGTTGTCGGACGCTCGATCGAGCTGGACGGTAAGCCGGCGACGGTCATCGGCGTGCTTCCGGCCTCCATCGACTTCGCCGAGACCTTTACGCCGGGGCAGCGGGCCGACTTCTTCGTTCCCTTCCCCGTGAGCCCCGAGACCGACCGGCAGGGAAACACCCTCGCCCTGGTCGGCCGCCTGCGCCGCGGCGTGAGCCTGGCAGCAGCCCAGGCCGACGCCGCAGCCATCGGCGCGCGGATCAAGGGCGGCCGGGTGGGTGACCACTGGCAGAACACCCTCGTGCCACGCCTCACGACGCTGCGCGCACGCGTGAGCGGGAAGTTCACCACGGCCCTGTTCGTGCTGTCGGGCGCGGTCGCCTTCCTCATGCTCCTCGTCTGCGCCAACCTCTCGAACCTGCTCCTCGTGCGCGGCTCGGGACGCCGCCGGGAGATGGCCGTGCGCGCAGCGCTCGGGGCGTCCGCGCGGGATCTCGTCAGGCAGCTCCTCGTCGAGAGCCTGCTCCTGGGCGGCGCCGGCGCCCTCCTGGGCCTGCTCCTCGCGACCGGAGGCACGCGCTTCATCGCCCGCATCCAGGGGACGACAATCCCGCTGCTGCGGGATGTGCGCGTCGATGGCGTGGTGCTGGGCTTCACCGTGCTCGTGGCCGTCCTGACGAGTGTCGCCGTCGGCATCCTCCCGGCGCTGCAGGCGACCTCGGTGTCGGTTCCCACCGCTCTCGCCGAGGGAAGCCGCGGCTCCACGTCGGGACGCAGCGGGTGGATCCGGCGGGCGATCGTGGTGTCGGAGGTCGCCCTGGTGTGCGTGCTGCTTACCGGCGCCGGCCTCCTCACGCGGAGCTTGCTGCGCGTGCTCGAGGTGCAGCCGGGCTTCGTGTCGGGGAACCTTCTCGTCATGCGGGTCGACCCGGTGCGCGTGGGGACGACGCGCGAACAGCGTAACGCCTACTTCGACGCCGTGGTGCGGGAAGTCGGCGGCGTAGCGGGTGTCGAGGCGCTCGGGCTCACCGATGCGCTGCCGCTGGGGGACAACTTCGGCTGGCGGCGCTGGGGCGCCTCGCTGCCCGGCGCTCGCAGCGAGAGCGACAAGCCCCTGACGCCGCTGGTGCGCATGATCGATGCCGGCTACCTGGCGACGATGCGGATCCCGGTGCACGCCGGTCGCGGCTTCACCCAGGCGGACAACGCGACCAGCGAACCGGTGATCATCATCAACGAACAGCTCGCCGCCGCGCTCTTTCCCGGACAGGATCCGCTGGGCCGGTCCATCAGCACCAGCGGCGTGGATCGCCGCGTGGTCGGTGTCGTCGGCGGCGTGCGCTACTTCGCGCTCGACCGTGACGTCGAGCCGGAGATGTACCTGCCAGTCAGCCAGGGCAACTTCAACTCCATGGATCTCGTCGTGCGCGGCACGATCCCGCCGGCCGCGCTGGCGGCCGGCGTCCGGGGGGCGCTGCAGCGCGTCGACCCGTCGCTTCCCGTCGCCACCTATCGCACGATGCGTGCGCTGGTGGATCGCTCGCTCTTTGCGCGGCGTTTCATCGTGCTGCTGGTCGCCGGCTTCGCCGTGTTCGGCCTGGTCCTGTCCGCCCTCGGCATCTACGCGGTGATCGCGTACTCGGTGAGCCAGCGCGCCCAGGAGATCGGGATCCGGATGGCGTTAGGTGCCACCGCCGGGCGCGTGCGCACCGGGATCCTGGGCGAGACCGGGCGCCTGGTCGCGATCGGCGTCGCCGCGGGGGTGCCGCTCTCGTGGATGGCGACCCGCGCTGTCCGCGGACTGTTGTACGACGTGGGACCATCGGACCCGGCGACCTTCGCGGCCGTCGTCGTTATCCTCGCCGGGGTGGCAGCGCTGGCGGGATATCTCCCGGCACGGCGCGCGACGAGGGTCGACCCGGCCGTCGCGCTCAGACCGCGTTAGGCCACCCGATCGACGGCAGGTGCGTGCGACGGGGACGACGCGCCCGCCTGCCTCAGGCGGGCGCGACGATCGTCAGGCCAGCACCACCCGGAACCCGATGCACCCGTCGTGGGCCTCGCGCGCAATGCCGTAGCGCCACCAGACCGTGCAGTGCAGGTCCCAGTTGTGGTGGCATCCGCCGCGCAGCCGCTTCTCGTCTCCCGCGCCGGGATACGGACTGCCGTCGCGCGGCACCTTGTCGACGTCGTCGACGCAGGTGTCCTGGCACCACTCCCAGACGTTGCCGCTCATGTCGTGGATGCCGAGCTGGTTCGGGGCCTTGGTCGCGACGTCGTGGGTGCGCGAGGGGCGCCAGTGGTTCCCCCGCCCCGCGATCCTCCAGCCGATGCGCCATCCCAGAAGCCTGACGAGAAGACGTCGTGGCGCCGAGAATCGCCGGCCGTACCACGCCACCTCGTCGGGGTCGTTGCTCCCGCTGAACGCGAAGCCGTCGCGCCAGTGCGGCCCACCGCGCGCGGCGTACTCCCACTCGGTCTCCGACGGCAGGCGGAAATGCAGCGCGGTTCCCTGCCCGGCGATTGTTTCCAGGTACTCCGGTGCGTTCAGCCGATCGAGGAAGCCGTCCGGTCCGGTGACGTCGTTCCATGAGACGTTCTCGACAGGACAACTGACGTCAGGCCGCACGGCGGGATTCGAGCCCATCACGCGCGTCCACAGGGCCTGCGTCACCGGCGTGCTGGAGATGCGAAAATCACGCACCTCCACCGGACGCTGGTTCGGCCCGTGCCCGAACTGGAAGGGCGTTCCTGCCGTGCCCGGCACGGGAACGAGCCGCAATTCGTGATCGGAGTCGCTCACGCGAAAACTCCAGCGCAGCGCCTCGGTTGAACCGTCGGCGGGCGCCATCAGCGCGACGGCGGGCCCATGCGGAGCATTCGCATGGAGATCACGAGACTGCCATGAGGATAGTTGCCATGTGGTGCTCTCGCCGAGCGGGCCGGAGAGATGATCGAGCGGTCCGTTCAATTATTGCCGCGCGCCGTCGCCGTAGCGAGATGCCACACCGCCGGATGCCATCTGCGTTGGCAGATTGCCACGCTCCGCTCCCCTCGACACGGCACCCGCCACGAATGCACCCCGTCCGGGTTGGCTTCCGGTTGGCCCTCCTTCGCGTATTTTCGCGCGTTCAATACGGGCACGTCTAACGGGCCGGGGCCATGGGAAGGGAGCGGTTACGTCATGAGTGAGCCATCCACTCGGTCGATACTCGAGTCGCGCCGCCTGCTGCGCGAGATCCTGAACCGGCGCGACTTCCTTGTCGCCGCCGGTGGACTCGCCATAGGCGCCGGACTGGCGGCGTGCGGCGGCGGTGACTCACCGGGCTCACCAGGCGACCCGACCGGACCCGGGGATCCGAATCCGCCCGGTGGCCCGTCCGATCCGGGGACGCCGTCCACGCCGAAGATCCCCGACGGGCTGCACGCCATCCAGGGGACCGTCGTCCTGCCGTCCGGCTCGTCGCTCGTCCTGGCCGACCTCTCGGTCGACGTCGCGACGCAGACCAACGCCGTCTCGTCGACAGGCACCTTCACCATCGGCACCGCGACGACGGGACCCACGCTCGCCCTCCTGCTCGACAAGAACGGCGACGGCGTGCTGATGTCGGTGTTCGACCCCGCCGCGGCAAGCTACGCGATCTCGAGCCGCACCAGCGCCGTTGCGCTGCTCTTCCATGCGGTGAGCGGGTACATGTTCCCGGCCGACGCACAGGCGCAGATCCTCGCGCTTCTCGATGCCGACCCGGCGGTGGCGGCCCTGGAGGCCGTCGTCGCACAGGAAGTCGCCGCGGATCCGCTCGCCATCTCGAACGGCGCCGCCGCGATCACGTCAGCTATCTCACAGGCGCTGGACGCGATGCTCGGCACGTCGTCGTCCACCATCTCCGCGGCACCGGCGGTCGCGGCGGCCACCGGGGCGCCCGCGCTCATGACAGTCACCCCGACCGGCGAGCAGGACGGCGTACTCGTAAGCCAGGACGCGACGACGACGTCGCTCCTGATCTCCAACGTCAAGCGGCGTCCGTGCCGCGTCTACATCTACAAGATGGGAACGACGGCGAGCAACACGGCGCCCGTCGACCCCAACGTTCCGGCCGCGCTCGTCCACGGACCGTTCGACCTTGCTTCCACCGAGAACCTCGGCCTCTTCTCGGCGCTCAAGGACTTCACCACGCTCTTTCACGGGACGTCACCGTGGTCACCCGTCAACCTCGCGCCCGTCCTGCTGGAGCTCGACCCCGGCGTGGACCGCCAGGCGTTCGAGGTCATCGTACTGGCCTCGTCGTGGAACTGGGTCGCCCTCGACGCGTTCGAGCCACACTTCTTCCGCGAGGTCCCGTTCGCCGGCGAGGTTGCCGCGTGGCGCACCGACACGCGGAACCTCTTTCTCGCCACCGTGTTCGGCGACATGCTCTTCCCTGCCGTCTGCTTCCTGCTCGGCGTGGGAACCATCAAGGCTCTCGCGTGCGGTCATTGCCCAGGTCATCGCCGACGCCGCGACAACCAAGGCAGCGACGTTCAACGCCATCATGGCCCAGCTGGAGTTCGGCAGCCTCGGACAGCTGCGCGCGGGCCTGGCCGCCATCGTCCGCGACGCGTTCACGAGTGACATCTCGCGGACGTTCTGGCGCGACGACGTGCAGCAGATCATCGGTCAGGCCGAGGCGAAGGCGCTCGCCGCCGAATCCGCCGCCCTGTCGGCGTCGCGCATGTCGCGGGCGAGCAAGATGTTCCTGAAGGTCTTCGCGCCGCTCTTCGCCCTCGATGCCACGCTCCAGACGTTCGACCTCGGCGCCGTCGTCCTCGACTTCTACAACTCCGAGCTGGGCGCCGCGTGGACCGCACTGCTCATCCGGCAGAAGCTCAACCTCCAGCCCCAGGATCCGCGCGTCTCGTCAGGCGACAGGATCTCGTTCAGCGTGACGAACCCGGCCAACGTGACCGGCACGTTCGAGTACGACTGGACGCAGACCTCGCTCTTCGCGACGCTCTCGGCGGTCGGCGAGGTGAACGTCGGGAACCAGATCACCACCACCAGGCGCTTCGTCGACCTGCAGACGACGGGATCGGACATGAACCCGATCAACGTCACCGTCATCGGCTACGACACCAGCAGCGGACAGCGACTGGAAATCGGCCGCGCGGGGACGACGGTGCAGTTCCTGCTGCCCGCCGAGATCACGCCGTCGAGCCCCGCCCTGCTGAAGGGCGACCAGCGCGTCTTCGTGGTGACTGTGAGCGGGACACTACCCCCCGGCGTGAAGTACCGCTGGACACTCACCGGGACGTCGGGGTCGATCGGCGGCGCCACGGTGACGACGACGCAGCCGCAGGTGACGTACACGGCAAGCGTGTCGGGCAGCGACCTCCTGCACGTGGACGTGCTCGACTCGGCGGACGCGCTGGTGGCCAAGGCCGACGTCTCGATCCTTGTACTCGACCAGGCATATATCGACTTCACGATTTCGGGAATCTGGGACCCGACGCGGCAGCCCCCGAACGCACGGTACCAGTACACGACGGGAGAAACCGGGCGCTATCCGTCACCGGGAGGAGGCGGACTCGATGCGCTCTTCTTCGCGTTCAACCTTGCAGCCGACTCGACGATCGGCGTGCTCGTCACGATCCTCCTCCCGACGGGGCAACCGGTGCAGGACGGGGGACACCTACACCAAGTTCGTGCAGGGACAGAACCCCGGCGCGTACCAGTGGCAGCTGACGCTGTCGCAGGACCAGAACGACGTGGAGAACTCGCTGCAGTGGGCGCCGGTCGGCACCGGCACGCTCAAGTTCGACGCGCTGGGCCAGCTCCTCGATGGAAGCCGGGTCGGCCACTACAAGTTCACGATAAGCAACGGAGGAGGCGGCACGATCACGGGCGAGGGCGTGGGCAAGTGGACGTAACCACCGGGCCCGACCGAGCCCGCCCGCACGTCGCGCGATAGAGCGCGACGGCGGCGCGCTGACAGAACGGGCGCACGGCGGGCCGAGACGGGCCGTTGCGCGGGGCGACCCCGGGCGGCACGTTCTCCCGATGCCGGAAGCGGCCGGGTCGCGGCGCGTCGAGGCGGAGAGCGCACAGCTGCGCAAGGAGCTCGGGCTCCGCGACCTCGCGCTCACACAGATCCTCTTCATCGTCGGCCTCTCGTGGGTCGGCACGGCGGCCAAACTGGGCCCGGAGCAGATCCCGTTCTGGCTGGGCGCGATGGCGACCTTCTACCTGCCGCAGGCGCTCGTCGTCATCCACCTGAGCCGTCGCTTTCCGCTCGAGGGCGGCCTGTACCAGTGGACGAAGCTCGGCCTGAACGGCTTCCTCGCCTTCATGGTCGCCTGGAACCTCTGGCTCTTCGCCATCGTGCTGCTGGGCGCCTTCGGGCTGCAGGTGGCGAACGCCATCGTCTACGCCGTGGGCCCGCCGGCGCAGTGGCTCTCGGGCAACAAGGTGTTCATCGGCGCGGTGACCGGGGTGCTGATGGGTGGACTGCTGGTGGTGTCCATCCTCGGGCTGGGCGTGAGCAAGTGGGTGCACAACGCCGGCGCCGTCCTCCTGCTCACCGCGTTCGCGCTGCTGCTGGTGCTGCCGGTGATCAACATCGCCCGCGGCACGCTGCGCGAGTACCATCCGCTGGCCATGGCGGCGCCGGCGTTCACGCTGTTCAACCTGAACGTCGCGAGCAAGCTGGCCGTCGGCGCGCTCTCGGGCTTCGAGTACGTCGCCGTGATGGCCGGTGAGACGCGGGACGCGCAGCGCGCGATCGGTCGCTCGGTGATGATCGCCGCCCCGGTGATCGCCCTGATGTTCATCCTGGGCACCTCGGCCATCCAGGCGCTGGTGCCGCCGGACCAGGTGGACCTCGTCGGCCCGATTCCCCAGGCCTTCCGCGCCGGCCTGGGCGCCGCCGGAAGCGCGGTGGCGGTCTTCGTGCCGTTCGCGATCTTCGCCGTGACCGCGCGCACGGTGGCCAACTCGAGCGTGATCTTCACCGCGACGGCGCGGATGCCGATGGTGGCCGGGTGGGACAACCTCCTGCCCGGGTGGTTCACGCGCCTGCACCCGAAGTACCGGACGCCGGTGAACTCGGTGCTCTTCATCGGTGGATGCGCGCTCCTCTTCGCCGCCGCCGGCTTGTTCAACGTGGGCGAACAAGAGGCGTTCCAGCTCATCGACAACGCCGCCGGGATCTTCTACGGCCTGACGTACCTCGTGATGTTCGCGATCCCGATCGTGGGATTGCGCCGGGAGAGCAAGCGCGCGCCCGCCTGGCTGCGCGGCGTGGCGCTCGTCGGCTTCGCGGTGACGGCCCTCTACGTGCTCTTCACGCTGGTGCCGATCGTGACTGTCGTGAGCCGTGTCGCGTTCGCGCTGAAGATCGGGACGATGGTGGTCGGCGCGAACGCGCTGGGGGCGGCGCTGTACATTCGCGAACGGCGCACCGCAGCATGAGGCGCCCCCGCCAGCGATTTGGCGCCGGCCGCGGCGGCCACGCCGTGGGCGGCCGGCCCTGATCCGGCCCAGGCGCTATTTCGGGAAGATCACCGGAAAGACGACGTCCGTCGTGAAGATGCAGCGATCGTTGTGCCCACACTCGGGGACGATGATCGCGTTGTGCTTCGCGCCGAGCGAGTCGTTGACGAACTTGACGAAGGCCTCGCCGCGCGCGCGGCGCGTCGGGCCCTGCGCCATGGCCGCCGGCGAGGAGTCGAAGCCGCCCAGCGGCAGCACATCCACCTGGCCGAGGAGGTACGTCGTGGGGCGCGCCACCAGCTGCTTCCGGAGCTGGTCGGCGGTCATCTTTCCGACGTAGCCGTCCAGGTTCTCGAGGCCCATCGGCCACTGGTCGTAGCTGGCGACCTTCGACGCGTCGAACGGGCCGTAGCTGAAGTCGGTGTGGACCTTCTCGCCGTCGCGGCCGAGGGCCTCCTTGTACGCGTCCTCCGGGTTCGCATCGCCCGTCGGGAGCGGGCGCACGGCGACGGGCCACGCGTAGCTCGACGGGTTGGCGACGACGTAGGTGATCGACACCCCCGGCGTATCGTTGACCTTCGTCGCCATCTCGTAGCGGGTGGCGTACTGGCCGCCGGCCGAGTGCCCGGTGACCACGATCCTGGTGAGGTTCGGGAAGGTCTTCTTGTCGGCGAGCTTCCTGATGATCTCGTCGACGAAGTCGAACGACGTCAGTTCCGGGTTCGACGGCGAGACGCCGCCGGCGCGCCAGCTGTTGCGGCCGTTGGGCCACATCACCTCGTTCGGCCTGTGGCTTGTCGGGCGCCGCGAGCAGGTGCGGCGCGATGACCTCGGTGTTGTCGAGCGCGCCGGCGAGAAAGGTCGCGGCCATCGCCGTCTCGAAGTAATGGTCGGCGTTGCGACCGGCGCCGTGCACCATGATCAGCGCGCGGGTGATGGCCGGGTTCGGCGCATCCAGGGCGTAGCTGGCGTAGACCATGGAACGCGCCGGCCCAGTGCCGTAGGTGATCCACCGCTCGCAGGCGGTGGTGGCATGCGTGCACGGTGCTGCGACGGCGGGAACGCTGGCGCGATGCGCGGGCGGAATGACTGTCAGGCCGCCGGCGAGGAGGGCGAAGAGGGCGGTACGCATGGCTACGTCCGACTGGTGTGGGGGCGGAATGCGAATTGGGACCTGCGAAAGTGTACTTCCACGGGCAGCGAATTGGCCAGCGGCGTCGGGTTGCCGTGGGCGCGTGGGCGGGGCTGCCCCGTGCGGCGTCGACGTCGCCCTCGGCGGTCGCCCTCGGCGGTCGCCCTCGGCGGTCGCCCTCGGCGGTCGCCCTCGGCAGTCGCACCGCGCCGGCGAAACGGCACGCCTTGACGACTCACGCCCTCGCGCACGAGCTTCCCCGCAGTGCGCGTTGGGGCGCCTCCTGTCCGCGGCAAGGGAATCCTCCCACCCAATCGGCAGGGTTCGACGCGTCCGTCAGACCCTTCTTCCTGCCTGTGCTCAGCGGACTCCAGGCGAACGGAGGAAGGATCAATGCCAGGCGAACACCCCCGCCGCAGCCTCGAGAGCCTCAAGAAGGAAGCCAAGCGCTGGCTCGCGGCGCTGCACGCCGAAGACCCCGAAGCCCGTGCGCGACTGGAACGGGCCATCCCGGGCGCCCCGCCCGCCGTGACGCTCCGCGACGTCCACCTCGCGCTGGCGCGCGAGCACGGCTTCGATGGGTGGACCGCCCTCAAGCGCGCGGGCGCATCCGACGCCGGCACGCGAGCACTCTCCCACTACGACGAAGCCGTCGATGCCCTGCTCGACGCCTATCGCACCGGCACCCCGGAGGCGATGGAGCGACACTACGCCCTCACCTGGCACCGGCGCGCCTGGCCCGCAATGCGCCGCTACGTGCTCGCCGACCTCGGCAAGCGACCGCCGTCGCCTGACGAGGACGTCCCGATCACCGTCGACGACGCGCGCTACCTCGTCGCGACAGAGCACGGCTTCCGCGACTGGAACGCGTTGACCCGCGCCATGCGCGAGATGCCAATGGGTGTGACGATGGCCGCGAAGCCCGTCGCGGTGCGCGAACCCGACGCCCCCGACGACGCGCCCGCGATACTCGTCTCACGCGACTGGGACGTCGTTCTGGAAACGCTGTCGGCGCATCCGTCGGCGCGGCTCGACGCCCACGGACAGATGACCGACGCGATGCTCGAGCGCGTGACCCGCATCGGCGGCATCACCGCGCTCGGCCTGGGCGGATCGCAGGCGGTGACCGACGACGGGATCCGGCACCTCGCGCGGCTACCGGGCCTCCGGCGGCTCGACCTCTCCGGCACCGGCCTCACCGACGCCGGCATGTCGGTGCTGCGCGAGCTTCCAGCCCTGGAGCACCTGTCGCTGGGCGGTACGCGAATCACCGACGCGGGCGCGGCGCACCTGTCGCACCTCGCCGCCCCGCGGGACGTCGGCCTGTCGTGGACGCAGACCGGCGACGGGGCGATTCGCGCGCTGGCCGGCAAGGAAGCGCTGTGCTTCCTGCGGACGGGAAATCACGTCACCGACGAAGGACTTCCGCTGCTTCACGAGATCCCGGCCTTCAGGACGTGGCGCGGCGGTGCGGTGCAGATGGCGCTGCTGAGCTACGACGCCGCGCCGAACCAGCTCGTCCTGCGGGGCACGTTCACCGATCGCGGCATGGCGCACCTGCGCGGCCTCGACGGCCTCTACGCGCTCAACGTCGACGACGCGTCGCTCGCGCTCACCGCGCAGGCAATGGTACCCCTGCGCGACCTTCCGCACCTCGAGCATCTCGCCGCCGACGCGAAGGACGACTGGATGCCGCACATCGCCGCAATGCCCGTGCTCCGGTTCCTCGGCGCACAGGACACCGTGGCCGGTGACGACGGGTTCGTCGCGCTCTCGCGGTCCCGCACCATCGAGTACATCTGGGGACGTCGCTGCCACAACCTTCGCCGGCGCGGGTTCACTGCCCTGTCGACGATGCCCTCCCTGCAGGGACTCTCGGTGAGCTGCCTGAACGTCGACGACGCCGGCATCGCGACGCTCCCCGACTTCCCCGCCCTGCGCGAGCTGATGCCGATGGACATCCCCGATGCTGGGTATCGCCACGTCGGCCGGAGCACTCGCCTCGAGTCTCTCGTCCTGATGTACTGCCGGGACACCACCGACGCGGCCACGGAGCACATTACCGGGCTGCCCAACCTCGCGTACTACTTCAACAGCTATACGCCAATCACAGACAGGACGCCGGAGCTGCTCTCGGGAATGGCCTCACTCGAGCGCATCACCTTCGATGCCTGTCACGGGCTCACCGACGCCGGCGTGGCACGGCTCGCGCGCCTGCCGCGACTGCGACTGCTCCGCGTGTCGGGACGGGGGACTTCGGCACAGGTTGCGGACGCGTTTCCGCCGGGGGTGACAGTGCACTGGTCCCCGTGAGCGGCCCGGGACGTCGCTCGCCACGGACCAGCCTCGGCGCTACATTGGCGCCGTGGCCAGCCAACTCGACCGCCTGCGCACCGCATTCGAAGGCACCTACGACATCGAGCGGGAGCTCGGCGCGGGCGGCATGGCGACGGTGTACCTCGCCCGGGACCTGAAGCACGACCGGCGCGTGGCCATCAAGGTCCTGCGGCCGGAGCTCGCCGCGGCGCTGGGGCCCGACCGCTTTCCACGCGAGATCCGCATCGTCGCCCAGCTCCAGCATCCGCACGTGCTGCCGCTGCACGACTCGGGAGAGCGCGACGGCTTCCTGTACTACGTGATGCCCTTCGTGGAAGGCGAGTCCCTTCGCACGAAGCTCGATCGCGAGGGCCAGCTCCCCATCCACGACGCCGTCCGCATCCTCCGGGAGGTCGTCGACGCGCTCTCCCATGCGCATGCGCACGGCGTGCTGCACCGCGACATCAAGCCCGACAACGTGATGCTCTCGGGGCGTCATGCCATGGTGATGGACTTCGGCGTCGCCAAGGCGGTCAGCAATGCCGGCGGCGAGGCGCTCACCACCGTCGGCGTCGCGGTCGGCACGCCGCAGTACATGTCGCCCGAGCAGGCCACCGGCGAGGTCAATGTCGACCATCGCTCGGACGTCTACTCGATAGGCACGCTGGCATACGAGCTCCTGACAGGCGAGCCCCCCTTCACCGGCAAGACCGCCCAGGCAATCCTCTCGGCGCAGGTGCTCGAGAAGCCGAAACCGGTCACGGACATTCGCCCCTCGGTGCCGGCGCCGCTCGTCGCCCTCATCGACCGCTGCCTGGAGAAGAATCCCGCCGATCGCTGGCAGTCGGCGGAGGAGATCCTGAAGGAGCTCGAGGCCATTGCCACGCCGAGCGGCGGGATCACCCCGACGACCACGCGCCCGGTGAAGGCGGTCGCGCCCGCGGCCACACCGGTGGCGGCGCAGCGCGGCTTTCCGCGGTGGGCGATTGGCGCGATCGCCGCGGTTGTCATCGCGGCGGCGGCGTTCGGCGGATGGAAGATGCTCGCCGGCGGCCCACCGGGTCCGGAGCGCATGGCGGTCATGCCGGTGCAGGACCTGTCGGGCAAGGACGGCGTCTTCGTTGATGCCATGCAGGACCAGTTGATCACCGCCCTCGGCCAGGTGCCGGGGGCGCGCGTCTCACCGCGCTCCGCGGTCGTGCGCTACCGCTCCGAGCCCGAGCCGGCCGAGAAAGTCGCCCGGGATCTCGGCGTCGGCGGCATCGTCGAGAGCACCGTCTTTCGCGCCGGCGACCGCATGCGCATCAACGTACAGCTCGTCGACCCCCACTCCATCCGCCAGCTCTGGAGCCAGAGCTACGAGCTCGACGTCAGCGACGTGCTCGCGGCCCAGGACTCCGTCGTCAGGCAGATCGTCGCCGGGATCACCCAGGCCGTCGTTCCCCCAACCATCGGTTCCCGATGAACGCACCCCGCCTCGTTGCTTTCGGTCTCGTTGCGCTGTCCACCCTCGCATCGTGCGCCGGCGAGAAGCCCGCCGTCGGCATCACCGCGACCGTCCTGGTCCCCGGAAGCGAGCTGGCCGAACAGCCGGCGCTGTCGCCGGACGCCCGGCGCATCGCGTACTCGGCCCCCGTCGACGGGGCGGGCGCCATCTGGGTGCGCAACGCCGACGGGAGCAACCCCGTCCGGCTGACGCACGGCGTGTGGGACGACATGCCGGTCTGGTCGCCCGATGGCAAGTGGATTGCCTACGGCGCGAACGACCCGAGTTTCGACGTCTGGGTCGTGTCGAGCGACGGCGGCGAGCCGCGTGCGCTGGCGGCGGACGCGGAGTCGGAGCAGCCGTTCGCATGGACGCCCGACGGGGCCGGCGTTGTCTACATGCGATACGGCGCGACGGTGGAAACGTGGGTCGCGAGCCTGGCCGACGGCTCGAAGCGTCCGCTCCTCTCGGTCGACGGCGGATACTACGCCGAGCCGGCACCGACGGGGGGACGGATCGCGTACCAGCTCCTGAAGGGAGGGACGAGCATGCTGTGGGTCCTGGACTCGGCGAACGCCGTCCCCAGGCAGCTCACGACGGAGGGACGCGAGGGCATCCGGCAGGGCCATGCCTTCTCGCCGGACGGGACGCTGCTGCTGTACGAGTCGCGCCGCACAGGTACCAGCGACCTGTGGGTGGTCAACGTCGCGACGGGCGAGACGCGGCAGCTCACGTCCGATGTCCAGGACGACTACCAGGGACGGTGGTCTCCCGACGGGAAGTGGGTGGCCTTCCTCTCGCAGCGAGGCGGACAACTGGACGTGTGGGTCATGTCCGCGGCGGGCGGCCCGGCCGTCCGGCTGACCGACGACCGCGCCACCGAAGCCGACATCAGCTGGGCGTCCGACGGAAGCGCCGTCGCGTTCACCTCGGTTCCCGGGGTCGCCCAGGTCCGGCGCATCTCCGCCGACGGTGGCGTACCCGCGCTCCTATCGTTCCCCGACTACAATTCCGGCGATCCGCACGTCTCGCCGGACGGCAACTCGGTGGCCTTTGTCTCCGATCGCAGCGGCAACAGCGACGTCTGGGTCGTCCCCACGGCCGGCGGGGATCCCCGGCCGCTGACCACCAGCGCGTTAGGCGACGACGATCCGGACTGGTCGCCCGATGGCAGGGAGATCGTGTTCGCGTCGCAGCGGGGGGGAAGCTGGGGCATCTGGGTGATGCCGGCCGACGGGGGTGACGCGCGCCAGCTCGTGGACTGGCCCGAGTCGAGCGAGTGGACTCCGCTCTGGTCGCCCGATGGAAAGACGATTGCGTTCACCTCGAACCATGACGCGAGGACGCCGGCGGCCTGGATCGTCCCGGCCGGCGGCGGAACACCGACCCGCCTGACGCACGCGGACGCCGCCACGACGCTCTATGATTGGAGTCCCGACGGTCGCTTCGTCCTGGTGAAGCTGGGGGCAACCGGATCCGGAGGACTCGCGCGTATTCCCGCTGCTGGCGGCGAGCCGGAGCCGCTCGCCGTGCCCGCAGGTGCCGATTGGGCAGCCTGGTCCCGGGACGGCGCGAACATCGCCTACGTCGACCAGGTCGGGGGCTTCAGCTACCTCGGCGTCATTCCATCAGGAGGCGGCAAGGCGAGTCGCCTCACGCGTGATGACACGGCGTACGTCATCCAGCCACAGTGGTCGCCCGACGGCAAGCAGCTGGCCTTCAACGCCCAGGACTTCTCGACCTCCCAGCAGGTGCTGCAGGTGATGAGCTGGCCCGACGGCGCCGTCCGGGCGCTGACATCGCCACCGCGCGCCAACGAAGCCCTTCCGAAGTGGACTCCGGACGGCAAGTCGATCGTGTACCAGAGCAACGAGCCGGCGAGTACGGTCCTGGGCGTGAAGGTGGCGCCGGCGGTGACGCAGCTGGCCGACTCGACACGCGGTAAGCAGTAGCCGATATCGCAGGCGCGGCGGCGCAGCCGCCGGCGCGCCTGCTCCACACGTAGCGCACCACCGGATCGACGCCGGCTGCCGGCGCGCCTACTCCACCCGTAGCGCCACCACCGGATCCACGCCGGCCGCCCGTCGCGCCGGGAGCCAGCACGCCACGATCGCCACCACGAAGAACACCGCGCCGATCGCCACGAAGGTGAGCGGGTCGGTCGGCGACACGTCCACGAGCAGGCTGCGGATCACGCGCGTGAGCCCGAGCGCGGCGACGACGCCAAGCACGACGCCGATGGCGCTCAGGACCATTCCCTGCCGGATCACGAGCTGGAAGACTCCGCGCGGCGTGGCGCCGAGGGCGACGCGCATCCCGAGTTCCGCGGTGCGCTCGCGCACCACGCTTGCGAGCACGCCATACAGCCCGACCGCCGACAGCAGCGCGGCCACGGCCGCGAAGATCCCGATCAGGATGAGCGCGAACCGCGTCGGCGCCCTCGCCTGCCCGAGCGCCTCGTCGAGAGGCCGCACTTCCGAGACCGTCAGGAGCGGGTTGATTTCGGCGACGGCCGTCCGCACGGCCGTGCCAAGCGCCGGCAGGCTGCCCGACGTCCGCACCGCCCAGCGACGCGCCGCGCCAAAGCCACGTTCGCCGTCGGTCACGTAGTACGCCTCGCGCCCGCGTGAGGCGAGCGACGTGCTCCGCGAGTGCGCCACGACGCCAACGATCGTGGCGAACTCCGCATCGTTCGAGCGGTACCGCACCGAAAGCTGCTTGCCGACCGCCGACTCCCCCGGAAAGGCCAGTTTCGCCAAGTCCTCGTCGACGACGATCGACGTCGCCGCCGGCACATTGTCCTCGTCGGTGAAGGTGCGCCCGTCGACCAGCCGCAGCCGCATCGCCTCGAAGTACCCCGGCTCCACGATGTACAGGTCGCCCTGGCGATACTTGTCGGGGTCGCTCACCGCGTCCGCGGTGCCCCATCGTGCCCCCGCCCACGAGTTGCCATCACCGTCGAACGGGATTGCCAGCGCGGCGGTGACCGCGGTAACGCCGGGCAGCGCTGCGAGTCGCTCCTTCACGACACGGAAGAATGCAGCGGCCTCCTCGGGGCTGCGGGCGCGCGGCGGCAGGCTGAACTCCAGCACGCCCGCCGGGTCGAAGCCTGGATTCACGCGGGCCACCGCGGCAAACGTCCGCAGCATGAGTCCACTGCCGACGAGGAGCACGAACGCGAGGGTCACTTCCGCGATCACCACTCCATCGCGAAGCAGCTTTGCGGCTCCCAGCGCGCCGGAGCGTCCCGTCGCGCGCAGCACACCCATGACGTCGGGGCGCGAGGCGCGGAGCGCCGGCACGACGCCGAAGAGCGTGACCGCCGCCAGGCTCGCCAGCAGCGTGAAGCCGAGCACGGTCATGTCGAGGCCGATCTCGCCCACGCGCGGCAGGTTGGCCGGGCCGATGGCGACGAGGAGCTTCACGCCGAGTTCTGCCAGCAGCACGCCGATGGCGGCGCCGCCCACGCCGAGCACCAGGGCCTCGGCGAGCATCTGCCTGACGAGGCGCGCCCGGCTTCCCCCGAGCGCGGCGCGCACCGCCAGCTCGCGTTCGCGCCGGGAGGTGCGCACCAGGATGAGGTTCGCGACGTTGGCGCAGGCGATGAGGAGCACGAAGGTCACGCCCCCCATGAGGGCCACCAGCGCCGGCCGCACGTCGGCGACGACGTTGGCGTGGAGCGGTTCCATCCGCTCACGATTGCCCGACGTGGCGCGGAGCGGAAAGCGCTGGTCGAGGTCGGCGTTGAAGGCGTCGAGTTCGCGGCGCGCCGAGGCGAGCGTGGCACCGGGCGCGAGCCGGGCGATGGCGCGGAACTGGACGTTCTGCCGGGGCGCATCCCAGTTCGGCCTGGCGGCGATGAAGACGTCAACGTCGCGCGGCACGCCGAAGCTCGGCGGAAACGCGAGCTGGAGCCCCGGCTGGGCGACACCCACGACAAGCGCCCTGCCGCCACCGAACGGGACCGACGTGCCAATGATCTTCGTGTCGCCGCCGTATCGGCTCTTCCAGTAGTTGTACGAGAGAATCGCCGCGAGCGGCGGCGGTGCCGGCGGTGGGCTGCCAGCCGTCGCCGGCCCGGCGGGCGGCGGAATCTCGCCGTCGGCATCCTCGAAGGCGCGCCCCGGAAAGACCGGCGCGCCGAGCACGGTGAAGAAGTTGGTCGTGACGAAGGCGCTCCAGGTCGCCTCCGGTCGCCCCTCGTCGTTGGTGAGCTGCACGCGCGTCGTGAACACGCCGGCCACACCCGAGAGTTGCTTCGACGTGAGCTGCAGGTCGCGCAGGTCGCCCGCCGCCAGCGGAAAGTCGCGCACGTTGCGCTTGGTCAGGTCCGCGGTGACCAGCACCAGCTCGTCGGGGCGCGCATACGGGAGCGAGCGCAGGAGGACGGCGTTCACCACGCTGAAGATCGCCGTGCTCGCGCCGATGCCGAGGGCGAGCGTCACCAGCGCCGTGACGGTGAAGGCCGGACTGCGCCGTAGCGTCCGGGCGCCGAACGCGAGGTCCCTCAGGAACTGGAGCACGTTGCCCTCCCAGGCCAGCGGTCAGCACCCCGGGACTGTCAGTCGGCCTGGACGCCTCGACGCCGGGATGTCATTGACTCATCAATATGATCCCGCTGTCGTTTTTCGCCAGCGTGCGACGTCCCGGGATCTCAGCGCGCGGCGGCGGCCGGCCGGTCGGTCGGTCATGATGAACAGCGGACGGCCGGCAAAGGTCTCGTAGCGGGGACGCAGGCGGTCAACGACGTAATGCTCCTCGACGTCGACGACCTTCTTCTCGCCGATCACGCGCTCGATCCCGACGGAGTCGTAGTTCCCGTTGTGGATGCTCACGAGGCGGCCGGATTGGCCCGCGAGCACGAGATCGAGGGCGAGGTTGCCGAACGCCATTGGCACGATCGAGTCGAGCGCGTCGGGGTCGCCCGATCGCACGAGATAGCCCAGCCGCTGGCTCACGACGTCCACGCGCCGACCGCCGTTGTACTTCGGCGAGAGTTGCTTCAGCGCGTCGGCGACCTTGTCGCCGATGCCGCCGAGCTTGCGATGTCCGTAGGCGTCGATCTCCTGGCCCTCGAACGTCATGCCATCGACATGTTGCATGGTGGCCCCCTCGGAGACGAGCACCACCGCGTACCGGCTGGGATTCCGGCTGCGGTCGAGGACCAGCAGTTCGGTCAGTCGTTCGCTGTCGAAGGGGTGCTCGGGAATGACGCACCGGTCCGCGGCGCCGGCCATCGTGGGCAGCAGCGCCGTGAAGCCGGCGTACCGGCCGAACACCTCGATCACCAGGAACCGTTCGTGGGAGCCCGCCGACGTGCGCAGGCGGTGGGTCAGCTCGATGGTGCGGGTGACGCAGGTGCTGAAGCCGATGCAGTAGTCGGTGCCGGGGACGTCGTTGTCCATCGTCTTGGGAATGCCGACGACGCGGACGCCCTCCTTGTGCAGGCGCGCGGCATAGCTGAGCGTGTCGTCGCCGCCGATGGGAATGAGGACGTCGACGCCGAGCGTCTCGAGGTTGCGGAGCACGTCGGGCGTGACGTCGTTGCGCGGCCTCGTCGTATCGGCCGGCGAGGTGCGGCGGCAGCGCTTCGCGTGGCACGGTACTCGGCCGCGTCCGCGATGTGTGCAGGAAGGTGCCGCCGGTACGGCCGGCCCGGTTGACGATGGGCTCGGTCAGCTCCTGCACGCAGTTGGTGTTGTCCGCACCTGTCGCGGGGTCGAACTCGACGAGACCGGCCCATCCGCGGCGGATGCCGAGGACGCGGTAGCCTTCGCGCAGCGCCCGGATGGTGATGGCGCGAATGGCCGGATTGAGTCCCGGAACATCGCCGCCTCCAGTGAGGATCGCGATCGTTCCCTTGCCTGCGTTCATCGTTCTCCTGTCTCGAGTCCTGGGGCCTTCACGCGCCAGCCGTGACGCTGCACCGCCACGCGAGGGCCGTTCGGACCCACGTCACGGCATCAGCGTGGCACCACCTGGCATGGGCGGACCGGCCGGGCATGCGAGCCGGGGCAATCCGCGCAACGGGGCGCGACGAAGGGCGCAGCATCCGCATCGCGGTGTGGCACAGCACGGCGCGGCGCGGCGCGGCGGCATTCCGGAGGATGCGCGCGGGAACACGGCTTTTGAAGTGCCGGCACCGGGAGCGGGCTCGGGCACAGGAGGCCAGCTGGAGAATTGCCGCAGCCTCATGTACGCTGCGTCCGCATGCCCCGGTGGTCGCCCTCCCAGCGCGGCCACGAGCTACCTGGAACCGCTTTGCGGTGCCGGGCGTGTGCTCACCGAGGACGCGGCTTGGGACGACATGGATCCGCAGTCCGTTCGCCCAGGCTTGCGCCGCCCGCGATCCGGGGCCGCAGCGCTACCCCAATCTCCCGCAGCCTGTCGAGCCCCCGCACCTCGTGGGGAAGGAGCGGAATCTCGACGATGTCGAGGTGGCCGAAGCGGCCCCGGAGCCCGAGCAGGTGCTCCTGTTGCTGCGCGCGCTTCTCGGCGAGGAACGGGGAGTCCGCCACCGTGATCACGTTGTTCACGATCAGCCGGTCCACGTGGAGCCCGTACCGTCGCAGTTCCGCGAAGACGCCGTCGAGTTGCTCCACGGCCAGTGCCTCGGCGATCGTCACCATCGAGAAGCTGACACGCCCCCTGAGGAAATCCATGCACGCTCGCGCCAGCTCGTCCCAGCGTCGCAGCACCTGCATGATCGACTCCCGGCGTTCACCCGGCGCGCGCAGGTGCGAGTACACCCGCGGCGCCATCCGCAGGTGCTCCGAGAGCATCGACGGCATCTCGAGCAGTGCCAGCGTCTGTCCCAGCGGCGCCGTGTCCCAGACGAGGTTCTCGTAGCGCGCCTGCAGCGCGAGCCGGCGGATCTGGTCCACCATGAACTCCTCGTTCAGCCCTGGCAGCACCGAGGTCATGAACTCGACGAACGGTTCATACTCCACGTCGACGAACGCCGAGAAGACGGCGTAGACCTCGCGCCCGAAGTGCTCGTCCCACATCGCGCGCACCTCGTCGCGGCCGAGCTCCGTCACGAAGAGGCGCGGCACGACCTCGCGCTCACGCTGTCGGCCGGCCAGCTCGAAGATGTGCGAGAGCGAAGGCGTGGGGTCGGTGGAGAGTGCGAGCGTGTCCTGTCCCGACTCGGCGAAGGCGAGCGCCGTGGCGGCGGCGCAGGTCGTCTTCCCTACCCCGCCCTTGCCGAGGAAGACGTGGGTGCGGGTGGCGTCAGGCATTCGGTGGCGTGCGGATCATGGTGGCGGAGGGACGGCGCTGCCATTTGCGAGGCGCGTCGAGGAGCGTGCAGCGTCGAGGCGGGTCAGGTCGTTCGCGGAGCATCTGGTATCAGCGCCGCGCGTTGCGGCTGCACGAAAGCTGGCGTGGGCACGGTCCGCGCGCGTCGGGGTGAACCCGTGAAGGTCGTGAGGGGAGCCGGGGGTGGCGAGCGCGATGCGTTGCGGGAGCGAGGCCTGATTGGATGGAACCTTTCGCCCGGACGATCGACGCGGCAGAGAAGCACGTCGTGTCGAGCACCCTGGACCGGGTCGATTGGAACGCGGAGCTCCTGCGCGGGGACCTGGCGAAGGCCGTTCAGCAGCTCAGGCGGGAGTCGGGGAAGGGACTGTTCGTGGCTGGCGTGAAGCTCGCGCAGGCGTTGGCGGAGCTGGGACTGATCGATGAGTACGAGTTCGTGGTGCATCCCGGGCTGGCGGACCACGGGCGGACGGTGTTCGCGGGGCTGTCGAAGCGTGTCGACGTGAAGCTCGTGAGCCGGCTGGAGTTCCGCTCTGGTGCGATGGCGATGCGGTATGAGCCGGGACGGTAGCCGTCGGGACTGAAGCGGGCTAAACACGGGTTGAAGCTGGTGAGTCGGCGGGCCGCGCTGGCGCGCGCCCAGGACCGCTACCAGATGCCTGCGGACGCGTGCACGATCTATCACGAGTGCGTCCAATGCAATGTGCGGCTGCGTCGGAAGCCAGGCGATTGGTGCGTCTTCTGCCGAATCGGTCAGTGGCATGCCCACCGGTCCAGCCTGGCGAAGCCGATTGCTACCGTGCGGCAGCCTGACCTCGTCCGCCGATCCAGTTGATTCAGACTGTCCGGCTGTACGGAGAAGCGTAGCCGCTTCTATCGCGACGGTCCCTTCGTGATCAGGGCGCCTGACGAGTCCTGCCTCAAGCGGCTCCAGCGCCGGCCGCGTGTGGCGGTGGCGCTTCTCGCAGGGTGACCGTCGGTCCGGAGGCGTCAACCCCGGGCGCCGTCGGAGCCTCACAACGAACGGATGGTTCCGTGGGAGACCCACGTCGTCCGGCATGTCCTCGATGCGCCGGGGATCCTGCGGGAGACGCCTCGCTGCCTGTTCGCCTCAGATCGTCCCCTATTGCCAGAGAGGCACGGAACTCCAACATTTCGGATGTCGACAAATGCTTCACGCCCTCGGAGCTGCGGCCGATCGTGAACCAGTCCAGACGGAAGACCAACTTTCGAGAGCTTCTCGGCGCCGTTCCAGATGCCACGGTCATCGTTGACGGGCATGGCAACGTGACGGCGGCGAACCTGGCGGTGGCGCGGGTCACGGGATGGACGGAAGCCGAACTCCTCGGCCAGCCGATCGATCGCCTCTTCCCCGAACGATATCAGCGCGTGCTCGAGTCGCCGCGCGTAAGCCGTGAGGACTCGGAGCGTCCGGACGCGCGGGACACTCCCGTCAGCCTCTTCGCGCTGCGGCGGGATGGGAGCGAGTTTCCCGCTGAATTGAGGCGCAGCCCGTTGGGTGGCGACGAGGGCGCAGTCGTACTGGTAACGATCCGTGATGTCACCGAGTGGCGTCGCGCCCAGGAGAGCCTGTACCGCGAGAAGGAGCAGGCGTCCGTCACCCTGGCCTCGATTGCCGACGCCGTCATCACGACCGACGCGGTCGGTACCATCACATACCTCAATCCCACGGCCGAGCGGCTCACCGGCTGGCGAGGCGCCGAGGCGCTCGGCCAGCCGCTCGAGACTGTCCTGACGATCATCTCCGACGTCTCTCGCGAGCCCCAGGAGAACATCGCCGCCCGCTGTATCCGCGAAGGGCGCGCCGTCGACCTGGGAGACGGCGCTCTGCTCAGGCGCCGCGACGGGTCGGAGGTGCCGATTGGCGACTCGGCGGCCCCTCTCATTGACCGTAACGGGTCCCTCGTCGGCGTCGTGCTTGTCTTTCACGATGTGACCGAGCGGCGGCGTGTCTCGAACAGGCTGTCGCACGAGGCCAGCCACGACGCCCTCACGGGCCTGGTGGGCGCAAAGGAATTTGAGCGACGCGTGACCCTGGCCCTGGCCCAGGTGGCTGACGCAACGGCGGAGCACGCCGTCCTCTACCTGGACCTCGATCGCTTCAAGGTCGTGAACGATTCGAGCGGCCACGAAACCGGCAGCGAACTGCTCCGTCGGATCGCCGGCGTCATGGCCGGTCAGTTGCATGTTCGCGATTCGCTGGCGCGCCTCGGGGGCGACGAATTCGGTGTGCTCCTGGAGAACTGTTCCCTGGCCCAGGCGGAGGAGATCGCGAAGAACCTGCAGCGCGCGATCGCGAAGTATCGGTTCACGTCGGGACAAGCGACCTTCTCGCTCGGCGTCAGCATCGGCGTCGTTCCGATCGTCGCACAGACCGGAAGCACTGCAGCTGCCGTGCTGCGTGCCGCCGACGCCGCCTGCTACGCCGCCAAGGAGGCGGGAGGGAACCGCATCCGGGTCGCGGATCCGGACACCAGCGCCGGCGCGCAGCAGTTGATCGAGAACCGGCGACTCGCGCGCCTGACGCGTGCCGTGAACGAGGGCCGGTTCACGTTGTATGCACAACGCATCCTCGCGTTGGCAACAGAGCACGCACCTCGCCCGCGGTGCGAGATACTGCTGCGTCTGCCGGACGAGAGTGGGGGCCTGGAGACCGCCGACGCCTTTCTTCCCCACGCGGATCGCTACCGGCTCGTGCCGGCAATCGACCGGTGGGTTGTCCGGCAGACGGTCGCCCTCCTGAGCCAGTGGCATCGGGACCATCCGCGGTGCGTGCTTCCCCTCTGCTCCATAAACCTCAGCGCCTCGTCGCTGAAGGACGAGGCACTGGTCTCCCATTTGCGGGAATACCTCGCGGAGCACCAGCTCCCCCCGGAATCGCTCTGTTTCGAGATCGCCGAGGACGCGGCGCTGGGCAATTTCTCGGAGACGGTGCGCCTTGTCGCGGAGCTCCGGGCGGCGGGGTGCGGCGTCGGGCTGGAAGACTTCGGTCACGGGCTCACCTCGTTGGCCTACCTCAAGGCGCTGCACGTCGACTACGTGAAGATCAGCGGCCACTATGTCCGGGGCGTTGCCGACGACCCCGTGTACGGCACGCTCGTCGGGGCCGTGAGCCAGATTGGCCGCATCATGGGTATCGCCACGATCGCGGAGGAGGTCGACACCGAATCCAGCCTCCAGAAATTGCGCGACCTGGAGGTGGCGTACGCGCAGGGGCAAGCAGTGGCTCCGCCAGAGCCATTCGTAGACAGCAAGGGGGCGCTGGCCCTGCCGTGTCTCGAGCTCCTGGGGTGAGAGCCACGGGACAGCTCCCGCTCGGGGCCGGCATTCTGGCACCGTGCGCCGGGCGCGCAGCGGGTCGCGGGGCTTCTGGAGGGTCCGCGACCGGGCCCTCCACACGCAGCGTGTTGTGAACGGCACGCCCGTTTGCCGACGCGGGTGCGGTGTCATGTCGGCGCTGGAGGGTGTATCCGCGGCAACCGCGTCGGGAATCGGTCGGAGGCGTTCGCGATATTCCGGCGGGTTGTTGTCGACTGGACTGCAGGAGAAGACCAATCGGCTTGGCGACGGGGTGCTGAGATGAATCGACCGACACGCATTGCACTGGGCTTCCTGCTCGCGACGTTGATCTTTGTCGTGATCGCCGTCGTCCTGTGGCTGCGTAGCGGTCTTCTGAATGGCTTCGTCCTCGGCCTGGCGACTGGCTGCGGCATCGTGTCCATGCTAGCGGCGTATACTGGTCGTCGCACGAGTTCGTCCTCTTCCGCAACCTAACGCGGACTGCTGCCTTCGACGGAGCGTAAGGAAGCGGCCTGCTCGCCGCGCTCGCGGGCCGCACTTGCGGCAGGGCGACGCGGCAGGGCGACGCGGCATGGCGACGCGGCAGGGCGCTGAGGCGTTCGACCGCACTCACAGGGATCGACGTCTTGCTGACGGAGGAGCCAGGCACATCGCGGAGGCAGGCCTCGGCGCGCGCGCGCCACCGCGAACGGTGCGCCGTACGGCCCGCCGCCGTCAGCCTCCCACGCCCGCGGTGCGCACCACGATCCCACCGCGGTCGCCGATGGCGATGCTCCCGTAGCGCTGCGCAAAGCACGCGGGAAGCGGGCGGTCGCCGGGGATCGACAGCCAGAGTCGCAGCAGGTGGCGCCGTCGCTCCGGCTCCGGCCAGTCAGCGAACGCGGTGCGATCGTGCAGCAGCGAGTGGTTGTAGACGAACTGCATGTCGCCCGGCCGGAGTCGCATGCTGAAGTTGAGCTGCGCGTCGTTCGCCAGCCTGTCGAACATGTCGAGCGCTTCCACGTGACCGGGCGTGAGCCGTGGCGCATCCGGAAAGCGCTGCGCGGAGTCGATGTACTGCCGCTGGTACATCACCGTGAGGCATCCGGCATTCCAGGTGAACACCGGGATGGTGAAGTACGGCTTCTCGCCGGGAGGCACCTCGCCACGCCTGTCGGTGGCGATCTCGTCGAAGAGGTATGCCAGCAGGTCCGGCCGCTCGCGACGAAAGACGTTGTACATCGAGACGGCACTCACCAGCAGCGAGTCCCCACCCTCGCGCGCCTCGTTGAGGCAGAGCAGCCCCACGACGTCCGACGAGTCGGTATGAAACGTCTGTCGTTCGTGCGTCTGGTAGATGCGGACGTTCGGGTCCCTGGCGTCGGCGCCGACGTCTCTCACGTGGCCGAGCAGGTCGCCCTTCGCGTTCTGTGAGCGCGCCGAGCCGAGGTGCGCGCCGAATCCGAAGAACATCGTGGAGGCCAGCTCCTCGCTGACGCGGCCCACGGGGATGCCCCGCACCAGCTCGAAGCCGGCGCCGTGAATCAGCGTGTCGCGCAGCGCGCGGAGCTTCGGCGCCATCGTGGGAAGCGGGAAGCGTTCGGCGGTGAGCTGCGAGAGATCACCGTACCCCGAGAGAAACGCACGCCCTGCGTTCTCCAGCTCGGCAAGCTCCCCGGCCGACAGCGTCCATTGCCAGCGCTCCGGATGCGCCGCCATGTCTGGGCCGAGCCAGGCCGCGGGAATGTCGAGTCCTTCGGGAATGTCGGCTGGTATCGTCATCGACTGCCCTCGAGACATGCGGAGTGATCGCGTCACCGGAGTTTCACGCTCACCGCGCCGTCGCACCGACGGCCCGCGGAGGTTGTGCGCGCTCCGGGTGCCCGGCGGCTCGGACAGGCCGCCACGCGTCCGGGTGCGCAAGTTGCCGGCGCAGTCGGGCACGGGCAAGAGCGTGCGGCATCGACGCCAGGGCGCCGGCGGCATCCGATCGCGTGCCGCCGACGCTCACCGAGAGCTCTCCCCGAGTCGATCTCGCCCCGACGTGACACCCGCGGTCCCATGGTCCGTACGTTCCGGCTGACGCTCGCGGTGCCCGGGACCGGCGACCCCGTGCGCACATCAATCGGCCAGCCCGACGACCCGGAGGACTCTCCCATGACGCGAGGCCAACGACTCCTGGCGGCACTCGGCATCATCACACTCACCGGTTACCTCGTGACGGCGACAGGCATCGTCGGCTCGGTCAACCAGGTCACCCTGGTCGTGATCTTCGCCATCGGGCCGGTGGCGATCATCGGCATATCGCGCCTGCTGGATTCGCTCGTACCCGAGTTGGGTGCCCCCAACGTGCGGCTCGCCAGGATCTTCCTTGCCACGGCCTTCGTCCTGTTCACCGTCATGGTCGTCGTCCAGCAGATGATCGTGCTGCAGTTCCGCGACATGGGGGCGGCGGCGCCCGATGCGGCGACGGCGCATACGCTGCAGGTGGTCAGGAGCGGCGTGAACCTGGTGCAGCTCGGCCTCGATGTTGCCTTCGACGTCTTCTACTGCGTGGGCCTGGTGCTGTTCGCGATCGCGATCGCGCGGCATCCCGCATTCGGCAGGGTCGTTGGCGCACTCGGCGTGACCTGCGGTGCCGCCCTGCTGGTGCTCAATCTCATCGCCTTTCCCTACACGCCACGCGACGCCGGCCTCGTCGACCTGGGCCCGGTGACAGGGCTCTGGTGGATGCTCGTCATCGCACTGCAGATCCGTCGCGCACGGCGAGGGTCCCGGAGTTTCGCGGTGGCCTGAGCCCGTCGGCGCCTGTGGCTGCTGGTCACTGCAGGCGCCAGGCGATCTCGCGCCGGGGCCGGGTACATCCCGCGTGACGCGGCCGGCGAGCGAGCCACTCCGAACACCGGTTCCGAACACTTCCCGCGTGGCGGCCTTGCCGGGTGACAAACCGCACCCAGACTCCCGGTGTCCCTCTGGAGTCCGAACGGATCGCCCCGGCCGATGCGCTACCGACTGAAGCTCGATCGCCTGAACCAGATTCTCGCCGCCAGCAGGCTGAGCCAGAACCACTGGGCGCTGCGCCTCGGGCTCTCGCGCGGGCACTGGTCGGACATCGTGAACGGCAACCACCCGCATCCGTCGGCGCGCACGCGCCAGGCGATGCTCGACGTCTTCGGCGTGCCCGCCGAGGACCTCTTCGAGCCGGACGACGACGAGCAGCCGGCCGAGGTCGACTTCCGCATGGCGATCGCGACGCGCTGGGAGATCACCCGCGAGATCGGCCAGGGCGGCATGGGCACGGTCTACCTGGCGAACGACATCTCCCTGGGCCGCCTCGTCGCGGTGAAGGCGGTGTCGAAGGAGGCCGCGGCGGGGGTCGGGACGACGGGGCTGCTGCAGGAGATCTCCCTCGTCTCGCGACTGCAGCACCCGAACATCCTGCCGCTGTTCGAGGCCGGTGAGCGCGCGGGGACCCCATTCTATGTGATGCCGTTCATTCGCGAGGGCTCGCTGCGCGACTGGCTTGTCGCCAAGTCGCGCCTCTCCATCGACGAGACGGTCGCGCTCGTCGACGGGATCGCCGCGGGCCTCGCGCACGCGCACGAGCACCGCGTGCTCCACTGCGACCTCAAGCCCGAGAACATCCTGCTCCAGGGAACGCATGCCTTCGTCATGGACTTCGGCATCGCGCGCAAGATCCACAGCGAGGCGCTCGAGTGGGCGGCGCAGCGCAGGGACCTCGACTACTCGGCCGGCACGCCGGCTTACGTGAGCCCCGAGCAGGCCGCCGGCGAGGCTGACCTCGACGCGCGCTCCGACGTGTACAGCCTGGGCTGCATCGTCTACGAGATGCTCGCCGGGCGCCCTCCGTTCGAGGGAACGACGACGTTGGAGATCGTCTCCAGGCGATTCCACGAACGGGCAGCGTCGTTGCGCTCGCTCGCCCCCGACGTCACCGCGTCCGTCCAGGCGGTGGTGGAACGCGCAATGTCGCTCGAGCGCGCCGACAGGCAGCACTCCGCCGCGGAATTCGCGCGCGAGCTGAGCGCGGCGGCCCGGGGCGCCTCGCGCACCCGCACGAGCGTCGCGGTACGCAGCCGGCGGATGCGCCGGTGGATCAGGAATCAGGTCGGGTCCACGCCATCGCCGGGAAGGAGCATGCGCTTCGGGGAACGCGCGGCGAGCATCGGCCGCGACGTGGTGTTCGCGTTCAGGCAGCGTCGTCGGTCGGCGGGCCTCACCGCCGTCTCCATCCTCACGCTGGCCTGCGGCATCGGGCTCACCACCGCCGTTTTCACGCTCGTCGATGGTGTGTTGCTTCGTCCCTTGCCGTTCGACCGACCGGAACAACTGGTCGCCCTCTCCGGCATGGACTCGGCGGGAACACGCATCGACAGGGTGTCCTCGGACGACTGGGGCGACTGGAAGGACCGCAACCGGACGATGGCCGGCATCGCCATCGAGCAGTCGTTTCGCATTTCGGTGGCGGCTGCCGACAGCGCGGCGCGCATTCCCGCGTCCCAGGTGAGCCCCAACTTCTTCGAGGTACTGGGCGTGCACCCGCTCGCGGGCCGTTACTTCGATTCGGCCGAGGTGGCACACGGGAACGCATCCGTCGTCGTCAGCGAGGGCTACTGGCGGCGCGTCCTCGGCAGCCGGCCGCTCGACACGCTCACGGTGTCCGTGAACGGATTCCCGCAGGACGTGATCGGCGTCGTGCCATCGAACCAGGTCTTTCCCGAGGAGACGCAGGTCTGGTTGCCGTACCGCCAGCGGCGGTTCGGCGGGGCGGCGCGGAACAACATCAACTGGGATGTCGTGGGCCGCCTCAAGCCCGGCGTGACCGCCGAGGCGGCCCGGGCCGACCTCAGCGCGATCGCCCGCGCCATTCACGACGCCGAGCCGCAGGCCATCTATTCCTATGGCGTGACGGTGCGGGACCTCCGGGAGACGCTCGTCGGGGACACGAAGAACCTGCTCCGCATGCTCCTCGGCGCCGTGCTGCTGGTGCTGCTCATCACCTGCGCCAACCTCGCCAGCGCGAACCTGGCCCACGCCGCGTCGCGCGAGCGCGAGATGGCCGTACGCGCCGCGCTGGGCGCCGGGCGCCTTCGCCTCGTCAGGCAGGTGCTCGTCGAGCACGGCATGCTTGCCCTGGCGGGGGGAATGCTCGGCGTGCTGTTCGCGTGGCTGCTGACGCGCTCGGCCACGTTTGTGGCGGCAAGCGAGCTGCCGCGCGCAGACTCGATCCACGTCGACGTACCGGTGCTGCTGATGTCTCTCGGCGTCTCGATCCTGGCGGCGCTGCTCACGGGGCTCCTCCCCGCCCTGCAGGCCTCACGCGCCCGTCCGGATGCGGCGATCGGCGATGGAAGCCGGGCCGTGCGCGGTGGCCGAGGGCTGCCGGGCCAGTTCCTCGTCGGCGCCGAAATCGCCATGGCCGTGATGCTCGTGACCGGTGCCGGGCTGCTGGTGCGCAGCTTCCGCGCGGTGATCGCGCAGCCGCTGGGGTTCACGACCGACAACGTCGTCACCGGCGAGATCGTGCTCGGCGGTCCGCGCTACTCGCGTGATTCGGTGGCGGTGCTGGCCTACTGGCAGCGCCTGCTGCAGTCGGTGCGGGAGGGCCCTGGCGTCGCGGCCGCGGGGCTGGCCAACTGGGTGCCACTGGGCGCGGGCGGGACGAGCTTCATCGACATCGCCGGCAAGGACGTGCCGAACGCCGGCGCCGGATACCGGGTGATCAGCGAGGGGTACCTCGAGGCAATGCGCATCCCGCTGCTCGAGGGTCGCGAGCTCGACGAGCGCGACGATGCCGGCACACCGCGCGTGGCCCTGATCAACAGGCGCATGGCCGGGATGTACTGGCCCGGCGAATCTCCGCTTGGCAAGATGGTCCGCGCGCCGAGCATGGAGCAGATCGACCCGCGCTTCCCCGCCCAATGGATCACCATCGTCGGCGTGGTGGGCGACGTGCGCCACTGGGGATACGAGTCGCTTCCGCAGCCCGAGATGTACGTGGCGTACCGCCAGGTCGCCGCGTGGCGACAGGTCGGACTCACGCTCGTGGTGCGGGGCGCGAGCGGATCGGCTGACCTGTTGCGGCTCGTTCGGGATCGCATTCACGCCGTGGATCCCTCGGTCGCCGCGGATCTCGGCTACCTTGAGGCCCGCGCCGAGCGCGCGACGGCCTCGCGCCGCTTCTCGATGACGATGCTGTCGCTGTTCGGGCTGCTCTCGCTGGCGCTTGCCGCCATTGGTGTCTACGGCGTGCTGGCGTTCGCGGTGGCGCAGCGGACGCGCGAGCTGGCGGTGCGCGCCGCGCTGGGTGCCGACAGGCGCACGCTGCATCGGTTGGTGATGGGGAGCGGGGCGCGCGTGGTGGCTGCCGGGGTCGTGGTGGGGCTCGCCGGATCGTTCGTGATGGCCCGGCTCGTCCGCTCGCTGCTCTTCGACGTGGGAGCACACGATCCGGTGGTGCTCACGGCGGCCGTCGTCACGATCTTCGGCGTGGGGATGCTCGCCGCGCTGCTTCCGGCGCATCGCGCGACGCTTATCGACCCGATGACGGCGCTGCGGGAGGGATAGGGCGTCCCTTACGGGCGAGGTGGGGCGAGACGGAACCGAGACAGATCCGGCGACGTTCGGGTCCTGCCGAGGCCGGCCCGCCACCGCAACACCGGCCGGCCGCTCCGACACGCCTGAGGCCGTTGGCGAAACCGCCGAATCCGGCGAGGCACGCCCGCCGCACGGATGAGCACGCCTGGGATCGTAATCGCCGTGTTATCTGCGGCGTGGCATTCGTTACGCGCTGTGATCCGTGACAATCCGGACCAGCGCCGCCCCGCGGTCGGTCCGTCGAGTTCACTGTCTCCCACGTCCCCGGTTGGAACGGCACCGCTGTGCGGTGCCGGGCTGCCGCAGCGCGGGCAACCGGAGGTCCTTCGATGTCGTTCCGTCGGCTGGGTGGTCTGGTTGCGTCGGGCATTCTGGCACTCGCCCTCGGCGCCTGTGGTTCGAGCAGCAAGGACAACGTCACCGGCACCAACTACACGATAACCCTTTCGCTGGGCTCGTCCTCGGGTTCGATCGCCCAGGGCAGCTCCTCGCAGTTCAGCGTGACGGTCGCGCGCGGAGGGGGATACACGGGCTCAGTCTCGTTCAACGTGGAAGGCGCGCCGAGCGGCGTCACCGGGTCGGCGTCGAACATCCAGACCAGCAGCGACGGCACGTCGACGACGGCGACGATCACCGTAACGGTGGGGGCGTCGGTCGCCACGGGCTCATATCCACTGACGGTGCGCGCCACCGGGAGCGGCGTCTCCGACGCGACGAGGACCTTCACCCTGACGGTCACCGCGACGGGGACCCCGAGCATCAGCCTCGCCGCCGGCGGCGTGTCGGTCGCGCCAGGCGGGAATGGACAAGCCACGATCACGGTCTCGCGAAGCAACTTCACCGGCACGGTGAACCTCACCGCCGAAAACCTCCCGACGGGCATCACCGTCTCGTTCAATCCTGCGGCGGTGACGGGGACGTCGTCGACGGCGACAGTCACGGTGGGCGCGTCGGTGGCCGCCAACACCTACAACCTCGCGGTACGAGGTACCGGCACCGGCGTGACCGACGCCACCACGTCGATCAGCCTCACGGTGACGGCACCGGCCGGGTTCACGCTGGCGCCGTCGCCGTCCAACGTCAGCGTGGCGCAGGGTGCCAGCGTGACGTCGACGATCACGGTCACGCGCACCGGCGGTTTCAGCGGGGCGATCGCGTTCAGCGCGTCAGGCGTGCCGAGCGGCGTCACCGCCACGTTCAACCCGACGAGCACGACAGGCACGACGAGCACGCTCACCCTCGCGGCGGCGGGCAACGCGACCACGGGATCGTACAGCGTCACGGTCACCGGCACGTCTGGATCGACGACGGCGCAGACGACTGTCGGGCTGCAGGTGACGAGCAGCGGTGGTGGCGGCGGCAACACCGTCACCGCGGACTTCTCGGCGTGCGACCCGGACCAGCAGCCGCTCTGGCTGGCGGCCCAGGATGGCAACGGTGCCTGGACCATGCTCACCGGCACCAACCACGTCTACCAGTACACGCTGAGTTCGGGAACGGGGGCGTATGCGTACGTCACCGGGTCAGCCGGGGTATACCAGGTGAACGTGCAGTACGGCAGCAAGGCCGACCTCACCAGCAACACCATCGTCTTCTGCGGGGCCGTGACGACCGGCTCGAACACGGTCACCGGAACGGTCGCGGGCCTCGGCGCAACGGACTTCGCGTCGTTTGGCCTGGGTGGCGTCTCTGCCATTTCGTTCTCCGCGTCGCCCTCGGTCACCTTCAACAACGTCCCCAGCGGAACCTGGGACCTTGTCGGCTATCGCCAGAATTTCGGCACGGTGTCGGCCACGGATCGCGCCTACGCGCAGCGAGGCATCACGGTGTCGAACGGACTGTCGCTGGGCACCCTTGACTTCAACTGGGGCCAATTCCTTCGCGCCGATGCCGGCGACGATGACGATCACCAATCTCGGCGCCGGGGAATCCGTCGACGCCAACATGTTCTACCTGACGGACGCGGCCTGCCACTCGCTTCGCTCTGGTCGGCCACGGCGCTGGGGGGCACGTTCACCGCGTATGGCTTCCCGGCCGCGAAGCAGTCGGCGACAGACTTCCACGGATTGCTCGTCACCGCAACCACGCTGAATTCCTACCGCATGGACGGGGAGAGCTTCCACACCTTCGGCGATCGCAACATCACGCTTCCCGCCCTGCTCAGCGGCGTCACGGTGACGACGTCAGGCTCCGCATACAACCTGGCGCAGGTTTCATTCAACGCCCCCACGGACGTGGCCACTCCCTACACGACGCTCAGCTACAACGATATCGGCGACTCGCACCAGGTGAGCATCAGCGCGACGTCGTCGGTCCTCAGTGGGGCGACGTGGATGCTCGCCATGCCCGACTTCAGCAGCGTGGCGGGGTGGAACAACAGCTGGGCGCCGCCGGCGTCCCAGACGATCGAGTGGAACCTCGATGCGACGTCGGCGCTGGCGATTATCGGGAATCGGTGCGCCGAGGCAGCAACAATCCGGTCGACACAGGTTTCCGGCACGAAGTGACAGCACGTCGCACGGCCAGCGCGCCGCGCCCTCCATACGGGGGGTGCGGCGCCGCCTAGCGAATCGGGGTCACCGAACGGATCCCCGCCCACGTGCCCACGAAGGGAACGACGGCAGTGATGTAGAGGACGTACATCTCGTCGGTGGCGTTGGCGATGCCCCACGCGCCCTGGTTCGCGCTCGTGGACCGGAACTCGCCGCGCGGCACCGGGTGCGCCGGATCGGCCACGTCCACCACCTGGAGCTGGCTTGCGCCGGCGGAGAGGTAGGCCAGGTGCCGGGACGCATCCAGGATGAGCTGGTTCGTGTGGCCCGGACTGTTGAACCAGGTGTTGGCGCTCGTCTCGCAGCCCCACGGGTTCCACCAACCGCGCTGTGTGATGGCGGCTGCGTTCGACACGTCCAGGATCTCCAGGCCGCAGTAGTCGACGGCAACGTACGCCGTCCCGTTGCTCACGGCGACGCTGTTGTACGCCTGCTGCTTCCCGATCATCGCGCTGTTGACGTACTTCCCCACCTCGTGCGGCGCGCCCCTGTTGGAGACGTCGATCACGCGCAACCCGCCGGCATCGTCGGCGACGTACAGCAGGTTCCCCACGATCGCGAGACCGCGCGCGTTGGGATACTGCACCGCGGTGGGATTCGGCGTGGGGAACGCGGGATCGGGAACGATCGTCGTCACCAGGCGCGCGGTATCGGGCTGCGAAACGTCGAACACGAACACGCCATCGCGCATGGCGCCGAGGAAGGCGTGGTCGCCGTCCACGAGGACCGCGGCGCTTCCATGGAGCACGGACGGCGAGATCCAGCGCGCCTCGACTTGCGGCTGCTCAGGCGCCTGCACGTCGATCACCGCGAGCCCGGTCCTCGAGCCCTGCGCCGCGAACAGGTCGCCGAGCCCCACGTAGACGCGCGTGCCGCGCTGCACCAGCGTCATCGCATCGAGGTCACCTAACGCCGTCGTGTGCACCCGGGCGACCTCGGTGGGCGGCGATGCGCCGTCAAGGTGCAGCACCGCCACCCCGCCCTGCTTGAGCGCGACGTAGAGGTACGGCCGTCCCTGCACGTCGCGCACCGCCGACAAGGGCAGGCCACCGGGTGTCGCCAGCTCCCAGCGCAGCGCGCCGCCCGGGTCTGGCGGGGCCGTCGACGTCGATCCACCGCAGGCAAGCATCGCAGCAGCAAGCATCGCGCCGGCCAGCAACTCCGCGGCCGGCGTCGTGACACCATGGCGTCCGGCCCAATCGCCCGCGCGAGGCGAAGCTGCCCGGCCGCGCGTTACCGCACCGGTCGAGGCACTGGGGCCGCGGTGATCGTAGATCGCATCGGTGGCGAGATCCCGAACCATCTGCGTTGCTCCGTGAGTCCGGTTGCGCATACTACTCGGCCGCGTCGTGCCGCGGGAGCCGCCCGGTCCGTCGCCGCAGTCCGTCGCCGCGGTCCGGTGCGCACTCCACCCATCCGCCTGACGAGTCCGGCCACGCGCCAGCGCACCCGGGATGTCGCGGCGGCAGAGAGCCTGTTCCTCCTTGACGACGCGGTCACGCGATCGGCACGTTGTGGGCGCGACCGTTGCAGCCAGTGCGGGACATCGCCAGAGTGCGGAGGAGCGGGCCAACCATGACCTCACGCCGGACCTTCCTGCGCCAGGGCGCCGTCGGCGCCGCGGGCGCGTGGCTCGCGCATCGCGGGGCATACGGCGGCATCGCACCCGCGGTGCTCACGTCGCCGCGCGCGGCCCCCGCGCTGCTCGACCTCCGCCGCCCGCCGGACAGCATAGCCGCGCAGACATCCGGGGGAGAGGTGAGCCTGCGCGCCGTCACTGCAGGACGATGGGAGGCCTCGGGCATCTCTGTCACGGTCGTCGAGGCGTCTGGCGCGCAGCGCGTGCAGCTCTCGGCGCCATCGGTTGACGTGCGCCGGATCCACCTGCGCTGGCGCGGCGACATGAATGGTGCCCGCCTGCTCCTCGGCGACGCATGGGAGCGAGGCTACGGGGACCTCGAGTGGCGCGGCTTCGTGCCCGACCGCGTGATGCCATGGTATGTGGCCGCGTTCGACGGAGACGCCACCGCGGCATACGGCGTCCGCACCGGCGCCCGGGCGTTCTGCTGGTGGCAGGTCGATCCGCGGGGCATCAGCCTGTGGACCGACGTCCGCAGCGGCGGCGTCGGCGTCAGGCTCGGCGAGCGCGTACTCGACGTCTGCGACGTCGTGCATCGCCCAGGCGCCGTCGGCGAGTCCGCCTTCGCGAGCCTGCACGCGTTCTGCCGCGACATGTGTCCCCGTCCCAGGCTTCCCGCGCAACCTGTCTATGGAAGCAACGACTGGTACTGGGCGTACGGGCAGAACAGCGCGCAGTCGGTCATGCGCGACACGCACTCGCTGCTCGCGCTCTCGCCGCCAGGAGACAATCGCCCGTTCGTGGTGATCGACGACGGCTGGCAGCCGTCGCGGCGCGGCGATCGCGGCGCCGTGGGCCTCTGGGATCGCGGCAACGCGGACTTCCCCGACATGCCGGGACTCGCCGGCCAGGTGCGCGCCGCCGGCGCACGTCCGGGCATCTGGATCCGGCCGCTCCTCGCCCCGGTCGACGCACCCGACGGCTGGCGCCTCTCGCGCAGCAGCACCGTGCTCGACCCCACCGCGCCTGATGTGCGCCGCAAGGTTGCCGACGACATCGCCCGGCTGCGCCAGTGGGGCTTCGAGCTCATCAAGCACGACTACTCCACCTACGACATCTTCGGGCGCTGGGGTTTCGACATGGGGGCGTCGCTCACAAAGGACGGTTGGTCGTTCGCGGAGGGCCCAGGCAGAACGACCGCCGAAGTGCTCGACGAGCTGTACGGCACCATCAGGGAGGCTGCCGGGGACACCGCGATCATCGGCTGCAACACGGTGAGCCACCTTTCGGCGGGCCGCTTCGAGATGTGCCGGATCGGCGACGACACCAGCGGACGCGACTGGGCGCGGACGCGCCGCATGGGAGTGAATTCGCTCGCATTTCGCGGCGTGCAGCACGGGACCTTCTACGTGGCCGATCCCGATTGCGTGGGCGTCACCACCGACATCCCGTGGGAGATGAACCGCCAGTGGCTCGACCTGCTGGCGCGGAGCGGTACCATGCTCTTCGTCTCCCTGGCGCCCGACGCGCTCGGCGACGCCCAGAAGCGCGACCTTCGCGCCGCGTTCGCGCTCGCGGCGCATCCCCAGCCACTCGCCGAGCCGCTCGACTGGCAGCACAACTCCTTGCCGGCGCACTGGCGCGCGGGTAATGCAGAGCGCGACTACGACTGGACCGGCGCCGACGGCGCGTCACCGCCGTAAACGTGGCATCGTGCACCGCACGGCCGACGCGCCGGGTCTTGCTCTCGCGCGCCACGGCGGCCGCGCGTACGGCGCGCCCACGTGCGGCGGGCGCGACGCGTCCAGTGATCGAGCGGACCTGCCCCGCGCGTCGACGACTACCGAGGCAGCTTCTGCGGCATGTCCGCCACCACGTAAGCGATCACCGCCATCGTGGCCACGCACAGGGCGACATCGTGCGGATCGAGCTTGTCCACGGTGTCGGCATCGGTGTGGTGATACCAGAAGTAGCGCGTCCCGTCCGTTGTCAGGCCCATCCCCGGCACCCCCAGTCCCATGATGGGCTCGATGTCGGCCCCGCCGCCGCCCTTGGTGATCTTTCCCGAGCCGATGCCGTCGAGCAGCGACGCGATCTGCGTGATCATCGCCATCGCCGAGTCGCTGCCGCTGAAGCCGAAGCCGAGCGGCTTGAAGACGCCGTCGTCGCTCTCCATGGCGAGGACGTGCCTGTCGGCGTCGCCCTTGTGCGCCTCGGCGTAGCCGCGCCCGCCGCGGCCACCGTTCTCCTCGTTGACCCACCCCACCACGCGGATCGTGCGCCGCGGCTGCAGGCCCAGCGCCCTGATGACGCGCAGCGCCTCCCAGGCCGCGACCACGCCCCCGCCGTCGTCCATCGCGCCGCGACCGACGTCCCACGAGTCCATGTGCCCGCCGAGCACCACGACCTCGTCAGGCAGCTCGCGCCCGCGGATCTCGCCCATGACGTTCTTCGACGGGACGTCCGGCAGGGTGCGAGCCGACATCTTCAGGGTGACGACGACCTTCTGCCCGCGCTGCTGCATCCGCTCGATCATGTCGGCGTCCTCGACGGTGATCGCGGCGTGCGGGATCGCCTTCACTGTCGAGTCGTAGTGCATGTTGCCGGTGTGCGGCGTGCGCTGCGAGTACGGGGTCACCGACCGGATGAGCGACGCGATGGCGCCGACCTTCGCGGCCTCCACGGCGCCGTTCGTTCGGTACATGACCGTCTCGCCGTAGTTCGTGAACGGTGCGTTGAAGAGAACGATCTTCCCCTTCGCCTCGGCGGCGTGCGCCTTGAGCTCGTCGAACGTGCGTACGACGAACACCTCGCCGGTGATCCCCTGCGGCGGCGTCGCGATGCTCCCGCCCAGTCCGAGCATCGGCAGGTTCTGGTGCCTCGGCTCGATCATTTCCGCCGACTCGGCGCCGCGCACCCAGTGCGGGATCATCGCCGGCTCGCCGTGCACGTTGTCGAGCCCGTCCTTCTTCATCTCGGCCAGCACCCAGTCCTGGGCCTGCGACAGTGCCTGTGACCCGCTGAATCGATTCCCGAAGGTCTCGGTCATGACGGCGAGGCGGTTCCAGGCTGCGCTGTCCTGCTGCGCGCGCGCGATGATGCGGTTGGCGACGTCGCGGTAGCTGTCGGCGACGGACTGGGCGCCGGCTGCCGGGACGACGGTCGTCAGGGCGACGAGCGCAATGAGCCCGGTGGCGATGCGCGACGGGGTGATGGAGCGCAGGCTGGGTACGAGGCGCATGAACGGTGCTTCCTGTCGTCGGAGTGGTTTGCAGGAGTGAACTGCGGAAAGTATTGCCTTGGCGCGGCGATTCACAGCGCCGCCCGGTCGGCCGTCGGGCAACCGACGCTCGCGGTGCGTGGCCCGCCCCGGCTGCGTCACGGAATTCATTCCCTCAACACTTGATTGAATGGTGTGCTGGTGGTATCGTGACGCCGTGAGCCCGCCCGCACTCGACCTCCTCCAGGGCACCCTCGACGTCCTGGTCCTCCGAGCCCTCTCGTTTGGCCCGATGCACGGCTACGCCGTGGCGCGATTCATCCGCGCCGGCTCCCGTGGCAGCTTCAAGGTGCTCGACGGCGCGCTGTACACCTCCCTGCACCGCATGGAAGAGCGCGGTTGGGTGGAGTCGGAGTGGGGCCTGTCGGAGAAGGCCAAGCGCGCGAAGTTCTACCGCCTGACGACGGCGGGACGTCGCGCCCTGCGCGCCGGGACGACGAGCTGGAACGACTACGTCACCGCGGTGGCGAACGTGATGACCGCCGCCCCCGAGCCCGCCTGAGCGGGACGTCCTTCGCGCGAGGGCCCCATGCCGTTTCCCGACGAGACGCCACGCTGGCGCCGCTATCTCCGATTCTGGCGCCGCGACGTCCAGGGCGACATCGACGACGAGCTGCGCTTTCATTTCCAGGCGCGCATCGACGAACTGATGGCGCAGGGACGGAGCGCCGAGGAGGCGCGCGCACAGGCCGTCGCCGAATTTGGCGACGTGAACGCGGTGCGGGGCGACCTGCATGCCATCGACGAGCGCATGGCCCGGCGCGAGCGCCGCCTCGAGCTGCTCGACGCCTGGCGCCAGGACCTCGTGTATGCGTGGCGGTCCATCCGTCGCACGCCCGGCGTGACGGCGGCCATCGTGGCGACGCTCGCCCTGGGACTCGGCGCCAACACCGCGATGTTCTCGTTCCTGAACGCCGTCTTCCTGACGCCGCCGTCAGGCGTCGCGCACCCCGGGCAGGTGCGGCGCCTCTGGACCTTTGTCCCGTTCCGCAATGGACCGCAGTTCTGGTCCGGCTACGACTACGTGCAATACGAGGCGCTGCGGGATGCCATCGGCGCGCTGGGCACGACGGCGGTGTATCGCCGGCCGGCGCCGGTGCGTGTCGGCCGGGGCGGCGCCGAGCGGGTGATGATGTCGCAGGTCTCCAGCGACTTCTTCCCGCTGCTCGGCGTGCGCGCGCGCCGCGGCCGCCTCTTCGCCGCGGACGAGGACCGCCTCGGCGAGCCCGTGTACGTGGCGGTGGTGAGCGACGGCTACTGGCGGCGCGCGCTGGGCGGGGACAGCGCCGCGCTCGGAAGGGACATCGTCCTCGCCGGCACGCCGTATACCGTGATCGGCGTCGCGGACCCGGCGTTCACCGGCATCGACCTCGATGCCACCGACGTCTGGGTGCCGCTGGCGACGATGGGCACGTCGTCGTGGTGGACGAACCGGAACGTCAACGGATTCCAGGTCGTGGTGCGCCTCGCCGCCGGCGCTGGCGATGATGTCATCGGGGCGCGAAGCACCCGGGTGCTGCACCGCGCGCATCTCGAGATCATCGAGGACTCCACGTCGGTCACGCGTACCGGTTCGATCATTTACGCCCGCGGGCCGGGCAAGGAAACGCAGGAAGTCGCGATCGCCACGCGGCTCGGCGGCGTGGCACTGATCGTCCTGCTCATTGCATGCGCCAACGTCGTGAACCTGCTGCTGGCCCGCGCGGTCCGCCGCAAGCGCGAGATCGCCATGCGACTCGCGCTGGGCATATCGCGCGCGCGTCTGGCGCGACTCCTGCTCGTCGAAAGCGCGTTGCTGGCGATGCTGGCCGGCGTCGCGGCGCTGGCGGCCGCGCAGTGGGGCGGCATGGCGCTGCGCGCAATCCTGTTGCCGGAGGTCCACTGGGCCCACGTTCCCGTGGACTGGCACGTCATTGTTGCCGCCCTCGTCGCGACGCTGGCGGCGGGACTGGCGGTGGGCGCCGTCCCGGCCGTGCAGTCGGGATCGACCGACCTGAACGAGGTGCTGAAGGCCGGGGCACGCGAGGGATTCGTCAGGCGGTCTCGCGCCCGGTCGGCCCTTGTCGTCGTCCAGGCAGCCCTCTCGGTTGCCCTGCTGGTTGGCGCTGCCCTGTTCGTGCGAAGCCTCGCGAACGTGCGGTCGCTTGACCTCGGCTTCGACGCTGACCACCTCGTCTACGGGCGCGTGGCCTTCGAGTCGCGGGGCGTCCACCGGGACTCGCTGACCCCGACGCGTCTCGCCGTCGTCGCGACTCGGCTGCAGGGCCTCCCGGAGGTGGAACACGCCGCGCTGACGTTCATGCGCCCGATGGGCGGCTTCAGTCTCGAGACGTTCTACCCGGACGTCGACACGATCGCGCATCCCAAGCCCGGGTTCAGTCCCCTGTGGGGTGTCTCGTCAGGCTGGTTCGCCACCCAGGGCACGCGCATCCTGGCGGGACACGATTTCGCGCCGACCGACGCCGGCGCGACGCCGCCTTCGGTGATCGTGAACCGGGCCATGGCGGGAGCCCTGTGGCCCGGGGAGAGTCCGATTGGCCATTGCGTCCGCTTCGTGAAGCCCGACGGCCGCTGCAACACTGTCATCGGCGTCGTGGAGAACGCGCATTGGGGGGCAGTGATCGAGGACGCGACCCCGCAGTTCTACCTGCCCATCGACAACCTTCCATTCGCCGGGCGCCGCGCGAACGTGGTCGCCGTGCGCGCCGAGCCGGCGCAGATGACCACCGTCGTGGCCGCGATGCGATCTGCCCTCCAGGCAGCCTTCCCGGACGGGATCCCGGTCGTCGAGCAGATGTCGACGGTCCTCGAGCCGAAGTACCGGCCATGGCGGCTCGGCGCCACGCTGTTCTCGATGTTCGGCATCCTGGCCGCCCTCGTGGCCGCCCTGGGCGTGTATAGCACCGTCTCATATGGAGTGAGCCAGCGCACCCACGAATACGGCGTGCGAGTCGCCCTCGGCGCCCGGCTTGGCGACGTCGTTGGGCACGTCCTGCTCGATGGGCTCCGCGCGGTTGCCGTCGGCGTGGCCATCGGCGTGGCCCTCGCGCTCGCCGGCGGGAAGCTGGTCGCGACGCTGCTCTACGGGATCTCGCCGCACGACCCCGCCGCTATCGTCGGCGTGGCCGCGGCGCTGCTCGCGGTCGCCGCGATCGCGACGCTCGTGCCGGCGTGGCGCGCGGCCCGCGTGGACCCGGTGAGCGCACTGCGGGTCGAATAGGGCGCGCCGCGGCGCCTGACGAGACTTTCCTCCTTCGTACGTCCTCAGGGCCGCCGTGGCGGCACCCCTCGATCGACCGGCTCCGGCGTCGATGATGCCCTCCTTGTGAAAGCCGGTCGCCGGGCGAACGTGTCCTGGCGGGCTGGCCGCCGATGGTGCGTCGGGTAGCTTCCTCCGCCAACCGACCCAGTCAAACCGTGGCCGACCTGCTGCTCACGATCATCGTCCTGACCGACGACTTCGCCACCATCCGCCGGCTCACGGAGCATCTCTGCCGCCAGACGCGGGCGACGTCGATTGAACTCGTCATCGCATGTCCCGACCCGCGGAAGTGCGAAGTGCCGCCCGAAGCTGCGCAGCAGCTCGGTCAGGTCACCGTGATCGAGTGCCCGCTCCTGCCGATGGGCGAGGCACGCGCTGCCGCGGTGCGTGCGGCGCACGCGCCCGTCGTCGTTCTCGGCGAGACCCACGCCTTCCCGGCGTCCGACTGGGCGGAACACCTGCTGCGCGCGCACGCGAACGGATGGGACGCCGTCGCCCCAGGCATGACCAACGGAAACCCGGAGACCGCGCGAAGCTGGACTGGCCTCATCATGGACTACGGCCGCTGGCTCTCCGTGAGGCCTCCCGGCCCGTCGCCGGAACCGCCCACCTACAACGCATCGTGGCGGCGCGACCAGCTCCTCGAGGCCGGCGATCGCCTGGCCGACATGCTGGAACCCGGAGGTCCGATCGATCACGAACTCGCGCGGCGCGGCGCGCGCTTTCACCACGAACCGCGCGCCGTGATCGCGCACCTCAATGTCGTCACCGCCGGCGCGTGGGCCGCCGAGCGGTATTGTGGTGGCCGGCTGTTCGGCGCCCGGCGAAGCCGTGGCTGGTCTCCTGTCAGGCGCATCGCGTACTTCGCCGCCTCGGTGCTGGTTCCGTTCATCCGCTTCGTGCGCACGCGGCGGGACGTCGCACGCGAGCGGAGCGCGCGCCGGCTGCCACGCGGCATGGGGGCCACCGTGGCCTGCGCGAGCCTCCTGTGGGCGATCGGCGAGGCGGTCGGCTACGTTGCTGGCGAGGGGCGCGCCGAAGCGCAGATGCTCGAATACGAACTCCACAAGGAGCGCTACGCGTGACGCTCGCGCTGTCGTACGTCGTGGTGACCGACACCTTCGAGACAATTCGCGGCGTAGTGCGCGCCGTCGGCGCGCAGACCGTGAGCCGGGAGATCGAGCTTGTCATCGTGTGTCGCTCGGAGACGGAGCTCGCGCTCGACCGGCGGGCGACGGAGACCATCGGCGCGGTGCGTGTCCTCGAGGTGAGCGAGATCATGCCAATCTCGCCCGCCCGCGCCGTCGGCATCCGGGCCACGTCCGCCCCGCTGGTATTTGTCGGCGAGACGCACTCGTATCCTGCGCCCGACTGCATGGAGGCGCTCATCGCCGCGCATGCCAGCGACGACTACGCCGTGGTGACGCCGGTGATCGAGAACGGGAACCCGCGCAAGGCGATGAGCTGGGCGGGCCTCATGCTGACCTACAGGCACTGGATCGAGCCGGCGGCGCGCGCCGAGATCGACGTGATCGCCACCTACAACGCCTGCTTCCGCCGGAGTGCGCTCGTCGGATTCGGCGATCGCCTGGAGGCGATGCTCGACTACGGCAGCGGGCTCGATGTTTCACTCCGCGCCGACGGAGGCCACCTCCTCATCGAGCCTGCCGCACGCCTGAAGCACCTGAACGTCGCGTCGTTCAGCGGCTGGCTGCCCGAGCGGTTTCTCTCGGGGCGCTTCTGGGGAACGGCGCGCTCACGCCAGTGGTCCCCTGCGCGCAGGCTGCTGTATACCCTCGCCGGCCCGCTTCTCCCGTTCATGATCGCCGGCAAGCCGCTGCGGTCGCCCCAGTGGGCGTATCACCGCGCGCGGGTGCCGGCCGGGACGCTCGCGTTGATACTCCTGAGCGCCGTCGTTACGGCAGCGGGTGAGGTGACCGGGTACGTCGCGGGCGGCGGTCGCTCGGCCATCCAGCTGGCCGAGTACGAGATCCACCGGTCGCGCTATCTCTGATGTCAGCGCCAGTCCGGGTTGGTGTCATCGGTTGCGGTGCGATCGCCACCGCGGTGCACCTGCGCGCGCTGCGCGGCATTCCCGGCGTGCGCGTGACCTGCGTCGCCGACCCTGACGCCGCGGCCCGCGAGCGGGCGCTGCGCCTGGTGCCTGACGCCGCGGCCGCGTCGGGCGTCGATGAGCTGCTGGCGCGCGAAGATATCGACGCGGTCGTGGTGACGGCCCCGAGCGGCCTGCACGCCGCCATGGCGCTCGCCACGCTCGCCGCCGGACGGCATCTCTATCTCGAGAAGCCGATCGCCACCACCGCGGAGGACGGACGGTGCGTCGCCGAGGCGGCGCGGCGCGCCGGGGTGGTGACCGCCATCGGGTTCAACTGGCGCTTCCAGCCGCTCGTGGCGCGCGCGCGTGAGCTCCTCGCTGATGGCGTGCTCGGCAGGATTCGCGAGGCCTCGTCGGCCTTCACCGAGAACGGTCCGCTCGTTCCGTGGAAGACGCGCCGCGACCAGGGCGGCGGGGTGCTGCTCGACCTGGGCTCGCATCACTTCGACCTCTTTCGCTGGCTCCTCGGCGTAGAGGTCACGAAGGTCGACGCGACCGTGCTATCCGGGGGCTCCGAGCAGGAGAGCGCGACGGTGCGGCTCGCCTTCGGCGATGGATGCCACGCTTCCTCATACTTCTCGCTCCGGGAGACTCCCTCGTTCTGGATCGAGGTCGTGGGTGAGCGAGGCCGTCTTCGCCTCGATCGCGTGGCGCGCACGCTCACGCTGGACGGGGCGCGCGCGCGCACGCTGACGCCGGCCATGGTTGCCTGGCGTGCAAAGGCCGTGCTCCGCCCGCGCACCGAACCGTCGTGGGGATATGCGCTCCGGGCGTTCGTGCAGCGCATCGCCGGTCGTGACGTCGCGTTGCCCTCGTGCGACGACGGCCTGCGCAGCCTCGAGATCGTCGAGGCGGCCGAACGCGCCGCCGGGATCTGATGCGCGTCCTGCTCATCACCGACTGGCCCGGCGAAGGCGGCGGGGTCGAGAACTACCTCCTGCTCCTGGAGCGAGCGCTCTCGTCGGCAGGCGACGAGGTGCGGTTGCTCACCAGCAGTGTTGGCGCCGGACCGGACGAGGCCGACTACGTGGCGTACGGCACGCAGAATCCGGCGCTGCAGAGCGTGTTGCAGATCGCCAACCCGGCGGCTGCGCGCGCCGTCCGTCGGGCAGTGGCAGACTTCCGCCCCGACGTGGCACTGGCAGCGATGTTCGAGATGCACCTGTCCCCTTCGGCGCTGTCGGCCCTGGGCTCGGTGCCCCTGGTGCTTGGCATTCATTACTACAAGCCGATCTGCCCCAACGGACTCAAGCTCCGGGCCGACGACTCGGTCTGCACGGTCCCGCAGGGGCTGGTCTGCTGGCAGGGCGGCTGCTTTCCGGCCGTGCACTGGCTGCGCGACAGGCTCCGCTACGCGCGCATCGCGCGCGCCGTTGACCGCGCGTCGGCGGTGACGGCGTGCAGCCGGTGGATGCAGCGGGCGCTCGCCTCCCAAGGCATCGTTGCCGAATGGGCGCCGATGCCGGTGCAACCGCCGTCCGCGGGATTCGTGCGTGCGCCGGCGCGTGACCCGGTGGTCGTCTGCGTGGGGCGCCTGGCGCGCGAAAAGGGCGTCGACACACTGCTGCGGGCGCTGCTCCTCGCACGCGCCGAGTCGCCGTCGTTGCGGCTGCGCATCGTCGGCGACGGGCCGCTCCGTCCCGCACTGGAGGGCCTTGCCAGGGACCTGGGAATTGCCGGGGCCGTGGAGTTCACTGGCTGGCTCCCTTTCCCCCAGGTCGAACGGGCGATGGCCGATGCCTGGGCGCTGGCGGTCCCATCCCGATGGGCGGAGCCCTTCGGCCTGACCGCGCTCGAGGCCGTGGTGCGACGCGTTCCCGTCATCGCCAGCGCCACCGGAGGCCTCGCCGAAACCGTGGAAGCCGGTGTCAGCGGCGCGCTCTTCCCCAACGGTGACGTGACCGCGCTGGCGCGCTGCCTTTCCGCGGTTGCCACCGGGCAGCTGTTGCGCGAGGGCGTGCCTGACGAGTGGGCGCGTCGGAAGCAGCGGGAGCACGACGTGGCGCGTCACATGGCGTGGCTGCGCGACCTGTTCCGCACGGTGACCGCGTGACGCCGCGGGTCTCGATCATCGTCCCGACGCGCAACCGGCCGGCGGCGTTGGCGCGCTGCCTGGCGGCGCTTGCGGCACAGAAGGGACTCGACGCGTTCGAGATCGTCGTGGTGGACGACAGCAGCGCCGAGGCGCGCGACGTCGAGCACGCGGTGCGGAGGTATCCGCTCGCGCGGCTCGTACACGCCAGAGGCGGGGGGCCGGCCGCGGCACGGAACGCCGGGGTCGCGGCGGCGGCGGGCGAGGTGCTCTGCTTCACTGACGACGACTGCGAGCCGCAGCCCGACTGGGCGGCGCTGCTCGTACGCGCCATCGATGGAGGAGCCGACGTCGCCGGCGGCCTCACCGTGAGCGGGCGTGCCGGTGATCCCTGGCTTGAGACGTCGGAGATGATCGTCAGGGTGCTGCAGCAGTCGACGCATCGGCGGTTGGCGTCGCGCGGACGTGTCTTCATCCCATCCAACAACATGGCATGCCGGCGCAGGCTGGCGCTCGCGCATCCGTTCGACGAGCGCTACGCAATGGCCGGCGGGGAGGATCGCGCCTGGTGCGCGAGCGTGGCGGCAGCGGGTCTCGTCCTGACGCTGGAGCCGCGATCGATCATGGCGCACAACCCTGCGCTCGGCCTCCGTGGCTTCTGGCGGCAGCACGTTCGTTATGGTCGCGGCGCCTTTCGCTTCGGGCGAGGACGTGCCGGCGACGACTGGAAGGAGCCGCCCGGATTCTACGTCGAGCTGCTGCGCGCAGGGGCGAATGCCGGCCCGGTCCGCCTGGCGCTCACGCTGCTGGCCCAGGTCGCGACGTCGGTCGGCTACGTACGTGAGGCCGCGGTCGCGGCTCGCATCGGGACCCGGCCACGCACGGACTGACCCGCGCCGTCGGCGCGGCCAAGGCATCGTCGATTAGCGGTCGGTGCGCGCGAGGCCTAGATTCCCCCCTCTCACCGCCACCAATGGCCTCACGGGAGCGCATGGACCTCCGCGAGCAGCTCCAGCAGACGTTGAGCGGCGCCTACACGCTCGAGCGGGAGCTCGGCGGAGGCGGCATGTCGCGCGTCTTCGTCGCGGAAGAGAGCCGCCTCCATCGCAAGGTGGTGGTCAAGGTCCTCTCGCCCGAGCTCGCCGCCGGCGTCAGCGCCGAGCGTTTCGAGCGCGAGATCCAGCTGGCAGCCTCGCTGCAGCAGGCGAACATCGTGCCGCTGCTCTCGGCCGGCGAGACGAACGGGCTTCCCTACTTCACGATGCCTTACGTGGAGGGCGAGTCGCTCCGCGCCCGGCTCGCCAAGGGACCCGTGACGGTCACGGAGGTGGTCGGCGTGCTGCGCGACGTGGCGCGCGCGCTCAGCTACGCGCACGAGCACGGCGTGGTGCACCGTGACATCAAGCCGGACAACGTGCTGCTGTCACACGGCACCGCGGTGGTCACCGATTTCGGGATCGCGAAGGCCCTGTCGGAGTCACGCACCAAGAGCGACAGCGCCACCTTGACGCAACTCGGCACCTCGATCGGCACCCCCGCCTACATGTCCCCCGAACAGGCCGCGGGGGACTCCGACATCGATCATCGCGCCGACATCTACGCCTTCGGGTGCATGGCCTACGAGCTGCTGGCCGGGCACGCGCCGTTCCACGGCCGCACGCCGACGCGGGTGCTGGCCGCCCAGATGAGCGAGGCACCGCAGCCGCTCGACGAATTGCGCCCGGACACCCCGCCGGTGCTGGCCGACCTGGTGATGCGCTGCCTCGAGAAGGACCCGGATGCGCGGCCGCAGCTGGCGAGCGATATCGCGCGCGCGCTCGACACCGTCACCAGCGGCGCCGGGATGCAGTCGATGCCGGCCGCGCTGCTCGGCGGCAAGGGCATGCTCGCCCGGGCACTGCTCATCTACGCCGTGTCGTTCGTCGGCATCGCCCTGGTGGCGAAGGCCGCCATCATCGTCATCGGATTGCCGCCGTGGGTCTTTCCCGGCGCGCTCATCGTCATGGCACTGGGCCTGCCGGTCATCCTGTTCACGGCGTACGTGCACCGTACGGCGCGGCGGGTGTTGACGGCGACCCCGACCCTGACGCCCCACGGCACGCAGCCCGCTCCGCCAGGTACGATGGCGACGATCGCCATCAAGGCGATTCCCCTGGTGACCTGGCGCCGCACCACCGTCGGTGGCCTGCTTGCGCTGGGTGCCTTCGTGGTGCTCGTCGGCGGGTACATGCTGCTCCGGATGCTCGGTATCGGGCCGGAGGGCTCGCTGCTGGCCTCGGGCGCGCTGTCGGCGCGCGACCAGGTCCTCATCGCCGACTTCGCGGTGCCCAACGCCGACACCTCGCTGAGTTCCGCGCTCACGCAGGCGCTCCGCACCCAGCTCGAGCAGTCGACGGCGCTCACCGTGATGCCCGTGAGCGCGGTGTCCGCCGCGCTCGAGGAGTCCCGGCGACCCGCCAACACCCGGCTCGACCTCGACGTGGCCAGGGATATCGGCCTCCGTCGGGGCATCAAGGCGATCGTGGCCGCCGATGCGGCACAACTCCCGGGTGGCGGCTACCTCGTCACCACCAAGCTCGTGAACACCCGCACCGGCGACGTGCTCGCCAGCTACCAGGAGACGGCGGCGTCGGCGGCGGAACTCCTCAACGCGATCGATGCCGCCACCCGCAAGCTGCGGGCGCGCATCGGCGAGTCGCTCCGCACCATCCAGTCCGAGGCGCCGCTCGAACAGGCCACGACCTCCTCGCTGGACGCCCTGCGCAAGTACGCCGAGGGCGTGCGGGCGAACGATGTCGAGGGCAACTACCTCAAGGCCGTCGCCCTGCTGCGCGAGGCGGTGGCCATCGACAGCACCTTTGGCATCGCCTATCGGAAGCTCGCCGTGGCACTGGGCAACAGCCTGGAGCCGATCGCCCTGCAGCGGGCCGCCATTGAGCGGGCGTACAAGCTCCGCGACCGGATGTCGCCGCGGGAGCGCGACCTCGCCATGGGAGTCTACTACGGCACCCGCCCATACGTCGATCGCGCCAGGGCCATTGAAGCCTACGAGGATGCGCTGCGCCTCGATCCGCAATCGTATACGGCCGCGGGAAACCTCGCGCAATTGGAGGCGTCCCGGCGCGACTTGAAGAACGCCCTGCGCTACGGAAACCTGACGCGCGAGTTGCTCCCGCAGTCGTCGTTCGGGGCCTGGTACGTGGTGGACGCGCAAGCCTCGTCGGGACAATTCCCCGAGGCGATCGCGGGACTGGACTCGCTGGAACGCGTCGACAGCACGACCTCGACACCGGTCCTGGCGCGGATCTCGCTCGAGGCGGCTCGCCAGGGGTACGATTCGCTCGGCGCCTGGCTCCGGCGCAATACCAGCGCGTCCGATCACGACCGGCGCCTCGCGGTGTCCGCGGCCGTGAGCAGTGTCTCGACTGGTACAGGGTCGCGTCGCCGACGCACGTCGCTGGCTCGACAGCACCAACGCCATGCTGCGATTGCGATCGCGCGCCGACTCGGCAACGGCACTTGTCGCTGCCGCATACGCGGCGTCGGCGCACGACGTGGACCGCACCGGCGCCCTCGCGCTTGCCGACCGGGTCGCGTCGCCGCAGTACCTCGACCCGATTCCGCTCCCGGACCGCCCCTACCTCGACCTGGTCACGCTGTTTGCACGCCTGGGCGACGGCACCCGCGCCCGGACACTCCTGGCCCGCTACGAGGCCGACGTGCGCGACACGTCGCTCCTCCGGCAGGACGCCTCCGCGCACCACGCCGCCCTCGGCGAAATCGCGCTCGCCGAACGGCAGCCGGACACGGCGATTCGCGAGTTTCGCCTGGCGGACGTCGAGCCGGACGGCGCACCGACGCCCTGCGCCGTCTGCCTCGACCTCAACCTCGGCCGCGCCTATGACATAAGCGGACGCGCCGACTCGGCGCTGGCGGCCTTTCAACGCTATCTCGACACGCCATATAGTGGCCGGATCCTGGCCGCCTCCGGCTTCCCGGCGCAGCCGGACGCGTTCTTTCTCGCCCCCGTGCTGAAGCGTGTCGGCGAGCTGTACGAGGCCAGGGGCGACCGGGAGCACGCCATGTCCGCGTATACGCGCTTCGTCGACCTCTGGAAGAACGCCGACCCGCCTCTGCAATCGGCAGTGACCGACGTCAGGCAGCGGATCGCCAGGCTGGCGCGCGCCGAGGGTCGTTAGGCTCCGGCCTGCTCCCGCCGCCTCGACAGGGAGGACCGATGCGGTTTGCACTCCGTCACTGGCGACCACGGCACCTCATTGGCGCGTGGGGCGCATGGTGGGCATCGCTCGCGCTCACCACGGTCGGACCAGGCCTCGTGGCCGCGTGGCGCGCGACCCGTGCGGCCGACGGGCACTCGAGCATTAGCGCCAGCTACGGCGACGGGGCCTTTCACCTCAGCGTGCTCCTCGATGGTGTCACGACGTGGGCGGGCTCCGCGTCCCTGTCCTCGGTCGTCCTCTGGACCTGTGGCCCTCCGCTGCTTCTGTGGCTGGCGTGGCTCGCGCGCCGACCGCGACCCGACGCCGGCCTGATGGGCGCAACGGAACGCAGTGTGGACAGCGCGACGGCGCGTCCCGCCCTGTCGGAGCCAGCGCCTGCCGACTCCCTGTCGCACCAGGCGAGGCCGGCGCCGGAGCGAGTGAGGCGGGACCAGCCGCACTGACGGCGGCGCCTGTGCGGTTGGGTTCGCGCGACCGTCGCAATTGATCACGGGGCGCTTCGAAAGAAAGCTCCGCGCCAGCACCCATCCTCGCGAGTCCGCGGACGCGGGAAGTCGCGAGTCCCGGCACGGAAGGAGCCGGCGCACTGCCAATCCCGCCCGACTGTCATACGTTGGCCGCGCCCGCCCCACTCATTCCCGAACGCGCCGTTCGCGAGGGAGTCGCGCATGGAGGAGTCGGAACTCCGGTCACAACTCGAGCGGCTCCACGGCGACGCATTCGGGTGGGCGTTGCACTGCTGTCGATATCGCCGGGAGGTTGCCGAAGACGTGCTGCAGACCGTGTACTTGAACGTCCTCGATGGGCGCGCGCGCTTCGATGGCCGATCCGCCTTTCGCACGTGGCTCTTTGCCGTCATCCGGCGGGTGGCCGCATCGGAGTATCGCACGGCGTGGATGCGAGGGCTCGTGCTCGAGCGGAACGGGCATCGTGTTCGCCCCGACCCTGCACCGCTGGCTGACACAGAGGCCGAGCACACGGATCAGGTCGCCCGGCTGCGACGTTCCTTGCATCACCTTTCCGCGAGGCAGCGCGAGGTCCTCCACCTGGTCTTCTATCAGGGGCTCACGGTGGAGGACGCGGCCGCGGTGATGTCTGTCTCCGTGGGCTCCGCGCGGGTCCACTACGCCCGCGGCAAGGCGCGCTTGGCGAGCCTCCTCGTTCAGCGGGACGGCGAATGAGGACCGACGACGATCGCGTGCGCGCTGCCTTCGAGGCGCTCCGCGCGGAGGACAGCGTTTGCGTCGTTCCGCTCGATGCACTCCTCGGGGGCCGACGCCATCGGCCGCCGGTCGGCATCGCGCGTCGCGCCATCGTCGCTACTGCCGCAGTCGCGGCGCTCGCCTTCGCCGTCGCGCGCGTCGCACACAGGGCGCGCCCCGACGTTCCTGTGGCCGAGATCGTCGCCTGGCGCGCGCCATCCGACGTGCTGCTGGCCGGCTACGGCGATTCTCTTGGTGACATCACGCCGCTCGGCCGGTCGGCCCTCGATCCCTTCCTTCCGTCTCCAACCGCTACCGGAGCCAACCGATGAAGCTCACACTTGCTGCCCTGCTGCTCGTGCTCGGCCCGATGGCTGTCATGGGCCAGTCACCGGCCAGGCCCACCGACCCGTTCAGCCGGTATCTCTATCCGCCCGACCTCGTGATCGCCAACGCTGCCGACCTCGCCCTCAGCGACAGCCAGCGCACGGTGCTCCACGACGAGACCATGAAGGCGCAGACGACGTTCTCCGAGCTTCAATGGAGGCTCAGCGACGAGCAGGTCAAGCTCACGAAGCTCCTCGCGACATCACGCGTCGACGAAGGCGCGGTGGACGCGCAGGTCGACAAGATCCTCCAGCTCGAGTATGGCATGAAGAAGATGCAACTGCGCATGCTTGTGCATATCAAGAACACGCTCACGCCGGCGCAGCAGGCGAAGCTCGATGCGCTGCGGGGAAAGGACGGGTGAACACGCCACCGCGCGTGCCCACACGCGCAGGTGGCGACGGCAACCGCGCCATCAGGATCCGCGGGACGCGTCCGCGCGAACGGTGCGCGCGAGGGCGACGTACGCCGAGACTGCCAGTGCGCCGATCACGAGCATGAGGACGCCCGCCATAATGGCGATCCCCCACACGTCACCGGGCAGGCGGCTGGCGCGAGCGCTTGTTCGCCGTGAGTTCGCGGTCGCGCGCGGCCAGCCGGCACCGTTGGCGTAGCGCCAGAAGAACCAGAGGTACAAGGCTGTCGGCGGAACCGCCCATGGCCACGTGGCCGCGTGCCTGATGTTTTCCGACACGAGAAACGCCCACGGAAGCGTTCCGGCGGAAGCCATGGCAAGGCCGGCCAGGACGGCGCGCACAACGACCGGAAGCCGGCGCCAGAACGCGAGTGCGGCCGGCGTGACCTCGGTCTCGGCGAAGCGCCCATCACCGCTCGTCGCGGTGTCGTTCATTCCCGTCATTCCCTCACATCTCTAACGGCGACAATTCACGGGACAGTGGCAGACCGCGATCGCCACTGCAAGAGTACGCCGGCAGCCGCGACCGTGGATCCTTCGCCTCTCGCCACCGTCCGGGGCCACGCGATTATGGTTGGCGACAGCGTCAGGTTCGTGGCTGAACTCATCGGCGGGTGCTCGATGCTGGATACCGCCGGGTTTTCCGTCCGCTGGAGCTCGGGCGACGCGAGGGTGCTTGACGTTCGAGAATCCTCCGGAATGGTGTATGCCGTCGGGGTCGGCTCGACGTGGGTTCGGGTCCGAGCCGGCCAGGGCGAGCGACTTGGCGGCGCCTCCCTCGTCACGGTTCACGATCACTGAACCGCGAGACTGGCGTCGCCCGTGCTCGAAAAACGGCGCGCCGCCACGATTCGTGACGGCGCGCCATGCCCAGCGCTCAAGCGGCGTCGCGCTCAGAAGGTTACGCCGAGCACCGTCACGGTCCGCTTGATCTTGTCGTGGGTGCGCACCTCGCCGAACACCCCGAATCGGCCGAGGCCCGACGCGCGCCCCATGCTCCGTAGTTCCACCCGGACACCCTCGTGGTGGGAGAGATCGCATAACGTCCCCGACCGATCAGCCCGTACGGCTGCACTACTGGCAGCCGCATCTGGAACACGGCATTTACGTTGTACGAGACCGCGTCGGTCGTGAAGTTGCTGCCGAACATCATGGCATCGGCGCGCACGGCGACGGGAAGAATGGGGAGCGCCAGCTGGACGCCAAGTTGCTTGGCGTCGCGCCCGAACGTCATGCTGCCATCCGAAGACGCACCGCCGGCGCCAGCCCAGATCGTCAATCCGGTCTGCGCCTGCACTGAGGAGGGCACCGCCAGCGTCGCGGCGATCAACGTGACGAGCGCGATGAACGCGCCACGTCCGGAACTGCGGAATGTCGTATATCGCATGATGACCTCATCGGTTGACGACGTTGTACTTCGCCAGGACCTCGCGCACGCGGTCGAGCGGCAATGCATCCACCGTCCGTCCGCGGCTCGTCACCGTGGTCGCCTCGAAGAGGGAGTTGTAGATCGCCTCCTCGGTCGCCTCCACGGTGGCCTCGAACACCGCCGACATGGCGTCGTTCGCGAGGTCCGCTACCGTCCGGCGCGAGGGGTCGTTCCCCGCCGCGCTTCCCGCTCCCCCGCCACGCCCCGCGGCCGGCTGGATCCGGCGCACCGACTCCGCGGTCGAGAACGCAATCACGTAGTCACCGGATCCGTTGGCCGCCGACGAGCCCGTGCGGGCGAGACCCATGATGGCCCGCGCCGCCACGCGCCGGAGGTTCCGGTCCGACAGCGGGGCGTCGGTGGCCACGACGATCATGCAGGAACCGTCGCCGCCATCGCGGCTGACGTCGTTCTGAAAGGCATACCGCCCCAGCTCGCGACCCACGGGGGCCCCGAGCACCTGCAGGATGCCGCCGAAGTTGGTCTGCACCAGCACCCCCACGCGGTATCCACCTAACGAGGCCGGCAGCACGCGCGACGAGGTCCCGATGCCACCCTTCCACCCGAACGCCACCGTCCCCGCCCCCGCGCCCACACTCCCCTCGGCCACCGGGCCCCCGGTGGCGCCGTCCAGCGCGCGCCGCACATGCTCCGGCCGGATCGGGCGCGAACGAATGGCGTTCAGCTGTCCATCGTTCGTCTCGCCCACCACGGGGTTGACCGACTGCACGCGCTCCATGCCGGGCTGCTCGAGCATCCACGCCACCAGCGCGTCCGCCGCTTTCCACACGCACAGGGTACACGTCAGCAGAATTGGCGTTTCAATCTCGCCGAGCTCCGTGACCTGCGTCACGCCGAGCAGCTTGCCGAAGCCGTTGCCGACGTACATCGCCGCTGGCACCCTTTCATTGAAGAGGTTGCCGCCGTGCGGAAGGACCGCGGTTACGCCCGTGTGCACGGAGTCGCCCTCGATCACCGTCACCTGGCCGACGCGCACGCCGGCCACGTCGGTGATCGCGTTGTTCGCGCCGGGCTTGAACACCCCCGGAGCGACGCCAAGGTCTCGCGCGCGTGCACGCGCGGGGCCCTGCGCGGTGACGGATGCCGTCGAAGTCACGAGCAGGAACGCGGCCGCGAGGACGGCGGCCGGGAGGCGACGCGGTGCTGGCATGATGGACTCCATGGATTCGCTCGGGTCGAATCCGGCTGTCGTCGTCCGGACTCCCCCGTTCCAACACCGGATGATAGCGCATTGCATGCCGCGCGGGTTCGCGCGAGCGAGTGGCTTATCCGGGGCGCATGCCATACGTTAGCCCCATCCCCGCGCCCCCACGGAGGCTTCGATGGCCGAGGACTGGCAGCGCCTGGCGACTGCACTGGCCGACCGGTATCGCGTGCTGCGCGAGCTCGGGCACGGCGGCATGGCGACGGTCTACCTCGCCGAGGACCTCAAGCACCATCGCCAGGTCGCCATCAAGGTCCTCGTGCCGGAGGTCGCCGCCGCGGTCGGCTCCGAACGGTTCCTGCGCGAAATCGACATTTCGGCCCGCCTCGATCACCCGCACATCCTTCCACTGTACGACTCGGGAGCGGCCGGCGGCTTCCTCTTCTATGTGATGCCGTTCGTGGAGGGCGGCACGCTGCGCGACAGGCTCGTCGCCGAGAAGCAGCTCCCGCTGGACGACGCCCTGCGCATCGCGCGCGAGGTTGCCGACGCCCTGTCGTACGCCCACGGCCACGACGTCGTCCACCGCGACATCAAGCCGGAGAACATCCTCCTCGCCGGCGACCATGCCCGCGTCGCCGACTTCGGCATCGCACGCGCCATCAGCGCGGCCGGCGGTGAGCGGCTGACCCAGACCGGCCTCGCCATCGGCACCGTTCCATACATGAGCCCCGAGCAGGCCGCCGCCGGCAACGATGTCGACGGCCGCTCCGACCTCTACAGCCTCGGCTGCGTCCTGTTCGAGATGCTCGCCGGCGAGCCGCCGTTCACAGGCACCGCGGAGAGCGTCGTACGGCAGCACCTCATCGCCGACCCGCCGCCAATCACGTCACGGCGCCCCGCCGTGCCGCCGCAGGTGGCCGCGGCAATCATGCGGGCGCTGTCCAAGGTGCCGGCCGACCGATTCAGCCCGGCGGGGCAGTTCGCCGATGCGCTGCGCGTCTCCGACCGCGCCCCGTCCGTGGTGGCGCCTCCGCCGACGCCATCTGCGATCGCAACGAACCCGGTCCTGGCGGCGGGTGCATTCACTGGCGTGTCGGCGCTGGTGCTCGCCGTCGTCTATCTCCTGGTGTTGCAGATCGGCTTGCCGATGTGGGTCTTCGCCGGCGCGGCGGCGCTGCTCGTCATCGGCCTTCCCATCATCGTGGCGACGGCGATTACGGAACGGGCGCGGATGCGAGGCGCGCCGCCGGGATTCCTCACGTGGCGCAAGGCGCTCCAGGGAGGCGGAGCAGCCTTCGCTGCGCTGGCACTGGTGACCGGTGGCTACGCCGCGTCGCGGGCACTCGGCATCGGTCCCGCCGCCTCGCTCATCTCGCGCGGCGCGATGGCGTCGCGCCAGCGCGTGATTCTCGCGGATTTCGAGAACCGCACCAGCGACTCGACGCAGGGCGTCACCGTCACCGAGTTGATGCGCGTCGGGCTGTCGCGATCGACGTCGATCTCCCTCGTCGATGCCGACCAGGTGGGGCGTATCCTCGACATGATGCAGCGCCGGCTGGCCGACGGGCTGCCGCAGCCGGTGGCGCTCGAGGCGGCAACCCGCGATGGCATCAAGGCCGTCATCGCCGGCGAGGTCATTCCCGTCGGGACCGGCATCACGATCAATGCACGACTCGTCTCGGCGGACGGCAGCGTGCTGCTCGCCGAGTCCGAGAGCGTGCGCGACCCGAACGACCTCGTGGCAGGCGTCGACAGGCTCTCGGGCAAGCTCCGCGAGCACTTCGGCGAGTCGCTGCGCAACATTCGCTCCAACGAGCCGCTCGACCGCGTGACGACAGGCTCGATCAAGGCATTGCGCGCATTCTCGCTCGGCCTGCAGGCGATCAACCAGGGCGATGCCACCCGGGGGATGACGCTGATGGACGAGGCGATCGGCGAGGACTCGTCGTTCGCCATGGCCTACCGCAAGCTCGCCGTCATCCTGCGCAACGCCGGCGAGCAGCGCGCACGGTCGATCTGGGCGGCGCAGAAAGCCTACGAGAATCGCGACCACCTGACCGATCGCGAGCGATACCTCGTCACCGCGGCCTATCACATGATCGTGACGGGTGACCGCGACGAGCAGATCGCCAACTACAGGAACGTGCTCGACCGGTATCCCGACGATACGTATTCGCTCACGAACCTCGGCGTCATCTACTCCGAGCTGCGCGACTTTCCGCGCGCCGCCGAATACGGACGACGCGGTATCGCGGTCGACTCCACGGAGCCGAACAGCTATGAGAACCTCGTCGAGGCGCTGGGACGCCAGTCCGCATTCGACTCGGCGGACGCCGTCGCCCGGCACTTCGCGCAGCGCTTCCCGACGAACCCGGACGTCAAGCTGTCCTTCCTGATCAACGAGGCGATGCGCCGCAACTACGACAGTGCGTCTGTCCTCGTGGACGGCCTGTTGAAGGACCAGCGGGGCACGGTCTACTGGGAGGCACTCGCCTATGAGTGGTGGGGGCACCTCGACGCGTTGCGCGGCAAGGTCGCATCGGCCCGGCTGCACTGGAAGGATGCCTTCCGCCTCACCGAGAAGCGCGGGCTCGAGGGCACCTATCTCGAGCGGACGGCCCGGCGCGCCCTCACGGAACGCCTGCTCCTCGACGATCCGGCGGCGGGGCGCAGGCTCCTCGACGATGCGATGGCGCGTTTTCCGCTCGCGAAGCTGGCGCCAACCGACAGGCCGTACGGATTCCTCGCGATGGCGTACGCCGCCGCGGGTGAGCCGGCCACGGCGAGCGCGCTCGTCCAGGAATACGACAGGACTGCCGACGCGGACCATGGCTCGGAGGCCGAGCGCTGGGTGCACGGCGCCCGTGGCGTCATAGCGCTCGACGCATCGCGCACCGACGAGGCGATTGGCGAATTCCGCAAGTACGACGACGGCCTCGCCTGCGCGACCTGCGCCTGGCCGTGGCTCGCCCTCGCATACGACCGCGCGGGAAACAAGGACTCGGTGCGCGTGATCTACGAGCGCTTCGTGAACCTCCCGTCCGCCGACGTCTGGTACGACGACGCGCACCTGGCACAGGCCTACCTCCGGCTCGGCCAGCTCTACGAGGAACGCAGCGACGTCGCCAAGGCCGTGGACTACTACGGCCGGCTCACGAAGATGCTGCACGATGCAGACCCCGAGCTGCAGCCGCTGGTGCGCAACGCGCAGGCGGCCATCAACCGCCTGACGAGCGAGGGGCGCAAGGGTGGCTGACGGCGCGCTGTCGATCCGGATCGCACTCGTCGGCGACCGCGACAAGACGGTCACCGCACATCGTGCCATCCCGATTGCCCTGGAGCTCGCCGGTGCATCACTCGGCATCGCCGTCGAGCCGGAGTGGCACCCCACCAGCGCGCTGGCGGATGCAACGAGTGCCCCCGACGCGCTCCGAAGCAGCGAGGGCATCTGGTGCGTCCCGGCGACGCCATACGCCAGCACCGCGGGCGCCCTGGCGGCGATACGTCATGCTCGCGAGCGCGGCGTGCCGTTCCTCGGCACCTGCGGCGGCTTTCAGTACGCCATGGTGGAGTACGCGCACAACGTGCTGGGCATCGCCAACGCGGCCCACGCCGAGCTCGATCCGTCGGCGCCGGACCCGGTGATTGCGCCACTCGAGTGCATGCTTGTCGAGAAAACCGGGACGATCCACCTCGAGCCTGGATCCCTGGCCATCTCGTCCTATGGCAGCACGGAGATCGTCGAGGGCTATCACTGTCGATACGGGTTGTCGCCGCGCGTCGCGGCGCGCCTGGATGGAAGCCCGCTCCGGGTCACCGGTCGCGACCCCATTGGCGACGTGCGCGTGGTGGAGCTCGGTGGTCACCCGTTCTTCGTGTGCACGTTGTTCCAGCCCGAGCGCGCTGCGCTCACCGGACGCACGCCGCCCCTCGTGCTGGCTTTCGTGGCCGCTGCGCTCGCGACGCGCGCCGCCGCTGCAGCCACGGCGTGAGCCTGCACGTCCCGCTGTCCCGCTGACCGATGCCCGAGACGTCGAATCCCCCGCTCTTCGCGCCCCTGACGCTCCGTGGCGTCACGTTCAGGAACCGCATCTTCGTCTCGCCGATGTGCCAGTACTCGTGCGTGGACGGCATGCCGACCGACTGGCACCTCGTGCACCTGGGTAGCCGCGCCGTTGGCGGCGCCGGGCTCGTCATCGCCGAGGCGACCGCCGTGAGCCCCGAAGGCCGCATCTCGCCGTCGGACGCCGGCATCTGGTCCGACGCCCACAGGCAGGCGTTCGCCCGCATCGCCGCGTTCGTGCGCGCGCAGGGTGCGGTGCCCGGCATCCAGCTCGCCCATGCGGGTCGCAAGGCCTCCACCGAGGTACCGTGGAAGGGCCGCGGCATGGTGCCACCCTCCGCGGGGGGATGGGAGACTGTCGCTCCGAGCGCGCTGCCGTTCTCCCCGACGTATCCCCAGCCGCGGGCGCTTTCGCTCGACGATCTCGACCTCGTCGAGGCGCAGTGGTCGACGGCGACAGGCCGCGCACGCGAAGCCGGCTTCGACGTCGTCGAGATCCACGCCGCGCACGGCTACCTGCTGCACGAGTTCCTCTCCCCGCTCAGCAACCTCAGGATCGACGACTACGGCGGGAGCCTCGAAAACCGGATGCGGTTTCCGCTGCGCATCGTGCGCGCGGTGCGCGCCGCCTGGCCGGGCAAGCTGCCGCTCTTCGTTCGCATCTCAGCCACGGACTGGGCGGACGGAGGATGGGACATCGAGCAGTCGGTCCAGTTCGCCAGGGCCGTTCGCGAACTCGGTGTCGACCTCATCGACTGCTCGAGCGGCGGACTTGCATCACACCAGAAGATCCCCGCCGCGCCGGGCTACCAGGTTCCCTTCGCCGATCGCATTCGTCGGGATGCGCAGATCGCCACTGCGGCAGTCGGGTTGATCACCGAGTCGTCGCAGGCGAACGAGATCCTCGCGTCAGGTCGCGCGGACGCAGTGATCCTGGCGCGTGCCATGCTGCGCGACCCGTACTGGGCATTGCACGCCGCCCAGGAGCTCGGCGTGGCCATGCGCTGGCCGGACCAGTATCTCCGCGCGGCGCCGTAGCGCGCCGTGGGCGATTCCCGCCGACGGCGTGCGCCGCAGGCCGGCCCCGGAGCCCGCGGCCACCCGCGCATGGCCCCGTCTGGCCGGAGCCGACGAGGGCATGTATCGTTACGCGACCGCCCTGCGGAGAACCGAGGTAGATGACGGGTCCCAGATCAACGGGCCAAGACGGCAGCCGTGCGCGCCCCACCGGGCGCGCGCTGATCGCCCATGTCGCGTACGACCGCATCATCCCGGGACCTCCGCCGATCCACGCGGACGAACGCGAAAGCCCGCAGTTCTGGGGCTTCGACGACTCCTCCTTCGGAATCCTGCCGAACGGCCACGTCACGTTCACGGGCGCGCGATACGCCCTGAGCGGCGCCGAGCTGCCGGACATCTTGCCGTGGGTGCGCGGCATCCTCGAGGCGGACCTGCGCCCGGACGACGTGCACGTGTCGCAGTATCCCCCGCGGGTGCCACCGCCACGCCTCAACGGCGCGTTCCTTGACGAGGTGCGGGGCCTGCTGGGCGACGACAACGTCTCCACCGACGACGGCACGCGGCTGCGCCGCGGGCACGGGCACACGCTCGAGGAGATCTACGCCATCCATTACGGGAACGTCGACCGGGCGCCCGATGCCGTTGTCTTTCCCGGTGACGACGGCCAGGTGTCGGCACTCGTCGATGCTGCGGTGCGGCACGACGTCTGCCTCGTCCCCTACGGCGGGGGCACCAACGTCAGCGAAGCCCTGCGTTGCCCGGCCGACGAAGAGCGCATGATCGTCGTGGTGGACTTGGGCCGCATGCAGCGCATCCGCTGGATCGACCCGATGAACCTGATGGCGTGCATCGAGGCCGGTGCCGTGGGCCGTCGCATCCAGGAGCAGCTCGCGTCGTTCGGCTTCACGCTCGGGCACGAGCCCGACAGCGTCGAGTTGTCGACGCTCGGCGGCTGGATCGCCACGAACGCCAGCGGCATGAAGAAGAATCGCTACGGCAACATCGAGGATCTCGTCCTCGACGTCGACGTGGTGACGCCGCGCGGCACGCTCCAGCGCACGGGCGTGATGCCGCGGGAGTCCACCGGCGTCGATGCCCGCCGCAACCTGTTCGGCTCCGAGGGCACGCTCGGCATCATCACCAGCGCCGTGGTGAAGATCTTCCCGCTTCCGGAGGTGCAGCGCTACGACTCGTTCCTCTTTCCCAGCTTCGAGGACGGCGTGGCGTTCATGTACGACCTCACCCGGGAGGCGACGCCGCCGGCGAGCGTGCGCCTCGTCGACAACCTGCAGTTCCAGCTCAGCCTCACGCTCAAGCCGAAGTCGCAGGGGCTGCACGCCCTCAAGAGCCGCCTCGAGAAGTTCGTCGTGACGCGGCTGCGCGGCTTCGACCCGGAGCGCATGGTCGCGGCGACGATCGTCTACGAGGGAGACCGCGCCGCCGTGCAGTCCCAGGTGCGCGCGCTGCAGCGCATCGCGAGCCGGCACGGCGGCATGCGCGCCGGCGCCACCAACGGCGAGCGCGGCTACCAGCTCACCTTTGGCATCGCCTACCTGCGCGACTTCGTCATGCGCCACTGGGTGCTCGGCGAGTCCTTCGAGACGTCGGTGCCGTGGAGCCAGGTGCTCGACCTCTGCACGAACGTCAAGCGGCGGGTGACCGAGGAGTATGCGCGGCGCGGACTCCCCGGAAAGCCGTTCATCAGCTGCCGCGTGACGCAGGTCTACCAGACGGGCGTCTGCGTTTACTTCTACCTGGCGTTCTGGCACAAGGGCGTGGAGCAGCCGGCCACGGCGTTCGCCGAGCTGGAACGCGCGGCGCGCGACGAGATCCTGCGCAACGGCGGCTCCCTCTCGCACCATCACGGCGTCGGGAAGCTGCGACGCGACTTCCTCCCGCGCATCGCCTCGCCGGCCGCGCTGGCGTGGAATGCCGACCTGAAGCGGGCCGTCGACCCATCGAACGTATTCGGGATCGCCAACCAGGCGATGACACCCGAACAGGCCATGGCGGAAGGTGACTGAGCGGGCGACGGGTCACCCGCATGGCCGGACGTTCGTCGTGACCGGTGCGACGGGCTTCCTCGGCAAGGTCGTGCTCGAGGAACTCCTGCGCCGCCGGGAGGAGCTCGGGGTCGAGCACGTCTTCGTCCTGATCCGGCCGCGGGGCTCGCGATCGGCCGAGGAGCGCTTCGAGCGCGAGGTCGTCACGTCCGACTGCTTCTCGGCGCTGCCGCGGTCATGGACCGACTCCGTCACCGTGGTCCGGGCACTGCTGGACACGCCGGGGCTGGATCTCGACGAGCCGGCGCTCTGCCGGCTCTCGGCCCACACCACGCACGTCGTCCACGCGGCGGCCTCGGTGGAGTTCGACCTGCCCCTCAAGTCGGCGGCCCGCTCGAACGTCACGACCTCGCTGAACCTCCTGGAGCTCTCGCGCTCGTTCCAGCGGCTGCAGCGCCTCGTCTACGTGTCGACGGCGTACAGCACGCCGAACCCCGGTCGCGGCATTCCGATCGAGCCCACACTGGCGTCGCTGCGGGCGCCGGCCTCGGAACTCCTGCACGACATCCTGCACGGAAACGTCGACGAGCGTGAGCTGCTCGCGTTCACCGGACACCCGAACACGTACACGCTCACGAAGTGCCTCGCGGAACACCTCCTCGCGGAGCGACGCCAGGACATTCCGCTCACGATCGTGCGGCCGAGCGTCATCTCGGCGAGCTGGCGCTATCCGTTCCCGGGGTGGATCGACAGCGTGGCCGCCTTCGCCGCCTTCGTGGTCCTGATGGGCACCGGCCACATGCGCGCGCTCGTGGCCGACATGGATGCCCGGCTCGACCTCTATCCCGTCGACGAGGTCGCGGCGCGGATCCTCGACGCCTGCGACCTGTCGGGCGCCGGCGCGGGGGCGCTGGAGATCCACCATGCGGTGGCCGGCCTGGCGCGGAGCCCGACGGTGCGCCAGTGCTGGGAGACGATCCGGGAGTTCTTCTCGACGCACCGGGTGGATCGCCGGCCGACGCTGGCGTATGCCGGGCCGCCGGGACTGCGCTTTGCGCTGGCGGACGTGATGCACCACCGGCTGCCGGTGGGCGCGGCGCGGTTCAAGTCGCGACGCGCGCGGCGCGCCGGGTCACACGTGCTCACCAGGATCTCGCACCTCAACACGATCTTTCCGTACTTCACGCGACAGTCGTTCGCATTCAGGCCCACGCGCGAGCTGGACGAGGGCTACGACGTGATCCGCTACGTTGAGACCGTGTGTCGCGGTGTCTATCGCCATGTGCTCGCCCGCGACGATTCCCAGTGGCTGCTCGACGGCCGGCGCCACAAGGGCCATGGCGGCGATGCGCGCTGGGTGAGCTCGCAGCCCACGGGCAACGGCGCCATCCGGATCAGCGCCTGGCTCATGACGAAGCTGGCACGGCGCTGCTTCGACAGCGTGACGATCGACCTGCCCTCGTTCGAGGCTGCGGTGCGGGCCATGCCCGAGGGCTCGAAGCCGATCATCCTGCCGACGCATCGCAGCTACTTCGACTTCGTGCTTTGCTCCTACCTGTTCTTCGCGCGCCCCGACCTCGGCGTCCCGATCCCGCACGTCGCGGCGGCCACCGAGTTCGGGCGGATACCGCTGCTCGGCCGGGTGCTCAACTGGGTGCATGCGTTCTACGTCGCCCGCGGCCCGCGCCGCGAGAACAAGGAGCTGTCGCAGCGCGTGGCGGCGCTGGTGCAGAGCGGCAGGACGCTCGAGTTCTTCATCGAGGGGGCGCGCAGCCGGTCACGGGAGTTCCTCACGCCCAAGCGCGGGCTCCTGCGCTGCCTGCAGGACACCGGGCAGACGTTCGCCCTCCTCCCGATCGCCATCTCGTACGACCGCGTGCCAGAGGAGGCGACCTTCGCGCGTGAACTCGCCGGCCTGCCAAAGCCCGAGATGCAGTTGCGCGCGCTGCTGCGCTGGAGCGGCCGGGCCTTTCGCGGCGACGTCGACCTCGGGCGGGTGCACATCGCGTGCGGCAGGCCCGTCTACCTGGCGCCGGGGTCGAGCGTCCACGCGGCCAGCCGGGAGGTGATCGAACGCCTCAAGGAAGCCACGATCACCACGACCTACCACCTGCGGTGCTTCCTGCGGGCGCATCCGCTCGAAGGCATCGACGTGGAGTGGATGCGCACGGCGATCGAGGAGCGCGGGGGGCGGGTGCTCGACAGCGCGCTCGAGCCCCCCGAACTGATCGACCCGCGCATCGCCGACACGATGCAGTACCAGTTCGCCCACCTCTTCGCCGACGAGAAGCCCTTCGAGGAGCGGCTGCGCCGCCTCTGCACCGAGCTCTTTCCAGCGCAGGCGGAAGTGGTCGACGCACCTGCCCAGGTGGAGGACAGGGTCAGCTGAGCGCTGCGCCGTTCCTCGTCACCGGGGCCAGCGGGTTTCTGGGACGGCACGTCCTCGGCGCGCTGCAGGACCGCGGCATCCCGGCCGTGGCGCTCGTCCGTGACCAGGCCTCGTGGGAGAGGATGCCGTGGACCCGCGAGCTCACCGGCGTATCGACGCTGAACGGCGCCGTCACAGGATCGCTCGAGTGGACGCACTCGCCCCTGCTGTCCGGGATCGGGGCCGTCGTCCACCTGGGTGCCCTCGTCAGGCACTCCCGCAGCGATGCCGATGCCGTCTACCGGACGAACGTCGAGGGCACGCTGAATCTCGTCCAGCGTCGCGGCGACGCACCGCTGCCGCATCGTCTTCGCGTCGACCTCGGGGACCGTCGGTTGCTTCCGGCTACCGGGCCAGGCGGCCGCCGAGGACGCGCCCTTCTGCACCGACGAGGTGCGACGCTGGCCGTACTACCACTCGAAAGTCCTTGCCGAACAGCGGGCCCGCGAGGCCGCCGGGGCGGCCGGCGTCGAGCTCGTCGTCCTCCGTCCGCCGGTCATACTCGGCCCCGGCGACCACCGCTTCCGGTCCACGGGAAACCTGATTCGGTTGCTCACCGGCAGGCTGCCGTTCCTCGTACGGGGCGGCATCCACTACGCGGACATCCGCGACGTGGCGCCCGCCGTCGTGCGGGCGGCCACGATCCCCGAGGCACGGCCCGTCTATCATCTCACCGGGACGATCTGCGGTATCGAGGAGTTCTTCCGCAATGCCGCGGGCGCCGCCGGCATCGCGCCACCACGCTACACGCTCCCGCCGCGGCCGGCCTGGTGGCTGGCCACGCTGAGCAAACCACTGCACGTCTTTCCCGACCCTGTCGTCATCGAGCTCGCATCACACTACTGGGGAACGTCGTCGCGCTACGCGGAGCCGGATCTCGGCTACCACGTCCGTCCGGCGCGCGAGACGCTTGCGGACACGATCGCGTGGCTGCGGGCGAATCACCCCGCCCTGCGCGCCGCCGCTGCCGCGGCTAGTCCCCGGTAGCCGCGTCGCAGACTCCGCGAACCAGTTCACGATGACGGTGAGCGCGTCGAGCGGCGCATCGAGCTGGCCGCGGCGCACCATGAGGAAGCGCCGGCCGTCCGGTGCCACGTCGTAGTCGCGGCCGTACTCGTTCGACAGCTGGAACGGCCCCCGCAGCACCTCCACCGGCGTTCCCAGGTTCGGGGCCGCGCCGCGTCCGTCGAACTCCGCCACCATCATGATCTGGGCCGCCAGTGCGACGTTGGTGAACTGCGTCAGCTGGAAGTACAACTCGCTCCCGTCCGGTGACCACGCGGGCGCGATTCCCCCTCCGGTCGAGACCTGCCAGCGGCCCGAATGCGCGGGGAAGTCCGTCACGTAGATCTCCTGATGTCCCAGCTGGTCGGAGGCGTACGCCAGCCAGCGCCCGTCCGGCGAGAGCGCCGGGTGCGACTCGGCGGCCGGCCCGTTCAGGACCGGGCGCGGCGCTCCGCCACTCATGTCGAGGACGTAGATGTCCGACTTCTGCGACAGGCTGCTCTCGTGAAAGAGCAGCAGGCGTCCGTCCTTCGAGATCGAGTACGCCTGCTGGTAACTGGCGCCCTCCGATGTGGTCAGCGCCTCAGCGGGCCCCACGCCATCCGCCCGCTGCCGGAGCAAGCGCGTGCGTGTCGTCGCCGAGTCGGCGACCGCCGCGACCACGCTCCGCCCGTCAGGCGTCCAGATGGAGAAGAACCAGGTGGCATGCTCCACCGACAACTTCGTCAGCGAGCGTCGCTTCAGGTCGTAGACCCACTCGTTGCTGAGTGCTCCGGACCCACCGCCTTCGCTCCCGCGCACGTACCCCCAGAAGAGCAGCCGGCCTGCGTCCGGTGAGATGCGAGGACCGGCGATGACACCGACGTCCGCCCGCTCCATGGCGCCTCGGAAGCCGGGAATGGTGTCCACGGCTCCGGGTGGCGTCACCCAGGCAAGGTCGGGAGGCGAGTTGGCATTTCCGGGGCCCGCTGACAGGTAGACCAGCGTCCCGTCCAGGGACACGCTGAAGTGGGCGAGGGCAGGCTCCATCGGAAGATTCATCAGCACGCTCGGGACGACGCGGATCGGCTTGCCAGTCAGTTCTCTCTTGCCGGCATCGAACCGCACGGCGAAGAGCGCGCCATCCTGGCCGTACACAACGTGCCCGCTCGCCAGGTACGTTGCATTCCCCCCGCCCTTGACGAGTACCCGGCGTTCTCCAGTGGCGAGCGTGAGCAGGGAGACATCCTGCGCCACACCTCCCGGGCCCGCGCCCGTGACAAGCACCGCCTTGCCGTCCGGGAGGAACGCGGGATAGAGCACGTAGGCCTCGTTGCGGCTGGAATCCGGGAGGAGCAGCACCTTTGGCGTCCCACCGTTGGCCGGCACACTTCCGATGCCTATCAAGCCCTGGAGGACACCCGAGAAGACGATGGTCCCGTCCGGTCCCCAGGTCGCGCCGTGCAGCCAGCCGGCGCGGCAGAGCGCCACGACCGAGCCGTCGGAGAGCCGTACCTTCTTCAGGGTGTCGCCGCTGGCGAAGCCAAGCCACTCGCCATCGGGAGAGAAGAAGGGTCCCTGCACGTTCGATGCGCCGTTGACGGGAACCGCTTCCGATCCGGCCAGTGCCCGCACGTAGAGCTGCCCTGTACCGCCTTCGCCGGAGACGTAGGCGAGTCGCGTGCCGTCGGGCGAGAGCGCGACCTGGGATGCCGCACCGTGCTCGGACACCGCGAGGGGCAGAATCGGAACCGACAGGCGGTAGACTCGCCCGCCCGGAGATTCGGCTCGGCTACGCCATGGTCCCCAGAACACCAGACACGCAGCGGCAATGGCGGTCGCCATGCCGGCAAGCACCTTCCACCGCATGTCGGCGGGCCGGGGCACAACCCCCGCAACCTCGGTGCCGGGCACGGGAGTGCGTGCGAGGCCGAGCGCGTCGATGAGTTGTTGCGCCGTGGCGTAGCGGTCGGCCGGCGCGCGCGCCAGCGCCTTGCGCACCACTCCCTCGACGGCCACCGGAATCGTCTCTCGCACGGTGCGGAGATTCGGCACCGGCTCCGTCAGCTTTCGGGCCGTGATCGCCTGCGCCGTCGGTCCCGTGTATGGCGGTTCACCCACGAGCATCTCGTAGAGCACGCAACCCACCGCGTACACATCGCTCCGCCCGTCCACCTTCCGCTCCCCCGTCGCCTGTTCGGGGCTCATGTAGGCCGGCGTCCCCCACCGCGATGCCCGTCTCGGTCAGCTTCGTCCCCACCGCCTCCGAGACCGCCCGCGCAATCCCGAAGTCGGCCACGACGGCATCACCGGCAGTCAGGAAGACGTTCTCCGGCTTGATGTCGCGATGCACCACGTCGTGCCGGTGCGCGTATCCCAGTGCCGTGGCGACACCGCGCGCGATATCCAGCGCCTCCTCCACCGGAAGCTGGCCATCCCGCACGAGCCGCTCGCGCAGGGTCTCTCCTTCCACGTAGGGCATCACGTAGAACAGCAAGTCCCCTGCGGAGCCCGAGTCCAGGAGGGTCAGGATGCGCGGATGATTGAGCCGCGCGGTGATGCGGATCTCGCGCAGGAAGCGCTCGTGCCCTACCGATGCCGCGATCTCGGGCCGCAGCACCTTGAGCGCCACCAGGCGCTGGTGGCGCACGTCACGCGCGAGGTACACCGTGGCCATCCCGCCCTCGCCCAACTCCCGCTCGACCAAGTATCGGTCGGCGAGCGCGACACGCAGATGTTCGGGGACCTGAGCCACGGCGAGCCCGGTGGAGGAATGAGATCCGGCAGCCATGATGGCGGGACGGGCGATCTGCCAAGATGCGGCGATGGGCACCGGATTCACCAGAGCGTGCCGGCTCCCAGCATCGGCTCACGCAGGAATCCCGAACGCAATCGTCTGTTTGCTGGCGCCCTCAGGAGCGCCGCCTACGGGACCGGCAACGCCAGGCGCACCGCCGCCCACGACGTGCCGCCGCGCGATGCATAACGAGCGTCGGCGATCGTGACCACCGGCGGAACGGCGCTCCTGTCGATGATGTAGAAGGGCAGCCGCGCCCAGCGGAGAAACGCTGCCCTGCCGGCATCGACGCCGCAGCGCGTGCCAGCGGATCATCCGCCGCGATGGCGGATCGAGTCGGTGGAGGCGACGACGTGCGGCGTGCGGAACCAGGAGAACTCCGTCACTTGATACGCACCCGCGACGCCGTACACCACCCGCCGTGGCAGCGGATTCACGGGCAGCGGGTCCACCATCAGCACAGTCGGCTCGATCCCCCGCGACGCCAACTCGCGCCGCACCACGGCCCGCGCACCCAGCGTCGAGGCAAGCATGAGCACGATGTAGGCGCCAGTGAGGGCCAGCGCCACGCGCGCCGGCCGCGTCGTGCGTCCCTCCCCGGCCGCCATGCGCCGAGCACGTCGCCGCGACAGGAAGACGCCGGCGCCGAGCACGATCCACATCCACGGGTCCACGATGAACAGCGAATCACCATAGAACCAGCGTCCGCTGAACGGCATCAGCCAGCGCATGCCATAGGTGTTCATCCAGTCGAGGACCGGATGCGTGGCGATGGAGACCGCGGCGAGCAGCAGCAGCGGCCGTGAACTTCGCCCGCGGCGCCGCCGGGTCGCGCGACCGTCGGCGTCGGTCCCACGCGAGCATGCACGCGGCCAGCGCGAACGGCAGTACCACGAGCGCGAGCGCGCCGTGGGTGTCGCCGCGGCGGAAGCCGAGGCTCGTCCCGAAGGGAATGGAGAGCACGTCGATGTCGGGGAGGTTCGCGCCGATCATCAACGTGGCCGCCCCCAGTCGCGTGCGCCCCTTCAGTCCCGACTCGGCGAGTGCCGCTCCGACGAGCGTATGGCAGATGTTGTCCATGTCGGGAGCGACCCTCAGCCGGACGCCGGCGCCGGTGCGACGGGCGCGCCAGCGCGGCGACGGCCAGCGATTCCCCACCCCACCGCGCGACGAGCAGCGCCGTGCTGGCGTAGCTCGTCACATTGAGCGTGGTCTTGAACAGGTCCGGGATGAGGTCCACGGCGATGAGGATGCCGAGTCCCTCGGGTGGGAGCCCCACCGCGAGGTAGAACGGCGCCTGCACGAAGAACCCGCCACTCGGGATGCCCGGCACCGTGAGCGAGAAGACCACGCTCGACACCGCGCAGATGAGCAGCTTGACGCCGCTGAAGTCGACGCCGTAGAGCTGCGCCACCAGCACCGCGCCCAGCGGCCAGGTGATCGGGGAGTTCAGCTTGAAGATCGAGACGCCGAGCGGCAGGACGAAGCCCGAGAGCGACTCCGGCAGGCCGAGTTTTCGCCGGGTATCGTCGAGCAGCACCGGCAGGGCGGCCAGCGAGGACCGGGACGTGAATGCGATCGTTTGCGCCGGGACCATCGCGACGGCGAAGCGACGGAACCCGATGCCGCCGAACCGGACGGTGACGGCGTACAGCACGACCAGGGCAATCGTCAGGCAGAGCGCGGTGACGCCGACATAGACGAGAATGGCGCCGGCGGCCGACGCGCCGAGGTGCGCCCCGACCGAGACACTCAGCGCGAAGATCCCGACGGGTGCGACAGCCAGCACCCACCGAATGATGACCGTCATGGCGTCGGCGACGCCCTGGCAGAAGCGGACGTGCGTGGTGCGAGCGGCGTCGGAGACCCTGGAGAGCGCCAGGCCGTACCCCAGGCTGAAGACGACGAGCGGCAGCAACGCCCCGTCGGTGGCGGCGCGGACCGGGTTGGCGGGAACCACCGACAGCAGCCACTCGCGGAGTGAGACCCGCTGCAGGAGCGACGGGTCGAATTGTGCCGCCTCGCGCAGCGCCGCGGTGCTCGCCTCGTCGAAGTGGATGCCGCCGAGCAGCGTCCACGCCAGCGGCGTCATGATCACCGCGAACAGCGACAGCAGGACGACCATGACGGCGAGGGTGCGCAACCCCAGCGTCCCCATGCGGTGCGTGTCGCTCGACCCGGCCACGGCCGAGATCAACAGGCAGACGATGAGCGGCAGCACCGGCATCCGGATGCCGTTGATCCAGAGCGTGCCCACCGGCTCGATGATCCCCGGCAGCGGCGTGTCGCGCAGCAGGATCCCGGCGATGAAGCCGGCGACGAGCGCGAGCGCGACGGTGACGGCGGAATTGCGCGGCAATCGATGTCCCTTCCGGAGGTTCGCTGCCAGGGCCGCCGCAACGGCGGTTCCCTCGGCGGCACCGGCCCACACGTTACCGCGCCGCTGCGCGGCCGGCCACCCGCCGCGTCCGGAGGCTACCCGCGCGGGCGGTTCGCGGACGGGCCGAGGAAGTGCCTGACGAAGCGTTTGTCGCCCGCGGCGGCCTCCGGGACACCCAGCTCGTAGGTGGTGCCGTCGGTGCACCAGGTCACGCGGTCGGCACAGCCGAACAGCGCCGGCACCTCGTGCCCGGTCACCACCACGGCGCAGCCGCATCGTGCCAGGGTGCGCATGGCGGAGAGAATCGTCTCGACGTCGTGCGGCGAACTTTCGCGCAGCGGCTCGTCGGCGAGCAGGCAGCGCGGCGCGCGCAACAAGGCCATCGCCATCTCGGCGCGCCGGCGCTCGCCGCCGGAGAGTTGCGCCGGCCGCATCGACAGCAGGTCGCCCAGGCGCATGTCGTCGACGACCCCGTCGAGCCCGTTGACGCCGTCGCGCGCGAACGACCGGGCCACGATCTCGAGGTGCTCGCGCACCGTGAGGCTCACCGACAGGAAGTCCGCATCGGGAACGAGGAAGACACCGGCCGCCGCCAGGCGGTGCAGGCGAGGATGAAGCATCGCCGCGCCATCGTAATGCACCACGCCGGTGTCGGCCGGGAGCAGTCCCGTCGCGATCCGGAGCAGCGTCGACTTTCCGCAACCGTTCCGTCCGACGAGGGCGCGCACCTGTCCCGGCACCGCCCGCAACGTGGCCGATCGCAGGACCCATCGGTCCCCGAACCGCTTCCCGACGCAGTCGGCGACGAGCAGGGACACGCTACGACGGCACGAACATGAAGAGGGCCACCTCGCCGACGACTCCCGGAACGAGCGACGCGGCGAGCACCGTCGGCAAGGCGATTCCCAGGTTCGCGAGCAGCACCAGCTCGCGGCGCCGCCGCAGGTCGAGCCAGGCGAGCACGCCGCAGAAGACCAGGCTCCAGAACGCCTGGACCGGCGACAGGTGCAGGCGCGCTGGCTGCCAGAAGGACTGGCTGCCCATGGCGAAGGCGCCAAGGACAATGAGGTGCGCGAGGAGCCAGAGCAGCGTCCCGCGCGCGACAAGCAGGCGAACCAGCCGGCGATCCGGGAGTCGCATCGCCGTGCTACCGTGACTTGTGGGACGAGGTTCCCCCCGCGCAGCTGTCGCGCCGCGCCCGGGGGTACCGGCTCAGCGGAGCTGGTACTCGACCGTCGAGACCACGCGGACCGTCTTCACGATCTGGCTGGCCTCGGTGATCCCCTGCGCCTGGTCGCGCGGCAGGATCTCGAAGACCCCCTGGCTGGCGTGGCGGATGCCGCCCAGCGAGGAGCGCGAGTCGCTGGCGAACTGCGTGGCGCCCTCGCGCGCGCGCTGCGTCGCCTCGGCGATCATCGCCGGCTTGAGGTCATTCAGCCCGCTGAAGATGAACGTCGGGCCGCCGTTGCCGTATTCCGCGCCTGACGAGAGGACGACGCCGGCGTTCACGAGCTCGCCCACGAGCTGGCTCGCCGCCATCACCTTGTCCGGCTCGCTGGAGCGCACGACGACGGTCTGCTTGATGATGAAGCGGTTGGCGCCCTGCTGCGTGCGATACTCGTTGGCCCAGGTGTCGGTGACGGAGAAGTCCTGCAGCGTCACCTGCGACGTGTCGATCCCGTGGCGGGTCAGGAAGGCAAAGACCGCGCGGACGTTCTCCTGGATGTTGGTGTTGCCGCGTGTCAGGTCGTTGCCGGCGACGACGAGGCGCAGGGGCCAGATCGCGAGGTCGGCGCGCACCTCGCGCTCGGAGATGCCCTTCACCGTCACATAGCGGTCCGCCTGGCGCGACCGGGCGAAGCCCACACCGATGGCCAGTCCGGCGAGCGTGAGGCCCACCGCAACAATCAGTGCATTCCGCGTTGGCTGTTCGAGCGGCACGGCGTGCGTCCTCCCGCGCGCGGCGACTTGCCGGCGCCATCGTCGACCAGGCGCAATCTACAGCCGGACCGGCGTCGGTGGCGGCGCTGCGCGGATCTCGCCGGCCCGACCGCCTACTGCACGCAGGTCCCGTGCGGATCCGGCTTCGGATGATCGACCACCGGCCGGTGGTCGAGATTGGCCACGGTCATGCCCGCGTCGTACACGAGCTGCCCCACGCGCGCCATGTGCGCGTAGTCGATGTACTGCGGCTCGTCGGTCACCTGGTGGTAGTCGCCATGCAGCCCGGTGGTGAAGAAGACGATGGGGATGCCGTAGCGCGCGTAGTTGTAATGGTCGCTGCGGCAGTAGATCCGCTCCGGGTGCCCGTCGGCATCGAACTGGTAGTCAAAGTGGAACGGCATCTTCTCACTCGCGTTCACGTGCTCCACGAGGTCGCCGAGCTCGGTGGACAGGCGATGTGAGCCGACGAGCTGCAGGTACGTCGGCCCACCCGCCGGCAGGTCGCGTTTGTCGCCGCGTCCGACCATGTCCATGTTCAGCTGCGTGACGATGGAGTCGCGCGGTACGGTGGGATGATCCGTGAAGTACTCCGATCCCCACAGCCCGTTCTCCTCCCCCACGTGCCAGACGAAGAGCAGCGAGCGCTTCGGGCGCTGCGCCGGAGACAGGCCGGCAAACGCCTGCGCGATCTCGAGCTCGGTCACCGTGCCCGAGCCGTCGTCGTCGGCCCCGTTGCTGATCGAGTCGAGGCGCACCGGGTGCGTGCGGCGCCACGCGGCGAGGTCGATGTGGATGTCCCGCACGGAGTCCTGCTGTGCCTGCGACGGCTGCGGGCCGCCCCGGTTCGAGAACATCCCGACGATGGCGTAGCGTGCCGCGTTGTACATGTGCAGCGAGTCATGGTCCACTGGTGCACCGTTGCGGATGCCGATGTGATCGTTGTGCGCGCCGAACGCCACGTACTCGCCGCGCAACGTCGGATCGCGCCCCCGGAGCACGGCGACAACGTTGCGTGCGGGGACCGGCTTCTCCAGGAATCGCAGCGCGCCGCTGACGCTGCGCCCTGCGGTCCCCACGTGCGCCTGCGACACCGGCATGCCGAGCAGCACCTCGGCGGCGTGCTGCGATACCGAGATCGTGAACGGCGCCGCCTGCGTCGGCGGAGGACCATCGCGATAGGCGAGGCTCGAGCCCGGCCGCGGCGTGGCGTTCCGCACCGCGGCGTCCCACGCCTGAGCGTCGAGGATCGTCGCGGTGCCGGCCGCGTCTGCGAGCGCGCCGTCCCCGCGTCCGCCTCGTCCCCCTCGTCCCACCGCGACCGAAGCCGCCGCGTCCCCGGCCTCCCCGGCCAAACGCACCCGGAGGCGGTGCGCTGAAGAGCACCAGCTTGCCGCGCGCCTGGTCCGGCGTGAGCTCGCTCGTCGTGTCGCCCTGCACACCGCCGTAGATCACCGTGACGTCGGCGAGCGGCGCCGCGTCGCCGCCACCGCGGCCAAAGCCGGCGGGCAGGAAGTCCTTCACGGCATGCAGCGACGTGCCGCCAACCGTGAGCGTGGACGCCGGATCGACGGATCGCTGGACCACCGGGACGTTCTGGAAATACGTCCCGTTGTCTCCCGCCGGCTCGAGCCCCATGCGCTTCACCTCGGCGGCGATGTACGCCGTCGCCTTCACGTGACCGACGGTGCCCGTCTGGCGCCCCTGCATGGAGTCGTCGGCAACGATGTACAGTCGCGTCATCAGGTCGGCCGCCGAGATCGCGGCAGTCGTCGGCTGCGGCGCATGCTTGCGCGAAAGCGGCGCGCCCTGCTGGGCCCCGAGCGCAGCGGGAACGGCCAGCACTGTCAGGGAAAGGACATTGGAGAATCTTGACATGACGTGGGAAGGGATTATTGGCGCCGTGTTGGGAGCATCCTGATCACATTGAGCTAACGCGTGCGGGGCGGCGTGCGCTGTGCCCGATACGGCTGGCGCGGGCGCTGCGCCAGAGTCTGCCACGCGACTCGACGATGGGGGAATCCCCCGCCCTCTTTCCGGGATTCTCCTGCGGCTCACTTCCGCGCAGGGTGCGCACCTTGTATCGGCGACATGGGTGCACCCGCCGCCCGAGAGCGGGCGCCTCCCGTCCGGGAGCTGCCTCTTCGAGCTGCGAGTGCTCGTGCCATGTTACCGAGCCGGACCGTGTCCGGCGGGAGCGTGCATATGGGAGCAGCAATGGTCGTCATTCCGCTGGCCGGTCTGGTCCTGCCGATCTTGGCGATCCTCGCGGCGGTGCTCATCGACGTCGCGGCCGTCTTCTGGGCCCTGTATCGCCTGTGGCACGACGGTCGGGGAGTGCGCCTCCAGCATGCGCACCCGTTCAGCCGCATGCTGCACGGCTTCCATCGCGTCCCGCAGGCGCACTGACAGACCGAGGCGGCGGGCGGCGTCGCCGATGAGGGTTTCCCCGTCCGAGAATAAGGGAATCTCCTGCGGACGGCTCCGGGCGGCAACCGCACATTGGGCGTGCAATCAGTTCGGTAGTACGTTGGTCGGATCCGCATCGCAGGGGTGTCGACGTCGGTTCGCGATTGCGGGAGTCACAACTTCTCGAGTGCGCGCTGCATGCTCGGACGCACTCCAGCGCACCACCCGGCTCTTCTGGGGTGCCGGGGACATAGGCAAGAGAAGTCCGGCCAACGGACATAGACGGACCCGGCGGATCTCCTCCTCCCTCCCAGAGGACCGCCGGGTTTCGTCGTTTCATGGATCCCGATTTGCGAGGTGCGGAGCGCCCTGAAGGGCATGGCGCTCCGCACCTCGTGCGTTCCCGGCCCGCGCCGGCGGCCCCGCAGCCTCAGGTGTGATTCAGCACGATCGTGCCGACCGCCGGCGGCCCGGCGGTGAACGTCACGGTGAAGTTGAGCTGGATCTGCGTGGGCGTAAGCGTCCCCGTCGCGTCCCACTTCACGATGCCGGCCGACGGAATGTTCGTCCCATGCAGCTCGAGGTTGCCGTCGGCGTCGACGGTCATGGTGACATCACCCATGACCGGCAGGTTTCCCTGGAAGCTGGCCGAGGTGGTGCCATAGGCCGTCGTGCGCAGCGTCGGTCCCATGCCCGAGCCGGTTCCGAGTACGCTTCCCGTCGCCGAGACCGTGACGTCGGCCGTGGACGCCGCGCTGTTGACCGAGATCACCGCCATGCCAGTGCCCGTCGACGAGAACGTCGTGTTGTTCCAGACGCCGGAGTAGGTGCCCGCGTACTGCTGCGGATCGAGCAGCTTGATGCCGGTCGCCGAGAAGAGGACCGAGAGCCCCGCTGCCTGCGCCGCCAGCGTGTTCGCCCCCGCCGCGGCGCCGAGCGTCCACGATCCCACGGTGGCCGCGCCGGCCGCTGACGTGGCTGGATCGGCACCGGTGACCGAACCGCCGCCGCTCATCACCGTGAAGTGGATGGTGAGCGCCTCGACGGGATTACCGTACTGGTCGGCAACTCCAACCGCCGGCGGAATCGCCACCACCGAGCCCACTGTCGCGCTCTGGTTGTCGCCGGCCATCTTGAGCATCGTGGCCGGCGGGCCTGCGAGCCCGGTCGCCGAGAACGTGGCCGGATTCCCCGAGAGGCCGCCGGGGGCCGCGGTCGCGGTGACCGCGTTCGCCCCGGCCATCTGGCCAAGGGTCCAGCTGCCTAACGTGGATATGCCCGTGGCATCGGTCACCGAGGACGCCCCGCCGAGGCTTCCGCCGCCCTGCGCCACCGCCCACAGCACCGCCACGCCGGCCAGCGGGTTGGCGAATTCATCGATCACCTGCACCGACGGGGCGACGGGCAGCGCGGCGCCGACCGTCCCCGTCTGGCCGTCGCCGGTCACCTTGCGCTGCGCGAAGGGCGCTCCGGCGAGTCCCGTGGCCTCGAACACGGCGGGATTCCCCACCACGCCACTGCCGGAAACCGAGGCACTCACCGCGTTGGATCCCGCCATCTCGCCGAGCGTCCATCCCCCCGCCGCGGCAACGCCGTCGGTGCCAGTCACCGGCGTTGCCCCACTCAGCACGCCATCCCCGAGGGTCACTGCGAACGTGACGCCGGCACCGCCCACGACGTTCCCGAACTGATCGGTGAGCCGCACCGAGGGTGCCACCGGCAGCGTCGACTTCACCGTCGCGCTCTGTCCGTCCCCCGCGACTTTTTCGACGTTCGCCACCACGTCGTGCGTCCCGGTGGCGCTGAACGTCACCGGACTCCCCTGGGCGCCGGCCACCGTCGCCCGCAGGCTGTTGGCTCCCGCGTCGTCACCCAGCGTCCACCCATCGACGCGCGCCACGCCGGTGGCATCCGTCGCCTGCGATCCCCCGGTCACGCTTCCGCCACCACCCACGACGCTGAACGACACGCTGACGCCCTGCTGCGGATCACCGTTCGCGTCGGTCACCTTCACCGCGGGACGCACCGGAACCGGCTGGTGCACGACGGCCGACTGTGCGTTCCCCTCGAGCAGGGCAAGCACCAGTTCCACGGGACCCACGTTCCCCGAGGATCCATCCGAGCTGCAGGCGGCGAGCGCGGCCAGGGTCGAGGCGGCGAGACATCCTGCGGCGGCAACCAGGCGACGGCGGGAGACGTGCACGGCGTGACCTCCTCCGGGATGGCGTGCACATCCTACGACGAATCGGAACCGCGCGCCAGCACTCCTGCGTCCCGGGGCCACCAGTTCCACCGTCCCAGCACGCGGAGGAGCGCGGGACCGAGCACCAGGCGCACCAGCGTGGCATCGAGGACCAGCGCCAATGCGACGGCGAAGCCCGTCATCGCGAGCGGCGCCAGCGTGCTGCGGGACAGCACCACGAAGAGCCAGGCCATGACGGCGACAGCGCGCGTGATCACGCGACCGGCGCTGACGACGCCGTGCACGATCGCCGCCTCGTCGTCCTCGCCGCGCTGGCGGGCCGCCCGCACGGCGCCGAGGAAGAAGATTTCGTAGTCGAGGCCGAGGCCGAACGTGGCGGCGAACGCGATGGCCGGCACGGTGGGAAAGATACTCGCCAGGGCGGCGTGGCCGAGGAGCCGGCTGAGGGCGTCGTTCCCGAACACGAGCACCGTCGCCCCGGTGGCCGCCGCCACGACAAGCAGGTTGAGCAGCACGGCCTTCATCGCCACCACCGGGGCGCGCCACGCCGCCAGCAGGACCAGGAACGACGCGGCGGCGACGACACCAACGATCCACGGCAGCGCGCGCCGCATGGCCCCCTCGTAGTCCAGCATCGTCGCCGGCAGGCCACCGACCAGGATCCGGGCCCCGCCTGACGAGTCAGCGGCGAACCGGCGGAGTTCCCGCACCAGGGCCATCGCGCCGTCCTCGCCGCGCCGCTCGTCAGGCAGGACCTCGAGTCGCGCCGTGCCGCCGTCGTGCGAGAGCCAGGCATCGCGGACGTCGCCCGGCAGCACCTCGCGGGCGACGACAAGCGCCCCGGTGCCGATCGAGGCCAGCGATCGCACGCGCGCCACGCCCGGCAGCCGCGACAGCGCCCGCTGTGCATCGCCCAGGGCGCTCCATCCCGCGGGCGAGAGCACCGGCGTCCCGTGCGGAAGTCGCCAGAGGACGACCGCCGCGCCGGCGGTGGCCGAGCGACCGGCGTCGTGCAGGTCCGAGAGTGCGGCCGCCGACTCCATCGCACGAGGGAGCCAGTCGCCCGGCGGCGTCGCGTACCGCGCCGTGAAGGCCGGGAACGCGAGCGCCGCGAGCAGTGCCCCGCTCGACAGCGCTGCCACGCGCGGACGTCGCAGCACGAACGCACCCCAGCGCCGGAGACGGGAGTCGATCGGCGCGGCGGCGTGCACCGCGGCCGCCGACCGCGGGCGGTCGCCGACGGTGATGGCAACAAGTGCCGCGAGCAGCGCAACCGCTACGCCGCCGGCCGCGAGGCCGCGCACCTCGGCCATCGGGGCGAGCAGCAGCGACGCGAAGGACAGCGCGACCGCGCCCGCAGCCAGGCGCACGGTCCGGCGCGTCCGCGCCACGTCGCGTCCGGCGCCCGCCTGGCGACGAACATAGAGGGAGTAGTCGAGCGTCAGCGCCACGCCGAGCAGCGGGATGAGGGCTTCGGCAAACGGCGAGGAGGGACCCACCGTCGCGGCGGCCGTGGCCGCGGTGAGCGCGAGCGCGACGACGGCAAGCGCCCCCAGCGCCGCGAGCGCCGCGGCGCTCACCGAGCCGAACGCCCAGATGGCCAGCAACGCCGTTACCGGGAACGCACTCCGTTCCGCACGTCGGGCATCGCGCGTCGCGGCCTCGTGAAGGTCGGCGAGCAGCACCGCCTCGCCGGTCCATCGCAGCGCCAGGCGCGGCGCCGCACCGCGTCCCCGGGCCTCGATTCCGCGTGACAGCGCACGCAGCGAGTCGATGGCGTGCGCATACCCGCTCCGGAGGGCGACATGCACCAGCGCGGTGCCACCACCCGCGCCCACGAGCATGGTGTCGAGTGACGTCGACGGGGACACGAGGCCCGCCACGGCGGGGTGGGCGGCGAGCGGCGCGAGAAGACGCCGGAGCGCCGCACGCCCCGAATCGCCGTCGGCGGGGAGCGTGAGGCCCGAGATCACCAGCGCGGCACCGTGCGCGAACGGCGAGTCGAAGTCGTCGCGGAGCGCCCCGGCGACCGCGGCGGCCTCGGTGTCGCCCTCCTCGGCGAGAGGAGAAGCCGATGCCTCGAGGTGGTGGCGGAGCGGAATGGCGAGCAACGCGAGCAGCAGCCACGCCCCCATGGGAGCGAACGTTCGCGTCCAGGGCGTGGGTTCGCGCTCGACCAATCGATGTCTCCGGCGGCAAAGCGCTCAACGTACCGCGCGCCGGTGGGGCCGCCAGAGGTGCCGACCTGCTGAAACAAGGGCGCGCGTCGCCGCCGTAGGGTTGCGATCTCAGCGAGGAATCCCCATGGACCAGTGGCGCCTCGACACCCAGCGGGCCTTCCGCCAGATCTTCCGCAACCCGGGCTTCTCCGTGGTGGCGATCCTCTCCCTCGCCATCGGCGTGGGCGCCACCACGACGATCTTCTCGCTGGCGAATGCCCTGCTGCTTCGCCCCCTCCCGGTGCGCGACCAGGGGCGACTGCGCTACGTGTACGCCGTCAACAGCGACGGCACCGACTTCCACTCGTTCTCGAATCCGCTCTTTCGCGCACTGCGCGCCGACACCCGCACGCTCGACGGGCTGGCGGCGTTCGACAACGCGGCCATGAGCGTCGCGACCGATGGCGAGGCTTCGCTGGCGCTCGGCATGACGGTGAGCGACAACTACTTCCGGGTGCTGGGGACGTCGCCGCAGCAGGGACGCTTCTTCGTGCCCGCCGAGGACAGCATCCCGATGGCCAACCCCGTCGCCGTGGTCGGCTACCGGTTCTGGCAGGAACGCATGAACGGCGCGGCGGACGCGGTGGGACGCACCATCCGCGTCAACGGCCATCCCTTCGTCGTGATCGGCATCGCGCGGGCGGACTTCAACGGCACGGTCCCGTTCGTGTCGACCGACGTCTGGATTCCCATCATGATGATGCCGGTGCTGCACCCGGACTTTCCGCTCGGCAACTGGCAGTATAACAGCTTCCATCTTGTCGGCCGGGTGGCGGACGGCGTGGGCAACGCCGCGGCCGCGCGCGACATCGACGCCGTGGCGCACCGTCGCTCGGCGGAGGTGCCGGGTGCCCCCGACATCGGGGCGTCGCTGCACCCGCTGACGCTTCTTCCGACGCAGATCCTCGGAGGCGCGGCGCTGTTCATGGGCATGCTCCTGACCTTCACGGGGCTGATCCTCGCAGTGGCCGGCAGCAACGTGGCGTCCATGCTGATCGCGCGCTCGATCCGGCGCCGTCGTGAGTTCGCCATCTGCGCGGCGCTTGGAGCAAGCCGTGCGAGGCTCGCCCGGCAGCTCGTCATGGAATCGGTCGCCCTCTTCGTGCTGGCGACGCCGCTGGCGATGCTGCTGGCGCTCGCCGCCACCGGCGCGATCCAGGCGTTCAGGCCACCGGTCGGCTTCCCGATCGCCGTCACGCTTCCCCTCGACGCCCGCGTCGTGGCCTTCACGTCCGGCGTGGTACTGCTGGCGAGCCTGGCGGTCGGGGTCTTTCCCGCGCTGCGCGCGTCGAGGCACGCCATGCAGGCAGGGCTGGGCGAGGGGACGCGCGGCACGCCGCGCTCGCGACTCTGGAATGCTCTCGTGGTCGGCCAGGTCGCATTCGCCGTGCTGCTGCTGACGGGGGCCGGCCTGCTGGTGCGGGCGCTGGAGCATGCGTCCTCCCTCACTGCGGGCCTCGATCGGCATGGGGTGTACCTCGCAGCGACCGACTTGGAGATGCGGCACTACACCCCGGATGCCGGCCTGGCGGCCCTCGAGCAGTGGCGCTCGCGCGTCGCCGCGCTGCCCGGTGTCGAGGGCGCCGCCTTTGCGCGAGTCGTTCCCCTCGGCCTCGACAACAGCACGACGGGGTTCATCATCGACGGCCGCGAGCTGCCGAAGGACGCGAGCCCGTACATCGACAGCGACTTCAACGCCGTTTCGCCGGGATTCTTCGACGTGATGCGCATCCCCATGGTGGCCGGGCGCGCGTTCTCGGCGGCCGATGTCTCCGGGTCACCGCCGGTCGCGATCGTCAGCGCGGTCGTCGCCGCGCGATACTTCGGCGATCCGGCGGGCGCTGTCGGGCGCACGATCCGCTTCGACGTGAAGGACACCACGCGCACGCGCATCGTCGGCGTCGCCGCGGACATCAAGGTGCGCTCGCTCGGAGAGGCCACCCGGGCGTACGTCTATCAGCCGCTCGCGCAGACCAGGCCGCACGGCGTCACGCTGCTGACACGCACCTCCGGGGCGCCCGCCGGTGCCGCTGCCGGCATCCGCGCGGCCCTCGCGGAGGTCGACCCCGACCTGCCGCTGGAGAGCATGATGACGTTCGAGGAGCACCTCGGGCTCTCGCTCATACCGCAACGGCTCGCGGGACTCGTGGCCGGCCTGCTGGGCATTGTCGGCCTCCTCCTGGTGGCCATCGGGCTCGCCGGCGTCGTCTCCTACGCCGTGAGCCAGCGCACGCGCGAAATCGGCATCCGCGTTGCGGTGGGTGCGTCGCCATCCAGCATCGTGCGCCTCATGACGCGCCTGGGCTTGCGGCTCGCGGCCATCGGTCTGCCACTCGGGCTCATCGCCGGGCTCGCCGCTGCACAGGCAATGCGCCCGTTCCTGCTCGGCGTCAGCGCGACCGACCCGTTGACTTTCACCGCGGCCGCCGGCGTGATGCTCGTCATCGTCAGTGTCGCGTGCCTGATCCCGGCCAGGCGTGCCTCGCGCGTCGACCCCGTGGTGGCGCTTCGCGCGGACTGACGACCCCGCAGCCGGCTCAGCGGAAACAGCGAGGCCGGGAGACGGCGCCGTCGTGGCGCCGCCCCCCGGCCTTCGCTGTGCAGTTCGCAGGAATTACTTCTCAGCCATCCAGCGGTCTTCGAGCACCTCGACAGTCTTCATGTACGTCGCGCCATTGACGCTGAGCGTGACGTTGTAGGTGCCGTGATCGACCGCGCCGAAACCACCGAAGCCGCCACCCCCACCACCGCCGCCCCGTCCGGCGCCTTGTGCCGGCGGAGTGGGCGAGAGGTTCCAGAGCACCCTGTTGATCCCCTGGTCCTTGGTGCCGTCGAGCGTCCTGACGACCCGCCCGGTGACGTCGGTGATGCTGAGCTTGACGTCGCCGCTCGCGGCGTTCTTGAGGTAGTAGCTGATGTACGTGCCGCGCGGCGCGTTCTCGCCGGCGAAGTACTTCTGTCCGCCGGTCTCGGCGCCGAGCTTGCGATCGTTCTTGTAGTCGATGGCCGGGCGGATGTCGAAGAGCGTCGCATCCGAGGACATGACCGCCGGCGTGAGCTGCTCCAGCGGCGTGATGTCGTCCAGGATCCAGACGCCGCGCCCGTGCGACGCCACGATCAGGTCGCCGTCACGCGGATGCACGAGGATGTCGTCGGTCCGCACCGACGGGTAGTTGTTCATGAACTTCTGCCACGACTGCCCGGCATTGAGCGAGGTGAAGAGACCGAACTCGGTGCCGACGAAGAGCAGGTTCTTGTTCTTCGGGTCCTCGGTCACCACCTGGATGTTGCCGTATGACGGCAGCCCGCTGGTGATCGGCGTGAACGTCTTCCCGAAGTCGTGGGTGACGTACAGGTACGGCTTGAGGTCGTCGCTGCGGTGGCCGTCGACGGCCACGTACGCCGTCGCGGTATCGAAGGCGGAGGGCGCCACACGGGAGACCCAGTACATGCTCCCCGCGGGGAGGCCCGGCAGGTTGGCAGTGACGTTGGAGAACGTCGCCCCGCCGTCACGCGTGACCTGCACGTTGCCGTCGTCGGTACCCACCCACACGATGCCCGGCTTGATGGGCGACTCGGCCACCGTGATGATCGTGCTGTAGAAGGTCAGGCCGTCGTTCTTCGACAGCATCGTCTGGGTCCCCTTGACGCCGAAGATGTCGACGGTGTTCCTGTCGAATGTTCTTCGTCAGGTCGGTGCTCGCCAGCCAGGTGTCGCCGCGATCGACCGACTTGAAGAGCCTGTTGCCGCCGTACCAGATGATGTCCGGGTTGTGCGGGGACAGCTCGTACGGCGTGTTCCAGTTGAAGCGATAGGAGTCGCCGGGCGCTGCGTTGATGACGTTCGGCGCGCCACCACGACCACCGCCACCGCCGCCCCGCCCGACCGCCCCGGCCGGCCTGCGCGTTGGGATCAGGCGGCGCCGTCGGGCGTGATGCTGCTTTTGCGTACCATCGGAGAGGTCGAGCCGGCTGGTGCTGCCGTTCTGCGACTCGGCGTAGACGACGTTGTAGTCGTTCGGGTCCATGCCCGTGTAGAAGCCGTCACCGCCACCGACGTTGAACCAGAACTGGTTCAGGATGCCGGCGCTGTTGCGGACCGAGCTCGGGCCGCACCAGCTGCCGTTGTCCTGCAGGCCGGCGCAGACCCAGTAGGGGCGCCGCATGTCGGCCGAGACGTCATAGGCGAGGGACGTCACCATGGTGGTGACCCAGTCCCACGACTTCCCCTGGTCGTAGGAGATGTCGAGGCCGCCATCGTTGCCGATCATGATGTGGTTCGAGTTCTTCGGGTCGATCCAGATCGCGTGGTTGTCGACGTGGCCGGGCTCGCCGTAGCCGCCCGCCTCGTCAAGCGTGGCGAAGGTCTTGCCACCATCGAGCGACTTGGTGACCGGAAGTCCCGAGGCGTACACGGTGTTCGGGTTCTGCGGATCGACGCGGAACTGGCTGAAGTACATCGGCCGCGCCTCGCAGTTGCTGACGATGTGGAACGACCCACCGCTGTTGTCGGAGCGGAAGACGCCGCTTGCCGTGGGGTCGAGCTTCGGTGCGGTCTGCGGTCCCTGCGGCTCCGGTGCCGCACCGCCCCGGCCACCCCGGCCGACGCGGAAGCCCTTGTCCGGCCCGGCATTGTTGCACCAGTCGTAGCCACCACCACCGAATCCCCCGCCGGCACCACGCCCGCGACCCTCATCAGGCTGGCCGACGCTGCCGGTCTCGACCTGCACGTACACGATGTTCGGGTTCGAGCGCGAGATATCGAGGGCGATGCGGCCGTAGATCCCGGACGGGAAGCCGTTGGTCAGCTTCGTCCAGGACTGTCCGCCGTTGGTCGTCTTCCAGACGGCACTGCCCGGTCCGCCGCCGTTGAAGCAACAGGTCGTGCGGCGCCGCTGATAGCTCGCGGCGTACAGCACGCTCGGGTTCTGCCAGTCGATGGCGATGTCGGTGAACCCGGTGTTCTCGTCGATGTACTTGATCTTGGTCCAGGTGCGCCCACCGTTGGTGGTCTTGTAGATGCCGCGCTCCTCGTTGGGACCGAAGAGGTGCCCGTCCGCGGCCACGTAGACCGTCTCCGGGTTCTTCGGATCGATCACGATGCGCGCGATCGTCTGCGTCTCCTTGAGCCCGGCGTAGGTGAACGTCTTGCCGCCGTCAGTGGTCTTGAAGATGCCGCCCCCGAACGAGGCGGTCTGGCGGTTGTTGGGCTCGCCGGTGCCGACGTAGACGATGTTCGGGTTCGTCGGGTGAATCGCGATGTCGCCGATGGACCCGATGTCGTACGTGTCAAAGACCGGCGAGAACGTGGTGCCGTTGTTCTCCGACCTCCACACGCCACCCACCGCGTAGCCGAGATAGATGACGTTGGGGTTGCTCTCGGACACGGCGATGTCATCGATGCGGCCGCCCATCGAGGCGGGGCCGATGTTGCGGAAGCGGAACCGCTTCAGCATCGCGTCGGTGGACTGGTTGATCATCGGCTCCATCGACGGGTCGGTACCGCCACCGCGTCCCTGGGCGATCGCACCGGCCGGGGCCAGGAGCGTGGCCGCGGTCAGGACAACGGGGAACAGGCGTCGAGCTCGGCTCTTCATGGGCGGGATCCTCTCACGGGGGCCTGGAAGGAGGAGCTGCGTGCTGCGACTGCGTGCTGCGACTGCGTGCTGCGACTGCGTGCTGCGACTGCGTGCCGTCGTGTGTATACGCGGCGACCGAACATCCCGTTTAGTGTTGGGCCGGTCAAGGAGGCGCACCAGGTGGCCGGCGCGAGCATTCCCCAACGGCTGCGCCCGTCGCGTGCCGTTCCCGCAGCACCCGGGGCCGGGGCCACGGGGCCGCCACGGTGCGTTCAGGGCACCGGAATCGGGTTCATTCCACCGAGTGTGGCCAGCGGGAGCGCCGACGATGCGCCGGTGGAGACGCTCACAACCATGAGGCGGCTGAAGTCGGGACCGTACAGGGGCCCGTCGCGCGGCACGCCGGTCACCAGGTAGAGCCAGCGGCCGTCGGCGCTCACGGCACCGCCCTGGATGCCCAGCGGCCGCTCCGACGCGGGAAGCGAGTGCAGGTCGATGATCTCCGAGAGCTCGAGCGTCCGGTCATAGACGACGACGAGGCCGGTCGAGGCCAGTGCGTCGTTTCCCGGATCGGGGATAAAGACCCTCCCGTCGAAGGGAGACACGACGAGGAACCCGGTGTTCGACCTCGTTATGCTCGTCGCCAGTTGCAGCGTCGTCACGTCGAACCGCACGATGTCGTACGGCGTCGCGACGAGGATCTCCCGTCCCCCGAGGTTCGGACGGAGATCCACCACCCGGCGCGACGAGGACGAGACCGGGCCGGAGGAATGCACCGGGGTGGGCACGGTGAGCGAGTCCGAGACGGCGAGCGGTGCTCCCGAGAGGAAGTACACGATGGCGTGCCGCTGCCCGCCGGTCCCGACCGCGCCGAATGCGGCCACGCTTCCCTGCGGCAGGTCGGGATACGGCGGCACGAACGCCACGCCCCCGCCCTGCAGGTTGGGGAGCGGGACGAACTCCGACACCTGCCGGCGCTGGTAGTTGAAGACGCCGACTCCCACGACTCCCCCGCGCTCCGACGGCCAGCAGTAGAGCTCGTGCCGCGCCTCGTTGATCGCCATGGAACTGGTGCCGAGGGCAACGCCGTCGTGCAGCACCGGCGCGCCGCTGGACGCCAGCGGAAGCTGCCAGAGCTCGTGGCCGGTGTTCACGTCGTACGCCGCCAGCTCCCACGAGTCGACGTCGCGCATCCCCATGGCCATGAGGAGCGTTCCGCCGGCGACGACCGCCGGCCCCGCCTTCAGGAACGGCACGCCGATATGGTTCACGACGATCATCTGGTCGACGTCAACGAGCATGCCGACGGCATCCTCGGTGCCGGGTATCACCAGCCGGTCCACGTGCTCGTGGACCACCGGTGCCGCGGGATCGGCGCAGGCCGCAAGCCACGCCGCGATGCACAGCAGGAGTGCTGCGCCGGCTCCCCCTCGCGATTGTCCCGAAAGTCGTCCCACTCCCTCTCGCTCCCGCGCTGCTGCGCGCCTGGCCATGGTGCCGTGATCCCCGCTGCGGGTGCGCCGGCGCCTCCCGCCAGGCCGCCCGGACGAGGGGCCCGGGCCGCAATGCTCTGGATTGTAATCGTGCAGGATGCAAATTCGTGCGTTCCGGGCCGGAACGACGCCCTCCGGCACACACGTCCGGCACGCCCCCACTCATCCCCGCGCTCCGATGCCTCGATTCCACGTCCCGCGCCTCGTTCTCGCGTCGCTGCTCGTGCTGCCGCTCACGCCCGGCGGCCTCTCCAGGCACGCGCCGGATGGACTCCCCGCCGAGAGCAACGTGTCCCAGGGCGGCGCGGCGCCGATTCCGGTGACTGTCGATGAGGGCACGTCGATGGCGGTCACGGTGTCGCCCGACGGACAGACCCTCGCGATGGACCTCCAGGGGAGCATCTGGACGCTTCCCGCGTCGGGGGGGGCGGCGCGCCGGATCACGGACGAGTTCAACGACGCACGCCAGCCGGCGTGGTCCCCCGACGGACGCTGGATCGCGTTCCAGGGATATCGCGAGGGCGGCTACGACATCTGGGCGATCGCGCCCGATGGGACCGGGCAGCATCTCCTCACCAATGGGCCGTACGACGACAGGGAGCCAACCTGGTCGCACGACGGCACGCGCCTCGCGTTCTCGTCGGACCGCGGGGATGACGACAACATCAACATCTGGGTGCTCGATGTCCGCAGCGGGGCGCTGCAGGAGGTCACGCACAACCCCGCGGACGACTTCATGCCGTCGTGGTCGCCCGACGACAGGGAGATCGCCTTCATCTCCACGCGCGACGGCGAGCAGGCCGCCTGGGCCATCCGCCTCGCCGACGGCGTCGAGCGCCAGGTCTCCCAGGCCGGGGAGCGCGCCGATGCCCCCTCGTGGGGCCCGGGTGGGCAGATCATGTACGAGGTCCTCACGCGGCAGTCGAGCCAGCTCGTCATCGATGGCAAGCCTGTGACCGGGGACGAGAACGCCTTCCCCTTCCGTGCGACCTGGGTCTCGCCGACGGAGTTCGTCTATACCTCGGACGGCAAGATCCGCCGCCGCACGCTGGGCACGCCGGCGGCCCGCACGATCGGGTTCACCGCCACCCTGCAGGTGCGCCGGGCGGCGTACACCCACCGGGCGCGCAACGTCGACAGCCGCACGCCGCGCAAGGCACTGGGCGTCACCGGGCCGGCAATTTCCCCCGACGGCCGCCAGGTGGCGTTCGTCGCGTTAGGCGACCTGTGGTTGATGCCGGTGGGCGGCCCGCCGCGGAACCTCACCGCCGACCGCTTCCTCGACGACGAGCCGGCCTGGTCGCCCGACGGCAGCCAGCTGGCATGGGCGTCGGACCGCGGCGGCTCGCTGCTCGACCTCTGGGTTCGCGACATGAAGACCGGCGCGGTACGACAGCTGACCCACCTGAAGACCTCGGCGATGGGGCCCTCGTGGTCGCGCGACGGCAAGCGGATCGCCTTCCTGGACGTCGACGGGGTCTGGCGCCGCGCGAGCGTCTCGGTGGTGGACGTGGCCACCGGCACGGTGACGAAGATCCACGAATCGATGTTCGGCCCCGGCAACCCCACGTGGTCGCCGGACGGCGAGCGCGTCGCGATCGCCGCGGTGCACCCGTTCTCCGCCCGCTTCCGCGAGGGGACCAACCAGGTGATGACCTTCCCCGCCGCGGGCGGAGGCGCCGAGACGTGGCAGGTGCCGGTGAAGAACCTGTCGATCGACTCGCGCGTCGGCATGGGGCCGGCGTGGTCCCCCGACGGCAGCAAGATGGCCATTGTCTACGAGGGCATGCTGACCCTGGTCCCGGTGGCGCCCGACGGCACCCCGCTCGGCCCGCCGCGGCGCGTGACCAACGAGATGGCGTTCGCCCCGAGCTGGACGGCGGACTCGAAGCACATCCTCTACCAGTCGATGGACAAGCTGCGGCTCCTCGACGTGGAGACCGGGGCGACGCACGACGTCCCGCTGAACCTCACCTATACGCCGTTCGTGCCGTCGGACCGGTTCCTTGTGCACGCCGGTACCCTCGTCGACGGCACCAGCGCCACCCCGCGCCACGACGTCGACATCCTGGTCGAGGGCAACCGCATCCGCTCGGTGGCGGCGCACTCGGCCGCCGCCCATGCGGGCGTCCGCGTCGTCGACGCCTCCGGGCTGACGGTGATGCCGGGGCTCATCGAGTACCACACCCACCTGCAGAAGGACCTCGGCGAGGCGAGCATGCGGGCCTGGCTCGCGTTCGGTATCACCACGGTCCGCAGCCCGGGGAGCACGCCGTACGAGGCCGTCGAGGACCGGGAGGCCGTGGACGCCGGCGTGCGCGCCGGGCCGCGCGTCTTCGGCACCGGCTTCCTTCTCGAGTGGAAGCGCACCTACTACAAGATGGCCATCGCCATCTCCAGCCCGGCGCACCTCGAGATGGAGCTGCAGCGCGAGAAGGTCCTCAACCTGGACATGATCAAGAGCTACGTGCGCATGCCCGACATCCAGCAGAAGCGCATCGTCGACTTCGCGCACTCGATCGGCGTGCCGGTGTCGTCGCACGAGATCTTCCCCGCCTCGGAGGACGGCATCGACGGCATGGAGCACACCGCGGCGACGAGCCGGCGGGGCTACTCCCCGAAGATGGCGACGCTGAGCCGGAGCTACTCCGACGTCACCACGCTGCTCGGCACGGCACGGATGACCTTCACGCCGACGTTGGCGTTAGGCGGCGCATCGCTGCGCCGGATGATGGCTGAGGACAGCACCATCCACAGCGACCCGCGCTTCGACCTCTACCCGGAGTGGCTCAGCGGCCCGATCACCGGGGCCGCCGGCGCGGGCGGACGCGGCGGGCGGGGTGGACGCGGCGGACGCGGCGGACGGGGTGCCGAAGCGGCGGCGCCGGCCATCCCGGTCGGCATCGTGGGCCTGGCGGGCAATGGCGCCAACAAGATGATCATGGACGCCCTCCACGCCGGGGCGCGGGTGGTGGCCGGCACCGACACGCCCGACGCGATGAACCTCCATGCCGAGGTCCAGTCGTACGTGGACGCGGGCATGACACGGTTCGAGGCGCTGAAGACGGCGACGGCGACGCCGGCGGAGGCCCTCGGCCTCGATGCCGGCGTCGTGGCCGCAGGGAAGCTCGCGGACCTGCTCGTCGTCGAGGGCAACCCGCTGGAGGACCTGAACGCGATGCACCACATCCGGCACGTCATCGCGAACGGCCGGCTGTACGAGCCCGACGAGCTGCTGAAGGGCGTGGACCCGAAGCCCGCGGCGCGGAGCGGCGGGAACTGACCGGGCGCTTGCGCGCAGCGACGGAAGCTGTACGAGTCGCGGCCGCGGGAACCGGAGACGCGCCGGCGCGGAAGGGGCCTTCCGCGCCGCCCGCGCCGGCGCCGGCGGCCTACGGGCTGCCCGCCGGCGCCGGGTGGAGGACCAGGTTCTCGATGAAGAACTCCATCATGCGCGCCTGGTTCATGGACGAGTGCCCCTGGTCGGGGCCGACCTGGACGTCGAAGCTCTTGCCGGCGCGCTGCAGCGCCTGGATGAGTTGCAGCATGTTCGAGGGGTGCACGTTGTTGTCGGCCGTGCCGTAGTACAGCATCAGCCGGCCGCGCAGGTTGCGCACGTACGTCATGACCGAGCCTGCGTCATAGCCGCCCTCGTTGCCCTGCGGCGTCCACATGTAGCGCTCGGTGTAGATCGTGTCGTAGTTGCGCCAGTCGGTCACCGGCGACTGCGCCGCCGCGGCCGCGTAGACATCGGGATAGCGCACGATCGACATGGCCGACGCGTACCCCCCGTAGGACGTGCCGAAGATGCCGACCCGTGCGCTGTCGACGTAGGGACGGCTCCGGAGCGCCTTCACCCCCGCGGCCATGTCGTCGATCTCGACCTGCCCGAGCTTCCCGTACAGCGCGTCGAGGGTGCGCTTGCCCATGCCAGGCGCCGCCCGCGAATCGAGGTTCACGACGAGAAAGCCGTACTCGGTCAGCGCACTGGGCACCACGAACGTCTCGCGCGCGGTGTTGCTCGACGACGCCGGCCCGCCATACACCGAGACCAGCACCGGGTAGCGCCGCGACGGGTCGAACTGCGAGGGAAACTGCAACAGCCCGTGCAGCGTGGTGCTCCCGTCGGCGGCCAGGTAGGTGAACAGCTCCGCCCGGTGCAGGCCCAGTGAATCGAAGCGCGCCATGTCGCTGTGCGCGAGGTCGGCGAGCACCTTGCCCTGCATGTCGAGCAGCCGCGTGGACGGCGGCGTGTCGTGCGTCTGCGCGACGTCCACGAACGTCTTCCCGTCGGGGGAGAGGCTCACGGTGTGATGGAAGGCGGGGTCCGTGAGCCGGCGGTCGTTCCGCCCGTCGAGGCCGACGCGATGCAGCTGCAGCTTCATCGGATTGTCGCCGTCGCGGGCCATGTAGTACAGCGCGCCGGCCGCCTCGTCCACCCGCACGATGCCGGCCACCTCCCAGTCGCCGCGCGTGAGCGTCGCCAGCAGCCGGCCGCCCAGGTCGTACAGGTAGTAGTGCTTCCACCCGGTGCGCTCGGACTCCCAGATGAAGCGCTTGCCGTCGGCGAGGAACTGCATGGCCGGCGCGTTCTCGACCCAGCTCGCCGGCCACGCCTCGCGCACGACCGTGCGGCAGCTGCCTGACGACGGACTGCAGGCCGCGAGGTCCATCACGTTCTGGCGCCGGTTGGTGCGGTGCACGAGCAACTCCGAGCCGCCGGGCGACCAGCCGACGTCGTAGACGTAGTAGCCCACGACGTCGTCGGCGAAGGGCTGCCCGTCGCGCACGTCGACGCGGCGCGTGCGATGCGTGGACACGTCGTGGACGAACAGGTCCACCACGGGATTCGGCGCCCCGGCGAGCGGGAACGCCTCGATGTTGACCGTGCTCTGCAGGCGCGTCTGGTCCATCGTCAGGTAGTAGTCGCGCACCTGGCTCTCGTCGAACCGGTAGTAGGCGAGATACCGGGCGTCGGGCGACCACCACATGGCCGTTTGCTGGCTCAGTTCCTCCCCGTAGACCCAGCTTGCGGTGCCGTACTTGATCCGGCTGGCCTCGCTCCCGTCGGAGGTGAGCGCCGTCTCGTCGCTGCCGTCGGCGTTGGCCAGCCACAGATTCCTGTCGCGATAGAACGCCTTCATCCGCCCGTCGGGGGAGTCGGCCGACTCGAACTGGCGCCCGCGCGCCGGCGCGCCGCGCCCGCCCCGTCCGCCGCGCCCGAACAGCGGCATGGCGGCCGCGCCCTCCGGCACCGGGGTCGTGGCGCGGGTGCGGAGGTCGTAGCGAAAGCGCTGCCCGTCGCGGGCGTACTCGAGCGCCCGGCCGCTGTCGACCCAGGTGACCGACAGCGCGCCGGACACGATGGCGCGCGCGAGCAGCGGGGCGACGGCCTCATGGCGGTCATATCCGGGCATCGACGCCAGCCGGTCCTGGGCGGGCAGCGGGCAGAGGGCCGGGGCCAGCAGCGTGACGAGCAGCGCGGCAGCCGGTGCCAGCGGGACGCGGTTCGGGTTCCTCACGGGGGACTCCGGGCGGGAATGCCTAACGAAGCGACGCCGCAGGGGGACGCGGACCGCGACCAGCGCGCGGCGCATCCCCCCGCAGCGATGTTCCGGCGGATAGTATTGGGGGCCGCCGGCGCTGTACAGCCGCGCGGCGTGCGAGCGACACGCTCAACGCGCACCGTCGCCGCTGCGTTGTCGCACGACGTGCGGTGGCCCGCCACGACCATCGTCCCGATGCTCACGGCGCCACGGCGCCCCTCACTCCCGGTCGGTCATGACCCTGGCGTTCTGGCGCAAATGGCACCGCTGGATCGGATTCCCCGCCGCCCTGTTCCTCCTCTTTGCCGCGACCACCGGGCTCCTCCTCGCCTTCACCGAGTTCTTCGGCGCCGACGAGGCGCTGCGCGAGGCCACCCGGGACCTCGTGAGCCCGGTGACCGTCGGGTCCGATCCGTCGGGATGGCAGGGACCTCTCGCGCGTGCCTTCGCCACCGCCGCCGCCACGCCGGGCGCGACCGGTGCGCCGGTGGACAAGGTCACCATCCAGTACAAGGGAGACAACCCGACCGTCACCGTCTTCACCGGCAAGCCCACCGGGGGCGAGGACCGGCAGTTCGTCTTCAACGCGAAGACCGGCGCCCTCGAGAAGGTCGAGTCGTACGCCGACAAGCCCCTGCTGAATCGCATCCACAGCGGGGAGGCGTTCGGCGACGGCGGGCTCGTCGTGGCGATGTTCTGGGCCCTCTCGCTCGCCGTGCTCACCGCGACCGGCCTCATCATCTACCTGCGCATGCGTCGCAAGAACCCGAAAGGCATCCAGCGCGTCTTCTGGTAGCGCACGCCGCCGACCGCGTGCCGTCAGCGGCGGACGCTCCGGCCGCCGCCCAAACCGGGACTGCCAAGTTCGTCGAGGATCGGCCTGTCGTCATGGCCGAGGAGACGGCCACGCTCCGGCTCCGAGAGCCGCTGGCACTCGGGACAGTAGTACGAGAATGTCTCCACGGTGTTGGCGCTGTCGGACCGGAAGAGAATCCTCGCGTCGGCGAGGCCGACGGCGCTCTCGCAGGTGCGGCAGCGGCCGTGGCGCCAGCGACGGCGGAGGTCCTCCTCGGCGCTCAGGCCGTGCACTGTCAGGCCGGACGTGAGTGTGACCACCGCTTCGTCTCCCGAGAGCAGGATGGCACGACGAAGGTGATTCACGTGCCCGCAGTCACACCGGACGCGCGCGCGACGCCGACGTGGGGCCTCGAGCGGGCGGCCGCACGCCTCGCAGGCGGCCCTTCCGTGTGGGCTGTCGGCGCCGGACGACGAGCGGTGGCGGAACCAGCGTAACCATGACACGGAGTCGACTCCGCCTCACGAGACATCGAACGGTGCCCACCCATCATTCTCGTACCGCGCGCTCAACAGTTCAACCGGGCGTCCGGCCGAGGAGCGTCGCGCAGGTCGGACGGCGCGGGGGCGCCAGGCTCCAGCGCGGGCGCGGCATCGCGTGCCAGTCCGAGACGCGACGGCCTTCCCCGCCCCTCAGAGCCCCATCTGCCGGGCGAGCGCCTCGAAGCGCGGCATCGCCCGCAACGGGTCGAAGATCGGGTTCACGCGCAGGTAGGCGAGCCACCCACGTCGCTCACGAAAGGCCTCCTCGGTGAAGTCGAGCGCCCGTTCCCACTCCCCGAGCCCCAGGTGCACGGTCGCCATCGCCACCGGCGAGACGTACTCGCGGCTCGACTCCTCGAGTAACGCGTCCAGGATGCCCCGCGCCTCCACGGCGCGCCCCGTGCGCGCCAGGACGTAGGCGAGCGTCGAGCGCGTGTACGTCCCGGACGTCGGCAGCTCGCAGGCCTCGCGCAGCACCCGCTCGGCGTCAGCGGCGCGGTCCAGCTGCAACAGCGACAGCCCGAGCACCCGGTAGCTCTCCTCCGCCGTGGGGTTCATGGCGATGGCGCGGTCGAGATGGTAGCGCGCCTGCTCGTAGCGTCGCGCGTAATAGTACGCCCAGCCGAGGCTGCGCCGGATGCTCACCGAGGCGGGATCGAGCTCCAGGGCGGCGTGCACCTCGAGCAGCGCCTCCTCGTGCCGGCCCCAGGCGCTCAGCAGGAACGCGTACCACTGGTGCGCGGTGGCATACGACGGGTCGAGGGCGATGGCCCGCTCGTACTCCGCGCGGGCGCCGGACCAGTCCCAGTCATGGATGAACAGGCACCAGGCCAGCGAGGCATGCGCCTCGGCAAGGGAGTCGTCGAGCGCGATGGCCTGGCGGGCGTACTCGGTGGCGCGCTGGAACCCCTCGTGCACCGGCACGCTGCGATAGTCCACGTGCAGCGCCCAGGAGTCGGCGAGGCCGGTATACGCCGGCGCGAAGCCCGGATCCTCCGCAATGGCCTGCTCGAAGAAGCGGATGCCGGCGGCCACGCCCTCCTGCGAGCGCTTGTTCCATTCGAAGCGGCCGCGCAGGTACAGCGCCCACGCCCGCCCGCTGTCGGTGTAGCGCTTGCGCAGCGGGGCCGAGAGGTCGGCGATGAGCGCCGTCCGCAGGGCCTTCACGATCGTCTGCGCGATCTCGTCCTGCAGCGCAAAGAGGTCGTCGAGGTCGCGGTCGAAGCGGTCGGACCAGATCAGCCGCCCGTCGTCGGTCGAGGAGAGCTGGGCACCGATGCGCACCCGGTCGCCGGCGCGTCGCACGGTGCCCTCGAGCACGACCGACGCGCCGAGCAGCGCACCGATGGCGCGGACGTCCTGCGGCTTGCCCTTGAGGGCAAAGACCGATGTGCGCGACGCGACGCGCAGGCCACGCACCTTCGACAGCGCGTCGATCAGCTCGTCCGTGATCCCGTCGCTGATGTACTCGTTGCCGGGGTCGGGCGTGGCGTTCACGAGCGGGAGCACGGCGAGCAGGTGCGTCGCCGTCGAGGGCAGGCGCGTGCGCGCGGGATCCTCCCGACGCAGGGCGGCGCTGAACTCGCCGACCTCGGTGAAGCGCGCAGCGGGATCCTTGGAGAGGGCCCTGGCAATGGCCTGCTCGACGGCGAGCGGCGCATCGGGGCGCAGCACGCGCACGAGACGCGGCGGCTCGGCGATGTGGCGCGCGATGGTCGTATGGGCGCTGTCGCCGCGGAACGGCGGCTCGCCGGTGAGCATCTCGAAGAGCACGCACGCCAGGCTGTAGATGTCGCTCGAGACCTGCAGGTCCTGCTCGCCGGCAGCCTGCTCCGGGCTCATGTACTCCGGGGTCCCGACGGCGAAGCCGGCCCCGGTCAGCAGGTCGCCGGCGCGCGACGTACAGGCGCGGGCCACGCCGAAGTCGGTGAGCACGGCGTGGTCGTCGACGAACAGGATGTTCTCGGGCTTCACGTCACGGTGCACGAACCCGGCGCGATGGGCGTACTGCAGCCCGTCGCCGACCTCGGTCGCGATGCGGATCGCGTCCGCCACCGGGAGCCTGGGCTCGCGAAGCAGGCGGTCGCGCAGCGACCCCCCGGTGACGTAGGTCGAGACGTAGTACAGGATGCCCCCGGCCTCGCCGGAGTCGAGCAGCGGCACCAGGTGCGGATGCGACAGGCGCGCCGCGATCCCGATCTCCCGCAGGAAGCGCTCGACACCTAACGACTGCGTGAGCTCGGGCTTCAGCACCTTGATGGCGACCTGGCGGCCGTGCTTCAGGTCCTCGGCCAGGTACACCGTGGCCATGCCGCCGCGCCCGATCTCCCGGTCGAAGCGGTAGCGGCCGGCCAGGGACTGTTCGAGGGGGGCGGGAGCGGCGGTCATCCGGACCGGAATATGCGTGGCCCGTGCCGGGCCCGTCAGCGCCCGGCGAGGCCCGGGTTCGCCGGGCCGCCGCCCGCGTCGTCACCGCGCGTGCGCGCACGCATCGTCTCGATCTGCTCGTCGATCTCCCGGGGCAGCCCGAGCGTGTCGGCGATGGCGGCCAGTTCCTCCGCGTCCTTCCACTCCAGCTCCAGCAGGGCGAGCTCGCCGGCCAGCGCGATCCGCTCGTTCTCCTCGTTCACCGCCATCTCGACGGCCAGCCGGGTCTCGAGGTCGAACCGCGCGATCCCCGCCGGCCCCCGGGCGCGACGCCGCCGAGCAGGCGGCGGCGGACGGCGCGCGATCTCGTCCAGGTAGCGCTGGGGATCGCCGACTGACTCGATGCGCTGCACCGCCGACTGGACGCGCGTTCGCGATGCGCCGCCGGCGTTGACCTTCGGCATGATCCGGGCCGTCGCCCGGCGGGCGTCGTCGCCCCGCAGGTGCAACTCGTTGCGCCCGTGCCGGAGCAGCAGGCCCCAGGGGTCTCCGGGACCGGCCGGCGGCGTGAACGTCGACCGGTCGGCGTCGGCGCCACGCACGGTGATGCGCGTTCCGTCCGGCGCCGTCACCACGGCGATGACCCGCCGGCGCCTGGCCGCCTCCGCCGCATACTGCAGGAGCTGCCAGAGCCCGTACCCTCCACCGGACAGCACGCCGGTCACGGCACCGGCGACGAGCAGTCCGCCACCCACGGCGGCCGCGCCGGTGCCGAGCAGGATCATCCGGCGATGGCGTCGCCCGAACTGGTCGCCGTAACGCCATGCGGCGAACTCCGGACGCATCGGCTCACCGATGCGGACGAGCTCCAGGCCCTCGTTGAGGCGGGCCAGGCCAACGTTGTCGGAGGACACGCGCTTGCGGGCGTCGCGATAGAGGCGCTCGCACTGCTCCATGGCCTCCCACCGCTCCTCGAACGGGGTCAGGTTCCACTTTTCGCACCTGCGGCACACCACCCAGAGCCGTCCCCGCGCCGAGTCGAATGCGAGCCGCCGGCCGACAGGAAAGGTTTCGATGACCTCGTTCGTCCCGAGCTGGCCGTTGCAGTAGAGGCAAGTGGAGTACATGGCGCAGCGCCGACGCGACCGTCGAAGGAGAGTACCTGCATGGTAATCCGGCGGTTGCGCGGGGGCACCATGCGCGACGCGGGATGCCGGGCCGGACGGGTGGGAACGGCGAGCGCCCGTGACGTCGCGCCGGCCCCGGACGCCGCGCAGCACCCGTCGCCGTCCCGGCGTATCTTTGGCAGCGCATTCACCGGGAACGGGCCCCGCCCGACCCGCCTCCTCCCTCCCCCGTGAAGGCCCGTATGACGCAGCTTCGCCTCTACTCGCTCGCGCGCAGCGCCCTCGGCATTCTCCTGGCTGCCGCCATCGCCGGTGCACCACTCGCCGCACAGGGTCGGCCGTCGAAGCCCGAAGCCGCGGCGCAGGTCGCGGCGGACCTCGCGCTGCTGCAGAAGGAAACGTACGTGGAGCCGCCCGCGGAAATCGTGAAGCTGGTGACCGCGCCGCGCTACCAGAACGTGCTGCTCACGCAGCCGAGTCCCGACAGGACGCGTTTCCTGAAGACGGAGAGCGAGGGCCTGCCCAGCCTGCAGGCGTTCGGCAAGTTCCATTACTACTTCGGCGGCCTGCAGGTGGACCCCAAGGCGAATCGCGCCCGCTCGCTCACCACCCGCGGCGCGGCCGGCCTGAACCTCATCGATGCCACCACCGGCAAGTCGGCGTCGATCCAGATCCCAAGCGGAGCCACCGTTTCCAGCGCCACCTGGTCGCCGCTCGGAAAACAGCTGGCCTACATCGCGAACTTCGACGACGCCTCGCAGGTATACGTCGCCGACGTGGCAACCGGGAAATCGACGCAGGTCACGAAGACCCCGCTCCTGGCAACGCTGGTGACGTCGGTCGACTGGACCGCCGACGGGAAGTCGGTGATCGTCGTCCTGCTCCCGGACAACCGCGGTCCCGAGCCGAGGAAGCCCGAGGTGGCCGATGGACCCACGGTGCGCCTGTGGGTGGACAGCATCAAGGAACCCGAGCGCAACTACGCGAGCCTGCTCGAGGATCCGTACCAGATGGCGCTGATGAAGTACTACGTCACCGGCCAGCTCGCCGTGGTCGATGTGAAGACGCGCGCGGTGCGGAAAGTGGGTGCGCCGGCAATGATCCAGAGCGTCGACGCGTCGCCCGACGGGAAGTACTTCCGGGTCTCGACGATGCAGGAGCCGTTCTCGTACGTCGTCCAGTACAACAGCTTCGGCTCGAAGGACGAGCTGTGGGACGACACCGGCAGGGTGCTGGCTGAAGTCTCGAGTCGCCCCCTGCGCGAGGGGCAGGAGCCCGATACTGCCGGCGGCGGGCGTGGCGGACGCGGCGGCAACGCGGCCAACGGAAAGCGCGGCCTGTCGTGGATGCCCCTGGGCGAGGGGATGTACTTCGTCGAGGCGGTGCCTCGGGCAGGCGGCGATTCGGCGAGTGCCGCGGGAGGCCGCGGTGCGCGCGGCGGCGCTGGTGGGGGGCGGGCCGGCGGCGCCGGCGGCGCCGGCCGGGCCGAACGACTGGTGCAGTGGCTGCCACCCTTCGGTGCGAACGACACCACGGTGCTGTTCGAGAACAACGGACCGATCTCGCAGGTCATGTTCACCGACGATGCGAAGCGCGTGTTCTACGCCACCACCGCGAACGGGACCGGCGAGATCGTCACTGTCACCCTCGACGACCCCGCGAAGAAGACGGTCGTCGTCAGGCAGCGTGACTGGACGCCCACGTTCGCCGGCGGCGGCGGACGCCTCGGCGGCGGCGGGGGGCGCGGCGGCGCCGGCAACGACTCGGCCTCGTTCTACGGCAACATCGGCGCCGTCATGACGAAGCGTGGCACGCGCGGCGGCCAGGTCGCGATGGTGTCCTCCGACGGCGCCATCTTCCTGACGGGCACGCGCTATCACCCGGACTACGTGGCGAACCCACCACAGCAGTTCGTCGACAAGGTCACCATCGCCACCGGGCAGAAGACCCGCCTGTTCGAGGGGGCGAAGGACTCGTACGAGACCGTGACCGCGGCGCTGGACGACGACTTCAGCCGGGCGATCGTGAACCGGGAGGCGCCGAAGGACGTGCCCGACTCGTACCTGCGCGACATGCGCACCGGGCAGATGACCAGGCTGACCGACAACAAGGACTTCACGCCGGAGTTCACCAACGCCGTGCGGAAGCGCATCACGGTCACCCGCGCCGACGGCATCCATTTCGCCGTGAACCTCACGCTGCCGCGACGGCTACCAGGCCGGCACCCGCCTGCCCGCGATGCTGTGGGTGTACCCGTACGAGTTCACCGAGCAATCGGGCTACGACCGCACGCAACGCACCGAGAACCTCAACCGGTTCCCGAACGGGGCGCCGCGCACGATCGAGTACCTCGTCACGCAGGGGTATGCGGTGGCGAACTTCTCGCCGCCCGTCATCGGGGACGAGGGACGCATGAACGACAACTACGTCTCTGACCTTGTCACGAACCTGTCGGCGGTGATCGACGAGCTGGACCGGCAGCAATTCATCGACCGCGACCGCCTGGCGATCGGTGGCCACAGCTACGGGGCCTTCACCACGGCGAACGCGCTGGTCCACACGCCGTTCTTCAAGGCGGGCATCGCCGGTGACGGCATGTACAACCGCACGCTGACGCCCACGGGGTTCCAGAGCGAGCGTCGCGACTTCTGGAGCGGCCAGAAGACCTACGAGGAGATGTCGCCGTTCTTCTACGCCGACAAGATGCAGGGCGCGCTGCTGATGTATCACTCGATGGAGGACCAGAACGTCGGCACGGACCCCATCAGCTCGATCCGCATGCTGCAGGCGCTGCGCGCCCAGGGCAAGACGGCGGCGTTGTTCATGTATCCGTACGAGGACCACGGTCCTGTCATCCGCGAGACCGTCCTCGACCAGTGGGCACGGTGGGTGGCGTGGCTCGACATCTACGTGAAGCACGCCGGCGAGCCGCTCCCGAAGAAGGTGACGGCGACGAGCACGTCGTCGATGCAGCCGGTGCCGCAGTAGGCGCCGGCGGCAGGCAGCGGCAGCACGCCGGCGTCAGGCGGCGACCGCGGTACGAACGGCCTTGGCCCACCGGACGGCCGCCGTCCCCCGGGCGGCGGCCGTCCTCGCCCGGGAAACCGCGCGCCTCAGGAAGCCGCGCGGCCCCGAACGACGTGCTTGTTACTGAATGAGCGTTCGTTTACAATGGCGCGATTGCAAATCGCCGTTTACTATCTGCCGACCGATGAGCCCGCGCCCCCGCACCATCGACGACCGCGAGATCCTCGACGCCGCCTTCCGCGCGATCTCGCAGCTTGGCCCGGCCCGGCTCACCCTCGCGCACGTGGCCCGCGAGGCCGGACTCGCCCCCGCCACCCTGGTCCAGCGCTTCGGCTCCAAGCGCGGACTCCTGCTGGCCGTGGCGGCCCAGGGCGTCGAGGATGTCGGCACCACGTTCGACGAGGCCCGCCGCCGCCACGACTCGCCGCGCGCGGCGCTCGTTGCGGCGGCCACCGGCATGACCCGCGAGATCCGATCGCCGGAGGAACTGGCGCACGCCCTCGCCTTCCGGCAGATGGACGTCGGTGACGCGGAGTTCCACCGCCTCGCGCTCCAGCATGCGAGGCGCACCCTCGCCGGATATCGGACGCTGCTCGACGACGCCGTCGCGGCCGGCGAGTTGCGACGCTGCGACACGGGACGGCTGGCGCGGGCGATCGCCGCGCTCGCCGGTGGCTCGCTGATCGGCTGGGCAATTCATCGCGAGGGATCTGCCGAGTCGTGGTTGCGACAGGACATCGACACCTTGCTGGCGCCCTATGCGATCGAAGCGCCACCGCCACCACGTCGCGGAACGGGGCGTCGGTCCCGGCCCGAGGCGCTGCCCGCACGCCGGCTCACACCGCGCGCCCGCGACTGACCCCGGAACGCGCCCGCCCACGAGCGGGAACCGCGCGGCCCGGTCAGCCCCCGCGGAATCCGATCCAGCGCGGCACCCGCCGCCGGTACTCCGCGTAGGCGTCGCCGAAGCGGGCCGCGAGATAGCGCTCCTCGCGCACGATGACCGCCCGGTGCAGGACGACGAGCGCCAGCGGCAACAGCACCAGCGGCCAGAGCTGGTTGATGAGCAGTGACATTCCCGTGTAGGTCACCGCGAGGCTGAGGTACATCGGGTTGCGCGTGAGGCGGTACGGCCCGCGCATCACGAGCGTCGTCGCAGGCAGGTGCGGAATGATGTGCGTGCGCGCCCGGAGGAACATGCCGATCGCCGTGAACGCCACCGCGAGCCCCACCGCAACGAGCGCGAGCGCGACGGGTTCCACCACGCCACGCCAGCGCGCTGGGAGGGTATCGCCCGGCACCACGCGGTGCAGCGCCGCGCCGAAGGCGAACGCGATCGCATAGATGAATGGCGGGGGAAAGCGTACGCCCGCGCTGTCGGGGGTGTCCATCGGGCCTGGGGGACGAGGATGCCGGCGAATACTGGATGGGGAACCATTCTCCGGCCAGCATCAGTGCAGCGCCCAGCCTGGCGCGTCGGCGTCTCCTGATGTGGTGAAGCTCCCCCTGCGCCGTTCGGTGTCGGGGCTGCTGTCAGTTCGCGCCGGCGCCGCCGGCCGGTGCCCCGACGCCTCTTCATGAGCGATATTCAGGGACGTCGCCCGCCACTCCCGCGACGGGCGCGGACCCACTCAGGAGCCTCGATGCGCAATCGCCTGCCTGCCGCGGCGATCCTTCTCGCCGCCGCCCTTCCATCAGTTGCCGCCGCGCAGCGGTCGCGCGCCGAACCGTATCCGGAACGCGCCATCCGGCACGACATCCCGATGACGAACATGATCCGGCGCGCGATGGCCGCGGGCACGCGGGATTCCACCGGACGCCCGGGCCGGAACTACTGGCAGCTCTGGATGGACTACACGATCAACGCACGCCTGGACCCGGCGACGTCGATCGTGACCGGCAGCGAGACCGTGGTGCTGCACAACACCAGCCCCGACACGCTCACCAGCATCCAGCTGCGCCTCGACCAGAACATCTTTGCGCCGAACGTGCCCCGCGCCGAGACGGTCACCGAGATCACCGATGGCATGCAGGTGACGAAGGCCTCGCTCGACGGGGAACCGGTCGCGCTGACGCCGCCACCGGCGCCGGCGCGCGGGGGCGGACGGGGCGGCCGCGGCGCGGCGCCGCCCACCTCGCCGTACATCGCCGGCATCACGCAGACCGCCGCCAGCGTGCGCCTGGCGAAACCGATTCCGCCGCGCGGCAGCGCAACGCTGGCGTTCGACTGGAACTTCAGGGTGCCGCGCGCCGACAACGTGCGGGGGCTCCGCATGGGCCGCTGGGACGACTCCCTCTACCAGGTGGCCCAGTGGTACCCGCGCGTCGCCGTCTACGATGACGTCCGCGGCTGGGACACCGATCCCTACCTCGGTCCCTCGGAGTTCTACAACAACTTCGGGCGCTTCGACGTCCGGATCGACGTCCCTGCAGGCTGGATCGTCGGCGCCACCGGTGTGCTCCAGAACCCCGGCGAGGTGCTCACGGCAACCGCGCGCGAGCGGCTGTCGCACGTGCTGGAGTCGGACTCGACGCTTCATATCGTCAGCGCGGACGAGCGCGGCCCCGGCAAGTCCACCGCAGCCGGCGACCGGCTCGTCTGGCACTTCGTGGCCGACACCGCCGGCGACGTCGCCTGGGCGACGTCGAACCAGTTCGTGTGGGACGCCACCCGCGCCACGATCCCGGGCAAGGGACCGATCCCGGTGAACATCATGTACCTGCCGGGCAACACGCAGCGTTATGCGACCGCGCCGGCGATCGCCCGGCATGCGCTCGAGTTCTACTCGAAGCTGTGGATGCCCTACGCCTTCCCGGTGGAGACCGTGGTGGACGGCCCGGAAGGAGGCATGGAATACCCGATGTTCATCATGTCCAGCGTCGGCGCCTCCGATCACGAGACGGGACACCAGTGGTGGCCGATGATGGTCGGGACCAACGAGACCTGGTACGGCTTCATGGACGAGGGCTTCAACCAGTACATGAACATCCTCTCCGGGCAGGATCGCAACGGCCAGCCGTTCGACCTCGACCGGCGGGGCCAGAGCTACGGGCGCACCAGTGGCGACGAGCGCGAGGCACCGCTGATGTGGGACGCCAACTACGGCGGCCCGATGTACTCGTTCCAGGCCTACAGCAAGGCGCCGATGATGCTGTCGATGCTCGGCGGCGTTGTCGGCGACACCGCCGTCTGGCGGGCGATGAGCGGGTACGCGAAGGCGTGGCGCTTCAAGCACCCCACGCCGTGGGACTACGCCTTCTTCATGAGCAACGCCCTGCACCGCGACCTGGGCTGGTTCTGGAACTCGTGGCTGTTCACGACCGACGCCGTGGAGGGCTCGATCGCCAACGTGGCCACCACCGGCAACCGCACCACGGTCACGGTACGGCAGGACGGGCAGATGCCCTCCCCGGTGGTGCTCAAGGTCGAGTTCGCCCCGACCGGGCCGCCGATCCGCCTGATGCCTAACGCCACCATGGCCGACAGCGCGTCGGCGGTGGTGACCTGGCCGGTGGACGTCTGGTGGTCGGGAAGCCGCACGTTCAGCGCGGTCCTCGACTTCGGGCCGCGGAAGATCCAGAAGGTCATTCTCGATCCCGGGTGCCGCTTCCCCGACCGCGACACGGCGGACAACGTCTGGCCGCGCGAGGTGGCGGCGCCGATGGAGCCGGCCGCTGGGCGCGGAGGGCGCGGCGGCGGGCGGGGCGGATTCGGCGGCGCCGGAGCCTGCGGCGGCTGACCGCAGGACGCGCGACGGCGTGCCCGCGCACGCCGGTTCCAGGCGGGGCCCCGGATGTCGGGGCCCCGCGTCTCGTCAGGCGCCGGACACCGCTACGGCGTTGCCGACGGCCATGGATGGCGCCGCAGCGTCTGCAGCCCGTCGTCGTCGGTGAAGGCGATATACACGGACTTCGCGCCGAAGCCCACGATGCGCTGGTTCGCCGGGAGCGAAAGCGTGCCGGCGACCCGCCCGCGGCGGTCGACGACGTCGTAGCGATTCCCCGGTGCCTCCGCGGTCGGCTGGCGCAGCACGACCAGGCGCCCATCGGGCGCCGCGTAGAGTGCGTTGGCGTCCACGAACGGCGGCATCGTCTCCGGCCAGGCTTCCACAGTCTCCGGCGCCGGCACGGGTCGCCCGGTCTCATCGGCAATACGCTGCATCTCGGCCCGTTTCTCGCGGTCGTCGAGCTTCACCACCGGCACGGGAATCGCTGCGCCCTTCGTCCACGAGCCATCGGGAGCCCGCCAGTCCACGCGATAGGGATCGAGGCGGGCCACGGCGATCCAGCCGTCGGGAAAGAGCGTGGCGGCCTCGCCCGGTGCGAGCACGGGCCGGCGCAGCTCCATGCTGGTGATCTGTCCGTCCTTGCCCGTGCGCACCGTCACGCGCATCGGCGCCACGCGCGTGCGGGCAACGGTCTCCCCGGCGCCGGTCGCCCGGGACACCAGGAGCACCGCCAACGAGTCGCCCTTCCCCATGGAGTAGGTGCCGGCATGGAACGACGGCGCGCCCATTCCCAGGACATGTCCGTGCATATCCGCGGAGGCCGGGCTGCCTCCGGACGCGCGGAGCGCAGAGTCATCGGGCGGCACCGTCACGACGACCCGCGCACCGTCCATGAGCAACCACCGGCCCGGGCCGGCGGGCAACAGCGTCGAATCACCCGCGAGCGGGAGGGCGTACCGCAGGGACTGGTACTCGCCAGGCCCCCCGCCCTTCCGGCTGATTGGCTCCACGGCGCCGCTGCCCATATTGGCCACCACCAGCCCCTGGTCGCGCGGGTCAAGGATGAGCACGCGCCCGTCGCGCAGCTCGCGCACCGCGCTGATCCTCGTGAAGCTTGCCGCCAGCGAGGCGTTTTCCGGAGCCAGGTGCATGACGACGGGTTGCTGCGACAGGACCGGTACCGGGAGTCCCAGCACAAGGGTCAGGATGGCGAGGCGCACGCGGAATATTCCTGTGGCTACGGATGAGTCGGATCACCGCCGGACCGGCACTATACCGTATCGGTCACCGGTGGTGCCATCGCGGTTGCAGAACCCCTGGGACCAATTGACGCGCCGCTGGACGATCGCAAAGTTCGCCGCACCCTCACTCACCCGATGATGCCCTCCCGCCTGCGTCGTGTCCTCGCCACTGCGTTCGTCGCGCTGTCTGCGGCTCCGCTCGTTCCCCTTGCACCGGCGTTCGCCCAGGGCGGCGCCTCGGCGGTCCCCTCGCCGGCATCGGTCCTCGGCTGGGCCCCAGGCACCGACCGCAAGCTCCCCTCCTGGAAGCAGATCACCGACTACTTCACCGCCCTCGACAAGGCGAGCCCGCGCGTCTCGGTGCGCGTGCTGGGCAAGACGACGCTGGGCCGGCCGTTCCTGGTGGCGTTCATCGCCGACCCGGCCACGCTCGGCAACCTGGAGCACTATCGCCAGGTCCAGCGCAAGCTCATGGACCCGCGCCTGCGCGCGCCGAACGAGCGCGCGGCGCTGCTCGCCGAGGGGAAGAACGTCATCCTGATCACGTCGAGCATCCACTCCACCGAGGTGGGCGGCATCCTGACGCCGATGGTGCTCGCCGACCGCCTGGCGCGCGCCGACACCCCCGAGGCGCGGCTCATCCTGGCGAACACCATCCTCATGCTGGTCCCGTCGCAGAACCCCGACGGCGTCGACATCGTGGGGGACCATTACCGCGCCACGTTAGGCACGCCAGCCGAAGGCTCGCCGCCGCCGGACCTGTACCACTACTACGTGGGGCACGACGACAACCGCGACTGGTACGCCTTCACGCAACCGGAGACGCGCTACACGGTGGACTCGCTGTACACGCCGTGGGACCCGGAGATCAGCAACGACATCCACCAGCAGGGGGCCAACGCCGGCCGGATCTTCATCCCGCCGTACATGGACCCGGTGGAGCCCAACATCGACCCGATCCTGACGGCGGGCACCAACGCCCTCGGGCTGGCAATGAGCTGGCGGATGATCTCCGAGGGCTTCACCGGGGTCGCGACCAACGCGTCGTACGACATGTGGTCGCCCGCCCGGCAGTACTCGCTCAACCATCGCGGGGTGCGGATCCTCACCGAGACCGCCAGCGCGCGCCTGGCCACGCCGATCGAGATGCCATTCGACCGGCTGGGCGAGGGGCGCGGATACGACGCGCGCATCGTGAGCTGGAACTACCCGGTGCTGTGGCCGGGGGGCACGTGGGGCGTCGGCGACATCGTGAAGTACCAGACGGCGGCGAGCTGGGCGATGCTCGTCGAGGCCGCGCGCGATCGCACCGGCTGGCTCGAGAGCTACGCGCAGATGGGGGAACGCGCCGTGGGGACCCTTCCCCCGTTCGGCCTGGACGCATGGCCCTCGGCGTACGTGATCCCGAAGTCACAGCGGGATCCGCAGGCACTGCATCGTCTCCTGTGGACGCTCCAGCACGGCCAGGTCGAGGTCCACGAGACCACGGCGCCGGTCGATGTCGCGGGCACGAGCTATCCCGCCGGCAGCTACGTCGTCCCAATGCGGCAGCCCTTCGGCGGATACGCCAAGGCGCTGCTGGAACACCAGCACTACCCGAACCTGTACGAGTATCCCGGCGGACCGCCCAAGCGGCCGTACGACGTGACCGCGCACACGCTGCCGCTGCTGTTTGGGGTGGCCGTGGCCGCCGTGAGCGGCACCGAGCCGGCGATGAACAACGCGCCGATCGCGTCGCTCCCCGACCCCACGTACGCCAGTCCCCTCGCGAACACCAAGCGGCGCATCGCGATCTTCAGGCCGAGCGGCAACGAGCCCATCGACGAGGGGTGGACGCGCTGGGTCTTCGACGTGCGCCACGTTCCCTTCACGAAGGTCACCGAGAAGGACGTGGCGGCGGGCGACCTCGCCAGCCGGTTCGACGCGCTGATCCTCCCCGACCAGTCCGCGGGGCAGCTCACGCGCGTGTTGGGCGCGCAGGGGATTGCCGCGCTGGCAGCCTTCGTCACGCAGGGCGGCTCGCTGCTCGCGTTCAACGGCGCGTCGGAGTTCGCGGCGACGGCGCTCCAGCTCCCGGTGCGCAACGTGCTGGCGGGTGTGCCCAACACACAGTTCTACGCGCCGGGATCGATCCTGGCGGTGGAGCTGAACCGCGACAGCCCGCTGGCGGCCACGATGACGGCGCCGGTGCCGGCGGTCTGGTTCGAGGGGAGCCCGGCGTTCGAGATCACCGATCCCGCCGCCGCGACGGCGGTGGCGACATATCCCGCCGACGGGCGATCCACTGCTCTCCGGCTGGCTGCTCGGCGGCGACAAGCTGAACGGCAAGGCGGCGATGGTGGACGTCACGCGGGGCGAGTGGGCACGTGGTGCTGTACGGATTCCGGCCGCAGTATCGCGGGCAGAGCGACGCCACGTTGCCGCTGATCTGGGTCGGAGCGCTGGCGGCACGCGTCCTCACGGCGGGGTCCGACGATGCACGTCACGGTGAACACGCCGCTGCCGACCTGCATGAAGTCCCGCTGGTCGAAGAGGTTCTGTGCCAGGAACTGGAAGGTGCCGGAAGGCGGACATGGCGGTCAGCGTCGTGACCGTCACCGAGCCAGCGAAGGCCACCAGCGAGGTAGTCCAGGTCTTGCCACCTCCACTCACATTGGCCCACGCCCCGAACGGGTTGCCGGCATTCAGCGAGTACGTGCCGGGCCCGTCGACCCCGGGGACGGAGACCGACACGAGGTAGAGTCCGTCGCTGCCGCTGAAGCTCAGGGTGTTGTCGACGTAGTGGGCCGTGACCTTGTTGCGGGTGAACCAGGTGTCACCATTGACGTACGCCCGCATGTCCGCCGCGTATGGATCCGGCGCCGTGGCGTCGCTGCCGCCGATCCTGCACGCGGTTGGCGCGAGCACGGACAGCAGCATCGCGCGCGCCGTCGTCCATCGGGCGAGCCGCTGCAGGCTCGCCGGGCAGGACGCGCCGCCGTGGCGCGCAAGGTCGCGGCACCGCATGGGACCCTCGGGCGGTCGTGGGGGAGACCGGGACAGCGATCAGTGCGCACCACGCTGGGAGGTCCCGGTTCCTCTGTCAATACCACGTCGGCTCGTCCCCGCGTCACTCGTTATGCAGCGGGGACGAGCGGACGTACGCTTGCCGCCTGCCGTTGTCGCCATGCGTGCCGCGCTGCCGTTGTCGCCATGCGTGCCGGCGGCGCGTGCCAGCCGTCGTTCGGCCGCGCCACCATGCCCCCGCCCCCGCCCCTCCCGCGCGACGCCCGGCGCCGGTGGCGATGCCCGGCGCCGTCCCCTTGCCCGCGTGCAGCGGCCCGACCGCCTAACGTGGCCAGAGCCAGCCGAAGGTGCCCGCGGTCACGCAGGCGTAGATCAGCCCGTCCAGGGTCCAGCGCACAGTCAAACTCCACGCCCGCCGGTACCAGATCGACATCTGCCAGAGGGCGACGGCATACGCCGCAAACGCCGTCGCGCCGGCAAAGCGGAAGACCTCGAGGTACGTGGCCCCGCTGCCCAGGGCGCGGGACGCCACGTAGCCCGCGAACAGCGACACGAACAGCGAGTACACGAACCACTGCGACAGGTTCTTCCCCATCGACCACGGCCCATTCGGCATCACGGTCATCACCACGACGGGGCCCCGATTCATCTTCTCCAGGAAGGCTGGCGACCCCATCTCCTTCATGCCGCCGGCGCGCGGCATCATGTAGTCGCCGGGGGGCGGCGCCACCGGACGCAGCGCGTCCATCACCTTGTCCTCGTTGGGCACCGCGGGATAGTCGGCGCGATGCCAGAAGGGACCCATGTGGATGACTGAGCTCACGAGGAAGACGAACACCGCCGACAGCACGATCGGGAGCCAGAGAGCGGAGAGCGCGGTCACGGGGACCTCCGTGGATCGGGGCGGCTTGTGCGCCCGGTGGAACCGGACAGGAACGGCCGGGCGGGAACGTGCATGGCGCCCGCGAGCGGCGTCAAGGCGCCCGGGCCCGGCGGCGCGTCCCCTGCATGGTCACAAACGAGTTGATCCCGTCGAACGAGCGCCGCACCTCGCCCTCGGCGTGTGCCGTGTCGACATTCACGGTGACGACGACGGGAACCGGCTCGCCAGCTAGGGCGTCCGGCGCCCCACGTGGAAGTTCAGCGGGAAGAGGATCCGGGCGCTTTCGCGTGCAGCGATGCGAATCGTGCCTGGCCATCGGCCCCCGGGGAGGCGAAACCTGTGAAAAGCGTGGACGATGGTGGCGGGACGGCTCGCGCATCGCGGGTGATCAGGGCGCCGCGACAGGCCATCTACGACGCGTTCATGGAAGCCGGCGCGCTGGCAACGTGGTTGCCACCGCGCGGCATGACGGCGCGACTTCACCAGTTCGAGGCCAGGGTGGGCGGGGGCTACCGGATGTCTCTCACCTATGAGGAACCGGATCATCGGGTGCGCGGCAAGACGACGGCCCACACCGATGTGGTGCGGGTCCGGTTCATCGAGCTCGCCCCGGGCGAGCGCATCGTGCAGGAAGTCGAGTTCGACTCCGACGAGGCCGCCTTCGGCGGGCGCGATGAAATTGACCTGGTCCTTTGCGGATGTCGCCGGCGGCACGGAGGTATCGGTTCTCGCTGAGCACGCCCCCGCAGGCATAGGGCGGGCCGACCACGAGGAGGGCTTCCGGTCCTCGCTCGAGAACCTCGCTACGTTCAGCGAATGAGGGCCTCGCGCGCTGGCCGGCACAGCAGCACCATCCCGGCGCACGGCCGTCCCCTTCCCATCCGAAGTACCTTACGTTCGAGCATGACGAGTCCTCAGGCGCCACGCGCCCGGGGCAAACAGTGAGAGTCCGGCGCCCGGAAGGACGCCACGGCGCGCAGTCTCCGGGAGGGAGTTCACGTGTCCATCAGGCCCATCAAGCGGTTGCTGCAGGCGAAACCGACGATCGAGGGAGCCGGCGTCCGGCTGCGCCGCGCGTTCGGCTTCGGCAACACCAGCGAGTTCGACCCATTCCTGCTCTTCGACGATTTCCGGAACGAGAATCCCGAGGACTACCTCGCGGGATTCCCATGGCACCCACATCGGGGCATCGAGACCATCACCTACGTCCTCGGCGGCTCGGTGACGCACGCCGACAGCCTCGGCAACAGCGGCGCGCTCGGGGCGGGTGACGTGCAGTGGATGACGGCGGGGAGCGGCATCCTGCACCAGGAGATGCCGAAGGGCGACGCCCGGGGACGCATGCACGGCTTCCAGTTGTGGGCGAACCTCCCGTCGTCGCTCAAGATGACGACGCCGCGCTACCAGGACGTCGTGGCCCGCGATATCCCCGAGGTCCTCGACGACGACGGGACACGCGTGCGCGTCGTATGCGGCGAGTTCTGGGGGAGGCGCGGACCGGTGGAGGGCATCGCAGCCGACCCGCGCTACCTGGACGTCTGGGTTCCGCCGTTGCAGCGCAAGACGCTGCCGGTGGAGACGTCGCGCCACGCCTTTGCCTACGTCTTCGAGGGCAGCGGCACGTTCCGCGACGCGTCGACGCCGCAGGGCGTGCTCACCGAGACGGCCGGCTCGGACGCGGCGCCGGTTCGCTACGACGCCGGCAATCGGTCGCTGGTGCTCTTCGACAGCGGCGACGAGGTCACGGTGCAGTCGGGCGAGGAGGGCATCCGGTTCCTGCTCGTCTCCGGCAAGCCGCTGGAGGAGCCGGTAGCCTGGTACGGCCCGATCGTCATGAACACCGAGGAAGAGCTGCAGCGCGCGATATCCGAGCTGCGCGACGGCAGCTTCATCAAGCACGCCTGACCCGGCGGGGCGGCGCGGGAGGGACTTCCCCCGCGCGCCGCCCGTGGCGCTGCGCCGCGACCTACGGCTGCTTCGCCTGCCAGGCGACTGTCCCTCCCACGATCGTGTACAGCACCTTGGCGCCGTCGATCTGGTCGTCAGGCACCGTCATGATGTTGCGGTCGAGCACCGTCACGTCGGCGAGCTTGCCCGGCTGGAGCGAGCCGAGGCGGTCTTCCTGGAACATCGCGTAGGCGGCATTCAGCGTGTACGACTTGAGCGCCTCGGCGCGGGTCATCTTCTGGTCAGGGTAGAAGAGCGAGCCGTCCTTGAGCTGGCGCGTGACCGAGCACTTGAAGTTGGGGATGGGGTCCTCGTTCTCCACCGGCACGTCAGTGCCGTTGGCGATGATCGCCCCGGTGTTCATCAGGCTGCGCCAGACGTAGGCGCCGTCCTTGGCCCGCTGGTCGCCAAGTCGCTTGGGCACGTACGGCCCGTCGGAGCAGGCGTGGATGCCCTGCATCGACGCAATGACGCCGAGTTGCGCAAAGCGCGGGATGTCCGACGGGTTGAGGTGCTGCGCGTGCTCGATGCGCCAGCGGGGGTCCTTGAGATCCGGGTGCTCCTTGAAGATCGACTCGTAGACGTCCAGCGTCTCGCGGTTGGCACGGTCGCCAATGGCGTGCGCCGCCACCTGGTAGTCGTACTTCACCGCCAGCTCCGCGATGCGGTGCAGCTCCTCGGGAGTGACAACACTCAGTCCGGTGCTGGACGGCAGGTCGGTGTACGGCTCGAGGAACCAGGCGCTGTGCGTGCCGAGGGCGCCGTCCATGGAGACCTCGCCGATGGCGCGCACGATGAAGTGGTCGTTCGCGAAACCGGTGGTGCGGAACTCGGCCAGGTGCGCGTCCATGCTGTCGCTGGACTCGCCGCGCACCATCGCATAGAGGCGGAGCGGCATCTTGCCGTTGGCGGCGAGGTCCTTCAGGAAGGCGATCGTGTTGAAGGACTCGCCCTGGTCCTGGAACGTCGTCACGCCCTTGGCGAGCGCGTCCCCGGCGGCCAGTTCCACTGCGCGCTCGTCGTGAGCGCGCACCTCATCGGGTGTACGGCCCGCCTGCGAGGCCGCGAGCACGCGGTTGACGAGCCCCATGGCACGGTCACGCAGCATGCCGATGGCACGGCCGCGCGAGTCGCGCACGATCTCGCCACCCGCCGGGTTCTTCGTGCCCGCGCCGATGCCGGCGAGCTCCAGCGCCTTGCGGTTCACGAAGACGGCGTGGCCGGAGGCGTGAGTCAGGAGCACGGGGTTGTTCGGGGACGCGGCCGCGAGCTTGTCGCCCAGGGGCAACCCCTCGACATTCGGCTCGGGCGGCTGGTTCCACTTCTCCTGGTGCCAGCCGCGCCCGAGGATCCAGGTGCCGGGCTTCGCATCGCGGGCGGCCGCGGCGACCATCTGCACGATGTCGTCCCAGCTCGTCGCCGTGGTGAGGTCGAGCTGCATCTTGGCCTCGCCGAGCCCCATGAAGTGGCCGTGCGCCTCGATGAACCCCGGCATCGCGGTCGCGCCCTGCAGGTCGATGACCTTGGTCGCGCTGCCGACGTAGCGCTGGATGTCGGCGTCGCTGCCGACCGCCACGATCGAGTCGCCGGAAATGGCGATCGCCTGGGCCTCGGGGTGGAGGGAGTCGACCGTGTAGACGGTGCCGTGCTGCAGCACGAGATCCGCCGGCGGCGCGCTGCTCTTGCTGCACCCGAACGCGGCCAGCGTCCCCAGGGCGGCAAGGGTGAGTCGCAGGGATTGCCGGTCCTTCATTGGTCTCCTCCGGGAGTCAGGCGTGCCGCACGCGAAACGGGGCGCGCCCCGTGGCAGGTGGCCACGGCGACGCGCCGTGTGATGATAGCATCCGGGCCCGGCGAGCGGAATTTCGAGGCGCCGCCGCCCTGGCGCCCGCGCCGCGTCGCGCTAGGAGACCGGCGGGATCTGGTCGTCCTTCGGCACGAAGTTCGACAGGAACGTGCGTTCCTCGTTCGTCAGGGAATCGACCCCGTGGGCGCTGATCTTGTCGAGGATGCGGTTGACCTCATCGCGATTGACTTCGTGGACGGACTTCGTGTCGATGGACTTCCAGTTCTTCAGCACGTTCGGTGGCGGAGCCGCCGTGACCCGTTTCCTCCAGCTCCGCTTGCCCGCAATGGCGCGTCCCTTCAGCAGGCGCAGGTACAGGTACGCCCCGGCGTACCCGCCGAGGTGCGCGAAGTCCGCGACGCCGAACCGCGATCCGTTGAAGCCGCTCCACAACGAGAACAGCGTGGTGGCGATCACGAGGACGCGCGCCGACACCGGGAGGATGCCCCAGATGTAGATCTGCGCATCGGGCCAGAACCAGGCGAACGCGAGCATGACGCCGAAGACCGCCGCCGACGCGCCGATGATGGGGCTGTTGAAGGCGAGGAACATCGAGAGCAGCGCGCCGGAGACGCCGCTCAGGAAGTACAGCTGCACGAACGACCGGGCCCCCAAACGCGCCTCGACCTGCGGCCCGAAGAAGTAGAGGGCGATCATGTTGAACGCGATGTGCATCAGCCCCCCGTGCAGGAACATGTACGTCACGAGGGTCCACGGACGCATCAGCACGTAGGCGGGCACGAACTCGAGCGAAAAGGTGAGCCCGGGCACCGTCTGCTGCAGGAAGTACACCGCGACGTTGGCGAACAGCAGGTTGCGAACCCACGGGGTCATCTTGTGTTCTCTCTCATGGTTCCTGAATGTACCAGATCGACGGCCCGGGGTCGTGCGCCCCGATGCCGCGTGGCCCCGCGGGCGCCCGCTCGTCCACGGAACAGACCCGCTTCTTCCCTCCAGCCGCATGCCCTTTCCCGCCGAGCGCTCCTACTACCGGCTCACCTTCCCTCCCCGCGAGCATCCCGAGTTCGTCGTGGGGGAGCACGCGATGACCGTCGTGGAGCTGTCGGAGCGCGGCGTCCGGTACGAGCCGGCCCCGGGGCACGCCCCGGCGACGGGCGAGACAGTCGAGGGAACCCTGCGCTTCCGGCGCGGCGACGCGCACGACGTCGCCGGGCGGCTGTCGCGGCGACAGGGGTCGACGCTCATCGTCGTCTTTGACCCGCCAGGCCTGCCCTACGCCGCAATCATGGCCGAGCAGCGGTACCTCATGCAGCACTATCCCGCGCGTTTCCACGGCAGTGCCTCCGAACGCTAGCACCGGGCGCTCCTAGCGGGCACCACCGCAACCGGGAAGGCGGAAGGCACCGATACGCGTCGAGTAGCTCGCCGCCTCACGCCGGACGTAGTCGCCCACGTACCAGATGGTGCAGTCGTCCGACGGGTCGATGGCGGTCTGCGTGTAGTCCTCCCAGCGCAGCGTGTTGGCCTGCGCCGCCTCGCCCTCGGCCAGCACCGCCTCGCGAAGCGTGAGCACGCCCTTCGGATCGGCCGCGGTGCGCCCGGCAAAGCGCTGCCCGGCGAAGTGCGGTGAGCCCCCATACGAGTAGCCGATCCCGATGTTCCCGAATCGATCGATGGCGGGACTCGCCATCCAGCGGAACGCGCTGTCCGGGGCGAAGGTGCCCTGCTGGTAGAGGGTCACGCCGGCGGTCCCTGCCTAACCGGAACTCGTACCAGCGCACCCCGCCGGCTCCGGCGGAGGTATTCACCGAGTGTACCGCCACCAGCGACTCGTGCCCGCCCACGCGACGATACACGAGCCGCGCCATGATCTTGTCGCCCTGGGCATCGAGACGGCGGTCGGTCCCGGGCTGCGGCACGCAGCTCGAGAGCTGGCCATCGCACAGGTAGTGATATGGCGCCACCGGAATCGTAACCGGCCCCTCGACGCGCGTCCGGCGCGGGTCGCTCCAGTCGACGTGGAACGTCCACGCATACAGGACGGAGTCCTCGAATACGCGGTGCAGCTGGGTGCCCCCGGCGGCCATGATGATGTTCGGCGCCCCGGCGGGGGGCAGCGCGGTGCCGTCAAGGTCCGCGTTGTTGAGGAAGTTGACGCCATCGATGACGAGGCACTGCTCGCTCGCCGCCACGCCCCGCAGCATCCGCGCCCGGTCGGCGACACAGGCATGCTTCTGGATGACGTCGTCGCCGGTGCTCGTCGGCAGGTAGTACCCGTCGGGCCACACCGCGGGGCGCGGGTAGTCGGGAAAGAGCGGTCGCACGAACTCGTACCGGTAGTATGGCCCGAACGGGTCGGCGCCAACGCTCACGGCGTAGCACATCGAGTAGGTGCCCTGGGGCTGCGCCTCACCGCGCCCCCGTCCGGCGCGCCCGGTCCCCGCGGACTCCGGCGGCGGTGGTGGAGGCTCGTACAGCCTCGTGGCAGCGCCCGGCTGGCCGGGGCGGCCGGCCTCGCTCCGCGCGGCGGGGTCGCCGGCGCGCCTGGGCACGGGCTGGTCCGGCCGGGCGGGTCCGCGCGAGAAGATCGGCATCACGATGAGCCAGCGGTTCGCGAGCTGGTCGTAACGGACGACGGCGTCCCCGTTGTTGCGCTCCTCGCAGGGGCCGCCGAAACCGCGAAAGACGTTGTTGGTGGGCACCGGCCCGTACAGGACGCGCCCGGTCGTGTCGAAACGCGCTCCCCGCTTGGTGAAGATCGCCATGCGCGTGTTCACGATCTGCACGACGTGATCGGGACCCACGGCGAGCGAATTGTCGGACGGATTGCGCCCCGATGCCGAGCCCTGCGGGCCGCTGAATCCCACGCCCAGCCCATCGAAGCTGGCGACCGCGGTGGCGGGTTGTCGCGCCCCCAGCGTCGTCTGCTCGACGCTCCGCGAGCCCGGTGGTGTGACCATCGCCGGCACCGGCGGCGCACCGCCCTGCTGGTCGCCGCCGCCCTCGGCGGAGGCGAGCACGCCGCGCGGTGACTCGTCAGGCGTCGACAACCCGTTGCCGTCGCGCGGCGCGTGTCCGACCACGGTCGCGCCGGGCACCAGCCGCGCGGACGCGTCGTGGGTGACCGCCCAATGCACGGACAGCGCGCCGGTTCGCGGCGGCCCGGCGTCGCCGTGCGCCGGAGAGCGGCCCGGCCCCGACGGCGAGTCGTCCTGGTATCCCATGGCGCCCCCCAGGGCGCCGATCACCACCAGGATCCAGGCTCCGGTGCGCAACTGGCCGTGTCTCATGTCCGCAATACTGTCACGTTCACCAACTCGCATCCAGCATCCGCCGGCGCCGGCGGAGCTGTGCTCAGCGACGCCTCATTGTCCACGCGGCGTACATGACGCCGCCGAAGTCCGACCGCCGCGTGCCTGCGGTCACCGGAGCCGCCATTCCGAGCGCCTCCGCGAGGTCCGCGAATCGCACGGCCGGAATCGGGTGGGGCACCCAGCGGCTGGCGGGTCGATCGTCGTATTCGACAATCACCAGCCGCCCCTCATGGCGCAGCAGGTCTCGCACCATGCACAGCACGCGGAACTGCGCGTCCGGGGGGACGAAATGCAGGGCGTTTGCGAAGAGGGCGCCATCGAGCGGCGGAAGGTCCAGCGGCAGCACGAAGTCCGCCGTGGAGGGGACGATCCGGACTCCCCGCGGCGCGTGCGCCGACAGTGCGTCCAGCGCGCGGCGTGCGGCCGCGTCGCGCTCCACGGCGTGGAGGGTGCTGCCCGGACCGAGGAGGCTCGCCAGCGCGCGCGTGAACGTCCCCCGCCCGGCGCCGAGGTCGGCCCATGTCGACGTCCCGCCGTCGACTGCAGGGGCAATCAATCGAGCCGCGGCCCGATAGTCCATCTGCCGGCTGTCGTCCGCGCCCGGGGGCGCGGTGCCGCGGGTGAGAGGACCCACGGCGCAGAGCGGCACCGCCGTCGAGAGGGCGCAAGCGCCCAGCAGCGCCCACACCGGGAAGTCGTGCGCGCGGTGTGACGCGGGCGTCGATACCGTGCGCGCGCAGCGAAACGCCTCACGCGGTTCCACCGTGGACGGCGCACGTCGCCTCACATGAGCGATCATTTCGCCATGTACCGCTTGCGCAGCGTGACCGGGAAGTGTTCCAGCGAGTAGCGCAGCATTGTGCGGGGCATGCGCGCTGCGTTCCGGTCGAGGAACATCTGGAGCGCGGCCCTGTCGCGCTTCCCCACTTCCCGGAGCATCCAGCCGACGGCCTTGTGGATGAGGTCGTGCGGATCATCGAGAAGCTGCTGCGCCATCGACAGCGACTCGCCGAACTCACCCTCCTTGATGTAGTGAAACGTGCCCAGGACCGCGATCCGCCGCGTCCAGACGTCCTTCGAGCGCGCGAACCGCCTCAGCGGAGCGCGCGAGCCCGCCGACAGTTGCGGACCGACGATGTAGGCGGCGGACGAATCGACGAGGTCCCAGTTGTTGATGCGCGCCATGTTGCGCACGTAGCACCTGTAGATTGCGCGCCTACCCTTGGCCGCGGCGCGACCGTACTGCCTTACCATGAGCAGGAGCGCCAGGAGCCGCGCCTCGTGCCACGGGGAGCGCAGCAGGCGCTCAACCTCGCGCATCGGCATGCCGGAGTAGGTGCGAGCCAGCCGTCGAACGGCGGGAACGGTGACGCCGAGAAAGCGATCGCCGGCACCGTACTCGCCCGGGGCCGTCTTGAAGTAGCGGCCTGCGCCGGCGGCCCGGATGGGATCGGCGTGCTCGCGCAGCGCGGTGAGCGCCGCACGGGCAGTCAGGCTCGCACGGGAAGATCGTTCGGCCTCGGTCCCTGCCGGCAGGACGACATTTCGCGGCATGCGGCAAAGTTATCGCTTGCGCTCCCGGGCGGACGGCGGATACCTGACCGCCCTTCTCCGCGGACTCCGATGTCGCCCGCAGCGGGATGGGGATACGTTCAAGGAGAATATCGAGGGACGAGCCCATGACCCGCACGACCTCAGGAGCCGGGCGTCAGCGCTCGCCGTCACGCCGCAAGGCGGCGGCGCAACGCCCGGAAGCCGGGCGGCGCACTGAAAACGCCGAGATCGCGCGGGTCCTGCGTGAGGTCGCCGACCTGCTGGAGGTCGAAGGGGCGAACGCCTTCCGGGTGCGTGCCTATCGCAACGCGGCCCGCGCCGTCGAGGAACTCCCCGAGCCGGTCGCGTCGCAACCGGACGCTGGCGCCGCCCTCATGGCAATCCCGGGCATCGGCGAAGATCTCGCCGGCAAGATCGAGGAGATCGCCCGGACCGGCACCCTGTCGACGCTCAGCAAGCTCGAGCGCGCCTCACCGAAGGGGGCCGTCGAGCTGATGCACATCCGTGGCATCGGGCCCCATCGCGCGCGCCTGCTCAGTGACAGGCTCGGCGTGCACACGATTTCGGCACTGGAGCGTGCTGCGCGCGAAGGGCGCGTGCGAAAGCTGCGCGGCTTCGGTGCGCGCACCGAGCAGGCCATTCTCCGCGAGCTGGCGGCCCGAAGCGGCGAGGAACACCGCGTGCTGCGTGCCGTCGCGGCCCAGTACGGCGAGGAACTCGTTGCCTGGATGAAGGGAGCCGGGGTCGTGCAGCGCGCAGAACTCGCCGGCAGCTTTCGCCGGTGCCGCGAGACCGTTGGCGACCTGGACATGCTCGTCGCCGCGTCCGATGGCGGGAAGGCGATTGCCCGGTTCATCGGCTATCCCAAGGCCGCGGCGGTGCTCGAGCACGGGGAAACCCGCGCCGCGCTGAGACTGCCGTCGGGACTGCGCATCGACCTTCGCGTCGTTCCCGACCGTTCATTCGGCGCGGCGCTGCACTACTTCACGGGGTCCAAGGCGCACAACATCGCCGTCCGCCGCATGGGGCAGGAGCGCAAGCTCAAGATCAACGAGTACGGGGTCTTTCGAGGCGAGAGGTGGATCGCGGGACGCGACGAGGCCGACGTCTTCCGGGCCGTCGGCCTGCCGTGGATTCCACCCGAGATTCGCGAGAACAGCGGGGAGCTCGCCGCTGCCGCCGCCGGGACGCTTCCCCGTCTCGTGACCCTGCGGGACATCCGCGGCGACCTGCAGTCGCACTCGACCGACAGCGACGGGCGCGACACGCTGGCCGCGATGGCGAAGGCAGCGGAGTCGCTCGGCTACGAGTATCTGGCGGTCACCGATCATTCCCCCGCGGTGCGGGTCACCGGGGGACTGGATGCCGCCGGCTTTCGCCGGCAGTGGCGGCGCGTCGACGCCCTGAACCGCCGCCTGCGGCACCTCACGGTGCTGCGCGGTGTCGAGGTCGACATCCACGCCGACGGCACGCTCGACCTCGACGACAACACGCTGTCGGGTTTCGACATCGTGCTGGCGTCGATCCACAGTGCGTTCGACCTCGGGCGGCGCGCGCAGACCGATCGCGTGTTGCGCGCCATCCGTCATCCCTCGGTGGACATCCTCGCCCATCCGTCGGGGCGCCTGATTGGGCGCCGCGCCCCGGTGGACTTCGATCTCGATGCGGTAGCGACGGCGGCCGCGGCCGAGGGCGTGTGGCTGGAGATCAACGCGCAGCCGGAGCGGCTCGATCTCGATGACACGGCGGCGCGGCGCGCGCTCGCGCTCGGCGCCACCCTCGTTGTCGATACCGACGCGCATGCGACGGCCGAGCTGCGCTTCATGCGCTGGGGCGTCGACCAGGCCCGGCGCGGCTGGGTGGAGAAGAAGTCCGTGGCCAACACGCGGTCGCTGGACAGGCTGTTGCGCACGTTGCGCCGCGCGCAGTGACGTCCTCCTCGCGGCGCGCCATCCACGACAACTGGCATGTGTGACGCGGCAGCCGGGATTGCACGCCGCAGACCGGCCGCCTCCCCGCTCAGTCAGTACCGCGGAATCGTGGGGTCGACGTCCTCGCTCCAGCGCAGGATTCCCCCCGCCAGGTTCTTTACCCTGGTGAATCCGGCGGCCTGGAGCTGTCGCACGGCATCGGCGCTGCGCTGTCCACTGCGGCACATCACGACGATCTCGCGCCCGGGGTCGAGGGTCCCGATGGCCGACGGCAGCTGCCCCAGCGGAACCAGTCGCGCCGCCGGCAGGTGCGCCAGGTCCCATTCACCCTGCTCGCGCACGTCGATGACATCGATGGCGTCGCCCTGCCGGAGGCGCTGCGCCAGGTCGGCCGGCGTGATCTCGGGCACCTCGCCGTTGCCCGCGTGGCCCGCAGCGGCTGGCGTGCCGCAGAACTCGTCGTAGTCGATCAGGGCGGTAATCGTGCGCGTGCCGCACGCCGGGCATTGCGGGTCCTTGCGCAGGCGCACCGTGCGGAACTCCATGCTCAGCGCGTTGAAGAGCAGCAGTCGTCCCACCAGGGTGTCACCCACGCCGAGCAGGAGCTTGATGGCCTCGGCGGCCTGGATGGAGCCGACGATGCCCGGGAGCACGCCGAGGACGCCCCCCTCGGCGCAGCTCGGCACCTGTCCCGGCGGCGGCGGCGCACGGAAGAGGCAGCGGTAGCACGGGCCGGCCCCGGCGTCGAAGACCGAGGCCTGGCCGTCGAAGCGGAAGATCGAGCCGTAGACGTTAGGCACGCCGAGGAGGACACAGGCGTCGTTGAGCAGGTAGCGGGTGGCGAAGTTGTCGGTGCCGTCCACCACCACGTCGTACCCGCGCAGGATGCCGAGGGCGTTGGCGGAGGTGAGGCGCGTGCGATACGCCTCCACGTGGACGTGCGGGTTCACCTCGCGCAGGCGGTCGCGCGCCGAGTCCACCTTGGGGCGGCCGACGTCGCCGGTGCCGTGCAGGAGCTGGCGCTGGAGGTTGGTGAGGTCGACGACGTCGAAGTCGACGAGGCCCAGCGTACCCACGCCCGCGGCCGCGAGGTACAGCGCTACCGGCGAGCCGAGCCCGCCGGCCCCGACCACCAGGACCCGACCTTCCTTCAGGCGCCGCTGGCCCTCGAGCCCAACGTCGGGCAGGATGAGGTGCCGGCTGTACCGCGACAGCTCTTCCGGCGTGAACGATGCCGTGCCTCCTGCGCGCTCGTCAGGCACCGGGCCCCTATCCGCCGCTCACGGCGGGCACGATCATGATGGTCGCATCGGCGGCGACGGGCGTCTCCAGTCCGTCGAGGAAGCGGATGCTCTCGTCGCCGACGAAGACGTTCACGTGCTCCCGCAACGCGCCCTGCTCGGTGAGCACGCGATCGACGAGCGCCGGCCAGCGCCGCGAGACCGCCGCCAGGGCGTCGGCCACCGTCCGGCAGCCCTCGTCGAGCACCACCGTGCCGCGGCCGTGCGAGTACGGCGTCAACGCGTTCGGCAGGACAATGGAGATGGCCATGGGCGGCGCTGTCCTCACGAGGGGCCGACGACGGCCGCCTTCACGCAGGTGATCGGTGGCAGCGCGTCCGCCAGCTTCTTCCAGTGGTCCCCGTCGTCGGCCGAGGCGTACAGCTTGCCGCTCCGGGTGCCGAAGTAGACGCCGGCCGGGGCGTGGCTGTCGGCGGCCATGCCGTCGCGCAGCACCACCTCGTAGGCGCGTCGCTGCGGCAGCCCGTCGGTGAGCGGCTCCCAGCTCGCGCCGGCGTCTCGGCGTGCGGTACACGCGCAGCTTCCCGCCCGGCACGATCCGGAACTCGTCGGACTGGATGGGCAGGATGTACACCGTGTCCGGGTCGTGCGGGTGGACCTGGATGGCGAAGCCGAAGTCCGACGGCACGCCGTTGGCAATGTCGGTCCAGTTGTCGCCCCAGTCGTCGCTGCGATACAGCCCCCAGTGGTTCTGCAGGAAGAGGCGTTCGGGCCGCGACGGGTGCTGGGCGACCTTGTGCACGCACTGCCCGAATTCCGGGTACTTGTCAGGGAGGAACTGTGCGCGTACGCCGACATTGCGCGGCCGCCACGTGCCGCCGCCGTCGTCGGTGCGATAGAACCCGCCCGTGGACATCGCGACGGCCATGCGCTGGCGGTTCGCGGGATCGAGCACGATGGTGTGCAGGGCGAGGCCGCCCCCGCCAGGCTGCCAGCGCGGCCGGTGCTCGTGCTCGAGCAGCCCGCCGACGGGCTCCCAGTTCATGCCGCCATCGGTGGACCGGAAGAGCGCCGAGGGTTCGACCCCACACCAGAGTTCGTCGGGCGCGTCCGCACCGCCGGGCATGATCTGCCAGACCTGCGTCAGCGACAGCCCCGACTCCTCGGGAAAGCGGATCGCCTGCCGTTCGGGACCCGTCCACGACTTCCCGTGGTCGTCACTCACCCGGATGGTGCTTCCCCAGTGGAAACTCCGCGTGGCGACGAGCATGCGCCGGCGTCCGCCACGCTGGTCGTAGGCCACGGCATAGACCGACTCGCCGGGAAAGTGTGGACCATCGACCTTCCAGCGCTTGCGCGATTCATCCGAGGACAGCACGAACGCGCCCTTGGCGGTGCCGACGAGCACGAGCACGTGACCAGTCGGATAGCTGCGCGACGAACGGGATCGGGGCATGGGATCTCTCAGGTTCGTGTGGTCGTGAACGGTGACAAGCAGAACCGGGCCACGCAATACCGCGGGGACAGCCCGCCCCGGCCCGGCACCTGCCCGTGGCGAGGGTACAGGGTGGGTGCCGCATCTCACCCCGCGGACATCCGTTGAGGGCAGCCGTACGGCGGGCATGCGCCTCCCCTCGCGCCGGACCGGACCGTCGGGTCGAACCCACCATGTCCCTGACACTTCCCCGCCCCCGGCTTCGTAGGGGGTGACGTTGGTTTTCCGAGCGGCCCCTCCACTCCATCGCCCCGTGCAGCTCTTCGAATCCGTCCGGCTTGCCCTCGCGCAGATCCGCGTCCAGAAGCTCAAGAGCTTCTTCACGCTGACCGGCGTCATGATCAGCGTGATGTTCCTCATTGCCGTCGTCTCGATCGTGCAGGGGATGAGCGTTTACGTCGAGGTCGACTTCGCCGGCAAGTTCCTCGGCGTCAACACGTTCAACGTGCGTCCGTACCCCGACCTCCAGACGGGGAACGTGACCGAGGAAGAGTGGAAGGAGTGGCAGCGCCGGCCCAAGATCACGATCGACGACGCACTCGCCGTGCGCGACGCCCTCCCGGACGGGGCCGGCTGGGCGATGCACGACATCCAGTGGATGAACGTGAGTTCCACGTACCGGAGCGGCGGCGCCCAGGTGCTCGCCGAGGCGGCCACACCAGGCTACTTCCGCATCAAGGACCTGGTTGTGGCGCAGGGGCGCGCGTTCGACGAGCAGGAGGACGCGGTCGGTGCCAACGTGATCGTGATCGGCGACGCGCTGGCGTCTGAGTACTTCCCGAACCTCGATCCCATCGGCCGCGAGATCCGGGTGAATCGCTACCCGTTCCAGGTGATCGGGGTGCTCGAGCACCAGGGCACTGTCTTCGGGCTGAATCTCGACCGCCAGGTCCTCGCCCCGTTCCACTCGCAGATGTCCCGCCTGACGAACGCCCGAAACAACCTCTACGGCGTGGTGGTGCAAGCGCCCTCGTCGGTGCAGCTCCAGCCACTGCAGGAAGTGGTGCGCGAGCTGATGCGTCGCCGCCACCGCCTGCGTCCGGCGCAGAAGGACGACTTCGCGCTCGAGAGTTCGGCCTCGGCGCTGTCGCAGTGGGCAGACGATCAAGAAGTACCTGGTGCTGGCCGGCATGGTCCTTCCAGCGATCGGGCTGATCGTGGGCGCGATCGTCATCATGAACATCATGCTCGTCGCCGTGGCCGAGCGCACGCGCGAAATCGGCATCCGCAAGTCGCTGGGCGCGCGGCGGCGCGACATCCTCTCGCAGTTCCTCGTCGAGAGCGCCACGCTGAGCTGCCTTGGCGCCCTGCTTGGTGTCGGGCTCGGCATCGGGCTGGCCAAGGTGGTGGCCATGGTGTCGCCTCTTCCCGCCGCCGTGGCACCGTGGTCGATCGCGCTCGCGGTGGGCATCGGTGCCGGCGTCGGCATCCTCGCCGGCGCCTATCCGGCGAGCCGCGCCGCGCGCCTCGACCCGATCCTGGCAATCAGGGCCGAGTGACATGAAACTCGCGACCCGCATCTTCGGCTTGTTCGAGGGCGTGGTGATGGCCCTCGACTCCATCCGGTCGAACCGCGTGCGCGCGGGGCTCACCATCCTCGGTATCGCCGTCGGCGTCCTCGTGGTGACCGTGATGTCCGCGGCCGTGCACGGCATCAATGCCGGAGTGGCCAACAGCATCTCCGCCGCCGGTCCGACGACGTTCTTCGTGACACGCTGGCCGGCGCAGATCAACAGCTGCACCGGCTCGGCGGACTCCTGTCCATGGCGGCGCAATCCATCGCTGACGCTCGACCAGGCCCGGCTCATCGGCGAGCTGCCTGAAGTCCAGAACGTCACCGCCCATGTCGGGAGCTCGCTCTCGATCCGCTACGCCGATCGCGAGCTCAGCGGCGTCTCGATCAACGCGTACACGCCCGACTGGATCGAGGTCTCCGGCGGCGACATCTCCGCGGGGCGCAACTTCACCGCGCAGGAGAACGACGGCGGCGCGCCGGTCGCACTGGTGAACAGCAAGATCGTCGAGAAGCTCACGCTGGGCGAGGAGCCCGTGGGCAAGGCGGTCCGCATCGGCGGCCGCGAGTTCACCATCATTGGCGTCTACGACCCCATTCCCAACGCGTTCGACAACGGCGGTCAGGGCCTGGTGGTGGTGCCGATCCAGTCCGCGTATCGCCGGCTGAACCTGAGCCTGCGGTGGCTCGACCTCACCGTGAAGCCCAAGGCCGGCGTGAATCGCGACGGCGCGATGGACGACGTGATCGGCGTGCTGCGCGCGACGCGCCATCTGCACCCGGCCACGCAGAACGACTTCTTCGTCTCCACGCCGGAGAAGATCCTGGAGCTGTACAACCGCATCGTCGGCGTCTTCTTCCTCGTCATGCTGACCCTCTCGGCGATCGGCCTGCTGGTGGGTGGCGTGGGGGTGATCGCGATCATGATGATCAGCGTCACCGAGCGGACCCGCGAGATCGGCGTGCGCAAGGCGCTCGGCGCGACGCGCGGCGAGATCCTCTGGCAGTTCCTGGTGGAGGCCGCGACGCTCACCACCGTGGGCGCAATCGTCGGGCTGCTGATCGGTGGCGGCATCACGTACCTGGTGCGCCACTCGACGCCGATCGACGCCACCACGCCGCCGGTGGCGATGGCCATCGCGCTCATCGGGAGCGCGTTCGCCGGCATCGTCTTCGGGCTGTTGCCCGCGGTGCGTGCCGCGGGGCTCGACCCGGTGGAAGCGCTCCGCTACGAGTGAGCGTGGCCCGCGCCGTACCGGCGGCGCGTGAATTCCGGCCGCGTGTGAACACCCTGGAGCGCGCCGGCGATCACTTCACGGATACAGGCACGGCGTCCAGTCGTGGCTCACGCCACGCGTCAGTGTGAACGGACCCAGCGTCGCCTGCGTCGATGGCACCGTGATCGTGAGGGAAAGGTTGGCGCCCTGCGCCTCGCCGCTCACCAGGGCCGCGTAGCTGACGTGTCCCGGAGAGACGCCCATGAGCTGCGTGAACGTCGCAGCGACGTCGAAGCTCCCTCCGGGAATCGCCTGCGGGATGTCCACGTACGAGCCATAGCACGATCCGGAGCCGAGCACGCGGAGCGTGGCGGCGCCGGAGGCAACCGTGAGGACCGCCGCGTCGGAGCCCCAGTTGCCCGTGGCGAGCTTGTCAGCCGGCCCGGTCGAACCGCCGCACGCCGCCACCAGCAGCGACCCGTACCCCAGGGCGAGTGGTAGCGTGAGCCGGCGGACCTGCCGCCGACTGCGCATGGGCGTGTCGAGGCGCTTCGCGACTTCCGGGGAGCATGTGGTGGTATCGGACAAACGTCCCTCATGGCAGGCGGCCTTGCGTTCCAGCTGGCAAGGATACCGACGTCTGGCGGCGCGGGACACCCTGAACGGTCCTGTCGTCCCGGCTCCACGCCCGCTCCGGCGGGTGACCACGACTCGTGTGGTAGCCGTGGCCGATCGGCCTGCGCGCGGGCGTCCAGGACGACGCATGTGCGCAGGCACGCGGCGCTCACACGGGGCATCCGGTGCCGGTGACAAACGCCGGGCGCGAGGCTCTCCCTGGCCCGGCGCCCGGCGTCTTTCCGCGACGGGGCTGCGATTCCCGCGCAGCGCCGTCGCGTCGCTCAGCGCTGCACGAGGATCAGGAACCGCGACGGGGCCCAGAACTTCGCCGGATCGGTGATGTTGAGCGAGCCACGGACCATCGCGTCCTTCGGCTTGGCGACGTCGGTGAACTCGAGGCTCTGGCGCGACACGATCCGATAGTCCTTGTCGGTACGCGGCAGGGCGATGGTGAGGTCCTTCGACTTGGACATCACCTCGAAGACGCTGGGGTCGAGCGTGCGCCCGGGCACCAGGGTCTTGCCCCGGCCGAACAGCAGCAGCGTGCCCCCCTCGCGCCTGACGATGCCCTTGGCCGCGAGTTCCTTCTCGGTGCCGATGGCGACGAAGACCGAATCCTCGTGCGCCGCCATGGCGTCGTTGCGCTCGGTGATCGAGTCGTTTCGCGCGGCGAGGGCCACGTTCGGCGCGCGACACGCTGTCCACGGCGGCCCGGAGCATCACGATCTCGGATCGCTGTTGCTCGACGCTGGCGCGCAGGTCGCCGATGGAGCGCTCGTACTCGCGGATCTGTGCGGCCTGCGTGGAGTCGAAGGCGGAGTGCGTCGCGCTGTCACTGCGCATCTTGCGGATGCGGGCCTCGCTGGCATTGAGGCGCGCGATCACCGCGATGACCTTCTTCTGCACCGTGACGAGCTCCTGCGAGGCGTTCTGCATCGCCGACTCGGCCTTGGCGGTGTCGCCATCGACCCGGAGCCCACGCACCTTGGACAGGTCGCGGGCGATTTCGGACACGAGGCGCGCGCTGGTGGCGGCGTCGCCGATCAGCTGGCTCTGTTCGCTCAACTGCCGCTGGCGATCGGCCAGGAGGCTGTCCTTGAGCACGATGAGCGAGTCCTTTGCGCGCGACGAGCGCGCCAGCGCCAGGCCGGTGTCCGGGCCCTCGGCTGTGGACTTGGGAGATTGACCGCACGCGGCGAGCGTCGCCACGGCAATCAGCATATGAGGGATTCGGCGTTTCATTTCGTTTCGCTCGGGGGGAGACCCCGGAAGAACGGTTCGGGGGGAGGGACTGCCTTGGGTGGGACTCCTGAATCTAAGGGAATCGTGAAGATCCGGACGGATCTGGCCAGCTCCCGGCAGCCTCACGGCCGCACCGGGCTCGACACGGACCGGAAGACAGTCGCTGGCCGCGCACCGGCAGCAGCCGATCGGCTCGCCGGAAGCGCCCGGAACCGTTCAAAAGGCCTCGCTCGGCGCTTCTCGACGACCCCTACGCGGGGATCTGCACGACGCCGAGGATATTCCCCTCGGTGTCCTTGAACCAGGCGGCGCGGAGCCCCGGCGCGTCTTGCCCGCCGCGCCGGAACGCAGGTAGCCTTCGTCCATGCCTTCGTCCATGTCTGAGTCCCCTGCCGCCGTCGCGGGCGCGTCGACGCCCCATCTCGCCGCCCCCGACGAAAACCCGTCGTTCACGAAGGGCCTCTTCGTCGGCGAACTCCGCGAGGAACTCGTCTTTCCCTTCCCCGATCTCTCCGCGGAGGAAGGGGAGAGCCTCGGGATGATCCTCGGCGCGTTCCACGACTTTGCCAGGGACAACATCGACTCCCACCAGCTCGACCACGACGGCCACTTTCCCGACGCCTTGCGCGAGGGGTTTCACGCACTCGGCCTCATGGGGCTCAACATCCCGGAGGCATACGGCGGATTCGGCGCTTCCGCCCAGGTCTTCAACAGGGTGTTCGGCGAGATTGGCGCCACCGACGCGGCGCTGGCGGTCTACTTCGGCGCGCACCAGTCCATCGGCTGCAAGGGCATCGTGCTCTTCGGCACCGAGGAGCAGAAGCAGCGGTGGCTGCCGCGTTGTGCGTCCGGTGATCTGGTGGCGGCGTTCTGCCTCACCGAGCCGGGATCGGGTTCCGATGCCCAGGCCATGGCGTCCACCGCGATCCCGAGCGAGGACGGCTCGCACTACGTCCTGAACGGCACCAAGATCTGGATCTCGAACGCCGGCTATGCCGGGCTCTTCACCGTCTTTGCCAAGGTCCCTGTCGAGATTGACGGCAAGCGCAAGGAACGGGTGACGGCATTCGTCGTGGAGGCCGCGAGCGAGGGAGTCCGCCTCGGCAAGGTCGAGGAGAAGATGGGCATCAAGGCCTCGGACACCCGCGCCGTCTATTTCGAGAACGTGGAGGTCCCCGTGGCCAACCGGATCGGGGAGGTCGGGCACGGGTTCAAGATCGCGCTGGAGGTGCTGAACTCCGGGCGGCTGGGGCTCGCCGCGGGCTCCGCCCGCGCCACCCGGCGCATCATGAACGAGGCGGTGGCGTATGCGCGGCAGCGCGAGCAGTTCGGGCGCCCGATCGCGTCGTTCGAGATGATCCGGCGCAAGATCGCGCTGGCCGCCGCCGAGTGTTACGCCGCGGAAGCCGCGGTGATGCTCACGGCCGGCATGGTGGACCGCGGCGGGGTGGACTTCTCGCTGGAGACCGCGGCGTGCAAGGTCTTCGCGTCGGAGCTGGCGTATCGCGCCGCCAACGACGCCCTGCAGATCGCCGGCGGCATCGGGTACTCGCGGGAGTATCCGTATGAACAGGCGGTGCGCGACTCGCGCATCATGCTCATCTTCGAGGGGACCAACGAGATCCTCCGCGCCCTGATCGCCCTCATGGGGCTGCAGCAGCCGGGCGAGCGCCTCAAGGCGTTAGGCGCGGCGCTGCAGGACCCGATTCACTCGTTCGGCGCGATCGGCCACTTCCTGGCGGGGCGGGTGCGCAGCACGATCGACCGGCCGGACTTCACGCGCGTGCACGAGGCGCTGGCGGACGAGGCCGACCTCGTTGCCGGACAGGTGTACGACCTGGCCCGCGCCGTCGAGCGCGCCTTGCGCCGCCACGGCCGCCGGATCATCGATCGGCAGTACGTGCAGGAACGGCTGGCGAACGCGGCCATCGACCTCTTTGTCGCCACCGCCACGCTGTCGCGCGCCACCTCCGACATCGAGCGCGCGGGGGGCGACCTCGACGCCGCGGCCGCGGAGCTCGACTGCGCGCGGGTCTTCGTGCACGCCGCCTACCGCCGGGCCCGGCGGAGCCTTCGCGCGCTGCGAAACAACCAGGACAAGCGCCTCGACGCCATCGCCGAGCGCGCCGTCGCCTCGGGGGACCTGGCGCCGCCCGCACCGACGGATCGCTGACCGCGGGTGGGGCCCTGGACCGCGCGGTGGCGATCGCGGCACGCCGCCGCGCGCCACACCGCGCTCCATGCCGGACCCCGAGTGCCGCCGATGCTGGCTCCTCAGCGCCTGAAACGCGAGACGAACGCCCACACCTCCTCCGCCGCGTGAACGACAGTCGTGCGTGGGCCGAGCAGGCGGTCGGACACCCCCGAGGAGTGGTCGCCCGGCCAGCCGTGACCGGCCACGGTGAGCTTCCAGTGCGCGACCTCGGCGCCCCCCCTGCACGGGCCCCAGACGAGCTTCGTCGCCGAGTGGCCCGCGCTCGGAGTGCCCGCTGCGCCGTGGCGGACTTCGACGGTATCGGGCGTCGTGGGGCAGCCGTCGGCTGCGATCCACCGGTCGCAGCCCCGCCTGCACGGGCTGGTGCTGCACCCGGCTGTTCGTGCCCGGAAAGGGCGGGCCCAGCCCGCCGTAATACAGCGCGCGAGGGTCGTCCACGCTGTGGATCTGCAGCACCGGCACCGGCCGCGTTGGAGCGAAGTGCGCGAGGTCGAGCGAGCCTGCCACCGGCGCGATCGCCGCGATCAGGTCGGACCGCTCGGCGGCGAGACGATGCGCCAGGATCGCGCCGTTGGAGTGTCCGGTGGCGTAGATCCGATGCCTGTCGACGGACGCGCGCTGCGCGAGGTCGTCGACAACCGCGACAGCGAAACCGACGTCGTCCACGTGGTGCTCCAGCGCGTAGCCGCAGCAGTCGTCGCCCGCGTTCCATGTGAGCAGGATGCGGCGCAGCGGGCCGGTGCCGTTCGGGTAGACGACAAGGAAGCCCTCGCGATCGGAGACCGCATCCAGCTCGGCATAGGCCTGGAAACCACTCGCATTGCCCCCTCCCCCATGAAACGCGAGCAGCACCGGCGCCGGCACCGCAACGCGCGGCGGCACGTGCACGATGTAGTTGCGACTCCGGCCGTCGTGCCGTATCGAGAACTGGTGGTTGCCGGGCGCGAGCGTCGGCACGCGCTGCGCCCCCGCCGGCGCGGTGCCGCCGAAGCACACGACCCATGCCACCGAATGCCACCGCGCCCGCGAACGCCTTGCCATGACGACGCGGCATCATCGTTGCGCCACCACCTGCACCACCCGGTCCAGGCGAATGTCGGCGGAGGAAGCGCCGATCTCCAGCCGCACCGGCTCCTCCTCGACGGTCCATGCGTGCGCTCCGGCGTTCCAGTACGCGAGCGACGTCGCTGCGACGGCAATCTCCACGGTCCGCGTCTCGCCCGGTTGCAGTGTCACCCGCGTGTACCCGCGCAGGTCCTGTCGCGGTCGGGTGACGGCGGAGCCGAGGTGCTGCACGTAGAGCTGCACCACCTCGTCGCCGGATCGCGTGCCGGTGTTGGTGACATTCACCCGCACGCGCAGCGTGTCACCGGCAGCGATAGTGTCCGCGCTCGTGCGGAGACTGTCATAGGCGAACGTGGTGTAGCTCAGCCCGTGCCCGAACGGATACAGCGGCGGCCCGTCGAAGAACCGATACGTGTGACCCGCCATTGTGTAGTCGTCAAACGGCGGCAGGTCGTCGACGCCGCGGTAGAACGTCACCGGGAGCCGCCCTCCCGGGTTGTAGTCGCCGAAGAGGACGTCGGCAATCGCCGTCCCCGCCGCCTGCCCGGGATACCATGCCTCGAGGATCGCGGGGACGTGCTCCTGCGCCCAATTCACGGCGAGTGCGCTTCCATTCAGGAGCACGAGCACCGTGGGCTTCCCCACCGCCACGACCTCCTCCAGCAGGCGCTCCTGCGCGTCAGGCAGGTCGAGGCGCGTGCGATCACCGCCGCGGAACCCGTCGAGCTGCACGCGCATCTCCTCGCCCTCGAGGCGGCTCGTCAGGCCGAGGAACATCACCACCTCATCGGCGTGCGCCGCTGCCGCCGTCGCCTCGGCGGCGAGCGTTTCCGCGGGGCGAGCCCAGAGGAGACGGAGAGTGCCGCTGTCGCCAACGGCTTCGGCCTCCACCCGCAGCCGATACCGGTGCCCCGCCTCGAACGACATCGTGCGCGCTCTGGATCTGGCGTGCGCTTCCGGTTCCCGCCGCTCGTCGAGTCGGGCGTCTGGAGCACCAGGGAGTCGTCGACGTAGAGCCGGAAGTGCGGCGTGCCCGACAGCGCGAGCCTGTACGCCCCGGACCCGGGCGGTTGCAGCGTTCCGCTCCAGCGCATGACGACGCTGTCGGGATCGGCGCCGGGAGGCATGGCGCCCCCGCTCCAGCGGGCGTCCAGCGTCGAGTCCACGCGGCTGGCTGCGGGCCGTCCGGTCATGGCCGGCGTCGCGAAGACCTCGCGCGTCAGGCCGCGCCGGCCACGGGCGGTCGCCAGCGCGCCCGACGGAACCACATCGAACCACGGGAGCCCGTCGACGAGGTCGGAACCGCGCGCGTAGACGACCCGCGTCCGGCGTCCCACTGCCTCGCGGATGCCGCGCAGCGGTGTCACCGGGTCGGCCGGCGTTCCGTTGTAGTTGCCAAGGAGCATCTGCGACTCGTCGGCGTTCGGCCCGATGACGGCGATCGTGCGCAGGTCCCGGCGGAGCGGGAGCGCATTCCCGTGGTTCTTCAGCAGGACCATGGACTGTCGGGCGACCTGCCGCGCGAGGGCACGGTGCCCCGAGTCGTCGACGATGCTGTACGGGATGTTGGACCACGGCACGCGCGACGGATCGTCGAACATGCCCAGCCTGAGGCGCGCCGTGAAGAGCCGGGTGACTGCGGTGTCGATCGCGGCCTCGCGCACCAGTCCCTGCTGCACCGCGTCGACGAGTGACGAATACGTGCGCCCGCAGTTCAGGTCGGTGCCGGCCTGCACTCCCATCGCCGCGGCCTGTGGCGTCCCGGAGGCGAGGTGGTGCCCCCGATAGATGTCCGAGATCGCGCCGCAGTCGGAGACGACGTACCCGCGAAAGCCCCACTCGCCACGCAGGATGTCGCGCAGGAGCATGTCGCTGCCGCACGCCGCGGCGCCTTCCACGCGATTGTACGCGCACATGAGGCTCCAGGCGCCTCCCTCCTCGATGCCGGCGCGAAACTGCGGCAGGTAGCTCTCCCGCAGGTCGCGCTCGGTGACGTCGGCGTCGAAGCGATGCCGGTCGGGCTCCGGTCCGCTGTGCACCGCGAAGTGCTTCACGGTGGCGACGGTCTTGAGGTACGTCGGATCGTCGCCCTGCAGGCCGCGGATGAACTGCACGGCGAGGCGCCCCGCGAGGAACGGGTCCTCGCCGTAGGTCTCCTGCCCGCGGCCCCAGCGCGGATCGCGAAACAGGTTGATGTTCGGCGACCAGAACGTGAGCCCGCCGTATCGGGGGCGCTCGTCGCGCCGGAGGTACTCCGCATACTTGGCGCGCGCCTCGTCGGAGATGACCGAGGCCATGGCGTGCACCAGCGAATCGTTCCAGGTGGCGGCGAGGCCGATGGCCTGCGGAAAGACGGTGGCCAGTCCCGAGCGCGCCACGCCGTGCAGGGCCTCGTTCCACCAGTTGTACGAGGGGACGCCGAGACGGTCGATGGCCGGGGCGACGTCGAGCATCTGGGAGACCTTTTCCTCGAGCGTCATCGCCGCCACCAGGGAGTCGGCGCGCTGCGCCACGGGCAGGTCCGGAGTTGCGCCAGGCCGGGACCTGTGCCCGGGCCTCGCCCGCGAGCGCCAGCAGCGCGAGCCCGCATCCTGCGCCCATCCTGCCTAACGTTCGCCGGTTCATCCCGCCTCCCGCGGAAGCCCTGCGTCCGGCCGCGCCGGGGGGGCGCCGGTGGCCCCCGGGGCGTCCGCCCCGGGTCCGGCTCCCGGCCCCGTGCGCCAGGACGCACACCAGTATACGCTTCTCCGTCATGGACGACACGCGACTCGACGAACTTCGCGACCGGATCCGCGCCGTCGACGCCGAGCTGCTGCGCCTGGCCGCGGAACGCATGAACCTCGCCCGCGCCGTGGGCGACTACAAGCGCGAGCGCCGGATCCCCGTGGTCGACTTCGGCCGCGAGGCGTTCGTGCTCGAGAGCGCGCGCGACGTCGCGCGGACTCACGGCCTCCCCGAGCAGGTGTCGGAAGAGCTCGTCTCGACGCTCATCCGGGCGTCGGTCACCGCGCAGGACATGGACAACCTGCGCGTGATGGCGGCCGGCGCGGGCAAGACGGCCGTGATCCTCGGCGGTGCGGGACGCATGGGGCGCTGGATGGCGCGGTTCCTGGTGACGCAGGGATACGACGTCGGCGCCCTCGACCCGGCTGCTCCCGCATCCGAGAACGACTGGGCGGCCGGGGCGCTGCCCGAGGCCGACCTCGTCGTCTGCTCGCTGCCTCCGGCGGCCACGGCGGAGCGGTATCTGGCCTGGTGCGCGTCGCCCCCCCGCGGGCTCATCGTCGACATCGCCAGCATCAAGACGCCGCTCATCCCGGCCATCGAGGCCCTCCGCCGCGCGGGCGGACGCGTTGCGTCGATGCACCCGATGTTCGGCCCGTCGCTCACGCTGCTGCGAGACGCAGACGTCGTGATCTGCGACACCGGCGACGCCGCCGCCACCGCCGACGTCGTGCGCCTCTTCTCGCCGACGACGGCGCGGGTCGTGCACGTCCCGCTGGCGGAGCACGACCGGATGATGGCCGACCTGCTGAGCCTCGCCCACGCCACGGCCATCGCCTTCGCACTCGCCCTCCCGCGCGAGGTGCACCCGGTGCGCAGCACTACGTTCCAGCGACTGGAGTCGCTGGCGGCGTCGCTGGTGCGCGAGAGTCCGGACGTCTATTACGAGATCCAGGCGCGGAATCCGCACTCGGCGGCGGCCCTCCAGACGCTGCGCGCCGCCATCGACAGGATCGTCGCCGCCTCGGCGGCGCCGACGGCCACGGAGTTCACCGCGCTGTTCGAGGAAGCGCGACGCTCGACCCCGGAACCGGTGTGACCGCGATGCCGATCTACGAGTTCACCTGCCGCAACTGCCAGCACCGGTTCGAGACGCTTGTGCGCGGGGCCGACGCCCCGTCGTGCCCGCAGTGCGGCACCGGCGAACTGGATCGGCACTTTCCCGTGCCGGTGGTGCAGTCGGAGACCACGCGCGACCTCTCCGCCCGCGCGGCGCGCCAGCGCGACAAGGCGCAGGCCACCGAGCGCGTCAACGAACAGATCCGCTACGAGCGCAGCCACAACGACTGACTGCCAGCGCCTGCGCGCCTCACGCGCCACCTGCACTGTCGTCGTGATGCTGGTCCGCGCCCGACCGGGGTGCGTCCGGCGTGCGCCGCGCCCGACAGGTCCATGACCCGGGTCGTTCGCTGACGGCGCCATCCGGCCCTGCTGCCGCCGGACTCCGGCGTCGGCGGGGACTCGGCGGGTGACGGGCAGGCGATGCCGCGTGTTTCCGTACACAGGAGCCAGCAAATCCCCCTTGTTCCGCGCCACATCGGGCGTCAAGGTGCACAATCACGCCCCAGACGTACGCCCGGCCGGAGTCACCGATGCAGACCATCTCCTTCTCGCTCAACGGCCAGCAGCGGACCATCACGGTGGACGACACCCGCATGCTCCTCTGGGTGTTGCGCGACGACCTCGGCCTGACAGGCACGAAGTTCGGGTGCGGCGTCTCCGCCTGTGGTGCCTGCACCGTGCTCGTCGACAACGAAGCCGTTCGCGCCTGTACCACCCCGGTGAGCGCAGTCGCCGGCGCACAGGTTGTCACCATCGAGGGACTCGCGAGCGATGACCGCCTCAGCCCCGTGCAGGAAGCCTTCGTCGAGCACCTCGGCTTCCAGTGCGGATACTGCACCAGCGGCATGATCATGGGCGCACACGCCCTGCTGATGAAGAACCCGAAGCCGACGCGCGAGCAGATACTGGCAGCGATGGAGCGGCACCTCTGTCGCTGCGGTGCGCATGTCCGGATCGTCGATGCCATCGAGAGCGTGTCGGCCGCGCCGGCGGGAGGTGCCCGATGAAGCGCGAGAACGAGGGAGAGGGACGCGGGGTGGCCGAAGTCCCCGACGGAGGGGGGTTCGTGCACACGATGGACCGGCGTGAGTTCCTCAAGCTCACGGGTTCCGGCATTCTGGTCCTCTGTGTCATCGATCCGATCCTCGGCCGCGTGGGTGCGGCTTCGCTGGACGTCCAGCAACGTGGCCCGGTGGACTTCAACGCGTTCCTCCACATCGGTGCCGACGGGCGCGTCACCTGCCTTGTCGGAAAGATCGAGATGGGCCAGGGGGTGATGACGTCGCTGCCGCAGCTCGCCGCCGAGGAGCTGGACGTGCCTCTTGCCGCCATCGACATCGTGATGGGAGACACGGACCTCTGCCCGACCGACATGGGCACCTTCGGCTCGCTCAGCATCCGCATGCTCGGGCCGACGCTTCGCGCCGCCGCCGCGGAAGCGCGCGGCGTGCTCGTCCAGATGGCCGCCGAGCAGCTGCAGGTTCCCGCCGACCAGGTGGACGTGAGCGACGGCAACTGCTTTGCGAGGGCCGACCGCACGAAGCATGTCAGCTACGGGCAGCTGGCGGCGGGCCGGAGGATCGAGCGCCGTCTCGACCACCAGGCCGTGCTCAAGACCGTGAAGAACTTCAGGGTCATCGGCACCTCGGCGCCGCGCCGGGACGCTGTCGAGAAGGTGACAGGCAAGGCGATGTTCGCCGGCGACATCGTGCCCACGGGCGCGATGCACGCGCGCATCCTCCGCCCGCCCGCACACGGGGCGACGCTCGCGAGCGTCGACACGTCGGGCGCCGAGGCCATGCCCGGTGTGCGGGTGGTCCGCGACGGGGACCTGGTGGCCGTGCTGCACGAGCACCGCGACGAGGCGACGCGCGCACTCGGCCTCGTCAAGGCCACGTGGACGCCCTCACCGTCGACGCTCGACAACACGAACATCTTCGAGCACCTGAAGAAGGCTGCGCCTGAGGGACGTCCAACCGGCGCAGGCGACGTGGCGGCGGGTGAGCGGTCCGCGGCCCAGGTGGTGGAGCAGACGTACCTCAAGGGATATGTGGCCCACGCGCCGATGGAAACGCATTCCGCCGTCGCCGAAGTCGTGGACGGCAAGGTCACGGTATGGGCCGGAACGCAGACGCCATTCCCGCTGAAGTCGCAGATCGCACGCGAGCTCAAGCTTCCGGCGGAGAAGGTCCGCGTCATCACGCCGTACGTTGGCGGCGGATTCGGTGGAAAGAGCGCGAGTGCGCAGGGCGTCGAGGCAGCGCGCCTGGCGGTGGCCAGCGGAAAGCCGGTGCGCGTGACCTGGGGGCGCGAGGAGGAGTTCTTCCTCGACACCTTCGACCCCGCCTCGGTCATCACCATCCGCGCGGGCCTCGACGCCGGCGGAAAGATCGTCTCCTGGGACAACACGGCAATCGGGCCGGGCAACCGCGGCTCAGGGGTCTTCTACGACATCCCCAACCATCGCACGACGATTCGCGGGGGCTGGGGCGGCGACGCCGGCGGCATGCACCCCGTGGGAATCGGGGCGTGGCGCGCGCCCGGTGCCAACGCGAACGTCTTCGCGCGAGAGTCGCACCTCGACATCATGGCCGCGAAGGCGGGCATGGACCCCGTCGAGTTCCGCATGAAGAACCTCACCGACGCGCGGATGCGTCGTGTGCTCGACGCCGTGGCGAAGAAGTTCCAGTGGACGCCGAAAGTCGGGCCGAGCGGCCGCGGCTTTGGCGTCGCCTGCGGCGAGGATGCCGGCACCTACGTGGCGAGCATGGCCGAGGTGAAGGTGGACCGGTCCACCGGAGCGGTGAAGGTCGTGCGCGTCGTCTGCGCGCAGGACATGGGGATCGTGGTCAACCCCGAGGGCGCGACGCAGCAGATGGAAGGGTGCATCACCATGGGGCTGGGCTACGCCCTCACCGAGGACGTGCGCTTCAGCAAGGGCGCCGTGCTCGACACGAACTTCTTCTCTTACCGGCTGCCGCGATTCTCGACGCTGCCAACCATTGAGACGGTACTCCTCGATTCCCCGGACCTGGCACCGCAGGGTGGAGGCGAGCCGGCGATCATCCTGATGGGAGCGATCCTCGCGAATGCGGTATTCGACGCCGTCGGCGCGCGGGTGGTCCAGCTTCCGATGACTCCGGCGCGGGTCCTGTCGGCGATGAAGGCGTAGCGCCGCCGCGGGCGGCAGCGACGACGCAGGGCGGACGCTGGCGGCGAGCCGACGGTCACGCCGGCCGTTGAGCGCGTGGCATCCCGCGCGTCCCGCCGCACGTCCCGCCGCACGTCAGATGTTCGCCCGCACCTCCGCCCGTCGCATCTTCCACAGGAAGCCGTCCATGTAGAAGTGGATGAGCGACTCGTAGACGGCATAGTAGAAGAACCACTGCGTGCCGGTGAGCCCCAGGAACACCACCGGGCGCGCCGTCACGAACACCGACCGGCCCCAGAGCGTGGCCAGCATGCCCATCGTGATGAACGCGGCGGTGAAGCCCGCGTACCAGAGCCGCGCGTGGCGGCTGAGGAGCCGCTGCAGGAGCGACGGCTGCGGGCGCGGCGCGCGATAGAAGCGCCGCTGGTAGGCCCACACGAAGACGATGTACTCGATGGCGTGGCTGAACGCGAAGGCGATGTACGCCTTGATCGGGTCGGTCCAGAAGAGCGCGGTGGAGAGGACGAGCGTTCCCGCCGCCGCCGACAGCCGTGCCCGGTTGGCAAGGCCGTGCGCGCGCCAGTCGTGCCAGATCCAGAGGGCGATGGCGACGGCGGCCACCAGGGCGCTCGGCACCACGAAGAACGCCTCGTGCCGCTCCATGAAGCCGATGATGACGCGCGTGTACGGGCGCACCGACGGCCCGTTGTCGAAGATGAGCTGCTGGTACTTCGGCGCCAGGTAGCTGAAGTAGAGCGGGAACCAGCACAGGATGAAGTAGCGGTCCACCCAGCCGGGCGTCTTCCGGTCCTTCGGCGCCGGGTCCTTGGCCATGTACAGGCGCAGGATCCCGTACTTCTGCATCAGCGTGTGCCAGTACGTCCACAGCAGCGACACGAAGACGACCGCCCCGACGATCTGTCGCCCCATCGTCCCGCCGACGCTCGCATTGAGCAACGCCGGCGTCACCAGCAGCAGCAGCACGCAGAACAGCGGGAACCAGGTCAGCTTCTTCCGGTAGGCGTGGAAAACGTCGCCATCGAGGTAGGCGTACGGCAGGCCGTAATGCCGATGGGCGAAGTTGAAGCCCATCATGATGGCGAACAGGAAGAGGTAGTCCTGGGTGTGGTCCGGCCCGGCAAAGAGCATGGGGACGAGGAGCCAGACCCAGCTCCAGTGGTAGGCCGCCATGTCGATCACCGGCGACACGTGCCAGCGCGGGTTGGGCCTGTCGACGGGTGCCGGCCGTACGTAGCGGTCCCAGAAGCGCGAGGCGAAGGTCGCCGGCTCCAGCGCGAGAATCGTCATGCGCGGAAGCGTAACCGGTTGTCACCCTCACCGCGGCGCGCGGCGGCCGACGACGGCGCGCCGGGTCGCCCCGACGCGCCGCTCCCGCATGGACTCAGCAGGACTTGCACTTGTGGTTGTTCTTCGAGCCGAGCTTCTCGAGGAGCGCCACGGTGTCGACGAACGGTGGGATTCGCTGCACCGGCCCATTGGCCATGTCGGCGGTCGTCTGCCCCTTGCGGCTCACGGCGGTGACGTCGGCGCCCTTGGACACGAGGTACTCGATCAGCTCGTTGTCCCCGCGCGCCGCGGCATCGTGCAGCGGCGTGTAGCCGTTGTAGTCCCTCGCGTTGACGTCGGCGCCGAGTTCCTCGACGAGGTACTTCACGGCGGGGAGCCAGGCATCGGGGGCGTGGCGATGCGCGTTGGCCGGCGTATCCCTCGCCGTAGCCGACGCCTGAGGCGGCGTGGATCGGGTAGACGCCGGGACCGCCGACGGGCACCGGCGGGAGGCCCGACGGATCGCCCGAGGTGGAATCGTCCTCGACAGGTGCATCGGCGCCGCGCTGGCGGCCGGCCGGCTTGAGTGTCGGGATCTTCGGATCCGCGCCGTACTTCATCAGCAGCTTCATCGCCGGCACGTCGAGCCCGTACGCCGCACGCCAGAACGGCGTGGCACCGGTGGTGTTCACGCCGAGCAGGTCGAAGTTGTACGACATGTACCAGAGGTGCTCCTTCAGGCGCGCATTCACGTCGGCGCCGGACTTGATGAGGTCCTCCATGAGCTGCAGGTAGTCGGTCTCCTGCTGGAGCTGGGCCGTGGGCTGGGGATACAGCGACTTGGCCGCCCACTGCACGTTGATGGTGGCGTACAGCGGCGTCGCCCCGGCATCGCTCGCCAGCTTCGGGTCGGCACCGTGCTTGAGCAGTGCCTCGGCCAGGTCGAGCTGGCCGTTGATCGTCGCCATCAGCAGCGGGCTCGTATGGTCCCCCGCGCTCACCTCGTTCACGTCGGCGCCCAGCTTGAGCAGCGCGTCGACCGATGACTTGTTGCCCTCGCGAACCGCGAACAGCAGCGGCGTCAGGCCGCCCTTGTTGCCAACGAGGTCGCTGTACGAGAGTCCCCGGTCGGCGATACCGTTGCCCTGCGTGGTGCCGCCGCGGCCGCCCCGGCCACCGCCGCCTCCCCCGCGACCGCTGCTGCGCCCCGAGGCCGCGGGCATCGCGGCCGCCGTGTCCGATGCCGTCGCCGCTGAATCCCTCGCTGTCGCCGCGCCCTTCGCGGCTGCGCTGTCGCCTGGAGCGGCGACGGCGCCACGTCCCGCCGCACCCGCGCCGCGTCCTCCGGCGCCGCCGCGACCGCCGGCCCCTCGTCCTCCCGAAGCAGCGCCGCGGCCCGCCGCCGGCGGTGCCTCGGCGGCCTTCAGCGCGGCCACGCGCCTGTTCCGCAGTGACGCCTCTGCGCGATCGGCCTTGTCCCGCTCGGGAATGTCCTCGACCTTCGACGCCGCCTTGATGTCGGCGCCATGGGCCACGAGCACGCGGATCGCGGGTACGCGATTGTAGTTCGCCGCCCACATGAGCGGGGTCTGCGACCAGGCGGCCTCGCGGGCATCGACCTTGGCCCCGTGTCCCAGCAATGAGAGGATCGACGCGGTGTCACCCACCGCGGCGGCAAAGTGCAGGGGCGTCGCCCCACCGGACGTCGTCACCGCGTTCGCGTCGGCCCCTGCGTCGAGCAGCACCTTCACCACGCCGGCGTTCCCCGCCCGCGCCGCGAGGTGGAGCGGCGTGTAGTTGCCGTCGCGCGTCACGGCGCTCACGCGCGCGCCTGCGTAGACAAGCATGCTCGCCTCGCGGGCGTCACCGTGCCGTGCGGCCCAGTGCAGCGCCGTCATCCCGTCGCCCTGGGCAGCGTTGGCGTCCTCGCCCTGCTTGAGCAACGTGCGTACCAGCGCGGTGTCGCCCTGCATCGCGGCGTCGGCGACCGGCGCCCTGGCAGGCCCCGGGTTCGCGGCCGGGAGCAGCAGGGCGGCGCCGAGGGCGAGGCACCCGCCGAGCAGGCGCCGGCGACGCGCGGTGCGCTCGTCCTTCCGGGCCGCGTCAGGCATTGGCGGTGAGGGGCAGCAGATCGGTGCTGTCGCCGAGCTGCTTGGTGTCCTCCATGCCGAGCGTGTGGGCGACGCTGAGGAGCGCGTTCGCCATCGGCGTGGCCTCGGGGGCCTTGATGTGGAGGTTGCCTGCCAGCTTGCCGTTGGCGTGCCCGAGCACGATGAGCGGGCAGCGGCGGTGGCTGTGCAGGTTGGAGTCGGCCATCGGCGAGCCGTACACGATGAGGGTCTTCTCCAGCAGGTTGCTGTCGCCCTCGTTGATGCCCTTCAGCTTGTCGAGCAGGTACGGCAGCATGCTGACGTGGTACTTGTTGATGCCGAAGAAGTCCTTCACGCCCTTCTCGTTGCCGCCGTGATGCGAGGCCGGGTGGAAGGGCTTGTCGATGCCGCTCTCGGGGTACACGCGGCTGGAGCCGTCGCGCCCCATCTTGAACGAGAAGACGCGGGTGATGTCGGCGGCGAACGCCAGCGCCTGCAGGTCGAACATCAGGTCGACGTGCTCGCGGAAGGAGTCCGGCACGCCGGCCGGCGCCTCGGGCAGCTCGCGCGGTTCCCCGCTGGTATTGCGCGCCTCCACCCGCTGGATGCGCCGCTCCACCTCGCGGATGTCGTCGAGGTACCGGTCCAGCCGGCCGCGATCCTCGGCGCCTAACGAAGACTTGAGCGAGACCATCTCCTTGGCGACGAAGTCGAGGATGCTGCGCCGCGTGCGGCGCCGTGCCGCCCGCTCCTCCACCGTGCCCCCCACCCCGAACAGCTTGTCGAACGCCACCCGCGGGTCGCGAATGACGGGGAGCGGCTCGGTCGGCGACGCCCAGCTGATCGAGTCCGTGTAGACGCAGGCGTAGCCGTAGGCGCAGCCGCCGGCCTGGTCGACGTTCTCGATGCAGAGCTGCAGCGACGGGATCGGCGTCTCCTGCCCGAACCGCTGCGCATAGAGCTGGTCGAGCGAGGGGCCCACGTGGACATCGGAGCCCTCGGTCTGCTTGGGATGGCACTGCGTCAGGAAGACGGCGCTCGACCGGAAGTGGTCGCCGCCGATCTCGCTCGGCGGCCTCGGCCTCCGCCTCACGGCAGTCGGTGTCGCTGATGATCGTCAGGTAGTCGCGATAGGGCTCGAGCGAGCTGAGCGCCGTGGGCGCGAGGTCGAAGTTCCGCCCGGCGGCGGCCGGCGACCAGAGGTTGAGCTTGGCGCCGAGCTCGTTGCACCCGGCTGCGCCGTGGACCATCTCGATCGCGATGAAGCGCGTGCGGTCGGTCGCCAGCACCTTCGAGGCGCCCCGCCCGATCGGTACCATGGCGTCGAGGAACGGCAGCGCCACGGTGGCGCCCAATCCCTGCACGAACGTACGCCGTGGCATCGGCTTCCCGCTGAGGAAATGCATGTCGCTCTCCTGAGAGTCCCTGTGCTGATGTCCGACCGCTGGTGTGCGACTTCGGCTGTGCGATTTCGGCTGTGCAACTTCCGGCGCTACTGCGGCGAACTCTTCCCCGCCGACGCCGCCGCGTCCGCCACCCGCCGCATGCGGAAGGCGTCGCTCGTCACGACACCCATGACGAAATCCTGGAACCGGTATCCATCGGCTTCCGCGGCGCCGGCGATGTGCCGCACCGTGGGCATGTCGTAATACTCGACGCGCCGCCCGAGGGCGTACGCCATCAGGTTCAGCGTGAACGTGCGAATGAGCGGGATGGGCCGGCGCAGCAGGGCGTTGCGCAGCTCGGCGGGGCTGGTAACCGGCGTCCCGTCGTAGAGCTGGCCGCGGGTGTCGAGCGGCGCGCCGTTCTCACGGATGCGCCAGGCCCCGGTGACGTCGAAGTTGTCGAGCGCCAGGCCGATCGGGTCCATGTACTGGTGGCACGAACGGCAGGTGGGATTGGCGCGGTGCATCTCCATCCGCTCGCGGGTGGTGATCAGGTGCCCGTCCTTGGCGTCGCTGGTCTTGTCGAGCTCGGGAACGCCGGGTGGCGGCGGCGGCGGCGGCGAACCCAGCAGCACCTCCATGACCCACTTGCCCCGTAGCACCGGCGAGGTGCGGTTGGCGTGCGATGTCAGGGTGAGGATGCTCGCCTGCCCGAGCAGCCCGGCGCGCCTGTCGTCAGGGTACTGCACGCGACGGAACTCGTCGCCGGTGACGCCCGGAATGCCGTAGTGCCGGGCGAGCGGCTCGTTGACGTACGTGTAGTTGGCGTTGAACAGGTCGAGCACGCTGCGGTTCTCGCGCACGATGCTGTAGAAGAACAGCTCCGTCTCGCGCCGCATGTCCTCGGCGAGTTGCTCGTAGAAGTCGGGGTACTGCAGCGCGTCGGGATGCACCTTGTCGATGTCCTGCAGGCGGAGCCACTGCGCGGCGAACCGCGTGGCGAGCGCCTCCGACCGCGGATCGGCGAGAAGGCGCCGGGCCTGGTCCTTGAGGACCGTGGTGTCCCTGAGCGCGCCGCGTCGGGCCACCGCGACCAGCGAATCGTCAGGCGGGGCGTCCCACAGGAAGAACGAGAGGCGAGAGGCGAGATCGAGGTCCTCGATCGGGTAGCTGGCGCCAGGCCGTGCGTTGCCCGGCTGCTCCTCGACCCGGAAAATGAAATGCGGACTGGAGAGGATCGCCTCCAGCGCCACCCGCACCCCGGCCTCGAAGCCGCCGTCCGCCCTCCCCTGCTCGTAGAATCCCATGAGGGGCTTGAGTTCGTCAGCGGACGGAGGTCGCCGGTAGGCCTCGCTCGCCAGCCGCGAGACGATCTGCTCGGCGCACGGGCGCTCCTCGGCGGGTGACGTCGGCCGGCAGGTAAAGATCTTGCGTCGGGAGACCGTCTCGGAGACACCGGTCGGGTTGTACGGCCCCGTCACCACGAGGTTCTGCAGGTGGGCCACGCTGGTGATGCCGTACTCGGAGCCGATCTGGGTGTCGGCGATGCTGTGCCCGATCGGGGCGAGGTTGTCGTTGACAGGGCCGTCGAAGGTCTGCAGGAATGCGGCCGTCACCCGCTGCGCGCCAGCGCGGACGGGGATCGAGTCGGTCTTCAGTTCCATGCCGTGCGGATCCGCCTGCGACATCGACCTGTCGATCGGGAGGAGCGCCACGCGCTCGCCGTTGACGGAGATCTCGAGCTTCTCGTCGAACGGCGCCGTGGAGCCGAAGAGCTGGCCGGTGGGGATGGCGTGCAGCGTCACCACGAAGACGTACTCGCCGTCGGCCGGGAACGTGTGGATCACGGAGATCCCGCCGCTCGTGCCCTCGGGCGCGCCTTCCGACGCGGTCCCACTGCGAGGCCAGGCGCGGCAGCTTGTAGGTCACCGACGTGGCGCCGGCGTGCGGATCGCCGACCGCGAGACGGCTGATCGACGACGCGGCGTCAAGATAGGCGTCGAGCAGCGTGGCCGAGGGGAGCTGCACGTCGGCGATGTTGTCGAAGTTCGCGCTCTTGGTGTCGAGGGGGAGCCAGTTCCCGGCGTCGACGTCGATCGCCAGCAGGTCGTGGATCGAGCTCTCGTACTCGGCCCGGTTCAGGCGCTGGAACGTCCGCTGTCCCGGGTCGGGGTTGCGCGCCGCGGCATCATCGACGAGGCGCTCGAGGGTGGCGGCGAGCGAGGCGAGGGTGTCGCCCTGCGGGCGCTCGCGCCCCGGGGGCGGCATCATGCCGGCTCGCAGCTTTGTGATCATCCGCTCGGCCACGGCCGGAGTCGATGCGGCGCCGGCCACGTCGAAACCCTCGAGCACGAGGTCGCCCGAGTGCTTCGCCTCGCTGTGGCAGCCGCCGCACGTGCGGTGCACAACGGCGGTGAGCGTGTCCTCGGAGATTGCCAGTCCGGGCGCTCGCCTGGCGACGGCGAAATCGGCGGCCCGCATGGCGGACGGCACGCGCGCGGCCTGAAGGTCGCCGGGGGCGTAATACGCAGCGGCGCCGGCAAACGCACTGAGGATACCGGATGCTGCGGCGGCGACCAGTCGCTTCATGCCCAGCCCTCCCAGACAAGGCAATACGTGACGCGTTTCGTCCCTGCGGCCGAATCGCTCTATAGTGGCGGGCCGTCCCGGGTGCAGCAAGAGTCAATTTGGCGACTCCCGGGGGTGCGCGTGGTCACTCCCGGCGGTGGACCTGCCTCCCCGACCCGGTAACGGTCCTCGAGGCGTCGCACGCGAGTGACCGCAGTCACCGCGCCGGGCGCCGGCGCACCGGACATTCGCGCGCCGCATCGTGCGTCTCCATGCACCGCGGGGCACCGGGATCGAGGCGCTCGGGTCGTCAGGTATGCGCGCCTCGATCGGGAGGAGTCGGGGATCCGACGTCGATCCCGTGTCTCCAGTCACCAGTGATCTGTCACCTGCCCGACGAACGAAGCGCACGTGTAAACGAATCCACAGGGCGTGCGTCATCCCTGAGTTCCCCACAGTCGCACGTCGCTCGTACCGGGATCGTGGCCGCCCCCTGCGGCCCGTCCGGATCCCGGTTTCAAGGGCACATCGCTCGCGCATCGCAGCCGGGAGGAACGCGTGTATCAGCAGTCGGTACCGCCCCGCGACACCGCCACCGTCAAGCGCCCCGACGCCACCAAGACGCGCCGGAAGCTCCTGACGGGCGTCTTCCAGGGCACCCAGGAGCGCACGTTCCTGGCGGGTCCCCAGATCTCGTACAACACCATTGCCCCGCCCTCGGCGTGGCAGGACGCGCGGCTGCGCCTCCTGCGGCGCGCGACGATGGGCGTGACCGCCGCCGACATCGCCGAGGTGCAGGCCAGCGGATACCAGCAATGGCTGAACCGGCAGGTCAACTACACGCGCATCGACGACACCGCCACCGAGGCGTATGTCGCCGCCAAGTGGCCGTTCCTCGCCATGTCGGCCGCGGACCTGTTCAACCAGAACGGCGGCCAGGTCCAGACGCAGCTGCAGGAGGCAACGATCTACCGCGCCGCGTTCTCCACGCGCCAGCTCTACGAGCGCATGGTCGAATTCTGGAGCGACCACTTCAACATCTCGATGCAGAAGGTCGGCTACCTCAAGGCGCTCGACGACAGGGACGTCATCCGGACGCATGCCCTCGGCAAGTTTTCCGACCTCCTGTACGCCAGCGCGCACAGCCCCGCGATGCTCGCCTACCTCGACCAGAACCTGAGCCGGCGAGGCAGCCCGAACCAGAACTACGCGCGCGAGGTGATGGAGCTGCACACGCTGGGCGTGAACGGCGGCTACACGCAGGACGACGTGGCCGAGATGTCGCGGGTGCTCACCGGGTGGACGTTCACCGGGCAGGGCGAGTTCCGCTTCGACCCCAACCGGCACGACTGGGGAGAGAAGACGGTGCTGGGGGTGACGATTCCGGCGTCGTCACAGTCGGCCGGCGCGGCGGGGCAGCAGGAGGGCGAGCAGATGCTCGACCTGCTCGCGCACCACGAGAGCACCTCGTACTTCATCGCGACGAAGCTGCTCAAGTGGCTCGTGACCCCGGACCCGACGCTCACCCAGATCAAGGCCGTCGCCGGCGTCTTTCGTGCCACCAAGGGGGACATCAAGCTGGTGGTGCGATCGGCGCTCAACGAAGGCTGGGTCGCGGCATCGCCGGTCAAGCTGAAGCGGCCGTTCCACCTTGTCGTCTCCGCGATGCGGGCGGCCAACCCGGCGGTGGTCACGCCGTCGCCGATGAACTCGCAGCTGAACGCCATCGGGCAGTCGCTCTTCCAGTACGAGACCCCTGACGGCTACCCCGACGCCGTCGAGTACTGGAGCGGCAATCTCGTGCCGCGATGGAATTTCGGCACCACGTTCGCGAACCAGAACAGCGATACCACGATGAGGGTCGACGTGACGCCGCTGCTCGCCGGCTCGCCCGACGCCGTGATCGACTGGATCCAGGCGGACTTCTTCGCGGGCGAGCTGTCGCTGGCCACCCGGACGGCACTCACCGACTACCTGAAGGGCGGCACGTTCAACTCCTCGCGCGTGCGCGAGACGATCGCGCTCGCCCTGAGCACGCAGGAGTTCCAGTGGTACTGAGACGGAGCCTCGAGCGATGAAGAAACCCCACGACGCGAGCTGTGGATGCGACGAGTACCAGGAGCTGTCGCGGCGCCAGTTCCTCACCACCACCGCCGCGGCATCGGCGGCGGCTTACGCCGCGGTCGCCTTTCCCGACTGGCTGCCGCGGGTGGTTCTCGCCGACCACTACTCGTCGACGCGCGACACCGTGGTCTCGATCTTCCAGCGCGGCGGCGCCGACGGGCTCTCGCTCTGCCTGCCGTACGCCGACGCGAACTACTACACGGGGCGCCCGACGATCGCGGTGCCGCCGCCGGATGCGCTGGCTGCCAACCGCTCGATCGCGCTCGACAACTTCTTCGCGTTTCCGCCGGGCATGTCGGGACTCCTCGACGCCTACGCGGCCACCGACCTGCTTGTGATCCACGCCGCCGGGCTCACCGACAAGTCACGCTCGCACTTCGACGCACAGCGGTGGACGGAGGTAGGCAAGGCCGCCGACCCGAACCTCGCCACCGGCTGGCTCGGCCGGCACCTCGCGACCGTACCGCCCAAGAACAGCGACGCACTGCTGCGCGGCATCGGCGTCAGCTCGGGGCTCTCGCGCACGCTGGTGGGCGCGCCGAAGACGCTGCCGATCGCGAACCCGGCGTCCTACACGCTCTCGGGCTCGGGGAGCACCCGGACGGCGCGGCTCGCCCTGCTGGAAGGGGACTATGGCACGGCCGAGGAGCCACTCAAGTCGAATGCGCTCGACGCCATCGACACGATCCAGCTGCTGGCGACGCTCAACTTCAATGGCTACGTGCCAGCCAACGGCGCGGTGTATCCCAACACCTCGTTCGGGCGCGCGCTCCGCTCGGTGGCGGTGCTCATCAAGGCGGACATCGGCCTCGAGGCGGCGCAGGTCGACATCGGCGGCTGGGACACACACGCGCAACAGGACCCGAATGCGGGGCAGATGTTCACCCTGATGCAGAACTTCTCCGACTCGCTCGGTGCCTTCTGGGCCGACGTCGTGGCGACGGGCTACCCGGCCACCGTGGTGTCGCAGTCGGAGTTCGGGCGCAACGTGAAGGAGAACGGGAGCGCGGGCACGGACCACGGTCGCGCCACGGCGATGTTCGCGATGGGGCGGTCGATCGCCGGCGGACGCGTGCTCGCCGACTGGCCTGGCATCGCACTGGAGAACCTCGAGGACAAGCAGGACCTGCGGGTGACGATCGACTACCGCGACGTCCTGGCGGAGATCGTGCAGAACCGGCTCGAGAACACGCACCTCGACGTCATCTTCCCGGGGTACACGCCGACGTTTCGCGGCGTGACGCGCTAATGGACCACGACTTCTCCCGCCATGCCGGGGTGCACGGTGCAGACGTACTGGTACGTGCCGGGCGTGGCGAAGATGCGCGAGACGGTGGTGTCGGCAACGATGTTGATGTCCGCGGGAGCGCCGGCGGCGCCATCGAAGAGCGCATTGTGGCCGAAGCCATCGGGCGCGAGCGTGATGTGGAAGCGCACAGTGCCGCCGGCCTCGATCTCGGTGGTAAAGGGGCTGAAGACCGAGCCGATTGTGTACACGTCGACCACGCTGTCGCTGGGCGGCGCGGTGGATGGGGCGTCCTTCGCGCTGCAACCGATGAGCGCCGCCCCAGCAATGATGAGGCGGAGTCCGTGGAGGTGCCTGTGCACGTGACCGATGCTCCCGTTCTGCAGTATCCGAGTGACGTCCGGCGCCCACGAAAGTTACGCCGGGTGCTGCGACCGGCGGTGATCCTCGCCGCCATTGTCACGATGGCGGCGTGCGGCTCCGACGCGCCCACCAGCCCGCCCCCGGCGCCGCCGGGGCCGACCGACAATCCCGCGGGCTCGTTTTCACTGACGAGCGTCGACGGCAAGACACTTCCGGTGGCGGTCCTCACTGACACGCTGTACTCGATCGAGGTGACGGGGAGCACCGTGCAACTCGCGGCCAGCAAGCAGTTCGTGATCGCGGTGACGACGCGGGAGACGGTGGCGGGCTACGCCTCGACGTACATCGACTCGCTGACGGGAACCTGGAGCCAGTCCGCCGGGACGGTGTCGATGACGCTCGACCCTGGCCAGCAGAACTTCGCCGCGTCGTGGGACGGGACCCGGCTCACGCTCGCCCTCGAGGTGGCGACCGCCGTCGGGACGTACGTGTACACGAAGGGCGGCGGGTAGGCCCCCGTCTCGACGAGCGCCCGGGGCACTTGCCGCGCGGGGGCGAGCGCGGCCATATACTGCGCCTTCCGCGTTCAGCCACCTGCCCGGACACCTGCCGGAGTTTCTCGTGCGCGCCCTTCTCGTTCCGTCCGTCGCGATCCTCACCGTCCTCGGTGCCGCCGGCGCCTCGCAGGCACATCAGCGGCTGAATCCCGTCGTCGGGCTGCTGGAGCAGCACCAGCCGATCTTCGGCCTGTACGCGCCGCGCAATCCGCGCACCGGCGGTCGTGGACGGGGCGGCGCGGCCCCCACCACGCCGCCGCCTGACGCGGCGCCGCCGAAGTCGCCCGCCGAGCTCGCGCAGGCGGCGCGGGCGCACGACCCGAGCGACTTCGTCTTTGACGGGAGCATGGAGGGCGACTTCGACCGCGCCTATCCCACGTTCGAGGAATTCGTGCGGGGCATGGCCGCCGCCAGCACGCAGGCACAGCGCTGGCGCCACCCGCTCATCGTGAAGACACACCGGATTGCGGAAGACCCGGCGCTGGCGGCGGCGCGCATCGCGCGCCAGCTCGACCTCGGCGCGGCCGGCATCGTCTTCGTGGGCGTCGAGAGCGCCGACGAGGTGCGCACCGGGCTGGCGGCGATGCGCTTCCGCTCGCACGGGGGCACGCGCCCCGACGCGGTCGGCCACGCACCCGACTACTGGGGGATGAGCGAGGCCGCGTATCACGAGAAGGCCGATGTCTGGCCCCTCAACCCCGACGGGGAGCTGGTGAACTGGACGATCGTCGAGAGTCGCGAGGGTCTGGCGCACGTGCGCGAGATCGCGGCCGTGAAGGGAATCGGCGTGCTCTTTCCGGGCGCGGGCACGTTGCGCGGGGTCTTCACCACCACCGACGCCAACGGGAACCGCACGTTCGACGCGCAGGGCTGGGAGGGCGCGATCCAGCAGGTGCTTGCGGCGTGCAAGGAGTTCCACGTGCCGTGCGGCTACCCGGCCACCGCCGACGACATCGAGATGCGCATGAAGCAGGGCTTCAGCGTCTTCGTGATCAACTGGGGGGACGCCGGCTTCCGCGCAGTGGACGTCGGCCTGAAGGCGTCGGGGCGCGCGACCGGGACGCGTTAGGCCCGGCGCCTGGCGCGCCTACCGCGCCTCGCCCACCATTCGCCGGATCTCGCGCACGGCGTAGCCCACGCGCTTGTCGAAGAGCGCCTTCCCGATGTCGGCCGACGAGCGGCGGGCATCGCCGGTGATGCCGTTGTTCGCGCGCGGTGCAGACGGGTCCCGTCGCTGCCCCGGCGGCAGGACCGGGTCGCCGACCGCGGTCTTCACGAGATCCATGCGCACGCACGCCGCGCCGCAGACGTACATCATCTCCGACGTGTCGAAGATTCCCGCGTGGCTGCTCGCCGGGTACCCCTGCGCCTCCAGCTCCCGCTCGAAGTCGTCCTGCGCCGGCGCATACACGGAGTCGCAGTAGAACACGTGGATGCCCTGCGCGGCGTACTTGTCGTCGAGCTTCCGCGCGACGTCGGCGTAGACGGCGGGCTGCCCACCCCCGTGGTCGCCCATCAGGACCACGTTCCGGAAGCCCGTTGCGATGGCCTGTTCGCTGACGCGCTCGAGGATGGCGGCGAGGATTTCGTTGGTGAGCCCGATCGTCCCGGGGAGCTGGGCGCTGGCGTTGTTCGGTGTATACGGCAGCACCGGCATCGCGATGGCGTCGCCGAGCTGCAGCGCGATGGCGCGGACCGTCGCCTTCGCCATGAAGGTGTGCCCGCCATTGGTGTTCTGCGGCCCGCGTTGTTCCGTGCCGCCGGTGTAGAAGAGCGCCGTGGTCCGGCCATCGGCGAGTGCCTGCTTTACCTCCGCCCACGTCATCGACTCGAACTCGACGAGCGGCTGTGCGGCCGCGGGCTGCTGCGCCGGCGCCGACACCAACGGCACCACGACGAGCGGGATCAGCGCGAGAAGATGACGCATGCTGGCACTCCCGGGAAGGGTCCTGTCGAGCTGCCATGGGCGCGCGGAATCTGCCACCGGCTTCCCGCTCGGGGCCAGCCTTTCACGCGGACGCAACGACGTCACCAGCCGCCGCCCCCGCCACCTCCGGAGCTCCCGCCGCCGCCACCACCGCCGCCGGAGCCGCTGGAACCCGGTGACGCCACGCCGGCGGCCATCGTGCCGACCGCCGCGGCCCACGAACCACTGGCGCCGCCGCCCGCAAAACCGCCTCCTCCGCCGAAGCCCGTCCATCCCCCGGATCCATGCGAGGACGAGCCCGATCCCATGCTGGATGCCGTCGCCATGGTGGCCATCGTTCCGGCCGATGTGACGCCGCCGAAGGCCTTGAACCACCGGTCCATCTGGGGTCCCAGCCCGAACGCCAGCAGGTACGGGAACCAGGCATCCTCGAGTCGCGGTTGGCGCTCCGCGAGCTGCGCCACGAAGTAGCCACGCGCCGCCGCCAGGGTGCGCCTGAAGGCAATCGTCTCGGCGCTCTCGCGCGATGCCGCCTGGTTCAGCACCGAGCGCGCCATTGCGAGGCAGAGCGCGGTAAGTCCGGCGAGTGCGAAGATCCCGGCTTCCGAGGTGGCGCGCAACAGCATCACGAGCAATCCCGCGATCATGACGCCCATCGGGACCACGAACCACGCGGCCCCGGCAACGAATCCGTGCACGCGCTTCTGCCAGACGCTCGCCGCGATGATTGCGGGAACGAACAGGAAGATCGCGATGCCGCTCCCCGCACCGACGACGATACCGTCTACCGGGCGCGTCACCACCGCCAGGACCAGCAGCACCACGGCCGCGAGGACGAGGAGTGCCGTCGGGCGCGCCCGCGGCTTGGGGACGCCGCTCTTCTGCCGGGTCATCGAGTGCACGAGCTTCTCGACCGGTGCGCGGATCTTCCCGGCGGGGTCGAACCCCGTCTTCTTGTAGCGCTCGCGAACGGCATCGGTGTCGGTCTCGTCTTCCCCGCTCCGGAACAGCGCGTCGATGAGGCGGCCTTCGTACTCGTTGAACGCGCTGCGGCTGACAAGCAGCTTCAGGTGCAGGACGTCATGGCCGAAGATGCCGCGCCGCGAGCGCGTGACGCTGCTCGAGAGCTTCTTCTCGCCGACCAGGCGCGCCAGCACCGCGGCGACCTCGGGGGCGCCGGTGCTGTCGTCCCAGGCCGCGCCCACGACCTCCGGCAGCACGTGGAAGACGTTGGCGTCGAGCCACGCCCTGTCGATGGCGTGCGGGGGGACGAGCGGCGCGAACCGGCCCAGGGCGCGCTCCCGCGAACGCAGCTGGCTCGCGAGCACCGCCAGCACCGCGACCAGCAGTGCCGCCAGTGCATAACGAGCCGGCGCCGGCGCGCCGCGCAGCACGGCCGCCGGCGACCCCGCTCCGTGCCACGTGAGTGGCACGTTCACCACGTACCCGCGGCCGGGGTTCAGCGGCCCGGCATGGTACTCACCGGTGAACCCGCCTGGCACGCCCCAGGCGCTGTCGATCGCGAGCGTCACGTTGAACTGCTCGATGACGCCCGAGCGGTCGGAGAACGCGAAGTCGTGGTCGAGCCGGTAGCCGTCCCCGTTCGGCACCAGCACGTTGCCGTACGTGAACTCGAGGATGTAGTCGATCTCGGTGTTGTCGAATGGCGGGTCGGACGGCAGCCGGCTGCGCCATCGCAGGGCGCGGTTCTGGTCCCAGCCGAACCCGTCGACCCTGTCGAGCGAGCCCTCGGTGAGGGGGCGCTCCGCACCTGTCAGCGAATCGACCCGGAGCAGCCGCTCGAACTGGAACAGCTGGCGTACGCCAACGTCGAAGCGGCGCTCACCGCCGTTCCAGTCGCCGGTGAAGACGATCGCCTGCCGTTCGCGCACATGAAGCCAGCCGTCGGCGTCGAGCCGTGCATCGACGTCGATGGAGCGCCAGTGCAGCTCGCGACCCTGCGCCGGAAGGCTCGACGCCGCGGAGAGCGCCACGAGCAGCGGTGCTGCGAGGCGCCAGCCACGCCCTGCCATGTCTCTTTGCATGCCCTACGCTGGACCGTTCGCGCCCAACCTGCAAGCGGTCACCCCGCCGCGGACCCGGACCGCCTTCCCGTCGCGGCGCCGGGACTCGACGGACCGCGTCAGGCGGCGCCGTCGGCCTGGTCGATCGCGCGCGGCGTCCATCCGGGCTCGCCGGGACGCTCGTTCTCCGCCGTCCCGGTGCGTGGCGACGGCGAGCGCGGCGTCTCGGCGCCCGCGCGATGCGGGCTGCTCCGGTGGTCGGCGCCGGCGGCGGATTGGGCGTGGTGCGGGAACTGGCTTGTCATTTTCGGTGCTCGATTTGAGGTGGATCGACAGGGCGTGCCGGCCCGCCACCACGAAGCGAATCGACCTTCCTCGCATGCTCGGGAGGTGTCGCTCGAGCCGTTGAAGCAGAACGGCCCCTCCCGCAGAGGGAGGGGCCGTTCCCGCGTCGACGGCGTCGCGCCGTGCGGCCTACCTCCCGATATCAGCATGCCTCCGACCGATGAGCAGCAGGCCGGAGGGGCTGGTAAGGAGGAGGACGCCGAGGGTTCGCATTGGACAGGCAAGAGAATGAGGTGCGCGTGCCGGGTCAAGGACCCGCCATTTGACTGTCGAGGCCACGCCGGGTAACGGGGGGGCATCGATCGGGCCGCAGGGACCGCGCGTCGCGCTGGTAGACGTGGGTGAGTGCAGCCTTGTCGAGGTCGGTCTCGACGTGAAGCATCACCCTGATGCAACGCGCGGGGGCACCGGGGACGGGGATCTCCACGGCACAGAGCGAGGCCACGTCGCCCCACCCGATGTCACGGGTGACCCGCGCCGGAAAGGCGCTCGTGAGGTCGCCGGTCACCGTGAAGAAGGCACTGATCACGTCCCCGGCCGTCACTCCGTTGCGCCGCGCGATGTCGGACAGGAGCAGCCGGGTCGCGTCGAGGATGAGTTCCGGATCGTCGGCCTCGACCGTGGTGGCACCGCGTATCGCGGCCAGGCTGCGTGCCCTGCGCCGCGTCGTCATGCGCGGTCCTCCCGTCGCACCGCGATGACCGCGAAGCGGGTCGCGTTGTCCTGTCGGTCCTGCACGCCGTCCGCCAGGATCTGCAGCCCATACAGTGCCGCCGCGTCGCGGCTCGCCAGCGCTGCGTGGCGCAGCTCGCGCCCCTCGGCCACGAGGCGCGCGGCGCCGGCGGTGTCGTGCGCGCGACGCGCCACGATGTGCGGATGCCGGCGCAGGAACCCGGAGCACTGCGCCAGCGCCGCGTCCTGCGAGTGGAGTTCGACGACGCCGTCGAGCGTGGCCCCCGTCACGCCCAGCACGCAGAGGTGGACGGAGATCGAGACGTGGCGGACGATCGCGGTGCCGGTGGCGCGGAAGAGCGCCTGCACGCCGGCGTCGATCGGGCCGGCAATCACGTTGTGCATCGGGATCACCCCCAGCGTCGCCTCGCCGCGCTCCACAAGGCGCACCACATCGTCGAAGGTGTCCGCGGAGACGGGTTCTGCACCGGCAACCGCCATCCGCGCCGCGAGGTGACCGAAGGCGCCGGGTTCACCCTGATACGCCACCCGGGTGGGCGGCGCGTCGTGCATGGAGTCGTCATGTACGGCTGTGCTCTGCATGCCTGCTCCGGAGAAAAAAAAGACCCCCGCGGATCGCGGAGGTCGAGGGAAGCGGTACGGGCCTTGTCAGCCGGCTACAGCGCAGTCTCCCTTCGAACCTCCGGAGGAGGGGCGAAAGAAAAAGGCGAAGAACGCCGCGGCGCGCATGCTGATCGGCATGCGAACATGATGCTCGGCTGCCGCCCGCGGCGCAAGCGCCGGACGGTGCTTCGTGAGCCGGCAGACGCCGGGACCACTGGACAGGAGCGCCGTCGCGCTGAAACTGTTGACGGTCTCTCACGTGGTGTGGGCCATGGCTGACCGCCGATCGTTCGTTGCGAGCCTGCTGAACGCGACCGTCGCGCTCCCCGTCCTCAACTCCCGGGCCATTCGGCAGCTCCTCCGGGCCGGTGAGATCGCCGGCAACCGGCCACCGGCGAGCGTGGCCGAGGACGAGGCGTACTGGGGAGAGATCCAGCGCGCATTCGACCTCGACCGCACCGTGATCAACCTGAACAACGGCGGGTGCAGCCCGGCGCCGACGCACGTGCTGGAGCAGATGATCCGCGACCTGCGGTTCTCCAACGAGCTGCCGGTGGAGCACATGTGGCGCACGCTGGAGCCGCGGGTCGAGAGCGTGCGCCTCGACCTGGCGCGCGAGTTCGGCTGCGACCCCGAGGAGATGGCCATCACCCGCAACGCCAGCGAGGCGAACGAGAACGTCATCTTCGGCCTCGACCTGGAGCCCGGCGACGAGGTGGTCTCCACCACGCAGAACTACCCGCGCATGGTGAACGCGTGGATGCAGCGGGAGCGGCGCGACAAGATCGTCTTCCGGCAGATCAAGCTGCCCACGCCCCCGCCGTCGGACGCCGAGGTGGTGGCCGCCTTCGAGGCGGCCATCACGCCGCGCACGAAGATGATCGAGGTGATGCACGTGAGCTGGCAGACTGGCTACGTGGCACCGGTGCGCGCCATCGTCGACATGGCCCGGCGCCACAATGTCGAGGTCCTCGTCGACGGCGCCCACGCCTTCGCCCACTTCCCGTTCACGCGCGACGCGCTGGGGTGCGACTACTACGGCACCAGCCTCCACAAGTGGTGCCTGGCGCCCATCGGCACCGGGTTCCTCTACGTGCGCCGCGAGAAGATCCCGCACATCTGGTCGATGTTCGCCGGCTCGCCTGACGAGGACGGCAACATCCGCAAGTACGAGGAGATCGGCACCCACCCGGCCGCCAACCACAACGCCATCTCGGTGGCGCTGGCGTTCCACCGCAGCATCGGCGCCGAGCGGAAGATCGCGCGCCTGCGGTTCCTGCGGGATCGCTGGGCGAACCGGCTGCTTGCCGCGAGCGACCGCGTCCACATGATCACGCCGATCGGCCCGGACAAGAGCGGCGCCATCGGCGTGGTGGCCATCGACGGGATGGACTTCGGCAAGCTGGGCGGATGGCTCGCGGCGCGGCACCACATCGTGTCGACGCCGATGGTGCAGCCCGAATTCCAGGGGCTCCGCGTCACGCCGAACGTCTACACGACGCTCGACGAGGTCGACTTCTTCGCCGACAGGATGATCGAGGCCATCCGCAAGGGCCTCGCGTGAGGCGGTGCCCATGGGCGCGCGCGCGCCGGTGACGGCCGCCGGCGGGCGCGACCCGGTCATCCACGTCGACGGCATCCGCAAGACGTACCGCGCCACGGTGGCCGTCGACGAGGTGTCGTTCGACGTGCGCGAGGGCGAAATCTTTGGCCTCATCGGGCCCAACGGCGCCGGCAAGACGACCACGATGGAATGCGTCGAGGGGCTGCGCACGCCCGACCGCGGCACGATCTCCATCCTCGGCCTCAATCCCTTCCGCGACGTCTACGCATTGCAGGAGCGCATCGGCGTGCAGTTGCAGCAGGCCCAGCTCCAGAAGCGGATCAAGGTCTGGGAGGCCGTCGACCTCTGGGCCGCGCTCTACCCGCGCGCCGTCGACGGGAACCGCCTCCTCGACCAGCTCGGCCTGCAGGAGAAGCGTGACACCTGGTTCATGAACCTCTCCGGCGGGCAGCGGCAGCGGCTGTTCATTGCCCTCGCGCTCATCAACGATCCCGAGGTCGTCTTCCTCGACGAGCTCACCACCGGGCTCGACCCGCAGGCGCGGCGCGCCATCTGGGACCTCGTGCGCGACATCCGTGCGCGCGGCAAGACCGTCTTCCTCACCACCCACCTCATGGAGGAAGCCGAGCGGCTCTGCGACCGCGTGGCGATCATCGAGCGGGGGCGCGTGATCGACATCGGCACGCCGGTGGAGCTCGTCCAGCGCCACTGCCCGGAGCGGACCGTCTTCCTTGTCACCGACGACCCGCGCGCCGCCGAGCGGCTGGGCGCCATCGCCGGCGTCGACGACGTCACGCGCGACGAGTCGGGCTACACCATTCGCGGGCGGGGCACGGATGTCGTGAGCGACGTGATCCAGTGCCTGTCGGAGAACGGCATCCGGGTGACCGACTTCCGCACGATGCTCCCCTCGCTGGAGGACGTTTTCCTCACGCTCACCGGCCGGTCGATCCGCGACTGACGCCATGACGCTCCTGCGTGGACTTGGCAAGCTGACGTGGCTGGAGATCAAGATCTTCGTGCGCGAGCCGATGGGCGTGATCGGGTCGCTCGTCCTGCCGGTGGTCTTCTTCATCGTCGTGGGGCGCTCCCTCGGAAGTGTCCGCCGCATCACGCCGGCCATGGCCGGCTTCGTGCAGGTCGGCCTTCCCGTATTCGCCGCGGTCTACATCGCCATCAGCGCCGTGTTGTCGCTTGTCACGATCATCGCGATCTACCGCGAGGGCGGAATCCTCAAGCGATTGCGCGCCACCCCCCTTCGGCCGGCGACAATCCTCACGGCCCACGTGCTCGTGAAACTGCTCCTCACCGCGGTGGCCCTCACGCTCATGGTGGCCGTGGGCAAGCGCTACTACCCGGTGCGGATCGACTTCCCCTTCCTGTCGTTCGCGCTTGCGCTGCTGCTCAGCACCTGGAGCGTGATGTCGGTGGGCTTCCTGATCGCGAGCCTCGTCCCCACCGCCCGGTTCGCGCAGCCGATCGGTGCGATCATCCTGTACCCGATGCTGGCCCTGGCGGGCCTCTTCGTTCCGATCGCGTCCTTCCCGCCGGCGCTGCAATGGCTGGCGCGCGTGCTCCCGGTGACCTACATGGTGTCGCTGTTGCAGGGGATCTGGGTCGGGGACCCATGGTCGGCGCACCTGTCCGACGTGGCGGCGCTGCTTGTCGTCTTCGTCGTCTGCACCGGCGTGTCGAGCCGCGTCTTCCGGTGGGAGTAGCCGCGCCGAGGGTCGACGCCAGGCGGGGACCGGCGAATCTCCTCGCCAACAGGCGTCTGGGTCGCGTGGACGCGGCTCCGCCTGCATCATCCCCTCGCGGTCTCCGCCTCGAATCGAAACCGAACTGGACCTTGAGGGACATCGTGTCAGGCAGCAATCGATCGATGTCGGCGTCACCACGGATTCCTCCACTTGCGCATCCGCACCAGCGACGCGAGCCGCTGTCCTGGCACCAGCCCAAGGCGGCCATGGAGGCCCCCGACGCGGCGCGACGCGTCCAGGCGATCATCGAAAGCCCGAGCTATCGTCAGGCGGACGGGGATGTCGATCGTCTCCACCGGACGGAGACGCGCGGCCTCCGCTTGCTGGTCGGCGACCTCGAGACTGAGCTGCTCCTCGAACGGCATGACGTCCGGCACACCATCGTCGCGTTCGGGAGCACGCGCATCCTCGTCGACGAGGGCGTGATCGACGCGGAACACCGGAAACTCTTCTGGTATGCGGAAACCGCGCAGGACATACGGGATGGTAGCCTGCGCTGGCACATCCTCAATGGCGAACCGCTGCATGGAAACGCCGCAACGAGGTCATTGTGAGACTGTCATTCCACGGCGCCGATCGCGCCGTCACCGGCTCCTGTCACCTGGTCGAGTGCGCCGGGCATCGCATCCTCGTCGACTGCGGGCTGCATCAGGGCAGCCGAGCCCTCGATGAGGAGAACGCCGAGCCGTTCGGCTTCGATCCGGCGCAGATCGACTACGTGCTGCTCACGCACGCACATCTGGACCACTGCGGGCGGCTGCCCCTGCTCGTCAAGCGAGGCTTCCGCGGCGAGATCATCACCACCGCCGCGAGCCGCGAGCTCGCCCGTGTCGTCATGCTCGACTCGGCGCACGTCCTGGAGGAGGACGCGCGGCGCCGCTCCCGCAAGACGGCTCGAAACGGCGGGGACACCGGGACCACGGAGGCGTTGTTCTCCGCGCTGGATGCTCTGAACTGCACGGAGTATTTCGGCCGCACCGCGAGTTACGGCACGCCGCTGGAGCTGGCCCCCGGCATCCGGGTCACGTTCCTCGACGCCGGCCACATCCTGGGCTCCGCGAGCATCGTCGTGGAGCTCGTCGAAGGGTCGCACCGCTCGCGCGTTCTGTTCTCCGGCGATCTCGGGAATCCCGGACGGCCGCTGCTGCGACCACCCGCGACGCCCCCCGAAGTCGACGCCGTGATCATGGAGACCACGTACGGCGACCGGTTGCACCGCTCGGCGGAGGCCTCGGTCGAGGAACTGTACGACGCCGTGTCCCGAACACTCGCCAGGGGCGGCAATGTGATCATTCCGACGTTCGCCCTCGAGCGGGCGCAGGAACTGCTCTTCTACCTGCGCGAGGGCGCGGCCCGGGGGCGCTTGCCCGCGGACATGCAGGTCTTCCTCGACTCCCCGATGGCAATCTCGGCGACGGAGATCTTCGAGCGCCACCCGGAGTGCTATGGGCCGGAGACCGCGAAGCTGTTTGGCCAGGGGCGTGATCCCTTCCGGCTGCCGGGACTGCACTTCACGCGGGAGACCTCCGAGTCCATCGCGATCAATGCCCTCCGCGGCGGAGCGGTGATCATGGCGGGGTCCGGTATGTGCACGGGTGGCCGCGTGCGCCATCATCTCCGGCACAACCTCGCGCGCGACGACTCGAGCATCGTCTTCGTCGGCTATGCTGCCCGCAACACGCTGGCACGCCTGATCATCGACGGGGCGAAGCACGTGCGGCTCTTCGGCGAGGACATTCCGGTGCGCGCGCACATACACACGATCAATGGCTTTTCCGCTCACGCCGACCAGGCGGAACTCCTGGCCTGGCACGCGCACACGCACGCCGCGCGCACGTTCCTCGTGCATGGCGAGGAAGACGCGATGAAGCAGTTCGCGTCACGTCTCCGCGACACGCACGTGGAGATGCCCTCGTTCAACGAGGCGTTCGACCTCTGAGCGCGCCGGCAGTGGCGACGCCATCCGTTTGGCCGCCTCCCTGAACGGGGCGCGGTGAGATTCGCCGTCGCTGACCGGCGTGCTCCCCGGGAGCCATCGTGGGCTCGCGTCCGAACGGCCTCCGCCGGAGTCGATCTCAGTCCGTCCGCAACGCCCGGTTGGGGTCGACGCGCGCAGCGCGGCGCGCCGGCATCCAGCTCGCGACGAGTGCCACCGCGATCAGCGCGAACGCAACCGATGCGAAGACCACGGGATCCTTCGGCGATTCCTCGAACAGCAGCGGCTCCACCCACCGCCCCGCCGCCAGCGCCACCACCGTGCCGATCGCCACCCCGATCCCGGCGACGCGCAATCCGTCACTCACGACGAGCCGGATGACGTCGCTCGCCCGGGCACCCAATGCCACCCGCACTCCCAGCTCGTGCATACGCTGGGTGACGTTGTACGCGATGACACTGTACAGGCCCACGGCCGCAAGCAGGAGCGCGAGTCCGCTGAACACAGTGAACATCGTGGCGCCCAGCTCCCACGATCGCATCTCTCCCCCGACGATCCGGCGAAACGGCGTCAGCGTGACGTAGGAGGCGCCGGGCATCTCCGACTGCAGTCGCTTCCGGATCGATTCCGTGAACGAGGAGACGTCGCCGCGGATGCGCACGAAGAGACCCCCGGTCTGCGGGTGGAATTGCGTCGCTGGCAGGTAGTAGTAATACGTCGAATCGGTGCCCAGGCTCTGCGCCTTGATGTCCTCGGCGACGCCCACAACCTCGACGCACGGCAAGGTGTCGGAGTTCATGCGCATGCACTGGCCGACGGCATCGCGTCCCGGCCAGAGCACCTTTCCCATCTGCTCGCTCACCACTGCCACGCGAGGGGAGCCGGCGACGTCCGCGTCGCTCAGGTTGCGGCCGCGCAGCAGGCGGGTGCCCAGCGTGGCGAAGTACGACGGCGACACCGCGTTGAGGTCGAACTGCCCGAGCCGCGACACCGTGTCGATGCCCTCGACGAACAGGCTCTGGCTCCACGAGCTCCAGAACGGCACGGACGTCTGCAGGCTCGCCTGCTCCACCCCGGGCACCGACCTCGCCGCCTCGAGGAGCCGCGATCGCAGGCCCACCATCTGCGCACTGTCGAGCTTCTCGCCGCGCATGTTGAGGTTCACAAGCAGCACCGGATCGACGTCGTAGCCGAGCCGGGTAGCGCGCACGTGCTGCAGGCTGCGCAGGAAGAGTCCGGCGCCGATCAGCAGCACCACCGACAGCGCCCCCTGCACGACGAGAAGGACGACGCGCGCCCCCGATCGCGCGTAGGTGCCTTCTCGCGTTCCGGCCTTGAGGTCCGAGGCGAGCTTTGTCCGCCCCGCCTGCAGCACCGGGGCGAGCCCCGTGAGCAGTCCCACCGCCACCGCTGCCCCGGCGGCGAAGAGCAGTGTGCGCGCGTCGCGGAATCCGCCGGCCGCCTCGCTCTGGTCGAGCAACGAGGCCCGCAGAACGGCCCCACCCCAGTGGGCGATCATCATGCCGGCCGCGCCGCCCAGCGCCGCCAGCACCAGGCTCTCCGTGAAAAGCTGCGAGAGCAGTCGGGCGCGGCTCACGCCCAGCGCCATCCGCACCGCGATCTCGCGGCGTCGCCGCAGCGCCCGAGCCAGCAGCAGGTTGGCCACGTTGGCACAGGCGATGAGCAACACGATGAGCGACATGCCCCCGACCCACGTCGCCACCTTCGACACACTCGACGCATTCGGCCCGCGCGCGGCGAGGATCGAGCCCACCGCCGCGCGCGGATGGGCGAGGGCGATCGGGGTGGAACGCGTCTGCTCGACGAGTCGCGCCTCGTAGCTCCGGATGGCCGCATTCGCGAGGTCGGTGTTGGCCGCCTGGATCGACACTCCGGGTTTCCGCCGCACGATCATCGACATCCAGCCCCAGCTGTATGTCTCCCACCAGGTCCGGCCGCCCCCCGTGATGCCCTGCGCCGCGCCATAGCTGGTGATCGGGATGTAGGCGACCGGCGGTTGGTCGGACCAGAGCCCGACGAACTCCTGCGGTGTCACCCCGATGATCGTATACAGCGTGGGGCCGATGCGAACCGATTCGCCGATGACGTCGCGCCGCGCGCCGTACCGGCTCTGCCAGAGGCCGTAGCCGAGCACTGCGACCGGCTGACCCGCCGGAGGCTGGTCCTCGTCGACAGTGAAATACCGGCCGAGCGCGGGGGGTGCATCGAAGAACTTGAAGAACGTCGCGCTCACCACCCCGACCTGCATTTCGCGCGCGTCGATGCCCTCGCCGAGCGCGAGGCTCCGGGCCGTGTATCCGGCGGCCAGGGAGAACGACGTCGTCGAGCGGGCCAGGTCGAGATATCGGGCGTACTGGCTCACGTTTCCCGCGCGCTCCTTGCCGCGGTACGTCTCGTACACATAGACGCGATGCGCCGTCCCGGGGTCCTTCATGAGCGCGGGCGGACGGAAGAGCAGCCGGTCCACGATGCCGAACATCGCCGCGTTGGCGCCGATGCCGAGGGCGAGCGTGGTCACCACCGCCATGGCGAACGCTGGGCGCGCACGCAGGTCGCGGATCGCGTATTTCAGGTCCTGCACGACAGATTCGACGAACATGTCGCTTGGACACCTCCAGGTGCGGAACGGTTCGGGGCGCCCGGCAAATTGCCCGGTGCAGCTCCGGCCAGCGTGGGGCCAGTGCCTTCCCGACGATCAAACGTCAGGAGAGGCGCTTCACGAAGATCGACCCGCTGGTCACCCGACCGGGGATGAGCCGGCTCTCGCGGTCGAAGCGTGGGCCGTCGAAGACACCTTGGTCATCCCCGGGAAGGGCGTCATACCTGTCGGCGATCGTGGCGTCACGCACAAGGTACTGCGCATGGCGGACCACCAGCAGGCCCTGCGGTGCCAGCCAGCCATCGAGCTCCGTGAGCTGCCTGTCGAACTTCGCGAACGGATAGACATCGGCCAGACTGGTGAGCGCCTGCTCCTCCACCAGGTGCGGTGTCCGTTGCAGGACGGCCATGCAGAAGATGGCGTCGAACGGGGCGCGGCGCGCGATCAGCGTCGCGTTCGAGTCGATGAACTCGATGCGCTCGTCCACCTGCAGCCGCCGGCACGTCGCCAGGCTGCGGGGGTTGATCTCGGCGCCGACGATTGTGGCGGCCGGGAAGTAGCGTCGCAGCGTCAGCACCTCCTCGCCGGTGGAGCACCCGAACGACAGGATGCGCAGCCCGGCACGGCCCGCGAGACTGTCGCGACAGGCGCTGAAGATGACCGGGTACCTGTCCATCCAGGTGAGCACCGTCGTCTGGTGCACGCGCCGGGGCCGCAGCAGCCGCACCAGCATCACCGAGCGCGCCTTGGGGTCGGCCACGAAGGCGCGCGCACGGCGCGCCCATTCGCGCGCGCCGTAGGCCGCGGCCACGGCCAGCCTCACCAGCGCATGCGGCGAGTCGCGCCGGCTACGCAGTGCCTGTGTGAGCCGGGTGACGATCGACATGTGGCGGGCTGCGGAAGTCCATCCGGCTCCGCCCGGCGGCCCATCTCCTTCTCGACGTCCTTGTGATCTCGTGGCGCCGCACCCACGCGGAGTGACCATGCCCTGGGATCGGACCCGGCCGGCCGCCCGGCAGGACGGCCCTCCCGGCACCGAATCCCGACATCGGTGAACAGGCGGCTGCACACGCGAGCACCGAAGATCCGTCATGGCCTACGGGAGCGAGAATGCGACAAGCCTGCTCGTCGTCGCCCCACCGGTCGCGATCACGATATACTGCCTCCCTGCCCTGCTCCTGAACGTCATCGGGTTCGAGTACGCCACCTGGCCGAGGTCGTACTCCCACTCGTACTTGCCGGTGTGGGAATCGATCGCATAGAGCACGCGCCCCCCGCCGGTGAGGAACACGAGCCCGCCCCCCGTCACCATCGCGCCGGGCGAGCCCGCGACGCCGAGCTTCGCCGGGAGCTTCACACCCGCGAGCGCAGGATTGTTGCGTACGCCGGGCGAGTCGCCGAGCGGGATCGTCCACTTCGTGTCGCCGGTGTTGAGGTCGATGGCGGTGAGAGTTCCGTAGGGTGGCTTCACGATCGGGATCGAACTGCCGCGGCCGCCGCGCGCGTTCGCGTCAGGCAGGCGCACGCCGAGCGCGCGCCGCGAGTTGTCGACCGCGTAAGGCGCGTCGATGGTGTCGCTCGGTGCCTCACGCCTCGCAATGGCCATCAACGCCGGGTCGTTCGATGCCTTGATGTATGCCCACCCTGTTTCGCGATCGATCGCCACGCCGCCCCACCCCGCGCCGCCGATCACGCCAGGGCGAACGATCGTGCCCTGCATCGACGGCGGCGTGAAGACCGGCCCGAGGCGGTAGGGCGCGATGGCGGCGAGGGCCGCCTGCCTGATTCCGGGCGTGAAGTCCACGACGTCGTTCGCGGTGAATCCCTGCGGCGAGAACGGCGCGGGCTTCGTGGGAAATGGCTGCGTGGGCCAGCTCTCCTCACCCGGGACGTCGCTCTGCGGAACCGCGCGCTCCTCGATGGGCCAGACCGGCTTTCCGGTCACGCGGTCGAAGACGAAGAGGAATCCCTGCTTGGTGGCTGCGGCGACGATGTCGCGCCGCTTCCCATCCTGCAGCACGGTGAGGAGCACCGGCGCCGTGGGTGGGTCGTAGTCCCACAGACCGTGGTGCGCCGTCTGGAAATACCAGAGGCGCTGGCCCGTGCGCGCATCCAGCGCGACGATCGCCTCGCCGAAAAGGCCGGCGCCCTTCCGTTCGCCACCCCAGTAGTCGTTGCTCGGCGTGCCGATCGGGACGAAGACGATGCCGCGCGCTGAATCAGCGGAGAGCGGTGCCCAGGCATTCGTGTGACCGACGTACTTCCACGAGTCGTCCTTCCAGGTGTCGTTGCCGAACTCGCCGGCTTCGGGCACAGTCTTGAAGCGCCAGACGCGCCTTCCCGTGCGCACGTCGAACGCCTGGATGTCGCCCGGCGGATCACCGCGATACTGGAGCCGGTCGCCGACGCCGTTGCCGAGGATCACAAGGTCGCCCCAGACGAGCGGAGGCGACGTGTTGGTGTAGTGCTCCTTCCGTATCGATCGCGAGAGGCCGGCGGTGAGGTCCACCTCGCCGTTCGTGCCGAAGCCCGCGACGGGCTTTCCATCCCGGGCATCGAGCGCAAAGAGACGCCAGCGCGAATTGATGAACACGCGACGCTCTCTCCCGTTCGTCCACGTCGCCACTCCGCGGTGCACGAACCCGGTGCCGTTGGACGGTTGTCCGTACCCCTTCCACGGCTGCGGGTCGAACTCCCAGTACGGCGTTCCCGTCGTTGCGTCCATCGCAATGACGCGGTTGAATGGCGTCGGGAAGATCAACGTGTCGTTGATGGCGAGCGGCGTGGCCTGGAACGTTCCCGGACGGGCCGGTTTCTGGCCTTCGCTCGCGGGAATCAGTTGTTCGTTCGCGTCCCAGGTCCACACGACCCTCAGCTCCTTTACGTTCTTGCCATTGATGTCGGCGAGCGGCGAGTACTTCTGCGCGCCAGCGTCGCCGCCCCACGCGCTCCAGTCCACTCCCCGGGACGCGGGAGGCGCGCTGCGCCGGGATTGGGCGCCGGCGGTCGCGGTGAGCGGGAGGAGTCCGGCCATCGCTATCATGACAACGGTGACGACTGTCTGGGCGAACGCGCAGCGGGTCTGCATTGCAGCATGTTGCGCCCGGCCCCCCCCGGCGGCAAGAGCGCGGGGAACACCATCACGTGCGCGGACGATACCGGGGGCGGGCGTCCGACTTCACGCGGGTCGTGACTGCGACAAGCCACGACTCCCAGGCCTGGAGTGCCCGCTCGCCTGACGCGACAGAACCGTACGTCGAGCCATCTTCATCCCGCGGAGCTGGGGGAATGGGCCGCACCACGATGCCTCGCCTCCCGGCACCGAGCCGCGACCGACGACCTCGTGCGCCTTTTCACGACGACCGGCCGCACGCGCCGACAGGCGCACGACCCTGGTGGGGAGAAGGCCGCGAAGATCCGGCGTGGGGGCACGCTGTCGCTGAGCGCGCTCGAGGCCGCTGTCGGCGTGCTGACTGGCGCGAGGGTGAAGGAGTCGGGGCCCACACCGTAACCGCGCGGCGTCGTCCCGTCACCGGCCGATCACGCCCCTTGGACGCATCGTCATTGCGCCGTCCCTCGCGAGGGCGTAGGGTGCGGGCGCCCGCTGGAGCTGCCTGACGCGGAACGACGACCGTCCGGTCGGTGTTTCCACGGGCGACCGAGACATCCCGTCCAACCACCCCTGGAGCACCCGTGTCCCGACATGTCCCGCGCCTCGTTGCCGCGTTGCTCGTGCTCGTGGCCGGTTCCGTGCGCTGCAGCAGCAGCGACGGTACCTCGCCGTCGAACAGTTGCACCCCGGGCGGCACCACGATCTGCGCCGTCAACACCGCCTTCTCCCCCGCTACGCTGACCGTTCCGGTCGGCTCCCTCGTGACCTTCCACAACGCGGACAACTTCACCCACACCACGACGTCGAGCTCGTCGCCAACGGGTGGCACCCAGTGGGACGTGAGCATGGCCGCCGGTGAGGAAGCGCACGTCGCCTTCGACACCAAGGGGACGTACCAGTACTACTGCAGGATCCACGGCTCCCCCGGCGCCGGGATGCACGGGACCGTGATCGTCGAGTAGCCGCCGGCCAGCGCCTCGTCAGGCACCCGGCCCGCCGGCCTTCACACCCGCATCGCCTCCACCGGATCGATGCGCGACGCGCGCAGCGCCGGCGCCAGGCTCGCCAGCGCGGCGATGGCGAGCAACAGCGACGGGGCCACGGCCAGCGCCAGCGGGTCCGTGGGGCTCACGCCGAACAGCAGCGACCGGAGCAGCCGCGTGCCGGCAACGGCCGCCAGCACGCCGATGAACGTCCCCACCACCGCAATCGAGACCGACTGTACCACCACCTGGCGGCTCACCTGGGTGCGCTGCGCCCCGAGCGCCATGCGCAGGCCGATGTCCGCGCGCTGCTGGCTCACGACGTAGGAGATCACGCCGTAGATGCCGACGGCGCTGAGCAGCAGCGCCATTCCCCCGGCCAGCACCAGCAGCAGCATGATGAACGACGTATACGCCATCGAGCGGGCGACGACCTCCGACATGAGCCGCGGGTTGGCGAGCGGCACCTGCGCGTTCATGTCGGCCACGACACGGCGGACCTGCGGCAGCAGCGACGTCGGGTCGGGCAGCGACGTCCGCACCGCATAGACCATCGCCGTGAGCTGGCCCTGGCGATCGTTGGGCCTGAGCGAGGTGGCCGGGTAGAAGACCGCCTCGCTGGGGGGCTGGTCGAGTCCCGCCGCCCGCAATTCCGGTATCACGCCGGCGACGCGGTACCAGACGTTGGAATCGGATCCGTTGCTCCCGATGCCCTTCCCGACCGGATTCTCACCGGGCCACAACCGGTTCGCGAGGGCCTGCGTGACGACCGCCGCCTGCGTGGACGCGCCGACGTCGGACCAGTCCGGGGCGCGACCCGTCACCGTGATCCCCATCGCGCCGAAGAATCCGGGCGTGAAGCGCGGGGTGTAGACGCACGGCGTCTGCTCGTTGTCCACGTACGGCCGCCCCTCGCGGAAGACGACGGTGCAGCCGTTGCCGTAGTCCTGCAGCGGGAGGTCTGACGCTGCCCCCACCGCCGTCACCCCGGGCAGGGCAGCGATGCGCTCCTGCAGGTCGTGATGAAACGCGGCAGCCTGCTCCATCGTGGTATAGGTCGTATACGGCAGGCCGATCTCGAAGGTGAGCACGCCGGTGGGGTCGAGCCCGGGCTTCACGTCGAGCAGATGGCGGAACGACCGCACCAGCAGCCCCGCCGCCGAGATCAGCACCACCGCGAGCGCCACCTGGCCCACGACGAGCGCGGTGCGGGCGCGCCGCTGCCGCCGCGAGTGCGACTGGCCGCGCCCTCCCTCGCGCAGCGTCGCCACGTCGACGGCGCGACGGAAGAGTGGCAGGATGCCGAACGCGATGCCCGCCGCAACCGAGAGCGCCAGGCCGAGCGCGACCGCGCTCCAGCTCAGCGACGCCGTTGACAGCCGCGGGATGTTGCGCGGGGCGACGGCCAGCAGGCCGGGCACGCCCCAACGCGCCACGGCCAGACCGACCACGCCGGCGGTCACCGTGAGCAGCAGGCTCTCCGCCAGGAAGTGCGCGGCCATGTCGCCGCGCGTGGCGCCGAGTGCGGCCCGGATCGCCGTCTCGCGGCGCCGCGTCTCCATGCGCACCAGGAAGAGGTTGGCGATGTTCGCGCACGCGATGAGCAGCACCAGCCCCACGGCGCCGAACAGGATCCACAGCGAGCGCGCGACCGTCGGGCCCAGTACCTCGGCCTTGAGCAGCGTGACGCCGACGCGGAAGTTGTACTGCTTCATGAAGCCCGGTGAATAGACGTTCGGGTAGATCTCCGGGAACCGTCGCGTGATCGCCGCGAGGTCCCGCTGGGCGTCATCCGGCGTGACGCCGGGCTTGAGGCGTGCGATGCCCGTGTACTGGTGCGAGTTGTAGAACGGCCCGGCGGGGTTCAGCCGGAGCGGCTCCCACATGTCGATGCCGAACCCGGCCAGGTTCGCCGTGGACGCGAAGGGCCCCGGCATCGGCAGCGTCAGGCGGGGCTCGGCGACACCGATCACCTGGCGCGGACCGTCGAAGGTCTGGATCGTGCGGCCAACACTCCCGGTCCCCGGCGAAGCGCTGCTGCCAGAACTCGTACGACAGCACAGCGGTTGGTGGGGCTCCGGGCGGTCGTCGTCGGCATGATCAGGCGCCCGGCATACGCACGCGCCTCGAGCACCGTGAAGATCGAGGCCGTTATCCTGGCGGTGCGGACGACCTGGGCGTCGCCGCCATCGCCGGAGATCACGTTCTCGCTCGTGGTGAAGCCGCCCAGCCCGGAGAAGGAATGGCTGTCCTTCAGGAACTCGAAGTAGCCGCCCGCCGACATCCCCCACTTGCTCTCACCCTGTCCCGGCACGCTGGTGGGATGCAGCACGGCCACGAGCTGCCCGGGGTCGCGGTAGGGCAGCGGCCGCAGCACGACCGCGTCGAGCACGCTGTAGATCGCGGCGGTCGCGCCGATGCCGAGCGCCATGGTGACGAACGCAACGAGGCGAGAAGGTCGGCGCGCGCCGAAGCGCCCGCAGCGCCTGTCCGAGTTCGCGCCGCAGCGAAGCGAAGATCTCCATGCGATGCCTCCGGCGGTTCATGTCGCTGTCGATGGCGCGCGCCTCGCGCCTGTAGGTGTCGAGGTCGCCGAATCGCCGGGCGGCCTCGGCTTCTGCATCGTGCCGCGAGAGCCCCTCGCGCTTCATGAGGTCCTCCACGCGCCCCGCGAGGTGGAAGCGGAGCTCGTCGTCGAGCTCCGCCCACAGCCGCGCGCGTGAGCCCGGGAGCCGGAACGCGCGCCGCATTCCCTCGCGATGCGAACCGGGGCGGTCAGGAGAGGTCATGCGCCCTGCGCGGCGATCACGAGTCCGACCGCGGAGGTGTAGCGCGACCAGCGCGCCAGCTCGGCGGTGAGCTTCCGGCGCCCCGCCGCGGTGATCCTGTAGAACTTCGCCCGCCTGTTGCCGTCGGTATGCCCCCACTCGGCGTCGAGATATCCCTGGTTCTCGAGCCGATGGAGCGCGGGGTACAGCGCCCCCTCCTCGATGCGCAGCTCGGCGCGCGTCGCATTCTCGATCCAGCGCACCACGGCGAGGCCGTGCATCGGCCCCCAGGAGAGGGTGCGCAGGATGAGGAGGTCCAGCGTTCCGCGGACGAGTTCGAGGTCGGAGTCGGGCATTGATTGACTGGTTGGGAGGGACTACGGCGGATGTCTGACCTAAGTTTCTTAGGTCTGACAAGGCTGCCCTGCAAAGGGTTTATTCGCGCGCGGAGTACGTCGTCGCGGCTGGGCCCGTCATGCCATTGCGGCTCCCGGAGACGCCATCGCGGCTCGCGGAGACGCCATCGCACCTCCGAGACTCCACCGCGGCTCTCGGAGATGCCATCGCGGCTCCCCGAGACGCCATCGCGCCACGCCATTCGCGCCGCGTTCGATCGGCGCTTACGTTGCCGCCATGAGCCTGACCCTTCTCGTTGCCACGCTGGGCGTCGTGTTCGTCGCCCTGCTCCTTGGCGCCAGCGCCTACGAGAGCATCGTCGTGGCCCCGAACTGGCGCACGAAGACAATCGAGACGCTTACCGCGTACCGGCAGTTCGTTCACGCGACCAACCCGGCGCGCTTCTTCCGGCCGATCGCACCGGCAGCCCAGGTGACGATGCTCGCCCTTGTAATACTGGACTGGTCGAACGGGACATTGCGACGGTATGCATTGGTGGCACTCGTGTCGCTTCTCGTCGCTGACGTCATCACATTCACGGTGCACTACCCCCGCAACCGTGCCCTCTTCCTCCTGCCGCTGGGTAACGCCGAGCGCATGACGAAGATGGCCGTCGAGTGGGCTGCGTGGAATGGCGTGCGGGTTGCACTGCTTCTCGTTACCCTGCTGAGTGTCCTGCAGCTCGTGCGAATGTCATGATGAAATGGGGCGCGACCCGGGGAGACGCACCCGCAACGTCGTGACCCAACCCCGTACGTGTGGAGGAGATGATGGTCCCGCATGGAGCCGCGACGTCCCGGCTGCTGGCCGCCATCCTCGCGGCCGCGATGTCCGGGCCTCCCGCCATGCCACTGGGGGCGACTGCTGCCTCATGGCAGGTCCTTGGCACCGGCGTGACCGACTATGAAGTCGCACTCGACCGGAGTGTCGTGCACGGAGGCCGCCAGAGCGCGCGCATTGCGTCGCGCGTCGCCGAGCCGTACGGCAGCGCCTCGATTGCGCAGCAGGTGCGCGCGGACGCGTGGCGGGGGCGTCGCGTCCGCTTCTCGGGTTACCTCAAGGGGCAAAACGTCGAAGGCGACGGCGGGGGGATCACGATTGGAGTTGTGAGCGCGGCCGGCGTCACGGCGCAACGCACGCTGGACACCGCGCCCATTCTCGGATCGACCGGCTGGCGCGCGGTGCACGCCGACGTCGACGTACCGTCCACCGCGGCTGGCATCAACCTCACGGTGACGCTGAACGGCGCGGGGACGCTGTGGGTCGACGACCTCCGGCTGGAGGCCGTCGGCACGGCAGCAGCCGTTCCGGCACCGCCGCCGCCGCCGCCGCCGCGGCCGATGCCGGCCGCGGATACAATGGCGCTGGTGGGCCCGTTCGCCTCCGCGCCCGTCGTCGCGCAAGGACTCGACTTCGAGCAGGCGCTGCTCGAGCAGCCGCCGGCGCGCAGCCCACTCGAGCCGCCGCGACCGTTCCGCGGTCGTGGCCTCGAGAACGTGATCGCTTTCGCCAGGCTTTTCGGTGTGGTACGCCACTTTCATCCCACCGAGGCGGTGCGCACCGCAAACTGGGATGACCTCGCGATTCGCGGCGTGCGCGCCGTCGAGGGCGCGCCGTCCGCGGACAGCCTCGCCCGCACCCTGCAGGCGTTCTTCGCCGGGGTCGCGCCGACGGTGCGCGTCTTCGCCTCGGGCGATTCGCCCGAGCGGTCCGTTGCGGCGGACACGGCGACTGCGGGCAGTGAGGTGGCGACGTGGACGAACGTCGGCATCACGCTCACCCCGCCGCGCCCGGGGATGTTCGCGACCTACACGAGCACGCTCGAGGTCCACCCTGCGTCGACCCGCAATCCGCCGCCGTGGCTTGGCGACCTCGGCGGCGGCGTGAGCGCCATGGTGCCGCTTGGCCTCGTGGTGGCGACTCCCGCCTCGGACTCGCTGCGCTCCCTGCCGGTGCAGCCGGGCCCGGCAACCGCGGCGGCGACACCTAACGACAGGGCGACCCGGTTGGCCGCGGTGCTTGCGGCGTGGAACGTCGTCGCGCACGCGTACCCGTACTTCGACGTCGTCCATACCGACTGGCCGGGCGCCCTCCGCACCGCCCTGATGACGGCCGCCACCGACAGCACCCCGGAGGCGTTCCTCTGGACGCTGGGTCGGATGATGGCGGCGCTCCGTGACGGCCACGCGAACGCCTTCGCCGAGGTCCCCATCTTCCACGCGGCATACCTCCCGGTTGCCCTCGACTGGGTGGAGGGCGCGCTGGTGGTGACCAACGTCGGCGACGGTGCGCCAGCCGGACTCACCCCCGGCGACGTGGTCCTGGCGATCGACGGGGTGGCGGCCGACTCCGCTCTCGCGCTGCAGGAGACGCGGATGTCCGGCGCCACACCGCAATGGCGCCGGATCCGCGCGATACGGGGACTGCTGTACGCGCCGCGCGGCACCCGCACCACGTGGCGTGTCCGGCCGCCTTCGGGCGCGACGCGGAATGTCACCCTCACGTTCGACGCGCCGCGGCTGCTGCCCGAGCGAATGATCGACAAGGTTGCGGAGCCACGCCCGGGGATCGTCTACGTGGACCTGGGGCGCATCTCGAACGAGGACTTCGCGGCCGCCCTGCCCCGCCTGGAGCACGCGCGCGGCATCGTCTTCGACATGCGCGGTTATCCCAGCGGCGTGTTCACGCCGAATGTGCTGGCCCACCTGACGTCGGAGCCGATGAAGTCGGACCACTTCGCGGCGCCAATCATCGGGCGGCCGTTCTTCACCGACGTGACATACGGCGCCGACGGCGCCTGGGACATCGCGCCCATCGCACCGCGCCTGACGAGCAACGTCGCGTTCCTGGCCGGCGGGGGCACGATAAGCTATGCCGAGTCGACGATGGGCATCGTGGAGTCCTATCACCTGGGCGCGATCGTCGGCACGCAGACCGCAGGCACGAACGGGGACATCAACCGATTCGACGTGCCCGGGCGTATCGGCATCATCTTCACGGGCCTGCTGGTGACGAAGCGGAATGGAGGACCCCACCACGGCGTGGGCATCACGCCCACGGTGCCGGTGCAGCGAACGATCGACGGTGTCGCGCGCGGTGCCGACGAGGTGCTCGATCGCGCCGTCGTGCTCGTCGCTGAGCGCGCCCCGGCGTCGTCGCCGCCCAGGCGCTGAGGCGTCGTTACAGTCGGGGGTCGCTGTCGCCGTGCGCAGCCGGTGCGCCGCCTACCGCCTGTGGACCGGCACCAGTGGATAGACCGTGAGCCAGCTCGCGCCGTCCGTGTCGATTCGGCGCACGAGAACATTGCCTCGGCCGAAGTCGATCACTTCGGGTGGCACCATGTCTTTCGGGGACGCCGGAATCACCACGCGGCCGACGAGACGTCCGGTGGAGTCGAACGCCGTCCACGCACCGGACGACGGGAGGACCACCGGGTAGTCCTCGAGCCAGATTTGCCCCGCCGGGTCTACGTGCATTCGCATGTATGCGGGCCACGTCGACGAATGTGGCATGGCGCGCATCCGGTTCATGCGCGCCGTGCGCTCGGCAGCACTGACGTTCCTCGGAATGGTCATGCCGAGACGCTGCTCCGTTTCCCACGGCGTAATCCGGTCGGGTACGTCGCTGCTCCGCACGATGCGCACCAGCTTCCCCTCCGGATCGTACACCCGGACCTCACTCGTCGACGGATTCCCGTAGTACGAGGCGTTTCCCCTGTGCAACGACGCTGACCTCCGCCTGCGTCACCAGGTCGAACAGACCGCCCGCGAACTCGCCGATGACGTTTGCGACCGAACCATCGAGGCGCACCCGCGTTACCCGAAGCTGGCGGGCCGTCAACGGTCCGCTCTGCTTCATCAGGACGAACGTGCCGTCATCGAAGCAGGGGTCGAACGGCATGCTCCCCAGGTCACCCTGGGCGATGGTGCGCACGATGCTGCCCGTTCCGTCGAGCACGGCCATCCGCCGGTTGTTCGCATCATTCAGCACGAGGGTGTCACCGCGCGTCCGGCAGATCGCCATCAGGTACTGGAACTCCTGCGGCCCGGCCCCCTGCCGCCCCACGATCTTCAGCCGCTTTCCGTTTGCATCGAAGTAGTGCACCCGGTTTACATCGATGGCGGCAAAGCGGCCGTCCGAGAGAAACGCGCCTCGCAGGTATCCCTGCCGGTGGTTGAACTCCACATCGGGGTCGCTCTCGAGCCCGCCAACCTCGAACACGGGGGTGGCGCCGAGAGTGAATGTGACCGGCGCCTCGAGGCGCGACGGATTCTCGACGATCTGCACGCCCGCCGAGTCGCGAACGGTGGGTACCTGCGCGCCGACCGTTGCGCGGCTCGCGCCAACGAGTGCGCACACCGTTCCCGCATACAGGACGACGCGTGGAGTGTGTCTCATGGCAGGTGGGGGAAAGAGACCCGCTGCACGTCGCCATCGCTCGGGCCAGCGGCACCGATCCGGAAGTCTGCTCCCCCCACCGCATCCCGGAATCGACATCGCCTGCATCATCGCCTCCGTGGAAGGCGCGGATCGCCCTCGCTGCGCGGCCGACATGACCCGCACGCGCATGAACCGGGCGCAAGACAGCTCGAACGGTTGGTACCTACCGGAAGTCGGCCGAACTGTTCCATGCGCGCCACGGCACCGACCACCCGCGTCGGCCTGTGGCCGCCCCTCGCGTCGGGGTTATACTCCCGGGTAACCGACAATCGATACGAGAGGAGACACCCACAATGCGTCTTTCCTACGGCACCTCGCTGGCTATCGCCGCGATGGCAATCAACCCGCTCGTCTGCAGCGTGCAGGCGCAGACCGAGACGTCCCGCGCCGTCGCCGGCGGCGGCATCAGCGTTCCCGGTTGGCATGGAACTGTCGACCCCAACGAAGCCCGGCGCGGCCAGGTCCTCGCCAACGCCAAGTTCGCGAAGGAAGGCAACGCGCTCCGCGTCACCACCGGGCCGGCGGTGACCTACTGGAATCCGGCGAACACGGCCAGCGGCGACTATACGGTGAAGGCGACGTTTACCGAGCCGAGCTACATGAACAAGAACGACCATCCGCATCCCTACGGCATCGTGATCGCGGGGAACGACATGGGCACGCCCAACGAGAGCTACCTGTACTGTGCTGCGTACGGGAGCGGCTACTTCATCGTTCGCGGATTCGGACCGGCGTCCTTTCAGATGAACGGTCGTGAGGGCGAGATGAACGCCGCGGTGCACAAGGCTGCCGGCCCGGGCAAGCCGGTCACGCAGGACATCGCGATGTCGGTGAAGGGCGACAAGGTCGAGTGCGCCATCAATGGCAAGGTGGTCGCCAGCTATCCCAAGGCGGACCTCGTCACCTCAGGAAAGCTCAAGTCCACGGACGGCGTGTACGGCATCCGCTTCGCGCACAACACCGACGGCACGGTCACCGGTCTCACCGTCACCAAGCCGTAGCCGCGACTCTTCGATCGACGGCGCCGTCCCGAGCGGCGCCGCGGGGCCCGGCGTATCGCGATACGCATCGCGGTGCGCCGGGCCCTCTCTCGTCAGGCGACCGGGCGCCAGAGTTGTACGCGCTCCACGAACCTCTCGTCGCCGATCTCGGCGCAGAGCGCCACCAGTGCGTCGCGACGGGCGCCCAGCCAGCGGAGATCCTCCACCGACTCGGTCACCGGCGCATCGGTGCGCAGCGTGGCGAGCTTTCGGTACAGGAGGGCGTCGAGCCTCCGGGACACCAGACTCGCGGCCAGGGCCTCGGCGCCACGCACCTTGACGTCCCACTTCGCCGGCTGCTCCGGAATGTCCTCAATGTGGTGATACCGCGCGAGGATCATCGACGCCGAGCGCGCGCCCCAGCGCGGGACGCCCGGAATGCCATCAGCGTCGTCGCCGACCAGCGCGAGCCAGTCGGGGATCGACGCCGGCGGCACCCCGAACTTCTCCACGACGCCCGCTTCGTCCATGACGCGACGCCGCATCCTGTCGAGGCAGACGACGCGCGTGCCGTGCACGCACTGCGCGAAGTCCTTGTCGGGGGAACAGATCACGACCTGCTCGACGCCGTCCGCGCCGGCGAACCGCGCCGCTGCCGTCGCCAGCGCGTCGTCGGTCTCGAACTCGACCATCGGCCAGACGACCAGGCCCAGCGCATGCGCGGCGCGCTCGGCCAGCGGAAACTGCGCAAGCAATTCTTCCGGGACCCCCTCGCCGTCTTGTAGCCCTCGAAGAGGTCGTTCCGGAAGGACTCGATGACCGTGTCGAACGCGCACCCGACGTGCGTCACGCCGTCCTCGCGCAACAGCGCGTTGAGCGAGCGCAGGAGTCCGCGCACCGCACCGGCCTCGGCGCCATCGGGCGAGGAGGCGCGCGGGGCGCCGAAGAAGGCGCGAAAGAGCTCGAAGGTGCCGTCGACAAGGTGAACGCGCATCGTGCCCACGGTCACGCGCGCGACGTCGTCGTCAACGCAACCATGCCGTCATCGCTCGTTCAGCCAGATGTCCTCCAGTACCTGGAACGTCTGCGAGCCCACCTCACGTCCGCCGACGCTCACCGTGACGCGATACGTCCCCGGCGCGGCGCTGTGCCCGCCGCCGGGACACGTGAATCCACCCCCGATGGACCCGCTGCGGAAGTCCTGCACCCGCGCCTGGAACTGCGGCGAGGGCGTGCTGCAGAGGTCCCACTGCCACCGGTTGAGGCCCGCGGCGCTGGCCGTCGTCGCCACGCGGAAGGCGTCGCCGGTGACCGCGTTGGCGATCGTGACTTTCGCGTCACCGCCAGCCTTCACATACCACGCGATTGCCGTCCCGCGCGGTGCGTTGTCGCCCTTCCAGAACTTGTCGCCGGTGATGGCGGCGCTGAGCCGCCGGTCCGACTTCCATGCCACGGCGTCACGCGTCGGCAGAAGCGCCGCGTCCTTCGCCAGCACGTCCGGCGTGAGGTGCTGGAGCGCGGAGACGTCGTCCAGGATCCAGACGCTGTGCGAGTGCGTGGAGAGGATCAGGTCGTTCTCGCGAGGATGGACGAGCACTTCATCGACGCGCCCCATCGGCAGGTTGGGCATGAACCGGTTCCATTGCTTCCCGCCGTCGAGCGAGACGTAGAAGCCAAACTCGGTCGGCGCGTAGAGCAGGTCGCGGTTCACGGGATCCTGGCGGATCGAATTCACGTTGCCCACCGGCGGCAGGTTCCCCGCGATCGGCGTCCACGATTTTCCGTAGTCGTCGGTCCGGAAGACATACGGGCGCAGGTCGTCGTTGCGATGCCCATCGAGAGCGACGAAGGCCGTGGCAGGGTCGTACCACGACGCCTCGAGCCCGGAGACGTAGTACTCGTGGTTGACGCCGGGGATGTTGTGCCCGACCTCCTCCCACGTGTGTCCGCCGTCGTGGCTGAGCTGGACGTTGCCGTCATCGGTGCCGGCCCACAGCACGCCGGGAACCAGCGGCGACTCCGCGACCTCGGTCATTGTCCCGTATTCGTTGGCGCCGTAGCCGTCGCCCTTGGCCAGGATGCACGCCACGCCGGGGCCCGCACCGCCGCCGCGCCCGGAACACGAGGGCAGGCCGTACGACGCGCCCATGATCGACCGCATCGCGAGATCAACGCCCTTTCCGAGCTCCTTCGTCATCGTCCAGGTGTCGCCGCGGTCGCGCGAGATGAACAGCTCGCGGCCGCCCAGCAGCAGCGTGCGCGGGTTGTGCGGCGAGAGGATGAACGGGGTGTTCCAGTTGAACTGGATGACCGCGCCCGCGGCCGGCGCAATGATGTTGCCGCGCCCGGTGACCGGTGAAGCCTCCCCCTCGGCGCCGGATTCGGCCCCACCGCCACCGCGACCGCCCCGCCCGCCGCCCGTCGTCGGCTTGATGCTGCGCATTTCGCCTGACGAGAGGTCATAGCGCGCGATGTTGGCGCTCTGCGACGACGTGTAGAAGACGTTGAAGTCCGTCGGGTCCATCTGGTTCTGGAAGCCGTCGCCGCCGCCGACACGCGTCCACATCCACTGGCGCATGCCCCCTTCGCGCAGGTCGTCGTTGCGCACCGAGCTCGGACCGCACCACGAGCCGTTGTCCTGCAGGCCCACGCACACGAAGTACGGATGCCGCATGTCCGCCGAGGCGTGGTAGGCGAGCCCGACGGGCCAGAGGCGGATCGCCTCCCACTTCTCGCCGGCGTCCCAGCTGACGTCGATGCCGCCGTCGTTGCCGTACATCACGTGGTGGCTGTCGAGCGGGTCGATCCAGATGGCGTGGTTGTCGACGTGGCCCATGTTGTTGAGCCCCTCCCAGGTCTTGCCGCCATCGGTGGACTTGGTGGGCCCCACGCCGCCGAGGTAGACCACGTCGGGATCGTTGGGATCGACGCGGATCTGGCTGAAGTAGAGCGGCCGCTGGTTCTCGTTCGACATGAACGTCCAGGAGCGCCCGCCGTTGGTGGAGCGCCAGACGCCGGAGCTTTGCGGATCGGCCGCGGCTGCGCCGCGTCCGCCCCGGACCGCCTGACGTGGGCGCGCCCGCCCCGCGGCCGCGCCCACCGGCCGCGGGAGCCTCCTTGTCGGGGGCGACCTCGATCTGCGCGTACATCACTTCCGGGTGCGTGCGACAGATGTCGAGCGCGATGCGTCCCATGGTGCCGCGCGGCAGTCCGTTGCCGGTGACACGCGCCCAGGTGCGGCCGCCGTCGGTGCTATGGAAGATCCCGCTCCCGGGCCCACCGCCGTTGTAGCCCCAGGCGGTGCGCTGCCGCTGGTACATCGCGGCCCACAGGCTCGACGGATTCGCGGGGTCGATCACGAGGTCCGTCGCACCTGTGTTCTCGTCGACGTACAGCACCTTCGTCCACGTACTTTCCGCCGTCGACAGTCTTGAAGACGCCACGTTCGGGATTCGGACCGTAGAGGTGGCCGCCGACCGCGACCCAGGCCGTGTTCGGGTCGCGCGGGTGCACGACGATGCGGCCGAGCGTCTGCGCGTCGCCGAAAGCCGACGTTGGTGAACGTCTTGCCGGCGTCGGTGCTCTTGTACAGGCCATCGCCGTACGAGGTGGTCTGGCGGTTGTTCGCCTCGCCGGTGGCGACGTAGACGACGCTCGGGTTCGACGGCGCCAGCGCGATGTCGGCGATCGACGACGAGCCGTATGTGTCGAAGACGCCCTCGAACGAGGTGCCGTTGTTCGTCGTCTTCTGGATGCCGCCCACCGCGAAGCCGATGTAGTAGGTGGACGGGTTCTTCTCGTCGACCGCGATGTCGTCGACGCGGCCGCCGGCGCCGACGGGACCGATCGAACGCCAGCGGAAGCCGTGGAGGAGCGGGCTGTCCGGCGTGTTGATCACGGGTGCGCCGTTCGGGTCCGGAGATTGTGCGCGCGCAGGCGCGGGAGATGCCGGAACGAGAAACAGGAGCCCGATGGCGACGTGCGCGACGCGGGAGAACGAGGGCATGCGGTGCCTCGACGGGTCAGGCGCGGCGCGGTGCGGGAATGCCGGCCAGGTGACAGGAGTGGGGGTGCGTGCACAGCACGCGGGCAGAGAATAATCCGGCGTGGCGCATGGAGCGGCAAGACGATGGTCCCGCCGACAGCGCGTGTCCGTACCGCCTGATGCGCCCCGGATCTCCCTCTCCCACGGGACCCGTGCGGCCTGCGGCACTCCCCCGCGCGACCGCGATGTGATATTTCTCGGAGTCCCCAGCCCGCGCTTCGCGGGCGCCCGTCGCGCCAATCAGCCGCGCCCAGGATGCACGCAATGACCCACCGATCCATCCCGGCCATTCCCGGCCGCGCCCATCGTGTCCTCGCCTCCACGGCAATGGCGATCTTCGTCATCGCCGCACCTGCGGCGGCACGCGCGCAGGTCACGCCGGTCGCGCCGGCAACTCAGGCGCCTGTCGGCCCGCCGCCCCGCGCCATCCGCCGAGACATCCCGATGACGGACATGATCCGTCGGGCATTCGCCGCCGGCCACGCGCGACTCGTCGGGCCATCCGGGACACAGCTACTGGCAGCTGCGCACGGATTACACTATCAACGCGAGGCTCGATCCGGAAAGCTCGGTGCTCACGGGTCACGAGGTGATCGCGCTGCACAACAACAGCGACTCGGCGCTCACGAGCATCCAGATGCGCCTGGACCAGAACATCTTCCGCGCCACCTCGCCCCGAGTCTCGACCCCATCGGAAATCACCGACGGCATCACGTTCACGAAGCTCACCGTCAATGGCGACGCCGTGAACATGGAACCGCCGGCCGGGCGCGGAGGCCGAGGGGGACGCGGTGCGGCCCCGACGGAGCCGACAGCGTTCGGCCTCACGAGTACGTCGCGCCAGGATCCTCCTCGCCAAGCCGATTGCGCCGGGAAGCGTCGCCAATCTCGAGATCGACTGGCACTTCAAGATGGCGGGGGGCCCGGGCGGCTCCGGACATCGCATGACGGCCCGCTGGGGCGACACGCTCTACCAGGCCACGCAGTGGTACCCGCGCCTCGCCGTCTACGACGACCTGCGCGGTTGGGACACCGAGCAGTACCTCGGCCCGTCGGAGTTCTACAACAACTTCGGCCGGTTCGACGTGAGCATCGATGTGCCCGCCGGCTGGATCGTCGGCGCCACCGGCGTGCTGCAGAACCCGCAGCAGGTGCTCACCGCGAAGGCGCGCGAGGCCCTCTCACACGTCCTCGAATCCGACGAACTGCGGACGATCGTCGGCCCCGACGAAGTGGGCCCGGGCAGCGCCACCGCGGCCGGCAACCGGCTCACCTGGCACTTCGTGGCCGACACCGTGAACGACTTCGCGTGGGTCACGGCGAAGAAGTTCGTCTGGACCGCCACGCGCGCCAACATCCCGCACGGCGACGCCATCCCCGTCAACGTGCTCTACGAGCCCGGGCGCGCGGACGTCTTCCAGAACGCGGCCGCGCTCACCAAGCACGCGCTCGAGTTCTACTCGAAGATGTGGATTCCCGACCCGTTCGCGCAGATCACCGTGGCCGACGGCCCCGACATGGGCATGGAGTACCCGATGATCATCATGTCGAACCAGGGCGCGGCCGACCACGAGACCGGCCACCAGTGGTGGCCGATGACGGTGAGCAACGACGAGACCTGGTACGGCTGGATGGACGAGGGCTTCAACCAGTACATGAACATCCTCTCGGCGGCCGACCGCGATGGGACACCACCCAACCTCGACAACCGCGGGCAGAGCTACGGCCGCACCAGCGGAGACGAGCACGAACCGCCGATGATGTGGAACGCGAACTATGGCGGGCAACTGTACTCGTTCCAGACCTACAGCAAGACGCCGCTCATGCTCTCGATGCTGGGCGGCATCGTGGGAGACACCGCGGTCTGGCGCGCGCAGAGCGAGTACGCGCGGGCGTGGCGCTTCAAGCACCCGTCGCCATGGGACTACATGTTCTCGATGAGCCGCTCGCTCAACCTCGACCTCGGCTGGTTCTGGTACTACTGGCTGTTCACCACCGAGCGCGTGGACGGCTCCATCCAGAAGGTGGCACCGGGAGCGACGCGGACGATCGTGACAGTGCGGCAGGACGGCGGCATGCCTTCACCCGTGGTGCTCAAGGTGGAGTTCGCCCCCGACAGCCCGCCCGTCCGTCCGATGGCCAACTCCACCATGCTCAACCCGCTCACGGCGATCGTCACGTTTCCAGTCGACGTCTGGTTCAACGGAAACCGCACGTACTCGGCGACGCTCGACTTCGGCGGCGGTCGCATCCGGAAGATCACGCTCGATCCGTACTGCCGCTTCCCGGATCGCGATCCATCGGACAACGTCTGGCCGTTCGGGTCCGCGGCGCCCGCGCCTGCGGCGGGGCGCGGTGGACGAGGGGGCGGTGCGGCATTCTGCCAGTAGCGGCGCGTCAGGGTGACGCAGCGCACAACGAGCGCGACGGGCTCCGGATTTCCGGGGCCTGTCGTGCATTGGAGATCGACGCTCCCCACATGGCAGCACCGAGGGCACGATGGTCCGCACGACGCCGGCGCCGCCCGGCTACCGTCAAGGCGGCTTGCGATTGCCGCAGCGCCCGTGCCGGAACCAAGGCAGGTGGCCGAAGTGCCCGTTACTCGAGCGTACCGCCGCAGCGCCGGCGCCGGGACCGAGGCACGTGGCCCGAGCTGCCCGCTACTCGAGGTACTCCCGCACCACCCAGAGTCCGGCGTACAGGCCCACGCCGGTGCCGACCATGCTGACCATGAACGCGGTCATCGTGCCGACGAAGGCACCGAGCCACCACCCTATCGAGCCGCCCACGGTGGAGCCGACGAGTCCGAGGAGCTTCTTCATTGAGATGGCGCGTGAAGGTCGGGGGGCCCGAGTGGCCGCACCCGGTGAGTGGCGCGCAGTGCCCTTGCCGCGCGCGACGGCCGCATGGAATCGACGAATGCAGGCCCGCCGGGGGCACGAGAGGCCTCCAACCAGCCGCCGCGCGGGTCCACCTCTCCCCGGCGCCCGGGGCGCCGCACTGGTGCAGCCCCGCGTGACGACTCCGCCGGCGATCCGTCTGCCCTTCGCGTCCGCGCCCCTCCCCCTCGCACCGCCCCGCGGCCAACTTCCCCTCGTGATCCGTATCGGCATCCTCGGCGGCGGCCGCATCGTCAGGCTGGCGCACCTGCGGAACCTGCTCGCGGCGCCCGAGGTACGCGTCATGGCCATCGCCGACCCCGACGCGACGGCACGGGAGAGCGTGGCTCGAATGGCGCCCGAAGCGCGCGTCGTCGCCGACGCGGGGGAGCTGCTCGCGCTGCCGGACCTCGATGCCGTCGTGATCGCGCTGCCCACGCCGCTTCACCGGGAAGCGGCGCTGGCGGCATTCGCGCGCGGGCTGCACGTCTACCTCGAGAAGCCGATCGCGGCGACGCCTGACGACGCCGAGGCGATCGTGGACGCCTGGCGCCGCGCCGGGACCGTCGGGGTGATCGGCTTCAACTGCCGCTTCAACAAGCTCTACCTGGACCTGCGCGCGGCACTTGCCGCGGGCACCATCGGCGCCGTCGTCGCCGTGCGCAGTGCGCTCACCGCGCGCTGGCCGGGCGACGCGACCTGGCGGCTGTCACCCTCGTCAGGCGGGGGCGCGCTGCTGGAGCTGGCCTCGCACCACGTGGACCTCTGCCGTTTCCTGTTCGACGCCGAGGTTGTCAGCGCCCGCGCACTGACCTGGTCGAACCGCGGCGCCGACGAGGCAGCGATGCTGCAGCTCACGCTCGCCCGCGGCCCCCGGGTGCAGATGCTCTGCTGCTACGGCACCGTCGAGGAGGATCGCTTCGAGGTGTACGGCACACGCGGCAAGCTGGTCGTCAATCGCTACGACTCCCTGGTGCTCGAACGCGTACCGGAGGTCGCCGGCGGCGGGCTGGTCTCCGCGGCGCGTCACCTCATGCGCGAGGTGGGCGCCATCCGGTATGGTCTCGAGAAGCGCAGCGCACCGGGCGAGGAGCCGTCGTATCGCGATGCCATGCTGTCGTTCCTGGGCGGCGTGCGGTCCGGCCGCCAGCCGCAGCCCAGCCTCGATGACGGCTGGCGCGCGCTCGCCGCGATCACCATGGCGCGCGCGTCGGCGCTGCAGCAGGATCCGGTGTAGATGCCTCTCGCGGACGGCGCACCGGCGCTCACCGTCGCCCTGCTGACGCCGGACACCTTCGCGACGATTGCCCGGACCGTGAGCCACGTCGCGGCGCAGGACGAGGCCTCGCAGATCGAGTTGCTCGTGCTTGCTCCCGACGCCGGCGCCGTGGCCCTGGACGACGGCGCGGTGCGCCCCTTTCACTCCGTGCGCGTGATCGTCGTCGACTTCGCGGAAGGGAGCGGCGCCGCGCGGGCCGCGGCGGTGCGCGAGGCGCGCGCGCCTGTCATCGCCTTCGGGGAGGATCACTGCTTTCCGCAGCCGGGATGGGCGCGGGCGCTGCTCGACGCGCATCGCGGCGAATGGGCGGCGGTGGGTCCCGTCGTCGACAACGCGAACCCGGTGACGCTGGTGAGCTGGGCCGACCTGCTGATGGGCTACGGGCCGTGGCTGGCACCGGGGACATCCGCGGAGCGCGATCACCTGCCTGGCCACAACACCAGCTACAAGCGCGCGGCGCTGCTGCCGCTGGGCGATGCACTCGCCCGGCTGATGGAATCGGAGACACCCCTCCAGTGGGAGCTGCGGTCGCACGGCCACCGGCTCTACCAGGATGCGCGCGCGCGCGTGGCGCACACGAACTTCGAGCGCTGGGGGACGTGGCTCTTCGTGAGCCTCCACGCGGGCCGGGTCTTTGCCGCCACACGGGCGACCGAGTGGTCATTGGTACATCGCGTGGCCTTCGCCGCGGCCACGCCGCTCGTCCCGTTCGTGCGGCTGCGACGACACCTGGCGCAGGCCCTCGCGGCGGGACTCCCGCGTGGGCTCATCGCCCGCGTGGCCCCGACCCTGCTGGCGGGCCTCGTCGTGGACGCAGCCGGCCAGTTCGCGGGCTGCCTGACGGGCGCGGGACGCTCGCGCGCCACGCTCGTGGACTGGGAATTCCGTCGCAACGAGCCGAGGGGGCGCCGGTCCGCTCGCGCCGCATGAGCACCGCCGCCTCACCGTTCGCAAGCGTCGTCGTCCCCACGCACAAGCGCTCGACGGCGCTGGCACGCTGCGTCGACTCGCTGGCGGCCCTCTCGTATCCGCGCGAGCGCTTCGAGGTGATCCTCGTGGACGACGGCGGCCACGGTGTCGCCACCGTGATGGAGGGCGCGCGGGCGCAGTGCCTGACGATCACGAGCCTGGCGGTGCCGCAGGGAGGCCCTGCCGCCGCGCGGAATGCGGGAGCGGCTGCAGCCAATGGCGACGTCCTCGCCTTCATTGACGACGACTGCACCGCCGATCCCGGGTGGCTCGATGCGCTCACCCGGACCCTCGCCAGCAACCCGGATGCGGCCGTGGGCGGGCGTGTCGTCAATGCCCTCCCCGACAACCCGTTCTCGCAGGCCAACCACACGCTGCTCGACTTTCTCTACCAGTACTATCACGTCGAACGGCGCGGACTACTCCCGTTCTTCACGACGAACAACCTCGCCGTCCGCGCCGAGGTCTTCCGCTCGCTCGGCGGGTTCGACGCGAGCTTTCCCTTCGCGTCGGAGGACCGCGACTGGTCCGACCGGTGTCGCCATGCGGGGCACCCGCTCGTGTATGCGCCCGGCGCCATTGTCCACCACGCGCCGTCGCTGGACTTTCCCGGGTTCGTGCGGCAGCACCTGCGCTACGGCGAAGGTGCGTGGCGATTCCACCGCGCCCGCGCGCGACGCCACCGACGGCGGGTCGGACTGGAGTCCCCACGCTTCTATGGCGGCATGCTGGCGGCACCGTTCACGCGCGGCGAGCCCGCGCCGCTGCGGCAGTCGCTGCTCCTGCTGCTCTCCCAGGCTGCGTCGGCCGTTGGGTTTGCCGCCGCCGCCGTGCGGCCGGCGTCTCACCGCGGGCACGCCGGAGGCCCGTCGTGACCGGCGCGCATCGCTCGGACACCGTGCACGCGGTGCGCGGCTCGGTCGAGATCTTCAGCGCCGAGTCACTGATGGTGCCTGTGGGGCTGCTGATCGTCGCATTCCTCTCGCGCCGGCTCGGCGTCGGGCTGTACGGCGATTACGTCCTGCTCATCGCGGTGGTGACGTGGCTCGAGTGGGGCGTCACGTCGCTCTTCGCCCGCGCCACGGTGCAGTTGGTGGCGGAGTCCGGCGACTGGGCCCCGGCGGCGGCCACGATCGTCTGGCTGCACGGCGTGGCCGGGCTCGTGGTGGGCGGGGCGCTTCTGGCGGGGGCCGGCCCACTGGCGTCCGCGTTAGGTGCCCCGGGCATCGCGCCCGGCTTCCGCATCCTCGCCTTCGACGTGCCGCTCTTCTGCCTGGCGCAGGCGCACCGGCAGGTGGCGGTGGGCATCGGGCGCTATCGCGTGCGCGCACTGGCCGCCGGCGGACGCTCGGTCGCCCGGCTGGCCCTCGTGGTGGGGCTCGTCTCGCTCGGGCTCTCGGTGCGGGGCGCCCTGCTGGCGCAGGTCGGCGCCTCAGTCGTGGAGCTGGCGATCTGCCGCGCCGGAGTGCGCCCGTCGTGGTGGCACGACCGAACGTATCCGGTCTCGCGCGTGCTTGCGTTCGCATGGCCACTGTTCGGCGCGGCCATCTTCATGCGCCTGTTCGAGCGCGTCGACCTGTTCATGGTGCAGCGCCTGATCCTTTCGCCCGAGGTGACGGCGGTGTATGGCGCGGCGCAGCAACTTGCCCTCCTGCCGTACCTCGTCTCGACCGCCGTCGTCCCGGTGCTGTCCTCGCGGATGGCGCGCCTGACGAGCACCGGCGCCACGGTCGAGGCCGGCCAGCACCTCGCGCAGGGCATCCGGGCGGTGACGCTGCTCCTCCCGCTGGTCGCCATTCCCGCGGGGAGCGGCGCCGACGTTGCGTCGTTCGTCTTCGGGGCGCCGTTCGCCGCGGCCGGATCCCTGCTCGGTCCCCTGCTCGTCGCCGTCATCTGCTACGTGGGCATGAACGTGGCCGTCTCAGCGTTCATCGCGGCCGGCAAGCCGGCATGGACGCTCGTCCTCGCGACCGCCGTGCTCGCGGCGGCGTTCGGCGGCGACCTCGCGGTGATCCCGCGGCTGGGAGCGCGCGGCGCCGCGCTCGTCACCATGACTGCGGGGGCTGTCGGCGCCATATCGAGTCTCGCCGTCGCGTCGCGACTGTTCGGCGCCCGTGTCGCACTGCGGCCATTGCTTGTGACGCTGCTCGTCGCCGCGGGCGGCTACGTCGCGTCGGCTGCGGTGCCCAGTCATGGATGGGGCGTCGTCCTGGAACTGGCCGCGTTGGGGGCGCTGTCGATCGCGGCGCTCTTCGCGACCCGCGCGCTGACGCGGACCGACGTGGCCCTCCTGCGCAGCGCACTGCTCCCCGCGCGCCTCGATCCCACGCTGCCCGCGCGCGACTGACGGACAGGAACCGATCGACGATCGCGCGGGTAGGGCGATCGGCGATTGCCCGCGTTGGATGTGCAGCATAACGTGGGCGCCGCGCCATGGCTGGCCGGGCGCGTCACCGACGCCGAGTCGCGCCCTCACCCGCACCGCGCCCACTCACCCGACCTTGCTCAGCCCATACACCTCCACGAACGGCACGTCGCTCTCGTCATAGCGCACGCCAAGAAGGTAGTCGTCGCCGACGTCGAGCATGCGGAACCGCGGCGGCAGGCGCAGCGTGCAGAGCCAGCGACCTTCGGCGTCGAAGACGTCGACAAGCGACGCCTGCTGCGGCACGAGCCACCCCTCGCGCATGACGAGCACCTCGCCGCCGGGGGCCACGGCCAGGTCCACGGCGGCCGGGAGAAGTTCCGGAACCGGCACCGCGCTCACGACCTTGTCGGCGAGCACGGGATCGGCATTCGGGCCACGCATCTCCCGCGCGCGCAGCTCGGAGTCGGCCGCGCTGCGTTCGGCGCTTGTCGGCGCCCGGCGGCCATCGGGGCGCCGCAGGATGCGCTCGAGCGTCCCGTCCGGTCGCCAGACCTCGACCGAGTATTCCGGGTTGGTGACGATAGCGATGCGCATCGGCGTTCCCCCCGCCGCCGTCAGGCTGCGCGAGTGGAACGGGTGCACGACGAAGTTCGTCCACTTCTGCCCGAGGTCCACACCGTATTGCTCGATCCCGCCGTCGAGGCCCAGCGGGACCATGGAGTCGAGCGTCCACGGCACCCGCACGAAGCGCATCATGTGCCGGAGGTAGCCGGGTCCGGGATCGGGTGGGAGCGGCGTCGCACCCGGGAGCTCCATGCAGACGAGAAGCGATCGGTCCGGAAGCGGTGGGCCGCCGCACTCGCCGAAGTGCCCCATCGCGCGGAAGCGCAGGTAGTCCAGCGCCTCCTCACGCACATAGTCCCCGTCTGGCGTGAATATCGCCTCCTTGATTCCCGTCCCCCCTTGCAGCGCGACGCTGTCACCCGGGAGGCGCCAGAGCGCGGAGACGTAGCGGAACTCCCCGGGGCCGCTGCCACGGCGCGTCACGGTGCGCAGGTGATGTCCCGAAGCGTCGAACCAGCGCAGTTCCACTCCCTCGTCGTCCACCACTACGACCCGCCCATCGGAGAGTCGTCGCGCGTGCTGGACGGACGTGAACTGCTGCGCCGGATCATCGCCGGCGACCGACCCGATGCGGGTGACCGGCGCCGGCGTGAGGCGCCACGCCGAGTCGCGCAGCGGTCGCCGGCTCTCCACGATGGTGACGCCTGACGAGTCGCGCGTGGTGAATGCCGCGCCCGCCGCACGGGAGCCACCACAGGCGTCCGCCGATGCGACACCCGCCGCCGCCAGGATCATGAGCGAGACCCGCATGAGTTGCCGATGCATCGATGTCTCCTGGCTATCCCCGGCGTGAAACCGCAAACCGCACGATGCTCTGCAACCCGTCCTCGTCGGTCTCGATGGCCCACACCGCATCGAGGCTCACGACCTGCAGCGCCACGTTTCTCGGCACCGTCGCCGTGGCGACGGGGTTCCCGTGTTCGTCGAGCACCGTCCACGACCGCGTGGCGCCCGTGGGATACGACTCCAGCCAGACGGTGGCGTCGCGACCAATCAGCACCCGGCTCACGGGCGGATACGTGGGCGGGATCGTCATCTTCTTCACCGCGTCGATCCACGCGCCGCCTTGCATCCGGGAGCGTGCCGCGATGGCGCTGTCCGCCGCCTGACGCGGGATCGCCTGCGGCGCGTACGCGTACGTTCGCGAGAACACGGTGTCACCCTTGTCACGCACGACAGTGAGCTGGTAGCGGGCGCTCCGCCCCGTCGCGTTCTCCATGGAGACCTGGGCAACGCCGCCCCCGTCGTCGCTGTACGCCAGCAGCGGCGTGGCGCAGAACGGAATGGACATCGACCCGGTCCCGCCCTTGATCTCGATCGAGACGCTGCAGTGGAAACTCGGGCGCCAGGCGACGATGCGATCGAGGACCCCCTCGCCCGACACACGAAGGATCGGCGTCGCGTCCTTGTTGTCCGCACTCGTCCATTCCGTCCAGTCGGCGCCCTTTCCCGCCAGCGCGCTGACGAGCATCGAGCCATCGCGCTGATACGACTGCGGGATGATGAAGGCGAGCGAGGGGAGCGGCGCCTTTGCGGACGGCCCCACAGTCACCGCGGTCGGGAATGGCACCGTCGTGGCGAGCTTCCGGTCCGGGCCGACGAGCGTGAGCCGGCGCGTCGAAATGTCGCCAACCCAGAGCGTGTCTCCAGCCCATCCACGCAATCCGAGTGACTTGAACTCTCCTGGTCCCGCGCCGCCCCGGCCAAACGTTCCCAGCGGGGTCCCCTTTCCGTCGAAGTAGCGCAGCAGGTTGTCCTGCGGCTGCGCCGCGACGATCGTGCCGTTGCGGGCAACGAGGAGCCAGCCAATGGGGCTCAGGTCCTGTTCGGTGGCATCGATCCGGAGGTCGCGCGTGAGGATGAGGGGCGCGGGGGCCGACTGCGCGCCAACCTCAGGCGCCTCCACGGCAATCGCGGACAGTGCAGCGACGACAGCCCATCGTGGAGCGTGCAGCATTGCCACCTCCGTCGAGCGGGGTCGCGAGCGGCCGCATTGCGTTGATTCGGCCCCGGCGGCCGCGCGCATCGGTTCGCCGATCCCAAAACACGCCTTCCCGGACGCACCGTCAAGGGTCAGTCTCTGAGAGCAGGCCGGAGGCACGACTCCGGCCGAAAACAGTGCGTCGCTTGGCCACACCTCGGCCCGTCGGGTTGCAAGCATCGCAGGCTGGCACGCGCGGCTGGCAGCTTCGGGCGCCAGCATGCGCGGGTGGGACAGTCGGGCGCTCGCGTGCGCGGACGCGAGAGCCGGGTGATCTCATGCGCGGACGCGCGAGCCGGGCGCTCACGTGCGCGGATGCGAGAGTCCGGCGTCGGCGTACTCGGACGCGAGTATCGCGCGCGGATTCACGGTCGTCCGCCGCGTCCGGCGCTCCCCCTCGTCGACACGAGCATGTCGGGCCTTTCCGGACGTCACCCGATGAACGCGCGGTGGTCTGCCGGAGCGGCGCACCGGGCAGTACCGTTATCCGACCCGGCCGGAGCGAGCCCCCACGACCGCGCCGGCGGCGTGGCATCGTGGGGAGTACCCTACCACCGACAGGCGGACGGTCGACGTTTGATGGCGCCTCGGGAACCACGGACCTCGCACGGGCTCACCGGAGCGGACCTCGGCCTGCCCGCCGATGAACGGCGCGCGCTGGACGAGTTGTTCAGCGCCACCTACGAGGAGCTGCGACGCCTCGCCGAGAGCGTGCGCCGATCCGACCCCGGCGCCACGCTCAACCCGACGGCGCTCGTCAACGAGGCCTGGCTCAAGCTGGCCGCCACACCGGGCATCGCGTCGACCTCGAGACTTCACTTCAAGCGCATCGCCGCCCGCGCCATGCGCCAGGTGCTCATCGAGGCGGCGCGCCGACGCAAGGCGACGAAGCGCGGCGGCCCGGACATCGCCCTGGTCACGTTCGAGGAAGCCGTCGACCAACCCGTCACCACGGGCGACGAACTCATCGCCCTCGACGACGCGCTGGAGGAACTCGCGCGCATCCATCCGCGCCAGGCGATGATGGTCGAGAGCCGTTTCTTCGGAGGCCTCGACATCGCCGAGACCGCGGAGCTGCTCTCGGTCTCCGAAGCCACTATCGAGCGTGACTGGCGGGCCGCGCGGGCCTGGCTCGCCCGCGAGCTCCGGCGCGCGAGCTGAGGCGAGCGGCGGGTGGCCATGGACGCCGAGCGCTGGGAGCGCATCCAGGGCCTCTTCCACGCGGCGGCCGACCTCGACGAGGCGCAGCGCCGCGCGTTCCTCGACGAGCAGTGCGCCGGCGACGACGACCTCGCCGCGGAAGTCCTGTCGCTGCTCGAGGAGGACGCCCGGCACGACTCGCTGCTCGACCGCGGCATTGCCCGGGCGGCGGGCGACGTCCTCGACGACACGGTGCCCCCTGCCCTCCTCTCCCGGCACTTCGGTCCCTACCGCATAACGAGAGTGCTCGGCGAGGGGGGCATGGGCGTCGTCTACCTCGCCGTGCGCGACGACCTCGGGAGCGAGGCGGCCATCAAGATCCTGCGCGACGCATGGCTGTCGCCCGCGCGGCGGGCACGATTCGCCGCCGAGCAGCGCACCCTGGCCCAGCTGAACCATCCCGCCATCGCCCGCCTGTTCGACGCCGACGTCCTCCCCGACGGGACGCCCTGGTTCGTGATGGAGTACGTGGAAGGCGTGCCGCTCACCGAGTACTGCCGGCGCCACGGACTCCGCGTGCGCGAACGCCTCGCGCTCTTCCGCGCGGTCTGCGAGGCGGTGCTGCACGCGCACCTCCACCTTGTCGTCCACCGCGACCTGAAGCCGTCGAACATCCTCGTCACCGCCTCCGGTGCGGTGAAGCTCCTCGACTTCGGTATCGCCAAGCAGCTCGAGACAGCGGACGGCACGTCGGACGTCACCCGCACCGGGGTGCGCCTCATGACCCCGGCCTACGCGGCGCCGGAGCAGGTGCGCGGCGGACGCGTCGGGATCCACACCGACGTTTACGCGCTCGGCGTGGTGCTCTACGAGCTGCTGGCCGGGCGGCTCCCGTTCGACCTCTCCGACCGCACGCCGGGCGAGGCCGAGTCGATCATCGTGGCTGAGGAGCCGCCGCGGCCGTCGATTGCGGCGCGGCAGCGCGACTCCAGGGCCGGCCTCTCGCCCGCCGACATCGGGCGTAGCGCCTGGGCCGACCTCGACGTGCTCTGCCTGACGGCGATGCACAAGGACCCGCAGCGCCGGTATGCCTCGGTCGACGCACTTGTCCGCGACGTCGATCACTTCCTGGACGGCGAGCCGCTGGAGGCCCGCCCCGACTCACTGCGCTATCGCGCCGGCAAGTTCGTTCGGCGCAACTGGCGTGCGGTCTCCGCCGCGGCCGTCGTCTTCCTGGCCGTCGTCGGCCTGGTCACATTCTACACGGTGCGCCTGACGAGGGCCCGGAACGCGGCCGTCGCCCAGGCGGCGCGCGCCCAGCGCATCCAGGGCTTCATGTTCGACCTCTTCCAGGGAGGCGACGCCACCGTCGGGCCGGCCGACAGCCTGCACGTCGTCGCCCTCCTGGAGCAGGGCGTCCACCAGGCGCGCGGCCTGGACGGCGAGCCCGGCACGCAGGCGGCGCTCCTCGAGACGCTCGGCGGGATCTACCAGAAACTCGGCAAACTGGAACGAGCCGATTCGCTGCTCCGGGCGTCGCTTGCCATCCGGCGGCGGCTCGCGAGCGGCGACGACGCCGATATCGCCTCCAGCCTCATTGCGCTCGGCAGCCTGCGCGACGCCCAGGCGCAGTACGACTCGTCGGAACGGCTGCTCGACGACGGGCTCGCGATGAGCCGCCGGGTCCTGGCGCCTGACGACCCCACCGTGATCCGCGCCATGACGGCCCTCGGCCAGGTGCGCGAGGACCGCGGGGACTACGACGGCGCGATCCCCGTCCTGGCCGACGTCGTGCGCCTCCGGTCGGCATCGCACGACACCACGCCCGAACTCGCCGCGAGCATGTCCGAGCTCGCAAACACGCACTTCTACCTCGGCCACTACGACGTCTCCGACTCGCTCAACCGCGTCATCCTCGGCATGCAGCGACACCTGCACGGGGACCGCCACCCGCTCGTGGCCGATGCGCTCATCAACCTCGGCGCGATCGCCTTCCAGCGCGGGAAGTACGACGAGGCCGAGCGCTACTATCGCGACGCGCTGGACATCAACAGGCCGTTCTACGGCGACAATCACTACGAGATTGCCTCCGACCTGACGATGCTCGGCCGCGCGGTCGTCGCCGAGGGGAGGTTGGACGAGGCCGAGCCGATGCTGCAGGAGGCGCTGCGCATCGAGGAGCGCGTCTACGGCCCGGTGCATCCTCGCGTTGCGTCGACGTTGAACGAGCTGGGGCACGTGGCGCAGCAACAGGGACGCCTCGACGACGCCGAGGCCGACTTCCGGCGGATGGCCGACATCTACAAGACACTCTATCACGACAAGCACTACCTTATCGGCATCGCGTCGTCGAACCTGGGTGGCGTGTACCTCGACCGGAAGCAGTACCGTCAGGCAGAGGCGTACTTTCGCGATGCCATTGCACGGTTCACGGCAACGCTGTCGGCGGACCACATGAACACGGCGATTGCCCGCATCAAGCTCGGACGGGCGCTGCTGCGTAACGGCCGGTTCGCCGACGCGGAAGCGGAGAGCCGCGGCGGCTACGAGATCTTGCTCAGGCAGCAGAGCCCATCGACGGCGTACATCCAGGGGGCGCGGCAGGACCTGGCCGACGAGTACGCGGCGCTGGGGGAGCCAGACAAGGCGGCGACATTCCGGCAGGTGCTGGCCGATTCAACTCGCGAGAAGCCCGTCGACGTGCGGAAGCCCGACTGAGAACGCGGGCGGTTCTGGGGCCACGACGGTTATCAATCGGAACCCGCGTACACTGGGGCGGGTATCGAGCCGTCGCACGGTGAGCTCGCTGGCGGGATCCGACCGGTCCTGGGGACAACGCGCATGAATCGGTGGTTCGTCGCAGTCCTGAGTTGTGCCATGCTGATGCCGATTGCGGCGGCGCGAGGGCAAGCGCCCGGAATCTCCGGCACCGTGCGCGATGAAGCGGGCGTCCCCGTTCCCCAGGTGGAGGTGCTGCTCGATCTCGACCGCCACCCGTCGCGCAGCGCCCGCACGGACGATGACGGACGTTATGTCTTTCGCGACGTCGGCCGCGGCATTCACAAGCTGCGGTTCCAGCACATCGGCTATTATCCGCAGGACCTGGGGTCGATCGTTGGCAATCGCTCGAGCCGCCTCGACGTCGTCATGCGCCGGCTCCCATCGAGCCTGGACACGGTACGCGTGCATGGGGTGCGCGTGGGAGTGATCGGCCTGGTGGTGGCCCACCTGAGCCAGCGACCGGTGGACTCGGCGACTGTCGAGGTGCTCCGCACGCACGCGCGCGCCACCACGGGGAAGAACGGGCAGTTTGCCCTCACCGACGGCGTGGATGCCGGACCGCAGGTCGTGCTGGCGAAGGCCGACAGGTACGAGACGCGGATGCTGTCGGTGACCGTCCCCGAGAGCAGCACGGTCGAGGTGGCGATGATGATGGACCCGTCCACCGGGAAGGGTGCGAATCGCCGTGCGATCGCGCTGGCGGACTTCGAGGACCGATCGCACTGGTTCGGCAATCGCTCGACCCTGATGACCCGGGCGCAGCTGAAGGAGACAGGGCAGTCGAACCTGCACGACGCCGTGTACTTTTCCGCGCTCCTGCGCTCGAAGATGTTGAACACTCCCGGCTGCGTCATCATCAATGGTGGTAGCGGTGCCGCCCTGACCGACATCAGCGTCGACCAGGTCGAGGCGATCGAGGTCTACGGTCCCGGCAGCGACTACACGGGCTCGCTGGCGATGGCCGGATGCTCCGACAGCTGGATCTTCGCGCCGATCAAGAAGGATCCCAAGGTCGTCGCGCCGCGCGCGAACCGGCAGGGCAAGGTGACGATGGTGATCTGGTTGAAGCGCTGACCGGAGTCGTGGTTAAGGGCCGCCCGCTGAGGCCAGCCCGGCGTTCGCGTCCACAACGACGCCCGCCAGCACCGGCACTGCCGGCCCCATCCGCACCGTCCGTCGCGCACCGACAGGTCCCGCCGTCGCCTCCATACTATCCCCGGCGCCATGCGGCGCTCATTATCCGGCGGCGACCACAGATTGTCCGGACGCGTCCCCGCTCTCCTCGAAGCCTCTCTGACGAAGTGACTCACATGCTGTCCCGCGCACGTATCATGCGTCAGCTCACATACCTCGGACTCGGCGGCCTCGCCCTCGCGAGCATCGGTGCGCGGCGCCCCGTCGAGCCGAGCCTCCTGGCCGGGCTCGTCTGGCGCAGTGTCGGCCCCTTTCGCGGGGGACGCATCTCGGCGGTGACCGGGGCTATCGGCGAACCCGGCGTCTTCTATGCCGGCCTGCCACTCGGCGGCGTCTGGAAGACTTCGAGTGCAGGCACCACGTGGTATCCGATCTTCGATTCTGTGAAGGAATCGCCTTCGGTCGGGTCGATCGAGGTCGCCCCGTCCGACACCAACGTGATCTACGTCGGCATGGGCGACCTGATCACCGGCGGCGGCATCAATGAAGGAGACGGCGTCTACAAGTCCTCCGACGCCGGAAAGACCTGGCGGCACCTCGGACTCGAGCAGACGAAGCAGATCCCCTCGATCCTGGTCGATCCCCGCGATCCCAACCTCGTGATGATCGCCGCACAGGGCAACATCCACGAGAAGAGCGACACGCGCGGCGTCTTCCGCAGCACCGACGGCGGAGCGACGTGGACGAAGACGCTCTACGTGGACGACGAGACAGGGATCCAGAAGCTCGCCTGGGCGCAGGATGTGCCTGACGTGATCCTCGCGACGACGGTGCGCCACTACAGCGCCCCGGGAGCCGGACGCGGCGGCGGCGGCGGCGGCGCCGCCGCGCAGACGGGTCCGACAGGAACCGCGCTCTACAAGTCCACCGACAGGGGACTCACTTGGCATGAACTGACGGGCGGCGGCCTGCCCCGCCTCGCCGGGCGCACGTCGGTCGCGGTCGCGATGCACACCAACGCGCAGCGCATGTACCTCATCGGCAACTTCGGGCTCTATCGCTCGGACGACGGCGGCGCGAACTGGCGACAGATGGCGGCCGACGACCGCCGCATCTCCAACGGCCAGGGCGGCTACAACAGCGGCGTCTACGTCGACCCGCAGAATCCCGATCTCGTCTACACGATCAGCACGTCGAGCTACGTCTCGCATGACGGCGGCCAGACGTTCACCGGATTCAAGGGTGCGCCCGGAGGTGACGACCCGCAGCAGATGTGGATCGATCCCACCAACGGCCAGCGCATCTTCCTCGGTCTCGACCAGGGGGCGACGATCACGCTGGATGGCGGCCGCACGTGGAGCCTCTGGTACAACCAGCCGATGGAACAGGTCTATCACCTCTCGACCGACAACTCGTACCCGTACTGGATCTACGCCCCGCAGCAGGATGCGGGCGCCATCCGCACGCGCAGCCGCGGCAACTTCGGCGCCATCACGCCGCTCGACTGGAATCCCGTTGGCGGATGGGAGTGGGGGACGATCATCGCCGACCCGCTCAACCCGAACATGGTGTACGCGAGCGGATCGGGCATCATCAGGATCAGCTACCCGAGCGAGCAGACCATCAACGTGAGTCCGAGTGTCGATCCGGGTGCGAGGCTCCGCGCCACGTCGTCCAACCCGATCATGTTCGCGCCATGGAACCAGCACCAGCTCCTGGCAGGGTTCCAGTACCTGATGTCTACGTCCGACGGTGGGAAACACTGGAAGAAGCTGAGCCCTGACCTCGGCTACCCGAAGGGAGTGACGCCGCCGCCCGATTCACTGGTCGGACGCGGAGGCCGCGGTGGGCGCGGCGGCGGTGCGGCCGGTGGGCTCATCGAGTCGTTCTCGCCGTCGACCGTCGCTCCAGGCACGATCTGGGTCGGCACCAACAACGGCCTCATCAAGCTCACCCGCGACACCGGACGGACGTGGGCTGACGTCTCCATTCCGGACCTGCCGGACTCGAACCGCTCGGTGATCTCGACAATCGAGGCATCGCACCACAGCGCGGGCACGGCGTACGCCGCCGTCGACGGCCACGGCGTGGGCGACTATGCGCCGCACTTCTACCGCACGCGCGACTTCGGGAAGACCTGGTCGCCGATCGTGAACGGCTTCGCGACTGGCCAGCCTAACGGGAGCTTCGCCCGAGTGATCCGCGCCGACACGAAAAAGGCCGGCCTGCTCTTCGCAGGCACCGAGAGTTCGTTCTACGTCTCGTTCGACGACGGCGACACCTGGCAGTCGCTGATGCTCAACCTGCCGACGACATCGTACCGGGACATGACGCTCAAGGACAACGACCTCGTCGTCGGCACCTACGGGCGCGGCATCTGGATCCTCGACGACATCTCACCGCTCCGGCAGATCACGCCGGCGATCGCCGGCGAGCCCGCCCACCTGTTCAAGCCCGGCGACGCCGTGCGCGTACGGCGCAACGTGAACCAGGACACGCCCTTCCCGCCCGAGGTCCCGCACGCGCTCAATCCGCCGGATGGCGCCGTCATCTACTATTACCTGGGCGCGAAGCCGTCGGGTGACGTGACCCTCGACGTGATCGATGCCTCGGGGAAGATCGTGCGTCACATGTCGAGCGCGGCCGTCGCCCCGGTGGAGGAGGCGGCGCGGCCCACCGAACCGAACTTCTGGATCGCCCCGCCGTTCCGGATGCCCGCGGACGCCGGCACCAACCGCATCAACTGGGACATCCGCTACGACGACCCGCCGGCGTTCTCGCACAGCTTCGAGATCAACGCGAATCCCGGCGAGACACCACCCTCACCCGAAGGACCGCTCGCACTGCCCGGGACGTACACGGTGAAGCTCACCGTCGACGGCAAGGCGTACACGCAGACGGTCTCCGTGCGCAACGACCCGCGCTCGCCGGCCACCCTCGCTGACCTGCGCCAGCAATTCGCGCTGCAGATGAAGATCTACGACGGGATCCGCGAGGCGTATGACGCGCACGAGCAGGTCGAGGCGATGCGCGGTGCGGTGGCGGCGCTCTCGGGATCGAACCCTCCGGCAGACGTCGCCGAGGCGGCTACGGCGCTGGAGACGAAGCTCGCCGCGGTGGGCGGTGAAGTAGGCGGACGCGGACGCGGCGGGGGCTTCGGGGGCCGAGGCGGCGGCGCGGCGGCTCCAAGCTTCGTGTCGGTCAATGGTGCGCTCGTGCGGCAGCTCAATGCGCTCGACACCGGCGACATGGCGCCGACCGACGCGATGAACGCGGCCTGGCTCGCGGGGTGCCGGGAGTTGCGGACCGCGGTGACGACCTGGCGCGACATCAACGCGAAGGACCTCCCGGCGCTGAACGCATTGATCGCCAAAGGGGGCGGGAAGGCGATTCCGGCGGCGTCACCGTTACCGGCGGTGCCGTCGTGCGCGGTCGCGGCACCTGTCGGTCGCGGCGGGACAGGAGGCGCGTAGCGCACTCTCGGCAGACTTCCTCTACCTCCAGCAACAGACCGGCCTCACCAAGGGCAACCTCTCGAGTCATCTCGCCAAGCTGGAAGACGCCGGATACGTGACAATCGAGAAGACGTACCGCGGCAAGATCCCCCTCACCGTCATTCGCCTCACGAAGGACGGCCGGGCGTCGTTCAAGGCATATCAGGCCGCACTCAAGCGCGCGCTCTTCTGAGCCGCCGGAATGCCCCGGGCGCGGCCCTTCCTGCAGCCCGTGCTCCGGCACATTCTTGTCCCGTCGTGAGCGATTCCTCCCTGCGGGACCGGCTGCAACAAACCCTCGGCGACGCCTACGTCCTCGAGCGCGAGCTTGGCGGCGGGGGAATGTCGCACGTCTTCCTCGCCACCGAGGCGGCGCTCGGCCGCCGCGTGGTGGTGAAGGTGCTCCCCGCCGGGATGTCGGGACCGCTCGCCGTCGAGCGGTTCCGGCGTGAGATCTCGATCGCGGCGCGCCTGCAGCATGCCCACGTCGTGCCGCTGCTCACGGCCGGCGAGGTCGACGGCCTGCCGTACTTCACGATGCCGTACGTGGAGGGCGAGTCGCTCCGCGCCCGGCTCGCCCAGCATGGCGAGCTCCCACTCAGTGACGCCGTGCGAATCCTGCGTGAAGTCGCCAGCGCACTCTCGTACGCCCACGCGCACGGCGTTGTGCACCGCGACATCAAGCCGGACAACGTGCTGCTGTCAGGCGGCGCGGCGATGGTCACCGATTTTGGCGTCGCCAAGGCCCTCGACGCAGCCGCCACCAGCGGCGGCGAGGGCATGACCTCGGCGGGCATGGCCCTCGGCACCCCCGCCTACATGGCCCCCGAGCAGGCAAGCGCCGATCCGCAGGTGGATCACCGCGCCGATGTGTACGCCTGGGGCGTCCTGGCCTACGAGCTGATCACCGGACAGTCACCGTTCGCCGGTCGCACGCCGCAGGCCATGCTCGCCGCCCACCTGTCCGAATCCCCCGAGCAGATCTCGCGCCGCCGCACGACCACCCCGCCCGCGCTCGCGAGCCTCGTGATGCGATGCCTCGAGAAGCGGCCAGCCGACCGTCCCCAGAGCGCCGACGAGATCGTCCGCGCCCTCGACGCCGTCGGCGCGACCAGCGGCGGTGCGCCGGCGTCCTCGCTCCCAGGCAGCCGGATCCCGTGGCGGCGCGTTGCCGCAGTCGCCGCCATCGTCATCGTGGGCAGCGGTGCGGGGCTCGCCATCTCGCATCGCATCGGGATGCGCGCCACGGCAGCCGCTGACGCGCCGTCCCTCGCCGTCCTGCCCATCGAGAACGTCGGCGGGGACTCCACCAGGGAATACCTCGCGGACGGCATGACCAGCGAGCTCGCCAACGCGCTTCGCCAGACGCCGGGCCTGACCGTGGCGGGCGACCTCAGCACCTTCCGCTTCAAGGGGACGCACGACGCGCCGGGGGACATCGCGCGGCAGCTCGGCGTCCGCATGCTCCTCACCGGCAAGCTGCAGTCGCAGGGAGGGCGCATCAGGCTCCAGATGCAACTCAACGACGCCGACGGCAAGCTGCTCTGGTCGAACCGCTACGATCGCGACAACAAGGACAACTTCGCGCTGCAGGATGAGATCACGCGTGCGATCACCGGCGAGATGCGCCTCGTGCTCTCGCCAATGACGCTCGCGGTGGCCCGCGCCGGCCGGACCGACAACGCCGAGGCGCACGATCTCTACCTGCGCGGCCAGGCAGAGAAGAACAAGCTGAGCGAGCAGGGGCTCCGGAATGCGGTGGCGTACTTCAAGGAGGCCGTTGCGCTGGACCCGAAGTACGCCCAGGCCTATGCGGGCATGGCCTTCGCCTACGACATGCTCGCCGACGCCTATGCCCCGTCGCACGAGATGCACCTGCTTTCCCAGGAGGCGGCGGCGCGCGCCGTTGCGAGCGACAGCATGCTCGCCGAAGCGCACGTGCTGAATGGCTACGAGATCGGCGCGAGCCTGTGGGACTACGACAGGGCGCTGGCGGAGATGCGCAAGGGACTGGCGCTCAACCCCAACTCGCCCGACGCCCTGTTCATGTACGGCACCTTCCTGGCCATCTCGGGCGAAACCGCCGAGGCGATCACGACGGTCGATCGACTCATCGCGCTCGACCGTCTCTCGCCCATGGCCTCGGTGCTTCGATCGACGGCCCTCTATTTCGGGGGGCGCTGGGCCGATGCCCTGCAAGCGGACAGCGTCAGCAAGCGGCTCGATCCCACCGTGGTATACGCTGAGGCCTGGGACGGGGCGTCGCTCCGCGAGCTCGGCCTCCTGGACCAATCCGTCGCTGCGTATCGCCGCTTCAAGGCACTGACGGGCCAGCCGTCGTTCGGGCTCGCGATGACCTATGCACGCATGGGACGTCGCGCCGATGCCCTGGCCGAGATCCACGCGCTGGAGGCACTGGAGAAGCGCCAGTGGGTCGACCCCTGCTTCATCGCCGCCGCCTACGTCGCGCTCGGCGACCGCGACAATGCGATGTCGTGGCTGGAGAAGGCGTTCAGGGAGAAAGCCTTCACCGTGCGCTTCCTGATGAACTACGACTCGGCGTGGCTTCACGCGCTGAAGGACGACCCGCGGTTCGTGGCGCTGAAGGGGCGCGTGCTGTCGACGACGTTCACGGAGTGAGGCGCGGCGGCAGTCTCGAAAGCTGTCCGCCACCTGACACGCAGCGGCAACAATCGAGGCGCACGAACGTCCTTGCAATCCGACGATCCCTTCCCGCACAATGATCCGGCGGGACGGGTGGTTCGGCGTCGGCGTGCGAATCGAATCGTGCGCGATCGACATGACCGCCAGTGCCTGCACGAGACTCCGACCCTGCACAGGAAGCCGCCATGCGCCGCATCGCCCTGCTCTTCTCGACCCTGCTCGCGCCCTCGCTCCTCGCCCAGGGCGCCTCGACGTATCGCATCACCCATACGTGGGCGCTGGGTGGCGACGGTAGCTGGGACTACGTCGTTCCGGAGCCCGCGCAGCATCGCATCTTCATCGGCCGCCAGAATCGCGTCATGGTCGTCGACGAAGTCTCCGGCAAGCTCCTGGGAGAAGTGACAGGCATCAAGGGCGCGCACGGCACCGCGATTGCCGCCGGCTCGGGGCATGGATTCGCGACGTCAGGCAACGACAGCAGCGTCGTGATGTTCGACCTCACGACGTTCAAGGTGCTCGGCCGGATCCCGGCCGCTGAGGATGCCGATGCCATCGTCTACGATCCGGCGTCGAATCGCGTCTTCACGTTGAACGGCGACGCACACTCGTCCACGGTGATCGATCCCGTTGCCGGCAAGCTCGTCACCAACGTGCCGCTCGGCGGCAAGCCGGAATACGGCGCGTCGGCGGGTGACGGCAAGGTCTACGCAAACCTCACCGACACCAGCGAGGTGGTGGAGATCGATGCCAGGGGCCTGCGGGTGACGCGCCGCTGGTCCACCGCGCCGTGCAGGCAACCCGTCTCGATGGCGATCGACACGAAGAACCACCGGTTGTTCAGCGGCTGCCGCAGCGGCGTACTGGCGGTCTCCGACTATCAGGCGGGCAAGGTGATCACCACGCTGCCGATCGGATCCGGCGTCGACGGCACCGCATTCGATCCTTCGACCGGCGACATCTTCGCGTCCGGGGCGGATGGATCGCTCACGGTGATTCACCAGGACGGGCCGGATGCGTATCACGTGGCGCAGACCCTGACGACGATGACCGCATCGAGGAACCTGGGGCTCGACCCCACGACGCACCGGCTGTACCTGCCCGGCGCGAAGTTCGGGGAGGCACCGCCCGCGCCCGCCGGTGGCGGCCGGCGTGGGCGCGCGCCGGTGGTGCCGGGCTCGTTCGTGGTGATGGTTGTCGAGCGCGGAACGCGCTGATTTCGCGAACCCCGGAACCACATCGCCGACGATGAGCGGCGGCGGGACACAGAGTCCCTGCCGCCGCGCCCGCTACGGCACGCGCTTCATGGGCGTGTCCCGCCCGCCCTGGTGCAGCACCGCGCCCGTCACCTCGCCGCGCGCGTCGCGCTGGAATGTGAGTTGCGCCTCGACGACGGACCACTTGAACGTGGAATCCGTCGTCGCGAAGATCCGGAACCGCTGCTGTCCGGTGAGCTGCGCGTACAGCCGGTTGCCGTCCACGGTCACCGTCAGCCTCGCCCCGGGCGCGATGTCGTAGGCGCCCGCATAACGCTGAAGCAGCGACGGGGCCAGCGGAGGTTCCTGCGGCGGCGCCGGCGGCGGATTGAGCGCGTTGCGTTCGTCAACCAGGTGAAATCCAAGGTCGTCGATCGACGTCGCCGAGTTCGTGAGGATCACCACGCCGACGTGGCGCGCCTGATCGAAGCCGATGAACGAGTGGAAGCCGGCCGTCTCGCCGTTGTGCCAGACAATGTCGGTATCGTGTGCGTGGAGGATGTGCCAGGCCAGCCCGATCGTGGTATTCGCAATCGTCGTCGGCCGGCGCGAGGCGTGCGTGCCGGAGAGCACTGCGCCCAGCGGCGTGCTCGCGCTATCCATGTTGGCGGCCAGGAACGTCATCATGTCGTCGAGTGTCGAGCTGAGCGCTCCGGCGCCCGCGAGCGCGTCGAAATGCCAGGGCGGGACCACGTCGCCGTCCCGGTTGTGCCCGGTGGCGAACCGGCGCTGCGTGTCCGCCGTGCGCGTGATGTGCGTGTCGGTCATGCCGAGCGGCTGGAGGATCCGGTGTTCGACTGCCTGCTCGAACCCGTCGCCGTCCCTGCGTCCCAGCACGAAGCCCAGGAGGCCGACGCCGAGGTTGGAGTACTCGTATTGTTCGCCGGGCGCCCGAGGTGGCGTGAAGCCCGAGAGGAAGGCGTAGAGCTGCGTCGCACCGTAGTCGACGTACGGATCGTCGGGATTTGCCGGTCGGATGTTCAGCGGCAGGCGTGGGAGCCCCGAGCTCTGCGTCGCGAGGTCGAGAAGCGTGATCGGCCGGCCCTTGGGCGAGAGGGTCACGTTCGCCGGCAGGTACTTCGTCACCGGATCATCGAGCGCGACGTCGCCATGCGCCACCATTTGCGCCAGCAGCGCCACCGTGAAGGTCTTGGTCGCCGAGCCAATCTCGAACACAGTGTTGCGGCCGAGCGGGAGCGCGCCGTCGCCGGCCGACCCGTAGTGGAAGACGTGCCGGCCGCCGGCCGCGTCGATTATCCCGACGACGATGCCAGCGTTGCGGTGGCTGTCGACGCGCTCGCGGATCAGCCGCTCGATCGTCGAGTCGGGCGGAGTCACCAGCGGGCCAAGCATCAGCGCCGGGAGGATCGCGTGAGAAAGCAGGGGAAAGTACACTGTGCCTCCGTCGATTCGGGTCGGGCGGACAGGAGTCAGCCGCCGGTGGATTCGGTGTCGCCCACTTCGTCGAGGAGCCGCGTCAGTTCGGCAAGACGCGGGCGCAGGTCCTTGCGGACCGCGTGGGCATTCAGGCGATGGATGACGAATCCTAGCATCGCCGTCACGATCGTGAAGGCAACGGTGAACAATGACGCACCGGCGATCCCCGCGACAATCACCACGACGGAGACCAGGATCGGGCCGACATACCACAGCAGCACGCGCTCGAGCAACCGCGCCTGCGCTTCCACCCGGGCGCGTTCGTTCCGCAGCGCCATCACCACGCTCTGGTCGGCCTGGTCGGCGCCCGGCATGCGCCGCGCCCGCTGGAGCGAGAACGCCATCAGCAGGAACGCGCCGGTGAGCGCGGCGAGTCCGACTCGCGCCACAGGTCCCGCATGAATCGTCCCGGGGGCGATCACGGCGAGCGCGATGATGGCGGCGATGTATTCGCGCCAGTCCCGGAAACGGAGTTGTCGGTCCAGTTTCTTCGACCGCGATGCGACGTACGAGAGGATTTCGTCGGGCGAGAGGCGCACCAGCTCCGCGTCCTGCTGCGCCTGCCAATCGCCCTTCAGGTCGTCGAGTGCCATGGCTCATCCTCCGTCAACAGTGCCGCCAGTTTCGCCTTTATCCGATGGAGCTTCACTCCCACGTTCGTCTCGCTGATGCCGAGCACCTCGGCCATCTCCCTGTAATTCCGGTCGTCGAGGTACATGGCCACCAGCATCCGGTCGATCTCGCCGAGTCGATCGATCGCCGCATGGAGTCGCTCGAGTCGCTGCGTCGCCTCCAGGCGCTCGTCTGCGCCCGGCGTCGCGGACGCCGGCTCGGCGCTCTGCTCCAGCGACGTTTCGCGTCGCGCGGCCTGCCGGCGCCGGTGCGACAGCGCGGTATTCAGGGCGACGCGGTAGAGCCACGTGTCCTGCTGCGAGCGTCCCGCGAAGGATGGCAGCGCCCGCCACAGCTGCACCAGCATCTCCTGGTACAGGTCCCGGCGTGCCTCGGGGTCGCGCTCGTAGATGCGGCAAATCCTCGAGAGGCGCGCCTCGTTCGTGCGCACCAGTTCAAGGAAGGCCTGCTCACGATCGCTCGCCACGCCGCCGCCGATTGAGGGATACCTGGGTTAGTCGCGACATTGGCGCGGTCCTTACACGCCAGCCGGCCGGGCCGCCGCGGCGGCCGGCCGTGGTCGGCTCAGAACCGCTTCACCTGGATCCTGGCGTGGATCGCGTTGACCTGCTGGAGGGCGGCCGAGCCGTACCACGGGTGCAGCTCCATCACCAGCCGTCCCGCCTGGATGGCCGGATCGCTCTCTGTCAGCGCGCGCGCTTCGCCCACCGTCTCGACGTTGAAGACGTAGATCCCCTGCAGGTCGCCGTTGTCCATGAACGGCCCGGCGAGAACGAGCTTCCCTTCCCCGGCCATGCGCTGGATGTTGGCAAGGTGCGCGGCCTGCAGGCGGGCGGCCGTCGCGCTGTCCTGGCCGCGATTCGGCCCGGCCTTGAGCAGCGCCAGGACGTACGTCTTCATGCCGTATTCGTCCGCATGGAGGGCACGAACGAGCGCGGTGTCCAGCCCCGCCGTCGCCGTCGCCGCGGTATCGCTTCCTCCGGCGCCGCGGCAGCCAAGGGCGAGAGAGCACGCGGCGAGCGCCGTCATCACGAATCGCATGGATCGTTGCGGTGTCGATGAGCAGCCGATCAGGGCCAGGTGAATCCGAGCCCGAGTGACAGGTTGGCACTCGTGCCGGCGTCCACGTGGGAAGTGAAGAGTCGAACCTGCGGAGAAGGTGAGAATCCTCGCGCCACACGCTGGCTCCACGCAATGCCGAGGATCGGACACGAGCCGCTTGCCTGGCGAGTCGCGCCGCACGGACCGGCCACGGGCAGACAGGCGGCTGGGAATCGATTGACGAGCAGACAACAGGACGCAGCGAAGGGTCAGGCCGACGCGGCTTCGAGCCGTCCGTGGCATTTCGCAGAATCCCGGGGCGCACCTGCACCGGGAGCACGCCGAGTCCCTTTCGACGTGTCGCGGTGATGAGTCATGAGGACCGCAGGCGGGCCAACGCGCCGTCCCCCGACGGCGAGGTGCGCATGACCCGCCGAGAGCATGCGCCCGTTCCTGTCCTGCTTCGTCCTCGTGACAGTCGCCGGCGACGGGATTGCGGTATCGGATCCGGTCCAGCCGGCTCGGCCGGCTCGGCCGGCTCGGCCGGCACCACGGATCACCGACAGACACAGCGCGACGCCGGGCCTTCGCGACGCGCGTGCGTTGACCGCACGCGACGGCGAGCGCCCCGCTACCCGAACAGACCCTCCACCGACAGGTACCGCTCGCCGGTGTCGTAGCAGAACGCCAGCACGCGGCTGCCCACCGCGAGCTCCGGCAGCTTCTTCGCCACCGCGGCCAGCGTCGCGCCTGACGAGGGCCCCACGAAGATCCCCTCCTCCTTCGCCGCCCGCACCGCGTAGGCGTACGCGTCCTCTTCCGTCACCTGGATCGTCCCGTCGAGGATCTTCGTGTTGAGGATCGCGGGAATGAATCCCGCGCCGATCCCCTGGATCTTGTGCGGCCCCGGCGACCCGCCCGAGAGCACCGCGCGACTTCGCCGGCTCCACCGCGAACGCCTTGAGCCCGGAAACGTCTTCTTGAGCACCTCGGCCACACCGGTGATGTGCCCGCCGGTGCCGACCCCGGTGATCAGGTAGTCGAAGCCCTTCGGGAAGTCGGCGAGGATCTCCTTCGCCGTGGTCTGCCTGTGAATCTCGGCGTTCGCCGGGTTCTCGAACTGCTGCGGCATCCAGCTCCCGGGCGTCTTCTCGACCAGGGCCTTCGCGCGCTCGATCGCGCCAGGCATCCCCTTCTCCTTCGGCGTGAGGTCCAGCTCGGCGCCGTACGCCGTCATGATCCTGCGGCGCTCCACGGACATCGACTCCGGCATGACGAGGATGAGCCGATACCCCTTCACCGCGGCAACCATCGCGAGCCCGATCCCGGTGTTCCCGCTTGTCGGCTCGATGATCACAGTCCCCTGCTTCAGCACGCCGCGCCGCTCGGCGTCCTCGATCATCGCGAGGCCGATGCGGTCCTTGATGCTCCCGCCGGGATTGGCCCGCTCGAGCTTCAGCCAGACCTCGGCGTCGGGACCGAACAGCCTGTTGATGCGAACGTGCGGGGTGTTGCCGATGGTCTCCAGGATGTTTGCAGCGCGCATGGGAAGTCCTCGCGATCAGTTCGGGTGTCAGGTGTCAGGTCAGATGTTGTACTCGAGCAGCGCTTCCTCGGCCGCGCGTTGGCGCTCCACCGTCGCCGCGTGTGTCACGACCGAGCCCGGCGGCACGCTGTGCGTGAGCCAGACGTTGCCGCCGATGATGCTCCCGGCGCCGATGATCGTCTCGCCGCCCAGGATGGTGGCGTTGGCGTAGATCACCACGTCGTCCTCGAGCGTCGGGTGGCGCTTCTGGCTCGCCAGGTCCTTGCGCACGCTGAGGGCGCCGAGCGTGACGCCCTGGTAGAGGCGCACCCGGTCGCCGATGGTGGAGGTCTCGCCGATCACGATGCCGGTGCCGTGATCGATGGCGAGCGAGCGGCCGATGTGCGCCCCCGGATGGATGTCGATGCCCGTCGTGCGGTGCGCGAATTCCGTGATGAGGCGCGGCAGGAGCGACACGCCGGCGTCGCAGAGGACGTGCGCGATCCGGTAGCAGGCCAGCGCCAGGAATCCGGGATAGGCGAGGATGACCTCGTCGACGCTCTTTGCGGCCGGATCCGCCTCGCAGGTTGCCTGCGCATCGAGGTCGAGCGCGTCGCGCAGGCCGGCGAGCGACTCCACGAAAGCATCGGCCAGCGCGGCCGCGCGCTCGCGCTCGAGCCCCTGCCCCTCGAGGAATCCCAGGAGGCGCGCGCGGAGCGCCGTCAGCTCGGCCCGCACCTCGCGCATCGCCGCCACGGGGGCCGCGGCGAAATGCGGAAACAGGAGTCCCACGGCCGCCAGCGTGAACTCCTCCGCCTGCCGTCGCGCCTGGATCGGGAGCGGGTATCCCGCGCGCGCCTGCGCCACCTGCCTGACGAGATCGTCGATCGATGCCTTCATGTCGTGCCTTCGCGTCGTTCTTTGGAGTTGGCCGCCGTGGTCTCGCATGAGTGGGGCGCGCCGGCGCTGCGCGCAACGACGCCGGCGTCACGGAAGTGCAAGAGATCGTCGGCGGCTTCGGAATCGAGGTGGAGGACGGGGCCATTGCCCCGGAACCGCGCATCACCCGCGTGAACCACGGCGCGTGTCCTCGAGTCTCTCACGCTGACGTCCTCCTCTCTCCGCGCATCACCCCTGTGCCCGTTCACCGATCCCACGCGCGTTTCCAGCGCAAGGTTCGTACATCGCGCCGTACCAGCCACCTTCGTGATCAGTGAACATCTCTTGCGCGAAAGAAGTTCCTGCACCGCGCGCAGCGATCCCGTCCGATCGATCCGGACTCGGCCGCTCCGACGGGGCTCGCGCGTCTGCCTCGTCGGCGCGTCTCGGGGCACACGTTGCAGGACGCGCGTGGCCGAACGCGCGTGGCCGAACGCGCGTGGCCGAACGCGCGTGGCCGAACGCGCGTGGCGCGGCACTCGCGTCGCTCGCGTGACAATCGCCGTCCGCGCTGCGATGAGCCGACGCATGCTCGCGCCGCCATCCCGATCCGGGCGTTCAGTCCGGCCGGGCGATTCACGAAGTGGTCCGGGAGCGGAATGCTAGCCCCGATTCGACGAATCTTTCCCGGCTCAGGACGACGGAATCGGTCCCGAATGTGTTACATTGAGAGGCACTCCGGATGACCGCGCACCTGGCGCCAGCGCCTGCGCGGCCCGTGGTGCGCCCTCGCCCTTCGACGGAGACCGAATGACGACCAAGATCTCGCAAAGCACGTACGCCCTCGAGAAGAAGCGCGCCATGGCGCGTCGCAACGTGACCCACGAAGCCCTGATGTCGGACGCAAAGGCCGCATTCGACCAGATGATCGAGAATGGCAAGGCGGCGAGAAAGGCGGGTCGGCCCAAGGGAAGCAAGACGAAGACTGTCTGAGGACGACGAACCGCAGGACCGGAGGGCGGCCTCGCCAGGGGCCGCCCTCTTTTGTTTCCCCCGCTAACCCGCCGACGGGAGAGCCGCTCCAGTCCGGGCCGGCTCGGACATCCACTCCGCCAAGCGGCGCGATCAATTCGCCCCGGCGATTCGTCGCGGCGGCCGCAGCCCGGCTCAGCCCGCAGCCCGGCTCAGCCCGCGGCAACTGCTCCCGCCGCCAGACGCTCGAGCACCCGTCCGGCGCGGCGCGCCGCCTCGCGGATGCGATCCGGCGACGTGATGAACGAAATACGGAAATACCCCTCGCCTCCCGCCCCGAATCCGGAGCCGGGCATCACCACAACGCCCTCGTCGCCCAGCAGGCGCTCCGCGAAGGTTGCGCTGACAACGCCCTCGGGCAGCGGGATCCACAGGTACATCGTGGCCCGCGGGGTCTCGCATGAAAACCCGGCAGCGCGAAAGGCCTCGACCGCGGCGTCCCGTCGCTCCTTGAACACCGCGAGGTTCCCGGGAAGAAACGATCCCCAGCTCTCGATCGCGGCGACGGCGGCGTACTGCAGGCCCATGTAGGCGCCGGTATCGACGAACGACTTGATCTTCGCCAGGGCGCCGCAGAACTCCGGCTTGCCCGCGGCCCAGCCGAGCCGCCATCCCGTCATGTTGTACGTCTTGCTGAACGAGTGGAATTCGATGGCGACGTCGCGCGCCCCCTCGATCTCGAAGATCCCCGGCGGCACGTAGTCGTCGAACGCCATCTCGGAATACGCGTTGTCGTAGACGAGCAGGATGTCACGCTCCCGGCAGCGCCTGACGATGTCCGCGAGGTACTCGCGCGAGGCGGTCGCCGCGGTGGGGTTGTTCGGGTAGTTCAGGAACAGCACCCGGGTGCGGTCGAGGACGTCGGGCGGGATGTCGTCGAGGTCGACGAGAAAATTCGTGCGCGGGCGCAGCGCGTACGGATACACCGTGGCGTTGGCCAGCAGCGTGCCGCCCGTGTACGCCATGTAGCCCGGCTCGGGAACGATGGCCACGTCACCGGCCTCGAGGAACGCGAAGGCCAGGTGCGCCAGCCCCTCCTTGGACCCGAGCAGCGGCACGATCTCGGACATCGGATCGAAATGCAGCCCGAACCGCGCCTGCATCCAATGGCTCACGGCTTCGCGAAACGGCACGTACCCCATGCCGAAGCCATACCGCCCGAGCTCCGGCATCTTCACCGCGCGGGCCAGGGCCTCGGCGACGGCAGGGGGTGGGGCGAGGTCCGCATCCCCGGCGCCAAGGTCGATGACATCCACTCCGCGCGCCAGCAGCTCGCGCTTTCGCGCCGGGATGTGGGCGAGCGGATACGGCGGAAGCGAGGCGAAGCGACTCGTCAGGCGGGGCACGGGATTCGAGGGCTGCGGGGAAGCGTGGGTGAGACTGCGATGCGTGCTGGGCGCGTGAACCGGCGTTGACAGCGCCCGTCCACAGGACGCGGAAGCCCTTACGGCGGTGGCGTCGTGACCGGAGGCGGCAAGGTTGGGGGCGGTACCGCGGCGGGCTCGGTGAGCGTCACCGCCGATTGCTCCCGGAGCCGCAGCAGGACCCACGTCACGGAACCGACTGCGGCGACGAGCGCCGCGGCAATCATCCACAGCAGCACGGTGTCGCTCGCGCGCCAGGCGTAGTAGCCCATGAGCGCGGCGACGCCCACACCGACGACGGCCCCGATGCCGAGCGCCGACACGGCGCCGCCAAAGCCGCTGTCGGGCGGGCCCAGGACGTGCCCGAAGACCAGCGTGCTCCCCACGAACGCGGGGAGAACGACGAGCAGGGCAACGACGACGGCCGCGAGGAGGCGATAGCGAGCGCACCGTCAGCGCCTCCACGCGACGCACCGGCGCGCGTCGGCACAAACGCGGCCGGGCGCCACCGTCGCGACGGGAATCGAGCGCCGTGGTAGCGGCCTATGCACGGGCACTCGGCTCGGCATGCGCGACCACCCGAAGGCGTGCCATCGTCCACTTCACCTGTCGCCGCACGGGCACGAGGTGCAGCTCCGCCTCTCCCAGGACCGTTCCGGTGATTCCGCTGCGCTCCCGGACCAGCGCCAGCAGCATGTGCTCGACCTCCACGGCGTCCGCGTGCATTCGCACCGCCTCGCGCTCGGCGTTGCGCAGCACGCGCGCGGCCGGTTTCGAGAGCGGCCGCCCGCCGTCCGGCGCCGGCCGGCGCCTGCGTGGCAGGCGGATCAGTTCGTGGACACGGTGCCGCAGGATCTCCCGGTCGACGCCGAACTGCCGGATGACCGCTGACGGAATTCCGTGGTCCTCCACCAGGAGGCCGAGCAGCAGGTGCTCGGCACCGATGGCGCCGGCGCCGAGCCGCTCGGCCTCGGCGCCGGCGCGCTGCAGGATCACCTGCACCCGCGCCGACGGAACCATTGTCGCGAGTCCCTGCTCCACCACGCCCTCCGGCCTGCGGCCACCTAACGACTGCGCCACTCGCGCGCCACCCGGGCGGTCCGGATGTAGTCGAGTCGCGGAAAGGCCCGCCGGAGATAGGCATTCCCCTGGCGGCTGAGCGAGTCCTGGGACGGCCCCGGGAACGTCTGGCCGCCACGCGTCCCGGAGTACTCCCAGTTCAGCGCATCGAGAACATCGAGCCCGTGAATGACCTGCGCAATCGGCGGGAAGCCGATGCGATTCAGGGTGTCCAGCCGGGGCGTGTTGTCGACAGTGTTGAAGAACAGCTGCACCGAGCGGGTGTTGGGGCCGCCGCGGGCAAAGGACAGCGTCCCCCGCTGGTTCACCACGCGCACAGGGTCGTCGGGAATCGTCCGCCCGCGCCAGGCGGCGCTCACGGCCGGGTCACCATGGATCCCGAACTGGGCCACGAAATTGCGCATCGTCCGGTGGAAGGCGACGTCGTCGAAATAGTGGTTGCGCACCAGGACGTAGAATCGATCGGCCCCATGCGGCGCCCAGTGGCGCCGGACCCGGACCAGCATTGCGCCCTTGGTGGTCTGCATCTCGACGTCGAACGAATCGGGGGCCGCGACGCTGAAGCGCGGGTCCCCGGGCATCGTGAGCGGGGCCGTGCGGACGCAGGCCCCGGCGAGGAGCGCCGCGAAGACCGTCACGGCGAGCACTCTCACGACCGGCGCGCGGCTCATGCCGCAGGAAGACGCCGCACGAGGGTCAGCAGCGTGTACGTCGCGACAAGTTCGGCGCCCTGGTTGGTGACACGCACGTCCCAGGCGACGACGCCCTGCGGCACGCCATCGGGAGGAGTCTCCCGCGCCGTCTTCGACTTGCACGTCAGCTGCACCTGGATCGTGTCCCCGGCATACACAGGCTTCGTGAAACGGAGGTTGTCGAGCCCGAAATTGGCGAGCACCGGCCCGGGCGCCGGGTCCACGAAGAGGCCGGCCGCGGCGCTGAGCACGAAGTAGCCATGGGCCACGCGCCGCCCGAACATGGACTCGCGGGCCGCGATCTCGTCCATGTGCGCATAGAAGTGGTCGCCGCTCACCCCCGCGAAGTTCACGATGTCGGCCTCGGTCACCGTGCGGCGATGCGTCGTCAGCGTCTCGCCGATCTCCAGCTCCTCGAAGTGCTTCCGGAACGGGTGCACCTTTGCCTCGGGCTGCGCGGCTCCCGCCGTCCATTCCTGCGTGATGGCAGCGATCGTGGTGGGCGAGCCCTGCACCGCGGTGCGCTGCATGTAGTGGAGTACGCCGCGCAGGCCACCCATCTCCTCGCCACCGCCGGCACGTCCCGGACCGCCGTGGACGAGGTGCGGCAGCGGTGACCCGTGTCCTGTCGACTCCCGCGCGCTGTGCCTGTTCACGACCATGATGCGGCCGTGGTACGGCGCGGTACCGAGCACCACCTGGCGCGCGATGCGGTTGTCGTTCGTGAACAGCGATCCACACAGGCTCCCGCGGCCAAGCTTCGCCAGCTCGATCGCGTCGTCGACCGAGGAGTAGGGCATCACGGTGTTCACCGGCCCGAACGCCTCGATGTCGTGCGGCTCGCGGTGGAGCCGGGGATCGCTGCAGGCGAGGAGCGTGATCGGGAAGAACGCCCCGCGCGAGGGATCCGCTCCCACGACGTCGGGCTGCGATTCGCCGCCAAAGACCACCTCGGCGCCAGCCCGGATGCCGTCGAGGCTCCGCCGCACCTCTCCCACCTGCACGCGGCCGGCGAGCGGTCCCATCTTCACGCCCTCGACGGCCGGGTCGCCGACCTTCACCGCACCGAGCCGGGCCCGCAGCGCGTCGACGACGTCGCCCATCATCGCGTCGGGAACGATCGTCCGGCGGATCGCCGTGCACTTCTGTCCGGCCTTCGACGTCATTTCCCGCGCGACCTCACGCACGAACAGGTCGAACTCCTCGCTGCCAGGCGCCGCGTCGGGGCCAAGAATGCAGCAGTTGAGCGAGTCCGCCTCCATGTTGAAGCGCACCGCGTTGGCGACGACGACCTCCTTCTCGCGCAGCATGCGCCCGGTGGTCGCGGAACCCGTGAACGCCACGGCGTCCTGGCACCCGAGGTGATCGAGCAGGTCGCCGGCCGAGCCGCAGATGAGCTGGACGGCGCCCTCGGGCAGGATGCCGCTCTCGATCATCGCCCGGAAGACGCGCTCGGTGAGGAAGCTCGTGAGCGTGGCCGGCTTCACGATGGCCGGCACTCCGGCGAGCAGCGTCGGCGCGAGCTTCTCGAGCATTCCCCACACCGGGAAGTTGAAGGCGTTGATGTGAACCGCGACGCCCTCGAGCGGGACACAGATGTGGCGCCCGATGAACGTGCCGTTCTTCGAGATCGCCTCCGCCGGGCCGTCCACGTAGAAGGGCTGGTCGGGAAACTCGCGGCGTCCCTTGCTGGCGTAGACGAAGAAAGTGCCGAATCCGCCGTCGATGTCGACCCAGGAGTCGGCCTTCGTCGCCCCCGTGGCAGCGGAGAGCGCGTAGAAGTCGTCCTTGCTCTCTCCAAGGTGCAGCGCCATCGCCTTCAGCATCCGCGCGCGCTCGTGGAAGGTCATGCGGCGGAGCTTCGGGCCGCCGACGGTTCGCGCGTATTCCGCCATGGCGCCGAAGTCGAGGCCTTCCGACGACGCCAGCGCGACCTGCTCACCGGTGACGGCGTGGTGAAGCGGCGTACCGGGTCCGGTGCCCTCGATCCACTGGCCGAGGGCGTAGTTCCTGAGGCGCATTCGTTGCGGTGGAAGTCGTGACGGGAAGCCGTAAAGGTAACCCGCGCCTTCCGGCGCCGCAGGACGTGAAGGGCCCGCTTGCGCTGCGCCGCGGATTGTCGCATTTCTCGTGCGTGGCGCGACGCGTGCGACGCCGCGCGACGCCTATAGGTGTCTGGTGCATGCGGTCCGTGTCGCAGTGCAGAGGCCTGCCGCGAATCGCTCCGCGAGCCCTCCTGGTTCCGCGCATTGTGACGGAACCGTGCGCGCTTGCGTTGTGAATCGGCACGCGTCGATTCGCCAGCGACCCCCGCGGGTCGCATGCGCCAGGCCAGGCGCCCCGATGGGCGACGGCCGCTGCACGTTCGACTTCACGCCGTTCAGTGCGCGAGACAGCCAGCCAGGGCGCGGGCCGGGCCTGTCTCCCCATCGCGGCGCGCCCACTCCACGCACCTGAGCCCAACCGGTCGGGGGCAATTCCCGCCAACTGCCGCGCGACAAAGCGCCGCCGGGTGCCGAGGAGGGTCCGGATCGGCGAGCCAGGAGGGGGTCGCGACCAAGGTTCCCGACTGGAGCGATCGAGCGGGCTGTTGCGTTATCTCCGGGACGGCACGAGAATCCCGTGGCCACCTCGGGCGTTGTTGGTCCCGCGGCACGGCACCGCTCCCTCTCCCATCGCTCCGGATCCCCCACCCATGCTGACACTCGCCTCGCGCGCGCTCCGGCGCGCCACCGTCCTTGGAATGCTGGCGGTCCTTGCGCCGCCCCTCGCGGCCCAGGGAAGCGACGACGCCGTCGTCTCGAAGTCCGGGCTCGTCGTCTCGGTGTCGGCGCCGGCATCCGACATCGGCGCGTCGATCCTGGCCAGGGGCGGAAACGCCGTCGATGCCGCGGTCGCCACCGCGTTCGCGCTGTCGGTGACGCACCCCAGCGCCGGAAACATCGGCGGCGGCGGGTTCATGGTCGTGCGCCTGACCGACGGCCGCACCACCACGATCGACTATCGCGAGCGGGCGCCGCTGAAGTCGACGCGGACGATGTACCTCAACCCGGACGGGACGATCAACCGCGGCGCGACCAATGCCGGGTGGCTGGCGCCTGGCGTGCCGGGCACGGTGCGCGGCCTGGAATACGTGCAGCGCAAGTATGGCAAGCTGCCGTGGGCGACGGTCGTGAAGCCGGCGGCGCAACTGGCCGCAAACGGCTGGGCCCTTTCTCCGGCGCTGGCACGTGGGCTCAATGGCGCGCTGCGCGGCAAGAGCGGGCAGTTCCCCTCCACGGTGCAGGCGTACTCCAAGCCCGGGGGCGGCCAGTGGCAGGAAGGCGACGTGATCCGCCTGCCGGCCCTCGCCCACACGCTCGACGAGATCGCCAGCAAGGGGGCCGACGTCTTCTACACCGGGTGGATTGCCGACTCGATCGACGCCCAGATGCGCCGCAACGGGGGGCTCATCAGCAAGGCCGACCTGGCGGAATACAAGGCCGTCGAGCGCAAGCCGGTGACGGGGACGTTCCTCGGCTACGACATCGCGTCGATGGGACCGCCCTCATCAGGCGGCACGATCATCGTCGAGACGCTCAACATGCTGGAGAAGATGGGCGTGGAGAAGTTGCAGCGGAACTCGGTGGAGTACCTCCACCGCCGCATCGAGGCGGCGCGGCTCGCGTACCTCGACCGGGCGCGCTACCTGGGCGACATCGATTACGTGCAGGTGCCGCTCGACCGACTGCTCTCCAAGGCCTACGCCGACTCGCTGGTGAAGAAGATCGACCCGTCGCACGCCCTCAAGAGCGCCGAGATCGGGGCCGACATCGTGACCGTCGCGGCCAGCGAGCCTGACGAGTCCACGGAGACGACGCAGTTCTCGGTGATCGACAAGGACGGCATGGCGGTGTCGAACACCTACACGCTCGAGGGTGGTTACGGATCGGGCGTCGTCGTGCAGGGGGCAGGCTTCCTGCTCAACAACGAGATGGGCGACTTCAACAAGAAGCCGGGCGAGACGAACTTGCGCGGTGACGTCGGCACGCCGCCGAACCTGATCGATCCCGGCAAGCGGATGCTCAGCGCGATGAGCCCGACGATCATCTCCAGGAACGGGAAGCTCGTGCTCATCACGGGGTCGCCGGGCGGCCGCACCATCCCGAACACCGTGCTCGACGTGATCCTGGGCGTGCTCGCCTTCAACATGCCGATCCGGGACGCGGTCGACGCGCCGCGGCTCCACAACCAGTGGCTGCCGGACACGACGACGATCGAGGCGGGCGGGGCGACGCCGGCCATGCTCTCGGCGCTGCAGGCGATGGGCCAGCACGTGGGCGTGTCGCGCGGGCGCGGCCAGGGCGATGCCCACTCGATCTTCTTCGATTCCGCCACCGGGACGGCGTATGGAGCGAACGACAGGCGCAGTCCGGACTCGAAGGCATCGAAGCCGCGATAGGACGCCGCGGACGCCGTGGCGCGTGCTGCGCCGCGGCGTGTGGCTCGCGGTGTCCGGCCTCGTGGCGCCGGGCGCCGCCGCCGCGCAGGCGACGCACGACAGCGCCGGCGTGCGCATCGTCGAGAACGAACGCCCCGGCTGGACCACGGCACAGGCGCTGCGCCTCGCCGACCGGCCGGCCCTCGTCATCGGCACGCAGAATGGTGAGCCCTATCAATTGAGTCGCGTGCTTGGCGCGGTGCGACTCCTTGACGGCCGGGTGGTGGTGGCCGACGGCGGCAGCCTGCAACTCCGTATCTTCGACTCGACGGGCGCCTTCCTCTCGGCGAAGGGAGGTCGCGGCGCAGGTCCGGGCGAGTTCCAGGAAGCGCCCAGACTCGTTCTCTCCGCTGGAGACGTGGTCGTCGCCCTCGAAGGCGTGTACAACGTCTCATACTTCTCACCGGACCTGACATTTCTCCGGCGGCTGAGCGCGAACGCACCACCGATCGCGCTCCCGACGGGATTCCGGCAGGTGCTCGCCGCCTTCGCGGATGGAGTGCGTGTCGTCGCGTCGGTGGGACGGCCGGCGGTCCATGCCGCCGATGCCCGGTGGATCCATGTCACGCCGGTCTTCGTCGTGAACGCGGAGAACAAGGTGGTGGCGCCGCTCGGAGCGCTTCCGTACATGGACCTGGTAACGAGCGAAGGCACTCCGCGCCCACCCTGGTTCGGCGCCACGGCAGTCGTGGCGAACGACGACAGGTTCTTTTACTTCGGCTACGGTGGCGAGTACGCCATCCGCGTCTACTCCTCCGACGGCGCGTTGCGCCGGATCATCCGCCGCCGCTGGTCACCGGCAAAGGTCACCCGCGCCGACATCGACGCCTACGTCGAGGAATGGTCGCGGCGATGGATCAAGACGACCGGCGCCCGTGCCGAGGCGCAGCGAAAGGACCTCCGCGACGATCCGTATGCGAGCACCGTTCCCGCCTTCTCCCAGTTCCTCGTGGACGGTGGCGGACGCCTCTGGGTGCGAGAGGCACACGTGGCGGACGCGCCCGTCGCCGGTCAACTCAACACGTGGCCCCTGGCCGCTACCCGGTGGAGCGTCTTCGACGCCGACGGCCGGTGGCTCGGTGACGTGGACATGCCGGCGCGCTTCCAGCCGACGGACATCGGCCAGGACTACGTGCTCGGCGTGGCGCGCAACGCGGACGACGTGCCGACCGTCGCGCTGTACCGGCTGCTCCAGGGCGCGCCCGCGCGCTGAGAGACATCGCGCCCTTCCCGCCCGGCTGATTCAAGGCGCGCGTGAAGTCCGCGCACCTTCGCGTTCGTGCCGTCTCGTCTTCGGCGTAACCAGTCGTGGGCGTTGCGCGCCGTTGCGTTTTCCCCGCCGTGCTCCTACCCGCGCTCGCCGCCACCCGGCTTCGTGCGCGTCCACGCCCGATATGAGCCCTCGGGCACGGCGCGCCCCTGGGGGACCTCCCGCAGCGGCTCGCAGGGACGCCAGCTCTCGCGCATCATCGCCGGGAGCTGCTGGTACAGCCGCGTGCCCTCCGTCTTCCACGCCAGCATCTCGTCGCTGACGTCACGCACCACGCGCGCCGGCGCTCCCACCACGACCTTGCGCGGCGGGATCCGCATCTCGTTCGGCACGAACGTCAGGGCACCGACGATGCACTCGGCGCCGATCACGGCATGGTCCATCACCACCGCGTTCATGCCGACAAGCGTGTTGCGCCCGATGCGTCCACCATGGATGACCGCGCCGTGGCCGATGTGCGCGCTCTCCTCGAGCACGGCGGTGACGCCGGGGAATGCGTGGATGGTGCAATTCTCCTGCACGTTGCACCCGTCGGCGATCTCCACCGCGCCCCAGTCCCCGCGGATCGCCGCCCCCGGGCCGACGTACACGTCGCGCCCGATGATGACGTTGCCCGTCACTGCGGCATTCGGGTGGATGAATGCCGATTCGTGGATCACGGGAACGAAGTCCCCGAAGGCAAAGACGTTGGCCATGTCAGGTCTTCTCGATGACGACCGCCGCCCCCTGCCCCACGCCGACGCACATCGTGCACAGCGCGTAGCGCCCGCCGGCGCGACGGAGCGAGTGGATGGCGGTGAGGATGAGCCGCGCTCCCGACATCCCCAGTGGATGGCCGAGGGCGATCGCCCCGCCGTTCGGGTTCACCCGCGGATCGTCATCCGCGAGGCCGAGCGCACGGAGGCACGCGACCGACTGCGCGGCAAAGGCCTCGTTGAGCTCGATGACCGCCATGTCGTCGAGCGCGAGGCCGGCCAGCGCCAGCACCCGGTGGGTCGCCGGCACCGGCCCCATTCCCATGAGCCGCGGCTCTACACCCACGGCCGCCGAGGCCACCACGCGAGCCGCCGGCGCGAGGTCGTGGTCACGCAGGGCGGCCTCCGACGCCACCAGCAGGGCACAGGCGCCGTCATTGATGCCTGACGAGTTCCCGGCGGTCACGGTGCCCTTGCCGTCGGTGCGGAATGCCGGACGCAGCCTGGCCAGGCCCTCGGGCGTGCTGTCCGGTCGCAGGAACTCGTCGGCGGTGAACTCCGCGGTGGTGCCGCGTCGCGCGCCGGGTATGGTCACCGGCGTGATCTCGCCGCCGAGCCGCCCGTCGGCGCGGGCGGCGGCGGCCTTGTGCTGCGATGCGAGTGCGAATCGGTCCTGGTCCTCGCGCGTGATGCCGTACTGTTCGGCGACGTTCTCCGCCGTCTGGCCCATCGAGTCGATGCCGTACGCCTCGCGCATCCGCGGGTTCACGAAGCGCCAGCCGATGCTGGTGTCGTAAAGCTGGGCGTCGCGGGCCCAGGGCGTCGCTCCCTTCGACATCGCGTACGGCGCGCGCGTCATGCTCTCGACGCCGCCGGCGAGGTAAAGGTCGCCCTCGCCGGTGCGCACGCCCGCGGCCGCGATCGACACCGCACTCATGCCCGACGCGCACAGGCGATTGACGGTGATGCCGGGAAGGTCGATCGGGAGGCCGGCGAGCAGCAGCGCCATGCGTGCCACGTTGCGGTTGTCCTCGCCCGCCTGGTTGGCGCATCCCCACACAACGTCGGTGATCCGGGCGCGATCGATCCCCGGGTGGCGGTCGAGGAGGCGTGACATGACGAGCGCGGACATGTCGTCGGGACGGACGCCGGCGAGGCTGCCACCGAACGAGCCGATGGGCGTGCGGACTCCGTCCACGAGGAAGGCGTCAGGCATCGCGATTGCGCTGGGCGGAAGGAAGGGTGAGGGGCGGGGCCGACGAGGGGAACGTAACGCAGCGGACACCCCCGCGGCCGGTCGCGGTGCGCGCCAGGCCGGGCGCCTGCCCAGCTGCGCCTGCGCTCCCGCGCCTCCGCTCCTGTGCCCCCGGCGCCCGCGCTCGTGCGCCTACGCGTCGGGCCTGGCTTCCGGGAAGTGCGACCGCTCGGTACGGTAGGCGGTGCCGTGAAAGAGGGCCACGACCTCGTCGCGCTGGTTGCGCACGTCCACGGCGTAATAGCCAATCCGCCGCGACGTCGCCTCCTCGCGGGCGTCCGCCGTCAGCACGTCGCCGGGGCGGACCGCCATCGGATACGTGATCGCGTTCTCGATGCTCACGGTCACGCGCCCCTGCGTGTTGCAGGCGAAGGCGAAGGCGGAATCGGCCAGCGAGAACACGATGCCGCCGTGCGCCACGCCGAAGCCGTTCACCATCTCGTCGCGGACGAGCATGCGGCATGTGCAGCGACGCGGGGCGATGGCGACGACCTCGAGCCCGAGCCAACGGCTCAGCGCGTCGCGCGCCACCATCGACGCCACCACGCGCTCCGCCAGCGCCTGCTCGTCAGGCACGCCGGCGCTCACGTGAAGAACCGCCGGCCATCGCGAGCCATCCGGCGCAGGAGCGGGCTGGGCCGGTATCGGTCCCCGCCGTGCTCGTCGCGCAGCCGGTCCAGCTCCGCCAGCACCGCGTCGAGCCCGATCTCGTCGCCCCACGCGAGCAGTCCCCTGGGGTAGTTCACGCCCTTCGTCATCGCCAGCTCGATCGCCTCGGGCGTGGCGATGTGCGTGGCCACGGCGTCGACGGCCTCGTTCACGAGCATGCAGACGATGCGATGCACGATGGCGACGCCCAGCTCGCGGTCCTCGACCGCCGGACGCGGTGCGGCGTCGGGGGCGTAGTCGTAGAACCCGCGCTCGGCCTTGCGGCCGAGCCAGCCCGCCTCGACGAGGCGCTTCTGCGTGAGCGACGGCCGGTAGCGCGCGTCGAAGTACGTCGCCGTCCAGACCGACTCGGTGACCGCGTAGTTCACGTCGTTGCCCACGAAGTCCATGAGCAGGAACGGCCCCATGCGGAATCCGCCCAGTTCGCGCATCGCCCAGTCGATGGTGGGCGCCGAGGCGACGCCCTCCTCGAGGATGCGCAGCGCCTCGCCGTAGAACGGTCGCGCGATGCGGTTCACGATGAACCCCGGCGTGTCGCTCGCCACGACCGTGGTCTTGCCCCACATGTCCATCAGCGCGCGGGCGGCGGCCGCGGTTTCGGGTGCCGTCCGGATGGCCGGGATGATCTCCACGAGGGGCATCACCGGCACCGGGTTGAAGAAATGGATGCCGACGACCCGTTCCGGCATCGTGCACGACGACGCAATGGCCGCGATGGACAGCGACGACGTGTTGGTGGCCAGGATGCACCCCGGACGGACGACACCCTCGAGCGCCTGGAACGTCGCCGCCTTGACGTCGAGGCGCTCGAGGATCGCCTCGACAACGAGGTCGCACTCGACGAATCCCGCCAGGCCCTCGACGGGTGGGATGCAGCGCAGCGCCTTCACGGCCCCGTCGGCCGCCTCACTCGTCAGGCGCCCCTTCTCCACGTCCCGGCGCAGCGCCGCGGTGATGACCTCCTGCGCCTTCTCCACGGCCGGGGCCTGGGCGTCGGTGAGGAGTACCCGATGTCCGCGGGCGAGCGCCACCTGTGCGATGCCGGTGCCCATGGCGCCGGCGCCGACGACGCCGATGATGGAGGAGGCGTCAAGCGACATTGGCGGTCCTCTCGATGGCCGGGTGCCACGCCAGCGGAGCGAACAGCGCGCGCGGCATCGCGCGCCCGCACGGCGCCGAGGTGCACGCCGCGGTCGCACCGCAGCCGCCGCGGACGTTCGCCCCCAACCGCCGATGCCACAGGCTGGCGCAACTCCGGCGGCTCGACGTCATGCCGAGGCCGCGAACCGTCGAAGCAGGCGGGAGAGGAACGTCACGCGAGACGGCGCAGGCGGCGCAGACGTCGGCTCCCGGCAGTCATACCAGACAGACGCCGGGCCGGACCGGCTGCCATCCACGACGGCAGCCGCCGCTTCCCGCTCCTTCCTGTCGGATTCCTCGATGAAACGCCTGAAGTGCGCCATGCGGCAGCCAGGTATCACGTGTCACGTCTCCTCTGGTTCCGGCGTGCAGCGCACGCCGCTCGCGGTGCATCGCGGCTCCGGACCCGCGTCGTTGCCTGTCGCGAGAGCCCATGACCGCATCTCGGACATGCGTCCGTCCATCGCCTACGTCCCCGAGAACCGCGGCTTCCGCTTCTCGCGAAACGCCGCCACGCCCTCCTGGAAGTCCGCGGTGCGGCCGGCCTGCGCCTGGAGCACCGCCTCCAGCTCGAGTTGCGCTTCGAGGTCGTTCGCCAACGAGGCGTTCAGTGCCCGCTTCGTCAGGCCAAGCCCGCGCGTCGGCTGCGCGGCGAGCGCCGCTGCCAGCGCGAATGACCGCGACGCCAGGTCCGCCGGTTCGCAGACTTCCCAGATGAGCCCCCAGTCGCGCGCCTGCGCGGCCGTGAGCTTCTCGCCAAGCATCGTGAGTCCGGCCGCCCGCTGCAAGCCGACGAGGCGCGGCAGGAAGAACGTGCCGCCGCTGTCCGGAATGAGCCCGATTCGGCAGAACGCCTGGATGAACGTCGCGTCGCTTGCCGCAATGATGATGTCGCAGGCGAGCGCGAGGTTCGCCCCCGCGCCGGCGGCGACGCCGTTCACCGCGCAGACGACGGGCTTCTCGATGGACCGGATGCCGCCGATGATCGGGTTGTAGCGCGCGCGGACGGTCGCCGCGAGGTCCGCCGTGCGCGCCTCGTCGGCGCTGGGCACCTCCGAGAGGTCCTGCCCCGCGCAGAACGCCCGCCCGGCACCCGCGAGCAGCACCGCGCGAACCGCCGCATCCGCGGCAGCGTCAGCGAGCGCGGCCTGCAGCTCGCGGGCCATCGCCTGGTTGACGCTGTTGAGCACGTCGGGGCGGTTCAGCGTCAGCAGCCGCACCCCGTCACGCGTCTCGGTCAGGATGCTCGGCGGTGTCATTGCGTTCCGGTGAGGGATGCCCGAAAGCTATCAGCCCGTGAGCCGGAGGCGCGACCAGCGCCGAGACAGGCCCATCGGCCTACCGCGGGAGGACCTCGACGCGCGCAATCCGGTCGCCCTCGAGGAGCCGGTCGACGACGGCCATGCCCGACTCCACCACGGCCACCACGGTGTAGTCATGGTCCAGCCGGTAGTTGTCGACAAGGTCGATGAACAGCTGCCCGTCCCCGGTGTCCCGGCCGCGTGTCGAGATCCCGACGGCACCGCGCACGTGATGGGCGAGGCCCAGCTCGTCGCGCATGAACGGCCCGTCACCAGCGTACTCGTTCTGGCCGGGGCTCCCGCCCTGCACCACGAAGTTGGGGACCACCCGGTGCCAGGTCAGCCCGTCGTAGTAGCGCCGGCGCGCGAGCGCGATGATGCGCGCGGTGCTGGCCGGCGCCTCGGCGGCGTCGAGTCGCAGCAGGATCGTCCCGGCGCCGCCCGCCATCGTGATGCGGAGGCGCGGCGACGGGCCCAGCGCGATGCGACCTAACGAGACGGCGGCAGGCCGTGGCACCGCCGGCGCCGCGGCCACCGGCGTCCCCTGCCAGCGCGAGAGCATCGCCGCCGCGGTCCCGGCCACCAGAGGATCGAAGTCGCGCACGTACGGCGCCAGCCGCCGCGGTGCAGGTCCCGCTGAATCTCCGAGCTCCGCGATCCGCGCCAGCAACTCGAGCCGCGGGTCACGCGACGTCTCGCGCCGCTCCTTCGTGACACGATCGAGGGCGTCGAGCAGCGCCGGGAGCACGCTGTCGGGCACCGGCGTGCCCTTCAGGGCCCGCGCCGCGGCCAGGACAACCGGCTCGGCGGGACTGGTGAGGGCGCGCACGTACACGAGGTCCGCGGCATGGGCCGACACCGTCGAGAGCCCGGCGATGGCCGCCTCGCGAACGCTGCCGACCCTGTCGAAAGCGAGCCGCGCCAGCGTCGCCGTGTCGCGGACCAGCGCGGCGGCGCGCGCGGCGTACATGCGGACCTCCCAGACGGAGTCGGTGGCGGCGGTCGCCAGGCGTGGCAGTGCCTCGGCGGCGTTCACCCGCGCCAGGGCAACGAGGGCGTGGGCCCGCGCATGCCACGTCGACCCGCCGCGTCCCGGAACGGAGTCCACCAGGGCCTTGAGCCGCGCCGTGACCTCGGTGCGCATCATGCACGGCAGCCCGAGGGCATCGATGGCCGCCAGCCGCACATGGATCACCGGGTCGCCCAGCGCCGCCACCAGGGGCCCGCAGTCGTCCTGGGCGAGGAGCTGCCGGTAGACGCGCACCCACTCGAGGCGCACCTGGAAGGCGCTGTCGGTGCGGGCCCGTCCCAGCAGCTCGCGGACCACGAAGTCGTCCTTCACGTTAGGCACGGCGTCCACGACGAGCCGCCGCACCTGGGCGTCGGGGTCGCGCGAGCTGGTGCGCAGCAGGATCTCGTCCGGTGCCCCCGTCGCGTTCAGCGCGAGCCACGCCAGGCGTCGCACGCGCGCCGCGGCCTCCCGCGGCTCCGCCACCGCGGCCGTCGCCGCCGCGTCGAACCCCAGGCCCGACGCCGAGCGCAGCACCGCCAGCGCCGGCGAGGCCAGGTCGCCCAGGGTCCGGCGGCCGCGGGCGAGCGTGTACAGCGCCTCGGCGGCGCCCTGCAGGATCACGGTGCGCGACGTCTCCGACACCGAGGTGTCGGCCGACGGCGCCGCGCGCCCCACGATGCCATTGACGACCTCCTCGGCGTCCCGTGCCTGGCGCGGCTGCCGGTACGGAAGGCGGCCGACCGATCGCGCCATAGCGCCGAGCACGGCGGGAAACTGCTCGGTGCGCGCCGCGCGCTGCAGCAATCGCAGCACCGAGTCGGCCAGCGCCTCGCCCTCGCCGGGGCGGCCGTCCGGACCTCCCCGCGGCGCGCCGACAAGGGCCTGCGCCAGTGCGTTGGCGGCGTCGGCACGCACCGCCGGGACATCGTCGGCGAGCAGCGGCGCGATCTCGTCGATGAGGTACGGACGCTCGAGCCGGCCCAGGCCGCGGACCGCCACCTGCCGGACCACCGGGTCGGCGCTCGTGACCGCGCGCAGCATCGGCCCGATGCCGTCGGGGCCGCGCCCGCGCTGGTCCTCGACGAGGAGAATCCTGTCGAGCGTTGCCAGGCGGGTGGCCGCGGCCGATGCCGGCCGCCCCTGGCGCCCGCCCTGCGCGCCGGCGACCGCTGCACCCAACAGCAGCATCGTCGCCGCGCCCCACGCGCACCATGTCCCGGTGACGCGCCGCCGCCTCACGAGAATCTCCCGCATCCGGGCCCGGCCTCCATCATCCGCGTTGATTGCTCCGCCCCTTCGTGGAAAGTGCATCGTGCGGCGCGCCATCACCACCTCCGGGCGGCAACGCGCGACGGGGCGCCGGCGGCGGCTTCAGCCCCGGGCCCCGATCGTTAGATTGGACGCGTGGCTGCCGGACGCGGACCCTCGAGCCCACGACGCATGACCGCCTCCTCACGACGAAAGGCCGCGGACGGAGCGCGGCGCGACGCCGCTGCGCCTCCCCCGACGCCCGACGCGACCTCGATCGACTGGCGTCGGGTCGCGTACCACACGCTGGTGTCGCGCGCCATGGACGACATCGAGGAGGCGACGAACCGGCGGGGCGCACCGGTGCCCAGGGACCAGGTGGTGATGTACCAGTTTTCCGCCCGGGGTCACGAGGTCGCCCAGGTCATCCTCGGCGCGCTCCTCACGCACCCGCACGACGCGGTCTCGGCGTACTACCGCTCCCGCCCGATCCTCCTGGCGCTGGGGCTCCCCGTCGACGACGGGTTCGCCAGCCCGTTAGGCAGGGCCGGCGGGTTCAGCGACGGACGGGACATCGGCGTCGTCTGCAACCTCCCGAATCGCGGGGCACCGGTGGTACTGCCGATGTCCGGGGACGTGGGATCGCAGTACACCCCAGCCGCCGGCTGGGCGCAAGCCATCACCTACCGTCGCGACGTTCTCGGCGACGCCACCTGGGACGGGGCGATCGCGGTCGTGCTCGGCGGCGAAGCCTCGGTGGCCACCAACGGCTTCTGGTCCGCGCTGACGATGGCCACCACGCTGTCGCTGCCGCTCCTGTTCTACGTCGAGGACAACGGGCTCGGCATCTCGGTGCATGGCGATATGCAGACCCCCGGCGGCAATATCGCCACGAACCTGGCGTCGTTCGGGAACCTCTTCGTCCGCGACGGCGACGGGACCGATCCCGGCGAATCGGCGCGCCTGTTCGGTGACGCGGTGGCGCACGTGCGTGGCGGCGGGGGACCGGCCCTCGTCCACCTGACCGTGCCACGCCTTTGCAGCCATTCGGGGCCGGACAACCAGAAAGGCTATCGCACCGACGCCGAGATCGAGGCGGACAGGAAACGTGACCCGCTTCCGCACCTCCGCCGCTTCCTCGTTCCCTCGCACCTCAGTGCGTCGGAGTGGAAAGCTGTCGAGGAGCAGGTGGCCCGCGACGTCGACGCCGGCCTGCAGGCGGCGCGCGCGCGACCGGTTCCCGAGGCCGCCGGGGTGCGCCGGTACGTCTACGCCGAGCCGCCGGGCGAGGGCGATCCCGAGGCGATGGGGGGCCTGTCGGCCGCCGAGCGCGCCGCGCTCACCAGCACCGCGAAACCCGCCGACGACGGTGACGTCGTGCGCCTGGCCGACGCCGTCCGTCGCACACTGCGGCACGAGCTGGAGGTCAACCCCAAGCTGCTCGTCTTTGGCGAGGACGTTGGCGTGAAGGGTGGCGTGCACCTCGTGACGGAGGGACTCCAGAAGCAGTTCGGGAGCGCGCGGGTGTTCGACACCAGCCTCTCCGAGGAAGGGATCGTCGGCCGCTCGGTCGGCATGGCCCTGGCCGGGCTCGTGCCGGTGGCGGAGATCCAGTTCCGGAAGTACGCCGACCCGGCGCAGGAGCAGCTCAACAACTGCGGCACGATGCGCTGGCGCACGCACAACAGGTTCTGCGCCCCCATCGTGGTGCGCATGCCGGGGGGCTTCGGCAAGGACGTCGGCGACCCGTGGCATTCGCTCAGCGGCGAGGTGCTGTGGGCGCACGCGATCGGCTGGCAGGTCGCGATGCCGTCCAACGCCGCCGATGCCGTGGGGCTGCTGCGCTCGGCGATGCGATCGCCGAACCCGACGATCTTCTTCGAGCATCGTTCGCTGCTCATGACGAGCGACGGCAGCGCACGCTATCCCGGCGACGAGTACGTGATCCCGTTCGGCAAGGCGCATCACGTGCGCGCCGGCGACCGCATCACGGTCGTGAGCTGGGGAGCGATGGTGCTGCGATGCACTCATGCGGTCGACACGCTTGGGGAATCCGCCGGCGTGGACCTGCTGGACCTCCGGACGATTGCGCCGTGGGACCGGGAGGCGGTGCTCGACTCGGTGCGCCGGACCGGGCGCTGCCTCATCGTGCACGAGGACACCATGACGGCGGGATTCGGGGCGGAGATCGCCGCCGTTGTTGCCCGGGACGCCTTCTGGTACCTCGATGCGCCGGTGGACCGGCACTGCGTCGAGGACGTGCCGATGCCTTACCATCCGGCCCTACTGAACGCGGTGCTGCCCTCGGCCGAGTCGATCGCGGAGCGGATTCAGGCGGCGCTGTCCCAGTAGCGGCGCTGCGCACCGCACCCACAAGGGCCGACGAATTGAGCGCGCTGGCCTCGCGTGTGCGTCGCCTCGTCACCGTGAAGTTGAGCTGAAGTAACGTGGTGTATTGTCCGTGCACATGGCGTCACGGTCGGTGGGCCAAGCTCGCCGTAGCTTGAAGGCCGCCCGAGTCGGACGAGCGCGCAGCGGGAGCTCACCGGCGCGGTGCGGTCTCCCTACTGGCGGAGGTACCATGACGAACACCGGCGGACACTCCGGCGCGGCATGCAGGAGGCACAACGACGGAGCGCGAGGGACAGAGAGGGAGCGCGCAGACAAGCGAGAGAGAGAGAGAGAGAGAGCGCGCGCGCGCGCGCGTGTGATGAAGCCCGCCCTGCTGTCCGGATCGGGGACTGCGTTCACGCCCCTGGCGGTTCTGTCGCCCGTGCGGCTGGTCGCCGCGGGGGTTGCCGAGCTCATTTCGCGTGACAGCCGTCTCGCCGCGAGCGTGGAGGAGGTGCACAGGGCGATCGAGGTGGTGGCAGGTGGCGGCGGTGTCATATCGCCATCACTCAGCGCGTTGCTTCGGCGCCAGCGCGAACGAGGCGACGGGCTCGAGGCCGCCTCAGCACCTGCCAGCCCAGGCATGGTACTTTCCTCGCCTTGGGCAGCGCTCAGCGCGTCAAAGCGCGACCCGCGTTGTTTGCGTCCGTGTCCCGGGCTGGGTACCGTGTTAGTGGAGGCGGACTACAATGGGTGGTGATCGCTTGAATCCCGCGAAGTCGCAGCGGCTATTAAGTCGGCCAGTAAATAGTTGACATTTCGCGCGTTCGGAGGTAGCGTTGCTCCATGCCTCGACGCGTTCTTCGCGACGCTCGCACCTTGGCCCCGGCCGCGCAAGAAGAGAAGCGTCGCACGGCCGTGCGGCTCCGCCAGGCGGGGCAGTCCTTCGTCGCGATCGGGGGCGTCCTCGGCGTCCACTACATGACGGTGAGTGGCTGGTGGGACCGGTTCCCGGCCGGCGGGCTCGAAGCACTCGCGGCCCAGCGGCGGGGCCGGCGGGTGGGCACGCAGCGCACGTTGACGGCGGCGCAAGAGCGCACGATCCAACGGCTCGTGAGCGATCGGACGCCCGAGCAATTGCGTTTGCCGTTCGCCCTGTGGACGCGGGCCGCGATCGGGCAACTCATGCAGGCGCGGTACGGGCTCCGGATGCCGGTGCGCACGATCGGCCATTATCTCCGGCGCTGGGGCTTCACCCCGCAGAAGCCGCTGAAGCGCGCCTACGAGCAGCGGCCCGAGGCCATTCAGCGCTGGCTCGAGACGGAATATCCGGCGATCGCGGCGCGCGCCAAACGGGAAGGCGCGGAGATTCACTGGGGCGATGAGACGAGCTTGAGCACCAGCGATCCCCGCGGGCGCGGGCTTCGCGCCGCGCGGGCAGACGCCGGTCCTCACGGTCGTCGCGCGCCGGAAGGCCGTGAGCTTCCTCTCGAGCATCACGAATCAAGGGCTCGTGCGCTTCATGGTGCTCCACGCGGCGCTCGATGCGCCGACGCTCATCCGCTTCATGCGCCGCTTGATCCGGAGCGCCGACCGGAAGGTCTTCTTCATTCTCGACAACTTGAACGTGCACAAGGCGGCGAAGGTCCGGCGTGGGTCGCCGCGCATGCGGACGACATCGCGGTCTTCTATCTGCCGCCCTATGCCCCGGAACTGAATCCGGACGAATACCTGAACGGTGATCTCAAGCTCGCCGTCGCCGCTCGCGTCCCCGCACGGACCAAGCCCGAGCTCACCAAGGCTGCGCGCTCGCACCTCCGCACGCTCCAACGACGCCCGTCGCGCGTACGCTGCTTCTTTCACCATCCGCGCATCAGCTACGCGGCCTGATATCAGCTATTTGATGGCCGGAGTAATAATAGCGCCCTCTCGGCTCCTTGACTCTTGCGGCACTCGCCACGAGCTCTTGTCAAGAAGTGTGTAGAAGTGTGTAAATGAGCGTTAGGCGGCGCGTAGCTTCCGGGTGAGGACGCGAACGGGTGGCACAGCAACACCGTCCTGGTAGCGGGTGCCGGCCGCGACGTCGGCGCACTGCTCCGGGCGGTTGAGTTTGCGGAAGTGTTGCTCGACGACGAGTAAGAGCTTCCAGATCAGCGCGGTGGCATTGGCGACGTGCTTGAACCGCTTCGCGGCTGAGGTGCGCAGCCGAACCGCAGCGAATGGCGATTCGATGACGTGGTGGTGCGGAGATGCCGCCAGTGGGCCGCCGGGAAGTCGTAGTAGGTCACCAAGCGTTCCCAGTCCCGCTCGAGGCGCTCGACGGCTTTCGGAAAGCGCTTGTGATACGTCTGGCGGAATGCGCGCTGCGACCACTCGGCGTCGGCACGCGTCGGCGCCCCCGCCGATCTGCTGCAGCGCCGCTTTCACCTCGGGCTGCGCCTTGTCCGAGACGGCGTCGAGCACGTTGCGGAAGCTTGTGATTCCAGCAGCGCTGCTCCGCGCTCGACGGATACACCTGAGCCAACGCCCCCCAGATCCCCACGTGGCCATCGGCGATCGTGAGTTTCGGCGCGCGGAGGCCGCGAGCTTTCAGGTCCCGCAACACGCTCGCCCAGGACTCCGTGGACTCGCGCTGGCCACTCTCCACGGCGAGGATCACCTTCCGCCCATCCGCGAGCGCCCCCACGAGCACGAGGAGCGCCGCCTTCGTGGCCTCGAGCCCCGCCTTCACGTACAGTCCATCGGCCCACAGGTAGACCAGCGGGAGGTCGCGCAGCGCTCGCGTGCGCCACGCCGCATACTGCGCCTGCCACTCGGCCTTGAGCCGCTGGATGGAACTGCCACTCAAGGGCGCGCCGTCCCCTAACAAACCGCGCAAGGCGAGCTCGAAATCGCCGAGGGCCAGGCCATGCAAGTAGAGTGCGGGGAGCAGCGCTCCTACTTCCTCCGTGCGGCGCTTGAACAGGGGCAGGACACGGCTCACGAAGCGTTCCTCCAGAGCGCGCACGCGCGGCCGCCGGACCGTGATCGTCCCGTTCATCAGCGCGAGCTGGCGTGGCTGGCCATGGCCATTGCGATACCCTGCTGCGGTGTCGGGCGTGCGGCGTTCCCCCTTCTTCCGTCCGAGCAGCCCCTCACTTCCTCCTCGAGCACCCGCTGGAGAAAGTGCTGCATCTCCTCCCGGGCAAACGTCTCCAACGTCTTCCACTGCGGGCTGGCGCCCGCCCTTGCTCCCGTGGTGGCACTCGTAATCTTTCTCATCGGGCGGTGGCTCCTTTTCGTGGCCAGGCACTCGGCCTGGTGGGTGATTGATCCTCACCCGAGAAGGTGTCACCGCCTTTCGTTCATTTCCACACTTTTAGATCATAGCTCCTCGCCACCAGTGCCTCGGCCCAAGAGGCGTCGACACGCATCGTAGCGGGCACGGTGCGCGACACGAGCGGGATCCCCATTCCCTTCGTGAACGTCGAAGGCCCGAAAGGCCTTCGAGTCGTGGGGGACGAAGAGGGACACTTCCGGATCGTCCTCCCGACAGGCGGCGCGACGTCGCTCACCCTTCTGCGCCTCGGCTACCGCCCCACGACGCTGGCGCTGCCGGCCGGAGCGGACACGGCCGTCTTCATGCACATGGATCTCGTCGCACAGCAGCTCAACGCGGTGCGCGTGGTGACGGCGGCGATCCAGTCGCTGCGGAACAAGGGCTTCTACGCTCGCATGGCCGAGCGCGAGAAAGGGGCGAGCTCCGGGCAGTTCATCACACCCGAGGAGATCGAGTTGCGCAAGCCGCAGCGGCCGTCGCAGTTGTTCGAGGGACGGATGAGCGTCATCGTGCGGCGCGTAGGCAACTGCAACATAGTTACGCGGTGTTTTGTGATTGCGGGGCAGAACGACTGCCCCATGCAGGTCTATCTCGACAGCCAGCGGCTCATTCCGGATGGAACGAGCCTGTTTGGGAAGTCCGGCGGAAATACCAAGGTGAATGACGCGCCGACGTATCTGGACGATGTCATCAGTCCCTCCTCGATCGCCGGTGTTGAGATCTACCCGCGCGGTGCGAGCGCACCGCCGCAATACCAGATGCTCAACGGTACGTGCGGAGTGGTCCTGATCTGGACGAAGTGAGGTTCCCCGGCTGAGCCGCGCAGCGGGGGTCCCCTGCCGGGCCGGTGGAGGACCCCGTCGCGTCTGCGGTGGCAGCGTTCACGTCAACTTTGCCGAGGCGTTGGCGCAGGTTCGAGCCGGCCTCTGGAGGTAATCGACCGTCGTCGTTCTCGGGCGTCCCGTCGCACCCATGAGATGCCGCCAGATGCGAACCGCCTGTGCCGTCACCTGACAGACGTTCCTGCGATCGTCGCCCGAGGCAGGCGGGCGGCCCACCAGCCTGTCGTACTCGGCGTGGGTGCCGATCCACCATCAGAGGATCGTGTCATCAACTTCTACGGCAAGCGCACGATGACCGCGTCCCACGCGCACGCAGCGGCAGCGGCCTATCTCCTTGAAGTCGGGCGATGGGTGCGACGGGTCCGCCTTGAGAAGCGCGAACTGCTCGTCCGCGACATCAAGAATCCGCGGCGGTAGTGCTTCGTAGCAACGCCAAGAGCGGGGCGACGCACGATGCGTCAAAGTGCGCGCGAGCGCCCGGCCTGATGGTCGGCCACGACCTTTTCGGCCAGGCGATCCAGCTTTCCAGAAATCACGTCGGCCCCAGCTGGCGATCCCATTCCGCGGCATCGCAAACCTCATACCACTCGTGGAGCCGCGCGCGCTTCCGTCGGGAGCGCCGCGATCGGTCGTTCGAGCATCTCGAGTCTCGTCATGCGTGCCATGATTGCGGGAGCCTCTCCTGATCGGCTACGATGTCTGGACACGACGTGCCCCTGTACTTCACAAACCGATACGTGACACAGGTCCTGGAGTATCAAGCCTTCGCGAGACCTGACCGCGCCACCTCCGCACCGAGGTCGCCCATCGCCTCCTCCGCGGTCTCCACGGCAACACCCAGTTTCGTGTGGACGACCCGGCGCGATGATGCCTGCGGGCCGAAGTGCAGCAGAAGCCCCACCTGCTTGCCCGAACAGCGCAGGTAGTTCAGGAGCTGGAAGCGATCGGAGTCGGTGACGTGGTCGCCCGCCTTGACCTCCACGACAACCTCGTGGCCGACGACGAGGTCCGCGTGATAGGTCCCCACGGTCACTCCTTTGTAGAACACGTTAACTGGCAGCTCGCGTGACACCGGGATGCCGCGATACGAGAGCTCGATCGCGAGGGCCCGGCGATACACGTGCTCGAGGAAGCCGTAGCCCAGGTCACCGTACACGCGGAAGAATGCGGCGAGCACCTGGTGCGTCAGTTCGCCGTGGGGAAGTCCGGCCTCCGGGGCGCCGGCTGGTGCCGGTGTTCGAGCCGTCGTCGCAGTCATGCGTCCAGCCCTCGCGTCGTGGATGGTGTGATTCCGTGTCGCGCAGTCACGGCGTTCGCGGTGCCGCCGGGCAACGTGAACCTGCCACTCCGTGCGTCGCCCTCCGCAATCACGCCAGCCCCGATGGTACCAAAAGAAGGAGGGCCGCGGTGGCGACCCTCCGTGCGCGCAGCATCCCGGCGACCGATGGGAGTGGTCAGATGGGCTTGAAGTACTCGAACGGCTGCCGGCAGGCATTGCAGTAGCAGATCGCCTTGCACGCCGTCGCGCCGAACTGGCTGCGCAGCTCCGTGTTCGCCGACCCGCAGAACGGGCACGGCACCGCCGGGGCGCGGCGGCGCAGGGGCACCAGCTCGCCCTCGCCCGAGGTGGCCGCTCCCGGTGGAGCGATGCCGTACGCGCGCAGGCGCTCACGCGCATCGTCGCTCATCCAGTCGGTCGTCCAGGCGGGCCGGTACACGGTACGCACCCGCACCCGGGCCACGCCCGCTGCCTCGAGGGCGGCGATGATGTCCTCCTCGATGGTGCGCATGGCCGGGCACCCGGAGTACGTCGGCGTGACGTCGACGATGACTTCGTCACCTTCGCGCCGCACGTCGCGCACGATCCCCAGGTCGACGACGCTGAGCACCGGCACCTCGGGATCGGGCACACCCTCGAGGACCTTCCACAGCGCATCGCGCACCGGCGCGCCGTTCGTCACCACGACGCTCCGGGATACGAGCGGGCCACGATCTGCATCTCCGCCAGCATGTGGCCGAGGTGCTCGGTGTGCCGACCGCGGCGCCCACCGGTCTGCATGTAGCCGATCGGCGGGCAGCGTCAGGGTCGCCTCGCCGACGACCTTGGCGACCTGCTCGTGCCATGGCGCCCGCAACGCCACGGCGTCCACCGCCACGCCGTCGCCGGTGAGCGCGCGCTCCACGTCATCGACCTCGAAGAGCTCCCCGGTATACGTCCACAGGTCGTCGAGGGCGCGCTGCGCGCGCTGGTGACTCTCGTCGGTGCCGTCTCCGAGACGCAGCATCCAGTCGCCGCTGTGGCGCGCATGGTAGCGGGCCTCCTTGAACGCCTTGGCAGCGATTCCCGCCAGCTCGGCGTGCGTCGAGCGCTGGAGCCGCTCCAGCAGCAGCGCGTCGCGCACGGAGACCAGGAACTGCCGCACGATCGTGTTTGCGAAGTCGCCGTTGGGCAGCTCCATGATCAGCGCGTTGCGGAAGTCGATTGCCTCACGGAAGTACGCCAGGCGGTCCTGGTCCCGGCCCTCGCCCTCGACCTGGCCGGCGAGCTGCAGCAGCAGGTTGGCCTGCCCAACGAGGTCGAGCGCGATGTTCGCGAGCGCGATGTCCTCCTCGAGGATCGGGCCGTGCCCGCACCACTCGGAGAGGCGATGCCCGAGGACGAGGCGGTCGTCGCCGAGCCGCAGCAGGTACTCGAAGAGCGGGGCGCCCATCTCAGAAGACCTTCACGCCGCGCGGCGCCTTGTAGAACTGCGGGTGGCGGTACGCCTTGTCATTGGCCGGGTCGAAGAATGGCCCCATGTCGTCGGGCGTCGACGCCGTGATCGCCGCCGTCGGCACCACCCACAGGTTGATGCCCTCGTTCCGGCGCGCATAGACGTCGCGCGCGTTCAGCAGCGCCTGTTCGGCGTCCGCGGCGTGCACGCTGCCGCAGTGCTCGTGCGGCGCCCCGGGCTTCGGCTGGATGAAGACCTCCCACAGGGGCCACTGGGAGTCGGCGGTCGACGAACGCGCGGTGGGAGCCGAGGGCGATGTCATGGCCGGTGTCGTGAGATGGGAGCGCCGGGGCGATGCGGGGCCGTCAGGCGGCGTCGCGCGCGGCGCGATGCTTCGCCGCATACGCCTCGGCTGCCGCGCGGACCCAGGCACCGGCGTCGTGCGCCGACTGGCGCGCGGCCAGCCGCTCGCGATTGCAGGGACCATTGCCGCTGATCACTGCCTTGAATTCCGTCCAGTCGATGGCGCCGAATTCCCAGTTCCCCGTCGCCTCGTCGTAGTGCAGGTCGGGATCGGGAATGGTGAGGTCGACGGCGCGCGCCTGCGGCACCGTCAGGTTCACGAAGCGCTGGCGCAGCTCGTCGTTGCCCTTGCGCTTGATTCCCCATCGCGTGAGCTCGGCGCTGTTCGGCGAATCCTTGTCGCTCGGGCCGAACATCATCAGCGAGGGCCACCACCAGCGATTGAGGGCGTCCTGCACCATCGCGCGCTGGCCGGGTGTGCCGCGCGCCAGCGTGGCCACGCTCTCGTAGCCCTGGCGCTTGTGGAAGTTTTCTTCCTTGCAGATGCGGACCATCGCCCGCGCGTACGGTCCGTACGACGCCTTGGCGAGCATCGTCTGGTTCACGATCGCCGCGCCGTCCACAAGCCAGCCGATCACACCGACGTCGGCCCAGCTCAGGGTCGGATAGTTGAAGATGTTCGAGTACTTCGCCCTGCCCGCCAGCAGTTCGTCGATGAGCTCCGCCCGGTCGACGCCGAGGGTCTCGGCGCCGCAGTAGATGTAGAGGCCATGGCCGGCCTCGTCCTGGACCTTGGCCAGCAGCGACATCTTCCGTCGCAGGCTCGGGGCGCGCGTGAGCCAGTTGCCCTCGGGGAGCATGCCGACGATTTCGGAGTGGGCATGCTGCGACATCATCCGCACGAGCTGGCGCCGGTAGCGTTCCGGCATCCAGTCCTTCGGCTCGATGACGTCGCCCTGCGCGATGCGGCTCTCGAACCCGGCGAGCTTTTCGGCGTCGACTGTGGCTGGTGAATCGGTCATGTCGTTGTGCTCGAGTGATAAGCCCGCGCGCCGCAATAACTTGTCGTCTGGTTCGACGTGCGCCGGGGCCTCTCGGAGTATACATCCGCCCACCCCGCCCGCCGCAATGGCAACGGACGCCGCCGCACCGCCGCCGCACCGCGGTCGCGACTTCGGTCGCGGGTCGCGGGTCGCGGGTCGCGGGCGACAACGATCGGGCAATACATTAGGCGCCCACCGGTTCGCACGGCCGCGGACGACACTCCTCTCCCTCCCCACGACGCCACATGAGCGATTCCCCGAACGAGACCGCGACGTTCGCCATCCCGCCCGAAGGCATCGTGAGGATCTTCCTCGACGGCCGGGTGGCCACCGTGAGCTTCGCCCATCCCAAGGGCAACTCGCTGCCGGCGTCGCTGCTTCGCGAACTCACCGCGTCGTTCGATGGCCTGGCCCGCGATCCCGAGGCCAACGTCATCATTCTGCGGAGCGAGGGGTCGGGGGCGTTCTGCGCCGGGGCGTCGTTCGATGAGCTGCTGGCGGTGCGGACGCCCGCGCAGGGGACGGAGTTCTTCAGCGGCATCGCGCGCCTGCTCCTGTCGATGCGCCGCTGCCCCAAGCCGATCCTCGCCCGCGTGCAGGGCAAGGCGGTCGGGGGCGGCGTCGGGCTCGTCGCCGCGGCCGACTACGCGTTCGCGCTTCCGGCGGCGTGCGCCCGCCTCACCGAACTTTCAATTGGCATCGGGCCGTTCGTGGTGGGCCCGGTGATCGAGCATCGCATCGGTCGCACGGCGTTCGGCGCGATGTCGCTCGACACCGACTGGCGCGATGCCGCGTGGTGCGAACGGCACGGGCTCTTCACGCGGATCCTCGACACCGAGGCGGCCATCGACTCGGTGCTGCCCGCGGTGGCGCATCGCCTGGCGGCGTACAATCCGGCGGCGATCTCCGAGCTCAAGCGCGTGATGTGGGAGGACACCGGGCACTGGGATACGCTGCTCATCGAGCGTGCCGCCGTGAGCGGCCGGCTCGTCCTCTCGCAGCACACCCGAGACGCGATCGAGGCGTTCAGCCGCCGGAAGTAAGCAGGCCCGTTTCGCGTCGTGGCAGCGGTGGACTAGCTCGTCGGGGGGCTGAACTGCTCCTGCTGGGACTCGACCCAGCTCAGGTGGTACTTCGGGTCCTCGAAGTCCATCGCGACACGCGCGATGTGCAGCGGACGGAATGAGTCCATCATCACCGCCAGTTCGTTCGTCCCCTTCTGGCCGACGCTCGCCTCGTAGCGGCCGGGGTGCGGACCGTGCGGCAATCCGTCGGGGTGATGCGTGATCGAGCCGAACTCGATCCCCTTCCGGCTCATGAACTCGCTCGAGGCATAGAAGAGCACCTCGTCGGAATCGACGTTGCTGTGGTTGTACGGCGCGGGGATCGCGTTGGGATCGAAGTCGAACGGGCGCGGACAGAATGAGCAGATGACGAAGCCATCGCCCTGGAACGTCTGGTGGACCGGCGGGGGCTGGTGGATCCGCCCCACGATCGGCTCGAAGTCGTGGATATTGAAGGCCCACGGATAGTAGTAGCCGTCCCACCCCACGACGTCGAACGGGTGGTGGTCGAGCATCAGCTCGTTGATTGCGTTGTACTGCTTGACGAGCACGCGGAAGTCGCCGCGCTCGTCGTGCGTCGCGAGCGCCGCCGGCCGCCGGATGTCACGCTCCGAAAACGGTGCACCCTCGAGCAGCTGCCCGAACTCGTTGCGGTAGCGCGTGGGCCAGCGCACGTGCCCCCGGCTCTCGAAGACGAGCAGCCGTGGCTGGCCCGCCGCCGCGTCGAAGCGCCAGCGGTGGGTGATGTTGCGGTGGATCACGATGTAGTCGCCGGGCATGAAGGGCAGGTCGCCGAAGACGCTCTCGAGCACGCCCTTCCCCTCGACCACGTACACCACCTCGTCCGCCTGGGAGTTGCGGTAGAAGTGGGCGTCGACCTCGTCAGGCACCACGTACAGCATGGCGATGTCCTGGTTGAACAGGATCGGCACGCGGCCGAGCGTCGGGCTGCCGCCGACACGTGCGCGCGCGGTGCGGAAGTGCCGGTGGCGCAGCGACGTGTCGTTGTCGATCTCCCACGTGATTTCGCGCACCCGCTTCGCCGACGTGACCGTCGTCGGCGGGTAGGTGTGATACAGGAGCGATGACGTGCCGACGAATCCCTCGTGGCCCATCAGCTCCTCGGCGTACAGCCCGCCGTCCGGCTTGCGGAACACCGTGTGGCGCTTGCGCGGCATGGAACCCAGCGAGTGGTAGATCGGCATGGAAGACCGGATCGCGCGCGACGCACGGCCTGGGGCCGCCCCGCGCGGCCCCGCAGCGTGCCCGGCGGATCCCCGGTTAGAGGTTGCCCCTCAACTCCTGTTCCCGCTCGATGGCCTCGAAGAGCGCGCGGAAGTTGCCCTTCCCGAAGCTCTTGGCGCCCTTGCGCTGGATGATCTCGTAGAAGAGCGTCGGCCGGTCCTGCACGGGCCTGGAGAAGAGCTGCAGGAGGTATCCCTCGTCGTCGCGGTCGACCAGGATTCCCAGCTCGCTCAACGGCCCAAGGTCCTCGTCGATCTTCCCGACGCGATCGAGCAGCGTGTCGTAATACGCCGACGGCACCTTCAGGAACTCGACGCCCCGGTCCATCAGCGCCGTCACCGTGCTCACGATGTCGTTGGTCGCCAGCGCCACGTGCTGCACCCCGGGGCCGCGGTAGAACTCGAGGTACTCGTCGATCTGCGACTTCTTCTTGCCGGGCGCCGGTTCGTTGATCGGGAACTTGATCCGCCCGTTGCCGTTCGACATGACCTTCGACATCAGCGACGAGTACTCCGTCGAGATGTCCTTGTCGTCGAAGGACAGCAGGTTGTGGAAGCCGAGCACCCGCTCGTAGAACGACACCCACTCGTTCATCTTGCCGAGTTCGACATTACCGACGCAGTGGTCCACGTAGAGGAGGCCCGTCGGCTCCGGCTTGAAGCGCGACTCGCGCGCGACGAACCCCGGCAGGAACGTGCCCGAGTAGTGCCCACGCTCCACGATCGAGTGGATCGTGTCGCCGTACGTCCGGATCGCGGCCACGACGGCCTCGCCCTTCTCGTCGCGCAGCACGCGAGGTTCCGCGTACGACGTCGCTCCCCGCTCGATCGCCTTCGCGTAGGCGTCGCGCGCGTCGTCGACCCAGAACGCGATGTCCTTCACGCCGTCGCCGTGGCGGGCCACGTGCTCGGCGATCTCCCCGTCGGGGCCCAGCGCGGAGGTGAAGACGAATCGCAGCTTGTTCTGTACGAGCAGGTAGCTGGCGCGGTCCCGCGTGCCCGTTTCCGGTCCGCGGTACCCGACAAGCCGGAAGCCGAACGCGCTCTGGTAGTACAGCGCGGCCTGCCGTGCATTGCCGACCCAGAACTCGATGAAGTCGGTTCCGTTGATCGGAAACGTGTCGTGGGTGGTCTCGCTCGCGAAGGCAGTGGAGGTAGCCATGGCTTCTGGGCGCTGGGGAAATGCCGCCAACCGGGGCGGACACCGTGCCGCATCGACGCCAGTCACGGGCAGGGCTCGGCTCGTGAGGCGCCGGGGGATGCTGACCCGGAATCTAAACCGCCGCCGGCGCCGGGGAACGCCCCGGGCCCGGCGCTACCACTTCGGGCGCGCGACCGGCGGTACCGCGAATGTGACCGGATCCGTGGCGTAGCCCGAGTCGGAGGGGCGCACCCACTCGACGCCTTGGGGGTTCGCCAGGTAGATCGTCGGCCGCGGTCGCTCGACGTACGAGAACGTGAACCGGACTCGTCCTCCCACGGTCATGTAGTCGAGGGTGACGAGCGCCGAGTCGCTTAGCGTGTCGCGCGAGACCCCCACGATGTGATACGACTGTGGTTCCGCGCGGGCGCCCGGGATGATCGTGAAGCGCGACTCCCCGATGCGGAATACCCTGTCACGATACTCCGGCGACTCGGTGCGCCATTCGCCCTGGTACTCGTGCGGCATCGAGGAGAACTGCGGCGGACTGGGGCGCATGACCAGCGCCACGGCGGCGAGCAGCACCGCCAAGGCTGGTAGCCACCAGCGCGTGCGCACCTTGGCGAGTGACTTCCCGAGTCGTCTCGCAAGCCGGCGATCCCGCCGTTCGGGAAGCTCATACGCCAGCCCCAGCTGGTTGAAGAACGTGCCGAGCTGCATCGGCCGCGCCAGGTCGCCGTCCCGCACTTCCTCGGTCAGGATCTCGGTGGCGTTGAGCATCACCGGCGTGGGGCGTATGGCGGGACGCGACAGCGGTGTCGGCCGGAGTGCGGCGCTCGAGAGCGGCGTCGGGCGCATGGCAGCGCCCGAGAGCGGCGTCGGTCGTGCCGACGACGGCGCCGCACCAGCGCATTCCGGCGCCGGCGACGCGCCCGCAGGGCCCGCCGGGACGGGGGTGTCGCGTCGGTCGGTGTCGCCTCGCCCGGCGCCGGTACTCATGCGGCCGCCCCGAGCGCGCGGCGCGCCCTGCCCACGACGTTGGCAAGCGACGTCGCCGCCTGCCGCTCCGCCATCATGAGCGACACCTTCCCGTCGTTCACGGCGGCGAGGAACGCCGAGACCGCCGCGGCGTCGAAGTGCGTCCCGACACTTTCCGTGATAATGCCGACGGCGCGCGCCATCGGCAGTCCGGCGCGGTACGGGCGATCCGACACCAGGGCGTCAAAGACGTCGGCCACGGCGAGGATGCGCGCGAGGTACGGGATGTCGTCTCCACGCAGGCCGTCCGGATAGCCTCCTCCGTCGAGGCGCTCGTGGTGCGAGCGCACGATGGGGATCGCATCGGCGAAGGCGTCGATGGGCTGAAGGATCTGGGCGCCGAGGCTGGGATGGGACATCATCACCTCTCGCTCCGCGTCCGAGAGCGGTCCTGCCTTGTCGAGGATCGCCGGGGGAACGCCGATCTTGCCGATGTCGTGCAGCAGGCCGCCGCGCCGCAGCGAGTCCATCTCCCGGCCCGAGAGCCCGAGCCGCTCGCCGATCGCGAGCGAGATGCTCGTCACGCGCTCGCTGTGGCCCGCGGTCCACGCGGAGTTCGCGTCGACGACGCGCGCGAAGGCCGTGAGGGTTCCGGCGCTCAGCGACTCCAGCTCGCGGACGAGCTGCACGTCGGCGACGCCCAGCGCGAGCCGGTCCGCCAGCCGCCGCACGGCCGTCGTCCGCGCATCGTCGAGCGACGCCCCCGGCGCCGACAGCGCCACCACGCCCAGCAGGTCCGCTTCCCGCAGCAGGGGCATCACGAAGACGTCGCGCCCGCCCCACTCGACCTGCAGGGTCGTGAGAAATGCGCAGGCTCCCTCGCCGCCGGTGCAACGCACGCCCTGCGGCTGTGAGAGGAGGACGCTGCGCTCCACGGCCGTGAGACGGCTCACGACGCCGTGGCGATGCGTGCCATGTGCGTCGATCGTGGCCGCGTCGAGGCGCCCGCCATCGGGGGAGCAGATAGCCACCACCGCATCGCATTGCGGAATCAGTGCTCCGAAGCGCGACAGTGCGGTGTCGACGAGGGGGCGAAGCTCCCGCGCGCCGAGCACCGCACGATGCAGCGCGTCGAGGTTGCGCAGGGAGGTGAACTGCAGGTCGAGCGAGCGCGCCATGCCGTTGAACGACTGGGCCAGCTCGGCGAACTCGTCTCGGCTCGACACCGTGACCGGGGTGACGAAGTCGCCGTCCTGGAGCCGGCGCGTGCCGTCGGTGAGCTGCGCCAGCGGCTCGGTGCTGCGGCGGATCTGGACGTGGCTCAGGAAGAAGACGATGAGCAGCGCCAGCAGCGAGACCGGCACGAAGGCGATCGTGAAGCGATGGAGCGGCGTGGTGGTCCGTGACTCGTCCTCGCTCACGATGAAGCGCCACTCGGACGACCCGTAGCCGAAGCGCAGCAGCGCCGTCCAGCTCGCTGCCACGTATGAGCTGTCGCCCCGCGCCCAGTCGACGAGCGAGGTGCCGCCCTCGCGCCGGACGTTCGCGAGGCTCTCGACGGCCGACGACGGCGGTGGCGTATCGCAGTGGATCGGGCGCGCCGTGGCCGCCACCAGGACGCAAAGCCTGTCACCGTCCTCGGCGAGGGCCTCGTCGGTGGCGCTCCATAGTGCGGCATCCGAGAGGCGTGCCCACACGATGTCGGCGTCGCTCCGCTGCGGCGTCCGGCTCCTCGCCATCGCGACGGCGGCGTGATCGCCGCTGTCGGCATACACCATGAGCGTGCGCCCGGCGAGGAGATGGGCGCGCTCATCATCGGTCAGCGCGCGAAGGAACCCGGCGTTGCCAAGAACGTCGGGGACGCCATCATCCAGCCGTGCCACTCGGCGATCGACGAATCCGGACGGCATGGCGGCACCGCTGTCGCCCGACGCACGCTGCACCACCGCCTGCCGGAAGACGTCGTCGAGGCGCTCCAGGTTGGCCAGCGTCGTGAGGCCCGACATCTTTGCGTTGCGCGTGACGCGCGACGCCAGTTCGCGGTGCAGCTCATCGCGGACGTGCGTATAGGCGAGCGTCCCCATGAGCGCCACCGGCACCATGGCGGCGAGGAGGAACAGCACGAACAGGCGCCGTCCCAACCGGGTCTCGAGCAGTCCGCCGCGGGCGCGCACGTCAGTAGTTCTTCGCGAGTCCGATGTAACCGCCGTCGTTGGCGACGACCACATCGTCCTGCGACGCCTTGGCGGTCAGTGGCGCCACGCTCAGCCCGTCCTTCCCCAGGCTGTACAGGTCGAACATGGAATTGATAGGCACCAGGAAGCGGTCCTTGCGAGCACCGGCCGGGGGTGCCTTTCCGTTGGACGCCGGAAACCGGAGGTACTGGTACGGGTTCCCCCACGGATCCAGGTAGGCGGCGCGTCCCACGCCGGCGAGTGAGGCGGGCAGCGAGTCCAGCGACAGCAATTCGATGTTGATGGCGTGCAGGTCGCCGATCGCCTTGGCGACCCGCGCCTTCTCGATCGTGTCCGAAAGCCGCGGAATCGCGATGGACGAAAGGACGCCGATGATGGCGAGCACGCTCAACAGCTCGATGAGCGTGAACGCGCTCCGTGCGGCGCGGCCACGCCTTCGAGCTGAAGGCGAACCCTCACTCGTCAATTCGATACGCATGCGAAGCCCGTTTGCTCGGTCGTCGGGAAGTGACGTGCGAACGGATCACCACCGACAACTTGGTGACCCCGGACACCAGGGTAGACGCACACCGTAAGGGCTTGTAACGTTGTTGGTTAAGATTGTCCCATCCGCGTTCCCCCCGGGCGACCGATGCACAACCCGCCCGTCCCCGGCCCCGTACCAGCAGTCTCGTGACTTCGAGCCCGATACTTGACGCGCAGTCCCTCGCGGCGGCGCTGGCCGGCCAGTACGAGATCATCCGCGAGGTCGGTCGTGGCGGCATGGGCATCGTCTACCTGGCCCGGGACCTCAAGCTCGACCGCCTGGTTGCAATCAAGACCCTGCCGCCGCAGTTCGCGAGCGATGCCGTCATCCGGGAACGCTTCGTGCGCGAGGCGCGCACCGCCGCCCGGCTCACGCACCCGAACATCGTCCCCATCCACCGGGCCGATGAGATCGACGGACACGTCTTCTTCGTGATGGGCTACGTGGACGGGGCGCCGCTCTCGCAGATCGTCCGCGAGGGAGGGCCGCTTTCGCCGCGCACCGCGGTGGCGATCCTGCTCGACGTGGCCGCAGCGCTCGGGTCGGCGCACGAATTCGGCATCGTGCACCGCGACGTGAAGGCCGAGAACATCCTCGTGGACCGGGCGACCGGGCGCGCCCTGGTCACGGATTTCGGTATCGCGCGACTTGCCGAAGCCGCCCCGCTCACCGCGACCGGGACGGTGCTGGGCACGGTCTATTACATGAGTCCCGAGCAGGTCGCCGGCGACGCTGTCGATCCGCGGAGCGACATCTACTCACTCGGCGTCGTGGCGTTCTTCGCGCTGAGCGGGCGCTTTCCGTTCGAGCACGCCACGGCGTCGGCGGTCCTGGTGGCACACGTCACCAAGGCGGCGCCCCCGCTCGCGGCGGTCGCAACCACGGTGCCCTTCCCGCTCGCCTCCGCCGTGGATCGCGCCCTCGCCAAGGATCCGGCGGCCCGATACCAGGACTGCCGGGAGTTCTCGCGCGAGCTCGAGCGGGTCGAGTCGCTCCTGCCGAGTGAAGACGTCGCCGCCCCGGCGCCCGCCAGTCGCGTTGCGGTCTCCTCCACCGAGGCCCAGGACATCTGGCGGCGCGCGTCCGAGCTCGCGGATCACACCGGGCCGCTGCCGGCGACGCCCGCTGCCTCCGACGGGGTACGGCGGCGAACGGAGCCGCTGACCGAGGGCTACCAGGTGCAACAGGTCCTGGCCGCCGGTCGTGAGGCGGGCATCGGCACCGCCTTCATGCAGCGTGCACTCGACGAGCACGGGCTCGGCGACGCGCCGCGCGATGCGATCGTCGTCCGTGACGGCATTGGGACCAAGCCGAACGCCTTTCTCGGCCGGAGCACCCGCATCGCGTACGAGGCCACCATACCCGGCGAGATGCCCGATCGTGACTTCGACCTGCTCGTCGACTCCATCCGGCGCGTCTTCAACGAGGCGGGCATGGTGAGCGTGGTGGGACGCTCGCTCACCTGGACCGCGTCCGACAGGCGCCGCCGCGTGCAGGTGACCGTGCTCGTACGCGACGGGCGCACCTCGATCCACGTGGGCGAGCACCTGCGCGACCTGGCCGGCGGCTTGTTCGGCGGGATCATGGGCGGCGGGACCGGCGGCACCATCGGGCCGCTGCTCGGAGTGGCACTGCAGGGACTGCACCAGCCGATGCTCATCCCGGTCTTCATCCTGGGATCCCTCGGCGTGACGTACACGCTGGCCCGCACCATCTACGGCCGCGTGGCCGGGGGACGGGCACGCACGCTGCGTGAGCTCACCGAGCGGCTGGCGCAAGAGGCGCGGGATTCGATCGCACGGCAGACGCTGGCGCCCCACCGCACCGACAGGAAGCTGCCGCGTTAGGACTCCGGCGGATCGAGGCGCAACTCCCGCCGGTCGCGAAAGTCCTCCAGCGCCTGCGGGTTCGCCAGCGCGTCGAGGTTGTGGACGGGCCGCCCGTGCACCACGTCGCGCACCGCCAGCTCGGTGACCTTGCCGCTGATCGTGCGCGGGATGTCGGCCACCTGCACGATCACCTTCGGCACGTGCTGGTGGCTCGCGTTGTCGCGGATCTGCACGGCGATGCGCCGGCGCAAGGCGTCGTCGAGCACCACGCCGTCGCGCAGCTTCACGAAGAGGACGACGCGCACGTCGCGCCCCGGCATCTCCTGCCCGATCACCACGCTCTCGACGACCTCGGGGACCTGCTCGACCTGCCGGTAGATCTCGGCGGTCCCGATGCGCACGCCCCCGGGGTTCAGCGTCGCGTCCGAGCGCCCCGAGATGACAAGGCCGCCGTGCGGCGTGATCTCCACCCAGTCGCCGTGGCGCCAGGCGCCAGGATAGCGCTGGAAGTACGCCGCGCGGTACTTCGCCCCGTCGGGATCGTTCCAGAACGCCACCGGCATGCTCGGGAACGGGCGCGTGCAGACAAGTTCGCCCGGGCGGCCCCGCACGGGCCGCCCGTCTTCATCGAACGCCTCGACCGCCATGCCGAGCCCGCGCACCTGCAGCTCGCCGCGCCAGACCGGGCCCGCCGGGTTGCCCAGCGCAAAGCACGAGATGATGTCGGTGCCGCCGCTGATGCTGCTCAGGCAGACGTCCGGCTTCACGTCGCGATAGACATAGTCGAACGACGCGGCGGCGAGCGGGCTGCCGGTGGAGAGGATGGCGCGCAGCGCCGCGAGGTCGTGCGTGGCGCGCGGGACCAGTCCCGCCTTCTCCGACAGCGCCAGGTACCGGGCGCTGGTGCCGAAGACGGTGACCTGCTCCTCCTGGGCGAGTCGCCACAGTGAGGGCGGGCGCGGGGAGAACGGCGCCCCGTCATAGAGCACCAGCGTGGCGCCGGTGGCGAGTCCGCTGACGAGCCAGTTCCACATCATCCATCCGCAGGTGGTGAAGTAGAACAGACGGTCGTCGCGACGCAGGTCGGTGTGCAGCTGGTGTTCCTTGAGGTGCTGCACGAGCGTGCCGCCGGCACCGTGCACCATGCACTTCGGCAGGCCGGTGGTGCCCGACGAGTACATGATGTAGAGGGGCGTGTCGAAGGGCAGCCGCGTGAAACCCGGTGCGTCGCCGCCGTCCTCCACCCAGTCGGACCATCGCACGCCGCCGCGGATTCCCTCGGGCGACGGATCCGGCCGCAGCCACGGGACCAGCACCACCCGCTCCAGCGACACGATCTCCTCCGCGATGGCCCGCACCCGCCCCAGCGAATCGACCTCCTTGCCCGCGTACCGGTAGCCGTCGGCGGCAAACAGCAGCCTCGGCTCGATCTGCCCGAAGCGGTCCAGCACTCCCTTCACCCCGAAGTCGGGGGAGCACGACGACCAGATCGCCCCCAGGCTCGCGGTCGCGAGCATCGCAATGACGGCCTCGGCGATGTTGGGAAGGAAGCCCGCGACACGATCGCCCGGGCCGATGCCGTGCCTCCGCATCGCCGCCGCGGCGCCGGCGACCGCGCGCGACAGTTCCGCATGGGTCAGCGACCGCCGCCGTCCCCGTTCGCCCCACGAGACCAGCGCCTCCCTGTCGTCCCGATACCGCAGCAGGTTCTCGGCGAAGTTCAGCCTGGCCCCGGTGAACCAGCGCGGGCCGCGCTCGGGGTCGGGCGGCGCCATGCGATCGAGTCCCCGCACCACCTCGTCCCACGGCGGCCTGCCGTCCCGCGGCTCGGCGATGACGCCGGTGTACTCCCACACCAGGGGCCAGAACCGTTCGGGGCGGGCAACGGACCAGGCATGGAGCGCGGCGAAGTCGACGCCGCCGTCGGGCGGCAGCGCATCGACCTCGCCCCGGTCCCTCGCCTGCTCCGCGAAGGCCCGCAGGTGCGACCGGGCCACGCGCTCCGGCGACGGGGTCCAGATGGGTCGCTCGTCAGGCATGCCGGATTCTCCCGGCGCGCGACCGCGCCGTCAATGGCGCCCGGCCCCGGGCACCGGCGCTCCAGTCCGGCGGCAGCGCGACGCGCGCACCGCGCCCGGCCTACAGGCGATCGTCGGCGGCGAGCACGAGGTCGCGCGTCACCTCGTCGACGGTCCGCGCGCCCGCCAGCGCCATCGCCAGGTCGAGCTCGTCGCGCAGGATCCGCAGCACGTCGACCACGCCGTCCTCCCCGCCCACCGCCAGGCCCCAGAGCACCGGCCGGCCGAGCAGGACCGCCCGCGCACCTAACGCCAGCGCCCGGAGCACGTCTGTGCCGCGCCGCACGCCGCCATCGACGTACACCTCGGCGCGCCCGCCCACCGCCGCCACGACCTCCGGCAGCGCGCGGATTGCCGCCACCGCCCCGTCGAGCTGCCGACCGCCGTGGTTCGAGACCACGATCCCCTCGGCACCATGGTCCACCGCGCGTACCGCATCGTCGCCCCGCACGATCCCCTTCACTACCACCGGCAGCCCCGTCAGCTCGCGGATCCACTCGATGTCGCGCGGGGTGAGCGCCGGGTCGTGCAGGTCGCGGAAGTGGAGCATCAGTCCCGAGGCCGCATCGGCCGCCTCCGGCACGTGGTCCATCCCGGCCGGCGCCGCGTTGGCGATGGCGAGGTGCCGCGGCAGGGTGAAGCCCAGCCGGATGTCCCGCTCCCGGCGACCCAGCGTGGGGGCATCGACCGTGAGCATGATGGCCCGGTAGCCGGCCTCGGCGGCACCCTCGATCAGCGCCCGCGTCAGGCCACGATCCCTGTAGATGTACAACTGGAACCACATCGGCCCCGGCGCCGCGGCCACCACGTCCCGCAGGCTCGTCGTCGCCGTGGTGCTGACGACCATCACCGTCCCCGCCCGGTGCGCCGCCCTGGCGGTCGCGACCTCCCCCTCGGGATGCGCGAGCTTCTGCATCGCGGTGGGCGCGATCAGCATCGGCGTCGTGACCGGGGTGCCGAGCACCGTCGTCTCCTGCGTGCGCGTGCTCACGTCCACCAGCGTGCGATAGCGGATCGCCAGTCGATCAAACGCCTCGCGGTTCGCGCGCAGGGTCACCTCGTCATTGGCACCGCCGGCAAAGTACCCCCAGGTGGCCGGCGGCAGCGCGGCCTGCGCCGCCCGTTCGTAGTCGAACAGGTTCACCATGCCACTGTCCGTCGCCCGGCCCTTCTCGCCGCCGCTCATGCCGTCCTCTCGTCGTTTCGCGCGCCCAATGTCGGCTCCCGCTCCGCCGTCACCCGGCCGGCGGCGGCGCTGCCGACGCGCGGGGATGGATGGCGTGTGCCGCCAGGAACTCGAGGAGCGCGGCATGCGTCACCACCGGCTGCTCGATGTGCGGGAGGTGTGCCGCGCTGTCCACCGGAACGAAGACCGCTCCGGGTATCCGGCTCCGCAGGGAGTCGCTCGTGGCAAACGGGACCGTCTCGTCCATGCGCCCCCACACCAGCAGTGTGGGGAGACCGAGCGCCCCGAAGCGGCGGTACATCTCGCGATCGTCCATCACTGCGTTGAAGCGGATGCTGGAGAGGATCGCGCGACGAAATCCGCGGTACTGCATCTGCTCGCGGTACTTGTCGGCCCAGTCCGGGTAGCGCTCGGGGTGCACGAAGTCGCCATACTGCGACTCGGCCAGCCCGGGGGCCCGGCTCACCGCAAAGACGTACCGGCCGAGCACCGGAATGTTGAGTGGAAACGGCACGGCACCGCCCGTGCCATACGCGGGGTCCATGAGGGTCACGCTGCGCACACGGTCCGGGTGCGCCAGCGCATAGGCGGCAACCACCCGACCTCCCATGGACAGGCCCACGAGGTGCACCGGCAGTGCCACGTGGAGGGAGTCGAGGAGCTGGTTGATCTGGCGCGAGTAGAGCGCGGTGTCGTACGGGACGTCGGGACGGTCGGACCATCCGCGGCCGTACGCATCGAACCGCAGCACCCGGTATCCGGCGGCATTGAGCCGCGCCGCGGTGGTGTCCCAGATGTACATGGGCACCGAGAAGCCATGCACCAGGACCACGACGTCCGCGCTGTCGGGACCCGTGAGGTCGTAGTGCACCACGCCGTCGGCAAGCCGGACAAAGTGGCCGGACACGCCCTCCCGCGCGGCGTCGCTCAGGGTGGCATGCTCGTCATCGCGCGCCACGTACAGCAGCGCCAGCAGCGCAATGGCGAGAAGCCCGATGCCCGCCAGCACCCTCCACGCTGCCCCGCCCTTCCGCGTCCCGCCAATGAAGACCGACATCTGCCTCCCCGTCGAGGAATGCCACGGGGCGGCGGCGCCTGTGCCGGCACCGCCGCCCCGTGAATTGAGAGCCTGGCTGGTCACGCCTGTCACGGCCGCGACCGGTCGCCTACTGGATGGGTCGCGTGGGGCCGGCGCTTTCGACGCTCCCCGCGTAGATCCCGTTGAAGAAGAACTTGAACGTGCCCTGCGGCTGGGCCCGGAACAGGATCTCCGGACCGAACAGGAACAGCTTTCCCTTGCCGACGTCGGCCTCGGCCATGGAGGTCCCGCCTTCGAGGTAGTTCTGGCCCCACGCCCACCCACTCCGCAGCGTGTGCGACGTGGCGTACCAGGCGATCGGGCGGACGCCCTTCAGGGCGGCGTTCGGCTCGAGGCGGAAGACGGGGCTGTTCTCGAAGAAGACGTCGACGTTCTTCGGCAACCCGGCGGCGATCGGCAGCGAGTTGTCGACGGTCACCTGCATGACCGAGCCCGGGATGTAGAACTTCTCCCGCGGGAGCGACTGCTCCTCACCTGTCGGGCTGCGCTCCACCAGGTAATCCTTGATGGGCAGGCCGAGGTCCTCAGCCAGGTTCGTCGACGAGCCGATGGTGATGACGGTGCCGCCCTGCTCCATGAACGTCTTGAGCTGCGGGACCGTCTGCTCGACCGAGACACGACCCGTCATGTGCTGGAATTCCGCCGGAATCTCCGCGGCGCCACCACGGCCGCCGCCGCCCCGTCCACCGCGACCGCCACCGCCGCTCGTGCCCGGAATCGCCCCCGTGACGAAGACGATCACGTCGAACTTCTGCCGGAGGTTGCCGGCATCGAGGTCCTGCGGATACAGGATCGTGTACGGGAACTCGTACTGCTCGAAAAGCCAGCGCGTGTGCCCAGCCGGCATTGACCCACCGTACTGGTCCCAGAGGCCGATGCGCTGCACCGGCAGCTTCACCGCGCCGTCGCTCGGCGCGTCCGACGTGGCATCGAACGACAGGCCGATGTCCGACGCCGCCTTGGTCGCCAGGTCGCGCGCCGCGGCCGTGGCCTCGATGTAGAACGAGCCGGCCGGATAGGTGTGGCCATTGGCCGTCATCGGCGACTTCAGCCAGTACACCGCCGCCCCGGCCTTCTGCGCCCGGTTCACCGCGATGAACGCGTCGTTCTCGTCGTGGCTGAGGAGCAAGCCGCGTGCGTTGCCGGCTGCGGCCACGGTGCCCTTGGGCGGCGCCGCCATGCCGTCGATGACCTGGCACGGGCAGGTGAAGCCGTCGAGCACCCGGTCGAACTGCACGCCCATCATGTACGCGAGCGTCCACCCGGCGTTGTCATAGGGCGGGCGCGGCGGGCCGCCCGGGTACGCGAAGTCGTTCGGGTGGTCCTGGGGCTCGAACATGTCGAGCACGTGCGGGCGATACGCCTGCGCGGTCATGACCACGTACGATCCCGCCGGATACGACTTCCCGCTCACCGTGAACGCTGCCGTCGCGCGCTCGACCTTGACGTTCGACGTGCGCAGGGCGTTGACGAACTTCGTCGCGGTGAGGAAATCCGGCTGCGTGGCCGGGATGATGTAGCCGCGCGGGTTGCGCCGCTCGGGCGCGTGGAGGAAGTCGGTGTAGAACTTGTCGCCGCCTGCCGCGGCGCCACCGCCCCCGCGACCGCCACGCCCACCGCCTGCGGCCCCGCCGGCCGCGGCGCGGTCACGCGCCATCATCGCCGTCACCGAGTCGAGCTTGCTCGGGGTCGTCGTCCAGCTGTCGTGGCTCCCCAGGTCGATCTGGTTCTTCCCCATATGGTAGATGTTGTACAGGAACTCGTCGCGGCGCCGCGAGGCGATGTCCATCACCGAGTAGTTCGCGGTGATCTCGTAGTCGATCGACTGCCGGAAGTGCCAGGGCTGCGGGGCGATCGGGGCCGGAATGTCCCCGCGCGGCAGCTGGAAGTTCGGCACGAACGGGATCGACATCGGCGTCGGGTTGCCGATGATCTCGGTCAGCAGGCCGATGCTGTTGTGGAAGTACGCGATGGTGCGCAGGCCGCCGTTCCACCACGTCGAGTAGCTCGCCCCGGTGCGCATCGTGAAGCCCGGCTTCCCCTCCGTGAGGAAGCGGTCGTGCATGTTGGCGCCGACAAGGTCGATCCCGATGACGATCTGCGGGTCGAAGTTGTAGTTGAACGGGTCGCGGAACGGCGGCGTGAAGATCACCGTCCCGGCGGGGCCCGCCTGGTGATGGTTGTAGACGATCTGCGGGAACCACTCGTGGAACATGATGTTCAGGTCGTTCCGCGTCTCCGGCTGGTTGGCCATGTAGAAGTCGCGGTTGTCGTCGTGCCCGATGTACTTCTGGTAGAGTCGCGGAATGCCCATGTTGCGCTTGAGCGTGTCCTTCTCCTGCATGTACCAGTTCGAGACCAGCTCCATGCCGTCGGGATTGACCTGGACCAGCAGGACGATGTCGTCCTTGAGGATCCGCATCGTCTCGGGGTCGTTGCGGCTGGCGAGCTGGTAGCTCGTCTCGATGAGCTGCTGGGCGCCGACGACCTCCGTGGCGTGCAACCCGCCGTCGATCCAGACGACCGACTTCCCTTCCCGCGCGAGGGCGTGCGCCTGCTCGTCGGTGAGGCCTTCCGCCAGCGCGAGCCGGCGGGCGATTTCCTTGTAACGCGCCAGGTTCCTGAAGTTCTCCGGCGCGGTGACGATGGCCATGAGCTGCGGCCGTCCCTCGGCCGTCTTGCCGATCTCCTGCGACCTGCATCCGGTTCGACTCGGCGTCGATCTTCTTCCAGTACGCCTGCATCTGGGTGTAGTTGGCCAGGATAGTAGTCGTCGCCGATGTTGTGGCCGAAGAACGTCCTTCGGCGAGGTGATGCGACCCTGCGCGCCGAGCGCGGTCGTGCCGACGGCGAGCGCAAGGAGGAGGAACGCCGGGCGATGGAGTCGCGACGGGCGCTGCGGGCGTGGCGCAAGCATGCGGATAATCCTCACAAGCCTGGAGATCCGGGTGGGCGAACGGAACGTGTCGTCACCGTGCAAGACGGGCTAGCATAGCGCGCGCGACACCGCGTGTCCACGCGCCGACATCGCTACGTACGCGTGGACGAAGGGGAACGCTGCCGGGCGCACCCTGACGCGCGTCCCGCGCGCCTATTATTCGGCATGCCCTTCCGGACCCGTGTCACCGCCGTGGCTCCCGGCAGCATCGGCAACCTTGGCGTCGGCCTCGACGTGCTGGGCTGCGCCGTCGCTGGCGCGGGCGACTCGGTCACCGCCGAGTGGGGAGACGTGCCCGGCATCGCCATCGCCGAGCCGGGTCATCCGGAGCTCGAGCACCGATCCCGCGCGGCATGCCTGCGGCATCGCCGCCCTCGCGGTGATCCGGCGTGCCACGTCGTTAGGTACGACGCATCCGTCACAGGGCATCGTGCTGCGCGTCCGCAAGGAACTGCCGCTCTCCGCCGGCCAGGGCGGGAGCGCGGCGTCGGCGGTGGCCGCGGCCGTCGCCGTGAATGCGCTCCTGGGCGAGCCCCTCACCCGGCGCGAGCTGCTCGCGCCCGCCCTCGACGCCGAGGCCCGCGTCGCCGGCCGTCATCTCGACAACGTCGCCGCCTCCCTCCTCGGGCGGCATCGTGCTCGTGCGCTCCCTCGACCCCATCGAGGTGCTCTCGATCCCGGTCCCGGAGCAGCTGGTCCTGGTGCTCGCGCATCCCGGACAGCAATTGCGGACCGCCGATGCCCGCGCCGTGCTGCCGCGCGAAGTGCCCCTTGCGGTCGCGCTGCAGCAGGCGGCGAACATCGCCGCGGTGATCGAGGCCTGCCACGCCGGCGACGTCCCGCTGCTGGCGCGCTGCATCGACGACAGGATCGCCGAACCGGCGCGCTCGCGCCTTCTGCCGGGTTTCGCCGAGGCGAAACGCGCCGCCCTCGGCGCCGGGGCGCTGGCGATGTCGATCAGCGGTGCCGGGCCGACGACGTTCGCCATCTGTGACGGCTGACGACGCCGCGCCGGCCGTGGCCACGGCGATGTGCAGCGCCTATCGCGACGCCGGGCTGGCCTGCGTTGCTCGCGTCACTGTCGCCGGACCGCGTCGGGGCGCGGATCACCACGGACCCTTCGCAAGCCGGAGGAAAGCGCCCGTGACGACCCCGGTGTCACGCTGGCAGGAGTGCGCCGCGTGCGGTGAACGACTCGATGAGCGCGCCGTCGCGACCGACTGTCCGCGCTGCGGCGGCCTGCTCGACGTGCGGTACGACCCTCCCGCCGAGCGCGGCACGGCCCTGCGACGCCGGTTCGAGGGCCGGTTCGGCCTGCCCGGGCCCATACGCAGCTCCGGGGTCTGGCGATACCGCGAATTGATTCTCGACGTGCCGGACGCGGAAATCGTGACGTTTCCGGAGGGCAACACCCCACTGCTCTCCCATCCGGATGTTTCCGCATGGTCCGGCTGCGAAGACCTCTCAATGAAGCACGAGGGGATGAACCCCACCGGGTCGTTCAAGGACCGCGGCATGACCGTCGGGGTGACGCAGGCGCGCCGGATCGGTGCCCGGGCCGTGGCCTGCGCCTCGACGGGGAACACCTCCGCGTCGCTGGCGTCGTACGCCGCACGCGCCGGCATCCCGGCGCTCGTCTTCGTGCCCGCGGGACGCGTCGCGCTGGGCAAGCTGACGCAGACCCTGGCCTACGGTGCGCGCACGCTCGTGGTGCGCGGCGACTTCGACACCTGCCTCGCCCTCGCAAGGCAGGCGGTGCATCGCCTCGGCATCTACCTGCTCAACTCGGTGAACCCGTTCCGCGTGGAAGGCCAGAAGACGATCGTCTTCGAGATGCTGCAGCAACGCGGATGGGAGGCGCCCGACTGGATCGCACTGCCGGCGGGCAACCTCGGAAACACCGCCGCCTTCGGGAAGGCACTCGGCGAGGCCTTCGACATGGGCCTCATCGACAGGATGCCACGGCTCCTCGCGGTCCAGGCGGCTGGCGCGGCTCCCTTCTACATGAGCTACCGCGTGGCGTTCAGCGAACAGCATCGCGTGAGCGCGGAAACAGTCGCGACCGCAATCCGGATCGGCGACCCGGCCTCGTACGCGCGCGGCGTGTCGGCGATGCGTCGCACCTCGGGCGCGGTCGTCGCCGTGCCGGACGAGGAGATTCTCGAGGCCAAGGCGGTCATCGATGCCGCCGGCATCGGATGCGAGCCTGCCAGCGCCGCCAGCGTCGCCGGCGTCCGGAGCGCATTGAAGGAAGGCCTCATTGCGCCGGGAGCCAGCGTCGTGTCGGTGCTGACCGGGCACGTGCTGAAGGACCCGGGGACGCTGCTCTGGTATCATCAGGACGCCCCCGAGCCCCCGTCACGGCGCAATGCGCCAATCGAGGTGGAACCGGACCTGGCGAGCGTGAGCGCCGTGCTCGAGACGCTCGTCCGTTAGCCGCGCGTCCCCGCATGGGAGACCTGCCTGACACGGCCGAGTCGGGCATTTTCACCGACGGCGGGGCTTTCCTCCGCTTTGTGAATGTGACGGAAGTCGCTATTATGACAGCACTTCAAGTCACGTCACCCCGTCCCCGCGCTTTCTCGCGCGGTGCGGGCGAGCCCCTGTTCTCAATAGTCGCCGTCTCTCCTCTCGCCATCTCTCATTGAGAGGTCTTAATGCGGAAGACACTACTCGCGACCTCAGCGGCCGTCTGCCTTCTGGCAGCCCCGCCGCTCACGGCGCAAAAAACACTCTCGGTTGACGCAGGACTCTTCGGTCAGTTCACGAAGCTCGACTCGCAGCTGAGCATGGACGACGTCTTCTCCGGAGGCGGGCGTCTGTCGATCTACCTTCTCAGAAACCTCGCCGCCGAAGGTGACATCCAGCTCGGCTCCACCAAATGGACGTACGCTGGTGGGACGAAGAACATCACCTACCGCCCCTACGCGTTCCGCCTCGTGTACGGAATTCCGCTGGGAGCGAAGGCGCAGTTCCTGATCGGCGCCGGTTACCAGAACAACGTCTACTCGGGGCGGACTCAGCCCATCGCGGGCATAACCGCTCCCAACGAGTACGAGGACGCGGTCACTGGCCTGGCGGGGCTCAAGTTCTGCCTGAATGAGGGCTGGACCCTTCGCCTCGTCGTCCCGGTGGACTACAACCCGTCGCCGAACTTCAACGGCAGCACGGTGACGCTCAACGGCACGTCGACGAACATCGGGTTCCGGGTGGGCCTGGGGTACATGCTGCACGGCAAGTGCTACGAGAAGTCCGCACCGCCGCCTCCGCCGCCGGCCATGGCGCCGACTCCAGCACCGACGCCGACGCCCACGCCCGAGCCGACGCCGGCGCCCGCTCCGCCGCCGAACCAGGCGCCGGTCGCGACGATCACCTCGCCATCCAACGGCTCGTCGTTCACCGGTCCGACCTCATTCGCCGGCTCCTGCCGCGACCCCGAGCAGGGAGACATCACGTCCGGCGCCCGCTGGCGCAGCAGCCGTGACGGCGACATCGGCACCGGCGGCTCGTTCAGCCACCAGCTGACGACGGGCGCGCACACTATCACGCTTACGTGCTCCGACAACCAGGGGCTCACCGGCACGGCCACGGTCTCCGTGACGCGCCAGGAGCTGCTGGTCCGGTTGAACTGGGTCTACTTCAATTTCGACCGCTCGACGCTCACGAAGGCCGGTCGCGACACGCTCGACCACATCATCGAGACGCTGAAGAACCGGCCGGACATGAACCTCGCCGTGGAAGGCCACACTGACCCATACGGCAGCGACGACTACAACCAGCGCCTCTCCGAGCGCCGCGCGCAGACCGTCGTGGACTATCTCACCAGGGGCGGCGTGCCGTCCGGACGCATGGCGTCGAAGGGATTCGGCGAGCAGTGCCTGGTCCTCGACGACAACCACGACCATCCCGCCAAGTCCAGGGCGGATCACCGCGTGAACCGCCGGGTCGAGATCTGGTCGGTCGGCGACGCCGGTGTCTCCGCGAGCTGCAGGCCGAATCAGTAGCAGGCCGCAGTCCGTTCCATACGATCCCCCGGTGCCTCACCCGAGGCGCCGGGGGATCTCTTTTGGCCCTCGCCGGTACGCCCTCTGGACCCGGAATCGAGCCGCCAGCCACGCGTCGCTGGCCACCGGCGCCCCCTCGATGTCCTAGATTGATCGCCATCACGACCCGACAGGTCACCATGTCCCGGAAGCACCGCCGACTTCTCCCCTCGCTCCTGACCGCTGGAGCCGTGGTTCTCGCACCGCCGCTCGCGGGCCAGGCCTCCAGGGGAACCGCCAGCGCGACGACGATGTCGCAGGACCAGGCCATTCCGCTCGACTCGGCGGTGCGGTCCGGGACCCTCCCCAACGGGCTGCGCTACTACGTTCGGCGCAATGCGCGCCCGGAGAAGCGGCTCGAGCTCCGGCTGGTGCTCAACGTCGGCTCGGTGCTGGAGACCGATGCCCAGCGTGGCCTGGCGCACTTTACCGAGCACATGCTCTTCAACGGCACGCGGCGCTTCAAGAAGAACGACATCGTGTCGTACCTGGAGTCGATCGGCGTGCGGTTCGGGGCGGACCTGAACGCGTATACCGGGTTCGACGAGACGGTCTACATCCTGCCGGTGCCGACGGACAAGCCGGGTCTCGTGGAGCGCAGCTTCGACATCCTCGAGGACTGGGCCAGCGGCGCGACCTTCGACTCCACGGAAGTGGAGAAGGAGCGTGGTGTCGTCATGGAGGAGTGGCGCCTCGGGCTCGGCGCCGATTCTCGCATCCGCGACAAGCAGTTTCCCGTCGTCTTCCAGGGGTCGCGCTACGCGGTGCGACTGCCCATCGGCGACACCGCGGTGATCCTGCACACGCCGCCTTCCGAGGTCCGCAAGTTCTACGACACCTGGTACCGGCCCGACCTCATGGCCGTCGTCGCCGTCGGTGATTACGACCCGGCCAGGCTCGAGGCGCTCGTCAAGGAGCGCTTCTCGAGGCTCAAGGTGGCGGCGAATGCCCCGGCGCGCCCCGTGCCGTCGGTGCCTGGCAACGACTCCACGCTGCTCGCCATCGCCACCGACAAGGAGCAGCCGGTCTCCACGATCGAGGTCCTCTACAAGCACCCCGCGGCGGCGATGAACACGATGCGCGACTACCGCTCGCTGCTCGTCCGCCGGCTCTACAACCAGATCCTGAACTCGCGGCTCACCGAGCTCACCCGCAAGCCCGACGCTCCGTTCTCGTTCGGCTCCTCGAGCTACGGCTCGTTCGTGCGGTCGACCGACATCTATGTGTTGAGCGCGAGCGTTCCCGACGGCGGGGTGCTGCGCGGGCTCGACGCGCTGCTCCAGGAGGCCAAGCGCGTCGACAGCCACGGCTTCCTCCAGAGTGAACTCGACAGGGCCCGCACGTCGCTGCTGCGCTCCCTCGAGAGCGCGTACGCGGAGCGGGACAAGAGCGAGTCGGGCGCGTATGCCGACGAATACGTCCAGAACTTCCTCACGCACGAGCCGGCGCCGGGCATCGGCTGGGAGTACGAAACCGCCAAGCGGGTCCTGCCGGGGGTCACGCTCGACGAGATCAACGCGCTGGGCCGGCAGTTCATCACCGAGAAGAACCGCGTGATCGTGGTGGCGGCACCGGACAAGCCGGAGGCGAAGGTCCCGACGAGCGACGAGCTGCTGGCCGCCTTCCACAAGGCCGACGCGACCACCGTGGCCGCCTACACCGAGACCGTCTCGGCTGCGCCGCTCGTGGCCACCACGCCCCCGAAGGGACGCATCGTCAGCGAATCCGCGATTCCGGAGTTGGGCGTCACCGACTGGCGGCTCTCGAACGGCGTGCGCGTGCTGGTGAAGCCGACCGACTTCAAGGCCGACGAGATCCTCATGACCGCCTTCAGTCCGGGAGGCGCGAGCCTCGTGGCGGACAGCGACTACGCGGCGGCGGTACTGGCGACGACGGCCGTCGGCGTGGGCGGCATTGCGACCTTCCCCATCACCGAGCTCTCGAAGAAGCTCGCGGGCAAGCGGGCGACCGCGAATCCGTCCATCACCGACGTCTCGCAGGGCATCAACGGAAGCGCGTCGCCCAGGGACCTCGAGCTCCTGATGCAGCTCACGTACCTGCGGATGACGGCGCCGCGTCGCGATTCCGCGGCGTTCGATGCGCTCCGCGCGCAGTACATGCCCTACCTGCGGAACCAGGAGAACACCCCGGAACAGGTCTTCGCGGATACCGTCGTGGTGACCATGGGACAGCACCATCCTCGCGCCCGTCCGCTCACCGCCGACCTCCTGGCGTCGATCAGCTACAGCCGGGCGTACGACATCTACCGGGAGCGCTTCGGCGACGCCTCGGGAATGACGTTCGTCTTCGTGGGCGCGGTCAACGTCGACTCGCTGCGTCCGCTGGCCGAACAGTGGCTCGCGTCGCTGCCCGCGACGGGCCGCCAGGAGACGTGGCGTGACGTCGGGATGCGTCCTCCCGAGGGCGTGGTCGAGCGCACCGTCTACAAGGGCATCGAGCCCAAGGCCTCGACGTCGATCTTCTTCACAGGGCCGGCCCCGTACACGCCCGAGACGCGATACGCCCTGCGTTCCCTGGCCGACCTGCTTGAGATGCGGCTCATCGACAACCTGCGTGAGCGGCTTGGCGGGACGTACTCGCCGCAGGTGCAGGGGTTGGCCGGCAAGGCGCCTCACGAGGACTACCAGGTCACGATCGGCTACGGATCGGCGCCGGACAGGGTGGACACGTTGTTCAAGTCCGTGATGGCGGTGATCGACAGCGTCAAGCGCCTTGGCGTGACGGATGCCGACGTCCAGAAGGTGCGGGAGCAGCAGCAGCGTCTGATGGAGACGCAGCAGAAGGAGAACAACTACTGGCTGGCGAACATCGCCGGCCGCATCGAGAACGGCGAGGACCCGCGCGGTCTGCTGCAATACGCGGACTTCATCAAGGGGCTCACCGGGGCGCAGATCCAGGAGGCGGCCAAACGCTACCTGGACACCTCGCGCTACGCGCGCTTCACGTTGCTGCCGGAGCAGAAGGCCCCGTCACCTCCGCGATAGGCCGCGCCGGCCGGTTAGGCCGCACATCGCCCACGGGGCCCGACCGGTCCGCGCGCTGATGCCCGGCGCCGGCTTCCCATCGCGGGGCGCCGGGCGAGTTCCTGCCGGCCCCCTCGGGTTCCCGCCGCGCCGGCCTGCCATCAGGGCGTCGCACGGAGGCGTGACCAGGGAAGTGCCCGGGGACGTGCCCGGGGAAACGCCCGGGAAAGCCCCGGGGAAGTTCCCGCTGGCGCGCGCGTTCCGGAGCTTCCATATGGGTAGGGGAATTCCCGTCGAACTCGCCAAGGAGTCCCCGACGGGGAAATACCGCACGCGCGGTGAGCTTGTCGCACTCGAAACGCCCGGCGGAGTTGGAGTTCGGCGCATGGAGCAGGTGCGCCACGACGACGGCACGCGGGCAGGCCGCCCCCACCCTGGATCAGCGCGACGAGGCACGAGATGACGTCACTCGAGGGCCCTTCCGGCAGCACGGCGACGGTGGGTACCAGGCTCGATTCGTTCTCCTACGATGACGTGATCGTCCGGAAGTTCCTCTGGGCCACGATCATCTGGGGACTTGTCGGCTTCACGATGGGATTGATCATCGCGATCCAGCTCGCCTGGCCCGCGGCCGATCTCGCCCCGTGGTTCGCGTTCGGTCGCCTGCGCCCGTTGCACACCAACGCGGTCATCTTCGCGTTTGCCGGCAACGCGTTCTTCACGGGGCTGTACTACTCGCACCAGCGGCTGCTCAAGGCGCGGATGTTCTCCGACACGCTGAGCAACCTGCACTTCTGGGGATGGCAGGCGATCATCGTCGCCGCGGCGCTCACCCTCCCCTTCGGCTTTACCCAGGCCAAGGAGTACGCGGAACTCGAGTGGCCGATCGACATCGCGATCGCGGTGGTCTGGGTGATCTTCGCGGTGAACGTGTTCGGCACCCTGGCGAAGCGGCGCGAACGGCACATCTACGTGGCGATCTGGTTCTACATCGCCAGCATCGTGACCGTCGCGCTCCTGCACATCTTCAACAACCTCTCGATCCCGGCCGGGCCGCTCAAGAGCTACTCGATCTACGCCGGCGTGCAGGATGCGTTCATGCAGTGGTGGTACGGCCACAATGCGGTTGCGTTCTTCCTGACGACGCCGTTCCTCGGGCTGATGTACTACTTCATGCCCAAGGCGGCCGAGGGACCCGTCTATTCGTACCGATTGTCGATCATCCACTTCTGGACGCTCGTGTTCATGTACATCTGGGCCGGGCCGCACCACCTGCACTACACGGCACTCCCGGAGTGGGCGTCGACGCTGGGGATGATCTTCTCGGTCATGCTGTGGGCGCCGTCGTGGGGCGGCATGATCAACGGCCTCCTGACGCTGCGCGGCGCGTGGCACAAGGTCGTCGACGATCCCATCCTGAAGTTCATGGTCGTCGCCGTGACCGGATACGGCATGGCGACCTTCGAGGGCCCCATGCTCTCGATCAAGAGTGTCAACGCCCTGGCGCACTACACCGACTGGATCATTGCGCACGTGCACACCGGGGCCCTGAGCTGGAACGGCTTCCTCACGTTCGGCATGATCTACTGGCTCGCGCCGCGCGTCTTCCAGACGAAGCTCTACAGCAAGAAACTCGCCGAGGCCCATTTCTGGGTCGCCTCGTTCGGCATCATCCTCTACGTCGTCGCGATCTACAGCGCGGGCGTCACCCAGGGATTGATGTGGCGTGCCTTCGACGCCACTGGGCGCCTCCAGTATCCCGACTTCGTCGAGACCGTCGCCCGCCTCATCCCGATGTACTGGGTGCGTGCCGTGGGGGGCAGCCTCTACATCGTCGGCGCGGTCATCTTCGCCTACAACATCTTCAAGACCTGGAAGAGCCGCCCGGCGGCGTACGAAGTCCCGGTGATCCAGGCGCCGCCGCTCGCGAAGAAAGCGCCGGCCGAGGTGCCGCACGGCGCCCCGGTCCCCGCCGGTGCGTGGGCGCGCTTCATCTCCTTCGGGTGGCACCGCAAGTGGGAGGCGCTCCCGCTCACGTTCACGGTGCTCACCACCGTCGCGGTGGTCGTCGCCTCCCTGTTCGAGATCATCCCGACCTTCCTCATCCGCTCGAACGTCCCGACAATTGCGTCGGTGAAGCCGTACACGCCGCTGGAGCTCGCCGGGCGCGATATCTACATCCGCGAGGGGTGCTTCAACTGCCATTCGCAGATGATCCGGCCGTTGCGCTACGAGACGGAGCGGTACGGCGAGTACTCCAAGCCTGGCGAGTCGGTCTACGACCACCCGTTCCTCTGGGGTTCGCGCCGCATCGGGCCGGACCTCGCGCGCGAGGGCGGCAAGTATCCGGACCTGTGGCACCTGCGGCACTTCGAGGATCCCCGCTCGATCTCCCCGAAGTCGATCATGCCGCCCTATGCCTTCCTCGTGAAGGACGACCTCGACTTCGATGTCATCCAGAAACGCGTCGACGCGATGGCGATGCTCGGCGTGCCGTACGGCGACGCCGTGAACCGCGCGCCGGCGATGGCGCGGGAGCAGGCGGCCCAGGTGGCGGCCTCGCTGGCGCAGGCCGGCGGGCCGGCAAACCTCCAGGGCAAGGAGGTCGTCGCCCTCATCGCATACATCCAGCGACTCGGGCGTGACATCAAGGGCGGCGGCCAGGTCGCCGCGAAGCCATGAGCCTCACCGACATCATGAGCGGAGCCGGTCTCTCGCACTACGCCGAGGTCGGGCTGGTCCTGTTCATGTTCGCCTTCGTCGTGATCATCCTGTGGACCTTCCGTCCGTCGAAGAAGTCGTCCTACGACAAGGCCGCGCAGATGCCGCTCGACGACGAGCACCCACAGACCCCTCGCAAGCGCGGAGACTGACAACCAATGGCCGACCAGAATCGGGACCGTCTCCTGGACCACAGCTACGACGGCATCCAGGAATACGACAATCCGATGCCGCGATGGTGGGTGACAATCTTCTGGCTCACGATCGTCTTCGCCATCCTGTATGCGCTGAACGTGCCAGGCATCGGCGTCGGCAAGGGCCGCATTGCGGACTACCAGGCGGATGTCGCGCAGGCGAATGCGCTGCGCGCCAGGCTGGAGCCGGCCGGCGCACCGACCGCGGAACAGCTCGCCGCGCTTGCCGCCGACCCGAAGGTCATTGCCGAGGGCAAGCAGCGTTTCGTGCAGAACTGCTCGCCCTGTCACCGTCCCGACGGCGGCGGCCTGATCGGCCCGAACCTCACCGATGACTACTGGATCCATGGGGGCACCCTGCCCGAGATCCGGACGACAATCCACGACGGCGTGCTCGCCAAGGGCATGCCGGTCTGGGGACAGGTCTTTCCGCCGGACGTCATCAACGCCCTCGCCGCCTATGTCTCGACGTTGCGCGGGACGAATCCGCCGGATCCCAAGGCCCCAGAGGGAACCAAGATCTCGCCGTGACGACCGCCGCACCGCGTCCCACCGGGCGCGTCCTCCCCACGATGAACGAGGACGGGTCCAGACGCTGGCTCCGCCCCCGCCTCTCGCACGGACGCTGGCTCAGCGCGCGGCGCACTGTCGGGTACGCGCTGATGGCGATCTATCTCGCCATTCCGTGGCTCCGGATGAACGGCAAGCCGCTCATCCTGCTCGACGCGCCGCATCGGCAGTTCACGCTCTTCGGCTACACCTTCCTGCCGACGGACACGCTGCTGCTGATGCTCCTGCTGGGCACGATCATCATCACCGTCTTCCTGCTCACGGCGCTGTTCGGCCGCGTCTGGTGCGGATGGGGGTGCCCGCAGACGATCTGGATGGAATTCCTCTTCCGCCCGATCGAGCGCTTCATCGAGGGCGGGCCCAGCGGCTCGATCGCGATCGACAAGTCGGGAAGCCACCTCCGCCCGCGCCGGATCGCCAAGTTCGCCGCGTATTTCGTCGTCGCGGCGATTCTCGGGAACACCTTCCTGGCGTACTTCGTGGGCGTCGACGCGCTCCGGACCTGGGTCACGCACCCGCCCGCAGCCCATCCGTCGGCGTTCGCGGTCATGGCGGTGACGACCGCGCTTGTTTTCGCCGACTTCTCGTACTTCCGCGAGCAGACCTGCACCATCGCCTGCCCGTACGGTCGCTGGCAGTCGGCCCTGCTCGACAAGAGCTCGCTCATCGTCGCCTACGACTTCAACCGCGGCGAGCCGCGCGCCAGGGGCACGAAGCGCCGTGCCGCGACGTCGGGTGACTGCATCGATTGCGGCAACTGCGTCACCACCTGCCCCACCGGCATCGACATCCGCGACGGGCTGCAGATGGAGTGCATCCACTGCACGCAGTGCATGGATGCCTGCGACGCGGTCATGGAGAAGATCGGCAAGCCGCGGGGCCTCATCCGCTACTCGTCGCTGGAGATCCTGGCGGGCGCGAGGCGGCACACGTTGCGCCCGCGCACCGTGCTTTACCCCGGAGCGCTGGCGCTCTTCCTCGGCACCTTCGTCTACCAGCTCTCCACCAAGGACACGGCCGACGTGGTGCTGCTGCGCGGCGAGGGCGCGCCGTTCACGCGCGAGGCCGACGGAAGCGTGGCGAACCAGCTGCGCGTGAAGATCTCCAACCGTACCGCCCGCGACCACGAGTACCGCCTCGAGATCACCGGAGCCGACGGCGGCCGGGCGGTCATTCCGGTCAACCCGTTCCCCGTGCACGCCGGCGCCACCGATGTCACCAGCCTGTTCGTGCTCATGCCCGACAGTGCCTTCCACGAGGGCGAGCACCGCGTTGCCATCGCCGTGACCGACGGCGACAGGTTCAGCGCAACCTACGCCTGGCGCCTGCTCGGTCCGACCGGGGAGCGGGAGCACGAGGAACCCCACGAGCGACCGGAGAGGGAGAGACGATGAAGCGCGGCACGGGATGGCCGATCGCGATGGGCGTGATCCTCGCCTCCACCGTCGGCGTGAACCTCTGGGTCGCGCACCTTGCGAACAGCGACCCGTCGGTCGCCGTGGAGCCCGACTACTACGACAAGGCGATCCACTGGGACGATCACATGGCGCAGGTGCGACAGAACGAGGCGCTCGGGTGGACCGTGGCGCCGTCGCTGTCTCCCATCGTCGCGGACTCCGGGGCGCAGTTGCAGGTCGCGCTGCACGACCGCGCCGGTCGCCCGCTCGACGGCGCGCAAGTGGCCGTCACGGCGGTGAACAACCTCACGGCGAGCGAGCCGCTGGCCGCCACGCTCACGGCGCGCGGTGAGGGCATGTACACAGTGCACCTGCCCATGCGACAGACGGGCCTCTGGGAGCTGCGATTCGACGTGAAGCGCGGGACCGACCACTTCACCGCGGACGTGCGCCTCGACGCGTTCGTCGCCATGCGCGGAACGTGAGCGTCGTCCTCGGCATCTTCGTCGCCAGCCTGCTGGGGAGCGCGCACTGTGCGGGGATGTGCGGCCCCTTCGTGGCGTTCTACACCGGGTCCGAACCTGACCCGGCGCAGCGCCTGGGGCGCGCCCACCTGGCCTACAACCTGGGACGGCTGGCGTCGTACATGTCGCTGGGCGCGGTCGCGGGCACCATAGGCGCCGGCCTCGACCGCGTGGGCGCGGTCACGGGCGTGGCGCGCCTGGCCGCGATCGTCGCCGGCGTCGTCATGGTCCTGTGGGGGGCTTCCGTCCTCCTGGCGCTGCGCGGCGTCCGGGTGCCGATGATGCGCGCCCCGCGCCCGCTGCAAAACGCGGTGAGCGCCGTCGTGCGCCGGGCGCGCGAGTGGCCACCGGCAACGAGGGCGGCCGCAACCGGACTCATGACCGCACTGCTTCCCTGCGGCTGGCTGTATGCATTCGTGGCCACGGCCGCGGGCACCGGGAGCCCCCTTCGCGCCGCGGCGTTCATGGCGGTATTCTGGACCGGGACCCTTCCCATCATGATGAGCCTCGGCCTCGGACTCCAGCGCCTGACAGGCCCCCTCCGCCACCGCCTGCCCGCCCTCACGGCGACGTTCGTCGTCGTCCTCGGCCTGCTGTCGATCGCGGGCCGCCTCCGCCCAATGGATGCGTCCGCGGCGCAACACCAGCATGGCGCCGCGCATGCAGGACGCGGCTAGCACCGGGCTCCGGGGCGCGCAGGTCGCCACGTCGGCTGGCGCCGCGACCTGTCGTCATTGCGGGCTCCCGGTTCCACCCGGCTTCGTGAATCCGGAGGCCGACGCGCAGTTCTGCTGCGCCGGGTGTCGTACCGCATACGAGATCCTGACTGCACACGGTCTCGGCCAGTACTACCGGCTGCCCGAGCGTCGAGAACAGGCCGTGCGTTCCACCGGCCAGTCGTACCAGCAGTTCGACCACGCGGCCTTTCACGCCCTCTACGTCACGACCGGGGTGGACGGCCTCTCCCGCGTCGAGCTGTACCTGGAGGGCGTCCACTGCGCGTCGTGCGTCTGGCTGGTGGAGCGCGTGCCGATGCTGCTGCCCGGGGTCGCGCGGGCGGAGCTCAACGTGCGGCGCTCGCTGGCGGTGCTGGAGTGGGATGCCGCCACGATTCCGCTCTCGAGCGTCGCGCGCACGCTCGACTCGCTGGGATACCCGCCGCATCCGTTCCGCGGTGTGCGTCGCGAGGAGGTCCGGCGGCGCGAGGACCGGGCGGCGCTCGTGCGCATCGGTGTGGCCGGTGCCATCGCGATCAACGTCATGCTCCCGGCACTCGCGCTGTACAGCGGCGCCTGGTCGGGCATGGACCCGCAGTACCAGCGTTTCTTCCGCTGGGTGAGCCTCGTGGTGACGGTCCCGGCCATCCTCTGGCCGGGACGTGTCTTCTTCACCGGTGCGCTGGCGGCGCTGCGCACGCGCACCCTGCACATGGACCTGCCCATCGCCATCGCCCTCGGTGCCGGCTTCCTGCGCGGAGCGGTGAACACGGTGACCGACAGCGGCCCGATCTACTTCGATGGCGTCACGGTGCTTGTCTTCCTCCTGCTCGTCGGGCGCTATGTGCAGCAGCGCGGGCAGCGCACCGCGTCCGATGCGGCGGAGCTGCTCTACTCCCTCACGCCCGGCGTGGCGCGCGTCGTGGGCGACGATGGCGTGGTGCGTGAAGCGCCGGCGGAGGCCATCGTTCCCGGACAGCTCCTCGAGGTGCGCCCCGGCGAGACGCTCCCCGCCGATGGCGTCGTGGAGCACGGCGCGTCCACGATCAACACCGCCCTTCTGACGGGCGAGTCGCGACCGGTGTCGGCGCGCGAGGGAACCCGCGCCTTTGCCGGCACCGTGAACGTGAGCGCGCCCCTGCGCGTGCGCGTCACCGAAGCCGGCGAGTCGAGCCGGCTGGCCCGCCTGCTCCGGCAGATCGAGGAGGGCGCGCGCCGCCGGGCCCCGGTGGTGCTGCTCGCCGATCGTCTCTCGGGGTGGTTCGTCGCGATCGTGCTCGCCCTCGCGGCCACCACGTGGCTGTTCTGGGTCGGTCGCGACGCGTCGGCCGCCGCCGACAACGCGATTGCACTGCTCATCGTGACGTGCCCCTGTGCACTCGCACTGGCCACGCCGCTGGCGGTCGCCTCGGCCGTTGGCCGGGCGGCGCGCGCCGGGATCTTCATCAAGGGCGGCGAGGCGCTCGAGCAGCTTGCGCACCCGGCGCGGCTGTTCCTCGACAAGACGGGAACGATCACCGAGGGAGAGACGACGCTGGTGCATTGGGAAGGCGCCGACTGGGTGAAGCCGCTGGTGCTGGCGCTGGAGCAGGAGTCGACGCATCCCGTGGCGGACGGGTTCCGGCGGGCCTTCGCGGGAATGGAGGCCCCGTCGGTGGAGTCGTCGGTGCACGTGACGGGGGCCGGGGTGCGGGGCGAGGTGGCCGGGCATCGCGTGGTGGTGGGCTCCCCGCGCTTCGTGCGCGAGGCGCTTGCCGAGGGCGGGACGGCGACGGCTGCGCGCGTCGGTGCAGCACTCGCCAGCCCCAAGTGCAGCACGGCCGCCGCCTCGCCGGTCTGGATCAGCGTGGACGGTCGGGTCGTTGCGACAGGCCGCCTTCGGCGATGCCATCCGCCACGACTCCGCGGCCGCCGTCCAGGCGCTCCGGGCAGCGGGCTGGCGCGTCGGCATCCTGAGCGGCGACGATCCCGCCGTGGTCCGCGCCGTGGCGCGATCGCTCGGACTGCCTGACGAGGAGTGCCACGGCGCGCTGTCGCCGGAGGACAAGCGCGCCGAGGTGGCTCGGGCGGGCACGGGTGGGCGCGTCGTCATGGTCGGCGACGGCGTGAACGACGCTGCCGCCATTGCCGCAGCCTCCGTCGGCGTCGGCGTACACGGCGGCGCCGAGGCCTGCCTTGCCGTGGCCGACGTCTACCTCACGCGCACCGGGCTCACTCCGCTCGTGACCCTGGGCGCCGGCGCCGCGCGCACGATGCGCGTCATCAGGCGCAACATCGCGTTCTCGATCGCCTACAACCTCGTGGGCGTCACGCTGGCGATGTCGGGGGCGATCAACCCGCTGCTGGCGGCCCTGCTGATGCCGGCGAGCTCGCTCACGGTGGTGCTCGCCTCGTGGCGCAGCCGCACCTTTGACGCGGGGGCTGCATGAGCGTCATCTACCTCGTGCTGCCACTCGCGCTGCTCATCGTGCTGGCCGCGGTGCTCGCCTTCGTCTGGTCGGCGCGGAAGGGGCAGTTCGATGACCTCGACACCCCGGCGGTCCGCATGCTGCAGGACGACGACGAGCCGCGTCGGCGCGGCCCGCTGGAGCGTCAGGACGACGACGGGCCGCGTCCGCGCGACCCGCCGGAACGTTAGGCAGGTGACGGCGGCAGCCCCTGTCCGGACCGCGCACTGCCTGCCGGGGGGCGCCATTGCCGGCCGTGCCGCGCCGTATCTGGCGGGCGGACCGGGCGCATGGCGCAGCGCACCGCCCGCCTGGCCGGCCCGGCCCCAGCCGGTGCGGGAGGCCGAGAACGTCAGCTCGCCGTCGCCGGCGTCCCGAAGGGATCCTCGAGGCTCGGGCTCTGCGGCGTGAACAGCGCCGCCCCGTCCGCGGTGATGTGCATGTCGTCCTCGAGGCGCACGCCGAACTCGCCCTTGATGTAGATGCCGGGCTCGTCGCTGAAGGTCATGTTGGGCTGCAGCGTCATGGTGTTGCCGCGGACGAGATACGGCCACTCGTGACCGTCCATGCCGATGCCGTGCCCCACGCGATGGCTGAAGTAGGTGTAGTCCGGGCCGTACCCGGCGTCGACGATGACCTTCCGGGCGGCGGCGTCCACGGCCTGCATCTCGACACCCGGGCGCGCCGCCTTGAGCGCCGCCGTCTGCGCCGCGTGCTCGATCTCGAACACCTGCTTCATCTTGTCGGTGGGCGTGCCGATGACGAAGGTGCGCGTGATGTCGGACTGGTATCCCTCGACGGTGCAGCCGTCGTCGATCATGATGATCGTGCCCTCGAGGATCGTCTGCGGCGTGATGGAGCCGTGCGGCGACGCCGTGTACTCGCCGACCTGCACGCTCGCCCCCCCGGGGAAGCCCATGCGCCCGTAGGCGGCGCTGATCAGGCCGCCGACCTGTTGCTGCGTCATGCCCGGCGCGATGGCGTGGTAGACGGCCTCGTAGACCTTGAGCGTGGTCTGGTTGGCGAGCGTCATGAGCGCCAGCTCGTGGGCATCCTTGATCATGCGGCAGCCCATCGTCACCGGCGTGCCGCTCACGATCCGCAGCGCCGGGGCCGCGCGGGCGACGCCGTTCGCGAAGACGAACTTGACGGTCTCTTCCATGCCTAACGCGCCGGCCGAGATGCCCCGGTCGCGGAGCCCCTTCGCCACCAGCGCGTACGGGCTCTCGTCCTCCTGCCACGTCAGGACGTCGGTGCCCGCCCCCAGCGGGCCCTGCTTCACCTGCTCGATCGTGCGCTCCTCCTCGAACTTCGGCGTCACGATGAACGGGGTGCCCTTCACCGGGATGACCACGCAGGTGAGCCGCTCGCTGTTGCCCCACCGCATGCCGGTGAAGTAGTTCAGCGAGGTCCCACCGGCCATCATCAGGCCGTCGAGCTTGTTCTCGCCAAGCAGCGTCCTGGCCCGCTCCAGGCGGGCACGCCGCTCCTCGACCGAGATCGGGGTGGCCTGGTCCTTCACCGAGGTGAGGGCGGCGATCGAGGGCGGGAGCTTGTCGTCTCCGGTCGTCTGTCCGGCAGCCGCTCGTACCGCACCGCCATCCTTCGAGACGCCACAGGCGGTGCCGACGAGGACGACGGACGACGCTCCAATGAACTTTCGACGTGACAGCATGCGGCGCTCCACTCGGGTAATTGAAAGGGATCGACCGCGAATCTGGTATCCGCACCGCTCGCTGTCGAGATTGGAACGGGTCCCCGGTTGGGGACCGGCCCTGGTCGCTCCGCCTACCCTCGCCCACTGCCTACCGTGACGCCCGACCTGCTGTCCCGCGCCGTCTCGTCCGCCGACGCCGTCTCCCTGGTGACCAGCGGCATGCGCGTCTTCGTGCACGGCGCCGCCGCCACGCCGGCGCCCCTGCTGGATGCGCTCGCCAGTCGCCGCGACGTCGAGCACGTGCGCCTCTATCACCTGCACACCGACGGCCCGGCTCCCTGGACCGCCCCGGAATGCGAGGGGCACTTCCGGTCGGTGTCGCTCTTCACTGGCCCGGCCATGCGCGAGCCCGTGAACGACGGCCGCGCCGACTTCGTCCCCATCTTCCTCTCCGATGTGCCGGGGCTCTTCAAGAGCGGCGCGGTGGCACTCGACGTCGCCCTGGTCCAGCTCTCGCCTCCCGACCGCCACGGCTATTGCTCGCTCGGCACGTCGGTCGATGCCGCCCGCGCCGCCGTCGACACCGCGCGCTTCATCGTGGCGGAAATCAACGACAGGATGCCGCGCACCCACGGCAACACCGCCGTCCCGTTCGGCCGCATCGATGCCTTCGTCCATACCGACCGGCCGCTCATCGAGCACCCCCCGGCCGCCGAGTCGCCGGTGGAGTCGCGCATCGGCGAGCTCGTCGCCGGTCTCGTGGAGGACGCGCCACGCTGCAGATGGGCATCGGCGCCATCCCCGACGCGGTGCTCACCCGGCTCGACCGACAAGCGCGACCTCGGCATCCACACCGAGATGTTCTCCGACCGCCTCGTCGACCTGATCGAGTCGGGCGCGGTCACCAACCGTTTCAAGGCGGTGCACCCGGGACGCACCGTCGCCAGCTTCGTCCTGGGCTCGCGCCGCATCTTCGACTTCATCGACGACAACCCGATGGTCGAGTTCCACGGATGCGACCGGACGAACGATACGCACCTCATCGGACTCAATCCGCGCGTCACGGCGATCAACTCGGCGATCGAGATCGACCTCACCGGGCAGGTCTGCGCGGACTCCATGGGACACCGGATCTACTCCGGCATCGGCGGGCAGATGGACTTCATCCGTGGCGCCGCCCTGTCGCGCGGCGGCAAGCCGATCATCGCGCTGCCGTCGACGGCGCAGGGCGGGCAGAAGTCGCGCATCGTCCCCGAGCTCACTCCTGGCGCCGGCGTCGTGACGACGCGCGGGCACGTGCACTGGGTGGTCACCGAGCACGGCGCCGTCAACCTGCACGGCATGTCGATCCGCGAGCGGGCGGCGGCGCTGGTGTCGATTGCGCACCCGGATTTCCGCGGGGAATTGGCGCGCGCGGCGCGTTAGGCGGCGGTAGCGCACCGGAGGAATCCGGGACGCGGGCGCTGCCGCTGAACGCTGCGTCGGGAGCCCTCGGTATCCGGCGCCGGGGCCAGCGCCAGCAGCAGCCGAGCGCACGGCCCCGGGGCATCACCGGGATCGCCGGCCGCCACGGTCCCGCACCCGGGGCCACGTCCTCCTGCGGGCCATGCTGAGCCAATCCGGCAGCGGAGTACGCGTCTCTCAGGAGTCCGCAACCGGGGTACGCCATGACCCGCCCGACGCTGAGAGCATTGTGCCTGCTTGCGCTTGCCGCCTGTGGCGGCGGAGGGACGGAAGCCACCACCTCGCCGCCCCCGCCTTCGGGGTCCACACCGGTTGCCTCGGTACGTCTCTCCGCAGGCGCCGCGACATTGGCCCCGCTGGACACGCTTCGCCTTGTCGCGACCCCTTTTGATACTCGCGGTAACGCGCTGGCCGGACGGTCGGTGTCGTGGTCCAGCAGCGCCCCGGCGGTGGCCAGCGTCTCCGCTTCCGGACTCGTGACTGGCGTCGCGCCGGGCGTCTCCGTCATCGAGGCGGCCAGTGAGGGGGTCAAGGCCCAGGCGACAATCACCGTAACACAGCCCCCACCTCAAGGGTTCGGGCCCGTTACATCGGTACAGCTCTCCGCAGACGACGGTGAACCTGGCCCCGTTTGACTCGATCCAGTTGGTGGCGACTACCCTGGACAGCCTCGGAAATGCACTGGCCGGACGGACGGTGACCTGGGCCAGCAGCGCTCCCGTGGTAGCCACCGTCTCGACCTCCGGGATGGTGACGGGATTCGCAACAGGCCTCACCGTTATCGAGGCCTCGAGCGAGGGGGTGAACGCGCAGGCAACGGTCACGGTGGCTCTCACGCCGACGACGGGCGCGAGCATCCTCTCCGGCACTGTTGCATTGCCCTCCGGCGCCGCGATCAACCTCAAGACGCTCACGATCCGGGACGGATTCGGAGCCGCCCCGTCTCCGCCGCCGGCGCCTTCAGCCTGCAAACCCTCAGCATGGGCCCGCAACTGGCCGTGGCCGTTACTGCAAGCGGGGATCCGCTCCTGATGGGATGGCTGGACGATGCGCACACCGTGCTCACACCTCGCACCACGGCTGAAGTATTGGCCTACCTGGATCTCGGGGTTCCGCTGTTGCCGACCGACCAACAGGACCTCGTTGCCGACCAGTTGGTCTCGAGCAGCGCACTGGACGGCCTGGTGGCCGCCATCACCACCGTGGTCAGTGGCGACCCGTCGTCGGCGAACCTGGATGATCCTTCCATTGAACAGGCGCGTCAGGCGACACTGGCACTGCTGCTGCCATCGGCGTCGAGGCAGGCAGCGCCGGGCGTGCAGCTATCGGTCCAGTTCGACCCACTGGCGGCCAAGAGCGGGATCACGCTGCACGAGACCGATCTCAACACGGTCGTGATCCGCAACCAGTACCGGCGGCGGGCCCGGGCCTTGCTGGACCGCACCGGGTACGTGGCCGCGGACGGGTCGAGCCACACGGCGCCGGCGCACATGACCAGCCTCGATGTCGCTCCGGTCTACGGCGTGAAGACGTTCACGTCTCTCCTCGAGGACCTCGTGCTCGGCAACCTGGCGTGGGCGGAGGTCGAGAGTCCGCCGATCGCGACGCCGCTCTTTCCCGCCGACGCCCTCAACACGACGTATCGGCTGAAGGTCCTGGGGGCAGGCCTGGCCTCGTTCGGCCAGCTATCGCAACTCACCACGGACGAGATGGCGGACCTCACCCTGGTCTCGGGCAAGACGTTCGTGCTCGACCTGCTGCTTCCCGTCGTGACGAACATCGTCCTCAACAAGAACATCGCTGGCGAGTTGATCAACCAGGCAGTCGCCTCACCCGATTTCTCCAGCCGGCTCAGCAACCTGCTGAAACTCATGTTCACGACGGCGCCGAACCTCTGGAACCTGCTCTGGGCAGGCGACATGGCCGGCGTGCAACGCGAACTGTGGAAGACCTTCATCAACAACAAGACCATTCAGCAGGGGATCTTCGACCTGGTCGGTGTGATCACGGCCCAGATGCGTGACCAGGGACAGACGGAGGCGTTCAAGCTGGTTCAAGCGACGGGCAAGGACGTCCTCGACGCCGTCGGCCGGACCAACATCGTCCTGACGACAGCCGACACCAGGCTGCAGGTCTGGCAGATCGAGCATTCCGCGGCCATCGAGACCTGGGATCTCACCGTCGTGCCATCGAAGGTGACAATCGACCCACCTCGCGCCGTCATCGGGCCCCTCGACGTGCAGACGTTCCGGGCGAGGGTGCCCGGCCTCGAGAACCTGGCCGGCGGTGCGATCCTCGCGTACAAGTGGACGACCACGGGCCAGCATGGAAAGTTGTACGACGCGAACCACCGGCAGGGATCGGCCGGGTTCGCCAGTTCGAGCGAGGTCGTAACCTGGTCGCCAAACCTGCAGACCGGCGGCACTGACCTGGTCACGGTGGAAGTCTCCCGCGTGCAGGCCGGAGCGGATACGGTGCACATCGGCATCGCAACGGCGACGATCGAGGTGCAGCTCGACGCCATCAACCTCACGCCGGACCAGGTCACGCTGGGGTACGGCGAGCAGCAGACGTTCACCGTCGACGCGCCGCAGGCGCAACAGGGGACCGGCACGCTGAGCTATCGCTGGAGCACATCCGGGAACTTCGGGACGCTGGACCGCGGCTCGAGGAGCTTCGAGAGCCCGTCGAAACAGGCGACCTACACGGCGCGCAGCGCGACCCGAGGCGAGGACGAGGTGGCGGTGGAAGTTTTGCTGACCAAGGATGGGCAGACCACGTCGCTGGGCACCGACCGCGCGCTCGTGCGGATCGAACGCGGGCCGTTCACCGTGGAGCCCAAGACCGTGACCACGCCGGTCGACAGCGTGGTCCACTTCATGGCGTATCCGCACGGCGACGTGCCGCCGCACCCGCGCTATGTCTGGCAGTTCGGCGACTTCACCAATGCGGTGACGGTCGTCGACGACTCGGCGGTGACGCACGCATTCCACGACACCGGCACGTACGACGTGACCGTGGAGTTGCAGGACGCGGTCACGGGCCGGCTGGCCGGCGCCACCGCCACCGTGACCGCCGTCGACTTCACGTTCACTGACGTGGTGTCGGCGAAGGGCGGCCAGCACACCTGCGCGCTGGCACCGGCGGAGAAGCCTTCTGCTGGGGCCTAACGACAAGGGCCAGCTGGGCGATGGGACCACGACCGCGCGCAGCATCCCGGTGCGCGTGGCCGGCGGTGTGCCGTTCTCGAAGATCACCGCCGGCGCGAAGCATACCTGTGCGCTCACGGCCGCCGGCGCGGCGTGGTGCTGGGGAGACGAGACCTTGGCCAGGTGGGTACGGTCCACCGCCGGGAGTCTGGCGCCGCCAAGGCTGGTACCGGTTCCCGTGCAGGGACCCGCGTTCGTCTCGATCAGCGCGGGCAACAACAACACCTGCGGCCGCACCGCCGCGGGCGACGTGTGGTGCTGGGGCAGCTACTGGGCCGTGGGAGACGGCACCGGTTTCATGCGGACGGCGCCGGTCGCGGTGTTGAGCGGCGCGACGCAGGTGAGTGTTCGGCTATTTCCAGGCGTGCGCGACCACCGCCGGATCGACCTATCTGCTGGGGCGACAACGGGAAGGATGCCACGGGATACAACGTCGACTACCTCCAGACCTGGGGTCCCAACCTGCTCGGGACCGGCTCAACGGCGCGATTTGTCGCTTCCCCCGCGCCGGTCATCGCCGCGGCGGGTGACTGGACCAGCATCGCCGTGGGGTTTGGCTTCGCCTGCGCGCACGCGCCGGACGACCGCGCCTCGTGCTGGGGCGTGAATGCGTACGGGCAACTCGGCGATGGGACGGCGCTGTGGCATCCCGATCCGGCAGCGATCCCCGACACGACGCTTCGGTTCAAGGCCATCGGCGCGGGTGCCTGGCACGCCTGCGGCTTGACCACCGCCGGCGAGGTCTGGTGCTGGGGGCGCAATCAGTTCGGGCAGCTCGGGAACGGGGGCACGGGTGATTCTCAGACGCCAACGAAGATCGCGTCGACCGCCGGCCCCTTCGTCCGCTTGTCAGTGGGCACCGTCAGCACCTGCGCGATCTCCGCGCTTGGAGACACCTGGTGCTGGGGCAGCACCAGCTTCAACACAACCGGGAACAGACCGATCGCTCAGCCGAGGCCGGTGAAGATGAGACCATGAGTGTAGCGTGGTGTCCTGCGCCGCGGACGGAACACTCGGCCTCTTGACCGTGATCGTCGTCGGCGCACGTGTCTGCCAGACGACGCGGGCGGTGGACCCGGTGGCTGCCACGGTCGCTCCCTGACCCTGTCGCCGCGCTGGCTGCGCGACGCCGCTGGCAGGACGGAGAGCGCGATCTGCAGCGCCGCATTCAGCATCGTCAATCGCGCCAGCGAGCGCGGGGTCATTCGCGCCGCGCGCATCGGTGGCGTAGGTTGGCCGATCATGCCGTCAGACGAATCGGCGCTGCCCGAGGGGGCGCGCTCGCCGCGGCCGGTGCGAGGGCCTCGGTCGCGACGCCGCTCAGTCCGCGCACCATCCCTGGGTGTGGGCCGTGCTGTACTTCCCATTCGGGCTTTCGTTCGGTTTCCCGTCGATCGCGTTGGGGTACCTGGCCGCGAAGGCCGGGATCTCGGTGTCGGCGATCGCCGGCGTGGTCGGCATGACGCTGCTGGCCTCGGGATGGAAGTTCGTGTGGGCCCCGATCGGCGACTACACGCTCTCGCGGAAGCGGTGGTACCTCATCGCGATTGCGACAGTATCGGTGGGCTTCGTCGCGATCACGCTGGTGCCGCTGTCGCAGTCCACGATGCCGCTGCTCTCGGCGCTGGTGCTGATGTCGAGCGTGGCGGCCACCTTCGTGGCGTTCGCCACCGAAGGGTTGATGGTGCACAACACGCCCATCGCCGCGCGCGGACGGGCGGCAGGATGGTTCCAGTCGGGAAACCACTTCGGTCAGACAGCCGGGGGCGGGTTGGCCCTCTGGTTCATGCGCCACGCACCGCAGCCGTGGATGGCCGGTGCCGGGCTCTCCGCGCTGCTCTTTCTGTGTGCCCTGCCGCTTCTTCTTGTCGGTGAGCCGCCCCGCGCGCTGCAGGGTGCCTCGGTGGGCGTACGCGTGGCCGATGCCTGGCGCGAACTGGTGAGCGTGGTGCGGTCGCGCGCCGGCCGCATCGGGCTCATCCTGGCGATACTCCCCATCGGCACCGGAGCCGCCAAGGACCTGTTCGGATCGCTGGGGCCGGAGTGGAGCGTGCCCGCCGACACCGTATCACTGGTGCTCGGCGTGGGGGGCGGCATCGCGATCGTGATCGGGTGCTTTGCGGGCGGTCGGCTGGCCGACCGCATCAGCAGGCCCTGGGCGTATGCCGTCGCCTGTTCGCTGGGGCTGGTGGCCTGCGTGGTCATGGCCTTGTCGCCGCGCAGCGTGGCCGGCTATGCGGTATCCACGGTGTTCTACACGTTCACACTCGGCATGGTGGCGGGATCGTTCACGGGGTTGGTGCTCGCAATTGTGGGGCACAGCGCGGCGGCCACGAAGATCAATCTGTTCTTCGCGCTGAACACGCTGTTCACGCTGGGGATGCTGCGCGCCGACGGGTGGGCGCACGATGCCTGGCACACCAACGGGATGCTCTACACCGAGGCGCTTGTGGGGCTGGCGGCAGTGCTCCTGTTCGCGTGGCTCGTGGGCAAGGTGCGGGGGACGGAGCTGGCAGGCGGCTAGCGCCTCGTCGGCGTCGCGGGCGGACACGGTTCCCGTCCCCCGCGCGACCGGCGAGTCCCGCCGTCACGCGACTCGGGCGACCCAGCGGGGAGCACCTCGGTCGCGCACCGACGACAGTTCCGTCCCGGCGTCGCCAACTGGCCGATGCGCCGCGGGTCGTGCACATTCGAGGCGCAAGACGTCCCGCCGCACCCTTCGTCTTCAACGCCCGAGCCGTGCATGGATAGCGAGCGCGACATCCCTGGATTTCGCGGCCTGGCAACCACCCGCGGGGTGATCGGACTGGTCCTGACGCTCGGTTTCGGCGCCGTCTTCCTGCGGGCGATGGCGGTCGTCCTCGGTGGTGGTGATCTCTCCGCCGCCGGTGCGGTGACGCGCCCGTGGCGAGGCGTTCAAGCCGCAGTCATCTTCGTCATCGCAGGCGTGGTGCTGATCCGCGAGGCATGGACGGGAGAGTCCGACAAGCAGACGCCACCCCCCGAATACCCCGAGCGTCTGAAGCGCAGCTGGGCGCGCAAGCGGAAGCGGCGCAACCGGCGGCGGGATCGCGGCTGAGCCTCGCACGGCACCATGGCGAGCGCCACGAACGTCATCCGCTATGCCGTGCGGCCGTCGATCCTCACGGCGGAAACGACGTACCAGGTGAGCGAGGACGCGCTTTCCTGGAGCGCGGGGACGCGCGGGAACCACGTACCCCTCGGAGACATCGTCAGCGTGCGCATCTTCACCTCGCCGGCCGTGCGCTACCGGTTCGTGGCCGACGCGCCGTTCGGTGGGCTCGACATGCTCGTGCTGAAACTCAGGGACGGCCGCTCGCTGTCGGTCAGGAGCAAGCACTATCGGCGATTCGGAGTCTTCGAGGATCGCGCCGCCACGTTCATCCCATTCGTCAATGCCGTGATATCGCGCGTGGGAGAGGTCAATCCGACCGCACGGTTCGTGTCAGGCATGCCGACCGCCTTGTGGTGGCTGTGGATCGTGGTGTCGGCCATCGTCGCGCTGGCGATGACATTCGGGGTGCTGATGGTGATCATCGCGGCCACAGGTGACCGCGACCTGCCCGGGCTGATCCTCGGACTTGTCTTCGCCGTGGCATCCGGCCTCAGTTTGCGGAGCACGCTGAAGGTGGTGCGGTCGGGACGGCAGCGGCCCTTCGATCCACGCGCAGGAACCACAACCGGCTGACGCCTGACGCGCACGGCGCGCGATTGACGTCGATGCACGGTGCGCCGATGCGCCCACCGTCAAGGGTGAGGCGCGTCGGCTCAGTTGAAAAGCTGCGGCGCCCAGCGTAGCAGGTCGTCTCGCAATCCGCCGTGCTTCCAGTGTGCCATGTACGGCGCCAGCCCGATCAGGCGGCCTTCCGCGTACGCACGAGAGTCACCGACGAGACCGGCGGCAAGTCCCGGCGCGGCGACATCGAGCACACCGACGGACGCGGACAACAGGCGCGCGCGGGTTCCCGGCCTGGCGAGTATCAGGCTCTGCACCCGCGGCGACAGGTCCAGCGCGACGAGGTTCTCCCACGTGCTTCGCACCGTGTAGCCGAACTGGTGGTGCGCGATTCCCTCCGGCGTCAGGACGAGCCGCGACTGCCACATCAGGGCGAAGAACGGCGCGACGAACAGCGTGACGATGCCAATCAGGATAAACAGCATCCGGACCGCGGCGGGCGTGAAGCGATCGGGGCTGGAGAACCATATGAGCCCGCAAAGTGCCGCCCCGAGTATCCACAGCGCCGGGAAGATCGCCAGGCGTACAGGACTCAGGTGATAGACATGCCGGATCGATTCGGCAGGCTGGGTGGTCACGATTGCACCATTGACGTTGAAGGACGGGACCAGCTACGACCAACAGCTACGACCCGAACACGGCGATTGAGATCGCCATCGCCGCCATGAGCCATGACGCATATCGCGCGACCATCTGCCAGATCCGCACGCGCTCGGCGCGGATCGTGAATGCCGGCTCGCCGATCGCGAGGTAGCGCTTGAGGCGGAAGAAGTTGCTGGCGCTGACGGGACGCCAGAAGCCCCGTCCCCACGCCGCGAACGCCAGGTACGACGGCTCGCCCAGCGCCTGGTAGTGAGCCGGAAAGCGATCGCGGAGCTCGTGCAGCATGCGCTGGCCGGCCGTGAACGAAACCGCGGCGGTCACGACGTATACGAGCATCACGGCTGCGAATGAAGACAACCAGGCTGAGCGCATGCGTCGTCACTGATCGGAAGGGCGCAGCGGGCCTGCGCCGTCGCGCGACGGAATAGGATTCCGAGAACACGGAAGTTCAATAGCGCCGGAGGTCACCATGCCGCCGTGCGCCGTCACGGTCCTTCGCACGCCTCGTCCCAGGGCGAGCGGCCCGGGACGACGTCGGACTGCGGTGGACTGGGGCGACGCCATGGTGGGGCTGTACTCTGGGCCGATCCCGACTGCCGCGTCGAGGCGCGGCGGGGGCGTCACGGAACGATCAGCCACGGGAGGCGCGCGGCGGCCGTCCTGGAGCGAGTGAAAGCCGGCCGACCGCGCCGGGGCGCATCTTGTCCGGCACCTCGGTGAGGTGGAAGCGCGGCCACCTGTCGGGACGGGCCGGGTTGAGAGCCGTCGCCTGGCACGCGAAGGCGGCGGAAAGCGACTGCATCCTCATTCATTACTGCACGCCGGTAAAAGCCCCCGCAGGCAGGGCGGTCCGGATTCCGGCGCTCCTCGCGGGCCGGACCTTCAGGCACGGCGTGGAGACCGCCGCGATGCGAGCCGACTCTCAAACGGCCTGGGTGCCGGGGAACGACTTGGGTCGGGCGGTGCTCCCATCCCGTTCGGTTTGTTGCCGGAGCAACAGCGCCGGTGCGGGCGGGCCGCGGGTGATCGCCACGCTCGGCATCGGCGTCCTCGAGGAGAAGGTGTGCCGCTGAGCGCGGTCGGGGGCGCGCCGGGGCACCCTGGTCCTGGTCACGGGGGAATGCCAAACACCGCTTCCGCCTTCGCGAGGTTCCGGGTCAACCCGTGGCGCCGGCTCCTCACCGCCCGAAGCGGGGGAGGGTGCGGGAAAAGCCGCAGGCTGTATCTTCTCCGGCGGTTAATCCGGCCGGGATACCAGACGGCCGCTTCCGGGCAGGAGTTGACCCATCCAGGGCGCACGCACTGGCGGGCGCCGAGACGAGGGGAGCAACCGAATGCAAGCGACAGACCTGGCGAACACGCAGACGATCGATACGGTGCTGCGGATCCTGACGTGGCTCGTGATCGGCTTCACCGGCCTCTGGCTCGTCACCGGGGTCGTGGGCTACCTGCACCGCCGCGCCTACAACCTGACGAGGGCGGAGTCCGGAGGATCGAAGCCGATCACTCCCGACTTCCTGAAGGTGGACAAGAAGAAGCGTCAGGCGGCAATCGACCGGGGCGAGTCCTACGACGAGGTCCTCGAGAAGCGGCAGGCCCTCGCGGCGCGCTCACCCGCCGAGAAGATTGGGGTCTGGTCACGCGCCGGGGCCACCATCTCGGCGAGCTTCACGCTGGTCGCGGCGGTCGTCGGCACGCTGACCAAGGTCGACGCACTGCAGAAGGGCGCCGGTGACCTGAGTTCCTGGGACCGGCTCAGCAACATCGTGCAGCAGCACAAGGTCGGAACGGTCATCGCGGTCATCGTCATTGGCGCGAACGTTCTCGTCTTCGTCAACGCCACCAAGAAGACCCTCGCGAAGAGTTAGCGGAGACATCATGGCCACGACGCATATCCAACTCAGCGACGACAACCTCCTTGCGGAGTACGTCGACATCGAGAAGTTCAAGGGCCTCCTCGAGCAGCGCCTGGCGATCGGGCCGGACACGCTCGCCATGATCGTGCGCGACGGGCAGATTGCGCAGGCGTCGGCCGGCGCCCACATCTCCATCGGCGGACTGTGGCGGACGATCAAGGACTCCGTCGCCGGCCAGCACGCGATCCGGCTGCTTATCGCCGACCTGAAGCCCTTTCAGCTCACGACCTCCGCGACCGCGCTCACCAGGGACAACGTGCCCGTCACCTGCGAGTTCACCATCGAGCTGCAGGTGAACCCCGAGCGGCCGGCCAACGTCCTGGGCCTGATGAAGGAGCACGGTCTCGTCACCAAGGCGAGCGTGCTGGGCCGACTGGCCCCGCACCTGGGCGAGCGGGTGCTCAATGCCAGCATTCGCCAGGTCGATGCCCTCGAGCTGCGTGGCAACGTCGGGTTGCAGGACAAGATCCAGGCTGACACGATGAAGGAGGTCGAGCGGATCTCCGCCGATGTCGGCCTCCTCGCGCGCGTCGTCTCGGTCAACTGGGCGTTCAATGAGGAAGAGAAGGCGATGATCCTGAAGCGCCAGCAGGAGCGCGAGCAGGAGATCGTCGAGCGCGAGTTCAAGATCCTCAATCGTGGCATCGAGCGTGAGGCGGAATCCACGATCCTCCGCCTGAAGACCGACCTCGACCTGGAGAAGACCAAGGTCACGACCGAGGACGACCTGCGTCGCCTCATCCTGTCGAACGAGCTGGGATTCATCGACGCCCGCGAAACGGGCGTTCGCATCCAGCAGATGAAGGCGCTCGAGCACGAGCTGCAGCTCAATCGCGCGCAGCGCCTCGACGGCCTCAAGGCCCAGCTCGAGGAGGAGGACCACAAGATCGACATGGCTCGCAGCGCCGGCCAGCGCCGCGACACCGAGATGGACCTCCAGACGCGCGAGCGGCAGCATGACCTCGCCGTTACCCGCATCAACGCCGAGATCCGCATCGTCGAGCGCGCCATCGAGGAGGCGGACCGGAAGCAGGCGCTGACCCTTGCGAAGCTCGAGGAGATGCAGCGCCTCGAGCTCGCCGCCCAGGCGCATGAAGACCAGATCAAGACGATGCGCGGACTGCAGGACGTCGAAATCGACGCCGAGTCCCGCCGTCTCGATCTCGAGCTCAAGGGCGGAGACGCCCAGCACCGTCGCCAGTTGGAGGCCGCACGCCTCGCCGAAGAAAGTGCGCTCGAGAAGATCAAGGCGCTCCGGGATGCCTCGCCGGAGCAGATCCTGGCCATCCAGGCCGGGTTCTCCCCCGCGGTGGCCAACGTGATGATCGAGCAATCGCGCGCCAAGGCCGTGGGCAGCCAGGAGCAGATGGCCCTCATGCGCGAAATGATCCAGCAAGCGCAGGAAGCGCGCGTTTCTTCAGAGGAGCAGGCACGCCACCTGTTCGACTCGGGAATGCAGGGCACCGTGGGCGTGGCGCAGGGCGTCGGGCTGGGGGTGGGCGCGGGTGCGGCGGCCGGCGGGGCAGGCAAGGTCGGGCTGAACCCCGACGGGCCGCTCGGCGGCACCGAGTGCCCGGCGTGCCATCGCGTTGTTCCCACGAGCGAGCGATTCTGCCGCTATTGCGGCCGGCAAATGAGACAATAGGCGATGGACTGGCAACCGTATCGCGCGTGCTGCAATCGATTCGCCGGGGCCACGGACGCGGCGTTCTGCCCCGAGTGCGGCCATCCGTTCCTTCGGTGCATGGCGTTCGCCGAGTGCGGCGGCCTTGTCACTCCCACGCAGGCGTGCCCGGTCTGCATCGCGCCGCAGCTCATGATCGATGCCGGGGCCGTGGTGCAGTCGAAGACGGGGGAGCGGGTGTCGGTGCCGCTCATCCTGCGCAACAACTCACCCAGCCGCCCCATCTGGGTCAAGCAGATCGTGAAGCTGGATGGAAGGGTCGACGAACCGGTGGCGCTCACGTGGGAGCAGATCGATCCGCAGACCGAGCGGCATTTCACGATCGAGACGCCGCCGATGGCGGAGGGCGGCACGCATGCGTTGCACATGCTCATCGTGGTCGCGTCGCGCTACCGGGGCCTCGAAGAGGCCTACGCGTTCGCGGGGGGCACGACGATTACGGTGTCGGCGCCCGACTCGCAGCAGGTGATCCAGAACATCAACCTGGCCGGCGCGCAGTTCCAGACCGGCGGCATGGTGCACACGGCGTTGAACACCAAGGACCGGGGCTCCTCGGCACCCGCGGGCCTCGCCGACCGCGCCATGCTTCCGCTGGAGCGCGCGGAGCGCTACGAGCTGGAGCACGGCGTGCGCGGCTATCCGGCGGAAGGTCTTCGTGTGCCACGGAATGTCGAGCTCGCGTTTTCAGGCTTCCGGTCATCCGACGCCCCGCCCGCCGGCTCGGTGATGATGCTCAACGGGCGCCTGTCCTGCGGGCGGAACTCGCGGACGCCGGACCCCAGTGCGGATGCCACGCCCAACGACCTGTGCCTGCGCGCGTACGACCAGCGCACCGGGCAGGTCGATGAGCCGGCCACGCTCGCCATCTCCCGGCACCACTTCGACCTGGTGGTCGCGAACGACAGGCTCTGCGTGCATGCGCGCTCGTCGCACGGCATGGAACTGAGCGGCGCGCCGTTGGCGTCGGGAGCCGTCGCCCCCCTCGCACCCGGGGAGCGCGTGGTACCGATTCCAGGACGACCGGACAAGCTCACGCTGCAGGTGGCGTTTTCGTCGTCGATCGGATCGGTGGATCGGATCACGGTCACCCGCTCTCCCGGGATGGCACCATGAATTGCCCCAGCTGCAACACTCCGATCCCGGCGGACGCCGCGTTCTGTCCGAGCTGCGGCAAGAAGCCGGGGGCCGCCACACCGAACCGACCGGCCGCGCGCCCCACCTACAGCGGACTCGGCACCGTGGCCCCGATGCGCGAGTCGCGGGCCACCGTGCTGGAACCCGGCACCAGGTTCGCCGAGCGCTATGAAGTGATCCGCAAGCTCGGCGAGGGCGGCATGGGCATCGTCTACGTCGCCAGGGATACGAACACCGGCGAGGAGATGGTGCTCAAGCTGATCCACCCCGACCTCGTGACCGGCGAGGAGGCCGTCAGGCGATTGATGGCCGAGGGACTGACCGCGCGCCAGATCCGCCATCCGAACATCGTGGCCGTGTACGATGTCTCGCAGTGGGGCGGGCAGCCGTACTTCACCATGGAGTACGTGAAGGGCGGTACGATGCGCTCGTGGTTGATCAACGACATCAGCAATGGACGCGAGGTGCAGCTGGCGACCGCGGCCGGCCTGATGCGGTCGATGCTGGCCGGGCTCGCGGAGGCGCATCGCATGGGTGTCGTCCATCGCGACCTCAAGCCGGAAAACGTCCTGCTCTGCGGCGATCCCGACGCCGACAACTTCGAGCTGAAGATCCTCGATTTCGGAATCGCCAAGGCCATCGGGACGAACCCGGCCACGCGGAGTGGCGGGAGCGGCGGCAGTGGAGGCGCGATCGGAACGCCGATTTACATGGCGCCGGAGCAGATGACGTCGGCGGATGCGGTGGGACCGGCCGCGGACTTCTACTCGCTGTCGGTGATGCTGTATGAGATGCTCATGGAAGCGCCGCCGCAGGGTCGGTGGGAACCGGTGAGCAAGAACCGGCGCGACGTGCCAAAGGCCGTCGACGACGTGATCGAGAAGGGACTCTCCGCGCGCCCGCGCAGCCGGTACCAGTCGGCCGCCGAGTATCTCGCGGCGCTCGACGCCGCGGTCGGCGGCGCCCGACCGGGACCGATCATCGTGCCCGACCCGACGCCGGTGCCGCCGCCCCCGCCGCCTCCGGACAGGAAGCCGTGGTACCAGTACCAGGGACTGCTGGCCGGCAGCTCGAGAAAGACCAAGATGTGGGTGGGTGGCATCGCCCTGTTCGTCATCATCGGCATCATCAGCAACATGTCCGAGAATGCCAGTGGTGGCATCGACGACGTGCAGAACGAGGACGTGACTCCGCCACCGCCGCCGGTGTTCAACGCGGCGGGCTTCTGGGTCGACGCGTACGGCAACCGCTTCGAGGTCACGCACGACGGCACCAACTTCACCGCGACCGGTAACGTGCGCGGCTACGGACTGGTGTCGTTGTCGGGCACCCTGACGCTGGCGGGCGCGCGCTTCACGCTGCGCACCCAGGCCGGCGCCGTGCTGCAGGGCACCGGAGCAGTGTACCGCGACGCGAGGCGGACTGCCTCACATGCGGTACACGCTCGTCGACGGATCCGCCGGCGACTTCAAGATCAACCACTACAACTAGACCCGACCGCACGAGCACGAACGGATCCACGGGAGACGAGACCATGAAGTGCTATCGCTGCAAGAGCGACCTGCCACGTTCCGGAAGCCACTGTCCATCGTGCGGCCAGGCCGTGTACACGCGGGGCGTCAGGCGGGGCGAGGGGTCGATGGGACGGCGCCTCGACGGGTGCCTGCCCGAGCTCCCGTCTCCCTCGGACTATCGCGCGACGCCGAACCTCAGCAACCTGCCCAGGCAGGTGGACCTGCGGGAGTACTGCTCCCCGGTCGAGGACCAGGGCCAGATCGGCAGCTGCACGGCGAACGCCGTGGTCGGCGCGATGGAGTACCAGCAGCGCAAGGCGGGCAAGCCCGCCGTCGACCTCAGTCGCATGTTCGTCTACTTCAATGCGCGGCGCATGGCCGGTACCCAGAACGACGATTCCGGCGCACGCATCTCGCAGGGCCTGGCGGCCTTCCTCGCCTTCGGTGCGCCGCCCGAAGACACGTGGCCGTATGACCCCAACCTCATCGCCAAGGTGCCCGAGGAGAAGGTCTACGGAAAGGCGCTGGAAAACGTGCCCAACGAGTATGCCCGGGTGGAGGGACTCGACAACGTGAAGGCGTCCCTGGCCCAGGGCTATCCAGTGGTCTTTGCCGCGAGCCTGCCCGAGCGATTCTGGGACGACGCCCGGGCCACCGGACGCGCGCCGACGCCGACGAAGGAGGAGATCGACGCGGTCCATACCGAGTTCGGCACGCACGCCATGCTGCTCGTCGGCTACGACGACAACGCGGGCGAGATGCTGATTCGCAACAGCTGGGGACAGGACTGGGGCGAGAAGGGATATTTCCGGCTTGGCACCGATGCGTGGACGGCCGCCACGGCCCGAAGCTCGACGTGGATTCTCGGCAAGCTCGAGGCGTCGGGAGACTTCACCATCGTCCGTCCGAAACTCGAGACCAAGCCGGCGGACGGCGGCGTGAAGGATCTCGCCGGCAAGCTGCGCGACGAGATCCGCGAGAGCCTTACCAAGGACATCAAGGACTCGTTCAAGGAAATCAAGGACCGTTTCAAGCCGCCGAAGCCATAGGCCGCCCATGCGCATCGACGCAATGCGATGGTCCCATCTGGCGCTTGCCCTGGCCGTCACGGCGATCGGGCCGGGTGTCGCCCGGGCGCAGGTCGTGGCCAACGTCGAGCGGAAGCTGCTGCCGCTCCAGCTCGGCCCGCTTGACTCGCTTCCGAAGAGCTTCTGGGAGTCGCTCGCGTTCCTGCGGGACGAAGAGGACCGGCAGCGCGCGCTCAAGGCGGACATCACGTTCGGGCTCTCGGGCGATGACGCCGGGCAGAAGTCGCTGTACAAGCTCAACACCGGCATTTCGCTCACCCGCGGCGACTTTCCCTCGGAGCTGACGGTCGTGAGCAAGCTCGGGCTGCAGTTGCGCGACGGCGTGCTGCAGGAAGACGTCACCACACTCCAGATCACGTACGACTACCACACCTCCAGCGCGCTGGAGTACTTCTCCTTCGCCGAACGATTCACCGACAGCTTCCTGAGCATCCAGCAGCGCTATGAGATCGGCTTCGGCGCGCGGCTCGCGAAGGAGGTCGGCTTCGTCAGCGGCGGGCCACGCGCGGCCGAGTGGATCGACCAGGTCCGGACCGTGTTCGCCCCGATGCGGGAGATGGCGGCGATGCCCGGCGCCCAGCGCCCGGTGCCGTTGTCCGTCTCCGACATCGACCGCTTCGACGCTGCCACCGGGAACCTGCAGCACGCGATCCGCGACCGCGAGGCGCGCGTGGTCGTCGGCTTGTCGGCCAGCATCTTTGCCGAGATCGAGCGCGCGGGCATCGACGCCGTTTCCGTGCCGGTGTCGGGATCCGGCGCGGCACCCGACTCGATCAAGTCGAACATCCAGCTGGCGAGCGTGCAGCGGTATCGCTTCAGCCTGCGCCCGACGCTGCGCCTGCGGCCCTCACCGGACGTGTCGATCCGGATCTTTCCGTACTTCAAGCTCCCGCTCGGCGCGCCGGTCCGGAGCACCGACGCGAACGGCCATCGGCGGCTCGACTACCGGCGCGACATCTACTCCGAACTGGCATGGTCCGTCAAGCAGGACGAGACCGGGCTCGAAAACGTCGAGTTCGTGATCACGTTCAACCACTACTTCGACAACGTCCCGCCGTCGCTGTCGCCGTCGGTGATTGCGGCCGAGCTGGCGCGGGGACGCGTGTTCACGGCGACCGAGGCGGAGCGAAGCCACCGATTCGTCGCCCTGGCGCTGCGCTTGCGCTGGTGATCGCGCCGGGATCGCGCCGGGATCGCGCAGCGCCGACGGGCGCAGGCGATGCCGGCGACCCGGTCGCCATCGCCGGGGAAGAGACATGATGCGGGGCGATCGCGGCCGCCGCGGCCCGGGACCCGCCGCAGCCGCCGTCAGGACTTCTGGCGCCGCGCGATCAGCAGGTCCTTGATCTTCCCGGGGCCCGGCACGCCGGCGGCGACTTCCGCAGCATCGACCGTTGCGGCCGTGGAGATGGTCACGTCGCCGACATTGACGAGCCTCCCCCAGATCCCCTGCTTCACGTCGATCGACCGGATGTCCTTGATGAAGAACTCGGTGATCTCCTTGGACCAGAGTCCTTCGATGACGCTCACCCGGTCCGGGTAGATGCGCAGGACGAACGAGTACCGCCGGTACAGCATGTTCAGCACCAGCACGACGAGCCAGAGTACTGGCAGGGGCCAGCCATAGTGCCACCACGAGTGCGGCACGTAGACGATGAGCAGCGGCACGGCCACCACGAGGAGCACCCAGCGCAGCGTGACGTCCCACGCAGAGCGCCGTACCTGCAGCAGCAACGACTGCTCTCCGGTCTCGTCAGGCACAACCGACGGCCGCGCGATGTCGGCGGCGACGGGGTCGTGGCTCGCCGGTTCGTCCACCGGGGCACCACAGGAGGGACACGACTTGGCCCTGGTGGAAACCTGCTTGCCACACTCGGTGCAGGCGATCATTGACATGCGCGGCGTTGGCAAAGGTGGGTGAGCAACCCATGTGCGAGGAGCAGCGGAGTTCTTCCTGACGCTCGCCCGCCTCGCCGTGTACGCGAGAGTTCTCCGTCGTCGTTTCGCAGCATCTCTCGCGGGTCGCGCGACACGCCGGGTCAGGGAGTGTCGGCGTTCATGAGGGGATGGAATCCGCGCGTCCCCATCTCGCATTGCACGCGACCGACAGAGCATGGCGACGCACCCGGCGACGCACCACGGGGGCAGAGGCGATGCGCTCCCCGAGGCGTGCGTCGAGCGAGGCAGTCCCGAGCGATCATCTCACGCGGCGGCGTGCCGGAGCCCGGAATGGGCCCGCGTCACGTGGACTCCATTGTCAGCGTCGCGCCCGTTGGGTCGACAGGAGCAGCAGCGCGCCCACGGCGATGGCGCCAGCGCCCACCCACGGCGGTATAGGCTGCCGCTGCCCAAGGCTCGCGCTGAGGTCCCCGATCTGGACCACGTCTTGTCGGACGGCGTAGGTCGGCCGTTTCCAGAGGAGCGCGGTGCCACCGATGATGAAGAGCACTCCGACGAGCTGCAGGAGGCGCATGGTTCGGGCAAAACGAGGTGGTGGGCGTGAGCCGAGATTGCGGGCAGCCAGAAGCTACCGCACCGCGGATGGCTGTCTAGGGGGGCAACGTGCGGCCGAATGGCTCCTGGGCGCCCGGGTGGCGGCCGGGAGCCCGCGAGGAGAAGCAGCTCCGGGGGCGCGGTCGACGCGACAAGACGACCGCCGGCGCCAACAGCGCTGAATTGAATGCTCCCCGGCAGCATGCGGGCTGCAGCGCCGCGGGCCCCAGGCGCCGCACGCACAGGTCACGTCCCGGACCCGCAACCGTCCCGGCACGGAAGGCCAGGCAGGATGCGTGTCCTCGGGCGCCCCGGAGTAGATTGCGAACGCAATTTCGGACCGAATGTCGCCAGTTCTCCCTGGCAGGACGCGTCCGAACCGGCGGGCGAACTTCAACGGTGCAGCGACCCGCCCGCCTCTCTCACTGAGACTCCATCATGCGGTTTTCGAATCTTCTGTACGGCGTCGTCGTTGCGCCGCTCTTCGTCGTCGCTCAACCGTTCCAGGTGCAGTCGGATGCATGCACGTTGCTCAAGCCGGGCCAGGTGGCAGCGCTGCTGGGCGAGGCGGCAACGGCCACGCCCAGCGCGGGCGCCTGCATCTGGAAGGACGCCACCGGTAAGCGGAAGCTCACCGCTGCCAGGCTGAGGGCGGCGGGTCCAGCTGCCACGATGGCCTATGCCGGCGCGCGACAGAGCGCGTCAGAGGGCGGCCCCGCTGCGGTCACCGACGAACCAGGCATCGGCGAAAAGGCGTTTTCGAGCCTTCAGTCGTTCGGGGTGGTGCTTGTGATTCTCAAGCAGGGTCACCTGCTCGAGCTGCAGTACTGGACCGGAGCCGCCGGCACGCCGCAGGACCAGGCAGCACTGCGGCCTGTGGCGAAGCTCGCGAGCGCGGCGTTCTGAACGGTCCGCGCCGCCGCGCGTGGTAGCGCAACCAGGGAATGAAGGAGGCGCGCAACTGCTCCGGTCAACCCGGCGGACCGACGCCGGCAGCATCACGAGAGACCCTCGGGCGTTTCTCGCATGCGTCAGAACGTCGCGCGCCTGACCGATGATGATTGCCGGTTCCTCCTTCCTTACCGCCCTCCCGGCACGAACCGCCAGCGCGCGCTCACGGTCGCGGAAATGGTGATCTCGCCTGGCATCAGGGGTGTCTCGGCGCCCTCGGACCGCCCCGTCAGGCGCACCTGCATGTAGGGGACCGGCCCCGGCCGGTTCTGCTGCGCGCTCATTTCGATCAGGGCACCCAGCGTGCCGCCGGCGGCCGTTGCCACGGCTTCGGCCTGTGCGCGCGCGTCGCGCACCGCCGCGGCGAGCGCCTGGCGCGTCGCGTCCCGGGTATCGCTGGCCGAGTAGGACAAGCCCGACACGGTGGTCGCGCCGGCTTCGAGCGCGGTGTCGACGATCCGGCTCACGAGGTCGAGCTGCTTCGTCTCTACGCGCACCGCGTTGCTGGCGACATAGAGGGTATCGCGCATCTGCGACCCGGACATCTCGAAGTGGATCTGGTAGTACGCCGTTGTGATCGCACTGTCGGCAAGGCCGAGATCGCGCAGGGCCTTGCGCACCGCGGCCATGCGGTCGGCATTGTCCTGCCCAGCACGGCTCGCTGTTCGCGCGCGCGTGTCGACCGCGAGTTGCACGCTGACCACATCGGGCTTCATCGAGTGTTCTCCCTGCCCGGTAACAGCAATGCTCGCGGGTGCGGCATCGCCAGTCGTTGTTCCCTGGGCGGCGAGAGCGGGTGCTCCGGCCAGGAGAAAGAGCGAGGCGAGATAGCGCATGGTTCGGTTCCAGGAAGATGGGTTCAGGGTGAAGGATACCCCGGAAGCGCAGGCGAGTCTCCCTCGAGCCTGCGAACGCCGCGGTGCGTGTGGCTGTCGCGGCCCCTCACGTGGCAGAGCGGTGTCCTTCGCCAGCGCCGCCTTGCCGCGCTGCGCGATCCGCCCTCCGCCCGGTCGGGCTCGCGCGATATCTTCGGGCGTCACGATCTCGGCGAACCCGACCCCTTCTTCTCCAGGTGCCCCATGTCCCACAATTCCATCCACGCCACCAGCCTTCCCAAGCCGGTCGGGCCCTATTCACCTGGCATGGGCTTCGAGCGCCTGGTCTTCGTTTCGGGCCAGGGAGCGACCGACCCGGCCTCGGGCAAGCTGGCCGGATCTGACGCCGCATCGCAAACCGAGCAGTGCCTCAGGAACGTGCAGACCATCCTGAAGGCCGCGGGATCCGACCTCCAGCACGTGCTGCGCTGCGGCGTCTTCCTCGTGGACATGGCCGAGTTCCCGGAGATGAACGCCGTGTATGCGCGCATGTTCGGCGACCACCGGCCGGCGCGCACGACGGTCCAGGTGTCCGCCCTGCCCGGCCCCGGCCTGCGCGTGGAGATCGACTGCATCGCGTACGTGCCCTGAGCGGCGCGCCGAATCACCCCGCCACGCGTCGCCGTCGTCCTTGTCGCCTTACCGCTCGCGGCGTGGCGGCCCGGGACCGGGCGGCGGTGGGCAGGAGGGGCAGGACCCTTTCGAGCCGGTAGCGTCTCCGAGCCGCCCCGACGACAGCAGCAGCATCTGGTCGATGCGCCAGCCGCCCGGCTCGAGGGCGCTCAAGGCGACGGTGATCGTGTGACCGCAGTACGGTCCACACTGCCATTCGACGAACACGAGGCGGAGCGTCGCCTGGCGTCGAAGCCGATCGGTGAGAACCGAGAATTCCGGCTGGGGCGCCGGCCGTTTGTTGAACGCGATCCAGTGCGCGGTGTCGGGCTGCGCCGTCAGCATCGCGGCTGAATCGGGGCGATCGACTGCAGCAGCGTCGCCCCCCGGTCCACGCCGTCGAGCGTCGTCGGGTGCGCGGCCATGGCGAGCAGCGCCTGACGCGCGGCGCGCGCGTCGGCGGAATCGCCGGTGGCCCACCAGAGCGGGCGAGTCCCCAACGGGTCAGCAAAGGCGGCACTCGCGTCGCGTGCAGGTGGGGCGAGCAGCATCGTGACGATTCCCAGGGATCTCCTCGTAGCGCGCACATACACCGACTCGGCGACCGTGCGGTAGACGGCCATCTCCGGGGTGTCGGGCCCGAGTACCGGGCTCGGCGCCGGCGCCGCATGATGGCGGAAACAGGCCGAGAAGGCGGCGCCCATGGCGTGGCAGGCCAGGAGATTCCTGCCGCGGCCTGACTGTCGCGGCCCGGCGAAGGATGGCGTGCGACCGAAGATCGATGGCGTCATGCGCCCTACGGTAGGCGATGTCGGCGCCGGAGGAATAGCGGGGACATTAGCGGTCCGTGACGTTTCACTTAAGGAAGGATCGGCCTGCGCCGTGCGGCCGTGATGAAGCAGAGGATTCGCCCCATACCGTGATGGACCCACGTGGCACGACGACCGACGGCCGAGGCGCAGTTCGTGCGCATTTCCACAAGCGGATCCAGCCAGGGCGGCATGACGTGCCGGCTGACAGGTCGCCACCGGTGCAACAATCACGAGGATTCCACCTACCGCTAGAGCCGATCTCCCCGGTGCCATGCGTCACCAGTACGCCATCACGCCGTAGACCCAGACCGCAGCCGGACCGGAGCGCCATGGCGGCGAACGCCGTTAGGGGCGGTCGCCGTCCACGCGTACGCGAGAGCGACACATCGGGCCAGATTCGGAGGACGCTGCGTCCTCGGCGACCAAGGCTGTACGCCGAATCCGGACGTCGCGTCCCGGATTCGGACGCTTGTCTTTCCCGACCGATCTTGTTCGAATAACTGGGGCTACTGCACTTAGGCGCCTGCGCTGCGTGGCATGCTGATTGCCCCCGTATTCGACAGGGTTCGTCATCGGAGAACGGCACTGTGGGACAGCTCCTCTACGACCTGCGCTCCGCGCTGCGACAACTCTCGCGCGCACCCGGCTTTGGCCTCGCGACGGTCCTGATCCTGGGACTTGGCATCGGCACCAGCACCGCGATCTACTCCGTCGTCGATCACATCCTCTTCCGCCCGCTCAACCTCCCGGAATCCGAGCAGCTCGTGACGCTCTGCGAGGTGCACCAGGGCGACCGGGCGTACTGCACCGCGTCTCCCCCGGACGTCGCGGACTGGCAGGCGAGCGTCAGGACCCTGTCGGCCGTCGGCGTCGCACGCCAACGCGGCCTCCAGATCCACGAGGGAGAGCGCAAGGTCGAGATCAACGCGGCGATGGCGACGCCGGGATTCCTGCAGGCGCTCGGTGTGCGGCCGCTACGGGGCCGGCTGCTTCGCGAAGACGACATGCTCCCGGGCGGAACCGGCACCGCCGTCGTGCTGAGCTATGGCCTCTGGCAGACTGAATTCGGTGGCGACTCCGCCATCGTGGGCCGGACGATCATCGCCTCCAGCGGCGGTGACGGCCGCGTGCTCGATCGCGAGCCGATGACGGTCGTCGGCGTGCTTCCCGATAGGGTGAACGTTCCGCGCATGAGTGCCGCGCGCGCCTGGTTCCCGCTGCAACTCGATCCGCGCGACGAGCAGTACCGCGACTGGCGCGGGTTCGTCGCGATCGGACGCCTCGCCGCCGGCGCCTCGCTGCCGGGTGCACAGGCAGAGCTCAACAGCGTGGAGGCGTCGCTCGCCGAACGCTATCCTGACGCGGTGCGCAACTGGACGGTGCAGCCGGTGCGGCTCCGGGAGTGGATCACGAAGGAGATCCGGCCGCTGCTGCTGCTTTTCCTCGCTGCGGTCGGCGCGGTCCTGGCCATCGTGCTCGTGAACCTGATGAGCTTGTTGCTCGCCCGGGCGACGCGGCGCGAGCGTGAGCTGGCGGTGCGCGCGGCGCTCGGCGCCCGGCGCGGCCGGCTGCTCCAGCATTCGCTTGCGGAGGCAGCGGTGCTCACGCTGCTCGGCGGCGGAGTCGGCGTGCTGCTCGCGAGCTGGATCCTGAACGCGTTCGTCGCGCTGGCGCCACCCGGGGTGCCCCGCATATCCGAGGTCAGGCTCGACGTGCGAATGCTCGCGTTTACGGTGGCGATCATGGTGTTCTGCGCCCTGGCCTTCGGACTCGCCCCCGCGGCGCGCATCCGGGCCGTGCGACTTCACGACGCGCTGAAGTCCGGCCGTACAACGACGTTCGATCGCCGGGGACACCGCCTTCGGGCTGGCCTCGTCATGAGCGAGATCGCGCTCGCCCTCACGCTGGTACTCAGCGCCGGGCTGTTGCTGCGCAGTTTCGCCAACCTCGCGGGATTCAATCCCGGTTTCGACCTCGATCGCCTGCTCACCTTCCAGGTGTACCCGCCTGCGGCGCGCTACAACTCGCCCGAGCGACTGGTCGACTTCTATGCTCGCGCCGGCCGCGAGATCGCGGCCATCCCGGGCGTGGTTTCCGTCGGGACGGCATCGGCCGGTCCGCTGCTCGGCGGCGGCGACGGCCGCACTCCGTTCCTCGTGAGCGGCCGCCCTGCGGTGCAGGTGCAGGACGCGCCGCAGGTCGCTTGGTACGACGCGGGTCCCGGCTACTTCCCCACGCTTGGCGTGCCGGTGCTGCAGGGGCGCAACCTGTCGGAGAATGACCGCCTGGGTTCTCCCACCACCGCGCTGATCAACAAGACCATGGCCACGCGACACTGGCCGGGGACTTCGCCGATCGGGGCGCGCGTCACCCTTCCCTCGTGGGATGCCACTGTCGAGATCGTCGGCGTGGTGCCCGATCTCGTCGGGTTCCGCAGCGACGGCCCGCCGGAAGCCGCCATCTACGTCTCGAACCTCCAGCGGCCGCGCGGGGCCAGCTTCTTCGTGGTCCGCACGGCGGGCAACCCGGATGCCGTGGCCGCCGACGTGCGTGCCGCATTGAAGCGGCTCGACCCTGACGCCGAGCCGTACTACATGATGAGCATGCAGGCCCTCTTGCGCGACAACCTCGTCGCTCCGCGTTTCAGCCTCCTGCTCATCGCGTTCTTCGCGACGATCGCACTGATCCTGAGCGCGGCCGGCCTCTATGCGGTCATCGCCTACACCGTCGCCGCACGCACCCGCGAGTTCGGGATTCGCCTTGCCCTCGGCGCACGGCGCGGGCAGGTGCTGCGTGGCGTGTTGAGGGACGGCGGCAAGCTGCTCGTGGCCGGCATCGTGCTCGGCCTGCTGGGCGCGTTCTTCTCCGCACGGCTCCTGCGCGGGCTCCTGGAGGGCGTCGCCGTAACCGATCCGGTCGCGGTGATCTCCACGGTCCTCGTGTTCGCGATCGTGGGCACCGCCGCATTGCTGGCACCAGCGTTGCGCGCAGGGCGCACCGATCCGGTCATGGTGCTGCGGGAGGAATAGCGGCGCTGGAGCGGTGCGGCACGGCCGGCGACGCACCGCTCCGGAACTCCTATCGCATCCCTGCCTTCGCCAGCGCGGCGGTGCCTCCGACGATCGGGACCTCGATCGACGAGTGCGCGAGGTCGATCGTGAGTTCGGTGCCGGCCTCCGGCCACAGCGTGAACTCCCGATCGCTCGACATGATCATCACCGCCAGCCGCTTGCCCGCCGGCACGAACTCGTCGTCAGGCTCGAGGTCGAACGTGAGGTCGTAGAATCTTCCCGGCACCAGCGGCTCGCCAGGGCGCTCCGACTCATATGGACCGCCCTTCGTCAGCGACTTCCAGTTCTGGATGTCCGCCCAGCCACGCGTAATCAGCCCGACATGGCTCTGTGAGCCGGCGCGCGCAGAATCGTACGGCAGCATCACGAGCCAGACGCTGAGGTTCGCCGCCGGCTTGCTCGAGGCGATGCGCAGCGTCACCCGCGGCGTCCCGGAGATGTGCACCGTGTCCGTGAAGATCGGCGACGCGTAGATCAGTCGGTGCGACGACGCGTCCGCGCTCGCATCGGCGCTGCCGCTGAAGGCCACGTCGTCGACCAGCGAATCGCGTCCGGTGCTCGTGCCGGCGAGTGACAACGAGGCCACGCCGGTGCCGCCGGAGGTCGGGCGAAACGTGACCGGCACCGCTCCGGGAACCGGGAATGACGCGAACGGCTTGGGCGGAAGCCGCGGGGCGCCGCGTCCGCCACGTCCGCGGCCGCGCCCCGTTTCCGCCGGCGGCGGCGCCGGGGCATCAGGCGCCTGCGCCGCCGCATCCTGGACGATCCAGACCGGAGGGTCGTGCTCGACGCCATTGTCGATGCCATACAGGTAGTGGCTGAACCACCGGTTCACCATGTCAGCCGGCGGGTTCCCGCCGTGTCCGCCCTGGTGCAGGTACATCGACACCGGCTTGCCCAGCCGCTTCATCTCGTCGTAGATGCGCACGCTGTGCTCCGGCACCACGTTGTAGTCGTTGAGACCGTGCGCCAGCAAGACCGCCGCCTTGATGTCCTTCACGTGCGGCAGCAGGTCGCGCTCGTACCAGAAGTCGTTCATGTCGCCCGAGGCGCGGTCCTGTCCCTTCGGCCCCGCGAAGGCGCCGTTCTTCCAGAGCGCGTCGCAGTTGGCACGCCCCGCGGAGTCGCCGCTCGCGACGAAGTCGTAGAGCACGTCCACATCCTCGCCGAGGTAGCCCCCGGGCGATCGGACCAGGCCGTTGGACCGATAGTAATGGTAGTACGAGGTGTTCGGCGAAACCGGAATCACGACCTCGAGTCCGTCGACGCCGGTGGTGGCGGCGGCAAGCGGAAGCGTCCCCTCGTACGACGTGCCGATCATGCCGACCTTGCCCGTGGACCACGACGTCGCGCTGACTTGTGTGGAGCCTGTCAGCGTGGTGTAGCCCTTCGCGCGACCGTTGAGCCAGTCCACGACGAACTTCATCGGCGCGCGCTCGGGATAGTCGCCCACGGTGGGGCAGCCCTGCGAGCGCCCGGTGCCGGGGGCCTCGGAGTGCACCACCGCGAACCCGCGCGGCACCCACTCGTTGACGAGGGCATTGGAGATCCTCGAGCGCGTGGGGTCGTATGGCGGATTGTTCATGCGGCCTCGCGGCTCGGGCGCGCTACCGAGTTCCTGCTGGACGTTCCAGTTGACCTGCCCGCGCGCCGTGCCCGCGTAGTACGGGCTCGACCCGTAGATGACCGCCACCTTGAGTCCCTCCGTCGCGGTCTGGCCCGGACGCGTCACGTCGACGTGGACCCGATCGTGCCGCCCGTCGTGGTCGGAGTCGAAGTCGGTCTCGACCCACAGTTCCTCGCGAATCCAGGTCGTCGAATCCTCGAAGGCCGGGACGACCTGCGCCATTCCGTTGACGAATACAGGTGCGACGCTGGCGTTCTGGGAGTGCGCGGCGCGCGGCGCGCAGGCGATCGACAACGCGGCAAGCAGGAGCAAGCGGGCGACGGGACGTGGCATCGTGGGACGATGGTTGTGGTCTCCGAAATGATACGCCCGCGCGGCACGCGCTGCCACGCAACCATCCCACTTGTCGAAGTGTCTTAGACAACGAATCCCGGGAGGCACTCGTGACAGAACCCCTTGCCGTGCTCAAGGGCACGCTCGACGTCCTCGTGCTCAAGGCGCTGACCTGGCAGCCGATGCACGGCTTCGAGATCACGTCGTGGCTCGAATCCCGGTCGGAAAAGCGGCTGGCGCTCGAGGACGCCGCCCTGTACCAGGCCCTCTACCGCCTCGAGAAGCGCAGCCTGGTCACGCGCAGCGTGGGGCGTCACCGAGGGGAACCGGCGGGCGCGGTTCTACAGGATTACACCGGCAGGTCGCACCAGCCTCGCCACGCAGACGGCCCAGTGGGTGCGCTACGCCGAAACGATGAACGACATCCTCCTGGCCACGCCGCGCGGCGCCCGCGCATGACGCCCCTCCGCCCAGGCATCCGTCGCCTCCTCCAGCTCGACACCTGGCGCCGCAGCGACGCCCGTCGCGACGTCCGCGACGAGATGGCGCTCCACATCGCGCTCCGCGTCGAACAACTCGAGCGGGCCGGGATGTCCCACCCCCAGGCACTGGAAGTCGCTCGACGCCTCTTCGCCCAGGATGACACGACGATCCAGGACCTCCACGACCTCGCAATCGACAGGAACAGGCACATGCGGATGCGCGAACGATGGGAAGCCGTGTGGCAGGACACCCGCTACGCCGCGCGTCGGCTCGTGCGCGAGCCGGCGATCACCGCCTTCATCCTCTGCACCCTGGCATTCGGGATCGGCATCAACGTCACGGCCTTCAGCGTCGTCGACCGCGTGCTGCTGCGCGGGCCGCAGTTCGTGCGCAATCCTGATCGCCTGGTGCGACTCTACAGCCGCGTCGACCAGCCACCACTCGGCCTCCAGACGCTGCCGTGGCTGCCGTACCCCGCGTTCACCACGCTGCGCGACGGCATGCGGACCATCGAGGCCATGGGCGCGTATCGCACCGGCGACGCCATGGTCGGCCGCGGCGCCAGCTCGGCGATGCGGCCGGTCTCGCGCATGAGCAGCGAGATGTTCCCGCTGCTCGGCGTCCGGCCGCTGATGGGGCGCTTCTGGGGGCGCGACGAGGACGCCGATCGCGTCGTCGTCCTGGGTGAGCGCTACTGGCAGGCGAGCCTGGACGGTGATCCGGCCATCCTCGGCAAGTCGATCGCGATCGACGACCTCCCGTACACGGTGATCGGAATTGCGCCGGCGGGGTTCACCGGCGTGGAGCTGAAGCGAGTGGACCTGTGGACGCCGATCAGCCAGGCCGCGCGCAATTCGCAGAACATGCAGCTCGTGGCGCGATTGCGGCCCGGCGTCACCGTGGACGCGGCCGCCGCCGACGTGGCGCACCTGCGCCTGCAGGTCGAATCGACGCTGCCGAGCTGGGCGGGCTGGCTTCGCGGCGCCACATATCTCGCGGCGCCGATCCGCTACGACGACTCGGCGCGCGAGTCGGTGGAGTCGGTGATGGCGCGCTGGCTGGCCGCCATCTCGGCGATCATCCTCTTCATCAGTTGCGCCAACGTGGCCAACCTGTTGCTGGCCCGGCTCGCGCGACGGCGCCGGGAGCTGGCAGTGCGAGTGGCCCTGGGCGCGGGACGCGCGCGGGTGATGCGCCTGCTGGCACTCGAGGGGCTGCTCCTGGCGTTCGGCGCGGCACTCCTCGGGCTCGCCGTCATCGCCCTCGCGGAGCCCATGGTCGAAGGGGCGCTCTTTCCGAGCGGCGCCTGGGCGTTCTCGCTCGTCGACATGCGAATACTCGGTGCCGTGGTGGTCTTCGCGCTGCTTGCGGCGTTTCTCGTCGCAGCCGTGCCGAGCATCCATGCCGGCCGCGCGGAGGTCAGCGACGCCCTGCGAGGCGGGAACCGCGATGGGGAAACGCGATCCTCACTGCGCGCCGGGCTCACCATCGTGCAGGCGACGCTCTCGGCGGTGCTCCTCGTCGGCGCGGGGCTCTTCCTGCGCAGCCTGGAACGCGTGAATGCCGTGGACCTCGGCATGGACCCCGATCACGTGCTCACGGTCGAGCTGCGATATCCGCAGGTGCCGCGGACCCCCGGTGAGACGTTCACCGACTGGATCGCACGCTCCGGCGCCATCGAACGCACGCGCCATCGCGCGCTCGTCGAGGTCGCGCGTCGGGTGCCCGGCGTCGAGAACGCGGCGGTGTCGGTGAGCGTGCCGTTCAATGGCAGCGTCACCGTCGGCCTGTGGGTGCCGGGACGCGACTCGGTGCCGTCGCTCCCCGGTGGCGGTCCGTACGTCACTGCGGTGGGCCCCGAGTACTTCGCGACGATCGGCACGGCGATACGACAGGGGCGCGGCTTCACTGCCAGCGACCGCGAGGGAAGCGAGGCCGTCGTGATCGTGAACGAGACGATGGCGCGCGTGCTGTGGCCGGGTCGTCAGGCGCTCGGCGAGTGCGTCCAGATCCAGAGCCGCAGCGCGCCGTGCGCCCGCGTGGTGGGAGTTGCGGCGGACGTCCATCGCAGCGGCCTCAGGGAACAGGCGTCGATGCAGTTCTACGTGCCGATCGGGCAGGAGCGCGGCTTCAGCGGAAGCTGGCTTCTCGTCAGGCCCCGCGGCACTGTCTCGACATCCTGGCCAGCCCTGCGCGAGGCATTGCAGTCCGCCGACCCGCAGATCCGGTCCATCGACGTGCGGGTATTGTCGCAGGGCCTCGACGGTGAGATGCGCCCATTCCGCCTCGGCATGGTGGCGTTCGGATTGAGCGCGTCGCTCGCATTGCTCGTGGCGGGGCTCGGCCTGTACAGCATCATGGCCCACGCGGTAGCGTGGCGCCGACGCGAGATCGGCGTGCGGCTGGCGCTGGGCGCGCGCCCCGCGGCGATCGCAGCGCTCGTCGTGCGTCGCGGGGTCGTGCTGGCGTCGATCGGTATCGGCGGCGGGCTCGTGATCGCGCTCGCCGCCCGTTCGTGGGTCGCGGGGCAGCTGTTCGAGACGTCGGCCTCGGATCCCGTCGTGCTCGCCGGCGTGGTCGCGGTGCTCGAGAGCGTGGCGCTGCTCGCGGCGTGGATTCCGGCACGGCGGGCCGTTTCAGTCAGTCCGACTGAAGCGCTCAGGGCGGAGTGACCCCGTCCATTCGCGCAGGCGCTCCACCCTGACGCCGCCGCGTCGCACGATGTCGCGGAGGCGGCGTCAGGCCGGGAGTCCGGGGCAAGGCTGCCCCTGCTCGCGTGCAGCGCCCGCCCTGTCAGTCCAGCCAGCCGCGCAATGCGTCTCGCGCCGCGACCTCCGCTCCATGGATCGCGCGCACCCGGTCCGCCAGCTCCCCACGAAGCGCAGCCACCGCCGTGTCGCTCATCGGAAACCGGCGCGCACAGCGATCCGAGATTCCTGCAATTTCCAACCGGAGCTTCTCGAACTCTGCCGCGCTCCCGTTCCCGGCGGCCGTCAGCTCCGATCGCTGCGTGAAGAGCTCCCGTGCGGCCGCCAGCTCAGGAACGTCTGCCGGCAGCGCGGCCTCGGCGAGGTCGCTCCACATCCGACCAAGCGCGTCGTACTGCGCGGCGAATCCCGCCAGCGCCCTGTCGTTGGTCGACGCAGACGCTTCGCGAAGGAAGTCGGCGAACAGCGGGCGGGAGAGCCCTCCTCCCGTTCCGTTGTGCTCCACGAAGTTGTGCAGCATCGTCAGGCCGTTCCACAGGCGTGGTCCCGGCGGATAGATGTGTGCCCACGACTCCTTTCCAGTCGGGGCCCGCATTCGCTCTGCGAGCGTGCCCAGGGCGTCGAGCCTGAAGTTCGACTTCGCGCTCTTCACGGCGCCCTTGCCGTCCAGTCCTTCCACGCACTCCTCCAGCGCCGCACGAACCAGCGCTGCGAGCGGCGGTGTCCGCTCCGTCGTGCCGATGGACAGGAGGCGATGCTTGTCCTTCTTGATGCGTGCCCGCGCCACGGCGAGGTCGGCCAGCGGAATGGAAATCGGCTCGTCCGCGAGGTCGCCGATCAGCGCGCTCTTCCGGGCATCGTCGACCTCATAGACCGTGACGAGGTAGTATCCCCCGCCGAGCATGGCCGCCGGCAGCTTCCGGTGCGGAAGGAGGCCCATCTCGACCCACGCGACGCATGGCTTGCCGTCGGCGAGCATTTCCCGGAGCTGCCGAGCGGCCGGCGCCGCCCCGGACGACTCCTTCACGACGACGCTCGCGCCGAGGCGTTCGCATCCCTGCTTCAGGTAGGCGAGGTGATCGTGCCAGAGGTGGCGGCCGCCGACGAAGAACGAGGCGAAGTTCGCCTTCTCGTACAGGAAGCTGAAGATGCCGATGCCGATCCCTCCGGCGAGCCCGAAGGCCATCGCCTCGGAAAACGGTCGCCTGGACGAGGGGTCGTGGATGCCGGCGGCCGAAAGGAGTATCCGGAGAGCCGTAGCGCCGGGAACGACGCCGGGAAGGTGAAACCCCGCGCCGGAGGCCCGGGCCGGCGGGCGGACGTCTTCCCCGGCGAGGACGTGCCGGCGTGCCGCTGCATAGCGTTCGCCCGTCTTCTTCATGCGGGCGCGCACGAGCTGCTTGAAGTGCTTGTGCTCAGTCATGGGTCGGTTCCTCGTTGGCCGGATGCACCGGACTCCCACGCACTCCGGCTGTCCGGCATCGAGAAGCCGACTGCCGCGGACGGGACGAGCGCTCGAGGACCGATATCCCCTTTACCCTCAGCGCGCCGGTCGCGTGGGAACCGGATCGAGGGTCAGGCGCGAGCGGCGCCGGGCAAGATCATTGCGTCCGGCTGGGCGCCGCGCAAGACTCGGCGCCCCACAAGCCGCCTGCCCCCGAGGCGTCCTCGCGGGGCGTGCCGCGCGCGGGCTCCGCTCGTCCCGCGCGCCAGGAACCATTTTGCGAGCGCTGGAGACCAGGTCGGTCGGTGTCGCCGTCGCTGCACCCGGTCTCCCAATTGTCAGCGGACCACGCTACGGCTGCGGAAACTCCGCAATCGTCAGCTTGGTGATCCCGCGCGCCTTCTTCTGTTTCTCGACCATCCTTGCCACGTCGTCCAGCAGCTTCTTCGCGTCGTACACGATGCCATCCTTGATCGTGTACTTCACCCCGCCCACGCGCTCGAGCTTTCCCGTCTTGTCGTTGAGGCGAACGAAGCCGGTGCCGTACAGCACCTTCAGGTTCGCGATCGGGTTCTCGGGCACAATCACGAGGTCCGCCAGCATCCCGGGCCGTACCACGCCGATCTCGGGCGGCTTCCCGGTCGGCTTGTAGAGCGTCTGCGCGCCATACATCGTGGCCGAGCGGATCACCTCGAGCGGATGGAACCCTGCTTCCTGCAGGTTCTCCAGCTCCTGGACGTAGGTGAAACCGTACGTCTCATAGATGAAGCCCGCGTCCGTTCCCACCGTCACGCGGCCGCCCATGTTCTTGTATTCGTTGATCAGCTGCATCCACTCATGGTAGAAGTTGCGCCACGCCACCTCGTCCCACGTCGTCCAGTTGTAGAAGTAGGCGCCGTGGTTCCCGCGATTCGGCGTGTAGAAGTCCCACAGTGACGGCAGCGTGTATTTGTCGACCCAGTCGGCGTTGCGCATCCGCATGAGGTCGCGCCCCGCCATGTAGATCGCCATCGTCGGGTCCATCGTCACGTCGAGCGCCTTCATCTCCTTCAGGAAGGCCTCCCACTTCTCGCTGTGCGGCGTCACCAGCGGCCATTGGCGCGCCACCTGGCCAAAGCGCCACTGCTCGTCGTTGTAGTTGTACTCGGCCGGGTACGGCTGCACGTCGGCGTTGTCGTAGATCGACTCGAAGATGCCGTAGTAGTGCGTCACCGTCTGCAGGCCGAGCCGGGCGGCGTCGATCGCGTTCATGTTCGCCACGCCCGTCTGCGACAGGTGCGCCACTGAGCCGAGGTTGAGCTTCTTCGCCTCGTCGAGCACGGCCGCCATGATGTCCGGCGGGTGGGCGTCGAGCTTCAAGCCGTCGATTCCCTGCTCCTTCGCCCAGCGCACCCACGCCCGTGCCTGCTCGGGGTTGGTGATCTGTCCGCCGGTCCACCCCTTGCCGGTTCCGATGCGCTGGTAGTTCCACATGCGGGGCGCGGTGATCTCGTTCGCGTTTGCCCGCTTTGCCTCGCTCAGCGACCACTCGAAGCCACCGAACGGCACGCCGCGCACCGTCGTCACGCCGTGCGCCATCCACAGCTTGTAGCAGTACTCGGCCTCGGGCGCCTTGGGCACGCCGCAGGTGTGCACGTGCATGTCGACGAAGCCGGGCATCACGTACATCCCCGTCGCGTCGATCTCCCTGGAGGCGCCCTGCGGGCGCCTCTTCGGATCGATCGGCTCGTTGGGGAACCCGACGCTCGCCACCTGCACGATCCGGTTCTTCTCGACGACGATGTCGACGGGACCAATGGGCGGGCCGCCGGTGCCGTCGATGAGCGTGGCCCCGCGGATGATCAGCCTGTCGAAGGGTCCGTCACCCTCGGCGCGATTGGGGGCGGGCTTGGCATCCTGCGCTGCCGCACGAGCCACCGGCAGCGCCAGGACCGTCGTGGCGAGCGCGGCAAGCGTCGCCAGCCGGGCGATGCGCGCCGAGCGATTCTGAAGCATTGAGTCCCTCCGTCGGGGGAGCCTGGGGTCGGGTTGCGGCGATCAGCTGGAACGGCTGACGTCGCCGGAACCGCTGACACGATACGACGGAGGGAGCCGACCGTCGAGGGCGAGCCCGGCGGGGAGGTGTGGCCGCCCGGCCTGATGAATGCCTCGGGAGGGTAGCCGGGACCCGGGCATCGCGGGGCGCGGGCAGGCTCCGGAAGGCCGGTTGACGTACGGGCGGGGAACAGGCTTCGCACCCCCACGGATTGAAGGCACTGCCCCGCCGCCACGTACGTGATGACCGACCGCCTGCGTTGGCGCATTGCGCAACATGAGATTGCTGAGCGCCTGCAGGTCGCCCGCGGAGGAAGTGGGCGCGACGAAGATCTACGCTGGCGGAAGGCCGCTGTCGCGACTTCGGGGACGAGTCGAGCCCGCGCGCATGTGAGTGGTCCCCGTGCCGGCGTGGACTCGTCCGGAGAGGGTTGGAGCGACGATGCCTGGCTTACTCGAGTCGCAGCACCACCATCGGGTCGATCCGCGACGCGCGGCGCGCCGTGAGCAGGCTGGCGAGCGAACTGACGACGAGGACGAGCCCTCCGACCAGCGTGAAGACCCGCGCATCGTGCGGAGAGACTCCGTAGAGCAGATCCGCGATCCAGCGGGAAGCGACGAAACCAGCGAGCAGTCCGGCCGCGACACCGATGGCGGAGACTCGCACGCCATCCGCGAACGAAGAGCGCGACCACGTCGCGCCCGGTCGCCCCGATCGCCAGGCGCACGCCGATCTCGCGTGCGCGCTGCGTCACCGCGTACCCACGGCGGATGCCAGGCCAATGGCCGCGAGCAACGCAGCGAGGATGCCGAACGCAGTGAAGACCGTCGCGCCCAGCCGGAACGGCTGAAGCTGCGGCTGGAGCACGGATGCGAGCGTCTTGACGTCCACGTACGGGACGCCGACGCCGCTCCCCTCGACGGCGCGACGAATCGTCGCCGCCATGCCGGCGGCGGCGTGGTTCACTCGCACGAGAAGGCTGCGATCGGCCAGTTGTCGGTGCGCCGGAGCGGCCGATAGAACTGCAGGCGGCGTTGTTCCTCACGGATCTGGAAGAGGTGGGCGTACTCGACGACTCCCACGACTGTCGTGCACGGCCGCCCGGCCGGTGCTGAACACGCACTCGCCAACCGGAGACCGACCGGGCCAGAACTTCGCTGCCATGGCGTCGTCGATCACGACCACCCTCACACTCGTGTCGCGATCGGCGTCCGTGAAGTCCCGCCCCTGCTGCAACCGAAGGCCGACGGTGGCAAAGAACCCGGGATAGCACGTAGTTGACGAAGGGCACGCCTCCCCCGTCCTCGTGCATCGCGGAATCGTGCCGGGGAGGAATAGAGAGCCACCCCGCGCCGACGTGAGCGGTATGCCTGACGCGAGGCTCGCGCGCTCACCCCGGGCAGCGCCGACACCCGCTCCAGCGCCTGATCGTAGAACGCCGTCCGATCGGCGACGGGACTGCGGTGCCGATCCGACGAAGTCGACATGCACGGCGAGCACGTTGCCGGTGTCGATGCCCAGGTCCTGGCTCTTCATGCGATCGAGACTGTTGACGAAGAGACCGGCGCCGAGCAGGAGGACGACGGAGAGCGCCGCCTGCACGCCGAGCAGGATCGCCTGCGAGCGCGAGCCGATGCGTGGCGCCGTGGGACGTGCCCTCGCGTAGGGCCTGGCCGACGTCGAATCCCGTCCAGAGCAGGGGTGCGAGGCCAGCCAGCGATGGAGACGGCGAGCAGGCTGACGACCATCGCCGCCAGCGTGGCAGTGATCGACGTGCCACCGGGGACTCCCAGGCCATGCGCGGCAGCAGAAGGCGCAGCGCCGCCGCCGGCGCCCAGAGCAGCAGCAGGAACGCCGCGACCCCGCCGAGGAGCGTCAGGAAGCGCACCTTCCAGCGAAGAGCTGCGCGGCAAGGCGCCGTCGCGACACGCCGAGCGCGATCCTGACGGCGACCTCCCGCCGGCGGCGCATCGCCCGCAGCAGCAGGAGGCCGACGACGTTGGCGGCGCGATGAGCAGGAGGAGGACGCCGATGCCCGAGAGCCAGCGGGAGACGCGTGCCTCCGGAATCTCGGCGCCATCGTGGCCGGTCGCGCCGGTCACCCCGTGCACGAGGATCCTCGCGCTGGCGGGATACTCCCGATGGAAGGATGACTTGGTAGAAGTCGGACCAGAAGGCCCGATCGAGCACCGTCAGCTCGGCGCGGCAGCGGAGGGCGAAGGCCCGGGAGCGAGCCGTCCGACGAAACTGCAGGAAGTAGCTCGGGACCATCGTGTACCAGGTCGCCTGCGTCCGCGCCGCCATCGCGCATACGCAAAGAACGGGAGCCAGACGTCGGTCGATGCCAGCTCGATACCCCGGAATCCGCGCGGCGCCACGCCGATGATGCGGTAGGGCAGGCCCTGACCCGGAGCGTGCGCCCGATGACGTCGGCGATCGCCGCCGAATTCGCGCTGCCACATGCCGTAGCTCAGCACGGCGACCCTGCCCCGGTGACGGGATGCGCCTCCTCGTCGCTGAAAAGCGATCCATCCGCGGCCGCACGCCGAGCGTTCGCCAGAATCCTGCCGAGACCATCGTCGTCTGAGCATCCGCGCGAGACGGCCCGTCTCCGACGGGCAGCGGCTCGCGTGGTGTAGGCCGCCAGCGACGCGAGGGAACGCGGGTCCGCGCCCGCAAGTCCTCGAACGCCGGGATAGGAGGAGCCGTCCAATCGACGTGGCCGGCTCGCCCAGGCTCGGCGAAGCCGATGGAACAGCTTCACGACCCGCGACGGGTCAGCCACTCCCGGCGGTGGCTCGCAGCAGCAGCCGCGCCATGACACCGTACATCCCGGCGGCGGCCCCCATGCCTAAAGCCAGCGTCGCCACGATCGTCGAGCGCGAGGCCGGGGCTGCGACGCAGGCCGCGCAGCGCGTACCGGGCATCGAGCGCGATCCCCTCCCACCACGCGGCGCGGCCGCGGCGCAGCTCCGCGGCGCGATCGATCGCCTCGAGCCGGGCCCGGACGTCCGCCACGTCGCCGAATTCCGCCGCCGCCTGCGCCCGCGCCTCGTCCGGGGTCATGCCGCGCGCCGCCAGGTCCTCGACGCGAGACTCGAAATGGAAGCGGAGCTCGTCGTCGACGTCCCGCGGCACGCTGCGGCGCCAGAAATGCCGGTAGCGCCACCAGAGCGGATCTCTCGCCATCGCGACCTCGTCAGGCAGGGACGGCCGTGGCCGTCATGACGCGCGCCACCGCGGCGACGTACGCGTTCCAGCGCGCCGACTCCTGCCGCAGGTGCCGCCGCCCGGCCGGGGTGATCCGGTAGAACCTGGCGCGCTTTCCCTTCTCCGAGGTGCCCCACTCGCTCTCGACGAGTCCGCGGGCATCCATGCGGTGCAGCGACGTGTACAGTGCGCCGTCGAGGATGCGGAAGGACCCGCCCGAGGTCTCGCGGATCCATCCGGCGATGGCGTATCCGTGACGGGGGCCCCAGGTGAGCGTGCGCAACACGAGCACGTCGAGGGTGCCAAGCATGAGTTCGAGTTCGGTGGCATCGGCGGACATGCCGCGATTATACCCTCAACCGTTGATGGCATCAAGACCAGCCCGGCATCGCACCCCGTCCCGCGCCGGCCCTCGACGGCCATCCACGGCCGCGCGCCCCGCGCCAGGCATTGGCTCGCGCAGCACCGCCCACGGACGGCGCCGGCGTCCTCATCGTTTTGCGCGCCTTGCGCGTACCCTCGGCAGCACGCGTCGCGACACGGCGGGGGCAGGCATCTCCCGGCCGGCGCGGCCTTTCCGCCCGCCACGGGGTGCCGCCGCCGACTTCGCGGGGCGCGCCCCTCCGGGCCGCACCAGCGCTGCGATGCTGTTCTTCGAGATCATCCGGGTCGCCTTCGCCGCCCTTCGCGCCAACAAGCTGCGCGCCTTCCTGACGATGCTCGGCATCATCATCGGCGTGGGCGCCGTGATCTCCGTGGTCGCCATGGGCCAGGGAGCGCAGAACGCCATCAAGGAGCGGATCACCGCGCTGGGCACGACGATGCTCGCCGTGAACACGCGGCGCACGCGCATGGGCGGGGTGGCCCAGGAGACGACGGTCCCGCTCACCTTCAACGACGTCCGGGACCTCGAGGAGCGCTCCACGCTGCTCACCGAGATCCAGCCGCAGCAGGACGCGCGCTATCAGGTGGTGTTCGGCAACAGGAACGCCAGCGTGGATATCATCGGCACGACGCCGAACTACCTGCAGGTGCGCAAGTACGAGATCCTGGCCGGGCGGATGTTCACCCGGGCCGAGGACCAGCTGAAGAAGCGCGTCGCCGTCCTCGGCTACTCGATGCTGGCACAGCTCGGCGTGGACAATCCCGAGGCCCTCATCGACCAGCCGATCCGGATTCGCGGCATGCAGTTCATCGTGGTCGGCGTGATGGCGCCGAAGGGCTCGGGGGGCGGGTTCGGCGACCCCGACGAGCAGGTGCTGGTGCCCTTCACCACCGGCCGCTACCGCATCTTCGCGCGCGACAGGCTGAACGACATCAACGTGCTGGCGCGCAGCGAGGAGGACATCCCGGCGGCGATGCTCGAGATCACGCACATCCTGCGCCGCAGCCATCGCCTGCGCTCGGACCAGCCCGACGACTTCCAGATCCGCGACCAGACGGACTTCCTGGAGACGCTCGGCGACACGGTGAAGACGTTCTCGCTGCTGCTCGTCGGGATCGCGGCGGTGAGCCTGCTGGTGGGCGGCATCGGCATCATGAACATCATGCTGGTCTCGGTCACCGAGCGCACCCGCGAGATCGGCATCCGCAAGGCGCTCGGCGCGACGCGGCGCTCGGTGCTCCTGCAGTTCCTCTCGGAGGCGATCGTGCTCTGCCTGGTGGGCGGCCTGCTGGGCGTGGCGTTAGGCACGGGCGGGGCCGCGGCGCTCCGCCGCTACATGATGTGGAACACTGCCATCGACCCCCAGGCGATCCTCCTCGCCATCGGCTTCTCGGCCGGGGTCGGCATCCTCTTCGGCGTGTGGCCGGCCCGGCGCGCGGCCACGCTCGACCCGATCCAGGCGCTCCGCTACGAGTAGCGATCCGGTCCCGGCGGCTCACGCCCCGGGGTCCGCCAAGTAGATTCGCGGGGTCCCCCGCGGCCGGTCCGGCCGGGCCGACCGCCCGCACCGGGCGTTAGGCCGCGCGGGGGCGCTCCCCTTGCCGACGCGGAGGACCTCCGGCCATGAACCCCCAAGTCGATCTGCTGACGTCGCTGCGGAACACGTGGGAGAGCATCGTGCACACGCTCCCCCAGATCGCCCTCTCCCTGCTGCTGCTGGTGGTGGGGTGGCTCGTCGCCCGGATCACGCGCCGCCTCGCCATTCGGGTCCTGCGCCTGCTGCATGTCGAGGAGCTCGCCGAGAAGGCGGGGGTCGAGGGGTTCCTGGTCCAGGGCGGCGTCCGCTACACCACGGTGACCCTGATCGCCGGCATCCTCTACTGGATGATCCTGTTCGCCACCTTCGTGGCCTTCCTCAACGTGCTCGGGATCGGCGCGGCCGCCGACCTGCTCGATCGCCTCGTCGGGTTCGTCCCGAACGTGGTGCTCGCCGTGGCCATCCTCCTGTTCGGGGCGCTGCTGGCACGCATCGTCGGCACCATCGTCTACACTTACCTGAACAACATCGGCAGCGCTGCCGCCGAGCCCATCGCCGCACTCGCCCGCTACGCGATGCTCATCTTCGTCGTCGCGCTGGCGGCCGAGCAACTCGCGCTCAACAGCGAGATCCTCGTGTCGGGGTTCCAGATCGCCTTCGGCGCCGTCTGCCTGGCGCTTGCCCTCGCCTTCGGGCTGGGCGGACGCCACTGGGCGGCCCGAGTGCTCGACCGCTACTGGAAGCTCTGAGACGCCCATGATCATCGACTGCCACGTCCACCTGAACAACTACCACGACGAGAACGTGGATGCGCTGCAGGAGTGCCTGCAGCGCCTGCAGGCGACCATGCGGCGCAACGGCGTCGACGTCGCCATCGTGCTGACGTCGTACAAGCGGGTGCCCGGGCGCCCGCCCACGCGCGAGGTCGTCGAGGCCATCCGTGGCATCAAGAACCTGTACGTCGTGGCCGGCATCAGCTACGCAAACTTTGGCGAGCCGGCGGTGGAGGAACTGCGCGGGTTCCTGCAGGAGGGGACGATTCGCGGGCTCAAGCTCTACCCTGGCTATGAGCCCTTCTATCCCGCCGACCCGAAGCTCGAGCCCGCCTACCAGCTGGCGGCCGAGTTCAAGGTGCCGGTGATGATCCACTCCGGGGACACCTACAACCCGCGCGGCAAGGTGAAGTTCGCGCACCCGCTCAACATCGACGAGGTGGCCGTCGACCATCCCGACGTGAACTTCATCATCTGCCACCTCGGCAATCCCTGGTTCCGCGACTGCATGGAAGTCGTCTACAAGAACGCCAACGTCTACGCCGACATCTCGGGCCTGGTGCTGGGAGACTTCAGCGACAGGTTCGAGCGGTACATGCGGAACCAGCTGCAGGAGATGCTGCTCTGGGGCGTCGATCCGTCGAACGTGCTCTTCGGCACCGACTGGCCAATCTCGTCGATGGAGTCGTACGTCGAGTTCCTCGAGGACCTGAAAGTCCCCGTCAAGGAACGCCGGCTCATCATGTACGAGAATGCGGCACGGCTCTTCCGGATCCCCGTGGCCGACGAGTCGCCGGGGCTGTCGTCCCTCTTTGGGCGGCGGTGACGGTGCGAGGCGACGCGGACGCTGCCCGTCCGACCCCGTCGGGTGGCGATTCCCTGATTTGCCTCCCGCCCCGGACCGGTGAATCTTAGGATGCCCGGGTGCCCGCCCCGGCGCCGGGCCACGCCAACGCGACGCGGCGCGCGTCCGTATCACCGGTGGCGGGACGAACACCGGGAATCCACCCACGACCGAGATCGGCCAGACGCCGAAGGCAGGTGCGCATGTTGCTTCCGATGAAGCTCTCTCTCGCGGCGATGGCGGCGGGCGCCGTGATGGTCCTCGGGCAGCCGCGCGCGTCGGTACCGGTGCAGCAGAAGGAGGTGCTGCAGCTCGCAGGATCCTGGAACCTCGATCAGGAAAAGACCGAAGAGCCGCGCGAGCACAGCGCCTCTGATGTCGCCGACCCCGGTGACGGCCGCCCGACAGGACGGATCAGTCGTCCCGGCCGCGGTGGTGGCGGCGGCGGACGGCGGAGCACCGCCGGCGGTGCCCAGCCCTCCGGCGGTGGCCGCATGGGCGGTCGCGGCGGCGCGGGGATCTTCTCCACCATGCGCCCGGTGCGCTCGCTCAAGGTGGAGCAGACCGACTCCACCGTGATCATCGACACCGGCGGCTCTCAGATTCCGCAGCTGCTCTATCTCGACGGGCGCACCGTGCCGGATACCCAGCCCAACGGGATTATCTGGACCCGCAAGGCGACGATGAAAAAGGACCAGCTCATCGTCGAGCGGAAGTTCGACCGCGACGGCTCCACCAAGGAGACGTATCACCTCGACAAGAAGGACCCCAAGCTGCTCATCATCGACTACCATCTCGAGCAGAAGCAGCAGGGTCGCACGATGGACCAGAAGCGCGTGTACGACGCGTCCGGCGGGATGTAGGGCCTGACGCGCTCCAGCAGCCTCGAACGGCGCCCGGGACTCCACCCGAGCGCCGTTCGACATGGGGCGGGTCGCCGCCAGATGAGAGCAACCAGTCCGCCCCGTGCCCAGGCTGGTCGCCGGCGACACGAGGGAGTCTCGCAAGACTTGGCAGTAGTCAGAGCGCGACGCAGGTCACAGTTACGTTTGCACTTTGGGGACCCGGGCACGAACTTAGGGTTCCACGAACTTAGCAGGGTGCGGAAAATGGGGGTATTCGTGGCATGGGGCTGGTGGTTCGAGGCCGTTAGGCGGCGCGACGCGTCCGGAGGGCGGGTCCCGGTCCGCCGGGTGGCCCCGGCGGGGCGGCTCGGCCACCGCCGATCGGGCGTCGCCTCATGCGGGGGCCGCTCCCAGGAGCGTTCGCATCCGCACCAGGTTGTAGACCGCCGTCGCGAAGGTCACCATCCAGCCGACCCGGTCCACCCCGCGGAAGCGCGTCTGTCGACAGAGGCCGATCGTCTTGAGCCACCCGAAGATCTCTTCCACGCGCTTGCGCTTCCGCTGGCTCACCGCGTATCCCGGGTGGCGCGACGTCCGGGCGTCAATGGCACTGGCGCGGCCCGTCGTGTGTTGCGCCACATGGGGGGCCGCCCCAGCCGCCCGCAGTCCCGCCACGCACCCCTGCGTGTCGAAGCCCTTGTCGGCCCCCACGGTGATGCGCCGGCGCCGATACGGCGCGCTGGTCACCAGGGTCACCGCGTTGGCGCGCTCCGCCGTCCCGGTCGCCGGGGTCGTGCAGGTCCCCACCGCCAGGCCGTGGCGATTCTCCATGAGCACCGTCGCCTGATAGCCCAGCTGCGCGGCGCGCCCTTTGGCCTGCTTCGCCAGCACCGCGTCGGGATCGGTCGTCGAGGTGTGGGTCGCGTTGCTCCGCCGCTCGCCGTGGAAATCCACCGTGGGATTCCGCGGCCCGTCGGCCGCTGCCCGCCGGCGCGGATCGTCCGGGGCCAGGAACTTCCGGCGGTGCTTCGGCACCCGCGGCAGCGGCGGATCCCCCGGATCCTGCTTGTCGGGATCGCGCCGAAAGCTCTTCTGCCCCGCCCACGCCTGCACCAGCGTCCCATCCACCGTGAAGTGCTCGCTCGACAACAGCCCAGCTCCCCGCGCCTGCGCCAACACCGCCGCGAAGAAGCCCTCGGCCACCTCGCCCACCAACAGGCGCTGGCGGTTCTTGGTGAACACCGTCACGTCCCAGACCGGCTCGTCGATCCCCAGCCCCACGAACCAGCGGTACAAAAGATTGTACTCCAGCGCCTCCATCAGTTGGCGCTCGCTCCGAATGGTATAGAGGACCTGGAGCAGCAGGGCCCGCAGCAGCTGTTCCGGCGGGATCGACGGCCGCCCGCCGTCGGCATAGATCTGGTCAAAGGTCGGCGACAGCGTCTGGAGCGCCGTCTCCACCCAGGGCCGGAGGGTCCGCAGCGGGTGGTCGGCCGGAATCCGGTCCTCCAAGGCCACATAGCTGAACATCGTCCCTTGCTGCCGCTCGCTGCCGCGCATGACGTCGCTCCGCTCAGGTCACGCCACGTTAGGCGTCCGGCCCTCCCCGCGCAACACCAAGTTTTCCACCCTTTTTCCGCAGCCTGTTAGGGTTCCATGAGCGTGCAGTCCCCAGGAGGCTCGAGGGCCCCGCGTTGCACTCCGAGCCGTGGGAGAGCGGGCACTGCTGCGTGCCGCGAAGTGACCATACACCGGCTCCGCCCCACCATCATCGCCACTCTTCTGGGCTGGACCTCCAGTTGCACCGTGAGCGACGTGCAGCCCCGGGAGGTCGCGTCCGTTTCCGTTTCTCCGGATCAGGCACTGATCGCGGTCGGACAGCCTCAGCAGTTTGTCGCGTCGGTGCTCGATGCGAACGGCTCCGCGGTGCCGGGCCAGCACGTCTCATGGTTCGTCACGGCGCCGGTCGTCGCTTCGGTCGATGCCAACGGCCTCGTCGTGGGGCTCGCGGCGGGCTCGGCGATGGTTACCGCAAGTACGAGCGGGCACGCCGGTTCCGCGGCTCTCACGGTTTCCACCGGCAATCCCTCGGGATCCGGTGACGTGACGGTGGACGCGGGAGTCGTGCACCAGACAATGGTCGGGTGGGACGTTGTGCCGTTTGCGAGCCATTGGCAGTGCGGCTCGGCGTACTTCGATACCACGCTCTACAGCCGGTACCGGGACACCGTCATCGCCCTCGCTGCCGATGTCGGCATCAACCGGGTTCGCCTTCCCGTGCGCTCCGGGGCCGAAAACCCCACCGACTACTGGCACGAATTCGAGACCAGCGTGATCTCCTCGCAGACCTTCATGAGCCATTGGTACGAGGCGATCAACGACAACAGCAACCCGCAGGTCATCAACCCGGCCGGCTTTCACTTCAGCGAGGTGGACTACACGATCGCCAAGGTCGTGAAGCCACTGCGTGACAAGCTGCTCGCCAACGGCGAGAAGCTCTACGTCGTGCTGAACTTCATCCAATCCCAGCGTACCGGCGCGTTCCAGCAGCGTAACGACCCCGCGGAATACGCCGAGTTCATGCTGGCGGCGTTCCAGCACATCCAGGGCACCTGGGGTTGGGTTCCGGATGCCATCGAGGTGATAAACGAGCCTGACAACGGGACGCCGTGGACGGCCTCGCAAATCGCCAACATCATCGTCGCGACCGGCGACCGGTTGAAGGCAGCGGGATACACGCCCGCCTTCGTCGCGCCCTCCACGACGAGCATGACGGCCGCGGTCACGTATTTCGACCAGATGGTCTCCGTTCCCGGCGTCCTTGGCTACCTGAAGGAGCTGTCGTATCACCGCTACACGGGTGTCACGGCGAGCGCATTGCAGGCCATCGGACAGCGGTCCGTCCAATACGGCATCGGCAGCGCGATGCTGGAGCATCTCGGAAGCGGCTATCAGGACCTGCGCCAGGACCTCGACGGGGGGCAGAACGTGGCGTGGGAGCAGTACGGCCTTGCCGGCTGCGGCACGGACAACGGCGGCGGAGTCCTGTTCAACATCGACGTGAGCAATCCGGTCCATCCGGTGGTCACGCCGCAGGGACGGACGCCATTCCTCAGGCAGTTCTACAAGTACGTGCGAGCGGGCGCGATCCGGATCGGGGCGTCTTCGACTCGAGCGGCGCTCTCTCCACTGGCGTTCGTCAACACCAGCGGCCGATACACGGTCGTCATCAGCACGAGCGACTCGGCCACATTCACAGTGGGCGGACTTCCGGCGGGGCGCTATGGCACGTTCTACACGACTGGTCCCAACGACTACACGCCCACGCAGGCGGGAGTCGAGAATCCCGAGGTCGCGATCGCTGCCCACCAGGCCTTGACCGCCCATATCCCCGGTGCCGGCGTCATCACGGTCTACGGAAAGCCGTGACCGGCACGGACGGCGCAGCTACAGCCTTGCGTGGTGAAGGAACCCAAGGATGGTCGCGCGCTGCGTCGTCACGCGCGACATACTGGTCTGTGCACCCGTCACCCGCCACCCGAACGCGCATGCCACGTGACCGCGCCCGCTGACGCCCACCACGACGCGCGCATGTGGACCGGGTGGCCGGCGCACCGCCTCGACATCCTGCTCGCGACGTTGCTGCTCGGGGCCGCGTTTGCCGCGACCTGGGCCGCGGCGAGCCGGCTCGTCCCGCAGCTCACGCCGTGGGGCACGATGGACGCATGGTTCGAGGCGGACATTCCGCGCGTCTTCGCCAACATCACGAATCGGTTTTGGGCAATAGTCGCGCGAATTTCCACCCGCTGTTCACGGGACTGCTCTTCGCGCCCGTCTACACGCTGCAGCACGTCCTCGGGCTCGACGCACAGGTGGCCGTGCGGTTCGTGCTCGCCGCGCTCGCGGGGGCCTGGATGGCGGTGTTCTTCGCGGTCCTTCGCGCCGTGGGCTGCCGGCGCACGGATGCCATGCTGTTGTGTGGGCTGGCAGCCAGTAGCGGGGCCGTCATGTTCTTGTTCCCGATTCCCGAGTCGCATCCCGCTGCATCACTGTCGCTGCTTCTGGCCCTGCTCCTCGTGGCCGTGCCGGCGTCGCGATCGGCGCCAGAGTGGATCGACGTCGCCGTGAGTGCGGCGACCATGGCCGTGATGATCACCAACTGGATGGCGGGGCTCGTCGCGACGGCGGTGCGGCGGCCATGGCGCCGTTCGCTGCAGATCTCGGTCAACGCGTTCGTGGCAGTGGTCTGCTCTGGACGGTCCAGCACGCCTTCATGCCCTCTACCGTCTTCTTCCTCGGACGCTCCCCGAGGGGAGCCGATTTCCTCGCTCCCGAGACGCGCGGACTGTTTGCATCGTGGAGTCCTTCTTCTTCCACTCGATGGTCATGCCCGCCATCGCGGTCGTGGACCGGCCAAGCTCCGGAGAGTGGCCCATCATGATCACGCAGGCGGCAGCGCCGGGGTCGTCGGGGGTCTGGGGGACGGTGGCGCTGGCGCTGTGGGTGGTGCTCCTGGGCCTGGGCATCTGGGCCCTGTTCCGCTCGACTGCGACGGGAATCGTGCGCATCACGGTGGGGACCCTCCTCGCAGGGCAGCTCGCGCTCGCGATCCTGTTCGGGAACGAGACGTTCCTGTACTCACCGAACTACCTGCCGCTGCTCGTCCTTCTCGTCGCCCTCACGACGCTCACGCCGCTGCGCCGCTGGGTGCTCGCCCTCGCCACCATGCTCATGGTGGCTGGCGGCATCAACAACGTCGGACAATGGCGCCGAGCCGCGTCGTTCTTTCACGACTATCCATCGCTCCGGTTCAACGCCGACGAGGCGCGAACCACGAGGCCCAGCGGCCCCTGGCCGACGGCAACGCGCGCCTTTGCGCTCTCGCCGAAGGCCACGCGCAAGTTCGATTGCGCGTTCTTCTTCCCTGGCGGCAGCCTCAGCCCCGCGCTCGGTGACTTCGGGATCTCCGTCTGGACACTCGACGGGCGCGGGATGCCCGTCGAGACTTCGGGCGATCAACCGCGGGCGGACACCCGCTCGAACGTGACCTGGCAGCGGGACTCGATCGCGAGCCGGGTCGAGGTCGCAACGCCCAAGTACCGGATGGACTGGTCGCCCGCGGGCCACCGCCGCTGGCGACTCGTCGTCACGGTCGCGGACAGCGCGCGGGTCGCGCTGGTCGTGCGCAGCGTCGGTCCGCAGTCGCGAGCGGTGCGACACCTCGCGTGGGATGGCCGGCGCCTCCTGGTCAACGGACGCTGGTCAGTCGAAACCGATTCCTCGGTCGCCGGCGCGCACTGGTGGACGAGCGTACGCCGCAATGGCTCACGGACGGCGGATCGAAGTCGAGCCTGCGGTCGAGTCAGGATGGGCCGCGGCGCGGCTCGACCTCAGGCCACGGGCAACGTACGAGTTCATGGTGAGCGACACGACGCCACGGGCCCCCGTGGATATCCTGCTTGGGTGGCTGCGGCCCGGCATGGATGGCCCGCGCACCGAATATCTCGATCCATCCGATCGCGCGGGTCGCTGATGGCGGATCCCGGACGCCGTGCTCGCCTGTTCAACCTCGTGGCCCTCGCGCTGCTCGCGACCTGGGCGGTCGTGGCGCTCTTCGTGGTCCCCGGGCTGATCCGGCACGCCTACGCCGGCACCAGCTGGTTCTTCTTCAACGCCATCATCCGGGGACAGTCGTCGCACCCCGTGGGCGACTATCTCCGCTCATGGCATGCGGCCGCGTTGAGGCTCACCGCCGCGCTCGTGGTGATGCTGGCGCTGGTGCGCTTTCACAAGCCGCTGTGGCTCGCCGTCAGGCGCGGACTCCGTGCCGACCCACGCGTTGGATTCGGGGCCACGGTGCTCACCGGCGCCTGGTTCGGGTACGTGAGCGGAGTGGCCGAAGCTGGGTCAGTCCTCATCCGCGTGCTCTTCTCGGGCGACCCGCGCGAGGCCCCACCACCCGACAACATCTGGATGGCGCCCATGGCGTCCGCGCTGGCGGGTGTGCTCGCCGGCGTCCTGGTCGCGACGCTCCTTCGCGCGCGCCGCGGCCTCTCCCTGCGGGTAGTGGTGGCGCTCCTGTCGGTCGCCACCGTCTACTCGTGGATCGTCACGCTCCACCTGGGCCTGTACCACTGGGCGGTCCTGGTGCTGTCCGCCGGCATTGCCCTGCAACTCGCCTCGTACTCGGCGGGCCATCCCCGAGGCTTCGAGCGCCTCATACGCCGCTCGTGGCCGTGGCTCGTCGTCCCGCTGCTCCTCGTGGCAGTGGGCATCCATGGCGTCGCTCACCGGCGCGAGCAGCGGGCGATCTCCTCCCTGGCACAGGCTCCCGACAGCGCGCCGAACGTCCTGCTGCTCGTGCTGGATACGGTTCGCGGCGACGAATTGAGCCTGTTCGGCTACCCGCGCGCGACGACGCCCGAGATCGATCGCTGGGCCGGGACGGGAACGGCTTTCAGGTACGCCATCGCGCCCGCTCCATGGACGCTCCCCTCGCATGCCAGCCTGTTCACCTCCTGGCTGCCACGCGACCTGTCCACGAACTTCGACCAGTCCCTTGACGGCGCCGCACCCACCCTCGCCGAGATCCTGCGCCGCCGCGGATACCTCACGGCGGGATTCGTCGCCAACCTGATCTTCTGTACGCGCGCCTCAGGCCTCGACCGCGGCTTCGCGGTGTACCGCGACTTCCCCACCACGATGGCCGCGTTCCTCAACAGCTCCGGCTGGACGCGGATGGCGGCGACGGCCGTCGCGAGCGCGATGGGCTACCACGCCCCGCTCGTCCACAAGGACGCGGAGGAGATCAACCGGGACTTCCTCGACTGGCTGCCGCACGATGGGCACCCATTCTTCGCGTTCCTCAACTACATGGACGCGCACGAGCCGTACCTGACGCATGCGCCGTTCGACCGGCGCTTCACGGCGCGCCCGCCGCGCTACTGGATCCTGCAGGGTTGGCGCCATGGGTACACCCCGGAGGAGCTCACCGAGATTCGTGATGCCTACGACAGCGCCCTCGCGTATCTCGATCATCAGGTCGGCCTGCTGCTCGCCGAACTGTCCCGTCGGGGTGTGCTCGACAACACGCTCGTTGTCCTCGTGGGTGACCATGGCGAGCAACTCGGCGAGCACGGTCTCACCTCCCACGCGAACAGCCTGTACCTGCCGTTGCTGCACGTGCCTCTCATCCTGTCGTATCCGGGGCACGTTCCCGCTGGCACGATAGTCGCGCAGCCCGTCGGCACCCGCGACGTCGCCGCGACGATCCTGGACCTGCTCAAGGTCTCGTCCGATACGGTTCGCGGGAAATCTCTCGCGCGGTACTGGTCCGGGGTCCCAGTGCCGCACGACCCGGCGCCGACGGAACTCACGTACAACAATTTCTCGGACAAGGCGGACCCGATCCGGCGCGGCCCGATGCAATCCCTCGTGCTGGACAGCCTCCACTACATCAGGAACGGCGACGACGTGGAAGAGCTGTACGACTTCCTGTCGGATCCGGGCGAACTGCACAACCTCGCGGACAGCGCCGCCGGCCAGCGTTTCCTCCCACGGCTGCGCAGCTCGCTGGACACGCTGACCCGCGGACATCCGTCCTCCGTGTACCGATCGACTGCCTCGCCCGGATCACCGGGACCAACGGGTGCGGGGCCAGGCCGATAGGCTCTCGTCGTGCGGTCGGCCTGGTGCGAGGGGTAGCGACGGCGTCGCACCGTCGCGAGCAGCCGGACCCTCTCGCCGGGACGCGCGTGAAGGCGGCCGCGCCTCACGGGAACCTGCGCCGATGCACCACGGGGCCGATCGACATCGATCGGCCCCGGTCGCGTGTGTTCGCGGTCTGGCGGACCCGCGACCGGCCGCCGCCTAACGACTTCCCTTGAGCGGCGCCATCACCGACCCCTCACCGGGCTCCACGGTCACGACGCGCAACACCTGCGTCATCGTCTGGCCGCCGACGGTCATCACCACCCGATAGTCGCCGGTCTCGGCGGTCTGGATGCCGCCGCGGCCGAAGCCGCCGCCGCCACGTCCACCACGGCCCCCGCGCCCGCCCCGCCCCTCGGCGAGCGCCCTCGCCACCGCCGTCGGGCTTCCCGACGTGTCAGGCGGCTCACGCGACTCCGCCGGACGCGGGTTGAAGCCGCGCGGGAAACCCGGCACCATCGCGGTGTCGGGGAAGGCGCCGCCGAAGCGGCCACCCCGGCCGCCCCCACGTCCGCCGAATCCGCCGCGTCCCGCCAGCGCCGCCATCTGCTCGGGCGACAGGACCGTGAAGTTCCACTCCACGCTGTTCACGCCGGCGTCCGGCGAGCCGGTGAGCTTGGAGACGGTGTCTCCCGCGGCGTTCACGATCATTACCTGCACCGAGTCGGCGGCCTTCGTCGCCAGCCGGTACGAGATCACCGCGCCGTCCGGGCCGCCATCGGACTTCCACGGCCGCTGGGCGCGCGTCTCCGAGGGAGGCGGCAGCTGGCCATACTGGAACGCCACCGTCGGCGCGAACAGGTACGCCGACTTCGCCATCACGCTGGTCGTCATCTGCTGCAGCGGCGCCACGTCGAGGATCCAGATGGCGCGGCCATGGGTCCCCGCGATCAGCTCGTGATCGCGCGGATGCACCTGCAGGTCGTAGACCGGCACCGTGGGGAAGTTGGCGCCGAGGCGGAACCAGGTGCCGCCCTTGTTGAGCGACGCGTAGACCCCCTGCTCGGTGCCGACGTAGACGAGGTTCGGGTTCACCGGGTCCTCGCGGACGGCGTAGACCGTGTTCGGCCGGTCCGTCGGCAGGTTCGACGCGATGGAGCGGAACGTTTTGCCGAAGTCGTTCGAGACGTAGACGTACGGCTTGAAGTCGTTCTCGCGGTGGTTGTCGCGCGCCACGTAGACCGTGGCCGAGTCGACGTGCGACGCATCGATCTTGCTGACGTACGTCATCGGCGGCACGCCGGGAAAATGGTCGCTCAGGTCCTCCCAGTTGCCACCATCGTTCCTCGTGAGCCAGACCTTGCCGTCGTCGGTGCCCACATAGAGCAGGCCGGCGCGGATCGTCGACTCGTTGATGTTGACGATTGTCGCGTTCTCCTCGGCGCCGGTGGCGTCACGGGTGATGCCACCGGAGCCGTCGGGAGCCAGGTTGCCGTCGGCGTCGTAGCCGCCCGAGACGCGCAGCCAATCCGGGTTGTGCGCCGAGAGGTCGGGCGAGATGGCGATGGGATCGTCGCCGCGCTTGACCGACTTGAAGAGCTTGTCCGCACCGACGTAGACGACGTTCCTGTCGTGCTGGGAGAGAATGAACGGCGTGTTCCAGTTCCAGCGGAGCGCGACCTGCGGATCGGCCATCTCCTCCTTCATGCGCGCGCGGATGCTGGCGATCTGCCGCTCCTGGTCGGCCGTGAGCGGGGTACTCCCGTCGCCCTTGATCTGCTCGATCTGCCGTCCGTACTGGGTGAGGTTCGCCGTGCGCGGCTTGATGCTCGTGGTCGTCGCCGTGCCGAGGTCACGCCGGGAGACGTTGCCGCCCTGCGACTCGTAGTAGACGATGTTCGGGTCGACCGGATCCTGCGCCGTCTGCAACCCGTCGGCGGCGAAGAGCGCGAACCAGTCGGTCATCTGCAGCTCGCCGCCGCGGCGCCGGCTGATGCCGCACGACGATCCGTTGTCCTGCAGTCCGCCGCATACGCGATAGGGCACCTCGTAGTCGTAGCTGATGCCGTAGAACTGCCCCATCGGCATGTTGTTCAGCGCGTCGTAGGTGCCGCCCTTGTCCCACGTCTGGAAGATCCCGGCGTCGCCGCCGATGACGTAGTGCTCCGGATCGTTGGGATCGATCCACATCGCGTGATAGTCCTCGTGGTTGCCGACCATGCCGGTCTTCCACGAGTAGCCGCCGTCATCCGTGAACTGGAAGTCCACGGCCATGCGGTAGAGCGCGGTTCGGGTTCTTCGGATCGACGCGGATCTGCGAGAAGTAGAACGGCCGGTTGTCGATGGTGCTCATCCACTTCCATGTCTTTCCGGCATCGGCCGAGCGGTAAAGCCCCGAGAGCAGGCGCTGCGGCTTCTTGCCGCGTACGCTGTCGGCCTCCACCATGGCGTAGACGACGTCGGGATTGCTCGGCGCCAGCACGACATTGATGCGCCCCTTGTCGGTGGGCGGAAAGCCGCCGCCCTTGATCTCGGTCCAGGTCGAGCCGCCGTCGGTCGTCTTCCAGAGCCCGGAGCCCGGGCCGCCGCTCTTGAGGAAGTACGGCTTGCGAATGCGCTCCCAGCTGGCGGCATACAGGACGTTCGGGTTGCGAGGGTCCATCGCGATGTCGATGAAGCCCGCCTTGTCGCTGATGAACTTGATCTGCTTCCAGGTCCGTCCGCCGTCGGTGGTCTTGTACAGGCCCCGCTCGGGGTTCGTCGTCCAGAGCGCGCCGAGCGCCGCGACGTACACGATGTTGGGATTCGTCGGATGGACGATGATCCGCCCGATGTGCTGCGTCTTCTCGAGGCCCATCGACTGCCAGGTGACTCCGCCGTTCGTGGACTTGTAGACGCCGAACCCGGGCTGCACGCTGTTGCGCGAGTTGTTCTCGCCGGTGCCCGCCCAGACGATGTTCGGGTTGCTCGGGGCGATCGCCAGGTCGCCCATGGACGCGATCGGCTCCTGGTTCCAGAGCGGTATCCATGTCGTCCCGGCGTTGATCGTCTTCCAGATGCCGCCGGTGGCGCCGGCCACGTACAGCACCTTCGGGTTGCTTGGCACACCCTCCACGTCGATGGTGCGCCCGGCCATGTTCACCGGGCCGATGGATCGCCACTCGAAGGAGGCGAGGGTGGCCGCGTCGGGGGCCTGGGCCGCCAACGGGGGCGCTGCGACGACGAGGAGTGCGGAGAGCACACGCGGGAACCAACGGAAGTCGCGCATCACGGGATCGGGGGGTGGGAAGGGGCGGTGAGCGTGGGAATCCTGAAAGAGTCTACGCGCGAGCCGGGAACGATGTTAGGTCGCCTCCCGGGTCGCGGTCGCGCGGTGCCACCCCGGCCGGCCGGCGGCTGCGCCTCCCGGCGCCGGACGTGAGCCCGGAGGGCTCCGGACGACGTTAGGCGCAGGTCGGCCGCCACGCCGGACCCGGTGCCCGGACGCTCCGTCGCACCTCCGGGGCTCCGGGACGGGTGCGGGTGCGGGTGCGGGTGCAGCGCGATCCGCTGGCGAGCCGTACATTATGCACACCGCGAACTGGCGCGTCCCGCCCCGCAGCCCCACGAGCCGGCCGCGCCACAACCCACGGAGTCCCCGCATGCGATCCACATGGTTGCGCACGGCCGCCGCCCTTCTCCTCGTGACTCCGCCACTGGCGGCGCAGCAGTCCTCGGGGCGGGCGTTCCAGCTTGGCGACTGGTACAAGGTCACGAACCTCAGCGCCCCCACCCTCTCCCCCGACGGAAGCCAGGCCGCGTTCACCGTGACCACCGTCATCGAGAAGGAGAACAGGCGCCACACGGAGGTCTGGGTCCAATCCCTCGCCGGCGGTCCCGCCGTCCGGATGACCTCTCCAGGCACCGAGAGCAGCAACCCCCGCTGGTCCGATGACGGCAAGACGCTCTACTTCACCTCGACGAGAACGGGCGGCCGCGGCTCGAACTGGGCCCTCCACATGGACCAGCCCGGTGAGGCCTTCCAGCCTGAACGGATGCCTGCCTCGCAACAGGGGATGCAGCCCGACGACAAGAGCTTCACGGTCTTCGTCGAGGGGAATGCCGGTGGCTTCGGCGGACGCGGCGGTGGCCGCGGAGGGGCATTCCCCGGCACCGAGCAGAACGCTCCGGATTCGGCAAGAGCGAACGATCCGTTCGGCATGATGCTGCCGCGGGCTCGCCCGCCGTACGACGCCATCACCAAGCCGGCCGATCCGGCGCGCTTCGACGGCCGCGAGATTACCGAGATGAACTACAAGTCGAACAACGGCGGCTTTCTCCCCAGCCCGCGGAGCGCTCCACGCACCCCGGTCCTGCGTCCGGCGCAGCTGTCCATCCAGCGCGGCGGCGGCGCGCGCAAGCCCCTCACCAGCACCAACTACTCGCACCGCAACGCGGCCCTCTCGCCCGATGGCAAGTGGATCGCGTTCGTTGCCGATGCGTCCCTGCGCTCCGACTCCGCGGTCAACGCCGAGCGTGATTCACTGGGCAAGCTCCCGCCGAACCAGAAGCGCGAGGAGGCGCCCCGGAACGAGACCGACATCTTCCTGATTCCAGTGGCCGCGTGCGAGGCCCAGTCCGCCGACTGCAAGCCGCGCAAGATCGACTACTTCGGCAACGAGAGCGACCTCTCCTGGTCGCCCGACGGACGACAGCTCGCATTCGTCGGCCGACCGGGACAGTTCAAGAAGTCGCACCTGCTCACAGTGTCCGCCGATGGCGGCAAGCCGCAGGACCTGCTGGGCAACTGGATGTACGAGCCGGGCAACATCGAGTGGATGAAGGACGGCTCCATCGTGATGATCACGAGCATGGGCGGCAGCTCGGTGGTGTCAAAGGTCGATCCGGCAACGAAGAAGATGACGCCGGTGCTGGGCGGGCGCCGCCGCCTCATCGGCCCGCAGTTCGACAAGGCACAGTCGAAGATCGTCTTCACCGCCACCGACATGACCCACCCGACCGAGCTGTTCGTCGCCAACGCCGACGGCTCCGGGGAACGCAAGCTCACCTCGTTCAACGACAAGCTGAATGCCGAGGTGGCCTGGGCCGACGCCGAGCGCTTCACCTATACGTCCGTCGGCGGCCTCGAGATCGAGGGCTGGCTGATGAAGCCGTTCGGCTACCAGGCCGGCCGGAAGTACCCGCTCGTCCTGTACATCCATGGCGGGCCGCACTCGCAGTACAACGAGGGCTGGTTCGACGAGTTCCAGAACCTCGCTGGCGCGGGCATGATGGTGCTGTTCACGAACCCGCGCGGCTCCAGCGGCACCAACGCCGAGTTCCAGTATACGCGCGGACGCTGGGGCGCGGAGGACTACGTGGACCTCATGAAGGCGGTCGACATTGCGGCGAAGCGTCCCGACGTCGATTCCACGCGCATGGGCGTGACCGGCGGTTCGTACGGCGGATACATGACGGCGTGGGTCACCACCAAGACCAATCGCTTCAAGGCGGCGGAGACCGACCGCATGATCAGCGAGTGGACGTACTGGTGGGGTGCCTCCGACGTGCAGGGACTGACTGAAGGGGAGTTCTTCGGCAAGCCGTGGGAGAACCAGGCGATGTACGACAGCCTGTCCCCGATCCGGCACGTGCAGAACGTGAAGACGCCGACGCTCCTCGTGCAATCGGAGGAGGACTACCGGACGCCGATGGGCAATGCCGAGACCTGGTTCATGGCGCTCAAGAAGCTCGGCGTCCCGGCCGAATTCGTGCGGTATCCGCGGTCCACGCACGAACTGTCGCGCTCCGGCGAGCCATGGCTCCTCGTCGACAGGCTCGGTCGCCTGCGACAGTGGTTCGGCTACTGGCTCTCGGAAGACCGTCCCAAGGCGGCGACCTCGTCGGGTCGTTGAGTGGCGACGTGCCCGTCGCCCGGAGTCGCCCGGGCGGCGCGGCGCAGGACATGCGAACGGCGGGCCGGATGCATCCGGCCCGCCGTTCGCATATGGCAACCTGATCGTTGCCTACGCGGCCGCGAGTTCCTGTGCGAAGCAGTGCTTGTGGCCGATCGTCCACTCGTCGGCAGAGACCTTGGCGTAGCGCACGCGTTTTTCGGGATAGCGCTCGATGTCGGCACGAACGAACCCGGCGTGCAGGAACAGGTTGTCGGAGAACGAGACCGCGAAGATCAGCGGATAGCCGCGCTTGTTCGCGAGCGCGACAGCGGCCTGGATGAGCAGGTGCCCGAAACCACGCCCCTGTTCGGACGGCAGCACGGCGAGCGACACCAGCTCCACGAGCGACGGCGAGTAGTCGTCGAGGCAGACGCACCCCAGCACGTGCCCGTTGTCGTCACGCTGCACAAGGTAGTCGTCGATGTGCGACGCCACCCACTCCTCGCTGCGGGGGAGCGTGAGACCGTCAGGAGCGAAGCGGTTGTTGAGGGCGGAGAGCGCGGCGACGTCCGAGTCGCGCGCCGGTTCGATGCGCATGGGGGTTGCCGGATGATCGACGGGGACGACGCGGGGGGTCGGTTCCCGGGCCGCGGAATATGAACGCTCACCGGTTAAACGCAACGGCGCCCGCGCGGTGACGCGCGGACGCCGTCGATGCACCCGTTGCGTGCCGGGCCGCCGTGGCGGCCCGGCCTTGCTGCCGGGTTACCGATACCAGTAGTCGTCGTACCACGAGCACGGCGGCTCGATGCGTCGCAGCCATTCCATGGCCGGCTCGCCAAGCGGCGCCCCCGGCGGCGCTTCGACGCCGGGCATACGCGGCGCCACGGCCGTCGCCGGACGCTCGAGGAAGCGCTTGACGTCCGCCGCCAGGGTGGTGGCGTTGGCGATCACGGCGTCGTTGGCGGCGGCCGCCTGTCCGACGCCGTCGCTGCCCGCCGCCACCCGCTGCAGGTCGGCACCGCGCCGCTGCAGCTTCAGCGTGGCGATGGCCCGGACCTGCGGCATCGGCGCTGACCCGGCGAGCTGAATGAGGCCGTCGATCACGACGCGCTCGACCGCCCGCTGGACCTCGGCCTCGTACGGCGTGCGCGGCGTGGCCCCGAAGCTCGCCGCATACATCGCGTCGATCACGTCGTCGAGTCCCGGCAGCGACGGGTCGAGCGCCTTCTGCTCCACCAGGCGGGCCGCGCGATCCGGCGTCAGCAGGTCCGACACCACGAGGTCCGCCGACGAAACGGCCGGAGTTATGGCGTCGAACATGAGGCCCGTGTAGCGCGGGAAGAGCTCGCGGGTCCGGCCGTATCCCGACGGGCGCGGGGGGATCTTCTTGAGGAGGCCCTCTGGCAGGGCCAGCGCCGAGGGAGCCAGCGTCGCCATCAGGGCGCCGAGCGCCTCCTGTTGCTCGGCGGCCGACGCCATGCGCACCGGCTCACGACCGTCGCCGCGCAGGGCGTAGATGTAGTGCATGCCGCCCATCACGCTCGCGGCCGCGTCCACCGCATAGCGGTGATACATGTAGAGCGGGACCAGCACTTCTTCGATCTGCGCCATCGGCATGTCGCGCTGGATGGCGTTCTCCCCGAATCTCGCCAGTGACACCCGGCGGATCGCCATCATCTGGTTGAGCGAGGCGCCGACGTCGGTGCCGTTGACCCACTGGTCGACGCGCGCATGGGCGTCGAGGTCCTGGTTGGTGAGGTAGCGCAGGTCCTTCGTCCACGCCTTGTCCAGGATGTCCTTCAGCGCCTTCTTCTCGTCGGTCCCGGGCGCGAACTGCGAGTAGCCGTACGAGATCGCGACCTTGTCCCAGGCACCGATGCCGTTGTCATAGACCCTCGAGATGTCCAGGCTACCGTCAGGCCTGAGCGTGATCAGCGGTTGCGGGTAGTCCATGACGCTGATGCGCCCGGAGTCGCTGTCGTAGTAGTTGTGCCCCAGGCCCAGCGTGTGGCCCACCTCGTGGGCCGCGAGCTGGCGCATGCGCTGGAGCGTCCAGGCCTGGATCTCCGGCGTCTGCTCGGTGCCGTTCTTGTACGGCTGCAGCAACCCTTCCGCGATCAGCCAGTCCTGGCGGATGCGCAGCGAGCCTAACGTCACCACGCCCTTGAGGATCTCCCCGGTGCGCGGGTCTACCACCGAGCCGCCGCTGCTCCAGCCGCGGGTGGAGCGGTGCACCCAGTTGATCACGTTGTAGCGGATGTCGAGCGGACTGATGCTGTCGGGACGCAGCTCCACCCGGAAGGCGTTCCGGAAGCCGGCGGCCTCGAACGCCTGGTTCCACCAGCGGGCACCGTCGAGCAGCGCCGAGCGCATCGGCTCGGGAGTACCGGGGTCGAGGTAGTAGACGATCGGCTTGACGGGGTCGCTGATCGCGGCGCGCGGATCCCTCTTCTGCAGCCGGTGGCGGTTCAGGAAGCGGACCGTCATCGACTGCCCCAGCGGCACGGAGTAGTCCATGTACGACATCCCGAAGTAGCCCGCACGCGGGTCGTACAGTCGCGGCGTGTAGTTGCTGTCGGGGAGCTGCACGAACGAGTGGTGCACGCGCAGGCTGGCGGCCTCGCTGCTTGCCGCCACGCTCCCCACGCCCTCGAAGAAACCCCCGCCCCGGCCACCGCGCCCCCCGCCCGCCCCAGGCTGCGCCACGAACGTCAGCTCCACCTCGGTCTCGGTGTTCTGCGGGAAGTTCTGCGTCATCGGCATGTAGATCGAGCTGCGCGTGGCGTCGAGCCGGTACGACCCCGGCGACAGCCGCGGCGCGATGTTCGTCGCGTCGTGCATCAGGTAGTCGGACAGGTCCACAAGCACCCGCCCGGCGGGCCCCTCCGCGGCGACCGTGAAGCCCCACAGGATCGAGCGCGCGAACGCGTCGCGCACCGCACGCACTTCCGATGGATTCGTGCTGGACGCGCGATAGTCGTAGTTCGGCTCCACCATCATGACCTTCGGGCCGACGCGCTCGAACTCGACAATCTGCGACCCCTGCAGTCCGCCGCGGTCGAGCCCGATGTCATTGGAGCCGAGTCCGGCGCCGAGGCCCGCCACGTGGAGCACCTCGGTGTTGAGGCGCGGGATCTCCATATACAGCCGGCCCGAACCCGAGTCCCAGTAGAGCGGGAAGAAGCCGTCGAGCTTCTTCATGTTGGCCGTGAAGTCGTCGATCGCGCGTGGCTGGCCGCCGGCGCGGCCACCCTGCTGGGCCGGCGACGCCTGCGGCAGTGCGAGCGCCAGCAGCGCAACCGCCGCCAGGGTGGAAAGCCCCAACTGGCGCGGGGCGCGGTGCGAGGCGCGAGATGTACCGTGGTCCAGCATGTCGTCCTCCAGAAAGGCACCTGACACGGCGCGCTGACAGCGCGCGGTTTGCGGAACATGCGAAAGTGCGCCGCGGAGCGGCGAAGTGCAAAGTGATGCGCGTCGGCGAGGGCGTGCCCGGAAGCCCCGCCAGAACCGTTCACCCGGCGCGTCCGGGAATCCTCAACGCCGGGCGACGGCGGCGTTCGCTACGCCCCGCGATCGGACGAGAGTCGCTCCACCGATTCGCTTGCGGCGGTCCACCGCTCCAGTGCAACGTCGAGCTTCCGCCGAAGCCCTTCCAGCAACAGTCCCTTTTCGTGCGCCTCCGCCACGCCGCCGGGTCGCGTGTAGAGGTCGGGATCCTCGAGCACCGCCGTGAGCTCCCCGATGCGTCGCTCGAGCCCGAGGACCGTCGCTTCCGCCTCCGACAGGCTCCCCTGCGCCTCCTTCAGTCGCTGCCGGCGCTCGGAGCGCGCACGCTCCCCCTCGCTCGATCCCCGGGCGACGCGCTGCCGCTCGTGGACGCGGCGCAGCGACTCCTCCTCGGCGGCACGCACCGCCGCGGCGTGAGCGCGCTCCTCGCTCACATCCTCCCATTCGGCAAAGCCGCCGGCGAATTCGGTGATGTGCCTGTCGTGCAGCACCCAGATCTTCGTCGCCAGGGCGCGCAGCATCTCGCGATCGTGGCTCACGAGCATCACCGTGCCCTCGTAGCGTCCCACGGCGTCCTCGAGCGACTCAATCGACTCGACGTCGAGGTGATTCGTCGGTTCGTCGAGCACCAGCAGGTTGGCACGCGACAGCATCAGCATGGCAAGCGCCACGCGGGCGCGCTCCCCGCCTGACAGCGTATCGGCGCGCCGCTGCACCTCGTCGCCGGAAAAACCGAAGCGTCCGAGGTGCCCCTGCACCAGGCGTCGCTCCCAGAGCGGACGCAGGTCGGCGATCGCGTCATAGATCGACTTCCCCAGCGGCACCTGCGACATGTCCTGGCGATAGTGGCCCGCGCGGATCGACGCGCCGAGCCGCAGCTCTCCCGCCATCACCGGGTGCTCTCCCAGGAGGGCACGCAGCAGCGTGGACTTCCCCGCCCCGTTGGGTCCGATGATCCCGAGCACGTCGCCCCGCCGCACCGTTCCGCTGAAGCGCTCCACCAGCACGCGCTCGCCGATCCCGATGGTGGCGTTCCGCGCCTGCACCACGATGTCGCCGCCGCGCTCGGCGATCTCGAAGCGGACGGCCATCGACTCCTCGTCCGTAACGGGGGCGCTCAGTCGCGGCAGGCGCTCCAGGCGCTTTCGCCGGCCCTTGGCCTGGCGCGAGTTCTGTCCCGCGATGTTGCGGGCGATGTAGTCGCGCTCCCTGCCGATCCGGCGCTGCTGCTGGTCAAAGGCCCGCTGTTGCGTGAGGCGGCGTTCCTCGCGTTGCCGCACGAACTCCTCGTAGCCGCCGCCGTAGGGCGTGGCGGTTCCGCCCTCGAAGTGCAGGATGTGGTCGACGGTGGAGGCCAGGAAGGCACGGTCGTGGCTCACCAGCAATACGGTCCTGTCGGTGCCACGGAGGTAGTCCTCGAGCCAGCGGGACGTCTCGAGGTCGAGGTGGTTCGTCGGCTCGTCGAGCAGCAGGACGTCGGCGCCGCTGACGAGCTGCCTGACGAGGCCGAGGCGCCCGCGCTCGCCGCCGCTCAGCGAGCGCACCGGGGTGCCGCGCGCCGCCGCAGGATCGAAGCCCAGGCCCTGCAGCACGGCATCGATGCGCGAGGTGACGGCGTAACCGCCCTCATGCTCGAAGCGCTCGAGGTCGCGACCGTACCGGTCGAGCGCCTCCGGCGAGGCATCGGACTCGAGCGCCGCAGCCTGCTCGATGAGCGACAGCTCGAGCGCCAGCAGGGCCGCCAGTTCGCCAGCCGCGGCCTCCCAGACCGTCACGGCGTCGCCGAACTCGCGATGTTGCTCCAGCAGCGAGACCCGGAGCCCGGGCTGGCGGGCGATGGTGCCGCGGGTCGGTTCGAGGTCGCCCGTCAGCAGGCGGAAGAGCGTCGTCTTGCCGGTGCCGTTGCGCCCCACGATGCCCCAGCGTTCACCGACCGCCACGGTGACGGTGACATCGGAAAAGACTGTGGTTGCCCCGAAGTCGACGCCGACGCCGGAGAAGGAAAGCTGCGTCACGCCCCGTCCGTGCGGCGGCGGGAAACGATGTTGGCGGTCGGCTTCATGTACCCACGACGCTGGTTGGGCAACTCGACGCCGCCACGCGACTTCGGGCGTGGCCGCCGGCCAAAGTTATCGAGTGGAGGAGTCGTTCGGTTGGCAATTCCCTCAGAGGCCGCCCTTGCGAGCGCTCCCTCCTCCCGCGGCGCTCGAGTTGACTTCGACCCAATGCGGCTCAGGGTGCTACCCGATAGTTGCGCTCGTGACACAGTAATAGAGTCCTGCTGAGTTTGAGCAGGAATGCGAGAAATCAGCGAATTGCGCGCAATTAGAGCGCCAAGGGGTTCCCTGCCTGAGACTTGATCGGAATAGACCGCCGCCACGAATTCTGCGAAGGGCCGCGAGATATGCAGAGCTTGACAGCGGAGTCAGGTATACCCTATTAAAAGGCTCAGCAATCCGGCGACTGCATGGGTTGACTTGCTGGAATGAGTCGGGCCCGAGAGTCGAATTAACGTGCGGCTATCCTGGGGACCTGAAGGAAACGAGGACACACCCCAAGCCCAGCGAGGATTCATGAACGCGGACCTTCGGATCCTCCTGCTGGAGGATAGTGCCAGCGACGCCGAGCTTGTCGAGGCGGCGCTCGCCCGCGGCGGCGTTCAGGCAACGACGCGACGTGTTGAGACGCGAGAGGCGTTCACTCAGGCGCTCCGCGATTTTCAGCCGCACGTCGTGCTTTCCGATCATTCGCTCGGCCAGATCGACGCCCAGGCGGCCCTCGACCTCCTGCAGGCCATCAGGCCACTGGCGCCGCTCATCATCGTCACCGGCACGCTCGACGGCCAGGGAGCGGTCGCCTCGCTGCGGGCCGGCGCCGAGAACCTGGTCCTCAAGGACAACCTGAATCGGCTCGGTCCGTCGATCCTTCAGGCACTCGAGGTGCGACGCCCACTGGAGCACCTCAGCCCCCGGCAGCTCGAGGTCCTGCGGCTCGTCGTGCATGGTGCCACCACCCGCGAGATCGCCGCGCGGCTGCAGCTCAGCGTCAAGACGATCGAGACGCATCGCGGCGAGATCATGAAGCGACTCGGCATCCATGACCTCGTGGGTCTGGTGCGATACGCAACGCGCGTGGGCCTGGTGAGTCAGCTCGACTGACGTTGCCTGTGTGTGGACACATCGGGGAGCGTCCCGTTAGCCGTGCCCGTCGATGTCGTCTGCAGTAGCGACGGCTGCGGCCGCGCAGTGCGAAGTGATGGGCCAATCGAGGCGAGCGGCGGGAGCGCGTCGCGAGCAGACTCCCGGCCCCGGACGGAATGGACACCAGCAACGCGTCGAGGGAGGCGCATGACTGAATCTGTCCGATCCACAAGCGCGCTCGAATCGACTTTCCGCGGGCTCATGGAAGCCGCCCCCGACGCCATGGTCGTCGTGGACGGGACAGGCCGCATCGCCCTCATCAATTCGCAGGTCGAGCAGCTGTTCGGCTACACTCGCGACGAACTGGCGGGCCAGCCCATCGAGCGGCTCGTCCCCGCGCGCTTCGGCACGGCACACGTGTCCCATCGCCGTGACTATCTCGGCGATCCCCACCGACGCCCGATGGGAAGCGGCCTGCAACTCTCGGGGCGGCGCCGTGACGGCACCGAGTTCCCGGTGGAGATCAGCCTGAGCCCCGTGGAATCAGACGAGGGGTTGCTTGTCATTGCGGCGGTGCGCGACATCTCGGAGCGGCTGCGCTTTGAGGAAGTGCGGCGCGAGGTCGCCGAGCGCCGTGCCGCCGAAGAGGCCCTGGCGCGGCACGCCGACGAGCTCGCGCGTTCCAACGCCGACCTGGAGCAGTTCGCGTACGTTGCCTCGCACGACCTTCAGGAGCCGCTGCGCATGGTGGCGAACTATGCGCAGCTGCTGGGACGCCGCTATCGCGGCCGCCTCGACGCCGACGCCGACGAGTTCATCGGCTACGTCGTGGATGGCGCCACGCGCATGCACCAGCTCATCGACGGCCTGCTCAGCTATTCGCGCCTCGGCACGCGCGGCAAGCCGTTTACCCCGATCGACACCGGGGACCTCCTCACCCGCGTGCTGGGCGACATGCGGCTCGCCGTGGAGCAGAGCGGCGCCGAGATCACCCACGATGCCCTTCCCGCCGTCCTGGGCGACGACGTGCAGCTCGGCCAGTTGCTGCAGAATCTCATCGCCAACGCCATCAAGTTCCACGGCGCGACGCCACCGCGCGTGCACGTGCGCGCCGGGCGCACCGGGGCGTCGTGGACCTTTGCGGTGCAGGACAACGGCATAGGCATCGCCCCCGAACACGCCGAGCGGATCTTCCTGATCTTCCAGCGGCTGCACACCACCGCCGAGTATCCCGGCACCGGTATCGGGCTCGCCATCTGCCGCCGAATCGTCGAGCGGCACAACGGCCGGATCTGGGTCGAGTCGCGACCCGGCGACGGTGCCACGTTCCTGTTCACCCTTCCCGCCGCGACCGCGGAGTCACTGACGAGGGACGCCTCGTGACCTCGCGCGCCGATCCCGCGCCGGTGCGCATCCTGCTCGTCGAGGACAACCCCGGCGACGCGCGCCTGACGCGCGAGCTGCTTCGTGACAGTCGCATCGCGAACTCAATGCGCACGGTCCCCAACGGCGTCGAGGCGATGGCACTGTTGCGGCAGCAGGGACCGTACAAGGATGAACCGCGCCCGCACCTCATCCTCCTCGACCTGAACCTCCCGCGCAAGGATGGCCGCGAGGTGCTCGCGGAGCTCAAGTGTGACGCGTCACTACGGCAGATTCCCGTCGTCGTGCTCACGAGCTCGCGGGCCGAGGATGACGTCTCGCGCAGCTACGACCTGCACGCCAACGGGTACGTGACCAAGCCGGTCGGCCTTGACCACTTTGCCGACGCGGTACGCGGCATCGAGGAGTTCTGGCTCGCCACCGCGCGACTGCCTGCGGAGCCGGCGCCATGACGGTCTCGGTGATTCGGGTCCTGCTCATCGAGGACAACCTCGGTGATGCGCGCCTCATCGAGGAGAACCTCCGCGATGCCGGGTACCGGACGTTCCAGCTCACGCGGAAGTCCACCCTGCGCGAGGGCCTCACGCTGCTGCGCGAGCGCGCCGACGTCGACGTCGTGCTGCTCGACCTCGGCCTGCCCGACAGCCTGGGCATCGAGACGTTCACGGCGGTGGACGCGCAGGCCCCCGGTGTGCCCATCATCGTGCTGACAGGCGTCAGCGACGAGTCTCTGGCGGTGGCCACGGTTCGGGAGGGCGCGCAGGACTACCTCCTCAAGGACCAGGCCAGCGGCTCCCTGCTCGCGCGGGCCATGCGCTACGCCATCGAGCGCAAGCGCGTGGCCTCGGAAGTCCAGCGCCTGAACGCCGAGCTCGAGGAGCGCGTCGTGGAGCGCACGGCGCAGCTCCAGGCCGCCAACGAGGAGCTCGAGGCGTTCACCTACTCGGTTTCGCACGACCTGCGCGCTCCGTTACGGCAGGTCGACGGCTTCGCCGAGCTGCTCGAGGAGGTCAGTGGCGACAACCTGTCGCCGAAGGCCGGGCACTACCTCCGGCGGATTCGCGAGGGGACCCGGCAGATGGGACGCCTCGTCGACGACCTCCTCAACCTGGCGCGGGTCAGCAGGCAGCCGCTCCGGCCGGAAGCGGTCCCGCTGGGAACGCTCGTCGACGCGGTGCTCGTTGACATGCAGGCGTTGGTGGCCGGGCGCGATGTCGAGTTCCGCGTCGGCGACCTCCCCACGGTGGCATGCGATCCGGGGCTCATGACGATCGCCCTCTCGAATCTCGTCGGCAATGCCGTGAAATACACACGGCGCCAGCCCAGCGCGCTCATCGAGGTCGCGCAGGCGCCATCAGAGGGGCGCGCGGTGGTCGTCGTCAGGGATAACGGGGTGGGGTTCGACATGCGCTATGCCGACAAGCTCTTCGGGGCCTTCCAGCGGCTGCATCACGCCGACGAGTTCGAGGGCACGGGGATCGGCCTCGCCACGGTGCAACGGATCATCCACAAGCACGGCGGCGCCATCTGGGCCGAGTCGTCTCCAGGGCAAGGCGCGGCCTTCTTCTTCACCCTCGACCCGACGCCCGCAAGCGCCGAGCAGGCGGCATGAGCCTCGGATGGCGCGGCGTGCTGATCGCCGAGGACGATCCGGCGGACGCCGAGCTGATCGTCGAGGTCCTTCGGGAGGACTGGCCCGACGAGCCGATACACGTCGCGTGCGACGGCGCCGACGCGCTCGACTTCGTCTATCGCCGCGGGCGCTACGAGTCGCCAACCGGGGCTTCGATTCGTCTGCTCCTGCTCGACCTCAAGCTCCCTCGCGTCGACGGTCTCGACGTGGTCCGTGAGCTCAAGGCCGATCCGAAGACGCGCTCGATTCCCGTCGTCATGTTCACGTCGTCGCGCATGGAGCGGGATGTGGCGCTCGGATATCGCCTCGGCGTGAACAGCTATGTGCAGAAGCCAGTCGAGTTCGGCGCCTTCCGCGCCACGGTACAGCGGCTCGGCGCTTACTGGCTCGCCGTGAACGAGCCCGACGCGACTCCCACGCACCTCCGCGAGACGGCATGATCGACACGCGAACTCCCGTCACTCCGCCCCGGCGCTTCCTGATCGTGGAGAATGACCCGCGCGACGCCGAGCTGTGCGTCGCCGCGCTCGAGCGCGGGGGCCTGGTCGTGCACGTCGACGTCGTCGCCACGCCGGCAGAGTTCGAGGCTGCCATCGATGGGACCGGGTACGACGCCGTGCTGTGCGACTACCGGCTCCCTGGCTGGACGGGCATGGACGTCTTCGCGACGCTGCAGCGCAGGTTCCCTGACGTCCCGTTCATTCTGGTCACCGGCACCCTGGGCGAGGAACTCGCCGTCGACTGCCTCAAGCACGGCATCGCCGACTACGTGCTCAAGGGCAACCTGGCGCGGCTGCCGCATGCGGTGCAGCGCGCCCTCGAGGAACGTCGCGTGCGCGAGGCCAAGGTGCGTGGCGAGGAACAGGTGCGGCGGCTGCTGCTGGCGGTCGACGAGAGTCCCGCCTCGGTGGTCATCACCGACGCCCACGGGCACATCGAGTACGTGAACCGCCAGTTCACCCGGGTCACGGGCTACGAGGCCGCGGACGTGATCGGCCGCACGCCGCGCGTGCTGCAGTCGGGCGAGACCCCGGCGCACGTGTATCGGGAGCTGTGGACGACGATCTCGTCCGGCCGCATCTGGTCGGGGGAAATCCGGAACCGGCGACGCAACGGGCAGGCCTATTGGGACGTCGTGCGCATCGCACCCCTGCGCGACCCCTCCGGCGCGGTGACGCACTTCGTGGCCACGCAGGAGGACGTCACCGAGCAGCGAGCCGCCGAGCAGGCGTTGCGCGAGCGGGAGGAACGCTTTCGCCAGGTGGCGGAGAACATCGCCGAAGTGTTCTTCATTGCCAGGGCCGACTTCTCCGAGACGCTGTACGTCAATCCGGCGTTCGAGCACATCTGGGGCCGGCCGCGACAGGAACTGTACGATGCCCCGGACTCGTTCCTCGCGGCGGTGGTGCCGGAAGACCGCGAGGCGCTCGTCGCGGCAATCGGGCGACTGCGGAACGGCGAGGGGCCGCAGGAGACGGAGTTCCGGGTGATGCATCCCGATGGCGCCGTGCGGCACGTTTTGTCGCACGCCGTCGGCAACCGCGACCAGTCGGGGACCGTGGTGCGAATCAGTGGCGTGGTCCTCGACATCACGGAGCGCTACCTGTCGCAGGCGGCGCTCGCCGAGAGCGAGGAGCGCTTCCGGAAGCTCGGCGAGGCGTCCTTCGACGGGATCGTGATCTCGCAGGAGGGCATCATCCGGGAGGCGAACGACGGGTTCGCCCGGATGTTCGGCTGCACGCTCGACGACGTGATTGGGCGGCCCCTGATAGACTTCGTCGCCGAGGAGTCGCGCGATGTCGCCCACCGCCGCATCGACTTCCCCAAGGAGGGCTCGTACGAGTTCGTCGGCCGGCGGCCTGACGGCCATCGGCTGTTCATCGAGTCGACGGCAAGGTCCCACCTGATCGGCGGACGGCCCGGCCGCATCACGGCGTTGCGGGACGTCAGCACCCGCCGCTCCCTCGAGGAGCAGTTCCGGCAGGCCCAGAAGATGGAGGCGGTGGGTCGCCTCGCCGGCGGCGTGGCCCACGACTTCAACAACCTCCTCACCGTCATCACGAGCTACGCCGAGCTGCTGCTGGAGGGCCTGTCGGAGAACGACCCGCGACACGACGACGTCAGGCAGATCTGCAAGGCGGCAGACGATGCCGCCGGCCTGACCCGGCAGTTGCTCTCGTTCAGCCGCCAGCAGGTCATCGAGCCCCACGTCGTGGCCCTCGAGCGCGTCGTCGTCAACGCCCGCAAGCTGCTGGAGCGGGTCATCGGCGAGGACGTCGAGCTGGAGACCGTGCTGCGCGACGAGCCCACCCGGGTCCACGTCGATCCCGGCCAGCTCGAGCAGGCCATCGTCAACCTTGCCGTCAACGCGCGCGACGCCATGCCGACCGGGGGCAAGCTCACCATTGAGACCTCGGTGGCTGACCTGGATGAGGCGTACCTCAGCACGCACTGGCCCGCCACGCCAGGTCGCTATGCTGTCCTCTCCGTCAGCGACACCGGCGTCGGCATGGACGCGCAGACGATGGCGCGCGTGTTCGAGCCGTTCTTCACGACCAAGGAGGTGGGCCGCGGCACGGGACTCGGCCTCTCGACCGTCTACGGCTTCGTCAAGCAGAGCGACGGATTCATCTGGGTCTACAGCGAGCCGGGGGCCGGCGCAACGTTCAAGATCTACCTCCCGCTCGAGGTCGCGCGACCCGCGGCCGACGACGCCGGCGCGGCACCAAAGGTGATGCCTCGTGGCACGGAGACGGTGCTGCTCGTCGAGGACGCCGACGCCGTCCGCTCGGCGGTCCGGATGATGCTCGAGCGGCTCGGCTATTCGGTGCTCGAGGCGCCGAGCGGCGCTGCGGCGCTCGACGCCGCCCGTGGCGGTGGACCGATCGACCTCCTGCTCACCGACGTGGTCATGCCGCGCATGAGCGGCCGCAAGCTCGTCGAGGAGTTCCTCACAGTGCGTCCCGGGACGAAGATCCTGTACATGTCGGGCTACACGGACGACGCGGTTGTCCGGCACGGCGTGCTCGATCCGGGGACCCCGTTCATGCAGAAGCCGTTCACCGTGGACGTCCTGGCGCACAAGGTGCGGCAGGCAATCGACGGCGCCGCCGGGCCGGGAAGGTCGGGCGCCTAGGTCTCGTTGAAGGCGAGGTCGTCGACCGAGGCGTCGCGCTCGTTGGCGTCGATGATGCGGCAGGCCAGCTGCCAGCAGGCGGACGTGGCGACGGGCTCCGTGGGGTGGAGCTGCTCGGTGCTGAACGCGCGAAGCGACCCGCGTCGCCCAATCAGGAAATCGGTGGTCCAGGCACCCGTGCCGCGCACCTGAAAGCTGCGCGTCGTGATGATGAACCCCTTGTAGAAACGACAGGCCATCGCGGGCCACCGGGGGGAGGAGGTATGCCGAAATCTACTCCCGTGCAAGGGCCCGCGGGTCGGCCGCGACGAGCCGCCTGCGCTACGGGCGGGTCGACAGCGCTGCGCGAACAGCCTGCGGGTCGTACACCCGCCCGGCCCGGATCACCCGCTCCAGGTGGCGCAGGTCGGAGATCCGTTCCGCGGGCCTTCCGTTCACGATCACGATGTCCGCGACCTTGCCGACGGCGATGCTCCCGTAGTCCCTGTCGTCACCCATCACCTGCGCCGGCACGAGCGTGGCGATCCGCAGCACGTCGGGCGCGGGAATGCCGTCGTGCTGGTACAGCTCCAGCTCGGTGACGTACGTCGTGCCGGCATTGTTGTCGGTGCCCGGGACCAGCGTCACGCCTTCGTCGTAGAGGCGCTTCAGCAGGCGTCCGTAGTTCGCGGTCCCGGCGTTCCCCTGTCCCGTCAGCTCGCCATTCTGCCAGAGGTTGAACGTGCCGTCGATGACCGTGTGGTGCTGCTTGAGCACCGCGATCATCGCGGTCATGTCCGGGCCGTTGACGTCCACGTTCGGCGCCACGATGCCCGCCACCAGCGAGTACGCGCGCATCCGTGGCACGAACAGCGAGTCCTCGAAGAACGTCGAGAACAGGAACGCGGCATGCTGGACCTCGTCGTAGCCCAGTTCGACCGCCGCCGGGACGCTGAGCCCGCGCGGGATGTGCCCGGAGAGGCGCATCCCGCGCCGGTGGGCCTCGGCCGCGATCGCCGGCACCAGGTCGGGGTGCACGAGGTTGTACAGCTTGATCTGGCGGTATCCTAACGAGTCGTAGCGTGCCACCCACGCCCGGGCCTCGGCCTCGGTGCGCACCAGCACGTCCGACGGGCCCGCCCACGCGCCGGGGCCCTCGATGAAGCCCGCCAGGATGACCCGCGGTGACACCAGCAGCCCGGCGTCGGCGCGGTCGCGCTGCGCCACCGCGACGTCGATATCCGAGGCCAGGTCGCGCACCGTGGTGATGCCTGTGGCCAGCTGCATGACCGATCCCGCGGACTGGCTGGTGAGCTGGAAGTGGCCGTGCATGTCCCACATGCCCGGCATCACCGTCTTCCCGGTGGCGTCGATGACCGTGGCGCCCGCCGGCGTGGCCACCGAATCCGCCGGCCCCACGGCCACGATGCGGTCGCCCTGGACGACCACCGTCATCCGGGGACGCATCACCGCGTGCTCGCTGTCGAAGAGGTCGCCGTTGCGGATCACGAGCGGGCCACCGAGCGGCTTCGTCAGCCGGCGCGCGAGGGCCTCGCCCTGCGCGTTGCGCCAGCGGACCTCGACCCCCCGCAGCACTGGCAGCGTTGCCTCGGCCCCCGCCCGCACCGTGATGAACCAGGCGACGTCGCTCGCGAACAGTTCGTCCCGGTCGTCGAGCCAGACGCCAGCGGGCGCCGGGCCGCCGGCGTCGATCATCACCAGGCGCAGGTGCTGCCGCCCGAGCGGCGTCGCGACCGTCGTATCCGCCACCACGTCGGCGCGTGCCGCCCCGGCCGGAAAGAGCCGGCCGCGGCGCTCCGGATGGCGCAGGAGGAATCGCGCCAGGAGTGCCTCGTCGAACGGCGTGCCGCCGAATCGCGGAAAGGCCCCCGTGTCCGCGCGCGCCACGCTGTTCCTGGCGGGCGAGCCCCCGCGGCCGCCCGCCTGCGCGACGTACGCCGAGTCTCCGCGGATCTCGTATCGCACCGCGGGCTCCCCTGTCGCGCCGTCCTCGAGCACCGGCCGCGCCTCTTCGGCCAGTACCGCGCCGTTTCCCGCCAGCCGGTAGCGCGTCTCGACGCGCGTGCCGCGATTCCGGTCGACGAAGACGTACCGCACCACGACCGACGCCCCGTCGCGCACCACGGTCATGTCCCCGGCGGGACGCCCGTGGTTCAGCACGACGTACGGCGTCGAGTCGGGAGCGCCCGTTGTGGAGAGGGCGAGCGCGACGAGCAGCGGGAGCATCGGCGAATTCCGGTGGAGGGAAACGCCAAGATCGCGCGGTCCCGGGACGGTGGCAAGCGCGCGCAGCGGCCGGCCGGTGCGCCCCGTCCCGCGGCGGCGCCCCCACGTCGTCGACAGCCGCCGGGCGGCGCCCGCCTGCGCCTGCCCCGCCTAACGTGGGCCGCGCAACGTTCCCGCGCCGGCATCCGGGTTGCACCGCCCGTCATCGAGCGACAGTTGCTGCCGGAACGACGCGAAGCCCGCGGAGCACATCGCCGCGACGCTGGTGCAGCGCGGACGTCCCGGCCCCACCTGCCCACCCGGCGGCTGCGGGCTATCGCGATCTCGCCGGGCGCCTCGACTTGGAGGGAGGACTGGCCGAAGGGGCCATCCGGGAGGTTCACGTCGATATACTGGTGATCGGTGGGACGCGTGTGCGGCCGGGCGACCGGTGTCCTCCCCGAGTCGCGGAGAGTGGCCGGCCAGGAACCGGATCAGCCCGCCAGACTATGGCAGGCTGCCGTGTTGCAGCACACACACGCCACCGGGCACTTCCCGGCATATTCGACCAACCAGGAGGTGAAGCGATGCAGCAGCGACTACGCTCGGCAATCCTGCCACTCGGCCTCGTGCTCTGGCTCGGGGCGACGGCATGCAGCAGCGACTCCACGTCTCCCGCGGACCACGGCGAGCCGCCCTCGCTTCCCCCGGCGACGTCGATGCAGGCCGACCTCAGCCTGTTCGACGCCGCCGGTGCCCAGGACGTGGTGGGAAGCCCGGCCGTCGTCGGATCCAATTTCCTCGCGGCCGCGGTCTCGGTGTCGCTCGCCCGGGCAGCCACCATCGTGGTGATGGCGGTGCCGGTGGCCACGTTCGCCGCCGCGGCGTCGAACACCCCCGTCTACGAGAACGGCGCATTCCACTGGACGTACAACGTCTCGGAGAACGGCCAGCAGTTCCAGGCCGACCTCTCGGGGAGCGCCCAGGCCAGCCAGTCGCTCTGGGAGATGCGCATCTCGTCGACGGCCACCACCCCGCCCCTCAGCGACTTCCTCTGGTATTCGGGCACGGCGAGTCTCGACGGCACCGCCGGGGCGTGGCACATCTACGACGGTACCCAGCCCTCGTCAGGCACCGCGCTCCTCGGCATCACCTGGACGCATGTCTCGGCAACGGACTGGTCGGTCGAGTTCACCAACGTCAACCCGTCGGCGGTGCAGGTCGGCGACAAGCTCACGTACGGGTCCAGCGGCGACCTGCGCACGGTACAGTTCCTCGACGCCTCGGCCTCGGCGCAGACAACGGTGGAATGGAACGACGTCTCGCACACAGGTTCCATCCTGTCGCCGGGATTCAACGGCGGGGTGAGGGGATGCTGGGACGCCACGTTCCAGGACGTGGCCTGCAACCAGTAATCGCGCGACGCGACGCCGGTGCCGGCTGCCCGCGTCGCGCCTATCGCGCCGCGTCGTCGGGGGGTGCCGGCGTCGCCCCAGCCAGGCCGTAGGAGCGCATCTTGCGCCACAGCGTGGTGCGCCCCATGCCCAGCAGGTCCGCCGCGCGCGACAGCGCCCCGTCGGCGTGGGCCAGCGCGGCCTCGATGGCGGCCCGCTCGTCGTCGGCCGAGCCGCCGGCCCGATAGCGCGGCGTGCGCGCGCCCGCCTCCGAGCCTGCACGAACCTCCTCCGGGAGGTGCTGTGCCTCGATGCGCCCACCGCCGGCCGAGATCGCCGCGCTCTCGAGCGCCGCGAACAACTGCCGCACGTTTCCCGGCCACGGGTACGCGCGCAGCTGCCGCATGGCAAGCGGCGAGCAGGCGAGCTGCCCCGCCCCAGGAAGCTGCTCGCGCAGCCGCGCGATCCGGTGCTCGACGAGCAGGGGGATGTCGGGCGCCCGCTCCCGAAGCGGCGGGACCACCAGCGGAAAGACGGCCAGCCTGTAGTAGAGGTCCTCACGCAGGCGCCCGGCGTCGACGAGCGACCGCGGATCCTCATTCGTCGCCGCCACCACGCGCGCGTCGACATGCATCACAGTCGTTCCGCCCACGCGCATGATCTCGCGCTCCTGCAGCGCCCGCAGCAGCCGCGCTTGCAGCGCCATCGACGTGCTCCCGACCTCATCGAGGAACAGCGTGCCGCCGCCCGCGGCCTCGAACACGCCCTGCCGGTCGCGCGTCGCACCGGTGAACGCACCGCGGACGTGCCCGAACAGTTCGCTCTCGAGGATCCCCTCCGCGAACGCGGCGCAATTCACGGCCAGGAACGGCGCGTCGTGCCGCGGCGACAGTGCATGCACGGCGCGCGCCACGAGTTCCTTGCCGACGCCTGTTTCCCCGGTGATCAGCACGGTCGTCTCCGTCGGCGCGACCCTCGCGATGCGCTCGTAGAGTGCCCGCATGACCGACGTCCGCCCGACCAGCCCACCCGGGTTGCCCTGCGCGCGGTGCGCCTGCGGTCGCCGCTCCAGCAGCTCTGCCACCCGGGCACTCAGCAGGTCGGGTTCCACGGGCTTCAGCAGGAAGTCGTCCGCACCCAGGTGCAGCGCCCGCACCGCGCTCTCGACGGTGCCGAACCCGGAGATCATGAGGATCGGCACGCCATGACCCCACAGCCGCAGCGCCTCGACGAGCCCGAGGCCGTCGATCCCTGGCATGCGCAGGTCGACGAGGAGCAGGTCGTAGGCGCGCTCGCCCAGACGGTCCACCGCTTCCCTGCCATCGCGCGCACCGTCGACCTCGTACCCGTCCGCGCGCAGCAACTCCGCGGTCGAGAACCGGAAGGCCGCGTCGTCGTCCACGACGAGCAGGCGGGCGCTCGCGCGGCTCATGTCGCCCTCCCCTCTCCTGACGACGCGACGCTGGTGCCCACCGCCTCCGTTCCCGCCAGCAGGTCGATCACGAATCGCGCACCGTGCCTGCGCGCGTCATCGAGTGAAAGGCGGCCGCCGGCACTCCGCACCAGTCCTTCGGCGACGAACAGGCCCAGCCCCACGCCGTCCATGGCACTCTTGGTGGTGAAGAACGGGTCGAAGATTCGTCGGCGCACCGGCTCCGGAACGCCCGGCCCGTTGTCGGTCACCGAGACACTCACGCCGTCGCGCCCGGTGCGGACGTCGATGCCGATCACGGCTCCCGGGCCTTCGCCGGAGCCCACGGCCTCGCGCGCGTTCTGCACCAGGTTCACCAGCACCTGCTTCAGGGCGTCCGGTGCCATCGCGGCACGCACACCGGCATCCCCGGTGACCGTGATGCGGAGCGTCTCCGGCGCCACCCCCGCCATCGCCAGGCGGGCGACCTCGTCGGCCACCTCCATCGGAGCGCAGCCCCGTGCCGCCGGGTCGCCGGGGCGGTTGAGGTCGAGCATCCGCTCCGCCAGCTCATGCATCCGCAGCAGCTCGTCGATCGCGAGGTCCGCATACTCGGCCCCCTGGGCATCGCCGGCGAGCCGGCGCCTGACGAGTTCGAGCAGGTTGCGGAGGTTCGCCACCGGGTTGCGGATCTCGTGCGCGAGCTGGGCAACCAGGCGACCGGTGGCCGCCAGGCGGTCGCGCTGCATCAGGTCGTTCTGCAGGGTGCTGAGCCGCGCGTTGCGATCGGTGAGCGCGTCGTTGGCGGTGCGAAGCTCCGCCATCTGCCGGGCGAGTGTGCGGCGCATCTCGTCGAACTGCTCGGCGATGAGCGCCACCTCGCGGATGCGCGATCGCGGCAGGGGCACGTCGAATGAGCCCCGCGCCATCGCGGTCGCCGCGCCGGCGAGTTCCCGCGCCGGGCGCGTGACGCGTGCGGCGATCAGCGCGCCGAGCAGCAGGGCGATGCCCAGCGCCACGATGGCACTCAAGAGCGCCACCCGGTGCAGCTCGGGAATCACCGCCAGCTCGGCGTCGCGCCCGCGCGAGAAGATCACCCGCGCCGCGTCGCCGAGCGGCGCGGCCACCGCGAAGTAGGTGCGCGGACCCACGGTGACGTCGTGGGCCACACCGGTGTCGGGAAGCGTCGCGAACGCATGACGCAGGCCCTCGGCGTCGAGGGAGTCGAGCGTCGTCACCGCCAGCGAGTCGGCCGGACCCACGAGCAGCGTCACGTCCGATCTCGTCAGGCGGGCGAGGGCGTCGGCGGAGCGCGCGTCCACCGCTTCGGCAACGCCCACCGCCCCCGTCCAGCGGCCGCTCATCGTCACCGGCATCAGGGCCATGCGATAGACCGACCCCGCGGCCAGGCCCACCACCACCGGCGACGCACCACGCCGGGTCGCGGCCACCCACGCCGGATCCGGACGCGGACCGGTGATGAGCGTCCCGTCGGCGGAGACGACGAGGGGCACGCCGTCGCCCAGGCCGGGCTGCAGTTGCTCGGCCAGGCGCCGCACGGCCGGCCTGTCGTCACGCGCCAGGGCCGCCGCGAGCCCCGGCGCACGGGCCACCTCGCCGGCGTGCATGCGCAGCATGTCCGTGGTCGCCGTGGTGCGGTCGGCCAGGACGTGGGGCGCCATTTCGAGGTCCGAGCGGGCCTTCGCGATGAGCGCCGAGACGAGGCGGCGATCGAGCGCCACTCCCGCGGGCACGACGCCAAGGAGGATCGCCGCCGCGACCGTTCCCGACAACGCGCGCTGGAGGGTGAGTCGAGCTGCCATCAGTCCGGGTGGGATACGCCAACGTGAGGCGGCGGGCGCGGTGCGCCCCGCCACCTCACGTTCCAGCAACGTAGGGTTTGAACTAGCGGGCGGCCAGCCCGTTGGCCGCCCCGGGCAGGCCGGAGACGCCGCCCGGCAGCGACGTGAGGGAGCCGTCGTTGCCGACGCGGAATCCCGCAATCGCGTGGGTGCCGCTCGCCAGCGTGTAGAGGAACCGGCTGCCCCGGGACAGCGCCATGTCGATTGGCGCGCTGCCGCCTCCCACGTTTCCGGTCACGCCGTCGGCGTCGAGGAGCGACAACGCGCCGCGGTGGATGGCGTAGCCCGAGATCGTCCCGCTCCCCGCGTTGGTCGTGTACGCGAACCGCCCGTCGTCGGTGATGGCAATCCAGCACGCCGCCGTCTCGGTGGTGGGGACGGAGCCACTCACCACCGACCATCCCTCATGCGCGCGCGGCGCATACGACGAGACCGCGCTCGCATCCGCCGCCCCGCCGAATGCCTCCGACACGATCAGCGCGTCATAACGAGTGAACGCAAAGCCGAACGGCGTCGCGCCGTTCGACGGCGTGGTGACGGGACCGGAGGCCCGCCCCCGGAAGTCCACGGCGTAGGTGCTCAGGGCGTTGTTCGCCTTCTCGGTCACGACAAGCCGCCGGCCGAAGGCGCCGAACCCGATCTGCGCCGGGCCCGCGCTGGAGGTGCTCAGCGGGCGCGACGACCCGGCGATCGGCGACAGCGACCCATGCGGTGACATCCGGAAACCGGCGATGTTGCCGGATCCGCCGTCGTTCAACACGTACACGATCCCCCGGCGCGTCGTCACGCTGATAGGGTGCGTTCCACCCGACCCCTGGACGTCGACGAGGTCGAGGTCGCCGTTGTTTCGCACGCGGAACGACGAGACCGAGTTGCTCCCCGCGTTGACCACGAGCAGGAACCGCCCGGCATCGTCGAGCGTCATGCCGCTCTGGTTGCCCAGTCCGGCCCCGCCATCCAGTCCGCCCGTCTGGTAACTGCCCGCCGGCGTCAGCGTGCCGTCGTGTGCGCGGGCGAACGCGAGCACGGCATTGCCGCCGGCATCGTTCGTCATCGTCCACACCTGGCCTTCGGCCGAGTGATTGTCGAATCCGCCTCCGCGGTTCTCGGAGGGCGGCGCCAGGGGCAGTTGGCGCGAGGCGGAATCAGGATCGGTGCTGCACGCGGCAAGCGCGGCGGTGAGCACGAGCGCTCGGGAAAGTCTCATGGGCTGGCACCTCGCAGGAAGGTCCGACGGTCGCCTGCGCCGTGGTGCGCAGGTGACGTCGGGTGCGAGGAGGCATGCCATCGGGCCGCGGGTCGCGCCCGTCTGCGGCGCGTCGCAAGCGGCGTGGCCGGGCGGGCTTGCGATTCCTGGCCTCGCTCACGACGTCGCCCCGCCACCGTTCACGAAACACGCGCGGCGTCGACGGGACATCGACACGAAACACGCTGCCGTGGACGTGGCCTCACGAGGCGCCGGACGAGCATACGCCGTCGCATCGCCGTGCGGCACCGCCGCCTGCAGCGCGACTCGCCAACCACGGAGCGGGACCCGACACGCGCTACCCGCTGGCGCGGGTCGTTCGTCCAGCGACCGCGTCTCAGCCTTCGTGGTCGTCACGCTCCCAGAGGATCTGCTTCACGTGGTGACGGCAGCACTCGGGCACCTCGTCTCGAACAGCCGCAGCGCGTGCGCTGCCTTCGTGAGGAAGTCGGGCGAACTCGGCACCTGCAGGTAATGCGGATGACCCGACCAGGCCTCCGCCAGCCGACCGTCGATCACCCCCGCCTCCTCCAGCGACTCCACGCGCAACGGATTCTCGCGTCGGTAGGCGTCGGGCTGCGGTCGGCGTCCGCATGTGAATCACGGTGTCGTATCGAGCGAGTTCGGCCTCACGAGTGGTCCCGACCGCGGACCACAGGTCCCCAGCGCCAATCCAGTACGCGGCACCGTCCACCGTGCCGCGATCGCACAGCACCACAGCCGAATTGTCCACGTCTTCGGTGGACTCGAGCTCGCGCTGGACATGATAGATCGCGCGCTGTGCGGCCTGGCGGATTTCCAGCCGGCCGTCGCGCGGAAAGTGCCCGCCGAAGATGATTCCCGCGGATTCCGGGAGCGTGCGCACGTGCTCGCAGAAGAAAAGCCGTATCAGCTCGAGCACGGCGGTCTTGCCGGCGCCAGGGCCTCCGGTGAGGACCACGCGCCGCCGCACGTGTCGTTCGGTGCAGTCGCAAGGCTTCATGAGAGAGGGAAAGCTATCAGCGCGCGGCGCGCGCACCGAGAGGGTTCGCCCCGACGTGCGGGCGGAAATGCCGCGCCAGGCGAATCGAATAACGCGACGTCCACCGGCAGCGGCCCCGCGCCGGGGGGCGCTGGCGAGGCACCGGCCGCGGGCCGCGGGCCGCGGTCTCGCGGGAGCGGCAGCCGGCGCACGGAGCGCTCCGGGCCCGGCCTCAGCGTTCGGCGAGCGGCGACCCCTCGGGCTCGAAGAACATCGTCGGGGGGACGCCGTTCAACTGCGAGACCCGGATCCACTCCTCGAGGCTGCCGACGAGCGATTCCTGCTGCTCGGGCGAGAGCATCGTGAACCCGGCCACGAGCTGCTCCTGGGCGGTGTCGGGCGCCGAGACCAGGATCGCGCGCCCGGCCGTCGTGGGGACGAGGTTGGCGCGACGCCGGTCGTCAGGCGCCGTGCGACGCTCCACCAGGCCGCGCTCCACAAGCCGCGCCACGACCTCCGAGACCGCGCTTTGCGTCGTGCGCGTGCGCGCCGCGAGATCGCCGAGTGAGTCACCGGGATGCTGCGTGATCTGGCGCAGCGAGAACAACTGGGCCGACGGGAGGCCGAGGTCGCGCTCGGCCACCACGCTGGAAGCTCGCAACGCCCGCACGATCCGGCGCAGGGAGTCCATCGCCCGGCCGGCCGCCTCAGACGCTTCCGTCACGCAGGTCACACACTCCAGCGTCGTACCGATCCGTGTGTCCCGCCCGCCCGCCGTGGCCACCCACGGCCTGTTCTGCCACGGTGGATCGTGACGCACGTGCTGGGTGTGCCCGCAGTCGAGGTCCGCCACCCAGTGCGCCTCCTCGTCCTGGTGGAATCCCACGATCGCCCGAGGGACGGCCGGCCCCGCCATCGGATCACGTTGCATGGTTCCTCATCGTCTCGTCGCGTCGCCTTGTGCACGGAGTCAGCGGCGCCGGTTCAGCGCGACGCCTGCGCCACGGTCGCCGGCCCGACGACGTGCACGAAGCCCATCGCCCCCTTCTCGGCGTCGGCAAAGCTGTGGGTCACGAACGGATACATGCCCGCGCCGCTGCCGCCCTTCGCAAAGACGGCCTCGAAGACTGCGCCGCCGCCCGCGGGCACTGTGTAGGTCTGCACTCCCTCCAAGGGCCGCTCGGTCTCGGCGTCCGGATACACGCGGTCGAAGATCGCTCCGACGATATGGAAGTCGCTGTTGAAGCTGGGCCCCGCGTTCACCACGAAGAAGCGCACCCGATCCCCCTCGTTCACCGTCAGCGGATGGTCCTTGTACTGCAGCGCGCGGCCGTTGAATACCACGTAGCTGGCATTTTTCGCCATCGCCGCCTGCCAGTCGGGCTGCATCGGCGCCATGACTGCGCCGGGCACGCGCGTGGTGTCCCCCCGCTGTGCGTAGAACTCGCTCTGCACAATGACGAACTCCTTGTCCGCCTTCGTGGGCCAGCCGTCGCGCGGGTCGACGATGATCGACATGTACATCCCCTGCATGATGTGCAGCGTCACCGGCGGCGTGCCGCAGTGCACCATGAAGACGCCCGCAAAGCGTGGCGTGAACTCGAAGCTGAGCGAGTCGTGCGGATTGATCGACTTGTAGGCGACGTCCCAGGGGATCTGCGCGGCGTGGAAGTCGATCGAGTGCACCATGGGCGCCTCGTTCACCACGGTGACGCGCACCCGGTCGCCGACACGGACGCGGAGGGCCGGGCCCGGCACCGTTCCGCCAAAGGTCCACCCCTGGTACGTGACGCCGTTGGCGATCTGGATCGTGGCGTCCTTGATCGGAATGCGGAATTGCTTGACCGGCGCCGTCGAGACCGGCGCCAGCGCGGCGTCATAGGCCGGCGTCGTGGCACGAACCACGGCGTCGAAGTCGGTACGATCGACTCGGTCGCCGTCGCGCGCGCCAAGGACGCGGGCGGCGCCGGCTCCCAGGGCGACAACGAAGAGTCCACCGACGAACAGGTTGCGCGAGAGCATCTGGACCTCCCGGGTGCGATTGACTGGTTGCGCCGGGAGAATGCTTCGGGTCCGATGCTTCTCTGGTCGGGGAATGGCTGGATTCCGCGCTCTGGATTCCTGAGGGGGTTGTGGTGATTTGCCTGACGGGAAGCCTTCGGCGCCGTCGGCACCCGCTCCGATGGCTACGCGGTCAGAAGCGCTCACCCTTCGCCTCCCGAGCCTGGCTCCCCAGCGGCCGGATTCGGGACCACATCGTCTGGAAAAAGAGGACCAGGCCTCCGATCTGGGCGAACCCGCCCGCGACAACCAGCCAACGGAGCAAGGCCGACGAGTGGGTGATTCGCAGCAACTCACTCGCCACGCGAAGCGCCGTGCCTGCAGTGACGAGCCAGTACGCAACCCTGGCGAGCGCGGGCCGGTATTGCGTATCTGCCTTCTCGGGTCGTGGAAAGATCCAGAGCGCGACGCCAAGGATCATCATCATGATGAAGCCGACGAAGATCGCGTGTGTGTGGGCGCTCACGAGGTACGGGCTCGGGAACTCCAGCAACAGCTCACGCTCGGCGATCATCCACCCCCCCAATACCAGCCCGACGAAGAGGAAGGCGATCGCGGTCTTGATGTACAGTCTCACCAGGGAGTGCATCGGCGACTCACGGGCAGGATCACAAAGCGGCTATCGGCGCGTCCAAGGCGGTCCAGCAGCGCGTCGAGTGTTGGAAGATTCACACGATCGGACCTGATCGGTGCGCGGCGTGACGCGCAATCCGCTCGAGAATCAGGGTAAGGAGAGGATCGTCCATTCCACCAGCCGCCGACCCGGAATCGCCCGGTTGAGCCCGGGGCGGCCACCGCACGATCGCCTTCAGTTCCCGCCACCGCCGCCTTCACCGTGAATGTTGCCGCCGCACTCCTGATCGCCGGAGCCAGCAGCGGGGCCGTACTGGCCCTCGTCTGGTTCCGCATCTCGCAAGCGTCCGGCTGGCGCTCCACGCGCCCGTTCGCCTGGGTGGCGTTGACGGCCACCGGGTACGGGCTGGCCGATACCGTGCTTGTGCTCAATGTCCCGCAGTGGCTGTACTTCCTGTCGCAGCACATCGGCATGATGTTCGGCGCGGCGCACGCGGTCGCATGGATCTTCTGGTTTGCCAGCATGGACAACCAGCGACGGCTCTTTCGGCACGAGCGGATCTTCATCGGGCTCGCCGTCGTACTCGCACTCCTGTCGCCCGTGCCGGGCGTCGTCGTGAGTGAGGAGCTGATCGCATACCACGTGGGCTGGCTCGGCGTGACCTATCACACGCCGGTTCCGACGCGACTCGGGCTCGCCGCGTTCCTCTTCTTCATCGTCACGATGTGGATGGTTGCCATGGCGGCACACCGGCGCTGGCAGTCGGGGTGGCGCGCGCGCTATCCGCTGTTCTCGGTGATGCTGCTCTCGGTGCTGGCCCTCATCGACACCCTGTCGATGGCCGGGCTGACCGGGCTCCCCCTGATGCTCGACTTCGGCTTCTTTGCCGTCGTGAACGGCTTCGGGCTGCTGTACCTGCGTCGCTTTCTCCACGACGCCCGTCGTCTCCAGCGACTGTCGAACGATCTCGAGCGCGAGATCGCGGAGCGCACCCGCGAGCTCTCGGAAGCCCATGGCGAGCTGGCGAAGTCCGAGATGCTCGTCGCCGTCGGCCGGCTCGCGGCGGCCGTGGCCCACGAGATCAACAATCCCGCGGCAATCGTCCTGGCGAACCTCGGCTACCTCTCCGAGGAGACGGCGCGCCTGGGGCACCTCCCGGCCGATGGCGCGGAGGCCATCGCCGATGCCACCGACGGCATCGAGCGTGTGGCTCACATCGTGAAGCAGCTCGTCGTTGCCACGCAGGGCGTTGCCGGACACGAGCTGGAAATCGAGGACGTGCCGCTGGGTCCGCTCATCGACGATGCGACAACTACTTTCAGGGTCGAGGAGCGGCTTGCCGTGCGGGTCGTGACAAGTCCCACGGACCTGGTCGCGCGCGCCGATGCACGGCTGATGACGCAGGTCCTGTCGCAGCTCATCTCGAACGCCGCCAACGCGGCAGCGGCACGGAGCGACGGCGCCGGCGAGGTCCGCATCGCCGCCGTGGCGGACGGCCCGTTTGTCGAGATCAGGGTCTCAGACAATGGCGCCGGCATCTCGCCAGGGAATCGCGAGCGCCTGTTCGAGTTGTTCAACAACCCGAGCCCCGCGAGCGGGACGACTGGCCTCGGTCTCGCCGTCGCGCACGGCCTGGCGAAGGCGCAGGGAGGCGTCCTCCGGATAGTCGAGTCGACGCCCTCGGGGACCACGTTCGCGGTGCGGCTGGCGGCAGAGCTCTCCTCCGCGGCCGGGCCGCCTCGCCTCGCCCCCTCAGTGCGGGCGACGGGCGCTGTCAGGCTGCGCCTCGAGCGGCGCTCCGTCGCCTGACGTCGCCCGGTTCTCCCTCCGCTTCCATCACCGCGCGCGCCGCAGCGCATTCTGCGCCAGCGGCTCAGGTCACCCGCGCGCCGGCCGCACCGTACCGCCCGGTCTGCAAAGTCCGTCTTGGCGAGCCCGTCTCCGGGTGCTACTCTATCGCGCTTCATTCCGAGACGGACGACGATCGGGCGCCCCGCGCGCCGGCCCTGGCCACGGAGGAGGCTACATGGCGGAGCAGAAGGCACAGGAACAGCAGTGGGGAACGCGAATCGGGATGATTCTCGCGGTATCCGGCTCGGCAGTCGGACTCGGGAACTTCCTTCGCTTCCCCGGCCAGGCGGCCGCCAACGGCGGCGGCGCCTTCATGATCCCCTACTTCTGTGCCCTGCTATTTCTCGGCATCCCGATCGGGTGGGCCGAGTGGACCATGGGGAAGTACGGCGGGCGGAAGGGATTCCACTCGGCGCCGTCGATCATCGGCATCTTTGGCGGCGGGCGCACCGCCCGCTACCTCGGCGTGATCGGCGTGCTCATCCCGCTGGCGGTCTCGTTCTACTATACGTACATCGAGTCGTGGTGCCTCGGGTACTTCTGGTACTACCTGCACGGCGGCATCGGCGTCGACCCCACCACCGCCATCGCCGACCAGACGGGCCGGGCCGCGCAGTTCTACAGCGACATCACCGGACGCGCCGCCAACGGCGTCTTCAGCGCCGGCACGATCGAGACGTTCATCTTCTGGGTGATCACGTTCACGATCAACATCTGGCTCGTCTTCCGCGGCATCTCCAAGGGCATCGAGAAGTTCTGTTCGTACGCCATCCCCGCGATGGCGGTCTGCGCGGTGGTCGTCCTCGTGCGCGTGCTCACGCTCGGCACGCCTGACGCGGCGCACCCGGACCAGAACGTCATCAACGGGCTCGGGTACATGTGGAACCCGAACCTCAAGGCGCTGACGAACCCGCAGACGTGGCTGGCGGCGGCCGGGCAGATCTTCTTCACGCTCTCTGTCGGCTTCGGCGTCATCATCAACTACGCGTCATACCTGAAGAAGAAGGACGACGTGGTGCTCTCGGGCCTCACGTCATCCGCCACCAACGAGATGTTCGAGGTGGGCTTCGGCGGCCTCATCACGCTGACCGCCGCCTTCATATTCCTGGGCACGTCGAACATGATCGGCGCCGTCCAGGGCGGCACCTTCGGGCTGGGCTTCAACACCCTCCCTGTCGTCTTCGCCCACATGGGCTCGTTCGGGAACATCGTCGGCGCGATCTGGTTCTTCATGCTCTTCCTCGCCGCCATCACGAGCTCCATCTCGATGTACCAGCCGTCCCTGGCGTTCTTCCAGGAAGCCCTCGGCTGGACGCGCAAGAACGCCACCACGCTGATGGTGTCGATCTGCATCGTCGGGTCGTTCCTGGTGATGTTCTTCAGCAAGGGCGGCATCTTCTGGTCCACGATCGACAACTGGGTCGGCACCTTCCTCATCTTCATCCTCGCGATGGTCCAGATCATCTGCTTCAGCTGGATCTTCGGCGTCGACCGGGGCATGAAGGAGGCGCATTACGGGGCGTTGATGGAGATTCCGCACTTCTATCGCTTCGTGCTCAAGTACATCACGCCGACGTACCTGCTCGTCGTGTTCGCCGCGTTTGCCTGGAACAACCTCGGGCAGTGGATTCGCGATGCGCTGGCGGACCCGCTGCAGATGGGCGCGCTGGGACTGATCCTGGGCGTGATCGTGTTGCTCGTCATCTGCGTGTACATCGGCGAGAAACGCTGGCGGGCGGCCGGCATGGACCTGGACGGCCGCGAACCGGCTGCAGACTGAGGGAATTCACATGACACCACTCGGCTGGATCTTTCTCATCGCATCGCTGAGCTTCGTCTGGGGGCTCGTGGGATGGTGCTTCTACAAGGTCCTCACGGTACCGGGCGACATCGAGGAAGGGCCGCCGCTCCTCTGACGGGCGGCCACGCAGGACAGCAGCGAGCGCGGCGTCGGGAATCCCGGCGTCGCGTTCGTGCATCGGGACGGTCGGGATGCAAGACCTTCCGCCGGCCTTCCCCGACAGCTTCCACGCCGTCATCCGGACATCTTGTGGCATGCTGACGCACACCATCATCGAGCCCTTCCGGATCCGCTCCGTGGAGCCGATCCGGATGCGCACCCGCGACGAGCGCGAGTCCGCCCTGCGCGAGGCGCACTTCAATCCGTTCCAGTTGCGGGCGTCGGACGTCCTCATCGACCTGCTCACCGACTCCGGCACCGGGGCGATGTCGGCCAACCAGTGGTCGGCGATGATGCGGAGCGACGAGTCCTACGCCGGCGCCCGCTCGTTCTTCACGTTCGAGTCGGCGGTGCGTGAGATCACGGGTCTCACGCACGTGCTGCCGACGCACCAGGGGCGGGCCGCGGAACGCATCCTCTTCGAGGCCACCTGCCACCCCGGTGACGTCGTGCCCAACAACACGCACTTCGACACCACCCGCGCGAACATCGAGAGCCGTGGCGCCACCGCGCTCGACATCCCCATCCCGGAGGGCCGCGAACCGCGGACCCTTCACCCCTTCAAGGGCAACATGGACCTCGATGCACTCGAGGCCGTGCTGCGGGAGCGTGCCGGCCAGGTGCCCCTGGTCATGCTCACCGTCACCAACAACTCTGGTGGCGGGCAGCCGGTGAGCCTCGCGAACATCCGCGGGGCCCGGGACATCTGCCGCCAGCATGGCGTGCCGTTCTTTCTCGATGCCTGCCGGTTCGCCGAGAACGCCTGGTTCATCAAGCTGCGCGAGCCCGGCTATGCCGACCGCGAGCCGATCGCGATTGCGCAGGAGATGTTCGCGTGCGTCGACGGCTGCACCATGAGCGCCAAGAAGGACGGCATGTCGAACATCGGGGGCTTCCTCGCCATCAACGACGACACGCTCGCCACCCGGTGCCGGAACAACCTGATCCTGACCGAGGGCTTCGTGACCTACGGCGGCCTCGCCGGCTACGACCTGGAGGCGGTCGCCGTGGGGTTGCGCGAGGCACTGGACCCGGACTACCTCCGCTACCGCATCCGCTCCATCGAGTACCTCGGCGACAAGCTCGCCGCGATGGACGTCCCCACGGTACGCCCCACCGGTGGTCACGCCATCTACGTGGACGCGCGCGCCATGCTGCCACACATCCCGGCCGCGGAGTACCCCGCGTGGGCCCTCGCCTGCGTTCTCTACGTCGAGGGCGGCATCCGCGGGGTCGAGATCGGCTCGGTGATGTTCGGCCAGCAGCCCGACGGCAGCGAGAAGCCCGCGGCGATGGAGCTCCTGCGCCTCGCCTTTCCGCGGCGGGTGTACACGCAGAGCCACGTCGACTACATCGCCGAGGTCTTTGCCCACGTCCGCGCTCGCGCCGGCGCCATTCGCGGCATGCGGATCGTCGACCAGGCACCGGCCCTGCGGCACTTCACGGTGCACATGGCACCGCACCACGGCGCGCTCTACGCCGATTGACCGGGCGCGCGATCCGGTGACCGGTCCGGCTTCCGCTGCAGCAGCCGCTGCAGGGAGATGTCGCCGGCACCGAGGGCCGCGATCGTCAGGCAGGCACCAAGGAGGGTCAGCTCGAACTCGTATCCGTACGGCGTGAAGAAGCCACCCTTCCACCGTGCCACGGGGATCGCGACCGACATCTCGACCGCCAGCAGGAAGGCGAGCGGCCGGGCGTACACGCCGAACAGCACGGCCAGTCCGCCCACCGGCTCGAGGATCATGAGCACCACGGCGAAGAAGGTCGGCACCGGGAATCCCAGCTTCAGCAGCATGTCCGAGACACCGGAGACCCCGAAGTCGAGCAGCTTCTGGCCGCCATGCATGAGGAAGACCAGGCCGACGACGAGGCGCAGCGGGACCAGTCCCCACCTCTGCAGGAGACCACCGTCCGATCGTGTCATCGCCATCCTCCTCGCCGCATCGTGAGACACCGCATCCGCACTAGAAGGCCAGCCAGAGATACGCGTACAAGGTGTTGTTCCCGCTGGCCGCGCGTCCCGCCGGCGTGACGTCGTACGCGGTCGCCGCGCCGTTGAACCGGTCGTACATCAGGTACTGGACGCCGAGGCGCGTGTTGAGCCAGGGGTTCATGGTGACCTCGAGGATCTCGCCCGCGGTTCGCGGGTCGCCAGCGCGGCTTCCCGTCACCGCCGCAGGCGCGTAGCGCACGGCATCGGCCGTTCCGCTGACGGTGAAGTACGCCGCGCTTGCCGACCACGTGCGGTTGAAGCCGTATTGCGCGCTCACGCGCATGGAGCGCAGCGAGTTGGTGGCGTTCGCGGCCTGGGGCGGCGTGGCGGCGCGCGCCCCGCCGAGGGTTTGCTTCTCGTGCGTGTAACTGGCGCGGCCGACGAACAGGTGCTCCCCCGACTCGCGCTCCACCTGCAGGTCCGCCCCGATATCGGTGAACCGGTCGTCGGGACGCGACCCGTCGGCGATACCGCGCGCCGCCGACAGGCCGAACGTCCCCAGCATCACGTAGACCGGACCATTCCGGTTCTGCAGTGCCAGCCGCCAGTACGGGGCGACCCCGCGCACGCCCGAGGTCGCCCCCGAATCGATCAACGCGCGCGGACCCTGGGGTGCGGCGGCGTACCCGGTCACCTCGGCGTACAGCACGTTGTCGTACAGCGCATACGCGCCGAGGCCGAGCACCGACTGTGCCAGCGCGCCGTCGAGCACCGTGCTCGCCGCCGGTAACGGCGAGAGCGGCGACGACGCAAACGGATAGCGCCACGCGGGCGCCGTGTTCCACACGTCCTGCACCGTGGGGTTGTTGTGCAGCGTGACCCCGTAGAGCAGATCGTGCCGGGAGAGGATGGTGTGCGACGCGAACCGCACGTCCGTGTTGTCGATCGCGAGGCGCCCGCTGACGTCGGAATACGACACCTCCGCCAGCGCTCCCATCCTTGGTGAGATCTCGCCGCCAAAGAAGAAGCTGAGCGCCTGGGGATACTCGTTCCGCGTCGTCGCGGTGCCCGGCAGCGGCGTCTGCAGCGTCGTCGACGAGATGAGCGCGGTCATCGACAGGCCCGGGATCGAGGACAGCTCCAGCGTGCGCTGCGAGGCGCTGTCGAGCTGCTCGACGATCTGCGGCAGCCCCGACAGCGTATACCCATTGAGCTTGAAGAGCCGGCCGAAGCGCGTCAGCTGCGGAAACCCGCCGAGATGGCACACCGCGCAGCTCAGCTTCATCTGCCTCGCGAACGACGGGGTGCGGCGCATCCGGGCGGTGAACGCGGCGACGGACATCCGGCCCGTGGCATGATCGGTGCGCAGCGCGTGTACGGGGCGCGGCAACGCGAGGACGGCGCCCGTCACCGCGATGCTCGCCAGTAATCGTCTCATGGCTTCACCTTCCCTCTGGTCACCGACCAGACGTACGACACGACCTCGATCGCCTCGGAGCGTGAGATGCCCCCTGGGAAGGCGACCATGAGCGTCGATGGCACGCCATGTGTGACCACGTGGAAGATTGCGGGAAAGTCCCCGTTGGTCGCGTCGCGCCATTTGTGCGGCTTGAGCGTGGGTGCGACCTGCGACCCCTGCAACTGCGGGCCATGGCATGCAAAGCACGTTCCCTTGCCGTGGAAGATCTTGCGTCCGGCCTCGACCATCTCCGGGGTCACCGCCGCGCTGTCCGGCTCGGACTGCGCCCCTTGCCTGGAGGCCGCGGGCCCGTGGAGCGCCAGCAGGCTGCCCAGCGCCAGGAACCATGGCAGGAACCGCATCGACCGGACTGGCAGGACGTCAGTACGCGAACCAGAGGTAGAGATACAGCGTGTTGTTGTCGCTCGCCTTTCGCCCCGGGGCCGCGACGTCGTACGAGCTCGACGCGCCGTTGAACTTCTGGTAGGCGACATACTGCGCGCCGAGGCGCACGTTCAGCCACGGATTCGCGGTCAGCTCCACGATCGCGCCGCTGCTCGACGGGCTTCCGGTACGGCTCCCGGTCACGTCACCTGCCGGGTACAGCAGCGCATCGGTCGATCCGGTCACGCCGAAGAGACCCACCGACATCGTATGCGTCTGGTTCGGCATCCACGAGAGGTTCACCTTGTACGAGCCGAGCGTATTCGAGGAGTTCGCCGCTTCCGAGTTCGCCAGCGCCGCCGTGAGCGTCTGCTTCTCGTGGATGTAGCTCGCGCGCCCGATGATCATTCCCTTTCCGGCCTGCTGCTCCACCTGCGCGTCGATGCCAATGTCGTTGAACTTGTTCAGGTCGCCGTCGATGCCGGACGGATAGATCCGCGTTGCCAGGCCGAAAGTGCCGACCATGAGGTAGGTCGAGGTGAACTGGTGTTGCAGCGCCAGCCGCCAGTAGGGTGACACGTTCTTCGGCGTGTTCTCGGCGTTGGCGTCCAGCGGCAGCGCCGTTTCCTGCGGCGCCGCGAGGTACCCCGTGACCTCGGCGTACAGGTCACTGCCAAAGAGCGTGTACGCGCCGAGCCCGACCACCGACTGCTCCAGGCCTCCCTCGATCATCGTGGCCGCGGCCGGCGTCGGCGCGACGCTCGCCGAGGTGAACGGGTATCCCCACGCGGGAGAGGAATTCCAGACGTCCTGCACCGTCGGGTTGTTGTGGAGGGTCAGGCCGTAGAGGACATCGCGGTCGCCAATCTGCTTGTGATCGGCGAACCGGATGTCGACGTTGTCGATGCCGAACGTGCCGGCCTGGTCCTCATAGGTGAACTGGCTGAAGATGCCCATCTTCGGGGAGATCTCGGACGCGGCGAAGAGGCTGAGTTCCTGCGGCATCTGCGCGGTCATGCTCTGGCTCCCTGGTGTCGCCGCCGAGGTCTGCGTCATGCCGACGATCGCCATCACGGAGATCGGCGCGATCGGGGAGAGCTGAAGCTGCAGCGGTGATGCACTGTCCTGCTGGGCCGTGATCGACTGCAGTCCGGTCATCGTGTAGCCGTTGAGCTTGAACAACCGGCCGAACGCGTTCAGCTGGGGAAACCCGTTGTGGCAGGCGCTGCACGCGAGGTGCGTCTGGCGGGAGAAGCTCGGCACCCGCGCCAGGAATGCCTTGAGTTGCTCGGGACTCGTTGTGCGTGTCCCGGGCGCGAGGCATGGACATGGTGTCCATGGCGGGCGCCGTTGAAACCGATACGGAGGCAACCAGGGCGATGAGTGCAAACATGGGACTCTCCGTTCAATGGACCTGCGTGGTTCACGAGCGCTGCGACATCACGACAAGCTCGCGCACGCCAGGACCGCTGCGAGGGCACCAGGCGTTCTGGCGACGCGACCCGCCACAATGCGCGCGAATGCTCACCCCGGGATAACGAAGAACCTGACGCGGGACGCGCATGCTGCGGTCTGCTGGGTTGCGATCACGCGCATCGGTGCGATTTGCTAACGCGGAGATAACAACGTCGGGCCCCGGCTTTTTGGGGGAAGTGGCAGGCTATGCCTGACGAAATCAGTCGCTTTGCCGCGATGGCATCGGCCACGAGGTCGAGCGCCCGCGCATTGTCCAGCGCATCCGACGCCGGCAACAGCGGCCGGCCTCCGGACAGGATCGCCCTGGCCAGGTCCTCGATCTCGAGCGTGTACGTGTTCACCCGCTCCGATACGATGCGAGCGTCACGATCGGCGCCCTGCACGGTGATCGACGGCGCGTCAGTGCGCGCGATGAACGGCTCCTCCAGCCTGATCATCCCACCGGTACCGATGAGCGTCACCTGCTGGTGCAATCCGCCGTCGAAGCCGCAGGAGATCGTAGCGACGCGGCCATCGGGAAAGCCGAGCGCTCCCTGGACGCTCACGTCCACCCCGTGCGTCGGGTGATACGCGGCGAGCGCCCGGGCCCGCACTGGAGCCCCACCCAGGAACAACCGGCTCGCGTTCACGCAGTAGCACCCGACGTCGAGCAACGCTCCCCCGCCCCACTCGGAGCGCCACCGGACGTCGTGGTCGCGCGTGAGGCGGAACCGGAAGGACGCCTCCACGGACTGCACCGGGCCAATCGCGCCGTCCTGCACGAGCTGCTGCACGCGCGCCAGTTGCGGGTGATGGCGATACATGAACGCCTCCACGAGGTGCCTGTCAGCGGCGGCGGCCGCGGCAATCATCTCCTCGCATTCCGCCGCATTCCGGCCGAGCGGCTTCTCGCACAGCACGTGCTTGCCTGACGCCAGCGCCGCCAGCGTGAGGTCGCGGTGCAGGCCGTTGTGCGCGCCGATGTACACCGCGTCGATGTCGGGATCAGCGATCAGCGCGTCGTAGGAGGCGTACACCCTGTCGGGAGACAGCGCCCGGGCGCGCGCGGGGTCGCGACTGGCGGCGCCATCGAACGTGGCGTTGCCGGCGGCGTGGAGCGCCGGGCCCACGCGATTCTGCACGATGCGCCCCGCGCCCAGGACGCCGAACCTGATCCGTCGACCTGTCCCTGTCATTGGCTCAAGGTAGCGAAGTCGGGCGCTCATGGCTGTGGCTCCCGCGCCGCAGCCCTTGGCACCCATGTCGTCACTTGGTAGCCTTTCAATGCAGCCCCGATGCGCCCCGAGCCCGCGCCTGGGTCTGCCGCATTGCCGCCGCCGGGAGGAATCCAGATGTCCGTGACTCGTACGCGCACTGCCATGCTCGTGGTCGCTGTGCTGCTCCCGGGCAGCACGTTCGCGCAGCGCGGTGGAGCGCGCCCCACGGCGCCCGTGGGCCCCGTCATCGTTTCGCCGCCCGTCGCCCACCCGCAGGTCGGCTTCGGATCGCTCGAGCGGCCGGGCGCCACACCCCCTCGTGTCGCACCACGGCCTCGCTCCGCCCGCGGCTTCGGCATCGCACCGTTCCGGACACGGGCGCTGGGCGGATTCCTCTACGGCCCCACGGTCGTCGAGACCCAGCCCGCTCCGGTGACGCCGCCGCCGGCTCCGGTGACGTACTACTACTATCCCGTCCCGCTCGCGCCGAGCGAGCCGCCTCCGCCCGAGCCTCCGTACGACCCCGCGAAGTCGAGGACGCTGCTCATCGGCGAGGGCGTCGACGGCGGCGCCGGGGTGATGACCATCGAGCACATCGCCGGCGATTCACTCCGCCTGACGTGGCGCGGCTCCATCCAGCCGATCCGTTCGGCGCAGCTCTTCCTGGCGGATTCGCTGCAGCAGCCGCTGCGCGGGCGTGCCATCGACGTCCAGTCGCGCAGCGCGACGTTCTGGCTCGGCGACATCGCACCGGCCATCGCGTACAGCGGCCTCACGGTCGTGTCGGCAGGCGGGGCGACGGCGACGACGCTGGTGCCGTACCGAAAACCGTAGCCACCCGCATCGCGCGCCGATCATCCGGCGCGTCACGGCTGCGAGGCCGAGCAGCGCGGTGCGTCGGTGTCGAATGCCTGGTATCGATCGCTCGTGCTCCACCCAGTGCCGGAACGAGGCATGGCTGTCATCCACCGGGTCCTCACCCTGAACGCGGGCTCCTCGAGCCTCAAGGCCGCCGTCTACGACGTGGACGAGTCTCCGCGCGTCGCGGCGTCGGCGCAGGTCGACCGCATCGGCCTGCCGGATGCACGTCTCCGCACGTTCGACGGCTCGGGCAAGGCGACCGGTGAGCGAATACTCGCCGCCAGCGAGCACGCCGCCGCCCTGCAGGCGGTCCTCGAGTGGCTCGATGAGGACGACGCCGGGCCGCACGTGGACGCCGTCGCGCACCGCGTGGTGCACGGCGGCGACTTCAGCGATCCGCAGATCGTCACTCCTGACATCCGCGCCGCGCTGCGCCGGCTCCTGCCGATCGATCCGGAACACCTCCCGCAGACACTCGCGGCCATCGAGACCATCGAGCACGCCTTCCCGGGCGTGCCGCAGGTCGCCTGCTTCGACACCGCGTTTCATCGCTCCATGCCGGAGGCGGCGCAACACTACCCGCTGCCACCGCGCTTCCACGAGGCGGGTGTTCGCCGTTTCGGATTTCACGGCCTCTCGTGTGAGTACATCGTGTCGGCACTGCGCGACATCGCGCCTGGCGTCGCCGACGGCCGCGTGATCATCGCCCACCTCGGCAGCGGCGCCAGCATGACGGCGGTGCGTCACGGCCGCAGCGTCGACACCACCATGGGATTCTCACCGGCCGGTGGGCTCATGATGGGAACGCGGACCGGCGACCTCGATCCCGGCGTCATGCTCTACCTCGTCGGCCAGCAGGGCGTGACAGCGTCCGAGCTCAGTCGGCTCATCAATCGCGAGTCAGGATTGCTTGGCGTCTCCGGCACCAGCTCCGACATGCGCGACCTGCTCGCGCAGGAGGCCACCGACCCGCTTGCCGCGCTGGCGATCTCCCTTTTCTGCCACCTCGCCCGGCGTTCGCTCGGCGCGCTCATCGCCACGCTCGGCGGTCTGGATACCCTCGTCTTCACCGGCGGGATCGGCGAGCACAGCGCACCGGTACGCGACCGCATAACGCGCGGCCTCGACGAACTCGGCATCGCCGTCGACGCCGGGCGCAACGAGGACAACGCCGCCGTCGTCTCGCGCGACGCCAGCCGCGCTACGGTGCGCGTCATCACCACCGACGAGGACGTCGTGCTTGCGCGGCACGCCCGCCGCCTGCTCGGCGTCGACGAGGCGCCGCCGGCCGGGAGCGCGCCCGCGACGCGCCGGCCGGGCACTGTCGCCACGCGCTATTCGCTCATGCCGCGCCGTGCCCGAGATCTTCCGCATCGGAGTCGCGCGGGGACGCCCCTGACGCCTCGGCGCGCCGCTCCGGACACGCATCGCTTCACGCTCAGGCCGCGCGCTGCATCCTTCCCAGGAACCCGGGAGACTGCGCATCGAAGCTCCTGGCCGTCGCCACCTTCACGCGGTCGCTGATCACGAACCACGCCAGCGCGTACGCCCACACGAACCCGGCCCATCCCCAGCCGATCGGCGCCATGAAGACTCCATACACGGCAATGAGCGTGGCAATGAGCTGGGTGCCCACCACCGCCCAGAAGAGGATCGCCGCCGGGCGGATGGTCCAGAACGATCGCCGGGTGCGCGTGACGAAGATCGTCAGGTGTCCGGCGACGGAGAGCTTCAGGTACATCAAGGACTGGATGACCTGCCGGTCGAGGTGGAAGACGCGCTCGCCCAGGTAGAACATCCCGAACGAAGCCACGACACCGGTCAGGCCGAGCACGCTGGCGAGGCCGAGCACCGCCGGCATGTCCCACGACTCCGGCCGGTTCGCGTAGTGGACGTTGTCGTACGCAATGGACAGGATCGCTCCGTCGTTCAGGATCGCCAGCAGCACGATCATGACCGCCGTGACGGGATAGAAGTTGAAGACGAGGATCGACAGCGTCATGAACAGCAGCACGCGAATCGTCTCCGTGATCCGGTAGACCGCGTAGCTGTTCATGCGCTGGAACATCTTCCGGCTTTCCTTGATGGCGTCCACGATCACCGAGAGCCCGGACGTCATCAGCACGATGTCGGCGGCGGCGCGCGCCGCGTCGGTCGCGCCGGAGACGGCGATGCCGGCATTCGCCTGCTTCAGGGCTGGCGCGTCGTTCACGCCGTCGCCGGTCATGCCAACGATGTGGTTCCTTCCCTGCAGCACCTCGACGACGTGGAACTTGTGCTCGGGAAAGACCTGCGCGAATCCGTCGGCCTTCTCGATGGCCATCGCGAGCTGCCCGGACTCATGTGCCCTGGCGCCGGAAAGGGCGGAGGCGTCGAGGATGTTCTGCCCGAGCCCCAGTTGCTGCGCGATCTCCCGGGCGATGGCAAGCTGGTCTCCGGTGACCATCTTCACCTTGACCCCCATCTCCGCGGCGGTCGCCAGCGTTGCCCGGGAGTCGGCGCGCGGCGGATCGTACAGGGGCAGCACGCCGAGCACGCGCCACACGCCGTCGGCGCCGGCCCGGGCCACGCCCAGCGACCGGTAGCCACGCGCGGCGAAGCCACTCACCGCGGCCTCGACCTCGCTCCGGGCGTGCGCATCGCCATCGGCCATCGCAACGATGACCTGCGCGGCGCCCTTGGCCACCGAGAACTGCGCGCCATCGGGTCCTCGCACCGTGGCCTCGGTGCGCTTGTGCACCGGGTCGAACGGGCGGAAGTGGAGGAGTCGGTAGGCTTCGAGCGCCCGCGGGTCTTTCACGCCTCCCAGCACCGCGACGTCGATGGCGTCCTCGCTCTCCGCCGGCGTCGCCAGCGCCGCCGCAAGGATGACCTCGGCGGCCCCGGCACCACGCACACAGAACGGATCGCCAAGCGTCAGCGTGTTCTGCGTCAGCGTGCCTGTCTTGTCGGAGCAGAGCACGTCCAGCCCGGCCAGCTCCTCCATGGCGGCCAGGTGGGTGACGATGGCCTGCTCCCGCGCCAGCGTGCGTGCGCCGACGGCCATCGTCACCGAGAGCACCGCGGGCATCGCCACCGGCACCGCCGCGACAGTGAGCACGAGCGCGAACTGCAGCGTCGTCAGCATGTCGTCGCCGCGGAACAGCGCCACCACAAGAATGAGCGTCACAAGCGCCAGCGCCACGATGATCAGGAAGTCCCCGATGCGCAGCACCGCGCGCTGGAAGTGGCTCACCGTGTGCGCCGACTGCACCAGGTGTGCCGTCTTTCCGAAGAACGTCTGCTGGCCGGTGGCGACGACGCTGGCGTCCACCTCGCCCGCGCGGATCACCGAGCCGGAGTAGATCGTCTCGCCCGCCTTGCGCTCCACGGGCAGCGACTCCCCGGTCAGGGCACTCTGGTCGACCTCGACAGGCTCTCCCGCCAGCAACGTCGCGTCAGCAGGGACGATCTCGCCGATGCGGACGTGCAGGAGGTCCCCTGGCACGAGAAGTCGCGCCGGAATCGTCGTCCACGCGCCATCCCGCCTGACGCGGGCGGTCAGCGCGAGCTTCGCCCGGAGCGCGGCGATGGCGTTCCCCGCCTGGAATTCCTCCCAGAAGCCGACTGCCGCGTTCATCAGCAGCAGCGCGACGATGATCACGAAGTCCTCCCAGTGGCGCACCACCGCGGACAGGATCGCGGCCACCTCGATCATCCAGGGAATCGGTCCCCAGAAATACGAGAGGAACTTCAGCAGCGGGTTCGCCCGCTCCGCCGGCAGCTCGTTGTATCCGAATCGGGCGAGCTTCTCGTTCGCCGCGGCGCTCGTGAGGCCCGGCGCGGCACCGGCGCTCCCCCGTGGCCCGGGCGGCACGCCCCCGGCACCGGACGCCGGCAGCGCGGAGCGGGAGGCGCCAGAGGTCGTCGTCACCGCTGGCCCCTCACCGATCGCCACGCTCCAGGCCGGGCGCGGCCGCCGTGGTGAGCGCATCGCCTCGCCACCGCAGCATCTCTGCAATGCGCTCGATCGACACGTCCGCCGCCGGATACTGGCGCACGGTCGCGGCGTCGAGCGCGTAGTGCCCCTGGCGGGCGAAGACAGTCGTCACGCGGTCGCGCCAGATTTCCTTCACCGCGCTCAGGATTCGCAGCTTGTCGTCGACGAGCACATAGCGACGGGCGGGATGCCATCGCTCCACGTCGTCGAGCATCTGCTCCTTGTGGATGTAGATCAGCACCTGGCCGGAAACGGCGTCCCAGAGTCCCGAGCGCTCCACCTTGCGCGGTTGGAAGACGACGTCGCCATCGGTGAGGATCACCACCGGTGCCTGCTTCCGCAGGTGTGCAATCACCTCGAGCGCCCCCGGATACAGCCGCTCCGCGAACGGGTAGTTCACGAGGTAGAGCGAGATGTCGAGCAGTTGCGGATCGGGGGGATGCTCGACCCGGTAGCGCTGGAGCGCCCCCAGGTAGTCGGCGTAGCCCAGCTCCGTGCGAAGCCGTTCGAAGATCTCCCAGTAGCTCCGCTGGCGCTCGGCGCCAAACGCCTTCTCGATGTGCTTGCGCAGGTCCTGCTCGACGCGGTCGTTGTCGAGCAGGGTGTTGTCCACGTCGAGCAGGAAGACGAGCTCGTGCGGGGCAGCCATGTCAGCGGCGGCGCAGCGCCGGCCCCTTCCGCGCCGGGCGTCGACGCGAGGCCGAGGGCTTTCCGTTGCCGGAATGCCGCGCCGCGCCGGCGCCCCCCTTCCACTGCCAGTCACGGATCTCGGGCATGTCCTCCCCGTACACACGCACGTAGCGCTTGTGGTCCACGAGCTTGTCGCGCAGGTACTGGCTCGCATACGCCGCCCGTACCCGCAGGCCGGCCACGCGGTCGATCACGTCGCCCACCAGGTGAAATCGGTCGAGGTCGTTCCTCACGACCATGTCGAAGGGGGTGGTCGTCGTGCCTTCCTCCTTGTAGCCACGCACGTGCAGGTTGGCGTGGTTCGTCCGCCGGTACGTCAGCCGATGGATGAGCCACGGGTAGCCGTGAAAGGCGAAGATGATCGGCTTGCTCGTGGTGAACATCGCGTCGAACTCCCCGTCGCTGAGTCCGTGCGGATGCTCGCTCTGTGGCTGCAGGGTCATGAGGTCGACCACATTCACCACCCGCACCTTCAGCTCGGGAAAGTGCTCGCGCAGGATCTCGACCGCGGCAAGCGTCTCCAGCGTCGGGACGTCGCCGGCGCAGGCCATCACCACGTCGGGCTCGCTGCCGCGGTCGTTGCTGGCCCACTCCCAGATGCCGATGCCGGCCGTGCAGTGGCGCACCGCCGAGTCCATGTCGAGCCACTGCAGCTCCGGCTGCTTGCCGGCCACGATGACATTGACGTAGTGCCGGCTGCGCAGGCAGTGGTCGACGACCGACAGGAGCGTGTTCGCGTCAGGCGGCAGGTAGACGCGGATGACGTCGGCCTTCTTGTTCACCACGTGGTCGATGAAGCCGGGATCCTGGTGGCTGAAGCCGTTGTGGTCCTGGCGCCAGACGTGCGACGTCAGCAGGTAGTTGAGCGACGCGATCGGGCGCCGCCAGGGAATCGTGCGCGTCACCTTCAGCCACTTGGCGTGCTGGTTGAACATCGAGTCGACGATGTGGATGAACGCCTCGTAGCTGGAAAAGAACCCGTGCCGCCCCGTCAGCAGGTATCCCTCGAGCCACCCCTGGCAGAGGTGCTCGCTCAGGACCTCCATCACCCGGCCATCGGGTGCGACGTGGTCGTCGCTGGCGAGGATCTCGGCGGTCGACAGCCTGTCGGTGACCTCGAAGAGGCTCGTCAGGCGGTTCGATGCCGTCTCGTCGGCGCCGAAGACGCGGAAGTTGCGGTCGTCCCAGTTCTCCTTTATCACGTCGCGCAGAAACGCGCCGGTGACCCGCGTCGCCTCGCCGCGCACCTTCCCCGGCGCCGGCACCGCCAGCGCGTACTCGCGGAAATCGGGCATGCGGAGGTCGCGCAGGAGCCGGCCCCCGTTGGCGTGGGGATTCGCACCCAGGCGGCGGTCGCCCTTCGGCGCCAGCGCCGCGAGTTCGGGACGCAGAGCGCCGTCCTCGTCGAACAGCTCGGCCGGGCGGTAGCTCTTCATCCACCGCTCCAGCATCCGGAGATGTGCAGGCTTCGTGCGCACCTCCGCGAGCGGCACCTGGTGCGCGCGAAAGGTCCCCTCGATGCGGACGCCGTCGACGACCTTCGGCCCCGTCCAGCCCTTCGGCGTGCGCAGCACGATGACCGGCCAGGGAACGCGTTCACGGAATCCCTTCGATCGTGCACTCGCCTGGATCCTCCGGATCCGGTCCAGCGCCGTGTCGAGCACGGCCGCCATGCGCTGATGCACCGGCTCCGGGTCGTCGCCCTCGACAGTGACAGGATCGTAGCCGTAGCCACGCAGCAGCTCGTTCAGCTCGCCGTCGCCCAGCCGCGCCAGGACCGTCGGGTTGGCGATCTTGTAGCCGTTGAGGTGCAGGATCGGCAGCACCGCGCCATCGCGTTCCGGGTTGTGGAACTTGTTCGAGTGCCAGCTCGTGGCCAGGGCGCCAGTTTCCGCCTCGCCGTCGCCGATGACGCAGGCCACGAGCAGGTCGGGGTTGTCGAACGCGGCGCCATAGGCGTGCGCCAGGCTGTAGCCCAGCTCGCCGCCTTCGTTGATCGACCCCGGCGTCTCCGGTGCGCAGTGGCTGGGAATGCCGCCGGGAAACGAGAACTGCGTGAAGAGCCGCTTCATGCCGGGCTCGTCGCGTGCGACCTCGGGATACAGCTCGCTGTAGGTGCCCTCGAGATAGGTGTTGGCGACGATGCCCGGGCCGCCGTGCCCAGGACCGACGACTAGGATCGCGTCCAGGTCGCGCTGTACGATGGCGCGGTTCAGGTGCACGTAGATGAAGTTCAGCCCCGGCGTCGTCCCCCAGTGGCCGAGGAGGCGCGGCTTGATGTGTTCGGGCGTGAGCCGCTTTCGCAGGAGCGGATTGTCGTAGAGGTAGATCTGTCCGACGGAGAGGTAGTTCGCCGCCCGCCAGTACGCATTCATGCGGGTGAGCATCTCGCGCGAGAGCGGTGCCTTGGTTCGTGACGTCATCGTCGTCGTCCCGTGTCGTTCGAGTGCATTGCGGGCGCGTCGCGCCGGGCCATGCCGCAACTGGCACCCATGGCGGGCGCTCGGTGCAGAGGGACTCCTCGCGTGGAGGGCCGGAATATCGAAGGGCCTGGAGGCGCCCGAAGCGGCGATGCGCAGGCCATGTGCGGAGCCGTTCGTCGCAACGCGTCACTGAATATCGCGTTGGGCAGGGCGGCGAGTCGCAAGATACCCCGCGCTCGCCCAGGCTGATAGGAAGCTCTGGTGTAGTGACTCCAGCGAGCGCTTCGCTACGCCCGAAGTGCGGCCGCCGGGTCCACACGCACGGCGCGCCACGCCGGAATCGCCGACGCGGCGAGCGAGACGAGAAAGACAAGCACCGCAGCGCCGAGGTAGGTCGCGACATCGCCCGGCGAAATCCCGAACAGCAGGGTTCGCAGCAGCACGCTGGCCAGCACCGCTCCCGGAACTCCGATCGCGATGCCGACGACGCCGAGCCCGATGCCCTGGCGAAGCACAAGCATCAAGATGCTCCCTCGTGACGCCCCCAGCGCTGCGCGCACGCCCAGCTCCCGCATCCGCTCGGCCACGCCGCCCGCGATCAGGCCGAAGATCCCGATCGCTGCCAGTGCCAGCGACGCCAGGCCGAACGTTGCGAAGACCGTCAGCACGAAGTGCCGCTGCGCCTCGGACCGGTCCACAAGCGCTTCCATCGTGGCCACGCGCGAGACAGGCAGGTCCGCGTCCACCGACAGGATGGCGCGCCTGATCGCCGGTGCGAGGGCGAGCGGATCGCCGCTCGACCTGACCACCAGCGACTGGACGCGATCGACCCACGCCCACTGTCCCATCGTCACGTAGAATGCGTTCTCCGCGCCGAGAGCGAGCGAGGTCTGCTTCACGTCGCCGACCACGCCGACGACGACGCCCCACGCGCGCGTCGTGTCGCCAATGTCGGGACCGGCGCGCACGCGCTCCCCGATCGGGTCCCGCGTGCCGAACACCTGCCGCGCGAACGACTCGCTGAGGACGATCGCCTCGGTGTTCCCCGGACGATCGGTGTCGGTGAGCAGTCGTCCCCGCTTGAGCGGAATGCCCATGGCGCGGAACCACCCGGGCGTCACCGCGTAGCGCAGCGCGTTCGCCACGCCGTTGGGATCCCGCTGCACCACCGACGCGAATGCCACGCCATACCCGTCGAGGTCCCCGCTGAGCGGCAGTTGGCTTGTGAAGGCCGCCTCCTCGACGCCCGGCACCGCCCACACCGCGTCGAGCGCCATCTCGAAGAACTGCTGGCGAGTGGTGTCCGAGTCGTAGCGATGCCCCGCGAGCTCGACCTGCATGGTGAGCACGCGAGACGTCGTGAAGCCGGGAGCGGTGGCGAAGAGTCGCGCCAGGCTGCGCACCATCAGCCCGGCGCCCACAAGCACCACCAGGGCCAGCGCGACCTCGACGATGACAAGTGTCCGGCGCAGCGCGTGATGCAGGCCAGCGGTGGACCGCGCCCCCGAGCGCACGTCGTCGTGCAGGTTGCGACTCGTGCTCCGTAGCGCGGGCACGATCCCCACGGCGACGCCGGTCAGCAACGTCACGACAAGCGCGAACAGGAGCACCGCCGCGTTGATGTGGATGTCGCCGGCCCGTGGGACGCCGGCGGGAACGAGGTTCGCCAGGACGCGCAGCGACGCGGCGGCGGTGGCAACGCCGAGGACGCCGCCGGACACGGCCAGCAGCAGGCTCTCGGTCAGCAATTGGCGAACGAGCCGGACCCGATCCGCACCCAGCGTGGCGCGGAGCGCAATTTCCCCGCGGCGCTGCGCGCTGCGTGCGAGCACCAGGTTGGTGACGTTGACCGCGGCGATCACCAGCAGGAGGGCCACGGCCGCCAGGATGGCCAGCAGCGCGGGCTGGACGTCGCGCGTGACCGCTGCCTGGAGCGGCCGGATGTCGAGCCCGTTCTCCATGCCGGCCCACGGCGGACGGGGAAACGCGGGGCTCGGCGTGGCGCCCATCGCGGCAACCTCCCGTGCGGCCGCCTCTCGCGAGACGCCGGGCGCGAGCCGGCCGAGCACCCGAAGGTGGTGGCCCCACTCGGCGCTCATGAACGGCGCGTTGGTTTCGTACCGCCGCGGCGCCCAGACCTCGGCGGACGGCGTCAGCACGTCCTCGAACTGCGGAGGCATCACGCCGATCACCGCAAAGTCGTCGCCGTCGAGCTGGATCGTGCGGCCGAGCACAGAGCGAGGACCGCCGAAGCGACGGTGCGCCAGGGCGTCACTCACGATCGCCACACGTGGTGCGCCGGGACGATCGTCGGCGTCGTCGAAGTCGCGCCCCACCGCCGGCGCCACTCCCATCGTGCGGAACCAGCGGGCCGTTACGAGGGCGCCGGTCAGTCGCTCCGGCTCCGTCACCCCCATGAGCGCAGGCTGCCAGCGATCGGTCGCCGCCAGCGCGCTGAACGATCGACTGCGCTGCGACAGCTCGTGGAAGGTGCCGAAGGTGACGTCGATGGGCTGGTTCTCCTCGCCGTAATCGGAGAGCATCACGATGCGATTGGCACCGGGATACGGCAGCGGGGCAAAGAGGATCGGCCAGACCGCGCTGAAAATCGCCGTGCTGGCGCCGATGCCAAGGGCGAGCGTGAGCACCGCGACAATGGCGAATCCCGGACGCCGGCGCAGGCCGCGCAGCGCGTATCGGCAGTCGGCGAGCACCTCGCCGGCGTAGTGCTCCCAGCCGTGCGAGCGGACCTCCTCGCGGATGCTGGCGGTGCTGCCGAACGCCAGGCGCAGGTCGCGCTGCGCCTGCGCGCCGTCGGCGCCGCTCGCCACTTCGTCGGCGTGCGCCGCCTCGAGGAAGGCCTGCACCTCCGCGTCGAGGTCCTCGTCCGCCCGCGTGCGCCTGAAGAGCGTGCGAAGGCCCGACGTCATCGTGCGCCACAGCGACATGCCGTCAGCCCTCGGCAGCCAGGAGCCTGGCGACGGCGGAGGCGCGTCGCTTCCAGTCGGCGGCCGCGGCGTCGAGCTGCTTCCGGCCCGCGCGCGTCAGCGTGTAGTAACGGGCGCGCCGTCCGCTTTCGCTCTGGCGCCACGCGCCGTCGATGGCGCCGGCGCGTTCGAGGCGTTGCAGGGCGGTGAGGAGCGAGCCCGGGTTCACCTTGAAGACGCCGCGGGAGAGCTGTTCGACGCGGCGGGCGATGCCGTAGCCATGCTTGGCCTCGAGACTCAGGGTCTTGAGGATGAGCATGTCGAGGGTGCCCTGGATGACGTCGGTGTTGGGGTCGGCGTTGGGGTCGGCCACTCGCGGCTCCGCTGAAGTCGGACGCCGCGGAACCTATGGCCTATAGTATGATTGTCAAGATATGGCGGTCAACCGATGCGCCCGTCGCGGCAGGTGGCCCGGGCTGTCGCGCGCCCGCCGGCCGTTTCATCAAGCCACGGCACACCAGCCACGACCCGTCGCTACGGCAGCGCGATGTCGAAGGAGCCGTTGGTCACGGAGACCGGGCCCGGGGCCCCGGTGGCATCTCCTGATGAATAGTCAGCGGTGAAGCTGAATGTGCCGACCATGCGCGAACCCGAGAGCGTGGTGATCTTCAGCGTCCCGGAGGCGGCTGCCTGTGGCGTGCTCCAACCCGTCTTCGAGTTCGCGACGCCGCCATACACGCTCGGTGTACCCCCCAGGTCGAACGTGTAGGTGCCAGGCCCGGAGATGGGGCTCGCGCCGATCGTGATCACCCACGTTTCCGATCCGATGAGCCCGGTCGCCGAGAAGCCCATCGCACTGTTTACCGCGTCGTACACGGCGGTGGTGGTGATACTCGAGAAGCTCGCGCCATTGAGCGCCGCCGCGACCTCTCCGCCGTTGCCGAGGCCGGGTCCCGTAATGACTTGCTTGTCGCCGCCGCCACAGGCGAGCAGGGTGAACATCACCGCGACGGCGACCGAGCGAGGAAACCAGATTCGTGTGGACGGCATTGCTGCTCCTCCCAGTGGGCGACAAGGATCCCGGGAGCGAGGAGCGTCGTCGGCCGACGACCGTGAGAGCGCCTTGACGGGCGTCCCGACTGGTGGCCGCACGTGCGTTCGCCTCCGGTGGAGATCGTCACAGGCTTGCGGAGGGGCCTTCCCCTTCAGAGGCCGTGGCGCTTCCAGATCCGTGAACGCAGAACGCGGCCGGATACCGCCACACCCTCTGGGGCGGGTCGACGCCCGCGGCAATGCCCTGCCAGCCTTCGCGGGTCCCGGCGCTGGGGTCTCGACGAGGCGGTCGCTGACGACGCCCCGGAACTCCAGAGGATCTCCCTCCCGTACGGCGCGGTCGACGCTGTCGGACTCGATGCCGATGTCATGTTCGAGGGAGTGCGCGGGCGTGCGGGCGTGCGGGCGTGCGGGCGTGCGGGCGTGCGGGCGTGCGGGCGTCGCAACTGCCGCACAGTAGAATCGTGACTCGCGAGTGAGCGGGTGCTGAGCACGATCCGTCCCCGCCTCCGCAGTCGCGCGGCACGGCAGGCTGGGCGCCTGTCGAGCGTGAGGCCCTCGGAGCAGCAGGCGTGACGACCGCGGCTCGCGAGAGCGGCGCGCGCCGCTCTCGATCGCCGCTACTTCCCGATCATCAGGTCCGTGAACGACCCGGCCCGATTGTCTGCATTAGACTGGAGCGGCCGCGGAGGGACCCTCACAACTGGTCTGCGCGATAGCGAAGCTTGCCGTAGCGCCTGTGCTCGTGCGACGAAGCTCGCGACGTGGCGATGCCGCCGGATCGCCCGGCGCGCGAGCCGACTCGCGGTGATTGCCGGGCAATTACAGGAAGAAAAATGGCCAGCAATCCAAACGTCGGACGCTGGCCCACAACACCTTACTTCCTACCATCCTGCGATCAATCGGGACGGCGGGATTTGAACCCGCGACCCCCTGAACCCCATTCAGGTGCGCTACCGGACTGCGCTACGTCCCGTCTTCCGGCCCATAGTGAACCGGACTCAGGCCGCGAAACCTAACCCCCACCTCCCCGCCCTACAACCAAGACCGCCCGGCAGGCGCCTGTGGCACCTCCGGGCTGTCCGTTCCATCCGACCGGCCAGCCGGAACCGTCAGCCGGCACTGCCAGCCGTCAGAACTGCTGCACGCGCTCCTTCCGACGCCCCCCCATCGCCTTGTCCACGAGCCAGGCAATGAAGAACAGCGGGAGCGCGATGAACAGCGCGATCTTCAGCGCCACGATGCCAAGGCCCACGACCAGACCGACAAGGCCGAAGATCAGGCCGAGTGCCACCGCGGCAACGACGAAGATGATCAGGAAGGGCAGGCCCACAACGAACAGCAGCGCGAGCACCGGCAGCGCCAGGATCCCCAGCACCGCCACGACAGGCAGCCCGATGAGCATCATGATGCCCGCCGCCGGCAACAGCACGCACAGCGCTAGCAGGCCGAAGAGCAGAAACTTGATGAGCGACATGGCAGGAAACCCGTGAAAGAGAAGGCGACCACGTCGAATACTACGTGATTCCCCCACCATGCGTTTCGCTCGCCGCCGCCCTCAGCCGCTTTCGCGTGCCCCCAGCCACGTCGCCGCCGCGTCAGGCGGGGTCGCCCCGCGGATCCGCTTTCCGGCGGGCGCGTGCGCCCCGGCCTGCCGCACGCCGCCCGCCCCCGCCCCACCTCAGACCATCCGGTGCATCCGGTTCTGCAGCGCCTCGCGGTACGTCCGGCTCAGCTTGAGCTGCCGCCCGTCGCGCAGGATCACGATGTAATCCCCCGCGAACCACGGCTGCAGCTCCCGGATCCGGTCCAGGTTCACGATCACCGCCCGGTGGATCCGAGCGAACTGGTTGGGCTCGAGCTGCGCCTCGATGCCGTGCATCGTCTCCCGGATCAGGTGCGACACCCGCCCCACGTGCACCCGCACGTAGTTCCCCGATGCCTCGAACCAGTCGACGTCCGCCACCTTCACGAAGAACACGCGCCCGTCGTGCTTCACCATCAGGCGATCCAGGTACCGCGCCCGCGGCACGCTCACCGGCGCCGCCCCGTTGCCGTTGCTGCTCCGCTCCGCCAGCGCGCTGGCGCGCTCCTCGCCAAGCACCTCCTCCAGCAGCGCCTTGATGCGGCGCCCCGATTCCGCGGAGCTCTTCTGCTCGAGCTGGCTCCGCGCCTTCTGGAACGCGGCCCGGAACCGCTCGGGATCGAACGGCTTCAGGATGTAGTCCACCGCGCTCACGTCGAATGCCTTCACCGCGTACTCGTTGTACGCGGTCACGAAGACAACCTGCGGCAGCGGCCCGTCACCTAACGACGAGACCACCCCGAAGCCGTCCATGTCCGGCATCTGGACGTCCAGGAAGACGAGGTCCGGGTGCGATTCGCGAATGGCCGCCACCGCCTCGGCCCCGCTCCCCACCTCGTCGAGGATCTCCACGTCGTCCTCCAGCCGCAACAGCCGGCTGATCCGCCGCCGGGCAATCGGCTCGTCATCCACGATCAACACGCGCATCGGCATGGCTCGTCTCCTCGATGGTCAGGCCGCGGCGGGTTCCGCCCGCTCGGCCAAGGGTTCGTCGGCAATGATCAGGACCGCCGTGGCCCGGTCGGGAAAGGCGACCGTCACCAGCGGCCCGGCGTCGGCCACCGCCGCCTCGGCGGCGCTCTTCTTCCGCCACCACGCGTGCATGTCGGCGCCCGCGCGCCGCCACGTGGTGTCGCCGTGCAGGCGGACGCGCGTGGCGTCGCTGGCGCGCTCCGCACTCACGCGGATCGCCAGCGGCGCCGCGCTCCCCTCCTCGATGCCCGCCGCCAGGAGGTCGTCCACCATCGTCGTCAGCAGGCGGCTCGGCAGTTGTGTCGGCAGCGCCAGCGGATCGATCTCCGTCTCCAGCATCACCCCCGGCCGGATGCCGAGCCGGTGCGCCTCCACGCTCGCGCTCACGAGCTGCAGCTCCTGCTTGAGCGTCGTGATGTGGTCGCCGGCGGTGTCCAGCGTGAGCCGCAGCACGTCCGCGAGCCGGGCGATCAGCCGCTCGGCGCGCGGCACGTCCACGTGCACCAGACGCGCCAGCAGGTCGAGCGTGCCCAGGAGGAACTGCGGCCGCAGTTGCACGCACAGCGCCTGGAATCGCGAGCGCGCGATCTGCGACGTGAGTTCGGCCGAGGTCAGCTCGCGCGCGCGGTACCACGACACGAAGTCGCGCGAGTGCGACCACGCCAGCAGCCCGAAGTAGAGGAAGAAGTTCCCCGTCAGCGGGTTGAGGTTGAACGGGCTCAGGATCGGCTCGGTGCTCAGCTTCACCGCCTGCAGCACCCACAGGAACCCGAACGCCGATGCGATGGCGGCGCCGAGGTGGATGGCGAGGTGCGGCACCAGCCGGCGCTGCGTGATGCGGAAGCGGCGCGCCAGGTACAGCACGCCCACCGACACCGCGATCCAGTACATCGCGCCGGCGAGCTGCATGCGCGCGATGGAGAAATCCCAGTGCGCCATGGTCGGCTCCGAAAGCTCCCAGTACACCTGCATCTGCAGCGTCCACAGCACCGCGGCGCCGAACCAGACGCCAACCAGCGAGAGCCAGGTGCGCAGCGTGAACAGCGCCGGCGGCGCCTCGGGCGGCCCGCCGTCCTCCCGCAACGGCACGGCCGGCGGCGTCGCGTCGTCGGCACCGCCCTCGGCGCTCACCGCCGGTCGGGCGACGGGCGTCGTGCGACGTGGCTCGGAGCGTGGCAGGGGGAGGTCGTCGCGCCGCAGCACCTCCACCGCGAACTCTCCCGTCGGCCACGACGAGATGTCGTCCACCGACATCGGCGGCACCGGCGGTTCCGCCGGGGCCGAGCTCCGCGGAAACCCGCTCGCCGCCGGCACCGATTCGCGGAACGGGATGTCGATCTCCACGATCACGCCACCGCCGCTCGCCTCGCGCAGGTCGAAACGATGGTTGCCGCCATACAGCTGGCGCAGGCGTTCGCTGGCGTTGCGGAGCCCGATGCCGGGGCGGCTGCGGTGCGTCGCCGGCGTCAGGCCGACGCCGTTGTCGCGCACGGTGAGCACCAGGCGGTCGCCGCGGCGGGCGCCGCGCACGTCGATGATGCCGGGGGCCGGGCGCACCGAGAGGCCGTGGCGGATGGCGTTCTCCACCAGCGGCTGCAGGATCAGGTGCGGCACCAGCCCGGTGCGCGCCTCTTCGTCGGCCTGCACGCGGACCGCCAGCCAGTCGAAGCGGATGCGCTGGATGTCGAGGTACGGGTCGAGCGCCGCCAGCTCCTCGCCCAGCGTCACCTCGTCGCGCCCGCTCCGCTCCAGCGACAGCCCCAGCAGCGTGTGCAGCCGTCGCAGCATGCGTTCCGCGGCGTTAGGCGACTCGTGGGCCAGCTCCTGGATGGCGTTGAGCGAGTTGAACAGGAAGTGCGGCTGGAGCTGCAGCTCGAGGTAGTGGAGCTGGGCGCGCGCAAGTTGCGTCTCCAGCACGTGCGCCCGCAGCAGCCTGTCGACATAGCGCCGGTGCGAATACACCGCGCGCGCCGTCATCACCACCGTGAGGTAGGTGAACAGGTTGACGTCGAGCCAGAAGACCGTACGGGCGGCGAAGGAGGTCCACTCCTGCCCCGCGAACGCGACCAGGCACGCCAGGCGCAGCGCCGACATGCCAATGGCGATCGCCGAGAACAGCACTCCGTGCACCACCAGGGTGGCGAACCACCCGGCGCGCGCGGGCGTGAACCGGTTCGCCACCCGGAAAATGACTGGTGTGATCAGCGCCCACGTCCAGGCCAGCGCCATCGCGGTGGCGATGACCCACAGCCACCACCCGGACATGAAGTCGCCCGTCGCCAGCCAGAACGCGGCGTGCACCGCGCCGTACGCCGTCCACGCCGCGAACACGAGGAGTGCGCTGCGCAGGGCCAGCGCCCGGCGACCGGGGGATGTCGCCTGGCTCAGCGGGACCGCCGGAAGTGGCAGCGCCGCCGGGGCAATCGGATCGCCGGATTGGAAAGGCGTGTGCGGCAAGTGGAGGCTCGAGGCACTCGGACTCCTGGCAATGAACGCGGCGGTCGGCATCCCGACCAACCTCGTAGGGACGAACCGCGCACCCGGCCCTACGAGGCGATGGGCCCCCGGCGTTTCGGCGACTTGCCCGTCACCCACTCGCGGGGGGCCTGCCATGAGACAGCCCCGGCGGGGCTTCGGGTTGCTGGTCGGCGCCGGGCACTGCGCAGCTGCAGCGCGACCCGGAACCGGGTCACCATCGTCGCGGGGATGTTCGCCTCTTGATTGCCGAAACCCGATCGCATTCCCTCAAGGCACGCCGGAACGTGACCTCACGACCGGCGCCGTCCTTCGTGGATGCCACGTGCCCATTCCCGGCGCAGCACCGGAATTCTGGAGTGTCCCGCTCGAGGAGCTCTTCGAGTCCCTGGGAAGCTCGCCCACCGGCCTCTCGGTACAGGAGGCCACGGAGCGGAGGCGGGAGTTCGGGCCGAACGTCGCCGTGTCGCCTCGCCGCCGCGGCGGTCCGCGCATCCTGCTGGACCAGTTCCGCAGTCCCGTCACCCTGCTGCTGCTCGTCGCGGCCATCCTCTCCATGGCGCTCGGCGAGCGGACCGACGGCGCCATCATCACGCTCATCGTCGTCGTGAGCGGGATTCTGGGCTTCTGGCAGGAGCGCCGGGCGGCCGGCGAGGTCGCCGCGTTGCTCGCCCTTGTTCGAAGCACCGCCACCGTGGTGCGCGGCGGCGCCGACGTCGAGCTGCCCGTCGAGGAGGTCACCCCGGGCGACATCGTTCGGCTCGCGGCGGGAGCCAACGTGCCCGGCGACGCACGGATCGTCGACTCGCGGGACCTCTTCGTCGACGAGGCCGCGCTGACAGGCGAGTCGTTCCCCGCCGAAAAGGGGCCGGCGACGAGCGCCGCCTCCACGCCACTCGCACAGCGGTCGGGGGTCCTGCACGCCGGCACTCACGTGGTGAGCGGTACGGCAACGGCCCTCGTCGTCCGGACCGGTACGTCGACTCAATTCGGCGGCATCGCGCGCCGCCTGGCGCTGCACCCGCCGGAGACGGCGTTCGAGCGCGGCGTGCGACACTTCGGGTACCTCCTGCTCGAGGTCGCGCTGGTGCTCACGGTGATCATCTTCGCGATCAACGTGGCGCTCGACCGCCCCGTCATCGACGCCCTCCTGTTCACGCTCGCCCTCGCGGTCGGGCTCACGCCTCAACTGCTTCCGGCGATCGTGAGCGTGACGCTGGCGCGCGGTGCCCACCGGATGGCGCGCGAGCGCGTCATCGTGCGGCGGCTCGCCTCCATCCAGGACCTGGGGGCGATGTCCGTGCTCTGCACCGACAAGACGGGCACGCTTACCGAGGGTGTGGTGCGGGTGCACGCGGTGGAGGATCCCCTGGGACGCCCCAGCGCCAAGGCCCTGCTCTACGCCCACCTCAACGCATGCTTCGAGTCGGGCTTCGCCAATCCCATCGACACCGCGCTCCGTGCCCTGCCCCAGGCGGACGCGGGCGCATACCGCAAGCTGGACGAGATCCCGTACGACTTCATCCGCAAGCGCCTCAGTGTCGTGGCGGACCACGATGGCGTGCGGATCCTCATCACCAAGGGCGCCTTCGAGAACGTGCTGGAGACCTGCACCGACGCGGAAGACGGCGCGGGCGCGCGCCTGCCAATCGGCGAGGTCGCCGACACGCTCCGCACCCGCTTTTCACGATTCGGTGCCGATGGCTATCGCTGCCTCGGCGTCGCGTGGCGGGCGCTGGCGCCTGACGAGTCGGTGACGAGGGAGAGCGAGCGGGGCATGACGTTCCTCGGACTTGTCAGCCTGGAGGACCCCCTCAAGCCATCCGCGGCAACGGCCCTTGAGGAGCTTCGCCAGCTCAACGTCACCCTGAAGCTCATCACCGGGGACAACCGTCTCGTCGCCGCGCGGACGGCGCACCTGGCGGGCCTCGACCCCGGGGAGGTCGTCACCGGCGGCGCGCTGCGTTCCATGAGCGATGCCGCACTGGTGAGCATTGCTCCCCGAACGTCGGTATTCGCCGAGGTCGAGCCGAACCAGAAGGAGCGCATCATCGTCGCGCTGCGGAAGGCCGGACTCGCCGTTGGCTTCCTCGGCGACGGCATCAACGACGCCCCGGCGCTGCACGCCGCGGACGTCGGCATCAGCGTGGAGTCGGCGACCGACGTCACCCGCCAGGCCGCCGACATCGTCCTGCTCGACAAGGACCTCGGCGCCCTCGGGCGCGGCGTGCGTGAAGGCCGGCGGGCGTTTGGCAATACGCTCAAGTACATCTACATCACCATCAGCGCCAACTTCGGGAACATGTTCAGCATGGCGGCGGCGTCGCTGGTGACGCCCTTCCTGCCGCTGCTTCCCGCGCAGATCCTGCTCATCAACGTGCTGACGGATCTTCCGGCGATGGCGATCGCGACCGACAGGCTCGACCCGGAACTCGCCCGGCGCCCACGGCGCTGGAGCAATCGCGACATCGCGCGGTTCATGGTCGCCTTCGGACTCGTGAGCTCGGCCTTCGACGTCCTGACGTTCGGGACACTGCTCCATCGCCATGTGTCGCCGGCGGTCTTCCGCACCGGATGGTTCATCGAATCGGTGCTCTCTGAACTGCTCGTCCTGCTCGTGATCCGCACGCGCCGGGCGTTCTTCAGGAGCCTTCCCGGCGCCGGGCTTGTTGTCTCCAGCGTCGCGGTGGCGACGGCAACGCTGCTGCTCCCGTGGTCGCCGCTCGCCGCCCCGATGGGACTGACGCCATTGCCACTGGACGTCGCGCTCCTCATGGCGGGGATCGTGATCCTCTACGTCGCCGCTTCCGAAGGCACGAAACGACTCGTCTTCCGCTCCGCGACGCTGTAGCGCCCGCAGGCGCGCCGTTCGGTGCGCGTCAGAACCGCTCGACCGCTGCCACCCGCGCCGCACCGACGCGTGAGAGTGAGAGCACCACCATGCGTTCTGCCGCCGGGTCGCCGGCAGCGGCAAGGCTCAGCCTGCGCGTGTCGCGCGGCACGTAGCCCTCCGAGTCGGGCATGTCGCCGGTTGTAAACACCACGTCGAGGATGACGGGAAACGCATTGAGGTTCCTCAGCCGCGCCACCTCGAATTCTCCCGGCGCGCCGTCGGCCTGGACGGCTGTGGCGCACCTCGACGTTGATCCGCGCGCTGTCACAGTCGGCGCAGCTGCACGCTCGCCCACGTGCGCGGCGCGATCGGCCGTAGCGGCACCGGGCGCCGGCAGCGTCGACGCACATCCGGACGACGCTGCAGCGAGCAGCAGGAAGAAGACCACCTGCAAGTTGCCCCGGCATTTCATCTGAGCCTCCCGATCGTCGCTTCACTATCGGGACCCCCGCAACGTCCGATGCGTCGGCGTCGTCTCGCGGGTGTCCCGCGCGCTACGGCCAAGCTGACGCGCGCATCACGGACGTGAAACGGGACGGGAGCTGCCGTGACGCGCCCGGTACCGGCCGGTGACGGAGCGCATCGTCCGGTGCACGGGAGGCTCTGGTCGCTTTGAGCCTCGGCACCGTGCGACGATCGGGAAGAGCGGGCGACCGGACTCGAACCGGCGACGTCCAGCTTGGGAAGCTGGCATTCTACCAACTGAATTACGCCCGCAAGGATCTGTGAGGCCGTAACTTAGTGACTCCGCAAAGGCCGCAACAGGTCGGCGTGTGGTGGCTCCCGGAGGCCCGGCGACGAGCAGTCACCGCTCGCGCAATGACGGCATCGGCTTACGCGCGGGCAGTCGCCATGGCACCACGCACCCGCCTTGGCGACCTGCGCGGCGGCGGCCGAAGGGACAGATTGCCCGGCGGACCACCGGCGTCGCCAGTCCTTGAGGTGCCCTTCGTCCTCCGGTCGCGCGGCTACTCGAACCGTTTGCCGACATGCGCATCCCGTTGTTCTCCGCCCAGGGCGCTCGAATCGCGGCGCTCGCCTTCCTGGCGGCGGCTGGTGCCCCGACCGCGCTGCGCGTGCCGGCGTACACCGCATATCTCGTCCCGGATCCCGACGCGGTGGACGTCTCACTGCGTCGGCCGCTGCTTCCGTTCGCGCACACGGGCTCCGGCCTCGCCTGGTTCGGCCATTTCACGACCAGTGGAATCGTGGACGTCGCGGTGGTGGTGAGGCCGCCGAACGATACTCCACTGAAGCTCCGTCTCACCGTTGCCGGGGAGCATCGCGATGGGATGGCTGGCGGCGGAGGCGCCGAGGTGCAGGTGCCGTTCGGCACGTTCACGATTGCCGACACCGGCTACGTGCGATTCGACCTCGCAATCGCCGATGGTGCACCGGCGCCGCTCGTCGAGGTGCGTGCGCTGGTGATCGCCGGACCGGCCTCGGCGAGCGCGCACTTCAACCTCGATCCACATCGCAACGCAGCGAGCGTGCACCTCCGTTTCCCGACCGACAGCGGCGCGCTCATCACCGGCTTCTACAGTGAAGTGACCGCCGTCGACGACCCGGTGGACACGTACTACATGGCGTGCGGCTTCGCCCGCGGCTACTTCGGGATGCAGGTAATCTCCCCCAGCGAGCGGCGCATCATCTTCTCGGTCTGGGATGCCGCGGGCGGCACTACGGCGAAGGACCGAAGCACTGTCGCGCCGGAGAACTACACGCAGCTGCTGGCCAGGGGCGACGGCGTCGTGGCAACGGTCTTCGGCAACGAGGGGACCGGCGGGCACTCGCATCTCGTCTATCCCTGGAAGACGGGCACGACACAACGCTTCTTCGTGACCGCGCACCCTGACGGCACCTTCACCGACTACACCGGCTGGTGGTTCAATCCGGAGCGCCAGGCGTGGCAGATGATCGCGTCGTTCCGTGCCGCCAAGGATGGCCAGGGACTCCGGCGCCTCTACTCGTTCAGTGAAGACTTCGGCGGCAGTACCGGGCACCTGCGCCGGAAGGCGCGCTACGGCGCGCAGTGGATCCGGCTTGCCGACGGAACGTGGCGGGAGCTGACGACGGCGACGTTCACCCATGACGCCACGGGGCGGGCCGACCGGCTCGATCGTTTCATGGGCGTCGAGGACGGGCAGTTCTTCCTGAGCCACGGCGGCTTCGTTCCGGGCTACACGGCGAGCGGCACGTCGTTCACGCGGCCGGCGACAGGAACGCCGCCAGTGATCGTACTGCCCGATCGCTGATCGCGGACGCGGCCCGCTGTTTCTCGTCCGGGTCCGGCGCCGCGCACGCTTGCGTGATCCATCGCACACCCGGACGGCCTTCGCGTACCACGGCCGAGCCGCCGTTGTTACGCCCCGGGAAGTGAGTCGTACTGTATCACGACACCAATACACTTCCCGTGTTCAATCGACTCGACTCCAGAAGCCCCATCCCGATGTACGCCCAGATCGCCTCGCGCATTCGCGTGGCGGTCGCCGCCGGTGACCTGGCGGCAGGCGATGCCCTTCCCTCGGTGCGCACCCTCGCCGCGCAACTGCGCGTGAATCCCGCCACGGTCGTCCAGGCCTACCGGGAACTCGAAGGTGAAAGCGTCGTGGAGATGCGGCAGGGTTCGGGAACGTTCGTCGCCGCCGTCTCCAGCGAACGGAGGAGCCGCGCGCGCGAGCAGGAAGCGCGCCGACTCGTCCGCGCCCTGCTCGAGCAGGCGGCCCGCCTCTCCATCTGCGCCACCGATCTCCGCAAGGTGATCGACGCCGAGCTCGGAGCCACCATCTCATGACCGACGCCATCCGCATCGGCGCGCTCGCCTATCGCGCCGGAAAGCACTTCAGCATCCGGGACCTCGACATGACGGTGCCGCAGGGAGCCGTGTACGGTTTCCTCGGTCCCAACGGGTCGGGCAAGACCACGACGATCCGCCTCATGCTCGGCATGCTGCCGGCGGTATCGGGGTCGATCAGCGTTCTCGGGCACGACATCCCGGCCGGCGCGCACCACGCCCTGGCGCGCATCGGGTACGTGCCGGAGCGCCTCCACCTGTACCCGATGCTCACGGTGCAGGAGGCGATGCGCTACCACGCGTCCTTCTACCGCACGTGGGACCCGGGCGCCGCCGACGACTTGCGCCGGCGCTTCGACCTGCGCGCGGAACAGCCGGTCGGGCGGCTCTCCAAGGGCGAGGCCGGCAAGCTGATGATGCTGCTGGCCCTCGCGACCCGCCCGGAGCTGCTCATCCTTGACGAGCCCGCCGACGGGCTCGATCCCGTCGTCAGGCGGGACGTCTTCTCGGAGCTGCTCGACTACGTCTCGGCGCATGATGCGACGGTGCTCGTCTCGAGCCACCTCGTCCACGAACTCGAGCGCATTTGTGACTGGATCGGCGTGCTCGACGGCGGGCGGCTGGTGGCGCAGATGCCCATGCAGGCCTTCCGTGGCGGCATCAAGCTGCTGCGCGTCAACGGCGGCCCCGTCGACCTCGCCATCCCGGCGCCGTTCGGGATCCTCGCCCGACGCAGTGGCGCCGGGCGCGAGGAGGAGTGGATCGTGCGCGACTGGCGCGACGAGATGCGCGGCTGGTTCGCCGGCCGCTCGATCGCACTGCGTGAAGTCGTCGACCTCGACCTCGAGGAGAGCTTCGTCGAAACCCTGCGCGCCGCGCGCACCGTCAACGGGAGGGCCGCCTGATGTATCGCCAATTGCTCTACGTCCAGTGGCGCTGGAGCCGCGATCTGCTGGCCTTCTTCACGGTCGTCGGCTTCGCCATCCCGCTCCTGCTGTTCTGGTTCGCCCTGCCGTACTTCGGCACGCCGTCCGCCACCGACCTCGTGGCCGGCGGCCAGCTCGTCGGGCAGTTCTGCCTCGGTCTCGCCCTGCTGACGGGCGCCGTCGTCGCCGCGCAGGGATACGGACTGGATGACAGGGTGGGACACGTCTACGCCCTCTCGCTCCCGGTCACACGCCTGCGATTCCTGACGCTGCGCGCCCTCGCGGCCTTCGCGCTGCTGGCGCTGCCGGCGGCAGCCATCTGGATTGGCGGAGCCCTCACGGCGGGGCAGGTCGACGTGCCGCCATCGATCCGCGCATACCCGGGGGCCCTCGCGCTGCGCGCGCTGCTCGCGGCCTGGCTCGCGCACTCCTGCATGTTCGCGCTCCGGTACTCCGCCGGACGGCGCGCCAAGGTCGTGTTCTTCGTGTTGCTCGTGGCCCTGTTGCTGGCCGCGGCGTCCTCGGTGGTGCTCCCGGCCTCGCGCGAGTTGTTCACGCGCGCCGGCAATTTCCTCGTCTCCCACCCGGGGCCATTCGGCGTGTTCTTCGGCCGGTGGACGCTGTTCGATGTCTAGGCCCGTGCGGATTCCCGCCGGCGCATCGCTCGCCCTGCTGCTGGCCGTTCCCGTCGCGGCCGGCGCCCAGCACGCGGCCGAAGGCTGGCGCGACAGCGCGCTGCGCGTCGTGGCCCACTACGACTCGTTGCGCAGCGAGCGCGACGCGGCCGTGCGCGCGGCGCGCCTGGAGATGCGGCGCCAGCACACCTGGGTCGAGGTGAAGGAAGGCGCGTTCATTGTGCGCAGCGACCCGCGGCTCGCCGACCGGGTGCGCGCAGCCGCTCGTGAGGCGTCGGCGCTCGTCGACCGGCGCGGTGGCGCCCCCCTGCGCCGGCGACTCGCCACCCGGACGCCCGAGTTCGGCGCCGACTCGGGGCGGACGCGATCCGCCTTCACGTCGCAGGCCTGGCGCGCACGGACCTGGTTCCGGCAGGACAGTGCGCAGGTGAACTCGCCCACCATTACCGTGGCCAACGGCACGCCGGCCACGGTGGAGGATTTCCGCATCACGCTCGTCGACCTGGCGGAACGCGTGGCGCTCGACGGCGCCGATTCGGCACTGGTCGCATGGCTGACGGTGCCGAGGCTTCCCCTGCGCGATGCAGCGGCCGAACGCTGGTCGCAGGCGTACGTCGAACTGGTCACGACAGCTTCGTCTTCGGTGCGCGCCTGTCGCGCCGGCCTCGTCGCCGGCTGCCTGACGAGTCTTGGCATCACGTCGGCGCCGGCGGCACGCCTCGACGCGTGGTACGACGCCGCCGACTACCGCGACGTGCTGGCCCGGGTGGCGGTGCGGCGCACCGACTCGGCGGCAGTGGCGAGTGCCGAACGGTGCCGGGCCAGCGGTGACGTCGCGGCGTGTTCGCGCGCAGCGCATGCCATACCGCCGGATCGCGTCCCGTATCCGCTCTCGTCGCTCAACCGGCAGCTCTTCGTGGAGGAAGTGCTGCGAGCCGGTGGCTCCGGGGCCTACGAGCGAATGATCGAGGCGCACGGTCCGATCGTGGATCGGCTCGCCGCGGCCGCGAACGCCCCGCTCGACACGGTCGTGTCGCGCTGGATGGCGCGGCTCGACGCCGCGCGGCCGTCGGAGATGGCCGTGACCCCGGGCACGGTGGCGTTCACGCTCGCCTGGTGCGGCGTCTTCATGGGAATCGCCATCGTCCGGAGGGGATCATGGAGCTGAAACCGCTGCGCTGGGCGGGCTTCGTCGCCCTCGCCTGCCTCGTTGTCGCCGTCGTCGTCCTTCCCTTCTCGCGCAGTGAAGGACCGGTGGCCACGTCGGCATCCGAAGGGCGCTACTGGAGCGAACTCGTGAAGCTCCGGGCGGCGACAGGTCGTCGCTCGGCCGCCATCCGGGGTTACGACGCCCTCGATGCGCTCGCGCGCTGGCGCGCCGCCGATCGCGCTGCGCCGGGCTCCGCGGTCATCGTCGACGGCTCGGTGCCGGCCGCGGCGCGCGCGCGCGTCGATTCCGGGGCGCAGTCGCTCTGGAAGCAGCTCGGCGAGCGCGCATCCGCCGAACGCGGCGCGCTCTTCGTCTACTTCGACACCACGTCCGTCCTCGCCGGTGCGTCGACCGGTCTCCGGCGGCCTCCGGTGGAGGTGTTCTTCGCGCTTCCGCCGCCACTGGCGGGCGCTGCGTCTCGCTGGCGCGTCTCGGGGCGACCGGGGACGCGCAACTGTCCCGCATCTCGTTAGGGCCGTGCGGCTTCATCGCCGCCTTCGGGACGCCCGGGCGGGGTATCGGCGCGTGGCTGGACCGCACGCGTTGGGCAATGGCGCGCGACGCCGGGCTCGTCACGACCGACAGGGACGCGGCGCCCGTCCTGTCCACGCCCTACCCTGCGTCGGCCAGCGCGGCGAGGTGCCTGGCGGGTGATTCAGAGGCGTGCCTGGACGCTCTCGCGGTGCGTCCCTCGACGTATCCGCAGAACCAGCCGGCGCTCGACCCCGAAGCGGCGATGCCGCCGGGATTCATCGCGGACCTGCGATACACCAGCATCCTGCCCGTCGACGTCGACGCCTCGCGGCTGCTGGCCGACATGGCGAGGGACCTTGGCCCGGGCCGGTTTGCCAGGTTCTGGACCTCCGACGCCGCGCCGTACGTGGCGTTCTCGCGCGCCACCGGCGGCGAGATGGGCGCCTGGACACACGACTGGCTCGCCAGTGGCGTTAGGCCGCCGACGGTGCATCCGCGCCCGTCGTTGCGCAACGTCGTCTGGCTCGCGCTGGCGCTGCCCCTGCTGCTCCTGGCGGCAGTGCGCCGGCGCGACAGCCTCGTGGCGGCCGGATAGGAGTCCAGCGGGCCTGAAACGCAACGAGGCGCGCCCTCACGGGTGCGCCTCGTCGTGCATTCAGAGCCAGCGGTCGGGATTGAACCGACGACCGCCCGATTACGAATCGGGTGCTCTACCACTGAGCTACGCTGGCGCGTGTCGTTGCCGCGCACCCCTTCGACCTGCGCACGGCGTATGCCCTGGCGCGGACTCGAACCGCGACGCCTTTCGGCACCACCCCCTCAAGATGGCGTGTCTACCAATTTCACCACCAGGGCAACTCGAGGCGCCCGTGCACGTGCGCCTCGATGCAACCAGCCCGCCGGCCACCGGCCGACGGACTGCAGTACCACGGGGCTGACGGGGCTCGAACCCGCGACCTCCGGTGTGACAGACCGGCACTCTAACCAGCTGAGCTACAGCCCCCTTCCACCACGACAACACCTGACGACTCCCGCACTCCGGCGCCGCGGCGCCACCCGATAGCCCCAAGGGGAGTCGAACCCCTCTCTGCACCTTGAAAGAGTGCCGTCCTAACCGATAGACGATGGGGCCGTCATGCCTCGGGGAGGGACAACGCATCCCCATCCCGCTCTCGCGATCCGTCGACTTTCAAGCAGCGCATAGCGGTAACGGGATTCGAACCCGTGTTCCAGCCTTGAGAGGGCTGTGTCCTGGGCCTCTAGACGATACCGCCGCTCCCCAGTGCCGCCGATCCGGCCCGGCGGCACGTCTGTCTCGATCCGTCCGACGCGAACGCAACCGTCCGCCCCGACTCCCCTCCAACCACCCGCCCCCTGCTCCTCTCGGTACTACAGGCCGGGAGGGACTTGAACCCCCAACCGCTGGTTTTGGAGACCAGTGCTCTACCAGTTGAGCTACCGACCTACGTCACCCCGGGAGCGACCACCCGAACGCCACCGGAAGCTCCCGCTTCCGCGAACGCTCCGGCGCTGCTCCACCACTGCGAGGGTGACTGACGGGAATTGAACCCGCAACCCCCGGAGCCACAGTCCGGTGCTCTAACCAATTGAGCTACAGTCACCATGGTCCGGCGAGGCGTCCCAACACACCGCCGGGTGGCACACCCGGCCCGACGAATTCGCCGCCACCGGAAGCACCGCTCCTCCGGACATTCCGGCGAAGCCTATGATCTTAAACAGCACGAAATTGCGAATCAACCAGCACGCCGGTTCCCGAGCCACTCCACGGCCTCCTTCGCAATGGCGGGAAGCACCATGTGACCGCCCTCGAACTCGCGAAAGTGCACCGCATACCCGCTCCGCTTCAGCGAGGGCACCAGCCGGTAACTCGTGTCCTCGATGGGCAGAATCGTATCGCGGGTGCCGTGCGCAAGGAAAATCGGGGGCTTTCCGTACGCCGTCCGGACCCGCATGAAACCGGGAGAGAACGCGATCACCCGACCGAAGAGATCGCCATTCGTGAGCCCCAGTGACAGCGCGTAGCTGGCGCCATCGGAAAAGCCCTCGATCGCGATCCGCGCCGGGTCGACGCTGCAGGTCCGGAAGACCTCTCCCAGCGCCCTGTCGATGAACGCCACGTCGACGCCGAACTCCCCGTAGCGGATGTCCCAGCTCGCCCCGCGGGACGCCGGCGCCAGCAGGATCAGCCCGTGCTCGTCGGCCAGCCCCTCGAACGGCCGCATGCCCCCCTCGGGCGTGCCGTTCGCCCCATGGAGCATCAACACCAGCGGCGTCGGCTTCTCCGGTGCGTAGCCTTGGGGCACGTAGAGAAGCCCGTCGCGATCTTCGCCGAGCCCCAAGGGGCGCTTCCCGGGAGCGGTACTTCCCGTGGGCTTTCCTGGTCGCGCCGAGAGCCGCCCGTCAGGTGCGAGGGCCGCCGCGTGGACCGCCCTGGGCAGGCATGTCGACGTCGCGACGGCCCCGAGACCCCACGCGCCGAGTTCGATGAACCGGCGGCGCGACACCATGCGTCAGTCCTTCGCTCGCTCCAGATACTCGCCCGTGTTGGGGTTCACGCGAACCCGGACCCCCGCCGGGATGAACTCCGGCACGTTGATCGTGACGCCATTCTCGAGCTTCGCCGGCTTGAACGACGACGTCTTCGTCGCGGTCTTCATCACCGGAGAGGTGTCCACGATCTCGAAGGTGAGCACCCCGGGCATGGTGATGCCGATGGGACGGCCCTCGTAGAACTCGGCCATGATCCGCATGTTGGGCACCATCCACTGGGCGTTGTCTCCCAGCGCCTCGGCGTCCATCTCGAGCTGGTCGAAGTTCTCGGTGTTCATGAAATGGTAGACGTCACCACCCTGGTAGAGAAACTCGAGCTCGTGCGTCTCCATCGACGCCTTCTCGATGGAATCGTCGGCCCGGAAGCGATGCTCGAAGTTGTTGCCGTTCTTCAGGTTCTTGAGCTTCGCCTGGACCATCGCGCGCAGGTTTCCCGGCGTGTGGTGGCGAAAGTCGATGATGCGGCACGGGGCGCCTTCGTAGACGATGACCATACCGCGGCGGATCTGGGTGGCAGGAATAGCCATTATTTCACAGCTCTCATGACGTTGTCTGTCGATCGCGTAAGTTGAATTAGCATAGCATCTTACGCTGTCTCGCCATGTAATTCAAGTGCCGCTGACGAATCCGCTTCCACGGCCGGCCTCAGCGCTTCGGCAGCCTGGCAATAAGCGCCTTCACCGCCGCGTCGAGCTGCGAGTCGGTCCCCGTATACGACTCGCCGACGGGCCGGTCCACCCGGACGTCGACGGGCCGCGGGTGAAGTTCCATGTCCTTCCCCTCGTGGTCCCGGATCCTGGTCGACGGGAGCCGGACGGTGGTGCCGTCCAGCAGTGAGACGTTGGACGTATAGATGATCCAGCCTGCGGTCGGCTCCCCCACCACCGGTCCCAGTCCGAGCGTCCGGTAGCCCTCGGTGAAGTCCTCGGCGTCCGAGAGCGAGTGCTGGTTCACGACGAGCACCGTGGGCCGGTCGAAGACGCGCTGCCCGAGCTGCTGCCGCGCCGGGTACTCCTGCCGCCCGCGCGGAGTCATTGTCATGAAGGGCCGTCGCGAGAAGACGTCCAGCGCGTATGAGTTGACGAAGCCGCCGTTGTTGTTGCGGATGTCGATGACGAGGCCCTCCTTCGACTGGTTCTCGTCGTCGAGGTCGACCAGGAGCTGCGCGAGCGAGCCGGCCCCCATGTCCAGCATGTGCACGTAGCCGAGCCGCCCGCCGCTCACCCGCTCGACGTAGGCGCGACGCTCCTCGACCCACGCGCGGTAGCGCAGGCCCTTCTCGGCGCCGGTGGACACCGGCCGCACGACCACGTCGCGGGTGGCGCTACCGTCCGCCGCGCCGATGCGCAGCGTCACCCGGCGCCCGACCGAGTGCGACATGACATCGTCGAGGTTGCTCGATGGCGTGAGCGTGGTGCTGTCCACGGCGAGCAGGAACTCGCCCGCCTTCACGTCGCGGGCAACGGGGCCCTGCGGAATGATGTCCTCGAACCGGAGGCGGCCCGACCGCTCGTATTCGGACCGCGAGAAGCCGGCGCCGAGCTTTCCGACCGCGGGCGCGGTGCCACCTCCCCCGCCGCCGATGCCGAGGTGCGAGGCGTTCAGCTCGCCGATCATGAGCGACAGGATGCGCCGCATCTCGTCAGGCGAGCGCGCGCCAGCGACCTGCCGCTCGGTGCGCGCACCGACGGCGTTCCAGTCGGCACCGTGCATCGTCCCGTCGAAGAAGTTGTCGCGCAGGAAGCTCCACGCCTGGCGGAAGACCTCGATCTTCTCGGTGTCGAAGTCGACGTCCAGCTCGGCGGTCACCGCCAGTGGTCGCACCTGGCGCGACTCGGCGTTCATGGCCTGGATCCGCCCGCCCTCGAGGTACCAGATCTCCTTCCCGTCGGCGGACCACTGCGCGCCCTGCTCGCCGCCCGACGAGGTGGTGAGCTGGCGGAACGCCTGCGCCGGCGGCGCCAGCTCGTCCAGCGACAGCAGCCACAGGTTCGTCTGGCCGGCGGCGCTCCCGGTGAGGAGCAGTTGCTTGCCGTCGGGTGAGATGCGCATGCGCTGCACGTCGACGCGCGTCGGCAGCAGGCTGGCGCGCCGGCGGATGTCGGCGAAGTCGATCTCCGTGCGCGGCGGCGTGCGCGGGGCGCGCGCCGAGTCGCGGGGGGCCCCCGCCGGGGCCGCCGGACGTCGTCCGCCTGACGAGTCGCCGGGGAACAGGGCGCGGAACGCATCCTCGTGGAACGCCGGGGCGCGCGGCACCAGGTCGACGCGCGCCAGCTGCGGCGACTCGGTGCGCTGGTTCGACAGGACCAGCAGGAACGTCCCGTCGGGGCTCCAGTCCACCGCGTTGCCTGACGAGTTCGCGAGGAAGCTCACCTGGCGTGGCTCCCCGCCGGCCACCGGCACCACGAAGGCGTTCTCGAAGCCCCGCGGCTCCGTGGAGATGAACGCCAGCCACCGCGAGTCGGGCGAGAAGGCGTACGCATCGGAGCCGACGAACGGCGGACGGTCGAACTGCCCCGTCGCCGCACGATGGTCGGCCCGTGTCGCCAGCTCCATCAGGTGCAGCTCGTGCGCGTTGCGCGAGTACGCGAGCCACTTGCCGTCGGGGGAGATCGTCGGCTGGATGGCATCGCCATCGGGCGTCAGCAGCGATTCCGCCCGGGACGCGAAGTCGTAGAGGTAGATGCGCCACGTGCCGTCGCGGCTCGAGGCGTACACGATGCGTCGCGAGTCCGGCAGCCAGGCGACGCCCTGCTCGGGACCGGGAGTCGAGGTCACCCGGGCCGCCGCGCCGGCGTCGCGCGACGGCGCCGCAAAGACGTCGCCGCGGGCGACGAACGCGACCTTCCGGCCGTCGGGCGAGAGCGCCAGGTCCCGGAACCCGGAGGTGAGGGCGAGGTGCTCCACGCTGGGCATCGACGGCGCGCCGCGCAGGGAGATGGCGACCGCATGGGCCTGGCGCGTGCTGGTGTCGTACAGCCAGACGCCGAAGTCGCGCTCGAAGACGATCGCGCGCCCATCCAGCGACGCCTGCGGCCACAGCACGCGCCCGTCACCGAAACTCGTCAGGCGCTCGGCGGCCCCGCCAAGGGGCCGCGTCCAGAGGTTCTCGCTGCCACCGCGGTCGCTCACGTAGTACAGCGCGTGTCCGTCCGGCGACCACATCGGCCACATCTCTTTCGCATCCTCGGTGCCGTCGCTCACCCTCGTGTACGAGGGCGGGTCGCCGGGACGCACCACGTACAGCTCGCTGATGTCCAGGTGGCTGTGCCCGTGGCGCCACCACTGGCTCACCGCGTTGCCGCGCGCCGCGATGGCGACGGTCTGGCCGTCCGGCGACGGGGCCGACCAGAACTCCGACGCATACCTGTCGCCGGCCACGATCATCGGCGTGCCGCCGGCCGCCGGAACCCGCAGCACGTCGTTCATGCCCGCGATGTCCTGGCTGGACGACGAGAAGTAGATCCACCGGCCGTCGCGCGACCAGGCGTCGAGCTGGTCCGAGCCGTCGTCGTACGTGAGCCGCGTGACCGCACTCGTCCGCAGGTCGAGGATGTAGATGTCGCCATTGCCGGTGCGGGTCGACACGAACGCCAGCCGCGTCCCGTCGGGCGAGTACAGCGGGCGATGGTCGAAGGCCGGGTCGGAGACGAGCAGGTGCGCGACGCCGCCCTGCGACGACACCGTCCAGATGTCGCCTCCCGACTCGAACGCGATCTCCGACCGGTCCGGGGAGAGCGACGGCTCGGCGAGCGACGGCACCCCGCTGGCGGCCTGCGGCCGTGCCGCCGCCCTCCCGGCCCCTGCGCCGGGAACGGGCCCGACTGTGAATCCGCCATTCGCGATCGTGAGCGCCATGGCCAGGGCGGGCAGTGTCGTCAGGCGCCTGGACGGGAATCGCGACATCATGGGATGGTCCTCTCGAGGAGTGCGATGGGTTCGGAGCCTACGAGCCTTTCCCGTATCGCGCCAAGTACGGCGCCAGCACCTTCCACACGTTGTCGGCCACGATGTGCTCGCCGACGCTATTGGGATGGATGCCATCGCCCTGGTTGAGGCGCGGAATGCCGGCCACGCCATCCAGCAGGAACGGCACCAGCGTGGCCTGTTCCTCGCGGGCCACGGCCGGGAACATCTGCGCGAAAGGCGCCGGTGTAGCGATCGCCGAGATTCGGCGGCGCCTCCATCTGGGCGAGGAAGAGCGTCGCCGACGGCTTGGCAGCGCGGATCTTCCGCAGGATCGCACGCAGGTTCGCGCGCGTGGAGTCGATGTTCAGCCCGCGCAGGCCGTCGTTGGCACCTGTCTCCAGCATGACAAGGTCGGCGCGTTGCTGCAGCAGCCAGTCCACGCGCCGCAGGGCGCCGGCCGAGGTCTCGCCGCTGAGTCCCGCATTCACCACCCGGACGCGATAGCCGGCGGAATCAGCCTTGTCCTGCAGCAGCGCGGGATACGCCTCGTCGGGATCGAGACCGAGCCCCGCCGTGAGGGACGTCCCCATGATGACGAGCACGGCCTCGTCGGCGCGCGCGGGACGTTCCGCCGCGGGCGCCGGAGCGGCCGCCGAATCGCGGGCCTCTGCCACCGGCTCACGCATCCGTGCCGCGCCGCGACCTCCGGCGTCCCCGGCGGTATCTTTCCCGGACTGATCCGCCGCGCATCCCGCGAGGAGGACGGCCAGCACCATCACGAATCGTCGCATGCTCGTCGCGAAGGACCTCACGAAGGAATTTGCCAGTGGCACGCAGAAGCTGACCGTCCTGCGTGACGTGTCGTTCACGGTGCCACAGGGAGCGTTCGTTGCGATCGTCGGACCGTCCGGCAGCGGCAAGACGACGCTTCTGGGCCTGCTGGCCGGACTCGACCTGCCAACCCGCGGCAAGGTGCTCCTCGACGACGCCGACCTCACGGCGATGAGCGAGGACGACCGCGCCCGACTGCGCGGCGAGAAAGTTGGGTTCGTGTTCCAGACCTTTCAACTGATCCCGACGCTCACCGCGCTCGAAAATGTGCAGGTTCCGCTGGAATTGCGGGGCGACTCGGGGGCGCGGGAGCGTGCCGCGGAGCTGCTCGACCGCGTCGGACTGCGCGATCGCGTCGAGCACTTCCCGTCCCAGCTGTCGGGCGGGGAGCAGCAGCGGGTGGCCATCGCGCGCGCGTTCGCAAACCGGCCACGCATCTTGTTCGCGGACGAACCGACGGGCAACCTCGACGGCGTCACCGGCGGACGCATCGTGGAGCTCCTCGAGGAACTCAACCGCGAGTCGAAGTCCACGGTGGTGCTGGTGACGCACGACGCCGGGCTCGCCGGACACGCGGCGCGGCTGATCCGCCTCAGCGACGGCGTCCTGGTGGAGGACACGGCGCCGGGAGACGGGGCCACGACGCCCGGATCGCCCGCATGACAGGCCAGCCGTCGCCGACACCGGCACCACGCGGCGCCATGCACGCGCCGCTGTTCTCGCTGGCGTGGCGCGAGTCGCGCTCGGCGCGGCGGCGCCTGCTGCTGTACATGTCGTCGATCTCGCTCGGGGTCGCGGCATTGGTGGCCATCGACTCGTTCGCCGCCAACGTCATGCGGTCGGTGCACGAGCAGTCGCGTGCGCTCTTCGGTGGCGACGCGATCTTCTCGCGCCGCGACGGCTGGACGCCCGCCACCGACTCGCTGCTCGACTCGCTGTCGCAGAGCGGCGTGACCATCGCCAAGGTGACGACGTTCGCCTCGATGACGTTCGCCCCACGCACCCAGCGCACGCGCCTGGCACAGGTGCGCGCCGTGGGTGACGCCTACCCGCTCTACGGCGAGATCACCACCGTGCCCTCCGGCCACTGGGGCGAGGTCCAGCAGGGGCGCAACGCCGTCGCCGACCCGGCGCTGTTCATCGCGCTCGACGTCCACGTCGGGGACAGCATCACCATCGGCTACGAGAAGTTCGCGCTCGTCGGCGCCATCGCGTCGGCGCCGGCCAGCCGCGGCATGGAGGCGGCCATCGGGCCGCGGGTGTACATCGCCGGGAAGTACCTCGCCGACACGAAGCTGCTCGTGACCGGAAGCCGGGCCTCCTTCGAGGCCAACGCCAGGCTGGCCTCCGGCGACCCATCGCGCTTTGTGCGCGAGCTCGGGCCGCGACTGGAGCCGCTGCAGATGCGCGGCCGCTCGATCGGCCGGCTCGAGGGGAGCCTCAACGCCGGCATCGAGCTCCTGTCGAACTTCCTCGGCATCGTCGGGGTGGTGGCGCTGCTCCTGGGTGGCGTCGGTGTCGCCAGCGGCGTCCATGCGTGGGTGACACACAAGATCGACACGGTGGCGGTGCTGCGCTGCCTGGGCGCCACCACGCGCCAGGTGATGGTCATCTACGCCACGCAGGCGGCGGCGATGGGGCTGCTCGGCGCCGCCATCGGTGCCGCGCTGGGAATCGGGATCCAGTTCCTGCTGCCCGGTGCCGTGCGCGACCTGCTCCCCGTGGATGTCACCGTGCGCCTGGAGCCGGCCGCCATCGCCACGGGGATGCTCCTCGGACTCTGGATCGCGCTCGCCTTCGCGCTCCGCCCGCTCATCACGCTGCGGCGCATCTCGCCGCTGCAGGCGCTGCGCCGGAACGAGGACCCCGCGCCGCTCGCCGGCGGCCGCCGCGACGGCCTGCGCCTCGCGGTGAACGCCGTCATCGCGCTCACCGTGGTGGGCCTCTCCGCCACGCGCTCGCGTTCCCCGGTCGAGGTCGCGGGCTTCAGCCTCGCTATCGCCGTCGCCGTCGGCCTGCTCGCCGCCAGCGCCTGGGCGCTCTCGACGCTCGCGCGTCGCACCCTGCGCCGCGGCTGGCCGTATGTCGTCAGGCAGGGCGTCGCCAACCTCTACCGCCCGGGCAACCAGACCCGCAGCGTGATCCTGTCGCTCGGGTTCGGCGCGTTTCTCGTCACCACCCTGTTCCTGGTCCAGACGAACCTGCTCGCGCAGTTCCAGCAGTTCGAGTTCGAGTCGCGCGGCAATCTCGTGTTCTTCGACGTCCAGGAGGACCAGCAACCCGGCGTCGACTCGCTGGTGCGCTCCGCCGCCCAGGAGGTCATCGAGGAGACGCCCATCGTGACGATGCGCATCGCCTCGATCAACGGCCGGTCCACCGAAGACATCCTGGGCGACTCGACGCGCCGTCGCGAGGGAGGCTGGGGCCTTCGACGGGAATACCGCTCCACCTACCGCGACCACCTCACGTCGGCGGAGAAGCTGGTGGCCGGGACGTTTCCCACCGGCCGTTCGGGCGAGGGCGACGGCCCGCCGTACGAGGTGTCGCTCGACCAGGACCTCGCGACCTCGCTCCACGTCGCCCTCGGCGACACCATCACCTGGAACGTGCAGGGCGTTCCGGTGGTGACGCGCGTGACGAGCCTGCGCCAGATCGACTGGGATCGCTTCGAGGCGAACTTCTTCGCCGTCTTCGAGCCGGCCGCACTCGAGCCGGCCCCGAAGATGTTCGCCCTGCTGGTGCGCGCGACCGGCGACACCGCGGTGGCCACGCTGCAGGCGAGCATCGTCAGGCGCTTCCCCAACGTGGCCAGCATCGACCTGTCCCAGGTGCGCAAGACCGTGGCCCAGATCTCCGAGCGCGCGACGCTGGCGATCCGCTTCCTCGCGATCTTCAGCCTGGCGATGGGCATCCCGGTGCTCTTCACGGCCGTCTCGGCGACGCGGCGCGACCGCGTGCGCGAGGGCGTCCTGCTCAAGACGCTCGGCGCCACCCGGCGCCAGATCACCCGTATCCTGTTCAGCGAATACGCCCTGCTCGGCGTGCTCGGCAGCCTCACCGGGATGCTGCTGTCATTCGGCGGCGCCTGGCTCCTGCTCCACTTCATCTTCGACCGCCCGTTCCACCCGGCGGCCGGCGCGGCCCTCGCCATCGCCGGCGCCATGATCCTCCTCTCCGTTGGCATCGGCCTCCTGGCCGGGCGCGACGTCTTTCGCGAGACCCCGATGAGCGCGCTCCGGGAGGCCTGACCGCCGGCGGCGGCTACTGCAGGCGGACCACGTACACGCGCGCCGCGCTGAAGCCCACCAGCGTTCCGCTCGGTGCCACCATCCGGAACGTGGTCTCGGGCGAGGCGTCCGGCCGCGTCAGGCGGAAGTAGTTCCCCGACCCCGACAGCGACTGCGTGGCGATGACGTTCGGCAGCGGTGTCACCAGCAGCGGAAACGTGCCGTTGTTCGCCCCGGCCGATGCGTCGCGGATGTTCCACGTCGGGATCGTGAACTGCGGTGACAGGCCCGGCACGCCGGCCCCGTCGGTGTACTGGCTCACCAGGAACCCGGCCAGCAGGTCGTCGTACTGCGCCCCGGTGTGCTGCAGCAGGTTGCGCAGCCCGACGTCCGGGCCGCCCACCACGCCACGCAGGAACGCCTTGATGTTGCCGCCGCTGTAGTGGTCGGCGGCATATCGAAGCAATTGCCACGCCGCCCCGCGCGGCGCCAGCTGGTTGATCGCCTTGATCGAGATCGGCGACGACGTGTCGGGCCGCGTCTGCCACGTCCGCAGGCGCAGCAGGTTCTGCTTGAAGAAGGCGTTGTAGTCGTCGGCGGCGTTGGGATTCGGGTTCACGTCCGAGTACGACAGCTCCTGCAGGTCGCCGAACCCCTTGTACGCCCGGCCCACGATTTCCTCCGCCAGGTGCGACAGCGCCTCGTTGAGCCACGGCTTCTCGGTGCTGTCGACAGCCGGGTTCAGCAGGCGCCGACCCTGGTTGATCATGTGCTGGAACTCGTGCGCAATCGTGCCGCGCGTATTCTGCCGCACGATGTCGACCGACCGCGCGTTCCCGTTGATGATCCCGTTGGGATCGGGCACCAGCATGTAGAAGATCTCCTGCTCGTTCGTCTGCGGGCAGGTGAGGTTGGCCGCCTGGTACTCCGACCTGAGGACGAGGTCACCGCCCCAGAAGAAGCCCGCCGTGAAGCTCGTCGAGCCCGACGGCGTGGAGGCGTTCACCTCCGACGTGTACAGGATCGTGACGTGTCCATCATTGTTGCGATCGGTCACGCCGCCGAAGTACAGCGTGTCGGTGCCGAAGGTGAGGTTGTCGAACTCCGACGCGATGCTCTCGAAGTCCGACTGCGTGAAGCCGCCCGTGGGCGCCGTCACGTCCTGCGCGATCAGCGCGTGCTGCCCGACCTTCTTCACCACCGCGCGCACGTCCGTGTAGTTCGTGCACAGGTTGGACGAGTTCAGCTTCGGCACGCGGTACGTGACGGTGTCACCGGCGCTGGGCGCCACTGCGGCCGACGCGCCGCCCGACGCCACGACGCTCATGTTGGCGCTGCGCAGCTGGGGCTTCAGGCGCGGCAGCAGCGACCGCTCCTGCTCGCGCACCCGGGCCTCGGTCTCGTCGACCTGCTCCAGGTCCTGCTGCTCGAGGATCTGCCGCGGATCGAGCGCACGCATCGACGCCGCCAGGGAACCGCTGAGCGCACTGGCCTGCGTGAGGTTCACCGAATAGAACGCCAGGTTGTCCAGCGACTGCTCGGCGTTTGCCGTCACGAACAGGTAGTCGGTCGGCCCCGTCGTGGCGGCCAGCGTGATGCACGCGACGGCCTGGGGACCGCTGAAGGTCTTGACCTGTCCCACCGACAGGCTCACCGGCGTGGTGCACGGGTCCGGGTCGACGGTGAGCGTCGTCTCCGTGGACTTGTCGCCGATCGTCGCACGAATGACGACGCTCCCGACCGTGACGCCGGTCACGATTCCCGCCGAGGTCACCGTCGCCACGGTGGGCTCCAGGCTCTCCCAGTCGACCTGCGCCCCGGGGATGATCTTTCCGGACTGGTCGTAGACCGTTGCCGTGACGGTGGCGGTGCCACCGACGATGAGAACCGTCTGCGACGCCCCGATGATCAGCGTGGTGGGGATCTGGGTGTTGACCTGGGTCGGCTTGTCCTTCGAGCAAGCCGCCAGCGCGACGATCAGGAGAAGTGCAGCCCGTTTCACGTGACCTGTCCGTGGAGATGTGATTCGATCCGCCGGCGGCGGGCGTCGTCCTCTGAGACACGCAGCCCGGGGCATCACCCTCGGGTGCGTCACCGCCGGCGCCACCCAATTCTATCGAGCGGCGACAGGCTGGCGATACAGGCCTTGCCGGCGCAAACGGTTACCCGCCTGGACCGGCGCCGTTCCGCGCCACGCGCCCGTGGGGCACCGCGCATTACCGCACCAGCAGCGTGCCGCCAACTCGAACGGTCGTGAGGTCCTTCGGTACGGAATAGACCTCGCCCGCCAGGTGCAGGCGTCGCGACAGCGAGTAGCTCGCCCCGAGAAATGCGGCCGCGCGCGTCAGGTCCACGCTGACCCTCGTCGCGTCGAAGTAACCGTTCGCTTGCTGGAAGCCCACCTGGAACCTCGGCCGGAGCGACGTGACTCCCGCCCCCGCGTACGCAACAACGCGCCCGGACGACGTCCATGTCACCGCCGTCTCCAGCCCGACGGCGTTCGGGTGGTACCGGTCCCGGGAGGGCGACTCGCCGTAGCATGGCTCGGTGACGTCAGTCGTCTGCAACGCCCCCGCGGGGCACGTAATCGGTCCCTCGACGGAACCGATGACACCATGCAGCCGCAGTGCCACGGAGAACCGGCCGCGCAACGGACGCACGATGCCCGCCGCGAGGCCGAAGAGGTTCGGCGTCGCATCGGCGACGGTCACCGGCGGGAGATAGGTCGCCTCGATGAAGAAGCCACCAGGAAGTCCGACCGCCACTCGCGGACGCGGCAACACCGGGGAAATGTCCGAATTCTCCTGCTTGGGCCTGAAGCAGGAGCTGGTGTGCTGCAGCGCGGGATTTGGCGTCGGGATGTAGGTCAGCTCGAGCCCGGCGCGCACGCCCCCGCTCGGCAGGCTGCCCAGCTCTCCGGCGGGCGAGAAGACAAGCGGCACCGCGTAATACGCCAGGAGCCGCGCCTCGTTCGAACCGCGCGCTACGTGACACTGGGCGCCCAGCGGTGCCGACAGCACCACGAGTGCTCCGACCGACAGTGGTCCTCGACGCATCGCATTCTCCCAGAGGCCTCGGCACGACGATGGCGCGCGCGCCTCAGCCCAGTGCCTGCTCGAGGTCCCGGACCAGGTCCTCCGGATGCTCGAGGCCCACCGAGATGCGAAGGAGGTCCGCCGGGGTCCTGGAGTCCGGCCCCTCGATCGACTGGCGATGCTCGATCAGGCTCTCCACCCCGCCGAGGCTCGTCGCCCGGGTGAACACCTTCACCCGCGACGCCACCCGCATCGCCGCGTCACGGCCGCCGCGCACCTGGAACGACGCCATTGCCCCGAACAGCGACATCTGCCGTCGCGCGATCTCATGACCCGGATGCGTCGCCAGCCCGGGATAGAAGACGCGATCCACGCGCGCGTGCGCGTCGAGGAACGCCACCACCGTCGAGGCGTTCTGCACCTGTCCGCGAAAGCGCCAGGCAAGGCTGCGCAGCCCCCGCAGGACCAGCCAGCAGTCAAACGGCGCCGCCACCGCGCCGGCGGTCGTCTGGACGAGGCGCAATCGCGCCACGAAGTCGTCGTCAGCCTTCGCGATGAGGGTGCCGCCGAGCACGTCGGAGTGGCCGCCCAGGTACTTGGTGGTCGCATGCATCACGAGGTCGGCACCGAGTTCCAGCGGACGCTGGGCGACCGGCGTGCCCCAGGTGTTGTCGACGATGGTGCGCACGCCCGCCTCACGCGCGATCGTCGAGACCGCAGCGATGTCGGTGACGGCGAGCAGCGGATTCGATGGCGTCTCCACCCACAGGATGCGCGTCGACGGACGCATCGCCGCGCGCACGGCGGCGAGGTCGCCCATGTCGACGGCGTCGTACGCCAGCCCCCACCCCCCGAACACCTCGCGGAGCAGCTTCGGCGTGCCGTGGTAGACGTTGTCGGGAATGACCACATGGTCTCCCGGGGCGAGCGCCTGGAAGACGGCGTTGATGGCCGCCTGACCCGACGAGAATGCGAGCGCCGTCGTGCCGCCCTCGATCGACGCCAGCGCCTGCTCCAGGGCACGCCGTGTCGGGTTCCCCTCACGGGCGTACCGGTAGCCGCGGGAGTATCCGCCGTCCTCGTCGCGCTCGAACGTCGTCGACAGGTGGATCGGTGGCGTGACGGCGCCGGTGGCGGCATCGGGATCGTGCCCGCCGTGCACGCAGAGTGTCTCGAGTCGCATGCCCTGTCCTGGTTCCATGGCTTCCGGGTCGCGCGCTGCGGCCGGCCCTACTGCGGGGGACGCCGCGGCGGTGCCTCGGGCTTCCCGCCTGGATGCCACTCGAGGCGCGGCCCGTCGGCGATCAGGCGGACCGCCTTCGACGCCACGTTGATGAGCCCCGCCATGTGATCGAAGTCCACGAGCGACACCTCGTCCTTGGGCGTGTGGTACTCGCCATGCAGGTTGAACGAGGACAGGGTGTGCGCCACGATCCCCATCTGTGCGAACGCGATGTTGTCGCTGCGCTGGAAGAAGTTCTGGTCGGGGCGCGCGTCCGCCACGATCGGGAGCCCGGCCCTGGCGAAGGTCTCCCCCATGGTGGAGCGCTCGTAGCCCGTGAGCCAGCCACGCCCCGGGCCACCGGCCAGCGAGTCGGGACGCCCGATCATCTCGATCTCGAGGTTCGCCTCGACGTGGTTGAGCGGCACGACCGGATGCGCGATGAACCAGCGCGTGCCGACCAACCCCACCTCCTCGCCCGTGGTCGCCAGGAAGATGATCGTCCGCTGGGGCTTCGGGCCGGCCGCAATGGCACGCGCGATCTCGAGGACCGCCACCGTACCCGAGGCGTCGTCGTCGGCGCCGTTGTAGATCGAGTCGCCATGGAAGATCGAGTCGCGCGGAGACGGGGTCCGGATTCCGAGATGGTCGTAGTGCGCATCGACGAGCACGGCCTCGGTGTCGAGCGCCGCATTCGTCCCGCGGATGATCCCGACGACGTTGAGGCTCGTCAGGCGTCGCTCGGCGGGAATGGTGTCGAGGTCGGCGAACGACGCGAAGCGCACCGGCCGCGAGATGGTCTGCTCGGTGCCGTCGCGCAGGCGCCTGGTGCTCTGCACCATCGCCACCGGGATGCGCTGGAAGAAGCCGCTGTCCCCGGCCGGCGTGAGCCCGGCCTCGCGCATGCGGTCGGCGATGTAGCGCGCCGCCTTCAGCGACCCGCGCGTTCCCGTGCCGCGTCCCTCCATGGAATCGTCGGCGAGGGCCGAGAGCAGGGTCCGGACGCGCTGCGGGGTGGTCGCGGCCTCGGACTGTGCCGCGCCGGGACGGGCCGTCGTGATCTGGGCGGTTGCAACGAGCGCCAGCAGCGTCAGGGGACGGAGTCGAGACATCGTTGTGGGGAGGCTGGGAAATCCATGGTGCCGCGTCGTGCCCTGAAGCTACGCCGTTGCACGTCGCTCGGCGACCGACGGAAGCAGGGCACGGTCGCGGTGCCGTCGACCCCGGGACCGCGGCGGAGCGTCAGTGGCGGGCGAGCAGCAGGAACACGTCGTACAGCGCGTGGGTCCACGCCGTGATGCCGAAGCCGCGCGACACGTACAGGCCGCTGAAGGCGATGCCGGCGACCATCCGGAAGACGAACGAGCCGATCTCCAGGCGGTCACCGTACGGGCCCACGTAGTGGAACGCCGCGAAGATGAATGCGCCGCCGAGCACTGCCACCGTCGCCGCCCCCGTGCGTCCGAGCCCCAGCACGATGCGCGCACCCGCCAGCAGGGCCGAGACCAGCAGCACCCGGAACAGCAGCTCCTCGTACAGGCCGGCACCTAACGACACCATCAGCCCGGGCCCCCAGCCAAGCCGGTCCAGCGGGCCGAGCGCGAGCGCATGAAGGCCCGACACCAGCTGCGCCGTCACCAGTCCGACCACCACCCCGAACGCCAGTGCCAGTGCGACCGACTCCGCGAGCATGCCGCCGAAGATGCGCGCCGAAAGCCCGCCGGGACTCCGCCGCATGTCGCGCGCGATCAGGGCTACCATGGTGCCAACGAGCAGTACCGCAAAGACGAGCGGGCCGCGGGGCCCGAGTATCGCCACGAACAGGCTCTTGAGCAGCACGTCGGCGCCGTTGCGCACGCCCGACGTGCCCCCGTTGATCGCCGCCGCCAATACCTCGTACAGCACGAGCAGCGGGAGGGCGAACGTGAGGCTGTAGCGGGGGGTGCGACTCAGCTTCCAGTAGCGCGTTGCGGTCGCGGTAGGTGCGGAGAAGCTGGCGCCTGGCATGGCCGTACAATACGCCCGTGCACCGGCGTCGTTTCAACGCCCCGCCTGAACGGTCCGGACACGCAAGTCGGCGGCCTGCGGAGGGGCTGCCAGGCCCGACCGGTGAGACGGCCCGGCCTCGCGCGAAGCACGGTCGCCACGCCTGAAGCCCCGGCGTCGCGCGGGACGCTGCACGACCTGGTTGGCGGCTGGCCTCAGGCGTCGCCGGTCGCGCTCCCCGAGGGCGGCGACCGGCCCTGGCGCAGCGCCGGCGGAAGCGCGTCGATCAGGGGCTTGAGGTCCGCGGCACGCTCCAGTGACGTCACGAAGGTGAGCCCGGGAAGCGTCACCACGAGCAGGCCCTCCAGGCCGTAGATCACCACCTCGCCGCCCTCGGCGTGCACGACGTTCGTCGAGGCGTCGACGAAGTGTGCGAGCCCCACGGCACCGTTGCCGTCGTCGTCGAGCTCCCGCGCGCGCCGCAGCGACGACCACGTTCCCACGTCGTCCCACCCGAACTCGCCCGGGAGCATGACCACGTCCTGGCTCCGCTCCAGCAGCGCACGCTCGAATGAAATCGGCCGCGTCCCCTCGGCGTACGCCTCGAGGTCGCGGCGCTCGAGGGCCTCGAGTCCGTCGTGCAGCTCCACGGCGTGCGTCCGCATGCCGTCCAGAAGCACCCGCACGCGCGTGACGAGCAGGCCGGAATTCCACCACGCCCCCCTGGCAAGCAGCGCCTCGACGGCATCGCGTGACGGCTTCTCGACGAATCGCACCGCCCGGCAGGCGCCGCCCGACGCGAGCGGCATGTCTTCGAAGCACGCGGCGCCGGGCACGATATACCCGAAGCCCGGGTCAGGACGCGTCGCGCGAACACCGACAGTGACGAGCACGTCGTCGAGCGCCGCCAGGCGCGAAGCCTCTCGCAGCACGTGGCGGTAGGCGTCCGGAAACGACGCCGCGATGTCGGCGTGCACGCTGCACAGGATCGTTTGCGGACCCGCGCGACCCGAGATCTCGCGCGCCGCCCACGCCAGCGCGGCCGCCGTCCCCAGCGGCCGCGGTTCCACGAGCACGTTGTGCGCCGGTACCTCGGGGATCGCGGCGTGGACCGCCTGTGAGATGTCCTGGCTGGTGAGAACGAGGATGCGGTCCGCGGGAATCAGCGGCAGGAGCCGGGAGATGGTCTCGGCAATCAACGGTCGCTCGCTGACGAGCGAGAGCAGTTGCTTGGGACGCGCGGGTGACGAGAGCGGCCAGAACCGCGAACCGATGCCGCCGGCCAGCACGACCGCCCACAGTGCGGCGTCCGCGGGCAGGGCATCGGCCGGGAAAGGCTGCTCCGCCGGAAGCGTCACCGCTCCGGCGCCCGGCCCGCCGAGGAAGGAGATGTTGGGCGTGTGCATGGACTGGGGTTTCCCGGACGGACCTTGATCCCGGTCCACGGGGCGCGACTCTGGTCCCCGACTCCGACAGCGAAGTGTAAACTACTCGGCCTCCGCCCGCGCCGTCCCCTGTCCGGAGCCTCGTACGCCAGCGATGAACCTCCCGCACGATCCCGAGGGCGCCGGACCGGCGGCTGATCCCATCAGCCGGCTGCGGAGCCTCGACCTCGAGGAGCACCTGGGCGACCCCGCAATCAAGCAGCGCTTCGTGACGCCGATGTTCGACGTCATCGCGCCTCGCTACGACGACTTCACGCACCGCTTTTCCTTCGGAATGGACCGCCACTGGAAGCGCGACGCCGTGGCGCTCGTGGCGCGCGAGGCCCCGGCTGGGGCCCATGTCGTGGACATCGCCTGCGGAACCGGGGACCTGGCCCTGTCGGTCGCTCGCGCCCGGTCCGACGTGCGGGTCACCGGGATCGACGCCTCGCCGCGCATGCTCGCGCTCGCGAACGAGCGCGCCGCCGGCACCGGGGCCGCGCGGGTCGAGTTCCTGCGCGGCGATCTCGCGGACCTCCCGCTCCGCGACGCATCCGTCGATGTCGTCACCGGCGGATACGCCATCCGCAATGCACCGGCGCGCCACGCAGCACTCGGGGAGCTTGCACGAGTCCTGCGTCCGGGCGGGCACTTCGTGGCCCTCGACTTCTACCGGCCGAGGCTTGCCCCCTGGCGCGCCCTCTACCTCGGCTACCTGTCGGCGGCCGGGAGCATTGTCGGATGGCTCTGGCACCGGCTGCCTGTCACGTATGCGTACATCGCGCGCTCGATCGACCACTTCGTGTCCTGGCAGGACTTCTCCACGGAACTGGAGGAATCCGGCTTTCGTGTACGGGCGGTCGAGCGCCGGCTCGGTGGAGGCATCGCCGTCCATCACGCGGTGCGGCGCTGAGCGGGACACCGCCGGCCCGGACGTCAGGATGGGCCTGGCCGCGCCTCGCGCCCGTGCATCTCGTCGATGTGGATCCTGAACAGCACCGTCTTGCCCGGCAGGGGATCGGCCTCGGTCAGCGCCTCCGGAACGAGCGTGCGCAAGGCAGCGAGGGTCCGGTCGTACGTCTCGTCCTGGGCCGGCGAGCCATCGGCTTCGACGAAATAGACGGTGCCCTTCACCACCGCACTGCGCCAGTCGAAGAGGCCGTGGACCTCGTCGATCTCGAACGCCACCCACGGATGGTGGGTGAGCACCGTCAGCTTGGTGCCGGGGGCGGTGCGGCCGAAGATCCATCCGTCGTCATAGACGTAGTGGATCGGCTCGATGTCGACGCGATCGCGGAACGAGAAGGCGAGACGCCCATAGTGGTGGGCGCGGAGCATCGCCTCGATTTCCGCGAACTCGAGGTCGCGGACGACGGGGGCGTTTGTCATCGGGCGAGGTCGCTGGTGGCGCGGTTCATGTCAGCCGGGGCCGCGGAGGACTCCGAAGGTCACACCGGCGGAAACTGCCCGTCGGACGCAACTGGAATGGTGAAATAAAACGTGCTGCCCTGCTCCAGCGCACTCTCGACCCACAACCGGCCGCCGTGGGCCTCGACGATGCCCCTGGCGATGGCGAGTCCGAGTCCGGAACCCGCCGTGCGGGACTTGCGGCGCGCCTGCCAGTATCGATCGAAGATGTGCGGCAAGTCCTCGGCCGCGATACCGTGGCCGGTGTCGCGCACGGCGATCGTCACGTCCCGGTCTCCGGACGTGACGACGATGGAGACCGTGCCACCTCCCTCGGTGAACTTGATGGCGTTGCCCGCCAGGTTCGCCAGCACCTGCGCCAGTCGTCCTTCGTCGGCGTCAACGGGGGGCGTCCCGTCCGGCACGCTCGCCGAGAGCGACACGCCGCGCTCGCGGGCGGCCTCGCCCATCATGCTCAGCACGCGCTCCACGACCGGCAGCAGCCGTTCCGGATTGCGATGGACCGTCAGGTTTCCGGACTCGATCACCGCCACATCCTGGAGGTCGCTGATGAGGCGGTTCATGAGTTCCGCAGCCTCGAGGATCGTCCCCGCCAGTCCGGCCTGTCCATCGTCCCGGGCGCGGTCGGGGAGGAGTAGTTGTCGCGCGCACATCGAGACTGCGCTCAGCGGGTTCCGAAGGTCGTGGGAGACGACGCCGAGGATCTCGTCGCGCGCCCGCGAGGCCCGCTGGGCCGCGCGGTAGAGCCACGCGTTGTCGAGCGCGAAAGCGACCAGCTTGGCCAGCGACAGGAGGACCGCCTCGCGGTCCTCGCCATAGTCGCGTGCCACGCCGGTGGCGAGGAAGGTGAGGGCGCCGATGGTCCGGCCGCGGGCGTTCAGCGGCACCGTCACCAGCGACCGGATGCCGAGCGCCTCGACCAGGGCTTCGCGCCCATCGCCGGGGCCGTGCTCGCGCGCCCAGCCGGGCGCGAGGCCGCCCTGCTGCACGGCCGCCCCCCGCGCCATCGCCGCCGACACCGGGAAGGGCCAGTCGCCCCGCTCGAGCGGCCACGCGGCCAGGGCGCGCAGGTGCTTGGTGAGGTCGGGATCGTCGTGGACACTCGCCACCCGCCGCATGCCGACGCCCTCCTCCTGCACGTCGAGGACGCAGCAGTCGGCCAGGTACGGCACGGCGAGGTGCACGACGCTGAGAAGGGCCGACTCGTAGTCGAGCGAGGTTCCCAGCGTGGCGCCGGCGCGTGCCAGGAAGCGCGAATCGTCCTCCTGCTGGCGCCGGCTCGTCACGTCGCGCAGGACCACCGTGAACAGGCGGCGACCGCCGACCTCCACTCGCGAAATCGAGGCCTCGGCGAGAAACTCGGAGCCGTCGCGCCGGAGTCCGAAGATCTCCTGCCGCTCACCCATCCGCCGCGCCGCCCGCGGCGACTGTGCGAAATGCGAGATGTGGCCCTCGTGCGCCTCGCGGAACCGCTCCGGAAGCAGGACGGAAAGCGGCCGGCCGGTCACCTCGGCGCGTTGCCAGCCGAATATCTCCTCGGCGCCGTGATTGTAATTCACGACCACGTGATCGGCGTCGACCGTGATGATCGCATCGGCGGCGATGTCCAGGATCGCCGCGTGCTGCCGCTCCGCGGTGAGAAGGTCTCGCGAAACCCGAAGCCGGGCGTGCAGCTCGTGGTCGACCGCGCGCAGCCCGAACAGCGTCACCACGAGCGCCGCCGCGCCGAGCCCGGTCCCCCAGAGCTCCGTGGCCGTGGGCCCGCCGGAGGCTCGGTGCATCCACACCCCGACGACGGACGTGGCCGAGGCGGCGGCGAGCACGACGAGCGCGACGCGCAGCGTCGCGCGCGCGGACCATTCCCGCGAGCCTCGTGCCGGTTCCGTCATCTGGTGCGGCCTCCCGCCGTGTCCTGTCTTCCGCCCTGCACGATATCGGGAGGCAGGGACGCCCGGTAGCGCCCGATGCGCGGTGGATACGGGGCGCCCGGCGGCGGGCCAGCGCGCCCGCTCAGAAGATCCGCAGGCTCACGTACTTGCGTGGGTTCTTCTGGATGTCGGCGATGAGGGCGCTCAGCTGCATCACCAGCGAGTCGCTGTGGTGGTACAGCGACGGGTCGTTGATCATCATGCCTAACGATCCGCGGCCGCTGTTGATGCGGGTCACGATCGAGTCGCTCGCCGACAGCACGTGCTCCAGCCGGTCCTGCGAGCGCCCGAGCTGCTCGGAGATCGCCACCAGGCGCCGCCCGGCCTCCCGGAGCTGCTTCGCGGCGTCGCCGGCGTCGGTGACGATCTGGTGGACCTCGCCGCGCGCCGTCGACGAGTCGACGCGCTCGGCCACGTCCCGCATCAGTTCGGCCGACCGCACCAGCGAGGTGACGCCGGTCCGCACGTCGGCCGACATGTCGTTGAGGTTCGCCGACTGCGCCTTCACCGTCTGCGCCAGCGCCGCGGACAGGTCCGCGAAATTGCGGATCGACGTCCGCATTTCGCGCGCCGCCTGGTCGTCGAACGCGGTACGCACGCGCTCCGCCACCGAGGCCACGTCCCCGGCGATCCGGCCCGCCACCGCCGTCAGCTTTGCGATGTCCGGCAGCGTGGCGCCCGGCAGGATGCTGTCACCCAGGGTCGCCTCGGCGAGTTGCCGGTCGACGTCCTCGTCGCGCCCCACCGCGTCACGCGACATGATCGTCGCCTGCCACTCCCCGAACAGGCTCGACTCGTTGAGCAGCACCACGGGCTGCGTGGGAAGCGTGATCTCCGGGTCGAGGGCCATGTTGAGAAGTACGAAGCCGTTCGGGGCCAGCGCCATCTGCTCCACGCGACCGGCCCGAACGCCGCGGATCACGACCGGCGAGCCGATCCGCACGTTGCCGACGTCGCGGAATCGTGCCACCACGGACTCCCGCTTGCGCGTGAAGTCCGCCTGCTTGACCCAGAGGATCGCGCCCACCACCACCACGATGCCGACGAGAATCGTGAGCCCGACCGCAAAATCGTCGCGACGTTTCATGTGTGCCGCCCGAGAAGCCAGACAACCGCCCAGAACGCGTCCAGCACGAGGATGATCACCGCTGAGTATACCACGGCCGACGTTGCCGCACGCCCGACCCCCTGGGCGCCCCCGCGCGTCGACATCCCCTGCATACAGCCAATCCAGGTCACCGCGGTGCCGAAGCTCGCCGCCTTCACGAGCCCGAACCGCACGTCGAACGTGGAAAAGAAGAGGCGCACGCCCTTGACGAAGTCCGCCGAGGAAAGGTCGAGCAGGGACACCGAGGCGACCCAGCCCGCCCCGACCCCCACGACCATCGCCAGACCCACGATGACCGGGAACATCACCGTGCCGGCCAGCACCCGGGGCACCACGAGGTACGCCTGTGGATCATAGGTCAGGGTCTCGAGGGCGTCGATCTGCTCGGTCACGCGCATCGTTCCCAGCTCGGCGGCGATATTCGCCCCGACCCGTCCCGCCAGCGCCAGCCCCGTCAGCACGGGAGCCAGCTCCATCGTCACCGTCTTCTCGACGAGTGTGCCCACGAAGTACAACGGCACCGCGCCCGTGAACGAGTAGCTCGCCAGGAGCGACAGCACGATCCCGGTGAAGACCGCGATGTACAGGGCAATGGGAAGCGACTGCACGCCGAGGCTGGTCGCCTGCGCCGTCGTTTCCGGCCACCAGGTGCCCACGAGCCGGACCGAACGCACCGTGTCGCGCACGAAGTGCGCGGAGCGTCCCAGTCCCTCGATGCGTTCGCGTCCCCAATGACCCAGCGCCGCGACGGCGTCGTAGCCGATCATTCACGCTCCGGCCCGCGCGCCGCCGCGCGGGCTACTCCTGGCTCAGCAACCCGAGCCGCAGCGCAAACTGGACGTAGTCGGCGCGATGCGAGAGGCCGAGCTTCTCGTTGATCCGCTGCTTGTACGTATCGACGGTCTTCGGGCTGATGAAGAGGCGCTCCCCGATCTCCGGCGCCGAATACCCCTGCGCCGTCAGTCGCAGCACGTCCCGTTCCCGCTCCGTCAGCTTCTCGAAGCGGTCGCGGTCGGCCTGGTGCGGGTCCTTCCGCGTCAGTCCCTTCGCCAGCACGCGCGCGGCCGTTGGACGAACATACACGTCGCCCTTCGCCACCGCCCGCACCGCGTCCAGCAGCTCGCGATCCGCCGCGCTCTTGACCAGGTAGCCAGCAGCCCCGGCCTCGAGCAACGGCACCAGGTAATCCTCCTCGGGATGCATCGTCAGGATCAGCACCCGCGAGGTGCCGCCCTTGGCGACGATCTCCTTGGTTGCGGCGACGCCGTCCATGCCGTTCATGGACAGGTCCATCACCACGACGTCGGGATTGAAGCGATCGACGAGCGCGACCGCTTCCTCACCGCTGCGCGCCTCCCCGACGACATCGACGTCCTTGGCGGTACCGAGCACGGCCTTCAGCCCGGCACGCACCACGGTGTGGTCATCTGCGAGCACCACGCGAATCAGGTCGCCTGCCATACCCACCTCATCTATGCGTCCGGTATTGTGGTTCCGCTACCCCGACGCACCGGATGGCGTCGCCGGCATGCTCCCCGGGTTCGTGGGCACTGTCGCGACGACAAGTGTCCCCCGCCCCAGATGGCTCGTGATCTGCAGGGCGCCACCGACAAGCGCGGCACGCTCCCGCATCGTGAACAGTCCCATCCCTGCCCGGCGGCGCTCCGCCTCGGAAATCTCGAAGCCCGCGCCGTCGTCCTCCACCTCCAGCCGCGCCGTCTCGCCCTGAAGACTCAGGCGCAGCGAGATCACCTCCGGCCGCGCGTGGCGCAGCGCGTTGTTCACCGCCTCCTGCCCAACCCGATACAGGACCGACTGCTGCGCCGGCGGCACGGCGTTGGTCGCTTCGTCGACCTGCACCTGCACCGTGACGCGTCCACGCTCCTCGGCTTCACGCGCGAGCAGCCGCAAGGCCGCCGTGAGCCCCAGGTCGTCCAGGACGCGCGGGTGAACCGTGTGCGCGAGGAGCTTCACCTCGTCCAGGACGTCGCCGGATATGCGCCGTACCCGCTCCAGCCGGTCGGCGACCACCGGGTTGCTGTTCTCTTTCGCGATGACGCTGAGCTCGAGCAGCAGCGCCGCCAGCGTCTGCGCCGTCGAGTCGTGCAACTCACGGGCGATGTACGCCCGCTCCTTGTCGCCGGCACTGATCACCTGCGACGCCAGGGCGCGCATGCGCGCGCGGTCGGCCGTCAGGCCGTCCAGCAAAACGTTGAGCGCGCTGCCGATGCGGAGCAGCACGGCATCCGCGAGCGGCGAGATGGGCACGCGCGCGTCCAGGTTGCCGCTCCAGATGCGCTGGGCCGTCGCCTCCAGGTCGTTGAGCGGCCGCAGGGCCACCACCACCAGTACCACGTTCGCGATGAGGCTTCCCGCGAGCGCCGCCCCGAGAATGACGATGAAGCGCATCTCCGACGGGCCCGTCGCGCCCCACCCGAAGGCTGCGCCCAGGGTCGCCACCACGATGAGGGCGTTCGCACCGGCGATCTTGGCGACGAGCGGCACCCGTAGCACGAACCGGACGAACCGCGTCCACGGCGATGCCGGGGGCGGCGCTCCGCCGAGCAGTCCGGTCCGCGGCGCGTGTCCGTCGTTCCTGATGTCGGCCTGCTCAGTCATCGAATCCATGCCGGACCCGCTCGCGCCGCTGGCCGCACGCCAACGACAGTGGTCTTCTACGGGGCGCCAGTGCGACGATCCTCCCGGCTGCCGCCCGGGAGGAGTCCGCCTCGTCAGTGAAACCCCTGTCTCAACTATCCCTTCGCGTGATAGGGTAGATCCCCCGTTGCGGTCCGGGAGACAGTGGAATCCCCGCGCTGCGTAAGGATAATCCTGACAAATCCGGGACGATGCGACGCAGCGGGCCTCCCGGTACTATCCCACGGGAGCCCAGGCTGGGTCGTCGGCGGCACCGTGACCCAGATTCAGGTGCGGCGCCGGGCGTGTTCATTCGCCCGTCGACCCGCTCACGTGATCGCATACCGAACCGCACCAGCGATGATCGACCCGGTGGTGGCACGCATCTCGATTGCCGCGCTCAGCGGACTCGCCGTCGGATTCGAGCGCGAGTGGTCGGGTCACGCCTCCGGACCGCTGGCGCGTTTCGCCGGGCTGCGAACGTTCCTGCTTCTCGGCATCCTCGGCGGCGCGGCTGGGTGGATGGCGGAGACCGGCTCTCAGCTCATCGCCGCGGTGCTCGTGGCCGGGGCGGCGGCGCTCGCGGTGGCGGCCTACGTCGCCGCCTCGCGCGCCGGAGGACGCGCCATCGATGGCACCACCGAGGTGGCGGCACTCGTCGTCGTGGCGTTAGGCGTGCTGGCCGGACTCGGATTCCTCGAACTGTCGAGCGGCGCCACCGCCGTGATCGTCCTCGCCCTGAGCGAGAAGGACCGCCTGCGAACCGTCGTCGCCCGCATCGGGAGCGATGAGCTGCACGCCGCCCTGCAGTTCGCGGTCCTGGCGCTGGTGGTGCTCCCCCTGCTGCCCGACGGCACCTACGGCCCCCTGGGCGGGATCCGGCCGCGCTCGCTCTGGACCGTGGTCCTCGTCTTCACGGGCCTGAACTTTATCGGCTACCTCGCGCGTCGGGCGGTCGGCGTCGAACGCGGGTACGGGGTCACCGGGATGCTCGGAGGCCTCATCTCGTCGACCGTCGTGACCTTCCAGTTCTCTCGACTCAGCCGGCAGGACCCGGGGATGGGGTCCGGCCTGGCCATCGGCGTCGTCGGTGCCACGACAGTCCTGATCCCCCGGCTGCTCGTCGTCAGCACGGTGCTGAACGCGTCGGTCGCCTTCGCGCTGCTTCCATTACTCCTGCCCCCCCTGCTGCTCGGCATTGGGCTCGGCATCTTTGCATTCTACCGTCGCTGGGAGCCGCCCGAGCCTCGACCGCCTGAACACGAGGTACGCAGCCCGCTTCGCCTGTGGTCGGCGATCCAGATGGCCGCGGCATTCCAGGTCACGCTGATGGCCATTTCCCTCGTGCGCGAGTACATGGGCTCGAGCGGGGTCCTGGCGTCGGCGGCGCTCCTCGGCTTCACGGACATGGACGCCCTGACGCTCTCGATGAACCGCCTGGGAGAATCGGCGGATCTCGTGCAGCTCGCCGCACGGGCCATCGCGATCGGCGTGATCTCGAACGGCGTGCTCAAGTTCGCGCTTGCCCTGACGATGGGAACGCAAGAGTACCGGCGCCTCGCGACCATCGGCCTCGCCCTGATGACCCTCGCGAGCGCGGGAGCGCTCTGGCTCTTCTGGTAGTCCCGAATGCACCCGGGCTCCGCACCACCGTCGGTGCGGAGCCCGGGTGTTTCGCGCCGGCGCTTCAGCGGGCCAGCGTCAGGATCGTCTGTCCGCGACCGTGTGTCAGGCGCAGGATCCAGTCCCTCCCGTTCTCGTCGCGCAGCACGTCGATGTGCGACACGTTCGGAATGCCACGCGTCAGGTGGCGGCGCGTGCCGACGAAATCGCCGAGCATGATCTCCACGCGCTTGTCGTTGTGGTCGTAGTCCACGCCGAGCAGTGGATAGTCGTGCTCCTGGGCCTGGGCCCCGAGTTCGGGATCGTCCACTTCCAGTGCGGCGCGCCTTCCGGCGTTGCGCTTGGTGAACGCCTTGAGCTCCTCCGCCCAGCTCTCTTCGATGAGCGAGAGGCGGCGTTCCGGCCCTTCGTGCAGCGTGCCGCCAATGCCCCGGGTGGGCACCGCCAGGACGGCCGAGTGCGCACCCCGGATGAGTCCAGTGGCGGTGCTGCCAACCAGGATCCGGTCGATGAGTCCCGCCCCGCGGCTCCCGGTGATGATGACGTCGGCCTGCGTGGACCGCGCGAACTCGAGCAGCTCGCGCGACGCCTTGCCCTGCCGTGTGACCGTCTCGACCGTGACCTGCGCTGGCAGGTCGAGTTCGGCTTTCACGCGCTCGAACGCGGGCACGACTCCCTCGCCGTAGAGCGACATCCAGGCGGCGAACGCCTCCGGCTGAAGTTCCAGGCGCGGGGCGACGTGCACGAGGTAGACCATCGTCACCGTGTCGAGCAGCGCCAGCGCGGCTCGCGCCGCCTCGACGCTGGCCACGCTGAAGTCCGTGGCAACGATGACGCGCGTCGGCAGGTGATCGAACTTCGGGCCGACGGCGAGCACCGGCACGCGAGAAAGCCGCAGCGCGTGGAGGGCGGTCTCGCTTCCGAACAGCCGGTCGAGGACTTCGTGGTGGCCGAGCCCCGTGATGATCAGGCGGGAGTCGAGTTCGGTCGCCGTGCGCGCGATGACCGACGCCGGGTAGCCCTCCCGGAGTTCGACTTTCCACTTGAAGCGGTTGCCGGTGATCATGGCCACCTGCTTGGTGACCTGCCCCAGCAGCGCCGCGCGTCGCGATTCATCGGCATCACCCGGCGGAAGCAGCAGTCCGTACTCACCTGCGATGAGCGGCAGCGGTTCGGCAACCGTCAGCACGACGACGTCGGCGCCGCTGTGGCCGGCCATGAGGGCCGCGACCCGCAGGGCGGATTCGGAAGCCTGCGTGCCATCCGAGGCGACGAGGATCGGACCGACGGATGTGCGAGCGGCCTCCGGGGCGCCCGTGGCCGTTTGAGTGTCGGCGAACGTGGTGGGCATGGTCCCCTCCTGCTTGCGTACATCTTCCGGACGGTCGGAGATGTTCGGCCGTTCGATGACGAAGTTGTGCGAGAACCCGTCGTCGGTCTGTCCGTGCTGGGCTGAGCCGGCGTGCGGGCAGTGACCCCGTCTCGTCAGGTATCGCCCTACGCGCGCTACACCGTGCGCCGGGGAGCGGTTCCGCGGCCTCGAGTGTGTACGCGCGGTGTGAGCGACCCAACCCGGTCGACGCCATATCGGCGTCAGGAGACCGCAGCGCCCGGTGAGAGGCCGAGGCTGTGCGACTCCCGGCCGGGGACACTGGCCCGTATCGCATTCACGATCACGGCGAAGTCGATGACTTCCTGAAGGAGTGCGCCGACGACGGGCGGAATGTACCCCAGGGCGGCCACGAACATCGCCAACCCGCTCAGGCCCAGTCCCACCCAGATGCTCTGGCGAGCGATGCGCATCGTGCGCCGACTGATGGCCAGCGCCTCGGCGACGCGGCCGACGTCGTCGACGAGGATGACGACGTCGGCAGACTCCGCCGTGATGCCTCCGCCGTGGCCGGCGAGGGCCACCCCGACGTCGGCCCGGCTGAGGGCCGGTGCATCGTTCGTGCCGTCGCCGACCATCATCACCCGGGTGTGCGGGCTCGACAGCTCCGAAATCCGGGTCAGCTTCTCGCCCGGGAGCAGGTCGCCGTACGCCTCGCGGATCCCGATCTCCCGGGCGATCGCCTGCACGTTCGGCTCGTGATCACCGGAAAGGAGCACCACCCGGGTGACTCCCAGCGCCGGCAGCGACGCGAGCAGGCGCTGGACTCCGGGACGGATCCGGTCCGCGTATTCGACGGCGCCAGCCAGCCGGCCATCGATCGCCACGAAGGCGCGGAGCGTCGTCTCGCCATCGTCAAGCGGCGTGCGGTCCGGCGGGAGTCCCGCGGACTCGAGCACGAACGACCTGGCACCAACCGCCACCGCGTGTCCCTCGACGGTGCCCGTGACCCCACGGCCGGCGGATTCCCGGACGGCGCTCGGCGCCGGCAGCGGCGCGCCGCGTTCCTGCGCCGCCTCCACGACAGGACGTGCGAGCAGGTGTCCCGAGTGCTGCTCCAGCGACGCCGCGAGCCGCAACACGTCCGTCTCGTCGTACGGGGGCAGCGTCACTACGCGCGCCACCCGCGGCTGCCCCAGCGTCAGCGTGCCGGTCTTGTCGAACACCGCCACATGTACGCCCTCCAGCCGCTCGAGCGCCCCGCCGGTCCGCAGGATGATCTGGCGGCTGGCGGCCCGGTTGATGCCACCGATGATCGCGATCGGCGTGGCGAGGATGAGCGGACACGGGGTTGCCACCACCAGCACCGCCAGGGCACGCGTGGCATCGCCGGACACGAACCAGCTGGCGGCACAGACCACGAGCGTGATCGGCGTGAACCAGACGGCATATCGATCCGCCAGGCGCTGCAGCGGCGACTTGCTTGCCTCTGCTGAGCGCACCAGCTCCACGATGCGCGCGTACTGGCTCTCGCTGGCAAGCGCACTGGCGCGGACCACGAGGGGGCCATCGCCGTTGAGCGTGCCGCTGAGGAGGTGGGTTCCACTCACCGCATGCACCGGCATCGGCTCGCCCGTGAGGCGAGAGGTGTCGACGTACGAGGAGCCCTCGACGGTCTCGCAGTCACAGGGGATCATCTCGCCAGGGCGGACGAGAAGCCGGTCGCCCACCTGGACCGCATCGACGGCGACATCTTCCGTACGCCCTTCGAGCAGTCGATGGGCGATACGGGGCGCCATCGCCTCGAGGGCGCGCACCGCCTGCGACGCCCGCCCTTCAGCGAATCGCTCGAGCGCCTCGCCGCCGGTCTGCATCAGCACCACGATGAGCCCGGCGAGCGGCTCCCGAAGGAGCAGCGCACTCACGACGGCCAGCATCGCCACGATGTCGGTGGCGAAGTGCCCCGACGCCATGCTGCGCAGCGTCTTCCAGACGACCGGCAGGCCCGTGATCGCGAGCCCGGCCAGCCACACCGTGTCTCCCCAGCGCGCATCGTCCGTCGCGAGACGCAGCGCCGATCCAGCGAGCGCGAATATCACCGCTGCCAGCGGCAGCAACGCCGCCCGGCGCGCCATGGAAGACAGGGTGTTGTGCTGGATCATGTCGCCTGAGAATCGCCGGGGGTGGAACGGACCAATGTCAGCGAAACTCCGGCGCGGCGTAGGGGGCGGGGCACTCAGGGATCACGCCTCGGCAAGCGGCGGGCCGGTCCGGCGCGTGAAGACCAGGATGCGGAGACCGACCGAGCCGGCGCGAGGCCGCCTCGCTCCTGGCACCACACGGACGAGGCGACGCCGGCCATCCCAGCCGGGAATCGTCTCGACATCTGTCCCTACGCAACAGCGTGCGAACCCCGACTTCCCGAGGCAACACCAAGCGCATCGTTCGCGAGGAGCAGTCATCGGGACCGGGAGGTTCGCATGAGACACATGCTTCACTACGCGGTGCTCCTCGCATTGGTCGCGTGCGCCGCAAATCCATCGCCTGTTCCCATGATGGGCCCAGCCGGCGACGTCTCGGCCCTGGCGGGCGAATGGGTCGGCGAGTACCGAAGCGTCGAGACGGGCCGTATGGGCTCCATCTCGTTCAAGCTGCAGGCCGGGAGCGACACCGCGTTTGGCGACGTCCTGATGGTACCGCGGCAGGCGCAGACAGGTGGCGACGTCAGCCAGAATCCCGGCGTGCCAGGGTGTACCGCAGCACAGATCCTGACCATCCGGTTCGTGCACGTCGCGGCGCAGCGCATCTCCGGCACGATCGAACCGTATCGCTGCCCGGATTGCGGATGCCTCCTGGTGACTGTCTTCCGCGGCGAGCTCAAGGGAAACCGCATCGACGGCGACTTCGTGACCACCCACTCGCAGGGTGACGAGCCCCCGCAGAAGGGCAGCTGGTGGGCCACGCGCACACCAGCCCCAGCGTCCCCGTAGGGCCGCGAGCGCGTTGTCACGCGTCCGGTGCGATGCCGACGCGGCACACGAAGGCTGCGGAGGCTGCGAAGGCTGCGAAGGCTGCGAAGGCTGCCGGGGCTGCCGGGGCTGCCGGGGCTGCCGGGGCTGCCGGGGCTGCGGGCTGGGGCGGGGCTGCGGGCGCGGGCTGCGGGCTGCGGGGGCTGCTGGGGCTGTGGGTAGCCCTTCGGCCGACGATGGCGCGGCAGTAGCTTCGATCTCGTCGATGCGCCGAGGGGGCCTGCAGGCTTCCGACAAGACGGCCTCAACCATCGCCCACATCGAATGCCACCCACGCGACGCGGTCGCGTATTCGAGGTTCGCCAGCTCGCCAAGACGTACCGGATGGGCGATGTGGACGTGCACGCCCTGCGCGACGTCGACCTCGACGTCTACGACGGGGAGATCCTGTGCATCCTCGGCGCGTCCGGGAGCGGCAAGTCGACCCTGCTGAACATCCTCGGGGGGCTCGACCGCCCGACGGAAGGCAGCGTGCGGTTCCACGGCCGGGAGCTGGCGAACGCGTCGGATGCCGAGCTCACGGACTTCCGCCGCCGCGGCGTCGGCTTCGTCTTCCAGTTCTACAACCTGATCTCCAGCCTCACCGCCCGGGAGAACGTGGCGCTGATGACTGAGATCTCGGAGCATCCGCTCGCGCCGGAGGCGGCGCTGGCACAAGTGGGCCTGACCGAGCGCCTGGACCACTTTCCCGCCCAGATGTCGGGTGGTGAGCAGCAGCGCGTGGCCATCGCGCGCGCGATCGCGAAACGACCGGAAGTCCTCCTCTGCGACGAGCCGACGGGCGCCCTCGACTTCGAGACCGGGGCCCTGGTGCTCGAGGCGCTCAACGCGGTGAACTCCACCCTCGGGACGACCACGGTCATCATCACCCACAACGTGTCCATCGCCAGGATGGCAGACCGCGTCATCCGCCTCACGAGCGGGCGCGTCGCGGAGACCGAAGTGCACGAGCAGCGGGCCGCGATCCAGGACCTTCGCTGGTGAGGGCCCTCGACCGGAAGCTCGCTCGCGACCTCTGGCGGCTGCGGGGACAGGTCGCCTCGATCGCCGCGGTGATCGGCTGCGGCGTGATGACGGTGGTGGCGATGCGCAGCACGTACGCGTCGCTCTTCGCCACCCGCGAGGCGTACTACGCGACGTCGCGCTTCGGCAGCGTCTTTGCGTCGCTGCGGCGTGCTCCCGACGCGGTGGTGCCGCGCATCGCCGCCATTCCGGGTGTCCGGGCCGTGCAGCCGCGCGTGGTTCAGCCGGTGACGCTCGACGTGCGCGGCCTCGACGCACCAGCGAGCGGCCGCCTGATCGGCGTGCCGGCGCCCGGCGGGCCGTCCGTGAATGCCCTCCACCTGCGCCGTGGGCGGTTCCTCGACCCCACCGCGGGCGACGAGGTGATCCTGAGCGACCGGTTCGCGGAGGCGAACGCCCTGGTGCCGGGCGACTCGATTGCCGCGGTGATCAACGGCCGCTGGCGACGGCTGCGCATCGTCGGCATTGCGCTGTCGCCGGAGTACACGTTCGAGGCCGCGTCGGTACTCGATCTGTTCGGCGATCCGCGGCGCTTCGGCATTCTCTGGATGCGGGACAAGGTGGTGGCGTCGGCGTTCGCGATGACGGGCGCCTTCAACGACGTCGCGCTCACGCTCGCGCCAGGCGCCTCGGAGCAGGAAGTGATCACCCGTGTCGACGCGATCCTCCGCCCGTACGGGGGCATCGGCGCCGTCGGGCGCGACGAGCAACTCTCGGCACGCATGCTCTCCGACGAGCTGTTGCAGTTGCGCGTCTTTGGCTCCGCCCTGCCGGTCATCTTCCTGACCGTCGCCGCGTTCCTGCTTCACATCGTGCTGAGCCGGCTCATCAGCACCGAACGCGATATCATCGGCATTCTCAAGGCCTTTGGGTATTCCACAGCGACGGTGGCGTGGCACTACGTGCGCTTCGCGCTGGCGGCGGTGGGCATCGGGGCGCTGGCGGGCGTCGCCCTGGGTGTCTGGCTCGGCAAGGGCTACACGGCATTGTACGCCGAGTTCTACCGTTTCCCGGTGCTCCGGCTGCACATCGAGTGGGGCTCGGCAGCCGGTGCGGTGCTCGTGAGCGGCGGCGCGGCATTGCTCGGAGCACTCGGTGCCGCAAGGCGGGCGGCAGCGCTCTCGCCGGCGGAAGCGATGCGCCCCGACTCCCCGCCGCGTTTCCGCCCGATGCTCATCGAGCGGCTCGGCATCGCGCACCTCGTGCCGCCCTCGGTGCGCATGATCCTCAGGAACCTCGAGCGCCGTCCCGGGCGGACCGCGGCCTCGACCCTCGGCGTGGCCCTCGCGGCCGCGATGTTCATCATGGGGTGGTTCTCGTTCGATTCGATCATGTATCTGATGGACCAGCAGTTCGCGCGCGCCCAGCGCGAGGACGTGGCCGTATCGTTCATCTCGGCCCGCAACGAGTCGGCGCGCTTCGCGCTCGCCCGCCTGCCCGGCGTCACGCGGGTGGAGGCATTTCGCGCCACCGCGGTGCGGCTCATCCACGGTCCCGTGCGGCGGCGCGTCGGCCTGCAGTCCCTGGCGCCCGACGCCGAGTTGCGCCGGGCGATCGACGCCGATGGGGCCCTGCACGCCATGCCGTCCCAGGGCATGGTGTTATCGTCGATCCTCGCGGAGGTCCTGTCGCTGTCCCCCGGCGACACGGTGTCGGTGCAGCTCTCGGAGTACGGTGACGTGATCCGGCCAGTCATGGTCGCCGGCGTCGTCGACGACCTGCTGGGCACGGCGGCGTACATGGCCCCGGCGGCGCTGCAGCGACTGCTGCGGGAGGCGCCGGGAGTGAATGGCGCGTACCTCTCGGTTGGGGCGGGCGACGTCGACAGCGTGACCGTCGCGCTCAAGCGCATGCCGGCGGTCGCGGGCGCCACGACGCGCGAGGCCACGATCAATTCCTTCCGCGACCTGGTCGCGCAGTCGCTGGTGTACTCGATCGTCCTGATCGTCTCGTTCGCCACCGTGATCGCCATCGGGGTCGTCTACAACGGCGCGCGCATCTCGTACTCGGAGCGCGCCCGCGAGCTCGCGAGCCTGCGGGTGCTCGGCTTCACGCCACGCGAGGCGACGATGCTCCTGCTCGGCGAGCAGGCCATCGTGACGGTGATCGGCATCCCGGTGGGCTGGTGGCTGGGCGATTTCTTTTCCTGGCGCTTCGCCGGCGCCTTCCGGTCGGAGCTGTACCGGTTGCCCGTGGTCATCCTGCCGCGGACGTTTCTGTTTGCGGCGCTCGTCGTTGCCGGCTCGGCCGTGGTGGCCGGGCTGCTGATGCGGCGTCGCGTGTATCGCGCTGATATCGTCAGCGTGCTCAAGACGAGGGAGTAAGGCATGACCCCCAATCGCAGGCGCGTCGTCGTATGGAGCCTGTCCGCCCTCGTGATCCTGGCGCTGGCGTACTTGGCGGTGCGGCCGGCGGCGATCGACGTCGACGCCGTGCGCGTGCGCCGGGCCACGGTGGAGACGACGGTGGACGAGGAGGGGCGCGCCAGGGTGCGAGACCGTTTCGTGGTCACCGCGCCGGTGGCGGGCCGGTTGATGCGGATGCAGTGGCGCGAGGCGGAGTCGATTGCGGCCGGGGCCGTGGTGGCGCGCATCGCGCCGATGCCGCTCGACGTGCCGACCCGGGAGCAGGCGGAGGCCCGCGTTCGCGCCGCGGAATCGGGAGTGCACGACGCGGAGTCCCAGCGACAACGCGCCGACGACGCACTGGAGCAGTCCCGCCGCTCGTCCGCCCGGCGGGACACGCTGGAGCAGATGGGGGCGATCTCCCGCGAGGAACGCGAACGGTCGGACCTCGCGCTGCGCGCGAGCCAGCAGGATGCGGCGTCGGCCGCGGCCCGCGTGGCGGCCGCACAGGCCGAGCTCGACGCGGCGCGATCGGCGCTGCTGACGGTGCGTGACGGCCCCGCCGACGATGCCGCCAGCGCCGCCGTCGTGGTGCGCTCACCGGTCGCCGGCCGCGTGCTGACGGTCCCCGAGCGGAGCGGCCGGGTGGTTGCCGTCGGAACGCCCCTGATCGAGCTGGGGAATGTCTCCGTGCTGGAGGTGCACGTCGACGTGCTGTCCACCGACGCGGTGCGCATCGTCCCCGGCATGGCGGTGCGCATCGACGGCTGGGGCGGCGACTCGTCGCGTGTCGGCCACGTGCGGACCGTCGAGCCCGCGGCGGTCACGAAGGTGTCGGCGCTCGGGGTGGAGGAGCAGCGGGTGCGGGTGGTGGTCGACCTCGACGACCCGCCGGCTTCGTTAGGTGATGGCTACCGGGTGGATGCGCACATCGTGCTCTGGCGGGGGGACGGCGTGCTGTCGATTCCCGCCAGCGCGGCGTTTGCGCGCGACAGCGCCTGGGCGGTGTATGTCGTGGCGGACGGGCGTGCGCGCGAACACCGCATCGACATCGGGCACCGCGGCGCCGGATTGTACGAGGTTACCGGCGGCCTGCAGGAGGGCGACCTGGTGGTACTGTATCCCTCGGACCGGGTACACGAGGGTGTCAGGGTCCGTGTCCCCTGACGCGGCGTCCCCGGCGCCGCGCCTGGTTCCGCTCAGCTGAAGACGAGCTGGCGCACCGCGAGGCGACTCTCGGCCACGGCGCGCAGGATGTCCGTCGTGGTGAGGATGCCGATCAGCTCGCCCTCGCACGTCACCAGGGCCCGCTGCACCCCCGCCGCAAGCATGCGCTGCGCCGCCGCTGAAACATCCAGCGTATCCGGCAGGGTGCACACCGCGCGCGACATGACCTCTCTCACGACGTGACCGTCCAGGAGGTCCATGTCGGTCCCCTCGCCGAACTCGATGTGTTCCGTGATGGCGAGACCGTTGTCGGGCCAGAGTTCCGTGAAGAACCTCGACGGCGCCGGCTCGCCATGCGACCACTCGGCCGCGGGATCGAGCGTGGCGCCGTGGTTGGTGTCGTCCGTGCCCTGCGGAGCGCATGCCGCCGACTCGAACCGCACGACGTCCGGTGCCGACAGCACACCGACGATCCGGCACTCCTCGAGCACCGGAGCCCCTCCGATGCGGCACGTCGCGAGGGTGTCGATCGCGTCACGCAACGTCGCGTCCGGCGACAGCGTGACGACGTGCGGGGTCATGATTTCTCGCACCTGCAGCATGTGGACCTCCCGCCGGGAGCCTCGGGACCGATGGAATCCGGTCGAGTGTGCGCTCCGTCGGAGGAGGCGTCAGTCCGCAGGACGCTGGCGGCTCGTCGGGGATTCACCCCGGGCAGCGGGCGATTCCAGGACGAAAGGTAAGCGTGTCAGCGAGTCCCCGACGTCAGTTGGTGCCCCCCGACGTCGGGATCTTCAGGTGGCAGAGCAGGCACATTGGTCCTGCCTGCTTCGCCATCCGGTCGGCATCGAAGTTGCGGCCGTGCGGATTCACGCCCCAGCCGAGCGTCGAGTGGCACGTGAGGCAGTCCTTCTGCTTGTGGCACGAGACGCAGTTCTGCAGTCCCTGCCGCGCGGCGCGCCCGTGCTGCAGGAGCCAGAGCGGCTGTCCGTTGTGGAACGCCGCGTCGAGGCGTCCCGAGGACGCCAGGCCGGCCTGCTGGTGACAGTCGCGGCAGAAAGTCTCCGTGTTGTGGCAGGAGGAACAGTCGTTGTCGCGCGCGAACGCATCGGCGGCGTGGCCGGCGACGAAGTTCGCGGGGTGGAAGCGTCGCTTCCCTTCGCCGGCGTGACAGTCCGAGCAGAACTTCTGCTCGTGACATCCGCTGCACGTGAGCGCTCCAACGGCCGCCTGGGTCCCGTGCGCGGTGCGGAATCCGAGCTCGTGCACGCGTACCGTGGCGCGGACCGGCGTCTTGCGGGCGCTGGTGTCGCCCAACGCACGGAGCACCACCGGGTCCATGGGAGGTTTCAGTCGCTGCGCGCCTTGCCGGTACTCCAGCGTGACGCCCGGAGCGCCGCCGGGACGCGCCACCGGAAGCAGCGCGATGGCATCTGACGCTCCCGGCCCGATGTGACAGGTGGTGCAGCTCGTTCGCGCGTGGCAGGTACCGCAGCGGGTCGGATTGGCACGGGCGAGGTCGCCGTGCGTCGTCGGGAACCGATCGAGGCCGTGGTCCACGGGCGTGGGGTACACAGCGACCCGAGTTGCGGCCAGCGCCGCCACCCGCGGATCGGGCTGCAGGCTCGCGATCAGCGGAACGCTGGCCGCGTTCACGTGGCACCGGGCACACGACTCCCGCGCGTGGCAGATGGCACAGGTGGCCCCTCCCTGCGCCGTGGCAGGTGCGTGGGCAACGCCGAAGTCCGGTCGCTCGTGCGACGCCGGCTTGGGTAGCGCCGCGATGCGTTCCGTCGTCAGGCGCGGAGCCGAGGTCAACACCGCATGGCACGTGGCGCAGCGGTTATCCTCGGCGAAGTGCGAGGTGGCCTGGTGCGCGTGGCAGGAGAAGCATGCGGGCGGCGCCGCCGGCACCAGGTTCAACGCCCCGCTGCCGCCGGAGTGACACGAGGCGCACGCGCGGCTGGCGGAATCCGCGTGCTGGAGGTGCCTGACGTGCGAGAACTCGAGGATGTCCGACGTGGGCCAGGCCTTTCGCCACGGCACCGTCGGCTCATCGGTGCCGTTGTGGCAACGGGCGCAGATCGCGGTGTCGGGAAGCGACGTCGCCGTATCGCCGACCGCCACACCCGAATGGCACGCATTGCAGCCCGTCGGGAAGAGTCGCGCGTGTCGCTGGTGCGGGAAGCCACCGTAGCGCTGCCCCTGCTGTCCGGCCGCGGTCGCCCCGCCAGCCAGTGCGAGCACGAGTGCGACAACGCGCCACCTCATCGGGGCATCCTCCCGGCGCCCTCGCCCGGATCGCGTCCAAGCGTCCACTCGAAGCGCGCGGCCACGCGCCGCTGGCTCCAGTCCGTTCCCTGGGCGTCGCTGGTAAGCCGATGCGAATAGAAGGCGGCGTCGAGGATGATGCGCGCGTCGCGGGCAACGCGGGTCCCGCCTTGCAGCGAGAAGCCGGTGATGCGCCCGGTCCCCACGCGGAACTCGTAGATGTTCTTCATCGAGCTCACGCCCGCGCTCAGGAACGTCCGCTCGCTGGGCGTCCACCGGAGGCCGGCCGTGGCATCACTGTTCGATGCCCCGAATCCGATGTCCACGTCGTAGTCCGCGTAGGCGAGCCACGGTCGCGCGACGGTCCATTCCACGCCACCACCGAGTCGCCAGCCGTCGTTGCGCAGCGGGTCGTTCTCGAGCCCGGTGTAGGCTTCCTGGTACGTGCGCCAGCCAGCGTGGCCGTCCAGCGAGATCCGGTCCGACATTCCGCGCCACCCCGCCGTGCCGCGGATCTCGTCGAAGCCGACCGGCGCAAACGCGCCCCAGATCGTCCACGACTCGAAGAACGGGCGGTGGCGGCGCGCCTCCACGCTGGTGGCGATCCCCTGCGGCAGCGTGCGCGAGGCGCGCAGGCTCGCCTCGTCAATGATGTTGCCGACGAAGTCGTAGACGAACTGTGCGTCCAGCGACGTGTGGCGCCACCGCCCCGACGCGTCGAGGGCGACCCGTTCGGAGTACAGCCCAGCGCGATCGGCGCGGATCACGCGCTGGTACACGCCGGCAGCGGTGCCGAACGCGCCGAGTCGCGTCGCGGCCCGAGCCCCGAGGAGGTATCCGCGCTCGTCCGGAGGGATGTCGTCGATGGCACCCAGAGCACCGCCCGTGAGCGACTCATCGAGTCCGGTCACGAGGCTGATCCCGCCAAAGGCCTCGAACGTGCGCGGGCCGCGCTGCAGCGCAACCGACCCGCCGTCGTAATTGTAGGCGCCGAGCCCGTTCGCCGCCCACTGGCGCCCGAAGCGCATGCGCAGCTTCTCGCGATCGACCTGGACGTATGCCTCGATGGCGTCGAAGTGGTCCGATGCGCGCGGCCACAGCAGGTCTCCGCCGAAGTTCTGTCGCCCGCGCACGTGGGCATGGAAGCTGATGCCTTCGCCGAAGCCCCATCCGGTGGCAAAGAGGTCCTGCACGATCGGCGTGGCAGTGACGCGGGTGCCGGATCGCCGATAGCGACAGTAGTCCAGGCCCTCGATGCACCGCACCACCACGCCGCCGGCAATCGTGCGATATGCCCCGTCACCCTGGGTGGCGGTGATGGGGACGCTGTCCTCGAGCAGGGGGCGCAGGTCGACGGTCTGGATCGAAGTCACTCCGGTGACACGGACATCCTGCGCACGCGCCGGCAGCGCGACCGCGGCGGTGAGCAGCGCGCCGGCGAGCCCGCGGCACAGGCTGCGGGCGAGCCTGGCGAGGGCGATGGCGCTCATCGCGATCCCCTCCCCGGCGCCACCGCGGACCAGGACACGAGATGACAGGTGCCGCAGTCGCGCCCGGGCTTGTGATCCTGCTGCGCCACGTGGCAGACGACGCATACCGGCCGGACCGGCGTCACCGCGACCGTGGTCTCTCCCGCATGACATCCCGACGCCGTGCAACCCTGGGTGTGCACAGCCGACGTGTGCTTCGTGAGCGCGGCGTCGTGGCAGACGAGACAGTCTCGTCCTGGCTGGTGGTGCTGCGCATGGCACGATGCGCACGTCTTCTGGACCGCGCGCGAAACTGTCGTTGCATGGCACTGGAAGCACTCGAACTGCTGGTGGCGCGGGTGCGAGAACGGCAGGGTGCGCAAGACCGGCTCGCGACCGGCGAACACCATGGGAACCGTCACGCAGAGCGTCGACGCCTGGTCGCCCTTGGGGACGTTGACCTCACAGGCGCGCTTCGTGGTCCCGCCCTGATGGCACGACGCGCAGGTGCCGGTCGATCCAGCGGATCGTGGCGTGCCCCGATGCGGACGCTGGAGTGCGTCCGCCGAACCCGACGCCACCCACAGCCAGCAGCACGATCGCGAACAGGGCCGCGGCCCCGGCGCGTGGCGGCATCGACGCCTCCCGGAAGGAACCACGCCGGGACGACCTGATCAGCTGTTCGGGCGATCCAGATGACATTCGCGAGGCCGGGTCACGCGGTCAGCGGCAAGATAGAGTGGAGGACAGACGTGCGAAGCGGGTGAACCGGTTGCCCAATCCACCCGCTCCGTCACCCCTCAATCGGTAAACAACGGTGCCGTCAGTTGACGGACTTCTTGACGAGCTTGTCGTACGGCGCCACCGAGATCCCCGGCGGCAGCGCGATGCCATAGTCGGCATTGAGCGCGGCCATGCTCGCCAGCAGCAGCTTCTTGATGAGGAACGGGTTGTGCACCTGCGATCCCGGGCTCGACGCGAGCGCGGTATTGAACTTCGCGCCACGACCGGAGGTGACCTTGCCGGCGCCGAATTCGCTCGACGGCACCTGGGCGATCATCGAGTTGAGTGCCGCTGCCTCGAAGGAGATGTCGTTGGTGGCAGCCTGGAAGGCGCTCCGCGCGTTAACCTCGCTTCCGCCATGGCATCCACCGGTGGCGCAGGCCTTGTAGCTGCGCTGGTTGTCGGCGCAGTTCTGCTGGTCGGGATCGAGCAGCGCTCCGCCGGCGTCCACGCACGGGATTGCGAGGAAGCGGTGGCCAACCACCGAGAGCGGCTCCGCCGGTCGTCGGGTCAGTCGCGCTCGCAAGCGGCCAGGTGGCACGTCACGCAAAGCCCGGGATTCGCGCTCGGACCATGCGAGGACTGCGTCGAATCGAACTGCACGCCTTCCGGCCACCAGCCGGCGGTACCGAGCACCAGCGGTCCCTGCGGCGAGTGTGGCGAGTCGCTCGACCTCGGCCCAGTCCGGATTCGACCGGCGCTGGTGGCACTTGGCACAGAGGTTCTGCTCCTGGTCCGAAGAGGTCGGGTCGAATCGCAGCTGGTGCGGGAGCCCCGACTTGCCATGCGGGTCGTGGCAAACGACGCACGTCACGCCTTCGGAGTTATCGATCGTCGTCGCCAGGTCCTTCTCGAGGTAGTTCGTGCTCACACCCCACGCCGCCAGGACGTACTGGCCTACGTGGCAACCGCGGCACGCCGTGCGCGGAGCAAACGGGACGTCGGGTGACGTGGCCGTCGCGCCAGCGAAGGTGTGGCTGTTGGGCGCCCCGTGTCGGGACTTCCGCCACTCTTCGACGAACGGGTGATGCGACGCCCTGGTGGCACTCGGCGCAACCGTTCGTGATGGCGGCGCCGGTGTCCGCGTGGATCGACGCAAGCATCTGACCGCGCTGCGGGGCGGTGACGTGGTTCAGTCCCGGGCCGTGGCAGGCCTCGCATTGCACGTCGTAGTAGCGCGTGTCCTTGGTGCTGCGCCAGCCCGCCGCCGTGTCGGTGACGATGTTGCCCTGGTTGTTCACCGTGTGGCAGGCCTCGCAGGCGCCGCTCGCATGCCCGCTCGCCTGCAGGTCAGCCCAGGCCGACGCATGCTTGGTCGTGGCCCAGGTCCCCTGCTGGCCGGCGTGGCAGTTGCCGCAGACCGTCGTCTTGGTCACCTGGTCGCTGTAACCGAGGAAATCGGCGGCCGCCGCGGGTGGCGTGGTGAAGCTCTGCTGGTCGCGGTAGACGACCTTCTCGTCCACACACGAACTCACGGCGAACGCGAGGAGGCCGGTCGCACCAACCATCCACATCCGCATTCGTTGACGAGTCATACGTCCGCTCCTCCCATCCGCTTCTAGGGTTGTTACAGCACGCCTGCCAGTGATCCTGAGCGGCATCATCTCGACGCGCGCGCTGAAACGCACTGTGGTTTGGCGTGAACCTAGGATGACCGCGCTCTCAATCTATAGGGATTTGCCCTACGATTGGGGCGGGTTCCTTTTCGGATGGGATGGGGAAGTTGCCCCGGAACGCCGCGCTATGCGTCGGGCGATCCCGCACCGGGGTCAAACCCTGAGGGATTCCCCGATACTGGCGTCGTCCACTTCCTGACGGCACGCCAGATCAGCAGAAGTCCGCCGAGCACCGCGAGCACTGGCAGGACGTACACAATGAGGTTCAGGCCCTGCGGCTTCGGCTCGAGCAGGATCCACTCGCCGTACTTCCCGATGAAGTACTGCCGGACCTCCTCGGGGGTCTTCCCCTCTCGCAACTGGTCCTTGATGACGTCGCGCATCTCCATGGCGAGCTCGGAGGGCGAGGCAGCGAGCGAAAGTCCCTGGCACACCGGGCAACGCAGTATGTTCGACAGGGCACGCGTCTCGGCGTCCAGCGTGGAATCCGAGAGCGCCGCCGGCTGCTGGGCGCGGAGCACGCCGGCGAACAGCACCAGCGCCGCCAGGGCCCGCGCGGCCGTCCGCCGGAGGCGCATCAGTTGTTCGCCCCCGGCGCTGGTTCAGCGAGCAGCGAGTCGAGCTTCTGCTCGATCATCCCCGCCGAGACCGGGCCGATCTGCTTGTACGCCACGCGACCGTCGCGCGCGATGAAGAACGTCTCGGGCACGCCGTAGAGTCCGTAGTCGATCGCGGTGCGCGACTTGCCGTCATCGAGCGACGGGTACGTCTGGCCGCCCATGTCCCGGATCCACGCGAGCCCCTGTCCCGGCGTGTCGTTGTACAGCACCCCCAGGAAGCGCACGCCGCGCTCGTGGTACATCGTGGCCACGGCCGAGAGCAGCTGGTGCTCCACGCGGCACTCGAGGCACCACGACGCCCAGAAGTTCAGCACCACCACCTGCCCGCGATATGTCGACAGCCGGACGGTGTCGCCGGCGGGAATCGCCGTGGCCCCGACTCCCGGGGCGAAGACCGGGAGCGCAAACGCCGGCGCCGCCTTCCCGGGGAGTGGTGACGGGATCTCCTTGGGGTCCTGCGTGAGACCGTACGCCAGCAGCGCGATGAGGGGAAGCGCCACCAGCGTCCCTATGAGTGCGCGGCGCCAGTTCATGGGACGGCTCCCTCGAGGCCTCCCGACGTCCGCGGGACGCCCTGTCCCGCACTCCACGCCGGCGCGGCTACCACCGACTCGCTGCGGCGGCCGTGGCCTATCGACACCAGCCCGCCGAAGACGACGACGAGTCCGCCGAACCAGATCCATGGTACCAGCGGCTCGACGATCATCCGCAGGGTGGCACTCGAGCCGTCCTGCGCAAACGCCATGAGGTTGAGGTACAGGTCGCCCGTGGGACGGCTGCGCACGGCCGGCGTCGGCACCGGCTGCTGGGAGGTCGGGTAGTAGTTCATGCGCGGCTCCATGCGCCCGATCTCGCGGTTCCCCTTGAGCACCGACACGCTTGCCGCCAGCACCGATCGCTGCGGTTCCTCGCGCCCGTAGACCTCGTTCAGGCGCACCGTGTAGCCGCCCACGCTGAGCGTCTCGCCGATCTTCAGCGTGGCCTCACGCTCCGACTTGAACGTCGACGACGCCGCGATGCCTAACGTGACGCAGAGCACACCGATGTGCGCGATGTACCCGCCGAAGCGGCGACGGCTGGCACCGACGAGCCGCACCAGCGCGACCACCGGCGACTCACCCTGCGCCCGCTGCCGCGCCCGCGCGCCGTCGACGAACTCGCGCAGGTTGGCGAACAGCGCGAAGCCGCCAAAGGCGAACGCCATGAGCGCGTACGGGGCGCGCGCCCCGGCCAGCAAGGCCGCCAGCAGTGCCACCAGCCCGGCGACTGCCGGCGGCAGGAGCTGCCGGCGCATCACCTCGGTGGACGCGCGGCGCCATGGCAGCGCCGGCCCCACCCCCATCAGGAAGATCAGCGCCGCGCACAACGGGAGCGACATCTTGTTGAAGAACGGCTCCCCCACGCTGACCTTCACGCCGCGCATCGCCTCGGCCACCAGCGGATACAACGTCCCCACCAGGACCGTGATCGTGAACGCCGACAGGAAGAGGTTGTTCAGCAGGAAGATGGTCTCGCGCGACACCGCCGCGTCGAGCGATCCAGTGGCACGCATGCGGTCGCTGTTGCCGGCCACCAGCGCGAACGAGACCAGCAGCACCAGTGCGATGAATCCGAGGAAGTAGTAGCCGATGGTGCCCTGGGTGAACGCGTGCACCGACGACAACACGCCGCTGCGCGTGAGGAACGTCCCGAGGATCGTCAGCACGAATGTGGAGACGATCAGGTTGAGGTTCCACAGCTTCAGCAGGCCACGCCGCTCCTGCACCATCACCGAATGCAGGAATGCGGTTGCCGTCAGCCACGGGATGAACGAGGCGTTCTCGACCGGGTCCCACGCCCAGTAGCCGCCCCATCCCAGGACCTCGTACGACCACCACATGCCGGCGATGATGGCCGCCGACAGGAACATCCACGCCACCAGCGTCCACCGCCTGGTGATCCGGATCCAGGCATCCCGGGCAACCTCGCCGGACAGCACGGCGCCAATCGCAAACGAGAACGGCACCGACATGCCGACGTAGCCGAGGTACAGCAGCGGTGGGTGCACCGCCATCAGGATGTGGTTCTGCAGCAGCGGATTCGGACCCGGTCCGTCGGCCGGCGTCGGCGAGACGAGGCCGAACGGACTTGCCGGACCGTTCAGCAGGATGAGGAAGAACGCGCTGATGGCGAGCAGCGACACGCCGGCATACGGGACCAGCGTCCCGGGGCGGTCGCGGTTCTGGTAGATCACCAGTGCCGAGTAGAGCCCCAGCACCCACGCCCAGAAGAGGATCGACCCCTCGAGCGCGCCCCACAGCGAAATGACAGTGTAGAACAGCGGCGTTGCGCGGCTTCCCACCTGCGCCACGTAGGCCACGCTGAAGTCGTGCGAGACCAGCGCGTAGATCATTGCCAGGGTGGCGACCGTGACCAGCCCGAACGTCGTGTAGACCGCGGTCTGACCGGTGCGCACGAAGTCCGGGCGACCGCGCAGCACGCCGACGAGCAGCGCCACCGCACCCAGGACCGCCGTGACGAGCGCGACCAGCAGGGCATCCTGCCCGATCAGCCGGGTCATGACTTCGCGTCCTTGATGAGCGTGCGGTACATCTCTTCCGGTTTCTCGCCGGCCTTGGGCGGGTGGTACTCGTTGGAGTGCTTCACCATCAGGCTCTTCGACTCGAAGACGCCGTCGTGACCATACCGCCCCTCGACCACCACGCCGATGCTGTCACGGAACATCTGCGGCGGCGCACCGGTGGAGTGCACCGTGACCTGCTGCTGCCCGTCGGTGACCACGAAGCGCAGGTCGAGCTTGTCCGCGTCCCACTTCACTGAACCGGCCTGCACCATGCCGCCCAGGCGCACGGGCACGTCGTACGCGGCGTTCCCCTTGGACAAGAGCTCCTTCGGCGTGAGGAAGAACACGACATTCTTGTCCAGGCCACCCCAGAGGAGGAAGCCGAACGCGCCGATCACGATTGCGGCGGCCACGGCGATCGCCGCGCGCCGCCTGCCCTGTACGTTACTCACGGTCGCCTCCAGGCCGCTTCTGGGCGGCCTCCGCCAGCTGTGATCGCGCGCGACGGCTGACGAGGTGCAGCCGCACGCCGTAGACGATCAGGAAGACCCAGGTCACCGCATAGGCGGCGACCACGAAATCGATGTTACCTGCCACGACGCACCTCCCGACCCAGGGCCGCGTATTCTTCCAGGTGTTCCGCCGTGCGCTCGTCGAGGGCCGCGCGATAGCGCTTGATGATGAAGTAGGCCAGGAGGAGCGTGAACGCGATGGCGTTGGTGCGCAGGCCGATCACGTACTCCGGTGCGACAGTGCTCGGCATCGACTGCATCTGGTGGAGCGTGCGCCACCACTTCACGGACATGTACACGATTGGCACGTTCAGCGCACCGAGCAGCCCGACGGCGGCGCTCCATTGCGCCCGGCGCTCCGGATCCTCGACAAAGGACCGCAGCGAAAGATACCCGACGAAGATAAGCAGCAGGACGGCCGTCGAGGTGAGCCGTGCATCCCAGGTCCACCAGATGCCCCACGTAGGACGTCCCCAGATCGATCCCAGCACCAGCGTGAGCGCCGTGAGCACCGCCCCGACCTCCGCCGCCGCCGCCGCCAGGAGGTCGTGACGCTCCTGCCCTTTCCAGAGGTACATCAGGCTCGCGATCGCCACCACGAAGTAGGCGAGGAACGCCGTCCATGCGGCCGGAACGTGGACATACATGATCTTCTGCAGGTGCCCCATGTCCCGGTCTGGCGGACTGGTGAGCACCCCGTTCACCTGGGCGGCGACGAGCGCGAGCAGCGCGATCAGGCCCAGCCACTCGTACGACCGGCTCTGCGCGGCGCTCGATGGCGCCGCGGCACCCCCGAACGCCGCCTCTGCCTGGCTCATCTCAGACCTCGATGACGTAGTCGAATGCAAAGAGAGATGCGACAACGAAGATGACATCGAATGCTCCAAGCAATCTCCCCCAGGCACCCGCTTCGCGCATCGGGTCGCCCGAGAGGAGGGCGGAAGACGCCTCGGCAGATGCCAGCAGCACCGGCACGAGCATCGGGAAGAGAAGGAGCGGCAGAAGCACCTCGCGGGCGCGACTGCGGCTCGCCATCGCCGCATAGAAGGTCCCGAGGGCCACGAATCCGATGGTACCGAGCACCAGGATGCCGATCTGCTGCAGCCACGCCCCGTGCGCGTTCACCTGGAACAGGACCGCGGCGACGGGCACAACGATGACCTCGACGAGGAGTACGAACAGCAGGTTGGCGATCAGCTTGCCCGCAAAGACGGTCCATCGCGGCGCAGGATAGAGCAGCAGCGGCTCGAGGGCACCGCCGTCAAGCTCGAGCTGGTACGATCGATTGAACGCGAGGACGCCGGAGAAGAGTATCGCCAGCCAGAGTGCCCCGGCCGCCGCCTGGCGCAAGGCTTCCGTATCCGGACCGAGGGCGAATCCGAACAGCAGCAGGATAAGGATTCCGAGGAACGCCACGGAGTTGAAGCCGGCCTTCGATCGCCGCTCCGCGGTGAGGTCCTTCCATACTATGGCGCGAACGCGCCGCACGTCGTCGCGGAAGGCCATCTATCGTCCCCCCACGCCGCGTGCGATCGAGACGACAGGCGCATCATCGTCGGGCTCCTCGTCGCCGCCGGCAATGACTGCCCCGCGCTCCAGCTCGATCATGCGATCGAGGACGCGTTCGGCCTGATGCTGGTCGTGCAGCACGACGAGCGCCGCTCCACCGCTCTCGCGCGTCTCGCGGATGAGGTCGTCCACCAGCCCGATGCCTTGCACGTCGAAGTTGTTGTATGGCTCGTCGAGCAGGAGCAGGCGCGGTGCGCCAAGCAGTACCCGCGCCATCGCCAGGCGACGCAGCATCCCGGCCGAAAACCCCCTGACCCGCTCGTCGCGCTCGCGCCAGAGTCCCACGCGCTCGAGCAGCGACGGAATGGCAGTCACGTCGGCGCCGAGCATCGACGCCGCAAACTGGAGGTTTTCCGAGGCTGTCAGGTCATCGTAGAGGCCCGGCGAGTGCGCCAGAAAGCCGATCGCGGCACGGACCTCCATGGCGTCGCGGACGATATGGTGCCCGTAGACCCATCCCTCACCGGCGCTCGGCTTGAGCACCGTCGAGACGACGCGCAGCAGCGTGCTCTTGCCGCTGCCGTTATGTCCCATTATCCCAACGACTTCGCCGGGGGAGACATCCATCGTGACCCCGCGGAGGGCCCAGCGTCGGCCAAATCGGCGCGCGATGCCGCGAAGCGATACTGCGGTTCCGTTGCGTTCCTGTGAGCTCAACGAGGGGTCCCGTAGGAGTCGTGCGCGAAGCTACTCCGACCAACCATGTAGTGTATACCCGGGGCTTTACCGCCGCCTGTGTCAGAGATTACCTGACAATCGGGTCGATTGACCCGGCCGCTACCTTCAGACCGCGTCCCCTCGGAAGGAGCCCGCGTGACCACGTCACCTCCAGACGGCCGAGCCACCGCTGATGCCGGCGCGTCGATAGTCCCGCCCGACTCGCGGCTTCCGCGCTCGTTCTTCTCGCCGCCTGGCGGAACCGTCGTCCGGGACCTTGCGCTGAAGGAGCTGACCATCGCCGTCCACGAGGGCGTGGGCACCCTCTGGGTCGACGTCGACACCACGGTGCGGCAGCAGATGGCGATTCTCGAAAAGGTGTTCGGCTTCCATCCGCTGTCCATCGAGGACGTCCTCAACCCGAGCAGCCGCGCCAAGGTGGAGTCCTACGAGGGCTACCTGTTCGTGGTCCTGCGCGTCGTCGAGTACGGCGAGCAGACGGAAGACCCATACGATCTCGAGACCACGAACCTGTGCTTCTTCATCGGTCCCAATTTCGTGGTGACGGCGCATAGTGGGGTGTCGCAGAGCGTCGACGCGGTGATCCAGGTCGCGTCGAGCACGCCGGAGGTGTTGCAGCGTGGCCCGGCGCGCATGGCACACCAGGTGATGGACGGCGCCGTCGACCAGTTCTTCCCGATCCTCGACCGCGTCGACGACTTCACCGACAGCCTCGAGGAACGCGTCTTCCAGCGGTTCGACGAGGAGGCCCTGCGCGACATCTTCGCCGTGAAGCGCATGGTGCTGTCGCTGCGCCGGTACCTCTCGCCCGAGCGGGAGATCTTCAACGTGCTCACGAACCGTCCGTCGCAGCTCCTCTCGCCCGACGCACAGATCTACTTCCGCGACATCTACGACCACATCCTGCGCATCAACGATTCGCTCGACACCTATCGCGACCTGCTGAGCACGACGCTCGAAGCCTACCTCTCGCAGGTGTCGAACCGGCTGGGGCTCGTGACCAAGGGGCTCACCGTGGTGGCGACGCTGTCGGTTCCGTTCGTCGTGGTGAGCGGGATGTGGGGCATGAACTTCGGCCGCATTCCCCTGTCGCAGAATCCGTGGGGATTCGAGATCATGCTCGTGCTGCAGCTCGGGCTCGGCCTGGGGCTGATCTGGTTGCTGAAGAACCGGCGGTGGCTCTAGGAACGGCGCCCGGGCGCGGAACGCGGCGCGGTGCCTGACGACTACGGCAGCGGCCCCCGCCACGCGGCAAGCGACAATTCGGCCACGAGGGCCAGGAGCCCGAGCGCCAGCGGCCACCGGAAGAGCTCCGCGTAGCGCGTGTAGATGCGCGTTCGCACCGGGGAGCGCTCCAGGCGGTCGATCTCCTCGGTGATGCGCTCGAGCGCCTCGGCGTCGCGAGCCCGGAAGTAGCGACCGCCGGTGCGCTGGGCGATCTCGGTGAGGAGCGCGTCGTCGATCTCCACCGGACGGTTCTCGTACCGCAGGCCGAAGACCCCGCGCCCGACCGGCACCGGCGCCATGCCCTCGGTGCCGACGCCAATCGCGTAGATCTTCACGCCGAAGGCGGCAGCCGCCTGCGCGGCGGTCCGCGGGTCGATCGACCCCCTGTTATTCACGCCGTCCGTCAGCAGCACGATTACTCGCGAGCGGCCAGGGGCATCACGCAGGCGATTCGCGGCCGTCGCGATGGCGGTGCCGATGGCGGTGCCGTCCTCGAGCTGCCCCGGCTGCAGGTTGTCCACCGCGGCGAGCACGACCGGGTAGTCGGTGGTGAGCGGCACCTGCGTAAGCGCCTCGCCCGAGAACGCCACGACGCCGATCCTGTCCGTGTTCCGCATCGTGATGAACTGCTTGACCTTCTCGCGCGCAACCTCGAGGCGGTTCTGGGGCTGGAAGTCCTCGGCCAGCATCGAACTCGAGATGTCGAACGCGATCACGATGTTGATACCCTCGCTGTTCGATTGCTCGACGCTCCCGGCGGTCCGGGGCCTGGCAAGCGCGAGCACGAGCCCCGCGACCACGAGGCTCCGCAGGAGGATCAGCAGTCGCGACAGACCGCGCCCCGCCTTCGGCAGGCTGGCCAGCAGCGGCACCCGCGAGAAGACGATGGCATTGGTTTGACCCCGGCGACGCCACCACCACCAGAGCGGCAGCGCAAGGAGAGCCAGCAGGGCCCAAGGCGAATGAAACTCGAACCGTTCGAAACTCACAAAACGCAGAGAATGGATCTCAGGTGGTGCCCGCGGGATGTCCCCGGAGGACGGCTGTGGTGTTGCTCGTACCGAAAGAAACTGCACGGTGCCCTACCCCGCAGCCACTTCAGGGTGGCGGAGCATGAGGCCGGACTGCGAGATAGCCAACCGGGTGCCTCGTGCGGACGATCACCGCGATTCCCTGCTGGACACGCCAGCCTGCAACCGACTGGCTTCTGGCGCGTCTAAAGGATGCCCGCTCAGACACTTGGCCCTTCCTCGATTGCCTACAACCGAGACTCCGCGAGCACCCGGCGCACGCCCGTCAGCCCACGAAGCGTCAACTCGCGACCGCCTGCTATCGGTGACGGTCCCGGTGCTGCTCACCTTTGGCGCCGGGGGGATCCTTGGCGCGGCAATACTCGGCGAGTTCGGACTGGGAGCCGCCAGCGTTGTGCTCATCGCCCTGGCGATCGTTCTCGCTCGCATGCCCGGCGCCGCCAATCGGTCTGGCAAGGGTGACCTCGCCGCTCATGGAGAGCGGACGCAGGATGCCCTGCCCCGGCTGACCTCTCCGATCGATCGCGGGAACACGCTCTTCGAGCGCATTTCCGACCCGGTCCTGCTGCTGGACGAGGCGGCGCGAATCGTGAGGGCGAGCGCGGCAACGGAGCGAACCCTGTCCTGGTCGCCCGCGGCGCTGAGCGGCCGACGACTCTCGGAGCTGCTGCACGAACAGGATGCCGCCGCGATGCCCGCATACCTGGCCTCGGCGACCGGTCCCGGCGAGCCTGTCACTGCCCGATGGCGTATTCGTACCGGCGACGGCAGCTGGCGCACCGTGCGCGTGCAGGCGACGCCGATTGCCGACGACGGTGGTGCCGCGCAGGTCGCCGTGGCACTGCGCATTGCGGATCCTGACGAGACACCAGCGGCAGGCGCGCCCGAGGCGGAGCTGCGTGACCCGATCACCGGCCTGGCATCGGCGGCGCTCTTCCGCGATCGCGCCGAACACGCGCTGACGCGCGCGCACCGGCTGCAGCTTCCGCTGGCGGTCCTGCTTGTCGAGTTCGAGGACTTCCGCGCCAACGGCCTTCGCGCCACGTACGACGAGCTCGAACGCCTGCTCGAGGCAGCCGCCACGCGCGTCGCCACGCACATGCGGGCGTCGGACTCCGCGGCCCGCATCGAGGGGACCCGCTTCGCCATCCTGCTCGAGGACATGGCCACCGAAGGCAACTTCGTGCACGCCGCGGAGCGCTTCGCGACGCTGTTCGAGGTGCCATTGAGCATCGACGAGCGCACCTTCTCCGTGTCCGCGTCGATGGGAATTGCCAGCGCCATTCCCGAGGAGGGGGCCGACGACCTGATGCGCAACGCGGCCGTGGCGCTGCGCGCCGCGCGCCGGCGCGGACGCGGTGCGGTGGAGCTGTACGACCCCGACGTGCACGCCCCGGCGCTGGGGCACCGCAACCTGGGCGCGGACCTCAAGCGCGCCCTGGACCTCGGCGAGTTCACGCTCGCCTACCAGCCGATCGTCATCCTGCGCAGCCGGCGCATCGCCGGTGCCGAGGCGCTGGTGCGCTGGCAGCATCCCCAGCGAGGCCTCATCGCGGCCTCGGCCTTCCTTCCGCTGGCGGAGGAAACGGGAATGATCGTCCCGCTCGGTCGCTGGGTGATGGTGCAGGCCTGCCATCAGCTGCGCCTCTGGCAGGACACCGTGGGACGTGACCGGCTGCTGACGATGACGGTGAACGTGACGCCGCAGCAGTTGCTCGACCGCCGCTTCACCAGCGACGTCCACTCGGCACTGCGCGCCTCGGGAATCGACCCGCACCGGCTGGTGCTCGAGATCGCCGAGGGAGCGCTGGCCCGCAACATGACGGACGTGCTGGGCCGGGTGCGCGAGGTCAAGGGGCTGGGCGTGCGCATCGCGATCGACGACTACGCGTCGCGGAGCACCATCATCGGCGATCCCTCCGACGTGCCGGTGGACATCCTGAAGATCGACCGGACGTACGTGAGCCAGGTGACGCGGCGCCCCGAGGAGCGGGCGGCGACCCGGGCGATCGTGGCGTTAGGCAGGCTCAAGCGGCTGCGCACGGTGGCCGAGGGCATCGAGCGTGAGGAACAGCTCACCGAGCTGCTGCGCATCCGGTGCGAATACGGACAGGGGTCGCTGTTTTCCGATCCGGTCCCCGCCGAGGACTTCCTCGACCTGCTGCGCCGCGACTGAGTGCGGAGTCGCCGGACCGGTGCGCGGAGCGTCAGGGCGGTGCATGTCGGGGCGCTGTCGGGCGGCGCTGCGCGGTCACGCGACCCGGTGCGGCCGTGGGGCGCAGCGGCGCAGCGTTCGCCTGGGGTGACGCCTCGAATCCGGCCGGCTACGCCGGCGCGGCCGGCGCTTCTGTCGACGGTGCGGCGCCCTCCTCCTCGCGCGGCGCGCCGTACTCCTGGCGATAAAACTTCAGCAGCTCGAAGAAATACGCGATGGCCAACGGCCCGAGGAGGAGACCCGGGAGGCCAAAGTACTTCACGCCCGCAAAGGCCCCCACGAGGGTGATCATCGGGTGGATGTTCGCGGCGCGGCGATACACCATCGGCCGGATCACGTTGTCGACGTTGCTGGCCACGAGCCAGCTGACGAGGAGGAGCGCGACCGCCCGGCCGTACTGGTGTTCCACGACGAGGACGAGCACCGCCGGGATCCACACGAGACCGCTCCCGATGACCGGCAGGATCGACGCCACCGCGGTGACCGTTCCCCAGAAGAGCGCGTTCGGGAGGCCGACGAAGAAGAACGCGGCACCGATGATCGTCCCCTGCGCGGCGGCGACGAGCGCGGTGCCGAGCAGGGTCGCGCGGGTCACGCCGTAGAATCGCTCGCGCAGGGCCTCGGCCGTCTTCTCACTGAACGGGATGTAGTCGCGAAATGCGCGCCAGGTCTGCGGCCCGGCATGCAGCATGTAGTAGAGCCCGAAGAACGCGATGACAAGGTTGAGCGTCGCCTGGGCCGCGCTGCCGACCAAGCCGAACGCCTGCGCCGAGAACCAGCTCACCAGCGTGCCGCTGGTGCGTGCCAGCTCGGCACCGACGTCGTATCCTGCGACGTGGAGGGCCGAGAGCCAGGCGAACACAGGGCTGTTCTGCGCGGCGCGCACCGCATCCGGCGCCTCGCCGACCACGAGCGTGACGAACCAGGCCAGGGGGAGCGCGATCACCACGACCGTTCCCGCGAGAACGAGCACCGAGGCGATCGCCGAGTTGGTGACGCGGGCGAGGTACCGATACGGCGCCACGCATACCACGTACAGCACCGAGGCGCCCAGCAGGCCGCTGAGGAACGGTGCCAGGGCGACCAGGATCGCCGACCCGAGCACGAGGATCAGGAAGCCGGCGCGATCACGGCGGGTATCGAGGAGTCGCACGTCGCTCGGAGCGTTTCGGTTGAGGGACGGGACGGAATCTGGTCTCGGCGCCCGGGTCGCGACAGGCGCGCGCTCAGGTGGCGCGCGGCCGCGCGCGCCACGCCTGCCCGATGATCGCCGGGAAGAGCGAACAGCCGACGACGAGCAGCACGGCGGCGGGCCCGATCGGCCGCAGCGCCAGCACGCGGGCCAGCGGCGCGACGCTGACCGTCAGCCAGAGCAGCAGCGTGCAGGCCGCAACCGCGAGCAGCGCCCACGTGTTCGCGGTGGCGCGGCGGACGTGCATCACGTCGGCTCGACTGCGGGCGTTCCCGAGATGGAGCACCTGGCTGCCGGCCAGTGTGAGAAACGCGACCGTCCCCGCGGCGGCCGCGTCCCGGTGCCATGTGACGGCGAACGCGACCACCGTCGCCAGCGTGAGAAGCACCGCGTGCAGCGACGCCGACAGCAGCAGGGGTCCGGTGAGGATGGGGCGTCGCGGCGGACGCGGCGGCCGGCGCATCACGACCGGATCAGCGGGCTCCGCCGCGAGCGCGAGGGCTGGCAGGGTGTCGGTAACGAGATTGAGCCAGAGCAGCTGGAGTGGCGTGAACGACACCGGCAACCCGACGAGCGGCAGCACGACGAGGCAGAGCATCTCGGCCAGGTTGCAGCTCACCAGGTAGTAGATGAACTTGCGCAGGTTGTCGAAGATGACGCGCCCCTCCTCGAGGGCGGACACGATGGAGGCGAATCGATCGTCCTCGAGCACGATATCCGCTGCCTCGCGCGCCACGGCGGTTCCCCGGCGGCCCATCGCCACGCCGATATCGGCGCGCCGAAGGGCCGCGGCATCGTTCACGCCGTCACCGAGCACCGCCACCAGCTCCCCGCGCCGCTGGAATCCCTCGACGATCCGCAGCTTGTCCTCGGGGCTGACGCGGCTGAAGACCGCGACCGAGGAAAGCCGGACCGCCAGGACATCGTCGGGCATCGCGGCCAGTTCGCGCGCATCGACGGATTCGTCGCCGGCGACGCTCATCCCGAGTTCCCGCGCGATCGCTTCGGCCGTGCGGCGCTGGTCGCCGGTCACCATCACCACGCGCACTCCCGCCGTGCGCAGCGCCCCGATGGCGGATGCGACGCCGGCAGCCGGCGGATCCGTCATCGCAACCAGGCCGTCGAGCGTGAGGTCGTCCGGCACCTCGCGCGCGACACCGGCGACGCCGGTGGCAATGGCGAGCACGCGCAGTCCGCGAGCCGACAACGACTCGTTGGCGTCGAGGACATCCTGCCGTAGCCGCGGGTCGAGCGCCACGGCGCCCCGCTCCGTGTGCGCCGAGCGGCAGTGAGCGAGCACGGCCCGCGGGGACCCCTTCACGTAGAGCCGGCCCCCGTGCCGATGGCGATGCGCCGATGCGGACAGCATGCGATCGCTCGAGAATGGGACTTCCCAGGCGACCGGCGCCTCGCCGAGCAGCAGGTTCCGCTCGATCCCGGCCTTGCGCGCGGCGACGATGAGCGCGGCATCGGTGGGATCGCCAACCGCGTGCCAGAGGCCGTTGCGCTCCTCGATCGACGCGCGCGACGCCAGGGCCGCGGCGCGGAGCAGCGCGCCGACCCCGGGGTCCGCGTCAGGGTCGACGCGTCGGCCGGACGCCGTGAATGCCCCGCGGGGCTCCCATCCGCTTCCGCTCACCTCGATCTCGCGCCCCGGGAGCCACAGCCTCGTGACCGTCATGGCGCCGGTCGTCAGGGTTCCCGTCTTGTCTGAACAGACGACGGTGGTGGAACCGAGCCCCTCCACCGAGGGAAGGTGCCTGACGAGGACGCGTCGGCGGGCCATGCGGTGCACGCCGACGGCGAGGGCGATCGTGGCCACCACCGGCAGGCCCTCGGGCACGGTGGCGACGGCGAGCGCGATGCCGAGCCGCACGAGCTCGCCGACCGGGGCGCCGCGCGCGAGCCCGAGCGCGACGACGACCAGCGCCAGGGTGCCGGCAGCGAGCGCGAGCTGGCCGCCTAACGCGTCGAGCTTCCGCTCGAGCGCGGTGCGGGTGCCCCGGATGCGCCCGACGAGCGCCCCGATGCGCCCGAGCTCGGTACGCGCGCCGGTCGCCACGACCACGGCGCGCCCGCTCCCCGACACCACGGTGGTGCCCATGAAGGCCATCGTGCGCTGGTCAGGAAGTGGCGTGTCCGCCGGCACCGCCAGGTGCGGGACCTTCGCGACCGGCACCGATTCGCCCGTGAGCGCGGCTTCCGCCGTACGGAGTTCGACGGCCTCGAGCACGCGCGCGTCGGCTGGCACGGCGCGTCCCTCGTCGAGCACGACCACGTCGCCCGGGACGAGATCCCGCGCCTCGATCTCGCGTACCACGCCGTCGCGGGCGACAATTGCCCGCGGTGTCTCGAGGTCGCGCAGCGCGCGCAACGCCCGGTGCGCGCCGGCCTCCATCGAGACCCCGATGGCGACGTTCAGCAGCAGGACGATCGAGATGGCGACGGCATCGACGCCCTCGGCGGCGGCGAGCGAGAGCACGATCGCGAAGAGCAGGAGCCACGCCACGGCCGAGCGGAGCTGTGCCAGCACGAGGCGCCAGAGCGGGACGTCACGGGCGATGGCGATCTGGTTGGGTCCCCAGCGCCGCAGGCGCGTCGCCGCCTCCGCGGCGGTGAGCCCCCCGGGACGCGACTCGAGCAGGACAAGCACCTCGCCCGCCTCGAGTGCGTGCCACGCCGGCGGTGGCGGCTCTGGTCCCGTCGGTCGCGCGCCGTGGTGTCCCATTGCTCCGACCCGCCCGTGGCGAAATCCCTGATCCCGGTGACCCTCTTCCGTGGTAGAGTGCGACAACGCGCCCAGTCGGGGACATCGGGGAATCCCACCGTGCGATGCCCGCCGAAGGCCACATTACGGTGCCGTTCCATGATCGAACAGACAACGCGGTACGGATTCAGTACGGTCGTCAATCAGCCCTACGACATGGTCCTTCCGAGGGTCAAGGAAGCGCTGGCCCGCGAGGGATTCGGCGTCCTCACCGAGATCGACGTCGCGGCGACGCTCCGCAAGAAGATCGACGTGGAGTTCCGCCCCTACATGATTCTGGGCGCGTGCAATCCGCCGCTCGCCTACCAGGCGCTCACGCTGGAGCGGGACATCGGGCTCCTGCTGCCGTGCAACGTGATCGTCTACGCCGGCGATGCGCCGGGCACGTCGGTGGTCTCGGCGATGGACCCGGTGGAGGCCCTCGCGCTGGCCGGCAGGGAGGACATTCGACCGGTGGCAATCGAGGTGCGGGAGCGGCTCACGCGTGCACTGCAGGAAGTCGCGGCGACGGACTGACGGGCGCCCCGTGCGGCGTGCGCCGCCAATGCGCCGACGTCGTCTGGCTCAGCGCACCTCGGCGCCGCCACGACGGTTGTCGGGCACGAAGCGGTTGCGCGCGGGCATCCGTACGGCCACCAGCGAGGCCGAGTCGAGCGTGCTGCCCGGGGGGAGGACCTCGTTGGCGACGAGGAGGAACGCGATGACGCTGTACACGTCCTCGTTGCTCAACGACCCCGGGGCGGAGAGCGGCATCGTGCGCCTGACGTAGTCGAAGAGCGTGGTCGCGTAGGGCCAGTAGTTCCCGATCGTGTGCACCAGCGACGCATCACGCGCAAACGGGAAGCTGTCTCTCGGCTGCGGGCCGACGAGCGCGGGCTGCGGGGCGATGCCCTCCCCTTTCGCTCCATGGCACGTGGCGCACTTGTCCCGGTAGATCGCCGCGCCACGCATCGCGTCGCCCTGACCGGCCGGGAGCCCGTGCCCGGCGGTGTCCACATCGATGTCCCAGGCGGCGATCTCGGACGGCGTCGCCGGGCGCCCGAGACCGAATCGCTCCGGAAGCGCCGCTGCCACCTGCGACGAGGTCGGTTGCGGGCGCGATTCCATCCGGCAGGCCGCGCTGACAGCAAGCGCGGCAGCGCACAGCACGGCGACGGTGCCGGCGCGGTCCGGGCGCCTCATGTTTCACCGTGGAAGAAGACGTGGCCGTCGGCCTGGACGCGCCAGCCGCGGATCGGGTTGAAGTGGTATCCGGTTCCGATGCCACGAACGGCGAGCAGCGCCGTTCGCGTAGGCTGCACGTAACCCGTCTCGTCGGTGGCGCGGCTCAACAGGAGCGACTCGCTCCCGTCCCACTTCCACGCGTGCGTGAATCGCGTGTGCGCCTTCGACAGCACCGGCTCCTGCAGCGTGGCGTCGGCCCACGTGGCGCCACCGTCGGCACTGACCTCGACGCGCGAGATCCGGCCCCGGCCGGTCCAGGCGATGCCCGAGATCTCGTACCATCCGGCACCCGGCACCACTACCGGATGCGACGGCCAGGTGATGAGGGACTTGGCATCCATGTCGAAGCTGAACTGGCGCGCGGTGCCGTCGGGAAGGACGTCGGTATACGTCGACGTCTCCCAGCGCGTCATCCACGGCTCGCGTCCCAGCTCCAGCCGCCGCAGGTACTTCACGTTCGTGTTTCCCTCCCAGCCGGGCAGGAGCAGGCGCAGCGGGAATCCCTGCTCGGGTCGCAGCGGCTCGCCATTCTGCGCCCAGACGACCAGGGCATCGTCCATCGCCTTGGTGAGCGGGATGCTGCGGGCCAGCTTGCAGGCATCGCCGCCTTCAGCCAGGAACCAGCTCGCCTCCGGGTGCACGCCGGCCTCGCGGAACAGCGTGGAGAGCGCCACGCCGGTCCACTCGGAGTTGCTCGTCAGGCCGTCGACGCGCTGTGGCGTCATGTCCGGCTTCGGGTCGCGCCACGCCGCGCGACCGTTGCCGGAGCATTCCAGGAAGTGAATGCGGGTGACCGATGGAAAGCGCTTCAGGTCCTCGAGCGTGAAGATGAGCTCCCGGTCGACGAGGCCGTGCACCATCAGGCGGTGCCGGGCCGGATCGATCCGGGCCACCCCGGCGTGATGCCGCTCGAAATGCAGGTCCGACGGCGTGATCGTGCCCGCAAAGTCCTGCAGCGGCGCGTACGAACTCCCCACCGTCAGGCCCACGGGCGTCCGTCCCGCCGGCTCGGCGAACGGCGAGCGCACCCCGATCGCCGAGGTCGGGGCCCCGACGTCGCGCGCCGGGTCGTACGCGGCGGTCGCCTGCGCGGCGCGAGCCGGGCCCTGCGCTCCGAGGTCCGGCACGCCCGCCAGGACGGCACCGCCTAACGCGCCGGCGGCGCCGGCCAGCAGCTGGCGACGTGAGAGCGCCGCGTCGGCGCCGCCCGGCGGCGCAACATCGGCGGGACGTGGCCGGTTCTTCGATTTCACGAGTGGACGCTCCGCGTTCGGGGAGATCGGCGGCAGACCGGTGCCGACAGTGCCGGTCGCGCCACGGCCTGTCAATATCGGGCGGTCCGGCCTCCTGGCGTCGCGTGTCACGGCCCTCGCCGGCACCTGTCATGCCGCCGACAGGACGTCGCTGTACGTTTCCTCGGTTCCAGCCCACGCGCTCCCAACCGGCCACCGCGTTCGATGTCGCCCCCCGCCGCCCCATGACCACGCCTTGCGGCACCACCGTTGCCGTTCACGGTCCCGCCCGCCAGCGCGCTCCGCGCCCCCACGTGCGTGTCGCGCGGAGGTCGCGCGTTGCCCGAGCACGGGGAACCCGCGACGGCCAGCCCGTCGAGGTTTCGCGGAACTACTTCGGTATCAGCCGGCGCTCGAACGCGGTCTGCTACCTGGGCGAGGACGTGGATACCTGCGCCAGCGGCGGGGTCGCCGGCCACGACGGGACGTGGCACGCCGGCGAGAGCGGGGCACGCCTCGGCCTCATGATGCCCGGCGCGCCGCTGCCCGGTGCACGATCGGCGCAGGAAGTCGCCCCGGGACTCCCCCTCGATCGCGCCGAGGTGGTCCCGGTGACCGACGGCATCGACCTTTCGGCGGGACGATTCACGCCGGCGCTTCGCGTGCTCGAGACCACACCGCTCGAGCCAGCGGCGCGGGAGTTCAAGGTGTATGGGCGCAGCGTCGGCCTGCTCGTCGATGGTGAGCAGAGGCTCGTGCGCTACGGACCCCGAGTGGACGGAGGCCGGTGATGCGGGTCCTGATCGTCGAGGACGACGTGGAGCTGCGCTCGGTCCTCGCCAGCGGCCTCCGTGAGCAGGGATTCGATGCCACGTCGGCGGGGACGTTTTCCGAGGGGCGCCTTCGCGCCCGCCTGGGGAGCTTCGACGTGGTCATCCTCGACGTCATGCTGCCCGGGGGCTCGGGCTTTGATCTCTGCCGGGAACTGCGCCAGGAAGGGTTCGTGACGCCCATCCTGATGCTCACGGCGCGCGACGCACTCGACGACCGGGTGAGCGGCCTGGAGGCGGGTGCCGACGACTACCTCGTAAAACCGTTTGCCTTTCGCGAACTGCTCGCGCGGCTGCGCGCACTGGCCCGGCGCCCCGCGGCCCTGTTGAATGAAGTGGTGCGGGTGGCGGACCTCGAGGTGGACCTGCGCAGCCACGCGGTGCATCGCGGCGGCGACGCGATTACCCTGACCGCGCAGGAGTTCCGGCTGCTGGAGTTCTTTCTGCGGCACCAGGGCAGCGTGGTCGACAGGGCGTCGATCTCCTCGCACGTCTGGGACGAGAACCACGACCCATTCACCAACGTGCTGGAGGTGCTCATCCGCCGACTCCGGCGCAAGATCGACGACCCCTACATGCCCAAGCTCATCCAGACGATCCGGCGCGCCGGGTACCGGTTTGGAACCTGACGCGCCGATGATTCACGGAGTGCCGTCCCCGTGCTGAAGCCCCTCCGTCACCTGCGGCGGCGGCTCACGCTGTGGTACGCGGGGACCTTCGGCGCCATCCTGGTGCTCCTCGGCGGCGGGCTGTTCATCACGATCCGGCATCAGTTCGCCCGACGTGCCGCGAGGGAGCTCGCCGAGGATGCGGAGACGGTGGTCCAGCGCGCGCAGGCGGCGCCCGCCCCCCTCGCCGACAGCACTGCCATCCGCGGGCTCCCCGGCGGACGCCGGTCGCGCGCCACCTACCTGTTCGACGGCATTGGCACGCCCATCGCTCCGGCCACGGTGGACGACTGGATCCGCGCGGCGGCAGGCTCTGCCGCGCACCGCGGCACCGCCGACGTCGAGCACGATGGCCCGCACGACACCACGCTGCGCCTGCACGCCGAGCGCTACACGCTGCCCGACGGGCGTGTGCGCGTGACTGCGCTGCTCGACCGCACCGTCGAGCTGGAGGACCGCTATGCCAGCCTGCTGGTGGCCTTCAGCGGCGCCGCGGCGGCAGGCCTGCTGCTCGTGGCCGGCGGCGGATGGATCCTCGTCAGGCAGGCGAGCGCGCCGGTGGAGCGCTCGATCGAGCAGCAGCGACGATTCGTGGCCGACGCCGCGCACGAGTTGCGCACGCCCGTCACCGTGCTCCGCAGCCGGACCGAGGTCGCCCTGCAGCAGGCACGGGCGCCGGAGTATTATCGCGACGCGCTGCGCGCCATCGAGAGCGAAACCGCCCATCTCGGGCGCATCGTGGAAGCCCTGTTCACGCTCGCCCGCGCCGATGCCGGGGAGTCGCCGCCGCCGTTCACGCGGGTCTTCCTCGATGACGTGGCCGTCGATGCCGCGCGGAGCGCCGCGGTGCTCGGCCGCGAGAAGGGCGTGCAGGTGGACGTGGAGGAATTCGACGAGACGCCTGTCGATGGCGACCCGACGCTGCTCCGGCAGCTCGCGATGCTGCTCCTCGACAACGCCGTGAAGTTCACTCCGCCCGGTGGCGCGGTGACGGTGCGCGTGGGAGCGCACGAGGGACGCGCGGTGCTCGTCGTCGCCGACACCGGCGTCGGGATCGCACCAGAGCACCTGCCGCACCTGTACGACAGGTTCTTCCGCGTGGACGCCGCCCGCGAGCGCTCGGTGTCGCGCGCCGACGCCTCGGGCGGCGCCGGACTCGGCCTTTCGATCGCCCGGTGGATCGTGGACATTCATCACGGCACGATCGAAATCACGTCCGCTCCCGGCGTCGGCACGACGGCCACGGTCCGCTTTCCTGCCGCCGGCGCCCTCCATCGCGAGGGTCCGCCGCACGAGGATCGCGCCCGGCGCGGCGTCGCCGGAGCGGAAGGCTGACTTCAACCGGTGTCATGTCCGTGACAGGTCGTGGCGTTAGTCTCGCTTTCGGCGCGATCAGCGCGCTCACTCCTCGCGCCGCACACGGAGTGCTGCACGGTCGGTTCGATGCCGGGCCGAGGGGGAAATGATGACGTCGAGGTCCGCAGTCGGCATCCTGGCGGTGGCCGTGGCAGCAGCAGCCGCGGGGTTCGGAGCGAGGGGACTCCTGCACGATGAAGACGACGACAGCGACGAGTCGGCCGGGGCGCGCGGCGTGGCGGCATCGCCCGAGTCCCTGCAGGCGGGAATCGCCGAGGACTCGGCGCGCGCGCTGGCAGTGGCGCAGGTGCCGGGTGGACAGGCGGGAAAGGGGGAGCTGGAGCGCGAGAATGGTGTCCTCATCTACTCGTTCGACATACGGGTGCCCGGAAAGAGCGGCATCGAGGAACTCCACATCGGCGCGGTGGACGGAAAGGTCCTGGGTCGCTCGCACGAGTCGGACGAGGAAGAGGCGCGCGAATCGAAGGCCGACACCGGCAAGGGAAGGCCATAGTCGCGCCCGACGGCGAGGCTTCGACCATCGCCTGTCCGCACCTCGTCCAGTGGGCCATGGCTGGGCTGCGTAGGAACCCACAGTCTTCAGTCGTCACACTGCGTACACCGGGTCATGCCTCTTCCCGCAGTCAACCGCCCCTTCTTCGAGGTCGGCACGACGGGTCCCCGGGATCCGGAGGCGACGTGTCACGTCCGGGCCGCCGAGCGCGTTGGAGCAGGCGGTCCCGTCGCTTGGTTTCGGGTGTTGTGGTGCCTGCTTCATTCCAGCGTCGCGCCCGCGTGATTTCCTGCCGGAGTGCCGTGCAGCAGTCGCCGGTGCGGCGCTCCTCGACCTTCCGGCTCCTCGTGCCCGTACTGGCCGCTGGGGTGCTGACTCTGGCCGCGAGCGGGCGCGCCGGTGCGCAGCACGTGGTCACCCGTGCCGAGGCGATCGACGTCGCTCTCTCGGCCGGCCCGCGCCTGGCCGCCGCGCGAGCCGACACGATGCTTGCAACGGGTGTCCTGATTGGCGCGCACGCGATGCCGAACCCGGCCTTGTCGACGACCTACAGCCGGTCGGTCCCGCAGTACCACATCATCGCGGAGATCCCGTTCGACTACCTCGGGCTGCGCAGCGCACGGATCCGTGCCGCGGATGCGTCGCGACATGCCGCCCGGCTGCGACTCGCCTGGGAGACGGCCCTCGTCACCTTTGACGTCGACACGACGTACACCCGGGCCCTCGCCGCGCGGGCCCGAGCCGACATCAGTCGCCGCAATGCGCGCGACGCGGATTCGCTGCTGCGAATTGCGGAACGCCGCCGCGACGCCGGTGACGCGAGCGAGCTGGATGTGCAGCTCGCCTTCGTCAACAGTGGCCAGCAGGCGAACCTGGCGACGAGCGACTCGCTCGCCCTGCTCTCGGTGCTGCTCGACCTGCAGGCCCTCATGGGAGACGAGTCGGGCGTCGTCTCCGTGGTGCCGGCCGACTCCCTGGTTCCACCTCCAGCGGATACGACCGCGGCGTCGGATGGCGTGCCGATCGTCATCGCTGCCGCCGAGGAGGCGCTGCGTTCGGCGGACTTCTCCGCCACGGCCGAGCATCGAGGCGTGTTCGCGTTCCCGAACCTCCAGGCGGGCATCGAGACGCGGGATCCCACCGGCGCCGAGACAGGGATCCTCCCAACCGTCGGCATCTCACTGGCGCTGCCCGTATTCAACCGGAATCGTGGACCGATCATGCAGGCGGATGCCGCGCGTGATCGCGCCCGGGCCGAGTTGCAGCTGGCCCGCATCGAGACGCGCACGCGCATTGCGCGTTCGCTGCGCGACCGGCGCGCTGCGTTCGCGCTGCTCGAGCGGGATCGCCTCCTGCTCGACGCGGCGGACCGGGTGGCGACGATGTCGCTCCAGGCCTATCGAGAGGGCGCCGCCGCCATCACGAGCGTCATCGAGGCGCAACGCCAGGCGCGCGAGGTCCTCGCCACCTACGTCGACGACATGGCGGCGGCGTGGAGCGCCAGCGCCGCCGTTCGACTGTTCACGCTTCCGTCCCCATCGCCATGACGCGCCATCTCGCTCCGCAGCCAGTCCTGCGACAACCACTCATTCTCCTGCTGGCCGCCGTCGCGGCGTGCGGCGGCTCGACCGCGGACGAGAGTGGCGACGTCCAACCCGTCGTGACGGTGCGCATCGACACTGTCGTCGCACGACCCTTCACTGAAACTCTGGGTGCGCTGGGCACTGTCGTGCCCCGCACCGGCCACTCGTCCGCGCTGTCGGCGCCGACCGCGGCGCGCGTGTCTCGTGTCTTCGTCACCGCGGGCCAGCACGTCGCCGCCGGCGATACGCTGGTGACCTTCGACCAGAGCCCGTTCGCGGCCGCGCTCGAGAGTGCGCAGGCGGCGCTGGCCGCAGCCGGGAGCGCCCAGGCCCGGGCGCAACGCCTCGTCGACGCCGGCATCGCCGCACGGAAGGACCTCGACCAGGCCAACGCCGAGCTGGCACAGGCGCGCGCGAACGTCGCCACCGCGCAACGTGACCAGGAGCTGTCGATCGTTCGCGCACCGATCGGCGGCGTCGTCACGTCGGTGAACGCCGTGCTCGGGGCCTCGGTCGACGCGAGCCAGGTGCTGGTGTCGCTGGCCGACCCGCAGGCGCTCGACCTGATCTTCAACGTGACCCCGACTGACGCCGCACGAGTGCACACCGGCGCCGGCGTGACCCTCACGCATGGCACGGGGAGCGCCGTCGACACCGTGGGCACGGCCCGGGTGACGGATGTCGGCGGCGCCGTCGACTCAGCGACCCGCAGCGTGGCGGTGCGGGCGCGGCTCGTTGCGTCGCGCCGCACGCTGCGCCTCGGCGAGACGCTCGACGCCACGATCGTGGTTGCCGTGCACCAGCACTCCATCGCGGTGCCCAACGAGGCGCTGGTGCCTGAGGGAGAATCGTTCCACGTCTTCGTCGTGGACTCGGCCGGGATCGCGCACGCCCGCGACGTGACGCTCGGCGCGCGGTCCGATGCCGAGTCGGAGGTCACGAGCGGGGTGGAGGCGGGCGACGTCATCGTGACGTTTGGGGCCTACGGTGTCGAAGACGGCGCCAGGGTCGTGCCGGGCGGCAAATGAGCGGGCACCGCGGACTGTTCGACCTGCTGGCGGACCAGCGGCGGTTCATCTACCTCGCCGTCGCGTTGCTCAGCGCGGGGGGGATCTGGGCCGCGACGGCGCTGCCGTCGGCGATCTACCCCGAACTCCGCTTCGAGCGCATCAAGATCGTCGCCGACGGATCGTCGCTCGGCGCGCGGCAGGTCGTCTTCACGATCACCCGTCCGCTCGAGGAGGCTGTCAGCATCGTCCCCGGCGTGACCCGCGTGCTCTCCCGCTCCATCCGCGGCGCTGCGGAGATCGACATCTTCTTCGCGCCGCACACCGACATGTCCTACGCCCTGCAGCTGGTGCAGGGATACGTCAACGAGATCCGACCTGACCTGCCGCTGGCCCTGAATATCCAGATCCAGCGCATGACGCCCACGCTCTTTCCGATCCTCTCCTACAATCTCGAGGGCGGGGACCCGGCGACGCTCTACGACATCGCGCGCTACCAGATCAAACCCATCATCTCACGCGTCCCCGGAGTGGGCCTCGTCGAGGTGCAGGCGTCGGACATTCACGAGTTCGAGGTGGTGGCCGACCCGGCTGCGCTCGCGGCGCAGGGCATGACCTACGACGACCTGGCCGCGGCGATCGAACGCTCGATCACCGTGGACGCGGTGGGGCGGATGCCGCGCGACTACAAGCAGTACCTCGTCGTCACCGCCACCGAGGCCCATTCGGCCGAGGACATCGCCAACGTGGTGGTGGGCCACGGCCTTCGGGTGCGCGATCTCGCCACCGTCAGCCTCGGCACGGAGGACCACGTCCGCATCATCGCCGCCAACGGCAAGCCGGCGGCACAGATCTCGATCACCAGGCAGGCCGGCGGGAGTACGCTGTCGATTGCGGACAGCGTGGCGCGCATTGCCGCGGCGATCCGGCCGACGCTGCCCCCCGGAGTGCGCCTCGTCCCCCTGTACGACCAGGCGTCCCTGGTGCGCGATGCCATGCGCAACGTGCGCGACGCGATGCTCATCGGCGCCGGCCTCGCGATCCTCGTGCTGCTGGTGTTCCTGCAGCACGTGCGGATCACGGCGATCAGCGCATCCGCGATTCCGCTCACGCTGGTGGTGACGATCTTCGTGATGTCCCTGGTGGGACAGACGTTCAACCTGATGACGCTCGGCGCGATGGCGATCGCGATCGGCCTCGTGATCGACGACGCCGTCGTGGTCACCGAAAACGTCGTGCGCCATCTGCACCTCACGACGGATCGCGGGCTCGCGGTGCGCGAGGCCGTGCGTGAGATCGTGCTGCCGGTGACGACATCCACGCTCACCACCGTCGTGGTCTTCCTCCCGCTGCGCCTCCTGCAGGGCGTTCCCGGTCAGTTCTTCGCGGCGCTCTCGATCACCCTCACCATTGCCGTGGTGGTCTCGCTGGCGCTGGCGCTGACAATCATTCCGCTGATGAGCGACCAGTTCCTCACGGCGCAGGACGCGGAATCCGGGGAGGCGGGAGGCGAGGGGCCACGGCGCGCGGGAATGCTGGCGCGAATCGAGCGATGGGTCGATGCCCTCTCGGGACACTACGAGCACGCGCTCGGCGGTGTGCTCCGCCACGGCCGGTGGCTTGCCGCCACCGCCCTGGTGCTCGTCGCTGGCGGGGTTGTCGTGTACCGGTTCATTGGCACGGGATTCCTGCCTGACATCGATGAGGGAGCCTTCGTGCTCGACTACTACAGCCCCGGCGGCACCGCACTTCCCGAGACGGACCGGATGTTGCATATCGCCGAGGGGATCCTGGCCGACACTCCGGAGATCGACGGGACGTCCAGGCGAACGGGCGCCGAGCTGGGGTTCTTCGCGACCGCACAGAACACCGGCGACATCGCAGTCCGGCTCAGGCCGCGTGGCGAACGCGATCGGTCGATCTTTGAGGTCATCGACGAGGTCCGCACCCGCATCGAGACCGCGGCGCCGCGTCTGCGCATCGAGTTCGTGCAGATTCTGTCCGACGTGATCAATGACGCCGCCGGCGTGCATCGCCCGGTGGAGATCAAGCTCTTCGGCCCGGACCTGGTGGCCCTCGAGACGTACGCGAAGCGCATGGAGCCGAAGCTCTCGGCGATCGCTGGCCTCGAGGATTTCTACAACGGCGTCAGCGAGCCAAGCGCCGAACTCCTGATGCACGTGAAGTCTGCGGAGGCCAACCGGATCGGGCTCACCCCCGAGCAGGTGGGCGCGGCCGCGAGCGGGGCGCTGCTGGGCACAATGGCCGGCGAAGTGCGGCTGGATGATCGCTCGATCGCCGTGCGCGTCCGCGCCCCCGACTCCCTCCGGTTCAACCCGCGCGCGCTGGCGGCGCTTCCGGTGATCTCTCCGATCGACGGAGCGCCCACGCCGCTCGGCGCCCTCGCCACATTCGAGCCCGCGGAGACACGCGCCGAGTTGTACCGCGAGAATCAGCAGCAGATGCTCATCATGACGGGCGACGTCGGCCAGCGCCCGCTTGGCGACGTCATGAAGGACGTACAGCAGGTGCTCGCCGACGCGCCGCCCCCGGCTGGCATCCGCGTCGAACTGGCCGGCCTGCACGCAAGTCAGCAGGAGGCCTTCCGCGCCCTGCTGCTGGTGCTCGCGCTTTCGGCGGCGAGCGTCGTTGCCGTGATGGTGGTGCAGTTCCGTTCGTTCGTGGAGCCGCTTGCGATCCTGCTGGCGGCCCCGCTGTCGTTCGTGGGGGCGCTCGTCCTCCTGCTTCTCACCGGCACGGCGCTGAACGTCTCGTCGTTCATGGGCCTCATCCTGCTCGTTGGCCTCATCGTCAAGAACGGCATCATCCTCCTCGACTTCACGCGGCGACGGATGGACCTGAACGGACTCGCGCTGGAGCCGGCCATCCGCGATGCCGCGCGCGTGCGCCTGCGGCCCATCCTCATGACGACGCTGTGCACGCTCTTCGGACTGCTCCCGCTGGCCCTTGGCCTCGGCGCGGGAAGCGAGCTGCAGAAACCGCTCGCCCTGGCCGTCATCGGCGGACTCGCGCTCTCGACGCCGATCACGCTGTTCGTGGTGCCCACGCTCATCGTGGCGATTCGCGGCAGGGACTACACGCTGCCGCATTCGACGTTGTAGGCCGTTCGGCGCCGGGCGCCCCCGGAACTTCCCCGCCCCGATCCCGGATTCACTGTCGGACGACGTTACGTTGTCCCCGCAGCGAACCCAGAACCGGCAGCGGAGGAACCATGAACACCACTCGTCGCGATTTCCTCGAACGCATGGGCGCCGGCGCGGCCGCCTTCTCCACCCTTCCCCTGGTGCTGAGCGCGACCGCCTGCGCCGCCGAATCTGCCCAGACGGCGCCAGCCGACGGCGAATTCGACCTGTCGTGGCCCGCCAAGGTCAGCGGAAAGCACAAGGCGGTCTTCGACTGCGCCGACGTCGAGAGCGGCTTCGGTGTGTGGCGCGCCGGCGCGTACGCGGCACAGTACCAGCAGTTCATGGGCGCCGCGCCCGCCGACCTTTCAACCGTCCTGATCCTCCGGCACAATGCCATCGTGCTCGCCATGCAGCAGGCGTTCTGGGACAAGTACGGCATCGGCAAGGCGAAGTCGGCGACCCACCCGGTGACGCAGGCGCCAACAGACCGCAATCCGGCGCTCCTCTCGGGCGACACGGACGGGGTGCCGGCGCCGTTCGACCAGATGGCGCTGCAGAAACAGCTCGCGCGCGGCGTGATCGTGCTGGCCTGCAACCTGGCGCTGCAGGACTGCATCGACATGATGATTCGGACGGACAAGACGAACGACGCCGACGCCCGCAAGGCCGCGATCGGGTACCTGGTGCCGGGTGTGATCCTGCAGCCGTCCGGCGTCTTTGCCGCGGTTCGCGCGCAGGAGGCCGGCTGCGCGTACGTGCGATCGAGCTGACTGCGCAATCGGCGACCCGCTCGGCCGACGCGACCGAGCGGCTCCGGAACGACCGCCGGCTTGCATGCCATGTGATGCGACGGGTGTCGCAAGCGGGGGCACGCGCCACCGCGCGCGTTCCCCCGCGGGAGTTGGCTCAGGGCCTGCTCGACGTGAGATGAGCGAGGAACCAGTCGAGGGCGAGGGCGGAGACCTGTTCGAGCGCGCCGGGTTCCTCGAAGAGGTGCGTGGCCTGCGGGACGACCTGGAGCTGTGACTCGCAGCTGAGCCGCCGCTGCGCCGCGCGATTCAGCTCCAGCACCGTCGTGTCGTAGCCCCCGACAATCAGGAGCGTGGGAGCCCGCACATCCGCCAGCGCGTCGGCGGCCAGGTCGGGTCGACCTCCGCGGGAGACGACGGCGCGCACGACCCCGGGCGTGCGGGCGGCGGCCACCAGGGCGGCAGCCGCGCCGGTGCTCGCCCCGAACAGCCCGATCGCGAGTCCGCGCGCCGACTCGTGTGCACGCGCCCACCCGACTGCGCGCGCCACCCGGTCGCTCAGCAGGGGAATGTCGAATCGCAGTGCGGCGGTTGCGCTGTCGATCCGCTCCTCCTCGAGCGTCAGCAGGTCGAGCAGCAGGGTGGCGAGGCCGCCGCGCTGCAGAGTTCCGGCAACGGCGCGATTCCTGGTGCTGAATCGCCCGCTGCCGCTGCCGTGCGCAAAGATCACCAGCCCCGCGGCATCTACCGGAATTGAGAGGTCACCCTGCAGGGCACCGGTACCCAGCGGGATCCGAACCGCTTCCTCGCGCGTTCGCATGGTTGCGTGTTGGCTTGGCATCGGACGTCCTCCAGCCCGGCCCATCACAACGCGGTCGGGTACGTCTCGGGAAGTTCACCGCGCTCCCAGGTCCCCGTTCGCTCCAGCGGCTCGAGGGCTCGGGTGGTGTCGTAATGCAGCACGGCGTCGAACTGGTCCGGGAGCGAGGCGTGAAAGTAGTGGCTCAGCCGCTCGGTCTCCGGCCGGTAGACCACGCCGATCGCGCGCTCGAGACGCGGCGCGCGGAGCATCTCCACCGCCTCGCCTCCCGCCGCGAGATCGAGCAGGAAATTCGGCACGGCGAGGTCGTGAAAGAGCGCCTCGTAGCTGTCGGGCAGCGCCAGCCGGACCCGCATGCGTTCCGCGGGGGCATCCCAGTCGGACGCCGCGGTGACGGTGCCATTGTCCGTCGTGAAGCCGACCAGGAAGGACTCGTCGCCGTGGCGCTGTCGCACGAGCTGGCCGACGTTCAGCTCGCCCCCCGCCCCCATCTCCGTGGCCCGCGCGTCGCCGAGGTGCGAGTTGTGCGCCCAGACGACGACCTTTGCGCGATCGTGCCAGCGGGAGAGGAATTGCGTCAGTTGCTCCAGCGTCTCCGCCATGTGCCTGTCGCGCAGGTTCCAGGACTCGACCCGCCCGCGGAACATCGCGCGATAGTAGGCCTCGGCATTCGCGACGACGCGCGCGTTCTGCTCGGCGTAGAACAGGTCGTCCTCCGCGCGCCACCCGTCGCGCCGGACGTAGTCCAGCGCCGCGCGGTTCAGGTCGCGGAGCTGGCCCACGACCTCGTCCTCGCACGACGGGGCCAGCCCGAAACCCGAGGCATAGCCGTACGCCTGCGGATCCGGTCCGAACTGGTCGAAGCAGGCATAGCGCCGCGAGGCACGCTCGGCCGCTGGCGGGTCCACCGCGCGCAGGTACCGCAGCACGGCCGCCATCGAGCTGTGGAGACTGTAGAGGTCGAGGCCATACACTCCCACCTTCGGGGCATCGCCGGTCGAGTCGTTATGCGCGCGCAGCCAGCCCACGAAATCGAGGACGTCGGCATTGCGCCACATCCACTGCGGGAACCGGTGGAAGCCCTCGAGCGCCTCGGTGGCGTCGCGGTCCTCGGCGCCGCCACGGACGTAGCGATCGATGCGGTGCGCATCGGGCCAGTCGGCCTCCATGGCGACCGCCGTGAACCCCCGCTCCCGGATGAGGCGCTTGGTGATCTCCGCGCGGATCCGGTAGAACTCGTGCGTGCCGTGCGAGGCCTCGCCGATGAGGACGAAGCGCGCGCGGCCGATGCGCTCGAGCAGCGGGGTGAAGTCCGCCGCGTCGCCGGTGAGGGGCCGGACCGCCGCCTTGAGGGCCGCGGTGGCCGCCGACGGCGCGGCGGTCGACTGACGGTCCAGGGTCGTCCGCATGCTGCACCTCCTGGCGCGAGGGAACGCGCGCCACTACGAAGGAGGCCCGAACCCCTCCCCGTCCATGTGCTTCGGTGAGCCAAACACGAATGTCCGCGTGGTCAGCTTGTGTTCCGCCACGGCGCGCGCGATGTCCGTCGTGGTCACGATGCCCAGCAGCCGCTCCTCCTCCATCACGAGCACCCGGTGCACGCCGGCGCGCTGCATGAACTCCGCCGCCTCCGGCACGGCGACATGGGGCGCGAGGGCGCAGACGGGAGACCGCGTCATCACCTCGCTCACGGTGTGCTCCTCGAGCGAGTTCCCCTCGGGCGTATCCAGCGCATCGAACCGCGTCTCGCCGTCCACCCCCACGTCGTCCCACAACTCGGTGAAGAACGAACCGGGGGGTTCACCGCCTTCCTCCCATTCCTCGGGCGGCTCCCAGTCATCGGGCGCGATCGTCTGCCCACGTTCAGTGGGCACGCCCGGGAGCGCCGCCGCGAACGTCATCAGGTCCGTCGTCGAGACAACGCCGACGATGTCGGCGCCCGCCACGACTGGTGCGCCGCTGACATGGCGCGACGCGAGCAGCTCCATCGCCTCACGAATGGTCAACTCGGGGGCCACCGTGAGCACGTCGGCCGTCATGATGTCGCGTAGCCGGATCATGGTTCCTCCTTGCGTCGGCGTTGCGGAGGCTCGCCTGGGCACTCGACCGTGCGCCTCGCCCATGGGCCGGACGGGGTGCCGCGGCGTGCGCACGCGGCCTGACCTGCTGTACTGCAGGCTAGGATCGCGCGTCCCGGTGGTCTGTCAGCGTTTGGCCGCGGTTCAGTCAGGCAACGACACGCCCGCCACGGCCCACCGACAACCACCACGCGGTGTAGGGAATGCGTGCATTGCCTCGCGCCCGCTGGCTCCGGTAATTACAGGTGGAATCCGGCTCCGAGTTCCCGCGGCCGGCCCGGCTCGGCATCGGCGTCGGAGCGACGCCGTTCGGCTCGCACCCGCGCCGCGCATTCTTGTCCCGAACCCAGCGAGCAATGTCACTGTTTCGCGACCGACGGGACGCCGGCAGGAAGCTCGCCGACAGACTCGGCGCCCTGCAGGGGCGAACTGACATGCTCGTGCTCGCCCTCCCGCGCGGCGGCATCCCCGTGGGTTATGAGGTGGCGCTGGCCCTGGGCGTGCCACTCGACGTGCTCGTGGTGCGCAAGATCGGCGCCCCGTGGAACGAGGAACTGGCGCTGGGTGCGCTGGCGAGCGGCGGGTTCCTGTACGTTGACGAGGCGATGCTCGACGAGGTCGGTGTGTCGCGCGCCGAACTCGACGCCGTCGTGGCGCGCGAGCAGGCCGAGCTGGCGCGGCGCGAGACCCTGTATCGGGGCGCGCGTCCGGCAACCGACCTCACGGGCAGACTTGTCGTTCTCGTCGACGACGGCCTGGCAACCGGCTCCACGATGCGCGTGGCGGTGCACGCCGTGCGTGCGCGCCATGCGGCGCAGATCGTCGTCGCCGCGCCAGTTGCCTCACGTCAGGCATGCGCCATGCTCACGGGCGAGGCCGGCAGCTGCATCTGTGTCGCGCAGCCGGAGCCGTTCTACGGGGTGGGCGCGTGGTACGACGACTTCTCGCAGACGAGCGACGACGAGGTCGTCGAGCTCCTGCGGCTGGCCGGACCTGCCAACCCGGACGCGCGCGACCGCCTGACGCGGCGTCCCGGTGCACGACGGCCCGCGCCGGATGGCGCGGGCCGTCGTGCACTTCGCACTGGCGCTGCCGCGACGCTACTGCGGCTGGGCCGCCGACCGCGGCGCCGGCTTCCCGGCCCCAAGGTCGTTCCAGTTGAGGATGGCATTGAAGCCCAGAAAGTACGTTCCCTGCGTCTGCCACCGCCAGAACGGCCGGATGGCGAACATCACGACGTGGCCGGAACCGACCGGCGCGTCGATGAGCTGCGCACGGTTTTCGAGCACCGAACCACCGGCGAGTGCCCCGGACAGGAGCATCTGCGTCGTGTCGGACGGGAATCGCATCACCACGCGCGGCGCCTCGGTGGAAGCACCGCCGCCGCCGCGGCCGCCACGACCGAACCCGCCACCCCCCGCCCCGCCTCGTCCACCGCGGCCGCCGCGTCCAGCGCCGACGCCGGTGAGCTCCGGATCCGCCGGCGGCGTGCCGCCGATCGTGATCGGCGAGACGGGCACCTGGTCGGCGCCCGCCATCGGCTGCGTGTTTTGGCCGTAGGGGTCGCCGCCACGTCCACCGCCGAAGCCACGTCCACCACCGCCACCGGCGTTGAGCACCGGACTGGTGCTGAAGTAAACCGGAAGTTCCTTGTCGGTGATGCCGTAGACCAGCGGGCTCCTGGCATCGGTGATGAGCCCGCGCAGGATCGTGCCCCGCGCAAAGAGACCCTCCGGCTGCTCCACCGAGATGCCGTTGGTGAGGTTGTACTCCGGGAACAGCGTCGCAGTCGATCCCTCGGTGATGAGCGTGCCGCCCTGCTCCACGAACTTGTAGAGGTTCATGAGCCCGTCGATGCCCATGCCGCCCCGGATGTCCGACGTCGAGTCGGGCGTGCCGAAACTCGGCGTCTCCGCCGTCTTCCTGTAGGGAATGGGTGCGTTGCCGATCATGGCCACGCCGTTGACGTTCGACTGCGCGTTGCCCCCGGTGTGCGGGTAGATCACCACGTCGTACTGCGCGCGGAGGTTGCTCATGTGGGCGAGCTCCTTGTCGCCCATGTAGGTGAACGGCACGCCGAACGTCTCGAGGGCGGCTCGCACCCATCCCTCGTCCTGCGTGCGGCTCCAGCTGTGCAGGTACAGGATGCGCGGGATGTCGAGGTCGTGGGTCTTCACGGACGGCGCCGACGCCATCGCCCAGCCCGAGAGTCCGAGGGCCTTGAGCTGCGGCTCGATCTGCGCGCGGTTGGCGTTCTCGATCACGATCGCGCCGGCGCGGAAGTGGTGGCCACCGGCGTCGAAGTCGTCCTCGGCCGCGGCCATCTTCACGCTCGGCAGCTTGTAGCGGAAGGTGACGACGTTGTTGTCACCCGTGTGCTCGACGACGATGACGTTGCCCGTGCCGGCGACGACGCCGCCCGGCGCGATGACGTGACCGGACACCGCCTTCATCGGCTGCGTGAGCAGCGACTTGTCGCCGACCGGCGTGATGACGACGTCGCGCATGTACTGGAAGGTCCAGCCGGTGTCATCGTACGGCGATGGGTTGCCGGGCGCGTACTTCTGCACGGCGAAGTACATGTCGGCCACCGTGCGGTACGGCTGGTCGCCGCGGATGATGTAGTCGCCGGGCTTGACGTCGACGTCGCCGACCTTGAACGCGCTGGTGGCGGTATGGAACTCGAGTCCCTGGTCCATCAACTCGTTGACGGCGTCGGCTGCGTCCGCCTTGCGACGCTGCGTGGCCGGGACCACCCAGCCGTAGACCGGTCCGTCCTTTCCCTTGGCGACCGCCCGCTTGTTCTTCACCCAGTAGTTGTCCAGGAACAGCTCGCGGTCCTTGCCAACCCGGTTGAGCGCGAACAGGATCGCCGACTCCTGGATGTTGGTATTGTTGCGGGGCCCCCACGCAACCCGGCCCTGCGTCGGGTTCGGTCGGAACCACTCGCGGCTCTGGTTGCCGTTCACGGTGCTGGTGTCGGGACCGTAGCCCTGCACTTCGTAGAAGCGCCCGATCGCGTTGTGCGCGTGGGCGACGAAGAACATGTAGTTCGGCACCCAGCCGTCATAGAAGCCGTAGGTCCACACCCCCGGGACGCCGCGCTTCGTCATCTCCATCACGTCGTTCTCGGCGAGCAGCCACCACTCGTCGATGGTAATCGCGTCGATCTGCTCGTTGTACGGGCCCGTACCCGTGGACGCATACAGCAGCGTCTGCGCCTCGTGCAGGTCGTGCAGGATGGTCGGGTGCCACTCCAGCCCGAACTTCTCGATGTTGCGCGTCAGGGCCAGGAACTGCCCCATGCCGTCGCGGTTGTTGTCGTGCTGGACGTACTTCCCCCAGTACATCATGAGGTTGTTGCGGTTCACGCCGTCGTGCGCCTTGGCATAGTTGTACGCGTCGACGACCTTGTCGCGCCCGTCGGTCTCGACGACCGGCGTGATCATGGTGATGACGTTGTTGCGGATGTTCTGGATGAGTGGCGTCTCCTCGACGACGAGGCGGTACGCCAGCTCCATGAGCATCTCGGGACCGCCGGTCTCCGGCGAGTGCATCCCGCTGGTGATCCAGTAGATCGGCTTCGCCGTCTTCACGAGCTGCGCGGCCTGGGCGTCGGTCGTCTTGCGCGGGTCGGTCAGCGCAGCGAGGTCGCCCTTGTACTTGTCGAGGTTGCGGATCGTCTCCTCGTTGCCGATGACCAGCACCGACATGTCGCGCCCTTCCTCGGACTTGCCGATCGTCCAGTACTTCGCGCGACCCGGCGCGGCCTTGGCGATCTTCTCGAGGTAGGCATTCATCTGCTCGCTGTTGTCGAGAATGCCCCACGCCCCGATGATGTGCCCGAAGTGCTTCAGCGGCGTGGGCACCGTGTTCGACGCCGGCAGGTGGTCGACGAGCTCGGTCGAGATGCGCGGATCGCGCAGGAATTGCTTGATCTGCTTGGTGTATTCCTCGTCGATCTTCTGCTGGGCGTGCAGGACAGGCGCGGCCAACAGGCCGGCCGCCGCAAGCGCAGCCCAGGCGAGCCGACGGGCGGCCCGGATCCTACGCGACATTGGTCACCTCGATACGCGGTGGGGAGGTCGATGCCGGCGCGCGCCGGCAGACGCTGAGTGTGCTACACGCCCGATGTACGCGCAACCGGCCCGGAGCGCTCGCCTCCGCACATGCCGTTATCGGGCGTCTAGTGGGAGCCGGCTACCCTCCTGACGAGACGCCTCCTCCCCCTTGCCCCGGGGCGTCAGCCCGCACGTCGGCCTGGTCGGCCGCGCGGGCAGGGCCCATCGACCAGGAACCCAGACAGGGAGGACTTGTGAAATACCACATCATTCCGGCAGTCGTGACCAGCCTGTTGCTGGCCGCGCCCTTGGCATGGGCGGCACCCGCGATCCCGCCCACACCGACCTCCGTGGAGGTGCGGAACGAACGCGCCACCAACATGGTGATCTTCGCCCAGAAGGACGCCCGCGACGTCCGCCTCGGCACGGTAGCCGCCGGCCAGTCAGCCGTGCTCGACATCCCCGACTGGCTCGTCCTTCGACGGACCCAGTTGCGGTTCTTCGCCGAGCCGGCGACGGACGCCGCGCTGGCCGTGGGGACCAACGACGTCATCGTGAAGCCGAACGAGCGGGTGGGTCTCGTCGTCTCCACCAACCGGATCGGCGAGGGGAGCAACGCCCCGCTCATGCAGGTCCCGCGGTAGCGGGAGGCGAGAGGGCGCGGTCGTGCCCTGCGCGGAGTCGACCCCGGGCCGCGAGTTGGAGGCCGCCACTGGCCCCACTCGCGGCCCGGTTCGCATCTTGGGCGGGTCAGGATGACCGGCCGGATCCCGGTCCGTCGCACCCTCATCATCCGCTGCCGAGGCGCCCATGCTCACCACGCCGCATCCCGATCGCGCCGCGCGGCGCACCCTGCTCCTCGCTGTGACCCTGGGCCTGCTGTGTCCAGTGCTCGCCACGGCGCAGGGCGGTCGCGGGCAGCGCCAGCCCGTGGTCATGGACAGCGCACGCGCCGCCCAGCTCTACGTCAGCAAGGATCCGAAGGACCTGCCGAAGGCCGACTTCGAGCGACAGATCGTCGCCAAGAAGCGCACCGACAGCATCTATTTCGCGCGCGGCAGGGGCGTGATGGACGTCCAGAAGATCACGTACCGGAGCAGCGCCGACGGCATGGAGATCCCGGCTTACGTGTTCGCACCGCTCGAGAAGCGCGGGGCGCACGGACACGCGGCGATGGTGTGGGTGCACGACGGCATCCACGGCGACTGGAGCGTGAACTACTTCCCGTTCGTGGTGGAGGCGGTGCAGCGTGGCTATGTGATCATCGTGCCGGAGTATCGCGGCAGCACCGGGTACGGTGAGGCGCACTACATGGCGATCGACTACGGGGGAAAGGAACTCGATGATGTCCTCACGGCGGTCGATATCCTGAAGTCCCTGCCCTACGTGGATCCCGACCGGATCGGCATCATGGGATGGAGCCACGGCGGGTTCATCACCGCGTTGCTCGCTTTCCGGACGGAGACGCCGTTCAAGGCAGCGGCGGCGATCGTACCGGTCACGAACCTCATCTTCCGGCTTTCGCTGAAGGGGCCGCGATACGCGCGCACGTACGCGGCCGAGCCGGGTATCGGCGGGCTGCCCTTCGAGGTGCCTGACGAGTACATCCAGCGGTCGCCGCTGTACCACGTCGAGGACCTCCACATCCCGATCCTGGTGCACGTGGCCACGAACGACACCGACGTGAACTACGTCGAGGACCAGCAACTGGTGTGGAAGCTGCGCGCCCTCAAGCCGGACCTCGCCGAGACGAAGATCTACGTGGATCCTCCGGTGGGACCCGCGGGAGGCGGCCACACCTTCAGCCGCCGCGTCGATCCGGTGACACTCGAGCGCCAGGACTCTCCCGAACAGCGCGACTCCTGGAACCGCACGTGGGATTTCTTCGACTGGTGGCTGCGGCCGTACCTCGACCCGTCGAAGAAGTCGGCGACGTCCAGCCAGCCATGACGGCCCGTGCCAGGCGCGTCACCCGCCGGCGCGCCTGACGAGTCGCACTGCCACGCCGCACGGCTATTCGGCGCGCATCACGTCGACAGGGTTCACGCGAAGGGCACGCCGGGCCGGGATCAGCGTCGCCAGCATCGCGGGAATCACCAGCACCAGCGGTGCCGCCACGAACGTGGCGGCGTCGTGCACGTCCACGCCGTAGACCATCGTCGACAGCAGGCGGGACAGCGCCCACGCGCCACTGAGCCCGGCCAGGATGCCGCCAAGTGCCACCCACAGCATCTCCCGCGCGAGCAGGGACAGGAGATCGCTGCCCACGGCGCCCAGTGCGGCCCGGATGCCCAGTTCTCGGGTGCGCTGCGTCACGCTGTACGCCACCACGGCGTAGACGCCGAGTGCCGCCAGCACCACCGCCAGCGCGGCGAACAGCGAGATCAGCACGGTGTTCGTGCGCCGCGGCGCGACCGACGCGCCCACGACGTCATCCATCATTCGGACGTCGTAGATGGCCTGCCCGGGATCCGCGGCGCGGACGGCGTTGCGCAGCACGCCGAGCAATGCCGCGCGCGAAAGCGCACTGCGAGCCACGACCGCGATGTTCGCCGGGGTCTGCTGGTGGATCGGGAAATAGACCTGAAGCCCCGGCTCCCGCTCGAGCCCCATCTCGTGCACGTCGGCGACAACCCCGACGACGGTGATGTCCTTCGAGCCACCCATGCGGAAGACGCGCCCGACGGGATCGGCCCCGGGCCAGAAGCGGCGTGCCATCGCAGCGCTCACGATCGCCACTGGCGGGGCCGTAGAATCGTCAGCCGGCGTGAACGTCCTGCCGCGGAGCAGCGGAACGCCCAGCGCCCCGAAGTAGCCGCCGGACGCCATGAGATACCGCGCGTAGGGCACCTCGCCCGGATTCGGTTCCGGAGCGCCGGGCACCTCGAGCTGCAGGCCGATGCCGCCGCGCACGCCCAGCGGAAGGTCGTTGACGACACCCGCCGCCGAGATCGCGGGCACGCGGTCGAGGTATCCGAGGATGGCATCGATGTGCCGCCGCCGGTCCAGCGTCCCCGACACCCCGGACCGCCGGGTGAATGACAGCGCGAGCGTGCCGACATGGTCCGGCGCCAGTCCCGCGTCCACGTGGAGCACACGCTCGAAGCTGCGCAGCAACAGGCCGGCGCCGATCAGCAGCATCGTCGCCAGCGCCAGTTCGGTTCCCACGAGGAGCCGGCGCGCACGACTCGCGCCGGCCCGTGTCGCGCCCCGGCTGCCCCCGGAGCGCAGGGACGCGGCGCCGTCCCGGCGCGCCATGCCCGCGGCGGGCCAGATCCCGAACGCCACGCCGGTCGCGATCGCCAGCGCGGCGGCGAACGTGAGCACCCGGAGGTCGAGCCGGACCGGCGACACGCCGGCGAGGTCGGAGGGCGTCAGCGTGCGCAGCAGCCCGAGTGCCGCCGGCGCCAGCATCACGCCGAGTGCGGCGCCGGCCAGCGCCAGCACGATGCTCTCGGCGAGGACCTGGCGCAGCAATCGTCCACGCGACGCCCCGAGCACGCCGCGCAACGCGAACTCGACGCGGCGCGACGCCGCGTGCGACAGCAGGAGGTTCGTGACATTGGCGCAGGCAATGAGCAGGAGCAGCGCGGTGGCCCCCATGAGCACGAGGAACGCGCTGCGCCGGTCCCCCACGAGCGCGCGCTGCAGCGACGGCGCCACGCCCTTCGTGCGCACGTCGTCGAGCGTCTCGTCCGCATCGTGACGCTGCCGGGCGTCGCCGGCCGCTCCCAGCCGCAGCTCCCATAGCGCCATGAGGCTCCGGGTCGCCGTCTCCGCCGTCACACCATCCCCCACGCGACCGATGACGCTCGAGAGCAGGAACCCGCGAAAGGGCTCGAAGGTCGCCGGCGTCGTCGGCAGCGTCATCGGGATCCAGAGCTCGCTCTCGCTGGGAAACGTGTAGCCGGGCGGCATGACGCCGACCACCGGGTACGACTGGCCGTTCAGCTGCAGCGTCAGTCCGCTGATGTCGCGCGCCCCGAACTGGCGCCGCCAGAGCGCATCCGAGAGGATTGCGGCGCGCGGGCCGCCCGGCACGCCCTCCTCCGCCGTGAACGTCCGGCCGTGCCCGGCGGCGACGCCTAACGTCGGGAACAGCGACGGCGTCACCACGCCGACCCGCAGGCGAAGCGGGCGGTCCGGGTCCGACAGGTTGAGTCCACCCGCGGCATACACGGCCACCTGCGGGAACGTGCGTCCCCGGTCCATGGCGACCACGTCCTCGACCGAGACCAGCCGCGGGCCGGAGGGCGACGGCATCGCGACGCCGGGATCGAACGGCACCTCCACCCGGGGCAGGAGCAGCAGCCGTGACGGATCGCGGAATGGCAGCGGCCGCAGCAGCGCCGCATCGACCGCGCTGAACATCGCCGTCGTGGCGCCGATGCCAAGTGCCAATACCCCGACGACGGACGCCGTGAAGCCCGGCCGCTGCATGAGGCGCCGCACGCCGAAACGCACGTCGGCCAGCGCGTCGTCGAGCCAGCGCAGTCCCCACGCATCGCGGCTCGCCTCGGTCAGCGCCACGGCGTTGCCGAAGCCACGCCGCGCCCTCGCGCGCGCCTCGCCAGGCGCCGCGCCCGCGGCCTCGAGCGCCCGGGCACGATGCTCGCGATGCACGCGCATCTCCTCCTCGAGCTCGGCCGTCATGCGATCGCGGTGCAGGAGATGGAGCAGGCGGCGCCAGAGCTCACCGGGGTTCATGCGGATGCCTCACGCGGGTTGGAGGATGCGAGCGATCGCGACCGAGACCCGCTGGTAGGCCGCGATCTCCCGTTCCAGCTGCTTCCGGCCGGCCGTCGTCAGGCGGTAGTAGCGCGCCCGCCGATTCTCGGCGGTGCGTCCCCAGTCGCCGCGAAGCCAGCCCTTGATGAGCAGCCGTTGCAGCGCCGGGTACAGCGACCCCTCCTCCACGTGCAGCACGTCGGCCGACGCCCGCTGGATGGCGTCGGCGATCTCGAAGCCGTGCAGCTCCCCCGACGTTGCGCGGGCGAGCGTCTGCAGGATGAGCATCTCCAGCGTGCCCGGCGGGATTTCGTCGCGCATGGGACTCGGCGTAGTGACATAGATAGACTATGTTAGTGGGCCTGCCGCGGCAAGGCTGGCGGTGTCGGCTCGTCACGACGGGAATGCGAGGGTCGCTTTCGCGTGCCTGTCGCGGTGACCACTCGCTCACGCACGGCCGCTGCCCCGTCGCCGGCCTCACTCAGGCGGCCTCGCTCAGGCGGCCTCGCTCAGGCGGCCTCGCTCAGGCGGCCTCGCTCAGGCGGCCTCGCTCAGGCGGCCTCGCTCAGGCGGCCTCGCTCAGGCGGCCTCGCTCTCCGCGAACGCCGCCGCCGACACGTCCCCCGCCAGCAACCGTTCGATGGTCGCCGCGTCGACGGGGCGGCTGAACAGGAATCCCCGCACCAGGTCGCCGCCGAGGCCGACAACCTGCTCGCGCTGGCGCTCGTCTTCCACACCTTCGGCGATCGTCCGCAGGCCGAGCATCTCCGCCAGCGCGATGACCGTCCGCACCAGCGCCGCCTCCCTCGCCCCGCGCTGGAGTCCCTCCCGTAACGAGCGGCCGATCTTCAGGACGTCCACCGGGAACTGCTGCAGATACGACCGCGACGAGTCGCCGGTGCCGAAGTCGTCGATGGCGAGGCGCACCGCGGGTCCCTTGAGGTCCTCGAGCCGTCGCACGGCGGCCGCGGTCTCGTGCGTGATCACCGTCTCGGTGATCGCCAGCGTCAGGCAGGATGGCGGCAGCCCGGCGGCCAGGAGCACGCGCGCCACCTCGTCCACGAGGATCTCCCGCGTGAGCTGGCGGCCCGACGGGTTGACGGTGATCGACCGCGGGCGCGGACCCGCTGGTGGATTCGCGACGCATTCCATATAAGTGAAGGCCATGACACTCCGCCCCGGTCACGTCCGCCGCCGGACCAGGATCGGCCACGCCGCCCGGCCGCCGGAGCCGCGGCCCGTTCCGGCCGGCCGGCACCGGCCTACCCCCTCCCGCCCCGCCTGCTGATGTTCTCCGGGTCGCAGGTCGCCACCCTCCTCGATTCGTTAGGCTTCACGCACGTCGTCTCGGTCGCTGACAGCACCCTGGGCCGCTGGCACGACGACATCGTGGCCACCGGGCGCCTCGAGCTCGTGCGGGTCTGTCGCGAGGGCGAGGCGTGGGAGGTCGCAGCCGGACTCCACGTGGGCGGCGCCACGCCGCTCGTCCTGATCCAGTGCACCGGGCTCTTCGAGTCGGGCGACGCCCTGCGCAACGTGCTGCACGATTGGCGGCTGCCGATCTACGCCATCATCGGCTACCGCAGCTTCCTCAACCAGGAGACCTTGCCGGGCGACACCTGCCTTGTCTTCACCGAACCCGTCCTCGACGCCTGGAAGGTCGACTACCGACTGATCACCGAGCCGGGCCAGCTCCAGGAGGTGCACCACCACGTGCTCGCCTGCCGCGCGGCCGGCCGACCTGGAGTCACCCTCGTTGCCGAGGGAAAGGCATGAGCGGGTCATCGCGCCGCATGCCGGCAGCGGAGGCGCTCCGGGTGCTGCATGCGCTGCGGCGGCCGGACGACGTCGTGCTGACCACGATGGGGACTGCCCGCGACTGGATGGCACTGGGCGCCGGCCCGCTGGACCTCGTCTTCGTGCCGTCGGCGATGGGACACGGCACCTCGTTCGGGCTCGGACTTGCCCTTGCGCGTCCCGACCGACGCGTCGTGGTCTGCAACGGCGACGGATCGATGCTCATGAACCTCGGGTCACTGGTCTCGATCTCGGCAGCCGCCCCACCAAACCTCCATCTCGTCGTCTTCGACAACGGCGTCTACGAAGTGACCGGGGCACAGCCGACGCCGGGAGCCGGCGCCGGCCGCGCGGATCGCACCAGCGTGGACTTCGCAGCGATGGCGCGGGCCTGTGGCTTCACCGCGGTGCGCCACTTCGACGACCTGGCCGCCTGGCGGGACCAGGCAGGCGGCATCCTTGACTCAACGGGTCCGGGGTTCATCACCCTCGACGTCGCCCCCGTCCCCGGCATTCCCGGCCCGCGATCGCCCGGACCTGCCCCCGAGCGGGTGCGCCGGTTCATGGAATCCCTCGGACCGCGCCCGCCCCGGGAGCGCCGACGTTAGGCAGGGCGGTCGCCCGGCACCGCGACGTCGTCACGCTTCCGTCCGCGCGCACCGAGGCCATCCACCGCCCCCGGCAGCGTTCGCTGCTCCCGACTGCAGTCAACAGGCCCCGTCAGCTTCCGCTGCTCCCGGCCTCGCTCACCAGGCACCGTGACGCGGCCGATGGTGCGAATGCCGTTGCCGCGGCATACTTCCCGACCGTCCGAACCCCGTCCCGAGGTTTCCAGCCATGCCCCGGCTTCGCACGCTCGCCCTCCCCGCCGCCGTCGTCCTGTCGCTGCTCTTCTCCGTGCCAGTGGCGGCACAGCAGGAGGAACGTGGCTCCGGCACGGTCGTCCTCAAGGCCGCGCGCGTCATCGACGGCACCGGCGCGGCCCCCATCGCCAATGGGGTCGTCGTCGTCACCGATGATCACATCGTGGCCGTCGGTGAAGACGGACGCGTCACCGTGCCGGCCGGCGCGCGACGGATCGACCTCGGCAACGCCACGTTGCTCCCCGGGTTCATCGATGCCCATGTGCACCTGATCGGGCGGGAACTCAACGACCCGGGCAAGGACGCCGAGGCGGTCAAGGACTTCCCCGGCTTCTCGGCGATCCTCGGCGCCGCCAACGCCCGCAAGACGCTGATGTCGGGCTTCACGACGGTCCGCAACGTCGGGGCGCCGGACTTCGATGACATCGCCCTGCGCGATGCCATCGCGCAGGGCTACGTGCCGGGCCCGCGCATGCGGGTGGCGGCGCACGCCATCGGTATCACCGGCGGCCACTGCGACGAGAACGGGTTCCGTCCCGGCCTCATGGACGGTGACCCGCGGAACGGGATCGCCGACGGTCCGGACGAGATCCGTGCCGCCGTGCGCTACCAGGCGAAGTACGGCGCCGACGTGATCAAGACGTGCGCCACCGGCGGCGTTCTCTCGGAAGGTGACGCGGTCGGCGTTCCCCAGTACACGTTCGAGGAACTCAAGGCCCTCGTCGACGAGGCCACGAAGCTGGAGCGCAAGGTGGCGGCGCACGCCCACGGCGCCGAGGGAATCAAGATCGCGGTTCGCGCCGGCGTGGCGAGCATCGAACACGGCTCCTTCCTGGACGACGAAGGTGCACGCCTGATGGCGGAGCACGGGACCTTCCTGGTGCCGACCTACAGTGCCGGCCTCACCGTCGAGAACGCCGCCAAGGCCGGCACGCTGACCGGCCTGCGCGCGCAGAAGGCGCTCGCCGCCGCGGCGGCGATGCGCAATGCCGGCGCCGCCGCCCGCAAGTACAACGTCCAGTTCGCGCTCGGCACCGACGCCGGCGTCGGCCCCCACGGAAAGAACGCCGAGGAATTCCGGCTCATGGTCCAATGGGGCGGGCTCACGCCAATGCAGTCCCTCGTGGCGGGAACCTCCAACGCTGCCAGGCTGCTGGGATGGGACGATCGCCTCGGCACGCTCGCCGCCGGCAGGCTTGCCGACGTGGTCGCCGTGCCGGGCGATCCGTTGCAGGACATCAGCGCTACCGAACGGGTCACGTTCGTGATGAAGAACGGCGTGATCTATCGCGCGCCTGACGGCGTGGCGAAGACGCCGATCCTGCCGTAGCGGGACGCCGCGCCAGGCCGCGCGGTCAGGGCTTCTTCTTTCGCGCGCGCAACGTGCTGTCCGCAGGGGTCAGCTGGTCCATCGTCCAGGCATCGGTGCGGAAAACCTCACCGGCGGAATCGGCGCGAAGCCACACACCACTGGCGGTCGAGTCCCACGCGAGGCTGACGAGGGCGCGGCCGTCCCTGCCCGTCAGCCGGACGCGGCGGCGCGCGTGCGTGAAGTCGATCGAGTCGCGTTGCGCCGGGCTCGCGAAGCCGGTGGCAGTCACGCTTTGGTACTGGCCGAGCAGGCTGGCCACCGAAGCCGAGTCGGTGGCACCGCCGCCAGCAAACGTCCACGAATTCCCCGAGCGCCGGAGCAGGTACGATCGCCCGCCGCGCTGGACCGCGACGGTGCTCACGCTCTCCGGCACCACGGTCGCCACGTGCTTGTCCCGCCAGTCGTCGTCACCGCGCGTGAGTGCATCGCCGAGCGGGCTGTGCAGCGCGTACACGGGATCGTGGTCGACGCGCCGCACGTAGATCCCGCCGTAGTCGGTCGTCTGCTTTCCCGACAGGATGTCGAGCAGGACCTTGCCGTGGCTGCTGACGCGAAGCCGTCGACCCTCGGCGCTGTCCACGCCGAAACGCGCATGCGAGCGTGGCAGTTCGGCGACGAGTTCGCTCCAGAACAAGGTGTCGGCAAGTCCGCGCAGCAGCGCATTCACCGCCGTGCTCGAGGCGGGCTTCCCGTTCACGCTCCACGCGCCCTTCGCGGCGCGCGCGAGCACGAGGGTGTCGCCGGGCCGCGTGATGGCGACGCTGTCGACGGCGGCGGTGTCGACCTTCGGCAGCGAGAAGGACACGCTGCGGTCGGTGTCGGAACGGCGGACCAGCGCCAGCGCCGCCCAAACTACGAGGACGATCGCGAGCACCGACGCCAGCTGCCGGAGTTGCCGTGAGCTCATGTCACCCTCGCCGGCTCCGTCATCGCAGGGCGAACGGCGGCGCGCGACTTCCGGCGGCGCCTGGCCAGGCGCACCACGCCCGCAAGCGCCAGCAGCGCCGGCACGCCGATCATGTTGAAGTACTTCACAGTGTCGCGACTGGCCGTGCTGCCGAAGGCAAGCGTCGGTGGGCGGCGGTCCTTCGAGCGGATGGCGATCAGCGACTCGTCCTGCGCCAGCCAGTCGACCGCGTTGAGCACGAACGAGAGGTTTTCCGGTGCCTGGGGGGCAAAGGCATCGCTGGCAAAGGTCGCGTCGCCCACCACGATGACGCGCCCGCGGGTTGCGCTGTCCGCCGTCGAAGTCGGCGCGACCTGCACCGCAAGCAGGCGCGGTGCGAGGTCCGTCTGCGGGTACTCACGCTCGGGATCGATCGTGGTCTCTCCCGTGCTGACGCCCGAGCCGCGACTCGATACCAGCAACGGCGTCAACGTGCGCCCCTTCGACGCCGAGGTATCGACGCTGCTCGGCCACGTCAGCAGGACGTCGCTGACCTGCTGGTTGACCACGCTCCCGCCGGTGCTCTTGGCATGGAAGAAGAACGGGTATCGCTGCAGTACGCGGAGCCCCATCGAGGTCGCCCGACCCGGTACCACTTCATTGGCGAGCAGGTCGTAGACCATGTCGCTCCGGACGGAAACGCCGAACGGCTTGAGCACTTCGTTCCACGCCACCGGGCGCGGACTGGCGAGCGGAAGCTGCGACGAGAGCTGCATGCCGCCCGCGAGCACGAGGGCACTGCCGCCGTGCGCGAGGTACGCGGAAATGCGCTGCGCCTCGTCGGCCGGCAGCGAGTCGGGGGCGCCGGCCAGGATCAGTGCGGCGAGGTCGGAGGTCGGCTGCCCGGGGTCCGAAAGGGAGACGTCGCGCACCTCGTACGACCCGGCCAGCCCGCGACGGAGCGTCTCGACGCCAGCGTTCGGGGGAAGGTTTGACGCGACAAGTCCAACGACGGGCTTCTTCGTTTGTGTCAGCGATCGGATATCGGATGCGATCCGGTACTCGAGGTCGTCGGTGCGGTTCACGAAGGGAATCGTCTCATGCCGGTCGCCATACTGCAGGGCCAGGCCAAGATACCCTTCCTTGACCTGAAGCTCGGACTGCCCGACGACGTTGAACTGCACGGGCTCGATGCCGAGGCTTCGCGCATCGTTCGCCGCGGCCGAGTCCTGGGCGGGATTACGGGTCACGACCCGTACCTTGCCGCGGCCCGCGGACCGAAGGTCGCGCAGCAGGTCGTCGACATCGCGCTGGAGGAGGGCGGCCTGCGTCGGCAGCTCATTGGACGCAAACACCTTGATCGTCAGCAGGTCGTCGAGGCCGCCGACCAGCTGCCTGGTGGCAGTCGAAAGCGTGTACGCGTGCCCCGGCGTCAGGTCCAGTCGCCCGCCGATGTAGCCACCCAGGAGGTTCACCACGACCGCGGTCGTCACGGCAAGAGCGACGCCGGCCCGGAGTCGCCGCGCGGCGCCTCCGCCGCGCGACAGTTTGCGGCCCAGCAGCGAGCCGTATGCGCCAAGCAGGAAGACCGCCGCCAGCGAGACGAAGTAGATCGCGTCGCGCAGGTCGATGACGCCGCGCCCGATGTTGGTGAAGTGCGAGAGCACGCCGACGCGCGCCGCGATCCCCGACAGCGACGGCGGAAGGCCGACGAGGAGCGGGTCGAGGCCGACGAGGATCAGCACGAACATCACGGCGACCGACAGGATGAACGCGGTGATCTGGCTTCGCGTGAGCGCCGATGCCCACACGCCGACGCCGCAGAGTCCCGCCGCCAGGAGCGCGGCGCCAACGTACTGCGCCACGATCGTGCCCCAATGCAGGTCGGCGCCAAAGGAGAGGCCCAGCGGAATCGCGAACGTGACCGCGAGGCCGATCCAGAGGAACGCCACCGCCCCGAGGTACTTGCCGAGCAGGAACTCGAACTCCGTCAGCGGCTGCGTGAGCACCACCTCGAGCATGCCGCTGCGATTGTCCTCGGCGAGCGTCCGCATCGCCACCGCAGGCACGAAGAACAGGAACAGCCATGGCAGCAGGTCGAGCATCGGCCGCAGGCTCGCCTGGCCCGTCAGGTATGCCTCGCGAAAGAACAGGAACGCGTTGACGCCGACAAAGACCACCAGCAGCACGTAGCCCGTCGGATGGTCGAACAGCGCGCGGAGCTCGCGCATCGCCACGGTCCGGATGCGGCTCATGCGCCCGCCTCCGCACTCGTCAGGTCGCGGAACAGGTCCTCGAGGCTTCCCGATTCCTGATGGAGCTCATAGAGCGTCCAGTCCTCCGCTTTTGCCAGGGCAAAGATCTCCGGCCGCACGTCGTCGCGGCCGCGCGTCGCCAGCTCCACGCGCACCCGGCTGTCGCCGGCGGCTCGGCGCTCGAGCACGCGCACGCCGGGCAGCTCGGAGAGGCGCTCGACGACCGCGTGTCCCGCCGCCTCCACGCTCACCCGCGCCCCTTCGGCGGCGTGGCTCGCCAGCTCGTCGACGGGCCCGTCGGCCACGATCCTCCCCTGGTTGATGATCAGCACGCGCGAGCAGGTGTGCCGGACCTCGGGCAGGACGTGCGTCGAGAGCATCACGGTGCGCTCGCGCCCGAGGTCGCCGATGAGCCGCCGGATCTCCACGCGCTGGTTCGGGTCGAGTCCCTCCGTCGGTTCATCGAGCACCAGGAGGTCGGGTCGATGCAGGATGGCCGCGGCCAGGCCGACGCGCTGGCGATATCCCTTGGAGAGTTCGCCGATGGGGCGAAAGTACACCGGCGCCAGCGCGGTGGCATCCACCGCCTCGTCGATGGCGCCGCGCAGGGCGGCGCCATCGAGTCCACGCAGGCGACCCACGAACACGAGATACTCGGAGGTGAGCATCTCCGTGTAGAGCGGGTTGTTCTCGGGAAGAAAGCCGATGCGCCGCTTCGCCTCGCGTCCGGCCTGGGACAGGGGTACGCCATCCAGGCGGATCTCCCCCGCGTCAGGCTCGAACAGCTGGGTGATCATCCGCATCGTGGTGGACTTCCCGGCGCCGTTGGGGCCAAGAAAGCCCACGACCTGACCCCTGTCGACGGAGAAGCTGACTGCATCCACGGCAACGATGTCATCGAAGCGCTTCGTTACGCGCTCGAGCGAGAGGAGCGTCATGAACGGCTCGAGAGTGTCGAAGAAGGGCGAGTCGCGTCGCCCGCACTCCGGGCGCGCGCACGGCGCCAGACGAAGCCGTAACCTGTCCGGGAATTCCTAAACGGCGGATGACGCGCGCGCGATTGACTCCGGGCGCCCTGGTTGCGACGATTGGACGCAACGTCCCGCCCCCAACCCCCACGACGACGAACATGCGAGCTCTCCCATTCCGGAGCGCGATCGCCTTCCTGGCGATCGCCGCGTGCACCTCCAAGGCGCCGGCACCGGCGCCCACGCCACAGCCGCGCGCCGGGCGCGGCGGCGGGGTTCCGACATCGCAGCCCTCCCGCCCCGACTCGACGACTCCCGAGCAGGGCGCTGGTGGAGGAGGGCGCGGCGGCCGCGGAGGGGCGCAGGGGGGCGGCGGCGAGCCCAGCCCGCAGCCGTATCGCCGTGTCGTGACGGCGGAGGCAAGGACCCGTCGCGGACTCTTCACCGTGCACGAGATCGGCTCGCGAGTCCTGTTCGAGATTCCCGCCAACCAGCTCGACAAGGACCAGCTCCTGGTGACCGAGATTGCCCGCACGGTCCTCGGCACCGGCTACGGCGGCCAGGCGGTGAGCAACCGCGTCTATCGCTGGGAACGGCGCGGCAACCGCGTCTACCTCCGCAACGTCTCCTATGAGGCCATCGCCGACTCCAGCACCCCCGAGTACCGGGCCGTGCAGGACGCCAACGTACATCCGATCGTCGCCGCGCTGAACGTCGAGGCCTATGGCCCGGACAGCTCGATGGTCGTCGACGTGACCCGGCTGTTCACGCAGCCGCCCGCCGAGCTGGGCCCGGGAACCCGGGTGCCCGGCAACGTCGATGCGACGCGCTCCTTCATCGAAAGCGCGACGCCGTTCGTCGACAACGTGAACGTCTATGCCACGCTGACGTTCGCGCAGCAGGGCGGCCGGGGAGCGACGCCGGCGCCGGCGGGACGCGGAGGGCGCGGCGGGAACACCAATCCATCGAACACGATCGTCATGAGTTGGAGCTTCCATCGGCTGCCCGATACGCCGATGATGCCACGCTACTGCGATGATCGCGTCGGGTACTTCTCGGTGAACACCACCGATTACACGGACCGGAACGACAAGGTCAACGAGAAGTGCTTCATCACGCGCTACCGCCTCGAGAAGAAGGACCCGAACGCCGCCGTCTCCGACCCGGTGAAGCCGATCGTCTACTACATCGACCCGGCCACGCCGAAGAAGTGGGTGCCATGGTTCAAGAAGGCCATCGAGGACTGGCAGCCCGCGTTCGAGGCGGCCGGCTTCAGCCATGCCATCATCGCGAAGGAAGCGCCTGACGATCCCGACTGGTCGCCGGAGGACGCGCGCTATTCGGTGGTGCGCTGGCTCCCGTCAACCACCGAGAATGCGTCGGGACCCAACGTCCACGATCCGCGCTCAGGCGAGATCCTCAACGCACATATCCAGTTCTACCAGAACGTCCAGCGGCTGCAGCTGAGCTGGTACTTCACGCAGGCGGCGGCGGTGGACCCGCGCGCGCGGACGTTCCCCTTCCCTGATTCCCTCATGGGGAGACTGCTGGAGTACGTCCTCGCCCATGAGGTGGGACACACGCTCGGATTCCAGCACAACATGAAGGCGAGCTCCGAGTATCCCACGGACTCGCTGCGAAGCATATCGTTCCTGCGAGTGTTCCAGCACTCGCCGAGCATCATGGACTACTCGCGCTTCAACTACCTCATCCAGCCCGAAGACCACGTCCCGGTGGACCTGCTGGTGCCCGGCGTCGGCCCGTACGACAAGTGGGCGACGATGTGGGGATACAAGCCGATTCCGGGTGCGAACTCTCCCGAAGCCGAGCGGGCGACGCTCGACCAGTGGGCGCGTGAGCAGGATACCAAGCCGTGGCTCCGCTTCTCGACGTCGGGTCAGGCGGGCACGGATCCGGGCGATGAGACCGAAGCCGTCGGCGACCAGGACGCCGTGAAGGCCACCGGATGGGGGCTGAAGAACCTCCAGCGCGAGATGGCGTACCTGATCCCGGCGACAGTGAAGCCGACCGATGGATACGACGACCTCAACGACCTGTACGGGCGGATGATCAGCCAGTGGCGCACCGAGCTGACGCACGTGACAAGGATCGTCGGCGGCGCCGAGTCGCAGGAGAAGTACGGCAGCCAGCAGGGTGTGCGCTTCACGCCGGTCGGGCGTGCACGCCAGCGCGCCGCCGTGACCTTTCTCGACCAGAACGCGTTTCGCACGCCGGCCTGGCTCCTTGATCAGGACGTGCTGCGCCGCATCGAGCCCGAGGGATCGGTGGCGCGAATCGTCACCGCACAGTCCGGGATCCTGAACTCGCTGCTGCAGAACGGGAGGCTGGTGCGGATGAGCGAGTACGCGGCCGAGGCGAAGCCCGGCGACGGCTATGGGCCCGATGAGCTCCTCGCCGACGTTCGGCGCGGCCTGTTCAGCGAGCTCGCGCGCGGGCAGGACATCGACGTCTATCGTCGCGCCCTGCAGCGTTCATACGTCGAGAACCTCGACAACAAGCTGAACCCTCCGGCGCCGGCAGCGGGTGCCGCCGGACGCGGCGGCGGGGGAGGCCGCGCCGGTGGGCCGCCGCAGCTCGACGCCACGCTCACGGACCTGCACGCCGTGGTCCGCGCCGAGCTGCAGGCCCTCGACGCCCAATTGCGTGCCGCCGCCGGCAAGGGCGACCGGATGACACAGGCCCATGTCGCGGACCTTCGACATCGCATCGCCGAAGCGCTCAAGGGCAAGGCCGCTGCGGGCGAGGGGCAGTCGTAGGGCGCTCGCGCATCTGTCCTGCGAGCGGCGGGCGGCCCGGGTTCCTCGAGGAGCCCGGGCCGCTCTTGCTGAGGGCGCATTGTCAGGGCGATGCAGTGCTGCCACTCGGCCGTGACGCGCGTGGCCGGTCGTCCTCCGCACCATGGCGCACCAGTGCGCGGCATTCCGGGGAGGTGTCGCACCGGCCTCGCAGCTTCCGGGAGCTGGCGCACCCGTCCGCGGCGTGCCCGGCAAGTCCCGGCCCGCGCTTCGCCGGGCCGTCCCCTCCGCGCCCTTCCATCGCAAGGGCTGCGATGCGGCGACATCGCGACGCGCCGGCGCGCCACCCCTTGCCAAAGGTTATATAACCATATAGTTATGTAGCCTCATAGTTGAGCCATGAACTTTCCCCCGACGTTCCACGGCATGCGCCTTCCAACGCTCCTCCTGCTCGCATGCGCCACCGCCCCGGCGGCCGGTGGCCAGTCCCTGCCGCTCCGCGACGCCCTCGACCGCGCCGACCAGAGTGCCTTCGGGGTGCGCGCAGCGCGCGGCCAGGCCGACGCCGCCGCCGCGGCGCAAACCGCCGCGTTGCGCGGCATCCTCCCCTCCGTCCGGCTGGAGGGAGGCTTCGCCCGCACCGACGACCCGATCGGCGCCTTCGGCACCGCGCTCCGCCAGCGCATCCTCACCAGCGCCGACTTCGACCCGGCGCGCCTCAACCGCCCCGCCCCGATCAGCAACTACTCCGGCGCACTGGTGCTCGAACAACCATTGATCAACGGCGATGCGTGGGCCGGCCGCATGGCCGCCGCGCGCGGAGCCGACGCTGCCGACGCGTCCACCGAATGGACCCGCCTGACGATGCACGCGGACGTGGTGCGCGCCTGGTTCGGCGCCATTCTGGCCGCCGAAACCGTCGGGACGCTCGAAAGTGCCGACGCCGCCTCCCGCGCGCACGTCGCCCAGGCCGAGTCGATGGTGCGGCAGGGGCTGGCCACCCGCTCCGATGCGCTGCTGGCGGACGTGAAGGCCGGTGAGGTGGAGGCGCAGCTCGCCGACGCGCGCGCCCAGGCCGAGACCGCGCGTCGCCTGCTCGCCCTGGCGATCGGCGACGTCTCTCTCTCCATGGCGCTGCCGGCTCGGCTTCCCGCCTCGGCGCAACTCGCTGCCCTCATCGCCGCCGACACCGCCGCCCTCGACGCCGCGCAGCGCGCCGACGTGGTCGCCGCCCGGCGCGCCCTCGAGGCAGCGCATCTCGACGTCGATCGCGCGCGCGCCCTGTACCTGCCGCGCCTGAACGGCATCGTCCGCTACGACTGGAATTCCGCGGCCCGTGTCTATGGCGGCGACCACAGCTGGACCGTTGGTGTGATGGCCACCTGGACCCCATTCGCGGGTGCCGGCGAGATCGCGGACCGCCAGGCCGCCGGCGGGCGCGCGGCCGCCGCCGGTGCGATGTACGAGGCGGCGGTGGCGCGCGCCGGCGTCGAGCTGGAGCAGTCCGCGAACGCGCTTCGGGCCGCACTGCAGCGGCTGGCCATCGCCGACCGCGGGGTGGCACAGAGCGCCGAGGCCCACCGGATCGTCGCCCGAAAGTACGACGGTGGACTGGCCACGGTGGTCGAGCTGCTGGACGCGTCCGCCACCGAGACGCGCGCCGCCCTCGATGCCTCCGCCGCTCGTTATGCGGTGATCGACGCCGCGACCCGGCGCCGCCAGGCGCTCGGGCGTGACCCGGGCTCGCTGGCCGCCCTCGATGATGCCGGCGCCGTCGCCGAGCGTCGCCCCTGATCGACCTCAACGACTCCGACACCATGCCAGCCAGAACCACCGCCCTTGCGGCGCTCCTCGGCGCACTCGCCCTCCTGGGATGCGCATCGCACACCGAGGCGCCGCGCGAGAGTGCGCGGGCACCGGTCTCCGTCGCCGGCGTCGAGTACGTCGTCCCCGACACGACCATCGATGACTTCCTCGAGGCCCCCGGCGTCGCCGAACCGCTCCTGCAGGCCACCCTGAGCACGAGGCTCATGGGAAGCGTCACCGAGGTGCTTGTCCGCGAGGGCGATGTCGTGCACGAGGGACAGGTGCTCGTGCGAATCGATGCACGGGACCTCACGGCGAAGGCGGCGCAGGTGAATGCCGCCATTGCCGAGGCCGAGGCGGTCCATCGCGACGCCCAGGTGCAGGCGGCACGCATCCGTGCGCTGTACGCCGACAGCGCCGCCACCCGCGCACAGCTCGATGGCGCGGAGACGGCACTGGTCCGGACCGAATCCGCGGTGCGCACGGCCCATGCGTCGGCGCAGGAACTGGAGGCGCTGACGGGATATGCCACCGTGACCGCCCCGTTCGCCGGCGTCGTCACGCAGCGACTCGTCGATCCGGGGGCCTTCGCCGCGCCCGGCACGCCGCTGGTCACCATGCAGAGCGCCTCCCGGCTGCGACTCACCGCGAGCGCCTCGCCTCCGGCGGTGCGCGCCGTGAAACGGGGGATGCGCATCGCCGCCACGGTGGAGGGCGCCGCCGTGAACGCGATCGTCGAGGGCGTCGTCCCGGCGCCGACCGGGAACGTCTACACGGTCAACGCCATCGTCGAGAATCGGGACGGCGCCATGATGCCCGGAAGCGCGGCGACGTTGTTGCTGCCGCAGGGGCGTCGCCGCGCGGTGCTCGTGCCTGACGAGGCGGTCCGCCGCGAGGGCGACCTGACGGGCGTCATCGTGCGCACCGAGGCCGGGGACCTCACTCGCTGGGTGCGGCTGGGCGCCGTGCATGGCCTGCTGGTCGAGGTCCTCAGCGGGCTCACCGCCGGGGACCGGATCGTGGTGCCGGAGTCGCCGGCACGCGGCGTCGCCGCGGCCCCGCCGGGAGGACGCTGACGATGGGTATCGCCGGACGCGTGGCGCGGGCGTTCCTGAAATCCAAGCTCACGCCGCTCATCATCGTCGCATCGCTCGGTCTCGGGGTCATCGGCATCGCGGCCACGCCGCGCGAGGAGGAGCCACAGATCTCGGTGCCGATGATCGACGTGCTCGCGGCCATGCCGGGCGCGAGCCCGACGGAGGCGGAGCACCTGCTGGCAGTGCCCATCGAGAAGCGCATGTGGGAGATCCCGGGCGTCGAGTATGTGTACTCCTCGGCCGGTGAGGGATACGCCCTCGTCACGGTGCGCTTCACGGTGGGCGAGAACCAGGACCAGAGCGTGGTGCGTGTCCACGCGAAGCTGCTCGCTGCGATGGACCAGGCGCCGCCGGGTGCGCTGCCACCGATCGTCAAGCCGCATTCGATCGACGACGTCCCGGTGCTCACGCTGACGCTGTCCTCGCGGCGATACGACGCGAACCAGCTCCGCGAGATGGCGCGTCACGTCGAGGACGAGATCCGCACCATACCCGACGTCTCGGAGACGGCGGTGATCGGCGGCCAGCCGCGGCAGATCGACGTGCTGATCGATCGGGCGCGGCTCGCCGCCGCCGGCATCACGCCGGGCGAGGTCGCGATGGCGCTGAAGGGTGCGAACGCCCGGCTGCAGGCCGGTGAGTACGCGACCGACGACCAGGTCTTCCGCGTGGACGTGGGCGCTGCGCTCCGCAGCGCCGGGGACGTCGCCAGCGTCGTGGTCGGGACGCGCCAGGGCCGGCCCGTCTACGTGCGCAACGTCGCGGAAGTGCGCGAGGGATTCGGCGAACCCACCACCTACGTCTCGCACGCCGTGGCCGGCGGGGGCGCCGAGAGTGCGGTGACGATCAGCGTGGCGAAGCGCCCGGGCGCCAACGCGACGTCGGTGACGCGCGCGGTCCGGCAGCGCGTCGACGCCACCCGCGAGCGCGTGCTCCCTGCCGACGTCGCCCTGGAAACCACCCGCGACTACGGGGAGACCGCGGGGGACAAGGCGGGCGAGCTGATCCTGCACCTGCTGCTGGCGACGCTCTCGGTCACGCTGCTCATCTGGCTCTTCCTGGGATGGCGCGAGGCGGTGGTGGTGCTCGTCGCCGTCCCGGTGACCCTCGCCCTGACGCTGTTCGTCTACTACGCCCTGGGCTACACGCTCAATCGCATCACGCTGTTCGCCCTGATCTTCTCGATCGGCATCCTCGTCGACGACGCGATCGTCGTGGTCGAGAACATCTACCGCCACCTGCGCATGGGCGACCGGTCGCCCGAGGAGGCGTCGGTGGAGGCGGTCGACGAGGTGGGCAACCCGACGATCCTCGCCACGTTCACCGTCATCGCCGCGATCCTGCCGATGGCGTTCGTCTCGGGCATGATGGGGCCGTACATGCGCCCGATTCCCGTGGGCGCGAGCGTGGCGATGCTGGCCTCGCTGGCCGTGGCATTCATCGTGACGCCGTTCGTGGCCCTGAAGCTGCTGCGGGGGCACGTGCGGCCGGCGACCGCACCGCACGATCGGGCGCACGAGGAAGAGGAGTCCGGCCGGTTCGCGCGGTTCTACGCCCGCGTCATGACCCCGCTGATGGAACGCCGCGGACTGCGGCTGGGCTTCTATGCGGGAACGCTGGCCCTGGTGGCGGTGTCGATGGGCCTCGTCGCGGTGCGCGCCGTGCAGGTCAAGATGCTGCCGTTCGACAACAAGAGCGAGTTCCAGGTCGTCCTCGACTACCCCGAGGGCACGACCCTGGAGACGTCGAACGCGGGCGCCCAGGAGGTCGCCGGGTACCTGCGGACCGTGCCCGAGGTGCGCAGCACCGAGGTCTACGCCGGCACCGCCGCGCCGTTCAACTTCAACGGGCTCGTCAGGCACTACTTCATGCGCCGCGGGCCGAACGTCGCCGACGTGCAGGTGAACCTGCTCGCCAAGGGCGAGCGGGGTCGCCAGAGCCACGCCATTGCCGTCGCAGTGCGCCCGGCGATCGACTCCATCGCCACGCGGTTCGGCGCGTCGGCCAAGGTCGCGGAGATCCCGCCCGGGCCGCCGGTGCTCTCCACGCTGGTGGCCGAGGTCTACGGCGCCACCGACAGCGTGCGGATGGCAACGGCGCTGCAGGTGAAGCACGTCTTCGAGACGACCGACGGCGTCGTCGACGTGGACTGGACCGTGGAGGCGCCGCAGGCGAAGCGACGGCTCCGGGTGGACCGCGCGCGGGTTGCGGAAGCCGGCGCCAGCGTCGAGCAGGTTGCCCAGACGCTCTTCCTCGCACTGTCGGGAGCGCCGGCCACGATGGCCAGCTCGGAGACGGCGCGCGACGGCGTCGCCATCGTCCCGCGCCTTCCCCTGGCCTCGCGCTCGTCGCTCGAGGACCTGCTCGCACTGCCCGTCACCACCGCGCGCGGGCCGCAGCCGCTGGCGCGGTTCGTCACGGTGGAAGACGCCACGCGGTCCTCGATGCGGGTGCGGAAGAACCTGCGCCCCGTGATCTACGTGACGGGCGACGTCGCCGGCCGGATCGAATCGCCGGTCTACGCGATCATGGCGATGAATGCCCGCCTCGACAGCCTCCGGGTCAACGGCGCCCCGATCGCCCGCTACAACGCGCGGCAGCCGGACCGACTCGACGAGACGGCGATCAAGTGGGATGGCGAGTGGCAGGTCACCATCGAGGTCTTCCGGGATCTCGGCCTCGCGTTCGCCGCCGTGCTGCTGCTCATCTACGTGCTCGTGGTGGGATGGTTCCAGTCGTTCAAGGTGCCGCTCGTGATCATGGCGCCGATCCCGCTCACGCTGATCGGCATCCTTCCCGGCCACGCGGTGGGCGGCGCGTTCTTCACGGCGACGTCGATGATCGGGATGATCGCGCTCGCCGGCATCATCGTGCGCAACTCGATCCTGCTGGTCGACTTCATCCAGCTCGCCGAGGCCCGCGGGCGGACGCTCCCCGATGCGGTGCTGGAGGCGGGGGCGGTGCGCTTCCGGCCCATCGCCCTCACCGCCGCGGCAGTGGTGATCGGGGGCATCGTGATGGTGCTCGACCCGATCTTCCAGGGTCTCGCGGTGTCGCTCATGAGCGGGGCGCTCGTCGCCACGCTGCTGACGATGGTCGTCGTTCCCCTTCTCTACTGGGAGCTGCGCCGCCGCGAGGCGGTGCCGGCTGCCCTCGCGGAGCTTCCCCATGAAGATGCTCGTGCTGATCTACAGCGGCCCGGTCCCGAATCGAATCTCGTCGTTGCTTGACCAGCACCACGCCGGCGGGTACACCGAGTTCCGGAATGCCCACGGCAGTGGTGCCACGGGACGGCGCGAGGGGACTCGGGCCTGGCCCGGCGAGTCCACCCTGTTCGTGAGCGTCCTCCCCGCCGAGCACAGCGAATCGCTCGTCGCCGTGCTGCGCGGGGAAGCCGGACGCCTGCCCGCGGGCGAACGCCTGCACGTGGCAGTCCTGCCCACCGAAACCTTCTTCTGACAATGTGCCCCGACAACGTCATCCGCCGGTTTGCCGGCGTCTTCGTCCTTGCATCGCTGGCCCTCGGCTGGTGGGTGCATTCCGCCTGGCTGCTGTTCACGGCCTTCGTCGGCGTGAACCTGCTGCAGTCGAGCTTCACCGGGTTCTGTCCGCTCGAGAAGGTGCTGGGGCTGGGTCGCCTGCTGGGATGCCGCCCGGCGCACGTCGCAGCGCCGCCGGCGTCCGGCGCCCGGTAAGGCCGCGGAGTCCCCGGGGCCCGTGGCCGAGCGGGGGCGAGGGGCGCCGAGGCTGACGTGCGCCCGGGCGCGAGTCGCCGCCTAACGCCGCGCCAGGACCTTCCGGCGCTCCTGGGTCTGCGTCTCCATCCGGCCGCACATGATGTCGCAGAGCTTGAGGACGTCCCGATCGGCCAGGCCGTAGTAGACGAAGAGTCCCTCGCGTCGCCGGCGCACGAAACCCAGGTCGTGAAGCAGGTGCAGGTGCTTGGAGACGTTGGCCTGCCCGAGCCCCGTGCGGTCGACCAGCTCGGTCACCGTCAGGTCGCCGTCGCCAAGGCGGGTGAGGATCTGCAGGCGCGCCGGTTCGGCCAGCGCCTTGAAGCGCGAGGCGATCAACGTCAGCAGCTCGGGGGTCGGATTGCGGAGGGCCATCGGGCGCCGGGCCTTGGATATGCTTGTGTGGTAATATAGTTGTCTGACACGCGAGCGCCAGAGGCCGGTGTTCGTTGCCCGGGGCCGGCGACAGGCGGGCGCGGGCGGCAACGCGGGGTAACCGGAGGAACCCGGCGGCTCCTCGCTCGTCCTACGGGAGATGCCGCGACTCCCGACCTGGCTGACCATCCCGCTCCTGGGTGCACCGCTGACGGCAGCACCGCCGTTGGTGCCGCGCGGCGTTCCCTCACCACTTCCACGAGTCACCCCGGCATCCGTCGGGATGTCCGGCGAGCGCCTGCGGCGCATCGACGAGGTGGTCGGCAGCGCCATCGCCGCCGGAGGATTCCCCGGTGCCGCCGTGATCGTCGGACGACGCGGAGCGATCGTCCTGGAGCGTGGCTATGGCGCCCTCGACTGGACGTCGGGGGAGCCGGTCGACCCCGAACGGACGCTGTACGACGTCGCCTCGCTCACAAAGGTGGCAGCGACAACGACCGCGGCGATGATCCTCGTCGATCGCGGGGAGCTGCGGCTGGACGCTCCCGTGCAAGAGTATCTTCCCGCCTTTCGCGGCGTGGAGAAGTCGCAGGTCACCATCCGGCAGTTGCTGACGCATCAGTCCGGGCTCCCCGCCGGTCGCGACCTGCGCTCCGTGCAGTCCGAGTCCGAGGCGCGCGACGCGGTCATCCGGACGGCACTCGTTCGCGCGCCTGGCAGTCGTGGTGAATATTCCGATGTCGGCCCCGACATCCTCGGGTTCGTCGTCGAGCGTGTCGCCGGACTCCCCCTGGACGAATTCCTGCGTCGCAATGCATGGGGCCCGCTCGGCCTGACCGGTACGATGTTCCGCCCGCCGCGGGCCACCCACGCCCGTACGGCGCCGACGCGGCGCGACGGCACCCGCGGCCTCGTGCACGACCCCAGCGCCCGGGCGCTGGGCGGGGTGGCAGGAAATGCGGGACTCTTCGCGACCGCGGGAGACCTTGCCTCCCTCGCGCAGCTGATGCTCAATGGCGGGCGGCTCGGGGAGGTACGGCTCGCCGGCGACAGCACGGTGTCGCGCTTCACGCGGCGACAGGCCGGCTGGCGGGCGTTGGGATGGGACACCTGCGCAGGCGGCGGGAGCTGCGGCCACTACATGGATTCGACCGCCTTTGGCCACACCGGCTACACCGGCACATCGCTCTGGATCGACCCGGAGCACGACATGTTCGTCATCGTGTTGACGAACTGGGCGTACGGAGGCCCCGAGGGGCGTACCGCTCCCGTGGCGGTGCTGCATGACGTGCAGGCCGACATCGCGGACCTGGCCGAGCTGGCGATCCTCCGGGACGGCACCCTGCCCCCCATGCCGTACAGTCTCCGGAGCGAGCTCCGGATAGGATGGACGCGCGACGCGGGAAATGCTCCGTGAGGGAAATGTGGCGGAAAACCTGACGTCAGAGGAGCCGGGACCCCGGGTCGCCGTCGCTGCGCTTCCTCCCGGGAGCTGCTGTTTGACATCCGGGGAAGCAGGTAGTACGTTGTATCCGGTGCGCTTCCACGGGGATGCGCTGATTGCACACTGTCCCGGGGCCTCGCTCGCGCGGTGGCCCCGTTTGGTTATTGCCGACGCCCTGGCAGTCGCCGGAAGCGTCACCCAGCGTGGGGGATGATTCCACGCAACACTTGTAGTCGGCGCGTACGGTACCCCCGGACTCCGACCACATGACCACAGAGGAGTTCGCATGCGTACGACCGGCACGGTGAAGTGGTTCAATGATGCCAAGGGCTTCGGCTTCATCACGCGCGAAGACGGGCAGAAGGACTGCTTCGTCCATCACTCGGCCATCCAGGGTAGCGGCTTCAAGTCGTTGACCGAGGGCGAGCGAGTTGAGTTCGACGTCGTTCAGGGGCAGAAGGGCCCCGCGGCCGAAAACGTCACCAGGATCGGCAGCTGAACGCGGCGCCGCGACGCTTCGCGGCGCCCACCAGGGGGCCGGCTCGGCGCAGGTCGAGCCGGCCTTCGTTGTATCTTTCGGCGTTGGAAATTTCCGCGTCTCGATGTGGGAGGTTGCATGGTTGAGATCACACTGGCCGAGGGCGACAGCGTCGAGCGCGCCCTTCGCGCGTTCAAGAAGCAGGTGTTGCGCGCCGGCATCCTGAAGGACCTGCGGCGTCGCCGGCACTACGTGAAGCCGAGTGAAGCCCGTCAGCTCAAGTCGGCAGCGGCCCGCCGGCGCTCGCGCTCAGCGCGTCCGTCTCCATAGCCGCCAACGATCGGATCAAGGCGTCATGGCGAAAGAAGACATGGTGGAACTGGAAGGTGTCGTCACTGAGGTGCTCCCCAGTGCCACCTTCCGTGTCGAACTCGACAACGGGCACATGGTGCTCGCCACCATTGGAGGGAAGATGCGCCGCTTCCGGATCCGTGTGTTGACGGGAGACCGCGTGAAGGTGGAAGTCTCGCCGTACGACCTGACCCGCGGCCGCATCACGTTCCGCCACAAGAACTGACTGCGCCACCGCCGCGCCCTCACCTGCCGCGGCAACTGCCTTGACGATGCGCCGTGACGATCCACCGGCGAACCGTCCGGCTTGCCCGCTTTCCGGCGCCGACGCAGACTGGAACGTTCGACGATCGCCCGCGCGATCCCACGCTGCCAACGCCCGCCGCCTCGGAGTGCCGAGATGAGCCGCCCCCCCCGGATCCCGATCGCCGTCGTTCTCCTCATTGCCGCGGCCTGTGGTGGTGGCGAACGCGGCAAGACGGACACGTCAGCCGCAGCCAATGCGGCCCCCCGCCCCGACTTCACGGCGACCCTGGCGGGCGAAACCGTCGGGATGAGCACGCCCGAGTCGGTGCGTTACGACCCCGAACTCGACCGCTACTACATCTCGAACATCGTCGGCAATCCCTCGGTGAAGGACGGGCAGGGATTCATCGCGATGGTGCGCGCGGACACCGTGAGTCCCGTTCGGCGCCTGGTGGTGAGTGGCAGGAACGGCGCCACGCTCAACGCCCCGAAGGGCCTCGCCATCATCGGGGACACGCTCTGGGTGGCCGACATCGACGTGGTGCGCGGATTCAACCGCCAGACCGGTGCGCCCGTCGCAACGATCGACCTGTCCTCGCAGGGCGCGACCTTCCTGAACGACGTCGCCATCGGACCGAACGGCGCGCTCTACATCACTGACACCGGAATTCGCTTCGATGCCACGGGAGCGATGACCCACCCGGGCGAGAACCGCATCTTCAAGATCGTGGGACGCACGGCCGCGCAGGTGGCGTCGGGCGATGCATTCGCGTCCCCGAATGGCATCACATGGGACGGCGACCTCGGCGTCTGGCTGCTGGCGCCGTCCGCCGGGAACGACGTGCAGACCTGGGTCGAGGGGGATGCCGCTCCAAAGACGCTCGTGACGGGACCGGGCCAGTACGACGGTATCGAGGCGACCGATGACGGCCGGATCTACGTCTCGAGCTGGGCGGACAGTTCGGTCAACGTGATCTACAAGGGCGTGATGACGAAGCTGATTTCCGGAGTCCCGTCACCGGCCGACATCGGGTTCGACTCGAACCGCAGCATCATCGCGGTTCCACTCTTCTCCGACGCCAAGGTCGTGTTCTACCACGCTCCGTAGTCGAGGCGCGTGCTCGAGTCGGCGGGTTGGCAGTCCCACGGCGACCCTGCAACGCGCGCTGGCCGCCAGGCCGGTCTCGTGAGGCACCGCAGGCCACCCCTCGCCATTCTCGTGAGGCAGCGCGCCGGACAGGTGCCAGGCCGGGGGAGCGCTGCCCGGGACATTGACAGGGCAACCACGGGCACCCACCGTAGCCGCCGGGAGATCGGCGATTCGGGACGACTGCCGAGGCGTTGCCATTGCACCGTCCGTTGAGGACCGCAGGATGGCGCGCACTTCGAGCGGGTTCGACGTGGATCGTGCTCCGTGAAGCGGCCGTTGGTGCGTTGCATCCACACATGCCTCCCCGCACCCCCGGGGGCGGCGACGCGAAATGCGCGTAGAGCAATGTCGTTGCCATTGCTGGACTTCCGGCAATGGTTGGCATGGTTGTTGCCTTGGTTTTTGCGGACCCAGCAGCGAGGAGAGCGAGAGTGGGCACTTCTCTCAAGGTGAACGCACCGTCGGTCGTCGCCGAGATCATCGATGGAGAGGCGGTGATCATGGATCTCGCGTCAGGGCACTACTTCAGCACGCAGGGGGTCGGTGCCGAGATCTGGCGGAGCGTGGAGGCGGGCCTCGGACGAGCGGGAGCGGTCGACGCCCTGTCGCACCTGTACGAGTGCGACCACGGCGAGCTGCAGCGCGCCGTGGATGGGTTCATCGCGGAACTTGTCGAGCGACGCCTCGTCGTGGAGCTTCCAACCGAAAGCGTGGCCCCTGCTCAGCCGCCGCACCAGGCCGAGGGGACGCCGCGCCGGGCGTTTGTCCCGCCGGTGCTGAATGAGTACTCTGACATGGAGGACCTGCTCCTCCTCGACCCCATCCACGATGTGGACGAGGCGGGATGGCCGATGCCCAAGGCGCCGGAGGCGAAGGCGTCGTGAACACGCCTGCAGGTCCGTGTGTCAGCGTGGTCCTCGCGGTCCGCAATGGCGAACGATTCCTCGGGGACGCGCTCACGAGCGTGCTGCAGGGCACGCTCCGCCCGTCGGAGATCCTCGTCATCGACGGGCATTCGACCGACCAGACGGTCGCGATCGCGAGCGGGTTCGATGGCGTGACGGTGATTCCGCAGGACGCGTCGGGCATCGCGAACGCGTACAACCAGGGCATCGCGGCGGCGCGCGGTGAGCTGGTGGCGTTCATCTCGCACGACGATCGCTGGCTGCCCGGGAAGCTCGAGCGGCAGGTGGCGCACATGACCGCGCATCCCGGGCTGCAGTACACGGTGACCCACGTGCAGCACGTGCTCGAGGAAGGCGCGAGCCCTCCGCCCGGCTTTCGCACCGGCCTGCTCGACCGGGCCGTTCCCGGATTCATCATGGAATCGCTGCTGGCGCGTCGCGAGGTCTTCTCCCGGGTCGGCCCGTTCGACCCGACGTTCGCCGTCAGCGAGGACACCGACTGGTTCGCGCGCGCGCGCGACGCGGGCGTGCCCATGGCGATCCTGCCCGAGACGCTGGTGCTCAAGCGGGTGCACGACGCGAACAGCTCCCTCAGCGAGCCGCGGCTGCCATCGCTGCTGCTGCGCGCGATGCGACGGTCGATCGAGCGGAAGCGCTCTTCGGCGACCGACTCGTGAGGCGGGCCGACATCAGCGTCATCGTACCGTGCTACGACACACGGCGGTACCTCGGCGAGGCGCTGGAGAGCGCGCTGGCGCAGCGGCCGGCCCCCGCCGAGGTGATCGTGGTCGACGATGGCTCCACCGACGGCAGTCCGGAGATCGCGGAGTCGTTCGGGGAGCGGGTCCGGTGCCACCGCACGTCCCACCGCGGCATCAGCCCTGCACGGAATACGGGACTGGCGCTCGCGCGTGGCGCCTTGGTCGCGTTCCTCGACGCAGACGACGTCTGGACGACCGACAGCCTGGCCTGCCGGCTCGAGGCGCTGGAGGCCGGCAACAGGCCAGAGTGCGCCGCGGGACTCGTGGAGCAGTTCGTCAGCCCGGAACTGCCTGACGACGTCAGGCAGGCACTGGCCTGTCCCCCGGGCACGAGCCGGGGCCGGCTGGCCGGCGCGTTGCTCGTGCGGCGCGAGGTCTTCGAGCGCGTCGGGAGCTTCGAGGAGACCCTGCGCGTCGGGGAGACGCTCGACTGGGTCGCGCGCGCCGACGCAGCCGGTGTCGTGACCTGCACGGTGGAACGGGTGGTCCTGCGGCGACGCCTGCACGACGCCAATACGGGGACGCGCGAACGGGACCTGCGCGCCGACTACCTGCGCGTGCTCAAGGGTTCGCTCGACCGCCGCCGCGCCGCGGCCGACCGGAGCGCGGGTCCGCCACCGGGCACGGGAGAGCGAAGTGCCTGACGATCGCGGTGTCTCCGGACACCTCTGGCCGTCGGCGGAGCAGCGGCTGCTGCTGGATGCAGCGTTGCGCGACGGTGCGCCGGCGTTCGCCGCGTACCGCACCTGGCGCGCCCGGGTGGATCTCGACGCCGAGTTCGGCTACCACACGCTGCGGCTGCTGCCGCTCGTGTACGACAACCTGCAGCGTCAGGGCCTGCGCGACCCGCTCATGGGACGCCTCAAGGGCGTCTACCGGCGCGCCTGGTACGAGACGCACCGCCTGCTGCACCAGGTGCGGCCGGTGGTGGCGGCGCTCGTCGAGGACGGCGTGCCGCTGCTGCTGTTGAAGGGCGCCCCGCTTGTCCTCGACTATTACGGCAACCACGCCCTGCGACCGATGGCCGACGTCGACCTGGTGGTCACGCCGGGTGACTTGGACCGGGCGCTGGCCGTCCTGCGCTCGCTCGGCTGGCGCACCCCGGTCGAACCCGATGCCGACGTGCTCCGCTTCCGGCACGCGGTGCAGTGTCTCGGCCCCGGTGGCGCGGAGATGGACCTGCACTGGCATGTCCTGTACGAGGCGGGCTCGGAGGCCGCCGATGCCGACTTCCGCTCGACGCTCGAGCCCCTCGACTTCCTGGGGTGCGCGGTGCGCCAGCTCGACCCGACGGGGCTGCTCCTGGTCGTGATCGTGCACGGCCTGCGCTGGAACCACGAGACGCCGATCCGCTGGATCCCGGACGCGCTCACGATCCTCCGCCGGCGCGGCGCCGACATCGACTGGGACCGCCTGCTGAGGATGGCGACCAGTCACCGGCTGACGCACCGCGTCGGCCTCGGGCTGGCGTACCTGGCCGACGCTTTCGACGCGCCGGTGCCGCGCGACGTCGTCGCGCGCCTGCGCTCGCTGGAGCTTTCGCTGGTGGAGCGCATCGAGCGCACGGTGCTGCTGGCCGACAACCGACGGCTCGAGCGGTCAGCGTTAGGCACGCAGTGGGTATCATTCGTGGAGTATTGCCGCTACGCCGACACCCGGGGGCCGGTGGCGTTCGCCACGGGTTTCTCGCACTACCTGCGCTACCGGATGGGGCTCGGTGGCCGGCGCGAGCTCCTGCCGCGGCTGGTGCGGGGGGTCCGTTGCCGCGTGGCGCAACGCCTGTCGGTGTCGACCCCCACGCGGACGGACGCATGAGCGATTCCCCGGCAGCGGCGGCGCGCCGGCTGCTCGACCGGCCGGCGCTCGGGTTCTTCTGGCAGTACTACCGACCACGCCTGCCGCGCCTGGTCGTCTCCACGCTCGGGGCGTCGCTGCAGTCGGTGCTCGTGCTGCCGGTCCTGGCGCTCATCCGCCGGGCGTTCGACCAGGCCATTCCACAGCGGGACGTCCCCGCCCTGATCCGCATCGGCGTCGCCATCATCCTGCTGCGCGCGCTCGGCAGCGCGGTCGCCCTGGCGCTGCGTTCGCACGTGCTGCACACGATCAAGGGCGCAGTGACCGACCTGCGGCGCGACCTCATGACGCGGATCTACGGCCTGGCGCGCGAGTACTTCGGCCGGGCGGACCTGGCGGTGCTCCAGACCCGCATCGTGCAGGACAGCGAGCGGGTCGACCAGCTGAGCAACACGCTCTTCTCGGGCATGCTCCCGGCGCTGTTCTCGGGTCTCGTCCTGCTGGTGGTGCTGTTTGCCCTCAACTGGCGACTGCTCCTGCTCGCGGGGGCAGCGCTGCCGCTGCTCTGGGTCGCGACGCGATTCTCCGGGTGGCTCGTCAAGCGCAACGTGTTCACGTTCCAGCGCGCCTTCGAGGGCTTCAGCCGCGGCGTGACATTCGCCGTGCGCCAGATCGACCTGACCCGCGTGAAGGCGTTCGAAGCCGAGGAGCTGGAGCGGCAGCAGCGGCACATCGGCGACCTGCGCACCACCGGGCACCGGATGGCGATGAGCTATGCCGTCCACAGCCAGCTGCAGCGCACGCTCATGGGGATCGCCGGCATCGTGCTGCTCGTGGTCGGGGGAGCGGCCGTCGCGCGCGGCAGCATGACCCTGGGGGATTTCGTCGCGTTCTATGTCGCGGCGGGCATGCTCAACGGATTCGTGGACACGCTCGTCACCGGTGTCCCCGAGCTGCTCGCCGGCAACGAGTCGCTGATCACGCTGCGCCGCATTGTTGCCGAGGGCGAGCCGGAGCCGTACCAGGGGAAGCGTGCCATCGACTTCGACGGCGCCATCGCCCTGCACGACGTCTGGTTCGGGTACGGGCCGGACCCGGTGCTGCGCGGCGTGAACCTGGAGATTCCCCCGGGGGCCAACGTTGCGCTGGTCGGCCCGAACGGCGCCGGCAAGAGCACGCTCATGCACCTGCTGCTCGGGTTCTACCGTCCCCAGCGCGGCGAGCTGCGGGCGAGCGGCGTCCCATACGACGACGTCGACATGCGGCTGCTGCGGCGCTCGATCGGGGTGGTGCCACAACATCCCGGGTTCTTCGCCGGCACCGTGCTCGAGAACATCGCATACGGGTCCCCGGAGGCGACCCGCGACGAGGTGGACGCCGCCACGCGCGTCGCACTGGCCGACGAGGTGATCGCCTCCCTCCCGAAGGGCTACGACACCGAGATCGGCGAGGGCGGCGTGCTGCTTTCCGGCGGCGAGGGTCAGCGCCTCGCGATCGCCCGCGCACTGCTCGGACGCCCGCGGGTCCTGATCCTCGACGAGCCGACCAATCACCTCGACCTGTCGGCCATCGAGCGCCTCATGCACCGACTCGTGGAGTGGCCGGGCCGCCCGACGCTCGTGATCGTCAGCCACGATCCCAGGGTCATCGAGTTCGCGAACCAGGTCTACCGCCTGCGGGGCGGTGAGTTGCTCGCCGAGGAGCCCGCCGCCGGCGCCGGAGTGCTGGCGCCATGACGCAATCGGTCGACGCCGCCCCGACGCACCGGTCGGACACGCCGCAGCGGTCCGAGGCGGAGCAACGCGCGTACTTCGACGCCGCCATGGAGCAATGCGCCCAGGCGGAGTCGCGCCGCGGCACCATCCGCCGCCATCTCGTGCTGGCCGGGACGCGCGTGGAGTTCCTCTTTGCCGGGGACCGGCTGGTGCCGCACCTGCTGCCCGCCCTGTCCCACCTGGTGGTGCCGCCTGACGAGGCGCCCGACGTGACCATCCACGCCTGGGACAGCGACTCCACCGGCGTGGAGATGATCCCGCCGCCCTGCACCCGCGACTGCTTCACCGATCGCGGCGACATCTGGGGCATGGCGAGTCCGCGCCTCCGCAGCGCGTTTCACTGGATCGAGTTCTCGCTGAACCTGCTCGACCTCGACCGGCGCACCGGGATGTTCTGGGTGCGTTCGGACGAGCGGATGCCCTACTGGACCAAGGCGTCGCCGTTCCGGACGCTCCTGCACTGGTGGATGGAGGAGAGCGGCGCCCAGCTGCTGCACGCGGCAGCGGTCGGCACCGACGAGGGAGCCCTGTTGATCACCGGGAAGGGTGGAGTGGGCAAGTCCACGACGGCCCTCGCGTGCCTCACCGCCGGGATGCGGTACCTCGCCGACGACTATCTCGTGGTGCGCCTCGAACCGGAACCCCGCGCGTACAGCCTCTACAGCACGGCCAAGCTTGACGCCGACCAGGTGGGGCGATTCCCGCAGTTGCGCTCACTCGTGGCGACGACGCCCGGTGATGACGAGAAGGCGGTCATGCAGCTGCTGCCGGCGTACGCCGACCGGGTCTGCCTGTCGTTGCCGCTGAAGGCGATCGCGTCGCCGTCGTTCGGCTCGGGTCCGCGAACCGTCGTTTCCGCTGCCTCGCGGCCGGCGCTGCAGCGGGCAGCCGCCTTCACCACGCTGTCGCAGCTACCCCACGCGGGGCACCGCACGCACGCGTTCATCGACCGGCTGGTGAGCCTCCTCCCGGGGTTGCACCTCGCCCTCGGCCACGACCTCGCGACGCTGCCCGGGACGATCGCGTCGATCGTGGGACTCGACGATGCATCGCTGGAGCAGTTCGCGGCGCGCGTCGAGACTGGACGGGTGCGCCCGCTCGTGAGCGTCATCATCCCGGTCCACAACGGCGCGACGTTCCTGCCGTACGCCGTGAACAGCGTGCTGGCCCAGCAGTACCCGGACCTGGAGCTCATCATCGTGGACGATGGATCCACCGACGACGTGGAGTCGGTGGTCCGGACGCTGCCCTCGACGCGCGGTTCTTCCGGCAGGAAAACGCCGGCGCCGCCTCCGCGCGCAACCGCGGAATCCGGGATGCCTCGGGAGACCTGCTCGCCTTTCTCGACGTGGACGATCTCTGGCCTGAGGGTATGCTCGGGAGTCTCGTCGACGCCCTGGTGGCCAATCCGGAGATCGACGTGGTGCACGGACGGGCGCAGGTCACGCGCCTCACCACGCCGGCCGAGCACGGGGAGTACCTGGGGAGTCCCGCGGAGGCGTTCCCGTACTACATCGGTGCCGGGTTGTACCGCCGCCGCGCCTTCGAGCGCGTGGGCCTGTTCGACAGCGAACTGCGATTCGGCGAGGACACCGACTGGTTCAGGCGCGCCTCGGAACGCGGGCTTCCCGTCCTCCATCTCGACGAGGTGGCGCTGTTCGTGCGCCGGCACGACGGCAACATCACCCGCGGGAGGTCGCTCGTGGAGCTGAACCTGCTGCGCCTCTTCAAGAAGGCTCTCGACAGGCGACGCGAAGCGCCGGCGGAGTCGCCACAGCTGGCACAGCGACCGCCGGTGGAGGCACGCTAGGCCGGCGGCGCGGTGGCGTGGCGGAGTCTTCGCGTTTGCTCGTGGGGATCGACTCTGGCGCACCGGAGCACCTCTTGACAGAGTATCCGCGTCCCGACCCGCGGAGAACCGTCGTGAAGCGCGTCCTCGCCGTCCTGCTGAGCCTTCCCTGTGCGCTCCCCGCGCAACAGGCCGTGGATCCCGGCGCGGTCGCCGACCGGGTCTTTGCGCAATGGAACTCCCCGCAGAGTCCCGGCTGCGCGGTCGGGGTGGCCCGGAACGGCGAGCCGATCCTCACCCGCGGCTACGGCATGGCCGACCTGGAGACGGCGACGCCCATCACGCCACAGACGATTTTCGAGTCCGGCTCCGTGGCGAAGCAATTCACCGCCACCGCCACGCTGCTGCTCGCCGCCGACGGGAAGCTCAACCTCGACGATCCCGTCAGGAAATACATCCCGGAACTTCCCGAGTACGACCGCCCGTTGCTGGTGCGCCACCTGCTTTCGCACACCAGCGGCCTGCGGGAGTGGAGCAACCTCGTGGCGCTGACCGGCTGGCCCCGCGGCGAACGGGCGCACACGCAGGCGGACCTGCTCGCGGTCGTCGTCGCCCAGCGCTCGCTGAACTACCCGGTCGGGGACTTCTACTCGTATACCAACTCCGGATTCGCGCTCCTCGAGACCATCGTCGAGCGCGTCAGCGGCGAGTCGTTCGCGCAGTTCACCGAGGAGCGGATCTTCCGGCCGCTGGGCATGACGCACTCGAGCTGGCGTGACGACTTCACGCGGATCGTGCCGGGGCGCGCCCAGGCCTACGCACGACGCGGCAACGGCTGGCGCCTGGACATGCCCTTCGAGAACGTCGTCGGTCCCGGCGGCCTGCTCACCACGGTGGGCGACTGGCTCATCTGGAATGCGGCCCTCGACCGGAAGACGCTCGGGGCCGGCGTCGTGGATTCCCTCGAGAAGCGTGCGACACTCACCGACGGCCGCGTCATCGAGTACGGCATGGGACTGTTCATCCGTCGGTATCGCGGCCTGCAGGAGTATGCGCACAGTGGATCGACCGGCGGCTACTCGACGTACCTGGCGCGGTATCCCGAGCGCGGCCTGTCCGTGGCCGTGATGTGCAACGCCGCCGGGGCGAACGCCACCGGGTTCACGCGACAGATCGTCGACGCGCTGGTGCCCGGTCTCCCGGCCGCGCCGCACCCGGACACGATTGCGACCGATCCGTCCGCACTGGCACACCTGGCCGGGGTCTACCGCTCGCTGAGGACCCACGCGCCGATGTACGTCGGCGTGGACGCGCCGGGTGGACGAGGGGGTCCGGCTCGAAACCACCCGGCACTGGTCGCGCTGCGCGACGGCGGCTACGAGCTTGGCACCACGTTGCTGCGGTTCGACGCCGGCCGCGGCACGGCGCGCGGCCTCAGCGTGCTGCAGGCCGATGGCGACACCGTCGCCTTCGCGTTCGCGAGTCCCTCCGTCTGGGCGCCCTCGGCGACCGCCCTCGCGGCATTCGCGGGTCGCTACCGCTCCGACGAGATCGGGGCGACGTACCAGGCCCGGGTGGTCGACGGCCGGCTCGGGCTCTCGGTCCGTCCCGGCGAACCTAACGAGCTGACGCCGTCGTATCCCGACGCGTTCACCGCGGGCGGCGGAATGGGGACGGTCTGGTTCACGCGCGACGCGAGCGGGACGGTGCGCGCGATGCACGTCGGCGCCGCCCGCGTCTGGGACCTCGTGTTCACGCGCTTGCCATAGCGCGTGCCGGCGGCGCCTGACGCAGGCGCCGCCCGCTCCCCGCGGTCAGTCGTTGCAGCTTGGCGACAGCACGCTCCGGCTCAGGTCACCGCTGAGGTCGGAGTAGACGTCCAGGCACGCGAGGTCGTCGCGTGTCGCAACGACGTCCGGCGACAGCCACGTCATGCTGGATCCGATCGCGTGCACCTCGAGCAGCAACGATCCGTCGGGCTGTCGCTCGCCGCGATTCAGCGTGAGGTCGGACGACCCAAACGCCGGCACCGAGCCGAGTCGCACGTGGTCCGCGCCGAGCAGCGGCACCGAGTAGACATCGAGCTGGAAGGACGAGTGATTCCGCACCTCGAGCGCCACACTCGGCGCCGGCGGCGTGGCGACCGGCTTGGGCGTGGAGCACGAAGCCAGCAGCGAAAGCGCGCCCAGGCCGAACGCGCCACCGAGAACCTGTGGAACGATGCGCATGATTTGATCTCCGCGATCACCGGCACCCGGGCGCATCCCCTCGACGCGTCACCACGGCCGGTGGCTGTGTGATGCCCGTCGCTGTACCCCGCGAATCGCGCGGGGTGACACGACAACGGATTCGGTTCGCGAGGTGACGAAGTCATGTGCGACGTCCGACGGCGACCGGGCAGCGCACTCATCGGAACGGCCGCGGGTGGGGCACTGCGGCGGAGTACGCCACCGGACGCTCGAGCACACGCAGGAGCGCACATGCCTGACGACGCCACGCTCCCCCCGGCCTTGTATCGCCCATCGCTTGCGGCGGCGGCGTGCATGGCCGCGGCCGTCCTGGGTCTCTACGTCGCCACGCTCGGGAGTTCGTCGGCCATGTGGGACACGAGCGAGTACATCGTGGCCTCGGTGCTGCTCGGCGTGCCGCATCCGCCGGGGAATCCATTCTTCGTTCTGCTCGGACGATTGTTCGCGATGCTCCCGCTGGGGTCGTCACCGGCGGAGCGGGTGAACCTGCTGGCGGCGCTCTGCAGCGCGGCATCTGCCGGCCTCTGGTTCCTTGTCGCGGAACGGGTTCTGGCCGGCACCGGCGCCGGTCCATGGACGCGCCGTGCGGGTGCGGCCCTCGCGTCGCTGATCGGCGCCACGGCCTTCTCGGTCTGGAGCCAGTCGGTCGTTGCCGAGAAGGTCTACACCGTGTCGCTGCTCGGGCTCGCGCTGGTGAGCTGGCTCGCGGTACGCTGGTGCGACGCCCCCGACGGGAAGCGCGCCGATCGCCGGCTCGTCCTCATCGCCTACCTGTCCGGGCTCGGCTATGCGGTACACATGATCGGCGTGATCGCGCTTCCCGCGGTCGCGCTCGCCGTGATCCTGCGGCGTCCGCGCACGCTGCGCCGCGGACGACTGCTGCTGGCCGCGGCGGCGGCGCTGCTGCTGGGCATGTCGCCATTCGCCATGCAGCCGGTTCGCGCGGCGCACTTCCCGGTACTGAACGAAGGCGAGACAACCGGCTGTCGCACGGAGTTCCAGTGGGACTGCACCCTCTCCCGCGCAACCTACGAGGCATTTCAGCACAACTTCTCGCGGGACCAGTTCGCCAAGCCGTCCGTCCTCGCTCGGCAGGCGCCGCTCGCCGCGCAGATCGACATGTGGTGGTACTACTTCCGCTGGCAGTGGCTGCGTGACGCGTACGACAGGCACCCCACGGGGCAGCTCCTCCTGGCGCTGGGGTTCCTGGTGCTCGGCATCGGCGGTGCGGGGAGCCACTGGAAGCATGCTCGCGCCAGCTTCTGGTACTTCGGCACGCTGGTCGGGACACTGACGCTCGGCCTGGTCGTGTACCTGAACTTCCTGTATGGCGCGACGCAGGCGCCGTGGCTCGGAGACAGCGTCCTGCGCGAGGTTCGCGACCGTGACTACTTCTTTCTGTGGGGCTTCTCGGCGTGGAGCGTATGGGTCGCGGTGGGCCTGATCCAGGCCTGGCAGGGCGCGGCGACCCTGATGACACGGGCGATCAGCGGGCATCGTCATGCGCGCGGGAACGGTCGGCGTCGCGCGGTGCTCGCCCTGGCGTCGCCGGTCCTGCTGCTCGCCCTGGTCCCGCTGGCCGGCAACTGGTCGGCCGCGACGCACCGGGGGGACACGACCACGCGCGACTTCGCGCACGACCTGCTCGACTCGGTGGAGCCGTACGGCGTCCTCGTCACGGCGGGCGACAACGACACCTTTCCGCTCTGGTACGCGCAGGAGGTCGAGGGCATCCGGCGCGACGTGCTCGTGGTGAACACCTCGCTGCTGGGCGCGGACTGGTACCTGCGACAGCTCATCCGGATGCCGGTGCGCCCATACGATGCCGCACGGGGCCCCGCCATCTACCGCGGCCACACCTGGACGCCGCCCGCCGGGCCGGTGGTGCACCTGACGCTCGACGAGGCCGATGCCATCCCGGAGGCACAACTCCTCTCCGCGCCGGTGACATTTCGCGGTCCCGGCGAGATCCGCCCGACGATCGCGCCGCGTGTGCTGACGCGCACCGACGTCGCGGTGCTTCGCATGATCCAGGACAGCGCGAACCGCCCGTTCTATTTCGCGCGGACGATCGGCTCGTACGCCCAGGACCTCGGCCTCGGCCCATGGCTGGTGACGCAGGGACTCGCCCGCAAGCTCGTGCAGCACAGCCCGGGCGCGGACCACGGGGTGATCCAGATGCCCGGAGAGGGATTTGTGGATGTGGCCCGCACCCGCGACCTGTGGCTCGAGGATTCACTCGGCCCCCGCGCGATGGTGCGACGCAACGGATGGCCCGATCGCCCGTCGATCAGCATCCCGTTTCTCTACGTGGCGACGGGCCTGATGCTCCATGACGCGCTGGTCGCGACGGGGCAGGCACCGGCGGCCGGGGAGGTGCTCCGCCAGGCGCGCGCCGTGGCCGACGCGACCCACCTGACCGAGCTGCTCGGCGCGGGCGCGCTGTCGGGGACGCCTCCCAACGTCGAGTCGGATGCGCCGCGCCGATCTGCCGTCCCCCCCGCGGATACTCCCGCACAAAGACGTTAGGGCCGCGCCGACACGGCGCCGGCTCGTGACGGGCTCTCCTGCCGTGCCCGGCGGATGTCGCGCGTGCGCAGCATCACTGCCTGACGACGCGACATCCTCCACCTTGTGGTGGAGGACGCCCGCCGTTCGTCGTGCGTTCCGGCCCTCCCGTCAGATGAAAGGTGGCGAGTTGGCCAGTGGTCCCAGGTCTCGCCCTGAGTGACACGCCGTCGGGCGGGCACCCTGACACGCGCCGGCGGCCTGTTTCGCCGGCGCCGACGACGGCGCACCGTGTGCCGCCTGACGCTTAACGTCGCGCCCGGCGCATCGTCGGATGGAGTGCCAGCTCAGGTCTCTCGTTCACGAACATCACGGACCAACCACACGGGATGAAGAGGAGAGGACGAATGCGAGTTTCAACACTGGTTGGGAGTTTGCTGGCCATCGGCGCCCTCGCGGCCTGTTCGTCGGACACGAGCACCGCGCCGGCCGCGACGCCCTCGGTGACGGACGCGGATGCGGCAGTGGTCGCCGGCGATGCGACGGCCCAGGATGTCGAGCTGATGCACGGCCCGAGTGTCGGCGCCTACCGCATGGGGCTCTTCGCGAGCGCCCTGCACTTCGGCTGCAACCGCGAGTATCCGCCCGGCCTGACGGTCGACGTCACTTGCACCTACAAGGACGCCGACGGCAACGTGCAGACGGACTACGATGCGCTCACGACGGCGTCGATCAACATGGTCGCGACGCTGCAGGGGGACTTCAACCGCGGGCACTTCAGCGGCACCCTCGACCGCATGGTCGACCTCACGGTGTCGGGACTCGAAGGCACCGAGACGACGCGCACGTGGAACGGCTCCGGCCACTCGAACAAGACCCGGGTTTACACCACGTCGGACGGCGAGACCCGGTCGTACGACGTCGAGTCCACGTCGACGATCACCGATGTTGTCGTTCCCGTGCCGCGGACCGACACGTCGTGGCCGCTCTCGGGGACCATCCACCGGGTGATCACGCTCACCAAGGCGGACGGGTCGACGGTCACCCGCGACGTCACCATCACGTTCAACGGCACGCAGAGTGTCACGATCGAGGTCAACGGTGAATCGTTCGACTTCGACCTCTCGGCGCGCGGTCGCCCGCACTTCCGGCGGCCGTAGTCGCGGCCAATTGATGTCACGCCGTCGGCGGGCCGGTGCGATTCGCGCACCGGCCCGCCGTCGCATCCCCCCCAACCTTCAGTCGGACCGCAATGCCGCGGCCGGGTCGATGCGCGAAGCCCGGCGTGCCGGAACCAGGCTGGCCAGGACCGCGGCGCCGATCAGGACGATCGAAACCGTGACAAAGACCGCGGGATCGAGTGGCGATTCGTGAAAGAGCAGCGGCGCGATTCGTGGCGCGGCGATCAACGCGATGACGGTGCCGATGGCCACGCCGGCCACGGCGATGCGCACGCCCTCGGAGAGGATCAGGCGCAGCACGCGCCCCGCCGACGCGCCCAACGCCACCCGGACTCCGAGCTCGTGGCTTCGCTGCGTCACGTTGTACGCGATGACGCTGTAGAGGCCGAAGGCCGCGAGCACCAGCGCCAGCGCTCCGAAGAGCGTGAACATCACGGCGCCCAGCTGCCACGAGCGCATTTCCGGGCCGATGAAGTTGCTCATCGGTGACACGGTGACGTAGGAGAGGCCCGGCATCACCTCCTGGAGGGCGCGGCGGATCGTCTCCGCGGCGCCGGCCGCGTCGCCGCGCACCCGCACGAAAAGCCCGCCGCCAGCCGGGTCGCCCTGCGCGCTCGGCAGGTAGTACATGAGGCCCTTGTCGTCGCGAACGTCCTGCGTCCGCGTCGTCTCCGCCACACCCACCACCTCGGTGCATGGCGCGGTGTCGGCTCCCACACGGACGCACTGGCCGAGCGGGTCATGGCCCGGCCAGAGCGCCTCCGCCATCGCCTCGCTGACGACCATGACGAGGGGCGCCCCGGCGCGATCGGCCTCGGTGATGCCGCGTCCCCGCAGCAGGCGCGTGCCCATCGTCGTGAAATAGTCCGGGGTCGCCGTCTGGATGGCGAAGCTCCCCATCCTGTTGATGGCCGCAGTATCGAGACCGGGCACGAAGATGACGTTGTCCCACTCCATATAGAAGGGTACGGTCGACGCCCGGGTCGCGGACACGACCCCGGGGAGCGCCTGCGCCGAGGCCAGCAGCTGTTCGCGCAGCGCCCGGCCGGCCGTGCTGTCCAGGGAGACGCCGCGCATCGTGGGCTCGACCCACGCGACACTGTCGACGTCGTAGCCCAGCCGCAGGTCGCCGAGTTTCGTGAGGCTGCGGATGAAGAGGCCGGCCCCGACGAGCAGAACCATGGACAGCGCGCCCTGGGCCACCAGCAGTCCGACGCGGAGCGGACTGCGGTGCTGGCTTCCCTCGCGCACGCCCGACTTGAGCGCGCCGGCGAGGTTGCCGCGCATCGTGTGCAATCCGGGAGCCAGGCCCGTGAGGAGGCCAGTGGCCACGGCGGTGACGATCGCGAAGAGCAGGACCCGGCCGTCGGTCAGCACCGGCACGGGGTCGGATTGTGAGAGGAACTGCGCGTGCAGGAGCGAGCCGCCCCACTGGGCGAGCAGCAGCCCGGCCACTCCACTGATGCCCGACAGCAGCAGGCTTTCGGTGAGCAGCGACCTGAGCAGGCGGCCGCGGCTGACACCGAGGGCGAGGCGCACGGCAATCTCCCGCCGCCGTCGCAGGGCGCGGGCAAGCAGCAGGTTGGCGACGTTGGCGCAGGCGATCAGCAGGACGACGGCAGCGACGCCGATGAGCCAGGTGGCAACCTTGGCCGTGCTCGTCTGGTTCGGCCCGCGCTGTGCAAGCAACGGCCCGACGAGGGCGTGAGGTTTCGCCAGCTCGATCGGCGTGGACTGCGGCTGGATCGCGCGCTGTGACTCGTAGCTCAGCTGGTACGCGTTGGTCAGGTCCGTCGTGGCGGCCTGGATGCCGACGTCCGCCTTGCGGAGGACGAACATCTGCATCCACCGCATGTTGTATTTCTGGTAGTAATCGGTATTCGGCGTGCGCCCCAGCATCGTGTTCGCGTAGGTCGTGATCGGGATGAACGCCACCGGCGCGCTGGTGGCCGTGGCGACAAATCCCTCCGGAGCGACGCCAATGATCGTGAAGATCCCCGAGCCGATCTGCAGCGGCTTGCCGATGACCGAGCGGTCGCCGCCGAAGTGCGACTGCCAGAAGGCGTAGCCGAGTACCGCCACGGCGGCGCCGGAGGGCGTGGTGTCCTCGGCCGGGGTGAAGAAGCGCCCGAGCGTTGGCCTGGCGTCGAACAGCGCGAACGTGCTGGCGCTGATGGCGGCGATGCGCATCTCGCGGGCGTCCGCACCGGCGCCGATCGCCACCCGGGGATACCAGACCGCCGCCGCGCGCTCGAACGAGGTCGTTGCGCGGATGAGGTCGAGGTAGCGACGGTACTGAAAGTTCGACTGGTCGAATTCCCTGCCGTCGAACGTCTGCGCGAGGTACACCTGGTGGGTGCGCGCCGGCGCCGAGAGAAAGGCGGGCGGGCGGAAGAACAGCCTGTCGATGACCTGGAACATCGCCGTGTTCGCGCCGATGCCGAGCGCCAGGATGAACACGATCGTGAGCGCGAAGCCGGGACGCAGGCGCAGTCCGCGAACGGCATAGCGCAGGTCGAACGCGAACTCGTCGAGGTATTCACGCATCTGGAGTCTCCTCTCCCGGTGGGTGGCGGACGCGCGCAGATCGCGACTCGCCGGCTCGAGTTCCCCGAAGCGACGGAGGGCTTCGGCGTAGGCATCATCCGGCGCCATTCCGCGTGCCACGAGCCGGGCCACGCGCGCGTCGAGGTGGAACGAGATCTCCTCGTCCATCTCGGCCGGGGCCGAGCGGGCACGACGGACCGCGAGCCGGAAGATCCGGCGCACACCGGAGCGAATCTCGCGAGGCATGGCAGCGCCGTGGGGTCAGGCCGACCTGGCGGCAAGGATCGCGGTGACGACCTGCGCAAATCGCGTCAACTCGGCGCCCTCCTTGCGCAGGCGCGCCTTGCCCGCCGTGGTCAGGCTGTAGTAACGGGCACGCCGGTTGTTCCCGGTGACGCCCCACGCGGCGATGACCAGCCCTCGCTCCTCCAGCCGGTGCAGCGCCTGGTACAGCGCGCTGTCGTCGATTTCGAGGTGCCCGCCCGAGCGCTCCTCGAGCCAGGTCGTGACCTCGAACCCATGCATCGGCCCCCACGACAGGGTCTTCAGCACGAGCACATCGAGTGTTCCTTTCAGGAGCGCCATCGCCCTCGCTTCCATCTGGTGTCTCCCCTGAGACACTGGGGAGAGCCCGACGGTTGCCCCCTGCCCGGGCTTCCCAGGGGGCGTGGCTCAGTCGCTGCGCTCCGCGACCGTCGCCCGCTACGGCACCATCGTCGGGTGCAGCGTCAGCTTCTGCATCCGCCAGTTGAGCAGCTCGGCCACGTACAGGGTGTTCTCGGACGGACATGCGAGCTGGTGGATCCAGCCGAACTGCTTCGGCTGCTTCCCTGCCTCGCCCAGCACGCCCACCACCTTGCCCTCGAGCGTCAGCTTGTAGATCCGTCCCGGCACCGCGTCGGCCACGTACAGGAACTGGTTCGGCGCCGGCGTGATGCACATCGCCCACGGGGCTCCCGATTGCGCGAGCGGGTTGCCGCCGCCACCCGGCATCGCACCGAGCATGATGTTCGGCTCGCCAGCGAACGGGACGTCGATTGAGAACACGCGGAGCGGCTTCCCATCGGGGTCGAAGACCTGGATACGCCGGTTCCCCCGGTCGCCGACGTAGATATTGCCGGCGGCGTCGTTGGCGATCGCGTGCACTGTGTTGAACTGCCCGGGCTCGCTGCCCCGCTCTCCCCACGTCTTCACCCAGCGTCCGTTGCGATCCACCTTCACGACGCGGGAGTTCCCGTAGCCGTCGGCGATGAAGACATCGCCGGCGGGATCCCACGCCACGTCGGTGGGCCTGTTGAAGGAGCCCCACCCCGCTCGTGGCGGCGGCGCACCCGGGGCGCGCGGCGCCGCGGGCTCGGCCGCCTCCTCGCGGCGCCCGAGCACCATGATCACGCGCCCCGCCGGGTTGAACTTGATGATCATGTTCGTCCCCTCGTCGGTCGCCCAGATATTGTCGCTCCTGTCGATGCGAACCGTGTGGGCGAACGCGAAGCCGTAGAGGTTCTTCCCGATCTCACGCAGGAATGTCCCGTCGGGGGCGAACTCGAACAGCTGGGACGCCGTGGCGCCGTGGACGGTGCTGCGCTCTCCCGTGCGCGAGAAGATGAAGACGTGCCCCTGGGAGTTGAGGGCAACGCCGGCCACCTCGCCGAGGTACATGTCGGCCGGCAGCTTCAGGAAGTCGACGTTGCCGTCGAACGGGATCTCGGGCACCGGCTGCTGACCGCGGACGGACGCGGGCAGCAGCGCCAAGGCGACGAACACGGACCGGCAGCGCACGGGGACCTCCGGGGGATGGGGCGGCGTGCCGACCGCGACGCCGACACGCCGTCGAAGATCCGTTCCCGGCCGGCGGTGCGCCAGACGTCAGGGCTCCCGGAGCGCCTCGGTGGGAGCGACGCGTGCGGCGCGCCGGGCCGGCCACCAGCTCGCCAGCAGGGCCACCAGCAGGAATGCGCCAGCCGCGACAGCGAGCGCCGCGGGATCGGTCGCACCCACGCCATACAGCTGGCTCCGCAGCAGGCGCCCGGCCGCGAGTGCCGCCACGGCCCCGGGAACGATGCCGGCCGCCGCCAGGCCTAACGACTGCCGGAGCACGCCGCGCACGATGCCGCCGGGCGTCGCGCCGAGTGCCATGCGCACGCCGAACTCCCGGGTGCGCTGCCCGACCACGAAGGCGAGCACGCCGAACAGTCCCACGGCGGCCAGCAACAGGGACAGGACGGCGAAGAACCCGCTCAAGGTGGCCGCCAGTCGTGGCCCGGCCACGGTCCCGCCGACCACGTCGCGCATCGCGCGGACGTTGTACACGGCCAGGGCCTGGTCGCGTGCCCCGATGATCCGGCGAAGCGCCGGGACGAACGTCGCCGGATCGCCCTGGACGCGCACGACGCCGACCATCCGCGAGAACGGCCGCTGGGCGTGCGGGACGTACAGCTCCTGCCGCGAGGTCGCGTTGACCCCGTAGTTCTTCACGTGGCCCACCACGCCCACCACGGTGAGCGCCGGGAAACCCCATCCGCTGACCTGCTTCCCGATCGGATCCTCACCGGGCCAGAAGTGCGCAGCCAGTTCCTCGTCGACGATGGCGACCGGGTCGCTTCCGGAATCGTCGGCCGCCGTGAATGCGCGTCCACGCCGAACCCCAATGCCCATGGACCGGAAGTAGTCCGGCGTCACCACCGAGACGTCGGTGCGCACCGACTCCCCGGTCCTGTCGAGCGGCTGCATCCCGCTCTGGCTCCCGGAACCCCCCATCGGCAGCAGCGACGTCGCGCCGCTCCCCTTCACGCCGGGCAGGGCGGCGATCTCCCCGAGGACCTCCCGGTAAAACGTGGAGATTTGCGTTCCCTGGTAGCTCGCATCGGGGAGCCGGGTCTCGAACGTCAGCACACCCTCGGCGTTCACGCCGCCGGATTCCGCCTGGAGTCGCCCGAGGCTGCGACCGAGAAGCAGGGCGCCGACCACGAGCACGAGAGACACGGCGACCTCGCCCGCGACGAGCACACGCCTGGCCGAAGCGCCGCCGTGATCGAGCGACGCGCCGCGATCGCGGAGCCACCTGTCGAGGCGGCGCCCGGTCGCCGCGCGCGCCGGCGCAACCCCGAAGACCGTCGCGGCCGCAGTGGTGGTGCCGATGGCGAACAGCACGACCTGCCAGTCGATTGCGGCACCGGCCATTCGCGGCAGGTTGGCGAGGAGCGGCCTGGCGGCGTGCACCCCCCAGAACGCAAGGAGGACACCGACCACGGCGCCCAGCGCTGCCACCAGCAGGCTCTCGGCGAGGAGATGCACGACGATCGTTGCCCGCGAGGCCCCGAGCGCGGCGCGGATCACGATCTCGCGCCGCCGCGTGAAGGTCCGGGCGAGTTGCAGTCCAGCCACGTTGGCGGCCGTAATGGCGAGGAGCAGGAATACGGCGACACCGATGATCGTCAGGCCCGGCACGACATCGCCTACCAGCTCGTCCAGAGCGGAACGCATGATGGCTCCCTGATCGCGATTCGTCTCGGGGTGCTCGAGCGCGAGGCGCGCCGCCAGCGCCGAGATCTCACGGCGCGCGGCGTCGAGGGTCACGCCGTCGCGCATCCGTCCGAGCACGTACAATCCCGGATGGGATCCGCGATCGGCCATGTCGCGGGCGTCGAGCCCCCCGATCGGGAACCAGGCCTCCGATGCGCCGTAGACGATCCCGCCGGGAAAGTCGAAGTCCCGCGGCATCACGCCTATCACCTCGACCGGGGCGCCGTCGATGGTGATCGTACGGCCAACAATGGCCGAATCGAGTCCGAAGCGCCGGGCCCACAGGGCGTGGCTCAGGAGCACGACGCGCGCGCCCGGGTTGCTCGCCTCTTCGTCCGAGAATGTGCGCCCTCGCTCCACAGTCACCCCGAGCGCGCGGAAGAGGTTCGCGGAGACGAGCTGGCCGCGTACACGCTCCGCCGCGGACTCCGGGCCGGAGACCGTCACGCTCCTGCCGACGAACGCCGCGAGCTCCTCGAACGACGTGGACTGGAGCTGCCAGTCACGGAAGTTCAGGTATGAAACCGAAATTGGCTCGCCGCGGCGCGTCTCGCCGATGGTCACCAGACGGTCGGGGTGCTCGTACGGCAGGGGCCGGAGCAGCGTCGCGTCGATGACCGCGAAGACCGTTGCCGTGGCACCGACGCCGAGCGCGATCGTGAGCGTCGCGGTGAGCGTGAAGCCTGGTGCCTGCAAGAGTCGGCGAGCGGCCTGGCGAACGGCGGCTCGCAGGATCCCTGTCATGGTGCCCCGCCGGGTCGGAGTGAGTGATTTGACAATCCCGTCACGCGAAACGTTGGGACCATCACGCGCCGGCCCCACGCAAACGGCCCGTCCCCGAAAACTCCGCGGGAACGGGCCGGGCCACGACGACTCGTGACGCGACTACTTCTTGCGCGACGGGCGTCGTGCGTTGCGCTTCGCCTTTGGTCGGGCAACCCGCTTGTGCCGTGCGGTGACCCGGGTACGCCGTGCAGTGGCCGACCTCTGCGAGCTGCGGCGGGACTTGGCGACAGGCTTCCTCCTCGCCGTCACCGCGCGACGCTTCGAGGCAACCTTGCTCCTGGAGCGCGTCACCGCGCGTTTCCTCGCGGTGGCCTTCTTTCGCGCCGGCTTGCGCGCCGGCTTGCGCGTCGGCCTGCGGGAGCTGGCCTTTGCAACTGCCTTCTTTACAGCCGGCTTCTTTGCAGCCGGCTTCTTTGCAGCCGGCTTCTTTGCGGCCGGCTTCTTTGCAGCCGGCTTCTTTGCGGCCGGCTTCTTTGAGACCGGCTTCTTTGCAGCGACTTTCTTCGGCGCCGCCTTCTTCGCATTCGACTTCTTCGCGGCGGCGCGTACCGTGGGTGCCGGGGCGGCGACCTTCACCGAATGCACCGCGAACGCCGCGCCCTGGGGATCCATGCCGATGGTGATGCGGTCTCCTCCCGGAATTTCCATCGGGGGCACGATGATCCGCCCGCCGTGCCGCGTCGCCATCTCGGCGGATTTGTCGGCCGACGGCACGCGCGCATAGCAGAGCCAGGACGCCGGACCGGGCATCTCCGCCGGCTTGGTGTACATGCCGCCGAGTGTCTCGCCGTTTCGCCCGTACATCTGGTACGTGCCGGCGGCACCCATGTCGAGTGAGTCCGTGCGCTGCCAGCCGAACAGCGCCTGGTAGAACCGGAGCGCGGCTTCCCAGTCGGTCGTCAGCAACTCGTGCCAGGAGAACTCCCCGATTTCGGCAGGTCCATCGTGGCCGGGCCACTCGCCGGACGCACGGTAGGGCGCGAAGACGGCCCCCTGCGGATCCGCCATCACGGCAAACCGGCCGACGCCGGGAACGTCCATGGGAGGTACATAGGTCTGGGCACCCATGGCCGCGGCCTGTATCACCGTCTCATCGACGTCGGGGGCCGCGATGTACGGCAGCCAGTGCGACGGCGCACCCATCTTCCTCGCTTCCTCGGCGAGGGGCAGGACTCCGCCAAGCGGTGTCCCCTTCGCGGTCCACATGACGTACGACGGATTGCCGGCGAACGGCATCGTGCCCCATCCGACGACGGCTTTGTAGAACTTCACCGCTCCGGCAGGATCGGTGGAGTTCAATTCGTGCCAGACAAAGCGCCCGCGTGCAGACGACTCAGCCATAGGTTGCTCCGATTTCGGGTGCATCGAAGCTATCGCTGCATGCAAGCCAGGATCAGGGGGGTGAGGTGAAGCACACGCCACGCCGCGCGATCTGCTGCCAGGATCTCCGCTCGGCGCATTCAGCGCCCGGCCGCCGGCAGCGCGCTTCGTGGCCCGAGCCCATCAGAACGTGCAACCCCGGACGCAAGCGCTTGCGGAGTTGGCACTTGCGCACGGCACTCTGCTCGCCGCCGAACGTCAGCCGCTTGGCGCGCGGGTTTGCGATGACATTCAGCAACGAGCCCGGGATAGCGTCGCCTCATCACCGGTCACCGCGAGGCACCGCGAGGCCGGCGCACATCCGGGACATGTCGCCCAAGCAATCCGGAACGCGAGCCGCGGCGATTCGTCGCCAGGGTCGCGCGCGGCTACTTCAGCAGGATCGCGTAGGTGACTAGAAGAATGATGAAGATGCCGAGACCGAGCGCGCAAAAGCCGAGCACCATCGACCACATGTAGGCGGCGCGGGATGCCGGCGGCGCCACCCGCTGCCCGACGGCCCCCCCGGCCGCGAGCCGCTCGTACTCGAGCGGGTGCTCCTCCTTCATGTAGTCCGCCGTAGCCCGCCCGGTGAAGACGACCAGGTCGATGGGGAACTTCTCGGGGCGCAGGTGGACGTTGAAGAAGTGGATCGTGAAGATGAAGCTCAGCGCGAGCAGCGCCTCGTCGCCGTGAATCACGGTGGCGACGTTGAAGATCCACCCCGGCAGGAAGCGCGCGAAGAAGGTGGGGAACCAGAGCAGCAGGCCGGAAAACCCGATGACCGCGACGCCCCAGAAGACGGCGAGATAGTCGACTTTCTCGAGGTAGCTGAAGCGCTCGAACTGCGGACGTGGCCCGAGGCCGAGGAACCACCTGAACTGCTGGATGATGTCGCGCAGGTCCTTCGGTTGCGGCGTCATCGATTCCGGACCCCAGAGCAGCTTCCATCCGTCGGGTCCGCGCACGAACCGGTAGATGAGCATGCCGAGGTGCGTGAAGAAGTACGCGAAGGTGACGATGCCGCAGACCCGATGAATGAAGCCGGCGGTAGCGACACCACCCATGGCGGTCACGAGCCCATGGGCCCACGGCGCGCTCGAGAAGTGCAGCGGCAGGCCGGTGAGCACCAGCCCGAAGAACGAGATGATGATCAGGATGTGCAGGACGCGCTGGGTCAGCGAGAAGCGCCAGAGATAGGGTCCGGCGCCCCGGTCGGCGGCGTTGAGCACGCGCGGCGTCATGAGGAGGCCCCCGGAGGTCCACCGGCGTCGGTGCCGCTGTCGCCGGCCTCGTGATGGTGGCCGCGCAGCTTGTCGATGGCGAGCCGCGAGAGCCAGAGGAAGGTGTGCAGGCCGAAGAATCCCATGACACCCACCAGCAGGATCGTCATGAACAGCCACGTCCAGTAGAGCTGCGGGTTCTTGGCGCGATCGTGCGGGTCGGCGTGCGGCGCGTACTGGACGAAGCTCGCGTTGGCCGTCGGGTGACACTTCTGGCAGGTGCCGACGACGTTCGCCTCGTTCACCGACGACTGCGGGTCGGACGCCTTTCGCATGTCGTGCGCCGTGTGGCAGTCTGCGCAGGTCGCGGCCAGCGTGGAGCCGAGGCGCGTGACCTTGCCGTGGTACGTCTCGAGATACGTCTGATAGAGTGTCTCGTGGCAGGTGCCGCACTCCTGGACGACGCTCAGGTGCCACTGGGGTTCGTTGGCACGGACGATTCCGTGTGCGGAGTGGCAGTCGATGCACACCGGCGCGGGGTGGTCGCTTGCATTCCGGGTGCCGTTCGCCAGGGCGACGCCGTGCGCCGACTGGTTGTAGGTCTCGACGACGCCTTCGTGGCAACGGCCGCAGGTCGCCGGAATGTTGGCGCGGTTGACGGACGACTCCGCCGAGTCGGCGGGGAGGATCTTGTGGGCGCGGTGGCAGTCGTTGCAGGTGGCGGAGACGGTCAGTCCGGCGGCCGTGAGCGCGTGGCCGTGCACGGTCTTGTAGTACTGGGCGACGGCGGTGCGGGCGGTGGCCTGGTCCGCCGTGGAGAAGTACGTCCCGATGATGCGCGGGTCGGCGTGGCACTTGCCGCAGGTTTCGGCGACGTTCAGTGGATACGTCGGCGAGCGCCGGTCCGTCGACTTGTAGACGTCATGGTAGCCGTGGCAGCCCGTGCAGGTCGGCGCATCGCCGGTCTTCACGGCATTGGGCGCGTGAATCGACTCCGCATAGTCCGCGCCCTCCTGCTGGTGGCAGGTCTGGCACTGGACGACCTTCTGCGAGGCCATGTGCGGATAGCCGTCCTGGTACCCGCGGTGGCAGTCGGCGCACTTCAGCTTGCCATGCGCCGTCTCGGCGAGGCGGGCCGCGGGGACGTACATCGACGTGTCGCGTCCCGTGCCTCGGCGGTTCTCGATGAATTCCCGGTTGCCGTGGCACTTCTCGCACTGCACGACGGAAGCCTGCGCCGCGGCCTGGCGCGACGCCAGCACGAAGCCGGCGGCGAGCAACCCGGCGGGAACGAGGCGGCTGAGCCAGCGTCCCATACCTAACGAGTCCTCATGCCTTTGTGACATGTGGCGCAGTCGGTGCGATCCGGTCGATGGTGGCAGGCCTGGCACGCTTCCTTCGAGGTGATCGTGGTGCCCCCGTGCTGGTCGAGCGACGTGTGGCAGGAGGCACACGCGAGGCCGCCGGTGATGACATGGCGCTCATGGCTGAATTGCCCGCCGCCCCGGAACGGGACCGTGGTGCGCTCCACGCCGAGGTGGCACGTGAGGCACGCCCCCTCGGTGACCGGCGGGCCGAGGTCCACCGCCGGTACGCGATACGACAGCCCGCCGGCGCGTACCGCCTGGCGGACGAGCGACAGCGCAGCGCGCAGGAGCTGGTCGGAGTAGGCGATGTTGTGCGCCCCCTTGCCGATGTTCACGAGGTCCACGTTTTCCTGCGCCATGCGCAGCAGGCTGTCGGCCATGGGACGGCGCGCCGCGCCCGCGGCGTCGAGCGCCGCCCGCGCGCCGGCGACGACCGGCGTCACCTTCGCCAGCCTGTCGGTCATGCCGCGCTGCCACGTCGGAAGCATGTTGGCGTAGCGGATGCCGTGGCACGAGAGGCAGGATGGCTCACCCGCCACCTGCACCTTCTCGTGTCCCCGCAGCGTGGCCGCCTTTTCGTGGCAGCCGAGGCAGGTCACGCGCGCCAGGAACATCTTGCTCGGATCGTCGGGCACGTTGTGACCACCGATGCCCGCGTACAGCCGGCGCTGGGCGTCGTGCGACTGGGAGTGGCAGCTCCGGCAGTCGAGATCGAACGTCGATTCCACCTTGATGATGCGGTGCTCGATCGGCGTGTGACAGCGGGTGCACTCCACCTTGTGGTCGGTGATGTGCACGCGGTGCATCAACTCGGTGTCATCGAACTTGTTCAGGCGCTCCGGCTCGTTGTGGCAGGCCGCGCACATCGACGGATCGGCGTTTCCGGAACCCTGCGTCACCGTGCTGTGGCAGGAAATGCAGGAAATGCGATCGGCGACGTATTGCGGGTGGTCGACGACGTAGCCCTCGCTGGAGACGACGCGCGGGGGCGACGGGTGGCATCCAGTGCAGCCCGCCACCGGATCGCCATTCGGGCGGTCCTTGAAGTGGCACAGGTAGCACGTGGTGGCGGTGACGACAAGGTGCTGGCCCTGCACGATCTGCGAGTGACAGCTCGTGCAGCGCAGCTGCTTGCCGCGGCGCAGCTCGCCGAGGTGTTTCGAGTGGTCGAACATCACCCCATTGAAGTCGACGAGGCCCTCGACCTTGCGCTCGGTGTGGCACCCCGAGCGCAGGCAGGAGGCGTCGTCGACCTCGGCCCACGGGCGAAGACCGTACGTCCCGGTGACGTACTTCACCAGCTGGTTGAGCGCCGCCAGCTTGCCCATGGCCTCGGCCTTCACGCCCGGGGCGATGTGGCACTGGATGCAGGCGACGTTCTTGTGCGACGAGATCGCCCACGAGTCGTAGTACGGCTGCATGTTGTGGCAGCTCTTGCAGAACGACGGGCTGGAGCTGAACTGCACCATGCCCACCGTTCCCACCGCCACCAGGATCACGGCGAGGATGCCCAGCGGAAGCAGCAGTCCAACGAATCGCGCGACGAGGCGCGGCTTCCCGGGCGTGTCGGTCATTGCCGTGAGGCGCCTCGCTCGAGCCGGCGCAGCGTGACCCACGCGAGCGCGATGCCGGAGAGCGCCAGGAACCAGATCACGCCGAGGAAGAGCTGGTGCTCCCAGGTGTGCTCGTTCACGGCATCCACCATTGCCTGGATGTCGCGCGACGTCGAGCGCACGGTACGGACGCGCGCCTCGAGCACGGTCATGTCGAGTGCGTGCTGCGCTTCCGCGATCTGCTGGTACGCGGTGACCGCCGACGCATAGCGGAACTGCGCGTCACCCACCTGGCGCCCGCGCAACTGGAGCTCGGCAATCGCCTCGCGCGCCAGACGAAGGTCGTCTTCGGCCTGGCTGGCGGCCTTCTCGATCTCCACGCCCACCGTGTAGGCGTGGGTCTCGGACGCGTGGCACTTCGTGCACGTCGAGGCAATCCGGTTGGCGGGCACGCGTTCGGTGTCGTGGTTCGTGTGACACCCAAGGCACCCCGACATCTTGCCGCCGTGCGCCGCCGCCCCGTGCGGACCGCTCTCGAACGCTGCGCCCACCAGCACGTGGCAGCGACTGCACACCGCCGCCACTTCCGTCACCGTGGGCGGAAGGGCGGAATGCGACCCATGGCAGCCGAGGCAGGCCGGGGCGGCGAAGTTCTGGTCTTCGAGGAGCGCACGGCCGTGCGCGCTCTTCCGGAAGCGCTCGAGCTGATCTGTGGGGATGTCGTACTTCGCCATCCGCACCGTGTCCGCGTGGCAGCGCCCGCACGTCTCCGGGAGGTTCGTCGGATAGACCGTGCTGCGCGCGTCGTCGGGCCGCCGGATCGTATGCGCGTCGTGACAATCGATGCAGGTCGGGGCGCTGGTGTCGTGCCGCTGGAGCAGCAGCTTGCCGTGCTGGCTGGTCGCGAACTCGGCGGCCTGCCCCGTCGGGATGCCGTACGGCCGCATCCGGTTCGGGTTGGAATGGCACGAGGCGCAGAGGGCGACGGTCTCGACCTTGGTCGGCTTTCCGATGAACCGTCCCCGGTGCGCCAGCGGCAGGCTGTCCACGCTGGGATCGCCGCCGTGACAATCGGCGCACTTGATGCCGCGCTCCGAGTGGACGCCCTGCATGAAGGCGTTGCGCTTTTCTGCGTGGCAGACGAGGCACTTGTACGAGGTGTCGTACGACGCCGACGACTGCAGCACCGGCGTCGGGAGTCCCTGCGTACGCGGGGCCGGTGCCTGCGGCGCCGCCGCCTGGGCCATCAGCGCTACCACGAGGAGGGCGGCGGTCATCGTCAGTCCCTCCCTCCCTTGGTGGCGGCACTGTCGCGCCGCGCCCGCGTCGAATCCGCCCCGCGGGTGAGCGAGTCAGGCTGCAACGACGGCACCGCGACCGGTGGCGCAGATGGTTCCTGCAGCTGCTCCAGCGTCGCCGGCGGCACCGTCTGCAGGCGATGACCCACCATCCACGCCAGGAGGAACCCCACGAAGAAGACCGCCGCGATGCCGGCAACGAGCGGCCGGCTCCGGAACGAGCGCTCCGGTCCCCGGTGGAAGATCGGGATCATCGCCAGCCCGACGCCGACGAGCGTGAACAACGCCAGTCCCCAGCCGCCGAGGTAGTGGGTGAGCGCGCGCGAGACGTCCACGACGATCCAGGTCGAGCGCACGACGTCCGGCACGGCGGCGGGATTTGCGGGCGCTCCGACAGGGCGCGGCATCAGGACCGCCGCCGAGATCAGCAGGGCGCAGGTCAGCGTGGCCACCATGAACGAGCGCAACAGGTGGTTCGGGAAGAATGGGCGCCCCTCGGCCGACGCGGGCAGCGGATGCAGCGGCGGCGCGATGCCGTGTCGCCGCGACAGCGAGAAGTGGAAGCTGAGGAACGCAAACGCGAGCCACGGCAGCAGGATGACGTGCGCGGCGAAAAACCGGCTGAGCGTCGCGCCGGAGACGATCGGATCGCCGCGTAGTGTCGTGAGGAGCGGGCTGCCGACAACCGGCAGCTTGCCCACGGCACTCAGCGCCTCGGCGACCGTCCAGTACGACCACTGGTCCCAGGGGAGCAGGTAGCCCGTCGCGCCGAAGGCGATCACCAGGAAGAGCAGGATGACGCCCACGAGCCAGTTGGTCTCGCGTGGCGACAGGTACGCCGCGTCGTAGAAGACGCGCGCCATGTGCACCAGGATGGCCAGCACGATCAGGTTCGCGGCCCAGGCGTGGACGTCTCGCATGAGCCAGCCAAAGGTCACCTCCGAGACGATGTGCTGCATGCTCGGATAGGCTTCCTGGGCGGAGGGACGATAGTGCACCGCCAGGAGCACCCCGGTGACGATCAGCACCAGGAACAACAGGTGGACCACGCCGCCGAGCGCGTGTCGCCAGCGAACATGCGGGGCGAGGCGATAGCGGAGTGACTTGCGGAAGGACTTGTCGATCGGCAGGCTGACGTCGATCGGGCCGTACAGGAACCCGAAGAAGCGCACGACCGCGAGCAGTCCGGCGTCGGTGCTCGCCTTGACGTCGCTCCAGAAGTTCGACGCCGAGGTCCTGATGGCGCGCCAGGTACCCGGCATCCGCTACGGCCTCGTCACGAAGATGGTCCCGTGCCGGACGAACACCGCGTAGCGCTCGAGCGGCACCGTGGTCAGGCCGCGCACCACGTTTCCGTGCAGGTTGTAGACCACGTAGTCGCACGGTGACGCGACCCGGAGCGAGGGTGCATCCCAGCGAAGGATGCAGCCGTCGATGGGTGACGTCCCCTGCAGCGCGGCGAACTCGTGGTCGCCGGTCCGCACGACGAGGATGATCCGCGGCCCCCAATTGACGACGCGGCTGCCGCCGACGGGCATCGACGACTCGGTCGTGACGCGCACCGCCGGTTGCAGTTCGGGAATCTGGAGATAGTCCGCGGGGGCGAGGAAGAAGAAGGCCGCGATGGCCGCAATCGCGACGCCGAGCAGGATCACGCCCCCGAGGAGGTACTCGTTGAAGCCGGCCCTCCATCCGGATGGCGTGAGCTCGGCACCGAGGGATCCGTCCGTCGGGTCAGCCACAGGATGCGATCGTTGTGCGCGTTCGACGCCGGGCGTCGACTCCATGGGCCTGCATTGCGGTATCCAAGCGAGGAGGTCCAGTGTGCGGGTCCGGCGCGGCGGACGGCGAACTCCTTATGTGGAGGGCGGGGTCCCATACCAAGTTGCGCGGCGGAACCCGTCGCGCAACTCAGGCGCTAACCTGACCACCCCCGCACCTCCCGGCAATAGGGAGTCTGGGTGCGTGCGCGCCTCGTTTTCGTAGTGGATTGTCCCCGCCCGCATAAGGCAATTTCCACCAGGCGCGCCATCCACTCCCCGACACCGCCGGCGGCGGCCGCCGACCCGAACGCGCGCCGCGGGAAGCGCAGGCACGATGACGGCGCGCCGGTAGCGTTAGGCACGGCGCCTCAGGCAGGCCCGGCCCTGCGCCGCGTCTTGACGCGACGACGACAACGGAGCTTAGTGCAGCCACGGGCATGCCCCGCGCCACTGGCGGTGCGGAGGGCCCCCCCATCCCCCACTCCCGAATGACACCGTGACGATCCTCGTCGGGCCGTGCATGCTCCTGGCGCCGCTGGTGGCCGTCCTCGCCATCCTGGCGCTGCCGCTCTGGCCCGTGGCGATCGTGCTCGTTGGCGCCGCGTTCCTCCTGATTTGGCCGGTGGAACGGCTGCTCGGCCTGATGGGAACCCGCTGGATGAGCGGCTGGAGCGCCGCCGTCGGGCGCGCCTTCATGCTGGTGCTGCGGCCGTGGCGTTACTTCGACCCGCCGCGCCCAGTCGCCGCGCCGGAGCAGCAGGAGACGAGTTCGCCCGGTCCCGGCGCCGGAGCGTAGCGCGCGGCACCCCCGCACCGGCGCGAAGCACGAGGGAGGCGAAGGGGCAGTCGGGCTGGCGTGCGGAGGGAATCGGGGCGGACCGGGCGCCCGTGCGGCGCGAGCCCGACCCCGTGACGCGAGCACGACAGGGTTCGGCGTGCACGCCGCCGCCGGCCACGAACGGCACGACGGCCACCGGAGCGGCGCTTCCGCGTCGACTCGATCGCCGTCGTTTCACCACACGAACGCTGCCGTACGTCGATCCGAATGGCGCGCAGGCTTCGCTCGGTCCAACAATATTTGTGATGGGCCTGGGTAGAGTTGAACTACCGACCTCACGCTTATCAGGCGTGCGCTCTAACCACCTGAGCTACAGGCCCTTACCGGGGCCGGAAACCTAATCCCGGCCCGCGCACTGCGTCAATCGAACCTCGCCGGCTATACTTCACCAGGTGCAACGACCTTGGGGGCCACAACTGAACTCCCGGCGGCGGACCAAGCTGGTGCAGCAGTCTCCTCCATTGCACTCCGTCGTCATTCTCACGTAATGTCCCGACGCTGTACGTACCCGGGCATCTTCGTCGCAACCGCCATCGTGCCGATCGAGAACGCCCAACAATCGCTCACTGGCCTGCTGCCGCTAGCGCTGGCGGTAGCGGCGCTGCTCCTCGCGTTCCTGTTCGGCTACGTGGTCCCCCAGATCCGGCGGAACCGTGTCCGCCGCAGCCCGATCCAGATCGCGGACTTCGGCCTGCAGCAGGAAGTGTTGCCTCCGCGGCCGATGCTGCGCACGCCGCCTCGCGCGCCCGCGGTGACGCCGGTCGCGCCGGTGGATGCCATTCGGGGCCACGGGACGATGTCGCCGCCGGGGCTCGACGTCGCCCGGACCGGCACCGACGGATTCTCGCGGAACGACTCGCGGCAGACGGCGGAAACGCCTGTGCTCCGACTGGAGACAGTGGGACCCGACGCCGGCGCGCGCGCCCCGCTGCGCGCGCCCCCGTCCAAGACGCCAAGGTCGACTGAGGGAACGCTCCAGTTCCTGCCGGGGCGTTTCGAGATCGTCGAGGGACGGGACCTCGGACAGGAGATTCGCTTCGTCCGGGCCCCCGGCGCAGCAGAAGTCGAGATCACCCTCGGACGCGGCGACGGCCCCCAGTACAAGCACGTGCAGCTGCACGAGCCGACGGTGAGCCGCCTGCACGCCCGCATGACGCTCGAGGGCCGGCGGTGGCAGATTGCCAACCTGTCCCAGACGAACCCGGCGGTCGTCAATGGCGTCCCGCTCGACACCGAGGGTGCGTCGCACGTCCTCAGCGAGGGCGATCGCGTGGAGCTCGGTGAGGTCGTGCTGCGCTTCCGGACGCGCTAGAAGGCACCGCCGCGACTGGCGCCTCGATGGGACGCCCGTAACTTATTGAGGCATACGAAGTAGACTTCTGGCGCGAGGCCAGGTTCGGGTCCTCCCGGGCGTCGACAGGGGCTGCGCCTCGCCGCTCGACGCACTCACCCCGCATGGGTGTCGGATCGAATTCCCGACTGCACCTCGCGGCAGGTGGTATCGTCCCTGTCGCTCACGAATCGCCGCACGGGCATGCGTGTCAGTCTCATCTACATCGCGATCATCGGCGCCACGCTCGTCGCCGCGTCGCTCATCGCGTTGCTCGCACAGCGATTCGCGCGGTGGCAGCGGGACAAGGCGCTGCGGCAGCACGCCGCGCCGCCGCTGGTGCTGCCGGTGACGGGGACGTCGGGCGCGGGACCGGTGCCGCGCCGGGCGACGCCACGGGAGGCGTATCCGTCGCGCCCGTCACCGGCGTCGGTGCGCCGGGTGGAACCGCCGGCTCCGCCGGCCGGCGTGCCTAACGACGAGTTCGACGACGAGGACGTCATCGTGGTCTCGCCCGACGCGCCGTCCTCCCGCCCGGCCCGGCCCACGCACACGCCAAGCGTCGTCGCCGCCATGGCCGGCGGGTCACGCATCTTCGAGGGGAGCCAGCTCCGCTTCTACCGGGCCGAGGAGGGGACGCTGGAGTTCCTGCCGGGGCGCCTCGAGGTCGTGGGCGGCACCGACATCGGGCAGGAGATCCACTTCGCGCGCGAAGTGGGGCAGGACGGGGCCACGATCACCTTCGGACGCAGCGAGGGGCCGCCGCTGCGTCACGTGCAACTGCTCGATGCCACGGTGAGCCGAAACCACGCGAAGCTCGACTTCGTGGGCGGCAACTGGCACCTCACCAATCTCTCGAACACGAACCCGGTCATCTTCAACGGGTCGCCGCTTCCGGTGCACGGTCGCGGCATCACGTTGCAGGATGGCGACCGGATCGAGATGGGTGCCGTCGTGTTCGTCTTCCGCCAGCGATGACCTCACGGCACCCGATGTCCGGACGCGGGCGGGCGACCGCGCGGGGCGAGGCGTTCAGCGCCGCCCTGGCGGCGGGAGCTGCGCGGTGAGCGAACCCGCCCGCGGCATGGACGGCATCGGCCCCTCGCACTGGCCTCCCGAGCTCGACAACGAGTACGAACTCGTCGGGGAGCTCGGTCGCGGCGGCATGGCGGTTGTCTTCCGCGCCCGCGACCGCGAGCTGCGCCGCGACGTCGCCATCAAGGTCGTGCGGCCGCACTTCTCCGCCGACGAGGAAGCCGTCGCCCGGCTCGCGCGCGAGGCGCGTACCGTCGCCCAGCTCGAGCACCCGAACATCGTCGGGGTCTACGCCATCCGGCACCTCCCGGACCGCAGCGTCGCCCTCGTCATGCAGCTCATTCCGGGGCTCACGCTGAAGGCGGCACTCGCCGAGGGGCCGTTCGACCCCGAGCGCGCCGAGCGTGTGCTGCGCGACGTCGCGCGGGCGCTGGCCTTTGCGCACCGGGCCGGGATCGTGCACCGCGACGTGAAGCCGGAGAACATCTTCCTCGATGACGTCTCCGGACGGGCGATGCTGTCCGACTTCGGCGTGGCACGCGCGATGGACGCGTCGACCGAGCTGACCGCGACGGGGACGACCATCGGCACGCCCACCTACATGGCGCCCGAGCAGATCGATGGGTTGCAGCTCGACGGCCGCAGCGACCTGTACAGCCTGGGCATGGTCGGCTGGGAGATGCTCACGGGAGAGCGTCCGTGGGCGGGGGAGAACCTCTACTCCGTCATCTACCGGCAGAAGCACGATCCCCTTCCCCCGGTCGACCTCTTTCGCGAGGACGTTCCGCCGCGGCTGCAGTATCTCGTCGAGGGGCTCCTGCAGAAGAACCCCGACCGCCGCTGGAGCAGTGCCGCGCGGTTCCTCGCGCTGCTCGCCTCGGACCAGGCGCTGCCGGGATTCCGTGACTGGCAGGCGACGCAGAAGCGACGCCGCCGCTCGCGCGCCTTCCAGGAAGTGCGGCGGCGCATGGAGTCCGGCGAACAGGCGTCGCTGGAGACGCAGCGATTCTCGCGCTCCCTGACGCCCGGTGGGACGAAGGTGTCGACACCTTCGGGGGGCAGCGCCGACGCCGAGGCGGAACACGACTTCAATGCGCCGTACGCGGACGAGCCGCCGGAACGCCTGTCGCCGGCGCCGGCGGGATACAACGTCATCACGATTCCGCCCAAGCGGTCGCACCGGGGCATCTGGCTCGCGCTGATCTTCCTGCTGGTCGCCGGCGGAGCGGGGGGCGCGGCGTGGTGGCGCTACCAGCAGGTGCAGCAGGAGGAGCAGCTGCGGCTCCTCGCGCGGCTCCAGGATCGCGCCGCAGTGGAGGTGCCGGTGCTGCCGCCCGTGGTGACGACCGACTCCGCGCAACAGGCCGCAGGAATCGTGGCCACTCCGCCGGACTCGCATGTCGTGGCCGCCGGAACCGACACGGTGTCGGCGCCGCCGGCGGCGCCGACGCGAACCGGACCGCCACGGGTGGCGGCGGCAGGTGATTCAGCGCGTGGGGCCGCCGGCGCGGGCGCTCCGGCGTCTCCGCCCGCCGCGCCACGTCGGACTGCCGCGGCCGACAGCGGCCTTCGTACCGGTCGCGGCGCGGCCGTGACGACACCAGGATCCGTGGCGGATTCGACGACCACGGCGGCGATTCCCGTGGACCTGCCGCCGGTTCCGGCGCTCAACTTCCCGCCGGTACGCGGGACGGTCTCTGCCGGCGGACGCCATTCGTGCGCGCTCGTGGATGGCGGACGCGCCGTCTGCTGGGGGAGCAACGACCGGGGACAGCTTGGCGACGGCAGCTTCGTGTCGCATGCGGGACCGACGCCGGTCGCCGGTGAATTCGCCTTCACGCAGGTCTCCGCCGGCGTGAACTTCACGTGCGGAGTGACGGCCACCGACCAGGTGTATTGCTGGGGCGACAACGACGCCGGCGAACTGGGCGACGGCACCACGTCGGCGCGGGCCGCCCCGGTGCGCGTGAACAGCGGCGCCGCGTTCCGCGTCGTGCGCACGGGCCAGGCGCACACCTGCGCACTGTCGCGCAGCGGGACGGTCCTGTGCTGGGGCGCCAACACGTTCGGCCAGCTTGGCGACGGGAGCAACACGTCGCGCTCCTCGCCGGTCAGCGTGCAGCTGCCCGCCCCCGCCGCGGCCATCGCCACCGGATGGTACCACAGCTGCGCGATCCTCACCGACGGGCGCGCGTTCTGCTGGGGCCAGAACACCGCGGGCCAGCTCGGTGACGGGACCGCGAGCGACCACGCCACGCCCGTGGCCGTGCTCGAGGACGCACCACTGGTGAGCATCGCCGCGGGATCGGGGCACACCTGCGCCGTCTCCGCCGCCGGCGTCGCATTCTGCTGGGGGCGCAACAACTGGGGGCAGCTCGGCACCGGCGGCAACGCCGCACGCCTGACGCCGAGTCCTGTCGATGGCGAGGCGTCGTTCGCCACGGTGGTGGCCGGGAGCGTGCACACCTGCGCCCGGGACGCCGCGGGGCACGCCTGGTGTTGGGGGCGCAACGCCTACGGGCAGCTCGGCGACGGCACCACCACCGACCGCGACCGCCCGGTCGCGGTGCGGAACGTGGCCACGTTCTCGGCGCTCTACGCCGGCGGCGGCCACACCTGCGGCCGGGCGGCGACCGGCGACGTCTTCTGCTGGGGCTTCAACATCGACGGCCAGCTGGGGAGTGGCGACCGGGAGAACGCGGCCCTCCCGTCCCGGGTGGCAATCGCGCCACGTTAGGCACCCACGCATGCGGTGGCTGGCCCCCCAACCGTTTCGCCGCGGGCGATGGCGTGTCCGACGCTGGCCGCTGGTGCTCGCGTACGGGGCGCTGGTGGTGTCGTGCGACAACCCGCTGGCGCCTTCGGTACTGCGAATCGGCCGGGTGGACGTACGCCCGGCGGCGCCGGAGCTCGAGGTCGGCGGGACGCAGGCGCTGACCGCGCAGGTCTTCGACGAGGCGGACCAGCTCGTCGCCTCGCAGGCGGTCTTCTGGTCGTCGAAGGACCCGACAGTGGCGACGGTCGACGCCGCCGGGATCGTGACCGCGGTGGGGCCCGGCGTGACCCAGGTCGCCGCCTCCACCGGTGGACGGTCCGGCATCGCCGCGATCACGGTGCGCCAGCGCCCGGTGATCTTCGTGCGCGTCACGCCGTCCACCGGCAGCGTCGTCGCGCACGGCACGCTGCAACTCACGGCCGACCCGCTCGACGGCAGCGGCCTGGTGCTGGGCGGCCGGACCATCGCCTGGTCATCGGCGGATCCGACGGTGGCGGCCGTCAACTCCAGCGGCCTGGTGACCGGGGTTTCGCCGGGCATCGTGACCATTCGCGCCGTCTCCGAGAACGTGGAAGGGTCGTCGGTGCTCACGGTGCTCCCGGTCCCGGTGGCGTCGCTCGCGATCTCGCCGAACAGCGCGTCGCTCAACGCCGGAGAGAGCATGCCGTTCGTGGCGACGGCGCTCGACGACCAGGGGCAGACGCTGCCGGGCCGCCTGATCACCTGGGGCACGAGCAACGCGGCGATCGCGACGGTCTCGTCGGACGGCGTCGTGACGGGCATCGCCCCGGGGACGGTGACGATCACGGCCGCCTCGCCGGGGAATGGCCCCGACGGCTCGACGCCCACCGCAACGGTGCAGGTCACGGTGCTGCTGGTGCCCGTGGCCCGGGTCGACGTCGTGCCCGCGAGTGCGTCGCTGCAGGTCGGGCACAGCACGAACTTCGCGGTAAACCTCTTCGACGCGACCAACCAGCCGCTGACGGCGCTGGGCCGGACGATCGCGTGGCAGAGCAGCGATCCAACCATCGCCACGATCGACAACGCGACCGGCGTTGCGACCGGCGTTGCCGTGGGCACGGTGACGCTGTCGGCGGCGGTCGCGACGCCGGGACAGGCGCAGAGCGTGGTGGGCACGGCGACACTCACGGTCAGCAACCAGCCGGTGGCGACGGTGGTCGTCACGCCCGATCCTGGCACCGTGCACGTAGGCGGCATCTACAAGCACCAGTTCATGGCGACGACGCTCGATGGCCAGGGAAACGTGCTGCTGGCGAGGAGCGTGGTATGGACGTCGTCGAACCAGGCGCTGGCGTCCGTGGACGCGTCCACCGGCGTGGTGACCGGGCTGGCGACGGGGACGGTGCAGATCAGCGCGGTGAGCGAGGGCATCCAGGGATTCGCGAACGTCACGATCGACCTGGTGCCGGTCGCCAACGTGACGCTGCAGCTCCCCTCGCCGACGATGATTCCCCCGGCATCTCAGCAGCTGACGGCCACGCCGAGGGACTCGGCCGGGAACGCGGTTACCGGGGCGGCGTTAGGCGGGCGTGCCACGTCGTGGCAGTCGAGCAACTCCTCGGTCGCCTCGGTCAACCTGATTGGCCAGGTGACGGCCGTGGCGCAGGGCACGGCCATGATCACCGCCACCGTGGGGGGAACGCCGGGCAGCGCTGCCATCACCGTACTCGCCCCCGCCGGGCAGATCGTCATCGCGGTCGCGCCCGACTCGGTCATCGCGCCGGCCACGCTCACCGGAACCGTGACCGTGCGTGACGCCACCCTGCAGCCGCTCGCCAACCGGCCGGTCCAGCTCTCCTCGAGCAACCCGTCGGTGGCCACGGTCGCCCCGTCGTCGGCAACGTCGGACGCCAGCGGTGTCGTGTCCGTCTCGGTCACCGGCGTCTCCGCCGGCTCCATGGTGGTGCAGGCGGCCAGCGAGTCCCAGACCGGCTCGTTCCCCATCCGGGTCCTCAACCCGGTGAGCGCCATCAGCGTCACCACCCCCGGCGACTCGATCATCGGCACCGCGACGCTGCAGGCGACCGCGGCGCTTACCGACGCCGGCGGCACCGCGCTCACCGGGCGCCCGATCGCATGGTCCACCGACGCGGCCGCCGTCGCGACCGTCGACGCCTCCGGGCTCGTCACCGGCGTCGCGCCGGGCCCCGTGAACATCACGGCGTCGGTCGAGGGAAAGAGCGGCACCGTCAGCCTGCGCGTCCTTCCTCCGGTCTTCGCCGTCGCCGTCACGGCGCCGTCGGACTCGATCATCGGCACCGCCACGCTGCAGGCGACCGCAGCATTGTCCGACGCCTCGGCGGCCCCGATCACGGGACGCCCGGTGGCGTGGACGTCGAGCAATCCCGCCGCCGCGACAGTCGACCCCGTGACCGGCCTCATCACGGGGGTCTCGTCAGGCGCCGCGACGATCACGGCGACGGCGGAGGGCGTTTCCGGCGTGCTCGCCATTCACGTGGTCCCGCCGGGGGCGTCGGTGCTGGTGACCGCGCCGACGGACTCGCTCATCGGAGCGGGCACGCTGTCCGCCACCGCCACCGTGCTCGACGCCTCGAGCACGCCGGTGCCGGGGCGCCCGGTGACGATCTCGTCGAGTGATCCGCTGGTGGCGACTGTCAGCCCGTCGACTGCGACGACCGACGCCAGCGGCCAGGTGGCGATCACCGTCACGCGCGTCGGCGCGGGAAGTGCGACGATCACCGCAACGAGCGCGGCGCTGAGCGGGACGCTCATCGTGCGGATGCTCAATCCCGTGGCCTCGGTGAGCGTGACGTCGCCCGGCGACTCCATCATCGGGACGGCGACCCTGCAGGCGACGGCAACGCTCAAGGACGCCGCCAACGTCACGCTGACTGGACGGCCGGTGGCCTGGACGAGCGGCACGCCGGCGGCAGCGACGGTGAACTCGGCCACGGGCCTCGTCACCGGCGTCGCACCAGGGACATCGATCATCACGGCGACGAGCGAGGGTCACCCTGGCACGCGAACCGTGCGCGTCCTGCCGGCGATCTCGACGGTGGCACTCACGGCGGCCGTCGACTCGCTCATCGGCGCCGGTTCGCTCGCGGCCACGGCGACGATCAGGGATGCCGCGAACCAGCCGATCGCCGGACGCATCGTCACGCTGGTGTCGGGCAATACCGGCGTGGCCACCGTGAGCCCGGCGAGCGGCACCACCAACGCGAGCGGCCAGGTCGCGGTGACGATCACCCGCGTCGCCAATGGCTCGGCGACGATCACAGCCACGAGCGCCGCGATTCCCGCCACGCTGAACGTGCGCATGCTGGCGCCGGTGAACCTGGTGACGGTGACGTCGCCCGGCGATTCGATCATCGGCACCCACACCCTGCAAGCGACGGCGACGCTCAAGGACGCCGCGAACGTCACGCTGACCGGGCGGCCTGTGGCCTGGACGAGCGACAACGCGGCCGCAGCCACCGTCAACCCCACGACGGGGCTCATCACGGGCGTCGCGGCCGGCACCGCGCATATCACCGCCACCAGTGAAACGAAGAGCGCCGCACTCACGATACGCGTCCTGGCCGCCGTCAGCTCGGTGACGCTGACGTCGCCCGGAGACTCGATCATCGGCACCTCGACGCTCCAGGTCACTGCGACGTTGCGGGACGCCGCCAGCAACATCCTCACCGGCCGTCCGGTGGCGTGGTCGAGCGGCACGCCGGGCGTCGCGACGGTGAACGCGTCGACGGGACTCATCACCGGCGTCGCGCCGGGGACCTCGGTGATCACGGCGCTGGTCGAGGGCGTGAGCAAGACGCATGAGCGGTGCGCGTGCTGGCATCGTCGTTCTCGGTGACGCTGACGGCGCCGGTCGACTCCCTGATCGGTTCGGGCACCCTGTCCGCCACCGCCACCGTGCTGGACGCGACGATGTCGCCGTTGCCCGGGCGGTCGGTCACGGCCACCAGCAGCGTGCCCGGGGTGGCGACCGTGGCCCCGGCGAGCGGCACGTCCAACGGCAGCGGCCACCTGGCCCTGACGATCACCAGTGTTGCCCCCGGCGCAACCGACATCACCGCCACCAGCTCCGGCGTGAACGCCGTGCTCCACGTGCGCATGCTGGCGCCGGTGAACACCGTCGCGGTAAGCGCTCCGGGCGACTCGATCGTGGGGACCGCGACGCTTCAGGCGACGGCGGTGCTGAAGGACGCCAGCAACAACACGCTCACCGGACGGCCGGTCGCCTGGGGAACGAGCAACGCCGCGGTCGCCACGGTGAACGCAGCGACGGGACTCATCACCGGCGTCGCGCCGGGCACGGCCAACATCACGGCCACGAGTGAGGGGAAGTCGAGCTTCATCGTGGTGCGCGTGCTCGCCGCGGTCGCCTCGGTTCCGGTGACGGTCAATCCCGACTCACTGATCGGATCGGGATCGCTGATTCGCGACGGCGACGGTGCTCGACGCAGGAGCGGCCCCGGTCGCCGGGCGAACGGTGTCAATCTCGTCGAGCAATACGTCGGTGGCGACGGTGAGCCCGCCGAGCGCCGTCTCAGGTGGCGACGGAAAGGTGCCGATGTTCGTGACATGGATTGCACCGGGCACTGCGACGATCACGGCCACCGCCGACGGCGTCAGCGGCCAGGTGATCGTGCGCATGCTGGCGTCGGTGAGCACCGTGACGGTCGGCTCGCCCGGCGACTCCGTGGTCGGTACCGGGACCCTGCAGGCGACCGCGACGCTCAAGGACGCGAGCAACAACACGCTCACGGGGCGCCCGGTGGCGTGGTCCAGCGGGACGCCAGGCATCGCCACCGTGAATGCGTCGACCGGTCTCATCACCGGCGTCTCCCCGGGCACGGTACTGATCACGGCCACGAGCGAAGGCGTCATCGGGTCGAAGTCGATCCGCGTCCTGCCCGCGGTCTCGACCGTGGCCATCACGGCTCCGACGGACTCGCTGATCGGCGGCGGCGTGATCGCTGCCCTGGCCACGGTGCGTGACGCGTCGAACGCGGTCATCGCCGGCCGCACTGTCACGATCAGCTCGGGCACGCCAGGAGCGGCGTCGGTCACGCCCGCCAGTGGCACGACAAACGCGAGCGGCCAGGTCGCCTTCAACATCACGTGGGTGGCCCCCGGCACCTCCACGATCACGGCGACGAGCGCGGGGCACTCCGGCACGTTGAACGCCAGGATGCTCGCCGCCGTGAACACGGTGACAGCCTCCACGCCGGGTGACTCGATCATCGGGACGGCGACGTTGCCGGCGACCGCCACGCTCCGGGACGCCAGCAACAACGTGCTCAGCGGTCGTCCGGTGGCGTGGAGCACTGACAATGCCGCCGCGGCAACCGTCAATACGTCGACAGGACTCATCACGGGCGTTGGGCCGGGGACGGCTCACATCACCGCGACGTCGGAGGGAAAGAGCGGCGCAGTGACCATCCGGGTGCTTGCGCCGGTGAATACGGTGACTGTCACCTCGCCCGGCGACTCGATCATGGGAACGGCCACGCTGCAGGCGACGGCCACGCTCCAGGACGCCGGCAGCATCGTGCTGAGCGGGCGCCCGGTGGTGTGGTCGACAGGCAACGCGGCGGTCGCCACTGTCAACACGTCGACCGGACTCATCACCGGCGTCGCGCCGGGCACGGTGCTGATCTCTGCCACAAGCGAGGGGAAGGTCGGCTCCAAGTCGATCCGCGTCCTGCCGGCGGTCTCGACGGTGGTTGTGACGGCCGCTGTCGACTCGCTCATCGGCAGCGGTTCGCTGGCGGCAACCGTGACGGTGAAGGACGGCACGAATGCGCCCGATTCCAGGGCGGACCGTCACGGTGATCTCGACGAATACCGGCGTGGCGACGTTGCGCCGGCCAGCGGCACGACGAACGCCAGCGGCCAGCTCGCGCTGACGATCACCAGCGTCGGCAGCCGGGCTCCACGACGATCACCGCCACCAGCGCGTCGGTGAACGGCAACCTCATCGTGCGCATGCTGGCTCCCGTGAACACCGTGGCCGTCACGGCACCCGGTGACTCCATCATCGGGACGGGGACGCTCCAGGCGACCGCGACGCTCAAGGACGCCGGCAACAACACGCTCACGGGCCGTCCGGTCGCATGGTCGTCCGACAACACCGGCGTCGCCACCGTGGACCCGGTGACGGGCCTCGTCACCGGCGTCGCGCCGGGGACGGCGAACATCACCGCCACCGCCGAGGGAAAGAGCAACTTCATCTTGGTGCGCGTGCTCGCGCCGGTGAGCACGGTGACAATCACGCCCGGCACCACGAGCGTCGCCGTGAGCGCGAGCGCGCCCCTCACGATCGACGTCAAGGACGCCGGTTCATCCGCGTTGCAGGGACGTGCCTGCACGATTGCCTCGAGCGACGTCAACTTCGTGACGGTGTCCGCTGCCTCGGGCGTCACCGATGCCCTCGGGCAGATTGCATTCAACGTGACCGGCGTGGCGTCCACGGGTGGCGTCCCGACAATCACGATCACCGCGACGTGCGGCGGCGTGCAGGGCACGGCGACCGTGTCGGTGCCATAGGCGACGGATGACAAGACCCCCCTCGCCATTCCTCCGCTCGCGTGACGCGCTGTGCGCCGCGGCACCGATCGCCTGGCGCGCCGTCGCGCGCATGGCGCTGGCGCTCCTTGCGATGCCGGCACTGCTCCACGCCCAGCAACTCGCACCGAAGCCGACGCTCGTCACGTCGGGCCCGGCGGGTTGCGCGTCGTTTCCGGCCCCCACGGCTGCCGGCTCGCAGTCTCCGCTCACCGACGACGCCGAGACGCGACGCCTGATCGACCAGGCCCAGGAGGCGACACTGCAAGGGGAGCACGCCGCAGCCCGCGACGCGTTCGCCCAGGCTGCAAAGCGCAGCCCCGGCGACGCCCGCGTGGCGTACTACCTGGGGCGCGAGTACGAGGCCCTTTCCCAGGCGACCGAGGCGGTTCGCGAGTATTGCCGCTACCTCGCGCTGTCGCCGCGGGCGCCCGATGGCGACGAGGTCCGCGGGCGCATCGTCCGACTGGTGCCGTCGTCGGAACTGGCGCGCGTCGACGAGGCGCGTGCGAATTTCCGTTCGGGCGTCGCGCTCCTGGAGCGACACCAGTTCGTCGCCGCCGACTCGGTCTTCAGCGCGGTGGCGTCGTCAACGGAGACGGCGCCCGAGGTCTACTTCAACCGGGCGCTGGCGCGCGCGGCACGCGGCGAGCGGACCAGCGCCACGCAGGACTTCGAGAAGTACCTGGAGCTCCTGCCCACGGCGTCCGATCGCGGCACGGTGCTGAGCGCGATGACGCGCCTGCAGGATCGCGTCTTCAATCCGGGGCAGGCGCTGGCGTCGGGACTGGTGGTGCCCGGCATGGGACAGATGCAGACGGGCCGCCCGGTCCTCGGCGTGCTTGTCCTGGGGGCGGTGGCCGGGGCGACGGCGTTCGGGCTCGCGCAGACGACGGGATACGAACACAAGTCGTACACCGATCCGTTCGGCCGCACCTACCAGGATTCCCTGCCGACGACGTCGCGTCCCAACTTCGCGATCGCGGCGGCGGGCGCAGCCGCCCTCTGGATAGGGGCGGCCATCGAGGCATCGTCGTACGCGCGCCGCACGCGCACGCGGGCAGAGGGGATCATCGCCCTGGGAGACGCCGTGCTGGCGCGCAGCCGGCTCGTCGTGGCCCGGCGCGGGCGGGCGACGTTGCTCGGCGTGGCGGTGGGGCTGGGAAGCCAGGAGCACTGAAACCGGGGGCGGTGGCGCCGCGAACCGGGGCGCCGTGCCCTCGGGGCCCGCGCGGTCCGCGGTGAGCCCCCCGGGCGCCGGCGCGGTCACGCCACCCCCGCCGAACCCACCCCTCGCGCTCGTTGCACTGCGGCGTGGCGCCGGGCCACGCGGGACGTCACTCGTCGCCGCGGTGGTGTCCGGGCTTGTGTCGCTCCCCCTCGTCGAAGTCGTCGTACTCGTCGTCGAGATCGATCAGGTCCTCGTCGATTTCGTCGTCGAAGTCGTCGTCGTCCTCGTCGCCTTCCTCGGCATCGGCATCATCGAACTCGTCGTCCTCGAACTCCAGGTCATCGGGGTCGTCGAATTCGCTGTCGGGACCGTCCTTCCCGAGTTCCTCGTCGTTGTCGTCGAAATCGCCCGCGTCGTCGTCGTCATCGTCACCGTCCCGCGCGGACGAGAGGTGAAGGGGCGCATTGCCGAATCCCCGGGCCTCGATTGGGCTCGCCGACGACTCGAACTCCGTGCACATTGCTGCGGTCTCCTTGGGGGGTGTCAGACCGACGCCTGTTCGCGCTCGCGCTTCAGCTCCCGCGAGAGCTTCCGTCGGTCGTTGAGGCTCAACATCCGCTTGCGCAGGCGGATGGACTGCGGCGTCACCTCGATCAGCTCGTCGTCCTCGATATACTCCAGCGCGCCTTCGAGCGTCAACTCCCGGGGCGTCTCGAGCTGGATGTTCTCATCGGTCGACTTGGTGCGCATGTTGGTGAGCTTCTTTTCCTTCGTGGGGTTGACGTCCATGTCGCCCGGACGTGAATTCTCGCCCACGATCATTCCCTCGTAGACGGGGGTCCCCGGCGCCACGAACAGGGTCGCCCGCTCCTGCAGGTTGGCCAGCGCGAAGGCGACCGTCGTTCCCGCTTCCATGGAGACCAGCGTCCCGCGCGACCGACCGGCGATCGGCCCCGCCCACGGGCCGTACCGGAGGAAGCGATGGTGCAGAATGCCGGTGCCGCGGGTGTCGGTCAGGAACTCGCTGCGGTAGCCGAAGAGTCCGCGGGCGGGAATCGCGTACCGCAGGCGCACCATGTTCTGGCCCGGGTTGCGCATGTCGATCAACTCGGCGCGCCGCGTGCCCAGCCGCTCGATGACCGGCCCCAGGAACGCCTCGGGCACGTCGATCGATAGCTCCTCGTACGGCTCGAGCCGCTCCCCGTTAGGTCCCTCGCGGGTGATCACCCGCGGTCGCGACACCTGGAACTCGTACCCCTCGCGGCGCATCGTCTCCATCAGGATGGAGAGGTGCAGCTCGCCGCGGCCGTTCACGGTCCAGGTGTCCGGCGCATCGGTGTCCTCGACGCGCAGGGCCACGTTGCGCTCGAGCTCGTGATACAGCCGTTCCCGCAACTGCCGCGAGGTGACGAACTTCCCGTCGCGTCCGGCGAACGGGGAGTTGTTCACGACGAAGTCCACCGAGATTGTCGGTTCCTCGACGGCGATGCCCGCCAGTCGCTCGCGGTGCTCGAGGTCGGTCACGGTGAGCCCGATCTCGACGCCCTCGAGTCCTGCCAGCGCAACGATGTCTCCGGCCGTTGCCGACGCCACTTCGAGCCGCTCCAGTCCCTCGTGGGTGTAGAGCTTCGACACCCGGGCCGTCTCGGCCGGCAGGTTCGGGTCGAGCGGGAGCAGGGCGACCGTCTCCCCGACGCGAACCGTCCCGCGCTCGATGCGGCCGATGGCGACGCGCCCCAGGTACGGGGAATAGTCCAGCGTCGAGACCAGCATCTGGAACGGGCCGCCGTCGTCGCTCGGGGGCGGCGGCACGTGACGCACGATGGCCTCGAACAGGGGCTCGAGGTTCACGGGCGGCACCGCGAGGTCGGGCGTGGCGACGCCATCGCGCGCCGACGCGTAGATCACCGGCGCATCGAGTTGTGCCTCGTCCGCCTCCAACTCGATGAAGAGGTCGAGGATCTCGTCGTGGACGCGCAGCGGCTCGGCGCCCTGCCTGTCGATCTTGTTGATGACGACGATCGGCTTCCGCCCCAGCTCCAGCGCCTTCCGGAGGACGAACCGCGTCTGCGGCATCGGCCCGTCGAAGGCATCGACGACGAGAAGCACCCCATCCACCATGCGCATGATGCGCTCGACCTCGCCACCAAAGTCGGCGTGCCCGGGCGTATCGACGATGTTGATCTTGGTGCCGTGCCAGCGAATGGAGGTGTTCTTGGCGAGGATGGTGATGCCCCGCTCGCGCTCGAGCGGGTTGGAGTCCATCACCCGCTCCTGGACGACCTGGTTGTCGCGGAACGCGCCCGCCTGACGGAGCATCTTGTCGACCAGGGTGGTCTTTCCGTGATCGACGTGCGCGATTATCGCGATGTTACGAACCTGCATAGCCGGGAAGAATACACCGGCGGGACACAAATTCCGAGCGCAACGGGTGCAGATACGGCGCGGGAGATCTCCTGGGTCGCGGGGGGCGGGCGGGGAGCGCTCCCGCCCCGGCGGTCGGGTGTTTCCCCGCACCCGGGGAGCCTCCCGGGTCTTTCGCGCTGCCGGCTCAGGCCATAGGATACCGAAAGGAACTCACCGGGCACGCCGGTCTCGGGATGGTAACATCGCAGGCCACAGCATCGTCCCCGGAATGAGTACCTGCATGCGCGCCGGTCTGAGCGCACCATCGGTAACGGATTCGCAACCGCCGGAGGTGTCCCATGCACGAGGAAGTGGAGCCCACCAAGGATTCCTACCCTCACGGCCGAGGCTACGGCCACGACTACATGCGGGGTGGTGAAGTACTCGGTGGCTACGGGTACAGCGAGCGCGACGAGTACGACAAGACGCGCGGCGAATTGCACCCGACGTCCCTATCCGGGGGGGCTCCAGCGCAGTAGGCACGACCCACCGACCTGCAACTTCAACGGAAAACGCGGCGCCCTTCGGGCGCCGCATTCTTTTTGTCGGCCGCGAGTCTGGGGAGCCCGATGTCGCCTCCGGGCTACTTCCTGAAGCCGGGCCTCGCCGTCGGCGTCCGGGCGTTCACCCCCGGGTCCTTGCGCGAGGGAGGCGTCGGGCGCTCCACGAGCGCGTCCGCGTCAAGGAACGAGGCGTCGAGTCCCCGGTTCCGCAGGGACTGCCCGAAGGTCGCCTTGTCGATGGCCTTGGCGTACGCCTCCTTCGACTCCACCTGCCCGCGCTCCACCAGCTCCAGCAGCGCGTCATTCAGCGTCACCATGCCAAGGCGGCGCGATGTCTGCATGACCGACGTGATCTGGAACGTCTTGGACTCACGGATCAGGTTCGAGATCGCCGGCGTTGTCAGCAGGATTTCCCGCGCCGCCACGCGCCCGCCGCCGATCTTCCGGCAGAGCGTCTGCGAGATGACGCCCTTGAGCGACTCCGAGAGCATCACCCGGATCTGCTCCTGGCGATCGGCCGGGAACTGGTCGATGATGCGGTCGATCGTACTCGGCGCCGTCGACGTGTGCAGGGTCCCGAAGACGAGGTGCCCCGTCTCCGCGGTCTCGATGGCGATCGAGACGGTCTCGAGGTCGCGCAGCTCCCCGACGAGCACCACGTCGGGGTCCTCGCGCAGCGCCGCGCGCAGGGCCTGCTTGAACGACGACGTGTGCATCCCCACCTGGCGCTGCGTGATCAGGCAGCCCTTGCTGGCGTGGACGAACTCGATGGGATCCTCGATCGTGATGATGTGGTCGCGACGGGTCCGGTTCACGCGGTCGATCAGGCCGCAGAGCGTCGTGGACTTGCCGCTGCCGGTGGGCCCCGTCACCAGGACCAGTCCCTTGGCCAGGCCGCAGAGCGCCTGGACCTCGGCGCTCAACCCGAGTTCGTCCACCGAGATGACGCGCGACGGGATGGCGCGAATCACCGAGCCTACGCCGTGCCTGTCGCGGAAGACGTTCACGCGAAAGCGCCCGGCGTTCTCCAGCTCGTAGGCCAGGTCGGTGTCGCTGGTCTCGTCGAACTCCCGCCGGTTCCGGTCGGGCATGATGGCGCGCACCATGCGCTCGAGGCGATCGGATTCCAGGACATCCTCGTCGGTCAGCGTCACCACGTCGCCGTCGATGCGCAGCACCGGCGGGGCGCCGCTGCGGAGATGGAGGTCGGACGCGTTCCGCTCGGCCTGCAGGCGCAGCAGGCGATTCATCGCGTCCAGCGAGCGACCGTCGATGCTCTCGACCGCGGCGTCGATCCGCAGCCGCGGCGACGGCCGCGTGCTGGCCCGACCGCCGCGCCCCGTTGCCGTTGGTGCCCGCGAACGGCGTGCGCGGAACCACGTCGACCGTGAGGCGCCCGCCGGGATAGCTCGTCGTGGCGACGAAGACGTGCGGACCGTGGGTGTACTCGAAATCCGCCGGCTCACCGCGTGACAACCGCTCGGCGGCGTCGGGCGGCGCGACCTCGCGCAGCAGCGCCAGGAGCTGGCCGGCGCTGAGCGCCTGCCGCGTCATCGGCTGCTCCGACTCGCCCGCGCGCAACCGCGCCGGCTCGTCCTGCACGATCCGGATGCCGTCGCCGCGGTTCGTCGTCAGGACGGCGATCAGCCGGTCAAGCTGCGGCATCGTCGCGCTGCTGGACGTACGCGATATGCTCCCGGTTCAGCAGGAGGATACCGTCCTCGCGTTGCAGCACGATGAACGCATCGGAGATGCGATTGAGAAAGTCGAGCACGCGCGTGTGCGCCGCGAATCGCTCGATGACCAGCTGACCAGTGTGTCGAGTGCCCCCGCTCATCACGACCGAGACCTCGATCGGGTCGCCGAAGCGCCAGGCACGCTCGGTGGCGGACTCGCCGGCGGCGTGCATCGACATCACGTGGTTCTTCGCCAGCAGGCGCAACGATCCGTTCTCGATGCGCAGCGGGAAGAACGACTCCGGCCCGTTCATGAATTCCGGAGCGTCCTCCAGCGACGAAAACCCCCTGGCGCTCGCCTGGAGGTAGATGCTGCCCGATACCTGCTCGCCGCCGATCAGCGTGGCGCTGACGGGCATCTGGCTCTTCTCGATGTAGAACTCACTGAGGTGCGACTTCATTGTCGGGGCTCCTCGCATCCGCCGCTGCTATATTGACTTGACGCCCCCCGCCTTCCAGGCGTCACCGGGTGACCGGGTGAGCGGTCCCCAATCCCACCCGGAAGGCGCTTCCAGGCCGGATTCGCGGCTGTATTGGACTCGCCTAATGACCGGCTGGCGTTGCCGGAAGCCCTTGGCCGCACATCGCCTGGCTCTCCAGCTGCACCGTCACGTGGTCGATCCCGAGGCGGCGCATCGAGTCGAACGCCTCCACCAGGACCCCCTGGTTCTCCTCGGGATGGCGCACGATGCAATGCGCGCTCATGGCGATCATGCCCGAGGTCACCGTCCACACGTGCAGGTCGTGCACCGACTCGATGCCCCGGATCGCCTCCAGGCGCTCCCGCACCGTGCCTAACGAAATATGCGACGGCGTCGACTCCAGCAGGATGTCGACCGACTCGCGCACCAGGCCCCATGCCGACCGCACGATCAGCAGCGTCACCACCAGCGAGGCCACGGGGTCCGCCTGGAGCCACCCGGTCCACCGGATGATCACGGCGGCGAGGACGGTGCCCACCGAGCCGAGGAGGTCGCCGATGACGTGGAGGTACGCCCCGCGCGCATTGAGGCTGTGTCCGTGGACCGGGTGCAGGATGGAGGCCGTTACCGCGTTGACCACCAGGCCTCCCAGGGCCACCACGAGCATCACCCCGCTGGCGAGGGCGGGCGGCGACTGGAGCCGCACCACGGCCTCCCAGACGATCGCCGCCGAGACCACCAGCAACACGGCGCCATTCAGGAAGGCCGCGAGGATCTCCCAGCGCAGGTAGCCATAGGTCTTCTCAGGCGTGGACGGCTGGCGGCTGAACCAGGCGACAAACAGCGACAGCGCGAGCGCGCCCACGTCGGTCAGCATGTGGCCGGCGTCCGCGAGCAGCGCGAGCGAGTTGGAGAGGACGCCCCCGATCACCTCGGCAACGAAGAATGTCGCGGTGAGGAGGAGCGCGAACCGGAGCCGGCGCTGGTGGGCGGCCTCGGTGGGGGTGCCGAGGCGCGCGACACCGTGCCCGTGAACGCGGCCGTTGCCGCGCGAGTGCCCGCGCGAATGCCCGTGCGAGTGCCCGTGCGAATGCCCGTCCTGGTGATCGTGCGCGGGCGGTTCGTGACCGCCGCCCTGGTGCCGCGATGCCATTACGGAGCCCCGGGACGCCCGGTAAGTTGCCCAGCGATGGGACGGTTCGCCGCCATCCTCCTCCTGCTCCTGCTCAACGGGTTCTTCGTTGCAGCGGAATTCAGCCTGGTGCGTTCGCGCCGGACGCGCCTCGAGGCGATGTTCCGGAGCGGCGACCGCCTTGCCGGCATCGCGCTGCACGCCACCAGTAATCTTTCGCGTGTCCTCTCGGCAAGCCAACTCGGGATTACGGTTGCGAGCCTGGCGCTGGGGTGGGCCGCGGAGGGGATTCTGGGGCATGCCCTGGCCGGGTGGCTCACCCATCTGCCCGTCGGGGTGGAGGAGTCGTTCCGCCTCAGCGTGGCGGCATTCATTGCCCTCTCGGTGGCGACGTTCATGCACGTCGTCTTTGGCGAGCTGGCGCCGCGTGCCGCTGCCCTGAACCACCCCGAGGAGTTCGCCAGGTACCTCGCGCCGCCGCTGCTCGGCTTCGCGTGGCTCACCGCGCCGTTTACGTGGGTGCTCAACCGGGCCGCCGAGGGCGTCCTGAAGCTGGCGCGGCAGCCGGTGGGACTCGTCGAGGAATCGGTGCATTCCCCGGCGGAGCTTCGCATGCTCGTCGAGCAGAGCGAGGAAGGGGGCGCCATCGAGCCCGGCGATGCGGAGCTCATCGAGGGCGTCTTCGAGTTCTCCGAGAAGAACGCGCGCGAGGTGATGACGCCGCGGACCGACGTCGTCGCCATCCCGCTGGAGGCCACGCTCGACGAGGCGCTTGGCATCGTGGACGAGAGCAACTTCTCGCGATATCCGGTCTTCGACGGCTCCATCGACAACATCGTCGGCCTGGTGCTGGCCAAGGACCTGCTCCACGTGCTGCGAAAGACGCCGCCGGAGTTCACGCTGGCGTCGATCGTGCGCCGGGTACACGTGGTGCCGGGCTCCCGCGAGGTGGAGGAGGTGCTGGCCGACTTCAAGCGACTCAAGGAACACATGGCAGTGGTGCTCGACGAGTTCGGCGGCACCGCCGGGATCGTCACGATGGAAGACCTGCTCGAGGAGATTGTCGGTGAGATCCTCGACGAGTACGACGACTCCGAGGTGCCGGTTCCGGCCGGGGCCACCGGCGTCGCGATCATCCCCGGCGTGACCCACGTGGCAGACGTCAACGAGGCGTACGGCCTGTCGATTCCCGACGAGGACTACACCACGATCGGCGGCTACGTCTTCGGGGCGCTCGGTCGCCTGCCGGTGGTGGGTGACCGCGTCAGCGTGAGCGGCGCGACGTTCACGGTGCAGGCGATGGACGGTCGACGCATCGACAGGCTGGCGATGGAGCGGGCCACCACCGCCTGAGCGCCTCCGTCAGGCGCGGCGCGCGATCGCGGCGCAGAGCGAGATGGCCGCCAGCATGCTCGTGGCATCGGCCACCCCGCGACCGGCGATGTCGAGCGCCGTGCCGTGGTCCGGCGACGTGCGCGGGAACGGGAGGCCCAGCGTGATGTTCACGGCGTGCCCGAAGGAGGCGACCTTGATCGCCGTCATGCCCACGTCGTGGTACGGGGCGATCACGGCATCGAACTCGCCGCGCATCGCGCGCACGAACACGGTGTCCGCGGGAAAGGGCCCGGCGAGCCCTTCGGCGCGGGCCGCCGGCGCAAGCACGTCGTCGTCCTCGCGCCCGAAGCGGCCGTGGTCGCCGGCATGGGGGTTGAGGGCACAGAGCGCCAGTCGTGGCTCGGGCAGGTCGAACCAGCGCCGCAGTGCCTCGCGGGTGATGCGCGCCGCCCGTGCTATGCACGACGGGGTCACGAGGTCCGGCACGTCCCGCAGCGGCACGTGGGTGGTGGCCAGCACGACGCGGAGACGGTCGGAGGCGAGCATCATCGCGACCTCCGTACCCGTGAGCGCGGCGAGCATCTCGGTGTGGCCAGGATAGTCGTAGCCACCCGCGAGGAGGGCCGCCTTGTCGATGGGGGCGGTCACGATGCCCTGCACCTCTCCGTGCGCGGCGAGCGCCACTGCACGCTCGATGGCGAGCCCGGCGAGTCGTCCCGCCGCTGCCGCTCCGGCCCCGGGCTCCCAGCGACCGACCGATTCGTCGACCGGGACCTCGACGCCGTCCGGCCCGACGGTCACCGGCTCGATCACGCCGTCACCCAGCTGCTGGAGCGCCTTTGCCACGACCTCGGGGCCGATGCCCCGGGGGTCACCGAGGGTGATCGCGAGTCGGGGCCGGCTGCCGCCCGCGGGGCGCACCGTGCTCACCGCCCGGCGCTCATTTCGGGCGGTAGTCCGCCACGCCCTCCAGCTGGATCCGCACGTACGTCTCCTGCTTCAGCTGGTCGATGAGCTGCCGGTACGACCGTTCCTGCGAGAGGTTCTCGCGGATGCGCTCGCGCAGGTCCGCGATCGTGTAGTCCCCGCCCTCGCTCACGTTGGTCATGCGGGCAATCACGAACTTCGGCACGCCGCGCTGCGGGTCGTCGATCGAGAACGGCGACACGAAGTCTCCCGTCTTCTTTCCCTCGAACGCCTTGGCGTAGGACTCGGGCAGCGAGTCGCGGGGAAACGGATCGAGGCTCCCTTCCACCTCGTCGGGATCGTGGAACTTCTTGACCAGCGAGTCGAACGGGGTCCCGGCCTGCCAGAGCGTCAGCACGCTGTCGGCACGGACGCGGGCGCGGGCGACATCGGCCGAGTCGTAGCTGGGCCGGATCAGGATGTGACGCGCCTTGACCTCATCGGGACGGACGCGGTCGACGCGGATGATGTGGAAACCGTAGGTCGTCTGGATGACCGGGCTGACCTTGCCAGGCGCCAGCGCAAACATCACGCGGTCGAAGGGCTCGACCATGTGCCCGCGGCGGTTCCACCCGAGATCGCCGCCCTGCTCCTTCGAGCTGGGATCCATCGACTCCCGCCGCGCGATCTGCTCGAAGTCCCCGCCGGCGCGGATCTCCGCGAGCAGCGAGTCCGCCTTGGCGCGCGCGGCGTCGAGGGCCGCCTGCGAGGCGGTCGTCGCGACGACGATCTGGCGGAACATCACCGACGCCGGCCGCTTGGGGAGCTGCTCCTTCGATTTCTCGTAGGCGTCGGAAATGTCCTTCTCGCTGATCGATGCCGCCGGCATCTTGCCCTCCCGCTGGAGCTGTTGCACGAGGCGCTGCTGCAGCGCGCGGCGGCGGGCCTGGTCGGTGAGCCAGCGGCGATATTCCTCGAGATTGCCGAAGCCCGCCGTGCGCAGCTCGCTCAACAATTCCTGGTCGCCCTGGAACTGCGACCGGACCTGCTTGAGCTGCTGGTCAACGGTGGCGGTGAGGTCGGCGTCGGCCACCTTGATCGACGTGTCGGTCTGGGCCCGCTGGACGAGCACCTCCTCGTCAACGAGGTCCGAGACCACCTGTGCCAGCAGCACGGCCTGCCCGGCGGAATCCGGGGGAATCACCATTCCCTGGGCACGCCGCTGGTTGACGACTTCCTGTGCCTCGCTGAGCAGGATCGGCGTCGTGCCGACGACGGCCACCACCCTGTCGATCGGTTGCCGGAGCGTGTCGCCGCGCTGGGCGCCAAGGGGCGCCGCCAGCACGAGCGAGAGCACGGCGAAACGGAATCTCTTCATCGGTCCAGACTACCCGTCGGGGCTTGCGAAGATTCCCGCGGGCCGATGACGACGGCTGTCGTCAGCGGCCGCAGCGGGTGCTTCACCGCTACTCGCCGGAGCCGCGGGACGTGTCGCCGGGCGCTTTCGGCATCGGCACGGCCGAGGGCGGCTGTCGCGTGGAGTCGGATGCCGCGCGGATCTTCTCGGCGGCTTCGATGGCGCGCGCCAGTCCGTTCTGGTTCACCTTGCCACCGTACTTGGCATGCAGGGCGTTTGCCAGCGGCGAGGGAATCTCGACGAACTGGTCCTGCTGCGCCAGCAGGCGCTCGAGGTAGGCATCGATCCGGCTCGAGGCGAGCCGCTCACGCTCCGACGCCGTCTTGGCGCTGTCGGCGAGCATCTTCGGCGCGATGTGCAGGCCGCTCCACGCGGTGGTGACCAGGGACCGGAACGCGTTCCGGATCGAGTTGACCTCGGACGAGTCGAGCGCCACGTGGGCGCTGTCCGCCTGGCGCAGGAACAGGTCGTTGCGAATCAGGTTGCGCAGGAAGATCGGCATGACCGAATCGGCCGCCTGCTGGATCTGCGCGCGCACCGCGTCGGGCTGCGGCGAGCTGGCGATCCACCTGGCGACCTGCGCCGCGGTGAAGTCGCCCATCACCGACGTCGCCACGACGGTGCGGTCGGTCTTGTGGTCGTCGGGGCTGGCGGCGACTTCCTTCACCACGCGCGCCGCGGTGGGCCGGATCTGGATGTTGGCAGCCTGTTCGACGCCGGCCACGTAGGTGCTCTCCATCTTCTGCTTGGCGATGGTGGCATACTGCTGGCTGAACGCGTCCTTCACCTCGTCCCAGGTGTTCCGGCGCACGATGTGCCAGCCGAACTGCGTCTTGACGAGGGGGCCGATCTGGCCGGGCTTGAGCGCAATGACGGCCTGCGTGAACTCGGGGACCATGTCGGTCGGCCGGAACAGCCCGAGGTCGCCGCCCTTGTCCTTGGTGGCGTCCGTGCCGTACTGCTTGGCCATCGCCGCGAAGTTCGCCGTCGTGACATTCTTGAGCACCGACTCCGCCTTGCGGCGGACGGAGTCGCTCCCGGTGGCCGCCTGGCCCGCGGGAACCGGGAACAGGATGTGCCGCGCCGAAAGCAGCTCGCCCTCGTTGTACTTCGCCTCGAGGTTGGTCGTGTCCGGCGCCCACTGTGCCGAGATGATGTTGTACCACTTCTGCGACTTGGTCTGCGAGTAGACCGGCCACATCGCCTCGTCGATGACCTTGTCGTCCTTGAGCGAGTCGTCCGCCGCGGCGGCCTTGCCGAGCAGCTGGTAATTCACCCAGAGGTCGGCGATGGACTGCGCGACGTCCGGCCGGAGGGGGACCTGCGAGTTGCCCATCAGGGTGGCGAGGTGCTCCACGGAGAGCTCCTGCGACCCGGCGCGCGCGGCGACGTCGACATGGGCGGTCATGGCCTCCTTGAAGCCCTCGCATGCGGTGACGGCGACGAGGGAGGCGATGGCGATGGCGCGGACGGAATTCATGGCGTGAAATCGCTCACTGTGAAAACGCAAACTCACGCGGACGGTCGGTCGGACGAATGCTGCAACAGCTGGAGCGCTCGCACGAGCCCTTCCAGCATGCCCGACCCTCCAAGACGCGTGAGTTTCAGGGACAACGGATGCGTCCGACGAACGTCGGCGCGGAATTGCACTTCGTGAAAGGCGGCCTGCAGCCCCTTCAGGCGGGGCATCGCAGTGTCTCGAAAGGTAACACGGGCCTCGTCGCCATGCACGAGGATGCCCTCGATCCCGAGCCCCGCACCGAGCACGCGAAGTGTGGCCGCCGACAGCAGATGCGTCGCCGGCGCCGGGAGGGGCCCGAAGCGGTCCCGCAGCTCCCGTCGCAGGTCGTCGATGGCCTCCGCGGCCGTGAGCGACGTCAGGCGCCGGTACACGTCCAGCTTCGCCTCCTGCGCGGCGATGTACTCGTCGGGCAGGTACGACGGCAGGTCCATGGAGACGTCGGCCGGCACCGCGCGCGGTGCGTCCTCTCCCAGCTGTACCCGGCGGACGGTCTCGTCGAGCATGCGCAGGTAGAGGTCGAAGCCCACGGCGTGGACGAACCCGGACTGTTCCGCGCCGAGGAGGTTGCCCGCGCCGCGCATCTCCATGTCCTTGAGCGCCACATGGTAGCCGGACCCCAGCTCGGTGTGGTGCTCCAGCACCTGCAGGCGGCGCTCGGCGTCCTCGTCGACGGCGTCGGGCACCAGCAGGTAGCAGTAGGCGCGGCGGTGCGACCGCCCGACGCGCCCGCGCAGCTGGTAGAGCTGGGCCAGCCCGAACTGGTCGGCGCGGCTCACGAACATCGTGTTCGCGTTGGCGACGTCGAGGCCCGACTCGACGATCATCGTCGAGACGAGGACATCGATCTCGCCCCCCACGAACTCGCGCATGACCCGTTCGAGGTCGCGCTCGCGCATCTGGCCGTGGCCGACGCCCACCCGGGCGCGCGGCGCAATGCGGCGCACGTGGTCGGCCACGCCCTCGATCGTCTCGATGCGGTTGTGCACGAAGAAGACCTGGCCGCCACGGTCGAGCTCCCGGGCGATGCCCTCGGCGATGAGGCCGTCGTCCCACGGCTCGACGAAGGTCAGGACCGGCGACCGGTCGCGCGGCGCGGTCTGCATCAGCGTCATGTCGCGCAGCCCCGCCAGCGCCAGGTGCAGCGTGCGCGGAATCGGCGTCGCGGTGAGGGTCAGCACGTCGGTCTCGAGCTTCAGTTGTTTCAGCTTCTCCTTGTGCTTCACCCCGAAGCGGTGCTCCTCGTCGACCACGATGAGGCCTAACGCGGCGAAGCGCACGTCCTCGCTGAGCAGGCGGTGGGTGCCGATCACGACGTCGGCCCTGCCGGCCACGACCTCGGCGATGACGCGCTGCTGGTCGGCGGCGCTGACGAAGCGGCTCAGGGTGGCGATGCGCACCGGGAAGTCGGCCAGGCGCTCGCCGAACGTCCGCGCGTGCTGCTCGGCGAGGATCGTCGTCGGCACCAGCACGGCGACCTGCCGCCCCGACTGCACGGCCTTGAACGCGGCGCGGATCGCCACCTCGGTCTTGCCGTAGCCCACGTCGCCGACGAGCAGCCGGTCCATCGGCTGCGGGCGCTCCATGTCCGACTTCACGTCGCCGGTCGCCTTGCGCTGGTCGGGGGTGTCCTCGAACAGGAACGACGACTCCAGCTGGCGCTGCCAGGCGGTGTCGGGAACGTGCGGCGGGCGCGACGCGAGGTGGCGGCGCGCGTAGAGCTGCAGCAGTTCCTCGGTCATCTCGCGGATGGCCGCCCGGGTCTTGTCGCGCTGCCGGCTCCAGCGACGCCCCCCCAGGCGGTGCAGCCGTGGCGGTGGCGCGTCCTCGGTGACATCGCCGCCGGCGCGATAGCGCTCGACCTGGTCCAGCCGGTAGAGCGGAACGTTGAGGCGGTCCCCGCCCTCGTACTCGATCACCGCGACCTCGATCGTGCTCTCGCGCACCGTGATGCGCTCCATGCCACGGTAGATGCCGACGCCGTGCTCGAGGTGCACCACGTAGTCGCCGGGCCTGAGCGCGGTGGCGGCGTCGAGCGCGGCGGCAGTGATGTAGCGCCGGGCGCGACGGAGGCGCCGCTCGCGCCGGAAGATCTCGTGGTCGGTGAGCAGGCGGAGGCCGCCGCCCGCGGCGAGCATCGAGAGGCCGGTGCCCAGGGGATCGCCCGGCGCCGGAGCGGGCGCCTTCTGGCCGGTTCGCGCGCCCTCCGCCGGCGGAAGGATGAAGCCGCCGTTCAGCACGCCGATCGAGATCGCGGCCGGGCTGGGCCAGCCGCCGTCCTCGTTGAGCAGCTCCTCCAGCCGCTCTGCCTGGCCCTCGTTGTCGCAGAGGATCACCGTCGGCATGCCATCGCGGACGACCCGCCGCAACAGCCGGATGTCACGGGCGATCGACTCCGGCGGCCGGATCGGGAAGACGACCACCCCCGCCTCGTCTGCCGGATCGGTCACCGCGATCCGGGCGAAGGCACGGAGCCGGCCGAGCAGCTCGTCAGGCGGTCGCAGCAGCGTGTCGCGGGCCACCACGTCCTCGCCGCGCCGGCGGGCGACCTCGATGTGGTGGGCGGCGTCGTCCCACGTGCGCCGGAGTTCCGCCTCCAGCCGCGCCTCGTCAGGCAGGACGAGCAGGGAGTCGGGGGGGAGCAGGTCGTCGAGCGACCGGCGCTCCACGGCCGCGTCGTCGTCGGACGGCGGGGCATCCACCGGCAGGACCAGCGCCATCGCGGCCTCGCGGGTACCGCGCTGGCTGCCCAGGTCGAAGTGGCGCAGGTCGACGACCTCGTCGCCCCAGAACTCCAGTCGGACCGGCTCCGACATGCCGAATCCGTAGATGTCGAAGATGCCGCCGCGCACCGCGAACTGGGCGACGTCCTCGACCATCGGCACCCGCTCGAAGCCGATGCGCTCGAGATGGGCGGCCAGGTCCTGGGGGCGGCGCACGTCGCCGCGCCGCAGCTCGAGCCGGGCCGCCACCAGTGCCCGCGGCAGGTGCGTGCGCTCGAGCATCGCGCGCGCCGTCGTGAGAAGGATCCGGACGTCGCTCCGCATGAGTCGCTCGAGCGTCTCGATGCGCTCGCCCGCGATCTCGGCGTGGGGCTCCACCTCGCCGAACCCCTCCCGCGGCGGGTACAGGGCGGCGTCGGTCTCGGCGCGGAGCACCTGCAGGTCGGCCAGCCAGCGCTCGGCGTCCGCCACGGCCGACGTCACCACGACGATGAGTCGCTGCGGCATCCGGCGCGACAGGGCGGCGACGAGCACGGCGTCGCTCGACCCGGCGAGCCCGGCCACCGCCGTGCGCTCCCCGGGACGCAGCGGTGCGCCGGCCACCCGCGTGAACGCGGGCAGCGAAGCCAGTGCGTCGAGAAGACTGCCCAGCGCCATCAGGCCGCGGCGCGCCGCGTGGGATGTTCGGCACGCCGCACGAGGAGCATCTCACCCGCCAGGCAGAGGAGCGCCAGCACCAGGAGCGACGGCTGGAGCGGCCGGCGCGCGCCGGCCCCGAACGCGGCCCGGCGCAGCCGGTCCTGGTCGGACGTGGCGACAAGCGATGACGCCGTGACGCGCGACGCGAGATCCTTCTGCGAAAGCCGCGCGAGCTGCGATTCCGCGGGGACCGGATTGACCACCAATGCCCCGACGCGAGTCGGGCCCCGCCTGAGGAAGTAGACCCCGGCGCGGCCGGGTGCACGGGTGGAAGAAGTCGCCGGCACGACTTCTCCGCCCTCGCGTTCGTAGCCGTCGATGCCCGGTGGCAACCGGATGGGTCCCCCTGGCACCGCCGCGATCAGGGCACTGGCGTCTGGAGCGAGACGCAGGGCCACCATGTCCGAAAGCCACGGCAGGAACTGCGCGCGAATGGGCAGGTTGGTCGCCTGCGGCTCGAGCGGGGAGCCGACAAGCACGAAGCCGTCGCCAGCTACCACCCACGGGTCGCCGGCGGCGGTGGCGAGCGTGTCCGCCACCGCGCCGGGCTCGGCGCGCAGCGGATAGTGCAGCGACACGCCAGTCCCCTCCAGTCCGTCGCCGCGGGCGATGGTCTGGTCGCGCCGCGCACTGGCGAAGCGCCACGGCACGCCGAGTCGCTCGAGCGCGCGATTGGCGGCGCCGAGGCGCACCGGATCCGACGGCGCCAGGAGCAGTGCCGGGAGCCTGGTGGCGGCGTCCGCCGGTGCGATGTCGATGCCCGCGCCGATCGTCGCGCGCTCGCTCTGGACCAGCGCCTCCAGCGCACTCGTGGCGAAGGGTCCCGCCTCCGGGAGCACCCGCACGTGCGGGGCCGGCCCGATCCAGACCGCGAAGTACCGCTGGTCGTCGGCGCGGAGCTCGTCGGAGGCCAGCTCGACGCGCCCGGCGGTCCATCCGCGCTCGGGCGGCTCGGCGTGGATCGTCGCCTCCTCGTCGCCCCGCAGCAGCCCGCGGGCGAGCGTCCGGTCGCCTAACGAGATGCGATAGGTGACGGAGTCGGCGCCGGCGGCGCGAACGACCACCGAGCCTCGCGGCGTCCACCGCGGCGGGAGGGCATCGGCGACGGCCACGGTCCGGTTGGCCGGCGGCTTCGTGGCCGGCGCAAAGATAGCCGCGTCCACGTCGCCGAGGACGACGGGCTCGCCCCACGCCGTGGCCTGGCCGTCGGTGATGACCACGACCTCGCGTGCGGTGATTCCGGAAGCCAGCGCCAGCCCGGACGCGCGAGCAACAGCGGTGCCGAGGTCCCCCGCCCCACCATAGACGTCGGTCCTGTCGATTGCGTCGCGGACGGCCCCGCGCGAGCCACCCACCACGGCGCCGTCCACGGTGACGAGCCAGAGGCGATCGGTGGCGGCCGCGTCGCCGACCACGGCGCGCGCCGCATCCTTCAGGCGGTCCAGCAGGGGCGCCCCGTCCATGATGACGCCGGTGCTCAGGGAGTTGTCGAGCACGACCGCCACGGCCGTCGGCGCATGCCCCGCCCCGAGGAGCCAGCCCATCGGGCGCGCCGCGGCGAGCGCCAGGAAGAGCACCGCCAGGGTGCGCAGCAGCATCAACAGGAGGTTCCGCAGCCGCAACTGCCGGACGTTCTCGCGCTCGGCGCGCGCCAGGTATCGCGCGGCCGGGAAGTCGAGTCGGGTGTCGATGTGCCGGCGCATGAGGTGCAGGAACAGCGGGATCGCCGCTGCCGCACCGAGCACCAGCCAGACGGGGGAGAGGAAGCTCACGGAATTCGCTGGCGCGACGCGAAGGCGCGTCGCAGCGGGACCCCGAACGGCGCGTCGGTCGGCACGACCTCGTACGCCGCCCCGATCCCCGCCAGCTTCGTCCGCCACTCCCGGATAGCCTCGCGCACCGTCTCGCGATACGCCTCGCTCACATCCGACACCACGGCCGGGACCTCGAGGTTCGTCTCGGGATCGACGAAGATCGCCTCGCCCGACACGCTGAGGTCCCGCTCCACCGGGTCGATCAGGTGCAGCACGGTGACCTGGTGCCCCGCCGCGCGCGCGACACGCAGCGACTGCTCCAGCGCCTCCGGCTCGACGAGCAGGTCGGAGACGACAATGACAAGCCCGGGCCGGCGGATCAGCCGCGCCGCCTGGCGCACGGCGTCTCCCATGAGCGAGTCGGCCCCGGCGCCCTCGTCGAGCAACGCGCGCACGATGCGGCGCCATTGCACGGAGCGGGCGCGCGGCGGGAGCACGGTGCGCAGGCGGTCATCGTAGCGGATCAGGCCGACGGCATCGCGCTGGCGGATCAGCAGCAGGGCGATCGCGGCGACGATCTGTTCGGCGTACTGGAGCTTGGTGAGGCGATCGGGCGATCCGGTCCAGTCCATCGAGCGACTCACGTCGAGCACGATGGCCGCCCTGGTGTTCGTCTCCTCCTCGAACTGCTTGACCATCCAGCGGTCGGCGCGGGCCACGATGCGCCAATCGATGTAGCGCAGGTCGTCTCCCGGCTGGTACGGCCGGAATTCGGCGAACTCGACGGAGAAACCTTTGCGGGGCGAACGGTGTAGCCCGGTCAGGAATCCGTCCACGATCCAGCGCGCAACGATCTCGATGCGGCCCAGCGAGGCCAGGGAAGCCGGATCGATGAGGTCTGCGCGAGCGCTGCGGGCGGCGTTCATCCGAGGCGGAAGGTAGACGGCGGACGGGGTGCGGTCAAAGGCCCGACCGAGGCGATGTCGAACACGGCTGGCGCGCTGCCAAATGCGTGCTAAGTTGATTCATATGGACGGGTTGGCCGGTTCGCACGACATCGCCCGGCACGCTCCCCGATTCCTCTCCGGAGGTCCCCATGCGCAGGCTCAGCCTGATCGCCGCTTCCCTGCTTTCCGTCCTTCCGATCGCGACGGCGGGAGCCCAGGCCGGACGCGCCGACGAACGGGCAAGGGACACCTGGGACGGTGACGCACCCCAGGTCCGCGTGTGGATCGACGGCGCCCGGGCGCTCGCCTTCGGGGAGCCCGTGCAGGTGCACTACTGGGTGAGCGAAGACGCCTACGTGATCATCGCCACCGTGGACCCGAGTGGCCGCCTGACGATCCTGCAACCCCGGACACGCACCGGACGCACGTTCGTTCGCGGGGACATCGAACAGGTGGTGCTGGGCCGGCAGACGTCGGTGGGGACGCGCGGGGCGTTCTACATCTCGCGCGGGGGGCCCTACAGCGGCGGATACGTCTTCGCCATCGCGTCCTGGCAGCCATTCGACCTGTCGTCGTTCGAGAGCCGGGACTTCGACACCTTCGGGCTCGACAGCCACTTCAGCCTGGCGAATCGCGCGATCGCGGGGAACCCCGACGAATACGTCCAGCGGTTCGCCAGTGCGGTGACGTGGGACGCGAGCACGAGCTACGACTACGACGTCGACTACTACAGCAGCAGCAACACGGCCACGTATGCCAGCGCGTCGTCACTCTGCTTCGGCGGGAGCCACACCGCCTACCTGTGGAGCGACTGGTACGGTAACCCGTACGGCAACATGTGCCCGGGCTACTTCAGCTCCCTCGCGTTCTGCTACGGGTTCTCGGTCTACAGCTATTCCCCGTACTGCGGGTACTTCTATCGTCCGTCGCAGATCACGTCGCTCCCGGCGACGCCCACCGTGCCGACGGGTTCGCACCCGGACTCGTCGATCGGTGTCAACGTCGGCGTGATCCGCGGCGGGCTGTGGGCACCGGACACCGTCGGCGCGATCGTCGACGAACCGGGAGGCGTGCAGCAGCAGAAGGCCGGCGCGAAGTCGGCGAAGGCGGACGCGCTCGCGCCGTTCACCCGTCAGGCAACCCAGCCGTCGTACTTTGCCATTCCCGATCGCGGCATCCGCATGCTGAAGGAGCCGGGGTCGATGCTGCCCGGCAACGACAAGCCGGACACGCGGAGCTTCGGCACCGGCGTGTCGGATGCGAAGCACGGCGCGACAGGCGCCGACGGTGGCGCCGAGACTCCGAAGGTCGTCCGGTCGTCGACGAAGCCCGTGATGGTGGCGCCCCCGGCGCGCGTCCAGCCGAAGCCGATGAAGCCGGCGCGCCGGCCGGTGTACGCCGCGCCGGGCGGCACCACGGGGTCGTCTTCCGGCACGTCGCGGCCGGGTGGCTCGACGCGGGATCCGTACGCGATGCCGCGGGCACGACAACCCGCATCGCCGCCGCCCTCGAGCGCGAAGCCGGCCGGATCGTCGGGTGACGTGCGCCAGGGCGCGGGTGCCGCCAAGCCGGCAGCGACCACCACGAAGCCGAAGAAGCCGCCGCAATAGCGGTCGGCGCAAGCTGGTTCGACAGGCGGACCCCGGGCGCGGAGCGCGGGGTCCGCTTGTTTTCGGCAGCCGGCGTGGGCCGCGATGTGGTGCGCGGCTATGTTTCGTTCGCGCGGGCCCGCCGCGGGCTCGTCGCGCGGGTGTCGCGGCCGCGGCGCTTGCGAGACATCCGGCGCCGCCCGACCCTTCCACGCCTGCTCCTGCCTTGAAGCTCCCGCAGATCCGCAACTTCTGCATCGTCGCGCACATCGATCACGGCAAGTCCACGCTCGCCGACCGTCTGATCGAGTCGACGCGCACGATCGAGAAGCGCGAGATGAAGGAGCAGGTGCTGGACACCCTCGACCTGGAGCGCGAGCGGGGCATCACCATCAAGCTCAACGCGGTGCGGATGCAGTACACGGCGCAGGACGGCGTGGGCTACGAACTCAACCTCATCGACACGCCGGGACACGTCGACTTCACGTACGAGGTGTCGCGCTCCCTCGCCGCGTGCGAGGGGGCCATCCTCGTGGTCGACGCCTCGCAGGGGATCCAGGCGCAGACGCTGTCGAACCTCTTCCTCGCCCTCGACGCCGGCCTCGAGATCATCCCGGTCCTGAACAAGATCGACCTCCCCGGTGCGGAACCGGAGCGCCGCAAGCAGGAGGTGCACGATCTCATCGGGGCGTCGAAGGACGAGATCCTGCTGGTGAGCGCCAAGGAAGGCCTGGGGATACCGGAGCTGCTCGAGGCCATCGTGCGCCGGGTGCCGGCGCCGCGGGGCGATCCCGCGGCCCCGCTGCGCGCCCTGATCTTCGACTCGCACTACGACCGCTATCGCGGCGCCATCCCGAGCGTGCGGGTGGTGGACGGCGAGCTGCGTCCCGGCATGCCGATCTGCTTCGGCGCGAACGCGTCGCGCTACGAGGTGGCCGAGGTGGGCTACCTGCAGTTGCGACAGGTCAAGGCGGACCGGTTGAGCGCCGGCGAGGTGGGCTACGTCGTGGCCAACGTGCGGAGCGTGCGCGAGACGCGGGCCGGGGACACGATCTTCGACGCCGACAACCGCGCGGCGGCGCCGCTGCCGGGCTACAAAGAGGTGCGGTCGATGGTGTTCGCCGGGATCTACCCCACCGACACCTCGCAGTACGAGCAGCTGCGCGACGCCCTGTCCAAGCTGCAGCTCAACGACGCGTCGCTCCGCTACGAGCCGGAGACGTCGACGGCGCTGGGGTTCGGCTTCCGGTGCGGCTTCCTCGGCCTGCTGCACATGGACATCGTGCAGGAGCGGCTGCAGCGGGAGTTCGACCTTGACCTGGTGACCACGGTGCCCAACGTGGAATACCACGTCTTCCGCCTCGACGGCCCCGAGGAGCTCATCGAGAACCCGTCGAAGATGCCGCCGGCGGCGACGCTGGCCCGCATCGAGGAGCCGTACGTCACCGCGCGCATCGTGGCGCCGGCCGAGTACATCGGGCCGATCATGACGTTAGGCACGGAACGGCGGGGCGTGTACCGGGGCATGAAGTACCTCGACCCCACCCGGGTCGAGTTCGACTGGGAGTTCCCGCTGGCCGAGATCATCATCGACTTCTACGACCGGCTCAAGACGGTGAGCCGCGGCTACGCCGGGCTCGACTACGAGATGGCCGACTACCGTCCGGGTTCGCTGGTCCGGCTCGACATGCTGATCAACGGCGACCCGGTGGACGCCTTCTCGATCATCATCCACGAGGACAGGGCCTACGAGTGGGGCCGGAAGGTCGCCTCCAAGCTCAAGGAGCTGATTCCCAGGCAGCTCTTCGAGGTCGCCATCCAGGCGGCGATCGGGAACCGCATCATCGCCCGCACCACCGTCAAGCCGCTGCGCAAGGACGTGCTGGCCAAGTGCTACGGCGGCGACATCAGCCGCAAGCGCAAGCTCCTCGAGAAGCAGAAGGAGGGCAAGAAACGGATGAAGCAGGTCGGCAGCGTTGAGATTCCCCAGGAAGCGTTCCTGGCGGTGCTGCAGGTCGACTAGGGCGCATTTCGCCCCGACGTGACCTCGAGCCTCGTCCTCCAGACGTCCTTCCTCGGCGACGTGATCCTCACCACGCCGCTCATCGCCACCCTCGCCGCCCAGGGACCGGTGGACGTGGTGGCCACGCCGGCCGGTGCGTCGGTACTCGCCAACAACCCGGACATCCGGCGCCTGATCGCGTTCGACAAGCGCGGCGCGCACCGCGGGACCGCGGGATTGCGGGAGCTGGCGCGCGCGGTCCGCGCCCCCGACGGCGGGGCGACCGCCTACTGCGTGCAGGGTTCCTGGCGCACCGGGCTGCTCGCGCGGCTGGCGGGCTACCGGCACCGCGTCGGCTTCGACACGTCGTCGGGCCGGCTGCTGTACACCCGGCGCGTGCCGTACCGGCGCGACCAGCATCACACCGAGCGGCTGCTGCGGCTCGCGCTTGGCGACGCCCCGATCGACCCGTCGCGCCGTCGTCCGCGACTGTATCCCGACATGGCGGCACGCGACGTGGTCGACGTCCTGCTGCAGCTTGCCGGGTGGAAGGGCGAGCTGCTGCTCGCCGTGGCTCCAGGCAGCATCTGGGGAACCAAGCGCTGGCCGCACTACCCGGCGCTGGCGCGACAGCTCACGTCGCGCGGCCGCGTCGTCGTCATTGGCGGCGAGGACGATCGCGCGCTCGCGCGCGGGATCGTCGAGGCCACGTCGGGGAGCGCCATCGACGCGACCGGGCGCCTGACGCTGCTCGCGTCCGCGGAACTCATCCGCCGGTGCGTCGTGCTCGTCACCAACGACTCGTCGCCCCAGCACCTCGCCAGCGCCATGAGCACGCCCACCGTGACGATCTTCGGTCCCACGGTGCCAGCCTTCGGCTTCGGGCCGCTGGCACCGCGCTCCATCACCGTGGGGCACGCGTCGCTCGACTGCCGCCCCTGTCATCCGCACGGCCCGAAGACGTGCCCGCTGGGACACTGGCACTGCATGACGCAGCTGGAGGTGGCGACGGTCCATGAGCGCGTGGCCGCGCTGATCGACGCGGTGACCGCGGGGCGCCGATGACGCCGGGTCCGTTCGGGCTCCTGCTCGGCCTCGGTGTGGGGCTGGTGCTGGGATTGCTCGGTGGCGGCGGCTCGATCCTCGCCGTGCCGATCTTCGTGTACGTCTTTCACGTGCCGGACAAGCCGGCGATCGCGATGAGCCTGGCGGTCGTCGGCATGAGCGCGTTCGTCGGCTTCCTCACCCACTGGCGGCAGCGGACCGTGCACTTCCGGATCGCGGTGCCGTTCGGGGTGTTCGCGATGGCAGCGGCGTTCTTCACGGCGCGACTGACGCACCTGGTGCCGGCGAAGCTCCAGATGGCCCTGTTCGCGGTGTTCGCGTTCACCGCAGCCTTCTTCATGCTGCGCGACTCCCTGCGACCATCGAGGGCGTCGGGCGCGAACCTGCCGATCGAGGACCACGCGCACTTCACGGCGCTGGTGGCCCTCCAGGCCATCGGGGTGGGTGCACTGACGTCGCTGATCGGCGCCGGGGGCGGCTTCGTCATCGTGCCCGCGCTGGTGCTGCTGGCGCGCGTGCCGGTGAAGCCGGCGGTGGGGAGTTCGCTGCTCATCATCACGATGAACGCCCTCAGCGGGTTCGTGGGCTACATCGGGCAGGTGCCGATCGACTGGGCGCTGGTGGGATCGTTTACCGGCGTCGCCGCCGTCGGTGCCGTCATCGGGACGCGCCTCAATCGCCGCCTCCCGCAGGCGCGCATCAAGCAGGGCTTCGCGATATTGATCATCGTGCTCGGCGGCTACCTGATCCTCCGCCGGCTCTTCTAGCCGACGCCGCCGCACCCCGCACCCGGAACCGGACATGCCTCAACGGAAGCGACGCCAGTACCTCATCGGAGTCGACCTGGGCGGCACGAACATCGTGGCCGGCGCGCTGTCGCACGACGGCAGCGAGGTCATCGCCATGCGCTCCGAGCCGACCCGCGCCGACCAGGGGGCGGACGCGGTCATCGATCGCATGGTGCGCATCATCGACACCGTCATCGCCGAGACGATCGCCCACACCGGCGCCCGGCGTGCCGATGTCACCGGCATCGGGGTCGGCGCCCCGGGCCCGCTGGAGCGCGAGCGTGGCATCGTGGTCACCACGCCGAACCTCGGGTGGACAAACTTCCCGCTGCGCGACGTGATCGCGGAGCGCACCGGCATTCCCGTCCGGATCGACAACGACGCCAATTGCGCCACGCTCGGTGAATGGTGGCTCGGCGCCGCCCGGGGGGCCAACAACGTCATCGGCATGACGATCGGCACCGGCATCGGCGGCGGGATCATCCTGGACGGCAAGCTCTATCACGGCGCGTCCGACGTGGCCGGCGAGATCGGGCACACGACCATCGACCTCACGGGGCGCCGTTGCAAGTGCGGCAACTATGGATGCCTCGAGGCATACGCCTCCGGCCCGTCGATCGCCGACAGGGCCCGCGAGGCAGTGGCCGGCGACGACGACTCGCTGCTGCAACGGATGGTGGGCGGCCACCTGGAACGGCTGACCGCGGCCACGGTGTACGAGGCGGCCAAGCTGGGTGACGAGGTCGCCATCGACGTCGTGCGCGAGACGGCGCGGTTTCTCGGCACCGGCATCGCCAACCTGCTGAACATCTTCAATCCCGACGTCGTGGTGATGGCCGGCGGGGTCACCCAGGCCGGCGACGCCCTCTTCGAGCCGATGCGCAAGGAAGTGAAGAAGCGCGCGTTCAGGCCGGCGGTCGAGGCGTGCCGCATCGTCCCGGGATCGCTGCCGGGTTCGGCGGGCGTGGTGGGCGCCGTGGCTGCGTTCCTGCAACAGGCGTGAGGCGCGGCGAGGTGCGCGACTCCCCCGCGCGCGCCGCGGCCCCTTCCCAGGTTCCGCTCCCATGCCACGCGTAGGCGTCGTCGGCAGCTTCGTCTGGGACGTCATCCACAACCGCGACGTGCGGCGGGCGCCGATCGAGGAGTGGGGCGGCATCACCTACGCGCTGGGGGCGTTCGACGCCGCGCTCCCGCCGGACTGGCAGATCGTGCCGCTGGTGAAGGTGGGACACGACCGGCTGCCGCGCGCGCGCGAGTTCCTGGCGACACTGCGCCGCCTCGCCCCCGACGCCGCGCCGATCGAGGTGGCCCAGCAGAACAACCGCGTCGAACTGCGCTACGAATCCGACGAGTTGCGCTCCGAGGTCCTGCAGGGCGGCGTTCCACCGTGGTCGTGGCTCGGCCTCAAGCCGCTCCTCGCCGACCTCGATGCGCTGTACGTGAACCTGATCAGCGGTTTCGAGCTCGATCTCGAGACCATGCGCCTCATCCGGCAGTACTTCGGCGGGCCGATCTACGGCGACCTCCACTCGCTGCTCCTCGCGGTGGAGCCGGACGGCCTGCGCACGCCGCGCCTGCTGCCCGATGCCGCGGAGTGGATGTCGTGCTTCGACCTGATACAGGTGAACGAGCTGGAGATGTCGATGATTGCCCCGGACCCCCTGGCGCTGTCGGCCACGGCACTGGCGCGAGGCGTCCGCTGCCTGGTGGTGACGCTGGGGCGTCGTGGCGTCGTGTACGTCGCCGCCCCCGGGTTCAACCGGCTTGCCGACCTGCGCGCGCCGGCTACGCGGCATGCGGCTGGCGCCGTGCGGACGGCGTTGATCCCGGCGGCGCCGGCCGCGGTGTCGCCCGGCGATCCCACGGGATGCGGGGACGTGTTTGGCGCCACCCATTTCTCGCGACTGCTCGCCGGTGATAACTTTGCGGACGCGTTCGGCCCCGCGCTCGTTGCGGCGGCGCGCAACGTGGAGCACCACGGCGCCACCGGGCTCGCGTCCTTTCTCCGGGGAGAACTTCTCACCACGTGACGACGGTCATCACCGTACCGCCCTCGCTGGATGACGAGTCGTTCGAGCAGGTCCTCGAGCAGCTGGCGCCGGTGCCACCCGACCAGAAGGTCCTCATCGACGCCCGCCACACGCGCTGGGCGTCCCCGTTCGGCCTCACCGCGCTCCTGACGCTGGCGCAGACGCGCGACGAGCGCCCGTCGTTCACCGGGCCCGAGGCGGAGGAGACGGCGAGCTACTGGCAGCGCGCCGGGTTCTACCGGCGTGCCGAGGAGCTCTTCGACATGCACGGGGTGGTGCCACGCGCGCGCAATGGCGGCACGGAGTCGAACGTGCTGCTGGAGATCACGCCGGTGGTGCGCAGCGATGACGTCCACGACGTGGTGGAGCGGATCCAGGCGAAGGCGCAATCGATCCTGGTGCACGAGCTGAACCTCGATCCGCAGGCGACGATGCGCTTCGCGATGACGCTGTCGGAGGTCTGCCAGAACATCGTCGAGCATGCGGGGTGCGGCGGCTGGGTGGCGGTGCAGACGTATCACTACCGGCAGCGCCTCGGTCGCCGGGTGGTCGTCATCGCGGTCTGCGACGCGGGGGTCGGCTTCCGCCGCTCGCTCGAGAGCGCGCCGTCCCGCCCGCTGAGCGACCGCTGGGACGACGCCATGGCGCTCGAGGACGCACTGATCCGCGGCGTGAGCCGCTTTCGCGATCCGGGTCGCGGTCAGGGCCTGGCCGGCGTGCGCCGCTACGTCGGCAAGTGGGACGGCAAGCTGTCGATCCGCAGCGGCACGGCCCGCATCGCCATCGTGCCGAGTTGGGACGACGCATTGCCTCTGGCCGAGGGACTCCCCCAATTTCCGGGAGCCCAGGTGCAGATCACGATCCCGGAGCGGCATCCGCGGTGACACACTACATCGACGTCGGCTCCGTGCTCCGTCGCACGGTATGCGACCTCTACTCGAACCTCGTGACGCGTCCGACCGGGGCGGCCGTGCGCCGCGAGATCGAGATGTTCCTCTCCGCGGTGGACGCGCCGAGCCTCACCGTGATCGACTTCTCGCAGGTCGGGCTGCTCGACTTCTCCTGTGCGGACGAGGTCATCGGCAAGCTCGTCAACAGCATGCGGGAGACCGCCGCCGGGACGGAGACGTACGTGCTCGTGCGCGGGGTCCGCGACGACCACATGGAGGCCATCGAGAGCGCGATGGAGCGCTACGACCAGGCCCTGCTTGTGGAGCAGCCGGACGGCACGGTGCGGGTCGTGGGGAGGCTCGAGCGCTCGCGGCGCGAGGTGCTCTCGACGGTACTGCGCCTCGGCCGGGCGGTCCCGGCCGACGTGGCGGCGGACATGGAGCAGCCGGCGGAGACGCTCACGCCGCTGCTCGACGACCTCTGGGCCCGCCGGCTGGTGATGCGTGACGACGAGACCTACGTGAGCCTGCAGCACGTGGTATGAGCCGGTTCTACAATCCCCCGCTCCAGGTGATCGGCTTCCTGGGCTCGCGACGGGGCGACGCCGACCGCGGCCCGCAGGTGCGGATGCGCGCCGAGGAGGCGCGCATGCGGCTGCTCTCCGACGGCGAGCTGGCGTGGGTGGAGGGACCGCGGCGCCGGGAGATGGCGACGATCGTGCTCGACGACGACGTGCCGCGCGGCGGCGTGGTGGTACGCGACGTCGCAGGTCTGTCGGTCTCCGAGATCGTGCGCGTCATCAAGCCGGACCTCGACCGGCCGAGCCTCCTGGACCAGGTCTAGCCGGTGGCCGACGACGGGATGCGTCGCGCGCTGGCCACCGAGGTCGTGCACGGCGGGAGTGGCGTGCCCGCCCCGGACGAGCCGATGGTGCGTCCGCTCTTCCAGTCCGTCAACCATGTCCAGGAGGTCGGGACCGCCGAGGGACTGCGCTATCCCCGCTATGGCAACGCGCCTAACGCCGTCGCCGTGCAGCGGCGGCTGGCGGTGCTCGAGGGCGCCGAGGCCGGGCTGGTGCTGGCGAGCGGCATGGGGGCGACGGTGTGCGCGCTGCTGGCGCTGCTGCGGCCGGGCGACCACCTGCTGGCCAGTCGCTGGATCTACGGCGGCGTGCGCCGGCTGTTCGAGGAGGAGTTCCCGGCGTTCGGGATCGGCGTCACGATGGTGGATCCCTCGGCCACGCGGGCCTGGCGGCGCGGCCTGCGGCGCGAGACGCGGGCGATCTTCCTCGAGACGCCCACCAACCCCGCGGTGCGGGTGCTCGACCTCGGCCCCATCAGCTACCTGACCAAGGAGCTGGGCATCGCTCTCGTCGTCGACTCGACGTTCGCCAGCCCCGTCAACATGCGCCCGCTGTCGCACGGGGCCGACGTCGTCATCCACTCGGCGACGAAGTTCCTGAACGGCCACCACGACGTGCTCGCGGGGGCCGTGCTCGGCACCGCCTCGTACATCGAGGAGGTCCGACAGAAGATGATGACGTGGGGACAGGCGCCGGACCCCTTCGCGTGCTGGCTCCTGGAGCGCGGGCTGAAGACGCTCGACGTGCGGGTCCAGCGCCAGAACGCCAACGCGATGCGCATCGCGACGTGGGCCGAGGGCTCGTCAGGCATCGCCCGGGTGCACTACCCCGGGCTGCCGTCCCACCCCGACCACGAGGTCGCGTCGCAGCAGATGTCGGGCTTCGGCGGCATGCTCGCCTTCGAGCTCACCGGCGGCGAGAAGGCGACCGAGCGCTTCCTGCGCCGGCTCCAGCTCATCCGTCACGCGCCAAGCCTCGGCGGCGTGGAGAGCATCGTCTGCGAGCCGCGCTACACCTCCCACGCGCACCTGACCCCGGCGCAGCGCGCCGCACTCGGTATCCCCGACGGCTTCATACGGATGAGCGTCGGCATCGAGGACGGCGGCGACCTCATCGCGGATCTCGAGCAGGCCGTCGGTTGAACGCGGTGCGCCGCATCGCGACGTCGCGCCCCGCCGACACCCACGCCACGCAGGACCCTCCTGCTACCATTCACGCCCCTCAGTCGTCTAAGTTGGCGAAAGGAAGACTGGTGCCGTGATCCGCTTCGCCAACGTATTCAAGGAGTACCCTCGCACGGGGCTCGCCCTCAGCGACGTTTCATTTCAGGTCGCCAAGGGTGAGTTCGTGTTCCTCACCGGCCCCAGTGGCGCGGGAAAGAGCACGATGCTCAGGCTCATCTACATGGATGAGTTTCCCTCGCGAGGCTCGGTCTGGGTCAGCGGGTCCAAGTCCCCGGGGCTGAAGCGACGCGAGGTCGCCCTGCTTCGCCGCAAGCTCGGCGTCGTCTTCCAGGACTTCCGCCTGCTGGAGGACCGCACCGTCGAGGCCAACGTCGCGTTCGCCCTCGAGGTCGTCGGCACCCCCGAGGACAAGATCCCGGGGCGGGTCAGCCGGCTGCTGACCCGGGTCGGTCTCGCCTCCAAGGCGACCAGCTTCCCGCGCGAGCTGAGCGGCGGCGAACAGCAGCGGGTCGCGATCGCACGCGCCCTGGTGAACGACCCGTTCGTGCTGATCGCCGACGAGCCCACCGGCAACCTGGACGACCGCGCCACGCGTGGCGTGGCACAGTTGCTCCGCGAGATCAACGCCGCGGGCACGGCGGTCATCATGGCGACGCACAACCTCGAGCTCGTGAAGCGGCACGAGTTCCGGGTCCTGGAGGTGAACCGCGGGCACATTGTCTTCGATTCCACGGACGGGCGCGGGGCACGCGACATCGAGGTGACCCCATGAGGCTCGCCGTCCGCGAGACGCTCATCGGCTTTCGCCGGGCACCGCTGCTCAGTGTCCTCAGCATCACCACGATCGCCTTCTCGCTGTTCGCGTTCGGCCTCTTCTCGCTGGTGGCGCTGAACATCCGCAACACGCTGCGCACCGTCGAGTCGCGGGTCGAGATCCGCGCGTTCCTCACCGACGGCGCCCCCGTGGACAGCATCGCGCACACCATGGAGACGATCGGCGCCTATCCCGAGGTGATGCGCGTCGAGTACATCTCGCCCGAGGATGCGCTGGAGCGCGCCCGGCGCGAGCTGGGCGAGTTCAAGGACGTCTTCGAGGCCGGCTTCCTCCCCGCGTCCATCGACATCCGGCTGCGCGAAGGCCACCGCGACCCGACGACCGTGGCCGCCGTGGCCGACCGCCTGCGCGGCATGGGATACGTCGAGGACGTGCGCTTCGGCGAGGACTGGATTTCCAAGCTCTATCGCATCCGCAACATCGCGACGGCCACCGGGATCATCCTCGGCATCGCCTTCGCCGGCGTGGCGATCATCATCATCGGCGCCACCATCCGGATGACGGTGATGGCCCGCAGCCGCGAGATCTCGATCATGCGGCTGGTGGGGGCGACCGACGGGTTCATCCGCCGCCCCTTCATCATAGAAGGGCTCACCAAGGGAGTCCTCGGCGGCCTGCTGGCGCTGCTCCTCACCTGGGCGGCGCGCGAAGTCGTCTCCCGGGCCTTCGTCCAGATCGACTTCTTCCCGGCGTCGGTGGCCCTGCTTGGCATCCTGGGCGGGACCCTCATCGGAGTGCTCGGCAGCGCGCTTTCCGTCGGGCGCCACCTGCGCCGGATCACGTGAGGCGGCTCCTCGCGCTCGTCCTGCTGGCCGCGCTCCTTCCCGGCGCCCGCGCCGGCGCGCAGTCCGCCGACGAGCGCCTTCGCACGCAGCGGGACGAGCTCGACCGGATCCGCCACGAGCGCGACTCGCTGGAAGCGCGCATGCGGGCCCTGCAGGGCGAGGTGCATACGCTGTCCGATGAGGTGACCAACCTGCACCGGCAGCAGGAAGCGACCACCCGCCTGGTGAAGTCGCTGGACGCCCAGCTCGTGAGCCTCAACGCCGAAGTGGCGTCGGCCAACGAGAACCTGGCGCGGGCGCAGCAGGAAGTGACCGAGCGGCGCGCCACGCTGCGGAACCGCGTCCGCGACATCTACAAGCGCGGGCCGCTGTTCGCGACGCAGGCGCTCCTCTCCGCCCGCTCGTTCGGGGAGCTGGTGGCGCGGTACAAGTACCTGCATGAACTGGCGTCGTACGACCGCGTCGTCGTGGAGCGGGTGGAGACGCTGTACCAGCAGATCGACAACCAGCGTCAGCTCCTGGTACGGCTCGAGGACGAGTTCGCGCGCAATCGCGCCGAGAAGTCGCGCGAGCAGCAGCGCCTCCGTGACCTGGAGGCCCAGCGCCAGCGGAGCCTCGCGCAGGCGAAGCAGAGCGCCGACCAGATCCAGGAGCGGCTCAAGCGCATCGCGGCCGACGAGGCCAAGGTGACGTCGGTGATCGCCTCGCTCGAGGACGCGCGCAAGCGCGCCGAGGCGGCCAGCCCGAGCACCAGCTCCAGCGGCACCAGCTCCATCCGGACGACCGACTTCGGGAAGCTCGGCTGGCCGGTGGAGGGCGACATCCTCTACAGCTTTGGCCGGGCGATCAACCCGAACAACACCGCCATTCGCTGGAACGGCGTCGGCATCGCCGCGCCCAAGGGCACGCCGGTGCACACGGTGGCCGCCGGCGAAGTCGTGATTGCCGACGTGATCGGGACGTACGGAGTCACAGTCATCGTGCAGCACGGCGGCGGCGACTATTCGGTCTACGGCTCGTTGCTCCGGCCCGCCGTGAAGGTGGGGACCAAGGTGGAGAAGGGGCAGGTCATCGGGTACGTCGGCCAGGCCGATCCCGACGAGGAGCCCCACCTGCACTTCGAGATCCGCCCCAAGGGCCGCGCCACCGATCCGCTCGTCTGGTTGCAGCAGCGGAGGCCGTGATCCGGGCGCCGCAACCGGGGGACTGAAACGGGAAGAGGGAAGGAGCACCGAGAGGCGTGTCTTCCACACCCGCCCTCTGTGTCCTTCCCTCGACCGCCCGCCTCGGTGTGTTGCTCGTGCAGGGTGGCCGGACGATACTGCGGCAGACTCGCCCGCAGTGGCTTGCTACTGACCTACCGCAGTAATCGTCACGGCCTGAAGACTTCCCGACACCACCTGCAGGATATTGGTGCCGGCAATGGGTCCGAGTGTCCAGCGGGTCTGCACTTCGCCCGACGCATTCGTCACGCCGGACTGTGGAGTGATCAGTCCTCCGCCGGCCATGACCTGGAAGCCGACGGGGATGCCCTTCATGGGAACGTTGCCCGGTCCGACGATGCGGATCACGATGGCGTTCGGGAGCGCGGAACCGGGCTTGGCCACCTGGCTCGTGCCCTGTGCAACGATGATATCGGACGGCAGGATGCCGAACGCCGAGATCTCCACCGGCTCCAGCGCCGACGCCGACACGCTCAACTTCTGCAGCACTTCGGTCGGTCCGAGGGTCCACTTGGTGCGGACCTCGCCGTTCTCGTCGGTGGGACTGCTGGCCGGCGAGACGGTGCCGCCTCCAAGGGCGACAGTGAAGCCCACCGACACGTCCGGGATCGGGGCGCCGTCGGCGTCGAGCAGGCGCAGGACGACCGGCGTCGGCAGGTCGAGCCCGGCCTGCGCCATCTGGTCCGCACCCTGCACGACGGCGAGGGTGGTCGGCACCTGCGGCACCACCGGGTCCTTCTTGCAGGCGGTGAACTGAACGGCGACGAGGGCCACGGCCGCGAGCCGGGCGCCCCGTCGCACGGGGCTTGCATGGGGCAGCTGCATAACGATTCGCCTGTGCGGATGCCACCGCATACCATGGACGTTGTTCCCCTCGCTGCGGGACGGCGGGGCGCCCACTCCTCTACATGCGGGAGTATCGGCGCCCGGCGCGGCGTCCTTTAGCACCCCCTTGACACGCCGCATCGCGACCGGGGGCCGGGGGCGATGTGAGCGCCGGCGCGGCGCGCTATTCTTCACCGCCTCCCCCGCCCGCCTCGCCGCCGCCCGCCAGCCCCTGCCCCACCCATGACCGCAATGCTCCTCGGCGCCCACGTCTCGACGTCCGGCGGCGTCACGTCAGCCCTCCCGCGGGCAGCGGCGATCGGGGCGACCGCAATGCAGATCTTCACGAAGCAGGCCAGCCAGTGGAAGGAGCCGGCCATCGAGGACGCCGAGCGGGCGAGCTTCCGCGAGGGGGTCCGCGCCTCGGCGCTGCGGATGACGAACGCGCACGACAGCTACCTGATCAACCTCGCCTCACCCGACCCGGTCCTGCGCACGCGGTCCCTGGTGTCGTTCCTGTGCGAGTTGCGGCGTTGCGAAGCGCTGGGGCTCGACGCCCTGGTCTCACATCCGGGGAACTTCATGGACGACAGGGCGAGCGGCCTGGCGCGCAACGCCGAGGCGATCGCGATCGCCCTCGAGGTCGTCCCCGGGAAGACGCGCCTGCTGATGGAGCTCACCGCAGGCAGCGGAACGGCCCTCGGGAGTCGCTTCGAGGAGATGGCGCGGCTGATCGCGAGCGTACCGCGGCCCCAGCGCGACCGGATCGGGGTGTGCCTCGACACCGCGCACGCCTATGCCGCCGGATACGACCTGGTGCGGGACTACGATGGGGTGTGGGCGGCCTTCGATGACGTCCTGGGCATGGGGCGCCTTGGCATGCTGCACCTGAACGACACGAAGGCGCCCTTCGACTCGCGGCGCGACAGGCACGAGCTCATCGGCGAGGGGACGCTTGGCGCGGGCCCGTTCCGGCGCATCATGACCGACCCGCGTCTGGCGTCGGTTCCCAAGGTGATCGAGACCCCGAAGCTCGACGACCACACGAAGACCGATCGCCGGATGCTGGGCCGGCTGCGCCGGTACGCGAAGGGGAAGTAGCGCCGAGCGAGCATGGTCCGGACTGCTTGACGCCGTCGCAACCCGGCGGCGGACGGCGGTGGGAGACGCTGCGACGCGCGGCCAGCGACCGGTCTCGTCAGGCAGGCGTGGCCGACCGACCGGCGGCCGCGGTCAGCGACGCCACCGGATCGATCGCGTGAGCCCCGCATTCACCGACCAGCCAGGCAGGCTCCCGGCGAACCGACGCCCGATCGCGCCGTCGAGCACCAAGCTTCCGGAGAGCTGGTGACGGACACCGATGTCGGCCGCCCAATCCGGCATCGGCTGGACGCCAGCCAGCGCCGAGGCGTACACATCCGCAACGAGAAGCGTCGAGACTCGCGGCAGGTCATGGTCCACGGCAAGACCCGCGAACCATCGCACCCCACGGCGGGGCAGCGTGGCCGGCAGTGATGCGAGCGTGTCGTTGACGAAGTCGGCGGCGATCGAGCCGCAATGGAGCACAGCCGGCGGCCCATTGTCGTTGCCACCTTGCGGCGAGATCGCGCATGGACCACCCGGGATGACGGGTGGCGGAGAGCCGTCGCAGCCGTACCCGAGCTTGGGCAGGAGGTTGTTGGGGCCACACGCCGCCGCCGGATTCACCACGGCGACATTGTAGTTGCCGAGCGAAACATTCGCGTGCGCACGCCAGGCACGGCGCACGACGGATGCCATGAGGCGAAGGCTCGCGGAGGCCGCACCGCTTCCGGCGACACCCGCGGGGAGGAAGACGTCAACGGTCGCGGCCACAGCCTGACGGGAGGTGGCTCCCCCCAGGAGCGCGCGGGAAGCGGCGAGATCGACGCCGCTCAACCCGCCACGTGGTCTCGTTCCCGGCTCGAGCCAGAGAAAGGACCCCACGACTTCGACGGATGTGCGCGTGGACAGGGCGGCATCGAATTCCGGGGAGAAGCGCCAGCGCAACGGGCCGGCGTCGAGCCGGTCGGCACGAAAGCCGGGCAAGTGCATGTCCAGATGGCCGGGAGCATCGAGCACCGCATCCTCGATGCGCACCGGATGTCCGCTGTGCGTATCCCGATACTCGTCCTGGGCGGCAGCGCTTCGAGGCCCGACTGCTGCGGCGAGCACCGCGAGAACGGCAGGCAATCGCGAGACGAAACGCAGAGTGGCAGACGACATGGCGGAGCGCGAGGAAACGAGGAATCCGGCGGCGATCCGGCGCGACCGCGCGCCGGATCGCCGCCACCGGACCGGATCCATCAGAACAGCACCTTGTACACCACCGCCACGTTGCGTCCGGGATTGTACGCGAAGTTCTTGATCCAGCTGGTCGCGTCACGATACCGCTCGTCGGTGGCGTTGTCCACGCGAAACGTCACCGAGTGCACCAACCCGCCGCGCAGGAGATTGAGCCCGGCGGTCAGGTTCACGAGGGTGTACGCTTCGGTGGCCACGTCGATGATCCCGCCCGACACCTTGTCCTGCGCGAACCCGTGCCTGACGTCGGCGCCAAACGAGAGCACGCCGTTGTCCCACCGTGCATGCGCCCCCAGTCGCATCGCCGGCATGAACGGGACGTTGCTGCCTCCCTTGAACGAGCCGCGGGTGAAGTCGAACAGCCCGCCCACGACGACGCGCGAGGCCACCTGTCCCTCGATCATCGCCTCGGCGCCGCGCAGCGCCGCGTCCTGCTGCGTGAAGTGGTTGAGTGGCACCATCGCGCCGCCGACGAGCGTATCGCCCGTGAGTCCCGGGACGATGTAGTCGCTGATGGCGTTGTAGTAGGCCGAGAACTGCCCGTTCACGCGTGGCGACTCGATCCGGAACACGGCCTCGAGCCCGCTGTTCGTCTCGGCCTTGAGGTCGGGGTTGCCGACGTCGAAGGTGCCGAGTGCCGCATGGAAGGCATTGGAGAAGAGTTCCTCGACCGTGGGCGCCCGGAAGGCGCGCGCGGCATTCACCGCCAGCGACGCCCCCGCACGCACCGGGACCGTGACGCCCAGCGAACCGGAGTAGTTGTCGAAGCTGACGCTGCGCCCTGTACCGAACTTGGGGTCGCCCGTCTTCGAGTCGATGTTGAAGGCGTCGTAACGCGCCCCGAGCTGCAGCTTGGCGCCATCGTGCAGGTTGCCGGCCAGCGGGATCTCCTCAAAGACGAACACTCCCGGTGACTTCGTGTCGGCGGCCGGCGTGAGGGCCTCCGCGCCGGTGGCGGCGTACTGCTTGAAGAGCGCGCTCAGCCCCACCGCTCCCTCGACCCTGCCGAATGCTGTCTTGAGGGTGGCATTCGCGGTCTGCGTCCTGAGGTCGAACGATGTCCCGACGTCGCCGGTGTTCTCGATCTCGTCGTGCTTGTAGGCCTGAACGGTGCCGCTCACGCTGAGGCTGCGCAGGAGCCCGCTTCCCCCGGGGATGTCAGCGCGCAGCTCGAGCTCGTTCCGGTGGCCGGCGATGGTGCCGCCGAGTTCCGGATCGCCGGCCTCGCCCGGCAGACCATAGGTGAAGTCGTACCGCCGGACGGCGACGCCGAGCGAGCCCCGATCGCCGATGAGACCGAGTCCGATCGTCTGGTGGTTGTCACGCGCCTGCGAGTTGAGCAGGCGCGAGCCCCCTCCCTCGTAGACGTCACTGGCACTGCGTGCCCCGCCGGTAAACGTCAGCGCCGCGGCCCCTCCCAGCGGCAGAGTCAGCGACCCGGATCCAGCACCGCCGGGGCGCACCGACTCGCCCTGGCCGGCGAGGAACCCGGCCACGCGGTCGGGAACGCTGTTCGGGATGTCACTGGAGATGACGTTGACCACGCCACCTAACGCGGCGGTGCCGTACAGCAGCGACGCCGGCCCTCGCACCACCTCGATCCGGTCGGCCGAGAGGGGGTCGATCGTGAGCCCGTGGTCGGGAGCGGCAGACGACAGGTCGCCGCTGCGCTCGCCGTTCTGCAGCACGAGGATGCGCTCGCCTGTCAGGCCGCGAATCACGGGCAGCGTGGCGGCGGGGCCGTTGTACCGGGTGGCCAGCCCGGGCTGCGTCTCCAGCGTCTGCGCGATGCTGGCGCTCATCGTCGCGCTCAGCTCCCTGCCGGAGACGTCCACGGTGGACTGGGTGATGCCGAGGGCATCGCCGCTGGTCGGCGCCGCAGACACGACGACGTCGGAGAGCTTGACGATCGTCGGTTCCATCCGGATGGCGACCGTCACGTCGGCGCCGTCCTCCGGCACGTCGACTTCGGCCTCGGCGCGCGCGAAGCCGATCAGCACGGCGTCGAGGTGGTGATGCCCGGGCGGCAGGCCGCGCAGCACGAACCGGCCGCGGTCGTCGGTGCTGGTGACCCGACGCAGCGCGGTGACGTGAACGGTGACGTTCGGCAGCGGACGGCCGCCGGTGTCGGTGACGGTCCCGAGGACCGCGGGTGGAGGCAGCGGCGAGGGGGCGGCCGCCACGGGGGCGGCGCCGCCGAGGCCCGCAACCAGCGCTCCCGCGCGGGCCGCGATGCCCAGGGCACGGCGTATGAAGTGTCGGGTCGACATTGACGTGAGCTCCTGACCAGGGTGGTGCGCATCACGCCGAGGGGGCGCGGCATGCGCCGCTGCCGCCCGTCGGGGACGCGCGTGTCGAGAGGGACTGGTGTGGGGAGCCGCGGAATGCGGCTGGAGCTCAGGCCGCGGGCGGGGCGCGCGAGTGATGGCCGCCGCGGGCGATGTGCCCGCCCGAGGGTGCGACCTCGAGGTCGAGCGGCGGCCGGATGCGAATGGCGTCGAGGAGCGCCGGCGCGGCGGGACGCTCCGCCGACAGGCGGAGCGCCAGCCTGGCGAGGATGCACTCGTTGGCGTGCACCGCGCCGTGGTGGCGCGCGCCGTACGACTCGACGTGCGTCGCGAGCGTGGCGGCGTAGGACAGCGCCTCCGGCTTGCCGTCGGCGATCGACGCGATGCCCGGCGTGACCGACTGGATCGTCGCAACCGTGGCGAGCAGGATGCGGGCGACGCGCCGGCGCAGGCGGCGGCGCCCCCGCGCGGCGGCGCGGTTGCTCACGTCGGCGGGGACGCCTGCCTCAGACTTCCAGATGGTCCGCCTCCCGGGCCGCCATGAGGTAGAGCACCGGCATCAGCAGCACGCTGATGAACAGGCGCGAGAAGAGGCCACCCACGATGACCATCGCGAACGGCCGCTGCGAGTCGGACCCGACGCCGGTCGACAGCGCCGCCGGGAGCAGTCCCAGCGCCGCGACGAGCGCGGTCATCATGATGGGACGGAGTCGCAGGATCGCGGCCTCGCGCGTGGCGTCGCGGATGCTCCGCCCGGTGAGGCGCAGCTCGTTGGCGTACGAGATGTAGACGACCGCCGTCTGCACCGACACGCCGAACAAGGCCAGGAATCCGATGCCTGACGAGACCGAGAAGGGCGTGCCGGTGAGGGCCAGCACGATGATCCCGCCGATCGGCGCCGACAGCAGCACGCCGATCACGGTGATGACCGGGAACTTGAAGTTGCCGTAGAGGGCGAACAGCAGCAGGAAGATCAGGACGATCGTGATCGGCAGCACGATGCGCAGCTGCGCCCGCGACGCCGTGTACTCCTCGAACTCGCCGCCCCACACCGTGCGATAGCCGGCCGGGAGCGGCACCCGCTCGGCGACCTGCCGGCGGGCATCCTCCACGGCGCCGGCCAGGTCGCGCCCCTGCACCGAGTACTGCACGCCGATGTAGCGGGCGTTGCTCTGCCGGTAGATGAACGACGCGCCGTTGCTCACCTGCAGCGTCGCCACCGTGCGCAGCGGAACCTGCTCACCGACGGGCGTGGGCAGCAGGATGTTCCCTATCGCCTCCGGCGTCTCGCGATACTCCGGCGACAGCCGCACGACGAGGTCGAAAAGGCGCTCGCCCTGCACCACCTGGGTGGCGACCTCGCCGCCCACGGCCGCTTCCACCAGGCCGTTGACGTCGTCGGCGCTCAGCCCGTAGCGGGCGAGCTTGTCCCTGTCGACGCGGACCGTCAGGCTGGGCTGCCCCAGCTCCTGCACCAGCGTCACGTCGCGGATGCCGCGCACGCCGTCCAGCACGCGCTTGATCTGCACGCCGCGGGACTGGAGCGTGTCGAGGTCGGCGCCGAACAGCTTCACGTCCAGGGAGCTCTTCAGGCCGGTCTCCACCTCGTTGAGGTTGTCCTCCGCCGGCTGCGTGTAGTTGAACGTGATGCCCGGGAAGTTCGAGAGCTTCTTGTCGATCGCCGCGATCAGCTCCGCCTTCTTGTGATACGGGCCCTTCCACTCCCCGTACGGCTTGAGGCCGACGAAGAACTCGGCGTTGAAGAAGCCGGTCGGCGTCGGTCCCGTCGTCGGGACGCCCGTGCTCCGAGCCGACGTCGGTGACCTCCGGGAACGAGCGCAGGATGGCCCGGATCTGCGGCACGATCTTCTGCGACTCCTCCAGCGAGATCGTGTACGGCATGGTGGCGCGCACCCAGAGCGACCCCTCGTCCAGGTGCGGCATGAACTCGGCGCCGATGGTGAAGGTCAGAGCCAGGGCCGCCGCCGCCAGGGCGATCGACCCCCCGACGACGAGGCGGCCGTGGCGCAGGCTCCAGTCGAGCGTGACCGCGTACCAGTCGCGCACCCTGTCGAAGACCGGGTTCTTCCGCTCGCGCACGCCGCCGCGCAGCAGGCGCATGCACAGCACCGGGAGCAGCGTGAGGGTCAGGAGCAGCGAACCCACCAGCGCGTAGATCATCGTGTCCGCCATCGGCGTGAACAGCCGACCCGACGGTCCCGAGAGCACGTAGATGGGCAGGAACCCGGCCACGATGACGGCGATCGCGTAGACGATCGGCCGGTCGACCTCGGCGGCCGCCGCGGCGATGACCGCCTTGATCGAGTAGGTGGTACCGTGCCGCAAGGCCAGCTGCCGGTAGATGTTCTCCACCATCACCACGCCGCCGTCGACAAGGATCCCGAAGTCGATCGCGCCGATCGAGAGCAGGTTCGCGGGGATGCCGCGCAGGTCGAGCACGACGAACGCAAACAGCAGCGACAGCGGGATCGTCGCCGCGACGATGAGACCCGAGCGGATGTCGTAGAGGAAGAAGATCAGGATCACGATCACCAGCAGGATCCCGCGGAGCAGGTTGTCCTCCACGGTGCGGGTGGTGAGCGAGATCAGGTCGCGGCGATCGTAGAACGGGTGGATCTTCACGTCCTTCGGGAGCACCGTTGCGTTGAGCTCGTTGGTCTTGGCCTCGACGCGCTGGAGCAGCGTCTGGGCCTGCTCGCCCACGCGCATCAGGATCACGCCCTCGACCGCGTCGTCGCGCTCGTTGAACCCGAACTGCCCCAGCCGCGGGGCGTGGCCGATCTCCACGCGGCCGACGTCGCGCACCGTGACCGGGCGGCCGTTGTCGACCTTCAGGACGACCTTGGCGATGTCGTCCAGCGTCTCCAGTCGCCCCAGGCCCCGGACGTAGTAGAACTGTCCTCCCTCGGTGTAGAAACCGCCGCCGGCGTTGGAGTTGTTGGCGCCCAGCGCCGCCACCACGTCGGCGATGCCGAGGCCCGCGCCGGCCAGCCGGATGGGGTCGATGACCACGTGGTACTCCATCGTCTCGCCACCGAGTCCCGACAGGGCAGCGACTCCGGGCACGCCGCGGTACGCCTTCTCCAGGACCCAGTCGTTGATGATCTTGAGCTCCATCGCCGACCGGTCCGGGCTGTCGAGCACATAGCGGTAGATCAGCCCTGAGGGGACCACCAGCGGCTCGACCTCGGGATCGACGCCATCGGGGAGCGACGCCGAGGGAAGGCGCTCGAAGACCCGCTGTCGCGCGAAGTACGGGTCGGTCTTGTCGGTGAACGTGAGCGAGATGTCCGACAGGCCGAAGAGCGAGATCGACCGCTCGACGCGCAGCCGCTCCACGCCGTTCATCTCGTTTTCCAGCGGCACCGTGATCAGCCGCTCGACCTCCTCGGCGGCGTGACCCGGCCACTGCGTGATGATGTCGACCACCGGCGGCGAGATGTCGGGATAGGCGTCGACCGGCAGCTGCGAGAACGACCAGATCCCGGCCAGCGCCACGACCACGGCGAACAGCAGCACCAGCAGCGGCTGGTTGAGAGACGCCGAGACGAGCCGGTGGACCGCGGATGGCGGCGCGTGGCCGCCCTGGCCGGAGGGGGCATTGGGCGCGGCGCTCATTGCGACTCCGCGAACTGGATGAAGAGCGCGCCGTCCTGCACCACCTTCTCGCCGGACGCGAGGCCGCTGCGGATCTCGTAGGTATTGCCGATGTGGGACCCCAGCTCGACGCGGCGGCGCGCAAAGCTCCCGTCGGCCTTCGCGATGAACACGAACGGGAGGTTCTCGTCGTCGCGGATGATGGCGCTCGCCGCCAGCAGGATGCCGTTGCGACGGCGGTCGGCGTGGATCACCACCCGCACGAGCATGTCGCGCCGCAGCACCCGCCCGGTGTTGTTGGCAATGATGCGTACCGAGGTCGCCTTCGTCGCCGGGTCGACGAGCGCGGCGATGTAGTCGATCCGGCCAGTGACCGGCGTCGGGACGGCGTCGCTGAAGATCTCCGCGGTCTCTCCCTCGTGCACCGTCGCCAGGTCGGCGCCGTAGACGTTGGCGAAGACCCACATCGTCTTCAGGTCGGCAATCGTGAACGTCGGAGTGGCGCCCGCCTCGAGCACCTGGCCGGGCGTGACGAGCCGCTCGACGACCGTGCCCGCTATGGGCGCGCGAATGACGCCCTGGACCGGCGCCGCCTGCCTGCCGTCGCGGATGGCGGCGATCGTTGCGCTGTCGACGCCGAGGGCGCCCATCTGCTGGACCGCCGCGTCGAGGTCGGCGGTGGCGGCGGCGAGGTCGGTGCGCGCCTGATCGAGGTCGCTGCGCGCCAGCGCGTCGTTCCTGAACAGCTCCTCGTCGCGGTCGGCGATGCGCTTGGCGTTGAGCCACTCCGCCTCGGCCTTCCGGTAGTCCGCCACCGCCGACGCGAAGTCGGGCGAGGAGACCGTCGCCAGCACGTCGCCGGCCCCCACCATCGCGCCCGGCTGGACGAGGATCCGGCTCACCGGTCCCGAGATCTGCGACAGGACCTGCGTCGACGAGTCGCCATTGAACGCGACGTTGCCGGTGACCTCGAGAATCGGAAGGAACGGCGCCTCCTTGACCTCGGCGACGGTGATGCGGCTCCGTTGCGAGTCGCTCAGCACGAAGCCGCGCATCGACGCCGAGTCCGCCGCTGCGCGACTGTTGGCGGCGGCGGTCGTGTCGCCACCGCGCGTACAGGCGGCGGCGAGGACCATGCCAATGAGCGCCAGTGCGCCCGCGGGCCGGAAAGGACTAGTCACGGGAACCTCCGGAGGGGGGCGCAAAGGAGTCGAGCGGGCGACCGACAGCGCGTTCGAGGTCGCTGCGCGCGGAGCTGGCGTTGGCGAGGGCTTCGGCGAGTTGCGTCTCGGCATCGAGCAGCGTGCGGCGGGCATCGAGCACCTCCAGTGCCGAGGAGCCGCCGAGCCCATAGCTGACCGACGCCACCCGGAAGGCCTCGCGGGCCGAGGGGACGAGGTCATCTCGCAGGTAGACGGCCTGCCGCAGCGCGGTCTCGGCGGTGGCGTATGCCTCACGCACCTCCTGCTCGACCGCCGCGGCCAGGTCCTCGGCGGAGGCCGAGAGCTCACGTTCGCGCTGCTGTGCCTCGGCCATCTCGCCGCGGGTGTGCTGCCAGAAGAGGATCGGGATGGGGAACGCGACCCCGGCCGTGTACAGCGGGCTGCCCGGTGACGCGTAGTCCCGCGAGGCGCCGATGAAGAGGTCCGGCAGCCAGAACTCGCGGGTGAGCGCGGTACTGGCCCGGGCGCCGGCGCGCTGCGCCTCGAGGTCGCCGATCTCGGGTCGCGACGTGGTGGCGGCGGTGACCAGCGGATCGAGGGTGGGGAGCGCCGCCGGCGTGTCCAGCGAGTCGAGGGTGACGAGCCCGGAGCCTAACGGGCGGCCGAGGAGCCGGTTGAGCGCCCCCTCGGCGTTGCTGATGTCGCGCTCGTTGGCGATGAGGTCGTTGCGGGCCTGGGCGACGTCGACCTGCGCCTTGATGACGTCGAGGCGTGCCACGGCGCCGGCGTTGAAGCGCACCTGGGCCTTGGCGAGGAAGGAGTCCGCGAGCGCCTGGCCTTCCAGCAGATCGCGCCGGTGTCGCTGCTGCAGGAGCAGGTCGTCGTAGGCGCGAGCCGCCTGGGCCGCGATGTCCTGCCGCGCCAGCGCCAGCTGGAAGTCGGCCGACCGCACGTCGGCGCTGGCGATGCGGTTCTGCAGCCGGAACTTGTCCGGAAAGGGCACCGCGAGCTCGATGCCGACGTTCTTCTCCGTCGCACCGCCGAGGCTGAGCAGCCCGGGTTGGTTGTCGAGGGAGGCGGTCAGCGCCGGATCGGGCACGGCCACGGCCTGGACCCGGCGTGAGCGGGCCTGCAGCGTCTGCTGCCGCACCACCTCGATCTGCGGGTTGCGGGCCAGCGACGTGGCGATGGCGTCACGTCTCGTCAGGCGGACGGTGTCGAGTCCCGCGCGTATCGTCGGGCGCCCCGGCACTCCGGCCGAGGTCGCTTGCTGGGCCGATGCGGCGCTGGCAAGGCACGCCAGCGCGCACAGCGTCGTCCATGTGCGCATGTGTCTCCCGGGAATGGCTGCGCCGCTCCAGCGCGCCACCCCGAGGGTGGATCGCGCGAGCGGCGGGTATTCGGCGGTCAGCCGACCGTGGGAGGCGCTCGCGAGTGGTGTGGGGGGCCCGACTCCGCCGACGGCTGCTCGATCTCCCGGGCGACAATGAGGCTGCCATGGGCCACGTGCGCCCGGTGAGCCTCAGGCACCGGCACCGCCACCGAGTGAATCGATCGCGCCGCGCAGTACGCGCAGTTGGCCTCGGCGTGCTCGTAGTGGTGCCCGTTGCTCTGGGCCTCCACGTGGGCCACGACACCGGCGCCGGCGCGACCCTCCGCCAGCGGGGTCAGCACCACCACCACCTGCACCAGCAGCAGGATGCGCAGCAGGACGGACCTCAGTCCGCTGCGGCGCGTCGGTATCGGGGGCGGTGCCGGGCGCATGATGCCCTAGAGTACGCAGCCCTCGGGGTAAACGCTAGGCGCGTTGCGGGATCGCCCGGCCCAGCGCGCCCTCAGACGTGCACCACGGCGGCGGCCCACTCCGCCGGGTTCTCGTCCTGCTGGTACAGGTGGTCGAGGTCGACGACGATCTCCTCGCCGTCGCGCTGCAGGGCGAAGCGGTCCATGCTGCGCGTTGCCCGCCCGGAGATGAACGTCCCGTCCGGCTGGTACTTGGAGTGGTGCTTGGGACACTGGAAGATCCCGCTGGCGGCCTCCCAGCGCAGCGCCGTGTTCTGGTGCGGGCAGGACAGGTTGAAGGCGTAGACGCTGCCCTCGTGCCTGACGAGAATCACTTGCTCGCGCTTGTCGACGGATGCGCCGTCGGCACCGGGAATGGGATACGCAGCGGTCGGTCCGCGGCGGCGCAGCGGCTCGGTCCAGCGGAGCGGGGCCGCCAGGGCGGTGGCCGGCGCGGCGCCGGCGGCGATCCAGGCCGCGGCCGCCCCGAGAAACAACTGGCGCAGCATCTCCCGGCGGCCGGGCTCAACGCCGCAGACGCCGCAATCGTGATCGGGCCCCTCCGGCCCGCGAAGGTCGTCCTCGTGGCGCATCCTAGTTTCTCCGGAACGGTGGCAGCATGATGAGGTAGCCGAGCATGGCAGCCGACATCGACGCGATGGCGCGCTGCTTGTGCTGCTGGCGCGCCGCGTCGGAGATCCCGCCGTCATTCTGCACCTGTCCAACGAGCACGAAGCCGGCGTCGGAGGCGAGCATGAGGAGGCTGTGCAGCGTGCGGGGAACGCGGCCGGCGGGGTCGTGGCGCGCATCCCAGAGATTCCACAGGCCCGTCACCGAGTTGACGGTGAAGAGCGCGGCAATGCCGTTCGCCAGCGCCGGGTGCCACTGTCGCGCCCACGGCGCCGCCTGGTACTTCTTGGTGAGCAGTTCCTGTCCCGCGAGGTACTGCGCCACGAACAACGGCACCGTGGCGTACGACGCCCAGCGGTGGATCGTGAGTCGCCGGTTGTACCAGTCGCTGTACTCGATGGCGCGGGGCCGTTGCCGGCCGCCCTGCGCCCCGGCCACGGTGTCGAGCACGGGCCGCGCCGCGCTGTCATGCAACGCGCCGAATCCCACCCGCAGCGCCGCGACCGACGGCCCGGGTGCGGGCGTGCCGCCGGTCCCGGTGGCGACCGGCGCCACCGTCGTGTCCGCCGGGGGCGCTTCCTGCGCCCGGGCGGGCCCGGCTACCAGCATGGACACCGCGAGGACAGCCGCCGCCGCGACGCGACGGCCGACGACGACTCGCGCGTGCCACTCGCAGGCGACAAGATTCGTCGGAGCCGCGGCCGCGCGCCTGCCGCTCCGGGGCGTACCTGGGTTTGACTGCTCGTATCGATTCATTGAGCTGCAGAATGTCACGTCGAAGGGTTGTCACCGAGCGGGACGTGCGGCGCGCGGCGCGCGAGAAGGCGCCGCAGATCGACGTCGACGGAGCCGCCGTCACGCCGAGTGCCGTCGACCTGGCGCGTGCGATGGGGATCGCGCTGCGCGGGATGGGTCACGCCGCCTCGCGGGGAATCGCGAACAAGGACGCGCCACGCGACGAGGCGCCACGCGTGGAACCGGCGGCGGTCGCACCGGTGCCCGCGGTCGCTCCCTCTGACGACGTCGCAGCCTCGCCGCTGCGGATCGCGGTGGGCGCCGACCACGGCGGGCTCGCCCTCAAGGACGAGATCGTGAGGCGGCTGCGCGAGCAGGGGCATGCGGTCGTGGATCACGGTACGAAGAACACCGCTGCGGTCGACTACCCCGATACGGCGCTCCCGGTGGCGCGGTCGGTGGCGAGCGGCGCGGCGCGGTTCGGCATCATCGTCGACGGGGCGGGAATCGGGAGCGGCATGGTCGCCAACAAGGTGCGCGGCGTGCGCGCCGCGCCGTGCCACGACGTGACGACGGCGGCGAACGCCCGCGCCCACAATGACGCCAACGTCCTGACCCTCGGCGGCGGGCTCATCGGCGTCCGCCTGGCGCACGAGATTGTGGAGACGTTCCTGCGGACACCATTCGAGGGCGGCCGACACGCCGCGCGCGTGGCGAAGATCGAGGCACTGGATCGATGAGCGGTCCGGCAACGGGCAGCGGGTGCGGGTTCGGGCGCCGGCGTCGTCCTCCCCGGGCCTAACGAAGTTTCATCCCTTGACATGAACCGACGATGAACCTCATGCGCATGGTGATCGGCGTCGCGCTGCTGCCGGCGACGCTCGCGGCCCAGGAAACGCCCACGGAACGCGCCGCCGCGGCGCCGGTGGTGGCGAAGCTCGCGACGCTGGAGCAGTCGCTCGACGTCCCGGCGCTGGTGGCGCGCCTAACGGGAACCGACGCGGCCCGCGACCGGGTGGCCGCCCGCGCGAAGCAGCTCATGGAACAGGAGCTGCTGGCGATGAGCGACGATATCACCCGCCACCCCGAGCACGGGTTCGAGGAGCACCGCTCGGTCCGAAGCTCCTCATCGACTGGCTCCGCGCGCACGGCTTCAGCCGTGGACACGGGCGTCGCCGGCCTCTCCACCGCGTTCGTCGCCCGGTACACGCGCGGCACGCCGGGCCCGAACCTCGGCGTGATCGTCGAGTACGACGCGCTGCGCGGGACCACCGGCGACTTCCATGGCGACCAGCACAGCGCCCAGGGGCCGGTGGGGCTCGCCGTCGCCGCCGCGGTCGCGGAGTTCCTCACCGCGTCGAAGACGCCGGGGACCGTCACCGTGTATGGCACGCCGGGCGAGGAAATGATGCCGCCGGTCGCCAAGACCGTGATGTACGAGGCCGGGATCTTCAAGGGCGCCGACATCATCGTGCGGTCGCACTCCACCACCGCCACGTCGCGCCCGGCGCCCGGCTTCGGCACCTGCTGCCTCAACATCGACGGGGTCCACTACATCTTCTCCGGCGCCCCGGCGCACCAGATGACCGCCTGGGAGGGCCGCGACGCCCTCACCGCCGTCATCCACCTCTTCGACAACATCGACGGGCTGCGCAAGACCATGCGGCCGGAGACGCGCATCCAGGGGATCATCACCGAGGGCGGCAAGGCGCCTAACGTGGTTCCCGACCGTGCCGTGGCCGACTTCTACATCCGCTACCCCGACCAGGTGTACCTGGCACAGGTGAAGGCGATGGTCGACGACGCCGCCCGCGCGGCCGCGCTCGGCACCGGCACCAGGGTGAAGATCGAGAACTACGGCCAGCTTCGCGACGGCATCTCGGTGGCGACGCTGGCCGATGTCGGCTTCGCCCTGATGAAGCGCTACGGCGCCGGCAAGGTGAACGCGGCTCCGGGAAAGCCCCAGGGCTTCGAGGAGACCGGCAGCGTCTCCAGCCAGATCCCCGGCCTCGGCTTCACGGCCTGGTCCTCGAACGGCGGCAATCACACCTACGAGATGCTCGCGGACGCCACCACGGACGTCGGGCACCAGGGCTTCCTGGTGGACGCCCAGGCCATGGCCGCGCTGCTCTACGAGTTCGCCACGCGGGAAGACTACCGCCAGGTCGTCCAGCGGGAGTTCAGCGGCATCAAGGGGCTCTTCGGGGAGTACGTCGAGGAACTCGGCAAGGCGTATCCCCTACCTCCCGTCAGGGAACCATAGGAAGGAGCGGAGCCCGGCGGCATGGGAGATTGGAGACGCGGCGACCCAGCTCACCCTGAGCCCTCCGACGCCCTCCCCTGCCTATCTTTGTTCCATGAAACGGACTGACGCCCTCGAATACCACGCCCTGCCGCGCCCCGGCAAGATCGCGGTCATCCCGACCAAGCCGCTCACCAACCAGCGGGACCTCTCCCTCGCCTACTCGCCCGGGGTCGCCGATCCCTGCCTGGAGATCGAGAAGAACCCGAACGACGCCTACAAGTACACGGCCAAGGGGAACCTCGTCGCCGTCGTCACCAACGGCACGGCGGTGCTGGGCCTCGGCAACATCGGCGCGCTCGCGGGCAAGCCGGTCATGGAAGGCAAGGGGAACCTCTTCAAGACGTTCGCCGACATCGACGTCTTCGACCTCGAGGTCGGGTCCGAAAACCCTGACGACGTGATCCGGTTCTGCCAGCTTCTCGAGCCGACGGTCGGCGGCATCAACCTCGAGGACATCAAGGCGCCCGAGTGCTTCTACATCGAGGAGACGCTGCGAAAGACGATGCATATCCCCGTCTTTCACGATGACCAGCACGGCACCGCGATCATCTCCGGCGCAGCCCTCCTGAACGCCGCCGAGATCGTCGGCAAGCGCCTCGAGGACCTGCGCGTCGTCTTCTCCGGCGCCGGGGCGTCCGCGATCGCCACGGCGATGCATTACGAGCGGCTCGGCGTGAAGCACGAGAACATCATCCTCTGCGACCGGGCCGGGGTCATCTATGAAGGGCGCGGGGCGCGCCTCGATCCCTACAAGGCGCGCTTCGCCAACAAGACCGACGCCCGCACCGTCGCCGATGCGCTTGTCGGCGCCGACGTCTTCGTCGGGCTCTCCGGGCCCGGCACGGTCACCGGCGAAATGGTCGCCACCATGGCACGCGACCCGCTCGTCTTCGCGCTGGCGAACCCGACCCCGGAGATCCTCCCCGAGGAGGTGCACGCGGTCCGCAACGACGCCATCGTCGCCACCGGGCGCAGCGATTATCCCAACCAGGTGAACAACGTCCTCGGATTCCCGTTCATCTTCCGCGGCGCGCTCGACGCGCGCGCCTCCGAGGTGAACGAGGAGATGAAGATGGCCGCCACCCGGGCGCTCGCGTTGCTGGCCAAGGAGCCCGTGCCCGAGAGCGTCGCCGCCCTCTACGGGCTCAAGCGGATCACGTTCGGCCGCGAGTACCTCATCCCCTTCCCCTTCGACCCCCGGGTGCTGCTGTGGGTGGCGCCCGCCGTGGCGTGGGCGGCCGTTGCCAGCGGAGTGGCCGGCGACTTCATCGAGGTCGACACCTATCGCGAACAGCTCGAGGCGCGCCTCGGCCGGGCGCGCGGAATCCTCAGCGGCATCGTGACCCGGGCCACCAGCGACCCGCGGCGGGTCGTCTTCCCCGAGGGCGAGGAGCGCAAGATGATCCGCGCCGCGCGGATCCTTGTCGATGATGGCATCGCGCAGCCGATCCTCCTGGGCAACCGGGAGCGCATCGAGGCCAAGGCCGCCGCGGACCACATCCGCCTCGACGACATCGTCATCGAGGAGCCGGCCACGTCGGCCAACCGCGACGCGTACGCGGAGCACCTCTGGACGCGCCGGCAGCGAAAGGGGATGAGCCTCGCCGAGGCGCGGCGCCTGATCTACAACGGCAACTACTACGGCTGCGTGATGGTAGCGCGCGGTGAGGCGGACGCCTTGATCTCCGGGATGACGACGACGTACCCGGAGACCCTGCGTCCCGCGCTCGAGGTCATCGGGGCGCACCCCAAGACCGGGATCGTGAGCGGCATGTACATGCTCGTCTGGCGGAACCGGGTCGTCTTCTGTGCCGACACCACGGTGAACATCGCCCCGACAGCCGAGCACCTCGCCCAGATCGGCTTCTCGGCGGGGCGCGTCGTGCGTTCCATGGGCATCGAACCGCGCGTGGCAATGCTCTCGTTCTCGAACTTCGGCTCGGCGAGAACCGAGGAAACCGAGCGCGTCCGCAAGGCCGTGCAGCTGATGAAGCAGCGGGACCCGAAGCTCATTGTGGACGGGGAGATGCAGGCGGACACGGCTGTCGATGCCGCGACGCTCGCGGGCTCGTTCCCGTTCAGCGACTTGAAAGAACCCGCCAACGTCTTGATATTCCCCAACTTGAGCGCCGGCAACATCGCGTACAAGTTGCTGCGACATCTGGGCGGGGCGACCGCAATCGGGCCGATTCTCGTGGGCATGGCGAAGCCGGTCCACGTGCTCGAGCACGGCGCCGACGTTCAGGACATCGTGAACATGGCGGCGGTGGCCGTCGTGGACGCGCAGGATCGCTCGCGGGCCGGGACGGAGAAGGCATCGGCGCCACCCGTGAGTGACCGCGCGTTCTCACTTCTCTGAGACCCGGGACGGGACTGATGGCGATTCAGGCGAAGCCCTCGAGAACGAGGCGACGCGAACAGGCGACTGGGGACCTCGCGGACCAGGGCCTCGACCCAATGGGTGAGGTGCACTGGAACCTGGTCCTTCCCGCCCTCATGGAGCGGGCCGCCCGCCGGGGTGAGGGGGTCTTTGCCGACATGGGGCCCTTCGTCGCCGTGACGGCGCCGCACACCGGACGCTCGCCCAACGACAAGTTCGTGGTGCGCGAAACCGAGACCGAGGGCGACGTCGACTGGGGGAATGTCAACAAGCCGTTCGCCGAGGACAAGTTCGATCTCCTGCTCGCCGACGTGCAGACGTACCTCAATTCACTCGGCGACCTGTACGTGCAGGACCTGTTCTGCGGGGCGGACCGGGATCATCGCCTCAGCGTCCGCTACGTCACGCCCAATGCGTGGCACGCGGCGTTCGTCCGGAACATGTTCATCCGGCCCGAGGCATCGGACCTGCCGACGTTCGACCCGAACTTCACGGTGCTGCACGCCCCGGAGTTCCACGCCCAGCCGGAGCGCCACGGGACGCGCACAGGCACGTTCATCGTGCTGCACCTCACCCGCCGCATGATCCTGATCGGGGGGACGCGGTACGCGGGCGAGCTGAAGAAGTCGATGTTCACCGTGATGAACTACCTGATGCCCCGCGAGGGCGTGCTCTCGATGCACTGCTCCGCGAACATCGGGCCGCAGGGGGACACCGCGCTGTTCTTCGGGCTGTCGGGCACCGGCAAGACGACGCTCTCGGCCGATCCCGATCGCTCCCTGATCGGCGACGACGAGCATGGCTGGAGCGAGCACGGCGTCTTCAACTACGAGGGCGGGTGCTACGCCAAGGTGATCAACCTGTCCCCGGAGCAGGAGCCGGACATCTTCGCAACAACCCAGATGTTCGGCACCATCCTGGAGAACGTGGTGCTCGACCCGGCGACGCGCCGCGTGCGCTTCGACGACCAGTCCATCACCGAGAACACGCGGGCATCGTACCCGCTGCCGTACATCAGGAACCACGTGCCCGGGGGGCGCGGCGGCCATCCGCGCAACATCGTGTTCCTCAGCGCCGACGCCTTCGGCGTGCTGCCGCCGATCTCGCGGCTGTCGCGTGAGCAGGCGATGTACTACTTCATGTCGGGGTACACGGCCAAGGTGGCGGGCACCGAGCGCGGAGTCACCGAGCCGCAGGCGACATTCAGCTCGTGCTTCGGCGCCGTCTTCCTCGTCTGGCACCCCACCAGGTACGCCGAGATGCTTGGCCAGCTGATCGACCGCCACGGCTCGCGGGTCTGGCTCGTGAACACCGGCTGGAGCGGGGGACCGTACGGCGTCGGGAGCCGGATGAAGCTGTCGTACACCCGCGCGATGGTGCGCGCCGCCCTGGCGGGCGCGCTCGACAGCGCCCCGACGGAGGTCGACCCGGTGTTCGGCCTCACGATCCCGACGCACGTGCCCGGGGTGCCGCTCCAGGTGCTGATCCCGCGTCGCACGTGGAGCGACGGCGCGGCGTACGACGCGCAGGCGCACAAGCTCGCGGAGATGTTCCGGAAGAACTTCGGGAAGTTCGGCGACGTCGACCCGGAGATCGTTGCCGCCGGTCCCCGCTAGCCGGCGAGGAACCCGGGCGACGCCGGCGCGACGACGGCCCCCGCGCAGGGGCTAGGGTGTTCGACATCATCCGGGACCCGGTCTGGAACAACATCAGCCTCGACGAGGTGGCCCTCCGCCTCGTCGATACCCGCGCGTTCCAGCGGCTGCGCTACGTGCGCCAGCTCGGCCTCGCCTACCTGGTCTATCCCGGTGCCACCCACACCCGCTTCGAGCATGCGTTAGGCGCCTGCCACCTGGCCGGCCGTACCCTCGCCCTGCTCGACCAGCGCGGTGACCTCCACGGCGACCTGCGCCGCGACACCGCGCTCATCCGCGCCGCGGCGCTCCTGCACGACATCGGCCACTACCCGTTCTCGCACGCGCTGGAGGAGATCGGGGCGCCGCACCACGAGGACGTGGCCCGCTCGCTCCTCATGGAAGGCGAGATTGCCGGCGTGCTGCGCGACCGCATCGGCGACGACGCCCCGGCGCGGGTGGCAGCGCTCATTCGCGGCGCGAGCGAGAGCCCGCTGCAGGGCCTGATCTCGGGATCCATCGACCTCGACAAGATCGAGTACCTCCGGCGCGACGCCTTCATGTGCGGCGTCCCCTATGGCGAGATCGACGTCGACCGCCTGCTGCACTCCCTCACCCTCCTTCCCGAGCCCGGAACGGGCCGCCTCGTCACCGGCGTCACCGAGAAGGGGCTGTCGGCGCTGGAATCGCTGCTGTTCGCCAAGTACCAGATGTACCGCAACGTGTACTGGCATCATGCGGTCCGCAGCGCCACCGCCATGTACAAGCGACTCGTCGACGAGGCCATCACCGCCGGGGCGCTCGGTGTCAACGAGCTGGCGGCGTACAGCGACGAGCAGCTGCTGCATCGCCTCGACGAGACGTTCCCCTCGAACCTCCTGCGCGGGCTGCGGGAACGGCGGCTGTACAAGCGCGCCTTCGAATGCCCCAGCGCTGAGCTGGCGGGGGAGGCGCCGGAGTGGATTGCCAGTGACCGCGCCCTGGCCGTGGCCGCCGAGAACGCGCTCGCGAGGGAACTGGGTCTGCACGCCGGCGAGCTGCTGCTCGACTACCCCGAGAAGACCCTGATGCTCGACCTCGACCTGCTGGTGCTCCGCCGCAACGGCGAGGTCCGTCGCCTGACGGGCGAGGGCCTCGAGGGCGCCATCAACCTCCCGCTGCTCTCGAACGAGCTGTATCGCTCGGCGCGCTGGCTCCGGGTCTTCGTCGCCCGCAGCGTGCCGCTGTCCCGCCGCGAGGTCCTGGCCTTCGTGGCGCTGCCGCGCGCCGAGGTCCTGCGGCGGATCACCGCCAGCGACAGGTTGCTCGGGCACTGACGCCGGGCACCGGCGCCGGGGCGACTGGCCGCTACTCCCCGGCACGCGCGGCGCGCCCGTGCGCCTCCGCGAGCTTTCGCGCGATCGCCCTGTAGAACGCGGCGTCCCGCGTCTTGCCCTGGGACTCCAGCCCGAGGGCGGCCAGCTCCAGGGCGTACAGGATGTTGCCGAGGTAGAGCTCGGCGAGCGTCCCCACCGTCTCGTCGGCCACGACTACGATCCGGCAGCCGGACCGGTGGGACGCGCGCCCGGTTCGGCGTCGGGCAGCGCCGGCGCCTCGGCGGTGGTCTCGTCGGAGCCTGGCGAGTCGATTGCCGCGATCTGGACAATGACCGCGGTGATGTTGTCGAGCCCGCCGCGGTAGTTCGCCTCGGCGATGAGCGCGTCGACGAGCCGGCCAGCCGACGCCCGCGACAGGAGGAGCTGCTGCAGCCGGCGGTCGTCGACCATGCCCGTCAGACCGTCGCTGGCGACGAGGAAGACGTCGCCGACGCGGAGCTCCCCGGCAAAGCCGTCGGGCTCAACCTCCTCGCTGGCACCCACGCAGCGGGTGATGACGTTGCTGTACGGGTGATAGCGCGCCTGCTCCGGCGTGAGCAGTCCGGCATCGACCTGCTCCTGGACGTACGAATGATCCTTGGTGAGCTGGCGGAGGGCGCCATCGCGCAGCAGGTAGATGCGCGAGTCGCCGACCTGGCCGATGATGTATCGCGCCCCCGCGACGATGAGGATGGAGACCGTCGTCCCCATGCCCTGCTTGTCGCTCTCGGCGAGGGTCCTGTCGTAGATGGCGCGGTTCGCGAGACGGATTGCCTCGGCGAGCCGCACGCGCGACTCCTCGCGATGCAGGTCCTTCAGGTCGTTCAGTTCACGCGAACAGATCTGGACGGCCATCTCGCTCGCGACCTCACCGGCCGCGTGCCCACCCATGCCGTCGGCCACGATGAAGAGGCCGCGTTCCTTCGTCGCGTGCGCGAAGAAGGCGTCCTCGTTCCCCGACCGGATCATGCCCACGTCACTGCGGGCGGCGAACGTGAGCTCCACTAGGAGAGTGTGCGGAGGATGAGGTAGATCACCGCGGCAGCGAGCAGGAGGACGGCCGCCACCAGCGTGCGGGGCAACCCCTCCGACGCGGCTTCGGCGTCCGTCGGTTCGGTGGGCGATGGTACCGCTTCCTCGCCGACGGTCTCGGCGGAGGAAGGCGTTGGCGGGTGGTAGCGCACGATGACCCGTGTTCCGCCGCCGGCCTCGGCGGGCGAGGACGCGGTGCGGAACAGCAGCTTTACGCCGCCGAAGCGGAGGTCGGTGGTGGCCTGCAGGGGCGCCTCGCCGTGCACGCGCTCCCCACCCACGTAGGTGCCGTTGGTGGAGTCCATGTCGACCACGAACCACCCGGCCTCGCGGCGCTGCAGCTTGGCGTGCGAATCGGAGACGCTCTCGTCGGTGATGACGATGTCGTTATGCGGGCCGCGCCCGACGTGGGTCAGGCTCTCGACGACCTGGTAGCGCGTTCCCTTGGTGGGCCCTTCATTGATGATCTCGAGCGACGCGAGGACCGGGCGGCGGGGCGCGGCGCGGACTGCCTCCCCGGAACCAGCCACAGCCCCACTGCCGGCGGGGGCAGCCGCGGGCGGCGCGGGCGGCGCGGGCGGCGCGGGCGGCGCGGGCGGCGCGGGCGGCGCGGGCGGCGCGGGACTCGCCGGCGAAGCGGCGGGGACGGGCGCGGGACTCGCCAGCGGGGCGGCGGGGACGGGCGCGGGACTTACCGGCGGGGCGACGGAATCGGGCCGAGGCCCCACCGACGCAGGCGCAACAGCCTGCGCACTCGCCGCTTGCGCGTCCGCACCACCATCCATCCCGTGCTCGGAGGTCACCGGCGGCGACGCCGACGGAGGAGGCGCCTCGGCCGCGAGCGAGCGCGGGCGGGGAGGCACGTGAAGCGGCGGCGGTGGCGGAGACAGCGTCGCCGCCAATTCTCCGGCGACGTCCGCGTGGAAGCGGAATTCCTCCGGCCCGATGCGGATCGTGTCGCCGCCGCCGAGGGACCGGCTTCCCTTGATACGAGAGCCATTCAGCAGGATGCCGTTGGTGCTCATGTCGAGCAGCACATAGCCGTCCGGGCGCAGCTCGATGCGCGCGTGGCGCCGGGAGACCTCGTTGGCGGCGATCACCACGTCACAGCCGGCATCGCGCCCGAGCGTGAGCCCGTCGGGGCGCACGGTATACTCCCGGCCATCGGTGAGCGAGATGATACGCCCACCGGTGCGCGAGCGTCGCGCCGCCGGAGCAGAGGCCGAATCGGGCGCCTCGGCGGTCGTGATGGCGACCTGCCTTGTCGCTCCCGCCTGCGCCTCGTCGCCGAACACCAGGGCGACTCCATTGATGTCGAGACGATCTCCATGAAAAAGCGGCGTGGGCTGCGTTGCCAGTGCCACGCCGTTGATTTCGATCGCGGCCGACTGCCCGAGTCGGCGCACCGAGGCGGTGAGGTCGGTGTCAACGGTGATCACCGCGTCGACCGGCTCGCCATCGGGGCGCGCCGGCAGGCGCACGTCGGCCTCCTCACTCCCTCCCAAGCGTGTTTCCCCTTCCAGAAGCGGATACTGCCGGTTCTCGAGCTGGAGATAGGGCATGGGGGAGAGTTGGCGATCACACGCGAAGAACGATGGCACCCGCCCGTCGGCGACGTCGGGAACACCATGCGGCCTCCGCAATCGGAGCCGGAAACTATTCCTCCAACCGTGAGGGCCGCAAGCAGCGAATTCGTCTGCACTTGCCCCACGCCCCCCGTCCCCGGCGGGGAGCGCGACCCGGCGGTTAGCTTTGACGGCGTGAAGGACGCCATCATCGTCCGGGGGGCCCGTCAGCACAACCTGCGGGGAATCGACGTCTCCATCCCCCGGCGGAGCCTAACGGTCGTTACCGGTCCCTCCGGGTCCGGGAAGTCGTCGCTTGCCTTCGACACCATCTACGCCGAGGGGCAGCGACGATATGTCGAATCGCTGTCGGCGTACGCCCGCCAGTTCCTCGAGCGCATGGAAAAGCCCGACGTCGACGGGCTCGACGGCATCTCCCCGGCCGTCGCCATCGAGCAGAAGAACCCCACCCGCTCCTCGCGCTCCACCGTGGGCACCGCCACCGAGATCTACGACTTCCTCCGCCTGCTGTGGGCGCGCATCGGCCGGACGTTCTGCCCCCGCTGCGGTCGCGAACTTCGCCCCGACACCGTGCAGTCGGTGAGTGACGAGATCCTCCGGCTCGCGCCCGGCACGCGATTCCTCGTCACCTTTCCGCTCATCCTGTCCTCCCGCGTCACCGACGCGGTCGTGGCCGAGAACCTGCGAGCCCAGGGATTCCTGCGCGTCGTTGCCGACGGTCGCCCGGTGGAACTCGATGCGCTCGACGCCGAGGGTGTGTCGCTGACCGGTGCCGCGGAATTGCTCGTCGTGACCGACAGGCTGACCGCCGACTCGAAGGTCGCCGGGCGCCTGGCGGAGGCCGTGGCGACGGCGTTCCGCGAGGGAGAGGGAGCGTGCGTCGTCCTTGTCGACGAACGCGGCGCGGCCGGCGGGGACGCCCTGTCCCATGCAGGCGCGGCGGACGCCCGCTCCCGCCTGGTGCCGCACCGGTTCACCGAGCGTTTCGAGTGCCCCGACGACGGCACGGTGGCGGCCACGCCATCGCCACAGCTCTTCTCATTCAACAACCCGCGCGGCGCCTGCCCGCGCTGCAACGGATTCGGGGCGGTACTCGAGTACGACGAGTCGCTCATCGTACCGAACCCCGAGCGCACGCTCCGGGACGGGGCTATTGATCCCTGGACGAAGCCCCGCTATGACAATCGCCGGCGCGCCCTGGCCGACTTCGCCAGGCGCGAGGGCATCCCGGTGGACGTTCCGTGGCGCCGACTCACCGCCCCGCAGCGCGAGAAGCTCCTGCGCGCCGGGGCCCGCGGATTCAAGGGAATCCTGCCGTTCCTCGAGGACCTGGAGGCGAAGCGCTACAAGCAGTACATCCGGGTCTTCCTGCGGCAGTACCAGTCGGCGAAGGAGTGCCCCGACTGCCACGGTACGCGGCTCCGCGCCGAGGCGCTCGCGGTGCGCGTCGCCGGCGCGACGATCGCGGAGGTGGCGGGCCTTCCGGTGGACCGGTTGCTGGCGTGGCTCGAGGGCATCACGCTGACCGACTTCGAGCGACAGGTCGCGCAGCACGTCCTGCGCGAGGCACTCGACCGGGTGCGCTTCCTCCGCGACGTGGGACTGACGTACCTGACGATGCAGCGGGCGACACGCACGCTGAGCGGCGGCGAGGCGCAGCGCATCACCCTGGCCAACGCACTGGGCTCCCGCCTGGTCGACACCCTGTACGTGCTCGATGAGCCGTCCATCGGGCTGCACGCGCGCGACATGGGCCGGCTCCTGGCCCTCCTGACGCGGCTCCGGGACGCGGGGAACACGGTGCTCGTCGTGGAGCACGACCTGGAGGCGATCCGGAGCGCCGACTACATGATCGAGCTCGGCCCCGGGAGCGGGGAGCACGGCGGAGACGTTGTCTTTGCCGGGCCGATCTCGCGCGCCGGCGAGTCCCCGCTCACCGGGAAGTACCTCACCGGGGAGCGGGACATCCCGCTGCCGGCGCGGCGGCGTCCCCTCGGGACCCGGCGCCTGCGGCTGGAGGGCGCGCGCGCACACAACCTCAAGGGCGTCGACATCGAGGTGCCGTTAGGCACACTGACGGTCGTCACCGGCGTCTCCGGGTCGGGCAAGAGCACGCTGGTGCACGACGTGCTGTACCGCGCCCTCGAGACGAAGCTCATCGGGGTCGACAGCGCCAAGCGCCACCTGGGCGAGCAGGTCGGCGAGTATCGTGCGCTCTCCGGCACCGAGGGACTGGATGCGGTGGTGCTCGTCGACCAGGAGCCGATCGGCCGCACGCCCCGCTCCAACCCGGTGACCTACGTCAAGGCGTACGACGAGATCCGGCGGCTGTTCGCGGCGGAGCCACTGGCCCGCCAGCGCCGCTACACCCCGGGCACGTTCAGCTTCAACGTGGCCGGCGGGCGCTGCGAGCACTGCGAGGGCGCGGGACAGCTGCAGGTCGAGATGGTCTTCATGGCCGACGTCCTGGTGCCGTGCGAGCACTGCGCCGGACGGCGCTTCAAGCCCGAGGTGCTCGAGGTGCGGGTGCGGGGGCGCTCGATCGACGACGTGCTGCGGATGACGGTCGACCAGGCCATCCGCTTCTTTCCCATGGAGGAGAAGCTCGGCCAGGCGCTCTGGCACCTCCAGCAGGTGGGCCTGGGGTACCTGCGCCTCGGCCAGCCGGCGACGACGCTGTCCGGCGGGGAGGCACAGCGCATCAAGATCGCACGCGAGCTGGCGATGGCCGAGCGTCATGGCGGCCGCAAGCTGTACATCATGGATGAGCCGACCACCGGCCTCCATCTCGAGGACATCCGCAAGCTCGCCGGGGTCTTCGACCGACTCATCGCGGCCGGCCACACGGTGCTCCTCATCGAGCACAACCTCGAGGTGATCAAGCTGGCGGACTGGATCATCGACCTCGGGCCGGACGCCGGCAGCGATGGCGGCGAGGTGGTGGCGATGGGGCGACCGGAGGCGATCGCGGAGGCACCGTTCTCCTGGACCGGGCGCTGGCTCGCCCCGCTGCTGCAGGCGCCGGTCCCGGCCGCGGCCGCCGTGGTGGCGCCGGCCGCCGGACGGCGGCCCCGCGCCGAAGCCTAACGATCCGGCGCCGCCCCGCCCGGCTTGCCCGGTGGGGCCCGCGGTGGCATGGTGGTGCACGCTGCGGCGACCCCGACTGTCCACAGCGCATCGCCCGCGGTGCGCAGCCCGATTCCGGCCTCCCCGGCACGTTCCCTCACCCCTTTTTCCGCGAGCCCCCGATGATCCAGGCGACCGCGAACCCGCCCCTCATCAATACCGAGCTGTTCAAGATCGGGACCCAGTCGATCACGCTCTCCACGATCGCCGTGCTCGCCGCCGTGCTCGTGGTGACCTACGGCGTCTCGCGCGCCCTGCAGGCCGGCATCCGCCGCTTCCTGAGCCACCGGCAGATCGCGGCCTCGGGGAGCGTCGAGCTCGCTCCCAGGCTCACCCACTACACGGTGATGCTCATCGGCGTGGCCGTTGCCCTCCAGACCGCCGGCATCCAGCTCAATGCGCTGTTCGCCGCCGGCGCCGTCTTCGCGGTGACGATCGGGTTCGCCATGCAGAACATCGCCCAGAACTTCGTCGCCGGGATGATCCTGCTCCTGGAGCGCACGATCAAGCCGGGCGACATCCTCGAGATCGAGCACGTCGTGGTGCAGGTGCAACGCATCGGCATCCGGGCCACCCAGGTGCGCTCGCGCGACCTCGAGGAGATCATCGTCCCCAACTCGCTGCTCGTGCAGAGCACCGTCAAGAACTATACCCTCAACAACTCGCTGTACCGCCTGCGCGTTGCGGTCGGCGTCACCTACAGCTCCGACATGGCCCTCGTGAAGCGAACCCTCGAGCAGGTGGCGTCCGACCTCCACTGGCGCACGCCGGAGCCCCGCCCGATCGTGCTGCTCATCGGCTTCGGCGACAACTCCGTCAACTTCGAGGTCTCGGCGTACACCAACGAGCCGTGGCTCGCCCGCCGGCGGCAGTCGGACATGTACGACGCCATCTGGTGGGCGTTCAAGGAGAAGGAGATCGTCATCGCCTTCCCGCAGCTCGACGTCCACTTCGACCGTCCCGTGGAGGATGCACTGAGCGCACTTCCCCGGGCGAGCTGACGCCGGCGGGGGCCCGCGGCGCGGTCAGCCGCGGGTCTTCCGCCGCTCGATGCGCTCGACGGCGCGGCGCAGCGTCCGCTCGCTGCGCTCGAGCGTGCGCTCGATCGCGTCGCGCACATCGGCGCTCGTCGTCTCCACCACGATCGGCTCGAGCCGCGAGGCGGCGATCACCGCCCGGCACGCCACCAGGGGAGCGCCCACCGGCCCACTGAGGTCCTCCAGGTACAGCGTGACCCGCTCCACGTAGAGCGCAAACTTCGAGAGGTTGAAGCCGGCGCGCTCGCGCGCGAAGGCCCGCGTCGCGGCCGTCACCGCAACGCCGTGCGCCCGGATGGCAAGGGGCGTGGTCGTCGCCGTGGTGCGCCCGCGACCCGCCTTCCCGTCCTTGGGCACGGCCTCGGGGAGCGCGACGCGCCGCTCCCGCCGCGCCGCGAGCTTCTTTGCAGATCGTGGCATCGCACTCCGTCGGGTTGAAGGTCTCTGTTGTCGTACGTTCGTTGGCGCGCCCCGTGGTGTCCAGCGAGGGGTGACCGACGCTCCTCGGGGATTCCCCGCTGCCGCCAGCGCGTGCCCTGCGGGGCCCGCCTGGATGGAGCGCGACCTCAGCGCCCGACGGACCGGGCGGTGACGCGAACGGTGTCAGCCACGCCCTCGACGCTGGCCGACAGGATGTTTTCGCCCCGCGCGCCCAGTCGCCAGGAACCGACCGCCGCAACGCCCTGCTCGTCGGTAATCGCCTCCGGCGGCTCGACGCTTCCGCCGCCCGCGGACACTACGAACCTGACCCGGGCCGACGCGACCGGGTTGCCGAACCGGTCCGCGACGCGTACGCGTGGCGGCACCCGCACCGCGGTGCCGCTGTCGGCGCGCTGGGCGTCGCCAGCCACCAGCGTCAGGCTGGCCGGCCGGCCGCCGACGGTCCGGACGGTGATACGAAACGTCGTGTCCCGCGCTTCGCTGGCGTGCACGACAAGCACGTTCTCTCCCGCGCGCGTTCCGGTGGCCCACCGGGTGTCGATGAGGCCATCAGCCGCCGTCTCGATGCGCGACGAGTCGACGCTCCCCTCCCCCGCGGCCACCGTGATCGTGACGAGCACGCGCGGGACACCGTTCCCGAAGGCGTCACGCGCACGGAGGCGAACCGGTACGGTGTCGCCCGCGCTCACGCGCCCGCGCAGCACCCCGAGGGGCTCGACAGACGCGAGCGCGCCGGGTTCGGCCGTGGCCTCGGCGCTCACGGTCACGCTGTCAATGTCGGCCGTCACCACCTGGACCCCGGCGGCGTGACCAAGCGTCCAGATCGCCCGCGCCACGCCGGAAGCGTCGGTGGTCGCGTTCCCGGGTTCAATGGTTCCCCCGCTGCCGACCTGGAACGACACCGTTGCCCTGACGACGGGGTTGCCATACGCATCGGTGACCCGCAACGAAAGCGGCTCCGGCAAGGTGCTGCCGACGGGCCCCGACTGGTTGCCGCCGGCGAGGACCGTCACGAAGCGCGGCGCGCCCGCGAGCACCACGACGCCGACGAACCGGTGCGCGGAGTCGCTGGCAACGCTGACCGACCCCGCTCCCACCGGTCCCATCGCCGTCACCGCGCCGCTGGCGGTGACGTGAACGAGCGTTGGCGCCAGCGACTCGTAGCGAAGCGCCGCTCCACCGATCGGCTGTCCGGTCGTGTCGTTGGCCTGCGCGGCCAGCTGGGAGGACTCGCCGGCGCGGAGCGTCAGCGCGGCCGGGCGGACGATCACGTCAGTGGCCGGGACCGATCGCGCCGAGGAGCCGCCACCGAGGTTGCACCCCCCGGTGAGAAGGACAATCGGCAGCAGGCGTTTCGCGATCGAGGAATTGCGTGGCATCGCTGTCAATGTGTCGGGCGTCGGCCGCATTGACAACGGTTCAGCCGTGACGTTGCCTTGTGCCGGTGAGCCTCCGCCTGACGTTCGGTCGATCGTTCGCCGCGGGCGCCGTGGTCCTTGTCGCAACGGCCACGGCCGTTCCGGTGCGCGCGCAGGTCCCCGAGGGAGTGCCCGTCCAGAGCAGCGTCGACGTCACCTTCCGCGGCGAAGTGCTGTTCCAGGTCCGCGCGCCGATCGGCACCCTGGCCCCACCGGAGCGCGCGGCCGCCATCGAGAAGCGCATCGCGGACGTCGCTGCCGGCTCGTCGGACGCGCTGGATGCCATCCGGGTGATCGAGCGCGACCGGACGACCGACGTGCTCGTGGGCGACAAGACCATTGCGTCGGTGACCGACGCCGACGCCGATCCCACGGGGCGCACACGCCAGCAGGTCGCCGCTGACTTCTCGGTCCGGTTGCATGGAGCACTCGCCAAGGAGTTCAGCGGACGCAGCTTCAATGGCATCGCCGTGGGGCTGCTCCTCACCGTCATCGCGACCGCGGTCCTCCTGCTCCTGCTGCGGCTCGGCGGCGCGCTTTTCCCGCGCCTCGCGAAGCGCATCCGCGGGTGGCAGGGCACTGTCATCCGCAGCATCCGCATCCAGAAGGTCGAGCTGATCTCGGCGGCACGACTTGCCGGGGCGGCGATCCGGGCGCTGCGGGTGCTGCGGGTCGTCCTGCTCCTGGTGGCGCTCATCATCTACGTGCAGGCCGTCCTCGGCTTCTTCCCCTGGACTCGCGGTCTTGCCGAACGGATGCTGGCGTTCGGCTGGGGGGCGATCAGCTCCGTCCTGCTCGCCATCTGGGGGTACCTGCCGAAACTCTTCTATCTCGCGCTCATCGTCCTGATCGCGCGTTGGGTGATTCGCCTGGCGCGGCTGCTCTTCGATTCGATCGAGCGCGGCGCGATCCGGATCGGGGGGTTCCATTCCGAGTGGGCCGACCCGACCTACAAGATCGCGCGCTTCCTGATCCTGGCGCTGGCGGCAGTGGCGGCCTATTCGTACCTCCCCGGCTCGCAGTCGCAGGCCTTCAAGGGCGTCGGGCTCTTTCTGGGCGTGCTCGTCTCGTTCGGCTCGTCGTCGGCCGTGTCGAACGTCGTGGCAGGCATCGTGCTCACCTACATGCGCCCGTTCAGGGCGGGCGAGCGCGTGCAGATCGGCGACACCGTCGGTGACATCGTCGAGCACACGCTGCTCGTCATCCGCGTGCGCACGATCAAGAACGAGGAGATCACGATCCCGAACGCCATGGTGCTGTCGAGCCACGTGATCAACTACTCGGCGCGTGCGCGTGAGGAAGGGTTGATCCTGCACACCACGGTGAGCATCGGCTACGACGCCCCGTGGCGCACGGTGCACGAACTGCTGAAGGCGGCAGCGCTCCGGACGGAGGGCATCCTGCCGACGCCGGAGCCGTTCGTGCTGCAGACGTCGCTCGACGATTTCTTCGTCAGCTACCAGGTCAACGCCTACACCGACCAGCCGAACCGGATGGCGGTGACCTACGGCGAGCTGCACCAGAACATCCAGGACGAGTTCGCGAAGGGCGGCGTGGAGATCATGTCGCCGCACTACACCTCGGCGCGCGACGGCAATACCACGACGATCCCCGCCGAGCACCGGCCGAAGGGATACGAGGCACCCGCGTTCCGGGTGACGACGGTGCCGCCGGCGGCGTCGACACCCGACGCCTAGGCAGCGGGATGAGCTGGCTTCGCGGCGTCCTCTCCGACCCGGTATTGGGCCGCGTGATCGCGATCGTCGCCGGCCTCGCCGTGGCGATCGCCGGGGTGCGATTCGGCCGGCGGGCCGTCAACCGCCACGTCGAGGATGCCGACTCGCGGTACCGTGCACGCAAGGTCGTCACGCTCACCGGCTACGTCCTGGTCCTGTTCTACCTGTCGCTCGTCTTCCGCGACCGGCTCGGGGGACTGACGCTTGCCCTGGGCATCATCGGCGCCGGCATCGCCTTCGCCCTGCAGGAAGTGGTGGCCAGCGTGGCCGGGTGGGCGACGCTCATCTTCGGCCGGTTCTACCGCGTGGGCGACCGCATCGAGGTCGGCGGCGCGCGGGGAGACGTGATCGACATCGGCGTGCTCCGGACGACGCTCATGGAACTCGGGCAGTGGGTGCACGGCGACCTCTACTCGGGGCGCATCGTCCGCATGTCCAACAGCGCCGTCTTCAAGGAGCCGGTCTTCAACTACTCGGCGGACTTCCCGTTCCTGTGGGACGAGATCCTCGTGCCGATTCGCTTTGGCAGCCATCGCGAACAGACCCGTGCGATGCTCCTGGCAGCGGCCGAGGAGGTCGTCGGGTCGTACGTCCCCATTGCCGCGTCGGCCTGGACGCAGATGGTGAATCGCTACCTGGTGGAACCCGCGTCCGTGGAACCGATGGTCTCGCTCGTCGTCACCGACAACTGGCTGGAGTACACGCTGCGCTACGTCGTGGACTACCGGAAGCGGCGGTCGATGCGCGATGCGCTCTTCCGGCGCATCCTCGACGCCGTGGATGCCTCCAACGGCGTGGTGACCCTGGCGTCAGCGACGTTCGAGGTGGTGCAGGTCCCACCGCTTCGCGTCGACCTCCGGCCGCCGCGCCCGTAGCGCCGGGGCGGACGCCTTACGCGCGAGGGTCGGCGGCCGCGCGACCTCGCCGCCGCCGCTCCTGGATGGCGCGCACCGACCGCAGCGTCCAGCGCCGTGGCGCGAACCGTGCGAGGATCGCGGCGACGCGATTCGCCACCCCGGGAACGACGACGCGACGCGCGGAAAAGAGCGCATCGATGCCCGCGTCGGCAACGCGCGAAACCGGCATCAGCCTGGCGCCGCTGCGCGGCGCTCCCGCGGTGATGCCCGCCACGCCCTGGAACCCGGTGTCCACCGGCCCCGGACAGAGCGCGGTCACGGAGATGCCCGTACCACGGTACTCCTCCCAGAGCGCCTCCGAGAACGACGTGACGAACGCCTTCGACGCGTAGTAGAGGGCCATGAGCGGGCCGGGGGCGAAGCCGGCGACCGAACTGACGTTGAGGACGAACCCGCGCCCGCGTTCGAGCATCGCCGGAAGCAGCCCCCGGGTCAGGTGGACCGCCGCCGCGCAGTTGACCTCGAGGAGCTCCAGCTCCCTGGCGAGCTCCGACTCGTGGAACCAGCCGTGGATCCCGAAGCCGGCGTTGTTCACGAGCACCTCGAGGTGCGCTCGGTGTGCCAGGACCGCGGCGACGAGCCGCGCGCGATCGTCGTGGCGGGCGAGGTCGGCGACGTATGGGGTGCACGCCGTCCCGTGGACCGCCTGCAGCGACGCCGCCACCTCCCGCAGCCGCGCCTCGCGCCGCGCGACGAGCAGCAGGTCGTAGCCGCGCCCGGCGAGCCTGTCGGCGAGTGCGCACCCGATCCCGCTGGAGGCACCGGTGACGACGGCGAGCGGGCGTGCGGGTGGCCGGGGGACTGAGGTCGTGGACATGCCGGGCTCGGGTCGGGGGGGCGGTGCAATCTGGCGCCGGGCCGCGCATCGGGGACAGGTGCGGTCGCGCCAGTCCCTTGACGCCGGCGGCGCCGGGGGCAAGTTGCGGCGACTTCCTCCGGGACCCCGATGCCCTGGCCGCAGAACTACGATCCGCTGCATAACGCGGCACTGTCGACGCTGGCGGCCGCCTTTCCGCTGGTGGTGCTGCTCGGGCTCCTGGCCTCGTCGCGGGTGCGGGCGCACTGGGCGGCGGTGGCCGGCCTCCTGGGGGCGTGGCTGGTGGCGGTGGCGGTGGTCGGCATGCCGGCGGGGATGGCGTCGCGGGCCGCCGGGTATGGCGCCGCCTACGGGCTCTTCCCCATCGGCTGGATCGTCCTCAACGTCATCTTCCTGTACCGCCTGACGAGTGAGCGCGGGCTGTTCGACGCGCTGCGACACCAGATCACGGCGGTGACCGCCGACCGGCGGCTGCAGCTCCTGCTCATCGCGTTCGCGTTCGGGGCCTTCTTCGAGGGGGCGGCAGGATTCGGCACCCCGGTGGCGGTCACCGGGGCGATGCTGATCGGGCTCGGCTTCCCGCCGCTCGAGGCCAGCGGTCTCTCGCTCATTGCCAACACCGCGCCGGTGGCCTTCGGCGCGTTAGGCACGCCGATCATCGCCTTGCAGGGGGTGACCGGGCTCGACCTGCATGACCTGAGCGCGATGGTCGGGCGCCAACTCCCGGTCTTCTCGCTCATCGTCCCCTTCTGGCTGATGGCCGCCTACGGCGGCTGGCGCGCGGTGCGTGAGGTGTGGCCGGCGGCCCTGGTGACCGGCGTCGCCTTCGCCGTCCCGCAGTACCTGGTTGCCAACTTCCACGGCCCGTGGCTGGTGGACGTGGTGGCAGCGATGTGCAGCATGGGGGCGCTTGTCGCGTTCCTCCGGCTCCGGCGGCGACGCGACGCGGTGGTCACCGAGGGCGTGCCCCTGGCCCGGCCGGGAGGCGTGGGTCGGGCGGAGGCGTGGCGGGCCTGGCTGCCATGGATCGTCCTCTCCGTGCTCGTCTTCGCCTGGGGCGTGCCGCAAGTGAGGGCCATACTCGATGGCCTGTGGTCGCCAAGGTTTGCCGTCGCCGGACTCGACAGGCTCGCGCTCCGCGTCCCACCGGTGGTGCCCGCCCCCACGCCCGAGGCGGCGGTGTTCTCGCTCAACCTCCTCTCCGCCACCGGAACCGCGATCCTGGCGGCGGCGGTCGTGAGCGGGCTCGCCATGGGGTACTCCGTGAAGGGACTGCTCCACGAGTACTGGAAGACGATCGTCGTGGTGCGCCTGTCGTTGCTGACGATCGCGGCGATGCTGGCGCTCGGCTTCACCGAACGCTATGCGGGGCTGGACGCGATCCTCGGACTCGCCTTTGCCAAAACCGGGGTCCTGTATCCGTTCTTCGGCGCGTTGCTGGGATGGCTCGGCGTCGCTCTCACCGGGTCCGACACGTCGTCGAACGTGCTCTTTGGGAGCCTGCAGACGATTTCAGCCGGCCAGGTGGGGGTGAGTCCCACGCTGATGGCGGCGGCGAACAGCTCCGGCGGGGTGATGGGGAAGATGATCGACGCGCAGAGCATCGTGGTGGCGAGCACGGCGACACACTGGTACGGGCAGGAGGGGAGGATCCTGCGGTTCGTCTTCTTCCACAGCATCGGCCTGGCGGCGCTGGTGGGGCTGTGGGTGATGTTGCAGGCGTACGTGCCGCCGTTCACGCGCCTGGTGGTGCGCTGAAGCGACACGTATCTCGCTTGACCCGGCGGGCAGAGGGTTTCTAGGTTTAACGACTCTTCCCGAGTAGCTCAGTTGGTAGAGCAGGCGACTGTTAATCGCCGGGTCGGGGGTTCGAGTCCCTCCTCGGGAGTTCATGGATGGCAACGACTTGGCCCGCCGCGTGAGTGGCGGGCCTCGTGCTTTGGTGCCGAACTCCGATCGCGACGCCGGCAGGCCCGACTACCGCGCCACGCGATTTCCCGCGATCCACACCGATGCGATCCGGTGCACGTTCGCAATGTCGGTGAGGGGATCCCCGTCGAGCACGACGAAGTCGGCCCACTTCCCCGCCTCGAGCGTGCCGAGGTCGTGATCGAGCCGCAGGCAGCGGGCCGCATCGCGCGTGGCTGACGCCAGCGCCTGACGAGGCGTGAGCCCGGCGCTCACCATCTGCTCCAGCTCCATCAGTTCGAAGTAGCCCTGGAAGCGCCCGACCGGGCCCGTATCGGTCCCCATCGCGATCGGCACGCCCGCATCGGAGAGGCGCTTGAGGTTCTGCTTCGCGACCACAAGCGCCTGCTTGTAGCGCTGCGCCGCGGGGCTCTGCCGCATCGCCTCCTGGCTCGCCGGCTCGCTGAGCGTCGCCACCCAGTCGCGGTTGGCGTGCGCGAGGAACGCCGGGTCGGAGAAGAACGCCGGGGTGGACTCGAACACGAACGTGGAGACCTCGCGCATCAGCGTGGGCGACAGGCAGATGCCGGATTGCTTCAGGGCGACGACGAAGGCGTCATCGACGAGCGAGTCCCGGATGCTGTGCGCGATGAAGTCCGTCCCGGCGGCGAGCAAGACGCGGGCGTCCGCGAGATAGAAGAGGTGCGTGGCCGCACGCAGGCCGACGCGGTGTGCCTCGTCGATCACCGCGCTCGCGACCTCGGGCGACATCTTCGGCGTGGTGCCGAGGTTGTCGTCGACACGGATCTTCACGAAGTCCGGGTGGCGCGGCGCGAGCGAGTCGACCTGGGCGCGGGCGTCCGCGGGTGAGGCCGGCGCGAGCACCGGCCCGGCGACGTAGACGCGCGTGCGATCGAGCGCCGGAGTGTCCTGCACGGCGCGCGCCGCGAAGACCTCGTCGGGCTCGTCGCCGAGGCTCTGCACCGTCGTGATGCCGTAGGCCGCGTAGGTGCGGAGCGTCCGGGCGCTGTCACTCACGTGGACGTGCGCGCTGATGAGGCCCGGGATCACGAACGTGCCGTCGAGGGCGATGCGTTCCGCGCCCGCCGGAATCGTCACCCGCGTCGAGGGACCGGCGGCAACGATCCGACCATCGCGGACCAGGAGCGTCGCCCCGGCGACGGGTGCCGCCCCGGTGCCGTCGATGAGGGTGGCACCGGTGAACGCACGCACGACAGGCGATTGTCCGGCGGCAGCACCGCCGGGGACACCGGCGAGCAGGCAGGTCGCGGCGGTGCGAAGCACGAACAGCGTCGAGCGTTTCATGGGCTCCGTGAAGTTCCGGGAGACGGGCCGGCAAAGCATGCGCCGGGCCGGAAGACGCGGCAAGGGCGCCGCCGCGTCAGCCGACCTCGCCCCGCTCCACAAGCATCGCCTCGAGCGTCGCCAGCCGCAGCTGGATCTCCGCCAGGTTCGCGGTCCGCAGCCGGAGGAACATGCCCACCGTACTGAGCGTCGCCACGAGCAGGCTGAGCACGCCGAGCACGATCACGAACGGCGTGAGGGTGGCGACGACCGCGAGGTTCGTCGCGGCGCCGACGCCGATCAGGCGCAGCATGTTGACGACCTGCAGGGCCGTCATCACGCCATACGCCAGCACGATCACGAACGTCACGCTCCACGCCACCGTGCTGACGCGCCGGATGAGCCGGTCCATCCGCTTGTCGCGTTCGATGGCGGCCCACACGGTTTCGGGAGTAGCCTGTGTCTTCGTCATTGGAGTCCTCGGGGGTCTGGTGCGCCGGCCTCCCGGCGCGGGTTCCGGCGGGCGGCAAGCAGGTCGTGCAGGTGCTGCCTCGCGTAGTGCAGCCGCGAGCGCACCGTGCCAACGGTGCAGCCCACGACGAGTGCGATCTCGGTGTAGCTCATGGCGTCGCGATAGCGCAGCATCAGTACCTCGCGATGGATCGGGGCCAGGTCATCGATCACGGCCGCGAGCCCGTCGACGTCCGGAGCGTCGTCCTCCGCCTCGGTGGCGTGCGGCAGCGCGTCCAGGCTGTCGGTCTCGACGAAGAGCTCCTGCTCGCGCCGGCGCGCGCGCAGGTGGTCGATGGCGCGATGCCGCGCGGTGCGAAACAGCCACGTGCGAAAGGCGCCCGGGTCGGCCAGCGTGTGCACGCGGCGGTACACGGCGAGCCACACGTCCTGTTGCACGTCATCCGCCGCCTCGCCGACGAGCCCCCTCAGGTAGTGCATCGTACGATCTCCGTAGCGCGTCATCAGCGCGGAGAACGCGCGCTCGTCACCGGCCTGGCACCGCAGCACGAGCAGGTGCACGTGGACCGCGTCCTCGGCGTCGGGACGGCGTGACGTCATGCCGCGACAATGGAGAGCGAAGTCATGTACTCACAGGGACGTGTGGCACCGCCGGAGAGTTCACCGGCGGGTTCGCCAAGCTACCGCCGCGAGCTGCATTCCGCGGGCCAGGCCCGCCCATTGAACCATTTGCGCCCCGCCGACGTCCCGGAAGGAAGGGGCCGTCGATCACCACGCTCCTCCCGCAAGGCCGCCTTCCTCTCCTTCCCCACTCCCGTCCAGCATGATGACCAATCTCCTGCAGGACCTTCGATACGCGCTGCGCACGCTTCGCCGCGATCCCATGCTGTTCGCCGTCGCCGTGGTCACGCTGGCGCTGGCGATCGGCGCCGCCACGACGGTGTTCGGCGTCGTCGACGCGGTGATCCTCCAGCCCCTTCCATTCGCCGCACCTGACCGGCTCGTGCGCATCGCGGAAACGACGCCGCGCGGGGATGCGTTCAGCACGTCGGAGCCCGACTTCCTGGACTTCGCGTCGCGCAACCGCACGCTGCAAGAGCTGGCCGCGTGGAGGCCGGCCGACATGGTGCTCACCGGTTCGGGCGAGCCGCGCGCGCTGCACGCGGAGGCCGTCAGCTACAACCTCTTCCCGATGCTCGGCGCCGCCCCGTCGATCGGGCGTGCATTCCGCGCCGACGAGGACACGCCCGACGTGCCGTCGCACGTGGTGATCCTGAGCCATGCCCTCTGGCTCACCATCCTTGGCGGCGATTCGTCGCGCGTCGGCGGCACCGTCACCCTCGACGGCAGTGACTTCGTGGTGATTGGCGTGATGCCTGACGGCACACGCTTTCCCCGGGCCGACGCCTGGATTCCGTTGCGCGCGAGCGACCGTGCCGACCGCACGGACCACTGGCTGGACCTGGCCGGTCGGCTCCGGCCGGGCGTCACGCTCGCGGACGCGCAGGCGGATTTCTCGCGCATCGCCTCCGAGATCGGCGCGCGGTACGCCACCAGCGCTGGCTGGGGCGCCCACGTGCAGCCGCTGATGCGCTCGCTCGTCGACGACAGGTTTCGCCGCGCCGGCTGGGTGATGCTGGCGGCCACCGGGCTGCTGCTCCTGCTGGCGTGCGCCAACGTGATGCACCTCCTGCTCGCGCGCGCCACAGCCCGCCAGGCGGAGCTGGGACTGCGCGCCGCCCTGGGCGCACCGCGCGGACGGCTGGTGCGACAGCTGCTGATCGAGAGCGGCGTGCTGGCCGCCGCGGCGGCACTGCTTGGCGTCCTCGTCGCGGTGCTCGGCATTCATGCCGTGCGTCGATTCGGCGGGGGGCAGATGCCGCGGCTCGACGACGTCGTCGTCGACGCGCGCGTGATCGGCGCCGCGCTCGTTCTCGGGGTGATGACGACCATCGCCTGTGGGCTCGCACCCGCGCTCGGCGCCTCGCAGGCCCATCCCGGCGCCCTGCTCGGCCATGCGACGCGCAGTGGCGGCTCCGGACGGCAGCGTCGGCTGCGCGACGCCCTCGCCGTGCTGCAGCTCGCGCTCGCGATCGTGCTGCTCGTGGGCGCCAGCCTTCTGCTCCGCAGCGTGGCGCACCTGGCCAGCGTCGACACCGGCTACGACGACCATCACGTGCTGGCGGTGACGCTGCAGCTTCCCGCCCCCCGCTACGACGGCCCTCACCAGGCCGCCTTCATGCGGGCGCTCCTCGAGCGCCTGGAGGGGCTGCCGGGGGTGCGCGCCGCGGGGGCGACCGTCGTCGATCCCCTCAGCGGATGGAACTACGCCAACGACGTCACACCAGCCGAGCGGGTCGCCGAGGCACCTCCCACGGGACTGCTGCAGGCAGGGTGGCGGAGCGTGACGCCCGGATTCTTTCGCGCCATGCGCATCCCGCTGCTGGGCGGTCGCGCGTTCACGTGGTCGGACGGACCCGACGCCCCGGGGGTTGTCGTGGTCTCGCGCACCCTCGCCGAGCAGCTCTGGCCTGGAGAGGATGCGGTGGGCAAGCGTCTGCTCTGGGGCGGCACCGATGGCACGCCGCGCACGGTGGTCGGCGTCGCGCAAGACCTGCGGGACGTTCGGCTGGAAGCCGCTCCGGCGCCGCTGGTGTTTCTCCCATTCGCGCAGGTCACGATGCCCAGCCTGACCCTCGCGGTGCAGGCGACCGTCGAACCGATGCGCATCGCCGGGCCGGTGCGCGAGGCGATCCATGCCATCGACCCGGCGCTGCCCGTGACCGACCCGCACCCGATGGCGCGCAACCGTTCGAGCGCACTGTCCACGCCGCGCTTTGCGCTCGTTCTCAGTTCGGGGTTTGCGCTGCTGGGCGTGCTCCTCGCGGCCGGCGGGATCCACGCCGTGGTGGCCTACAACGTCACGCGACGACGACGCGAAATCGGCATTCGCATGGCGGTCGGCGCCACCTCGGAGCGGGTGGTGCGGACGTTCATGCGCGCAGGGCTGCGGCTGGTGGCCCTGGGCATCCTCGCGGGGCTGGCGGTGAGCTGGGGCGGAGTACGCCTGATGAACGGCCTCGTCTTCGGCATCGCGCCAACCGACGCGGTGACGTTCACGGCGGTGCCTCTGTTGCTCGGCCTGGTGGCCATGGCGGCGACGTACGTGCCGGCGCGACGCGCGGCCCGGGTGGCACCGATGGAAGTGCTCCGGCGGGAGTAGGTGCCGGCACCCGGTGCGGCGCCGGCGTTAGGCCCGGGCCGCCGGGTGGGGTGGCGGCTGGCTCGGCGCGCCGTACGCGAAATTCCCGGTACGGATCCTCCGGAATCCCGCTTGCCGACCTCCAAGACGGAAGGTAAAGTGCGGGTTCATGAAATAGTCATTATTGCTGCGCCCCCGCTTCACTTTCCGGATCGAGAGGAACCCCGCCATGTCGACGTGCCGTGCGCTGCGAACTGGCTCGTTCGCGACCTCCCTGCTCCTCCTCGCCATCGCGACCGAAGCAGGTGGCCAGGCCGCGCCGCCCCAGAGACCGGTGACCGTGCCCCCGGTGGAGGTGGTCGCCACACGCATCCCCGAGGCGCCACACGCAGTGCCCGTCGCGCTCGAGGTGATCAGCGGTGAGATGCTGCGTGCCCGCGGCGCGACGTCGCTCAAGGACGCGCTCGCCCTCGCCGCCGGCGTCGCGATCGCGCCAGGCGGTGACGGCGGCCCAGCGTCGGCCGTGCCCGAATTCTGGGGCCTCCGCGAATTCGACGCCTTCCTGCTCGTCGTCGACGGCATTCCGTGGGGCGGCGCCCTGAACCCGGCGCTCGCCACACTCAGCATGCGTGACGTCGAACGCATCGAGGTGCTGCGTGGCCCCGCGCCGGTCACCTACGGCGCGACGTCGTTCGTCGGCGTCATCCACGTGGTGCACACGGCGGCGGCGGCGACGTCGCGTTATGCCGAAGCGCACGGGGGCACCTTCGGGTCCGGCGGCGCCGCCGTCGACCTGGCCCTTCCGCTCTCCGGCGACTTGAAGTCCCGCCTGAGCGCGGACTTCGACAACCAGGGCTTCAAGGACGACCGCACGTCCTACACGCGCGGACACGTGCTGTGGCGCGCGGCCAGGGTCGAGGCGGACCGCAAGACGTGGCTCACGCTCGACGCCAACCTGCTGCGACAGGATCCTGCGAGCCCGCACCCGCGCGAGGGCACGGCACTGTCCGCGGCCGTCCCGCTCGACGCCAACCAGAACCCCGCCGGGGCGTACCTGAACGAGGATCGCTTCAACCTGTCGGCGGGCTTCGAGCGCCCGGTCATGCACGGCGCCACCTGGGGAACGACGGCATCGTACACGCATTCCTCGCAGCACATGTTCCGCGGCTTCCTCGTCGACATCTCCAACTCGGCGAACAACGCCTCCGGCTACAAGGAGAACATCGACGTCAACGACGTCTACGCCGACACCCACCTGCTCTGGCCGGCAGGCTCGCAGTTCAAGTTCATGATTGGCACCGACCTCCTGCTGGCGAACGGCGAAGCCCAGGGCGCTGCCTTCACCTACACGGCGCCGCTGGATGGCGCGACGGCCACCGTGGTCCCCGAGCCGTCGAACCTCAACCTCGACTCCGGCGACGACCGCACGTTCCTCGGCACGTATGGCTCGGTCGAGTGGCATCCCACCACGCGGTTCATGATGAGCGGCGGGCTTCGCCTCAACTCGACCATGGAAAAGATCGGCGAGGGCGAGGAAGTGAAGCACGCGCGCTACAGCGGCAACCTCGGCGCGATGTTCAGCCTCTGGGAGCAGGACGTCGACCATGTGCGCGTGTACGCCAACGCCCGCGACACGTTCAAGCCCGCGGCGTTCGACTTCAGCCTGGCGGAGAACGAAGGCGTCCTCGACCCGGAAACCTCGCGCAGCTACGAGGGCGGGGTGAAGATGCGGACCATGCAGGGCCGCGTCGACATCGAGGCGAGCGTCTTCCACATGGACTTCACCAACCTGGTGACCGCCACGATCATCAACGGGCTGCCGGCGCTGATCAACTCCGGCAAGACCCGCTTCAAGGGGTTCGAGCTCGCGTCCGACGTGCGCCTGCCGCGCGACATGTTCGCGCGGGCAAGCTACAGCTACCACGACAGCAAGTTCGTCGACTTCGTGCAGGACTTCGATGGCACGCTGACGCAGCTGGCGGGCAACCGCTTCGAGATGTCCGCGAAACAGCTGGTGTCGGGGGGCCTGATGTTGTCGCCGGTGCAGGGGTTCATCGCCAACGTCAACGTCAACTACACCGGCGATCGCTACCTCGACAAGCGCAACCGCGCGCTGGTGCCCGGCTTCTCGACAATCGATGCCGGCATCGGCTATCGCACCGAGCGCGCCGAGTACCGCCTCGACGGCCGCAACCTCGGCGACCGGCGTGACGCCGTCTCGGAGAGCGAGTTCGGCGACGCCCAGTACTACCGCATGACCGCGCGGTCAGTCCGGCTTGGCGTCGTGGTGAAGTTCTAGGCGCCCCGGCGCTCCAGCGGTTCCGGCGCCCGGATCGGTGGCCACGGCCCCGGTCCGGGCGCTGTCGCATCCACCCTTGACGCGCGTCGAGGGATCATTGTAGATAATCAAGGCATCATTGTAGACCATCTTGGCATACGGAGCCACGTGCCGTGCGACCGTCCGACCTGATTCAGGGCACACTCGACGTCCTCATCCTGAAGTCGATCGCCACCGAGCCGCGGCACGGCTGGGCCATCGCGAAACGGATCCAGGCCGTGTCCGGCGAGGTGCTCCAGGTCAAGCAGGGCTCGCTGTATCCGGCGCTGCACCGCCTCGAGCAGCAGGGCCTGATCCGCGCCGAGTGGCGGAAGCACGAGACCGGGCGCGACGCAAAGTTCTACTCGCTCACGCGCGCCGGGCGGGCCCAGCTCGACGAGGAGATCACGCAGTGGGAGCGGCTCTCGGCCGCCATCCGCCTCGCCCTGCGCAACGCCTGACGAGGCGCACGATGACGCTCCGCTGGCTCGACGTGGTCCGGTTGCGCGTCCGCTCCCTGTTCCGGCGGGGGCGCGTCGAGGCCGAGCTCGATCGCGAGTTGCGGGCACACCTGGAGGACCAGGTGGCGGAGCACATGCGCCGGGGCATGTCGCCGGACGAGGCGCGCCGCGCCGCGGTACACGAGTTCGGCGGATTCGAGCAGGTGAAGGAGGAGGCGCGCGAGGCGCGCGGCGTGGCGCGGGTCGAGAACCTGGGGCGCGACCTGCGGCACACCCTGCGCGGCCTCCTCCGCGAGCCGATGCTGCTCATCGCGGCGACGCTCTCGATCGCGCTCGGCGCCGGCGGCAACATCGCCGTCTTCAGCCTCGCCAGGGCGTTCCTGTTCGCGACGCCGGACGTGCGCCGGCCGGCGGAGATGGTACAGATCCGCGTGAACCACAGCAGCCACGTATCGTACGATCGCTGGCGCGAGCTGGACGCGAGCGGGGCGCTGGGCGAGGTCGCCGGCTACTCCATCGAGCGGCAGGTGAACTGGTTCAACGGCGACGCCGCAGTCTCGATCACGCCGATGCTCGTCACCGCGAACTTCTTCGACGTCACCGGCGTGCCGCTGGCGCGCGGCCGCGCCTTCACCACCGACGAGGCACGCGCCGAGCGCGATCCGCACCTCGTCGTGATCAGCCACAGATTCTGGCAGCGCGAGCTGGGGGGTGACGCCGCGGTGGTGGGACGCCCGCTCATCCTCGACGGCGAGTCGTACACCATCCTCGGGATCCTGGCGCCGAAGCTGCGCAGCGTCGCCGGCCTCACGGTGGCGCCGAGCCTGTACGTGGCGCTCAACCGTTCCCTCACGCCGGAGATCGCGGCGCCGCAGACGAGCGTCGTGCAACTGATCGGGCGCCTGAAGCCGGGGCAGACGCTGGCGCAGGGTCGCTCCGCGCTGGACGTGTCCGACAGGCAGATCGGGCGCCTGCAGGGCGACACGGTGAACGCCGGCGTGCAGCTGTTCTCGCCGCTTGGCGCGATCGAAGGCAAGGCCGGTCGCACCCTGGGCGGCTTCTTCCTGCTGCTGTCGCTGGTGTCGGTGTTCGTGCTGCTGATCGCCTGCGCCAACGTCGCGGGGCTGCTCATCGCGCGGGGCACCGCGCGCCGCCGCGAGACGGCAATCCGCCTGGCCATCGGCGGCACCCGGGCGCGTCTGGTGCAGCAGTTCCTCGTGGAGGGCTTCTGGCTTGCGCTGTTCGGCACCGTCGCCGGACTGGGGCTCGGCGTCGCATTCATGCGCGTGGCCAACGGGATCACCCTGCCGGTGCCGCTCCCCGTCGAGCTGCAACTCGCCCCCGATGTGCCGGTCCTGCTGTGCGCGATGGCGGTGGTGGTCCTCAGCATGCTCCTCTCGGCACTTCTCCCGGCGCTCAAGGCAACGCGCCTGTCGCTCACGCCGGCGCTCCGGCGCGAAGAGCCGAAGGGAGACGGCCGGCGCTTCAACACCCGAAGCGTGCTCCTGGTGGGGCAGGTGACGGTGTCGACGGTGCTGCTGGTGACCGCCCTGCTGTTCCTGAGGAACCTCGCGCGCACCCAGCTCGTGAGCCCGGGGTTCGAGGTGCAGCGGGAGCTCGTCGTGCAACTCGGGTTTGCGCAGGGGCAGTCGGCGTCCGACAACGAGGCGCTGCTGCAACGCGCCGTGGAGCGCGTGCAGGCCCTGCCCGGCGTGGAGGAGGCGGCGTATGCCAACGCGGTGCCTCTCACCATCCACAACGGCTCGCACAACGGGCGCACGGCACGCATCGGCGAGCCGGCGCAGGACGTCCGCATCGAGTACGCCGAGAGCCATGTCGGCCCGGGATACTTCGCGGCAATGGGCATCAGGCTGGTGGCCGGCCGCGCCTTCGGTGCGTCCGACGTGGCCGGGGCGCCGCCGGTCGCGGTGGTCAACGAGGAGTTCGTCCGGCGCTATCTCGCGGGCGCGAATCCCATCGGGGCGCACCTGCGCTTCACGGAGAACCGGGCGCCCGTCGACTACGAAGTCGTCGGCGTCGTCTCGAACAGCAGGCACCAGACCATCGGGGAGTCGCAGCGCGCGGCGCTGTACTACCCGTTGCTGCAGCATCCCGAGGGGCTGGCGCTGGCGTTCGTGCTCGTGCGCGCGGGCGGCGACCCGGCCGCGCTGGTCGGGCCGGTCCGACAGGCGGTCGGCGAGCTCGATCGCTCGATGTCCGTCGACGTCTCGCCGATGCGGTCGGCCCTCGCGTTCGCACTGCTCCCGAGCCAGGTCGGCGCCGCGGTGCTGGGCGGGCTCGGCGTGCTCGGCCTGGTCCTGGCGGCGTTCGGGCTCTACGCGATCGTGTCGTACACGGTGAGCCGGCGCATCGGGGAGATCGCGATCCGGTCGGCGTTAGGCGCCACGCGGGGCGGCATCGTGCGCCTGGTGGTGCGCGACGCGTCGCTGCTCGTGGGGCTGGGGGTGGTGCTCGGGCTCGGGCTCGCGGCCTTCGTGACCCAGCCGCTGGCGGCGTACCTCGTCGAGGGGCTGAGCACGACCGATCCCCTGAGCTTCGCGGGGACGGCGCTGGTGTTCGTCGCGGTGAGCGTGCTGGCGAGCTGGCTGCCGGCGCGGAAGGCGACGCGGATCAGCCCGGTGGTGGCGATGCGGCTGGAGTAGGAGGCAGGCGGCAGCGGGTCGCAGCGGGAAGTGCCCGTTGAGCTGCTCCGTGCCAGCGACGAGATTGGCGGACAACGCGCGTCGCGCATCCACGGAGCCAAGCATGTCATCCCAGCCCATCCTCTCGCACTCGCGCCCGTCGATGGCAGGCGTCTTGACGGCGACGGCCCTCGTGCTCGCAGCCTGTTCGACGCCGCCGGCGGCCCGGGCGCCCGACACGACGCAGGCGGCCGCCGCGCCGGTGGCCGTCGACTGGCCGGCGGTCGACTCGGCGATGGGCCGGGCCGGCGTCGTGCAGGCGTCCGACGTCCACCGCTACAACTTCCCCCGAACCGACATGCACGTGACCGTGTCAGGGGGTCGCCCTCCGCCCGGCATTCGCGTTAGGTGGATGGATCGCGATGAAGGCGGTGGGCGACGGCGTGGTGGCGATGGGGGACCTGGTGCTCGCCGAGAACGAGATCGAGCCGGTGATTTCGGCGCTCCAGGCGGGCGGCATCGAACAGACGGCCCTCCATCACCACCTGCTGCACGAGGTACCGCGCGTCTACTACATGCACCTGCACGCGCACGGCGATCCGGTGCAGCTCGCGCGCACCCTCCGGGGAGCGATGGCCCTCACGAGGGTTCCGCCGCCGTCCGCGCCCTCCGCCAGCGCCGGCGCGGGGTTCGGTATCGATACCGGCAGGGTCGCTGCCGCACTCGGCTACCACGGTCGCGTCAACGGCGGCGTCTTCCAGGTGGGCGTACCGCGCGCCGAGGCGGTGCACGACGGCCCGTTCGAGATCCCTGCCACGATGGGACTCGGGACTGCCATCAATTTCCAGCCAACAGGCGGGGACAAGGCCGCGATCACCGGCGACTTCGTGCTGCTCGGCAGCGAGGTGAATCCGGTCATCCGCGCGCTCCGCGACGGCGGCATCGAGGTGACGGCGCTCCACAACCACATGTTGACCGAGGAGCCGCGGCTCTTCTTCATGCATTTCTGGGCGAACGATGATGCCGTGAAGCTCGCCGGCGTGCTGCGCTCGGCGCTCGGACTGATGCACGTCGTGCCTGCCGGAAGCTGAGCGGGGGAGCCGGTCGGGCGGCGGCCGCGGGCGCGCGCGACGGCCACGAACATCGGGACGCGGCCGTCGAGAAGCGGTGGCTGCCCTGCCCGGCGCACGGCCGCTCACATAGTGGAAGCATCGGCAAAATGTGCCGCCTGTCAGCCTTCCCCTGAGGCAGCGTCGGCGTCCGTGCGGTCCGCACGGGCCAGCGCGTCCGCGTTTGGCGGACGCCACCGCGCCGTTCATCCGATGACGGTGCGGTGCGCCACTTGTTAGGCTGGCTGTCAGACCGACGCTGCTGGTAGCGCCGCCGCGGCCTAGTCGGGAGCGCTCGCGGACGCCGGTCACGCGGAGGCTCCATGTTCGCCACCTCGATCAACCGCCCGAGCCGCCACGGCTCGCCCGTGCGGGGCTCCACCCCGCCCTTCCCCGGAATCGCCTCAGTCGTCCTCGCGGCCGCCCTTGCGGCCTGCGGTGGCGGTGGTGGCGACGGAGTGTCTCCTCCCCCGCCGGTGGACAATACCGTCGCCTCGGTCACGGTGACACCGGCGGGGCCCACCCTCCAGGTGCAGGCTGTGGTCCAGCTCACCGCGACGCCGAAGAACGCGTCCGGAGTGGTGGTTGGCGGCCGGACGGTGAGCTGGTCGTCGCAGTCGCCGGGCGTCGCCTCGGTCAGTTCCACGGGCCTCGTGACCGGGATCGCCGCCGGCACCGCCTCAATCGTCGCCAGCGTCGACGGTCGCACGGGGTCCGCCACCGTCACGGTGCAGCAGCCGGCGGGGGTGATCGCCACCGCGACGATCGGACCGGCAGGTGGTTTTGTTGCGAGCGCCGACGTGGCGTTCACCGTTCCCGCCGGCGCCTTGGCGGATACCCGACAGTTCGAGATCCGTGAGACCGACAAGGTTTCCTCGTCGTTCGGCGAGTACGCCGCGTCGAAGGAATACCGCCTGAACGGGTTTCCCAGCGACCGGCGGATCCCGGTTTCCGTTCGCATCCGGGCGACCTCGGCCCTCGACGGCGTGAGCCTCATCGCGCACGGCACGATGGTGCGGCCTTCCACCGAGGAGGCCCTTCCGGAGCTGCGCTACACGGTCACCCCGGCCCGTGACTCCTCAGGATGGCTCGTGGCCACGATCGACGTGACGGGCAAGCCCGCCAGCATGTCGGGGATGTCGACATCCGCGCGCCCAGGAGCGAGGGCGGTCGCCGCCGACGGTATCCAGGACCTGCTCGACGGATACATCATCGGGGTCAAGTCGGCCGACACGCTCAGCACCCCGCACTTTCAGCTCGTGAGCTACGGTGCGCCGCGGATCACGCTGCAGCCGCTGCTCCCGACGACGCTGTCGTATCTCGAGGAGGCCTACTCCGCGATCCAGCAGGCGGGCTACTCGTTCGCGTTCCGCACCAAGTGGCCGGTGTCGGTGGCCCTGCACCCGCTGCCGGACCACCCGACGTGGTACGCGTTCTTCAACACCGAGGGCCCGTTTCCGGCGAGTCCGGAGACAGGGTTCATGGAGTTCAACAGCCTCCAATCGGGCGCCACGCAACTCTGGCCCGGCGTCGCGATTCACGAGCTGTTCCACTTCATGCAGGTGCGCTACGGCACGCGGCAGAGCGATGCCCGCTTCGACGACGCCGCGTGGTTTGCCGAGGCGACGTCGAGCTGGATCATGGAGAAGGCGCCGTCGAACGTGCTCGCCAACAAGAACACGTTCTTCTATGGATGGCGCGACAGCCTCTTCACTGGCATCCACACCGGGCTGACGGCATCCGGCGGCTACGGCAAGGGGGCCCTCGTCAAGTACGTCGCCGACCGGTGGGGCGACGCCACGGTGCGCAATGCCTTCATTTCCTTCCAGGGCGGCACGGACATGGCGCAGTCGTTCGTGTCGTCGCTGCCGGAGGCGCCGGACATCTGGTGGCCGGCGTTCCTGACGGCGTACCTCGGGAACACGGTGTACGCGCTGAACCAGGACGAACTGCTGCCGCGGACGCACGCCGTCAACGAGCGACATGCCGGAGGCATCTACAACAAGCTCGAGAACGTCAGGCCGGCATCGGCGCGGTTCTTCGAGCTGCATGTCACACCCGCCACGATCGGGACCGGCACCGACTTCCACTACCACCTCGTGACGGGCGACTCGGCGTCGCTGCGGCTGATGGCGTTCCAGGCGAACGACGCCGGGAGCTGGACATCGCTGGGCGCCGCCGCCGAGTCGCTCACTGTCACCGGCGCCAAGGTCAAGGAGGGGAAGAAGATCGTCGTGGTGGCGCTGCGTCCGGATGCGACGGCGCCGTTCAGCGACGTGAAGTCGTCGTACCTGGTGGTGGACGCCGGGCTGCAGGACGGCGACTGGCTCGCGCAGGACATCCGCGATCTCGACGACCGCATCGTGTACACGAGCACGCAGGAAGGTGACATGACGCGCATCGACGTGGCAGACAACGTGGAGTCGGTTGCGCGACTGCTCGGAAGTGCCGGCACGTGGACGCGGGATACGCCGCGCCAGAACGGGTACACGTGGAAACCCGCCCCGGGCGTGGCCGACACGCTCGCGAAATACGGGGTCACGCTCTCGGCGACCCTCGAGCCGGACGCCACCCTCCAGGGATGGAACTACGTGCTGAAGAGCCACTTCGAGATGGGCGGCACGGCCGCCAGCGCGCAGCGGCCGCGTGGAGAGGAGTCGTTGCTGTGGCTCTTCCTTCCCATCGGGTTCCTGCCGCTTCTCCGCTGGCGGCGGACGCGGCGCGTCGGTGCGCTTGCCGTGACCGGGGTCGTGGCCGCGCTCATCGCCTGCGACATCGGGACCATCACCTTCGCCGGCAAGTTCGACTACACGTTCGACCTGCCCGAGACCGCGGTGACGTTCACGGCGGACGCCGGCGACTCGAGCGTGGCGCTGCTGACATACCAGGACGTGTCGGGGACGTTCAACGTCGCCGAATACCGGACCGAGTACTGGCAATACATCCTGGACGACCAGGGGGAGAAGGTCGATTCCGTTCGTCAGGAACGCACCGGCGCGGGAGCGGCGACGTTCAAATGCGACGTGCTGCTGTACCACGACGGCAAGACACCGCCGGCCGCCGCGTCGACGGCGGCGGCGTTGCTGCGGCTGCGCTCGTCGCCGGGAGGGGTTACGTCTCGCTGACGATCGTCAGGTGGAAGCCATCGGGGTCCGTGACCTGGAACGCGCGCGGCCCCCATGGCAGGGGCGCCGGCTCGCCGTCGAGCACGATGCCGGCGCCCTTGGCGCGTGCGGCGATCGCATCGATGTCCTGGGTGGTGGTGACCCAGATACGGAGGCCCACGCCCTTCACGCGATCGCGTCCCTTGGCAAAGTCGTCCTGACCGATGCTGAGCCGCCCGGTCCCGGCCTTCAGGGCGGCGAAGGTGACCTTTCCGTCCGTTTCCCGGCTGCGCTCGATCTCGAAGCCGAGCCCGGTCGTGTAGAAGTGCAGGCTCTTCGCCATGTCGTTGACTGTCATCGCCGGCGAGATGCTGCTGGCGTCGAGCGTTCCGGTGGGCATATATCTTCCTCGTATTGGTTGGACGGCTGTCATCGTGGAGAACCTAGCCCCTGGCCTCCTGAATGACAGCACCCGGCGGCGGACCGCCCCCGGTGGGCGGTGCCGCGATTGCCGCAACCGGAATCTGCCGTCACCCGGCCGGCTTCCGGGGCCGGAACCACCTCACCTGCAGAGCGCCGGATCCCATGTTCCTGCACGCCTTCCTCGTCTGGCTCGCGATCGCGGTGCTTGCCGTGCTCAACGGCACGCTCCGGCAGTTCGTGCTCGTCCCCCGCGTGGGCGACCAGGTCGCCCACGTGCTCAGCACGTTCATCCTGTGCACGGTGATCCTCCTGGTCACCCGCTGGAGCGTCGACTGGATCGGCTTCGACACGCGGGAGCATGCCTGGCTGGTTGGTGTGTCGTGGCTCCTGATGACGGTCGCCTTCGAGTTCCTCGTCGGCCATTTCGTCTTCCGCAATCCGTGGTCGAAAATCCTGGCCGACTACAACATCGCCCGCGGCCGGGTCTGGATCCTGGTCCTGATCACGACGCTCATCGCCCCGGTCCTGTCCCTCCGTACGCCGCCTGCCTGAGGACGACTCGTCAGGCAGCTCGGGCCCCCGTCTCCCGCCATGCCCCGCACCGGCCCCTCCCCCGACGCCCGGTTCCCGATTCCGGGTGTCTCGCGCACCGGGTTCCTCCGGCCATTCATCACGCGCGCCAACATCATCGTCGGCGACTACACGTACTACGACGACCCGCGCGGGCCGGCCGCCTTCGAGTCGAACGTGCTGTACCATTTCGACTTCATCGGCGACCGGCTGGTCATCGGCAGGTTCTGCTCGATCGGCGCCGAGGTGCGGTTCATCATGAACGGCGGCAACCATCCCACGGACTGGATCACGACGTACCCCTTTCCGGCCTTCGGCGAGGGCTGGGAGGACGCGATGCCCGCACAGTGGCCGACGCGCGGGGACACGGTGATCGGCAACGACGTGTGGATCGGCTACGGCGCCATCATCATGCCCGGCGTGCATGTCGGCGACGGGGCGATCATCGGCACCGGGGCGGTGGTGACCCGGGCGGTGCCACCCTACGCGATCGTCGGCGGCAACCCCGCGGCGGTCATCCGGTACCGCTTCGATCCGGCGGTGGTCGACCGCCTGCTGGCGCTGCGCTGGTGGGACTGGGACGCCGCCACGATCACGGCGCGGGTCCGCGCCATCTGCGCCGGCGACGTCGCCGCGCTCGAGGCCGTGCCTGACGAGTGACGCCCTCCGGCCCGGCTGACGGTCTCCGGCTGCGCGACCTGCTCCCGGAGGACTGGCCCGCGATTCGCGCGATCTACCTCGACGGGATCGCCACCGGGCTGGCCACCTTTCGGACTCATGTCGCCGGAAGTAAACTCGACGGCCGTCCCCGCCACGCCGTCCCGGCCCCACGTCCCGGAGCATCCCGAGTGCAGGATCTTCCGTCGCTCGCCGCGTTCCTCGTTCTGGTCGCCTGCCTGCTCGGGCTGCTGGCCCGGCGCGCGTTGTTCGCGACCGGTCCGGTGACGATCGCGGTGCAGGTCCTGGCAGCGCTCCTCATGGTGTGGGCGCGCGCGACGTTCGGCCTGCGCAGCCTGCACGCCGGCGCCACGCCGACCTCCGGCGGGATCGTGACCTGGGGGCCGTACCGCTACCTCCGGCACCCGATCTACGCGGCCATCGTCTATTTCTTCGTTGCCGCGGTGGCGTCGCATCCGGAGCCAGTCAACGTGGCCCTCGGGGCGCTCGCCATGGTCGGCGTCGCGGTGCGGATCGCCTCCGAGGAGCGCCTGCTCGTCAGGCGCTACCCGGAGTACGCGACGTACGCGGCGAGGACCCGGCGCCTCCTCCCGTTCGTCTTCTGAACCCGGCGGCACCGCCGACGCCACGTCCCGCGTGACGGCGGCGGTGCCGCCCGGCCCTCTGGTTCCCGTCACTCGTCAGGCAGCGACCCCCGCCATGCCCATCCAGCACATTTCCGACACCGCCCGCTGGGTCGCCGTGTACCGAGCCATGGAGACCGGCCGCCCGGATGCCATCTTCCGTGACCCTCACGCGGCGCGGCTGGCCGGCGACACCGGCAGCGAGATCGTCGACCACATGAAGCGCGGTCGCGCGATGGCCTGGGCGATGATCGTGCGGACGGCGGTCTTCGACGAGATCATCCTCGATCGCGTGCGGCAGCACGGCGCCGACGTGGTGCTGAACCTCGCTGCCGGCCTCGATGCGCGGCCGTGGCGCCTCGACCTGCCGGCCACCCTGCGCTGGATCGACGTCGACCTGCCGGGCATCCTCGACTACAAGACGGAGGCACTCCGCCACGAGGTGCCGTCGTGCCAGTACGAGGCGTTGAAGGCCGACCTCACCGACGGCGCGGCCCGGCGCGAGCTGTTCGGGCGCATCGGGGCCGGGGCGCGGCGCGTCCTCGTCGTGAGCGAGGGGCTGCTCATCTACCTCACGCCGGCGCAGGTGGGAGAGCTCGCCACCGACGTGCACGCGTGCCCGTCGTTTCTCTGGTGGCTCATCGACCTCGCGAACCCGCGGCTGCTGGAGATCATGCGGAAGTACTGGGGACGTTCCGTGCAGTCCGGGAACGCCCCGTTCCAGTTCGCGCCGCCCGAGGGAACCGCCTTCTTCCGGCCGTTCGGCTGGCACGAGCGGGCGTTCCGGTCGGCCATGGAGGAAGCCCAGCGGCTGCGGCGCGAGATGCCGATGATGTGGCTCTGGCGGGCGATCGGCCGGCTCTACTCGAAGAAACGCCAGGAGGAATTCCGGCGGATGTCCGGGTTCGTGCTGCTCGATCGCGGCAACGGGGACCCCTCCGCCGGATGAAGCCAGCCGGAGCCGCGCCGGCGCCCCCACTGGCGCGCGCCGCACTGGCCCTGGTCGGCGTGAAGGCGGTGATGCACGTCGCGACGGCCGTGGTCACGCCGTACGAGTTTCACCGCGACGAGTTCCTGTACTTCTCGATGGGAACGCACCTGCGGCTCTTCCGCATGGACTTCCCGCCGTTCATCGCGCTGGTCTCCGAGTTGCTGCGGCATTCGGTGGGCGTCACGGTGGCGGCATACCGGCTGGTGCCCGCCATGGCGGGGACGGCGACCATGATTCTGGCGCTGCTGATCGCGCGCGCGCTGGGGGGCGGGCGTCGTGCCCAGGGACTGACGGCGGTGGCGTGCCTGACCTGCCTGGTGCTGGTGCGGCCGTCGACGCTCTTCCAGCCGGTGGTCTTCGACCAGCTCTGGTGGACGCTGGCCCTGTACGCCCTCGTCAGGCTCGACGGAGACGACGACCGGCGCTGGTGGCTGCTTGTCGGCGTCGCCGGCGGACTCGGGCTCCTCACCAAGTTCTCGATCGGGTTCCTCGGACTCGGCGTCGTGGCTGGCGTGCTGCTCACGCGGCGGCGGCGCGACGCCGCCACGCCGTGGCCCTGGCTCGCGCTCCTGCTCGTGCTGCTGCTGGGCAGTCCGAGCCTGGTGGGCCAGGTGCGGCTCGGGTATCCCGCGATGGAGCAGCTCTCCCACCTGCGCGGGACACAACTGCAGCGCGTCACCTACGCAGACTACGTTCTCGGCCAGCTGCTGTGGGGCCCCGCGGTGCTGCTCGGCGGCGCCGGGCTGTGGGCGCTCCTCGGCAGCCGCGACCTGAAGCGCTGGCGCACCACCGGCTGGGCGTGCCTCGGCGCGTTCCTGCTCCTCGCCATGCTGCACGGCAAGTCGTACTACATCGGGCCCATCTACCCGACGCTCATTGCCGCCGGCGCAGTGGCCGTGGAGCGCCTGTCCCGGCCGGGACTGTCGCGGGCCATCGCGTGGGGTGGCGCCGCCCTCATGGTGGCGTACTTCGCGCTCGCCTTCCCGCTGGGGCTGGAGGTGCTGCCGCCGCCGACAATGGCTCGTTATGCATCGCGGATGGGCCTGACGGCAATGGTCTCCACGAACTACGGGACGGTGCTGCGCCTGCCGCAGGACTACGCCGACATGCTCGGGTGGCGGGAGAAGGCCGACGCGGTCGCCCGGGCCTGGCGTGCCCTGCCCGACAGCGAGCGCGCGCAGGCAGTGCTGTTCGGGGACAACTACGGGCAGGCGGGAGCGCTCGATCTCTACGGGCGGCGCCTGGGGCTTCCTCCGGTGGTGAGCCTGGCGGGAAGCTTCGCGTTCTTCGGCCCCGGCGAGCGGCCGGGACGCGTCGTGCTCACGCTCGGCGTCGACCCCGGCAGCCTGCGCGATGTCGGTTGTGCATCCGTGCGCGTCGTCGAGTGGGTGAAGAACCCGTGGGGCGTGGAGGAGGAGCAGAACGTGCCCGTGGCACTCTGCCGCCATCCCGCCACCACGATGCAGGAGCTCTGGGCGCAGCGGGTAGGCGTGCCGGGCGGGTAGCGGCGCCGTCACAGTGGACGCGGGCGGGCGCCGCGGGCTACTTGAAGGACCGCGTGGCGGCGCGGCCACCGCGCTCGGAAGTCCCAGTCACCCAGGGAGGAGACATGAACCAGGAAACGTTCAACCTGTCGATCCGGAAGTTCCTGAAGCAATTCGGCGTCACGGCGCAACACGAGATCGAGAGGGCCGTCGAGCGCGCCATCGCCGACGGGACGCTGGCCGGGCACGAGACGCTGCCGATTCACGCGACGCTCGTCGTCGGCGGCATCGTGCCGGGGCACCGCGTGGAGGGAGAAATCTCGCTGGGGTAACGGGACGCGCGGCGATCAGCGCTCGGCGTGGCCTCGCGGCACCGCCTCGCGAGGCAGGACTCGTTCAGCCGCGTCCAGCCTGTGGTGCGCATCGACGAGCCCCTGGTACAGCCGCTCGTTCTCGGCTTCCAGGCGCGCGAGGCGGTCCTCGACGTCGCTGCCGCCACGCTCGAGGCGCTTCGCGAGCGCCTTCCCCAGGCTCGTGAACGAGAACACCACGAGGCCGGTGAAGAACATCGTGATGACCGGAATGAGCAGGACAATTGCGTGCCGATCCATGGGCCGCTCCGGTGCAGGCAGGGAGAAGACGCGGGGCGCTGACACGACGCGGTGCGCCGCCCCGGTGTTTCACGAGCGCCGTGCAGTGGCCCCGGCTCTGGCCGGGCCATCCCCCGGAGAATATCGTACGCTTCCCATCGACGGGGACCAGAATCCTGAACGACGGACTGCTCAGCGAACTGCAAGAGGCGGTCGGGGACGCGTACGACATCGAACGTGAACTCGGCGGTGGGGGGATGTCGCGCGTCTTCCTCGCCGCGGAGCGCTCCCTGGGCCGGCGCGTCGTCATCAAGGTGCTCCCACCGGACCTGGTGAGCGGCGTCAGCGAGGCACGGTTCCAGCGCGAGATCCTGGTCACGGCAAACCTCCAGCATCCCCACATCCTGCCGGTGCTGGCCGCGGGCGCTCGCGGCGACCTGCATTACTACGTCACGCCGTACGTCGAGGGCCAGTCGCTCCGGGAACACCTCGCGTTCATGGGCGCGCTGTCGGTGGCCGACGGGCTGCAGATCCTGCGCGAACTGGCCGGCGCACTCGCGCACGCGCACTCGCGGGGCATCATCCACCGCGACGTGAAGCCGGAGAACGTGCTCCTCTCGGAGGGACACGCGGTGCTTGCCGATTTCGGCATTGCCGGTGCCACGCTGACCGCCACGCACGAGGAACGCCTCACGCGCACGGGACAGGGACCCGGCACGCCAGGCTACATGGCACCAGAGCAGCTCGTCGACGCCGCGGCCGCCGATGCGCGGGTCGACGTCTTCGCGCTCGGCGTGGTGGGCTACGAGATCTTCGCCGGGAAGCCCCCGTTCAGCGGGCCGACGCCGCGCGAGCTGGCGGCCGCCTATTTCGGCGACGCGCCACCGTCGCTGGACGTGCCCGGCCTGCCGGCCAACGTGGCGAACGCGATCGCCCGCGCGATGTCGACAGCGCCCGAGGAGAGATTCGCGACCGCTGGCGAGCTGCTCGATGCCATCAAGCCGGCGCTCGACGAGGTCGCTCCGGTTGGCCGGAACGGGCGCCGGCGCTCGCGAATGCTGGGCGCGGCGCTCGTCGTGATCGCGCTGTCCGCGACCGCGCTGCTCTGGCGTGGCCTCGGGTCGCGTGCCGGCGGCGGGGACACCGCCGACCTCAAGGTGGTCGCGGTGCTGCCGTTCAAGAACCTCGGCCCGCCCGAGGACGCCTACTTCGCCGATGGCGTGACCGAGGAAGTGACAAGCCGCCTGGCGACGGTGGCCGGCCTCGGGGTCATCTCGCGCACCAGCGCCGACCAGTATGCTGCATCCACCAAGCCCCTGCGCACGATCGCGCGCGAGCTCGGCGCCGACTACGTGCTCGAGGGGAGCGTGCGCTGGGAGCGCTCGCCCGACGGCGCCGGCCGCGTGCGGGTGACGCCGCAGCTCATTCGCGTGCGCGACGACACGCACGTCTGGGCGAACCAGTTCAACGCGGAACTCAAGGACGTCTTCTCGGTGCAGTCGGACATCGCCGAGCAGGTGGCGCGTGCCCTGGAGATCGCGCTGCCGGGCGAGCAGCGGCGCCGCATGGGGGCGCAGCTGACGACGAGCCTCGCGGCGTATGACGCCTACATCAAGGGCGAGCAGGTCCGGGTGCACGAGGGCACCAGTCCGGCGGGGCTGAAGCGCGCCGAGGAACTCTTCACGCAGGCGATCGCCGCGGATCCGCGCTTCGCGCTGGCGTGGGCCCGGCTCGCGCTGGTGCACGTGCGCGCCTACGAGAGCTTCACCGACCGGTCGGTGCGCCGGCTGAACGCGGCCCGCGACGCCGCCGACTCGGCGTTCGCCATCGATCCCGGCCTTCCCGAGAGCCGCGTGGCGCGCGGGCGATACTTCGACGCCATCGACGACCTCGAGCACGCCGGCCAGGAGTACGCCATCGCCGAGCAGGGGCGCCCCAACGACAGCGACATCCTTTCCCTGAACGCGCAGATCCTGGCGCGCCACGGCGCGTGGGAGGACGCCACCCGGCGCCTGCAGCGCGCGGCCCGGCTCGACCCGCTGTCGGTGCGCGCCAACACCGACGCCGCGGTGGCCTTCGGCTACCAGCGCGACTACCCGCGCGCGCTGGACTATGTCGAGCGCGCGATCGTCGCCGATTCGGACGCCATCGAATCGCAGATCCTCAAGGCACGCCTGCAGCTGCTGTCTTCGCCCGACTGGAGTGTGGTGCGCGCCACCGCACGGGAGATCATGCAGCGATTCGGCGTGGGGCGTGCCGCCGCATCGGAGGAATTCGACCTTGTCCTCCCCGCGCTCGACTCGACCGACCTCGCCACCCTCGAGCGTGTCGATATCGCCGACTTCAGCGGCAACCCCGTCGTCTACTACTACTGGCGGGTCGAACTCTTCGAGCGCTGGCGGCCGGAACGCGCCCGCGCGTATGCCGACACCCTGACACGAATGGCGGGACCGATGCTGCGCGAGGAGCCGAACAGCTTCCGCCTGCTCAGCGCGGTGGGCTACTTGTGGAGCATCCTCGGCCAGCACGATGCCTCCATCGAGGCAACCCGGAAGGCCCTGCAACTGGCCCCGCGGGAGCGCGATGCCACCGCATGGGCAGCGGTGGCGTCGCTGGCCGCGCAGGCGTACGTGCGCCTCGGTGACCTCGACGCCGCCCTCGACGAGCTGGAGGAGGTCGCCACCGCGCCCTCGTGGATCTCCGTGCCGTTGCTGCTCGGCGACCCGCTCTGGTCGCCGCTCAAGCCGCTGCCGCGGTTCCAGCGGCTCGTTGCACGAGGCAGCTGACGGCACCGCTCGCGACGCGGCACGACCGGCGACGCTCCGGGCACGATTCGCCTTGACGGCCTGAGCAGCCGCGGATACCGTGTGCAGTCCAGCCGGAGGTGCCTCCCGCATGCGTCGCACCCTGACAGGAGCCGGGTCCGCGCTCCTCCAGAAGAAGCCCGGGCAGCACGAAGCGCACGACGATCGACCTACCGCACCCTCGCGCGAGGCGATGCCACCAGGTGGGTCATGACGGGCGCCGCCGTCGCGGCACGATGGGATGTCCCCACGGCCGACGCCCTGAAGCGCCTCACGATCGTTCCCCTGCCCCTCGGCGTGCGGATGACGCCGCCCGTGCGGACGCTGCTTCGCGACGTGTACTACGACACCGCGGATGCGTCGCTCAGGCGCCGCGGCGTCAGCTGCCGGCTGCGGCACGGCGCGGATGGCGTCACCCGGCTGCGGATCACGATCGTGACCGACGGCGTGAGCGACGGCGTGAGCGAGCCGGTGGTGACCATCGCAGAAGGCGAGGTCCCCGCCGGAGACGTGCCGGCCGCCCTGGCCGGACCGGGAGAGCCCGCACGGCTGCTGCGTTCCGTCGTGTCGCCCGACGCGTTAGGCCCCGAGCTCGAGCTCGAGATCGAGCGATGGACACGGGCCGCCGCGGCGGGGTGGTGGCGACGCGCGCGCTTTGCGCTCGACTATGACGTCGTGACGGTGCGGGCCGCGGGCCTCGCCCGCTCGTTCCAGGAACTCACGTTGCGCACCCTGCGCCGGGGACGCCCCTCGGCCGCTGCGATGGCGCAGGCCATCGGCACGGTGTTCGCGCTGCGGACGCTGCCCTTCACGCGGCGCGAGCGGGGAGCGCAGCTGGCGGCCGCCCTCGAGCGCGAGGCGCTCACCCGCGGCGTCGGCGAAGGCCGCTGGGTGGCGGTGCTCGCGCTCGACGGCTCGCACGTGGCGACGCTCGCCCACGGCGCGACGCACCGGCTCCCGGCGGGCGAGGGTGCCGGCGAGGCAGCGTGCCGCCACCTCCTGCTGCAGGTCCTCGGCACGTCGGTGGGTGACCTGCGGCACCTGGGGACGACGACGGGGGCAGGACGGGTGCGCGCGCTCGAGACGTGGGTGTGCACGCACGTCGACCGCGGTGCGCACCAGGGAAACGGCACCGTCGTGGAGTGGCTGCCGCTCGAGGACATGCTGGCGCGCGCGGCGAGCGCGCGCATCGACGACGCCGCGTCCCTCGCGGCGCTGTCCGAGGCGGCGCGCTCGGACCTGGTGTCGCGCCTGCTCTCACGGCCGACGGCCGGGCCGCCGGACCAGCCGGCGCGCGACACCGCCTCGCGCAGCCACGCACGCAGCGGCGACGGCCCACTCCTCGACGGCGTCCTGAGCCTCCTCGCCTTCAACGCGCGGGTCCAGGCGCTGGCGGAGGATGAGTCGATCCCCCTGCTCGAGCGCCTGCGTTTCCTGGCGATCGTCTCCTCCAACATGGACGAGTTCTTCTCCGTGCAGGTGGGAGCACTCAAGTTCGAGCACGCGGACAGGCCGGCGGAAGCGCGGTGTCGCACCGGCCGTCGGCGAGGCTGGCCCGGGTGCTGGAGGAGGCGAGGGGCCTCATCAAGCGCCAGCGCGACTGCGAAGCGGCGTGCCTCGGCGCCCTGGAGGCGCACGGGGTGCGCATAGGCACGCCCGCGAGCCTCGAGGACGGCGCGCACGAACAGGTGCGGCAGTACTTCCGGACGACGGTCCTGCCGTACCTCACGCCTCGCGCGATCACGGCCACGCCCGGGCACTCACTGCCGATCGTGGCCGACCGCACGCTCTGCTTCGCCGTGGCCCTTCGCGACCGGGAGCCCGGCGCCCCGCTTCACCTCGCCGAGCTGGCGGTGCCGTGGGCCCTGTCCCGTTTCGTGCCGGTGTCCGGCGACGACGGCGTGGTACCGCTCGAGGAGGTGATCCGCGAGGCGCTGCCGCTGGTATATCCCGGACAGCGCGTCGAGCACGCGCACCTCTTTCGCGTGACGCGATATGCCGACCTCGGCCTCGACGACGAGCGGGCCGGCAACCTGGCGCAGTCGGTCGACGAGCACGCGGACCGGCGCCGCCACCAGCCGATCGTGCGGATCGAGCTCGAGCGCGCGATGCCGGCGTCCACCCGCGACCTCCTGCTCCGCGAGCTGCAACTCGAACCGGGCACTCGTCCCGGGCTGCTGGGGCCCGGCGACGTGTTCGAGATCGACGGCCTGATGGATCTCGAGTCGATGCGTGGGCTCGCCGACCGGCCGCTGCCGGAGCTCGCGTTCCCTCCGGCGACGGCGCGCGACGTCATCCCTGCGGGTACGCCGCTGTGGGACGTCATCCGCGAGCGGGACATCCTGCTGCACCATCCGTACGACGCGTTCGCCACGAGCGTCGTGCGCTTCTTCCAGGAGGCCGCGGCCGATCCCGACGTCACCACGATCAAGCTCACGCTCTATCGTTCCGGGGACCGCTCGCCGATCGTGGATGCCCTGCGGCGCGCCGCCGAGGCGGGAAAGCAGGTGTCGGTCTTCGTGGAGCTCAAGGCGCGCTTCGACGAGCAGCGCAACGTGCGCTGGACCCGGCAGCTGGAGTCCGCGGGCGTGCACGTCGTCCACGGCGTGCCCGGGTACAAGAACCACGCCAAGGTCGCGCTCGTGGTCCGGAACGAGCACGGCACGCCGCGTCGTTATGCACATGTCGGCACCGGCAACTACAACGCCGCGACGGCGCGCTTCTACACCGACCTCGGCGTGCTCACGGCGCGCGAGGCGGTCTGCGACGACGTGACGGACCTCTTCAACACGCTCACCGGGAGCCCGGTCCCCGCCGACATCGCCTATCGCCAGTGCCTCGTGGCGCCGCATGCCCTGCTGCCCGCCCTCCTGTCGCGGATCGAGCGGGAGGCGGCGCACGCGCGCGCGGGGCGTGGCGGACGCCTCCGCATCAAGGTGAACGGCCTGGCCGACGCCGAGGTCGTGCAGGCGCTGTATCGCGCGTCGCAGGCGGGCGTCGAGATCGACCTGGTGGTGCGCGGCATCTGCACGCTGCAGCCGGGCGTGCCCGGCGTCTCGGAGCGGATCCGGGTGGTGAGCGTGCTGGGGCGCTTTCTCGAGCACGGCCGGATCTACAACTTCGCGAACGGCGGCGACCCGGAGTACTTCATCGGATCGGCGGACCTGCGGCCGCGCAACCTGCGCCGGCGGGTGGAGGTGCTTGTCCCCATACACGCGGCGCCGGACCGGGCGCGGCTCGACGGCATCCTGGACGTCGAGCTGAACGACCCGACGGCGTGGACGCTCGCGCGCGACGGCACGTACGTCCGGCGCAATGGCGCCGGGGAGGCCGGGGCCCAGGTGCAGTTCCTGGCCGACGCCGTGGCAGGGATGCCGACATGAGGGCCCGGCGGAGCATCGCCGCGCGCACGCGCGCCACGGTCGCGCCGGTGCTCGGGGCGCTCGCGCTGCGCACCGTTGCGGCGCAGCAGACGGCGCCGGACTCCGCTGCGGAAGGCGCGACGCCGCGGGTCACGGTGACGCAGGAGGCGGCGTACCACGCCGGCTGGCTGCACCGGCTGCTCCTCGGCAGCGACTACCGGGCCCTGTGGACGCTGCCGATCGACGTCGACGTGCTCGACCTGCGCGCGGTGGGCGGCGGCGTGCATCCCACACAGCGCGGGGGCAGCATGCAGACCAATTCGCTGCGGTTCCAGGGCGCCGATGGCCGCGAGTACGTCTTTCGTCCCACGGAGAAGGACTTCTCCAGGGGCCTGCCCGAGGAGCTGCGCCACACGCTGGTGCGCGACATCGCACAGGACCAGGGCGCCGGGTACCACCCAGCGGCGGCGCTGGTCGTGGCCCGCCTGCTCGACGCCACCGGCCTGCATCACCCACGACCGCACCTCGTCGTCATGCCTGACGACGCCGCGCTCGGCGAATTCCGCACCGAGTTCGCCGGCGCCATCGGGACATTCGAGGAACGGCCCGGACGCGACTTCGACGAGTCCGACGATTCCGACGGCGCCACCGCGGCCATCAGCTCGGAGCACCTGTTCGAGCGGATGCTGCGAGACCACGAGACGCGCGTCGATACCCGCGCCTTCCTGGCCGCGCGCCTGTTCGACGTCCTGGTCGGCGATCGTGACAGACACCGCGACCAGTGGCGCTGGGCGCGCTTCTCGGACAAGGGGCACGCGCCGTGGGAGCCGATTCCGCGCGACCGCGACATGCCGTTCGCGCGCTTCGACGGGCTCGGCCCGTGGATCGTCCGCGGGGCGCAGCCGCAGCTGGTCACGTTCGGCCGCGAGTACCCGGACATGGTGTGGCTGAACTGGAACGCGCGGGAGATCGACCGGCGCCTGCTCTCGGGGCTCGAGCGCCCCGTCTGGGACTCGGTCGCCGGCGCCCTGCGGGCGGAGATCACCGACGCCGTCATCGACAGCGCCATCGCCGAGATGCCGGCCGCATATGTCCTGGCGAACGGGGGCGAGCTGCGCGATGCGCTCCGCGCCCGGCGCCAGCACCTGAGCGCCGCCGCACGGGAGTACTACGGCGTGCTCGCGCGCGAGGTGGACGTGCGCGCCACCGACGAGCGGGACGTCGCCAGGATCACCCGTGGGCTCGACGGATCGGTGGACGTCGCGCTGTGGTCGCGCGGCGACGACGCAAGGGACGACCCCTGGTGGCACCGCCGGTTCACGCCTGACGAGACGCGCGAGGTGCGCCTCTTCCTGAACGGCGCCGACGACCGGGTGCTGGTCCGCGGCGTGGCGTCGCATCGCATCCTGGTGCGCATCATCGGAGGCACCGGCGACGATGTCGTCGTCGACTCCGTCCCCGGCGGCGACCGGGCGCTGCGGTACTATGATGCGTCCGGACACGACCGGTTCACGACCAACGGGCGCGGCATCATCGACCGGTCGCCGTACACGCCGCCGCCGGTCCCACGGCCCGAGAACGCGGTGCGGGACTGGGGCGAGTGGGACTACACGCAGCGCACCGGGAGCTACGAGACCGGCATCGGGCTGGTGGCGGGGCTCACCCACACGCGGATCCGGTACGGGTTCCGGAACGATCCGTTCGCCTCGCGGTCGATCCTCACCGCCGATGTCTCGCTCACCGAACGCCGCCCGCGGGCAACGTGGTCGTGGCTGCTGCGCGACCGCTCCTCGTCGCACGCCCTGCAGGTGGACGTCGTCGCCTCCGGCCTCGAGATCATCCGCTTCCACGGCCTCGGCAACGGTACGCCGTCGGACCAGGCGACGGCGTACTACCGGGTCTTCCAGAACCTGTTCCGGGTGGCGCCGGCGCTGGTGACCCGCGTCGGCGACCGGGCGACGATATCGTTAGGTGCCGCGATCCAGCGCACCGCCACGCGCGACGGCACGCGCACCCTGGTGTCGGAGACGCAGCCGTACGGCAGCGGCGACTTCAGCGAGGCCGGCGCCAGCCTCGAGGTGGCGGTCGACCGACGCGACGCCCCGGCCTGGCCGACCACGGGTTTTCGCGTGCTGGCCGGCGGCTCGGTCCACCCGGCCGTGCTCAGTGTCACCAGCCCCTTCAGCGAGGCGCACGTGACGGCGTCGACCTACGTGAGCGCGGGCGGGCCGCTGGCGCCGACGCTCGCGCTGCGGGCCGGCGCCCGGCACGTCTGGGGCGCGTTCCCCTTCCACGACGCGGCGTTCCTCGGGGGCGGCTCGTCGCTGCGCGGGTGGGACCGGCAGCGTTTCGCCGGGCGCGCGCTGGAGTACGGTGGCGCCGAGCTGCGCGTCCGCATTGGCACGATCTCGGTGGTGGTGCCCGCCGACGCCGGCGTCATGGGCTTCGCGGACGCCGGGCGCGTGCACGCCGATGGCGACACCTCGACCACCTGGCACACCGGCGTCGGTGGCGGGATCTGGATCGCGCCGCTCACGCGCAACAACACCATCAGCCTGGCGGTGGCCCGCGGCGCCGAGCGCCTGGGGATCTACCTCCGGAGCGGATTCGCGTTCTGAGTCGCGATCGCCGGACGTGTGCCGCGTCGCGGGACGAGCGTCGTGCCGACGGAGTTCGATTGCACCGCCGGTTGTGCGGCGCACCGCCGGATGTCCCTTGCGCCACCGGCGTCGCCCACGTCTCGCGCGACGAGCGGACGCGCGGTACGTTGGCCGCTCCCCGCATCCGGCATCCGTGACCGCACCGACCTCCGAAGGCCTCGTTCGCGTCATCCGCCGGTGGGACCTCGTCGGCATCGCCATCAACTCCATCATCGGCGCCGGTATCTTCGGGCTCCCGGCGACGGTGTTCGCGAAGGTCGGCGTCTGGAGCCTGGCCTCGTTCGTCGTCTGCGCCATCGGCGTCATGGCGATCATCTTCTGCTTCGCCGAGGTGGCGAGCCGCTTCAGTGGGACCGGCGGCCCGTACCTTTATGCGCGCGTGGCGTTCGGCCCGGTGGTGGGCTTCGAGGTGGGCTGGACGATGTGGATCGCCCGCATCACCGCGTTCGCGGCCAACTGCAACCTGCTGGTGGCATACCTCGCGTTCTTCGTCCCGTCGCTGCACGCGGGCCCCGGCCGTGCGATCACGATCGGCGTGGTGGTGCTCGGCCTCATGCTCGTGAATCTTGTCGGCGTGCGCAATGCCGCGGTGGTGAGCAACGCCCTCTCGGTTGCCAAGCTCCTGCCGCTGCTGTTGTTCGTCGTGGTGGGGTTCTTCTTCCTGCAGCCGTCACGACTCGCGCCCGGCCCGCTCCCATCCCCCGGCGACTTCGCGGTCTCGGTGCTGCTCCTCGTGTACGCGTTCAGCGGCTTCGAGATGGTGGTGATCCCCGGAGGTGAGACGCGCGACCCCGGTCGGGACGTGCCCTTCGCGCTGATCTCGGCACTCGGTTCCGTGGCGGTGTTCTACTTCCTGATCCAGTGCGTCGCGATCGGGACCCTCCCGGGCCTGGCTGCGTCGGCACGCCCCCTCGCCGATGCCGGCCGCCTCTTCATGGGACCGCTCGGCGCCAGCGTCATCGCCGGCGGCGCGGTGGTGTCGATCCTCGGCAACCTGCACTCGATCATGCTGGTGGGAGCGCGCCTTCCGTTCGCCATGGCAGAGCGCCGCGAGCTGCCGCGTGGACTGGCGGCGACGCATCGGCGCTACCACACACCGCATGTCGCCATCGTCGTGCACGCCGCGATCATCCTGGTGGTCACGCTGAGCGGCACGTTCGTCTACGCGGCAACGATCAGCGTGATCGCCCGGCTCCTGAGCTACGCAGTGACCTGTGCCTCGCTGCCGGTGCTCCGGCGCCAGGCGGGGGCGCCGGCGGCGGCGTACCGGGCACCGGCCGGGGTTGCGGTGGCCGCGTTCGCGCTGGTGATCGTCGCCTGGCTGCTCACCCATGTCACGCTCGGAGAGGCCCGGGATTCCGGCATCGCGATCCTCCTCGGCCTCGTGCTGTACGGCCTGGCGCGGCGCCGTGCCGGTGCCGCCGGCGGCGGCGCACCCGCTATTCGTTAGGCTTCTGGGTGCGCTTCCAGGCCTCGTAGCGCTGGACCTCGTCGTCGAGCTCCTTGAAGGCCTCGGAGGCGCGGAAGCGCGTGTACAGCTGCTCCTGCGCCTTGATCTGGTCCATCAGCTTCTTGGCCATCTCGCCCAGCGGGAGCTCCATGAGGACGAAGGCACGATAGACATCGGCCTCGGTGCGCAGCACCTGCTGTCGGGGCCGGCTGCCGTACAGCACCTGGCTGACGACGGCCTTGTAGACCTGCGTGTACTGGTCGAGCAGCTGGGCGTCGCCGGCGCGTCCCACTTCCTCGGTGAAGCGCTTGTTGAGGGCACCGTACTTCACCTCGAGCTGCTGGGCCAGGAGGTTGCGCCCCTCGGCCTGCGCCTTGTTGATCGAGATCTGCAGGTCGCGGGAGACCGCGGTGGCCGGACCGAACAGGTAGTTGTTGTCCGTCGGCGGCTTCGTGTACCAGCCGGGGAGGTTGCGCAGGACCTCGCGGCTCGGCGGCGGCGTGAGCTCCGTCGAGCGCGGCGCGTGGTGGCACGCCGACAGCAAGGCGACAATGGAAACGAACGCGGTGCGTCTCATGAGCATCCCCGGGAAGGATCGTGCCGTCGCTCTGAGTATCGGCCGGTTGAGCCGGGAGTGAAGCGCGGCGGCTTACCGGGCGACTGGAGGCGGGCGGCCTCGGGGTCGCCCCTACTGCCGCCGGGTCTCGATCACCACCCACTGCATCGCCCGGCGGTCAGCCGGGATCGCCACCAGCCAGCGCTGCAGGTCCATCGCCGTGGCCCCGGCCCACGGCGGTGCGGGGTCGCGTGTGGCCACGCCGACCACGAGTTCCCGTCGGGCATCGACCCCGGCGGGGAGTTCGGCCCGCAGCCGGAGCCCGCGGGTGCGCCACTCGGCGGCCGGGACCTCGGTCGCCTGGCCGCCGGCCAGCGCCACGTCGGGCACGTACTCGTTAGGGAACAGGCGCCGCGCGGAGTCGCCCTCGACCGCGAACAGGGTGAGGTGCGCGGCCTGGCTCGCCCGTGCCTGCAGGACCAGCTCGTCGTTTCCCGCCGGGTCGCGCCCGCGCACCCGCAGTGTCGTCGACGCCGCCGACAGCTCCAGGCGGAATCCCGGGTCCGGCGCCAGCAACTCGGTGGCCACGGTGGCCCGCACGACGAGACGCAGGTAGACCTGGTCGCCCAGTTCCGGGTGGTGCGTCGTCACCAGCGCCTCGTCGAGCACCCGGTAGTCGGTCGCGCGTCCGGCGGCGTCGAGCTGCACCACCGACAGAAAGTCGTCGCTCACCCGGCCGTCCTTTTCCTCGCGCACGACGAGCGTCCCCGACCGCACGCGGACCCCGGAGACGCGGCGCACCGCTTCCGCGAGTGCCTCCTCGATCGCCTTGCGACGGGCCGCGGCCGGGGAGACGTCATCCGTGAGCAGTACGCGCTGTTCCACGGTCACGGTGTCGTACCGCAGGGCCGCCTGCGCCCCGACCGGGGCGGCGCAGCCGAGCAGTGCGGCGATCACCAACAACCGGAGGTGCCGTCGCGCCGTCATGGCCGCTCGGGACGCCGCACCAGCGTGCGCGACGTGTCGCGCGCGATGACGAGCGGGTGCTGCTCGCGATCCTGGCTCCGCGCGGCGGCCGGCACGCCGGCGGTGAGATAACGCTGCAGTTCGCCCACCGTGACCCGGCCGTCGGCGTCGCTGTCGGCATCGCCGCGCAATCCGCGAAGCAGGTAGTACGTGAAGATGCCGTGCTGCTGCGACGGCAGGTCGCCGGCGGCCTCGGCGCCCTGCGCCGCGGCCAGGAGCGTCATGCCCTGGCGCAGCAGTGCCGGATGCTCGACCGAAAGCACGATCGGCCGCGTTCCCGCCCGCAGCGGTGCGCCGCTCCGCGTGAGCCCCGCAAAGCAGGCATCGAGCACGATCGTGATCGAACGCGCCGGGATCCTCGCCAGCGCTTCGTACATGTCGGCGAGGGGATAGCCGGTCTCCATCGCGTAGTTGGCGTCGGCGTCCCAGGGCAGCACCAGCGGCGCGCCATCGGGCGAGGCGGCACCGTGGCCCGCGAAGTAGATGAGCACGTCGCTCTGCGATGTCGCCCGGCGCGCCAGCCAGCCGGTGGCGCCAAACGCCTTCCGGAACTCGTTGCCCGTCGCGTCGGCATCGACGCGGAGGTAGAGATGGTCCGCGTCGTCAGGCACGCCGAGCAGGCGCACGGCGTACCCGCGCATCGTCAGGGCGTCGCGCGCGGCGAAGCGTGCCGGCGGGAGCGCGCGGTACCTGTCGATGCCGAAGACCACCGCGAGCGCGCGGTCGTTGCGCGGCACGTCGAACGGCGCACCGGCATCGACGTCGTCGGGGGATGGCGTGGCGCGCCCGGTTTCTCGCGGCTGCGCCGGGAGCTGCCCGGCCAGGGGCGCCCGCTCGAGGCGCAGTGGAACGTCGACGCGCTGCAGCAGCCGCCCCGTTCGGCCCGAGATGGCGAGCGCCACCGAGGCCGACTCGGCTCGCGCGTTGGTGTAGATGGAGAAGCTCACGCGTTCGCGGCCACCGGGAGGGACCACCGCGAGCTGGAATCGCGGCGGGGTGCCGGCCACCGCGAAGACGCCCGGCCCGAGCACGAGCTGCGCGGTGAGTCCGGTGGCGGCGACGGCCCCCGCATTGAGGAGCACCACCTCCACGTCGCCAATCTCGCGTGGCGACAGCCGGCCGTCGCCCGACTGGTCCTGCACGCTCACGTGGTCGAGGACGAATCGCGGCAACTGCGCGGCGGCGACATCGATGGTGATGCTGGCCGGCGCCTCGGCATCGAATCCGTTCGCCTCGCTGGCACCGACGATGAACGTCACCCGAGCCGGTCTCCCCATGGCATCGAGTTCCACGGGGATCCGGCGGGTCACGCTGGCGCCGGCCGCGAGCGACGAGACGGGTTCGACGTCCCCGGCGCGAACCTGCGCATTACCCTCGGCGAGCCGCACCGTGGGAGAGACCGAGAACGCCGTGCCGGGCCCCGCGTTGTCGATCGTCACGACGAGGTCGTTGGCGGCGCCGGCGCTTCGTCCCTCACCGGACGTGTCGCGCAGGGCGACGTGCACGAGGAGCCGCGGCGGGGCGCCGGTTCGCGGTGGTGTCGCCGACAGTGCCGCGGCCGCCTCGCGGTCCTGCGTGCGGCGCACCGGGAGGCGCCTGGCGGGATCGTACCACCCGATGACGCGACCGTCGTCGATGGACAGGGCGATGAACGCCCGGCCGTACGACCAGCGGTCGGCGGCGCCGGTGCGCCTGACGCCGGACGGGGCGCCCAGCAGGCGCGCCACGTCGGCGCCGCCGGAACCGATGACGATCTCACGACCGGCACCGGCGCCGCCGCGCGTGTCGAGGCGCACGTGAAGCCGATGCGACGGGTCATCCCAGCCGGTGACGCGTCCCGCGGCCATGTCGAACCGGACGCTGCCCCCGCGATAGGTCCAGATCTCGACGCCGAGCGAGGCGAGGCGCTCGACGACCTCGGGGACGCCCTCCGCGGCCCGCACCGCCTCGCCGGAGTCACCAAGCCCGAACGGCCGGACGGCCTGCTGCGCCGCCGCCCGTCGCGCCGAGAGCGCGATGGCGGAGCACGCGAGGAGTGTCGTCAGGCGGAGCCGCATGGGCAGCAGGGATCGAAGGAGTACCCACCGGCGGCGGCGCCGCCGGCGCTTGCAACTCCTTGATGAGTATCGGCTGCCCCGCGGGAATCGTGAAGGCGGGTGGCGAGGCGCGGGCCGCCCGCCGTCCGCCGCCGGCCCCTACTCGTACCGCAGGGCCTGCATCGGGTCGACGCGCGAGGCGCGCAGCGCGGGAATGCCCCCTGCCGCGAACGCCACCAGCGCCAGGACGGCCACGGCTACGACGATCACCCCCGGATCGCTGCCGGTGAGGCCGAACAGCATCGACCGCGCCAGGCGTCCCAGCCCGATGGACGCCACGACCCCGATGCCGCCCCCCACCAGCGTCATCCGGGCCACCTGCCGCAGCACCATCCGGCGCACCCGCGGCCCGTCGGCGCCTAACGCCATGCGCACGCCGATCTCGCGGGTTCGCTGCGACACCGTGTACGCGAGGACGCCGTAGAGCCCCACCGCCGCCAGGATCGTCGCCAGCAGGGCGAACGCCGCCGACAGCGTGCTGATCATCCGGTCGAGGAAGACGTTCTCCTTCACCTGCTGCGGCATCGTCTTCAACTGCCCCACCGGCAGGTTCGGGTCGAGCCGCGACATCAGGGCCGGGATCGTCTTGAGCAGCAGTGCCGGGTCCTGTGAGGTGCGCACGTAGAACGTCATCTCGCCGCGGGTGGTGTCCTGCTTGTAGGGAATGAAGAACAGCGGCGGCGGCGCGTCCTTCACCTCGCTGTACTTGGCGTCCTTCACGAGACCCACGATCTCGAGGTCGAGGTCCTTGCCGCCCTGCGACATGTGCTTGCCCACGGCGTCGCGCCCCAGGTTGAACTTCTTGGCGAACGTCTCGTTCACGATCGCCACCTTCGGGGCGCCGGCGACGTCGGACGCGGTGAAGTCCCGCCCCTGCATCACCGGCACGCCAAAGACCTGGAAGTAGCTGGGGCCCACCTCGTTGAAGCGGGAGTTGCTGTCGATGTCCGGCCCCGACTCGTAGCCCTCCACCCGGACGTCGTTCCCCCAGTTGTCCCCGGCCAGCAGCGGTACCAGCGCCGCGGTCACCCCGGTGACGCCCGGCAGCGCACGCAACTCGTCCTCGAGGCGGCCGAACAGCACCGCAGAGCGCGACGCCTCGTAGCCATTGAGCTGTGGCGAGATGCCGAAGGTCAGCACGTGGTCGATGCGGACGCCGAGGTCCACGCGGCTCACGTTCATCAGGCTGCGCACGAACAGGCCGGCGGTGATGAGCAGGGTCATCGAGAGCGCGATCTGCACGGTGACCAGCGACGTGCGGAAGCGCGCTGCGCTGCGCGCCCCCGACGGCTGCCCGGTGTTCGCGCGAATGGCGGTGATGAGGTCGGGCCGCGTGCTGTGGAGCGCGGGAAAGAGGCCGAACAGGAAGCCGGTGCCGATCGACAGGGCGCCGGCGAAGAACACGACGCGACCGCTGACCCCGAACTGCAGCGACGCCGCCGCATCCGGCGGCAGGAGCGATGACACGATCCCGAGGGTCCACTTGGCGACCAGCAGGCTGACAATGCCGCCCAGCACGGCCAGCATCGTCGACTCGGTGAGCAACTGCCCCAGGAGCTGGCGACGCCCCGCGCCCAGCGACAGGCGCACCGCCATCTCCAGCGAGCGGTTGGCGCCACGCGCGAGGAGCAGGTTGGCGATGTTGGCGCAGGCGATCAGGAGGACGATGCCGGTGATGGCGAGCAGCAGGACGAGCGGCGTGCGGGCCTCGCGCTGCACCGAACTCTGGCCGCGGCGCCCGTCCTTGAGCACGAGGTCCTTGGCGACGAACTGCGCCAGCGTCTTGTCGCTCATCCCCTTCTGCAGCGGCGCCTCGACGTCCTTGATGATGGGGTGGTAGATCGCGTTGATCGCGGTCGCCGCCTGGGCCATCGAGACCCCGGGCTTCAGCCGCGCGAACAGGTAGGCCCAGTACACCCGGCGGTTCTCGAAACCGTTGAAGCCGGGGCTCATCAGTCCCCGCATCGTGATCGGCACGAAGACCATCGGGCGCTCACCGACGGTGGTGCCGCTGAATCCTTCCGGCGCGATCCCGATCACCGTCATCGACTGGCCATTCACCACGATCGTCGAGTTGAGCACGCCCGGGTCCGAGCCCAGCCGCGCGGTCCAGTAGTCGTGGCTCAGCACGGCGACGAAGTTCGCCCCGATGTCGCGATCGTCATCGGGGCCGATCAGTCGTCCGCGCGCTGCGGTGAGGCCGAGCACCGGGAAATAGTTGCCCGACACCATCATGGCGTCGCCGCCCATCGACTGGCCGCGGTACGCGAGGTTCGCGCCGAAGGCACGATGCGCGGCGACGCCATCGAAGACCGACTGCTTCGCGTCGCGCAGGTCGCGGTACATCGGGAAGCTGAAGACCTCGTTGCAGTCGCCGGCGGAGTTGCACGACTGCGACCCGGGCTTGGGTCCCGGATTGGAGAGGTTCACGAGGCGCCCGGCATCCCGCACCGGCAACGGCCGGAACATGATCTGGTCGAACATCGAGAAGATCGCGGCGTTGGCCCCGATGCCCAGCGCCAGCGAGATCACGGCGACCGCGGTGACGAAGGGGCTGCGAAGGAGGGTGCGCAGGGCGAGTCGCGGGTTGATCATGACATCGACCTCGGGAAGGCAGGAGGGAGCCGGTCGCCCGGCATCACGATGCGGCCCGGCGCGTCAGCATCACCGGCCGATCTGGTTCGACAGCACTGGTCTGGTGTTCGTTTCCACGGCACCGGGAGGCACGCCGGCGACAGCAAAGCACGTCTGGCGTCCTGTCGGGTTCGCCCTATCATCCTGAAGCGCCTCCCTCACCGCCCGACATGAATCGTCTCGTCACACTCGCGAGCCTGGTGGCTGCGGCCACGCTGCAGGATGCCGGCATGGGGAGCCCTACGCAGGCACGCCCGCCGGAGTTTTGGCGCGAGGTGGAAGTCGTGCGCACGGCGCACGGGGTGCCCCACATCCGCGCCGCGAACCTGGCGGCCGGCGGCTATGCGCTGGCGTGGCTCCAGCTCGAGGACTACGGCCCGACGACGGCGATGAATGTGCTGTACGCCAGCGGCCGCGCCGCCACGGTCTGGGGGCATGACAGCATCGAGACCGATTTCATCTTCCGGCGGGCACGTGCGCGGGCGATCGAGTCGTACCCCCTGCTCGACCGGGAGACGCGCGAGCTCTACGACGGCTTTGCGGCGGGGGTCAACCGCTACATCACGTTGCACCCCGACGAGTACCCGGCGCGCATGCCGGCCAATTTCACCGGCTATGACGTGGCGACTCTCGACGTCGGCCGGGCCTCGATGGCATCGGTGCGGCGCTTCCTGTCGCACCTGGCGGGGACCGCCGGATCCTCCAGCCGGGGCGACGACGATGCCGCGGCCGACGACGACGTGGGCTCCAACGCCTGGGCCCTGGCGCCGAGCCGTACCAAGTCGGGCAAGGCAATCCTGCTGCGCAACCCGCACCTGTCGTGGAGCGCGGGTTACTACGAAGCGCACCTCACGGTGCCGGGGGTCGTCGATTTCTACGGCGACTTCCGCATCGGCGGTCCGTTCGCCGTCATCGGCGGCTTCAACCGCTGGCTCGGCTGGGCGACGACGAACAACGCGCAGCAGCGCGACGAGGTCTACGCGCTCGACGCCGACACCGGCGCCGTGGACCACTACTGGCTCGACGGCGCCTCCCTGCCGCTGGGACACGAGACCGTCACCGTCGAGTTCGCGAACGGCGCGGCGCTCGCCTCGGAGTCGCGCGAATTCTGGTCGACGGCGCTCGGCCCCGTCATCCATCGGGGCAACGGCAAGGTGTACGTCCTGCGCACCGCGGGCGAGGGCGATTTTCGCGCCGGCGAGCAGTTCCTGCGCATGATGCGCGCGACCTCGCTGGCGGAGTGGAAGGACGCAATGCGGATGCGGGCGCGGGTGACGTCGAACTTCACCTACGCCGACCGCGCCGGGAACATCTTCTACCTGTGGAACGCGGCGCTCCCGCTGCTGCCGCACCGGTCGGGCGGGGACACGGTGGCGATTCCGGTCCACCGGACCAGCGACGCCTGGACCCGGCTGGTGCCGTTCGACTCCCTGCCGCAGGTGCTGAACCCGCCGGGCGGCTACGTGCATAACGAGAACAGCTCCCCGCACTTCACCAACGTCGGCGCGCCCGTCGACACCGGCAACGCCTACCCGAACTTCGAGCCGCCCTCCCTCTCGCTCCGCAGCCAGCTCTCGCTGCAGCTCATCGGCGGGCGCGGCCGGCTGAGCCTCGAGGACGTGGTGCGCCTGAAGCACAGCTACCGGATGCTGCTCGCGGACCGGGTGAAGGGAGACCTCGTGGCGGCGGTGCGCGGTGCCTCGCCGGCGGGTGACACGGCAGCGGCGCTCGGCCTCGTGGCGCGGTGGGACAACACCGCCGCTCCCGCGAGTCGCGGCAGCGTCCTGTTCGAGACCTGGTGGCAGCGCTACGCCACGGGGTTCCCGGATTCGCTCCGGTTCGCGAAGACGTGGTCGGCTGCCGATCCGTTCGAGACACCCCGCGGGCTCGCCGATCCGGCGCGCGCCGTCGACGCATTCGGCTGGGCCGTGGCAGAGACCGCACGCCGCCATGGCTCATGGGACGTGCCGTGGGGCGACGTCCACCGGGTGCGCCGCGGCGACGTCGACGTGCCGGTGGGCGGCTGCGCAGGGACGCTCGGCTGCTTCCGGGTGCTGACGTTTGCGCGCGACAGCGTGGACGGGAAGCTCGTCGCCAATGGCGGCGACGGATGGGTGCTGGCGGTGGAGTTCGGGGATGTGCCCCGCGCCTACTCGGTGCTCGCGTACGGCGAGAGCGCTCGACCGGAGTCACCCTGGCACGCCGACCAGGCCGCGATGTTCGCCCGCGGTGAGCTCAAGCCGGTGGCCTTCACCGCGGCGGACGTCGACAGGCAGGCCGTACTGCGCTACCGTCCGGGAGCCCCCACCAGCAACCGGTGAGGCCGCGGGGAGCCGTGCTCCCCGTCCCGTCGCATCACGGACGCGGCATTCCCGCGTCCCTTCCCCTGCCCCTGCCCGGCGAGATGGCGGCGATTCCCGACACGATCGGGGTGCCCGGGAGGACGCGACACAACCGGGTTCCTGTCACTCTTGAATCGGTGGCCCCTCGAGGGTCGATCCCCGTGGAGGAACATGCAATTCACGCCTGAAGCGCAAACCGCGTGGGACCGGTACCCCACTTCGACGCAGGCCGAGATCATGGAAAGCGGCTTCTGCACGCGCTGCCTGGCCAAGCGCCGCTTTCACCTGGACCAGGGTGAGCTGCGCAGCGGCGAGCTGGTGCTCGTTGGACGATGCAGCCAGTGCGGGGCCCGGGTTGTGCGCGTCGTGGAGCCCGAGGCCAGATAGCGCGGCGGGGCGCGCGGGCCCACCGCCCGCGACCGGGTGGGACGTCGCGCGATCACCTTTCACCCGAGACAGGGCGGGACCCCTCGCGGCACCTGTCGCGCGCTGGGGGCGGCACGTCGATCACGTCTGGCACTGGCGGCGCGAATCCGGCAGTTTCCCGCCGGGACGTTTCCAGCACGATTGCAGTCGACCCGGACCGTCATCATGCGTCGCATCCGTGCCACCGCGTTCGCCGCGCTCGTCATGGCGCTCCACGCGTGGAGCGCGGTTCCCCTGTCCGCGCAGGGCGGCGCCGCCTCGTCAGGCGCGACGGTCGTGGGGCCACAGCGGGGCGCGGTCGTCGTTGTCGGCGGCGGATCGCGGGGGCCGGAGATCTACGCGAAGTTCATCGATCTTGCCGGAGGCCCCGACGCCCTGGTCGTCGACGTGCCCGCGGCGGGTGGTGACTCGACCTATCCACCCGACTGGCGCGGGACGCGCGGCTTCAAGGCGGCAGGCGCGCGCAACGTCGTGGTCCTGCACGCTGTCGACCGCAAGGTGGCGGACCCGGGCGCATTCGTCGCGCCGCTCAAGCGCGCCGGCGGCGTCTGGTTCGAGGCGCGGCGTCACGTGGCGCGTGCGCTCGCAGTGGCCTCGTCAGGCACCGCAGGCGCGCAGGCTGTGGCCCCCGGTCTCGTGAGAACGGAGTTCATCTACACCACGGCGCCCTTCGCAAGTGCACATGCCTCCACCATCGTCGAGACGCCCGACGGGCTCGTGGCAGCGTGGTTCGGCGGATCGAGGGAGAGCGCACCGGACGTGGGCATCTGGCTGTCGCGCCACGTTGCCGGCGCCTGGACCGCGCCGGTGGAAGTCGCCAACGGCGTGCAGGCCGACGGGAGTCGCTTCCCGTGCTACAACCCGGTGCTCTTCCAGCGCACCGACGGCACGCTGCTCCTGTTCTACAAGGTGGGCCCCGGTCCACAGCGATGGTGGGGAATGCTCACGACCTCGCGCAACAATGGCCGCGCGTGGGACACCCCGCGGCGTCTTCCCGACGGCATCCTCGGCCCGATCAAGAACAAGCCCGTGCGCCTGGCCGACGGCACCCTGCTGAGTCCCAGCAGCACGGAGTCGCCGGATGATCCCAGCCGGTGGCGCGTGCACTACGAGCGAAGCACCGACGGCGGACGGACGTGGACGATTGTCACTCCTGCGGCGTCGCCGGGCGCCGCACCGGTCGACGCGATCCAGCCGAGCATCCTCACGCATGCCGACGGCCGCCTGCAAGCCGTGGGTCGCACCCGGTCCGGCAGGATCTTCGAGACGTGGTCGGAGGATGACGGGCGGAGCTGGAGCCCGCTCTCGCTCACGGCGCTCCCGAACCCGAATTCCGGCATTGACGCCGTGACGCTGCGCGATGGCCGGCAGCTCATCGTCTACAACCACACGACCGAGGGGCGCTCCCCGCTCAACGTCGCCGTCTCCGGGGACGGCAGGCACTGGGAGGCGGCGCTGGTGCTCGAGGACGCACCGGGAGAGTACTCCTATCCGGCGGTGATCCAGTCGCGTGACGGCCTCGTCCACGTGACCTACACGTGGAAGCGGCAGCTCGTCAGGCACGTGGTGATCGACCCGGCGGCGTTACGCCCGGTACCGATGCCGGACGGCACTTGGCCCGCCGGCGTCGGCAGGGCCGGCGGCGACGGGACGGGCGGCGGCACTGGCGGCGGGATCGGCGGCGACAGGACGGACGGCGACGCCGACGGCGGGATTGGGGGTGGCGCTGGCGGCGACATACCGCGGCTCGGTCTCGCTGACCGCTGGCCGGGCGGTGCGTGGGACGTATCTTCGGGTCGATGACTGCACCCGATACCGGCACGCTGCTCGAGCGGTTGCGCGCCCACGCCACGCTCGCCGGGGTCCCCGGGCACGAGCTCGAGTGGCTCATCGCGCACGGGGAGCTCAAGGCCTACGCCGTGGGCGAGACGGTCTCGTCGCGGAACGAAATCGTGCAGGCGCTCTACATCGTGCTCTCGGGTCGCATCGCCATCCACGTCGAGAAGGGCGGGATCCGCCATCGTCTCATGGAGTGGAGGGCCGGCGAGGTGACCGGGTTGCTCCCCTACTCGCGGATGACGAAGCCGCCCGGCGACACGGTGGTGGAGGAGCCCCTCGAGGTGCTCAGCGTGGCCCGAGAAGCACTCGCGGAGCTGGCGCGCGAGTGCCCAGGCGTCACCGCCACGCTCGTGCACGTCATGACCGACAGGGCGCGCCGCTTCAACGCCGCCGACCTGCACGACGAGAAGATGGTCTCGTTAGGCCGGCTGGCGGCCGGCCTGGCGCACGAGCTGAACAACCCGGCCTCGGCCGTGGCGCGCAGCGCCAAGCTGCTGGCGGGGGAACTGGCCGAGGCCGAGGCGGCATCCCGCGCGCTCGGCGCCGCCCAGCTCACCCCCGGGCAGCTCGACGCCCTGGACGACATGCGGAACATGTGCCTGGCCACGCCCACGATGACGCTGCTGTCGCCCATCCAGTTCGCCGACCACGAAGAGGCGATTGCCGACTGGCTTCAGGCGCACGGGGCCAACGTCGGGGCCGCGCCGGCCCTCGCCGATACCGTGGTGACGTTCGACGCGCTCGACCAGCTGGCCTCGGTCATTTCCGGCCCGGCCCTCGATGCCGCGCTCCGGTGGATCGCCGCCGGCTGCTCGGTGCGCACCCTCGCCACCGAGATCGAGCAGGCGGCAACGCGCATCTACGACCTCGTGGACGCCGTGAAGGGCTTCACGTACATGGACCGGGCGACGGTGCCCGAACCGGTCAACGTCGGCAAGGGCCTCTCGAACACGCTCGCGGTGCTGGCGTCCAAGGCTCGCTCCAAGTCGGTCGCTGTCGCCCTGCAGATCGCCCCCGACCTGCCGCGGGTGCGCGGCTTTGGCGGGGAGCTCAACCAGGTCTGGTCGAATCTCGTCGACAACGCCCTCGATGCCGTGGCGCCGATGGGCTCGATCACCATCACGGCGGAGGTCGAGGTGGGCTGGGTGGTCGTGCGTGTCGTCGACGACGGCCCGGGGATCCCGCCAGAGGTCGTCGGCCGCATCTTCGATCCGTTCTTCACCACCAAGCCCGTGGGGCAAGGGACGGGACTCGGCCTCGATATCGTGCAGCGCATCGTCCGGCGGAACCAGGGGGAGATCGACGTCGAGTCGCGTCCCGGCCGCACCGCGTTCCGCGTGGCGCTCCCCATCGCCTGACGCACGCATCATCTGCCCGCCCACCTCGGGCGGTGGAGCGCACCGGAACGGCGGGGACTATCCGCTCCCGTCGGCCCTGTCGGCGTTCGCCGCGAGCAGCGCGTCCGGCACGATGGCCGCCACGAGACGTCCCGGCCCGTGGACCCCGCGCACGAGCACGCCGCCGATGTCCGCGGACTTGCTCGGCCCCGAATGCAGCGCCAGGGCCGCCCCGCCTCCGTTGCGCGCCATCGTGAGCGCCGCGTCGAGCGTGTCGTACAGTTGCGATGCGCCGAGCCACACCAGGTGCACAGGCACCAGGAGCTGCAGGCGCCGCCCCTCCCGGCTGTCGAGCACGAGCGAGCCCGACTCCGCCGCGGCCGAGCGCGCCACCGACACGCCGAGCGCCGCCTCGTGCGGCTCCGCCGCGGTGAGGCGCGGACGCAGCCGCGGGGGTACGAACGGGCTCGTCGCGGCCGTGGCGAATCCGGCGGCAAAAGCGTCGAGCCATGCTTCGACGTCCGCCATCGTGGCGAGCATGACGACCTCGCCGCCGGCCGCGGTGAGACGGCGCGCGAACTCCTCGAGTGCCCCGCCGGCGGGCGGGGAGCCCTTCGGAAGGCTCCCCGGGTGCGCCGACGGCGCGTGGACCTCCGCCCCGTGCCTGACGAGCGCGAGGATCCGTTCGCGCGGCCCGCCGTCCGCCTCAGGCGACGTCACCTGATGCCGTCCTTCCACAGGTCGCGGAACGAGCGCCGGCTCGGCACCAGCCCCGCCCGCAACGTCGACCACTGTCGCACCACCGGCAGCACGCGCGAGTCGAGTGCCGCGCGCGGCATGGCCCGCAGCGCGCGGGACGCGAGGCGGTAGGCGGCGGGGTGCGTCATGACCCACGCATAGGCGCGCATCGCCGCGCGGTCCGCCACCGGCGCCCCGTGCGCGGCCACGCGACGATCGCGCCAGGCATGCAGGAGCTGCGGGATCGGAATCCGCACCGGGCACGCCTCCGCACAGGCGCCGCAGAGCGTCGACGCGAACGGCAGTTCCCCGCCCCGCTCCATGCCCAGCAGCGCCGGCGCGAGGATGGCGCCGATGGGCCCGGAGTAGGCCCATCCGTACGCGTGCCCGCCCGTCTGCCGGAAGACCGGACAGGTGTTGAGGCATGCGCCGCACCGCACGCAACGAAGCGCCTCCCACTCCACGGGATCGGCGAGCAGGGCGCTGCGACCGTTGTCCACCAGGACAACGTGTACTTCCTCGGGCCCGTCGACGTCGGCGTCCGTGCGCGGTCCGTCAATGAGAGAGACGAACGTGCCGAGGGGCTGCCCGGTGGCCGCACGACTCGTCAGCTGGAGGAAGCGCGCCACGTCGTCGAAGCGCGGCAGGAGCTTCTCGATGCCCACCAGGGCGACGTGGACCCTCGGGGCGCTCGTCGTCAGGCGGATGTTCCCCTCGTTCTCGATGAGCACCACCGTCCCGGTCTCGGCCACCAGGAAGTTCGCCCCGGTGATCCCCAGCTCGGCCGAGAGGAATGCCTCGCGCAGGACCCGGCGCGCGGTCGCGGCAAGGACCTCCGGCGACGCATCCGGCGCCGTGCCCAGCCGCTGGTGAAAGAGCGCCCGTACGTCCTCCAGTCCGCGATGGATGGCCGGCGCAATGATGTGGCTCGGCATCTCGCCGAGAAGCTGGATGATGTACTCCCCGAGATCGGTCTCGAAGACCCGGACCCCGAGCGCCTCCAGCGCCGCGTTGAGCCCGATCTCCTCGCTGAGCATGCTCTTTCCCTTCACCACAGTGCGCACGGCGTGGCGCTGTGCGATCCTGGTGACCACGGCGACGGCGTCTGCCGCCGACTCCGCCCAGTGCACGGTGGCACCATTGGCGAGCAGTTGCCGCTCGGCCATCTCCAGGTAGTCGCCGAGGTGCGTGAGCGTGTGCCGCTTGACCGCTTCCGCCCAGGCGCGCCAGTCCCCGGCATCGACCTCGGCGTACGCGCGGCGGCGTGACCGGTCGAGGTTGAGCGCGCCCTCGGTGACCGAGTCGCGCATGCCCGGCGTGTCGGTGAGGATCGCCAGCGCACGCGATCCGTAGCCGCGGGGGTCCGCGTTCACGCCTTCTCCCGCGCCTGCCAGAGCAGGCTCGCCAGCGGCCGGACCGGAATCGCGAGGCCACGGTTGGCGATGCGGCCGGCGAGGTGCAGGAGGCACCCGCCGTCGGCGGAGGTGAGGCAGTCGGGCCCGGCGAGCGCGTCGAGCTTCTGGTCCGCCATGGCGACCGAGACGCGCGGGTGCTTCACCGCGAACAGCCCACCGAAACCGCAGCACTCCTGGTCGGCCGACCACGGCACGATCGTCGCACCACCCATCTGCAGGAGCGAGGTCGCGGAATCGCCGAGGTGCAGCTCGCGCAACGCGTGGCACCCGTGATGGTACGCGATACGCATGCCCCGCAGCCCGGCTACCGAGTTCGTGCACGCCGAGCACGCGAACAAGGAACTCGGCGAGCTCGAAGGTGCGGCCGGAGAGGTCGCCCGCGGCGTTCAAGCGGCCGTCGCCGGCGAGCTCCGGATAGTGCACCCGCATCATCGCCGTGCAGCTGCCGGACGGAAGCACCACGTGCGTGGCCGAGGCAAAGACCTCGCGGGTGTGATTCGCCATCCGGCGGGCCTCGTCGTGGTAGCCCGCATTGTACGCCGGTTGGCCGCAGCACGTCTGCCCGTCGGGAAAATCGACGGCGACGTCGAACGATCGCAGCAGGCGCACGGCGTCTGCGACTGCGTCGGCAAAGAACTGGTCGCCGAGGCAGGTGGCGAAGAGCGCGACTCTCAAAGTATCCGGCGGCGGGCGCCCATGATGGGTCGGGAATGTACTCGCGGTCGCGCACGGCCGGCGACCCGCCCGCGGCATCGGGCGTGCCTACTGCGCGGCGCTGGCCATGGCGGCATATTCGGGAGGAGACCGATCCGGATACGAGCCATGCCCGACGAAATCCGTCGCCTCCTCGCCCATTCCTGGTGGGCTGACGATCGTGCGCTGCAGTCGCTGCGCGGTGCCAGCGCGCCGCCTGACGCGGCCGTCGCCGCGTACAGCCACATCCTCGGCGCCGAGCACGTCTGGCTCCAGCGACTTCGGGGCGAACGAGCGACCGTGGCGGTCTGGCCTGAGCTCGACCTCGACGGCTGCGCGCGGCTGGCACGTGCGAACCGGGACGGATACGAGGCGTTCCTCGATGCGCTCGCACCCGACGGTGGCACGCAGGAGGTCGAGTACACCAACAGCGCGGGGCAGGCCTTCCGGTCGCGGATCGACGACATCCTGCTGCACGTGGCGCTGCATGGCGCGTACCATCGTGGCCAGGTGGCGATGCTCGTGCGGCGGGCGGGGGCGGAGCCGAGTCCGACGGACTACATCGCGTTCGTGCGCGGGGCACCGGCCGCCACCCGGACGCGCGGCTGAAGCTTCTCGCCGGCGACGCCGCACCACGTGGTGCGGTATCGTGCAGCGCCGCCGTGCGGAGCAGCGCCGGGTGCGGGCGCGCGCCTAGCTGGTCAGCAGTGCGTCGGCGATGGCGGCGATCTCGTCCGCCTCGCGCCACGCCTCCGCCAGTGCCTGGAGTTCGCCCTCGAGCGCGCGACGCTCGGTCTCCTCGTGCGCGGCCATCTCGAGCGCGAGACGATCCACGAGCGGCACGTCGAGCAACGCCGTGCTCGGCTCGCTCCCGATGCCCCCGTGCCCCCAGAAGGTCCGCCCGGTGAGGCGGAGCGCCATCCGTTCCACGTCGGAGCCGGCGCTCTCGAGCGCCGCGACGCCGGCTCCCTCACCCGCGGTCAGCACCGCCGGGACGCCACGCCCCCACGAGGAACGCAGCGCGATGGCCAGGACGCGATTGAAGTAGCTGTCGCTGAGCGCGCTCTCGTCCACCTTGCGCACGGCGAGTTCGAGGAAGTCGCGCGTGAAGCCGCCGCCATGCTCGGTGCCGTTCACGATGGCCAGGACCCGCGCGGCCGCACGCACGCCCGCGTCGCCCTCGATCGTGTGGATGCCATGATCGTGCGGGATGCGCAGCGACCATGGGCGCCCGGGTTCGGGGCGGACCAGCGCGGTATCAAGCAGGTGGCGGAACCGCACGACTGCCACCGGTGTGGTGTCCGACGCGGAAGCGGGGAGCTGCACCAGGTCGAGCACGCGGTTGCCGTACACGCGGAGGAGGACCTGCGCGGCACTGGCGCGGGCGTCACGCGGCCCGGCACGGCGCGGCGTCGTCAGCGCCCGCATGGCCCCCAGGGCCGCGGCCGTCACCCGCTCCACCGCCAGTCGCCCGACGGAGCGTCGCCGCGTCAGGATCCGTCCGTACCGCCAGGCCGCCACCTCGGGGCGCAACGCCGGCCCGATCCGGATGAGGTCGACGTCGCCGCCGAGCCAGGCGAGGCCGATGCTGCCTGACGAGTAGCGCAGCGAGGTGGCACGGAACCGCCGTTCGCACTCCTCGACCGCCTCCCACCGCTCCTCGATCGGCGCCAGGTTCCATCGGGCGCAATGCGGACAGATCGCCCAGAGGCACCCCTTGGCCGGGTCGAACGCCACCCGCGTCGAGATGTCGAACGTCTCGAGGACCTCGTTGCGTCCGAGCGAGGCGTAACAGAAGGTGCAGGTGGAGTACATGCGGGGCGTGGACGGCGTGGGGGCCGGCAGTGCGGAGCGGCGCGGCAGCCGCCGCCAGACGACGGGCTCCGCCATGTTCATGGTAGGATTGGAGGCCCTCAACCGCCAGAGTCCTGTGACGGATCGGCCCGGCCGCCGTGCAGGGCGATGCCGCCGGCCGGCATCCGGAAGGCCCCCCCTCGACAATGGATCGCACTTCCGATTGGATAGTGTGACGTTTCGTCACGCCAATGTCGCGAGCGGTCCCGGCCTGGGGTGCCCTCGGCCGCGATCAACGTCGTCGAACTTTCATGAAGACGGTCGACTCCATCGATCGCGAGGACTCGAGTGAATCGGCAGCGGAGGACAGGCGTCACCGGGCAGGGCGGCAACGAAGACTGGCTCGACCTCGCCGCACGCACGGCACAGGTCGGCCTTTTCGAGTGGGACCTGCAGGCCCGGCAAGTCCGCTATTCGCGCGAGTGGAAGCACCAACTCGGCTATACGGACGGCGAGATCGGCGACGCGGTGGAGGAATGGCAGGGGCGGATCCATCGCGGCGACGTGGCGGACGCGATGGAGACGCTCGAGGCCCTCCTGGCAAGGCGACAGGAGGTTGCGGCGCTGGTGCTGCGGATGCGGCACCGCGACGCGACCTACCGCTGGATGCAGTGCAACTGGACGCTGATCGTCGCCGAGGACGGCACGCCGCTCCGGCTGCTGGGCTCCCAGGCCGACATCACGGAAACCCGCCTCGCGCTCGACGAGGCGCGGAAGCTCTCCCTCGCGGTGCAGCAGAGCCCGGCGTCGGTGATCATCACCGATGCGCGCGGCAACATCGAGAACGTCAACGCGAAATTCGTCGAGGTGACCGGCTATTCGCTTGACGACGTACGCGGCCGCAACCCGCGCATCCTGAAGTCCGGCGAGACGTCGGGCGACGAGTACCGCGCGCTGTGGGCCGAGATCACCTCGGGGCGGAGCTGGCGTGGCATCTTCCACAACCGGCGCAAGGACGGCAGCCTGTTCTGGGAGCGCGCCGCCATCTGGCCGATCCGAGACGGCGACGGTCACATCACGCACTTCATCGCCATCAAGGAGGACATCACCGGGCAGCGCGAGCTCGAGGCCCAGCTCCAGCAGGCGCAGAAGATGGAAGCCGTGGGTCGCCTCGCCGGCGGCGTGGCGCACGACTTCAACAACCTGCTCACGGTCATCCTCAGCTACTCCGAGTTCGCGCTCGAGAGCCTGCGCGAGGACGATCCGCTGCGCCGGGACCTGAAGGAAATCGTGCAGGCCGGCGAGCGCGCTGCGGCGCTGACGCGCCAGCTGCTCGCCTTCAGCCGCCGCCAGGTACTGCAGCCGCGCATCGTCGACGTGAACGAGATCGTGGCGGCAATGCAGAACATCCTCCAGCGCGTCTTGGGCGAGGGCATCGACCTGCGCCTGCAGCTCGCCCCCGACCTCGGCAGCGTGAAGGCCGACCGCGGGCAGATCGAGCAGGTGCTGATGAACCTCGCCGTCAATGCCCGCGATGCGATGCCGTCGGGTGGGCATCTCCTGATCGCGACATCGCAGGAACCCGCCGCTGACGACGCGGCCGCCACCGGCGCTGTCGCCGTCGCCGTGACCGATTCCGGCGTCGGCATGGACGAGGCGACCCGGCTCCGGATCTTCGAGCCGTTCTTCACCACCAAGCCGGAGGGACACGGGACCGGGCTTGGACTCTCGACGGTGTACGGCATCGTCGAGCAGAGCGGCGGCGCCATCGACGTGACAAGCGAGCTGGGACAGGGCACGAGCTTCGTCATCCGCCTGCCGATGGTGCGCGCCGGCGAGGCGCCGGGACCGGCATCGACGCCGCCCGTGCGCGCGCCGACGGGCCACGAGACCATCCTGCTCGTGGAGGACGAGGACGCGGTGCGCAAGGCCGCCACGCGCATCCTCCGCGCCGCCGGATACGTCGTCCACGCCGCCGCGGGCGCGCGCGAGGCGTTGCATGCCTGCGCCGAGATCGACGGGCCGGTGCACCTCATCATCGCCGATATCGTGATGCCCCACATGAGCGGGCCGGCCCTGGTGGAGCAGCTGCGCGCCAGGCTCCCGGGCGCCCGCGTGCTGTTCGTGACCGGCTATACGGACGACGAGGCGCTGCGTGGCGGCGTGCTGACGCCGGAGAGCGATGTCCTGAGCAAGCCGTTCAGCGGCACGCTGGCGCGGCGCGTCCGCGAGATCCTCGACCGGAAGGGTGCCTAGCGCTTCCCCGGCGCACCCCCGGACCGCGCTTCACACTTCTCTCACACGCCTGGCGCTGTTGCCAGGCGTCCGGACGGCGCATACTGCTCCTCGCATGCGCCGCCCGCCCCATCTCCACGCCGCGCTCCGGGCGCGATGGCCCCTTCTCCTGCTGCTCGCCAGCGTGGGACTCACGAGCGTGGCCGTGGCCACCGCGTGGCGCATGGCGCGCTCGAACCGCGCGGTGTCGGACGTCGTGCAGCGCGACTACGCCTCGTTCGCGGCGTGGGCCTTCAGCCAGCACCTGCAGGAATCGTTGCGCAATGCGGCGCAGGAGGCCATCGGCCCGGTGAACATGGGCGACGCCCTGCACACCTCCCCGCAGGTGCCCCGGGCGCGTGACCTGCCCCATTACCTGCAGTGGAACGACAGCTGCGCCTGCCACCACGCGCTGTACGGCCCGAACCCGGAGACCTACATCGCCTTCGACATCCAGCACGACTGGCTGGACGTCGCCATCAACACGCATCCGCGTCCCTCCGAGGGTTGGGAAGTCGACCGCCCGCTCCCGATCCCGGCCCCGGAGGGCGTGTTCACCGGGTACTCGTCGGCGGACCGCGCGCGGGTGCTCGACGGCATCAAGCGGGAGGCCCATACGCATCCGGACCGCGAGCACGGATACACCTACGTCCTGCTCCCGCTGGATCTCGGGCAACGCCTCATCGCGTTCACGCTGATGCCGACGGTGCGCGGCGACACGCTGGTGTACGGGGTCCAGTACACCCGCGCCGAGATCAGCCGGGTCGTCGGTTGGGTGGCGAGCGGCGCGGCGCTCCTGCCGCCCTCCATCAGCGGTGGGCGCAGCAACCACGACCTCGTCGAGTTGACGGTCACCGATCCGCATGGCGGGACGCTGTTTGCCGACGGCGCGCCGTCCGGATCGCCGCTCAGCGCCACCAGCGACCTCCCGGTGCGCTTCGCCTCGCTCCGCGTAACCGCGGCCGTTCGCGCCAGCGAGGCGGCGTCGATGCTCGTGGGCGGGCTCCCCGCTTCGCGGCTTCCGTTCCTGGTGGGCCTGCTCGGCCTCGCGGTGGCACTCACGTTCGTCGCCGTCGGGCAGCTGCGTCGCGAGTCGCAACTGGCGCGCGTCCGCGCGGAGTGGATCGCGAGCGTCTCGCACGAGTTGCGCACACCGCTCTCGCAGATCCGGCTCTACCTCGACACGATACTGCTCGGGCGCGCCGAGGGCGCCGATCGCCAGCGCTGGGCGCTCGGGCAGATCGATCGCGAGACGACCCGGCTGGGGCACCTCGTCGAGAAGGTCCTGACCTTCTCGCGATCGGGGCGCACCACGGAGCCGGCGCCGCACGCCGTGGACCTTGCCGCGGAGACACTGCGCATCGTCGACGAGTTTCGCCCGCTCGCCGCGGCGCGCGCCGTCTCCATCGAGACGTCGGTGAACGGCGTGCCGCCCATCGCACTGCAGCCCGATGCCCTGCGGCACATCCTGCTCAACCTGCTTGACAATGCGGTGAAGTACGGCCCGCCCGGCCAGACCGTGCGCGTCAGCGTGACCCGGGAGGGCGACGCCATCCAGGTTGCGGTGGCCGACCAGGGGCCCGGCGTGCCGGCCCCGGAGCGGGAGGCCATCTGGAGCGCGTTCGCGCGCGGCAACGTCGGGGCGAGCCAGGGTGGGAGCGGCATCGGGCTCGCCATCGTGCGTGAGATGGCGGGGCAGCATGGCGGGCGCGCCTGGGTCGAGCCGGCGAGCGGCGGAGGGGCGCGATTCGTCGTCGCCCTGCCTGTCGTGCGCGGGTGATGACGCCTCCCGGTGTGCCGCAGGTTCCGCGAATCCTCCTGGTGGAGGACAACGCCGACCTGGCCAGCGGCATTGCCTACAACCTGCAGCTCGAGGGATACGCGGTGCATGTCGCCGCCGACGGCGACGCCGCGGTCGCCGACTTCGCGCGATGGGCGCCGGACCTCGTGCTGCTCGACCTGATGCTCCCGGGGCGCGACGGATACGACGTCCTGCGGACGATCCGGTCCGCCCCCGGGCGCACGCCGGTCATCATCCTGAGCGCGCGGGCCGAGGAAGCCGACAAGGTGCGCGGCTTCCGGCTCGATGCCGACCAGTACGTGACCAAGCCCTTCGGCGTCCTGGAACTGCTGGAACGCGTGGCGTCGACGTTGCGCCGCACCGCGCCCCCACAGGGACCGGCGCCGCCGGCGCCGGTCTTCGGCGACGTCCGGATCGACACCTCGCGGCGCGTGGTCACCCGGGGCGGCGCCGAGGTGCTGCTCACGCCCAGGGCCTACGAGCTGCTGCTGGCACTCGTCAGGCGGCAGGGGGCGGTGGCGTCGCGCCACGAGCTGCTGCGCGAGGTGTGGGGATACGGGGCCGCAGTGGTCTCCCGGACGGTGGACACGCACATCGCCGAGTTGCGGCGCAAGCTCGAGGACGACGCCGCGAATCCCCGCCACATCGTGACGGTCTGGAAGATCGGCTATCGACTCGCCCCATGAGCGCTCACATTTCCCTCACAGATCCGGCAACGCTCCGCGACCTGCGCGCACCGACGGCCGTGTAATCTCCCCGAATCGTCCTTCCCGTTCCCAGACACCGGGAGTTCCCGTGAACCAGATCCTGCCGGCGCCCGTGCGGCGCACCCTCGCGGCCCTCGCCCTGCTTGCAGCGACGGCGCTTCCCGCCCAGCAGGCGACGTCGCGCGCGTCGCTGCTGGTGAGCCCGTCGTGGCTCGCCCAGCACCTCAAGGACCCGAACCTCGTCCTCCTCCACGTCGGCGCGGCCGGCGAGTACGGCAAGGGCCACATCCCCGGCGCGCGGAGCATCGAGATGCGGCAGGTCGCCACGATGTCGCGCGACTCCGGCGTCCTGTCCACGGAGATGCTCCCGCCGGCGCAGTTGCGCGACTCGCTCGAGGCGTTCGGGATCTCCGACAACTCGCGCGTCGTGATCTACTACGGAAACGACTACGTGAGCCCGAGCACCCGCATCCTCCTCACCCTGCAGTACGCCGGCCTCGGGGTACACGCCTCGCTGCTGGACGGCGGCATGCCGGCATGGACGCGCGAGGGCCACCCGACCACCATCGAGGTGCCGCCGGCCGTGCACGGGCACCTCTCGCCGCTCCACCTGCAGCCGCTCATCGCCACGGCTGACTTCGTGCGCGCCAACAAGGACAAGCCGGGCTTCGCGCTGGTCGACGCGCGCAGCCGCGGCTTCTACGACGGCGTCGTCGAGGGCGGTCCCACGAAGCATCGCGCATCGGGCCACATCCCCGGCGCCAGGAGCATCCCCTTCGACACGGTCTTCACCGACGACAACGTGCTGCGGCCGGCGGCCGACCTGCAGGCGATCTTCGCCAAGGCCGGGGTCAGGCCGGGGGACACCGTGATCGGCTACTGCCACGTCGGCCAGCAGGCCACCGCGATGCTGTTCGCCGCGCAGTCGCTGGGCTACAAGGTCCTGCTGTATGACGGCTCGTTCGAGGACTGGGTGTACCATGGCTGGCCGGTGGACAACCCGAAGGCGGGGGGACGGTGACCGTGCCGCGTCCGGCCCGCCCCTACGGCGACCCGTACCTCACGGGCGTCGCGTTAGGCCTGGTGCTGCTGGCGGCGTTCGTGGTGATGGGGCGCGGGCTCGGGGCGTCGGGCGCGTTCAACCGCACCGCCGCGGGACTCGCCGCCACCGCGGCGCCGGGCCGCGCCGGCGCCAGTGCGTTCTTCGGCCGCTACCTCGGCGACGGTACGCCGGCGTGGCTCGACTGGCTGGTCGTCGAGATCGTCGGTGTGGCGATCGGCGGGGCGCTCTCGGCGTGGCTCGCGGGGCGTTGGAAGGGCATGGTGGAGCACGGCCCCCGGCTGGCCGCCAGGCCGCGCCTGGCGCTGGCGTTCGGCGGCGGCGCGGTGATGGCCTCGGGCGCCGTCCTCGCGCGCGGCTGCACCAGCGGGCAGGCACTCACCGGGGGCGCCCTGCTGTCGGCGGGCAGCTGGGTCTTCATGCTGGCGGCGTTCGCCGGCGCCTTTGCAGTGGCACCGCTGCTGCGGCGGCTCTGGACATGAACGCGCCGTACTATGAATTCGGGGCGTTCGGGGACACCGGCGCGCTTGTCGCCGCGCTCCTGATCGGCATCGCGTTCGGCGCCTCGCTCGAGCGCGCCGGCCTGGGGAGCGCCGGCAAGCTTGCCGGGCAGTTCTACCTCACCGACTTCACCGTGATCAAGGTGATGTTCACGGCCATCGTCACCGCGATGCTGGGCGTCTTCTGGCTCGGACGGCTGGGGCTCCTCGATGTCGCCCGGGTGGCGGTCCCCGGCACCTGGGTCGCGCCGCAACTCGTCGGGGGTGCGGTCTTCGGCGTCGGGTTCGTGCTGGCCGGGTTGTGCCCTGGCACATCCTGCGTCGCGGCGGCCTCGGGCCGCGCCGATGGCGCGATGACGATGGCCGGGATGTTCACCGGCGCGCTGGTGACGGGGTTCGCGTTCGCGCCGCTGCAGCGTCTCTACGATGCGACGCCTCTCGGGACGCGCACACTGCCGCAGGTGCTCCACGTGTCGTACGGCACCGCGGTCCTCATCGTCGTGCTGGCGGCCCTCGGCACCTTCGCCGTGGCCGAGCGCATCGAGCGCGCCCACCACGCCGGGACGGCCCGATGACGCCTCGCGCCCGGCTGGCGACGGCGGCGCTCGTGCTCGGCGCGGCCGCGGCGCTCGCCGGAAATCCCGAGGCCGGCCGCGGCCGGGCCCTCGACGTGGTGACACTCGGCCGCATGGTCGAGCGGGAGGAGGACCATGTGAGCGCCATCGAGCTTGCCGAGTGGCTCCGCGCCGGGCGCCCCGACCTGCGCGTGCTCGACGTGCGCTCGCGGGCCGCCTTCGACTCCCTGCACATCCCGCAGGCGGAGCACGTGGCCCTCGACTCGCTGGGTGACGCCGGGCTGCGGCCGGACCAGACGATCGTGCTATATTCGGAGGCCGGCGCGCACGCCGCGCAGGCGTGGGTCTTCCTGCAGGCGCTCGGCTATCGTCGCGTGTACTTCCTGCGCGGCGGCCTGTTCGAGTGGATGGAGGCGGTCCTGAGCCCGGCGCTCGCCATCGACGCCAGCGACCGGGAGCGGGCCGCATTCGAGAAGGCGGCCGCGCTCAGCCGCTACTTCGGGGGCACGCCACGCCGCAACGTGCCGCGCAGCGAGATCACCATCACCCTGGAACGGATCCGGAGGCGGAGTTGTTAGGCAGCCCGGGAGAGAACGGCCGCGGGGACGAGGTCGCCGCCTTCATGCGCGCCCTGCGCGCCGACGAATTCCCGCAGCTCGACGGCCGCGGCATCGCCTATCTCGACTACACCGGTGCCGCGCTCCCGTCCCTGTCGCAGGCCCGCGCCAACGACGAGCTGCTGCGCGCCGCACTGCTCGGCAACCCGCACTCGGAGCACGCGCCGTCGCGTTCCAGCACCGACCTGGTCGCCGCCGCCCGCGCGGCGACCCTGCGCTTCCTCGATGCCGACCCCGACGCGTACGACGTCTGCTTCACCGCCAACGCGTCGGCGGCCATCAAGCTGGTGGGCGAGAGCTTCCCGTTCGCTGGCGGCGCCCTGGCTCTCACCGCCGACAACCACAATTCCGTCACCGGCATGCGCGAGTACGCGCGCCGGGCGGACGCCCGCATCACGACGCTCCCGCTGACAGCCGACCTCCGCCTCGACGACCCGCTCGAGCACCTGCCGGAGGCCGCGCGCCCGACGTCCCTGTTCGCCTTTCCCGCGCAGTCGAACTTCTCCGGCGTGCGCCATCCGCTGTCGCTCATCGACGCCGCGCAACGGCGCGGCTACGCGGTACTGCTGGATGCCGCCGCCTACGTGCCGACCAGCCGGCTCAGCCTGCGGCAGTGGCACCCGGACTACGTGGCCGTCTCCTTCTACAAGGTGTTCGGCTTTCCCACCGGCGTCGGGGCACTCGTCGCCCGGCACGATGCGCTGGCGCACGTCCGCCGCCCGTGGTTCGCCGGCGGCACCGTCGACTGGGTCTCGGTGCAGCATGGCAGGCACCGGCTGCGCCGGACGGTCGAGGCCTTCGAGGACGGGACCCCGAACTACTACGGCATCGCCGCGCTGGCGCCGGGCTTCGCGTTCATCGAGCGGGTGGGCCTGCACCGCATCGGGGCGCACGTGGAGCGCCTGACGAGTGGACTGCTCGACGCGCTGCAGGAACGCACGCATGACAACGGCGCTCCCGTCTTCCGCATCTATGGCCCGGCCGGCATGGCCGACCGCGGCGGCACGGTCTCGTTCAACCTCCTCGACCCGGACGGCCGCATCGTGCCCTTCGAGGGCGTGGAGGTCGCCGCGCGCGATGCCGGCATCGCGGTGCGCAGCGGCTGCTTCTGCAACCCGGGGGCGTCGGAGGTGGCGTTCGCGTTCCCCGCGGACCGGTCACTCCGGTGCCTCGAGGCCGTGGGCGCCGACGGGTTCACACCGCGGCGGTTCGGGGACTGCATGGGCGCCGACGTCGCCGTCGGCGCGGTGCGCGCCTCGGTGGGCGTCGCCACCAGCGAGGACGACGTGCGGCGCGCGGTGGCTGTCCTGGCGGACGTCGCGCGCACCGTGCGGGCGACGTCCGCGACCTGAGCCGGCGGCGCCCCGTCTGCGTCGCGTTGTGCCCGGCGCCACCGCGCCGTATGCTAGTGGCGATGCAAGGCGCTGGAGCCGCAGGCATGTCGGACGCCGAACGCCCGGACTCGCCCGGGGAGATCACCGAGCTGCTGCGCGAGGCATCGCACGGCAGCAAGGAGGCGTTCGATCGTCTCTTCCCGCGCGTCTACAGCGAGCTGAACGCGCTGGCGAGGCACCGGCTGCGGCTCGAGCGACCGGGCCATACGTTGAGCACGACCGCGCTCGTGCACGAGGCGTACCTCAAGCTCGTCGACCAGACGCGGGTGGAGTGGCAGGGACGCCGGCACTTCTTCGCCGTGGCCTCGGAGGCCATGCGGCGCATCCTGGTGGACCACGCCAAGTACCGGCAGCGCGACAAGCGCGGCGGCGGCGCGGCCCACGTGGGCCTCGATGCGGTGGGCGAGCTGCCTGACGAGGCGATGACCGCGGACCAGGCAGCGGAGCTGATCGCACTCGACGACGCCCTGGCGCGGCTGGCGGTGTTCAACCCGCAAGGGGCGCAGATCGTCCAGTACCGCTTCTTCGGCGGCCTCTCCACCGAGGAGGTGGCGGGCCTGCTGGAGACCTCGGAGCGCAGCGTGCGCCGCGCCTGGACCGTCGCCAAGGCGTGGCTGCGGCGCGAGCTCGACGACGCCCTCGACGGCGCCCCGGTGGTGCTCCTGGGCGGCGATCCCGGCACCGCGTCCTGACCGCCGCCGCGGCGCGAGGCGATCGACCCATGGCGATGGACGCGACGCGGTGGCAGCAGGTCGAGGCGGTCTGCTTCTCCGCCCTCGAGCTGTCGACCGGGGCCCGCGCCGACTACGTCGCCCGCGCCTGCGGCGCCGACGCCGAGCTGCTGCGCGAGGTCGCCACCCTGCTCGAGCAGCTCGAGCGCCAGCCGTCGTTCCTGGAGCACCCGCTCGTCGACCTCTCGGAGTTCGTGCCCGCGGAGGCGGCCCCCGAGCTCCCCGCGGGAACGTCCATCGGCGCCTACCGCATCGTGCGCCTCGTGGGACATGGCGGCATGGGCGAGGTGTACCTCGCCACCCGCGACGCCGCCGACATCCGGCAGGAAGTCGCGCTGAAGCTGATCCGGCGCGGGATGGACACCGAGGAGATCCTCCGCCGGTTCCGCCTCGAGCGGCGCATCCTCGCCAGCCTGCAGCACCCCAACATCGCCCGGCTGCTCGACGCGTCCGCCACCGACGACGGGCGCCCGTACTACGTGATGGAGTTCATCGACGGGCTCCCGCTGGACGAGTACTGCGACCGCAACTGCCTGACGATTCGCGACCGGCTGGTGCTGTTCCAGACCATCTGCGCGGCAGTGCAGCATGCGCACCAGCACCTGGTGGTGCACCGGGACCTCAAGCCCCGCAACATCCTGGTCACTGCCGACGGCGTCCCCAAGCTCCTCGACTTCGGCATCGGCAAGGTCCTCGCACCGGGAGAGACGTCGGGGTCGGCGATCGAGACCGGCACCGAGGTCCGGCTGCTGACACCGGAATACGCCGCCCCCGAGCAGGTCACCGGGGGATCGGTGACGACCGCCACCGATGTCTACGCCCTCGGCGTCATGCTGTACGAGATGCTCGCGGGGCATCATCCGTACCTCAGCGGCCGGCGGAGCCGCCGCGATGCCGAGCGCGCGGTGCTCGAGTCGACGCCGAGCCGGCCCAGCGTGATGGTGAGCCGGGTCGAGGTCCGGCCCGGCGACGACACCGGCGCGGCGCCGCTCTCGCCGGCGGAGATCAGCCATCGCCGCGGCACCGAGCCGGCGCGCCTGCAGCGGCGGCTCGCCGGCGACCTCGACAACATCGTGCTCAAGGCGTTGCGCAAGGAGCCCGAGCGGCGCTATCCGTCGGCGGCCATGCTCGCGCAGGACCTGCAGCGCCACCTCGACGGCCTGCCGGTGCTGGCGCGCCCGGACACGTTCCGCTACCGCGCGCAGAAGTTCATCGGACGGCACGCCGGCGCCGTCACCGCCACCACCGTCGGCATCCTCGCGTTGGCGGCGAGCACCGTCATCACGCTCGTGCAGAACCGGCGCGTGGAACACGAGTCCGAGCGGGTGACGCTCGAGCGCGACAAGGCCCTCGAGGTCCGCGGCTTCCTCATGGAGATGTTCGGGGCGACCGGCGCCGACCAGGCGGTGGGGGACACCGTCACCGCCCGCCAGCTGCTCGACCTCCAGGTCGCCCAGCTCAAGGAGAGCTACCTCGACCGGCCCGACCTGCAGGCCGAGATGATGGAGGTCCTCGCCGACGGCTACGACAGGCTTGGCCTCTACGCCGACGCCGAGCCGCTGGCGCGCCAGGCGCTCGCCCTGCGCCGGCGCGTGCTCGGCGACAGGAATCCCGACGTGGCGTCATCGCTCAACACGCTGGGCTGGATCCTGCACGAGCGGGGCGAGACGAAGGAGGCCGAGCCGCTCCTGCTGGAGTCGGCCGCCATCCGCCGCGAGGCCGGGCCGCGCTATCGCGTCGACCTGTCGCACTCCCTGAACGACCTCGGCGTCGTCTACAACGCCACCAATCGTTATGCGGAGGCGGAATCGGTGCTCACCGAGGCGCTCGCCATCCGGCGCGCCGCCGACGGCGACGCCCACCGGGCCACCGGAACCACCGCCAGCAACCTTGCCGCCGCGCTCTACTTCCAGTCGCACCTCGATTCCGCCATCGCGGTGCAGGAACTCGCGGTACGCGCGCTGCAGGCCTCGGTCGGGCCCGATCACCAGCGCACGGTGGTCGCCCTCAGCAACCTGGCGGCGTTCCGTCACGCCACGGGCGATGCCGCCGGCGCCGAGGCCTCCTACCGTGAGCTGCTCGCACGCCAGACGCGAATCCAGGGCCCCGACCATCCGGTGACGGCGCGCGTGATCTCGTCGCTGGCCGCGGTGCTCTACGATCGCGGAATGGCCAGCGGCGCCGACTCGGTCTTCGCCGAGTCCGAAGCGATGTACCGGCGAGCCCTCGCCATCCTGGAGCCCCGCCTCGGACCAACGCACCCGCAGGTCGGCGTCCTGCTGGATCACCTCGCGGCCGTCGAGATCGAGCGCGGCCGGCTGACGGACGCGGCCTCCGACGAGCAGCGTTCCCTCGCGATCCTGCGACGCGCCCTCGGCGACAGCAACCCGAACGTCACCCTCGGGGAGCAGCGACTGGCCGCGGTGGCGTGGCGCCGCGGCGACACCGCGGAGGCCCTGCGCATCCAGCGCGGCGTGGTGGCGTCGCTGCAGCGATCCCTCGGCGCGCACCACGCCGAGACCGCGAAGGCCGAGGGCACGCTCTGCGACCTGATGCTCTTTCGCGGCGATGACCCGGCCGACGCCGAACGACTGTGCCGGGAAGCGGACCAGGTGCTGACGCCGCCACCGGGCGGCAGGGTACCGGGCCCCCTCTTCCTGATCCGCCTGCGCATCGCCCAGGCAAGGTTCGCGCAGGGCGATCGCCGGGCCGCCGACTCGATCCTTCGCGCCGTGCAGGGCACGTTTGGCGACGGGCGCGCCGGTTCGTACGAACGCGCAGCCATCGACTCGCTGACACACGCCCTGGAAGGACCCGGCCGGTGAACTTCGCCGGACCCGAGGCGACGGCACGCTCCTCACCACCCGAGGCCCGAGAGACAATGTCCGATCGCCCAGGCTCCACGACGCGCAGTGCCATCCGGGCGCTGGCGACCGCGTGCGTGGTCATCGCCGGAACCACCTCCGCGGCGGCCGCGCAACGCGCCCGGAATCCGATTGGCGCCGTTGTCGGTACCGTCCCGCGCGCGCTCGCCATCGAGGACTACTATCGCATCCCGACGGTGGGCGCGCCCGCGCTTTCGCCCGACGGGCGGTGGGTGGCGTTCACCATCAGCACCCACACCGAGGCGACGAACGAGGACAGCAGCCAGGTCTGGCTGGTCGCCTCGTCAGGCAGCGCCCCACCGACGCGCGTGAGCCCCGCCGACGCGAATGCCGGGAACCCGACGTGGCTGGAGGGCGGCCGCCTGCGCTTCTCCGGCAGCGGGCGCACCTGGACACTCGATCCCGCCGCCCCGGCGGCGCTGTCGGAAGCCGCGGCCGCGGCAGGGAGTGGCGGGCGCGCCGGTCGCGGCGGAGGACGGGGCGGTGCCGGGATGCGCCTGACGAGTCCCGACGGACGGTGGATCGCCACGGTGCGCGACATGCCGGTGCCGCACCCCGAGCCCGTGTACGCATCGGCCTTCGAGAAACGCGCCGAAGCGCGCTTCAAGGGCGTCGCGTTCGACTGGCTCAACTTCCAGCGCGACGGCGCGCCGTTTCCCGTGCCCAATGCATCCGATCCGGCGGTCAGCCCGCCGCAGGAGATCTTCATGGCGCCGTCCAGCGGGAGCGAGCAGCAGGTGACGCACCTCGGGCTGCGCCCCATCGGGACGCAGTGGAGTCCAGACGGCGCCACCCTGCTCTTCACCGCCGACTCCCTGTACCGCGACGAGCGGCACTACCCTGCCCGGCAGGTGTGGACCGTGGGGCGGGATGGTACGGTTGGCCGCCTGACGAGTGACCCTGAGCACGACTACTCCGGCGCGGCGTGGTCGCCGGACGGGCGGTGGGTCCTCGCCACCCGCGAGACATCCACGAATGCGATCATCGCGAAGCGCATGGACAATGGCGGCCCCACCGACCTGGTGCTGCTTCCCGCCCGCGGCGGGCCCGCCCGCGTGCTCACTGCCGACTGGGACTACCTGCCGGCCGCGGCGCGATGGAGCCCCGACGGCCGCTTCGTCTACTTCACCGGCGGCATTGGCGGCACCGTGCACCTCTTCCGGGTGCCCGTCGATGGCCGCACGGTGGAGCAGGTCACGCATGGTGAGCGCCGGCTCACCGGCCTCTCGTTCGACAGCGCAATGACGAAGGTGGCGTTCCTCGTCGGGCGGATGGACGCACCGTCGGAGGTCGCGATTGCGGATATCGATGGAAGAAACGAGCGGATGCTGACGCACGTGCACGACGCGTTCACCCGCGAGGTGGCGCTCGCCGCGCCGGAGCGCCTGCATTTCGCGAGCCGCGACGGCACGGAGATCGAGGGATGGCTCTACTCGCCGCACGACTTCCGGCCGGATGGCGGACCCTACCCCCTCATCGTCTTCAGCCACGGCGGCCCCCACAGCGCCACCGGCTACACCTTCGACTTCAAGCTCCAGTACTTCGCCGCCAACGGCTACTTCGTGCTCGCGACGAACTTCCGCAGCTCCACCGGCTACGGCGAGAAGTTCCTCTGGGCGACGTGGGGCGCGTGGGGGGATCGCGACGGCGAGGACGTGATGGCCGGCGTGGATTATGTGATCGCCCACTACCCGGCGGACCGCGCCCGCGTGGCCACGGTCGGCCACTCGTACGGCGGCTTCATGAGCAACTGGCTCATCACGCACTACCCCGACCGCTTTGCGGCGGCGTGCGTCGGCGCCGGCATCGTGAACTGGATGAGCGACTACGGCACCGCCGACATCGCCGTCACCAAGGAGACCGAGTTCTACGGCTCGCCGTGGAACGAGGAGGCGCGCAACCGGATGATCCGCCAGTCACCGCTCATCCACGCGGACCGCGTGAAGGCGGCCACGTTGTTCATCAACGGCGAGGTGGACCAGCGGGTGCCGTACTCCGAGGCCGAGCAGATGTACGTGGCGCTGAAGAAGAACGGCGTGCCCGCGAAGGTCATCCAGTATGCCGGCATGCCGCACAGCATCTCCGGAGCGTGGAACAACGTGCACCGGATGCTGAACGAGCAGCACTGGATCGATACGTACCTCGCGCCGGCGTCGACGGCGGGGCCGCGGCCGTAGCCGAGGGGGCGCGGCGTGCCGGTGGAACGCCGGCGCGCCGCACGTCAGGGCATCACTCGGTGCGCAGCGCCTCGATGGGGTCCACGCTGCTGGCACGCCGCGCCGGGATCCACGCCCCGACGGCAGACACCACCACAAAGCCGAGCGAGACGAGACCCAGGGTCGGCACGTCATTGGCCGCGACACCGAACAGCAGGCCGCCAAGCATGCGACTGAGGGCGAGTGCTCCCACCACGCCGAGACTGATGCCGGCAGCGGTCCAGCGCAGTCCCGTGCGCGCGATGAGGCGTCCCACGTCGCCCCCTCGCGCCCCCAGCGCCAGACGGACCCCGATCTCGTGCGTGCGCTGCGAGACCACGTACGACATCACGCTGTAGATCCCGGTGGTGGCCAGGAGCAACGCGATCGTGGCGAACGCCGCGAGCAGCAGCATGTTGAAGCGCCGGGCGCCGATCGACGACGCGAAGCGCGCCCCGAGCGACTGGACGCCACGCACCGGGACCAGCGGGTCGATCGACGCCACGGTGCGACGCAGCGCGTCGGCGAGCGCCGCCGGCTCGCCGTCGGTCCGCAGGACCACCGTGAGGCTGCTCCACGGCGACTGCGCCACCGGCAGGTAGTAGCCCTGCTCGAAGGGCACGTCGAGCCCGCGCTGCCGCACGTCGGCCACCACCCCCACGACCGTGCGCGCCACCGGCACCTTCTCGGTCGAGAGGTACATCCGGCGACCGAGCGGGTCGGTCGTCCCGAACTGGCGCTCCGCCAGCGTCCGGTCGATGATGATCACCGCCGGGGACGACGCGTCGTCGGTGTCACGGAACGTGCGCCCGCGGAGGAGCGGAATGCCCATCGTCCCGAAGTACCCGGGCGTGACGACACGGAAGTCGCCGTTAGGCAGGCTGCCGACGGTGGGCGTCTGGCCGTCGAGCCAGAAGCCAAAGCTGATGCTGTAGCCGTCGAGCGGAAGCTGGGTGGTCGCCGCCGCCGAGCTCACGCCAGGCACCGTACGCAGCCGGTCGACGAGGTCCATGAAGAACCGGGCCCGCTGCTGCGGATCGGGATAGCGTGAGGACGGCACCGAGACGCTCCCGGTGAGGGCCCGCCGCGCGGCATAGCCGGGCTGCACCGCGGCCAGGTTGGCGTAGGTCCTGACGAGCAGCGCCGCGCCAACCGAGAGCATGAGCGCGAGCGCCAGCTGCGCCACCACGAACGTGCCCTGCAGCCGCTGGTGATGGAGTCCATTGACGGTGCCGCGCCCGCCGTCCCGCAGCGTGCCGGCGAGGGCCGTGCGCGTCGTGCGCCACGCCGACACGCACCCCAGGCCAAGGCCGACGACGAGCGACAGCAGCACGACGAACGCCACCGCGCCCGCATCCACCGAGAGCCCGTCGATGCGCGGCAGGTTGGCCGGCGCCAGCAACCGCACGCCGCGCACGATCAGCACCGCGAGCAACAGGCCCGCGCCGCCGGCAATGGCAGCCGTCACGATCCCCTCCGTCACCAGCTGCCTGACGAGCCGCCCGCGACCGGCGCCCAGCGCCGCCCGCACCGCCAGCTCCCGCTCCCGCTGCACCGCACGCGCCAGCTCGAGGTTGATCACGTTCACCCAGGCCACCACCAGCAGCAGGGCAACGGCGCCGAGGAAGACGAGCACGTTCGATCGCACGCGTCCCACGGTCGCCTCCTGCCACGTCATCGCCTGCACGCCCCACCCCTTCATCTCCTCGGGAAAGCGCTCGGCGAGGCGCCGGTTCACGGCCTCGAGGTCGGCCGCGGCCGCCGCCAGCGTGACGCCCGGCCGCAGGCGCCCGAAGACGCTGATGTAGTGCACGCCGCGCGCGGTGGAGACGTCGAAGCCGTACGACAGCGGCGTCCAGACGTCGACACCAGCCATGGGGAAGGAGAAGTCCCTCGGCATCACACCGATGACGGTCCAGGCCTCGCCGTCGAGCGAGATGCTCCGCCCGGCCACCGATGGATCGGCGCCGAACTGGCGCCGCCAGAAGCCGTCGCTGAGCAGCACCACGTGGTCGCTCCCCGCCCGCTCCTCGTCCGCGGTGAACGCCCGGCCGATCGCCGGGGCGACGCCGAGGACCCCAAGCGCGCCTGACGAGAGCCGAACACCCTGCAGCGGCTCGGCCGGCTCCACGCCGGTGAAGCTGGGGGAGGCCGTGTTGTACGATGCGAGACCGGTCCAGGCGCGCTGCTGCGCGCGCCAGTCGGCGAAGGTCGCCGGCGACGACGGCCAACGCGTCCAGCCACGGTCCGCGTTGGTGTCGTAGACGCGGACCAGGCGGTCGGCGTCGGGATATGGCGGGCGCGCGAGCACCACCGTGTTCGCAATGCTGTACATCGCGCTGCTGGCGCCGATGCCGAGCCCCAGCGTGCCGATGGCAACGAGGGCATAGCCGGGGCGGCGGCGAAGCGCGCGCACCGACGATCGCAGGTCGGACCACAGGGACATGAGCGGACTCCTCTCGAGGCGTGGTGGCGGGTGATACGCCCGGGCGCTGTTCCGTCCGCCACGCCGCCGCGTCACCGCGACCCGCTCGGCGAGGCCGCTGGCAACGACGTCGCGCAGCGAAGCCGTCGCCGCAAGCGTGGCGATGAGGGGTCCGTGCGCGCGGCGGAGCACGCGCACGTGCTCGGCGTACGTCGCAAGCACCTCCGGCCCGTAGCGACGACGGAACGCGGAGGGGAAGGCCAGCAGGGCGAGCCGGAGCCAGCGGGGCGAACTCGACACGTCGCGCGTCAGCCCGAGACGAGGCCGTCGATCAGCTTGTGCGAGCGCGCCAGCCGGACCACGTCGGCGAGGCGGCGCGCCTCGCGCGCGGCGACCTCCCGTCCCAACGGCGTAATAGCGTAGTAGCGCCGGCGACTGTCGGCATCCGGCGGCTGGTCCGCGGCGTCGTCGATGAGACCTTCATCGACGAGGCGGGCGATGAGGCGATAGAGCGACCCGACGTCGAGGGCGACGCGCCCCTGCGAGTCGCTGGCGACCTGCTGCATGATGCCATAGCCGTGCAGGTCGTCGCGGAGCAGGACCATCAGGATGTGAAAGTCCGCGGGGCGCAGGGGAAGAAACGTGTCCGGCGACGGTGTCCTTGCCATGGCATCCTCGGAGTTACCAGCATCACACTTGTAAGTACTTTACATATATCGACCGAGCCGCGCAAGCCGACGCCGGACGGGGCGGCCGGCGCGAGCGTTCGCCGGCCACGGCACCCCGTCGGAGACTCAGCGCGCCGGCTTCACCTCGACGCCCGCGTCCTTCAGCGCCTTGCGCAGCGCCGGAAGCCGCTCGAAGAGCACCTTGTTGAGCCGGTCCGACTGCTTCTTGAGGTCGGCGGGGAGCGTCTGCATCGTCTTCCGCTGATCCGGGTTCGGGTTGAAGCTCGAGTTCATCAGCTCGTTCGTCGTCCCGAGCCGCTGCTGGATGCTCTGCACCGGCGCTTCGTCCGCGGTCGCGGTCTGGTCGTCCTCGCCGCCACCGCCTCCCCGCGCACCCCGGCCCGCCGGCGGGCCGCCGCGTCCCGCCGGCGGCGCCGCCCCGCCCCGTCCTCCTCCGGCGGGCGCCGCCGCGCCCGAAGCCGCCGCGGCCACCGCGCCCGCCGAAGCCGGCGCCGACCTGGGCGACGATGTCCGACATCTCCTTGTCGAGCGCCGCTACCTCGTCGCGTGTCGCCGCCGGCAACCTGTCTCCCGCGGAATCGGCGGCACTCTTCACGGCCGCGACGTCGCGCTCGACGCTGTCCATCCGCGCCTGCGTCTCACGGAGCGTCCGCGTCGCCTGCGCCACCGACAGGCGATAGGCGTTCAGCTGGCGCAGCTCGCCCTCGGCGAGCACCACCATCGGGTCCTTCCGCAGCGCAAAGGACTGCTCCAGCACCGTCGGCGCGCCGTTCCCGGCGGCGACCGTCAGGCGTGCGCGGTACGTCCCCGGCGCTGCCGTGAAGGTGATCTCACCGTTCCCGCCGCCGCGCCCGCCGAATCCGCCGCCACGACCGCCCCGTCCGCCGCGCCCGCCCGGCTCGGCGGCCCGCAGCGACGCCGCCAGCGCCACCGTATCGACAGGACCGGTGAGCGGCGCGCCGGCCCGCATGTCCCACGACGTGCGGTACAGCCCCGCCCGGCGGTTCACCGCCAGCTCGCGCACCGCCGTGCCGCCGGCGTCCAGGATCGTCAGGCTCACCTTCGCACCCGCGGGCACGTCGTGCAGGAGGTAGGAGATTTCCGGCCCCGGCGGCGGGTTCTCCCCGGCGAAGCCGCTGGTGCCCATCCCCGAGCTGCGGCTCCCGTTAGGCGCGAGCAGCAGCGCGTCCCGCACCGGGAACAGGTACGCCACCTGCGCCTGGCGCGCACGCGCCAGCTGCTCGAGCGGCGTGATGTCGTCCAGGATGAAGATGCCGCGCCCGTGGGTGCCGACCACGAGGTCGTTCTCGCGCGCCTGGATGGCGATGTCGTGCACCGGCACCCCGGGGATGCCGCTCCGGAACGCCGTCCAGTGCGCGCCGCCGTCCACGGTGAAGAAGATCCCGAACTCGGTGCCGGCGAACAGGAGGTCCGGCTGCCGCGGATCCTCGCGCACCACCTGCACCGAACCGCTTGCCGGCAGGTCGCCGGTGATCGAGGTCCACGTCCGGCCGTAGTCGGTGCTCTTCATGACGTACGGCCGGAAGTCGTTGCTGCGATGTCCGTCGAGCGTGGCGTAGATCGTCCCCTCGCGCGCGCCGGAGAACGCGACCCGGCTCACGTAGGTCGTCTCCGGCACCTGCGGAAAACGCTCGGTCTTCGTCCACGTCTTGCCACCATCCCGCGTCACCTGGACCAGGCCGTCATCGGTGCCGACGGCGAGCAACCCCGCGCGGATCGGCGATTCGTCGATGGTGGTGATGTTGCCGAAGTCCGCCGTCCCCTCGTGCCGCCCGAGGGCGTTGGAGTCCGGCACCGCGCCGCGCATCGGCAGCTTGTCGCGGTCGATCGCCCGCGTCAGCTCGGGGCTGATCTCCTCCCAGCTGTCGCCGCGATCGGTGCTCCGGAAGAGCACGTTGGCGGCGAAGTACACCGTGCCGCGATCGTGCCGCGACGACAGGATCGGGGCGCTCCAGTTGTAGCGGAACGACTGGCCGGGCTTCGGGACCGGACGGATGTTCTTCGTCTGCCCGGTCCGCGCGTCGTACCGCCCGATGCTGCCGTTCTGGGACTCCGCGTAGTACAGGTTGTAGTCCCAGCGGTCCGGCACCGCGTAGAAGCCGTCGCCGCCGCTCATGCGATACCAGTCGGCGTTGGTGGGACCGAAGCTGTTGCGCGTCCGCGTGGGACCACCCCACGACTGGTTGTCCTGCAGCCCGCCGGAGACGTTGTAGAACGGCGTCGCATCGTCCACCGCGATGGCGTAGAACTGCGCCAGCGGAATGCTCTCCACGTGGTCCCACGTCTGGCCGCGATCCCACGACATGTACAGCCCGCCGTCGCCGCCAAGGATGACCTGCTCTGGCGATTCGTAGTTGATCCACACCGCGTGATGGTCGCTGTGCACCCCGCCATTCGCGAAGGGCACCCACGTCTTGCCGCCGTCCCACGACTGCTGCGAGCTCGCCAGCAGGCGGATCACGTGATCGGGATCGGTGGGGTCGCAGCGGATCTGCCCATAGTACCACGCCGTCGCGTTCGACGGATTGAGGCTCCCCTTCCAGCTCTCACCGCCATCGTCGGAGCGATAGACCCCGCCGCTGTTCCCCTCCGCGTGGATGACGGCATAGACGGTGCTCGGTCGCGACCGACAGACGCTCAGGCCGATGCGCCCGATCTCCCCCTTGGGCAGTCCCTGCGTGAGCTTCGTCCAGCTCTTCCCGGCGTCCGAGGTCTTGTAGATGCCGCTCTCCGGCCCGGCCGGGAGGAAGCTGTACTCGCGTCGCTCGCGCTCCAGCGCCGCGGCATAGAGCACGTCGGGGTCCGACGGATCCATCGCCACGTCGGTGAAGCCCGTGTACTGGCTGATCTCCTTGGTGTTGGTCCACGTCCGGCCGCCGTCGGTCGTCTTGTACAGCCCGCGCTCGCCTCCGGGCGCCCAGAGCGGCCCCAGGGCGGCGACGTACACCACGTTCGGGTCGCGCGGGTCGATCACGATGCGGCCGATGTGCTGCGACGTCGGCAGCATCGGCGCGGACCACGTCTTGCCGCCATCGGTCGACTTGTAGACGCCGGTCCCCCACGACGAGCTGCGCATGTTGTTCGACTCGCCCGTGCCGACCCAGACGATGTCCGAGTTGGATGGGGCCACCGCCACGGCGCCCACCCCGCCGGCGCGAACGGAGTCGAAGACGGCCGTCCACGAGACGCCCGCGTTGGTCGACTTCCAGACGCCGCCCGTTGCCGCCCCGATGTAGATCACCGTCCCCAGCCGCCCGCCGCGCACCGACGGCGGGTTCTCGGCCACGGCGATGTCGACGATTCGTCCGCCCATGAGGGCGGGCCCGATGGAGCGGAACGCCAGCGACCGCACGAGGACGGAATCGGACGGGAGGCTGCGTCCCTGGGAAAGGGCCGGCGAGGTGCCGAGGATGGCGAGGGCGCCCGCCGCGACGAGCGTCTTGTTGATTCGATGCATGGGAGGGGGTGACGGGATGGGCGTATTCTAGCGCGGGCACGAGGGTCCCGCAGTAGTGAACGTGGGTGGACTGCCAGGCGCTGCGCCCGGCGCCCGCCCCCGTGCTACTGGATGCGGAGGGCGCGCCGAAGTTTCTTGGTGAGGGACAGTTACGCCGCACGCCATCGGAAACCGCCATGTACAGAAGCTCCCCTCGCTCGCCCGCAGGGTCGCGTCCCGTCCGGAACAGGGGCGCGCGCGCCGGGCGCGGGGCGCACCCCGCCGCCGCGCGGTGGCCCCGGCCCCGGCGCGGCACTCGCGAGGCGCTGGGCGCGCTCTGCGCCGTCCTTCTGGCGGCAGCGGCGGCCGGCGCACAGGGCGCGGCCGGAACGCAGGGCGTGGCCGGGGCGCAGGGCGCCTCGCGACCGTGGCTCGACGCCTCGCGCCCCATCGACCAGCGCGTGCGCGACTTGTTAGGCGCCATGACGCCCGAGGAGAAGTTCTGGCAGCTGTACATGATTCCCGGCGACCTGGGGAATCCCGCGCAGGACTGGTCCCACGGGGTCTTCGGCATCCAGGTGACGCGCTGGCGAGGGGACGACGACGCCGCCCGCGACAGCACCCTTCCCGCAGCGACGATCGCGCGCCGCGACGCCGAGCACATCGACTCCCTGCAGCACTACTTCGTGGAGCAGACGCGGCTCGGCATCCCGATGATCCCATTCGAGGAGGCGGTGCACGGCATCACCCGCCGGGGCGCGACTGTCTTTCCGGCCGCCATTGCGCTCGCGGCGACGTTCGACACCGCGCTGATGGGACGCGTGGCGCGCGCGATTGCCGCCGAGGCGCGCACGCGCGGTATCCGCCAGGTGCTCTCGCCCGTGGTGAACATGGCGACGGACGTGCGCTGGGGTCGTGTGGAGGAGACGTACGGCGAGGACCCGTACCTCGGCACGATGATGGCAGAGTCGTACGTCGCGGCCTTCGAGCGCGCGGGGATCGTGGCCACACCCAAGCACTTCGTGGCCAACGTGGGTGCAGGGGGACGCGACAGCTATCCCATTGACGCCAGCCCGCGTGAGTTGGCCGAGGTGCACTTTCCGCCGTTCAAGGGCGCCATACAGCATGCCGGCGCCCAGTCGGTCATGACGGCGTACAACTCCGTGGACGGCACGCCCGCCACCCAGAACCGGTGGCTGCTGACGGACGTCCTGCGCCGCCAGTGGGGATTCCGCGGGTTCGTCATCTCGGACGCGGCGGCGACCGGCGGCGCGACGGTCCTGCACATGACCGAGCCCAACACACCGACGGCCGCGCAGCACGCGTGGAACTCGGGACTCGACGTCGTCTTCCAGTCATCGTGGGAGCAGTACCGACCGTACTGGCAGGCAATCGAGCGGGGCCTCGTGCCGCCTGCCGTGATCGACAGCGCCGTGGCGCACGTGCTCCGCGCAAAGTTCGCACTCGGGCTGTTCGAGCATCCGTACGGCAATCCCGACAGCGCGGCCGCCGAGAGCCGGAGCCCGGCTCACGTCGCGCTGGCGCGCGAGGCATCGGCCGAGTCGATCGTGCTGCTGAAGAACGCCGGAGGCGTGCTGCCGCTCGGCGCGCCGCGCTCGGTGGCGGTGATTGGCACCGACGCCACGGAAGCACGCCTCGGTGGCTACAGCGCCCCCGGCGACGGCAAGGTCTCGATCCTGGACGGCATCCGCGCGCGACTGGGGGCACGCGGCGTGGTGCGCTACGCACCGGGTCCGGGTCGCTTCGATGTCCACTACGTGACCGTTCCCTCGAGCGCGCTCGCGACGGGCACCGGCGACCAGGCGGCGCGTGGCGTGCACGGCGAATACTGGGACAACATCACCCTCGACGGCCAACCCCGCCTGGTGCGCACCGACAGGCAGCTCGACTTCCGCTGGACGTTGAACTCGCCGGGCCGCGGGATCCCGTTCGACTGGTACTCGGCGCGCTGGACCGGCGTGCTCACGGTGCCCGAGGGCGGCGTGCGCCAGATCGGCGTCGAGGGCAACGATGGCTATCGGCTCTGGGTGGACGACTCGCTGCTCATCGACGACTGGCGGAAGGTGTCGTATGGCCGCTCGGTGCACGACGTCGCCCTGGCGCCCGGGAGCCGGCACGCGATCCGGCTGGAATACTTCGAGAGCACCGGCAATGCGCGGCTCCGGCTCGTCTGGGACGCCGGCGTGCCTGACGAGTGGCGCGGGCGGGTGGCGTCGGCGGTGGACAGCGCGCGCCGGAGCGACGTCGCGGTCGTGGTGGCCGGTGTCGAAGAGGGGGAATTCCGCGACCGCGCACACCTCGCGCTGCCCGGGCACCAGGAGGACCTGATCCGCGCGGTGGCCGCCACCGGGACGCCCGTCGTCGTCGTCCTCGTGGGTGGATCCGCCATCACGATGTCGTCGTGGCTCGACCAGGCGGACGGCGTCGTCGACGCCTGGTATCCCGGGGAACAGGGCGGCAACGCCGTGGCCGACGTCCTCTTTGGCGACGCGGACCCGGCCGGGCGGCTGCCGGTGACGTTTCCTGTCTTCGAGGGGCAGCTCCCGCTCGTGTACAACCACAAGCCGACCGGACGGGGCGATGACTACGTGGACCTCACCGGCATGCCGCTCTTCCCGTTCGGCTATGGCCTCAGCTACACGCGCTTCGCGTACTCGGACCTCGCGATCACGCCGGGCGAGACCGGCTCCGCGGGGCCGGTGACGGTGCACTGCACTGTTACCAATGTTGGTAACAGGCCCGGCGACGAAGTGGTTCAGCTCTACTTGCGCGACGTGCTGGCGTCGGTCGCGCGCCCGGTGATGGAGCTGCGCGGCTTCCAGCGGATACACCTCGACAAGGGGGCATCGCGCACGGTGTCATTCCGCCTCACCGCCGACGACCTCGGGATGCTCGACGCCGAAATGAAGCGCGTGGTGGAGCCTGGGAGCTTCCGGATCATGATCGGTTCCTCGTCGGAAGACATTCGATTGCGGGGTTTCCTGACGGTGCGCTGACCGCCGGAACGGCACTTCCCTCTGGCTGCGTGCGCATCGGCCGGACGGTCAGCAGATGCGCGGCAGCTGGTCTCCCGGAAGCATGTCCACCACGCGGCGGGCACCGATGAGCGTCCGCAGCACCACCAGTCCGGCGTGCTCCGTCGTTGCCCGTCCAATGATGGCGGCGCCCGCGCCCAGCGGATGCGACCGCATGGCCGCCAGCGCGTCGTCCGCGACCGCCGGATCGACGAACGCCACCATGACGCCCTCGTTGGCGACGTAGAGGGGGTCGAGTCCGAGCATCTCGCAGGCGGCGGCGACGGGTCCGGGCACCTCGATGGCATTCTCCTCGAGCGCCACGCCGACGGCTGAGGATGCGGCGATCTCGTTCAGCGCGCTCGCCACCCCACCGCGGGTGGCGTCGCGCAGGGTCCGCACGCCACCACCCACGCGCTCCCGCAGCGCCTCGACGAGGGGCACGAGGCAGGCGCTGTCGCTCTCGATCTCGGCCTCGAAGGCCAGTCCCTCGCGCGCCGCCATGATCGCCATGCCGTGCCGCGCGATCGGGCCGCTCACGATCACCACGTCGCCAGGCCGGACGGCGTCCGGACGCGGGCGGAACGACGCCTCCACCACCCCGATGCCGGTGGTGTTGACGTACAGTCCCTCGGCGCGGCCGCGCTCCACAACCTTGGTGTCGCCAGTGACGAGGGTGACGCCGCCCGCGTGCGCCGCCGCCGCCATCGCGGCGATCACGCGGTCCAGCACGTCGAAGGGCAGCCCCTCCTCGAGCACGAAGCCGGCCGACAGGAAGCGCGGCCGCGCCCCCATCATCGCCAGGTCGTTGAGCGTCCCGTGCACGGCGAGCGAACCGATGTTGCCGCCCGGGAACTCGAGGGGACTCACCACGAAGGTATCCGTCGAGACGGCGATCTCGCCGCCCGGCACGGTGACCACCGCGGCGTCGCCGAGTTGTCGCAGCACCTCGTTGTCGAGCAACGGCAGGAACCTGTCGCGCAGCAGCGCCGCGCTCATCTTGCCGCCCGAGCCGTGCCCCAGCTGCACGCGGTCGGCCGTGGCCGAGGGCACCGGGCAGGTCAGGCCGGCGGCGATCGTGGTGGTCGTCATGGCCGTGGCTCCGAGGCGGCGGCCACCGCGCGGTGCGCCCCGGCGCGCCCATCGTCCAGCGGCGCGTCGGCGCGGAGCCGACCGTAGTTGAAGTACGCCGCACACGCCCCCTCGCTCGACACCATCGGCGCGCCTAACGGGCGCTCCGGCGTGCAGGCGGTGCCGAACGCCGGGCACTCGAACGGCTTCAGGCGGCCGCGCAGGACCGCGCCGGCCTCGCAGGCGGCGGGCTCGTCCACCGAGAGATCCCCGAGCCCGAACCGGAACTCGGCGTCGAAGTCGGCGAACTCGGGACGCAGCCCGAGCCCCGAGCGCGGGATCTCGCCGATGCCGCGCCACTTCCGGTCGACGAGCTGGAAGACCTGCGACACCAGGGTGCGCGCCGGCACCGTGCCCTCGCGCTTCACCGACCGCACGTACTGGTTCTCGACCTCGTGCCGGCCGGACTCGAGCTGCCGCACTGCCAGCCAGATCCCTTCCATGATGTCCACCGGCTCGAATCCGGTGACGACGATCGGGACGCGGTACTTCGCGGCGATCGGCTCGTACTCCGTCCAGCCCATCACCGCGCAGACGTGTCCCGCGGCCAGGAAGCCCTCGACGCGGTTGTCGGGCGCCGCGAGGATCGCGGTCATGGCCGGCGGCACCGTCACGTGCGACACCAGCACGCTGAAGTTGCGGATGCCGAGCTCCTTGGCGCGCCAGACCGCCATGGCATTGGCCGGCGCGGTGGTCTCGAATCCCACGGCAAAGAAGACGACGTGCCGCTCGGGGTTGCGGCGCGCCAGCTCCAGCGCGTCGAGCGGCGAGTACACGACGCGCACCTGGCCGCCGCGCGAGCGCACCTGTTGCAGGTCGCAGTCACTCCCCGGCACCCGCAGCATGTCGCCGAACGACGTGAAGATCACGTCGGGACGCTGCGCCAGCAGCAGCGCCTTGTCGATCTGCTCGAGGGGCGTGACGCAGACGGGGCAGCCGGGACCGTGGATCATCTCCACGGCGCCGCCCAGCAGCTCGTCGAGCCCCTGCTTCACGATCGTGTGCGTCTGCCCGCCGCAGACTTCCATGAGCACGTGCGGGCGCGTCGTCTCCTGGCGGATGCGCTCTGCCAGCGCCTTCACGATCGTCGCGTCGCGATACTCGGTGAGGAACTTCATGCCGCAGTCCCTCCCATGGCGGGCGCTGCCAACGGCGCGCCGTCGCCCAGCGTCGCCAACCCCTGCTGGGCCACCTCCTTCATCCACTCGAGCTCGTCGAGCTGCGACATCTCGCTCAGCACCTCGTAGGTGCGGCGGGCCTCCACCTCGTCCACCCGCGAGATCGCGAAGCCGACGTGCACGATCACGTAGTCGCCCACCACGACGTCATCGGCCACGTAGGCAAGACAGCACTCGCGACGGACACCGCCAAAGTCCACCACTCCCATCGGGAGGCCACGATCGTCATGACGCTCGACAACGCGTCCGGGGATCCCGAGGCACATCGTTCACCGTCCTGCGAAGGAGGAAAGCGCCGTGACCGGCGCCAACAGGTCGTGGCCGGGGCCCGCGAGGCGCGCGGCGCCAATCGCCGCCTGCCCGAGGCTGACCGCGCCGTCGTTCGGGCCGAGCTGCCGAGGCACCAGCACCTCGAAGCCGCGTGCCGTGAGCGTGGCGTGCACGCCCGAAAGCAGCCGGGCGTTCTGGAAGCAGCCGCCGCCGAGCGCCACCACACGGCACCCGGTGCGCGCGCCTGCGCGTTCGACGAGGTCCGTCGTCGCGGCGACCACCGTCTCGTGAAAGGCCGCGGCGAGCGCCGGGACGTCGCCACCGCCCCGCACCGCGTCGCCGAGCGCGCGCAGCAGCGGGAGCGGATCGAGCACGTCGCACCCGTCGGCGTCGACGGTCACGTCCCACGGCAGCACCGCCGCCTCACGCTGCCCGGCCAGCGACTCGAGCTCCATCGCCGCCTGTCCCTCGTAGCGCGACTCCTGCCTGACGCCGAGCACCGCGGCCGCCGCGTCGAAGAGGCGCCCCATGCTGGACGCCGGCGGCGTGTTGATCGCCTGGGCGAGCTGCTGCCTGACGAGCGCAACCGTCCGTTCCGGGATCCCCGCCGCCTCGCGCCCGAACGCGGGGGCGCCGCCGCCGTCCGATGCCGCGTACCCCAGGGCGACGCGCCACGGCGCGCGGGCGGCGGCATCACCCCCCGGCAGCGGCGCGTAGCGCAGGTGCGCCAGCCGGCGGAAGTCCGCGAGGTCGGCATACAGGACCTCGGCGCCCCAGACCGCGCCATCCGTGCCGTAGCCGGTGCCGTCGTAGGCGACGCCGATCACCGGGGCGGTTCGTCCGTGCTCGGCCATCACCGCCGCCACGTGTGCATGATGGTGCTGCGCCGCCGGCAGGACGTCGAGCCCGGTCTCGCCCGCGAGCCGCGTGGAGAGATAGCCGGGATGCAGGTCGTGGATGACGACCTCGGGCCGGATCCGGAAGAGCGCCTCGAACCGGTCGAGCGCGGCGCGGAAGTGCTCGACGGTCTCGAGGTTGTCGAGATCGCCGATGTGCTGGCTCACGAACGCACGCGCTTCGTGCAGCAGGGTGAAGGTGTTCTTGAGGTGCGGTCCCATCGCCAGCAGCGGGCGCGGCGATGCCACCGGGATGTCGATCGGCATCGGGGCGTAGCCGCGGGCGCGACGCAGGAAGAGCGGCGCCCCGCCGACGACGCGCAACACCGAGTCGTCGTAGCGGGCCACGATGTCGCGGTCATGGAGCAGCCAGGCGTCGGCGATCCCCGTCAGGCGCACCCGCGCCTCGTCGTTGTCGATCGCGATCGGCTCGTCGCTGAGGTTCCCGCTCGTCATCACCAGGGGCCTGGCGACGGCGTCGAGCAGCAGGTGGTGCAGCGGCGTATACGCCAGCATGACCCCGATGCGGTCGAGCCCGGGCGCGACGCTGGCGGCGAGCGCCCGCGTTTGCGGTGCACGGCTGGCGGCGAGCGCCCGCGCTTGCGACGCGTCGCCTGTCCCCGCGCTGTCGCGACGCTCCACCAGAACCACCGGGCGCATCGGCGACGCGAGCAACCCCAGCTCCGCCGCGGACACCCGGGCCAGCTCGCGCACCTCGCTCGCCGAGCGCACCATCACCGCGAGCGGCTTCGCCTCGCGGTGCTTGCGCTCGCGCAGCCGCCGCACCGCGGCGTCATCGGTCGCGTCGACGGCCAGGTGGAATCCGCCGAGGCCCCGGACGGCCACGATGCCGCCGCCCCGCAGGATCTCCGCCGCGGCCGCGAGTGCGCCCTCCCGGCTGCCGTCGATCACCGCGCCATCGGCGTGCTCGAGCCAGAGCCGCGGACCGCACTCGGGACAACTGTTCGTCTCGGAGTGATAGCGCCGGTCTCCCGGCGTCGTGTATTCGGCGCGGCATTCGGGGCATTGCTCGAACGCGCGCATGCTCGTCCGCTCGCGATCGTACGGCATCGCCTCGATCACGGTGAAGCGCGGGCCGCAGTCGGTGCAGGTGATGAAGGGATACCGGTACCGGCGGTCGTGCGGGTCCAACATCTCGCGCGCACAAGCCTCGCACGTCGCCACGTCGGGCGAGACCGGCAGCCGGCCGCCCGGCTTCGCCTCGCTGGTGCGCACACGAAACGCCTCGAGGCCCGCGGGCACGGCCTCCGCGCGATCTGCGCGCTCGATGCGCGCCAGGACGGGGGCGTCGGCGCCCAGGGCGACCTCGAAGGCGTCGATCGCAACGGACGCACCCTCGACGTGAATCTCGACGGCGCCGCTGGCGTTGAGCACCCAGCCGGCCAGGTCGTGGCGTACGGCGAGGCGGTGCACGAAAGGACGGAAGCCGACCCCCTGCACGAGGCCGGTCACGTGGAACCGCGCGGCGGCGCGGCGCACCTCGGCACCCGTCGCGGCGATCGCAGCCGCGTCGGGCGGCGGGGCCACCGGCACCGCCGCGCTCAGACGGCCGCCGTCCGCAGCACCTGGCCGCGCAGGAAGTCGAGCCACGACTCGAGTCCCCGCCCGGTGAGGGCGGAGGTCTGGAAGAACTGCAGCCCGGGATTCACGGCGAGCGCATTCTCGATGGCGCGCTCGACGTCGAAGGGCACGTAGGGCAGCAGGTCGATCTTGTTCAGCACCGCGTACTTCGATTCACGGAACATCTTCGGGTACTTGAGCGGCTTGTCCTCCCCTTCGGTCACCGAGAAGACCACGACCTTGGCGGTCTCGCCGAGGTCCCAGCTCGCAGGGCAGACCAGGTTGCCGACGTTTTCGATGAACAGCAGCCGGGTCTGGCTGAAGTCGATCGCCTGCAGCGACTCGAAGACCTGCCGGGCATCGAGGTGACAGGCGCCACCGGTGACGACCGCCTGCACCAGGCGCGTGGTGCGCCGGGCGAGCCGCTCGGCATCGTTCTGGGTCTGGACGTCTCCGGTGACCACGGCGATGCCCAGCTCCTCGCCCAGCGAATCGAGGGTGCGCTCCAGCAGTGCCGTCTTTCCCGACCCCGGCGAGGAGACGAAGTTGAACGCCACGACGCTCTGGTCGGCGAGAAAGGCCCGCACCGTGGCGGCCATCTCGTCGTTGCGCGCCATGACGCGCTCGCGCACCTCAATTGTTCGTATCGCCATCGTCCACCTCGAAGTAATCGACCCGCAGGACGTCGCCACGGCAGCGGCGCAGTTCGGCGTGGGCCGCCCCGAAGGGCGGGTGCGCCAGCAGCGCGTCAAGACAGAAGGCCAGGTTGCCGGGCTCGAGGCCGCAGTCGTCGCCGACCTCGAGCGCCACCACCCGCAGCGCGCCCAGCGCCGCGGGGTCGATCCGCTCCTCCGCCATGCGGCAGACCTCGACGGCGACGCTCATCTCATGCATGCACGGCACCCGCCAGGGCGAACAGCCGCACGCCCCAGGTGGTGAGCTGGCGCGCCGCCGCATCCACCATCGCGCCGAGGTGCACGGCCACCTCGGGCGACAGCTCGGTCGACATCTCGATGCGCGCCGGCTGCAGCCCCAGCGCGACGAGCTCCCGAGGGAGCGTGCCGCGCATCTCGGCCAGCGCCAGCACCTCCCGCAGGTCGATCTGGTGTGGCGAGAGCTTCTGTGCCAGGAAGCGCGGCACCTCGCCGTCGCGCAGCTCTGCCAGCGTCCCCGGGACGCTGCCGGTGTCGATGGCATCGAGCACCAACAGGCGGTCCGTGGTCTCGATGACGGGGAGCAGGTTCATGCCCCAGGTTCCGCCGTCCACGAAGTCCACGCCGGGCGGGATGAACCACTCGTCCTGCAGCCGCGCCAGCGCTGCCAGCCCGATGCCGTCGTCGGCCATCAGCATGTTGCCGAGGCCGAGGACCACGATCCGTTGCGCCTCAGGGGCGTCCATCGATGTACTCCTCCTGCGTGGATACGAAACGACCGCCGCTGATGATCGAGGAAATGGTCCCGGTGCGCTCGAGGTGATCGGCGCGGATTGCGAGGTAGACGTGGATCGGGAGAAAGATCAGGAAGACCCAGGTCAGCGCGTGGTGCGTGAAGCGCACGATCTGCTCGCCGCCGGCCATCACGTTCACCCAGTTGAACGCGCCGTAGATCAGGCCACCCGGATTCGACTGGCCGTACATTGCGAAGCCGGTCACCGCCATGACGAACGCTACCACGTAGATCCCGGTGTAACTGAGCTGCTGCAGGGGATTGTGGCCGAGGTAGCGGGGCGCCCGCTCCGGCTGGATGAGGAGGTAGAACTTCACCATCTTGACCAGGTTGCGCTGATCACGCCCGCGCACCGGGAACAGCGCGCCCCAGCGCTCGAAGCGGTTTCCCATGAACAGCCAGTAGAACCGGATGATCGCGGTCATCACCAGCACCGACGCGGTGGCGAAGTGCGTGAACCGGACCCACCCCATGAGGTAGTGCGAGCTCGCCTCGCCGCTGGTCATGAAGTACGGCCGGCCGATGTACAGGCCGGTGACCGCGAGCACCACGATGCACAGCGCCGCGATCCAGTGCATGAAGCGCAGCGGCCGCTCCCACAGGTACACCCATTCGTAGTCGCCCGACGGCGGGGGAATGCGACGGGAAAAATCGAAGACGCCCACGTTCACCGGCGGGATATGCCGGTGTGGCGCCGGACTCCCGGAGGCGGTCATAGCACCTTTACCTCCGTCACCTCCTTCCCCTCGGCGTCCAGGACGTGCACGCCGCAGGCGATGCAGGGATCGAACGAGTGGACGGTGCGGAGGATCTCGATGGGACGCTGCGGGTCGACGAGTGGATGGTTGTCCATGAGCGAGGCCTCGTACGGTCCGACCTGTCCCTCGGGATCACGCGGGCCGGCATTCCACGTGGTCGGCACCACGCACTGGTAGCGCGAGATCTTGCCGTCGGCGATCTGGACCCAGTGCCCCAGCGCGCCGCGGGGGGCGTCGAGGAAGCCATAGCCCTGTGCCGTGGCCGGCCACGTGGACGGGTCCCACTTGTCCTTGGTGAAGGTCTGCATGTCGCCGCTCTTGATGCGCGTGATGAGCGCGTCGTACCAGGTGTTCATGCGGCGCGCCAGCAGCACCGTCTCCACGCCGCGCGCGGCCGTGCGTCCCAACGTCGAGAACAGTGCGGCCGGGCCGACGCCCAGCTTGCCGAGCGCCTCGCCGATCACGGCCTTCGCCTCCTGGTGCCCCGACGCGTAGGCCACGAGCATGCGGGCGAGCGGGCCGACCTCCATCGGCTTGCCGTCATACCGCGGCGACTTGAGCCACGAGTACTTCTTCTGCTCCTGCAGGAACTGCCACGGCGTCGGCGGCCCGTCGTACTTCGGCTTCGTCTCGCCCTCGTACGGGTGCAGCCCCGTCGCGTCGCCCTGGTCGTACTCGTACCACGAGCTGGTAATGAACTCCTTCACCTGCGCGGGGTCGTACGGCTCCACCTTGCTGAGGTCGCGGTCGAGGATGACGCCGCGCGGCAGGTAGAGCTTGTCGATCTCGTCGATGTTCCCCTCGGGAAACTCGCCGCACGCCAGGTAGTTGCGCACGCCGCCACCGATGGCCGCCCAGTCCTTGTAGAAGCCGGCGATGGCAACGAGGTCGGGGAAGTACACCTGCTCGACGAACCGTTGGGCCTTCGTGATCATGTCGCGGATGTCGGTCATCCGCTCGGCGTTGATGGTGGCCGTGCTCTCGAGGTTGATCGCCGAGGCCATGCCGCCGACGAGGAAGTTCGGGTGCGGGTTCTTCCCCCCGAAGATCGTGTGCAGGCGAATCACGTCGCGCTGCCAGTCGAGTGCCTCCAGGTAGTGCGCGACCGCCAGCAGGTTCACCTCGGGCGGCAGCTTGTACGCCGGGTGCCCCCAGTAGCCGTTGGTGAAGATGCCGAGCTGGCCGGAGCCGACGAACTTCGCCACGCGCGCCTTCACCTCGGCAAACCAGGTCGCGGAGTTGTTCGGCCACGGCGAGATGCTGGCGGCGATCCTGGCGGTGGCGGCGGGGTCGGCCTTCAGCGCGCTTGTCACGTCCACCCAGTCGAGCGCGTGCAGGTGGTAGAAGTGGATGACGTGATCCTGCACGAACTGCATGCCGTGGATCAGGTTTCGGATGATGTTGGCGTTGGGCGGGACGCGGATACCGAGGGCGTCCTCGACCGCGCGGCAGGACGCCACGGCGTGCACCACCGTGCAGACGCCGCAGATGCGCTGCGTGTACGCCCACGCATCCCGCGGATCGCGATCCTTCATGATGATCTCGATGCCGCGAAACTGTGTGGCCGTCGACCACGCATTGGTGATCTTGCCGTTGTCCGACTGCGCCTCGATGCGGAGGTGTCCCTCGATGCGCGTGATCGGATCGACGACGACGCGGGTGGCAGCCATGGCTCAGCCCTCCCTCTCTGGCGTGTCGGTCGGCGGTGCGCCTTCGCCGGCCGCCTCCGTCGCCTTGCGGTGTCGCATCTGATAGATGCCGGTGGCCACGGCATGGGCGGTGACTCCGGCCGCGGCTCCCACCGCGAGCGATGCGCCCAGCAGGTCCACCTTGTTCTCGATGCCGATGCCGGCGACGTTCGGCAGGCGGCCATAGAACGGCGCCATCGTGTCCCAGAAGAACGGCTCGGTGCACCCAAGGCATGGGTGCCCGGCGCCGATGGGCCAGCTGGTGCGCGTATTCCACTGGAAGATCGGACACGGCGAAAACGTCGCCGGCCCCTTGCAGCCCACCTTGTACAGGCACCAGCCCTTGCGCGCCGCCTCGTCGTCGAAGACCTCCACGTACTGCCCGGCATCGAAATGCGCGCGCCGCGGGCACTGGTCGTGGATGCGCTTGCCGTACGCGAACAGCGGGCGCCCTTCCCCATCCATCTCCGGCAGCCGGCCGAAGGTGAGGAAGTGCACCACGGTGGCGGTGACGACGTCGCCAATCGGTGGGCAGCCGGCGATGTTCAGCACTGGCCTGTCGGTGATCACCTGGTGCACGCCGACGGCCCCCGTCGGGTTCGGGCGCGCCGCCTGGACGCTGCCCCAGTGCGCGCAGGCACCAATTGCCACGATCGCCGCCGCGTCCTTCGCCGCCTCCTCGAGGACCTGCTTGCCGGGGCGGCCGCCGATTGTCAGGTAGATCCCGTCGTCGTTGAGCGGAATCGACCCCGTCACCAGGAGCACGTACTTGCCGCGGTTGGCCGCGATGGAATCCGTGAGGGCCTTCTCCGCCGCCGTCCCGGCTGCCGCCATCAGCGTGTGCTGGTAGTCGAGCGAGATGATGTCGAGTACCAGGTCGCCGATCGTCGGTTCCGCGGTGCGCAGCACGCTTTCCACGCACCCGGTGCACTCCTGCAACTGGAGCCAGATGACGCTGGGCCGCTTGATCGACTCGAGGGACTGCGCGACCCTCGGTAACATCGTCTTGCTCAGGCCGAGCACCGCACACATCGAGCCGCAGAACTCGAGAAAATCGCGTCGCGAGACGCCGCGCTCCTTCAGATGCGCGCCGAGCGTCTCGCCCTCGGCCCACGGATGAGTAGACGGGAAGTACATCCGCGTGCCCTCCGGTCGCTGATTGTCCATTCTGCCGGACGGCGTCGGGCCGCCGGCTCCACGGAGGCCATCCTGTTACCTCCAGTGAGACAGAATCGGAGGAGCGGTCTTGTGCGGCCATAGGGAAAGGTGCCGTCCGCGCCGGGGAAAACCGCACATCGCGTCGGGGGGCGCCGGACCGGGGCGCGCGCCGGGTCAGCGCAGCAGCAGCGTCAGGTAGACGGCATAGGCGATGAGCATCAGCGTGCCGTCGAGCCGCGAGATCTTCCGGCCGGTGCGCATCAGCGGAAAGAGCGCCACTGCGCTCCCGAGCATCCACCAGGCATCGCTGTGGATGATTTCCGGCGACACCGCGATCGGGTGCACGATCGCCGTCACTCCGAGGATGCCGAGGAGGTTGAAGACGCTGGAGCCGAGCAGGTTGCCGATGGCAAGGTCCGCGTGGCCCTTTCGCGCCGCTACGATCGACGCCGCCAGCTCGGGGGCGCTCGTTCCCGCGGCCACGATCGTGAGGCCGATGACGCGCTCGGTCACTCCCGCGAGCCGCGCCAGCGACACGCTGCCGTTCACGAGGACGTTGCCGCCCAGGACCATCGCGCCGAGCCCCGCCACCAGCAGCGTCAGCGCGGTACCGATGTCCCGCCACGAGCCCGGTGGGGTGAGTTCCGCCACTTCCTCGGCCAACTCCCGCGCCTCCTCCGCCTTCATCTCCCGCCGGGCCAGCCAGACGGAGAACATCACGAAGGCGACGAGACCGATCGACAGCAGGACGCCCTCCGGCCTGTCGATGCTGCCATCGCGAATGAGCACCACGAACAGCGCGCTGCTGAACACGACGATGGGCCAATCGACCTTGGCGGCCGTGCCATGGACCGGCAGGGGACGCACCAGGGCGGCCACGCCGAGAATGACGACGATGTTGAAGAGGTTGGAGCCCACCACGTTGCCGACCGAGATGTCGGGCTGGCCGCGGACAGCCGCCAGCAGGGACACCGTGAGCTCCGGCAGCGACGTTCCCATCGCCACCACGGTGAGGCCGATGACCGCGGTGGTAAGCCCGGCCAGCCGAGCGAGCGACACGGCCCCGCGCACGAGGATCTCCCCGCCCCCCCAGAGCAGGGCGAGGCCGGCAAGTATGGCGAGTATCGCCACCAGGAGGGTCACTGCGTGCCCGGGCGAGGGGATGGATCGCGCACGAATCGACGCGGCGGTGGAGACTACCGCCGCGCCCCATCGGCGGCAAACCCCGCTGCGCGACACAGGCGAGGTCGCGCCTGCCCGACCCTTCGCTCCCCCGGGTTCTGCGCGCATATTAGCGGGCCGTGCACCCGATGCGCGCAGCCGCCCGGGCGGACCGTCGCCGCGACCGGCACGGGCCCGCCCACCCGTCAGGTGCACTCCGCACAGGGCCACGATCCACCTCCTCGAGGCACCGCCGTGACGACCGTCGATTCCCGCAGCCCCATGGTCGGAGTCATCATGGGAAGTCGCAGCGACTACGAGTACATGCAGCACTGCTGCAGCACCCTCGAGGCGCTTGGAGTTTCCTACGAGGCCCGTGTCGTATCCGCCCATCGCACGCCCGACCGGATGTTCGAGTACGCGGCCGCCGCGGAGTCACGCGGGCTGCAGGTGATCATCGCCGCGGCCGGCGGCGCCGCCCACCTGCCGGGCATGACCGCCGCCAAGACGCTCGTCCCTGTGCTCGGCGTCCCCATTCCCGCCACGCCGCTCAGCGGACAGGATGCCCTGCTGTCGATTGCGCAGATGCCGGCCGGGGTCCCCGTGGGCACGCTGGCCATCGGGAAGCCCGGCGCGATCAACGCCGCGATCCTGGCGGCCGAGATCGTCGGCCTGCGCGACGCCGCGGTGCGCGAGCGGCTCCACGCCTGGCGCGGCGCGCGCCGCGACGAGGTCCTCGGCCAGTCGCTGCCGTGAGCGTCGTCCTTCCCGGCGCGACGATCGGCCTGCTGGGCGGCGGCCAGCTGGGCCGCATGACCGGCTACGCCGCCCGGTCGTTAGGCTACGACCTCCACGTGCTGGACCCCGACCCGGCGTGCCCGGCGCGGGCCGTCGCCAGCCGCGTGATCACCGCGCCCTTCGACGACGCCGACGCCGCCGCCGAGCTGGCGCGCGGCTGTGACGTCGTGTCGCTGGAAATCGAGCAGATCGGCCCGGAGGCGCTGGACGCGGTGACGCGATACGCGCCACTCCATCCCGGCGCCGAGGCCGTCGGCATCGTCCAGAACCGTCTGCGACAGCGCGAGTGGCTCGCGGCGCACGGCTTCCCGCTCGGGCCGTGGCGCGCCGCGCACAGCGGCGACGAGGCCGCCGAGGCGGTCACCGCGCTCGGGCGCAGCATCCTCAAGGCACCCGTGGGCGGGTACGACGGGCGCGGCCAGCGCCGGGTCCGGTCCGCCGCCGAGGCGCGCACGGCGTGGAGCGAGCTGAACGCGGGCCCGGTGCAGGTCGAGAAGTTCCTCGCCCTCGAGACCGAGCTCTCGGTGCTCATCGCCCGGCGGCAGGACGGCGCCACCACTGTCTTTCCGCCGGCGGTGAACCACCACGAGGCCGGCGTACTCGACTGGTCGGTGTGGCCGGCGGCGCTGCCGCCGCCGATGATCCGGCGCGCCATGGACCTCGGGGAGAGCATCGCCAGGGAGCTTGGCATCGTGGGCCTGCTGGCGGTGGAGCTCTTTGCCGTGCAGGGTGGCGAGCTCTTCGTCAACGAACTCGCCCCCCGTCCGCACAATACCTATCATCATAGTGAGCGCGGGCTGCTCCACCAGCCAGTTCGAGCAGTTCGTGCGCGCCATCTGCGAGCTCCCGCTCGGGTCGGTCGGCGTCGTCACGCCGGCGGCCATCGCGAACTTGTTAGGCGACCTGTGGACCGGCGGTGCCGCGCCGTCCTTCGTGGACGCGCTGGTAGTGCCCGACGTGCGGCTGCACCTGTACGGCAAGGCCTCGGCGCGACCGGGCGCAAGATGGGCCACCTCTCGTCGATCGGCGACTCGGTGGACGAAGCACGCAGCAAGGTCCTGACCGCGCGGGCCCGTCTCGCGCGCAACCACTCCTGAGGATACGCCATGCGACCAACCGCTCCGACACCCGCGATGCGCCACCTCGCGACCCCGCTTGCCGGCCTCGCCGCCCTCGCCGTCCTGGCCGCCTGCGGTCGGCGGCGGTGGAGACAAGACCGGCGGCGCCATGCAGGAAACGCAGCCGGCCGCCGCGTCGGCCCACGCCACGCTGATGGACACCACCGGCAAGACGATCGGCGAGGCGACGTTCACCGCGGGTGCGAGCGGGGTGACGATCAACGTCGCCGTGGCCGGCCTTTCCGAAGGGTCGCACGGCATCCACATCCACTCGGTGGGTGTCTGCGAGCCGCCCGCGTTTGCCAGCGCCGGCGGCCACTTCAACCCGACCGGCAAGCACCATGGCCTCGAGAACCCCGACGGGCCACACGCCGGCGACCTCCCGAACTTCACGGTGACGGCCGGCGACACCGCGCACTACACCGCGACCGACGACCGCGTCACGCTCGACAGTGGCCCGAACGGCCTCTTCGACGCCGACGGTTCCGCGCTCGTGATTCACGCCGGGCCCGATGACAACACCAGCGACCCGGCGGGCAACAGCGGCGTGAAGGTGGCCTGCGGCGTGATCACCAAGTCGTAGCGCGCGCAAGAACGGCGGTGCGCCAGCGGCGCACCGCCGTGTCGGGAACAGCGATTTCGTGGAGTGACGCTGCCGGGCGCGGCGGTCAGCTCACGGCGCGGGTGACGGCGCCGAATCGCCGCTCCCGCCCGCCGAACTCCGACAGCGCGGCGTCGAAGTCCTGCTCGGAGAACTCGGGCCACATGCCGCGCAGGAAGACGAGCTCGGCGTAGGCGCATTCCCAGAGCAGGAAGTCGCTCAGGCGCTGCTCGCCGCCGGTGCGGATGAGCAGGTCGACATCCCCATGGTCGTCGGCGCTGTGCGTCACCTCCGCGAGCGCGAGGGCAAACCGCTCGCGCGAACCATCGGCCACGCCGGCCAGGCGGGTCGCGGCAGATACGATGAGGTCACGGGCCGAGTAGTCGACCGCCAGACGCAGGTGCAGGCGGTCGCCGTCGCGCGTGGCCCGCTCGGCGGCGCCGATGGCGCGCCGCAGCTGCGGCGAGAGCCGGTCGCGTCGCCCGATGACCGAGAGGCGGATGCCGTGCTCGACGCAGCGCGGGACCTCCGCCGCGAGGTAGCGGCGAAAGAGCGCCATCAGCGCGGAGACCTCTTCCTCGGGTCGGCTCCAGTTGTCGGACGAGAAGGCGTAGAGCGTCAGGACGGCGATGCCGCGCCGTCGGGCATGCTCCACGGCGCGCCGGACGGCGCGCGCACCGGCCACGTGGCCCGCGGTCCGCGGCTTCCCGCGGTGCGCGGCCCATCGGCCGTTCCCATCCATGATGATCGCCACGTGGCGGGGAAAGCCCGCGGCGTCCTGCAGCGCCGATGGTTCCTCCTCCCCCGACCGCGAATCGCCAGTCGTCGCCCGTCTCATCGCTCCCTTGTCGCCCTGATGATCGCTTCCATGTGGTCGAGATACCGCTCCAGCGCCTTTCGTCCCGCCGCCGTGAGGGCGTACTCGGTCCTGGGCACGCGCCCCTCGAACGACTTGGTGCAGGTGACGTAGCCGGCATCCTCGAGCTTGCGTGCGTGCACGCTCAGGTTGCCGTCCGTCGTCTTCATGAGCTCCTTGAGCTCGTTGAACGTGAGCGCGTCGTTGACGGCGAGGGCGCTCACAATGCCCAACCGCATCCGCTCGTGGATGAGACGATCGAGCGTGGATGGCGTCGCATCGCGGTTCGATCCCCCGACGCCACGGAGGGTACCGCCCGCGGCCGGGGCTCCCTTGCCCCCCCGCTCCTGTTCCCGGCCACGACGACGATCGTCGGCCAGGGCGCTTCGCTTAGCCACCGTACCTCCGCGCGATAGCGAATCCGAAAACGAGGTGCAGCACGCCGAAGCCGGCGAGCATGCACCAGTTGGCAAACCCGGCGGGCGCCGCCAGGGCCACGGCGCCGATCGACAGGCAGCAGGCGCCGAGCACCGGGACGACAGGCACCGAGAAGGCGCCGGCCGCCATGACGCCGGCGCCGTACAGCAGCAGCCACATCCCGGCGAGCAGGTCGGCCCGGCCGGAACCGCCCAGCGCCGCGGTGAGCAGCGCGCCCGCCACCAGCGCCGGCGAGAACGCCAGGACCACCTTGCGCCCCGGGCCGGAGACGATCGGCAGGCCTAACGATCGCGCCTTCCGCACGGTGAGCGCGGTCGAGACCACCAGCGCGGTCCCGGCGGCACCAACCCAGGTGGCCACCCACTGCCCGACGGTGGGGGCCCGGGCGGCGGCGACCGCGGCCGTGAGGGCGATGCCGCCGGCCGCCATGATGCCCACGCCGGAGACCGCCGTGAACGAGCCGGCGCGCTCCATCGTCTCGCGGATGAAGCGCAGGTTGTCGATGGCCCTGTCGTGAAGGGCCGGGGGTTCCAACGGACGCGCCGCCGGCGGCGGGGCGTCCGGGGCGGGTGCCGGTTTGGAATCCCGCGAGGAAGGGGTGGCGGTCGGCCCTGGACTCCGCGTCTGCGTCACGTCGGGAAGCTGCGGTGCCGACACATGCTTGTCAAGTACTTTGGATTGTAAAGCTCATGCCGCGTCCGCCGGGACGGTGCCGGGCTACCGCGGTCCCCCCGGCGACGGTCCGCTGGCGGGACGCAACGGCGCCCCGAGCAGTGCATCGACGTCCCGCCGCACCGCATCCATGGAGGCGCGCAGCGTGCGATATCGCTCGACGGCGTCGCGCCCGATCTTCTGGTCCGCGGCGGTGGTCAGGCCGTACAGGTACTCGATGTGCGCCTGCAGCCCTGGTCTCGAATACCGGACCGGCGGCGTCTCCAGCGTGGCGCGCAGCGAGTCGAGTCGCGCGAGCGTGTCGGCGGCGGCACCGGTGGCCCCCACCAGGCGACGGCGCGCCGCCTCGACGCGCCACACGGACTGGTTGACCTCGCTGACGAGGTCCCGCACCCGCTGGTTGTGGGCGAGCTGCTCCCGCAGGTCGGCCAGGGTCACGTCGTCGCGCGCCACCCGGGGATCGATGCGCACCGTGAGGGGCTGCTCGGCGCGGTACGCCCCCGACGTCAGCCGCACGCGGTACGCGCCGGGCACCACCAGCGGGCCGTCGCGCCCCGATCGCAGGACGTTGGTATCCCACGGTCCCGGCAGGCGCAGGTCCCAGGTGAAGCGGTTGATACCCGCCTCGTGAGGCAGTCGCGGCGTGCCGATCGACACCATGTCCGGGAGCGGGGCTCCCGGTTGGGACGATTCCTGCGCGCGGGCCCCGGCGTCGCCGGAGCTGAACACGCGCAGCACGCGTCCGCCCGCGTCCAGGATCTCGAGCGTGACCGGCGCGCCCGCGGCATCCGGCGAGAGCCAGTAGTCGATGGGCGCGCCCGGCGGCGGATACTCCGGGTCGGCGGGGGTGTGCCGGTTTCCCTCCACCCCGTACGTCAGGGCGTAGCGAAAGCGCCAGGCGTCGCGCGGCGTGAACAGGTGCGCCGCCGACCGCGCGATGGCATCGGAGATCTCGTGCAGCGGCTCGATGTCGTCGAGGATCCAGAAGCTGCGCCCCTGCGTCGCCAGCACCAGGTCGCCGCGATACACGCGCATGTCGGTGACAGGCGTGTGCGGCAGGTTCAGCTGGAGCGTGCGCCAGGTCGCCCCGTTGTCGAACGACACGTACACGCCGAACTCGGTCCCGGCGTACAGCAGTCCCTCGTGCCCGGGATCCTCGCGCACGACCCGGGTCGGCTCGTCGGCCGGAATGCCATTGGCCCCTGAGGTGAGGAGCGTCCATGTGGCGCCGTAGTCGTCGGTGCGCCAGAGATACGGGTGGAAGTCGCCGAGCAGGTAGCAGAGCACGGCGTAGTAGGCCGACCCACGCCGGTGCGGCGACGGCTCGATGTTCTGCACCCGGCAGCCGGGCGGCTGCGCCTTCGGCGTCACGTCCGCCCAGGTTTTTCCGCCGTCGCGGGTGACGTGAAACGGACCGTCGTTGGCCCCGGTCCAGATCAACCCGGGCTCGAGCGGCGACTCGCGAATGGCGTAGAGGACGCTGTAGTACTCCTCGCCGGTGACGTCGATGGTAATGGGCTCACCGCTCGGCGACTGCTGGCGCTCCGGCGGGTTCCAGGTGAGGTCGGGCGAGATGCGCTCCCAGGTCACCCCCTCGTCGCGGGTGCGATGCACGTACTGCGAGCCGTAGTAGATCACACGCGGGTCGTGCGGCGAGATCTCCATCGGCGACACCCGCTGGAAGCGGTAGGTCAGGTCCTTGCCGGCGTTGCCGTAGAGCGACTGCGCGCCGATCCAGTACTGCTTCTCCTGGCCGCTGCGCAGGCTGAGCCGCGAGAACTGTCCCTTGCAGGCCCCATAGACCGTGTCCGGGTTCGTCGGGTGCGGGAGGATCGGCCCGGTCTCGCAGCCGGGCCCCACGCGCCACGACTGGATCGGGTCGTCGATGCTGCCTGACGAGAGCGGCCGGCTGGGGACGATCAGCGTGGTGTTGTCCTGCTGCGCGCCGTACAGCCGGTACGGGAACTGGCTGTCGACCGCGACCTGGTAGATCTCGGCGGTGGGCTGGTTGTACTCGGTCGACCAGGTGCGCCCGCCGTTGAGCGACACCGTGGCGCCGCCATCATTCGCCTGGATCATGAGGTCCGGGACATCCGGGTTCATCCACAGGTCGTGGTTGTCGCCGTGTGGATTCCGCTGCACCTGCCAGGTGCGGCCGCCGTCGGTGGACTTGTACAACCCCTCGGTGCCGACCCAGACCGTGTTCGCGTCGCGCGGGTTCACCGTGATCGACGTGTAATAGAAGGGGCGCGTCAGCAGCGGCGGGTAGTCGCTCACCAGGCGAAACGACTCACCGGCATCGTCGGAGCGATACAGTCCGCTCCCGGGCTTCGCCTCGATCAGCACGTAGACGACCTGCGGATCGGCCGGCGTCACCGCGATGTTGCTCTTCCCCACGAGGTCGGTGGGCAGGCCGTTCGTCAGCGGTCGCCAGGTCTCGCCGCCGTCCGTGCTCTTGTAGACGCCGCCCTCGCGCGCGCCGGAGATGATCGTCCACGGCTTGCGCTCGGCGCGCCACATGGAGGCGAACACCGTCGCCGGCTGTCCCGGCTGCAACTCCAGGTCCACCGCCCCGGTGGAGTCGGAGACGTAGAGCACCTTCTTCCACGAGTTGCCGCCGTCGGTGGTGCGGTAGACGCCGCGATCGATGCCCGGCGCGAACGGATTGCCGATGGCGGCGACGTATGCGACGTTCGGGTTGTCCGGACTGACGCGCACGGCCCCGATGTTGCCCACGTCGTGCAACCCGATCCGGCGCCATGTCACGCCGGCGTCGGTCGACTTCCAGACCCCGCGACCGATCGAGACGTTCGAGCGGATGTCGTCGGAGCCGGTCCCGGCGTAGATCACGTTCGGGTCGGAGTCGGCGACGTCGATGTCGCCCATCGAGCCGACGTCGAGAAAGCCGTCGGTGACGTTGGTCCAGGTCTCACCGGCATCGGCCGTCTTCCAGATCCCACCGCCGGTGGAGCCCATGTAGAACGTCAGTGGCTGCTGTCGTACACCGGTGACGGTCGTGACGCGACCGCCGCGCGCCGGGCCGACCATGCGATAGCGCATCCCGCCGAAGAACGACTCGTCGAGGAACTGCGTGAGTCGCCCGCCTGGCGCGGGGCGGGTCACCTCCGCCGGCGCGCCGGCCGCTGCCGGCTGGGCATTCGTCTTCCGGGCCTGCGCGCTGAGCCCGCTGGCGGATGTCGCCACGAGGGCACACACGAGGAGCAGGCACGCGCCGGGACGCGACTCGCGGCGAGACGACATTGACGACTCCGCGCAGGAGAAGAGGGGTCGGAACGCCCCGGGGCCGAGAGGAAAAAGTAAGGCCGGTTCACTCCCGGCGCCTGTAGCCCCTCGTCCCCGTCCTGCCGCCTGAAGGGACGCACCCGGACCCCGGCGCGAAGCAGGTCGCGACGACGCGCCTGCGGAGTCGTTCGCGACGACGCGCCTGTGGATGACATCGGCAGCGGTTCGGCAGTGTCGCCGTCGCGCGGCCGTGGGTTGAATGACCCGGGACTTGCTGATAATCTGTGCGTGCCCTTTCGCTTCCACCCTATTACAAGGAGGTGATCCTGTGTCTAGTGACCCTATGACGGCGCGGATCGCCGGGAGCCGGTAAGGCTCGTTTGACAAGCTGACCGACGCTTCCGCGCCTTCGGTCATTCCAGTGGGGGTCCGGCGTGCCAAAGGGAGCGCGCCGGACCTCTCGCTTTCACCGCCCGCCCGTCGCCCGCCCGTCGCCCGCCCGTTCGCGTAGGCGAGACGCCGGCGTGCGTCAGGGACGACGGCGCCCCCTGCCTGTCGACAACACCGCCAGCGCCTCCCGGAACCGGCTCTTCAACATCGCGCCGTCACGAGGCGGGAGCACCAGTGGTGCCTTCTCCGCGATCACCTTCACCTGCGCGAACACCGGGCCCGCTCCGGCACGAAGAAGCGCGGCCAGGCGCGCCACGCCGGCCGGCGTCGAGACGCGACGCACGTGCCCGAAACCCGCCGCGCGGGCCATGCCGGCAAGGTCGATCCCGTAGGCGGTGTGTGTCTCCTGCATCCCCGTCTCGCCGTACCGCTCGTTATCCAGCACGACGATGCCGAGGTTGGCAGGCTGCTGCGTGGCGATGGTGGCGAGGGCGCCGAGCCCCATCAGCATCTCCCCATCCCCGGTGATGACGAGGACGCGGCGCTCCGGTCGTGCCATCGCGAGCCCGAGCCCCATCATCGCCGCGCCACCCATGGCGCCCCACATGGGGAAGTTCAGCGGATTGTCGCCGGCGGCCGTGACATCCCACGCCGGTGCTCCAAGTCCGGCGACAACCAGCAGGTCTCGCCGCGACGCGAGGAGTCGCACTACCACGTCGCGTCGGTGCAGCGAGGGAGCACGCGAGGCGCGGTGCGCGAGCGCCTGCCGCCCGGTGTCGTGCGCGACCTTGCGCGCGGCACCGCGCGCCGTCCCGCGCGCCGTCCCGCGCGCCGTCCCGCGCGCCGCGTCGCCTGGCTTCCCTGTCCTTCCGCCGCGCCCGCTCACTTGAACTCCTTGAAGCCGAGCACCTGCTGCGCGATCAGCACGGCCTCGGGCACCTCGCCGGAGTAGACGCGGTCGAGCGCGACGGCGACGGAGGCAGCGACGCGATTGGCCGCGTCCACGCGCGTCACCGCGATCCCCATCGCCTCGAGCACGCGCTGCACGGCACTGCCCATGGGCACCTGGGCCGGGTTCGTCTCGCCCTGCTCCCCGCGCATGGTGACGAGCATCAGGAGCGGAAAGCGGCACGCCAGCGACAGCGAGAGCATGTTGATGCAGTTGCCCACGCCGCTGCTCTGCATGAGCAGCACCCCCTTCTCGCCGCCCAGCCACGCGCCGGCCAGCAGGGCGACTCCCTCCTCTTCCGTCGTCAGGCGCACCACCCGCATCGTCCGGTCGGACTCGCAGAGCGCGATCAACCGGGCGTGCCCCGCGTCAGGCACGATGGCTACCTGCCTCACGCCGGCGGCGCGGAAGGCGCGGTGGACCTGCGACGACCAGTCGATCAATGTTGCATGCATCGGGTGCGAAGGTGCCTGTCGCCAGCGGGAAGCGCACCGCGCGGTGCGGGCGGGACGTACATGCGTGCGGGCGTGCGCGTGTGCGGCTTCAATATGCCCGGCGCGTCGCCTGGCGCCTACGGCGCCAGCGGCACCCGGCTGGTGTCCGGGAACAGGAGGATCAGCCCGGCGCCGGCCACGAAGAACGCCGACGTGAGCGCCAGCGCGGACCCGATGCCGACGTGCGGCAGCGCCGCCACCGCCCCGATCGTGTACGGGGCGAGCGCGCCGAGCCCGCGACCGAGGTTGTAGGTGAGGCCCTGCCCCGTCGCGCGAACTTCGGTGGGAAAAAGCTCCGCGAGGAACGAGCCGAACAGGCTGAAGTAGCCGTAGCCGACGAATCCGAGCAGCGGGCCGAGCGCCATGAGCACCAGCGGGCTTCGCGCCATGTGGCCGTACACGGGGACGAGCACCGCGGCGACAACCAGGTAGGAGACGAACGTCCGTCGCCGGCCAAACCGGTCGGCGATGAAGCCGAAGGAGTTGTAGCCGATGTACGCGCCCAGCTGCAGCGGGATGATCCAGCCGGCGGACTTCACGATCGACATCCCGGCGCCACCCTGGGACACAGGACGCGCGAGGAAGCCGGGCAGCCAGAAGAAGAGCCCCCAGTTGGCGAACTGCACGCACGCGGAGAGCAACGTGGCGAGGACCGTCTTGCGGCGCAGCGCCGCACCGAACAGCACGGCGAAGGGCCTGGCGGCGGGTCCGCCCGCCTCGCGGCGCCGGAGCCACGCCTCCGGCTCGTGCACCCGCCGCCGGATCCACAGCGTGAACAGCGCCGGCAGCACGCCCACGACGAACAGCCAGCGCCAGGCATCCGGACCTAACGACAGGACGTCGAGCACCAGGGCGGCCACGACGGCGGCGGCGATATAGCCCAGCGCCCACCCCGACTGCATGATGCTCACCGCCTTGGTGCGGTGTGCCGCCGGCCAGGTCTCGCTCACAAGCACGGCGCCCGACGCCCACTCCCCGCCCATGCCGATGCCCAGCACCGTGCGCCAGAGCAGAAGCTGCACGATCGTCTGCGAGGTCGCCGCCCCGAGCGAGCAGAACGAGAAGACCAGGATCGTGAAGATCAGGGAGCGCGCGCGACCCACGCGGTCGGCCACGAGCCCGAACAGGATGCCGCCCGCGGCCGACGTCAGCAGCGTCGCCGTGCCGAGCATGCCGGCGGTGGCGTCGCCGAACCCGAAGTACGCCTGGAGGCGGCCGATGGCCATCACGTAAAGCGTGAAGTCCATCGAGTCCAGCATCCACCCGGCCTTGGCGGCGACGAGCACGCGCCACTGGTCCCGGGTGATCGTGCGGTACCATGGCGTGGGGTGCAGGCCAGTCATCTCCCAGTCCGGGGGTGAGGCGAACGCGACAGAACCTGCCCGCAGCGCGCGGGCGCGCAAGCAGGTCCGGCCGCTCGCCGCGAGGCCCCGGCTATTCCTCGCGCAGGCGCGACATGGGAGACCCGCGCAGCAGGCGGCGCACCGGCACGAGCATCGCCGCCAGCGCCACCAGGGCAATCGTCGCCGGAGCCACCGACAGCACCACCGGGTCGCCGGCCCGTACACCCGCCAGCACGTTGGATGCGCCGACAGTCAGGGCGCCGGCGATCAGCGTGCCTACGCCGAGCCCGATGAGGGGCGCGACGCTGCCGCTGCGCAGCAGGAGCCGCGTCACGTCTCCCGAGGTTGCGCCAAGGGCCAGTCGGATGGCGACCTCGCGCGACCGGCGCATCACGAGGAACGCGGTGACGCCATAGATGCCCACCGCCGCCAGCAACAGCCCGAACAGCCCGGTGACGCCGGCCACGAACGCCGCGAGTCGCTGCGGCAGGAGGAAGACCTGCATCGCCTCGGCCAGCGGGCGGACGCGTGTGTACGGCACCGAGGGGTCCAGCTCCTCGAAGGCGCGCTCGATTCCCGCCGACGCCGTCGCCAGCTTCCCGCCGGAGACGCGGACGTCGAGGTTGACCGCCGGGTTGTACCACTGCGCCAGCGGCACATAATAGAAGTCCACCGGTGGCTGGCCCGGGGAACGCAACTCGGCGTCGGCCGCGACGCCGATCACGCGGAACTGGCGGCGCTCCTCCGCCAGCACGTCGAACGTGCGTCCCACCGCGTCGACACCCGGAAAGAGATGGCGTGCCATCGTCTCGTTCACGATCGCGACGAGCGGCGCTCCGGCGTCGTCCGTGGGCGCGATGTCGCGCCCTTCGCGCAACGGGATCTTCAGGGCGGCCAGGTATCCGGCGCTGACCCGATTCAGCACGGCGTCGACCCCCGGCTGCCCGGCGGGCACCTGCGCCCCCGGTGCGGTGGCGGCACCGAACGACGACCGCCCACCGAGCTGCGACTTCGTCGCCAGCGCCGCGACTTCCACGCCGGGAATCTGCGAGACGCGGTCGAGCAGGCGGCGCTGGAACGCGAGGCCCGCCTCACGCGACGAGCCGTTGAGCTCCAGGTCGATCGAGGTCGTCAGCACGTTGTCGGCGTTCCACCCCGGGTCGAGGTCGCGCATCGCAGCCAGGGCGCGCCCGAACAGGAGCATTGCCGCGAGCAGCACGCTGGTGACCGCGACCTGCACGCCGACCAGCGCGGTGCGCAGGCGCACCCGGCCGCGCGACTCCGACGCGTTCCCCTCGCGCAGCGCCGCCGAGACGTCGAACCGGCTCGAGGCCAGCGAGGGCACGACACTGAACAGCACCGCCGAGCCTAACGTCACGAGCAGGGCGTAGCCGAAGACCCGCCAGTCGAACCCGAAGTCGGCGCCGAGGCGCCCCGGGATTGGAACCGGTGGTTCGACGCCGCCAACGAGGCCCGTGATCCACCGGGAGAGCGACACGCCGATGGCGCCGGCGGCGACAAACAGCACCACGACCTCGGTCACCAGCTGGCGCGCCAGCCGGCGCTCGGTGGCTCCCAGCGAACGCCGCACCGCGAGCTCGCGACGGCGCTCGGTGGCACGCGCCAGGAGGATCGTGGTCACGTTCATGCCGGCCATGGCGAGCGCCAGCGTCACCAGGAGCACGAGCCCGGCCAGGAAAGCGGAAACCGCCCCGCGCACCGTCGCCGGCAGCGGGCCCCAGGTATCGACGCGCAGGAGATACGGGCGCGCCGCCGTCGCCTCACCGACGCTCCGCGCCCAGGCATCCGCGGCGGACGACAGCGCAGCCTGCGCGGCCAGTGGGGCTCACGCCGCCGCGCAGGCGACCGAGCAGTTCCACCGAGGACGCATTGCCGGCGTCCAGCGTGGATGGGTCGGGAAGCCCCGGCACGGCAAGGCCCAGCGGGAGGTACACGTCGACGAGGAGCCCGGTGTGATGGCCCGCGAAGCCGGGCGGGAGCACGCCGATGACCTGCACCGGGGTGCCATTGATGCGCACGATTCGCCCCACGATGTCGTCGGCGCCGCTGAACTCGTGCTGCCAGACGTCCTGCGTGATCAGCACGACGGGAGCGATGTCGGGGTAGTCCGCCTCCCGCGGCGCAAAGACCCGGCCTCGCTGCGCGTGCACGCCGAGCAGCGCGAAGTAGTTCGAGGTCACGGCCATCGCCCCACGGACCGACGGCGCCCCCGTGGTCGTGATCGACACCGTCTCCAGCGAGAGCGCCGCGAGGCCATCGAGAGTCGACGTCCGCGTCCGGAGGCTCCGGTACATCGGATACGTGACGTCGGACGCGGCGCCGTTCACGTTGCGGCTGATCTCCACGAGGCGCTCCGGGCGCGTGACTCCCGGCACGCCCTTGAAGAGCGCCGCGTTGACGACGCCGAAGACCGTCGCATTGGCGGCGATGGCGAGGGCGAGGCTCAACACTGTCGCCACGGCGAAGGTCGGACGTCGCGCGAACGTCCGGAGGGCGAAACGGAGATCCTGCAGCAGCGTCGTCATCTGCGGGTCCGGGTTGGGCGCCGTGGGCGCGTACCCGTCCAACAACGCAGCGGGCTGGCGGGGGTTTCAGCCGCTCTCCCGGGGCCCATCGGGCGACGTCGCGGCACCCCCGGCGCCACCGCTCGACTCGAGCTCCACACCCAGGCCGTCCGCAATGCGGTTCACGAAGGCGAAGTAGCTCACCACGGCACAGGCGTCGTGGATTCCGAGGTCGTCGAACCCCGCCTCGCGCAATCGCGCAATGTCGACTTCGGTGATCGACGCCGGCGTGAGCGTCAGCCGCTCCGCGTAGGCGATGAGCGCCAGCTCGCGGCCGGAGAGGCTTCCCGCGAGCAGCGCACCGCTCTGGAGCGCCGCGAGCATTGCGTCCTGCGCTCCGGGTGGCACGCCTTCCTCGGTGAGAATCCGACGGAGACCCGCTCCGTGATGGTGGATTCAATACCGGCAGGCGTTCAGCGCCGATATCCGTACGGCCATCACCTCGCGCTCGCGGCGGGTGAGCGGCCCCGGGCCATGCATCACCTCGCGATAGAGATCGTAGTGCTGGCGCATCACGGCCGGATGGAGCGCGTGAATCTGGATGATGTTGTCGGGGTCCGGGACGCGCTCGCGGGGCGCGAGTTCGTCTCCGGGCCGGTAGCGGATGAAGGCCATGAGCAACGTCTCCGAAATAGCCGACGGCGCGGCGCACGCGGGCACGTGCGCCGGCCGGTTCAGCGCGTGTCCTGCCGGGGCCACAGGGCCCCGGCAGTCATCGTCAGGGGCGGCGATCGCTGTGCGCCTGCTCGCCTCCGCCCACGGCGGCCTTGCCCGATCCACCGAGCCACCACAGACCGGCGAGCGTGCGCTGGCGCGGCCACACCTCATTGAGCGTGCTGCCGTCGTACAGGCGACCGTTCTTCATCACATAGCGAATGGTGTTCGTGTTGTGGATGTCGTCGAGCGGGTTCCTGTCGAGTACCTGGAGGTCAGCGAGCTTCCCGGCCTCCAGCGACCCGAGCTCCTTGCCAAAGCCGATGGCCTCGGCGCCGAAGATCGTCGCGACCTTCAGGACGTCGTGCGGAGGCATGCCGCCTGACGCGATGTTCCAGATCTCCCACTGCGCCCCCAGCCCCTGGAGCTGTCCGTGGCTGCCGAGTCCCACGCGGCCGCCGGCGGCGACGACCTTGGCGGCCTGCGCGGCGAAGAGCTGGAACGACCATTGCGTGGGCGCCCACCACCCCGGCCGCCGGGATGCCTTCTCTTCCACCACCGAGCGCGGGGTGAAGTGATTGAGCTTGGGGTCATCGAGCACGTTGGTGTGTTCGTACCAGTAGTTCTCCGCCCAGGGACCTCCGTACTGCACGATGAGTGTCGGCGTCCAGGTGTCGCCGCCCGTCTGCGCGAAGAGCTGCACCACGTCCTTGTACAGCGGGGCGATCGGCAGCGTGTGCTCGCTCCCGGAGTAGCCGTCCATCGCCTCGGTGAGGTTCTTCTTGAAGTCCAGGCCGCCCTCGAGGGTCGGCATGAGGTGCTGCTCCCGCGCCGCCATCGCGACGAACTGCCGGATCCGTCGGTCGCCGGTCATGTACTGCTTGATCGTATTGGTGTGGTAGTACTCGGAGTACCTCTTGAGCACCTCGCGCGCATCGTCGAGGGTGCGGATGTTCGCCTGCGAAAATACGCCGGGGCCCGTGGCGTAGATCCTCGGCCCGATGAATTCCCCTGTCTCGACCTGGTCACCATAGGAGAGCACGTCGGTGGTGGATGTCTGTGGATCGCGCGTGGTGGTGACGCCGTACGCAAGGTTGGCGAGGTACTCGTACGGTTGCGAGCGATGCACGCCGAAGGCCGGCCAGATGTGCGCGTGGATGTCGACGTAGCCGGGGATGATCGTCTTGCCGGAGACATCGATGACCTTCGTGCCCGGGGGCACGGTGACCCGGCCCGACGGACCCACGGCCGCGATGCGGTTGTTGCGGACGAGGATGTCGCCCTTCGCGATGACCTCGTCGCCCTTCATCGTGATGATGCGCGCACCGCGCAGGACGACGGTGCCACTCGGCCTGTCCTTCGCAACCGTGATCGTGATGTCCTGGTGTGCGGCCTCGTAGATCGGGCGTTGGGAGGTGCCGCCGGCGCTGCTGGTGTCACTGGCGGCTCCGCCACCACCGCCGCGTCCCCCGCGCCCGCCGCCCCCGCGACCACCACGGCCCGCGGTGAGGTTGTAGCCCGTTGCCCGCGCGATCGAATCGGCCCTGGCGGTGGAATCACGCGCGGCCGCGGCCGCCGCGTCCAGGTCGTACGTGAAGAGCGTGTGCCCCAGGGAGTACGTCACCTTCCGGCCGTCGTGTGTCCAGCTGGGAAACTCCCCCCCGACGGTCGTGAGCTTCCGCACCGGCACCTCGGACTGTCCCGGCGAGGTTGCGTTGATCGTCGGCGGGTTCCCTGTCTCCGGGATGTTCTCGATGACGTAGACATGCTGGTTCGAGGCGACCAGGGCGCGTGTGCCGTCGGGCGAGATGAGGATGGAGCTTCCACCGCCGCCTCCACCGCCACGCCCGCCGCCGATGCGGAGGATCGTCTTCTGGTCGGTCCCGTCGAAGCGCATGCGCTCGAGCCCCTGCAGCGCCACATAGACGTGCTCGGTGTCGGCGGTGACGAATTGTGGCACCACGGGCGCATTGACGGGCGCGATGTCGGTGAGCGGCCCCCCGTCGGCCGGCAGCCACTCCAGCTCGACGGACACCGCCTGCGCGTTAGGCGCCTCGAGCTCGTCGCGGCCGGCGCGCATCTGCCGCGGCCCCCGGTTCACCACGATGCGGCGACCGTCGGGGGTGTAGGCGGGATAGGCGTAGAACGCCGACTGCGGGCTGAGCTTCTCCGGCTGGCCGGAGCCGTCCGCGCGCGTGCGGAAGACATCGCCGCCGCTGGCGTCATTCCACGTCACATACACGACATAGCGGCCGTCCGGCGACCAGCCCGGATCGAACTCGCCGACATCCCCGGCGGGCACCAGTCGCTTCGGGGTGCCGTTCGGCAGGTCCATCACCCAGAGGCGATCCAGGGCGCCGAACACGAGCCGTTTCCCGTCGGGCGACGGCTCCTGGTCGCGGATCTGCCGCACCGTGAGCGTGCTGTCGTCGAGCGGATAGTCTTCCTTGATGGCACCGGCGATCATCTGGTCGACGTCGGCGGTGAACGGGATCAACTGCTGACGGCCATCGGGGACACTCACACGCCAGAAGTGGCCGTGGTGCGCAATGACAAGTGACCTGCTGTCCGGCAGGAACGCGTATGGCGGGACGAGGTCCCGGCTGAAGCGCGACTCCTGGTCGTCGCGCTGGATCGAGGTCACCAGAACGCGGTCGTCGCCCGAGGCGAGATCGCGGAGCATCAGCGAGGTGAGTGAGTCGATTCGCGTGGCATAGGTGAGCCAGCGTCCGTCGGGGCTCAACGCCGGTCGCATGCCGCTTCCCGGCGCGTCGGTGCGGATGAAGGTGCGGCCGTTCTCGCGGTCGAAGATCCCGACCTGCCAGCCAAGGGACGTCTGGTTGTAGCCGCCGCCCCCGCTGCGCATGGCGGCGTAGACGTAGCGCGGGTTCGGCCCCGTGGCCGGACCGACGAAGTTGTTGGGCGCGCCGCCGCCACGGCCGCCGGCAGCCGCGCCGCGTCCGCCAGAATCCGACCCTGTGAGTCGCAGTCCGCTCCCGCCACCCGTGTAGTACGTCCACAGGTCGTACTGCGACCCGCTCCACGACATCGCCTTGGAGACCACGACATACTTGCCGTCGTGCGTGAACGTGGGCGACAGGAAGGCGTGGTCGGTCTCGCGCGTCAGCGGGCGGAGGCCGCCGCCGTCCGGGGCGATGAGCCAGAGGTTGTCGGAGCCGCTCCGGTCGCTCACGAAGACGATGCTCTTCCCGTCCGGCGCGAAGTGCGGCTGTCCATCGAAGGCCTGGCCGCTCGTCAGGCGGGTCGCCTTGCCACCCGTGACAGGCAGCGAATACAGGTCGCCCAGGAGGTCGAAGACGATGGTGCGGCCGTCGGGGGACACGTCGAGCGACATCCACGTCCCCTCGTCGGTCGTGAAGCGCAGCGGCCTGGTGGGCGTGAGGGGGAGGTCACGCTGCGGCGCGCGCGCCGTCGAGTCGCCCGGCTCGCCCTGGGCAGTGGCCAGGGACGGTGCCAGGGCGGCGGTGGCGAGAACCGTCGCCACGAGGGCGGCGGTGCGGGAGGAACGGCGCATGATCGCCTCTGGGGTGGAGGGCGGGTCGCGCGGAAAAACCCTCGCGCGCAATGGGTGATTCTGGGGTCTGATGGACAGGGTGGCAACCCGGACGGCCGCGACCCTGTGGCTCGCGGCCGTTCCAGCGCTTTCCGCGGCTCAGGAAAGTACCGCCGAATGCGAGGGCGCACAGTCCATTACTATGATGGGGCGCCGCGTATGCGGCCACGACACCTCACTCGCCCATGAAGACTGCGTTCGGCGCCCGGCCGCGGGGCGCTCGCCTCGAGCGGATGAAGGCCTCGCCGCGCTGGGTGGACGGCGCGTTTCGCAACGTGCACCCGATGATTCCGGATCTGCGCGCACCGGTGCGGATGCCGACGATCACCGAGTTCCTGATGAGCAACGGCCGGCGGGTGCCGCCTGCGCCGCTGCCACTCGGCGACCCGCGACCCACGTGGCGTGTCCCGAGTGAGTCCGGTCTTCGTGTCACGTGGATCGGGCACTCGACGCTGCTCATCGAGTTGGACGGCGTCACCGTGCTCACCGATCCCGTGTGGGGCCCGCGGGCGTCGCCCTTTCGAGTCGCCGGCCCGAAGCGGTTCCAGCCTCCGCCGGTCGCTCTCGAGGAGCTTCCGCCCATCGACGTGCTCGTGCTCTCGCACGACCACTTCGACCATCTCGACTTTCGCACCTGGCGCACGCTCGCCTCCTGGAAGACGCCCATCGTGACGTCGCTCGGCGTCGGTGCCCACCTGGAGGCGTGGGGCGTGCGCCGCTCGCGCATCACCGAGCTCGACTGGTGGGAGAAAGCGGACGTTCCCGGTGTGGATCTGGAGATCACCGCGGCACCGTCGCAGCATTTCAGCGGACGGACCATCCACGGCCGCAACTCCACGCTCTGGTCGTCCTTCGTCCTTCGCGGCAGCACGCACACCGTGTTCTTCGGCGCCGACACGGGGCTGACGACTCTTTATCGCGACATTGCGGCGCAATGCGGCCCGTTCGACGTGGCGATGCTCGAAATCGGCGCCTATCACCCGGCGTGGGGCGATATCCATCTGGGCCCCGACAACGCGCTCACAGCACTGGCAATGCTCGGCAACCCGCCGTTCCTGCCGATACACTGGGGAACGTTCAACCTGGCGATGCATGCGTGGGACGCACCGGTCGAGCGGCTGATGGAGCTCGCGCCGGCGGCCGGGATCACGCTGATGGTCCCGGGGCTCGGTCAGCCGATCGAGCCGGGAGCCTGGGCGGGGTCGAGCGTGGAGCCGTGGTGGCGCGAGGTGGCGAAGCACCATCGGCGCAGGGGACATCGTGAGGCTGGGGGAACCACGTCCCGGGCCAGCTGGCCGCTCGATTGACGCCGTCCGCGTCGCATTGTCCGGAGGCGCCATGCGGAAACGTTGTCATGGTGAACCGCGCCGCGGCGATGCCGCGCCGCATGCCGACTTTCCTGCAACAGCGAGGACCCCATGGCCGAGTTCATCTACCTTTACCGCAACTCCACCAACGCCCGTAACGCCGCGATGGGAACCCCTGAGGCGCGCCAGAAGAGCATGGAGCGCTGGATGGCGTGGCTCCGCGACCTCGAGAGCAGAGGCCACGTTCGTTCGGGCGGCCAGCCGCTCGAACCCGGGGGCAAGATCGTGAAGGGTGGCACGCGGGCGATCGTCGACGGTCCGTTCGCCGAGGCGAAGGACGTGATCGGCGGATACTCCATCATCGTTGCGAAGGACGCGGCGGAAGCCGCCGAGCTCGCAAAGGGGTGCCCCGCGCTCGACGATCCGGAGGGTTCCGTCGAGGTGCGGCCGGTTGCCGCGATGTAGCACCGGCGTGAGCGCGATGGATCCGGTACCCCTCCACGAACACCTCTTCCGGCACGAAGCCGGCCGGATGACCGCTTCGCTCACGCGCCTCTTCGGGGTGCACAACCTGGCGCTGGCGGAAGACGTGGTGCAGGACGCCTTCTGCCGCGCCCTCGAGGTCTGGAAGCTGCGCGGGGTGCCGCCCAACCCCTCGGCATGGCTGATGACCACGGCGCGCAACCGTGCACTCGACGTCATCCGCCGCGAGAGGACCGCGCGCACGTTCGCACCCGAACTGACGCGCCTCCTCGAGAGCGAGTGGACCGCGGCCGCGGTCGTGGACGAGGCGTTCTCGAGCGACGTCGTCCTGGGCGAGCAGCTCCGCATGATGTTCTCGTGCTGCGACCCCGGCCTGGCGGAGCCCGTGCAGGTGGCGCTCATCCTGAACGTGCTGTGCGGATTCGGGGCGGGTGAGATCGCCGCGGCGTTCCTCACGGGGAGAGCGGCGATCGAGAAGCGCATCACGCGCGGGAAGAAGGCGCTCGGGCGATCCCTCACTCTCTTCGACCTCTCCGACACCGATTTCACCGAGCGGCTCGCTGCGGTGCACCGCGCGCTCTACCTGCTCTTCAACGAGGGGTATCACGGCGCATCGGCCAAGGAGACGGTGCGCGCCGAGCTGTGCGACGAAGCGATGCGGCTGGCCGCCTTGCTGCGCGAGCACACGACCACGCGGACCCCGGCAACGTTCGCCCTCTCGGCCCTGATGGCGCTGCACGCCGCCCGGCTTCCCGCACGGGTCGATGAAGCCGGCGAGCTGCACGCGCTGTGGGAGCAGGATCGGTCGAGGTGGAATCAGGACCTGATCGCCGAGGGGCGCGCGTTGCTGGACGAATCCGCACGGGGCGACGAGGTGACGACCTACCACGTCGAGGCGGCGATCGCGGCAGTCCATGCCGCGGCATCGACGCTCGCTGCAACCGACTGGAACGCAATCGTGAGGCTCTACGACCAGCTGTTGCGCATTGCGCCATCGGCGGTGGTGGAACTGAACCGCGCCATAGCCATCGCGCAGCGGGACGGCCCCGACGCAGGGCTTGACGCCATCGCACGCATCGCGGACCGCGAGCGACTGGAGGCCTATCCGTTTCTGCCGGCAGCACTGGGCGAGCTGGAGCGGCGGCGTGGCAATGACGCCGAGTCGAGACGTCATTTCGCGCGGGCGCTGTCACTCGCGCGGAGCGATGCGGAGCGGCGGTTCCTGGAACGACGCACTGCGAGCGCGGCCGAGCCGCCGCGGTAGTCCGCACGAAGCGGGTGTGTTGCGCAGGCCGCCGCCCGTTGCGCGCGGCTACCAGGCCGCCACGCCGCGAATGACGCGGCGCGCATCCAGGCCGACCGCCAGGCCAAACTCGCCGAATCGCGCGTTGGCGGGAAACGCGACGGTGTAGCCGCGCACGCGCAGGACGACCACCGGTGGCGCCATCCGCCATCCAAGTACGTCGCGATTGATGACCTGGGCGATCCGGCGGCATTCGGCTTCGTCGAAGACCTGGACGATGCTGTCACCTGGCTGCACCAGCGGGGCACCGAGAACCGCGCGCCATCCGGACTGATCCGGCGTGGGGTAGCCCAGGACGGTGTGCAACCAGCCTCGCGTGATCTCGATCCAGCTCCGGCCGCTGACGGCGAAGTCGCCCGTGGCTGGCGCCGTGGATCGCAAGCACCAGCGTGCAGGCGGCGCCATCCCGGAAAAGTCGGACCACGGCGGGCCGACCGAGGGGCCGCCACCGTAGCGCACGCGACGCTGCCACGCCGGTTTCCTCCCCGCTTCAGCCACCGTGCCGCTCGTGCGGCCGGCCGGCGGCGTGGATGCCTCCGGCGGCCGCTCGAGCGGGCGCGGAAGCGTTGGTGGCGAGGGACGGTAGCCGCCCAGGAATCGACCGACCACGTCGCCTTCGACAGTGCCGTTCCATCCGATGATCGTCCAGTCGACCAGGTCCGACTCGTCCATCGACACGACATCGTCACGGTGCCAGCCGATCACGGCATGTACGTCACTCGCGATACGGCCGTGCATCGTCCCGCCGCTGATGCTGTCGACCAGAATCGAGACCTGCTCCATCCGACCGAGGACATCGACGAGGCGCTCGGTGACCACGAGCCGCTGACCCAACGGCAGCCCCTCGACATACCGGGTGCGCGCCGACGGCCAGGTGCGCCGCGCGATTTCGACGAATGGCTGCATCGCGGCAATCGCGCGCTCCCATGCGCCGGGTGACGTGACGAGCGGCGGCGGCGTGGGCTCGGGCGTTGGCCGGAAGAACACCGTGCGCGGCAGTTGCGCCGCGAGTCGCATGGAGTCGGATGCCGCGGCGAGGGCAACCGCATCACCATTGGGCGGACGCAGGACCAGCGTGACGTACTCCTGCACCCGGACCCGCCGTCGCGTGGCGATCGCGGGCTGGAACATCCACTGCGCCAGCGCCTGCACGATCAGGCGACGGCTCGCCGAATCCACCGCGGGCATGATCTCGATGCCCTGGGGGTCCACGTGGCCTGTGGTGTCCACCACGAAGGCCGCCACGACCTCGCGACTGGAGTGCGCGGCATTCGACCAGGGCAACGCAGGTTGCCGCAGGGGTGCGATGGGTTCGGCATTGCACATGACCTCGTCCGCCGGCATGGCGCGCGTGTCCAGCCGAACGCGGCCAGGCTGGAGCGCAACGCGATCGAGTGCGCCGAGGGCCAAGTTGCGAAAGGCGTTGAAGTGCTGCGGTGCGACCTCGAACAAGCGAGCCTGACCGCGTCCGGGGCGGCCACACCAGAACCCGGCGCGAATCCACCCCGTGGTCGAGAGCCAGAGGTTGGGGCCAAGCGCATCAGGCGAGGCGATCATGGGTGCGTCCGGCGCGAATTCCCGGTTCGCCAGGCTCGCGTGGACCGAGTCCGTCGCGATGGTCGGCAGGAGGCGGGAGACCGTGTCGAGCCAGGTGCGGAATTCCGGTGCAGGCAGTTCGACGCGCACGTACTGGCGCCCCAGGGAAGGATCCTCGCCGACCGGATGGGCGGGGCCTCCATCGTCGGCGTTGGCGACGCGCACCGTGCCATTCCCTAGGGGAGTCACGATCAGGATATCGTGTCCGAGATTCGCGATGAACAGCGAATCGCACGACAACGGGATGCCGGTGGTCCGGACGAGGCAGCGACGGCCCGCGCGGTCCAGTACGACCGGCGGCGTGAACCGGATGCGGTAGGACGCCAGCTGGCGCACCAGCGTCGCCGCACGCGTCGCCGGCTCGAACTTCCATGTGCGCAGGGCGCGACGGACTGCGGCGGCGAAGCGCGGATCGCCCGTCGGAAGGAAGCGCTCGCTGCCTGCCTCGACACCGCCGGACGGCGCCACGACAAACTGCACGACCTCCTCGTGCGCGCCGAGAGACGGCGTTACGGCCTCGGGCCAGGTGGGAGCATTGCCGTCCAGCCACCGCGCGGGGCAGCCGACGGCGTGCGGATACCAGACCGCATCAGGAGGTGCGCGCTGCGGGCGAACGGAATGCGCCTCGAGGGCGGCACGGCGGAATTGCGCCACCATCTGCGCCACTGCGATCGGATCCACGGTGATCGCTCCCGACGACCGGCTGCCTCGGCAGCCGATTCGCACCAGGCTCATGGAGCGGCGGCCATTCGTCAGGTCCCCGCGCAACACCAGCCGGTTGCCTCCCGCGCGACCGAGCGCGGGACTCGGCGGTGCCGCGTCATCCGGTCCGTGCGCGGCCCATTGCAGCAGGGCGCTGGCGCCTTTCATCCACTCCACCACGTCGTCGGGTTCGTAGAACTCGCGGGTGCCCGTCGCCTGCGTCGACAGGCTCGAGAGGGCAGCCTGGCGGGCGTCGAATGCGAGCTCGACGAGGCCCTCGTCGGTCGCCGCGACCCACGCCGACGGAAGTGGTGGCGACAGGAAGTACGCCCGAAGCTCCCGGATGCCGCGGGGGGTGTCGGCGGGTGGCGAGCCCACCGCGCTCGCTCGAGCTCCGTCCTGGGCCGCCGCGGAGCGGGCAGCGAGCGCCGCGGATGCCGCGGCGAGCAGGGCGACCAAGGAGGGGACGCGCATGCGTCACAAGGACACCCCGGCGCGTCGTTGGGTCACGGTCGGGGACAACGCGACGCCCGTCCGGGATGCGCTGACGCTCTGGCTTCCCTTCCGGCGCCCCCCGGCGCCCCCCGGCGCCCCCCGGCCACCGCCGCGAGCATCCCGCCGCTGCGCTGCTGCGTCGGCCGGTCCGCCTCCTCGTGGAGCCAACCGACCACGACAAGCGCTCGACGCCGAGCGCGGGTCCGAAGCCCAGCGTCAGGACCTCGAGGGCACCCGTGCGGTCGTGCCTGAAGTCACGGACGAGATAGACGAAGGCCATTCGACCCACGCCCACGAGCCGCTGGACAGCCTAACGAAATGCGAGGGCGGTGTTGGGCCGTTCGATGGCGGACATCCCCGAACCCGTCAACCGGGCCCCATCGACGACAGCCTGGCGAGGCGTGCGCGCGCATCCTGCACGCGCGGCTGCAACTCGGGATCGGCGTTCTTCCAGAGCGAGATGAAGGCCAGGTAGTGCGCCGCGGCCCTGGCCTGCTGTCCGACTTGCTCGTACAGCTGGCCCAGCCGCTCGTGGATGAGCGGGACGCTGACCGGGTTGAGCGGCAAGGCGTCTTTCCGCCAGAACGGCGTCGCGAGGTATGCCTCGTACATCGCGATCGCCGAGTCCGGCATCGCCGCCGCGTCGAAGGCATGGCCGAGGACCAGCGGCAGGCAGGCAGCACACTCGTTTGCCGGCGCGCCATCGTTGCCGACGTCACCCTTGCGAAACTCGGCGATGGCGTCCTTCGGCTTGTGTTCCGCGACGAGGATGTCGCCCAGCACGTTATGCATCTGCGGCTGGTCGGCGCGCACGATGGAGGTGTCGGTCATTTCCGTGCGATAGCGCCCCAGCATCGCGCGCGCCTTTTCGGGCTCGCCGGCCTCCGCCAGCGCCGAGGCCGCGTCGAGATACGGGCGGTCCACCTGCGACATCTCGCCGAACGGAATCAAGGCGACGGCCGAGTCGAGCCGCGCCCCCGCGGCCTTCGTTCCCTTGATCAGGTTGCCGGCGCGAGCGTAGTCGAATTGCTGCACGATTGGCGCCGTTCCATCCCCCACCCCGGGAGCGATCGGCCGCTCGAGGCCCGCATCACGCAGCCGTCCCGCCATCACGAGGTAGCCCCGCTCGACGTTGGCCTCAAGCCCCGGAAGTGATGCGCTCGGGTTGGCCGTTCGCACGCTGTCGAAAACGTGCCGGACGCCGGCGCTGTCCCCGGCCGCGTACCGGATCACGACGTCGCGGGCGATGCCATACTGGGGCGCCACGGCCCGCAATCGCTTCAACGTTTCCCGCGCGTCGTCCAGCCTTCCCTGGTCGACCTGCATCTCGATCGCGTTGCCGAGCGCCGTGCCGCTCGACGGCGTCCGGCGCGCCGCCTCGAGATTGAGCGACTCGGCCTGCGCATACTCCCGCTGCCCCCGCAGAATCTCGGCGAGGCCGATCAACGTGCTGCTGGACGAGTCGCCGCTGGCAAGCATCCGGTGGTACGTCTCGACTGCCTTGGCGCGATCACGGCCGGGACCCATGTCGTAGTAGTGCGCCGTGATGGCGTCGCGTTCGTGCTGCGCGGTGCGATCCTTGAACCGGAGCGCCTTTGTCAACGCCGAATCGACCGTCGACTGTTCATTGCCGCCGCTCCAGTTCGAGACCTGGATCGCCAGGTTCAGCCAGCCGATGGCAAAGGTCGAGTCGAGCGCCACCGCCTCACGCGCCTTCTCCTGTGCCTCGGTCCCGAGGCCGAGGGTGTTGGCGCGCTGCGATTCGCTGTACATGCGGAGCGCGTCCAGGGACCCGGTGGTGGCCTGCGCCAGCGGCGGCGTGGCGTTTACCCGTCGCAGCGACTCGCCCGCCTTGCTGCGGAGCGCGCGGGCAAGCTTGTCGGCCGCGTCGATGAGGCCGCGTGGACCGTCACCGGTCTCGCGGAAGGAGGCCATTTCCAGCCCGGAGTCGGCGCGGACAAGACGGAGCGCGACGATGTACCCGCCGGCGACTCCCGTGATCTCGCCGTCCACGATGGCCTTGATCCCCTCACGAATCGCCACCTGGCGCGCGATCGAGGAGTCGAGCCTCACCGTGGGCGACAGCTTCATCCGGCGGAGCGCGGCGACGACGGCGGTTGGCGAGACGAGATCGAACGCCGACGTGCCCTGGAGGCCCGCCCGCACGGCATCGCTCACCACGCGGCCCAGCGAGGAGTCGGTGTTCGTCGTGCGGAAGTCGGTGAGGATCACCTGGTCGCGCCCGTTCAGCTGGCCGGTCGCGCTGAGCGACCCGAACGGCCCGATGCCGAATGCGCGCATGCCCATGAACGCGGCAATCACGGCGATGAACGCTCCCACGGCATACATGCCCCCGCGCGCCGTGCGGCGCCAGGTCATTCGCGGCGCGGCCTGGAGCGCCATCGTCGCGATGGTGCCGCGCGCCGCCGTGCCCGGTGATCCGCCCGGCGTAAACGTGGGCGTGGCGGTCGCAGCGCGTCTCGCGACGCGCTGCACGTAGCCGGTCCACAGCACGACGGGCAGGCCGAGCGCCATCACGATGAGCGCGCCCGGGAACACCCACCCCGGCAGGCCGATGCCGGCGATCGCCGCCTTCGCGAGGATCGCCACGACGACAAAGGCGGCACCGTACATCGCGAGCGCCTTGCGGAACATGGCCGGGCCGCCAAGCAGGATGCCCGGCATCGCGTGCATGCCGCTGCCGCTCGTAGATCGTCTCGAGTGCCCGTGAGATGTCGCCGGCGGACGTCGGCCGGTTCGCGGCGTCCTTCTCCAGGCACTGCATCACCAGCTCCGCCAGCACGGGCGGCACGTCGGCGCGGAGCCGCGTGATGGGCTGCGGCGCCTCGCTCATGTGCGCGGCGAGCATCCGCTGTGGCGTGCGGTCGGCAAAGACCTGCTGGCCGGAGAGCATCTCGTACGCCATTGCGCCGAGCGCATACAGGTCGGCACGGTGATCCACATTGGGATCGCCGGCGGCCTGCTCCGGCGCCATGTAGGCCGGCGTGCCGATGGACGTCCCGATCTGGGTGAGCGTCCCGCCGGGCACGCCGGTACGCGACGCACTGATCGCCTTGGCAATGCCGAAATCGGTCACGACGGCCGCGCCCTCGGAGAGGAGCACGTTGTCGGGCTTGATGTCGCGGTGCACCACGCCCTGGCGGTGCGCGTATGCCAGCGCCCGCGAGACGTCGCGGAGGACGCTGATCACTTCGGTAACGGGCATCGGGCCACGACCCAGGCAAGCGCGCAGCGACTCGCCCTCGACGAAGGGCATGATGTAGAACGGGAGCCCGTTCGTCTCCCCGGCGGTGAACACGGGGACGATGTTCGCGTGTTGCAGCGCCGCGACCGTCTGGATCTCGCGCTCGAACCGCTCGACGCTGATCCCCTGGGCCAGCTCCGGCGAGAGCACCTTCACCACGACCTTGCGCTTGAGGCGATGCTCGTCGGCCACGAAGACCTTCGACATGCCCCCGCCGCCGAGCTCGCGCTCGAGGGTGTATCCGGTGCCAAGCGATGCTTGCAGCTGCTCGCGAATCTGCTGGGTCAAATCCGTGGCGGGCCGTGGGGGAACTGAAGGCGTCGCACCCTAATCTACGCCCGGGGTGACACTTGGCCACCGGCCCGGGGCGTGCCTCGAGGTGTGCCTCACGCGCGCCAGGGTGCTCACCGCCCCAGCGCCTTCTTCAGTTCCTCGATCCAGTTCTGCACGATGATCAGGTCGGGGCCGCATGCGTCGCGAGGGACACCTCACAGCTTCAGCTTCACGAGCGACACACCGGCCTCCTTCAGCATCCGCACCGCGGTGTCATTCAGCGGGTACGCCTCGTTGTAGACCACCCGCCGGATGCCGGCATTGATGATCATCTTGCTGCACATCAGGCAGGGCGAGTACGTGGTGTACAACGTGGCGTCCTTGATGGCGATGCCGTGGTAGGACGCCTGCACGATGGCGTTCTCCTCGCCGTGCGAGCACAGGCACTCCTCGAGGTTCCTGCCGCTCTCACTGAAGCCATTGCAGCGCGGGCATCCTCCCTCGTTGCAGTTCTTCACGCCGCGCGGCGTGCCGTTGTACCCCGTGCTGATGATGCGCCGGTCGGAGACGACCACCGCCGCCACCTGTCGCTTCATGCAGTTGCTGCGCGCAGCCACCTGTCTGGCGATATCCATGAAGTACTGGTCCCACGAGGGCCGGGAGAACGAGACCTGCAGCTCCCGGAGCGCGGTCCCCAGCTTGGCCGCGAACTCGTCCAGCGTGCCGCTGTTTTCGATGGTGCGGTTGGCGAGCCGTTCGGTCTCCAGGAGCTGCTGCGCGGCCGCGTTGCTGCTGGCGAACTCGCGCTCCTCCTGGCGGATGAAGTCCTGCAGGGTCTGCGCGTCGCCCGCGCGGTTGCGGGCCACCGATCGCGCGAAACGGGCCTCGAGCGGGGCGAAGATGTGGAACAGCGAGAACGATCCGGCCTTCTTCAGCGCCACGACTTCCATCGGATGTCGGATGCTGTCCACGGCATAGTTCCTGTCGGACTGCATCCGCGCGACTGTCAGTTCCGCCAGCGCCCCGGCCCCGTGGCGCTCGCGCAACTCGTTGCCCAGGGCAGTCAGGTTCTCGCGCGTCTCCGCCAGGCCCCGCTGCCGCGCTTCCTCGCGAATGACATCCGAGAGCGAGAGGGAGGAGAACCCCTTTGCCGAGAGCATCTCGCATGCCGTCGTCTTGCCGCCGGCATTCCTGCCCGTGAGTCCGATGATGATCATGGTGGTGTGTGCGGTATCTCGTCAGGACGCCATATCCCGTGAGGGCGCCATGTCGCGTCAGGGCGCCATGTCGCGTCAGGGCGCCATGTCGCGTCAGGGCGCCACGTCCCGTCAGGGCGTGGAAAGATGGTCCGCATGGCGGGTCCCGTCACCCCCGCTGCGCCGAAGCCCTTGCCCCGGCGCCGCCGCGCCGCGACGCAGCATCCAGCGGTACAGCCAGATGATGGCGCCGAGGAAACCGAGCAACCCGAGCCATGGCGCGGCCGGGAACGACTCCGGCACCAGGCCGATCGGCGCGTCGTTGGACGTCGCCACGATGAGACCTGCGTTGATCACGCCCCAGAGGCTTTCGCCGACGATCAGTCCCGACGCCACCAGCGTCCCCAGGCGCTCGGTGCGCTCCGGGTGCGGCGTCAGCCTTGCGCGACCGCGGAACCAATGCGAGACGAATGCGCCCACCACGACGGCGAAGGTCGCCGACATCGGCAGGTAGATCCCGATCCCGACCGCGAGCGGCGGAATCCGCAGCTTCCTCATGGCGCCCAGGGCCGAGTCGAGCAGGATCACCGCCACGCCGATAACGGCACCGATGCCTATCATCTTCCAGTCGAGCTGGCCGCCGATGACACCCTGCGCCAGTGCCGAGATGAGCGTCGCCTGCGGCGCCGGCAGCGGATTGGGTGCCACGACGCCGACGTTGGCGGCGCCGGCGAAACCGTACGCCCTGGCGAGCAGGTTCAGCACCGGGGGAATCACCGCGGCACCGGCCGCGACGCCGACGATCAGCGCGACCTGCTGCCGCATCGGCGAGGCGCCGACGAGCTGGCCCGTCTTGAGGTCCTGGAGGTTGTCGTTGGAGATCGTCGCGCAGGCGAAGACGATCGCGGTGATGAACAGCGCGAACGCCACCAGCGCCGGCCGGGTTGCCGCGTCAGGCGGCACGGCGAGCACCAGCAGCGACGCACAGATCACGATCGACAGGATGCCGACGCCGGAGACCGGGCTGTTCGACGCGCCGATGAGGCCCGCCATGTAGCCGCAGATGCCGGCGATGAGGAAGCCCACCAGCAGCACGAACGGGACCGCCACCAGCGTCAGCCGCACGGCGCTCGCCGCCAGCGGCGTGGACCGCGCGAAGGTGAACGCGAGCGCGCCGGCGACGACCAGGCAGGCCACCGTCAGCGCGAGGATCCATGACGGCGAGATGTCGCGGTCCCGGTCGTCTCCGCTCGCCGCCGCGCGGGACGCCGCGAGGGTGCTCGCGAGCCCGCCGATCACCGGCTTCGCCAGCGTGGCAAGCGTGTAGATCGCCGCGATGCCGATGGTGCCCGCGCCGATGAAGCGCACCTGTGTGCTCCAGATCGTGGCCGTGTGCGCCGCCAGCGACACGCCCGGCGCCGCAGGCTGGAGCGCGGTCAGGATCGGCACCGCGGCCCCCCACGTCATCAGCATTCCCACGAGCAATGCGACGCCGACAGAGAGCCCGACCAGGTGTCCCGCGCCGAGGAGGGCGAGCGACCACGCGACGTCAAATCCGCTCGAGGCGCGCGCGCCGAGTCCGACGTAGCCGGTGACCTCGGCGGCGGCGATGCGCGTCGCCGTGAGGACGGCGAGTCCGCCTGACGCCAGCGAGCCCAGCGATCACGCCGCGCAGCCCCTCGCGCGCCTCTCCGGTGTCGTCCTTCACTTCCCCGCGCGTGCCGGAGCCGACCCGGAGCACCTCGGCGGCGGCGACGCCCTCCGGGTACGGGAGGTCGGAGTTGGTGACGAGCGCGCGGCGCAGCGGGATCGTGAACAGCACGCCGAGCACGCCGCCGCTCAGGCAGATGAGGAACGACTGCCAGAACGGAAAGCCGGTCCACCAGCCGACGATGACCAGGCCCGGCAGGACGAAGATGATCGCCGAGAGCGTTCCCGCCGCCGAGGCGACGGTCTGCACGATATTGTTCTCGAGGATCGACGAGTCCTTGACCGCGCTGAGCACCGCCATGGAGATGACGGCCGCCGGGATCGACGAGGCGAAGGTGAGGCCGACCTTGAGGCCGAGGTAGATGTTGGCCGCGGTGAAGCCGGTGGTGATGAGGGCGCCGAGGACGAGGCCGCGGAGGGTCAGTTCCCTGGGCTGCATGCGTCCTCGCGCTGGATTCGGTACGGGAAGTAGTGGTGTGACGGAGGCACGAAGCTACGCTCGGCGCGGCGGCGGCGCCAATGCGTGTCACAGCGGCGGCGCCCGTTCCCGGCCGGTCGCGGCGGGGCGTTTCCATTGCGGGCCGTGCCTGTCGACCGCAGCTTTGCGTGACATGGGTCCGAGGCACGTTCGTTCACACCAACCTGGGGAGACTGGAGCTGTGAAGGCGTTTCATCTCGGCGTGTGGTGTGCTGCCCCGCTCTGGTTGTGTGCGGCGACGCTGCCCCTTGCCGGTCAAGCAGACACCGATGCGTGCACCGTATTGACGCCGGCGCAGGTCGGTGCAGCCGTCGGCGGCGCGGTCGGCGCTGGAACGCACGTCGCGCCAAACTTCGTGAAGACGTGCACCTGGACTCCGTCGGGCAAATCCAGCGTGGCGGCCGTGACGCTCTTCCTGCAAACGGCCGCGGCGTACGACGGTGGCAAGGCGATGGCGGGCCAGGTGGCCGCGGGCTCGGGCGCTGCCGTGAAATCCGCCGGCGTCGGCGACGACAGCTACTACTTCGTCACCGGGGACATGGCCGGACTCCTGGTCAAGAAGGGCAGCGTCTCTTTCAAGGTCTCGGTTTACGCGACGATTCCTCTCGACAAGAAGGAGGCCATGGAGCTGGCGCTCGCCAAGGCGGCCCTGGCGAAGCTCTGACGCGACGCGCGCGTTCCGGTCCGCGTGGTATTCGCGGGACCGGCGTCGACAGTGTGCGTCCTCGCGTCCAGCATCGACAAGGAACCCGATCGGCCGGCCAGCCGCGGCCGGCGTCGGGTGCGTTGGCTCACGCCGGCTATTACCAGACTTGGTAAGAGGTCCGGCCGGCCGGAGCCGCTACGGCGGTGTGGGACGCCTGCGCCGTTTCCGCTATGCCGTCCCGGGACGCCTGCGCACTGTCTGCGCCGACGACGCGCGACGCTTGCGCCGGTTCCGCTGTGCCTGGGCGCACGCAAACCAGTGGACGTCCCGTGGGCCGACGACCTCTACCTCCAGGCGCACCTGCCGGCCGATGGCGTCGAGCATGCGGATGAGACGCTCGAGCGAGAACTGATCGAGGCGGCCATGGCGCAGATCCGACATCCGCGGGGGATCGCTCCCCATCGCGTGGGCCGCGACGACCATGTTCGTCTGCGTCGCGACTTCCAGAATGTGGTCGACGAGCTTGCGCTTGAGGGTCCTCACGAGGTCAGCGGGCATGCACGAGGATGCGACAGGCCGCGTCACGCCGGCGACATCAGAAAACGGCGGGATGCGTGCCCGATCGCGTCCGCTGCGCGGCCATCAGGGCAGCGGATCGCGCGAAACCCCCTGTCTTCGTGATGACCACCGGCAGAATCCGCCCGGAAGTGTCGACGTGCCGCTCCTCGAAAGGACTATGTAGAACAGGAAGCCGTCCGCGGTCCCCGAGTCAAAGAGCGGCAGGATGTGCGGATGCTGCAGGGCCGCCGTGGTCTTGATCTCCACCACGAAGCGCTCCGGCGCCCAGCACGGCCGCCAGCTCGGGCTTCAGGACCTAGAGCGCGACCTTGCGATCGTGCTTGAGGTCCTCGGCGAGGTACACCGTGGCCATGCCGCCCTGGCCCAGTTCCCGCTCGATGCGGTAGCGGTCGGCGAGGCCGCCCTCAGTCGGTCCTGCTGATCAGGCGGCGTCATCGATCCTGCACACCGAGCGCGCAATACTGGACCACGGACGACTTTCCCCGCCGGGGCGCCGGGGCGATATTCTGCGGCCCTCTTCCATCCTCACGCCAGGACGACGCGCACGTTGAACCTTGATCCGCCTTGCAACACGCCCGTGGCGGCGCAGAGCTTCCGCGCTCGATTCGCCACCATCGGCGGGCGCTCTCTCGTGGGCGTAGCGATCGCCGCCGCCGCTCTCGGCGGATCGCCCGCGCGCGCCCAGTCGCCCAACGTGATCGACGGACCGCCGCCGCCTGTCGCGCCGGCGGTCATCACCCGCGGCCCCGCGGGCCGGGCGACCGTGCGCGCCATCCACCTCTCCGCGCCGCTCAAGGTGGACGGCGTGCTCGACGAGGCGGTGTACACTCGCGAGCAGCCGTTCGGTGGGCTGATCCAGGTCGCGCCCGATTACGGCAAGCCACAGACCGAGCGCAGCGACATCTGGATCACCTACGACGACGCGAACATCTACGTCACCTGCCGATGCTGGGACAGTGCCCCGCCTGACGAGTGGGTCGTGAACGAACTGCGGCGCGACACCGGCGGCCTGCGCAACAACGACCACATCGGCGTGATGTTCGACACGTTCTATGACAGGCGCAGCGGGTTCGCCTTCTACACGAACCCGCTCGGCGCGCGTGCCGACTACTCGGTCGTCGACGAGGGCGGCTCGAACACCGACTGGAATCCCGTCTGGACGTCGAAGACCGGTCGCTTCGACGGCGGCTGGACGGTGGAAATGGCGATCCCGTTCAAGTCGCTGCGGTACCACTCGGGCGCCAACCAGGTCTGGGGAATCCAGATCCGCCGCTCGATCCGCCGCAGGAACGAGTGGGGGTACCTCACGCCGGTGCCACGGAGCCTGGCGGGGCCGCAGGCCCTGAACCGCGTCTCCGCCGGGGGCACGCTCGTCGGCCTCGACCTCCCGGACGCCGGCCGCAACATCGAGCTCAAGCCGTACACCGTGGCCCGGGTGACGACCGACAGGGTGCGCACGCCGCCGCTGTCGAACGATTTCGGCAGCGAGATCGGCGGCGACATGAAGTACGGTATCACGGCCAACCTCACCGCGGACCTCACCGTCAACACCGACTTCGCGCAGGTGGAAGTCGATGAGCAGCAGGTGAACCTGACCCGCTTCAGCCTTTTCTTTCCTGAAAAGCGCGACTTCTTCCTCGAGGGGCGCGGGATCTTCGACTTTGCGCGCGGCGGCACCGGCGTCATCAGCAACAGCGGCACGAGCGACACGCCGTACCTCTTCTACTCGCGACGCATCGGGCTGAATGGCAGCGACGTCATCCCGATCACCGCCGGCGGGCGCGTCACCGGCAAGGTGGGACCGTACGCCATCGGGATCATGAACATCCTGACCGGCAGCGAGGCCGCATCACACGCCGACCCGACCAACTTCACCGTCCTGCGCCTCAAGCGCGACGTCCTCCGGAACAGCGCCATCGGCCTCATGGCAACGAACCGCTCGGTCTCGGCGACGGGCACCGGCTCGAACCAGGCGTACGGAGTGGACGGCGCATTCTCGTTCCCGCGGGACCTGAGTCTGGGCACGTACTGGGCCCGCACGGCGTCGACAGGCGTCTCCGGCGACGACCAGAGCTACCAGGGACGTGTCGACTGGAACGCCGATCGCTACGGCGCCCAGGCGGAGTACCTGTCGGTGGGGGCGAACTTCCGGCCTGATGTCGGCTTCACCCGTCGCACCGACGCCAGGCGCTCGTTCGCATCGTTGCGATTCAGTCCACGGCCAGAGAGCATCAAGCGCGTCCGCAAGTTCACGTGGACCGGTTCGGGCGAGTACATCGAGAACGGTGCCGGTCTCGTCGAGGCGCGCGTCGGGACCGGACACTTCGCCACCGAATTCGAGAACAGCGACCAGTTCTCACTCGACCTCGCGCAGAACTACGAGCGGCTCCCACAGGCGTTCACGCCCGCGGGATCGCCGACGGCGATCGCCCCCGGCAGCTATTCCTTCAACACAGTGACGGCGGCGTACACGTTCGGGGCGCAGCGCCGGATCTCCGGCAGCGTCACCGTGCAGGCGGGGGAGTACTACGACGGCACGATCCGGAGCCTCACGCTGGGAGGCAGCGGGTCGTCGCCAGCCCGCATCTCGCTCCTGACGCAACTCTCGGTGGAGCCGACGTTCTCGATCACGCGGATCGACTTGCCGGGCGCCTCGTTCACGACGCGGCTGGCACGCGCCCGCGTCGACTACGGCTTCTCCCCGCTGATGTTCGCCAGTGCCCTGCTCCAGTACAACTCCGCGGACCACACGCTGGGCACGAACCTGCGCTTCCGCTGGGAGTACGCGCCGGGCAGCGAGATCTTCCTCGTCTACACTGACGAGCGCGACCAGACGGACATCAACGTGGCCGCGCCGACGCTCGTCAGGGGGCTCCGGAACCGCGCGTTCGTGGTGAAGGTGAACCGGCTCTTCCGGTTCTGAGTCGGCGGCGGGCGGACCCGCGCCCGCGACCGATGTAGGTCGCGGGCGGGTGCCCGGGCCGCCGTCGCGATCGCCGCCGGCTACTTCCCGATCATCAGGATGGTGAACGACCCCGGGATCGGCGGCGCGAAACCGCCCCGTCCCCGGCCACCGCGCCCGGGCTGGGGCGGCGGCGCCGGGCCGCGCTCCACGCTCATCACGAAGATGTGCCCCGTCTTCGTGTCCAGGGTGAGCGTACGCGCGCCGTTCATCGTCTCGAGGTTCTGCTCGACCTCGAAGCTCGTCGGGCTGTTCTCCTTCACGACCGTCAGCGTGCCGTTGCTGTGCGAGCTGAAGGCCTCCATGGTGGCCGGATTGAAGACCGCGCCGTCGGATCCGCCGGCGAGCGGCAGGGTGGTGATGACCTTCCCGTCCTTGGCGCTCAGGATCACCATCGCCGGCCGCGCCTCCTGTCCCGGCGTGCGCTGTTGCGCGCAGGCGGCAAAGAGGATCCCGTTCTTCGCGTCGAGGGCGAGGCCGTTGCAGCGACCGATGTCGCCGAACGGATAGTGCGTCGTCGTCTTCATCGCCTTCTCGTCCACGACCGCGACGCTGCCCGCCGAGTCCTGCATGACGACGTACAGTGTTCCCTTGCCGTCCGAGACGCTCTCCTCCGGAACCCCGCCGAGGTCGATCTTGCCGAGCACCTTGCCACTGCGCGAGTCGAGGACCAGAAGCTGTCGCGTGGGGTGGCTCCCGAGGTAGACCCTGTCGTTCGCCGGGTTGAAGTAGATGCCGTCGGGACTGAAGCGGGGGTTCGGCGCCTCGACGCCCGCGTTCGCATCGATCGTCGTGATCAGCTTCATCGACTTCGTGTCGAACATCGTCGGATCCGGGTGGCTGCTGGCGAAGCCGTGTCCCGTCTTTGCGTCCACGACGGCGCCATTGCCGCCGCCGTTGATGATCTCGCCGAGCGGCTTCAGCGTCTCGAGGTCAAAGACGGTGACACGGCCCGGTGCCGAGTCGCGTGCCGGCGTGCTGTCGGTGGCGGCCATGGCACGTACCGCACCGCGGGTGATGTAGAGCCGGCGATCGATCGAGTTCGCGTAGATGTAGTCGGTGCCGCCCTCGCCGCCGACGCGGGCACGCATCAGCACCTTGTAGGGGCCGTCGGTGCCGGGTTGCTGGGCGGTGGCAGTCTGTGCCGTCGTCGCGGTGGCGACAGCCGCGAGCAGCAGGACGTGGGCGAGGGCGATGCGTGTCATGACGTCTCCAGGGAATCGGGGGCCGGGTGGGCGGCGATGTGATATGGTGGCTCCCGGTCACCGCGTCAATCGCCCTCGTGCGCCGGACTGCCGGCCTCGTCGTCCCCGGTCGGACAGCCGGGAGACAGGTGCGCGTCGCGCTCGCGCTCGTCAGGCGCTCCGGCGCGTCCCCGGCGACGCGCCGGCAGACGATCGCGTCCCGGGCCCGGCTTGACCCGTCATTCGGCGGTCCCCAAGTTTCGCCGTGCGCTCGGGGCGCCCGCGGGTCCGCGCGAAGGACTGAGTCCCCCCGGCCTGTCGATTTCACTGCACGGCTGTCTCCGTGCTGGCCGGCCTGCGGACCGCTGGCTCTCAGCATGGAGGAACCATGACAGCCAGGCGGCTCCCCCCGCGCCCGAGCCTCGACCAGCTCAAGCGGCTGGCGAAAGACCTGCTCCGGGACGCGCGCGCGCAGCGCCGCGAGGCCTTCGCGCGCTTCCGCACGCTTCCCGCGTACGCCGGCGCATCGGACGCAGTGCTCGCGCGTGCTCCGCTCGCCCTCCACGACGCGCAGTCGGTGATTGCGCGCGAGCACGGTTTCGACTCGTGGAATGCGATGCGCGATCACGTCGAGGAGCAGGCCCTCGCCTTTGATGCGGCCGTGGTCCAGTTCGTCGAGGCTGCGACCGATGGCCGTCCCGATCGCGCCGAGCGCCTGCTGGTGCTCTTTCCCTCCATCGCCCGCGCCAACTTCTGGACGGCACTGCTTCTCGGCGATGCCCGGGCGGTCGAGGCACAACTCGCGGCGCGTCCGGATCTCGCCACCTCGCCAGGCGGACCGCGCGACTGGCAGCCGGTGCACTACGTCTGCCACACGAGCACCGCGCAGGCGTCCGACGATCGTCGCGACGGGCTCCTCGCCATCGCCCGCCGCCTCATCGCCCTCGGCGCCGACCCGAACACGCGCTTCCCGTGGCTCCACCACGGCGTGTACCGTCCCGTGCTCTGGGGCGCCTCACGAGTGACGCGCCTGCTCCCGCTCGTCGACCTCCTGCTGGACGCAGGGGCGGACCCGAACGACGGGGTGACACTGCCGCTTGCCGCCGGGGCGGGCGACCTCGCCGTGCTGGAGCGCCTGGTCACCCACGGCGCCGACGTGAACCAGCCATGGGCGACGGACGGCTCGGCGGCGCTGTACGCCGCGCTCAGCTGGGCCGGCAATACCGACGGGGCACACTGGCTGCTCGCGCATGGCGCCGACCCCGACCCGGTCTTCGCAACGAATGGCGAGTCGCCACTGCACGTCGTGGCGCGGAGCTGGGACGTCCCGATGGCCGAGGCGCTCGTCAGGCGCGGGGCCGATGTTGGTCGGCGGCGTGCCGACGGACGCGCGCCGTCCGCGGTGGCGGAGCTCGCCGGGAATCGCGCGGTCGCGGAGTGGCTGCGTGCGCACGGCGCCCCGGTGGAGCTGTCGGACGTGGACCGGCTCGTCTCGGCGTGCAGCCGTGGCGATCGTGCCGCGACGGACGCGATGCTCGCGGCACGTCCCGCGCTGCGCGACATGATCGGCGAGGAGCACTATGCCGCGATGTACCTGGCCGCCGAGCGCGGCGACACCGACGTCCTCGACGCACTGCTCGCGTGCGGCTTCGACCCGAACCATCCGGACGAGTCGATCGGCAAGACGGCGCTCCACGCCGCCGCGATGGAGGGCTGGCCGGACGCGGTGCGACTCCTGCTGGCGCGCGGAGCGTCGGTCGACGTGCGCGACCGGGAGTTCCACGGGTCGCCGCTGGTGTGGGCGGCGGAGGGATCGCGCACGCCGCGCGACGGTCGTGACCACGCAGCCGTGGGGCGGCTCCTGCTTGACGCCGGCTCGTCCGTGGACTGGGCCGCGAGCGCCGAGCCGGCGGAGGGCGTGCTGGACATGATTGCGGCGTGGGTTGCTGCGAAGGCCGGGAACGGGTAGACCTGCCCGCAGGAGCGATCGACTGAGTCACCAGTCGCGACCCGGCTCGGAATCGTGAGATTCGCGGGCCTGGAGCCGTGGGCGCTCGCGTGCGGGCGACGCCAGGGGCGTGTCCTGGCCGGGATGACCGCGGGCGGCACCGCCCACAGTCTCGCGCGCTCGTCAGCCCTTCACGCCGATGAACTGCACCACCGACGCCATCCCGGTGTGTGCCCTGCCCTCCAGCACCTCCCGCTCGACTTCACGGAGCAGCCTTGGCTCGAGCTGCGGAAACTCCGCCCTGATCTTCGCCGGCGTCATCAGCATGTCCGCATCCCTCGGCCCGCCCGTGTTCCGTCCGAGTTGAGTCTCCGAGTACGCCTCCAGCAGCAGGATGCCGCCGGCCTTCAGGCACTGCTCGAGGAGCGGATAGAGCCTGTGCCTGATCGCACTGGGCAAATGAGCGGAAATGGAGACGACGGACCGGTAGTGGTCAGGCTCCGGTTCGTACTCCGCGAGGTCGGCAACTTGTGTGCGGATCTCGACGTTCCTCGAGCGCGCCAGTGCCCGTGCCTTGGAGAGACCGACGTGTGACCCATCCACGCCGTGCACTTCCAATCCCAGTGAGGCGAGATAGACCCCGTTCCGGCCTTCGCCCTCGGCCACGGAGAGCACCGGCCCGTGAAGCAGGTGCGCGTGCTCCGCGAGGAAGGCATTGGGCTCGGTGCCGTAGACGTACCCGGCTTCCGAGTAGCGTTCATTCCACATGCTGCCTCCGTGAGGCGAGGCGCCTGCTTCCGCCTGGAGCGTTCACATCTTCGCGAGTGCAGCGACGCAGTGCAACCCGCCGGTCGGCAGCTGCCGCCGCCCTCGGCAATCCGCACTGCGTCGAGGCGCGGTGTCGCGCCATGGCGACGAGGCACACGTCGCGACGCAGGACCCGGGGCACGCGGGTCCGTCACTCGTCAGGCGGCTGAACCCGCCTCGGCCACCTGTCGGGAGATGATCGTGACGCCACCGGGATCCGGGCCGTCCGCCACGCGATCGCCACAAAACCAGCATTCCAGGAAGGCAGCGCCTTTGGTCGCCGGACCCGAGGCAGGGACGGTCAGCGGGCAGGAATGGCCGCTGACCTCGCTGCAGTCACCGTCCCACCGGACGAATCGCGCCTGGTCGTCACCGATCGCAGAAAGGATCATTTCCGTCCCGGCTGGCGCCCATGCCGCGAAGCGCGGCGCGGGGTCCGGTGCGAAAGTCGCCGGTACCGCGCCCACTCCACCGGGATACCAAACGTGCATGAGCAGCGATGGAATCGGCAGGACACCGCGCCCCGGCACGACTCCGTCCAGGTGGCCGGCGCCATTCTGCCATGCCTCAAGGTGATTCATCGCGCGAGAGTCGATTTCGACGATGGGGTCCTGCGCACTGCTCATCGGAGCGACGCAGGTGCCCAGCCCGGTCGACGGGATGTGGCACGCGCCGATCCATTGGACGAACTTGCACTCGCGCGGCATCGTCGCCGGGATGGGCCGACCTACGATTCGATGGGCTTCTCGGCGACCGGACTCATTGGGTCGGAAACGTGGTCGCTCACGATCGGCGCCAGCGGAGTCACCGGTCCCGGCACGTACGTGATGAACCTGGGGGAACGCCGAGCGTGTATGGCGGCATCGCTAACTCGTCGTCGGGTTGGAGCACGCCGCAGTCTGCCGCCTCCGGGAGCCTGATCATCACCACGCTCTCGGCTTCGCGCATGGCGGGCACCTTCGGCTTCAACACGAGCGCCATGACAGGACAGGCCACGGGATCGGTCACGGTGACCGAAGGGTCCTTCGACATCGCGCTGCCGTGAGGACCGGGTCGTGGATGGTGTGACCTGGCTCGGCGGAACAGTGGACGCGCGCCGCGGAGGACGGATTCGAAGGCAGCGGTAGTGCCCCACGAGCGCCAGGGCGAACCCGCCGCCAGGCCTGACCGGAGATTGCGCGCGACGGTGCGGGAGCATAGCGCGACACCGCCAGTGCCTGCGGCGCACCACGAAGAATCCGGTGGCGGCATACGCGGCTCGTTTGCGTTCAGGCATATGGCGAGGTCCCGCCGCCACCGCGCGCGACGACTCGTGCCCTGTCTTCCTCCCTCTCCCAGAGGGCGTCAATGCCACTCAGCGACCGTGCCCCGGCTCCCGCAGCGCGGCGATATGCCTGCGACAATCACCGACCCGGCACGCGCCGACGCGGGCTGCTCGCCGTGATCGGTCTTCTGGCCGCTGCCGGTCCGCTCGTGGCACAGACGTGTCCGAAGACCTGGGGTGACACGCCACGCCGTCGTGTCGAGGTGCACATCTTCCAGCCCTCGTGTGACACGCCGCTGCTCCCCGGGAAGTCGGCCGTCGGCCGGGTGTGGGCGTTCTGGCCGCCCGCCGAGAACGCGGGCGAGACCGATGACGCCTTTCCTGCCCTGGTCACCGTTCGCGACGGATCCGGCGGCGTCATTGCCAAGGGCAAGTTCACGTTCCGTCGGCCTCCCTGGGATGCGTCAGTGACCGCCAGAGCCGGTCACACCTTCAACTTCAGCTTCACTCCGGAGCGCGGTTCCTTCACGTCGCTCAAGGTGACGGTCGAGCAGGACCCCGACTTCGTCGGCCCGCACAACCCCAATCGCGCGCCGAACCTCTTTCCCGGCGTCGCGGCCGCCAACTGGGAGCTCGTTCCACGGGAATCGTTCGGCGCATCCGGCGAGCGGCGCGTACTGCGGATCAGCTACGTGGCACCACTGGTTGGGCCATGGGCGAAGGCTGGCCCCCGGGAGGCGATAGACTGGGTGAACCGCAACGCAGACGCGGCCGAGGAGTTCCTGGTGCAGAATCTTCCGGTGCACGACGTGCGCCGGGAGGCGTTCATCGCACTGCCGTTCAACGAACCGGCCAGGAAGTACCTACCCTGTCCGGAAGTGAAGAGCGCCAAGTGTCTGTTCTACACATCCGGGGGCAACGAACTCGCCATCGCTCGCCTGATCCGGTTGTTCATCCCTGAATCGAGCGGTTCGATCGTCGTCATGCTCCTGCCCGCGGGGCATGCCGGAGACGAGTTTCGCGGAATAACCCTCTATCCAAGCATCGGCAGGGCGGCCACGGCGTTTCAGCACGGCGACTTCCAGCTGCCCCACGGGCCCGTTGTGGTCGAGCCCGTCGACGCCGAACCCTGGGTGCTCGCGCACGAAGTGACACACGCCTTCCTCGGCAAGAATGCTTTCGTGGACAAGGACGGCAACGCGGCCATGCACGTCCAGGCCAACGAATTCCAGAACTTCGACCGCGCACGGAACAGCTCCGTACCAACGGGACGCTATGACGGCATCCATGCGATGCGCATCGCCCTCCACGGCGGATCGCACAGCGCCAACAAACATACCGAGGAGGGGAATGGCGAGAGCACGGCTCTCGTGCCGCTCATGAGGGACGGCCAGGACACGAATGGGATCCTCAAACGCTTCGTCTCGGACGAGACGTATGCGAAGCTGCTCGACGCCGTCCCGAATGCCCTGAGCGGAATCTGGGCGGCCGGCGCGCCAGCGCCCGACCATTCGCACCTGGCGCTGCTCAAGCGCGAAGCCGGCTTCGTCGCTGCAGCGGCCGTGCCGACGGGGGGTCCGTCTGCGGACGCCCCCCCTTGGTCGGCCTTCACGGCGCCGCAGGACACCGCGCAGGAGTGCCTTCTCGTGAGCGGAGCGATCCTGCCGGACGGCGCCGCCGTGCTCGATCCTCCCCGCGTTGCCACGCTCTCGCCGGGCGGCGACAACGAAGGGACGGGACCATATCGCGTCGAGCTTCGGGACGCCGCAGGATCGGTGCTGGCCCGCCGTGCCTTTTCGCTGGATTCGGCACTCGTCGCCGATCCTGACGAGCGCCTGGTGCCTGGGTCGATCTTCGCGGTCGCTTTCCCCGCTCCCCAGGGGTTGCAGCAGGTCGTCCTGCTCGACGCCTCCGGAAAGGAGCTGGCGCGACGGGAGCGCCGCACCGGTGCGGCCCCCGTTCTCAAGCTGCGCTCAGTGAAGCCGGATCCGCGGGCGGGGACCGTCGCTGTCCAGTGGGAACCGGCGGCCGGCGATACGTCGGTGCGCTTCGACGTCGAGTACTCTCCCGACGGTCACACCGGATGGATGGCTGTGGCGAGGGAGATCGGGGGCTCCTCGGTGCTGCTGACCTCGACCGGCTGGCCCCGCGGACCCGACCCGCACATCCGCGTCGTGGCCTCGAACGGCTTCGACAGGGCCGTCGCGGAGTCGCGGTTCGTGCTGAAGCAGTTCGACGTGGTGAGTCACCTCCCGACTGCCGACGACACGCTCGGCAACAGCGACGTCCTGGCGACGCTCAACAGCGATCTCCCGGCGGACGTCGATGTCGGCGGGCAGTTTTCGCTGCGCGATGCGTCAGGCAGGTCCGTACCGGCGACCACCGGATACGACGCTGGTGCCGGTCGGCTCTGGCTGGCGCCCGAGGCGTCACTCGCTCCCGGCGCGACGTATCAGGCCACGGTCTCCGGCAAGCTGAAGGATCGCTGGAACAACACGCTCGGACATGACGTGTCGTGGAGCTTCACGACCGCGCCTGATAAGGCGCCGCCACGCGTGGTTGCGACCTCACCCCGCAACGGGGACATCACGATCGCTCCCAGCGTACGCATCGCGATCACGTTCGACGAACCGCTGGCCGACGACGCCGCGCGCTCCGGAGTGATCCGGCTGGTCGGGGCCGACGGAAAGACCGTGAACGGCGCCGTGCAGTTCGACTCCGTCAGGACGCGCCTGCTCTTCGCCCCCGCCGCGGACCTCGAGCGCCTGACGCAGTACACACTGAGACTCGATCCCGCGCTCACCGACCGCGCCGGAAACCCCCTCGGAGAGACGATGCCAGTCACCTTCACGACAGCGGGACAGATCGTCCCCGGTGGATCGTGAGACCGCTACGAGTCGGGCGCGTGCTCCACGCCGGCGCAGGGCTCCGCGCGCTCCCGGTCGCCCTGTTGCTCATCGCCCCCATTCCGACGGTGGGACGCACGCCGGCGAGCGAACCCTACGTTGGGGAGATCATCGGGGACCTCTCCGGCTCGGAAGGCGACGCGCTGGCGTTCACAGTCTACCTGTACGGCTTCGACACGCCGCCGAATGTCTCCTGGGACTTCGGCGATGGCAAAGGCAACGTCTCGGGCGCGGGACTGGCGCGCACCAGTCACGAGTATCTCAAGGGAAAGAAGACGTACACTGTCACGGCCCGCATCGGCGGTACCACGCGGACGCTGGACGTGGAAATCGCGAACGGCGCGCCGGTGATCGAGTTCCTCCAGATGGAGCCGGATCCACAACTCCAGCGCCCGGTGAAGTTCCGCGCGCGCGCCACGGATCCCGGCGACGATGCGCTCAAGTGGACCTGGGACTATGGAGACGGCAGCCCGCCGCAGAACGGCACGAACCTCGGGGCGGTTTCGCACAAGTACGCCAGGTCGGGGCACTACATCGTCCGGCTGTCGGTGGCGGACGAGGAAACGACAACGTCGCAGACGCTCCATGTCTATGTCGGCGTGGACCTCGTGGCCGTGGTGCAGGGCGCGATAAACGACACCATCCAGGGCACCAGCGGGGCCGCCAACTTTCTGGCCGGGTCGATCGTCGCCGCGGCGCCGATTCCCCGCGTCTCCGTGGGACGCACAAACGACTTCTGCATGGTCGCCATGGGGTTCTGGGACGACCTGCGCAAGGTGCACGTGAACTTCCTCTGGACGCCGGAGCCGAAACGGCTCTTTCATCCCGGCGATTACCCGATCGTCGATTCCCGCAAGGTGAAACCGCAGGCGAACCAGGCGCAGGTGCAGTTCCACTGGATGAGCATGGGAACGAGCTACGCCGATGCGAAGGGACAGGCGGCATCCGGCGCCGGAGAAACGTCGAATCGCGCGGCCATTCTCGGCCGCATTCTCGGCAACATGCTGTCCCTGCAGCAGGACGCAAAGGCGGGTGGTGACAACTGGATGATGTACAGCCGGGGCGGCGTCATGCACATCAACTATGCATCAGCCGACCGGATCCGGGGCACCTTCGTCACTCATGTCGATGGCGTGAGCATCCAGTCCCGCAACCAGGTCGTCGATCGACATGGTCGGCCAGTTCACGTTCCGCCCGGTCTCGGCGCAGACCGGACCGGCGCTGCAACAGTGCGCCGGCAATCGCAAGTTCACGGTGGAGGAGCACACGCCCAAACGCAACGAACGGTTCGTGAACTTCCTGTCACCGAACATCGCGATCGGATTCGCCCGTCCATATCGTCCTTCCACGGTCACCGACAAGACGGTGCTGTTCGGCTTCATGGACACATCGGGCAAGTTCCAGCAGCTCGACGCGAAGATCACGCTGGACAACGACGGCCAGCACGTCCAGGTGACGCCGTCCGCTCCGTTGAAGACGATGATGTACTATCGCGTGCGCATCGAGGGTGGCCCCGACGGGGTCCTTGGCGATGGCGGAGAGCAGCTCCCCGACAACGTCTACGAATGGCGGTTCGCGACGTCGGCGCGCAGCGTGCCCGGGGCGCGCGGAGGCAGATAGCCGCCCGGGTCCCGACGGTGCCGTGCCAGCGACTGGCGCGTATGGCGGGTTTGCCGGGCGGAGTGCGTTCAAGCTCATGGAACCGGGGTGCGCGGGCTCGCGCGCCACGCACGATTCCGCCTCGTTCGGAACGACCTGCGGAGGAGCAGACCATGTCCATTCGCCCGCTCGCCACCGCCCTCGTGCTCGGCACCACCACGCTGATCGCTGCCGCTCCACTGTCCGGCCAGCTTCCCGGCCGGATCACGTCAGCCGCCGGACGCGCGGCCGAGCAGGAGCTCCAGAAGAAGGTGACGCAACTGGTTCGCGATGCCGTTCGCTGCTCGCTTGGCGACGCGAAGTGCGAGCAGGACGCGAAGAAACGCGGCAAGGACGTGGTCTATATCGACCCGCAGGGCAGGATCATCACCGACAGCGCCGGCGTCCCGATCACCGACGGCGAAAAGGCGGCGCAGCAGGGTGGCGGTGCCGGCGCGTCGGCGGCGCGTCCGGGTGAAGGGGCGTGGGCCAACTACGACTTCGTGCCCGGCGACGAGATCCTGTTCTACGACGACTTCACCCGCGACGTCGTCGGCGACTTCCCGCGGCGCCTGGATCTCGTGCAGGGCAACTTCGAGGTCGTGGAATGGCAGGGCGGCCGCTACCTGCGGGCTACGTCGGGGGGCCTGTTCGCCATTCCGCTGCCCAGGACCCTGCCCGACCGGTTCACCGTCGAGTACGAGGTCAACCTCACGCACGGCAATGCGTACGTTCGCCTCACCACGGGGCGCGCCTACTTCGGGCCCGCCAGGACCTACCGAGGCTCGGCACCGTCGGTCGAGATGACGCGGGCCGGTCTCCGCTGGATTGGTGGCGCCGGCCCACTCACGCTGACGAATTTCGACTCCCACCGGGTCTCCGACAGCGTCGTCGCCGTGCGGCTCATGGCAGACGGCGACTACATGAAGATGTATCTCGACGAACTGCGCGTGGCCAATGTGCCGAACGCCGTGTTTCCGCGTTCGGATACCCTCTTCGTGGCGGTCAACTCGGCGAGCGCCGAGCGCCCGATCCTCATCGGCCCCATCCGCGTCGCAGCCGGTGGTCGCGATCTGTACGACAGGCTCGCCCGCGACGGTCGCGTCGCCACGCAGGGCATCCTGTTCGCTACGGGCAGCGACAAACTCCGGCCCGAATCCACGCCCACGCTCAAGGAGATCGGAACGGCGTTGAAAGAGCACCCGGACCTCCGCCTCTCCATCGAGGGCCACACGGACAGCGACGGCGAGGAGGCGTTCAATCAGACGCTCTCGGAGAAGCGCGCCGCCGCCGTCAAGACGTATCTCGTGGCCACGTTCGGCATCGACGGAAGCCGTCTTGAGACGGCGGGCTTCGGGGAATCGCACCCCGTGGCGGACAACACGACCCCCGAGGGGAAACAGCAGAACCGGCGCGTGGAACTCGTCCGACGCTGAGATGCCGCCATGCCTCCCCGTTCCCGGAGACCCCGAATGCGTCCACGAGCCGCCCGGCTGCGGCGTGGCGTCGCACTCCTCCCCCTCTGGCTGCTCTGCTGCGTCGCGGCGCCTGATCGTGCCGGCGCCCAGAAGCCGCTCCTCTCCGAGGAGATCCACAAGCTGCTCGAGCGCGAGGGAGCCGCCGCTGCCCAGCGGCGCTTCGACGAACTCTATCCCGGCCACAAGGATCGCTTCGACCTGGACCTCAAGGGATTCGCCGCACTGGCCATGCAGTACTCCAAGGCAGGAGACCAGGCCAAGGCGCAGCTGATCCTCGGCATGTCGTCGGCAATCACAAGGGACATGATCACGGCATTCGCGGACTCGATGCCCACTGCGCCGAAGCCGTCGACCCCGGACCCGGCCGCACAGCCCGCGGCCAAACAGTCCCGGACGCGGGAGCCGGACCCGGATCTCGGCCCGGCGCGCAAGGACCTGGACCGATTCCGCGGTCTCTACGGCGTCCCCGGAAAGAACGGCTCGCGACGCGATCTCTTCGTCACCGTGTCATGCGACGGCTATCTGGTTGTCGGCGCCATGTGGGGCGACACGTCGAACTGGTGGATGAAGTCGGTCTCCGAATATTCCTTCGAAATGTCCGACTCGTTCATGTCGCTGCACCTCCAGTTCGTTCCCGGACCCGGCGGGACTCCCAGCGCCCTGAAGCACGACCTCCAGGGACTGCCGAGTCCCCTCCCCCGCGTGGGTCCCCTGCCCGACGGCTGGGAGGCTTGCGTTTTCCGCGAACGAGGCCGCTGACCCGTCGTCGCACCTCCGTCTCCGCCGCGCATCTTCAGGGAGAACAATCATGCGATCAATCATCCTCTGCGTCCTCCCGGCGCTCCTTGCAACCGCGACCCCAGGCTGCTCCGGTGACGCGCGGGCGCCCGGGAGCGAGGAGAGCCTCACGACGCCGGCCGGCGACGTGTTGGGAACGATTCACGCAACGGTCGACGGAACCGAGCGGACATGGTACGTCGTCACGGGCGACGCAAAGGGAAAGCCGTACTCCAGTGCCATGTGGCTCGAGATGAACGGCACTCGCGTGGTCAGCCTGGGTGGCTTCGACAGCGAACATCCTCCCATCGAGACCTTCGCCGTTGATCCCGCCGCCGGCGACCTCTCGTTCGGAACGTATAGCGGGAGCACGGTGCAGCTCCTCATCAGCGCGGGCGACGGAGAACATTCGGCGAAAGTGACCCTGCCGGCCGCACGCGACCAACATTTCAGCCTCGCCTACATGCCGGTCGCCCAAACCGACGACATGGTCGCCGGTTCGTTCCTGATGCAGGAAGGTTCGATCAACGTGAGCGACGTCAGTTTCTCAGACGGCATGGCGTCGGTCAGGGGGACCTTTCAGGGAACGTTGCAGAAACTCGACGGGTCGGGCCGGATGCGAGTCGAGCACGGCCAGTTCGAGGTGACACGGATCCCGCGCGGGAGCGGTCCGGGATCGACCGGCGGGAAAGGGTAGGTGCCGTAGGGCGTCACGGCGCGCCGGCACCCTTGGCGCCGAGGTGCGCGAGGGCGGCTTCGCACTCGGCGCGGTGGGAATCCCGGACGCCCTCGGCGGTCTGCATGCGATGCACCGCAGATTCGAGCAGGAGTCTCGCGCCCTCGCGATCTCCCAGGAGCGCCCGCGCCCTGCCCAGGCGACAATCGGCCATGATCGCCGGCGGTGAATCCGGCGGCATCTTGCCCTTCAGGAGCGCCGCCGCCCCGGCGGCGGACCGGGCGGCGCCCGCCGCGTCGCCTCCATCGAGCTGGATCCCGGCGCGGGTGAGCATCGGGAGCGCGACGATGTATGATCCCGCCGGCATGGTGCGACGGTAGATCATCTCCGCCTCCCGCGTCAGTGATTCGGCTTCCCGGTACCGGCCCTGCCCGGCGACGGCCACGGCGAGGTTCTGATACGCTCCCGCCACCAGCGTGTGGTCGTGCCCGTGCTCGCGCTCGCGCGCCCGCAGGACCTCGCGCAGAAGCCCTTCGGCCTCGGCATAGCTCTCACCTGCGATCAGCAACACGGCGAGGTTGTTGCGCATCGCAATGGTGGCTGCGTGGTCGGGCCCGAGACGCTCGTCGAAGATGCGGATGGAGCGCCGGATGAGCGTCGCCGCTTCCTCGATCTGTCCGCGCGCGCCGAGGGTCTGCCCCAGGATGTGGGCCGCCCATCCCGTGTTCGCACTCGTGGGACCCTCGACCTGCTCGTAGAGCGCGAGTGCCTCGCGGGCCGCCTGCTCCGAGTCCTCGAGGCGGTTGTCCTCCCGATAGGCATCCGCGAGGCTGCGCAGCGCGCGGGCCAATGGGGCCCCGGCCACGGGACGGAGAATCCGCACTGCTTCCTCCGCCGCCGAGACGCTCGCCGCCGGATCGACCCCGATCTCGAGTGTCGTCAGATCCTGCAGCGCATCACTGAGGCGTTCGGGCTCGGGAGGGCGGCGCGCGCGCGCGAGCCGGATGCGCCGGCTCACTACAACCTTTGCGCTGTCGTAGAGATCGGCGCTGTTGAGCAGCAGCCCCAGCACGCCCAGATCGTCCGCGAATGCCGTGGACGTGGTGTCACCACGACTGGTGCGCAGTGCGATCACCTCGTCGACGACCTGGCGCGCCGACGCAATCTGGTCGAGGCTCAGGAGCACCTCCCCGATGTTGCTGAGGAGGGCGGCGCGCAACTCCGGCTGGCTATCCAGCTCGTTTCGCACGCGATCGGCGCCGAGCTCGAGCGCCTCCACGACGGTGATGCTGCGGCCCCGTTCGGGATCCGCGGGCGAGTAGGGATCGGCACTCCGGAGCAGGCTCACGAAGAAGGACTGCGTTTCCTGTGCCCGGCGGGACGCGGCCTCGGCGAGATCGCGCTGTCGCTCCAGGCGGTGCGTGTACCGGACGAGCGTGGCGATGTACCCGACCACGGCCAGCGTCGCAACGGCCAGCAGAGGCAACATCATCGGGTGGCGCGCCATGAACTTCCTGGCGCGATACCGGGCGGACTCTGGATGGGCGGTGATGGGGAGTCCGCGCAGGTGGCGCCGGACGTCGCCCGCCATTTCATCCGCGGACGCGTAGCGCTGCTCCGGCTCCGGACGGAGCGCTTTCCCCACGATGACGTCCAGGTCGCCGCGCAGCAGCCGCTCGAGGCGAGCCGGCGTCGTACCACGACGCTCGGCGCGCTCGTCGGGCGTGCCGGCAACCCGCGCGTCCAGCGCGACGGCGCGGCTCAGTCGCAGCGGTGGCTCATCCGGGCTCGTGTCCGTGGCGAGCGGACGCAGGCCGGTCAGCAGTTCCCGGAGGAGGAGTCCAAGCTGGTAGACGTCGGTCGCCGTCGTGATCGCGCGACCGGCGACCTGCTCCGGGCTGGCGTATTCGGGCGTGAGGGGACGCGAGCCGACGTCGGTCTGCTCCGCCGGGGAATCCAGCAGCTTGGCAATGCCGAAGTCGAGCAGCTTCACGCGTCCTTCGGCGTCCACCATGATGTTCGACGGCTTGATGTCGCGGTGCACCACGAGCTGCCGGTGCGCGGCGTGCACCGCGTCCGCCACCGCGAGAAAGAGCCGCAGCCGGGCAGCGACATCCAGCCGCTGGTCGTCGGCCCAGCGGGTGATCGGGCTTCCCGTCACCAGCTCCATGACGAGGAACGGCCTGCCTTCCGGGGTGGAGCCGCCGTCGAGCAGTCGCCCGATGTTGGGGTGCGAGAGCGACGAGAGGATCTGCCGCTCGGTGCGGAAGCGGCGAACGAGGTCCTCGGTATCGAGCCCCTTTCGCAGGAGCTTCAGCGCGACGCGCTGTTCATAGACGCCATCGGCGCGTTCGGCTTCATAGACGGTGGCCATGCCACCCCGTCCCAGGCGCCGGATGATCCGGTACCGTCCGACCTCTGCACCCGGCTCGAGGATGTCGCGGCGGTCGGGGTGCTCGTCACCGGAGAACGCGGCACGGACGACGTCTTCGCGAGGTGACAGCTCGGCGCCGGCCCCGGTGCGCAGTCGCGCGACGAGGCGGAGCACCAGATCACACAGCGCCTGGTCACTGGTCGTGGCTGCGCGGACGTGTGCCTCGCGCGCGGCGTCCGGCAGATCCATGGCCTCGCTGAGGAGGCGATCGACGTCGTCCCACCGTTCCCAGAGAAGCGGCTCAGCTGGTGTCATTTCCCGGAAGGGTCTCGAGCAGGTACGCCTTGGCGCGCGTCCATTCCCGTTCCACGGTGCGTGGAGAGGTCTGCAGCACCTCGGCGACTTCGGCGACGGTGAGGCCGCCAAAGAAACGCAGTTCGACGACCCTTGCCATGCGGGGGTTCCGCTCGGCAAGGCGCTCGACGGCTTCATCGACGCCAAGGATGTCGGCCGAGGCGTCGTCTCCGGGCGCCTCACTCTCCTCGAACGGAATCCGCACGGCGTTCCCGCCACGCCGGAGGGCGTGCTCCCGCCGCGCGTGATCGACGAGGATGTGACGCATGGCGCGCGAGGCAAAGGCGTAGAACTGCGCGCGGCTCTCCCACTCGCCCCCCTGGCTCCCCACGAGTTTCAGGTACGCCTCGTGGACGAGCGCGGTGGTGGCCAGGCCATCGACGCTGCCCGCCAGCAGGCGCCGGTGGGCGATCGCCTTGAGGTCGTCGTAGGCGAGGGCAATCAGCGCGGGAAAGACCTCTGGGTCTCCCTCGCTCCAGCGCGAGAGCAGCGCGGTAATGGTGCCGGGATCGCTGGCCATGGAGCGTCGGTGGTCTGGGGGCGGGGGCGGTAGTACCCGCGAAGGTACCTCATGCCAGACGGCGCGCCAGTTGGCAAGGCCAACGCTACGCCTCGTGACAACCGTCGCGCAGTCATCACGTTCACCTGACCGACGGGTCGTCGCTCAGCTCTCCTGTGGTCGGACCTCGCGGGACCACAGGCGCGAGCCTGCCGGTGTTGCCAGATGCCGGCGACACGCGAATCCCGCTGAGCGTGTCACGGTGTCGTCCGCATGAGAGATCTTGCGCAACCCCAGAGAGACTCGTAGAAACCTTCAGGCCGATCAATGGAGGCTTCGATTGCACAGTCACCTGCCGTCCCGCCAGGGCCGTTTCATTGTGCTGTTGATCGCAGCGACGACTGTGGCCGGGGTTCCGGTGGACACTGGGCGCGCGTACGCGCGCTCACTCGCGACTCGCCAAGGCCAGGCGCCACGCACGGACTACCTCACGTTCGCGCGCGGCGCGCTCCCCGTGGCCATCGAGGGCGACGCAAAGGCGCTCGGCGTGGACATGGAGCAGGCGTTGCTCGCGATCGATGGCAACGAGGGGGACTTCGCACTGACCCCGCGGCCCGGAACGGCCGACAGCCACGTGGCATTCGTGTACCGACTGCCTGCACGCACGACCTTCACGGAGTTCGCCGTGCCGGAAGTGCTCGAGACGCCGAGCCCGGCCCAGACCTTTGTGCGGGTGGTAGAGGTCGCGGGCTCCGACGCGGGCCCCGACGGCCCGTTTCTTCCCCTCGCGTCGGCAACGCTGTCCACCCACGCGGAGAAGGGACAGACCACCACCATGGCGGCAACCGCTGCCGTACCGGTGCGATGGGTGCGGGTGTCGTTACGGGGCGGCATCGACGTGCAACGTGACAAGACCTTTTTCGAGTTCAGCGAAATCCTCGGCTACGGTACACAGGAATCCGTTCCGCAGTCCACGGCCTTCACCGGCAAGTGGAGGGGCCGTGGCGTGCTGCTGGAACTGCGACAGGCGAATGCACGGGTCACGGGCTGTTACGATGGAGTCGGCGACCTGCGCGGCACCGTGAGCGGCAACGTCCTGCGCGCCACCGGGACTTCACGCGACGGCGGCATACCGAGCGCGTTCGTGCTGGCGGTCGGTGAACGTGGCGAGATCACTGGGGTCCGGTCCACCAACGGGGCGCCGTTCCGGCTCTACACGGGAGATACCGCGAGCACCATCAACACGCAGTGTCGCGAGCTGGCCGTGCCACCGCTCGGGTGCGGCTCCGTCATTCACGGCATCAACTTCGACTTCGACTCCGCGGTGATCCGCCCGGAATCCGGGTCGCTGCTCGACGAACTGTCCACCGGACTGAAGGGCGAATCGGCGGCGGCGATTACGGTGATTGGCCACACCTCGAGCGAGGGAACGGATGCGTACAATGCGCAACTGTCGGAGCGGCGCGCCAGGTCGGTGATCGAGGCGATGGTCACCCGCGGTGTGGCCCCCGGCCGCATGTCGGCCAGGGGACTCGGGGAGACCAAGCCGATTGCCGACAACGCGACCGAGGCCGGCCGCTCACTCAACCGGCGCGTGGAGATCGCCTGTAACGAGCAGTGAGATCCGGAGATCGTTATCCACCCCCGGCGGCGACCCATCGCTCGATTCGCGTGCGCAGGAGACTCAGCGGAAAGGTGCCGAACTCCAGCACCTGGTCGTGGAACGCGCGTATGTCGAACCTGTCACCCAGCGTTGCCCACGCCTCTTCCCGCAGCCGCATGATCTCCGTCCGGCCGATCATGCAGGACGGCGCCTGCCCGGGACACGGGATGTAGCGGTCGATCTCCCGCTGCGTGATCCCGGGCGACAGCACGGTGTGGCTCGTCAGGCACCCGAGTGCCTGGTCCCGCGTCCGCCCTTCATCCGGCAGAACAACTGGCGCGACTCAATGGTGGCGGCCGTGCGCAGCGTCCTGCTCGACCTCGGGCCGCTGGTAGCGGTGCTCAACCGGACGGACCGGTGGCGTGAACAGCACGTCGAGGCCTGTCAGGCGCTCGCGGAGGGTTACCTGACGACGGCCGCGCCCAGGTGATCCGGCGCCGCGGCCGCCCCCCTCAGCGTGTCGTGTCGGGGCGCCGTCTCGCGGCCAGGAACAACAGCACGAAGAGCGCCTCGCACACGAGCGACGCGACACCGATCGGCTCGAGCCAGTTCTCCGGCTCCGCGGGCAGCCCCGGCAACCCGATCGTGCGGCTTGCGACGTACGCGAGGAACGCTCCGCCGGAGATGAGCAGGCCAAGGAGCCATCCCAGCGCCTGACGATTGCGGAAGATCCCCCAGGCCGCGACGAACGCGCCGACACCGTTGGCCACGAAGAGAAGGCCCTTGTAGGTCGCGTCGCCGAACGCGTCCTGCGCATCCACGAGATGAATGAGCCCGGTGCCGAGGATCGCGGCGACCGCGAGCCACTTCACTGAGGGGGAAGGCGTCGTCACGGGATGGGTCCTCGAATGGGAGTGAGTGGTGCCTGCACGGTCGTTGTGAAGCTACGGGGAGGAGAGACGGCGTGGAAAGGATCCGCTGTCGGCGCGCGTTCGGCAGCCCAACGGGCGCGACTACCGGTGGCGGCGCTGCGCGACGCCCTCCCTGACGCCCGCGGTCGGCTCGGGGACCGCTGGGTTGCGCGGTGGTCCAGGACCGGCTGTGGAACGCCGCGGTCTCGGTCGACCTGGATCGCAGGTTCTGCCGCGCCGCGTTGGCCAGATCCACCCGCTTCCGGCTGTTACCAGTCCTGGTAATAGGCCGCGTTGGCCAGATCCACCCGCTTCCGGCTGTTACCAGTCTCGGTAATAGGCCGCGTTGGCCTTTCGCCCCAAAGCCTGGCTCGCTCGGTACCGCGCCGAGATACACTCCCCGAGCCCGCCTCCATGCGAATGCGGTCGTGCGGCCCGCAGGAGCGCGCACGCCCGGGGGGCATGCGCGCGTTGCTGTCACTGCCGGTCCACTCGTCGCTCGCACCGCGCTCACGCCACGACGTTCACCTTATCGTCACGCCACGTCGAACCGATCGAGGTTCATCACCTTGACCCAGGCCTGGACGAAGTCGTGCACGAACTTCTCCTGCGAGTCCGCACAGCCGTAGACCTCCGCCAGCGCGCGGAGCTGGGAGTTCGAACCGAAGACGAGATCGACCCGCGTGCCGGTCCACCGGGGCTTGCCCGTCTTGCGATCGTGGCCCTCGAACACGTCGGCATCCTTCGACGTCGGCTTCCACTCCGTAGCCATGTCGAGCAGGTTCACGAAGAAGTCGTTCGTCAGCGCCGCCGGCCGCGTCGTGAATACCCCGTGCGAGGAGCCGCCGACGTTGGTCCCGAGTACCCGCATGCCGCCCACGAGCACCGTCATCTCGGGCGCGGTCAGCGTCAGGAGCTGCGCCTTGTCGACAAGCAGCGCTTCGGCAGGCACCGAGTACTTGTCCTTCATGTAGTTGCGGAAGCCGTCCGCGATCGGCTCGAGCACCGCGAACGAATCCGCGTCGGTCTGCTCCGCCGTGGCGTCCATGCGTCCCGGCGTGAACGGCACCGTCACCGTGAAACCGGCGTTCTTCGCCGCCTGCTCGATGCCGGCACCGCCGCCGAGCACGATCAGGTCGGCCAGCGAGACCTTCTTTCCGCCTGACGCCGCCTTGTTGAACTCGCGCTGGATCCCCTCCAGCGTGGTGAGCACCTTCGAAAGCTGCGTCGGCTGGTTGACCTCCCAGTCCTTCTGCGGCGCCAGGCGAATCCGGGCGCCGTTCGCCCCGCCGCGCTTGTCGGATCCACGGAACGTGGACGCCGACGCCCACGCGGTGGACACCAGTTCCCCGACCGACAGGCCGGAGGCCAGGATCTTTGCCTTGAGCGACGCGACGTCCCTTGCATCGACCACCGGGTGATCCACCGCGGGAATCGGATCCTGCCAGATCAGCTCCTCGGCCGGAACCTCCGGGCCCAGGTAGCGCGCGCGCGGCCCCATGTCGCGATGCGTCAGCTTGAACCACGCCCGGGCGAACGCGTCCGCGAGCTGGTCCGGATGCGCCATGAAGCGCCGCGAGATCTTCTCGTACGCCGGGTCGAACCGGAGCGACAGGTCCGTCGTGAGCATCGTCGGCGGGTGCTTTTTCGCCGGGTCGAACGCGTCAGGCACCGTCGACGCGGCGCCCTTCGCCACCCACTGATGCGCGCCGGCCGGGCTCTTCACCAGCTCGTACTCGTATCCGAACAGGTTCTCGAAGAAACCGTTGCCCCACCGTGTCGGCGTCGTGGTCCACGTGACCTCCAGGCCGCTGGTGATCGCGTCGCCGCCCGTGCCCGTGCGGAAGGTGCTTCGCCAGCCGAGGCCCTGCTCCTCGAGGCCCGCCGCTTCGGGCTCCGCTCCCACGTTCGCCACCGGTCCGGCACCGTGCGTCTTGCCGAAGGTGTGGCCGCCGGCGATGAGCGCCACCGTCTCCTCGTCGTTCATCGCCATGCGCGCGAAGGTCTCGCGAATATCCCGCGCCGCGGCGACAGGATCCGGGTTGCCGTTCGGACCTTCCGGGTTCACGTAGATCAACCCCATCTGCACGGCGGCGAGCGGATTCTCGAGATCGCGATCGCCCGAGTACCGCTTGTCGTCCAGCCACTTCTTCTCCAGTCCCCAATACACGTCCTGATCCGGCTCCCAGACGTCCTCGCGCCCACCGCCGAACCCGAACGTCTTGAAGCCCATCGTTTCCAGGGCGACGTTGCCGGCGAGGATCATCAGGTCGGCCCACGAGATCTTCCGGCCGTACTTCTGCTTGATCGGCCAGAGCAGGCGACGCGCCTTGTCCAGGCTCACGTTGTCCGGCCAGCTGTTCACCGGCGCGAAGCGCTGCTGGCCCCGGCCGCCGCCGCCGCGGCCGTCCCCGGTGCGGTACGTGCCGGCGCTGTGCCACGCCATGCGCACGAACAACGGGCCGTAGTGGCCGAAGTCCGCCGGCCACCAGTCCTGCGAGTCCGTCATCAGCGCCGCGAGATCCTCTTTCACGGCGGTGAGGTCGAGGCTCCTGAACGCCTCCGCATAGTTGAAGTCCCCACCCATGGGATTGGACTTGGCGGAATGCTGGTGGAGCAGCTCGAGCTTCAACTGGTCGGGCCACCACTCGCGGATCGACGTGCCGGCGGCGGCGTGGGGGACTGGGCACTTGCTTTCGCTGCTCATGATGGTCTCTGGTGTGGTTGCAGATGCGTTGTCAGGCTTCGGAATCCGTGCGGGCGCGGGGCTGGCACTCGGGGCAGCGGCCCCAGTACACGACCTCGGCCTCGTCTATCTCGTAGTCCATGAGCTCGGGCGGCGTGAGACAGGGCGCAGAACCGACAGCGCAATCCACATCCACCACGCGCCCGCAGACGCGACAGATCAGGTGATGGTGGTTGTCGGCGACCCGTGTCTCGTAGCGGGCCGGTGACCCCGTGGGCTGGATGCGCCTGAGCACTCCCTTGTCCACCAGGACGCCGAGGGCGTCGTAGACGGCCTGGCGCGAGATGGCCCCGATCTCCGCGCTGGCCACTTCGGCCACGCCATCCGCGGTGATGTGCGGCTGACTCGACACCGCGCGCAGGACCGCCAGGCGCTGCGCGGTGATGTGGAGACCGTGTTGGCGGAGGAGGTCAGCCGGTTCATTTGACACGGTGACACCATGCAGAGAATTCCGGACTATGTCAAGATGTGTGATAGGTCATATTTCAGTCACGATGTGCGAATTGTATCAACCGGGCACGCTCTGGGGTCCTCCATGAGCGCCCGTACGTTGGAGATGCGCCTGGAGACCTGTTGAGCCAAGCTGACCCGGCACGCGGAATCCGCGTCTGCATCTGGGGGGTCATCTCGGGGTCATCTCGGCGGGCGCCTCTGCCGGACCGCTCGCGCCTGACGTGATGCGGGAGAAGCTCGCCGCCACGCCGCTTGCGCCCTGTGGCGGAGCAGGCCGGGAAGTCGGCCCAGGCGACGCCGGCAATCGAGAATAACGAGACAGACCTCGCCGCGCGCCGCGCATATGGCGCCTCACAGGCTCGATCCAACCAGCGGCCCCGCGCGACAGCCTCGCCTGCCCCGCGCGAACCGAAGTCGGCCCCGTCGGCCGGGAATCCGGTGTCACGCCTGTCCGGTGCGTCTGCCGTCGGGGTCCGCGTTGGCGGGCGCGAGCCCGTTCACCTTGTTCACCGCATGGCGCGTCCAGCATCTTCCGCGGAGTGACCGCCCCCCCGGACCGTCTCGTCACCGCACTCGCAGGCCGCTACCAGGTCGAGCGCACGCTCGGCCAGGGCGGGATGGCGACGGTGTACCTGGCCGAGGACCTGCGGCATCACCGCAAGGTCGCGATCAAGGTGCTGCGTGCAGACTTGAGCGCGTCGGTAGGGGCGGCGCGATTCCTGCGCGAAATCGAGATCGCCGCACAGCTCCAGCACCCGAACATCCTGCCGTTGCTGGACTCGGGAGACGCCGGCGGGCTCCTCTACTACGTGATGCCGTACGTGGAGGGACATTCATTGCGCGAGCGCCTGCGGCGGGGCGGAGAGCTGCCGATCGGCGAGGCAGTGCGCCTGCTCGTCGAAATTGTGGACGCGCTCGCCTACGCGCACGCGCACGGCGTCGTGCATCGCGACATCAAGCCCGACAACGTGATGCTCACGGGCCGGCATGCGCTCGTCGCGGACTTCGGGATCGCCAAGGCGGTGAGCGAGGCGAGCGGCGACCACACGGTCACGTCGATGGGCGTCGCACTCGGCACGCCGACGTACATGTCGCCGGAGCAGGCGGTGGCCGACCCGCACGTGGACCAGCGGGCCGACATCTACGCCATCGGGGTGCTGGCGTACGAGCTGCTGACCGGAACGACGCCATTTCACGGCGTCACGCCGCAGCAGGTGCTGGCGGCGCACATCAGCCAGGCGCCGGAACCGCTTCGCAAGCATCGCCCCGGGGTAGCCGAGCCGCTCGAAGCCGCCGTCATGCGCTGCCTCGAGAAGCGTCCGGCCGACCGATGGCAGAGCGCCGGCGAGCTGCTGGCCGTCCTCGAGCCCCTGGCGACGCCGAGCGGGGGCACGGCGCCGAGCGAGGTGCGCATGCCCGCGTCGCGGCTGCCACTCAGGCCCGTGGCGATCGGCGTGGGTGCCGCCCTCGTGGTGATCGTGGTACTCGTCGGGCTCTGGCGCGTGACGAGAACGGTTCCGCCTTCGCTTGCGATCGGCCGCTCCGAGCAGCTCACGTCGGCGCCGGGACTCGAGATTGCGCCGGCGATCTCACCAGACGCGAAGCTCGTCGCGTATGCGGCGGGCAATTCGACGCGGATGCGGATCTACGTCCAGCCGATCGGGGGCGGACGGACGATTCCGCTGTCCGACGACAGCACGGCCGTCGAGTCCGAGCCGCGCTGGTCGCCTGACGGCACCAGGCTCCTGTTCCTGTCGCGCGGCGGCGTGTCCGTGTCGCCGGCGTTCGGGGGCGCGTCCACGCCGGTCATCGCCGGAGCCGGCGGTAACGATGTCACGACGGCGGCGTGGTCCCCCGACGGCAGCGAGATCGCCTTCGTGCGCGGGGATACCGTTTACCGCGCGGCGTCGAGCGGCGGTGGCACTCCGACGCGGATCGGGAGCGGGAGCGAGCTGCACTCCTGTGCCTGGTCACCGAACGGGACGTGGATCGCCTGCGTGTCGCACAACGCCGTCTCGGTGTCGCCGGGCCCCAACTTCGGGAACCTCGCTCCGAGTGCCATCCTGCTGTTTCCGGCTCGCGGCGGCGACGCGGTCATGATTGCCGAGCCGACGGAGCTCAACCAGAGCCCGGTCTGGGGGCGCGAGGCGAACCGGCTCTACTTCCTTTCCAATCGCGACGGTCCCCGCGACGTCTACGCGGTGGAGCTGTCGTCGTCCGGGGAGGTGCGCGGCGCGCCGGTGCGCCTGACGACAGGCCTCAACGCGCGATCGTTCTCGTTGTCGGCCGATGGGACGCGCCTCGCCTACGACGTCTACTCGTCGCGCTCCAACATCTGGTCGGTGCCCATTCCCACGGGCGGCGTCACGACAATTGACGGCGCGACGCAGCTCACGTTCGGCAGCCAGGTCATCGAGTCGATGAGCGTATCGCCCGATGGCAAGTGGCTGCTGTACGACTCCAACCTCCGCGGCAACGCCGACATCTATCGCATCCCGATCGGCGGCGGTGACCCGGAACAGCTCACGTCCAGTGCCGCGGATGAATTCGCGCCGTCACTTTCGCCCGATGGCACCGAGGTCGCCTATCACTCGTGGCGCACCGGCACACGGGACATCGAGGTGAAGCCACTCGATGGCGGCCCGGTCCAGGTGGTCACCAACTCGCCGGCTCAGGAGAGCTACCCGGTCTGGTCGCCGGACGGGAAGCGTCTGGCCTTCACCGACCAGATCGGCGACTACTCGTCCTACGTCGCGACGCGCGGTGCGGGCGGCACCTGGTCGATCGGGCCCCGCATCGACTCCCTCAGCTATCCGGACTGGTCGCCTGACGGCCGCTGGCTCGCAGGCGCGGTGTTGATGCCGGGATCCGGGGCCAGCGTCGCGACGGCGTACACGCTCTATCAGCTGGAGGACGGGACGCGCCGTCGCCTCTTCCCGGCCGGCACGGACGGTCCCCGGTTCGGCATCTCGGTCAAGTGGGCCCCCGACGAACGCACGCTCTACGTCAAGAGCCACGACGCCGCGGGGACGACGGCGCTCTGGTCCCTGTCGGTCGATGGCGGGACGCCGCGCCTGCTGGTGCGTTTCACGGATCCGAACCGGCAATCGTCGCGGTCGGACCTCGCGACCGATGGCAAGCGCTTCTACTTCGCGATCGAGGATCGGCAGAGCGACGTCTTCGTGGCGACCATGACCAGCAAGTGAGGTGTGCGGAGGCAGCGCCGGGTCACGCGCTGCCGCTCATTGGGCACCTGACACAGATAACCTTGTCATCCTGTCTTTCTCTTTGTGGTGGGCCTTGGACTCGGACCTGAATTCGAGCAGGTCACCCGGTTGGCACTGGAGCGCCTCGCAGATGGCCTCGAGCGTTGAGAAGCGGATCGCGCGTGCCTTTCCGGTCTTGAGGATCGACAGGTTGGCGAGCGTGATGTCGATCTTTCCGGACAGCTCCGTGAGTGTCATCCGCCGGGCGTGGAGGACGTCGTCCAGTTTCACGATGATCGACATTGTCAGACTGTCCCTTCCAGGTCATCGCGCATTCGTGTGCCCTGCTCGAACACGCGCGCGAGCACGAAGCAGAGCAGCACGGCAAGCCACGGCGTGACGGACAGGTTCCAACCGATATCGAGCGGCTGGGCAACCGAGGACGCGAGGTGGGCGATCGCCCCGACGGCCAGGTGCATGAGCTCGAGCGAGAGTACGCCCCACGCAATCGTCTGAAGTCGCTCGGCATTTTCCGCCACGAATGGATCGCCGAGGCTGACGGTGTCGACGATCGCCCGGAGCCGTGTCAGGACAATGTTCGCGAATGGCACCGCGCAGATCCCGACGACCATGATCAGTCGCATGCCCATGATGAGCCTGCCGCTGCCGTCTGTCGGTCGTACGCCGAGGCCACGCATGACCGGGCCTTCCGCGACCACACTCGCGATGAGCAACGCTATGACAAGGCCGCCGATTACCAGATTCAGTATGATCAGCGCCCGGAGAACCTTGCGGGACAGTGCCAACGTGTTGGGATAAGTCTGCGGCATTGGGTGCCTTCCTTGGCTGGTTACCCAGCGAAGCCATTGTTATTGATAAACAATAAGCTCTGTATCGTTTTTCGGCAAGTAGGACATCGATAGACGGCAAATGCCGCGGCGACTCGGGCTGTCGCCGCACCCGGAGATGCAGCTGAGGGTCCCCCGCGGTTCCGTTCGGCTGAGGTCTGACGGTCGGGCTCCCGTCACGGGGCCCGTTGCCTTCTCAAGTCTGCAGACGCCCCAGGTCCGGTCGAACGTCTCGAGGACTTGTCAGTCCGCCCGGAGGGCGACCACAGGATCCACGCGTGACGCTCGCCGCGCAGGCACCCAGATCGCAGCAAGCCCGGCGAGACCCAGGAGTGCCACGCTCGCGACGTACGTGACCGGATCGGCTGGAGAGAGGTCGAAGAGCAGACTCCGAAGGAAGCGAGTGCACACGAGCGCGCCCGCGAGGCCGACTACAAGTCCGGCCGAGACCAGCGCGAGTCCCTCCCCCACCACCTGACGCATGACGTGGTTCTCATCGGCTCCACACGCCATGCGAATGCCTATCTCGCGCGTCCGCGCACCGACCGCGAGCGCCAGCACCCCGTAAATCCCGATGATGGCGAGTGAAAGCGCCGTCGTAGAACGCTGGCATCGAGGCCTCCGGCACCGCGCCCGGGGGAATCGTCAGGCGCAATGTCAGCACATGTCCGGCGTCGAAGCCGGGGTCGATCGCCATCAGCCTGTCGAAGCTGCGCATCAGGAGCCCTGACCCGGAAAGCACGATCATCGCCAGTGCCAGCTCGACGACCACGAGCAGCCGTCTCCCGCTGGCGCCGCGCTCACGCACGGTGCCCTCACCAGCGGCGAGTTTCCTCGCACCTCTCGACGAGTTCGCCGTCGCATGCAGCGCAGGGGCGAGCCCGAACAGGACGCCCACGATCACCGTGATCGACACGCTGAACGCCAGCGCGGTCCCGTCGAGGTGGACCCTTGCAAACGTGACGGCGCCGAGACCGTTCAATGTGTCGTTGCCCCGGGCGAAAAGCGTGTCCGGATCAACGGCGCGAAGCGCGCGCGTGCCGGCCCAGGCCGTCGCGGATCCCGCCAGGCCGCCGAGCAAGGCGAGCAACATGCTCTCCGTGAGCAGCAGGCGGACGAGGCGCGGCCGCGTGGCGCCGACGGCAACGCGCACGGCGATCTCGCGACCGCGCGTGCTGGCGCGCCCCAGCAACAGATTGGCCACGTTGGCGCAGGCGATCAGCAGCACAAAGCCCACCGCAGCAAGGGCCACGTACAGCGACCGGCGCACGAGCGGGGACGTGCGAATGTCCGTGAGCGGTCGGGCGGTCGCCCCCCAGAGGTCACTCGCGATTTGAGGATCGGGGAACGCGTCGCGTACGCGTACGCCGAGCAGCTTGACGGCGCTGGTCGCGGCGGCCGCATTGATGCCGGGTTTGCGCCGCGCCACCATGTAGAACTCGTGGTTCTGCGCCTCATCCTCGCCCAACTCCTCAGCAGGGCGGGTCGTGATCGGAACGAAGAGCTCCGCCTTCCCGGTGAGCCCATGAAACCCCCTGGGCGCGATGCCGACCACGGTGTACGGGTTGCCATCCAGGTCCAGGACCCTGCCGACGATGCCGGGATCGCCACCGTACCGTCGCTGCCAGAGCGCGTACGAAACGATTGCCTGGCGCTCGGCGCCGGCGTGCGCGTCGATGCCGGGATCGAAGTCGCGGCCTTGCACCGGCGCGAGCCCCAGCGTGCGGAGATAGCGGCCGCCGACCAACTCGCCCTGCGCCAGCTCGACGTCTCCGCTCGTCATGCTGAATCGCTGCGGCATGTACAGCGAGAGGTCGGAGAAAATCGACTGCGCGTCACGAAACACGTCGTACTTCGCGTACGACCACACCATGTCGTCGCGGGCCCTGAGCCCACCGATCGCCGGCATGGTGAGGGAGACGGTCATGAGATCCTCGGGAGCCGCGTACGGCAGGCGGCGCCACAGGAGCGCGTCGACGGCGCTGAAGATCGCCGTGATCCCGCCGATGCCAATGGCGAGCGTCAGCACGGCAACCGCGGTGGTCGCCTTGTGCCTGGCGAAGTAGCGGAAGGCGAACCGCACGTCGGCGGCGAGGTCGCCGAGCCATCGGGCGCCGCGCACGTCGCGGGCTTCCTCCTGGAGGACGCCGGCGTTGCCGAACTCGCGGCGCGCCGCGAGTCGGGCCTCGGCCGGCGGCATGCCACGGGCGACGTACCGCTCGGTCGCACGCGCGAGGTGCTCGCGCATTTCCTCGTGCATGTCACGCTCGAGCGCGCGGCGCCTGACGAGTCGCCGGAGGCGCAGCATCACCCAGCGGATCGGGTTCACCGCGGCCTCGTCAGGTTGTTCCGAGGATGTCGCCGAGCGCGCCGGAGAAACGCGCCCACTCGGCACGCTGCTGGGTGAGCCGCTTCCGGCCGGCGGCGGTGAGCGAGTAGACCTTCGCGCGGCGCCCCTTGGGCGTGTCCTGCCACGCGGCCTTGATGAGGCCGCGCTCCTCCAGGCGGTAGAGCGCGGGGTAGAGCGAGCCCGCGTTCACCTGGAGCACGTCGCGCGACACGGCCTGGATGCGCAGGCTCAAGTCGTAGCCGTTGGTCGGCTCCGCGCGCAGGAGCTGGAGGACGATGAGGTCGAGGGTGCCCTGGAGAAGCGATGCGGGGGCGTTGGCCATGTTTCCACTGGACTGTCTAGTGCAGGAGACGAATCTGGCGGTCGTCCCCTAGACCGTCAAGTGGAGCACCCAGGTCGAGTCCTCGTCCGGCTATCCGCCAGCAAGGGAGTGGAGGTTGCCGTCCGTGCTTCCGAGCGGCAGGACCCCGTCCACGACGACGGGCGACGACAAGCGAGGACGCATGGTGAAGGTGCGATACAGCGCGACCCGGCGTCCGTCGTACCACTACTCGGCACGCAGGCTGGTCCGGCGCTTCGAACTACAGGACCGGCCCGGTTGCAGCCGCCACAGTCGGCAACGTGGCTTGCTGTCCCTCAGGGGCTCGAGCGGGATCCTCGAGGACTGCGGGGCGGTTTGATATAGCGAAACTCAATCAGGAATACCCGTCGTCCCGGTCCGTGCGTTGCGACCTTCAGCAATTCGACGACGCCCGCAAAGCCCGACTGGCGGGCGAGCGCGGGGGTGACATCCGCCAGCGAGATCTCGAAGACCTTGGTGACGAGAATCTCTCCGGGGGGAAGGGCGTACCTGCCGCCTACCCGGACGTGCGGTCGCTGCCAGAGGCGGACCGTGGTCGTGATCTCACCGCTGCGAATGCGATCTCGTAATGCCGCGAGGAATTGCATCGTGCTCCAGACTGACGCGACGTCAACAGCTACACATCCAGCGCGACGCGACCGCCCCTGCGCGCGTATCTCGACTCCGCCGAGGAGCGACGTCTGCATCGAAAGATGGGGCGATCGGCCGCCAGCCGCGAGCAGGGCCCGCCTGATGTCAGCGCGGCATCGAGTGGCCGAGCTCCTGCGCCTCGCCTCGGCCCGCCACGTCTGGCCTCCGGCTGCCGAGATAACCAGTCTCCCTCAGCGAATCTTCGTCGCCGGACGGTCGCGGCCATATTGGTGGAAGACGAGTCCCGTCACAGTGCCGCGGGCGTCGCGCGTGAAGGTGACCTGTGCGTCGATTTCCTTGACGAAGAAATCGGCGGCGCTCTCGGGCCACAGACGCACGGTCGCCCCGCCCGGGTCCGACCTGATGGAGAGCACGTCATCGCTCATCGTGACGACGAGATCGAACCCCGGGGCGAGCTCGTAGGCGCCGACGAAGGGAGACAGCGCATCCGGTGGAAGGTCGATTGCCTTCCGTTGCCTGGGCGGAAGCGCCGATGGCGGCACCATGCCGAGCAGTCGCATGTACACGGCGAGCTGGCTGTAGTGCTCGGCCAGGTCCGTTTCGAACGCCAGGAGCGCGCTCACGACGGCGGGTGAGTCCCACTGTCCCAAATGCTCGAGGATCGCGTCGCAGAACCGGAGCGACGCATCGAGTCGCGCGACGAGCGTGTCCTTGGGCCATCGCGCCTTGACGGTATCCGGCAAACCGTCCTTGGCCGTCCGGGGATGTCGCGCGTCGCCAAGTCGCTCGCAGAGCGAGTAGTTCGCATCTTCCAGGTGCTGGGCGATGTAGCCGATCGTCTGCTGCGACGCGGTCGGACGGTAGTCGTACTGCGCGGCGGGAATCGAGTCGAACGCGGCGACCAGGCGGCCCCCAAAGATGTCCGCGAACCGCACGAACTCGATGCTGGCGGCGGTGGGCGCGGCGCGACTCGTGGAGGACTGGGCCGCGAGTGCTGCCGGGAGCAGGAGCGGCACCAGCAGATCGAGGGAGCGACGCATGTGAGCCTGGCGGGTTCGAGGACCTGCGAGATACACGCGGAATCGGTGCGATGTTTCCTGCATCGGCTGCGCTCGATCCTGGCGCTCGTTCGCGGGCAGCGCCCGACGGCTGCATCGCGATGCCGCTACTTCGGTGACGACACTTCCCGGTAGCGAAAGACGTCGACGCTGCCGTCCAGGTTCATCCACACCCGCCATTCGAGCGAGCCCTTCTCGAACGTGGCCAGGTAGATGTTCGGGCCGGCCGGGCCGACTCCCTTGAAGAGCAGCGACCGAAGTGCCCCGAGCTTCGCGATCGTCGCCTCGTGCTCGGCGACCTGCCGCCGCGTCTCCCGCGCCTCGGCGGGGCTCATGAGGTCGTAGTCGGGCTTCCCGATCCGCAATTCGCCAATGAGCCGGCGAACGGCGGCTTCGCTTCCCGCCGACGCCACCTGCGCCCTGAAGCGCCTGTCGATGTCCGCCTGGATCTCGGCGCGCTTCCTCGCGGCGAGCGAAGCGAGGATGTCCGCAGCGAGACGATCGGCATTCTCCTTGCCGCCGCCGACGTTGCGAAAGACGACCACACCGAGCTTCATGTCGCGGTCGTAGTACATGGCCGCACGATATCCCGCGACGCTGCCGCTGTGTCCCATGAAGGAATAGCCGTCGCGACCCATCGCCATGAAGCCCAGCCCATATCCGGTCTGCAGGAAGCGGTCGGTCTCCACGATGCCCCCGAACGCTTCATCGAGTACCGACCTGGCGAGCACGCGGTCGGGGGCGCGGCTGAGCTCCAACACCACGAAGCGGGCGAGGTCATCGACCGTCGTGAAGATCGCGCCGTTGGGTACCTTGTAGCCGCGGCCGTCCCGGGCCTCCTGCGCTGCGGTCTGGCCGTCGAGCGTTCCGTCGGCGTCGACCTCGTACCCCATCGCCACATCCGATGCGATCGTCGGGTCGATCTCGAATCGCGTGCGGGTCATGCCGAGGGGAGTGAAGACGTGCGAGCGTTCCCAGTCGACGTAGGGCTGGCCGGCAACGCGCTCGAGCGCCGCGCCGAGGATGGCGTAGCCGATGTTCGAGTAGGAGTACTCGGTGCCGGGAGAAGAGATGTAGCGCGTGTGGGGAAGTGCGGCGAGCAACGTCTTCTCCCAGGCGGAAACGGGTCCCGTCCAGAATGGCCCGGCCTCGTCAGGCTCGCGCGCGAGCCCGGCTGTCATGGTCGCCAGCTGCAGGAAGGTGAATGGCGCGGCGCCCTGCGGCTTCGAGTCGATCTGCCTGACCTCCGGCAGGTACCGTTCCACCGGATCGGACAACCGCACCTTTCCCGCGGCGACAAGTTGCATCAACATGACTGCCGTGAATGGTTTCGTGATCGAGCCGATGCGATAGACGGTATTGCGGTTCGCCAGGCGGCGCGTCTTCATGTCGGCGAACCCGACGCTGCGCGTCCACACAAGCTGCGAGCCCGCGATGACGCCGGCGGTGATGCTCCCGATGCTGTCCCTGGCGAACTCCGCGGAGATGAGCGAGTCCGCTACCTCGAGGCCCTGGATGGCTCGTGCCGAAGGCGCCTGGCAGCTCGCGCGCGTGGCGAGGCACAGGCTGCACGCGACGATCACCAGCAGCACGGTGGCGGCCGCATGACGGCCCTGGCGCCGCTTCCACGATTTGTTCGTCATTGGTCTGCTCAGGAGAGCCTCGAGCTACGCGACGAAGGACCGGGCCCTGGAGAAAACCGGCCGTAAGTGAAGGAACGCTTGCGCCTCCGCCCCGGACGCTAGGCCTGACGTCCGGAGTTGCGCCGCAGCGCCGTGAGACAAGTTGCAGGTGCAGAGCGGCGGGAGCCAGTTGCGACCGGCGTTCCGCTGCCCGCCGGCGTCTCGCTTTCGCGCTTTGCTGGGCGGGGCGCCGCGAGCGGTCTTCTGCTGTCAGGGGTCTTCGTCGGCGGCGCGGCCCTGCGACGGGGCGGCTTGCGGGGAGAGTTCCTGGTGTTCGGCCCCTCCCTTGCCGGGGCGAGTGCGGCCTGCGCCGCTGGATCGCTGGCGGTGGCCCGATGGGCTGAGAGGCGGGAATTCCCTGGCCCCGGTGACGGTCCGGCGGAGCCCGAACGTGTCGGGGTGCGCAAGCGGGAACTGCTCGGACGCGGTGACTGAGCTATCCGCGTGGCACCTGCCCGCGGCGTCGGCGGGGTTGTCCACTCGGCGGAGGAAGTCCAACAAGAGTACACAGAGACGGCGCGTGCGCCTCCACGCCGATGCGCATCACGGACGTCCGCTCTACCTAACGCCTCTCCAGGAACCCTCGGCCTTCGAAGATCGCGGGCATCGCCTTCTCGATTCGCGCCGTCCGCGTCGCCGACTGCTTGGCCGCCGCGAAGTGGTACAGGTAGCTCCTCTGCCGCCCCGGCGTCAGCGCCTCGAAGGCGCGCTTGAAGCGCGGGTCCTTTCGGAACCGCTCGGTCAGCTCCTCGGGAACCGGATAGTCCGTGGTCTTCTTCGGCTTCATGCGCAGCCCGGCCTTCTCGACGGCGATGGCCTCGCGCACGTAGGCCTTGATGGTTGCCGCCTGCGCCGTGATCTCCTTCGCGCTGGTGAACTTCATCACGCGCCCGGCGTGCACCTGGCCGAGCTGCACCAGCACCTTCTTGCGATCCTTCAGCAGGGCGCCCTGGAAGAACCCCAGCGCGAAGTAGTCCTTGAAGCCCTGGATGATGACGACGTTCTTGCCATCCACGGTGTACGTGGGCTTGCCCCACTTGCGCTCTTCCTTCAGGGCGAGGCCGGCGAGCACCCGCCGCATCGCGGCGATCTCGGCCTTCCACCGCTCTTCATACGCCATCTTCATGCGGGCACGGCCCTCCACGATCGGTGAATGCACCGCCCTGCCCGCCCGCCTGCGTGCTGCTCCGGGCGCGGCGAACGCGGTACGTCATCTGGTGCTGTCGGACCTCGCCGAGCCAACGTCAGAAATAGGCCGGCGCCTCGGGGAGCTGCTCGCCGCAGCCGCATACCCCCGCATGCGACTCGTAGTCATTCATCTTGCCGCACGCAGCGCACCGGACCAGCAGCGGATTGATGTGGTGGGGAATCCACACGCTCGTGAACGCAGCGTCTCCCAAATCCGCCCAGAACTTGCGCATCGCCTCGGCATGGGCGCCGCCCTTCCGCAACTGCTTCACATGCTCCGGCTGTTCCCAGGCCGAGATGGTGACGCCGCGCCCGCCGATCCTCAGGAACGACACCCCGATGAATCCCTCCATCGCCATCATCTCTGTTGCCGTCGACCGGGTGAAGGCGCGGATGTCTTCCGTCTGGGCGTCGGAGTTCCAGATCGTCGTGATCGCAAACGCACCGGGCTTCGTCTTCCTGCCAGTCTGTACCGCAGTCGAGTTGCCGAAGGCAAACGGCCCGACCGTGAACGGCTGTATCAGCACCTGGAGACCCAACTGCTCCGGAATGGCGCGGCTGTCGAAATACCCTGTGACGGAACGGATGCCGTCTTCCCCGATCTCCATCACGTCGACGCCCGGGAGCGAGATCGGCCGGCCGGTTGGCGGCAATCCCATGAAAGCCCCGGTATTCGTGCCCTTCATGACCCACTCCGCCATGACACGGCCGGCGCCGACCTCCGCGACGCTCGCGACGTCGAACGCGAGGTCGGGAAAGGCGGTCCACAGGCGCGTGGCGTTCGCGCCTATCGCATCTCCCGACAGCGCGTCGGTCGTGGGGTCGCGGTACGTGCCTCCAGCGGCGAACGTCCTCACGATCGCGTCGGCATCGTGGGCGTTCCAGGCATCGAGGTACTGTCGTGCGGTGTCCAGTGAAGTCATGCTTGGTCTCTTGCTGCGAGGTGTAATGCCTGAGTCAGCCCGCGAAGAAATCAAACAAGAGCGACCGAGGCGAACAATCCGCAGATCGGCCGCGTGCCGCAGCGATTGTCAGTCTGCGTGCGCGACGGAGCCTTCACGCAGCCAGTCGAAAGTGGAACTCCGAACCGCCGACGAACTGGTTGCTCGTCAGCGACGGACACCAGTAGCGCTCGATGTGAGAGATCATCTGTCGTTGCCCCACGGGTGGCCACGCGGATCGCGATGGAAGGAATCGGTGAGGTCTCGACAGAGCACGGGCCGCTTTGCCCAGTATACCAATTGGCGGATGCCGTACGGGCGGCCGAGCACACATCTGTTGATGTGCACCCCCATGATGACCACGTCCTGGACTCCGCGTTCCTCGAGCAGCGCCAGGAGTTCGTTGCCGTCGTCCGTCACGGCGTCGCCTGGTGCAACCGCGATGGCACTCGATCTGGTGCGTCCACGGATAGGGCGGTCCGCCGGTCGTGCACGGCTCGCCGGGCTCGCAGGAGCAGGGAGTGTCGTCCGCCAGCGTCGGGGGCAGCGGTGGCTCGCGGGATGCGTCCAGGTCATGCCAATCCACCGGCACCGGTGAGACAACCGGTAGGCCCGCTGGGCGCGCTGGCGGGCGGGCGTACCAGCGTAGTACTCCATGCAACCCGCCGGTGCATGAACGATCAGAGCGCCCTCCTCTCGCAACCGGGCCGCGACGTCGTTGACGCGCGGGGCCATCTCGACGACACGCCTTGCCGCCGACACACACTGTGTGGTGTTCCACATGTCGCAGATGACCACTGCGATCCTGGCGTCGTCCCAGTCGAGGCGCTCCACGACGACGGGCACGCCGTCGGTGGACCGGGACCTGAGAGACATGAGTCGGATAGTCACGCAGCGAGGATGACGAGTGGCGGGTTGTTCGGTCCAACGCCCTGCACGTTCGCCGCCGTGGCGTACGGCACGGCCGCGCGCCCAGGCACCAAGGATACCATGCGCGTCCCGGCCTCGCGAACACCCCGGGCCGATACCGGTTCGGGTCAGGCCGCGCGTGACCGGGAAGCCGCGCGTGCGCCAGGTCAGAGCCGGGGAGGCGGAGGAGCTCCCTCCTGCAATTGGCGCTGGTACTCGGCTTCGTCGTAATGACCAAGCGATTGGGCGATCTGTCCGTTGGGGGTGAGGGTCCATTCCTCGACCCCATGCATTCGAACCGCCTTCCCGGTGCCACCGGGGCCCGTGTTCGTACCAGTCCAGATCCAGTAGAACCTGGCCGTCGTGCCGCTCTGGACCACGGAGTCCAGCCGCACGACCATGTCAGGAAAGGCTGTCATGAAGCTCTCGGCGGTCGCGCGAACGGCAGCCCGGCCCACGGCCGGAGCACTCGCATTCACCTGAGCATTCCGGTGTCGGCGTAAAACGCAGCCAGGCTGTCCGGACTACCGCTGCTCCAGGCGGCGGCATAGCGCGTGGCGAACTCGTTCAGTTGGCCCTGGTTCATCGCGGTGTTCCCTGAGGAGCAGGAGGCCAGCAGAACGAACGCCCATGCACTCGTCCGTGACCAGCCTGAAAGCTGGGGACATCGGAGATCTCTCATATGCTCCCCTTGTGGACGTGGAACCCGTGGTCGAACGTGGTCGAATGGAGCAGCGCCGACATGACGCTCGCGATTCTGCTGCGGCGCGATCATGAACACTGCCGCTGGCGAGAGAAGCGAGGCAGCCGCTTCCGACAGAGGCGCCGTCAGCAGCCTATTGCTCGTCAGGCGGCGCGTTGAGACCGTTCACCGTGATGAAGGCCGCGCGAGATTCTCCGGCCGGTTGATATCCCTGATTGCCTCGATCTCGTCGCTGGTGAGGCCGACCCGCTGGAGGATGCCGAGGATGAATTCCGTCTTTCCCGCGATGTAGCTGTCGATGTCCTCGGGAAACCGCCTGGCCAGCGTCGCCTTCAGGTTCCCATACTCGAGGGCGGCGTCGGGATTCGCACGGAGGTAGTCGCGCAGGCCCAGCTGGTTCTTCAGGTTGAGGCTGCCGCGATGGCTTGCGTAGAGATGGTGCTTCGGCAGTGCTGCCGGTTGTCTTGAACGCTTCGCGGCCCGGCACGCCCAGATCGCCGCGGTGGAGGTACCCGACTTTCGTGAGGCCCTTCACGACGTGCGGAATATCGCGGCGCGAGGCAACCACGATGCACGCGTCGATGACGGGCTTCGCGCGGAGCCCGGGCACGGACGTGCTGCCGACGTGCTCGATGCTCATGGCCGCGTGCCGCACCGCTGGCCACACGTGTGCGCGAATGCGCTCGAATGTGCGCGGCCATTCGGGATCGTACGCAGTGACTACGACCAGGGACATGTGGCTCAGCGTTCAGAGTCCGCCTGACGCCGCCGTGCGGCCGACCGCGCAGCGGGCCGGCCGCTGCGAGCGGTTGCCAGACCGCAGCCGGGCCGGTGACCGAATCCCAGCGGCAATGACGTTCCCGGGAGTCGCGCAATCAGGCAGGAACATAGGTCAACCGGATCACGGATTCGTCAATCGGGTCACAAGCCACGAGGCGGAGCGGCGGCCGGGGTCCGGCGAAATATGGCTTGCCCTGACCAAGGACAACGGGATGCAGGTAGATGCGATATTCATCGATCAGGCCGAGCGTGGTCAAGCTGTGCGCGAACACAGGGCCCGCAACTTCGATCTCCCCCTCGCGTTCGGCCTTTAGCTTGCGGATCGCGCCCTCGAGATCGTCCTCGACAAGCGTGGCGTTGGGGCCGACCGCCTTCAACGTGCGCGAGACGACCCATTTCGGCTGGTTTCGCCACGCCGCCGCGAAGGCGCGTTCCTCCGCATTCCATTCCGGATGGTCGTCGTCCCAGTAACGCATGATCTCGTACATTCGGCGGCCGTACACACTGCCCGCCTGCCCCTGCGCTTCCCTGATGAAGTGGCGAAACAGGGTGGGGCTGGGCCCGAACGCCTCGTGGTCGACGTACCCGTCCAGGGACTGATTCATTCCGAATACGAGCTTCGCCACGTTCTCTTCCGATCCTCGCGCGCGTTCCCTGAAGAGTGATGCCGGTTGCGAAGTGTGCGTGTGCGGCCTGAGGCCCGCTTCTGCCGCGAGCGGTCAGATCATCGCCAGCGCAGCGAGCCTCCGCAAGCCGCGCAACAGCGGCACGCATGGCCCCGCGCTACGGATCGCGCTCGCCGAATGCAATGCGCCGGCCGGTGTACGCCACGCCAAGCCTGAAGACGGCCCACGCCACCCCCGTCACGGCGGACGCGATAAGTACCAGGGCGAAGTCCGGCTGGAACCGGCGAATCGTGCCGACCGGGACGCCGAACAGCTTCGGCACCAACGCGAAGATGATCCACGCTCCCGCCAGCGTGGTCAGCAGCGGAAACCACAGGCTGAACCGGCCGAACGCCCCGGACTTGGCCCGTAGCGCGTCGCGGTGCCACCACGCCCAACCCATGCTAAGCAGGAAGATGATCGGCGTGAGAGTCAGCCCAGTGAACAGGGCCTTCTGCGACCAGCGGCTTGGCGGGCCGGCCCAGGCCAGACCGAGCGCCCGAGCCGTGACGCCGTCGAGCAGCGGCGTCGCTTCCCCGAAGCCAACCCCGCTGCCCGCGTTGACCATCACGACCACGCCCTTGCGCTTCGACGGGATAATGGTCGCCAGCGTCTCGAAGCCCGGGCTGGCCCCGGAATGCCAGACGCGCGCGTTCGCGGTATCCACGAACCAGCCGAATCCGTAGAACGGCGAGGCATCACTCGCCGGGCGCATCATCAGGGCCTTGCCGCCGGCGCTGAGGACATCGTCCTCCCCATTCAACATGACCTGCATGTAGCGCCCCAGGTCGCGGGCGCTCGCGACGATCCCCCCTTGCGGAGCCGAGCCGCGTGTGGGTCGGACGCGGCCCAGGGCACGCTTGCTGCCGAACCACGGACGGTGACCGGTCGCCATCGCGTCGTGCATCTCGCCGTCGGCGACGAAGCTGTGGGTCATGCCGATCGGCGCCAGGATCCTGGTCTCGACATACGTCTGGTAGTCCTGCCCGCTGACCACCTCGATCACGCGACCGAGAATTTCATAGTTGGCGTTCGAGTACTCCCATCGCGCGCCGGGCGGATGCGCGGGGGCTTGCCGGGCGATGTCGGCGACGCGGCGCGCGAGTTCGTCGGTCTCACCGGTGCCGTCGGTGTGCGACGCGTTGCCTTGCAGCGTGGAATAGCCGCTCGTGTGACTGAGCATCTGCCGGATCGTGATCGACCCGGCGGGCCGGTCGGCGAAGACTTCGAGATAGCGTGCGACCTCGGCGTCCAGGTCGACGGTGCCGGCTTCGACCAATTGCATCACTGCCAGCGCCGTGAAGCTCTTGGAGATCGATCCGGTCAGGAACGGAGTATCGGGCGTGACCTGCGCGTCGCCGCCGCGCTCGTCCACGCCGCGGGCGCCGACGGCCGTGATCTCCCCACTGGTCACGACGGCCCAGGCCAGGCCTGGCACGGCGGACGCCGGCATCTCGAGGTCGATCACGTCGTCGATCGACAGCATGCCCACGTCCGCGGGGGAGCCGGAGCAGGCCGCGGCGAGCAGCGGGAGCAGGAGCAGGGCCAGGCCCAGCGCGCGCCGCGAGCCCCATCGCGATGCCAACCATGTTCTTGTCGGCGATCCGGCCTTCGATGAATCGCGCAGGCGCGGCCTCCTGGACCAGCTCCGTATACGTCGCGTTTCCCACGGCGACGTCGATGGCCACGATGCGCTGTTCGGTCGCGTCGCGCGTGGCGACGCCGGAAGCAACTCCTGAGAAGACATCAAGCCAGTTCGAACCGTACCGCGGGGCCGTGTATCGCCGAGGTTCATCTGCATGCGAGCCAATAAGAGCACGTGGCAAGCCACGCGCAAACCACAAGATCGCCCGTCGGCGGCAACGTCCGTCAGGGAGCAAGTACGAGGTTCAGGCTTGCGTGGATCAAGCTGCTCGAATGGCATTGCCACTGTCGCCGCGGTCGAGGCAACGATGGTGCATGACCGTTCACGGATGCGCGCGCTTTGCCGAGACGGCAGGTCGCATCGTTCTTCGAGGCCACCCCTTGCCCTGCCGCAATGCTTGCGTTACATACTGAACCATATGGTTCAGTATATGACGACCCGACTTGATACGTCATTCGCCGCGCTCTCGGACGCCACGCGGCGTGGCGTTCTGGAGCAGCTCGGACGAGCCGACGCTTCGATCACGGACCTTGCCCAGGCGTTCCACATGACGCTGACCGGCATGAAGAAGCACGTCGGCGTTCTGGAGCAGGCGGGGCTCGTCACCACCAGGAAGATCGGGCGCGTGCGGACGTGCCAGCTGGGCCCGCGCCGATTGGAGGAAGAGACGGTATGGCTCGAGAAGTACCGCCGGCGCTGGGACGTACGCTTCGACGAGTTGGACAAGGTTGTCGACGAACTGACACGCAAGGAGAAGAGCGATGAACGCAGGAATCGGAAGTGAGCCCGGCCCCGTGAAGAACCGCACCACGGTGGAACGGACGTCGGACCGCGAGGTGGTCGTCACGCGGACCATCAACGGCCCGGCGCGCATCGTGTTCGAGGCATTCACCAGGGCCGAGCTGTTGAAGCGTTGGTGGGTACCCAGGTCGATGGGCATGAAGCTGCTGTCCTGCGAGGTGGATGCTCGTGTCGGAGGCAGGTATCGACTGGAATTCGACGTCGGCGGCCCCGAGCCTGCCGCGTTCTTCGGCACGTATGTCGAAGTGCAGCCGTACTCGCGCCTCGCGTGGACCAATGACGAAGGTGGCGAGGGCGGGTCTGTCACCACGGTGACCTTCGAGGAAGAGGGCGGCAGGACGCTGGTGGTCCTGCGCGAGACGTATCCTTCGAAGGAGGCGCTCGACGCTGCCGGCACTGGAGCAGCCGAGGTGATGGTCGAGACGTTCGATCAGCTGGACGAGCTTCTCGTCGCCCTGGGTGAGAGCTCGGGACAGTAACGGCAACGTGGATCCCGCGGTCGGCCGTCCGACAGTCCCGGCTCACTCTGGCCGGGGCTAACGGGCGGCGTCGCGAACATCCGATCGACGGGTCCCACGCTCACGGTGCGGCGGACCGACCGCTGCAACCGGTTGTCAGTCGCGCGCGCGCCGGTAGTGCATGGCGACCGCGCCGCTGCGGAGCGGCGTCGCCGAGAGCAGCTCGAGCCGTCGCGTGGTGGGCAGGCCGCCCTGGTACAGGGTCGGGCCGTGGCCGGCGATCCTCGGATGGACGAGGAACCTGTATTCGTCGACCAGGTCCAGCCGATCCAGCGCATTCGCGAGCGTGCCGCTACCGAGGAGCACGCCGGCTGGGGTCGCGTCCTTCAGCTTGCGCACGGCCGTGCGCAGGTCGCCGGCGATGTGGTGGCTGTTGGTCCACGGGAAGTCCCGTCGCGTCGACGACACCACGTACTTCGGCTTGGCCTCCAACTTGACCGCCCACTCCAGCATCGCCGGCGGCACCTCCTCGTCGCCGCGGGCGACTGCCGGCCAGTAGCTCTCCATCATCTCGTAGGTGACGCGGCCCCAGAGCATCGCTCCAGCGTCGTCCATGAGGCGCGTGAAGAACGCATGTGTCTCGTCGTCGGCGATTCCTTCCCGATGGTCGACGCACCCGTCGAGGGTGACATTGATGCTGAAGGTCAGGAGTCCCATGGGGGGCGTGTCTCCTCCGGGTTGGGCGGACCGCAGGGCTGTCGCCTGCCGACAACCATCTCGCGTCGGCGAGCGCCAAGGTCAGGCTGAAGGCGCGCCTGCAACGCGAGTGGAGCGAGCATTCGTTGAATCCACTGTCGGCTGCAGCGTTCGCCAACCGTCGCGTCGAGACCGCGGACCATCCGCACCCGCATCCGGGCGAACGCTGCGGCCACCCGGCTCCAGCGAGCCGCTCACGCTCCCGCGCCTGTCGAGAGCTGTCGGCAGATGTTGAAGCAACGATCCGCCGACAGCCACTCACGACAAACTACCTACTCCCACCAGCGGCCGTCACGTCGCAGCGGCGCGCCCTCTGCGCGCGTACGCTCGACCCAGGCCGTCACGCGTGCTGCCGTCTCGCTCACCGTCTGCGTCGTGTTCTCGATGAGCTCGACCTGCCACCGGGCATCGTCACGCTGCCAGGTCGTCCAGCGGTCCCACTGGTACCTCGACGCGGTGTGATCCCGCAGCACCCGTTGCTCGAATCGGGGATCCACCGCGTGCATGCGGTGAAAGGCCGCCCAGCACAAGTGGTCCATCCCCATCGGCCACCGGGGATCGACCGGCCGCCGTGCATACCGCCGGGTGCGCTCATGATCATGACAATCGAGCACGCATGCCGAGATGCCATCCAGTTCGATCGCGCGCGGCGAAGCGAGGACCTCGCCGAGCGGGGATTGCGCGGGCAGCAGGAGATCCTTGCCCTCCCGCTCATAGTCGAGTGCACGTTCGATCCACCGTTCCATGTTCGCCATGCGCTCCTGCCGGGTGGTGGCCGGAAGCTCACTCTCGAGGTGCCAGATCATGTTGGCGACCTGCTCCGATACGACCGGTGCGATGGTCTTCTTTCCGGAGGCGGATGCGCCGCTGAGCAGGTACAGCATATGATTCCCCTCCGCGTGGGGTCCACGCGCGATGATGTTGGATTGAAGCGCGATTGGCCGGCCGTGCGGCCGTGCCTCAAGGGGAGACATCGCGATGGGCGCGACGTCCCGGATCGCCCGTGGGGCGATCGATGCTCCGGTGGACCCTTATCGCCTGCGCTTCTTCATCGCCCTTCGTGTGCTCGCGGCTGGAGGGGATGCTGCTGCGTCCATACTGGCGGCGTTCTCCGCCGGTTGACAAGCGCCCAACGACGGTCCGCGCTCTGGACGCTGTGGCTGAAGGATGCGCCTCTCGTGTCGGGCGTGCCGCACCGGCTCGGCGTGCCCCCGAAGCCCAGGGCGCCTAACGACGCCGCCCCCTCCGCCGGCGTGGGTGTCGACGCCCTGCAACAGGTGCCGCGTGGGGAGAAACCGGAAATCCCGCGAAAACTCTTTCGGTGACGGACCGTTCGTGCTAGTGTGCGAAACTCGACCCCCACGATGGGCTGCGCTGTGCCCTGCCGATCTCGCAGGCCTGCCCATCTCCACTCCCGCTCCCGATCCGCGAGGCCGCGGCGGCCACCATGCCGGCGGTCGCGCGGCACCATCGGTCGCGGGCCAGATTCGGAGGCTCACCAAATGACTCGTCGTGCACTGTGGTTCGGCGCCATGGCGCTCGTCGCTGCAGGATGCTCAGGGGCGGATTCCACCCGGCCGCCTGACCAGCAGGTACCGCCGCCACCAAGCTTCGCCATTTCGGATGGCGCGCACGGCGGAAATCCGGATGTCTGGTTCCTCCCTCCCATGGTGTCGAATCCGGCCGGCAGCCCGGGATATCTCGACCATGGCCTGAACCTCGGCCTGCCGGCCGAGGTCGAGATAACGAAAATGCCGTCGGGTGATGTCGTCCTGCCGCGGACCCCCGCGTCGGTGACCGGCGACCAGTACCACCTGAACTGGAAGGTCCCGTCGGATGCGCAGACGTTGTATCGCGTGAATATCTGGGTCGGCAGCGAGGTCATCGCCTTCGCGGACCTCTGGACGTCCTCCAGCAACTCCGTCCTCAAGAACGTCACCACCAACGAGTACGTGCCGCTGAAGGACGGCCGGATGCTCCCGATCAAGTTCCAGATCGAGCAGTACGCGCTCTGCGAGCCGGCGGGGACCGGCCCGTGTTCCTCGGCGTCCGTTTCCCTCGCCGACGGCGGATTGGTGACCTACACCGACGCCGAGGGTGTGGAGCGAGGCGGCGTCGAGATCCCGCCGCAGGGCGGCCCGGCCGGCGCTCCGGTCGTCGTGACCGTAGCGGCCTGCCCGGACATCCCCTCGGACCTGCCGCACTACGGGAGCTGCCTCCGCGTCACGGCGGATCCCGTGCTGAGCACGCCGCTCTCTCCGCCGGCGACGGTCTACGTCTGCGACGCGCCGTACGGCGCGCTCACGAACTCGGAGAAGCGGATCACGATGCACCGCTACGATGCACCCAACACGCAGGCGCTGCCGCATTCGCACGACGACTGCACAACGCATGTCGGGGACGCCGGGTGGACGCTGCGCGGCCTCCTGGCCGACCTCGTCCACGGACGGATGAAGTCCGCGGGCCGCCAGGTCGTCGCCATGCTGGGCCCCCAGCCGCTGCACGCGGCGATGTTCCTCCATCAGGGCGGTGGCGGCGAGACCGCCGGCTTCAGCGACTTCCAGCTGCTGCAGCCCGCCTGGATGACGCGGTGCGATGGCTACGACCTGCCCGCGACCGCGGGTGGCACGGTTACGCCAAAAGTGTGCGTCACCGATGTCGGTGGTGATCCGGTAGAGGGCGCGCAGGTACACTTCGCCACCTCCGACGGGTCGGTTTCGGCGGCGTCGGCGCTGACGAACTCCCTGGGAGAAGCGTCGGTCACCTGGACGCTCGGCAATGCCGGGGCGAACAGCCTCACCGCCAGCGGGAACGGAATCGCCGCCCCCGATCCCGGCAACAATGGCCCGCGCACCGGCCCCAACGACACGTTCCAGCCGCTCTCGACGAGCCCGGTCATCGGTGGCGGGATCGACGGCCCGGCCGTCGATGTCCTGACGGGCGCCGTCACGTTCACGGCGACGACCATTCAGAACCCCGATTTCGAGATTCTCTACAAGGCCGGATCCACGACCATCACGGCGAACCCATTCACCGCGTTCACCGCCATCGGCGGTACGTCGAACATCGGCATGACTGGTCCTTCCCGTCAGTTCAGCGATGCTTCGTTCGGGACCTCGTACGACCTGGCCGGCTGGACGTTCGACGAGACCATGGGAGTCGCCTACCTGGGTGAAAGCCTCGTCGGTCCAGGGCACGGGAACGTGGCCTGGTTCAATGGGCCCAACTTTGCCGGTGGCACCGCAGGCAAGTCGATGTCGCAGGTCCTCGGCGAAGACCTCGAGCAGGGCGTGACGTACACCCTGACGGCGGATTTCGGCTGGCGAACCGACAATGGCATCGCGACGACTCCGCCGGTCCTGAACCTGTACGCCGGTGGCACGTTGCTCGTCCCCATCGCGCAGGTGAGTCCGCCGCTGGTTCAGGGCGCGCTGGTGACGTACTCCCGGACCTACAAGGTCGAGAACCTGTCCATCGCGGGCGCGCTCGAGGTGGAGGTGGGACTCGGCCCGAACACGGTTGGCCAGCAGTTGAATGCTGACCACGTCACCCTGCACAAGTCGTACACGCCGTAGCAGGAATCAGGAACAGCGCCAGACACAGAAGGGCGGCCCGGGAACGGGCCGCCCTTCTGACATCACGTCGTCGTCGCGCCGTGATCGGGGGCGACGCAGCGCCGCCGGCACTGGCGCAGCGGAGGCAATGATCGAGACGTTCGATCAGCTGGACGAGCTTCTCGTCGCCCTGGGTGAGAGCCCGGGACAGTAACGGGATCGTGAATCCCGCGGACGGCCGTCCGACAGTCCCGGCTCACTCTGGCCGGGGCTATCGGGCGGTGTCACGGATAATCGATCGACGGATCCCGGGCTCACGGCGCAGGGTTCCGCGCCGGTGGGGTCCCGAGGTGCCCCCACGGCCCAGCCGGGCAGCGTGATGGCAAGTGGAGAGCGCGGCAGACCGGCGCGGGCTACGTCTTCGTGCAATAGCGTGGCAGCATCGAGGTGATAGCGGACCTGACCGAGCGGATGGCGTACGCAGCATGCCGGCGATCAATTCGCTCGTGCAAGCCGCCATGGGCACAGGGTTCGCCGCCGCCGCATGCTGTTGTCAGGCCTCATCGCTTCGCGACTCCGGCAATCGCATCCAGAAGCGCCGAACGCGTGATCGCTTCCTGTTCTTCGCGGCTGATTGTTGCTGCGCCGTCGAACAGCTGGTGACCGTAGCGGCCGAACTGCGAGTGGTTGCCACCTCTGATTTCCACCCACCTCGCACTGGCGGGTAGCAGGCCCCGATTCGCGAGGATGCGGTCCGGGGGCGCGATACCGTCGTTCGTCGCGTAGACCTTGGTGACGGGCATCTGCAGGGCTGACAGGTCGTCCGCCTTCGGATGGGTCGTCCCGATCAGCACCAGCGCGGAAAGCGCACCCGCATCGGACTGCGCCAGGCGGGCCGCCAGCGCGCCGCCGAGTGAGTGTCCTGATGCTACCCAATGCAATATCTCCGGATGGGTCGCGATCACCGCGCGCGCGCGGTCCAGGGCGGCCTGCTTGTTCGATTCCAGCGGCGCGAATCGGTAGGGCAGCCTGATGACGAAGACAGGGTACCCGGCCTCCGCTACTGGCCGCAGCAAGGGAGCATAGGCTTCGGCCGCAATGCCGGAGCCACAGATGAAGATCAGTGCCGTCCTGCCACTCGACGATACTGGCAGGAATGCCAATGTCGCTGCCTGGTCGACAACAGAGACCGCCGGGCTGTTCTGCAGAGTGGCAGCGTCGACGCCGCGCGTGCGAATGGAGTTGGCGAGCCACGACATCGCAATGACTGCCCAGGCAATGAAGCCGCGTCGCAGCCACCGGCGCAGCGCGGACGGTCGTCGTGTTGTGATTTCGGCCGCCTCCGTCATAGACAATTGCCGAGGACTAACGCGTGCTTCTGGTGCGGACACGCGAGAGAGAACGCGCGGGCGTAGCCCGCGCCATCCTGAGCGTTACCGTCGGCAGCAAGCATCGTCATGCGGCGCTCACGCGCGTACGTAGCGCAGATGAGTCGCGCTGGGCCCGTTGATTACGCGATCGATGCGAAACCGAGGTCCGGGCTCGCGCAGGTTCTCAAGGAGCCGTCGTCCGCCGTGAAAGAGAACGGGTGCCAGAGCAATCTCCAACTCGTCGACGAGGTCGAGATTCAAGAACTGTTGGATGACGTCGGCGCCGCCGGCGATTCGTGCGTCGCGGCCGCCCGCAGCGGCCTTTGCCAGTGATAAAGCGCGCTCGGGACCTTCGGTGATGAAGTGGAAGGTTGTTCCACCGGGGCGCACCCAAGGCTCTCTCGGGGAGTGGGTCAGGACGTACACCGGCGTGTGAAATGGCGCCTCCTCCGGCCACGCGACCTCGCCCTGGTCGAACATGCGCCTGCCCATGATGTTCGCGCCGATGCGCTCGGTGGTGCTCCGGACGAGGTCGTTGATCGGTCCCGTCTCGCCGCCGCCGCCAATCTTGAGGTTCTCGCGGAAGTACTGCGTATTCACGATCCACGCCATGAGCGCACCCCATTTCGCACCCCAGCCCATGTTCCCGGGGTCGCTCATCGTCATCCCTTCCGGCGCGAGGTAGCCATCGAGGCTGAGCCCGATGCTGACAAAGACCTTGCTCATGTATCCCTGCGTGAATGTTTGTGGCCGCCTAGCGCTCCGGTGCAGCGGCGGCGCACCAGCGCCGTCCGCCGCAACCGGTTGTTCATCGCGCGGGATGTCCCATCGCTAGGCCACACGGGTGTAGGCGAGCTGGAGGTCTGGCTCCCAGCGGTCACCCCGATTCATCTCGCCATGTCCGTGCATGCGTTTCCCCCCGTCTGCAAGGCGAGCTGTGAACCGTTGGGAGAAGCCGGGATTGTCTCGCCACCAGTGCAACTGGTCGCTGCGCAGCGCCACGGTGTAGCGGCGCGACACCCCGCGTTCGTCGAAATACAACATGGAGCATTCCCCGGTGTCGTCGTCGGTGCCAAAGATGGCGATGCCGCTTGGAATCTCTGGTTCGTCGATTTCAGAGCGCATGACGAGGAACGCTCCTCCGTCGGACCAGGCGAAGCTGGTGCGCCCGTGGAGCGGCTTGCCCGGCAACAGCGGGTGGGAGCCCTCGGTGCGCCACTCGCCGACGAGAAAGGCAAGGGGCTGCAAGGCGGGATTCGGAATGGCGGCTTCGTGGCCGATTGTCGGAGTCATTCGATCTGGCCTGGAAGGTGATGAGACGTTGTCACGTGCCGATGTCAGGTGAATGCGGCCTAACGCCACGGTTCAGCGGCGGGCCGGAGCGCTGTCCGCTGCAACCGGTTGTTATACAGTTCATTCCTCCCAGTTCCGTGGGTCAGCCCCCCTTGTTGGGGATGGATGAACACGAGTGCGTCCCTCCAGGAATCGATGAGGGCGGCCGTTCGGATCACGGCTTGTAGATGAGGATGACGACGCCGTCACCGACCGTCTTCGAGTCCGCGAGCCGCAGGCGCTTCTTGTCTTCCGTTTCGCCGAAGAGGCGCTTGCCGGTCCCGAGGACCACCGGGAAGACCATCAGTCGCAACTCGTCGATGAGGTCGTGCTCGACCAGCGTCTGCACAAGCCGGGCGCTGCCATGGACGACAATGTCCCCATTCAGCTTCTGCTTCAACTTCGAGACCTCCTCCACCGCATTTCCCTGGAGCACCGTCGAGTTGTTCCAGGTCGCCTTCTTGAGGGTCGAGGAGACAACGTACTTGGGCATGCCATTGAATTTGTCCGCGAACTCGCCTTTCATGGCTGGCCAGGCTGCGGCAAAGGCCTCATAGGTCACCCGCCCCAGAAGCAGCGCGACGGACGAGAGGGTTTCGTCGAGCTTGAATTTGTCGCCCTCCTCTCCACGACTCATCTTGAAGGTCCAACCTGCGTGCTTGAAGCCCTCGCCTCCGCCTGGGGCCTCCATGACACCGTCAAGGGAGACGAATTCGGTAACGACGATCCTTCCCATCTTGATCCTCCTTTGTCGAAGCTAGAGTGCGTATAACGCACATTCGACAGCGTTGTGCGCACTGATCTGGTCCGGCTCTGGCGAGATATTGCGGCTCCAGATCGCCGCCATACGCGCTCACCGAACCCGCGCAACCCGCGCTGGTCCTCGAATGCGGCTCGACCCTTCTGGCTGAGATCCCCGCGCTCCCAGCAGGAATACATCAACGTGTGTCCCGCCGAGCCGTCCGGCAACAGGCCGTCCGCCAGGGACATGCCGGGAGGTGCTCCCAACGAGGTCAGGAACCGCGCCGCCCGCCGCTCGGCGACCGCCGGCTCCTTGCGTCCTCGTCGGCCGGTGCCGACAGCGCGCCGCGTCCCTACCCCGCGTCCTTGATCGCCTCCGTCGGCTGCACGCGCAGCGCACGTCGGGCCGGCACCGCGCACGCGGCGACGCCGACGAGGGTCATGAGCGTGGAAATCGCCAGCATCGGCAGCAGGAGCGAGGACAGGCCGGCCGTACCCGCCGCGAACATCCGCACGGAGAAGACCAGGAGGTTCCCCAGCAGGATGCCGCCGCCGAGCTGCGCCGCGGCGCGCGCGAACAGGGCGCGCAGCACGCCGCGCGAGCTCGCGCCCAGCGCCAGGCGGATGCCGATCTCGCGCGTGCGCCGTTGCACCGACACGGCCATGAGGGCGAACAGGCCCGCGGCCGAGAGCGCGATGGCGAGTGCGATCACGCCGAGGACGCCGATGTATGCCATCCTCCCCGGCAGGGCGCGCTGTCGCACCACCTCGTCGAGGCGCTGTGCCCGATACACGCGCAGCTCGGGGTCGACGTCGAGCGCGATGCGGGGGATGCGGCCGGCGAGATCTCCGGGATTGCCGCGCAGGCGCACCGCGACGGAGCCGGGATTCAACCCGGATGGCCGGGCCGCCTGGTACATCACGTCGGCGACGCCCTCCATGCCGCTGTTCCCCACCACGCCCACGACATCGAGCCACGGCCCCGGCGTGCCCTCGACGCCGCCCTCGCCGCGCGGGGCCACGTCGCGGAGCTGCATCCCCACCGGGTTGCCGCCGAGCCGCTGCGCCAGAGCGGCGTTGACGACGACCGTCTGCGCGCCCAAGTCCGTGGCGCTGAACCCGCGGCCGACCACGAGCGGCAGCGGGAAGACGGTGAAGAAGTCGAGGTCCACCTGCGACGAGAGGATCATCCCGTCCGCCTGGCCCTCCACGATGGACGGTGCCTCCGTCCCGCGCCGCGCCTCCATGCGGCGCGCCGCCAGATGGCCGGCGCCGGGCACCGCGGTCGCGTGCGTCACCGCCGCCACCGAAGGCTCGGCCAGCAGGCGCCGATCGAGTTCCGCGTACGCGGCGTCGAGTCGCGGCCCGCTGGCTTCGTCGAACTGCGCCTCGAAGGTCACGTAGTCGCGCGCGGAAAATGCGGGGCGTATGCGGGAGTCACGCAGGGCCTCGCGCGTCGTGCCGATGGCGATCGGGAGGCACAGCACGCTGAACGCGACCTGCGCCACGATCACGAAGGACCACACGCCGCCGAAGCGCATGCCGGACGCGCTTCCGGTCGAGCGCATCAGCGCGTTCCCCACCTTCGCGCCGGTCGCCTTCAGGGCCGGCAGGAGGCCGACGAGCACGGCGCCGACGCACGCGAGCGCGATCGCCCACAGCACCGTGGCAGGGGCGAGGCTCGCGCTGCGCCAGAACGGCGCCGGCTCCTGGCCCACGACCACCTGCTCGTACCGGATGAACTGCAGGAGGCCGCGCGCGAGGAGCAGGCCCGCGAGCGTGGCCGTGCCGCTCAGCACGAGCGACTCGGCCAGGAGCTGCGCGATGATGCGCCCGCGCGTGGCGCCGAGGGCCGTGCGGAGCGCGATTTCCTGTTCGCGCAGGGCCGTGCGCGCGAACATGAGCGTCGCGACGTTGGCCGAGATGCCGGCCAGCACCAGGAGGACGCCCGCGAACATCGCGAGCATCACGCGTGCGCGTGCCCACGGGGAGCACGGCGGCCGCGAACGGTACCACGCGCGGCTCGAGATGCTCGCGTGAGGCGGGGGCGTCACTCGTTATGCGCGCGCCGACGGTCTCAAGCTCGACCCGCGCGCTCTCGAGCGTCGCACCGGGAGCCAGGCGGCCGAAGACGAGCACCGGCGGACCGTCGCCCGGCGCGCGCGCGACCTCGCGCAGCGGCAGCCACGCCTGCTGGAAGCGTGGGAAGCCGAACCCTTTCGGCATGATGCCAACGACCGTCGCTCGCGTTGCGCCGAGCTGCACGACCTTGCCGATGATGGCCGGATCGCCGCCGAGCCGGTGCTGCCACAGCTCGTATCCGATGACGACCACGTCGGGCGCGCCCGGCCGTGCATCCGCCTCGAGCAGCGGGCGCCCTTGCAGCGGCGGACGCGCGTGAGCGCGAACCCGCTCGGCGTCATCTCGGCGACCGGGACCGGTCGCGGCGGCTGGTCCGGGAGGATGAGGTTCCGGTCCATCGACCGGGCGGCGCCGAGCTGCACGACGCTCTTCAGCCCATCGCGCCAGCGCTGCAGGTCGTAGAGGGCATGCGGTTCGGGGGCTCCCGCCATGCGGTCGAAGTTCTCGATGCGGACGATGCGGTCGCCCTGCGCGAGCGGCAGCGACGGGGTGAGCTGGTCGCGTACGAGCTGGAACGCCAGGACGCCGGCTCCGATGGCGAGCGACAGCGCCAGGCCGCCGATGAGCGAGAGTCCCGGGTATCGCCGCAGCATGCGGGCGCCGAGCTTGAAGTCGAGCGTGGACACCGCGGCCATCGGGTCTCCCTGGTCTGCCCCTATCTGGCAAGTACTTTGGATGGCAAAGTTAGTTGGAGCGGGATGGAGGGGGTAGCGACAGACCTCGTTTCGTTTATTGCGTTTGGTGAGTCATTGGGTTATGAATGCCAGGGACACCAAGAGGTAACACCTATGACTGTCGCCGAGATAGAACTCCCGACCGAGGAGGTCGCCGAGGAAGCCCGCGAGGCGCTACGGCCGCTTTCCGAGCTGGTGCGCGAGCACAAGTTCGAGGACGTGCTTCTGCGCGCCCAGCGCGAACAGTGACAAGGTCGAGGTGAAGGTCCCGCGTGCCGCCTACAGGCTGTTTCTCGAGGTGCTCGCGCAGCTATCCAACGGGAACGCGGTCACGATCGTGCCGGTGCATGCCGAGCTAACCACTCAGCAGGCGGCAGAATTATTGAATGTCTCTCGGCCACACCTCGTGCAGCTGTTGGAGACCCGCGCGATTCCGTTCCGAAAGGTCGGAACGCATCGCCGGGTCCTGGCAGCCGACGTGCTAGCGTACAAGCGCGTGAGACGACGAGCGCCGTCGCGAGATCGCCAGAGAGCTTGCGGAACTGGGGCAGAGGATCGAAGCGGATTCTTGAGAGGCCATGGCGTTCATCGTCGTCTACGACGCCTGTGTGCTTCACCCGGCTCCCCTCCGAGATCTGCTGATTCGTATTGCGCAGGCGGGGATCTTGCGTGCCCGCTGGTCTGAAAAGATCCTCGATGAGTGCTTCGAGAGCATCGTCGAGCGACGGGGCAACGTCGATCCTGCAGCACTGCGAAGAACTCGCGAGCTCATGACCGAAGCGGTTCGCGACTGTATGGTGACTGGATTCGAACCGCTGATTCCCTCCGATTTCGCTGCCGGACCCTGACGATCGACACGTGGTAGCCGCGGCCGTGCGTGCCGGAGCGCAGGTGATCGTGACATTCAACACGAGGGATTTTCCGGAGCAGTCGCTCGCGGAGTTTGACATCGAGGCCAAGCATCCCGACGACTTCATCCTCGAATCGATAGATCTGGCGCGCGGGACGAATCGCTGGCATCATCGCCGAGCAGGCAGCGGATCTCAGGAATCCGCCGCGGACCGCACACGAAGTACTCGATACGCTCGCGGAGCTGGGACTCGCTCGTGCGGCCGCAAGCCTTCGCGACATGCTTTGACGTGGCAAGCGACGCCGACAAGTCGGTCGAGATCGCATCGCCTCTACACGCCAGTACGTACCAGACCTTCCCTGACGCTCAGCATCAGCGACCTCACGCAGCGCCGTCCGCTCCGTGCTCTTGTCAGGCGCCCGCCCGGCGATGACGTGGCCTACGCGAACGAGCGAACGAGCGCCGGGTGCGCGATGCCCACAGCCTACGCCTCTCCGCCGGCGCTCACATCCAGCCGTGCCCGCAGATCCTCCAGCACCTCCTCGATCTGCTCCAGCGCCGCCCGCAGGTCTTCCGCGATCTCCTCGGCGAGGACGTCGGGGTCGGGGAGGCTGGCGGAGTCTTCGAGGCTCTCGTCGCGCAGCCAGAAGAGGTCGAGGCTGACCTTGTCGCGGGCGACCAGCTCGTCGTAGGTGAACGGCCGCCAGCGGCCTTCGGGGTTCTTCTCCGACCACGTCGGCTTGCGCTGCTGGCGCTCGCCGGGGCGGTAGCAGGCGACGAACTCGTCGAGGTCGCTCCGCTTGATCGTGCTCTGCTTCAGGGTGTGGTGGATGTTGGTGCGGTAGTCGTAGACCCAGAGCTTCCTCGTCCACGGCTACTCGCTCGCCGGCTTGCGGTCGAAGAAGAGGACGTTCGCCTTCACGCCCTGGGCGTAGAAGATGCCGGTGGGAAGGCGGAGCAGGGTGTGGACGTCGCAATCGTGCAGCAGCCGGCGACGGATCTTCTCGCCGGCGCCGCCTTCGAAGAGGACGTTGTCGGGCACGACGACGGCGGCGCGGCCGTGGATCTTGAGCAGGCTCTTCACGTGCTGGACGAAGTTGAGCTGCTTGTTCGAGGTCGTGGTCCAGAAGTCGGGCCGGTTGTAGGTGAGGCTCTGCCGGTCCTCCTCGCCCTCGGCGTTGACGACCGTGATGCTCGACTTCTTGCCGAACGGCGGGTTGGTGAGGACGACGTCGAAGTGGGTCGGGGCTCGTCGCGCAGGGCGTCGTCGGTCTTGAGCGGCGGCGGGGTGTGGTCGTCGGTCGGACCGATGCCGTGCAGGAAGAGGTTCATGGCGCAGAGGCGGGTCACGCTGTCGACGATGTCGATGCCGCGCAGCGCCTCGAAGCGCAGGTGGTGCTTCTGGTCCTTGTCGAGCTCGAGTGGTGCGGCGATGTAGTCGTGGGCGGCGAGCAGGAAGCCGCCGGTGCCGCAGGCGGGATCGCAGATCGTCTCGCCGGGCTGCGGCTGGATGCAGTCGACGATCGCGGCGATCAGCGGCCGCGGCGTGAAGTACTGCCCGGCGCCGCTCTTCGACGTCCTGCGCGTTGCTCTCGAGCAGGCCCTCGTAGGCGTCGCCCTTCACGTCGGCCGACATCGCCGACCAGTTCTCCTGGCCGATCAGCTCGACGATCAGGCGCCGGAGCTTGGCCGGGTCCTGGATGCGGTTCTGCGCCTTGCGGAAGATCAGGCCGAGCATGCCGCCCTCGTGCCCCAGCCGGGCGAGGGTTTCGCGGTAGTGCGCCTCCAGCCGCTCGCCCTCCATCTGCGGGTGCGAGAGGTCGGCCCAGCGGTAGCCCTTGGGGATCGGCTGCTCCTCGCCGGTCAGGCGGCGCGCTCGTCCATCATCTTGAGGAAGAGCAGGCAGGTGAGCTGCTCGATGTAGTCGAGGTAGGAGAGCCCGTCGTCGCGCAGGACGTGGCAGTAGCTCCAGAGCTTCTGGACGATGCGGGAGGTGTCGCTCACTGTGGATGCTCAGGGAATGAATGGAAGAACGAATCAGAAAGGTGGCGAGCGTTTCAACCAGAATGTGCCAGATCGCGGCAACCGATGCGATGGACAGCTTGCGGGATCTTCCCGACCGTCCTGGTGCTCGCGCTGGTCATTGCCGAGAATAGAGACGCCGCCCAATCCCTGAGCATGGTGTAGTGATAAAGGCGTGGCAACCGTCAGCGGCCCGGGCGAACGCGCCTACATGCCTCGGCGTCGCCCACGCCTCGCGCCTCAAGGCAAGCCAGGAACTCCGCCACATCACAACACTCAAACGCGCCAACAAAATCCGGCTGGCGCGCGACGAGTCGGTCGTATGCAGGGCGGTCGACGCATAGCACGACATCACCCCGGCTCCGTGTCAACGCCACGTATGCAATTCTCCGCTCCTCGTCATCCCAATGGGAATCATCACCCACCTTGCCAGTTGGCCACCAGATAAGCGTCGGGCACCGCTTGGACGCCCGCTTGCCCGCGGTCGGTGGCACCACAAGCACCGTCGCATCGTGCGTTTCCCCTTTAACTGCGTGAACCGTCACCACTGGGACCAACCCAAACTCAACGCCGGTCGTGCGCGGTTCCGCGATGGACTTCGCCGCCAAATCGTCGTGGCCCTTGCGACGAGAGGGCTTGGACTTCAGCGGTTTCGGGGCACGGCCCTGCCGATCGCAGTAGGCGCCACACTCGCGCTCCAAGATCCGAAGCACTTCGCATTGCCAGTCGAGCGCCGTCACATCGACGGCCAGCGCATTCGCTGCGAAAAGGCTGGCGAGCGCGAGCGCCCGGAGGTCCTGTGGGTCGACGCCCTTGGCGAGGGCTTCCCCGTCCGTGAAGCCCTCGCCCCCCATGAGTATTTGCTCAACAGCCGTGCGGGCGGCCGCGAGTGCTGTAATCGTCCTGCCGCGGCGGAAGTACTGGACCGCCCGGTGCAGTAGCGTAGCGGCGCGACACCCGAGCGACGGGACCGCGCCCGGCCGCGCCTCGTGAGAACGTCCACGATTGCATTAGACCGCGTGACGACCTTGACCACCGCGTTTGGGTGACGCTCGGCCATCGCTCGGGTGATCACCGCCACGTCGCTCACCATGTCATCGTATCGGACGAGGTAGGCGGTCCCATCGCGATCCTCGACCGGATTCGGGGTCCGTCGCTCCGCTTGAGCGCGGACGCGACACGTGCGACCGCAGGAGGGCATCGGAGACTCGTTGAGAGCGAGAGCGACTCGGCCCCGGCCAGTTCTGCGAACGTCGTGAACATCTCGGGCCGCGCCCCCGTGAACTCGTAGATAGCCTGGTCCGGGTCGCCGACGAGCAGGGCTGCGCACACCATCGTCCGCGATGAGGTCACGGAGGCTCTCCGCCTGGAACCCGGTGGTGTCCTGCAACTCATCCACGATGATGAGCGGGAACCGGCGGATGATCTCCGACCGCACGAGTGGCCCATGCACCGGGAGACGCACCAGCTGGCTTGCGAGCATAGTGGAATCAGAAATGGTGATGCGGCCGCGCACACGGCGCTCCTCCTGCTTGATCTCAACGACCTTCTGCTGCTCCGTCGAGTCGAGCTGCACCCAGTCGCCGGACTTGAGTTGTTTCGAGAGGATCGGATTGCCGGCGGCATCACGCCCCGTCCAAACGCACGCGTACAGGGTTGCAGCCCCTTCGGGAGGTTCTTCCCGGACCAAATGACACCGGGTTCCCAGTCAGGGGGAATGAGCTCCACGGCCTGGACCTTGGGATCGAGGCGCCGAATGTGGGGGCCGAACGACGTAGCGGAAGAGGAACGCGTCGATCGTGTTGACGAAATGCGGATGTCCGAGATCGCGGCCCAGCGCGTTCCGGATTTCTTCGCCACCGACGCGTGTGAACGAGAGCGCGGCGAGACCGGCGTGCCGCTGTGTCCAGCGCGCGAGTTCCGTGCCGATGATCTCGGCGACCATCCACGTCTTTCCACTCCCGGGGGCCGCGCGAACGAGTCGAACGCGTGCCGCATTCTCGATGACCGCGCGCTGGTCAGGCGTGGCCGTTCGCATGCGGCAGTATTGGCGCGTGTGGTACGTCCGCCGGGCACACGTACTCTATAGCGGCCGCGAGATAGGGCGGCACGACGAAGCCCGGGCACGCCGCCTGGTCGCTGAGCATGTCCGTGAGATGCTGCGCGAGTTCCGCCTTGCTCCCCGTCGACGCTGCGAGGCAAATGCCCCGCCACACCGCGAGGGCCCTGTCGCGACGCGTGAGTCCCTTCGCCTCGACCATGGCCCGTGTCAGCGTGCGCGCTTGGCCGTCGAAGCACCGCTCCCACGCTTCTGCGATGGCGCGCGCGTTGTCCTCTCCGGCCTCCGCTAGGTCGTATTCTAAGGTGAGCTGCAGAATGGTACACCCGAACGGTCGGGTGCCCGTTGAACGACTTGAGGAGCTTCTTCGTCCGCGCCGAGAGGACGAACTGACCGTCTGCTTCCTGCCTCGGGCACGAGTTCGTTCCAGGGCTGCTTCGATTTCTCCGGGATTGGCGGGTCGGCGTCCGTGACGATCGCCGTCTCGACGCCGAATGCCGCCGGACCGGGGAGTTGCTTAAACGTCTCGAATGCGACCCCGCACAGGGGCACCACCGCAACGTGATGCTTCGCCAGGTCGCGCCCGAGCCGCTTCGCGAGCGCCGGGAGGAGGAGCGCCTCGCACACACCCTCGACGAGGATGAGACCCTTCGCGAAGTACAGGCTCGCGCGGGTCACGTCCATCATTCGGCGGACAGACCCCGTCTCGCGCGGCGTGAGCTCGGCGCGGCTCAACGAATTGCAGCGCACCTGTCGCGATGCATCCCGGTCGGTAAAGAACACGTGGACCCGGTCCGTCGGGATGGCGGCAACGAGAGTCGGCGAGTGCGTCAAACAATCGTATGCGGCGCGCTCCCGGCGGGCGTCGTGAAAGAGAGGTAGTCCGCGAGCAAGGAGGTCAGCTGCGGGTGGAGATGCGCCTCTGGCTCTTCCACCATGAGCAGCGGAGACTCGTTGTCGACGGGCGCATTGAGGTGCTCGAGGACGACGGCCATGTTAGCCAAAAGTTGTAGCCGAGTCCCGTGGCATGGAGACCCTTGACGGGGGCGCCTGGCACTTGTACTTGGAGCGTCCGCAGGATGCGCTCGAAGTCGACTGAACTCGCGCGGATCGCGGGCTCGGCATAGTGGCTACCACCGGCGATGTTCTCCGTCGTCGTCTTGAGCGATGTGTGGGCCTGGCTGATCGGTGCAGTTGGTGTTCAAGCTCCTTGTTCGCCAGGGAGAAGATCCCAGAATCGTATCCTGCGCCCCAGCACCGCGCCGCCGGGCGATGTCGGACAGCATCAGGGCAAGGCGACTTCTCATGCCGGGTGCGAGGTGGGCCTCTGCGTCGCGGAGCGCCGGGAGGAAGGTTACCGAGAGCGCATCCAAGATCTGACTCGGGACCTCGAGAGCGCCGGCCGCAGCGGGGCCGCCGGACCGCCGCACCACGGGCCGCTTCCTCCCCTCCGGCCAGTTGGCCAGGAAGCGGATGACCGCCGGCGAGTCCGCGACGTTATCCGGGTCGAAGTCCACAATCTCGTAGAAGAACGCCCGGTCTGCCTCCCGAGAGGCCTCGAAACGTCAGGACGACGAGACAGTTCTGTGGCCCGGGGGCCATTGATCTCTCGGTAGAAGTCGTCTTCGCTCAGCCAGAGCGGTTCCTGCCGATTCGCCCCGGGGCCAAGCGCGTGTCGGATGGCGGACATAAGGCTTGTCTTGCCGAGGTTGTTCCGGCCGACGAGCACATTCAGGCCGGGGCGGGGACTCGACGTTCAGCTCCCGCAGGCAGCGGTAGTTTCGGGTTTCGACGCGGGCGAGGTGCATTCAGGCGCTAGAGCCTTCTGGTGCGGCACGACGGCTGCGCCCTCGACAGCCATCGCCATGGCTTGGGAGCGGCGCTCGGCGCGGATGCGTTCGAGGAGAACTGGCGCGGGCTCGTCGGTCGGATCTTGGTCCACGAGGCGGCCCTCGAAGGCCCACTTGAGGATGGATTGACGGAGGCGCGTGATTCGGGTGAATTGGGAGCCGAGGTCGGACGAGGCGTGCTCCCTTACCGAGAGACGGAGCTCAACCGCCCGGATGATTCGCTGCTGCTCTGCCAACGGCGGCAACGGGTACGGAGCTGACATCAGCATCTTCTGCGTGAGTTTTCGGCGGGCGGTAGTACCAGTGGTAAGGGGAATAAATGGGTAGAACATCAATGAATAGTTGAGGAACTGCGCTGATATAGGCTTACGGGGGCGAAGAACGTGCGCGTGGTTGTTCACCCACGCCGGCCCTTCGATCATGTATGAGAATGGCTCTGTCCGGCCCGTGAACGTCTCGTCCTCAACCACGAGTACCAACGGCTCATTGAAGAGTGGTGAATCGATCCAGCCCGTTTGACCGTTCGCCCCGTAATACGGGATATGTCCTGCCCTCTTCGCTCGCTCCGATTTGCTTACCGGAATGCGCTGGCTATCGAGGCACTCCGCCACTGCGCGGACCGTCGGCCAGCACCACCCTGGGGCAAGTTCGGGCAGTTCGCTCGTGTCCGGCGCGACCGGCTCCACGTACTTCGCCTTCCACTTGTCGTCCTTCGGCGCCTTCCCTTTGGCCGTCATCTTCGCCAGCTCGGCCTCCTCCCAGCGGCGGCGGCGCGCGGCAAGGATGCGATCGAGGAGCACCGAGGCGGGCTCGTAGCTCGCGGCCCTCGGCGCGGGCCAGCTCCGCCTCGGTCGGCACCAGGCGCCCTTCGACGGCGGCCTTGAGCACCGAGGCCCGGTAGCGCTTCAGGTTGCGCTGCACCCGCTCCAGCGTCGCCACGGCGTCGTCGAGCCGGGTGAAGTAGGACTCGAGGGCGGCGACGATGCGGTGCTGCTCGGCTGTAGCGGAGCCGAACGGATCCGGGACAACGATCGCGGCTTGACCCGCATCGTGATCCGCCGACGGCAGCTCGTTCCCGTCAGGTAGTTGGGAACGCATGACCTGCCGCGTGAAGTATGCGAGGAAGTTCGGGCAACGCCTGCGTTGGGAGAACCGATACAATCGCTTGAGCCGATCTAGGCGGTCTCGCCGCGATAGCCCACGATCAGACGCTTGTCGCGGGCTGATCTTCGAGATACACCCGTCCGGCTCGAGGAGCCTCACTGGTCGAGCCGAACTCGCTATCGTAACGATATTCCCGGTAGCGCCGATGGAAAGCGCTGGGACGTGTAAGACTCGAAAGCTTCCTCAGTGGCTCCGACGGGTCGATGCTCCGTGGACCATCGGCAGATCTCACCGAGCGTCCTCGAGTCCAGCCGTCAGGAATATGCTTGGTCTTGAACATCACGCCGCCAACACTCCGTTCAGCTCATCCAGCACCCTCACCCAGCTCCCCCCCGAACACCTGCGCCGCCTTCCCCCGTCCCCCGCCTCCGCGAACGGCGCGTAGTCCAGATCCTCTAGCGTCATCTCCAGGCTCGTCGCGATGTGGTCGCGCATCATCTCCAGCCAGCGCGCTGCTCGGCAGTAAACGCCCGCCCGCGGTTCTCCTGCTGCGCCATCCAGGCCTGGAACCGCTCGCTGCACCTGCTCGGGTACGGCACCAGCTCCTCGTCCTGGTGGGCGCGAAGCGTACCAGCGAGACGATGTCCGTCAGCAGCCGCTGCCCGACGCGCCGCGACCTTGTCCTTCGCCAGCGTCTCGTAGGCGCGCCAGAGCTTCTCCGGCGTCCACGCTCGCGGCGGCGCCTTGATGGCCTCGGCCAGGGCCTTGATGTCCTTGAACGAGAGGCGCTCGGTACGGCTGCGCGTAGAAGAACTGGAGCGCGTCGATCTCGTCCTTGTGCTCCTCGATGAACCGCTCGAAGTCGGCCACGAGCGACCGCGCCTTCTCCCTCGCCTCGGGGCTCGCGCCGGCCTCCAGCAGCTCGTCCTCGGAGACCTCGTCGATCACCTGCTCGAGTTCGCGCTTGAGGTCACGAGGAGGCTACGAAGCGCAGGCTTCGTAGCCAGCGGCTCGGTGGCGCGCTTGAGAAGGGCTCGGCGGCCTGCTTGACCTGCGCCTCGGTCGGCTCCGCCTCCGCGGCCACCGCGAACGGCGGCGCGCCTCGGCGATCTGCCGGTCGGGGTCGAGGCCGTCCACGATCGCGCCGCAGATCGCTGGGAGCGTCACCCCGCCCGACGCGTCCGCGACGCTGCCTGCTCCTCGGGCCCGCACTGCTTGTCGAGCCGCGCGAGGCGGCTCGCGAGCGACGAGAGACGTCCCGGTCGGTGCCGCCCATCGCCACGTGTTCCAGCAGCGCCTTCAGGCTCACCGTGCGCTGGCGCTCGAGCGGCTGGGTGTCGGCGAGCTGGGTCTCGGTCATGCCGACGCAGTCCACGATCACGAAGTGCGTCTTGGCGACGGCGTCCTCGCCGCTCACGGCCCTCAGGTCGTCGGGTCGATGACGCGCACGCCGCGCCCCTTCATCTGCTCGAAGAGCACGCGGCTCTTCACCGCGCGCATGAACATCACGATCTCGATCGGCTTGATGTCGGTGCCCGTCGCCACCATGTCCACGGTCACGGCGATCCGCGGCTCGTACTGGTTGCGGAAGGCCTGGATCAGGTCGCGCGGATTTGCGGCGGTGACCTTGTAGGTGATCTTCTGGCAGAACGCGTTGCCGCGGCCGAACTCGTCGCGCACGATCTCGACGATGTCCTCGGCGTGGCTGTCGTCCTTGGCGAAGATCAGCGTCTTGGGTACTTCCCTGCGGCCGGGGAAGATGTCCACCGGCAGCCGGTCGCGGAACGTGCGGATGATGGTGCGGATCTGGTCCTTCGCCACCACGCGGCGGTCCAGCTCGTTCGGGTCGTAGGAGAGGTCCTCGTCGGGCGACTCCCAGCGCAGCGCGCGGGTCTGGCGGTCGCGGTAGCCGAGCATCGTGTCGGGGTGCGCTTCGACGGTGGCGCCCTGCTCGGTGATCTTGGTGCGGATGTTGTAGACCTCGAAGTCCACGTTCACGCCGTCGGCCACGGCGCGCGCGTGGTCGTACTCCATGACGAGGTTCTTGTTGAAGAAGCCGAGGGTCTGCTTGCTGGGCGTGGCGGTGAGGCCGACGAGGAAGGCGTCGAAGTACTCCACCACCTGCCGCCACAGGGTGTAGATCGAGCGGTGCACCTCGTCGATCACCACCACGTCGAAGTACTCGGGCGGGAAGGCGGCGTTGTAGACCACCGGCAGCGGCTCCTTGAGGGCGGCGCCGCCGGTCTCGAACTGCGAGGCTTCTTCCAGCGTGGGGTCGAGGTCGGGCTCGCCCTTGAGCATCGAGTAGACCCGCTGGATCGTCGAGATGACGACGCGGCTCGAGTCCATGATGGTGTTCGAGGAGAGGCGCTGGACGTTGTACAACTCGGTGAAGAGCCGATGGCTGTCGGGGGCGCGGTAGCCCTGGAACTCCTTCTCGGCCTGCTCGCCGAGGTTGCTCCGGTCCACCAGGAAGAGCACCCGGCGCGCGCCGCCGTACTTGATGAGCCGGTAGATGGCGGTGATGGCGGCGATCGTCTTGCCCGAGCCGGTCGCCATCTGGATCAGCGCGCGGGGACGGTTCTTCTTGAAGGAGTGCTCGAGGTTCGTCACCGCCTCGATCTGGTTCGGGTAGAGCGAGCCGTGTTCGAGCGGCGGCATCGTCGTGATGCGCGCGCGGAAGGAGGCGGGCCGGGGTCGTCGGCCGCGGTGTAGAGGCCGCCGCCCTCGGCGTGCAGCCGCTTCACCCAGGCGTCGAGCGTCTCGGCCGCGATCCACTCGGCGAGCGTCGTCGGGCCGGTGGATCTGCGGGAGGTTGGCGGAGATGGCGCGCGTCTTCGGGTCGGGGTCGAGGCCGTTGATGAAGCGGGTTTCGACGCCGGTGCTCAGGTAGAGGAACGGAAGTGGGTGCACGGGCGGGTTGAGCCCGGCGGGGAGGCCGGTCGCGTACTTGTCAGCCTGCAGCTCCACGTTGGTCAGGCGCGTAGCCGGCCGGCTTGGCCTCGAGCACGCCGACGGCCTTGCCCTTCACGAAGAGCAGGTAGTCGGCGAAGCCGTGCCCGGGCGCCATCTTGAACTCGCGGACGGCGACGCCCGGCCCGGCGGCGAGGTTCATCGTCGTCGCGGTCCTGGACGATCCAACCCGCGGCTTCCAGTGCGGCGTCGATGTCGTGGCGGGCCTGCTGCTCGGGCGTCGGGCTCATGCGGGGCCTCGCTCGGCCAGGAAATATCGCCGCCGCGGATCCTGCGGCCCGGTGCCGATCTCGCGCACGAGCCCGCGGCCGACGAGGCGTGCGAGCCGCGTGCGAGTCGCGCGGGGAGAGAGGCCGATCGTCGCGGCGATCTCGCTCGTGGCGCGTCCCTTGGCTCCGCGGAGCGCATCCAGGATGGCCTGGTCCGTGTCCTCGACCACCCTCGGGCCGACCCGGGTCGTGGCAATGGTCACACGAAAGCGCGTGGCGATCTCCTCGAAGACCGGCGCGGGGAGGCCGGCCGCCTGGCACGCGGCGGTCATGCGCTGGACACCGCTGCCCCATTGCTCGATCAGGCCGAGCGCGTGGAAGACCCGGCCGATCACCCGGTTGCGCAGCTTCGAGACGCTGCGCGGCAGATCCTCGCCCCGCACGAAGCGCCGCAGCTCGTCGATCAGTTCGGCATCGGCGCGCCGATTCGTGGAGCCCACGCGGACGTAGACGCCGGCGGTGGGGCCCTCGCGGATCAGGTAATGCGGCCGACTCGGGCTCGGATGGACCTGCACGGCCAGCACCTGCGACCGGCGCCAATGGAGGATCTCGATTTCCGCGACGAGGCGCGGGCCGATGCGGTCGCTCACGAGGCTGGCGAGACGCTCCTCCAGGCGGAGGGCGACGGGCACGCCGCGAACGTGGCGGGTGCGGTCCTCCACGCCGACGAGGAGAGTGCCGCCGGCCGTATTGGCGAAGGCGACGATGGTCTTGAGCGCCCCGCCCGGGGAGGACAGGTCACGCTTGAACTCCAGCGTCTTTTCCTCGCGGCGCCTGAGGATCTCGACCAGGTGCACGATGCTCGGCAACATATCCGGAAGCACCGCGCGGTTTGACGTTTCCGAGTCGCCGACCGGGCACGCGGGCTGGGTGGTGCGGCCGACCAACGCGCCAGCTCAGCTGCAAGAGAATCCAATAACGGTGCGTGCTGAGCGTGCACAATCAACAGCCATTTCCTGGCAGCTGCAGCCGACCTTAGGCTGCACGGCCGTAAGATCAGGAACGTCTAGCGCCTTCTTCGCGGGCGAACGCGAGGAGCCGTGGTCACGAATGAGCCCGCAGTCAGCCAATCGGTACCGGACGTATCTACGTTGCAGCCAGCATTCGCCAGCTTAGTGGCAAACTCCTGCCGACTCGTCGGACTATCACTCAGATGGATGACGTGCCTCCCGCCAACATCGCTGAAGGGACGAAGATCGCCCAGCTGCACCAGAATAGTCGAATCGGACTCTTGCCGAAAGCCATTCCGGCCTCGAAAAGAACATTCGACCGAGCCTGCCCCGTGAGATTCCGCTCGTGCACGGGATCTCGCGGCTGGAGGAACTCAGGTTTAAGCCGTGCCTCGTCGTCTGGAGTGAGGAGAACGACTACGGCAGCTGCTTCGCTGAACGCGGCATCGAGTACCTCGCCTACATACGGAGACCCTTTCTTCGTCAACCGAAGCGCTTGATTCCATTCCAGAGGCTTTAGTGCCAGCGACCGAAGAAACGCAAATACCGAATCGCGGGCGTCGAGATCGCGCCCGTGGACAACGAACACACTAGTTCCACGTCGTCTTGGCGCTTCTTTGCTCTTCGACTTGGGTCGGCTACGCGTTGGTGCAGGAACTATCACCGCGGACGGAGCTTGGGCTACTGCCGCGTTCCTCATTGCCGCAAGATCGTCCTCCGATGCGAATCGCGAGATATTGACGCCGCGCTCGGCTGCGACGGCGACTGCCGCGAGATGGCGCGGTAGGTGTGCCGTTCGCACTTTCTCGTCGATCAAGGCATAAACGCGGCTTTGACTGAGCCCCGTCTTATTCTTCAGCCGCTGAAGGAGTTGTTGATCGATTCGAGGCATGGCGCGTCACTTTCGTCTTCGCTGCTGATAAAGCGAGACTGTGATGGCGTTTGCCGTCATTCCGAGTAGTTCGGCGATTTCGGTATTGGCGTAGCCGACCGCACTGAGGACGCGGATCTTCTCCGGCTGGAGTTCGCCCTTAACGAGCAAGAGCGCGAGCAAATTGGCCACTCGACCTATTTGCCGTTCGGGTGCGAACTTCGGCGTCAGGGACGCTGGTGCTTGTCCTAGCGGCGTTTTTTCGCGGCACGCTTCCATTTCCCTTTTCCTTGTCTTGGCCCGACGATAGAGTTCGGACAACGAAGCGTATGAAGTGCCCAACATGGCTGCCGCATCCTTGCGCGATACTCCCCAAGGATTCGAGAAATTGTCCCTGCGTCGCCAGGTCCTTGTCTCGGAGGTCAGCCTGCACCAAGCACAGGAAGGCGAGTGATCGGCCGGCCACTGCTGCCCACGTAGTTTCCTGTTCGTCTGCCATGTGAGGAGAGGTTGTTGCATCGAGAGCCGGCGGAACCGCAGCGGCTTCTCAACGGAAGCTACAATTGAGCCTGTCGACGTCCAAGAACTGTCACGGCAGAGCGAGGAGGGTGCAGCCTATCGCCGGTCTGCTGCAACGATCGTTAGCCAACGAGTGCCACGGTGTCGGTCTTGAAGCCGCCAAGCCATTCGCTATTTGGGCGTGACAGCAAGCGCGCCTGCCGGTACGCCCAATCGGGATAGAGAACGGTGGCGGCCCGATACCACGCACCGTGGCGCTCCAGTGTAAGCGCAAGATCCGGTCTTGATGCGTTTCGAAGAGTCGATCGGCAATAGCAGCTGAATCTTGCCGTAATGGAACTGTGGCACGGCGATTCTGTAGCTCCGCTGGGCCAGGCGAATGCTGTGTTTCATAGCGCCCTCGAGCGCATTTCGTGTTGCCAACGGAACATCGGCAGTCAGATCCACCCCTGAGGGGGTCGCAGTTGGAGGGACCGGCTCGGCCTCGATATCGGGTGTCGCGGCGAGATCAGTCGGAATGCCGTTGACGTCGAGGTGTCCCCCAAGCTCCATCGGAAAGCGATTGAGGTTATCGTGAATAATGTGATCGAGGTTGAGCTGAACCTGAAGCTGCGGGTTGAATACCAGTTCAGCGGGATCGGACCAGTAGGACGCTAGCGCTGGCAGCTCGAGGAAGAAGTCCGTCAATTGACGCTCGGCAGACCTCGCCCATGCCGTGAGGAACCACTTCTTGTTCGTTGGTCCGATCGGTGCCGCTGGATCGTAGAGATCGGAGAGACGAAAGACGCCGAATATTTCCTCTTCTGGTTCGGTGTCAAGCAGTCCAGTGTTGAAACAGGCGGTCCTTTCCGATTCCGCGATCTTGTTCTGCTCTTGAACGCGAACAAAGGTGTACCGAACGTAGGAGTCGAGCACGGGAAGTGGGGAGCGATCCGGCACTGACTGATAGGTCCATCGTTCTGGCTCAGCCATGTCCGCCAGCACGGCGAGACGGCTATCCCACTCGGCAACCTTGGCATAGTCGAAGATCCGCAAGCCGTCCCTCCGGTGAACAGTGTTGTTGGCTAACGCACATTCGACGGCGCTGCGCACTGTAATCTGGTGCCGCGCGTTCGGGATATCACGGCTCTGCCACGCCGCCATACGCGCCAGCGAACCTGCGCAACGCGGGTGCCTCGGAATACTCCGCAGTCCTCGGCGAAACATCCCGGCGCGCCAAGCTGGAATACATGAACGTGTATCCCGCCGCCCCGACCGGCAACCCGCCGCGGCCTGGCCGCGGCACGCGGTGCACCCAAGGCGGTTACTCACCGTCTCGCCCAGCCGCCCGTCACGCCTCCCGCCGGCGCCCACCACGAGTAAAGGGCGGCGCGCCACGATCCCGGGGGCGCGCCGGGTCGCGCCACAACCCCGAACCCCGTCGGCGACCCACCGCACGCAGCGCCCGCCCAGAAAAACCAAAGCGCGCCACCTCGCGGCGGCGCGCTTCGTCCCGACGCGGAGCCGAGGACCGCTACGGCACCACCGGGTTGATCCCGTTCTTCTTCAACATCGCCTCGAACGCCGGCACCTCGGTCTTGATCAGCGCATCGTACTGCGCCTTGATCGCCGCCAGCTCCTGCTTGAACCCCTCGTTCACCGCCACCTGCTGCGCCGTGGGACCCAGGTCGCCGCCGCCGCTGCCGTTGCCGCCGATCATCTGCCCGATCATCCAGCTGATCCGCTCGTAGAGCTGCACCGGCTGCCGGAACGCATCCTCGCTGCGTCCGGTGTTGCGCAGGTCGATCATCTTCGCCTCGACCGCGCTCAGCTTGTCGTCGAACGCCTTCGCCTCCTGCACCACGGCGCTCTTGGACGGGTCCTTCGCCGCCGTGGCCGACGCGTCCTGCCCCATCTTGCGCAGCGTCTCCAGGTGATTCCCCATCTGCGCCACCTGGTCGATCTCCGCCAGCACCTGCCTGACGAACGTCACCTGCGCCGTGATGGTCTGCGTCGTCCCCGGCGAGTGCGGGTCGGGCAGCACGGTGAGCGAGACTGTCTTCTGCTGCGTGCCCGCCTTCACGTGCACCCGGTAGGTGCCCGGGGGAACGATCGGCCCCGACGGCGGGATCCGCGTGCCGTACGCCGCGTAATTGCGCTCGGCCGGCGCCCACGGCTCGTACAGCGGCGGCACCTGCATAACGATCCGCGAGCCCGACTCGTACCGCAGGTCCCACCAGACACGATTCAACCCGGGATGCCCGGCTTCGGTCAGCGTGCGGATCGAGTCCCCGTTGGCACCGGTGATTGTGATCTCCACGTCGGGAACGGCGCGCTGCAGCGCGAAGTCGATGTCGGCGCCGTAGGGCGGGTTCTCCCCCTGCACGTGCCCGCCCACGTCCGACTCCCGCGCGTCGTTCGTCGACGCGGAAGCGATACGCCGGGCGCGGGTCGAAGACGGTGAAGTCCGCCGCCCGCGCGGTGTCCCACGACCGCAGCGACGTGACGTCGTCCAGGATGAAGACGCCGCGGCCATGGGTCGCGATCACCAGGTCGTTGAAGCGCGGCTGCACCTGCATCGAGTAGATGGGCGCCGGCGGAAGGTCGTTGCGGATGCGCGTCCAGCTCCCGCCGTCATTCCAGGTGACGTACAGCGCGTTGTCGGTGCCGAGGTACAGCATGCCCTTGCGCACCGGATCCTCGACGATGACGTGGGCGCTGGAGTTCACGCCCTTGGGCACGCCTGACGAGATGAGCTTCCAGCTCTTGCCATAGTCGGTCGTCTTGTAGACCAGCGCGTCGTAGTTCCCCATGTGCTGGAGGTTCTCCACGACGTACGCCGCGCCGGCGTCGAAGCGCGACGGCGCCACGCACCACACCGTCCCCCACGGCGGCAGGTCGGGGATGTTCTTCGTCACGTTCGTCCAGTGGCCGCCACCGTCCTGCGTGACGTTCACCTGCCCGTCGTCGCTCCCGGTCCAGATGACGCCGGCCCTCACCGGCGACTCGGCGATTGAATAGAGCGTGCCGCCGTCGTACGTGGTGAGGTTGTCCGACGTGATGCCGCCCGAGTTCCCCTGGTGCGACTTGGTGTTGGTCGTCAGGTCGGGGCTGATCACCTTCCAGCTCTGGCCGCCGTTCTCGGTCATGAAGACCACCTGCGCGCCGACGTACACGCGGTTGTGGTTGTGCGGCGAGATGGCGAGCGGGGTGACCCAGTCCCAGCGGTACTTCATGTCCGCCGGCGCCCAGCCGTAGCTGGTGATCGGCCACGCGCTCACGTCGCGCGCCATGCCGTTGCGATAGTCCATCCGCACCACGCGGCCGTTGTCGCAGCCGGACCAGACGACCTCGGGGTCGGTCGGGTCGGGCACGGCATACGCGTCCTCGCAGCCGCCGGTGTTCTGCCAGTTGCTGAGCGGAATGCCGCCGCGGCCGCCGGTGGAGCGGTTCGGCCCGCGGAACGACGACTTGTCCTGGATGTTGCCCATCACGTTGTACGGGATCTCGTTGTCCACCGAGATGTGATAGACCTGCGAGATCGGGAGCAGGGACCGGCGATAGCTCTCGGCGCGGTTGTCGCTGATCGAGACGCCGGCGTCGTTGGCGACGAGCACGCGATCGGCATTCGTCGGGTCGATCCAGACGTCGTGGTTGTCGCCGCCGGGCGAGCCGATCGCCGGCCCGCCGCCGCCGCGGCCACCACGCCCGCCCCGTCCCCCGCGCCCGCCCCGCCCGCCGCCGCCGCCGCCGCCGCCACGCCCGGCCTGGAAGACGTTCGTGCCGCCGTCGAGCGACATCGTGAACGCCACCGACGGGAAGTACAGCAGGTTCTCGTCGTCGGGTGACACGGCCATGCGCGTGTAGTACGGCGAGCGCTCGTCAGGCAGGTGCGACTGGTTGACGAGCTCCCAGTTGCCGCCTCCATCATTCGAGCGATACAGCCCCGGCGCCGGCGCGTCCTGGATGAGCGCGTAGACGCGGTCCGGATTGCTTGGCGCTATTGCCACCGCGATCTTGCCCAGCGGGTGGTCCGCCGGGGGGAGCCCGTGGCCGGCGAGGCGCGTCCACGTGCCTGCCGCCGTCGTGGGTCACGTACACGCCGCTGCCGAGTCCGCCCGAGTGCAGGTCCCAGCGCTTGATGTCGAGCTGCCAGGTGCCGGCGAAGAGCGTCTGCGGGTCGTTGGGGTCCATCGACAGCTCGGAACAGCCGGTGCTGTCGTTGACGGCGAGGACCTGCTTCCAGGTGGTGCCGCCGTCGGTGGTATGGAAGACGCCGCGCTCGCGCTGCGGGCGGAAGCCCTGCCCCAGCGCGCAGACGTACGACGGAATTCGCGTTCTGCGGGTCGATGACGATGCGCGAGATGCGGCCGGTCTGCTCGAGCCCCATGTGGTGCCAGGTGCGGCCGGCGTCGGTGGACTTGTAGACCCCGTCGCCTAACGCATAGTAGGGGCGGATGAGCCAGGTCTCCCCGGTGCCGGCCCAGACGACGTCGTGGGCCGACTGGGCGACGGCGAGGGCACCGATGGCGGCCACGTCCTGCCCGTCGAAGACGGGCTGCCAATCGATGCCCGCATCGGACGTCTTCCAGACGCCGCCGTCGGCAGCGCCGATGTAGACGGTCGTGGGATCACCGGGGACGCCGGTGATCGCAGCGACCCGATTGCCCTCGGGGCCGAGGAAGCGGAAGTGGAGTGCGCCGAGGCCGTTGGGTCCGCCGTCGGCGGGTCCGGCGCCGCGACCTCCCCGTCCGCCGCGCTGGGCGTTTGCGTTGGGGGGAGTCGCCACAACCATGATAGTGGCGGCGACGAGAGCGACGAGGGCAGCGAGCGGGCGAGGCATCGTGAGCTCCGGATGCAGGAAGCGACGCCCCGATATTGCGCCGTGTGACAGCGTCACTGCAAGGCGAGTGAATGTGTCGGCGTCGGCGTTGTCGCAGCACTCGGGTCATGAACGCGTCATGCGCGCGTCATGCGCGCATCGCGACCGAGCGGACCGGGCCTTTCGCCGCGACGGGCGCGCGACCACATGTTTGGACTCCGACCGCCCTGGCGGTCAGCCGACCCTCCCCGAGGAGCGAACTCATGCGCTGCCGTTCCACGATCACGACGGCGCTCGCGGTCGCCTGCCTGACGACGACGCCCGCCGCCGCGCAGCAGGTGAGCGTCACGCTCGATCGTTCCGCCGCGAGCGGCCCCACCACCGGCCGACTCTTCATCATCTTCGGGCGTACCGACACGCGCGAGCCGCGCTTCCAGGCCGGCAGCTACGGCGGCAGCGTGCCGTTTTATGGAACCGACGTTGACCGGTGGACCCCAGGCACACCCGTCACCGTCGGCCCACATGTGCCCGGCTTCCCCTTCGAGGACATGGCGCACATGCCGGCCGGCGACTACTACGCGCAGGCGGTGCTCAACGTCTACACGCAGTTCCATCGCGCCGACGGCCACACGATCTGGGTGCACGCCGACCAGTGGGAAGGACAGCACTGGTCCTCGTCACCCGGCAACCTGGTGAGCGAAGTCGTGAAGGTGCACTTCGATCCGGCGGCGCCTGGCGTCATGCGCCTGGCGCTCACGAAGAAGCTGCCGCCGGTCACCATGCCGACCGACACGCGCTGGGTGAAGCACATCAGGATACAGAGCGCGCTGCTGTCGAAGTTCTGGGGCGCGCCCATCTACATCGGCGCCACGGTGCTCCTCCCGAAGGGCTTCGACCCGACGTCGGCCACGCGCTATCCGGCCATCTACAGCCAGGGGCACTTCGGGCTCGGCGCGCCGTTCGGCTTCGTCGATCCCGACGAACCGGTCACAGGCCGTGGCGGCAGGGGTGGCGGTCGTGGGCGAGGCGGTGCGCCGAGCGTCTGGGATCCCGTGCCCACCAGTGCGCGCGAGAGCGGCGCGGAGTTCGCGAAGTCCTGGACGAGCGACGATTTCCCGCGCTTCGTCGCCATCACCTGGCAGCACCCCACGCCGTATTACGACGACTCGTACGCCGTGAACTCGGCGAACAACGGACCCTATCAGGATGCCCTGCTCACGGAACTCGTGCCCGAGCTCGAGCGCCGCTTCCACCTGGTCCCCGAAGCCAACGCGCGCTTCCTGACCGGTGGATCGACCGGCGGGTGGGAGTGTGCCGCGCTCCAGATCCAGCGCCCCGACTTCTTCGGCGGCGCCTGGTGCATGTATCCCGACCCGGTCGACTTCCGCCGCAACCAGACCGTGGACATCTACGCCGACTCGAATGCGTTCTTCCCCAACAACGCACAGCCGCCGGTGCCCGAACGGTCGATGAGCCGCACGCCCGAGGGACAGGACCTGCTCTCCTTCCGCCTGATGAGCCGCCTCGAGGCCGTGCTTGGCAGCAAGGCGCGCAGCGGCCAGCAGTTCGATGCGTGGGACGCCGCGTATGGACCGGTCGGCGCCGACGGCTACCCCAGGCGCCTGTGGGACCGCGCCACCGGCGTGATCGACAAGGACGTCGCCGCGTACTGGCGTGACCACGGCGACGACCTGACGTGGAACCTGCGGCAGAACTGGTCGCGCATCGGGCCCGCGCTCTCCGGCAAGATGCACGTCTACGTGGGCGACATGGACAACTACTACCTGAACCTCGCCGTGTACCTGATGGAGCAGGAGTCGAAGAAGCTTGTGAACCCGCCGGCGAACTTCACCTTCGAGTACGGACGGCCGATGAAGCCGCACGGATGGCAGCCGTTCACGAACGCGGAACTGCTCCGGATGATGGAGGCGTTCCGGCGGCAGCGCACAACCATTCCCTGAGGCACGTCGCCGCCGCGGGCCGCGCGCGCGAGGGAGCGGGCGTACCTCGCCAGCGCCGCAGACATGACAAGCGCGAGGAGGCCGCCAGCCGGGTCCCTCCACAGCGAGCCCATCCCGAGGATGGCCAGGGCGGCGCTGTCGGAGGTCAGTGCCCCGGGTGCGCCCGATCCCCCGCCAGTCGCCGCAACGCCGCGCTCGCCTCCTTCACGATCTGCGCCAGCTCCGGATCCGCCCGGTCCCACGCCGCCACCACGAACGCGTACGCGTCCACCGCCTCGCGCGCCTTTCCCAGCCGCTCCGCCACCCGCGCCAGCTCCAGCGTCCGCGGCACCACCAGCGCGCTGGCGATCATGTCCTCGTCACGAACCGAGAGCAGGTTGTACGCGTCGCGGTCGCGACCGACAGCCGCCAGCAGCCGCGCGTGCACATAGTTGATCGGACCGCCGCAGCCGATGCACAACGAATCGGGAACCGCGTCCAGCTGCCGAAGGGCGTCGGCAGAGTCACCCCTCGCGAGCGCCAGCAACGATTGGGTCTCCATCTGGAAGTAGCGCAGCAGCCAGGGCGGCAGGCCGGAGTCCGCGCTCATCACGATCCGAACCGAGTCGGCGACGCCGCGTACGCGGGCGGTGTCACCGATGGACGCCCAGTACACGACGTCGCCCTCGTTCGAGACGCTCGACAACTTCGCGAATCGACGCGCCATCGCCGCCCGCGCGCTGTCCGCCGGGATGGCGTCCAGGAGCATCAGGCTGGAAAAGTCCGGCATGTCCTCCGCGCCGGGAATCGCCATCGCCGCGCGCACGTGGCCCCGATAGCCGAGCAGTTCCTCCATCCGCCGCTGCATCCTCGCGGCCGTGCTCCCCATCAGGTACCCCGGCCGCGCCAGCCACTCCGCGCCGAGCCTGGCGAGTACCTCGACGCTGTCGGCGCGCGCGCGCACGGGAACGCTGGCCAGCTCGACGTCGAGACGGTCGACGGTATCGAGGATGGCGGGAAGGCGCGGGCCGCCGTCGAAGCCGACGAACGCCCGCGTGATGTCGAGACGCAGGCGGCCCGGGCCGGTGGGAACCTGCGCAATGGCCGATGCCAGGTAGCGCCGCGCGCGCGCGATGTCGCCCAGCTCCAGCGCCAGCTCGACCGGGTGGGTGTACACCGGCGATGCCGTGGAGTCGAGCACGAGGGAGCTGTCGAAATCGGCGAGCGCGTCGCGGTCGGAGCTCCAGATGCCCGGCGCACGCGGGAAGTGGAAGCGCACGTCGCCGTACGCATACCATGCCACCGGGTCTCGCGGATAGAGCCTGACCCCGCTGTCGATCGTGGCATACAGACGCCGCAGGTGATTCCACGCGGCGGGTGACGGCAGCGTGATCTGTGCGGCGACGATGAGCGAGTCGACGAGGACGAGGATCGAGTCGCGACGCCCCAGTCCGTGGTTGAGCGCACCCGCGCGCAACTGGGACGCCGCGGTGTTCGCGTTGGCAATGTTCGTGCTCCAGCCGGACGTCAGGCCGAGCCCCGCCCAGGCGATGGCGAAGCCCGAGTCCTGCGCGATTGCGTTCCCGTAGTACGCGGCCGCCGAGTCCCACTCCGAGCGCCGGAAGAACGACTCGGCCCGGAGGAACGCCTTGAGGGCGGGGAGCGAGCGGGTGCCTAACGAACTGAGGCGAAGGTTGGCGAGGCCCGCGGTGGCGGGCAGGTTCCGCACCAGCCGCACGGCGAGCGAGTCGCCGAGGCGATCCATCGACGACTCGGCCTCGCGCAGCTCCACGTCCTGCCCGGCGCGCCCGCGGGTGACGTCGACGACGTTCACGACGGCGCGGACGGAGTCGGTCCCCACCTGCTCCAGCCGGCCAATGACCACATAGCGGGCGTCGGTGCGGCGGCCGAGGGCGACGGCGGAGGCGGCGTCGGCGCGGCCGTGGAATCCCTTGATGACGACCGACGGCGAGATCGTGCGGAGCGGCCCCATCCCGTCGAGGTTGCGTGAGAGGACGTCCACCATCCCATCGTGCCACAGCGAGAGCTCGGGGGCGAGGATGTCGAAGGGCGCCACCGCCACCACGTTCGGGTCCATCGCGTGCGTGCTGCGGCCACGCAGCAGGAGGGCACCGAGCACCAGCACGACGGCCGTGGCCGCGGTCGCGACCGTGCCTGTGGAGACCGGGCGTCGCCCGGCCGGCACCACCGCGACGGTGCCACAGTACTGCACGAACTCCCGCGCCGACGCAAAGCGCTCGTCGGGCGCCTTGGCGAGGGCGCGCATGATCGCGTCCGCCATGCGCCGTGGCACGCCGGGGGCGACGGTGGCGAGCGGCTTCGGCACCTCCGTGAGGTGCGCCTTCACGATCGCCTGGACCGACGGCCCGTCGAACGGCGTGCGCCCGGTGAACATCTCGTAGCCGACGATGCCCAGGGCGTACACGTCGGCGCGCGCATCCACTGTTGGATCGCCCACGGCCTGTTCCGGCGCCATGTACCCCGGCGTCCCGATCGAGATGCCGGTCCCCGTCAGGTTGCCGGCGGAGGTCCCGGAGAGAGCGCGGGCGATGCCGAAGTCGGTGACGACCGCGTGTCCCGCCTGAAGCAGGATGTTCTCCGGCTTGATGTCGCGGTGGACGATGCCGCGTTCGTGCGCGAAGGCGAGGGCGTCGGCCACCTCCTGCAGGATGAGGACCGCCTGCGCGATCGGGAGGCGCCCGGCGTCCGTCAGGCGGTGGCGCAGCGACTCCCCTTCCACGTACGGCATCAGGTAGTAGAGCAGGCCGTCAGCCGATCCCGCGCCGAGGATGGGCAGGATGTGCGGATGCTGCAGGTGTGCGGCAAGGTCCATCTCGCGCTTGAAGCGCGCAGCGCTCACCTCGCTCGCGAGCTCGGGGGGGAGGAGCTTCACGACGACCTTGCGGTCGAGGGAGCGCTCGGTGGCGAGGAAGAGGCGGCTCATGCCGCCGCCGGTCAGCTCGCGCTCGACGACGTACGCGTCGCCGAGGGCGGCTTGCAGGCGGGCGTTCAGGTCGCTGGGCGCCACGAGGATCCAGGCAGGGGCACGGGAGCTGGTGAAGCCAGTCGCCGCGAAAATAGCCCAGCGGATCGGGGTCGGCAATCGACGTCTCGCCGTCCGTCACGCGGCGGCGCGCCGCGCGGGCAGCCAGCGGCCAAGGCGGCGACCCCAGGGAGAACGGGGATGGCGTCCGCGAACGTGGGTGGGTCGTTCGGCGCGAGCTCGTACCGCCGGGGCGCGAGCACGCGCGTGAGCCCGAGGGCCGCCGAGGCGCCGAGCGCCTTGGCGATTCCGAAGTCCGTCACCGTCGCTCTGCTGCCGGCCACAGGTCTCACCGGTGCCGACCCGGACGGTGTCGTGCGCCGAGCGGACGACGGCGAGGGCGACGATGGCGCTCACGTCCTCCTTGTCGAAGACCGGGGCCCAGTCGATGCCGGCATCGCACGCCTTCCAGACGTCGCCGTCGGCCGCGCCGATGTAGACGGTCGTCGGATCGCCGTGGACATCCTGCCGAACCTGCGCCACTTCCGACGCGCGTCATGGACATTGTTGTCCAGGATCGCCCGCGAAACTCCCCCCGGCAGCGCTTATCAGGTTCGGGCGAAGACTCCGGGGGTCACCCCAACGAGCCGGCGGAAATGTCGCGTGAGATGACTCTGGTCAGCGAAGCCCACCTGCTGCGCCACGGCGCTCTCGACGGCGAGCGGATCGGCATTCACTCGCCTACCCGGAAATCGATCCGCACGTAACGTCCGGGCGGCGCAGCGTCGGGCTGGTATGCCAGGTTGATGTCGACCACCACGCGACTGCGGGATCGGCGTACGACGCGGAAGCCGCGAGTACAACCGGCAGAAACGCGAATCGAAGACGCATCAGCAACCACCCGGGTGGCGTTGGTTCGGTGCCGGCAGGGGGCACATTGCCCATGGCTCGAGGAACCTGTCGCACCTGCAACAGGCGTCTTGAACATTCTTGTCGAGCGATAGTTGGACGGGCGTCGCGGTGTGGATTAGCATGGGTGACGCCGCAGGACCACGCAGGACCAGACTGTTCCCACGATACGAAAGCACAACATGTGTAATCGTCGTTGGCAGCGTCGTGGACGGCATCGTGACACCGGGAGGCACAGGTATGAAACGGATTGCAGAAGGTTCGCCACGCCGCCATGCGAGGACCATCGGTGTCGTCTACCTCTCCTATTTCCTGGCGGCCTTCCTCGGCGGATTTCTCGCGAAGGGACTTGTGGTTTCCGGCGACGCAGCGGCTACCGCGAACAACATCCTGGCGCATGAGGCGTTGTATCGATCAGCCTTCGCAGTCAGTCTCATCGCGAACGCGATCTACATCGCGGTAACAGCTCTCTTCTACAAGTTGTTCGAACCGGTGAACCGGACCTTGTCGTTGCTCGCGGCGTTCTTCAGTCTCGTGGGATGTGCGATTCAGATCTTTGCCGGCCTCCTGCAACTCGCGCCGTTTGTCGTTCTTCGAGACAGCCATTTACTGGCGGCATTCAACGTGGACCAGTTGCAGGTGGTGGCGTTGGTGTGCCTCAAACTGTATTCCCAGGCCTTCGGCATCTCCCTGGTGATGTTTGCGCTCTATGACCTGCTGATCGGCTATCTCATCTTCACGTCAACGTTCATTCCTCGACTCATCGGCGTCGTCATGATCTGTGCCGGCGCGGGCTGGCTGACCTTTGTATGGCCGCCACTTGCCACCATCGTGTCGCCCTACATTCTGCCCTTCGGCGCTCTGGCGGAACTCCTGCTGATGTTCTGGCTCATCGTGAAAGGCGCGGATACTTCACGGTGGCGAGAGCAGGGAGACGCTGGGCCTGTCGCCAGGGCGTGACGTCGAATCGAACGGGTGCGGCAACTGCAACAGTTGTCAAGACGGTTGATCACGCTGTCCGAAGCGCCGCGTTCGGATCGATCGTGCTGTCCCGGCGCGCCGGAATCCACACCCGGGGCCTTGCGACATGGACGGCGTTCCGGGCGGAGCCGCAGAAGGCGCGCGCTGTGCTGCCTGAGGCGGAGGCGTGCCGCCGAGTGGGCCCAAACCGCCCGACCCACCGTCGCCGCCGACCCCAGGCGCTCATGACCGTCGCTCCGCCGCGGCACCAGACTTCTCTCACCCAAATTCGATTTCCTGACGACTCATGGCGAGGCGGTCGATCGCCCGTGATTCACACCAGGCTCAACCCGGAGGCTCGGTGTCCTTGAGCAGTGCCAGCTTCCGCCGGACTTCCCGCACCAGTGGCTGCAGGACCGGATCCGCGTCCTTCCACTCGTCCACGAACTTCTGGTAGTACGCGGCCGCCCTGGCCCGGTCGCCGCGTGCCTCGTACAGCTCGCCCAGGCGTTTCGCGATTGGCGCCAGGTACAAGGAGTCGGCGCGGATCATCACCGGCAGGTCGAAATACCGCTCGCCGATGGCGATTGCCGACTTCCACCACGGCCTCGCGTGGCTTGCCCTCTGCCAGGGTGATCTCCGCCAGCGCCCGGTGCCGAAGCGGTTCGTTCACGCGGCGGAAAGCATTCGCAGTTCGTTCGAGCGATAGACGTTGTCGGGTTGCTGCAGCGCGCTGTCCAGCAGCGCCACCGCGCGCGAGACGGAGTCACGCGCCACGGCGACATCCGCCTGACCGAGTATCAGTCGCGGGAAATCGGGAAAGCGCTGTCGGGCGAGGCTGATGATCGAGTCAGCCTCGGTGATCTTTCCCTGCTCCAGCAACCAGGGGATGAAGTTGGCGTACGTGAGTCGGTAATCGGGATCAGCCGCTCGCGGGCCGAGAGACGATCGCGAAGCTGGTAGGCGCGCGTGATCGCGGAGTCTGCTCCCGGCAGATTCATGTTGTCGAGCGACTCGGCGAGGTGTCGCCAGGCAAGGGCGAATCCTGAATCGATCGCGATGGCCTCGCGCGCGAGCCTTGCCGCGGTCAGCCAATCCGTGCGGCCGGTGGCCTGCGTGCCTCGGTGTATTTCGGCAACGCCTCGGAGGAAGCCACCGGCCTCCCCGGAGTCGAACAGCGGAAGGATGTGCGGATGGCTCAGCGCCGCGGTGGTCTTGATCTCCTGCACGAACCGCTCGGCGCCTAACACGGCCGCCAGCTCGGGCTTCAGGACCTTGATGGCGACCTTACGATCGTGCTTGAGGTCCGCGGCGAGGTAGACGGTCGCCATGCCGCCGGCGCCGAGTTCGCGCTCGATGCGGTAGCGGCCCTCGAGGGCGGCCGAAAGGCGTTCGGGAATACTGGCCATGTAGGGCCCAAGATCGGCCTCGTCGCGCCCGAGCGCGCGGGGAACTCGACGGGCCTCCCCCGCGCGAGGCGCGCGGCGACTATGATGCTGAGGACACACGCAGCGGCCGAAGCGCAGGCTGCGATCCCGGACACCCGACTCTCATGGACCTGCACGACGCCATCGCCACCCGACGCTCGGTCCGGACGTTCACCGACCGGCTGATCACGCGCGCCGAGATCGAGCGCATCCTGCAGGCCGCCGTGCAGGCGCCCAATCACAGGATGACGCAGCCCTGGCGCTTCTACGTTCTCGGGCCCGAGGCGCGGCGCGGATACGGGGCAGTGCTGGGTGCGCGCAAGGCGAAGAAGGTCGAGGACCCGGAGGCGGCGCGCGCCGTCATCGAGAAGGTGACGGCGGCCGCGGTCGCGATGCCGGCCCAGATCGCGGTCTGCATGACCCTTGCCGAAAGTCCCGAGGTGCGCGAGGAGGACTACGCCGCCACGATGATGGCCGTGCAGAACATGCTTCTGGCGGCGCACGCGCTGGGCCTCGCGACCCACCTCAAGACCGGCGCGGTCATGGAAGACCCGCGGGCGCGCACGGCGCTCGGCATACCGGAGGGAGAGCGGATCGTGACCGTGATCGACCTGGGCGAACCCGCCGAGTCACCCGAACCGAAGCCGCGCCGCCCGGCGGCGGAGGTCACGAGCTGGCTTCCGTAGCGACCACGCCCGGGTCTCGTCGTCGAGGCGTCCCGGCGCGATCCTGTTCCCGTCGCTGACTCGGATCTCCGCCACGGGACCGTCAGGTCCTGCTCACCTCGACCTGGTTGTCGTAGAACACCGGGCCGCCGCCCATGTCCGTCACACGCTGGCTCGTCGTCTCGTTGGCGTTGTGGCCATCGGGGGCGAGCTTCGTCCACCAGACCGACGGGGCCCAGATGACTCCTCGTCGAATGCCGTCCTGCACTCGCGCAATGACCCGGAACGCGCCGCGATCGTTGCGGATCTCGACCTCGTCGCCGTCCGCGATCTCGCGCGGCGCGGCATCGTCTGGATGGATGATGCACTCGGGGCGGCCCACGCTGCGGCGCAGCTTGTCCACGTTCACGAAGGTCGAATTCAGGAACTGGTGCGCCGGCGACGAGATCAGCGTCAACGGCCAGCGCGCCACGAGCCCGGGATCACGTTCCACGCTCTCGTAAGGCGGCGTGTACGTGGGCACGGGATCGAGCCCCACCTGTGCCAGGCGCTCGCTGTAGAACTCGCACTTGCCGCTCGGCGTCTGGAAGCCGCCGCTCGCGTACGGCGCGTACGGGGACGGGACGCTCAACCGGACCCAGCCACGCTCCATGAGCGCGTCGAACGTGACCCCCTGCATGCTGGGCTCCCGAGAGTCCAGCGCCTGGCGAATCAGCGACAGGTCGTCGTCCGCGAGATAGTCGCGGTCGAGTCCCATGGCCTTCGCCAGCCGGCGGAAGATCTCGGTGTTCGGCATTGCCTCGCCGAGGGGCGCGATCGCGGGACGGTTGAGCGTCGCGTAGTGGTGACCGTAGGCCAGGTGAACATCCCAGTGCTCGAGCTGCGTTGTCGCGGGGAGCACGTAGTCGGCCCAGTCGGCGGTATCGGTCTGGAAGTGCTCCAGCACGACGGTGAACAGGTCCTCGCGCGCGAGACCCTTGCGGACCGTCGCTCAGGTCCGGCGCGACGGCGCCGGGATTGGAGTTGTAGACGACGAGCGCGTTGACGGGCGGCCCGCCGACGCCGGCGTCAGGCAGCGTGAGCGCGTCGCCGAGGCGGATCATGTTGATGGTGCGGACCGGCGGGCTGACGTCGGCGCGATGCAAGCCGGCGATGTTGAACCGGAAGTTCTTGCTGGTGGAGAGCTGCACCCCGCCGCCGGCATGACGCCAGTGGCCGGTGACCGCGGGCAGGCATGCGATCGTGCGAACGGCCATGCCGCCGCCCGCGTGCCGCTGGAGTCCGTAGTTGATCCTGATGAAGCAATTGCGTGCCTGGCCGTAACGCCGTGCGAGCGACTCGATCGTGGCCGCGGGAATGCCTGTCGTCTCGGCGGTTCTCGCCGGCGTCCACTCGGCAACCCGCGCCCGGAGCTGTTCCACGCCCAGCGTGTATCGCGCGATGTAGTCGTCGTCCTGGAGGTTCTCCGCGAACAGGACGTGCATGATCCCGAGCGCGAGTGCGGCGTCGGTGCCGGGGCGGATCGGGATCCACTCGTCACACTGCTGCGCGGTGCGCGTGCGGATGGGGTCGATGCAGATGATCGTCGCGCCGTTCTCCCGCGCGCGCAGCACGAACGGCCAGAGGTGCGGATTGGACGTCAGGGTGTTCGTGCCCCAGAGCAGCACGAGGTCGCAGTCAGGCATCGACTCGGCGTCGGCGCCGATGTTGGCACCGACGGTCATGCGCATGCCGGCCCCTCCGCATGACGAGCAGATCGTGCGGTCGAGTTTCGACGCGCCCAGCGTATGGAAGAAGCGCCGGTCCATCGACTCGCCCTGCAGCTTGCCCATCGTGCCGGCATACGAGTAGGGCAGGATCGCCTGCGCGCCGTGCTCGTCGATGACGCGGTGCAGGTTGCGGGCGATGTCGGTGAGGGCCTCGTCCCAGGAGACGCGCTCGAAGGTGCCGCTTCCCTTGGGTCCGGTGCGCCGGAGCGGATGCGTCAGGCGGTCGGGGTGATACGTGCGCTCGAGGTACCGGTTGACCTTGGCGCAGAGGAAGCCCTGCGTGAACGGATGGTCCGGGTCGCCCTGGATGCGCACGGCGCGGCCGTCCTCGACCGTCGTTATGATCGCACAGGTGTCGGGACAGTCGTGCGGGCAGGCTCCGCGAACGGTGCCGGAAGCGATGAGTGGAAGAGCGGTGGCCATCGGAGTCTCAATGCGCAGGCTTCACGGGGTTGATGGCGAGCTCGCGGTCGTGCTTCAGGTCCTCGGCCAGGTACACGGTGGCCATGCCGCCGGCGACGAGCTCGCGCTCGATGCGAGAGCGGTCACCCAAGGTAGTCGACAGACGCTCGATGTTGTCGGCCATGTCAGGGCTCAAGATCGGTCCTGAGCCCCGGTCACGCGAGGGGGACCGCGCTCTTCTCGCGTTCGAGGTGCGCCCGCCCGGTCACCACGCCAGCGATCGGGCGCTATGATGAGGTAGCCAGTTCACCGCGAGTCGAAGCCTCGCGCGACGATCCTCGTCCAGGAACCCATGGACGGCACCACACGATGCACACCCGACGCCCACGCATGCTCCCCACCGCTCGACCCATCGATCCCGTGAGGAGACCGTGACGACCGGGGCACCATGAGGATCGTCGGCGGCAAGTACGCTGGGCGCGACCTGACCTCCCCGAACGACTTCCGGGTGCGCCCGACGTCAGAACAGGTGCGGGCTGCCCTGCTCGACCTGCTGACCGACGACCTGGCCGGGGCCAGCGTGCTGGATCTCTTTGCCGGCACCGGCGCGCTCGGCCTCGAGGCGCTCTCGCGCGGCGCGCGGCGGTGCGACTTCGTGGAAACCCGCCCGGCCAGCCTGCACGCGCTCAAGGCGAACGTGGTCAGCGCTCCGGATGAAGGACGCGCACGCGGATCTTCAGGAAGCGACGCGCTGCCCTTCGCGGCCGCGTTGCGCGAGGGCGCCTACGACCTGACGTTCGCCGACCCGCCCTACGGATCGCGGATGCTGGACCGGGTGATCGACTCGTGGAAGGCGCACCGCTTCTCGCCGGTCCTGGCCGTGGAGCACGCGACGACGCATGAGCTGCCGCCGGGCGTGCTCCAGCGCGTCTTCGATGACACCGCCGTCACGATCTACCGGCTCTGAGGGTCACGGGGCCGCGGCAGGCGTCCCCCGCCGTCATTGCCTCATCCTGGCCCGCACCTCGGATCGAAGGTAAACGCCGGCCACCGTCCGTCCGGCGAGACCCGTGCGCCCACATGCGTCGTGGCCATTTCGCCCGCGCCGAGCTCGCGCTCGATGCGGTAGCGGTCCGACAAGGCCGCGCGCAACCGCTCGATCACGGCTTCTCCTCCGGCTGCAGCCGGTCGTGCCAGCCCGTCACCACCCGCACCTCGCGGAGCGGCGGCGTGACGATGTGCTGCTTGAAGACGAACCGGTCCCCACCCATCGCCGCCGAGTAGTTGCGACCCGGAAAGTCCGCGATGGTCGCAGTGAACAACGGTTGCAGCTTCCCGAACGGCTCCGCCTTCTCCGCGTCATAGCTCACGGAGTAGAACGTCTGTCGTGTCACGCCCTCGCCACCCGCCGAGCGCATCAGGACCACCTTCGCCAGGATGATTTCGTTCCGGCCGGGGACGCGCATCGACATGCTGTACTCGGTTGGCGCCAGCACGACGCGCCGTTGGCTACCGTCGAGCGCGTAGGCCACGTTGAAGCCATTGACACGCCCGATGACCCAGCGGCCGTCGGCGGTCGCGGTGAAGATGTCGATGAGCGGCATCGCTGCGCCGTCGCCCGCACCCCTGCCGGAGCGCAGCACCCGCACGCTGTCCTTCTCCCACATGAGGTATGCGCCCGTGTCGGCCAGGGTGACCACGCCCTGATCGAGGGCGGTCCCCGCGGGGAGGAGCGCCGGCGCGGCGCCCGCGTCCGGATCGCCGATGAACGCCGAGTCGTTGCGGACGAATGCAATGCGCCGGCCATCGGCGGTCCACGTCACGCGCCCGATGCCCTGGCCCGCGAGCCACGGCGAGACGGCACCGGTCGCGACGTCGATCACCTCGATCTTCGCGTCGCTCGACGAGCCGACGCGTGCCGCCACCCGGCGACCGTCCGGACTGAGTTCGAGGTCCATGTAGTCGTCTGCCGGGGCGGGAATGGTGTCCAGTTTTCCCGCCCGGTCGGCACGGACGAGGATGCCGCGCGACATCACGCCGCCGGGCGCGTACGCCAGCACGCCCGTCCTGCTGAGCGCGAATTGCGCCGCACCGCGGCCGGCCTCGACGCGAACGCTGTCGGCGATCGCCACCGCGAGTCCCGTCAGCCGCGCCGTCCCCGGGTCGAACGGCGCTGCGTACAGGCGACCGTCGCGCCCCGCCCACACGAGGTGGCCGTCGCCATCGACGCAGGCCAGGTTGCCGGGTACCGGTCCCTCACCTCCGCCCGGCAGCGGGCGCGTCAGGCGGACCGCCTCGCCCGTCTCGATGTTGATGCGGTAGAGGAGGTCCCCGCTCGTGGCGACCACGTGGCGACCGTCGGGAAGCGCCGCGGGGGACCCGCACAGCGACGGGCACTGAATGGTGCGAATGGAGTCGCCTGACGCCGAGAGGACGAGCAGCTCGGTCGCCAGCAGCTGCGATACGACGACCGTTCCGTCCTGCATCACCGTGCCACCCCACGCCTCTCCCTCGAAACCTCCAGCCGCGGGCGCGTGGATCACGGTCACGTGCCCGTCGGCGAGCGTAACGCGCTTCAGGCCGTCGAGCGCGAAGAAGTACACCGCATCGCCGCCCGGCGTGAAGAAGGGAGCCTGCGCCCCGTCCGTTCCGCTGAGCACGCGCACGTCGAACCGCGTGAGTGAGCGGACGTACAGCTTCGAATCGGTGCCATGGCCGGCGGCGAACACCAGCAACGAGCCGTCGGGCGAGAGCGCCAGCATGGCACTGCCTTCCGCCGCCGAAAGCAGCGGCTGGATCACCATGGAATCCGGCAGGAGCACGCTGGCGCTCAGCGCCGGCGTCGGCGTCGCGATGGACGTCCGTGCGGCGAGCCAGCCGCCTGAGAGCCCGAGGGCCGCGATCGCACACGCCGCCAGCGCCATCGTGCGGGCCGACGCGCCGCTTCGGCCTCGAACATGCACGCGCGTGAGCGCGCGGCCGGCGTGTCCCGAGGCGTCGTTCGCGTCGAGCGCCGTCGTGAAATCGGCCGCGGTGGCGAACCGGTCCGCCGGCAGCTTCGCCAGCGCGCGGAGCACCGCCGTCTCGACGCCGGGCGGGATCGTCTTCCGCACCAGCGACGGCGGCTCCGGCTCCGCGCTCACCACCTTCGCCACGATCGCCTGCAGGGTGGCGCCGGTGAAGGGTGGCTCGCCCGTGAGCATCTCGTACGTCACCGCGCCGAGCGCGTAGATGTCCGCCCGCGCGTCGATGTGCTTCTCGCCCATCGCCTGCTCGGGGCTCATGTACTGCGGCGTGCCGAGCGACAGCCCCGTCTGGGTCATCCGCGCGCCACCGGCCTGCTGCACCGCCAGCGCGATCCCGAAGTCGGCGACCAGCGCGTGCCCCGACTGCAGCAGGATGTTGCTCGGGCTTGATGTCGCGGTGCACGATGCCCAGCGCGTGGGCGGCGCCGAGCGCGTCGGCCACCTCGCGGGCGATGCGCAGCGCGTCCTCGATCGGCAGCTGGCGCTCGCGGTCGAGCCGCGCGCGGAGCGTCTCGCCGGTGAGGTACGGCATCACGTAGTACAGCAGGCCGTCCGCCTCGCCGCGTGTCGAGCAGCGGGAGGATGTGCGGATGGCTGCAGCCGCGCCGTGGTCTTGATCTCGGTGAGGAACCGTTCGGCCGCCTAAGGCCGCACCGAGGTCCGGGTGCAGCACCTTGATGGCGACTTGCCGGTCGATGCTTCAGGTCGTGGGCGAGGTACACCGTGGCCATGCCGCCGGCGCCGAGCTCGCGCTCGATGCGATAGTGTCCCCCCAGCGCGGCGGAGAGCCGCTCCACCATCTCACTCACGGGCACCGATCCCTGCGCCTAGCGTCTCACGGGCAGCGGGTCCGCCGCCACGCCCTTCGTCGTGATCACCACCGGCAGGATCCGTCCCGCCGAATCGAAGTGCAGCTCGTCGATGCTCACCACGCGGTGGTTGCGGTCGGTCTCGCCCAGCGGCCGGCGGTGGTAGACGATGTACCACTTCGTCGATCCCTCGGCGTGCAGCACCGAATGGTGCCCTGCCCCGGTCGCCACCTGCGGGTCCTGCGAGAGGATCTTCCCCACGCGCTCGAACGGGCCGAAGGGTGAGTCGCCGATCGCGTACGCGACCGCGTAGTTCGGCCCGGTCCACCCGCCCTCGGACCACATGAAGTAGTACTTCCCGTCGCGGATCATCATGAACGCGCCCTCGACGTAGCCCTCGGGCGTGATCTCCTTGAAGGTCGATCCGTCGGGGAACGGCACGAAGCCGGTGAAGTCACTGTTGAGGTGCGCGATGTTGCAGTGCCGCCACCCGCCGTAGGCGATGTAGTAGCTGCCGTCGACATCCTTGAACACCATCTGGTCGATCGGCTGCGCACCGTTGTGGAACCTGTCGATCAGCGGATGGCCGAGGTAGTCGATGAAGGGGCCAGCGGGTGAGCGGGAGCGCGCGACGCCGATGCCGCCCACCGCGCTGTCGTTCTGGATGTCGTTGGCACCGAAGAAGAGGTAGTACCAGCCATCCTTCTCCACGATCGACGGCGCCCAGATCGCGCGGTGCGCCCACTTCACGCTCGCGGTGTCGAGCACGTGCGGGTGCTTCACCCACGTGACGAGGTCGCGCGACGAGAAGGCGTCGAGGAAGACCTGCTTGTCGTACGGCGCCGAGTAGGTTGGATAGATCCAGTACTGCCCGTCGAAGACGTGCGCCTCGGGGTCGGCGTACCACCCCGGCAGGATGGGATTGCCGGAGTACGTCACGGCCTGCGCGCCGGCGACGAGCGGCAGGCACGCGGCGAGCAGCGCCGCCAGTCGCCAGGTCCCGGTGCTCACTGGCCCGCCGCCAGCCGCTTCAGCTCGGCCAGGAAGTTGAAGACCGCGACGACGTGCACCGACCCGTCGCTGTCGCCACGCACCATCACGAAGTGCTTGCCATCCGGCGCGACGTCGTACTGCGGGTAGTACGGGTTGAGCCGGAATGACGTGGCGGAGAACAGGACCCGCGGTTCGCCGTGCTGGAAGCCGGGCCCCGGAGTCACCGGGACCGAGACCATGTTGCTCGCGGCGTCGATGAAGAAGAGCTCCCGGCCGTCGTGACTCCAGCGTGGCACCGTCCCGCCGGCCACCGACACCTGGTAGCGCGCCCCACCCGTCTCCGGAAACGGGCGCACGTAGATCTCGCGCCGCGATGACTCGTTGGAGCTGTACGCGATCCACCGGCCGTCGGGCGAGACGGCCGGCGCCAGCTCTTCGGCGGGGCCGGTGACCAGCGGCCGCGCGACCGAGTCCACGCCGGGGCGCAGCGCCAGGATGTCGCCGTCCCCGGCCGCCTGGTCATCCGTGCGCACCACGAGCCACTTCCCATCGGGGGACCACGCGTCGCCACCGACCGGTCGCGCATCGCCGGTATCGAGCTTCCTGGTGGTTCCCGATCCGTCCACGTTTCGCTGGTACAGGAATGCGTCGCCGCCCGGCGTCTCGCGGTCCGACGCGAACGAGACGGCGCCCGTGCCGGGGCGCCATGCCACCCGCCTGTTCGTCGCACCGTCGAACGTGATGCGCGACTTGGAACCGCCATCCAGCGGCTGTACCCAGAGGTCGTACTTCCCGTCCGGGCTGGCGATCGTCACCGCGAGCTAGCCTGCCGTCAGGCGAAAGTGCCGGGTCAGTCATGTCGATGCCACCGAGATCTCCGGCGACCGGGCGCGTCTGTCCCGTGCGGTCGACCCAGACCGGCCGATACGAGCCGACCACGCCCTTGGTGTACGTCAGGGTGCCCGACCGGGAGAGCGACATGTCGATCACCTGCGCGTACGTCGATGCCGTGTCGGGAAGCTCCCAGCCACGTCCGGTGACGCGGTGCGCGCCGGCGTCGTACGGAATTGCCCAGAGCACTCCGTCCGGCTTCGCCACGATGAGGTGTCCGGTGGGTGCATAGATGGCGCGCAAGCCCTGTGTCAACACGTCGACCTTGCCCGTCGCGAAGTCGGCGACCCCGATGGCCGCGCGCGCGGGATCGAACGGATCCTTGGCCGGAGTGATCGTGACGAGCGCCGCCTTCGAACCGGGGAGCACTGCCGGCCACAGGTAGCGCAGGTCGCCGCGCACCGTGTCGAGGCGGGCCACGAGCTGGGGCTCTCCACCGTGCGGCGACACGCGGATCAGCCCATCCAGGCCACTGTAATAGAGCGAGCCGTCGTCAGCCCAGTCGACGCCGCCACCGAAGTCCGGCACCGAAGTCACCCCGGAATCTGCCACCGCGCGCGGTATACCCCCCGCCACCGGCTCCACCTCGAGCGCGTGCGGACCGACCAGGTACGCCAGCGAGTCGCCGTGCGGCGACAGCGCAATGCAGCATCCCTCGTCGATCGTGATGGTCAGCCGCCTGGCGGACAATCGATCCCACGATCGGTACAGCAACTGCGCACGCGTCGTTGTCCCGGGACCCCAGTAGTACAGTCCACTCCCGTCCTGCGCCTGGGTGAAGAGCGGGTATGGGCGGGCGGAGGAGTAGTGGGGCTGCTCGGCGACCGGGAGCTCGACCATCAGGCGTGTCGTCTGTCCGCTGGCGGGGCTGGTGCGCCACAGGAGCTTCGTGCCAGCCACGCCAACCAGGAGCGCAGCGGCGGCGATGAATGCGACGGCAGGGGGGCCGAGTGCGAAACGCCCGCCCGGCGCTGCCGGTCGGCGGCCATCGGGGAGCGCGTCCGCACCGAAGGACGGATTCGCCAGGGCGGCGGAGAAGTCCTTCGCACTCTCGAAACGGTCTGCCGGGAGCTTCTCGAGCGCCTTCGCCAGCGCCGCGGCCACGTTCCGCGGGACGCTCCGCCGCAATTCCTGCACCGGCTTGGGCGTCTCGGTGATGATCCGCATGATCGTCTGCTGCGCCGAGCCGCCCTCGTGCGGCGGCACGCCGGCCAGCATCTCGTACAGCACGCTCGCCAGCGAGTACACATCGCTGCGCGCCGTGATTTCCTTTTCCGCCGTCGCCTGCTCGGGGCTCATGTAGTGCGGCGTCCCTAACGAGAGCCCCGTCTCGGTCATCCGCCCGCCGGCCGCCGCGCTCACCGCCAGCGCAATGCCGAAGTCCATCACCATCGGCCGCCCGTCGTGCAGCAGGATGTTCTCCGGCTTGATGTCGCGGTGGATCACGCCGTGGCGGTGCGCGTAGTCCAGCGCGTCAGCAACCTCGGTCGCGATCTTCACCGCCTCGTCGACCCCGAACTGGGTCTCGCGGTTCAGCTTGTCGCGGATCGTCTCCCCTTCAATGAAGGGCATGACGTAGTAGAGGAACCCGCCGGCTTCCCCCGAGTCGAAGAGCGGCAGGATGTGCGGGTGGCTCAGCGCCGCGGTGGTCTTGATCTCCTGCACGAACCGCTCGGCGCCCAGCACGGCGGCGAGTTCGGGCTTCAGGACCTTGATGGCGACCTTGCGGTCGTGCTTCAGGTCCTCGGCGAGGTAGACGGTGGCCATCCCGCCCTGGCCGAGTTCACGCTCGATGCGGTAGCGGTCGGCGAGGGCGGCGGCGAGGCGGTCCTTCGGGTCGCTCACGCCGTAACTTGCGTCCCCGCCACGCATTCGTCGAGGGCGACGCTCCCGCCCACGCGGCGCCGGTCCTAGACTTCCCGACCATATGAGCGATCGTGGGCGCATCCTCGTGGTGGCGGCGACGGCGCGCGAGCTCGCCGCACCGGCCGGCTGGCTCACGCTCGAGTGCGGCGTCGGCCCGGTCGACGCCACGGCGGCGACTGCGGCCGCGATCGCCGGGCACCGCCCGGCGGCCATCATTCATGTGGGGATCGCCGGGGCGCGCCGGCATCGCGCGCTCGCCCCTGCCGCGCTTGTCATCGGGAGCGAGTCGCACTACTGCGACCTCGACGTACCGCTGCAACGGGCGGCGCGCGTCGTGAAGGCATCGCCTGCCCTGCTCGCCGCCGCACGGCGCGCGCTGCCCTCGGCCATCGTGCTCCCCATCGGCACCAGTGCGCGGGTCGGCGGAAGCACCACTCGTGAGGCAGGCGAGCCCACGGTCGACGTCGAGGCGATGGAGGGCTTCGGCGTGCTGCGGGCTGCACAGCTGGCTGGCGTTCCGGCCGTCGAGGTCCGCGCCATCTCCAACGACATCGAGGAGACCGATCGCGCGAAGTGGCATTTCGATGCCGCGTTCGCCGCGATCACGGCCGCCACGGCGGTGCTCGTTGCCGAAATCGAGCGGAATGCCTGACGTGCGCACGCTGACCTTCGGCTACTCCCCCTGCCCCAACGACACCTTTGCGTTTCACGCACTCGCGCACGGGTTCATCGACGCGCCGCTTGCCGTCACGCCGGTCCTGCTCGACATCGAGGAGCTGAACCGCCGGGCGCACTCAGGTGAACTCGACCTGACCAAGCTCAGCGTCGGTGCCTTCGCGAGTGTCGGCGATCGCTATCGCCTGCTGCGCAGCGGAGCCGCGCTGGGCAAGGGCGTGGGGCCGCTCGTCGTCGCACGCCGGGCGATGTCGCTCGCGGACGCGGTGAAGGGACGCGTCGCAATCCCCGGGCGGGAGACGACGGCCTGGCGGCTGCTGCGCCTTGCCTCACCGGCAACCGGCGAGATCATCGAGATGCGCTACGACCGCATCCTCGGCGCGGTGAACACGGGCGAGGTCGATGCGGGCCTGATCATCCACGAGAGCCGCTTCACCTACGCCGACCATGGTCTCGTGCGCATCGCGGACCTTGGCGACTGGTGGGAACACGAGACGGGGCTGCCGGTGCCGCTCGCCGGCATCTGCGCGCGCGCCGACCTCGACGAAGAGACCGTGGCCGCGGCCGAGCGCGCGATCCGGGCGTCGGTGCAGTACGCCTTCGACCATCCGGCGGCGAGCCGCGAGTACGTGCGCGCGCACGCGCAGGAGCTGTCGGACGAAGTCTGCGCGGCGCACATCGCGCTCTACGTGAACGCCTTCAGCCTCGACGTGGGTGAGGAAGGGCTGCGGGCCATCGAGCGGCTTGTCGCGGAGCGTGCGGGGTAGCGCGACGCGCGTCAGCTGGCCGCCGCCGCTGCATGCCAACAGCCCGGGGGCGTGAGTCCGCCTCATGTGGCATCTGCCTGGACGTCCGGTTCCTGACGAGCTCCCGCAGGTGCCGCGCGGGGCAGGCGAACATCGGCCGCTCGTTCGCGTGGACATGCGGGCACCTCAGCGCCACCGCGGATTGCCCGCGAATCGTGGATGCGGATTCCCGCGACTGCACGTTGATCGTTCCGGCGCGCTTGCGTGCCGGCGCGCTTGCGTTCCGGCGCGCTTGCGTTCCGGCGCGCTTGCGTTCCGGCGCGCTTGCGTTCCGGTGTCGCGATCGCCCCGGGGACCCGGATTGCGCCCGGCATCCCTTCCGCGGGCGTTGTCCACGCGTACCTTCCGGACGACAATTCGCACCCGGCCCGCCACGGATTCGCGCCTGACGAACATCGGCTCGTCCAGGGCGTTCCGGCCCGCGCTCCAGACCCCTCCAGAGGTCCGTCATGTCCAGCCTTCGCCACGTCGGCTTTCCGCTGCTCGCCGCGATCGCCCTCAGCGTGCCGGCCCTCGGCGCGCAAGGGACGGCACCGCCAGCCGCCTCTCCCTTCGACCACCTGCGCTTCCGCAACATCGGTCCGGCCACGATGGGCGGGCGCATCGACGACTTTGCCGTCCTGGAGACCAATCCGTCGGTCTTCTACGTCGCGACGGCCACGGGTGGGCTCTGGAAGACGATGAACCACGGCACCACCTGGGAATCGCTCTTCAACGACCAGGACGTGGTCTCCATCGGTGACGTGGCCATTGCCGCCAACGACGCCAGCGTCGTGTGGGTGGGCAGCGGCGAGAACAACAACCGGCAGAGCAGCTCGTGGGGCGGCGGCATCTACAAGTCCACCGACGGCGGGCACACGTGGAAGAACATGGGGCTCAAGGAGTCCGAGCACATCGCCCGCATCATCATCGACCCGGTGGACCACGACGTCGTCTACGCCGCGGCCCTCGGCCACCTGTGGGGACCGAACAAGGAGCGCGGCGTCTACAAGACCACCGACGGCGGCGTGACCTGGACCCCCGTCCTCCAGGTGGACGAGAACACCGGTGCCACCGAGCTGGTGATGGACCCCTCGAACAACAAGGTGATCTACGCGGCGACGTACCAGCGCCGCCGCACCAACTGGGGGTTCAACGGCGGCGGCCCGGGGAGCGCGATCTGGAAGTCCTCCGACGCCGGCCGGACCTGGATGAAGCTCACCAACGGCCTCCCCGAAGGCGACAAGGGCCGCATCGGGCTCGACGTCTACCGGAAGAATCCCAACGTGCTGTACGCGCGGGTCGAGCACCCCACGGAGGGTGGGCTGTACCGGTCGGACGACGCCGGCGCGAGCTGGCGCAAGATCACCGACTTCAATCCGCGGCCGATGTACTTCAGCCAGGTGCGGATCGACCCCACCGACGACCACCGGATCTGGGTCCTGGGCGTCGAGATCTTCAGCTCCGACGATGGCGGGCACACGTTCTTCCAGAACTTCGTGCCGCACTCGGATCACCACGCCCTGTGGATCGACCCGTCCAACCCGAACCACGTGCTCACCGGCTGCGACGGTGGCATCAACGTGACCTGGGACGGCGGGAAGAAGTGGGACTTCATCGACAACATCGACATCGGGCAGTTCTACCACGTCGGCTTCGACATGGAAACGCCGTATCACGTCCTGGGGGGCCTCCAGGACAACGCGTCATGGACCGGGCCGAGCGCCGTCCGGGCCGATATCGGCATCGGGAACTTCGACTGGATGAACATCGGCAGTGGCGACGGCTTCGTGACCCTGGCCGATCCCGCCAGCTCGCGCACGATCTACAGCGAGTCGCAGGGCGGCAACATGATTCGCGTGGATCGCGTCTCGCAGGAGCGGAAGAACATCAAGCCGCAACCCGCCCGCGGCGAGGCGCCGTACCGCTGGAACTGGGACACGCCCATGCAGCTCTCGGCGCACGATCCCAACACGCTGTACGTGGCGGCGAACAAGGTCTTCCGGTCCACGGATCGCGGTGACACCTGGCAGGTGATCAGCCCGGACCTCACCGCGCAGGTCAACCGGGACACGCTGCCCATCATGGGCGTGATGGGACGGGACATCACGATCGCGCGCAACGACGGCGTCTCCGCCTACGGCATGATCGTGAGCTTTGCGGAGTCGGACAAGAAGGCGGGGGTGTTCATCTCCGGCGCCGACGACGGCACCGTGTATGTCTCGCGCGACAACGGCGCCCACTGGACGAACGTCACCTCGCGCTTCCCCGGACTGCCGAAGTTCGCCGCCGTCTCCCGCGTCGCGCTGTCGCCGCACGACGAGGGCACGGCGTACGCCACGTTCGACAACCATCGCGCCGACGACTTCGCGCCCGTACGCCTACATCAGCACCGACTTCGGCGCGACCTGGCGTGCCATCACCAATGGCATTCCCGCGGGCCAGGCGGTGCGCACCATCACCGAGGACCTGAAGAACCCCGACGTGCTGTACCTCGGCACCGAATTCGGGCTCTTCGTCTCCCTGAACAAGGGACAGCAGTGGATGCGGGTGAAGGCCAACCTGCCGACGGTGCCGATCAACGAGATCACGCTGCACCCGCGCGACAACGACATGCTCCTCGCCACGCACGGGCGCAGCATCTGGATCCTGGATGACATCGCCGCCTTCCAGCAGGCGCCCACGGCCCTGGCGAGCGCGGCGTACCTGTTCGACATGAAGCCGGCGACGTCGTTCAACCCGGGGTCGTTCCGACCGGCATTCGGCAGCCCCGGCGACCGGCGCTTCTGGGGAAAGAACCCCGAGCCCGGCGCCGACATCACGTATTACCTGCGCGGCCCCGCGCGCTCGATCACCGCGCGCGTCACCGACGCGTCGGGCACCGTGGTGCGGGAACTCGGTGGTGACGACTTCGCCGACGAGATGGGCGCGGGTGTCCATCGCGTGCAGTGGGACCTGCGCCACCAGCCCCTCCCCGACTCGCTGGTGTCGGGCGGTGGCCGGAGCGGCGGCACGGGTCCGTTCGTCCTCCCGGGCGCCTATCGCGTGGCCCTCACGGTCGACGGACGCGACGCCGGCACCAGGACCGTCAGCGTGAGCGGAGACCCGCTCACCGTCATCTCGGATGCCGACCGGAAGCTCTGGCACGACCTCTCCCTGGCCGTGCACCAGTTGCGGGGCGTGGCCGGCGCGGCGGCGCAGAAGATCGCGGCCCTCAGCACCAGCGCGCTCGCCGTGCAGGCGCTCGTGACCGGGGCGCAGAATCCCCCGGCGTCACTCAAGGCATCAGCCGACGCGCTGAACCGCGAGCTGGCCGGGCTGCGTCGCCAGTTCTCGGTGCCGACACCTGGCGAACCACCTCCGTCCGGGCGCGGCGGAGGGTTCGGGGGTGGCGGGGTCGGGCCGGTGCCTAACCAGTTGGGCGGCGTGGAGGGTCAGTTGCTGCAGTCCACGTCACGCCCGACCGAGGTGCAGATGCGCCAGGCGCGCGAGGCCCGGCAGGACCTCGTGACGGCCGTGGAGGCCATCAACCGGATCATCTCCACGACGCTACCGGCGCTGTACCAGGCGCTTGGCCAGCCGCAGCTGGCACCGAGCATGACGCCACTGCCGCCGGTGACGATCACGCTGCCGTAGCTGGCCGCACGCGACGGATGCCATCCCGGGAGTGCCGAACGCTGGCACTCCCGGGATACGCGCGTCACTTTGTGACGCTGGACGCGCCAACGCGGGGTGCACCGCCAACCGTTCGAGGTCCCAGCCATGTTTCGTCTCCCTGCCCCCTTGCTCGCCGCCGCCCTCCTGGCCCCTGCCCTCCTCGCCGCGCAGGAGCGCGAAGACCGCACCCTGCTCTCGCACGAGCAGATGACCGCGATCATCAACGAGGTCTCGGGCGAGCGCGCGATGCACCACGTGCTCGAGCTGGTGCCCTACCATCGGGTGCGCCTGCCTGACGATTACGACAAGCCGTTTCGCGAGAGCCAGGTCGTGATGGAGTTCGCGAAGGAGTACGGCTTCCAGAACATCTCGCTGGAGACCTTCGGCGCGGCGGGCCAGGTGGCCTGGCAGCCCACGCAGGGCGAGCTCTGGATGACCGCGCCGAAGAGCGTCAAGCTGTTCGACATCCATGACCTTCCGCTTGCCCTGGCCTCGCTCAACGCCAACGGCGACCTCGCGGGCGCGCTGGTGGACGTCGGCATGGGGCGCGCCTCGGACTTCGAGGGAAAGGACGTGAAGGGGAAGTTCGTCCTCTCGGCCGGCTCCACCAACGCGACGTACCAGCAGGCGGTGCAGCACGGGGCGCTCGGCGTGCTTGGCGTGAGCGCCATCGGCTTCCAGCGCTCGCAGGACTTTCCGAACCAGATCGTCTCGTCGAACGTGAACGCCCAGCCCGGCACGGTGGCCTGGAGCGTGACGCCCGAGGTGCAGCGCAACCTCGTGGCGATGCTGAACCGCGGCGACCCGATCGCCATCCGCTCCATCGTGAAGTCGGTGCAGGTGCCGTCCAAGAACGAGTACGTGCACGCCGAGATCCCCGGCGACGGGAGCACCACGCAGGAGACGGCGATCAGCTGCCACCTGTACGAAGGCGTGATCAAGCAGGGCGCCAACGACGACAACTCGGGCTGCGCGCTGATCCTCGAGGTGGGAAGGGCGTACATCAAGCTGATTGCCGAGGGCAGGCTCCCCCGTCCGAAGCGCACGATCAACTTCCAGTTCGTGCCCGAGATCTCGGGCACGAATGCGTACCTCAACGCGCACCCGGACAAGGAGAAGGCGATCATCGGCACGCTGAACTTCGACATGGAGGCGATCCGGGTCTCGATGAGCCGGAGCTTCTGGATCCTGCAGCGGACGCCGGACACCTTCCCGTCGTACCTGAACGACATCGCGCAGAGCATGATGGAGTACATCGCCGACATCTCGCGCGAGCGGGTGCGCTTTCGCGGTGACGGCTACGCCCCGTCGGAGGCGGTGGAGTCGCCGCGCGGCAGCAAGGACGCCTTCTACATCAAGATCGACAAGCACTACGGCTCGAGCGACCACGTGACGTACATGCAGCACGGCATCCCGGCGGTCATGTTCATCACCTGGCCGGACATGTGGTACCACTCGTCGGAGGACACGCCCGACAAGCAGGACCCCACGCAGTACAAGCGCGCGGCCGCCGTTGCGTTGGGTGCCCTGGCGGCGCTCAGCGACGGCACCGACGCCATGGCGGCCCGCATCGCCCAGGAGAACGTGGGGCGCGGGCTGTCGCGCATGGGCGAGTCGCACACCAAGGGCATGGGCTACCTGGCCGACGCCACCGACGCCGCGTCACTGGTGACCGCGTACAAGGAGGCGAAGAACGCCATCGCCCACCAGGCCAAGATCGAAAAAGCCGTCGTGCAGTCGGCGAGCGTGCTCTGGACCAACGTCGCCGACGGGCAGAAGAAGGTCGCGGTCTTTGCTCCACTGATCGACAAGCGCGCCGCGGCGCTGGTGGACGAGGTGAAGGCTGCGTACCAGCTGCAGGCGGCACAGCGTGGCGTCCAGGCGACGGAGCCGGCGATGACGGCCGAGGAGCGTGAGGCGGCGGCGACGCTGGTGGAGCCGGTGGCCGGCGGCGGTCGAGGCGGGCGCGGCGGTGGCGGTGGCGGCCGCGGAGGACGCGGGGCCGGCGGCCCGTCGCTCCCCACCGAGTTCAACGCGGAGTTCAGCCTGCTGCTCGGGAAGCACATGACCGCGCTCGAGATCCGCGACTTCCTGTCGGGCGAGTTCACGCCGCTGCCGCTCGCAGAGGTGATGGCGGTGCTCAAGGCGCGTGAGGCGGCGGGTCAGGTCACGCTGACGAGGAAGTAGGCAGACTGGCCGGCTTCACTCACCGAGCGAGCGGATGTCCTCCAGGTCCCTCGGGCGTCCGCTCCCGAGCGTGTTCTTCCGGAAGGCCTCCCGACCGATGAGCGCAACCGCAACGCCGAACAGGTTCCCGGACATTCGCCCGGCCCACGCTTCCGCGAAACCGACGCCGCTGATCGACGTGAGGAGTCGGACGCCGTAATCGACGAACTCCGCGAGCAGCTCGCGGAAGTCAGTAATCACGCGTTTCCAGCGTGGTCCTTGAGCGTGGTCACCGCGACTGGCATCGACGCTCTCGTGTACGAAGGCAGCGGTCGGCCCGCGAGGTGCCACGCCTCGAACGTCAGTGCGGGGGGCATCGCCAGCGCGGCGGACGCCTGCCTTCCATGCCCGGGCCGCGCCCTCACCGTTCCTGGCAGCCTTGCCCGCCCCGCCGACCGTCCCTAACGTGGCCCGTGGTTCGGGACGCCCGAGCGGCCTCCGTATCGGACCCATTGTCTCGAACCTCAGCACCGGCCTGCCTCCCCTGCCCAGCGAATGACCGCGGAATCGCACGCCAAACCCCGGGAGCCCGTCATCTCCCTCGAGCACGTGGTGAAGCGCTTCGGGAGTGTGGTGGCCGTCGACGACGTCGATTTCACAATTGGCCGCGGCGAGTTCTTCTCGCTCCTCGGTCCCAGTGGCTGCGGCAAGACCACGACCCTGCGCATGATCGCAGGGTTCGAGCAGCCGACGGCGGGACGCATCCTGCTCGAGGGCGAGGACGTGTCACACGTTCCCCCGTATCGACGCAACGTCAACACCGTCTTCCAGCACTACGCGCTCTTTCCGCACCTGACTGTGTTCGAGAACGTCGCCTTCGGGCCGCGCAGCCGGAAGGTGGAGTCGCGCGACGTCGATCGGCGCGTGAATGCCCTGTTGGATGTGGTACGCCTTCGTGATCTCGCGGATCGCAAGCCGGCCCAGCTCTCCGGCGGGCAGCAGCAGCGCGTGGCGCTGGCGCGGGCGCTCGTGAACGAGCCGCGGGCGCTCCTGCTCGACGAGCCGCTCGGCGCACTCGACCTCAAGCTGCGGCAGGCGATGCAGCTCGAGCTCAAGCGGATCCAGCGCGAGGTTGGCATCACCTTCATCTATGTCACGCACGACCAGGAGGAAGCCCTCACGATGTCCGACCGCATCGCGGTCATGAATGCGGGGCAGGTGGAGCAGATCGGCACCCCGGAGGCCATCTACCACGACCCCGCCACTGTGTTCGTGGCGGGGTTCATCGGGGTCGCGAACCTCCTCCCCGCGCGCGTGGGGCCGGGGCGCGAAGGCGAACGAGCGGTGACGATCGCCGGCGACATCGTCGTGCCCGCTGCCGACGGCCTCCAGGGCGCATCGCCCGGTGACGCGGCCACGATCATGGTCCGGCCGGAGCGTGTGCGGGTCGCCGCCACACAGGCCACCGCTGGCGTCTCGATTCCCGTGACAGTGAGCGCCGTGATCTTCCAGGGCCCCGTGATGCGCGTCGACATGCGCACGGCTGGCGGGACGGAGTTCACGGCACACCTGCGCCCCGAAGCCGGCCTGGAGAAGCCCACGGTGGGCGCCACGCTGTTCGCAACGTGGGACGGCGACGCGGCGCGCCTGCTTCCGCCCACTGACGGCAACGTCCCTGGAGTCAGGCATGGCGCGAACGCCTGACGAGCGATGGGGCATGCCGGACCGCCCGCGACGATGAAGGAGCGCACGTCAAGGCTCTCGAGGCCATGGCCGGGTCGACCCTCCGTCTCGCGCCGCCAGTTCCTCCAGCGCGCGGCGCTCGCGACGGGCGGCCTGGCCATCGGCGGGTCGCTCGCTGCCGCGTGTGGCGGCAGTGGCGCCGCACGCGCTGGCGCCGATGCCGACGACGCGCACACGGTGCGCATCTCGAACTGGCCCATCTACATCGGCCCCGCCACGGTGAGCGAGTTCGAGCAGGCCACCGGCATCAATGCCGACTACACCGAGGACGTCAACGACAACAACGAGTACTTCGCGCGCATCGAGGAGCCACTCCGGCGCGGCCAGGACATCGGGCGCGACGTGGTGGTCCTGACCGACTGGATCGTGGCGCGCATGATCCGCCGCGGGTACTGCACGCCGCTCGACGACAGCCGGTTCCCGCACAAGGCGCGCCTCCTCGCCAGCCTCATGGACGTGAGCTACGACCCGGGCCACAAGTACTCCGTGCCATGGCTCTCGGGAATGACTGGGTTCGCCTACAACGTGCGAAAGACGGGGCGGGAGATCACCAGCGTCGCCGACATCCTCGACCCTCGCTACAAGGGGCAGGTGACGATGCTGACCGAGATGCGCGACACCGTGGGGCTCTTCATGCTCCTGCAGGGCAAGGACCCCGCCCGGGCCACTGCCGCCGACGTCGACTCGGCGTGTGCGGTGGTGGAGCAGGCGCGGCGGAGCGGACAGGTACGCGCCTTTACCGGCAGCGAATACACCGAGGACCTCGCCAGCGGCAACATCGCGATCGCGATGGCGTGGTCGGGCGACGCCGAGGGGCTCGCCGGCGACAACCCCGACCTGCGCTTCGTCGTTCCGCGGGAAGGCGGCATGTTGTTCACGGACTGCATGTTCGTCCCCGCGACGTCCCGGCGCATGGACCTTGCGATGGCGTGGATGAACTTCGTCTACGACCCGGAGGTGTCGGCGCGCATCGTGGAGGCCACCCTCTGCATCTCGCCGGTCCAGGGCACGGGTGCGGTGCTCGAGCGCATCGCGCCCGAACTCGCGCGGAGACCCCTGGTCAACCCGCCTGACGAGTTGCGCACGCGCCTTCACGACTTCCGGGCCCTGAGCGACGACGAGGAACAGGCCTTCGGACGCCGCTTCCTCCACGCCATCGGAGTCTAGGAGCGACGCATGGCGGAGAACGCGTCGGGCGGCGCAGCCCGCAACCCGGTGGCCCCATGGCTGCTGGCGGCGCCGGGCGTGCTCTGGCTGCTCTGCTTCTGCGTGGTGCCCGTGCTCGCGCTCGCGAGCGCCTCCGTTGCCGCGGCCGGCGGCGCCTGGTGGGACGGCTACCTGCGCGCGTTCACCGAATACGGCGGGCACCTCCTGCGGTCGTTCGGCTATGCACTGGCCGCCACCGTGATGGCGTTCGTCGCCGGCTACCCGCTGGCGTATGCCATCGCCTTCCGTGCCGGCCGCCTCAGGAACCTGCTCCTCGGCCTCGTCGTGCTGCCGTTCTTCACGTCGTACCTCATCCGGACGTTCGCCTGGAAGACGATCCTCAACGACGGCGGGCCGGCGGTCGCGTTGCTGGGATGGCTGCACCTGCTGCCGTCGCAGGGCCGCCTGCTCGGCACCTCGTGGGCGGTGATCGGCGGGCTGACGTACAACTTCCTGCCGTTCATGATCCTGCCGATCTATGTCAGCCTGGAGAAGATCGACCGGCGGCTCGTGGAGGCGGCGCAGGATCTCTACAGCAGTCCGGTGCGCGCCTTCCTCAAGGTCGTCTTTCCGCTGTCGCTTCCCGGCGTCTTTGCGGGGAGCCTGCTCACGTTCATCCCGGCCTCGGGAGACTTCATCAACGCCGAGCTGCTGGGGGGCCCGAACCAGTTGATGCTCGGTTCGGTGATCCAGAGTCACTTCCTGCTGGTCCACGACTACCCGCTGGCGTCGGCCCTGTCGGTCGTGCTCATGGTCATCATCGGGTTGCTCGTCGTGGCATACGTGCGAGTGCTTGGCTCGGAGGAACTCGCATGAGCGACGGCAAGCGCGGCGGCACGACTGGATCGCGATTGCCGGGGCGTGCGCTCGACGTCGTCGCCGGACTGGTGCTGCTGTACCTGTTCCTGCCGATCTTCGTGATCGTGCTGTACAGCTTCAACGAGCCCGTGGGAAAGTTCAACTTCGTCTGGAAGGCGTTCTCGCTGCGGGCGTGGGCGGAGCCGTTGAAGTACCCGGCGCTCGTCGGTGCGATGAAGCTGAGCCTCGCGGTGGCCGTGATCGCGACGGCGGTGGCAACGGTCTTCGGGACGCTTGTCGCGCTGGCGCTCACACGGTACCGGTTTCGTGGCAGCGGGGCGATGAACACGCTGCTGCTGATTCCCCTCACGGTGCCCGAGGTGGTCCTGGGCTCGTCGCTGCTGTCGCTCTTCCTGCAGTTCAGCGTCCCGATGGGTTTCGGGACGATCGTCATCGCGCACATCATGTTCTCGGTGAGCTACGTGGCGCTGACGGTGAAGGCGCGGCTGCGCGGCTTCGACTGGACGCTGGAAGAGGCAGCGATGGACCTCGGCGCGCGGCCGACGCGCGTGCTGTTGCGGGTAACGCTGCCGCTGATGGCGCCCGGGATCGCAGCCGCGGCGATGCTGACGTTTGCCCTGTCGCTGGATGACTTCATCATTACGCTGTTCAACGCCGGCACGCGGGTGACATATCCACTCTTCGTCTACGGGGCGCGGCGGGCGGCGTTTCCCCCGCAGATCAACGTCGTGGCGACGGCGATCCTGGTGCTGACGCTGCTGGCCCTGGGCGCGACGGTGTTGTGGCAGCAGCGGAGCGCGCTGCGACCGGCGCGACAGGGCCGGTGATCCGGCACGTGCCGCGTTCGACTCGAGGTTCGGGACGATGACATGGGACTTTCAGCGATGATGCCTGTTCGCACACTCCGCGGCGCCCTGGCGGCCGTCTTGCTTGGCGGTGCCGTCGTGGCGCCGCTCGGGGCGCAGGGGAGGTCGCGGCGGAAGCTGCGGGCGACGCGCGCTTCGGCGACGACGCGCCCCGTGGACCTCGCCGCCGCCCGCGCCCTCATTGCGCGCGTGGTGCCAACGAGTGCCGCATCGTTCGACGTCGCGGCGATTCCCGACAGCGCCGGGCGCGACGTCTTCGAGGTGGAGAGCCAGGGCTCGCGGATCATGCTCCGCGGCTCGTCAGGCGTGGCCATCGCCTCGGCGCTCGACTGGTACCTGGAGCACGTGGCCGGCGTGAACGCGTCGCTGCCGCTCAAGCCGATCGCGCTCCGCACTCCCCTCCCCCGCGTGCCAGCAAAGGTGCGCATCTCCACACCGTACAGCATTCGTTACTTCTTCAACTACTGCACGTTCTCGTACTCGATGGCGTGGTGGACCTGGAGTGACTGGCAGTCGATGATCGACTGGATGGCGCTCAAGGGCATCAACGCACCGCTTGCCGTGACCGGCCAGGAAGCCGTCTGGCGCCTCGTCCTCCGGGACTTCGGGTTCAGCCGCCAGCAGGTAGCCGACTTCCTGGTGGGACCGGCGTACCTGCCCTGGGGGTGGATGGCCAACATCGACGGCCTGGGCGGTCCCCTGCCCGACAGCTGGATCGACGGCCACATCGCGCTGGAGCGGCAGATCCTCGCCCGCGAGCGCTCGCTCGGCATGACCCCGGTGCTCCAGGGGTTCACCGGCCACGTGCCACAGGTCATCACCCAGGTCATTCCCGGCGCCCGCATTCACCAGACCGGCGACTGGTCGGCGGGGTTCAGCGGCACGTGGTTCCTCGATCCGCAGGACTCGCTCTTCCAGCGCATCGGCCGGCGGTTCATCGAGCGCCAGACGGAGCTCTTCGGCACGGACCACCTGTACGCCGCCGACCCCTTCAACGAGATCAACCCGCCGTCGAACGACTCGACCTTCCTGGCCGGGATGGGCGGGGCGATCTACAACGCGATGCGCGCGGCCGATTCACGGGCCACGTGGGTGATCCAGGCCTGGTTCCTCGTCTACGGCGCGAAGTTCTGGCAGGACCCGCAGGCGGAAGCGCTGCTCGGCGCGGTGCCTGACGACAGGATGCTCGTGCTCGACCTCTGGGGCGACCGCTCGCCCGGCTGGAAGGCGCGCCGCGGCTTCTATGGCAAGCCGTGGATCTGGAACGTGCTGTACAACTTCGGCGGCAAGGTGAGCGTCAACGGCGACATGCCGCAGATCGCCGCCAACCTCGACAGCGCCATCCGGAGCCCGGCCAAGGGACGCATGGAAGGACTCGGCATGACGATGGAGGGGCTTGGCACCAACCCCATCGTGCCCGACTTCGTGATGGACCAGGTCTGGCGCGACAGCGTCCCCGATGTCAGCACGTGGACGCGCGACTACATCGCCCGCCGCTACGGCCGGTTCGATGCCTCGGCGTGGAGCGCCTGGCAGTTGTTGCTCGCCACCGCGTTCCGCTCGCCGGCGCAGACCGGGAACTTCCTCGCCGAGCGGCCGCAGTTCTATCAGAAGGGCGCGCGTACCGGACCGAGCCGATTGCGCCGTACGACAACCGGGTTCTCGTCCGGGCCCTCGATTCGCTGCTCGTGGCGGCGCCGGTGCTCGGCGGCAGCGATGCCTATCGCTACGACGTGGTGAACCTGGCGCGACAGGTGCTCGGGCAGCTCGGGCTGCCGCTCGTCAATCGCGTGCAGGCTGCGTACGAACGGAAGGACCGGGCGGCGCTGCTCGCGGCGGAGAAGCCGGTGTCGAGCCCTGCTGCGGGATCTCGACACGCTCGTCGGCACGCGTCCGGAGTTCCTGCTGGGGCGGTGGATCACCGACGCGAAGCGCTGGGGCACGACCGACGCCGAGCGGCGGCTGTACGAGTGGAACGCCCGCAACATCATCACGCTCTGGGGCACCAAGTGCACCGAAGGGCAGAACGACGACCTGAACCTCTACGCGTTCAAGGAATGGGAGGGGATGTTCACCTCGTACTTCCTGCCCCGCTGGGAGGACTTCTTCCGGCGGCTGAACGCGTCGCTCGGCGACGGTACGCCCTTCGACAGGACGCCGTTCGCGGCGGCGTCCTGCGAGTGGGAGCAGCAGTGGTCGCGCGACACCGCCGCGTTTCGTACCGAGCCGGCGGGAGACCCGGTGGAGACCGCTCGCCGGCTTCTGCGCACCTGGCGCGCCGAACTGCCGGCTACTCCAGGAAGACGTTGAAGTCGTCCGACTTCTCGCCGTGCAGGATCTCGGCGGCATGCGCCGAGGTCCCGGCGCTGAAGAGCCGGTCCTGCATCGACGGATTCGCGCCGATCGTCCGCGCGAGCGTGGCCAGGATCTGCAGGTGCAACGTGGCATCGTCACTCGCCGTGCCGAGCAGGACGATGCAACGCACCGGCTTCCCGTCGGGCGTCGGCAAGGGAAGCCCCGGCCTCGACAGCGCCATGACGCCCACGGAGGGATGACCGGCGGGCAGGATCACGTGCGGCACCGCGAGCCCTCCACCGAGGCAGGTCGATGCCTGCGCCTCACGCTCCAGCGCGGAGGCGAGCACCGTCCTCCGGTCCACGCCCAGCAACTGCGAGCGCGCCAGGTGATCGACAAGCTTCTCGATCGCCTCGCGCATGCTCGCGGCCTTGAAGCCGGTGAGGATGTTCTGCTCCTGCAGGAAGTCGAGCAGCCGCCGCCGGTCGTGCCCGACCTCGCCTGATCGGACCAGCGCCATCTTCGTCAGGATCGGGCCGACGATCTCGTTCAGGGTGACCGTGGTCAGCACGACCGCCAGCAGGAGGCGCTGCATCTCCGGGGCATCGGCCAGGTGCGGGTCGTCCTGCGCAAGGAGCACGAGGCCGATGGCGAGGCCGGCCTGGGGCAGCAACCCCATGCCCAGGTACTTGCGCACCTTCTCCGTTGCCCGCGAGAGCGTCATCGCGATCCTCACCGAGACCAGCTTGCCGGCCGCGCGCGATGCGAAATAGACCACGGCGGCAAGACCCGCCAGGCGGGCCATGCCGAGATCGAGTTCCATCCCCGCGAGGGTGAAGAAGATCGCCAGGATGGCCGGCTCGAAGTTCGTGAAGAGCCGGTCGACGAGCTTCTCGCGCTCGGGCGTGAGATTGGTCTGCACCATGCCGAGGAACAGGCATGAGAGGAGCGACGAGATCTCCACGTGGGTCGAGAGGCCCGAGGTCAGCAGGATGACAAGCACTCCCGCGGTGGAGATCGTCTCCGGCTTGACGACGAAACGCTGCAGCACGTGCATCACGACGCCGGCGAGGCCACCAATCAGGAGGGCGTACACGATCTGGTGGGCCGGGGCGAGCAGCACATCCGTCAGGTTCATCGCGCCCGCTTCGGCGTGCCACAACTGCCCGATCGAGCGCGCCAGCTCGAAGAGGAGGATGCAGGCGACGTTGTTGAGCGCCACGGCGGCGATCAGCGTCTTGGTGAAGACGCCGCGCGATCGCGTCTCCTTCACCAGCGCCACGATCGTGGCCGGCGCGGTGGCGACCGCGATCGCCGCGAGGAGCGACGCCGCCTCCCAACCCATGCCGGGGACGAGCTTGAGCGCACCGAAGACGATCAATGGCGTGATCGTTGCCTCGAGTGCGAACAGCCAGGCCAGCCGCCGGCCGGCGTTGCGCAGGCGCTTCAGGTTGAGGTGCGCGCCGACCGTGACCGCGATGAGGCTGAGGGCGAAGTGCGTGAGCGGCTGCAGCCCATGCACGGCCGCGGGGTCGAACAATCCGAACACCGGGCCGATCAGGATCCCGGTGATGATCTGCCCGGTGATGCTCGGGAGCCGCATCCGCCGCGCGGCCCACCCCGACGCCACGCCGGCCGCGACGACGATCGCGAGCAGGAAGAGCGGGTCGGCGCGGGGGAAGATCGGCATCGCGGGGGACGGTGGGAGGGGTGCGCGGTCCGCGCGCCTGACAATAGCAGCTTGCCGCTCCCGGCGCCGCTATCCAGTGTGCTGCGTCACCCCCGAAGCGCATGGGATACACTGTCCGCGCCGATCGCGCGCTGGCGCTCGTGGCGGGATCGTATTCTCCGGACTGCGTTGCGCCGACGGGTCGCTCCGTCTCAGCGTGCGGGACGCCCGCCGGGCAGCTCTCTGTCGATGAGGGACATGCGGTGCGGGTGCTGCACCCGTGCTGTCGTCGCGATTGCCTGGACGAAACGCTCGGCGCCTAACGCTGCAGCCAGTTCCGGTTTCAGGACCTTGATTGCGACCTTGCGGTTGTGCTTGAGGTCCTGGGCCAGGTAGACCGTGGCCATGCCGCCCTGCCCGAGCTCGCGCTCGAGGCGGTAGCGGTCGGCCAGGGCCCTGGCAAGGCGGTCAGGAGGGGCGGTCATGAGGGCCCAAGATCGGCAAGTTCCCCCCTCGGCGCGAGGGGCGCCGGGCATTCGATCGACGCCAGCCCCGAACCCGGCATTGATACCGCGCGGCACGCGCCGTACCGTAGGAGCCGAGACTGGCCGGCGCGCCTCGCACCTCCGACCACGGCCCCTTCGTCCAGGCGATGCGCCTGCTCCGTCACCTCCTCCACTCGTGACATGCTGACTCCACGCCTCCGACTCTCGCTCGCACTGGTCCTCGTCCTCGCCTGCTCGCACAACGCGCCGGCGCCATCGCCCTCGCCGGCACCACCGGGAGGCCGCGGCGGGCGCGGCGGCGTGCCCGTCACGCCGCCTAACACGGGCGGCGACTCCGCGCAGGGCCAGGGGACGGGTGGCGGGGGCCGCGGCGGCGCCGGTGGCCAGGCTGCGGCCGCCCCTCGTCCCTACAACCGGGTGATCACCAACGAGGCGAAGACGCGCGTGGGGCTGTTCAAGGTCCACACGATCGGGGACCGGCTCTACTTCGAGATCCCGCGGGGCGAGCTGGACAAGGACATGCTGATCGTCGGGCGGTACACCCGTGCCGCCGCCACACCGCCACAGGGCAACACCTTCGGGAGCTACGGCGGCGACCAGTTCCTGAACCTCGCCGTGCACTGGGAGCGCCACGGCAACCGCGTGGTGCTGCGCAAGGTCACCTTTGACATCACTGCCGACCCGAGCCGCCCCGAGTACCGCGCTGTGCAGAACTCGAACTACGGGCCGGTCATCGCACTGCTCAACGTCGAGGCGTACGGACCCGACAGCGCCGCGGTAGTTGATGTCACGCGACTGTTCACGACGAACGTGCAGGAGCTCGCGGCGATCAGCGGCAACATCGACGCGACGCGGTCGTACATCGAGCGCTCCCTCTCCTTCCCCGAGAACGTCGAGGTGGAAGCCACACAGACCGGCACGCCGACGCCGGCGGGTGGCGCGGCGGCCGGCGGGCGCGGAGGGCGGGGCGGCGCGCAGGCGCAGAGCGTGCTCGCGCACTGGAGCATGATCAAGCTGCCGGAGACGCCGATGCGTCCGCGCAAGGCGGACGAGCGGATCGGCCTCTTCACGGCCGGCACGTGGGACTTCAGCTCACCCGACCAGCGCGCCGTGGAGCACCAGTGGGTGACGCGGTGGCGCCTCGAGTGCTCGGATCGGCGCGAGGGGAACCTTTGCTATCCCAAGACGCCGATCACGTACTACGTGGACCCGAACACGCCTGACCAGTGGAAGCCGTGGATCCGGAAGGCCATCGAGGACTGGCAGCCCGCCTTCGAGGCCGCCGGCTTCAAGGAGGCCATCGTCGCCGCCGATCCGCCGGCCAACGACCCGGACTGGTCGCCGGAGGACATCCGCCACACGATGGTGCGGTGGCTTCCGTCAACGGTGGAGAACGCGGTCGGCCCGCACGTGCACGACCCGCGCAGCGGCGAGATCCTCAACGGCTCGGCGCGCATCTTCCACAACCTCATCCAGCTCGGACAGTACTGGTACTTCACGCAGGCCGCGTGGCTCGACCCGCGCGCACGCGGCATTCCGTTCCCCGATTCGCTGATGGGGCGCAACCTCGAGTGGCTCGTCTCGCACGAAGTGGGGCACACGATCGGCCTGCAGCACGACCAGATCGGCAGCTCGACGTACCCCGCCGACAGCCTGCGCAGCGTGACGTGGGTGCGGAAGATGGGGAACAGCCCCAGCGTGATGGACTACTCGCGCAACAACTACGTGGCGCAGCCCGGGGACGGGTTTACGCCGGAAGACATCCTCCCGCACATCGGCCCGTGGGACCGGTACACGTTGATGTACGGTTACAAGCCGATCCCCGGCGCGCGCACCTGGCAGGACGAGATCCCGCAGCTCGAGTCGTGGCTGGAGATGCAGGATTCGATCCCGTGGTACCGGTTCAGTGGCAACAATGCCTTCGGCTACGGCACGCAGAGCGAGGCCGTGGGCGACGCCGACCCGGTGAAGTCCACCCGCAATGGATTCAAGAACATCGAGCGGGTCATGCAGTACGTGGTACCCGCGGGCACGCGGCCCCACGATGACAACGAGCTGATGGCGACGCTGTACGATCGCACCGTGGGCCAGTGGGCGACCGAGGCGAGCCACGTGGCCACGGTGGTCGCGGGTGCGACGGTCCAGTACAAGTCGGGTTCGCAGAAGGGCAACGTCTACGAGCCGCTGTCGCGTGCCCGCCAGGCGGAGGCGGTGAAGTTCATCGTCGACGAGGTCTTCCATGCCCCGGCGTACCTCATCCGCCCCGACATCGCGCTCCGCATCGAGGCGAACGGGATGCTCAACCGCATCGGCAACGCGCAGAACCGGGTGCTGACTTCACTTTTCCAGAATGCCCGCCTCAACCGGCTCATCGAGCAGCCGGCGATGCACCCGGGGCAGTACACCCTGCTGAACATGGTGGACGACGTGCAGCGTGGTGTCTGGAGCGAGGTCTACACGGCGGCGCCGAAAATCGACGTCTACCGCCGTGAGCTCCAGAACAACTACCTCGACATGATCAACAGCAAGCTGAACCCGCCAGCGCCGGCAGCGGGCGCCGCAGGCGGGCGCGGCGGCGGTGCGGGTGCCGCGGCGAACACCCTGGTCGAGGACGCGCGGTCGCAGTTGCGTGGTGAGGTCACGTCACTGCGCACGTCGATCCGGACGGCGGCGACGAAGGCGGCCGACCGCGAGACGCGTGCCCACCTGCAGGCGGCCGACCACCGCATCGGGGAGATCCTCGACCCGAAGAGCTGACCCCGAGCCGGATCCGGAGGGAGGGCCGCACGGAGCGATCCGTGCGGCCTTTCTCGGCGGCTACCGTGACGGCAGCAGGAGATCGAGCAGTTGCCCGGCCATGCCGCGCGCATCGGCGTCCGCATCGTTCGTGAGGATCACGACGGTCGCGTGACGCCCGGGCACGCGCACGAAGGCGGCGCGTTTCCCATCGGGCGTCGCGTACGCGGCGAACCGCGTCGCACCACGATACGTGTCTGATGTCCAGCCCTTCCCGTCGTCGGTATCGCGCCATGTGGTCGGGACCTCGAGGCCAAGCGCGAATCGGTACAGCTCATCGACGCTGGACTGCACCCGCGTGGAGTCGAGGGCCGAGGTCTGGTGCGCACCGATCGGCGACGAGATTCGTGTTACACACTGCTGCAGCGGTGAAGGCGGTGGCCCGCCTCGACCGCGACCGCCGCCCGCTCCCCGTCCGCGCGCTGCCGGCGCAGGCATCTGGTCGCAGAGCTCGGTGAACGTGCGCGAGATGTCGCCGAGGTCGAACTGCGGCAGCGTGGTGCGTGGCATGTAGCGGGCCTGTGCCGGAATCCCGAACGCCTCGTCGATGAACACCTCGCCATCGCGCGCGACCAGCACGGTGGCTCCCCCGGCGGAGGGATTGTCGTACTTCGCGAACATCGCCTTCACCAGGTCGAGCGGCACTGGTGAATGGTCGCGCGCGCGGCTCAGCACATGGCGTGCATTCAGGTCGTAGCGGTCACCAGGATGCAGCGTGAGGAACGGGCTCTCCGGGTCGTTCGGGTCGTTGCCGTTGTAGACGAATGCCTTGTTGCGGCCGATGATGTGCGCGGTGTCGCCGCGGATCAGCCACGCGGTGCCTTCATCCTCGGAGATCCCGAGCAGTTGCGGATAGCGCGGGATGATCGAGTCCGCGAGGTCGGGCAGGCGCGAGCGCGCCACGACGTGCTGGTCGATGCCAACGTTGGTGAGGTATCCGAAGCCGCGCTCATAGCCTGGAGAGTCCATGATCATGTTGTTGTTCGACGGCGCACCGCGGACCATGAAATCGCCCAGGATCGACGCCCCCGCGGATGAGCCCCCGATCACGCCTCCGCGCTCGAGCACCGCCGCAAATTCGCGCTCCGTCCTCGTGCTGCCATAGTCCTGCACGAGGTGGAACTGTCGGCCGCCGTCGAACCAGATGCCGCCTGCCTTCCGGATCAGGTTCGCGAAGGAGTCGCTTTCGGCCACGGTACGATCCTTGGTGAACAGCACGACCACGTTCCTGGCGCCGGCATTGCGCCAGGCCTGGCCGGCGTTGGGACTCACCGAGTCCTGGCCTCCGGCATTGGGCACGTCGAGGATGAGCGCGTCCGGGCCGCCGGCCGCCTCGATGAAGGCGTTGTAGATCTCCGGGCCCAGCGAGCCACCACCGACGACGAGGACCGTGCCCTTTGGCGGGCCGACCTTGATCGGGCCCGGCCGGAACGGACGCGCCTTGAATGGACTGCCGTACCCGGCAGGCGCGGGTGCCGCCGGTGGGGTCGAGTCGGGCGCGTTCTGGGCGGCGAGCCCGATCGGCAGCGCGAGGACGAGGGAGACGAGTGCGATTCGCATGGCGGGACGACTCGGAGGTTAGCGCGGGTGAACGACGATACTGAGTTGTCGCCCCGGGTCGCCCCGGGGTCAAGGAGCAGTGTCCCAGGACCTCAAGACCACGATTCGCGTTCCATGGGGAGAAACCGTGCAGGCGTGGCCGATCAGTCGAGGAGAGCGGCGGCGAGACGCGTGCTCACGTCACTCACGCGACGCCCCCAGCCCCCCGGGGAGGTGGTCTTGATCTCCTGCACGAAGCGCTCGGCGCCCAACACGGCTGCGAGCTCCGGCTTCAGGACCTTGATCGCCACCTTGCGGTCGTGTTTCAGGTCCGCGGCCAGGTAGACCGTGGCCATGCCGCCCGCGCCGAGCTCGCGCTCGAGGCGGTAGCGGTCGGCCAGGGCGGATGGTCAGGCGATCAGGGTCGATTGTCATGTCAGCTCGAAGTTCGGGTCAAAGCCCGCGGTGCGCGAGGGCCTGCCACGTCCCGCGCCGAGCCCGTCGTCCTGCTCAGGACCGGTCGTTTCCTCATGGGTCCGGCACAGCATGCTCCCAGGACCCTCTTGCGGTCGAGCGACGTCCGCGTCGCGCTCGCCCAATGCGGACCATGAGGATATGCGCCGTCCTTCTCACAGGCGGCACTGGACCCGCGCCGCCGACGCGCGCATGGCGCCGACCCGGTCCCCGGGTACGGGCGACCAGTCCCGACCTCTGATCGCCACTCCGGCTCGCGGATGCCCACCCCCATGCGCATCAGGGGGCGGGCGCGAAGCGGGATCCCGACGTTCGTCCGGTCGGTCGGTGCTACGCATCGGGCGACACCTGTCGGCCTTCTCCCGCGGCGCCGGTCTATCCGTGCAGCAGCACGAACGTGAAGTATGCATTTGCTCCTACGCCTCCTCTCGTCAAGGTGACCAACAGGCGGATTCGTGATGACGAGCAACCGTCCAGGCATCCTTCGATGCCGGTATTACCGCCGTTTGGCCGGCCCAATCGATGACACTCACGATATACCGGAAGCTGGAGGTCCTGACGGGACGCTCGCCGATGAAGGTGTTCTGGAACTATCGGCTGGAACAGGCCGCCCAGTGGCTCACGGAAACCGACGCCAACGCGAGCGAGATCGCGTACGGGGTGGGATTCAAGAGCGTGCGGAACTTCTGCGTCCGGTTCCGCGAGCGATTCGGGTACAGTCCTTCGGTGTACCGGAAGCACCAGCCGAGGTCCGGCGGCGCCGACCGGTCCTGAGCGCGTCGCACCGCACCCGCCCGACGTCGCCTCGGAGGTCAGGACCTGTGTTTCATAGTCGCTGACGACAGGGTGTACGCGGCCTGGTGCCGCTGGCGTGTACGATCCCCCCTCGTGTTCGGGCGCGCTGCGTCCACACGAAAGAAGCGGTCGCGAACCACCTGCAGGATCACGCCGCCAGGAAGTTTCCGTCGTCAGCCTGGCGCCGGCTCGATCTCCACGCGAATCTGCCGCCACTTCCCCTGCCGGAAGCGCGCGATGCTCAGCGCGCAACGCGTCATGTGACCGGCGAGAATCGCCATCCAGATGTCACTCGCGTGCAGGCCACGTGTGGACTGGAACGCCCAGCAGATGCCGAGCGGCACCACGATCTGCGACACGATCGAGATGTAAAGCGGTCCGCGCGTGTCTCCCGTGCCCTGCAGTCCGCCCGTGTAGACCAGGGCCACCGAGACGAAGAACCCGGACGCCGAGAGAAACGTCAGGAGCTGCACGCCGAGGTCCGCCACGGCGGGATCGGTCATGCCGAAGGCCGCCAGCAGCAGCCGCGGCACCGTGAGAAAGAGCACCGCGACCGTTCCCGCCACGCCGAGCCCGATGCGCGCCGCCACGGCTACGCCGGCGCTGGCGCGTTCGGGGCGTCCCGCGCCCAGGTTCTGCCCGGCCACGGCAGCCGCAGCGCCCATCAGCCCCACCGAGGTCCACGTGATGAGCGAAAAGAGCTCGGTGTAGCCGACCGCGTATGCCGCCTGCGCCTCGGCGCTGCGCTCCAGTGACCCGACGAAGCGGAGCAGCAGCACGCCGGCCACGTTCATCGCGATGCCCTGGACGCCGGTCGGCAGGCCGAACCGGAACAGCTCCCGGATCACGCCCCAGTCGGGACGCCAGCGGACGCCGCGCAGCCGGATCACCCAGCGCCCACCGAACAGCCGCAGCACCGCGTACCCGCTCACCAGCGTCCCTGCGGTCACCGTGCCTAACGCCGCCCCGGTGGTGCCGAGCCGCGGCACCGGCCCGATCCCGGGAATGAGGATCAGGTTGAACGTGATGTTCAGCAGGGTGAGCGCAATGCCCAGCCGCATCGGCGTGCGGGCATCGCCCGCCGAGCGGAGGGCGCCGCCCAGCATGAAGAAGACCATCATGCCGAGGCTGAAGACGAACATCAGCCGCAGGTACGGCAGCGCCTGGGCCTGCACCGCGGCGTCGGCGTTGATGAGGCGCAGCAGCGCCGGTGCCGCGAACCACCCGATGGGAGCCAGGATGCCCACCGACATCACGACCGCCGCCAGGAACGCCTGCGCCACGGTCCGGTTCACCTTGTCCGGCTGGTCAGCGCCGGCGAAGCGCGCGACAAGTACTGCCATCCCGGTGAACATCGAGCTGATGAAGACCATCACCACCAGGAAGATCTGCCACGACACGCCGATGGCGGCGTTGCCCGCAAAGCCCACGAAGTTGCCCACCATCACGTGGTCGACGATGCCCTGGAGCCCGCCGAAGATGTTCTGCAGCATCGTCGGCCACGCCAGGCGCCAGACGGCGCGGATGATCGGGCCCTCCACGATGGAGCGGTCGAAGCGCGCGGTAGTTCCAGTCATGGGCGGTGCGCCGGCCGGCGTCGCGACGGCACGCGGTGCACCGTCGTGCGACGCATGCTGATGGGTGCATGGAATTGCATGCGCCGAATCTAGGCGCGGCCCCCGACCCTGCCACCCTTGCGCGCGGACCGAGCGCCGGACCATCGGCGCGCGCGCCGGGAACGCCACGTCACGAACCCGTCAACGCTGTCCGTCACGCCGTCCCCGGGGTAACGTCAGTCCACCCCCAATCCGGATAGTGGCCAACGATGCGCCTCCTGCTCGCTGCCCTCACGCTCGTGACGATTCCGGCTTCGGTCGCGGCATCGCAGTCAGCCGCCGACCGCCGCTCGGCGGCCGAGATCCGTACCCTGTTCGATCAGTTCAACGTGGCGTGGGAGCACCGCGACTCGGCGTTCATCAATCGCTACTACGCGCACGACAGCGGCGCCGTCTTCTTCTTCGAGCGGCGCCAGCTCGTGGGCTGGCCCAGCGTCGACACGCTCTATCACAACATGTTCGCGAGCGCGGCGCGCGGGCGGGTGCGGTCGCTCTACGACGTGCTCGACGTCGGTGCCCGCGGCGACGTCGGGTGGCTGGCGGCGAACTTCCGCCTCGAGGTCATCGAGGCGTCCGGCGATACCACGGTCGACGAGGGACGCCAGACGATCGTCTTCGAGCGCCGCAATGGCCAGTGGGTCGTCGTGCACAGGCACACCTCGTTCCAGGCGCCGCCCGGCGCACAACAACGGGTGCCGCTGCACACGGGTCCCGGGCCGCTCTGGTCCCCGGCCGACGACACCACGGGCGGACCGGACGCGCGCGAGATCCGCCGCCTGCGCGAGGCGTCGAATGCGGCGATCGCCCGGCACGACACCGCGGGCATCGGCGCAATCCTCGCGCCGGGCGTCGTCGTGGTGACGTCCACGTCGACCGTGCTGAACGGCCGCGAGGCGATGCTGCGGGAGTTTGCCAGCGGATTCAGCGCGCGCCCCGACGTGGTCTACCGGCGCACGCCTGACGAGGTGCGCGTCTTCGCCCCGTGGCGCATGGCGTCGGAGCGCGGACGGTGGACTGGATCGTGGTCCGACGTCGGCAGCACGATCCGGATCGGCGGCAGCTACGTCGCCAAGTGGCGACAAGTGAATGGCGTGTGGCTCGTCGAGAGCGAGACGTACATTCCCGAGACGTGCAGCGGCGGCGCGTACTGTCGAAGCGACGCCCTGACGCTCCGACGGTCGCATGGTGTGGCGTGCCGGCGCCCGGGAACGTCGGCACGTCAGACGCGATCATCGGCCGGGCAGCACCACCTACGGAGCGCGGCCGGTCGTCGCCCAGTCCCAGTGCTGTGACGCGTGCGCCACCACGTCCGGCACGTCGCGCTGAAGCAGGTAGCCGCGCTGCACGAGGGCCCGGGCCGCGGTCGTGATCTTCCCGAGGTAGTCAGTCTTGCCCTGGTACCGCTCCGCGATCGAGAGGCGTGGGTCGCCCGACTTCTCGCGTTCGGCGCGCGTGCGCGCGAACGGGATGTACGACCCGATCTCGCCGGCGAGGTGCTGCGACGCCCCGACGCTCGGGTCGCGGTAGTTCCACCCGAAGTGCGTCGCCAGCGGCACGACGAGTTCGGGCAGGCGGATCCCGGCGCGGTCGTTTCCGTCCGCGTCCACCTTCGGCACACGCACGATGAATGGCGCCCCGATCTTCGGCGGCTCGTTGTCGACGATGCCCTGCGACCATCGCGGGCCGAAGTCCTCCCGGTAGTTGATCAGCTGCGGCGGCGGGAAGTGCCACCCGGGAATCGCCGGCCATCCGCCCTGCTCCCGCGGCACCAGCGTGCCGTCCGCAAGGTGCGGGTACTGGCTCGGCGGCGGCGCGACGTCCCGCGTGACCCACCGATCCATGGCCTGGAAGAGCGCACGAACCACCGGGCGAGGGTCCAGCGGATTGAGCGCCGCCTTCCCGACGAGCGTTCCGCTGCTGTGCGACACCGGCGGCATCCGGCCTATGATGTGCGGCGACGACGACACGAAGTAGATGCGGACGTTGGACGGCACCTCGACGTCGCGGGTGCCGGTCACGTCGGTCGTGAGCAGCGAGCCGGCGCGGTTCCAGTACTCGGAGCCCGACAGGATGTGGAAGACCCTTGGCGCCGTGTTCGACCGCTCGGCACGCAGCAGCAGCCCGTCGGTCTCGCCGGTCACCGGGTCGGTCTCGGGGGCATCGGTGAACGGGAACATGTCCACCGGATACAGGATGTTGTAGTGCTCCAGCGCGTCGCGCGACGCCTGGGCAAAGCGGTGGTTGAACGAGCCACGGCCGGCGCCCCCACGCTCGTCGATGACGCCGTCGAAGACGCGTCGCCCCTGCGCGTCGGCGTTGAATCCCTGGTACAGGAAGTGGCGCTGGAAGCGGCCGCTCTGTGAGCCGCCCCAGGAGATCGCATAACGAATGGTCGGCATCGGGTTGGCCGCGCCCTTCTCGTACTTGAGGAAGCTGACGAGGTCGCGCGTCCCGGCGAAGTCGACTCCGACGACGCGAGGATCCTTCGCCCGGTACACGACGTCGTAGATCATCCCCGGCTCGAATCCGCCGTCGAGGACCACCGTCCAGTCGCCGACGAAGTGCCACTTCTCGTGCGGCACCACCTGCGGGGTGTCGGTGCGGTTGGCGCGCACCGTCATCACGTTCCCGGCGCTGTTGCGGTCCACGACCGGGTATCCCTTGTGCCCCCTGTCCGCGAGCGACTGGGTGTCCACGCGGACGTCCGGTATGAAGTTGCCGCGTACCAGCCCGGTGATCGGCTGGCCGTTGTCGGTCGGGATCGGCATCTCCATCCGCATCCGCCCGTCGGGCACATCCCACTGCCACCCCATCCAGAGCAGCGTGAAGCCCTGGTCCATGAGCCATCCGTCGCCGAACTGGGGGGCGGTCGTCGGGTCGGTCGATCCCGCCGCCTTCTGGAAGGTGACGAGCATGCCCTTCCCGCCCCGGTTCCCCACTTCATAGAAGAGGCCCCCGTTCCCCTTCGCCGGATCGACGGGCTTCAGCATGTAGAAGTCGGCGGTCACCACGACCTTGCCCTCGGCGTTGCGCGGGGCCAGCGCCAGGTCTACGACCATGGCGTTGGCGGGGAGCGTCGGATCGAGCTGGAACTCGACGGTTCCGACGAGCTTCTCGTACGCCCCGGCGGCGCCGAACGGCCGGCCGCCGAGCACCGGCTCGCGCCGATCGACGTGCAGTTGGACAACCTGCGATCCTGCCGCCGTGGTGACGGCGACGAGAAGGACGCCGCCCAACGCGAAATGTCTCATGGCCGTGCCCTCACTGGTGCTGTGTATCCGTCTGGTTCGTTCCGCATCCGCGCACGAGGAGAAGTACAGCACGGCCCGCTCGATGGCGAGCACGGGATTCCGCGTGCACCGGGCTGACCAGTCCTGCACTGCCAGCCGCGAAAGCTCCCGCCAGCCCGCACCCGCCGAGCGCGTCGTAGCTCGTTGTCGGACAGACGGTTGACGCCGCCGTTGACGCCCGTTTTGCGGTGACCGCCGATCTTCGCGACCGGATGCGCCGTGCGCGATGCCGCGCACCTTCCGCGGCGACCTGAACAGCAGAAACCCACCGCGGGCTCCCATTACGCGAGCGAGGAGAGATCGATGCCCGGGGACGAGTCCGCACGGAGAGACATGTCCGGCCCGCCGAATTCGGAACCGACGGAATCGGATCCCGGGCGCGGCGGCGGGAATGACGGCCGGCAGCGCTTCGGCTACTTCGTGCTGCAGACGCGCCGGGACGACGGACTCGGACCGGAGACGTTCCACCTCTCCCTCGAGAACCTCGGAACCGGTGAGAAGGTGACGTTCACGACGTCGACCGCGCTCGCACGCTACCTCGACGCGTGGGGCGGAAAGGCTGCCGGTGACGCGCGCTTCATGGCACCCAGTCCAACGGAGTCCACATGACGATGCCCCAGAACGCCACGATCGCGCGCGCCGCCGGCGCGATGTCTCTCCTGCTGCTTGCGTCAGCCTGTGGCGGAGGGGGCGACGGCTCCACCGGACCGGCCCCGGTCACCGTGCAGTCGGTCGCCGTTTCACCCTCGACGCTCTCGCTGCACGTCGGCGAGACGATGTCGCTTCACGCCACTGCGCGCGACGCGCAGGGGGCCGCGATCGCAGGCAAGACGTTTTCCTGGAGCAGCCAGTCATCCTCGGTGGCGACGGTCTCGACGTCCGGCGTCGTCAGCGCCGTCGCCGTCGGCACGGCAACAATCACTGCCGCCACCGACGGCAAGACCGGAAGCGCCACGGTGACTGTGGAGGCGCCGTCGGCCAACTCGGTCGACGTGACGCCGTCCACCGCAACGATCTCCGCCGGCGACACCCTGCGCCTGAGCGCCACCGTCCGCGATGCGCAGGGCAATATCCTCACCGGAAGCAGCGTCGCCTGGACGAGCAGCGACGGGGCCGTGGCTACGGTCTCGTCCGCAGGAACCGTGACGGCCGTCGCCGCCGGGAGCGCGACGATCACCGCCACTGCCAACGGGAAGACGGGCCAGGCGACGGTGACGGTGCAGGCCCTGCCCCGTCTCGAGCTCGACTCGGGACACGCCACCAGCGCCACCGTCTCGTCGGCGGGCGCGACATTGAGTGCCGTGAGCGGTGGGGTCACGTACAGGCTCACCGTGCCACCCGGCGCCATCCCGGGAAGCCTGCAGCTCACGATGACGCCGGTCTCGATCGAGCGCGACCTGCCGGTGGGTGGGAGCTTCGTGGGCGGCGTCGCATTCGGCCCGACGGGCACCACGTTTCTCAAGCCGCTCACCCTGACGATGGTCTCCCACGTCGTGCCGCCGACCGGTCAGGTGATCGTCGGCTACATGGCCGACGATACCGGCGCCGTCACCGAACTGACGGCGAGCACCCGCGCGACCGACTCGCTCACGCTCACGGTGCGGCACTTCAGCGTGGGCGGGTGGGGGCAGTTCGTGCAGGGGAATGTGCCGCTGATCCCGCTGCAAACGACAAGTGCGGGAAACGCCGCGTTCGAGAGCCAGCTCGCCACGCTCGACGCCGATCCGGGCGCGAACAGCCAACAGTACGCGGCGGTCTTCGCGCAGTGGTACTCATCGATCATCGCTCCGGAGCTGGTCAGCGCCAACGCGACGGATGCGTTCACCCTGGCTGCCGACGACTTCTCCGAATGGGACGGGGCGCTGAAGCTCGCGGACGCGCACTTCGCGCCAGGCGACGTCGCCACGCTGGTGAACACGCAACGGCTGGACGGGATCTCCAGGTTGCCTCGCGTCGTCAACGGGGCCATCTCGGGTGACAACGCATCCTGCGCCGCCGCGCCGCCGTTCGTGTATGACGAGGCCGTGGCCGCGTTCATCATGCAGGACATCGCGAAGCAGTTCGGCATCGCCACCGTCGCCAACGGCCTCGACGACCAGTCGTTCCTGGCAGGATTCTGCCTCCAGGTCGTGAACACCCAGGCGGATTTTCCCGCGACGCCGGCGCTCAACCAGCCCAGCCAGCTCGACCTGCGTTACGGCGTGAAGTTCGGCACGAGCGTGCAACTGCAGGACGCCCTCTTCAAGGTGACGATGGACCTGACGGGCACCACCACCGACGGCCAGCAAGTGCTGCAGACCGACAACCAGGGAAAGCTCTCCGGCTCGGTCGAACTCACCGGCAACTCGGACTTCGACGCCAGCATGAAGACGTGCATCCACCCCAGCGTCGGCTACCGCCTGGACGAGGTCTGCCTCAATCACAGCGTGCAGCGCAGCATGGGGCGGACGATCGACGCCGACGTCGTGGTGGTCTCACAGGTGGGACTGGCGCAGCTCGCAGGCGTCTCGCGCATCAATGGGAACCTGATCATCGGCAGCGGCATCACCTCGTCGGACCTGAGCGAGCTCTCCCAGCTCACGACAGTCATCGGAGCGCTGGAGGTCATCGGTGCCACGTCGCTGCACGACCTCTCGGGACTGTCGCACCTCCGCGTGGCGGGCAGCATCAAGCTGACCGGCCTCACGTCAGTCTCGGACCTGTCTCCTCTGTCACACCTGCCGCAACTGACAACGCTCAACCTCGGCGGCATGCCGCAGGTCACGTCGCTGTCGGCATTCCACAACACGGCGTGGGAGGGGCTGGTGCTGGACGGGATGAACGGCCTGACGACACTGAACGACCTGCAGGAACCACCGTCGATCATGCCCGGCGCACTGCAGCTGACGAACAATACCCAGCTCTTCGACGCATCGATCTTCAAGCACGTGGTCTCCGTTGGCGGGGCGTTCGACGTGCACGGCAACCCGCTCTTCACCACGCTGAACGATTTCGCCGCGCTGGGAACGGTGACGGGCAACTTCACGGTGGGCGGCAACGGGTTGGCGTCGGCGGCGGGATTGAACCACCTCATGCACGTGGGCGGCTACCTCACGCTGATGGTGAACGACCTGGATGCGGCGGGTTCGTTCGACCTGCCGTCCCTTGCCGACGTTGGCGAAGACCTCGTCATCAACCAGTCCCGCACGCAGGGTGGATCGCCCCCGGCCTCCGTGCTCACCGTCACCCTGGGCGCACTGGCGACCATCGGACGGGACGTCGAAGGGGCAGGATCCGCGGCAGCCGGCGTGCGGCACGTCTCTCTCTCGCTCTCCGGGCTGCAGTCCATGAGCACCGCAGTTGGCGGCGGCGGCACGTTCAGCAGCATCGGGGGGCTACAGACGTTGATACTCGGCCCCGTGACCACGCCCGGCAGCACCTATATCGAGGTGTTCGGTGATGACGACCTGCAGACCCTCGTGATCGGTGCCGTGCACGCAGGGGGAAGCATCCAGATCGATCAGGACGCTGCACTGACCTCCGTCCAGTTCGCCGCGGGCTTCTCGGCAGGCGGGTACCTCGAGATCGACAACAACCCCGCCCTGATGACAATCGTGTTCGCCGGCGGATTCCTCATCGGCGACAGTATCGAAATCGACCAGAATTCGGCGCTGCTCTCGATTGCGTTCGCGGGGGGCACCGTGGGCAACAACGTGGAGATCGACCTGAACGCCTCGTTGACGTCGATCACGGGCCCGATCGGCCTGGTCGGCAACAACCTGGAAGTGGACCTGAACCCCAGCCTCTCCAACGCGGCGGCCACGGCGTGGGCAAACGGAATCACAGTGGGAGGGCTGAGGTTGGTCAACAACAACAAGAACCCATAGCGTGGAGCCGGGCCGGTGCCGTCGGTGTCGACTCGGCGCACCGGAGAACCGGCAGCCCGCAGCGGTGTCTCGCAGTCGGCGGGCCCGCTGCGGGATCCGCGAGGCGGCTGTTCGGTCGGTCGGTTGTAGGCGACGGCACCGGGGTATACGTTTGCGCCCACCGCCTCCCCCCGTCGCCCCGCCGCCAGCCTGTGACCGACATCGCCGACCAGCTGCGCCAGAGCCTCCAGGATCGCTACACGATCCAGCGCCAGCTCGGCGCCGGGGGCATGGCCACGGTCTGGCTGGCCGAGGACCTCAAGCACCACCGCCGGGTGGCGATCAAGGTCCTGCGGCCCGAGCTGGCGGCGTCGTTAGGTTCCGAGCGATTCCTGCGCGAAATCGAGACGACGGCGAGTCTCCGCCATCCCCACATCCTGCCGCTCTACGACTCGGGCGAGGCCGGCGGGTTCCTCTTCTACGTGATGCCGCTGGTGGAGGGGGAGTCGCTGCGCGACCGGCTGGCGCGCGAGAAGCAGCTCCCCATCGACGACGCGCTCCGGATCGCCCGCGAAGTCGCCGACGCGCTGAGCTACGCGCACGCCCGCGGGGTCATTCACCGGGACATCAAGCCCGAGAACATCCTGCTCGAGAGCGGGCATGCCGTGGTGGCGGACTTCGGCATCGCGCGCGCCGTGCGTGCGGCCGAGGTCGAGACGCTGACGCAGACCGGCGTCTCGATCGGCACGCCGGCGTACATGAGTCCCGAGCAGGCGGCCGGCGAGCAGGACCTCGACGGGCGGAGCGACCTCTACGCGCTGGCCTGCGTGCTCTTCGAGATGCTCGCCGGACAGCCGCCGTTCACGGGACCGTCCAGCGAGGCAATAACGAGGCAGCACCTCGTTGCCGAGGCGCCACCGATCACCAACTTTCGCCCAGCCGTGCCGGCCGCGGTGTCCGCCGCATTGCAGCGGGCGCTTGCGAAGACTCCGGCCGACCGGTTCAATCCCGTCGCCCAGTTCGCCGAAGCGATCGGGCCGGCGGCGATCCTGTCGACCAGTGCGGCGACGGCGGCCGCCGTGTCGACGCCGGCGCAGTTGCCCGCTTCGCCGCGGCGCCGCGCGCTCGTCCGGGCCATGGTCACCGTGCTGGGCCTGCTCGCCATCGCGGCTGTCGCGACGGTCTGGACTCGTCAACGAGGCGACTCCACCGTCGCGGATGCCCGATCGATTGCGGTGCTGCCTTTCGCCGACATGAGCCCGGATCACTCGAACGGATACCTGTCCGACGGTGTCGCCGAGACGCTGATCAACGCGCTGGCCAACGTGCCGGGCTTCGAGGTGGCGGCGCGTACCTCGGCGTTCTCGTTCCGCGACAAGGGCATCGACGTGCGCGAGATCGGCCGCCAGCTCGGCGTGGCCACGGTGCTCGAGGGAAGCGTGCAGCGCTCGGGCGACCAGTTGCGCGTCACGGCGCAGCTCGTGAAGACGGCGGATGCGGTCAACCTCTGGTCGAAGAGCTTCGACGGGAGGGCGGCCGACATCTTCGCGATCCAGGATGAGGTGGCGAGCGCCGTGGTGACGGCGCTGCGCGGTCAACTCGACGGCGCCGCCGTGACGAGCCCGGGAACAGGCAACCCGGCGGCATACGACGCCTACCTGCAGGGGCGATTCTACTGGAACAAGCGTTCCGTCGCTGATCTCGACAGGGCGGTCGAGTACTTCAACCAGGCCATTGCCCTCGATTCGTCGTACGCCGTGGCGTGGTCCGGGCTCGCTGATGCGTACATGATGTATCCCTTCTACAGCACCGCGCCGGCGAAGGACTACGTGCCCAGGGCCCGCGTCGCCGCCGAGCACGCGCTGGAAGTGGATCCGGATCTCGCCGAGGCGCACACGACGCTCGGGTACGCGCTCACGATCTACTACTGGGATTGGACGACGGCCGACAGTGAGTTTCGGCGCGCCATCGCGCTGAATCCGAAGTATGCGACGGCGCACAAGTGGTACAGCGACATGCTGCAGGCTGTCGGCGACCCCGACTCCGCTCTTGCCGAGGCGCAGCGCGCAGCGCGACTCGAGCCGAAATCTCCAAACATCCGGACAATCGTTTTCATCCGCCTGTGGATGCTCGGTCGGGACGCCGAGGCGCGTGCCGAGCTCGATAGTTCGCTCGCCCTGGACCCGACGTACCCTCTCACACTGCTCAACGCGCCGCAGTTCTACTGGCTGCTGCGGGACACTGCGGCGTTCTTCTCCATCCAGGAACGCCTGAACGTCGTCTCTCCGCAGCTGGGAATCGCTCCTGTCGCGCTCCTGCGGCGGGCGTATGCCGCGGGTGGCCCCGATTCCGTGCTGCGGCTCCAGGTGAAGACGGCCGCAGCCCGGCTCAATCCGAACGGCCGCGCCGTCTGGGAAATCCTGCTCCACGATCTCGACGGCGCGTACCGCGACCTCAACGAAGCAGTGGACCAGCACAACGTATGGGTCGGCTTCACAATATCGAATCCGGTCTACGTGCCGACGCTCGAGGCCGATCCGCGCTACACGGCGCTCCTGAAGCGAATGGGTCTCCCCTGGCATAGCGAAGAGAAGAATCAACGATGAACAAGCGCGACTTCATCCGTTCCCTCGGCGGCGCCGCCGTCAGCATGGCCTTGGGGCCCAAGCTGTTCGCCCAGTACGCCAACGTGCCGGCCGCCACGCTCGCCGGCGACGAGGACTTCTGGGCGACCATCCGGTCGAAGTTCAGGCTCACGCCCGACTACATCAATCTCGAGAACGGGTACTTCTGCTTCCAGCCCGAGGAGGTGCTCGAGGCGTATATCGGCCACGTGCGCGACATCAACCTCGAGGCGTCGCACTACATGCGCACCCGCCAGTTCGACGACAAACTGGCCATGCGCACCAGGCTCGCGACCCTCGCCGGCTGTTCCCCTGACGAGCTGATCATCACGCGCAACACGACCGAGTCGCTGGACACTGTCATTGCCGGCTTCGACTGGAAGCCCGGCGACGAAGCCGTCATGGCCAACCAGGACTACGGCGCCATGCTCGACATGTTCAGGCTGCAGGCCCGGCGCCACGGCATGACCAACCGTTTCGTCGACATCCCCATGGACCCGAAGTCCGACGACGAGGTGGTCGAGGTCTACGCCAACGCGCTCACGCCGAGGACGCGGCTCCTGATGGTGCCGCACATGGTGAACATCACCGGGCACATCCTGCCGGTGCGCGCCATTGCCGACATGGCGCACACGCGCGGCGTGCAGGTCATGGTGGACGGTGCGCACGCGTTCGCCCACCTCGACTTCCACATCCCGGACCTCGACGGTGACTACTACGGCGCCTCCCTGCACAAGTGGCTCTCCACGCCACTCGGCGCGGGGATTCTGTATGTGAAGCGCGACCGGATCCCCGGCCTCTGGCCGATCTACGCCGACCTGAGCATGGCCGACGATGACATCCGCAAGCTGAACCACACGGGGACGCATCCGGTGGCCACCGACCTGCCATCGCGAACGCGCTCGACTTTCACCTGATGATCGGGAGCGCGCGCAAGGAAGCGCGGCTGCGCTACGTCCAGCGCTACTGGACCGACAAGGTGCGCGGCGTGCCGAGGGTCGTGCTCAACACACCGACCGATCCGAAGCGTTCCTGCGCCATCGCCAACGTGGGCATCGCCGGCATGACGCCGGGCGACCTCGCGAAGGTCCTGCTCGACCGCTACCGGATCTGGACCGTGGCCATTGACGGCGCCGCCGTCCACGGCGTGCGCGTCACGCCGCAGGTGTATACCTCGACCGCGGAGCTCGACACGTTCGTACGCGCGCTCAGGGAACTGGCTGCCTGACACCCACGCCCGCACGCCGGTGACGAAGACCGTCCTCATCGCCAGCTACCTCGAGCCGGGTTCGTCGAGCAGGTCCGGCGCGTCGACGATCGGCTCGACGTACTCTGCTTCCCCGAGCTGCTGGCTCCGCCCCGGTATGCCGCCGACCATCACGGCGGCCCCTTCTCGCGCACGCCGGCGCAGGAAGCCGAGTGGCGGCGCCATCTCGCACGGGCCGACATCCTCTTCGACTTCGACCGCGCCAACGCGGACGAGCTGCCCGTGCTCGCACCCAGGCTCACGTGGATCCAGGCGACGAGCGCCGGCATCGGCGAGTACGTCCGCCGCATGGGCTACGCCGACTCGATGCCGCATGTCGTCTTCACGACGGCAAGCGGCGTGCACGCGAAGCCACTGGCAGAGTTCTGCTTCATGGCGATGTTCGCCTTTCACAAGAAGCTCCTCCCGACACTTCGGGACCAGCAGCGCAGGCACTGGGAGCGTTTCGCCGGCACCGATCTCGAGGGACAGGTGCTCGTGATCGTCGGTGTCGGGCGCGTCGGCAAGGAGATCGCCCGCCTCGGCCGGGCATTCGGCATGCGCGTCATCGGCGTGAAGCGCACGGCCGCCGGCGTCACGCCTGACGAGTTGCACGTCGATGCGCTGTTCGATCGGACCGGACTTCACCGCGCCCTGGCCGAGGCGCAGAACCTCGTGCTCATCGCCCCACACACCGCCGAGACCGAGCGCATGATCGGGGCGCGCGAGCTCGCGCTACTGCCGGCTGGCGCGGTGTTCATCAATATCGGGCGCGGCGCGCTGGTCGACGAGGCGGCCCTGATCGCGTCGCTGCGCCAGGGCCACCTGCTCGGCGCCGCCCTCGACGTCTTCCAGAAAGAGCCGTTGCCGCCCGAGAGCCCGCTCTGGACGATGGACAACGTCATCGTCAGTCCCCACTCTGCCAGCACGTCCGACCGCGAGAACGCCCGCATCACCGACCTGTTCTGCCGGAACCTGCGGCGGTTCCTCGACGGCGAACCGCTGCTGAACCGGCTCGATACGCGGCTCGGCTTCTAGTGACCCGGACACGCCAGCGCCCGTGACAAACCCGGTCCTGATCCTGTTCGTGCTCGCAGCCGTGGTCCTGGCCGCGCTCTGGCTCGAGGGCCACGTGCGGGCGTTCAGAAAGATCGGCGCGGCAGCCACCGCCATCCTGCTGGCACTCACGCTCTCGAATGTCGGGGCGATTCCCGGGACGTCGCCCGTCTACGACTTCCTGCTGGGGCAGGCGGTGATCGCGGGCATCGTCCTCATCCTGCTCAACGTCAATCTCCGGTCGATCCGTGATGCGGGGGCGCCGATGCTCGCGGCGTTCGGCATCGGCGCCGTTGGGTCCGCGCTGGGCGCCGTGATCATGGCCCGCGTCGTCAGCGCGTCCATTGGCGGCGACGCGTGGAAGCTGTCCGGCCAGTTCGCGGCGACGTACATCGGCGGGGGAATGAATTTCGCAGCCGTCGGGCAGCAGCTGCAGACGCGCAGCGACCTCTTCACCGCCGGTATCGCGGCCGACGTGATCGTCACCGCCATCTGGCTCGTGGCCTGCCTGGTGATTCCCGAGCTCTTCGCGCGCCGCGAGGGCACGGGGCCGGCGCCGGTCGTCCGCCCGGCGTCTGACGGACGCCCGGGGCTCGACGCGCAGCTCCAGAGCAGTGGTGTCCCGCTCACGCTCACGGACTTTGCCGGCCTGGCGAGCCTGACGCTGGGGATCATGTGGGCCTCGGACGTGCTGGGCGCCCACTGGCCCGCGGTCCCGAAGATCATCTGGCTGACGACGATCGTGCTCCTCGTCGCCCAGGTCCCGTTGGTGCGCCGGCTCTCCGGCAGCGTCGTGATGGGCAACTTCCTGCTGCTGCTGTTCCTCGCCAGCAACGGCGCCAAGTCCGTCATCTCGCATATCGTGGAAGTCGGCCCCGCAATCTTCTACTTCGCCGCCGGCACGGTCGCCATCCACGGCGTCATCATCTTCGGCCTCGGCTTCGCGCTGCGAATGAACGGCGACCTCCTGGCGATCGCATCACAGGCCAACGTCGGTGGGTCGACCACGGCGATGGCCCTGGCAGGCGCACGTCGGCGACCGGACCTCATCCTGCCCGGGGTCGCCGTCGGCATGCTGGGGAACGCCTTCGGCAACTACATCGGCATCGCGATCGCCTACCTGGCCAGGAGCCTGCTCGGCTGAACTCGTGGCCGCGACGCCGGTCAGCGCCGGGTCGCCAGGCGCGCGTCGCGTATCGCGCGCCACTTCGCCGCCCGCTCCGGTGCGCTGAGCGCGAGCGCATCGTCCCACGCCTTCGGATAGGGTCCCCCTCGGCTCTTCTCGACGGCGACCTGCGCGTCCGCGAAGCCCTGCCCGTAGAGACGAACCCACACATCGTAGAGCCAGAGGAAGAGCGGGCCATGCTCCTCCTCGTCACGCCGGAAGAGCCCCTCCTGCAGCCGGTGACCGAGTTCGTGGATCAGGGCCGCCTTCTTCGTGTCCGTCGGGTAGCTGGCGCGGAGCTCCATCGGCACCGAGTCGCGGAACCCCGACGAGCTCGCGCGCTCGAGCACCCTGGCCGTGATCGCCGTGTCCGCGTACTGGCGACTCATGAACCGCAGTCCGGCCACATCCTCCATCACACGAACGATGCGTGCACCCTCTGCGGTCCATAGCGAGTCGTACGCGCGAGCGGCGGCTGCGAAGCGGTCGCTGACCGGCGTGAAGGTGATGTGCACCGTCGAGACTGACGGCCGCTGGGCGCGCACCGGCGTCGCCGGCGCGGCGAGCACCAGGAACGGGAGGAACAGCAGCGGTCGTTGCGGCATTGCGATATCCCCCGGAAGGCGTGAGCCTCCGTTGGATGTCGCGAACCGGGACGCCGTTGTGTGCTTCGTCCCGTCGTCCCGGGGCGGTGATGCAGCTTCCTGCCTGACCGCCCGCGCTATCCGGCGCCCGACAGGATGATCCGCGCATCCGCCGCCGTCGCGCCGTCGTCGTGAGCCAGCAGCGGATTGATGTCCAGCTCGGCGATCTCCGGGAAGTCGACGATGAGCTGCGACACCCTGAGCAGCACATCCTCGACCGCGCGCATGTCGATGGGCGGCTGGCCGCGCACCCCGGCCAGCAGCTTCGCGCCGCGCAGGCCGGTGATCATGTCGTGCGCCTGCGAGCGCGCGATCGGTGCCATGCGGAAGATTACGTCGCGCACGACCTCGACGAAGACGCCCCCCAGCCCGAACATGAGCATCGGTCCGAACGACGCATCGCGCGCCCCGCCCACGATGGTCTCCCGCCCCGGCCGGGCCATCTGCTGCACCAGCACGCCGTCGATGTGCGCCCCGGGCACCGCGGCCCCGACGGTCTCGATGATGCGCCGGTAGGCCACGGCCACGTCGGCGTCACCCGACGCACCAAGCACCACGCCGCCGACGTCGCTCTTGTGGATGATCGAGGGCGCCACGACCTTGAGCGCCACCGCTCCGCCGAATTCCCGGGCCCGCGCCACCGCCTCATCGGCCGAACTCGTCAGGCAGCTGCGAGGCACCGGCACGCCGTACGCCGCCAGGAGTTCCAGCGCCACCTGCTCGCCCAGCTTGCGCTCGCCGGTGGACCGTGCGTCGTCCAGCAGGCGCCGCGCCGCGGCGTGGTCGACCGGCAGGGTCTCGGGCACGGGAACGGGACGCGCCATCCACTCGGCCTGCCGGCTCATCGTGGCCAGCGCCCTCGCTGCGGACTCCGGGAAGATGTATGCCGGGATGCGTGCCTCGCGCAGCCCGGCCTTCCCCGCCGGCAGGCCCTCGTGGCCCATCAGCACCGCCAGGACCGGCTTGTCCGGGCGCACCACGGCCGCCTCGGCAATGGCCTCGGTCACGTCGCCCTGGCTCACGCCTAACGGCGGCACGAAGATGGCCACCGCCGAATCCACGGCGTCGTCGGCGAGCAGCGCCGAGAGCGCCGCGCGGTAGCCGCGCGGGTTGGCCGACGCGACCATGTCGAGGGGGTTCCGCACCGACGCGTATTCAGGAAAGAGCGGCTTGAGACGTGCAACGGTGGCCTCGGAGAGCTCCGGGATGACGATGCCGTGGCGCTCCAGCGCATCGGCCGCCAGGATGCCCGGCCCCCCGGCGTTCGTCAGTACCGCTGTGCGACGCGAACGCGGCAGCGCCTGCCCCGAGAACGCCATCGCCAGGTCGAAGAGCTCCTCGACGGTCTCGGCGCGATGCACGCCGGCCTGCGCCAGCATCGCGTCCACGGTGGCGTCGCTCGCGGCGAGCGCCCCGGTGTGCGACGACGCGGCACGCGCCCCCGCCCTGGATCGTCCCGACTTCACCACCACGATCGGCTTGGCACGCGTGATCCGCGAGCGCGATCTCCAGGAATCGCACCGGGTTCCCGAAGCTCTCGACGTACATCAGGATCGACGTGATGGCCGGGTCGTGCTCCCAGGCCTCCAGCAGGTCGTTGCCGCTGACGTCCGGCTTGTTGCCCACCGAGACGAACTGCGCGATGCCGATGCCGTACTCGCGCGCATAGTCGAGCACCGACAGTCCCAGCGCGCCCGACTGCGAGACGAACCCGGCGCCGCCGAACGGCGGCAGGTTCGGGTAGAACGTCCCGTTCATCGACACCGCCGGATCGGCGTTGAGCACGCCCATGCAGTTGGGCCCGACCATCCGCATGCCATGCTGCCTGACGAATTCCGTCAGGCGCTGCTCGCGCGCCGCCCCTTCGGCGCCGATCTCCCGGAATCCCGAGGAGATGACGACCACGCCCTTCACGCCGTGCGCCGCACACTGGCCCACCACGTCCTCGACGCGCTCCTTGGGCACCACGATGATCGCCTGGTCGACGACGTCCGGCACGTCGCCGATGGCAGGGTATGCCCTGATCGCGCAGATCGACGTCGCCTTCGGATTGACGGGATAGACCGCGCCGGTGAAGCCGCATCGCACGAGGCTCGCCACGACCTCGTGCGCCACGGTACCGGGCTGGCGCGACGCGCCGATGACGGCGATGGACTGGGGGCGGAGGATGGCGTCGAGCGAGGTGGGCATCAGGACGGCGGGAAGGTGGAACCGGTGGTCGTGCGCCACGCGGCGCTCCGCTGGCGGGCAAAAGGTAACAAACCGTTGCCGGCGCGCCGCGGCGTCAGGCGTTCCCTCCCGCGCCTGTCCGCATTCGGCGGGTGCCTGCCCCCCGCGTGAACTCCTGCGCTGCGACGCGGCACGAGCCGCGATGGCCCGTGCTGTTTCCCGCGCTCGTCGCTCCCGCGTTCGCCCGCCGGTACATCCCCGGGTGTCGTATCACTGGCGCTCGCGGTTCCTGGTGTCCGACGCGGCCGCGTTCCGGTCGGGCGGCTCCACGTGCAGCATGTTGTGCACGAAGTAGTCCCATCGCTTGCGCTCGCCATAGTCCGCGGTGATCCCGCGCCGCCCGGCACCGTGGTCCTCCCCTGGCACCACCAGCAGGTCGAACGTCTTGTTCGCCTTGATCAGCGCGTTCACGACCTGCATCGTCGACGGCGGGTCGACGTTGGTGTCCAGCTCGCCGACCACGAGCAGCACCTTGCCCTGCAGCCGCCACGCGTTGTCGACGTTGGACGACGCCGAGTACTGCGGCCCGATCGGCCAGCCCATCCAGTGCTCGTTCCACCAGATCTTGTCCATGCGGTTGTCGTGGCAGCCGGCATAGGACACCGCCGCCTTGTAGAACTCCGGATGGAACAGCAGCGCGCCCAACGCGTTCTGGCCGCCGGCCGAGCCGCCATAGATCCCCACGCGGGTGATGTCGTACTACGGGTACTTCGCGGCCGCGGCCTTGTGCCAGAGGATGCGGTCGGGGAACCCGGCGTCCTCCAGATTCTTCCAGGCGACGTCGTGAAACGCCTTGGAGCGATTGGCGGTCCCCATGCCGTCGATCTGCACCACGATGAAGCCCAGCTCCGCCTGCGCTGCATGTCGAGGTTGGGGCCGAACGTCTTGGGGACGAACGACCCCTGCGGCCCGGCATAGATGTTCTCGATGACAGGGTACTTCCTTCGCGGGTCGAAGTTCGTCGGCCTGATGATCACGCCCCAGATGTCGGTCGTGCCGTCGCGGCCCTTGGCCGTGAAGACGTCCGGCGGGCGCCACCCCGCCGCCAGCAGCGCGGAATCATCCCCCTTCTCCACGTCCATGACCACGCCGCGGTCGCTGGTGCGCCGCAGCTCGCGAGACCGGCGGCAGGTCCACCCGCGTCCAGGTGTCCACGTAGTACGAATGATCGGGCGACCAGCTGACCGTGTGCATCCCGTCGGCCTCGGTGTACGCGACGAGCCCCGTGCCGTCGAAGTTGATGCGGTAGTAGTGCACGAAGTACGGGTCCTTGCCCGGGTACATCCCGCTGGCCCGGAACCAGATCTGGCGGTTGGCGTCGTCGACGCTGTCCACCGCGCGAACCACCCAGTCGCCCCTGCGTGATCTGGTTCTTCACGGCGCCGGTGGCGCCGTCCATGAGGTAGAGGTGCGCCCACCCGTCGCGCTCGGACATCCAGATGACCTCGCGACCGTCGTCGATGTCGTAGCGGAACTTGTTCCCGTGGTCCGCCATGTTCGGCGTGATGGTGCGGTAATCGAAGAACGTCTTCGGCTCCTCGGAAATCACCGACCGCACCGCGCCCGAGTTGGCATCGACTTCCAGCACCCGGTAGACCTGGTGCCCGCGCTGGTTGTACTCGAACGTGAAGGCGTGGCTGTCCCGTCGCCACACGGGATCGGACATCTCGTAGGCGTTCGGGAAGAGGGCGTTGTCCACGCCGATCTCGCGCCCGTCGGAGACGCGCAGGATGACCGGCTGCTCCTTGTCGAGCACGTCGCCCGGCTTGAGGTACAGCCGCTCGGTGTACTTCGGCTGGACCTGGTCCTCGGGCGACGACTGCACGTAATGCACGTACCGGCGATAGCCCGGGATCACTCGATACGCCGCGATCGCCTTCGAATCGGGCGACCAGACCAGCGTGCGCATGCTGTAGTAGTTCCCCTCCGAGCCGTCGGTGGTGAGCGTCGTGGCGTCGGCCCTGCCCGGGTGACGCACCCAGATGTTGTAGTTCCTGATGAACGCCTCCATGCTCCCGTCGGGTGACGGGCGCGGACGCTCCGCGGCGCCGGGTCCGGCGCCGCCGAATCCCCCGGGCCCGCCCCCGCGTCGTCCGCCGAAAGCCGCACCAGCAACGCGATCACATCGATACGCGCCGAGGTCGCAGCGCCACGACGCGCTGTCGGCGGCGAACTCGATGCTTCCGCCGTCGCCCGCGAACGTCATCGTCGAGAACGGAAGCGCCAGCGCTGCATGGGTCCGTCCCGACGCCGTCGAGAGCGCAGCGGCGAGGCGCGCGTGGTCGAACGCCACGCCCTTCGTGTGGGCATCGGCATCCACGAGCTCGAACTCGTAGCCGCCCTTGACCGACTTTCGGTACCAGAAGCGATGCGATCCCGCCACCCACGTGGCCGGACCGGGGGCGTTCACCACCAGGCCGTCCCACCGGGTGGCGAGTTGTTCGGCACGCGCATAGTCCGCGGCCGTGCCCTGCGCGGCGACCGTCGGGGGGACAGCGGCAACGCCAGCGAGGGCGAGTCGAAGCAGCCGGGCTCGAGAGGTCATCACGATGCCTCCTCCGGGGAGGGCGGGTCCGCCTGCGCCAGCAGGTCGTGGATGTCGAGTGGCTCGGTGACCATGGCGATGGCGCCATCGGCCGAGCGCGGCCACGCCTCACGCGGCCGGTCGCAGTACAGCTCGATCCCGTTGCCATCAGGGTCGTTCAGGTACAATGCCTCGCTCACGCCATGGTCGCTCGCGCCCGACAGATGCACGCCGGCGTCCAGCAGGCGCCGCAACGTGTTGGCGAGCGCGCGCCGGGACGCGAATCGGATCGCCACGTGAAAGAGACCGGTGCTCCCGCGCGGGGGCGGCGATCCGCCCTTGCTCATCCATGTATTCAGGCCGATGTGATGATGATATCCGCCCGCGGACACGAAGGCTGCCGAGTCGCCGTAGTAGGTGACGAGATCGAAGCCCAGTGCGCCGCAATAGAAATCGAGGGCGCGATCGAGGTCGGCCACCTTGAGGTGGACGTGCCCGATGTCAGTGCCCGCGTCGATCGTTCCGGCGGCCTTCCACCGCTGTGCGCTCGTGCTCATGTGTCCTCCGGGGGATCCCGTAGTGACGGCTCCTGAAAAGGAAGCACTCGGCCGCTCGTCAGAGAAGGACCGCCTCGCTGTCACCCGCAGTCCGACGCCCGCGCGACAATGAGACCTCGACGCACGCTGGCCCTGCTGTTCGCCGCCGCCCTCGCCTGCTCCGCGAGCGACAACCCCGAGGGACCGCCACTGTCGCCGGAGACGCCGACCCGCACCTTTCGCATGGGCTTCTCCGCCTTTCCGGCGAAGCCGGACGAGCAGGCGCTGCTCGACGCGCTGGCGATGTGGACGCAGCGGGCGGACGCCGCGATCATGCACATCAGCGTGCCGTACAAGGCCCTGCTCACCGGCACCTCGGCGACTGACTACGTCACCGCCAACGACCTGCCGGTGGCGCAGTACTTCCGGGCGAAAAACCTCCAGCTCTGGGTGACGCTCGACGTGACCAACGGGCTCGACCGGAGCGCGGAGGCACCAGACCTGGTCGAGCTGGGGCGCAGCATCCAGGAGCCGGCGGTCCAGCAGGCGTATCGGGACTACGTTCTCGCCATCAGCGCGCTCGTGCACCCCGAATACCTCGGCCTGGCTGCGGAGACGAACCTGATTCGCCGGGTGGCGCCCGCCGCGCTGTACGACGCGATGGTACAGATGACAAACGCCGCCGCGACCGACCTGCAGGCGGCCGGCTCCACATCCGCCAGGTACGTCAGCGTGCAGGTCGACCAGGCGTGGGGACGCCTGCTCGACGGCAACGTCTACCAGGGCATCGCCACTGATTTCGCGGACTTTCCGTTCGTGCAGGCACTGGGACTCTCGTCGTATCCGTACTTCGTGTTCCAGGACCCCGACGAGGTGCCGCTCGACTACTATTCGCGCCTCACGATCGGCCATCCGATTCCGGTGGGCGTCGTGGAGGGAGGCTGGACCTCCGGGGACGCGGTCTTCGTGCAGTCCACGCCTGAGGCGCAGGCCCGCTACATCAGGCGCCAGGCCGCGATCCTCGACTCCGCGGGGGCGAAGGCGGTCTTCCAGCTCAACTTCACCGACATCGACGTCCCGTCACTCAACCTGCCGCCGGGAACGAACATCACCCCGTTCGCGCAGCTCGGCCTCGTGGACACGGAGTTGAATCCCAAGCCTGCGCTTGCAGTCTGGGACAGCGTCTTTGCCGTGAAGCGCGCGCCATAGCCTGCCGCAGGCTCGGCACGCCGGGCTGGTCGCGTTGCGCGGGGCGCCGCGCGCCGGGCCCGTAGCGTTGCGCGGAGAGCCGCGGGCCGGGCGCCGTAGCGTTGTGCGGGGCGCCGCGCGCGGTGCCTAACGCTTCCGGCGCGTGGTGGCCGGCTTTGCCCCGGTGACGACCACGCGCCGCGCGAACTCCTGCACGTCCTTGCGCACCTCGTAGTAGATGGCCATGCCATGGTCACCTCCCGCCACGACCCGTACCTTCACGCCCTTCACGCCGGACGCCCACCCCTCGGCGTTGGTCGCGCCCTCGAAGGGATCCTGGCGGGACGACGTGAGGAGCATCGGCACGCCGGCCGTCTGGCAGATGGTGCGGATGCGCGCCATGGCGTCGGGGCCATGCGCCGCGGCACCCGCGGCCGCAAACGTCAGCACGCCACGCAGCCCGGGCCCGATTCGCGGTGCCGCCAGCAGTGCGCCGGTCCCCCCGACGCTGGCGCCAACGAGCAGCACACGCGACGCGTCGACGAAGTTCTGCGACATGCCCCAACTCGCCACCCGCACGATGTCGTCGGCGATGTGCGCAAACCCGACCGTGGCCGCGCTCCCCACGAACGCCGCCGCGAAATCCTGCATCGTCGGCCCCGCGGGGAAGTCCGCAACCCGGACGCCCGATGGTCCCCAGGTCGACTCGCCGTGTCCGCGCAGGTCGAAGGCCAGCGTCGCGATGCCCGCCGCGTGGAGGTCGGCGGTGAGCGGCGCGTAGCTGTCGCGCGTGGACGGGTACTGGTGCGCCAGCACGGCCAGGGGATAGCGGGTCCCGGTGCGCCGATGGGGGTAGATGAGCGCGCCACGAAGGACGAGTCCGTCCTCGGCGGCGATCGCCATGTGCAGCGGGGCGAGTGCGGGATAGACAGGCATTGCGTGAATCCTCGTTGGGGACTTCCGATACGCTAGCGAACGCCGGTGCGCGCGGCCACCGTGCCCCACCCCTCGTCAGGTACAGCGTCCCCCGACAGCGACCCGTAGATTCCGTGGAGCCCGCTGGCCGCGCCGCGCGCGTCCCGTCGATTTCCCTCGCCCCAACTTCCGATGCCGCCACTCGATCGCCGTGATTTCGTCCGCGTCGCCGCCGCGGGAATCGCCTTGGGCGCCACGCCCGACGTCCTCCGCGCCGCTGTGCCCGCCGGCAACGCCGCCGCCGCGCCTGCCATCGACGGGGCGCCGTCGCTGTTCATCCCCCAGGGCGTGCGTCCGCTCGTGATATCCGACTACAGCGGATGGGAATTCCGCAACGGCGGCACCGAGAACGCCGTCGAGCGCGCCTTCCGGCTGATGACCGGGGGCAAGGACGTGCTCGATGCCCTGATCGCCGGCGTCAACATTCCCGAGCTCGATCCCGAGGAGACCGGCATCGGCTATGGCGCCCTGCCCGACGCCGACGGCGTGGTGCAGCTCGACGCCTCGTGCATGCACGGCCCGAAGCGCCGGGCCGGCGCCGTCGCCGCCATCGAGGGCGTGCGCACGCCGTCACTCGTTGCGCAGAAGGTGATGGACTACACGGACCACCACCTGCTGGCCGGCAAGGGGGCGCAGGACTTCGCCCGGGCCATGGGATTCACGATCGAGGACGACCTCAACACCGAGCGCTCGCGCGGGCTCTGGCTCGAGTGGCGGCGGCGCATGGATCCCTCGCACTGGCTCGACCCCGACGGTGCCGAGCGGAAACCGCCGAAGCACGAACGCGATCCCGGACCGGAGTACTCCGCACGCGCCCTCGAGGCGGGCCGCTCGATGGTTCGCGACGGCCTCATCCCGGAGGGGAGCTTCTGGGGCACGATCAATTGCGACGGCATCAACGCCGCGGGCGACATCTGCGGCGTGACCACGACCAGCGGGCTCGCGTGGAAGATTCCAGGTCGTGTGGGCGACTCGCCCATCCTCGGCGCTGGCCTGTACGTGGACAACGACGTTGGTGCCGCCGGATCGACGGGGCGCGGCGAGGCCAATCTCTACAACCTGTGCTCGTTCATGATCGTCGACGCCATGCGGCGCGGCATGGCCCCCAAGGACGCCGGCATGGAGGCGTTGCGGCGCGTCAAGTCGAACACCATCGAGAAGCGACTGCTCAACAGCAAGGGGAACCCGAACTTCAACCTGCGCTTCTTCATCCTGAACAAGCGAGGCGAGCACGCCGGCGTGGCGATGTACCACGCCGGCGAGACGAAATTCGCCCTCTGCACGGAGAACGGATCGTCGACGCCCGACCTCGAGCCCCTGCTCGACGGGGCGCCGGAAGACTGAAGCGCCACCAGGACCCGCCGCCCGTCAGGTGGAAGTGCGGCCCTGCGACAGCGCCGCACCGAGCAGCGTGATAACGACTCGATCCAGCCGCGCCGCTCCATGCGTTATGGCGCCGGATAGAGCGACCCCTCCTCGATGACGAGGGCGTCGCTCGTGGTATCCTCGAGCCAGCGCGCGATGGCGTACCCGTGGCGAGGCCCCCAGCCCGGGGTCTTGAGGATGAGCAGGTCGATGGTACCGTGAAGCAGCGTGCCTGGCGGCTTCGTCATCGAGTCATACCTGGTAATTCCAGGCACTTCCTGCGAATCCACTGACTGCAAGTCAACGCCCGGCGGTCCTCCGCTTGAGGCCTCCGATTCAATTCCCTTTCTCCGCCACGAAACGATGTTCATCGGTCACGCCGCCCTCGCCCTCGCAGTCCGTCCCCGCACGCCGCGCCTTTCCCTGCCGGTGCTGCTCGCGGCGACCTACCTGCTGGACCTTCTCTGGCCGCTCTTCCTCCTGCTCGGCATCGAGCACGTACGCATCGTCCCTGGAATCACGGCCTTCTCCCCCCTCGCGTTCGACTCGTATCCCTGGAGCCACAGCCTGGTGATGGCGATCGTGTGGGGCGCGATTGCCGGCGACCTCATACGACGTGCGACCGGGCGACACTCCGACGGGCTGGTGGTTTCCGCGCTCGTCGTGAGCCACTGGTTCCTCGATCTCATAGTTCACCGGGCCGACCTGCCGCTCTGGCCGGGACACTCACCGCTCGTCGGGCTCGGCCTCTGGAATTCCATCCCAGCCACCCTCGTCGTTGAGGGAGCGCTCTTCGTGGCCGGCGCCGCGCTCTACATGCGGGGCACCCGGGCGCGCGACGTGATCGGCTCCGTGGCGCTGTACGGATTGCTTCTCTTTCTGGTTCTGGCCTGGGTCAGCGGGCTCTTCTCACCCCCGCCCCCGAGTGCGTCCGCCATTGCCTGGGTGGGGCTGGCCGGCGGCCTCCTGATCCTGGCCTGGTCCTGGTGGGTGGGGCGGCACCGGGAACTGCGACAAGGGGGTGGAACTTTGGCTTCGTCCTCCCCGTAATTGACCCCATGCAAGTGCAAGCGCCCACGCCTCCCGTCCCGCCGCAGGTCATCGCCCCGTCGCCCGCGACGACGAGCGCGATAACGGCCGTGCAGGGCATCCCGCACACCGTGCAGGAGATGGCGGCGCTCAGGGCGGCCCGCTCGGAGATGTCGAACCAGCTGATCAGCGTCCAGGGACGGCGCGACGACCTTGCGCAACAGCTCCGGTCGGCCGGCCCCGTCGATCGCGAGGGCCTCCAGAGCCGCATCACGCAGCTCGACCAGCGCATCATGAACCTCGAGCACGAGATCGACGTCAGCGGCCAGGCCATCATCGCGGCGCCGCCGTCGCTTCTCGCGTCCACGCAGACGGCGTCCGAGGTTGCCTCCTTCATCGGAGTCAGTCCCGGTGAGGTCGCGCCCCTCACGGCGCTCTTCATGGTCGCCGTGCTCGCCCCAATCGCCATTGGATTCGGGCGGATGATGTGGCGCCGAGGCAGGTCGGCTCCCGCGTCGGCCGCCTCACCCGAGACGAACAAGCGACTGGAACGGATCGAGCAGGCCGTGGATGCCATTGCCATCGAGGTCGAGCGGATCTCCGAGGGGCAACGCTTCCAGACGCGCCTCATGACCGAGCAGCAGCCGAACCTCGCGCTCGGCGCCGGGCAGGCGCCGGCGGAGCCCATCCGCGTCCGCGACTACGAGCCACTGCGCGCCAACACGCCACAGGCCTGACGCGGTCGGCCCCGGCGCACCAGCCGAGGCCGCGCGAACAAGCCGTGCGCCGGGGCTTGATGCACCAGCGGGTCTGGCGCCCGGAGCGCCGTGGTCGCATGCTGAACCCGTCGTGTTCGATCCCACAGGAGCGGCCGCATGGTACACCTGCAGCTGATCAGCCGCGCGGGCGAGGACCTTCGCGCGGTCATCCGTGAGGCGATCGAGGAGGGACACATCAAGTCCTTCGAGATCGCGCGCATCCGTGGCGGGCTGCGCATTCAGCACAAGAAGTTCCAGGGAGAGATCCGCTTCGAGCCGACCGACGGACCGCTGCTCGTGACCGTACGGTGCCGGGACCGGACCAAGGAATGGCAGCTCCTGAGTGCCTTCCTGGGCCGGGTGGCGGATCACTTCAAGGACGAGGTCATCGCGATCAACATGCAGTTCGAGCCCAACGAGTAGCGTGGCGCTGAACGCGCCCCCGATAGTGCTCCTGCACCCCGCCGTGCTGAACGCCCGCGCGTGGGATCCGGTCGCCCGCAGTCTCGCCGCCAGCTTCCTGGTGCTCGTGCCGGACCTCCCGGGACACGGCGAGCGGCGAGCGGAACCGTTCTCGTTGCGCGCCACCACCGAGATGCTGCGTTCGCTGATCGCGCAGCACGGCGGCAAGGCGCTCGTGGCCGGCGACTCGCTGGGTGGTTACGCGGCCATCGCCTTCGCCGCCGCGCATCCCGACATGACGGCCGGGGTGGTGGCCGCGGGGTGCACGCTCGACCCGGTCGGAAAGGCCGGCGTCTCGCTGGCGGTTCGCGCGCTGCTGTTGCGGGTGACCCAGCTGGCCCGCGGCCGGCAACGCACGCTCGTTCTCGAGCAGGAGGCCTTTGCCTCGATGTATCCGGACGCGCCCGTTCGCGAGGTGATCGCCGCCGGGCTCTCGCCGCGCGCGCGACCGCAGGGACTCCAGGCCTGCGCGATGAGGAGCTTCTCCGGGCTTCTCGCGGAGGCGGGCGTCCCCGCCCTCCTTGTCAACAGCGAGGGCGACTTCGCCGCCCGGCGCGACGAAAAGGCGTTTCTCCGGAGCGCGCCGAGGAGTCGGCTCGAGGTCATTCCCGGCCGGCGGCACGGCGTGAGCCTCGAGAGCCCGGGACCGTTCGCGGCCGCCGTCACGAGCTTCGCCGTGGAGATCGGATGGATCGCGGGTGGCGGCCCGGGTGGAGGCGCCGATACGGCGACTGCGTGACAGCCGCGTGGCCGCGACGGGCCTACTGCCTGGGCGGTTGCGAACTCCCGGGCCCGGGCTCGCCGGCATCCCGCTCGCGGTCCCGATAGCCCCGGCAGGCGATGACCGGCAGGGGCGGATACCTGGGAAATGAGCTGTCGGACTCGGACAGCCCGCACAGCCAGAATCGCGAGCCGCGGCGATTCCCGATCACGCGGCTGTGCGCGCAGGTCGCGCAGAGGCCGACGGACTCCGTCCTGGGGGACATGGAAACGAAAGGTGACGCCTCGGCGGCCGGGGGCAAGCGTCCTGGACGTCGCCCGCAGCCGACGAAACACGCCGCCGCACCCACCGGGCGACTCCGACGGCCCGGTCCCGCGACGCCGGGTGCCCCCGCCGCGTCGGCGTGCTGGTGGCCTGGTGGAGGCCGTCCGATCGCGTCGCGATTCACGAAACGGCGTGCGGGCGTCGATGCCGACACCGCGCTGGCGGGACCCACGTCACGAATGTGAGGCTTCATGAATCCGGCGTGAACATGTCGAGGCGTTAGGCGCCCGGGCTTCCCGCTGGCACCATGCCGCGCGCCGTGACCTCCCACATCGGGGAGGCGTCGTGACGGGTACAGCGTGCGACGGCGCGATTCGAGTGCATCGCACACAGGGTCAGTGGATGATGTCGGTGTTTGCGATGTAGCGCACAGCAGATGTGCGTCGCACGCGCGAGAATGGCGTCGCCGGCATCCGCGGCGTTCCTCGCGCACCGGCTTCCTTCACCTCACCGCACAACAAACAGCGAGTGCTCCGCGCGTGCGTGGTGCTCGATCAACGCATGGCATCCTCGAACCTCGCCCGCGCGGTCCCAGCCACCGCCCCCGCTCCCGAGCGGACGACGTCGCCCGGTGCGCCGCGTCCGTCGACGCGCCCACCGCGGGCGCGTCCCGCCACCCGTGCCGCGCGCGACGACAGGCAGTTCAGCTCCGTCGTCCTCAGCTTCGCCGTGGCCGTGCTCCTCGCCATCAACGTGATCGGCGCGTCGTACTACATGGCGTCGCCGGCCGCGCGCGTGCGCCATCCCTATCACGCGTGGCTCAAGCCGTCAGGGATCATCGGACAGTCCGCGGGCATCCTGGCCTGCGTGATCTTCGTCTTCCTGTGGCTCTATCCGCTGCGCAAGAAGTACAAGGCGCTGGCCTTCACCGGCTCCGTGGGACGCTGGCTCGACGTCCACGTCACGGCGGCACTGACGATGCCGCTGCTCCTCCTCATCCACAGCGCGTGGAAGTTCGACGGCGTCATCGGCCTCGGGTTCGCCGCCATCCTGCTCGTCTGCGGCAGCGGTGTCGTCGGGCGGTATCTCTACACGAGAATTCCCCGCGCCAAGAGCGGTGTGGAGCTGACACTCGAGGAAGTCGCGTCGCAGCGCGGGGCGCTCGTTGCGCGCATCGCCGCCACCACGGGGATCGACGCCGGCGACGTGGAGCAGGTCCTCGCCCAGTCGACGGAGAAGGATGCCGGGCCCAGGGGCGTGATCGGCACGCTGATTCGACTGGCGGCGAACGACCTCCTGCGCTGGCGCCGCAGCCGGGAGCTTCGCACGCGCTTCCTGCGCCTTGGTCCGGGCCGGACCCGTCCGTCGCGTCATGCGATCAACGAGGCCGTGCGCCTCGCCTCCAGGGAGATCGCGCTCAGCCAGCAGGTGCGCATGCTCGAGGCCACGCACCGGGTCTTCCGCTACTGGCACGTGGCGCACCGCCCGGTGGCCCTGACGGCGCTCTTCGCGGTGATCATCCACGTCTCGGTCGTCGTGGCGCTCGGCGCGACGTGGTTCTGGTAGGGGCGACGCCATGTCGATGCTGCTCACGACCCTGGGCTTCTTCGTCCTGACGGCGATCTTCGTGGCGTCGCACATGCGGCGCGGCAGCGCGCCACCGGCGGGCGGCGCCAAGGGCGGTGGAGCGGGTGTCGCGCCGGTCCGCCTCGTGCCCTGTCCACGCTGCCAGGCGCAGGTGCCGTCAGGGTCGGCGTACTGTCCGTCGTGCGGCATCCCGCAACAGATCTTCGAGCTCGCGGTCACCGCCGAAGCGCCGGCGGCCACCGGCGATGACATCGCGCACGCGGCACTCCACGCCATCGTCCGCCACGACATGTGCGTCGGCTGCGGCACCTGCGCCGACGCCTGCCCGGAACCGGGTGCCATCGTGGTGAACCACAAGCTCGCGATCGTAGACACCCAGCTCTGCAAGGGACACGGCGAGTGTGTCGCCGCCTGTCCGGTAGGGGCGATCGCGATGGCGTCGGGCGCGGCAGTCACGCGGGTCACCGTGCCGCAGCTCGACGTGAACTTCGAGACGAACGTCCCGGGCCTCCACATCGTGGGGGAGCTCGGCGGACGCGGCCTCATCAAGAACGCCATCAACGAGGGGAAGATCGCCGTCGAGCACATCGGAAAGGTGCTGCCACCGGGCGAACCGCGCGCCGACGGCGATGCCGCAGCGGTCGATGTCATCATCGTCGGCTCGGGCCCGGCCGGACTGAGCGCGGGTCTCGAAGCGCTGAAGCTCGGGCTCAGCTACGTCGTGCTCGAACAGGGATCGCTCTCGGACACGGTGCGCAAGTATCCCCGCCGGAAGATCCTCCTCGCCGAGCCGGTGCGCGTTCCATTATATGGCGACCTCTGGATCGCCGACGCGTCGAAGGAGACGCTGCTGCAGGTGTGGGAGACGATCGTCGCCAACACCGGGCTGGTGGTGCGCACCGGGGAGAAGGTCGAGAACGTCTCGCGCGACGGCGCGGTCTTCCGGCTGCAGACACCGGTGGCGGAGTATCGCGCGCGCCGGGTCGTGCTGGCGATGGGACGTCGCGGCTCGCCGAGGCGGCTGGGCGTTTCCGGCGAGGAGCTGGACAAGGTCTTCTACGACATCGTCGAGATGGAGGCCTTCTGCGGACGCCGGGTGGCCGTCATCGGCGGCGGCGACAGCGCCATCGAGTCGGCGCTCGGCCTGGCCAACCAGGACGGCACCGAGGTCGCGCTCGTCTATCGCGGCGAGGCCTTCTCGCGCGTGAAGGACCGCAACCGTGCCAAGATCGACGCCGCGATCGCCAGCGGGCGGGTGCGGCCGTTCTTCAGGAGCCAGGTCCGGGAAATCCGGCCCGACGTGATCGTGCTCGACGTGGATGGCGAGACGAGCATCCTGCCCAACGACGACACCGTGGTGCGGATCGGCGGCGACGCGCCGTACGCGTTCCTCGAGCGGCTGGGCGTGCGGATCGTGCAGAAGGAGATCGCGCTGACGACGGAGTCCGAGACGGAGACGGCACGCGCGGGATGAGATCGAACCACCGGCTGGGCGGAGGTGACGGATGGGGGACGACCGCAGGACGTGCAGCGTCGGGACGCGGCGGAGGGATGCGCCTCGTCGCGGCGTGCGCGGCGGTGATGATCGCGGCGCTGCTCGCGGCCGCGACCCCCTCGTCGCTCCGCGCGCAGATCTCGCCCGGACCGCTGGCGCGCGCCCATCGCGACCTGGAAGGGGCGCGCAACTGCACCGCCTGCCACAGTCCGCGGCGCGAGCCGATGCCGACGCTCTGCCTCGCCTGCCACAAGGAAATCGCGCAGCTCCTCAAGGAAAACAAGGGATACCACGCCCGCGTCGTGGGATCGGAGCAGCAGGAATGCCAGAAGTGCCATCCGGACCATGCCGGCGTGGACTTCAAGCTGATCTCGTGGCCGGGCGGCGCGCAGGCGCGATTCGATCACCAGCTCGCCGGCTGGTCGCTCGAGGGAAAGCATGCCGACACCCGATGCGAGGACTGCCACGCCACCAAGTTCCGCAAGGCGCCCGAGGCGCTGCTGTCGAAACGCCAGGCAGGGGCCGGGTGGGTCGGGCTGGAGACGACCTGTGCCAGCTGCCATCGCGACGACGACCAGCACCGTGGATCGTTAGGACTGCAGTGCGACAAGTGCCACGACTCCGGCGACTGGAAGCGGGCGCCGCGATTCGACCACGCCGCCACCAGCTATCCGCTCACGGGACGGCATGCCGACGTCACCTGCGACAAGTGTCACCTGTCCCCCCGGCTTCCGCTGCGCCGCGACGCCTCGGGGGCGCCGGTGCCGGTCTACCGGCCGGTGCCGAACAAGTCGTGCGCCGACTGCCACGAGGACCCGCATCGCGGGCGCCTCTCCTCGCGCTGCAGCGAGTGCCACAACACGCGCGGCTTCAGGGAGGTCGACCAGCGGGAGTTCAACCACGGGCTGACGCGGTACCCGCTGCGCGGAAAGCACACCACCGTGGCGTGCGCGCAATGCCACGGCAACAGCATGGCGAAGAAGGACCCGCCCTTCGCGACCTGTGCCGGATGTCACGCGGACCCGCACGACGGAAAGGCGACGCGAGCGGCGAAGTCCACCGACTGTGCGAGTTGTCACCGCGTCGAAGGCTTTTCCCCGAGTACCTATACAACCACCGATCACCGGAGTGCGCCCTTCGTGCTTGACGGCAAACACCTGCAGGTCGCCTGCGCCAGCTGCCACACGCCCATCGCCGCGTCCAGCGCGGCGGGGGGACGTGCGCGCGTGGCGCGGATCCGCATGCCGTACCAGCACTGCGCCAACTGCCACGAGGACGCGCACGGCGGGCAGCTCGCGGCTCGTGCCGACCGCGGCGCCTGCGAGTCGTGCCACGCCGTGGCCGGGTGGGCGCCGAGCACGTTCACGGCGATTGCCCACGACAGCCTCGGGTTCCCGCTCACCGGACGGCACGCCGCCGTCGCGTGTGCGGCCTGTCATGCCGCCAGCGCCACCGGACTTCCGAACCTCCGCGCTTCCATGTCGCTCGGCACCGCGAAGGTGAAACTCGCCCTCGGCAAGATGGAATGCGCCGGATGCCATGTGGATGCCCACGACGGCCGGTACGCGCGCGGCGGCGCCAAGCCGGTGGACGGAGGATGCCGGGCCTGTCACGGCATGACGGGCTTCCGGCCGTCGACAGTCGACATCGCCATGCATGCCCGGTTCACGTTTGCCCTCGAGGGGGCACACCGCGCCGTGCCATGCGTCGGGTGCCACGAGGAGCTGAAGGCGACGCCGGCCACCAGCACGCTGCTGAGTGCCGCGAGCGGAGTCACGAGGTTCCCGACCCGCACGACGGTGACGCGCGCGACGACCTGTGCCTCGTGCCACGAGCACGAGTCGCCACACGGAACGCAGTTCGCCTCTCGCAAGGACAAGGGCGCCTGCGAGAGCTGCCACACCGTGGATGCGTTCGTGCCGGCCGCGCGCTTCGATCACGATCGCGACGCGACGTTCCCCCTGGCTGGGGCGCACGCCAACGTTGCCTGTGACAAGTGCCACAAGACGGCGACGGCACCGGACGGCGCACGCCGCGTCGTCTATCGGCCGCTGTCGGCCAGGTGCGAGAGCTGTCACAAGGGCACCCCGGCGGGGGGGCTGCAATGAGGCGCTTGCGGCTGTTGCTCACGCTCGCCACGGCGCTGCTCGCGCCCGGGGTGGCGCGCGCCCAGCAGGCGACCGCCAGTCCGCACGGCTCCGACCTCAAGGAGGCGTGCAGCACCTGTCATCGCGCGGATGCGTGGAAGCCCGCGAAGATCAGCGAGAACTTCAAGCACGCCCCATCGACCTTCCCCCTCGAAGGGGCGCATGAACAGACGGCGTGCCTCTCGTGCCACAAGCGGCTCGACTTCAAGCAGGCGCCGGTGAAATGCGCGTCGTGTCACGAGGACGTCCACCACGGGGAGCTCGGCACCGACTGTGCCCGCTGCCACACGCCGCGGAGCTTCGTCGACCGCGCGTCGATGAAGCGCGCGCATGAGCAGACGCGGTTCCCGCTGCGCGGCGCCCACGCCGTGGCGAGCTGCGATGCCTGCCACGTTCCCGCGCAGCCGGGGCAGATGCAGTTCGTCAACCGCACCACGACGTGCTTCGGCTGCCACGAGAACGACTACCGCACGGCAAAGACGCCCGACCACCAGGCGAGCGGATTCCCGCAGGATTGCGCCGCCTGCCACAGCATCGTGGCGTGGAACACGGCGACATTCGACCACGACGCCACCGCGTTTCCGCTCGTGGGCGCGCATATCGCGGTGACCTGCGACGGCTGCCACGCCGACAAGGTCTACAAGGGGAAGAGCACGGCCTGCGCCTCGTGCCACCAGGCCGACTACGACAAGACCACCAACCCCCCGCACCAGCAGGGCTTCCCGACCACGTGCACCGACTGCCACACCGTCACCGCGTGGACCGGCGCCACGTTTGACCACAACACCACCCAGTTCCCGCTCACCGGCGCGCATGGCGCGCAGACGTGTGCCGCCTGCCACGGCGATGGCGTCTTCAAGGGCAAGCCGACGGCGTGCGCCTCCTGTCACCAGGGCGACTTCGACAAGACCTCCAACCCGACACACCCGGCGGCTGGTTTCTCCGCCGAGTGCGCCACCTGCCACACCACCACCGCCTGGGCAGGCGGCACGTTCGACCACGCGAGCACCGGGTGGCCGCTCACCGGCCAGCACATCGGCGGGTCGTGCGCCGGCTGCCATGGCGACAACGTCTTCCACGGCAAGTCCACCGACTGCTATTCCTGCCACCGCACCAACTACGAGGGAACGCAGAACCCGCCGCACGCCGCCACCGGCTTCCCCACCACCTGCACCACCTGCCACAACACCAACGACTGGTCGGGAACGCCATTTGACCACACCACCACGCGCTTTCCCCTGACGGGCGCGCACCGCGCGCTCACCTGCGCCAACTGCCATGGCGACGGCGTCTACCAGGGCAGGCCGATGGAATGCTACTCGTGCCACAAGCCGGACTACGACAATTCGGTGAGCCCGAAGCACGGCGCCGCCGGCTTCTCGACGAGTTGCACCACCTGCCACACGACGACGAACTGGACCTCCAGCTTCGACCACGCCTCCACGGGATGGGCGCTCACGGGGCAGCACATCGGCACCGCGTGCTCGGGCTGTCATGGCGACGGCGTCTTCCACGGCAAGGCGACCGACTGCTACTCCTGCCACAGGACAAACTACGACGGGACCCGGAATCCGCCGCACGTCGCGTCGGGCTTCCCCACCACCTGCACGACATGCCACAACACGAATAACTGGACCGGCGCACCGTTCGATCACAACGCCACGCAGTTCCCGCTGACAGGCGCACACCTCGCCGTCAGCTGCGCCAACTGCCACGGCGACGGCGTCTACAAGGGGAAGCCGACCGACTGCTACTCCTGCCATCGGGCCGACTACGACAACTCGTCCGACCCGAAGCACGGCACCGCCGGATTCGCCACCACCTGCGCCACCTGCCACACCACGACCAACTGGTCGGGGGCCACCTTCGACCACGCCACTACCGGTTGGCCGCTCACGGGACTGCACGCGTCCGCCAGTTGTGCGTCCTGCCACGGCGACAACGTCTTCCACGGCAAGTCGACCGAGTGCTACGCGTGCCACCGGACCAACTACGACGCCACCCAGAACCCGCCGCACACCGCCGTCGGCTACCCGACCAGTTGCGCCACCTGCCACAATACGAACGGCTGGACGGGGACGCCCTTCAATCACGACGCCACCCAGTTCCCGCTCACCGGCGCGCATCGCGCGGTGACGTGCTCGGACTGCCACGGCGACGGCGTCTACAAGGGCAAGCCGACGGACTGCTATTCCTGCCACAAGGCGAACTTCGACAACTCGGCGGACCCGAAGCACAGCGCCGCCGGCTTCTCGACGTCGTGCACCACCTGTCACACCACGACGGCATGGACGTCGGCGAACTTCAACCACGGCAGCACCGGCTGGCCCCTCACGGGCAAGCACATCGGCGCCGACTGCGCGCAATGCCACGGGGACAACGTCTTCCACGGCAAGGCGACCAACTGCTATTCGTGCCACCGCACGGAGTTCGACGCCACGTCCAACCCGCCGCACGCCTCGTCAGGCTTCCCGAACACCTGCGAGACGTGCCATACCACGGCAGGCTGGACCGGGTCGCCGTTCGACCACAACACCACGCAGTTCCCGCTCACCGGCGCGCACAAGGCGGCCACCTGCGCGGACTGCCACGGCGACGGCGTCTACAAGGGGAAGCCGACCGACTGCTACAGCTGCCACAAGGCGAACTACGACGGCACGCAGAACCCGAAGCACTCGGCGGCGGGCTTCGCCACGACGTGCGTCACCTGTCACTCGACCACCGACTGGAACGGCGCGAGCTTCGACCACTCCACCACCGGCTGGCCGCTGACCGGCCTGCACATCGGCGCCGCCTGCCTGGACTGCCACGGCGACGGCGTCTTCCACGGCAAGCCGACGGCATGCTACTCCTGCCACAAGACCAACTACGACAACACCACCAACCCGCCACACGCCTCGTCGGGCTTCCCCAACACGTGCGACAACTGCCACACGACGAGCACCTGGACCGGCTCCCCGTTCGACCACAACGCGACGCAGTTCCCGCTGACAGGCGCGCACCTGGCCGCCAGCTGCGCCGACTGCCATGGCGACGGCGTCTACAAGGGGAAGCCGACCAACTGCTATTCCTGCCACACGAGCGACTACAACTCGACCACCAAGCCGCCGCATGCGTCGTCGAGCATCGGCACCACCTGCGCCACCTGCCACACGACCACGCAGTGGCCGGGCGCCACGTACGACCACTCGAAGACCTCGTTCCCGCTCACCGGCGCGCACGTCGCCGCCACCTGCGCCCAGTGCCACGGCACCGGCGTGTATCACGGCACACCCACCGACTGCTATTCGTGCCACCAGGCGGACTACACCGCCACGTCCAACCCGAACCACGCAGCGGCGCAGTTCCCCACCACCTGCGTGAGCTGCCACACCACCACCACCTGGACCGGCGCCACGTTCAACCACGACTCGCAGTTCTTCCCGATCTATTCCGGGCACCATCGTGGCACGTGGTCGACGTGCTCCACCTGTCACACGTCGCCGACCAACTTCTCGGTCTTCACCTGCCTCGTCTGTCACGAGCACAACCAGACGTCGATGGACTCGAAGCACAGGGGTCGGTCCGGGTATGCCTACGACAGCCAGAAGTGTTATTCGTGCCACCCGCGGGGATCGGGAGGCTGACCATGAGGCGGCCATCCATCTTCGTGGCGCGCGTTGGCGTGGGCCTCCTGGCACTGTTCGCGTGGGCACCTCGTGGGCAGGCCCAGGACAGCACCCGCGCGCCCGCTGCGGCCAGGACCGACACTATCGCCTGGACGCAGGTCACCTACATCTCCGGCGGCTCGGTGTACCTCGAGGCCGGCACCAAGGCGGGACTCCGTGAGGGAAGCCACGCCCTCGTCGTCAGGCGCGGCGCGACGGTGGCAGAGCTCGTCGTCGCATTCGTCTCCTCGAACCGGGCCTCGTGCACCGTCGCCTCGGGCAGCGAGACGATCGCCGTCGGCGATTCCGTGCGCTTCCTCGTGCCGCGTGAAACGAGGGCGGTCGTGGCCGTGCACGCCGACTCGGCGCCGGCCAGGGGCGCGGCCGCGGCATCGGTGCGCCGCACGCGCTCGGTGGCCTCGCGACCGCTGCGCGGGCGATTCGGCATGCGCTATTTCATCACCGACTTCAGCGCCGTTCCCAACGGCTCCTACACGCAGCCGGCCATCGACGCGCGTGTCGAGGGGCAGCGCCTCGGCGGCTCCCCCGTGGGGCTGGTGCTCGACGTGAGGGCGCACCGCACCCTGTACAGCGGCACCAGCGGCTTTGCCGGCACCTCGAACGACCTGAGCGCCACGCGGGTCTACCAGGCCGTCGTCTCGCTCGACCAGGCCGCGGGGCCCACGCGGCTGGCGGTCGGGCGGCAGTTCTCCAGCGCGCTCTCGCCGATCGGCCTCTTCGACGGCGCGGCCCTCGACCTGCGGTGGAACCACACCTCCACCGGGGCGTTCGCGGGCACCCAGCCCGACCCCGTGAGCTTCGGGATGTCGGGCGACATCCGTGAATACGGCGTCTATGGCCAGTTGCACAACTCGCCCGGGTCTCGCGGCGTCTGGTCGTTCACGACCGGCGCCATCGGCTCCTACGTGCAGGGGCAGGTCAACCGTGAGTTCCTGTACCTGCAGAGCCTCTTCGTGAACCGCGTGGTGTCGTTCTATGCCTCGCAGGAGATCGACCACAACCGCGGATGGAAGACTGACGCCGGCGAGAAGGCCACCACGCCGACGTCCACGTACGCCAACCTGCGCATCGCGCTCACCGACGGCATCGCGATTTCGGGAGGCGTCGACAACCGGCGCAACGTCCGCCTGTATCGCGACTTCCTCAATCCCGAGATCGTCTTCGACGACAGCTTCAGGCAGGGGATGTGGGGCGGGGTCTCGCTCGCGTGGACGCAGCACTTCCGGGCGACGTTCGATTCCCGGTCCAGCAGCGGCGGCACCAGCGGGCGGGCCGACTCCTGGACGGGCTCCGTCTCCCTGCTCCGCCTGACGCCGCTGGGATTCGGCGTGCGGCTGCGCTCCACGAGCTACTCGGGCGACATCGTCGCCGGACAGCTGCAGTCAGTGGCGCTGGAAATGCAGCCGAGTGGGCCCCTGCGCTTCGAGATCAACGGCGGTTCGCGCAACGACACGCACCCGCTGTCCGGGGTGGCGGCGACGCGCCTGACGTGGTTCGGCGCCAATGCCGACATCGGAATTGGCCGGTCGGTCTTTCTCTCGCTCTCGACCTACCGCGAGGCGTCCGCGGCGGAGCGAACGACGCAGAGCTACGCAGCGCTGAGCTATCGTTTCTAGGTCGGCGTGCCGGCACCGACGGTTCGTCAGCGCCGTGCCAGCGAGCCGACGCGGCAGTGGCCCCTCGCGAGGTGCCATGTCGTGCCGCCTGGGAGGCGCAGCACCAGCCCCCTCGGGTCCGGCCCGCCGCTGCGGTCAGCGCGGCGCATTACTCGCCCCTCTAATGAAGCGCGAGCCGGGATTTTCCTGTCTCGTGCGCAATTTGTGGTCGTCGAAGCCCTCGACCGAGGGCTCAGTCGACTAGATTTCAGAACCCACTCTGCAGAGGCGCCCGTGATTGAATCGCTCGAGTTCGAGGATGGTGGCAAGACGTACGCCTGCCGGATCGACGACGCCCCCGGAGCCCGCCTCACGGGCTGGTGGTGGTTCAGCGTCTCGGGCGATGGTCACAAGTACGCCCCCTTCCGCGCCGAACCCGGCGATACCGCGGCGTCCGTGAAATCGCGCATCGTTGCGTACTACACGAATCACCAGGAGCGCCGCGCGAACCCCACGGTGGGGCGTCCCGGCTGGGGTCGCCGTCCCGGCGCCACCCCGCCCGCCGATGCGGCTCCGGCACCCGAAGCCGAGGCGCACCCAGCGCCGGCCGCGTCGAAGCGCAAGGGAGACAGCGCGTCCCAGGCCGCGTCCTGATCGCAGTGACCTGACGGCCGAGGCCGTCTCCGCGGCCCGACAGACCGCGTCGACGAGTCCGCCAGGGACCGCGGCGCGGTCACTGCACGTCGTTTGCGCACTCCTCGCGGCGCGGGCCCCACGTCGGCATCTTCGTGGGTCAGCTCAATCCACGGAGGAGGCCTGTGCAGATTCGCGCGCGTGCGTCGACGGTGGCCCGTCTTTCCCTTGCCAGGAGCGCCGTCGGCTTGCTCGCGGCCGCGATCTTCCTCGGCTGCAGTTCGTCCACTGGATCGTCCGCCAGCAGCGACAACACGCTGAGCAACATGACCGTGTCGGCCGGGACCCTGACGCCGTCGTTCTCCGCGTCGGTGACGTCGTACGGCGATGCCGTGCCTAACGGCACGACCTCGGTGACAGTCACGCCAACAGCGTCCAGCAGCAAGGCAACGATCCAGGTGCTCGGGGTCGACGTGACCAGTGGATCTGCGTCGGCAGCCGAGGCGCTCACCGTGGGACCGAACCTGATCGACGTCGCCGTCTTCGCCGAGAACGGCGACGTCCGCATCTACGACGTCACGGTGACCCGCTCCGCCGGCGACGTCGTGAAACCGGTCGACCATCGGGCCCTGACGCCGCCGCTGACGCTGGTCCAGGAGCAGCGACGTCGACCCGGCGCGGCCGCGGACCGGCCGGGGACTGTCACGGTTGCGCCGTAGCGCGGGCGGACGCAGCCCTGGTGGGCCGGACGCCGGGTCACGAACCGGACTGGCGTTCGAGGTCCGCGCGATTCCATCCGCCGAGCGTTGCCCCGGCATCATACGTGCTCTCGAAGAATGCCCTCAGCGCGTCGTCAGGCGACGGCGCGGTTCGCACGGCATCGTACGGGAGCACCCAGAGGCGCATCGAGTCCTCGTAATACGCGCCCGCGGGGCGCATCGCGGTGGCGCGGAATCCGTCGGGCTCGGGGGCCGCGTAGGCATAGAATGCCGCCTCCTGCACCGCACCACTTCCAGGCCAGAAGCCGTGGCTGATCACCTCGTGCGAATACGCCTCCCGCGTGACGGAATCGGCGCCCGGACGCGCGGGGGCGCGCCGACCGGAGAATCGAGTGAGGGCCAGGTCGAAGCTCCCCCAGAAGAAGTGCAGCGGGCTGCACTTCCCGAGAAAGCCGCAGCGGAAGTGCTCGAAGACCGGCTTCATGGCCACGAGCGCACGCCAGAACGCCGCCGCCGCATCCGGATCGTACGACCGGTGCACGGTGTCCTCGTCGAACCGAATGGGATCCGGGACCTCCACCGGCACCGGCCATGTGCGGACGTCGGCGCCGAGACGACGCAGCGCGGCCATCACCAGCCTGTGGAACTCCGCCACGGTGCGCGGCTCGAGCGGAATCGCGACGGTGCCACCATCTGAACACTCGATCAGCAGCGCGTGTCCCACGAAGTCGAAGGTGAGCACGAGCGCGCGACCGCCGGCGTTGAGTGAACGGGTGGCGAGCCCCCGCGACGTGAGCCGGAACGAGACGTTCCAGTAGTGGTTGACGAGCGGCGTGAGCGCGAGACTCACCTTGCCGACGACCTGCGTCCACATGTGCAGCGTCTCGTGCGTCGCGCGCCACCCCTCGAGCGGGAGCGGGGGCCATGCCGCGGCGGCGCCGGGCGCCGGCGGCGACGCCGATTCCGCCACGGCCGCGTCGTTCATCGCACGCCGGCCCCGTTCGTGCGCGCCGACTGCACGTGCGCCTCGACGAACCAGAGCCACTTGTCGACGCCGCGCGAGATCTCGGTGCAGATGTCCGAGGCATCCTGGTCCCCGAGTTCCTCCGTCTCGTCGCTGGCCCGCCGGATGTGCGCGCCGAACTCCGCGAGGGCCCCCGCCAGCGCGTTCACGTGCTCGGCGCCATCGGCGATCGTCCGCGGATACTCGCTCAGCTCCGAATTCTCGGCGGCCTCGCGCGCGAGGCCGTGCGCCACGCCGCCAAGCTGGACGACGCGCTCCGCCAGGAGGTCGGCGTATTCGTCCACCGACGCGTGGATCTCGTCGAACAGCTTGTGGAGGGCGATGAACGACGGCCCCTTCACGTTCCAGTGCGCCTGCTTGGCCTGGGTCTCCAGGTCCACGGCGTCGGCCAGGCGCTGGTTGAGCAGGTCGATGACCTGGGAACGGACCTTCTCCGGCAGGTCGTTGCTTGTCTCGAAGACGGCGGATGACATGATCGGATGCTCCGTGGAAAGGGTCGGACGTCGCGGCGCAGCCGCAGCGCGGAAGGAACGGCTCAGTACTCGGCGAAGGCGTCGTCAGGGTAGCAGTAGAGCCATCGCTCCCCCGGCTCGGCCGACGCGATCACCGGGTGCCCACTGGCGTGCGCGTGGTGGGTCGCATGGCGATTCGGGGACTGGTCGCAACAGAGGGTCGCTCCGCATTCCTGACAGGTTCGCAGGTGCACCCAGCTGCCCCCGATCTTGACACACTCTTCGCACTCGCGCCTGATGGCATGCCGTACGCTCGTGATCGCGGCGATGTGCGTGCACACGGGTTCGGTCACGGCGGCGGCTCTCGGGTCAGGTTGGCGGTATCGGGTTGCCGTCGGGGCGCGTTCGTCCGGCTACCACGGGCGATACAGTCAGGGCAAGGTCCTTCCACGGCCGTCGGCGGGCCGCGCACCGGCGGAAATGGCCCGGCCAGCTGGGTCGCGTGGGGGGTCGCCGCCAGCCGAGCCGATGCGATGACGATCGCCGCCTGCGGCTCCCGTTGCAAGCGTACGCAACCGCTGGCGGATCTGTCGGTGGCCGCGCCGGGACCTATCGGGGCTGGAGTGCGCGCGGGGCGCCACGCATGAGGGACTTCCGCGCGGCCGGCGCCGACCCGGGACGAGCGCGCCTGCGATAGTCGCCGTCGAACACCACGGTCCACGACGCACCGCCGTCAACCGACCGCTCCCAGAGCTGTCGCACCCGGTCAGGCGCGCGTGGGAAGAACGTCAGCCGCGTGGTGGCAGGTACGCCGCCCGGAGCAGGCTGCCGCGCGCTTCCCTCGAGACGCATGGCTCCCCCGGTGAACGAACCTGCCAGTCGAGCGGGCGACGCGCCGCTGGCATCCATCCAGAACTGGTGCCACTGCCGATCGGCGGGGTCGTAGTAGTTCCAGCTCTTTCCCTCGCCACTCGGGCGACCGGTCCAGTTCTCCTGGATCACGCACCCGTCGAGGATCGACTCGACGTGGCTGGTCCCGACGAGCGTCCCGCGCGGGTCGTAGACGTCCCACTCGCCGAGCCAGAAGTCAAACTGGCGCGACTCCGGCCGCGCCGCACACGGCGCCGGGACGGTCGCTGGCGACATCGCCCCTGACATCGCCAGCAGGCCGGCGAGGACCGCACGCCTCATCGGGATGCATCGGCCTTCGCGGCGCGACGATACAGCCCGAACGGAATCCCCTCGGGGTCGGCGATCACCGACATCTCGTCACCATCGGGAAGCGTCGAGGGCGGGATGATCACGCGGGCGCCGGCGTCGACCGCGCCCTGCACCGCGGCACCGACGTCAGGCACCTCCACGAAGAGCTGCACCAGCGGATGTCCCTCGTCCCCGATGGGCCAGATGCCGCCGTCGAGTCCACCGGTCCGGAGCTGCCGGTACGCCATCGCATTGTCGGCGTGAACGGACCAGCCGAAGACGCGCGCATAGAACTCGGCGGCGCGCTCCGGGTTTCTCGCCAGGATCTGGAACTGCAGGACGGGCATCGCGGTCGCGGCGGTCATGACGGGTCCTTGGTTGCGGGAGTGATTGGATAGAGGTGCACCTCGAGCTGCGCGAGGCAGTCGGCCGGCTCGCCACTCAGCAGGTCGGCCAATTCCCCGCGAAATCGCTCGATCGCCGCGATCGCCTGGGGGAGCTTGCGGGAGTCGATCGCGAGCGTGGTCACGCCGTGGCTGCGGTGGCGTCGGTCGCCCCGGGCGATCGAGTCCGCCGTCAGGCGGCGGAGTCGTTCGAGGAGTTGCTCGACCGCGGCGCGCGTGAAATCCTCGAAGTGCGCGACGGCATCGCCGGACAGGTCCACCCACTCGGCGGCGCTGCGCATCTCCAGGAGCCCCAGCCGCAGCAGCCGTGAGAGGGCGGCGTTGACCTCGTCGGTGGTGATGCCGAGCACCCTGGCGATCCAGCGGACGTCGGGGCGAAAGGACTCGACGTGCGTGAGCTCGAGGATGGCGAAGTGATACCAGTCGCTGACGACCTCCGCGGCGTCGCGCGCCAGCTCGGCGACGTCGTGGCGCGGCACGCTCGCGGACGCCGGCTCGGCGGTGCAGCAGGCGTCGATGGCGGCCGCGTCGAGCCCGAGAGCCGCACCGAGCCGCTGGATGGTGCGCGCCGTGATCGGGCGCTCGCCACGGATCATCTGCGACAGGGTCGCGTGACTGACGTTCAGGCGGCGGGCGAATGCGCGCAACGAGTATTGCGGGTTCTCCGCGCAGCGGCGTGCCAGCTCCGCCTGGAGCAGGAACCGGAACGAGGGCGGCGTGCGGGATCGCGCGATCGCGGCTTTCATGTGGCGGCCCCCACGCTACCCGACGGGCGCGCGCTGCCGCAAGCGGTCGCCGCGGCAAAGTGGTGCAAGGGTGCTGCACCGCGCGGGCGAGCCGGAATTGCGGTCGCCGACGACCACCGGCATGACGAACGGATCGGCAGCGGGAACGACGGACGGGCCGTACGCAGGACGCGGCTCGTCACGCCGCGATGGCTCGCACCGCGCGCCCAGCGTTTCGTGCGCGGTGTGGGATCCTGGCGTACCGGGGACATGCCCACCGCGTGGGCACGACGTGGAGGCGGTGATGCGACGATCCGGCGTGGGCGCGTGGACGCGACCCGGCAATGTCATGGCGCTGTTGATGGCGGCTTCCGGCTGCCTCGACGCAAGCACCAGCCCCGCCCCGACGATCAGTGGCCTTGTCACGCTGCGTTCCGAATCGGGCGTGCCACTGGTGGACGCCAGCGGGGTCCGTATCCTGCTCCTCGCCGATGGCGCTGGAACCGTGGTGACGACCGGCGCGGACGGACAGTTCGCGCTCGAGGCGCGGCCAGGGGTTGCCTATCGGCTGGAGGCCGAGCGCGCCGGCTTCGCCACCATCGTCGCGACGAACGTGGTGGCCGGCGGCGCCCCGCTTGGCCTGTCGCTTCCCGAGCGATCGAGCGCCGTGCCGACAGCCGTGACAGCGTCGCGCGAGCCGTGCGGCACCGTCGACTGCCTTGCGCTGGACATCACCGCGGACCACGCCTTCACGCCGACGATCCGGCGGCGACTCTTCCGCGCGTTCATTGGCCCGCTGCCCGGACTGACGTCAACGCAGTATGACCAGAGCCTCGTCCTCATCGTGCCCGACGACCAGCCGGACCTTGTCCGCGAGGGCGACCGCGTCGTGATCCCGCTCCGGTTGCTTCACGGAGTCGACTTCGCGCGGCACCCAGCCGACTCCACGCTGGGCGTTCTCGTGTTCGGGGCCACGGAGAATTTCGCCGCGGCGTACACCGACCCGGTGACGGGCCGGGCGATCTTCGCCGACTTGTCGCCGGCCTCGTCGCTGGCGGTGCTCAGGCTTCGTTAGGCCCGCGGGCGCCGCTGGGCGGGCCCGGCCGCGATGGGCGCCTCCGCTTCGTCGCCGCATTGCCGCCCATCCAGCCCACTCGTACCTTGCCTGTCCGGCCCGGTGACGCACGCCGGCGCCATCCACCCCGGACATGTCATGGGAACCGACGTGCATCTGCGAACCGTCCTGCGGCCCCCCCTGGCGGCGCTCCTGCTCGCCATCGCGGTCCCGGCCGCGGGCGCACAGGTACTGCCGTTAGGCGACGGCCACGTCAGCGACCACCCCGCTGCCGGCAACGTCTACGCCTGCCGTCGCACGTTTCGCGGCGGCGGCGCCCGTCACGCCGGCCCGTGGTTCCACGGCGACACCTGGAACCCGACCGAGAAGCCGCACGTGGCCGGGAACGTGCTCTGGCCCGACGCCGCCCTCACGCTCACCCCGCGCGACGGCGAGCTGCGCGTCACCGGCAACAGCCTCCCGATCCGGGAGCCGACCGGCAACTTTCCCATCCAGCGCGATGACTCGGTCTATCGCTACGACACCAATCCCAACCACATCGCCGCCCAGCACCTGGACTTCGAGATCCCGGCCACGCCGGCCGTCACACAGCGCCCGGGATGCCTCCCCATGGGCATGATCGGCTTCACGGTCACCGGCGTGGCGCTGTACAATGCCCTCGACGACGCCGGCCGTGACGCCGCCGCGCACGAGATCCAGGACAACTGCGACGGGCACCCGCAGGCCAACGCCCAGTACCACTACCACAGCGCCTCGCCCTGCATACCGGGCGTCGCCAGTGACTCCCTCGTGGGTTGGGCGCTCGACGGATTCCCGATCCTGGGCATGAAGGACGCGCGCGGGGCCTGGATCACCAACGCCGACCTCGACGCCTGCCATGGCCGCGCCGAGACCGTCGACGCCGGCGGTCGCCGGTATGGGTACGCCTATCACCTCACGCGCGAGTACCCCTACACCGTGGGCTGCTTCACCGGCGAGCTGCTCGAGAACACGCTGCCGGCGGTGCACAGCGGGTTGGAGCCGTCGCGGCGCGGCGGCCCGGGACGCGGGCGCGGCCCGGGACCGCCGTAGTCCCGGCACGGCGGCTACTCGATCCGCAGCGCCTCCACCGGATCGATGCGGCTGGCGCGGACCGCCGGCAGCAGGATCGCCCCCGCCGCCACCAGCAGCAGGACCAGCGGCATCACGGCAAAGGTCACGGGATCGAGCGGCGCCACGCCGTACAGCAGCGTGCGCAGGAACCGCGTGACCGCGGCGGCCGCGCCCAGGCCGATGCGCCACCCCCACCACTGCCGGCCACATCCCCTGCCGCAGCACCAGCCGCCGCACCGCCCCGACCTCCGCGCCTAACGCGATCCGGATGCCGATCTCCCGCGAGCGCTGCCCCACGGCGTACGACACCACGCCGTAGATCCCGACCGCGGCCAGCAGCAGGGCCAGCAGCGCGAAGCCCGTCATCACCGCCATCGTGAAGCGCTGCTCGCGCGTCGCCGAGGCCACCACGTCGCCCAGCGTGGCGACCTGCGTCACGGGAAGGTCCGGGTCGGCGTCGCGCACCAGGCGCGCGATCGGCGCCGTGAGCGCGCGCGGGTCACCGGCACTGCGAACCACCAGCGTCATCGCACGGCGCGGCGCGCCGAAGAGCCTGCCCCACTGGGCGTGCGGCAGGAACCACTTCCGCTTGATGGGTCCCAGCAGCGAGTTGTGGTGCACGTCGCCGATCACGCCGACCACCGTGCGCCACACCGTGTCGCCGCCCACGCGAATCCGCTTCCCCATCGGGTCCTCGCCGGGGAAATACTCCCGCGCCAGCGTCTCGTTGATCGCGATCACCGGGGCCGCACCGGCATCGTCCGCGGCACTGAAGAAGCGCCCGCGCACGAGGCGCATCCCCATGGCCTCGAAGTAGCCCGGCGTCACCACCTGCCAGTCGCCGCTGAACCCCTGCGCGTTTGCCGGCACCGGCCGGCCCTCGAGCTGCATCCCGGAATCGCCGATCTCCGACGCCAGCGGGAGCTGCCTGACGAATCCAGCCGCCCGCACGCCCGGAAGCGCACGCACGCGCTCCGCCAGCCGCTCATAGAAGCCAACCACCAGCGACGGCGAGTCGTATCGCATCGCCGGCAGCGACAGCCGCAGCGTGAGCGCATGATCGGCGGCGAAGCCGGGCTGGATCCCCTGCAGGTTCGCGAAGGAGCGGATCGTGAGGCCGGCCCCGATCACAAGCAGCACCGCCAGCGCGGTCTCGGCCACGATCAGCAGCGTGCGCCCGCGACGCCGCCCGACGCCCCCGCTCGCGCTCCGCGATCCGTCGCGCAGCGCGTCGTTCAGGTCGAGCCGGCGCGCACGGAAGGCAGGCACCATGCCGAAGACGATTCCAGTCCCCACCGCGAGCACTGCCGTCACCAGCAGCACCGTGCCGTCCAGCGCAACGTCGGCCAGCCGCGGCACCGACGACGGCGCCGCGGCAATGAGCAGCCGCGTGCTTCCCCAGGCCAGGAACAGGCCGATGGCCCCGCCGGCCACGCCGAGCAGCAGGCCCTCCGAGAGCGCGAGCCCCATGAGGTCGACACGCCCCGCACCAAGCGCCGAGCGCACCGCGACCTCGCGGGTGCGGCCATCCGCCCGCGCCAGGATCAGGTTCGCCACGTTCACGCACGTCAGCAGCAGGAGCAGTCCCACGGCGACGCTCAGGACGAGGAGCGCGAGCCTCGCCCCGCCGCTGACCTCGTCGACGAGGGAGGTCGCGAACGCGCCGAACTTCGCGTCGGCAGGATACAGGCCTTCCTCCGTCCACCGGTCGGCGAGCGTTTGCAGGCCGGACGTGACGACGGCGATCGAGACACCCGGCTGCAGCCGCGCGATCGCGTGGAAGCTGTGGTCGCTGCGGCTCGGCGAACTCCGCTCGAGCCGCGCGGGCTTCATGACCTGGGCCGACGAGAGCCCCTGGAACTCGAGGGGAAAGCGGAAGTCACGGGGAAGGATCCCCACGACCTGCTGGCGCCTCCCGTCGACCTCGATCTCCTTCCCGACGATCGCGGGATCGCCCCCATAGCGTCGCTGCCAGAGGTCGTACCCGAGCAACAGTACCGCCGGGCCCGTCGCCACGTCCTCGGCGTCGGAGAACATCCGGCCGAGCGCCGGCTTCATGCCGACGACGTCGAGGAAGTTCGCGGTGGCCACCGCCGAAGGCACGCTCTCGGCTCCCGCGTCGCCGGTGAGCGTGGCATCGCCGTCGTCACCCCAGAGGGCCGCGTCGGTGAAGAGCTTGTCCTGGTTCCGGTAGTCGAGGTACTCCCCCTCGGAGAGCCAGGTCTTGTTGAAGTTGGTCCAGCGGCTCCAGATCAGCGCGAGGCGCCCGGCGTCCCGGTATGGGAGCGGCTTGAGCAGCGCCGCGTCCACCACCGAGAAGACCGCGCTGTTGGCGCCAATGCCGAGGGCCAGCGTGACGACGGCCACCGCAGTGAAGCCGGGGGCACGCCGCAGCGCGCGCAGGCTGTGGCTCAGGTCCTTCCAGAACCGCTCCATGGTCTCGCTCCAGCGCAGGCGACGCACGCTGCGCCTGTCGTGCGCGCGCAGCGTGAGGCGGATGTCGTCGAGGTTGCCGAAGCGCATGAGCGCCGCACGGCGTGCCTCGTCAGGCGGCAGGCCGCGCCGCTCGAACTCGGCGGCGCGCATCCCGACGTGGAACTGCAACTCGCGCTCGACCTCGGCGTCGACGTCGGACGCGCGCACGCGAATGAGCCGGCGCCAGGAGCGGCGTTCTGGCATGGCGGCGTCCGTCAGGCGACCGAGGGTGCCGCGCGCAGCACGCGCGTCACCGCCGCGGAGTAGCGCAGCCAGACGGCGGCTTCGGCGCGCAGCCATGCGCGACCCGCCGGCGTGATGGCATAGAAGCGAGCCTGGCGATTGTTCTCCGACAGCCCCCACTCGGACTTCACGAGGCCGCGGTCCTCGAGGCGACGGAGGGCGGGATACAGCGAGCCTTCCTCGACGCGGAGGACGTCCTCGGTCATCCCCTCGATCCAGCGGGCGATGCCGTAGCCGTGGGTCGATTCGCCGAGCAGCGCCTTGAGGATCAGGATGGCCAGCGTGCCTTGCAGGAGGTCGCCCGTCCTTGGAGCCATCTCCAGTTTCCCCATGGTTCGAGGATCGCGAATGATACCGGTGTTTCCCCTGTCACGTCTATGGGACAACGGGAGGGTCACAAGGGTTGCCACCGCCGGATCCCGCGGCCGGCCGGATCCCCTGGCCGGACGGCGCGCCATGCAATCCACGGTGCGGGCGATCGCTCAGCGTCATGCCGGGGCGCGGTGAGCCGGCAGCCGTGTCGGAAGTCCCCGCTGAGCCGTGAGCCCGCGCGGACGGCCTCTCTCGAGGCCCGGCAGCTCGCGCGGCGACCGCGTCTATTCGCGACGGCGGAATCCGAGGACGTGCAGCGAGCGGAGAATCGCGGGACGCGTCTCCATCTCGAAGCTGTCCGGCGCGACGACGATCATGTACCCGAGCGGCAGGTTGCTGCCGCCCTGCGACGAGAATCCGTCGGCGACGACCACGAGCTGACCCGTGGCGTTTCCATAGATGTTGCCCTGATACAGGTCGCGGTTCGTGTGCAGAAGCGATGACCCCTGGTATGAGACGTGCCATTCGAAACCGGCTGTCTCGCCAAGTGCGAACGTATCCGGCAGGATGCGCAGCGAATCGGTGCAGCCGAGACAGCTCGGCACATAGGCCGGCGGGATCTGGCCGTCGACGCCAGTGAGCAGGTACGCACCCGGCATCAGGGTGACAGCAGGGCTCTCGGGCGCGGACGTGGAGTGATGGCACGCCGCGAGGACCATCACGCTCGCCGCGACCGTCACAGCGACCGGGTGTGATTGGCGCCGCGCCCGTCGGCCTGCGGTGGTTACGGGCATGATGCACCTGCTCCTTGCCCTGGGGGACGTCAGGGCCTGTCGGACGCGGCAGCACCATAGGCCCGTCCCGTGTCTCGCGCCATGGGAGAACAGGCACCTTCTGGAACGGCCCGTCGGCTCGTCCCTGACTGCCCGTTACAGGCGCACGAAGCGCGCGGTCGCGGGCAGTCGACGCGGACGCGGGAACGCGGTCGAGGCGGCGCGGCGGCCAGTGCACCCGGCGGTGCACCGGCCAGTGCCAGTACCGCGCCGAAGCATGCCTAACGACAGGGCACGCTGCTGAGGCGCGGCGGCGGCGGGCTCGGGGGCATCGGCGGCGGGCTCCCGGAGCCGGATCGCGTCGTCGTGTAGGTGACGACGCGCTGAAGCATCAAGGTGCGCCGCTCACGCACGACCTGCGAGACGCGCTGCTTGTTCAATTCCGCGGGGGAGTACCGCCAGCGCGACACCGTGCCGAGCAGCGCCTCGGCGTAATCCCGGTCGTCGGTCTCGAAAACGATGGCAGTCTCGGGCTCCGGCACGCCGGTGCTGTCGACCACGAATTCGAGCGTGGCGGAAACGCATGGCTTCGACGGCGGGCCGTAGAGTCGAGGCGTTGGGGCGCTCCGGAACCTGGCCGGCCGATCGACGTCGCAGTCGCGGAGGGCCCCCGTACTCTCGACGCGCGAGAACGCCACCGAGTCCACCGAACATTTCTTCGGCTGCTTCTGCGCCTCGGCGCTACTCGCGTCGACGGCGAGCAGGAGGACGCTGACAATCACGAGACGCGTCGTCATTCGGACTCCTGGCACCAGAGGCCTGTGGTGACGGGAACGCTTCAACCGGCCGCGCCGCTCCGTCGCGGTACCTGGGCGGCCTGGCTCCTCACGAACGTACTGAATCCTGGCGGAAGAGCCAGCGCGGGAATTCCCCGACACCAGCCCCCGGCGGCCCACATCCGCTGGCGCCCGGCCGAGGCGGGCCGATCCGTGCGACCCCGAAAGCGAGCCTGCCAGCATGGGCTCGCCGCGCGTTCGCGGCCTCGTTCCGCGCTCCGTCATGCATTGTCGGGGCGTGCGCTTCCTGCTCTGGCGACGGCTGGCGATCGGTGCATATTCCCGGAACCTCTCTGTCCGCGGACGATTCGCCATGAAGCGACCCGTTTCCATCGTCGTCAACGGCTCACGACGTTCGGCCGATGTCGAGGCCCGGGTGTCCCTCGCACATTTCCTGCGCGACGAGCTGAATCTCACCGGAACGCACGTCGGCTGCGACACGACGCAATGCGGCGCCTGCACCGTGCTGCTCGATGGCCGCGCGGTGAAGAGCTGCTCGGTCCTTGCGGCGCAGGCCGACGGGCGAAAGGTGACGACGATCGAAGGCCTTGGTGCGAACGGCGCGATGCATCCCCTGCAGCAGGCGTTCTGGGAGAAGCACGGCCTGCAATGCGGTTTCTGCACGCCCGGCGTCATCATGACCGCAGTCGAGTTGCTCGCGCGTGACCCGGATCCGACCGAGGACGCGATCCGGCACGGCCTCGAGGGCAACCTCTGCCGCTGCACGGGCTATCAGAACATCGTCGAGGCGATCCGCGCGGCAGCTGCCGCCATGCGCGACACGTCGCCCGCCGCCTCCGCCTGAGGGACACGCCATGGCCACGCTCTTCGGCTCGGGCATCAAGCGCCGTGAGGATCCCCGGCTCGTCGCCGGCCGCGGCACGTTCGTCGACGACGTCAAGCTTCCCGGAATGACGTTCCTCGCAATCCTGCGCAGCCCGCATGCCCACGCGCGCATCGCGCGCATCGACACCCGCAAGGCGCGCAAGCTCGCCGGCGTCGTGGCTGTCTTCACGGGCGCCGACATCGCCGGGAAAGTCAACCCGGTACCATGCGCCTGGAACCCGCCCGGCTGCGACCTCAAGGTGCCGCCACATCCGCTGCTCGCCGCCGACATCGTCCGCTACGTGGGCGACGGCGTCGCGATGGTTGTCGCCGAATCGCGGGCCGTCGCGCGCGATGCCATCGACCTCATCGACGTGGAGTACGCGCCGCTGCCGGTGGTTGTCGATCCCGAGAAGGCGACCCAGAAGGGCGCGCCGCGGCTCCATGCGGAGGTGCCCTCCAACGTGGGGTTCACGTGGAAGGTCGCCGGCGGCGATGCCGCGAAGGCGTTCGCCGAGGCGCAGGTGAAGGTCTCCATGCGCATCCTTCAGCCGCGGCTCCAGCCGACCGCGATGGAGCCCCGCGCGGCCCTCGCCAGCTGGAACGAGGCCTCGGATCAGCTGACGATCTGGGCTACGAGCCAGAATCCGCACATCCATCGTTTCCTCTGCTCGGTGATGCTCAAGGTGCCCGAGCACAGGGTGCGCATCATCTCACCCGACGTGGGAGGCGGCTTCGGGAGCAAGATTCCCGTCTACGCGGACGAGGCGCTGGTCGGCTTCGCCGCCATGGCGGTGCGCCGCCCGGTGAAGTGGACCGAGGATCGCAGCGAGAACTACAAGGCCACCATCCACGGCCGCGACCACGTGCAGTACGTCGAGATGTGCGGCACCCGCGACGGGCGCATCACGGGCCTCCGGACCAGGGTGTACGCGGGGCTCGGCGCCTACGCATCGACGGCGGGACCGGGAATTCCCACGATCCTGCACGGGCTGATGTACTCGGGGCCGTACGTGATCCCGAACATCGACGGGACCGTCCACGGCGTCTACACGAACACCACACCGGTCGACGCCTATCGGGGCGCCGGCCGCCCGGAGGCGACGTATCTCCTGGAGCGCCTTGTCGACACGCTGGCGCACAAGATCGGCATGGATCCCGTCGAGGTGCGCCGGAAGAACCTCATCCCGAAGGACCGCTTTCCGTACACCGTGGCGACGGGCATCACGTATGACTCGGGTGACTACGCCGGCGCGCTCGACAAGGCCCTGAAGGCGGTCGACTACAAGGGATTCCGCGCCATGCAGAAGAAGGCGCGCAAGGCGGGGCGCTTCGTCGGGATCGGCGTCACCACCTACTGCGAGATCTGCGGCCTGGGACCGTCGCAGGTGGCGGGCGCCGTCGGGTTTGGCGGCGGACTGTACGACAGCGCGCTGATCCGGGTCTATCCCACCGGCGTGGTGCGCGTCTACATCGGCGCCCGGCCGCACGGCCAGGGTGAGGAAACCACCTTCGCGCAGATCGTCGCCGACCAGCTCGGCCTTCCGATCGAGAATATCGAGATCGTCGCCGGTGACACCGACAATACGCCGCAGGGATGGGGGACCTACGGCAGCCGCACGACCGCGGTCTGCGGGTCGGCCGTGTACGTCGCGGCGGAGCGCGTTCGCGACAAGGCGAAGAAGGTGGCAGCGCACCTCCTCGAGGCGAGCGAGTCCGACCTGGAGTGGAAGGATGGCGCGTTCGTCGTGAAGGGCTCCCCCGACCAGAAGAAGACCTTCGGCGAGTGCGCGCTGATGGCGAACGTGGCGTGGAACATGCCCGCCGGGGTCGAGCCCGGGCTCGAGGCGAGCGCGTTCTACGATCCCAGCAATTTCGTCTACCCGTTCGGCACCCACATCTGCACGGTGGAGGTCGACATCGAGACCGGCCGGGTCGACGTGTTGCGCTACCTGGCGGTGGATGACTGCGGCCCACTCATCAACCCGATGATCGTGGAGGGGCAGGTACAGGGCGGCGTGATCCAGGGGATCGGAGAGGCGCTGCAGGAACGGGCCGTGTACGACGAGGACGGCCAGCTGCTCACCGCGACGATGATGGACTACGCCGTGCCGCGCGCGTCGCAGATGCCGCGCGTGGAGACGATGCACACCGTCACTCCCTCCCCGGTCAATCCCCTCGGCGTCAAGGGCATCGGCGAGACGGGAACGATCGCTTCGGTGCCCACCGTTGTCGGGGCCGTCTGCGACGCGCTGGCGCCGCTCGGCATCACCCACATCGACAAACCGCTCACGCCGGCGCGCGTCTGGGCTGCAATCCAGGACGCGCGCGCACGCGGAGGACCGGCGAAATGATCCCCGCCAACTTCGAGTACGTTCGCGCGAAGTCCGTCGCCGAGGCGCTGCGCGCCCTGGGCACCTCCGGGACCAAGGTGATCGCCGGCGGCCAGTCGCTCATTCCGTTGCTCCGATTCCGCCTCGCCCAGCCGAAGCGGGTTGTCGACATCGGTGCCGTGCCGCAGTTGCGCGGCATCAAGAAGGAGAAGCAGGCGTTCAGCATCGGGGCGGCCACGACGTATCGCGAGCTGCTCGACTCGCGCGCCCTGTGCAAGGCGTTCCCGCTCCTGGCCGAGTTGACGCAAGGGGTGGGAGACGTGCAGGTGCGCAACCTCGGCACCATCGGCGGCGGACTGGCCCACGCCGATCCGGCCTCGGACATGCCGGCCGCAATGATCGCGCTTGACGCGATGTTCGTGCTGCGCTCGCGCGCGGGAATCCGGAAGGTGCCCGCGCGGAAGTTCTTCCGTGGTGCATTCACGACGGCGCTCAGGTCGCGCGAGCTGCTCACCACCGTGACAATCCCGAACCTGCCGAAAGGCGCCGGAACGGCGTATGTCTCGTTCGACCAGGCCGCATCGGGGTACGCGCTCGTTGGCGCGGCTGCGGTGGTGGCTCGCTCGAACGGCGTGGTCTCGCACGCCGCGCTCGCCTACACCGGGATCGGCGAAATGGCGTTCCTCGCCCCCGCCGCCCAGCGACTGGTGGGCACCAAGGGCGAACCCAAGCTCCTCGAGAGCGTCGCGCGTGAGGCGGTCGCCGCCATCGAATACGTCAACGACGACATCCACGCACCGGAGGATTATCGGCGCCACCTCGGCGTCCTCGCGGGCCGCCGGGCACTGCAGGCCGCGCTCGACCGCGCGGGATAGACGTGCAGCTCGCGTTGTCCGGCGCGTCCGAGATCGATGCGCCGGTCGAGAAGGTCTGGCGCCACCTCATGGACTATCGGTTCGTGGCGGACTGCGCGCCGGGCGTGCGGAGCGCGGAGTCCGTCGATCCGACCCACTTCCGGGTGGTGTCGGGCTTCGCGGCAGGCTCGGCGAAGCTCGTCTTTGCGCTCGACGTCGCGTTGCTCGACCTGGACCCCGAGCACAGCGCGCGCATCACGGCGCACGGCAAGGCGGCCGGCTCGGAGGTGGACGTCGACACGGTGGTGCAGCTCTCCCCTGGCGGCACCGGTGGGACGACCCTCGAGTGGAAGGCCGATGCGACCTTTCGCGGATCCGTGGTGAGCGTCGGCGGGCGCCTGCTCAAGCCGGTGACCTCGCGCATGACGGCGCAATTCTGGAAGAAGTTCGCCGCCGCCGTGGGCGGAAAACGGCGGAAGAAGCGCAGGTGACCCCGCTCGATTCGATCGACGCCGTGCAGGCGGCATTCGAGCGTGAGCGATACCTGGCCGATCGCGACCTGTCGACCGCGCTCTACCTCTCGCTGACACTCGAGCGCCCGCTGCTGCTCGAGGGTGAGGCCGGTGTCGGCAAGACCGAGGTCGGTCGCGTGCTCGCCGCCGCGACGGGCGCCGAATTGATCAGGCTCCAGTGCTACGAGGGGCTCGATGTCACCACCGCCGTCTACGAATGGGACTATCCGCGCCAGATGCTCGAGATCCGCCTGCTGGAGGCGCGCGGCGCGGCGAAGTCGGCGCGGACGAAGGACATCTTCAGCGAGGAGTTCCTCATCAGGCGCCCGCTGCTCCGTGCGCTCGAGGGAGGACCCGGGGAGCCACCGGTGCTTCTCGTCGACGAGCTCGACCGGGCCGACGAGGAGTTCGAGGCATACCTGCTGGAGGTACTGAGTGAGTTCGCCATCACCATCCCGGAACTCGGCACCATCCGCGCGGCCCGCCCGCCCCGGGTCATCCTGACGAGCAACCGCACCCGCGAGGTCCACGACGCCCTCAAGCGGCGCTGTCTCTATCACTGGATCGACTACCCCGATTTCGATCGGGAGCTGGCGATCCTGCATGCGCGCATGCCCCGCCTGTCGCGGGGCCTCGCGCGCGAGGTCGTGGCGTTTGTCCAGCGCCTGCGCCGCGCGGACCTCGCCAAGGTCCCGGGGATCGCCGAGACGCTGGACTGGGCCGCCGCCCTCGTGGCGCTCGGACAGAAACGCCTCGAGGCGGAGCAGCTCGAGCAGACGCTCGGCGTCCTGTTGAAGTACCAGGAGGACCTGGCTGCGATGCGGGACGGCGGGGCGCGCGCGCTGCTCGCCGAGGCGCGCGCCGGCGGGTGACCTGGCCCAGGACCACGAGGGCGGAGCCTCCATCGTGAGCGCAAGGCGTTCTGGTCGTCGCGTCCGGCACGCCGAGACGCGGGGTGCGGGGCAGCTCGGCGCCAACCTCGTCCGGTTCGGACGCCTGCTGCGGCGCCTCGGACTCCCCGTCACGCCAGAACAGACTCGCCTGTTCGCCAGCGTGCTTCCGGTGATCGGACTCGACCGCCGGGACGACGCCCGGGCGGCCGGTCGCGCGATCTTCGTCAGGCGCATGGCGGACCGGGGCGTCTTCGACGCCGCGTTCGACATCTTCTTCAGGAGGACCGCGGTGTCGGGGTCGCCGGATCCGAGCCTGCCCCGGCTGCGGCAGCGCCCGGAGATGGCTCCAGAGCCATTGCTCTCCGAACCGGGAGACGCCACCGAGGTCACCGACGCAATCACCGCGCCGCACACGACCGCGGCAAGTCGCGCCGAGCGACTCCGGGAGGCGGACTTCGGGGAGATGACCGCGGCGGAGGCCCGGGACGCGGCGGTCATGGTGTCGGCGATGCGTCCCCGGCTGCCGACGCGGCCCGCGCGTACCCCGCGCCTCGGCCGCCACGGGAGGCAGCTCGCCCTCAGGAAGATGTTTCGACGGTCGCTCGCCACGGGAGGCGAGACCGTCGCCTGGCGATGGCGCAGGCGGACGCAGCGCCTGCGACCGTTGGTGCTCATCCTGGACATCAGCGGATCGATGGAGCGCTACAGCCGTTTTCTCCTGCGCTTTGCGCACGCGATGACGCGGCTCGGCGCGCCGGTCGAGGTCTTCGTGTTCGGCACCCGGCTCACGCGCATCACGCGCGAGCTCAGGCGTCGTGAACCGGAGGAGGCGCTCCGCCGCGTGGCGCAATCGGTCGTCGACTGGGGCGGAGGGACGCGCATCGGCGCCAGCCTGCGCGAGTTGAATCGCCGCTGGGTGCGACGCACCATCCGCAGCAGCGCCATCGTCTTCATCGTCTCGGATGGATGGGAACGCGACGATCCCGCCGTGCTGGCGGCGGAGATCGCGGTGTTGCAACGCTCCTGCCATCGGCTCCTGTGGCTGGATCCGCTGGCGAGCCGGCCGGGATTCGAGCCGGCAACGGCGGGTCTGCGCGCCGCCCTTCCCTACGTGGACGCGCTGCTTCCGTGCGCATCGATCGCCCTGCTCGAGGACATTGCCAGGCGGCTTGGCGACCTCCCCTCGCTGGCACGGGGACGGCGCGCCGGACACGCAGCGCGCTGACGACAGGGAAACGGATTGCGGGAGCGCCTTGCGTCCCGTGCGACTCACGGTTGATCTTCCGCGACCGGCCCGGGTCCGCGGGCCGTTGCATCGACGTTACCAGTACCCAGGATTGCCAATGCGCGTATCGGAACTCATGCAACGGAACGTGCGCACGATCGCCGACGATGCCACCGTCGCCCAGGCGGTCCAGCTCATGGCGGACTCGCACGTGTCCGGGCTGCCCGTCGTCAACTCGCGGGGACACGTCATCGGCGTGATCTCGGCGACCGATGTCCTCCAGGCGGAGGCGGAGCAGGAGGACACCCGTGATCGCGTGCGGCTCTTCGATCACACGTCGGTTGCGGACCTCATGACGCCGAACATGCAGACGATCGAACCGAACGCCGACGTTCGGGAGGCCGCCAAGAAGATGCTGACGGTGGATGTACACCGGCTGTTCGTCGTCGAGGACGAGGAGCTGGTGGGAGTGATCTCGCAGACCGACGTCGCGCACGCGGTGGCCAACGGCAATTTGTAGCCGGCGGCGTTTCCTACCGCGATCGCAACGCCTGGGCGATGGCCTGCTCCGCCAGCGGCGCCATCACCCGATAGCCGGCCTCGTTCGGGTGGACTCCGTCACCAGAGAGCTCGCTCTTCATCCCCTGGCGCTCGTCGGCCATCGCCGGGAAGTAGTCGAGGTAGACGACGTCGTGGGAGCCGGCATACTCCTTCATCCACGCATTGAGCGCCACGATCTTCGGTGCCGGCGTGATGCCGCGCTTCCACGGATAGTCGTAGACCGGGAGCACCGACGACAGGACGACCCGGATGTCGTTCGCCTTCGCGATCTCGACCATGGACGCGAGGTTGTCCTCGATCATCTCCAGCGTGGACGGGCCGGTGTTGCCGGCGATGTCGTTCGTTCCCGCCAGGATCACGACGACCGCCGGGTGGAGCGACACGACGTCCTGGCGGAAGCGCACGAGCATCTGCGGCGTCGTCTGCCCGCTGATGCCGCGGCCGACGTACGGCTTGCCGGGGAACATGCTGTCGAAGTACTTCGCCCAGGCATCGGTGATCGAGTTGCCGTAGAACACGACGCGCTGCTCACCCGCGCGTGGCGGTCCCAGCTCGGCGTTCGCGTCCCGATAGCGAGCCAGGAACGCCCAGTCGGTGCGGAGCCTGTCGTCCTGCGCCGTGGGTCGCGCGCTGGCCGACGCCGCCTGCGACGCGGTGCCGGGCGCCGGCGCCTGCGCGAGGGCCGGCGACGACAGCAGGGCGGCGAAGAGCAGTTGCGCGACAACTCGAGAATGCGATCGCAGGGACATCATCGGGGGTGGGTGAAGGTCATCGCGGGCGGGTACCATTGGATCCCTGGGCGGTCGCGCCCAAACGGCCCTCGCATTGCCACGGCTGCCGCACAGGAGGGAAGTTCGCTTTCTCATTGCGGTCGCACCGGGGTGGCGCCAGCCGGCGAGCGCCCTGAGGCGAGGAACGCGCCACGAGGTCGCATCCTCCCCTGCCGGCTGCCCTTGCCCTAAACGACACCGTCGGTTCCGCCTAATACAATACTGACCCCGGCAATGGAGACGACAAGGATGGCGACGGACCTGGACGCCCAGCTGGCGACAATGATCGCAAACCTCAAGGCGAACACCGGCAAGAGCCTCGAGCAGTGGGCGCGGCTCGCGAAGGCCAGCGGCAAGGCCAGGCACGGTGAGCTCGTCGCCTGGCTCAAGGCGGAGCACGCGCTGACGCACGGCTACGCCAACCTCGTGGCGCACACGACTCTCAAGTCCGATGCCGGCTCGCAGGCGGCCGCGGGCGTCGACCTCGTGGCTGCGATGTTCGCTGGCGACAAGGCAGCCCTGCGCCCGATCTTCGATGCCCTGATGAAAGCCGTCAGCGCCTTCGGCAAGGACATCGAGCAGGCGCCCAAGAAGGGATACATGAGCCTGCGCCGCAAGACGCAGTTCGCGACGCTGCACCCGTCGACGAAGACCCGGTTCGACGTCGGCCTCAAGTTGAAGGGCGTCTCGCCGGCGGGACGCCTCGAGGCAGCGGGATCGTGGAACGCCATGGTCACGCATCGCGTGCGACTGGCATCCGCCGCGGACGTGGACGCCGAGCTCGTGAGATGGCTGAAGCAGGCGTACGACCAGGCGTAAGCGCTGCGTCCTGCGTCAGGGTTGTTTCGGCGCCTCCATCAGCCGGGTGAGATCGACCTTCTGCAGCCGTTGCGTGATGGACAACCGCTGGAAGACCACCTGCTTGCCGTCGGTCGTGAACTCGCCGCCAACCTCGGACTGTGGCGTCGTCGTCAGGCGCTCCGTCTTTCCCGTCGCCACGTCGAGGATGGCGGCGTCCGTGGCGCCGGCGGCGGTCAGGTAGTACAGGATCGACTTGCCGTCGGGCGACCATAGTCCTGCCACTTCCCCGGGGCCGAGAATGACACGCCCGCCACTGCCATTCATCGCGAGCAGCATGGGGCGCAACGATCCGTCGGCCTGCTGCACCTGCGCGACGACCGAGTCACCGGACGGCCGAGGAAACCCGAAGCCGGCGACATTGGACTTGTCCCACACCGCATGGACGCTTCCGTCGGCCGCCACGCGAGAGAGGGCGAGCTGACCCCCGCGGCGGCCGATCGTGCCGACCAGGACGTCCTCGACGCCGGGCCACGTCGCGAAGGGGCCGACCGTTCCCTCCGTTGTCAGTCGCGTCGGCTCGCCGCCGGACGCCGCCACACGCCACAGGTCTCCGAGCCTGGCTGCGGAATCGGACAGGAAGAGAATCGACGCGCCATCGGGGGACCACACGGCGTTGTCCTCCTTTGAGCCCCAGGTCTCGATCGGCTTCGGCGTGCCGGCAGCCACATCGACAACCCAGACGTCCCAGGATCCGTTCCGGTCCGACTCGAAGACAATTTGCGATCCATCCGGAGACCAGAGCGGTCTGTTCACGGCGCCGACGCCGGAGAACAGCGTCCGTGGCGGTACACTGCCGTCGAGCGAGGCCACGACGAGGTCGCTACTGCCACCGCCACGATTGACCTGGTAGAGGTACTGCTTGCCGTCGGGCGAGAGGTTGAAGTACGGCACGTCCACCGAGTCCGGTGTGAGCTGCCGTTCTCCGCCGCCGGCCACGTCGCGCATCCAGACGCTGCTCTGCCTCGTGTTCACGCTGAAGACGAGTTCGTTCGAGTGGGGCCGCCACGCCAGCGGATACATCTCGTACTCCCTGCTGTCGGTGACGCGTTGGACCGGCCCGCCGGCAGTCGGCACCAGCCAGATATCCGACTGGCGACCGCGATCGGAGAGAAAGGCGATCCACTTGCCGTCCGGCGACACTGCCTCGCCGAAGTCGCGGCGCACGTCGTGCGTGAGCTGGCGCGTCTTCCCGTCCTCGATGGAGACGATCCAGAGATCCTCCATGCCGGTGCGGCGTGATTCGTACACGACTTCCTTCCCGTCAGGCGTCCAGGAAATGATGTTCGTGCTGATGTTCTCGAAGCCCTCGGTCGTGAGCTGTCGGCGATTGGCACCGCTGCTGTCAGCGACCCAAATCGTGGAGCGGGGCCCTTCGAACACGAGGAAGGCGATGTGCGATCCATCCGGGGAGGGAGTGCCCTCGCTGGGGCGGCGTTCGGCAGGAATGAGCGGGAGCGTCACCCCGGTGGACACGCGCACGGAGTAGCCGCGGAAGGTCCCGGAATCCGAGGCAAAGAACGCGATGCGGTCGCCATCCGGATACCAGGCCACGGGAATCGCGATGCCCGGGAAATGCGTGACGCGCTGTACCTCACCGCCCGTTGCCGGCACGACCACGACATCCGCCGCGCCGAACTGACTGGAGACGGTCGCGATCCGCGTGCCGTCCGGGGACCAGAGCGGAGGCTCGCTTGCGCCAAAGTTGAGCGACCGGACTTTCAGGTTGACTGGTGCACTGAGGTCCGCATTCGCCACGAAGAGTTCCCACTGGCCCGCGACGTCCGCCGACGGGCTCCAATAGGCGAGGTGCGCACCGTCGGGAGAAAAGGACGGGTATCGATTGCGCGCCCCTTCGGCCGACAGCGGCGTTGATGCCGGCACGCCGCCCTGCTCCTGGGCGCAGCCGCCCAGCAGCAGCACCGCGATCACGGGAACGAGCCCTCTCATCGACTTCCTCCTGTACCTTTGGTTGTGGCGAGCACCGAATCGATCCCGGTGGCCACCTTCGCGACGATGTCATTCTGCGCCGCCAGCACGTCGCTCACGTCGCGTTCATACGTATCGGACCAGAGCGCCCGGCTGGTGACCGGGTCGCTGAATTGCACGTTGATCCGCATCACGTTGCCGGCCCGGAAGACCGTCGCCTCGACAACGCCGCCGAGTCCCTGCTCCTGTGCGATATCGCGGGTCGTCTTGGAGTCGCCCTTGTACTGCGCCATCGCCGAGCGGGATGCCACGCCGGTGAGATTTCCGCGCAGCAGCGCGTTGATCAGCGCGTCCTGCATCGCGACGACGAAGACGGAGTCCTTTCCCGAGATGTCCTCGATGGGAAGCACGCCGATCTTGTCGATCCGCCCACTCGCGCCGCCGCGCGTGAGGAGAAACGCGCCTGACGCGGCGGCGATCACGACCACGCCGGCCACCGCGCCGATCAGGCCGGTGCGCCGCCGCTTCGGCGTCGCCGCGCCGGGTCGCGCCGCGTCCGGCCGCGCCGATGTCGCCGCGAAGGGGCGCGTATCGGTCGGCGTCATTCCGCCGCTGGGCGTGGCCCCGACGAGCTCCACGCGCGCGAGGAATTCGTCGGCGCTCTGCCAGCGATCGGCGGGGTTCTTGGCCAGGCAGCGCATGATCGCCTCTGCCAGGAGGGGCGCGATGCCCGGCCGCAACTGCTGGACGTCGATCGGCGTTTCCATGACCTGCGCCGCCAGCAACGCCTGCGGCGTCTGCGCCTCGAACGGCGAACGCCCGGCCAGCATCTCGTAGCCGAGCAGCCCGAGCGCGTAGATGTCGGCGCGGGCGTCGATGTCGCTCTGCCCCATCGCCTGCTCGGGCGCCATGTACTGCGGCGTCCCGACGGCGATGCCGACCGTGGTGAGCGTGTCGCCACTCGCGGTCTTCAGCGCCTTGGCGACCCCGAAATCGGCAACGATGGCGTGACGCCCCTGCAGCAGCACGTTCGCCGGCTTGAGGTCACGGTGCACGACGCCGCGCGCGTGGGAATACGTCAGCGCATCGGCGACGTCGCGCAGGATCCGCACCGCGTCCGCCACCGGCAGCTGCTTCTCGCGGAGGAGACGGTCGCGCAGCGACTCCCCTTCCACGAACGGCATCACGTAGTAGAGGAAACCGTTCGCCTCCCCCGAATCATGAAGGGCGAGGATGTGCGGGTGGTTGAACTGGGCGACGGTGCGGATCTCGCGCGGGAACCGCTCCGATCCCATCGCCGAGGCAAGTTCCGGCCGCAGGACCTTCAGGGCGACGTCGCGGTCGTGCTTGACGTCATGCGCAAGGTAGACGGTCGCCATGCCCCCGGCTCCGACCTCGCGCTTGATCTCGTAGTGGCCGGAAAGCGCTTCGGCCAGGCGGGGGTGGGGGCCCGGTGCTGTCACCGCCCAATGGTACGGCCGGTGGACAGCGTGCGTAAGGCCGGGACCGCTAAATGGCCGGGACCGGCGCTCAGCGGACCTCCCGCCGCGCGCGTGTGGCGTTGCTGATCTGGAGGTCGAAGCCGTCGGGCGTGGTCGTGTGGTAGCTCTGGTACGGCGCCTCGTGGATGTCGCCCTTGCCGCCGGTGTCCGCGCGACTCGTCAGGCCCCGCTTGTCGAGTTCGGCCTTCACCGCGTCGGGGTCCCACGGGGTGATGCCGAAGGCGATGTGGTCGATCGTCGCGCGTCGCACCGGCGTCCCCCCGCCGCCGCGTCCGCCGGTTGGCGGGGTGTCACTCCGCCCGCCTGACGAGTCGCCCGCGGCGCCCCGACCTGTTCCGCCGCCGCGCCCGTTCGGGTTGCCGCCCCGGATGATGATGTTGCCGACGTCGCCGATCTCGGTCTCGTTCTGGCTCCCCTCGTCACCCAGCGGCTTCCATCCGAGCAGCGCCTGGTAGAACGCGACGCTCTCCTTGTAGTTCGCCGACTGGAAGGAGATGTGGTCGAGCCAGACGGTCTTCCATGCGGTGTGCTCGAAGGGCACCGGCGTCGTCAGGCGGCCGCTCGAAGCCCCGCGCCGCATTGTGTGCGCCCCGTTGCTGATCTGGAGGTCGAAGCCGTCGGGGTCCCACACGTGGAAGCTCTCGAATCCCTGCCCATCGTGGTCGGCGACGGGATCGAGCCCCCGCGCCCGCAGTTCGGCCTGGACCTTCTTCGCGTCCCACGGCGCGATGCCCCAGCAGAACGAGTCCCAGACGACATGGCGCGGCGCGCCGTCCCCGTCCTCCGCGCCCGGCCGCCGTGTCACTCGCCGGCGGCGGCGCCACGAAGCCGCCGCGGATGACGACGCTCCCGACATCGTCGCCGATGTCGAGCACGATCTTCGCGCCGTCGTCGCTGCGCACCTTCCAGTTCATCAGCGACTCGTAGTACGCCGCCTCGCGCCGGGGATCCTCGCACTGCATCGTGAAGTGATCCAGCGCGACGGTCTTCCAGCCGGTCGGCGCGAACGGGAGCTTCGCCGGGGTGGTATCGCACTCCGCGGAGCCGGCGCGTGCCCCACCACATCTCCCCTGGCCAAAGGCCGAGAGCGGAGTCGCCACCGCCGCCATTCCCAGCGCTGTCAGCAGCTGGCGTCGCGACATGGTGCCGCGATCGAAGTCGCTGAAGAGCTTCGTGAGCGCGTCGGCCATGGGCCATCCCTCCCGAGGTCTGCCCTGTCGTCCGGGTGCCGCTGGTCTCCACGCGACGCGTGGGACGTGGCGCGCCGAACATGCCGACTGTGGCCGTGAGCGGCAAGGAGGAGCCCGGCGGCGCACGCCTTCCACGTCCCGGCCGGACACCGACCACTCAAACCCGCTCCCGCCTGGCGGATTCCGCTCCGCTGCGTGCGTGCCGCTCGCGCCGCGCTCGTCCCCTGCGAGTCAGTCCCTGACGCTGCCGATCGCGGTGGGATGCTTCGGTTGGTAGAGGCCGAGCCCGCCACCGCTGGGCAGGGAAATCGATGTCCTTGTTCCCCACGGCGCTTCGCTCAACGGCGAGCATCTCACGCCTGCCGCCTCGAGCCGACGCACGTACCCCTTCACGTCGTCGCACATGAGATACAGCTCGGCGCCGAGCATCGGCTGTTGGGCGGACTCCTGCTGTCCCCCGCCGTCGGACGGATGCACTGCGACCTCGGCCGGCGGCAGGGCGAAGATCAGCCAGCCGTCGCCGGCGTCGACACCGTGAATCCCAGCACATCGCGCAGGAACGCCCTGTCAGCCTCGGGATCATCGCTGTAGAGCAGGACGTGCGCGCCGGTCAGGTTCATGATCATCGCCGGGTGGAGGAACGTGACGCGGGAACTTCCGCCCACTGCGGCCGTCTGTCAAACGCCTCCCGCCACCGCGAGCGCCTCTGGGAACGGACACCGGCGCCGTGCGACGCACTCTGGACATCGCGGCGCGGTGCGCCGACAGATCTCCTGCCCATGACGGCGCAGGTGATATCGAGCGGCAATCAGCACATCGAAATCCGCCCCGAGGCCGGTCGCCGCCGCGTCGCGTGCTGCTGCATACGTCGCGGCGTAGCTCTTTCCCTCGGCGCAGACGCCGAAGCGAACGAGCACGCGAAGCGCGTTCGAATCCGGCGCAAGGAACGGCTTGCTTCGGGTGAACAGCAGGATCTTCTCGGCGCCGGGATCGCCGATCCCGGGGAATTTCCGGAGCGCACGCTTTGCCGCCGCCGCGGGCATTCGGAGCACCTCGTGCAGGTCTCCATCGAACTCCCGCAGCGCGAGCTCGGCGGCGCTCCGCAATTTCGACGCAAACTGCTCCGCCAGGATTCCGTGGCGTGCCACTTCGACGAGCTGCGACCGCGAGGCGTTCAGCACCTGCTCGGGTCTCGTGCCGATGGTGCTGCGGAGCGACTCCAGCGCCTCGCGACGGTGCGCGTCGTCGGCCAGGTAGGCCACGTTCTCCCAGAGCACCAGCTCGAATGGGTCGGTTGGGTACGTCTGCGGGGGCGCGCCATACGCTTCGGCAAGTCGCTCGAGCAGCCAATGGAGGGTCGGAATCGAGCGCTCTGACACGGTCACCCTCCTGCGCGGCACGGGGTGCAGACAGGCTCGTGGGTTTGGAAGACGTCGCGAGAACGCGCGCCTGCGCGTTGCGCAGCACTCGGCATCGGCAAGTTCGGGGGGCGAGCCGCCGACCGATGTGCGTACGATGGTGAGCGACCGGCGCGGCGTCCATGGCCCGGGGCGCCGGTGGGCGGACCCGGGTGCGGACGACCTCCGGAACCGTGCATGAGGCGTGCGGGAAGCGTACCGACCGAATCTGAGCGCGCGTGGCGAATCGGAGAGAATCCGCCGGGACCCAGCCCACCCTGGCTTCGCTTGCTCCCCCACTGTCACGGGTTCGTCCGAGCCCTGAGCCGGCGACCCGTGCAATCCCCTGGACTCGGCCGCGGGTACGAGCATGGGGCTGCGTGCTTCACCGAGGCGCAACTCGCGGACTCTCGACCGGATTGTGGACCAGGCACCCACGCCAAGGGCGCTCACGCCGGCTGCGTGGGACATCGCCGTTACGCAACGGATAGCACGCCGTTGGAGATCGTTCGATCTGGCGCGCCGCCGCCCCGCGCACTCTTTTCCCTCGCCCGTCCATGCACCGTCGCAGGCGCCCCACGACGGGCGCGCCCCGGCCGGGCCGGCACGCTCCACCAGGGCGTCCCACCCGACTGTTCCCACCCTGCGCGCACCTCGACCTCATTTCCGCAGCACCAGTGACCTCACCGGGCATCGATCGCCGCACCGCCATCCGCTTCATCGTCTGTTTCGGCATCGTGAGTCTCTTTGCCGACATGACGTACGAGGGGGCGTACAGCGGCATCGGCTCCCTCCTCGAGGGGCTCGGCGCGAGCGCGCTCATCGTGGGCCTCATCTCGGGCTTCGGCGAGATGGTCGGCGCGAGCCTGCGGTACTTCTCCGGAAAGCTGGCCGATCGCACCCACGCCTACTGGACCATCGTCGTCATCGGCTACCTGCTCAACATGCTGGCGATCCCGGCGCTCGGCTTCGTGCACTCGTGGCCGCTGGTGACGATGCTCGTGGTGGCGGAGCGCACGGGCAAGGCGATCCGGGGCCCGGCACGCGACGTCCTGCTCTCCGAGGCCACCGCGGTGGTGGGACATGGCTGGGGATTTGGCCTGCACGCCGCGATGGACCAGACCGGCGCCGTCATCGGCCCGCTCCTGCTCGGCGTCGCCATCGCCCGGCTGCACGGCGTCGGCCCGGCGTTCCTGCTACTGGCCATTCCCGCCTTCCTCGCGCTGTCGTCGCTGTTGCTGGCTCGCTACTACCGGCCGAGCAAGGGCGCCCCGCCGCCGGCGCGCACGTCGCAGGAACTGCCGCGCGTCTTCTGGCTGTACGTGGCCGCGTCAGGCGTGCTGGCGTGCGGCTTCTTCGACTTTCCGCTGCTGAACTACCACCTCACGAAGAGTGGGCTGTTCCGCCCCGACGTCGTCGCCGAGCTGTATGCGGCCGCGATGGCGGCGGCCGGACTCACGGCACTCGTCTGCGGGCGGCTGTTCGACCGCTACGGGCTCGCGGTGCTCGTCTTCGGCGTGCTGGTGACGATGCTCGCGCTCCCGCTCGGCTTCCTGGGCGGGGCCGTTGGGGGCGTGCTCGCGGTCGTCTGCTGGGGTGCGGGACTGGGCGTGCAGGATGCCACCCTGCGGTCCGGCATCGCGCAGGTCGTCTCGATGAACAAGCGCGGGACCGCGTTCGGCGCGTTCAACGGCGTCTTCGGTATCATGTGGTTCGTGGGCAGCGCAGTGATGGGGCTGTTGTACAGCCACAGCCTGGTGGCGCTGGTCGCCTTCGGCCTGACGTTCCAGGTCGTGGCGGCATTCCTCTTCTACCGCCTGCGGCGTCCGCTCGCGGCGGCGGCTGCGGCGGCAACGGCGGCGTGAGGCCGCCGCCAGGCGCGTGACGGGCGGGCCGGGGTGACGTGGCGCGGGCCGCGCCCCGCCGCCGTCTGTCAGCCCGGGTGAAGGACGCGAATCGCCAGCGCCCCGAGATCCTCCATCCCCCGCACGTCATCCGCCGGCGCGTCGCGGAGCATCAGGAGGCCGCCCGGCGCGTGATTGCCCGGCCGCACCGGCGGCAGGTCGGCCTCGATGCGGCCCAGGCGCGGCGACGCGACCGCGCGTGGAATGCGGCTCGCTGCATAACGAACGAGCAGGTCGGGCAGGCCGGCCGCGCGCGCCCCCCGGTGCTGGGAGGAGGGGCGGTCGATCGCGGCGACGACCGCCTCGCCGCTGTCGGCATCGGTGAGCTCACGCAGCAGCGACTCCGCCTGCCGCAGCAGTTGATCCTTGCGCTCGCTCCCCTGCGGGAGTCCCAGCCAGCCGTCCTGCGCGTGTATTCGCAGCGCGGCGCAGTTCTCGTTGTACGGGAGGAGCTCGCACGGCGGGTGCGCAGGCGCCGTCGAGAACCGACGCCGCACGCGGCGCACCGCCCGCGTGAGTCGCGTCTCGCCGAGCGCCCCGTTCAGGCGGTCCACAATGCCCGGCATGAGGTGGATGAGCGTGCCGTTAGGCGCCATGTCGGAGGTCGAGAAGACCGCGACCGCGGCCTCCGGCCCCGCCGCCGACACGAGGTCGCCCACGGCGGCGTCGAGATCGCGGAAGACCGTCCGCAGGGGATCGCCGAGTCGTTCGTTGCGCGCGGCGTCGAACCCCGGATGGCGGGGATCGCTCAGGTCCCACAGATGGTGGCCGGCGCAGTGCGCCTCCTTGAAGGCGACGATGAACAGGTCCCACGGCTCCGACGCGAGGTAGTGAAGGGCTGCGGCGCGCTTGCGAGCGACGGACGTGCGCAGGTTCGCCGTCACCTCGTGTACCTCGGCATCCGCCAGCGGGGGTCCCTCGTACGCACAGTAGCTCGGCGGCGCCGGTCCGAATTGCGCGACCACGCTCGCCGCCAGCGTTTCAGGGGCGCTCCTCGGCTCCGGGAAGTAGCGGCCGTGCACGAGCCAGTCGACGAGGTGGATCCCGTTGATCGCTTGTGGCGGGCCGCACTTCGGAACGTCGAGGATCGCCACCCTGTTGCCGCGCCGCGAGAGCGCCGTCCAGAATGACTCCCGGTCGCGCTCATCCTCATAGGCCATCCCCATCTCGCCGGACGCGAGGCGCTGTTCCCAGTGGTACCGGCCGTGCTCGCCCAGCGGGGCGGCGAACTGGAACGAGGCCCAGAGCGCGTCGTCGGAGATGCCGGCGGGGGCGGAGAGGCGCCTCACGACGCTGCGAGCGCGCAGCGCGGCGAGGCTCGGCAAGGTGCCATCCGCGCTCCAGCGATCGAGCAGCACACCGTCGGCGCCGTCGAGCGCGATCATGAGCAGGCGCGCGGTCATGGCGGCGGAGTGGAGGCCGTCAGCCGTCGCGCTGGTCGGACCTGGCCGGGATCGCCGCGCGCTCTGGTCCCCGGTCGGCGAGCGCGCGGGTCACGAAGCGCTGTCCCTCGGAGATGCGCTCGACCTCGACGGCCATCGCATCGATGGCGTGCTCGATGCGCTCGAGCCGGAGGTCGATTTCCCCCGATCGCGGCGCGGCGGAGTCACGGAGCCAGATGCGCCGCGCGTAGACGATGACGAGGGGCAGGCCAAGGACCATGGCCACTCCGGTGATCATGCCGGCCACCGGTACGATGATGTCTTCGAGCACTGCGGAATGGAGTGGGCGGCCGCGGATCGATCGCCGGGATGGCACATCGACACGAGACCGGACAAGCGGCGTCTCCAGGGCGACCCCCGGGACCACCTTCACATCATGCGCCGGAAAGCGCTGGCGCGACAGTCCGCGCCGCACCGGTGCCCGGTCCGGCCGACGGCGCACGGATGGCGCCGCGACGCGGGGCATCCGGGCGTTCTGGCGACGGGGACACCCTCGTCCGTAAGTTGAATCGTGCTGAATCCCCCACGGCAACGGTGACCGACTTTTCGCAGCGCCTTGCCGAGGCGCTTGGCCCCGGCTTCCGCATCGAGCGCGAGCTCGGTGGCGGGGGCATGAGCCGCGTCTTCCTCGCCGAGGAGGTCGCCCTCGGCCGGAAGGTCGTCGTCAAGGTCCTGCCGCCGGAGATGGCGGCCAGCGTCAACCAGGACCGCTTCCGCCGCGAGATCCAGCTCGCCGCGCGCCTCCAGCACCCGCACGTCGTCCCGCTCCTCAGCGCCAACGCCGACGGCGACCTGCTCTGGTACGTGATGCCGTTCATCGAGGGGGAGTCGCTGCGTGCCAGGCTGGCGCGCGAGGGGGAGCTCCCGGTCGGCGAGGCGGTGCGGCTGCTGCGCGAAGTTGTTGACGCGCTCGCCTATGCCCACGAGCAGGGCGTGGTGCACCGGGACATCAAGCCCGACAACGTGATGGTGAGCCGCGGCCACGCGCTGGTCACCGACTTCGGCGTGGCGAAGGCGGTGAGCGCGGCGGGCGGCGGGTCGTCGCTGACCTCGATGGGAGTCGCGTTAGGCACGCCGGCGTACATGGCCCCGGAGCAGGCCTCGGCCGACCCGCACGTCGACCACCGCGCCGACCTGTACTCGCTGGGCGTGCTGGCCTACGAGATGCTCGCCGGGCGGCCGCCCTTCACCGGCGGCAGTCCGCAGGCCCTGTTGATGGCGCAGGTCACGCAGCCCCCGGAAGCCGTCACGGTCCACCGGCCCAGCGTGCCACCCGAGCTGGCGGCGACCGTCATGCGCTGCCTGGAGAAACGGGCCGCCGACCGCTTCCAGCACGCCTCCGAGATCCTGCCCCATCTCGACGCCGTCCTCACGCCCGGCACCGGGACGCAACCGACGGCGGTGCTGCAGGGGACCTCGTCGGGCACCCGCGCCGCGCTGCAGCGGGCGCAACCGGTGCGCGTCGGGCTGCTGTTCGGCGTCGCGAGCGTGGCCGTCCTGGTCGCCGCGTACTGGATCGAGCAGAAACTGGGCCTGCCGTCGTGGGTCCTGGCGGCGGCGGCGGTGCTCATGCTCATCGGCCTGCCGATCATCCTGCTGACGGCGCAGCGGGAGCGCGAGCGGCTCCGTACCACCGGCGCCTCGGCCGTGTCAACGCCGGATGGCCTGCGCGCACGGTTGCTCACCTGGCGTGGGGCGTTGACGGGCGGGGCACTGGCACTCGGCGCCCTCGCGCTCGGCACCGGCGCGTTCATGACCCTGCGGGCAATGGGCGTGGGGCCGTTCGCCACGTTGCTCACCTCGGGAGCGCTCGCCGCGCGCGACAGGATCGTGCTCGCCGATTTCACCAATCGCACAAGCGACTCCACCCTCGGCTCCGCGATCACCGAAGCGTTCCGTATCGACCTGACGCAGTCGCCGGTGCTTCGCGTCGCCGAGGCCAATGAGGTGGCCTCGACCCTGCGCCTGATGGAGCGCGACCCGGGCCTGCCCCTGAGCGAGGACATCGCCCACGGCGTCGCCACGCGCATCGGGGCGAAGGCCATCCTTGTCGGCGACGTCACGCCGCTGGGATCCGGGTATGTGCTGTCCGCACGGCTCGTTGGGGTCGCCGACAGCGTGACGCTCCTGGCCGACCGCGAGACGGCCGCCGATGCCTCCGCGCTCATTCCTGCCGTGGAGGCGCTGTCCCGCAAGCTCCGCGAGCGCATCGGGGAATCGCTGCGGACGGTGCGCGAGGGGCAGCCGCTGGAACAGGTGACGACCTCGTCGATGCCGGCGCTCCGAGCCTACTCCGAAGGGACGCGCCTCACGATCGGCGGAGGTCAGCGCGATGCGATCAAGTACCTCCAGCAGGCCGTGGCGCTCGACTCCGGCTTCGGCATGGCGTGGCGCCAGCTCGGCGTCATCTGGAACAACATGCGCGATCCGGCGCAGGCCGTTCCGGCCATCCGCCGCGCCTACGCCCTGCGCGATCACATGCCTCCGCTGGAGGCAGCGCACGTGGCCGCCCAGTACTACCTGATTGCGGAGAATGACCTGCCGCGGGGCATCGCGGCGTACGAGCGCCTGCTGGCGACATGGCCCGATGACCAGACCGCGATCAACAACCTCGCCGTGTACTACGGCATCGCCGGGAGGGTGCGGGAGTCGGCGGAGCTGTATCGACGCGCACTGGCGATCCGCCCCGGAGCAACGCTCTACCTGTTCAACCTGGTCCAGACGCTCGTCCAGCTTGACGACTTCAAGGCGGCCGACAGCCTCCTGGACGACTGGGCGGCGGATACCGCATCGCTCACCCGCATCGCGTACTTTCGTGCCCGGCTGGCGGCCGAGCGCGGCGACTACCCGCGGGCCCATGCGATCGTCGACTCGGTGTCGAAGACGAGGCCCGCGTTCCGCGCGAACGACACCGACCTCTACCTGAGTCAGGGACGGGTTCGCGAGGCGATGAAGCAGCTCGATCCGGTCACCGCCGCAGTCGCCGAGGGGCTGCTGCGCGGCGATCGCGACGAGGCCCGACGGACGCTCGACAAGCTCCAGGCCGACACGCCGTGGGATTCACTCGCCCCGAATGATCCCCGGGCCTATGGGAGCCTTGCCGCGGCGTACGCCGTCACGGGAAGCGCCGACCGGGCCGAGGCGGTGCTCGCGCGCGAGTCGCAGCGGATCGCGCCGGAGGTGTTGCGGCGGGATGGTGATCGTGCCTACGCGCTCGCCTCCATGGCACTGTCGCGCGGCGACGCCCGCGCCGCGCTCGCTGGCTTTGGCGAGGCACGCCTCGCGCTGCCCTGCGACTTCTGCACGGCCTTCGACGAAGGGCGTGCCTTCGAGAGGCTCAACGAGCCCGATTCCGCCGTGGCACGGTACGAGGAGTTCGTCAACTCGCACAACACCGACGACGAGAACAGGCAGTACTTCCTTGCCGCCGCCCTGCGCCGCCTCGGCGAGCTGTACGAGTCGAAGGGACAGCGCGACAAGGCCGTCGAGTACCTCGGCCGCTTCGTCGAGCTGTGGAAGGACGCCGACCCGGAGTTCCAGCCCCTGGTGCGCGACATCAGGAAGCACATGGCGGAGCTGTCGGGGGAGCCGCCGCGGAAGTAGTCGCTGCCGACGGGCCCGACAGGTCACGAACTGCCTTCTTCCCAGCGCGTGACCCATCGCTCGCGCCCTCCCGCGCATCGTTGCCGGCCAAGCATCCATCGTCGCGCGCGCGCACCGGACCGCGCCGCAGCTCGGGCAACGACGCACGAGACCGTGGCGCGGCAGGCCAATTGACAACGGCGCACGCCACTTGTAATTATGCCCCCCATGACGACCGCGTCCCACACCGCCACCGGCACCCGAATGCAGGGGATGTGCTGTATGTGCATGCCTTCGCGCGGGGATGGAGCGTGTGTGACCTGATCGGCTGATGCAGCCGACCTGACAAGGTCCAGAGCACCCAGACCCGCGACGGCGCCGCCGAGCGGGTCTTTCGTTTTGTGCCACGCCCCCGGTGCGCCACGCAACAACCCCAGGCACGCACCGAGGAGGCGCAGCAATGAGCGGCACCGACGCAAGCACGCACCGCTACGAGACCCTGCAGGTCCACGCCGGGCAGCAACCGGCCCCGGGCACCAACGCCCGGGCCGTACCCATCTACCAGACGACGTCGTTCACGTTCGACGACACCGCGCACGGCGCGCGCCTTTTTGCGCTGCAGGAGTTCGGCAACATCTACACGCGGATCATGAATCCCACGACCGACGTCTTCGAGCGGCGCATCGCCGCGCTCGAGGGCGGGGTCGCGGCGCTCGCCACGGCGAGCGGGCAGGCGGCGCAGTTCCTGGCCATCACCACCATCGCGGCCGCGGGCGACAACATCGTCTCCTCCAGCTCCCTCTACGGGGGCACCTACAACCAGTTCAAGGTCACGCTGCCGCGCCTCGGCATCGACGTGCGATTCGTGGACGGCGACGACCCGGCGGACTTCCGCGCCCGGATCGACGGCCGCACAAAGGCGCTCTACGTGGAGACCATCGGCAACCCGAAGTTCAACGTCCCGGACTTCGAGGCGCTCGCCGCCGTCGCCCACGCAGCACGGCATCCCGCTCATCGTCGACAACACCTTCGGGGCCGCCGGATACCTCGCCCGCCCGTTCGACTTCGGCGCCGACATCATCGTCGCGTCGGCCACCAAGTGGATCGGCGGGCACGGCACGTCGATCGGCGGCGTGATCGTCGACTCCGGCCGCTTCGACTGGGGGAACGGCCGGTTCCCCGTCTTCACCGAGCCGGCGCCGGGGTATCACGGCCTCGACTTCCTCGAGGCATTCGGCCCGAACAGCCCATTCGGCAACATCGCGTTCATCATCCGCGCGCGCGTCGAGGGACTGCGCGACGTCGGCCCATGCCTCAGCCCGTTCAACGCGTTTCTCTTCCTGCAGGGCATCGAGACCCTGTCGCTGCGCGTGCAGCGCCAGGCGGACAACGCCCTCGCCCTTGCCCGCTGGCTCGTCAGGCAGCCGTCGGTGCGGTGGGTGAGCTACCCCGGGCTCGAGGACCACCCCTCTCATGCGCTCGCGCGGAGGTACCTCCGGAACGGGTTCGGCGGCGTGCTCAGCTTCGGCATCGAGGGCGGGCTCGAGGCCGGCCGGGCGTTCATCGACAGTGTCACGCTCGCAAGCCACCTCGCCAACGTCGGCGACGCCAAGACTCTCGTGATCCACCCCGCCTCGACGACGCACCAGCAACTCTCCGTCGAGGAGCAGGCCTCGACCGGCGTCACGCCCGACCTCGTGCGCGTCTCCGTGGGCATCGAGCACATCGACGACATCACCGGCGATTTCGCCCAGGCCTTCGAGCGCACCGGGGTGCCGGTCCTCGCATGACGATCGAGGCCTGCGCGTCCGCCGAGACGCGTATTCACGAGTTGCAGGAGCCCGTGGTCCTCGAGTGCGGCGAGCAACTCACCGACGTGAGGGTGGCATACCGTACCTGGGGCCAGCTGGCAGGCGACGGCGGCAACGCCGTCGTCGTTTGCCATGCGCTCACCGGTTCCGCCGATGTCGACCGCTGGTGGGCGCCGATGCTGGGACCCGGTCGCGCGCTCGACCCCGAGCGGGACTTCGTCGTCTGCTCGAACGTGCTCGGCGGGTGCTGCGGAACGACGGGGCCGGCCTCGCTCCATCCGGGTTCGTCGCACCCCTGGGGCCCGGAGTTTCCGCCGGTCACCATCAGGGACATTGTGCGCGTGCAGGGAGTGCTGCTCGACGCCCTCGGCGTCAGGCGCATCCGCCTCGTGCTGGGTGGATCGATGGGCGGGATGCAGGTGCTGGAGTGGGCGCTCATGGATCGCGAACGGGTCGAGGCCATCGCGCCGGTCTCGGTGGGAGGCCGCCATTCAGCGTGGTGCATCGGGATCAGCGAGGCGCAGCGGCTCGCCATCGGCGCCGACCCGCTCTGGCAGGGCGGGCGTTATGATCCCGCGCACCCGCCAGGCACCGGCCTCGCGACCGCGCGGGCCATTGCGATGGTGAGCTACAGGAGCCGGGCGAGCTTCGAGCGGCGCTTCGGCCGCGCGCTTCGCGAGCCCGGCCGGTTCGAAGTGCAGGGCTACCTCCAGCACCAGGGACGCAAGCTGGTGGAGCGCTTCGATGCCAATGCGTACGTGACGCTCACTCGCGCCATGGACACGCACGACGTCGCACGAGGGCGCGGTGCGTACGAGGACGTCGTGCGCTCCATCGAGCAACCGGCGCTCGTGGTGGCGAGCGCATCGGACGTGCTCTACCCGCCCGAGGAACAGGCAGAGCTGGCGCGCATCATGCCGCACGCGGAGCTCGCCATGCTGCAGTCGGACAACGGGCATGATGCGTTCCTCACGGACGCGGACCGCCTGAACGAACTGGTGACGGCGTTCCGGTCCCGCCTGACGATCACACCGGCGGGCGAATCGCCGCACCGGCGACATCATTTACAGGCACTCCGCCCGGAGGCACGGATGACGGCCAGGAAGGTGACGACCGCGACACTCACGGCCCTCAAGGCGCGCGGCGAGAAGGCCGTCTTCGTGACCGCCTACGACTTCCCGACGGCGACGTTCGCCGACCGCGCCGGCGCCGACATGCTGCTCGTCGGCGACTCGGCGGCCATGACGATGCTCGGCCTGCCGACAACGCTCGGCATCGGCATGGAAGAGATGCTCGTCTTTGCCCGCGCCGTCGCGCGCGCGGCACGTCGTGCCCTCGTCATCGGCGACCTCCCCTTCCTCTCCTACCAACCCACCGATGAATGCGCGGTGCGAAATGCGGGAGCGTTCGTGGCCGCCGGATGCGACGCGGTCAAGTGCGAGGGCGGCAGGCGGGTGGCGCACAGGGTCCGCGCGATGTGCGATGCCGGTATCGCGGTCATGGGGCATCTCGGCCTGACGCCGCAGAGCCTCGGGCCAATGGGCGGCTATCGCGTGCAGGGACGGAGCCTCGCCGCGGCGCAGCGCATCCTCGACGATGCGCTGGCCCTGGAGGACGCCGGGATCTTTGCGTTGCTCCTCGAGGCCGTGCCGTCCGAGACCGCCGCCTTCGTGCGCGAGCGACTGCGGATTCCGGTCTACGGCATCGGCGCCGGACCCGATGTCGATGGGCAGCTCGTCATCTCGCACGACCTGCTCGGCAGCTTCGTGGGCACCATCGCACCGCGCTTCGTCAGGCGCTACGCCACGCTGGGCGACGACATCGAGCGGGCGTTCCGCGCGTACGCCGAGGATGTCCGCGCCGGCCGGTTCCCCGCACCGGAGCACTGCTACGACATCGATCCGGCGGAGGAAGCCGAAATCCATCGCGCGCGGGTCGGATCTGGCCAGGCGGTCGACGAGGGTATGGCGTCGTGAGGGCGATGTCGGCACCCGCCCGACCCCATCGCGAATTTCTCGCGTTCGTCGTGCGGTCGAGGCGCCGTCGAGGCGCAACCCATGCGCAACCGATGCGCTCAGCGCTGCCGCCGCACGCGCGTCAGCACGCGATCCAGCGTCGATGCGAAGGCCTGCTTGTCCTTGGGGCCGTAGGGCCGCGGGCCTCCGGTCTCGACGCCCGTCGACCGCAGGGCGTCGGCGAAGTCGCGGATGCTCAGGCGCTCTCCAACCGTCTCGGGTGTGTGCTCCGTGCCACGCGGGTCGATGACCGCGACGTGCTTCGCCACCAGCGCTGCCGCCAGCGGAATGTCAGCGGTGAGCGCGACATCGCCGGGCACCGCGTGCTCGGTGATGTACCGATCGGCGGCGTCCGGCCCGTCGCCCACGCGCACGCTGCTGAGCATCGGCGACCCCACCGGGAGGATTACCCGCTGGTTCGCGACGAGGATCGTCTCCACCCCCAGCCGGTGCGCAGCGCGGAAGGCAATCTCCTTCACGTCGCGTGGCATCGCGTCGGCGTCGATCCAGATCTTCATGGGATGCTCGCAGGAGCTGCAAGCGAGAGCACGAGGGATGCTCTCTGGCCCAGCCGCCGCATCGCCCGCCGCATCGCCCGCCGCCTCATTCGTACCGCACGCTCCAGCGCACGCGACCGCCGGCGCGGCTCATCAGCCGGATGACCCGCATGCCATTCGACATCGAACGGGAGATCACCTCGGCGCCTTCGGCCGCAACGGCAGCCAGGCGGAATCCGGTGGGCTCGGTCAGGTAGACGTCATATGCATCGCCGGCGACGACGTCGCTCGTGCCGCTAAGGGTCCGCTCGCGCCACGCGACGTCCACGAGATCGGGACCGCCGCAGGTGACGTGACGGTTCGTCGCCAGCAACTGCGGATGATCGACGCGCGCCCGCAGGCAGATGACCTGGACCTGGAACGTCTGATCCACCGGACCGGCACGTAGCGTATCGCGAAAGATGCCGAGCGAGCGTTTTGTCCAGAACTCGAAGGCGACGTAGTCCGTCGCCGGCGGAAGGCCCATGTCGCTGAACGCGATGTCCGGGTCGTCGCCGCCGGTGCGCGCGAGCACCGTCCACTGCTCGAACGGACGGGCGACGTCGAGCTGGTACAGCGGTACCACGAGCCGCTGGTCGGCATCGAAGGGGCGCGGGCCGGCGCCGCTCACCTGGCGCGCGGCCTCGTACAGCAGTGATGACCGCGACGGGTCGACGTCGTAGAGCTGCCCCGGCCGGGTGAAGAGCACAGGCGCGGCACGCTTGGCCGCCTCCACGACGCTGGTGCGATAGACCTCGGGGGGGTCCGTGAGCATGAGCACCGAGCCCGTGAGCGACGTCAGCGTCGTCGCGCGGTAGCGGTCGGGCTGCCGCAGCTCGATGTGGTCGGGGTCGTTGCGCCAGACCACGTTGTTGAACGAGTTGTACTCGGCAAATGATCCATAGCCGAATCCGTCGTCGCCCACACGCACGCCGTCCACCAGGCCGATCAGCTCGGGTCGGATCCCCCAGCAGGCGAGGAGGTAGTTGCTGCGGCCGATCATGCCGCGAATGGCCTCGACGACACCGCGATAGACCGCCTCGCGGTCGAGTCCCTTCGCTGCATAGTAGTCCGCGAAGCTGTTGTATCCCTCGTACCGCAGGTGGCGCAACGCATCCAGCTTGAAGTAGGTCCACCCCATGTGCGCGAGCGAGTCGTACACCGGTCGCAGCAGCGCGTCGATCGTCGCCGGGTTGCTGCCATCCATGACGTAGTCCACCCAGTTGCCGTAGGCGGGATGCCCGGCGCTGTCGCGGACGAACCACGCAGGATGGGCCTCCGCCGAGTCGCGCTGGGCAAAGCTCACGTTGGTCCAGATGCCTGGCTCGAGCCCCCGGTCGCTGATGTAGCGACGCAGGGCGGCGAGACCACTGGGGAACTTGGCGTTGGCATTCAGCCAGTGATCCGGCATCCCGATGGGCACCTGCTGGTAGCCGTCGTCGATCTGCAGGTAGCGATACCCGAACGGGCGTAGCACCTCACCGAGGACGTCGGCGGTGCGCTTGATGTCGTCCTCGGTGACCTTGTTGAAGAACGCGTACCACGACGACCACCCGGCGACCGACTGGCGCCAGGGCTCGTACGTCCACGGCCGGTACTGTGCCAGTCCGCGGTGCCGCTGGTAGAAGCGCGGCCGGAACCGGAGGGCGACCTCGCCGCCGCCCGCGTCGAGGCTGAAGGTGGTGACGCTGTCGCCCATTCCGCCGGGAACGACGTCCACGCGCGCCGGGTGGTCGACTGAGAGGAGCCAATCTCCGTGTCGGTCGTAGACACCGCGATTGAGCAGGTTGTGCACCGCCCCCACGGCATGCCTGACGACGGGGCGCGCGTCCTCGGCCGGCTCCGGCTCAGCGGCGAATCCCTCGACCGAGGTGTGAACGACGCCGGTGAGGCGGACGCGCCCGCCGGTCCCGCGAGCGGTCCACTTGATGACTTGGGTCACCGCGCCGCCGCTGGTGTCGACCGCGACGCGCACGTCAGGCGCCGAGCCGGCGCTCGACAGCCGTCCCTCGAAGATGAGGACGCCGTCGTAGTGAAGGGTGATGCCCGAGTCGGTGCGGGTGAGCACTGCGGGGGCGTTGGACGGCCCGGGGGCGCGCTGGGCGGCGGCGAGCGCCGGGAAGCACACCAGGGGCAGGAGGCGAATGACGCGAGGCATGCGCAAAGCTCCACCCGGCGTTCACAGTGGCGCAATGGGCCGAATCGTGCGGCGCGTCCGCGCACCGACCTGTTCAGTGCATGGACAATTGCCCGTATCCAGGGCGCGCTGTCACCAGCGCGCATTGACGGGGTGCCCGCGAAGCGGCAGCTTCCTCCCCGTACGAGGTACCGCAAACCACGCTTGGAACCTGGGGTAACGATATATGAAACGACGCGCCACTCTCCCCGTCCTGCTTTTCTCTTCGATCGCGTTCCTGGCCTGCTCGCCAGCGGCACCGCCGCCACCCACGGTGGACCTGGCCGCTGAGGAGGCCGCAATCCGGGCGCAGGACGCCAAGTGGATGGACGCGGTGCAGAAGCGCGACGCCGCCGCGGAAGCCGCACTCATTGCCGACGACGCCGTGATCTACAGGGAGCACGGCGATCCGCTCGCCGGCCCCGCGGCTTTTCAGGCGTTCGAGCAGAAGTTCTATACCGACAACCCGATGTCGACTGCTTCGTGGACGACCGCGAAGATCGAGATCGCCGCCTCGGGCGACCTGGCGGTGCAGACGGGCACGTACAACGACATGAAGCTCGGCCCCAAGGGTGCGGGCGAGGACCACGGCAGCTTCGTCACCGAGTGGCGCAAGGTCAACGGAACCTGGATGGTGGTCCACGACATCGGTTCGTCGACGATGCCGGAGACGCCGGCGACCAAGCCGGGCGGCTGAGTCTACGCCGTCCCGCTCGAACGAGGGCGCGCCGGACTGGTGGCGCGCCCTCGTTGCGTGGCGGAGCTGCTCTTTCAGCTGCGCGGCGACCGCCGGCGGATCAGCACGTTCACGATGCCGCCGAGGAGTCCGACGCCCAGGACGATGTCGGTGAATTGCGGCGTCCAGAAATGGGCGAGGCCGAGGGCGCTGTCGAGCGAATACCGACCGTAGCCCGCGAGGCCAATGGCACCGATCGCGCTGGCGAAGAGCAGCGGCAGCTCGACTCCGTTCTTCGCGGTGAACCATCCGTTGCGCCAGTGCACGGTGACGATTGCCACAAGCATCACTGCGAGGATGAAGGCGGGAGCGATCGGGCCCAGGAAGCCGAGCACAACGAACACTCCCCCGACCGTCTCTGCTGCCGACGCCATGGCGGCGTAGGATCGGCCTGGGCGGAAGCCGAGCTGGACGAAGAACTCACCCGTCACCTTCAGTCCACGCCCACCGAACCAGCCGAGCAGCTTCTGCGCGCCGTGCGCCGCCATGAAGGCGCCAAAGACGAGGCGAAGAACCAGAAGCCCGAGTTCGGGAAGCGACGTGGTCATGGCGAGACAGGGTTCACGCGTGGTCCGCACCTCACCCGGACTGCACGATGCATCAACCCGTCCACGGATTCAATGAGCCCGCACCGCGCCGAATCCGGCGATCACCGGTACCGCACACCGCCCCGCATCACGAACACCACGCGCCGCGTCGCCGCGATGTCCCGCGAGGGATCCCCGTCGGTGGCGATCAGGTCCGCGTCGAAGCCCGCGGCGATCGTGCCGATCCGGTCACCGAGGCCCATCGCCGCCGCGCCCGCCGACGTGGCCGAGACAATTGCATCCATCGGTGACTGCCCGGCCGCCACCCGACAGACGAGCTCCTCCGCATTGCGCCCGTGCGCCAGTGCAACGGCGTCGGTGCCGAAGACCACCTTCAGCCCCGGCGTCCGGATTGCCTTCGCAAACATCGCCTTCGCCGTCGGCAGGGCCGCACGCAACGGGGCCAGCGTCGAATCGGAGAAGCCGTACGCATCCGGATGGTCGATGTAGTTCTGGAAGACGAGGCAGACCTGGGGATCGAATATCGTGCCGTGCTGCGCCATCAGCGTCAGCTCGGCCTGCGTGGCAAAGGTGCCGTGCTCGACCTGCGTGCATCCGGCGAGCGTCGCGGCGCGCACGCTCTGGGCGCTGATGGCATGCACCAGCGTTCGCAGCCCCTGCGCCTTGGCCTCGCCGCATATCGCGCCGATCTGATCGTCCGAGAGCAGCTGGTTCCCACCGGAGCCGAGTCCTGAGGACGCAAAGAGCTTGATCAGGTCGGCGCCATCCGCCTTGAGCTGGCGGACCATGGCGCGCAGCGAGTCGGCGGGGACCCGCGGGTCGCTGAGCTGCGTGATGGACGTGAGGATGCGCGGCCCAGGAATGACGTTGCGTGCCGTGGCGTCGCGCAGGTCAATGTCCTCCGGACCGCCCACGCTCTGGATCGTGGTGAAGCCGGCCATGAGCGTGGCGTACAGATTGCCAGCGCGCGCCAGCGCAGCCTCGGCCGGGGTGTCGCCATTGCGCGGCGAGTTGCGCCTGCCGTTCCGGTCGACGTACCAGCCCGGGTGCACGTGCGCGTCGATCAACCCGGGCAGCAACGTGGCAGGACCCAGTTCGACCGCCTGGCTTCCTTCCACCTCGACGTGGGTCGTCGCGACCCGCTCGATGCGGCTTCCGCGCACGACGACCCAGGCATCGCGCACCGATCCACCGCGCCCGTCGAGCAGCGTACCCGCATGGATCACGGTGGCCGCCCCCGGCTGCTGCGCCGATGCCGTGCCGACGAACGGGTAGATCTCGTCCCCGATCCAGTACTGCGCGACCACGAGCGCGAACAGCGTCCCCGCGAGCCAGAGTGGCAAGCGCCACGGGACGCCGCGACGTGTCACCCACGGCGCCCTGCAGCGGCAGGTCCACGAGGTACGCTGCGCAGTAGAAGACGTTTGCGATGGTGGCGAGGATCAGCAGCCGGCCGAGGTCGCCGAGGTTGAACGCCGGCTGGAAGTGCGGCCAGGTGAAGACGAGCCAGCCGGCCACGAGCGCGGCGAGCGCGCCGTTGTAGGCGATGCGGCGCGGCTCCCAGTACGCGATGGCATTACGCAGCGCGGGACTCATCGTAGCACTCCCCGGAGCGAGCGGGTCCCGCGCCTCGCGGCGTCAGGCCTGCCACTCGCGCGCAGCTCGATGACGCGCGCCTTGACGAGGCGCCTGACGAGCGCGACCGGGATCGGCTTCGAGAGCGGGAACTGCACCGTGCCCTTCGACGTCTTGTAGCCCTTGAGCGCCGTCGCGTTGGCGCGCCTGATGGCGTCGGTGATGGGATACAGGCTGCAGTGTTCCTTCCAGGCGGCGTAGTAGACCAGCACCCGCCCGTCGAGCCGACGGGCCGGTATCCCGTAGCTGATGACGTCGACGCCCCCCGGGGCCGCCGCGCGAATCACCTCGCGCAGCCTGCGGAGTGCCCTCCGGGACGCCACCGGCAGCGCGGCCATGTACGCACGCAGCCGCGCCGCGTCCGACGGTACCTTTTTTCCTGTCGTTGCCACTGCCATGGGCGCCTTCCCGTTGAGGCTCGACTCCCCTGCTTCGCGCGCAATTCCCGGACAATCTGCATCCGGTACGCGGAACCGTCACGCCACACCCATGGGGCCCCGTCCTCGCAACCGCGCACCGGCCGCCCGGCGCGCCGCACGCCAATCACTGGAGGGCCGGTTTGCGCCGCCGTCCGGCGACAGGTATCGTCCCCGCGATGAAGCGCGCCTCCGGCATCTCGCGTGAACGCTGGCTCGTGCTCGAGCCGCTCCTCAACCAGGCGCTGGAGCTGGCGCCGGACGAGCGCACCGGATGGCTCGCCACGCTGCGCACGACGTCGGCCGACCTGGCCGATGACATCGGTGCCCTGCTCTCGGATCGCGATGCGGCGGAGGCCAGCGGCTTCCTCAGCTCGCCCCTCGAGGCGATGCCGGTTGCGCAGCTCGCCGGGATGACGTTAGGTGGGTACCAGCTCGATCGCCTGCTTGGGGGAGGCGGCATGGGCACGGTCTGGCTGGCCCATCGGGCCGACGGACGGTACGAGGGCTCGGTGGCGGTCAAGCTGCTCAACCTCGCCCTCATCACGACGGTCGGCCAGGCGCGATTCCGGCGCGAGGGCTCTGTGCTGGCGCAGCTCAGGCACCCGGGCGTCGCACGGCTGCTCGATGCCGGCGTCGGCGCGACCGGACAGCCGTATCTCGTGCTCGAATACGTCGATGGCACGCGCCTCGACGCCTGGGCCGACGACCACACCCTCTCGGCAACGGGGCGGATCCGGCTCATCCTGCAGGTCCTCGACGCCGTCGCCCACGCACACGCCAACCTTGTCGTCCATCGCGACCTCAAGCCGTCGAACATCCTCGTGACGCCCGATGGACAGGTGAAGCTCCTGGATTTCGGCATCGCCAAGCTCCTCGATGCCTCGGGAAGCGGCGAGCGGTCGGCGCTCACCGTCGATGGTGGGCGCGTTCTCACGCCGGAGTACGCCGCGCCGGAACAGGCGCGCGGCGAGGCGATCACCACGGGCACCGACGTCTATTCCTGCGGGGTGCTGCTGTACCTCCTGCTCGCCGGTCGTCATCCGACGGCGCCCGCGGGCGGCTCCCCGGATGCCGCGCTCCGCGCGTTGCTCGAGGTCGAGCCGCCACGACTCGGCGCGGGCGACCTCGACAGCATCCTGCTCAAGGCCCTCAGGAAGGCGCCGGCCGAGCGATATCTCACCGTGTCAGCGTTTGCCGACGACCTGGTGCGATACCTGAACCACGAACCGGTGAGCGCGCGTCCGGACTCGCTCTCCTACCGCGTCGCCCGGTTCGTTCGCCGGAACCGCGCGAGCGTCGCCGCCGCGCTCGTCGTGGCCACAAGCCTCGTCGGGGCCACGCTGTTCAGCGTGCGACAGGCACGCGAGGCGCAGCGGCAACGGGACGCGGCGGTCGCCGCCAGGCAGCAATCCGATGCGCAAGCCGAGTTCCAGTCCCTGCTCATGTCGGAGATCGGGGATCGTCCGGTCACGTTGAAGGACCTGCTCGAGAAGGGGCGCGCGATCCTCGAAAGCGAGTACGCCGGCGATCCGCGTACGCGGCTCAAGCTGCTGCTCGAGCTGTCGGCGTCGTTCGGACAACTGGGTGACACGGATGATCGTCTGCGCCTGGCGGCGCGAGCCGAATCGCTCGCCGTGCGGCTGGGCGACGCGCCCCAGCTGGCGCGGGCGCGATGCGAGCTGGGCGACGTCGCCCGGATCCGGGGCAATCCCGACGAGGCGCGGCGCCTGCTCAACGACGCCGACTCGCTGCTGCGCGTGGCGCCCGATCCCGCGGTGCAGGTGGACTGCCTCGACCTGCGCGGCATGCTCGAGTACGAGGTCGGGGACGAGGTCGCCGAGGGGGCCGCCATCCGGCATGCGATCCGCCTCACGGAGCAGATGGGAAAGACGAGGAGCATCACCTACGCCGACCTGCTCGCGAGTCTTGCCGGCACGATCGAGAGCGAGGGCCACCTGCGCGAGGCGGACACCGCCTACCAGCGGGCCCTCGCACAGTACGACAGCATCGGGTGGAACGGGACGTCAAGCGCGGCGGCGACCCGGCACAACAGGGCACTCGTGCAGGGCAAGCTGGGGGAGACGGAGGCCTCGGAGAACTCGCTGCGCGACGTCCGGAGCATGATGGCGCGTGTCGATTCCTCGGGACCGCTGAACGTGCAGTTCCTCATCCACTATGCGTGGATCGCCTCCATCCAGGCACACGACGACACGGCGAACAAGTACTACACACTGCTCGAACGCCAGGCGGTGGCGGAGGGGAGCGCCTACTGGCAGGCGCGCGCCCTGATGGGCATGGCACAGTCCGAGATGCGGCTCGGCGATCTCGCGTCCGCTCGCGCGTCCATCGCGCGCTTTCGTCAGGTGCGACCGAAGGTCCAGCGCCTGACGTCCGACGACCAGCTCGTCAACGACAAGATCCTGGAGTCCGAGCTCGACCTGGACACTGGTCACGCCGGCGCCGCGCTCGCGCTGGCCCGGGAGGCCTTGGAGGGCAACGGCTACTCCAAGGGCCAGCGGCGGCGGCACCAGCACGTGGCGCTCGTCCTTGCCGCCAGGGCCGCGCTCCAGACTGGCGACGCCCGGGCAGCGCTCGAGTACATGTCCGAGGCGCACAAGACGGCGGCGCTCGACTCGCTGGCCGCCATGCATGGCTCCTGGGCCGGCGAGGCCGATCTTGTCGCCGGCAAGGCACAGCTGGTACTGGGAGACACCGCGGCCGCGCTCAGGTCGTTCACCACGGCGGCGACGGCGCTCAGGGACGGCGCCGGCGCCGCACACCCCCGCGCGCGGGAAGCCGAGGCACTGCGCGCGCGGCTCGTGCGCTGATCTCGCCCACGGAGGAGAACTCAGCCTTCCTGGATGAACCGGTGCAGGAGCAGCCGGGCCTTCTGCCAATCGCGTTGCACGGTTCGCGGCGCCACGCTCCGATGCTCGGCGATCTCGGGCAGGGAAAAGCCGCAGAAGAAGTGCAGGTCGACGAGCTGGGCGAGCTGCGGGTCGACGTCCGCCAGTTCCTCGAGCGCGTCCGACAGTCCCTCCAGCGCCCTCGGATCGAGGCGCAGGCCCTGGTCGTTCGCTGACTCGTCGGACGTGAGCGTGATTGCGGAACCCCGGCCGCCACGCTTCTGGGCGCGCGAGCGGCGCGCATAGTCGACAATGAGCGCTCGCATGGCGCGGGCCGCATACGCCATGAACCTCCCCCGGTCGGGAAAGGTGGTGCCGCCGCGTCCCGACATGTCGAGCCACGCCTCGTGCAGGAGGGTCGTCGGCCCGATGGAAAGGTCAGCGCCCTCGCGCCGCAACTGGCGTTCGGCCAGGCGGTGCAACTCCTGATACAGCACGGAGAACAGCTGGTCGGCGTCGAGCGTGCTGCCGGCCTGCGCCCTGTCGATCAGCTGGAAGACATCCGGCGATTCGTCGATGGTGCCGCCCCCTCTGCTCCGGCAGAACGTAGGACCAATCGCGCGACGCGCAACCCGGTATCGCCCCCCTGCACGTCGCTGCCCACCAACCGTCGCCACCGCACCTGTCGCATTCAGCCCCAAAAATGCGCTCTCTCACTCAGGAGGGCTTTGTCGACTACTCTCTGGATCGGGGGGACCCCATGAAACGTCTCATCGCACTGATTGCCGCCACCGTGGCACTGGCCGCCTGCGCCGCGCCAACCGCGCCGACGCCGGACCCGAACTCCGACGCTGCCAAGGCCCATGCGGTACTGCACGGCGCGTCGAAGCTCCCGGCGACGGCGTCAGGCAGGCTCGCGTCGAACTGACCGCGCGCGAAGCAGTACCGGTGGCACAACGACCGCTCTACCGCGACAGGCACGACGCGGCCAGGGCGGTCGTTGGCGCGCTCGGCGCGCTGTCGGGGCGGCGCGACCTGCTCGTGCTTGGCATGCCGCGGGGCGGCGTGATCGTCGCCCGGGCGGTGGCCGACGCCCTTGCCGCGCCGCTCGACGTGATCGTCGCACGCAAGCTCGGAGTGCCCGGACTCCCCGAGGTGGCGTTCGGCGCGGTCGCCGAGGGGCTTCAGGACGCCACGCGGGACCCCGTCGCCACGTACCTCGGCGTGCCGGCGAACGTGACATCGCGAATCGAGCGCCGGGAGCGTGCCGAGGTCGAGCGCCGCGTGCGACGCTATCGCGGCGACCGCCCGCCCGCGGAAGTCGAGGGACGCGTCGTGGTGCTCATTGATGACGGGCTGGCGACCGGGGCGACGCTCCGGGCAGCCGTGCTCTCACTTCGGGCCCGGCACCCGTCGCGCATCGTCGTCGCCGCACCCGTGGGCTCGGCCGCAGGCTGTGGTGACCTTGCATCGCTTGTCGACGAGGTCGTGGTGCCGGCCACTCCCGAACCTTTCGAGATGGTTTCGAAGTGGTATGACGAGTTCGCCCCCGTCTCCGACGACGAGGTCGATCGCGCGTTGCGGGGAGAGTCGTCAGGCACGCCGTTGCGCGCGGCGGCGCGGGACGCTGCCGAAGAACGCGAGGTCACTGTCTCGCTTCGGGCCGGACACCAGGCCCTCCTCGCCGATCTCGGAACTGCCGAAGACTGGATGACGCCGGGATCGCCCCCACGCGGCCTCGTGATTCTCGCACATGGCGGCGGAAGCAGTCGCCAGAGCTACCGCAATCGGTACCTCGCGGGATGCCTTCGCATGGCCGGCTGGAGCACGCTGCGTATCGACCTGCTCCTGCCCCAGGAGCAGCTGCAGGACGCGGAGAGCGCCCTCCACCGGTTCGACGTGGACACCATCGCGGACCGACTGCAATGCGCAGTGGACTGGGCCACGGGGACGAGCGTGCCCGGTGCGGCAAACGTCGTACTCTTCGGCGCCAGCACCGGCGCGGCCGCGGCAGCGATGGCGGCGGTGGCGCGCCCCGAAGTCGTCCGCGGCGTCATCGCGCGCGGCGGTCGCGTGGACCTGGCGTTGCCGGCACTGCCCCTGTTGCGCACGCCCATTCTATTTATTGTCGGCGGCGCCGACGCACTGACGCTGCGGGCCAATCGCACCGCCATTCGGGCGCTCCGTGGCGACGTCACGCTCAGGGTCGTGCGCGGGGCGGGTCACACGTTCGAGGAGCCCGGTGCCATCGGCAGCGTCGGCACGCTCGCGATCGATTGGCTGGAACGCCGTTACAGCTCCGGGCCGGGCGCGGCACCGGCACCGTGGTGGCGCCGCCTCATGAGATTCGCCGCAGGGAGGTCTCCCGTGAACGTCGGCGGAGCATTCGGTGCGAACACGGGAACGGGAACGTCGACCGAAGACAGCGCAGGATTGCGGGCCTGATCGCGCGGCGCTCCGGGCCGCGTCCTACTCCGGCTCGGTCAGTCCGCCGAGTCCGCGACGTCTTCCGATGCATCCTCCATCTCCTCGAGTGCATCGTCGATCCCACCCGGCAACTGCAACACGCTCGCCGCCTCGGCGTCGGGAAGCGCCGCAGCCGCACGCAGCTGACGCTCCATCGCCCGTGAGCGCACCCCCGTCTGCTCGATCGTCCGCGTCGCCGTGTTGAGCTGTCGCTTCACCTTGTCGAGCGTGTCGCCAAACTTGCCGAACTCGGTCTTCACCGCGCCGAGCACCCGCCAGACCTCGGCGGCCCGCTGCTCGATCGCCAGCGTCTGGAATCCCATGCGCAGGCTGCTGACGATCGCCGCCAGCGTCGTCGGCCCCGCAACGACGACGCGCATACGATGCTGCAGTTCATCGGCGAGATCGGGCTGGCGCAGCACCTCGGCGTAGAGCCCTTCCGTGGGCAGGAACATCACCGCGAAGTCCGTCGTCTGCGGCGGGTTGATGTACTTGTCGCAGATGTCCCTGGCCGCCAGCCGCACCGCGCGCGCCAGGTCGGCGGTCGCCCGCAGCACGCCATCGGCGTCGCCGGCGTCGGCGAACGCCTGTACCCGCAGGTAATCCTCCTGCGGGAACTTCGAGTCGATCGGAAGCCAGACGCAGACGTCGGGATCGTCGCGCGGTCCGGGCAGGCGAATGGCGTATTCGACAACTTCGCCCGACTCCGGCTTCGTGCGCACGTTGCGCTCGAACTGCGACGGCGCGAGGATCTGCTCGAGAATCGCGCCGAGCTGCACCTCGCCCCACGTGCCGCGGGTCTTCACGTTCGTCAGGACCTTCTTGAGGTCGCCGACGCCGCTGGCGAGGCTCTGCATCTCGCCCAGTCCCTTCTGCACCGCCTCCAGCCGCTCGCTCACGAGCTTGAACGACTCGCCCAGCCGCTTCTCGAGCGTCTCGTGGAGCTTCTCGTCGACGGTCTTTCGCATCTCCTCGAGCTTGGTCTCGTTGCTCTGCTGCAGCTCCTTCACGCGGGACTCGACCTCGAGCCGGATTCGGTCGAGCGACGCCTGATTGGACTCGGTCAGTTCCCTGAGTTGCTTCGTGAGCCCCTCGAGCTGGTCGCGCTGCAGCGTCGCCATGTTCGAGAGGGCCGCCGACAGCGCTTCATTGGCGGCCCGGGATCCGGCGAGCACTTCCTCACGAAGCTCGCGCGCGGCCCTCTGCGCCTCCTCGCGACCGAGCCGCAGCTCCTCGCGCACCGCCTTGCCGGCCGCCTCGAAGGCCTTCGGCGACCGGAAGAGCAGGAAGGCCAGCAGGGCGGCGTCGAGTGCCGCGAGCACGAGGATGGCCCAGAGCATCGGTTCGTTCATTGGTGCCGGATACGAAGTTCACGGGAAGCGTTCGAGCATAAGCTAGGCGCGTCGTGCACGCCCGGCGAGTAACCGTTGCCCGACAACGGGGATGTCACTGATGCCGGGCGCGTGCATGCCAGGCGCCGCCGCGTGCTCCTGGAGGCGGGCGCGCTCGCAGCACCCTCCCCGCGCCGAGTATCTTCCGCCAGCATGCCAGCCACTCCAGGTCTCCGCGCCTTCACCTCCGCCCAGCTCGCGCCGCTGCGCGACAACCTGGTGCAGCGGCTGCGCGACGACCCGCTCCCCCCGCGGGCGACGGAGACCGTCGTCGTCCAGAGCCAGGGAATGCGCCGCTGGCTCACCCTCCAGGTTGCCGACGCCCTCGGCTGCGCCGGCTCGCTCGCCCTGCCGTTCCCCGCGCACTTCATCTACGACATCGCCAACCGCGTCCTCACGGGCCCGCGGGTGAATCGCGAGGCCGACGCCTTCTCCCGCGACGCGCTCACCTGGCGCATCGACGCCATCCTGCGCGACCTCCCGCCACGCGAGACCGCATGGAAGCCGCTGCGGGAATACCTCAAGGAAGGCGACGACAGGATGCGCTTCGGGCTCGCCGCACGCATCGCCGCGCGCTTCGACGAGTACCAGCTCTACCGCGCGGACGTTCTCATGGCGTGGGAGGCGGGCCGCGTGGCGCCCGACTCGGAGCACTCGCGCTGGCAGGCAGCGCTCTGGCGGCGCCTCTGTGCCGGAGGCACGAGACCTACCGACCACCTGCCACGCCGGCTCGGTCGTGCCATCGACGCGCTCGCTACCGCCTCGCCGGCGAACCTCCCGTCGCGGGTCACCGTCTTCGGGGTGAGCGCCCTTCCCCCGGTCTTCCTCGACCTGCTGGCGGCGCTGTCGCAGCTCGTCGAGGTCAGCGTGTACGCGGCCGTCCTCGACGAGTCCCGCACCCACCCCGTCGCGACCGCGTTCGGCGCGCAGGGCCGCGAGCTGCTGACGCTGCTGCACGACAGGGGCGCCACCCTCACGCGCCTGGAGTCGCCGCGTGGCGAACGCGCGGGACTCCTCGCCGCGCTGCAGCACAACATCTCCGCCGCATCGGGCGGCAACGCCGCGCTCGTCCCGTCGGTGAACGACGCCTCGCTTCGGATCCACGACTGTCATGGCAAGGTGCGGCAGCTCGAGGTCGTGCGCGACCAGTTGCTCGATGCGCTCGCCGCCGATGCCACCCTGCGCCCGCACGACCTGCTGCTCCTGGTGCCTGACGCCGGCGAGTGGGCCGCATCGGTCGACGCCGTCTTCGGCGTGCCGTCCGACGAAACGCCGCAGATCCCGTTCCACGTGGCCGACAGGTCGCGGCGCAGCGTGCAACCGGCCGCCGAGGCATTCCTGCGGCTCCTGGCGCTGGAGGGAGGACGCTTCGCGCGGAGCGAGGTCTTTGCTCTCCTCGAGCACCCGCTGGTGCGTCGCGCGGCCGGGCTCACCGACCTCGAGGTCGAGTCGCTGCGCGACGTCACCGAGCGCGTCAACATCCACTGGGGGTACGACGCGGTCTCGCGCGAGGCGCTGAGCCTGCCGGGCTACGAGGAGGCCTCGTGGCGGCTCGGCCTCGACAGGCTCCTGCTCGGCTTCATCACCGGTGCGCAGCACGACCTCGTGCTCGGGGCGCTTCCGATGGCCGGCGACACCGCCGGGGAGCCCGAGGTCGTGGGGCGCCTCGCGCAGTGGGTCGACCGCCTCGCCTCCACACTGCTGGCGTGGCGACGGCCCCGAACCGTAGCCGAGTGGAGCAGTGAGCTGGTCCGCGTTGCCGGGGACTTTCTCGACGGCGGCGAGCGCCGCGACAGGCAGTCGATCGAGGACGTGCAGTCGGAGCTGCGGCGTCTCACCGACCTCGCGAAGGCGACAGGGCACGAGGATGACGTCCCGTTCGGCGTAATTCGCGACTGGGTCGAGACACAGCTCGGCGACGAGGGCTTTGGCGCCGGCTTCCTGGTGGGTGGCATGACTGTCGCCGCGCTCAAGCCGATGCGCAGCATCCCGTTCCGGGTCATCGCCGTGGCCGGGCTCGACGACGACGCGTTCCCTCGGCGCGACCGGCGCGCGGCATTCGACATGCTCGTCGACAGGCGTCCCGGCGACCGCGACCTGCGGGGTGACGACCGCCAGCTCTTCCTCGACATCCTGCTCGCGGCACGGGACCGGTTGATCCTCACGTTTGGCGGGCGGGAGGTGCAGGACAACTCGGCGCGGGCCCCGTCGGTGGTGATCGACGAGCTGCTCGATCACCTCGAGAGGGGATCCGGGGGCGGCGCCCGCGACGCGATTCTCGTCAGGCACCCGCTCCAGCCCTTCTCGGAGCGGTACTTCACGGGGAACGACGATGCGCGCCTGTTCACCTACTCGCTGTCGCAGGCGCGCGCGGCGGCTGCCGAATCCGCTCGTACCGGCGATGTCCAGCCGTTCGTGCCGCATCCGGTCACGCCTGACCCCGTCGGCGAGGTCTCGCTCGACGAACTCGTCGAGCTCTGGGTGAACCCGAGCGCGTACTTCTGCCAGCGCGTCCTCCGCCTCAAGCTCGATACCGACATCGACGACGTTGCCGACGAGGAACGGCTCGCGCTCGACAGGCTCACCCAGGGTCTCGTGAAGTCGCGCATGCTCTCCTCCTCGATGTCCGGCCGTCGCGACCCGGTGCGCGAGCGGCTGCGGCTCGAGGGCGAGGGACTCCTTCCGCCTGGCGAGCTCGCGGCGTCGTGGCACCAGCGCCTCTCCAACGAAGTGGCTGATGTCCTCGACCGCGTCCCCGCGGCCGCCCCGGAACCGCCGCTGCTCGTCGCCATCGACGGCGACGGCTGGCGCCTCACCGGCCGGCTCGAGGGCATTCGTGGCGGCACTCGCGTCGTGGCCCGCGCCGGGAACCTGCGCGCCGACCACTTCATCAAGGCCTGGGTGCAGCACGTGGCGATGTGCGCCGCTCGTGAGGCCGGCGCGGCCTCGGCGCCGTCGGTCACGGCGCTCTTCGGCAAGGACAAGAAGAACGACCTCGTGATCGGGCCCGTTGCGAACGCGCGCGAGGTGCTGGCCACGCTGGTGTCGCAGCTGGCGCCCGGGCGCTCGGCGCCCCTTCCCTTCTTCCCGCAGGCGGGCTGGGCGTGGTTCGAGGCCGTCCGCAAGGCGCGCAAGCCGGCTCGGCGCAAGAACGCCGCCACGCCCGATCCCGTCGCCGCAGCAAAGGCGGCCTTCACGAAACGGACGAACAACTTCGTGCCGGTGGGCGGTGACGTCGAGGATCCGTACGTCGCGCTCTGCTTCCGCGACGGCGACCCGATGGAGGAGCACTATCGTGACTTCGAGCGCCTGACGAACCTGCTCTTCGCACGGTGGCCGCAGTCGGAGGACGACGCATGACGGCGCGCGTCCCCCGCCCGTTCGACGCGCTCGGCGTGCCCCTCGACGCGGGGGTCACGCTCGTCGAGGCCAGCGCCGGCACCGGGAAGACCTTCGCCATCACCCGCCTCCTCCTCCGGCTGCTGCTTGAGAAGAAGGTCGACAGCCTCTCCCAGGTCCTTGTCGTCACCTTCACGGAGAAGGCGACGCAGGAGCTGGTGACGCGCATCCGCGGCGTCCTGCGCGATGCGAGCGCCGTCTGGAGCGCCACCCCGCCGGCGCGCGAGGCGGGAAACAACGACCTCTTCATCCTCCACGAGCGTTTCGCGCAGGAGGGCGAGGCGATCATTGCGAATGCACTCGCCTCCCTCGACGACCTTGCCGTCTCCACGATTCACGGCTTCTGCTATCGCGTGCTCGCCGAGAGCGCGCTCGAGAGCCGCATTCCGTTCCGTACGACATTCCTCGAGGACGACACCGAGCCGTTCCAGCGCGCCGCCGGCGACTGGGCGCGGCGTCGCCTCATCGGCGACGCCGCCGAGGCAGCGACCGTCGTGGCGAGCGGCGAATCGCCGGCGGACTGGGTGCCCACGCTCGTGCGCCCGTATCGTCGCTTCCCGGCAACGCGCCTGGACTACAATCGCGCCGAGCCGGCGCAGGCGATGCTCGCCGACTTCATCCAGGGGGTCGACAACGCGTTCGACGCCGAGAAGGCGCGGCGGCACCTGCTTGGCTTCGACGACCTGCTGCGGAAGCTCTGCGACGTGCTCACCGCAGAGGGTCCCGAGGGTCCGCTTGCCAGACGCATCCGCGAGAAGTTCAAGGCCGCGCTCATCGACGAATTCCAGGACACCGATCCCACCCAGTATCCGATCTTCTCCACGGCATTCCACGGCTGCCCGCTGTTCCTCATCGGGGACCCCAAGCAGTCGATCTACGCCTTCCGCGGCGCCGACGTGCGCGCCTACCTCCACGCGGCCAAGGCCGCCGGGCGACGCTACACGCTGCTGAAGAACTACCGCAGCACCCCGGGCTACGTGCAGGCGGTACAGGCGCTCTTCACCCGCACCGGCGACCCCTTCGTGCTTCCCGATCGGGAGATCGGCTTTCCCGAGGTGGCCGCGGCCTACGAGCACGAACCGCCTCCGGTCCTGCGCAACGATGGCGGTGCGCCGATGGAGTGGTGGTGGCTGGACGGCTCCCTCGGGAAGACCGGCAAGTACGTCTCCAAGGACGACGCGCTCCGGCTCCTGAATCGCGAGATCGCCAGCGAGATCGTGCGACTGAACGACGCGGGGCTTCCCTGCAGCAGCATCGCGGTGCTCGTTCGGAGGAACAGCGAGGCGCTGCAGCTGAAGCGCACGCTGGAGCGCGCGAACATCGCCGCCGTGATCGGCGGCGACACCGACGTCCTGGCATCCGAGGAGGGCGAGGAACTCATCCGCCTGGCCAGGGCCATCGCGTCCCCGGGCGACGGCCGCGCCGTTCGCGCTGCCCTGTCCACGCGTCTCTGGGGAAGCACCGCCGACGAGATCGTGCGCCTCCAGGGCGATGGCGCCGAGGCCGACTGGAAGACCGTGCTCGACAGCTTCATCCGCGCCCGGTCGCAATGGTGGCAGCGTGGCGTGGCCCTCTCGCTCGGCGCCCTGCTCGTGGAGCGCGGCGCGGCCGAACGGCTGCTGGCGCTCCCGGACGGCGAGCGCCGCCTCACGAACGTGAGGCACGTGCTGGAGCTCTTTCACGAGGCCTGGGCGCGGGACGGCATTGCGCCCGAGGGATTCGCCGCGTGGGTGGCGCGCGAGCGCACGGTGCCGAACACACCCGAGCGGCGGGAGCTTCGCCTGGAACGCGACGCCGCGGCCGTGCAGATCCTCACGATCCACAAGTGCAAGGGGCTGCAGTTCGACGTCGTCTTCTGTCCGACGCTGTGGGAGACATTCGGCGCCCGGAAGGGACCGCTCGGAATCGACTTCGCGCTGGCGCCCGAGCGCGACGGGCGCGTCCTCGACCTTGGCTCGCCCAGGATCGCCGAGCGCCGGCAGGCGCGCGACCACGACGAGCTCGCCGAAAGTGTCCGGCTGGCGTACGTCGCCCTCACTCGCGCCGTGCACCGCTGCTACGTGGCGTGGGGTGAGATCGGCAAGGGCGACACCGACGGCTCCGCGCTCGGCTGGCTGATGCGCGGCGACGGCGACGGCGGCAAGCGCGCGGCGCTGGCGTCGCTGGTCGACTCGTCAGGCGGCGTCATGCGGATGCGCGACATCGCCGCGGACGGCCGGTGGCCCAGGGCGGCGGAGGCGCCGGTGGGACACGTCGTGCCCCAAGCCAGGCCGCTGTCGCTGGCGCGGGGGCAGCTCGACACCTGGCAGATCACAAGCTACTCGGGCATCGCCGTCCGGGTCCCACCCCGACGACCCGCGCGACGTCGAGGATCCCATCGCCCTCCCGGCGTTGCGCGGCCGCCCCGCCGATGCGCCTGGCTTCCGCGGCTTTCCCGCGGGTGCGTCGGCCGGCGTGGCGCTCCACGCGCTGCTCGAGCAGGTGGACTTCCAGCACCTCGACGACCACGCGTTGCGCGAACTCGTGCAACGCACCCTCTCGTCCCACGCGCTGCTCACGCCGGCCGCGCTCACAGCCCGTCGGCTGGCGGACACCAGCGCAATGGTCAAGCGCCTCGCGTCGTCGGAGATCCCCGGATCGCGGTTCGCATTGAGCGACGTGCCGCGCGACGCCGGGATGCGCGAATGGCGCTTCGACCTTTCGGTGCGGCACTTCTCCACCGGGCGCTTCGCCGACGCGCTGGAGCGGCACGGGTCGCCGCACGCCCGCGCCTACGCGCCATTCCTGCGCAAGCTCGACGAGCGCAACATCACGGGCTACCTGAGCGGCTACGTCGACCTCGCCTTCGAGCACGACGACCGGTGGTGGGTCTTCGACTGGAAGTCGAACTGGCTTGGCGCGGCCGACGCGCAGTACGCCCCGGAGGCGCTCGAGGCCGCCATGTGGGAGGAGCATTACACGCTCCAATACCACCTCTATATAGTTGCGCTGCACAGGCACCTTCGGGCGCGCCTCGACGGCTACGATCCAGCGCGCCACTGGGGCGGCGTCGCCTACGTGTTCCTGCGCGGCGTGGCGGACACGGGCGCGCATGGCTGGTTCCGTGACACGCCCACGCCGGCGCTGCTCGAGGCGCTCGACGCCGCGCTCGGGAGCGCGCCATGATTCCCGTCGCCGATCTGCTGCGCGCCCTGGACGGTTCGGGTGACTTCGAGGCGGTGGACCTCCAGCTCGCCGAGGTCCTCACGCGCCGCTCGAGCGCCGCCGGGGATGCCGCGGCGCTCGCGACCGCCGTTGCCCTCGCCAGCCGTGCGGTCCGCGAGGGACACAGCGCCATGTCGCTCGATGCCATCGCTCGTCAGGCGGCGGCAATGCCTGACGCCGCAACAGGCGGTGAACGACGCGACGCGGTGGGCCGGTGGGAGCGCGCCCTGTCGTCGAGCGCGGCGGTCGGGCGCGGTGCGGGCGCCGAGCCGCTCGTGCTGGGAGACGGCCTCTTCCAGTTCCGGCGATATCGTGACGCCGAGTCGCGCATCGCGGCGTACGTGCGCGGTGCCGTCGACCGCGGGGGCCGGCGCCCGGCGTTCCGCATCATCACCGGCGGACCCGGCACCGGCAAGACGACCAAGGTCGCCCAGCTCCTGGGCGAGATGGTGCAGCAGGACCCGCAGCTCCGCGTCGCCCTCGCCGCGCCGACGGGAAAGGCGGCGGCGCGCGTCTCGGAGACGATCCGCCAGCGCCTCGCGTCCGTCGACGCGGATGACAGCGCGCGTGCGCGACTCCCGTCGGAGGCGATGACGATCCACCGCCTCCTCGCCTACCGTCCCTGGAAGGACACCTTCGATCGCAACGAGGAGAACCCGCTCGGCGAGGACCTTGTCGTCGTCGATGAGGCCAGCATGGTCGACGTGCTCGTCATGGACGCACTGCTCAAGGCGCTGAAGCCCGGCGCGGAGCTGATCCTGGTGGGCGACCACAACCAGCTTGCAAGCGTCGACGCCGGGGACGTGCTCGGCGCGCTCTGTCGCGCGGCGCTGGCGGCACCGGTGGAGTCGCCGCTGTACCGGAGCGTCGACCGCCTGACGAGGAGCTGGCGCTTCGAGGCGCATCCTGACATTGGCGCGCTGGCCGGTGCCGTGCTCTCGGGCGACGCGCCGGCGGTGCTGGCCACGTGCGCCGAAGCCTCGCGCACCGACATCTCGCTGCAGCCACCGCCCGCGAGCACCGATGCCCTGCTCGTGCCCCTGCTTCCCCACCTGGACGCGTGCCTGCAGGCCGGGTCTCCCGCGGCGCTGCTCGATGCGATGGGGCGCTTTCGGGTGCTCGCGCCCGAGCGCTCGGGACGGCTCGGCGTCGCCGGGATCAACGTGGCCATCGAGGGGTGGCTGGCGCGACAGGGGCAGCCGGTGCACGACCGCTGGTACCACGGGCGTCCCGTGCTCGTCACCGCCAACGACTACGCGACAGGCATCTTCAACGGTGACCTCGGCGTCGTCTGGCGCGATGCGTCAGGCGTGACCGTGCACTTCCCCGCGGAAGGCGGCACGCGTGCCGTCGCCCCGCCGGCGCTGCCGCACGTCGAGACCGCGTGGGCAATGACGGTGCACAAGTCGCAGGGGTCGGAGTTCGACACCGTGCTGGTGGTGCTGCCGGAGCACGAAAGCCGGGTGCTGAGCCGCGAGCTGCTGTACACGGCGGTGACGCGGGCGCGGAGCGACGTGGCGATCTTTGCGTCGGAGGAGATCGTGCGGTTCACGGTGTCGCGCAGTGCGGAACGGACGAGCGGGCTGGCGGCGCGGCTGCGAGAGGGCGGCGAGGACGCGTAGCGATGGGTCACGGCGGACGCGCTCGCGCGACGTCCCTGGCTGCGCGACGACATGCGCCGCGCGGTCCCGCCCTCAGTCCGGATCCTCGTACGCCAGCGCCTTCTCCCACTCAGCGGCCAGGTCGAACCGCCGGATCCAATGCCCGAGGGTCTCCCGATTCACGTCGGCATCGCTGATCTCCATGATGCGGGCGACGTCACGCAGGTGCCGGTCGGAACCGCTCATTCGTACGTAACGAAGCTTGTAGACAATGACATGCTCGACCGGGGCGAATTGGACGGCCTCTCCCTCGACCCGCCGGGTGATCCGGTGCTGCAGCGCCCAGTCCTGCAACTCGTCGCCCCCGGCGAGGTACACGTCTGCTCGCATCGCCGACTCGCCGTGAATCACGTTGAAGTGTCCGTGTTCGCTGCGCGCGCGCTCCCGGGCGATGACCTCGACCGGCGGACAGTCGAACTCGTGCGCATCCCAGAGCATGGCAAAGCGTTCGACATCGCCGGGCGCAAGGCGGATGACGAGGTCCACGTCCAGGGTGAGGCGAGGATGACCATAGACCACGGCGGCGAGGCCACCGGTGACCATGTACTCGATACCGGCCTGGTTGAGCGGGGCGATGAAGAGGGTGACGAGGCTAGGCGCCGGCGTCACGCATCGGCTCACGTACGCGTGTGGCAACCTCTTTCTCGGACCAGGCGGGATGCGTCGCGCGCACGCCGGCGGCGGTAACCTCTCGCGCCTCTTCCCAGAGCGCGTGGGCCAGGCGCACCTTTTCATCCGCCGACATGGCCCGGACGCGCTCGGTCTGCTGCGAGGTGGCCGGGATCATGAACCAATGTCGATTGCTCCGACACGAACCGGCAAGTGCATCAGGTCGGAGGCACTGCTCGAACGACTCCGGACGCACGGCCTGACGAGCATCTCCGACATGCAAGTCGGCACCCGAGACTTCGCTGAACGGCCCGCGCGCAACAGCCGGGGCACTGTCGCACGGCACTCCCCGCGGCGAGACTGAGAGGTCCGCCGTCATGGGAGGGGCGATGAGTCAGCAGGAACAGGAGCTTGCCGGTCCGGATCTCGCACAAGGCGTCCCGCTGCACGACATCCCCGACGGCGGCATGCTCGCCGGCCACGCGAACGGCACGCCCGTGCTGCTCTCCCGTTCCGGTGACGACGTCTTCGCCGTCGGCGCCATGTGTACCCACTACGGCGCCCCGCTCGGCGAGGGAATCATCGTCGACGGCACGGTGCGCTGCCCATGGCATCACGCCTGCTTCAGCCTGCGCACCGGCGAGGCGTTGCGCGCACCGGCCTTGAATCCCCTGTCGCGCTGGGTGGTGGAACAGAAGGAAGGGCTGGTCCGCGTGACCCGCGAGATCGAGGCCACCGACGGGGCCACGCCACTGCCTGACGAGACCCGGTCGCGCATCACGTCGCCCGCGTCCGTGGTCATCGTCGGCGCGGGGGCCGCAGGCAACGCCGCCGCCGAGATGCTCCGGCGCCTCGGATACGACGGGCCGCTCACGATGCTCGGCGCGGACGAGGCCCCGCCCTGCGACCGGCCGAACCTCTCCAAGGATTACCTGGCCGGCAACGCCCCCGAGGAGTGGATTCCACTCCGGCCGCCCGACTTTCACGCGCAGCATGGAATCGACCTCCGGCTCGGCGTGACCGTGAGGTCCATCGACGTCGCGCGCCGGCGCGTGCTCATGCAGGAAGGCAGCGAGATCGCCTTCGACAACCTGCTCCTCGCCACCGGCGCCGAGTCGGTGCACCTGCCCACGCCCGGTGCCGACCTGCCGCACGTGCACTACCTGCGCACGCTGGCCGACAGCCGCGCCATCATCGCCGGCGCCGCCCACGCGCACCGCGCCGTGGTGATGGGCGCGAGCTTCATCGGGCTCGAGGTGGCGGCGGCGCTGCGGATGCGCGGGCTCGAGGTCGCCGTCGTGGCCCCGGAGTCGGTTCCGCTCCAGCGCGTGATGGGAGAGGCGCTCGGCGGGTTCATCAGGGCGCTGCACGAGAAGCACGGCGTTGTCTTCCACCTCGGCGACGTCGCCAGCCGCATCGACATGGAGAGCGTCACCCTGCGCGGCGGCAACACGCTCCCCGCCGACCTCGTCGTCATCGGCGTCGGCGTGCGTCCCGCGCTCTCGCTCGCACGCGAGGCCGGGCTCGCCGTGGACGGTGGCGTGGAGGTGAGCGAGTACCTGGAGACCAGTGTGCCCGGCATCTTCGCCGCCGGCGACATCGCCCGCTGGCCAGACCCGCACACCGGCGAACGGATCCGCGTCGAGCACTGGGTCGTCGCCGAGCGGCAGGGGCAGACGGCGGCCCGCAACATGCTCGGGCTGCGCGAGCGCTTCGACGCGGTGCCGTTCTTCTGGAGTGCGCATTACGACACCACCATCCGCTACGTCGGACACGCCACCACCTGGGACGCGGTCGAGGTCGATGGTGATCTCTCGGCGGGTGCGGCGACGGTGCGGTTCCAGCGCGGCGGCCGCACGCTCGCGGTGGCGACAGTGGGGCGCGACGCGGCGAGCCTGCGCGCCGAGGTGAGCCTCGAGGCAGCGGGGTAGACTCGCCTGGCGACACGACGTGTCCGGACCGGCGGTGCCTCCTCCCCACGCTGTTGCCCTGCCGCGCCCGGATTGCTATCATGATTTCATGAAACGCGGTCATGACAAGGGGCGTCGGCGAGCCGGACGCGTTGCCGAGCCGGTGCAGGTCTACCTCGAGCCGGCAGACCGGGAGCGCCTCGAGCGCCTGGCCGAGCAGCTCGAGGCGACCAAGTCGGATGTCCTGCGCCGCGGGCTCGCAGCGCTCGAGGCGCTCACTCAACGATCGGGATCGCCATCGGAAGCCCCGGCTCCACTGCCCACGTTTCGCGGAGAGGGACTGCAGCCGGGAGTGGACCTCGACGACACCGCCAGCCTTGTCGACCTGATGGACGGCGGCCATGCAGCTCGTTGACGTCAACGTCTTCGTGTATGCCTTCCGGGAGGACGCCCCCCGGCATGCCGAGTACCGCGCGTGGCTGCAGCATCTCGTGGATTCCCATGAGGCATATGCGGTGGCGGACGCCGCACTGAGCGGCTTCCTCCGCGTGGTGACGCATCCTCGCGTCTTTCACCCGCCGACGCCAATCGAGGCGGCCCTGACGTTTGCGACTGCCCTCCGCGATCGCCCCAATGCCGTCCCGGTTGCACCGGGCGCGAGACATTGGGGGATCTTCGCGACGCTCTGCCGGGAGGCCGGCGCGCGCGGCAACCTCGTTCCCGACGCCTGGCTGGCGGCGCTCGCGATCGAGTCGGGATGCGAGCTGGTCACCACGGACCGGGACTATGCGCGATTCCCGACGCTGCGCTGGAGGCATCCGCTGGCCTGAACCGACGTACAGCGTCGTCTCGCGGTTGAGGCCCGCAATGCCTCCCTCCTCAAATCGCTACTCCATGCTGTGGCAGGCTCGACGTCGACTCGTCGAGGCAACGGGCACGACGACCCGTGCGTCGAACGCGCCGACGGTTGACACCGCAATTGCGAAGTCTGACCACGGGGGTAGGATTCAGGCCGCCCGCGGCCGTGGTGCGACGGGGATCCGTCGGCACGCCAGCTCGCCGCACGGAATCGAGCTGGAACACCGCCCCGGTGCCGGAGCCAAGTCATGCGTCGCAGTCTCCCCGTCGTGCGCGCAGTCGTCGCGTCCTCCGTCGTGCTCCTGGCCACGACTGGTTGCTGCAGCGGCTCCACGGGCCCCGCCGCGGTCGCCACCGCGCGGATCTTCGGCGGCGCAAGCCTCAACGGGACCGGCTGCAGCCAGTTCGGCACGACGATCGACCCCGGGACTGGCGCCACCATCGCCGGCCTCGTGCTCACGAACAACGACCCGGCGTTCGGCGAGATGACGCTCCTGATCCGCAACGACAACGTCGTGCTGCGGAACAACAGCCTCGTGAACACGGCCGGCGACGACAGCGTGATCTATGTCTGCAACTCGTCGAAGAACCAGGTCATCACCGGCAACCGGATCACCGACAATCCCGGCGCGACCGGTCTTGCCTTCATCCACGGCGGCGCCGGCGCCAGGGTCGAGAACAACGTCATCACGCGAAACTACTACGGCGTCGAGTACGACAGCGACGGCGGCGACATGGGTGGTGGCGCCACCGCGAGCGTCGCAGGGAATGCCATCTTCCGCAACATCGTCAACAACCTCTGGACCAACGCCGCGATCACGATTTCGGCCGCCAACAACCTCTGGGATCACGTCCCGCTCGCGGGGAACGACGTCTTCAACGGAAGCGGCGCCACCATCGTGACGACCGGGGCCGCCGTGGCCACGGGGAACTGCCCGTAATCGCGGCGGCCCGGACCTGCCCTCACACGTCCGCCCGCCGTCACCCCTGCGGCGGGGGCGCCGCCGGCGTGAGGCCGTGCCGGCGCATGATCTCGAGCATCTTCGCGCGATCCGGCGGAGCGCCAGGCGTCGCGTTGATCACCTCGGCGGACTCGCGGAAGTACTGCGGGCCGATCGCCGCGGGGGTGATCACGCACAGCGACTTCGCGTCGACGCTGCCCTTGTTGTCGAAGCGGTGGACGGCACCGCGCGGAATTGTCAGTGCCTGACCCGGGCCGACGTCGATCGGCTTCCCGTCCACCGTCCACGTCGTGATGCCCGCGAGACCGTAGATGGTCTCCTCGTAGTGGTCGTGGCTGTGTGCCGGAGCCGCCAGGCGCTGCGCGGCGGGGACGATGAGTTCGAAGGCGGCGATGCTGCCCGAGGATTCCTCGCCGGTCACGAGGAAGCGGACGACGAGGGGGCCGAGGCGGATGGTCTCGTCGGCGGGATTGACCTGGAGGTCGGTCATCTGCTGTACCATGGCGATCTCCCATAGTAAATTGTGTTTACCGTCTGTCGATATAGTAAACGCCATTTACCGCAACTGTCAATGCCTTCTTCGTCCGGACGTTCAACGGCCCAGGTCGGCTCGCCGGTCAGCCCGAAGGACATGCTGATCGGCGCCTTGCTGCGTGTCCCGTCGCAGTCGATCCATCGCCGCATCATCAAGGAGCTCAACGACGCCGGCTTCGACGACCTGCGCCTGCCGCACATGGCCGTGCTCCAGTTCCCGGGACCGGACGGCGTACGTCCAGGCGTTCTCGCCGACCGCGCCGGCATGAGCAAACAGGCCATGAACCAGCTCCTGCGGAGCCTCGAGGGACTTGGCTACCTCGTTCGCTCCGACGCGCCCGACGAAGGACGCGCGCGGATGGTCCGCTTCACGAAACGCGGGCGAGCCGCCTACGCGAAGATCCACGACGTCCTCCGCGATATCGAGAGCGACTGGAGCGCCGAGCTCGGGGCGAAGCGGTTCGGGGAGCTCAAGCAACTGCTGCTGAAGGTCTGGGAGAGCCCGCTCGCGCGGTAGCGGCGGACGCGACGCATCGGGACGCGCGCCCGGAAGACGATGCACGGGCGGCGCTCACCCTCCGGCGGCCGCCCGTCCTGCCTCGATCGCCTTCCGGTCGCCGTCGACGTGCAACGGCTCTCCTTGCGCCACCGCCTCGTCCAGCGCGGCGGCGGGGAGCCAGCCGAGTCGCGCGACGGCCGCGGCCACCGCGGCGAGCGAGTGCTGGGATGCCGGGAGCCTCACCCCAGCGGCAGCGAAGTCGAGTGTCGTGACGTGCGCCCTCGTCTCCAGCGGCAGGCCCTCGGGAAGCGCCAGCACCTCGCGCTCCGTCTCCATGCGCTCGAGGTACCGGCGCGCCTGTTTCCGGCCATCGGCCGAGAGCACGAGAAGCAGGTCGGGCTGCGTCACGCCCGCATAGTCGATTGGCGCGGGGCTCAGGATCAGCTCCGACGTGCTGTGGCCCGTCTTCACGGTCACCGGATAGTCGTTCCGCTGCGCCGCGTACAGCCCCGAGAGGATGGCCGCGCGCGCCAGTACCCGCGCCGCCGAGCCCACCCGACCGCCGGCCGAGCCGGCAATGACGATGCTGAACTGCCGGTCGAGTGACGCCGTGAATTGCGGCTCGATCGCGCGCAACGCGAGCGTCGGCGTGCCTCGCTCGGCCGCGTTCGCCTCGCGCAACGCCGCCGCGTACTCGGGTGCGTCGCGCTGCTGCAGGACGCCGGTCGGAAACTCGAGCTGCGCCAGCGTCTCGAACAGCGCCTTCTTCGTGAGGTGGTTGCGCGGCACGAACCAGGCGGTGCAGAGCTCCCAGATGTCGAGCACCGAGAAGCCCTGATGGCGGATACCGTCGGCGATGCGATCGGTGAGGTCGGCGTCGAAGCTGGTGCCGCGGAAGACGAAGCCGGCACCGTTGACTGCGGCCGTGGCGCAGACGTCGAGCGGCCGCTCGAGGTTGCCGCCGGGCGTCGTCGCGGTGATCGCCCCCATCGGCGTCGTCGTCGAGTGCTGTCCACCTGTCATCCCGAAGTTCATGTTGTTGAACACGAGCACCGTGATGCCGATGTTGCGGCGCGCCGCGCTCAGCAGGTGCGCGCCGCCAATGCCGGTGCCGCCGTCGCCCATGACCACGATCACCGTCAGCTCCGGCCGCGCGAGCTTGATGCCCGTCGCGTAGGTGATGCTCCGGCCGTGCAGCCCGTGGAATGCCGAGGTCTCGAAGTACTGGTCGGAGAGCCCCGAGCACCCGATGTCGCTCACGATCACGACCTGTCGCGGGTCGAGCTGCAGCTTCACCAGCGCGGCGTTGAGGTGATCGAGGATCGGCCCGTGTCCGCATCCCGGACAGAACGGGTATGGCGTCTGGTTGCGGTAACTCGCCAGCGGCGTGATCGTCGTGCTCATCGCCGGCCTCGCAGCGCGCCGCCCGGCCGCCGCCTGACGAGTGGTTCGCCTCGCATCACAGCACCTCCAGGAATCCTTCGGGGGTGATCAGTTCGCCGTCGTTCCGGTTGAGGCCGAGTACCTCGCGCCCGCCGGCCAGCCGCTCGATCTCGCGGCGGTACTGCCCCTGGTTCAGCTCGGCGACGACGACGCGCTTCACCCCCGCGAGCGCATGCATGACAGCCGTCTCGGGCACCGGCCAGAGGCTCTGCACCGTGAGCGCCGAGACCCTGCGCCCGCCTGCACGCGCCTCGGCAACGGCCACGCGCATCGCGCCGGCGGTCACGCCGAACGCGAGGAACAGGGTGTCGGCGCCCGGCTCGAGGTCCGCGGTGACCATCTCGATCTCGTCGCGGTGCGCCTCGATCTTCGCCGACAGGTGGCGGTTCAGCCGGTCCACCGTGGCGGGGTCCCTGGTGAGGAACGCCCGCTCGTCGTGCGTCGAACCGGTGAAGCGCAGCAGGGGGCCCTCGCCGTAGTGCGCGGCCGGCGGAACTCCGTCAGCCGGCTCATAGCGGTAGGGCCTGAATTCCCCGCCGGCGCCTGTCCCTGTTTCCGCTTCCATGACTGCTGGCGCGGGTGCGGTCTCGCGCTCGGCAACGACGTCCATCGTGTTGTACGTCAGGTCGAGTTCCTTGTCGGCGAGCACGAAGACCGGACAGCGGAAGCGGCGGGCGAGGTCGAACGCGCGGCGCGTCAGCGAGAAGCACTCCGCGATCGACGACGGAGACAATGCGATGATCGGATAACCACCGGCAGTTCCCCAGCGCACGAACTGGATGTCCCCCTGCCCCACGGACGTCGCCCCACCGGTCGCCGGTCCGAGCCGCTGCACGTCCACGATGACGAGTGGCACCTCGCCCATGATCGCGAGGCCGATGTTCTCCGAGTACAGGCTGATGCCCGGGCCGCTGGTGGCGGTCATCGCGCGCGCGCCCGCCATGGCCGCGCCGATGCACATCCCGATCGATGCGATCTCGTCCTCGCCCTGCACGCCGACGCCGCCCACCCGTGGCAGCTCGCGCAGCATCATCGCCAGGATCGGGGATGCCGGCGTGATCGGGTAGCCCGCGAAGAAGTCGCAGCCGCCGGCGAGAGCGCCCCGCACGATGGCGGTGGATCCGTCGGTCAGTACCCGGGTGGGCAAGGGAGCTCCATTCGGAAACGAAGACGTGCACCGGTTGCCACGTGCTGGATGATAATCACTCGTGGCCTGAATGATCATGCGTCCGGTCGGCAGCGGGGACGCATCTGAGGCAGCCGAACCGGACGGCCCGCGAATCGCCGGCCCGTTCGCCGCAACCCGAGGATCCCGGTGACTGCCGTCCGCGTCGCTCAGCCTTGCGCCGGCTGCCGCATCGGGGGCCCACCCTCGTCGTACACGCGCGCGAAATACAGCGCGAGGTCGATGGTGAGTGGCGCCTGTCCGGTGATGGGCGCCCAGGCGACAGCGTCGAACCGGATCTCCGGCTCGTCCTCTCCCGGCCGCCAGCATTCCACGCACCGGGCGGCGAGATCCACGATCCAGTACGCCGGAACGTCCCTCCGCTGGTACTCGCGTCGCTTCGTGAAGCGATCCCAGCGCATCGTGGACGGGGACAGCACCTCCACGGCCAGCTCCAGCCGCCCGACGTCCTCGAATCGCGTCGGTCGTCGCCCGTTGACGAGGGGCATGACCAGGAGGTCGGGCTGCACCTCCGTGTGCGTCGACCAGGTGACGGCGGCCGGCGCGAAGAGCAGCTCGAGCCCGACAGTGTCGCAATACGGCTTGAGCAGCAAGACCAGCTCGAGGATCGCGCGTTGGTGCAGGAACGACGGGTCGGAACTCACGTGCAGTTCCCCGTCGATGATCTCCCAGCGCTGGCCGTCGTCGGGGACCTGGTGGAGTTGCTCCACCGTCCACTGACCGGAAGTGGCCACAGGCATGGACATAGCGTACGCTCGGCGCAAGAGGCCTGGCAAGAGGACATGTCCGAGCGTGCTCCGGGCTCGACCAGGCTGCGCCACCACGAGCGTGCCCTCGACACCGTTCCGTCGCGGCCCGAGCTTCCATGCACATGGAATCGACCCACACTCCCACGCCATGGATCGTCCTCCTCCCCGTCGGCGTCGGGACGTTCATGTCGGCGCTCGACGCGAGCGTGGTGAACACGCTCCTCCCGGTCATGGGAGAGGCGCTCCACGCCGAGGTCGCCCACATCGAGTGGGTGGCGACGCTGTACCTGCTGGTGGTGAGCGCGCTCCTGCTCGGCGTCGGCCGCCTGGGCGACCTGCGGGGACACAAGCGCATCTACCTCGGTGGCTTCGCCCTGTTCGTACTCGGCTCGGCGCTCTGTGGGCTGGCACCCACCGCCGGGTGGCTCATCGCGCTGCGCGGCGTCCAGGCCATCGGGGCCACGATGCTCTTCGCCAACGCCCCGGCCATCCTCACCAGGACCTTCCCCGGCTCGCAGCGGGGACGGGTCCTTGGCGCCCTGGGCATGTTCACCTACCTCGGCCTCACCACCGGGCCGTCGTTAGGTGGATGGATTGCCGACGCCATCGGGTGGCGATGGGTCTTCTACATCAACGTGCCCGTGGGCGCGCTCGCCATCACGCTGGCCTGGCGCGTCATCACCGACGACCGGCCCGAGGGACGCCCCGAACCGTTCGACCTGCGCGGCGCCGCGCTGTTCACGCTGGGGCTGGTGGCGCTGCTGGTGGCGCTCGACCAGGGACACGAGTGGGGGTGGGGATCGGCGCGCGTGCTCGGCCTGCTGGCGGCCGCGGTCGCCCTGCTCGTCACCTTCGTCGCGGTGGAGCGCCGGGCAGCGCACCCGATGCTCGACCTCACACTGTTCCGCAGCCGGCTCTTCGCGGCCAGCACCGTCAGTGCGATGCTCAACTACATCGCCGTGTCGTGCGTGACATTCCTCCTCCCCTTCCTCCTGATCCAGGGGCGCGGGCTCTCGCCACGGCGCGCCGGGCTCGTGCTCACCGCGCAGCCGCTGGTGATGGCCGTGGTGGCGCCGGTCAGCGGGACGCTGTCGGATCGCGTGGGATCCCGCGCGCCGGCCACGGTTGGCATGGCGCTGCTTGCCGTCGGGCTCCTGCTGCTCACGCGGACATCCGGCACGGCATCGGTGGGCGCCATCGCAGCCGCCCTCGCCGTCGTCGGCCTCGGCGTCGGACTCTTCGTGTCGCCCAACAACAGCGCCCTGATGGGATCGGCGCCGCGGCATCGCCAGGGAATCGCGTCAGGCGTCCTGGCCGAGGCGCGCAATGTGGGGATGGTGCTCGGCGTGGGCATGGCCGGCGCGGTGTTCACGACGGTGATGGCGCACGGAGCCGACGGCGACGTCGGTTCGCTCGTGCGCGGGGTGCAGGCGGGGCTCCTGGTCGCGGCCCTGGTCGCCGCCGTGGGGGTCGTGACGTCGTGGACGCGGTGACGACGGGTGCCCGGACGGGTCGATCCAGTCGCAGCGCCCACGCGACACCGCTCCGGTCAGCTTGTGACCCCGGCTCGCATCACTCCGATCGAAGCGCCGTCATGGGGTCGACCTTCGTTGCCCGGCGCGCCGGGATCCACGCGGCAAGCAGGCCGATGGCAGAGAGCAGCGCGGCCGCCAGCACGAACGTCACGGGGTCGGTGGGACTCACGAGATAGAGCGAGCTGCGCAGGACGCGCGTGGTCCCGAAGGCCAGCACAATGCCTGTTGCCGCGCCCCAGAGGCTCATCCGCAGGCCCTCGCGCAACACCAGCCTGACGACGGATCGCCGTCCGGCGCCGAGGGCAATCCGGATCCCGAGCTCGCGCCGACGGTCGGAGACGAGGTGGGCAACAACGCCGTACACGCCGATCGCGGCGACAAGCGTCGCAATGCCGGCAAAGATCACCAGCAGCAGCGAGGCATAGCGAGTCCGCGCGGTGGCCTCGGCGCCGAGCGCCGCGAGCGGGCGGATGTTCGTCACGGGGAGGTCCGGGTCCACCGCCGCGACCTCGCGCCGGATCGACGGCACCAGCGACGCCGGCGGCAGCGTGCTGCGCACGAAGAACGTGGCGATGAAGCCCCCCTGGCGCCACGGCAGGTACACGTCGGATTCGACGACATCCTCGACGCCACGGTACTGCACGTCGCCGGCCACCCCCACCACCTCCGCCCATGCCCCACGGGGCCAGTTCGCCTCGAGGTGGATCCGCTGCCCGATCGGATTGGCCCCCGGCCAGAGGCGGCGCGCCGCCGCCTGGTTCACGATCACGACGCGGGGAGCGTCGGGCCCGTCGGCGTCGGTGAAGGCGCGTCCCTGCACGATCGGCACGCGGAGCGTCCTGAAGAACGCCCCATCCGCGTAGTGCACGCCGACATCCGGAACGCGCACGGGCGCGCCGCCGCTGGATTCGACGGTGACCGGAGTCGTGTTGACGTAGCCGCCCAGCGGCGGCCCCGTCGCGGCTCCAACGGACTCCACTCCCGGAAGCGTCCCGAGGCGACGCAGCAGTTCGCTCTCAATGGCAGGGCGATCGCTCGGCGGAATGGTGAAGCTCGTCACGCCGTTCGCGTCGTAACCGAGCCGGATGGCGCGCAGGTCGACGAGGCTGCGTGTCATCAGCCCAGCGCCGACCACGAGCACGATCGCGAGCGCCATCTCCGTTGCGGCGAGCCATCGCCGCGCGTGGCTGCGTCCACCGGTGACCGTGCGCCCGCCCCCGCCCTCCTTCAGCACTGCGCTCACGTCGGACCGGGCCGCGATCCATGCCGGCCCGAATCCGAACAGCACCGCGGCGACAAGCGCCAGCAGGAAATTGAACGCGAGCACGCCCGCATCGAGCCGGATCACGCTCGGATCGAAGAGTTGCGAGGAGGTGGTACCGAACTGCCGTCCGGCGATCGCCCGGCCCGTCGTCGCCAGCAGGCGCACGCCCCAGACGGAGAGGAGTGCGGCGCCAAGGCCGCCGCCTAACGCGAGAAGCACGTGCTCGACCACCAGCTGCCGGACGATGCCTGCGGGGGTCGCGCCGATCGCCACCCGCAGTGCGACTTCCCGCCGCCGCCGGATCGCCCGCGTCACGAGCAGCCCGGCCACGTTCAGGCAGGTGACCAGCAGCACGAAGGCGACCGCGGCGAAGAGGACCAGGAACGAGCGGCTGATCGCCGGGTCGCGCTTGTACTCCGCGAGCGGCACGAGCCGCGGTGCTTCCATGAGCCGAAGCTGCTCCGGGCTCGCGCCGGCGACGATCGCCAGCCGCAGGGCACGCAGAGCCTCTTCGGCGGCAGGCACGCCCACCCCGGGCGCCAGGCGGGCGACGACCTCCATCCACGCGATGTCCGGCGAGTCGAGCATCAGGCGGCTGAACAGCGTGCCGGCCGCGACGTGCGGGAGCCAGAGATCGACCTGCCCCGATTGCCCGCCGAACCCGGCCGCCGTCACGCCGACCACCGTGAACGGGTGGCCCTTGAGCTGCAGCGCGCGGCCGATGACCGCCGAGTCTCCGCCGAAGCGTCGCAGCCAGAGCGCATGGCTGATGAGCACGACCGGAGCCGCACCCTCACGGTCGTCGCTGGTCTCCAGCGGGCGACCCAGCGCCGCGCGCACCCCGAAGGTGCGGAAGTAGTCCCCGGTGACGAGCTCCAGTCCCACGCGCTCCGCCTGCGCGCCTCCCGTGAGGGTGGCGTACCGCTGCGCGAAGCCGGCGACGCCCGAGAAGACGCGATTCGTGCGTTCAAGCGTCTCCAACCGCGGCGACGACCAGAACGCGGAGAAGCCGCTGGTGACGTCGGGCGCCGAGGTCTGCCACCCGACCACTGCCAGGCGCTCGGCGTGTGGGTACGGCATCGGGCGCACCAGGAGCGCGTACACGGCGCTGAAGATCGTGGTGTTCGCGCCGATGCCGAGCGCCAGCGTCGCGACCACGATCGCGGTGAAGCCCGGGCTCCTGCGGAACGACCGCGCGCCGTATCGCACGTCGCGCCACAGCCCCCCGAGGGGACGTCGGCGGCGGCGAGCCGGCTCCGCACCCAGGGCGATCGGCTCCGCACCCAGGGCGATCGGCTCCGCGCCAAGGGCGATCGGCTCCGCCACCATCGGCCGCTCCGCCTGGCGCAGGAATTCCGCGAGGACACCGGGATCGCTCAGCTCCGCACGCGCGGTGCGATACGCGTCGTCGGGCGGGACGCCGTGCCCCTGCAGGTCAGCGACACGGTCCTCCAGGTGCTGCGCCAGCTCCTCGACGATCTCCGCCTCGCGCCCGGCGGCGAGCGCGAGGGTCGTGATGCGTGCGCGGATCTCGGCCTTCCAGTCGGGTGGCATCGGTCGCGTCAGGCGGGTTCGGGGCGCACCACCCGGTTGACGGCCGCCACGAATGCGGCCCACGTGCGACGCTGGGCCGCGAGCACCTCCGCACCCGCCGTCGTCAGGCGGTAGTAGCGACGCCGGCGCTGCCCGGGCTTCTCGACCCAGCGCCCCGCGATCCAGCCGCGCCGCTCGAGGCGGTAGAGCATCGGGTACAGCGAGGCGACCGGGAACGAGAGCGCGCCGCGCGATCGCGACTCGATCCGCTGCGCGATGTCGTACCCGTGCCGCGGCTGGTGCGCGACGAGCGAGAGGATGAGGAGCTCGGTGCTCCCCTTCTTCAGCTCCCGGTCCAGCGAGCGCGAATTGATGTGTTGCATAGCGACATATTACGTGGCACCATATGGCGCGTCAACGCGGCTCGTCACGCGACGGCCTGGCCATCACCCGGCCGCCACTGGCGCTATTCCCTGCTGAGCAGTATAAATCCGCATGGCCGCACGCGCCCTCGGCGAAGCCGAACAACTCATCCTCTTCGCGCTCGTCGCGCTCCCGCCCGGGGAGTGCTACGGCGTCCCGATCCGCGAGCTGGTCGAGCAGCGGACCGGGCGATCGATCTCGGCCGGCGCGGTGTACACGGCCCTCGACCGCCTCTCGGCCCGCGGCTTCGTCTCCAGCACGCTCGGGGAGCCGACCGCACAGCGCGGCGGCCGCCGCAAGCGCCTGTACACGATGGAGCAGGCGGGCGCGCAGGAGCTCGCCCGGTCGTACCAGAAGCTCTCGGCGATGGCACAGGGGCTGGTGCCCCAGCTCGAACTGCGGCTCGCCGGATCCGCCTCGCGCTCGCGGAAGCGGTGACCATGAATGCGCCGCGGGTTCGCCCCCCGCTCGTCGCGCGTGTGCTCGCCGCGTTCATCCGGGGTCCCGACGCCGACGTGTTGCGCGGCGACCTCGAGGAAGCGTTTCAGCGGCGGATCGCGACCACGGGCGTGACCTGGCGCACCCGCCTCGCCTGCGACCGTGACGCCGCGACGTCGCTGCTGCACTGGTGGACCCCACAGGCCATGCGCCGCCGCCGGTTGCGCGCGCCGTCGGCAACCCCGGGAGAACGGATGGCGACGATCGGACATGACTTGCGCCAGATGTTGCGGGGCCTCGTCAGGCGCCCCGGGTATGCCGCCACGGTGGCAATCACGCTTGGCCTCGGCATCGGCGCCACCACGACGATCTACAGCGTCATCGACGCGACCCTCGTGCGGCCTCTGCCCTATGCGTCATCGGACCGCCTTGTGCTCGTCGGCAACACGATGCCGGGGCGCGAGTGGCTCCAGGGACACGAGGGCCTCCAGCGACTCGGCCCCGTCGCGCTCGATGCCTTCCGCGACCTGCGGGCCCGCACGCATGCGATCGAAGCCGCTGCCGCCATCGATCGGGCGGGATCGCTGATCCAGACGCCCGACAACGGGGCGGAAGCGGTCGACCTCGCCATCGTGCAGAAGGGATTCTTCAGCCTGCTCTCGGTGAAGCCGCTTCTGGGGCGCCTGCCTCGCGACGGCGACCAGGCGGCTCCCGGCCAGCCGGCCGCGGTGGTCATCAGCTACCCAGGCTGGCGGCACCGCTTCGGCGGGGACCCCGACGTCATCGGGAAGCGCTACGGCGATTTCATCATCGTCGGCGTCCTGCCGCGCGACTTCGTCCAGCCGGCGGCGCTGGTCGGCACCGACGTCGAGTTCTGGGTGCACCTCGATCCCACGGACCCGCGTTATGCGGGTTCGCGCCAGCGGGGGCTGCAGGTCCTGGCACGCCTCGCTCCGGGCGTCTCGGTCGACGCCGCGCGGCGCGAGCTCGCTGCGGCGCAGCGCACGCTCGCGGCCGAGCACCCCAGCGAGTACGAGGGCAAGGCGGACGTGCCGATGGGCATTGGCGTGAATTCTCTGCGTGACGCGACGATCGGCAGCGGGGCGCGCCCGGTGCTGATCTTCCTCGGTGCCGCCGTGCTGCTGCTGCTGCTGGCGGGAACGAATGCCGCGAACCTCCTCATCGTGCGCGGTCTCGAGCGCGATGGCGAGCTTTCGCTCCGGCGGGCGCTCGGCGCAGGGCGCGGACGCCTCGCCGCCGGCGTGGTGAGCGAGAGCGTCGTGCTCGCGCTGGCCGGCGGCGTGATCGGACTCGCGATCGCGGCGGGCGGCGTGAGCGCCTTCCGCCACTTCGGACCGCAGGACCTTCCACGCCTCGATGAGGTGTCGGTCAACCTGCGCATCGTCGCCGCCGGTGCGCTGCTCTCGCTCGTCGTCGGGGTAGTCGTCGGCCTCGTTCCCGCCGTACGCTCGAGCGGCGCGGACCTGCTCTCCAACCTCCGCTCGTCCCTCGCCGCGTATGCGCCGCGCGGGACCCGGCTTCGCACCGCCCTCGCCGCGACGCAACTCGCGCTCGCCCTGGTGCTCGGCGTCGGCGCGAGCCTGCTCTTCCGCTCCTTCGTGGAGCTCCGAGCGCAGCCGCTGGGATTCTCGCCGAACGGCGTGGTCACCTTCTCGGCGCTCTTCAAGAGCCGGAACATGACGGCGATGTGGGACCAGGTGCTCGCGGTCGTGCGGCGGGTCCCCGGGGTGACCGCCGCCGCGGGCGGGTCGAACCTGCCGTTCGAGAGCCCGATCCTCGCAATGCGCCTGGCCGCCCCGGACCAGTCGCCGGGCGCGCCTGACGAGCGCGTCCCCGCCTACGCCGTGACCCCCGGGTACTTTGCGGCACTGCGCGTCCCGGTGCTCCGCGGCCGTGCCTTCGACGTGACCGACACGCCGGAGTCGCCACGCGTGGTCGTGGTGAACGAGAGCTTTGCGCGGTCGACGTTCGGCGACGTGAACGTCGTCGGCCGGCGCCTCCGTGTGCCGGAGTCTGACACGGGCGGAAGCCCCGAGATCGTGGGCGTGGTCGGCGACGTCGTGCAGGCGCGCGTGGAGGACGGCATGCGTCCCGCGGTCTATGTCCCGTACACGCAGTCGATGGCCCTGCTGCACGTCGTGGCAACGACGCGTCGTGACGCCGATGGCACCGCACGTGACGTCAGGCGCGCGCTCTCCGGCGCGGGCGTGGTGGCCCCGGTGGTGAATGCCGAGACGCTGGCCGACCGCGTTGCTGCGTCGCGCGCGGTGCCACGGTTCCAGCTGCTGCTGCTCGGCGCCTTCGCGGTCGTGGCGGTGCTGCTCGCCGCGATCGGTCTCTATGGCACGCTGGCGTTCACAGTGCGCTCGCGGCTGCGCGAGATCGGCATTCGCATCGCGATGGGGGCCACGCAAGAGCAGATCTTCGGGCTCGTCCTGCGACAGGGGCTTGCGGTGCTCGGCATCGGGCTGACGGCCGGCGTGCTCGGCGCCGTCGCCCTGACGCGGATGATGGAGGCGTTCCTGTATCGCGTGCGGCCGCTCGATCCGGCGGCGTTCCTCTCCGCACTGGGCATCCTCACCGTCGCGGTGCTGGTCGCCGCCCTGCGTCCTGCCCGGCGCGCGGCGCGGGTCGACCCGGTGACGAGCCTGCGGTCGGAGGGGTAGGCCCGACGCGCGGCGCCCCCGCACGCCCGGTCGCTGGCGCACGGTGACGCGCCGCGTGCCGTTACTCGGCCTTCACCTCCTCGGCCGCCTCCAGCACCACGCCGATATCGCGCGACACCACCCGCGCCTGCTGCGTGGCGGACGTGACGTCCGAGAGTACCGATTGCAGCCCCGACGACCGCAGGCGCATCAGGTCGAGTCGTAGCGTTCCGAGGGCGAGCCCGGCGCTCTCGATCTGGTGCGCGATCGTCTCGCGCTGCTTCACCATGGCGTCGAGCGCGCCCTGCTGGCGCGCGAGAAAGGCGAGGCGCCGGTCGCGTTCCGGCGACTCGGGCTCGCTCCGGATGGCCCACAACCGCCGTTGGAGGTCGCCGGCCAGCTCCGGGTCGATTCCCTGCTCCACGCGTTCGGACATCAGCGCGAGGTTGGCCACCCGCAGCACGAGGGCGTCCACGGTCGGTGCCACATCGGTGACCATCGCGCGGTCCGCCTTCGACAGACTCTGCAGGATCAGGAGGATCGTGGTGCGGTCGTCGACGGCCCGACGGATGGCGTCGCCATGCGGCCCGTCGAGCACGTGTCGCGGCACCAGCTTCTCGAGCTGCTCTTCCGTTGCCGCCGGCGGCGGGGCGGGGAGCACCCATTTCGCCCGCGGCATCAGTAATACCCGGCGTAGCCGCACGCCCGCCCGCTGCAGCGACTTCCCCCGCCGCCACAGCTTCCAGGACATGTACATCGGCACGAGCGGGGCGAAGACGGCCGGCGGGATCCCTTCGCTCAGGCCCGCACCGAGGGTGCCCAGCCCCGCCACGATGGCCGCCGCCGTCAGCCAGGCATAGCCGCGCATCGCCTTGATGCGGTCCAGCAGGTTCACGCGACCGTGCCAGAGCCTGAGGTCGGCGCGCTGCTCCGGCGTGAGGGCGGCGAGGTGCTCCGGCTCGAGCACGATCGGTGGCGGCCCGTCCAACGCCGCGACTTTCCCCTGCGGCCGGGATGCCGCGGGGGTGCGCTGCCCCGGAGACGGTCCCCAGCGCCCGGACTGCCCCCGCCCGCGCGCCACCCGGCTGGCGTTAGGCGTGTCAGGGTTGGGCGACACGTACCGCACCGGTTCCGGGCGATCGAGGCGCCACGAGCCCGCCGGGGTCTCGTCGGAGCGGAGGGCTTCTCCCATCACTGCCGCCGTCGGCCAGCGGTCGTCGGGCGACTTGGCCAGCGCGCGCTCGATGGTCTCGCGCAGGCCGCGCGGCACGTCGGGGCGCAGTTCCGCGATGTCGCGCGGCTGCTCGGTGACGTGCTTGAGCAGCAGCGCCATCGCGTTGGCGGCCCGGAACGGCACCCGCCCGGTCAGCATCTGATAGCCCACCACGCCTAACGAATAGACGTCGCTGCGCCCGTCCACCAGCCGCTCCCCCGTCGCCTGCTCCGGGGACATGTACGCCGGCGTTCCCACGGCGATCCCCGTCTGGGTGAGCCGGGCCCCGACCTCCATTGCCCGGGCGATCCCGAAGTCGGTGACCATCACCCGGCCGCTGTCGCTGTCGATGAGGATGTTGTCCGGCTTGATGTCGCGATGGATGACGCCCCGCTCGTGTGCGTACGCGAGGGCGTCCGCGACCTCCGCGAGTATTCGTCTCACGTCATCGACAGGCGGGCGCGGGTTGCGGGCCAGCAGCGCGGCGAGGTTGGTTCCCTCGACGAGCCCCATGACGAGGTAGGCGATGCCGCCCTTGTCGCCGACGTCGTGGATGGGGACGATGTTCGGGTGCGAGAGCTGCGCCGAGGTGTGCGCCTCACGGGCAAAGCGTGTGCGCACCGCGGGGTCGTGCGCCAGCTCGGGCGGAAGCACCTTGATGGCGACGGAGCGTCCGAGTCGTTCGTCGCGCGCGCGGTAGACGATCGACATCCCCCCGCGCCCGATCTCGTGCTCGATGCGGTACTGGGCGTCGACGGCGGCGACGATGCGGTCCCAGGTGGAGTCAGGCATGCCGATCAACTTATCGTCCCTGCGCGGGCGCGCCATGTCCCGGCGCGCGGTGTGTCAGGTCGCCAGGTCTCCGCCCTCAGCGCGCGCTGGCGACTGCCCTCTGCGCGGGTTCGAGCTATGCGTGAGAACCTGCGCTCGGGTATCGACCGCGCTGTGCCTCAGGTGCGGCACCTATTACCAGATTTGGTAATAGGCAGCAGCCGCCCGATGAGAACACAGCGCGCACGCGACGACACCGCGCGCACGCGACGACACCGCGCGCACGCGACGACACCGCGCCCGCGCGACGACACCGCACAAGTGCTGGTTTCGCTGCCCGCTGCAAACACGGTCGCCAGACCGACGGCGCTGGGGGCGTCTCAAGTGGGGCAGCAGCCATCGTGGAACGGAATCCGGCCGCGGCGCGGTCCAGGGCCCGGTCCCACGAGGCCGGCCGGGAAGCCGGAGGGCCGGCTGGAGGCTGGTCGCCCGGGGTCGGAGGGCGGGCTGGAGGCTGGTCCCCGGGGGGCCGGAGGCTGACCGAGGCGGGGTCAGCCGTGGGGTCGCGCGGCGTCCCTCCATGGGTTGTCGCGTACACATTCTCGCGTTCTATTTTTCGGCGCCCTCCCTGCATGTCACCGTCCCATACTTTCGTCCGAGCTCACGATGACTGGCTATCAGGTTGCGCTCTTCATCCACTTCCTCGCGCTGCTGGCCGCCGTCGCGGCCGCCACGCTCGTGCACTTCACCGACGGACGCCGCGCACGCGCCCGGACCGTGCAGGAGATGCTCGAGTGGCACAACCTGCTCCAGGCCTCGGCAAAGGTCTTCCCCGTCTCGATCGTGCTGCTGGTGCTCAGCGGCTCGTACATGATCGTCGCCGGTGCGCTCCGGGCATGGTCGAGCGGATTCGTCATCGGAGGGCTCACGGGCGTCGTGATCCTCCTCATTACCGGCGGTACGCTGGCCGCCAAGGGGCGCGCGATGAAGGGCCAGCTGGAGCAGCTGGTGGCCCAGGGACGTGGGGGCGAGGCACCGGATTTCCCTCCCAACCGGGCTTTGGCGCTCCTGCAACGCGTCCCCGACGGGGTCGTGCTCGGCGTCATTTTCGACATGGTTGCGAAACCCAGCCTCGGCGTCGCGCTCTCGGCGCTGGCGGTCTGTGTGGCTGGAAGCGTCGCCATCGGACTGCTCCGGTCCAGCGAGACCGCGAGCGAATCCTCCGCGGAGGGGGCCCCGACGACGTCCTGAGGACGCCCGCACGTCGGCGGTGAGAAAGGCGCGCGATCTCGCTGCCGCGATCGAATGCCTGACGCGCGCCGAGTGCGACGTCGCTGCGACACGCGTCGCCGTGTGGTTCGGTCGGCGCCAAGGCGACGAGCTGAATCCGCGCATCGTCCTCGGCCGTAGTTGCGCTCATCCCTGTTGCGTCGTTGGTCCGCTCGACCTGCCGATGGACTCCGTGCGCCGATCCGTGATCCCAGCGCTGCTCCTGCTGAGCGCCGCCTGTCGGTTCCAGGGCGCCGCAGCCGGAAGCGGGCGCGACGCCATCATCCCCCTCGAGCCGTACTTCCGCGACCTGCGCGTGGCGCGCGTCGCCGCGGGGAGCGACACGCTGACGCTGTTCTTCGACACCGGGGGCGGCGCGACGCTGATCGCGCCCGCAATCGCCGGGCGCATCGGCTGCGTGCCCTTCGGGCGCGACGTCGGCCACCGCATGTCGGGGGAGCAGGTGGAGTTCCAGCGGTGCGACTCGTTGACGATCGGCCGCGACTCGTGGCAGCATCGACTGGCGCCCGTCGGCGTCTACGACGTGAACGCACTCCTCCCGAAGGAACTCCCGCACCTCGACGGCGTGCTCGCGCTCGACGCATTCCGCGGCGAGGTGGTGACCATCGACCTGGCGGAGAACCGCATTACGGTGCACGCAAGTGCCGGCGCCGCCAACGCCATCGCGCAGGACGGCGTTCCCGTGCGCATCGGCACCGGCGAGACCGGGCGCATGCTCACCGCGTATGCGCCGGTGGCCGCGCGACGGGACACGCTCTGGTTCCTCCTCGACAGCGGAGACCTGCGCGGGACGCTCATCGATGAACGCGTGCGTCGCGACTCGCTGCTTGTGCAGCACGACGACTCCACGGTGGATCTGGTGGTGGGGAGCCGCGGCGCGATCCGCAGCAGCGCGCAGTTCACGGACCTTACAATCGACGGCGTGCTTGGCACCGACTACCTGCGACGTGGACCGGTGACGCTGGACCTGCGGCGATACTGATCGCGTCGCCCTGTCCCGGCCGCGCGCGCCTTCTGGTGAGGCACCCCGGGTTGCAGATTCCCGGCGTCCAAGGGGGCCCGTGTACGCCACCTGTCTCTTCTGCAACGCCGCGCTCGGTGGCAACGACTGCCTGGAGCACTTCCCTGTCGGTCGGCGCCTGGCGTACGACGCGGCGAGGGGAAGGCTCTGGGTCGTCTGCCGGCGCTGCCAGCGCTGGAACCTGACGCCGCTCGAGTCGCGCTGGGAGGCGATCGAGGAGGCCGAGCGTGGATTCCGCGCCACGCGGCAGCGCGTGGCGACCGACAACGTCGCGCTGGCCCGGCTCAAGGAAGGGCTGGAGCTGGTGCGCATCGGTGCCCCGCCCCGGCTCGAACTCGCGACCTGGCGTTACGGCGACCAGTTCGGAAGGCGGCGGCGAAAGTACATCGGCTTCACTGCCGCAGGCATGTTGGCTCCCCCCGCGCTGCAGGTCGCGTCTCTCGCCGGGCACTCCCTGGTGGCGATGTCCGCTCTTGTGGAACCCGCGATGATCGGATTCATCGTAGCTGGCATTGTCGTCAACTTCATTCGCGTGCGCTCGATGCACAGGGACACGCGCGTCCCGGTGGTTTTCGTTACCGACGGCCAGGGCAAGAGACAGCCCCTCACCCGATGGGATGCCCAGAGTGCCTGGCTCTCGCGTGGCCCCGAGGGTGCCGATTGGTCGCTCAGTGTAAAGCAGGCGGAGCAGCCCCTGCCTCGATACGGGATCGGCTTCGCTCAAACAAAGACAATCTCCCTGCAGGGCGACGAGGCGCGGCGCGCGCTGGCAGCGATTGTCCCGTACGCGAACAGCGCCGGAGGAAGCGCCCGGCGGGTTCGCGAGGCCGTGGAGGTCATCTCGGCGTCAGCGACCGCGGAGGAGGTCGTCCGCACGGCGGTGGCCACAGGACCACGCGAGACCGCGATCACGAAGAACTACCTTGCCTCCCTGCCCGCGCCGACGCGCCTTGCCATGGAAATGGCGCTCCACGAGGACGACGAACGCCGCGCCATGGAGGGCGAGCTGGCCGCGCTCGAGGAACGCTGGCGCGAGGCCGAGGAGATCGCGAAGATCGCGGATGGGCTGCTGTTCCCCGCCGACGCCGCGTCGCGACTCGAGGAGTTGCGGCGAGCGAGGGAGGCGGCGGACCGGTAAACGCCGTCATGCAGATCCGCACCATCGGCGTAACGGAAAGAACTTCTCCGTACACCGCGCGATCCGATCCCCGATTGTCCACGAGCGCGTCGCGAGGCAGACTCATGATAGACACTGCGCCCGCGGGCCAGAGTGTCCGTGCGCCCGCGCCGGGGGCCATGCGCCAGGGCCGCTCTCCGCGGCACCCATGCATCTCCTGCGACGCCCACGCGCGATTCTCCGCGCGTCGATATGGAGGATCCCATGAGTGTCCTGGACGAAGTCGCAACCAGCGCGAAGAACGTCATGGGCCAGAAGGTCCCCGCGGGCAACCTGAACACGGTGCACATGCACCGGGAGGCAGACAATGCCTGGAGCCTTTGAGCTCAAGCGCGCCGCCGACACGCAATTCATGTTCAACCTGAAGGCGGGAAACGGCGAGATCATCCTGACCAGCGGGATGTTCGACACCAAGGCCGCAGCGTCCGCCGGCATCGCGTTGGTCAGGACGAATGCGGCGCACGACGCGCAATTCGAGCGAAAGATCGCCACCAGCAAGGAGCCGTATTTCCTGCTGAAGTCCACGAACGACGACGTGATCGGCCGGAGCGAGATGTACTCCTCGCAACGCCGCGATGGAGAACGGGATCAAGTCCGTCGCGCACACGGCGCCTGACGCACCGGTGAACGATATGGCCGTCGCCAGGGAGCCAGCGGCGAGGAAGTAGGGGTGGCGTGTGTTTGTGCAGCGCGCGGCGCTGCGATGACCTCGCCAGGGGCATTCAACAGGCGGGCAATATGACCGGATACACGGGACCTCTCGAGAAGCAGACGCTGGACAACGCGTTCTTCCGGCGCGTGCTGTTCACGGGCAAGCATGCCCAACTCGTCGTGATGTGCCTCCAGCCGGGCGAGGAGATCGGCGGGGAGGTGCATGCGGCGGTCGACCAGTTCTTCCGCATCGAGGAGGGAGAGGCGCGGTTCGTCCTCAATCACACGGATGAGACGATTGCCCGGGCCGGCGACGCGGTCGTGGTGGAGGCGGGCACGTTTCACAACGTCTCCAATCCGTCCCGAACCACGCCGCTGAAGCTCTACACGCTCTACTCCCCACCGAACCATCCGGACGGCACGGTGCACCGCACCAAGGCCGACGCCGAGGCGGCGGAGGCGGCAGCGCATCACTGACGAGGACATGGACCCCTCGGCTTTCGGCCGCAGGCAGTTCGCTGCGGCCGGATCCGCCGCGGCGGGATACCAGAAGTCCGGCGCGCACCACCAGCATCCGGGCGGGCACCCACAACGTCCACCGCCGGCCGACTCGTCTTCAGCCAACCCCGGCACCACCAGCATCCGGGCGGGCACCCACGACGTCCACCGCCGGCCGACTCGTCTTCAGGCCAACCCCGATGCGAGCGCGTGGGACCACCTGATGCGGCGATCACACGCAAGGCGGTAGCTTGCGGACATCACCGACGGCGTGACGGCGGCGTGACTGCTCCGCGAAGCGCCCTCGGGGAGCGCGCCAGGCACGGGGATGCCCCTCGGTCCACCTGCGGCGCCAAACGGGGAGGACACCATGGCGGGAATCAGGAAGTCGTCACGCGAGACGGTGGAGACTGCGACCGAGGCCGTGGAGTCCGCGACGGATGCGGTCCGGTCCGCGCGAGACGCCGTCAAGACCATGCGGAAGGCGGGCTCACAGGCGAAGTCGGTGGCGAAGAAGATCGTGGACCGTGTCTCCGGGCGCCAGGCCGCGCGCAGGAAGAGGAACGTTGCGGTGGCCGCCGGCGTGGCAGCGGCAACGGTAGTGGCCGGCGTCGCCGTCGCGCGTGCGCGCAGCGGCGGCAAGCGGCACAAGTGGCGCGGGTGACGCCACGCCTGATGCCTGCCTGACGAGTTGACTCACGGCGAGTCCGCGCTCAGGGGACCCCTCCCGTGCCCGGCAGCGCCGCGGCGCGATGCTCCCAGAACGTACGAATACCGGTCACGCAGAGCGTCAGCCAGGCAACTGCTTCCGCGAACGCTGCCAGTACATCGCTCAGGTAGTGAACGCCCAGGTACATGCGGCTCAGCGCCACCAGTGCCACCAGGGCAATCGCGACAAGCACCACGAGTACACGCCGGCGCCATTCCCTCGTCTTCTCGACGAGCATGGCCGACAGCACGCCGTACATCAGCGTCGCGCCTGCCACGTGCCCGCTCGGAAAGCTGTAGCCATCCACGGAGAGCAATGGATGGGCGAAGCTGGGACGCACACGGTGAAACGCCAGCTTCATCAGGACATTCAACACGATGCCACCTGGAACGGTCACCAGCAGGCACGAGAGCCACTTCCAGTCCCGCTTCCACGCCAGGAGCAGGGCGGTGATCGTCACCGCGGTGGTCATCGCAACCACACCATGAAGCTGTGAGAGCAGGAGCATCGACTGGGTGAGGAGTGGCGTCGCATGGGCGTGGAACCACGCCGCCACCCGACCATCGACAAGGGTGAGTGGGTCGCCGTTGACGACGTCCTCGGCGACACCGCCGAATAGCCAGGTGGCGCCGATGAGCACGATGGCGCCAAGCGTCAGGTGCAGTCCGAGGTAGCCCTCCGGTGAAAGCCGCGCCCGGACAAAGGCCAATTGCGGGGAGAAGCGGCGAACCAGCGCATTGACGCGCGGCGTCGCGAGAATGCGCTTCCAGGCTCGCGTGATGCCCGCCTCGTGACGCACCGCCCACTGCCAGAGCATGGCGAGCAGCACGATGAACAACGCGATGCCGCCCAGGATGGCGCTGCCCCGCCCGATCCAGTGTGCTGCGCGCTGCCATGCGGCGCCGAGCGAGTAACCGAGCAGCACCATGGCCGCCGACCACAGGACGGCCCCCGATGCGTCGTACGGGAGGAACCTCTTGTACGGCATTCGCGAGGAGCCGGCAAGAAACGGCACCAGCGCGCGCGCGAATCCAACGAACCGTCCCAGAAAGACCGCCTGGCCGCCGTGTCGCACGAAGAAAGCGTCGGCCTTTGCCAGGCGAGCCTCGGTCAGCCCGAATCGGCGGCCGTGGCGTTCGAGCCCCGCGCGTCCGAGGCGGCGCCCCAGTTCATAGCCGATGCTGTCCCCGAGCATGGCCCCGATGGCTACGAGCACGATCAGGTCGCCGACATCGAGCAGGCCTTGTGCCGCGAAGAATCCGGCCACCAGTACCAGGCTCTCTCCCGGAACGAGCAAGCCGAGGAAGGCCGCGGACTCCAGCATGGCGCCGAGGAAGATGACAAGGTATCCCCAGTGCCCGAGGCGCCCTGCAAGAATGACGAGATGATCAAGCATTTGCCTGCCCGGAGCGATGTCGCGGTGACCTGGCACAAGTGAGGTTGGCCCCGTTCGCAGGCCCGTCCACGCGGGAAGAGTAGCGCCACGCCGCGCCGCCGATCACAACAGCGACCTCAGCCGACGGAACGCTTTACCAGGAACACCCGCGCCATCAGCGCGCCGGCCACTGGAAGGACAGTAGCGTATCCGACAACCGCGACATTCTGCAGCAGCATCCTGCCTGCGAGCGGCCCCGCCGCGCCCACGAGGCAGAGCACTCCGCCGATCAGCAGGGCCTGTCGCGCGTGCCGCGAATGCGGATCAGCTCCAAGCGACATTCCTGCGAACACCATCGACAGGCCAACGAGCACGTCCCACGCGAAGTACTCCACCGCGAAGATCGCCGACGGCCAGACAAGCCTGTAGTCGGGCAGCTGCCCCGTGCGCCAAAGCTGCCGGATCGCGGTGAGCTGCACGAAGTGCACCGCCATCGTCAGGCACGCACCGAGGGTGCCGGTCATCAGGGCCGCAAGCACCGGCACGCGTCGTGACGGCACGACGAAGCACCACAGGGCGACCAGAAAGCCGACAAGCGCGACGGCGGAGACGATCGTGAGCAGCTCCATCGCCGCGAGGTACGGGTCGCCGATCGGCTCGCGGGGAGTTCGCACCACGACGAGCCAGAGCGAAATGACGGCGAGGTAGAGGACGCCGATGACAAGGATCCCGATCGCACTGACAATCCCGACGCGCCGCATGCCTTCTGTCCAGCGTTCCATGTCAGCTCACCGTGACCTTGTACTGCTTCACGAGCGACGTAAACGCCCCGGCGGCGGCGAGCCAGCTCCCCTTCGCGATCTCGAAGACCTGCCGCCGCTGGCGCTGCGTGCCTTCGTCCTCCACATCGGCTCCGGGCATGACGAGCCCGGTGAAATGCTCACACGGGCGCGTGAAGGGATGGTCCTGCGCTTCGCCGCCAGCGGGATTGCCCTCCAGGAACCGCAGGTAACCGGCGATGTAGCCGCGCACGTGCTCGAGGCGTCGCGCCACCTGATCCTCCGACGCCCCACTGTCGCGAAGCGCGAGCTCGAGAGCGTTCATGAAACGATCCAGCAGTTCCTCCGGAGCAACACGGAGCGCGGCATAGTACGCCCAGAGCTGGTGCCAGACACAGACCTCGAATGCCGGCAGGGTCTTTGCCACCGCATCGAGGCGATCCGGCGGGAGCACGCCGGCGGCCGCGACATCGGCCAGCGTCTCGCGCGGATCGCGCCGCACCGTAGCGCCGAGCATGAGGCGCATGGCGTCGTCGAGCGGGAGCTTCTTGCGGAAGAGGGACAAATCGAGCTCAGTGATTCTGGAAGAGCCTCGTGCTGCGGCCGGTCTGTCTGCGGCCGCACTGGACCGTCCGAGCTCCTGACAACTGACAAGCCGTCGACACGCGTCCTGATCGCAATATTCCGGCGTGCCGGACCATCGGCAATGCGCCCGGAGGGCCCGGCATACGCCGTGCCTTTCCGTTCGGACGCTGACTACCGCGCTGTCGTCTCGGCGCTATGACGTCATGAAGCTATAGTGCAACCATGAGCGCCCAGAAGCGCACCACTGGTCTACTTCGACGAGACCATTCGCAAGGCTCTGCGGCTGAAGGCGGCCGAAACCGGCCAAAGTATCTCCGAGCTTGTCAACACCGCTGTTCGGAGCATTCTTGCCGAAGACGCTGGGGACCTGGCGGCCTTTCGTGAACGCGCCAGGGAGCCCATCACCGCGTTCAAGGATGTCGTGCGGGGTCTGAGGCGGCGTCGGAAACTGTAGACGCGTCATCACGGGTGGGGACGGTGGAGACGCGGAAGCGCTCCCGCTCAAGGACCGGCGGAGAGTGGTCGCCAGGATCGAGGGCCTCGCAGGCAATCCCCGACCGCCAGGAAGCGAGAAGCTCAGCAGCGAGGACAAATACAGGCTCCGTCAAGGCGACTATCGCATCCTGTACGAGATCGCGGATCAGCATCTGATCGTCACCGTCGTGAAGGTCGGCAATCGCCGGGACGTCTACCGCTAAGGACCACGTTTCAGTCGCGAACCTGTACGGACGCCGGCGCCCTGCTCCGGTCGAGTCGGCTGCTCGCGCTGCACGGACACGAACATCCATCCGCCGTGGCGCCAGTCGCGAGTGCAGGCCCACTGGCGACGCCCCACTCCTATTGACATTCGATAGATCTCGCCCCCATGCTTCTATCGACGCACGATAGGAGACGACGTGGCATCGCCAAACGCGAGCCTCATCCAGGGCACCCTCGACCTGCTGGTCCTCAAGGCACTCACGCTGGGCGAACTGCACGGCGTCGGCGTCGCCAACCGCGTCCAGCAGATCTCGCGCGGCGCCTTCCGCGTCACCCCGGGCTCGCTCTTCCCCGCCCTCCACCGCCTCGAAGCCGAGGGTTGGCTCACGGCCCGCTGGGGCCGCTCCGAGAACAACCGCCGCGCGCGGTTCTACAAGCTCACCCGCGCCGGACATGCCAAGCTTGCCCGTGAGACCGGCGAGTGGCAGCGCATCATGGTCGGCATGCAGGCGGCCCTCGAGGCGACCTGACGGTGCGCATCGCCGATGTCCTGCGTCACTTCTGGCGCGAGACTTTCCACCGTGGCGCCGTGGAGTCCGACCTCAGCGAGGAGCTGTCGTCGTACGTCGACCTGCTCGCCGCCGAGCGCGTGCGTGCCGGTGCCACGCCCGACGCCGCGCGCCGGGCGGCGCTGCTCGAGGTCGGCGGCGCCGAGCAGGTGAAGGAAGCCGTGCGCGACACCCGACGCACCGCCGTCGTCGAGTCCATCGCGCGCGACGCGCGCTTCGCCTTGCGCAGCCTTGCGCGGACGCCGGTCTTCGCCGCCGCCGCGGTGCTCACCCTCGCGCTCGGGCTCGGCGGCGCCACGGCGATCTTCAGCGTCGTCGACACCGTGCTCGTGCGCCCTGTCCCCGGCGTGCGCGACCCGGCCACGCTCGTCTCGCTCGACCGCCTGGAGAACGGCGTCGATGCCGGCAGCTTCGCCTATCCCGACTTCGCCGACTTCCGCGACGGCGTCCCGTCGCTGGCGTTAGGTGCCTCGGTCGGCGTGCCGCTCGGCACCGCGACGGGCTCCCGGGAGCCCGAGCTCCTCCGCGGCGCGCTCGTCACCGACGACTACTTCACGGTACTCGGCGTGCGCGCGGCCGCCGGGAGGCTGCTCACCCCAGCGGACGATTCGGCACGCACTCCAATAGTCGTCATCAGCAACGCCCTCGCGCAGCGCTCGTTCGGAGGCGCTGCGCCGGCCGTGGGGTCGACGATCCACCTCGACGGATTCCCGTTCACTGTCGTCGGCGTCGCCGGCGATGCGTTCGGCGGGACCGCGGTCGGCGGCCAGGTCGACATATGGGCCCCGCTCTCCCTGCAGCCGGTCCTCCTCTCCCGCATGTCCGAGGGCATCATGGACAAGCGCTCGGCGGGATGGCTGGAGCTCTTCGGCCGCCTGACGCCGGGCGCGACGGTTGCCGGTGCGCAACGCGAGCTGGACCTCGTGGCCAGCCGGCTGGCGGTCGAGTATCCCGTCACCAACGGCGCGCGCAACGTCAGGCTCCGTGCGGGAATCGGGCTCGATGAAGACCAACGCCGCGACCTGACGCGCCTCTTCGGCCTGATGTCAGCCGCCGCGGTGCTCCTGCTGCTCATGGCCTGCGCGAACGTCGCGGGCTTGCTCATCGTGCGCGCCCACGCGCGCGAGCGTGAGCTCGCCGTGCGACTCGCCATCGGCGCGCGGCGACGCCGGGTGGCCGGACAGCTCCTCGTCGAGGGCGCACTGCTGGCGGGCGCCGCGAGCCTCGCGGGCGTCGCCATAGCACGGCTTCTCACGGGTCTGGCGACCGCGGCGCAGCCCACCGTCTCGCTGCTGCGACGGGTGGACGTCACGCTCGACGCGCGCGCACTGGGAGCCGTGCTGGCGGCGGGCGCCGTCGTCACAGTGCTCATCGTGCTGGCACCCGCCATCCAGCTTTCGCACCTCGACGCGGCGAACGTCCTGCGCGACGGTCGCTCGGGGGCCGGCACGTCGCGCGTGCGCCTGCGGCGCTTCCTCGTCGGCGCGCAGGTCGCCGTGTCGCTCGCGCTCCTCTCGGCGTCGGCGATGGTGGCGCTCGCGGTGAAGGATCTGCTCTCGCGCGACCCCGGCTTCGACACGGCGTCGCTCGCCCTCGTCAACGTCGACCTCACCGCGCAGGGGTACGGTGCCGAGCGTGGCCTCGCGCTGTACCGGGCGCTGATGAGCCGCCTGGCGACGGAGCCGTCGTTCGCGTCGTACACCTTTGCCAAGACGGTTCCCCCGCGCGACTGGAGCGATCGCATCCGCGTCTTTCGCGACGGCGAGCAGCCATCGCTCCAGGAGGTCTGGGCCAACCCCGGGCTCGGCCACAAGGTCTACGGCGACCATGTCGCGCCGGATTTCTTCCGCACGCTTGGCATCCGGCTCGTGGCGGGGCGCGCGTTCACAATGCGCGACGACGCCGCCGCGCCGCTGGTGGGCGTCGTGAATCAGTCCTTCGCGCAGATGATGTGGCCGGGCGAGAGCGCCATCGGCCGGCGCATCGCGTGGCCGCCTGACGCCAGCGAGCCCAGGCCGACCCGCGTCCTCGAGGTCGTCGGCGTCGTTGCCGACCACCGGTACACGTCGCTCACCGTGACGCCGTCGCCCACGATCTACTATCCCGTGCTCCAGGAGTACGACGGGCGCGCCACCATCGTCGCCCGCACGACGGGAAGGCCGGCCGACGCGCTGGCGGCGCTGCGGCGCGCCGTGCACGACGTCGACCCGTCGCTCCCTGTCACGGGCGACCAGACCATGACCCAGCGCATGCAGGCGTCGCTCTGGTCGCAGCGCCTGCTCGCCGTCTGGCTCGGCGTCGTCGGCGCGCTGGCACTCGCGCTGTCGTTCATCGGGCTCTACGGGGTGGTCGCGCAGATCGTCGGACAGCGTGCGCGCGAGCTGAGCGTCCGTCTCGCCCTAGGCGCGTCGCCCGGTCGGGTTGTCGGCGCCATCGTGCGCGAGGGTGCGCTCGTCATGCTCCTCGGCGTCGCGGCCGGCGTGCCGCTGGCGTACGTCGCTGTCACCCGCGTGCAGGCGCAACTCGACGGCATGCAGGCGTCGCCCGCGGTGGCGGCGCTGCTCTCGGCCGGCGCCATCGGCGTCACGATGCTGCTCGCGACGCTGCTTCCGGCGCGGCGGGTGGCCAGTCTCAGTCCCGTCGACGCGCTCCGCGCCGACTGAATCACAGGAGCGGTCCCATGCGATATTCACTTCCGGCCATGCTCGCTGCCGGCGCCCTCGTGTCGACAGGCGCGCCGTCGCCATATGGACGCATCGTGGAAGCGTCCAACATGCACATCGCGCGCGCCAGCCACGCGCAGGTGCTGCTCAACGACGGCCGCGTGTTCATTGCCGGCGGATTCTCGGGGAGCGGCGGCGAGCAGTCACCGTATCGCTCGACGGAGTTCTTCGATCCACGCACAGGCACCTTCAGCGACGGGCCCGACTTGTCGGTGGGGCGTTCCGGACCCACGGCAACCGTGCTGCACGACGGACGCGTGCTGATCGCCGGCGGCTACTCGGCTCCGGGCGCCCCGCGTGGCGTCGCCGAGCTGCTTGATCCCAGGACGAACACGATCAAGCCGACCGCGCACATGGTGGTGCGACGGACCGGGCAGACGGCGACGCTGCTGCGGGACGGGCGCGTGCTGATGACCGGTGGCCGCGACCAGTCGGAGAACGAACTGGCGAGCGCCGAGCTGTACGACCCGCGCACCGGGACATTTGCGCTCACCGGGAGCATGTCGGTGCCGCGCGGGGCACACACAGCCACGCTGCTGGCCGATGGGCGCGTGCTCGTTGCCGGAGGCGCGATGGGGCGCTATCCGAACGCGCGGGTTCACTCACTGCTCGAGGTCTACGATCCGGCGACCGGGCGCTTCAGCGCCGCGGGGCACCTCGTGACGCCGCGCTATAAGCACGCCGCGGCCCTGCTCAGGGACGGGCGTGTGCTCGTGGTGGGCGGCTCCGACAACACGGACTGGCACGGGCAGTTCGCCTCGACGGAGGTCTGCGACGTGGCGGCCGACGACGTGCCGTCCCGGGCCCGGGATGCGGGAAGAGCGTTTCAAGCTGCCCGGCGCCGTGACGGCGCTGAGTGACGGCAGCGTGCTGATCGCCGGCGGCGGCGCCGACGCCGAGCTGCTCGTTGCCGGCAGCGACAGGCTGGTGACGGTGCCCGGGACGTTAGGCGAGGCGCGCTACTTTGCGGCGGCGACGCGGCTGGCGGACGGGCGGGTGCTGATCACCGGCGGGTACGCGCGGGAGCGGGGGGAGTTGCCGGCGCGGCGGGAGGTGCATGTGTACGAGCCGGGGTCGTAGCGCCACGATCCAGCGGTCAGCGAGCCAGTCGGCCAAGCTCACGTTCGTCTCCCGCCACGAACAACTTCGGCCCCTTCAGGATGCGCGTGACGAACGCTCCGCGCTGCCCGGCCTTCTGGCGGAACTCTTTCGCGGGGTAGACGGACGCGTTCACCTCGCGCCGCAGTCGTGACTCGGCGCGCCGGAGCGCCGGGACGATGTCGGCCTGGGACACGTCGCCCACGATGAGCAGGTCGACGTCGCTCGCGGCTCTCTGCCGGCCGGCCGCCACCGAGCCATAGATCAGCGCCAGCCGAATTCGTCCCGTGCTGATGAATGGCGAGAGGACGCTGCGCAGGACATCGCCGGCGCCAGCCGTCTTCTCGATGATTGCCCGCAGCTCGCGGAAGATCGGGGCGTCCCGGTTCGCCGAGAAGTAGACCTGCTTGCCGGCGATTTCGCGTCGTGCCAGTCCGGCCTCGACGAGCTGCTTCAGTTCCCGCTGCACGGCTCCCGACCCGCCGCCGACGATGCGGATGATCTCGCGGGCGTAGAACCGGTCCTCGGGGTGGCCGAGCAGGAGCGCCAGCACTTCGCGCCGGACCGAGCCGAAGAGCAGGCGCGCTGCGCTGTCGGACGATGCGACCGTACCCATTCTGGTGACAATCGCACCCATATCGGGCACGATCCGCAACCGGCGCGGCGGCGAACGCCTCCACATCCCGCGGTGCCAGACGGATCACCAGGTCGACGTCCAGCGTCAGGCGCGGGTGACCGTAGACCACGGCGGCGAGTCCGCCGGTCACGATGTAGTCGATGCCCGCCCCATTGAGCGGCGCGATGCAGAGGGTGACGAGGTCAGGAGCCGGCGTCACGCATCAACTCGCGCACGCGCGATGCGACTTCCTCATCGGACCACTCGGGATGCCTCGCTCGCACGCCGGCGGCGGCCACCTCTCTCGCCTCGATCCAGAGCGCGTGCGCAATGCGCACCTTTCCCTCCGCCGTCATCGCGCGGATACGCTCGGCCTGGTGCAGGAGCGCCGTGCTCATGCCTCAATATCGGCGCCCGCGATATCGCGCGGCAACGCCCGACGTAGCGTCCAGGACGGTCCAAGGGTCCGCCCTTCCCGGACGACCGCCGACGGCGGTGAGTGGGAAGCCCGCCGGCGCGCGCGCTGTCAGCGAGGCCAAGGGGTCCCCGCTACGCTTCCGCGGACGGCTGGCGCAGGCGACGCAGCATCTCCAGCACCTCGATGTCCGCGGCGTCCTGGAGGCGACCGGTCCGCTTGGACTCGATGAGGTCCTCGATGGACGCCGTCGGAACCGACACGCCCTCGATCTCAAATGTCGCCGCCCGCCCCCTGGCCTCCTCCCACCGCACGTTCCACGCGCGGGTGAGGATGTCCACGTTAGGTGTGTCGCCAATCATCGTCACGGGCCGCGTTGCCACGTCTTCCGCCAGGTGCTCGCCGGCCAGCCCGAACCCCAGCGACGACAGTGCACGCAGCACGCGCCGGGCATTCTCGACGGTGGGCTCGATCAGGATGTCGATGTCGCGCGTCGCCCGCGTTGTCCCCCAGAGCTGCATCGCCGTGGCGCCGACCAGCAGGTACCGGGCGTCCTCGGCGTTCAGGCGACTGCAGACCCGTGCGACGCGGGTTTCGTAGTCCGTCATCCGGTGAGGTCCCGCGTCGCCTTCCAGTCGAGAAAATCCTCGTACCGGTCAAAGGCCACCACCTGCTGTGCCCGCGGTTTCGCGAGTGTCTCGGTGAGCCGCAGCGTCTCCTCGGCGGCCCGGACCCGTGCCTCAGGCGTCAGCGACAGGTCTGCCTTGAGCTGCGCCAGGCGCGCGGCACCCAGGCCGACGGGCCTCGGCAACGCCGAGGCTTCTCCAGCGCGGGCATCCTGTGCGGACGGCACCTCGATGCTGGCGACATACCGACGGAGAGCCTCGGCGATGACCCAGCTGCGTGATCGATCCTGAGCCGCCGCCAGTCGGTCGGCCGCGGCCAGGTCTTTTTCAGGCAGGGTGATAGCGATTCTGGAAAACGGCCGGATGTTGGACATACTCAGTATTACTGAGTATGTCTTCTGTCGGCAAGTGCGGCTGGTGGAAATGACTCAACCGGCCCATCCATCGCATGATCGGCGTGCAGTTCGTGATCCACGATCATGCTACGCAGGACCGGCTGGTCCGCGTCACCCGGCTGGACCAGTCGAGAGGGTCCGCCCGTCCGTTCTCCAGTTCCAGGCGGACAAGCGGGTCCTGGGTGTGGAGAACGGCTCGGCATAGTCCTGCGGGGTCAAGGGATGTCAGGCTTCGTGAGGGCGCTCGGAGTTGCGTTCGCGGCGCCAGCGTTCGATGTGGAACTCGGCACGGGCCGGCGTCTCCGAAGTGCCCTCGTGATGGCCAAGATGGCGTTGTCGTTCGTGCTGCTCGTGGGAGGAGGACTCATGGTGCGGAGCTTCGTCGCGCTCTCGCACGTCGACCCCGGCTACGACGCCACCGGGCTGCTGACGTTTACCGTCGGGTTCCGGAACGGGCAGCGCGTTGGAGAATGACGTTGAAGTGTCCGTGGTCGGGGCGGGCGCGCTCGGTGGCGATCACCTCGGACGGCGGACAATAGAACTCCTCCGGCGGCCCGAGCGCTGCGAATACCTCCACGTCCCGCGGAGCGAGGCGGATCACCAGGTCGACGTCCAGCGTCAGGCGCGGGTGACCGTAGACCACGGCGGCGAGTCCGCCGGTCACGATGTAGTCGATGCCCGCCCCATTGAGCGGCGCGATGCAGAGGGTGACGAGGTCAGGAGCCGGCGTCACGCATCAACTCGCGCACGCGCGATGCGACTTCCTCATCGGACCACTCGGGATGCCTCGCTCGCACGCCGGCGGCGGCCACCTCTCTCGCCTCGATCCAGAGCGCGTGCGCAATGCGCACCTTTCCCTCCGCCGTCATCGCGCGGATACGCTCGGCCTGGTGCAGGAGCGCCGTGCTCATGCCTCAATATCGGCGCCCGCGATATCGCGCGGCAACGCCGGATCCAGCTCCCGGACGCCGACTTCAGCCTCCTCCGCGCCGAAAGATCAAACGACCCCCGCGACGGTCACGGCTATACCGCGGACCGGCCGAGCTGCGGCTGCGCCTTTCGCAGCCCGCGCACGACACCGCCGCGCAGCGCCACTGTGACCCGATGGAACGCCTCGGCCTCGGCGGCCGATGTGGTTCCCGCACGTTCGCAATCGTTCGGGTTTCGCTTGCGCCGGACCGCGTCAAGCAGGTCGATCGTCGCCTTGTCGATCCCGGCTGTGTACGCGTCCCGATGCCTTGCGGCGACCTGGTCGAGGGGGCTGATCTTCCACTGGGTGAGTAGATCGCGATGACGTTTCGCCAGGCGTCGCTTCTGCTCGCCCTTGATGATGTCGAGGTAGTGCTTGCGCACGATGGTGTCCGAGCGCACGAGGCGTTGCGCGAAGCGCGGTGCATCCTCGACGAACGCCTCGTACTCGTCCTGAGTGCAGCATCCCATCACACGCTCGACGCCCGCTCGGTTGTACCATCTACGCACGAATACCGTGAGCGTCTGCCACCAGGGGAGTGGCCTGAGTCCCGGAAGTCCAACCAGTGTCAGGACAGACCCCGTGGGCACATCGGCCAGCAACGCCTCCACCAGGGTCTTGCTGGGCATCGTCGCCCGGAAGTGGTGGCGTTCGCGCGCGGACACGATGGAGAATGCCGCGAAGCAGACCAGCGTCAGGAAGCTCGAGCGGTGCCTCGAGCCGGGCTTCCTCGGCGACCGACGTGGTCATGCCCGAGCCGACGAGCACGAATCGGACGCCGGGGTTCTTCGGCGCCGCTCGCGTCGAGCGCAACGGCGTACGTGTTCCGCACCGGAACCGCACCGGTCCACCCGTCCGACGACGTGAAGCTCGCCGGGTCGCGCGGGTAGAGGCCGGTCGGGTCGCCGATCGGCTGCCTCACGGCGCGCGGCGCGTTCGGGCTGAGATCACTCGCCCCACGCCACGCGCGTGGCTCGTCAGGCGCAAGCTCAGGGCTTGCGACCCAGCTTTCGCTCCACCTTGCCGAAGGTGTCCTGCACCTTGCCCTTGGCCTGGTCGATCTTGCCCTCCATCTGGAGGCCGGAGTCCCCCGTGAGGCCGCCGACGGCGTCCTTCACCTTTCCCTTCAGGTCCTTCGCCTTGCCGGCGGCGGAATCCTTCAGTCCCTTCCTGGTCCAGTCCTTGTCTGTCATGGCAGTGGAGGCAGGCCCATGCGAGGGCGTAAGTGACGAGGCAGCAGCCGCGAATCCACGGCACCACGACGGTGGGTGACTGCCTCGTCCTGGGAATGCGAACAGGCGACGCGCCGTCGATCGTGCGCGTCGGGCCTGGCCGCGACTGACATGAAGCGTAAGGCGCGATTTCGCAGACCGGCATCGATCAGAGGGACGACGCCGGACTCGATCCGAGGATCGATTGCGCGAGCACGGCATCTCTCTGGCCCGCGGGAACGAGTCGCCCAAGGCAAAACCCCTGTCCCGCGTCGCAGCCGAGGCGGCGACGTTGCCGCATTGCTCGGCGTCCTCGCGGCGCTCGGCGCCGGCGACCGCTGCGCCGAAGCAGCGGCTCGCCGTCCTGTTGCCGCACCAGGTGGATTGCCTCGAGCTCGCCGGGAAAGGGTCACCAGCATCATCAGCGACGCACCGGGCAACCACGCCCCGCCTGGCGGCGTGACGGTCTCGGCCGCGACGGGGTGGTTCCCCGCGCCCCAACCCGCCTAACGCCTCACACGGCTGCGCCCTGTTGCACTCCACACGCTGCACACGGCGGCCCTTGCGGCTGCGGACCCGGGCGATACTCAACGCCGGGCGATTGCAATGCCCCGACCTTGCCGCGCGGATAGTCGCGCCCGCGTGCCGCCGCGTTTCCTCCACCAGAACTCCTGAAAGCGCCTCCCCGGCGGCCTGCGCCGGGACGCGCCCGAATCGTGCCCGCGTCACGCCTCCGGGGAACCGTCGACGTCGGGCCGGCCGGTGTCGCCTGCGCCGCGCCGGAGGTCTTCGCGCGCCCGTCGCGCGAGCTTCGCAAAGCTGTCGCGGACGCGATCGAGCTCGATTTCCTCCAGCTCCTCGAGATCGAGCAGCGCGTTGTGCGCGCCCTCGGTGGCGCGGATCAGCTCGTCGAGCTTGAGCTGGACGGCCTCGGCGTCGCGGTTCTGCGTGTTCTGAATCAGGAAGACCATGAGAAACGTCACGACCGTCGTGCCCGTGTTGACGACGAGCTGCCACGTGTCGCGGTAGTGGAAGATCGGTCCCGTGATCCCCCACGCGAGGATGACGCCACACGCGATCAGGAACGCCGCCGGCCGTCCGGTGGCGCGGGACGTGGTCTTCGCGAAGCGCGCAAACCGGAACGACGACTGTAGCCGAGCCATGGCACCTCCCGAATCTCGGTTTGATTGTGGGACGCGCCCGAATTCCAGTGTGCGTCCGGCTTGCGGCGGCGGCCTTCGGGATGTGCGCGTGTGGGGATCTCGATGCCGGCCTGCAGCAGCGGGGCCTGTCGCCGCTTGATCAGCTCGTGGCGAAGGAGGGCCTGGTCCGTAACGTGGCCTGCGCACGACATCGCCGCGCAGCGCCACCGCGACCTGATGGAATTCCCCGGCCTCGGCAGCCGATGTCGCTCCCTTCGAGCGCGGCCAATGCCACGTTGGCCTTGAACGCGCGTGACTGGTTCCGTCGCGGTCGGGGCATCGGAATCGTTCCTCCTGGTCGGCGAGAACTTCGACTCGAAGAGCGCAAGATTCCACTGATCCCCTCCGTCTCAAATCCTCAGGCCACCTCTGGCGATCCTGGTGCTGATCTTGGCGACGGCCACGGTGGCGTGCCTGGCGCCGGCGTGGAGGGCGGCGGGGCTGGATCCAGGAGAGGCGCGGGGAGCAGGCGCAGTTATCCCGACGTGCCCCGGTGACAAGCTTCTCTTGGCTCCGAGCGTGGGTGCCAGGGCCGCGACGGCAAGTGGATGTCCGCGTCCGCTCGGCCCGTGGGAAGCGCGCGGCTCGCGAACGGCGTGCGACGTTACCAGATCCGGGTAGCACCAGGGATTTCATGGCTGCCCGAGGCGGTTCTCCCACGTCGCTACGCGGCGAGGTACGTTTGTCGCCGTCTCGAACCGGGGGCTCTCGTGGCAACGATCGCACGTCCTCAGGCAGCGGCCAAGGCGCGCCAGCTAACCATTGAGATCGAATTCACGGAGCACGACGCAGTACCGCTCTGGGTGGTTCGCCGAGTCCTCGACGTGGTGGATGATGGACTTCGCGAGAGTGAGGTCATGGCGGTGCGCGCCTGGACAGAGGCGAATGCCGCGTCCGGACTTTTGCCGGCTGATGTAAGGCAAGTGATCTCGGTGCTGGTCAGGATGATACGCGAATCGTCGGGCGCGGGGATGGAGATCGTTGCGCTGGAGCAAGGATCGCTGAAGCTGAACGCGATCAAGCGCAACGTCGCCGCCGGGCTCCTGTCGCTTGGTGGAGTTCTCGGCGCCGATGTCGTCGTCCATACACAGGCGTGGGAGCACACACGGGACGAGATCGTGGAGTACGTCGATCGCTGGACCGGGCAGTCGAACAACGTGACACCGGTCGTTGCGTCGTCGTGCCAGAACCTCGAGTGGAGCCACAGAATTGAGACGTCGGGCCCGCACGTTGTGACCATTTACATCACGGCCAAGGACTTTCCGCTACGCCCGCCTCAGCCCGATCTTCGGCCGGCTCCGTCCCCGTCTTTCACGGTCCGGCCGCCCGACGCCAAGGACTGATCCGGGAATGGGCGCATCGCACGTCAGGGTAACCCGCGGTTCGGCAGGGTCAACCACGCCATCCATTGCCGCCCGGGCCTGACGCCAGACCGGACCACCGTCAGCCTTGTCCCCGCCCGTCCCCACCCTCAAGACTCTCTCCCGGCTGCCGCCGTGCGTCCGGCCCGCCGGGCCCCGCGCGACGCCAAGTCCTGCACCGTTGCCCGCAGCGCTCGACCTGGCGCCCGCGCCAGTCCCCGACGGGGAGTGACATGGCGAACGAGATCCACGTACTGGTTCCCGGCACCACCGAAGCCCTCCGATTCACGGACACCGTCCGGGTGGGCCGCGCGGAGACGAACGGGATCGTGGTGGAGGATGACCGGGTAAGCGCCGAGCACCTCGAGCTGCGGAAGAGTGGCGAGGCATGGGAGGTCGTGGACCTCGGCAGCACCAACGGGACGTTCGTCGACGGCGTGCACGTCAAGCGCGCGGCCCTCGGCAAGGAGAACCTGCTGCGACTGGGAGCCGGCGGGCCCGAGTTGCACGTGAGCATTCCCGGGTTCACCAGACGGATCCAGACGCGCAAGGTCTCGGCCAAGGACATCGCGGACCGGTTCCTCGGCTCCGAGGCACCGGAGGAGATGTCGCCGTACACCGCGATGATTCGCGCGGCGGTCCAGCGCAGCCGCGCGATGGAGATCAAGTCGTGGTTGCTGCGGGTGCGCCACCTTCACATCGCAGTGGGCGTGCTCCTCGTGGTCGCCGCCGGCGCGGCGGTCGTGGCGGTGGTGCAGGCCCGCCGCGTGAGCGAGTTGCGGGCAACCGCCGGCGATGTGTTCAACACGATGAAGTCGCTGGAGCTGGACATACGGCGCCTGCAGGCGGTGTCCGGGCCCGACAAGTCGATCGAGGAGCGCCGAGCGCGCCTCGAGACGCAGTACGAGAACCTCGTCAAGACGCTTGGCATCTACAGCGACAGGACTCCGGCCGACGTCCAGCTCATCTACAGGGTCGTCCACCGGCTGGGCGAGTCCGAGGCAAACGTGCCCCGCGAGTTCGTGAACGAAGTCCGCAAGTACATCGCCAGGTGGAAGGCCGGGGATCTCCAGGCCGGCCTGGCGCGCGCCAACGCGCAGGGGCTCCCCCCGCTGGTGTCCGGCATCCTCCTGCAACACAACCTGCCGCGCGAGTTCTTCTACCTGGCGTTGCAGGAGAGCAAGTTCGACCCGAAGGCCGTCGGGCCATCGACGCGTCTCGGTTTCGCCAAGGGGCTGTGGCAATTCACCCCGTCCACGGCCGAGTCGTACGGGTTGCGGCTCGGTCCCCTGCGGGGGGAGCCGCGCTACGATCCCTCGGATGAGCGGTACGACGCGGCCAAGGCGACGGCGGCCGCGGCGCGCTACCTCGAGGACATGTACACGACCGAGGCGCAGGCCTCGGGGCTTCTCGTTATGGCCTCGTACAACATGGGCGAGACGCGGGTCCGCAGCCTGATCCGGTCGATGCCGGACACGCCGGCGGACCGGAACTTCTGGGCGCTGCTGGAGAAGCACCGGCGCCAGATCCCGGATGAGACGTACAACTATGTGTTCCGGGTTGTCGCTGCCGCGGTGATCGGTGCGAATCCCAAGCTGTTCGGGTTCGACTTTGCGCCGCCGTTAGGGGCGTTGCCTGGTGCGGCGGGGGTGGGGGCGGAGAGATGAGGAGGGCGCGAGGCTGATCCGTACCGGCGTGCGGGTCCCGGTCCGGGCTGCGGCCGGCGAGTTCGTTGCCGCCTGACGGTCGTTCTTGCAGCTGTCGGCTTCCGTGGAGTGCTCTCGACCGCAGTGCGCCTCCGTACGGCGGGAATCGGGATGCAGATGGCGCTCGGGGCGTCGAGCACGATCATCGTGAGGCTCGTGGAGGGGTAGGGCCCCACGCCCGTGCGGGGGGGGCTGGCTCCGAGGGAGGCGTTGAGCGGGGAGTAGGTGCGCGGCGCCTTGGGCACTCTGGACAAACCAATCGCTTCCAACTGCCCGGACGACCGTCGCCTCTCGCCGTGGTCTGCGTTTCCTCGCTCATTCCAACACCAAGCGCACGCCTGCGACGCAGAATCAGCAGTACGCACTGCCGCGCCTTCTAGGATCGCTTGCCAACTACCCATTCAATTTGTATGCTCTCGCGCGTGATTTCACCATTGGCAAGGTGCTCGTATTCTCTTTGGACTTCTCTATCTTCAGGATTCCGAGCGCGAGCTTCCTCCACGAGGCTCATCGCGCGCTCATGTCGGCCAACCAGCTCTTCACACATCGCGAGTTTCAAGAGCGTGTCCGTGATCGATGGAACAAGTCGACGGGCCCGATACAAATGATAGAGCGCTTCCTCGTACCTCTCGCCGCTCATGCACGCATTGGCTCGCTCCGCCGGAATTAGATCCGGCGGCCAATATCGCAGGTGTAGCCGTCTCGTCCAACCCACCTTTTTGGTTGCCTGCCAGAGCTTAATGTTTACAGAGTAGAGAGCGCCGATCAATGCAAGCGCCACGGCACCGCGTATCTCTTTGATAGCTGTGCGCGGCGAGATGCGAATCAGAAAAGGCAGAGACCTCAGAACTTCGCCAATGCTTGCCAGCCATCGGTTTTGAACTGAGACCAAGCGCACAAGCTCCGTGGCGTCCTCATGAAACCACGTTCCTCGCCGCATCTCTGCTCGCCGAAGCAACCGCTCCGCCTCTGCGTAGTGCGCGCGGGACGCCTCGATCTTGGAGCGCACTCGATCGATCCTCCATCCATCGAAACCGGTTCGCGTTGCTTTCTCGAGTGCGTGAGCAGCCTCATCGAAACGCGAGGCAACAAGGTACGACTCGGCTATTAGACAATCCCAGACTGCGCTCGCGAATACGGACTTCCCGCGCATGAAGATTCGTCGCGCTTCCGCATGTTCCTCTGCGTAGTCCTCGCAGCAGCCAGCGATGTAGAGAAGTTGCGCATCGTTGGGAGACAGTTGAAGACCGCGAGCACACAAGTGCCGACCCTGTGCGACTAATGCTGGGTAGTCAGGCGGTCGTACACCACCTTGCCAGCGGATGAAGGCGATCCGCTCGATGACCAACAAGTATGCGAGCGTTGAGATCGCCCCCACATTCTGCGGATCCGTTGCAACCGCGATCCTCAGATCTGATTCCACCTGGGAGAGATGAGCGCCCGATCGCAGCCTGGTCCTTGCACGCTCGTACCAGACGTTGACGACACCCTTTTCAGCTAGTAGGCGCGAGAGAAGGTTGACACTCTCGTCCTGAGACGCTTGCCGACTCGCCGTTGAGTGATAAGAGGCGACCGATGCAGCTACCCCAATGGCGAGCAGAGGCCACCCTAAGTATGGAGTGACTCCGACCAAGAGCCCTCCGACCGCCCCGAGCGTCACGAGGATACCGAATAGGAAAGTCCGACCGATGGTCCGAACGGGCGACATGCGTGTGATATGCTGATGCTTTGGTCAGGCCCTTGACGACCGTCCGTTACCGCGCAAGCTGATCCGGCTGACTTCGCTTAGGTCACCGACCGCTCTCAACGCCGAGGCTTCGTCATTCAATGGGATTGCGATGCGGGGAGTACGCCAGTCTGTGCGGTCTCAAATCGACAGGCCGCCTCTGGTGGACCAGGCCCGATCTTCAAGGTCGACCCGAGGGACGACACTCCACACTAGTCGTGATCGAGGCCTGCTTGTGCGAACTACCGTGGTTGGTGCCTGTCATCCAGAGCAGGCCATTCGAGTCTCGGCCACAAAGGCAGACAGCGTCATCAACTTTGCCATGACGGACCGAGGATAGAACCTATGCAGTGCCCGCGGTACCACGAGAACTACACCCGACTCCTGCATCTCTTCAAACTGCTCCTCGGAAACTCCTTCCTGAAGCGTCAACAGATGCTTGGTGTCCACGCGTCGAGCCTCGTTGAGGATCTGGCGCCACCGATCCTTCACCGTCGTCTTCGCCCCAAGCATTCGCAGTCGCTCGTCAGGCCAGTGCCCGTCCCAGTACTTCTCAATGGACGGAAAGACGAAGTCTGGCCTGCGATGCCCCTCCGTGTGCTTCCCCGCTGCGTAAGACAGATTCTCCTCATCGAAGATTCTCGCAAGGTGCAACTCCAGGGATCTGCCCGACCGGCTTTTGCGGCGATTGGTGACAATGTGCGCGAATTCGACGAACAGGTCGACGGTGGCGAACCTCTCCTGCAGCCGGGGGAGGACGTGGTACTCCTCAACCGACCGGAACATCTCGTACTCGCACGCCCGGCGACGTAGCAGTCGCTCATCCTCGACCTTCGTTGTCGCTGACGGCAAGCTCTCCACGACGCGACCGATCAGCTCCTCGCCCGAGGGAAAAGCCCGTCTCCATTCCGGTGGCAGGGTCTTCTCCGTCAGGTGACAGGGCCGGTCGACGAGCCGAGGGGCCTCAGCCAGAATGATTCCTGTGGCCGTCAGGAGTATGCCCGCTCCGGGTTCGACAGGTCCGACCCGATCGATGATGCGATCATGATCATCCCCGTCGCGGGCAACCCAGATGCGCAGCCCATCTGCGTCGGCGTGCCCAGCACGGTGGAAGGCGAAGATGGCCAGCGATCCCGTTGACCGGGCTGACACCACGGGCGCTTCCAGTCCGCCCCATCGGGTGAGTCGTGCCTCGTCGCGGCCGTTCTTCTGGCCGAGCCGCCTGGAGTTGTACCAGACCAGGCGCAGCGACAGGTCCCCGGCTCCATGGGAGTCCACCTCTGCCGGAAGTGTCAGGTCCGGATTTGAGACCTGATTCGCCCTGATTTCGAGGCGGGGAAAGAGAAACCTGAGCGCGTCTTTCGAGATGTACGGGCCGCCTTGATGCACGTTCTTCTTGGCGTACGTATCATTGGCCGAGAGGTACTTGACGTACCAGAACCACTCGGCGCCCGTTACTTGGTCGAACCAGTCGGTGAGTTCAGTGTCTTCGGCCACGTCCTGCTTCGGCTGGACAGATTGCTGTGATCCTCCGGGCCAGGTCGTTCAGCCGGCCGGGCGTCAGGCGACATTCCCAGACGACGAAGGGCCTCCAGCCCAGCCTCCGGATGTCACGGAGATTCCGTTTGTCTCGCTCGACGTTCTGGCGGAACTTGCGCTTCCAGAACGTCCGATTGGACGATGGTGTGTAGGCCAGCCGGCAGTTCGGATGCCGGTGCCAGAAGCAGCCGTGCACGTACACGGCTGCCTTGTACCGTGGCAGGACGATATCTGGTTTGCCCGGAAGATCCGTACGGTGGAGGCTGAATCGGAGTCCGTGGCGATGCAGGGCGCTCCGCACCAGGCGCTCCGGGGTGGTGTTCTTCCCGCCGATGCCGGACATCATCCGGCTGCGCGTGGCGCGGTCGACGATGTCCGTCACGTCAGCTCGCGGCGGCCAACTCCAGAGACAGTTGCTCCCGCTTCTGGCCGTGAACCTCACCTACGATATGGGGACGCATCGCGCGCGCGACAGCCTCCACCAGCGGCACGACGACCGAGTTGCCGAACTGCCGGTACGCCTGCGTATCGGATACCGGGATCTGCCAGTGGCGGTCGCCCCGATCGAAGCCCATCAGTCGAGCGCACTCACGGGGAGTAAGGCGGCGCGGGTTGCCACGCCGCCGTCGCACGAGAATCTCGGAGCCGTCCTTGTAGTAGCGCGCTGACAGTGTTCGCGCGATGTCATCAGGTCCGACCAGACCGAATCCGAAGCCATTCCCCTTGGCGCGATGCTTGGCCGAGTAGTTCTGGAGGTAGGTCCAGAGGTGCTTTGTGAGAACATACTTCTTCAGCACCCGCCCATGCTCGTCAACGAAACGCTCCTCGGCCGTCTCACTACCATCCTCCGGATGAAAGACGGATCGCAATACTGGCCACTCGGGCCGGGGAGGAAGCTCAACGTCGTCCCAGCTGAAGTCGGTGTCCGCGCGGAACCCGACGATGAAGATCCGTTCCCGATGCTGGGGCACGAAGGGGCGTGCGGTCAGCACCCGGTGCCATACGTTGTATCCGAGTTTCTCTCGCAGAGTGCGCATGATGACGGCAAAGGTCTTTCCGCCGTCGTGGCTCTGCAGGTTCTTCACGTTCTCCAGAAGGAACGCCTTCGGGCGATGCTCGGCGAGGATCCGCTCGACCTCGAAGAAAAGCGTTCCCTGGGTCTCGCATTCGAATCCGTGCGGCCTGCCCAGAGCGTTCTTCTTCGAGACACCGGCGATACTGAATGGCTGGCAGGGGAACCCGGCCAGGAGCACATCGTGTTCCGGTATCCGAGAGGCGGCGATCGCCACGATGTCGCCGGCAATGTCGTGATCGCCGAAGTTTGCACGATACGTGCGCTGGGAATGCGCATCCCATTCGGAGGTGAAGACACAGCGCCCTCCAATCGCCTCGAAGCCCAACCGCAGGCCTCCGATCCCGGCGAAGAGGTCGATGAAGCGGAAGGAGGCGTTCTCTCGCTCCAAGTCGACATTTCGCACGAAACGGCGACGCAGTTCCTTCAAGGCCAGCGGCTCCGGCTCGCACTGGCCGCTTTCCCAGCGCTTGATCGTGCGAAGCGACCGCTCAACCAGCGCCGCGAAGGCAGGCTGCGAAAGCCCGCTAAGGGCCCGCAGGCCACGGACTTCAGCTGCAGCGCTTTCGTTGCCGGTATTTATTCGGGCGGACGGCATGGGGACAATGTGGCACCGATTTGTCCCATGGGCAAGTCCGCCTACGGTGAGCTGGAGAGGCTCCCCGCCGGGAACTCCGCTCGACCCCAGACTCCGGGTCTTCTCCTCAATAGCTGATCGCATCGGCCTGCGAGCCAAGGACTGTCGCCCATTCGCGCAAACCTCGATACGCTCTGATTATCGCGTGATCGCCACGCCGCTTTGCTCGCAGCCGGGAATCCCACTTGGACAGGGTCCAGCTAGCAAGCTGCAGCCGAGCAGGCTCAACTCCGAAGAAAGCGGTCGAACTCGTGTGGCAGCAGCTCCCGAAGGTGTGCCGCACTGATGGCATAAATGTCGTGCGTCACATCGTACTGCATCAGAACATTGGCGTATCTGCGCGCGCTTCCAGCACCGGCACCGGCTGCTCCCCGACGAACCCGCCCTTCCCGCGCGTCCCAGTACATCTCGTTCGCGATTCGCATGGCGGCGGCGCTTGTCACGATCTGCTTTCGGGATGCCAGCTGCTCGTAGATGTCACCGGGTGACTCCGGGGGGTTGCTCAGCAGAGCGCGGACGTCCGCCGGAGCCTCGTTGTGCGCCCGGATCATGTAGTAGGGTCCGGACACGAGATGGCGATACGCTTTGCGATAATCGCCCTTGCTCAGGATGTACTTGGCGTCCTCGGCGAGCTTGCGAGCGCCTTCGCGCTCCGGACAAATGGTATCAAACAGAAAGAACGCAAGCCAAGACCACATGCCCGGGTCACCAAAAAGATCGCGCTCCGGAATCGCACCCTCGAGCAAACGGTACAACCACAGCCCGAGGTGCCATCTGGTCGGCAGCTCCCCCACCTTCGGCCGCGTGACCTGCTTGCCCACGGGGTTCGAAAAGCGATCGTTCTTAAGAAAATCCTGCGGAACCTCCGATTCCTCGCCTTCGCGTATTGAATCGAGGATGCGCGATGCCTCCTGCATACCGTCGACATTGAGTGTTCGCAGTTGCATCAGGAATCTCCCGTATCGAACAGCTCCGCGACGCCCGCCCAGAGCCGATGCCGCTGTGCGAACTTCCGGACTACGTCATCGACCCAGCTCTCCGCTTCGTCGTCGTCGTCGGAATCCGGAAGGGGACCGTAGCCGAGCGAGGCGACGAGCCGGTCACACTGTCTCGGCCAATCGCTCTCAGCCTCCTCATCCCGGCCCCGTTGGACGGCTTCCCGGAGCAACTGCCTGAGTACCTCGGGAAGCAGCAGAGCCCGAATGCCCGGCGCGTTGAGAAAACTCTTCCAGTCTGCAAGCCGCTCGTTGACCTGGAGGATTGGCTCCGCTTCATCGAAGGTGACCTTCCAGGCCACCGAACCCAAGTCCGCCGGACGTACCAGAACGAAGGATCTCGCTTGCTGTGGTGCGCCTGGGGCAGACGGGTGGATTCCGTCGGCCTCGGCAAGAATCAGACCGGAGTGCTCTCCTGTTCCGAGCACCTTGAGGCGACACTTCACTCCGTCGAGCGAATCAAACTCGGTAAGGGCCGTCGATGACGGAGGGCGGTATTCGGCGACTTTTCCGTAAGGAAAGCGCATGATCGTCCAGTCGACGTAGGCTTCCAGAACTACTTCCGCCTCCTCCGGCAGATCAAGTTGAGTAACGTCGAAATCCGCGCTGATGCTCGCTGGTTCGGTGCTGGTGTCGATGCGAACGTCCACCACTTCGCGACGGATTTTCCTGCAGTGCGTATAATTGAACCGGCGAGTCGGCATGGGGTCACTCGATCTCGTACTTGACGATAAGATTGCGATTGGGATCGAAACCTGTCACCCTGCACTCGAACTTCGGTCCGCCAGGTCTGAAGGCGAAACGGTTGTCTTCGCGCATTGTGATTTCGGCGCCCTCCAAATCAACCCCCAGATCGGCCTGGCTGAACGTGAAGTCGAACGGCCGATAGCGCTTGAACGGATTGCCGCGACGGACGTCATAGGCGCAACGAACTGTCACCTCGCCGAGTACCGCGCCAGCATCACTCGCCTCGGTGATCCTGAATCCTCCGTCGATCCTCGCAAGACGCACCCTCGGAGCACGCCCCGGCGGGATGCCGGTCGGCGGCGGCTCTCTTCCGGTTCCCTTCTTCCTCCGGGTCTCCAATGCGCCACGGCGGATCTCATCGTCCGTCGATACGGGAAAGAACTGCGCCAGCAAGAAAGGGTCATCCTCCTGCGAGGAGTGCTCCAAGGTCCTGACGATGCTGGCGGACGCAGCACGCAGAAGCTGCAAGACTTTGCCAGCGTAGGTGTACTTGTCCTTGATCAGCTGATACTGGAGCTCGGTGTGTGCAGGTGACTCGGAATCGCCGACGAAGACTGCGAGCGGACCGTCGTCGATTGTGACAAGGGACGCAATCCCGTGCAAGGCGGTGGTCTTGTCCTCGGGAATCGTTATGCCTTCGCGTACAAGCAGCGGTCGTGCTCGACCGAGCCCTTCGACGCGTCGCATGTACACGTCGAAGTGAGTTGGCCGCGATCTCTTGTCTTTTGGCTTGACCTCGATCGGTACGCGCACGTTGATCAACTCCCCTTCCTCCAAGCAATGCAGCAGCCGCTGTTCGTCCCCTTCGCCAAATGGTGCTTCAGGCCATTCCATCTCGTCGTAGCGAATCCGCGAGCCGAGCTCCGTAAGGCCTGTCTCAGAATCCGCAATCGCGATTCCGATGCTTACGAACGCCCTGTCTAATTCAGAGTGTATGTCGTCAACCATGGCGCGCAGGCTGCTATCGTTCAGCACCGTACTCTGGCCGTTGTCGTCGATCTCCACTATCAGGTCGCGACGGAGAATGGGCAGGAAGTACTCACCGATAGCAGCTTCGAGGAGGGACTCACCGGAGATCTCCTCGGTGATCCACGGAACCACGACCGACAGCCCCGGCTCCTCGCGACGCCGCAATGCGAATAATGTGCGAAACTCAGCCAGTACGCTTCGGTCGACCTCGGGCATTACGAGAGAGCTATCACCACTTCGCAAACCCCAATGGCCATCTGGGTGGAATGACTTCGCGTAAGTGCCGTGCGTCTTCAGGACGATTCGGCCCATGAGCGCCGGGCCGCCACCTGTGGACGGTACTGTGTAGCCGAACCAGGTGCTTCCATCGCTGGCCATCGGGAACACGAACTTCCCCACACCCCATCGGCCGCGGTCCTCACCCTCTTTCCCGCTTCTCCCCAAGGCCCGGAAGAAGAGAAAGAATGGATTTCGCTCGGAACCGAATGGCTGCCACTGCGCAGGATCGCCGGTCAACCCGCTCGTACCGAAATCCTCGACCACCAGAAACGGAATTGGTGCACCTCTCACCGGCGGACTCTGGAGGCCCGCGTTCTTCGCGGCCATGTGCTCCCAGATGCCTTCGAGGAATACCTCGGCGCTGGAGAAGCGAGCGGCCATGCGGCCGCGTCTCAAGCAAAACCTCACCCGGGCCGTTCCGTCTCTCGGTCGACGCGCATCGAGTGAGTTCTGAATCGATTCCCGGACGACTCCACGAGCGAGTACGCCATCACTACCACGCGTAAACAGCGCCTTCGTGAAGTCCGGATCCGAGACGTTGTCACCAGGCTTGAATTCACGGAAATGCCAAGTCGCCGCCATCAGTTCTCCCAATAAATTGGCCGTCTGTTCTCCTGTCAGTTCCCATTCCCACCGCGTCGCCTACCCGAGGCGCCCATTCGCGCTGCCAAACGTGGCTATCTACGGCATCGTGACTTCCGCCCGACGAAAACGCACGGCCTCTTGGTCTGAGCGTTCTTCGACGGGCGCCAGCGACACCCCACGAATACCTCCTATCCGAAGCGAACGGTCGCAAACTTGTACCGAGCCGCATCGTCTCAACCTTCGACTGTTGTTCGTCCAACCCACACTCGATGCACCGCGGAATATCCCGCGCGAACTGCGTCCCCACACACACGCCATGGGCACCGACGATACACGACGTAACATCGCGTCCAATTCGGCACTCCCCAGCCCAAATCCCGATCCCGCCGGTCCCCGGAGCACACCCCAGTCAGGACGCCCTTGAATACGGAACACCCCCGAGGCTCCGCTCACGCGTGGCCGCTTTCTCGCGCCTCGGCCTGATCTAGCCTCGCCTTCACCGACGCGCAAAGCGCACAAGACGCCCTCCGGCCCGCCACCTCCACTCCCCGACACCCACGCCCCGGCCCGCTCACCAAGCACCTCACCCCACCCATCAACCTTCCCCGAAACCGGACTGTCCATATTCCGTATCGAGCTTGACCCCAGAGAGCCGACCGAGAACCGACAGGGAGCCGCCGCAT
>CAVXFN010000005.1:0-631170 GCA_963761075.1 uncultured Gemmatimonadaceae bacterium
GCTACATCACGGCCTGTGCTCTGGACGACGCGGGCACCGTGCTCGCGGAGCATCGCCGGCTCGAGCCGAGCCTGGATGCGTTAGGCCGCTGGCTCGCCGCGCTTCCCTCGACCGCTCACGGTGGCGCTCGAAGCCACCCTCTACTGGCACTGGCTGGAGCGGCAGCTCACCGCCCTCGGCGTGACCGTGCTGGTGGCGCATCCCTACCAGGTGAAGCTTATCTGGCAGGCGCGCACCAAGACCGACCCCATCGATGCCCGCAAGCTGGCCGAACTCGCCCGCGTCCACCTGCTCCCCGCGATCTGGATTCCGGATCTGGCGACGCGCGCGTTGCGCCAGCTGCTGCGCGGTCGCGTCTTCCTCGTGCGCCAGCGCACCGTGATGCGGAACCGGATCCACGCCTATCTCACCGCGGAGAACCTCCGCTGTCCGGCGCTCGATCTCTACACCAGGGCCGGTCAGGCCTGGCTCGCCACCGTGGAGCTCCCCGCCGTGGTGCGTCGCCAGGTCGATCTCGTGCTCGAGATCCACGCGCTGCTCACGTCGCAGATTCAGCAGCTGGATCGCCACATCAGGGCCACGGTGAAGCGCGACGCCACCGCGCAGCGCCTCCAGACCATCCCCGGCGTCGGTCCCTTCGGAGCGCTGCTGCTCCAGGCCGAGATTGGCCCCATCAGCCGGTTCGGCTCGGCCCAGGAGCTCGCCGCCTACGCGGGCCTCGTCCCCAGTACGCGGAGCTCGGGGGCAAGACGCAGCACGGGGCCGTCGGCCGCGGGAACCCCTGGCTCAAGTGGCTCCTCGTCGAGGCCCTGCAGACGCTCAAGCTGGCGCCCGGCCCTGTGGGCGCGCACTATCAGAAGTTGCTGCGCGCCAAGGGGAAGCCCAAGGCGACTGTCGCGGCGGCGCGGAAGTTCTGCACGTACCTGTATTGGATGCTGAAGGAGGAGTGGAGCTACACGGACTGGCTTCGCCAACATGACCGATTGGAGGTGCGCCCGACGCAACCGCTGGGCTCCGCCGCGTAAGCGGCGGCCCCGGTAACACGAATGGGCCACCTCCTTCGAACCAAGCTCCTGTCCTGATCGGACGCAGAGGCGCATGAAGTCGGCTCCGGCCGCACGCGAGCGCTGCGGAGGGTGAGGAAGGAGAAGGGATTTGTTCGTCCGGGTCGTCTGCGCGTCCCACCCCATCGACTGGGGAACCAGTCGCCGGGCAGGTCTTGCCCCTTGACCGTTAGGCTCTCAGAGGGGCGTTGCAGCTGCCGCCGCAGACGCGTATGGTAGGCTGCCGTGCGGCTGCGCTCACGGCAGCCTTGGTTGCACCGCGGCGCAGCTGAACGCCATCCGTAGGCAACACTGCTTCCTCCGCAGCGATCTGGCTCCCGGCTCGTCCGCGCCTCACCGCACCGTCAGGACCCGCGCGTGCGGCCTCCCCGAGACACTGGCAGACCACGCCCGGGCTGACGTAGCTTCCAGCGTCTTGGAGGACCTATGACGCTGAGCATCGAGATCGAGCAGGAAGCCGACGGCCGCTGGCTGGCCGAGGTGCCAACATTGGCCGGCGTAATGACTTACGGTCTCACCCGCACCGACGCCGTGGCCAAGGTACAGGCCTTGGCCCTGCGCGTCCTCGCCGACCGCTTGGAGCATGGCGAGGCGGTGCCGGAATTCCTCAACGTCACCTTCCAGGCCGCGTGAGCACGTGGGGCGCCGCGAAAGCCAGCCGGGTGCTCGCGGCTTTGCTCCGCATTGGATGGAGGGTGAAGCGGGAAGCCGGGCTCCCATCGTACGCTCGAGCGTCCCGATTGGCCCAATTTCGTGTTCGCCTTCCACGATCGGGACGAGATCGGACCGAAGATGCTGGCGCGCATCGCTCGGCACACCGGCCTTCGGCCCGAGGATCTGTAGGCGCTCCTGGGGTGACAGTGTTGCCTAACTCGCGTTGCAGCGGCCGCCGCAGATTCGTATCGGTAGGCTGCCGTGCAGCTGCGCCTCACGGCAGCCTCAGTTGGACCGCGGCGCAGCGGAGCGCGGTCCGTTAGGTCGCACTCACACAACTCCCCAATGCGAAGACCGCGCGGCGCCTCCACTCGGATCCTGTTTTGCGCGGTCGTAGCGTTTGCGGGGACGGCGTGTGGGAGCGCAGCGCGGCCGCCGGCGTGCGTACGCCATTTGAGCGCATAGCTGAGTGGCCGCACGACACCGGCGCATATACGCAGGGCCTCGTATGGACGGACAGCGTGCTATTCGAGAGTACGGGTCGGTATGGCGTGTCGCAGCTTCGCCGCGTGCACCTGCAGACCGGCCGAGTTCTGGCGTCTGTCAATCTTGGCGCGGATCGGTTCGGTGAAGGCCTCGCACTTCTCCACAACCGGCTCTACCAGCTGACGTGGGAGTCGCACGTCGGATACGTCTATGACGCGACAACCCTTGCCACTGTCGATTCGTTCACTTTCGCCGGTGAGGGCTGGGGGCTCGCCACTGAGGGAACGTCGCTCATCATGAGTGACGGCTCGGATTCGCTCCGCGTGTTGTCGCCCATCACGTTTGCCGTCGAACGTGTGATACACGTCCACGACCGGAACCTGCCGTTGAAACAGCTGAATGAATTGGAGTACATCGGTGGTGAACTTCTCGCCAACGTGTACGAGTCGGATTGGGTCGCGCGAATTGACGCGGCAACTGGCGAGGTCCGCGACATGTTGGACTTTGCCGAACTGTACCCGCTTGAACGGCGCACGGCTGGCGCTGAAGTGATGAACGGGATCGCCACCGATCGGAGTGGGACGTTTCTACCTGACTGGCAAGTTGTGGCCCAAGCTGTTCGAGGTCCGCTTGCGTTTTCGCGAGATGTCCCGAAGTGACACTCAACATCAAGCGCGGGTGCGACCTAACCGGGCCTTGCTGCAGTCGCGGCTCGGACACTCATCCATGATTGCGCTCTCGGCCAAGCGGGTGCAGCATCAAGGTGTGTGGTCAATGAGGCCGCGCAGCAGAACGCCAATTCGTTAGCCGGCGTTCACAGTTGTGAGAGTGGGAAGGTCAAAATGGTGCCGCTGAGACGCCTCACGCTTCTCGTTCCAATGCTCACCGCAGCCGTACCCGCCGTGGGGCAGGTTACCACATTCACGGCGACCGCGGACTTGACCATCGGTGGTGAGAGCGAGATGCGTGACCAATACAGCTTCGTGGCGATCACAGGTCTCGCCTTCTCGCCAAGTGGCCGCATCATCGTGACCGACATGCGCGACCAAGTCGTTCGCGTATATGAAAGCACCGGAGCGTTCGCCTATTCCATCGGACGGCGGGGCGGCGGACCGGGTGAGTTCAACGACCCGGTCTCAGCCACGATCGACGCCGAGGGACTGCTCTGGGTCCACGACCTTGGGAATCGGCGCCTCAATGCCTACGAGCTCGGGCGCGACCGTGCGGTCTTGCGCACATCCCGTGCGTGCAGACCATCAGCGCGCCACGAATCTGGTGGAGCCGATCGGTTTCGATGGTGCTGGCAGGATCGTGAGCATCGGCGTGGTTCGCAGCAACGGAGGCGCAACCAGGCCCGCCCGATTCCATATCGATCGCGACGGCGTAATCGTGCAGGTCGACACCGTCGCGACGCCGCCGGCCGACGGTCTGGGCGATCGCACCGTGATCCGGAAGCGCAACTCGGCGGGCGTCTTGGGGCAGGAGACGTTCTACTTCTCCAGCTCTTTGGTCCCACGTTCCTTGTTGCATACTCCACTCGCGGCGAATGGGCGCGCAGCGTCACCAGCCGGTACGACATCGAGTGGTTCGATCGCGATGGACGTCACCTCCGGACGATCCGCCACCCGGTCGAGGGACCGCCGTTGAGCGGTGCAGAGCGCAAACGAGCCCAAGAGCGGATTGACGACTTCCTGACCCGGACTCACGTCGCCGCCTCGAGCGTCCCGGGCGTGCCCCGTCGAAAGACGCCGATACGCGCCATGGCGTTTGATGTGGATGGCAACCTGTGGATCGAGCGGTCTGTGAGCGACGGCCTGCCCCGCGAGGCCGACGTCTACGACACAGGCGGCCGCCTGATGACGGTTGTTCGATGGAACCGTGAGATTGACCTGCTCGGACGACAGCTGGTTGCCACGGCGGGATCCCAGGCGCTCGGCGTCGCAACCGATTCCCTCGGTGTTCAACGGGTGGTGCGGCTCACGTGGCGCTAAGCGGCGGGATCGTCGCAGAGCAAGAAATGTCGCGCCGGCTGACTCGCGTTGCAGCTGGCGCCGCGGACTCTATGTTGAGGCAGCACCTGTGCTGCGCCGGGTGCTGCTCTTGTCGACTGCGGCGCAGCGGAACGCGGTCCGTTAGACCTCACAAGGCCTTGTCGGAGCATCCTGACTGCGCGAGCCTTCGACCATGAGTCCGGATGCCCTGCGCGACAAGATCCTCCGACAGTCCCCGGCCGAGCGCCTTCGGCTCGTGGAAGACATCTGGGACAGCCTGACGGCCTCCCCGAGCGACGTTGGCGTGTCCGATGCGCACCGGACCGAGCTCGATCGCCGCCTCGCTGATCCGAACGAGCAAGCCACGCTCCAGTGGCACGAGGTCCGGCACGGTCAGAAAGGCTAGTCGTGGCGCGCGACATCCGGCTTACTGCCCTCGCCGCCCGAGATGTCGACGCGGCCTTCACGTGGCAGGAAGAACAACGCCCCGGCCTTGGCCACGACTTCGAAGCCGCGCTGGCGGCCACCCTCGCCCTGCTTCGGCAGGCCCCCGAGGCTGGCCCACCGGTCCACCGCGACGCTCGCCGGGTGCTGCTCCCCAGATTCCCGCACGCCATGTACTATCGCCTCGCCGCCGACACGATCGAAGTGCGAGGCATCTTTCATCAGTCGCGGGATCCAGCGCGCTGGCGAGAGCGCCGGTGAGGTCTAACTCGCATTGCAGCTGCCGCCGCGGACTCGTATGGTAGGCTGCCGTGCGGCTGCGCCCACGGCAGCCTTGGTTGAACCGCGGCGCAGCGGAACGCGGTCTGTTAGGACGATACCCATGCCTCTTCCTGCAATACCTGGCCGCGTCGGACGCATTGCGCGTGTGTTTGCACGCGTACTCTGGGGCCGCACTGACGACTGGGCCGCTGTGGAGGCGCGAGGCTACGCGCGTTTCCTCGTCCGTGGCGGCACCGGCTTCGCCATGTACCTGTTCCTCGGCATCTCCACCTTCGCCTACGTGCGCCACGGCTTCCTACCTTGGTCTCCACTCGGCTCGCGGCCGGGCTGGCTCACCACGATCGGCGGTCTCGCCATTTGCGGCGTAGGCGGTATTCTTGTCGCGTCCTTGATTTGGAACTACCGCTGCAGCCGCGACTGACCGGGGCGCCCGTCAGAGCCTGTGGGTGCCGGTCTCGCCTAACTCGCGTTGCAGCTGCCGCCGCAGACTCTACGTTGAAGCAGCACCTGGGCTGCGCTCCGGTCCTGCTCGGTTACACTGCGGCGCAGCGGAACGCGATCCGTTAGGCTGCCATTTGGAAGGTGCCCCATGTCGTTCTCTGTTCACCGAGGCGTCGCGCTGCTGGTCCTCACTGTGCTTACCGCAGGTTGTGCGCACGATCCGGTCTCGCCTCTTCCCGCAGCTCTACTCACCGACGCGCGCGCATACGTCGCCAAGCCCGTCGTCCTGTCAGGTAACGCTCCACCCCATTATGAGCTCCGCCTCATCATCACCTTCACGAACCGCAGTCCCTACACGGTCTTCCTGCCCCGATGCCTTCCCGATATGCCGTATCCGGCCTACGGCGTTGTGCGTACCTCGACGGGCCCGAGAATGCTGCCTACGCCGCAAACTGGGGATGCGTTGGTGGGCTCGTTTCGAGGTCCCTGCGGCAGCAACGCGTACTGACACGCTGCCGCTACACGGCTGGAGCCTGCCCGAGGGACCGACGGGAGTTCCGTACGGGGTCTTCGACGGCCATTTTCAGGTTGTGTATTCCACCTATGCGTGCCGCGACCAGACGACGGCCTGCACGGATCGCGTTGATGCGATCGTCCGCTCCAGCGTGTTCACCATACGACGAGGCTCGTAAGCCGTCACTTCGCGCAGTCGCAGCCTACCTCGCGTTGTAGCTGCCGCCGCGAACGCGTACGGTAGCGCGGGCAGTTTGTCGCCTGCTCGCGCTCCGTTGGTCGCAGCGCAGCCGAACGCGGTCCGTCAGGTGGCGACAGCGCTTCGTGCTCGCGCCTTGCCGGGAGTACGCATGCTTCCTTGCTCACGTCTCCAGCTCCCAGCGCTACCGCCGTCTCACACTTCAGACTGTGGTCGCGCTGACAGCCCTTGGCTCCTGCCGCTCTCCGACCGCACCCTGGAGCGCCGCCGTCTCGGTGAGCATCGACGATTCCTGGATGCAGTTCACGCCCCCGTGGCCGCCGCGCATTCAGATAGCCCTGTTCAACGACGGCCCCAATGCGGCCAGCTACACCGGCTGTCGCAGGCGCCGCACGCGACGCTCGAAAAACGCACGGGAACAACCTGGACCGCCCTCCAAGAGCTCGACGCGTGCCACGCCGGGGAGTCGGCGGATACGGCCGAGATGGGACTTCAGAGCGTGCTCGGTCTCCTTCTTGAACTCCGCACCCCGGCACGTTTCGAGTGCGGGTGCCCTACGGCCCACCGGGCCGGGCGCCAACGCGTGAGATTGTGTCACCGGAATACGTCCTCGCTCCGTGAAGGGCCGAGGCAACGGGTCCCGCGAGGCCGCCACCTAACGCGCGTTGCAGCTGGCGCCGCGGACTCGATGTTGAGGCAGCACCTGTGCTGCGCCACGTGCTGCTCTTATCGACTGCGGCGCAGCTCAACGCGGTCCGCTATGCCGCACCACGCACGCGTGCATGATTCGAATCGCTCTGCCCGAGGCTGAAGATTCCGGCCGGCTGCCCAGGTGGCTGCGCGACGCGATGACCGGCTACCTGCAAGCGGCAATCAGCCTTGGCAAGCCGTATGCGACTATCGCGCCGGTGCTGGCCACTTGCTTCGAACGAGCGGCGGAACCCGCGTCGTGGACCTCGCGTCGGGCGGCGGTGGCCCGTGGCCGGCACTCGTCGAGGGGCTGAAGTCGGAACTGGGCGCGTATCCAACAGTCACGCTCACCGACATCCAACCCAACCTCGGCGTGGTGACCGAACTGGAGCGACTGCCACGGGTCTCGTACCGACGTGACCCCATCTCAGCCCTCGCCGTTCCGCCGGACCTGGAAGGCGTCCGCACGATGTTCACCGGGCTCCACCATTTCGACGAAGGTGAGGTCACGCAGCTCCTGCGTTCTGCGCAGGATGCGAAGGTTCCCTTCCTCGCAGCCGAGGCGACCCATCGGTCCGTTCGAGGCCTGTTGGTCACGGCGATTGTTCCACTGCTGGTCCTGTTTCTGATGCCGCGGGTTCGGCCACGCCGATTTCTGCCCCTGCTCCTCACGTACCTGCCCCCGCTGCTTCCAGTCCTGATATGGTGGGATGGGTTCGCATCGACGCTGAAGAGCTATCGGGCCGAGGAACTCCGGGCGCTTGTTTCCGCGATTGAAGAGCCTGGGTATAGGTGGCGTGTGGAGGAGCTGGCAGTCCATCGTGCTCCCATTCCCGTTACCGTGCTCGTCGGTCGCCCCGCCATCGAATAGTCGTCCTGAGGGCTGCTGCGTCGACTGACCCTGCACCGGGCTATGCGACGCATCGCCATAACGACGCTTGCTGCCGACGAGCGCTGGTACGGCGGCGGTTGTGGGGCCACGGCTTCACTCTTGGTGAAGGACTGCCGCGGCCGCAGGTCCGCTCCTCATGGGAGCGATCGCGCAGAAGCAAACGTTGGGAACGCGCGCGCCTCGCTGACCGATGCACACCACCGACAACAACCCGGGCTACTTGCTGCGCCGGAGACTGTTCGACGAGGCGGCCGAGCGGAATGCTCGGGCCCGTCCTGTATCCCCGGAGACTCTGGTTGAGGACTTGGTTGAGCGCTCTGGCCTCAAGCCCGGCAGCCGCGTCCTGGAAATCGGGTGCGGCACGGGGCAGCTCACCGTGCCGTTGGCATAACGAGGATTGTCGGTCCTTGCGGTGGAGCTCGGGGCAAACCTCGCCGACTACGCACGACGGAGGCTGGCGGGATTCGCCAACGCTACAGTGGTCGTTGCCGACTTCGACGATTGGGTGCTGCCCGAAACGTCATTCGACTTCGTCGTTTCGGCGACGGCCTTTCATTGGCTGAACCCGTCGACAAGAGGATCCAAGTGTGCGGGCGCCCTCCGCTCCGGAGGCGCCCTGGCCGTTGTCGAAACCCACTGGGGCGCTGGGAGTGGCCGCGACCAGCTCTTCGTCGAGAGTCAGGCGGGCTACGCGCGTTGGGATCCGCGCCACGACCCGACCTTCGAACCCCGCACACGCGACACTCTGCCCTCCGGGCACGATGAACCCGAGAGCCCGCAGCATCTCGAGCGTCTCAACTTCCACGAATACGACTCGTGTCGGCGGTACGACGCCGCCCAATACTGCGCGCTCCTCGAGACGTTTTCTGACGTTCGGGCCCTCGGCGAAGAGGCTCGCCGCGGATTCTTGCAGTGCATCGCCGGCTCGATCAACTCATGGTTGGGGGGTTCCCTCGTGCGAAAGGACTTGTACCGCACGTGGATGGCCTGGACGCACGAAGGAAGAGAACGAGCTTGGTCATGGCTTGCCCGACGCGCTATCGCGGCGCCACAGTGAGCGCGGCCCAGCTCCAGCTGGCAGCTGACAAGCGCAAAACACTGGTGCGCGTTGACCAGCGGCGTTGGTCGTGATGCACTTGCCCCTGAAGCGTGCTACGTTAGGTGACACAACCAGCTCGAACGTTTCATGAAGTACACCGTCTGGCGCGGTCGTGAGTGTCTCGGCCACGCTGAACTTGAGCCCATTCGGAAGCCGGGGCGCCTACGCGGCGTGTTTACGCCGACTCCCGCGGGCGAGGCACTCGGGCAGATCCATCAAGCTCGGCCGCGACATTGGCCGGGTCAACCAACCATCCAGCAACGCCTCCGTCGGGCCCACGAAACGGCATCTCTCGATTCGCTTCCTCGCGCCGTTGCGTCGGTCGAGCGTGTGTTGCCCGACGACGCTCAACGCCAGCCGTCAATGGGCGTCGCCCCAGAAGACGTGCTGGAACTTCGCGACGCGGGTGGCGTCATCGTTCCGACTGACTTGCTTCAGTTGTCCGATTGGCCCGGCGCACGTCTGCCGGGTCCAGGCATCCATATTGGCCCGCGCTGGACGGTCGTTGTGGCGCTGTCGCCTGACCAGTCGCGTGCCACCTGACAGGCGTTACGAGTGGCGCCGCAGACTCATGGTGGTAGGCTGCCGTGCAGTTGCGCTCACGACAGCCCTGGTTCGGCCACGGCGCAGCTGAACGCGGTCCGTTTGCCGGATACAGCACTCCGGGACACCGTTCCAGCTTGCACTTCGAGGGAGGCACGGCCAACGTTTCCCCATGGCTGAGAAGCCCGATATCGAGGCCGAGGCCCGCCGCCTCGCGGATCGGTTGCCGGACGCCGCGAACCGGGACGACCTCGCGTACGAAGTCGGCGTGCGCCAGACCATCGACGCCGGTCTCGCGGAAGCGAACGCCGGCCGACTCGCCGAACATGGGGAAGCGCTGGCCCGCGTGCACGCGCGCATTCATCGCGCCATGTGACCCTCCGGCTCCGCTGGACGGAACAGGCCATCGACCGGATCGGGGCGATCGCGGCGCATGGGAGCCGCAGCGCGCCGGTCTACGCTGAGCAGCGCATCCAACAGATCGCCCTTCGGCCCGCGACCGTGCAAGCGTTTCCCGACTCCGGCGCTCCAGCCCCCGACGTTCGTCAGTCCGGCAGGCGGACACTTCGCGGCTGAAGACGGGAGACCCCCTGTGAGCCCAGCGCTGCAGCATGCCACGCGCCGCCTGCGCCGAACGCCGATATTCGCCGCCACGAGCATCCTGACGCTCGCCATCGGCATCGGCGCGTGCACGATGATGATGAGCCTCGTCACGTCGATCCTGGTCAAGCCCCTCCCCTACGAGCGGCCCGACCAGCTCGAGATGGTCTGGGGATTCTACCCGGACGCCAACCTCGGCTTCCCCGAACAACCGACGCACGGTGCGGTGTTCCGCATCATCCGCGACAACACGCAGGCGTTCGCCTCCATCGCGGCGTTTCGCGCGGTGTCGCTGAACCTCGGCGACGGGAGCAGCCCCGAACGCCTCGACGGCGTCGAGGCCACCGGCGACTTCTTCCGTACCCTCAGCATATCGCCACAGGTCGGAGGCGTCTTTGCGCGCGCCAACGAGACGCCCGGCGCAGATCGCGTCGTCGTCCTGAGCGATGCGATCTGGCGCCGCCGATTTGGCGCCGATCCGCAGATCGTCGGCCGAGTGCTCACGCTCAACGCCGAGCCCTACACCGTCGTGGGCGTGGCCCCCCGGGGGTTTGCGTTTCCACGCGGGCCGGAGATGCCATCCGACTTCCACTTCGCCGCGGCCCCCGACGTGTGGATCCCGCTGGAACCGCCAAGGAACGGGGTCGCGGACCTGGCAATCGTCGGCCGTCTCCGGGACGGGATGACGACGACGGCCGCCGGGCAGGACATGGATCGCGTCATGGCGGTGGTGCAGCGTACGATTCCCGTGATCAAGAACTCGCGGCCGCGCGAGTGGCTCGTGCCCCTCCGGCAACAGGTGGTCGGCGACGTGACGCCGATGCTTGCGGGCCGCGACTTCTCGAGCGACGACCGCACCAACAGCCCGCCGGTGGTGATCGTCAACGACGCGATGGCGAAGTGGCTGTGGCCGGGGGAGCGCGCGATTGGAAAGCGCATCCGTATCGGCAGGCCGCTGGAGCAGCCGATGTGGCCCTGGATGACGGTCGTCGGCGTGGTCGCCGACATGAAGCGGTACTCGCTCACGGAGACGCCGCACCCCGAGATGATCCTCCCGTACACCCAGGATCCATACCTGACGTTCAGCACGATGCAGTTCGTCGTTCGCTCGCGGCTCGAGTCGCCCGCGCTCCTTCGCCAGGTCCAGGGTGCGATCGCGGCCGCGGATCCCACGATTCCAATCGCCAACGTTCGCACCGTCAGCGACCTCGTGAGCGAGAGCGCGTCCAACGCACGGTTCGTCGCAAGCTTCATGGCGGGCTTCGGTGTCGTCGCGCTCCTGTTGACGGTCGTCGGCGTCTACGGCGTGATCGGATACGGCGTTCAGCGGCGGCGGCAGGAATTCGGTGTGCGGCGCGCCCTTGGGGCGGGTACGCGCGAGATCCTGGCCCTCATCCTCCGCGAGGCGTTTCAGCTCACCGGCGCTGGCATTGCCGTCGGCCTCACGCTCACGCTCGGCGCGGGGTTCGGGCTGCGACACCTCCTGTACGGCATTTCCCCGTTCGATCCGGTCTCGCTGGCCGGTGCGATCGCTGTCATCGGCGCGGCAACGGTCGCGGCGAGCGTCATACCTGCCAGGGCCGCAGCGCGCGTCCAGCCGCGCGCCGCGCTCGAAGACTGACGCGCAAACGAAGGCGTACGCGCGGTCTTTTCAGCTGCGCCGCGCCTTGCCGCGCCATGCCCCGGTGACCAGCGCCTCGAGCGGCACGGCGGCCTGCATGACGTCGAGCCGCGGGTCCACGAGGCGATGGAAGAGCAACCCGTCCAACGCGGCCGCGAGCACCACGGCGGTGGCCCCGAGGTTCTGCCGGGGATCGAGCTCGCCCGCCTGCTGCGCCACCCGCAGCCGCTCCTCGATGATCGACCGGAACCGGCGCGACGCCTCGGCGGCCCACTTCCGGAACGCCCGATTACGAGTGGCCTTGACCATCGCTTCGGCGAGGATGGTGGATCCCGGAGTCGCCCGCCCGTAGCGGTCGAGCCAGACCAGGATGGCATGAATCGAGTCGCCGAGCGTCGCGCCCGACTGGAACGCCTCGAGCGACGGGCCGAGCGTGCGGAGCAGCGCGTCCTGCGCCGCCTCGAGCACCAGGGCCGACACGGAGCCGAAGTGGTAGTGCACCAGCGCCGGGTTGACGCCGGCGCGCTCGGCGATGGACCGGGTCCGCACCCGGTCGATGCCGAGCTCCGCCATGAGCTCCACCGTGGCGTGCAGCAACTGCTGCCGCGTCGCGGCCCCCTTCCCCTTCGTCCCGGGCCCGCGTATGTTGGTCATATGCCTAAATCAACTGCCCAACGCCGGCGCTGTCAACGGGCCCGCCGCAGCAAGCAGGTCGCGTGATGGAAGTCGCGTCCGCGGTCCTCGAGGTCGGCGGCGTGCGTCGCCGGGCCGCCGTCCCGTCGCTGGAGGAAACGTGATCGCCGAATCGTCCCTTGCCCGCCGCGTCTTCAAGGTCGCGGGCATCTACGGACTGCTCGTCCTCGTTCCGCAGTACCTGGTGGAGACCGGTTGGCTCCCGGGAGCGCGCCTGCAGCTTGCCCGTCCGTCGGACTTCTATGGATTCGTCGGCGTGGCGCTCGTCTGGCAGTTCGTGTTCCTGCTGATCGCTTCCGATCCGCGGCGGTTCCGCGCGCTCATCCCGCTCGCGGTGCTGGAGAAGCTCGTCTTCGGCATTCCCGTGCTGCTGCTGTACGCCGTCGGCCGCGTGGAGGGTGTCGTGCTCGTGTTCGGCACGATCGACCTCGTCCTGGCCTGCCTGTTCTTCCTGTCGCTCACCTCCGTGGCGGCGGTCCGGGCGTGATGACACCGTTTCCGGGGCGCCACGCGCCGCTCATGGCGGCCATGACCACTCTTCCCCGCGCGGCCCTCGCCGCCACGCTGTTCGTCGCCACGCCGACGGCCGGCTCGCCACAACACGTCGACGCGCACGCTGTCGTTGATCGCGTGGACCGCCTGTTGCGCGGCGAGTCGAGCCATGCCTCGGTGTCGATGCAGATCACGACCCGCCAATGGTCACGCTCGCTCGACATGACCATATGGTCGAAGGGCAGCGACTATGCGCTGATCCGCGTGACGGCGCCGGCGCGGGAGGCCGGCACGGCGACGCTCAAGGTGAAGGACGACATCTGGAACTACCTGCCGCGCGTGGACCGCACGATTCGCATCCCGCCCTCCCTCATGGCCGGCGCGTGGATGGGCTCGCACTTCACCAATGACGACCTCGTGAAGGAGAGCCGGCTGGTGGACGACTATGACATCGCCATCGGCTTCGACGGCGAGCGTGACGGCGTCAAGGTCTGGGAATTCGCCCTCACGCCGAAGCCAGGCGTCGCCGTGGTCTGGGGGAAGATCGTCATGCAGGTGCGCCAGGCCGACCTGATGCCGCAGTGGGAACGCTACTACGACGATGCCGGGACGCTCGTTCGCACGGTGACGTTCTCGGACTTCAAGGTGCTGGGGGGCCGCAAGGTGCCGGCGACGCTCACGGTTACGCCGGCCGACAAGCCGGACGAGCACACGACACTCGTCTACCACGACCTCCAGTTCGACGTCGGCTTGCCGGCCTCGTTCTTCTCGCTGCAGAACCTCAAGCGCCGGTGAACGCGGGACGCGGGCTCTGGTGGCGCATCGCCATCCGCAACCTCGGACGGAATCGCAAGCGCACGCTGCTTGCGGCCGGCGCCCTGGCGTTCGGCTTCGCCGCCGCGGTGACCATGGTCGCGCTTGACGACGGCATGAGTGCCGAGCTGGTTGACAGCGGGACGCGTTCGCTCGCCGGCCAGATCCAGATCCATGCCCGCGACTACCTGCCCGCGCGCCACACCTGGGCGACGATCGGCGGCGACACGGGCGTGGACCTCGCGCGCGTGCTGGCCGCGGTGGAGTCCGGGCCGGACGCTCCGGTGGCTGCGCCGCGCGTGTACGGCGGAGGGCTGATCAGCGCCGGCGACCACACGGTGGCGGGACTGCTGCTGGGCATCGATCCGCAGCGTGAGCCGCGTGTCAGCGCCTTTCTCGGCGCGATCACCACCGGCGGCGCCCCCCGCGCCGGCACGCATGACATCGTCCTCGGCGACGAAACTGCCCGACGCCTCCACGCCGGCGTCGGCGACACGGTGGTGCTCGTGGCGCCGGCCGCCGATGGGTCGCTCGGCAACGACCTCTTCGAGGTGCACGGCATCTACCACACGGGCCTCGATGCGCTCGATGCCGGCGTGGGTGTGCTGCCCATCGATGCCCTGCAGTCCCTGCTCGCACTGACCCCCGGTCGCGTCCACGAGATCGCGGTCGCCATTCATGACCCCTGGCAGGCCGCGCCGCTCGCGGACTCGATGGCGGCGAGGCCCGCGCTCTCCGCCCTGGATGTCGCGGTGGAACCGTGGACCGTGTTCCGCCCCGAGCTCGCGTCATACGCCAACCTTGCCAAGGCCACCAATGGGTTCTTCATCACCATCGTCTTTGTGATGGCGATTTTCGGCGTGACCAACACGCTGCTCATGAGCACCTTCGAGCGGCGGCGCGAGTTCGCCGTGGAGCAGGCGCTGGGCGTCGACGCCTGGACGCTCGCGCGCACCGTGGTCTACGAGGGTGTCGTGCTCGGCACGGTGTCGCTCGCGGCCGGTGCAGCCATCGCGGTGCCGATCCTGTGGTGGTGGCACGTCTCGCCGCTCGACCTGAGCCGCTTCGTAGGCGACATGACGATGTCGGGTGCCCTCATGCGCCCGGTGTTCCGCGCCGACCCGTCGTGGGGCGCCCCGCTGGCCGCCGCGACGGCGCTCCTCGTGACATCGATCCTCGCCGCGCTCTTTCCCGCGTGGCGTGCCACGCGCGTGCCACCGGCCGATGCGCTCGGGGGACGCGAATGACGCACGCCTCCGTACTGCTCCGCCTCGCCGTGCGCAACGTGCTGCGCCAGCGACGGCGCAGCGCGCTCATCGCGGTCGCAATGGTGCTCGGCGTGGCGATACTGATCCTCTTCCTCGCGGTCGGCGACGGCACCCACGCGCAGTGGATCGACGCCGGGGTGCGCCTCTCGGGCGGTCACATCTCCGTGGAGAGCGCAGCGTTTCGCCGTAGCGCGGCGCTCGACGACCGGCTCGATTCCGCCGCGATGCGCGCCGTCCTGCGCGCCATCGCCGCGCCGGGGGTCGCGCGGTACGTGGACGCCGCGGCGCCGCGCATCACGGTCAGTGCGCTGGCGAGCTCGGCGTCCTCGGCTCTTCCGGTGCAGGTACTCGGCGTGGATCCCGCCGCCGAGTCGAAGTTCTCGCTGCTGCCCGCGAAGCTGACGGAAGGGCAGTTCCTCACCGGTGCCGCGCCTACGGAGGCGGTGGTCGGGCAGGGGCTTGTCGATCGCCTCGGGCTCCGGATGGGTTCGCGCTTCGTGATCGCCGCGCAGACTGCGGCGGGCGACGTCCAGGAGCAGCTGCTGCGCGTGACCGGGATCTTCCGCACCGGGATCCGAGAGGTCGACGAAGGAATGATCGACATCCCGCTCGAGACCGCGCGCCGATGGCTCGCCGCGCCAGGTGCCGTGACGTCGGTGGCGATCCTGCTGCGCGACGGAGAGGATGTGCCGGCCGCCGTGCGAAACCTGCGCCCACGGCTTCCTCCCACGACCGTGCCGTTCACGTGGCGCGAAACCTCGCCCGAACTCGACGCCGCCGTGACCATCGACAACGTGGGCGGATACCTGTTCAACGCGATTCTGTTGGCGATCATCGCGCTGGCGGTGCTCGAGGCGCTGCTGGTGTCGGTGCTGCACCGGCGCCGGGAGTTCGGCGTCATGCGGGCCCTCGGGCTCTCCGCCCGCGAGACGTCGCTGGTGGTGCTCGCCGAGGGCGTGATGCTCGCCGTGGCGAGCGGCGCGCTCGGGTTGGCGGTCGGCTTCGGGGTCATCTCGGCGCTCGGTCACACGGGCCTGGACCTCAGCGCCGCACTCGGCGACCAGCTTTCCATATCGGGCGCGATTGTCAGTCCGATCATCTACCCCGTTGTGCACGCGTCGCGCATCTGGCAGGGCGTCATCGTCGTGCTCGCGCTTGGCGCGCTGTCCTCCCTCTATCCCATGTGGCAGGCGACGCGCATCGACGTCGCCGACGCCATGCAGGTCGACCAATGACCCGATCAGACCCCGCAGCACCCGCCGTACGGACCGACGACCTGTGGAAGATCTACGACGAGGGCGCGGCGCCGGTACAGGCGGTGCGCGGCGTGAGCATGGAAGTGGCGCATGGCGACTTCGTCGCCTTCGCGGGACCGTCGGGTTCCGGGAAGACGACACTGCTCAACCTGCTTGGCGGCCTGACGCACGCCACGAAGGGACGCATCTGGATCGATGGTCGCGAGATCACGGGGCTCACGGACCGCGAGCTGACCCATCTCCGGCTCGAGCGCATCGGCTACGTCTTCCAGGCGTACAACCTGCTCCCAGTGCTCACGGCGCTGGAGAACGCCGAGTTCACGCTGTTGCTGCGCGGCGTGCCTGCACAGGAACGACGGCAGCGCGTGCGCACGCTGTTCGAACGGATCGGCCTGACGGGTCTCGAGGACCGGCGTCCGGGCAAGCTCTCCGGGGGGCAGCAACAGCGCGTCGCCGTGGCGCGCGCCGTGGTCGGGCGCCCGGCACTCGTGCTGGCGGACGAACCCACGGCCAACCTCGATTCGGTGACGAGCGATGCATTGCTCGACGTCATGGAACAGCTCAACCGCGAGGAAGGCACGACGTTCGTCTTTTCGACGCACGACCAGCGGGTGATGGACCGCGCACGGCGGCTGATCCATCTCGTGGACGGACAAATCGCACGCGACGAGCTGCCGCAGCATGCGGCGTGAGGCGCCCGTGCCGGACGTCCGGGGCCTGGCGTTCGGTGTGCTCTGCGCCGTGCTGGCATGCGCCGCGGATCGCGCTGATGCGCAGGCCCCGGTCGTCTCCGGCTACTACCAAAACGTCGCCGTCGGCGTCGGTGCGGCGAACGGAGAAAGCGCCAGTGCCCTCGACGCACAACGGGCACGCCTCATGTGGACGCCCGCGATCGGGGCGTTGTCGCTTGGCGTAGCGTACGAACACACGCTCCTGTGGAGCGATGGGAGCGACGCCGGCGCCAGTGCGGTGCCGCTTGGCGCCGTCGGCGCCAGCGGCGACTGGCTGCATCTCGGCTGGACCGTGCACCAGGGAACGCGCGTGACCTGGCGGCACCGGTTCGATCGGCTGAATCTCTCCTGGGCGCGCGGCCCCGTGACGGCAACCCTTGGACGGCAAGCGGTGTCCTGGGCCACGACGCTCTTTCTCAGCCCGGCCGACCCGTTCGTGCCGTTCGACCCTTCCGATCCGTTCCGCGAATACCGCACCGGCATCGACGCGGGGCGGGTGCAGTGGTATGCAGGCCAGCTCACGGTGGTCGATCTTGTCGTCCGCGGCGCCGACACGCCCGGGGGTCGAACCGTGACGGCGCTGGTCCGCGGCAAGACGCAGGTCCGGGGATGGGAGCTGTCGGCATGGGGCGGGACGCTGCACGACGAGGCCGCGGCAGCAATCGGCGTCACCCGCACGGTCGCCGGGTCGGCAGTGCGTGCCGAAGCTGAAGTTCGGCGCGATACGGTCGATCGTTCCGTCGTCCGCGCCGCCGTTGGCATCGATCGCCGGTTCAGCCTCGTCGGCCGGGACCTGTACGCGGTGGTGGAATACCAGCACGATCCGTTTGGCGCGTCGCGTCCGTCCGATCTCGCGGCTGTCGCGATGTCGCCTGCCGCGACGCGGCAGGAGTTGCAGGTGCTCGGCCGGGATGAAGTGGCGGCGCAAGGCTCGTTCCAGGTTTACCCCCTCGTGTCGGCGGAACTGCTGGCGCTCTGGAACGTGCGTGACGGGAGCGCGCTGGTCTCGCCGGCGTTGTCCATTTCGCTGACGAACGAGACGAACCTGCGGGTCGGTGCCTTCCTGCCCACCGGCGCCGGCACGTCCCCGACGGGACCACGATCGGAGTACGGACCGCAGCCGGTCTCCGCGTACATGGCGCTCAGCGCCTTCTTCTAGCCCGAACGCGAATGCGCTCCGGCCGCAGCGTTCGTGCAGGCTCAGGGAAGGTCCGCTCGAAGACGGGGCGCGCCGTCACGGTCTGCGTGGAGAGGAGTCCACGACAGGCGAGGAGGAAGCGCGCGTGCCGACCGGCGATGGTGCACCAGGCCCCGCCGCGCCAGAAGATCCGCGGCGGGGCTCGCGGCCGGCCACGTGCGCAGGCGCGGATGCCGCCTCCGGAGCACCTTGAGGAGTTTCCGCGCGCCCCAGTGGGGATTGGCGAGGCGTTCGGCCACCAGCAGCTCGGCGACGGCGGCGTTGAAGCAGCACCTGTGCTGCGCCAGGTGCTGCATCTGTTGCTCGCGGCGCAACTGAACGCGGTCCGTCAGGTGACGCCAGAATCCATCATGTCACCAGATTCCCGTCACCTCGAGAGTCGTTCGCGCGGCATCGCACAATGCGCGATTTACGCGCTCGCTTTCCTCGTGCCGTGCGTCGCGGCCGGACAGGACTCGATTCCTCCGCGATGGCGCACATGGGCCGTTGAGAAGGCGGCGTTCGAGACCTGTCGCACGCTCCGCGAGCTCGAGCGGGTCCGGTCCGACGCCGGTGAGTACCCCATGCACCGAGACGCTGTCGCCGGCAAGATCTGTCAGGCTGGACCCGGACCGTGGGACCCGGGCGCGTGGATCATCGACGCAGTGCTCTTCTGCCCTGAGTCAAACCCTGATACCTGGCGCAGCGTGCTGCGTGCGGATGCCGGGATTGACCTCAGCGGAGCGACCGTGGCGGTGACCAGGGACAGTGCCGTCCTTCGGAATCTGCACTGTGCTACTCGTTCGCAATATCTCTTTCCGCTAACGACCTGACGAGGCCACCCTTCCCCGCAGCACTCCACTGTCGCGCGAGTGTCACCTGACACGACCTCCGGAGAGCGTCGGCGTCGCCTGCCGGCGACGTGGGGCACATGTTCCCGGTTCCACGTTTCGGGAGGACTCCTGGTCGCCGGTTGGCGCGGGTACACCTGCTGCCGGTGACCTGGGCTCTGGATGCCGAGATCCGGGCCCTGCCCCAGCTGCTGCCGGGCGCGTGTTCCTGGTGCGGCAGCGCACCGTGATATGGAATGCGCCGAGGAACTCGCGCTCGTCGCAGGCGCGCACGGTTCCCTCGGCAGCTCGTGACCTCTGAGCGCGTTCCACAGACTTGCGTTCGCCGTCAGGGGCCGCGCTGGCCCCGCACACACGCTCGGCTGACACGTCCGGCGCCGTTGGCCGGTTGTTCCGCTGGCCAACGGCGCCCCGCGTTCTAGTCCCCGTTCGGAAACAGCCGGTCGTACTCCAGGGGATACTCCTCCTTCAGTCGCTCGACCGTGATCCGCCTCGTGAAGATGGACGAGTCCAGCGGGAAGATCTCGGGACGAAGCAGGACACCCCAGGCGTGCCACAGGGTCACCACCAGCACTGCCAGCGTTGCTTCCAGTCCATGCAGGTTTCGGAACACCGCCAGCGCCTGACCCGGGAGCACGCGCGCAACGAACTCCGGAAACAGCAGGGAGACGCCCGTGACGCTCATCACCACGCCACCCAGGAAGAGTCCCCAGTACTCGAAGCGTTGCGCGAAGTCGAACTTCCCGACGCGCGGCCGTGGCGTGCCCTTCGTGAAGTGCTTGATCGTATCCAGCACCTCGTGGAAGTCGGCGCGCGTGGGAACCATGGCGGGCATCCGCCGGGTCCGCATCGCCGCGATGACCGCGCGGCCCACGTGGAACACGAGCAGCGCCACGAAGGTAAACCCCGCCACGCGATGGATCAGGCGAGTGGCCGCGATGCCGCCGAGAAACCGCACGATGGCCATCGACACCCCGAGTTCGGGGAGCCGCTGCGGCAGGCCGGTGACCACGAGCAGGACGAAGCACGCCATCACCACCAGGTGCTCGATGCGTTCGACGCGGCTGAAGCGCTCCACGCTTGCTTCGGACGTGTGTCCGTCGCCAGCCAGCCGATCCAGCCATCGCCGCAGCCCGGGGGCCGCCAGCACCTTCGCGCCCTTGCGCCGCTGGTCGAAGAAGTGGAACGCGATGTAGATGATCAGCCCGAGCAGCATGAAGGGGATGAGCACGGTATACATGAGCCGCACCATCCAGACCAGCATCCCGTTTCGCGGACCCGGGGGCTCGTGCCCCAGCCAGGCGCCGGCCAGCTTCGCATCCGCGCCCGTGTGGCAGCTCGCGCAAGCGTTCTGCACTGCCGAGCTGTCCCGCAGACCCACCGCGTGTGCACCGTGGCAGTCGGCGCAGATCATCACGTCGGGACCGTGCGGCCCCTGCGGCTGCTCCGACCGAAAGCGCATCGTGGCGCCATGAAAGTCCGCCAGGTAGGTGGCGCCGGCAGCCCGCGGCAGGTTGTACTTCCGTGCCAGTGAGTCGTTCGAATGACACCCCACGCAGCGCATGGTAATTGCGAGGCGCATGTCCTCATCGGCGCTTTCCGGTCGCTGCGGATGGCACGTGACGCACGTGGGGGCATCCGCATTCGGTCCGTCCGGGGCGAGACCCGACGAGTGGCCTCCGGCGAGATAGTCGCGCATTTCCTCGGCGTGGCACGCGCTGCAACGGCCCGCGATGACCACCGCAGCCGCTGGCAGTCGGGGATCCCGATCCAGCGAGTGGCAATCCGTGCACAGCACGCCCGCCGTCTGGTGTTTGCGCGTCCCGTGTGCCGGTGGCACGTTCTCGTGACAGCCGGTGCATGTCCGCACCAACTCATCGGCCGCCGGCGCAACGGGAGCGCCGCGCGCCAGAGAGTGGCAGGTCGTGCACTGGCGGGCAAACCCGGGAACCCCGGCATGCGACGGATGCACTCCCTCGTGGCAGGAGGTGCATGCCTTCGCTACCCTGTCGTTTCTCACACGCGGATCGGAGTCACCGTGCAGCGTGTGGCAAGCCGTACACTCGACTTGCGACTGGCCGGGCGTCGGTTCGTGCAGCGAGTGCGGCCGCGAATGACAGCTCGAGCAGGTCGTGGAGGACGGTTGTCGTGCCGCATCCGGCTTGTCCCCGTGGATGCTGTGGCAACCGCTGCACGGAACGCGGGCGTCGACATGGGTCGGGGCAAGCCGGGTGTGGCATGACTGGCACGCCTGTTCCCGGCGAGCCACGGCTTCGCGCGCGTCCTTGGTGAAGTCGATGTGATGACAGCTCAGGCACGTAAGCGACGGTGCATGGGCGAGGGCTCCGTCGTACTTGGCCCCGGCTCCCTCGTGGCACCCCACGCACACTTGCCGCTCACTGCGCGCCGTGGGAGTCTGGGCCCCGAGTGGGAGTCCCAGGACCAGCGCGAGCACAACCGCCAGTCTCCCTGGTCCATCCACGCGACTCCGGACACGGCCGGTCTCCCGATGACCGGAGTCGCGCTTCCCTTGCGCGGCGTTCATGGTCAGGCACCGGCCGTTCGAGCGGATCTTGCCTTGCGCACGGTGCCCCATGCCGCCTCGCCAACGACGTAGAAGAGCGCGCCGAAGCCGATCACGGGGAAGAAGATCACATAGGCCAACCCCAGGAGTGGGGCGCCCACCAGCATGGCACCGAGCTTGACCACCTCCCGGACGCGGCCAAGCGCAGGCCGCTCCACCTGAAGGGCCGGAACCGCAAGCGTGGTCGCCGGCGCCGCAACGGCGGCCGCGAGCGCAGGAACCGCAACCGCCGCCGCAGCCATGGTCTCCGACGTCGCAGCCTGGAGCTCGCTTGTCGCTCTCGGTTGGAGCCTGAACTGCACGGCGGACGTCAGCAGGCTGGTGAGCGTGCCGGGATCGACCGGTTTGCTCAGGTAGCCGAACGCTCCCATCTGCCTGGACTTCCGCTCGATGTCGTCGCTGCCCCACCCGGTGAGCATGATGAACGGCGTGTCTGGATGCATCTTCTTCACGTGCTGCAGGAGCAGCAGCCCGTCAGCGCCCGGCATCTTGTAATCGGAAATCACCACATCGGGGGGACGCGTGCTGAGGCTGGCGAGGGCCTGGTCGCCATCTGCCGCCGTGTCCACGTCGAAGCCCCTTCCCGAGAGGTATCGGCCCCAACTGGTTCGGACGCCTTCTTCGTCGTCCACGAACAGGACTTTCGTTCGATCATTGGTTTGCATGTTCACTTCCTCCTCGGGTAACACGCTGCGAGCCGGGTCAGGCTGCCATGTCCGTCGGGGCGATCGCTCAACCCGCGCACCACCGTGTCCAGCCGTTCATTGATGTTTGTCCAGATCATGTCCACGCCGCAGGCAGTGAGGTACAGCGCCATCGGAAGGGGCGGTGGCCCGGCCATCAGCACGATCTTCTGCATTGCCGGGTACTCCTGGGCCAGCCTTCCGAGCGTCAACAGCAGCGTCCCCTTCGGCAACCGGTCCCAGCGCACGACCAGGAGCAGGATGCTCGAGAGATGCTGCGAGTCCAGGAACTCCTCGATGCTGCCGTACCACACGGGGGAGCGCCCCGTGGAGGCCTGGCGATCGGCCAGGCAGCATATCGCGCCTGATAGCGAGAGCACCGTGAGATTCCTGTGTCGAGTGCCAATCCGGGGTGGATCACCATGATTCGCGCTGGACTGGCGCCCCCGAGAGAGGCATCGAACGTGCCGCGCGCTCGCGAGCCGCAGCTGGATCTCGCAAGTGCATGAGATCCAGCGTGTTGAACCCCGCCGACCGCACATCCCTGGGCAGGCCCCGACGACGCCGGATGTATGTGATGCTTATACAGTTTCGGCGCGAAATCCGGTCAGCGAGCCGGGGCAGGACCTCCGGCCCCCAAGGGAAAGGTCGCGGACCACGCCTCGGCCGGATGGTGTATGCGGCGCATATTCACGCGCCGAGAGCCAGCGCCGGCGTGGGCGCGTGGATCAGAGATCGTCCTGCCGCGCGGGGGGGAGGAACGGGCCTCGACTCCCTGTTTCGGCCCGCCGCAACGCTTTGGTTCACGCGGAGCCGCGAAGACGCGGAGGGCTGAAGACCGTTCACGATTCGACGCAACCCCTCCCGCAGTATCGGTAGCGAGGCTCCACGATCGCGCCCGTGATCTCATCCAGGTCTTTCACCCGGGGTCCCCCTACGCGGCCTCCACGGCTCCGCGTGAGCAACCCCAACGCACCTTACGTCATCGGTGGTGTCGGAGCGCAATCCCATTGTTGCCGGCGCTCGGGTTCACTCCTCGCGTGATCCGCTGGTTCACGCGGAGCCGCGAAGACGCGGTGGGCTGACGACCGTTCACGATTCGACGCAGCGTCTCCCGGAGTGTCTGAGCACCAAGGTTGAGCAGGTGCACGTGGAGCGAGGCATCCACGATCGTGGCCGCGATGTCATCCGGGTCTCTCAGCCGGTTCCCCCTCCGCGACCTCCGCGGCTCCGCGTGAGCGACCACCATCTCCGCGGCGTTCGCGGCTCCGCGTGAGCCACCCCAACGCACCATGCCGCCTCGGTGGCGTCGGAGCACAACCATCCGGTTGCCGATGGTCAGTTGTCACGCCGACGAGCTGATACTACCCAGCACCCGCACGAAATCCCGATGGCCCCCTATTCCGCGGCGGCCTCGCCAGAAGATCCTCTGGCGCTGATCCCGTACTTCCGCATCAGGGCGTGGAAATTGGGTCGTTGCATCCCGACGGAGCGGGCGGCGATCGTGACATTCCACTCCGCCTCGCGCAACGCCTTCAGGACGAACAGCCGTTCGAGGCTCTCCACCGAGCCGGCCCTCAGTTCCTTCTTGGCCTGTGCCAGCATCCCGGCGTCGGACGGGACGTCGCGCCACTGCGCGCTCTCCATCGCCTGATCCAGGGGAATCACAAGCGGACCGATCACCCCACTGTCGGTCAGCAGGACGGCGCGCTCGATCACGTTTTCCAGCTCGCGCACGTTGCCTGGCCAGTCATGCGCTTCGAGGAGAGCCATCGCCTGCGGGGCGATGCCATCGACAGCCTTGTGCACTTCCTCGGAAAATCGGCTCATGAAATGATGGGCCAGGAGCGGGATCTCTTCCCGCCGTTCACGCAGCGGGGGCAGGGCAATGGCGAACACGCTCAAGCGGTAGAACAGGTCCTCGCGGAAGGTCCCCTGCCGCACGAGTTCCTGGAGATCGCGGTTGGTGGCGCCGATGATGCGCACGTCCACCGGGATCGGCTTGTCGGATCCGACAGGACGGATCTCGCGCTCCTGGAGCAGGCGAAGAAGGCTTCCCTGCAGGTGTGGCGAAATGGTGCTGATCTCATCCAGGAAGAGCGTGCCGCCACGCGCCGTTTCCGCCAGCCCCTTGCGGTCCTTGATGGCGCCGGTGAAGGCTCCGCGCACGTGGCCGAACAATTCGCTCTCCAGGAGTGAGTCGGCCAGAGAGGCGCAGTCCGCGACCACGAACGGCGCCTGGTGCCGCGGGCTGTTGTAGTGGATGGCGCGCGCAATCACGTCCTTCCCGGTTCCCGTTTCGCCAGTGATGAGCACCGTGCTGGTTGCTGGCGCCACCTTGGCAACGAGCTGCATCACCTTGCGCATCCCCCGCGAAGAACAGATCACGTTGCCTATGCGGTGGCGGGTCTCGATCTCCGAACGCAACTGGCGCGTGAGGTCGATCAGGTGTTTACGCTCCAGGGCGCGCGCGGCCGCCACGATGAGCTGCGGTGGACTGACAGGCTTCTCCAGGTAGTCGAAGGCGCCCAGCTTGATCGCCTCCACGGCCGTGTCGATCGTGGCGTACCCCGTGACAATGACGACCTCGGTTTCCGGTGACAGCGCGCGGGCGCGGCGCAGGAACTCGATGCCGTCGAGGTCCGGCATCTTGATGTCCAGGAGCACCAGGTCGATTTCCTCCCGCGCCAGCAGATCGATGCCCTCGCGGGCGGATGTGGTGGTGGTGACGCGGTAGCCCTCTTCCGACAGAACGCGGCGGATGCTCTCGCAGACCACGGGCTCGTCGTCCACAGCCAGCACGCGAGGGGGCTCGGCCCAGGCGCGGTCGCCGTTCATGTCGCCGCCGCCTGAGCGGCCGGGCCACACGCGGGGAGCACGACAATGAACTCCGTCCAGGACTCGCCGTCGGAGTCCACCAGTATCGTGCCGCCGAAACTGCGCACGATGCCGAGTGAGACGGAGAGTCCCAGGCCGGAGCCCTTGCCCACGGGCTTCGTGGTGAAGAAGGGATCGAAGATCCTGTCGAGGTTCTCTCGAGGTATGCCCGTGCCGGTGTCCCGGAGCGAGATGCGCACCATCTGCGCGCCGGAGTCCAGGGGCGGATCCACCTCCGGTGGCTCCTCCACCGTGACGGTGGACGCGTCGATGAAGAGATCGCCCGCCTCCGGCATTGCGTGGACGGCATTGACAATGAGATTCACGAACACCTGCATCAGTTGGGCGTCGTTGATCTCCACGTCCGCCAGGTCCGGCGCCACGGAGACCGAGACGGCAATCCGCCCGTTCTGCAGCTCTCCCTTGAGCAGCTCCAGCGCTCCGAGCAACGACGTATCCGCCCGACAGGGCCTCCTCGCCGGGTCCGGTTCCTGCTGGCGCGCGTAATCCAGGAGCTGGCGAATGATGGTCGCGCAACGCTTCGTCTCGCGCTCGATCATCCCGACGTCCTCGATGGCGTGACTGCCCGGTGGGAGGCTGTCGCGAACAAGGTGAGCGAATGTCAGTATTGCCATGAGCGGGCTGTTCAGTTCGTGCGCTACGCCGGCCGCGACCAACCCGACCGACGACAGCTTCTCCGCCTGCACGATCTGAACGCGGGCTTCGGTGAGTTCGCGCGCCTTGGAGGCCACCATCCCCTGCAGCGAATTGGCCCATTCCTCGAGGCCACGGTTGGAGCTGGCGTAGCTCTCGATCATTTCATTGAACGCTGCCGCGAGAATCCGGATCTCGCGGGCGGTGCCGTCCGGGAGCGCCATCTGAGTCCTGGCGGCACGCACGGATGTCGGCGTGGTGCTCCGCGAGCTCGATCCGGCGAGGTCCCCGCCGGTCGCCACCAGCCTGCTGGCCGCCACCAGGCGGTCCAGAGGACGCCGCACGCTGCGCCGGATCACCAGCATGAGCGTGGCCGTGATGAGAGACGCGGCCGCAAGGGACAGGAGCACGGCGTTCCGCGTCGCCTCCCCCAGCCGGGCCCACGCCGGTTCCAGCGAACTGGTGACATCCAGCACACCCAGCACCTTCTGTTCCGCCACCGGCATGTGGCAGTTCGAACCCTGGCATCCGGTGCGATTCCGGATCACGAAAATGGTTCCCAGCAACCGCCTGCCGCCCCCGTTCGTATAGATGCGCGATCGGTGGCGAGGATCCAGGTCCGGAGCCGGCGGAGCCGCCGTCACGCCCTCCTTATGGCACTGCGAGCAGGCTTCAGCCCGGGTGTCCACGACGCTCCCCACGTCCTGCGGCTGCGACGAGTAGACGACTTTCCCGGCCTTGTTGAAGACGCGGATGCGCTCGATGCCCTCGTGCCGGCCCATGGCCTCAACGACTTCCTGCACCCTGTCGCTCCTGTCGTCGCGCATGTCGTGGTCGAGGCTCAACAGGATCGCCTCCGAGATGCTCTCTGATCCACGGATGATCTCGTGCAGCGCCTCGTCGCGCTGAATGCGGATGAGGACGTATGCAAACATCGCCACGCTGACCAGCGCGACAAGGCCGGCCGGAACGGCGACGCGGGTGCTAAGCGAACGAAGGGGCATGGCGGAAGGTCCCAGCGTACCTTGAGTCCCACCTGACTTGGCTGGTGTCCGGCGGTTGCTGTTGCCGTGTCGGGCGTTCCACGCTTTCGACGGCGCGGGAGATCCAGTAGGCGCGAGAAACGGCGTGGATGGCGAAGGAGCCTCCAATCCTCGACCCCGGCGAACGACGCCGGCACGGCACCATCGTGGGCCGGTCGCTCAAGTGCGCGTCGACCGACCGACAGCGGAAGGTGCAGGTTTCGGTCCTCGTCCGTGCCGGTCGCACGACCATCGACGTCGGGGAGTGGCTCCACGATCGCCTGGCGTCGCTGCATGGCGGCATCATCGGCGGGGGCGGCGGCGGCTCGCTCGGCGCGATCGTCGCCTTCGCGCAGGGTGGCCAGCGCGCCCCACTGCCCATGTTCCGGGGCATCTTGCTCGCCGCGGGCACCGCGTTCAGCCCCACCCCCTGGTCATCCACCGGCGAATCGGGGTCGAGCGTGGGACACGGAGATCTTCCATCCGCGCGGGCCTTCATTCTCCTCGTCCCTTTCTATTCAGTGCTGCGGATGTTGCAGTTCGACATGGGATTCGCCGCGGTCGGCGTCGCTCGCTCGATTCGCCTGGCGAAGCCACATGGTCGAGTTCGCGTCGTACGTTGCCGCGATGATGGCCGACGAACGCGACCTTACGAGAGCCAGACGCGTCGCAGGTTCGCGACGCAGTGGATCACGCCGTGCACGACTGCAGCTCATCCGCCACGTCGGTGGTGATCCGCACGGCCCCGTCCACGTCGCGTTGCGTCTCCCGCTTCAGCCGGTCCCGCAGTGTCTTCCCTTCTATTGAACGGCATTACATAGAACAGGAAGCCGTCGGCCGAGGGCGATCACGCGGCGTGCATCGAGGCCGGGAGCACTGCGCTCCGCCGGCTCGACGTCCGCGTGCCGCCGCATCCTTCCCTGGCGACGGTCATCGCGGCCGTCGTGCGCTTCAAGTGGGCGCTGACGCGTACCGACCTGCGCACGCTGACCCACCAGCCGCGGATGTCCGACGTGCGGGCCATCGCCGTCGACCGCATCCTGTCGCGCCTGCTGGTGCCCGCATTCCTGTCACGCGCCACGCTCGTCCCTGTCCTCGTCGCCACGCAGTTCGATCTCCTGCGGCGCCACGGCAACAGCCCGAGCTGCCCACAGTGCCTCATGAATGCGGGCACGATGAGCCTCATGATGAGCAGCCCCGGGCTGGCGCGCCGGCTCGGAGCAACTGGACTCCAGCTGCTGGAGCAGACCGCGTTCGACCACCATGGCAAGGCGCTCGCCACGTACGGCATCATCCTGCAGCAGCTGAGTGAGGACGACCGCATGGCCTGGCAGCATTTCATGATCGCGAGCCACGCAGCTCGCGCGGCCGGCGACCTCGAGTTCGCCTCCTATGGGCACCAGCACGCCATCGACGCGGGGCTCTCTGCGGGCGAGCCACTCGCCACCGTGCGTGGCTGGGCACGGGATGCGCTCGCCGTGGAAGGCACCGAGCACGTCACGGAACAGCACGACCTCGCCACCGAGCAGGACCGGCTCATCGACTGCCTGCAGACCGGGCAGGGTACCCCGGAACTCCTCCGGGGACCACGCGATGACACGCGGTCGCCTAACGTGAAGGCAATGCGCGAGTACACCCGTTATTGGGTGGCCCGGCTCAACCGCCAGGACGTCAGCGGCATGCCGCTCGATCGAAGCGTCCTCGCGTTCCTGCGGCAGGCGCTCGGTCGACGTCACGCCGCGCTCTCGTGAGCGCTGACGTGCCGGCGTGCCCCCGGGCGGCTGAACCTTGTCCGGGAGCCGGATTCACCCGTTCCTGTGTGCCACGCCCACACTCGACGAGCGGCGACGGCGATATCGGTCGTACTCCGCCGCCGAGCGTGCCGGACTGGTTCATGCGGCGGAGCCAACACCTGAAGCGTGATTTGTGCCCTCGGAAGGGCTCAAGGAGAACGACGATGTCTTCACTCGTCGCCGACAGGCCGCGCCACGTGTTGCCTGCGCGGGTACGGCGATGCTCCTTGGAAGCGGCTGGGTACCGGGTCTTGTGGAGATTGAGGGGAGCGGCGAATGTCTGACAATCACGCGGATTGAGCGCGAGGCCGCCGAGATAGCGGCGAAGGTATCCTGGTCGCGAAGCCACCGCAGCGCCGTCGAGGAATCATGATGAGCGACAGAACGTACAGGATCTACATTACGCTTATCGGCGCAGTATGCAGCTACGTTGTCATGAGACGGTTCCTCTTTGCCGATTCACTGACTCTGCGCAATGCGCTGATTCAAGGCTTCTTCGTCGGGTTCGGGCTGGCGGTCGTCACGATTGAGATTGTCGCGAGGATCAAGATCGCGAGAAGCAATGGCTGGGTCACCGCATTCGGGTGTGGCCTGCCGGGCAACGGCATGTTCACGCGGGCCGCGCACACCCGAATATTTCCCGGCCCGATCAACGTGCCGCAAGAGGCGATGTACTGGAAGACGAACGTGGATGGCGCGGGCCGCACGCTCTCCGGACAACACGATTACATCATCCACTTCCCACCGGAAGGGCTCCCGCCCAACGACGCGTTCTGGTCGCTGACCATGGCCGACGCGAAGGAACGCTTCGTGGCGAATCCGCTCAATCGGTACCTCGTCGGCGATCGCTCGGGCCTCGCAGCAAATGCGGACGGCTCAGTGGATGTCCATATCCAAGTCACCGCCCCGGCGGGGCATGAATCCAACTGGCTACCCGCGCCTTCGGGCAACTTTCGACTCTGGCTGCGCGCGTATATGCCCGGCGCGACCGTTCTCGACGGCAGGTATGCCGTGCCGCCGGTTGTCGAAATCAAACGATGACGCCCATGCGATACGGCAATCTGCTTCTATTCTGTGCCGTGGCAGGCGCGGTATGGTTCCTCATCATCTATTTCTGGCCGCACATCTTTCTCAAGGTATACAAGCGGGCGATCCTCACCAAAGGGTTCGAGGGTCCAATCCCCATCAATACGCTCGCGACCGAACCTCAGGCGCTTTTTGCGGATCCTCTCCATCCGCCGGCCTCCGCCACGAAGTTGGCAACTACTGGCGTGAACCACGACACGCTTATTACGGCCGGCGTGCTGGACCTGAGGCATGGGCCTCAAGTCCTGCATGTGCCCGAGATGGCGGGTCGCTATTACAGCGTGCAGTTCACTGCTCCGAACAACACCATTTTCGCCTACGTCGGCAAACGCACCACCGGTACGCAGGCGGGCGACTATCTCATCACGGGACCGGGTTGGAAAGGACAGGTGCCGGGGGGGATGAAGCAGATTTCGTCGCCGAGCGATTCGGTGTTCCTCATCGGCCGCATCCTCGTACACAGCGACAGCGACCTTCCGACCGCGTACGCGCTTGCGAAACAGATTCAACTCGTGCCGGGCACCATCCGGCGGTCCATCCAGTGACATTCGCGATGCGGCGCGAACCTGCCGCCTCCACCAGCAGCCGCGGCACGCCTGCAGGAGTTCATGTCAATTGTGGCAACGTTCGCGGCCAATGCGCGAACCAGAACGAACTGCGACGCCGCCCGGCAGGTGCTTCGGTCTCATACCGGCAGCGAGATGTCCTGATCTCGTCGTGCAGGCCATTCAACGAACGTTGAAGCGGTCGGGCGATCTGAGGGTGCTCGCTGCGCTCGCATTTGATGGGAGTCGCCCGCAACTCAACTGGGGCGTAAGACGGTTGCCGACACTATTTCCAGGCCCACCCGTGCCAGTACTGACCTTTGTCGCCACCGCCATCGGGTTCTGCCTCCCAGCCGTGTTGGTGGGTCTCCTCGCCTCGGCCCTCGCCAGGCGGTCGCACGACGAATGGAAGGTCCTCGCGTGGGTGCCCGTGCTGCCATTGGCCGTGTGGGGCCCCTGGCTGACGGTGGCTGCGGCCCGCGATCCTACCTCTCACAACCTCTGGCCGTTCGAACTCGCCGGCTGGTTGGCAGTCTCCGGCCTCCTCTTCGCCATCTTCCTTGTGCTGCGCCGTTTGTTCGGCCGCCCGCGGCTCGACTGGGTCGCCCGTCGTCGGCCCGGTGGCACCGCCTGACAGCCGCTGCCGCTGCCGCCGCACACTCTCGGGTGGTGCAGCTGAACGCGGTCCGTCAGGCCGCACACATCGCGCTACCTGTACAGTGCCGGGACGAACGCGTAGGTGTGTCCAGCGGTAACGACAGTGATCGCTGCATTGACCATCCGCGGCGGCAACTATCATGAAACGCCGCAGCGAAGCGCGGCGGCGTTGGGCTGCACCAGCGATAGTCTCACTGAGCCGAATGATGCATACGATCATGGATGCAGTCCGACACCTGCTCGATCAATACGGACCTTCCGTCGTCGTCGCGCTGGATGGCCGCAGTGGTGCGGGCAAATCAACCGTCGCTGCCTCGCTGGCCAACTACTTGGGAGCGACGGTGATTCTCACGGACGATGTCTTCGCGGCCGCGATGACGAATGCGGGCTGGGAGGCCCAACGGCCGCCGAGCGTACGCGCGATGCAATTGACTGGCGACGCATGCGCCGGAGCGCGCTCGATCCGTTGCTTGCCGGGCGGCCGGCGCTGTGGCATCCGTTTGATTTTGCCGCCGGCCCGCGCGCGGACGGGACCTATGGTATGTCCCCGCAGAGCGTGCGTCGAGAACCAGCGCCCGTCACTATTCCCGGCGACGATTGCTCGGCTCGGCCGGAACTTGGCGACGTGGTCAACCTGTCCGTATTGATCGAGGCTCCGACTGCCGCTCGATTGGCCCGATTGGCCGCGCGCGAGGAGCCGGCGCTTCTCGCGACCTGGCACGAGCGCTGGGATGCGGCCGAAGAGTACTACTTTACGAAGTTGCGTCCGCCCAGGGCGTTTGACCTGGTCATTGCTGGCTGAGGCACCGGAGTCAGCGCACGGTCGCTGAGGCCAGCTCGCTAAAACGCCTGTGCCGCCCTGCGGCCGTTGCAGTCGTCGCCGCGGACGCGCATGGCAGGCTGCTTTCCGCTGCGCTCACGGCAGCCTCGGTTGTCCCGCGGCGCGGCTGAACGCAGTCCGTTTCGCGACGACCACCTGCCGATGACTTCAGAAGCGCTGCACGACTGCCGGCGTCGGCTCATGGCGCACGTGGAGGACGGCCGCGCGTGTTGACCGGAGGCGCGGCCATCGGCATCCACGTCGACGGCACGCATGGCGCTCGGACACGAGCCGATGCTGCCGTCGACGTCGATTTTGCGGCCGAGAATATCGACGTGGTCCGTCACACGGTGACGAGTGACGATCTCGTATCGCATTTCCACCTGCCGCAGCCTGGCTATCCCAAATTCCTGCTCCAACTGGTCGACCCGGCAACACACCTGCGATTCGGCTTCCTTGCCGACGCGCTGCGGGCTCTGTGTCGAGTGCCGGTCGTCGCTGTCGCCGGCTTTCCGCTCCGCTGTTGGATGCGGACGACATTCCGGACCACAAGCTCCGGCTGTTATGCAGGGCATCCGAAGCGAGTGTCTGATTGAGGAGAGGCACACGCGGATGCCAGGCGCCTCCGTGCAATCTGCGGGCGTGACGTGCCAGCGGTCGCGACCTCGCAGCGAATCAGCGCTGCCTGTTCGCAGGATCGTGACGAGACGTGCTTTCGATGCCAAGCGAGCCGATCTGCCGCCGTTCCTCTCGCGTCGAAGCGAGCGATCTTCGACATCCTCGGTTGTGTCTGGATGCATCCGCCGCCTGACTCGCCTTGCAGCGGTCGCGCCGGACTCGTATGGTAGCGCCAGTCGTGGCGCGCCTGCTGATGCTCGATCGACTGCAGCGCGGCTGCACGCGGTTCGTTGGGCGGCCGCACGGAGCGCAGGCACTTCCCGCTTCAGCCATGTGAGGCGACAGATGGTCGAAACACTTTCGGATCTTCCGCCGAACGTGCTCGGATTCACTGCGAAGGGAACGGTGACCGCAGACGACTATGAGTCAGTCATCATGCCAGCTGTCGAGGCGCTATTCGCTCGCCAGTCCAAGGTTCGTTTCCTTTACCACCTGGGCGAAGACTTTGCTGGCTTCGATGCGGGTGCGGTGTGGGATGACATGAAGCTGGGGCTACGGCACCTCACGGGGTGGGAGAGGATGGCTGTCGTCTCGGACGTAGAGTGGATTCGGGCGGCCATCAAGGTCTTCGCGCTCGCGATCCCGGGGCATGTTCGCGTATTTCACAATGGCCAGTTCGGCCAGGCGAAGCAGTGGGTTGCCGAGTAGGGTTGCCGAGTAGGGTTGCCGAGTAGGGTTGCCGAGTAGGGTTGCCGAGTAGGGTTGCCGAGTAGGGTTGCCGAGCAGGGTGGCCGAGCAGGCGTGCGCGATCCCGGTAGCGCGGCCGCCGACAAGGCGCTGCTGCTGACGTCCAACGACGTGTTCCGATTGAAGTCTGGCAGCTTCCGGCATCAACAGCGGTGCTTGCACGGCCTCCGAGGCGCCGTTGGCCGCAGCGGGCGCCCGTCCGCTGGCCGGACTTGCGAATGCGCGTGGGTGAGACCGATCCGTGCGCCGGAATCACCGGCGGAGCGGTAACAACCCAGCCGAGTTATCACCAATAACGGGAGACTTCGATGTTCGATCACAACAAGTCCGTCGCGCGCCGCTGCATCGACGAGTTCTGGAATCGCGGAGATTTTACGGCCGCAAAGGAGTTGGTCACGGATGACATACAGTTCCGTTCCAGCCAGATCCCGCCTTTCCGCGGTGTGAAGCAGCTCGAGGAAACGGTTGCCGGAATCCGTGCGGCGTTTCCGGACGGACGTTTCACGATTGATGAAACGGTGGCCGAAGGGGACACGGTCGTGCAGCGCTGGACATTTCGCGGGACGCATCGAGGCGAGTTCTTTGGAGCTCCCGGTACCGGCAAACAAGTGGCGGTGACAGGGACAGACACCAGTCACTTCACGAACGGCAAGATCGCTGAACACATGACTGACTGGGACGCCTTGCTGATGCTGCAGCAGATTGGCGTGGTGAAGAGCTGAATCGAAGGGGGAGACGCGACTGGTTCGCTCACGACACGCGGAGCGAGCGACTTCCTCCTGGTCAATCAACCCGGGTCAGCGGTGGAAGGCCGCTGGCTAACCCGCGCGTGCGGCCGTCTCGTCCAATTCGGGTTCGCGGCACTCCGTGCGAACCGCGTGTTGAATGCCCGAAGCTGAACTCCGTCCGTCAGGCAGCCTCCGTTTTCTCACTGCGAACGCGATCGGTTGAGCGCGGGACGGTGCGTTGCTGGATGGACAGAGGCACGACAAGCCCACGAGATGGATTTTTCCGGTTGTTCCCGCAGGAATGCTTGCCACCATTGGATGACGAGATGAGCATGCGTGATCCCGCAACACCACTCACGCCCTCCGACACCCGCGCACGACGATTCTACCATGGCACCCGGGCCGACCTGAAGCCCGGGGACCTGATTCAACCCGGCAATTCCTCCAACTACACCGAGCGGAGGTCGCCCTGGGTCTACTTCAGCGAGACCCTGCACGCGGCGACCTGGGGAGCGGAATTGGCCAAGGGCGAAGGTCCAGGCCGAATCTACGTGGTGGAACCGACCGGCTCGTTCATGGACGACCCCAATCTGACGGACAAGAAGTATCCCGGTAATCCCACGAAGTCCTATCGCTCCCGGGAGCCGCTGCGGGTCGTATGCGAACTCCTGGATTGGCAGGGACACTCCCCGGCGGAAATTCAGGCAATGAAGGACGCTATTGCGGGCCTGGAGCCCATCGACGACTGAGCTGCTTTGCGCGTGGGCAGAGAAGTCAGGGCACGGACATCCCTCCGAGCGGATCTGGCATTCTCACATCACCCGGCGGGATCCAAAGGTCAGGCCGCCTGACCAGTCGCTGAGGTGCACCATCCCTTTGGCGCGCGGCCTCCAGCGCCAGGTTGCGCGTCAACCCGACGGCTGGTCAACGCCCCGCCGCGGGGACGGGCTGGCCGCTTGCGTTTCTTGTCAGGCGTGTCCGCCGGGGTTACAGTCACCGGAGCCACAGTCGCAGCATCTGAATGGTCCTCGCGGCTCCACTGCGACCCCGCGAATCGCCTGTGCTCCACTTCGAGCCGCGGCGCAGCAGGACACGGCCCGTTAGGCGGCAGGAACGGAGGCTCGCAGGCATGAACCACCCTGGCACCCTCGTGGCAACGCTGTTGCTGCTGGCACCGACAATCCTCGCCCAGCAGCCGGCGGCCATCACCGAAGGGTTGCTTCGGCCCGTCGACAGCGTTCGTATCACGGAGAACGACAGTCTGTTTCTGGCGCGACCCTTCGACGTCGCAGTGGCGCCGAATGGTGACTACTATGTCGTTGACGGTGGCGAAGCCCACGTGCTCCAGATCTCACCGGCCGGCCGGATCCTTCGCGTCTTCGGCCGCAAGGGTCGAGGTCCCGGCGAACTGGAAAGGCCGTCACACGCTGCCATCGGAGGCGACTCCCTGCTCGCGGTCATGGACAACGGTCAGCAGCGGGTCGTCGTGTACAGCCTTGCCACGGGCAGGTTTCGCACAAGTTTCCTGCTGCCCGGCTGGCTCCCGACACTGCAGTTCAGTGGCGACGCACTTCTCGCCGGAGTTCTCCAGGTGGATTCCGGAACCGCGCTCGTGCGCTATACCACGACTGGCCAGCGTCTCGGGAGCGAGGGCGTTCTGCCGCCGGTCATCCAGAAGCACCCAGAGCTCTACGCGGGGTTCGGAGGCGTCACCTTCACCGAGACCCCGGACGGCGTCTTTGCCGTTTTCGAGGTGTCGCCCTCCGTGTACCACTGGGACAGGGGCAGCCGCACTGCGGAGACGATTCCCGTGCCCACTGTACGGCGCAAGGGCGTCCGCCCCGGGCTGTTCGAGGATCTCCTGCGGGACCCGTCCAAGGCGCGCGATCTTGCCTATGATCGATCGGTCCCGATTCGCCTGTCCGCAATGGGAGCGCACACCCTGGGCTTCCTCACTCAAGACGGCAGGCTTGAGAAGACGGGACTGGTGGGCACCTACGCACTCACGGTGATCGACCTTGCCCGACGGCGCGCCTGCGCCGACATCCCAATCCCTGCTCCCCAGTCTCCCCGGCCGCTGGTAACGTTCGTGGGCGACACGGTCATCGTGCTGCAGCAGGCCGATGATGCCCGCGGTCAACCAGCGGCTTTCCTCCGTCGTTATGTCGTTCGCACCGGGAGTTGCGATTGGCGGGCGATCCCGAGCAGTCGATAGGAACGACGCCATCGAGCGGACGCCGCCAGCTCTCGTTGCGGCGGCCGCCGCGGACTCGTATGGTTGCGCAGAGGATTCGCAGCGCGGTGCCCGGTTGGCTCGCGTCGTTTGATATCGTGAGTATCCTGCTTCAAGCGTCAGCCAATCGCACGGGGGACCGTCCCGCGATGGCGACGAACGACCGCCCGACAGGGGAGACCACGCGATGTCCAAACTCGTCCGATATCAGTTCCTTGGCAGCTGGCTGGTCTTCTGGTTCGAGTGCATCACTGTCATCGGCATCCCGATTGCGGTGCTCTACCTCATCAGCAGCACCGTGCGCGTCGAAACTGAGGTTGAGAATCCGGAGGAGTTGGTCGCCGCCTTCCGCTCCGGTCGACACAAGCCGACGTAGACCACGCGCTCTCGCATGCGGACCGCCCGCCTGCTCTTCCCCGGATCGCTGTCCCTCATCGTCGCCGGAACGCCGGCAGCCGCGCAGTCCTGGCCGGGGCGCGAGAGCCTCGTCCTTCGCCAGTTGGGGCGACGGGCGCCGTGTCCGCAGCCGGCGCCGGCCGGATGCACGAGGAACGGCCCGACGCTCGGTCACGCGCCGCGCTGGCACGTCAAGTTCGTCTTCGAGCATCGCGCCCTCTCGCCGCTGGTCGCATGGGACGTGCGCGTCGAATGCGCGAGAGGCCAGATTGTCGACTATCGCCTGCGCGAGTCTGCCCCGACAGACTCGCTGTCTGTGTGCCGCCGGCCGCCTGACAATCTCTGCAGCCGGGACAACGTTCGAACTTCCACGAGACGCCCAACTCACGTCATGTTGCCGAGGTCTCCATGAGCGCACCTGCAAGGAAGGGCACGCGGAAATCCGCCAGCAGCACCACCAGGCAGGCCACGCCGAAGTCCGAAAAGAGCACCGCCGCGACCGGCAAGACCTCCCACATATTCACGGACGAGGAACGCGCCGCGATGCGGGAGCGCGCCCGGGAGATGAAGGCGGCCGCGCGCCGGGGTCCTCGCGCAGGCGATGCGGACGGGGAAAGCGACGTGCTCGCGAAGATCGCCGAGATGCAGGAGCCGGATCGCTCCATGGCCGAGCGAATCCATGCGATCGTCAAGGCCAGTGCGCCGGTCCTGTCGCCGAGAACCTGGTATGGGATGCCGGCGTATGCCCGGGATGGCCAGGTCGTCTGCTTCTTCCAGGGCGCGCAGAAGTTCAAGGCGCGGTACGCGACGTTTGGCTTCAATGACGCGGCGAACCTCGACGATGGCGCCCTGTGGCCGATCGCCTTCGCCTTGACGAAGCTGACCGGCGCCGAGGAGGCGAGGATCAGCGCGCTCGTGAAGAAGGCAGTGCGCTGAAGCCGATGCCCTCCCGATCCCGACCTGAAGGCGGCGGCGGAGGCGGCCTGAACGGAGGTCCCCCAAGCCAGGACCCCGAGCTGCTGCGCCGCCTGCTGCGCGCGAAGGACCGGATGGACGCCGCCTCGCACGAGGAATGGCCCGTCCGGCGGCTGGCGCGCGTAAGTGGTGTCTCCGAGGGCCACTTTGCGCGATCATTCAGGCAGGCCTTCGGCGTCCCCCCGCACCGGTACCTGCTCACGCGTCGCATCGAGCGGGCGAAGGCTCTGCTCCGCGACACCGACGTGTCCATTACCGAGATCGCCTTCCAGACGGGCTGGGGAAGCCTGGGCACGTTCGGGCGCACGTTCCGCGACATCACCGGCGGCAGTCCCGGTGCGGTCCGGAAGCAGGCGAGGGCCACGTCGCAGGAACTCGGCCGCGTGCCCGCCTGCATCGTCCGCGCCGTGCACCGGCCGGACCTCACGATGGCAGTTTCGGAGAAGCGACGCCGGCCGCGGACGGGATAGACTGGTTCGAAACGGAGGTTGTCAAATGAGCCAGGGTGTCGAAGTCGTCGGACTGTACGTGCGCGACCAGGACGAGGCGCTCGCGTTCTACGTCGAGAAAGTCGGGTTCCGCGTCCACACCGACGTGCGCAATGGTGACTACCGCTGGCTCACCGTGCAGCAGCCGGGCCAGCCCTCGTTTCAACTCGGCCTGTTCCTGCCGGGGCCGCCGATGCACGACGAGGCAACCGCGCAGGCACTTCGCGCGATCGTGGCCAAGGGCGCGATGCCGCCGCTCGTGCTCGTCGTGGACGACTGTCGAGCGGCCTGCGACCGGATGCGCGACCAGGGGGTGGAGTTCACGCAGGAGCCCGTGGATCGCTACGGCACCGTGGACGCCGGCTTTCGTGACCCCTCGGGGAACGGGTGGAAGATGATCCAGGTGCGTCGCTGAACCGGCGACGTCCCGGCGCAAAGGCCCCGTCCGAACGGGCGGCCAGCCGCACGACGAAATGCCGCAGCGCAAAGCCCACGGAGAGGCAGGCACGATGAAGCACAGCCCGTCGAAGGGAGCCGGGTCGCCATCCCGGCTGATCGACGCGAGAATCGAGGCGCTGGGCGACTGGAGGGGCGAGATGCTCTCCCGGCTCCGCGCCCTGATAATGGAGGCGGACCCGGAGGTGACCGAGGAGTGGAAGTGGCAGACTCCAGCCTGGTCGCACAACGGGCTGATCTGCACCGGCGAGACGTACACAAAGGTCGTGAAGCTCACGTTCGCCCGGGGGGCCAGTATCCCGGACCCGTCGCGCCTGTTCAATTCCAGCCTGGAAGGCAACACGCGAAGGGCGATCGACATCCGCGAAGGCGAGAAGGTCGGCGCACGTGCGTTCAAGGCACTCGTGAAGGCCGCGGTGGCCCGGAATGGCGTGGCGGCAAAGAAGCGCTAGGTCCCGAGGTGCAGGCTGCACACGATGAACCAGAACATGAACCGCATGCTCCTGCGCGTTGCTTCCGTTGCCCTCACGGCGACACCCGTGGCATTCGGCGTCCTGCGTGCGCTTCAAACAACGGGGAACGATTTCCGCTACCTGCTCACGGCCCTCGCCTCGGTCGCCGTGGCCGCCGTCATCGTTCGACGCGGCGCGCACGGTGCTCCCGGGACGATGCCGTCCTTCGCACGCTCCCTGTTCGCGCTGGGTGCGGGTACGCTGACCGCGGCGGCGGTGGCCTTCGGGCTGGGAGCGAGATCTGCGCCGGCGATCTGGGTGGTGGCCTTCGCCTTCAGCCTGTGTGCGACCGGAGGTTTTGCACTTGGCGTCATCGCCTGGCCGCGGAGCGGCTAGGCCGTGCGGTTTCCGTCGCCGGCCATCCCGCGTTGGGGCCACCGCCACTGACGTAACGTCGATGCGGCGTCGGGGTGGTGCCTGATTCTGCCTGGCTGAAGTGCGACGCCGCTGAGCTCCGTCCGTTAGGCACCCGCGCGCATCCCGCGTCGCGCGCAGCGAGCGGTCGCCATGCGCCCCGGTCGTCGCTCCGACCCGAGGGAGTTCCACACACCCGGTCCAGTTGCCCGCCCGCGGCTCCAGCGGCATACTCTCCCCTGCCCGGTTGCACCCTCCACCCCGCAGGGAGCCCTCCCATGTCCGCCCACCTCCTCCGCTCGGCCGCGCTCCGCGCTCTCGCCTTGTCGGTCCTCGCCCTCGTCGCGATCGACACGCCCGCCCTCGCCCAGCAGCCCAGGGGCCGCGCCTACACCATCGACGACAACCTCAACCTGCGCCTGTCGCGCATCGAGGACGTGAGCACCGACGGCCGGTGGGTGGCGGTGACAGTGCGCGTGCGTCGCGACGCCCTGGGCGTGGACAACGCCCGCTTCGGCGACCCGACCTACGTCACCCCGTCGATCTCGGAGTTCCAGCTCATCGACGCGACCAACGGCCAGGCACGGGCGATCCTCCCGGGCAAGGTGCAGGTACGCGGGGCGACGTTCACGAAGGACGGGAGCAAGCTCGCCTTCTTTCTATTGAAGGGAGACGACTGGACGCTCGACGTGACCGACGTCGCCGCCAATCGCACGCGACAGGTCGCCGTCCACACCACCAGGCCGATCGCCTCCAACGCGCCGCTGGAGTGGGCGCCCGACGGCAAGTCGGTGCTTGTGACCCTGCGCCCCGACGGCTGGGCGGACTCCGCGCGCGCGGCCTTCCGGTACATGACCGAGGGCCCGATCCTCGTGCAGGATGCCAAGGAGCCCTTCCTGGCCTGGGACAGCGTGCGCAACCTCGGCGACCGGCAGATTCCGGCCATCGTCACCCTGGCCGACGGTGCCGTGCGCGAAATCCTCCCCGAGACGCCGATCCGCGGCGCGCAATTCTCGGCGGACGGGTCGTACCTGGCGTACTCCACCGCGGAACCCAGGAAGACGTCGTACGACAACAACTCGGGAACGGCCTACGGCGTCTTCAAGCTCTCGCTCGCCGCCGGCGCTGCGCCCGACACGCTGGTGAAGCCGGCCGAGCATCGGCTGACGCCGCGGTGGAACGAGAGCGCGAGCGCGTTCGCATACGCCGACAAGGGCAACGTGTTCGTGCGCTGGCTCGACGCCGACAGCGCCCGCAACCTCACGGCGAAGTACCGGAAGCCGCAGCCGAAAGCCGATACCACGAAGGCCGACTCCGCCAGGACCTCGTACGCGCTGGTCAGCTGGCGGCCCGACGGCAGCGCGCTCCTGGTGAGCGCCAAGGACGGCTACCACCTCCTCGATGCGCGCACGGACTCGATGACGCTCGTCTATCCGCTGGAGGCCGACACAGCCGCCCGGCCCACGCGCACCTTCACCGCATGGAGCCGCGATGGACGCTACCTCTTTCTCGCCAGGTCGGCGAAGGACCGCTGGGCGCGCGGGCTCGAGCGCTACGACCTCAGCACGCACCAGGCGACCGACCTCGTGAACGACACCAACGTCTACGGCAGCTGGCACGTGTCCGACGACGGGTCGCGGTTCGTGTTCGAGCGGTCCGACGGCGACCGTCCCAACGAGGTGTTCACCGCCGGCCGGGATTTCGCAGACGCGCACGCGCTCACAAAGCTCAATCCGCAGCTCGACGGCGTGGCGCTCACGCACTCGGAGCTCGTGAGCTACCGCGACGTGGACGGGAAGAAGCTCTACGGCGTGCTCTACTACCCGTATGGCTACGAGCCTGGCAAGAAGTACCCGCTGGTGGCGGAGATCTACGAGACGTTCTTCGACAACGGGTTCAACGAGAACATGAACCTGCTGGCCGGGCGCGGGTGGTTCGTGTTCCACCCGTCGGTGGACCTGCAGATCGGCTACCCGGGCGAGGCCTGGGTGAAGGGCGTGACCGACGGCATCAACAGCCTGGAGGAAAAGGGCCTCGTCGACGGCACCAAGCTGGGCGTGGAGGGGACGAGCTACGGCGGGTACGCCACCAACCTGCTGATCACGCAGACCGACAGGTTCGCGGCCGCGGTGAACATCTCCGGGAAGGTCGACATCATCTCCTTCCTGGGCGACAGCCCCAAGATCGGGACGCGCAACTACAGCGCCGCCGAGAACGGGCAGGACCGCATTGGTGCGACGCTGTGGGAGGCGCCGCTCAAGTACATCCAGCACTCGGCGGTCATGTTCGCCGACCGCATCCACACGCCGTTGCTCATGCTCACCGGCAAGCAGGACTGGAACGTGCCGGACACGAACGAGCGGGAGATGTACTACGCGCTGCGACGGCTCGGCAGGGAAGCGGTGTGGGTGCAGTACGCCGACGCCGGGCATGGGGCGGGAAGGAACGGGAACGAGGCGGATTTCCGGGACCACTGGACGCGGATGTTCAGCTGGTTCGGGAGCCACTTCGACAAGGCCTCGGAGAAGAAGGCGGCGATGGATGGGAGCCGGTGAGCGCCGCCGGATAGTTGCGGTGGAACGCCTGCGACGGCGCGGCCGCGTTCGATGCCGGAAGAGGACTCGTCAGGCAGGCAGGTGGACCGACAATGATCGGACTTGAACGAGTGTCGGCAGGTGGCCGTGTCGTCGCGCTCGGCCTGCTCCTGACCGCATCGGCGTTCGCGCCGCTGACTGCCCAGCCCGGCGATGGGTGGCGCGATTCCTCATCGCACCATGTTCGCATGGTGACCGTCGATTCGACCGTTCGCCTCGAGGTGCTCGACTGGGGCGGCTCCGGGCGTCCGGTGGTGTTCATCGGCTGCTACCTGACGGCCCACGTCTACGACAACATCGCGCCGAAGCTGACCGATCAGTTCCATGTGTACGCCATCACGAGGCGCGGCGTCGGCGCGTCGGACCGGCCGTCGACCGGATACAGTCCCGGGCGCAGGGCGGACGACGTCCTCGAGGTGCTCACGGCACTCCATCTCACCAAGCCGATCCTTGTCGGGAATTCCTGCGGTGGCGACATCCTCCATACACTGGGCTCCCGGAACCCGGAACGCCTGGGCGGCCTGATGTACCTCGAGGCCGCAGAGGATTTCACGCTCGAGGCGACCGACTATCCGGCGGTGGAGGTGGACACGGCCCACCTGCCGGCTCGCGTGAGCTCGCCGGAACCGGTGCTGTTTCCGGAGGCCGAGTTGCGGCAACGGCCGATCGACCCTGCCATTCGCCGCGCCATCGTCGACGACAATCGCGTCCGGCCCGACTACGCGCACATCGGCGTGCCAGTGGAGGCGATCTGGCGGACCGTGTCGATGGACGAGGCGCTCAGGGAGTACCCGCCGCAGAACGAGCAGGAGCGCGCGGCGCTGAACCAGGCGTATCGGGCCGGCCACGCGATGCTGACGAAGTGGGAGGGCGATTTGCGCGCCGGCGTTCCAGCGGCCAGGATCGTCGAGCTGCCCGGCGCCACCCTGTACATGTTCCTGTCGAACGAGGCCGATGTCATTCGCGAGCTGCGTTCCTTTGCGGCTTCCCTGCCGCGCTGAGCGCGACCCATGAGAACCCCCGACCTCGATGGCGCGCGCGAAGCGACCGGCGGGAGCGCGCTGACAATTGCCTCTGGCCCACGTGCATGGCTCGCTGGGCGCGTGACGGTCGCGCTGGCGCTGCTGCTTGCCGCCGGGTGCCGTGACGTCGCGCCCCTGGGCGGACCCACTCACGGGGCGGCGCGCCTTCGCATCGCCACCTCGGTCGTCTCCGCCGCGCCGGCCGTTTCGGAAGTCGTGGTCTCGACGATCAACGTCCGGGTGCTCCGTGGCAGCACCCTGCTCGCCGACTCGACAAAGGCGGTTGCGCCGGGGCAGTCGTCGGTCACGTTCACGTTCGAGATCCCGTCGGCGAGCGACGAGGATCGCTTCACGGTCGAGGCGCGACTCTACGACTCGTCGGGAATCCTCGTATATGGCGGGGATGCAACGGCGGTCGCACCGGACGGTCCGCCGGTCAACGTCGGACTGACGTACGCCGGCCCCGCGTCCGTCACCGTGGACCGGACTTCCATCCTCCTGTCGCCGCTCGGCGACACGGCCACCCTCCGTGCGACGGTCCACGATGCGCTCGGCGGGATCGTTACAGGCGTGCCGGTGACATGGCGATCATCGAATGCGGCGATCGTCACCGTCTCGGCGGCGGGGCTCGCCACCGCGGTCAGCACGGGATCATCGACGATCGCGGCGTCGGCCTTCGGCATCGACAGCCCGGATGTCCCCGTGACGGTGATGAACCGGTACATCTGGAATGGGGCGAGCGGGCTGTGGAGCGACCCGGCCAACTGGCATGGCGGCCACGTTCCGCAGAACGGCGCCGACGTCGACATCACGGCCGATGGCACGTACGTCGTCAACATGCCCGGGGATCACTACGACGACGTCTCGATACTGCGAGTGGGCAAGGCCGGCGGCAACGGCGTCCAGACGCTGCTCGTGAACGAGAACGACCTCGCGCCTTGGTGCGGTGCTGTCCGCCGACTCGGTCATCGTCGGACAATCGGGTGCCATCGATGCCAACACCTGGATTCTCAACGTGCCCGGGCTGCTCAACAGCGGCCTCATCGAGGTGCGTGGGGGGCTGACCTCGGGCGGGAGCTACGTCGGAGCCTCCACATCCGAGTTGCGCGTGAACGACGGACAGGTGGTCTTCAGGGATTCCTGGGAGGTGGCGCCGAAACCGCCGTCGCTCCCTCCGGGTGGATCGCTCGTGACTTACGGTCGGATCACCGGTCCCGGCGTCATCGAGCTGGACAACCGCGCGGCACTGCAGGTGTACGGTGTCCTGCGCCCGATGGGGACGCTCGAATTGCGCGGAGGATCGAGCATGGAGCCCGGCTCGGTGCTCGAGCTGGGCGACGGACGCCCCGAGGACTCGGGGGACTTCGATGCCCTCGTCGCGTACGGCGGTCTCACCCTGAACGGCGCCGGGCTGACCGTACTCCCGAGCTTTCCGCGCCAGAGCCCCACCAGCTATCGCGTGCTCGACGCGTTCCCGCTGACGGGGCGCTTCAGCACGCTTGTCGGGCTTGTCAATGGCTCGCTCGATCTTCACGCGCAGTACGACTCGCTGGGATACTCCTTGTTCTGCTGCACGGCGCCGTTCTCGACGGGCGCGCGAAGTCGTTCGCCCGGCCCCGGCGCGATCCGACGACAGGGGTCCGACTCCCTTCCGCCGCGGCCGGACGCAGCGTGATGGGGCCACGACCGGATTGCTCGACGGGCGGGACGACATCTCCCGGAATTGACCCGGACGCGGCGAGCCGCGGTGATCGGTCAGCCGGACGGCTTCGCGACCGGCTCGGCCGGACAGTCGCCGGCTGCCGGGAGCGTTTGCACCGCTTCCTGCGCGCTCACGCGGGCGCGATTCCACGCGCGCCAGTCCGCAGAGATCACGGCTTGCCGCGAGCGCAGCAGCGTAATGACCCGACAGCGGGCGGCGTCCGGCACCGAGTCGATCCGCGCGACGAGGATCGGCAGTGCATCCCCACCCAGCCTCGCCAGGTGCTCAAAGTCGATCTCCCGGCCGTTCTGGTGCGCGAGGTTGTAGCGCGCGATGAGCGCCTGGGGATTGGCGAGGTTGAGGGCGGCGAGCGTGATGAACGCCGTGAGCATCGACCCGAACACCGCCGTCTGCGGGCGGCCGCGCACCACGGTTGCCGCCAAAATGCCAAGCGTGCCCGCAATCCAGAGCATCACCGCCACGCCGTTGACGCGGTCTTCGGTGAGGCCGTACGTCTGCATGTAGAGCAGCAGGCGCCAGAGTGCCGACGCGAGCACGAGCGCGGTCAGCACAAGCTGCATGGCGAGGAGGCCGCGAAGCCGACGCGTCGCCCGCTCGTCGAGTGTTCCCGCGGCGTGCGGCGCAAAGTAGACCAGCGGCAGGACCAGCATGGACGCCACGACCAGCTGGAAGAAGCCGGTGCGCGCATAGGCGGCATAGGTGAGGCCCGTGGTCCTCTCCACGAATGCCGCGCCACCGAAGAGACTCGTGACCTGCACGACCAGGAACACGCCGAACAGCACGACGACGGCAGCGACCGGCGTCAGCACCTGGATGCCGCCCAGCACCGGGACGCCCGGTGTGGCCTTTCCATGGGGTGCCGGCTGCGCAAGGAACCAGAGATAGCCGGCCGCCGCCCAGCCGAACGCACTGGCCGTGACGACGTGTCCCAGGAGCCGGCCGATATTCTGGCCGAGGACCGTCGTGACGGTGCGGTCGAAGACGGGGTCGCCGGCCGTGAACAGCGCGCCGAAGACCAGGAGGAGCGGCACGGCGAGCAACGCGCCCACGCCGATGGCGCGGGCGCGTGAGCGTGGAGTCTCCGCCGGGGGACGCTCGGCGCGCGCGGCCTGAACGAGTCCGAAGGCGCCCACCAGGGCGGTCCGCGCCGTACGAAACGGCAGAAGACCGAGATCGACCAACCCGGCGACGCGGACCGGGACGCCGCCGGCCTGCAGGAGTGGGAGGATCGCGAGCGCAACCGCGGCGAGGAAGTCGACGGCAAGGAGCTGTTCGCCATCCCTCACCGCCCACATCGATGCGAAGAAGATCGACGCCAGCCAGGGCCACCGCGGAACCTCGCGGCGCGTCCGGGTGGTCACCGTGATGCCGGCCGCGGCGACCAGCAGCGCGGCAATCGGGACGTTGATGCCCCATTCCGGCGCGCGAACGAGGTAGTCGGCCGCCACGCCGATGGCGACCGCCGCGAGCGCGATGATGACCGTGATTCGATTGTCGTCCATTGCCGGCACAATGTACTTTGCTATATAAAGTCGCGCAAGGCCTCACGGCGGTTCCGACTCCCTCGGCCCCGACGCGAGGGAGCCGCCCGTCCGACGCGCGCTCGCTCCCGGCTCTCGCGTTCGGCACGCCTCGCCAACGTTCGCACTGGCATTGAGCAGTTCCCGCTCGTCGGCCTTCCTGGCCACAGCCAGCGAAACCGTGGCCAAGGCTGCGCTCAGGAGCATCACGGTGCCGCGGGGCGGACCGCAATCGCGGCCTGGCCGTCTGGCTGGCGGCGGCAGAAGACTACTGCCATGGTTCGCGAGTGCCGCATCGCTTGCGCGCGGCTTCTCCCGCGCGGGGCACGCGCATCTGGCTCACGTGCGTCTGATGGCGGGGTCTCCTCGATGCTCAGTCCCTCGGCAGTAAAGTCCTTCTATGACCGGTTCGGAAGCCGCCAGGACAGACAGGCTTTCTACGAGGACCGGGCCGTGGACGACCTGCTGGCCCATGCGGCAATTTCGCTCGCGTACCACGTCGTGGAGTTCGGCTGCGGCACCGGCCGACTGGCGGAGCGGCTTCTCCGCGATGCTCCCACGGCGCGGTATACCGGATGCGACGTCAGCTCCACGATGGTCGGGCTGGCCGCGGCCCGGCTCGCGGGCTTTGGCGCGCGGGCAACCGTCCGCCTCCAGCCGGAAGGGAGTGTTGCCTTGTCCGTGCCGGCGCGCGGCGCCGATCGCATCGTGAGCACCTACGTGCTGGACCTCCTGCCCGAGGCGCAGATCCAGGAGTTCCTCGACGAGGCGCGGCGCGTACTGGAGCCTGCGGGGCGGCTCTGCCTGGTTGGCATCGCTCCCGGCTTCACCCTGATTTCGCGCCTGGTCATGTCAGGCTGGACGGCGCTCTGGCATGCGGCGCCGGGCGTGGTCGGCGGGTGCCGCCCCATCTCCGTGGCCGGGTTCGTCCGTGCGGCAGGATGGGTGCCGGAGCACGTCGGCCGCGTGGTGAGCTGGGGGGTGGCGTCGGAAGTGGTGGTGGCCCTCCCGCCTAACTAGTCACAGCACCCGGCCGCCCGGCCGGCCGTCGTCACGCGCGCCGCGAGCCCTGCATACGCTCCGCTCGCGGCCGTCGGAGGGTACGCGGCAAGGCCCCTTGACCTCTGGTGTGGCACCACGCGTTGCAGCCGCCGCCATGGACGCGTATTGTTGCGCCGGCCGCGCCGCGCCCGATGGTGCATGATGCGCCGCCATCCAGGCCACTCGCGCCACGACCGACGAGGCCGCTGGATGGGAGCCGTCAGGCGGGCTTCACCACTCATGCTGACGCTGTCAGGCGTGTTCATGCCCCGCACGACCGACACCTCCCGGTTCGAAGACAACAAGGCGACGGTGAGGCGCATGCTGGAGCGCCTCAGCGCCGGCGACGTTGCCGGATTCACGGAGCACCTGTCGCCCAATAACGTCCGCCATTCGCAGGCGATGCCCCCAGAGTTGCGGGAAATCCGCGGCAAGGAGGCGATGCACGAGTGGTTGCTCTCCAACTTTGCGCCGTTCTCCGATTACCACGAAGAACTGAAGTGGCTCGTCGGGGAGGGAGACTTCGTGGCCTGGCGATCGCGCGGCAGGGGTACGCAGACGGGGGCCTTCGGGCCGTTCCCGCCGTCCGGCAGGGAGATGGACCTGGTGATCATCGGCATGCACCGCTTCGAGGGCGCGCTCGTCGCCGAGACCTGGACGTCGTGGGACAACCTGGCCGCCCTCATGCAGCTCGGCCACTTTCCTCCGGCGGCATCGTGAGTCGAGCTGACGTGTTCCGCAGTCGACGCTCCATCGGACGCCATCGCACTCCTGGGAACCTTATGACTCACTCCGACACGCCGAACGCGCTTGGCCTGGGCACCATCGCGGTCCTCGCGGCCTTCACGCTCGTTCCCGCTCCTGCAGCCCGGGCACAGCCGACACCGGCGGCCACCCGCACCGTGGACGTGCACGACGGCGCCGCGGACCCGGCCGTCTCCCCCGACGGCAGCCAGGTGGCGCTTAGCATCCTGGGCCGCATCTGGATCCTGCCCATCGCGGGCGGCAACGCCACGGAGGTCTCCCGCGGCCCCAGCTGGGACGGCGCACCGGCATGGTCGCCCGACGGCCGATTCCTGGCGTACGCGCAGACCCTCCCCGCAGGCACGGACATCGTGGTCCGCGCCCTCGCCACCGGCACATCGAGCATCGTCCATCATGTGCAAGGCACGGTGCCGGCGCTGGAGTACACCCCCGACGGGAGCCAGCTCTACTACGTGGAGCAGCGCGGCCAGTACGACGCCCACCTCTGGCGGGTGAACGTGGACGGTGAGGGCGCGAAGCAACTCACCTTCACCCAGACCTGGCATGAGTGGACCTTCGCGCTGCGTCCCGACGGCAAGCAGGTCTTGCTCACATCAGGGAAGTTCGGGGGCTCCGACCTGTACCTCCTGAATCCCGAAGACCTCTCCAGCACACGCCTGACGAACACACCCGCGGTGAACGAGTCGGTGGTGACATGGACCCCCGACGGCGGGCAGCGGATCTTCGTGCGCACCACGAACGGCGTGGACCAGTTGGTCGTCCAGTCCGTGAACGGCGGCGCCGAGCGGGTGGTGAGCACCAGCGCCTTCGACCAGAAGCAGATCGCGGTCACGCCCGACGGAAAGAGCGTGGTCATGGTGGCCGCGCGGAAGCTCTGGCGCGTGGACCTCGCGAGCGGCGTGACGTCGCCGATTGCGTACACCGCTCGTTTCGAGCTGCCCGTGCAGGAGGCCGCGGACCTGGTAGTGACGCACGCGCGCTTCTGGGATGGTACGGGTCCAGCACCCATCGACGACGCCACCCTGGTGGTGCGCGACGGCCACGTCTCCGCAGTGGGGAGCGGCGTGACGCCGCCGGCGGGGGTGCCGGTGATCGACGCGCACGGCATGACGCTGATGCCCGGGCTCATGGACAACCACTACCACTACTGGTCGTCGTTCCAGGGGCCGCCGCTCCTGGAGCGTGGCATCACCTCCGTGCGCGACCCCGGGGCGCCAATCTCGACGAGCCTCAACTTCAAGGAGGCAATCGCGCTGGGGGTGCAGGCCGGGCCGCACATCTACACGGCGGGGCCGCTCATTGATGGAGACGGCGGATATCACCCGTGGGTGGACGTGGAGATCGCCGATTCCACCGCCGCCGCGGCGCTGGTGGATGCCTTCAAGTCGCAGGGAGTGGACCTGCTCAAGGTCTACTTCCAGCTGGAGCCGCCGGTGCTGCGGTCGGTGATCCGCGAGGCGCACAAGGTGGGGCTTCGCGTGACGGGACACATCGGCGTGCGCACCGGCCTGCGCACCGCCATGGAAGGGGGTATCGACGGCCTGAATCACGTCCGGGTGTGGCGCGACCTGCCGCCGGAACACGTCCAACCCGACGGTCGCAACGAGAGCCTGGACGGCTCGGTCCATGGCGTCGAGCGCATGCAGGCCGACTGGACAGGGATCGACCCTGACGGTCCGCAGGCGGCATCGCTGATCAAGCTGATGGCGGACACGCGCATCGGCTTTGATCCCACGCTGAGCATCCAGCGCATCTCCGACGAGCAGCGCAAGGTGTTCGGCCTGGACGCCTTCATGAAGGCCCGGGAGGCCGTGAGGAAGATGGGCCGCTTCGTGCATAACGCGTGGCAGGCGGGCGTCATGATCCTGGCCGGCACTGACGACGGCAACCTCTTCGACGAGATGGACGACTACGCCGCGGCGGGCATCCCGAACGACGCGATCCTCAAGGCCGCCACCGTCAACGGCGCCACGTGGCTGGGCCGGCAGGCGGACTTCGGCACGCTGCAGCCGGGGAAGCGGGCCGACTTCATCCTCGTGGACGGCGACCCGCTCTCGAACATCAAGGACGTGCGGAAGATTCGGCTGGTCGTGCAGGACGGGCGGGTGGTGTTCCGGAAGTAGGGCCGGGGCCGCCGCGCAGGACGTCCAGCCGACCCTCCACATCAACTCCCGGTGGAGCGAGTGCTCCTGACAGCTCGACACGACGCTGACCCAAGCCGCCTGGCGCCAGTTCAGAAGGGAGGCCGGGCTCGTGCCTGCCTCCGGTCACGCACGAACGTGAAGCCGATGGGAAGGCGGAGCCGCGCAACTGGAAGTACATGGAGCACCGGTCCACGGACGGCTGCTTGACGCGTGCCCCCATCCTCGGCAGACTCTTGCATGCGACTTCGCCGCTGTCCCAATCCGCCCGCGGGTGCATTCTTCCGCATGATGTGCTCCGCGCTTGTCGCGGCGCTTGCCGTCGTCCCCGCCACTGCCGTCGCCCAGGCGCCGCCTTCGTGGGCCGCGTTCACCCGGACGTTCCAGGCGTACGTGGACAGCGACCGCGTGGTCGGCGCGAGCGTCGTGCTGATGGAGCATGGGCGGGTGATCGACCGCTACGACACGGGCGATGCGGACCGCTCGCCGAGGGCGCCGGTGGACAGCGAGACCATCTTCCACTGGGGCTCGATCACGAAGTCGCTGACAGGCATCGCGATCATGCAGTTGCGCGATCGTGGCAAGCTCTCGCTGGACGACCCGATCGTGCGCTGGGTGCCCGAGTTGCGCCAGGTGCACGATCCGTACGGGATGATCGACAGTATCACGATCCGCATGCTGCTGGGGCACACAGCGGGACTCCAGGATGCGACGTGGCCGTGGAAGCAGGGCAAGCCGTGGGAGCCGTTCGAGCCGACGACGTGGAACCAGCTCGTGGCGATGATGCCCTACGAGGAGTTGCTGTTCAAGCCGGGCACCCGGTACAGCTACTCCAACCCGGCGTTCATCTACCTCGCCCGGGTCGTCGAGCTGATCACGGGCGATCCGTGGGATGGGTATGTGCAGAAGAACATCTTCGCGCCGCTCGAGCTCACGCGCAGCTATTTCCGCACGACGCCGTATTTCCTGGCCGCGCACCGTTCGCACAACTACTACGTGCAGAAGGATGCGACCGGGCGCGCCGAGACCGTGGACAACGGGGCGGACTTCGACCCGGGGATCACCTCGCCGAACGGGGCCTGGAACGCGCCGGTGAATGACCTCGTGAAGTACACGGCGTTCCTGACGAACGTCGTGCTGCCGGGGATGTCGCAGGCGCGTTATGACGTGGTGCTGTCGCGCGCGAGCCTCGAGGAGATGTGGCAGCCGGGGAGGCCGATGACGGAGAGCCGCGACTCCGCCCCGCACGAGTGGATGGGGCTCGCGTTCTTCGTGCTCGACCGCAACGGGCAGCGGCTGCTGGGGCACACCGGGAGCCAGGCGGGATTTCGGTCGTTCTACTACTTCGATCCGAAGAGCACGCGCGCGGTAATCGCGGTGTTCAACACCACGAACCAGGTGGCGCCCGCCACGACGGCGCAGGCGCGGATGCGCGAGGCGGCGCTGGACCTGCTGCGGTAGGCACCGATGCCTCGCGGCCACGACGTCGCGCAGGAGATGGATTGGGACATCCCGGCTCGCCGGAGCACCCGTGGCCGTGGATACTCTTGAGCGGCTGCAGCGGCGGCGTGGACAGCTCGCGGCAACCAAGGCATCGCTCCCAGTGACACATGTAGTACTCGCCGGCGAACATTCCCTGCTCCCCAGCCTCAATGAAGGACACACCACGTCGCGCGCGGCGCATCCTGCCGCTCGCTCTCGCCTTCCTCGCCTGCACCCGGCCCGCAGCCGTCAACGCGCAGGGCACGCGAGGCGGTGGCGAGCCATACACGCCGGCGGCGGCGCGGCAGGTCGTCGACAGCATGGCCGCCGTGCTTCGGGCTCGTTATGCGGACGCCGACACGGGCGCACTGATCGCCGCCCACATCCAGCGCGCTTTCGCCGACGGGACCTACGCCAGGGTCACCGACTGGGGGCAGTTCGTCAGGCTGGCCACCCAGGACGTGCAGTCCGTCAACCAGGACACGCACCTCCTCTTCCAGCTGGCGTCGGACGCCGCGGGCCCTGGTGGCCCCGGCGCTCCGGGCGCGCCGGATCATGGCGTCGAGGCCGTCGAGCGGCTCGAGGGCAATGTGGGCTACATGCGCATGACCAACTTCCTTGGCGGACAGGAAGCCTTCGATGCGATCCAGGGCGCGCTGACGATCCTCGCAGTCACCGACGCAATCATCATCGACCTGCGGAACAGTCGCGGCGGTTCCCCGGCGGTCGCGAACTTCCTGATCAGCCACTTCACCGGTCCCGACACGACGCTCTCGCTGCTGGTCTACGATCGCGTCCGCAACACCACGACACCGCGCTACACGCTGCACGACGTACCCGGGCCTCGACGCCCCGACGTGCCGCTCTTCATCCTGACCGATGACGTCACGCGCTCTGCCGCCGAGGATGCCACGTTCGTCCTGCAGAACATGCACCGCGCCACCGTGGTGGGCGACACGACCGCCGGCGCGGGGCGCAACGTCGCCGGGTTTCCCCTCGGGCACGGAGTCATTGGCGCGGTGTCGTTTACCCGCGTGATGGAGCCGGGCACGCGTCGCGAATGGGAGCGCGTCGGCGTCCGTCCGGACATACCAACCCGCAGGGACTCGGCGCTGGCGGTTGCCCATCGTGAGGCGATCCGCCGATTGATGGCCAGGGCGCGGGACGACGCAACGCGGCGCGACCTGCAGCGCACGCTCGAAGGCGTCGAGGCGAAGTATGCGGCCCTGGCCCGCAGCGCCGCGCAGCTCCGGCCGGCACCGGATCTCGCGCAGTATGTGGGGACCTACGAGGGCGACCAGACCGTCGAGATCGTACTCGCCAGCCTGGTCTACCAGCCGCGCGTCGCGCAGCCGCGCGAGGTGCTGTCGCCGCTCGGGAACGGGCTCTTCGCCTCCGGGAGCGCGCGCTACCGGTTCACCGTCAGCGGAACGAGTGCCACCCTCACGGTGCTGGGTCCCGATGGATCGGGGTCGTCATTCGCGCGTGTGAGCCGCACAGTCGCGCCGCGGAGGCGTTGAGGGCGGACGGGTCGCCGGACCAGACGGCGCGGCCCGTTGCCGCGCCGGCGCTTCGTTGCCGGCCGTGACGAGTGCACGGCAGTGTGGAGCGGGGCCGCGACCCGCGCGACCCCGCCCTCGTTCGAACTGCTAGCCGTCGCAGCGGGCCGCGAGCGGCAGCGACTGCGGCTTGCTCGTGTGCCCGGCATCCTTCAGCACCACCGGGACCTCGGGATCGCTGACGAAGCTCTGCCAGCCCTGCTCGTCCCAGTCGAAGATCGCCCACACGCGGTCGGCCTGGTTGGGATCACGGAAGACAAGCGCACCCTTCGACCCGTGGGCGCGGCGCTTCTCCATGCCGGCGTTGGCGAAGACCTTCATGAACTTGTCGAAGTCGGTGACCGTCGTCGTTGCGAGCAGCATTGTTCTCTCCGTGTTGATGTTGGAAGTGACTCCTCGACACTACCTCTGGCTTCCGGCCACTGGCCGCTGCCATCTGACCTCCGGCCTGCTCCTTCACCGCTCGCCAGCACCTGCTCCTTCGGATCGATGGCGCCGAGCCGCCTGACGATCCGGAAGCGGCCACCCTGCGACTGGGCGATGTACATGTTCATCCGAACGTGGTGCTGGCCCGGCACCATCTCGGCGGGACCGCCCGGGCCATCGGCAAGCGTCGCGTGGTCCAGCGCACGGATGACCGCGTCCTGATCGAGCGATCCGGCCTCGGCCACCGCCGCTGCCCAGAGGCGCAGCCCGCGATACAGGCCTGAGCAGGCGCTCCCCGCCGTGAACTTCGCGGTCCCCGGGTAGAGCGCGTCGTACTGCTCGACGAGCCGCTTGCTGAACGGATCGGTCACGGCCTGGTAGTAGTCGAGGCAGCTGTAGAGCCCCTCGACGTGCTCGGCCGGACACATGTTGAGGAAATTCTCGTCGAAGTAGGTGCAGACGAGCGTTCCGCCACGCTTCGCGAAGCCAGCCTCGTGCAGCTGCGCCAGGAACGGCCCGACGCCGGGTGGCACGATCGTGCAGAACACGACCTCGGCGCCGGTCGCCATGATCTTCGCCACCGTCTCGCGATAGTCGGCGTGGTCGAGCGGATAGTACTCCTCGCCCACAATCGAGCCGCCGAGCTCCGTGACGACTTCTCGCACCTTCCGGTTCATCACGCGCGGCCAGATGTAGTCTGCCGACGGCAGGTAGAACTTCTTCGCGCCCGTCTCCTGCATCAGCCACGGGATGAACGGGTCGACCTGCTGCGCGGGCACGGGGCCGGTGCAGAAGATGAGCGGATCACTCTCCTCGCCCTCGTACTGCTCCGGGTAGATGTACAGGGTCCGGCCCTGCACCACCGCCGGCTCCTTGATGGCCTGCCGCGTGGAGCTGTAGATGCCGCCGAGGATCACGTCCACGCCGAGCTCGACCAGCTTCGAGGCCTTCTCCGCCGCGACTGCGTCCGACGTGGCGCTGTCCTCGAGGTACAGGTCCACGCGGCGGCCAAGGAGGCCGCCCTTGGCATTGATGTCCGCGGTCACCATCTTGGCCACGTTCGCGTTGGCGACTCCCGCGAACGAGAGTGGGCCCGTCTGGTCGGCGATGACGCCAATCCGAATGGGTCTGTCGGCCGAAGCGGCTTGCTTCGTCATGAGTTCGTTCCTCCACTGTTGGGTTGCTGGAACCACCTGGCGCGACACCCGGGTCGCGTCGCCTGGCCGGTATGGTGCACGCCCTCGCCGGCGCATACATCGGGAGACCTCCCCATGCCGACCACACCGCTTCGTCTCGGGGAATTCGTGGCCACGCTGGCCCTGGCGCAGGACAACGCCTTTGGCCAGCCCCTCGAATCGCAGCTGCGTTCCTGCCTGCTCGCCACGTGGATGTGCGAGGCCGCGGGATTCCCCGCGGACGTGCGCGACACGGCCTACTGGGTGGCGCTGCTGAGGTACATCGGCTGCACCGGACACGCCCACGAAGTCGCCACCGTCTTCGGCGACGAGATCGCGATTCGCGCGCAGACGCTGGTCCACGATGCGGCGAACCCCGCCGAGGTGATCCGGGACGTGATCGAGTACGCGACGTCGTGGCGTCCGCCTGACGAGCGCGAGCAGATCGTGCAGATGATCCAGCAGACCGCGCGCGAGTGGGCGGTGCACAACTTCGCGTCAGGCTGCGAAGTGGCCGACATGCTGGTCGCAGCGCCTGGACTTCGGTCCCGGCGTGCGTGACGCGCTGCGCTTCACGTTCGAGCGCTGGAACGGCAACGGCTATCCGGCCCACGTGGGTGGCGAGACGATTCCGCTTCCGATGCGGGTCGTGCACCTGAGCCACGACATGGAGGCGATCGGCCGCATCTTCTCGCCCGGGCGCGCCCTCGAGGCGGTGCGCGAGCGCCGCGACCGCACGTACGATCCCGCCATCGCCGACCTCTTCCTGGCGCACGGCGCCGAGTGGTTCGAGCGGCTCGACAGGACCGAGCCGTGGGACGCGGTCCTCGACATCGAACCGACGCCGCACCGGACGCTCGACGGCGAGGCACTCGACGAGGCCCTGTCGGTCGTGGCGGACTTCATCGACCTCAAGTCGCCGTACATGTCGGGGCACAGCCGCCGCCTCTCGCAGCTCGCCGGCGACGCGGCCCGGGTGCTCGGGTTCAGCGACGAGGGCGTCGACACGGTCCGGCGCGCCGCACTGGTTCACGATTTCGGCACGACAGGCGTCCCGAACTCCATCTGGGACAAGCCCGGCACGCTGACGCGCGCCGAGTTCGATCGCGTGGAGCTGCACCCGATGCTGACCGAGCAGATGCTGCGGCGCTCGCCGGCCCTGGCGGCGCTCAACCCGGTGGCATGCGCGCACCACGAGAAGTGCGATGGATCCGGCTATCACAAGCGCGTCCGCGCCGACGCCGTGGATCCCGCGGCGTGCGTGCTGGCCGCGGCCGAGATCTACGTGGGGATGACGACCGACCGGGCGGACCGGGACGCGCTGTCCGCGAAGGATGCCGCGGAGGAACTGCGCCGCCTGGCGTCCGAGGGCGTCACCGAACCGCGGGCGAGCCGGGCGGTGCTGGTGGCCGCCGGGCACGGGGAGCCGAGGGAGCGCACGGTCGCCAGGGCGAAGCTGCCTGGCGGGTTGTCACGCCGTGAGGTGGATGTGCTCCGACTCGCGGCGCGGGGGCTGACGACGCAGCAGATCGCGGACCGGCTCACGATCTCGGCCAAGACCGCCGATCACCACATCCAGCACATCTATACGAAGATCGGCGTATCGACGCGGGCGGCGGCCGCCCTGTGGGCGACGCAGCACGCAATGGTGGCCTGAATCGTCAGGCTCCATGCACGTCGCCACTCCCTGCCGGTGCCGACGCGGAGCCGGCGGGTGCGCGTGTCGACGCCCCGCGGGCGCGGTGACCATGTGGCGCGGCGTGGAAGTCGCTTGACACCTGCATGACGGCGTCGCACTTTGCGGCATGAAGTTCTTGGCGTCACGGAAACGAGAGCGAGGAGGACGCCGCATCCCATGAAGCGACGCCGCAGGACCGTGATACTCGGCGTGGTGGCGACGCTTTTCCTGGTCCTCGGCACGCTCTGGCGCTCGGCGATCGCGAAAAACCGCGGGGTGGCCGACGAGCCCTTCCGCATCGCCGGCAACCTCTACTCCGTGGGCGGCGCCGGCGTCACCTCCTTCCTGCTCACCGGGCCCGAGGGCGACGTGTTGATCGACGGCGACTATCCCGAAACCGCCCCGGCGATCATCGCGAGCATCGCCAGGCTCGGCTTCGACATCCACGACGTGAAGGTGCTGCTCAACACCCACGCCCACTCCGACCACGCGGGCGGACTGCGCGCCCTTCAGGAGGCCTCCGGGGCCGAGCTGTGGATCAGCGATCGCGATGCCGACGTGATCGAGGCCGGCGGCGCCGGCGACCGCTCCCTTCCGCCATGCAGGTACCTCGCGTTCCTCGGCTGCGGCAGGTTTCCCGCTGTGCATGTCGACCATCGCTTCCAGGACGGCGCGACGATCCGGGTCGGGCCGATCGAGCTCACGGCGCACATCACGGGCGGGCACACGCCTGGCTGCACATCGTGGTCATTCCCCGTCCACGACGGCGACCGTGACCTGCTCGCGGTCGACATCTGCAGCCTGACGCTGCTGCCGTTCGTCTCGCTTGTCGAACCGGAGACGTATCCGGGCATCCGGTCCGACTTCGAGCGCAGCTTCAGCGTGTTGCGGAGCCTCCCCGCGGACATCTTCCTGGGATCGCACTCGAGCTGGTTCGCCATGCATCGCAAGTTCATGGAACGCGCCGGTGCCGCGAATCCGGCGGACCCGTTCATCGATCGGGCCGGCTACCTCCGGTTCATCGATGCCGAGGAGAAGTCGTTCCGCGCGGCGCTTGCGAAGCAGCGAGCGATGACCGCGGCGGCGGCAGGCGCGCGGCTGACTGCGGTCGGTCCGGCCGTATAATGTCATCAGGGCCTGGCCCCGCTGCCTGCGTTACGGTGATCGAACCGGTTCCCCCTCGTCGCGCTGAGGTACCGACATGAAGCACGTTGCGACCGCCAGGTTCGCCATCACGAACTGGGAAGAAACGCCCTGTGGCAACGCCGACGTCCTGCCAAAGCTGACGCGCGCCGCCGTCACCAGGACGTTCACCGGCGACATCGCGGGCGAGGGGCACGTGGAGTACCTGATGATGTACCGCAGCGACGGTTCGGCCACGTTCCTCGGCATGGAGCGCGTTGTCGGGCAGGTCGCAGGGAAGGCGGGGAGTTTCGTGCTCCAGCGCGCCGGGAGTTTCGAGAATGGCGTGGCGACGGAGACGTATTCGGTCATCCCGGGCTCCGGCACCGGGGAGCTCCAGGGGCTGCGCGGCGAGGGCACCTCGGCCGTCGGGCACGGGATGGAGCATCCGCTGACGCTGGACTACGAGTTCGAGTAGACGCGCATCGCTCGGACCATCGAGGCCGTGGGCAGTCCGCGAAGCACGCCGGGGGCGCGACGGTCGCGCGCGAGGGCAGCGGCGCATTCCGGCTGCGGCTGCGATGAGTTGCGGCCTGACGGTACCGTTAGGCGGCGGGGGCGCGGGCCACGGGAACCCGTGATGGAACGACAGGTCCTTGATGTCACCCACCGGCGCCGCTAGCGTAGACGCATCTTCCGGACGGGTTGGCACGTGTGGCACATGTCGCACCCATCCTCTTGCTCCTCGCGATCGGGAGCTGCAGCGCGTTCGAACCCGGGAGCGCTCCCGACGTCGTGTATCCCGAGGCGGACCTGCCGCCCCGCTCCGCGGCGCCGGAGATCCGTCTCTCGGACAGGTTTGCAGCACGGCGCCAGGGCAACGTCTTCATCACGCTGACAGGACCCGTTACGCCGGGCGCCCTGCTGGTGCTTTCACGTCTCGGCGTCGAACCACCCCCCGGGTCCCCGTCCATTGTCGTGTATCGCGAGTTGCTGCCGAACGTGCTCGCGGGCCACATCTCCGCCAGCGCGCTGGCTCCGGTGTCGCGCGGCGCGTTCGTGCTCCGCATCGAATCGAGCGACCTCGGTGGTCTCATCCACCTGCAGCGCGTTCAATGAATGAGCGCCGGTTCCGTGACTCGCTGCTTCGCGAGACAGGTTCCCGGGTTGCGCCGCAGGTCCTGGATCGAGGAAGAACCCTGGCTTCGCGATGCACGCGGCCCCTCGGGCGGCAACGCCCCCGTCCCATGCGCGCTCTCGTTCGGTCAGGCCTCCTGATCCTCGCCGTTGTGGCGATGTCCCTCGGGGAACGCGAGCGCACGTGGCTTGGGGTGGCCCGCAGCGTCGTCTATGGAACCGTCGCGGAGGTGGGCGTGCTCAGGCCCGACGGCACCGTGGACCCTGTCACTCGCGATACGCCGCGTTCTGATGGCCCGATCGGCGCGCGGGTTGTCGTCGCTCGTCGCTGGAAAGGGCCGGCAATGGAGTCACTGCTCGTCGCGTGGACGCCGTCCCGCGAGGCGGCCCGTTCGTCCGAGGCGATGCCGCTGTCCAAGGGGGAGAGGTACCTGCTCTTCCTGGACGCACCATCACCTCCCTGTTGGAGCGATCGATGCACAGGCTCGGCGGCCGCACCGAGGGCCGATACGCTCGTGGCGGTCCTCGACTCGCTCGTTCGCGAAACGACGCCGAGATGACGTGGCCGCATCTATTCTCCTGCCGAGCCCTTGTGAAGAGACGCCGGCGGTGTCGCTCTGGCCGCTGCACCGCTGCCTGGCGGCACATTGGGCGGCGGACCGTCTGCCGAGCTTCGGACACCTGACGCCGAGATCTCGATGCGCCTGACGCCGCTCGTCGCCTTGCTGGCACTCACGCCGGTGTGCACCGAGGCACAAACGGCGCCGTGGATCGAGCAGCTCGGCTATCGTCCGACGGAGGTGATCGCTGTTCGCGACGGCCCGGCGCGGATGCCACTCGTGCAGGTCGAGATATCGGGTGTGTCGCGATGGCTCCTCTTCGACACCGGCAACACTGTCGGGTTGTCGCTGACCACGGCCGAGCTCGCGCGACAGGCGCTCCCGGTCGACTCGACGTATCGGCGACTCGACTCCGGCGGCCGTGTCGTCGGCAGCTTCCGGCGGCTGCGCGCATCGTCGATCACCGCGTTCGGGCGCGCGCTCGGCGATCTCCCGGTCTGGGAAGTCAACGAGTCACTTGTTGCAGGCCTGATCGGCCCTGGCCTTCTGCCCGGCAGCCGGTTCACCCTGGACTACGCGGGCGGGCTGCTCGCCGTCACCGACGCCGCCCTGGCCAGACCACCGGCCGAGTTCACGGTGCTGCCGCTGGTGCGCTCGTCGCAACACCCCCGCCTGATCCTCGCGCGCTGTACCATCGGCGGCCGCTCGGTGCTGACCGAGTTCGATACGGGGAAGACCCGCACGGTCATCGATCCGAGCCTCGCGCGCGCGCTCGGACTGCGCGCGCGGGAGAACGGCGTGCAGATCGATTCGCTGTTCGTCGGTGGCATGCCGTTCGCCATTCCTTCGGCGAAGCTGATGGCGCTCGCCGACATCGACAGATCACTGCCGGAACCCATCGAGCTCTCCGTCGGCTCGGACGTCATGTCGCAGCTGCTGATCACGGTGGACTATGCGACCAACCGGCTGGTGTTCCGGCGCCAATCGCGCCCGCGGGGCGGCCGGCTGGCACGCGCGATCCCGTGAGACCGCGCGGCCATGGCGCGCGCAGCATTGCGCCCGTCAGGCGTCGCCATCGGGGTCTCGTGCGGCATGCAGGCGTCGTCGTGCTTTCGAGCCTCGGCACGTCGGGTGGCGCGCGCGCACAGGCGCCGAGCGCGCTGGAGTTCGAGCTCGGCGCCGGCGTGGTCGCCGCAAGCCAGCCCTCATGGGCCTGGCCGGGGAGCACAGGCATGCGGCGGGGCGTCCGGGTGGGCCTTCACTATCCCGAGGGGTGGCCCCATCGCGAGATTGGACGGGCGCCGGCCCGGCCCTGCGTGACCCGCGGCTTCGCGCAGGCGGCCGCGCGGGTCGCCCCGGAGCGCGCGCCGGCATTCCACCGTGACCAGGCGCCCAGCACGCCTAACGTCGAGGAGATCATGCAGATCAGGCTCACCAGCATCATGGTCAACGACCAGCAGCACGCCCTCGTGTTCTACACGGAGAAACTCGGCTTCACCACGTGCGCGGACATTCCCATGGGCGCCTTCCGGTGGCTCACGGTGACCTCACCCGATGGCGTCGCCGGCGTCGAGCTCGTGCTCGAGCCGACCGCGTTCCCGCCCTCGGCCGCATACCAGCAGGCGCTCTACACCGCCGGCATCCCGGTGACCGCGTTCATCACGAGCGATATCGCCGCCGAGTTCGCGCGGCTGAAGGCGAGGGGCGTGCAGTTCCGCGGGGAGCCCGTGAAGACGGGTCCGGTCATCACGGTTCTCTTCGAGGATACCTGCGGCAACCTGGTCAACCTCGTGCAGCCGCTCGAGTCTCCTGCAGTGTGAGGCTCCCTCCCGCGCCCGCGGCGTGGGCCACAGGCCGGGCGCGCAGTATTCCGGCGGTCCCGGCGGAGCGACTGACGACCCACAGCGGGGCTCGGAGCCCGAGCCGTCGGGCGTCCTCGGTTCCCCCGCGAAGAACGCCGCCACCTGCGGTCGGCTTCGCCACGCCGCCCGCTCGCACTGGCCGTTGACGCGAGCGCGTCGGCAGATTGGTGCTCCCGACCTTCCGGAGTCGTCCTCATGGCCAAGTATCTCATCCAGGCATCGTATACCGCATCCGGCGCCAAGGGTCTCGCCCGCGAAGGCGGATCAAGCCGTCGCGAGAAGATCAAGCACATGCTCGAAGGCATGGGCGGCCGGCTGGAGGTCTTCTACTATGCGTTCGGCGACGCCGACGTGTATGCGATCGCCGACATGTCCGACAACGTGTCGGCGGCGGCCGTCAGCCTGGCGATCAACGCGAGCGGCGCCGTCGCCACGAAGACCGTCGTGCTCATGACTCCCGAGGACATGGATGCGGCGGCGAAGAAATCCGTGCAGTACAGCCCGCCGGGCGCGTAGCCACCGTTCGTCCGGTTCTTCACTGCGCCGCATGCGATGCGCACGGTGATCCCCGCACGGTCCGCCGGACGCCGACCGGGCGCGGTCCCGTCAGGCACGTCGACGCTGGCGCCGTGAGGTCCGGTCGTTCTGAAAGTCGATCAGCGGGCGACGGGGGGAGCAATGGCGTCGCTCGTGTTCCGCGGGTCTGGAGGCCGTTCCCGCGGGGCGGCCGATGCAAGCGACCGCCGGCAACATCGCGCAGTGCGTCGGTCCGGCTGCCTGACGTCTTCGGGGCACCGACACGTCCAGCCATCAGCAAGCCATGGCAGAAGCCAACCCCAACTCCCGCCTCGAAGCGTTCTGCGACGGCGTCTTCGCGATCGCACTGACGCTGCTGATCATCGACATCAGGCTGCCGTCCCCGGAGGCGATCACGAGCACCGCCGGGTTCTGGGCGGCGCTCCGGCACCTGTCGCCGGCGATGTTCGCGTTCGCGCTGAGCTTCGGCGTCATCCTCATCACCTGGGTAAATCACCACGCGGCGCTCAACCTCGTGAACAAGTCGTCCGCGTCCTTCATCTACGCGAACGGCTTCCTGTTGCTGACCGTGGTGTCGGTCCCGTTCCCGACGACGCTCCTGGGCGACTTCATCCTGACCGACCACGCCGCGCCCGCGGTGGTGCTCTATAACACGGTGCTGGCCGCGCAGGCCGTGGGCTGGATCCTCCTGTGCGGGACTGCGCTGCGGAACGGCCTCGTGCGCGACGAACGATCGGACGCGGCGATGCGCGTGAACCTGAAGAACGGCTGGTTCGCCCTCGTCCTCTACGGCCTCCTCGCAGTTGTCGCATGGTGGATTCCCGCTCGCCGTCGCCATCGTCACGGTGCTGACATGGCTCTTCTGGCTCGTGCTCGGCATCCGCATGAAGCGCGCCTGACCCTGGATTGACCGCCCATGACCCCTGCGAAGGCAACGCCCCGGGCGCCGTCCGGATCGGCCGCGCAACAACTCAATGGCTTCATCGCGAAGTTCGAGCCGGGCCACCGGGCGCTCATCCGCCAGGTCCGGCGCACGGTGCGCAAGCGATTGCCGACGGCCCACGAGATAGCGACCGCGGCGCCATGCCCTGTGAGACCGGAGGATCGGGGGATGGGAATGGTTCGCGCAGCCGCCTCGAGGATCATCGCGACGCTCGGCCACCCGACGAAGGTCGCGAAGGCCGCGCCCGCATCCGCCGGGAGGCACTGGTGAGCGCTGCTGTCGCGATGCGCTCGGGCGAAGCGCCGGCCGCCTGACTGATGCCGCGGCCCGATCACGCGACTGAGCTTGCCCGCCGCGTCCGGCGACAGCTCGCCCGCGACACCGCCGACGTCGTCGCCTTCGCGTCGGAGCTTCTCGCTATCCCGAGCGAGAATCCGCCGGGGCGCAACTACGCGCGCTGCGCGCGCACGATCGCCCGCTGGATGCGCCAGCTCGGGCTCGACGTGCGGATGATGAACCCGACCGGAGAGGGTCCGTCGGTCGTCGCCACCTTCGGCAGCGGCGGGCGCGCGCTCTACTTCAGCGGCCACTACGATGTCGTACCTGCACAGGATCGCGCGCAGTTCACGCCGGTGGTGCGGAAGGCGAACCTGCACGGGCGTGGGGCAGCGGACATGAAGGGCGGCATCGCGGCCATGGCGTTCGCCATTCGCGCGCTCGCCCGTTGCGGCTTCGAGCCGCAGGGGCGGCTGGTGTCGGTCGCGGTGCCTGACGAGGAGACGTCGGGCGCGCGCGGAACGGTGGCGCTCGCGAAGGCGGGCTTCATCGAACGTGACGCCCTGGGCATGCTCACGATGGAGCCGACTGGGGGCGTGGTGTGGAACGCCAACCGGGGCGTGATCTCGATGCGCATCTCGGTGCGCGGCAGGCCGGCCCACGTGGGACTGCACTTTCGCGGGCGGAACGCCTTTCGCGGCATGCTCACCGTCGCCGGCCTCTTCGCCGACCTCGAGGGCGAGGTGTCCAGGCGTCGCACGCGGTCCCGTGTCAGGCCTGACGCCGCCCGCCGGTCGGTCCTGCTGCTCGGGGGCGAGCTTGCCGGGGGCCACAGCTTCAACGTCGTCCCCGATCGCGTCTCGTTCACGCTCGACCGGCGCACCAACCCGGAGGAGGATTTCGAGGTCGAACGCGATCGATTGCTCGCGATCATCGAAGAGGCGAGGTCGCTCGGCGTCGCCTGCGACGTCGACATCCTGCAGGAGGGACGCTCCGCCGCCACCAGGGCCGGCACCCGCCTGGGACGCGCGCTGGCGGCGGGCATCCGCGGCATCACTGGCCGCAGCGCGCGGTTCGAACTGTGCCCCGGCGTGCTGGAGACGCGACACTACGCCGCCCTCGGCGTTCCGGCGATGGCGTATGGGCCGGGGTTGCTCTCGGTGTCGCACGGCCCCAACGAATTCGTGTCGGTTCGCCGCCTGATGGAATGCGCCGAGGTGTATGCGCTGACGGCGATGCGGTTGCTTGCCTGACGAGAAGTGCCGAGATTGCAGGGGATCGTGCGACGACCCGTTGCACGGGACCGCGCCTCGAAGGCGCAAAGGAGCTTCGTGTCCAGTCGCAGCATGCTCGCACGCTGCCTCACCGCGCTGCTCGTCATGTCGATCGTCGCATCGCCGGCGCGCGCGCAGGAGCAGTCCCGCGCCCGCACGTTCGTGCAGCTCGGACTTGGCGCGGCGTTCGGGATGGGGGGCGAGTACCGCTACCGCAACAGCCCGAGTGCTCAGCTCACCGCTGGCCTGCAGCCGGACAGGAACCGGCCGTTGATGTTTGCGCTGCACGCCGGCACGCTGAACCTCAACGAGGGCGACGATTTTTGCACCGTCTCGAGACACGGCGGGTGCCTGCGTAACTACCCGATCGGGAGCATCCTCGCCGCCACGGCCGGCGCGCGTTTCAGGAGCCCCGCCACGGCAGGCGTCGAGTTGCAGGCTGGCTACGCCCATGTCACCGGCCTCGATCTCGAGGGCGGCGGGAACGGCCTCCTGCTGTCCGCCACCCTCGGCGATGTCCCTGGTCACTACTTCGGCCCCGGCATGACGGTGCAGGACGTGCTCCTGCGGCAGCGCGGCATCCTGCTGCACTCGATCCAGATGCGGCTGGACCTCCGCCTCTGGTAGGTCGCGGGCCGGGGAGCGATGCTCCCCCGGGACTCACCCGACTGCTCGCGTGCCCGAATTCGACATGAAGGCCCTCTGCGCCGCGCTCGACGCCGAGCGTCGCGCGCGTGCGCTGACGTGGCAGGCCCTCGTCGAAGAGATCAACGCGCCGTTCGCGTACGTGCCGTCGATCCCCACCAGCGTCTCGACGATAACCGGGATGCAGCGCAAGGCGTCGGTGACGAGCGCCGTCGTGTTGCAGGTCCTGCGCTGGCTCGGGCGATCACCGGAGAGCTTTCTGCGTGGTGTCCACGGCGCCGAGACGACACCGCTGCCCGACGTGGGGCCGCGTCGGGTGCTCCGCTTCGACACGCGGGCGCTGTACGGCGCGCTGAACGACGCAAGGCTGCAGCGGGGCTTCACGTGGAAGCAGGTGGCCGCGCAGGTGCCAGGGTTCTCGGCCGGGATGCTCACCAATCTCGCGAAGGGTCCCGCCATCGGCTTCCCGCGCGTGATGCGGCTCACGCAGTGGCTGGGGTGTCCGGCGGCGCGCTTCACGCGCGGTTACGATCGGTAGGCGCACGCTGCCTGACACGTCGCAGGCCGATGGCCATGGCGCGTCGGACCGACGCGGCCGCTCCTCGTCCGCGTCGACAGGACCTGCGCCGCCATCGCCTTCGGGCTCGCCCTGACCGCTCGCCACCGGGCCCCCGCCGTGCCATCTTGAAGCGGCCCCTGCGCCGCCGTCGGGACCGACGGGCGGGGAGGCGCTCGCACCACCCATCGTCAGGCAGCACGCCGCGGAGTCCCTCATGCGCCTCCAGCAGCTCGTCGACACACTCCGCTCGATGGTGCGCACCGAACTCCTCAGGGACGCCGACGAGGTGGAGGTGCTCGTCTCCCCGGAGTGCCGGCGGATCGTCCACCTTTTCCGGAACGCCGGTGCCATCTCGGCGCAGTCGGCGCAGCGCTTCCACCCGCGCTCGCAAGCCGAGGCCCACGCCTTCGCGCACCTGCTGGCGACGTTCACGATCTGCCAGCCGGCGTGGGGACTCTACTTTCTCGACGAGCGGCGGCTGCGCGAGATGCACCTGGCGCTGCTCACGTTCGACTAGGGCGAGGCTGGGCGCCGGCATCGAACGGGTGGCGCGGCGCGCGCAACGACGCTGGCTTGCTACCGATCCACCATCGCCATCTGCTTCGGGCTGTACCGCGGCCCGGACACGTTCTCCGGCGCCAGCGCGGCGTCGAGCGTTGCCATCTCCGACTCGCTGAGCGACACCGAGGCCGCGGCGACGTTCTCCTCCAGGTAGCGACGTCGCTTCGTGCCCGGGATCGGCACGATGTCCGGTCCCTTGTGCAGGAGCCACGCCAGCGCGACCTGGCCCGACGTCACGCCCTTCTGCGCCGCCAGCGCGCGCACGGCCGACGCCGCCCGCACGTTCGCATCGTAGTTCTCCCCCTGATAGCGCGGGTCGTTGCGGCGGAAGTCGTTCGCCGGCAGCTCCTCGGCGCGCTTCGCGGTGCCGGTAAGGAAGCCGCGCCCCAGCGGCGCGAAGGGCACGAGGCCGATGCCGAGCTCGCGCAGCAGCGGGATGATCGACTCCTCGAGGTTCCGCTCCCAGAGCGAGTACTCGCTCTGCAGCGCCGAGATCGGGTGCACCGCGTGCGCGCGGCGGATCGTCTGCTCCCCCGCCTCCGAGAGGCCGAGGAAGCGCACCTTGCCCTGCTGCACCAGGTCGGCCATGGTGCCGACGACGTCCTCGACAGGCACCGCCGGGTCCACGCGGTGCTGGTAGAGCAGGTCGATGTGGTCGGTCGCGAGTCGCCGCAGTGAGCCGTCCACCGCCTTGCGGATGCGCTCCGGCCGGCTGCTGACGCCGTCGACGACGCCCTTCCCGTCGAAGGTGAAGCCGAACTTGGTGGCGATCAGCACGCGATCGCGCGCGACACCGAGTTGCTTCAGCGCACGAGCGAACAACTCCTCGTTGGCGTACGGGCCGTACGCCTCGGCGGTATCGAAGAACGTCACGCCGAGCTCGATGGCACGGCGGATGGTGGCGATGGATTCCTTCTCGTCGCGCTCCTCGGGATTGCCATACGACTGGCTCATGCCCATGAGGCCGAGTCCGAGGGCGGAGACGGTGAGTCCCTGCGTTCCGAGTGTGCGTGTCGTCAGCATCGATGCGGCTCCTGGTGCCTGGTGGCCGGGGCGGGGTCCCGATGTGTTTCCGGGACCGCCGGCGCGTACACGAACAATCAAGTGCAACAACCGCGCGTGATCCACTCGAGAGCGGTCGGCGGGTTGCCACGCTCTTCCCAGATGGTGCTCGGACTCGTCCTGGCGCGCATCACGCTGTTCATGACGACGCGCATTGGCGACGTGGCCACGATGCTCGTCTTCCGGTTCGGCTGGACCTTCGGCGACTGGATGCTGGGCGAGCGGCTGCACCGCTCGGGCATCATCACCATGGTCGTGTCTGCGATGGCGGCGGCCGCGATCGTCGCCATGATCCTGGCGCGAATCGTCCGGGTGACGGGCGACTCGGCCTTGATCCGGTGGCGCGCCCGCCGGCGCGCCTCATGATCGGCGATGCCGCCTTTCAGCGGATGGAGGAGGAGCTGGACTTGTTCGAGCTGGACTGGGAGCAGCGCATGGGCGTGAGGCCGTGAGCCACTCGAACCGGCAAGCCAACCCCGGGGCCGGCTCCACCTTCGCAGGCGAGTAGCGCGGCGACCTTCCCGGCACCGTCGTCGTCGACGCGGGATCGGTTTGCGGGGTACGGCTCGGCCTGGGCTCGCGGCTGCCGGGAGATGCCCGACGACCCGCCTGGCTGCGGCCATTCGGGCACCCTGTTCCGGACTCAGCCGTGGGCCTGGTACCCGCCGTGTCTCGAGGCTTCCCATGGCATGTTGCTGCGCGGGGATCGAAACTTGAGCCAGCCGGCGAGCGTGTGGTGCGATGGGCTTCCCCCGGCTCTCGTTATCCCGGCTGAAGGAGCTGGCATGTATTTCAACGTCGACGGCTGCTGGACGTACCCCTGCTGCGAGGCAGACAAGACGGCGTTGTGACCGCGCACTTCCCGATTGCCAGCGTGTCTCCAGCCAACGGGCAACGGCTCGAGGTACTTCGTCGCCCGGACGCGTCGTTCCTGGTGACGATTCACGATGTGTCGCCGGAGGTGCTGTCGCATGTCAGCGGGTGGCTCGAGCTCGTCGAGAGTCGGGGGGCACGTGCCATTCTCGGAGTCATTCCCGACAGGTCATGGAGCGACCCTGACATCGAGGCCCTGCATCGCTGGGCGTCGTCGGGACACGTGCTTGCCCTGCATGGCTATTCCCATCGTGCGGTTGGTCGACGCAGCCTCGCCCACCGGCTCCACTCGGTCGCCATGTCTGGAAATTGCGCCGAGAACTTCGGGCGTTCCCCGACGGAGCTCGCGACTCGGCTGGAGGCGGGCGTCCGTTTCTTCCGTCTCAACGGCTTTCGCCCGCCCACCCTGTACATCCCGCCTGCCTGGGTTCGCGGTGCCCTGCCCGATGCGACCCTTCGGGCGCATGGCCTTCTGCATGTCGAGACCCTTGCCGGCTACCAGGAAACCGCCACATCGAGACATTCCACGTGGCCGCTGCTGGGGTTCGAGGCCACCACCTGGCTACGGAGCGTCGGCCTCAGTGCCTGGAACGCGAGCATGCGCTTGATCGCGCGGAAGCGATGCCGCGTCGCCATCCATCCATACGACGGCCTCCTGCCGCTTGGGGCCGTGCTGCGGCGGCTGTTGCTCTCGCAGCGGCTGCTGGCGCCTGACGCCGCAGGGCGATGAGAGCGCCGGCGATGCCCACCAGGCGGCACTGGCGAACCGACATCCTCCCTGTTCGCCGTGGTGCACGCGCGCCACGGCCCGGCCGCGTCGACGCTCCATGAGCGACCTGAGACTCCTTGTCGCGGTCGATGCCGGCGCCGAGCGAAGCGGTGTCGCCACCTACTGGCGGGACCTGTGCGACGCGGCACTGGCTCATGGCGCGTCGGCCGTGATGTGGCAGGTCAACGCCGCCAGTTGCGGCCTGTCGTTTCGCGAAGGATTGCGCGTCACGTTGCCACTTGTCGGCGACAGGACACAGCGGGTCCAGTTGGTGAGCCTTTCCTGGGCCAGGGCGGCGTTTGCTTCGGCGCGGCCGACCGTCGTGGCTGTGGCCACACCCGGCCCCATCGGGATTGCGGCCCTCGTCATTGCCCGGCGAATGAGGATCCCGGTTGTCGCCGCCATACACACGGACTTCGAGGCCATCGGCCGGGCCCTTCTCCCAAGGAGCATTGCCCCGGCGGCCCTCAGGATCCTGGGGCGACTCGAGCGCTGGGTCGTCCGCCATTCACAGGCGGTTGTCGTTCCAAGCCAGCGTCTCGCCGATGTCGCCGCGACGCGATACGGCCGGCAGCCTTCGATCGCGCGCACCCCCCTTGGCGCGGTGATGGCGGCCCACCCTCCCGCGCCCCCGGCCCGGATTCGCAGCCTGCTGTTTGCCGGGAGGTTCTCGCCTGAAAAACGACCCGAAGCCATCCTGGCGGCGGCGCGACGCTATCCGGAGCTGCACTTCGGCCTGATTGGCGATGGCCCCCTGGCAACCGCGCTGGCCCGCCAGGCCCCGGCCAACGTGCTGTTCCAACCCTGGATGAGCCGCGGCGCCCTGAAGGACGAGATCGACCGCGCCGACCTGATCGTGCTGCCGTCGCATAACGAGGCGTTCGGCACCATTGCGCTGGAAGCGATGGCCAGGAACAGGCCGGTGCTCGTCTCCACGTCGTGCGGCATTGCCGAGCGTATCTGCCACGGTGCAAACGGCTGGGTCTACGACAGCGACGTCGGCCTCGACAACGCGATCGCCGAGGTCACCAGGGCAGACCGTTCGACAATCGCGGCGGTCGCCTGCGCGGGTCGATCCACCGCGATGCAGTACGCGGCCGGCTCGCTGACGGACTGGATGGACATCTTCGCGGCGGCCGGCACGAACCATTGCTGACGCACTCACGGCGCGTCGGGGAGACGCGCGTCGACGATGCCGCGGTGCGCACGCGAGCGCGTGAGGGTGCGGTACCGATCAACCTCGCGTGGCCGTGAGCGTGGCCGTGAGCGCGGCGGTGAGCGTGGCCGTGAGCGCGGCCGTGAGCGTGGCCGGGGCCCCGGGTCCGCACCGGATCCCCGCCGCGATCGCGTCTGCCGCGCTCACTGCTTTTCCTTCCACCCCGGCCCCCGCACGATCCGCCCCGGCGTCGCCCCGGTGTGCTCGCCGTCCTTGATGACCTGCACGCCGTTCACGAACACGTCCACCACGCCGGTGGCGTACTGGTGCGGCTTGTCGTACGTGGCGTGGTCCTGGATTTTCGCCGGGTCGAAGACCACCACGTCGGCGTAGTAGCCCGGCTTCAGCGCGCCGCGGCGCGCGATCTTCAGGTTGGACGCCGGGAGCGTGGTCGAGCTGGCGGATCGCCTGCTGGAGCGGGATCACCTTCTCGTCCCGCACGTACTTGCCGAGGAGTCGCGCGAAGTTGCCGTAGGCGCGCGGGTGGGCGTTGGACTTCAGTGAACGGCCCTCCGGTGCCTGCGACTGTTCGTCCGACCCGAAGCTCATCCATGGCTGGCGCGATGGCCTTCTTCACGTTCTCTTCCGACATCAGGAAGTAGGCGACCCCACGCGCGTCCCATCCTGGATCACGAGGTCCATCGCGGTCTCTTCGGGCGACTTGTGCCGCATGCGCGCCACCTCGCCCAGCGTCTTGCCGGTGAGCGGCTTGAGCGAGTCCGTGCTTGAAGGCGACGCAGCAGCACCTTCTCCGGGTCGGGGCCCGTGCCGAGGTAGAGGTTCTCCCACGTGTCGGTGGGAGTGCCCATCTCGCGCTTGACGCGGCGCGCGAATGGCCGGATCCTTGAGGCGCTTGATCCAGGCCGTCGATGCCGCCTTCCTGCACCCAGGGCGGCATCGCCGCGTCGAGCCCGGTGGCGCCCGCCGTGTAGGTGTACATGTCGGCGGTGATGGGCGAGCCCCGCGGCGCGCGCGGAGTCGATCTTGGCGATGGCCTGGTCCAGCTTCGGCCAGTTCGACTCGCCCGCCGCCTTGAAGTGGTAGACCTCGGCGCGGAATGTCGGCCTCGCGCGCGATGCGAATCGACTCGTCGAGCGCCTCGAGCAGGCGGTCGCCCTCGCTGCGGATGTGCGCGATGTACATGCCGCCCGCACTTCGACGGCGACCTTTGCCAGCGCGACAAGCTCGTCGGTCTTCGCGAACGTGGCCGGCGCGTAGATGAGCGCTGTCGTCGACGCCCATCGCGCCCTCGTCCATCGCCTGCTGCACCAGCCCTTCCATCTGCGTCCAGCTCGTCAGGCGTCGGGGCGCGGTCGGCGTAGCCGATCACGTTGACGCGCACCGTCGGCGCGCCCACGAACGAGGCGACGTTGGTGGAGATGCCGCGCTTCTGCAGGACGTCGAAGTACTCGCCCAGCGTCGTCCAGGTGATGGGATACTTGATGTCGACCTGCTGCGTCTAGCGCGTCCTTCTTCATGGAGTCGGTCATCGGTCCCATCGATGCCTTCGCCGAAGACCTCGAGCGTCACGCCCTGGCGCAGCTCGCTCTGGGAACGCCCGTCCTGGATGAGCGACTCCTCGGAGTGGCTGAGCATGTTGACGAAGCCCGGCGCCACGGCGAGGCCGGTGGCGTCGATTTCCTCCCGTCCCTTGCCGCGCACGCGCGCCGACGGCGACGAGGCTGTCACCGTCGATGGCGATGTCGCCGATGATCGGGTCGCTGCCGCTGCCGTCGTAGATGGTGCCGTGCCGGATCACCACGTCGTGCGACGGGCCGCAGCCCAGGGCCCCGACAACGAGCACCACGACTCCCCATGAGCGTCGCATGAAATCCTCCACGGGCGTGTGATCGGGCAGGAACTGCCCTGGCGAACGTCGGCGCGCCGTACGGCGATGCCGCGAAGAGCCGGGCAATCGTAGCGCGGGTGGTCGCGGAGTGCCAGCGCCAATGGCGCGTGCCCGGCCGGCGCCGTGAGGACTCGACCCGCGTTCGCCGGCGGAAAGGCGCGCGCTGACCGGCGTTCGCTACAACCTGACAAGGTGCTGCGGCTTCGCGCCCTTCACCGCCCCGGTCGCAATCGTCCCGTCGAAGGTGACCAGGCGACCACCCTGCTTCACGGCGAGCGCCAGCAGGTAGACGTCGGTCAGTTGCCGGGGACCGTGCACGCGCGTGGGGTCGATCAGCCGCTGGTCGAGCAGGCTCTGGCTGTTGGGCCAGAATTCGTGCGCAGGGTGCGCGGTCGCAGCGCGAAGTCTCTCGACGATCTCGACAACGGAGAACGCATTGGGATATCCCGGATGCGACATGATGCGCACGCACCCGTTCTGGGTGATGGGGCACGACGCCCAACCGCGGGCGCCGTTGTCGCTGAACCACGACAGGGCGCTGCCGTGTGAGGCGTGATCGCTGTCGAGCAGCGCGATCAGCACGTTGACGTCGAGCAGCGCCCGCATCGGCCCGTCAGTAGGCGTCTTCGTTGCGCAGCTTGTCGATCAACTCGTTGGTGACGATGCCACCGCGCCTGGCAAACGGCTTGAAGCCATGCACAACCTTCGGCTCACGCACCGCGGAGGGCTTCGGCGCGGTCAGCGCCTGGCGCAGGAGCTCCGAGACGACCTCGCCGGCCGTCTTGTTCTCGCGCTTCGCACGCTCCTTGGCCGCGCGGAGCACGTCGTCGGCGATATCGAGGGTCGTTCGCATGCACCTGATGCTGGCGCATCACGCATCAGATGTCAATCTGGTGCGTCTCACCGCCGCCGGGGACAGCTCAATCGCTGCGCAATGCAACCAACGGGTTGACCGCCGCGGCGCGACGGGCCGGGAAATACCCCGCGGCCAGCGCGATCACGCCGAGGAGCGCGGCGGCGCCGCCGAGCACCCACGGGTCCGACGGACTTGTGTCGAACAGGATGGCCTGCATGCCACGCCCCAGGGCCAGCGCACCCAGCACGCCGAGCACGACCCCGACGAGTGCGAGCCGGGCCACGCCGCCAACGACAAGACGGACCACGTCGCCGCGGGTGGCGCCGAGCGCCACGCGGACGCCCATCTCGTGCGCCCGGCGTCCCACGACGTACGACATGACGCCGTAGGTGCCGACCGTCGCCATGATGAGGGCGATGATCGCCGACGACATCAGCATCTGTGCCGTGGCGGACTGCGGGGAGGTCGCTGCCGCGATCACGCGCTCCATCGGCGACACGTCGCCGGCGGCGAGCCGTGCGTCGAGCCGGCCGAGGGCCGCCTGCAGTGCCGGGGCGAGCGAAGCAGGATCCTGCCGGGTGCGAACGACGAGGGACACGGTGCGGGATATCGATTGCGACAGCGGCACGTACACGACGTCGAGCGGCTCGCTGGACGTGAGCGGGTTGGCGCGCACGTCGTGCACGATGCCAACCACCTCGAACGGCCGCTCGCGCCACACCAGGCGCCGGCCCAGGGCGTCGTTGCCGGGGAAGTAGCGGTGCGCTGCCCGCTCGGAGAGTATCGCCACACCGGGAGCATCCTGCGCGTCCGTGGACTCGAACCATCGGCCGCGCACCAACGTGACGTCCAGCGCCCTGAGGAAGCCTGCGGAAACGCGCCGGAGTCCGGATGCGGAAAGGTCCTCCAACCGCTCGGGGCGCTCGTGCTCGACGTAGAATTGCGCCCGCTGCTCATTCCACGACATCGGCAGCACGGTCGTCAGCTCGGCCGCCTCGACACCGGGGAGTGCCACGGTGGCCTCACGCAGTCGATCCCAGAACTGCACGACCGCGCTGTCCGCGGGATAGTCGCGCTGGGGAAGCGTCACCGTGGCCGTGAGGACGTTCGCCGTGCGGAAGCCCGGGTTGGCCACCGACAGCCGGTGAAACGTGGAGACCATGAGGGCCGCGCCGGCCACAAGGATCAGCGCCATGGCGATCTCTCCAACCACGAGGCTCGAGCGGAGCCGCCGCAACGCGGAGTGACGCGACTCAGTGCGTCCCGCATCCTTGAGGGACGAGACCACGTCGACCCGGGAGCCGGCCCATGCCGGAAGTATCCCGAACAGGATACCGGACAGCATGGAAATGATGGCTGCAACGACGAGCGCGCGTGCATCCAGGTGGATGGCGCCGAATCCCGGGATGTACTGCTGCACCTCGACCGGCACGCTCGCCGCGGTGGCCCTGACGCCCCACGCAGCGAAGAGGATCCCGAGCGCGCCACCAGCCAGGGCCAGCAGCAGGCTCTCGGTCAGGTGCTGGATCACCAGGCGACTGCGGGTCGCGCCGAGGGCCATCCGGACGCCCGTTTCACGCTGCCGCCCGGTGGCGCGCGCCAGCAGGAGGTTCGCGACGTTGGCGCACGCGATCAGCAGCTGGAAGAGCACCGCGCCGATGAGCACGATCATGAACGGGCGCGCGCCCTCGCCGAAGACTGCCTCGGCGCGCTGCGCCATCAGGACCCGGTCCCTGTACGCATCGGGCCAGTCCGCCGCCAGCTGCGAGCCTAACGCCTTGACCGCCAGGGCGGCACGCGCCTCGCTCACGCCGGGTGCCAGCCGGCCCATCATGAAGAGGTTGCGGTTCTGGCGATCGGCGGCCTCCGCCGGCGTCGGCGCGAACGGAACCCAGAGCTGCGTTCCGGCGGGGAAGACGAAGTCCTCGGGCATCACGCCGACGACCTTCCAGGCCTCGCCGTTGATGCGGACGCTGCGGTCCACGATGGCGGGGTCGCCCCCGAAGCGGCGCTGCCAGAGACCGTGGGAGAGGATCACCACGCGGTCGGCCCCGGGCACGCTCTCTTCGGGGAGGAAGGCGCGTCCGAGCTGTGGTTCGCGACCGGCCAGGCGGAAGAAGCCGACGCTCACCCGCATTCCCGTGACGCGCTCGGGCAGGTCGTCACCGGCGATGTTGGCGCCGAAGTCGGTCTGCGCCGCGACGACACTGAACTCCGGCAGCGACGCCAGGTCCGTGAACGTGCCGGCGGCGACGGTCGCGTTCGCGGTGGGTGACTTGGCGGGTGCATCGCCGACGATGAGCAGCCGGTCCGGGCTGGCCAGCTGCGGCAGCGGGTGGAACGTGAACGCGGACGCGGTGCTGTAGACCGTGGTCGCCGCCCCTATGCCCAGGCCGATGCAGAGGATGGCGAGCACGGAGACCGAGGGGGCCCCGCGAAGGGCGCGAACGGCCATGCGGATCGTGAAGCGTGGGTCGGGCATGGGTTCTCCCGTCGGGACCGTCGGAGCCAGGGGATGTCGGCCCCCCTTTGGGTGCATTCTACTAACGCAGGACCACGCGCCTGTGTTTCGTCGCTGAAGTCGTGGCACGCGGAGTGGCTCCCCCCGCGGCCCCGCCGTACCTTGGAGCCGTGGCGAGCGCGGCGATGGTGCGGTGACCGACCTGCAGTCGCAACTGCAGTCCTCCCTCGGCGGGGCCTACGTGCTCGAGCGCGAGCTCACCGGGGGCGGCATGTCGCGCGTCTTCCTCGCCGAGGAGGTCGCGCTCGGCCGCCGCGTCGTCATCAAGGTGCTCCCGCCCGACCTCGCCGCGGGCGTCTCCACCGAGCGATTCACGCGCGAGGTGCATCTCGCTGCGCGGCTCCAGCACCCGCACATCGTCCCGGTCCACGCCGCCGGCGCCGCGATGGACCTGCCGTACTTCACGATGCCGTACATCGAGGGAGACACACTGCGCGCGCGCCTCCTGCGCGGCCCCATTCCCCTCGACGACAGCCTGCGGATCCTCCGCGACATCGCACTCGCGCTGGAGTACGCGCACCAGCAGGGCGTAGTCCACCGCGACATCAAGCCGGACAACATCTTCCTGGCCGGCAGCTCCGCGGTGGTCAGCGACTTCGGCATCGCCAAGGCGATCACGGTGGCCAGGACGGCCGCCGGCCAGCAGCGAACCACCAGCGGCGATTCGCAACTGACCGCGGTCGGCACCGCCATCGGCACGCCGGCGTACATGGCGCCCGAGCAGGCCGCCGGCTCTCCCGACATCGATCACCGTGCCGACATCTACGCCTTCGGCTGCGTCGCGTACGAGGTCCTCTGCGGTGCGCCTCCGTTCCGGGGGCGCGTGGCGCACGAGCTGATCCTGGCGCAGATCGGCCAGGCGCCGCCGCCGCTCTCGGGCTGCGTCGCGGACGTGCCCCCGGTGCTGGATGCGCTCGTCATGCGCTGCCTGGCCAAGGCGCCTGACGAGCGCCCGCAGTCTGCCGGGGAACTCCTCGCTGCGCTGAAGTCCGTGGCGACGCCGTCCTCACCGGTGGCTTCCCCGTCGCGACGACGGTGGGGAGCGTGGGTCGCCGTTGCGTCAATGGTGGTGGTCACGCTGGCGTGGTTCGCGGCCCGGCAACTGCGCGACAGGGTGCCTGCCCCCTCGGCGGCGCCGGGAACCCACTCCATCGCCGTCATTCCGTTCATGAACGTCGGCGGTGACACTGCCACCGAGTACTTCTCCGACGGCGTCAGCGACGAGCTGGCCACCGCGCTGGGGCGCATCCCGAACCTGCGCGTCACCGCGCGGTCGGGCGCGTACCGCTACAAGGGACGCCGGGACCTCGACGTGCGCGAGGTCGGGCGCGAGCTGGGCGTGAGCCTCGTGCTGACGGGGACGGCGCGTCGCTCCGCGCAACAACTTCGGGTGTCCGCGCAGCTCGTCTCCGCCAGCGACGGGGTGGAGATCTGGTCCGAGAACTTCGACCGGAAGTTCGACGATGTGCTCGTGCTCGCGGACTCGCTCAGCGCCGCGATCAGTGCGGCGCTGTCATCTCGCCTGGGTGGTGCCACGGTTTTTTCGCGTGTGGCCGAGGGCGGACCCAAGGTCGGGACCGCGAGCGCGGCGGCGTACGACGCGTACCTGCGCGGGAAGTACTCGCTGCTGCGCCGGCGTGCCGGACTGGAAGGGGCGGCCGGCGAGTTCAGCGAGGCGATCGCGCTCGACCCGCAGTTCGCCCGCGCGTACGCCGGGCTCGGCACCGCATTGGCGCTGCTCACCTACTTCGGGGACTCGCAGCCGCCAGGCCGTGCCGAGCGATCGCGGACCGCCGCGCAGACGGCCCTGCGCCTCGACAGCACGAACGCCGAAGCGCTCGTCGCCCTTGGCATCCTCGCACTCACGCAACACCAGTGGCAGGAGGCGCAGCAATCGCTGGAGCGCGCGCGGGCACTCGAACCCGGGCTTGCCGACGCGCATTTCCATCTCGGGCGGGCGCTGATCTATGAGGGGCGACTGGCCGAGGGAGTGCGTTCCATTGAGGTGGCGCGCAGCCTCGAGCCCTTCTCGCCGGTGTACACCATCTGGCTCGGCCATGTGCTGGCGTGGCTTGGGCAGCGCGAGCAGGCGCTCTCGGAGGCGCGTCGCGCATGGGAGCTCGACTCGAACTCGATCCTCGTCCAGAATCTCGGCTCGCTCGCCTTCCTGCAGCAGGGTGAAACGGCGCAGGCGCAGCGGATCGCCCGGCGGCCGGCCGAGGCTGCGTTCCAGCGGGGCACCTTTGCGTACGTGCTTGCCAGGAGCGGAGCCGGGGATGAGGCGAGGCGACTGATGCAGCCTGTCATCGCGCGCGGCGGCCGGAGCTGGTTCGACCAGACCAATCTCGCGCTGCTGCGGCTCGGGCTCGGTGATACGACGCGAGCCCTCGACGCGATGGACCAGGCGGTGGAGCGGGGTGAGCCACTGGCCGCCTTTCAACCATTGTCGGCACCGATCTACGACCCCGTGCGCGCGAGCCCGCGCTTCGCGGCACTCGTCAGGCGGCTGGGGCTCGACGTGGCCCTCATCACCTCGCCGCGCGGCGGCCGGGTGCCCTGAGCGACGGCGGGGGGCGGCCGGCGACCTTTGCCACGCCCACCGACCGCACGTATCTTCGCCCGGTAGCACGCCCCCATCCCCGGAGCCCCGTGGCGCTCAGTGACCTGATCGCACGCCTGCAGTTGGCCCTCGGCGACGCCTACAGTCTCGAGCGCGAGATCCCGGGCGGCGGCATGAGCCGCATCTTCGTGGCCACCGAGCGCTCGCTCGACAGGCAGGTCGTGATCAAGCTGCTGCCGCCGGAGATGGTGAGCGAAACGAGTGCGGCGCGCTTCAAGCGTGAGATCGACGTCGCCGCTCACCTTCAGCACCCGCACATCCTCTCTGTGCTCGGCGTCGGCTCGGGCGAGGGGCTGCTGTACTACGTGATGCCGTACGTGCAGGGGGAGTCGCTGCGCGATCGCATCAAGCGGGAGGGGCCGCTCCCGATGGCCGACGCGTTGCGCATCCTGCGTGAAACGGCCGACGGCCTCGCCTTCGCCCACGAGCGCGGCATCGTGCATCGCGACATCAAGCCGGAGAACATCCTGCTCGAGGCCGGGCACGCGGTGATCGCGGACTTCGGCATCGCCCGCGCGCTCACCGAGACCTCGGCCGGGCTCACGGGGACGGGGATGGCGGTGGGGACGCCAGGGTACATGTCGCCGGAGCAGGTGGCGGGGGAGAGCCAGATCGACGCGCGTGCGGACGTCTACGCACTGGCGGTGGTCGGCTACGAGATGCTCACGGGGCGGACGCCGTTCGAGGGCTCGTCGATGCAGGCGATGATCACGGCGCACCTGACCGAGACGCCCAAGGCGCTCACGACGCTGCGCGCCGAGACGCCCCGGGCGGTGAGCGCGGCAATAGCGAAGGCGCTGGCCAAGGCGCCTGACGAGCGCTTTCGCACGGCGCAGGAGTTCCGGGATGCGCTCGGCATCGAGGGCGGCGCCGCTGCCGGTGGCAGCCGGCGCACGCTGCTGGTCGCCGGCGTCGCGGTCGTCGCGCTGCTCCTGGCGGGCATCGGGTACTTCGCGATGCGCGGCCGGGGCGGTCGCGCGCTGGATCCGAATGTCGTGGCGGTGGCGCCCTTCGACGTGCTGGCGGCGGACCTCTCGCTCTGGCGCGACGGCATGGTGGACGTCCTCTCGCGCAACCTCGACGGCATGGGGCCGCTGCGCACGGTGTCGCCCTCGGTGGTCGTGAAGGGGTGGGACGGCCGGGCGGACCCGCGCTCGGGCGCGGCGCTCGGCCATCGCACCGGCGCCGCGTATGTCGTGGTGGGGCAGTTGCAGAAGATCGGGGAGGACTCGGTGCGCGCCACGCTCAGCCTCGTGAACGTGGCGAGCGGGCGGACCATCGGGAGCGACATCGATCGTCGCGAGGCCATCGCGACCATGGACCGGCTTGCCGACTCGCTGGCGCTGTCACTCGTGAGGCAGCTCCCGCCCACGACGGGCCTGGCCAACGCCCGCGTCAGCTCGCTGGGGACGCGTTCGCTGCCGGCGCTCAAGGCGTTCCTGCAGGGCGAGGGGTTCTTCCGGCAGTCGCAGTGGGACTCGGCGCGCACGTACTTCGAGCGCGCGGTGGCGCAGGACTCCAGCTTCGCCCTGGCCTGGGCGCGCCTCGGGCTCACTGCCGGGTGGTCCACGAGCATCTCCAACGTGAACACGACGGAATACGGTGCACGTGCCGGGTCGCTCAACCATGGGCTCGGGCGTCGTGACTCACTCCTCATCCTGGTGGATTCGCTCGTCGTGGGCCTGACGAAGAGCGTGCCGACGCCGCGCGCGTGGGACTATGCGCGACGCCTCTACGCGACGATGGATACCGCGGTAAAGCTCTATCCGCGTGATCCCGAACTGTGGTACTCGTACGGCGACCTGCGCTTTCACTATCCTCGTGCCCCCGGCATCCTGAGCACGGACGAACAGACGCTGGCCGACTTCGACAGCTCGCTGGCGCTCGACTCCAGCGTGTCGCCGGTGTACACGCATCCCATCGAGCTGGCGGTGATCCTCGGCGACATCCCGCGTGCGAAGCGCTACACCGCGGCGGCGATCGCGCATACGTCGGCGGGCGCTGCACGCAGCCGCCTCGAGCTCGTTCGTGCCTTTCTCGACTATCAGGCGGGAGCACCCCTTCCCGCCGTCATCGACACGGCGCCTTTCGGCGAACTCAGTACTGTCGGCGGTTACGTGCGAGCGCGCGCCGACTCCGGCGAGGCGCTCATCTCACTCAGCCAGGCCATCGCGAAGCGAGTGGGCTCGCTGCCGCCGGCGCAAGCGCGGGGTTTCACGCAACACCGGGTGGAGGAACTCGCGTATCGCGGGCACGTACGCCAGGCGGCGTCAGTTCCCGGGGCGGAGTCGGCGCCGGATTTCTCCGACCTGATGCTCCTCGGCGTCATTCCGGCGGACTCGGCGCGCTCAATCATGGAGAAGCGGATGGCGGATTCCACTGCCAGCCCCACTGGAGGCGACATCGCGTTCTGGGTCTCGGTCGGCGATTCGGCGAATCTCAGCCGGAAGTTCGCGTCGATCCGGAAAGCGTTTCCCCGAAGCCCGGCGTTCGAGTGGGCCTTCACGTTTGCGAATCTGCTGGAGGCCGCGCTGAAGCCGCTGGCGCGGCGTGACAGCACCGAGGCGTTACGTCGCTTCGATGCGATTCCCGACTCGGCGTGTTACGCCTGTTCACAGACGTTCGACTTCATCCATGCGCGGCTGCTCGCGGCGGCCGGTCGCGACAGCGAGGCGTACTCCCTGCTTGCCGTTCGAAACGGGGCCATCCCGGCCACGGCGCTCGCCGTTCCCATCGCAATGGAGCGCGGCCGGGTGGCCGAGCGTTTGGGAATGAAGCGGGAGGCGGTGGACGCGTACACGCTTGTGGTTGACGCGTGGCGCGCGCCGGATCCGGAGCTGATGCCGGTCGTCAACGAGGCGCGCGCGGGGCTGAAGCGTCTGGGGGCGGACCAGCCGGCGGCGGGGGAGGTGGGGGGGAAAAAGAAGTAGTGCGCGGCGTCGCTTCGCTGGCGCGCGACGCGGCTCGTGGAGTGCGCGGTCTCTCGACTGTCTTCGCGAAGCGGGCAGTCGGCGCGTGATATCTGGCCCGGTACGGCTGCCATGCATAGCGGCCTGCACGGCGGTTGGAAGGGATACGTGCTCGAAGGCTGATATGACGGCATCGCGCGTTCGGATATCTCTATGACTGCTTTGAGTATTCTTGCGGTCGGGCGGCCGCTCTGCGGTCTATCTAGAAGTTGGGCGCGACGAGGTACTGATCGGAGAGGCATGGATATACGTCTCAGTCCTGCGAAGCCCGAGGACCAGGTCTGGCTCGAGAGACTCCGCCGCGCGGTGAATCACGATCTATTCGTTGCCACTTGGGGCGGCTGGGACGAGGAGCGCCACTTGCGACATTGCACCGCGTGCTGGGAGCGCGGCAACATCTACATCGTAGAATTCGATGGCAAGCGTATCGGCATGGTTCAGCTTCACGAACACAGCGATAGCGTAGAGTTGGGTGAAATCCAAATCCACCCATCGAATCAGGGACAGGGCATTGGTTCCCAATTGTTACTGGACACGCTCCGCAAAGCGCACGCGGGTGGCAAGAAAGTGTTCTTACGTACCGGTTTGAAGAACCTTCGCGCCGTCAGGCTCTACGAGCGCTTGGGGTTTCAACATGTATCTCAGAGCGAGACGCATTTTCACATGGAATCGAATCCGGGGGCTTAGTGGTGCCGGTAGAGAGACAGTGCCAGGCGCCCAACCATTGGATGAAGCTGACAAACCTGAAGCGTCATGCCCTTCGCAAAGATGAAGAGCGAAGGCCACGCCGCTTTAGCCCTGCAGCTTATCCCAGACGTCGGCCGGACGCGCATTCACCGGAGACAGGGATGATCCGCTCCAGCATCGACATCAATCGTTCGCCCAATGACGTATTCGCGTACGTCGAGGAACTGGACCGACACGGCGAATGGCAGGATGCGATCATGACAGCACGGAAGGAACCGCCGGGTCCCACACGGCTAGGCACGCACAACTTCGAAGCGCGACGAATGCCCGGCGGGCCGAGGGAAATCGAGTCCGAGATTGTCGAATACGATCCGCCGCGCCGGATTGCGGCGAGGGGCGTGAACGGGCCGGTACGCGCAACCGTTGTGATCACCATCGAACCGCTTGACGGCGGTACGCGTTCGCGAGTCACACTGGAACTATCCGTGGCGGGGCGTGGCATTGGAAAACTGTTTGCGCTTCTGGCACGGCGCTCCGCTCGTCAACAGGTTCCGCGTGATCAGCTTCGGTTGAAAGGAATCCTGGAAGGCAGTCGGGATGCGGCTTCTGCCCCGGAATGACACGTGTCTCGCGGTGCAGTGGCGCGACGTGATCTGGGCGCCACCCGTGCTGCTCGGCCTGGCGCTCGTTTGCCTTGTTGTCATAATGCTCTTGGGCTCTTTCCGACCCGCCAGTGCGCTTCAATCTGTTCCAGCGTTTTCCCCTTGGTTTCCGGCACCAGCAGATAGAAGAAGACCCAGGCACCGATCGCGATGACACCGTATAGCCAGAACGTTCCCGCGTGCCCCAGAATCCCGACCAGGGTCAGGAAGGTCAGCGCCACCACCAAATTCATTGCCCAGTTCGTGACAGTCACGGCGCTCATGGCCGCGCCACGCACCTTCAGAGGATAGATCTCGGAAATCAGCAGCCAGAAGATCGGCCCGAGTCCAAAAGCGAAACACCCGACATAGATCACCAGGCCGCCAATGGCGACATGACTCTTGAAACTCGCCAACTGCTGGAACTGGAAAGCCGCACCCAGAATCGCCAGCCCAAGTATCTGGCCGACCACCCCGACAAGTAACAAGGGCCTCCGGCCGACACGGTCCATCAGGAAAATGGCCAGCACATGGAAAAGCCACATCACCATGGTCAAGCCCGCACCGGCCAGGATCGCGGGGCCGGTGGCGCTGATTCCGGCGAACTTGAAAATTGTCGGGGCATAATAGATGACCGTGTTGATGCCGGTTATCTGCTGAAATACCGCCAGGCCCATGCCGACAATCATCGGCATCCTGAGTGAAGGCCGGAATAGTCCCTTCATCCCGCCGGTACCCTGCTGTTCCATGCTCTTCTGGATGTCCGTGATTTCCGGGCTGACATCTGACACCGTCCGCGCGCGCTGCAGGATCTGCGTCGCCTGTCCAATTCTTGATTTGCTGATCAACCAGCGCGGGCTGTCGGGCAACCGCCACATGCCAATGATCAGGGCGAAGGATGGGATGGCCGCCAGGCCAAACATGTAGCGCCATCCCCCGCTGGAGGAAAAGGCATAGTCCACCAGGTAGGCAACCACGATGCCGCTGGTAATCGCCAGCATGTTGACCGCCACCAGTGAACCGCGGACTTTTGCCGGCACGAGTTCGGCGATGTACATCGGGGAGATGAATGATGCGATGCCGATGCCGATTCCGCTCACCACCCTGGCCGCAATCAACCAGCCAACCGTCGGTGCCAGGGCCGTGCCGAGGGCGCTGGCGGTAAAGACCATTCCGGCCAGGATGATCATTTTGCGGCGACCAAAGCGGCCAGTCAGGGCGCCTCCGGTGGTCGCGCCAGCAACGGCACCCACCAAGACGGAACTGACGACAATTTCCTCCATCGTGGCCGACAGGGAAAACTGTCTTGCAATGAACAGTATGGCTCCGGAAATAACGCCCGTATCATAGCCGAAGAGCAGGCCGCCCAGAGCGGCGACCCCCACAGCGAAGTAGACAAATCCGTTCACTTCCGATTTCGCGTTGTTTCCCATTGGTCTCACTCCCTTCCGCCGGGACCGCTTCGTCTCTGCGCTCTTCGTTGTGTTCAGCGTCTCTTATCGCCAGCGGAACTCGGCAGAATCCGAGCCAGTCGAATCGAGCGACGCAACAACCGGCGAGGCGACCAGGTGAGGTTCAGAAGCGGCCCCGGTTTCCTGGACACGTGAGAAACCTGGACAGGCGGGCTTCGCAGGCGAGATTTCGCCCACTGTTCACGAGTCTGCGCATGGCCTAACGTCTGCGTCGCAACCACGCCCCCGCCTTCAAGGCCAAGGCGGCCCTGGGGATCAGCCGGGGGGAGGAGTACGACACGCCCCGGCTGGCCTCGGCCTTCGATCTCGTCTTGATGCGCCGGATCGATGCCGTTCACCTGGAGATGCCCTGGTGCGGCACGCGGGGACTCCCTCGCATGCGCAACCCCTCGCCCGCCACGGCTTCAACACCGACCAGGGCGCGCCATTTACCAGCGGCGCGTTCACGGACGTGCTCATCAGGCACGGGATCCGGAACCGCGCCGGCCACCTCATCAGGTTTGCGCTGCCGCGGCAGGCCGTTCGCCTTTTGCGCCGGCGCGCCGGGCGTGTTGTTCGGGGATGGACAACAGGCGCGCGGAGTTGATCAGCGCCATGTGGGTCAGCGCCTGCGGAAAGTTGCCCAGCATGCGGCGCTCGCGGGTGTCGTATTCCTCCGCCAGCAACCCAACGTCGTTGCTCAATGCAAGCAGGCGCTCGAACAATGCCTCGCCTTCCTTGCGTCGTCCGGTCAGCACCAGGCAGTCGGCAAGCCAGAATGAACAGGGCAGAAACGTGCCTTCGCCCGGCGGCAGCGCATCGGTGTCGGTCTCGGTAGCGTAGCGCAGCACCAAGCCATCGGCGACGAGGTCGCGCTCGATGGCATCGATGGTGCCGCGCACCCGCGGATCGTCAGCGGGCAGGAAGCCGACGATGGGGATCAACAGCAGGCTCGCATCCAGATGCGGCGAGCCGTACGACTGCACGAAGGTATTGGCGTGCGCGTCGTAGCCCTTCGCGCAGACCTGTGCATGGATCTCATCGCGCACCTGCTGCCAGCGCTCGAGTGGGCCATCCAGCCCGAACGCCTGCATATCCTTGATCGCCCGGTCGAATGCCACCCAGGCCATCACCTTGGAGTGGGTGAAGTGGCGGAGCGGCCCGCGCACTTCCCAGATGCCTTCATCCGGTTCCTGCCAGTTCGCCTCCAGGAATTTCAGCAAGGTGAGCTGGATCTGCCAAACGTGGGGCTCCGTTTCCAGTCCGGCGGCACGCGCCAGATGCAGCGTATCCATGACTTCGCCATAGACATCGAGCTGGAACTGCTTCGATGCCGCGTTGCCCACGCGCACCGGAGCCGCGTTGCCATAGCCAGGCAGCCAGTTGATCTCGAATTCCTCGAGACGCCGCTCGCCGGTGACGCTGTAGAGTACCTGTAGGTCCTCCGGGGATCCCGCCGCGGCGCGCAGCAGCCATTCGCGCCACGCCATGGCCTCTTCCTGGTAGCCGGCGAGCAGCAGCGAGTTCAAGGTGAACGTGGCATCGCGCAGCCAGCAGTAGCGGTAGTCCCAGTTGCGCACGCCCCCCGGCTGCTCCGGCAGCGACGTCGTGGGCGCGGCGACAAGCCCGCCGGTGGGCGCGTATGTCAGCGCCTTCAGCGTGATCAGCGAGCGCACAATGGCCTCGCGCCAGCGCCCTTCGTAGGTACAGCGCCCGGACCATTCGCGCCACGCGTTCTCGCAGTCCCGCAGCGTTTGCTCGGTATCCATGGCCTGCTGCGTCGCTTCGTGGGACGGACGGTAGTTGAGCTGGAATGGAATGCGCTCACCCTTGCCGACAGTGAATTCGGCCACGGACTTCATGTTTTCGCCGTGAACGTCGACGGGGGTGTGCAGTTCCAGCGTATCCGGCCCCGCAGTCAGGAGCAGCGTGTCGTCAGGCCGCCGCACCCACGGGACGATGGAACCGTAGTCGAAGCGAACGATGAGTTCCATGCGCATGGCCACGCGCCCGCGCAGGCCTTCGACGATGCGCAGCACATCCCAGCGCTCGTCCGAGAGCGGCATGCAGTCGATGATGCGCACGGCGCCTTCGTCCGTCTCGAATTCGGTCTCGAGAATCAGCGTGCCTTCGCGGTATTTGCGCCGGGTACTCAACGCCGTCGCCGCCGGGGCGATCAGCCAGCGACCGTGCCCGGGATCTCCCAGCAAGGCGGCGAAACACGCGCCCGAATCGAAACGGGGAAAGCAAAGCCAATCGATGGAGCCGTCGCGGCCGACAAGTGCCGCGGTACGGCAGTCACCGATCAGGGCGTAGTCCTCAATCGGAAGTGGCATCGGTCAACCCGGGGTTGTAGCAGCGGCCGTCTGCTGCGATCGGTTTACCCGCTTCTTCCGGTCCCCGACTGCCGCGTTTGCAGCTCGTGGCCCGATGATGCCTTGTCAAGCGCAGCAGATTCGGCCGCCCGGCCGCCCGGCGCCGCGAGTCGTTATGCAGCCGCAAGGCGCGAATAGTCTCGACGTCGGATTTGTTCGCCACGTTGGGCTCCTTGCGGTAGTCGGCGTATTAAACGCGCACCAGGTCGTCCGGCTGCGGTGGGCGCACGGCCTGGAACACATCAGCCGTTTCGCCGTGTACGGCGCCGAGTCCGCGGCAGGTCGGCGGCTCCATCGCCGGCAGTGCCACGATCTGAAACCGATTCTGCTGGATGACGTCGCACAGGCAGCCGGCGGTTTCGTAGAACGCGCCTCGGTCTTCGACGCCGAGATCGTCGGAGAGCGTAATCTGAACGCTGGCCACGTAGTTGCGGTTCGGTACAGGAAATTCGATCGGGGTGTGGGAAGTATGCGGCGTGCGTCGCGGGCGTGCGAGGCCTCGGCGTGGTGTTGCTGGACGGCGTCTTCACGTGGCGCTCGGTGGCGCGCATTCCGCTGTCTCATTCGCCCAGGGTTGTCCCCCAGTTCCGATCCTGACCTCGCGAGCGGGGTTACGCCATGTATCAGGGACGCCCATGGCGTGTTGGTGGGCGGAGCGCTGAGGTCGCACCTTGAACCAGTGAGCTGTCCCGGGTTTCGTAGATACGGGGACTATGCTGCCGATGCTTCCGCCCTCTGCTGTTTGAACTGCGCCGGACTAGCGTAGCAGAACGCAGTCCATCAGCTCGCACCAGGCTCTTCCAGCGCTTAGAGCCACGGCGCGCGCCGCCCTTCCATATCAATCACGCGCACGCGGGGCTGACGCATCGCCACCAAGAAACGCAAGACAAAGCTCACGTTGTACAGCGGAGCCGAGGTCACAGTCTATGAGGGGAGCAAGCTACAAGCGGCCCTTGCCGAGGCGACGGCCGAGATGAACCTGTACCAAGGTGTTCGTCTGGCTCAAGTTTTCGAGGCGAACCATAAGCAGGGCAAGAAAGACGGTGCTAAGGCAGTGCTCGATGAGATCGCGAAGGGGATCTCTGATGCTCGGAAGAAGATTCCACACCGCGCTCCCGGCCGACCAGGAACGAAGAACAAATAGCCGACGGGTCCACGCGCGTGGAGAACGCAACGAGCCCGGAAGCCACTGAGACGTCGTATTGCGAGAGTGCTTTCGTAGGCTCACCCGAGATCCAGCGTTGCCTCCCGCCTCCCACTCCGGAAGCCGTGGGTGGACCCCACCCTCATTGCCGCTGCATACGAAGGCGCCGGCGATCTCGGGCGCGCGATGCCGTGGGTGGAGACGGGTTGACGGATAAGGACTTCACCCTGCGGTTCGAGGGCGCGTACTGGCTTGACCCGCTGCGTGACGATCCGCGGTTCAAGGTTCTCTCAATGACCGTCAGGCAGAAGGCAGCCGCGTTCGCGCTAGTCGGCCGCGCGCGGCACAAGCCGGCGTCACATGGCGACCACCGCGTTCGATGATGAGCCCATGCCGCTCGACCTGTACATCGTCGCAGGGCTCTTCACGTGCGCGGGCATCACGGCGGCGCTTCACATCGCCTCCGGCTTCTTTACCTCGCAGCTGCACCTCGACACCGGGATCATCGGGATCTGGATCGGTGCGGGCCTCCGGCGCCGCGATTCGCGCGCGTGCACATGGGCGTCGCTCATGACGGCCTTCGCGTTCGCGGTCGGGATCGTCGCCCTGGGGCTCGCGTTCCTTGGCGCGGACGGGGTGTTTACGTGCGGGCGTGTCGTCGAGTGGCACCTCCCGAAGCCGCTCGCGGTGATGCTCACCCTCTCCGTGCTCACGTTCACCTCCTGGCGGTGGTACGTCCTCGAGCGCGACGAGGTGAGGGCGCTGTTCGGGCACGAGCGGGACCCGAGCCAGCGGGGAAGAGGGTGGAATAGCCGCCTTCATGTTGCACGCACGACAGGGGCGACGTATGGTTGCCCCGGCGGCGTCGCGCCGTCTGCTGCTCCAGGCGCCTGCGCCGCAGCGTTGCGGTTGCCGCCCGCCGAGTCATTGAACCCCGCCCCGGAGTGCCCGCGATGGCGACCATGACAGTGTTTGAGCGCCGCCTGGCGTGGTTCGACGCGATATTCGCCGTGCTCTGCGCCGGACTGCTCGTCTTCAGCGTGGCGAGGTGGCGTGGATGGATCGGTGGTGCGCCGCCCGATCGCCCGATCGCGATGGTCCTCATCGGCGCCGCCCTGCTGCTGCAGCCCGTGGGCAGGTACGTCAGCCGCCGGTCGCCGCCGCTGGCATTCGTCTTCTTCTCGATCGTCGTCGCGCTGCTCGTGGGTGCGTTCAGGGCGATCTAGCCGGCTGCGAGATCTCGAAGAGCGGGACGCGGGACCTTCCCCGGGACATGGACTCGATCACCGGCTACAACATCGCGGAGGCGGAGAGTCTCGACGCCGCGGAGAAGCTCGCCCGGGGGAATCCGTTCATCTCGCGCATTCGCATCTGCGAATTGCGTGCGACGCAGGAGGGCGCCCGGACCAACCGCGTTGCCGCATGCACCGGGGCGCCTATCTTCAAGGGACGCCGCGCCCCGCCGGTGCGCGCGGTTGAATCGCAACGAATCCCGGAGATATCCGCCACCATCGCCGTCCCATGACCGCTCCAGTGGTCGACGTCCGCGAGGTCCCCAGTGTACCGCTTGCGGTCGTCAGGCGTCGCGTCTCCGCGTCGGAGCTGTCGCGCGTGGTGCCGGAATGCTGTGGAATCGTCTGGAACGCGCTGCGCGCGCAGCAGCTCAGGCCCGGGCGCAACGTCGCTGTCTACTGGACTCCGGAAATTCGACTTGAAGTCGGGGTCGAGCTCGCCGATCCGTTCGCCGAAGTCGACGGACTCGTGCGGTCGGCCACGCCCGCTGGGCTCGCCGCGTTCACGACGCACGTCGGCCCCTACGCGCAGTTGGGAAAGGCGCACGACGCCATTCGCAGGTTCTGCACGGAGCGCGGTCACCGGCTCGCGGGCCCCAACTGGGAGATCTACGGGCACTGGCAGGACGCCTGGAACGCCGATCCCTCGCAGATCCGTACCGACGTGTTCTACAAGGTGGCGGGGGAATAGCGGTCCGAGAGACTGACACTGGCGGCCGCAGGTGCAGTCACGTCGGATGCGTCGGTCTCAACACGACCAGAGACGTAGAGTGGCGGCACCCGCCTGACGAGTACGCCCGGTGGGCGCTACTTCGTCACCTGCCGCGCCCCCGAGCCATCGTCGTTCATCACCCAGACCTCGATCCGCCCCGTCCGATTGCTCTGAAATGCGATGCGCTTGCCGTCGGGGAACCAGGCGGGCACCTCGTCACTGTACGGCTGCTCGTGCGCGGCGAGCTTGCGCGCGACGCCGCTCGCCAGGTCGACCACCCAGATGTGGCCGAGGTGCATCCGGCCATTGCTCACCTGTACGGCGAGGCGCCGCCCGTCGGATGACCACGCAGGTACCTGCGCCGAGCCCTCGGAAGCGGCGACGTGGGTGACGGCATGGTCGCCGCTGCCGTCGACATGCACGACGTGCACCTGCAGCACATGCGTGGAGTCGCCGTAGGTGTAGGCGAGCTGTGTGCCATCGGGCGACCAGGCGGCGTTCCACGCGGTCGTGCCGTTGCCGCCCGCGACGCGATGCGATCCTCCCCCGTGCACGTCGGAGACCTCCAGCACGGTGGACGTCCACGATCCCGTCAGGAAAGCGACACGGTCGCCGCCCGGGGAGAGCCGTGGGCTGCGGCCCGGCACGCGTGCCACCGCGCGCGGTGCGCCTCCCGCCGCGCTCACGACGAAGACGGTCCCGCTGTCGGCACCCTCTCCCGCAAAGCTCAGCGTGCTCCCGTCGCTCGACCACTGCGGCGGCCCGGCCGGTCGCTGGGAGAGCATCCTCTCGTGCGTGCCGTCCACCTCGATCAGCCAGGCATGGGGCGTGCTGTCGCGCTCCGCCCAGAACGCAATCGTGCCGCCGTCCGGCGAGATGGCGGGGTGTTCAGCGTGCGCGGCAGGCTGCTGCTGTGCGGCAGCACCCGCGATCAGGGTGATGGAGCATGTCGCAACGAGCAGCGCCTTCATGGCATCCTCCGGTGGAGACTGTGAAGGTTACGTGCGCCGGTACCGAACGCAACGAGGCGGCTGCGGGGCGAGGCCGGGGCGACGTGAACCGAGGACGATGCACGGTAGAGGCGAACGCCAGGCCGCGACTTTGCGCCGCCGCTGGCGTCCAGACGCCCGGGGTCACCTCACACGCTGACTGGCTCCGGACGACAGACACACTGCGGGTCCGTTACGATCGTGATGTCAGCTCCATGCGGCGCGCCGCCAGGCCGGGCACGGGCGCCAGGCGAGTGCGGAGGTCTGAATGACGAGCATCGGTGTTCCACACCTGCGCCACCCCGTGACAGAACCGTTGTCGCGGGATGAGGTCGTGCGGCGCGTCCTGCTCACCTGCGGCATCGCCTCGTCGCTTCTCTACGTCGCGATGAACGTCTTCTTCGCAATGCAGTGGGAGGGATACAGCTCCGCCTCGCAGACTGTGAGCGAGCTGTCCGCCGTCGGCGCGCCGACGCGGACGCCGTGGGTCCTGGCGGGCGTCGTCTACGCCCTGCTCGTCATGGCGTTCGGCTGGGGCGTCTGGCGCTCGGCGCCTCACAGCCGACCGCTGCGCGCCGTCGGCGCGCTGCTCGTCGCCTACGGTGCGCCCGGGCTCCTTGCGTGGCCGCTCGCCCCGATGCACCAGCGCGCTGTGCTCGCAGCCGGTGGTGGAACGATGACCGACACGATGCACATCGTGCTGTCGTTCGCGACCGTGCTCATGATGCTCGTCGCGATCGGACTGGGCACGTCGGCGCTCGGCGAGCGGTTCCGCGACTACTCCATCGCGACACTCCTGGTCCTCCTCACCTTCGGGGCGCTGACAGGGATGGACGCCCCGCGCGTCTCCGCCAACCTGCCGACGCCATGGATAGGCGTCTGGGAACGCATCGACATCGGGGTCTTCCTGCTCTGGGTGGTAGTGCTGGCGAGTGCGCTGCTGCGCGCGCCGGCGGATCGACAAGCGGTCGCAGGTGGCGCCTCGCGCGATTCGAACGCCTTCGATCCGACGGGGCGACCCGTCGCTTGATCACGGGCGGACGATGGCGGCAGCATCGTGAGCCGTCGACAGAGGCGCCCGAAGTACCCATCGTCGGATTCGCCGCGCCATCGTCGCGGCGATCCGGGTGGCTGTCCCGCCCCAGGCGACGTAGGCTTCGGCGTGATTCCCGCTGCCGCTGCGCCTGTTGCGCCTGTTGCGCCTGTTGCGCCTGTTGCGCCTGTTGCGCCTGTTGCGCCTATTGCGCTTCGATCAATGCCTGGGCGCATTCCCACGGACACGCAGCGCATGCCGTTCGCCCTTTCAACGTCGGGACACCGACATCCGCCGCCTGCATCCACATCACCATGAGCCGGCCGCCCCTGCGCGCGATGCTGCTGCTCGTCGCCCTGTCCGTCGCCCGCTCGTCAGGCGCGCAGGGGCGCGCCGAGGAGCCTTTGCCGCGCTGGGCCGTGAGCACGTATGTCGCGATCTCGTCCCCGACCCGCGCCCCCGGGTACTGGATCGAGACACCGCGCCGCAGCCAGTACATGCTCGGGATGCACTTCGTCGCGCCGGTGCTTCGCGCGGGGCCCCTGCGGCTCGACTACGCGCTCGACGCGATCCCCGCCTTCCTGATGACGAACTCGCCCGACCGGAACCTGTCGTTCCGTCCGGCGTTCGGGGCCGGCATCGCGCCGCTCGGCCTGGAGCTGCAGCTTGGCGGAGCGACCGCCGCGTGGCGTCTCTTCGCGACCGGAAGCGTCGGCGGCCTCTGGTTCACCCGCGAGGTGCCGATTCCCCGCGCTCGCGCCTTCAACTACACGTACGAATACGGGGGCGGAATGGTGTTGTACATTGCGGGCGCGACGGGAGTGCGGATCGGCTACAAGTTCCATCATCTGTCGAACCTGTACACCGCGCCGCGCAATCCCGGCCTCGATGGCAAGTTCCTGTACCTCGGCGTCGAACACGACTTCGCGCGCTCGGCGCGTTGAGTCAGCGTCGGTCACGTTGCGACGGCGAGGATCGAGGCCGCCCGTCTCCACGACCCCTCTCATTCGCGTGCCATGCCCCAATGGCCTCCTGACCGCGACGCGGCGGCGAACCGCTACCCCGACGAGCGCTGGACCGGCCGGTGTTCGCGCGACGTGGCCGCGATCCTCGTTCGCTACGATCACCACACCGTGTGGATCCGGGGTCGGCCAGCGCTGCTCCTCACGTACCACTGGCACCAGGCGCCGCTGAGTGAACAGGACGAACCGCTCTCGTTCCGCCTGAGCTTCACGTACGCGCGAGGCCATCCCGCTGCGCCGAAGGACATCCAGGAGCTGGTCGCGCAACTGGAGCTGCGCGAGAGCTGACGTACGCTGGCGCTTCCCAGGGGGCTTCAATGAGACATGGCGCGCTCGCGCGCGCCGCGACGCCGCGTTGCCGGCACGAGCGATGACGGACGCGCGTTGCGTCGCTCACGTCATTCGCTCAGTGCGCCGTTCGCGCTGTCGTCTGCTTGTAGAGCTCGACCAGGCGCGCGCAGGTGCCCGAAATGGAGTACTCGGCGACGTAGCGCTCGCGCGCCGCCCGCCCCATGGCGTTGCACTCGTCCGGGTGACCGGCCGCCCATCGCACGTGCCGTTGCAGCGCGGGCGCATCGTTCGATGGAAAGATCAGCCCCGTCTCGCCATGCGTGACCATCTCGCTGCGCGGCCCGAGGTCGGACGCGATGACCGGCGTGCCGGCGCTGTAGCTCTGCACCATCGTCACCGGACACGGCTCCTCCCAGGTCGACGGCACCAGTGTCGCCAACGCGCCCTGCATCAGTTCGGCCACGCCGTCCGGCGAGAGCAGGCCGAGGAATCGGATGCTGGGGTTCACCGCGGCGGCCGCACGCACCTCGTCCTCCAGCGGCCCGGCGCCCGCGATGCGCAGCTCGAGGTCGGACACGTCGCGCCAGGCCTCGAGCAGCAGGCGGATGCCCTTCTCGTAGCGGAGCCGGCCGGCAAAGCAGAAGTAGCCGCCCTTCTGCGTCCCCTCACCGACGTCCGGTGCGCACGTCGCCTTGACGAACAGCTTCGATTCATCGACGCCGCCGCGGACGAACTTCGCCCGCATGTACTCGCTGGGCACCACGAAGGCGTCGACCATGCGATTCCAGTTGCCGAGCACCTTGTGGATGCCGATTGCGGTCGCCTTCAACAGGCTCTTGCCGGCGCTCCCCTCGACGCAGCGATATCGCACGCCCGGCCAGTCAAAGCGCTTGCCGATGCAGAGTGCGCACGGCTCGCCGTTCCTGTTGAGGAAGTCGGCGATGCAGAGCAGGCGGTAGTTGTGGAGGGTCTGTACGACGGGAATGCTCGCGCCGCGACACGCCGCATACACGGACGGCGTCATGTGCGGCCAGAGGTTGTGCGTGTGCACAATGTCCGGCCTGAATTCCTCGATCTCGCGCCGCATTCGTCGGTGCCATGGCAGCGAGTAAATGCCTCCCAGGTGCATCAGTCCGCGCCGCCACTCCGGCGTGTCGAGCGTCCCGGGCGGCGTCTCCACGAGGCGGACGGTAACGCCCATCGCCGCCAGCCCCTCCGCCTCCCATCGCACGACGGCATTCTCGCCGTTGGGGAGGGCGTCGCTGTAGCGATCGTGCAGGATCAGCACCCTCATCGGCACGCCGCGGCGGCTTCGGACATCGCGCCAACATGCCGTGGCGCCGGGGCACTGTCGAGTGCGCCCGTTCAACGTGAACGGCACCTTTCCGGAACGTCTGCTGCGAGGGCGAGAATGGCGCGCCTCTTGCCGTTCCATCTGGCGCGCGAGGACATCGCACTGTTGTTTGGCTGTCCGCCGCAGCGGATCGGCGACTCCCATCCCGATGCGTGGCGAGCGTGCCACACCTTCTGCCCGAATGACCCGACTCGCCCTGATCGGATACGGCTACTGGGGGCCCAACCTCGCGCGCTGCCTCAGGGCATCGGGCGAGCGGGCGCAGCTCGCGGCCATCTGCGAGCTGTCGGCAACGCGCGCGTTCGCCGCCGGCTCCGCCTTCCCCTCCGTGCCGGTCCACGACGGCATCGACGCCGTGCTCGCGGACCGCTCGATCGACGCCGTCATCGTGGCGACGCCGGCGCGCACGCACGCGCCAATCGCCCGACGCGCCCTCCACCACGGGAAGCACGTCTTCGTGGAAAAGCCGCTCGCGCACAGCGCGACCGAGGCGGCCGGCCTGGCGCGCGCCGGCGAGGCGCACGGTCGCGTGTTCATGGTCGACCACACGTACCTCTTCAGTCCCGCGCTCGCGGCGATCGAGCGTGTGATGCGCGATCGCGAGTTGGGACCGCTCCGGTACTACCACTCCGTTCGCTCGAACTGCTTCGGCCCGCAACACGACACGAGCGTACTGTGGGACCTCGCCCTCCACGACCTGTCGATCCTGGACGCGCTGATGCCCGACGCACCCGATCGCGTCCAGGCCGCTGGGGTCGACGCCTCGCCGGGAGAGCCTGTCGCGCACGCGCAGCTCATGCTCTCGTATCCCGGCGGCGCCTTTGCCGCTGCCCTCGTGAGCTGGGTTGCACCCGCCAAGGTTCGCACGATCGTGCTCGGCTTCGAGCGTCACACGATCGTCTGGGACGACCTGGTGGCTGGATCGAGCGTGCAGTTGTTCGATCGCGGCGTCGAGCCACTGGCCGACCCTGACGAGCATCGCCTGCCGCGCACCGCCATGGAGCAGCTTCCCGTGTCCGGCCCGGAGCCGCTGGCCTCCGCCGTGGAGCACTTCCTCGACTGCATCGAGGCAGGCGCCACTCCCCGGTCCGACGCCGCCAGTGGCTTGCGAATCGTCAGGCAGCTCGAGGCAGCCGACGCCTCGCTCGCGCAGCGGGGTGCGCCGCCGGACATCGCGATGGCGCCGGGCGTGACGTGATTCGCTTCGCGGACCTCGTCACGCAGCACGCCCGCCTGCGACCCGAGCTCGACGCCGCCATCGCCGGTGTGCTCGACAGCGGCGCGTTCGTGCAGGGAAGCACCGTCGCGTCGTTCGAGGAGGCGTTTGCCGCGTACTGCGGCGCCGCCCTCGCCTGCGGCGTGAACTCGGGCACCAGCGCGCTGCACCTCGCGCTGCTGGCCGCGGGCATCGGCCCGCGCGACGAGGTGATCACGACGGCATTCACGTTCGTGGGAACCGTCGCCGCCATCAGCTACACGGGCGCGACGCCAGTCCTCGTCGACATCGACCCGGGGACCTTCACGATCGATCCCGCGCGCATCGAGGCCGCCATCACGCCACGCACCCGGGCGATCGTGCCGGTGCACCTCTACGGCCAGGCGGCCGACATGCACCCCATCCTGGAGATCGCGGGCCGGCACGGCCTGCGCGTCATCGAGGACGCCTGCCAGGCACACGGCGCGGAGTACCGCGGGTGTCGCGTGGGAAGCCTCGGCGACGCCGGCTGCTTCAGCTTCTATCCCAGCAAGAACCTCGGCGGCTGCGGCGAGGCCGGCATGGTGGTGACGTCCGATCCCGACATCGGACGCCAGGTGGCACTCCTCCGGAACTGGGGCCAGGCAGGCCAGTACGACCACGTGCTGCGCGGGTTCAACTATCGCATGGACGCCCTCCAGGGCGCGGTGCTTGGCGTGAAGCTCCCGTACCTCGACGGGTGGAACGCCGCGCGACGGGCCAACGCCGCACGCTACGATGCGGCGATCCGGGGACCGGCCCTGCGGGCGCCTGTCGTCGGCCCTGGCAACGGGCACGCCTACCATATCTATGCCGTGCGCGCCGCGGCCCGCGCAGACGTGCAGTCCGCCCTGCTCCAGCGTGGCATCGAGACGCGCATACATTATCCGCTGCCCGTCCACATGCTCACGGCGTGGCGTTCGCTGGGCGTTCCGCGCGGCGCACTGCCTCACGCAGAGCACGCGGCTGCGGAAGTGCTCTCGATCCCCGTGCATCCCGAGCTGTCGACCGACCAGGTGGACAGGGTGTGCGAAGCGCTCGACAAGCTGTCGGGGAACCTCCACGAGTCCGGGAATGCCGGACCGTCCACTCGCCATCGGAGCCCGCGTGCCACGGCCTGACACTCCTGCGCTTGCGGGCTCCCGCGTGCTGGTGACCGGTGGAGCCGGAATGATCGGCTCGCACCTCGTGGACCTGCTGCTGGACGCCGGCGTGCGCGAGGTCGTCGTGCTCGACAACCTCAGTCGCGGCCGCCTGGAGAACCTGGCCGGCGCCATCGCGCGCGGCGGCGTGACCGTTGTCGAGGGCGACATCCGCGATGCGGCCCTGCTGGCGCGGCTCTGTGCCGGCGTCGACATCCTCTATCACCTCGCTGCCATCCGCCTGACGCAGTGCGCCGAAAATCCGCGCCTCTCGCTCGAGGTCATGGCCGACGGAACGTTCAACGTGTTCGAGGCCGCGTGCAACGCGAAGGTCTCGCGACTCGTCGCCGCGTCGTCGGCCTCGGTGTACGGTGCCGCGGAGACGTATCCGACCGCCGAGTCGCATCACCAGTACAACGATCGCACCTTCTACGGCGCGGCGAAGTCGTACAGTGAGGGACTGCTGCGCTCATTTCGGGAGTCCACGGGCCTCGACTACGTCGCCTTGCGCCCGTTCAACGTCTACGGCCCGCGCATGGACACGCTGGGCGCATACACGGAAGTCCTCATTCGATGGATGCGGCGCATCGACAACGGGCAGGCGCCCATCGTCTTTGGCGACGGCGGCGACTCGATGGACTTCGTGTACGTGGAGGACGTCGCCCGCGCCTTCCTGCTCGCGGCCACGCGGGGGACGCCGGGTGAGGCGTACAACGTCGCCACCGGCGTGGAGACGACGCTGCTGGGTCTCGCGAAGGCGTTGCTGCGGGCGATGTCGGCGGACCCCGGCATCGAGTTCGCCGCTGCGCGGGCCGGGAGCCCGGTTCCGAGGCGCCTCGCCTCGGTTGAGAAGGCGCGGGCAGAGCTGGGCTTCGAGGCCGGATATTCGCTCGACGAGGGACTCGAGCGCCTCGTCAGGTGGTGGAGGACCCTCGGGGGCGGCGGCGCATGATACCTCGCGACGCGGAAACGACGTTCGCCGAGCGCGGCTGGGTGGCGATCGACGTGCCGGACCCGTCGGGGATCTTCGAGGCGCGCGATGCGCTGCTGGCGCACCTGCAGCGCAGCATTCCCGCGCTGGCGCGTCTCGACGACTATCACCACCATGTCACCGATCGCGAGCGTCACGTCGAGGTGATGTACGACCTGGCGCAGTTCTACTGGGCAGCGGGACTGGGCCGCCCGATCATCACAAGGAACCTCGAGCTGTTCCGCCGCCTGATCGGTCCCGACCTCGTGATCCAGTCGCGGCCGTACCTGCGCTCGGTGCGACCGGGCATGGACGTCGATGCGGCGCCCCTGCACCGCGACACGTACTACGGCGCGAGCCCCTATGAAATCTCGGTCGTGGTCGCGCTCACGAGGATCGAGTCGAACGCGGCGTTGCGCGTGATCAGCGGCTCGCACACCGCCCCCGACTCGGCGTTCCCCTACGTCCAGACCGTGAGCGACGACGTCGCCATCCGCTCGCCCAAGCACAAGCTCGGCTACCCGTATGCACCGCGGCTGCTCGACCCCTCGCTGATGGAGAGCGCTGAGCCAGTGCCCCTGGAGGTGGGACAGGCGCTCATCTTCCCGCTGCAACTGGTGCACGGCGGCGGGACGAACGACAGCACCCGCACGCGATTCTCGACGGACATCCGGCTCGCGAACCTGCTCGCGCCCGTCTCCTGGAGCCGCGGTGTCGACGAGGACTACTTCGTTCCGCTCAGCACGTCGGCGGTGACGCGATCCGCGCGCGCGTTCCTCGAGGCCAACGGCACTCCCGCCGACGGGGCCGCCGGGTGACCGTCCGCGACATCGACCCTGTCGCGGATCCGCTGCTGGTCCGCGCTCGTCGAGCGGCGCGGTGCCGGCCTCTTCCACTCGCCGCTGTGGTTAGGCGCCGTGCGTGATGCGTATGGATTCCCGATGCGCGCGAGCGTGGTCGTGAACGAGCACGGCGATGCCACCGCGGGCATCGCCTTCGCCAGCCTGGATGCGCCCCCCGCGCCCCGGGTTGTTGCCGCGCCGTTCTGCGACACCTGCGATCCGCTGTTCGACGGTGCCGACGAACGGGAGGCGCTGCTTGCGTCGCTGGTGGCACACCAGCGGCCGATCCTGCTGCGCTGCCTCGACGTCCGCCTGCCGCCTTCTGACGGGTTCACGGTCACCAAGTGCGCGCGCTGGCACACGCTGGTGCTGAAGGGGACGGAGCAGGAGCAATGGGAGGCGATGGACCCGGCAACCCGGCGCGCCGTTCGCAAGGCGCGCAGGGAAGGCGTGGAGATCCGCCCGATCGCGCCGGGACCCGGGCTGGCCGCCTTCCATCGGCTGCACGTCGCCCTGCGCAAGTCCAAGTACCGCCTGCTGGCACAGCCGCTGGGCTTCTTCGAGGCCATCGCGAGCCGCTTCGCGCCGGCGAACGCATGGCACGCGCTCGGTGCCTGGATCGGTGACCGGCTCATCGCCGGCACCATCTACCTTCGCTGGGGCGACACCCTCTACTACAAGTTCAACGCGTCGGCTGTCGACGCCCTCGACGTGCGCCCAAACAGCCTGCTCACGTGGGCCGGCATCGAGCTGGCGACGCAACTGGGCTGCCGGCGCCTTGACCTCGGGCCGAGCGACGACGACCAGCCGGGGCTGGTGCGCTTCAAGCGCCAGTTCGGCGCCGACGAACGCGAGCTGCAGTTCCTGCGGCGAGACCCGACCGGCTGGGATGACGCGACTGCGAAGGCGCAGATGCGCCTCCTCGGCGACATCACCCGTCGCTTCACCGAGCCGGACGTGCCTGACGAGGTCACCGCGGCCGCAGGCGCGGTGATGTACAGGTACTTCGCGTGATCACCGGGCGGGCGCTCGTCACCGGCGCATCGGGATTCGTCGGGTCGCACCTCGTGCGCCGGCTGGTGCACGAGGGGCTCGACGTCCACATCCTGCGCCGCGAGCACTCCAGCTTCTGGCGCATGCCCGACGTGCTGCCGCACGTGACCGCGCACGTGGCCGACCTGCGCGACGCGCCATCGCTCGAGCGGGCGGTGGCGTCGGCGCGGCCCGACTACGTCTTTCACCTCGGCGCCGCGACCGTCGTGGCCGGCGCGACCGACGGCCCCAGCGAGTTGATCGCGACGAACCTCCTGGGCACGGTGCAGCTCATCGCCGCCTGCAACGCCGTCGGCTATCGCGGCATGGTGACGACAGGGGATTCGTTCGAGTATGCGCCGTCGCGCGAGCGGCTCGCGGAGCGCTCGCCCTGCCACCCCACCGCGCTGCACGGCCTCACCAAGCTGGCGGCAACACTGCACGCGCAGGCGGTGGCGCGCGAGCAGAAGAAGCCGATCGTTACCCTGCGCCTCTTCTCGACCTACGGACCGGGCGATCATCCGCGGCGGCTCGTGCCGCGGGTGATCTCGGGTGCGCTCGCGGGAACTGACCTTCCGCTCTCGCGGCCCGACGTCACGCGCGACTGGGTGTTCATCGACGACGTCGTTGCGCTCTACGTCGATGCGGCGCTCGGTGCCGGTCACCTGGCAGGTGGCGTCTTCAACGCGGGGTCCGGAGAATTCGGGAGCATCCGCCACGTCGTGGAGACGATCCGCTTCCTCACCGGGTCGCGCGCGACTGCACAGTGGGGGAGGTTCGACGCGCCGTCGCACGATGACTACCCGTGGGTGGCCGACCCGGCGTTGACGTTCTCGACGTTCGCATGGCGCCCGGTGGTTCCGCTGGCCGAGGGCCTCGCGCGCACCATCGCGGCCATCGAGGCGGGGGCTCCGGCTGGTCCAGGGTGAATCGCCGGGCAGCGCCCGGTTCGACTCGATGCGAGTGGTGCGCGGCGTTGGCGTGTTCGCGCGACGGTCACCCGTCTCGCCTGTCGCGTTTCGGCTTCGGCGACATGCGTGCGGCGGAGCCGGGCTCAATTCGTCATATTGCCTCCGCGAGTGCGTGACAAACCCGCCGAGGAGACGATGCCGACGCAACCGGAGAACGGCTGGAATGCCGGCGATTCGTACGAGACGTTCATGGGTCGCTGGAGCCGCCCGCTCGCGGCGAGGTTCGTCGCGTGGCTCGACGCTCCCGCCGGCGGGCACTGGCTCGATGTCGGGACGGGCACGGGAGCGTTGGCCGGCGCGATCTGCGCACACGCCGCGCCGGCTTCGGTCACGGCGTGTGATCCATCGGCGCCGTTCGTCGAGGTCGCCCGCCGCACGCTGTCCGATCCACGAGTGACGTTCGTTGTCGCCGGCACGGGCAGCCTTCCCCGCAGGGCGAGTGGCTACGATGCCGTGGTGTCGGGGCTCGCACTCAATTTCTTTCCCGACCCACGAGCGGCCATCGAGGAACAGCTCGACTGCGTCCGCGCCGGCGGCCAGGTGGGCGCCTTCGTCTGGGACTACGCCCGTGGAATGGAATTCCTCAGGGTCTTCTGGGACGCTGCCGCGATCGTCGAGCCGCGGGCCGTGGAGGTCGACGAGGGACGACGCTTCCCCATCTGTCATCCCGAACGCCTGGCTGCGCTCTTTCGCGAAGCCGGTGCCAGCGGCGTCAGCCAGGGCGAACTGTCCGTCGCGACGATCTTCGACGGATTCGACGACTACTGGCGCCCGTTCCTCGGCGGCACCGGCCCGGCGCCGAGTCTCGTGGCCTCGCTTTCGGAAACGCAGCGCAGCGCGCTCGTCGTCGAACTGAAACGCCGCCTTGGCGCCGACGGCGACGGGCGCATCGCACTTCGTGCCCGCGCCTGGGCCGTGGCGGGAATCCGGGGCTGACGCGGCGCGGCGCGCGGTGGGATCGGCGGGTCTGGTCACACCGGGATCGTCGCCCGGCCGGCCTCTCTCCTGGAATCACCGGGTGACGAGCCGGGCGCATTGTGTCCGGCCTGCTTCGCAATAACCGTCAGTGATGCACGATCCGCCGGCGCCGGAGAGCCAGCGCTTTGCGGTCGCGGGCGCAGGTGGGTATTGTTGCCCGGTGGCGCCGCGTCGAAGGCAGTCGGCCTCCCGACAGCCGCAGTTGGACGCCGCGCCGCCTGGCCCGCTCGCCGGACTGCCCCTCAGCCCACGCCCCACTCCGCGCGCCTTCCGCCCAGGGTTTCGGACAATGACAGATCCATCGACGTTCACCTCGGAGCACCGCGCCTGGCAGTGGGAGCTCGTGTTGAAGTACGAGGACGGAACCCTGCCCGCCTCGGACTGGAATGAGAGTACCCTCACGATCGTGGCGACGTGGTATTCTCAGCACCTCCCGCCCGACCAGGCGAGGTCGCGCTACGAGCAGCATTACCACCGCAATCGCCACCGGCTCTCGAACCGCCTCGACAGCGCGTCGGTCGACACCACCGCCATCGCGGCGGTGGATGCGGTGTGGGAGTCGGTGCTGGCGAAGGCGCTGGAGGGGAAGGAGTAGTCGCGCTCGCCACGCGCAGCTCTACCTGAACGGGGCACCGGACGCGTGGGACATCGACCATTCTGTAGCGGGGACGCTCGCGCGCCTCGCCGTTCCCTTCGCCTCTGTCATCCTCGTCAAGGGCACGCCCGACGTTCGCGTGCAATCCGTCCGTGAGTGGCCGGCGGCAACGGGCGCCCCGCGAAATCGCAGTCGCGGCGTCCAGATGAGCCTGACGTGGCGAATCCGGTAGTCGCCCGCCCGGGTCGTTAGGTCTTCCTCCGCGCCAGGGGAGTACCCATGACCATGTTGCGCACCAACCGCCGCTTGCCGACCGACATTCTGCTGGCGATTCTCGGCATTGCGTTGCTCGTCGTCGGAATCGCCGGATGGGTGACCGGCGGCCTGAGCGCACTCATGGGCGGGGGGTTCGCGCTGATCGGACTCGGCTTCGCCTGGAGAGGGATGCGTCCTCGCCGCGACGCCGGGACCTCTGACTGAAGCAGGCTGACCCTCGCCGACCAGGCGACGCGCCACCAGGGGCGCGTCGCCTGTTGCCGTTCGCTGGCCCGACCCGCTCCGGAGGCGTATCCTTTGCCGATGGCGTTTCCCACCCTGACGAGAGCCGCGTGTCCGAGTCTTCCCCACGCCTTGAAGAGCTGAAGGCGGCGCTCGCCGACCGCTACCGGATCGAGCGCGAGCTCGGCGAGGGCGGGATGGCCACGGTGTACCTGGCCCACGACCTCAGGCACGACCGGCTCGTCGCGCTCAAGGTCCTCAAGCCGAACGTCTCGGCGGCACTCGGCGTCGAGCGCTTCCTGAAGGAGATCCGCGTCACCGCCAGCCTGCAGCACCCACACATCCTGCCGCTGTTCGATTCCGGCGACGTGGACGGCATGCTGTACTACGTGATGCCGCTGGTGGAAGGCGAGTCGCTGCGCGACAGGCTCGCGCGCGAGCAACTGCTCCCCGTCGACGAGGCGGTTCGCATCGTGCAGCAGGTGGCCGGCGCACTCGACTTCGCGCACCGGCACGGCATCATCCACCGCGACATCAAGCCGGAGAATATCCTCCTCCATGACCGGGAGGCCCTGCTCTCGGACTTCGGCATCGCCATCGCCCTGAACGCGGACGGCGAGGAGCGCCTGACGGGAACCGGGCTCTCGGTCGGCACGGTGCAGTACATGAGTCCCGAGCAGGCGTCGGGCGAGCGCGACCTCGACGCGCGAAGCGACATCTACTCGCTGGGCGCGGTGGCGTACGAGATGCTCGCCGGGGAGCCCCCCGTGACCGGGCCGACCGCCCGCGCGATGATCGCCAGGCTGATGACCGGGCAGCCGACGCCGCTGCGGGTCATGCGCGACGCGGTGTCGCCGTCGCTCGAGGCCGCGGTCATGCGCGCGCTGGCCAAGGCCCCGGTCGACAGGTTCGCGAGCGCACGGGACTTCGCCGCGGCCCTCCCGGCACCCGGGGCACCGACCCCACGCGACGCCGGCGTCGATGCGTCGCCGGCCACGCGCGCGCCCCGCCGTTGGCACCCACTCCCCTTCGCGCTGCTCGGCGTCCTGCTCGTCGCCGGCGCCTGGACGCTGGTGCGATCGGGCGCCCTGCAGCGATTCTCGCAGGCGCGCGGTGGCGCCGGGGCCCCCATCGTCATCAGGTCCATCGCGGTCCTCCCGCTCGACAACTACTCCGGCGATTCCACGCAGGAATACTTCGCCGAAGGCATGACCGACGAGCTGACGACGGCCCTCGCGACGATCAGCCAGATTCGCGTCACGTCGCGGGGCTCGGCGATGCAATTCCAGGGGAAGAACCGCCCGGCGACGCCGGCCATCGCGAAGGCCCTCGACGTGGATGCGATCGTCGAGGGCTCGGTGTCCAGATCGGGCGACAAGGTGCGGATCAGCGCCCAGCTGATCGACGCACGTGCCGACAGGCACCTGTGGGCGGAGAGCTTCGAGCGCCAGTCGAGCGATGTGCTCGCGCTCCAGGGGGAACTCGCGTCGGCGATCGCCCGCGAGATCAACGTGCGGCTGACGGACAATGAGCAGTCGCGACTGGCTGCGACACCAACGGTGAACCCCGACGGACACGACGCGTATCTCAAGGGGCGTTACTTCTTCAATCGCCCCAGCGACGAGAACCTGCAGAAGGCGATCGCGCAGTTCGAGGAGGCCACCAGGCTCAGTCCGGCGTTTGCCCCGGCGTACTCGGGTCTCTCGGATGCGTACCTCTGGGCCGGGTACAACGAGGGCTTTCTGACCGCCACCGAAGGGAAGACCAGGGCGCTTTCAGCCGCCGAGAAGGCGGTGCGGCTGGACGACAACTCGGCCGAGGCGCACACTTCGCTCGCGGTCTTCAAGCTGTTCTACGACCGCGACTGGGCCGGTTCCGAGCGCGAGTTCCGGCGGGCGCTCGCGCTCAACCCGAACTACGCGTTCGCGCACGACCAGTTCGCCATGGGGCTGGCGTTCACGGGGCGGTTCGACGAGTCCATCGCAGAGAGCCGGCTCGCGGCCCAGTTGGACCCACTCTCTCCACAGGTGCTCGTCGACGCCTGCATGGCGCCGATCTTCCAGAAGAACTTCGCGGCCGCAAGGGAGCTGGCCCGGCAGGCCGCGGACCTCGACCCCACGTACTTCTTTCCGGTCATGATCGACGGTTGGATCGACATGGACGCCGGGAAGTTTCGCGAGGCCATTCCGTCGATGAGGAAGGCGACCACCATGGGCGCCCCTCCATTCGTGACGGCGTACCTGGCCTACACCTACGGCGCCGCCGGCGATCGTCGCAGTGCGATGGCGGAGCTGGATACACTGCAGCAGATGGCGAAGGGTGGAGAGGCCCTGCCCTTCAACCTGGCGCTCGTCTACCTCGGGCTGGGTGACCACGCACGGGCGCTCGACTACCTCGAGCGGGCGCTCGCCGCCGATTCCCAGATGATGGCGTGGCTGGGCGAGGATGCCATGTTCGATTCGCTGCGCTCCGAGCCGCGGTTCAACGCGCTGCTGCAGAAGCTGAACTTCGTGAAGTAAGCGGGCGCCGCGCCGCCGCGGTCCACGGCCGTGGGTTTCCAGGGGAGAGCATGTCGACACCAGAGCCGGCCGACGGCGCGCGGGCTGAATCCGCGCGGATCGGGCCCGATGATCCGCGGTACCGGGCCGTCGTCGACAAGCGATTCAACAAGCGATTCCGCGCACAGCCGGACTACGTCACGCTCGCCGGGTCGACGGAGCAGGTCGTGTCTGCGGTACGCGTGGCCGTGACGGACGGCCGACGGCTCGTCGTGACAAGTGGCGGCCACTGCCTCGAGGGATTCGTCTCCGATCCCGAGGTGCGCGTGATCATCGACGTCTCGCCGATGCAGCGCATCTACTTCGACCCCGCCATGCACGCCATCGCCATCGAGGCCGGCGCCACCGTCGGCGAGGCGTTCCGGGCGCTCTTCGAGAAGTGGGGCGTTGTCGTCCCGCTCGGCGAGTACCCGGCGATCGGCATCGGCGGGCACGTCGCCGGCGGCGCCTTCGGCTTCCTCTGCCGGCAGCTCGGCCTCGCCGCCGACTACCTCTACGCCGTCGAGGTCGTCACGGTGGACGAGGGCGGACACGCGAGGAGCGTGGTGGCCACGCGGGAGACGTCCGACCCGAACCACGACCTCTGGTGGGCGCATACCGGGGGAGGCGGCGGCAATTTCGGTGTCGTCACGCGGTACTGGTTTCGTTCGGTCGGGGCATTCGGCGACGATCCCGCACGCCTGCTGCCCCGCGCGCCCGATTCCATGACCACGTTCAAGGCGGAGTGGAACTGGAGCGATTTCGACGAGCCGTCCTTCGTGCGGCTGGTCCGGAACTACGGGACCTGGGTCGAGCGGAACAGCGACGCCGATTCCCCCTATGCCGCGCTCTGGACGCTCCTCCAGCTCCATCGCCGGCAGCTCGGGAGGCTCATCGTGCGCGGCGTGAGCTCGGCCGGCGCCGTCGCCGGACGCCAGGCGGACGATCACCTGGCGGCGGTGAGCGCAGGGATCGACGCGCCCAGGGCAAGGGAACTGGCCACGATGTCGTGGCTCGAGTTCGCGCTGAACCCCTTCCCCGACATGTTCACGATGCCGCCCGGCGGTGTCAGCACCAAGATCAAGGACGCGCTGCTGCGCAAGCGACTCGATGATCGCCAGATCGGCGTGGCATACGAGTACCTGACGCGTACCGACTACGACATCATGGGCGGGATGCTCGGACTCGCGACCTACGGCGGCAGGATCAATTCGGTAGCGCGACAGGCAACCGCGTCCGTGCAGCGCCGAGCGCTCTTTGACATGGCGTGCAACACCGGCTGGATCGATCGTCGCGACGAGGCGAAGAACCTGGCCTGGGTGCGCGCGTTCTACGGGGACCTCTTTGCGGACTCCGGTGGCGTGCCGGTTCCGGGCGAATCGTACGACGGGGCGTTCATCAACCACCCCGATGCCGACCTCGCGGACCGGTCGCTGAACACCTCGGGCATCCCCTGGCACGCGCTCTACTACAACGAGAACTACCCGCGCCTGCAGCGGGTCAAGGCACGGTGGGATCCGCGAAACGTCTTCCGGCACGCGCTGTCTATCGGCGCCGGGTGAAGACGCGAGCGTGGCGTGCAGACAAGCGCGCGATCCCCGGGCCCTGACCGCGGTTCCCCGTGTGACCTGCCCGTAATGCACGGCCCCGACAACAACCACTCCACCCCTGTGCCCGCGCAATGAACTCGCGTTTCAGCCCGGTTCCCGCGATCTCCGCCAGCGAGACGAATCGCGTCTGCGAGGCGATGCGCGATGCCGGCGCCACGTCGCCCGCCGCGGCACGCGCGCTGAGGGACCTGCCTGACGACGTCCGCACCCGGCTCGATCGCTACGTGTACGCGGGCCTGGTTCGCGAGGGGGGCCCCGGGGACCTTCTATCTCTTCCATCGGCCTCGGGAAGCAGTCTCGCGGGCGCGGATCCTTCGGGGCATTCTCTTCTGGCTGATCGTCATCCTCATTCCGATTATCATCATCCAGTTGAGCGGACGCACTCCGTCCGCTCGCATTGGACGCTGAGGAGTGGGCCGCAGCGCGTCTCGATTCCACGCCATTCACTCCCTGGTTTCGTCCATCGAGGGAATTCATGACCGACTCGCAGGCACACTCCGGCGCACACGACGGCTCGACGCCCTCGACTCCACTACCCGAGCCGAAGCACGAGTTCACCGACAGCCTCTACGGCTGGATCACGCACACCGACATGGCCAGCCTCGACCCCGCCGCGACGAAGGCGTGACTGTCGCCATCGTCCGCGCCCCCGGGGGCGTGCCCATCGGCTTCTCGGGCCCATAGCCGGCCCGCGACGGCGACATGGACACGATGGTCTTCGACCTCGCGACGGGCATCGCCGTGCTGGAGCACACGACCTGTGCCACGTGGCCCAGGCGGCGCGCGTGATGGCCAAGCAGTACCGCGATGCCATCGGCCCATGGCGCGCCTATCTTCCCCTGATGGATCAAGTCGGAAGCGGCGCAGCCCCTGGCCGCTGACCGCCGCGAAGTTTCCCGGTTTCACCTTTACCGAGTCGCACGGTGACAGCATCCAGTTACGATCCCGACGCCGAGCGGGCCGCGCTCGCGTGGCTCGCCATGGCCGATGCCGGCGATGCGCCAGGCACCTGGGTCGCGGCCGCGTCACTCTTTCGCAATGCCGTGGCGGAGGACCAGTGGGCCCGATCGCTCACCGCGGCGCGTTCGCCCCTTGGCGCCGTGGTTTCGCGTGTGCTGCGCGAGGGACGAGCGGCGACGGAGCTGCCTGGAGCGCCCGACGGCGAGTATGTCGTCTTCCAGTTCGACACGCAGTTCGAGCACAAGCGCTCCGCCGTCGAGACGGTCACGCCGATGCGCGACGTCGACGGGAGCTGGCGCGTGTCAGGATACTTCATCAGGTGATCGGCATGCGACGAGCGCCCGCGGCGTCCGACCCGGCCTTCCGGCGAGTCGCATGACGGTACGCATCGTGAGGCTCGGGAGCGCGCGCGGCCGCGACGAGGGCGTGCGCATCGGGACGGTCCGGCGCCCACCGCGCGGAGTCCCGAAGAGCCAGTTCGCCGCCCAGGACTGGTACGACGTCTGGTGCCCCGAGCTGGCGCCGAGTGCCGGCCTCGTGAAGAGCGCGCAGTCGGCGAGCACCGAGCGCGAGTGGGCCGCCTTCATGAAGCGCTATCGCGCCGAGATGGCGGCGCCGGAGCGCAGCCGCCTCCTGGAGCTGCTGGCTACCATGTCGCACGAGAGCAACTTCTCCGTCGGCTGCTACTGCGAGGACGAAACGCGGTGCCATCGCTCGGTGCTTCGCGAATTGCTACGGGAGCATGGTGCGCGGCTGGCGTGATGCGGATGTGCCGGAGGTGCGCTCCGCGAGCCATGGCCGCGGAAGCCGCCCGGTGTTGATCGGTCCCTCCTCGACGGGCAACCGGTGAAGCCGGCCGCCGCGCTGCGCTGGATCAAGCTGGTTCACACGGTCGTCTGGGCGGTCTTTGCCGGCGCAATCATCGCCATACCCGTGCTCGCGTGGCAGGACCGGTTCGCAGGCGCCGGCGTCCTCGCCGCGTTCGTGCTCGTCGAGGTCGCCGTTCTCGCGTTCAACCGGATGCGCTGCCCGCTCACGAATGTGGCGGCGCGCTACACCGACGACAGGCGCCCGAACTTCGACATCTACCTGCCCCGCTGGCTCGCCGCCACCAACAAGCCGGTGTTCGGGACGCTCTACGTGGGCGGCCTGCTGGTCACCCTTGTCCGGTGGCTCGTGCAATAGCCGTCGCGACCCACCTCCATCACTCACCGGAGCGCTCTTCGATGAACAACGACTCCTCGCTTCCGGGCGACGCGCCCTCGCCAGGTCCGCCCGAGCCCTTCCGGGGCCGGAACCTCACGGCGTCGCTCACCGTGAAGGACCTTGGGGCGAGCCTGGTCTGGTATCGCGACATCGTCGGATTCAGCGTCGACCGCGAGTACGAGCGCGGGGGACGGCTCCAGGCAGTAGCGCTGAGGGCCGGGGATGTGCAATTGTTGATCGGTCAGGACGACGGAGCTCGCGGATGGGACCGGGTCAAGGGCGAGGGGTTCTCGCTGCAGATCACCACCGACCAGGACGTCGACGCGATCGCGAGCCGGATCACGGCTGGCGGCAGCACGCTCGAGACGGAACCCGTCGACACGCCCTGGGGAGCGCGCGTCTTCCGGGTGCGAGACCCAGACGGCTTCAAGCTGGTGATCTCGTCGATGCGGCCCGGCTGACGGCCGTCGCGGCACGCGGGGCCGCGCACAACGTCCGGGGCGCCGCCACCGAGACCGCCGCGCGATGAGAAACCCGGATCGCCTTCGCGATGAGACCAACAGCGAGATGCGGCAGTCGCTGCTGCAGGCCATCATCGATGCGTCTCCCGATGGCATCCTCGTCGTGGATGGCGACGGGATCATCGTCTCGCACAATGCCCGCTTCCTGAAGATCTGGGGGATCGACGAGCACCTCGCGCCGGGCATGGAGCGCGGCAGTGTGGAAGGGACCGAAGACAACCCGATTCTCGCCTCCGTACGCGAGCGCGTGGCGGATCGCGACGGCTTCCTGAGGCGGGTGCGCGAGCTGTACGCCAGCCGGGAAGACGAAGACCACTGCGAGATCGCGCTCAGGGACGGCCGGACGATCGAGCGACACTCCCGGGCGCTGCTTGGAAAGCGCGATGCGTACCTCGGACGCGTCTGGTTCTTCCGCGACGTCACCTCACGGAAGCAGACGGAAGCCACGTTGCACGCCGAAGCGCGCCACGATCCGCTGACGGGGATCATGAATCGCCGGTACTTCGCCGAGCGTGCCGTACAGGAGTTCGACCGCGCGCTGCGCTTCGGGACGCCGCTCGCGATCGCCGAGTTCGACATCGACCACTTCAAGCGTATCAACGACGAGTACGGGCACGCCGCCGGCGATGAGCTGCTCAAGGCCGTGTGCGCGGCGGGTTCGCGCATCGTCCGCAGGACGAACCTCTTCGCCCGGATCGGCGGCGAGGAGTTTGCCGTGCTCCTTGCCGGTTCGGACCTCGACGGCGCCAGGCACTTCGCCGAGCACCTGCGCGTCACTGTCTCGGACCTGAGGCTGCGCTTCGAAGCCCACGAGATTGCCTGCACGATCAGCGTCGGGGTATCGCCCTGCCACGCCGACGACCGCGCGTTCGACGCCTGCCTGCAGCGCGCCGATCACGCGATGTATCGCGCCAAGGAGAACGGCCGCAATCGCGTCGAGTTCGAGGTGTGAAGACCTCCCCGTGCTGCCCGCGCGCCCTGGCTCGCTGACAACCCTTGTCGCAATCGCAGGTCCCGACGGCGCCGGCTCTTCAGCGGAAGGCGCGCCTCCATCGCTCGCCTGGCCCGACCGGCCACGACGCCGTCGGCATCGCCGTGATGAATGATGGGAGTCCCTGCGGGACGCAGATTTCTCGAATGCGACTCGGGGTAAGCCTGTCGGGTATTCCGCGACGGCCCCGTAATCAGGTCCCGCGTGAGGCGCGGGATGCTGGCGGCCCCGGACGTGATTGTGTAGCGTTCGAGCTGTGCGCCGGCGGCCAGGGCGCCGTAGCGTTAGGTACCTCGCGCCGCCTCCGCTCGCAGAGTGACCTCTCGCCGCGTGGCGCCGTGCCGCTCCCTCCATTCGACATCTCGGGACTCTCCCCCGCCGAGCGGCGCGACCTGATCGCGGCGCTGCAGAGGAGCCTCGCCCCGGCTGGCGCGCCGCAGGCCGCCGGGCGCCCGGATGGCGTAATGGACCGGAAGGCGCTGCTCGAATCGGAGGCCCGTTATCGCCGCCTGTTCGAGTCCGCCAAGGACGGGATCCTGATCCTCGACGCCGAGACCGGGATGATCGCGGACGTGAATCCCTTCCTCACCGAGTTGCTCGGCTACTCGCGGGAGGAAATCCTCGGAAAGCACGTGTGGGACCTGGGATTCCTTCGCGACATCGTCGGCAACCGGGCCAACTTCCTGGAGCTGCGCGAGAAGGAGTTCATTCGCTACGACGACAAGGCCCTGCAGACCCGGGCCGGCCGGCGGGTCGAGGTTGAATTCGTCAGCAACGTCTATCTGGTGGCCGGGCACCGCGTGATCCAGTGCAACATCCGCGACATCACCGCGAGCATTCGCGCCAGGTCTGCGCTCCTGGCCTCACAGCGCCTCACCGAAGAGATCATCAATGCGCTCCCCGCGCGCGTGTTCTGGAAGGACAGGAACCTGCGCTACCTGGGCTGCAACCGGGCGTTCGCCGATGACGCGGGCCTCGCCAGTCCTGCCGACATCGTCGGCAAGGACGACTCCCAGATGGTGTGGCACGCGCAGGCGAAGGCGTACAGCGAGGATGACCGGCGCGTCGTCGAGAGCGGCGAGCCCAGGCTTCTCATCGAGGAACCGCAGACGACTCCGCAGGGCAAGACCATCACGCTGCTCACGAGCAAGGTGCCGCTGCGCGACGCCAACGGGGATGTCTCGGGCGTGCTCGGAACGTATGTCGACATCACCGAACTTCGGCGGACGGAAGCGTCAGAGGCCCGCCTGGCGACGGCGGTGCAGCAGGCCGTCGAGACCATCGTGATCACCGATGACAAGGGCGACATCCTCGACGTCAACCCGGCGTTCGAGCGGACCAGCGGATACACCCGCGAGGAGGCGCTGGGCAGGAATCCGAGAATGCTCCAGAGTGGCCGGCACAGCACGGAATTCTACCAGCGCATGTGGACCACGTTGACGCGTGGCGACGTCTGGCGCGGCCGACTGACGAACAAGCGCAAGGATGGCACGTTCTACGACGAAGAGGTGACCATCTCGCCAATGCGCGATGCCGCGGGCCGGATATACAGCTACGTCGCCGTCAAGCGCGACGTCACCGAAGAGGGAAAGTTGGAGGCGCAATTGCGCCGCGCCCAGCGGCTGGAGAGCGTGGGCACGCTGGCTGGCGGGGTCGCGCATGACCTCAACAACGCGCTCGCTCCCATCCTGATGGCAACCGAATTGCTGCGGCTGGAGTTGCCGGCCGGCGCATCCAACGACCTCGGCCTCATCGAAGATGGCGCCCGCCGCAGCGCGGACCTTGTGAAACAACTCCTGAGCTTCGCCAAGGGCGCCGAGGGCGAGCGCCTGCCGGTGCAATTGCGCCCGCTCGTCAAGGAGATGGAGCGGCTGGTCCGGAGCACGTTTCCGAAGAACATCGAGCTGCGGGTTGAATGCCAGAAGCGGCTTCCCGTCATCCTGGGCGACGCCACCCAGCTGCACCAGGTGCTGCTCAACCTGCTGCTCAACGCGCGCGACGCGATGCCCGATGGCGGAACGCTGTCGCTCGACATGCGAAGCGCGACGGTGGACGCCTCGATGGAGACCGAGATCCTGAATGTCGCGCCGGGCCGCTATGTCGTGTTGCGGGTGACCGACAGCGGCACCGGCATTCCACCCGAGCTGCTCGATCGCATCTTCGATCCGTTCTTCACCACCAAGGACGCCGACAAGGGTACGGGCCTCGGCCTGGCCACGTCGATGGGCATCATCAAGGGGCATTCCGGGTTCATCCGCGTGTACTCGACCCCGGGGCAAGGCACGACCTTCAGCGTCTACCTGCCGGTCCACGACGCCGATGCCGTCGACAGCACCGAGCCGGAGGCGGCGGGGGCCGAATTCCGGGGCAACGGCGAGATGATCCTCGTAGTGGATGACGAGCCCTCGATGCGAAACGTCCTCCGCAGGGTGCTGACGAAGATGAACTTCAAGGTGCTGACCGCCGCCGATGGCACCAGCGCACTCCGTGAACTGTCGGAACACGGGGAGGGACTCGCCGCGGTGATCACCGACCTGCACATGCCCCAACTCGACGGAGTGTCCTTCGTGCGGGTGCTTCGCGGCCGGGCGCCCACGGCCGGCGTCATCGTGGTGAGCGGGCTGCTTGCCGAGCGGGAACGGGAGGAATTTGCCAGGCTTGGTGTCCGGGCGCTGCTCGACAAGCCGTTCTCGCAGGCGGAGCTGGTGACGGCCTTGCAGACCGTGTTCGGGAAGTGAGGAACCGCATACCCGGCACGCCGAAGGACGCCGTCGCACCCGGACAGGTCGCTCGATCGCACGGACATCGAAGCTGATGCTCGCCTCGCAGACCGCCCTCCTGCTCATCGACGTGCAGCAGGGTCTCGACGACCCGCGACTCGGCGCCCGCAACAACCCCGGCGCGGAGCAGCGCATGGCCGACCTGCTCGCGGCGTGGCGCGCCGCGGGCCGGCCGGTCATCCACGTTCAACACGCATCGCTGGAGCCGCAGTCTGCACTGCGCGAGGAACTGCCGGGCCACGCCTTCAAGCCTGAGGTGACGCCCAGGGCGGGCGAGCCGGTCTTCCGGAAGCACGTCAACAGCGCCTTCATCGGCACCGACCTGGAGTCGCACCTGCGTGCCGCCGGCGTCGACGCTCTCGTCGTCGCCGGGCTCACCACCGACCACTGCGTCTCCAGCACCGCGCGCACGGCGGAGAACCTCGGCTTCACCGTGACAGTCGTCTCCGATGCCACCGCGACCTTTGAGCGCCGCGGCCCCGACGGAACGTGCTTCAGCGCCGACGTGATGCACGACGTCGCGCTGGCAAGCCTGCACGGTGAGTTCGCCACGGTGCGCAGCACCGCCGACGTCCTCGCCGCGCTGGCCGGTTGACGCGCGCAGGGTGCGCGGTTCGCCGCGTCATGCGCGCGCGACGACCATGGTCCGGTGAATGCCGAACCGGTCCGTCCGACCCCGCCGGAGAACTCGCCGGCCCGCTCCGTCAGTCGCGCATGCGCTTGCGCCCTGACGGAGCCGTGATCCAGCATCGGCTCTCCCGCGGCGACGAATGGCGCTCACTGCCATCGGTTGCCACGCCGGAGCGGGTGATCGTGGTGCCGGCGCCGGGAACCGCGGCGGTCCACGCTACTTCGCCGTCGGCGCGAGATAGCGAAGTGAACCCGGCGTCGTGAGGAGCTCGCCGGTCTCCAGCAGCGTCTTGAGACCCGAGAGGATCATCGGCCAGCCGCCATAGAGCTCGGCGTTGGCGCCGTCCCGAAGCTTGTCGTGGGTCACGAGGAGGCGGCAGGAATCCCCGATCGGCTCGATCTCCCAGGTGACCCGCGACGTCCCCTCGCGCTTCACGTCGTCGCTCCAGAGCGCGCGGTAACTCTGCACCAGGCGGCGCGGCGGATCGACCTCGAGGTTCTCGCCTTCGGCAATCCGCAGGTCAGGCATCTGGGCGGGAATCGCCTCGTAGCGCGATCCCGGCGTCCAGTCCGAGTGCACGCCAACGCCGAACGTGTACTTGCTCCGCAGTGCCGGGTCGGTGATCGCCTGCCACAGCCGCTCGGGCGTTGTCTTGATGTAGATCTCGAAGACTTTCTCCATGCCTCCCTCCTCGATGTTTGTCTTGAGGCCGCTCAGCATTGCGGCCCACGGCTCCGTGTACTTGTCGATCCAGCGATCGTGGACCCGGCGAATGGGCACCGCGTTGAGGAAATGGAGCTTCTCCCGGCCGCGACGCCGGGTGACGACGAGCCCCGCTTCCTCGAGCACGCGCAGGTGCTTCATGACCCCGAACCGGGTCATGCTCAGGTGCCGGCCGAGTTCGCTCAGCGACTGGCCGTCTCGCTTGAAGAGCTCGTCGAGCAGTCCCCGGCGCGTGGGGTCCGAGAGTGCCTTGAAGATCGAGTCCACGGCGAACTAATACGTGACCATTGGGTCACCTGTCAAGCATCATCCTCTTTGCTCGGCCTCTGCTCGGCCTCTGCTCGGCCTCTGCTCGGCATCGCGTTCGGCCTCATTGCGGAGACGGCCGAGCGACCCGATTTCTGATGACCGCGCTCTCCCTCCAACTCGCAAGCCAGCTCCGCACAAGTACCTGCTCTGGGACTTCGACGGAACGCTCGCATACCGACCCGGCCAATGGACGGACACCATTCTGGCGATTCTCCGCCGGGCCGGTCTCGATGGCGACATGGACCGTGAGCGCGTGCGTCCCTTCGCCAACAGCGGATTCCCGTGGCACGACCCCGATCGGGTGCGGGCGCCCGGGCAGGGCGCCGATGCATGGTGGGACGCGCTGGCGCCGACGCTCGCGCGTGCGTTCAGGCATCTCGGCGAGGTCGACGACACCCGCGCCGCCGAACTGGCTGCCGAGGTGCGTGGCACGTTCCTCGAGCCCGGCGCGTGGATCTTCTTCGACGACGTCGTCCCTGCCCTGCGGCGCCTCGCGGAGCAGGGCTGGCGTCACATCGTCGTCTCCAATCACGTGCCCGAGCTGCCGCTGCTGATGGAGCAACTGGGGTTGGCGAGCTTCTTCCGCGCCATTCACACGTCCGCGGTGACGGGCATCGAGAAACCCAACCGCCGCGCATTCGTCGATGTGGTGACCGCGCTGCCCGCCGGCTCGCAGGTCTGGATGATTGGCGACAATCCGGTGGCCGACGTCCAGGGTGCGGAATCCGCCGGCATACCGGCAATCCTCGTACGGAGCGACGCGCCCGGCGTGCTGCGGCGCTGTGACGACCTGTCAGACCTCGAGGCACTGCTCGAACGCGCCTGACGCGCATTGCACTGCCCTTGCGCCGCCGGGGTGGCCGTCCGGCACCGGCGTCGTATTTTGGGGGCGCGCCACCGGCGCCGATCATGACACGATGGGAGCCCTCGAAACCGACAACACGGAGGCCCTCGCAATGACCGAGGAGGAGACCAACCTCGCGACGGTTCGCTCGTACTACGCTGCCATGGCGGCCGGCGCCCCCGTGGAGACAATGAACGACTTCTACTCGCCCGACGTGGTGCAGCTCGAGTTCCCCAACCGGTACCTGCCCAACGGCGCGGAGCGGAGTCTCAAGGAGTTGATGGAAGCCGGGGCGCGCGGAAAGGCGCTCATGGCATCGCAGGAATTCGAGATCCGGGGGACCATGGCGAGCGGGAACACAGTGGTCGTCGAGGCCGCGTGGTCCGGCACCCTGCGCATCGCGGCTGGGGATGTGGTACCGGCCGGCACGGTCATGCGAGCGCGGTTTGCCCAGTTCTTCGAGTTCCGGGACGGGAAGATCGTCGCCCAGCGCAACTACGACTGCTTCTATCCGTGGTGAGCCGCCCGGCCACGGTGTTCCGCGCCGTCGTGGGCGGCTTCGGTGGACTGCTGCTCGGAACCGCCGTGGTGGCCTCCGCCTGGTTCCGCTGGAAGATGCGCATGGCGGTGATGGCGGGCCTTCCCATGCCAACGCCGCCGACCTCCGCGGCGCCGCTGCTGCCGTACCTGCTTGTCTTTCCCGCCGCCGGTGTTGCCAGTGGCCTGCTCTGGTCGCTCCGGCCGCGCCCCGTCAGGTACATGCTCATCGGCGCCATCGCCGCCGGAGCGGCGGCCGCCTTCCTGGCCGCGGCGGCGCCGTACCGGAATCCCTGGATCCCGCAACTCGGCACCGTCTCACAGGAAACGTTCGTCGGCGCGGCGTTAGGTGCGCTGGCGGGGGCGTTGCTCGCCGTCGTCGATTGGTGGCGCGGCCTGCGCGCCAGGCTCGCCGATTGAACCGCGCCCGGCGCATGTCGGCCGTGATTCGCCCGCGAGCCATTTCTTCGTCACGAACCCACTGACGGACGGCAGCGTCGTCTCATCCGTCCCGTCCCACCGGAGCATCCGCGACCCATGCGTGGCAAGGCGCCAATCGAGCTTCCCGACGAGGCGCGCAAGCGCGCCTTGGCCTCCCTGAGGCGCTACCTCGGCGAGAACATGGAGGAGGAGGTCGGCGAGTTGAAATCCGGCCTGCTGCTCGACTTCGTGCTCGAGGAAATCGGTCCGACCATCTACAACAAGGCGATCGCCGACGCCCGCGCCTTCTTCGAGGAACGCGCGGCGGACCTCGCGGCCATCAGCTACCAGGTCGAGTTTCCGCACTCCACCCGGCGCTGAGGAGACATCCGCGGCGGGCGCGCCGGGGACCCGCCGGCCGGGTGCGTTGCGGCCGGCTCCCGGAGTTCCTATCGTAGGACAGGGCGCCTCGTCGCCCTGACCCGGCCCGACATCGCGCCGCGGCGGCGGGGCGGTGAACACGCAGCACCCCACTCCACTCACACGAGGTATCCGTGCGCTGCTCCGTCACCTTCGATGGCGTCCCGATTGGCGTCGCGTGGTTGAAGGGAGCTCCCCTCGCGGCGGGTCGGTTCGCACGATTCCCCGCGTTCGACGAATTCCAGTTGCGATCCACAGCGCACCGACTCGGCGTCGCGGTCACGGCCGCGCGATGGTCGCGCGTCCCGCCGCACGCGGCGCAGCGTGCGCTTGTGAGCGCGCTGCGGGATACGGACGACATCGCGCCGAGGCTCGGGCTCGTCGATTCCAGTGGCGCGTCGATTCCGGTGCTCTCCATCGCGCTGGTGACGATTCCGCGCCGCGCCCCCGTGCCGAAGGGGACGTACGTCGTGGTGCGACTCGACGAGCACCCGGCATCGATCCCGGCGGCGCTCCCTCAACTCGTCCGCGGCGGGCGCGGCCGCAATCGCCCGGCTGCGTGACCCGCAACCAGCCCAGGCTCCCTCGCGCCTCACGTTCCCTTCCGGTGACGTCCTCATGATCTGGACCCAGTTGCTCGACCTCCTGCGCGCGCTCATCCTCAGCGTGGCGCAGGTCTGCGGCGGAAGCCTCGGCACCGCCGTCTGCATCGTCTCGTTCGTGCTGCGCCTGGCGCTCCTGCCGCTCACGCTGCGACTCGCCCGTCGCGCCCTCGGGCACCAGCGGCAGTTGCTCGCACTCAGGCCGGAACTCGAACGCATCCGGAAGAAGTTCGCGCAGGATCCCGCGGCCCTGTGGCGCGAGACGGCGGCGCTGCACCAGCGACACGGCGTGAAACCCGTCGATGGAGCGGGCATGGCCGGCGCTCTTGTTCAGTTGCCCGTGCTCGGCGCCTTCTTCGCGGCGCTTCGACGGGGCATCGGGACGGGCGTTCGATTCCTCTGGGTGAGGGACCTGTCGCTGCCCAGCGTGTCCCTGGCGATCGCGGCAACGATCCTGAGCATCGCCGGCGTTGCGCTTGCACCGTCGGCGACGGCGGAACGGCGCCTCACGGTCGTCCCGCTGCTTGTGACGGGCACTCTCACGCTGTGGATTCTCTGCTCCACGTCCTCCCTGTTCACCCTGGCCAGCGGGGCGGGATCGATCGTCGGTGCGGTGCAGTCGCTCCTGCTGCGGCGGCGTGAGCGCGCCGTGCCCGGCCCTGCCTGACGAGTCGCCGTGGCGGCGCGGTCGGGCCTGACCTGGGCGGAGGCCTGCGCGATCGGACTCGAGTTTCCCGGTGTCGAGGTCGGGACGTCGTATGGCACGCCGGCACTCCGCGTCCGCGGCAAGCTCATGGCACGGCTGCGGGAGGACAACGAGTCGCTGGCCGTGAAGTGCGGCTTCGACGAGCGTGACTTCAGGCTGGAGGCGGATCCGGCGACGTTCTTCGTCACCGACCACTATCGAGGGTACCCGACAGTCCTCGTCCACCTCGCGAAGGTCTCGCCGACCGTGCTGCGGGAGGTCCTCGAGCAGAGCTGGCGACGCGCTGCCCCGAAGCGCCTCGTGCGGGAGTTCGACGCCGCGGGGCGCGGCGGGAAGCGCTGACCCGCGGCACCACATCGCCCGACCCTGGGCCCCCTGACCGAAAACCGACGGAGACCGACGCCATGCCCGCACCGACCCGCGTCCAGCGCAACATCAGGCAGGTCGTGCCGTTCTTCTGGGTGCACGACCTTCCGGGGTCGCTCCGGTTCTACATCGATGGACTCGGCTTCCGGGTGACGAAGCAGTGGGAGGCCGACGGGCGACTCCGCTGGTGCTGGCTGGAACGCGATGACGTCGCCCTGATGCTCCAGGAATTCTGGCGGGAGGGACATCACGCGAACGTGCCGACGGGACCTGTTGGCGTGGGCGTCTCGATCGCGTTCATGTGCGAGGACGCCGTCGCCGTCTATCAGGACGTGACGGCGCAAGGGGTGGCCGTGCGGCGTCCGTTCGTCGCCAACGGGTTGTGGGTCACCGAGGTCACCGACCCCGACGGGTATCGCCTCGTCTTCGAGAGCGTGACCGACGCGCCCGAGGAGTCGATCCTGCCTGACGACGCGTAGCGCCATGCGGCAGCACGAGCCAAGCCGCACGGCGCAACGGGTCGCGCTGCGCCGCGCCGCGCACCAGTTGCTCGACCACCCACTCGTCTTCGAGGATCCGCTGGCGCTCCGGATCGTCGGCCGCCAGCAGGCCGACGCGCTTCGACGGGACCCCGCGGAGCACGAGCGCGGCCGGCTCGCACCGTACCTTCGCGCCTTTCTCGCCGTGCGCAGTCGCATCGCCGAGGAGACGCTCGCCGGCGCCGTGAGGGCGGGCGTGACGCAGTACGTCGTCCTCGGCGCCGGACTGGACACCTTCGCGCACCGCAATCCGTATCCGGGCCTCCGCGTCTTCGAGGTCGACCATTCCGCCACGCAGGGCTGGAAGCGGGAGCTCCTCCTCGAGGAGGGCCTCGCGCCGCCCGATTCCCTCTCCTGGGTGCCGGTCGACTTCGAGCGCGACGAACTCGCGCGTGAGCTCGAGCGTGCCGGATTCCGCCGCGAGGCCGGCGCGTTCTTTTCCTGGCTTGGCGTCACGCCGTACGTCGACGAGGCAGCGGTGTTGGCCACGCTGCGCTACGCCGCCTCGGTGGCCGGACCGTACGGAGGCATCGTCTTCGACTACGGCGTGGCACCCTCATCGCTCGGCGTCAGGCAGCGCATCGCATTCGAGGCGATGGCCGAACGCGTGGCCGCGGCCGGCGAGCCGTGGCGGACGTTCTTCGAGCCCGCCGCGCTGCGCGGGCACCTGCTGGCCGTCGGTTTCGCCGACGTCGAGGACCTGGACGGCGACGCGCTGAACGCGCGTTACTTCGCAGCGCGAAGCGATGGGCTCCGCGTGGGATCGGTGGGTCGGATCGTGACGGCGCGCGGCGCGCCGGCTCCTGACGCGCGCTGACGCGCGCTGACACGGGTCGGATCGCCAGCCAGCCGCAACATCCACCGCGCTTGCCGGTGGAGACCGCCGAACCGATCTTGAGGCGCCCCGCGCGGGACGCACCGCCGCGCCTCGTCCCTCGATCTCTTTCGATGCCCCTGGTGATGCAGGTCGCCGCACTCTACGACATCCACGGCAACCTTCCCGCGCTCGAGGCGGTGCTCGCGGACGTTCGCCGCGCCAACGTCGATCAGGTCGTGGTGGGAGGGGACGTCGTACTCGGTCCAATGCCACGCGACGCCCTGCGGCTGCTGCGCGAGCTGGAGATTCCCGCACAGTACATCCGCGGCAACACCGACAGGCTGGTGCTGGCACAGATGCATGGCGACGAGAGCGACCCCCTGCCCCAGCCCGTTCGCGACGTGATGCGCTGGACGGCGCGGCAGCTGGACGACGATGACGCGCAGGCGATCGCGAGCTGGCCCCAGACGAGCCAGCTCGACATTCCAGGGATCGGTGCGGTGCTCTTCTGCCACGCCACGCCGCGTGACGACGACGAGATCTTCACCCGCCTGACGCCCGAGGAACGCCTCACGACAGTCTTCGACGAGGTCGATGCCTCACTCGTCGTCTGCGGCCATACCCACATGCAGTTCGACAGGACCGTGGGGCAGGTGCGAGTGGTGAATGCCGGAAGCGTCGGCATGCCGTTCGGCGATCCGGGGGCATACTGGCTCCTGCTCGGCCCGGAGGTCGCGTTGCAGCGCACGCGCTACGACTTCGAGGGCGCCGCCGCGCGCATCCGCGCCACGACGTATCCGCAGGCGGAGACGTTCGCGTCAGGCAGCGTCGTGAATCCGCCGGCGGAGGACGCGATGCTCGAGGCCTTCGCGCGCGCCGAGCTGAAGTGACGCACGGCGTGAGATGACCCCCGACGCCACCGTTTTCACCTTCCGGCGCGCCCGTACCCCAAGCCTCGTGGTCACCATCGGCGTCGTCCTCGCCATCGAGACCGCCGCCCTGCACCTGCTGCTCGTCAGGCACCACCCGGTGGTCGCCTGGACCATCACGCTTTCCGGCATCGCCACCTTCGGCTGGCTGCTGGCGGACTACCGCCGGCTCGGCGCGGGCACGGCACGCGTCGACCGCGACGTCCTCGACCTGGCCGTGGGGCTGCGTTTCTCGACTCGCATTCCGCGCGTCGCAATCGCCACGACGATCCTCCCGACCTGGCGGGACATTCCGGCGCCCGCCCCGGCGTACCTGAACGCCATGAAGCCGGCGCCCCCCAACGTGCTGCTGACGTTGCGGGAGCCGGTACCGATCCGCCTGCTCGGGGTCGCCACGCGGCCGGTGCGGCAGCTCGGGCTCTGCGTGGACGACCCCACCGGTTTCGTTGCGGCGCTGGGGACCGGCGCCGCGGACGCCTAACGCCGTTTGCCGCCGGGGTCGCCGGCGATTAAGGTACGCCGAGCAATTCCGGGCGCGCCGGTGGCCCCACCCGCCAGCGCGTCCGGTCCCGGACCGCCCGATTCCGTCACGGAGGACGACTGATGATCCCGGCACGCCAGGCACTCGCCCGACTGCGGGAAGGCAACAGCCGCTTCGTCGCCAACGTGCGCGACGCCGACGCGTTCCTCAGCCATACGCGGCGAGCCGAGCTGACAAAGGGACAGGAACCGTTCGCGATCATCCTCGGGTGCTCCGATTCCCGCGTGCCGGCGGAGATCGTCTTCGACCAGGGCCTCGGTGACCTGTTTGTCATCCGGGTGGCCGGCAACATCGTCGCGCCCTCGCTCGTCGGCAGCGTCGAGTTCGCCGCGGCGCGCTTCGGCACGCGCCTCGTCGTCGTCCTCGGGCACTCACAGTGCGGGGCGATCCTGGCCACGCTGGAGGATCTGCGCGCACCCACGGGAACCCACTCGCGCAACATGCAGGCCATCGTGGACCGCGTGCGACCCTCCGTGGAAGCGCTGCTGGCAACCGACCTGCGGAACGACATGGACGCGCTGGTGACGCAGGCGGTGCGGGCGAACATCCGGGCCTCCGCGAGCCACTTGCGACACGGATCCGAGGTGATCGAGGAGCTCATCCAGGAGGAGGGTCTGCTCGTGGTTGGCGCCGAGTATTCGCTGGAGACCGGCGTGGTGGAGTTCTTCGACGGCGTGCCGCCGGGGGACTGACGCGGGGTGCGCGGACCCGGCGGCGCGGTCGTAGTGAGGGCCGCGCTTCCGGCGGCAGGTGGTCGGGCGGCGAGCCGCACCGCGCACTGCGAACGCCGGTATGGCCGCGACGCACTCCGGCCGATAGACTGTCCGGTGTCGCCCCGTGAAGGTCGTGCCCGCCGCGTCAGAGCGGCCGCTCGCGACTCGGACATACCCGGCGACATCACGCCGGCCCGTCGCCGGGGAGGTATCTCGCATGGTCGCCGCTCTCGCGCACCCGAACTCCATCTTTGCCGTGATCGGAACAGCGGCCCGGAGGCGATCCGTACAAGGCCTCGTGGCGCAGCTCGCGTCGTGCGCGGCCATCGGGGCGGCGCTCCTCGTGCTTGCGCCGCAGTGGTGGTCCGTTGCGGCGCTCGTGGCGGTGCCCGGTGCCTACGCCGCGTGGGGGCTCGTTGTGCACGTCGTCGACGGGCGTCCGTCCGGCGCGACGGTGCTGCGCGCCGTTTCTCCCATCGTGGCCGCGCTGGGAACGATGCTCGCGGTGGCAGGCATCGTCGGCCTCGCCGTGGCCCTGTTCACGGGAAATGGACGCAGCCCATACGACTCGTGCGGACCGGGCGCCCATTCGCGCTACTGTCAGGCCATCGAGAATCCGCCGACAGGACACGTCACCGTCCCGTAGGTGTTCATCGGGACAGACGGGCGCCGCGGAGGGCCTCGCGCTGTCACCGCAAGCCGCGGCGCGACGTCCCGCACCGCCTTTCACGCCATCAACCAGGCAATGCGACTTCGATTCCTGCTCGCGACACTTCTCGTCACCACCGCGACGTCACTGGCGGCGCAGCCGTCAACCTCCCTCGTGGTGCGTCGTCCGGATGGCACGGACACCACGCTCTCCCCGGCCTCGCTGGCAGCGCTCCCGCGCCTGAGTGGCCGGGCCACGGCTCACGACAAGTCGTGGAAGTGGGAGGGCGTCGACCTGCGCGACGTCCTTCGTGCGGCAGCGGTGACGCCGGTGGATTCGCTGCACGGCGACCAGCTCCGCCGCGTCGTGGTGCTCGTCGGGGCCGACGGGTACCGCGCTGTGCTGGCGCTGAGCGAGATCGACCCCAGCATTGGCGGCCGACGCGCGGTGGTGGTGGACCGCGAGGACGATGCGGCGCTTCCGCCGGACATGGCCCCGCGCCGCGTGATCATCGAGGGAGACGCGCGGCCGTCCCGCTGGGTGCGGCAACTGGTGCGTATCGAGGTGGTGGACGTGCCGTGAATGACCGCCTGTCGGCGGTCGCGGCCAGCACACCGGCCGCGCGCTCGGCGGTCTCAAACTCTCCGCCGGCGCGCCCTGCGGGCATGCCCTGGGGCACTTGCCCGCGCCACCGGGCGCCGCAACCATAAGAGAGAACTCAGCGAACGCCCGGTGACCGGCGAAATGACCGGTTCCGGGAGAACCTCCTTTCGTCGTGCACCGCGAACCCTCGATCCCGGAGGCGACCAATGGCCAGCACACACTTCGTCCGCGGCGCATCACCCGAACAGCAGGTGCAGTTCGACTTCGTGGCCCTCTTCCGCGGCATCGCACTCGACGCCGGGCGCGAGGCGAGTGTCCGCGAGATCCTGGCGCGCTGCGTCGAGAGCCGCAACGCACTGCCGCGCGAGATCGTCGAGGACCGGTCGTCGCCCGCCGGCGACGGCGTGATCATCCAGGGCGCGTGGGACCGGATCGCGGGGCTGCACGCCGAACGCGACGCCGCCCTGCGCGACTTGCTCGCATCCGACGCCGAGCGCGCTGCCTTCGACGGCAACGCGGAAGACATGCGACGCAGGTTCGACGCTGCGCGTCCGCCCGGGGCGTAGTCGGCTGGCCTTCGCTCCGTCGCGCGGGGAAAGCGAGTCACCGACGCCGTTCTTCGTGCCGGACTCCGTTCCCGACAGCTGGCGTGACGGCGCGGACACCGTGCGGCGTCGTGCTGCCGCCGATCCTGCTCGCCGGCTTGAGGTGCGGCGTCACCGCGGTCCATGGTACGACGCGTTGCGACCGCTCCTCGCCCCCGGCCCTCCCGAAATTCATGCCGACGGTGCATCGTGCCGCTGGGCGAAACCGCCGCAGGCGAATCGCTCGCCGGTACGACTTCCACGCGACGTGAGCCCGGTCCCTTGCTCGATCCCGGCCAGCGGCGTCCACGTCGCCCCGAGGAGTGAATGACAATGGGACTATTCTGGGACCTCTACCAGCAGAGCCAGATCGGACACCAGGCTGAGCGCGCGGCAACGCTCGAGCAGCGCGTCGCGTCGCTCGAGGTGCAGCTCCAGTCGATGCAGCGCCTGCTCCGGGACGTGATCCAGCGCCTGGAGACCCACGTGGGAGCCGACCTGGACAACGACGGCCGGGTGGGCTGAGGCGGGTCTCCCGCGGCGAGTCTCCTGCCCCGTCCGGTCCCGGAGGCAAAGCGGGGCCGGGATGTCGATTTGCGGCTCCCTCGTTCGACGCCCTTGTGAGCGCCGCTTCCAGGCGGCCGTGCGCCGGACGACCGGAACCGAAATGATACCGAAGGAGAACCGACAATGCGATTCATGATCATCATCAAGGCCGACAAGAACTCCGAAGCCGGCAAGCTCCCTGACGAGAAGCTCCTCGCCGCAATGGGCAAGTACAACGAGGAACTCGTCAAGGCAGGCGTCATGCTTGCCGGCGAGGGACTGCAGGCCAGCTCGAAGGGGGCGCGTGTCCGCTTCTCGGGCAGGGACCGCACGGTCATCGGACGGCCCCTTCGCCGAGACCAAGGAGCTCATCGCCGGCTTCTGGATCTGGCAGGTGAAGTCGAAGGAGGAGGCCATCGAGTGGGTGAAGCGGATGCCGAATCCGATGGAAACCGAATCGGAGGTCGAGATCAGGCAGGTCTTCGAGTCCGAGGACTTCGGCGAGGCCTTCACGCCGGAGCTGCAGGAACAGGAGGCGCGCCTCCGTGCGCAGGTGGCCGCGCAGCAGAAGCTCTCGTAGCACCCGCACCCGGCGACCGTCGCACGTTGCGTCGAGTCCGGGAGCCCTCCTTCGTCGCATCGATGAGCGACGGGTCCCGGCACGCAGCGACCCTGCAGGGACGCACACACTCGTTCGACTCCCGATGGAGGCACCACGATGCGGTTCATGATCATCGTCAAGGCGAACGCGCAGAGCGAAGCCGGGGTCATGCCTGGCGAGAAGCTCCTTGCCGAAATGGCGGCGTACCACGAGGAGCTGGCGAAAGCGGGCGTCCTGCTCGACGCCTCCGGACTACAGCCGAGCGCCAGGGGATGGCGCGTTCGCTACTCGGGCGGCAAGGGCATCGTCATCGACGGACCGTTCGCCGAGTCGAAGGAGCTCGTGGCGGGCTATACGCTCATCCAGGTGAAGTCGCGCGAGGAAGCCATGGAGTGGGCCAGGCGCTTCCCGGCGCCGGGGCTCGACGGGACCGACGGCGAGATCGAGGTGCGCCAGCTCTTCGAGCTCGAGGACTTCGCGCCCGGCAACGCGGTCGACAGGTTCCGCGAAATGGGCATCGGCGAGGCGCGATAGGCCGCTGCCGCGCGGGACGCACACTGCCCAGGTGCGCCGCGCGCGCCACCTTGCACCGGCGGTGACTGAGGGCGTGATTGGGAGCCGTGACGGCTTCCGACACCCATCGCGCCATCGACGCGGTCTGGAGGATCGAGTCGGCCCGGCTCATCGCCGGCCTCACGCGCATCGTGCACGACGTCGGCCTCGCCGAGGAACTGGCGCAGGATGCCCTTCGTCGCCGCCCTCGAACAGTGGCCGGAGTCGGGCGTCCCGCGCAACCCGGGCGCGTGGCTCATGGCCGCGGCGAAACGTCGCGCGATCGACACGCTGCGCCATCGCGCGATGCACGATCGCAAGGAAGGCGAGATCGCCCACGACATCGAGTCCCGGATGTCGGCCTCGGCGCCCGACCTCGATGCCGCACTCGACGACCCGATCGGCGACGACCTGTTGCGACTCGATCTTCACGGCCTGCCATCCGGTGCTGTCCACCGAGGCCCGGGTCGCGCTCACGCTCCGGCTGCTCGGCGGGCTCACCACGCCGGAGATCGCGCGCGCGTTCCTGGTGCCGGAGCCGACGGTGGCGCAGCGCATCGTGCGCGCGAAGAAGACGCTGGCGGACGCGCACGTGCCGTTCGAGGTGCCGCGCGGGCCCGACCTGGCGGCGCGCCTGTCCTCCGTGCTCGAGGTCGATCTACCTCATCTTCAATGAGGGATACGCCGCCACCGCCGGCGACGACTGGATGCGACCGGCGCTCTGCGACGACGCGCTGCGCCTCGGCCGCATCCTGGCCGAGCTCGCGCCCGGCGAGTCCGAGGTACACGGCCTCGTCGCGCTCATGGAGATCCAGGCGTCGCGCGCCCGGGCCCGACGTCGGCCCGCACTGGCGAGCCGATCCTGCTGCTCGAACAGGACCGCGGGCGCTGGGACCACGTGCTCATCCGGCGCGGCCTGGCGGCGCTCGAGCGCGCCGATCGGCTCGGTGGGGAGCCCGGTCCGTATGTGCTGCAGGCCGCCATCGCCGCCTGCCACGCCCGCGCGCGCACCGCGGGTGAGACCGACTGGGCGCGCATCGTGTCGTTGTACGAGGCGCTCGCCGAGCGCATGCCGTCGCCCGTCGTGGAGCTCAACCGTGCCGTCGCGCTGTCGATGGCCTACGGCCCGGCGGTCGCGCTGGAGCTCGTCGATGCGCTGCGGGAGGAGCCGGCGTTGCGCAGCTACCACCTGCTGCCGGCGGTGCGCGCCGACCTGCTCCTCAAGCTGGAACGCTTCGACGAGGCGCGCGCGGAACTGGAGCGGGCCGCATCGCTCACCCAGAACGCGCGCGAGCGGGCGCTGCTGCTGGAGCGGGCCGCCGGGGCGGTCCGGTCATCGGAGCATCGTCCGGGGTAGGCGCGCCCGAATCGCGGACAGAACCTGCCGCGCTATCCTTCCGTATGGTGACCGCACGGCACGTCTGCGTGTCCGTCCCGCGTCCCCAGCCCAGGTGCCATGAGCGACGACTTCGTTCCCGAGACGCAGCCCTCAGGCGCGCTCGACCCGCCGCGCCGGCGTCCCCCGACCGCCGTCGGGACGCTGGCCGTTCCCCCTCACCCGTTCCGCGTGCCGCAGCGGCGGTTCATGCGTCGCTCGCGCGTGCAGCAGCTGCTGGGCCTTGTCTTCGACGGTCTCGATCGACTGGGCGATCGGATTGCACGCGCGACGGGCGTGCGCGGCTGAGGCATTGTGGCGTGCGCCAAGGCTGCCGCCGAGTGGAAAGGTGGGAGCCCGGCGCCCGAATGCAGTGAGGGGGACGCGAGCGGCAGTTCGGTGCGCCACCGATCGCCGTCGACCACCTGCACCAGGAGCGTACGCCGGCGCGTCGGCGCGCCAGGTGCGCTACCGCTCCGACAACCGCGACGGGCCGACGGCGGGGACCGAGATGGTCGATCCGCTGGCGTTTCTCGCGCGGGTGACGGCGCACATTCCGGCCACGCACCAGGTGGTGACGCGCTACGACGGCGACCACGCCAATCGCGTGCGCGGCGCACGGAAGTTGCACGCCGTCATCGGCGCCCTGTCGTGATCCTCATGACGTTGTCCTCCGGTGTCCGGTCGATCAGGATGTTGTACGGATCGATTCCCGCCTCACGAGGCTCGGCATCCACCACGAAGTCGAGCGTCGTGATCGGCTGCGTGATGCGCACCTTCTGCACCCGCAGGCGGGCGCCCAGTTTCTGGCCGGCGACGTGGGATCCGAAGATTCCCACGTCGATGTAGTCGGCCACGGGCACCTCGCGCGCGTTGCCGAGCGAGTCGCCCTTGAGCTTCCGCGCCTCCAGTACGAGGTGAACGTCGTACCGGCCATCGGCACGTCGCGTGGCGGTCGCCGAATCCACCTTGTTGTCGTAGAACGTCATCTCCTCGAACAGGTCGCGGAGGACGTACTTGAGCGAGTCCGGCGTCACCCGGTCGAACTCGTTCAGCAGGTCGCGCGATGTCGGATACGGCGGCCCCTGGAACGCCCACCGGGTCACGAAGCGGTGCAGCGCCTCGTTCATCGCGTCTTCGCCGATGTAGTCGCGCAGCGCGTAGAGGCACAGCGCGCCTTTCCGGTAGTGGATGTACGGCTGGTTCTCGACGTCCAGCAGCGGGACTTCCTTCTTCTTCTCGATTCCGCGGCCCCGGAGGTAACCGTCGAGTTCCCGTCGCAGGAACTTCTGCGTGGCGTCCCGCCCGTAGCGGTGCTCCATGAGGATGAGCGCGGAGTACTCGGCGAGGCTCTCCGACAGCATCGTGGCGCCCTGCGCACGGGCGCCGACCACCTGGTGCGCCCACCACTGGTGCGCCAGCTCGTGCGCGGTGGCGAAGTACGGCCAGTCGATCGCGTCGTCGCCCTGTTCGGTGCGATACAGGAACCCGCCGTTCTCCAGGTATGGCACCGTGTTGGCGAATGATTCGGCGACGAACTTCTGGTAGCGCGGCACCTCGATGATCCGGAACTGGCGAAACTGGTACGGGGAGAAGTGCGTCCCGAAGTAGTCGAGGCCATCCGCGACCGCCCGCATCATCGATGCGACCGCGAAGCGGTGTGCCGGCAGGTGGTAGACCGTGATGGCGACCCCGTCATGCATCACGCTGTCGGCCACGAGGCGCGCCGAGAGGGTGGTCGTGTAGTCGAGGCTCGGCTGGTCCATCGCGTAGTGGAAGCAGCGGCGGCCGTGCATCGTCCACTCGCGCTCGAGATAGCCCGGGGCGATCGCGACCTGGTCGGGCGTGGTGCACGCGGTCTCGTCGAACGCGACCCAGCCGGCGTTCGGCGTGAGGTAGTTGTTGTTCCGGCTCGTGGGGTCGTCGGGCGACGGCATCCCCGGGCGGGGCGCGAGGCCGTTGCGGGCCCGGGCGTCGTCGTCGGTCAGCTCGAGCTCCGGGTTGTATCCGAGTGACGGGAGATAACCCGAGCTGATGAACGTGCCGTTCCGCGCGACATCGTTGTCGAACGCGCCGTTGGGAAAGCCGTGCGGTTCCAGCCGCCCCGCGAACCGGACGGTGAGGGAGTCTCCCGGGCGGAGCGGCTCCGCCAGGCGATAGAGCCGCACGCCCTTCGGGGTGTCGTCGACGATGAGCGTGGCGGCGCGGTCGATGACGAGGGAATCGAGGTGCACCTCGGCGTCCGACGCCGCCTCGACGATGTTCACCACGTGCGAGGCCGCCGGAAACGCCAGCAACAGCGTGTCAATCGGCCGGGTCGCGCGATTCACGGCGCGGAACGAACCACGCCACGCCGCGGCGCGGCGCGAGGGATAGAGGTCCTGGTGCAGCGTCAGACTGGTGACGCGAGGCTGGGGGTACGCGGCCAGCGGCTTGTACGTCCGCTCCCACGTCGTCAACGATCGCTCGGCGTCGCGCACGCCGATGTAGTGGTTGAGCACCGTGGCGTTGTAGAAGAAGACACCGGCGAAGGCGGCGGCCGCGCCGGCGCAGGCGGCGATCGTCCATCCGCCTCCCGCGCGCCAGCGGGCCCGCGCGGTGCGCCACCGCGCGCGCAGTCCGGCAGCCGTGCCTCGTGGCAATACAAGCCAGCCAAGCGCGGCGACGAGCAGGAAGCAGGCGGCGCTGTAGCCGTTCAACACCAGCATGCGCGGCAGGTACGGTCCCCAGCCGTTCATGTCCGAGTAGGTGAAGTCCGCTGGACGGCCGAGCTGCAGCAACCGATATGCTATCCCGAAACGCGAGACCACAATGCTGCTGACGAAGTACACGACGATGATCAGGTGTCCGACGAACTTCTGGTTGACGATCGCGTGGACGCCGAGCGCCAGGGCGGCGAGGCCCAGGGCGACGGGGAACAGACTGACGGCGAGCAGCTGGGCGTAGAGCAGCGGCTGCAGGTGGGTGTAGCCCTGCGCCAGCTGCATGGCCATGGTCGCGGCGACGCAGGCCAGCAGCAGGATGCACTGCGCGAGGAAGACCGCGCTCAGCTTGCTGAGAAAGCCCACCCACGACGGCGCGGGCAGCGCGTCGAGCAACTGGGCGGTCCCGAGCTGGCGCTCGCGCCAGATCAGCTCGCCGCCGTACAGCGTGGCGACCAGCACGACGAACAGCAGCGCGGCGTCGCTCACGACCGGCAGCATCGTGCCCGTCACCGGCCAGGTCACCACGTTGCCGGGGTGCGCGGCGTACCACGCGTTCACCATGACGTTGGCGGCGGCGATGGCGGTGATGGCGAGGAAGGGCGCGTGCCTGACGATGAAGCGCGTGTGGAACGCGGCCTGGCCAAGCGCGGCGCGGATCCAGGCCCGGCGGTCGTGGCGCAGGGCCACGACGGGTGCCCGCGGCGCTACCGCCGGCGCGAGGGACGCGATCAGCGATTGTCGCCGCCGGGCGCGGCTCCCGTTCGGCAGCCGCATCCGGAACGCGGCGGCGACCAGTGCGAACAGCGCCAGTGCCAGGCCGATCCACAGCACGCGATTGAGGAGCAGGGCGCCGCTCAGCGGCACGAGCAGCCTGTTCTTCTCGGCCACGCTCCAGTAGCGGGTGATGACGGTGATGGACGTGGAGGCGAAGGGATCGATCGCCGAGGCGAGCGTCAGCTTGTCGAGGTCGGTGGTGATCTGCTGGGTGATCTGCCACACCAGCAGCACGGCGATCCCGGTCACGTAGACGGCGAACAGCTTCCGGGTGAGCGCACCGATGGCGAACAGCAGCGCGCTCACGAACAGGACATTCGGCACGGCGATGATCAGGAACGGCTGGAACGCGGCCCAGGCGGTGATCGGTCCCAGCTTGTCGGCGTCGATCCATGGCATCGTGGTGCCGATGAGCAGGCCGATCGGCAGCCCGACGTAGATCGTCAGCATGACGAGTGTGGAGCCGGCGAACCGTCCCAGCAGGTAGTCTCCCTTCGACATGCGGGTGCTGTACAGCAGCTCCTGGGTGCCGAGCTGCGCATCGCGCACGACCGCGGTGCCGGCGATCGCGGTGGTGATGACCTGTCCGAACGCGGTGAGGATGGCGGTGGCCATCGCCAGCACGAACGGGGCGTTCCGGTGGATCTGCCCGGTACCGCCGACGTCGAGGAACGCGTCGGACGCCGTGGAGAAGAACCCCATCAGGAGGAGCACCAGAAAGAACAGCAGGGTGAGCGGACGCCGGAACCAGTACGCCAGCTCGAACCGGAGCACGGAGAGGAACATCGGTCACTCCGCGGCGAGGGCGGTCTCGCCCACGCGATGGAGGTAGACGTCCTCGAGCGCGGGTTCCACCGCGCTGAAGCCGTCCCCGGGAGCGGTTTCGCTGTAGACGTGCACCACCGGCTCGCCGGCGAGGAGCCGTGCCGAGATCACCGTGAGGCGGCGTTGGAGGTCGGCGAGCTCGGCCTTGCGGACCCGCTTGCGCCAGATCCGGCCGCGGACGTCATCGAGCACGCGCGCGGGATCGCCCTGCAGGATCACCTCACCGGCGTTGATGATCGCCATGGCGCGGCAGAGCTCGCGGACATCCTCGACGATGTGGGTGGACAGGATGACCACCACGTCCTCGCCGATCCCGGCCAGCAGGTTGAGGAAGCGATGCCGCTCGATCGGGTCGAGTCCCGCGGTGGGTTCGTCGACGATGAGCAGCTTCGGGTTGCCGGCGAGGGCGATCGCGATTCCCAGCCGCTGTTTCATTCCGCCGGAGAAGCCGCCGATCGCCTTCGTTCGGGCATCCCAGAGGTTGGTCTGGTGGAGCAGGGCCTCGACGAGGTCGCGCCGTTCGCCCCGGCCGGCGACGCCCTTGAGCGTGGCGAAGTGATCGAGCACGACCTGGGCGGGCAGGTTGGGATAGAACCCGAACTCCTGCGGCAGGTAGCCGAGCTGTCGCCGGATCTCGTCGGGATGCGCGAGCGCGTCGAGGTCGCCGAACCGGATCGTGCCGGCGTCGGGGGGTTGGAGTGTGGCGATTGTGCGCATGAGCGTCGACTTGCCGGCGCCGTTAGGTCCGAGCAGGCCGAACATTCCCGGGGGGACGGTGAGGGAGACGTCGCGCAGGGCGCGCACGCCGTGGGGGTAGGTCTTGGTGAGGTGCTCGAGGACGAGGGTCATGGCGATCCCGGCGTCCGCGCCGCTCAGTTGGCGCCCGCCGGCGCGCGCACGTTCGTGTACTCGTACCGAATGGAGATGTGGCGCTTGCCCCCGGCGCCCATGTCGAGGTCTTCCTCGGTGCGCAGCACCAGCCCGGAGCCCCTGGCGATCCACGTCCGTGCGTCGGCCGTGACCTCCTCGCTCTCCTGGTGCGACGTGTACACGTCGGCCGGCACGCCGCCGACGGACTCGGAGCCGACGCGCTTGCAGGAGATCAGCTTCGCGCTGGCGATGTTCTCCTTCATCTGGTCGAGCTGGTCCTTCGGGGTCATGGGACTGCGACGCCACTTGCCCTTGTAGAGCAGGTACGTCACACCGCCTGTGGAAATCGTCTCGCCCGTCTGCGCCTTGGCGGTCTGGCCTGCCGGACCATCGGTCGAATACGCGTGGTGTGGCGTGGTGATCTCCTTCCGCTGCGCGTCGATCAGCGGTTGGCACTCGGCCGGCACGCCTTGCGCGCGGGCGATCGTGGTGGCCGTCGTGAGGCAGAAGGCGAGGCCGGCCAGTGACGGGATGCAATGCGCGGACATGGACACTCCGGTGGTGGGGTGATGGTGCTCAGAACGTCGCGGTGACGGAGACGGGGCCGATGGATCCGTTGCCGACTTCGGGGGCCATGGTCGTCGTGAGGGTGCCGTGCACCTCGTAGCCCGTCAGGCCGGCGCCCGAGCTGTCGTTGCTGCAGGGCGTCGTGATCGCCAGCGCCAGACGCACGGCGCCATTTCTCGTCAGGCAGGTTCACGTGAACGACCGCCGTATCGGGTGGGGTGTGAATGGCCCGCCACGGGGCCTCACAGCCGGTTGCAGATCGCCGCCAGCAGCTTGCGGGCGCGGTCGTAGTCGGCGGACTGAAGACTCATGGCGACCATCACGTCGCCCTTGACCGCCAGCAGCTCGGTGCCGTGCAGCAGGGCGCCGTGGTCCCACGGACCGGCGAGTGCGGTGTCGGTGCGAAAGCCGATGGTCGCGGCCGCGCCCGGCGCCGCGGACGTTCCGCCGGCGGCGCTCCCGCCGCCCATCGCCTTCATCAGGCCGCCGAGCATCGCCTGCATCTGCGGCGGCGGCTTCAGCGTATCGAGCGGCGAACTCGTGGGAGTGCCCATCACCCCGCCGACCGTCGCCATCTGGTGCTTCTGCATCGTGAACGCTTTCTGCCCGCCTTCCCACGCGAAGCTCACTGGATAGGCGCGCTCGCCCTGCGGCGTGGCCACCCGCCACGTGCACGACGTTTCCGGGTCGTCCGACGATGGGGCGCCGGCGAGCCGCCCGATCGCCGCCTCGACCTCGGCGCGCGGGATGAGATCGCAGGCGCGCGCCGGATGCGGGCGCGGTTTCGGCGCGAGCGCCACGGCCTTCGCACCGTCGTAGGCGAGCGGCCGCGCGAACCGCGGCATGATCAGGGTTGCCAGCGCCACGGCGTCGGCTTCCTGACCGCTCGCGCCGCTCACGTCGACCTGCACCTGCAGCTCCCCCCTGGTCGCGAACAGCGCGCCCCCGGGGATCCACGTCGCCTGGTCCCACGGGCCCGCCGGGCCCTGCTGCATCACGCGGTGCGTCATCGTGTCGAGTCCGGTGGCGCCCGCCTTGCTCACCGCGTTCCCCATCGTGTTGGGGACGTCGCGCAGGGTGCGGCCCATCATGGCGCCGCCGGCCCAGTCCGGCTGCACCGCGACCTGGCGTCCATCGCGACCGCGGTACATGCACTGATCGCCGCGGACATCCGGTACGCCGTCGCTGGCGCGATATGGTGGTGACGCGAGCGCGCCCACGAACCGCTCGGCCTCCGGGCCGGAAAGGAGCGTGCACGGATCGTGCGCACCCTGCGCGGTGTCAGCCACGTCCTGCTGCAGGCGGAGCGCGCCCGTGTTGCTGTTTTCGCCGCACGCCGCCGCGGCCATGACCGCCACGGCGGGGGCGAGGCCCATCATTAGTAGTAGTGTCCGTGCGCTGTGACGCATCATGGTGGATCTCCCGGGTCGGGGCCCTCGTGATCGCTGTTCGCGGGGGCAATACCGGGGGGCGGGCGTCTCGCCGCCGTTGGCCAGCCGTTGATCGAGAGTGCGATCGGGTGGTTTGTTGCCCGGCGACGGCACCCGATCCATATTCGGCTGCCATGCTGGAGCTGAGCCTGCTCGGTCTGCACGCCGTGCGCGGCGCCGATGGGCGGGAGGCCGAGTCGCTGCCGGCGCAGCCCAAGCGGTTCGCGTTGCTCGCGTATCTCGCGGTCGCCGGCGGCGACGGGTATCACCGGCGCGACAGTCTGGCGGCGATGTTCTGGCCGGACCTGGACCAGTTCGCCGCGCGCCGCGCCCTCCGCAACACGCTCTATCATCTGAAGGAAGCCCTGGGCGAGGGCGTGATCGTCGTGCGCGGCGACGACGCCGTGTCGATCGACGCGGCGCGACTGACGTGCGATGTGCGACGCCTCGCGGACGCGGTGGCCGCCGGCCGGTACGAAGAGGCCGTGGACCTCTATCGCGGCGAACTGCTGGCCGGGGTGCACTTCGCCAACGCCGGCGATGCGTTCGAAGACTGGCTGTCGCGCGAGCGGCAGCGCGTCACCGCGCTCGTGAGGCAGGCGCTGACGTCGCTGATGGAGCGCGACGAGGCCGCTGGCGCGTGGGCCGCCGCGGCGCGGTGGGCCCGGCGCGCGTGTCTGCTGGCGCCTGACGACGAAGGCCTGCTGCGGCGGGCGATGGCGTTGCTCGAGCAGGCGAGCGACACCGGCGGCGCGCTCCGTCTGTACGAGACGTACGTGCAGCGCCTGGCCGCCGAGTTCAGCGCGTCGCCGAGTGCCGAGACCGAGACGTTGGCGGCGCGGATTCGCGGAGGCGGGCCGGCGCCCGCGCGCCGCGCATCGCGCTCCGGCGCGGCATCGGTGCCGGCGCCTGGCGGCGGTCATGGCAGAACTTCCATGAGCGAGCCGCCGGGAGCGGCACGAGCGTCGGAGCCGGGAGTCGATCCTCATGGCAACACTGCCATGAGCGAGCGGCCGCAGGCGACTCGTGCGGCGACCCCGGCCGCGTCCCCGTTACCGGCGGTCCTGCCGGGCCCGCGCCCCCCGCGGGCGCGCCGCGTCTTCACCTGGGCCGGCGCCCTCGCCGCCGTGCTTGTGTTAGGCGCTCTGGGGACGCGCGCCGCCGGCATCTGGCGCCCGCGCGCGCCGGCCGCCCGCACGCGGGTACTGGTCACCGTCTTCGACAACCTCACCGGCGACCCACGCCTCCAGTCCCTCGGTCGAATGGCGCAGGACTGGCTCACCCAGGGCGTCGTCCGCACCCACCTCGTGGACGTGGTGGATCCCCGTGCGGTGTTCGTGCAGGGCCGCTCTCCCGGCGGCGCGGTCAATCCCATCGATCTCGCGCACCACACCGGGGCGACGCTGGTGGTCTCCGGGAGCTACGACCGCGCCGGGGACTCGCTGCTCCTCCAGGCGACCGTCATGGACGCCGGCACCGGTCGCATCATGCGCGGCGTCGGCCCCATCGCCGCGCCCGCCGCCTCGCCCGTCGCTGCGATCGACGCGCTCCGCTCCCGGGTGATGACCGCGCTGGCCTCGGTGGTCGATGTGCGTGCCACCCAGGACCTGGGTCGCACCGACGAGCTCCCGGCGTACGATGCCTATCAGTCGTACGTGGACGGGTGGGATGCGTTCTGGCACGGCGACGGCAAGGGTGCGGAGGCGTTGTTCCTCCGGGCGGCGCACCGCGACACCGCGTTCACCGCGGCCGGGATCGCCGCCGCCACCGCTGCCTCGAACTCCCTCGACTGCCCCCTCGTGGACTCGCTCGACCGGGCGCTCGGCGGCGGCGGACGATCGCTCGACCGGGTGGACCGCCTCACACTGCAGATCGCCGGCGCGCGCTGCTACGGGCGCAACGAGGAGATGCTGCGCCTCACGCTGGAGCGCGCCGACCTCGAGCCCGGGAATGCCGGTGCGCAGATGTCCGCAGCCGCAGCGGCGCTGTGGGCCAACCGGCCGGAGCGGGCGCTCGCGGTGCTGCGTCGCGTGAACCCCGCGACCGACCTTGCCTGGAACACCGACACCACGCACTTCGCCTGGTATGGCGGGGTCGCCGAGGCCCTGCACCTGCTGGGGCGCCATCGCGAGGAGCTGGAGATCGCGGATCGGCTGCCGCGCGGCACGCCGCTCAGCCACGCGTGGCTGCGGGCGAACGCGCTCGCCGCGCTGTCGCGCCCCACGACGGTGCTGGCGCTGCTGGACAGCGCGCCGGCGATGCCGGTGGAGACGTCCAGCGACATCGGGCTGGCGCCGTTCACCGACGGGCGGCCGGCGTACACCTTCACGCCGGGCTGGGTGGCCAACTGGATATCGCGCGAGCTGGCCGTGCACGGCGATACGGTCGCCGCTCGTCAGGCAGCCATGCGCGCGGTGGCCTGGTATCGCAGCCGTCCCGCCGCCGAGCAGTCCACGCCCGAGGAGCGGCTGGTGGCGTCGTGGTCCCTCGAGATGACCGGCGCCTTCCCCGAAGCCGAGCGTCTCGCCCGCCGGCTCGTCGCCGAGGACTCGTCGAACGTCGACTACCGGGGCGAACTCGCCGGCCTCGCCGCCGAACAGGGTGACACCGCGCTCGCCGATTCGGTGGACCGCTGGCTGGCAGCGCAGCCGGTCGCGCGGGTGAGCTGGACCGCCAGCATCTATCGCGCGCGCGTCGCCGCGCTGCTCGGCCGGCGCGACGCGGCGATGGCCCGGCTGCGCGACGCCTTTGACGAGGGGATCTGGCCACGGTGGCTGCACCAGGAGCCGGCGTTCAACATCCTCCGCGACCGCTCCGACTTCATCGCCCTGACGCAGCCGCGCGGCTGACCACCTGCGATCGACGACGCGCCGACGCAGGTCCGGCACGGTACCGGCCGTGGCGGAATTCTGCGCCAGGCACGACAGCGCGAGATCCACCGCGGCCTCGACCGGCCCCTGCCCCGTGCTCCCATTCCAACGTTACCGGCGCCGGCGGGTTCCGGCACGCCGTCGCGCCACATCGCGTACGCAATGCCCGCCAGCCGCCGCGCCAGCGCGACCACGGCGACTCGTTCGCCCCGACGCTGCACGATCGTCCGCGTCCACGCGCGCAGCGTCGCGGTCTCCGCCGACTTGGACCGCAGCACCTGCCACCCGGCTTCGACAAGGAGGCGCCGCATCCGGCTGTTACCAATTTTGGTAATCTGTCCGAGCTGGCGTTTCTCCCCCGAGCTTCGCTCGCACGGCACCACGCCGAGATACGCCTCGAGCGCGTGCGTCGCGCGACGCGTACACGGCGAAGAGCGGCTGCGACTCCGTGGCCAGCGCCCGCGAGAGGCCAGCTCGGCGATCCGCGCCGACACCCACTCGCTCTCCGTGGACGGCTCCCGGCTCGTCACGATGCGGCAGTCCGTGATAGTGCCGTCCTCCGCCTTGCTCGCCACCTGGGTCTCGCGCTTGTGCAAGTCCAGGCCCATCATCTCCATGGCGGTTGGCCTCCCGGTGTGCGCCCCGACTCGGTCGATGCACTCGCTCGGGCGCTGGCGGCCGGCGCCCGCAAACTGGAGAATGCGTTTGCCCTCGCGGCGCTGCGTCCACCCGGCGCGGCCCTCGCGCTGGGGCGCCTCGTCCGGGCCGCCGAGCTGCTCGCCGATCCCCGGCGTTCGACCGAGCGTGTGGCCGAACTCCTGGGTTTCGGATCCAGCGGCAACATGGCCAGCGTGCTGCGCCGCTTCGCGGACTCGCGGCCTTCGCGCCATCGCCGGGGTGCCCGCATGCTGTCGGCGTTCTTCGACCGGCACGCAGCCGACGGAGGCGGTGTGCGAACACGAGGCACCGACCAGCAAGTCGACGACTCCTTGCGCTGAGCCAGTCAAGCTCCCCAGCGCCGCGACCCGAATGTGCCCCTGGGCCTCCCTGACCTGACGCACGCGATCAGGTCCGACCGGCCTCACCCCACCTCAGCCTCCCTGTCCCGCACCAGCGCCGCGGCGCTGATCGCGCTCGCGAGCCCCAGCAGGCCGGCGATCCAGGCGATCACCCGGAAGCCATCGACGAACGCGCCTTCCACCGCGGCCCGCGCACGCGGATCGTCGCTGCGTGGCCGCGCCGAGTTGTTCGCGCTGCGCGAGAACCGCCACGCGAACCTGCGGCGGCACCGCGACGCACATCGAGACGCCGCTCGAGCGCCCCGTTGAAGGCGCGCGTCAGCACCAAGCCGAGCACCGCCACGGCGAGCACGCCGGCCACCCGCGACACGGCGTTGTTCACGCCCGAGGCGACGCCCGCGCGCCGCGATCGCTCACCGCGCCCATCACCGTCGTGGTGAGCGGGGCGACGCTCACGGCCATGCCAAGTCCCAGCACAGCGACCGCCGGGAAGAACGTGGTCCAGTACGAGCCGCCGACCGCGGGAAGAGCGAACAGCGCGAAGCCGGCGCCGGCGACCAGCGGGCCCACGATCAGCGTCAGCCGCGCGCCGAACCACTTGAGCAGGTGCGCCGACCACCGCGACAGCAGGAAGAGGAGCAGGATGAACGGCAGGAGCGCCGCGCCCGCCTGCCGTCGCCGTGTAGCCCTGCACCTGGATGAGGTTGAGCGGAAAGAAGAAGAGCACGCCGCTCAGCGCCGCATACAGGAACAGCGTCAGGAGGTTGGCACCGAGAAACGTGCGTGACCGGAAGAGCGACAGCGGGAGCATCGGCGCCGGCGACCTCGCCTCCACGGCGACGAACGCCACCAGGAAGGCGGCACCGACGGCGCCGCTCACCGGCGACGATTCGAGACAGGCGTACACCACGCCACCGAGCCCCAGCGTCGTCAGGACGGCGCCGATCCAGTCGAGCCGCGGATGCGCGCCGCCCGACCGCGATTCCGGAACCCGCAGGAGCGTCAGCAGCAGCACCACGGTCGCCAGCGGCAGGTTGAGAAAGAAGACCCAGCGCCACGACTGGTGCTCCACCAGCCAGCCGCCGAGCACCGGACCGATCGCCGCGGTGATCGCGGTGACGCCGGACCAGGTGCCGATGGCGCGTCCACGCTCGTCAGGCGGAAAGGAAACGCTGATGAGCGCGAGGCTCCCGGGCACCAGCAGCGCCCCGCCGACGCCCTGCACGCCGCGCGCGATGATGAGCTGGGTGACGTCCGGGGACAGCCCGCACCAGAGCGATGCCAGCGAGAACAGGAGCACGCCAGCAGCGAAGACCCGGCGATGCCCGAACAGGTCGCCCAGCGACCCGCCGGTGAGGAGGAGCGCGGCCAGGAACAGGGCATACGACTCGATCACCCACTGCACGTCGGCGATGGTTGCGTGCAGCGCGGTCTGCAGCGCGGGAAGCGCGACATTGACCGCCGTGCCGTCGATGAATGCCATGCTCGATCCGAGGATGGCTGCGGCGAGTGCCCACGTCCCGCCCCCGGCGCACGGCCGGTCGCCGGCCGCGGCGAGGATCGCGCCCTCGTCGCATGGTGCCCTCGCCGCCGTGGTCACGGCGTCGTGAGGCGAGCGGCGATGTGGTCGGTCATGCGCTCTCGGGCTGCGGGTTCGCGGCGCGCGATCGCGGCCGACGCGCGACTACACTGTGGCCCGTGGGCGGAGTTGGCAATGCAGCGTCGAGCTCGGCGTTATCTTTGGGCGTGACGGGCCGCGAGGGGCTGGATCACCCCCACCCGGATAGCGCATGACAGGCCAATCCGAGCACCACGCTGTCAGCTCCGGCGGGCTGTCGCCCGTCGATCGTCGCGGGCGCTACGTCGCCGCGATGCTCGCGCCGCCGCTGCTTGCAGGCACGCTCCTGGCGCTCGCGGTGTTCATCCTCGGCGCCGTCACGGAACGGACGGGACCCCTCGACGCAACCACCATTGCGTCCTTCCTGCTCTACGCCGAGAGCGGCTTCAGCGTGTCGCTCCTGGTCTCGTTGGTCGTAGTGCTGCCGCTCTTCCTGGTGTTGCGACGCCTCGGTTGGCTCCGCCGCGGGCTCGTCCTTTCGGTCGGGGGCGTGATCGGCGCCGCGCTCACGTTTCTCGCGTTTGAGGGCCATCTGGTCGGCATCCCAATGGGCGGGACGATCGGCGTGGCCTGCGCCGCGCTCTTCTGGTCCGTGCTCCCGCCGGACGACAGGCGCGGGACGCCGCGTTCCCCCTCGCGCATGCGGAATCCGGCATGAGCTCCCACCGAACCGCGCGGCAAAGCATGCTCCGAGGCGTCCTCGGTGCGGCGCTGGCCGCCATCGCCTGCGGCACGGCAGCGTGCGCCCCGCACCGGACCGGCACCCTTCCCGCCACGGACGCGGAACTCGTCAGGCAGTACCCCTGCCCGGCAGCGATCCCCGCGGCGTGGACCGCGGTCGACTCGACCCTGGGACGGCCGCCGGGATGCGCTCTCGTCGTGGCGGCGCTTCGCCAGCTCGCCGAGTCGGCCCGCGGCGACACCTCGCTGGCCCGCGCGGACACGTCGGATGTCGTCTGCGTCCGCGCGCGGCGCGTGGCGTCGCAGGGCGCGGGCCCGTCGCTGGTGAGTGGATCGTGGCTCGTCGAGCTCTATCGTGACGACGACGCGCGCATCCTGGTGACGCTCGCCCCGCAGGGCGGCACCTCCCGAGCGACGCTGGTCCCGTCGCCGCCGAACGTCTCCGCCATGGCGCTCTGTGCCGCGGACTGAGTCGCGCCGGCGATCGCGGCACCCGGGCGAGGCATCGGCGACGGACTGGCGAACCACAACAAGCGCGCGCGCCGCGACGACTTGGCCCGCGCATCGATCACGTTAGCTTGCCCGCAGCGTGCACACCTACCGGACGCAAGCCACCTTTTACCGCGCCGCGCTCTTCCTCGGTCTCATCCCGGGCGAGTCGGTCGTCCGCTGGGCCCTCGGGATCCTCCACACCCATTCCGCTCCGCCGCACGCGATCGTCGAAGTTTCCTCCACGGCGCCCGACGACCTGTCAGGCCTGCGCCATGCGCTGCAGCCGGTGTCCGAGGCGCTCGAGACCGCTCCCGTGGTGCGCGCGCTCCTCGGCCTGGTCCAGCGCGATCTCGCAAGCGGACGGCGCACGCTCGGCGATACCGTCGAGGTGCTGGAGCAGCTCCGGCGCGGCGTCGTCGTCCCGGAGAAGATCTACTGGGAGATCGACGCGCTCGCGGACGAGCACCTGCTCATGTCGGCCGGCATGCGCGGCGACACTGACACCGTCGATGCCCGTGTCCGCGGCTGGCTCGAGCAATTCGCCGGCGCCGAGCAGGTCGACTGGCTCAGCGCGGCCTGACGTCCGGGGCAAACGGACGCACGGGCTGGCCGGTTGTCAGGCGCGGAGCGGTCGCCAGATTCGGCGGGCACTCCGATATCACCTCCCGGCGCGTGCGCGTCGCCGGGAGGACGACGCGTCCCACGCTGGAGGCAATCCGACCCATGTCATCACAAACGTGTCCCAAGTGCGGCGCTTCGATGGAAGAGGGCTTCATCGTCGACAACACATACGGCGGCGCCTTGCAGTCGAAATGGGCCGAAGGTGAGCCCAAGGTCTCGTTCTGGACCGGCGTCCAGGTCCCGCGCAAGGCGCGCCATCCCGTGACGACGTATCGGTGCACGCACTGCGGCTATCTCGAGTCGTACGCGGTGATCGAGCCGACGTGAGCGGGTCGCATCGCGCGGACCGCGCGCTTCACGGCCTGCGCTTCGACACGTCTCGCGAAGCGGCCGCCTTCGTCGCGGCCCTCTCGAGGGTGCTGGCGGGTCCGCGCCGAGGTGCGGCGGCGCCCGTGCCCGAAGTCTGGTGCGCCCGCCATGCAACAGGCGCTCCCGTCGAGATACTCCTCAACGATGCCGCCCTCGCCGCGGCCGAGTCCGTGTTCGCCCCGGTGCCGGCAACGCGCCTCGTTCGCGGTGACACCCTCGCGTCCTCAGACGCCCTGGTCATCGGCGCAGGCGCGCTGGAAGCGTGGGGCGTCGACGAGGCCGAGCGCCGGCTGCACGCAGCCGCGACAGACGACTCGTAATGCACCCTCGAACCCCGAGGCCGCCCTCTATATTATCCGGCGCTGACGCTGCCTTCGAGCGCGGCGGCTGCGTCATCTGCCGATCACGGAGCACGACTCACTCCCTCTTCCATCGATGCCTCTCCAAAACGAACTCCCCTTGTTCCGGGTTCGCCGCTCTCGCATCGCCGGGCTCGGCGCCTTCGCCCTCCGCCCGATCCCGAAGGGCACGCGCATCATCGAGTACCTCGGCGAGCGCGTCAGCCACGCCGAGGCCGACAGGCGCTACGAGCACTCCGAGGATGACTCGCACGTCGTGCTGTTCACGGTCAACAGCCGGACCGTCATCGACGCCGGCGTCGACGGCAACGACGCGCGCTTCATCAACCACTCGTGCAATCCCAATTGCGAGGCCAACATCGAGAGGGGGCACGTCTACATCGATTCGATCCGCGCCATCGAGCCGGGTGAGGAGCTGTTCTACGACTACAGCCTCACCCGGGACCATCTCGAGAGCGCCGAGGAGGAGGCGAAGTACACGTGCCGATGCGGGAGCGCAAAGTGCCGCGGCACGATGCTCGAGCCGAAGCCGAAGCGTCGCGTTCGCGTCCGCGCAAAATCGGGCGTCAAGGCTGGCTCCCGGAGCCGGCGCGCCGTAAAGTAGATCACGCGCGACGTGGCGGGTCCGCCACGCGCCGACATGGTGGCCTGATGCGGTGTTTCGGTGCAGCAATCGGTCTTGTTCTCATCACCGGCGGCGTCCTGTCGCCCGGGCCGCTGCGAGGCCAGACCGTCTACTCGTGGGAGCGCATGCTCCCGCCGGGCGCCGGCGCCACCCAGGAGCGCTGGAGCGCCGGGCACTTCCCGCTGGCGCTGGCTCCGGTGGTGGGACCGGACAGCCAGCTGTGGATGGTCGGCGCGCGCGGCGTCTGGCATTCCCGCGACGGCGTGACGTGGACGAGGGTCCCGGCGCAGCTGCCGTGGGGGCGTGTGGGGCGCACCGGCATCCGCATCGCGACCTTCCGCGGAGAGCTCTGGTCGTTAGGCGGCGTGGACCGGGGCGTCGCGCGCAACGAGGTCTTCCACTCCGCCGACGGCGTGCGCTGGGCGCGCGCGGCCACGCCCCCGTGGCCGCCCCGGCGGGCGCCCGCGGTGACAGTCTTCCACGATCGCCTCTGGGTCATCGGTGGCACCGACTCCACGGGGCGCGCCGACGTCTGGTCCACCGCCGACGGCACCCACTGGGAGCAAGTCACCGCGGAGGCACCGTGGGGCCGGCGGTCGGGTGCGGCCACCGTGACGCTCAACGACAGGCTCTGCATCATCGGCGGGACCGACGGCGACCGCGCACTGTCCGACGTCTGGTGCTCGCCCGACGGCCACGGCTGGGCGAAACTCACCGAGGCCGCCGGCTGGTCCCCGCGTGAGGCTCCCGGCGTCGCCGAGTTCGACGGCCGCCTCTGGGTCTTTGGCGGAGTGGTGCCCGGACGGACGGACACCGACGCCTGGCTGAACGACGTCTGGACCTCGGCCGACGGCATCACCTGGACGACGGGACACGCCGCACGCACCCTGGTCGCCGCGTGCGCCACGGTTCACGGTCACGTACGGGGGACGCCTCTGGATCTTCGGGGGCTCGGAGGAAGGCGCGCGCGGACAGGGCGGACTGGCGAGCGACGCCTGGGCATTCGTCGGGCAGCGGCTGGCACGCGCCGGCGAGTAGTCGGCGCGACGCCGCGTCCGCGCCATCAGCGATACGCGCCGACAACGACCTCGCGCAACGCTCCCGCGCAACGCTCCCGCGCAACGCTCCCGCGGACCTTCGTGTCTCAGGAGCACCCGTGCGCCGCCCCCGTGGACGACGCCGCACCGATGCGTCCCTCAAACTCGCAAGAGATGCGCGGCTTCCTGACCGACCTTCGACGCGCCGCTCGCAGCCTCGCCCGCTCGCCGGGTTTCACCGCGACCGCTGTGGCCACGCTGTCGCTCGCGCTCGCCGCCACCACGTCGATCTTCTCCGTGGTGTACGGGGTCATTCTCCGTCCGCTGCCGTACCCCGGGGCCGACCGGCTCGTCTTCCTCGACCACGCCGCGCCGGGCATCGGGAGCCAGCGCGGACTCGAGATGACCGCGGGGCTTTACGTCCACTATTCGCGCCACGCGCACTCGCTGCAGCACGTCGCGGTCTACGCCTCGGGGGACGTCAACCTCTCGGACGGCACGACACCGGAGCGCGTCGAGGCGACGCGCGCCACGGGAACGCTCGCCGCGACGCTTGACGTCGCGCCGGCGCTCGGCCGGTTCTTCGACGACAGCGACGACGGGGACGCGGCCACGGTCGTCCTGAGCGATGAGCTCTGGCGGCGGCGATTCGGCGCCGAGCGCGACATCGTGGGACGCGACATCACGATCGACGGCGCCGCGGTGCGCGTCGTGGGCGTGATGCCTTCGCGGTTCGCCTTCCCGACGCCGCGGACCGAGCTCTGGCTGCCGATGCGCATCGACCCGGCCCGCACCGGCTTCGGTGGGTTCTCCCTGCAGGGCGTTGCGCGTCTCGCGCCCGGGGCGACGCCGGCGACCGCACAACGCGAGCTCGCCACCCTGATTCCCGGGCTCGTCGACGCCTTTCCCGGGGCGGCAAGCCTCTCGGTGGTGCGCGACGCCCGGCTGGCGCCGCTGGTGACGACGTTGCGGGACGCGGTCGTCGGTGACGTGGCGCGCACGCTGTGGGTACTGCTCGCGTCGGTGGCGTTCGTGCTGCTCATCGCCGGCGCCAACGTCGCGAACCTGTTCGTGGTGCGCGCTGACGCGCGCCGCCGCGAGGTCGCGATGCGGGTGGCGATGGGCGCCCGTCGCGGCCACGTGGTGCGCGGCGCGCTGGCCGAGAGCGTGCTCGTGGCCGGATCGTCCGCAGTGATCGCCTCCGGCCGCGGCGCGCTTGCACTCACGCTGCTGCGGGCCCTGGGGCCCGAGAGCCTCCCGCGGATCCACGAGCTGCGCCCCGACGCCATGTTCGTGGCAACCACGCTCGCCGCGGGGGCGATCACGAGCGTGGCGCTTGCCGCGCTGACGCTTGCCGGCCCACTGCCGGGATACGCCGCGCTGCGCGAGGGCGGGCGAACGACGACGGGCGGGCGGAAGATGCTCCGTGCGCGCAACGTGCTGGCCGCAGGCCAGGTCGCGCTGGCAATGGTCCTCGTGGTCTCGGCCGGGTTGATGCTCCGCAGCTTTTCGCGCCTGCGGCAGGTCGACCCCGGCTTCGACGCGAGCAACGTCCTCACGTTCGAGCTGGGGCTGCCGCGCCTCGTCTACCCGACGCGCGAACGCGCCGTTGCCGCGGAGCAGGAGATCCTCGCCCGGCTTCGCGCGATTCCCGGTGTGGCGCAGGCGGGCCTCACGACGTGCCTGCCGCTCTGCGGATCGTGGGCGGGCAACCCGTGGCGCGTCGAGGATCATCCCGTGGCGCCGGGAACCGTCGCGCCGGTTGGCGCCACGCGCCGGGTGAGCGCGGGTTATCTCGAGGCGTTGCGCGTGCCGCTCGTCGAGGGGCGGCTGCTCACCCCCGACGACGCCGCGCGACGGACCGGCGCCGCGGTCATCAGTGCGCAGCTGGCGGCGCGGCTCTGGCCCGGTGCGGACCCGCTGGGCCGACGCCTCTACCACGACGGCGAGCCGGCGAGTCCGCAGTGGTACACGGTGGTGGGCGTGGTGGCGAACACGCCGATCCGTGGCCTCACCGACGACCCGACACCGATCGCGTACCTGCCGCTGCTGCACTCGGACTCGACGCGCGGACCGGGGCCGTGGTTCGTGTCGTTCGCCGTTCGCGGCACCGTGCCGCCGGCGTCGCTGGTGGAACCGGTGCGGCGCGCCGTTGCCGACGTCGACCCGAACCTCCCCCTGTCCCACGTGCGCCCGCTGGAGTCGATCGTGGTGCAGGCCGGCAGCCGCATGGCCTTCACGATGGTCCTGCTGCTGGGCGCGGCGTCCCTCGCGCTCCTGCTCGGCGTCGTCGGCACCTATGGCGTACTGTCGTACGTGGTGAGCCGTCGCGCCACCGAGTTCGGCATCCGCATGGCGCTCGGCGCACGGCGCGCCAGCATCCTGTCGCTCGTGATGCGGCACATGGCGCTCATCGTGGGCAGCGGCCTCGTCGCGGGGACCGCGGCCGCGCTGGCGCTCACGCGCTATCTTCGCGCGCTCCTCTACGGCGTCACGCCCGGCGATGCCGCGACGTATGCGGTGGTCGTCGCGGTGCTGGCGACCGCTGGACTGGCGGCTGCATTCCTGCCGGCACGTCGCGCGACCGGCGTCGCACCCGCCGACGCGCTCAGGGCGGAATAGGCGCCGCGCGGGCGCCCGCGCGTGTGGCCGCGCGTGGTGGCCGCGCGCGCAGCTGCTCCGCGGCACCCGGGCCGGCACCGCGGGTTGGGAAGCGCTACTCCGTGCGCAGCGCGATCATCGGGTCGACGCGCCGCACGCGCAGCGCCGGGAATCGTGCTGGCCAGCACCGCCGCCGCCAGGAGCAGCATGGCGACGGTTGCCAGCACCAGCGGGTCGCGCGCCGACATCTGGAAGAGCAGCCCGCTCACGAGCGGCGCGCCGGCGACCGCCAGCGCCAGCCCCAGCGCAATCCCGCCCACGGCCGGCAGCACCCCGCGGACCACCGTGAGGCGCAGCAGGTCCCCGCCGGTCGCGCCTAACGCCACCCGCACGCCGAACTCGTGCCGCCGCTGCGCGATGGTGAACACCACGACGCTGTAGAGCCCGATGGCGGCGAGCGCCAGGGCGAGGACGCCGAAGATCGTGAACATCGTCGCGCCCAGTCGCCACGTGCGCGTCTGGCGCCCGAGCTGGTCCTGCAGCGGCCGCACGTTGGCATACGGCACGTTCGCGGCCGTCGCCTGCATGACGCGGCGCAACGGCTCGGCGACGACCTCGGGGGCGCGCGACGTACGCACCTCCAGGGTGTAGCCGAAGAACGAGACGGTGCTGTTCGTGTACGAGGCCGGCAGTTGCAGCAGCGGACGGTAGACCTGCGACACCGGCTTCTCGACGAGCTGCTGGCGACGCGCGTCGGTCACCACGCCGACCACGGTGGTGCACGGCGCGGTGTCGGCGCCGAGCTTCACGCATTCCCCCACCGGGTTGCCGCCGGGCCAGAACGTCTTTGCCGCGGTCTGGTTGATCACCGCGACGAGCGGCGCGCCGGCCACGTCCCCGTCGGTGAACGGGCGTCCCGACAGCACCCGGATGCCCATCACCGTGAAGTAGTCCGGGGTGATGGCATACTGCGACGGGTTGTGCTGCTCCGTGGGGCGCTCGCGCCCCGGCACGTTCACCTTGATGCTCCAGCCCAGTCCGAACGACATGCCGATCGACACCGCCGACGCCGACACCCCGGGGATCTCCCGCGCCCGCTCGGCGAAGCGCAGGTAGAGCCGCTGGGCCTCGTCGTTCGACAGGCCGACGCTGGCATGGTCGATGCTCCCCACAAGCACCCGGTCGACGTCGACACCTAACGACAGCGCCGCCACGTTGCGCATGCTGCGCACGAAGAGCCCGGCACCGGCCAGGAGCACCACCGCCAGGGCCGCCTGGGCGACCAGCAGCGCCGTCCGCGTCCGCGACTTCGCCACCGCCCCCTCGCGCGCCCCGGCCTTGAGCGCGCTCGTCAGGTCGGGGTTGCTCGCCTGCCACGCGGGCAGCAGCGACGTCAGCATCCCGGTGGCCAGCGCGGCCACCGCGGTGAAGGCGAGCATCCGCCCGTCGATCGGGCTGCCACTCCACGCCGCGTCCGCCAGCAGCATCGACCGCAGGAAGCCGGACCCGACGCGGGCGCAGACGAGTGCCCCGGCGCCGCCCATCACCGACAGCAGGAGCCCCTCCATCACCAGCTGCCCGATGAGCCGCCGACGGCTCACGCCGAGCGCCAGCCGCACCGCAGTCTCGCGCCGCCGGTTGAGCGCCCGGGCCAGCAGCAGGTTCGCGACGTTGGCGCAGGCGATGAGCAGCACCATCAGCGCCACGCCACCCAGCAGGCGCGAGACGCGCACCTCCCCGGACGCGGCCCCGATGCCGAAGCCCGCCGGGGAACGGCCCGGAATGATCGAGCCGAAGACGACCTCCTCGGAGTCGGGATCCGTGTAGTAGTGCCGGTCTGCCGCCGAGGCTGCGGCAACGCGTTCGCGTTCCCCGGCACGAAAAGCCGCCGTCGCCTGCGCGCGCGCCTGCTCCACGCTCACCCCCGGCTTGAGGCGCGCGTAGACGTTCAGCCACTGTGAATTGCGCGTCGTGTTCCAGTCGGGTCCCTTGGCGAACCGCAGGCCGTCGGCCGCGGCGATGGGAATCCAGACGTCGATGTCGCTCAGCTCGGCCCCGGTGAAGCCCTGTGGCGCCACGCCGACGATCTCGTAGCGCTCGGTGCCAAGCTCGAGCGTCTTGCCCAGCGCGTCGTCCCGTCCACCATAGTGCCGCTGCCAGTAGCCGTAGCCCAGCACCGCGAGCTTCCCGGCACGTTGTTCCCCGGATTCGTCTTCCTGGAAGAACCGTCCCAGGACCGGTCGCACGCCCAGCAACGGGAAGAAGCCCGGCGTGACCTGCGCGCCGGCGACGCGCGATGCCTCGGCGCCTCGCCCAAGCGGGTAGTACTCGCGCCGCAGCACTGCCGACGGCGTCGACACCGCCACACCGGCAAAGTCGGGCACGCCCTCCAGCATGTCCTTGTAGAATCGATACGGCTGCGACGACTGCACGCCCTGCTGCCCGAAATGGCGGGTGTGGACCTGCACGAGGCGATCGGGATCCTGGATGTGCGCCGGCGGACGCAGCAGCAGCCGGTCGAGGATGCCGAACATCGTCGCGTTGGCCCCGATGCCAAGCGACAGCGTGACCACGACCATCGCCGTGAACCCCGGCCGCAGGCGCAGGCCGCGCGCCGCGAATCGAAGATCCTGGGTCACGAGGTCGCGCCAGGTGCGGAGACGCGAGGCCGGCTTCGGTTTCGTCGGGTTCTGCATGCGTCGTACCGGGGGACGGGGCGAGGCGGCGGGCGGGATCGTACCGTTGGACAATCGGCGTCCATCAACCGTTTGACGCCCGCTGCCGCGTGCGCGGTCGGACGCCGAGCCTTGCGCCGCGGTCCGCTACGGCCCCAGAATCGAGGTCGCAATGCCGAACGACGCCGCCTATCGCGCGCAGGTCGTGCGCCTGCTCGACTGGCACGACGCCCATACCGACTTCGAGTCGGCGGTCGCCGACATGCCCGCCGCGTTGCGCGGAAAGGTCCCGTCCGGCCTGCCGTACTCGGCGTGGCAAGTACTCGAGCACATGCGCCTCGCACAGGCCGACATTCTCGCCTTCTGCGTGGATCCCGACTACGAGGCGCCAGAGTGGCCCGACGACTACTGGCCCGCCGAGCCTGCGCCGCCGGACGACGAGGCGTGGGACGAGAGCGTCGCGGCCTTCCTGGGAGACCGGCTTGCGCTCCAGCGCATGGCGTCCGACGAGTCGTGCGACCTGTTTGCCAGGGTGCCGGCGGGCGACGGACAGACGTTCCTGCGCGAATTCCTGCTCGTGGCCGACCACAACGCGTACCACATCGGCCAGCTCGTCCTCGTCAGGCGGCTACTGTCCGCCTGGCCCGGCGGGTGATGGTTCGCTGACGCCCCGCGCAAGCCGCTCCGTCTCGCGGAGCGGTGGCGCGGCCGCGCAGGCATCGGCGGCCCGCACCGCGCCGCGGTTCCAGGCATCGAGCGCACACCGCGCGTAGTCGTCGATGCGGGCCGCCGCCTCCGCGCCCGCCGGCGTCGACTTCCCCGGCGCCACCGTCGGAAACGAGTCGGTGATGACGCCGAAGCTCGTGAAGTGCCAGTGCGAGACACCGCTCACCCGCACCAGGACCCGATCGGTGCCGGTGAGCGCGTGCAGGAGCGTGAAGTCCGGCACGATCGTCGAGTCGCCCACCTGGTACAGGTGCACCACACTGCCCGGGATCTTCGCGGTGTCGACGTTTGTGCCTGTCAGCCAGTTCCGGCCGATCGAGTCCGCGATGCCGCCGTCAAGGCTCACCAGGAGCCGGCTGTCGCCGTCCGCCAGCAGGAGCAGTCCGGCACGGGCACCAAAGCTGTGGCCCACCACCGCCACGCGCGTCGAGTCCGCCCACCCCCGCCGTGCGACCGCCCGCCCGGCCACGAGCAGGTCGTGCGCCTGCAACCGCGCAACGGGATAGATGTCCGACTCGTCGTGCATCGGCGTCCCGATTCGAGTCGGCGACGGCGTCGTCACCACCACGTAACCGCAACTCGCGAGATACTCCGCGAGGACAGCCTGGTGCATGGCCCCGTGCGAATTGCCCTGCGCCAGCAGGACCAGCGGGTGCGGCCCCGCGGTGGGGTTGACACCCGAAATCGCAAACATCGGGGTGTCGAGCCAGCGTCGCGCGTCCTCCACGGGTACGCCGTTCCTGGAGATGAAGCCGAGGAACTGCTCCACCGCTTCACGAAGTGTGGCGCTGTCGGCCACCTGACCGGCTTCCGATGCCGCAAGCGCCACGTAGTCGGCGTAGCGCAGGTGCGTGCCGCGGCTGTCCGCGCGCGCGGGATACCACACGTCCACCTGGATGATGTTGCCGGCGCTGTCGGCAGCGGCCTCGGAGCGTCGCTCCGGCCACGACGCGAAGCCCACGGCGTCCGGGCCCGGACGCAGGCTTCCCCAGGAGGCAGGAATGGTGCGGACGGTGGACTCGCACGCGATGAGCATGGCGGCGCACACCAGCGCCATTGCCAACGAGCCCGGCGAACGGCGACGGGGACGGGAGGTGACGGTCATCGAAGGAGCGGTGGAGAATGGAATCGGTGAGTCGTTGTACCCGTGTGCGTGACCCGGCGCGCTGCGTGCAACCGGTGGGACCGGTCGGATTGACGCCGCCGCACACGCGGCCCACGGGCGCGCCAGCGCATGCGGACAGCGCCGCGGTATGATGATATTCGCACGCGCCCCCATTTTCGACGCCCGCCGCGTGCGCTCCCGTCCGCGCCCGAAGAGCCCGCGCGGCACGTCGGCGCACCGGCGGAGTATCTTGGTGGGGTCGATCGCGCCCGGCACGACGGCCGCACGCGAACGCCGGGGCCTGCTCCGCTCGCTGCACCATCGGAAGGAGAGACGTCGCATGAACGTGCTGCGAAGACTCCGGGGAATCTTCGGGCTCGGAATCGTCTGGGGGCTCGCGTGGGGCCTGCTCGGCCTCGCGCTGGGTACGGTCATGAGCCTTCCAGGCGTGCTGCACCTGCCGCCGCTTTCGCAGCTCGTCTCGCGCCTCGCGGGAACCACCGTCGGATGGGGAATCTGGGGCGCCGCCTCGGGCGTCTCGTTCGGGGCCGCGCTCATGCTCGCCGAGGGACGGCGGTCGCTCTCCGAACTCTCGACGACGCGTGTCGGCTTGTGGGGTGCAATTGGTGGACTGAGCATGCCGATCCTGTTCACTGTAGCCGGCCTCGTGAGCCGGCCCGGCGCACTTCGCATCATTCCCGGCTTCGCCCTCGCCGGTGCCACCCTCGGAGCCGCCAGCGCCATGTCGATGCTGTGGCTCGCGCGACGCCAGGCGCGCCGCGAACCCGGGGCGATCGACGACGCACTGCTCACCGCGGGTGCGGCCGATTTCGAGGCCCCGGGCCGCCGATCCCGTGAGCGCGAAGCAGCGCGTCGCCGCGGATCCTCCTGACGGACGGTGCCCGGGGCCGCCACGCGGGCCGGCCCCGGCTGTTGCACATGAGGCGCCTCGGGCGCACTCTTGAGAGGCTGTCTGGAAGGTCGCCGCGCGACACCGCCGGCGCACGCGCCCGCACGCGGCTTCCCCAATCCCGGAGACATCTGCCGATGTCGCTCACCCGACGCTCGGGTTCAGCGCTGCTCGCCGCCTTCGCCCTGCTCACCGCCACGGGATCCGTGGCAACGGCGCAGGAGGGCATGGCGCCCACCAACGACCTCCCCAACCCGTATCGGACGGTCGAGGGGTGGGCGAAGCTGCCGGAGGGACGCCCCTGGGGCTCGACGAGCGCCGTCGACATCGGGAAGGACGGCACCAGCATCTGGGTTGCGGAGCGCTGCGGGGTCAACAGCTGCGCTGGCTCGGAGCTGCCGCCGGTCCTGCACTTCGACTCGTCAGGCAGGCTGTTGAAGGCGTTTGGCGCGGGCCTGATGATATCGCCCCACGGGATCTTCGTGGACCGTGACGGCAACGTGTGGGTCACCGACTGCGCCTGCACCGGTGGCGGCGGCGGCCGGGGACGCGGCGGCCGCGGTGGTCGGGGCGCCGATTCGTCGGCCGGTGGTCGTGGAGGCCGCGCGGCAGCAGCCGAGCCGCCAGCCGGTCCACCGAAGGGTCACCAGGTCTTCAAGTTCAGCCCCGACGGCAAGCTCCTGATGACGCTCGGCAAGGCCGGCGGGGCCCGCGAGCCCGAGTTCTTCTGGCAGCCCAATGACGTCCTCGTGGCGCCGAACGGCGACATCTTCGTTGCCGAGGGACACTCGTCCGGCGAGACCGCCAACGCCCGCATCCTGAAGTTCTCGCCCGACGGGAAGTTCCTGAAGGCCTGGGGCTCGAAGGGTACCGGGCCCGGCCAGTTCGACCAGCCGCACGCGCTGGCGATGGATTCGCAGGGGCGCCTCTTCGTCGGTGACAGGAACAACAACCGGATCGAGATCTTCGACCAGGACGGCAAGCTCCTCGACACCTGGTACCAGTTCAGCCGCCCCAGTGGGATATACATTGACAGTCACGACAACATCTATGTGGCCGACTCGGAGTCCGAGTCGGTGTCGAAGAACCACGACGGATGGAAGCGCGGCATCCGCATCGGGAGCGCCAAGGACGGCTCGGTGCGGGCGTTCATTCCCGATCCGGACGTGAATGCAACCGGCACGAGCGCCGCGGAGGGCGTGGCCGTGGACGCCAACGGCGTCATCTACGGCGCCGAAGTGGGACCGAGGGCGCTCAAGCGATATGTGATGAAGTAGCTCGCCCGCGGGCGGCGGGCGGCGTATGCATGTACGACGTACCCCTGCCGGGGCGTGCCCCGGCGACGGGTGCGGGTTGATCAAGGGACCCACCCTTCGCATTCCTCTCACCCCGACCAGCCAATGCCAGTCACGTTCAAGGTCAACGGAAAGAGCACGACCGTGGACGTCGCCCCGGACACACCGTTGCTCTGGGTGTTGCGTGACGTCCTCGACCTCAAGGGCACGAAATTCGGGTGTGGCATCGGCCAGTGCGGCGCCTGCACCGTCCATCTCGACGGCCGCGCCGTCCGGTCGTGCCGCCAGCACGTCGCCGACCTCGAGGGCGGCGAGATCCTCACCATCGAGGGACTCTCGCCCACCGGGACGCATGCGCTGCAGCGCGCCTGGGAGGAAGTGGACGTCCCGCAGTGCGGCTACTGCCAGGCCGGCCAGATCATGTCCGCGGCGCTGTTGCTCAAGAGCAATCCGTCGCCGACCGATGCCGACATCGACAGGGCGATGAGCACCAACCTCTGCCGCTGTGCGACGTACCTGCGCATCCGCAAGGCCATTCACAGGGCGGCCGAGCTGGCCACCACCGAGAGCAGCCGCTCCGGCACTCCCAACCGCTAAGGAGGACCCGTGAAAACGACCCTTCGCGTCGACCGACGGGAATTCCTGCGCGCCACCGCGCTCGCGGGCGGCGGGATGCTCCTGAGCACCTATCTCGCACCACTCGGCCGTGCCGAGTCCTGGGCGGATGCACCGACAACCGCCGACTCCCTGCTCAACGCCTACATCCGGCTCACACCGGACGGCATCGTCACCATCATGGCCAAGAACCCCGAGATCGGTCAGGGGGTCAAGACGATGCTGCCCATGCTCATCGCCGACGAGCTCGACGTGGAGTGGAAGAACGTGCGCGTCGAGCAGGCGTCGTTCGACCCGTCGAAGTTCGACAGGCAGTCGGCGGGTGGCAGCACGGCCACACCGACCAACTGGGAACCGATGCGCCGCGTGGGCGCCGCGGGACGCGCGATGCTCGTGACCGCCGCCGCGAGCACCTGGGGCGTGAAGCCCTCCGAGTGCACGACGTCCGCGGGCGTCGTCACCCACCGCGCCAGCGGGCGGAAGTTGTCGTACGGCGAGCTCGCCACGAAGGCCGCCGCGGTCACGCCGCCGGACCTCGACACCGTGCCGCTCAAGGACCCGAAGGACTTCCACATCATCGGCACGCACGTTCCCAACGTCGACAACCACGCGATCGTCACCGGCATGCCGCTCTTCGGCATCGACGTGACGCTTCCCGGGATGCTCTACGCCGTCTTCCAGAAGTGCCCCGTCTTCGGCGGCAAGGTCGCCAGCGCCAACCTCGACGAGGTGAAGGCGATGCCCGGCGTCCGCCACGCCTTCGTCGTCGACGGCGGAGACAACCTCTCGGGGCTCCTCGGCGGCGTCGCCATCGTCGCCGACTCGTGGTGGCAGGCGCAGTCGGCGCGGCAGAAGCTGCAGGTCCAGTGGAACGAGGGGCCGACGGCGCAGCAGAGCAGTGCCGGGTTCGCGGCCCAGGCCGAGGCCTTCTCGAAGCAGGCGCCGCAGCGCTCGCTGCGCAAGGACGGCGATCCCGACGCCGCGCTCGCCGGCGCCGCAAAGGTCGTCGAGGCGGCGTACTCCTATCCGTTCATCTCCCACGCCCAGCTCGAGCCGCAGAACTGCACCGGCCACTATGCCAACGGCAAGCTCGAGCTCTGGGTGCCGACACAACAGCCGGCGAGCGGGCGCCGCCTGGTTGCCCAGACACTGGGCATGAGCGAGGACGACATCACCATCCACCTCACGCGCATGGGCGGAGGATTCGGTCGGCGCCTCGCCAACGACTACATGGTCGAGGGGGCGTGGATCGCCAAGCAGGTCGGCGTGCCGGTGAAGCTGCTGTGGAGCCGCGAGGACGACATGGCGCACGACTTCTACCGGCCGGCGGGATTCCACTACTTCAAGGGCGGCGTCGACGGCGCCGGCAAGCTGGTCGCCTGGAAGGACCACTTCGTGTCGTTCGGCGAGGGGAACAACTTCGCGTCCAGCGCGAGTCTCTCGCCCACCGAGTTCCCGTCGCGCTTCGTCCCGAATTTCGCCATCGATGCCTCGCTCATCCCGCTCGGCGTGCCCACCGGGGCGCTCCGCGCGCCGGGCAGCAACGCCATCGCGTTCGTCATGCAGTCGTTCATCGACGAGCTGGCGCACGCGGCGGGCATCGACCCGGTGCAGTTCCGGCTGAACCTGCTCGACAATGCCCAGCCCGAGCCGGCCCCCACGGGCGGTCAGGGTGGCGGTCGCGGAGGCTTCCGCGGGCCGCAGTTCGACGCCGAGCGCATGCGCGGCGTGCTCAAGCTCGTGGCCGAGAAGTCGCAGTGGGGAAAGACGTCGCTGCCCAAGGGCACCGGGCGCGGCGTCGCCTTCCACTTCAGCCACCGCGGCTACTTCGCCGAGGTCGTCCAGGCCACGGTCAGCCAGTCAGGCACGCTCAATGTCGACAAGGTCTGGGTCGCCGGCGACATCGGGAGCCAGATCATCAACCCGGGCAACGCCGAGAGCCAGGCGCAGGGCGCCGTGCTCGACGGCATCGCCGAGGCCCTCGACCAGGAGATCACGATCGCCGGCGGCCGGGCAGTGCAGAGCAACCTCGACAACTTCCGCCTCATCCGGATGCGCCAGACGCCGCCGGTCGAGGTCGTCTGGAACGTGACCGACAATCCGCCGACCGGACTCGGCGAGCCCGCACTGCCGCCGGTTGTGCCGGCGCTGTGCAGCGCCATCTTCGCAGTGACAGGCAAGCGCATCCGGTCGCTGCCGCTGTCGAAGCAGGACCTGAAGTGGGCGTAGGCGTGAGGACGTGATCGGGTAAGCAGGCGCGGAGGGACGCGCTCCCGGACGGGAGCAGCGCCCCGCCGCGCATACAACAAGGGGGAGGTCGCCATGGACGTGAAGCAGGCGGTTTCGCGTCGGGGGTTCGTTGGCGGGGTGGCCACCGCGTTGGGCGTTCTGGGACTGAAGCCGGCCGCACCCCTCTGGGCGCTGGGCCCACGCGCGCCGTGGCATCCGGCCGTCCCGCCCGACGACTACGACAGCCTGGCGAAGCTGAATTTCAACGAGAACCCCTACGGCCCGTCGGACGCCGTCCTGGAGGCGATGACGCACGCCTTCAAGTACGCGAACCGATACGGCTACCCCGACGGCGGCATCGTCGATGCCATCGCGAAACACCACGGCGTCACGCCCGACCACGTGATGATCGGCTCGGGCTCGGGCGAGATCCTCGACGTGGTGGGAACGACCTTCTGCCGTGACGGCAGGAAGGTCGTCGGCGTGGAGCCGTCGTACTCGCAGGTCTATCGGCACGCCACCAGCGTCAGCGGCGAGGCGTACACGATTCCGCTCGCCGCGCCGGACTACCGGCAGGACATCCCTGCCCTCATCCACGCGGCGCATACGCACTACCGGGACGTCGGGTTCATCTACCTCTGCAACCCGAACAACCCCACCGGTCAGGTGGTCACGAAGCAGGAGGTCCACCAGCTCCTCGACGGGATTCCCGAGGACATGCCGGTGTTGATCGACGAGGCCTACCATCACTTCGTCGAGGACCCGCAGTACGCCACCTCGGTGCCGCTCGCCCTCGAGGGTCGGCCGGTGATCGTGACGCGCACCTTCTCGAAGATCGCGGCCCTCGCCGGCATGCGCCTGGGCTACGCCATCGCGCCGCCGGACTACATCCGGCAGATGCGACCCTGGTCCACCGGGACGATCAACGCCCTGGTGAAGTGGGGCGGCGCGACGGCGCTCACCGACACCGCCACGCAGGCGCACGTCAAGGAAGTCACGCTGGCGCTTCGAAAGCAGACCATGGCCGGGCTCAATGCCCATGGCTACGAGACGATTCCCTCGGAGACCAACTTCTTCATGGTGCACCTGGGGCGGGAGGTGGAACCGGTCAGCGCGGAATTCCGCAAGCGTGGCGTGCTCGTGGGGCGCCCGTTCCCGCCGATGACGAAGCACCTGCGCGTGAGCATCGGCACGCCGGACGAGATGGACCGGTTCATGGTCGCGTTCAAGGCGATCATGCCGGCGGGCACGAAGGCGACCGGCGGCCGCTGATCGCGGGACCGAAAGCGCCGGACGCCGCGCGATGGCAGTACGCGCGGCGTCCGGCGCTCGTCATTTGCACCCTGGCGGCACCGCCTGTTGAAGAGCGTCAGCCAGATCCCACGCGGCTCAGCGCCTGTGCGTCAGCGACGCGGCCCGCCGCCGCGCCCCCCTCCCATGCCGCCCTCGTCAGGCAGGCGCAGCGCCACCAGCGCCGTGCCATCTCCCGCCCCGGTGGCGAAGACGATGTACTGCTTTCCCTTGTGCATGAACGTCATCGGCACCGCGCTGTTCTTCGACGGCACGCGGACCGCGCCGACTTCCTTCCCGGTCGCCTTGTCCACGGCGATGATCCGCGGCGGCGATCCCGGCGGGCCGCCATTGCGACCAGGCCCGTAGATCACGAGCGACTTCGTGGTGATGACCTCCGCCTGTCCGCGCGCGCCCACCGGCGGCAGCTTCACGCCGGCGAACATCGGGTCGTTCGACGTCTGCGGTATGGAGCCTCCGTTCGGGATCCACCACTTCTTGTCACCCGTGTTCATGTCGTACGCCGTGACGCCGCCGAAGTCCTTGGGCTTCACGATCGAGATCCCGCCGATCTGCGCGAATCCGCCGCGATTGCCGAAGCCGCCGCGCCGTCCGCGTCCGCCTTCCGGGGGTTCGTATCCCGCCGGCGCCGGCAGCGCGCCAATCAGGCCGCAACTGTCGTGAATCGAGCTGTAGCGGAATTCCGAGCACGGGTCCTTCTGCAACTCGATCGTGCTCATGCCGGTCTGCGAGCCGACGTACAGCATGCCGGTCTCCGGGATCGGCGGCCGCGCCACCGTCGATGTTCACCCCGCCGCTGGCGCCGGGTGCGTACCACGAGCACTTGAGGCCGCTCTTGGCCGAGCCGTCCGTCGGCGTGCCAGGAATGAAGTACGGCCCCATGCGGCAACGCTTGGCCAGCACGAGCGCCGAGTCCTTGATGGCCGGCGTGTAGTCGATGAGGTCCGACTCCACGAGACCCTGCTGCGAGTATGGCGCCGGCCTGCTCGGGATCGGCTGCGTCGGTGATGTCTGCTCGCCCGGGGCCTCGCTCTGCAGCACCGGCGTCTCCGGCATCGGCCAGATCGGCTCGCCTGTCACCCGGTCGAATGTGTACACCCAGCCCTGCTTGGTCGTGGCCGCGACGATCTTGCGCGGCTTCCCGTCGATCGTGACATCGAGCAGGTTGGGCGCCATCGGTATGTCGTAGTCCCAGATGTCGTGATGCACCATCTGGAAGTGCCACTTCCGCTTGCCGGTCTTGACGTCGATCGCGACGACGCTGGTGCCGAACAGGTTGTTGCCGGGACGATAGCCGCCGTACTCGTCCATCAGCGGCATGCCGACGGGAATGTAGACCAGGCCGAGCTCGGGATCCGCAGTGTACGTTCCCCAGGCGTCGACCTTGCCCACGCCGGGGGTGCCAGGCTTGGTGCCGTTCTTCCAGGTCTCGGCGCCGAACTCACCCTCCTGCGGGATCAGGTTGAACTTCCAGATCTGCTGTCCCGTGTGGATGTCGAAGCCGCGGATGAAGCTCGGCATGTTGTGCAGGCGAATCGGGTAGTAGCCGTGGACGGCCGAATTCCCCACCACGAACACGTCTCCGACGACGATGCCCGGCGAGCTGTTGGCGATCTGCCCATTGGCCGGGTCGATGCCCATCGTCCCGTCGGCGCCGATCTTCTTCACAGGGTCCCACGTCTCGCCGGGCCGCGCCTTTCGCGCCGGGGCGGCGTCGCTGATGATGAGCGGCCCCGAGTCGTCGACGGCGAGCGGCACCAGCGGGAAGCCGAGCCCCTCCATGAGGTCGACCACGCCGTTCTTGCCGAACTTCGGGTCGGGAAGGCCTGTCTTGGCGTCGAGTGACACGAGGTGGTAGCCAGGCGTCACGACGAGCACACGCTCCTCGTTGCCGTCGGTCCAGTACGAGAGCCCGCGCCCCGCGAACTGCCGCGGCGCCTTCTGCCACCGGATTCCCTCGTTCAGGCGGTACATCCAGAGCGTCTCGCCGGTCTCGGGGTCGATTGCGATCGCCTCGCGCCGCGTCGTCGCCACCGTGAACAGGCGTCCGTTCGCGTACAGCGGCGTGGTTCGATAGTACTCGTCGCTGCCGAAGGCGCCGGCGTTCCACTGCCACGCAACGTCGAGCGAGTTGAAGTTCGAGGCGTTGATCTGGTCCAGCGCGGAGTAGCGGGTGCTCCACGCGTCGGCGCCCCAGTAGCGCCACTCGCCGGGGGCGTTCCCGCGAACGAGCGCCGTGCCCTGCAGTGCGGCGGACTGTCGCGCGCGCACCAGGAAGACGGCAAAGAGGGCTCCCGCCAGCAGGAGTCCCGTGACTGCGATGCGTCGGGGCGTCGAACGGTGCGACATGGTGTCCATCCCTCTCGGATGCGAGGTCGTGCGTCGGCCGGCGGGACGCCGGCGCCTGGGGAGTTACCGGGTGATCAGCGATCCGGCGCGCCCGATGGCGGCGCGGCTCGCGTTTCGATGCGGATCTTCTTCAACACCACCGAGTCGGTCGGCAGTTCTTCGTCCCCCACCGGAAAGCCGTTCATCCGGAGCAGGTACGCAACCACGTCCGCGTACTCCTCCTTGCTGAGGGTCGCCGGCGCGTTCTTCGGCATCATCTGGCTCACGTACGCGAACAGGTCCGACAACTGGCGTCCCTCCCACCAGGTGGCGAACGTCACGCCGGTGTGCGACGCCGGCGTATGACACGAGCGGCACATCCCGGCGTAGATGTTCTTTCCGCGATTTGCCTGCGCGTACGTGTAGATACCGGACAGCGTGGAGCGCCCCGCCCCCGGGGCAGGCTGTTGCGCTCCCGCCTCCCGCGCCGGCGTGGCCAGTATGCACGCCGTCAGCAGAATCGTCCACCCCGTCAATCGCATCGACACGCCCGGGCTCCCGGTCTCACGCTGCTCCCTCGATGATGCACCGCCGTTCACGCCGACGGCGCCCCCTGTCGCTTCGTTCCCGCCAGCGCCTCGTCGCCCTCCGTACCCCTGGGCAACAGCCGGCCGTACAGCCCGGCCAGGGCCCAGAGCACCCCCGCCAGGATCAGGATCAACATTAAACCTCGCATCGCGCTCGCCACGAGCGCCATGTCGAACGCCGGCCAGGCGAACTGGTACTGCCGCAGCACGACCGCCCGGTCCAGCATCCAGTGCCAGGCCGTGTGCGCCACCAGCGCCGACAGCAGGATCGTGCCCATGCGCTCCGCCACCACGTACCGGAACAGCAGGTTCAGGAGCGGGATGGCCAGCGCCAGCACGAAGACCTGCCCCAGCTCCACGCCGGCGTTGAAGGCGAACAGCGAGGTCACCAGGTGCGCGCCGGCAAACTGCAGCGATTCGCGCAGCGCGAACGAGAAGCCGAAGCCGTGCACCAGCCCGAATCCGAACGCGATCAGCCACCGGCGCTCCAGCTTCGGTCCCACGATGTTCTCGAGGGCCATGTACACGATCGAGAGCGCGATGAGCACCTCGATCAGCGGCGGGAACCAGAGCGCATCGGGCGCGAACCCCAGCGCCGAGGCGAACAGGGTGATCGAGTGCGCCGCCGTGAACGACGTCACGATCGCGAGCAGGGGCCGGATCCTGCGGAACGGGATGACAAGACAGAAGATGAACAGCAGGTGGTCGATCCCGTCGAGAATGTGCCCGAAGCCCAGCTCGACGAAGCGGAGCGCCGCCTGGTACCACTGCGGATCGAGGCGGACCAGCCCGGGATCGCCGATGTACTCGAAGGCACGCTCCGCCCCCCCGGGCGGGAGGAACCGCAGCACGGTCGTGGTCCGCACCCCCAGGTGGGCCAGTGTCGGGTGCATCGAGAAGCGTGAGCTGTCCGACCGGATGCGGTACTCCAGCAGCACGTCCATCATCGCCTGCTGCCAGGGCAGCTCGACGTCCTCGGCGAGCGGCGCACCGGTCACGTGGCTGAGCGCCGTCTCGTAGCTCCCGAAGGACCGGTCCGAGGGCAGCGAGACACGCGTGGCGACGACGGTCGGGTCGCCCAGCAGCGAGTCGTCCTCATAGAGCTGGATGTAGTTCGCTATCCAGAGGCGGGCCGCGTCCTGCAGCATCGGCTGCACCCGCGCGATGTCGAGGTAGCCGCCCGCCCCGTGCACCGGGAACTCGAAGTCGCGCATGGCGGCGAGCGGCGCCCGGACGAGCAGGCGCATGCGCCCGCCCTCGGGCCTGGCAAAGACGCGCAGGAGCACCGTGGCCGGGATGTCGTGCGCCGCCGCGGCCGGCGGGGAGGACAGGGCCAGCCCCGCCAGGGCGGCGAGAAGAATCGATCGGGTAGTGCGATCGTGCCAGCCGCGCATCGCGCTCTCCCCTGCCGGTGCCCCGCGAGTGTCCGGCACCGCCGGATCGGTCCGCTCTGGACGGATCCCGACCACGGCGCAAAGTTACCCCGATGCTACGCTTCCGCGGACACCGAACATATCCAATCGCCACGCTCCGCACAGGGGGCTCCGCCGGGGCCGGGAGAGGTCGATGAACCGGACGCGCACACTGATCCTGACGGCCACCGTGGCCACGGCGCTGGTCGCCCTGTCCAGCACCCGCTCCCCGCTGCAGGCCACCCCCGGGACGCAGGGCACCCAGGCGCCCTCGTTCACCGTGGACGTGCTCTGGCCCAAGCCGATGCCTAACCACTGGATCCTCGGCTCGGCCACCGGCGTCGCCGTCGATGCGCGCGACCACATCTACGTGCTCAACATCACCACCAGCTTCAACGCGCGCACCGAGATCGGCGCCGCGCAGGACCCGCCGACCGGCGAGTGCTGCGTCCCCGCCCCCGCCGTCCTGGAATTCGACGTGGACGGCAACCTCCTGGGACACTTCGGTGGCCCCGGCCAGGGATACGACTGGCCGGAGTCGCCGTCCGGCATCGCCGTCGACGCCAAGGGCAACGTCTGGATCGGTGGCAGCGCCTCCGCCGACGGCCAGCTGCTCGAGTTCTCGCGTGACGGCAAGTTCGTCCGCCAGGTCGGAAAGCCTAACGCGGCAGCCGGCGGCGGCGCCCGGGGCGGGAGCGCCGCGGGCGGCTCCGAGGTCGGCTTGGGACGCGCTGGCCGCGGCGGCGGCCGCGGACGGGGCGGCCCGCCCCCCGCCGCCCCCGGGCCGCAGCACCAGCTTGGACGACTTCGGCGGCGCCGCCCGCATCGGCATCGACGCCGCCGGGGTGGGCTACGTCGCCGACGGCTACCGCAACCGGCGCGTCGCCGTGCTCGACCTCGCAGCGGGAAAGATCACCCGCTTCTGGGGCGCCTACGGCGACAAGCCCGACGATGCGCCGATGCCGGCCTACGATCCGGCGCGCGGCGCCGTCGAAGCAGTTCGCCACCGTCCACTGCGCCGTCCCCTCGGCCGACGGCCTCGTGTACGTCTGCGACCGCGGCAACGACAGGATCCAGGTCTTCCGTAAGGACGGCTCCTTCGTGAAGGAGAAGACAATCGCCCCCGCCACCCGCGGCGCGGGCTCGGTCTGGGACATCGCCTTCTCGCGCGACGCGCAGCAGCGCTACCTCTACGTCGCCGACGGGATGAACATGCAGGTCCACGTCCTCGACAGGCAGTCGCTCGGCGAGCTGTCCGCCTTCGGCGACGGCGGCCGCCAGCCGGGCGAGTTCTACGCCCTGCACAGCATCGCGACCGACTCCCGCGGGAACCTCTACACGACCGAGACGCTCGAGGGAAAGCGCGTGCAGAAGTTCGTGTACAAGGGCCTCGCGCCGGTGAAGGCACGGGAGCAGGGCGTGGTCTGGCCCGGCGGCCGTTGACGCATCCACCGCGAACGAACGCAACCCACCTGGAGAGACGGGGATGACGCGAAGGCGCAGGGTGATACTCGGGACCACGCTCGTCACGCTGATCGCCGCCCTCGGCGTCGGCCAGCATGCCGTCGATGCCGATGCCTCCCAGGGCGCCGCCGTCATGGCGCCCAGCTTCGAGGTCGATCCGCTGTGGCCCAAGCCGCTGCCGAACCACTGGGTGCTCGGCAACGTGATCGGCGTCGGCGTCGATGCCCGCGACCACGTCTTCATCGTGCATCGCGCCGACACCTTCGACCCGCAAACCGAGATCGGTGCCGCGCAGAATCCGCCCATCAGCACCTGCTGCGTCCCGGCGCCCCCCGTCCTCGAGTTCGATCCCGACGGCAACCTGGTGAAGGGATGGGGCGGACCGTCGAGTGACTACGTCTGGCCCTCGTCCAACCACGGCATCACCATCGACAACAAGGACAACGTCTGGATCGGCGGCAACGGCACCTGCCCCTCAGGCAGCCAGGATCCCGGGTGCCCGCCCGGTACCATCGACTCCCAGGTGCTCAAGTTCACGCACGACGGCAAGTTCCTCATGGCGATCGGCAGTCCGCACCAGAAGGTCGACAGCCGCAGCACCGAGCACTTCGGCCGCGTCGCCAAGATTGCCTTCGACTACAAGGCCAACGAGGCGTACATCTCCGACGGATACGGCAACCACCGCGTCGCCGTGCTCGACATGGACACCGGGAAGATCAAGCGCTTCTGGGGCGCCTACGGCAACGTGCCGAGCGACAGCAATTACGGACCCTACGATCCGTCCAAGCCGTTGATCCCGCAGTTCCGCAACCCGGTCCACTGCGCGCAGCCGTCGGTCGACGGCCTCGTCTACGTGTGCGACAGGCCGAATGACCGCATCCAGGTCTTCCACACCGACGGCTCGTTCGTGAAGGAAAAGATCATCGCGCCGCTCACCCGCGGCGACGGCTCGGTCTGGGACATCGCCTTCTCACGCGACCCGCAGCAGAAGTACATCTTCCTCGCCGACGGCAAGAACGAGCACGTCTACATCATCGACAGGCAGTCGCTGGAAATCCTCACGATGTTCGGCGGTGGCGGACGCCAGCCCGGCATGTGGTTCGCCGTGCACAGCATCGCCACCGACTCGAAGGGCAACATCTTCACGACCGAGACCTACGAGGGGAAGCGCATCCAGAAGTTCGTCTACAAGGGCATGGCGCCGGTGACGAAGAAGGACCAGGGCGTGGTGTGGCCGGCGAAGAAGCCCTGATCCCCGGCATACCGCACCGCCCACGTGGGGCGCCGCACACGCGGCGCCCTTTTCATTCCGGGTCTCCGGGATTTCGTGTGGGTGGCTTGCAGCTTCAACTCGTCGGCGTCACGCTGCCACGGTGGGTGGCTTGCAGCTTCAACTCGTCGGCGTCACGCTGCCACGGTGGGTGGCTTGCAGCTTCAACTCGTCGGCGTCACGCTGCCACGTCGGCAACCGGATGATTGTGCTCCGTCGCCACCGATGACGTCTGGTGCGTTGCGGGTGCGCACGCGGAGCCGCGAAGACCGGGCGGGGAACCGGGCGAGAGACCTGGATGACGAATGTGAACGGCTTTCAGCCCTCCGCGTCTTCGCGGCTCCGCGTGAACCAAACGGCTTTCAGCCCTCCGCGTCTTCGCGGCTCCGCGTGAACCAGACGGCTTTCAGCCCTCCGCGTCTCGCGGCTCCGCGTGAACCAAACGGCTTTCAGCCCTCCGCGTCTTCGCGGCTCCGCGTGAACCAGACCGCTTTCAGCCCTCCGCGTCTTCGCGGCTCCGCGTGAACCAAACGGCTTTCAGCCCTCCGCGTCTCCGCGGCTCCGCGTGAACCAGACGGCCTTCAGCCCTCCGCGTCTTCGCGTGCTCCAGGCGTTCCGAACTCCCCAGATCGACACGACTTCCCGAAAAGCCAGCCGTCTATGGGACCACCAACCCGTCCATCCGCACGACCTCGAAGTCGGATCCGTGGATCCGCTTCATCGTGTCGATGTTGGCGTCGTTCCACCGTGCATCGGGCGCCCCGCTCACAAAGAATCCCCCGCCGTTGTCGGCGAGCAGCATCCCGTAGCGTCTTCATCGCCGTCAGGATCACCTGCACCTCCGGCGGGAAGCCCGAGACAGGTCGACGCTGGCCTTGAGCCGCACGCGCATCCCCATCGGCGGCAGGTTCGCATCCGTGCGTGAGCTGGCGAAGTGGCGCGCCGGCGGCACGTAGGCCCGCCGCGTCACCGGACAGGTGAAGCGCAGCGCGTGCGTGATCTCGCCGCGGGTCACGGCCTCGTCGTAGCGCACCAGACCGGGAAAGATCGGCAGGCCCGCGGCATCCGCCGAGGTCCACCCCGCCGGTCGCATCGCGTTCGACGCGAGGTCGAAGATCGCCCCGGAGCCCGCGCTCCATCGCGCGCCGCCGTCCTGTTGGTGCGCATCGAAGAGTTCGTAGAGGACCCAATCGTCGACGTCCACCACGAGCACGTGCCGGTCGCCTGACGAGGCACTCCCTCCCTCGATCGGCGCACCGGCGGGGATCGGGTACGGCCCGGGATCGCTCTCGTCGGCGTAGTCGAACGACACCGGCACGCGTGACTGTGCGCCGTGGACCGTCACGAATGGAATTCCCCACGCGACACCGTCGTACACGGTGCCGAAGTCCGGATGCAAGCTTCGCGTCGCGCCGCATGCCGCGATCAGCGCATCGGAAGCGGGATCGACAGGATCCTGCGAGACGTCGCGATTCCAGGCGTTGTCCGGAGGGAAGACGGCGCGCGACGGCAGCGACGGCACCGCGCCCCCGTCACCATTGTTCGCGGGTCCGGTGGCCGTGGCCGTCGGGGCATCGCTGGAGCACGACGCCACGAACATGGCCGCGGCGCCGACGGCGGCGCGCGGCGTGAGGCGGAACGCGGCGGAAAGATCGTGGGGACACCACGGGAATCTCGTACGTCGTCAGGCAGCCGGCACCGGCGTGGCGCACACTCGCAGCGCGGCGCCCGTCACCGGGCGCCGCCGGGTCCCTCACGCCAGGGCCGACGGCTCCGTCTTCTCGAACGTCCGCCCCAGCCGCGAGACGAGCCAGGCCACCTCGGCGAACAGCACGCCGGCCGCGAGCAGCGTCGCCACCGCGGCCGTGTACTCGTGCAGCAGCGGCTTCGCCAGGAAGTAGACGACCGAGACCTCGATCGCCGGCGGAAGCAGCACGACCACGAGCGCCAGCATCGACCCGATGGTCACGAGCAGGTTCTGCCCCAGGGCCTCCACGCCGCCGGAGTCCGCGCCCAGGCGCACCCACGACGGGAACATCAGCGCGGCACCGTTCTGGATCGCGATCGTCGCGGCGTTCATCGCCACGAAAAGCACCGGGGCGATCACGATCACGCCCAGGCCCTGTGCGCCGCCGAGCTGGGCGCGCATCTCGGGCGGAACGATGAACGCCCCGACCACCAGCATCGCGGTCTGGACCGCGGTGAGCACGAGCGTCGGCGACGCCAGTTCGCCCACCACGATCTCGAACCCGCTCAGTGGATACGTCTTCAGCAGCGGCAGCGCGAGCAGGTCCTGCCGCAGGTCGTTGCGCAGCACGCGCGGACCCATGAACAGCGTCATCCCCACCACGATCCCGATTGGAAGCAGCGCCATACCCCCGGTGCGCCCCTCCCGCGACACCGAGGAGAGGCCGAGGGAGATCAACGTGATGAGAGCGACGATCGAGACGGCGGTGCGGATGCCACCGGTGCGCGCCAGCGCCAGTGTGTTCTTCCAGGCCACCGCGACCGAGGGGTAGCCGAGCGGCGCCAGTGGAAGCCAGTCGCGCTTGACCTTTCCGGGACGCAGCACGGTCGCGCCGCCCGAGGCCCGGCTCCGGAGCGCCGCAACCCGCCGCGCCATCTCGACCGACGCCTGCGCCGCGGCCTCCTCGAACGGCACGTCCATCGACAGGACGAAGACGAGGTGCAGCGCGATGCCGGCGACGAGCAGCGCGATCGCCCCCACCCATGCCGCAGTCGACGGCGCGGCGAGTGGCGCTGTGACGACGTGGAACGGAAACAGGACGATCGACGCCGGCGGTGTGGACAGCGCGTTCCCGAGCTCGCGCACGCCGGTCTCGAAGCCCAGTTGCGGCAGGCGGCGCAGCGCGGGCGCCACCCCGCTCGCCAGCCCCACGATCAGCAGCACCGCAGCGCCCTTCAGGGCGAGGTTCATCGCGCGACGGGCGCCCTGGAGCGGCGGCATCTGCACCAGCGCCACCGCCAGCCGGTGCAGGCTCAGGATCGAGAAGAAGGCCCAGGCGGTCACGAACCGCAGCGGCACCGGCAGCGTCAGTCCCCAGCGCCGCATCAGCAGCGTCCAGAAGACGGCGTTCAGCAGGATGAGCAGCTGCGACCGCGCGATCTTGTACCCGATCAGCGCGCGCCGCGAAATCGGCGCCGGAAAAAGCAGCTGCACCTCGCCAGGCTGGAAGGCGAGCGCGCCGGTGACACCGCCCCGCAACCACCAGTACGCCGCGAAGAGCGCCAGGACCACGCTGAGGTACACCGCCGCGGTCGCCGGGCCCCCGGCGGCACCGGCAGTCATCGAGGGCGCGGCGTTGCGCCCGTTTCGCGTGACGGGTCCGCCGAAGATGAACGCGAAGTACGCGATGCCCAGCAGCATCGCCACCGCATAACGCGGATTCCGGAGCCTGCCCACCTGGCGGGCAATCCGGTTGCGCACCGTCTGCCCGATGAGGTACGCGAGCGCCCCCGTCACGTCGCGGGGCCGGCCCCGTCGCCGGTGAGCGTGAGGAAGACGTCCTCGAGGGAGAGGCCGGCGAGGTCGGGCCGTGCCGCCACGATCTCCGCCAGCGTCCCCTGCGCCACGCACTGGCCGCGCCGGATCACCAGCAGCCGCGTGCACAGCTCCTCGACGAGATGCAGCAGGTGCGAACTCAGGATCACCGCCGCTCCCTCGCGTGCCCGTGCGGCGATCGTCGCGCGCATCCGCTTCATGCCGCCGGGGTCGAGCCCCGTGAGCGGCTCGTCGAAGATCAACACCCGGGGCCGGTGCAGCAGTCCGCAGGCGATAGCCAGCTTCTGCCGCATGCCGCGCGACAGCTCCGTCGGCAGCGAGCGGCGCTTCTCCGTGAGCTCCAGCTCCTCGAGCAGCCCCGGGATGCGCGCCGGCGCGTCCGCGACCGCGTACAGGCGGCCGACGAAGCGCAGGTGCTCCTCCACAGTGAGGTAGTCGAAGAGCTGCGGCTCGTCCGGGATGAAGGCCAGCGTCTGTTTCGCCCTGGGCCCGTCAGTCCGGAGGTCGTGGCCGTCGATGCGGATCGTCCCGTGCGTGGGGTTGATGATGCCGCAGAGCGAGCGGAGCGTCGTCGTCTTCCCGGCGCCGTTCGGACCCACGAGACCCAGGATCTCCCCGGCGCCCACCCCGAACGACAGGCGGTCGACCGCGATGACCGAGTCGTATCTCTTGGTGAGCGCGTCGACCTCGATCACATGGGCGGGTTCGTCCATGCCGCAATCTTAACACGCCTCCGGGGCCCCGACGAGGACAAAAACGACACGGCCGCGCTCCCGGAGGAACGCGGCCGCACCGTCACCCGCCGTGCCGTCGCGTCGCGCTTGCAGGCGACGACGACTCGCACCACCGGGGCTACGGCGCCGGAACGTCGAGCGTGACGTTGTAACGCTTCAGGGTCTGGCTCATCGTCCGCGCCCTGGCAAGGAATCCGTTCGCCTCGGTGATCGCGCCCTGCAGGGCCGACCGCGCCTCGCTGGCCTGCCGGCTCGCACCGGCGCTCGGCGACTCCCATACACCGGCGATCTGCCCCTTCACCGCCCCAGCACGTGCAAGCGCATTGCGCGGATCACCGCCACCACGTCCTCCGCGTCCGCCGCCACCGCCGCCCGCGGCCATCGGCACGCCGAACTTCGGGCGCAGCGCGTCGAATGACTTGTTGAGCGCGTCGAACTGTGACTTCACCGATGCCGGCACGTTGTCCATTCCCTTGAGCTTCGTCGCGACTTGCTCCATCTGCGGGTAGACCGTGTTGAGCTGCCCGGCCACCTCGGTGCCACGGCGCTGCAGGTCGTGCAACCCCATCACGATGGCGTCGTAGCTCGCCCGCGCACCGCCGGCCAGCTGCACCTTGGGGTCCATGATCACCCGCATCGACTTGGAGTCGAGCGTCTTGCCGCCGGCGACGAGTGCCACGGTGTAGCTGCCCGGGGCGACATACGGCCCCGCGTTGCCACCACCACCGCCGAATCCACCGCGGCCACCACCACCGCCGCCCTCCGGCGCGCACGGGTCCTCCGGCTTGTAGCCGGCCGACGGAATCGGCTGCGGAACGCCAGGCACCGCTGGCGCTCCACCGGCGCGACCTCCGCCTGCACCACCACGCCCACCACCGCCCGCACGTCCGGCACCCTCGGGCGCCTCGATCGGCTCCACGCGCAGGTCCCAGCAGGCGGTCTGGATGCCCACCTTGCCACGACTCGCCGGCACGTCAACCATGCGCACCTGGCGTCCGCCGGCATCGGTGATGCGCAGCTTCACGTCCGTGAGCGGCGACTTCACCATGTACTGCACGATCGCATCCGTCGGTGAGTTCTCGCCGATGAAGTACTGGTGCCCCCAGAACTCGTCGTTCCGGTCGTCCATGTCCTTCCACTCCAGCGCCGTCGGGATCGAGAACAGCTTTGCGTCGCCCGACGCCGCCTGCGTCGCCGTGTACTGCTGGATCGGCTCGAGGTGATCGAGGATCCAGAGCGCCCGGCCGTGCGTCGCCACCAGCATCGCGTTGTCGCGCGGATGCAGCGTGATCTCGTCGACCCGGACGTCCGGCAGGTTCGCCTTCAGCTTGCGCCAGCTCTTGCCGCGATCGAGCGACAGGAAGATCCCGGTCTCGGTGCCGATGTACAGCACGTCCGGGTTCTTCTGGTCCTCGGTGAGCGTCCGCACGTTCTCGCCGGCCAGGTTGTTGACGAGGGAGCTGAAGGTCGCCCCGAAGTCGGTGCTGACCCAGATGTATGGCTTGAAGTCGTTCAGCCGGTGGTTGTCGACAGTGATGTAGACGGTGCCCGTGTTGAACCGCGAGGGCACGACCTCGGACACGAACGCCCCCGCCGGGAATCCGGGGAGCCGGCTGGTGATGTTCTGCCAGGTCCGGCCGCCGTCACGCGACATGCTCACGTTGCCGTCGTCGGTGCCGGTGTAGTACAGCCCCGCCTGGCGCGGCGACTCCGCCAGCGAGACGATCGTCGGCCAGGCCGAGATGCCGTCGTCCCGCGAGATGTGGATGTCGCTCCCCTTCAGTCCCATCGTGACGATCGTGTCGCGATCGGCCTTCGACGTCAGGTCCGGGCTGATGACCGTCCATGAGTCACCGCGGTCGGTCGACTTGAACACCCGGTTCGCCGCCACCAGCAGGATGCCGGGATCGTTCGGCGACAGGATCATCGGCGTATCCCAGTGGAAGCGATACGACTCGCCGGAGTCCGGCGCCGGGCTCACGTTCAGCGGCGTCGGGCGAATGCTCTTCGATTCGCCCGTCACCTTGTTGCGACGCGTGATGTTCCCGTCCTGCGACTCGGTGTAGACGATGCGCGAGTCGCGCAGGTCCGGCAGCGAGACGAAGCCGTCGCCGCCCTGCACGTTGACCCAGTCGTAGTTCATGATGCCGGCGCGGAAGCGGGACGTGCTCGGCCCGCACCAGTCATAGTTGTCCTGCATGCCGCCGCAGACGTTGTACGGTGTCTCCATGTCGTACGACACGTGGTAGAACAGCCCGACAGGCAGGTTCGGCATGAACGTCCATGTCCGGCTCATGTCGCGCGACTCGTACACGCCGCCGTCGTCGCCGATCAGCAGGTGACTCGGGTTCCCCGGATCGATCCAGATGGCGTGCACGTCATCGTGCGCTGCCATTGCCGCATCGGTCTCCATCGTCCGGCCGCCGTCGATCGTCATCTGCATCCCGACGCCGCCCATGTACACGCGCTCGGGGTTGATCGGATCGATGCGCACCTGGCTGAAATACATCGGCCGGGGATTGGTGTTGCTCACCTTCCGCCACGTCGCGCCGCCATCCTCGGAGCGATAGAGCCCCGTTGCCGTGGTGTCCGGGCCGCTGGCGCCTCCGCGCCCGCCGCCGCCACCAAAGCCACCACCACGCCCCTGCGAGGGCCCCTCGATGGCCGTGTAGACGATGTTCGCGCTCGGCCTGTAGATGTCGATGGCGATGCGGCCCAGCGATCCGCCCGGCAGTCCGTGGCCGGTGATCTTCGTCCAGGTGTCACCGCCGTCGGTCGACTTCCAGACGCCGCTCCCCGGGCCGCCGCCGTTCATGCAGCAGGCGGTGCGCAGGCGCTGGTACGTCGACGCAAAGAGGATCTTCGGATCGGAGGCCGCCATCGCCAGATCGTTCGCCCCCGTCTCGTCGTCGACCTTGAGCACCTGCTTCCAGGTCTTCCCGCCATCCGTCGTCTTGAACACCCCGCGATCCCCGCCCGCGCCGAACAGCGGACCCGTCGCGGCCACGAGAACGACGTCGTTGTCGTTGGGATCGATGACGATGCGGTTGATGTGCTTCGAGTTGCGAAGCCCCATGAACTGGAACGTCTTGCCGCCGTCCGTCGACTTGTAGACGCCGTCGCCCCACGAGGTGCTCTGGCGATTGTTCGACTCGCCGGTGCCGACCCACAGCAGGTTCGGGTCCTTCTGCGACACCGTGACGTCGCCGATCGACATCAGCCCGTCGTCCTGGAAGAGCGGCTCGAACGTCGTGCCGCCATTCATCGTCTTCCAGACGCCGCCGTGCGCGGTCCCCACGTAGTAGATCGCGGGATTCGCCTCGTAGACGGCGAAGTCGGCGATGCGGCCCGACATCGTGGCCGGTCCGATCGACCGGAAGTGCAGGTTGTCGAACTCGTGCGCCACCGGCATCGATCCGGCCTGCTGGCCGGGAAGCCCCTGGCCATAAATCCCCAGCAGGATCGGGGCGCCGACAGTCAGCCAACGCAGGTGCCTGGACACTGTGCCTCCGAATGGTAAGGGTGCCATCCGTTACGGGATCGGTCGCGCGTTCTTCCAGCCGGAATACGCCACGACCGCGTCGTGCCTCAACGCACGATCGGATCCCGGCCGCCGCGTGGAGCGGCGGTGGATCGGGCGAGCAGATGATAACGCTACGCGCTCCCCCCGGCGAGCGATGCGCCCGGCATCCCCGCTCCCGGTCGCCCGGCGCGTGGTGGAGGCCCGGCGGGTCACCGACTAGCCTTCGCGGGTGCCGCCCGCGTGCGGGCATCCTGCGACTCCGGCGCCCCCCTGTCCCGGCGCTCAACGAACCGACGTACATCTCTCATGCCAGAGCACCCCACGAGCGTCCGCGTCGCCGTCGTCCAGGCGTCCCCCGTGGTCTTCGACCGCGACGCCACCGTCGAAAAGGCGGTCCGTCTCACCCAGGAAGCGGCCGCCGGCGGCGCGCGCCTGGTGCTCTTTCCGGAAGCCTTCATTCCGGCCTACCCCAGTGGCCTCATGTTCGGCACCGCCGTCGGCGGACGCACCCCGCTCGGTCGCCGCACGTGGCACGCGTACTGGTCGAACGCTGTCGACGTACCGGGACCCGCCACCGAGGCACTCGGCAAGGCGGCCCGGGATGCCGGCGCCTACCTCATGGTCGGCGTCATCGAGCGCGACACGCAATTCAGCGGCGGTACCCTGTACTGCACGCTGCTCTACTTCGGCCCCGACGGCGCCCTCCTGGGCAAGCACCGCAAGCTCAAGCCGACGGCCGCCGAGCGGCTGATCTGGGGAGAAGGCGACGGCAGTACGCTTACCGTTGTCGACACGCCGTACGGCCGAGTGGGTGGCCTCATCTGCTGGGAGAACTACATGCCGCTCGCCCGCATGGCGATGTACGCCAAGGGGGTGTCGATCTACCTCGCCCCCACTGCCGATGCCCGCGACAGCTGGCAGGCCACCCTCCGCCACATCGCGTGCGAGGGGCGCTGTTTCGTGCTCGGCTGCAACCAGTTCCTCACGCGGGCGATGTACCCGGCGGACCTCGCCGGCGTGGACGACCTGGCGGACAAGCCCGACGTCCTGAGCCGGGGCGGAAGCGCCATCATCGGCCCGCTCGGCGACGTGCTCGCCGGCCCGCTCTACGGCAGCGAGGGGACGCTCTTTGCCGATCTCGACCTGGGCGAGGTGCCGCGCTCGAGATTCGACTTCGACGTCACGGGGCACTATGCGCGCGCCGACGTCTTCCAGTTGATCGTGAACGAGCGGGCGGCTCCCCCGGTAACGCGAACGGCGGTCGTCGCGGAAGACTGACCGGGCGCGACGGGCCGGCAGCCTCGCCGGATGGAAACGGCACCTGGCCGATGCGCTCCACTCGGCGGGAGGGGTCGCCGTCCCGCCACCCGGTTCGTGTTCAGCCCGCGGGAGCGTCCCGGTGCTACCCGCCGGCACCTGGACCCTTGCGGCCGAGTACTTTGTGTGACAAAGTACGAAGGGCCATCGTCATCGCACCGGAGGAACCGTGTCCGCCGTCACCCGCTTCTTCTTCACTCCTGTCTACGAGCCGCGGAGCTCCTGGTCCATCGTGCGATGGTGGGAGCGGCGACGCGGCATCTACAATCTCGCCGTCGGCACCGCGGGACTCGTCAGCATGGGCGCAGTCACCCTGGCGGACCTGCTTCCGCCGCGCCTCCCTCATGCCCTGGGCCTGCCCCTGGCGGGAATCGTCGTCTACGGCGTGCTCGCCAACGCGGCGTACACGTGCGGCCCGCTCCTCGACGTCCTCATCCGGCGGCGGTGGGGTGACCGCGTGGCAGTCGTGGGCCCGGCACTGTTCAGGTACGGCTTCGTCTTCGCGGTCGGGCTCACTCTTCTCCCGATTCCACTGTCGGTGATGGGCTGGGTCGTCCGCCTGCTGAGCCGGACAGGATAGGGTTGATGCTCTCGCGGATCCCACCGCGCGAGTCCCTCTTGTCGTCGTCGTGACCGCGGTTCAGAGTGTAGCGTCGGGCCGGGTCCGCTCACGGGAGGGTTTCTGTCGGAGTACTACCGCCTCGGGCGCGTCCGCATCAAGGACCTCTCCGCCCTGTTCGGCTTCCTCGCGGGATGGTTCGGATCGGCGCCACTCGCATGGCCCTACATCCGCGCGGGGTTCGAGAGCGGCGACTTCACCTCGGGGGTGATGCGATTCCTCGGCGTCATCTTCGGTGCCGGAGTCGTGTGCGGAATCGCCGGCCTCGCCATCGGGGCCGTGCTCGGCTGGGTATGGGAGAGGGTGCACCGGCTGCGTCGCCGCCCTTCGGCTTCTGCGACCGGGGCCGAGGCCCGCGGCTCCACTGGCAGCCCGGCCCCGGTGAGCGCCCCGGTGCCCGCCTTGCACGTAGCGGCCACCGTCCGGGGTTCGAGCGCGCCTCCAGCCACTTCACCCGGCCCGCTGGAATCGGGAATTCGAATCGAGGCTGCCGGCATCGACGCCGCAGCCTTCATGACGCTTGCACGCCGCGTTGCGGCCAATGAGTACGACGCAGAGTCGGTCGCCCGCGCACTCGAAAAGAGCATCAACGTGGGTGCGTGGGACGGCGTGCGTCTCGTCGGTGCGCTTCGCGTGCTGAGCGACGGGTATCTCTTCGCCGCGGCCCCCGGGATGCTCGTCGATCCGGAGTATCACGGTCGCGGAATCGAGGCTGCGCTCCTGCACTACAGCCGCCGGCTCCTCCCTCCCACGGCCACGATGATCTGGTCCGGCTGAGAGCCGCGGCACTGGCCCCGGACGACCGGGGCGACGTAACGTGGTGACGAGGGACGCACACGGCGAATGGAACGCGACCGCGATCCGATGTCATGACGGGCGAGATCCAGCGGCAGGCCCCCGAAACCCCCGCCGACGAGCCCACGCTCGACGAGCCAACGCTCGTGGTGGTGCTCACCGCCGCGGCCAGGCGCGCGCCCGACACCGTGGTCGCCGCCATGTGCGCGGTCGGCATACTGGGATTCGTCGTCGTCCTCGTCCTTCTCCGATCGTGGTGGCGGCTGGGACTTCTCTTCGGCGCCGTCGCCGCATTTGGCGCCTGGGCAATTGCCGACAGGGAGATCGGGACGCGACCGGATCCGGCGGCGGCCATGCGTGCGCTCAAGTCGGCCGCTGCCGTGCTCGGACTCGCCGCCTCCTTTGTGTTCTTCCTGTCGATGCTCGCCTTCGCGCTCGGGACGTGGATTTCATGAACGCGTGTCCGGTCGCAGCCTGACGACGCAGAGCCCGCGCTTCGCACCACTCGGGCCACCTGCAAGGCACCTCGGCGCAGGGACTCGACCTCCCCTCGCCTGGCAGCCTCATCGCGCCCAAGACTGACGCCTCCGGAGAGGCGTCTGCCCGCGACGATCCATCGCCGGCACGTTGATTTTGGGGGCGCCCACGACTTCCTTACGCGCCCATCGGCCACGCCGGCGGAGGCGGCTCCAGGAGTCGAGGTTCCAGCCAGGCTGGCCGGTCGGAACGCCCGACGTCCTGCCGGGAGAAGCTTTACAGACGGCCGCTCCCTTTCGACCGAGCGTGGCGTTGCGCCATGCCTCTCCAAGGTGGCGCGACCTCACTCGCAGACTCGCCCATGGTCACGCTGCTCATCACGTTCCTCGCGAGCCTCCTGCTCGGCATGAGGCACGCGACCGACCCCGACCACATCGTGGCCGTCTCGACGATCGTGAGCCGGGAGCGCTCGATCTGGCGGGCGTCGGGCGTCGGCGTGCTCTGGGGGATGGGCCATACCCTCACGATCTTCATCGTCGGCGGCGCCATCATCCTGTTCAAGCTGGCGTTTACGCCGCGCCTCGGGCTCTCCATGGAGTTCACGGTGGCGATCATGCTGGTGGTGCTCGGCACGATGAACATCCTGAACGTGCAGCCCGCGAATGCGCGGATGCTGACACTGCGACCGTTCTTCATCGGCATCGTGCACGGCCTGGCGGGATCCGCCGCAGCCACGCTGCTCATCCTCCCGTTGATCGACGACGTGCGCTGGGCAGTCTTCTACCTGATCGTCTTCGGCCTCGGCACCATTGCTGGCATGGCGCTCATCACGTTTGCGATTGCGGCGCCGTCCGTGTATGCGGCGCATCGCGTCGAGCGGCTGCAGCGCTGGATCCGCATCGGGTCGGGCGCGGTGAGCCTCGCCTTCGGCCTCTACCTCGCCATCAAGATCGGTTTCGTCGACGGGCTGTTCACGGGCCATCCCGTCTGGACGCCCGCATAGCACCGGCGTTCCCCGCCCTGATGGCGCCTCGCGCAGGGCTCGGGTGCGAGCGCCCCTGAGCGCCGCGCCGCCCGCCTCCGGCCGTCCCACCGACTGGACGTCGATGACCGCGCGCTGAAGCCGCGGCTGGCTGATCCACGGAATTTCTCCGCTCGCTGGAGCGCACGCCCGGCGGCGTTGCCATCCCGCTGGCCACCGCCACCCACCGTTCATATACTTGCGACTCCCAGACGCCTCGCCCCGCGGGAACCCGTGTCCGAGATTCTCGAGCGCCTCCAACTCCACCTTGCCGATCGATATGCGATCGAGCGCGAGCTCGGGCGCGGCGGCATGGCGACCGTGTATCTCGCGACGGACGTCCGCCACGAGCGCCAGGTGGCCATCAAGGTGCTCCATCCGGACCTCGCGGCGACCATTGGTGCTGACCGCTTCGAGCGGGAGATCCGGCTCGCGGCAAAGCTGCAGCATCCGCACATCCTGGGGCTCTACGACTCCGGCGCCGCCGACGGCCTGCTGTACTACGTCATGCCGTTCGTGCAGGGCGAGTCGCTGCGCGACAAGCTCGATCGCGAAAAACAGCTCCCCATCGAGGAGGCGATCCAGGTCATCCTCGAGGTCGCGGACGCCCTCGGCTACGCGCACGAGCAGGGGATCATTCACAGGGACATCAAGCCCGAGAACATCATGCTGTCGAACGGCCACGCGCTGGTGGCCGATTTCGGCATCGCGCGGGCGCGGACGGAGGCGGGCCAGCAGAAGCTGACGCAGACGGGCATGGCCGTGGGGACGCCCGTCTACATGAGCCCGGAGCAGTCCACCGGCGAGACCGTCGGACCAACCGCCGACGTCTACAGCCTCGGCTGCATGCTCTACGAGCTGCTGGCCGGCGAGCCGCCGTTCTCGGGGCCGAATGCGATGGTGATCATGGCGCGGCACGCCATGGAGGCCGTGCCGAGCATCCGCATCGTGCGGCCCTCGGTTCCCGAGGAGGTCGAGGAGGCGATCCTCGCGGCGATGGAGAAGTCGCCTGTCGATCGCCCCAAGACGGCGGCGGAATTCGCCGAGCTGCTTGGTACTCAGCTCGGCACCACGGCGATGCGCCGGGTGACGATGCGGCACACGGCGGCGCGACGGATTTCGGGCAGCGCGCTGCGGGCGCTTCCGCCGGCCACGCCGGTGTGGAGGCGACCGTGGATGCTCGGGGGAGCGGTCGTCGTGATTGCGGTGGCGGCCTTCGCCGGATGGCGGGTCTTCGCGGCCCGAGGTGCCGGTGCCGTGGCGACGGCCGATCCGCGCGCCCGGGTGGTGGCCGTCCTCTACCTCGAGGACGCCAGTCCGGGCGGCGAGTTCCGCGACGTCGCCAATCGCCTCACCGAGGCGCTCATCAGCGACTTGCAGCAGATCCCGACGCTCGCGGTCCGTTCGCGAAACGCCGTGGCGCCATTCCGCAATTCCGACGCCGCACGCGACAGCATCGCGCGCGCCCTCGACGTCGGGACACTCATCGGCGGCTCGGTGGAGCCCTGACGGCAAGGACCGTGTCACGATCTCGACGCGGCTGTACGACGCAAACGGGACGGACCTCGGCGTGCGAAAATCGATCACTGTACCGAGGGACTCACTCTTCCTGGCCGAGGACGCGGTTGCCGGCGAAGTCGCCGCATCGCTGAAGCAGCGGTTGGGGAGCGAGATCGATCTGCGCACGACGCGAGCCGGCACGCGAAGCATGTCGGCGTGGACGATGTACAACAGCGCAGAGAAATTGCTGGAGGACGCGCAGTCGCTGCTCCGGGCGAATCCTGACAGCAGCCGCCTGCTTGTCGAGCGCTCGGACTCGCTGTTAGTCGAGGCCGAAGGCCAGGATTCGAAATGGATCGAGCCGAAGCTTTTGCGTGGCGATGCCGCGCTGCACCGCGCCCGGCTGGCCACCGTCGCGCTCGGGCAGAACCGGGGCAGTGCCGAGGAAGTCAGCCGGCTGCTCGACACGGCGCTGGTGCGCGCGAACGAGTCGATGGCCGCCGATCCGTCGAGTGCGAGAGCGCAGGCCCTCAAGGGAACTATCGAGTATGCGAAGTGGCGCGATCGCGCGCTCTCGGACGCGGTGCGCCACGCGTTCCTCGACAAAGCCCGGACGGACCTGGAGGCCGCCGTCAGGCTCGACCCGACGCTCGCGAGCGCCGACGTGACGCTGAGCAATCTCTACTACGACGAGGAAGACGTACCCTCGGCGAACAAGTACGCCCGGGCCGCCTACGAGGCCGACAAGTTCCTCTCGAACACGGAGGGGATTCTGGTACGACTCTTCTGGACGTCGTACGACACGCAGCTCTTCAGCGACGCGCGGAGCTGGTGTGACGAGGGAGCGACGCGCTTTCCAAAGAACTACAACTTCGCGATCTGCAAGCTCTGGATGATGCTCACGCCCGGCGCAGACCGGAACGTCACCGAGGCATGGAAGCTGGCAGCACGGGTGGACTCGCTGGCGCCAGCGGACGTACAACCACCGCCTGCCAAGCTTGCCCGCATGATCGTTGGTGGACTCATCGGGCTGGAAGGCCAGAAAACGCAGCAGAAGTCGCTTCTGGACAGCGCCAATGCGGTCCTCGCGCGCAATCGCGGTACGCTGGGCGATGATCCCCACCACGAGATGCCCGGCTACGAGGCTGTCATGCGCGCGCAGTTCGGCGACAAGCAGGGCGCGATCGACAGGCTCAGCGAATATGTGCAGGCGAACCCCGACCACACGTTCAAGGTGGGGGGGAACGTTCACTGGTGGTGGCAGGGGATCCAGAACGAGCCGGCCTTCGTGAAGCTCTCCGAGGGGCGCCGGTAGAAACTCGCTCCCTCCGCAGTCGGGGAGCGTCGACGTACCTGACGCGCAACCGTGACGCGGTCCCGACAAGAGGAATCCCCCTACAGACTATCAGGGTTAGTACCCAGGGGGTATCTTCACTCCTTGCTTCAGAGCCCCCTCAGGCGGAGAGGTGGTGCCTGGCGACTCCGTATCCCCTGAGCAGGAGATTCTTAGATGACACGTCGTGCGCTCTGGTTTGTAGCGGTTCTTGCGCTTGCTGGATGCCAGATCAGTGACAGCACGAAACCGCCAGCGCCGCTGACGGGATCGCCCAATCCTGCAATCGTCGACGGCGCACGGGGCGGCAATCCCGACTTCTTCTGGTTGTGGCCACTCGTCCCTCCGCCGGTCCGTGATCCGAACTACGATCGCGGCGCAGCGAACGGCTCACTTCGGCCCGACATCTACATCTGTGCACTGAACGCGAGCTCTGAAGGAGCGATCAACGCGGGAACTCCCTGCAAGTCCGGTGGCTATTCGAAGACGTACCTTGCCGTTCCGCCAGGTGCACACTTCAACAGCGCCGACGACGACGTCGGGCAGTATCACCAGTGGTGGCAGGTCCCACAGTCGTCGAGTGACGTCTTCTATCGCATTCGTGTGAAGGTTGGTTCCACGGAGCTCGGGTATCTCGATGTCGAGACCGGGGGAAAACTGCGTGATCTTCGCAACGTCAATACCGGCGACTTCATTCCATATCTCGATGGCTTCCTGCTACCCATCCGTTTCCGCATCGAGCAGTACGCGCTCTGCGCAGTGCCCGGCGTCGGACCATGCGGGTCGGAGACCATCAATCTCGCCGACGGCGGCGTCGTCACCACGTCTTTGCCGAATGACCAGACCGGCAGCGTCGACATTCCGCCGCAGCCAAACAGCGAGGTCCACACGATCACGGTCCAGCCGTGTTCCTCGCCCCTGAACCCGCGCGCCACCGACCTGCCGGTGTTCGGACCCTGCGTGACCGTCACCGCGAGTCCGCCGCTGGATCCGCAGGGGCTCACGAACGCTGCCACGGTCACCATCTGCGACATCCATCCCAACTTGCCGCCTGGACTGACCGACGAGGAGCAGGATCGCATCACGATGCTTCGCTACGATGCCCCGGGTACAGTGACAGCGCTTCCGCATGCGCCGGGCTGCGGGCCGACCGTTGGGTCGACGGGGAGCTTGAAGGGATTCCTTGTCGCTCTCGCACACGGCCGACTGGGTTCGGCGGGACATCAGCTCATCCAGATGGTCTCTCCGAAGCCGTTGTACGCCGCGATGTTCCTGCACCAGGGCGGCGGGGGGCTTTCCGAAGGGTTCAGCGACTTCCAGTTCGGGCGGCCGTCGAAGATGGAAATCGTGTCGGCGACCGACAACCAGGTCGCGGCGCCCGGGACCGCGCTTCCGGTCAACCCGACCGTGCTCGTCACCGACCTCGGGGGCGATCCTGTCGAGGGGGCACGGGTGCGCTTCGACCCGCTCTCGTCCGCCTGCGCCTATGGCACGGGCGTCGAGGTGCTCACCGACGCGAACGGACGCGCGAGCGCTCCGTGGACACTGAGCGCGACGCCCGGCATCAACACGCGCGACGTCTGCGGACGCGGCGTCGCGGGCGACGACAACAACGGTCCTCGAACCGGCGTCGATCCATTCCAGCCGGAGGACATTGCTTTCGGCGACGCCTCCAACGGCGGTGAGGTAGCGGTGCTGAACGGCTCGGTGACGTTCCATGCGACCGGTGGTGAGATCCTGCCCATCGGCTACGGTTCGGCCGGCTGGTCCTACCAGATCGATGGCACGCCGCCCGCGGACTGGTTCTCCAGTGTCTCGTCGCCGTTCGGCAGCACCGGGACGGCGCCATTCGGGAGCGCGGGTGGATGCGGCCTGAACGCAGGAGTGGCGACGGCGTGGCCGTCGACCAACCCGACGTACCTGCTGATGCGGAGGACGTTTGTCCTGGGTTCAACCGCCACGGTCCGCATCGGGATCGCCATCGACAACGACGTGCAGGTATTCCTCGACGGCTCGGACATCAGCGCCAGCAACGAGCAGAGCGTGGTCCCGAATGGAGACGGCGTTCTGGTGCACGAGAACTGCCCCACGAACGACAGCTTCACGTTCGTGGTGTCCAAGCCCGCTGGACCTCACACTCTGGCTATCAGGGCCAAGGATCGTGGCGGCAGTTCGTACGTCGACGCCAGCGTCACGATCGTGCCGTAGGACGCCCGGACTTCAAGTCTCGGTCTTCTCGAAGGGCGGCCCACCCGGGCCGCCCTTCGTCGTTTCCTCCTTGTGCAGTCGCCCCCACGACCGCTTTTTCACCGGATCGCGTCTCCCGCCGCCGCCCCTGATCGGGCCCGGCGACGACCTCTTTCCGCCATTCGGGACATCACGATGAAGTCCGCTCACGCCATCGCCCGGCACCTCGCCCTCGTCCTCGCCACTCTCGCGCTGGCGGCGCCACCGGCACACGCCCAGGGCGGCGCCATGCCGCCGGGCAGCCCCGCCGCCTCCCCCCTGCGCCTCGGACGCGGACCCAATCAGGCCATCGACGAGGAGTACACGCGGAAGATCCGGGAATACACCACGGAACCCTTCTTCCTGTCTCCGCTCGTCGACTACCTCCCGGCCTCGAAGAACGTCCCGACTCCCAAGGCGGTCCTGGGCGATATCGCTGGCGCGCCGAACATCCTGCCGTACTCCAAGGACGTCTACGCCTACATGCGCATGCTCGACAAGGCGAGCCCGCGCGTGAAGGTCTTCTCGATAGGCACCACCGAGGAAGGGCGCGAGATGATCGCCGTCGCGGTCGCGTCCGAGGCGCTGATGGCCCGGCTCGACGCCAACAAGGCCAACCTCGCGAAACTCGCGGACCCGCGCACGATCAACATGAACGACGCCGAGGCCGCGCGCATCGTCGCCAGTACGGCTCCGGTCTACTACATCACCGGGACGATCCACTCCCCGGAGGCCGGCGCGCCGACCGCCCTCATGGAGCTCGCCTACCGGCTCGCCGTGGACGAAAGCCCCTACATCCGCAACATCCGCGACAACCTCATTACGCTCATCACGCCCATCGTCGAGGTCGACGGACGCGACCGCCAGGTGGACCTCTTCCGCTGGCACATGGCCCACCCCGACGACACCTGGCCCGGCCTGATCTACTGGGGCCACTACGTGGCCCACGACAACAACCGCGACGCGATGGGCCTGACGCTCAAGCTGTCGCAGAACGTGCTCAACACGTATGTCGGCTGGAAGGCGCAGGTCCTGCACGACCTGCACGAGTCGGTGGCGTACCTCTACGACAACACCATCGGCGACGGCCCCTACAACGCCTGGCTCGATCCGCTGCTCACCAACGAGTGGCAGATGATCGGGTGGAACAACGTCCAGGAGATGACGCGCTTCGGCATGCCCGGCGTCTTCGCCTTCGGCAACTTCGACACCTGGTCGCCGGGCTACCTGATGTTCATCGCGGCCACCCACAACGGGATCAGCCGACTGTACGAGACGTTCGGCAACGGCGGGAGCGCCGAGACGCTGGAGCGCACCGTGTCGCCCAACGAGACGGCGCGCACCTGGTTCAAGCAGAACCCTCCGCTCCCGCGGGTGATGTGGTCGCTCCGGAACAACAACAACTACGAACAGACGGGACTCCTCGTCTCGCTCAGCTACTTCGCCAACAACAAGCGCCTCTTCCTGCAGAACTTCTACGAGAAGAGCAAGCGATCCGTCATCAAGGCGCATACCGAGGGACCGGCTGCATACGTGCTGCCGGCCGACGATCCGCGCCTCGGCGCCCAGGCCGACCTTCTGCGTGTGATGCAGCTGCAGGCGGTCGAGATCTCCCGCGCCACCGCTCCGTTCACCGTTGACGTCCCGGTGCATCGCGCGGCAGGTCGCGGTGGCCGCGGCGCCGGTGGCGCAGGCGCCACCCCGGCAGGCGGCCGCGGCGCAGCGCGGAGTGATTCGGCGCGCACCGAGCGGCGCGAGTTTCCCGCCGGCAGCTACGTCATTCGCATGGACCAGCCGTACTCCCGCATCGCCGACGCGCTGCTCGACTACCAGTACTGGAGCCCGAACGATCCGCAGAAGAACCCGTACGATGACACCGGCTGGACCTTCCCGGAGGGCTTCGGCGTCCACGCCGTGCGCGTCACGGACACCACGGTGCTCAACGCGCCGATGGAGCGCGTGACGGGCACGATCACCGCGCCGGGCGGCGTTTCCGGCACCGGCAGCGTCTTCGTCATCAACCACAACGGCGACAACGCACTGGCCACGCTGCGCTACCGGCTCAAGGACGCCGACTTCCAGGCGGCCGAGGAGCCGTTCGACGCCGCCGGCCAGCACTTCAATCGCGGCTCGTTCGTGATTCGCGGCGTGTCGCAGCAGGAACTCGACCAGGCCGCGAAGGACCTCGGGCTGCGCGCCTTCGCAGTGGCATCGGCGCCATCCGTCGCAATGCACCCGGCGCGCGCCGCACGGGTCGCCATCCTCCACACCTGGCAGGGAACGCAGACCGAGGGATGGTGGCGTGAGGCCTTCGACAAACTCGCCATTCCCTACGACTACATCAGCACGCAGGACGTGGCGAAGACCGCCGACCTCAATGCGAAGTACGACGTCATCCTCTTCCCGCCTGCCGGTGGCGGCGCGCAGGCAATCATCGAGGGAATGCCGATGTGGCGGAACCCGATGCCGTGGAAGAACTCTCCCGAGACCCCGAACATCGGTACCTGGGCACAGACTGACGACATCCGCCCGGGACTCGGCTGGGGTGGGCTGGAGAACCTGCAGAACTTCGTGAAACGAGGCGGCGTCCTCGTCACCGTCGAGAACACCGCGCAGTTCGCCATCCAGTTCGGCCTCTCCAACGGCGTGAGCATGTCGTCGCCGAGCGGCAATACCGTGGTGGGAACGCTGCTTCGCTCGCGGATCGTGGACGACGCCAGCCCGATCGTCTACGGCGTGCGCGACAGTCTGGCCGTCTACAGCAGCGGCGGGGAGAACTTCAGCGTGAGCAATACCCGCGGCGGCCGGGGCGGTGGCGGCGGCGGCGGTCGTGGCGGCGGTGGCGCCAGCCGCCCGACGGGACGCGGCACGCCCGACGACCAGGACACGCCACAGGGGCGGCCGGCACTCGACCCGAAATTCGAGGCGCCCCCGCGTCCCGCCGTCCAGCCCTGGCAGGCGGCCCCGATCACCGACGACCAGTTGCGCAATCCCCTCAACATCATTCCGCCGGACCAGCGCCCGCGGGTCGCGCTGCGGTTCTCGGAGCAGCAGGGGTTGCTGGTGTCGGGACTGCTCGACGGCGGCGGCAACATTGCGCAGCGGCCGGCGGTCGTTGACGTCCCGCTGGAGAAGGGGCACGTCGTGATGTTTGCCAACAACCCGGTCTATCGGGGGGAGACGATCGGGAGCTACTTCCTCGTCTTCAATACCATGCTCAACTGGGACCACCTGAACGCGGGGCGGAAGCTCGACGACAAGTAGCCGGCGCGCCGCCATCGCTCCAGGCGGCGGCCCTCCAACGCACGAGGGGTTCGTCCGCAGTCGGATGAGCCCCTCGCTGCAGATGCCTCGCAGCGTCGGCGACGCGCGTCGCCTCGGGCGGTCTGCTGACGCGCCAGGCACTGATCCGCCAAAGTGAGCGATTCCGCAGAGTCGCCAACGTGGCTGCTTGGCCAGCTGTGCGACTGCTCATCATCGACTTCCTGCGCGCAGTCGCTACATCCGCACCTGACACGTGAAGCGAACGCCCCCCTTTGATGACGAGCGCACGGTGAGGACCACCTGATCCGTGGGCGACTTCCGTTTGAGGCCGAGGATCCGGCGGAGTATCACGGCTTTTCAGGGTATGCCTGAGGTCCGAGCCACTCGAACGGCGATCCGAGACTGCACACGATGTCTCCTCTGGCCTGCGGAGCTCTGCGATCGCAGCGCCGTCGTGCACCGCAGCGCTCGAGCAGCCGCCGGACCTTCTATCGGTCGTGCCATCGCTGCGCTATGCGCTTCGAAGGCTGGTGGTGCGTCAAGGCAGCGTTCTCGCCGCACGTGGCGAAGCATCCTGTAACAGTTTGCGAATGGTCGTTGAACATCTCATTCAGCCGAGGCGTCACAACGCCGACGGGTCGCCTCTCCTAAGTTCCGTGGGTGTGCCGAGTTGCAAGTGGCGTGATTTCAGGCACGGCTGATGCGAAGTGGCTCAACCGCCGAACAGCGGTCCCTTCGCCGGCCGCCGCCATCGCGGCGCATTCCTCATCGCTTCCGGGAGATTATCGCCGTGCCGCGCTTTCACTTTCTGGTGCCGTTGGCTGGAGCAATCGCGCTTCACCCGGCCCACCTCGCATCACAGCCAGCGCCCGCCCAGCGGACGCTTGCCACGTTCAGGGCAGACAGCACCAAGGATCTCAGCGTCTCTCCCAGTGGGCGGTTCATTCTGCTGAGTACCGCGACCAAGTTGCGAATGTACGACGTTGCCAAGCGGCAGTCGTGGGATCTTGTCAACGCCAGTGCGCAGGCACTGAGCTGGTCACCAAAGGGTGATCGAGTGGCGTGGACGCAGGGCTCCGGCCCGCAAGATGCGAACGTATGGGTCCTGCCCGTCGACGCGAGCACCGGTAAGGCGCGCGGAGCCGCGCAACGTCTCACGACAGGCCGAAGCGCAACGGCCGAGTTCTCGACCGACGGGCAGTGGATCGCGTTCATGAACTTGGGCGGGCCAGGGCAGTTCGCTCTCTCCGTTGTGCCGGCGACCGGCGGACCGGAGCGCACCATCTCCAGCCAATTCGAGTGGGAAGGGGCGCTCTGGAGCGCGGATGGGCACTCGATCTTCGTCAACGGCCGAGTCCCACCAGACAGTGTGGGCGTGTTCAAGGTGGCGGTACGCGGAGGATCGCGAGCGGTGCTGCCTGCACCACGCAACCAATTGATGATTGGCGCTACAGCAGATCGACGCTACTTGATCCTCTCGCCGAAGGGAGTGGGTGCGACGGTAGGCGCCGGCGATCGGGCCACGATCATCGATACCGCCGGTCGCGTCGTCGGACATGTCCCGCTGCCCCCGGGACAGGTCCTCGGCTTTCCCGGTGGGGCGGTGCTCGGCGATAGCGCGCTCGTCTGGATCACGCTTGCGAACAACCGTTCGGTGCTCGAGGTGCGACCGGTCAGCGGGGGAAGTGCCAGACGATTGCCGCCAGTCGGCGAATCCAACACCATTCCTTTCTGGTCGCCGGACGGCAGGCGTATCGCCTTTCTGGTGTCATCTTCTGCGCACACGTCGCTGGCGGTCATGAACGCCGACGGCACGAACGCCAAGTCGTACCCGGAACTCGATGCCCCGACGAACGAGTTCGGCGTTTGCTGGTCGCCGGACTCCCGCTTCCTGGCTGTCCATCAGGCGAAGGGTATTTCAGTACTCGACGTCAGTCAGGGAACGACGCGCACGATCGTCAGTGAACCAATCGGGAAGTTCGGGTGGCGGTCCGATGGAGGAGCCCTCCTGATTCGGTCCCGCGCCACGACCGGTGCTGGCATCGCCGAAGTGACCCTGGATGGGCATCGCCGACAGCTGTGGGACTGGCCGGTGCCGACGAAGGCCATCAATTGGACGTTCATTGGCGACACCAGCATCTTCCTCGTCGCCGATTTTGACACAGCGGTCTACGCCAAGCCATTGGGGACCGGTCCCGCACGCCACCTCGCAAGCGCGTCGTCCGACTGGTACCTGAGTAGGCCGACTCTGTCCAATGACGGACGGACGGTCGCAACGTTGTTGGCCGATCGTAGTCTACGCCCGATGAAGACCACCCAGATCGCATTGTTTTCGCTCACTACGGGCACCCGTCGCGTGCTCGACTTGCCGTTCAGCTGGGGCCCGCAGGGAAACCCAATCACGTTTCTCCCCGGCGACCACGCAATGCTGGTCTTTGGCCGCCTCGCCGGTGAACCCGGCATGAAACTGTTCCGCGTGCCCGTGGACGGCACTGTCTCCACGGTCTTCGCGGACGTCGGTCAACCACTGCCCGACGGCGAGGTCTTTGCGGCCTCGGTCTCTCCCGACGGCAAGTCAGTCGTATACAGCGTGCACCCCGAGCCAACTGCCAAGTCACTCATCATGATCGACCTTCGTGGTGTCCTCCCGCGCTCCTCGCGCCCGCCTCGCTGATGACGCACCCTGGTGCATGACCAAACAGATCCTGGTCGTCGACGACGATGGCAGCATCCGCACGGCGTTACGCGATGCGCTGACCTCGGCGGGGTTTCAGGTCACCCTTGCAGCTAGGGCGACGGAAGCCCTGCTGCACATCTCGCACGATGAGCCGGACGTCGTCCTGAGCGACGTCCGAATGCAGGACGTGAGCGGGCTCGAGTTGCTTCGCCTGCTGCGCGAACGGAAGCCGGACGTGGCCGTCATCCTGATGACCGCCTTCGACGACATGCCGACCGTCGTCGAGGCCATGCGGCATGGCGCAGTCGAGTTCCTGGTCAAGCCGCTCGACCTGGACGACCTGCAGAGGACTCTCGACCGCGTGCTCGAGGACCGCTCGTCTCGCCGCCGGCTGCCCACTACCCAGGGCGCTGGCGATGACAGCGAGCTGGTCGGGCGCGATGCGCGCATGATCGACATCTACAAGCTCGTCGGCCAGGCGGCGTCGACCCACGCCAACGTGCTCATTCGCGGGGAGAGCGGGACGGGCAAGGAACTCGTGGCTCGCGCAATTCACGCGCATTCGAAATGGTCGGACGAGCCGTTCGTCACGGTCAATTGCGCTGCGTTGCCGTCGACGTTGCTCGAGTCGGAACTGTTCGGGCACACGCGCGGCGCCTTCACCGGTGCCGTCGGCAGCCGTCGCGGACGGTTTGCCATCGCTGGTAAGGGGACGATCTTCCTCGACGAGATCGGCGACACATCGCTGGACTTCCAGACCAAGCTGCTGCGCGTGCTGCAGGACCGGACCTTCCAGCAGGTGGGATCGGAGGAGACGGAACAAACCGAGGCGCGGGTGATTGCCGCGACGCACCAGGCACTCGAAGCGATGATTGCCGACCGGCGATTCCGCGAGGATCTCTACTATCGACTCCGCGTCGTCGAAATCTCGGTACCGCCCCTGCGTGAGCGGATTGGAGATATCCCACTCCTCGCCGAGCACATGCTGCGGAGGGCCAGCGTGGCGCTCGAGCGGGCGCCGGCCTTGCTTTCCCCCGAGGCACTGGCACGCCTCATGGAGCATCACTGGCCCGGCAACGTCCGTGAGCTTGAGAACTGCCTGATGCGCGCCGTGGTGGTTGCGTCGGGTGGAGTCGTGCGGCCGGAGCATCTGTCCATGTCCTCGCCCGGATCTGGCGGCAACGCGCCGGTTCTCTCGCTCGTGGACCTCGAGAAGGTCCACATCTCCCGCGTGATCGAGATTGCCGGCGGCCACAAGGGGCGGGCCGCTGACCTCCTGGGCGTGTCGCGACCGAGGCTCAATCGCCTCATCGAGAAGTACGGGCTGGAATGAGGGCGGCGTCGCTGCGTTCGCAGGTCATGCTGATCGTGATACTTGGCGCGGTGCTGCCGCTCGCCATCGTTGGATGGTGGCTCACCGGCACAACAGCCCGGTCGGGGCGCGCGCTGCTTCGCGGTCAATTGGACGCAGCCGTCGCGGGCATCGCCTCGGCGGCGGGCGCACAGTGGTCGGCGCGTTCCGGCGAGCTGCAGCTGCTCGCGAACAATACGGTGGTCCGGGCGGGCCTGGCCTCGCCCGCCGCCGGGCTGACACCAGCGGATTCGCAGTATCTCACGCAGCTCGCAGCCGACTTCGGCGGCACGATTCCGGTCGTGAGCTTCGTCGACGCGGCCGGCCGTGAGCGGTGGTCCTTCGAACAGGTGGCGGCGGCTGTGCCCCTGGCGCTCGCGGGAGATCGCCTGCGGAGAAGCGTTGCGGATTCCGCCGGCGCGACCCGCGACGGTGCCGTCACGGCGCTCACGTTTCCTGCGGAAATCCCGGTGCGGTCGGAGGACGGACGCATTCTCGGAACGCTGCGAGCGCGCGTTCTGCTATCGAGTGTCGTGGCCTCCGACTCCGGTCAACACGCTGTACCTGGCGCAGTGTTCGCGGTGCTGGACTCCGCGGGCGTGCTTCTGTCGTCGGCGCCGGACTTGCTCGATCTTGCCGCGCCCGTCGCCACTGCCCCGTGGGAAGTCGTCACGCGTTCGCTCGCACCTGCTCCACTCCGCCTCTCGCTTGCCGGCCCCACGGCTCCCTTCGTGCGACCATTCGAGCGAGCCGCACGTGTGGGCCTCATGGTCCTCATGGGCGTGGCGTTCATCGCGCTCCTCGTCAGCGCGATCCTCACGAGCCGCGTCACGAGATCCATCGAGCGCATGGCGATCGCCGCCGAAGCCGTCGCTGCCGGCGACCTGCACGGAAAGGTCGACGCGCGTGGCCGCGACGAGATCGGGCGCCTGGCCGGGGCGTTCAATGCGATGACCGAGAGTCTCCGACGGACGCTCGCCGAACTCTCGCAGCAGCGCGCCCTGGCCGCGGTCGGTGAATTCGCCGCGTCCCTCTCGCACGACGTCCGGAATGCCCTGACGGCGATGCGCATCGATCTTCAGCACGCGGCCCGCCAGATGCCCGAGGAAGGCGCCGCGACACCGCTCGTCAAGCGCACGCTTGAGACCGTGCGCCGGCTCGACTCCACGGTGACCGGAGCGCTTCGCATTGCCAGGAGCGGACAGTCGACGTACTCCCGCATCGATCTCGGCGACCTCTTGCGTCACGCCATGGCGAGCGCGGAACCCTCGTTCGCCATGAGCAGTGCCACGCTCGCTCCCCTCGAGCTGGAGTCCGAGCCTGTCGCGGTCGACGGCGACGCCGGCGCGCTGGAGCAACTGTTCCTCAATCTTCTGCTGAACGCGGCCCAGGCGCTGGATGCCGGAGGGCGCGCACACGTGGACGTGCGCACTCTGGACCACCAGGTAGTCGTTCGGATCTGCGACAACGGGCCGGGGTTCGAGGCCGGCGCGCTGTCCGAAGCTGTGTCGGTCCTTCACAGTACGAAGGCTCATGGAACGGGGCTCGGACTTCCGATTGCGCGGCGCATCGCGGCTTCACATGGTGGGGAGCTCCACTTCGAGAGTCTGGTGGGCACTGGGACCACCGTCGTCGTGAAGCTGCCCAAGCGACGCGCGCCAGACAGCGAAGGCTGAGCGAGGGCGGGAGCTGGAGCCTTGGGGTCGCGGCGCATGCGCCGATACGCGCGGACTCCGGTTGGCAAAGGATGCGCCGGCTGACAAAGCAATTCCGGCCGACGGCCTCTGGTCTCCGCGGTGGTGGCTGGCGCGCTGTCCCCGCGTGCCGTGTGTGCGCGGGAAGCTCCGCAGCAGAATCGCGCTAGTTCGCCGCCCACCCCTCGCGATACAGCTGCGGAAACTGCTGCTTCAGGTGCTCGACCCTGGGCCGGTCGTTGAACACGATGTACGGCTCATTGGGATGATGCAGCATGTAGTCCTGATGATACGCTTCGGCTGGATAAAACTTCGCGAGCGGCGCGACCCTGGTCACGATCGGCGCGGCGAACACCTTCGCGCTGTCGAGCTGCGCAATGTAGGCCCGGGCGATCCGCGCCTGCTCCTCGTTCACCGTGAAGATCTCGGAACGGTACTGCGGTCCCACGTCTGGGCCCTGCCGGTTGAGCTCCGTGGGATCGTGGGCCACGGCGAAGTAGACCTTGAGCAGTGTCGCGTACGAAACCTGCGAGGGATCGAACGTGATCCGGACCGATTCCGCGTGTCCCGTCGTACCGGTGCTCACCGTCTCGTAGTCGGCCGCGGCGGCACTGCCGCCGGCATAGCCCGACACGACCTCGAGCACGCCCTTCACGTGCTCGTACACGCCCTCCATGCCCCAGAAGCACCCGCCGGCAAGCACCGCGGTTTCCCGCCCCGCTGCCGACGTCACTGCCGACGTCGCTCCCGACGTCACCGTCGCGTCAGGCACGGCGACGGCCGGCGCATCATGGCGCCGGACGAGAAAGGCGGTCATCGCGATGACGGTCGCCAGCAGCGCGGTGCCGCGAAGAATGGACCTGGACATTGTCGGGCCTCCCGGACGCGTGGGGCGCCCCGCGGCGCCCCATACCCCATCAGGAACCCGGCTGGGCGGGACCGGGTTCCGCCGCGTGCTCACGCCAGTCGAGCGCGCTCGCCGCGAACGTGAGGGTCACGAGCACCGCACTCGTGACGCACCAGATGCAGATCGCGTGGATCACGAACAGTTCGAGGTACGTCAGCCACGCGGAAAAGAGCACGCCCCATCCCGAGAGCACCACCATCGCAGTCGAAACCCACGGCGCGTCGGCGAATCGCGCGGAGACTCCCACGGTCGCCAGGCCGAAGAGGGCCACGTAGAACGCCAGCCCCCACATCGCGACGGGAAATCCGGCGAGCATCGACCACCGGCTCGTGTTCACCGTCTCACAGTGCCCGATGTTGCACGCCAGGGCGCCGATCGCCCCGACCTTGTAGAGGGTCAGGTACAGCGAGACGAACACGCCGATAAGCGCCAGCGCGGAGACGATCATTCGCCGGGTCATGCGTGCGCGCCCCCGCCGTCACTCTGCTGCAGCGCCTCGCGCCTGCTCACTCCGGCCTCGCGGTGTCCGATGGCGGGAGCGCCGCGAGCGCGCTGTCCACGTACGCCTTGAAGGTGTCGAAGCCCAGCGCCCCCGGAATCATCTTCGATCCGATGATGAACGTGGGCGTGGACTGGATCATGCGCTTGGCGCCTTCCGCCTGGTTGGCCGCGATGTTGAGCTTGTAGCGCTCGGAGTCGTAGCACTCGTCCCACTTGCCGAGGTCGACGCCGACCGCCCGGGCATCCTCACGCAGGATCGACCGGGGGCGATTGGTCGACTCGGTGTTCCACTTGTCCTGCGTCGCGAAGATCTGGTCGTGCATCGGCCAGAACTTTCCCTGCTCGTTGGCGCAGGCCGCGGCGAGGGAGGCGTCCCAGGTGTTCTGGTGGACATCCAGCGGATAGTCGAGGTACCGGATGCTCACGATGCCGGTCTCGACGAGGCGCGCCCGGACGTCGGGCTCGGTGAGCGTCGCGTAGCTGCCGCACGCGGGACACTCGAAGTCCGCGAACTCGATCACCTTCACCGGCGCATCGGGGTTGCCCAGCAGGTAGCCCTGCGCTTCCGGCAGCGGCGTCCCGGGGTCGATCGTCACGATGCCGAGCGAGGTCGGGCGGCGCATCTGGTACACGATCAGGAGACCGGCGACGAGGACGATGCCGCCAAGCAGCCAGACGAACGTCTTGTTGCTCGATGACGGCCGGACGGCGCTCTTCGACCCGGCGCGTGCGGCGTTCGATCCCTTCACTCCGGCGGATCGTTTTCCTCGTCCGGCGTCCACTCGGTCTTTTGCCATTGGGGCTCTTCGGTCTCCTGGGACTCGGCCACGATCCGCCGGTGCTCGGCCGTTTCCGGCGTGTCGTACGTCGCCCTGACTTCGTAGTGAAACAGCTCGCTGCGCACGTCGCCGATGAGCTTCATGAGCTCCCCGGCCTCGGCCAGCAGTCGTCCCGCCTCGTCCAGCGTCCTGATGCGTTCGGCAAGTACCCGGAGCATCGACTCCAGATTCCTGGCGCGGCCCTCGTCGTACGTTTCCTCCGACATGCCTTCCCGCCTCGTCGGTTGCCGTGGCGTGGCGGGGCGTCGGTCACCGCCTCGAGCCAGATCGTGCCGGCGGACAGCCCCGCGGGGCCGGCCCCGGCCTTCCAGCCGTGGCAGGTGGCGCGATCGCCCTCCCGAACGGGGGAACTTAGGGGTCGGGCGGGGCGCGAGTCTAGGACGCGTGCGGGACGGTTCGACGGACTGTAGCAGTGGCGCAACTCGTTGTCACGGCGGCAATGGCGTCATCGGGCCGAGGGTCTCCCCGTCAGGCGCCGTGGCGAACGAATCCCGTCATCGATGCGTAGGTACACCGGGGTCGTTCCCTCGTCTATTTTTGTGGGGATACCATCCAAACCCAACAGGTGGCATGGCCAAGAACAGACAACGTCGGACACGTGAGGTCGCCCTTCCTACGCCGTTCGAGGAAGCCCGCGACGAGATGTTTCAGCACATCATGCGGTGCGGGGTCATCGGCTGCGAGCCCGGCGACCAGTCGGAATGGTTCGATGACACGATGCGGTATCTGGCGGAGCGATATCACGAGCTGAGTGAGACGGAGCTGAACCAGCTGCGCGTCCTGGGAGAGCGCTTCGTCCAGCCGCCAAGGACTGCCACCGAAGATCACGTCGCCACGGCGGTTTGAGGTTTCGTCGCCCCCCGGCATGCTGCCGGGGGGCGATCTGCTTACCGCCGTCCGAGCGCGAGGCGCCTCAGGGCGATCCCCACCCGGGCGCCGCCTCCAAGACCAACTTCCACCGCCCACGCGCCGCGAGCGTTCGCGGGGGCTTCCACGCCCACGGCAAGCGTGACACGCGCGCGCCACCGCTCGAAGCGATCGTAGAGCGCGCCGATCCCGGCGACTCCGTACAGGCCCCAGCGCGATTCGCGAAATGGGTCAAGGAGGAACCGCGCCTGCAGGTCGAGGCGTCCGCTGGCGCCGGCCTCGCCGCTTCGCCAGGCAGGACCGGCGGCGGCGGAGAGCACGTATCGGAGATACAGCCCGGACGGCACGATGACGCCCGCCCCGGCCTGCACCGCGGTTGCCCGTCCGGCCACCACGTCGACGCGGAACTCCGGCAGCGGGCGGGACGGATTCTGCGCCCAAAGCGCCGGCGCCGGCGCGGCGGAGAGCGCGGCGAGGCCGGCGACGATCGCGAGGCGGCGCGTAAGGGAGGCCATGCGCCCGGAAGCTACGCGGCCGCGGCGCGGTGCGGCCACCCGCCGGGCGCGGACGGGCCCTCGCGCGGTCGCCCCGGCTTCCGGTATCTTGGCGCGGAAGCACCACGACGCCCGCGCGTCCCACGTCCACCCCGGTGCCATGCCCGCCTCCGCCCGCCCCCGCCGCCGCCTTCCCGACTTCTTCGTTAGGCGTCACCGTGCGACCGCGCGCCGGCCGGGGCCGCTGACGATGCCTCCGGCCGTCATCCACCTCACCGCCGACCTCTTCGGGGTGTCGCCGCTGCTGCTCGCCGACACGTCCCTCGTGAGCGGCGTCGTCGTGTCCGCGGCGGGGGCGGCGGGCATGACCGCCACCGGCGCGCCGGTGGTGCTCAAGCACCCGGACGGCGGCCTGAGCGTCATCCTGCCGCTCGACGGCTGCCACCTGTCGCTGCACACCATGCCGGCGCGGGAACTCGCCCTCGTCGATATCATGGCGCTGCCCACGCACCACCCGCAGCGCGCCCTCGACGTCGTGGCGCGACGACTCACGGCGAAGAACCAGCGCACCGAACGCCGCGAACGCGGCTGAGACGTCACCCACGCGCGTCCGGGCGACCGGCGCCATCGCCCACAGAGGAAGGGCCAGGCATGTCGATCTTCCCCGGCTTCCGCCCCGAGGCACTCCGCTTCCTGCGCCAGCTCAAGCGGAACAACAGGCGCGAGTGGTTCCAGGAGCATCGCGACCGGTACGAGCAGGAGATCCGCACCCCGATGAAGCTGTTCGTCGAGGAAATGGATGTCCGGCTCGCCGGATTCGCCCCCGAGATCGAGGGCGACGTCAAGCGCGCGATCTTCCGCATCCACCGCGACGTACGGTTCTCCAGGGACAAGTCGCCGTACAAGACCCACGCCGCGTGCTGGCTGATGCACCGGAATGCGTCGCACGGCGTCGGCAGCGAGACGCACGGCGCCGGCGCCGGGTTCTACTTCCACCTCGAGCCGGGATCCTCCATCGTGGCCGGCGGCATGTGGATGCCCCCGCGCCCCACCCTCAACGCGCTGCGCGACGCCATTGTCGCCAGGCAGCGCGTCTTCGAGAAGACCGTCAGTGGCACCGCGTTCAAGCGCCGGTTCGGGCCTCTCACCGAGGAGCGAATGCTGACACGGCTCCCGCGGGGCTATGCGCCGGGACATCCGGCGGAGCGCTGGCTGCGCTCTCGTCTCGTTCACGGCGTCCGCGTCGCTCACCGATGACGAGGTGGTCAGCCGGAAGCTCGCCGACCGCGTGGAGCGCGATTTCAGGGCCTTGGTGCCGTTCGTGCGCTTTTTGAACGACGCACTTGGCTATCCTCCGTCGGAGCACCGCTGACGCCGCAGCGTGCCGGTCGGGGCCGGGGGCCGGGTCCGGTGTCGCAAGGGAGTGCGCGGCGTTGCTTCCATGAAGCCAGAGAGGTGAAGATGTCCGTTCCACGTCACTTGGGTCCGCTGCTGCTGGTCGTGTCGACGCTGGCCACCGCCTGCAACAGCGACACCACCAGCCCCGACAAGGCGCCGCGGCAGATCACCGCCCTCCCCCGTGAGCTGACGTCGACCGAGCAGGACGTGATCGCCGCATCCAACGGCTTCGGATTCCGGTTGCTGCACGAGATCAACACCGCCGCCACGGATTCCAACGTCTTCCTCTCGCCGCTCAGCGCGACAATGGCCCTCGGCATGGCGCTCGACGGAGCGGTGTCGACCACCTTCGACGAGATGCGCTCCACGCTGGGACTCGGAACCCACGGCTACGACGACATCAACCACGGCTATCAGTCGTTGATCGCGCTTCTGCGTGGCCTCGACAGCCGCGTCGAGTTCCGCATCGCGAACGCCGTCTTCTTCGACAGCGCCTTCGGCCCCGAGATCGAGCCGACCTACGTCGCCGACGCCACGACGTACTTCGACGCCAGGACCTCGGCGCTCGACTTCAGCGCCCCGTCGACCGTCGACACCGTCAACGCCTGGGTGAGCGACAGGACGAACGGCAGGATCACCGAACTGGTCGACCAGCTCGATCCCGACCTCGTGATGCTCCTGCTCAACGCCGTCTACTTCAAGGGAGACTGGCGCGACCAGTTCGACCCGGCGGAGACGCACGACCTCCCGTTCACCGCGCTCGATGGCAGCACGACGGACGTGCCGACGATGCACCGGGAAGGTGGCTTCCGGTCCGGTCGCACCGCGAACGCCACGGTGGTCGAGTTGCCGTACGGCGGCGATGCGTTCGTGATGACGATCCTCGTTCCCGACGCTGGCCTGTCGGTCAACGCGATGGCCGCGAGCCTGACGGGACAGGGATGGCAGGATGCGGTCGCCACCCTCGCCGACTCCCGCGCGGAGCTGTACCTGCCGAAGTTCAGGCTGGCGTGGGGGGGCGAGCTGAACGAGGCGCTGAAACGCATGGGCATGGTCCGCGCATTCGACACCAACGGTGCCGACTTCACGCGCATCAGCAGCACCGTGGGGGACCAGCTGTACATCAGCTTCGTGAAGCAGAAGACCTACGTCGACGTGGACGAGGTGGGCACCGAGGCCGCCGCCGTCACCGGGATCGGCATCGGCACGGTTTCCCTCCCCGCCGCCATTCACGTCGATCGTCCGTTCCTGTTCGCGCTCCGCGAGCGGCTCTCCGGCACGATCCTGTTCCTGGGAAAGATCGTGACGGTCCCGGCGCCCTGACGCGCGCCGCGGCGGCGGCGCCTAACGTGCCGCCGGCGTCCCGCGCACGATGCCCTCCACCCGGTACGCCGGGTCGAAGTGCCGCCCGGCCAGCGCCTGGATCCCCGCCGCGGTCACTCCCCGCACGCGCTCCTCGAACAGGTCGGGTTCCCCGGCGCCCCCGCCGAACAGCCACGCGTCCACCAGTTCCGCCAGCACCGTGGCGCCGTGCTGCCGGGAAATGGCGTGGGCACCCAGGGTGTACGTCCGCGCCCGATCCAGCTCGGAGTCCGTCACCGGCGCCGTCCGAAGCCGCTCGAACTCGTCGACAAGCCCGCGTCGCGCCTCTTCCTCCAGGTCCGGCGAGGTGGCGATGTACGCCACGAAGAGTCCCGCCATCGCACGCTCCACCGGATACGCCGTCACCGTGTAGGCAAGCGACCGCGCCTCACGCAGCGCCTCGAAGAACCGCCCGCCCAGCCCGCTCACGATCGACGCCAGGACGCGGACCGTGATCCGGTCGACGGATCGGCGGTCCGGCGACGGAAACGCCATCGCCAGCGCGGTCTGCGCGCGCTCCCGCGACTCGGCGCGCTCCGACCCGTCGTGCGGCCAGGCAGGCGTCGTGCCCGGACTGGGCGCGACCGGCCGGATGTCGCCGAACGCCCCGGCGAGCAGGCCGGCTGCCTCGTCAGGTACGGCGCCGGACACGACCGCCATCACCACCGGCGCCGAGAGCACATGGGCCGCATGCCACGCGCGCAGCGCCTCCGCGGTTACCGCGCGCAACGTCTCCTCGCTGCCGAGCGCGCCCCGTCCGTAGGGGTGTCCCGGGAAGGCCGCCGCCGTCGCCAGGCGCACCGGATACCGGAACATGTCGTCGCGCAACTGCGAGAGATGCGCGAGCGCCATCGCGCGCTCGGTCTCGAGCGCCGCCTCGTCGAAGACCGGGTGCTGTACCACGTCGGCCAGGAGGGCGACGGCATCCCCGAGGCGCGGCGCGGGCACCGAGAGCGTCCAGCCCTGGCCGTCGCTGCTCACCGCGGGCGTGATGACGCCGCCCAGCACTTCCGACTCGAACGCGATCGCCTCCGCGCTCCGGCGCGTGGTTCCCTTCAGCGCCGTGCGGCCGACGAGCATGGCGAGTCCCGACTGGCCTTCAGGATCGAGGGACGACCCGGTGGCGAACTGGATGCCCACGTGCGCCATCGACGCACCGGGACGCTGTCGCACGAGCACGGGCACGCCGGCAGCCGTCCGGAAGACGACGGTCGCGCCCGCGCGGCGCTCCTCGACCACGGGGCCGTGCCGCACGATCGCCGGCGCTCCAACCGCGGAGTCAATCGGGAGCGGACTGCCCGCGACCGACGGCCGCGTCACGTCGCGCAGCCGCGCGCTGGCCTCGGCGGCATCGGCCGCAAGGCGAACCTCGCCCGACGCCTGATAGACGAGCACCGACGCCTCGGAGGGATCGAGATAACGGCGGGCCACTGCGGCCACCTGCGCCGCCTCCAGGGACATGATGCTGTCGAAGTAGCGCTGCGAAAGCTGCCAGTGACCAGCAGCCTCCCACGAGGCCAACAGGTCGGCCTGTCCCTCCATGGACTCCAGGCGGCGCAACCACCGCGCCTCGAAGAGCCGCCGGGCCCGTTCGAGCTCGCCCGCTTGCGGACCATCGTCGCACAATCGGCGTGCGGCCTGCCAGGTTGCCGGGAGCGCATCGGACAGGCGCGGCGCTGGTCCCTCACCTGTCAGCGCAAAAACGCCGAGTCCGTCTGGCGTGTAGTTGAACGCGCTCACCTGCGACGCAAGCTCTCGTTCGCGCACCTCGCGATATAGTCGCGAACCACGCCCCTCCCCCAGCGCCAGCGCGAACAGGTCGAGCGCCGGCGTATCGACGTGCAGCGTGCCCGGCGTGCGCCACCCGATCGCGAAGTGCGCCTGCGCGATGTCTCCCGTGATCTCCCGGTAACGAAAGCCGGGAGGGGCAATCTCGTCGGGACCGGGGATTCGCTCCACCGGCTGGTCGGCCAGCCCTCCGTACAGCGAGGCGACGCGGCCCATGGTGGCATCCACGTCGACGTCGCCGACGATCGCCAGGACGGTATTCCCGGGGCGGTAGAAGTTGCGGTGGAACCCCGCGACCCGTTCCCGGGTCAGCGCGCGCAGGGACTCCTCGCGGCCGATGCGCCAGCGCCTGATACGGTGCCTGTCGTGCAGCAGGGCGTACAGCGACTCGATGGTGACGGCGCCCGGCGCATCGAGCTTCCGCTTGGCCTCCTGGATGATCACCTCGAGCTCCCGGCCCAGCTCACCTGCATCGATGAGGGCGTTCGCGAATGCGTCGGCCTGGATCTCGAGGCCGCGGAGGAAGCCCTCGCGCGGCAGCACCGCCATGTAACTGGTGTGGTCGTAGATCGTGTGGGCGTTCAGGTAGCCGCCGTGCGCCTTCGTCTCCCGTGCGACCTCGCCCACGCCCCGCGTCGGTGTGCCCTTGAAGAACATGTGCTCGAGCACGTGCGAGATCCCGACCTCATCGTCGCCCTCGTCGAAATACCCGGCCTTTACGTGGGTGACCACCGCCGCGACGGGAGCCGAGTCGTCGCGACGTACGAGGACCGTGAGTCCGTTGTTGAGCCGGGTGCGAAGAACGTTGTCGAACACGAGAGGGATCAGGGGGATGGCAGGGCGACGTCATATGTCGCGATCGGGGGCGACGCGCTCCGGCGCGGCGACAACCGGGCGATGCGGGCGACGAGCCGACCTCCGCTGCCGTGGCGATCAGCGCCCTGGGGCTCTCGCGCGCGCAACGCACGGGCTCCAAGGCCCCTCGCCAGCACGGCGCAGGAACTCCTGCGCCTCATCGGTGCGACCGAGGCGCGTGAGAGTGCACCCAAGATACCCCAGCGCAGGACTGTCGGTGGGATCGTGCTCCAGCGCGCGCACGTAGAACCGTCGCGCCAGGTCCAGGCTTCCGATCGCCAGCGAGTAGGAGCCCATCTCCCGCAGGGCGAGCGCGTTGTCGGGCTCGAGCCGGATTGCTGTCGTCAGTTCGTTGACCGCGGTGGGCAGGTCGCCACCCTCGCGAGCCAGTCGCGCGAGGTACACATGCGGAAGCGCGGCGTCGGGCATGGCCCGCTCCGCCGCCTCGAATTCGCGCTGCGCCGATCCGGGGTCACCCGCCTGATACGCCTCGACCCCCCGAGCCAGGTGGTCCGGTCCACCCCGGAAATGCCAGGCGTAGTATCCCGCCGCGCCGGCGAGCGCGAGCAATGCGATGGCCAGCAGCACCCCTCCGAGGACATTCCGACGGGGCGTCGCCGCCTCGCGATCCGGTACCGGCGCAGGGACTTCGTGCGCGGACGCGTTCGCGCCTTCGGAGGGGACTGATTCGGGCGTTGGCGTGTCGCTTTCGGACAGTGGGGAGACCGGACCGGGCGGCGCGCCGCGCAACGCGGCCTCGAGGACGTGGAACCCGGCCCGCACCGCCTCGAGATCCCCGGCGGTTGGAGCATACGTCGCTTCGTGTGCACGTTCGGCCGCGGCTCCGAACGCCACCAGGGCGTGGGCCTGGTCGAGCGTCAGCACCTCGCGCTGGCGAGCCTCGCGAATCAGGCCGTTGCCGGCGAGTGTCGTCAGGCCGAGTGCGCCGCGGAGGGTCTCCTGGGCACCCTTCCAGGCGTCGATGAGGTCCGCGGCGTTCTCCTCGGGGTGGCGCGCGTCGTCGAGTCGTTCGACCCCGGCGCGGGTCGCATCGAGCGATGCCAGCGCCGAGCGAACGCCCGGTGCCGTCACAGCAGGATGCGGAGCAACCCGGCGTCGGCGCTGCCGCGAATGAAGCTCTCCGCATCACCGGTCGGGATGATCACACCGGTGAGGGAGTAGCCGCGACGCGCCTCGTTCATCATGAACTCATGCAGCGAGCGCCCCGTGAACGTCGTGTTCGCGTCGCGCATGGACGAGACGATCTGCTCCCACGTTCCCTCGAACGGGTGGCCGTCGCGGGTGAGGATGCGATGCCGCACGGGATCGCGGTGATGATCGGCGAAGTCGAGGAGCAGGTGGCCGAAGAGCTCGAGCTGCTGCCGGGCGTCGCGCTGGGCTTCGTCCGCCGCGCGCTGCTCGATCTCCTGCAGCATCTCATCGATGTCGTCGGGTTCGCCGGCCAGCTCCGCGAGCCGGGATTCCCAGCGCTTGATGTCGACGTCGTCCTCGGCGATGCGATGGATCGTCTTCTTCAGCTCGATCAGGCGCCAGATGCCCAGCTCGTCCCAGTGGTCCTCGGGCGCCGTCCGGTCGAGGTGATACAGCGCCGCCTCGAGCTCGCCGCGGTCGTACAGGATGTTGCCGAGGTAGATGCGGGCCTCGGCGTGGTCGCCATCGAGCTGCAGCGCGCGGCGCAGGCTCGCGATGGCCGCATCGTCGTCACCGAGGCGGTGCTGCGCGAAGCCAACGAGTGAAACGGCCTCGGCCGACTCCGGCGCCTGCCGCACCGCGATCTCGAAGAACTCCTTTGCCTCCTCGACGAGGCCGTCCCGGAAGAGCGCCCTGCCAATCTGGAGCATGAGCTCGACGTCGTCCTCGTATCCGAGCTCGAGCACCTGGCGAAAGGTCGCGAGTGCCTCACGCGACTGGCCGAATCGCAGCAGCGTCTCGCCGAAGCCCGCCAGCGCGTCCTCATGCTCGGCGTCGAGCACCAGCGCTTCCTCGAAGCTGCGACGCGCCCACGCGAATTCCTCGCGGGCGAGGCGGGCGTAGCCGACCCCGACGTGCAGCTCCACCGCGTGCGGGTAGAGTGCCAGACCTTCGCGGAGCACGTCGAGCGCCTCGTCGTACCGCCCTTCGTTATAGAGCGAGTGCGCGCGTTCGTCGTACTCCTCGGAGCTCATGAAGGGAGCCGGCATTTCTCGACTGTCCTCCGGTACGAGAGTGCGTGCCTATAGTACAATTCGGGTGACGTGAAGTTCAACAGTGATGTGCACGCCTCGCGCGCGCGCACGTCGCGCGGATCGGGGCGCCCATCCGTAGGAGAGGACGGTTGGCGCAGGCGCGACGGCACGGCCCGGGCAGGCCCGTGTGCGGCGTCACACCACCGGTTTCACTCCGTTCGTCCATTGGGCAGCCCCCGTTCCTGTGAGTGCAGCGCCGAGGCCACGGTGGCCGCCAGCAGCGCATTCGCTTCCAGAAGCGCGAGATTGGCCCTGAGGGAGCGTCCCGAGGTGTGGCGGGCAATCGACGCCAGCAGGAAGGGCGTGGTCGCCGGCCCGCGAACGCCGGCGCGCGACGCCTCATCGAGCGCCAGCGCCACGCTCGCCTCCACTTCGTCCCGGGTGAGCGCGTCGGCCACCGGTGGCGGCTGCACCAGGAGCATCGCGCCCGGCAACTCGAGGCGGCGCTGCGCGCGGAAGATTGCCACCACCTCCGCAGGCGTGTCGACCGTGGCCGAAACCGGCAGTCCGGTGTCGGCGAAGTGGAACCCGGGAAACGCCGCCGTGCGATAACCGACGACGGTGACGCCCAGCGTCTCCAGTCGCTCCACCGTCGCCGGGAGATCGAGGAGTGATTTCGCCCCCGAGCAGACCACGATCAGCGGCGACCGTGAGAGTTCGAGCAGGTCCGCCGACTCGTCATGGGCACCGTCTCCCCCGCGGTGCACGCCGCCGATACCGCCCGTCGCAAGGACCGGGATGCCGGCGAGGCGGCAGAGCCACAGGGCGCCCGCAACCGTCGTGGCCGCGTCCCCGCCACGGGCAATCGCAAGGGGCAGGTCACGCGACGACGCCTTGGCAACGCCATCACGGCGCAGGAAGCGATCGAGCTCGGAAGGCGTGAGTCCTGCCGCCGGCTCCCCCGCGACGATCGCGGTGAACACGGGAGTCGCTCCCGCCGACGAAATGGCCTCGCACATCCGCCGCGCGGCGTCGGCGTTCTGCGGCACCGGCAATCCCTGCGCGACGACCGACGTCTCCAGCCCGACCACCGGTGCTCCGCGCGCGAGCGCCGCGGCGACATCCGGCGAGTGCCGGAGCCCCGTCCCCGGAGGGGTCGCGTCCGTCACCGAACCGCCCTGCACCGCCCGCGAACTGTCCGCGCGCTAGTCGCCGTCGGGAAACTGCTCGGCGAGCCAGGTGTCGACCTTTTCGCGCTCGCCCGACGTGTGATCCCAGACGGCCAGGATCTTCACGCGCTCGCCGGCCCAGGCGTCGAACGACTTCGTGCTCCCCTTGGGGATCTTGATCTCGTGGCCATCCTCGAAGCGCAGCACGATCTCGGGGTGCTTCTCGTTGGCGTACTGCTTCCGGAGTTTCTTGGGCGGCGTCGGCATGCGAAGGGATGGTAAAGAATGGGAGGTCTGACGAGCGGAGGCGCTGGCGGGAATATACTCGACCGCGCCAGATCCCTGTCGCATCAGGTCACCACCGAGCCGCGGCCGGCGAAGTGCGCCCAGTCGCCGGAGTGCAGCGCCTCCGCCATCGCCGACACCGCCGCCTCGAGTTCCTCGTCCCGCGTGTAGAAGTGCGGCGCCACCCGGATGCCCGCGCCGGGACGGTAGTCCACGAAGACGTCGTGTGCCAGCAGGTACTGCGCGACCTCGTAGCCGTGCGGCACGTCGAAGGCCACGGTCCCGCCTCGCCGGGCCGCCTCGCGCGGGGCATGCACGGTGTATCCCCGCCGGTCGGCCAGTTCGATCAATCGACTCGTTTGACGGGTGGACTTGGCGCGGATGGCCGCCGGAGTGGCGGCGCGAACGATTCGCGGCCCCTCGGTGGCCGCGTACAGCGCCGGAACCGGTGGCGTTCCGCCCAGCCAGCGGAACGCACTTGTGGCGTATTCCATGTCCGGCTCGAAGGCGAACGGTCGGGCGTGGGCCTGCCATCCCGTCACGGTGGGGGCGAAACGGCGCGTCATGTCCGGCGACGCATAAAGGAAGCAGCCTCCGGGCCCGCCGCAGAGCCACTTGAGCACGCCCCCGGTCAGGAAATCCGTGCCGATCGCCTTCACGTCCACCGGCATCACGCCGACGGAGTGGAACGCGTCGAGCGAGACCAGCGCCCCGACGGTGTGGGCGTGTCGTACGATACGCGCCGCGTCCATGATGTAGGCGGATCGGAACAACACGTGCGAAATCGACACGAGGGCGGTCCGATCGTCGACCGCGGCGAGCAGGCGATCCTCGTCGATGGAGATCCCGTCCTCCGACAGAATCACCACGACCTCCGCGCCGAAGCGACGCGCCAGGGCCTCGTACGCATAGAGTACCGACGGGAAGTCGAGGGCCGTCATCACGATGCGATTCCTTGGCGCCGCAAAGGAAAGCGCCGACAGGATCGTCGTCTGCGCCAGCGTGACGTTCGGTACCATCACGACCTCGCCAGGCAACGCGCCGATCAGCGGCGCGATGGCGTTCCCGACCTCGCCGGGCATCTCCCACCAGCCGCGCGCCCAGGCCCTGACGCCGTGCGTCGCCCAGGCGTCGGCATAGGCGGCGAGTTGCGCCGGGACGCCGCGCGGCATGGCACCGAGCGAGTTCGATACCAGGTAGTTGGACCGCTCCAGGATCGGGAATTCCGGCCGGAAGTCGAGCAGTGGGTCGGTGGCAGCCATGGCGCGGAATGTACCGCCGACGGTGTACGGCACGCAGCACCCGGGCTCGTCCCGCGGCGCCTTCGGTGACGCGTCCAGTGACGCGTCCAGCGGCGGGGAACTGGTGCGCCTCGTCACGCGGCATCGCGGGGCCCGTGGACGGCGTGCCCCGCCCCACCGCCACGTCGTGGCACGGACGGTGCATCGCCGGGGTATGGCGGAGTGAGGCGTGTGCCCGGTACGGCACGGCACGCTCGCCGGCAGGAGGTCGGATGCCTAACGCAACCCGTCTCGATGGCGCACGGATCGCCCTGGTCCTCGGTGGCGGGGGCCTCAAGGGCTTTGCGCACATTGGCGTCCTCCGGGCGCTCGCCGAGTACGGGCTCCGGCCCACCCACTACGCCGGCTCCAGCATCGGGGCCCTGATCGCCGCCGCCTGGGTCACCGGCGCCAGCCACGAGCTGCTGGCCGAGCGCGCCCGCGCCCTTCGCCGCCGCGACCTCTTCCGGATCAATCACGTCGGAATGCTGCTGGAGCGGATGCGCTCCCCCTCGATCTACCTCGAGGAGCCGATGCGACGTCTCATTGGCAGTGTCGTCCCGCATGTGCGCTTCGACGACCTCGCCACTCCACTCTTCGTCAACACGGTAGACCTCGAGCGTGGCACCCAGCTCGTCTGGGGACTTCGAGGCTACCGCGACGTCTACGTCGACGAGGCGGTCTACGCGTCCTGCGCGCTACCCGGTTTCTTCCCACCCGGCCGCGTCGACGGGCGCGTCTGCATCGATGGCGGCACCGTGGACAACCTGCCCGTCACCGCGGTCGCGCCGACCGTGGACGCGCTGATCGCCGTCGACGTGGGGAACAGCGACGTGGAGGCCGACGACCGCGTCGCCACATCCGGGTTCGCCTCGATCTCGATGCGGGCCGCCACGGTGATGATGCACGCGCTGCAGGCCACGCCGCTGCAGCACTGGTCCGGCCCGCCCCTGTTGCTGGTCCGCCCCCGCGTTTCGCAGTTCGGCTGGTTCCGCTTCGACGCCACCGACGAGGTGATCGCGGCCGGCTACGAAGCGACCATCGAGGCCCTGCGCCACGTCGACCTCTGGCTTCGCGCCGAGGGCGGCGTCTACCCGCGGCGCCTGATGCAGGTCGCCGTGGATCGCGCGAAGTGCAACGGGTGCGGCCTGTGCGTGGCCGGTGCGCCCGGCCTGCTCTCCCTCGACCGGCAGGGCATCGCGGTCCCGCGACGGGAGGTCGTGGAGTGGTCCCCCGCCGACGGCGAGTTCGTCAGGCACTGCCCCACCGGCGCGCTCGGGGTCCGGCCGGTCATGCCGGCGCTCGAGGCCGCGAGCTGAGCCGGCAGCATCCAGCGTCGTCCGCCGGACGGAAGCGTCACTTCAGGAATCGCCGCGCCAGCTGCTCCAACCGCTCGTCGCCGGCCGTCTCGGCCTCGGCCAGCACCCGCTCGACGAACGGGCGCAACCGGGGCTCCCCCCAGTAGTAGCCCGTCGCCTTCTCGGCATCGCCCGTGTCGCCGTCGCGCGCGCCCTCGAGGAGCGCGCGGGCGGCAGCTTCGTCGAACCCGGCGTCCTCGCGCGGTGGCAGGAAGAAGCGCCGTCGCGGCCTGCCGGAATCGTCGCGGTCGTCGTCTACAAACGCACGGGACATCCGCTGCTGGCTCCGTATGCGAGGGTGGCTGCTGATCGCGTTCGACGGATGTTGCTAGATTACAATCGCCGTCGCAACGCGGAGGGACCCGCCGGCGCGCCTGGTGCCGCCGCGTAGGTGCCGACCGCGCGCCGTGAGCGCCGGCGCCGCTCCGCGCGTTCCGCGCGGACGATCCTCTCCGTGCCGACCCGACCCACGCCATGCCCTACACGAATTCGTTCGGTTCACGCGCCCCCCTTACCGTTGGCGGGCGCCGGTTCTCGATCTTCCGCCTCGACGCGCTCCGCTCCCTTCCGGGAAGCCGAGTCGACCGCCTCCCCTTCTCGCTGCGCGTTCTCCTGGAGAACCTGCTGCGCGGCGAGGACGACGTCTCGGTGCACAAGGCGGACGTGGAAGCGCTGGCGCGCTGGGACGTCTCCCGGCCCCAGGAGAAGGAAATCGCCTTCCGCACCAGCCGCGTCCTCCTCCAGGACTTCACCGGCGTTCCCTGCGTCGTCGACCTCGCCGCGATGCGCGACGCCATCGTCAGGCTCGGCGGCGACGCGACGCGCATCAACCCGCTGCAGCCGGTGGACCTCGTCATCGACCACTCGGTACAGGTCGACGAGTACGGCACCGAGGCGGCCTTCCTCATCAACACCGGGCTGGAGTTCCAGCGGAATCGCGAACGGTACGAGTTCCTGCGCTGGGGACAGAACGCCCTCCAGAACTTCCGGGTCGTTCCGCCGGGAACGGGAATCTGTCACCAGGTCAATCTCGAGTATCTCGGCCGGGTGGTCTTCACCCGCACGGAGGCCGGGGAGACCTACGCGTATCCCGATTCGCTGGTCGGCACGGACTCGCACACCACGATGATCAACGGGCTCGGCGTGATGGGCTGGGGGGTCGGGGGAATCGAGGCTGAGGCCGCGATGCTCGGCCAGCCGGTGTCGATGCTGATTCCCGAGGTGGTCGGCTTCAAGCTGCACGGCAAGCTCCCGGCCGGCGCCACGGCCACCGACCTGGTCCTCACGGTGACCGAGATCCTCCGCAAGAAGAAGGTCGTCGGGAAGTTCGTCGAGTATTTCGGCGCCGGGCTGTCGTCGCTCTCGCTCGCCGATCGCGCGACGATCGCCAACATGTCGCCCGAGTACGGCGCCACGATGGGGTTCTTCCCCGTCGATGACGAGACGTTGCGCTACCTCCGGCTCAGCGGGCGGGACGAGGACCACGTGCAGCTCGTGGAGTCGTACTGCAAGGAGCAGGGGCTCTTCCGCACCGACAAGACGCCCGATCCCGAATTCTCGGACCTTGTCGAACTCGACCTCTCCACGGTGGAGCCGAGCCTCGCCGGACCGAAGCGGCCGCAGGATCGCGTGCCGCTCACCCGATCGAAGGCCATGTTCCGCGATGCGCTCTCCGGGGAGCTGCAGCGGCTCGGCGCGGGGGCCCCCGCGCGTCCGGCGCCGGTGGCCGCGCCCGCCAACGGTGGCGTCGCCACGGCGATGTCGCGCATGGACGCGGAGGGTGCCGCGCAGGAGCATCCCGGCGTGGCCGTGGAGATGAACGGCGAGTCGATGCACCTCCGTCACGGTGCCGTCGTGATCGCCGCGATCACGAGCTGCACCAACACCTCGAATCCGTCGGTGATGCTCGCCGCCGGGCTCCTGGCGCGAAACGCGGTCCGCAAGGGACTGCGGTCGAAGCCTTGGGTGAAGACGTCGCTGGCACCGGGCTCCAAGGTGGTGACCGACTATTTCACGAAGTCGGGCGTGATGCCCGACCTCGAGACGCTCGGCTTCGCCGTCGTCGGGTACGGCTGCACGACGTGCATCGGCAACTCCGGCCCGCTGCCGGCGGAGATCAGCGCGGCAGTCGAGGAGGGTCAGCTGGTGGTGGCCGCCGTGCTGTCCGGAAACCGCAACTTCGAGGGGCGCGTCAATCCGCAGACGCGCTTCAACTATCTCGCGTCGCCGCCACTGGTGGTGGCCTACGCGCTTGCCGGCCGGATGGACATCGACATGCAGACCGAGCCGCTGGGACTCGGCGCCGACGGGCCGGTCTTCCTGCGCGACATCTGGCCGTCGCCGCAGGAGGTGCAGGAGGAGATCCTGCGTTCGGTCAAGCGAGAGATGTTCACCAAGGAGTACGCCAACGTCTTTGCCGGCGACGCCGAATGGCAGGCACTCCCGGCCCCCACCGGTGACCGCTACGCGTGGAGTGCGGCCTCGACCTACGTGAAGGACCCGCCGTACTTCGAGGGGATGACGATGGAGCCCCCCGGCATCACGCCCATTCACGGGGCGCGCGTGCTGGGACTCTACGGGGACTCGATCACGACGGACCATATCTCGCCGGCGGGCTCGATCGCGGAGAAGAGCCCCGCCGGACAGTGGCTCCTGGCGCAGGGAGTGGCCAGGAAAGACTTCAACTCGTACGGATCGCGGCGCGGCAATCACGAGGTGATGATGCGCGGCACCTTCGCGAACATCCGGTTGCGGAACGAGCTTGCCGGGGGGCGCGAGGGATGGTGGACGGCGACCGCCCCGGGATCGGAGCCGGTGGCCGTGTATGACGCCGCCATCTCGTACCAACGAGCCGGGACGCCGCTGGTGGTGATTGCCGGCAAGGAATACGGTACCGGATCGTCGCGTGACTGGGCAGCGAAGGGGACTGCCCTCCTCGGCGTGCGCGCCGTGATTGCCGAGTCGTTCGAGCGCATTCACCGATCGAACCTGGTGGGCATGGGGGTCCTGCCGCTGGAGTTCGCCGACGGTGCGACGCGTCAGTCGTCAGGCCTGACGGGCTTCGAGACATATGACATCGAGGGACTGGTCCCGGAGATGCCGACGCGGGCACGGCTCACGGTGGTGGTGCATCGCGCCGGCGCGCCGGACGTCCGCTTCCCGGTGCGGGCACGCATCGACACGCCCGAGGAGCTCAACTACTACCGTCACGGCGGGATCCTTCAGTACGTCCTGAGACAGCTGGCCCGCGCCTGACGACGGGCATCATCCTCATCGCCAACCCGGCCTCGGGACGGGGCCGGGGCGCCCGTCGGCTGCCGGCCGTGCGCGAGGCCCTCGCCGCCGCCGGCTCCTGCGACGTACTTGTCACGACGGCCCCGGGTGACGAGCGCCGGCTCGCGCGCGAGGCCGCCGCGTCCGGCGCCGGGACCATCATCGCCCTGGGTGGCGACGGCACGTGGGGCAATGTCGCGCGCGGCATCGTCGAGAGTGGGCGAGACGCGCGGCTGGCGCTGATCCCGGCTGGCACGGGGAACGACTTCGGTCACGGCCTCGGCTTGCCGATGCACGACCTGGGCGCCCTCGTCCGCGTGGCCATCGGGACCGCCGAGGCCCGCGTCGACCTGGGACGCGTGGATGGCGAGCACTTCCTGAACGTCGCCGGCATCGGCATCGAGACGGAGGTCGTGGTGGCGACCGCGCGGATCCCGCTGCTGCGGGGACCGCTGCTCTACATCGCCGCCGCTCTCCCCCGGCTGGCGTCGTTCCGGGCCCTGCCGGCGCGCATCGCGATCGACGAGGCGCCAGCCGGATCGACGGTCCCGATGCTCGCGATCATCGCGTCCAACAGCCCCCGCTTCGGCGGCGGCTTTCGCGTCGCACCCGGGGCGAGTGTGACCGATGGACTGCTCGACCTCGTGACCGTCCGTGATGCGACGCTCCTGCGCGCGACTCGCCCTCTTCGGCCGCGTCCGCATGGGCCGCCATCTCGGAGCGCCCGAGGTCCGTCGCCAGCTCGTGCGCACCACCACGGTCGTGCTCGATCGCCCGCCCCTCCTGGACATCGACGGGGAGCTCATCCAGGCCTCCGCCAACCAGGTCTCGATCGCCTGCGTTCCTTCCCGGCTCCGGATCGCGGTGCCCGAACGCTGAGGCCGGGAGGCACGGGGCGATTGCGCCAGCCCGCCTTCCGCGTTGCGCAGCGCGGCATCGGAGTTCATTGTTCTGCTTCCCATTCCGCGACCGGAGTGACAATGCAGCTTGCAACTGTCCGTCGCCTCGCGACTGCCGCGGCGGTCCTGGCGATCGCGGCCCCGCTGGCCGCGCAGCAGGCAACCCAGCCGGAGGTCGGTCCGAAGGTCGGCGACATGGCCCCGGACTTCGAGTTCACGGGCATCACGCGCTACGGGCGGCTGGCCACACCGCAGAAGCTCTCCGATTTCCGCGGCAACGTCGTGGTGCTGGCGTTCTTTCCCAAGGCCCGGAGCAAGGGTTGAACGGTCCAAATGGAGGCGTACCGTGATCAGTACGCCACGCTCTTCAACAACGGACACCACGTGGTCGTGCTGGGCATCAGCGTCGACCCCGACACCACGCTCGAGAACTGGTTCCGGCAGTCGGACTTCCCCATCATGGTGATGAGCGATGCCGACGCCAAGGTGAGTCGCTTGTACGAGGCGTACAGCGAAAAGAGCCACGCCGACAGCCGGCACCTGTACGTCATCGACCAGACGGGGCACGTGACGTACAAGGCGCTCCCGTTCCGGGTCCTGGCGCAGGACGCGTACACGGAGCTGCAGGAGGCCGTCGGCAAGCTCCTGCCGCAACCGAAGGAGGGCGGCTCGCTCTGAGCCAGGGACGCCCCGGCCACCCGCCGGGGCGCTTTTTTTCGCGGGTGGCCACGATGCACGAGGGCGAAGCGCGCCGGCGCCTGTCGTCGGCATTCCAGGCGGCGGTGGCCGCCGCCGATCCGGTGGCGACCTCCCGCGCGGCGGTGATGGCGCTGCCGGACCTTGCGCCCCGCGTGCGGCTCTTTGCGTTAGGCAAGGCGGCCCACGCCATGGCATCGGGGGCGCGTGCGGCGCTGGACGCGCGGGGAGTTGCGATCGACGGCGGCCTCGTCGTGGCCCACGCCGACGACCCCGGCGCCGCCCACGGCCTCCCCTCCATCATCGGCGACCATCCGCTGCCGGGTCCGCGTTCCGCCGCGGCCGCGACTCGGCTCGGCGCGGCGCTCGATGTCGCGGGACCGGACGAGGACGCACTGGTGCTCATCTCCGGCGGCGGTACGAGCCTGGTGGCGGCGCCTGTCGAGGGCGTGCCGGTGGCGGCCCTGCAGGAGACCTTCGCCGCGCTCCTCGCGTCGGGGGTCGACATCATCACGATGAATGCGCTCCGGAGACGCCTGCTGCGTTGGGGCGCCGGACGACTCGCGAGTGCCCTGGCCTCACGCCGGGTACACTGCCTCATCGCGTCCGACGTGCTCGATGCCGACCCGTCGACGGTCGCATCCGGGCCGTGCTCCGCCGACCCGGAAACGGCGACGACGCTGCGCGCGATGATCGGCGCGCGCGGACTCGAGCCGCTCCTTCCCGCGGCGGTCGGCGCCTATCTCTCCGACGTCGCGGCGGGACGCCTGCCCGAGACACCGAAGCCGTCCGCGCCACGCTTCGGCACGACGTCTGTTCACGTGGTGCTGGACTACCATGCGGCGCTGCGCGGCGCCGCCGACACGCTGCGCTCATCAGGCGCCTTCCCCGTGGACGTCGACCCGACGCCATTGCAGGGCGAGGCCGCGGACATGGGCGCGGCGTTCGCCAGCCGGATCGCGGCCTGGCGACGAGAGGTGCTCTCGCGCGATGCAGCGTCCGGCGATCGCGCCGCGCTGGTGCTGGCCGGGGAGACCACCGTGACCCTCGCTGCCCGGCCGTCGGGAACCGGAGGGCGCTGCCAGGAGTTCGCGCTGTCGTGCGCGCGCACGCTGCACCACCTCGGCGTGCGTGGCGATGCCATCCAGGTCCTGGCGGCAGGAACGGACGGTCGTGATGGCCCGACCGACGCTGCCGGCGCCATCGTCGACGCGAACACCTGGGCACGCCTGCTGGCGTCCGGCAGCGATCCCGACGACGCACTGGCGTGGCACCGATCGTACGAGGCGCTCGACGCCACCGGCGCGCTTCTCCGGACCGGACCCACCGGTACCAACGTCAATGACCTGATCGTCGCCCTGGCCGCGCCCGCCCCGGAGGGCGGACGCTGACCCGGCGCCGCCCGGGATTCACAGTTCACTCACCCGCCCATGCTGGCATACGTCTTCTGGCACTGGAAGCTGCCGGACGCCACAGCCGCCGCGTACGAACGCCGGCTGTGCCACTTCCACGCCGCGCTCGCCTCCGCGCCGCCGGCGGGCTTCGTCCACTCGCGCGCCTTCGCCCTCCGCGGAGCGCCATGGGCGAACGACGGAGGCGATGCCTACGAGGACTGGTATCACCTCGCCGGAAGCGCCCACCTCGATGCCCTGAATGATGCTGCCGTGTCGGGCAGCCGGCTCCTGCCGCATGACGGCGCCGCGGCGATGGCGGCCGGCGGCACCGCGGGTCTCTATCGGCCCCGCCTGGGGGACCCCGCCGTCGCGGTGCACACGGCGTACTGGTTCGAGAAGCCGCGCGACCTGCCGTATGCCGCCTTCTACGACAGGCTGGCGCCGCTCGTGACGTCCACGGGCGGTGCGCTGTGGCAGCGACAGATGACACTCGGCCCGGCAACCGAATTCTGCCTGCACCTCCCTGCCGGTGCGACCGTACCGGCACCCGCCGGCGCGCGCGAGTTCGCGCTGCGCGCCGTCTTTCCGAACGACGCGTAATCCGTCAGCTTTTCCCGGATGACACGGCCTCCCTTCGTGGTTGGACTGGTGCAGGAGAGTGCCTCCGAGGACAGCGCCGACAACCTCGAGCGCACGGTGACGCGCATCCGCGAGGCGCATCGCCGGGGGGCGCAGGTGATCTGCCTCCAGGAGCTCTTCAACGCACCGTACTTCTGCAAGTCGCTGCGCATCGAGCGTTTCAACCTGGCCGAGCCGGTACCCGGACCGACGACCGAGCGCCTGCAACGGCTGGCCACGGAACTGGCGGTCGTCATCGTCACGCCGCTCTACGAGCGGCAGGCATCGGGGATCTACCGCAACTCCGCCGCCGTCATCGACGCCGACGGCGCGCTGCTCGGCGTCTACCGCAAGATGCACATTCCGCACGACCCCCTCTTCGAGGAGAAGTACTACTTCACGCCGGGCGACGCCGACGATTCGGCCCCCGCGACCGCCGGTGCGTCGCGGGGTTCGCACGGCTTTCGCGTCTGGCGGACTCGTTATGCGGACGTCGGCGTCCTGATCTGCTGGGACCAGTGGTATCCCGAGGCGGCGCGGATCACCTCGCTCCTGGGGGCCGAGCTCCTCTGCTATCCCACGGCCATCGGATGGCACCCGGCGGAGAAGGCTCGCTTCGGCGCGGCACAGCTCGACGCCTGGCGCACCGCCCAGCGCGCGCACGCCATCGCCAACGGGGTCTTCGTGGCCGCCGCCAATCGCGTCGGGCTCGAGCCCGAGCCCGGCACCGACGGCATCGAGTTCTTCGGGCATTCGTTCGTGAGCGACCCGTTCGGGCGCATCCTCGCCGAGGCCGACGAGCACCCCGGCGTCGTCGTGGCAACGTGCGATCCGGCGCTCATCGAGGAAACCCGACGCAACTGGCCATTCCTGCGCGACCGTCGCGTCGACGCCTACCAGGGAATACTGAGCCGGTTTCTCGCATGAGCGGCCCCTCGGCTCCCGCACGGGAGCCGGGCTCCCCGGAGCCGGCTGTGGGCGTCGTCGCACCTGCAACGCTCCTGCGAATGCCTGCCGAATGGGCCCCGCATCGCGCCACCTGGATCGCGTGGCCCCACCACGAGCCGGACTGGCCGGGCAAGCTCGGCGCCATTCCCTGGGTCTACGCCGAGATCGTCCGGGTGCTGCAGCGCGCCGAGATCGTCGAGATCCTCTGCCACGACGACGACGTGCGCGAGGATGCGCGCGCCAGGCTCGAGGCCCACGGCTGCGACCCGGCGCGCGTTCACCTGCACGTCGTGCCCACCGACCGCGTCTGGCTGCGCGACTCCGGCCCGACGGCGGTGCACGATGCCAGCGGCGGCGTGGTGCTGCTCGACTGGCGATTCAATGCGTGGGCGAAGTACGACAACTTCTCGCGCGATGAACGGGTCGGTGCGGAAGTCGCGCGCCTGACCGCGCTGCCACGCCTGCTGCCGCTGCGCCCGGATGGAGGCGGCGCCATCGTGCTCGAGGGCGGGGCGATCGAAACCAACGGAGCCGGGACGCTGCTGTGCACCGAGGAGTGTCTGCTCTCGGACATCCAGGAGCGCAACCCGGGACTCGGGCGCGAGGACTACGAGTCGTCGTTCCGCACCTGGCTGGGAGCGGATCGCATCGTCTGGCTCGGTGAGGGATGCGTTGGCGACGACACCCACGGTCACGTGGACGACATCGCCCGCTTCGTCTCCGTCGACACCGTGCTCCTCGCCTGGGAGGAGGATCCCGATGACGAGAACTACCTCCGGTCGGTCGACAACCTCCGCCGGCTGGCGCTCGCCGACGGCGCGCTGCGCGTCGTGCGCGTGCCGTATCCCCGTCCGGTGATGATGGACGGCGTGCGCCTCCCGGCGAGCTACGCCAACTTCTACATCGCCAACGGCATCGTGGTGGTTCCGACCTTCAACGATCCCATGGATCGCGTGGCCCTCGACATCATCGCCCGGGAGTTGCCCGACCACACCGTGGTCGGGATCCACTCGGTTGACCTTGTCTGGGGACTCGGGACGCTGCACTGCCTCACGCAGCAGGAGCCGATGCCGGCGACGGCGTGAGTGATTGGCCGGGTCGATCCGCGTGGCCGGTCCCGGCGTCGATCGTCCACCTTCGTGCACGCGGTGTCACCGCCCGTCGTCCACTCTCGAGGGCTGTCCAATGACCCGACTCCGAACGCTCGTCGCCGTCGCCGCACTCGTGGCAGGTGCCGGCTGCTCTGGCGGCGACCGGACCGGCGCCGCGTCCGACCAGGGGACGGTCGGGGGAACGCTCGTCCTTGCAACGACCGCTGATCCGGCTCACCTGCTGCCGGTGCTCGTCAAGGGGACGGAGGAAGCACAGATCTCCGACCAGATCTTCGACCGCCTGGCGGACATCGGCCCCGAGCTCAACACCATCGGCGACGCGGGGTGGACTCCGAGGCTGGCGCGCTCGTGGGACTGGGGCGCGGATTCCCTCTCGCTCGCCTTTCACATCGACCCGCGTGCGCGCTTCCATGACGGAGTCCCGGTACGTGCCGAGGACGTGCAGTTCTCCGTCGGCCTCTTCCAGGACACGACACTCGGGTCGCCCGCCGCCTCGGCGCTCGGCGACATCGACTCGGTTTCGGTCACCGATTCGCTTACCGCCACCGTCTGGTATCATCACCGCTCGCCGGAGGCCTTCTACCAGATTGCGCTCAACGTACGGGTCATGCCGGCGCACCTGTTGCGCGGCGCCGACCGGGCCGCCCTGGAGAACTCGGACTTCGCGCATCATCCCGTCGGAAGCGGCCCGTTCCAGTTCGTGCGGTGGGAACCGCGGTCGGCGATCGAGGTCGTCGCCGACACGTCGTACTTCCTCGGACGGCCGAAGCTCGACCGCGTGATCTGGAGCTGGAGCGGCGAGGAGGCGGCCGCCGTGACCAAGCTGCTCGCCGGAGACGCCGACTTCATGGAGTCGGTCTCCTCGGACGCGCTTTCGCAGGTGGCGACGACGCCCTCTCTCCACACCGTCCGCTACCGCCTGCCGAATTACGGCTACCTGCTCTTCAACTTCCGCGACCCTGCGAACCCGGCGCGCCCGCACCCGCTCTTCTCCAATCCGGCGCTTCGTCGTGCGCTGAGCCTGGCGCTCGACCGGCAGGCGCTCGTCGCCAACGTGCTGGACTCCCTGGGCCGCGTCGGCGCCGGCCCGTATCCCAGCGATGGCGGCACCGCCGACCCGGAGGCGCCGCAGGTCCCCTTCGACACCGTCCGGGCAGACCGCATGCTCGATTCGTTAGGCTGGCGCGACGTCGATGGAGACGGCTACCGCGAACGCGATGGCGTCCCGCTCCGATTCTCGTTGCTGACCCCGACATCGAGCGCCGCCCGTGTCCGGTACGGTGTGCTCCTCAAGGAGCAGTGGCGGCGCGTCGGGGTGCGGCTCGATGTCGAGGAGCTCGACAAAACCGTCGCCAACCCACGCGTGTTCAACGGAAAGTTCGATGCCTTCATCATGTCGCTGACGAGCGACCCGTCCCCCGCAGGGATTCGCGAGACCTGGCTGACGCGGCGCGAGGGCGACGGCACGTACAACTTCGGCTCCTTCTCCGACCCCGTGGTGGACGCCCTGGCCGACAGCGCGATGGCGACCTTCGACCCGATCCAGGGGCGAACGCTGTACCGGAGGGCGTACCAGCACATCATCGACGACACACCCGCCGTCTGGCTCTATGAGAACGAGCCGCACGCCGCGATGAACATGCGCGTGCACCCCGTGTTCGACAGGGGCGACTCCTGGTGGCGCGACCTCCGCCTGTGGTGGCTCTCGCCGCGCTAGTCGCCATGCCACCGGAGGCGGCACCAGCGTAGCATCGCAAGCTGTTGCCAGTCAAGTAGTTACACGCTAGGCGCCGGCCTTGGTCGTTGAGACCGGGAGCGTTGCGCTGGGAGGTTCTGCGACGTCCTTAGAGCGTCCCTCCCCGTGCCGCCAGAGCCCCCCATGCGACGCTACCTGATCATCGCCGCCACCGCCGCCGCGCTTGCCTGTTCGGGCGACGCGTCACCGGTCGTGATCGGCGCCGCGGGGCCGTGGACCGAGAGCTACGGCGTGATGAACAAGCGCGGCATTGATCTCGCCGTCGCGGAGATCAACGCCCGCGGTGGCGTGCGCGGCCGTCCCCTGCGGGTGATCGACCACGACGATCAGGGTGACGGATCGCGCGCCGCCGAGATCGCCGGAGAGTTCCTCGCCGACCGGAACGTGGTCGCGGTCGTCGGCCACGTCACCTCGGGCGCCATGATGGCCGCTGCCCGTGTGTACGACAAGGGACTTCCGGCGATCGCGACGTCCGCCAGCTCGCCCGACCTCAGCGGCATCTCGCCGTGGGTCTTTCGCGTGATTCCGTCCGACTCGGCCAATGGCATGGCCATCGCCCGCTACGTGGACGCGCTTGGCATGAAGCGGGTGGCGATCCTCTATGAGAACACGCCATACGGCCGTGGGCTCACCGAGACGTTCGAGCGGAACTTTGCCGGCGAGCTCGTGGGCGCGGAGCCGATCCCGGCCGAGGAGGGCGCCAACTTCGAGCCGTACGTCAGCTACCTCAGGGAACGCGCCCCCGACGCCGTCTTCGTGGCCGGAACCGTTGGCTCGGGTCTCGCCCTGTTGCGGGAGGCACGCCGGCAGCACCTGACAAGTCACTTCATCGGCAGCGACGGATGGACCGGCGTCGTTACCGACACCGCCGCCGCCGAGGGCGCCTACGTCGCCACCCCGTTCAGTGCCCGCGACACGCGACCAGAGGCGCAGCGCTTCGTGCGGGCGTTCCGCACGAAGTACGGTGTGGATCCCGACGGGAACGCCGCCCTCGCCTACGACGCCACGGGCCTCGTTGCGCGCGCAATCGAGGCGGTGGGACCCTCACGCAGCCGCGTGCGTGAGTGGCTCTCGACAATCGACCAGCGCGGCGCGTATCCCGGTGTGACCGGGGCGGTGCACTTTGCCGGAACCGGCGACGTCGTCGGCCACGCGCTGATCATGTCCCGGGTGCACGACGGTGCGCTCCTGGTGACGCGTGAGGGAGCCAATTGACGAGCACCGGCCTGCTTCGCTTTCACACGATCCGCCAGCGCCTGTTCACGGGCTTCTGGTTGCTCGTCGGCCTGTTCATCGCCGCCGGGCTCGTGGCGCGGGCGTCGATGCTGACGATGTCCACCGTCATCGGTGAGACCCTGGCGGGCGTCCAGGACGACGCCCGGCTGACTTCGTCGCTCTCCGGCAGCGTGACCCAGGAACTGGCGGCGGCGGGTCGCTACCTCGCGCAGGGAGACTCCGGCGCCCGCCAGGAATTCCAGCGCTATGCAGCCGAGGCGCATCGCACGCAACGCGCGATGAACCTGATCGAGGACCACACGCTCGAGGAGACGGCGCTGATCGCGAACATCGACGCGTCGCTCTCGGCCATCGAGACCCGCTATGCGCTTGCGCACGTGCTGTATGACCTCGGGCGACGCGACGAAGCGACGCGGGCGGCCGCACGGGCACGCGACCTGGTGGCCGGACTCACGGCGGAGATCCAGGACCTGGCGCAGCTCAAGACGCGGCGTGTCGCCGCCGCCTCCACCTCGCTGCGCCAGGGCGTCGAGCGGCGCGCGATGTGGATCCTGGCAGCGGTGGCCGTGGCCGTGGTGCTGGCGATGCTCGTCGTCTTCAGCACGGTGAACTGGCTCACCACACCGATGCGCCGGCTGGTCGCGCACGCCCGGGCGCTCAGCACCGGCAACTTCGGCGTGCGCACCGAGGGAGACCTCCCGGGCGAGTTCCGCGAGCTCGCCGAGGCAATGAACAGCACGGCGGATTCGCTCGCGCGGGTGGTGGCGGTAACCACCAACACCGCCGACGACGTCGCCGGATCGGCGCGCGACCTGGCGAGCGTCTCGGAGCAGATCTCGGCGTCCGCCAACCAGATGGCCGCGTCAATGACCGAGGTGTCCGGAGGCGCCGAGAGCCAGGTGCGACAGCTCCGCAGCGTGGACGAGGCGCTGCGGTCGATTCGCGCCAACGCCGACGAGATGTTGGGCGGCGCGAGCGAGGTGACGCAGCTGGCTGCGGCCATCGGGGATTCGGCGCGCACCCGTCGCGCCGAGATCGAGCGGGCGCTTGGCATCCTGACGACCGTTCGCACGACGGTGCGCGACGCGGCCCGCGAGGTCGTGGCCCTCAATGTCACCGCCGAGGACATCAACAAGTTCGTCGCGACCGTCAGCCGGATCGCGGAGCAGACCGACCTGCTGGCGCTGAACGCAGCGATCGAGGCCGCGCGCGCGGGCGCCGCGGGACGCGGCTTCGCCGTGGTTGCCGACGAGGTCCGCAAGCTCGCCGAGCAGGCGCAGGCGGCAGCCGAGGATGTCGTCCAGCTGACGCGTGTGGTGTCGACCCGGGTGGCGTCGACGACGCGGGCCATGGAGGCCGGCGTCGCCAACGTCGCCGAGATCGAGAGCGTGTCCCGTGACATCGATGAAGCCCTCACGACGATCACCGGCGCCGCCGAGCGGACGCGCGAGGCAGCCGGCAACGTCGCCCTGCGGGCCGAACGGAACGCGCACATCGTGGCCAGCGCCGCCCAGGGCGTCCAGTCGATCGCGAAGACGGCGGAAGGACACGCGGCCGCCGCCCAGCAGGTGAACGCCGCCACCCAGGAACAGAGCGCGGCATGCGAGCAGATGAGCTCCGCGTCCACGCAACTCCTCCAGGGATCCGTCCAGTTGCGCGAGCTGGTCGGCGCCCTCAAGGCCGTCGCCTAACCCCCACGCGATTCCACGGTTCGGCGGCCACAGCTAGCTTCCCCCGGAAGCATGTCGTCGACTTCCGGATCCCCGGCGCCCCCCCGCGCCGGCTTGCCCCGTCCCGCGGTGGTACTGCTCAGCGGCGGGCTCGACTCCACGACCGTCCTCGCCCTCGCCTCGCGCGAGGGCCATGCGGTGCACGCCCTCACGTTCCGGTACGGACAGCGGCACGCGCACGAAGTCGAGGCGGCGCGCCGCGTGGCGGCGCGCTTTGCGGTGACACGGCACCTGGTCGTCGACATCGACCTGCGGCAGTTCGGCGGCTCGGCGCTCACCGGCGACCTGCCCGTGCCGAAGGACCGCACGCTCGACGGCACCGCGGAGGGCATTCCCGACACCTACGTCCCCGCCCGCAACACGATCTTCCTGTCGTACGCGCTGGCGTGGAGCGAGGTGCTGGAGGCCGCCGACATATTCATCGGCGTGAACGCCCTGGACTACTCGGGCTATCCGGACTGCCGTCCCGAGTTCATCGAGGCGTTCGAGCGGATGGCACGCCTCGCCACCCGCGCCGGAGTCGAAGACGGGCTCGGGGTTCGGATCAGGGCCCCGTTGCTCCACCTGTCGAAGCACGAGATCATCGCCCTCGGCACATCGCTCGGCGTGGATTACGCCCTGACGACGAGCTGCTACGATCCGTCGCTCGAGGGTGTCGCCTGCGGTCGCTGCGATGCCTGCCAGTTGCGGCGTCGCGGATTTGCCGCGGCCGGCCTCGAGGACCCGGTGCCGTACCAGACCGGGGAGGCTCGCGTCGAGCCATGACGTACACCGTCCGGGAAGTCTTCTACACGCTCCAGGGGGAGGGGGCCCAGACGGGGAGGCCAGCGGTCTTCTGCCGATTCAGCGGCTGCAACCTCTGGACGGGGCGGGAGAGCGACCGGGAATCGGCCGTCTGCCGCTTCTGCGACACGGACTTCGTCGGAGTCGGCCCCGACGGCGGCTCGTTCACGTCGGCCGCCGCACTCGCCGCCGCCGTGGCGTCTGCCTGGCCGGAGGCGGCGGCGGGGCGTCCCTACGTCGTCTGTACCGGCGGCGAGCCGCTGCTGCAGCTCGACGACGCGGCCGTGGAGGCGCTGCACGCGGCGGGCTTCGAGGTGGCCGTGGAGACCAACGGGACGCGCCGCACACCGGACGGCGTCGACTGGATCTGCGTGAGCCCGAAGGCGCACGCGGAGACCATCCTCAGGCAGGGCGACGAGCTCAAGCTCGTGTACCCGCAGGACGATGCCCCGCCGGAACGCTTCGCGGGATGGGACTTCCAGCACTTCTTCCTGCAGCCGATGGACGGGCCGGACCTCGCCGCCAACACCGGGCAGGCCGTGCGCTACTGCCTGGGGCATCCCCAGTGGCGCCTGAGCCTCCAGACCCACAAGCTGCTCGGCATTCGTTAGGCACCGGCCCGCACCCACCGCTCCGACGCGCCATGGACATCTTCGCCGACTTCACCTTCGAGGCCGCGCACCGGCTCCCGCACCTCCCGGCGGACCACAAGTGCGCCCGGCTGCACGGGCACTCCTTCCGGGTGCGCCTCACGGCACGCGGCCCGGTGCAGCCCGGCACCGGCTGGGTGCTCGACTTCGCGGACCTCCACGCCGCCTTCGCACCGGTGTACGAGGCGCTCGACCATCGCTACCTCAACGAGGTCGCGGGCCTCGAGAACCCCACGAGCGAGCACCTGGCCCGGTGGATCTGGGATCGCGTCAAGCCCGCGCTGCCGGCGCTGGCGGCGGTGAACCTGTCGGAGACCTGTACGACCGGGTGCATTTACAAGGGGGAACCCGGGTAACGGCGCCCCGGGACGCCCCCGGAGACGGCCGCCTAACGCCTTCAGGGCGGCCGAGGCCGCCTCCGGCCGGCCGTCGCGGGGGACATGCCGTCCGCGGGTCCGGCTCGGGCAGTGGCGAATCGAGCACTGAAATCGAGCGCTAACGGATGCTGGTGCGTAGCGTCAAAGAGGTGCAGGGCGCGGTGCGCGCGCGAACTATGGTCGAGTCGGCTTTGCGATTCTGCCGGGACGCGCTCGCGCCGGGGCCCTGACATCCAACCCCGCCGCCGTGTCGCGCGTTATCGCCTGAGCGACCGTCGTGCGGAGCGCGCCAGGGAAAGACTCACTCGCACGAGGGTACTTGGCCCGGCCGGCGACGGCCGGGAGGCACTGCCCTCTTCTCGAAGCTCGACCACCGGCATTGGACTCGCAATGAGACGACTCATCATCGGGATCACCGTCCTCGCGCTCGCCGCCGTCACCGTCGCGTTCCTCCGGCGCGACCGCTCCGGCGGCGCCGAGACATATCGATTCGTCACCGTCACCCGCGGCGACCTGGCGGCCACGGTGAGCGCGACCGGGCGACTGAGTGCGGTCGACACGGTGCAGGTGGGGACGCAGGTCTCGGGTCTCGTCACCGAACTTCACGCGGACTTCAACGAGCGGGTCAAGAAGGGGCAGCTCATCGCGCGGCTCGACCCGACCTTGCTCGAGGGGGCCGTGGTGCAGGCGCAGGCCGATTCGCAGCGCGCCGTGGCCGACCTGGCCCAGAAGAAGTACACGCTCGACCAGATGCAGCAGATGTACCAGAACAAGGTCGCCACCGAAGCCGACTACCGCACCGCGGTCTTCGCCGAGCAGATGTCGGAGGCCAGCCTCAAGTCGACCCTGTCCAGCCTCGAGCGGGCGCGACAGAACCTCGCCTATACCAAGATCTACGCCCCGATCGACGGGGTGGTGATTGCGCGCAACGTCAACGTCGGCCAGACGGTCGCGTCGAGCCTCTCGGCCCCGACGCTCTTCCTGCTCGCCAACGACCTCTCGAAGATGCTCATTCTCGCCCAGGTCGACGAAGGCGACATCGGTGACATCCACGAGGGGCAGCCGGCAACGTTCACCGTGCTCGCGTACCCCAACCGCACGTTCAATGGCGTCGTGCGCCAGGTGCGGATGCAGTCGACCACCAGCGACAACGTCGTCAACTACACGGTCGTCGTGGGAGTCGACAACTCCGACGGCGCGCTGCGGCCGGGCATGACCGCCACGGTGAGCTTCCAGATCAAGCAGGTGACCGACGTGTTCAAGGTGCAGAACGCGGCGCTGCGGCTGCGGCCCACGGAGAACATGCTGGCGGTGGTGCGCGCCCAGCGCGCGGCGAGTGGTGACACCGGGCGGCGCGGCGGCCGGGGAACAACCCCGTCCGAGTCGGCTGGACGCGCGGGTGGGGTTGCGCGGCAGGGCGGCGGCGGCGGCGGCGGGGTGCGCCAGGGGGGCGCCGGGGGCGCCGGACGTCCGCAGTCTGCGCAGCTCTGGTACGTCGATAGCGCCGGGAAGCCCGCCATGATGCGAGTCCGCACGGGCCTGACCGACGGCCAGGAGACCGAGGTCAGCGGAGCCAACCTGCGCGATGGCATGCAGGTCATCGCCGCCATCACATCCGCGTCCGGCACGGCGGCGGCGGGCGCCGTCGCGAGCCCCTTCCAGACGCAGCAGCAGGGCCGCGGTGGTCGTGGCGGCCCCGGCGGGTTCGGCCGCGGAGGATTCTAGGCATGCCTGAGCAGGATACCGTCATTCACGTCGAGGACCTCCACCGCACGTACGTCATCGGCAAGAACGAGGTGCACGCGCTGCGCGGCGTGAACTTCGAGGTGCGTCGCGGTGAGATGGTGGCCATCATGGGAGCGTCGGGCTCGGGCAAGTCGACGTTGATGAACATCCTCGGGTGTCTCGACCGGCCGACCCATGGACGCTACTGGCTCGATGGCGTCCGGGTCGACGACATGAGCAAGAACGAACTGGCGGACATCCGGAACGCGCGCATCGGGTTCGTCTTCCAGGGATTCAACCTGCTGGCCCGCACCACGGCGATCGACAACGTCGAGCTTCCGCTGCTCTACGACCGCAGCGGTCGCAAGTTGGACACGCGGAAGATGGCCCGTGAGGCGCTGGAGCACGTGGGCCTCGCCGACCGCATGGACCACGAACCGAGCGAGTTGTCGGGCGGGCAGCAGCAGCGCGTCGCCATCGCGCGCGCGCTGGTGACCCGGCCGGCCATCGTGCTCGCCGATGAGCCGACGGGGAACCTCGACAGCCACACGTCGGTCGAGGTGCTCTCGGTGTTCCAGGAACTGAACGACAATGGCATCACCATCCTGCTCGTCACCCACGAGCCGGACATTGCCCGATACGCAAAGCGCATCGTCGAGTTGCGCGACGGGCTCATCCTGCGCGACGAGCCGGTCTTCGACCGCGCGATCGCGTCGGAGGACCTGAGGCACCTCGAACCGCTGGACGTGGGAGGATGAGGGCATGAAGCCAACGAAGCTGATCGGCGTCGCCACCAAGAGCATCACCAAGAACAAGCTCCGCACCCTGCTGACGATGCTTGGCATCATCATCGGCGTGGGGGCCGTGATCGTGATGGTGGCGATCGGGCAGGGTGCCAAGTCGCAGATCCAGCAACGGATCGAGAACCTCGGCACCAACATGCTCGTGATCACGCAGGGGGCGAGCCAGCAGGGCGGAGTCAGCATGGGCGCCGGCACGTCGAACCGGCTCAGTATCGCCGACTACGAGGCCCTCAAGAAGCAGAGCGTCGTGCTCACCGGCGTCTCGCCGGTCGTCGGTACCGGGACCCAGGTCGTGAGCCCCAGCGGGAACTGGCGCACGATGGTCAACGGCGTGTCGGTCGACTACCTGACGATCCGCAACTGGGCACTGGCCTCGGGTCGCGGGTTCGACCAGACCGACATCACCGGCATGCGAAAGGTCGTCATCCTCGGCAGCACCGTGGCGACCAATCTCTTTCCCGACCAGGACCCGGTCGGACAGCAACTGCTGCTCCACAACGTGCCTGTCGACGTCATCGGCGTCCTCGTCACCAAGGGACAGACCGCCGAGGGTCGGGACCAGGACGACGTGATCCTGGCGCCGTACACGACGGTGCAGACGCGACTCTCGCGGCGCACGTTCATTGGCCAGATCCTGGCCAGCACGTCCAACAAGGCGGACATCCCGGCTGCGGAGCAGGAAGTGAGCGCGATCCTGCGCGGCACGCACAAGCTGGCGGACTACGAGAACGACGACTTCACGGTGCGCAACCAGGCCGACCTGGCGGCGGCCGCGCAGGGCACGACCGAGGTGATGTCGCTGCTGCTCGCGGCAATCGCCAGCATTTCGCTCCTTGTTGGCGGCATCGGCATCATGAACATCATGCTCGTCTCGGTCACCGAACGCACCCGTGAGATCGGGATCCGCCTCGCGATCGGGGCGCGCGGTTCGGACGTGATGACGCAGTTCCTCGTCGAGAGCATCGTGATGAGCGTGATCGGCGGGCTGATCGGCGTCGGGATGGGTTACGGCGGCGCTGCCGTGCTCCAGCACTTCACGGGCTGGGGGACAGCGATCGCACCGGGGATGGTGGGCATCGCCATCGGCTTCTCGGCGGCGGTCGGCATCTTCTTCGGGTACTATCCCGCGCGCAAGGCGGCGATGCTCGACCCGATCCAGGCGCTGCGATACGAGTAGGCCCCGGTGCATTGCGCACCGGATGCGAACGGCCGCCTTCGGGCGGCCGTTTGCGTTTCCGCAGCCAGTTCGGACGGCGGCCGAGGCACCGGCTTGACCGGGGCGGCAATCCCTCATATATGTAGACTGCCTTACTATGCAGACTGTCTACCGGTGGAGGCAGGATGGCCGGCGATGCGCGCGGCGAACGGAGCCCCCTGATCGCGGGGACGCTGGAGATGCTGATCCTCAGGACGCTCACCACCGGGGCGGCCCACGGCTACGCGATCGCCCAGCACATCCAGCGACTCTCGGACGGCGCGTTCAAGGTGGAGCAGGGCTCGCTCTACCCGGCGCTCGAGCGGGTCCTCGCCCGGGGGTGGGCGAAGGCGAACTGGAAGGACACCCCGACGGGACGCCGGGCGCGGTACTACACGATCACCGCGTCGGGGCGCCGGCAGCTCGCCGACAAGGTCGCCGACTACGAACGGACGACGTCGGCCATCGCTCGCATTCTCGGCGACGCCTAGGACTCGCTCATGTCGTTCCTCGACGGGCTGCTCCACCGGCTCCGAGTGCTGGGGCGAGGGGAGGAGTACGCGAGCGAGCTGCAGGACGAGCAGCGCTTTCATCGCGAGCTCGAGGCAATGCAGCAGGGGCATGCCGGCGCCGCGCCTGACGAGGCGGACTTCGCGGCGCGCCGCCTGTTCGGGAACCGCACGGGGTATGCCGAGGCGACGCGACAGGCCGCGGGCTTCGACCTGACCGATCGCCTTCGGCAGGATGTCACCTGCGCCTGGCGCGGCATCCGGCGGTCGCCGGGCCTCGCGATCACGATCATGGCCACGTTTGCGCTGGGCGTTGGTGCCAACGCGGCCGTGTACTCGTTCCTGGCGCGGGTCCTGCTGCGGCCGCCGGGCGGGGTGATCGCGCCGGAGCGGGTGCACCGGTTGTATGTCGGGTACCCGAACCGGAACGCGCCCGCAACGCCGACGTATCGCGAGATCGTCAGTTACCCGGATTTCGTCGCGGTGCGCGATGCCCTTGAGGGCTGGGGGCGTGTCGCGGCGACCGCATGGGCCGATACGACCTCCATCATCCGCTCGAACGGCACGGTCCGGGTGCGCCGGGCGTACGTGACCGACGAGTACCTGCCGCTCCTCGTGAGGCGGCCCGCGACAGGCCGGTTCTTCACTCGCGACGAGGACGACCCCGAGGCGCCGACGCGCGTTGCCGTGCTGAGCTACTCACTCTGGCGGCGGCTCTTCGATCGTGATCCTGCTGCAGTCGGAGGCGAGGTCGAAGTCGGCGGCGAGCGCTACACAGTGGTTGGAATCGCGCCGCGCGGCTTCTCGGGGATCGATGCGAACGGAAGTGTGGACGTCTGGGTCCCCTTCAGCACGAAGCAGCGACGCACGGTCGACGGCACACCCTGGTACCGACAGCAAGCCATCGGATTCGGCGTGGTCCTGCGGGCCAACGAGGGTGTGCCTGACGCACAGGTGGAGGCTCGCGCTCTCGCGGCGTACAACGCCGCCTTCCTCCATGAGACGCCGTCGGATACGGCGCGACCCGTCCTGCTCGGTTCGATCATCCTGAATCGCGGACCGCAGGCGCCGCCTCAGGAGGTGTCAGTCGCCCTCCGGCTGGCGGGCGTGTCGATCGTCCTGCTGCTCATCGCGGTCGCGAACGTGGCGAACCTCCTGCTCGTTCGGGCATCCCGGCGACGGCGCGAAATCGCGATCCGCCTGTCCCTCGGAGTCGGTCATCGGCGCCTCATGTCGCAACTGCTGTCCGAGGGACTGATGCTCGCACTCCTGGCTGGAGCGGCGGCCGTCCTGATCGCGATCTGGGGCGACGCCCTGCTGCGAACCCAGCTCATGCCCGGCGTCCGCTGGGACGGGCGCGTGCTCGACGGACGCCTGCTCGGCCTCGCGATCGGTGTGGCGGCGGTCTGCGGCCTGCTCGCCGGACTCGTTCCGGCGCTCGCCGCCAGCCGCCCCGACCACCTGCGCGACCTGCATGGCGGAGCGCGTGAAGGCGGGGCGCGGAAGTCGAGGCTGCGCGCGACGCTGCTTGCGGCACAGACGGCCCTCGCTGTCGTGCTGCTGACAGGCGCCGGCCTCACGCTCCGGAGCCTGCGCAACGTGCTGGGGATCGACATCGGCTACGACAGCCGGGAGGTCCTTGTTGAGAGCTCGTACTTCCCGGACGAGCGCTCCCATCGGGAATTGGGCCCGGTGCTCGAGGAGCTCGCGGCACGGCTGCGCACTCGGCCCGGCGTACAATCGGTGAGCCTGAGCCGCGGCGCGCCGTCGACGTCGACGCTGACCAACCCGATCTTCGTGCCTGACGCCGACTCGTCTTCGCTGGAATTCGGCGGCGATTATCCCGTCCTGATCGCGGTCTCGCCCGAGTTCTTTTCAACCTTCGGGATGCGCGTCGTCACGGGACGGAGCTTTACCGAGAGCGACGTTGCCGACAGGGCCAACATCGTGATCGTCTCCCGCACCCTGGCCGACCGGCTCTGGCCGGGACGGAACCCGCTCGGGCGCTGCATCATCAACTTCCGAAGGACCAACCCCTGCAACACCGTGGTCGGCGTCGTGTCGGATTTTCATGCGTGGCGCGTAACCGGCGGACCTACGATGAGCTACTTCGTTCCGCTGGGCCAACTCTGGACGCCCGGCCATCCACTGCGCCCCCAGAACCTGGAGATCAGGTCGGCGAGTGCGTCCCAACCGGGGATCGCCGCTGACGTGCGGCGCGAGCTGCTGGCACGCCTGCCAGGTGCGCAGGTGACCGTTACCCCGCCAGCGCTGACGCTCGACCGCCAGTACCGCCCCTGGCGCGTCAGCGCCATCCTCGTCTCCGGCGTCGGAGCCCTGGCGGTGATCGTCGCGGTGATCGGCGTGTACAGCGTGATCGCCTTTGCCTTCGCCGAGCGGACGCACGAGATGGGGGTGCGCGTCGCCCTCGGCGCGAGCGGGCCGGACCTCGTGCGCCTCGTCCTGGGGTCGGGAGTCCGGATCGTCGGCGTGGGCGTATTGCTCGGCATCGCACTCTCACTGGCACTGGCACGGCTCGCACAGGCGCTCCTCTACAACGTCCCGGCGCGCGACCCCGTCTCGCTCGCCGGCGCGGGAATGGTCCTCCTCATCGCCGGCGTTGCCGCCGCACTTCCCGCGGCCCTGCGCGCCTCCCGCGTCGACCCCGTCGCGGTGCTGCGCGACGAATAGTCGCGGCCGCCGCGACGCGACGTGCCGCGAGCCTGAACGCCCGACTGTCCCCGCAGCTGAACGTGCGACATCTTGAGGTGTCGGCATGACCGCGCTCGCTGGCGGGCGCCGGATCCGACTTTCCTCTGTCTGCGTACTCCTGATTCCGAGGTCGTTTCATGTCGCTCGCTGCACCTCGACGCCTCGCTGCCCTGGCGGTCGCGGCTCTCTGTGGCTTCGCCGCGCCCACCGCGCTCTCCGCCCAGCCGTCGACCGACATGGCAAAGCTCCAGGACGAAGCCGTGCAGCGCGCGCAGGAATACCTGCGCATCAACACGACGAACCCGCCCGGAAACGAGGCGGAGACGATGAAGTTCTTCGCGAAGATCTTCACGCAGGAAGGGATCCCGTTCGACACGGCCTCGTCGGCGCCTGGGCGCGGCAACATCTGGGCGCGCATCAAGGGCGGTTCGGAGCCGGCGCTGGTGCTGCTGCATCACATGGACGTCGTTCCCGCCGACCCGAAGTACTGGGACGTCGATCCGTTCGCGGCGACGATCCGCAACGGCGACATCTATGCGCGCGGCGCGCTCGACACCAAGACGCTCGGCATCGTCGAGCTCGAGGCCTTCCTCGCGATCCACCGCAGCAAGGTCCCGCTCAACCGCGACGTCATCTTCATGGCCACGGCCGACGAGGAGGCCGGCGGCTCGTTCGGCGCCGGCTGGGTCACCAAGAACCATCCCGAGGCATTCAAGGGCGCCGGAATGGTCCTGAACGAAGGCGGGAGCGGCAGCGTCGATGACGGCCGCCAGGAATTCGGCATCGAGGTCACCCAGAAGGTCCCGTTCTGGCTCAAGGTCGTCTCGACCGGCAGGCCGGGCCACGGTTCCAGTCCGCCGGTGGCGTCGGCGGTGAACCGCCTCATCCGGGCGATGGACAACCTGCAGAACTACGAGTTCGCGCCACGCATCGTGCCCGCCGTCGACGCCTACTTCAAGGCGCTCTCGCGCAACGCGGCGCCCGAGTGGAAGGACGCGTTCCAGGACATGGCGAAGGCCGTGCAGGATCGCAACACGCTCCTGCGGCTGCAGCTCGAGAGCCCCGGCTGGGCAGCGCTCACGCGGAACACGTGCTCGATCACCATGCTCCAGGCGAGCAACAAGATCAACGTGATCCCGCCGGAGGCGGAGGCACAGCTCGACTGCCGGCTGCTCCCGGACCAGGACCACGCGGCGTTCATCCAGGAACTGCACCGGATCTTCAACGACCCCGGGCTGAAGATCGAACAGATCATGGGCTTCACGCCGGCGGTCTCGTCGACCGACAACCCGCTGTACAAGGCGATCACCGACGTCACGCTGCGCCACTATCCCAAGGCGAACATCGTGCCCGAGGTCTCCACCGGATTCACCGACAGCCATTTCTTCCGCGACCTCGGCGTGGCTTCCTACGGATATGCCCCGTTCCTCATTCCGGCATCACAGGAGTCCGGCGTGCACGGGAACAACGAGCGCATCTCGGTCGAGAATATCCGCACCGGGACAGTGATGATGCTGGAGATCGTGCAGGCGGTGGCGCGGCAGCAGCCGTAGCGGCCGCGAACGGGCCGGGCCGCACGCGTCTCCGCCAAAACGGCGCCATGCGCGAGCAGGCCGCCGCGAGCGCATCCGCGGCGGCCGGTTCGTATCCCGTCACACCGGGGAAGGGCCGCGTTCCGCCTGCCCTGCTCGCGTCCCTACGGCGCCCTGGCGGCTCCGTCGCGCATCATCGCCTGGCGAATCAGCCCGATCGGCGGACCGCCAAACGACAGCAGCTCGTCGTGGAACTGCTTCCAGGCAACGCGGCCGCCGCGCGACGCCGTCCACTCGTCGCGCAGTTGCCGAATGACGAGCTTGCCTAACGTGTAGTTCAGGTACGCCGGGTCGAAGGTGCCACGGGCGGCCTGCTCGCGCGCCGTCGGCGCGGACTGCAGGCCTTCCGTCTCGAAGAACTCCCGGGCCTGCGCCTGCGTCCATCCCCGCGCGTGCATCCCGATCGACGCCAGGTAGCGCGCGTCGCGGAGCAGCGCGTTCGAGAGCTGGCCGATGTGCGTCTCGGGGTCGCCCGCGCCGTACCCCGCCTCCCACATCATCTCCTCGGCGTAGTGCGCCCATCCCTCGGCAAACGCGTAACCGACGAAGACACGGCCGAAGAGATCGGGCGAGCGGTTCGAGTGCAGGAACTGCAGGAAGTGGCCCGGCCAGACCTCGTGCGCGCTGGTGAAGAGCAGGTCGGCGTTGCCAGGGAGGTACTCGGCGCGTTCCTTCGCCGTCCATGACGGATCGGGGGGCGCGACGTAGTACACCGACGGCAGCCCGTGCTCGTACGGTCCCGGGATGTCGATGTAGGCGAAGTTCCAACGCTGGTATGGCGGTGACTCGTGCACCTCGGCCTGTTCCGTCCCCGGGATCGACACGAGGTCGCTGTCGGCGACGAACTGCCGCAGCCCGGCGAGCTGGCCGCGCGCGGCCTCGACGATGTCGCCCTTCGGCTTGTCGCCGCCCATCTTCTCCATGCAGGCCTCGAGCGTCGCGCCGGGGGCGTACTGCGTGCAGGCCTCCTGCAGCGCCTGGCGATTGCGCGCCAGGTCGGCCCGACCCATTGCCTCGACCGAGTCGAGGGGAAGGTCGACCCGCTCGGTCATCCAGAGCATCTTCTGGAACAGCGCCGGACCCATCGCGAACGAGTCAGTGGCGGTGGCGGCGAGCGAATCGAACCACGCACCCATTGCCTGGAATGCCGCGGCGGCGCCCGTACGCGCGGAGTCGAAGGCGGCCTTCAACGCGGGATCCTTCACGTCCGCGAAGGCTTCGACGACGTCCTGCTGGAGGTATGGAACGAGGCCGCCGAAACGGAGTTTGCCGATCTCCACGTACGGGCGCGGCATCGGCGTCTCGAGCGTGCCCTTGATCTGCGCCAGCGCCGCCGGGACGTTGTTGGCCCAGGTCGATGAACGCCTTCATGCGATCGGGCGCGGAGGCGTACGGGCGCGCGACGTAGACGTTGGGGTCGATGGCGTCGCCGTAGTACGACGGATTCCGGAACGGGAACCGCGCCTCCTCGAGCCAGAAGAGGTCACGATCGATGACGCCGAGCAGATACTGGCGCTGGAAGCGCCGCGCCGCGTCGAGGCGGGTCGTGTCGAAGGCCGTCGCCGAGTCCTTTTCGGCGTGCAGTCGCGCGATCTCGGCGCGGATGCCCGAGGCGCTCCAGTCGGGAAAGTGCCCGTCGTACTCGTGCTTCCCCTGGTAGACGGCGAAGGTCGGGTTGGCGCGGAAGTAGTCGTCCAGGAAGCGCTGGACGTGGGCGTCCCACTGCTCGGGACCGGGGCCCTCGGGACGACAGGCAGTGCCCGACATCACTGCCGCGAGGACGAGGAAGGTGACGCGACGGCGCACGAGTGGCTCCATGAGCGGGGAGAAACGGTCATGGAGCAAACCTACGCGGGCGCGGTGGAGGTGCGAGGGGCGCGTGACGACCCGCATACACGAACGGCCCGGCGGGTAATCGAGCCGGGCCGTCCGCGTGCTCACCAAACCGGGCTCTACGGCACGGGGGCGATCGCGGCGGAGGAGTGATAGTAGTCGCCGAGCAGGTGCTCAGCGAAGTACTCCATGAGCAGGTGGTTGAAGTAGGGCTGCATGTCGCCGTAGGCGTGCGGCTTTCCGGGCATGAGCATGAAGTCGAAGCGCTTGTTCGCCTTGATGAGCGCGTTCACCAGCCGGATGGTGTTGCCGGGGTGCACGTTGTTGTCCATGTCGCCGGTGGTGAGCAGGAGGTTGCCCTTGAGGTTGGGCGCGAGCTCGATGTTCGTCGGCACGTGGATCTCGTAGCGGAGCGAGTCGTCGACGAACCCGGTGTCGGCGACGCCGTCGTGGTCCGGCGTCCCGCCGCGTCCGTTGGCGGCGCGGCGCCTGCGGGCGCTGTCGGCGCGGGCGACCACGGCCTTGAGTCCGTGGTACTGCTCGCTCCAGTTCTGGTTGTAGATGTTGTTGTCGTGGTTGCCTGACGACGCCACGCCGACCTTGAAGAAGTCGTTGTACGGCGGGAGCATCATTGCCGCGCCGGTGAGGAAGCCCCCGCCGGAGTGTCCGTAGATGCCGACCTTGTCGAGATCGATCCAGGGGTAGCGTGCGGCAAGCTGCTCGATGCCCGCCTTCTTGTCGGCGAGGGCGTAGTCGCGGAGGTTGTAGTAGCTGAAGTTCTGGTACGCGTTTGAGCGCAGCGGGCTGCCGCCTCGGTTGCCGATCTGGATGACGATGAAGCCCAGCTGCGCCAGCTGCTGCGGCACCCCGCCGGCGCTGAAGGTGGTATTGACGGACTCGGTCTGCGGACCGGGATAGACGTTGGCGATGATCGGGTACTTGCGCGTGGAGTCGAAGTCGAACGGCTTCCACATGTTGCCGTAGATGTCAGTCACGCCGTCGGCCGCCTTGACGACGAAGGTCTCGGGTGGCTTCCACCCGAGCTCCTCCAGCTGCGCGACGTCCATCTCGGCGAGGTCCATCACCACCTTGCCGGTGGCGTCGCGCACCACCGCCTCCGGCACTTCGTCGACGCGCGAGAAGTTGTCGACGAAGTACTTCTTCGTCGGCGACAGCGTCGGTGTGTGGCTGGCATCCCCGGCGTCGACGAGCGCAAAGCCCGATCCGTCGGCGTTCACGCGGTAGAGGTGGCGCAGGTAGACGTTCTCGCCCGGCTCGCGTCCCACGCCGCTGATCCAGATGACGCCGGCGACGGAGTCGACGGCGACGATGTTGTCGGCACGCCAGGCGCCGGCGGTCAGGGGCCGCTTGTAGTGACCGTCGTGGTCGTAGAGGTAGTAGTGCCCCCATCCGGAGCGCTCCGACCACCAGATCAGGTCCCCGTCGCCCTTCACGTAGCGCGGTGCCTGCGACTCCAGGTTGGCGTTGTCGACCGACTCGGTGACGAGCGTCTTCAGCGCGCCACTGGTGAGGTCCACTTCGAGGAGCTCGAGGTTGCGCTGCGGCCTGTCGCGCCGCACCAGGCGCAGCTTGTCGTGCCCGGTGGTCCAGTGGACGTACATGAGGCGCTCGTCCTTCCATTTCTTCACGTTCACGCGAGTGAGCGACGGCTCGCCGCGCCGGTAGACCCAGAGCTCCGATTGGGCGACGTTCTCCTCTCCCGGCATGGCGTACGCGTACGATGTGAGCGTGGGGCGTGGCTCGGCGAGCACGTTGACGAGGTACAGTTCCTTCACCTTGCGCTGGTCCTGCCGCGTGACGGCGAAGGCACGCGAGTCGGGTGACCACGTCACGTTGGGGCGCACGCGCGGGTCGCGCCCGCGTCCGCCGCGCTGGCCGTTGTCGTCCTCCTCCTGCTGCTGCTCCTGCTGTTGTTGCTGCACCTGCGTCGTGTCGCGGAAGCCGAAGCTGTAGTTCTTCTCGCCGTCGTGGCTGACCTGGAGCGTGTCGGGCGTCCCGACCTCGACGAAGTAGAGGTTGTGGTCGCGCGCGAAGACGAACGCGGTGCTGTCGGGCGCGAAGTTGCGGAAGTCCTGGTTGCCACCGCCGGCGCCACCGCGGCCGCCGCCGCGGCCACCGCGGCCTCCCCCGCCTTCCTCGCGTTCCTCGTCAGGCGGCAGCGAGTCGCCCCGGGGCGGCCGGCCCAGGCTCCGTATGGTCTCGGCAGCCAGGTTCCACTCGTATCGCACGGTGTCCACCGTGAAGCGGATCGCCTTGTGATCCTTCGTGAAGTTCAGCGTGGTGAACGGCAGCGCGTTGGGGTCGTACGGCTTGTGGTGCGCCGTCGCCAGCGCCGCGGCCAGCTTGACGTGATCGAAGAGCGGGCGCTTCAGCTTCGTGGGCGGGTACACCAGGTAGAACGTTTCCCCGGTGTGGTCGCGCCAGTTGTACCAGAGCGAGTCGGTCTTGCCGATGAAGTGCGGCTGGACGCTCGTGCTGTACGTCACGCGTTTGAGCGCCTCGGTGCCGAACTTGACGGCGAGTTCCCAGTTGGCGTTGGCGACGGGCGTGGCACGAGTGGGGCTCTGCGCCGACAGCGCCGGTAACGCGACGACGAGCAGGGCGACGGCGGCGACCCGCCGGCTGACGGAACAGATCCGCAAGTCGATCTTCGACATCCTTCGATTCTCCGCGGAGTGGACGCAGGCGACGCGCGTGAGGCAGCTCCCGGCCCGGGAGTGCGCGGCGCCGACGCCGGGGGAAGTGGCGTGGAGCAATGCTCGGCCCCACGCTACAGCAGCGCGGCGCGCGGAGCCAGATCCAGCTACGGCTTCACCAGCCGGTAGCGGCGCACGTACTCCACGTCATCATCGTCCCGGGCGAGGCCGGCACCGTCGTCCCCGCCGATCTCCAGCGGCATGAAGTTGGCCGGCATGGTGACGGTGCAGGGCCAGCAACCGGTGGGGTCGAAGACGTCCCAGTGCGTCGCGGCGACACGCGAGGCAGCGCGACGCTGCGAAATCGCGCGCCGGCCGCGAACATGGCGTGACGACCCGGAGAGGCAGGCGCGCCGGGCCAATGCCTTCGTCATGGAACTCCCTCCCTGCCGAGGACGCGAGGGACCCGGCGTCCACGGCGCTGGAGCCACCTCATGTGTGCGCCATCCAGGCGCGAGTCGCAGGATCTCGCGCGTCGTGAGGCTGCCCCGGCGGGCCCGGCGAGCGTTGCCGGGCGCACCCTGCCCCTCGCACGAAGGGCATTCCCGATGCAACGTTGTGGGAGCGCTCCGGCACGCCTCCGTCGGTGCGCCCCACGCCCCCGAGCGAGGACCCACACGACCATGGCCAAGACTCCGCTTACCCGACGCGACTTCGTCGCGGACACCGCCAAGCTCGCCGTCGGTGCGATGATCGTGCCGCGCCACATCCTGGGCGGCGTCGGCCACCGTGCCCCGAGCGACACGCTCAACTTCGCCTCCGTCGGGATCGGCGGCATGGGCATGAACAACATGGCGGAGCTCGTCAAGGCGGGCGAGAACCTCGTCGCCGTGTGCGACGTCGACTACGCGTACGTCGAGCGATCGCTCGCCGGGCGGCTGCGCCCCAACCGCGAGGGCAAGGTCGACCCAGACGCCATCAAGCTCAAGGACGCATACACGAAGGCGGCGAAGTACACGGACTTCCGCGAGATGCTGGAGAAGCAGAAGGACATCGACGCGGTGATCGTCGCCACCCCGGACAACCTGCACGCGGTCATCGCCAACGCCGCGATGAAGGCCGGCAAGCATGTCTACGTGCAGAAGCCGCTCACTTACTCCGTCTTCGAGGCGCGCACGCTGGCAAAGACCGCCGCCGAGACGGGCGTCGTCACGCAGATGGGCAACCAGGGGCATTCCCGCGAGGGGACGCGCCGCATCAACGAGTGGATCGCCGCGGGCATCATCGGGCCGGTGCGCGAGGTGCACGTCTGGACCGACCGCCCGCAGCGCTACTGGGCGCAGGGCATTCCCGGCCCCACGCAGATTCCGCAGTACCAGGCGATGATGCAGCGACGCGCCCAGGCCGCGGCGACCCGGACGGAACCGGCGCCCCCGCCGGGCTGGAACATCGGCACCGTGAACAACGCCATCCTCGCCCAGATGGCGGCCGACCCGATGACGCCGCCCGATGGGCTGCACTGGGATCTCTTCCTCGGCCCCGCGGCCGAGGTGCCGTATCACCCGGCGTACCATCCGTTCAGCTGGCGCGGCTGGGTGCCGTTCGGCGTGAGCGCGATCGGCGACATGGGCGCCCACCTCATCGACCAGCCGTACTGGGCGCTTGGGCTGCGCTTCCCGACGAGCGTGGTGTCGATCTCGACGCCTTGGGGCGGCCCGTCCGACAACCCGGCGTCGTATCCGCTGTCGATGGTGACGAAGTACGAATTCCCGTCGATGAGCGGCCGCCCGCCGGTCACGATGACGTGGTACGACGGCGGCCTCGCCCCGATGGTGCTCGCGGACGTGCCGCGTCCCGAGGGAGACGGTGGCGGCGGCGTCTTCGTGGGGGAGAAAGGCTACATCACGTACCAGACGTACGGCGACAGTCCCAAGGTCTACCCGGCATCGCTGCAGGAGGCCGCGGACGCCGTCGCGAAGACCTTCCCGCGCGTCGACGTGCCGCACGAGGTGAACTTCGCGCAGGCGTGCAAGGGGCAGACGAAGGCCAGCTCCCCGTTCGAGTACGCGGCGCGCCTCACCGAGGTGATGCTGCTCGGCATCGTCGCGCTGCGCGCCGGCGAGAGCCGTCGCATCGAGTATGACGGGGACGCCATGCGTATCACGAACATCCCCGAAGCCAACGCCTATCTCACCCGCGAGTTCCGCGAGGGATGGTCCCTGTGAGGCTCGCGATCGCATCCCATCGATTCCCTGAGGGTGTCATGAAGTCCCCGATGCGGCCGCGCGCGCTGGCGGCGATTGCGCTCACGCTCGCCGCGGCGTGCAGCTACGCGACGAGCACGACCACGAGCACGATGGGTGTCGGCGCCGCCACCCTCGCGACGGGCGCGCCGAATGCGCTCACTGACGCAGAGCGGAAGGCCGGCTGGCAACTGCTCTTCGACGGCCGGACGACGAACGGCTGGCGCGGCTACATGAAGGACACGATGCCGACGGGATGGCAGGTCATCGACGGCGCCCTCACCCGCGTCGCCCCGGCCGGCGACATCATCTCGAAGGCCACGTACAAGGACTTCGAGCTGTCGCTGGAGTGGAAGGTGGGGGACGGGAGCAACAGCGGGATCTTCTACCGCGCGGTGGAGGGACCCGAGGAGATCTACTTCGGCGCCCCCGAGATGCAGGTGCTCGACGATACGAAGCACCCCGATGGGAAGAACCCGCTCACGTCCGCCGGCTCGGACTACGGCCTGTATCCGGCGCCGCGCGGCGTGGTGAAGCCTGTCGGCGAATGGAACAGCGTCCGCATCGTGGCGCGCGGGAACCACATCGAGCAGTGGCTCAACGGGCAGAAGATCGTCGAATTCGAGCAGTGGAGCGACGAGTGGAAGCAGCGGGTCGCCAACAGCAAGTTCAAGGCGTGGCCGGAGTACGCCAAGGCGACGGAGGGACACATCGGGCTGCAGGAACACGGCGGCTGGGTGGCGTTCCGCAACATCAAGATCCGGGTCCTGAAGTAGCACCGGATGAGCGCGGCGCCGTACTCGACGACGCTCATCGCCGGCTGGGCGGCCTGCGACGTGAACGGCCACATGCGCAACTCGGCGTATCTCGACATGGCGTCCGATTCGCGGATGCTGTTCTTCGCCGCACACGGGTTCGCCCCATCGGACTTCGCGCGGCTCGGCATCGGCCCGGTGGTGAAGACGGACGCACTGGAGTACTTCCGCGAGGTGCGGCTGCTCGAGCCGGTGCGCATCGAGTTTCGGCTGGCGGGAATGAGCGACGACGCCTCGCGGCTTCGCCTGCGCAACGACTTCTATCGGGCGGATGGGGCCCTGGCCGCGCGCCTGACGAGTCAGGTCGGCTGGCTCGACCTTGGCGCGCGCAGGCTCTGCCCCGCGCCCGGCGAGCTGCTGCAGCGGATCGTGGGGCTCGGCCGCACCGACGACTTCGCGTCGTTGCCATCCAGCGTGCGCCGCGAATGACGGCCGCCTCTTCCACGCGGGCGCCATCGTGCTAGCTTGGGGGCGACGCTGACCGCCATCCTGATGGCCCGACGCCCGGGCCGCGGGCTCGCTTCCCCGGCTCAGTCCTCGATGACGCCTCGCGCCCTCCTCGCCACGCTGATCCTCGTTGCCGCCGCCACCGGGACGGCGGCCGCCCAGGACGCGCCCCGGCCGACGGAGCGCCCGAAGCCGTTCGCCGCCTTCAGCGCATCGGCGGAGCGCCTGAAGGACTCGGTCAGCGCCCGGTTCGGGTCGGCGCTCCGTGCGGCGACGCCGCTCCCCGTGCTCGTCGCCCCCGACGAAGAGCTCGCGCTGCGCGACTCGATTGCCGCGGTGGCGCGTGCGCAGCTCGGGACGAAGTACCGGCTCGGTGCCGAGAGCCCGGCGCGCGGCTTCGACTGCAGCGGACTGGTGCAGTTCGTGCTGTCGTTCTTCGACGTCGCGGTGCCCCGGACCGCGCTGACGCAATCGCGCGTCGGCCGCGCCGTGCAGCGCGATCCCGCCATGCTGCGCCCGGGTGACCTGCTCACCTTCGGGACGGGAAGGCGGGTGACGCACATCGGCATTTACGTCGGCGAGGGACGCTTCGTCCACGCGAGCCCGACGGGACGCAAGGTGGTGGAGTCGAGCATCGCCGAGCGCGACACCTGGTACCGGCGCAACTGGGTCGGCGTGCGCCGCGTCCTGGCGTCGGCCGACTCGACATCGTAGGCCTCCGCGGCGGCCGCAGCCGCGCTGGCGTCGGCAGGAATCCACCCGGCGCCGCTCCACGCAGGACTCACCCCCGGCAAATCGCTGGAATCCACGCTCGGCGTCGACCCTCCGGATGGCGCCCGGCCCGTGGCAGGGTACTTCCGCGCAGGTGCAGGCATCAAGCGCGTGCTCGAGAGGCAGATGTCTGGGGGTCGACGATGGCTGGATCCGCTCCCAGCCAGCGTTTGCCCCGGGCGTCGAGCCCGCTCGCGCGTGGACGAGTGTCCGGAAGCGGGATCCCGAATCCCACCCCTGCACAGGCGAGGCGACGCAAGAACAACCGAAGATCGCGCTAAGGCGCTGTTTCACAACCACTTCGCGGATCTCGACAGTGCGGCACGGACCTTCCATTGAAACTCAATGCCAACGCTGCCCGTCGTGGCGACTGTCTAACACGCGTCAATGGGACGTAGCCCGTGGACATAAAGCGAGATCCGCCAAAGAAAACGAAGCGCAACTTGCTCATCGCGGGCGGAGTTGTCGGCCTCATCGCCGTCACCGTCGCGCTGAGCCGTCTCGAGGCAAGGCCGCCGTCCGTTGCCAGGGGAGAGATCATCATCGACTCCGTGAGCCGTGGAGAGTTTACCCGTAACGTGCGTGCGCCGGGACAGCTCGTGCCCGAGAACATCCGCTACATCGCGGCGGTGACCGGAGGACGCGTGGAGCAGCGTCCGCTGCGGCCTGGGGCAGCAGTGAAGGCGAACACCGTCATTCTCGTGCTCAGCAACCCCGATGAGCAGCTGCAGCTTCTGGAGGCCCAGCGCCAGCTGGCGCAGGCACAGCAGGACCTCGTGACGTTGCGCACCTCGCTCGAGAGCAATCGCCTCGCCCAGCAGGCGAGCATCGCCTCCCTCGTCACGCAGCTCAACCAGGCAAAGCGAGACGCAGAGACCGCCGAGGCGCTCGACAAGAAGAACCTGTCCTCGACGAACGAGGTGCAGGCCGCACGCGACAGGGTGACGGAGCTCGACTCCCGGTTGGCGATCGAGCAGCAGCGGCTGGACCTCATGAAGTCGTCAGAGGGCGAGCAGATCGACGGCGCCAAACAGAACATCGACCGGATGCGAGCGGTGGTGCAGTTCCGGCAGGACCGGATTGCCGCGCTGCACGTTCCCGCCGGCATCGACGGCCAGCTGCAGCAGTTGAACCTCGAGGATGGCCAGTGGGTGAACTCCGGTCAGGAACTTGCCCGCGTGGCACAGCCCGGCCGGTTCAAGGCTGTGCTGCGCGTTCCCGAGACCCAGGCGAAGGACGTGGCCATCGGACAGCCGGTGACGATCGACCTCCGCCCGGCGACGGTGCAGGGACACGTGGTGCGCGTCGACCCGATTTCCCAGAATGCTACGGTGACGGTCGAGGTGGCCCTGGACGGTCAGCTGCCCGACGGCGCCCGCGCCGACCTCAGCGTGGACGGCGTGATCGAGATCGACAGGCTCGAGGACGTCATGTACGTCCAGCGGCCGGCGTATGGCCAGGCCGAGAGCACGGTGGGCCTCTTCAAGCTGGAACCGGACGGCAAGACGGCCGTACGGGTGAACGTCAAGCTCGGTCGTGCCTCGGTGAACCAGATCGAGGTTGTCTCGGGGTTGCAACCCGGAGACCGGATCATCGTGTCGGATATGTCGAACCTGGACAACACGAACAAGGTGCGAATCAACTGATGACGAGGTGGGGCGACGCGGCCGGTGCAGCCGGCCGGGCGTCCCGGTCCCCTGGTCCCTGACCGCCGGTTCCTGACCCTTCAACTCGCTCTGCCATGACCTCCCCCTTCGCTTCTTCCTCGAGCAGCGCCTCCGCCGGCATCGCGGAACCCCTCATCCGGATGGAGGGGATCAAGAAGATCTTCTTTACGGACGAGGTCGAGACTCATGCCCTGGCGGACGTGCACCTCGAGATCCGTCCGGGGGAGTACTGCGCGATCGCCGGGCCGTCGGGGTGCGGCAAGACGACGCTGCTGTCGATCCTCGGCCTGCTCGACACGCCGACCGACGGCAGCTACACGCTGAGTGGTGAGAACGTCTCGAACCTGTCGGCGGCTGACCGGGCGAGAATCAGGAACCGGCAGATCGGGTTCATCTTCCAGGCGTTCAACCTGATCGGCGACCTGACGGTCTACGAGAACGTGGAGCTGCCGCTCACGTATCGCGGCATGTCGTCGGCCGAGCGCCGCCGACGGGTGACCGAGGCGCTGGAGCGGGTCGGGATGTCGCACCGCATGAAGCACTACCCATCGCAGCTCTCGGGCGGCCAGCAGCAGCGCGTGGCGGTTGCGCGCGCCGTCGCCGGCGATCCGGCGATCCTGCTGGCAGACGAGCCGACGGGTAACCTCGACTCGACGAACGGCGAGGCGGTGATGGAGCTGCTGCGCGAACTGCATCGCGGTGGCGCCACGATCTGCATGGTGACGCACGATCCGCGCTACGCGGCGCACGCCGACCGCTCGATCCACCTCTTCGACGGACGCATCGTCGACGAGCAGCACGCCTCGCCCATCTGAGTTGCCATGATCCACCGAGGACACCGGGGCCGCTCGACATGGGGCGGCCCGGGGCGGAGCCATGGACATGCTCGTCCGCGACGCGCGCCTTGCGAGGAAGGCCTCGAGATGCTTGCCGGACCTGGCGCGTGGACCGGGCAGGGGCCCGGCCCGGCGGTGAGCCCCTGATCCGGCAGTAGATTCCGTCGGGGCTCGCGCGGTCGACTGCCGCGCCGGCTACCCTGCGGGCCGCCGCCATCCATCCACGCACTCCCCCGAGTCCCCATGTGGCCGTTCCGAACCTCCGCTGCACTGGGCGAGACCGCCGAAGAGCCGATAACCGGCCCGGTGGCGTCGCTGCGCGGCATCGAGAAGATGATCGACTCGCCCGCCGGGCGGACCTTCATCCTGCGACGGATCACGTTCGACATCTCCCCCGGTGAGTTCATCACCATCATGGGCCCCTCGGGCGCCGGGAAGTCGACGCTGCTCGCGATCCTCGGCATGTTCGACGGCGCGTGGTCGGGCGAGTACTTCTATCGCGCGCATCCGATCCACCGCATGCCGAACAAGGAGCGCCTGTCGCTCAACCGGCAGCACATCGGGTTCGTCTTCCAGCAGTACCACCTGCTGGACGACCTGACAGTGGCGGAGAACCTGGACGTCCCGCTCTCCTACCGGAACGTGCCCAAGGAGGAGCGCGCCTCGATCGTGGCCGATACCCTCGACCGGTTCCAGATCGTGGCCAAGAAGGACCTGTATCCGCGGCAACTGTCGGGCGGGCAGCAGCAGCTCGTCGGCGTCGCCCGCGCGGTGATCGCGCGTCCCACGCTCCTGCTTGCCGATGAACCCACCGGCAACCTCCACTCCTCGCAGGCACGCGAGATCATGGAGCTGTTCCGCATGCTGAACCAGCAGGGGACGACGATCGTGCAGGTGACGCACTCGGAGGAGAACGCCGCGGTCGGCAACCGGATCGTCATGCTGCGCGACGGCTGGGTGGTGGAGGACCGCGCGACGCGCTAGGACGGGGGCGGTCGAACGGCACCGGTCGCGCTCCACTTCCGTTCCACAACCGCTGCCGCGATGATCCGTTCATGCCTTCCGACGCCGCCGTGACCACCGTGCCCCGCCCGCGCCTGCTGGTCGCCGACGACCAGGCGGACGTCGTGGAGGCGCTCCGCCTGCTGCTGAAGGGCGAGTCGTACGACGTCGAGGTGGCGCGATCGCCCAACGAGGTCCTGGTGGCCGTCCAGGCGCGCGACTTCGACGCGCTGGTGATGGACCTCAACTACGCCCGTGACACGACCTCCGGCCGCGAGGGGCTCGACCTGCTGCAGCGGATTCCGGCGGTGGATTCGACCCTGCCGGTGGTGGTGATGACGGCCTGGGCCAGCATCGACACCGCGGTCGAGGCGATGCGCCGCGGCGCGTTCGACTACGTCGAGAAGCCGTGGGACAACGCCCGGCTGCTGGCGATCGTGCGCAACGCCGTCGAGCTGGGGCGCGCGCTGCGCAGGTCGCAGCGGCTCGAGAGCGAGAACGCGGCGTTGCGCACCGGGGCGCTGCCGCAGCTCATCGCCGAGTCGCCGCGCATGCGCCCGCTCCTGCAGCTGATGCAGCGGGTGGGGCCATCGGATGCCAACGTGCTGATCACCGGGGAGCACGGCACCGGCAAGGAACTGGTCGCCCAGTGGCTGCATGCGTCGTCGCCGCGGACGTCGCGGCCGTTCGTGGCGGTCAACATGGGCGGCCTGGCCGACGGGGTCTTCGAGAGCGAGCTGTTCGGGCACGTGAAGGGCGCCTTCACCGATGCCCGCATGGACCGGATCGGTCGCTTCGAACTGGCCGACACCGGAACGCTGTTTCTCGACGAAATCGCCAACATCACCAGCACGCAGCAATCGAAGCTGCTGCGCGTGCTGCAGAGCGGGGAGTTCGAGCGCGTGGGGTCGTCGAAGGTGCGCCGGGTGGACGTGCGGATCCTCTCCGCCACCAACGCCGACGTCACCGAAGAGGTCAAGTCGGGGCGGTTCCGGGAGGACCTGCTCTTCCGCCTCAACACCATCCACCTGCACCTGCCGCCGCTGCGCGAACGCCGCGAGGACATCGCGCTGCTGGCGCAGGAGTACCTGCGCCGCTTCGCCGCGCACTACCGCAAGCGCCTCTCGGGATTCGACGCCCCCGCCATGCAGGCACTGCTCGAGCATACCTGGCCGGGCAACGTGCGCGAGCTGGGACATGCGGTGGAGCGCGCCGTGCTGCTGGCGCAGGGCGATACCCTGCGGGCGGTCGATTTCGGGCTGCGCGAGGGTTCGGCGGCGCCGCCGCGTTTCGAGGACATGACCCTCGAGGAAGTCGAGAAGCTCCTCATCCGGCGGGCGATGGAGCGCCATGGCGGCAACGTCTCGCACGCGGCGCGCGCGCTGGGGCTCTCGCGCAGCGCGCTGTACCGCCGGCTGGACCAGCTCCGGATGTCGTGATGTCCGGCCGCCGGCACCGTCCCCCGCTCACGCACGAGCATCGTGTCCTTCTCATGACGCTGGGTGCCGGGCTGCCCGGGCTGGTGGCGACGGCAGTCCTGCTCTGGCTCGGCCACTACAGCGCCAAGGTGACGTGGACGGTTGGCATCGTGGTCGTGGGGGGCTGGCTGCTGGTGGCGCTGAGCCTGCGCGAGCGGGTGGTGCGGCCGCTGCAGACGCTGTCGAACATGCTGGCGGCGCTCCGCGAGCGGGATTTCTCGCTCCGGGCGCGACTCGACCGCTCGGACGATGCGCTCGGCCTCGCCCTGCTCGAGATCAACCTGCTTGGTGACACGCTGCGATCGCAGCGCCTCGGGGCGATGGAGGCGACCGCCCTGCTCCGGGCCGTCATGGCGGAGATCGACGTCGCGATCTTCGCCTTCGACGCGCACGACAAGCTGCGACTGGCCAATCGCGCCGGCGAGCGGCTGCTCGGACAGCCATTCGACAGGCTGCTCGACAGGAACGCCACCGACATCGGGCTCGGCCCGTTGCTGTCGGGCAACTCGCCGCGGGTGCTCGACTCGGTCTTTCCCGGCGGCAGCGGGCGATGGGAGGTGCGGCGCACGACGTTTCGCCAGGACGGGCTGCCGCACACGCTGCTCGTCGTCAGCGACGTGAGCCGCACGTTGCGGGAGGAGGAGCTGCTGGCGTGGCAACGACTGGTGCGGGTACTGAGCCACGAGATCAACAACTCCTTGGCGCCGATCAAGTCGATTTCCGGCACGCTGCAGGGCATCGTCGACCGCACCAGCGTGCCGAGCGATGCGGGCGAGGACCTGCGACGCGGCCTGGGGATCATCGGGAGCCGCGCCGAGTCGCTCTCGCGGTTCATGGCGTCGTACGCGCGGCTCGCGAGGCTCCCGGCGCCACGCCGACAGCAGGTGGCGGTGGGCCCCTGGGTGCGGCGGGTGGCGGCGCTCGAGACTCGCCTGCCGGTGCGGGTGGCGGACGGCCCGGAGCTGACGCTGCGCGCCGATGGCGACCAGCTGGACCAGGCGCTGATCAACCTGGTGAGGAATGCCGCGGACGCAGCCCTTCCCGCGGGCGGCGCGGTGGAACTGACGTGGATCGTGGACGATTCGTGCGTCGAGATCCAGGTGCGTGACGAGGGACCGGGGCTCGCCAGCACGACAAACCTGTTCGTGCCGTTTTTCACCACGAAGCCGGATGGCTCGGGGATCGGCCTGGTGCTGTGCCGCCAGATCGCCGAGGCACACGGCGGCATGCTGTCGCTCGAGAACCGGGCCGACGGCCGCGGGTGCCTGGCGCGCCTGCGCCTGCCGCGGGTGGAACGCTCGCTCCAGGCACCGTCCGCGTCACGCGCGGCCAGCTAGGAACAGCCCGAAGTTCGCGATCCCCGCGGTGCCTCTCGCGGGATGCGGGAGACGGTTCGTCACCGGGCGCGTGGTCCTGACGACCGGGACAGGGTAGCATGAAACCCCACACCGACAAAGGAGACCACCCCATGAACGTCCGTCTGTCATCGATCGCCCGTCGCTCGGCCCTGCTGGCTGCCCTCGCCGTTGCCGCGAGCGCGGTCCCCCTTCGCGCCCAGGCCACGCTCTCGGCCGACGACGCCAATGCGCTGCGCGCCGCACTGCTGGGCGACCTCGAGATCATGCATGGCAAGTTCCTGCAGCTGGCGCAGGCCTTTCCGCAGGACAAGTACACCTGGACGCCGATGGACAGCGTGCGCAGCGTCGCTGACGTGCTGATGCTCGCGGCGTTCGAGGGGTACTCGTTCATCCCGACGTCGTTCGGTGGCAAGGCGGCCAACCTCGGTCCACGCGAGGAGGTGATGAAGCTGCGCACGCTCACCGACAAGGCGCAGGTGATCGAGCACCTCAACAAGGGCTACGAGCACGCCAAGGCGGAGCTCACGTCACTCGACCCCGCGGTGCTCGGCGGGTCGCGAAACCTGTTTGGCCAGACCCGCACGGCGCCGGCGATCGCGCTGTTCGTGCTGGGCGACCTGCACGAGCATCTCGGCCAGCTCATCGCCTATGCGCGCACGAACCACATCGTGCCGCCGTGGAGCAAATAGCGGCGTCCCGCGACGTCGGACGGCGCCTGCCTCAGGGCGTGGCCTGGCGGTCCGCCGGCGTCACGCCCTGATTTCGCCGAGGTCCCTGACCTCGCTCAGCGACGAGGCGACGAGTCCGGCGGTGAGCAGCGTCATCGTGCCGCCGAAGACCACGGATGGCACGACGCCCATGAATCGGGCGGCGAGTCCGCTCTCGAAGGCGCCGAGTTCGTTGGAGCTCCCGATGAAGATGGTGTTCACCGCCGAGACGCGGCCGAGCATGTCGGGGGGCACGAGCACCTGGATGAGGGTGGACCGGATCACGGCGCTGATGTTGTCGGCGGCGCCGCTCAGGAAGAGCATCGCCAGGGAGAGCAGGAAGCTCCGCGACAGGGCGAAGACGATGATGGCGACGCCGAAGACGCCGACCGCGGCCAGGAGGCTGCGGCCGGCGCGACGGAACGGCGGGCGATGGACGATGATCACGGCCATGGTGACGGCGCCGGCGCCCGGGGCGGCCTGGAGCAGGCCGAAGCCGCCGGGCCCGACGTGGAGGATGTCCGAGGCGAAGACCGGGAGCATCGCGATGGCGCCGCCGAAGAGGACCGCCAGGAGGTCGAGGGAGATGGCGCCGAGGATGACGCGTTCCCGGCGCAGGAAGCGGATGCCCTCGGCGAGGTTCCGCCGCAGCGAACCGGCGGCGGTCCGGATGGGGGTGGGGCGGTGGCGGACGGTCGCCATTGCCGACAGGGCCACGACGGCCAGCCCGGCGTTCACGCCGAAGGCGCCGCGGGCGCCGAGGGCCGCGAACAGGATACCACCTAACGAGGGCCCCAGCACGGTGCCGAGCTGCCAGGTGGACGACCGCCAGATGGCGGCGTTGGGGAAGTGCTCCCGGGGAACGATCTCGGCGATGAGGGCGCTGCGCGACGTCTGGAGGAAGCTGCGGGCGACGCCGCAGACCCCGACCACCACGTAGAAGGGCCAGACGCGCACCGGGTGCGGCGACGCCAGGCTCATGACGAACAGGGCGACGGCCGCGCCGAGGAGGACCGCGAGCGCCACCAGGGAGACGGCGCGCCGGTCGCGCATGTCCACGACGTTTCCCGCGTAGAGGGCGACGGCGACGAAGGGGACCACTTCGGCGAGGCCGAGCAGGCCGAGGGCGAACGGCTTCCGGGTGACCTGGTAGATCTGCCACCCGATCACGACGGCCTGCACCTGCGCCGACATCGTCATGGTGAGCAGGCTCGCCATGAACCAGCGGAAGGAGGCGTGCGCCAGTACGGCATACGGATTCGCTTGGGCGCTGGCGGGCGTCGGCATGGCGAGTGAAAATAGTACCCGGCACAAGGGAGGCGACCGCCCCGCCCGGGGTGCGAGCCCCCTCGGCCAACCCGCGGGCGAGGCATGACCTACCGACATCTCGACAGCGATCGCATCCTGGCCACGCTCGACGTCCTGCGGAACCGGATCCGCGAGCGTTTTCCCGATGCCGGGCTGGTCCGGGTGGCGACCGAGCTGCGGGAACTTGGCGCCGAGTGCGCGACCGACGCGCGGGTGGTGGCGCGCCCGCACTGGCCGCTGCGCGTCGGCACCGCGGTGCTGATCGCGATCATGGTGGTGGCCAGCGCCACGGTGCTGGTGACGCCGTGGACGTTAGGCATCCCGACCCAGTTCGCCGACGTCAGCGACTACGTGCAGGCGGTGGAGGCGGCGGTGAACGACCTCGTCTTCCTGGGCATCGCCCTGTGGTTCCTGGGCTCGCTCGAGGGGCGGGTCAAGCGGCGGCGCGCGCTGCGCGGGATCCACCAGCTGCGCAGCCTCGCGCACGTGGTGGACATGCACCAGCTGACCAAGGACCCCGAGCGGCTGGCGTCGACCCAGCCGGCGACGGCGTCGTCGCCCCGGCAGTCGCTGACGCCGGCCCAGCTCGGCCGCTACCTCGACTACTGCAGCGAGCTGCTCTCGCTGACGAGCAAGATCGCCGCGCTGTACGTGCAGCGCTTCGACGACGGCGTGGTGCTGGCGGCGGTGAACGAGGTCGAGGCACTGACCACCGGACTCTCGGGGAAGATCTGGCAGAAGATCACGATCCTCGAGCAGTCGTCGGACCCGCCGGCCGCGTGATGCCCCGGCCGTCCCCGCCCCGTGACCCGAACACCCCCCCGCGGGGGCTGCTGTGGGTCCTGCTGGCGATCGTCGTCCTGCTGGCGGTGGCGGCGGTGCTGACCGTGTGGCGTCCCCGTTAGGCCGGCGCCGGCGCGAGCGGACGCCGCGTGGACGGCGGGGCGGAGCCGGGTGCCGGCGGGTGCGCTCCCTCGGGCGGCTTGCGTGCCGGTGGACGGGTGGCGGGCGGCTTGCGTGCCGGTGGAGGCGCCAGCACGACCGCGGCGGCGCGGCGCATCGCGGCCACGAACGCGCGCGCCTCGGCCGCCCCTACCTCGAATTTCACCCCCTCGAACTGGCTGTTCGAGATGAACACGCTGATCGTGGTGTCCTTCTTCGCGATGGTACGAGTGAGGCTCATCGCCCCGGCCTCGAGACCCGGGCCCTCCACCGTCGCCCGCCACTCCCCGGCGCGGGTGCGCCGCGGTGCGCGGGCGGCAAGGACCCTGACGGCGGAATCGGACCAGCGACGGAGGTCGCGGGCCAGCACCGTCAGGGCGATCGTCCGTGTGCCGTCGGCGGCCCCGAGGCGGATTCCGCCCGCCGGTGCGGTGCGCAGCTCAACCGCGACATCGCCGTAGAGCTGACGCAGGAGGACACGCGGCGGTGACGTATCCGGCGCCTGCGCCGCGCCACCGGCCGGCACCAGCAGCGCGACGGCGAGGGACAAGGCGAACGGGACGGACGCCGGGCGCGACGAGCGACGGGGCATGGTTCGGTTCCGATGCATTCCGAGTCGAAATGTCAATGTCGAACCGGACGCTGGGGCGTCAAGGTGCGCATGGCGGACTCCGTCGTGTGAGGCGTATCTTCGGTCCATCAACCAAACATCATACCCGACCATTCGAGGTCCCGATGCCTCACTCCCGCGTCCGGTACGTCATCGCGTCGCTGGCCCTGCTGTACGCATCTGCTCCAGTGCTTGCGCAGACCGGCTCGATTGCCGGCAAGGTCACCGAGGCGCAGAGCGGTGCGGCCGTCCTGGGTGCGCGCGTGCGCGCCATTGCTGGCGCGGGTACCGCCGCCGCCACGGTGACGCGTGAGGACGGGGCGTACTCCATCGGCAATCTTGCGCCGGGGAGCTACACCGTCGAGGTGACGCGGATCGGATTTTCGCCCGCCACGATGGCCAACGTCACGGTGAGCGCCGGCGGGACGGCCACTGCCGACGTCCAACTCAGCGAGCGGGTCGTGGAGCTGAACCCGGTGGTGACCTCGGCGTCGCGCCGGGAAGAGAAGGCGCTCGACGCGCCGGCCTCGGTCGCGGTGATCGACGTGCGCGCCATCGAGGAGCGACCGGTGGCCACGGTCGCGGACCACCTGCAGGGCATGGCGGGGGTGGACATCAACAAGGGCGGCATCGTGCAGTCGAACATCGTGGCCCGCGGCTTCAACAACGCGTTCTCGGGCTCGATGCTGGTGCTGCAGGACTATCGCTTTGCCGGCGTTCCGTCGCTGCGCGTCAACGTGCCGTTCCTCTTCACGGGGACGAACGAGGACGTGGAGCGGGTCGAGGTGCTGCTTGGCCCCGCGTCCGCGCTCTACGGCCCGAACTCCGCGGACGGCGTCCTGCACATCATCACCAAGTCGCCGTTCACGTCGCAGGGCACCACGCTGACCGTCGATGCCGGCGAGCGGAGCCTCTTCCGCGGCGCCGGTCGCTTCGCGCGGACGTTCGGCGACAAGGTGGGCATCAAGCTCTCGGCCGAGACGTTCACCGCGAACGACTGGCAGTATCATGACCCCGGCGAGCCGGCAATGATCGAACGCCCGCAGCCGGGTGGCGGGAAGGCCCTCGTTGCGAACAACCGCGACTTTACCGACGCCCGAACGACTGGCGAGGCGCGAATCGACATCCATCCCCGTGACGGCGCCGAGCTGGTGACGACCTATGGCTTCTCGCGGATCAAGAACGGCATCGAGCTGACCGGGGCGAACGGGGCGGCGCAGGCGCGCGACTGGACCTACCAGAACATCCAGCAGCGGGTGCGCGTGGGACGCCTGTTCGCGCAGGCGTTCGTGAACATGAGCAACGCCGGCAACGCCGACTCGCTCGACTCGCGGGGCACGTTCCTCCTGCGCAGCGGGCAGCCGATCGTCGACAAGTCGTGGGTCGCGGTGGCGCAGGTCCAGCATGGGCTGCGGCTCGGCAGCCGCCAGGACTTCGTCTACGGGATCGACTACATCAAGACGACCCCGCGCACGGGCAACACCATCAACGGGCGGAACGAGGACAACGACAACGTCACCGAGACCGGCGAATACCTGCAGTCGACGACCAACCTCACGCCCAAGTGGGACTTCGTGGCGGCCATCCGCGATGACCAGAACAACCGCATCTCGGGCAACCAGTTCTCGCCGCGCGCGGCGCTGATCTTCAAGCCGACGGAGACGCAGAACTTCCGCTTCACGTACAACCGCGCGTTCTCGACCCCGGCGAACTTCTCGTACTTCCTGGACCTGATCCAGGTGCACAACGTGAACGGGTCGCCGTACGACATCCGCGCCGTCGGGAATCCGCCCAAGGAGGGGTGGCACTTCAACCGCGGCTGCTCGGCGGACATCAGCGGCGGCCTGTGCATGAAGTCGGTGTTCCTCGGTACCCAGGCGAACGCGTTCGTGCCGGCGACCGCCTCGGCGGCCCTGCCGGGCCTCGTGGCGTCGCAGTCGGCGGCGCTCAAGGCCGGCTTCACGCCGCAGATCCAGGCGCTGCTGGAATCGCAGGGCTATCCCAGCAACGTCGCGGCGCAACAGGCGCCGGTGCTCGCCGACCAGCTGGTGGCGTTCATCGGGGCGCTGCAGCCGAGCGCCCAGCAGGTCGGCACCAACCTCGCGCGCTTCGGCACGCCATCGGCGGTGCTCAGCCCCTCTGACGTCACCGACATCGCACCCCTGAAGGCCGCGTACAACACGACGTTCGAGCTCGGCTACAAGGGCATCATCGGCAACCGGCTGCGCGTGGCCCTCGACGTCTGGCGCGAGAAGCGTGGCGACGTGGGGACGCCTGCCGACCTCGTGACGCCCGCCGTCTACGCCGACAGCACCTCGCTGGCGAACTACCTGACGGCGGCCCTCACCCCCGCGCTGCAGCAGCAGGGACTCCCGCAGGCGGTGGCGGCCGGTGCCGCGGCCACGCTCGGCCGGACGCTGGCGCAGAACTTCAAGGCGGTGCCCCTCGGCATCGTGACCTTCGCCGACGAGCGATTCGCGTCGCCGTCGGACGTCTACGCCACGTACTTCACGGTCAACAAGTCGGCGACAGTCACCGGCGCCGACCTCGCAGTGGACCTGGTGGCCAACGACCACTGGACGCTGGGGATGACCTACAGCTGGGTGAGCGACCTCATCTTCCCGAACGTCATCAGCTCGAACAACCTCGCCCTGATGCTGAACGCGCCGGACAACAAGGGATCGCTCTCGGCGGAGTATCGCGACGAGCGGCACGGCTGGTCGTTCAACGCCCGGGCGCGGTACTTCGACAAGTACCCGGTGAACTCGGGCGTCTTCGCCACCGGATACGACTTCCCCAACCCGAGCACCAGCGGCACCTACCGCTATCCGGACCTCAAGACCACGACGCTGCTCGACGCCGGCTTCAGCTATCGGATGCCGTTCATGGGGGGCCGGTCGGCGGTACTGTCGGTCAACGCCGACAACCTCCTCAACGACATGTACCGGACCTTCCCGGGGACGCCGCTCCTGGGCCGGATGGTCGTGAGCCGGTTGCAGCTCGAGTTCTGACCTGATCGGCACGACGTGAGGCGGGCGGTGCTCCCCAGGGGGCGCCGCCCGCCGCGTTTCCGGGTGCCGCCGGCCGGGGTGATGGCGCCGCGGTCCGCGGTGGCGGAGACCGCGGGGCATCCGCTCGGTGGAGTCGACGCGCCACGGCGCGCGGGGTATCATGCCCCGCCATGCACCCGTTGCTCGATCGCTCGCTCCGGTCCGTGGTCGGCCATCGCGGGAATTGCGCCCACGCGCCCGAGAACACGATGGAGTCATTGCGGCAGGCAGTGGCGCTGGGGGTGGACGCGCTCGAGTTCGACGTCCACGCCACCGCCGACGGTCGCGTGGTCGTGCTTCACGATCCAACCGTCGACCGCACCACCGACGGGCGTGGACCCGTGGCAGGGATGACGTTCGCAGAGGTGGAGCGACTCGACGCCGGAGCGCGATTTCGAGGGCCGGTCGACGACCCGCTGCCTTACGCGGGGCGCGGCATCGGCATCCCGGCGTTCGACGAGGCGCTGGCGGAGTTCGCGACGATGCCGCTGCTCATCGAGATCAAGGCGCCGGCCGCCTCGACGGCCGTGCGGGCGGCGATCGAGCGGGCCGGTGCGGTGGCGCGGTGCATCGTGGCCTCGTTCCTGGATGAGGCCCTGATCCCGTTCCGCGGATCAGGCATCGCCATCGGGGCATCGCGCCGCGCCACGGCGCGACTGCTCCTCCCGGCGCTCGTGGGGTGGCCGCGCCGCCACGTGCCGTTCGACGTGCTGTGCATGCCGCCGGATTTCCACGGCGTTCCGCTCCCCGTGGGGGGGTATGCCAGGACGCTGGCCGCGGCCGGCGTGCCAGTGCACGTCTGGACCGTTGACGACGCCGCGACGGCGCGTTCACTCTGGCGGCGCGGGGTGAGCGGCATCATCTCCAACGACCCGGCGACGATCCTGGCCGAGCGGCGCCGTCCCGGGACAGCCTGACGCGAGCGCCGCCGCGCCCAGAACTCGTCAGGCAGCAGGCCCGGAGGCGGTCCACGCCGGGAGGGCGCCGGCGACCTCCGGAATGAGCGCGGCGGCCGCCCGGCGCGCCACCGCCTCCGCCCTGGCGACCGATTCGCGACGGGACTCGACGCTGTACCCCGGGGCGACGGCAACGGGCACCACCACGCGCACCAGCGCCTCCTCGGTGCGTCCGTAGCGAATCGCGTCGCGCAACAGGTCCCACTTCACCCGATACTCGCTCCAGGCCACACGGCCCCGTCCCTGGTACCAGTAGTAGACCAGGGCCTGGCTGGTGCCGTCCGCCAGGATGTAGCGATTCACTGTGACCGTGCGGCCCGGGACCTCCACCGGCGCGGCGCCGGACTCGACGATCTGCCAGCCGGCGCCGGGGAGGCAGTTCCGGGGCGAGTGGATCGTCCGGCCGGTCGTCTGGTTGCGGTAGTAGCCGACGTACACCGAGAACGCATCGATCGAGTCGCGCGAGAAGACCCGGAAGACGTAGTCCGACATGCCGGCCACGCGTGCCTCGTCCGCGTTGACGGTCCGCTCGCTGCCCTGATACCCCGCGAGGGTCATCGGCACCGACTGCAGCGGCTGCGCGAGCGCCGGGGCATGCTGCGGACGCACGCCGGAGATCAGGAGGCAGCCTACCGAGAGCAGGACCGCCGGCGCGAACAGGCGTGCCTTAGGCACCGGCGCCATCCCGCGTGAGGCGCCGCTCGATGACGCGCGCGAGCCAGGTGATGGCGCCGAGCAGCGTGAACGCCACCAGGAACAGGAGCCACCCCTCCGTCAGGTGCAGGAATCCCTCGGCGAGTCGCGCATCGACGAACGCGACGAGGAACCCCGTGATGAACACGCGGACGCCGTTGAGGATGACGGCGACGGGAATCGCGAACAGCACGATGGCCACACGCGACCACGCCGTGCGCAGCACGATGCCGCCGAGCAGCACGCCGAGGCTGAGCAGGGCGGTGAGCGACCGCAGTCCACTGCACGCCTCGGTCACGAAGAGGTCGTGCCCCGGCAGCCGGATGACGTTGCCATCGAGCTGGACCGGGATGCCGCGCGTGGCGAGCAGCGCGGCCCCCATCCTCGACGCCTCGAGCTGCAGCGGCAGCGACAGCGAGCCGATGACGAGTTCGGGGAGTGGCACCGACAGCGCGATGAGCAGGGTCGGCAGCCACCACGCCAGCACCTGGGACACTCCCCAGGCGTAGATGACGAGCGCGGCCACGGCGAGCAGCATCGAGGCCCGACCCAGGAATGCGTCGGCCGCGAGTGCGGCCACGTAGCGCAACACGACGGCGACGGCCAGCAGCGAGATCCCGAGGGCCACGTTGGGGCGTGCGTCGTCGCGCACCCCGCGGCGCCAGGCGAGCCAGATGGCGACGGGCACGAGGAGCAGGCCGTGCCCGGCCTCCGGGCTCGTCCACCACGTGCGCACCGTGTTCGCGAAAGGCTCGGCAAAGAGGATGGCGAACGCGATCGCCGTGGCCGCCATCGCCACGCCAGCAACGCCGTCCGTCGGGAGACGCCGGGCAAACGCAGGGGCGGTCATCGGAGCGCCCCCGACGCCGGGGCCGTGGTGTCAATCACGCGGGAGCCTTCCCGGCGCACACTCGTCGCCGTCCCAGACGCGCAGGGAGTCCACGTCGACGAGGTAGAAATGTTCGACGACAGTTGGCGGGCCGGATGCCTTGTCGCCGGTGCCGGCGTCCACGGTATCCTGCTGGAAGTGACCCCTGAAGACCGCGAGCAGCGGCCGTCCCATGGAGGCGAGGTACCACCGGAAGCGCTCACGCAGCTCCGCCCGCGCCGCACCGTCGCCCGTAATCGGGACGTACTTCGTCATCCCGCAGGGCATGAACGAACTCGTGTCCGTCGCGCGCAGGTACCGTCCGCGGTAGGTCCGGTTGGCCGGCTTTGCCGCACGGGACGCCGTTCCCGCGCCAGCCGCCGCCCCCGGCGCGCTGTCGCGCGCACTGACGTCGAACGGATTCGGCACCTGCTGCGGGAATGCCGGCGCGCCCCGGCGATCTCCGCCGCACGCCATCGCCAGGAGAACGAGAACGAGGACCCCTCGAGACACCTGTGACCTCCCTGCCTCCGAGCCCGGACGACGGTGATCGTCGACCGGAAGAAAGTAATGCCGCGCTGCAGACGGAACCGCGCGGCGGGCCACTCCGTCGCCCGGGCCGGCGCTGCGCCCCATGTCCACCATCGTCGCGGAGGCCGGGCCAGGCGGCAGCCCCGCGCCAGGGCGGTGACGATTCCCGGAGAATGACGATGCGGCTGCTGATCGGTTGCTGCCCGTCCACCCCTGCGCCACGCCCTATCCACCGCCGCGACCATGGCTTCGCCCGCCCCCCTTCTGGTTTGCCCCGTCGCCGCGTAGCTTCCCCTCTAACACAGAGGGGTGATCCATGCTCGATCCCGACGGCGGACTGCTCCGCGGCACGCTCGACCTCCTCATCCTGAAGGCCCTGTCGTGGGGCCCACGCCACGGGTACGCGGTGGCCGAGTGGATCCGGATGATCACCGACGGGCAGCTGCTCGTGGAGGAGGGGCCGTTGTACACGGCGCTGCATCGCCTCGAGCGCCAGGGGTGGCTCACCGCGGAGTGGGGCTATTCGGACAACAACCGCAAGGCCAAGTACTACGAGTTGAGCCGCGCGGGCCGGCAGCAGCTGCGGACGGAGACCTCGAGCTGGGAGCGCTACGTGCAGGCGGTCACCAAGGCACTCGGCGCCGCCGCGCCGGCCTCCGCCTGACGGGGCGCGATGCGACGTCCGCTCGGCTTCGGCTTCCGGCACGCGCACGTGGAGCGCGAGGTGGACGATGAGCTCGCGTTCCACCTCGAGATGCGCGCGCGCAAGCTCGCCTCGGCCGGGCTTCCCACGGACGACGCGCGCCGCGAGGCCCTGCGCCAGTTCGGCGACGTGGGCACCGTCCGCCAGTTCTGCATCGACCTCGACCGGGAGCGGATCCGGACCATGGAACGAGTGAATCTCCTTTCCGAGCTGCGGCAGGACCTCGTGTACGCGGCGCGCATGCTGCGGCGCAACGCCGGGGTCACCGCAGTCATCGTGCTCACGCTGGGCCTCGGCATCGGGGCCAACACCGCGATCTTCACGCTGGTGAACGCGGTGCTGCTGCGAAAGCTCCCGGTCAGGGCGCCTGACGAGTTGATCGCGCTGGGCGACCCGTCGCGCGTCGGCGGCATGTCGTTCACGACGTCTCCCCGCGGCGACATGTTCAGCTACGCCACGTACAAGGCGCTGCGCGCGGACACCGCGCTCGTGAGCGGGCTGCTGGCCTCCGGACGCGTCGACCGGCTCGACGTGCTCGCCGACAGCGCGGCGACCGAGGCGTTGCACCCGCATGGGCGGCTGGTGTCGGGAAACTACTTCTCGGTGCTGGGCGTGCCGGCGTATCGCGGGCGTGTCTTCGACGGGAGCGAGGATGTATCGGTCGGGGCCTCACCCGTCGCCACGATCAGCTACGACTACTGGCAGCGGCGATTCGGCGGGGACGAGCACGTGGTCGGCCGCGACGTGCTCATCAACGGCTCGCGCTTCACGATCATCGGCGTGACCCCGCCCGGGTTCACGGGAGAGATCGTGGGACGGGACACCGACATCTGGCTGCCGCTGACGATGCAGGGAGTGCTGTACCCGAACCGGCGGATGCTCGACCAGACCGAGGCCTACTGGCTCCTGCTCCTCGGGCGCCGGCAACCCGGGGTCACCGAGGCCCAGGCCGAGGCCGGGTTCGCGACGCACGTCCGCCGGATCCTGGCGCAGCAGGCCTCGAATGCGGTGGTTGCGGCAGGGGTCAAGGATGTGCGGCTCTGGACCGGGCCGGGGGCGCGTGGGCTCTCCAACGTACGCCGGTCGTACGAGGCTCCGCTGATCACGCTGATGATCGGCGTCGCCGTGCTGCTGCTGATCATCTGCGCCAACGTGGGCAACCTGCTGCTGGCACGGGCCGTGGCGCGGACGCGCGAGATGAGCGTACGGCTCGCGATCGGGGCCGGGCGCGGGCGGCTCGTGAGGCAGTTGCTCACGGAGGGACTGCTGCTGGCCCTTGCGGGCGGGGCCGCAGGCCTCGTGGTGGCGCACTGGGGGAGCCGGTTCCTGCTCTGGCTGGTGGCCGATGGCGGCGGGCAGATCCCGCTCGACGTGCGGCTCGACGTTCCGGTACTCGTGTTCACGCTCGGTCTCTCGGTGCTTGCGGTGGGACTGTTCGCCCTGGCGCCGGCGCTGCGGGCATCGCGAGTGGATGTGGCGTCGACGCTGCGCGCGAGTGCGCGCTCGCTGTCCGGGAGCGAGGTCGGCGCCCGCGGGCAGCGCGTACCGCTGGGGCGCATGCTCATTGCCGCCCAGGTGGCGCTCTCGATGGTCCTGCTCGTGGGCGCCGCGCTCCTGGTGCGCAGCCTCGAGAGTGTGCAGGGGACTGACACGGGTCTCGATCGCGATCACCTGCTGATCGTGGACCTCGACGCGAACTCGCGCGGCTACGCCGGAGACCGCCTCACGGGGCTGGCGCGCGACCTCGGCGCGGCGTTCGAGCGCATTCCAGGTGTCACGGCGGTGAGCTGGTCCGAGAACGGGCTGTTCAGCGGTACCGAGTCGGCGTCGAACGTCGGAATTCCGGGGTACGTGCCACGGCAGGAGGACGATTCCACCGCGTACTATGATGAAGCGGGACCAGGGTTCGTGGGCGCAACCGGCATGCGGCTCCTCGCGGGACGCGACCTGGCTGCAACCGACGACGCCCATGCCCCGACGGTGGTGCTGATCAATGCGTCATTTGCGACGTTCTACTTCGGGAAGGCGAACCCGGTGGGACAGACGATCCGCCTGAGCGACTCCACGTACGCGGAAGTCGTCGGCGTGGTGGCAGACGTCAGGGACCACGACCTCACCGTTCCGGCGGTCCGCCGGTACTACGTGGCGTACCAGCAGCATCCATTCGAGGATCCCGGGGCCCTCCGGTTCATCGTGCGCGCCTCCGGGGATCCCGCACGGCTCAACGCGCCGGTGCGCCGCGTGGTGGCTGCGCACGACCCGCAGCTGCCGATTGACGGGGTGGACGCGCTGTCGTTCCTGATGCGGCGCTCGGTTCGCGAGGAGCGCCTGCTGGCACGACTGGCCACGGGGTTCGGCGCGCTGGCGCTGCTGCTGGCGGCCGTCGGTCTCTACGGCGTGATGACCTACGCCGTCACGCGCCGCACCGGGGAGATCGGACTCCGGGTGGCGCTCGGCGCGCAGCGCAACGCGGTGGTGGGGATGGTGGTGCGCGACGCGCTGCGGCTGGTGGCTGTCGGCATCGTGATCGGTGTGCCGCTGGCCCTGGCGGCAACCAAACTGCTGCGCAACCAGTTGTACGGCGTGCAGCCGAGCGACCCGGCCTCGATCGCGGTTGCACTGGTCGTGCTGCTGGCGAGCGCGGTGGTCGCCTCGCTGCTGCCCGCGATGCGCGCGTCGCGCGTGGCACCGGTGGTCGCCCTTCGGGAGGAGTGAGCCCGGCGACGAGCGTCGGGCGCCCTCGCCAGCCACGGGTGCGTCGCGCTACTATGTCCCACCCATGCAGCTCGGCGACCTCCTCGACCTCTCGCTCGTCTCGCGCGCCGGCGCGGTGGGGCTGGAGTACGAGGATGCAAGAGGGGCGCGACACGAGCTGACCTTCGGCGAGGTCGGCGAGCGGGTGCGCCGGATGGCCGTTGTGCTGCACCGCCGGGGCCTGCGTCCGGGCGACCGGCTGGCGGTGCACCTGGCGAATCGCGTCGAGTTCCTGGAGCTGTTCCTCGCCAGCGCCCGGCTTGGCGTGGTCTTGGTGCCGATCAACGTGCTCTATCGCGAGCGCGAGATTGCGCACATCGTCGGCGACGCCGCGCCGGCCCTCGCGGTGACGTCGACGGCGCACCTGGCGCTGTTCCCGCCGGGAGCGGCGCTTGCGGACGTCGGGACGCTCGCGGACGAGGCGGCGGCGGCATCGTCGGAAGCGCGCTGGCCGGCGATCGACGGTGACGCGCCGGCGGCGATCGTCTACACCTCGGGCACGACGGGCCGCTCCAAGGGTGCCGTGCTCTCGCACAACAACATCCTGGCCAACACCGCGAACCTGGTGACCGCATGGTGCATAACGAGCGCCGACCGGTACCTGGCGGTGCTGCCGCTCTTCCACGTGCACGGCCTGATGAACGGCGTCTGTTGCTGGCTCGCCAGCGGCTGCCGGATGCGCCTTGTCGAGCGATTCGAGTTTGCTCGCGCCGCCGGGTGGTTCGCCGAGTTCCGACCGACGCTCTTCTTCGGCGTGCCGACGGTGTACGTGCGGCTGCTGGAGCTGCCCGTGGACGATGCGCGACGGATCGGCCAGGGGATGCGGCTCTTCGTCTCGGGCTCGGCGCCGCTGCCGGCGCACGTGCTGGAGGCGTTCCGCGAGCGATTCGGCCACACGATCCTGGAGCGCTACGGGATGAGCGAGACGCTCATGAACACGAGCAACCCCTATTCGGGGGACCGCCGGCCGGGCACGGTGGGCTTCCCGCTGCCCGGCGTCTCGGTGCGCATCGTCGCTGAGGGCGGCACCGTGGCCGGCGAGGGCGCACCCGGGGAACTGCAGGTGCGCGGACCGAACGTCTTTCCGGGCTACTGGCGGAATGACGCGGCGACCGCGGCGGCATTCACCGACGGCTGGTTCCGCACCGGCGACCTCGGCGAGCGCTCGGCCGACGGCTACATCACGCTGCGAGGACGCCAGTCCGACCTGATCATCAGCGGCGGGTTCAACGTGTACCCGCGTGAGGTCGAGGACGTGCTGCTGGAGCAGCCCGGCGTGCGCGAGGCAGCGGTTGTCGGCGAGCCCGACGCGCGGCGCGGCGAGGTGCCGGTGGCGTACGTGGTGACGGATGAGAGCCCCGACGAGGCCGCGCTGCGGGCGGCGTGCGCGGCCGCGCTGGCGTCGTTCAAGGTCCCGCGGGGCTTCGTGCGGGTCGATGCCCTGCCCCGTAACGCGTTAGGCAAGGTGCAGAAGCACCTCCTGCCGCGGCGGGACACGCCCTGAGACGCGGCCGCCGGCCGGGCGGCGTCCTGGCCCACGCGGCCGAGCTTGGGCCGGCGGGCGCGGGTGTGACTGCGGGCGCGCCGGGTCCAACGGCATGTCGGAATCTTCCCTCTTCCCCTACAAATCCCCTTCTCGATTCCCCGACCGTCCTTCGTTCCGGAGCCGCCTAGCTTGGGTTGGCCGCGGTCCGCCGGAGCGTGCCACGTGCACGCCGGCCGGCAGCGGCGCCCGGGCGCCTGACATTCACCTCGCCTCCAGACCGATGACGCACGAGATCCCCCGCACGATGGGCCAGCAGTTCGGCCGACGCTCCTGGGCGGAACCCTGGAAGATCAAGATGGTCGAGCCGCTGACGATGGTCTCCCGCGAGCAGCGGGAGCGCGCGCTCGCCGAAGCCGGATACAACACGTTCCTGCTGCGCTCCGATGACGTCTACATCGACCTGCTCACCGACAGCGGCACCAGCGCGATGAGCGACCGCCAGTGGGCGGGGATGATGCTCGGCGACGAGGCGTATGCGGGGAGCCGCAACTTCTATCATCTCGAGGAGGCGGTGCAGCGGTACTACGGCTACCGCCACCTCGTGCCGACGCACCAGGGGCGCGGCGCCGAGCACCTGCTGAGCCGGGTGGCGATCACCCCGGGACAGTTCGTTCCCGGCAACATGTATTTCACGACGACCCGCGCACACCAGGAGCTGGCCGGCGGCATCTTCGTCGACGTCGTGATCGACGACGCGCACGACCCCCAGTCGCTGCATCCGTTCAAGGGCAACGTCGACCTCGACAAGCTGGAGGCGCTGGTGGAGCGCGAGGGGGCGGCGAAGGTGGCCTACGTGAGCCTGGCGGGCACCGTGAACATGGCAGGCGGGCAGCCCGTGAGCATGCAGAACCTCCGGGACCTGCGCGCGTTCTGCGACCGGCACGGCATCCGGATCTATCTGGATGCCACGCGACTCGTGGAAAACGCGTTCTTCATCCAGGAGCGCGAGGCAGGGTACGGCAGCAAGAGCATCGCCGACATCCTGCGGGAGTTCTGCGACCTGACCGACGGCGCGTGGATCAGCGCGAAGAAGGACAGCCTGGTGAACATCGGCGGCTGGCTCGCCGTGAACGACCGCGAGCTGTTCGAGGAACTGCGCAACCAGGTGGTGCTCTTCGAGGGACTGCACACCTATGGCGGCCTGGCGGGACGCGACATGGAAGCGATGGCGATTGGCATCGTGGAGTCGGTGCAGGACGACCACATCCGGTCACGCATCGGGCAGGTGCGCTACCTGGGCGAACTCCTCACCGACTGGGGCATCCCGATCGTGCAGCCGGTGGGGGGGCACGCGATCTTCCTGGATGCGCGCCGGTTCTTTCCGCACCTGGCGCAGGACCTCTTCCCCGGGCAGACGCTGGCGGCGGAGCTGTACCTGGATTCGGGCATCCGGTCGATGGAACGTGGCATCGTGAGTGCCGGGCGCAATCCCGCGACGGGCGACCACAACCGGCCCAAGCTGGAGCTGACCCGCCTGACGATTCCGCGCCGCGTCTACACGCAGGCGCACATGGACGTGGTGGCGGAAGGGGTGAAGTCGGTCTTCGACGCGCGGGAGCAGGCGCGCGGGCTCAGGATGGTATACGAGCCGAAGTACCTGCGATTCTTCCAGGCGCGGTTCGAGCCGGTGGGGGGCTAGGCGGCACGGCGGCTTGTTGCGCGGGGTGAGATACCCCCTGGCGAGTCGAATCCGCGGCGGATCGAGCAGCCGGGACGTGTCCGCGAATGCGGCGCTGGCTCAGAGCGGCGCCGCGGAGCAGGTTCTACTCGGCGAGTGCGGCCGCGACGAATGGCTCGCCGACCTTGCCCCCACCACCGTTGGATATTCAGTGCGAAAGGAGAGAAGCAAGCGAAGGAAAGACCGGGACGTGTCCGCGAATGCGGCGCTGGCTCAGAGCGGCGCCGCGGAGCAGGTTCTACTCGGCGAGTGCGGCCGCGACGAATGGCTCGCCGACCTTCCCCCCACCACCGTTTCATATTCAGTCAGCACCGACTCCGGGCGACGCGCGCTACGGCGCCTCGCACGGCTGCGCCCGGACCACATGAGCTGTGTATGGGGGGGCCAAGTATCCCGTGCTCTTCGTGAACGTCAGTTCCCAACCCGATGCGTCCGCCGGCACAAAGATCTCCGGAGACCCATACGCCACCAGCCCCGCGGACGAGGAGGCGACCAGCGAGATGCCCTGCGCGTCACTCGGCGTCCATCTCAACGTATCGGAATGAAGAACAGCTCCAGCGGAATCCACCTCACTCACCGTGAGCGTCCAGAGAGCGGGGAACTGCAAACATCCTTTGGGGCCATCGATTCGTCCGAGGTCGTTCGTTCCAAAAAGGCTGGTAGGAATGTGCCACGACGCGACGTCCGCTCGAATGTACAGCGTCTCACAGCGTCCGCCGCTGTCGCACAGCGGGTTCACGACGAGCAGGGTTGGCGTCGCGCTCTTTGACGCGGTCGTAGTGGAGGCCTGTGCCGAGGTCGTCGGCGACGCGCAGCCGGAACAGCCGATGGTTCCGGCGACGCCGAGCGCCATGCCACGAAGCGATGTTCGAGTCGCTCGCATGATATCCTCACTCCTCAGCGACGGACGCGTCGCTGGTCAAGGCATTCGCTGTTTTCCTGTGACACGGAGATCGGCCGCTCATCCGGCGCGTACTCGCCGCGCGGGCAGCCCGTGACGAGCACTCCGGGCGTTGGCGCGCGCGGCGCTCTCCGTGATCGGGGTGATCACGATGATCAATGCTAGCGCCGACTGGGGCACCCGGGCGTACGGAGAAGACCGGCTGCTCGTACTCCCCCCCCCACACGCGCAGCTGTTGTCTCGGTGATTCGGCGCCTAATTGGGGGCAGAACGACGCGATTCGCGTCGCACGCGAGTCATCCCCGGCTGGCAGCCCTGTCCTCGCCCTCCACCCGCGGCTCGCCTGTAAACATCAGCGCCACCACCGGACAGATCGCGTCGGGCGGTCGCGTGGGGAGCAGACCGTGAGCCCCGTCGGCGTGAGCGTCGTCGCGCACCGCTGACCTCGTCGTGGCCGAGGAGGCGGGCGGTGACTCGCGGCGCTTCGCAGGCCGGGCAGCTCGAAGACGCCGGCGCGCCATTCATCGACAAACACGTTGAGCCGGCGCGGCTGCGCGGTCACTCGATAGGCGGCATCGGGGAACGGCGTCGCGCGCGAGCCGTAAATCGCCTCATCGTTCACCCGCATCCAGGCGCCGACGCCGCGCAGGCCGTCCACGCTCTCCGGCGGGAAGCGCCCGTCGCCCATGGGGCCGACGTTGAGCAGGAGGTTTCCGCCCTTCGACGCCGTGTCCACCAGCAGGCGCACGAGCTGGGGCACGGTCTTGAAGTCGTGGTCGTCCTTCGCGTACCCCCAGTTGTGGTTCATCGTGACGCACGACTCCCAGTCCACGCCGGGGAGGCCCTGCGCCGGCACCTCTTGCTCGGGGGTCGTGAAGTCGCCGGCGTGCCATGAGGCGGGATCGGCGCCGGGCGCCAGCGGCGGCCCGCCGCCGATGCGGTCGTTGATGATCACGTCCGGGGCGAGGCGCCGGCAATACGCGTACAGGTCGTCGCCCAGCGCGCGCGTCCACGTCTTCTCCCACTGCCCGTCGAACCAGAGGATGTCGACGGGGCCGTAGTGCGTGAGCAGCTCGCGGAGCTGTGCCTTCATGTAGCTCACGTAGCGCGTGAAGTCGGCACCACCCGGGTCCTGCGGCTCCCAGTCGCGGTGCGGCAGGTAGTCCGGGTGGTTCCAGTCCATGATCGAGTAGTAGAACCCCACGCGGATGCCGTGGCGGCGGCAGGCATCCGCCACCGCGCGCACGATGTCGCGGTGGTACGGCGTCGCCATCACGTCGAACGTCGAGACGGCGGAGTCGAAGAGGGCGAAGCCGTCATGATGCTTGGTGGTGAGCACCAGGTAGCGCTGGCCGGCGTCCCTCGCCGCCTGCACCCAGGCGTCGGCGTCGAACCCGACGGGATCGAACTGCCTGACGAGCGCCGCGTACTCGTCGCGCGGGATCTTCGCATTGTTGCGGATCCACTCGTGCGAGCCGGTGAGCCGTCCCTTCCACTCGCCGCCGAGGATCGAGTAGAGGCCGAAGTGGACGAACATCCCGAAGCGCGCCTCGCGCCACCAGGCCAGGCGGTCCGCGGCTGGCGCAGGTGGAGCGAGACGGCCGGTCGGGATCTCGCCCGGCACGCGGCTGGATGGCGCCGACGCCTCGCCGCACACGAATGCCCTTCGGGCGGCTGCCGTCGCGGCCATGCCAGCGACGAACGCACGTCGATTCACGCGCGCAGTACGCTCCGCGCCGGCGCGCCGGGAGTCGCCGGACGTGCGCCGTGTGCGCCGTGTGCGCCGTGTGCGCCGTGTGCGCCGTGCGCGCGTGTGGCGCCGTGCGCGCCGTGCGCGCCGTGCGCGCCGCTCCGGGCCGGTGCGAGACGAATCGACTCGCGACTCACGCCCGCTCCGCGCCCGGGTGTCCCGGGTGCACCACCAGGGACGCGCGCGTCTCGATCGGGGCGTCGTCGCTGTGCACGTGCGGCAGCACCCGGTAGTCGGAACGCCAGGTGTCCGCCGTCACCTCGCAGCGCACGTAGCCGCGCCGGGCGTCGTGATACTTCATCGTCGGCATGTCGGTCTCGTAGCTGCGGTACTGCGGCCAGCGATCGCTCCCGTCGCCGTTGGACGTGATCGACGTGCCGATGAACTCGGTCGCCACCGTGGGGGTCGTCGCGTCGCCGGCCGTGGCGGTCACGTCCATGACGAAGTTGGCGTGGATGTCGCCCGACAGGATCACGAAGTCGCGGTCACGACGCGACGCCATCCATGCGATGAGCCGGTCGCGCGCGGCCGGGTAGCCGCTCCACGGATCCATCGCGACGACGTCCGGGCGCGACGGCGCAAAGATCGGCGCGAACGCGACCTGCTGCGCGAGCACGCTCCAGCGGGCGCGCGACTGCTCGACCCCGCGATGCAGCCAGCGCTCCTGCGCATCGCCGAGCATCACGCGGGTGGTGTCGGACCAGGCGGGACAGGCGCGCTTCATGCCGTCGCCGCAGGACTGGTCGCTGCGGTACTGCCGGGTGTCGAGCACGTGGAATCGCGCCAGCGACCCGAACGCGAGCGAGCGATACAGCAGCGCGTCCGGCCCGTGCGGGAGCGACGCCTTCCGCAACGGCTGGTGTTCGTAGTACGCCTGGTACGCCGCGGCGCGGCGCAGCAGGAAGGTGGCCGGAGCGACGGTCGTATCCGACGAGAACGCGCCGGCGTAGTTGTTCTCGACCTCGTGGTCGTCCCAGGTCACCACCCACGGGAACGCCGCGTGCGCGGCCTGCAACGCCGGGTCCGCCTTGTACTGCCCGTAGCGGTTCCGGTAACCGGCCAGCGTGACCGGCTCCGGGGTCGCATGGTGCCTGACGACGGCCGCGGTGGAGTCGTGCTCGTAGATGTAGTCGCCCACGTGCAGCACCAGCTCGAGGTCCTCCTCGGCCAGGTGACGGTACGCCGCGTAGAAGCCCTGCTCCCAGTGCTGGCACGAGGCGAAGGCAAATCGCAGCCGTTCCGGCGACGCCCCGGCCGCGGGCGCAGTTCGCGTCCTCCCCACGGGGCTCGCCTCGCCGCCGACGTCGAACCGATACCAGTAGTTGCGCGCCGGCTGCAGCCCGCCCACCTCGGCGTGCACCGAGTGGGCCAGGTCGGGTCGCGCGGTCACGGTGCCGCGCTGCACGACGTGCCGCATTGCCTCGTCGTCGGCGAGCTCCCAGCGGACCTGCACGGCCTCCGGCGGCATGCCACCGTTGCTCACCGGGTCGGGCGCAAGGCGGGTCCACAGCACGACGCCGTCGGGCAGCGGATCGCCGGAGGCGAGGCCGAGCGTGAACGGACTCGCGACGAACCGCGGGCGGAGCCAGAGGGGAAGGCGTGGCACGCCGGCCAGCGCGAGGCCAAACGCGGAAAGCTGGCCGATGAAGTCACGGCGGGAGGACATCGTCACCTCGTGGACACAGTGCGGGTCACGTGGGAATCGACCTGACGCTACCCGCCCGTCACCGAATCCGCCATGCGGCGCCGCGGCGCGCCGGGCTCCACCGTGCGCAGCGCCGCGGGGTGTCCGCCCCGCGACTGCGCTACGCCGCGTCCGTCATGGTGACGCGGTTGCGCCCGTCTTCCTTGGAGCGGTAGAGCGCCCGGTCCGCCAGCTCGATGAGCCGCTCCGGGGAATCGGCGTCGCGCCCGAAGGTGGCCACCCCGACACTGGCAGTGATCGGCCTGTCGTCCCAGGTGGCGCTCGCGATCGCGTGGCGCAGCCGCTCGGCGAGCTGCTGCGCACCCTCGCGGTCCGTCCGCGAGAGGATGATGGCGAACTCCTCGCCACCGTACCGCGCGGCGAAGTCGGTGTCGCGCATCGTCCGCACGAGCAGGCGCCCCACCTGGCGCAGCACCTCGTCGCCCCGGGGATGCCCGAACGTGTCGTTGTAGCTCTTGAAGTGGTCGACGTCGAGCAGGACCAGCGAGAGTTCGCTCCCGTAGCGCCGGGCGCGGGCCACCTCCTCGACCAGCCTGTCGTCGAACGCCCGGCGGTTCTTCACCCCCGTCAGGCCGTCCATCGCGGCCAGTGCCTCCAGGCGCGTGTTCGCGTCGGCGAGGCGCTCCTGGTTCACCCGCAGCTTCTTCTGCGTTTCCTCGAGGCGCTTCTCGTACTGCTTGCTGTCGGTGATGTCGCGCGACGACACCTGCATGCGGGCCACCTTGCCGTCGCGGCTGTACACCGCGCGCCACATCATGTCGAGCCAGATGCGCTTCCCCGTCTTGTGCAGCATGCGGCACTGGATCGACGTCACCGGCTCCCCGTGCAGGAGCTGGTTGAAGTGCCGTTGCAGCCGCTCGACGTCCTCGGGATGCACGATCGCGAACGGCGACATGCGCTGCATCTCCTCGGGCAGGAAGCCGAGCACGCGCTCGCACGACGGGCTGACGTAGACGACCCTCCCATCGGCATCGAGGAGGCTCACGACGTCGCTGCTGTTCTCGGCGATCAGTCGGAAGCGGACCTCGCTCTGGCGCAGTGCATCCTCGGTGCGCAGCCTGTCGATGTGGCTCTCGTGCAACTGGGCCGCGATCCAGGCGACCATGCCGACGAAGATCAGGATCGTCGCCATCACGAACAGCGTGTCGGCGAGGTCGGCGTCGAGCAGGCTGCCGCGGCGGCTGAAGATCACCGCCCAGCCGAGCACCGCGGGCACCAGGAAGCCGGCCGGGAGCAGCGTGCGCGCGAGCGACCCGCCGGGACCGTCGCTGAGGATGACCGCGATGAGCCCGTCCTCGCTCGAGATCGTGATCACGCCGATGGAGAGCGTGGCGAACGCGAGCGCGGCCGGCAGCGCCATCCGGTTGAAGGCCCCGACGCCCTCGAACCAGCCGCTGTGGTAGGCGTGCGCAATGAGCGCCGCCTGCGCGGAGAAGAGGACGATGACCGCAAAGAGCTGTGCGAAGACGCTGCCGACGCGGGAATTCCGTACCTGCACCAGGAGGCCGGTGCCGAGGAGCACGAAGTTGAACGCCGCGTTCGGCGACATGCGATTGAGCCGCCCGTCGGCGGTGACCCGCATGGCGTTGCCGAACAGCAGTTCGTCGACCCCGGGCGCATCGCCGAACAGGATGCCGTACAGCCGTGCCACGCCGATCACCACGACGAGCAGCGCGAGCGCCCGCGCGATCTCGCGCCCGCGCACGTGTTCATTGATCGAGAGCAGCCACATCGCCGACCCGAGCGCGACGAAGCAGAACGCGCTCATCGGATTCACGGCGGCGTTCGTCCCCGGGCCGAGGGAGCGCAATTCGGGGACGTTCCAGAGCCATCCAATGAGGACGAGCACGCCGAACATCACCGCGACGGCGGCAGCGGCCCGCGAGATGAGTCGCGGATTCGACCACTGGGCCTCGGTCGGCCGCTCGCCCAGGTCGAGCAGCGGCACGTCGTCGGTGAAATACTTGTCTCGGGTCGTCATTTGCGCCCTGAAATGACTCCCCATCCCGGTCGCCAGTAACGAAGGGGAAGCCGAGCACGCGTAATGAGTTGCGTGAGGTGGGACGCGCGCGCGGACGGGTGGGGATCACCGAAATCGCCGGCGCGCGCGAGGCGCGCCCGTGCATGGCGCGCCAGCCGGAGACGTCCGGCCGCAATCTCGCGCGCAGCCCGGCTCGTGCCCGGCGCCCGTCGCTACTTGTCCAGCACTACCGACGGTGCGAAGGTCGGGGGACGCCTGACCTTCGTCGCCTGCTCGAAGGCGTAGGCGAGCTTGATCAGCCGCGCCTCGCTCCACGCATCGCCGACGAAGGAGATCCCTACGGGAAGGCCGAAGACGAACCCGGCCGGCACGCTGATGCTCGGATACCCGGCCACAGCGGCGGGCGTCGAGCTGCCTTCCGTGAGGTGGTCGCCGTTGATCAGGTCCGAGACCCACGCCGGGCCGCTGGTGAGCATCACCAGGGCGTCGAGCTTCTGCTCCGACAGCAGGCGGTCGATGCCCTGCGTCTGCGAGAACACCCGGCACTGCTTCACGGCATCGAGGTACTCGGGCGACGTGATGGGTCCGGCGAGCTGCGCGAGCTCGAAGAACTCCTGGCCGAAGTAGCGCAGCTCCTGGTCGCGGTGGTCCCTGTTGAACTGGATCAGGTCGCCCAGGGTCTTGTACTTGAATCGCGGCCCGCGGGTGGCGAGGTACGCGTTGATGCCGGCCTTGAACTCGAAGATGAACATCTCGAACTCGGGGTTGTCGAGTTCGGAGAACGAATCCGCGACGACGGGGTCGACGATCACGGCGCCGGCCGACTTCATGGCCCTGAGGGCATCGTCCATCACGACGTCGGCGCGCGATTCGGAGTCCATGAACTGTCGCAGCACGCCGATGCGCGCACCCTTGAGTCCGCGCGGGTCGAGGAAGCTCGTGTAGTCCGAGAAGACATTGCCGTCACTCGCGGCGGTTGCCGGATCGGCGGGATCGACCCCGGCCAGCGCGCCCAGCAGGATCGCGGCATCACGCACCGTGCGACACATCGGCCCCGCGCTGTCCATCGACGTGGCGACCGGGATGATCCCGGTGCGGCTGCAGAATCCGACGGTCGGCTTGATGCCCACCAGGCCGTTGGCCGACGACGGGCAGACGATCGAGCCGTCGGTCTCGGTGCCGATGCCGATCGCGGTGAGGTTGGCCGCAACCGCGACGCCCGTCCCCGAGCTGGAGCCGCAGGCGCTGCGATCGAGGGCGTAGGGGTTCCTCGTGAGGCCGCCACGCGCGCTCCATCCGCTCGTCGCGTGCATCGAGCGGAACTTCGCCCATTCGCTCAGGTTCGACTTGCCGACGATCACCACGCCCGCGTCGCGCAGCCGCTGCGCGATGAAGGCGTCCTTCGGGGCCGGCGCGTCGGCCAGCGCCAGCGACCCGCACGACGTCCGCATCCTGTCGCCGGTGTCGACGTTGTCCTTGAGGATGAGCGGAATGCCGTGCAGGGGCCCTCGCACCTTCCCGGCACGTCGTTCGGCGTCGAGGGCCTCGGCAATCCGGGCGGCATCGGGGTTCAGCTCGATGATCGACCGGAGCTGTGGGCCCGCCGAGTCGATCGCCTCGATGCGACCGAGGTAGAGGTCGAGCAGCGACTTCGCGGTGTAGCGACCTCCCTGCATGTCCTTCTGGAGCTGGTCGAGCGTGACCTCGTCCAGCTCGAACGGAGGCACGGCGATGGCGGGCGCAGAGGCGTGCCGCGCGAGCTCGGCCGGCAGCGGCGGCCCGGCGCAGCCGAATCCGGGGAGGCGCGGCGCTGCCGCGGCGACTGCCAGCAGCGCGGATCGTTGCAGGAAGGCGCGACGGTCGAGCAGTAATTCGCGACCTGGGTCGCCGACGTCCTGCATCCGATGCGGATCGGGAGTGAGGTGGGCCAGCCGTCGGGTATGAGACGTCAGCCGGACACCCGCGTTACGGACCGCACCCAGCCGCGGCTGCCCGATGCGCTCGCGGTGCCAGGTGACGGGCGGACCTCCTCAATCTACCAGCGCGGATTCTCCGCGAGGGTGCGCTCGAGGTCCTCCGCCGAGCCCGGGCGGGCGAAAAGGAAGCCCTGGCCGAGGTCGCATCCCATCTCGCGCAGCAACGCCAGCTGGCGGGGTGAGCTGACGCCTTCGGCGACGACCTCGAGGCCGATGGCGTGTGCCAGCGAGACGATGGCGCGGACGACGTGCATCGGCCGCTCTTCGGAATCGATCGCGCTGGTGAAGGCGCGGTCGACCTTCACCGCGTCGAGCGGGAGCCGATGGAGGTAGCTGAGCGCGGAATACCCGGTGCCGAAGTCGTCGAGGTGGATGCGGACGCCGAGCCGGCGCAGCTCCTGGATGGTCTCGATGGCCGGATGCTGCTGGCCGATGATCGCGCTCTCGGTGATCTCGAGGTTCAGGTGGTGCGGCGGGAGCCCCGTCTCGTCGAGGATGGCCGCCACCTGCCTGACGAGGTCGGGCTGCGCAAACTCTCGCACCGAGAGGTTGACCGAGACCGCGAAGGGACGCCCGCTCTCGAAGCGGGCCTGCCAGATCTGTCCCTGGCGGCACGCCTCGCGCAGCACCCAGCGTCCCAGTGGCACCACCAGCCCGGTATCCTCGGCCACCGGCACGAACGTCGCCGGCGACACCACGCCGCGCTCGAAGTGCTGCCAGCGCACCAGCGCCTCGACGCCGATGATGCGGCCGTCGTCGAGGGAGATGATCGGCTGGTAGTGGAGGAAGAACTCGTTGCGCTCGAAGGCGTGCCGCAGGTCGCTCTCGATCTGAAGCCGCGTGAGCGCCTCGGCGTGCATCGCCCTGTCGAACATCTCGAAGCGGCCACGCCCGCTGTTCTTGGCGCGGTACATCGCGATGTCGGCGCTGCGCAGGATGTACTCGGGCTGTTCGCTGGCACCGGTGCTGAGCGCCACGCCGATGCTCGCCGACGTGGAGTGCTCGTAGCCGCCGACGGTAAACGGCCTCCCGAGCGCCTCCTGCGCTCGCTCGGCGACCATGGCGCTGTCGCGCACGTCGGCAATCCGCTCGAGGAGCACGGCGAACTCGTCGCCGCCCAGCCGCGCCACCACGTCGCCGCCGCGGACGCACTCCTCGAGGCGCCGCGCCACCGTCACCAGCAGTTCGTCGCCGACGTGATGACCCATCGAGTCGTTGACGAGCTTGAAGCCGTCGATGTCGAGAAAGAGCACGGCGAACAGGCCGTCGTCGCCGCGTCGCGCGCGCTGCGTCGCCTCCGCCAGGCGCTTCATGAACAGGGTGCGGTTGGGCAGGCCGGTCAGCGCGTCGTGCAGCGTGTCGTGCTGCAGCTTCTGTTCGCGCGTCTCGCGCTCGGCGATCTGCAGGCGGAGCTGCAACTCGGTCGCGGCGAGCTGGCCGTACTCGGTGAGCAGCGCGATCTCGGCGCTCGTCCAGTCACGCGGCTCGTCGTCGAGGGCGCAGATGAGGCCGAGCACCGTCCCGTCGGCGCGCGCGAAGGTGGCTGCGGCGATGCTCACGATGTGGAGCTCGCTGGCCGCGGCGCGCAGGACGAGGTCGCCGTCGGCCACGCGCGCGTCACGCACCTCGAGCGTGCCACCATGATCGACGGTGCGCTGGAGAATGCCCGAGCGGATGAGCGCGCCGGAGTCGTGCGAGAACCACTCCCGCCAGACGCTTCCCGCGGTGAAGCAGCGCCTGTCGTCCCCCAGGAAGGCGAGGAGCGCCGCCCGCGCCGGGATGGTGCTGGCGGTCATGCGTATCAGCCGCTCCATCGACGCGGCGAAGGTGCCGCTCATGACGGCGCGATCGCTCGACGAAGGGGGGCCGGACAGGGGGGCTTCCGGTGAGTGGAGGATAGCCGTCACAATACTGATGACGTTTGTTGGCGTCCCCCGTCACCATTTTTCAGGGACTCGCGGCAGGACGCATCCTGCCATAGATCTTCACCTTCCAGCCCAGGAGGCTCGCGCTGACCTACGACGTGATCGTGCTCGGTGCCGGGGGGGTCGGGAGCGCCGCCGCCTGGCAACTTGCCCGGAGGGGAAGCCGGGTGCTCGCCCTCGATCGGTTCGGCGTGGCCCACGACCGCGGTTCGTCGCACGGCCTCACCCGGATCATCCGCCTGGCCTACTTCGAGCACCCATCGTACGTGCCGCTCCTCGTTCGCGCGTTCACGCTCTGGCGCGAGCTCGAATCAGCCGCCGGCGAAACCGTCCTCCGGGTGACTGGCGCCATCGACGCTGGCCCGCCCGGAAGCCGCATCGTCGAGGGAGCGCTCAAGTCGGTACAACAGAACGACCTGCGCCACGAGGTGCTGTCGGCCGAGGAGCTTTCAACGCGCGCCCCCGGGTACCGGCTTCCGGCTCACTATCGTGCCGTCTGGCAGCCGGACGGGGGAATTCTCGAGCCGGAGGCCTGCATCGCCGCGCACCTCCGGCTTGCCCGGAAGAGCGGCGCCGACGTTCGGCCCACGGTCGCGGCGGCAGCCTGGGAGCCCATCGACAAGGGCGTCCGCGTGCGGAGCACCACCGGCGAGGTCTTCGATGCCGCCCAGCTCGTAGTGTGCGCGGGAGCGTGGACGGCGGCGTTTGTCCCCGCCCTCGCGGAGATTCTGCGTCCCGAGCGTCAGGTCGTCGCCTGGTTCGAGGTGCGGCGACACGAGTACTTCGCCCCGGATCGATTCCCCGTCTTCAACCTGGACGCGGAGGAGGGGCACTTTTACGGATTTCCCGAGTTCGGCGTTCCGGGATTCAAGGTCGGGAAATATCACCACCGGGGGGAGCCTGCCGACCCGGATCACCTCGACCGGACGATGCATCCGGAAGACGAAGCGATCCTCCGGGAGTGCACCGCGCGGTACTTCCCCGACGCCTCGGGTCCCCTGCTGCGCAGCGAGACCTGCATGTTCACGAACTCGCCCGACGAACACTTCGTGATTGGCAGGCTGCCCGGGACGCCGCAGGTCCTCGTGATGTCGGCCTGTTCAGGGCACGGGTTCAAGTTCACGAGCGTGCTCGGCGAGGTCGCTGCCGACCTCGTACAGCGTGGAGAGACCCGGCACGACATCTCCCTCCACCGGCTCTCGCGCTTCGTGAGCTGAGAGGCACGGGTCCCGGGTGGGTCGCCGCGAGGCGCGAGTGCGGTGCCGCGCCCGCCAATCCCGACATGAGGGCGGCACCGGCTGGGTCCGGCTATCCCCGACGGTGGACCCTGCTTTCCCGTCTTACCCCGGTCTCCCCGAAGGGCAAACGTGCGTGCAGGGTGTGGCGGCTCCGGGCACGAGCGACAAGGCCACCCCGGGGGTGGACTGCGTATGCCCGGTCACGAACGACGCTCCGAGGCTCCTTCGGACATCCGCGACGGCGCCGGTGCGCTGGAGCGGCTGCTCGAAACCGAGCGTGAACTCGCCGGCCGGCTCGCCGACGCCGAGCGCGAGTCGGCGCAGGTCGTTCGTGAGGCCGAACGGGAGGCCGCGGAGCGTGAGGCGGCCTTCGACCGCGAGCTGGCACGGGAGCTGGAGGCGTTGCGGGCGCGCGATTGCGACGCCTGCGACGCGGCGGCTGCCGAGGCGGGCGAGCGGGCCCGGCGGGAGGCGGCGCGTTTCGACTCGCTGCCTGACGAGACCATCGACGCCCTGGCGGACGAGGTGCTGGCGTCGATGCTCGGGCTCGCGCCCGAGGCCGCCCGCGAGGTGCCGGTGCCGTGATCATCCCGATGACGAAGGTCCGGGTATTCGGGCCGCGCGAACGACTCGACGACGCCGTCTCCGCCATCCAGGACCTCGGCCTGGTGCACCTCGGGGACGCGTCGCAGGTCCCTGGACTCGCGCCGCCGCTGCCTGACGCGCGCCTGAGCCGCCGGCGCCGCTTCGTCGTGCGCACGCTCGAGGACGCCGACGACGCGGTGCGCCTGCTGGGGATCGCGGCGCGGAACGAGCCATCCCTGGACGCCGACGCCGCACAGATCGCGACCTGGGGGCGCTTTGCGCGCCGCGTCGTTCGCGAGGCGCGCGCCCTGGCCGAGCAGGCGCAGTTGCTCGAGGAGGAACGGCGCCTGCTGGAGCGCTACCGCGACTTCCTCTCGGTGGTGCGCCCGATCCTGGAGCGGCTGGCGACGACGCCGCGCCTGACGAGTTACGCCGTGATCGTGCCGGCGGCGTCGCACGCGGTGCTCGACCAGCTGCTGGCGCGCCTGCGGGCGGAGGTCGGTCCCGAGTTCGCCAGCGCGTCCCGGGCGCTGCCCGGGGGCGACACCGCCGTGCTGCTGGTGCTGCCACGCACGTTCGCCGAGCGCCTCGAGCGGAGGCTGGCGGAGGCGCGGGTGCCCGAGATCGCCCTGCCCTCGTCGCTGCAGGGCACGCCGCTGAGCGACGCCGTGCCGGCGATGATGTCGCGGCTGCAGCGCATTCCCGTGGAGGCCGCCGAGGTTGTCCGTGCGCAGCGCCGCCTGGCCGACGCCAGCCGCCGCGAGCTGGCGCGCGCCCGCGGGTCGCTGCGCGACTGGCTGGCCCGGGTGGACGCCGGCGCGCACTGCGGCGTGACGACGCGCGCCTTCGCGATCGAGGGATGGCTGCCGACGTCGGCGGTGCCGAAGCTTCGCTCGTCGCTCGCGGAGAAGGTCGGCCCGTCGACGGTGGTGGAGGAGCTCGCCCTCGAATCATGGGCGGCGGAGGAGGCGCCGGTGGTGCTGTCGAACCCGCGCTTCTTCCGGCCGTTCGAGGCGATCGTGGGCATCATGCCGCTGCCGCACTACGGCACCATCGATCCCACACCGTACGTCGCCGTGGTCTTCCCGATGATGTTCGGGATGATGATCGGCGACATCGGCTACGGGGCGATGCTGGCGCTCCTCGGCGTGGTGCTGCACCACCGGTCGCGCCCCGGCTCGCTCGTCCGCACGATCTCCGAGATCGCGGGGCCGTGCGCCGCCTTCGCGATCATCTTCGGCGCGTTGTACGGCGAGTTCTTCGGCGACCTGGGGCGTCGCTGGTTCGGCATGCGCGCGCTGCTGTTCGACCGCGAGGAGTCGGTCCTCGCCGCGCTGGCGGTAACCGTGGGGCTCGGGCTGGCGCACGTGGTGCTCGGGCTCGTGGTCGGGGCGGTGGCCAGCGCCCGCCGGGCGCCGCGTCACGCGCTCGGGCGCGGGCTCTCGGCGCTGATGCTCGTCCTCGTCGCGGTGACGCTGCTGGCGGCGGTCGAGGTACTGCCGCGGGCGCTGTTCACGCCGCTGGTGATCGCGCTGCTCGTGGCCTTTCCGTTGCTGGTCTTCGTGGAGGGCCTGCTCGCGCCGATCGAGCTGCTCGCCACGTTCGGCAACGTGCTGTCGTACACCCGCATCATGGCCCTCGGGACGGCGTCGGTGATGCTCGCCGTGGTCGCCAACCGCATGGTGGGTGCGCTCGGCAGCACCCTGGTGGGCCTCGTGTTCGCCCTGCTCTTCCATCTCGTCAACTTCGCCATCGGCCTCTTCAGTCCGTCCATCCACGCCATGCGACTCCACTTCGTGGAGTTCTTCGGGAAGTTCTACAGCCCGGGCGGCCGTCGGTACGAACCGTTCGGCCACTGGCGCGCACGGACGGGCGCATGAGGTCCTTCAGGAGCCCTGCATGAACGCCTCGTGGATTCCCTTCGCCGCCGCGCTCGTCCTCGCCGTCGCCGCCCTGGCGACGGCATGGGCCCAGTCGCGCATCGGGGCGGCCGGTGCCGCCACGCTCGCAGAGAAACCGGAGCTGAGCGGCACCATCATCATCCTCGTCGCGATCCCCGAGACGATGGTCATCCTCGGCTTCGTGGTGGCGGTGCTGATCCTCCTGAAGGGCGGCGCCTGACGCCGGCGGGATGACGATCGCCCCGCTGCTCGACAAGCTGCAGCGCGACGCCGAGGACGACGCCGCCCACCGGCTCGCCGAGGCGCGGGCGGTGGCGGCACGCCTGCGCCGCGCGGGCGCGGCCCGCCTGGCCCACCGGCGCGAGGACGCGCTGGCCGCGGCCTCCCGGGCGCTGGCGCACGAGCACGAGCTTCGGGCCGCCGAGGTCGCCCTCCAGGCCGCGCGGGAGACGCTTGTTGCCCGGGCGCGATTCGTCTCCCGGGTGCTCGGCGCCTGCGCCCGTCGTGCCCTGCCACTCGCGGGTCACCCCGGCTTCGCGAAGGTCGTGGCCGCGGAGCTTGCGGCGGCGCTCGCCTGCCTGCCTGACGAGCCGCTGCTGCTGCGCTGTCATCCGTCCGTCGCCGCGACGCTGGAACGCGCCCTGGCCGGCACCGGCCGGACGGCGCGCATCGAACTGGATCCGGCGCTCCCGCCGGGGTTCGTCGCCGGCACCGCCGATGGTCGCGTCGTCGTCGATGCCACCATCGTCCGCCGCCTCGCGTTGGCCCGGGACCGGCTGGCGATCGACCTGGTGCGCCGGGTCGGGGAGAACGTCGCATGAGCATGTGGCCCGATGTCGTCGCGCGCGTGCGCGGCCTCTCGACGCACCTCCTCACGGCGCCGCAGCGCAGCGCCCTCGCCCGCTCCCGGACCGTCGACGAGCTGGCCGCGCAGCTGGTGCAGCTCGGCCTCATCGACGCCGCGGTGGAGCGGCCGGCGCAGCCACGCCGGCTCGAGATCGGGTTGCGCCGGATCGCCGGCGCCAACCTGCGGCTCCTGGCGCGGTGGAGCGCCCAGCGCGCCCCGCTCCTCGCCCCGCTGCTCGAGGACGAGGACCGCCGGAGCCTCCGCGCCCTGCTGCGGGGGGCGGCCGCGCAGGTGCTGCCCGACGACCGCCTGGCCGGGCTGATCCCGACGCCGACGCTCCCCGAGCGCGCGCTGCAGGAGCTTTCCCGCCGCGCCGACGTCGCCGGTGTCGCCGCGCTGCTCGTGACGTGGGGGAATCCCTTCGGCCACGCGCTGCTCGAGGAATCGCGGCGGCAGCACCCCGACCTGCTGCAGCTCGAGTCGGCGCTGTCGCGCACGTTCGTCGAGCGCGCCCAGCGCATCGCCCCGCGCAGCGGGCGCGCCATGCGCGTCTACGTGGAGCGGGTCGCGGACCTGGAGAACATCTGGTCGGCGCTGCTGGCGGTGGAGCACGGCACCGAGGTCCCGCCCGAGGTGCTGTACGTCCCCGGCGGCACGCTCATCGCGCAGGACGCCTTCCTGCTCGCCGCCACCGCGCGGTCGCGGCGCGAAGCGGCCGCGCTGCTCACCGCTCTCGTCAGGCACTCGCCGCTGCAGGTCGCCGTCACCTCCGACCCGGGGGTCGAACGCCGCGTCTTGCGGGCGCTGGCGCGCGAGCAGCGCGACATCGCGCGGCTCGACCCGCTCGGCCCGGCGCCGATCATCGAGTTCGTGCTGCGACTGCGCTCCGACCTGCAGAGCCTCCAGCAGGTCATCTGGGGGGTCGCGCTCGGCGCTCCCGCGGAACGGCTCGAGGGCGTGGCGCCGGGCGCCACGTGAAATACGCCGTGCACGTCGTCGCCTCGCCGCCGCTGGCGGCGGGTTTCCGCCTCGCCGGGCTCGTCGTCGACGAGGTGCTCTCGCCGGGCGACGCCAACCGCGCGGTCGAGCGCCTCGCGAGCCAGCCGGACATGGGCATCCTGCTGGTGCAGCAGGACCTCTACGACGCGCTTGGCGATCCATTGCGCCAGCTGCTCGAGCGACGGCCCCTGCCGATCCTCGTTCCGGTGCCCGTGGCCGAGTGGGCCGGGGGCCGCAAGCGCGCCGAGGACTACATCCTCGACCTCCTGCAGCGCGCCGTCGGCTACCGCGTGAGGCTGCAGTGACGGCGGCCCGCATCACCCGCGTCGCCGGCGCCCTCGTCGAGGCCGCGCCGCTCTCGGCGTCGCTCTTCGAGCTGGCGTACGTCGGCCACGCGCGCCTGCTCGGCGAGGTCGTCAGGCAGCGCGGCGACGTGGCGACCATCCAGGTCTACGAGGACACCACCGGCCTCTCGCTGGACGAGCCCGTCGACGCCACCGGCGGCACGCTCGTCGCCAGGCTGGGACCGGGACTCCTGGGCGCAGTGCTCGACGGCGTCGGCCGTCCGCTGGAGGCCGTGGCCGCCGACACCGGCGACTTCATCGCCGCCGGCGTCGCGTCGCCGATGCTCGATCCCGCCACGCGGTGGGCGTTCACGCCGGCGCTCCAGCCGGGGACGCGCGTCGCGGGCGGCGACGTCCTGGGACAGGTCGAGGAACGCCCGCGGATGAACCACCCCATCCTGGTGCCGCCCGGCGTCTCTGGGACCGTTGCCCGCCTCGACGCCGGCGCGTTCACGGTGACCGACGCCATCGGCGAGCTGGCCGACGGCACGCCGCTGCGGCTGGCGCACGACTGGCCGGTGCGGATCCCGCGCCCGGTGGCGGAACGCCTCCCGACGCAGCGCCCGTTCGTGACGGGACAGCGCGTCTTCGACCTTTTCTTCCCCGTGGCCGAGGGCGGCAGCTGCAGCGTGCCCGGGGGCTTCGGCACCGGCAAGACGATCATCGAGCAGTCGCTCGCCAAGTTCTCCGCGGCCGACGTCATCGTGTACGTCGGATGCGGCGAGCGCGGCAACGAGATGACGGACGTGCTCACCGAGTTCCCGCGGCTGGTGGATCCGCGCACCGGCGCCCCGGTGATGGACCGGACGGTGCTCATCGTGAACACGTCCAACATGCCGGTGGCGGCACGGGAGGCGTCGATCTACCTCGGCGTGACGGTGTCCGAGTACTACCGCGACCTCGGGTATCGCGTGGCGCTGATGATCGACTCGGCGTCGCGGTGGGCGGAGGCGCTGCGCGAGATGGCGGCGCGGCTGCAGGAGATGCCGGGCGAGGAAGGGTATCCGACGTACCTCGCGAGCCGGCTCGGCCAGTTGTTCGAGCGCTCGGGGCGGGTGCGGCCGGACGGGTCGCCCGAACGCGAGGGCGCGGTGACGATCATCGGCGCCATCTCGCCGCCGGGGGGCGACTTCTCGGAACCGGTGACGCAGGCGGCGCTGCGAGTGAGCGGCGCGCTGTGGGCGCTCGACGCGTCGCTGGCGCACCAGCGCCACTACCCGGCCGTCGACTGGGAGACGAGCTTCAGCCTGTACGTCGACCAGGTGGTGCCGTGGTTTGCCGAGGCATCGGGCGCCGACTGGGGCGCGCTGCGGCGCGAACTGCTGGTGCTGCTCCAGCGCGAGCGCGAGCTGCGCGACGTCGCGAGCCTCGTGGGGCCCGATGCGCTGGAGGATCCCGACCGCCTGCTGATGGACGTCGCCGACATCGTGCGCGAGGTCCTGCTGCGCCAGAACGCGTTCCACCCCAACGACGGGCTGTCGACAATTGCCAAGACGTGCGCGCTGGCCACCGCGACCGTTGCCGCGTACCACGCGGCCGAGCAGGCGCTCGACGCCGGAACGCCGATGACCGGGCTGGACCTCGCCCCAGTGCGGGTGGCGCTGGTGGCGCTGCGCGACGCCCCGGATGCGGAGGTGGAGGCGCGGGCGCGGGAGGCGCTGGCGACCGCAACGGCGCTGGGGCCCGCGATGGCGAGGGCGTCGTGATCCGGCTCGAGCGCACCTACCGCGGTGCCTCCGCCGCCGGCGGCCCGCTGCTTTTCCTCGATGCCGCGCGCCGCGTGGCGTTAGGCGAGCGGGTGCTGGTGCGCATGGCCGGCCAGGCCGACCGGCGCGGCCAGGTGATCGACACCGGCACCCAGGTGACCGTGATCCAGATGCTCGACGACACCGTGGGGCTCACGCCGCACCGCTCGGAGATCATCCTCACCGGCGACGTGGCGCGCACGGTGGTCGGCCGCGAGCTGCTGGGGCGCGCCTTCGACGGACACGGCGCACCCGTCGACGGCCTCCCGCCGCCCATCGGCGAGGACCTCCGCTCCATCAGCGGGGCCCCGCTCAATCCCGTACGCCGGGCGCGTCCAACCGACTTCATCGAGACCGGTATCTCGGCGATCGACGCCATGAACACGCTGGTGCGCGGCCAGAAGCTGCCGGTTTTCTCCGGACCCGGGCTGCCCGGGCTCGAGCTGGCGGCCCGCATCGTCGAGGGCGCGCGCGCCCCGCACGACGAGCCCTTCGCCGTCGTCTTCGCCGCCGTCGGCATCACCGCGCGCGAGACACGGGACTTCCTGGCGCGGGTGCGCCGCTCCGGGGCGATGTCGCGCACGATCCTGTACCTCAACGAGGCCGCCCACCCCGCCATCGAGCGCCTCCTCGCCCCGCGCCTGGCGCTCACCGCCGCGGAGTTCCTCGCGTTCGACGCCGGCGTGCAGGTGCTGGTGGTGATCGCCGACATGACGCACTACTGCGAGGCGCTGCGCGAGATCGCGACCGCGCGCGAGGAGATTCCCGGGCGCCGCGGCTACCCCGGGTACATGTACACCGACCTCGCCAGCATCTACGAACGGGCCGGTGTCGTCAAAGGGAAGCCCGGGTCGATCACCCAGATCCCGATCCTCACCATGCCTGACGACGACCTGACCCATCCCATTCCGGACCTCACCGGCTACATCACCGAGGGGCAGATCGTCCTCGACCGCGAGCTGCACCGGCGCGGCATCTCCCCGCCCATCGACGTCCTCCCGTCGCTGTCGCGCCTCATGAACGCCGGCATCGGCGAGGGAAAGACACGCCGCGACCATCGCGCCTGGTCCGACCAGATCTACGCGACGTACGCGCGCGGCCGCGAAGCGCGGAGCATGGCCACGATCGTTGGCCGCTCGGGACTGCTCGAGAGCGACCGCCGCGCGGTCGACTTCGCCGATCGATTCGAGCAGGAGTTCGTGAACCAGGGCGCCGGACGCCGGGACATCGACGAAACATTCGAGGTCGGCTGGCGCCTGCTCGACTCGCTCCCGCCGCAGGACCTCACCCGGCTCGACACCCGCATGCTGCAGGAGCGACAGGCTGCACGCGAGGCGCAGTCGGATGGGGCCGGCGAGGAAGCCGACGCGGACGTGGCGGCCCAGGACGCGGCGGTGACATGAGAACCGGCCCCCGCCTCGCGGCAACGCGCGTCAACCTGCTGCGCGCCAGGCGCGAGCTGGCGCGCGTGCGGCACGGCGCCGCGCTCATCCGCCGCAAGCGGGAGGCGCTCGTCGCGGAGCTCTTCCGGGCGGCGCGCCCCGCAATCGACATGCGCGAGTCCATCGCCACCAGGGTGACGACGGCCTCGGAGATGCTCCTCGAGGCGTTTGCCGTGCAGGGCGGCATTGCGCTGACAGCGATCTCGTGGCCCGAGCGTCATCTGGAGGTCGAGCTGCGTGCGGCACAGATCTGGGGAATTCCGGTCTCGGACGTGATGGGCAAGCCACCGGTGCTGCGCACGCTCGACACCCGCGGCACGGCGCCCGGACTGGTCGGCCCCGCGACCGCCGATTCCGCCTCGCAGTTCGAGGCGCTCGTCGACATGCTCATCGAGGCCGCTCCGCGCGAACAGCGCGTCCGGCGACTCGGTGACGCCGTAGCGCGAACGAGCCGGCAGATGCGAACGCTGGAGCAGCGCGTGGCCCCCATGCTCGATCGCCAGATCGGCGAGGTCCGCCGACGACTCGACGAACGGGAGCGGGAGGAACTGATCCGGCTCAAGCACGTCGGCAGGACCGTTCGCTCCAGGACGTAAGGTGTTGACTGCAGTAGAGATCTGCGTCCGACGGAAGCGCCTCGGTGGCTCGGCAGGGGAGATTTCGGCCCCCTCCCGGCCATGGCCCATCCGAACCCTCGGTTCGGTGGATCGTGAGGGGCGGCAAATGATGAGCGTTTCTCCCGACTGGCGCGTTTAACCATGGCAGTCCCTTGCATTTCCCCACATGGGGATCATCGCTGACATCGCATGCGCCCGATAATCTCTCGCAGTCTTCGACTTGCAGGCCTGATCGTCGCCGCCTCGGCCTGCTTCGGCAATTCCGGACAACAGACGGCAGCAAGCAGCGCTGGACGCGGCGGCCGGGGTGGTCGCGGCGGCCCATCGGACAAACCGATCCCCGTCGAGGTCGAACTCGTCAGCCGCGGCGCGGTGGCGCGGACGTCGACAATTGCCGGCATCCTGCAGCCGATCCGCATCGTCGCGGTGAATGCGCAGCTCGCTGGGATCGTCCTCGCCGTGAAGGTCGAGGAGGGGACGCGCGTGGAGCGCGGCCAGGACCTCGCCGAGCTCGACGCCCGCGAGCTCGAGGCGCAGGTGCGCAGCGCCGAGTCATCGGTGACGCTCGCCGAGGCGAACTTCCAGCGATCCGAACAGCTCGTCAAGCAGCAGATCATCACCCAGGCGGAATACGACCGCGACCAGGCGGCGCTCGCGGCATCACGCGCCTCGCTCGACCAGTTGCGCACGCGGCTCGGCTACGCGAAGATCGTGGCGCCGACGTCGGGCGTGGTGACCGAGAAGCGCGTCGAGGCCGGCGACGCCGTGTCGACGCAGACGCGGCTGTTCACCATTGCCGACGTCTCGACGCTCGTCACGCGGGTGCAGGTCTCCGAGCTCGAGGTGCGTTCGCTGCACGCGGGCGATACCGTGCACCTCACGGTCGATGCCCTCGCCGGTGAGGGCGTGAGCGCCAGGATCCGGCGCATCTTCCCATCGGCGGACAGCGCCACTCGGCTCATCCCCGTGGAGATCGCCCTCGCGGGATCGGTCCTCGACAGGCTGCGCCCGGGCTACACGGTCCGGGCCACGTTCTTCCTGGATCGCCGCACCGACGCGCTGCTGGTGCCCTCGCGCGCCATCTCCGGCCCCGTGGGTGCGCGCGCGGCCTATGTCGTTGCCGCCGGACTGGTGGCGCGCCGCGCGGTGCGCGTGGGACCCGACCTCGACGGCCGCACCGAGGTCTTCGAGGGGCTGAGCGAGGGGGACTCGGTGATCGTCTCCGGGAGCGCGCTGCTCCGTGAAGGCGCCAAGGTCCGCGTGGTCCCGCCGCTTGGCGACGTCGGGACCCCGGCCGTGGAGGCCAAGGTGCCTGACGAGTCCGGCCGCGCGGCGGTGGCCCCGGCGGGAGGGAACGCGCGGTGAGCGAGCGTCGACGCGGGATCGCCAGCTGGTCGATCAGTCGCCCGATCGGCACGCTGATGCTCACCAGCACGCTGCTGGTGCTGGGGCTCGTGTACGTGGGACGGCTGCCGGTGGACCTCCTGCCGCGCATCGTCTATCCGCAGGTGCGCGTCTCGGTGAACAACACCGGCGTCGAGCCGCAGGTGCTCGAGGAGACCATCGCCAAGCCGCTGGAGTCGGCGCTGGCCACGACGGCCGGCCTGACGCGCATGGGGACCGACATCTCCGAGGGACGCGTGAGCGTCTCGCTCGACTTCGACTACGGGACCAACGTCGACTTCGCGCTGCAGGACGCCGCCAAGAACGTGGAGCGGGTGCGCAGCCGGCTCCCCGAGGAAGCCGATCCTCCGGTCATCTCCAAGTCGGACCCGTCGCAACAGGAGATCTTCCAGGTCGCGTTCTCGTCGAACGAGCGCGACCAGATGGCGCTGCGGCAGTGGGTCGACCAGCGGCTGCGCCCGCAGCTGCTGTCGATCGACGGCGTGGCGTCGGTGAACATCACCGGCGGCCTGGTGCGCGAGATCCAGGTGGAGCTGGACCCGGAACGGGTCCGTGGGCTCGGGCTCTCGGTGTCGCAGATCATCAGCTCGCTGCGGAACGAGAACCAGGACATGGCCGCGGGGCGCATCACGGCGACCGACCGCGAGCTGGTGGGCAAGACCGCCGGGAAGTTCCGCAGCCTCGAGGACATCCGCGGCGTGCTGCTCACGGCGTCGAGCGGGGCGCGCGTCCCGCTCAGCGACATCGCCACGGTGCGCGACACCAGCCAGCAGCAGCGCTCGTGGGCGCGACTCGACGGGGCGCCGGCGGTGCGGGTCGGCATCCAGAAGCAGCCGGAGGCCAACACCGTCGAGGTCGTGGAAGGGATGAAGGCGCGGATCGCGCAACTCTCGGCCAGCGGCTACGTCCCGCGTGACATCAAGTACGAGGTGACCTACGACCAGTCGGGCTTCATCAGCGACGCCCTGAAGTCGGTGCGCGACGCGGCGATCGTCGGCGCCATCCTGTCGATGCTGGTGGTGATCGTCTTCCTGCGGTCGTTCCGCAAGACGTTCATCGTGGGGCTGTCGATCCCGCTGGCGATCCTGGCGACGTTCGTGATGATGGGCATCGCCGACCTCACGCTCAACATCATGTCGCTGGGGGGACTGGCGCTGGGAACGGGGCTCCTGCTGGACAACGCGATCGTGATGCTGGAGAACATCTATCGCCGGCGCGAGCTGGAGGACCTCGACCCCGAGGAGGCCGCGCACGTCGGCGCCGCCGAGGTCACGAGTCCGGTGGTGGCGTCGACGACGACCAACCTGGCGTCGGTGGCGCCGTTCCTGCTCATTACCGGCCTCTCGGCGCTGATCTTCCGGGAACTGATCCTCACGATCTCGTTCGCCATCCTCGCCTCGCTGCCGCTCGCGCTGACGCTCATCCCGATGCTGGCGGCGCAGCTCGGCAAGGTGCGCTTCACCAGTGGCCTCGAGCGATTCAAGCCGTTGCTCGCGTTCGAGCGCGGCTTCAACAGGCTCATCGAGGGATACCGGCGCCTGGCCACGCGCGTGGTGCGCCGCCGCTGGTGGCTCATGGGCGCGGTGACGGTCATGGGCGTGGCCGCGTACTTCGCCGCCAAGACGTTCCCGACCGAGTTCCTGCCGCAGGTGGACGACGGCACCGTGGGAGCGATGACGCGCATGTCGCCGGGCAGCACGCCGCAGCAGGCCAATCGCATCGCACAGGAACTGGAGAAGATGGTCGGCGACATGCCTGACGTCGCGAGCGTCTTCACCAGCGCCGGCGCCGGCCGCGGCAACCTCGACATCCGCCTCACGCCCGCCGACCGGCGCGGCATCACGTCGGACAAGTGGGTGCAGACGCTGCAGAAAAAGGTCGACGACAAGGGTTTCGCCGGGGCCCGGATCTACGTGCGCCCGCCGCGCATCCGCGGACTGCGCACGTCGAGCAGCGGCGCCGACGTCGCAATCGACATCGTGGGCGACGAACTCGACCAGCTCAACCTCATCGGCAACGAGGTCGTGCGGCGGCTGCAGGGCATCACTGGACTGCAGAACGTGCAGATCCAGACCGACGACCCGAACCCGCTGCTCTCGATCGCCCTCGACCGCGAGCGCGCGCGCGCGCTCGGCCTCGACGTGGCGACCGTGGGCACCACCGTGCGCACCGCGCTCGACGGGACGATCGCAACCCAGTACGCCGAGGGAAACTTCGAGTACGACGTGCGGGTGCTCTTCCCGAAGAGCCGCTTCGCCAGCGCCAGCGACATCGGGAACATCCTGCTCTTTCCCGGCGGGCGCACCCGCGAGCCCGTCTTCCTGAGCGACGTGGCGACCGTCAAGAACGCGCTGAGCCCCGCCAACATCCGCCGCGAGAACCAGAACCGGCGCATCGAGGTGCAGGGGGACGTCATCACCGAGGTCGCGCCGATCGGCCAGGTGAACGACTCGATCCGCACCCGGCTGGCGTCGCTCACGCTGCCCGACGGCTACGGCCTGATCATCGGCGGCGAGCAGGAGGCGATCGACGACAGCAACAAGCAGATGGTGCTCGTGGTCGGCCTCGCGATCTTCCTCGTCTTCGTGGTGATGGCGGTCCAGTACGAGAGCCTGCTCGACCCGCTGATCATCCTTGGCGCCGTGCCGCTGTCGATGATCGGCGTGGTCGCCATCCTGGGCATCACCGGGACGCCGTTCTCGGCGCCGGTGCTGCTGGGCATGATCATGCTCGCGGGCATCGTGGTGAACAACGCCATCCTCCTCGTGGAGTTCGCGAAGCACTATCACGAGGAAAAGGGGGCCAGCGCCGAGGAGGCGGTGGTACAGGCCGGCGTGGTGCGCATGCGACCCATCATGATGACGACGGTGACGTCGCTCGTGGGCGCGATGCCGCTGGCCTTCGGGCTCGGATCGGGCGGCGAGTTGATGCGGCCGCTGGCGATCGCGGTGGTGGGCGGGCTGTCGGTGTCGGCGTTCCTGACGCTGTTCGTGGTGCCGAGCCTGTACCTCATCGTGCACGGCGTGGGCGACACGGTGAAGGGCTTCCTGCTGGGGAGCCGGGCGCGGAAGGTGACGATGACGTCGAGCGTGGCCGGCGACTGAGGAGTCGAAGAAGGCCTCGATCGGAAAGCGAAACGGAGGGTCCCGGCGGGGCCCTCCGTTTGGCACTGCGGGATCCTCCTCGGCGCGTTCGGTCGCCCCCGGAATCCACCTCTCCGGCGCTTGCAGAACCGGGACGCGCCTTCCTCCCCTCAAGTCGGAATTCCCCGTGAAGTCGAGGTGACGGCAACGTGGGAGTAGCGCTTCGAGCGCGAGATGCGCAGGATACCGGAGTGTTGCACTGCGGCCGGTCTCACAATGGAGGATCCCCTCATTCCAGCCAGACCCCGTAGCACGAGTCAGGTGGTTGCCACGAAGCCAGGTTGTGCTCCGCTCAGGGACGCGTACAACCGGGCCGAAACACTGAAACCCAAGAGCTGGACCGACATCGAAGACACTTTTCTGCGGGCCATGGAGGACTTCGATGAGAACGTCGCCAACGGCACAGCCGACATGGGGGATCTCCAGAACGGGAAGGGCGATTTCTTCAATGACTTGCTCGCTCTCATCCTTGAGAACTGCGCACAAGTGCAACTCTACAGCCGTGGCGGCGTCCCAGGACTCATTTTCCCGAGGCATCAACTTGACGTGACTTTCCCGAGCACAGGTGCGATCGAGTTCATCCTCGAGGCCAAGGCTGTAGGAACGCCGAAGCATCCGGGAAGTCCGAAGCAAAAGAGCATGGGGCGAGACGGGTCGGCCGACCTCGACAAACGAATAAAGGAGATCGGGTTCAAGACCATTGACCTGAAAGCCGAATACGCTCGGATCCTTGCGGCACGCGGTGAGAGCCCGACCACGATATCGGGCGATCTCACGAGTTGGCTTCACTCGGTGAAGCCGAGATCTTATGTCTTCTTCGCTGCCCGAGTAATCAGCGACAGAGATCGAGACCGCGTGTTTCGGTTTGCCCGGTTGGCAGGACAGGTCAGCGACGCCGTCGGCGTAGTTTGTTACCGTCCGATCTCCGAAAGTCAGCCGACTCGGTATCGACCTGAAGTGGCACCATCGGACATCGAACTTGCGAGGGTACTCTTTCGTGCGTGCCAGGATCTTACGGCGATTCGGGGCCGGCAGCCGGTTTAGTCATCGGCTCCAAGGCTGGCAAGCACTGACGAGGACCCGGCAGTTGACGACACCAGCAGGTCCGCAAACCGAGTCGTGGCGTTAGGGGCAGTATCCAGCTTGGCGATGCGATGTTTCGGCTGCCTGCACCTGCAGTGACGTCATTAAGCTTCATGCTGTCGTGAACACAACTGCCAGTGGAGAAGTAAACCGGTGAAAGGATTCGTGCCGACGCCACCAGCGCTGGTAGATTCGATGGTCGCGAAGCTTTTTGCGGCGCGTCGTCCGCGTGCGGACGAGACCCTGCTCGATCCGGGGTGCGGGACAGGCGCGTTCCTCGAGGGTGTGGTGCGCTGGTGCGACCTGCAGAGATGCCCGCTTCCCCGATTGGTCGGGGTCGAGGCTGATCCAGTGCTCCTTGAGCAGGCCAGATGCAGTCTGCGCAACGTCGACCAGGTGACTCTTTTGCACGAGGATTTCCTTTCACCGCGCTCGAGTCGCTTCGACTACATCATCGGCAATCCTCCATACGTCGCCATCACCGGGCTCAGCATAGAGGAGCGGAAGAGATATCGCCAGCAATACCGGACGGCGCGTGCCAGGTTTGACCTATATCTACTCTTTTTTGAGCAGGCCCTCAAACTCTTGAAACCAACGGGACGTCTGGTCTTCATCACTCCAGAAAAGTTCCTGTACGTGCAGACCGCCGAGCCGCTTCGGAGGGAGCTGGCGCAGCTGGCGGTTGAGGAAATAGAGCTCGTTGAGGAATCGGCGTTCGGCGATCTCGTCACCTACCCGACGATAACTACCGTCACCGCAGACGCTTCCTCCGATAACACGCTGGTCAGGCTCAGAGACGGGACATCGCGCTCCATACGCCTGAACGCTTCCGGGTCGTCGTGGTTGCCCCTTCTCAATGGCACCGGCGCGACCCGGTCAGGGCCAGTCCTCGCCGACGCATTTGTGAGAATCAGCTGTGGAGTAGCGACCGGTGCGGACAGTGTCTATGTGCTGGCCGACGTAGACGTTTCCACGTCTCTTCGCCCCTTCGCATTCCCTACCATCTCAGGTCGGCGAATCACGACTGGCGGTGGGTTCAGATCCACGCAATCGATGCTGATTCCCTATGCGAAGAGCGGCGCGCTGCTGCCGGAAGGAGATCTTGGACCACTCGGACACTTCCTGCGTCATCCGAGCCGGCATGCTCGGCTGATGCGGCGCACCTGTGTGTCGCGGAAGCCGTGGTATGCATTCCACGAGAATCCACCGCTTGAGGAGATACTCCGGCCCAAGATCCTCTGCAAGGACATCGGATCCCGCCCGTGGTTTGTCGTTGACGAGCGTGGCGAGGTGGTTCCACGGCATTCCGTCTACTATCTCGTACCGAAGGACCCATCGATGCTGCAGGACCTTTGCGACTATCTCAATTCGCGCGAAGCCGTCGAGTGGCTCATGGCGCACTGTCAGCGAGCCGCGAACGGGTTCGTTCGCCTGCAGAGTCATGTGCTCAAGCGGATGCCGATTCCTGAGCGATTCCTGAGCACTCCTCGGCTCGCGGTGGTCTGAGGCCCTACGGAGGCAGTGGGTTCAACAGCAGCCGGCAGCAGCATGCGTTGATTCGGCGAGAACCTCCACGACAGACCTTCTGTCTCGCTAAGCTTGCCGAAGATTTCGCACCAAGAGCCTGTTACGGCACGTCCCCCTGCATCCGCTTCATCACGTCATACAGGAAGTGCACGCCGAAGCCGAGGCTCGCGACCGAGATGCGCTCGTCGTTGCCGTGGACGCCGCGGCGCGACTCCTCCTCGGGCGTGAGATACGGCGCAAAGCCGTAGGTCACGATGCCGAGCGTGCGGTACCATGTGCGATCGGTGGCGCCGGTGAGCATCGACGGGGCCACTGGGACACCCGGCGTCTGCGCCGCCGCAACCTCCTTGATGGCGCGGAAGAGCTCCGTGTTGATCGGCACGTTGAGCGGCGGGCGGCCGCGCCCCCGCACCCCGGGCACCTTGATCGTCGTATCGGCAATGACCTTCGTGAGCTGGGCGATGAACGCCTCCGGGTCCTCGTCAGGCAGGGCGCGGATGTCGAGGTAGGCCGTGGCGTCCGCGGGCATGACGTTGCTCTTGTTCGACCCCTCGAGCTGCGTGAGCGCGATGGTCGTGCGCAGGAGCGAGTTCCACCCCGGGTCGCTCGTGATCCACGCCTTGGCGCGCCGGTCCTTCACCGCCGCGGCGACATCGCTCAGCCAGGTCTTCTTCTCGCCACTGTAGTTGCCGGCAATCGCCTTGAAGTAGCCGTCCACCACCGGCAGCACGCGGATGGGCGTCTCCCATTGGTTGATCCGGTGCAGGGCCTCCACGAGGTGCACTGCGGCGTTGGCGGGCGAGGGGCGCGAGCCGTGTCCCGGGGGACCGTGCGCGGTGAGGCGCTGCCCCATCCCCTTCTTTTCGGCGACGCCGATCCCCCACATCGGCTTCCCGTCCTGGATCACGCCGCCGCCTCCCTCGGTGAGGAGGTACTCGACGTCCTTCAGCAGGTCGGCATGCTTCTCGACCATCATCCGCGCCCCGTCACCGCCCTGCTCCTCGCCAGTGTTGCCGATGAAGACGATGTCGCGCGTGAGCGGGAGGCCGCTCCGCTTGATCGCGATCATCGTCATCAGCTGCACGATGCCATTCCCCTTCATGTCCAGCGCGCCGCGTCCCCAGACGTAGCCGTCCTTCACCAGGCCACTGAAGGGATCGACGGTCCAGTAGCGCTGGTCGGCCGGCACCACGTCCATGTGCGAGACGAGGGCGATGGCCTTCTTCGTGCCGTTGCCCTTGAGGCGGGCGTACAGGTTGCCGCGATTCGGACCCAGCTCGGGGGAGTCGAGAATCTGCGCCTCGATCCCCTCCCGGTCGAGCACCTGCTTCAGCCACTTCGCCGCCGCCAGCTCGTTCCCCGGCGGGATCGTCGTGTTGATCCTGAAGTATTCGGACGCCATGCGTACCGTCTCGTCGCGCATGGCGTTCCAGTCGATCGGCGCCTGGGCCTGGGCCGGGCGCGCCGCGGCGGCAATCCCGGCGGCCAGCAGGCCAGCGAGCGTCAGGGCAAGACCACGAGATCTCACGTGCATCCCTCCTCTCGGCGTGGCGTCGATGCGCGGCGATGCGTCGCCCCGCGCAGCGATGAAAGTACGGCGGGCACAGCGCGCCGCGAGGGGCGTCGAGGGCAACGGAGGGCAAGGCGGCCCGAAGAGGGGCGCCAGCCTGTCGACGGCTCGCCGGGTCCGGCGAAGTACGACGATTCCTGTCAGCGCCCCCGGTTCCACTCCGCGGCGGCACGGCGTAATCTGAGCGATGCCGCTCCCGCCCCTCCTCCCGCTCCGGTCCAGATGACGTCGCATGTGCCCGACCCATTCGCCTTTTCGCTCCACGCTCGTACGTCCCGCGAACTCGTTGGACCGTGACCGCGCGCTCATCGCTGCGGTGCTCGTCGCCGCACTCGGCGCCTGTTCCCGGGGCGTGAGCGTGACCACCGCGCCGTCGCCCGCGGCGGGCATTCGCGTGGTCGTACCCGCCACCGGCGCGACGCTGGACTTCGACGCGATGATTGCCCAGGTCGCCCAAGCCGACGTCGTGCTGTTCGGCGAGCAGCACGACGACCCGGCGACGCACCGGCTGGAGCGTGACTTCCTGGACGCCATCGGCAGGAGCGGGCGGCCCGTGATTCTGTCGCTGGAGATGTTCGAGCGCGACGTGCAGCCGGTGCTCGACAACTACCTCGCCGGCCGGGTGAGCGAGGCGGACTTTCTGGCCCGCTCGCGCCCATGGGACCGGTACGCCAGCGACTACCGGGGGCTCATCGAGCTGGCGCGCGCGAATCACTGGCCGGTGGTGGCGGCCAACGTGCCGCGGCCGCTCGCCTCGGCCATCGGCCGCAGGGGACTTGCGGCGCTTGACACGCTGACGCCCACGGAGCGGAAGTACGCCGCCGAAAACATCGTGTGTCCGAACGACGACTATCGCGCGCGGTTCATGGAGGAGATGCACGGTCATACCGCCGGCGGCGCGGCGCCGCAGCCGGGCGACACGCTCCCGACGGCGATCGCGGACCGGTTCTATTTCGCGCAGTGCGTCAAGGACGAGACGATGGCGGAGTCGATCGTCGAGGCGCGCCGTGCGGCTCCGCCGAACGCGATTGTGGTGCAGTTCGACGGTGCGTTTCACAGTGACTTTCACGAGGGGACGGCGGCCCGCGTGGAGCGGCGCGAGCCGGTGTGGAAGGTGCTGGTGGTGACGGCGGTGCCGGTGGCCGATCCCGCGACGGGGTCGGTGCAGGGGCAGGAGAAGCTGGCGGACTTCGTGGTGTTCACGCGGAAGCCGGCGAAGAGCTGAGGGCGGCGGCGGAGCGGCGCACCCGCCGACGGGACAGCAAGTCGCTCTGCCTCACGAGCCGCTCACTCGATCCGCTCGGGCTCCATCACGCGCTCGTTGATGCGCCCGTCGACGACGCTGACGTAGTACACCTTGGCGTCGGCGCGCGTGGACACTACGCGCTTCACCTCGTTGTCCTCGAAGTAGATCCCGGCGTCGTTGTCGCAGGCGTAGCCGGGCTTCAGCTCGCCGGACAGGATCGACTTCTGGTACAGGGGCCGCCGCCCCGGTTCACGATCGTAATGCGGCGAGTGGCTCCCTTTCAGGAATCCCAGGCACTTCACGATCGACAGTTCCTGCGGCCGCGAGTCGGTGGTGCCCTCCTCGAACCAGCAGAGGGAGCCGGCGCTGGCGCCGCCAAGGACGATGCCGCGGTCCCAGGCCTCGCGGAGCACCACGTCGATTCCCTGCGCGCGCCAGATGGCCTGCTGGTTGAGCGTGTTCCCGCCCGATGCCACGATGCCGTCCACCGAGAGGAACACCTCCTCCCAGCTGCGGCTCTGCGTGGTGCTGGCGATGAAGCTCTTCTGCGCCGAGGGCTCCACGTCGAGCGGTGCGCACGCCTCGTACCACGAGATAATGCCGCTCGGGCTGTCTCCATTGGCAGTCGGGAGGTAGAGCAGCTTCGGACGCGGCTTCCCCGTCAGCGTCGCCATGTACCTGATGAAGGCGGTGCCGAAGCCACCGCCGGCGATGAGGATCTTGCGAGTGGCGAGCGGGCGACGCGATTCGGGGGCATGGCTCTCCGGCGTGGTGCCCTGGGGCAGGAAGCCCTGCGCCGGGAGTCGACGGGCTGCCATCGCAATGGCGCCGACGGCCGAGGAGGAGAGGAAGTCTCTGCGTTTCATGGCGGCATCGACCTGGCAAGAGGCGTGGTGGAGGTGGCGTCCACCACGCGAATGTGCGCGACGCGCGGCGAGAGCGCGAGGTAGCCGGCGCGCCCGGGGCCGCCGGCGCGCCCGGTGCGCCCAGTGCGCCCAGTGCGACTACTGCGACTACTGCGACTTCAGGGCGATGACCGGGTCGACCTTCCCCGCGCGCCGCCACCATCAGCGACACGACGCCAAAGACACCTAACGCGGTGAGCCCCAGCGCGATCGCGGCGTAGCTGGCCAGGACCATCGACTGGAAGCGCGGGTTCCGGTAGGCCGCCAGGGCGTTGATCCTGTCGGTGTACCACTCGACGGACACCACCGTGCCGGGCGCCACCGACGATGCGGCGCGACGGACGGCCGCCGTGACGGCGACAGTCGGCAGCCGCGTGAGGCCGTCCGGTCCTCGGAAGTCACGCGGGGGCCGTCTTCCAGGCGGGCCACCTCGCCAACGCCGTGGTGCCCCGACCGGATGGCCTCCACGAGATCCCCGGGGACAAGCGTGAACAGCTCACCGCTCGTCCGGTTCTGCATGCGGACCGTGAGGAGGCGACCCGGATCGGTGTAGGGGAGCGGCCGGAAGAGCACTGCGTCGGCCACGCTGAAGATGGCCGCGCTGGCGCCGATCGCGAGCGCCGGAGTGAGCACCGCGACCGTGGTGAAGCCGGGACTGTTGCGCAGTCGGCGGTGGGCGAGCCGGAGGTCGGCGAGCATCTTCACCCCGGAGTGTCGTGCAATGTCGGGGAGCCGAGCGTGTCGCGCGGGGTCCCTACGCGCCCCCGCGCCCCGGCCGCGGTAGCGCCGTCGGCGGCAGGATGCCGTTCAGGCGCATGTAGTTCGCGAGCTGGCTGTAATGATCCGCCAGATCGAGCGCGTGGCCGAGCACCATGTTGACGCGCGGCACGTTGCGCGTATTGCCGTTGAAGGTCAGCGCCACCTGCTCGCCGAGATTGGCGTCGGTGACCTGCGCAATGGCGTCCTCGCAGAAGGCGAATGACGCCTTGAGCTTGGCCACCAGCGTGTCCCGGGGCCACATGGCCTTGATGGAGTCGGCGGTCTCGGTGTCCCTGGCGGACAGGGTGGCCTTCCTGTCGCCAAAGGCGTTGCAGAAGAGGTAGTTGTCGCTGGCCACGTGCTGCGCGATGTACCCGATGCTGAGCTGCGCGGGCGTTGGCTTGTACGCAAACTTGGACTCCGGGATGGAATCGAAGGCCTGCGCGATGTTCCGGCTGAGGCCCGTGATCCGGCCGCGGAAGGCCGCCGTGACGGGATTGGCTGGCGCGCCTGACGAGGGCTGCTGGCCGGCGAGAGATGCCGGCAGGGCCAGCACAAGGGTGGCGCAAAGCAACGATCTCATGGTGCACTCCGGGGAAGTTGGCGTCGACGTGACCTGATACTGGGCGACCCGGGAACCCCGCGCAACAGTGCGGGGCCTGGGTGCGCGCGAACTCGCCGTGAATCGTGCGATCGAATCCTGCCGTCGCGCGATGGATGCGCTGCATCCCCTGGTATCGACCGTTCCCGGCCTTGATAAGGAGCCGCCACACAGTGGCAGGATAATGGAGGCCCTGTCCCATTCGGCGCCCCGGCCATGGGCGTTCGCATGGCCGTCGCCCTCGAAGGCGACTCGCGATCGCAGGTGGCGTGCGCTCCGATTGGCGGCCCCCGCTGCGTGAGCCGGACCCGGACCCGCCACCGTGAACCTGAGCGATGCCGGTCCGTTACCTCGCGCCGCGCGATCCCGTGACGCGCTCGTACGGTCCGCGAACTCCACTATACGGGCCCCGGACGCGTGCTCGGTGGTCGCAACAAGCGGGTGGAGGCGCAGCGGCGTTACCCCGAGAACCAGCTCTGGGTGGAGTCGCGGCTGACCTTTGCCGTCTTCCACATCATCGGGTCGAGCAACGGCCTCGAGCCGTGGTTCGGCGATCGGGTGGTCAACGGCGTCCCGCTTCCGGAGTCGGAGGCGGAGGGCACGAGTCGCGTGGCGGAGGTGACGTCCCGCCAGGCCGCAAACATCGCCTGGCTGGACCGCGCATTCGCCACCGCCCGCGCCGAGCACTCGGTGGGGATCGTGCTCTTCTTCCAGGCGGATCTCTGGCACCCGGCTGACCGCGCCGATGGGGCGATGTTCACGGCGCGCCAGACGTGAGTCGAGCGCCTGTCGTCCCTGGCGCGTCACTACCACGGCAAGGTCCTGCTTGTGAGTGGCGACAGCCACGACTACCGCGTCGACCCGGGCGTTCCCTGGATGGACACGTACTACGGCGTGCCGTCGCCGGCGAACGTCACCCAGATTGTCGTGGACCGGAGCATCGAGTCGCCGGCTTCGGACGCGTCTCCAAATCCGCCGTCGGTGATCGAGTGGCTGCGGCTGCACATCGACCCGCGGTCGCCCAGTGTCTTCAGCTGGGAGCAGGTCATCGTGCAGTGAACTGAGGGCGCCCGGCACGCGTGCGGAGCGGGACCCGCAATGGGCCCCGCTCATCGCGCGCACCAGCGGGCGGTGCCGCCATGCGTCTCCGCGGCAACCTTGCCCATTGGGCCTCACCGGCTAGGTTCGGGCACCACGCCCCAACACCGCCGAGGCACCCGATGAGCATCCCGCGACTTGCGCTGTTGATGGTCCTTGGCGCGGCACCGCCCGTGGCAGCGCACGCGCAGTCGTCACGCCTCGACAGCCTCGACGCCTTCGTGCGCGCGCAGATGGCGCAACGAAAGATCCCCGGGCTCTCCCTGGCCATCATCGAGGATGGGCGCGTCGCCTTCGCGCGCTCGTATGGCGTGGCCGACGAAGCCACGCACGCTCCTGTCACCACGTCGACGCTCTTCCAGGCCGGCTCCATCAGCAAGCCGGTTTCGGCGCTCGCTGCGCTGCACCTCGTGGAGGCGGGACGCCTCTCGCTCGACGACGACGTGAACGCCAGGCTCACGAGCTGGAAGGTCCCAAACAACCGGTTCACGACCACCGAGAAGGTCACCCTGCGCCGCCTGCTGTCGCATAACGCTGGAATCACCGTGCATGGCTTTCCCGGCTACGACCGCGCGGGGCCGATCGCGACGCTGGTGCAGGTGCTCGACGGCGCACCGCCTGCCAACACGGCGCCAATCAGGGTGGACACGACGCCGGGCGCGATCTGGCGCTATTCGGGCGGCGGCTTCACGATCATGCAGCAGCTCCTCATCGACGTCACGGGCGCGCCGTTCCCGCGGTTCCTTCAGCAGACGGTGCTCGGACCGATCGGGATGACGAGCAGCTCGTTCGAGCAACCGCCCACCGCGGCGCGCGTCGCGCTCAACGCCACCGGCTACTACGCGGACCGGACGCCTGTGCGCGGGCACTGGCATGTCTATCCGGAGATGGCAGCGGCGGGGCTCTGGACCACGGCCACCGACCTTGCGCGGTTCGCGATCGAGGTCCAGCAGGCGCTCGCGGGAAAGGGACACGGCGTGGTCTCCAGGGCAATGGCGCGGCAGTACGTGACGGAACAGATCGGTGGGAGCGGACTCGGCGTCGGCGTGAACGGTAGCGGAAGCACACTGGTCTTCTCCCACGGCGGCCGCGATGAGGGCTTCGATGCCCAGCTGTACGCCTATGCGGAGACGGGCCAGGGCGCAGCGATCATGATCAACGCCAACGACGACTCGCGCTTCATGGGCCGGCTGCTCGGCTACATCGCGCGTCGATCTGGATGGGAGGGGCGCCCAATGGAGTGCCTCGCCGGCGGCGACGAAGGGGATGCCCGTTCCCGCGACGCTGCTGGCGCGCTATGCCGGGTACTACGAGGCCGCCGAGAACCAGATGATGACGCTGGTTCCTGCCGCAGACGGACGCGGGCTCGAGACGCTGGCCGACGACCTGCCTGACGAGACGTTTCTCGCACTCGACAGCGTGCAGTTCGGCTCCGCCGAGCGGCCGGTGCGCTTCACGATCGACGGGGCGCCGCGGGACGTCGCCGCCCTGACCTGGCAGCAGTCCAATCGGCCTGCCCGACGCATGCCGCGGATCGCGCCGCTACCCAGCACCGTCACGCCCGTTCCCGATCCCGACCCGGCGATCGGCGGTCGCGTCCGGGCGGCGCTCGACGCGCTTGTGAAGGGCGGTTCGACGCTCGCCGCCTCGCCGGGTGTGACGCCGGGCGCCAGGGCGGACTTCGGCGGAGGAACCGGCGCCGGGTACGGTGACCTGGGCGCACTGTCGTACATCGGAGAGACCGTCGTCGCCGGTCGCGGGATTCACAGGCACGGCAGCGACGTGGCGCGCGTGCGGTATTATCGCACCACGTTGCAGGGCGGCGTGCGGTACCTGTTCGTGCACCTCACGGCGGAGGGTGCGGTGACGGATATCGACCTGGTGGGACGGTAGGGCACCGGCGGACGCGCGGCACCGCGCCACGTCGCGCGTCCGCGGTGTTCCTCCCTACTGCGATCGCAACGCCTCCGACGGCGCGATCCGCGCGGCGCGGGCCGCAGGAATCCAGCAGGCCGCCACGCCGATCGCGGCCATGACCAGCACCACGGCGCCCGCCGTCACCGGGTCGCCGGGCCCCACGCCGAACAGCAGCGCGCGGATGTAGCGCGCCAGCGCCATCGACCCCGCCACGCCGATGGCGAGCCCGATGGCCACCAGCACGCCGCCCTCGCGCAGCACCATCGCCATCACCTGCCCCGGACGCGCGCCGAGGCTCATGCGCACGCCGATCTCGCTGGTGCGCGCGTTCACCGAGAAGGCCAGGACCGCCGCGATGCCGATGGCCGCGATCACCAGCGCCAGCACGCCGAACGATCCAACGAGCATGGCGTTCACCCGTCGTGGCCCAACGCTCTCGTCACGGATGGCCTCGAGCGGCATCACTTTCTCGACCGGCTGCTCGGGCGCGATGGAGTGCACCACCTCGCGCGCGGCCATGGCGAGTCCCATCGGGTTCACCTGTGTTCGGAGCACGAGCCCGCCTGTCGGGAACTCGCCCTGCGCAAAGGGCATGAAGACCGCGCGCACCGGCTTGGCGTCGAGCCCGCCGTCCTTGGTGTCGCCCGAGATGCCGACGATCGTGCGCCATTCCTCCTTCATCCCGATGAACTTCAGGACGTCCCCGGTCCACGTGATCCGCCGGCCGATCGGGTCCTGGCCGGGATACAGCAGGCGCGCCAGGGTCTGGTTGATGATCACGACCCTGGCTGCCTTGGCGTCGTCCATCATGCTGAACTCGCGGCCGGCGACGATCCTGATGCCGGACGCCTTGAAGTAGCCCGGATCGGCCGTCCGATATTCGGCCTGCGGCACCGGCTCGCCCACCGCGAGCGTGCGCCCCTCGGCCTTCACGTCGAGGTTGAACTGCGACGTGCGGAGCGGCACGTTCGAGCCTACGCCCACGACTTCCACGCCCGGAATCGTCTTGAGCTCATTCGCCATGCGCTCGTACTGCGACACGGCGAGGTCGCGATTCTGGATGGCGGCAAAGTCGGCGGGTACTTCCATGGTGAGCACGTTCTTCGTGTCGAGGCCGGGGTCGACCGCGGCCAGGCGCTGCATCGAACGCACCAGCAGTCCCGCGCCCGTGAGCAGCACCACCGAGACGGCGACCTGCGTGACCACGAGCCCCTGCTGGAGACCGCGGCGGCGCCGCGTCCCCGTCGACCGCGCGCCCGCCGAGCTCAGTCCCGCACCGAGCTGGTGGTCGCGGCCGAGGCGCGGCGCGAGCGACAGCAGCACGGCCACCACCAGTGCAATGAGTATCGTGAACGCCAGCACCACACCGTCGACCCGGATCTCCGCGGCGCGGTTGCTCAGGCGCGCGGTGAACTCGGCGAGCAACCCGACACCGCCGAACGCGATCGCGAGGCCCAGCACCGCCCCCGCCAGCGCCAGCATGAGGTGCTCCACCAGGAGCAGCCGACGCAGGCGCGCCGTCCCGGCGCCCAGCGCGGCACGCACCAGCATCTCGTGCTCGCGGCGCGCACCTCGCATGAGCGTGAGGTTGGCCACGTTGGCGCAGGCAATGACGAGCACGAACGCGGCCACGCCCATGAGCAGCCACAGCGTGAGCTTCGCGTCCTTGCCGAGGATCTCCTTGAAGGGGGTCATCGTCACCGCGTAACCCGACCCGGCGTCGTAGACGTCGGGGTACTCGGCGTGCACCCGCGCGGTGATGGCGGCGACTTCGGCGCGAGCCTGCTCCACCGTGACGCCGGGCGCGAGGCGCGCGATCATCTCCGTCATGCGATGCGTGCGCCCCTGCACCATCAGCGCGCTCACGTGGTGCTCACTGATGGCCATGTTCATGATGGCGTCGATCTTCTGCGGGAAGAACGGGGCGGGCTGGAGCACGCCTACCACCTCGGCGGTCTTGCCGCCGATGCGGAGCGAGCGGCCCACGACGGAGCTGTCGCCGCCGAAGTGGTCCTGCCAGTACTCGTGCGTCAGCATGATCACGGGCGGCTTGCCGCCGCCGTCGTCCGCCGGGCTGAAGCCGTGGCCGATGATCGGCGCGAGGCCCATCACGTTGAAGTAGTTGGCTGTCACGAGACCGGCGTTGATCTGCGAGGCGCCGCCGTCCTCGATCAGGTTCAACGTGAGCGGCGAATACTCCGCGATGTCGGCCAGCGTGGTGGACTGCTGGCGGAAGTCGTTGATCTCGGGTACCGAGAACGCGATGTTGTCGCTTCCCTTGGCCAGGGCCGAGTGCCGGAGATACATGAGCCGGTCACCGTCCCGGTGGGGCAAGGGGCGCAGGAGTGCGCCGCGCACCGCGCTGAAGATGGCGGTGTTCGCACCGATGCCGAGGCCAAGGGTCAGGATGACGGCGAGGCTGAAGCCCCGCGAGCGGGCAAGGCTCCGAAGGGCGTAGCGGAAGTCGAGTGGCATTGGAGTCGGGCTCTGGGAGGGTCAATTCTAACGGCCTGAAGCGCGGTCGTCACTTCTTCCCGTTCGGCAAACGGAGACGGGATCTTTCGGACCGGACGACACGCGTCGAGGAACGAAGGCGGCCTGCTGGTACGACGAGCGGGGGCAGGCAGAATCGACACCGGCGTCGGGAGACGGCGAGGAGATCCGGGCCTGTCGGGACGCGACGGGTCGGTCGGTGGGAAGAAAGTCCTGGTGCGCCAACACCTCCATCGGCGACGACTGGACGTCGGCCGCGGGCGCGGAGCGAGGGCCGCTGGGCCGGTCCGCATATCTCCCGATGGGCGCATCGTCCGGGCAGACTCGGCTCGTTGCCACTCCTTCGAAGAGGACCCGATCACCCGGTCTCCGCATGCTGGTCACGGCGCTCCGCCGGCGTGCACGTTTGCCGCTGACCCGCCGCAGGACGTCGCTCCGCCCCGGCCATCAGGCGTGTTCCGCTTGCACGCCCCGCAGTAGCAGCGCACAGTGAGGAAGTCGCATAACGAGGCGCCGTCGCTTCGACCCGGCGCGCGTGTCCGCTTCCCCGCCCTTCTCCCTCGAGGCTCCCTGCGTGTCACGCCGCACCCGGCACGCGCTCGTTCCGTTGCTTGCTCCGTTGCTCGCCGCGGTATCGCTGCTGGCGTCGTGCGACGTACACCCGGTGGCGCCGGGGGTGGCACCCCGCCCGGCTCCCCTGGTGCGCGTGGAGTCCGACTGGGTCACGGGGGCGGCTGCCGCCGCCGTGGGTTACGATGGGGCCTTCGTCTTTCCGCCACCGCCGTACCGGATCACCTCGCCGCTGCGGGCCGACAGCCTGGCGCTTGCAGAGCTGCACTACATGCAGCGCACCTATGGCGTTGAGCCACGTCTCGCATCAGGATGGCTCTACGGTGATTACGACCGCGTGATTCGCCTGGCGGAGCTGGGGCTCTGCGCACGCCGATCGTACTACGTTCGCTCCGCATTCGCCTCCCTTCCACCATCGCTCAGCGACAACCTGCGCCGGTCCTACGCACCGCAGTACGCGGTGCCCCTCTGCCGGTCCGATGGCGCGGGGGAACTTGCCGTCGAGGTCGCAGATGAGGCGGGGACATCGAACGTGAGCAATGGCGAGTTCGTCCCACCCTCGAGTGCCGGCGCAGGCATCGGGGTCGTCGCGACGACATTTCTGGGCGAGCGCGGCCTTCCACTCTCGCCGGAGCAGGCGGTCAAGGCGCTCGCGCTCGCGGGAGGACCGCCAATAGACATGGTGCCCATGGCTGAACTCGTGTACCCGGGCAACTCGATCTTCTCCCGGGACAAGGCGCCATGCATGCGTTGGCACCTGAGGCTTGCACAGTCGACGACGGTGCGGACGACCGACGGGACCCTCGAACAGGTCCGGGATGTCTACGTCACGCGCGCGGTCGCCTGCAACGCCGGCGATCCGGTGATCCAGGCGGCCGACGTCACGCAACCCGGTTCCTTCACGACATACTTCTCCACGCCCAACCCCGATGGCTCGGCGACAGGCAGCAGCGTGTCCATCGCACTGAGCCTCCCGATACGGTTCCATCCGGTCACCTTCGTCAGGTGACGGTGGCGGGGCTCCTCCTGGCAGAGCGAGCCTAACGTGTCAGGAGCGGGCTCGGAGGCGAGGAGGCAGGTGGACTCCATCGGCCACGACCCCGGCCGGGAATTGCTTCCCAGGCTGCTGTGGGGTCTCGTGCTCCTGACGTCGGCCTTCCAGCAGGTGGACCATGTTTCATTGTCAGGCATCGCGCCATCGAGCGTCGCCGTCGGACACGCCGCGGGGCGGAGCCCACTGCGCAGAAGGCCAACCTGTTGGCACGCCTTCGCCCGCCGCGCGCTGCCAAACCCGGCCACTCCAATCCGCCGACCTGTGCTCCCTGTCGCACGCGTCGGAGCCCCCCGGGGGGTCGACCGCCCGGGCATGCCGCGACGTGCGCGCGTGGCGGCGCCGTCCCCGGTCCGGCCCGCCTGCCGGGAACTCCGCGCCGCACGGGGCCTGCCTAACCAGACCCTGCCGCGGGCCGGGGCGCGCCGGCGGCGGCGGTGCGCCCGCTGCACCGCGGCTGCCTAACCAGACCGTGCCGGGCGCCGGGACGTACTGGCTGCGGCGGCCGCCGCATCATATACTGGTCTCGCAACCGCGCCGCGATTGTCCCGCATGCACCGCCTGTGTCGTTAGGTCGGCGAGGCAGCGCCCGCGAATGCCACTCGCAGCCTGGAGGCCATCTCATGTCCGCAGAAGACGAGGTCCGCAAGGCGTCGCAGCAGTTCTACGCCGCACTGAACAGCATGCTCAACGGCGACGCCGGGTCGCTGCCCGCCATCTGGTCGCACGGCCCGGGCGTCACCACCATGCACCCGATCGGCGGGCGGCAGGTGGGATGGAACGAGGTCTGGGGCGCGTGGGACCAGGTTTCGAAGGTGGCCTCGGGCGGCAAGGTGGAGCTGAAGAACCAGCTGGTGCGCTGTGTCGGCGATCTCGCGTACGAGGTGGGCGAGGAGCACGCGAGCTTCACGCTGGGCGGGCAGGCCGTCTCAGGACAGCCACGCGTGACGAACGTCTACCAGCGCGAGGCCGGTGGCTGGAAGATGGTCCATCATCACAGCGATGCCGCTCCCGCCATGATCGACGCCGTGAGTCGACTGCAGCCTCCGTCACGGTAGGCCGCTGGCGCGACGCGCGGCGCGCGTCCACCGAGTCAACTCATGGCCCGATCACGCACTGGTACACTTCGCCGAACGGACTGAACTGGGGAGAGTAGCCAGCGGGCACGATGATCTGCATGTCGAGCACGAACGGCCCGATGCGTTCCGGGAAGTCCGGCGCCGGCCCGACGAGGTGCACGAACCCTGACAGTGACACTTCGAGCTGCGACGCGGCGGTGTATTTCGTGATGTTGGCGTGCACCACCGCATTGTCGACTTCCGTCCCGGAGTAGTACCGCGTGTCGCTGCCGCTGACGCCGAGATCGCCGGACGACTGGGCGAGGAACGTTCCGGGCCCCTGCGGTTGGTCACTGAGGAAGGAATCGAACGTTGCGCCGTTGTGCGGCTCGTCGATGCCAAGCCAGGTGATGGCATCGCCCCCAAACGGATTTGACGCGAACTCCAGCATGTCGCCCGGCTGGCCGACATGCTGGACGCCGCCCACGAGCAGGGTATAGGAACAGGCGCAACCGATGGTGACCGTGACCGAGTCCTTGAGCGTCGGCACATCGACGCTGGTCGCGGTGATGGTGACCTGCGTGCCGGGCGCCACGCCCGGCGGTGACGGATAGGTGCCATCGGCGCCTATCGTTCCGATGCTGGCATCCCAGGTGACATCCGTGTGCGGCACGCCCACGACGGTGGCCGCGAAATGCACCGGAAAGTCGTCCGGCTTGAGACAGGCGGGCCTCGGCTCGATATGAATGCTGCGCGGGTTGATCGTGAGCGACCCGGTGCGCTCCACCATCTCGTATCCGCGCGCGCCGGTTGTCGCCGTGTGTCTGGCCGTGAGCACCTCCGGCAGTCCACTGAGAGCATTGGGGGCCTTGTACGTCACGGTGTGCGACGGCGGAGCCGCACCCGGATTGAATCCGGCCAGCATCGCCATGCCGGCGAGCGGATGCTGCGGGTCCTCGACGAGTTCGACCATCTCCGGGTGGACCGAGTTCTCCACGCCCAGCATGAGCGTGACCATCTCGCCCTTGGTCACGAAGATCTCGCTGACCGGCTGGCCGTCGCGGAAGAACGTCAGGCCGGTCTGCCCGACGGTGATTGCAAGCGGCGGCTGGGTTGCGATCGTCGCGCCGGCGAAGAGGTCGCCCACCACGGATACCTCGACTTGCGCGGTTCCCGCCTTGCGCCCCTCAAACTGGTTGGGCGGCAGCAACGCCACCGCGTCCCCGCTCACGAGGTGCGACTGCGTCCAGTCTCCCGTCGTTACGTCGACCGGCCCGAACGTCTGCGGCGCGATGCGATACACCTCGCCGTCCTGGGCCGACTGCACCACGCCCAGCATCGCCTCGGTGCGGATCAGCGAGAGCAGCTCGTTGAACAACTGCTCCACATCATCGAGCCCGGCACCCTGGAGTGCCACGCCGAGCGCCGCCTCCGCCGCCTCCTTGCCGACCGCCATGGTCCAGGCTTTGAAATCCGTCTCCAGGTCGAGCCCTCGCACGAGCGACTGGAACTGGGATTTTTCGATCTCCCACCCTGTGCTCGTCGCGGTCACCGTGGCAGTCCACGACCCGACGGTCGCGTCGTCTTCCGCGAGTGGTTGAGGCGTCGCCACGGCCGTCATCGAAGCGAAGCTGGACGGCAGGAGACCAGCGAGGGCCCCGTCGTAGCTCTGACTGAAGTAGAAGAACAAGCCGACGGCTTCCATGACCGGCTTCGTGACCGCATTGGGAAACACGGCCAGCACGCTCATCGCGAAACCGGCGTTGTCTCGAGCATCCTGCGTGGCGGCTGACGCCGCCCGGTGCCGTGCCAGCATCATGCAATCGCTCAGGTCCTGCGCTGTCTGGATGGCGCTCAGGCAATCCTCGGCGTGGCTGATCGACCGCTCTGCGACGGCGGCGCCCGCCGCACCCGACGCGCGCACCGCGGGCTCCGTGAGGCGCGCCAGCGCGGCTTCGAGGTCGGCGCGCACGCCCATGCGCGCCGTGAGCCGATCGACCATCGTGAGATCCATGCCGTGGAGGTCGGTCGCGGTGCCGTCGCCGAACGCGCGCATGGAGTTCAGGTTCCCGGGCGTGTCAACCAGGCTCTGAGCGACGGCAAGGGGATAGAGGCTCGGGGCCAGCTGCCCGACCGGCGTCGACTTCAGCGCATCGACCGTCGTCCCGAGGTACGCGGCCTGCGCCGCGACCAGCTGCTGCGCCAGATCCGCAACCGCGGCGTATTCGCCCGGTGCCGGCGGCAGGGGATCGATATGGAAGGTGAACGGCGGGCAGCTCCGCGTTTCGTCGGTGATGCGTACGGTGACGTCGCCTCCATCCGTGGTCCAACCCGGATGCATCGGAAGCAGCATCGTCGGCGGCGACACGCCGCTGTCGACGTAGCCGATCGCGACGTCGCTCCCGCCGCTCCATGACATCCGGGCGCGGATCGGAGCCTGGAGCTCCAGCGGCAGTGACCCGAGGGCCACTGTGTCGAGCGGCATGCCGCTGGACGACGCCGGGGCGAGGCCCGGGCAGGCAATCGCCGCGAAACTCGCGCCGGCCAAGTCCAAGCTGCACTGGACGGTGAAGGTGACCTCTGCGGTGGCCGCCGCGGCGACGGTCACCGACGCCGACGCGTTGCCCGACACGCTGCAGTTGGCGGCGAGGCCGCTCAGTTCGATCGTGTAGCTCCCCGGATCCAGATGATCGAATACCGCCGACCCGTTCACCCCGACGGCCACGGTGCGATTGCCGAGCCAAGCCGTGTAGCCATCCCCGTCCAGTGAAAGGCCGGTCGTCGTGGTGACGATGCGGATGGACGCGGGCGACTGTGTGGTGGTCGGTGCCGGGGTATCAGCGCCGCCGCACGCGTACAGTGCGACCAGCAAGGCGAGTGTGAAGGATGCAGGGTGTGATGCGCGAGCCGGCATCATGGCGAAAGTCCCCCGAGCGAAGATGCGTCCCGGAAGACAGACGCAAAACGCAGGGATTTCCCGCCACCGTCGTTGCCGACGTCGCTGGCACCACCACCGACGGGAGGCGCACGTCCGTCAGCGTTGCGCGCCCTGACGGGAGGGAATCCCGGCTACCCGCCAGCGCTGCCGCGAGGTGGGCAACCGCGCCAGGCCAGGCGCTCGCGCTCGTTGCACTGGACGTGCAATTTCCGGGCTGCCCGCGGCGATCGCGTCTCGTGATGCACTCGCAGACGAACTCGGCCAGCAGGCGCCTGACGTACGCGGTCGGACACCGGACCACGCGAGCGTGGCCTGCAGCGCCGTCCGCTCCGAAGGTGCGGTGGCGCGAGAGCCGTCATCGGCTTCATGCATGCGATCGAGAGGAAGAAGCGGGGCCTCTGGCTGAGCGCCGCCACGGAGGCGGGGCGATCACCTGCAGGAAGGAGTCGACGTTGCCGGAGAGATCGAAAAGCCCCCCGGACGACCCATTCGGTGGTCGGAAGCCAACGAGCCACGAACGGCTCACGGGACGGCCCTGGGATGCGTCGTACCACGACGGCCCTGCGCCCTGGGATATTGGCCGTCCACAGCCGGCCATCGTGCGCCTGGCGTCAACAGGTGGATTCACCGGACCGGTGCTCGATGCGGGCTGCGGGACCGGCGAGAACACCCTTCACGTCGCCACGCTGGGATTGTCGGTCCTTGGCGCAGACGTGGCGGAGACGGCACTGGCGATTGCCCGACAGAAGGCCGACGACCGCGGAATCGAGGCGGAGTTCGCTTGCGCTGACGCGCTCCGGCTCGACCGTTTGGGTCGCAGGTTCGAGACCGTGCTGGACTGCGGACTGTTCCACACCTTCGACGGCGACGAGCGGCCACTGTACGTAGCGAGCCTGGCAGCGGTGACCGAACCCGATGGAACCGTGTATGTGTTCTGCTTCAGCGACGAGGGTCCCGATGCCGGCCCGCACCCGGTAAGCCGGGACGCGCTGAGAGCGGCGTTCGATCCCGGCCATGGATGGAGTATCGCCGCCATCGAACCGGTCCGCCTTCTGACGATGCGCCACGACGACGGGGCGCCGGCCTGGTTCGCGACGATCAGGCGAATGCAGTAGTGTGGAGGTCACCACCCTTCGTTGCCGGATGACGACCTGGCATGCAAGCACATCGGCATCACGTGTTTCGGCTGCGGGTCCCGTTGGCGGGCTTCACGCGATGGCCTGCTCGGCCCTTCGTCAATCGCGATCGACACCATGCACGTCTCGCCCGCTCGCTGTACTCGCGCTCGTTTCGACCGCGCCCCTCGCAGCGCAGGGCACCAACACGCTCCCTTCCGCCCTCTCGACCAGGGTCGGAGCTGCGATCACCGATGTCATCAGCAAGACCCAGGTGCCAAGCGCCTCCGTCGGCATCGTCCAGGGCGGCCGCATCGTCTACACCCGGGCCTTCGGCAAGGCGACCATCTCGCCCCCGCGACGCGGCCACGCCCGACATGCACTACGCCATCGGGTCGATCAGCAAGCAGTTCACCGTCGCCGCGATCATGCTCCTGCAGCAGGAGGGGAAACTTTCGATCGATGACCCGGTCTCGAAGTGGTTCCCCGAGCTGACGCGCGCCAACGAAGTCACGCTGCGCAACCTCATGTCCCACACCTCGGGTTACGAGGACTACGCGCCGCAGGACTACACAATACCCGACTGGACGAAGCCGACCACCGCGCAAAAGATCGTCCACGAGTGGGCCACCAAGCCGCTCGACTTCGACCCGGGCACCGAGTACCAGTACAGCAACACGAACTTCAACATCGTCGGCCTCATCGTCGAGAAGGTGAGCGGCGAGCCGTTCTGGCAATTCCTCAAGCGGCGCGTGCTCGACCCGGTGGGCCTGCCGAACACCATCGACCTCGACAAGGACCACGACAAGGTCGAGCCCACGGGCTACTTCCGGCACGCGCTGGGCCCGCTGCGCCCGGCGCTGATCGAGGCGCCGGGGTGGTACTTCGCCGACGGCGAAATCGCGATGCCGGTGGGCGACCTGCTCAAGTGGGACATCTCGGTGATGAACGAGTCCCTGCTCTCCCATGCCTCGTATGTCGAGATGGAATCGCCGACCCTGCTGAAGCACGGTGGCGTCAGCGATTATGGACTGGGCTTTCACACCGGGACCTTCAACGGACGTCGGATGATCAACCACAGCGGCGAGGTGGGTGGCTTCGTCGCCTACGACTACGTGCTGCCTGACGACAAGATCGCGGTGGTGGTGCTGACCAACCAGGAGGCGAGCCCCGCCGCCGGCATGATCGCGCGCGGCGTCCTCGGGCTCCTCGCGCCCCCACAGGCAACGGCCCGCAGCGGCAACAACGCAGCGAATGGCGAGGCGTGGGCGCGGAAGGTCCTGGCCGGCCTGCAGCAGGGCGAGATCGACCGCTCGCTGTTCACCGCGAACTGCAACTTCTATTTCGACAAGCAGGCGATCGACGACTACAAGGCGAGCCTTGCTCCGTTAGGCGCGATCACGTCCCTGCGCCAGACGAACACGTTCCCGCGCGGCGGTATGATCTACCGCGGCTTCGCCGTCGCATTCGCCAACGGCACGCGGGTGAACCTCTCCACCTTCACCGTGCCCGACGGGAAGATCGAGCAGTTCCTGGTGGAGCCGACGGGCTGAGAAGACTACCCGCGTCCGCCGCCTGCCAGAACCACGTCCGGTTTGCCGTCGCAGCTATCCGGCGCGCTCGCCGCTATCCGGCGCGTTCGTGAATGATCGTCCACAGCGTGCCGAAGCGGTCACGCAGCTGGGCGAAGCGTGGAGCGAAGAAACTCGGCGCCATCGGGATCCCCGCTTCACCTCCCTCCATCAGGATCCCATAGATCCGCTCGGCGGCTTCGTCGGAGTCAACCGCAAGGTACAGGTACGAGCTGCGTACCGGCTTGAAGTGTTCCGCCGGGACATCGTTCCCGATGAGCTCCACGCCGGCGACGTTCATGCGGGCATGAATCACGGCAGTGACCGGGCCCGGCGGCGCCTTGACCTGTGCCGGGAGCTGATCCTGCTTCATCATCATCGTGATTGTTCCGCCGAGGTGCTTCTCGTAGAAGCGGAACGCTTCCTCACAGTTGCCACCGAAGTTGAGATGGGTGTAGAGCTTCATCGCGTTGTCTCCTTGCAGTGCCCGGCGCCCGCTCCGGTGAGCGCCTCGCCGTTCATGGTTGCCCCGCGTGGGAAGTGGCGGAGGGTGCGTCGTGTGCCCGCGCTTGCCGCCCCTGCGATGCGCGGCACGTTGACACGCCCGTAACGATCGCACCTGCGTTCATTTCGTGGATGTCCGTCGTCGGGAAAACACATCGCTCATCGATGCAGCCGCTGCCGGAAAGGCTGGGCTCGTCGTCTCGCACATCCGGAGCGAACGGCGTTGCTCCGGATCGCGACAGGGCCGCGACCGCTCCTCGCGACCGGGGAGCGGGTCGAGCGGACTGGCGGCGCCGAGGTCGCACTGCTGCTGGCGATGTCCGTCGCGGCCGTCTCGATGGCGCGCGGCTACGCGCATTGCGGCCGGTGGCGGCGGGGGGCGCGGGATCCGCGTGCGGGGATGGCGCTTCCCCCAGCCAACTGTAGAATCCACGCTCGCCGGGTCACGCGACCCCGCCGGGTCTGGGGGCTCCGTCGCATGACCTGACGGCTCCCCCGGACTGCTCCCTCACCCTTCGACGAGGAGATCTCAGATGCTGTTCTATGTCGGCTGGAAAGCGCGGGCGGGCCAGGGTCCCGCCGAAGGAGAAGCGGGACTCGCGGTCTTCTCCCGCTGGAAGCCGCCCGCCGGGATGGAGTTCAAGGGATTCTACTTCCGTGCCGACGGCGGCGGGTTCTGCATCTGCGAGGCCAATTCGTCCGAGACGGTCTTCGACGCCACCGCGCCCTGGGCGGACACCTACCTCGACTACGACATCATCCCGATCGTCGAGCGGGACAAGGCGATGGAGCTGATGACCAAGGCAATCGCATTCCGGAAGGGATGACGCCGGCCGCAACGCAGCGTGAGGCCGCCATCGGGCGGCCCGCGCTGTAGCGGCGAGGCGTCCTGCCCGCCCCCATCCTCGCCGACGACAACCGCATCCCGGTCGATGTGCACCGGCATCGACATCCAGGTCGAGCCGATGTGGCGCGTGAGCGTACCGATCCACGTGCGGTCGCCGGGCCGACGCCTCGTCCCACGGCAACCTTGTGGGTGCGTCCCCCGGACTATACATGCAGGTAACCTGATCCCGCGGCCGTCCCAGTCGGCCGCGCGGCCCGGCGCCATTCGCCGGCGAGCCCGACCCACCGAATCCCATGTCCGAGCTCCTGCGCGACCTCCGCCTCGCGATTCGCGTCCTGGCGAAGAGCCCGTCGTTCACCATCGTCACGCTCCTCACGCTGGCGGTCGCCATCGGCGCCACGACGGCGATCTTCTCGGTCGTCAACGGCGTGCTGCTGCAGCCGCTGCCCTACCCCGATGCGGACCGGATCGTCACCGTCGCCGTGGACGCCACGCCGGGCGGCGTGCCGGAGATGCCGTTCTCCGACCGCGGCTACTGGTTCTTCGTCAACAACAGCAGGCGCTTCGCCCCGTTCGGCGGCTACAGCAGCGCGAAGATCCCGCTCGTCGGCGACGAGGGCGCGCCGCTGCAGGTGACGGCGGGTGTGATGACCCGCAGCGCCTTCGACGTGCTGGGGGTCGCTCCGCTGCGCGGCCGCCTGCCGTCGGCGGAGGAGGATGCGCCTAACGGTCCGCTGGTGGCACTCGTGAGCGAGCGGCTCTGGCGAACGCGCTATGGCGCCGACCCGGGGCTTATCGGCAAGACGCTCGACCTGAATGGCCGTCGCCGCGAGGTCATCGGCATCATGCGCGACGGCTACGACTTCCCGGCTCCCGACGTGGATGTCTGGGTCCCGTACCAGCTCGATCCGTCGAGCCCCAACTTCGGCGGCCACCACATCGACGCCGTGGCACGGCTGGCGACGGGCGCCACGCTCTCCTCGGCGCTCGCCGAGACCGAGGCGCTCGTCGCCCGCTTTCCCGAGGCGGGCTACGGGCAGCAGTGGATGAAGAACGTCTTCTCCGGCAAGGCCTACGTGCGCTCGTACCGGGAGCAGCTCGTCGGCGACGTGCGCCAGACACTGCTGGTCCTCATGGGCACCGTCGGGTTCGTGCTGCTCATCGCCTGCAGCAACGTGGCCAACCTCTTCCTGCTGCGCGCCGAGGGACGCACCCGCGAGACGGCGGTGCGCATCGCGCTCGGCGCGGGGCGCGGGCGGATCATCCGCTACGTGGTGGCCGAGAGCCTGGTGCTTGCACTGGCGGGCGGCGCGGCCGGCGTGCTGCTCGCGTACCTCGGCACCAGGCTGCTGGTAACGATCGGCCCGGCGTCGATACCGCGCCTGCACGAGATCGGCATCACGCCCAGCGTGCTCCTCTTCACGCTCGCCATCAGCCTGTTCGCGGGATTGCTCTTCGGGGTCTTCCCCGCGCTCCGGTCGTTCTCGTACCGGATGGTCACGGCGCTGCGGGACGGTGGTCGCGGCTCGACGGTCGGGCGCGACCGGCACGGCGTCCGCCATGCCCTCGTCGTGACCCAGGTGGCGCTGGCCCTGCTGCTGCTGGTCGGCGCCGGGCTGATGGTGCGGACCTTCCAGCAGCTCCGCGCCGTGAAGCCGGGCTTCGCGCCCGATGGGCTCCTGACGTTCCAGCTCTCGCCGCCGCCGAGTCGTTATGCAACGCCGGAGGCGACGTCGCAGTTCTACGACCGGTTGCTGGCCGGCCTGCGCGCGCTCCCGGGCGTGACGTCTGCCGGCGCGGTCACCACCCTCCCGCTGTCCGGCGATGGCGGCGCCATCCTGGCGACGCAGATCGAGGACCACCCCATCGGGCCGGACGAGTTCCCGCCGGCCTTCGAGGTGCGGCGCGTGACCCCGGGATACTTCGAGACGCTGCGCATCCCGGTGCTCGAGGGCCGGGTCTTCGACGACCGCGACCACCAGGAGCGACTGGGCACCGCCGTGATAAGCCAGGGGCTGAAGGACCGCTTCTGGAAGTCCACCAGTCCGCTGGGGCGTCGCATCGCGCCCTCGTCGGCGCCGGCGAAGATCATCGGTGTCGTCGGCGACGTGCACCAGCATGGCCTCGAGCAGGCGATGGAGGCGACGATCTACATGCCGATGATGGATTCGGTCGGCGGTGGCGTTCGCGCGATGTCGGTCGCGGTGCGCACAAGCGGATCGACGCAGTCGCTGGTCCCGGCGGTGCGCCGCCTCGTCGCCGAACTGGATCCCCAGCTCCCCATCACCGGCGTGCGCACGATGGACGACATCGTGAGCCAGTCGATGAACCGCACCAGCTTCGCCACGCTGCTGCTCGCGCTCGCGGCGTTCGTTGGCCTCTTCCTCGGGTCGGTCGGCATCTACGGCGTGATCTCGTACATGGTGACCCAGCGTACCGTCGAACTGGGCATCCGCCAGGCGCTGGGCGCCAGCGCCGGCGCCATTCGCGGCATGGTGGTGCGACAGGGCGTCACCGTGGCGGCGCTGGGAGTCGCCATCGGGCTTGCCGGCGCCGTCGCGATGGGCCGGGTGATGACGAGCCTGCTCTACGGGGTGAAGGCGTTCGACCCGGTCACGCTCGTCGGCGGCGCGGTGGTGTTCCTGGCAGTCGCGGTGGTGGCGTCACTCCTTCCGGCGCAGCGCGCAGCGCGAGTGGCGCCGTCAGAGGCGTTGCGATCGGAGTGAGACACCGGTCGCACGCTCCTGCCCGGTTGCTGATGAAGTCGAGAGCGTCAGACCGGCGTTCCGGCGCCGGCGACGTTCCGCGCACCCTCCGCGCCGAGATCCGCGCCGGCCGGTTCACCGGCGTGACGTCGGGCGTCGCACCGGGCTTCGTGCAGGCAAACCTCGTGGCGCTGCCGCGCGAGTACGCGTACGACTTCCTCCTCTTCTGCCAGCGCAACCCGCGCCCCTGCCCCGTGCTCGAAGTGACCGACGCGGGCGCCGTCGAGCCGGTACAGCTCGCGCCGGGGGCCGACCTGCGGAGCGACCTCCCGCGATATCGCGTGTACGTCGACGGCGAGCTGGCCGACGAGGTCACCGACGCAACCGCATACTGGCGCGATGACCTTGTCGCCTTCCTCCTTGGCTGCTCGTTCACGTTCGAGTGGGCGCTGCTCGAGGCGGGCATTCCCATCAGGCACATCGAGGCCGGCCGCAACGTGCCGATGTGGCGCACGTCCATTGAATGCCGGCCGGCCGGCGCCTTTCACGGCCCGATGGTCGTCTCGATGCGCCCGATCCCGGAGGGCATGGTCTCGCGCGCCGTGAATGCGACGGCGCGATTCCCGACGGCCCACGGCGCGCCCGTTCACGTGGGCGAACCGGCGGCGATCGGCATCGCGAGCATCGACACGCCCCGACTGGGGCGACCCGCCGGCGTTCGCTCCGGGTGACGTCCCTGTCTTCTGGGCGTGCGGGGTGACACCACAGGCGGTGGCGATGGCGTCGCATCCGTCGTTCATGATCACCCACAGCCCGGGGCACATGTTCGTGAGCGACGTGCCCAATGCCGCGCTTGCCGAACGGGAAGGAAATCGCTGATCTTCGGCTCCAACCGTATCGAAGCGGCGCTCGAATGGGCGAGAGCGCGCAGCGATCAGGGATCATCCTGCCGCCAGGCAGGTGATGAAAGGCAACGATACAGCCCATTGGATGTACGTCACCTGGAGGTCGTCGTCATGCTCCGAGTCTGGATTCACCGAGTCAGGCCTGGGAAGGAGGCGCGGTTACGCGCCTGGTTCGTCGAGCTCAACGCGCGTGCGGACGAGGTGCGCGCATCGTTTACGGGGGCGACAATTCGCGCCGAGCAGGCATTCATCGTCCCCGGCAGCGATGGCCCGCTGCTGGTATACGTCAGCGAGGCTGCGGACCAGGATCGTGCGACCACGGCGTACAACGCCTCCGTTCTCCCCATCGACGTGGAGCATCGCAGGATCATGGAGGAGTGCGTGCTGGAGACCCTCGACGCGGCGCCACTCTACGACGTTGCCGGAGCGTAGGCCGCGTTTCGGGGACGCGAGCGGGACCCGCGGGCGCGCGCCTGACCGACGCGTGATGCGCCGCACGCCGGATGCTCGCCGCGCACGGCTGCCACTCGGTCTCGGCAGCCCGAGTCGTTAGGTGGCCCCCTCGCCCAAGGCGGGCTCGCCCATGGTCAGGGACAGGCAGCTCGAGCGCCTCCGGCGCTTCGCGTACTGGCTCGACAGCGGGATCCAGCTGCCCGGGACCCGGCTGCGAATAGGGCTGGATCCCATACTCGGCCTGGTGCCGGGACTGGGAGACGCGGCGGGAGCCGTTCTCGCGGCCTGGTTCCTCGTCGCCGGCGTTCGTCGGGCGATATCGCGGGCCACGCTGGCCAGGATTGCCTTCAACATCGCAGTGGATGCGTTGATCGGGGCGGTTCCGCTGCTGGGCGACCTGTTCGACTTCGCCTGGAAGGCGAATCTCCGCAACGTGGCGCTCCTCGAGCGCCAACTGGACGATCCCATCGGAGGGCAGAAGGCTGATCGTCTCTTTGTGTGGCTGATGGCCGGTTCCCTGGTCCTCGTCTTTTCAGTACTCGTAGTGGGGAGCGTTATCCTGACGAGCTGGCTGATACGGACCCTGGCCGCACACCAGCCGCTCCGGCTCTCGTGAGGCGGCGGGCCTCGGATTCCTCCCGCGAGTAGATTCCGATGGCAGGCACGTTTCCGGTTTCATGACACGGAGCCCCCATGCGGTGGAGAGACAGCAGGCAAAGCCGGAATGTCGAGGACCGTCGCGGCTCCCGACTGGCACGTGGGGCAGGCATTGGCGGAGTGGGCCTGGTCATCGTCCTCATCGTGACCCTCCTCGGCGGCGATCCGCGCGAGCTGCTGCAGCAGCTCGGCGGCGAGGGAGATGCTGGCGGCGTGGGTAGCACTCCGGCCGCCATCCCCGCCGACGACTCGACCGGTCTGTTCCTGAGCGCTGTACTCGCCATGACCGAGGATGTCTGGAGCCGCATCTTCACCGCCTCCGGCGAGACCTACCGGCCGCCCACCCTCGTGTTGTATTCCGATGCGGTACGCTCGGCGTGCGGGTTGGGCTCAGCCGCCACCGGCCCGTTCTATTGCCCGGGCGACGAGAAGCTCTACCTCGATACCCGCTTCTTCGACGAGCTGTCGCGACTCGGTGGCCCGGGTGACTTTGCCCAGGCCTACGTGATCGGCCATGAAGTTGGCCATCACGTTCAGAAGCTGCTTGGTACGGAGGGTGAAGTGCGACGACTCCAGGGCCAGGCCCGGAGCGACGCCGAGGCCAACAGGATCCAGGTGATGATGGAGCTGCAGGCCGACTGCTACGCAGGGGTGTGGGCCAACCACGCCAACCAGACGCAGCACGTGCTCGAACCCGGTGATGTCGAGGAAGGACTCGCGGCCGCTGCGGCGATCGGCGACGACCGACTCCAGCGCGGCGCCGGTCAGACGGTCTCGCCGGAGTCGTTCACCCACGGCTCGTCGGCCCAGCGCCAGCGCTGGCTCCGGAAAGGGCTCGAGACCGGCGATCCCAATGCCTGCGATACGTTCAGCGGGTGAAGGTCGAAGGACACCGGTAGGTGCCGGCAACTTGTCGATGGGACTCCGCCGAAGGCCGTCCTGACCCGCCGACGCTATCCTGCGCCTCTCCGGCCTGTAGGTTGCAGGTGTCAGTTCGTCCTTCTACCAGACCTCTTCCGCCAGTTCTGCTGGCCGGAGTGCCTCATGACCGTCGCCAAGATCACGGAAATCCAGTCCTCTTCCTCGAAGAGCTTCGAGGACGCGATCCAGAAAGGGATCACCCGAGCCGACAAGACCCTGCGCAACCTGAGCGGCGCGTGGATCAAGAGTCAGAAGGTCGTGATCGAGAAGGGGAAGATCACGGAATACAGGGTGCTGCTGAAGGTGACCTTCCTGCTGCAGTAGCCGCGCGGGCCGCTGGCGCCTGCGACTCGCGGGGGGCTGGACGCACAAGACCAGGTGGATCGGTCATGTGGAAGTGGATGGTGGAACAGGTGTGGCGCGGAGCGCGCGTGCGCCCCGCGCCCTCCTTCCCTGTCACGACCCCTTGGACCACGAGAATCCAAAGGTGACGGGAATCAGCGTCATCTTGGGGTCGCCGCTGGCGGTGCTGAGGTACCGTCCCTCGCCCCAGAACGTCATCGTCGGGCTCAGCTTGAAGGCCAATCCCGCGCCCGCCTGATACGCGCCCTTCGACTCGGACTTTCCGACGTCGGGTGTTGCACGGAGGCCGCCGCCACCGGCGTACACGTACGGGTGAATCGACGCCTTCGGGTTGACGTCGTATTCCAGGTTGAGAAACGCGCCGTACAGCGTGACCTTGCCGGATCCGAACTTGTAGTTGTTGCTGCCGTAGACTCCCTCGGCGTTCAGCGAAAGCGAGCCGCTTGCGCCCATGCCAAGCCCGGCGCCAACGGTCGCGAGCCATCCAGTCTTGAGCCCGTCGCTCGTCTTTCCGGTCGGTATTGAGGCGGCGCCGCCCAGCCAGACGTACGATTGTGCCATCGCGACTGACGGCAGGGCGAGCATTGCGACTGTCAGGTACACAGCAGTCCCACGACGCATACGACCTCCTCGGAGTATGTAACCGCCCCGGGCGGACAACGAGAAACGCCGGGACCCCAGTACGTACGGGCGCGCGTCGCACCCAGTCAATCGGGGCGGTGACGGTACGGGTGTCGGCGGGATGACGAGCCGTCCGGCCGGGACGCAGGCGGCGCGTACCCCAGGCTGCCCCCTGGCCTGGGGATGCCGACAAGCGCCCAGTTTGCCGTGCCGGGGCAATCCGAGTGGTGGCACGACAAGCGGCTGCGTCTTGCAAATGACGCAACAGGATCAGAATGCGGCCTGACTGCATGAAGCCGAGAATCGGTGTTCTCCCGCTGGCCGCCTCCGGCGGGCATGGAATTCAAGGGGTTCTTCACGCGTGCCGATGGCGGTGGGTTCTGCATCGGCGAGGGCAATTCTGCCGAGGCGATGTTCGACGCCACGGTGCCTTGGGCCGGCGCCTGTCTCGACTGCGATATCACCCCGATTGTGGAGATGGACAAGCGCGTGGAACTGGTGCACGAGGCGATCGCGTTCCGGAGGGGTTGAGGATGGCCGAAGCGGGTCCCGACCCCCTTGGCGGCGCGCATCCGCGCGCCCTCCGCACCCGGCGACGTGTCCGTCTTCTGGCCGTGCCGGGTGACGCCGCAGGCGATGGCGTCGCGTCCATCGTTCATGATCACGCACAGCTCCGGGCAGCCATTCGTCAGCGACGTGCCTAACGCTTCGCTCGGGCCATACAGGCCGGCGCGGCAGCATCCGGCCCACCGTGTGCCGGCGCGGCGGCGACCCCGCAGGTCACGCCGCGCCCCGGAATGGACCGCTCAACGCCCGCGGTCCAGCCCGGGCGCGGCCCGCCCCGCCACGGGCCACTCGTACCACGGCGGGAGCGGCGCCAGCGGGCGCGTGCAAGCCACGCTCGCAACCGTGGCGCCGTCCTCGCCCGCGAGGCGAACTTCCGCGCCGGCCGCGCACTTCGCTTCCACGTCGTCATGCACGGCCGCACCCTGGTCGGCCAGGCGCAGTCCGTCCATTGCCGCCACGCGCAGCGTCGCCTCGAACGGCGCGCATCCGCGGAGCGGGCCGGTCACGGCCACTCGGCCCCAGTTGAAGTTCACGCGTCCTCCACAGGCGCTGGCCATCAGGTGCGCCAGCGCGGCGCGCGCATACGACTGCTGCGACGACGCCGGTGGCGTGCCGCCACGGACCAGCGTCACGCCGACGTCGCCGAGGCCTGCAGCGGCAGCGCTGAAGTCGGTGGCATCCAGGAAGGCTCGCATCGGTGCGATCCGCGATGCCGCCACGCCGTCACGCTCCAGCACGGCGAAATACATGTCCTCGTCATAGCGCCGGCCGGGCACCGCCGCCGCCACCAGGTCGCGCCAGAACGTGAACATGTCGGCGCCGGGCCGAGCCCGTCGCACGGCGGCATCCGTCCACAGCGCCATCACCTCGCCGCAGTCGTAGAACGTACTGAACGCGCCGCGCGACCCGGCCGAATGCACCGAGCCCGCTGCGACGTCCGCAACGCAGGCGTTGAGCGCCCGGTCGCGGTCGGTGCGAAAGCGCACCGAGTCGACGATGCCGAATTCGAGGAGCAGCGCGGAGGCCATTGCATCGGCGCCCCCCTCATGCATCCAGCTCGCCGGTCCCCCCGCGCTCTCGACAAGCTGCCCATTCCAGAGGTGCGCGGACTCGTGCGCCAGCAGGTGGAAGGCCTGGGTGGTGGCGTCGGCCGATGGGGTGCGCCACGCGGCTCCCTCGAGCGCCAGGCTCACCAGGCCGGTGAGGGTGCCGCCGCCTGACGAGAGGCCGGAGCTGGTCGTGTCCTTGAAGCCGTAGATCACCTCGGGCTTCCACGGCAGCCTCGCCCCGAAGCGGCGGGCGTACGCCGCAAAGATCTGCGGCAGGTAGCGGTCGAACTGTGTCCTGAGCCAGGCCGGCATTCCCGGGTCCACGATCGCGATCACGTCCGGCGTCTCGCGCGGCACGATGTTGCCGACGTACACGTACGTGCCGTCGCCCACGGAATCGGTGAATGTCACTGGTCCGTGCGAGACCCGGCCGCGCACGACGACACTCGTGCCGGAGGGCGGGATGACGCGGACGGTGTGGATCGGCGGCCCGGTGCCGAGCGCGTCCCGGCCCGCCGGCGTCGCGAAGAAGTGACCGGTGTAGATGGCCACGCTGCCGTCCGTGAACGCCTCGAAAAGTTCGTACTCCTTGGGGAGGGCGTCGGCGAACTCGCCGAACTCGAAGACGATTTCGCGGTGCGGTGCACCGGTGGCACGCAGCACCTGCGTCACCTGTCCAGCGCCGGAATCGCGCGCCCACTCGTAACCCGGCGTGAGCACCTGCCACACGCGCTCGCGGTGGAACGCCGCCGGGCGCTCGAAGCGCAGCGTGTCGACGGGGGCGGCGAGGGTGTAGCTCGCGCGCCAGCGCCCGGGCGCGACGCGTTCGATCGTGACGGGAGACGACCCGGACGGTTGCGCACCCGCGGTGGCCCCCGCCTGGATGCCGAGCGCGAGGAGGAAGAGGACGACGCCCTTACGATTCCGATGCATCCGCGTGTCTCATGCGTGAGTGTTGGACACGCGAGGAGGTCGTGGGGTTCTCATGCTCCCCGGCACGATGCAAGACTCGCGCGTGACACGCGGCGTAGCCCGGCACGTAGCAGCGCTCGCCCGTGACACGCGGCGTACCCCGACGCTCCGAACGTGCGAGGCGAACGCGCGCCGGTGCGAGGCGCCGTTGCGCTGCGACCGGTCTCAGTGCACCGTGACGGTCGACGGCCCGTTGATCGCTATCTGGCCGCTGCCATCGAAACACGAGAGAAACCACGTCGCATTGTAGGTGCCGGCGGGAAGGGCCTCCGGGAAGAAGAGCGCGGAGACCTCGTTGTAGCTGCCCGCTGCGACCTGCCGCGCCGGCCCGGAGACGCCGCCGCGCCCGATGAAATCAGCGCCGGCAATTCTCTGATAGCGCTCCCGTTCAGTTCCGGCAATTCACCGGGGAAAGGGAGCCGTTGCAGCGGAGACGGTGCGCTCCGCCGAACCGGGCCCGGCATTATTCCGCGCGGCGGCTGTGCGGCTCGTCGCGGGTTCCCCATCGGCCTCGCGCAGGAATCAGGAGTCGCCTTCGCTTACCGTCACCACTGCTTTGCCCCGGGCGTGCCCTTCGTCGAGATAGTGAAGAGCCTCGGCGGCCCGTGACAGTGAACAGCGCTTCCCGATCACCGGCGTCAGCTTCCTCGCCACCATCATTTCACTCAGCACATGCAGGTCCTCCCTTGTCAGTCGCGCGACGAGCATCACGAGATGGCGGTGCACGAACGGGGAGAGTGCCAGGATCCTGAGGGCATCGCCGAGCGGTCCCAACCAGCCGCCCACCGGTCCCCCAGCCCAGACGAGCGTCCCCTTCGGCGCCAGGACGCGCCGCCAGTCCGACCACCGCCGGCTGCCGGCTGCACTGAAGATCAGGTCGTAGGACTCCGCACCCTGCGTGAAGTCTTCGCGCGTGTAGTCGACGACCCGGTCGGCCCCGATCGACAGCACGTGGTCGACATTTCGCGTGCTGCACACGCCGGTGACGTGTGCGCCGAGCGCTGTGGCGATCTGCACCGCGAAGTGTCCCACACCTCCTGCGGCACCGGTGATGAGGACCCTCTGCCCTGGCTGCAGGCGCCCCTTGTCGCGGAGTCCCTGCAGTGCGGTCACACCCGCCACGGGCACGGCCGCCGCCTGCTCGAACGAGACGCTGGCTGGTTTCAGGACGAGTTGGCCTTCATGCGCGCAGACGCACTCCGCGAACGCGCCGCGGCTCGCGCCGAATACCTCATCACCCGGCTTGAACCGGCTGATGTTCCTGCCGACCGCCTCCACGATGCCGGCCAGGTCGGCGCCGAGTCGTATTGCCTTCGGCCTGCGAAGCCCCGTCGCCAGCCGACCGAGATACGGCTCGCCTCGCATGAAGTGACGGTCCATGGCATTGACCGACGCCGCACGAACTCGCACGAGGACGTCGTCATCACCCGGCGTCGGCCGCTCGACTTCCTCGCAGCGGAGCACGTCGGCCGAACCGTACTCGCGATATACGATGGCCCTCATTCGTCAGGCAGCCTCCCGCCCCTCCCGGGTCCGTCGGTGACGATCGACCAGGTCATCTCGGAGCGCGCCTTCGCACTCTGTGGCTCCGGACACCGCCTCGGCGACATTCGACGGCTCATCGCGCAGTATGTGCGGAGCGTGGCGCGGGTCTTCCCGGTCGGCACCTGTCCCAAGGGCGGCAGTTATCGTCCGGACGTGAACCTGCCGATCCTGGACCCCGGCGAGGGCAACCCGTCGTTCCAGGGGTGCCTGGACCGCAATCCGTAGCGGGCTGCGCGGAACGAGGTGCGCCCTGAGGAGCTCGAACCACAGACCTCCTGATCCAAGGTCAGATGCCCAGTCCAGGTGAGCCGAGGGCGCCGAGCGGCCGCCGCTGCCGCGCAGCGTGAGCTCCCGCGGATCCCGATCCGCCCTCGGCAAGCGGTCGACGTTACGGAATCGTGATCGAGAGAGGCCCGTTGATCCCCGTCTGGCCGCTGCCGTCGTCGCACGAGAGGAGCCAGAGCAGGTCGTACGTTCCGGAGGGAATGTTACCCAGGTCGAACGTCGCCGAGCTTGATGTGTAGTCGCTCGCCGCGACCTCCTGGGTCTTGTCCCCCACGAGCAATTGCACGATGGGCTGGCCGCCCGAGAAGTTGCCCGTCGCGGTCCACGAGCCGTCGGTCTGCATGATACCGGTGACCTTGCCGTCGCACTTCGGCGCCTCCGAGGTCTTGCAGCCCGCACTGAACACGGTGAGCATCGTCACCAGCACCAAAAGCGATCGCATCCCGATCCTCCTGCGTTGCTGACCACTAGTCGAAGTCCTGCACGCTCGCCCGCAGACGTCACCTTATATCCCGCGAAAGTCCGCTCGGCAATCGTCGCCACGGGCGGCGGACATCGTCGAGCGGATCAGGTCGCCACCCCGCACGGGGCCCTGCAGGCCACCCGCGTGTCGGCCGTCGTTCTATTCAGCTGGCTGCGGCCGTGCGGATGGACGCACGCCCACGATCAGCAGCCAGAACGCGAGCACGATCTCGAACACGGCAACCGGAATCCAGATCAGGCTCGTGACCGTGCCACTCACGTATCCGGCCGTCTGCAGCGGCAGGCCCACCACGAGCAGCGCCGAGCCAAGCACCCCGGTCCAGGCCAGCCAGACGGGAATGGAGCGCGCGCGCAGGAAGAGCCAGGCGAAGAGCGTGCTGCCCACGGCGAAGCATGTCGACGCGGCGAGCGTCTGCCACGTTCCCACCTTCATGAGCAGGGCGCCGAGGGCGGCGACCGTAGCGGAGTCCGGCGGCGCGGTGCCGCCAGCTCCGGTGGCGAGCCAGAGCAACCCGAGGGGAACCACCGGGAACACCGCGAAGAGTCCCTCGCCAACGCGACACGCCAGCGCGAGGACCGCGAGGTCGCGATCGGTGTCACGCGTGAGGCCATAGAGCGCCGTCGCCAGCACCACCGCGACCACGAACGTCACCAGCGAGAGCACGACCGTCAGGCGCATGAGCGGTGCGTGCGCTGCGATGCTCGCGAGCTGCCCGGCGATGTCGGCACCGCGTGACGCGCGGCCGAAGAGAACCACCTGCGGGTATGCCGTCGCGATGTACAAGAGGAACAGGAAGCCCGCCACCCGCGCGTTCGTCCGGCGTGTCATTTGCGCTCCCGAGCCTGCGCTCCGATCAGAGAATGTGCCGCCCCGGTGGGTGGCGTCCGCATGGCGGCGCGGCGGGCCTGGTTAGTCCGCCCGAAGCGCGATCGCCGGATCGACGCGGGCCGCACGCGCGGCCGGAAGCCAGCAGGCGGCCACGCCCACGGCCGCGAGGATGAACGCCACGCCCCCGAGCGTCACCGGATCGTGCGGCGAGACGCCAAAGAGGAGGCTGCGCAGCAACTGCGCCGCCGCCAGCGCGCCGGCGAAACCGACGGCGAGGCCCGCCACGAGCAGCACGCCGCCCTCGCCGAGGATCATCCGATGGACACGGGCCGCGCCCGCACCGAGGCTCATCCGGATGCCGATCTCCGCGGTGCGCGAGCTGACGGAGAACGCGAGCACGCCGGCGATGCCGACCGTGGCGATCACCAGCGCGAGCGCACCGAACGCCGCGATGAACATTGCGTTCAGGCGCCGCGTCACCACGGAGTCGTCGCGAATCTGCGCGAGCGTGGCCACGCGCTCGATCAGCTGCGATGGCGCGACTTCATGGACGACCCGCATGATCGTCTGGCGCAGGCCGGCAGGATCCGCGGCCGTGCGCACGACAAGGGCGCCGCTGACGATGAAGTCCTGCGCGAACGGCGCGTACAGGGCCGGCGTGACGTCGCGGTCGAGGCCGCCGTCCCGGGTGTCGGCGACCACGCCGACGACGGTGCGCCAGGCATCGGTGAACGGCGTGAACTGCAGGACCTTGCCCGTCAAGGCGACGCGCTGCCCGATGGGATTGTCATCGCCAAACAGCTGCCGCGCAAACGACTGGCTCAGCACGACGACGCGCGCCGACTCCCGGCGATCGGTGCTCTCGAATCCCCGGCCGGCGAGCAGCGAAATGCCCGTCGCGTTGAAGTAGAGGGGATCGACAGTCTTGAAGGCCGCATGCGGCGTCGGGCGGTCGGCCGGCGACGGGCGATCTTCGGCTTTCACGTCGAACGCCATGATCGACGACCGCAACGGGGCGACCGATCCGAGCGACGCGACGTCGACGCCCGGCAGCGCGGCGACGCGTTCCCGCATGCGCTCGTAGTTGGCGAGGTTGGCCGGCTGGTTCATCACGGTGCGCAGCAGGTCGCCGCCCAGGGGTAGCTCGAGCGTCAGCACGTGCTCCACGTGCACCCCGGTTACCACCGCCTGCAAGTTCACGAGGGTGCGCACGAGCAGTCCGGCGCCCGTGAGCAGCACCATGCACACCGCGATCTGCGTCACGACGAGCGCGCGCTGCAGGCGGTGCCGGCCGCGTCCCAGCGTCGTGCGCCGGCCCGTCGGCGCCAGCGACGCCGCCAGCGCCCGCTCGCCACCGATCCGCGGAATGAACGCCAGCGCGATGGCCACGGCGACGCTCGTCGCCAGTCCGACCGCGAGCACCACGCCGTCCACATGGATCTCGTCGGCACGCGGCGTGAATTGCGCGGCGAACGCCACCAGCAGCCCGAGCCCGGCAATGGCGACGAGCACGCCCACCGCACCACCGAGCAGGGCCAGCACGAGGTTCTCGGCCAGGAGCAGGCGCCGCAGCCGGGAGCGACCGGCCCCGAGCGCCGCGCGCACGAGCATCTCGCGCTCGCGTCCCACACCACGCATGAGCGTCAGGTTCGAGACGTTGGCGCCTGCGATCAGCAGCACGAACACCGCCGCGCCCATCAGCAGCCAGAACGTCGTCGCCGCTCGCTCGTTTTCCGCATCGCGCAATGGCGAGACCGTCACCGCATACTGCGCCGCCTGCTCGTACGCCTCGGGATGGTCGTGGAACATCGCCGCGGCGATGCCGCCGACCTCGGCGCGCACCTGGTCCAGCGTGGCGTCCGGCGCCAGGCGCGCGAAGATCTCCGTCATGCGGTGTGTGCGCTCGGTGACCATCGTCGCACTCAGGTGGTGCGGGCTCGTCACCGTGTTGACGTAGACGTCGATCGGATCCGGATACTGCGGCGCCGGCTCGACCACGCCGATGACCGTCGTGACCTTCTCGTTGAGGCGGAGCGTGCGGCCCACGATGGCGGGGTCGCCCCCGAAGTGCTGCATCCAGTAGGCGTGTGAGAGCACCGCCACCGGGCTGGCGGACGCACCGTCGTCCCCACTGCCCGTGACGCGGCCGATCACCGGGCCGAGCCCGATGACATCGAAGAAATTGCCGCTGACGACAGCCGCCCGGACGCGCACCGCGATCCCATCGGCGCCGACGAGCGTGAACGGGAGGACGTTCGAGTACTCGGCGATGGACGCGAGCGTCTTCGTGCCGGCCCGGTACTCTTCGACTTCGGGGATGCTGAAGCTCAGGTCCCGCCGTCCGAGTCCCTCCGCCGCCTGCCGCAGGTAGACGAGGCTCTCGCCATGGCGATTGGGGAGCGGCTTCAGGAGCGTCCCGCGCAGGAGCGTGAACATGGCGGTGTTCGCGCCGATACCGAGCGCCAGCGTGAGGACGATTGTCACGCTGAAGGCCGGCGTGCGACGGAGGCTCCGGACGGCGAATCGCACGTCGCCGAGGAGGTCCTCGATCCACCGCGTGCCCCGCGCGTCGCGCACCTGCTCCTTGCGGAACTCCACGCCGCCAAGGGCGCGCAGTGCCGCGGAGCGCGCCTCGTCAGGCGGCATGCCTCGGGCGATGTTCTGCTCGACCTGCCGCGCCAGGTGGTCTTGAAGCTCGTCGTCGAGGTCGCGCTCGACGTCGTTGCGCCGGAAGAGCGAACGGAGGCGCAGGTACACGACGTGCAGCAGCCTGTCGATGCTCATCTCACGCCTCCCGAAGGCGGACCAGTGCGCTGATCGCGCCGCTGAGCCGGTCCCAATTGCCCGACTCGACCTGCAGCTGACGCCGTCCCGCGCGCGTGAGCGAGTAGAACTTGGCGCGCCTGTTGTTCTCGCTCTGCCGCCATTCGGCGGCAATCCACCCTTCCTGCTCCAGCTTGTGCAGGGCGGGATAGAGCGAGCCGTCGCTGACCTGGAGGACGTCCGAGGAGAGTTGCTTGAGCCGTTGCCCGATTGCCCAGCCATTCATCGGCTCGAGCGCGAGCATCTTGAGGACGAGCAGGTCCAGCGTGCCCTGCACCAGGTCAGTCGGCTTGCTCATCGATCCTCACTCGGTTACCGAGATGAGTATACGGCCGCTCCCCTCGGTAAGCAAGGGAGGGCCCGCGGAGTCCTCACTCGGCGGTGCGGCGGTGGCGCCTGCCGGGACACCGACGAGGGCGGGCGTGACGCGGGCGGGCGGGCGTGACGCGGGCGTTATCGCCGCGCCCAGCACCTGCGTGGCGCGACAGCGCGACGGGGCGCTCCGGGCTTCAGCCGCGCCGGGAATGCCTCACCGCTCGAGCCGGAACCCCGGATCGACGGTCGGACGCGCGGTGGTATTCGCCACGATCCACCCCGTCAGGTACATCCACTTCGCCATGCGGGTGAGCTTCGGATAGTCGATGCGTGACGGCTCGTCGCGTGGCGTATGGTAGTCGGGGTGCAGGTTGGTCGAGTACATAAGTGCCGGAACGCCGAGTCGCGCGTACGGCACGTGGTCGCTGCGGAAGTACCACCCCTCAGGGTGCGTGGGACGATCCCACAGCGAATCGATGACGAACCGCCCCGTGCGCGCGTTGGCGTCGAGCGCCATCGCCACGAGCGTGCTCGAATTGCGATGCGGCGGCTGCACGCCGAGGATCGACGCCGTGTCCGGGTTGTTCCGGCCGATCATGTCGCCGTTGAGCAGCGCGACCATGCTGGCGAGCGGCACGACCGGGTGCGCCGCGTGCCACAACGATCCGAGCAGCCCGCGTTCCTCGGCGCCATGGAAGATGAACAGCGCTGAACGGCGGGAGGGCTGCCGCACCCAGGCGCGCGCTATGGCGAACAGCGCGACGCTGGTGGAGGCATTGTCGTCGGCGCCGTTCCAGATGGAATCCCCATCGACCGAAAAGCGGACGCCATCGTGATCCTGGTGCGAGCTGAAGACGACGTACTCGTTGCGGAGCGCGGGATCGGTGCCGCGCACGACGCCGATGACGTTCACCGACGGCGTCTCGAACCGCTCCGCGCTCAAGTGGATTTCGGCACCCTGTCCATCCTCCCGGAGCTGCGCCAGGGCGCCGCGGTGGACGAGCAGCACGGGAACCGGACGCGCGGCCTGCGCCCCGCCACGTCCTCCGCGTCCGCCACCCCGTCCGCCGGTGTTCGGCGCAAACCGGTTCGCACCGCCAATCACCGTGTAGCTGCCGCGCGACTGGATCGCGGCCACGCCGTCGAAGGCGATCTCCCCTGTCGAGTCCGCGATGAGAATGACCGCCGCCGCGCCGCGACTGGTGAGGGCGCGGGACTCGATCGTGATCCCCTGCCGCGCAGCCCGATACTCGGGCGTGTTTGTCGTCGTCCGCGTGCCTTGCGCCGTCGATTCGAGGACCGCCACCGCCACCTTGCCGCGCACGTCGACAGTCGAGTCACGCCAGTCGTCGAGGAAGACCGTGGGCGCACTCACGTCGCCGGTGGTGTTGGATGCCGGCGACGCCTCCGTCCACAGCGCGAAGGGCTTGCCGCCGATTCGCACCGAGCTGGCGATTGTCGAGATGCGCGTGCGCTGGATGTTGAACCACTGGAACCAGGTGCCGTTCTCGCCTGACGGCTTCACGCCGATCGATGCGAGCTGGTTCGCGGTCCAGATCGACGCCCGCATCTCGTCGAGCGTCCCGGCTTCGCGCCCGCGCATCGAGTCGGCGGCCATGGCATAGAGATCCTTCCTCAGGTCCTGCTCCCGGATCCCTGAGATCGCCGCGGGCGTCGGGACAGATTGGGCTGGGAGGGAGCGCACCGCGGGCGCAGGCGCGGCGAGGACCACGAACAGGGCGACAAGGCGGGGGGAGCGCATGAGGAGACGACTCGGCGAGGGAACGGCGTGCGGGGCCGCCAGAGGATAGCGCGCCGCGCTCCGAGGTGCCACGGCCCGACGCTCGTTGCCGCCGGCGCCGCGGAGACGTATCGTTGCGCCAGTGGTGCAGTGCCGGCAGGCGTTCGCTCACACAGCCGCCCGGTGATTGCCGGTCGCCTGGTGGAGAGCCCCCGCTGCGCTCGAGGAGTCGATGGTGAGCTTCGTGCACGATACGGACGGCGAGTGACCGCCGGAGGCGACCCAACAGTGGATATGCCCACGCCATCCGTCGCACCGGCTACGGCCGAACGCCGCGCCTCCCCGCGATCGATCGCGACGAGGATCCTGCTGCACGGCGGCTTCCTGCTGATCGCCATCGCCTGCCTCGCGGCCTACGAGCACTTCCAGGCCGAGGGCACATCGGGCGCGGCACTGACAAGCCTGGCGGCTGCCGCGGGTTTTGCGTTCGCGCCCCTGCGTGACCTGATCCGGATCGCATTCAAGGTCGAGGGAAAGGCGCTGCACCTCGTGCACGCCGTTGGCGGCCTGGCGATGCTCGGCCTCCCGCTCGCCGGCGTGGTGTCCGGCACGCCGGTCCTGACCCATGCCGCGCTGGCGCCGTTCGCGATCATGGGCGCGGCCCAGGCTGTCATGCACCAGGATCATCCGCGCAACGCGAAACAGGCCGCGGCACTGCAGCGGTTCGCGGCGAGCCTTCCCGAGGTTGCGCAGTTCACCAGCGCGAAGAACCTCGCGACTCCCGAGAACGCGCGGCGTGCGATTGCGGTGCTCACCGACATCCTCGGCAAGGCGCAGGCGCTGGGCCAGACCGAGCTGGACGCCGACCCGGAATTCCAGAGCGCGCTCGCGCGGGTGTCGACGCATTTTGGCGTGAACCTGGGCCTCGACGCAGTGCAGCTCGCGCTGGCCAAACTGGAGGCGAACCCGGTGACGGCAGGTGCGGTCCCGGCCCTGCGCCAGAAGCTCGCCCTCGCACGCAGAACGAACGCGGGCGCGGTGACTCACTAGGCAGGAGGGCGGCCGGACCGACCGCGCCGGCGATCACCCGTGTCGTGGTCGGGGCTGCCTCGCACCGCGGGGACGACCGCCGCGGCGCCACGCTGCCTGACGAGCCCGCCACCGGAGTTGGCGCACGTTTATCTCACGTGCCGTACTGTCGGATTGCTGCGCGTCCGACGCCGCTGAAGCCCCCGCCGTCGCGATGGCCGCGCCCCCGAAGACTCGTCCGGTCCCGCTGCTCGAGGGAGGTCGTTCCCATGACACATCCGCCCATCTCCAGTGTGCTGCCAAGGACCGTCGCCGCCCTCGGCGCGACGCTCTGCCTCGCACCCATCGTCGCCGCCCAAACAGCGCTGACCCCCCGGACCCCCGCCCCGCTCTCCGCGCTCCGGTGGCGCAATGTCGGTCCCTGGATCGGCGGCCGTGTCGTCGCCGTCACCGGCGTGCGCGGAAACCCGAACCTCTTCTACATGGGGGCCGTGGACGGTGGCGTCTGGAAGAGCACGGATTACGGCATCAAGTGGTCGAATATCTCCGACAGCACCTTTCCCGGCACCAGCAACAGCATCGGCGCCATCGCCGTCGCTCCGTCCGATGCGAAGATCCTCTACGTCGGCACCGGCGAGAACGACATCCGCGGCGACATGATCACCGGTGACGGCGTCTTCCGTTCCAGCGACGCCGGGAAGACGTGGACGCGGGCCGGCCTCGAGGAGACGCACACGATCACCGGCCTTGCCGTCGACCCGGCACATCCCGAGATCGTCTATGCGGCGTCGATGGGACACGTCTTCGTCCCGGGACCGCACCGCGGCGTCTTCAAGAGTACCGACGGCGGAAAGACGTGGCGGCGCCTGCTCGCGGTGGATGACAGCACCGGCGCCATCGACCTCGTCATGGATCCGGCGCACGCGAACGTCCTCTATGCCGCCATGTGGCAGGCGTATCGCAAGCCCTGGGTGCTCTCCAGCGGTGGCAAGGGGAGCGGCCTGTACAAGACCACCGACGGCGGCGCCCACTGGACGAACATCTCCCGCCACGCGGGGCTGCCGAAGGAAGTGCTGGGCAAGATCGGCGTCGCCGTCGCCGCCAGCGCGCCGAACACCGTCTATGCCACGATCCAGGCCGCGGACGGTGGTGTCTTCCGCTCGGACAACGGCGGCTCCACCTGGACGCGCGTGAACGATGAATGGAAGCTGCGCCAGCGGGCGTTCTACTACATGAAGATCTTCGTGGACCCGAAGGATCCCAACACCGTCTACATGCCCGAGGTCGACGGCCTCTTCGTGTCGCACGATGGCGCGAGGTCCTTCACGCGCATCCACACGCCGCACGGCGACAACCACGTGCTGTGGATCAATCCCGACAACCCGGACATCCTGCTCGAGGGGAACGACGGCGGCGCAACGGTCTCGACGGACCGCGGGAAGACCTGGAGCACCGAGCACAACCAGCCGACCGGCCAGTTCTACCACGTCAACCTGGACGACCAGTTCCCGTTCCACCTGTATGGGGCGCAGCAGGACGAGGGTGCGTACGGCGGGCCGAGCGCCACGAGCGCAGGGAACATCCCGCTGGGCAACTGGGAGCGCACCGCCTACGGCGAGAGCACGCCCTCGGTGCCGGAGCCGGGCAACCCCGACGTGACCTACGGCAGCGGCTACTTCAGCATCTTCCTCTCGCGCGACCAGGCGACCGAGGAGTACGGGAGCGCGAGTCCCTGGCCCGACTACCAGGAGGGAGCCTCGTCAGGCGAGCTGAAGTTCCGCTTCGCCTGGACGCACCCGATCCTGTTCTCCCCCAGCAACCCGGGGGAGATGCTCATCGGCTCGCAGTACGTGATGCGGAGCGATGACGGCGGCGAGTCCTGGCGCACGATCAGCCCGGACCTCACGCGGAACGATCCCGCCACCGAGGCTCCCACGGGCGGCGTGATCGACCTCGACCAGTCGGGCGCCGAGATCTACCCGTACGTCTCGGCGATAGCGGTCTCGCCGCGCGACAACGACGTGATCTGGGCCGGCTCTTCGGATGGCCTCGTGCACGTCACCACCGATGGCGGGCAGCACTGGCAGGCGCTCACGCTGCCGGGGCTTCCCGAGCGGTCGGACATCACCTCGATCGAGCCCTCGCATGTCGATCGCGGCACGGCGTACCTGACCGCGTGGCGCTACATGTGGGACGACTTCGCTCCGTACGTCTACCGGACCACCGACCTGGGCGCGCATTGGACGCCGATCACGCAGGGCCTGCCGCCTGACGAGTACGCGATGGCGATCCGGCAGGATCCCGGCGATGCCGACCTGCTCCTGCTCGGCACGAAGAGCACCGTGTACGCGAGCCTCGACGGCGGCGCCACCTGGCGTTCACTCGCACTCAACCTGCCGACCGTGCAGGTGCGCGATGTCGCGTTCAACGCGCGCGAGGGCGCGGTGGCGGTCGCCACGCACGGGCGCGCGTTCTGGGTGCTCGACGACCTCGCCCTCCTGGAGCAGATGACGCGGCGGTCGCCGCCCCCGGCGGACAGCGCGGCGCTCTTCGCCCCGCAGCGGGCGTGGCTCACGCACGGGTATGGCTCCTCAGGCTTCGGCGGTGGCGACGCGGGAGAGAATCCCCCCTTCGGCGCCACCGTGTTCTTCCAGCTGCCGGCCACCTGGAACGGGAGCACACCGGCGAGCCTCACCTTCACGGATTCGGCCGGGCACGTGATCCGGACCTTCGACCTGCACCTCGAGGCGAAGGAGCCGCCCGCGCGGGAGGCCCTCGAGGAGGAGACGCCCACGCAGCAGAAGGTTGCCGCATTGAAGAAGCTGACCGGTGCGACGCCGGGCATGAACTGCTTCCAGTGGGACTTGCGCTACCCGGACGCCACCGAGGTGACCGGCTTCGAGCCGCCGATCGCCGCCGGAGGCCTGCCTGACGAGGTGAGCGGACCCGAGGTGGCGCCCGGGCGCTACCGCGTCGTCCTGCGCTACGGCGGCACGGAAGCGCAGCAGGCCTTCGACGTCGCCCTCGATCCGCGGATCCGGGCGAGCACGCAGGCGCTGCACGCCCGGCTGGCGCTCCAGCTCCGGATTCACGCGACGCTCGACACGCTGGACCGCACCATCAACGAGGCGATCGCGGCGCGGGAGCGGCTGTCGGCTGCGTCACGCCGCGGGAGCGCCGGTGCGGCCCTCGACAGCACAATCGACGCGCTGGTGCAGCTCGACCTCCACTCGAGCGAGGCGAGCCTGCTGCACGAGACGAAGCTGCGCAGCCACCTCGCCTATCTTGCCGCCGACATCGACCTGGCGTACGCCCAGCCGACGCTTGCGCAGGTCGCCGTGTTCGAGGAGCTGGAACGGCAAGCCCGTGCCGGCGAGGAACGGATCCGTCGCGCGATGGCGGCGACGGAGGCGATGCAGCGCTGAGCGTCCGGCGTCACGCTCCGCCGCCGCAGGATGAGCGCGTCCGGTCAGAGCGCGGCCGAGTACCCCCCGCCCTGCGGGGCCAGGAGGCCGAAGCGCACCACGACGTAGTTCATCTGGTGCGGCGAACCGCCCTGGCCCCAGCCGAACAGCACGCCCTTGGCAATGGCGTCGATGCGTGGCCCGCCCCTGGGATCGCCGAGGGACGACATCGGGGACTTCGTGAGCCGGACGACGCGCCCCGTCGCAGGATCGATCGCCTCGAACGTGCCGTCCGGGTTCCGGCGGAAGATCAGGATCCAGTGGTCCCCCACGTTCGATGCCTTGTAGTCCACGTGACCCGCGACCGGGTTCCCGGCGGCGAGATTGGACTCGATGAAGGCGACATCCGACGCCGTGAGGTTCGCGCCGCGCCCGAACTCGTCGTACGACATGCCGAGTGCCTCGGCCGCGACACGCATGTTCAGCAGCGACCCGTTGAAGCCGCCGGCCGACTTGATGATGTCGTTCGCCTTCGGCGGCGTGAGCTCCGCCGGCACGAGTCCCTTCGGCCAGTGCGTCGTCGGCGCCCCGATCGCCGTCGCCGCCATCGTCAGCGTGCACAACGCACACCCGTAGCCCGAAACGGTCAGCTGCCCGCCGCCGAGCGTGGTGGTCCGGTAGTCTCCCTGGCGGATCATCACGAAGCCACCCACGGTCGTGGATGCCGGTGCATCGCGGCACAGCGGTTCCCCGGGCGCACCGCCGACGTTGCCGTTCAGCGACTTCCAGGTCGCACGATTCGGCTGCACCGTCGCGTCGACCGCGGCGCCCGACCAGCCGAGGACGTGCTCCTGGTACGCCCTGATGGCGGCGATGGTCAGGGGACCCGCCTTACCGTCCTCGGCGAGACGCTCGATGCCGGCCGCCCTGAACTTCGGGTACTTTGTGCGCGCAGCGTTGAGCAGCGCCTGGACGATCTTTACGTCCCGGTGCACGTTCACGCCCTTGGCGCCTACCGCTGCGGAGAGTGTGCGCGCCATTTCTCTGTGGGCTGGGATGGGCAGTCGGCCGCACAGTCCGGCCGGACCCCGCAGAACATGGAGGCCATTTGCGTCGTGCGCTACCAACGACGGGAAGGAGCCCAACGGGAGACGACCGGGCCTCGTCAGCGCGGGCGACACGATCGTCGCGCGCGTGGACGGCGACGTCCCACCACGCGACCTGCGGTCCGTGCGTGACGAGTTGCGCATCGCGCCGGGCCCCGCCGACACCTCGCGCTTCGCTGAGACGGCACAGTTGGTCGTCGACCGCGCCGACCGGATGTGGGTCTTCGACTCGACGTCGAACTCGATCTTCCACTTCGCCCCGGACGGCTCGCTGATCCGGCGCGTCGGCCGGCGCGGCAAGGGGCCGGGTGCATTCGTCAGCGACGGGGGGATGCTCGCCCTGGCCGACAGCGGCGTGGCCGTCTGGGACCTGCGCACCTCCCGGCTCACCTTCCCGGACGCGCGCGGCGACTTCCGGACGAGCCTGGGCATCCCCGGCAGCTTCCTGTGGGCGGACGCGCTCCGCAGCGATGAGAGCGGCACGCTCTACCTGAAGGCGTTCATCGAGCCGCCATGGGAAGCGGCGGACATGGTCGGCCGCATGGGCCTCGTATGACTCGACGCCCACGGAATGGTCGTCGACACCAGCGCGCCGCCGATCCGGGACGTCAGGTACATCCTGAATCCTGCCGTCACCCCCGACGGGAGGAGTCGCGTCGGAGCCTTCGCGAAGCACGGTCCGATGTACCTCTGGGCCTGGGATCCCGACGGCTGGTTCGTCGTCGGCAATGACGGCACCGGCGAGATCGTCCTCGCGCGGCGCAACGCGCGGCCGGTCGTCATCCGCCGCACGATGCCTTCCGTGCGCGCATCCGCCGAGGAGAACGCGCTGGAATCGCGGCGCATTCTCATGCAGGAGCAGCAGGCGCGTCCCGGCTGGTCGATGCCGCGCCCGGTGCCGGAGACGAAGGCGCCGCTCACCGGGCTCGTCGTCGCACGCGACCGCCGCATCTGGGTGCCGGTTGCGACGCCGTCCGTGCGTATTCCCGACGCCGAGTTGCCGTCGCAGCGGCCGGACAAATTGCCAATCGATCGCTTCCGCGATCTGCAGGTATACGAGGTCTCCGACGCCGAGGGGCGGTTTCCCGGGCGCATCGCGTTTCCTGCGAAGGCGACGCTCATGGAGGCGGATGGCGATGTCGTCGGGTTCATCGACAGGGACGCGGACGACCTTCCTGCCGTCGTGCGCGCCCATCTCACGCCCAGCCTGGCGCCGGCGGCGACGTCGGGCCGTCCCAGCCAGTGATCCGTATGCCTGGGCAGGCCCGTAGCGCACAATCCACCCCGATGCGCGCCGGGGCCGGACGGAGTAATCTCTGCGATGCGGTCCCGGCCGCGAGTGTGCTCGTGCCGCGGACTTCGCCGACCCGTTCCCTGGGGCCTTGCATGCCGCGCCTCGCATTCCTCGCCGCACTCGTCCTCGCGCTCGCCTGTGCGGGGGGGAGCGACGCGTCATCGTCAGGCGGCAGCGCCGGCCTGGCCACCGTCTTCGACAGCTCGGGTGACTCGATCGTCGCCCGCGTCGATGGCGACGTCCCCGCTCGTTATGTGCGCATGCTGACCGACGAGCTGCGCATCGCGCCGTCCGTCGATGATACGTCGCTGTTCGGTGATGTCTCGGAGTTCGTCGTCGATCGTGCCGATCGTCTGTGGGTTTTCGACGAGCCGTCCAGTTCGATCTTCCTGTTCGCGCCGGAGGGGAGGCTGATTCGGCGCATCGGCAGGCGAGGCAGCGGGCCGGGAGAGTTCATCTGGGACAATGGCATGGCTGCGCTCCTCGACACCGGCGTCGCGGTCTGGGACTCGCGCAATGCACGCATCTCCTTCTTCGCGTCCAACGGCGACTTCCGCACGAGCTGGCGCACGCCAACGGGGTTCTCCAGCTCCAACGCGCTCCTGGCGGACGGAGACGGTACGCTTCACCTCCGGCGTCCGGTGGGAAAGCGCTCTGAGAGGGAGATCCTGGGCCGCATGGGCCTCGCACGGCCGCAGCCGGACGGATCACTCGCCGACTCAATCGCGCCCCCGCACCTCGACGTCGCCGCCGTGCAATTCACCGCCACCTACCCTGGAGGCGCGGGGCGCGCATCGTACAGTGCGCCCTATACGCCGGGGTTCCTCTGGGCTTGGCACCCCGACGGCTGGTTCGTCGTCGCGAACAGCGGCTCAGGTGAGATCATTCTGGCGCGCACCAGCGGGAAGCCGATCGTCATTCGCCGCCATTTTCCACCCGTCCCCGTGCCCGACGCCGAGCGCACTGCACTCGCCGCATCGCTCACAAAGACGCTCAGGGAGGTCCAGCCCGACTGGTCACTGCCGCAGCCGATTCCTTACACGAAGCCGCCGACCGGGTCATTCGTCGTTACCCGCGACGGGCACCTGTGGGTACTCGTTGCCACGCCGTCGGAACGCGTCCCCGACAGCGAGCTCCCGCCCAGCCGCGACACCACGCCGCCCACACCACACTTCCGCTCTGCGCTGGTCTACGAGGTCTACGCCCCCGACGGCCGCTTCCTCGGCCGCGTCTCCTTCCCACGCAATTCGACGCTCATGCAGGCCGATGGCGACACCGTCTGGCTGATCGAGCGTGACGCCGACGACCTGCCCGCCGTCGTGCGCGCCCGCATCACACCGGGACTTACCGAGGTTCCACCCGCCGGCACGGGGCGTTAGGCACCCGCGGCAATCGCGCGCCCCCCCGGCGCACGCGCCGCCACCGAAACCCTGCGCGGCTCAGCCGTCGCAGCCGCAGTCGGGGCCACAGGCGCCGCTCTTGCGCTGTCGCACCGCCGCGCGCACCGACACCCACCCGCGCCGCGCCAAATAGCCCAGCGCCCCCAGCACCAGCGCCGCCGTCAGCACCTGCTGCGCCAGCACCATCTCACGCCCCTCCGCCAAGGCCCAGCGCCAGCCCGCCCTGGTACACGAGCAACGCGGTACCGTACGCCAGCGCCAGCATGTACCCGAACTGCAGCGCCGCCCACGCAGCGCCGCGCCCGCCGCCACCGGTCTCGCGCACCGTGACCGCCAGCGTGCTGGTGCACATCAGCGCAAAGACGTAGAACGCCATCAGGCTGAACGCGACCAGCGGCGTGTACGCGAGCCGCCCGGTGCCGGGGTCGCGCTCGGTGCGCAACCGGTCGACGAGCGCCGCCGACTTTCCGCTGCCCTGGTCAACCCCGTAAATCGTCGCCATCGTCGACACGAAGACCTCCCGCGCCGCGAACGACGCCAGCACCGACACGCCGATCTTCCAGTCGTAGCCAAGCGGCCGCACCGCCGGCTCGATGGCGTGGCCCACGTGCCCCAGTGCCGACTGCGAGAGCTGCTGCTCCGGCGTCGCCGTCGCAACCGACGTGCGCGGGAAGTTCGCCAGCGCCCAGAGCACGATCGAGAGCGCGAAGATGATCGTCCCCGCCCGGCGCAGGAAGACGCTCACCCGCCGCCACACCGACGCCGCCAGCACCCGCAGGCTCGGCATCGCGTACGGCGGCATCTCCATGATCAGCGCGCGCGTCTCCGACCGGAGCAGCGTGCGCCGGAACACCGCCGCCGAGCCGAGCGCCGCCAGGGTCCCGGTGAGGTACATGCCGAGCATCGCCAGCCCCTGCATGGTGAAGACGCCGCCCACGGTCGTCGCCGGCACGAACGCCGCCACCAGCAGCGCGTATACCGGCAGCCGCGCCGAGCAGCTCATCAGCGGCACCACCATGATCGTCGCCAGCCGCTCCTTGGGCTGCGAGATCGTCCGCGTCGCCATGATGGCCGGCACCGCGCAGGCGTAGCCCGAGAGCAGCGGAATGAAGCTCCGCCCGTGCAGGCCGAGCGGCCGCATGTAGCGGTCCATCACGAACGCGGCGCGCGCCATGTAGCCGGTGTCCTCCAGCACCCCGATGAACAGGAACAGCAGCGCGATCTGCGGCACGAAGACGAGCACGCTCCCCACGCCCGCCAGCACGCCGTCCACCAGCAGGCCGCGCAGCTCCCCCGGCGGCAACACCCGCTCCAGCGTCGCTCCGGTCATCGACACCAGCGACTGGATTCCGCTGGCCACCGGCTGCGCCCAGGTGAACAGCGCCTGGAAGGCGAGCGCCATCAGCGCCAGGAAGAGCAGCGGCCCCCACACCCGGTGCACCGCGATCGCATCGACCCGGTCGCTGCGGGTGCGCCCCGCGGCCAGCGGCCGTTGCACCGCCCGCCCGGTGACCGTCGCAATCCAGCCGTAGCGCCGTACCGCCGCGCCGTCGTCCGTCGCCTCAGGTGCCGACACGTCGTCGGCGCCGCCGCGCACCAGCTGCAGGTCCGCCCGGGGAAGCGACGTGGCCTTCGCAATCACGTGGCGCAACCGGTCGATCCCCTCCTGTCGCGTCGCCACGACAGGCACCACCACCGCACCTAACGAATGGATCAGCTCCACCACGTCGACGTGCATCCCGGCGGCGGCGGCGCGGTCCATCCGGTTCAGCGCGATCACCGTCGGCCGGCCCAGCTCCAGCACCTCGCTCGCGAGGTACAGGTTGCGCTCCAGGTTCTCGGCGTCCACCACCACGACGATGACGTCCACCGGCGCGACCCCGGGCGACCGCCCGTGCATCACGTCCAGCGCGATCACCTCGTCAGGCGACTCGGCCGAGAGGCTGTACGTCCCCGGCAGGTCGATCACCGCCACACGCTGGCCGCGGAATTCGTACGTCCCTTCCACCCGCTCCACCGTGACCCCGGCGAAGTTCGCGACCCGCTGGCGCATCCCCGTCAGCGCGTTGAACAGCGTGCTCTTGCCGCAGTTGGGGTTGCCGACCAGCGCCACCCGCAGCGGCCTGGCGGTCCTGTCGTCGTCGACGCGGGTTCGCGCGGCGGAGGTCATGCGGCCCCGGTGCGCACGGTGATCGACATCGCCACGGCGCTGTCGAGCGCCAGGCGCGAACCACAGACGTCGAGCAGGATACCGTTGCGGGTGTCGATTACGTTCACCCGCGCCCCGACGAAGACACCGAGCGCGCGAAGTCTCCTGGCATCATGCGCCGGACACGCCACGCAAAGCACCGTCGCCATCGCGCCGACGCGGCACGTGCCCAGTGGACACCCGTCCGAGGGCGACGTCACGTCGGCCGGGCGCGCCGGGCGCCGCAGCAGCCGTTGCCAGAACGTCATGGCGTCACTCCCGCGGCCCGGCGCCCGTGCGCCGTCGTCTCACCGTTGCCTGACGCTGCCGCAACGAGGTGCGCGGCCGCTGCCTCGCCGGTGCGCACGCCGTCCGTGGCGGCGTCGGCGAACGCGACGCCACGAAGCCCGAAGCCGGTGACCGACAGGCCCGGCAGGGCCGACACCGCCCGCTCCACGGCCGCGACGCGCTCGCGATGCCCGACCTCGTACTGCGGGATCGCGCGCGGCACACATACCACCTGCTCGAAGACGGGGGCATCGGCAATGCCGTACAACCGCGCGATCTCGGCGCGTGCCATCGCCAGGACGTCCGCCTCCGACGCCGCCCCGGCTTCCGGATCCACCGCCCCGCCGTACATCGCGCGGACGAGGACGTGCCCCGCGGGCCCGCGACCGGGATAGAGGTGCGTCTCCCAGAGGTTGCCGAGCATCCGGTAGCCCTCGCCCCGCGTGATGAGCACGCCGAATCCCGCGGGCACCCGCGCCGCGGCCGGCGGGGCGAAGCCCAGTGCGGCAACGGTCACCGCCGGACACGGGATGGCGTCGAGCTGAGCGGCGGCCTCCGGCGCGACGTCCCGCAGCAGCATCGCCGACGCCCACGGCTCCCCCGCCAGCACCACCGCGTCCGCGGGGATCGCCTCGGCGTCGCCGGCCACGGCAACGCGCCAGCCGGCGCCGTCGCGCCCAAGCCCCAGCACCTCGGCCCCGCAGCGCACGGTGAAGCCACCACGCTCGGCGAGCGCCATCGGCAGGCTCTGCATGCCGTGCCGGAAGGACGACAGCGTGCCCGAGCTCATCTTCCCGCGACGGGCGATGAGCCCGCGCACCAGCGAGCCATGCTCGCGCTCCAGCGCCGCCATGCGTGGAAACGCCGAGCCTAACGAAAGGCGGCGGGCGTCGCCGGCAAAGATGCCCAGCGCCATCGGGCTGACAAGCCGGTCCGCCGCCTCGGCGCCGATGCGGCGGGCCGCGAACGCCCACACGGTCTCGTCGCCGCCGTCGCGCCGCTGTGGCACGAACGGCTCCCACAGCAGGCGGCCGACGCCGAGGGGGCTCAGCAGCCCCGCACGCAGCAGGCCGACGGGATTCGGTACCACCCGTCGCATCTGGCCGGCGCGATAGACAAAGCGCTTCGAGGCCGCGGGGTCGGCGGGGACGGTCTCCGCCTCCAGTCCCACGCCCGCGATGAGGCTGTCCATCGCCGGTCGCCCGCCGAGGAATCCGGACGGTCCGCCCTCGACGAGCCAGCCGTCGCGCGCGATCGAGCGGGCCTTGCCGCCGACCTGCCCGGCGCGCTCCAGCACCAGCACGTCGAGCGACGCGCCGGCGCGCTGGGCGGCCTGCCGCGCGGCCCACGCCGCGGCCAGCCCGGAGATGCCCCCGCCGACGACGACAAGCCGCATCGTGCTCACACCGTGCGGCTGAAGACGGGCGACGACTCGGCGGCGTGCTTCTCGCGCTGGTAGCGGTCGAAGCACATCGCGAGGTTCCGGATGAACAGCTCGCCCACCGGTGTCGCCTCGATGCGGTCGGGCGCGACCTGCACCAGCCCCTCCGCCTCGTGCGCGGCCAGCAGCTCGAGGTCCGGCGCGAAGTACGTCGCGAAGTCGATGCCGAAGCGCTCGGCGACGGCGGCGGTGTCGAGCCTGAAGTTGCACATCAGCTCGTGGATCACCGCGCGCCGCAGCTCGTCGTCCGCGCTGCGCAGCACCCCGCGGGCCACTGGAAGCCGGCCGGCGCGTACCCGGTCCTCGTAGGTCGAGAGCTTCTTCTCGTTCTGCACGTACGCGCCGCGCACGTCGCCGATGGCCGAGATGCCGAGGCCCAGGACGTCGTCGCCGGGAATGACCGCGTACCCCTGGAAGTTGCGGCGCAGCCGCCCCTCGTGCTTCGCCTTCGACAGTTCGTCGTCGGGGCGCGAGAAGTGATCCATGCCGATGGGCTCGAAGCCCGCCTCGAGGAACCGCTCCCGCGCGATCGCGAACAGCGACACCTTCACCTCGGGCGCCGGCAGGTCTTCCTGCTCGATCTTCTTCTGGTGCCCGCGCACCCATGGCACGAACGCGAACGAGTACACCGCGGCCCTGTCGGCGCCGATGTCGATCACCGAGTCCACCGTGCGCTCGAAGCTCTCCGGCGTCTGGAGGGGCAGGCCGTAGATCAGGTCGACGTTGATGCCGCGGAAGCCGCGGCGCCGCGCCTGCTCGACGAGCCGCGCCGTTTGCTCCAGCGACTGGACGCGGTTGATCGCCTCCTGCACTTCCGGCGTCAGGTCCTGCACGCCGAACGAGATCCTGTTGAACCCGAGGTCGGCCAGGGCGTCGATGTGCTCCGGCGTCGTGACCCGCGGGTCGGCCTCGACCGCGAGCTCGGCGCCTGGCAGCGGGTGGAAGTGCTGCAGCGTGTGCGTGAGCAGCGTGGTGAGCTGCGCCGGGGTGTAGTACGTCGGCGTGCCGCCGCCCAGGTGCAGCTGCGCGAAGCCGCGACGGTTCGGCAGCCGCTCGGCCAGCAGTTCGGTCTCGCGCTGCAGCATGCCGATGTACGGCGCGGCGACGTCCCGGTGGCGCGTGACGATCACGTGGCACCCGCAGAACAGGCAGCGCTCCTCGCAGAACGGGAGGTGCATATAGAGCGAGAGTGGCGCGTCGCCCAGCGCGTCCGCGGCGGCGAGCCGCTCCGCGTAGTCGTCGGCGGTCACGCCCTCGTGGAACTCGACCGCGGTCGGATAGCTGGTGTAGCGCGGCCCCGGACGGTCGTGGCGGGCCAGCAGCTCGGCGGTGACCGCGCGACCCACGGGGCGCGCTCCGGCAGCCGTCCTGGCGCGATTCGTGGTCATGATGTCCTCTCGTTATGTACGACGTCGACGAGCGCCTGCACGCTCTCGATGGGAGTCTCGGGCATGATGCCGTGCCCCAGGTTGACGACGTGCCCGCGCGCCGGGACCGCGGCCAGCAGCGCCGAGGCGGCGCGCCGCGTCGCCTCGGGCCCCGCCAGCAGTATCGCCGGGTCGAGGTTGCCCTGCAGCGCCTTCGTGGCACCCAGCTTTGCCCGCAGCGCCTTCAGGTCCTCGCGCCAGTCCACGGCCAGGGCCTCGGCGGGCAGCGCGGCGTAGGAGTCCACGAGGTGCGAGGCATCCTGCAGGAACAGGATGCGGGGGATGCCGATCGACTTCGTCTCGTCGAGGAATCGCACCAGGTGCGGGCGCACAAGGCGCGTCCAGTCCGCCGGGGAGAGCACGCCGGCCCAGGTATCGAACAGCTGCACGGCGTCGGCCCCCGCCTCCGCCTGGCCGCGCACGTAGCGCACCACGAGGTCGGTGAGTCGCGCGAGCAGCGCGTCGACGAGGCCGCTGTCCTGCGCGGCGAGGGCGCGCAGCGCCGGGAAGCCGGGGTTCCCGCGCCCCTGTACCAGGTACGCCGCCAGCGACCACGGCGCGCCCGCGAATCCAAGCAGCGCGGCGCGGCCGCCGAGCTCGCGCTTCACGATGCCCAGCGCCTCGCGCACCTCGGGGGCGATCTCGTCAGGCGCCGGGTCGCGCAGCGCATCGACGTCGGCCGCGGTGCGCACCGGGTGCGACAGCACCGGCCCCGGGTCGAACCGCACCTGCAGCCCGAGCGCCCCCACGGGGCTCATCAGGTCGGCGAAGATGATCGCGGCGTCGAGCGGGAAGCGCGCCAGCGGCTGCAGCGTCACCTCGGCGGCCAGCGCCGCGTTCGACGACAGCTCCTCGAACGTGTGCCGCTCGCGCAGCGCGCGGTATTCGGGCAGGTAGCGACCCGCCTGGCGCATCACCCAGAGCGGTCGGCGGTCAGTGACCTCGGCGCGCAGGGCGCGGAGCAGCCTGTCGTTCACGACTCCGACGTCTCCCCGGCGGCCACGAACCGGTAGCCGATCCCGCGCACGGTATGGAAGTAGCGCGGGCGTTCGGGATCAGGCTCGAAGCGCTTCCGCAGCCGCACGATGAAGTTGTCGATGGTCCGCGACGACGGCAGGACGTCATCGCCCCACACCTTCTCGAGGATCTCGTCCCGCCACACCACGTCGCCTTCGCGCTCCACGAGCACTTTCAGGATCATCGCTTCCTTCTGGGTGAGGATCTGGTCGCCGCCGTCCCATGACCGGCCGCGGAAACTGCGGAAGTCGAACTCGTTCTCGCCGAACCGCACCACCGGCTCCAGTGCCGTCATCGCGTCGTAGCGACTGCGGCGGCGCAGGATGGCCGCCACCCGCAGCAACAGCTCGCGCAGCTGGAACGGTTTGGGCAGGTAGTCGTCGCCGCCCACCTCGAGCCCGCGGATGCGGTCGTTGCCGCCGCCGCGCGCCGTGAGGAAGAGCACCGGCGTGTCGCGTCCCTCGCGGCGCGCCGTCTCGCACACGGTGAAGCCGTCCATCCCCGGCAGCATCACGTCCAGCAGCACCAGGCCGTATTCCTGGCGCCGGATGCGGTCGAGCGCGGCACGACCGTCGCTCACCACTTCCACCGCGTAGCCCTCGGCCTCGAGGTTCTCGCGAATGCCGCGGGCGAGGTTGATCTCGTCCTCGACCACCAGGATCCGGGTGGGGGCGGCCGCGCTCATGGGACCAGCTCCGTGGCCGTTCGCCAGGTGACGGTGAACCGTGCGCCACGCCCCGGCCCCTCGCTCTCGGCCGTGACCGTGCCGCCGTCGAGCTGCACGCAGCGCCTGACGAGATACAGCCCGAGCCCGGTGCCGCCGGGACGCGTCCGGGGATCGCCCTCGACGCGATAGAACTTCTCGAACACCTTCTTCGCCTCGTTCGGCGGGAAGCCGATGCCGTCGTCGCGCACGTCGAGGCGCACCACACCGTCGTGCCGGTTGGCCTGCACCGCGACCGCGCCGCCGCCGCTCGTCGCCTTGATGGCATTGTGCAGCAGGTTGCGCAGTACGGTGCGCACGCCCTCGGGGTCGGCCAGCACGACGAGCTCGCCGGGCACGTCGGCGACGACCTGCGTGGCCCCTTCCAGCGCCAGGTCGCGCAGCTCGGCGACGACCGCCGAGACCTCGTCGGCAAGCACCACGCGCTCGGCCACGCTCCCCATCTCCGGCGACGCCAGCCGCGACGTGTCGAGGAGGTTGGCGATCATGCGCTGCAGCCGGCCAAGGTCCGCCAGCAACCGCTGGACCAGCTCCGCCCGGCGCTCCGCCGGCGGGTCGCGCAGCGAGAGCGTCTCCGCCGACAGGCGCAGGCTCGCGAGCGGGCTCTTGAGCTCGTGCGACACCTGCGCCAGGAACTGTTCCTGCCGCCGCCGCAGGTCGTCCTCCTCGCGCACCGCTCGATACACGACCGCCATCGACGCCAGCAGCACGGCGAGGAAAAACGCGCCCTCCCACGCATACCGGTTCAGCCGGTGGAAGCGCTCGGCGTGCATCTGCGCCAGCACCCGCGAATCGACCGAGAGCGTCGCCGAGTCCGGCGAGATGGCGACGTCGGGGTACGCATGCGCGATGTCCGCCCATTGCGAGCCCGAGCGCAGCAGCGCCCGCGCCGACTCCACCTCTGCCTCGTAGCCCGCGCGCAGGCGGGTCTCCATCTCCGCCGTGTAGCGCACCTCGTCGAGCATCCAGTACGCCAGCTGCGCGCTGCACACCGACAGCAGGACGAGGAAGCCGACCTGCATCGGGCGTGCACTGCGGAGGAGGCGGAGCGAGATCATGCCGGGACGGCCGCGGCAAAGGCCTGCGCGAGCGCGTCGCCAAGCCGCGCCAGGTGGGCCGGCTCGTGGACGAGCGACAGGAAGCCCGCCTCGTACGCCGACGGCGCCAGCGCCACCCCGTCGTCGAGGAGCGCGTGGAACAGCGGTGCATAACGAGCGGCAGCGCCCGGGTCGATTGCCTCGGCCGCCCGCGGCGGCTCCCCCGCCTGCAGCGACAGCCAGAAGAGCGAGCCGCTGCGCACCAGGGTCACCGGGTACGGCGCCGCCGCCAGCACCGGGCGGAGCACAGCCTCCAGCGCCAGGCCGGTCTGCTCGAGCCACCGCCAGCCGTCGACGCGCTCCAGCTCGCGCAGCGTCGCCAGGCCCGCGCTCATCGCCACCGCGTTGCCCGAGAGTGTGCCGGCCTGGTACACCGGCCCCTCGGGCGCCAGGTGCCGCATCAGCTCGCGACGGCCGCCAAAGGCGCCCACCGGCAGCCCCCCACCGATCACCTTGCCGAACGTCGCCAGGTCGGGCGTGATGCCGTACACCTCGGCAGCCCCGCCCCGCGCCAGCCGGAAGCCGCTGATGACCTCGTCGAAGATGAGCACCGCCCCGGCGCGTTCGGTCTCGCGCCGCAGCGTGGCCAGGAAGTCGGGACGCTGCAGCAGCACGCCGTTGTTCGCCGGCACCGGCTCGATGATCACCGCGGCCACGGCATCGCCGTGCTGCCGCAGGTAGTCCATCAGGCGCTGCTCGTCGTCGAGCGGCAGCACCACCGTCTCGCGCGCGAACGCCTCCGGCACCCCCGCCGAGGACGGCCGCCCGAACGTGACCAGTCCCGACCCCGCGGCCACCAGCAGGTGGTCGGCGTGCCCGTGGTAGCACCCGGAGAACTTCACGATGCGGTCGCGCCCGGTGGCCCCGCGCGCCACCCGGATGGCGCTCATCGTCGCCTCGGTGCCTGACGAGACGAACCGCACCTGCTCCAACCCCGGGTACGACGCCACGATGAACTCCGCCAGCTCGATCTCGGGCTCGCAGGGCGCGCCGAAACTGGTGCCGCGCGACACCGCGTCGACGATCGCGGCGCGCACCACCGGGTGGGCGTGCCCGAGGATGAGCGGCCCCCACGAGCCGACGAAGTCGAGGTACCGCCGGCCGTCGACGTCCTCGAACTCGGCTCCGGCCCCCGACCGGATCACCAGCGGGGTGCCGCCGACGGCGCGGAACGCCCGCACCGGCGAGCTCACGCCGCCGGGCAGCACCCGCCCGGCGCGCGCCATCCACGCAGACGACATCGGTCCGGCGTTCACAGCCACCTCCCGGCGAGCGCCTCGCGTGCGTGGTACGTTATGATGATGTCGGCGCCCGCCCGGGCGATCGCCTGCAGGTTCTCGCGCACCACCGCGGCCTCGTCAAGCCACCCACGCTCGGCGGCCGCCTTCACCGCCGAGAATTCCCCGGACACGTTGTACGCCGCCAGGGGCAGTGTCGAGGTCTCGCGCACGCGGCGGATGACGTCAAGGTACGCCAGCGCCGGCTTGACCATCAGCATGTCCGCGCCCTCGGCCTCGTCGAGCCTGGCCTCGCGCACCGCCTCGGCGGCGTTGCGGGAATCCATCTGGTAGCTGCGCCGGTCCCCGTGCTGTGGCGCCGAGTCCGCCGCCTCGCGGAACGGGCCGTAGTAGGCCGAGGCGTACTTCACCGCGTACGACAGGATCCCGACGCTACTCTGTCCGCGCGCGTCGAGCGCGTCGCGTATGGCCCCTACCCGGCCGTCCATCATGTCCGACGGCGCGACCACGTCCGCCCCCGCGTCCGCGTGCGCCAGCGCCATCGCGGTGATCGTCCGCAGCGACGCGTCGTTGTCGACCTCGCCGTCGACCACCACGCCGCAGTGCCCATGATCGGTGTAGGCGCAGACGCAGACGTCGGTGACCACCACGAGGTCGGAGCCCATCGCCCGCTTCAACGCCCGGATCGCCTTCGGCACGCTGCCGCCGGGGTGGTGCGCGTTGCTGCCCGTGGGGTCCTTCGCGCCCTCGTCAGGCATCCCGAACAGCAGCACCGTGCGGATGCCGAGCTTCCGGTCGGCCTCGACGGTGCGCACCAGGTCCTCGATGCCCTGGCGTGCAATGCCCGGCATCGAGTCGATCGGCTCCACGCCGCGGTCCGCCGGCAGCACGAAGTGCGGCATGATCAGCTGCTCCGCGCGCACCCGCGTCTCGGCAACGAGATCCCGCAGGGCCTGGCTGCGGCGCAGGCGCCGGGGACGGATGCGTCCGGGCGTGGTCACTTCGTGTTCGTTCATGACATCACCTCGAGCATGCCTTCGAGACTCGGACGCGCGGCCTCGGCGCTCACGGCGAGACCTGCCGCGCGAGCCGCCGCCGACGTCGTCGGACCGATGGTGATCACCCGCGCCCCGGCTGGCACCTCCGCCGCGTTGAGCAGGCCGGTTACCGCGGAGGGACTCGCGAGCAGTACGTCGTCGACATGCTCGCTCGCGAGGTCGCGCTTGGGCGATGCCGGGGGAACCGGGATGGTCCGGTACACGTCGATGCGCTGCACGGATATGCCTTGGTCCCGCAGCACCGACTCGGCGTCGTCACGGCCGCCCGCGGCGCCGGCCACGACGACACGACCCGAACGCGCGTCCCCGTCGCGCGCCATGCGCGCGGCGAGTTCACGCCCCGCACCCAGTGACGTCGATTCGGTGGCGACGAGATCGACGCGGCCGAGATGCTCCACCGCGGCACGCGCCGTCGCCTCGCCGACGGCCGCCACCTGCACGCCCCGGGGCAACGCGCCGTCGAGCAGCGAACCAGTCACCATCGCACCGCGCGGCGACGCGACGAGCAGCCAGCGCGCGCCGGCCATCGCGGCGCGCAGTGCGTCCGCGGTGCCCTCGCGCGCCAGCGGCTCGCACACGAGGCACGGGAGCACGACCGGTGTCGCGCCCAGCGTCGACAGCCGCGCGGCCCACCGCTCCGCGTCCTCGAGGACGCGGGTGACGAGGATGCGGCGGCCAGCGGCCGGATGCGCGATCATGTGGTGCGCACCCCGCTCGTCAGCTCCTGCCACGCCGCGCGCGCCAGTGTCTCGGGGACTTCGCCACTGACCACCGAACGGCCCAGCGTGCCGTCCTCGCGCCCGAGCACCGCGTGCAGCTGCAGCTGGTCGCCGGAGATCGCCTCGCACCAGGCGCCGAACGGCAGCGTGCACCCGCCCTCGGCGAGCGCCAGCGCCGCCCGCTCCGTGCGCAGCGCGCGCGCTGTGCGCGTGTCATCGATGGCGGCGACCGCCGCGCGCACGGCCGCGGCGTCGCGGCGAACCTGCACCGCGATGGCTCCCTGCGCCGGCGCCGGCACGAACACCACCGGGTCGAGCCGGATCGCCGTGGCGTGCGGCGGCACGATCGAGGCGTCTGCGCGCGCCAGGCGCTCGAGGCCGGCGGCGGCCAGCACGATGGCGTCGAACCGGCGCTCGGCAAGCGCCCCGATGCGCGTGGGAACGTTGCCGCGCAGCAGCCCGGTGTCGACGTCGGGTCGCAGTGCGCGCACCAGCGCCTGGCGACGCGCCGCCGACGTGCCCACCCGCCCCCCGGCGCGGACGGGAAGGAAGCCGCGATCCCGGTCGAGCGCGTCGTTATGCACCAGCAGCACGTCCGCGGCATCGACCCGCTCGGGGACGGCCGCGATCACCAGTTCCTCCGGGCTCCGCGACGGCAGGTCCTTGTGGGAGTGCACCGCGACGTCCACCCGGCCGTCCAGGAGCGCGGCCTCGATCTCCCGCACGAAGATCCCCAGCGCCCCGACGTCCGCGAAGCTGCGATCGGTCGTCCTGTCGCCGGCGGTACTGATGATCACGATCTCCGTCGCGTGGCCCAGCGCACCGAGGCGGCGGGCGACGTCGTCCGCCTGTGCCCGCGCCAGCGCCGAGCCCCGGGTGCCGATGCGCAGCTTCATGCGTCCTCCGCCGACGTCTCCAGCAACGCCTCGCCGGAACCCTCGGCCGCGCTGCGCAGCGCCTCCGCCAGCTCCGGCTCGGCGTTCCCGAAGAATGTCGCCACCGCCGACGGACCCACCTCGAATACGAGGTCGCGCAGCCCCACCGACGGCACGTGCGCGAAGCGCCGGGCCAGCGTCTCCGCCCAGCGCCGGATCGTCTCGCGCTCGCTGTCGCCAATGCCGGTCAGCTCCCGCTCGAACAACCGCTCCACGCCTTCCAGCGCGGTGTGCCGGTACCGCAGCCGCAGTTGCGCGATCATCGGCCCGACAAGCCGCTCGGCGGCGTGCCGGCGCATCTCGGTCAGCGCGGAGTCGACGATCGCGCGCGCATCGGCAAACTCCATGAGCACGCGCTCCCTGTCGTGCGCCGCCTCATCGCTGATCTCGTCCATGCCGATGCGTGGGACGTCGGCGGCGAGCGCGTCTTCCGGGCCCACGTTCGCGGGCACGCCGAGGTCCACGACAAGCGGGGACTCCCCGGAGCCGCTGCGCGCCGCGATCCGCTCCAGGTCGGCGCGCACAAGCACCGGTTCACGGGCGCCGGTGGCTACGATGAGCGCCTCGACCCGGTCGGGCGATGCGCGGAACTCGTCAAGCGAGCGCGCCGTACCGCCGACCTTTGCGGCCAGCTCGACTGCGCGCTCCAGCGTGCGGTTCACCACGATGACAGGGACGCCGCGCGCTGACAGCGACTGCGCACACTGTTCGGTCATCGGCGAGACGCCGACCACGGCGACGGCGCCCGGTGTGCGGTGCAGGCGGTCGTCCACGTGGCGCATGGCGATCTCCGAGAGCGAGACCTTGCCGATCTTTCCCTCGGTGATCGGGCGGACCTTCTTGGCCACCTTCAGCGCCTCGGCAAAGACGTACGACAGCCGCGGCCCCAGCAGCCCGAGCGCCCGCGACTGCTCCACGGCCTCGCGCAGCTGGCCGGCGACCTCGCTCTCACCGATGCGCGCCGAGTCGAGCCCGGCGGCGGTGAGGAACAGGTGCTCGGCCGCCCCTTCGCCTTGCCAGACGCGCAGCGTCTGGTCGGCCTCGGCGCCGCGCGGCTCGCGTCCGGCAAGCTCCGTGAAGATCCGACGGCGGCACACGGTGATCGGCGTCGAGGCGTCCGTCACGAACGCCACCTCGACGCGGTTGCACGTCGCCACGTACACCAGTTCACTCACGCCGGCGGCCGCCGCCAGTTTCGGCAGCCGTTCCGCACGCTCCTCGCGCGCGATCGTGAACGTCCCGAGGGCGTCCGCCCTCCGGTGCCGCCACGAAAGCCCAACCACGCCAGTGCGATGCATACTTGCCCCCTCGGCTCGCCCGCTCCTTGTGGAGCGGTTCCTTCGTGATTCTAAGGGCCGAAAAAAGGGGAGTGTCACAGTCGAGTCATGGGGTCGGAAATTCCGGCAATCCCCCGACTTTCACGCCCGGTTTTGTATTACGTGGCGTAGGTCAGATGTGACCTGTCGCGCAGATCGCCGCGACCAGTGAGGGCTCGTCTTCCACCGCGCGCACCCGGATCAGGCGCTCGCCGCCAGCTGCCTCGAACGACTCGGCGCCGCGGATGCCGATTTCCTCAGCCGTCTCCAGGCCGTCCGTGAGGAATCCCGGCGTGATGACGGCGACGGTCTTCACGCCACGACCAGGCAGGTGCCCGAGGACGTCGGCCGTGGCGGGGGTGAGCCACGGCTCGGGGCCGAACTTCGATTGATACGCGAGCGTGGCCCGTTCCGCCGGCCACTCGATCGCGCGGAGCAGCGCGGCCGTGGTCGCCTCGCAGTCTTCCACGTAGACGTTCTTCTCGCGCCTGTTGTACCGCACCGGGATCCCATGGAACGAAACCACGAGGTGGTCCGGTGGCGACGTCTCGCCGGCCATGGCCTCGCGCCAGCGCACCGCCATCGCCTCGACGTACCCCGGGTCCGCCGGCGCCACCAGCCGCTCGACGACGCGCTCCGCGATCCCCGCCCGCTCCGCGGCTTCGCGCGCCCGGCGAAAGGCCGTTCCCGTGGTGGCATCCGTCCGCTGCGGAAAGAGCGGCACGACGACGACCGGGCCGTTCGACTCCCGCGCCAGTCGGCGCATCTCGGTGTCGAGCGACGGTTCGCCATAGCGATACGCCTCGCTCACGGTGAACCGACCATCCGCCCGCCCGCGCACGGCGGCGACGAGCGCCTCCGTGCCCACGCGCAGCGGCGAGCCCTCGCGCAGCCAGATCGAGGCGTACTGTTCGGCGACTCGTCCTGGCCTGGAGCGAAGCACCATGCCGTACAGGATCGGCAGCCAGAGCCAGCGCGGCAGGTCCACCACGGCGGGGTCGGCGAGAAATTCGCGGAGAAACGCCCGCACCGATTCGGGCGTGGCGGCCGTCGGCGTACCGAGGTTGACCAGGAGGAGATGGGGCTTCGACGAGGTCGGGCACGAGACCAAGCTAGCGAGTCGCCGGCTGGGCCGGGGACGGGCCCGCGGCGGGGCGGCGACGGTCATTCACGTATTGCGTGCGGGGCTGTCGAACCCGGCTGTCGCGCATCATTGTAGCGGCTCGTCAGCCATGCCTGTCGAGGCGGCCGGGACCGCCTCGTCGCCGAGGATGCCGTGGAGGGGACCAGGAATTCGGTCATGAGCGATCGTCGAGTGACGGAGACGGATGGCGAGCCCCGTTGTCGCCGAGCCCTCGCCGGGGGGCGGGCGCTCTGTCTGGGAGTCGCGCCAACGTGATGTCCCCGGCTCGTTCCCGTTCCCCGTCCGGCTACTCCGGGACCCCGCTCGTGCGCAAGCTCGGCATCAAGACCGGCATGCGCCTCGTCGCACTGAATGCGCCGCCCGGCTACGCGGCCTTGCTGGGTGACCTGCCCGACGGCGCCAGCATCGGCAGGAAGTCGAGGTCACCCGTCGCGGCGGTACACCTGTTCGTGACGGCTCGCGCTCGCCTGGACGACGAGCTTCGGCGGCTGCGCGGTACGCTCGAGCAGGACGGCTTCGTGTGGGTCTCCTGGCCGAAGCGCGCCTCGAAGATCCCGACCGACGTCACCGAGGACGTCATTCGCGAGGTGGCTCTCCCGCTCGGATTCGTCGACATCAAGGTGTGCGCCGTCGACGAGACGTGGTCGGGCCTCAAGCTCGTCATTCGCAGGAGCGAGCGGACTCGATAGGCGGCGATGGCGGGGGTCACAGTCGGGACGACCTAGCGTTCGGCACGCCGGTCGCCGTTCCGGCCGAACGGACGCACTTCCGCCGGCTGGGAGTCGGCGAGCGTCGCCAGAAGCTCGCGCAGCTCATCGAACGCCGTGCCCTCGCGGATCTCGTCGAGCGAGGGTCGCGCGGCGGCGTAGAGCGAGATGGCGCGCAGCGCGGTCGCCAGTGGCCATGGCGCGAGCGCGAGCGGGTCCCAGAGCGCCTCCCCACCCGACCGCAGCGTCTCGTCGATGTCGATGAACGCGCGCATGAGCACGTGCCGCTCGAAGAAGGCGGATCGGCCCTCGGGATCAAGGCGACCGGAATCGAGCGTCACCGTGCCCGAGGAGTGAAAGAGACGCGGTCCGACGATCCACCAGTGGAATTCACCCAGCGCTGCTCCCACCTCCGGGGTGTGCGTGCCCAGCACCAGGGTCAGGCGTCCGATGCCGGGTTCATAACTCCCCCGGTACGCCTGGACGTCGGGCGTTTCGAGCACGGATGCGCTCATGAGGCCTCCGTGGAAGGGACCAAACCCACGCGGTCGACGACGCAAGGATGGCAGGGCCGCCCACGGACGCAAGGCGGGGCCACCCTTAGGCGGGTCGCGCGACGGCCGGGACATCGCCCGGCTGAAGTCGATGGCATGCTGACGACTCTACACCGCTCGCAGCCGGCCACCGACACGTCCTGGGCATGCACCAATACACCACGTAACCCGCCAGCGGGATCGTTTGGCGGCAGAGGTCTCCGGCGGCAGGATTCTCCGGCGGCAGGATTCTCCGGCGACGGCGGTGCGGCGCCCTGCGCTCGCGCCTACCCCGCCAGCAGCTTCGGGCCGTACGCTTCCCGGCCCCCGGACCCCGGCTGTTGCCCGTAGCGCGAGATCGCGTATTTCAGCCCCTCGAGCACGTAGCGGCCGCCGCCATACGCCCGCAGTTCCAGCACGCGAATGCCGAGGAATCGCTTGAGCATGGCGCGGAGGGCGCCCGCCGACGGAAAGTCGAGGTCGAGCGCCACGTGCTCCAGGGGGCGATCGCCATCGACGAGGAGATCGGCGGCGGCCAGCAGCCGGCACCAGGAGATGAGGGCGCTCGGCGGCGGCAGGTGCGCCCGCGCGAAGCGGTTCGCCAGCGTCTTCCGGTGCAGACCATGCGCCCGCGCCAGCTCCGGGACACTCAGCGACCGGGAGGCATTGGTCAGGCAGAACTCGACAATCGGCAGCAGGCCGTCGGGAACCAGCGGCGCCAGCTCGCCGATTGCCCACGAGGCGCAGCACAGGATGCGGGACGTGCTCAACACGTCGCGGATCGCATGTCGCGAGTCCGAGCCGTTGAAGATGAGCAGGCTGTCGACTCCCGCCTTGGCGAGCCCGATGACGTCGCGCGAGAGGTCCTGGTTCATCGCCACGTAGCCGACCACCGGGAGCAGCGCGAAGTTCTTCTTGATCGCGCTGACGCTGGGCGCGGTGGAGACGCCCTGGCGGTCGACGGGCTCCACCACCACCCCCCGCACGCGCGGGCGCATGACGAGCGTGCGCAGGTCCTCGACGGACTCGCAGAACTGGACGACGGCGCGTTCGCGGAGCGCCTCGACGATCCGTGCACGGCCCTGCGGGTTCAGCATCAGCGCGACTACGAGCATCGCTGGACCGGCCGCCCCATATCGTGAGTCGTTTTCCCACCGCGAGTCGGTGCGGCGGCGCGTGTCGTGCAGATATGAGGCGCCCATTCACAGGAGCGCCTGATGCGCCGTTCGTCCGCCTTTATCGTCCGTCTCGCCGTCTTCGCCACCGCCTCGTTCATCGTCGCCTGCAGCGCGCTGCCGACGTCGCCCTCGGCCCGCGCGCCGAAGGTGGGCGTGAGCCGCGACGGCGAAGCATGTGATAGCACCGTCGTCACCGACGGGACCTGCGTCGACGGATACATCATTCCATGGTGACGCCGGCGAGCCGGTCGTCGCAATCCTCCTCGGACAGCATCGCAATCGAATCGAGCACCGCGCGAGACGAATCCGAGAATCCACCCGGCGCCAGTGGCAACGAGACGTCCGCTGGCGTCGGTGCGCCCGCGAGGATCTGATCGGCAGCGTACTGCATCTCGAAGAACTGGTGTTCGTTGGCGAGTGCGCGTGCCCGCTGCGCGTACTCGAGAGCGCGCGCGTCGCCGCACAGTTGGTGCGCCGTGGCCAGGTCGAGAAGCACCGTCGCCGATTCGTACGGCGGCGCGCCGGTCTGGACCCGTTCGTCAATGCGTCGGGCCAGCACGCGCAGCACGTTGCGGCGGCCGAGGCGCGCCGCTGCCTGCGCCGCGCCACCCAGGCACGGCAACGTCACCCGCGCCGGCGCGCCGAGACGGGACGCCGCCGTGTACGCCGCCAGCGCCGCCTCGTGATGGCCGACATCGGAGCACACCGCCGCCAGGTTCGCCAGCAGCTCGGCATGGCTCGTCGCGCTCGGGGGACTGCGGCGCAGCGCCTCCCCGCCGTGCACCAGCGCCGACTCGAACTCTCCCGCGGTCGCGTGGATCACGAGCAGCCCTCGGTGCGCCAGCCCAATCAGCTCCTCCGACTGCGCGCGCGATGCCGCCTGCAATGCGGCCTCGTACTGCTGCCGTGCCGCCGGGTGGTTGCCGCGCATCAGCGCGATGCCCGCCGCGCCGTAGAGCCCCCGCGCCTCGATCTCGGCGTCCGCATTCTCGTGCGCGAGCCCGACGACGGCGTCGAAGAAATCCTGCGCGGTCGCCAGGTCGCCATACTGCCGCGCCACCCGCCCCTGCTGCGTCAGGAGGCGGCCCAGCAATCGTGGCGTGATGTCCGCGAATGCCATTCGCGTGTGCAGCAGCGCGCTGAAGCTCAGCAGGTCGGCGCCGGTGTCGGTGATCTCCTCGATCACGCGCAGGCACGCTTCGGCGATCCGCTCGTTCGCGGCTGCTTCGTCCGACCGCACAAGGACGTCGGCCAGGCCCGACAGCGTCTCGCTCGATCGCGCCTGTCCGTCCTCACGCGACATTTCAGCCGAGAGCATCTCGACAAGACCGCGCCCGAAGTTCGCCGCCACTTCCGGTCGCTCATGAGGAGCGAGCCCGGACAGGAACTCCAGGACGTGCGCCATCGCGAGCCAGACCCCGTCGAACGACCCGAACGTCTCGCGCCCGGGAAACCGGTCGAGGTCCTCGCGATAAGCGATGAGTGGCGGCAGGGCTCGAATCACGGTTCTCCCCAAGGGCCACCACGTTGTGGCCGTAGCGCAGGAAACGGGCGTGCCATCCGACCCGCCACACGCCTATCGGGCGACGACGACGCGCGCGTGCCGTCCATCGACCTTCCACTGGCGGTGCCGAGCGAGGTGAGACGGGAGTTTGCTGGCCACCGAATCCCCCTGTCAAGAACGCGACGGGATCCGGGGGCGTTGCTGGCGCTGCAGGTAACCGTCGTCCGGTCCGCGTCAGTCATTCCCGGACAAGCCCGGGGGGCCGGATCGCCGTCCCCCGCCGGAGGGTGCATCGCCTTGCGGCGGTGCTCGACAGGCCTCCATGCTCTCGACAGCGGACCACGGTCCCAACAACGTTGAACGGCGGCTACGGCAGTGCGACCTGACTCGAGTGCCACATGACGTCACCCGATCCACCGACAACGCGAAGTGGCTGGCCGATCATCGCCCTCGGCGTGACGTCGTTCATCCCCGGACTCGGCTTCATCCTGGGATCGATCGCGGTGACGTGGGGGCTGCTCTCCGATCGACGGCGCGCATGGGCCGGCGTGGCCATCGGCGCGACTGGCGCGCTGCTGCACGTCGTCGCCGGGTTCGCCCTCTATTCATGGTACAGCCGGTCTCCTGAAATGCAGCGGGCCCAATCGATGATGGTCGCCCAGGACCTGCGAAGCCTCGTGACCGAGCTCGACGCCTATCGCGCGAAGCACGGCGCGTACCCCGCGGCGCTGCAGGAGCTGATCGTCAAGCCGGACCTGCTGCACCCGGTCAACATCTTCGACCACGGCAACGGCGCGTTCAGCATCAAGCCGTACCAGTACCGGCCGGCGCCGGACCTCCAGCACTTCGACCTCTTCTCCGTGGGCCGCGACGGCGTCCCGGGCACCGACGACGACGTGCGGCCGGTGGTGCCCGATTCGCTGCAAGGGCGTACCGGCTTCCTTCCGCCACACTGACGACGCCCCGCCCGCGCTCCGCGGCGATCACTCCGACGGGCCAGCGACCTCGCCGGTGACGCGCCTGGCGATGAGACGCACCCTGCGGACGCCAGGCACCGTCACGTCAGGCCGGGGAGGGGTCGAACGCGCCACCGACTGCCCGGTGGCCGGCGCGGCGCGGCACGCCCGGACGGTTCGCAGCCTAACGCAGCCAGCGGATCCACGGCGCCTCCAGGGGAACCGCGACGCCCGGATGGCTGGGAATCACCCGCGGCGTGTAGTCCCCGGCTGGCCGGTCCGCAGACACCTCGGCCCGATACCGGAATCCCGTCGTTCCTCCGGGAAGTTGCTCCCCGCGCGCCATCTCCTGGCGCGCGGCCGGCCCGCCGGCCACGCCGTCGGCATACAGCTCCACACGTACGGCCTCGGGTCCGAGCGCATCGAGGTCCACGTCCACCTCGAACGAGTGCCGATCCGCGGCCGACGTGACACGCATCTCGCCGAAAGCTACGCCTCCCCAGTGGCGTTCCAGCTGGCGCCGCCAGTCCGAGATCGCGACGGCCGGCGCGCCCCCGTCGGCCGCTCGCGCACGATAGGCTGACGCCGCGGGAAGGTAGTGTGTCGCCGTGTACTCGCGAACCGACCGGTTGCTGGAGAATCGAGGGGTGAGTCGCGCCATGCTCTCCCGCACGCGCGCGATCCAGGCCTCGGGAATCCCGTGCTCGTTTCGCGTGTAGAAGGCGGGCACGACTTCCCGTTCGAGCAGTGCATAGAGCGCACCGGCTTCCTCCGCGTCCCACGCCGGATCAGTGTCGTGCTCACGGCCGTCTCCCAGTGCCCACCCCACGTCGGGCGCGTACGCCTCCGCCCACCACCCGTCCAGCTCCGACAGGTTCAATCCGCCGTTGACGAGCACCTTCATGCCGCTGGTGCCACAGGCCTCCCAGGGCCGCCGCGGCGTGTTGATCCACACGTCCACGCCCTGCACGAGATGCTCGGTGAGTAGCATGTCGTAATCGGCAAGGAAGATCACGTGCCCGCGCGCCACGGGATGGCGCATGAGCGTCGTCCACTCCTGGATCATGGCGCGACCCTCCTCATCTGCCGGGTGCGCCTTGCCCGCCACGATGAGTTGCGCCGGATGCTCGGGATTGGTCAGGATGCGGAGGAGCCGCTCGGGGTCGTGCAGGAGGAGTGTCGGCCGCTTGTACGTTGCGAAGCGCCGGGCGAAGCCGAGCGTCAGGCGCCGGGGATCCAGCACGCGCTTCGTGGTCTCGATTTCCTCTAGGGAAGCCCCGGCGCCGGCGAGCTGCGGCACCAGGCGCGCCTGCACGTACTCGATGAGCGCCGCTCGTGACGCGGTGCGCAACTGCCAGAGCTCGGCATCGGGAACCGCGCGAATGGCGTCGGCCAGCCCTTCCATCGTGCCGCGCCACCGGTCCTTCCGGTACGCCGTCGTCCACAGCGCGTCCGCGGCGGCGGAATCCCAGCTGGGCGCGTGCACCCCGTTGGTCACCGAGCTCACGGGAACCTCGGCCCGCGGCCACTTCGGAAACAGCGGCTGGAAGATTCCTCGGCTCACGGTGCCGTGCAGGCGGCTCACGCCGTTGACGGCACCGCTCCCCCGCACCGCCAGCCAGGCCATGTTGAACGGCTCGGCGGCATTGTCGGGATCGGCACGCCCGAGCGCCAGCAACTCCTGCAGGGAGAGCCCGAGTTCCTGCTCCGCATAGGGCCTGAGGAACTCCTCGACGAGCGCTGGCGCGAATCGATCGAACCCGGCGGGGACCGGCGTATGCGTGGTGAACAGATTGCCGGCACGCGTCGCCGCGAGCGCGACGCCGAACGGCTGTCGTGTCTCCCGCATGAACTGGCGGGCCCGCTCGAGCACCACCAGGGCGGCGTGGCCTTCGTTCAGGTGACAGACCTCCGGCGCGATGCCTAACGCCTCGAGGAGCCGCCAGCCGCCGATGCCGAGGACGATCTCCTGCTTGAGCCGCATCTCGGGAGGGCCGCCGTACAGCTCGCTGGTGATGCCGCGGTGCGGCGGGAAGTTCGCCGCGTCGTTGCTGTCCAGCAGGTACAGGTGCAGCCGCCCCACCTGCACCTGCCATGTGCGGAGCCAGAGCGAATGGCCGGGCAGCGCGATCTGCAGCCGCAGCCAGTCCCCGTTCCGTTCGCGCAGTGGAAGCACCGGAAGCTGGCCGGGATCGTTGTACGGATAGAACGCCTCCTGTGCGCCATTCCGGTCGATGACCTGGCGGAAGTACCCCTGCTGGTACAGGAGGCCGACGCCGACCATCGGCACGCCAAGGTCGCTGGCCGCCTTGAGCTGGTCGCCCGCCACGTTGCCAAGTCCGCCGGAGTAGATGGGCAGCGCCTCGCTCAGCATGAACTCCATGCTGAAGAACGCCACGTTGCTGAGCGGCGCCCCGGCATGGTGGTGCTGGAACCAGCCGGCGGAACTCGCGGCCTTCCGCCTGGCCGCCACCAGCTCCTCGATCATCCGGTGGAAGCGGACATCCTTGAGGGCCGCCCGCAGTCGAGTCCGTGAAACCGTCTGCAGCACCACCCACGGGTTGGCCGTCAGGTCCCAGAGCTCGGGCTCGAGATGCCTCCAGAGCTCGTCCGCCTCATGGCTCCACGACCAGCGCAGGTCCAGCGCCAGCTCCGCGAGCGGGTCGAGATGGGCGACGTCCCGTCGCAGCGTGAGGTGTCGGTTCCGTCGGGATGGCATGCGCCCTCCATCGTCAGGCAGTCACGCCGGCACGCACGTCGCGCACGATCGTCCGGGCTTCGGCCAGGATCCACCCCAGCTGCTCGACGCCCTCGAAGCTCTCCGCGCGGATCTTCAGCACGCCTTCCGTGACCGACGGAACCGTTTGCAGGGCGGTGCGCACATTGTGACGACAACAAGAACGATAACGAGACCCGTGGCCTGCAGCCGTCCGGTGATTCCGCAAGCAGCGTAGGTCATCGTTCGAACATCTCCATGCCCTCGGCGATGAGCTCGGCGAGCTGCGCCATGGTCACGAGTCCGAGCACCTCAGGCGGCTCCGCACCGGTCGTCGGGGCGAGCACGACTGCCACGGTCGCGTGGCTCGCCTGCATGTGCGACAGCAGTCCGAATATCGTGTGATCCGACGGGATCGTGACGTAGCGCGCTGCCTCCGTCAAAGCGGCAGCGCCGAGTGTCTGCGCCGGTCCCGCATCCTTCACGCAGCCGCGCAACCACTCGCGCGATACGACGCCGGCGACATACCCCTCCCGCAGGAGCACCACCCAGGCGGGCGCGGCCGGATCCTGCGTGGCGGCGACCGACGCCAGTGGTGCCTCGGCTGACAGCACCGTCACCGGGGCGAGCGGCATTTCGCTCACGTGGTGGACCAGGTGCGGGTTCGCCTGCAGCGCCTGCGGCACGTAATGCCCCCGTCTGGCGAGCTTCATGGTGTAGATGCTCTCGGACAGGAGCAGGCGGCGGAGGCCGTAGCTCACCGCCACCGTCAACGTCATCGGCAGCACCACGGCGTAGTCGAGCGTCATCTCGAAGATCATGACGATCGCGGTGAGTGCGGCGCCCGTCGCACCCGCCACCAGCCCCGCCATGCCGGCGAGTGCGAGCGCCGCCGGGTCGATTCCAAGGCCGGGGAACAGGCGATGGAGTACGATCCCGTACGCCGCCCCCAGCGTGGTTCCCATGAAGAGTGAGGGGGAGAAGATGCCGCCTGAAGCGCCCGATCCCAGCGTGAGCGACGTCGCCACGAGCTTCAGCACGAACAGCAGCAGGAGCAGGCCGACCCCAGTGAGCGAGCCGGCGAGCACGTCCATGATGGTCGCGTAACCCACTCCCTCCACATGGTAGTGCCCGGAATAGCGCATGAGGGTCACAGCCATGACGCCAACCCCGAGCATCCCGACCACGTGACGCAGGTAGTCGCGACGCGGGATGTACTTCTCGAACAGGTCCTCGGCGCCATACAGCGCGCGGATGAACACCACCGAGACCAGCGCCATGATGCCGCCCAGCCCGACGTACGCCGGCAACAGCGCGGCCCCGCTTGCCGCGGACATCTGAAGGGGCGGGACCGGAAAGGCCGGGTGGTTGCCGAAAAAGAAGTGCCCCACGTACGTCGCCGTGGCGGTGGCGAGCGCCACCGGGACGAGCGTGCGGACGCTGATCTCGTGCATCAGCACCTCGGCGGCGAAGAGCACGCCGCCGATCGGCGTGTTGAACGTGGCGGCGATCCCGGCACCTCCGCCCGCCGCAACAAGCGTCGCCAACTGCCATCGCGCCACGCCGCAGAAGCGCCCCGACCACGAGCCGAACGCGGCGCTGATCTGGATGATGGGACCCTCGCGCCCGACGGAGCCGCCGCTGCCGATCGACAGCGCTGACGCCAGCGACTTGATGACCGCCACCACCGGACGAATGACGGCCTTCTCGTAATAGATGGCGTCGATGACCTCGGGAACGCCGTGCCCCCTGGCCTCAGGGGCGAAGTGCTTCGTCAGGAACACCACCAGCACCGCACCAACCGCTGGGGCCAGCACGACCCCGACTCCCCACGGACCCGGCGGCGTGTGCCGTATCGTGTCGTACTGGAACGAGAGCCTGCCCAGGAAGAACAGGTTGTGGACGAGGCCGATGAGGAGACGAAAGCCGAACGCTCCGAATCCCGCCACGACCCCCAGGGCAACGCTGAGGAATGCGAAAGAGAACGGACCGAGTCCGCGCCTGCGGCCGACTGGCGGCTGGGGGTTCATCGCCACCACCCGTTCGCCTCGTTCCCGGACGGGGCCGCCGGCTCGATGAAGAAGAGCGCTGCGCCGACCGGCCTTCTCCAGTGCATGCATCGTTCGTCCGCTGTTTCCGCGATGCCGGCTCGCATAGCACTAACTAAACAGGACGGCGGTACGATCGGTGGCCGTCCGGCCCGCGAGCGACCCTCACACCGGGATCGCCCGGGAGGACTTGAAGCGCTCTTCAGGCGTGCACCCGTCGTGACCCCCTGCTCTGTCCGGTTCCTCGCGTCGCCTCACTCGCTGCCTGCCCGCTGCCGAAAATGGATCAGCCGCTACAATCCTGGCGGCGTCTGCGATTCGTTCAGTCTCCGCCGGTTCGCGACGACGAACCAGGCGTCAAGCCCTCGTGGAGTCCCCTGGCGACATCGCCGGCGGCCGGCGGCGCGCGGCGCGTACCGCCCACGGCAGTTGCAGCATCGCCATCGCGACGAGCGCGAGTCCGACGATGACGGGAACCCGCTGTGGCCATGGACCGAGCACATCCAGCAGCGACGGCTGGCTCGACCCCGTGCGACCCAGGTAGCCGTAGTTGGCGCCTGTCGTGACGTCGAGCGCCAGCATCGCTGCGGCGTAGGCGACGCCGAGCAGCGCCGACGTCCGGTAGTCCCGCCATGTCGGCCGGTAGCCGCGCACGACCAGCGCATAGACGCCTGCCCCGACCACGAAGGCGTGGTAGAGCCAGAATCCCCAGAAGTCGATCGTCGCCGGTCCGCCGGCGAGGTCCGGCGTGAAGATCCCCTGCGTGCTGAGCGCCAGGCCCCAGAAGTAGGCGACAGTCTGCGGCAGGCGTCGACGCGTGAGGAACGTCAGTGATGCGGCGAGCGCGGTGATGTCACAGACCTGGAGGGGCAGCGACGAGCTCCAGGCGAATCCCCACCGCACGGTCGCATACAGGTTGTACACGACCCAGTACGCGAGCACGAGCAGACCAACCGTCCACTCGTACCGGCGCAGCCGTCCGTGGCGCCGGGCCGAGCGACCTCCCCAGGAGAGTGCGCCGATCGCGAACACGAGCACGACGACCGTTGCGGCATGCAGCGCGGAGAACGGGTGAAAGCGTTCCACCGATGCCTCGGTCGAGCGTCAGGGAGAGAAGTTCAACGGCACGGAGCGGAGTCGAGGACCGCAGCAATCCACTGCGGCCCTCCGTCACCCCCTTCAGACCCCGTGCTGCGTGACGCTCGCACTGCGCTCACTTTCCTGCGAAACTCTTCGCGATGTCTTCTGCCAGCCGCTTGACCATTGCCGACTCGTCGCTGGACTGGTTCCGCGCCTCGACGGCGATCGAGTAGCGATAGCGGGTCACCACGGTCACCTTGGCGTCCCTGGTGTCCTTGTTGTACTCCTCCGACGCCCAGGTGTACGGCGTGTCCATCTTCAGCGTCCCCATGCGCTGATGCGCGTCCTCCTGGCTGATGTTCATCATCATCGGGAGCGCCATCAATCCGTACGCCGCCTGCGTGCCGCCGAAATCGACGATCGTCACCTTGATGCTCGGCGCACTGCCCTCGGCGCCGGCTGGCCTGGTGAACGTCTGCTCGGCCGTTGACATCGAGAATCCCGTGATGCTCTGGCTCGATCCTTCCGGCTCCGCCTCAGCCGCGTATCCGTCCGGTGCCGCTGGAAGGAACTTCTGGAGATCGGCGTATCCCATGGCAATCGTGTCGCCCTTGCTTCGCCGCTCCTCCTGAAACTGCTCCGCCTCTTTCTGCTTGGCCTCCATGGTCGATGCCGCTGCGGCCACTGCTCCCATGGCCGTCGTGGCGTCCTTCACTTCGCGAGCCTTTTCTCCGCAGCCGATGATCGCGACGGCGGCCGCCACGGCGAGTATGCGCTTGTCCATATGCTCGATCCTTGAAAGGAGGGTGGTGCTGAACAATAGCGAGCGCGGCCGCGACGAAGTCCGCTCGGTTCCCGGCCGCCCGGCCAGAGATTCCAGCGGGTTGGCCGAGTTGAAGCTGTCGCGCGCAACGCATGTGGGTAGGTGTCGCTGCAGTGCGAGTTTCTGCCGGCGTGCTCGCCCGACGCGGATTGCTGGCCAACGGCGTCGGTGCGTCGCGGTGCTCATGTCTCGCGGCGCGACCTGGCGCCTCGAGATTCGTCGCAGCGGCAGCGGGTGCCGCCAGGGCGCGTGCGCCCTGGAGAGGATGAGCGCACGACAACCTACGCATGGCTGGACCGGTAGTCAGCAACGGCAAAGGCGCCGCGCCACCGAAGTGACACGACGCCTTCGAGTTGCCCCTCCTGGGATCGACGCGGAGGCGACCGGAGGTCGCCGCAGCGCGATCACGGCCCATCGCGCTGGCTTTCTCAGCGCATTGCCCCTCTGGGATCGATCGGGAGCGGGCCGAAGGCCCGCGGACGACGATCCCATACCTCGCGACATCTCTTCGTCGCATTGCCCCTCCTGGGATCGAACCAGGACTCTCCTGATCCAGAGTCAGGCGTGTTGCCAGTTACACCAAGGGGCATCTTCCCCGCCACCGGAGCCACTCACCAACTACCTCCACTCCGGGCAGGGTAGCTAAGATACCCCGCTTCAGAGGCCGTCGGCAACCCCTCGTCACACCGCCTAAGCCTCTATTCCGTGGACCTTTGCGAAAGACCGTGCCCACGCATTCGCTCCGCGCGGTCCTCGTCGCCGCCGTCCTCTCCGTCACCGCCGTCACCGGTTGCCGGTCGAGCATCCTGGCACTCGGCTCCGATACCGAAGGCGCCCGCCGGAACGCCGGGGACATCTTCGACGCCTTCGCCCTGCGATTCGATAGCGTCCAGCGCGATTCCTCCTTCGACAGCGCACGCCGCCTCATGGCACGCTATGCGCTCATCCCGTCGCGCCTCTTCGCCGATACCTCCGTCTGGACTATCGTCGACTCCGCCGCCAACGCGCGTGCCATCTTTGTCCGCGCCTTCCACGACGGCCAGCACTACCGCTTCATCCCCGGAACAACCGCCCCGTATCCCGCGCACGTCGGCGACGAACGACACTTCATGCGCCTCGAGGCCCTCGGACGCAATGACTTCCGGTGGACCACCTCCGTCGATCACGCCATCGGCCACGTGCGACCCGGTGAAGTCGCCGACGCAATTCGCCTCGCGCTCTCCGCCGCCGATGGTCGCGTCGCGGCGTCCGCACTCGCCGACGCCCGTGCGACGTTCCCATCCGCGGGTCCGGTGCTCGCGCGCCTCCTCCGCCTCGACTCGCTCAATACCAGCATTCTCGGAGACGGCTCCACCATCGCCGTCCTCGGCCTCACGTTCACGCCAGATGAGTTGCGCGGCGAGTTTCCCGCCTTCGCGCGCTACCTCGACAAGTACGTCGTCCCGTCGGTCTATTCGGTCCGCTTCACCGACCACGCGGGTGCCACGTACTTCGACATGACCGGTCGCGACGGGAGCCTCGTCGCCACCGTGCGCTCGCGCGCAGGGCACCTCCTCTCCCTCGACGGCGGCCTCGCTCCGCTCCCCGACTCGCTCCTGTTCATCACGGACTTCTCGGCGAAGTACGGGCCCTTCCGCGTCGGCTACACCGATCTCGTCGGCGACTTCACCATCGAGCGGGGCGAGCACGAGGCGTCGTGGATGATGCGATGGCGCCGGGAGCCCGCATGGCACTTCCCGCTCGCCTTCGACAAGCTGATCCGGAATCCCCTGCGACGTCCGTTCGAGGATGACGGTATCGAACTGCGACTCGGCGTCCGCGACGACCTGGGGGCCGAGACAATGAGCATCCGGCGCCTCCGGTTCGTCGTCAACGAGAGCGGCGTCATGCGCTGGCTCGGCGGACTCGGCGCCACCGCCTTTGGCGACTTCTCGGGGCGCACCGAAAGCGAGGAGAACCGCTTCCTCCAGCTCGTCTTTGCAGCCCTCGGGACAGACGTGCGGCGCCTTCAATGAGATCACGCACGCCGTCCGGAACCCGGATGCGCCCCGAAACAAAAAACGCCGCCGAATCGTGCCGGCAGCGCCTCTCTATTTGTTCTCCTCAGGGTTCGCCACGCGCGCCGCCATTGGAACTCTACGTCCTACCGGACAGCGGCGGGCTAGTACCCTGAGGCGATGTTCGTGCCTCGATCTATCGATGGAGCTGAGGGGAGTCGAACCCCTGACCTCTGCAGTGCGATTGCAGCGCTCTCCCAGCTGAGCTACAGCCCCGTGTACCGAGAGCGCGCCACCTTGTTCCACCGGTCGCACTCCGGCTGAACGATACGGCCCCGCCTTTCGGCGGGGCCGGCGTCGACTCGTAACTTAGCCAACGCCAGCCGGTTGTCAACTGCGACTCAACTAACTTCGTGTGTATGGACGAGTTGAATAGCGCCGCGTCACGGGCCGGCCGTCATTCCGCCACAGGACGGTATCGCTCGAGCCGGCGGCCACTTCGGTGACCCCGGTGACACCGCACCGGCTCGACTCCCAGTATGTCCGCGACCAGCTCGCCGGGCGGGGGCACCGCGTGAACGACAAGCGCACCCAGCCCGAAGGCGAATTCGTGCTCTACTGGATCCAGAGCTGTCATCGCCTGGAGGAGAACTGGGCGCTTCGCCTGGCCGTTGCCGAAGCCGACAGGCTCGGCCGCCCCTTGCTGGTGCACCAGGGACTCGATCCAACCTACGAGCACGCCAGCGACCGGATCCACTCCTTCATCATCGAGAACGCGCGCCAGCTCGCGATGCGTGCCGACGACCTCGGCTACCACTATCAGTTCGTCCTGCGTCGCCGGCGGGATGACGATCGACGCATTGTCGACAGGCTGGCCGCGCGAGCATCGCTCGTGGTCACCGACCTCTTCCCGACGTGCGGCATCGCGGAGCGGACCTCGCGCCTCGCTGAGCGCGTCTCCTGCCGCGTGCTCGCCGTTGAGTCGCACGCGATAGTGCCGTCGGGAAGCTTTCCCGGGGAGGAGTACGCCGCCCGCACCATTCGCCCGAAGCTCCGCCGCGTCCTTGATCACGCCCTCGAACCCGTCGAGGACCGGCCTCCGCGTCGTGCGATGTCTCCCGCCACGCTCGCCTCGCTGGAGTGCGCGCCGCTGCCGCTGCGCGATCCGGACTTCCGGGTCGCGGATGAAGTCGCGCGGTGCGAGATCGACCACGCGGTTGCTCCGGTCGCGCTCCCGAGCGGCCTCGGCGCCGCGAGGGAACGGCTGCGCGCCTTCTGTGAGAGCGGGCTTCCCGGTTATCCGGAGCGGCGAGCCGACCCGAACGATGACCTCGGTTCGAGCCGGCTCTCGCCGTACCTGCATTTTGGCCAGCTCGCCGCGGCTGAAGTCGCGCGTACCGTACTGCAGAACGGACCGTCAACGGCGGTCGAGTCGTACCTCGACGAGCTCGTCACGTGGCGCGAACTCAGCCTCAACTTCTGCCTGCGCAATCGGCAATTCGCCACGCTCGAGGCCCTTCCCGAGTGGGTGCGAAAGACCCTCGAGCGCCACCAGTGCGACCTGCGCGACCCGGAGTACTCGCTCCACGACCTGGAGCGCGCGGGAACTCACGCGCCACTCTGGAACGCCGCCCAGAGGGAACTGCTCGACACCGGCGCCATGCACAACTTCATGCGCATGCTCTGGGGCAAGTCCGTCCTGCTCTGGGCACCGCGATACGTCGATGCCCTGGACTGGCTCATCCACCTCAACAACAAGTACGCGCTGGACGGCCGCGACCCGGCGAGCTACGCCGGAATCCAGTGGTGCTTCGGCAAGTTCGACAGGCCGTTCGCGGAACGACCGCTCTTCGGCACCATCCGGCCCATGTCCCTCGCCCGGGCGCGCACCCGCTTCGACGTCGACGCCTACATCGCCCGGTGGTCGGGTGGCGCCCCCTGAGGGGCGGCACCCGTACGGCCGACCTGGCTAGACTTCGGCGTGAACTTCGCGCTGCAGATCCGCCGCCACCGAGCGATCGATCCGGCGATCGATCGGCGACATTTCGCGGCTCACGGACATCACGCGCTCACGATCCTGGAAACGCTCCGCATGCCGTTGCCGTTGCCGTTGCCATTCCCGTTCAGATGCGCCCGCGCCCTGCCGCGTGCCTCTCCACCCTCGCGCCCGATCGCGGCCATGTGCGCGCGATCCCGGCTGACGACTTCTCCGCCCTTGCGGCCGGCGTTCCGTGCTTCGTCGGACGACCACTCATGAGCGGTTCCCTTCTCGTGAGCCGCCCTGCCGCCCTTGCTGGCGATCGCGCGCTGCCGCGCGGGATCCATCGACGCGAATCCTCGCTTGCTCTTCCCGTTCATCTTGCCCTCCCACTGACGATGGAGTCGAGTGCCTCGCGACCTCGGGCCCGTCCCGAATGCCACGCTGCGCACGCTTGGGAGTCCATGATGGACTGAGCGACCTTAACCGCCGCTCACAGCCAAGCTTGAATTTGAGGTGATTTCCCGCTGCGAGATGCGTCACATCAAACCCGACCAAAATACTTCACAAAGCTTAGTCCCCCACAATCGGGGCATACCATTATTCTTGCTCATGCCGCTAACTCTCCGATTCCTAGGCACTTCCGCGTCACGACCGACCGTCGAGCGCAACGTGGCGTCGCTCGCCCTGGTCCGGGAAGGAGGGACTTTCCTCTTCGATTGTGGCGAGGGGACCCAGCGCCAGATGATGCGCTACGGCATCAGCTTCAACGTCGGTGACGTCTTCTTTACGCACTTCCACACCGACCACCTGCTCGGAATCGTCGGCCTGGTTCGGACGATGTCGCTCCAGGGTCGAACCGAGCCCCTTCGCGCCTGGGGTCCCCGCGGCGCCGCGCGCATCCTCAAGCGCGCCGAGCAATTCGGCTCCGAGCGGCTCTCGTTCCCGTTCGAGGTGCGCGAACTCGCGCCCGGCGACGAAGTCCGCAGGAAGGAGTATTCGATCGTTGCGTTCGAGCTCGACCACCGCGGTCCGCCGTCGCTGGGCTACGTCCTCGCCGAGGATGAACGGCGCGGCCGGTTCAACCCCGATCTCGCTCGCGAACTCGGGATTCCCGAGGGCCCGCTCTGGGGCAGGATCCACAAGGGCGAGGCCGTGACCCTGGAAGACGGCCGGGTCATCGAGGCGTCTCGACTCGTGGGACCCAGCCGTCCCGGACGCCGCATCGTCATCACCGGGGACACCCGACCCTGCGCCGCGACGATTCTCGCCGCGGTGGGCGCCGACGTCCTCGTGCACGAGAGCACGTTTGGTGAGGAGGAAGCGGAACGCGCTGTCGAGACGGGGCACTCCACGGCGCGGGAGGCGGCGGAGGTCGCGTCGCGCGCCGGGGTCCGCCAGCTCCTCCTCACCCACATCTCCGCGCGCTACGCGCGCGACCCGGGAGACCTCGAGCGCGAGGCACGGACCGTCTTTCCATCGACGCTCATCGCGCGCGATGGAATGGAGTTCGACGTCGGCTTCCGCGACGGGTTGCCCGAAGACACCCCACGGTCCGCGCACCGCGGGGGCGAACAGCGGCCCGGCCTGACCGCCTGCGCTGCCGCTAGGGGACGCGACCCGCCGGCAGCGTAGACCGCTTCCACCCGCTCCGGAAGCCGGGATGTTCGGTGTGCACTGGCATCGACCGGCGGAACAACAGCGCGATGTCCGCGTCCGAGAGCGACTGCAGCACGGCGGCCGGCGCCAGGCGGGCCCGCGGGTCGTTCGCTTCCGCCATGTGCGAGTTGTACCACGCATAGCGATCGCGCCGCGCGGTCTCGCCCGCCGGATGGCGGAAGACGACCATCGCACTGCTGAAGCTCGGCACCTTCACGTCGACGCCCCAGAGGGTTCCGTCGGACGACTGGGTTGCGCGCATGTCGTTCGTCGTTGAGTTGTGATCAGGATCCCTGCAGGATCGGTTCGAGCGGCTGGCGGCCGGCGAATCCGGCGCCGAGCTCGTGCCAGTACATCACCGCGTCTTCGTCGAGCTTCCAGCAGAGGTGGACGGTCCGGCCGTCCATTTCACTCGGGAAAGTCGACCAGCCCGAGGTCGAATCCCTTGAACTCCACCTCGAGGTCGCGCAGCTCGCTCAGGAAGCTCTGGATCTCGCGCGCCAGGCGCTGCGCCTCGACCTGGAGGGCGTCGGCGCGCTCCGACGGCCGATCGGCGCGGGTCGTGACGGTGGCGAGCTCGAATTCGTGGACCACGCGGCGCCAGGCGGCATGCGAGTCGACGATATCGCGCACGATGCGCCTGACGAGGGGCAGCATCCGGTTCGCCTGGTCGACGGTGAAGAGCCGGGACATGTGTAAGGCTGCGCGTCCGTCGGGGTCGCAGTCAAGTCCGCGGCGTGCCGGAAGCGCCGCTGTCGCGCGCCTCGGCCTCGCGCTCCTCCAGCCGGCGCCGACGACGCTCGGCGGCGGCTCGGCTGCGCCGCTGCTCATCGCCCGTCTCGGGGATGAGTTCCGGCACCTCGACAGGGCGACCGCTCCGGTCAACCGCGACGAAGGTGAGGTAGCAGGAGTTCGTGTGCCGGCGTCGTCCCGACAGCAGGTCCTCGGCCTCGACGCGAACGCCGATTTCCATCGACGTGCGACCGGCGAAGTTGACGCTCGCCTTCATGACGACGAGCTCGCCGAGGTGGATGGGCTCGCGGAAATCCACCCGGTCTATCGACGCCGTCACGCACGTGGTGCGCGCATGTCGCATCGCGGCCACCGCCGCCGTCCGGTCCATCATCGCCAGCACCACACCGCCAAAGACGTGGCCGAGGTTGTTGGCGTGCTGCGGCATCATGAGCTCGGACGTCTCGTGCTGCGATGCCCTGACCGTGTGGGACGGGCGCTCTGCGGGGCTCATGGCTGTCGAGCGGGCGTGGAGGGACGCGGGCACGGTCAACGGGGATCGCGTGACGGAGGCCGTGCGGGTGTCGGCGGTCGATTCCTCGGCCTCGTCGAAGGCACGGGTGATCGCCTGGACCGTGGTCGAGTCGCCGAGGGAGCGCGTCGAGACGATACACGCGCATCACCGGCGTCGGCAGTCGGCCGACTGCCCATTCCCGTCCCGTCGAATCGCGCAGCGCGACGTCCGCGCCGTCATCGCCGCCGATGTAGCGCGCAACGACATCGTAGCCGTCGCCGCGCCAGGCGTCGATCGAGTCGCTCAGTACCGATGGCAGCGACGTGCGCGCCTCCGTCCACCACGCCCCCGGCTCGACGGCGATCGGCGGCAGCGGCAGGGTGTAGCCCGCGGCCCGCTGTCCCCGTCCAGGAACCACGAAGGCAATGGACGGCGTTCCGTCCACCACGACCACGGAGAAGCTGGTGGAGTCGAACCGGAAGCCGCCCAGCGCCGCGGCGGCGGCGCGCGCGCGTTCGTCACGCGACTGCCGCACCGAGTCGCGAACGGCGACCATTGCGAGCCGTGCCTTGCCCATGACGTCCGCGGCGGTCCCCTCGGCCACGATGTCGCGCACATCGACGGGCTTTCCCGACCGGAGGTCGATGACCTCGCGCCGCGTGAGGTGCACCTCCCGACCCGACGCCAGGTCGAAGTCGACGTGGCGCTCCACGTTCAGCAGGGAGCCGAGCACGTCGAGCAGCTCGGTTTCGGTCGTCGCCGTGGTCGCCGGGTCGTCCGAGGCGTCCTCGTCGGGGCCGAGCGGTTGCTCGTCGGGGTGCGCCGCGCCGTACGCGTTCGCGATCGCGGCGATCGACGGATCCTCGAACAGCAGCGTCGAGTCCCCGCTAATGAGGTCGCGTCGGAAGATGCGCTGGCCGACGATCACCGCGTCGTAGTACGAGCGATCGTCGTCGGTGACGTACACCTCGTGAAACCGGCCGTCGAGGCGGGCCAGCAGCAGCCCCGACCGCCGCACATGGATGGACCCGTCGTCGCTGCGCACCCAGAACGTCGAGTCGCCGGCATCGACCAGGAGACTGCCGTGCGGCGCGGCGGTCGGCTGCTCGCGCGCGCAGCCCGCGGCCAGCACGCCGGCAACGAGTACCGACAAGCGCAATTCACGAAGCATCGGCCTCAAGATACTCCGTCCGCGGCGGCTGCGCGTCCGGCGTGGTGTGCTGGTGGTGCTGGCACGGGCCGCCGGGACGGCGATGGCCGCGGTGGCGACCATCGCGATCGCGCGAGCGGCGCGCTGCATAACGTGACGCTCGCGTCGTGGTCGTCTTCATGCCCGGGCACCGCGGTACGCGTCGCGCGCGAACTGCGCTTCTCCGCCACCGCAGGCACTCCGTCCGCAATCACGAATCGCGGATCGCACTATCGCGACGCCAGCGCGATCCTGCCGACCCCGTCCACGAGTCGCGCCACGTCATCGGCGGTCGTGTAGCAGGCGCACCCGGCACGCACCAGGCCGCTCGCGGGAAGTCCGAGCCGCTCGATGACCGTGGTGGCGTAGAAGTCTCCGTGCGACACGAAGACGCCGTCCCCGGCGAGCGCGCCGGCGACGGCTTCCGGGGCCACGCCGGCCACGGTGAAGCCGATCGTCGGCGTGCGCGGGCGACCGGGTGGGGGTCCGTAACACCGCACGCCGCGGATCGACGACAGGCCTTCCCACATCTGCGCCAGCAGCGTGGCGCCGCGCGCATGCAGCGCCTGCAGCACCGACTCCAGGCGTGCCCGTCGCGTCGCGCCCGGCGCCAGCGACGCCAGGAAGTCGACGGCCGCGGCGGTGCCGACGATGCCCTCGTGGTTCTGGGTTCCGGTCTCGAATCGTTCCGGGATCTCGTCAGGCGCCGGATCGAGCCGTGGCAGGTCGAGCGCCGCGAGGCGATCGGCGCGGCCGTACAGGACACCGGCATGTGGTCCGTAGAACTTGTACGACGAGCATGACAGGAAGTCGCAGCCGATGGCGCGCACGTCGATCGTGTGGTGCGCGGCGAAGTGCACCGCATCGACGAACACCAGCGCTCCCGCGGCCTGCGCCCGCTGCGCTGCCGCGGTGACGTCGGTGATCGTTCCCAGCGCATTCGACGCCGCGCCGATCGCCAGCAGCCGGGTGCGTGGGCCAAGCGCTCGCGCCAGCGCCTCCTGGTCGAGCTCTCCCGTCGCCGCGTCGAATGGCACCACGCGGATCGTGATGCCGCGTTCGCGCGCCAGCGCGCGCCACGGCGCCACGTTCGCCTGGTGGTCGAGGTCCGTCACCACCACCTCGTCGCCGGCCCCCCATCCACGTCCCAGCGCCCGCGCCAGGTGGAACGTCAGCGTCGTCATGTTGTTGCCGAACGCCACCTCGTCGGGTCGCGCATTGAGGAACGCCGCCACGGCCTCGCGCGCCGCCGCGAGCGCCGCATCCGTCTCCGCGCTCGTCGGGTAGTTCCAGTGCGTGTTCGCGTTGTGGTGGTAGAGGTAGTCGGTCATCGCGTCCACGACGGTGCGCGGCACCTGCGTGCCGCCCGGGCCGTCGAAGTACGCCACCGGCCGTCCCCCGTGCACGCGCGCCAGCGCCGGGAAACAATCGCGGATCGCCGCCACATCGGCGACCGGGTCGTGTGCCGGATGAGCCGGCGCCCCTGCCGGAACCGTCGTCACGGCGCGATCTCCTGGCCGGCCTGCCGCTCGATGATGCGCACGGCCTCCACGTGATCGGCTTCCTCGCCCAGCTCGACGCGCGCCATCCGGAAGAGCTCGGCCGTGAGTTGCAGCACCGGCGATGGCACCCGCTGCTCGCGCACGAACTCGGCAGCGATGCCGGCGTCCTTCTCCAGCAGCGCCAGCCGGAACGTGCGCGGGAACGCCCGCGTCAGCACCCGCTGCGGAATGAGGTTCTCCGACGTGTTCGACCGGCCGCTCGAGGCGTTGATGACGTCGAGGGCCACCGAGGGCGATACCCCCGCCTTGGCCAGTGCCGCCAGTCCCTCCCCCGTCGACCAGATGTGCACGGCCAGCAGCGCGTTGTTCACCGCCTTGAGGGCGTCCCCGGCGCCCACGGGGCCGGCGAGCACGATCTTCTTTCCGAACGCCTGGAGCAGCGGCAGGGCCTTCTCGAACGCGGCCGGCGCGCCGCCGCACATGATTGTCAGTGCACCCTTCTCGGCGCCGGAGGTACCGCCGCTCACCGGCGCATCCACGAAGCCGATGCCACGCTCGGCCAGCCGCTTCGCGATGCGCTGCGACGTCACTGGATCGCCCGAGGTACAGTCGACGAGCATGGCGCCGCGCTCCATCGCGGACAGCAATCCCGTCTCGCCCTCCAGCACCAGCTCCACTTCCCGCGAGGTCGGCAGGCACGTTACCACGAACGCCGCTCCGCGAGCGGCCTCGGCGGGCGTGGCCGCCACGACGGCGCGCGTGTCGGCCGCGAACGCCGTCGACTTCGCCGCGGTGCGGTTCCAGACAGTGAGATCGAACGGGGTGGCGAGATGCCGGGCCATCGGCGTACCGATAGCGCCCAGGCCGAGGAATGCGACTTTCATCGTCCGGAGGGGGCTGAGGGAATCGAGTGCCCGAAAAGTCGCGGGCGTGCCCGGCCGACGAAAGAGGAGCATCCACCGGGATCGTGCGTATGATTCCCGGGTGACCGAACCGCCCCTCAGGTCCGCGTGCGGCGCGGCCCGTCGCCCGGGAGCGACCGCCCGATGATCCACCGCTTCACCGTCGGCGGCATGCACGCGGTGCACGCCCGCCGCGCCGTGGAGACCGCGCTCTCGGGAGTGGACGGCGTGGTCATGCTCGACGTGACGCTCGGCACGGTCGTCGTGGAGCACCACGACGCCACCGAGGTCGGTCGGCTGCGCGCCGCGATCGAGGCCGCCGGCTTCGTGGTGCTCGCCACCGAGCCGATGCCGCGCCGCCTGCGCATCGTGCGCGCCGACGTCGACGGACCGGCTACATGCTGAACCAGTAGCTCGCCTTGATGAGGAACGTGTTGGCGGGGTGCGCCTCGAACAGGTTCGCGTAGTCGCCCAGGCCGCCGAACTGCCCGAGGTCCCTGTCGGACTGCTCGCGCCCCTGCTGCCAGACGACGAACAGCGTCGATCCCGGACGGTACTCCCAACGGATCACGGCGTTGGAGCGGAACTGCTTGAAGTTGAACCCGCCGGGATCACCGCCGTCCGGATACGGCGTGAAGCGCCCGGCATAGTCCGCATCGTGCGGATGGAGCGCCTGGCGCCAGTCCGTGTAGCCACCCGCCGAGACGAAGGGCTGCCCGTAGAACTGGAACGACAGCGTCGGTGACGCGGTGTAGTTCAGCCGCGTGGTCACTGACAGCGTGCGCTGCGACAGGCGTGCGACCGTGTAGTGCGTGGTGTCGGCGCCGATGTCGCCGAAGTTGCCCAGCGACTGGCGGTCGCTGACGTTGCGGGAGTACGACACGCCTAACGTCGCGGAGACGTTGCTCGCCACCCGGACGGCGACGGTGGGACCGACGCTCCAGTTCCACGAGCGCCCGCCGTCGCCGGCGTTGTATCCGCCGTTCAGGCCCGGCACCACCGCGTGCCGCGAGTCGCCCGAGAACCCGAACCAGCTGTTGAGCGACGCATCGGTCCGCAGCAGCGGCCCGCCGCGGAGGCAACTTCCGCAATACGCGCCGCGCGACATCCCGACGCCGCCATAGACGAACCACATGTTCCGGAGCGTCGTGTTCACGTTCACGTTGCCGCCGATGCCCGTGTTCGTGCCGTCGGTCAGGAAGTTGTTCCACTGGTTGAAGTTCACCTGCAGCCGGCGATAGAACGCACGCGGCTCCTGGTAGACGAGCCCGAGCCAGTTCGACCACCCCATCCCGTTCACGCTGGTCATGAAGCCCACGTCGTTGATCTCCAGCCCGGGCGACTTGTACCAGCCGCCGGTCCAGAAGCGCGTGACGCCCCCACCGTTCTTGCTCAGCCCCAGGTTCATCGCGTACCCACTCAGGCTCGTGCGCGTGGTGTCGTACCCGACGCCGTCATCCGGGCGCTGGAAGTAGTGCACTGCGCTCCGCTGGGTCATCGCGATTGCGCCGGCCGAACCTCGCACCAGGCTTCCGACGGCGCTCCCCGAGAGCTGGTAGATCCCGTTGGACCCGAACCGGTGGCGGAAATCCAGGCCGCCGGTGAACGCCTCCTGTCGCAGGTACGGGGCCGTCGTGGCGTCGAGGTCGCGATGGACCGCCGTGAGGATCCCGCCGAAACCGCTCTGCCCCTTCCGCAGGTCCTGCGTGAACCGGGCCACGAGATAGTTCGTGCGCGGCTCGACCGTGAGGTCCTCGCCCACCCGCTCACGATCGGTCACCGCGTCCAGCAGGCCGATCGACGTGCCCATCGGAAGCCGTCCGGTCAGCTTTGCCGCTCCGAGGATCGTGCTCGACGTCGGCACGGCGGACGCATCCGACGCCAGGGAGCCAAGCTGCGGCGCGCGTCCGATCCGTCGCGAGTAGAACAGCCCCGTGCACTGGCCGTCGTTGCAATCCTGGTCGAACCGCAGGATTCCGGTGCCCTCGAGGAAGAAGGGGCGACGTTCGTCGTAGAACTGCTCGAAGGCCGTCAGGTTGAGGACCGAGGGATCCGCCTCGACCTGCCCGAAATCGGGGTTGACCGTGGCGTCAAGCGTGAGGTTCGATGACATCCCGTACTTGATATCGGCGCCGACCGTGCCGCGCTGGGAGCGTCCGAAGGCCGCGTTGCGCTCCACGCTCTCGTTCGACTGCACGGTGTAGGGGAGCACCTCCAGCCGGCGCGGGCTCTCGATCCCGGCAATGCCCTGCACCTCGCCCAGCTGCGATGCGATTCCCGGCTGCGACGTCCGCCACAGCGGCCAGCTCGATCGCTCGTTCAGCCGCGCGATCTCGCGGTGCACGGCCACGCCGAACGTGTGCACGTCCCGACGCGGGTAGCGCAGCTGGCTCAGCGGGATGCGGAATTCCGCCACCCACCCCAGCGAGTCGATCGAGGTCTTCACGTCCCACACGGCGTCCCAGGAGACGTCCTCCTGGCTGTCGTTGTAGAGATAGATGTCGCGTTTCACCCCGGCTGGATTGACCATGAACTCGTACCCGGTCCGGTGGTCGTCGTACGAGTCCACCACCACGCGGATGTAATCGGACTGGGTGCGCTCGTCGCGGCGCGAGAGCAGGGCCATGATGCTGTCGGGGTGCGGGTCGAATGCCCGCACCAGCACATACAGGTTGCGCGCGTCGTAGGCGAAGCGCGCCTCCGTCTGCATCGGGGGATCGGCGCCCTCGACGGGATCGAACTCGCGGAAGCCGGTGACCGGAGGCGCGACGCTCCACGCCGCGTCTCGTGCCACGCCGTCGATCACGGGCGCGCGATCGACCTTCACCGCGCGCGCCAGCATGGCCGGCGCGGCCTTCGGCTCGGAACGGGTGTTCTCGAGTTGCTGTGCCCCTGCCTTCGTGGCGAGGACTGCGAATGCGAAGGACAGGATGGCGAGGCGATGCATGTGACGGCTCGTCGGCTGGAGGACGGCAACCTGGCTGCGGTGTGTCACGCGAGAGTCGCGACGAGAATCCGACAGTCCAACCCGATCGACCGTTGGCATTCCGTGACGAGTCGTTCTTGTACGCCCGGGGGGTAGCGGGGTAACTTGCCCCCGCCTTGATCCCAGGCGCGCGTAAGCCTCTGGCAGGACGGGACCTATGACCCCTCCAAAGCACAACGTCGACCGTCCGATCGCCGCCCTCCTGGCGCCGGACATCCTGGCGCTCCTTGACGAGTCGCCCAGCGATGTCGCGATCGAGACGGAGGAGATGCACCCGGCCGACCTCGCGGACGTCGCCGAGGCGATGCCGCCGGAGCGCGTCGCCGAATTCCTGGGTGTCCTGCCGTCGCCGCGTGCCGCCCAGGTGCTCGAGTACCTCGATGAGGAGCTGCGCGCCGAGCTCCTCGAACGGATGAGCAGCGAGGTTGCCGCGAAGATCGTCTCCGAGATGAACCCGGACGATCGCGCGGACGTGCTGGAGGAACTCGAGGAGGAGACCGCCGACGACATCCTGTCGGACCTCCCCGCCGAGGCCCGTCAGGAAACCGAGCGCCTGCTCCAGTACGAGCCGGATTCCGCTGGCGGCCTGATGACGACCGAGTTCGTCTCGGTCGAACGCCACCTCACGATCGAGGCAGCGCTCGCCCTGGTCCGCGTTGCCGCGCGCTCGGGCCGGCGCGAGGCGATGCACGCCATCTACGTCGTCGACGAGGATGGACTGCTCGTCGGCGTGCTGTCCCTGCGCGAGATCGTCGCGGCCCCGGAAGGGTCGCTGGTAGCCGATGTCATGCGGAGCGAGGTCGTTGCCGTGCCCGCCGCCGCCGACCGCGAGGAGGTGGCCCGCGTCACGTCGGAGTATGACCTCGTCGCCGTCCCCGTTGTCGACGGCTTCGGCCGCATCGTCGGCGTCATCACCGTCGACGACGTCATCGATGCCATGGTCGAGGAGCAGACCGAGGACGTGCAGCGACTCGGCGCGGTGCAACCGCTGGAGGAGCCGTACTTCCTGGCCGGCTTCTGGAACGTCGCGCGCAAGCGCGTCGGCTGGCTCGTCTTCCTGTTCGTGGGTGAGATGTTCACGGGCACGGCGATGCGGGCGTACGAGGGCACCCTCGCCAAGGCCATCGCGCTCACCCTCTTCATTCCGCTGATCATCAGCTCCGGCGGCAACTCGGGCTCCCAGTCGGCCACCCTGATCACCCGTGCGCTGGCGGTCGGCGACGTCGAGGTGCGCGATGTCCTGCGAGTCATCAGCAGGGAGCTCGGCCAGGGTGTCGTGCTCGGTGCCTGTCTCGGCGCAATTGGCTTCGTGCGCGCCCTGATGTGGGGCAGCGGTACTGGAATCTCCGGCGTCGTGGCGTTCTCGCTCGTGCTCGTGGTCCTCGTGGGAACGGTCGTCGGCGCCACGCTGCCGATTCTCTTCCAGCGACTCGGCTTCGACCCCGCGGTCGCATCGGCGCCCTTCGTGGCCTCGGCTGTCGATGTCACCGGGCTCATCATCTACTTCAACGTCGCGCGCCGCCTCCTCCACCTCGGCTGAGGTCGTTCCCGCTCGGTTGAGGCCGCACCCGCTCGGTTGAGGCCGCCCCGCTCGGTTGAGGCCGCACCCGCTCGGTTGAGGCCGCACCCGCACCAGCGCGACATCCGCGTCACGGAATCGTCGCCGGACCCGGTTCGCGAGCGACGTCATCGCCGACGGCCTCCCTGCCGGGCGCGGGCGAATCCTCGTCGTAGGCCATGATGCCGGCCTCCAGCCAGGCATGCTCGCCGCGCAGCACCTCCTGCGCCACCCGGTACAGCACGCCGTCGTCAGGCCCGAACAGGGCACCGAAAGTGCGGCCGATGCGCCCGCGTGCCTCACGACAGAAGGCGTCCGCCAGACGATACGCTTCCAGGCGTCCCTGCCCCGCCAGCATCTGTGCGCGCACGCAGGCAGCCGCCATGGCATACAGGTCGGCCCCGATGTCGACCGCCCGGAACAGCACCATCTGGCGCCGCTCGAGCTTCGGTCCGAAGCGGATCATGGCGTGAAAGAGTGCGCGACCGAGGCGGTTGCTGGCCCGGCGCGCAAAGCGCAGGTGCGTGGCAAGCGGGCCGAACCCGCCGTACGACGTCGGCCGGAGCGGCGCCAGCCAGCGCGCCGGATACCACGCGGCGTAGAACGGGGCCGAGCGCGCCAGCGCCGCGAGCCGCTCGCGCATCGTCGATCGCGGGTTCACGATCGGGAATGCGATCGAGAAATGCTTGTCGACGGCCTCCCGCGCGATGAACAGCCGCATGATCTCCGACGTGCCCTCGAAGATCAGGTTGATGCGAAAGTCGCGCAGGGCGCGTTCGACCGGGATCGGTCGCTCGCCGCGCTCCCGCAGCGAGTCCGCGGTCTCGTATCCGCGGCCGCCTCGCACCTGCATGGTGTCGTCGACGATGCGCCATCCGGTCTCGGTGTTCCACAGCTTGGCGACGGCTGCCTCGAGGCGGATGTCGTACCCGCCGCGCTCGTACAGCGCCGTCGACAGTTCGGCGACCGCCTCCATCGCGAACGTGTCCGCGGCCATGCGTCCGATCTTCTGCGCAACCGCCTCATGGCGGCCGATCGGTTGCCCCCACTGGACCCGCTCATTCGCCCAGTCGCGCGCCACGCGCAGCATCGCCTTGGCCACGCCCGCCGCTCCGGCGGGCAGCGTCAGCCGCCCGGTGTTCAACGTCACCAGCGCCAGCTTGAGCCCCCGCCCTTCCCCCCACAGGATGTTCTCACGCGGCACGCGCACGTTCGTGAATCCGATCAACCCGTTCTCGATCGCCTTGAGTCCCATGAAGCGGCACCGGTGCCGCACCTCGACACCGGGTGTGGCCGCGTCCACGATGAACGCCGTGATCTGTCGCCGGGACGTTCCGTCGGACAGCACGACGTCCGGCGTGCGTGCCATCACGACGAACAACTCCGCCCGCGTTCCGTTGGTGCACCAGAGCTTCTCCCCATTGATCACGAAGTGTGAGCCGTCGGCCGACGGGGTCGCGGTGGTCGCCATGTTGGCGGGATCGGAGCCGACGTTCACCTCGGTGAGCGCGAACGCGCTGATGGCACCACCCGCCAGCCGCGGAAAGAAGCGCTGTTTCTGCTCCGCGGTACCGAACAGGGCCAGCGGCTGCGGTACGCCGATCGACTGGCTCGCCGACAGCAACGCCGTCAGGCTCCCGTCCTTCGAGGTGACCATCTCCATGGCACGGATGTAGGTCATCTGCGACAGCCCCAGCCCGCCGTACTCGCGCGGGATCTTGATGCCGAAGGCACCGATGGCGCGCAGCGACTCGACCAGCGGCTCCGGCAGCTCCCCGGTCCTGTCGATTTCGTCCGAGTCCACGCGCGCGAGCACGTCCCGCAGCGCGGCGAGGAATGACGCGGCCCGCGCCTCCTCGTCGGGATCGTGCCGCTCCGGGTGCGGATGGATCAGGTCGAGCCGGAACCGCCCCAGGAAGAGCTCGCGCACGAAGCTCGGATACTGCCACTCCGATTCACGCGCCGCCTCGGCGATGTCTCTCGCCTCGGTCTCCGTGGCATGGCCGTGTGACGCATCGGTCATTCGATCTCCCTCGCGTCTGGGAAGTATCCCCGGGCCCGGGCGACCCTCGCTCCGGCGTGCGCCTGTGCTACCCGCGGGCTCGCCCTCCGGCACCGCGTCGCCGGTAGTCCCGCACGATCACCAGTGCGGTGCCGACGAAACCGACCAGGGCGAAGGCGAACCACTGGATGGCGTAGGAGCGGTGCGGGCCTTCGTCGAGCGGCGGCGGCTCCACCCGCACCGGGATTCCCTCGCGCGCCGCGGCCACCAGCCCCGAATCGACGTCCTGCACGACAATCACGGGGACCAGCGGATACGGCAGGCGCGCCTGGATGGAGTCCCGGTCCAGGCGGCGCACCGCCACGGCAACGCTCGGCGTCGACACGTCGACGTCGGAGTGCACGTACTCCTCGACGAACCCGTTCACTGCCGCCGAGTCGGGCTCACGCCACCGCGAACGATCGAGCGTCATCCCGTCGGGCGAGTACACCCACCCCCGGTTCACGAGCACCGCACTGTCGCTCCCCGCAAGAAGCAGCGGCGTGAGCAGGTTCACCCCCGGCGAGCCGTTGAGCGGCCGGCCCGCATACAGCAGCTCGTGCTTGTAGTCGTAATGTCCCGCAACCCAGACACGCCTGAATCGGACGCCGGTGTCACCCGAGATCCGGGCGAGCGGCTCCGGCGGTTGCACCAGCCGGGAGACCACGGCGGCGTTGCGCGCCTGGCGCTGGTGCAGCCGGGACACCTGCCAGAATCCGAGGCGTACGCACCCCGATGAGATCGTGATGGCGAAGACTGCGAAGAACCCGATTCGACCCATCCCGAACCTTAATCGCGCGGGCGCTCAGAACAGGGACATCTGTTCACCGAGCTGCTCGGGTTCGACGACCGGCAGCCCCATCAACCGGAGCAGCTGTCGCGCCGATGCCGGCGCGTGCCCCGCGAAGTGATTGTTGAAGTAGCCGAACACCGCGCCGACCTTCCGCGCGAGATCCGGCAGTACCCGGGCCCACGCCTCGAGCTCCCGTGTCCGGTCCACCTGGATGCGCGAATAGTCGACGAGGCTGCGATCCGGTCCCATCCATCGCACGTAGGCGAATCCGCCCGTCGGCCGTTCCGCCAGCGAGAGCATCGTCTTCCGCGGAATCCAGCGCCCATCGCTGAGGGCCAGCGCCACGCCATGCTCCGCCAGCAGTGCAAGCACGCCGTCGTGGATCCAGCCGCGCTGCCGGAACTCGACCGCAACGCGGACGTCGCGCGGGAGCAATGGCAGGAACGCGGCCAGTGCCGGGAGCTCGGTCGGGCCGAAGTCCGGCCCGAGCTGCACCAGCACCGGACCCAGTCGATCGCCCAGCTCGCGCGCGCGATCGAAGAACAGCGTCGTCTGGTCGGCGGCGTGTCGAAGACGATTCTCGTGCGTGATCTCCTGGGGGAGCTTGAGTGAGAACGAGAATCCGTCGGGGACCCGCTCCGCCCACGATCGCAATGTCCGCGCGGGCGGAATGGCGTAGAAGGTCGAGTCGACTTCGACGGTGTCGAAGGCGCGGGCATACACGCTGAGGTAGTCGGTCGGCCGCGTCCCCGATGGAAAAAACGGCCCGACCCAGGCGTCGTAGTTCCATCCCTGCGCCCCGATGCGTACTCCGCTGTCCATGCAGACAATCGGCTTGGAGCGCGGCAGCGTGTCAAGCGAGCCCCCACTCCCGCAGTCGCGGTCGGCGTCGCCGGACGCGACGACTGAACCGTGGCGCGCACGCGACGTCGTGTTCGCAACGCGTTCGCGCCGCGCACGATGGGCTGGCCCGGGCACCTTCCGGCAGTCGCATCCTTGACGCGGCGCTATCGAAGTGATATCACTTTGATACCAGATCTTCCACAGGAGTCCGCTCGCATGTTGCGCGAGATCCAACACAAGGCGTTCAACGGGCTGGTTGCCCTGCTGATCCTGCTCATCGCCGCGGCCGCCACGAGCTATGCGTTCCTCAGCGCGGCCCGGACCGGGAACGCGGCCGCGAGCGTGGCCTGGACGATTGTCCTCGTGATCCTCATCGTCGGCCTGGCGGGCCTGTTCACGGTGCAGCCCAACGACGCCAAGGTGCTCACGCTCTTCGGCCGCTACGTGGGTTCCGTCCGCGAGGCGGGCCTCTGGTGGGCGAATCCCTTCTATGCCAAGAAGCGCATCTCGCTCCGGGTCCGGAACTTCGAGACGGGCAAGCTCAAGGTGAACGACAGCCACTCGAATCCCATCGAGATCGCCGCCGTCGTCGTCTGGCGGGTGACGGACACCGCCGAGGCATTGTTCGAGGTCGACGACTACCGGAATTTCATGCAGACGCAGAGCGAGTCGGCGGTGCGTGCGCTGGCGCAGACGTTTCCGTACGACGCCCACGTGAGCGGAGAGATCGCGCTCAGCACGCATCCCGCCGAGGTGGCCAAGGGCCTGCAGGGCGCGATCCAGGAGCGGCTCGAGAAGGCCGGCATGCTTATCATCGAGGCGCGCATCAGCCACCTGGCGTACGCACCGGAGATCGCGTCGGCCATGCTGCGCCGCCAGCAGGCGGCCGCGATCATCGCCGCGCGGCAGAAGATCGTCGAGGGCGCCGTCGGGATGGTCGAGAATGCGCTGTCGATGATCTCCGAGCGTTCCCTCGTGCACCTCGACGACGAGCGCAAGGCCGCCATGGTGAGCAACCTCCTGGTGGTGCTCTGTTCTGATCGCGATGCGCAACCGATCGTGAACGCGGGTACGATCTATCAGTAGGGCAGACAGTGGTGCGAATCCGGAATCTTTCGCGCGCACGGCGACTCGCCGCTGAGGGCGGGTCGCCGTGCTGCGTCGTGAGGCCCGGCGCGGCACGCCGGTCCGGGCCATGAGCGAGCGGCGCCCGTTCCTGCTTCGCATCGATCCCGAGGTGCTGGACGCATTGCAGCACTGGGCGAACGACGACCTGCGCAGCCTGAATGGGCAGATCGAGTTCGTCCTCCGCCGGACGTTGCAGGAGGCGGGTCGCCTCGCGCCGCGGGCCAGGGGAGAGCCGCGCCCCGGCGGTCGCAAGTCCACCTGATTCTCCCGCCACCTCCCGGAAGGACCCGGAGCCACGCCATGTTCATTCCTCCCCCGACAACCACGATCGTGCCGGTTCCGCCGCGCCACGCGCGGGAACTGCAGAAACGACTCGAGCAGCTGGTACTCGACTATCATCGTGAGAATCCGGACGTGCCTGACGAGCTGATTCGGGCATCGTTGCGGCAGACGCTCGGCAGCACGGCGGCGCCGTTGCGGCTCCGGTTCGCCGCAAGGGCTTCGGCGGCGCTCGCGATCCTTGTCGCCGTCGGCCTCGCGATGGCCATCTCGCTCGGCGGAAAGGCCGGCGCGGACTCGTCGGACCCGGTGCAACGGTCGCTCATGGCGGCCATCGCGGTGATCGTGCTCGCCGCCGTCGTGGTGGTCGCCCTCGTGCGGCTGCGCGGCGATCGCTGACGCCGCCGCCGGTTCTCAGCCGCCCACGGCCTCGACCTGCAGGCGCGCCGCGAGGGAGGCGGCGACGTGCCTGCGCCGTCCGTCGATCTCGAGGTCGAGCGGACCGTCGTACGGTGCTCGTCCGGACACGCGCACGACCACGTCCGGCTCGATCCCGAGCGTCGTGAGATAGCGCAGCAGCCCCGCGTCCTCGTCCTCCACCCGGACGATGCGCGCCCGCGTCCCGACTGCGACGTCGGCCAGCGTGACATGGCGCCGCTCGTCCACGCGGCCATCGCGCGTCGGGATCGGCGCCCCGTGTGGGTCGGTGCGCGGCTCGCCGATCGCGGCTGCCATCCGGTCGATCAATTCGTCGCTGGCCGAGTGCTCCAGCCGCTCCGCCTCGTCGTGGACCGCATCCCACGAGTAGCCGAGCGAGTTCACAAGATAGGCCTCGATCACGCGGTGGCGCCGGATCGTCCGCAGCGCCGCTCGTCGCCCGGTCTCCGTGAGGCGGACGCCGCGATAGGGCTCGTGGATGGCCAGCCCCTGGTCGGCAAGTCGGCGCACCATGCCCGTCACCGACGCCGGTGCGATGGCGAGCCGCTGCGCGATGTCGGTCGTCGACGCCGCGGCCCCGGCCAGCTCGAAGCCATAGATCGCCTTGAGGTAGTCCTCGACGGGCGGCGACAGCGGCGCCGGGCGGCGCGGGACCGACTTGCGCACGTCCGACTTGCGCACGTCCGACTTGCGCACGTCCGACTTGCGCACGTCCGACTTGCGCACGTCCGACTTGCGCACGTCCGACTTGCGTACGGCCGCCTTGTGTACGGCCGCCTTGCGCGCAACCGTCTTGCCAGCGACCGACTTGCGCACGCCGCTCACGGCGCCGTATTCGGCGTCTCGGCTCCCTCGCGCACGAGCAGAACCGGAACCATCGACCGGTGACGCACGGCGTTCGCCACGCTGCCGTAGACCACGTCGCCAATCAGTCGGTGGCCGTGCGTTCCCATCGCGATCAGGTCGCAGTGTTCGCGGTCGGCGGCGGCGACGATCTCGGTGGCGGGGTCACCGCTGGCGAGCAGCGCCTCCGCCGCCAGCCCCGAGGCGACGAGGTCCGCGGCGAGCCGATCGAGGTATTCCCGGTCCTGACGCATCTCCTCCGATTCGCGCAGCGAGAGCTGATTGATGTTGCGTGCGGCCCATCCATCGGCCACGTGAATCAGCACGATCGCCGCCCCACAGAATCGGGCGAGCACGCGAACGTACCCCAGGATCTGCTTGTCCGTCGCCGAGTTCTCGACCGGCACCAGGATGCGTCGATACATCGCTGCACTCACCGGCGAAACGTTTGCACGAGCAGCCATCCGTTGAAGACCGCGATCAGGACGGCGATCGCGTAGGCGAGCGCCTTGAGCCACGCCGGGTTCACGAAAGAGCCCATCTTCTCGCGATCCGACGTGAACGCCACCAGCGGGAAGACGGCAAACGAAAGTTGAAGGCTCAGAATCACCTGGCTCAGGATCAGCAACCGGGCCGTTCCGCTCTCGCCGTACAAAATGGCGGTGATCGCGGCCGGCACAATGGCAATGCCGCGGGTGATCAGGCGCCGCAGCCAGGGACGGATGCGCAGGTGCAGGAAGCCCTCCATCACGATCTGCCCGGCGAGCGTCCCGGTGAGCGTGGAACTCTGCCCCGAGGCCAGCAGGGCCAGTGCGAACACCACCGACGCGACGGGGACGCCAAGGAGCGGCGACAGCAGGCGATAGGCATCCTGGATCTCCGCCACCTGCGTGTTCCCGGTCCGGTAGAAACTGGCGGCGGCCACGACCAGGATGGCCGCGTTGATGAACAGCGCCAGCGAGAGCGCGATCGTGGAGTCGATGAACGCGTAGCGCACGGCCTCGCGCCGTCCCGCGCTCGTCTCCTCGTACGTGCGCGTCTGTACCACCGACGAGTGCAGGTAGAGGTTGTGCGGCATCACCGTGGCGCCGAGGATGCCGATGGCGATGTACAGCATGTCAGGGTCCCTGATGATGTTCGCGGAGGGAAGGAACCCGCGCGCCACGGCCGCGAAGTCGGGCTTCGAGATCAGGATCTCGAACAGGAATCCACAGCCGATGACCGCGATCAGCGCGATGACGAGCGCCTCCACCAGCCGGAAGCCCTTGTGCTGCAGGTACAGCACGATCAGGACGTCGAACGACGTCAGCACCACGCCCCACGCCACCGGGATCCGGAACAGGAGGTTGAGCGCGATGGCGGTGCCGATCACCTCGGCCAGGTCGCAGGCTGCGATGGCGATCTCGCAGAGCACCCACAGGACGAAGGCGACCGGCGCCGAGTAGTGATCACGGCAGGCTTGCGCGAGGTCGCGCCCGGTGACGATGCCCAGCTTCGACGCGAGCCCCTGCAGCACCACGGCCATCAGGTTCGACAGGAGGATCACGCTGAGCAGCGTGTACCCGAACCGCGACCCGCCCGCGAGGCTCGTCGCCCAGTTCCCGGGATCCATGTACCCGACGGCTACGAGGTATCCGGGTCCGGCGAACGCGAGGATCTTCCGGAACCAGTGCCGATGGCTGACCGGGATCGTGCGGTACGCCTCCGCCAGGCTCGGCGTCGGTCGCGTACGCCGCCATCCGCGCTCGACGACGTTCGGCAGCGACGGCGTTCCGTCGGGCGTTGTGCCGGGTCGTGGGGTCGGATCTGCCGTCATGACGGCGGGGTGTCTCGCATCCGGGCGGGCGTCACCTGGGCTTCTGAAGCGGCAACAATGGATTTAGGCCAGCCTAAATTATCGGCCGCCGCAATTCACCGCAAGAGGCCCTGCCTCTTGAGCCCATCGTTGGCTCAGCCCTCTTGTCCGCGGCGCAGGCGTTCGACGTTGTACGCGGGAATCGCAGCGCTGCGGCGACGTCAGGGACCGTCCGCTTCGCGCATCCGCCGGACGAGTTGGTCCAGGATGCGCTCGGTCATGCCCCAGATCATGTGGCGGCCGAGCACGTAGCTTGGCACCGCCACGGGCCTGCCGCGGAGGGTGACGATGCTGTCGCGCTGCACGCCGGACTCCTGCAGCCGGGACCACGGCACCCAGAACGCCTCCGCGACCTCGTCGCTGGGCGTCATCGGCATGCCGTGGCGCACCATCCCGACGAACGGGGTGACCACCACCGGCGGGAGCGACGGCGAACGCGGCCGCAGGTCGTCGAGCGTGCCGAACAGCGTGCCGTCCGACGTGATGTCGAGCCCGGTCTCCTCGCGTGTCTCGCGCACCGCGGTCTCCTCGAGCGACCGGTCGGTGGGATCCCAGCGGCCGCCGGGCAATGCGACGTGGCCGCTCCACGGGTCGCCCTCGCGATCGGCGCGCTTGATGAGCAGGAGCTCCGGGGTCCCCCGTGCCGGCACGGCGAACAGGATCGCCACCGCCGCACGGATGAGCCCCGTTTCCGCGGGGACGCGCTCGCCCGGATGCGCTCGGAGGAGGCGTGCCAGGCGGGCCAGCATCGGGTGCGCCACCGGAAGGGAGTCGCTCATCGCCGGAGGCCGCGCGGTCGCCGGCGTGGCGCTGGGCCGACGTCGGCCGGACCCGTCATCCCTCGATCGGCCCCCCGGCGTCGACCCATCCGCGAATGCCCTCCGACATCGAGGCGGCGTCCAGGTAGCCCATCGCGTGGAGGACCTCGGCGGCGAGGGCCGAGCGGTTCCCGCTTGCGCAGTAGAGGATGATCGGGCGGCCACGAGGCACCGCGCGCTCGACGTTCTGCTCCAGCACCCCGCGGGGGATGAGCAGGGCGCCGGGAATGTATCCGAGCGCGAATTCGTTAGGCTCGCGGCAGTCGATGAGCACCGTCTCGGGGTGCTCCTGCAGCACGCGCATTGTCTCGCGCGGGGAGACTTCCCGGACCCGGGTCTTCGCCTCGCGCACGAGATCGTGGTACGACTTGTCGGGCATTGATTCTCCACGGTGCAACCGGCAGGATGCGGCCGGCGGCCGGCGCCGGCCGCTCGCGCCAAAGATCGACCGCGTGACCGCCGCGGGCAACGGCGCACTCCGCGGCGCGCGTCGTCTCCCGCCTCCGTGCGGACGCTGGTAGCTTGGGCGCATGTCACTGACGACCCGGGTGCTCATCGCGCTCATCGCCGGACTCGCGGCGGGCCTCGCGATCTCCGTCGCCGGGTCCCCGGGCCTGGTGCGCGTGGCGGGGTGGATCGAGCCCCTGGGGACGCTGTTCATCAATGCCATCCGGATGACGGTGATCCCGCTCGTGGTCGGCAGCCTGGTCGCCGGCATCGCGTCGGCCCCGGATCCGCGCATCCTGGGGCGCGTCGGCGTGCGCGCGCTGCTGCTCTTCCTGGTCACGCTCGCGGGCGGGGCGCTGGTCACGTCCATCGCCGCGCCGCCGCTGTTCGCGATGCTCCACATCGATCCGGCGGCGTCGGCGTCGCTGCGCGCCAGCGCCGCCGCGTCCGGCGCCTCCATGGTCGAGAGCGCGCGCAACATCCCCGGCGCCGCCGCATGGGTCATCGCGCTGGTGCCACCCAATCCGGTGAAGGCCGCCGCCGACGGCGCCATGCTCCCGCTCATCGTCTTCGCGGTCCTCTTCGGCCTCGCCATCGCCGCGTTGACGGGCGAGGCGCGCCAGACCGTCGTGCGCCTCTTCGAGGGCATCCGCGATGCCTCGCTGGTGCTCGTCGAATGGGTGCTCGCCACCGCACCGGTCGGCGTATTCGCTCTCGCCCTGCCGCTCGCCGCACGGCTGGGTCTGTCCGCCGCCGGAGCCCTTGCCGGCTACATCGCGACGGTCTCGATCTTCTCCACCGTCTTCGCAGTCGTGGTGCTGTACCCGCTGGCGTCGACGTTTGGCCGCATCCCGCTGTTCGAGTTCGCGCGCGCGGTCCTCCCCGCGCAGGCGGTCGCGCTCAGTTCGCGCTCGTCGATGGCGTCGCTTCCGGCGTTGATCGAGAGCGCCCGCGTGACGCTGCGGCTCCCCGACGAGATCCCCGGCTTCCTGCTTCCGCTCGCGGCCTCGGTGTACCGCGTCGGCGCATCGATCGGCCTCCCCATTGGCGTCATCTTCATCGCGCGCCTCTACGGCGTCGACCTGTCGGTGGCCCAGCTCGCCTCGGTTGCGGTGACGTCGGTGCTGATCAGCTTCAGCATCCCGGGGATTCCCGGCGGCTCGATCATCATCATGGCACCGGTGCTCATGAGCGCGGGCCTTCCCGTCGAGGGGATCGGTATCCTGCTCGGCGTGGACACGATCCCCGATATGTTCCGCACCGCCGCCAACGTCACGGGCGACATGGCCATCGGTGTGGCGATCGGCGGCAGGCGACGGGCGTCGATCATCGCGGACCGGCCCGCGACGCGGTGACCACGCCGGGCGCGCTGGCACTGGCGCTGCCATGGTGGGTCGCGGCCGTCACCTTTCTCGCCCGGTTCCGGCGCACCGCCTCGATCGACAGCTTCCCGGCCGCCCCGCTCGATCCTGCCTTGCGGCTCAGCGTCATCGTTCCCGCACGCAACGAGGCGCGCGTGATCACCCGCTGCGTGCGGTCGATCCTTGACGGCGGCTACCCCGACCTCGAGCTGATCGTCGTCGACGACGACTCGCACGACGGCACCGCGCAGCTCGCTCGCGATGCGGCGGCGGGCGATCCGCGCTTTCGAGTCGTCCCGGCGCCCCCGCTGCCGCCCGGGTGGTTCGGAAAGCAGTGGGCCTGCTGGCACGGCGCACAGGCCGCCGGCGGCGAGGTCCTTCTCTTCACCGACGCCGACACCGCGCACGGACCAGAGCTGCACGCCCGTACGGTGCGCGCCATGCAGGAACTCGATCTCGACCTGGCGTCCGTCATCGCCCACCAGGAGCTGGGCAGCTTCTGGGAGCGTGTGGTGCAGCCGCAGGTCTTCGCCATCCTGTTCGCGCGATACGGTGGCGCCGGAGTCATCAACCGGTCGCGTCGCGTCGCCTCGAAGATCGCGGCCGGCCAGTGCATCGCGATCCGGCGCACCGCGTACGACGCAACCGGCGGCCACGAGGCGGTGCGCGGTCACGCCGCCGAGGACCTCGCACTGGCCCAGCGTTTCTTCGCGCTCGGCCACCGCACCTGGCTGGCCTCCGGGGTGCGGCACCTCACCGTGCGCATGTATACCTCGCTCGCCGGCATCGTGCAGGGATGGACGAAGAACGTCTTCGCCGCGGGGCGCGACGCGGTTCCCTTTCGCATGGGCCGTGGGTTCGCACTGGCCGTCGCGCTCCCGCTGCCGCCGCTCCTGACGCTTCTCCCCCTGGTGGCGCTGGCCGCGGCGGTGACGGGCGTGGCGACACCGGCCGCCGGACTGTTCGGCGTCGTTTCCGGCGGCGCGGTCACCCTCTGGTTCGCCGCGATCTATCGCGACATCGGACTGTCCCGATGGTGGATGCTCACCGCCCCGCTCGGCGCGGTGGTGGTGCTCGGGATCTGCCTGGCGGCCATTGCCCGCGGCAGCCGGGTGCGCTGGAAGGACCGCTCGTACGTCGCGGCTCGTTAGGTGCGATGCCGCCGGGGCGGCAGCCCGCGGCGCCGCGTGGGCGGGTGGACGCCATCGCGGGCGCCGGCGTGCCGGTTGCCCGCCGGTGCCGCCCGCGTCATCAGACCGTCGGCTGCGCCTTGCAGTTGTCGACGAACGTGAACTTGAGCTCGCGCGGCTTGTTCAGCAGGTCGAAGAACTCCTGGAGCCACTTCTTCGTGTCCCGCACGTACCGGTCGTTCAGGCCCGGAAACGTGTCGTAGAGGCCCAGGATCGCGGCCTGCTTGTCGCGATAGCGCTGGAAGACCGGCGCCAGCTCGTCCATCGTCCGGCACGGGCCGCGATACAGCCGCTGGCGGGTGTCCTTGATCTGGAGCCGGGCGTCCGGTGCGGCGTAGTTGGCGTCGACGAGCCCCGAAAAGTCGAGGTCGTAGGCCACCGGCAGCAGCCTTCCGCTCGGCTCCTGCACCAGCTTGATGTTGTGCAGCGCGTAGAGCGACCAGTCGGTGTTGCCGATGAAGTACTCGAACACCGACACCTCGTTGATGCGCTGGAAGTCCACGGTGGCGAACAGCTGCTTCGGCGTCTCGGCGATCTCCCCGCCCATGCGCTTCGCCACGTCGTCGTTGCCCTCGAGGAACATCGCGTTGCGCGTCTCGATGGTCTTGCCGCTGGCGGAGTCGACGTAGGTCACGCGCGCGAGGCGCGCGCGGAAGCTCTTCTCCGTGAGCAGGTTGTGCACCTGGTACGCCAGGTACTCGTTGAGGATGTACTGGTCGTACTCGCCGCTCGACCGGCAGTGGGTGACGAGCTTCAGCTTGTTCTCGCCCTCGAAGACGGTCCCCTTGAGGTCCTTCTTGGGAAAGTCGACCCACAGCGGCACGAACGAGCAGTTCCGGCTGTTCAGCCGGAAGTGGCCGCGGGTGCTCAGCTTGACCTGCAGCTTGGCCGGGGCGCCGGCGGCGTTCGCCAGCTGCACCTCGCCCCAGTATTCCTTGGTGCTGAGGGTGTCGCGGTCCTTCGTGATGTTCTTGAAGTTCCCCACCAGCGTAAAGGCAACCGGCTCCTTGGCGTTGAACAGGGGCAGCGCCTGCGCCTCGCGCTTCCACTGGTCGATCTTCGCCGGGTCGGGCGGCGCCTTCGCCTTCTTCTCCTTGGGCTCCTGCGCCGCGAGTTGCAGCGCGCCGGCCGCGACGAGCAACGCGGCGCCAGCCACGGCGCGCCACATCCGGATACCACGCACCCGAGTCAGATCCATCGTTCGGCCTCCACGCGGGCGACGAATGGCGCGCCATCGCGCTCAATCGCCAGCGCCACGGTGTCGAGGGAGTTGCCCTTGCGAGGACGGACGGCGTAGACGATCACGGCCTCGCCGTCCCCCCGCTCCATGCGCACGATCTTCCACCGCTTGAGCGACGACTCCAGCAGCGCCTCGACGGCGGGTTGCGCCTGGTCCGGGTCGCTCACGGTGATGGTGAGGCGACCGTCGAATCGCGGCCCGCCGTCATCGTCCTCGGCCTCGTCACCGCCCTTCTTCTTCTTTTTCTTGCTTTCCAGCTCGGTGCGGCGCTTCTCGAGGCGCCCCTGCAGCGCATCGAGTTGCGCCGGGGCCATGGTGTCGAGGATCTCCCGGTCCAGCCGCGCCACGAACTGGCTCGTCCGGTTGGCCAGGGCAATCGCGCGCCGCATGTGCTGCTCGGCGCGAGCCCCTTCGAGCGCCGGGGGGTCCGCGCGAAGTCCGAGTACCACAGCACGAGCGTCACCGCGACGAACAGCACCGAGAGCACCGAGGCGATCTCGAGCTGGACACCGCACGCCAGGCCGAGGGCCATCACCGCGAACACGAAGACGGCGTCCTTGCTGTCCTCGAGCGTGGTGCGGAACCGCACCGCGGCAACGACGCCCGCCAGGCTGAACGCGAGGGCGACGCTGTTCCGCACCAGCGTCGCGACCATCGCGACCACGATCGGCAGCAGCACCAGGCTGTGCACCACCGATTGCGAGTACCCCTTCTTCTGCCGGGTGAACATGTAGACCCAGGAGAGCGGGAGCGAGAGCAGGAGGGCCGCCATCGCGGCCACGATCGACATCAGCAGGACGATCGCCGGCGGAAGCTCCTGGCCGCTGCGCGCGGCGTCGGCGAGCCCACCCCCGGCCGAGGTACCGTAGCCGAGCAGCGGCTGCATCGATTCGCGCAGGGCCGCACGCACGTCGGCAGGCACGAGCTGTGCCGCCAGCAGCGCCACCGCCGCCAGCGCGCCGTAGTACACGACGAGCCGCAGGACGATGTTGTGCTGCAGCTTCGTCAGGCTCACCGATGCCGAATCGGGCATCTGCCGGTCGCCTCCCATGAAACGCGCGTTGCCGGACCCGTTGCGGATCGACGGGGGACGATAACGCCCGCTCTCCGGTTTGGCGAGCGAGCCGCGCGCCAGGGGGCGCGCGATCGTCGCCCGGGCCGCAATCGGACGATGACGGGCATCGGGCGCGTTGCCGGTACCGTCGAGCGTGCCGAGCCGTCTCCAGTGGCAGTCACTCCTGCAACACGCAACCACGGCCGGCGGCCTGGCCGCGCTGGCCCGCGCCTTCCGGTTCGGCGATGCGGAACCGCTGGGCGCCGCCGCCCGGACGCAACTGGGCATCCCCGCGGGACTGGGGTCGGTGGACATGGCACCCGGGCCGGGAACGACGCGCGCACTGCTCGTCGTCAGTCGCGATCCGACGCCGGCCCGCGACCAGCTGCGCGCCATCGCCGGCACGCTCGTTCAGCGCGCACCGCACTTCCTCTGGCTGGCGCTGTTCGCGGTGCCGGACCGGCGCGAGCTTGTCATGGCGACGTGGAACGGCGCCCACCATCCAGCCAGCGTCTCCGCGATCGATCTCGACCTCGCGCGATTGCACCCGAGCGATCTCGATACCGCGATCGCGCTCGCCAGCGTGACCTCGCACAACGATCTCCTTGTGCACACCGCCTGGCTCGAGATCCTGGGACGCGAGGCGCTGTCGTCGCGTTTCTACATGTCGCTGGAGCGACTCGTCGTCTGCCTCGCCGATGCCGCGCGGGGCGATGCCACGCCAGCCGCGCGCGCCGACATTGCCCTGCTGCACGTCTGCCGGCTCCTCTTTCTGGCCTTCCTGCAGACGCGCGGCTGGCTGGACGGCGACCCGCGATTCCTCGCCAATGCGTTCGACCGCTGCATGGCGTCGGGAGGGTCGTTCGATCGCCGCGTTCTGCGGCCGCTGTTCTTCGGCACGCTGAACACGCCGGTGCCGCGCCGCGCGCCCGCGGCCCGCGCGCTCGGGCGACTGCCGTTCCTCAACGGCGGGCTCTTTCAGCGTTCCGCCCTCGAGCGACGCGCAGGGACGCTCACGTTCCGCGACGAGGACTGGGCGCCGCTGTTCGACGACCTGCTCCTGCGATACCGGTTCACGCCGCGCGAGGAGGTGATCGGATGGAGCGAGACGGCGATCGACCCCGAGATGCTCGGGCGCGCATTCGAATCGCTCATGGCAGCGCGCGCGCGACGCGACACGGGTGCGTTCTTCACCCCGCCCTCGCTCGTCGAGCGTGCCGCCGACGGAGCGATCGGAACGCTGCTCGCTCCGTTCATCGGCAACGCCCCGGACCTCGACCGCGCCCTGCGCGGGGAGCTGTCGCCTGAGGAGTTGCCGGTGGCCGCCCGCGACGCGCTTCGTTCCCTCCGGGTGCTCGACCCCGCGTGCGGCTCGGGCGCCTTCCTGGTGTGCGCGCTGGAGCGGGTCACGGCACTGCGGCGGATGGCCGGAGACGCGCGACCGCTGCACGTGCTGCGACGACGGGTCGTGGCCGAGTCGCTGTTCGGCGTCGACGTGAACCCCACCGCCGTCTGGCTCTGCGAGCTGCGCCTGTGGCTCGCGGTGACGATCGACGACCCCGAGCGAGACCCGCTGCGCCTTCCGCCCCTCCCGAACCTGGACCACAACATCCGCTGCGGCGACGCACTCGCGGGAGGCGACTTCACGGTTGTCGCCGGCGACGGGTTGGCGCCACTCGCCCGGGTGCGCGTTCGCTACGCGCGTGCCACGGGTGCGCGAAAGCGCTCGCTGGCGCGCCAGCTGGAACAATCCGAACGGTCGGCACTGCGAACGTGGCTCGAGGCCAGGCTCGCGCGCCTCGTCGCCGAGCGTCGTGCGCTGCTCGCCGTGGCGCGCGGACGGGACCTCTTCGGCGGGCGGCGAGGCATCCTCGACGACGAGCGCGACGTGGCGCGGCAGCTGCGATTGCGCGCCGCCGAGTGCCGGCGCGCGCTGGTGCGCCTCGCAGCGGGTGGTCCGCTGCCGTTCGCGTTTGCCTCGCACTTTCCGGACATCGCAGCCCGCGGCGGGTTCGACCTCGTGTTGGGAAACCCTCCCTGGGTCCGGCTCCATCGCATTCCGTGCGGGGTTCGGGAACGTCTCCGTCGCGACTTCGAGGTTTATCGCCACGCCGCGTGGGAGTCCGGTGCGCGAGCCGCCGGCGTGGCGCGAGGCTTTGCCGGGCAGGTCGACTTGTCCGCCCTCTTCGTGGAGCGAAGCCTGGCGCTGGCGCGGAGCGGGGGCGCGGTTGCGCTGCTGCTCCCGGCGAAGCTCTGGAAGTCACTGGCCGGCGGCGGTACTCGCCGCATCGTCCAGGCGGCGCACGAGTTGCGCCAGCTGGAGGACTGGTCCGGTGCGCCCGCTCTCTTCGATGCTGCCGTGTATCCGTCACTCGTCGTCGTGAGGCGTCGCGACGCCGCGTGCCCCGCATCTCGTGCCCCGGTGTCGGTCACCGTGCATCGAAGGGACATCGCCGTCTCATGGCGCGCGGATGCCGCCACGCTGGCGCTCGACGAGTCCCCTGGGGCTCCGTGGGTACTGCTTCCCCCGGCCGCCCGGGCAGCATTCGACCGACTCTCCCATGCCGGCCGCGCCCTCGTGGACTCCGGCATCGGCGACGTCACCCTCGGCGTGAAGTGCGGCGTCAACGAGGCCTTCGTGGCACGACTGCTCGATCGGGACGGACCCTTCGTCTGGGTTGGCGCTGGCGACCGGCGAGGGCGGGTCGAAAGCGCCTTCATTCGGCCGCTCCTGCGTGGCGAATCGATCCGTGCCTGGCACCAGGTGACGACGGACGCCTGCCTCGTCTTTCCGTACGACGCTGATGGCCGGCTCCTCACTCGGCTCCCACCCTGCCTTCGTCAGTGGCTCCTGCCGTGGCAGACGCGCCTGCGGGGCCGTGCCGATGCACGCGGTAGCGCGGCGTGGTGGTCGCTCTTTCGTACAACCGCCGCCCGCGCCGACCGCCCGCGCGTGGTCTGGGCCGATCTCGGCCGCTCACCGCAGGCGCTCGTGCTGCCGGCTGGCGATCCGGGCGTGCCGCTCAACACCTGCTACGTCGTCCGCTGCCGCGACGACGCCGACGCAGGGGCGCTGGCCGCCGTGCTGAACTCGCCAGTCGCGGCCGCGTGGCTGGGTGCCCTGGCCGAACCGGCTCGCGGCAACTACGCGCGATTCCTCGCCTGGACCGTCTCGCGCCTGCCCCTGCCCGACGACTGGGACCGCGCACGCACGACCCTCGCGCCGCTCGCCGTGCGCGCTCGCGCCGGCAATCCGCCCTCCTCGCCGGAGTTGCTGGAGGCCGTCCTCCACTGTTTCCGGCTCCGCCATCGCACAATCGCGCCACTCCTGGAATGGATGGCGGGATGACGCTGCGTGCGCCGCGCGACGTCCTCGCGTACGTCGCGCAGCACTGGATGGAGCGCGGCCCATGGGCCGCCAGGCTCGGCACCGTCACCCTCGCGCCACACCAGGTCGACGCCGCCGCCCGCCTCCGGCGGATCCTCGACCAGCATGGCGGTGCGCTCCTCGCCGATGCCCCCGGCATGGGCAAGACCTTCGTCGCCCTCGCCGTGGCGTCACGCTTCCGGGACGTCGGCATCGTCGCGCCGGCGGGCTTGCGTCCCATGTGGATGCGGTCGCTCGCGCAGGCCGGCCTCTCGGCACCACTGTGGTCGATCGAATCGATGGGCCGGAATCGATGGGACGCCGGAAGCGTCGGGCCAGGGTTCGTGATCGTGGACGAAGCGCACCACGTCCGCAATCCGGGAACCCGGCGCTATGACGCGCTCGCCCGCTTCACCCGCGGGGCGCAGGTCCTGTTGCTCTCGGCGACGCCGGTGCACAACTCGGCGCGCGACATGGTCGCGCTGTTCGCGCTGTTCCTGGGCGCGGCGGCGGAGCGCCTCGACAACGACGAACTCGCCCGCATGATCGTCCGACGTGATCCGTCCGCCGTGCAGGCGTCATTGCCGCTACCCGACGTCGTGCCCATGCGCTGGCTGCCGGTGCCCCAGTCGCCTGCCGTGGTGCGCGCCCTGCTGGCGAATTCCACCGGCCGTGCCGCCCGCGGACGGCGGCGTCGCGCACGCGCTGTTGCGTCTCGGGTTGCTCCGTGCGTGGGCGTCCTCCGACGCCGCACTCCGCGAGACCCTGCGCCGGCGGGTGCTCCGCGCCGCAGCGCTCACCGCCGCCCTCGACGCGGGACGCTGGCCCACGCGGCACGAACTCGCCGCCTGGACATCCCTGGACGGCACGCTCCAGCTGGCGTTCCCGGAGTTGCTGGTCCCGGGCAAATCACCCGCGGGCGCCACCGAGTTGCGCGCCGCGGTCACCCGGCACGTGCTCGGCGTCGAGGAAGCGCGTCGGCGGCTGGACGCGTCGGCAGACGCCGACGCCGTGCGAGCCGATCACCTGCGCCGGTTGCGACGGGAGCATCCCGGGGCCAGGCTCGTCGCGTTCACCTCCTTTGCCGACACCGCCCGCGCGCTCTACCGCCGGCTGCGCGACGAACCCGGCGTTGCCCTCGTCACCGCCGGCGGCGCATGGATCGCGTCCGGTCGCATCGGCCGGCAGGAGGTGCTGCGCGCGTTCGAGCCGGCCCGCGGCGCGCGTGAGGTCCGCGCACGGACCATCTCGCTGCTGCTGGCAACCGACGTGCTCAGCGAGGGACTGGACCTGCAGCGCGCGAGCGTCGTGGTGCATCTCGACCTGCCGTGGACGGCGGCGCGGCTGGAGCAACGCGTCGGGCGCGTGCGTCGCATCGGATCGCCTAACGTGAGCGTCTTCGTGTACGCGTGCGGCGGACCCGGTGGCGGGCCGCTGCTGCGGCCGGTCGTCAGCGCCCTTCGCCGCAAGGCGCGCCTGATGCGCGCCACCAGTGCGGCGACCGGGCTCGATGTCCACGCCGCCCTTGTCGGGACGCAGCCCGGTCATTCGGGTTCCCGTGCACGGCCGCGGGACCCGGCGGCGCTGGCGGAAACGCTTCGACAGCGCCTCGGCGAGTGGCTCCAGGTCGCTGAGCCGCCGATAGTGGCGGCCGACGAGTTGCTCCAGGGTTGGATGCCGGAGGGGCCATTGCACGGGGAGTGGAGCGCCATCGCACTCGCCCGGGTCGGCGCGATGCTCCACCTGGCGGTGCTCTCGCCGCCCGGGGCACGCGAAGACATCGACCGCCTGCTCGACGTCCTCGACAGCCTGCCATTGCCCGATCCTCGCGCTGGGTGGTCCGGGGGACGCCGTCCCGTGGTCGAGGCCGCGCTCGTACACCGGAAGGCCGCGGCACGGGCCAGCACATGCCAGGAGACACGCGACGCCGTGATGCCTCGCGCGCTGGCGGCGGCGCACCGGTGGCTCGCCGAGCTCCGGGGCGCCCGCCTTGCGGCGCCGGCGCGTCTCACGCCGGCCATCGCGCATCGTCGCGCCCTTCGCGAGATCGATCGCCTCGTGAGCCGCGCGCCACGGCACCGGCGTGCCGACCTCGCCGCGCGCGGAGCGGAGTGTCGACGCCTGCTGCTCCGGGCGAGAGGAGCCGGCGCTGAACGCTCGCTCGCGGACTGGCTCGCAGGCCGTGCAAGAGCGGGTGGCGCGCCTGACGACCCGCTCGCCGCGCTGGATGCCCTCCGGGACATGCTGCATCCTTGGGACGACGAACGGCGCGACAGCGCCGAGACTGCACCGGCGGTCCTGCTCGCCGTGCTCGCCCTGGGCGGCCATTCCCGCCCGGAGGCCGATTGAGGCGGCTCGCCGGGGCGTCCTCCCGTGGAAAGGCGTGTTCGCCTCCTGTCGCGCGCAGGGGGCGCCCGGTGATCTTGCGCCATGCCCGCACCCGCTCCATTCGTCGTGCTGTTCGACCTCGATGGCACCCTCGTCGACTCGATCGAGCTCATCGTCAATTCCGCGCGCCATGCGTTCGAGCGTCCCGGACCGGCGCCGACGGAGTCGGAGTTCCTCGGCAGCATCGGCCGGCCGCTGGTGACCCAGTTCACGCCGTATGCGACGGGCGAGGACGACCTCCGGCTCCTGATCGCACGCTACCGCGAGTACCAATTGGCGAACCACGATCGCCTGCTCCGGGCCTACGACGGCGTGCCGGAGATGGTGAGCGCGCTCGACGCCGCCGGCCATCCGCTGGGTGTGGTAACCAGCAAGATGACTCCCCTGGCGAAGCGCGCACTCTCCCACGTCGGGCTCGGGCACCTGGTGCAGCTCGTCGTCGGCTGCGACCTCACGGAGCGCCACAAGCCCGACCCGGAGCCCGTCCGCTTCGCCCTCGCGCAGCTGGCCGTCGCGCCGGCACGGGCCGTCTTCGTCGGGGATTCTCCGTACGACGTCAGGTCCGGGCGAGACGCCGGGGTGCGGACGATGGCAGTCACCTGGGGGCCGTTCTCCCGTAGTGTGCTCATCGAGGCCGGTGCGGATTTCCTGGTGGACCGGCCTCAGGACATCCCGGCGCTCGTCCGGGAGCTCAGCGCCGCGCCGCAGTAGGAAACGGCCCCGTCCGTTCAAACCTTCGCGGTGTCCCGGCCATCTGACTGGACGAGCGCTGAGGACCGAACTACGGATGACGGTGCCGATCATCGACAGCGACGCCCTGCAGGACGATCGCAACGCGGCAGACGTCGCGATGGCCGCCTCCGGAGACCGGCAGGCGTTCGAGCGACTGTACCGTGCAAGTGTCAACCGCGTCTTCGCACTCTGCGTGCGGATGACGGGGGATCGGCTGGTGGCCGAAGAGCTCACGCAGGACGTATTCGTGCGGGCGTGGAACAAGCTGCCGCTGTTTCGCGGGGAGTCCGCGTTCACGACATGGCTCCATCGCCTGGCCGTCAACGTGGTGCTCAACGCGCGGAAGACGGAGGGACGGGAGCGGCAGCGGTACGCCGCGTCCGACGATGGGGACGTGGCGGCGGAACGACCGGCGGCGCCGGCAGGGTTTGCGCCGGGTGAGGCACTCGACCTCGAGAAGGCAATCGCCGGGCTTCCGCCCGGGGCACGGAGGATCTTCGTGCTTCACGACGTGGAAGGCTTCAAGCACGAGGAAATCGCGGAGATGCTCGACATCACCGCTGGAGGGAGCAAGGCCCAGCTGCACCGGGCCCGGCTCCTGCTGAGGGAGGCGCTGGAACGATGAATGCCATGCCGATGACGTGCGACAGGATCGACGCACTGCTCGCCGACTTTTTCGAGGGCGACGTGGATCGCGGCACGCGGCTCGCCATCGAGGCCCACCTGGGCGGTTGCCTGCGGTGTGCGGCCCTCGTGCGCGACCTCGAGGCCCTGCGCCGGGGTGCCGCCGGGCTCCCGGAGCTGGCGCCCTCCCGCGATCTCTGGCAGGGGATCGCTGCACGCATCGAGGCGCCGGTGATTCCATTCGTGCCGGTGGCGCCGGCGTCATCGCGCAGCCGCGGCGGCTGGCGGCTCGGATTCGCCGCGGCGGCCCTCGTCCTCGTGACCTCCGGCGTGACCTACACGCTCACGGTCGCCAGACACTCCGGCAGCGCTCCGGGCATCGCACCGGTCGCCTCGGCGTCGCCGACCGTCGCTCCAGCGAGCGATGTCGCGCCCGGGGCGGTTCCTGCTGAACCGGGCAGCGCCGCACCCACGACAGTCACCACGGTCCGGCGCGACGCCGTTCCGGCCACGGTGACCTACGACCGGGAGATCGCGAAGTTGCGCACGGTGCTCGACGTCCGCCGGCAGGATCTCGATCCCGCCACGGTGGCGATCGTCGAGCACAGCCTGTCGACGATCGATCGCGCCATCGGCGAGGCACGGGCGGCGCTGGCGCAGGACTCCGCCAGCGCCTTCCTGATGGAACAGCTCAACCAGGCACTCGAGAAGAAGCTCGGGCTGCTGCGGACCGTGGCACTGCTGCCGGCGCGCAGCTGAGGACATGACAATGCGGACGATCGTGACACTCTGCCTGACGACCACGCTGCTGGCGGCCCCCGCGCTCCCGGCGCAGTCGCCGCGCGCCAGGGAAGCGGCCCGCGCCGCGGAGCAGATCGGCGCCATGGTGGAGGAGACCATCGACCGGACCATGCGGATGGTCGGAAAGCAGCTTCACGACTGGTCCTGGCACGACGACGACCTGCAGGACGGCGGGCAGCGTGTCGACACCACCTTCACGTTTTCCCGCGACGGCGTGCTCGACCTGACGAGCATCTCCGGGGATATCGTGGTGAACGGCTCCACGCGAGGCGAGGCGCACGTGAAGGCCTCCTCCGAGCGCGGTCGCCTGCGCTGGCGCTTCTCGTCGTCGCGCATCACGCTGGAGAGCGAGTCCGTGCATGGCCGTCTCGGTGACACCCGGTTCGACATCACCGTCCCGGAGGGTGTGCGCGTCATCCTGCGCAGCACCTCGGGCAGCCTCACGAGTCATGGCGTGAAGGGGCCCGTCGACGCCTCCACGACGAGCGGCGACCTCGAGGTCGTCGACGGCGCCGGACGGATCGAGTTGCAGACGCTCTCGGGAGACGTGCGCGCCTCCCGGTTGCGCGGAGAGCTCGAGGCCGGGACTGTCAGCGGCTCGATCGACGTGGACGACGTGGAGGGACGCTCGGTGCATCTGGAGTCGACCGGCGGTGACCTCACGCTTTCCAACGTGCGCTCCCCGGACGTCTCGGCGTCCACCGTTGGGGGCGAGGTCGTCTATCGCGGCCCGCTCGCCGCGCGCGGTGAGTACGAGTTCCACACCCACTCCGGCGACGTCACGCTCGACATTCCGCCCGACGCCAGCGCGCGGTTCGCCGTGCAGACCTACAGCGGCAACCTCGACTCGCAGTTCCCCGTCACGCTGCAGCCGGGCACCAACCGCGTCAGGAACCCCCGGCTGGAGTTCACGCTCGGCGGCGGAGACGCCCACGTCGTGGCCCAGACGTTCAGTGGCGACATCACGATCCGGCGCGCATCGCGCCGATAGCCCAGGAGAAGACGGTGAAGCGCATCGCACTCATACTCGCCGCGACCGTACTCGTGGCACCGGGCGCGGGCGCGCAGCGCTCGACGGACCGGAGCTTCCAGTGGCACGGCAGCGTCCCGACGGGACACTGGCTGTATGTGCGCAACCTCAACGGCGCGGTGCACGTTGATCGCGGCTCGTCGAGCGAAGTCGAGGTCTCGGCCGTCAAGAGCTGGCGGCGCGGCAATCCCGATGACGTCCGCATCGAGGTGAAGCAGATCGGCTCCGGCAGCCAGGACGTGCTGATCTGCGCCATCTGGAACCAGGAGACCACCTGCGACGAGGACGGGTACCACCGGCAGCGTGATCGGAACAACCGCGACAACGACGTCGCCGTGGAGTTCACCGTGCACCTGCCGGCCGGCGTCCGCCTCGACGTGAGCACGGTGAATGGCGCGCTCGACATCGACCGCGCCGGCTCGGAAGTCGAGGCGCATACGGTCAATGGCGGCATCACCGCCACGTCGTCCGGCGGGCCCGTGCGCGCCAGCACGGTGAACGGAGACGTCGAAGTGCATATGGGCGACGTCGGCGACCGCGACCTGGACTTCGAGACCGTCAACGGGTCGATCACGGTCTACGTGCCTGACGGCCTCGACGCCGACGTCGACATGCGGACCGTGAACGGCCATGTCTCCTCCGACTTCCCGATGACGATCAGCGGGCGGATCAATCCACGCCGCCTCCGTGCCACGGTCGGCAAGGGTGGACGCAGCATCCGGTTCACGACCGTGAACGGCAGCGTGGAATTGCGAAAGCGGTAAGTCCGCGGCGGTCACCGACAGGCGAGAGGAGCCGGGGGGCGCACGCCCCGGCTCCTCTCGGTCATTCCGGGGTACTGCAGAGCCGCCGAGGCGGGCTCAGTCCCTATATTCCCGGCTGGACTTTCGTCTTCGAGGATTCGTCATGGGCATTTCGTTCCGACCGATGCAGGCCAGCCTCCAGGGTGTGCGGGTCCGGACGGGAGAAGAGCGCGCGACGCTGGTGCGCCGCACGTACCTCCTCGTCCTCGCAAGCGTGCTCGTCACCATGGGAGGCGTCTCGTTCGCCATGGGACAGCCGGCCCTCATGAGCCTGGTCGCCCGGCATCCCTTTCTCACCTTCGCCGCGGTGTTGGCGCCCCTGTTCGGCGCCCAGTACTTCCGCCAGGCCTTTCCGGCGAACATCGGGCTCGTCTTTCTCTTCACGTTCATCGAGGGAATCGCGATCTCGCCGATCATCTACGTCTACGGAGCGAACAATCCGGGCGTCATCGGCGAGGCAGCACTGCTGACCGGCTCTACCTTTGGCGTGCTGACCCTCTACGCCTGGTTCAGCCGGCGCGACTTCAGTGCGTGGGGCGGCTTCTTCATGGTGGGCCTGTGGGTCCTTATCGCCACCGCGCTGCTCAACCTGTTCTTCCAGAGCGCAGTCGCGTCGCTCTGGCTGGCCGGCGCGACGATCTTCGTCTTCAGCGGCCTCCTGATCTTCGACACCTGGCGCCTGCGAAACGTCTTTGGTCCCGATGACTATGTGCTGGCCGCCGTTTCGCTCTACCTCGACCTGCTCAATATCTTCATCGCGATCCTGTCGCTGCTCGGTGGTGGCCGCCGGAACTGACGCATCGCGGGAACGGCACCGCTGATTGACGAGCGGGGCCGGCGATCAGGATCGCCGGCCCCGCTTCATTCTCCCCCTGGGAATGGCGCACGCCTGCGCTCATGGCGCAACGACGCCCTCAATCTCCTTCGCAAGGGCGAAATCCCGCCGGGTGATGCCGCCGGCCGAGTGCGTGCTGAGATGGCACGTCACCTTCGTGTATCGGATGTCGATGTCGGGATGGTGGTTCATGCCCTCGGCGGCGTCGGCAACGCGGTTGACGAAGGCCATCGCCGCCGCGAAGTCCGGAAACTCGAACGAGCGCGTGAGGGTCGCACCGCGGCGCGTCCAGCCGGGAACGGCACCCAGTTCACGCTGAATCTCGATGTCGGAAAGAGGCATCGGTGTCCCCACCGTAGACCGTGTTGCGTCCCCGCCGCTGCCCTCTTTGCCAGCGCGGTTCCCGTCAGGCGCCGGGGATCGAGGCCGTAAGATAATGCGCCGGGCACGTTCCGACCGCGCACCGGCAGCGTGCCCGGGCGCTATCGGAGGCGCGGGGCGCGCAGGTGCCAGTCCGTCGCGCGCTGGAATGCCGCGCCGAGCGCGAGTAACAGGGCGTCGTTTCCTCGCGCGGCGATGAACTGCACCCCGACCGGCATCCCGCCGCTCGCCACGCCGCACGGCAGCGTCAGCGCCGGGACACCCGCCATGTTCTGCGGCGCGTTGCAGCGCGTGAATTGGTCGACGGTCGGCGCATCGCGTCCGTTGATCCGGACGGCAGCGGCGCCGATGCGGGGCGGCAGCGCCGGAATCGTCGCCCCGACGAGGCAATCCACGTCGCCGAGGACCTCCTCGAATGCCTGCCCGACCCGCTCCCGGACGGTCCGCGCCCGCAGGTAGTCGAGCGCGCGCCACTGATAGCCGCCTTCGAGGCGCTCCCGCACCCGGGGGCCGTACGCGCCGGGCTCGGTCCGCAGGTACGGATCGTGATATGCGACCGCCTCCGACGCCGTGATGACGACCGAGGCCTCCTGAACACCTTCGAGCCCCGGCATCTCGACGTCGCGCACCCGGCACCCCAGGCGCCGCAGCTCGTCGATCGCACGCTCGATCGCGCGTTGGACCGGTGCGTCGAGGTCGCGCAGGTGATACCCGGAGAGCCCGATGCGTAGCCCGCGCACGCTCCGCCGAACCGGCGCGGCGCGGCGTCCGGCCACCATGGCGCCGAACATCAGCGCGCAATCGGCCGCACTCCGCGCCATCGGCCCCGCATGGTCGAGCGTCGGGCTCAGGGGAACGATCCCTTCCAGCGACACCAGTCCGCGCGTGGGCTTGAGGCCCGTGATGCCGCAGCACGCCGATGGAATGCGGATCGAACCGCGGGTGTCGGTCCCCACGGAGAGCGGTCCCAGTCCCGCGGCCACCGCCGCGGCGGATCCGCCGCTCGACCCTCCGGCCACCCGCTCCACGTCGAAGGGATTTCGCACGGGTCCGAAATGCTCGTTCTCCGAGGTGACGCCCAGTGCCACCTCATGGAGGTTCGTCTTGCCGAGCACGATCGCTCCCGCACGGCGCAGGCGACGCACGACCGGCGCATCCTCTCCGGCCGGCAGGCCATCGCCGAAGATCCGCGAGCCGGCCGTCGTGCGCCCCTCGACCGTCAACACGAGGTCCTTGATGGAAACCGGAACGCCGTGCAGTGGACCGAGCGCACGACGCGCCATCACCGCGCGCTCGGCGCGCCGGGCCGCCTCCCGCGCCTGCTCCTCGAACACCGCCAGGTACGCGTTCAGCCGCGGGTTCAGCCGGGCAATGCGCGCCAGGAAGTCATCGACGACTTCGACCGGGGAGAGTCGGCGGCGGCGGATGGCGGAGACGAGTTCCTGCGCGGAGAGCATGGCGAGGACGGATGGGGTGCGGCACGGCACGAACGCAGTGCAGCCAACGTACCCGGGCGGCGTGTGGCTGCCAACGCGGTGCCTCCATGTGCGCGATCGGCGCCGAGTCGGGCGCTCGAAACCCGCCCGTTGCTCCGCCTGCGAGACACGCAATTGAATCCTTTTATCGCACCGTGCCGGCAGAAATGGAACCTTCAGTCCTGCGAAAGATCTTGTGTGCCAACGGTTTATAGTAGCTGGTTGCACTTTCGGTATTTCTTCGGTATTACTGATCGCGGACCATTTCATCGCGCACAGCCGGGCCGGGGAATCCGAATGCAGCAGGTCCTCCTTCCACTCGACACTCACGCGCCCCGGCGACTCCCCGTCGTCGAGGCGCTCGGCGCGCAGTCGGACATCCGGTACTACGACGCCATTGCCAGGGGCGTGCTGAACGGGCCGGAGACGACCCGGATGGGATTCTGGTCGGTCAACCCCTACGTCGGCTGCGCATTCGGGTGCGCCTACTGCTACGCTCGTTATGCACACCGGTACGTCGCCGAGCGGACCATGGCCGCCGCGCCTGACGAGGCGCTGGCCAGGGAGCTCGCCGGCCTGCCGCCCTGGCTGGCGTTCGAGCGGCGGATCTTCGTGAAGCGGAATGCCGCCGAGGTGCTGGCGGCGACCTTCGCCGCCAGCACGCGCCGCCGGGACGCCGTGGCCGGGCCCGGGAGGAAGGGCGGCGGTGCGGCATCGCGCGGGGATCGCCTGGCCGGGCTCTGGCGCGGTGAGGCGCTCGTCATCGGCACCGCCACCGATCCCTACCAGCCGGCGGAGCGTCGCTACCGGGTGACGCGCGGCGTGCTCGAGGTGCTCGCGGCACAGCAGCGGCTCTCGGTGGTCATCATCACCAAGAGCCCGCTGGTGACGCGGGACGTGGACCTGCTCGCGCGCCTGTCGCAGCGCTCATCGCTCACGGTGCACGTCTCGCTCATCACGCTCGATCGCGAGCTGGCCCGCCGCATCGAGCCGCGGGCACCGACGCCCGAGGCGCGGCTGCGGGCCGTGCGCCGCCTCCGCGCGGCAGGGATCGACACCGGCGTCAACATCATGCCGGTGCTGCCGGGAATCACCGACCGGCCGGCGATGCTCGACGCACTCGTCAGGCAGGTGGCGCTGGCGGGGGCGACGCACGTCAACGCCTGTGCGCTCCGCCTGCAGGCCACCGCCCGCCAGCGGTACCTCCCCTTCATCGCACAGGAATTCCCGCAGTTCGCCGCGCGGTATCGCGCCGCCTACGCGGACGGGACGCAGATGAGCGACCGGTATCGTGAGGGACTCCGCCGCTTTCTCCGCGAGCGCTGTCGCGAGCACGGCGTGCGCTACGGGACGCCCGAGGAGCGGGGGGCGGCGCGCGACGGGACGGCCCGCGCCGGCATGGCCTGGGCGGACGGCGGCACCGACGACGACATGGGGGCGGTCCGCCACTCCCCCCGGGCGGATGACGCGCAGCTGGCTTTCGCGCTGGAGACCACCGGAGGGCCGCGCGCGACGGAGCCGTCACGCGGGCACGGGAATCAGGCGCGCGTGAGCGCGTAGTAGACGACGTAGAACCACGAGAAGAAGCCGTGGATGATCGCCCAGAGAATCGAGTGATGGACACTCCAGGAGATCGTGATGGCGAGGGCGCTTCCCATCGTGATGCCCGCGCGCGCAACCTCGGTCGTTCTGGTGGACATGGTGGCGCCTGCCTTCATCGAGTGGTGCCCTCCCGGCCCGTCGAAGACGGGACCGCTGTATGGCGGGGAAGAGCCGGGTCGGGTGGCCATGATGCCAAAGGTACGGGCATCGCCCGCCCCATAGCGGCCGCGCGATGGATCCGGTCTTCGCCGGACACTGCCGGGGGTTTTTTGTCTCATTGATTTTCGGTGTTTGTTCGGTATACATCTCTCCCCGCCTCACGCCTCCTCCTCAGCGTTCGTCACCCAGGCTCCCGCATGTCCTCGCTTTCCGCCCTGCGCCAGCAGCTCGCCGTGGTCGCCCCTCCTCCCCGGGTGGATGGGAGCAGCCGCGGGGCGGTGCCCACGGGGATCCCGGCGCTGGATGGGGCACTGACCGATGGGGGCCTTCCCTGTGGCCGGCTCACCGAGGTGCTCGGCGTCAGGGGAGGCGGAAAGACGACGCTGGTTCGCCAGCTCGTCGCGGGAGGGCTCGCCGCGGGGCGATGGGTCGCCTACGTCGACGGATCGCGGACGCTCGCCCCGCGCGACTGGGCCGGGCTGGGTGACACCGGGCGCCTGTGGGTGGTGCGCCCGCCGGATGCCGGGCGCAGCGCCTGGTGCGCCGACGTGCTGCTGCGGAGCGGCGCCTTCGGGATCGTGGTGCTCGACGGCGGGCCGCCGCTGTCGCGGCCGGTCGCCATCCGCCTGACGAGGCTCGCCCGCGACCGCGACGCGGCGCTGGTGGTGGTGGTGGGCGAGGGGCCGTCCGGGACGATGGTGGGAAGCGCGGTGCGATTGCGGGTGGAGCGGACCGGGCCCGGGGACAGAGGGGGCACGGGCCGGGGATTCTTCCCTCCCGGGGGCGGCGGGCGACGCCCGCGCCGGTGGCGGGGCGTCCCGGGAGCGCGATCGTTAGGCACCGGTGGCCCCCGCACTCCCGACGGGACCGGACCGCCGGCGCGCGGGCTGCGCATCATGGTGGAAAAGGGGGGAAGGCTTCATTCCGTGGAGGTCGGCTGTGCAATCGACGTGGCGCGTCGCCTGTGTGCGTATCCCGAGGTTCCCGATCGGCGCGGTGTGGCAACACGCAACCGGCGGGGAGAAAAAGTCGGGGCACCACCCCGGCACCCGGGACCCGGAGCCGCGAACGCACCCCATGGAAGCACCCTCGCCCGCAAGCGCCGGTGCGCCGAACCCGCCGCCAGCCGGGACGCCTTCCTCTTCACCCCGCACGACGGCTCCTGCTGACCGCCACTGGGACGAGTTCCCCCTCGCCCTGGCCGAGGGACAACGCCTGCGAGTCGTGACGGCGGCGGCCGCGCGCTTCCGCATCCGCGCCGGCATGACGGTCGACGAGGCCCGCTCGCGATGCGCCGACCTGCAGGTCCTCGCCTGGGACGACGTGGCCATCACCGATGCGGTCCGGCGCGCCAGCGCCGCCCTGCTCGCTGCCAGTCCGCAGGTCACGCCGGTCGCCGGTGCCCCCGGCCTCTGGTGGATCGGCGCGTCCGGCTTCGGCGCCACAGGCGGCGAACCCGCCCTCGCCAGCGCCCTGCTCGCCATCGCCCGCCCCTGGCACCCCCAGGCGCGCGTCGCAATCGCCGACTCGTGCGTGGCGGCGCGGGCGGCCACCTGGGCACAGCGGCGGGACGGGACACGGGCACGCCGCGGCGCCACCAACGGACCAACGGCCGCGCCTCCCGTCCTCGTCCCCCCGGGTGGCTGCGCCGCTTATCTCGCCCCTGCCCCGCTCGGCCTGCTCCCGATGGACGAGGAGCTGCGGGAGACGCTCGTCGCGTTAGGCCTCCGGACCACCGGCGCCTTCGCGGCGCTGGCGGCGGAGGACGTCGAGCGGCGCTGGGGCGCCGGGGGGCTCGCGGCGTGGCGCCTGGCCCGGGGAGAGGACCGCCGCCGCCCCACTCTCGCCCGCGCCGACGTCGCGCGCGCCGCCTCGGCCGACCTCGTCCCGGCAGTAACCACGATGGAGCCGGTGCTCTTCCTGGTGCGCGCCGCGCTCGACCGGCTCGTCCGCGACCTCGTCACCGACGGGCGCGCCGCGGCAACCCTGGCCATCACCCTCACCCTCGACGATGCCCGGGGCGCACATCCCGGAACGGCGCGCGCACACACGATCACCCGCGAAATCCGGCTCCCCCGGCCACTGGCGCGTGCCGTCCCGCTGCTCGAACGCTGTCGCGCGTTGCTCGATCACTGGACGCTTTCGGCGGCGGTCTGTGGCGTGACGGTGGCCATCCTCGCCACGACACCACTCAGCGGGGATCAGGGCGACCTGCTCGACCCGGGATGGCGCGATCCGGCGGCCGCCGACGCCGCGTTCGCTCGCCTGCGCGCCGAACTCGGTCCCGACGCCGTCGTGCTTCCGGTGGCACGGGATGAACATCGGCCGGAGCGGGCGGGGGCGTGGGTGACGATCGACGACGAGGGCGGGAACCCGGGCGCCGAAACGCGCCGGCAGCGCCGGCCGGATCGAGGACACCCGGCGTCGGGCCGACGCCGGGATCGGCCGCGGGAATCCACGCCGGCCGGTGCCGGACGCCTTCCGGTCACGCCCGCGCTCCGGCAACTGGAACATCCCGAACCGGTGAACGTCGAGTGCGAGAACGGCACGCCGCGCGTGCTCTGGTGGCGTGGCCGGCGCGTCTGCCTCGAGCAGACGCGCGGCCCCGAGCGACTCGCCGGCGACTGGTGGAAGGACGGCTATGCGCGCGATTACTGGCGGTGCGAGGAGGCCGCGGGCGGCGGGGACCGGGAGGGGACGCTCCTGCTCTTCCACGACGGCGTCCCGGACGACGGGGCGTGGTACGTGCAGGGATGGTATGACTGACGGGGAACGGGCGGCGGCCGGCGGAGGCGCCCCGCGTCCCGTACCCGGGGCCCCGCGTCGCCCCACCTACGTCGAGCTCCACTGCCACTCGGTCTTCTCGCTCCTCGACGGCGCCGCCGAGCCCGAGGCGCTGGTGGCGCGGGCCAAGGCGTTAGGCATGCCGGCGCTGGCGCTCACCGACCACGACGACCTCGGCGGTGCGGTACGCTTCGCGCAGGCGGCACGGGAACTCGACGTCGACGGCATCATCGGCGCCGAGGTCTCGCTGCGCGTTGGCGACGACCGCACGCACCTCGTCTGCCTCGCCACCTCCCGCCAGGGATACGGCAACATCGCGTCGCTCATCACCCGCGCGCGGATGGACACCCCGCGGGGCGAGCCCGCGGTCACGCTCGACACCCTGGCCCGGCATGCCCGCGGCATCTTCGCCCTCACCGGCTGCCCGCGCGGCTGGGTGCCGTCGCGCCTCGCCGCCGGCGACCCCGACGGCGCCTGTGAGGCCGCCGCCACGCTGCTCGACATCTTCGAGCGGCGCCTGGCGATCGAGGTCTGGGACCACCACCTCCCCGAGGAGCGCCTGCTCGTCAGGCAGCTCATCCCGCTGGCCCGGTCGCTGGACATCCCCTGGGTGGTGACCAACGACGTGCACTACGCCCACCCCACCGGGCGCATCGTGCACGACGTGCTCTGCGCCCTCAGGCACCAGCGCACACTCGACGAGATGGGAACCCGGCTCCGCCCCAGCGGCGAGTGGTACCTGAAAGGCGCGGAACAGCTGCAGCGGCGCTGGCAGCTCGACCCGTCGGGGCTGCACGCCACGTCAGGCATCGCCGAGCAATGCACGTTCCGGCTGGCGGACATGAAGCCCACCCTGCCAGCCTTCCCGCTCCCCCCCGGCGTGACCGCCGACGAATACCTCGCACGCCTCGTGGAACAGGGCGCCGAGGAGCGGATCGGACGGCGACCGGACGTCGCCGCCGGACAGCGCGGCACCGCCCGCGACCCGTGCCAGCCACCGCGCGCCGCGCGCCCGACCGCCCTCCCCGACGCCCATCGCACCCAGATCGCCCACGAACTCGACATCATCGGCCGGCTCGGACTCGCCGGCTACTTCCTCATCGTCTGGGACATCGTGCGATTCGCCCGGCGCGCCGGCGTCCTCTGCCAGGGGCGTGGTTCAGCCGCCAACTCCGTCGTCTGCTACTGCCTTGGCATCACCGCCATCGACCCCGTGCGCATGGGACTGCTCTTCGAGCGCTTCCTGAGCGAGGAACGACAGGAGGCGCCGGACATCGACATCGACCTCGCCCACCGCGACCGCGAGACGGTGCTGCAGTACGTCTACGAGCGCTACGGCCGCGAGCATGCGGCGATGGTCTGCGAGCACATCACCTATCGCGGGCGCTCGGCCGTGCGCGACGCCGCTCGCGTGCTCGGCTTCTCCGTCGAGCAGGCCGACGTGCTGAGCGCGCTCTCCGACCGTTTCTCGGCGCAGGCCACCGCCGAGGCACTGCGCGAAGGGGCGACCGCCGAGGCGATGCTCGGGCGGCACTACGACCTCGACCCGCAGAGCGACCGCCCCGGCGTGCCTGACGACCCGCGCAAGCGGCCGGCGGAGTGGAGCGCCGAGAAGCTGCTCGCCGAGCGCCTCGGGCAGGGGATGGTGCATGGCACCGAGGCGACGACGCGCGCGCGCGCGGTGAAGGCGGACGCGCGTGCGGCCGCCGCCCGGCCGCCTGACGAGGGTCATCCCGATGCCGATGCGCGGCGCGAGGTCGCGGCCCGGGCGGGGCGGCCGGAACTGGCGCGACGGAAGGGTGCGCGGATGACATCGCGCGACCGCCCCGCGCCGGACGCGGCGTACGAGCCATACGGCAGCCCGAGCGCCCGCAGCACGAAAGCCGGCGCCGCGGCGGGCGCGCCGGGCGCCGCGCCCGTCGCCGACCGGCCGTCCGCCGACTCCATCCTCGCCCAGGCCGGCCTCGACCCACGCGACCGCCGCGTGCAGGTGCTGCCGGACATCGTCGCCGGGCTGCACCAGGCGCCGCGCCATCGCTCCATCCACGTCGGCGGCTTCGTGCTCACGCGCGAGCCGCTGCGCACCGTCGTCCCCATCGAGCCGGCGTCGATGCCGGGGCGCACCGTGATCCAGTGGGAGCGCGACGACCTCGACCCCGTCGGCCTCGTCAAGATCGACCTGCTGGGCCTCGGCATGCTCACGGTGCTGCAGGACTGCCTCAAGTACATCCGCGCCACGCGGGGGGTGACGATCGACCTCGGCCAGCTCGAAATGACCGACCAGGCCGTCTACGACGACCTCTGCCGGGCCGACACCATCGGCGTCTTCCAGGTGGAGAGCCGCGCCCAGATGAACACCCTCCCCCGCCTCAAGCCGCGCTCGTTCTACGACCTGGTGGTCGAGGTAGCACTGATCCGGCCGGGCCCGATCCAGGGCGAGATGGTGCACCCGTACCTGCGCCGTCGCGCCGGCGAGGAGGCGGTCGAGTATCCCCACCCGTCGCTGGCACCGGTGCTGGAGCGCACGTTAGGCGTGCCGCTCTTCCAGGAGCAGGGGATGCAGGTGGCAATCGTGGCGGCAGGCTTCACGCCGGGCGAGGCGGATACGCTGCGCCGGGCGATGGGACACAAGCGCTCGCGCGAGCGGATGGCCGCCATCTGCGAGCAACTCATCGCCGGGATGCAGCGGAACGGCATTGCCGAGGAGGTCGCCCGCCGGATCTACAACCAGATCAACGCCTTTGCCGACTACGGCTTTCCCGAGTCGCACGCCGCCAGCTTTGCCCTCATCGTCTATGCGTCGGCGTACCTGCGGCACTATTACGCCCCCGAGTTCACCGCCGCGATCCTCAACGCGCAGCCGATGGGCTTCTACTCGGTGGGAACGCTCATCGAGGATGCGAAACGGCACGGCGTGAAGGTCCTGCCGGTCGACCTCACGCGCTCGGCGTGGGACCACGCGCTCGAGTGCGCCGGTGGCGTGACCGTGGTGCCGCACGATGGCGCGACCGAAGTCAGGGGCCCCGGCACGCCGCCGCCGGTGCAACGTCCGACGCCTGCACCCGGCCGGGAGACCCCGGGGCGGCGACCCGGCCGTTCGCCAGGGCCGGCAGCGGCGCCCCCCGCGGTCCGCCTTGGCCTTCGCCTGGTGCGCGGCCTCGGTGCGGCCGCGCGGGAGACGCTCGAGCAGGCGCTCGTCGAGGGACCGTTCAGCGACATCCCGGACGTCGTGCGGCGCGCCGGGATCGACGAGCGCTCGCTGCGCGCCCTCTGCGAGGCCGGCGCGTTCGATACCATGGTGACCGACGTGCCGACGGCGCGCCGCCGCCGGGTGGCGCTCTGGCGCGTGCTCGAGGCGCTGCGCGGGGATGCCGGGCCGCTGGCGCCGCGCGGCGCGGCAAAGCCCGAAGACGGTGCCGCCACGCTGCCGCCGCTCTCGCGGCTGGAGGTGACGGATGCCGACTACCGCATGACGGGGCTCTCGCTCAACGGCCACCCGATGCACCACCTGCGCCCGGTGCTCGCACCTAACGAGATACGGACGACCCGTGACCTGCAGCGGCACGGACGCGACGGCGAGCGCGTCGCCCTCGCGGGGCTCGTCATCTGCCGCCAGCGCCCGGGGACAGCCAAGGGCTTCGTCTTTCTCTCGCTCGAGGACGAGACGGGAATTCTCAACGTGGTGGTGACCCCGAAGCGCTTCGAGCGGCAGGCCCTCCTGATCTCGACCTCACCGCTCCTGCTGGTGCGCGGCACCCTCCAGGTGGAGCACCGCGTGGTGAACCTGCGCGGGGAGTCGTTTCGCGCCTTGCGTGCCGACGCCGGCGAGGACTGGGCCCAGCGGCACGATTTCCACTGACGGGCGGCATGCCGCGGACACCGCGCGCCCGGCGGATCGATCCGAACGTGTTCAGAACCGGAGGCCGAAGACCGGGGAGATGATCGCCCGCACGCCGCCGGGATTCGAGAGCGGGCACACATAACGGACACCGAGCACCGGAAGGAGTCGTGACGAGCTGCCGAACTCGTACTCCGCCCCGACGGAGATCATTGCGCTCACGTTCCTCGCCTCCCCGATCGATCGCGGCGCGTAGAGCAGTCCCGTCGCGGCGAGCAGGCCGAGTCCGCGCCCCAGAGGCGTCCATCGAATGCCGAGGTGCATGGCGACGACCGCGTTCGGCCGGACGGTGTACTCGCGCACGCGACACGCGAACGCGGCATTGTCGGGACAATTGACGGTTGGCGCTGCGATCGCCTTCCGCATCGCGTACCCCTCGAATGCGATCTCCCCGTGGAGCGCGCGCCGCAGCGGTCGCGCGATCGCCAGCTCGGCATGTGCGGCACTGACCCAGCCAAGGCGCCGATCCACCGACGCGACGAAGGCACTCCCGAACGACACCCGCACGTCCGTCGATGACCGCGCAGACTGCGCCCTCGCCGTCGCGACCGCTCCAGACAGCAGCGCAAGCCACGACGCCGACACGATACGCCAGCGTGACGGCAGCATGAGGGACACCGACGCCTCCGCGCGAAACCTCCCGGCAATGCTCATCCGCCCCGCGTCGGGCACAAGAGGGCAGACCACACAGGCGCACGGACATAGATTCCGCCGGTCCCGGATCTCCGTCTCCTCGTCCCTTCCGCACGTCGCACCCGACGCCCGGACCCGATGCGCCTTCTCACGATCCCGCCCTCACGCGCGCGAGCGCTGTTTGCCGCGGCGCTCTGCAGCGCCGTCGTGCCACTGTCACCGGCGCTCGCCCAGTCCGCGTCAGGCGACTCCACCAGCGCGGCAGCGACACGCCGCAACAACGCGCGACGGGCGGGAGCGGAGCGACGCAGCCTGCGGGCCACCGCCGCCACGGGCGCCATTCGCCTCGATGGGGCACTCGACGACGCCGCCTGGAAACTGGCCGAGCCGGCCGGCGGCTTCGTGCAGTCGGAGCCGGCCGAGGGGGAGCCGGCGACGGAGGCCTCCGACGTCCGCGTGCTGTTCGACGCCGATTACATCTACGTCGGCGCCTACCTCCACGACAGCGACCCGCAGCACCTCGTCGTCAACGACATCCGCAAGGACTTTGCCGAGGACATCCAGGACGACTTCGAGGTCCTCCTCGACACGTTCGGCGACCGCCGCAATGCGTATGTCTTCAGCACCAATGTCATGGGCGCGCGCCACGACAGGCAGGTCGCGCTCGAGGGACGCGAGGTGAACCAGTCATGGGATGCCGTGTGGGATGTCCGCACGCGCGTCGTCAGCGACGGCTGGACGGTGGAGATGCGCATTCCGTTCCGGGCGCTTCGCTTCGACCGCGGCGTCGGCCGCCCATGGGGTGTCAACTTCTCACGGCACATCCGGCGCAAGAACGAGGTCGACTTCTGGTCGCCGGTGCCGCGCGCGTACAACCTGAATCGCGTGTCGCTCGCCGGCGACCTGACGGGGCTGCAGACCGGGAACGCCGGGCGCGACCTGCGCATCAAGCCGTACGTCGCCGCCAGCTCGACGCGACCAATGCAGACGCTCACCGCCCCGGATCCCCATTTCAGCAGCACCGCCGACGTCGGCGTCGATCTGAAGGCGGCGGTCACCCCCGGCCTCACCGGCGACCTCACCGTCAATCCCGACTTCGCGCAGGTCGAGGCCGACGAGCAGCAGGTGAATCTCACCCAATTCTCGCAGTTCTACCCGGAGAAGCGGGATTTCTTCCTCGAGAACTCGGGGGTGTTCTACGTCGGCGACGCGGCGCGCAACAACCGCGTCAATCCGACGCCCACGCCTGACGAGGACAACCTCCTGTTCTTCAGCCGGCGCATCGGCCTCACCAGCGACGGCCTCCCGGTCACGATCCAGGGCGGCGCCCGCCTCACCGGGAAGGTCGGCGAAAACCTCCGCATCGGCCTGATCGACGTGCAGGAAGCCGCGGCCGCCGGCCGGCCGGCGTTCAACTCGGCCGTGCTCCGCCTGCGCCAGAATCTCTGGGGCAACGGCTCCGACGTCGGGATTCTCGTCATGCAGCACTCGGCAACGTCGGGACCGGGCTACAACAACCGCGTCTACGGCATCGACAAGAACATCCGGCTATTCGGGAATCTCGACTGGAATTCGTACGCCATCCGGACCGAGGCCCCGGGGATCACCAGCGGCAATTATGCCTGGCGCTCCACGGTGAACTGGGAGGGTGACTTCGAGCACTTCAAGGCGGGGCTGATGCAGCTCGGCGCCGGGTTCACGAACGACCTCGGCTACTATCGCCGCACCGACGTCCGGAAGTGGCTGCTCGACACCGGCCTCCGGCCGCGCTCGAACTGGCTGCACGACCACGGCATCCGCGAGATCCACCCGCACGTCACCTGGGACTACCAGGAGAGCATCGCCGGCACGATGGTGGGAAAGCGACTGCACTCCGGCAACTCGTTCTTCTTCAACAACGGCGCGGTAGTCGAATTCTCGTACAACCCGGTCTTCCAGCGCATCACCGAGCCTTTCGCCATCAACGCCACGGTGGCCTCGATTCCCGCCGGCGGGTACGGATGGTTCGAGCGCATGCTCTACGTGGTCAGCGACCAGAGCCGCCCGCTGTCGACGAGCTTCCGCTACATCTGGGGCGGGCTCTGGTCGGGGAAGCAGAAGACGCTCAACGGCACGGCAACGTGGCGCAGCTCATACCGGTTCCGCCTCACCGCGGGGCTGCAGCGCACCGACGCCGCGCTGCCACAGGGCGACTTCGTCTCCAGCGTGTACTCGCTGCGCGGCAACTACTCGTTCTCGACGAACATGTTCATCGACGCGCTGATGCAGTACGACAGGACATCGAAGCAGATGAGCTCCAACATCCGCTTCAACCTGATTCACCATCCGCTGTCGGACGTCTTCGTCGTCTACAACGACCAGCGCATGCTGACGACCGATGGCGGCCTGCCCGGCCGGAGCCTGATCGTGAAGTTCACCCAGATGATGGCGTTCTGACCGGGGGCGTGCGGACGGCGCCGGCGCCGGATCAGGCCCCGCGCCGCCGGGACTGCAGCAGGGTCTCGTAGTCGGCGGCGGTGTCCACGTCGAGCGGCGGTCCGCCGGCAACGTCGACGAGCACCACGCGCGCCGGGTCGGCCGCAATCAGGTCGCGCGCCCCGCGGTCACCCGCGAGCTGTCGCAACTCGCTGAACACCGCGCGATCGAACACGACCGGATTGCCGCGCAGGCCGCGATAGCGCGGGGCCACGATCGGCCCGCCACCCTCGCGCCACCGGACGATCAGCTGCTCCATTACTTCGCCATCGATCGTCGGCTGGTCGCCAAGCGCGATCAGCGCAGCGTCCGTGCCCGGCGCAAGGATCGCGACGCCCGCCACGATCGAGGTCGACATGCCGTCGCCGGCATCGTGGTTCACCGCAAAGGTCACGTCGGCGCCGGCAAGGGCCGCGCGCACCGGGGCATCGTCGCCGCCAACGACCACAATCACCTGTCCAGCACTCGATCGCCGGACGTTGTCCACCACCCGTCGGATGATCGTCGACGACTCGTATGGCGCCACCAGCTTCTGCGCCCCGAATCGCCGCGCCGAACCCGCGGCCAGGATCACCGCGGCGACGGAGGCCGTCGCGCGACCGCCGCCCCCCGGACGCGCCAGCCGCTGCCGGCTCACCCCCGTGTGCATCACCGTCAGGGGCAGGCGCACGCACTGCGTGCGCGCTTTCGGGACCTCCGCCTTGAGCGCGCGAAGGAGGTCCTCGACGGTGAGCGTCTCGACCTCGTCCAGCGGCGCGTCCTTCACCAGGTCGGTCAGGACCGACGCCGCGGCGACGCAGATCGCGCAGGCATTCGCGGTGAACTTCGCGTCCCGCACCATGCCATCCTCAACGAGCAACTCGATGCGCACCCGATCGCCGCACAGCGGGTTGGCGCCCTCCTGCGTGACCGATGGCGCCGCGAGGCTCCCGCGGTTGTGGGGGTGCCGGAAGTGTTCGACGAGCGTCGGTCCGTAGGGATTCGGCATCGCCTATCCCGTCTCGCCGCGGTCGCGCGACGCCTGGTACGGGGGAAACCGGTGCGCCATGTCGCGGGTCAGGAGCCCGCCGTGGCCGAGTCCCGCGAGCCACGCAGCATCGACCCGCTCACCCGCCATCAGGCGCGGCAGCACGAGGTCGAACGCCGTGGCCTTCGAGAAGAGTCCGCACGAGGGCATGCCCACGATCGGAATCTCTCCTGCGTGCGCCAGCCACAACAGGCTGCCCGGATGTACCGGAACGCCGACGCGCGCGAGGCGCGCATCAATCGACTCCAGCGCCGCATATACCGGGTCGAGCGGGTCCATCGCCCGCGACCCAGCCACTACCACCAGTCGCGCGCCGGCATCCAGCTCCTCACGCAGGCTGGCGGCGAGGGCTGGCGCCTCGGTGGGCACCACCCGCACGCCGCGAAGCCCTGAGCCGAACCACGACACCTTCTCGGCAATCGCGTCGCGGAAGCGCTCCAGCGCCGTCCCGGACACCGCCTCCTGCACGACGACCCCGACCGTCGTGGCAACGAACGGGCGCACCGATACCAGCCCCCGCGGGCGCCGGGCCAGCCCCTCCGCCCGCTCGATCACGTCCCCGCCGATGGCGAACGGAACGATCTTCGCGCGCGCGACGGTCTCGCCGGCTTCCACGACCTGGCCGTCGAGCAGCGTGTACACCGCCAGCCCGTCGATGCCGTTGATCGCGGCCAGCGCCTCGGCGTCGATCGCGAGCAGACCGCGACACGCGGCGTGAAGCGGCCAGTGCCCGCCGGCGAATCCACCGACCGCGAGATGCGCGCCGGCGATCGCATGCGCGAGCCGCACCCCCGCGTCATCCTCGTGCACGTCTCCAGGCGCCAGCGCGACGGCGTGCAACTCGTCCCACGACAGCGCCAGGAGGCGCGCTGCGTCGTCGGCCCGCAACCGTGTCCCCTTGCGAAAGGCGATCGCGCCGCGGGCATCGCGCACATCGCGGGTGAGCAGGAGCCCGTCGATACCACGCGCGTCCATCGACACGCGATCGAGTCGAACCGGATTCACGCCGCCCCGGTCCGCGGGCGATCGCGCATCGCTCCGCCCGGCCGCCCGCGCTGCGCGGCCAGTGCCTCGGCCATCACGCTGAGGGCGATCTCGGCGGCCGACCGTGCGCCGATGTCGAGTCCAATCGGAACGCGCACCCGTTGCAGCTGCGCGGACGGCACGCCTTCCTCCGACAGGAAATCGAGCAAGGCGCGCCCGCGGCGGATGCTGCCGAGCACGCCGATGTACGGGGCGTCGCTCTCCAGCACCACGCGCAGCACCGGAAGATCGTACTTGTAGTCGTGGGCAAGCAGCACGACCAGGGTGCTGGCGCCCAGCGGAAGCCGCTCGGCGATTTCCGAGGGCATGCCGACGAGGATCTCGTTCGCCGTCGGGAAGCGCTCCGCCGACGCGTAGCGCTCGCGGCCGTCCACGATCACGACCCGCAACCCGAGCACCCGGGCCAGGGCGGCGAGCGGCTGGGCGACGTGGGTCGCGCCAAAGACCACGAGGGTGAGCGGTGGGGCGTGGCGCTCGAAGTAGTATCGGCGCGCAGTACCGCCGATGGTCACGGTTCGTGTTCCGGACGCGCCGGCGGCGTGCACCTCCATCGCGGCTTCGATCAGTTCCGGCGGCGCCCCGGCCGCGCCTGGCGACGACAGGACCTCGCCGTCCTGACGGATCACGACACGCCCGCTCGCGCCATCGAGGGGAGCCGCCAGGACGACCGCTCGTCCCGCCTGGACCTCCGCGTCGGCCGCGCGCAGGGCCGCCCCCAGCGGGTCTCCTGGATCGGCGGGATCGACGGGCTCGATGAGCACCTCCACGGTGCCCGCGCAGGTCATGCCCAGCGCCCAGGCGTCCTCGTCGCCTAACGCCATCGACAGCAGGGTCGGCGTGCGGTCGGTGATGACCCCCGAGGCCGCCTCGATCACGCGGGCGTCGACGCACCCGCCGATGGTGACTGATCCGATGATGGCGCCGCCGGCGTCCACCCACATCCGGGCGCCGGCCTGGCGTGGTGAACTGCCCTCGGTGGCGATCAGCGTGGCGGCGGCCGCCCGCGACTCGAGATCCGGAATCGACGACATGATCGGCTTCACGCCTCCGCGAGGTCTGGCTCTGGCGGAACTGCGCGCGCGCGCCAGGTCACCGACCAGCTGCACACCTGCCCCGGCTCGAGCCAGTGCGCCCGCTTCCAGTCGCCCAGGGCATCCGTCAGCGTGTCGGGCGCCCCGATGCAGGGCTCGAACGCCAGGTTGAGGTACGGCCGCTCCCGTCGGAACGGCGTCCAGCCGTGCTTGTTGAACCAGAGGCCGAACTGCCCGACTTCCTGCGTGTCGAAGGTGACCTCGAGCTCGACGTTTCCCTCGCGAAGCCGCGCGCGCCCCAGCGGCATGTCGAGGTACAGCCGGCAGGCGTATTCCCGGGCGACATCGAACGGCGTCAGGAAGTCGAGTACCCGGCCAGCGGCGCGGACAAATGGCCAGTGGTGCTGGGATCGTGCGTCGCCCATGACCAGTCGATGGGCCGTGTGCACGCGCATTGGCGCTCCCTCGGGAAGGAGCACCTGCGTGGCGGGCGTCAATGGAAGGAGTGCGCGCGACGACCAGATGAACGGAATGCGGTCCGCCGCGTCGTTGACGGCGTGATAGCGCATTTCCACCTCGCCCTCCGGCGTGACCCGCGCGATGCGCGTGAGGCGATAGGGGAGACGGCGTCCTTCCCACGTCGTGACGACGCTCTGGCCCCCGGCACTGGTCTCGACCTCGAGCTCCGGCTGTTGCGACCACAGCTCCCCGTGCTCAGGAAGCTCCACGCCGCCCCATCCACGCACCCAGGTCGGGATGCGGCACGGCGCCACGGTCGGGAAGCACTCGTCGAGCCCCCCGCTGTCCGCCGTCTCGTGGTAGTTCGTCCCGTCCAGCGTGGCCGCATAGGGGATCACGTCGCTCCGCCAGAGCCATTGACGCCCCGCCATTTCCATTTCCACGATCCGTCCGCCGAGCGCGGGGACGCAGACGATGCGACTGTCGCCCCCGCGAATCTCGACGAACCCGAAATCGGCAGGCGTCGGGAACCGTCGGACTGGACGGGCGGCGAGGAACGGAAGTCTCACGGCTCAGCGCGCGAAAGCGGACTCACCCGGAGGTGAGCGTGGCGCGATCGAGAACGATGCCGCGCGTGGCGAAGATGTGCGACACCGTCTCGCCGATGCGGTTGTTCGGGGTGCTGGCGCCGGCCGTGATGCCCACCCGCACAGGCCCGGTCGACGGCAGCCAGTCCCGTCGCTGCTCCTCGGCATGCTCCTTCCCCGGCGGACGGAACCGGATCTCGCCGCGCGCCACGTCGATGTTGGTGGCATCCTCGACGTGATACGTCGCGAGCCGGTCGGCACACAGCGCCGCGAGCGAGAGCGTATTGCTGGAGTTGAATCCTCCCACGACGACCATGGCGTCGAGCGGCTCGGCCAGGAGCTCCAGCACCGCGTCCTGGCGATCCTGCGTCGCGGAACAGATCGTGTCGAACGTCCGGAAGTGGGCGGCCTGCCCCGTCCCGAAGGCGCGTTGCATCGCCCCTCCAACCTCCGCCGCGATCGCCAGCGAGTCACGGGCGAGCATGGTCGTCTGGTTGGCGACTCCGATGCGGTCGAGGTGGCGGCGCGGATCGAGGCCCGGGGACACCGCGTGGCCGAGCCGCTCCTGGAATGCGCGCACCTCCGCGTCCGCCGTTCGCCCCGCAGCAAGCGCCTCGATCACCGCTGTCACGAGGCGTGCCTCCTCCATGTCGCGCACGATGACGTACCGCCCGTCGGGAAAGCGCCCGACCTGCGATGCCGTGGCGCGCGTCTCCTCGTGGTACCACTTGCCGTGGATCAGCGCCGTGAATCCATCCCGGGAGTAACTCTCGACGCGCTTCCACACGTTCAGCACGGACCCGCAGGTGGTGTCGACGACGATGCAGCCGAGGTTCCGCAGGGCCTCGAAGTCATGGATGGTCACGCCGAACGCCGGGAGCACCACGACGTCATCGGGGGCGATCCCCGAGAAGTCGAAACGCGAATGGTCGGCGTCATGATCGCCCGGCGCGAGAATGACGATGTCCATGCGCCGCAGCTTCTCGTTGACGTGCGGATTGTGGATGATCTCGCCGACGAGGAAGATGCGCCGGTCCGGGAACTTCCGCCTCGTCTGGTACGCGTACTCCACCGCACGCTCGACGCCGTAGCAGAAGCCGAACTCGCGCGCGATGCGCACGGTTACGTCGCCGACGGTGAGGACCCCGTCACGCTCGCGCAGCGCGTCGACGATCCAGCCGGCGTAGTCCGCGGAGAGGTCTCCCTGCACCTCGGTGCGCAGGCCGAAGCCCTTGCGGAAATACGTCTCCGGCGTGGATGGCATGCCTGAAATATACGGAGCCGCGTCGGCCGGGAACCCGCGGGTCAGCCGGCGTCCCCGGCGCGCACCCCATCTGGTTGCCCGATGGCGGGCGCAACAACGGTGTGCGGCGCCAGCAATTCGAGGAAAAGTCGCGGCCACGGACGCTTGACCGGCGGGATCGAACTGGCGTCGGCACACACGAGCACCAGGTAGCCGGTCGACCGCAGGGCAGCCTCGTCGCCGTGCACGTCGAAGGTCAACGTCATCGAGGTGGTCCCAACGTGGGTGATGGAGACCTGGACCGCGAGATGCTCGTCGAGGACCGGCGGGCTCACGAATTCCATGTGCATGGCGCGCCTCGGCAGGGTGATGCCGAAACGGCTCACGAGGGCGCTGTACGAGAGGCCGAGGCTGCGAAACATCTCTGATTCGGCGAGCTCGTAGAAGCGCGTGTACGCGTCCCAGCGTATGATGCGCGCCGGATCCACGTCGCCCCAACGCACGTACTCGTGAAGGACGAACGGTGCACCCCGCGTTTCGGCGTCGGGCGGCCACGTCATGGGTGATCCAGGGGATGGAGCGGGGCGATACGCGGCGCCGGGATCGCCGCGGTTCTTTCTTGCCGTGGCGCCGCACGCATCGTATGCTAGGCCTCGATGTCTGTTCTCGCACCCCCCGCTGGGCCGGGATACGCGTCGCCGGCCGTCATCGCGACCCCGACGACATTCGTGTTCATAGGCGAGCGGCTCTGGCTCGACTTCGTGAACACCGACGACGTCCGCCGCGGCGTCCGGGTCGATGTGCTGCGGGACTTCGACTCGCTCATCCGCTGGCTGGAGACCACGCACGTTCTCGACGGCGAACGGGCCTGCGGCATTGCGCGCCGTGCCCATCAGCAGCCGGCCGGCGCCGCCGCCGCGCTGGTCGACGCCCGGCGCGTCCGCGCGGCGCTGAGGACTCTTGCCGAGCGCGGCGCCACCTCGGACAAGGCACGGAGCGACGCCCTCCTGGAGATGAACCGGGTGCTGGGGCGCAGCGCCGGTACGCGCCGCGTCGAGGGCCGCGAGGACGGCTCGTTTCACCAGAGTTTCGTCCCGGTCGGTGATGCCTTCGCCGGGCTGATGATCCCGGTGGTGGAGTCCGCCGCCGAGGCGCTGGTGCACGGTGAGCTGGTGCGCGTGCGTCGCTGCGGGGACAACCGATGCCCACGCGTGTTCTTCGACTCCACCCGCAATGGGCGCCGGCGCTGGTGCGACATGGCGACGTGTGGCAATCGCGCCAAGGCGGCACGGTTCCGTGCGCGGGAACGGGAGGTGTCCCGGCGCAGTGGCGACGGCATGGACGATAGCGCCGTCGCCTGACATCCTGCCGGGCGGACCCGGCCCCGGCCCTGCCTGGGCGCCAATACCTAACGACGACGGCGCCTCCCCCCCCGGCGTGGCGCCGGCCCCCGCCGCTCACGCCGCGCCGAGGGCTCCGGGGCTCGCGTCACCGGCACCGGACGATCGAGCTGCTCCTGCATCTCGCGCAACGTCCCGGCCCGGATCGTTCCCTGCGGGCCACGGGTGACGGCATAGCGCAGCGGGCGGTCCAGCACCGGCAGGTCTTCGTCGCGCACGATCCGCGCGAGTTTTTCGGGCAACCTGAGCCGCGCCACCGCGAGCGTCGCGCCATCGTCACCCGCCGCGGCGTCCTCGAGATCATACTCCACCGGAACCCGGCGCCCCCGGATCTCGACGACATCCGGCAGCGCGGCAAGGCGGTTGCGGATGTCATCGTCCACCAGCGCGTCAAGGGAGAGCGCCAATGGAGCGGCGCGAAACTCACGCATCGAGTGCACGTCGCGGAGCGCCTCCCGATACAGCTCCTCGAGTTCGGGCTGGCCGAGCCGCGGCGTCGCGCCTCCCGAACGACGGAACATCTCGCGAAGCTCCTCCACGGCGCGCTGGTGTCGGCGGACGGCCGGGTGACGGGACTCCCCGCGGGCCAGCGCCGCCGCCAGCAGGCGTCGCGCCTCGCCCTCGGTGCCCGCGGCAAACGCGTCCACCGGCTCCTCCTCCCGTTCGAGCTCGAAACCGAAGTACGTGAGCCGCCGACGTAGCACGAGGGCGTCGCGCTTGCGATCGGCGACCCACACCAGCTGTGGCGGGCTGGCCGTGGCAAAGCGACGGATGAGCCCCATCGGCAGCTGCGTGCCCTCAATGCTCGCCCTCGGGATGCCAAAGCGATCGGCGAAGTAGCGCAGCGTTCCGGCAATTGCCCCCCACGATCCACAGACGCTGGTCTTCGATACGCGCGCCTCCTGTCCATCCGCGGTCTCCTCGTCGACGACCAGATCGAATGGCGCAAGACGGGCCACGAGCTCGCAAAAGACGCGCCGCACGTCCTCGTTCACCCGCGGCATCGCGTGCGGAAGCGCGACCTCGAGGCTCCGGTAGACGCTGGCGACCGCCAGCGCCGTGTCCTCGATCGCCTTCACCAGCACGCCCCGGCGCTCGGCCCAGCGCCCCAGCGTCTCCTCGTCGAACAGGTGCCGCGGCAGGCCATAGACCTCGCCGACGTACCCTGCCCTCGCGAACGCTTCGGCGTACACGTTGCACGCCGTCAGGTGGTCGCTTCCGGGCACGATGAGTCCCGTCAGGTCGCGTTCTTCCCGCGTCATCCGGTGCAGGGACTCCGCAGACGCCATGACGGCGACGAACGGGAGCAGGGCATCGCCGACGTGCACGAGGAGTTCGGCCCACGGCCGCTCGACCGGCGTCGCCTCGACCAGCTTGCCGTACCGCGTGAGGCGGCCGCCCTCGACAATGCCCCTGGACTCGAGCACCTCGACCGCGCGACCGTACGCCACCCGGTCGAGGGGTACCGGCAGGTCGAGCTCGTCGGCGCGCACCCCGAGTGCGGCGCAGGTCATGGCGACGCGCTCCGAATCGCCCGCCAGCTGGAATTCCGGCTCCGTCGGCCGCAGCGCGAAGAAGTCGATGTCGCGATCGCTCAGGATATGGACCTCGCCCCCCTCGACGCGGCCGTGCACGCGGCCCGCCATCTGCAGGAGCTCGTTCGCCCCCAGGTGGGTGCGGGTGAGGACGTTGCGGCCCCGCTCGACCACGTTGGTGAATCGCGTGTCGTCGATGATCACCGTGTCGAGTCCCTTCACGTTCAGCGCACTCTGACCGGCCGCGGTCATCGCGAGGAGGTACGGCTTGCCCACGCCCTCCTCGAGAAACGACCGGATGACCCGAATCGGCTCGCCGCCATGATAGAACGCGGCGTGGATGCGAGGAAAGCGGTGGGCGACGTCGTCCGCCACCTGTTCCACCGCGGCCCGCGTCGGGAGAAAGACGCCGACACCGCGCCGTCGCCGGACCGCGCCCTGCAGGAAGCGGTCGTCGAGGAAACGCACCGGGTCGGACGCCACCACGCGCACCCGCGCCGACAGCGCCGGGTCGAATGCCGTGCTCTCCACCACGGCGGACGATCGGAGGTAGCGGGCGTAGAACGCAGGGTCGACGGTGGCCGACAGCCAGATGAACCGGCATCCGAGGCGACGGCCGAGTGCCAGGCACAACTCCAGTTCCGCCGATGTCTGGTGAATCTCGTCCACGACGAGGGTATCGGCGGGTTGGATGTCGTCCTCCTCGAACCAGCGGCGGGCGATCCCGGTGGTCACGATGATGACGTTCCAGGTTGGCGTCTCGGGAGTCGCCTCTCGCTCCCGATTGACGACGCCGACGCGCAGCTCGGACGTGTTCAGCAATTCCTCGGCGATCGACCGGATGGCGAGCGTCTTTCCCGTCCCCGTTCCGGCGACGATGCCGAAGCCCGTCCGCGCGCGCGCGAGACGACGCACCTCTTCGCCATGCTCCCGCTCCAGCACCGTCGGGAGGTGGAGCGAGAGCGCCAGCTCGATGGTCTCGCAGGCTGCTCGCGTCGGCGCGATCACGATCACGCGTCCCGACGGCGGCTCGGCGGCAACGAAGGCGCCCCGGTCGGGCGGTAGCGAGTGGTCGTGAATCTCCCGCAGCACGTTGCGGAAGGTGCCCAAACGCACACGCCGGCGCGAGTCGCTTTGGACTCGCGCCGGCGGCAACTCCCCGACCGGGTTCGCTAGGCGGGATCCGGTGGTCCCGGCTTCTTCTGCCTCGGCGGATCACGCGGCTTCACCTTGCCCGAATCGGCCTTGCGGGCCGCGGAATCCGGGGCGTGGCGCGTCGAGTCGGCGCGCCGCTCCGCACTGCGATCCTCGGCCTTCTGCTGCTGCTCGCTGAAGATCACGTGACCGTTAGGCGGCCGGTTGCGGATGGCCGAGGCACAGTCGGTTGGCGCCGGCTGCTGTCCCGCGGGAACCTTGTCGATCCAGACCCGGCACATGCCACTGGGCGGACGCGACGAAGTGGGGATCTCGAGTTTTGACGCCGACCGGCTCACCGGCAACCCCTGCGCACCAACGCCCGAGGCGACCGCGCACATCGCGGTCATTCCAATCGCAAAGGGGAGGAGGTGTCGTGACATTCGTGGTCTCCAGCAACCGGACGTGTAACCCACGACGCGAGTTACATGCATTTCCGGTGCCCGGATACGGGGGCCGGCCCGGGAGTCGCAAACTTAGCGCCAATCACGACTTGAGGCGAGCCAAGCCCCGGAGTGAGCCCGAGGACGTCCGCACAGGGGGACAGTACGGAAGAGAAACTGGACACCGCCCTCGGACTCGTGCTTCGATACACCATGCTGGCTCCGAAGGTGCCGAGGGTTCCACCGGTATCCTCTCGTCGCGTCCCGTCTTCAGTCGCCGAAGGAGATTCCAGTCGCCCGGGCGGTGCGGACAACGTCGTGATTTGGGTCGACCCGCTTCGGCACGGCCAGTGCCTCCTTCATTGGAATGGCGACGATGTGCGGCGACTGCAAAGCCACCATGCAGCCCCACCGCTTGCGCTCGACCGCCTCGATGGCGGCACCGCCGAAGCGCGATGCCAGCAATCGATCGTAGCCGGTGGGCGCGCCGCCGCGCTGCAGGTGCCCGAGCACGAGCGAGCGTGCCTCCTTCCCCGTCTTGTCCTGGATGCCCCAGGCGACGCGCCCGGCGATGCCTCCCACCCGTCGTTCCTGTCCCGGCAGCCCCTCGGCCTGCGTGAATTCGCTCCCTCCCACGGGGTACGCGCCCTCGGCGACTACCACTATTGAAAAGTGCCGTCCCGCTCGGTCGCGGGCCTGGATTTTCGCACACACCTTGTCGAGATCGTACGGAATCTCCGGGATCAGGATGACGTCGGCGGTTCCGGCGACCCCCGAGTGCAGCGCGATAAAGCCGGCGTGGCGTCCCATCACCTCCATGACGATCACCCGGTCGTGACTCTCGGCGGTGGTGTGCAGCTTGTCGATGGCCTCGATGGCCGTATTCACTGCCGTGTCGAAGCCGAATGTCGTGATGGTGCCACTCACGTCGTTGTCGATGGTCTTCGGCACGCCAACGATGTGCATCCCCTTTTCGAAGAGACGTTGCGCAATCGCCAGCGAGCCATCCCCGCCGATCGAGATGAGGGCATCGATGCCGAGACGCCTGGCGTTCTCGAGGATCTCATCCGAGCGATCGACTTCACGGTGGGAACCGTCCGGCTGTCGCAGGGGAAACGAGAACGGATTGCCACGATTCGTCGTCCGAAGGATCGTGCCGCCGAGGTGCGCAATGCCTCGCACGACATCCCGCGTGAGGGGGATGATCTCGTCCTCACCGAGCAGGCCGTAGTAGCCACGACAGATGCCGAGCACCTCCCATCCGCGGCTCATCGCGGAGAGCGCCGCCGTCCGGATGACCGCGTTGAGTCCAGGGGCGTCTCCGCCCCCCGTGGAAATGGCTATGCGCATGCGAGAGCGTGGGTCACTCGCGATTCGCGATGCCCGCGCGAAGCATGACGCCGGAAGTCAGCGGGGCTGTCCACGCTCTGCCAGCACGGCCAAGACCTCGCCGGGTTCGGGGTGACGGCGCAGCTGTCGCTTCGAAAAGACGAGTTCGCCGTCGCACATGACTTCGAACACGCCACCGCTCCCTTCGAGCAGGTCGACACGGGCGTCGGGATACTGCTCGTGAATCTCGGCCGCCAGCCTGGTGGCCCGTGGCTCGTAGTGTCAAACGACGCAATAGCGGATGGAGATGCGCATGGTGGCGAACCGTGGGAGGAGCCGACTCGAATTGTAGCGTGCAACGCATCCTGTCTCCACCGATGCATCCCGGCGACGCCGTGGCGTGCGTCAGTGCGGCTCGCCCGCTGACCGTCCCGGCGCTCAGCGAGGCACCGCGACGCCGGCGAGGTTGGCGAGCTGGCGGATGATCGAGTCCTGCTTCGCGGCCACCGTGCCGAGCGAATCGAGCTGATCCTGCATGTACATCTGCTGCGTCTTGATGTCGTTGACGGCATCGGACATTTCGTTGATCAGCTGCGCCATCTGGAGGTCGCGTTCGGTCGTCGGCAGGCAGGCGGTGGCTCCAGCCAGGGGCAGCAGCAAGCAGGCGGCAGAGACGAGGAGTCGGCGACGCATGGATCGACGGAGGAAGTTGGTGGACCGACGTGGCGGGGTCGACGCTCAGGATACGACGCCGGCGGGGCCGGCGCGAGGGAGTGCGGGCGCGGCCCCGCATCCTGCGGAGCAACGAATTGATGACGCTCCGAGGCGGGGATCCCCGCAGGTTGCGTCCATCCCGGAGGATGGATGCGTCGCGGAACGTCCCTGATCGAACTCCTGCTCGTCCTCATCGTTCTCGCCGTCGTGGCCGGCATCGCCATCCCGCGCTTTCGCGAGGTGCAGGACCGTGTCGCCGCCGACGCCGGCGCGACCGCCGTGGTCACCCTGCTGTCGATGGCCCGACATGCCGCCGTGCGTCGTGCGCGGGTGACAGCCGTCGTGTTCGACACTGCCGCCGGCGACATTGTGGTGCGTTCCGGTGCGGATCGCCTGGCCTCGAGGCCGCTGCGTGCCGTGCACGGCGTGGCGCTCGCCACCACCCGGGATTCCGTCGCCTACGCGCCCAACGGAATGGGATACGGCGCGGCCAACACACGGGTCATCGTCTCCCGTGGCGCGGCCGCGGAGACGCTGACCGTCTCACGGCTTGGCCGGGTCCGGCGCTGAGCGCACCCGGGGTGCGCCGCTCCGACGCTGTCAGGGCACGGCGGCGGTGCCGAAATCGTACCCCGGCACCGAGACGCGCTCGATTTCCTGCCCGATCACGCGCTCGATGAGTCGCACCATCGCGATCTCGTCCGGCGACATGAACGTGTAGGCGTCGCCGGTCTGTGCCGCACGTCCGGTGCGCCCGATGCGATGCACATAATCCTCGACCTGCTGCGGCACATCGTAGTTGATCACGTGTGAGATGCCGCTGATGTCGAGGCCCCGCTGTGCGATGTCGGTCGCGACCAGAACCCGGATTTTCGCACTCTTGAAGTCGTTGAGCGCCTCGTCCCGCTGCGCCTGACGCTTGTCCGCATGGAGCGCCGTGGCGGCGATGCCCGCGCGCACCAGGTCTCTCACGACGCGATCCGCCCCGATCTTCGTCCGCGTGAATACGAGGACGGAGTCCATCTCCGGTTCCTTGAGCAGCTCGACCAGCAGCGCGCTCTTCCGTTCGCGCGGCACCGGATAGACGGCGTGGCACACCGTCGTCGCCGCCATGGTGCGCCCACTGACCTCGACGACGCGCGGACGCCGAAGGTACTTGCGCGCCAGGACCTCGACCTCCGGCGGCATCGTCGCACTGAAGAGCAGCGTCTGGCGATACGGCGGAATGGCCGCGACGATCCGGTTGATCTGCGGCGCGAATCCCATGTCGAGCATCCGGTCGGCCTCGTCGAGCACGAGGGTCTCGAGGTCGGCCAGGGAGACGTTGCCGCGCTCGAGGTGATCGATCAGCCGCCCCGGCGTGGCGACGATGCAATCGAGGCCCTTGCGCAGGGCACGCTCCTGCGGCTCCATGGCGACCCCACCGTAGATCGATCCCACCGCGAGCGGTGCGTGCTGCGCGTAACCACGGAAACTGCGCTCCACTTGCTGGCAGAGCTCGCGGGTGGGCGTGAGTACCAGCGCACGCACGCGGTGTGGGCCGTCCAGCAACCGGTGCACGAGGGGAAGCGTGAACGCCGCCGTCTTGCCGGTACCCGTCTGCGCGAGGCCGATGACGTCGCGCCCGGACATCACCAGCGGGATCGCCTCCCGTTGAATCGGCGTCGGTGTCGTATAGCCGGCGTCGCGCACCGCCTGCAGCAGCAGAGGCGACAGGCCGAGAGCCTCGAAGCCATCGATTGGCTCGGCACCCAGGACGCTCGGTGGCGTATGGTTCGCGTCGTGTCCGTTTACGTTGTTCTTGGCTGTCATTCGGTCTGCGGCGCGGCACGCGGAATGGCGCCCGCTGGTGTTGCAACCTAATCGACGGCGGGACGCCCCGTCACGCGGTCTTCCCGCTCAATTCGACAATGCCGGCGGCGACGTCCGCCGCCGCCTCTTCGGCGGGAAGATGACCCACATCCTCGAGCACGCGCGCCGTCGCGCGCCCGAACTGCGCCAGTGACTTGAGCGCGAGGTCGGGATCGATCAGCTTGTCGCGCCGCCCGAGCAGCGCCATCATCGGCGGGCCGGCCGCCGGCGCACGCGGAGTCCAGTCGAACCGCTCGACCAGCGCGACCAGGGCTTCCAGGTTCGCTGGGAACTGCGTCGGCGCCCAGTACTCGTCGACGTCGCGATCCGTCCACGACGCCCTCGTGCCATAGATGCGGCGCAACAACAACGCGACGGCAACACGCGGCAGCCGGGTGGGGTGCCACGATCTCGCGCCGAGCACGCGGGCAACCTGGACCCGACGTATCCGGGTGAGCCCGACCGGGGCGAGCAGCAGTACGCCACGCACCCGGTGTGGCGCCTCGCGCGCGATGTCCAGCGCGATGGCCCCGCCCATCGACTGCCCCGCGACAACAGCCCGGTCGATTTCGAGGTGATCCATCGCGGCGAGGACGTGCTGGGTCATCTCCGTCGCGGTGTACCTCCCGCGATCGAGTGGCTTGTCGCTCAGGCCGTGGCCGCGAAGGTCGGGAGCGATGCCGCGGAGCTGGGCTCGCTCCAGCAGGGGAAAGAGGCGGCGGAACCCATACGCCGACGCACCCCATCCGTGCAGCAGAATGACAGGAGGATCGCGGACGACGCCCGATTCGACAACGCGGACCCTCCCCGCGGTCCCGCACTCCACCATCGCCGCGCGAACGGCGGGAGTCCCCTCCGGATACCATTCCCGTGGGGGGAGCTGGCGACGCGACCTGCCCGTCATGCGAGGCACCCCACACGAAGCGTGCGGTCGGTGTCCCGGCGCAAGACGGGCCGGCGAGATTCGATAAAGGAACGCGGCGGGTCCGTCAGGACCCGCCGCGAGCAGTCGTCCCGCAGCTGAGGTGCATCTCCCCGTAGGGAGGGCGGCGAGCGTCTACTTGGCCGCGATCTCGATCTTGCGGCCCTTGTTCATCGCCTGCGCCGACTTCGGCATGTGCACGGTCAGGACGCCGTCCTTGAACTCGGCGCTGATCTTCGTGCCGTCGATCGTGCGCGGAAGCGTGAACGACCGCTGGAAGGCGCCGTAGGCGCGCTCCACGAGATGAAAGCGGCGGTCGCCGTTCCCTTCCTTCCGCTCCTCCTTCTTCTCTCCACGAATCGTCAGGATGTCGTCCTCGAACGCCACTTCGACGTTCTCCTTGGTCATCCCGGGGAGCTCGGCGGTCAGGAGTAGCTCGTCCTTGTTCTCGACGATCTCCACCACCGGCACCCATCCCACCGGCTCCATCACCGGCAGCCCCTCGATGGGGAATCCCTCGTTGAAGAAGCGACGCAGGCGATTCTGCATCTCGTCCATTTCACGGGCGACGTTTGTGAACATCGGCGCCGGCCGCGACAGCGTGAGCTTTGACATAACTGCCTCCTTCGAACGACACATCTCTCTCAACTACCGACGTAACTCAAGCTGTAGGCGTTGAGCGAAAAGCGGCGTCGGCGCTCCCTCGGAATCGGCTGCGGATTACGCCGACACCATGCTCAGGCATCCAGCGCGTCGAGCAGATCGATCAGGGCCAGCGGAGCCCCGGCGTCCCGGGAACGCACGGGACCGGCGGCGCGGCGTGCGCTGTCAGACGAGCTCGATGGGACGACCGAGCAGCCGTGCGATGAGGCCGAGCCTGAAGGTGACATCGCTCCGGCCTTCCTCTCCCGTCCCACGAGGCTCGAGCGGGTAGGAGGGCCAGACGAATGGATTTCCCGACTTCGGCGCGGCAGTGCCACGATGGGGATGCCAGATGAAGTCGCGATCACGATCGTCGAGGAAGCGCTCGAACAGACCCAGCCAGCCCTCGTGGCGTCGCAGGAACTGCAACCGTGCCATCATCTCCAGCCACGCCAACGCGAACGGCACATCGGCATCGGCCGCGTTGCGATGGGGAAGCATGTCGCCGAGCACGAGATGCGGTTGGGGAACGATGTGGCTTCCCACCAGTTGCTGGGACAGCTGCCGCGGGAGCGGCTGTGACAGGTACGCGAAGAGGTGCTCCACCTGCGTGTGATACTCGATCCGGAACAGCGGCATGTGCGCGATCATGGCGAGCAGGTGGAGCGACGGCGGGGCCGCCTCCGGGGCGAGCACCTGCTTGTTGCCGACGCGCACCCAGGGCCTCTCGGACAGCGGCGACTTGACGAACGCCTCGACCCTGTCGAGCATGCGCCTGGCGGCGCCTCGAAGCCTGGGGTCGCCCTCGTAGCCCGCTTGCGCCAGCGCCGCGGCCGCCGCCTCGCGCAGAATCGTGCGGCCCCGATGTACGAGGTCTTCGTCCACCTTTCCGCGACCTGCGAGCTCGTACAGCAGGGACGGGTCGTCGTCCTCGGCCAGAAGGCGGAAGAGAATCCGTCGCGCACGAATCAGCGGCGGTGAGTCACGATCCCATCCGTACTCGATCATTCGGCGAAAAGCACTGATCGTCCCCGTTCCCTCGAACGCCGAGCCCCGCCCCGATGGAACGGAGAGCATGCTGTCGTGCCAAGTCCCGTCCACTGACTGGGAGACGGCGAGCATGAGCGCCGGTGAGAACGCCAGTACGAGTGCATCGAACGCGCCGGGCGGCGCTTCCAATTTCGCTACCTCTATAATGGCGCGATATTGTAGCGGTGATGCCGCGTTACTGAGCATCCAGCCTAGCGGGAATCGCATGGCTTCCGCACGGTAGCTGGCCTGCTGTGTGGGTGCGGCAGTGTCAGTCGGTGTCGGAAGAGTCACAATCTCAGGAGATTGACAAGTTATTACAGATCAACACCTTAGATATGTAGCAGATACTGCCATTTAGCAGCGGCGCGTAACGATACACCCTTTTGCGGGGAACGCCAGAGATTCAGCGTAACTCCATGCAGGACAATATGCTGAGTAGTGCCTTCAATACGGGGGCTTCGATCGATCGCGTCGGCCGACATCCGGTGGCCATCCCTTGGCTCGTCGCCATCGATGCGAGGTGAGTTCATCGATCTCGGCGGCGAGCGGCTGTACTACTATGCCGCGGGCACGAGAGGAGCTGGTGACCCGCTGATCCTCGTTCACGGCTTCCCTACGTCCAGCCATCTCTGGAGTGACGTGGTTCCGCTTCTTCCTCGCGGGCGCCGGATCGTGGTGCTCGACCTCCTGGGATTCGGGCGGAGCGACGCGCCGGCTGCGGGTGACTACTCGCTCACCGCACACGCAAGACGGCTCGAGGCGCTGATGGATGCGCTCGGGATCTCGCGAGCAGCGGTGGCCGGGCATCACCTCGGAGGCGGCGTCGCACAGGCCCTTGCCGTCTCGGCCCCGGGGCGAGTCACCCATCTTGCCCTGCTTGACCCGATCGGATTGGACGCGACGGCGACAGGGACGATGGCCCTGATTCGCGCGTTCCTGCCGTTGAGCCGCCTCATTCCGGCGACGACGATTCATCGTGCGGTGAGCGCGGCGCTCGAGCGCCAGTTTGTGAGCGCCGACCGTGGACGGCATTCGGTCGATCAGTACCTTCGGCCGTTCTTCTCCCGACCGGGCGGCCACCGCCACTTCCTTCGGCTCCTCGCGGCGCTCGACGAGAAGGAGATGTTGACGATCAGCGCCTCGCTCGGCGCCCTCGCGGTCCCGGCGGGAGTCTGCGCGGGGATGGACGACTCATTCGTCCCGCCACACGTCGCGCGTCGCCTCGCAACGTTGATCCCGCACTCGACGCTCGACATGATCGAGCAGGTGCGTCACTTTACTCCCGAGGAGGCTCCTGAGCGTGTCGCGGACTTCCTCGGGCGGCTGCTGGCGTGTTAGCGGCCGGGCTCAATGACGTGTCATCCGGGTATGGAGGGAGCCACCCGAAACAGACTCCCTTGGAGGGTACTGTCGTGATTCGTGTATTTCGGTCGGTGATCGCGGCCATGGGAGGGGTACTTGTGCTCGCCGCGGCCACCTCTGCGCAGGAGACCGAGCCCCCGGCCCCGATTTCCGTCGGGACGCGCGTTCGCGTCTTCGCCCCCGACCTGCGTACCGACCGGTACGTCGGCGAAATACGCACGATCGATCGCAGTGCTATGGTCTTGGACACGGCCGGTGCCCACGTGCGACTCGGGCTCGAGACGGGGCCGGTACTTGTCGATGAGTACCGGCGCGTGACGATCGAGCTGGCGCAGATCCAGCGAATCGAGGTGAGCGGAGGCCGCACTGTGCGTACCGCCACGTTGCGCGGCGCAATTCTCGGGGCGCTCGGCGGCGCGGTGCTTCTCGGGTTCGGCAATCTCCCCGAGTTCAACCCGAAAGCGTCGGACTTCTTCCGCGGCGCTCCGGCGGGCCTGGCCGTCGGCGGCGCGGTGGGAGCCGCCATCGGATGGGGGCTTGGCGGCGAACGCTGGCTTCCCGCCCGCATTCCGCGCTAGCGGATCTCCCGCGCCGCCTCGAGTGCGATCTGGATGTCGCGCGAGAGCGCCCGCGCTTCCTGCGTGGCGCTGGTGACGTCGTTGAGCACCGACTGGACCCCGGCGGAGCGAAGCGCGAGCAAGTCGAATCGCATGTTCTGCAGCATGAGCGAGGCGCTTTCCAGCTGGGCGGATAGTGTCTCGCGCCGCGACAGCAGATCCGAGAGCGTCGTGCGCTGGCGCTCCAGCAGCGCCACGGTCTTGTCGCGCTCCGGGGACGACGCGTGCGCCCTGGCCTCAGCGATCCGGCGCTCGAGCTGCGCCAGTGCCTCAGGCGTTACGTCCTCATCCATCCGGTGAAGCGAGAGGGCCAACGAACCCACGCGCTCAGCCAGCGCGTCGACAGTGGGGCCAACGTCGGGAATGAGCTGCCGATCGGCCGGCGAGAGCCTCTGCATGGCGTCACGCGCCGCGGCCTGGTCCGATGCCGCCCGTCTGACGACATCGCCGTACTTTCCGGAGAGCACATCGGACGGCGCGAGTTTCGCCGCGAGTTCCGAGAGCGAGGGCGGCCTCCGCCCCGGCGAGGGAAGGCCCCCGCGCGGCGAGGGCACCAGAAACTTCTCCCGCGCCTCCTTCCCGAACACGTCCCGGAATCGCACGCCATCGGCCCACAGCGACGCACCGCGATGCAGGACGCCGATCGACATGAAGACCGCGGGGATGACGAACCACGGAAACTCGGGTGAGAAGAGCAGGTTGATGCCGGCGAGCGTCGCGACAGTGATGACGGTGCTCGCCAGCCGGCGCCGGAAGGAGCGAATGCGCAGATCGACCGATTGCTGGGCGAACTGCTCAAGCGACTCGCCGCGGCGCCGAGCGTCGCGCGCGGCCAGACGCGCGTCGCGACGTTGCTGGCGCCACTCGCTGCGCGCATCACGCCAGGAGGTCGGCATCCAGGGCGGCATCGGGGGCAGCGCGCCGACATCACCCTCGCGCCACCCGGGGTTCGCCGCCTCGATCGCACCGCGCCCGCGGTCGACCTCCCCGCGGCGGTCAGCACGCGGGCCAGCGGTGAGCCTTGGAAGTCGCACCGGCGGCTGATCAACGACCGCAGGGTGGACGGACGCTGGTCGCGCACTCACTGCCGGACGCTTCCACGCCGCCGACACGCCAGGCGACAGGGGGACCGTTGACTCCAGGTCGAGGGCCGCCAGCGCGTCGCGGAATTCGGCCGCGCTGGACCAGCGATCGTCGGGCTTCTTGGCCAGTGCACGCTCGACGACGGCCGCCAGGCCCGGCGGAACGTCGAGCCGGGAGAGACGCAGGGGACGCAGGGGCTCGCTGATGTGCTTCATGAGCATCGCGGGCGTGTTCGATGCCTGGAACGGCAGCTCGCCGGACAGCATCTGGTAGCCCACGACGGCCAGGGAGTACATGTCACTCCGGCCATCGATCTCGCGCTCGCCGGTGGCCTGTTCCGGCGACATGTACGCCGGCGTCCCGACCGCGCTCCCGGTCACCGTGAGGCGCGAGTCACCCTCGATGGCCCGCGCGATGCCGAAGTCGGTGACCATCGGCCTGCCGGACGTGCCCTCGAGGAGGATGTTGTCCGGCTTGATGTCGCGATGGACGATGCCATGCGCATGGGCATACGCGAGCGCATCCGCGACATCGTGCAGGATGCGACGGACCTCCGTGACCGGCGGGCAGCGAATGCGCGCCAGGTGCGCCCCGAGGCTCTCTCCCTCCACGAGGCCCATGACGAACCACACGATCCCGTCGCGGTCGTCGACCGCGTAGATCGGGACGATGTTCGGATGGCTGAGCTGCGCTGCCGTCTCCGCCTCGCGAAGAAACCGGGTGCGCACGTCGTCACGGAATGCAAGTTCCGGCGGCAGGACCTTCACGGCAACCCGGCGCCGGAGCTTCAGGTCCAGGCACCGGTAGACGACGCCCATGCCTCCGCGACCGATCTCGGCTTCGAGTTCGTACGCCGGCTGGATGGCGGCCGCCAGGCGTTCCTGCAGGGCCTCAGGCATCTCGGCAGCGCGCGACGGGCGCCTGCGGCCTAGCGGTTGGGTCGGCCGGCATCACGGGGAGCGCCCCGGAGCTTCGCCATCTCGTCCGCGACGTACACCGCGTTGTCGACTTCCCTGGCCAGCGCCATCGCCTTTTCTGCCACCTGGGTCACCTGCTGGAACGTCTGTCCCCCCGCCTTCAGACGAAGGACGTCGTAGTGGACGTTCTGCAACGCAGCGACGCAGCTCTCCAGCTTCTCGCGCGTGCGCTCGCGTCGCCTGACGAGGTCGCGCACTGCCTGTCGCTGCTTCTTGAGGTACGCGAGCCGTCGCACGCGTTCCTCACTGGCGCGGGTGTCCAGGGGATTTGCCTGCGCCTCCAGCGACGAGATTTCGGTCTCGATGGCCTGTTCGGAACCCGGGGCGACGTTGCGCTCGAGTTCCGCGAGGCCCATGGCGAGAGCCTGCACCCTGTCGTAGAGGGCCTGAGCGGTGGCCGGCACGTCGGCAATCAGCTCGCGATCGCTGCGCGACAGGGTCGATACGTTGCGCACGATGTCGTCCCGCTTCCGCGCTGCGTCGCGCACGGTCGCGGCGTGACTCCCGGCGAGCGCCGCCATCTCGTTCGGACGGAGGTTGCCCGCCGGAAGCGCTCCGCGAAGCCCGGTGAGATCACCCGGGAGCACCGCTCCGCCGCGCCCGCGAAGGCGCCCGCGGGCGCGGATCTCGGAGCGCTTGTTCCGGTCCCAGATCGCCCGCACGTTGTCCATCCATTCCGCTACGACGTCGAAGAAGAGCCGGTCCTTCGGCTGCCGAAAGACGTCGCGCCAGTCGTAGCCGTCGGTCCAGAGCTTCGCGTACTGGAACGCGATGAAGACGCTCCAGATGCCGGCGATGCTCACCAGTCCGCCCAGGATCCCGAAGATCGACAAGAGCATCGACACGGCGCTGAACGCAAAGAACGGGGCGAGACGCCGACGGAACGCGACCACGCGCGGCGCGTTCCATCGCGCGATCTCCTCGGCCGTCGGGGCGAAGTCGCCTTCGGCGTCAGGCAACAGCGCATCGGCGGTGCGGGCAGCGGGACGGGTCGGGCGGTCGACCGCCACCGGCAGCGCGGGCACGTCGCCCGACTCGAGGGCGGCTGCCAGCGCCGCGGCGCTGGGGAAGCGATTGGCGGGGTCCTTCTCGAGCAGCAACATGACGGCCCGGCCAAGATCCGGCGGGATGTCGGCGCGGCGTTCCTGGACCGGCTCGGGGCGCTCCGAGAGGTGCTTGACGAGAAGGGCCGGCGTGCTCGTCGCCTCGAACGGCAGTTCGCCGCAGAGCATCTGGTATCCGACCACACCTAGCGAATAAAGGTCGCTGCGGCCGTCGATCTCCCGCTCGCCGCTGGACTGCTCCGGGGACATGTACGCCGGCGTGCCGATCGCCATGCCGGTGGCGGTGAGACGGGCGTCGGCGCCGTCGGATACGGCGCGCGCGATGCCGAAGTCGGTCACCATGGCCCGGCCGTCCTCGCGCTGGAGGAGGATATTGTCGGGCTTGATGTCGCGATGGATGACGCCGCGCTCGTGCGCGTAGGAGAGCGCGTGCGCGACCTCGAGAAGTATCCGGCGCGCCTCGTCGACGTCGAGCGCACCGACTCGGTGCAGCCGGACCGCCACGTTTTCCCCGTCGACGTATGCCATCACGAAGTAGACCATGCCGTCGCGTTCGTCGACGGAATAGATCGGCACGATGTTCGGATGGCTGAGCTGGGCCGCCGTCTCCGCCTCACGAAGGAAGCGGGTGCGAATCTCCGACCGGAATCCGAGCTCGGGCGGGAGGACCTTGATGGCGACCTGGCGCTTGAGCCGGCGATCGCGGGCGAGGTACACGATGCCCATGCCGCCGCGCCCGATCTCGCGATCCAGCTCGTAGCTCGCGCTCAGTACACGCTCGACGTGCGCGCGGAGCTCGGGGTCTGCCGAAGAGACGACGGGGTCTGGCACGCGTGGAGCCTTCTTGGGTACGACAACCGGGCGGTCGATTAGTGTAGCACTCATCTCCAGACGCGTAAAGCGCGAGAAGTCGTGCGCTTACGAATCCTGGCTCAGGTGGGCCCGCGGGTGGCTCCGGACGGACTCGACGACGGCCGTCGGCCGCCAGCCCCTCCCCGCTGCGAGAGACTGTCAGTTCACTACGTCACATTGGCCCGCGAAAGTTGCAATAACCGCCAGTGTGGCGTAATTCAGCAGCGCGATCCATGCAGGGAGAACGCTCGAACCGTCGTACCGAAGTCGGGGCGGCCCCAGCGGCGCCCGACGCTTCCCGCCAGCAGCAGACGTCCACCACGCCGGAAAAGGCCGTGGTGGGCCTAGGCATACAAAGAGGTACCCAGAGAATGGCACAACGTCAGACGCTGCCGGTCCTTCCGCTCCGCGGCACGGTCATCTTTCCGGGCCTCACGGCTCCCATAGCCGCCGGCCGCCCGGGGACCCTGCGCGCGATCGAATCGGCGCTGAAGGGTGACCGGCTGGTATTCGCAGTTGCGCAGCGCGACAACGCCGACGAGCCCGCCCCGGAAATCCTCTACTCGATGGGCGTCATCGCGCGAATCGGCCAGATCCAGCGCGGCCTCGGTGGCGTGCAGCTGCTGCTTCAGGGAGAGCAGCGCGCCACTTCGCTGCAGTACAACCTGACCGAGGGCTTCCTGTCGGCTGTCGTGATGCCGACGGAGGAGATGAACCCGCTCAATGAGCACGACGCGGCGTTCGAGGCGCTCCACAAGGAGTGTCGGGAGCGGGCCGCCGAACTCGGCGAAAAGCGCGGACTGCCCGAGGAAGTCGTGCACCAGGTGCTCGATTCCGTCGAGGAGCCGGGGCGATTCGCGGATCTCGTCGCCGGCTACATCGAGCTTCCCGTCCCGGAGAAGCAGGGATTGCTGGAGACGCTCAGCGTGGAAGAGCGCCTTCGACGCGTCCTCGTCCACGTCCAGCGGCAGATCGGCCTCCTGGAGGCGCAGGAGGAGATCAAGTCGCAGGTCCAGGAGGAGCTGGGAGAGCGGCAGCGCGAGATGTTCCTCCGGGAGCAGATGAAGGCCATCCAGAAGGAACTGGGCGACGACGACCAGTCGAAGGAGATCCAGGAGCTTCGCGAGAAACTGGGCAAGCTTGACCTGCCGAAGGAAGCCCGCGCCGAGGTCGAGCGCGAGCTGGGCCGCCTCGAGCGGACCGGGCGAGAATCGATGGAAGCGCAGGTCATCCGGACCTACCTGGAATGGGTCGCCGAGCTCCCGTGGAGCACACGTTCCGACGACCTCCTGGACCTGAAGGGGGCAGCCGAGGTGCTCGACGCGGACCACTACGGCCTGCAGGACGTGAAGGACCGCGTGCTCGAGTTTCTCGCGGTGCGCCAGCTGCGAGCGCAACAACTTGCGGAGGAAGTCACGAAAACGGGTGAATTCCCGGTGGCACGGCTTCGCGCCGCCAAGGAAGACGCGACCCCGACCCTGGGTGGCAACAACGACGACGACCGGACCATCACCGACGCCAGGGAAGCGAAGGCCCGCGCCATGGCGAAGGGACCGATCCTGCTCTTCGTCGGACCGCCAGGCGTTGGCAAGACGTCGATTGCGAAGTCGATCGCGCGTTCGCTGGGCCGTGAGTATGTGCGCGTTTCGCTCGGGGGCGCTCGCGACGAAGCCGACATTCGCGGGCACCGTCGTACGTACGTCGGGGCGATGCCCGGTCGCATCATCCAGGGCATGAAGCAGGCGGGAACGAAGAACCCGGTGTTCCTCCTCGACGAGGTGGACAAGCTCGGGGTCTCCTTCCAGGGCGATCCGTCGGCTGCACTGCTGGAGGTGCTCGATCCGGCGCAGAACGACAGTTTCACCGATCACTACCTGGGGGTCCCGTTCGACCTCAGCGAAGTGATGTTCATCGCGACGGCGAACTTCCTCCAGCACATCCCGGGGCCGTTGCTCGACCGCATGGAGATGGTCGAGTTTTCCGGATACACGGAGCGGGAGAAAGCGGAGATCGCGAAGAAGTACCTCATTCCGCGCCAGCTCGAAGAGAACGGACTGGGCGACAAGGAGGTCGCGTTCGACGACGACGCGGTGATGTCGATCGTGTCGAACTACACGCGTGAGAGCGGGGTGCGGCAGCTCGAGCGCCAGATCGGCGCGGTGTGCCGCAAGGTCGCGCGTCGGCTGGCCACCGGCGACGTCGGGGTCCTGCGCGACCGGCGGATCGACGCCGACGAGGTGCGGGAGCTGCTCGGCCGTCCGAAGGTGCATCCCGAGCGTGCCGCCGAGAAGAACGAAGTCGGCATCGCCACCGGCATGTACTACACGCCTGTCGGCGGCGACATCATGTTCGTCGAGGCCTCGATCCGCCGACGCGAGATGCCGGTCGCTGAGGGAGACGGTGACGGGGCATCGCGTCCCCAGCTTGGCCCCCTTTCGCTCATCCTCACGGGTCAGCTCGGCGACGTCATGAAGGAGAGCGCGCGTGCAGCATTGACGTACGCCACCAACAACGCCCGACGGCTCGGCATTCCGGCCCGACGGATCGAGGGGGCCATGGAGGCACATATCCACGTCCCGGCGGGCGCGATCCCGAAGGACGGTCCCTCGGCGGGCATCGCCATCGCGACCGCGCTCGTCTCGGAGATGTCCGGGCGTCCCGTCCGACGTGACGTGGCGATGACCGGTGAGATCACCTTGCGCGGACGCGTGCTCCCGATCGGTGGCCTGAAGGAGAAGGTGCTGGGGGCACACCGGGCGGGCATCAAGCACATCATCCTGCCAAAGGACAACGAGGCGGACATCGAGGACGTGCCGGAGGAAGTGCGACAGCAGCTGACGTTCCATCCGGTCGAGATGCTGTCCGACGTCCTGAAGATTGCGTTCGCACCGGAGCCCTCCGCCGGCGCAGAGGCGCCCGCCAAGGAGGACGTCCCGGTCGCCGTTGGCTGAGGACGGGCGACGAATGTGGAGGCGGCCCGGGGCGATCATCCCGGGCCGTCTTTGCAACGCGAAACCACCCGAATGGACGGGTCGTACATTGGACTGCACCTGATCCTCTCGGGAGCACTGCGTCGTGCGCCTCACTTCACTCGCCACCGCCCTGTCCGTCGGGTTCGAGACGCTTCGGGCGAATCCGCTGCGGACGATCCTCTCCACCCTTGGTGTCATCATCGGGGTAAGCGCGCTTGTCGCCGTGCTCTCCGTCGGTGACGGCATCGAGCAGTCGGTGCGAACGCAGATTGCGAGCACGACCGACCTCCAGGCGATCAACATCCGGTCGCGCACCTCCGAGGAGATCGACGGGCAGTATTTCCCGATTGCGAATCCGGCACGCCTGACGCTCGACGACGCCGCGGCCATTCGGGGAGTCCCCGGCGTCTCGGCGGTCGCCTTCATGCGTCAGGTCAGCGCGGAGGTGCGCGCCCCGCACCTGACGACGCGCCGCATGGCGCAGGTCAGCGCGGAGGTGGCACTTCGAGACTCCGGCGGGGAGCCAACGCTGCTGGCGGGACGGCAGCTCACCGTCGAAGAGGCGGCCGGGAGCGGCGACCAGGTTGTCGTGTCGCACGACCTGGCCGTTGCCATCGCCGGCGGTGCGGTGCCCGCGCAGGCGCTCGGTGACTCGATCAGGATCGGGGCTGCACAGGCTGTGGTTGTCGGAGTCCTCGACGCGACCGTGCCTGCACCCTCGCCAAGCCCGCGACGGCCGGCCGGGGATTACCGCGTGGTGGCACCGGTGGGATTCATGGACCGCATTGCGAGCACAGCCTCCCAGGCGCCTCCATCCTCGATCGTCGCTGTCTCGGGCACGGTGGAGGAGACCGTCGCCGTCAAGTCGCGCATCGAACGCCTGTTCGCCGAGCACGAGCCGGACTGGACGCGGCGCTACAGCATCACCACGAACGAGCGGCGGCTCGAGCAGCTGAGCACGAGCATCCTGATGTTCAAGCTCTTCCTCGGAGCCATCACCGGGATCTCGCTGCTCGTCGGCGGCATCGGCATCATGAACGTGCTGCTCTCCTCGGTCACGGAGCGGACACGCGAGATCGGCATCCGGAAGGCGATGGGGGCGCGTGACCGCGACGTGAAGTGGCAGTTCCTGGCGGAGTCGGTGGCCATCTCCGGGGTCGGGAGCGCGATCGGGCTCGTCGTCGGCGTGGCCGGCGCCTTCGGCATCACGGCGGGAATCCGCCATTTCTCGCTCGCGCCGTTCCTGTCGGCCTCGGTGTCCTGGAGCACGCTCGTGGTGGCGGCCGCCGCCGCGCTGCTCATCGGGCTGACCTTTGGCACCTATCCTGCGCGCCGCGCGGCGCGACTCAGCCCGATCGACGCCATACGCCACGAGTGAGCGGCCCTCGGCGTCGCGGGGGCGCCGCGCCGAGGCGGGCCCTAGGCCGACGCGATGCCGACGCGATACCGATCCGTTCTTGAGACGGGCTGGACCGTGTCGCACATTCGGGGGCCCGTTGCGACGGGTGGACCTGCCGCGCTCCCTCGTTGCGTTCGCGTTCGCTTCTGCAGGAGGCATCCCTTGCCCCGAACTCCGCTCTCATCAGGCGCCCGGCTCCCGGTCCTTGCGCTGTGCGCGGCGACGTTGCTCGACTCCGCCTGCACGGCGCCGCAGTCGCTCGAGGAGCGCGCCCATGCGATCCACGACCGGGTGATCGCGCTCGACACCCACAACGACATCAACCCGGCGAACTTCACGCCCGAGCGCAACTACACGCAGCGCCTGGACAACCAGGTGAACCTTCCGAAGATGGTGGAGGGTGGACTGGATGCCTCGTTCTTCGTCGTGTACGTGGGCCAGCGCGATGACTTCACGGCCGAGGGATACCGGCAGGCGTACGACCAGGCGATCGAGAAGTTCGATGCGATTCACCGGCTGGCCGAGGAGATCGCGCCGGACCGGATCGGCCTGGCACTGACGCCTGACGACGTCCGCTCGATTGCCGCATCGGGGCGCAAGGTGGCCCTGATCGGTGTCGAGAACGCCTACCCGTTAGGCGAGGACCTCGCGAAGTTCCAGGAGTTCTACGACCGCGGGGGGCGATACATGTCCCTCGCCCACAACGGGCACTCGCAGTGGTCCGACTCGAACACCGGCGAGCAGACCGGCTGGAAGTGGAACGGGCTGTCGCCGCTGGGGCAGCAGGCCATCCCGATCATGAACCGGGTGGGCCTCATGATCGACGTGTCGCATCCGTCCAAGGCGTCGATGATGCAGACGCTGGCGCTGACGAAGGCCCCCATCATCGCGTCGCACTCGGCGGTGCGTGCCCTGTGCGACCATTCGCGCAACATGGACGACGAGCAGTTGAAGGCGCTGGCGGCGAACGGCGGCGTGATCCAGGTGGTGGCGTTCGCCTCGTACATCAAGTGCGACCAGCCCCCGCCGGAGCGGCAGCCGGCGCTGCAGAAGCTGTACGAGGACTTCGGCATCTCCGCGGGAGGCGCCGGTCGCGGCGCGCGCGGCGCTGGGGGACGGGCCGGGGGACGCAGTGGCGCCGGCGGCGGGCGCGGAGGCCGGGGGCCCGGGCGTGGTGCGGTGCAGGCAGCGCTGGACTCGATGCCCGCCGATCGACGGGCGGCGTTCGATCGCCGTATGGCGGAGATCGACAGCCAGTACCCGGCACCGCCGCGTGCCACCGTCGGCGATTTCGTCGACCACATCGACTACGCCGTGAAGGTCGCGGGAATCGACCACGTCGGCATCAGTTCGGATTTCGACGGCGGCGGCGGAGTGGAGGGCTGGAACGATGCCAGCGAGACATTCAACGTGACGCTCGAACTCGTGCGACGCGGCTACACGGAGGAACAGATCGCGAAGCTCTGGAGCGGGAACCTGCTTCGCGTGATGGGGGAGGTGCAGCGCATCGCCGCGGAGCTGCGGAAGGGCGCGGGCTGACGATTCGGGGTGGCACGGTCCAGGGTTCATGCCGCGCCAAGCGGCACGCCCGCGTCAGGGCGTCGCGTCAGTACCCGGTCCAGCGGGGATCAGGGTGGCGAAACCGGCCGGATCCAGCCGCCCGGTGTCACGTCGAAACGCGGCGGCTCGAAGACCTCCCAGGGCGTCACGGCGGGTTGCGTGGCGCCCGGCGCCGCCGCCAGGTCGGGCGGCGGCACCAGGTAGGCATCCGCCGCCAGGTAGTTCACCTCGAGCCCGAGGTCCTCGAGTGACCCGAGCGTGATTGCGGACATTGGCATGTTGCCGTCCGGCTCCGCGTAGCCCGTCATCAGCTCGCTGTGGAAGACCGACTCGCGCCAGTGGCTTTCGATCGTGCCGCTTCCACCGACGCTCTCGATCGGCACGGTGCCGCTGCCGCACGCCCACGCGCCCTCGAGGCCGATGCAGTGCGCATCGGCGAGCAAGCCGCCGAATCGCGGGTCGGCCGTGCCGGAGGCCAGGACGAGCCCCTTGTCGCGCCACAGCGTGCCGAAGCCCACCATGTGCAGCAGCTCGTGGAGTATCACGGCGTCGAGGCTGCCGTTCGCGGCGAGATCGTTGAGGTCGTCGACATCGAAGCGCATGATGCCCACCACGACATAGTGGCTCTGCGATCGCGTTACGCACGGCCCGGCGGACGCGAGGATGTTGCCGGGTCCGTCGATCGTGGTCACGGTGGCGTAGATGAGGACATCATCGACCGCCTCGTTGAGGGTCACCCCCGGCACGCCGCATCGGCTCATGTCGAAGCCGAGGAGCGGGATGTCCGCGAGATCGCTGACGACCGACGCGTGAATCCGCGCCACGGCCTTGGTGAACGCCGACTGCACTTCGCCGGACGGCGGAGGCCCGAAGAACCGGACGACCGGTGAGTAGTCCGAGCGAATCGATGCCTTGAAGGTCGTGGTCAGGGCGCCCGCCGTGGCGACGACGCTCTGGGTCCCCCCGAACCTGCCCAGCCGCCAAGCCGCACCGGCCGCGATTCCATCCGCGCCCGAAGTCGTCGCGCCGGGTGTGATCTCTCCGCCCCCGCTCGTCACCGAGAAGGCGACGGTGACGTTCGCTACGCCATTGCCGAAGCGATCGACAACGCGCACGGCGAGCACGTTGGTCACGAGGCCACCGGCCTCGGCGCTCTGGTCGTCGCCCTGGATGACGTCGAGCGCCGTCGGGCGGTCGGGGATTCCCCTGACCTCGAGTTCGACCGGAGGCAGGTTGCCCGCCATGATGCGAAGCGCGTTGCGACCGGCGCGTTCTCCCAGCGTCCATGCCCCGATCGACGTCGCCCCGCCGGACGTGATCGTCGGCGCGTTCGCGAGGCTGCCGCCGCCGTCAACGATCGTGATGGACACCGGGACGCCGGCGAGCGGGAGACCCTGGTCGTCTCGCACCACGAAGGTCGGCGTCACTGCCAGCGTGCTGGCGACGACCGCCTGCGTTGGCGGCGCGGTGCCGAGATCGAGGGTCCGTGGGGAGGGCGGCGACGTCGTGTCGCCACGGCATGCACCGAGGGCGACCGCCAGACCGACCAGCGCGGGACGCGCGCCACGACACCTAACGAACGACGGGCCTGCGACCAAGGAAGAGCTCCCAGGAGTCGAGCCGGGTGAAGATCGGCTCGGTGCCTGGCAGAAAATACTCCGTGTACCGCCGGGCGGGGGGCGTCAGCGAATCGGCGAGAGTCCCGGTAGCGCGATCGAGCTGCGCCTGAACGAGCGTTGGCGGGGGGACCCACGGCGGCCCGCCCCGGGGACCACCGGACAGTTCGAGCATGCGCCCCCAGATGGGCGCCGCCAGGGTGCCGCCGGCCGCGCCCGGACCGATGGACTTCGGCGTGTCGAAACCAAGCCAGACTCCCGCCACCAGGTCCGTCGTCATGCCGACGAACCAGACGTCGGTGTTGTCGTTGGTGGTGCCCGTCTTGCCGGCGACGGGGACCGAGGGTGGGACGTAGCGACGCACGGCGGTCGCGGTGCCGCGCTCGACCACGTCGCGCATCATGTCCCTCACGATGAAGGCCACCTGCGGGTCGAGGACCTGCTGCGGTGTCGCAATCGGGTTCTGCCAGATGGTCCGGCCCTGGTCATCCTCGATCCAGGCGATGAAGCGGGGCTCGACGCGCGCGCCGAGGTTGTCGATGGCGGCGTAGACGCTGACGAGATCCAGGGGCTGCACCACGGAGGCCCCGATCGCGCTCGCGGGAACCGGAGCAATGGGCGACGAGAGTCCCATTCGCCTGGCCGTCGCGATGACCGAGTCGATGCCCAGCCGCTCGGCGAGCTGCACGGCGACGACGTTTCGCGAGTGGATGAGCGCCTCCCGCATCGTGATCGGGCCGAGGTACGCGCCGTCCGCGTTCTCCGGCCGGTACACGGTATGGTCCGGAAGCGGGATCGCGAGGGCGGTATCGGGAACGATCGCGTTCGGCGCGATGCTGTCGCTGACCGCGGCGGCGTAGACCATCGCCTTGAACGCCGACCCTGGCTGGCGGCGCCCGTCGACTGCCCTGTTGAACGACGACGCGGCATAGTTCCGGCCTCCGACGAGGGCCCGCACGTCGCCGGTGAACGGATCCAGCGCGACGATGGCACCTTGCAGGTAGTCGCTGCGTCCCCGCCGGCGCTGTGCAAAGGTCGGGTGCCGATATCCGGGTTGCTGCTCGATATCCGCCGTGCCCTCGTCCAACGCTTCGGTGGCGGCGCGCTGCACGGCGGGGTCGAGGACCGTGTAGATGCGATAGCCCCCCCGCGTGACGGGAATCCCGGCGCGTTCCGCCTGGATGCGCACGACGTCAACGTAGTACGGCGATGGGGCGGCGAATCCGGCATCCGGAGCGAGGTGGGTCGCTTCGTGCTGGGCGGTCGCGGCCTGTTCCTTCGTCAGGTACCCCTGTTCAGCCATGAGCGAGAGCACCAGGTTGCGGCGAGCGAGCGCGCGGTCGGGATGGTTGATCGGGTCGTACAGTGCCGGTCCCTTCGGGAGGGCGGCGAGCGTCGCCGCCTCCGCCACGGTGAGTGCCGCGGCACCCTTGCCGAAGTAGTGCCGGGCCGCCGACTCGATGCCGTACCAGCGATGCCCGAAGTGGATCTGGTTGAGGTAGGCCTCCAGGATCTGCGCCTTGGAGTAGTGCTTCTCCATTTCGCGGGCGGCCGCCTGCTCCCGGAGCTTCCGGGCGAGGCTGATGTCGGATCGATCGATCACGTCCGGGTGCATGTTGCCCACGAGCTGCTGCGTGATCGTGCTGGCGCCGCGCGGATTTCCGCGGACCGCGTCCTTGATGGCGCCGGCGAGCCCGACAATGTCCACGCCGTCGTGCTGGTAGAACCGCTGGTCCTCGATGGCGATGAACGCCTGCGGTACGTAGTCGGGCAGCGTACGCAGTGGGATGTTCGTGCGCCACTCGGGTCCGATCTCGCCGACGAGCGCGCCATCGCGCGCGAACACCTTCGACGACTCCGGCGGGCGCACGATCGACCAAGGCTCCCCCGTCGACGCCGGGGCGGCTGTGCCCTGTGCGGGCGACAGGCCCGGGAACGCAACGACCAGGCACGCCGCGAGCGCGAGTCGACGTGCCGGGTATGCGCCCGCACCGGCACCGTTCGCGTGCCGGTACGGCGCCGACAGGCGGCGCGCTTGCAGGCTGACGGCGCGGCGCGCGCGCACGGGCAGGTGACGCAGCATGGCAGTGAAAAGTACCCTCATGACTCGATGCGTTCCCCACGCGTCCGCGGTGATGCAGCGCACGTGATTGCGACCGCAGCTGCCCGATCGTGCGCGCCTCGGGCCGGCGGCGCGGGCGCTGCGTGTTGCTGGCGCACGGCACGGACTCCAAGTTCCGGGCGATGCAAGGGACCCTGACGATCGCCGTCGCGCAGCTGCACCCCATCAAGGGTGATTACGCCGCGAACATCGAACGCCTGCGCGACGTCTTTGCGCAGTTGCGGATGCTCTCGCCGCACCCCCAGGTCGTGCACTTTCCGGAAACGGTCCTCAGCGGCTACTTCGTCGAGGGCGGGGTTCGCGACGTCGCCGTGACCGCGGGGACGCTGGCGCGGGACCTCGACGAGGCCTATCGCGCCGGCACCGGCCCGGAGCGCGCGACGCGGCCGGTGGACGTCGTGGTCGGCTTCTACGAGCGGTGGCGCGACACGCTGTACAACAGCGCGGCGTACGTCCGCCTCGGCGAGGGCGACGCGCGGATCCTGCACGTGCACCGGAAGAACTTCCTTCCAACCTACGGGCTCTTCGACGAGGAGCGGTTCGTGGAGCGCGGGCACGACATCCGCGCGTTCGACACACCCTGGGGCCGGGCGGCGATGCTGATCTGCGAGGACGCATGGCACGGGCTGGCCGGGACGATCGCGGCGCTTGACGACGCGCAGCTCATTTTCCTGAGTTCGGCGGCGCCGGCGCGGGGGCTGCGGTCGCTTGACGGCGTTCCCGGACCGGGGAGCGTGGCGCGTTGGGAACGGCTCGTGCGCGACATCGCCGACGAGCACGGGCTGTTCGTCTCGCTGTCGAACCTGACCGGGAGTGAGGGTGGAAAGGTCTTCCCGGGAGGTTCGTGCGTCGCAGGGCCGCGTGGTGACGTGCGCGTGCGGGCGCCGGCGTTCGACGAGGCCATCGTGACGCTGACGATCGACCTGGGGGACGTGGCGCGGGCACGCGCGGACATGCCGCTGCTGTCGGACCTGCGGACGATGCTGCCGCACCTGCGCCGTTCGCTTGACGCCGCGACGGAGGGTCCGCGTGCGGGCGCCGTCTTTGATGCCGCCACGACCGACGCGCTGCGGGGCCCGCCCCCCGAATCCGAATATCGCTCGCGGTCCGCCGGTGCATACCACCCCGAGAACGCCGTCCGCATCATTCCCGCCATCCACATCGGGCGCGACGAGCACGGCCAGCCACCGTCGCTCGAAATCGATCCTCCGCTCGTCGAGGAGTGGCTCGTGCGGTTCATCGGCGACGAGATGCACCGCCGCGGTTTTGCCAAGGCCGTCGTTGGGCTTTCGGGCGGGGTGGACTCCGCGGTCACGGCGTTCCTCGCCGCGCGCGCGCTGGGCCCCGAGAACGTCCTGGGTGTGCGCCTGCCGTACCGCGCATCGAGCCCCGAGAGCCTCGTGCACGCCCAGCTCGTCATCGACGCCCTCGGCATTCCCTCCCGTACGCTGGACATCACGCCGGCCGTCGACGGCTACCTGTCGCAGGAGCAGACCGCCGACGGACAGCGACGGGGCAATGTCATCGCGCGGCTGCGCATGATCGCCCTCTTCGATCTCTCGGCGTCGCTGCACGGTGTTCCGCTCGGCACGGGCAACAAGACCGAGCGACTCTTCGGCTATTACACCTGGCACGCCGACGACTCGCCGCCGATCAATCCGCTGGGCGACCTGTTCAAGACGCAGGTCTGGGCGCTGGCCTGTCACCTCGGCGTGCCCACCGAGATCTGCTCGAAGCCGGCGACCGCGGATCTCGTCGCCGGCCAGACCGACGAGACGGACTTCGGCATCAGCTATGCGCAGGCGGACACGATCCTCAACCGGCTGCTGTGGGGCTTCTCGGCGGCCGACCTGGTGGCGCGCGGGTTCGACCCCTACGAGGTGGAGCGGGTGCGCTCGCGCGTGGACGGAACGCACTGGAAGCGCAAGCTGCCGACGGTTGCCCTGCTGAGCCACACCGCGATCGGCGAGTCGTATCTCCGCCCCGTCGACTACTGACACGACAGCCCGGGACATGTCGTACACGCTCAAGCTCCACGGGGTGACGATCGGCCGCTCGGACCTCGAGCATCGCGATCGCGCGGGGCGCGCGGCGTGGGGCGCCTTCCGGCGCGGCGCAGGTTATGAACTCGTGGAGCCGGTGTTCCTGCTGCGGAGCGAAGACCCGGAGCGATATCGGCAGGCACGTGACGCCCTGGCGCTCGAGCTGTTCGACGCCGCGGGGGCGATGCTCGAGACGGCCGCACTTGATCTCGAGCCGGCCACGGGCGGCGGGCTGCTGCTGCGCGCGGTGATTTCGGGCGAGGCCTTCTGGGGCTGAGATCGTCACCGTCGGCCCGGCGGCGATCCGGCCGGCAAGGGCGCAAGAATCGGGTTGGCGGGGCGCCCGTGGCCGAGTAGATCTCGCGCACCAACCGAGCGACGCCATGAGCATGACGACCGAGCGAAACACAATCGACTACCACCGGATCGAGCGTGCGATCCGCTACCTCGACGCCGCCGCCCCATCGCAACCGAGCCTGGAGCAGGTGGCGAGCCATGTGGGCGTGAGCCCCTACCATTTCCAGCGATTGTTCACGCGATGGGCGGGCATCAGCCCGAAGCGGTTCACGCAGGTGCTCGCGCTGCGGTACGCGAAGGACCTCCTGCACGACTCGCGCAGCCTGCTCGACGCGACATTCGACGCCGGGATGTCGAGCGGCGGCCGCCTTCACGACCTGTTCGTCACGCTGGAAGCCGTGACCCCGGGCGAGTACCGGGCGATGGGAGCGGGCATGCGCATCGACGCGGGATTCCATGAGACGCCATTTGGCGAGTGCCTGCTCGGCGTCACCGCCCGCGGCGTCTGCGCCCTGTCGTTCTTCGAGGGCGACCGGGAGGCCGCCCTGGCGGACCTGGCCCGGCGCTGGCCGCGCGCCGCCATTGCGGAGAAGCCACGGGCGACCGCTCCGGTGGCGTCGCGGATCTTCCGTGCGCTCGAGGTCCGGGACCCGTCGTCGGTGGTGCCGCTCGCCTTGCTGGTGCATGGGACCAACTTCCAGGTGAACGTGTGGCGCGCACTGCTGCGCATTCCGGCGGGGACCGTCGCGACGTACGAGGACGTGGCCACGGCGATCGGCGCGCCGGCGGCGACGCGCGCGGTGGGGACCGCCGTGGGCCGCAACCCGGTGGCGTTCCTCATTCCGTGCCACCGGGTGATCCGCACCACGGGCGCGCTCGGCGGCTACCGCTGGGGCCTCGCGCGGAAGCGTGCGATGCTGGCGTGGGAAACCGGCCGCTCCGACCGGCGCCAGCCGGCGTCCGTCATGGCTCGTTAGGCTTGCGCCGGCCACCGGCCGCCGGGGGCTTGCGGTGCGCCGTCAGGCCGCGAGGGCGAGGCTCACGGCGCGCCGCGCGCCGCGCTTCAATGCGCGGTGGACGGCCCGGGCGTAGCGGATGAAGTTGGCGCCGGCCCACGGGTAGCGGGCGAAGAAGTCGACCGGGAGCAGGTCTCCCTTCAGCCGGTTGCAGCGCGCGCAGGCGGTGACGACGTTGCCCGGCGCGTGCGCGCCGCCGCGCGCCAGCGGAAGGACGTGGTCGAGGGTGGCCCCGTCCGGCGCCAGCGGGCTGGCGCAGTAGACGCACCGGCGACCGCAGTCCCGCATCGCGGCGCGCTTCAGCGCCCGCTTGAAGCCTCTCGTGACCGGTCGCTGATCCTGTCGCCGGAGGCCGCGTCGCGGCCGCGATTCCCGCTGGACCCGCGCCCGGATCCTCGCTCGTCGAGCCATCGCACCTCGCTGGAAAACGAGACACCCCGCGCCGGGTCGTTTGCCCGGGCGGGGTGTCTCGAGTCGTCGGGAGCCGATGCCTGGCGCCGCGCGGGTGATCTGCGCGGCGCTCACCGTGCGAAACCGTCCTGTCGTGGCGGTCGGGGCATCGGCCTCCAGCGCGGCCGGCGGGGCCTCCGCCGGTCGACTCCCTACAATTGGTGTTAGGCAGCCACCGCGCAAGAGGGGCGCGGGGGTGCCGCCTGCCTGACGCGTAACACGTCCGTCACCCGGTGCCGGCCGTGCGGCGTGCCGTGCCGCGCGCCGGGTCCCGGAATTCGCTGATGATCCGTGCCGCCACCGCGTCGAGCAGCGTGCGGTCGGGCATCTGCGAGTCGCCGAACGGCAGCGGCACGTCGAAGCCGTCACCGGCGCGCCGCGGGATGAGGTGCACGTGAAAATGGAACACGTTTTGCCCCGCTGCCTCCCCGCTGTTGACCACGATGTTCAGGTCGTCCGATTCGCTGACCCGCTGGACGATCGGCCCCAGGCGCAACACGACCTCGAACAGGTGCAGTGCCAGGTCCGCGGGAATGTCGTTGAGCGACTCGAAATGCTCGCACGGCACGACGAGCACATGCCCGAGGTTGACCGGCTGGATGTCCATGAAGGCGATGGCGCGCGAATCCTCGTAGCAGATCGAAACCTCCCCTCCGCCGTGGGTCAGCTCGCAGAAGATGCAGTGCGGATGTCCTTCGATCATGCGTCACTCCCGGGAGTTTGCATTCCCTCTTGCACGCTCGATGCCAGCCGTGCCGTCCGCCCCTGTCCATCCAACCTGCACCGGATGCGGCATCGACGCCACGGGCGGCGCGGCGCGCGGCCGACATCGACTGGCTCCGTATCGCGTGCGTCCCTGGTCATCCCGAGCGCACCGGGCGCCAGGCTGTACTGACCCGCGATCGATGCGCCTGCCGCCTCGGACCTCGCGAACGGCCCGGACGCGGAATAGCCCGGTTCGCCGACTCCCCGGGGCGCCGGAGCCGAGTATCTTTACCCCCTCCACGGTCGCACCCTCAGTCACACGATCATGGCCACCCAGACGAAAGCCGATCGCCGGGGCACCGGCGGATTGAATCGCGATCAGCTGCTCGCCGCCTGTCGCACGATCCTCCTCTCACGCCGGCTCGACGACAAGGAAATCCAGCTCAAGCGGCAGAACCGGATCTTCTTCCAGATTTCCGGCGCCGGCCACGAGGCGGTGCTGACGGCGGCCGGGATGCTGCTGCGCCCCGCGTATGACTGGTTTTTCCCCTACTACCGCGACCGCGCGCTGTGCCTGGCGCTTGGCATGACGCCTGCGGAGATGCTGTACGAGGCGGTGGGCGCCGCGATCGACCCCAACTCGGGCGGGCGCCAGATGCCGAGCCACTGGGGACACAAGGCGCTCAACATCGTCTCATCGTCGTCGCCCACGGGCACGCAGTTTCTCCAGGCCGTCGGCTGCGCCGAGGGCATCTCGCGTGCCGCGCAGCTGGGTATGACGGAGGGATTCCACGGGGACGAGATCGTCTACGTCTCGGCGGGAGATGGCACAACGAGCGAAGGGGAGTTCTGGGAGTCACTGAACACGGCGACCAACCTGAAGCTTCCCGTCGTCTACCTGATCGAGGACAACGGCTACGCGATCTCGGTGCCGGTAGAGGTCAACACGGCCGGCGGCTCGATCTCGCGCCTCGTGAGCGGTTTTCCAGGATTGCTGGTACAGGAAGTCGACGGGTGCGACTTCGTGAGCAGCTACGCCGCCCTCCAGAAGGCGACGTCGCACGCGCGCAGCGGAAAGGGACCGGCGCTCGTGCACGCGCACGTGATCCGGCCGTACTCGCACTCGCTCTCGGACGACGAGGTGGCCTACAAGCCGCCGGCGGAACGGGAGGCGGAGGCGAGCGCGGGATCCGGTGACGACGTTCCCGAGGTGGCTGATCGAGAAGGGACATGCCACCGAGGCGGAAATCGACAGGATTCGCGAGGAGGTCGACGCGGCGGTGCTCGCCGCCACGGACGACGCGCTGGAGCAGGCGCAGCCGGCGCCGGAGACGGCGATGTTCGCCCTCTACTCGCCCGACGTCGACCCCACGAGCGAGCAGTTCGACACCGAGGACGACCCGCAGTTCTCGGGGAACGAGACGACGATGGTCGACCTGCTCAATGCGTGCATGAAGGACGAGATGCGCCGCGACCCGCGCATCCTGGTGTTCGGCGAGGACGTCGCCGACGTGTCCCGCGACCAGTACCTCGGCAAGGTCAAGGGCAAGGGTGGCGTCTTCAAGGTGACGTGGGGACTGCAGAAGGAGTTCGGCGGCATCCGCGTGTACAACTCGCCGCTCGCCGAGGCGAACATCGTGGGGCGCGCGATCGGCCTTGCGGTGCGGGGCTTCAAGCCGGTCGTGGAGATCCAGTTCTTCGACTACATCTGGCCGGCCTACATGCAGCTGCGCAACGAACTGGCGACGATGCGCTGGCGATCGAACAACAACTTCTCGTCGCCGGCGGTCGTGCGGGTCACCTACGGCGGCTACATCCGTGGCGCGATCTACCATTCGCAGACCGGCGCCTCGCTGTTCACGCACTGCCCCGGCCTGCGGGTCATCTGCCCGGCCACGGCCCTCGACGCCAACGGGCTTCTCCGTACGGCGATCCGGTGCGACGACCCGGTGCTGTTTCTCGAGCACAAGCACCTCTACCGGCAGACGTACAACAAGGCGGCATACCCGGGCCCGAACTTCATGATTCCGTTCGGCAAGGCGAAGGTCGTGCGCGAGGGCACGGACGTCACGATCGTCACCTACGGCGCCACCGTGCAGCGCGCGTTCGCGGCGGCGAACCAGCTGGCCGACGAGGGCACGTCGGTCGAGGTCATCGACCTGCGGTCGTTGTCGCCGTGGGACCAGGAGCGCGTCTACGAATCGGTGAAGAAGACGAGTCGCGTCATCGTTGCCTACGAGGATTCGCTCTCCTGGGGCTACGGCGCCGAAATCGCCGCGCGCCTCGCGGACGACTGCTTCGCCTGGCTCGACGCGCCGGTGCGGCGCGTGGCCTCCATGGACACCTGGGTGGGCTACGCCCCGAGGCTGGAAGACGCCACTCTCCCGCAGGTCGAAGACCTGAGGAACGCCATCGTCGAGACGATGCGCTTCTGAGCGTCAGGGGCTCGAGCGAGGCCGCACGTCGCACGTCGCACGTCGCACGTCGCACGTCGCACGTCGCACGTCGAGGGCAAGCTGCAACACCTCGTCCGTGTGCCGCACAACACCCGGCGCCACCGGCAGGCAGCGTCGCGCCGGCGCCACGAACGCGCCACGGGGCGGCCGGAAGGTGGCTCGGGGCCATGACTTGTGGCCAGACTGCGACCTGCCGAACCTCCCCGGTTACGGGTGCCCGCGGGCAGAGCTACCTTGCGGGCCCGGCATTTGCTCCGATTCGCGGGCGAGGGACTCTCCAACGGGAGAGCCCATACCACGCAGAAGGCAGCCCGCACGATGCCCATCACTCACAACGAAGTCCGACGTCACCCTCTCTGGGGTGCCGCGTTCGTCGGTGGGACTGGACCGCAGATTCGCCGCGACGGCCGCTCCTGGCCGATGCTGCTGATGCTCGGCCTCGTCCTTCTTGGCGCGCTCGGCATGCTCGCCGTGGTCGGCTGAGCCAAGGCAGGCTTCCTTCGGCCCTCCTTCTGACGCGTCGACGCGCCGTCTTCCTCGAGGAAGGCGGCGCGTCGTGTTTTGTCCTATCACCCAAGCGCCTGGATGGCGCGCCTCGCCAGCGCGGCGGCCACACAACCTGAGCCGCACCCGGCTCCGGCGGTCGCGCCAGCGTCGCGGGGGCGCCGGGCTAGTCGGGCCGCTGGTACACGATCGCGCCGCCGACGATGGTGAGCATCACGCGCGCATCGCGAATCTGCTCGCCCGGAATGCGCGTGATGTCGCGATCGATCATGACGAGATCGGCGAGCTTGCCGACGGCGAGGGAGCCCTTCACGTCATCCTCGAACGCGGCATGCGCCCCGCCTGACGTGTAGGCGCGGAGGGCTTCCTCCACCGAGATCTTCTGCTCCGGAATCCAGCCGCCCGGGTTCGCCCCGTCGAGCGTGCGCCGCGTGACCGCGGCATAGATCCCCTCGAGCGGCGTGGGTGGCGCCACGAACCAGTCCGAGCCAAACGCCAGCACGGCTCCGCTGTCGAGCAGAGAACGAAACGCGTACGTCCGCGTGGCGCGCTCGTGGCCAATGACCTTTTCGGCCCATCGCCCGTCGTCGATGGCGTGATACGGTTGCATGCTCGCGATCACGCCGAGCTCGGCGAACCGGCGGAAGTCGGCTGCGGCGAGGTGCTGCGCGTGCTCCACGCGGAAACGCCTATCTCGCGGCCCGTCCTCGCGCTCGACGCGCGCGTAGATGCCGAGCAGGGTGGAGATGGCCCTGTCGCCGATGGCGTGCACGATGACCTGCAACCCGGCGCGATCCGCGCCGGCGGTCCATTCGTACAGGTCCGCGGGCGTATTCACGAAGAGCCCGCTGTCCTTGGGCGCGTCGGTGAAGGGGGCGAACATCGCGGCGGTGTGCGAGCCCAGCGATCCGTCGACGAACCCCTTGAGGCCGCCGATACGAACCCAGTTGTCTCCCCGGCCACGCGCCGCGATGGTGTCGCGAAGGCGCTGCCAGGTCGCCAGCGGCACGGACGCGTAGATGCGCGTGCGGAGGCGTCCGGCCACGCGTGCCCGCTCGAATATCGCGAGGTCGTCCCACGAGCCCATGTTGTGTACCGTGGTGACGCCCTGCGCGGCCACATACGCCATGGCGGTGTCGAGCGCACGATCCTGGAGCGCCGGCAGCGGGTCGGGTACGATGCGATCGACGAGGTCCTGGGCATTGTCCTTCAGGATGCCCGTCGGCTCGCCCGCCGCGTTGCGCACGATGGTTCCGCCGGAGACGTCACCTGTTGCCGCAGTCACCCCGGCAGCACGCAACGCCGCGCTGTTGGCGAGCGCCATGTGGCCATCCAGTCGATTGACCCAGACCGGGTTGTCCGGCGTGACGGAATCGATCCACGAGCGCTCGGGGAGCCGCCCGCCCCACTGCTCGTGGTCCCAGTCTCCTCCGGTGATCCACGCGCCGCGGGGCACGGCGGCCGCGAATTCCCTGATGCGCCGGACGAATTCCCCGGGCGTCCTCGCGTCGCGCAGTTGCACCGAGGAGAGGCGGAAGCCGCCAATGACAAAATGCACGTGGGAGTCGATGAAACCCGGCGTCACCATCTGCCCGTGGGCATCGATGACGCGCGCCTTCCCCGCCAACTTGCGCACCTCCGCCGAGGAGCCCACCGCTGCAATCGTGTCGCCGGCGACGGCGACCGCGTCGGCCCAGGGACGGCGCGCATCGCCTGTCCAGACGCGGGCGTTGACGATGGCCAGGGAGACCGCGAGCTCCCGGCTCACGCCGCAGGCACCGGCGACGAGGAGCAGTGCCGCGAGGAGCGTCGTCCGGCAGACGCTGCCGAGCGGGCGGGGAGCCGTGCCGATGCGGGGCGGCATCCCGGCGGCACCGCTAGAGCCGGCGCTCGATGGCGTCGCGCACGTCGAGCAGGATCTCGAAATACAGCTGCTCGCGGCGGTAGGCGAAGTCGAGTGAGGCCATCTGGGCGTCGTCGCCCGACGCCTTGGCTCGCTCAAAGGCTTCGCGGTACATGTCGTCCAGGTTGGCGAGGATTCTTTCGCGGGTGCGTGGCATGCGCGATCTCTCTATGGCACGGGCGGTGAGCCGGGGGACTTCATCGATAGGCAGGGCCGGACGTTCCTTTTCCAGGGCGTCGAGCAGGTAGCGCTTCGCCGCCCCCATCATCATACGACGCGAATTCAAGGGGTCAGGCATGACGCGTGGTGAGGTCTTCGCGCGCGATGGTCATCGATGCGTGTTCTGCGGGCAGGTGCGACCGTCGACCGAGCTGACGGTGGACCATCTGCAGGCGCGCTCGCGGGGAGGTGACCGGTCCGGTGGCAACTTAGTGACGGCCTGTGGGGCCTGCAACGTACGCAAGGGACGGCGTCGGCTGGCCGAGTTCCTCGCCAGCGAGCCGGAGAGCCATGCCAACTTCAGGCGATACGCCGTCCACGCGTGGACGCGGCACCTGCGGGCCCTCGAGGAGGAAATCCGCGCACGCTCCCAGCGACCCGTCACCGGCCGGACCGCGTCAGGCATCCCACCGCGTCGCCGAGCGCGCTAGCGAATGAATGACAGCACGATCTCGGCAACGATGAGCAGCACGATGGCGAGCTCCAGCGTTTCGGCGCGTCCTGCCTGCGCCTCGGCGTTGAGCATGGCGTAGGTCTCGCGGATGATCGTGAGCTTCCGGTCGATGCCGGCGCGCCACACCCGTCCGCGAAAGAGCTCCAGCGCCGACGCGTAGATCCGGGCGAGATAGACGTCGTCAGTCACCTTCATGGCGTTCTCGACCCGCTCGACGAGTTCCGTCGAGTCGGCCACGAGCGCCTGCATGTCCGCCAGGAGTCCGGCGTAGCGACGCCGGAAGACGGTGCGCGATCCGCCGCGTGCGCGCTCGATCCGGTGGTAGAGTTTCGGGATCTCGCCGTCGAGCAGCGCGTCGTAGTACCGCAGCTCGAGGAGCTGTGCGTTGGCGAATTCGAGGATGTACTCCACGTCGGTGCCGGAGGGCTCCGGGTCGACGACGAGCGCGTTCTCCCACGTGATCACGGCGAGATCGTCGGCGTAGTACGAGAACCGGTGCGGGAGCAGCTCGCGTCGTGCCTCGGCCGACAACGGACGGGTTTCGTTGAGCAGCAGCGGAACGAGGTCCGCGTCGTGCAGCACCTCGACGGGGGCAGGACGCCCCGACTCGTCTCGCAATTCGCGGATCCGGAAGACGCCGTAGTCTTCCCGGACCGGAGCAATGCGCGGCCGCTCAATCGCCGGCCCGATCCGATCGACAAGCTGTCGCAGGTGGCGCTCGAGGCACTCCCGCAGCGCCGGATCGGACTCGACCTGTGTCCCGAAGGCCACGAACTCCGGCCAGGGAAGCCCCGGCGCTGCCTCGACCCATGCGCGAAGGGAGACGACGCCGAACTCGAAGATGCGCGCCGAGACCTCGATTTCGATGGGACCGGTGCCTGCGCCGAGGCCTGCGCGCTCGGTCCCCAGCAGGACCGAGACCGGCGGGTTCGGGATCTGCAGGGCCTGCGCCTCACTCCTGACCGGTCGCACCCGCTCCGGCGCACTGGTGGCGAGCTGGGAGAGCGCACGCTCGAGGTCGACCTGGTATCCGACGTCGAAAAGCCGGTAGGCGACCACCGCACCCGAGACGCGCGGCACCACAGCATCACTCACGCGCGGTGACCCGCTTTCCGTCGCCTGGAGGGGTAACGCGGCGACGCGCCGCGGTATCCCATTCGGATCCACAGGCACGAGCCGGGAAGGTCTGGTGAGACCGTGCCGATGGGCGGGTTTCGCTTGTATTGTCCCATGTCGTCGTGGCCGTCGGGAAGTGCTGAGAGTGATCGGGGGCACTGCGCGGCCCGATCGCTGTTCGAAAGTTCTTACTGGATGCCGAGTTGCGTAACCGCCCCTGCCGGTTCCAGGACGATCCCGCGGTTCGCAGTGTAGCGCGCCGAAGCTCCTGCCGGCGGGACGAGCATGTTCGCGTTGGCGATTTCGGGCTCGGACTGGTGCACGACAGAGGAAAGCCGACATAATATGTCGGCTACATAAGCGGAGGACGAGGAGATGACCCGCACGAAGACCGGGCCGCGGTCGATGCCGGCGATCACCGCGAAGGGCTATGCGCATCCGGAGACCCTCGTCACGACGGAGTGGCTCGCGGAGCGGCTGGATGATCCGAAGCTGCGCGTGATCGAGAGCGACGAGGACGTGCTGCTCTACGACACGGGCCACATCCCGAACGCGCAAAAGGTCGACTGGCATGCCGACCTGAACGACGCCGTCATGCGCGACTACGTGGATCGCGAGGCGTTCCAGGCGTTGCTGCGCCGCAAGGGAATCGACGAGTCGACACCGGTCGTTTTCTACGGCGACAAGAACAACTGGTGGGCGTGTTACGCCTACTGGGTCTTCCAGCTGTTCGGATTCCGGAACGCACGCATCCTGGACGGCGGCCGCACGAAGTGGGAACTCGAGGAACGGCCGCTGGTCACCGAAGTGCCGTCCTACAAGGCAACGCGCTATGTCGCCCCGGCGCGTTCGGATTCCGCGATTCGTGCCTTCTTCAACGAGGTGCGCGCGCACGTGGTGTCGAAACTGCCGCTCGTGGACGTGCGGTCCCCGCAGGAGTACACCGGGGAGCGAACGCACATGCCGGACTATCCGCAGGAGGGAACGCTGCGTGGTGGGCACATCCCGGGTGCGCGCAGCATTCCGTGGGCGCGGGCGGTGAACGCCGACGGCTCCTTCAAGAGCGCCGCGGAGTTGCGGGCGATCTACCAGCAGGAACAGGGGCTGCGCCCGGACGACGACATCGTCGCCTACTGCCGGATCGGCGAACGATCCTCGCACACCTGGTTCGTGCTGACGTACCTCCTCGGCTACAAGCGCGTTCGCAATTATGATGGGAGCTGGACCGAATGGGGAAATGCGGTCCGCGCACCCATCACCGTGGGGCCCACGCCGTGAGCGTCACTCGCGAGTACGTCGCCGCCGGGAAGAAGAGGGTCAACCGCATCCGGGCGCACTGGCTCGGTGGCGAGGCATTCGAGACGGGGAACCCCGACCGGCCGTCAATCCAGATCGATGGCAAGGGGAAGCTCGGGCCGGGGCCGGTGGAGGTCCTGCTTTGCGCGCTGGCAACGTGCTCGGCGATGGACGTGGTCTCGATCCTGGAGAAGCGACGCACGCCCCTGGCGTCGCTCGACGTCGAAGTGCATGGCGACCGCGCCGACGCGATCCCCGCGCGGCTGACGGCGATCCGGATGGCGTTCCAGCTCGCGGGTGCCAATGTCGACCGCACGCACGCGGAGCGGGCGATCGCGCTCGCCATCGGGAAGTACTGCTCGGTGCGGGATTCGCTGGATCCCGCAATTCCGATCGAGTGGTCGCTGGAACTCAATGGAGAGGCGTGCGGGCGGGGCGCGATCCTCGGACCTGGCGACGGCACACCAGCGGTCACGGGGTAGGATCCGCGGCGCACCATCGCGAGGAGGCCCGGCGCGAGCATTCATCCCGTGTCGGTGCGTGTCCTCGGGACCGGCAGGTGCCTTGCAGGCACATTTCCCGCGGTGCGGCCCGGCCACCTGGAAGGGCGATCTCGATGCGCGCGTGGACGACCCGTCCAGTCCCTGGCGAAAAGGTTGGCGTACTCGCCGTATCCGTTCGCGTTGGTGACGCTGATGCGCGGTACGTGAAGCTCGTGCGGCCGGCGTTCGACGGCCTCGAGAGCCGACGCCCGCACGAGGGCGGTGAACTTTCGCAGTGCGCTTTCGTTGCCCGTGGGTTCCTCGGCGCCCTATTGGGTTGATCTTGTTGGGCTCACGACAGACTCCCGATTTCCGGTCCAGCCCGCGTTCGACGCGTGTGCGGCGGCATCGCAGGCCCGGGCCCACGCGCCCCGAAGGCCTCGCTCGACGGCGGCGTACACACGGTCTCGCCGACCTCGCCTATGACGTGGTAAAGGTGAACGACGTGCCGTAACTGCCTCCCGCACCCTGCCATCCGGCGCCCATCATCCCGCTCATCTCGTTTTCCATCATCGCGGTGGTGACCGACTGGCCGCCGAACCGTGGGCACCGCGAGGAGTCGTCGGGATGATCCTCGTCGTCCATCATGCCGCCGCCGACATGCAGCGTGAAGGCGGTATGCGCCGCAAGTGGCATCTCGGGCACGAAGGTCATCTGCATGTGGTCGGCCGACCAGGTGACAGTACCCGGGACCTGTGGACCGTTCACGCTGCCAGGGAGCAGGGCCATGTACTGGCCCATGCGCGCCGGCAATGGCTGACTGAACGCGATGCGCATGTCCGCGCCGACGGAGACTCCTGCGCTTCCCCCGGGAGGAGAAGTATCCGCGATGAAAGTCGAATCCGGCGCCGCCGGCGTGCCGGCGGCGGATGTGCAGGCCCCTGCAAGGAGGCCCACCAGCAGCCAGGCCGTGGATGGTCCGAGTCGCAGCATCTTGTGATCGATGAGTTCTCGACTGGGATTCGGTTCGGGTGTCCGTCGTGCGGGCCTCAGGCCAGGCGGGATGATCATGACCGGGTCGCGTACACTGCGGTCCGGCCGGTCGCGTCGAACGAGATCACGTCGTACGGCACGTGGCCCATGTCCATACCGGGCGCGCTTTGCGGCATGCCGGGCACTGCGAGCCCGCGCAGCGCCGGCCGCTCGCTCAGCATGCGCTCCACCAGGTCGGGCGGCACATGTCCCTCGAAGACGAAGCCACCGGATTCCGCAGTGTGGCAGGCGTAGAGGCTCTGCGGTACACCAAGGTCGCGCTTGACGGCGCTGAGGTCGTCCATCGAGCGTTCGTCGACAGTGAATCCCGCAGACTCCATCTTCTTGATCCACTCACCGCAACAGCCGCACGCCGGGCTGCGGTACACCGCCACATGCGGTGCGTTGGCCGGGGCGATTCTGTGCGGCCAGGCGCGCTTGCCGATCAGGACGAGCGCGGCACCGCCGGCCGCCGCGCCGATCCAGGTCCGTCGCGAGATTCGGGGACCGCGAGCGCCGGAGGCGCGGCCCTGCTGCTGCGGGCGTCCACTTGCGTGCTTGCGACTCATTCTTCACCTCCGTGCTCAGTGCCGGTCCGGCCCGATGCCGGCGGCGGTGTTGAACCCGTCGCGAACGCAAACGCCGGGTCCAGGGTGCGCGCCTGATGCGGGGCGCGCCGCTCGACGGCGCGTACTTCCCGCTCCTTCCACAGCGAGTAAATCGCGGGAATCACGATCAACGTGAGGAGCGTGGAGCTGATCATACCGCCGACCATCGGTGCGGCGATGCGCTTCATGACACTGGCCCCGGTGCCATTGCCCCACAGAATCGGGAGGAGCCCGGCCATGATCGCCGCGGTCGTCATCATGCGCGGCCGCACGCGCTCCACCGCGCCCGCGACGGTTGCCTCGTAGAGATCGCGCAGTGTCGGACGACCACGTTGCGCAACTTTCTCCCGCCAGGCGAGGTCGAGGAAGATCAGCATGACGACGCCCGTTTCCGCAGCGACCCCGGCCAGTGCGATGAACCCGATGGCAACCGCGACCGACCAGTTGTAGTGCAGCACCCAGAGGAACCAGATGCCGCCAACGAGCGCGAACGGCAGCGACAGCATCACGATCAGCGTCTCGCCGACGGACTTGAAGTTGAAGTAGAGCAGCAGGAAGACGATGGCCAGCGTGGCCGGTATCACCAGCTTCATCCGTTCCTTGGCGCGCTGCATGTACTCGTACTGTCCACTCCAGGTGAGCGTGTATCCCTGCGGGAGCGTCACCATGCTCTCGACCTGTCGCTGTGCGTCGCGCACATAGCTGCCGATGTCGCGCCCGCTCACGTCGATGTAGACCCATGACGTGGGTACGGCACCCTCGGTGCGCACGACCATCGGACCGGGAACCTGCCGGATCGTGGCGACCTGGCCCAGCGGGACCTGCGCCGCCCTGCCTGACGAGGGCATTGCCGCGCCGGTCATGCCGCCTCCCATGCCCCCACCGCCCGACGTGCCGCCGGCGACGGCTGCCCCGGGAGCAGCGGACCTGACCGGCACGAGCACGTTGGCCAGTCGCTCCGGGCTGTCGCGCAGCTCCTGCGGATAGCGGACGCGCACCGCGTAGCGCTCCCGTCCCTCGACCGTCTGCGTGATCGTCATGCCACCGATGGCGCTGGCGATCACGGCCTGGATGTCGCCCACGTTGAGGCCGTAGCGCGCCGCGGCGGCACGGTCGACGTCGATGTCGACGTAGTAGCCCGACTGGGCCCGCTCAGCGAAGACGCTGCGCGTCCCGGGAACGGCGTTCACCACGCTCTCGATTTCCTTCCCGATGCGCTCGAGCACCGCGAGGTCAGGTCCGAAGATCTTGATGCCGACCGGCGTCCGGATACCCGTTGCCAGCATGTCGATCCGCGCCTTGATCGGCATCGTCCACGTATTGGAGACGCCCGGGAGCCGCACCGCGGAGTCCATGGAGGCGACGAGCCTGTCGTACGTCGTACCTGGACGCCACGCGGACTCTGGCTTGAGCGTGATTGTCGTCTCGATCATGTCGAACCCGGCGGGGTCCGTCGCTGTCGTCGCGCGCCCAGCCTTGCCCCAGACGTGCTCGACCTCGGGGAACGACTTCAGGATCCGGTCCTGCGTCTGCAGGATCTCCCGGGCACGCGCCACGCTGACGCCCGGCAGGGTCGTCGGCATGTACAGGATCGAGCCCTCCTCCAGCGGCGGCATGAATTCGCTTCCGATGCGGCTCCAGGGAATCCACGTCAGCACGAGCACCGCCGCGCTCGAGGCGATCACCGCCAGCCGGTGCCGGAGCACGAAGTCGATCACCGGCCGGTAGACGCGGATCATCAGCCGGTTGACCGGGTTGGCGTGCTCGCGGAAGAGGCGCCCGCGGATGAACAGCCCCATCGTGACAGGCACCAGCGTCACCGACAGGAGGCTCGCCGAGGCCATCGCCAGCGTCTTGGTGAATGCGAGCGGCTTGAAGAGCCGTCCTTCCTGTCCCTCGAGTGAGAAGACCGGCAGGAACGAGACGGTAATGATGAGCAGGGAGAAGAAGAGCGCGGGCCCGACTTCCTTGGACGAGTCCACGACGATGGCCCAGCGCTCCCGGGCGCTGAGCGCCGCGGTGCTGAACGATCGCCCGCCGGCGCGGCGCCCCGTCGCTGCTTCCTTCGCCACGATCGCGCGCTCGAGGTGCTTGTGCATGTTCTCGATCATCACGATGGCCGCGTCGATCATGGCCCCGATGGCGATCGCGATGCCGCCCAGCGACATGATGTCCGCGCCGACGCCCATGAACCGCATGGCGATGAAGGCCATGAGGATGCCTATGGGGAGCGTGAGGATCGCGACCAGGGCCGATTGCGCGTGCAGCAGGAAGAGCACGCAGACGAGGGCCACGATGATGCTTTCCTCGACGAGCTTGCCGCGCAAATGATCGATGGCCCCTTCGATCAGCCCCGAGCGGTCGTACACGGGGCGCACCACCACGCCAGGCGGAAGTCCGCGGGCCACGTCCTGCAGCTTCGCCTTCACGCGGTCGATCGTGGCCAGGGCATTCTCGCCGAAGCGCATGATGACGATGCCACCCACGGCATCGCCGCGACCGTCGAGATCGGCGATACCGCGGCGCACCGCCGGGCCCACCGACACGCGCCCCACCTCGGCGACGCGGATCGGCGTGCCGGAGGTCGTCGCTCCCACCACCACGTTCTCGATGTCGCCGACGGACTTCAGGTACCCGAGCCCCCGCACCATGTACTCGCGGTCCGAGAGCTCCATGACCATCGCGCCGACGTCCGCATTGGCGTTGCGGATCGCGTCCATCACGCGGGTGATGGGAATCCCGTAGCCGAGCAGCTTCGCCGGGTCGACATCCACCTGGTACTGTTTCTCGAAGCCACCGATCGATGCCACTTCGGAAACGCCGGGGACCGCCGTGAGTGCGTAGCGCAGGTACCAGTCCTGCACGCTGCGCAGTTGGGCAAGGTCGAGCCGGCCGGTGGTGTCCTCGAGCGCGTACTGGTACACCCACCCGAGTCCGGTGGCATCGGGACCGAGCCGCGGGGTGACGTTCGCCGGCAGCTTGTCGGTGATGCCGTTCATGTACTCGAGCACGCGGGAGCGCGCCCAGTAGAGGTCCGTGCCGTCGTCGAAGATGACGTACACGAACGAGACGCCGAAGAAGGAATATCCCCGCACCACCCGAGCGCCCGGCACCTTGAGCATTTCCGCGGTGATCGGATAGGTGACCTGGTCCTCCACGATCTGCGGCGCCTGTTCGCTGTACTCGGCCTGCACGATGACCTGGACGTCCGACAGGTCGGGGAGGGCCTCGAGCGGCGTTCGGCGAAGGGCCCAGATTCCTCCCATCCCGGCGGCCAGCGTGAAGAGAAAGACGAGCAGCTTGTTCGCGACCGACCATTCGATGATTCGCTTGAGCATGACGGTCACTCCGGCTTGCGGCCGCCGCTGGGCGGCGTCGGTGCGGCCGGCGGCATCTTCATGCCCGGCATGTCAGCGGGGGTCGCGACCGGCTTGTCGCCCGGCGTTGTCATGTCCATGCCCGGCATGCCAGCCATGGCGCCCAACGCAGCGCTCAGGTTCGACTCGGCATCGATGAGGAAGGTCGCGGAGGCGACGACGGTGTCGCCGGGAGCGAGGCCGCGCAGGACTTCCACGCGGTCGTCGTTGGCGAAGCCGGTGACGATTTCACGGGGCGCGAGACGGCCATCCGCGAGCCGGACGAACGCGATGGTACGCTCACCGCTCGACAGGGCTGCCGTGCGCGGGATGCTGAGCACGTGCCCGCCGCGGGTGCCGCGCACACGAATGGTGGCGTACATCCCGGGCTTGAGGCGCAGGCCCGGGTTCGGCAGCGCCACGCGGATACGGGCGGTTCGCGTCGCGGCATCGACGGTGGGATAGACGTAGGTGATGGTCCCCGTCCAGTGCTCGCCGGGATACGACTCCATCTCGACGGCGACGCGGGCTCCAAGGCGCACGAGCGACAGGTCGCGCTCGAAGACCTCACCCTCGACCCAGATCGTGCCCAGGTCGGCGATTCGATACACGCTTTGGCCGGCCATGATCTGCTGGCCGGCAACCACGGATTTCTCGACGACCACGCCGCTCGTCGGCGCGCGCAGCGTGAGCGTCTTGGTCACCTCCCCGGACTGCTCGATCCGGTCGATGTCGCTCTCGGGAATGTCCCAGTAGAGCAACCGGCGCCGGGCCGACGCGAGAAGGCCGGCAGCGCGCGCCCTGGCGTCCGGTGTGCCGTTTGCGACGTCGCGATCGAGTCGCGCCGCGACGAGCAATTCCTCCTGGGCGGCGACAAGCATCGGCGAGTAGATGCTGAACAGCGGCTCGCCGGCGCGCACCTCGCGTCCGGTGAAGTCGACGTACAGCTTGTCGACCCAGCCGTCGATCTTCGGCGCGATCGCCGTCTCGCGCGTCTCGTCGTACGCGACCTGGCCAACGGTCCGCACCTCGACCGCGAGCGACCCCATCGTCGCCGGCGCGTAGGTGACGCCGATTCGGCGGGCCGCATCGGCGCCCACCGACACCGGTGCCGCCGTGGCGGCTGCAGCCATGGCGCCGTGGTCGTGACCGGACGGAACGGCCGCCGCGGCGCGCTCGCGCGTCGCGAGCCAGGCGACCACCACGCTCGCCGCGAGGACAATCCCCCAGATCGTGAACGGGACCGCGCGTCGCACGCCGCGACGAGGCGGGGTGCCGAATGGCGAATTGTCGGTGCCGGCACTGTCCGCGGCTGCGTCGTGGCGTTCCGTTGCGGTCGCCTCCGGTTCTGTCACGACGCCATCGCCGCGGACGAACGGGATACCGGTGATGTCGATCATTGTCCCCCTCCGCTCGCCCTTGCGAGCTCAGTCGAATTCGGGTCGAGCAGCTGTGAACCGGTCAGCATCTCGAGCGCCGCCCAAGCCGTGCCTTCCTCGGCCTGGAGCGCGATGAGCTGGCGGCGATAGGTGTTCACGGTCATGCGATCGTCGAGGAGCGTCATGAAGTCGACGCGCCCGACGCGATAGGCGGCCATCGCCGACGTCACGGTGGCTTCCGCCTGTGGCAGCACCGTACCCGTGTACAGCCGGATGAGGTTGCGGGCGCGTTCCAGCGCCGCGTACTGCTCACCGATCCGGCCACGCGTGTCGGCGCGCATGTACTGCAGGTCGGCCACTGCCATGGCACGCATGGCCGCAGCTTCGTCGCGCATCTTCAGCTGGCGCCGTCCCGCGAAAATGGGGAGCGACGCACCGAGCATCAGGCTCCCCATGCGTTCGGTGCCCATGGCGCCGTTGCGCTGTCCGTACTGCAGGCCGACGATCAGGTCGGGAATCAGCTCACGCCCCGCGCGCCGCTCGGTCGCGTCGGCGGCCGAGACATCGGCAGCGCCGGCACGCAGCATCGGACGGCCGTCCATGGCCAGCGCCGTCATCGCCTCGAGCGATGGGAGCGAGTCCGGGAAGCGCGGCAGCTGCACCGCCGGGACACCGGCCGCGGCGTCCCGATCGAGCAGCGCGTTGAGCCGGGCGGCGGCGGCGCTGCGCATGGCCTCCATGCGGGTGATGTCCTCGGTCATGCGGGCGATCTCGACCTGCGCACGGAGGACGTCGCTCTGGGCGCCCTCGCCGACCTCGTACATGGTGGCCGCCGTCTGCTCGATGTCCTGGAGCAGGCGTCGCGTCTCGCGAAGCACCGATACCGATTGTTCGGCGTCGTAGACGTCGTAGAACGCCATCGCAGCGTCGCTGTGGAGGTCCCACTCCACGTCCGCCGCGCGCGCACGCTGGGCGAGCGCCTGCGACGTCGCGATCCGGCCGCTGAGTGCGAGCTTCCCCGCGGTGGGCACCATCTGCATCACCTGCAGCGTGGTCATCCCCGTCGGGTCCATGGGCCGAAGCCCCGGTACCGTGTAGTTCATGAAGCCGAGCTGCAGCTGCGGATCGGGCGGGAGCTTGGCCGCCGGAATGCGGTCATCCGCGGCATCGGCGAGCAACCGGGCGGCGGCCGCCTTGGGATTGCGGTCGCGCAGCAGTGCGTACACGTCACCAAGCCGCAGCGACGCGTCCGCCGTCGATCGGACGTCAGCGGCGGAGTGCGCCGAGGACGGCGGTCCAGCTTGTTCGGTGGTCGTCTGGGCCAGGAGCGGTGACGCGATCATGGTGATCGTGACCGCCGTGAAGCCCAGGAGCGAGGCTCGCGTCGGGCCGAGAGCCGCGAGGGCTCCCTGCCATCCTGCGTGAATTGACATTGTGTGCGGGTCTCCGTCCTGTGCGGAACGACCGATGGTGGCCGTTCGCTCGGCTGTCGCGCCCGCCGGCACAATGGGGGCCGGCGAGCAGAAGGCGATCAGCGAGTTGTGGCGGAGACTAGACCCGCGGCGGAGGGAGGTCCGGGGTCTCGGTGCGGCTCTCGAGGAGCGGCAAATCGGCACGGGCGACGCCTGGCGGCGTGCTGTGCACTATCGAGGAGACCGGTGCCGAAAGGAAGACGAACACAGCGCACCCGGCCATGCGTGTGCAGTCCTGCATGCCGTGATCGCACGGACAGGGCATGGGCGCGGGTGACGGCGCCATGTCCCCTGCTCGCGGCGCCTCCGAATTGACGCCTGACATGTCTGCCATGCCTGCCATGCCTGCCATGCCCGCCATGCCCGCCATGCCTGGCATGCAGTCGGCAGCGCTCCCCTGATGCTCGGCGATGGCCTCGCGAGGCGACGGCATGCCCATCGCGGAGACCGCCGGGGCGATCAGCGCCTGCAGCAGCGCCGCCCCCGCTGCGGCGGCCATGAGGCGCCGTAGCGGCCGGAGCGAGCGGAATGAGCTGCCAGGGAGACGCGTCATGGACTCGGGAGTGCCTGCCGGCGAGGTGGCTGCGTATTCGACGACCGATTGAGGCTATTCACTACTCGCCCCGGTGGAAATGTGCCTTCCCCTACGCAGCCGTCAGGAAAGTCCGGACAGCGACTCGGGATCGGGATACGGCTGCCGTGCGGCGACATCGCGCGGGCGATCGGTCGCGTGGATGCGCAGCGTCGGCGGTCGGGTGGAGGATCGTCGTCATCGCACATGCCGATACATGAGCTCCAGGAGCTCGTCGTACATCGCCTCGGCCTCGGACGGCCCCGCCTTGATGGCCGAGCTCGCGCAGTGCCGCAGGTGATTGCGCATCAATTCCCTGCCCACGGAGCGCAGCGCCTCGTGTACCGACGCGATCTGCGTCATGATGTCGGTGCAGTAGCGGTCCTCCCCTACCATCTTCTGGAGCCCGCGCACCTGTCCCTCGATCCGGCGCAGCCGTTTCAGGTTGCGCTCCTTGATCGCCGGATCGACTCCCACGGCGCGTCCTCCCGGACCGGCGTGGTCCTCGACCGCGCAGCCGCAGGCCCCATTGTGCGTGGCGTGGTGCGGCGCCGCACCGGCATGTGCAGTCACGATGGCCTCCTCGTCAGGCAGGGGTTCGGGCGACGCGGAAGCGCGCCAGGCGAAGGCTGTTCGACACCACGCTCACCGAGCTCATGGCCATGGCCGCCGACGCGAGGATCGGGCTGAGCAGGATCCCGAATGCGGGATAGAGGACCCCCGCGGCCACCGGGATGCCGACGACGTTGTAGACGAGCGCCCAGAAAAGGTTCTGGCGCATGGTGCGCATCGCCCGTCGCGAAAGGGTGATGGCGTGCGCAACGCTTCGCAGGTCGCCGCGCATGAGGGTCATGTCGCTCGCCTCGATGGCGATGTCGGTGCCAGTGCCGACGGCAATGCCGACGTCGGCCTGGGCGAGGGCGGGGGCATCGTTGATGCCGTCGCCCACCATGGCGACGACGCGCCCGTCCGCCTGCAGGCGCTGCACCTCGCGCACCTTGCCCTCCGGGAGCACGCCGGCCACGACACGATCGATCCCGACGGCGTCCGCGATCGCCCGGGCGGTCGCCGCGACGTCGCCGGTGAGCAGTACGACCTCCAGTCCCATGGCGCGCAGCGCACGGATGCCCTCGACGGACGATGGCTTCACCGGATCGGCGACGGCGACGACGCCCGCAAGCGCGCCGTCGATGGCGACGTACAGCGTCGTGCGTGCCTGCGCGGCGAGCGCGTTGACCTCGCCGACCAGCGGCGAGATGTCGATGGCATAGTCGTGCATCAGCGCGGCGTTCCCGGCGGCGACGGCGTGGCCGTCGACTGAGCCGATGACGCCCTGCCCGGTGCGCGACTCGAAGGCCTCGGCGGTCGAGACGACCGCTCCGCGTTCGGTGGCGGCTTCGACGAGTGCCGTCGCCAGCGGGTGCTCGGACGATCGCTCCACGGAGGCGACCAGCGCGAGCATCGCCCGCTCATCGGTGCCCGGAAGGACGTGGATGTCGGTCACGGCGGGACGACCCTCGGTCACGGTGCCGGTCTTGTCGAGGAGCACGGTGTCCACCGAGTGCGTGCGCTCGAGCGCCTCGCCCCCCTTGATGAGCACGCCCAGCTCGGCGCCGCGCCCGGTGGCGACCATGACCGCGGTCGGCACCGCGAGCCCCATGGCGCACGGGCAGGCGATGACGAGGACAGCCACCGACGCCGCGAACGCGCGCAGGACCGGGGCCGAGCCGGCGGCGACGAACCAGGTCACGAAGGTCGCGATCGCGATCGAGATGACGACGGGCACGAAGACGGCGCTCACCCGGTCGGCGAGGCGCTGGATGGGCGCCCGCGAGCCCTGTGCCTCGCGCATCAGCGTCACCACCTGCGCCAGGACGCTGTCCGCGCCTAACGTGGTTGCCCGCAGGTGGAAGGCGCCGGTGCGGTTGACGGTGCCGCCGATGACGCGATCGCCGGCCGCCTTGGGGACCGGCAACGGCTCTCCGGTCAGCATCGACTCGTCGACGGCGCTGGTGCCGCGAACCACCTCGCCATCCACCGGAATGCGCTCCCCGGGACGCACCGCGACCTCATCCCCGGTGCGCACGGCCTCCACGGGGACGTCCTGCATGACGTCGCCGCGCACCACCCGCGCCGTCTTCGGTTGGAGGTCCACGAGGCGGCGCAGGGCGGCGGTGGTCCGGCCCTTGGCACGGGCCTCCAGCGTGTTGCCGACGAGGATGAAGCCGATGATGATGACGACCGCCTCGTAGTAGACATCGGGCGCCAGCCCCCGTGAGGTGAACAGCCCCGGTGCGACGGTGGCGACCACCGACAGCAGGAGCGCCGCACCGGTGCCGACCGCGATCAGGGTATTCATGTCGGCGGAGTGGTGCCTGAAGGCGAGCCACGCGCGGGTATAGAAGTGGCGCCCGGCCCAGCCAATGATGACCGCGGTCAGCCCGAGCAGGCCCCAGGCGACCGCGCCGCGCGGCAGTGCATAGAGCCACGGCAGCGCGCGCCTGACGAGGGGGTCGAGCCAGGTCGCCGTCCAGCGCATGAACGGGTCGGTCGTGGCAACGCTGCCCTGCATCGCGGCGGACATGAGCGGCATCGAGGCCACCATTGCCACCGCGCCGGCCGAGAGCGCCACCACCGCCTTGCGCCGCAGCAGCCGGTACTCGGACTCGCGCGAGGCATCCTGCGCCAGCTGTTCCTCGAACGCCGTGCGCCCGGCCGCGGGCAGCTCCGCGCCGTAGCCCGTGGCGCGGATGGTCTCCACGAGCGACGATGCCTCCACGCGCGCCGGGTCGAAGCGCACGGTGGCCGAGTTCGTCATCAGGTTCACGCTGGCATCCTCGACCCCCGGCGTGCGCGAGAGCACGCGCTGCACCCGGACCTGGCAGGCGGCGCAGGTCATGCCCGTCACCGGGATGGTGAGGCGGGTGACGGTGGAGGGCGACGGGTCTTGCGATTCCGCCGCGTCAGGCGGCGGTGCCGGTGCGAGGATGGTTTCGGCCGGCGTCATGGTCGGGTCACTCCACGTCGAGCCGGCCGTGCAGCATGCTCATGCCGCAGGTGAACTCGTAGCTGCCCGGCTTCGCCGGCGTCAGCTCGATCGTCGTCTTCTGGAACGGCGGGAGGAAGCGTCGCACGCCGAAATCGGGAAAGACGACCTCCTCGGAGCATCCGGCCTCCTCGCGCCTGTCGAAGACGAGGCGGACCGGCCGTCCGGCCCGCACACGGATGCGGCTTGGCGAATAGCCGCCGCGCACCACGATGGCCACCTGCGCGATATTGCCGTCCCCGGGTGTCGCGTTCGTGGACGACCGCTCCGCGAGGAAGAACCACCAGTTCACCCACCCGATGGCGGCAGCGCCGCCAAGCACGACCACCCAGTCCAGGCCGTTCACGCCGCCGACTCGGCGGCCTCGTAGCCGGCGTCCGCGATGGCGTCGACGAGTGTCCCGACGTTCGCCGTGCCTTCGTCGAGCTCCACGGTGGCGGAGCCGATCGCAACCTCTTCGACGCGGACGCCCGGCACGGCGGAGAGTGCTTCGCTCACGGCGTGGACGCAGTGTCCACACGACATGCCTTCGACCTGCAGTTTGACGCGCTTCATTGGGGAATCCGGAGAGAGATGCCTGGCCGTCCTGTTGGACGGCACGTCCGGACGGTATATACCCCCTACCCCTATGTCAATCGTGGGAATTCCTACGCGGCCTCGGGACTGGGTCGGGTCGGCATGCGATGCGCGCGGCTGTCCGGGCGGTCGTGCGGCCCGACAGGGGAGCGCGTGGCACGCCCGGGCTACAATGCGCCCGGCAGGCGGAGCGCGCGGCCGGCCCGGGCGGCGATGCGGCCGGCTGCGAGGCTACTTGCCCACGAACCCCGCCTCGGTGAGCCGCTCCATGACGCGGAGGCGCAACTCGGGGGGCATCACGCGCTCCTTCCGCGTCTCGTGCAGGGCCTCGAGAAACCGCCGCGAGAAATCGTGGTGCGGGAGGCAGCGCTCGCAGCGCGCGAGGTGGTGACGCACGGCAGCCATGCGCTCCTCGCTCAGCTCCTCGTCGAGATAGTCCCAGAGTTGCCGGACCGCCGTGAGGCAGTCGATCTCCTGTGCGTGCTCAGGCATCGGGCGACCCGTCCTTGCGGTCGTCGCGTCCGCCGATGCCGGCGTCGCGTGCGTACTGCACCAGTTTCTGCTGCAACTGCCGGCGTCCGCGGAAGAGCCGCGAGCGGATCGTTCCCACCGGAACGCCAAGCACCTCGGCGGCGGTCTCGTAGGACTGGTCCTCCACGTCCACAAGCACGACCGCGGACCGGAACGGCTCATCGAGGGCCGCCAGGGCCTCATCGAGCGCAGGCCGGAGGTCGAGCCGGGCCAGGAGCCTGTCAGTGCCGTCGTCGATCATCTGCTGGTGCACGCGCACGGATGCCAGCGCGTCGGCGTCGCCGTCCTCGACCGCGACCTCGTGGCGCTGGCGCTCACGGGACCGCAGGAACGCGTTTCGGCAGATGGTGAACAGCCACCGCCGGCAGTCGCTTCCCTCTTCGAACGTGTGCCACGATCGATAGGCGCGCAGGTACGTCTCCTGGACGATGTCCTCGGCGTCGGTCGGATCGCGCGTCAACGACAGGGCGAACCGGTAGACGTCGTCCATCCACGGCAGGGCCTCACGGGCGAAACTCTCGTCCTTCGTCCGCTGTTCCACGCCGGGTTCAGGCATGCTGTCGGATCAAGCCAGGTGGTGGGGCGACGGTTCCCGTACGAGCGTGATCGTGCGGCCACGGGTAGTATAGCCGACTGCAAAGGTCGGGGAGAGCCCCGGACCCGGCTACCGGCGCTTCCACAAGAAATCGTGACGGACGCCGGCGGTGTCGGACCGACGCCGCCCGACGCAGTATCTTGCACGCACTGCATGGCGCCCCGCATCGGGGCGCATCCCCGGCGCGACCCGAATCCCCATGTCCCTGTCCGATCTTCGCCGCGAGTACGCCATGGCCGCGCTCGATGTCGCCGACGTCGCGCTGGAGCCAGTGGCGCAGTTTCGTCACTGGTTCGACGATGCACTCCGCGCAGAGCTCACCGACGCGAATGCGATGACGCTCGCGACCAGCACGCGCGACGGGCGCCCATCGGCGCGCGTCGTCCTGCTCAAGGAATTCGACGACCGTGGCTTTGTCTTCTTCACCGACTACCGGAGCCGCAAGGGGATCGAGCTCGACGAGAATCCGCAGGCGGCGCTGGTCTTCCACTGGCGGGAGATCGAGCGCCAGGTACGCCTGGAGGGCATGGTCGTGCGCATCGACGCCGCCGACTCCGCGGCCTACTTCGAGACCCGCCCGTTAGGCTCGCGGCTCGGCGCGTGGGCGTCGTCTCAGAGCACCGTCATTCCCGCGCGCGACTGGCTCGAGCAGGAGGTGCGCCGCACCGAAGCGCGATTCCCCGACGGGGCGGTGCCGCTGCCGCCCCATTGGGGAGGGTATCGCGTGCGCCCGGACCGGTTCGAGTTCTGGCAGGGACGCCCGAGTCGCCTGCACGACCGGATCGCGTACCGTCGTGATGCGAGCGGCTGGGTGCTCGAGCGCCTCTCGCCGTGAAGGGCTACCTGGATGCTTCCTGCTCGCGCGCCTCTTCGAGCATGCGCCGGTAGCTCTCGTAGCGATCGGCGGTGATCTCGCCGGCGCGGACGGCCTCGCGGATGGCGCATCCCGGCTCGGTGTCGTGACGGCAGTCGAGGAAACGGCACCCCGCACGACGGGAGCGCATCTCCGGAAAGCAGTCGTCGAGCTCGTCCGACGGCAGCCCCCACAGCCCGACCTCGCGCAATCCCGGGGTGTCGACGACGAAGCCGCCGTCCGGGAGGGGATGCATGAAGGCACCGACGGTCGTATGCCGCCCCTTGTTCACGGACTCGCTGATCTCACCCACGCGGAGCTGCAGCCCCGGGTACATCTCGTTCATCAGCGAGGACTTGCCGACGCCCGAGGGGCCGGTGAGCGCCGACGTGCGGTTGCGCAGCGCGTCGTGGAGCGCCTCGAGGCCGCTCGGCTCCTTCGTGCTCGTGAAATGCAGCGGGTACCCGATCGCCTCGTACGGGCGGAAGCGCTCGCGCGCCGCCGGATCCGGCGCCAGTTCCACCTTGTTGATGACAATGCGGGCGGGGATGTCGTTTCCCTCGGCGATGACGAGGAAGCGGTCGAGCTGCCGGAGGTGCGGCTCCGGTTTCGCGATCGCCATGACCACCACGAGCTGGTCGAGGTTGGCCGCGACCACCCGCTCGCCGTACGCGCCACCCGGCGCGCGCCGGATGAAGCTCGAGTGGCGCGGGAGGATCTCGGTGATGCCGCACTCCCCGGATTCCTCCTCGATCACCGCGACGACGTGGTCCCCGACGGCGAGCTTCACGCCGGCGGCGTGCTTGACCCGCCCGCGAAGGCGGGCGACGTGGCGATTGCCGGACTCGTCGAGCAGGTGCCAGGCCCCGCCAGTCCCGTGCAGCACGGTGGCGCGCATCACCCGTCCTCCTCGCGCATGACGTCCCACCACGGGCGCGGCGACGGTGCCTGCTGGGCGCCGACGAGCGTGTCGAGCAATTCCTGCACCGTCGCCAGCGGCAGGCGGCCGAGTGCCTCGCGGGCCTCCTCAGCGGACGCACCGTGCGCGAGGTACTCGCTCTCGAGGTGTCCCTCGACGCCCTGCGGCCCGATGCGCCGCCATCGCAGGAAGAGAAAGTAGGCGGCGAACGGCGGCCCGCCGCCCGGGTCCCGGTCCGCCTCGATGGCGACCGAGTATGAGTGGCCGTCGGGTCCCTCGAAGGCCGCCGGCCGGCCGTGCACCGCCATGTAGCCGCCGATGGTGCCGGCGTCTCCCTTCGAATGGTCGGGCGGCAGGAAGCGGCCGGACACGCCTAACGCCTCACGCGAAGGCGCTCGCGAACGACGTTGCCCAGAATGAAGGCGACGTTGGCCGGTCGCTCGGCGAGTCGGCGCATGAGGTACGGATACCAGTGCGTCCCGAACGGCACGTACACCCGCACCCGCCAGCCGTCGCGCACGAGCTGGTCCTGCAGGTCGCGCCGGACCCCGTAGAGCATCTGGAACTCGAACCGGTCGGGCGGGATGCCGAGCGTCGTGGCGAGCCGCACGGTGGACTCGATGAGCCGCTCGTCGTGAGTCGCGATCCCCGGGTAGTTGCCCGCCTCCAGCAGGCGGCGCGTGCACCGCCGGTAGTTCTCGTCGACGTCCGCCTTGCGCTGGAAGGCCACCTCGGCCGGCTCCCGGTAGGCGCCCTTGCAGAGGCGGACGCGACACTGGAGCGCGATGGCGCGCTCCACATCGGCGGCCGTGCGCAGGAGGTAGCTCTGCAGCACGATCCCGACGTGCGCGGGATGCTGCGGATACAGGACATCCTCGAAGAGGCGGAGTGTCCGCTCCGTGTAGGCCGAAGCCTCCATGTCCAGCCGCACGAAGTTGCCGAGCGCCGCGGCGCGGGCGACGACGCGGGACACGTTCTCGCGGCAGTGCGCCTCGTCGATGTCGAGGCCCAGCGCGGTGAGCTTCACCGAGACATTGGCGTCGAGCCGTTCGCCAACCAGGCGATCCAGGAGTCCCTCGTAGGCGGTGGCGGTCTCGGTGGCCATCGCCGCGCTGGAAACGCTCTCGCCGAGCAGGTCGACGGTGGCCGGGATGCCGCGCGCGTTGAGGGTGCGCATTGCGGCCACGGCGGCGTCGACGGTCTCCCCCGCCACGAAGCGCTGCGCGGCGCGGCGGGCGACCCGGCTGGTCCGGACGAGCCGGAAGATCCGTGGCTGGTTGGAGAGGTAGAGCAGCGTTCGCCGCAGCACGGTGAGCCCGCTCTTACGGCCCTGGGGCCGGACGCGTCGGCACGGGGCGCGCGAGGCGGACGACAGGCGCGGTGCCGTTCCCGCCCGCCCGGCGGCCGCCGACGTCCCAGTCGACGATGCCGTCGTCGCTCTCCGGCTCCAGCAGGTACATCACCAGGACGCCCAGCGGCTGGGCCGGGCGCACGATCCAGGTGCCAGCCGCCAACTCGACCCGTTGGCCGTCCACCCACTGGCCCGCGAGCCGCACCTCCCGGTGCTGCTGGAAGGGGCGCTCGGCGACGGCGGCCGAATCCACACGGAACTGCGTGCCCGCGTCGCCCGACCAGGCACTCGTGAGGCGCTCCAGGACGATCCCGTGGGCGCGCAGCAGGTTCACGGCGCTGGTGTCGTCAGGAGCGATGGCGTATCCCCACGGCGCCGGACGGGTCACGGTGGCATCGAAGCGATCGTAGATTGCCATCGGTGCCGTGCGGTAGACGCCGGTGCGGCGCACACCGCGCGGCAGGCCGGCTTCGTAGCGCACGGTGTCCCCGGTGCGCTCCACGACCTCGTAGCGGACGTCGGCGGTGCGCGGGGTGCGGGTTTCCACGGCGCGCACGGGAACCGGCGGGATGGTCCCGGCGCGCAGCGCGGCGTCGGAGCGACGCGCGAGCTCGAGCACGGTGGTGCGGCGCTCGGCGACGAGCGACAGTACCTCGCGCACGAAGGCGTCGGTGGCGCGTGCGCGCAGGGCGAACGAATCGTGCGAGAACGCCTCGCTGAGGAGCGAGATGCGGCCGCGGAGGGCGTAGTAGTTCGTCCCGAAGCGCGGCCGGTGGTCGAACGTGTTCCAGCGCGACGGGACGGAGTCGCGGCCGGGGTAGTCGCCGAAGTCGAACGACTCGATGCCGTGCCGCGCCCGCACGCGACGGCGGACCTCGGGGAGCAGGGAATCGTGGGCCCAGGCGCCGCCGAAGGTGGCGCCCGGGAGCTCGGCGGCGGGGTTCAGCGAGGGAGCGTAGGTGAGGTTGTATCCGTGAAAGCTCCCGTCGGTCGTGTGCAGGTCGATGAAGACGTGCGGGTCCCACGCCGTGAACATCGCCAGTGACGCGCGCGTTTCCGGTGCATCGGCCTTCATGTAGTCGCGATTCAGGTCGTACCCCTGCGCGTTGGCGCGCACGCCCACGAGCGCCGGGCCGTTCTGGCTGCCGCGGTTGCGCTCCTGGGGCCCGAATGTCTCGTTGCCGTCGGCGTTGTAGATAGGGACGACGATGAGGACGAGCGAGTCCAGGACGTTCGGGTGCGGATCGAGCAGCAGGTCGCGCAGCATCGCCTGCATGACCTCCTTTCCCTCGACCTCACCGGCGTGGATGTTGGCCTGCACGTAGACGATGGGCCGGCCGGAGCGGCGCGCCACCTGTGGCGTGCCGAACAGGGGACGGGAGGCGACGACCCACGGGATCTCGCGACCCTCGACGGTGCGCCCGATGCTCCCGGTGGCAATTGGGCGCCCGAGCCGGCCGAGCGAGTCGACGAACGCGACCACGCTGGCGTAGGTCGACGTTTCAACGAAGCCGGTGCGTTCCGCCTGGGTGCGCGGCGACGCCGGGGTACCCTGCCGGCCGCCGACCCATGCGCCACTGGCGACAGCGAGCAGCAGCAGGAGCGAGCGGCGGGGTGGCATCGGCGGGCGTCGCGCGGGCGCCACGGGGCGGTCTCCGGAGGTCGGTGGGGAGAAGTCTAGCCGCCGTCGCCGGGGCCCGGCAAGAGCACGCCTAACGAACGATGACCAGGGCGACGGCGCCGCCCAGGCCGTCGTCCTGGCGGGCCAGATTGTCCGGCGTGTCGACGGTGCGGCCGTCGATGAGCAGGTTGAGTTGGTGGAGGCCGGGACGGACGCGATAGTATCCGCGCCACTCGCCGCCGGGCTGCCGGATGAGCGGCACCGGGATCCAGTCGACGAAATCGGCCATCAGCTCCACGTTGCGGGCGCCGGGCGCCCAGACGCGGACCGCGCGCAGGTCGGCAGAGTCGAGGGCGAACCCGATGACCAGCGCGAGACGCATCGTCTCCGGCAGCTCCGGGGGCCGTCGCACCGGGGGCGGGGGCGGCGGCGGCAGGTGCAGCGGCGGCAGCCGCCCGTTCGGGAGGCGGAACGCGACCGACACGTAGCGCCCACCGGGGAGGGACTGCAGCAGGTCGGCCGGGTAACTGCCGGCGCCGAACGTGGCCCACAGGTCGCGGCGCAAGGGAAGCGTGAGGCTGGCGGATGCCCATCCCACGGTGCCGCGTTGCGCCTCACCGAGCCGGATGCCTAACGTGGTGGCGAGCGTGGCGGGGCCGCGGGTCCACTGGGCGTCGAGCTGGGTGTCACCAAGCACGTCGCCGACGGCGAGCTGCATCGGGTTGACGGTCACGGCATACGACGCGTCGCCACGCTGGACCCACGCGTGGGCCTCGCCCATCAGGGTCGTCAGCCAGTACCGGCCGTCGAAGGTTCGCGCCACGGCGGCGCCGACCTGCCCGCCGCGACCGGGGTGCTCGAAGACCAGGCGGCTGCGGCCGACCATGGTGAGCGTCGGCATGAACCCCGCCTGGGCCGTGGACGCGGCACCTAACGACACTTCGCTTCGCATCGCCGAGAACAGGCTGGCGAAGCGGGGCGCAAGCGGGACGGCGTCGGAACGACGCGCGGCCTCGACCGAGCCCTGCATGCTCCAGCGGCCATCGCTGAAGAGGGAGATGAGCCCATCCGCCGAGAGCGGCGCGTTACGGGGGCCGCCGGTGACGGCGTCGTAGAGCGTGATCGCGCTCGCGGTGAGGCCGTTCTCATAGCGGACGGTCGCGAATCCGACGTCGCGTGTCCGCACCTGGGCCTGCGCGGACGCCGCGAGCCCGATCGAGCACCCGAACAAGAGTCGCGCGGCGAGGGCCCGCGCCCCGCCGCGCATCATCGTTCGTGCAAGGTCGCTTCGAGAGGTTACGGCTTTTTGGGCCTCCCGCGGGGTGCGGCAGGCGGCGATCCGTCACCCGACGTGCCGGCGTTGACCTTCGTCCCCATCTGTCCGTTTGCCGCCGGATCCGCGGAGCGCGTCGAACCGCGAACCGAAGGTAATCCGGCGCCCCGGGCCCCGCCATCGTTCGCCTTCGCCTCGGCAAGCACGTTGCCGAGCCAGAGCCCACGGGTGGTGGCGGCGAGACCAGCGGGCGTCCCGCCGCTGATGTCGCGCTCGACGTCCGCCTGCAGGGCATTCAGCTGCTCGTCGCTTGCGGACGCCAGGACCAGTCCGACGACGACATCGGCCGCCGTGTCCGCCGGAACCGACATGCCGACGATGTACGTGAGCACACCCAGCGCCGAGGCATAGCGCTGGCCGGGCTTGACCTTGCGAAGCCGCTCGAGCTGGCGGGCCGGCACGCCCGCGCGGAGCGCCGTCGCCCCGGCCATGATCTCGTCCTCGCTTGCTCCGGGACCTAGGGCTTCCCCCGCCTCCCGCAGCAGCTCGGCATCCCGCCGCACCGCCGCGACGATTGCCGGTCCCGGCGCGCGCTTCGTCGCCCCCTCGAGCGCACGCTGGATGATCGGTTCCACCGGAAGCCCGTCGTTCCGCATCGAGTCGACGATGGCGCCGACCGCGCTGCGAGTGGCCGCGTCGAGCCGGCTCTCCAGCCGCGGATCGACCTCGAGTCGCACCATGGCCATTACCGCCACGGAAAGCCAAAGCAGCGCGGCAACGCGGGCGTTGCGCATCAGCGTCTCCCTGCCTTGATCATGATGACCGAGTTCGCCGAACCGAACTCGCTCGACATCTTTCGCATCGTCGGGTCCGTCACGCGCAGCGTGTCGTCGATGACGAACTGGTACTGATACGTCCCCGGCCGGAGCGGCACGCTGGCCGACCACATGCCTTCGGCCGAGCGCGTGAGCTGTGTTCGCGTGCCGTCCCAGTTGTTGAAGTCGCCCTCGATCTCGACCTTGTGGGCCGCGGGATCGTGGTAGACGAACTGGTGCAGGCGGAAGCCGTTGTCGTCCATCGGCTCGGCGTCGGCAACGCTGACCACCGGCGCCCCCGCCGGCGGGGAGACCGCGAACTGCGGCGTGGGCGCCCCCTCCCGCCACACGCCGAGCGCGATCAGGGCCACCGCCGCGGCCGCGGCCGCGAGTGCCCTGAGCGGAGTGATCGAGATCGTCCACGGCCGTTTCATCCACGGCTCGCGACGCTCCGGGTGCAACGGAATCACGTCCGGCATCTCGACGGCCTCCATCACGCGATCGTCGAAATGCGCATCGAGGCGCACGGGGCGCCGCAACTCGCTCGCGATCTGCTCGATGAATGCGTCGTGGATCGGATCAGACACCGTTGGCCTCCCGCAGCAGCACCCGCAGCCGTTCGCAGGCACGCTTGACTCTCATCTTCAACGCGGACACACCGACGCCGGTGAGCACCGCCATGTCTTCGTAGCCCATCTCCTCGACGTGCTTGAGGAGAAATGCCTCCCGCTGTTCCAGCTCGAGTTGCATCAGCGCGCGCTGGATCTCCTCGCGCCATGCCGCCCGTTCCGCCGGATGCTCCTCGGACGCATCGAGGAGTGCGAGTTCGTCCCTGACGAACGTCTTCTCCCGACGACCCCGCCGCGTTCCGGCTGTCCGACAACGATTGGCGAGTATCCGGAAGAGCCAGGCACCAAAACGCTCGGGCTCATCGCACCTCGCCAGCGATCGAAAGGCCCGGACGAAGGCATCCTGCAGCGCCTCCTCGGCATCCTCCCGATTCCCGAGCATTCGTACCGCGTACCTCGCGAACTGTGCCCGGTAACGCGCCACGAGCAGTGCGTACGCCCCGGTATCACCCGCCAGGACACGCGCGACGATCGCGGCATCGCCGTCGTTCTGAAGAGGTAGACCCCGCGATGACGTCACGCGTCAACCATTGGCTGCGGTTCAGTATGCCGGGAGCAATCGCCCATTCAGCAACCCAAAGGAACAGAACAACTTGCGCAACCGGGTACCCATGCGACGTAGCGCCCGGTCCGCGCGCTCCCGATTCGATACGTCGGTGACGGCGCCCGCGTTTACCGGCGCGCTGCTGAGCCATTGAATCTGCCACCGCCGCGGAGCGCGGTCGAGAGCAAATATCACAGAAGACGTCCCGCGGCTCAGCCGGGTCGATCGGCGTTCTCCGGATGGAATCGATCGCCGTGACGTGCATGCGCCACGAGCATCTCCGCGGGGTCAAAGCGCGCTCCGAAGCGCCCCGAGAGCTCCTCGAGCTTCTCCACCACACGTCGCGCTCCGAGGGCGTCGATGTAACGCAGCGGTCCACCCCGGAATGGCGGGAAACCGATGCCAAAGACCGCACCGACGTCGGCATCACGCGCCGATCGAACGACGCCCTCCTCCAGGCAGCGCACGGCCTCATTCACCATGGCGAGCAGGCAACGCTCCTGAATCTCCACGGCCGGGACCTCGGCACGCGACGTCCCCGAGGGGACCAGCTCGTAGACCGTCGCGTCGACGCCGCCCTTCTTCCCATCCTCGTCGTACCGGTAGAAACCCTTGCGGCCCTTGCGCCCGAGCCGTCCCGATTCGACAACGCGCCGCAGCGTGGTGGGGGCGGCCATGCGCTCGCCGAAGGCGGCCTCGAAGATCGCGCCGGACTTGCCGGCGATGTCGAGGCCGACCTCGTCGAGCAGGGTGATGGGACCAACCGGAAAACCGAACGCCACCAGCGCCTCGTCGATCGCCTCGATGGCCGCGCCACCGTCCAGTAGCCGTCCCGCCTCGTTCAGGTACGGCGACAGGATCCGGTTCACGTAGAAGCCAGGGCCGTCATTCACCACGATGACGGTCTTGCCGAGGGCGCGTCCGTACGCCACCGCCGTCGTGGTGACGTCGGGCGCTGTGCGTGGCGTGACGATCACCTCGAGCAGGGGCATGCGGTGCACCGGGGAAAAGAAGTGCATCCCGAGCACCCGCTCGGGACGCGCCGATGCCTCGGCGATGCGCGCGATGGGGATCGTGCTCGTGTTCGTCGCGACGATCGCCCGCATGGGGAGCACTCGCTCGACTTCGCGCACCACCGCCTGCTTCACGGCGAGGTCCTCGAACACCGCCTCGATCACGAGGTCGGCGCTGCCGAAGCCCGAGTAGTCAATGGTGCCGCCCACGAGCAGCAGGTCGTCGGCGTACTCCTGTCTCGTCAGCCGCCGTCGCTTGAGCTGTCCCGCGAGCACGTCGCGCACCGCGGCGATTCCCTTCCCCACGCGCACGAGGTCGGCGTCCTTGAGCCGCACGATCGTGCCGTGCTGGACGGCGACCGAGGCGATGCCGGCTCCCATGAATCCGGCGCCGAGGATGCCGAGCTTGCGGACCGGCAGCGGCGGCGGCGGCGGCGGCCGGCACGCCCGGGTCCTTCCTGAGCGCGGTAGTGGCGAAGAAGAGATGAATCAGCTCCCGGCAGACGGGGGTCATCGCCATCTCGCCGAACAGGCGGGCCTCTTCGCGAAAGCCGTGCTCGCGATTCTGGAATCCGGCGGCGACCGCGTCGATGGCGGCGAGCGGTGCCGGGTAGTTGCCGCGCGTCTTCTTCAGCGTTTCCTCGCGCGCCTTGCGCAAGACGACGGCACGACCGATCGGGTTTTCCTCGAGGAACATGCGGCGCGCGCCTCCCGCACGCGCCGGTGCGTTGCGGCGCCTCTCACCGGCGGCGATTTCCCGGGCCCGGCGTCGCGCGATGTCGACGAGAATGGCGGGATGGACCACCTCGTGCACCAGGCCGATCTGGAGGGCTTTCCTCGCGCGAACGTTGCGGCCGGTGAGGATCATGTCGAGCGCCGCCTGCAGCCCGACGGTGCGGGGCAGGCGCTGGGTGCCGCCGGCGCCGGGAAAGAGCCCGAGCTGGATCTCGGGCACCGCGAGCACGGTCTTCGGATGATCGGTCGCGATGCGCCAGGCGCAGGCCAGCGACGCCTCCAGGCCGCCACCCAGGCACCCACCATGGATGGCTGCCACCACCGGGAGGCGCAGCCGCTCGAGGCGCTCGAGCAGGGCATGGCCGACCCGGCTCGCGGCCTCCGCGTCAGCCGCGCTGCGCCACTCGAGAAACTCCTCGATGTCGGCGCCGGCGATGAAGGCGTCCTGTTTTCCCGAGACGAGCACCGCTCCGCTGATCGCGACGTCCGCCTCGAGACGATCGAACAGCGCGGTGAACTCGTCGCGCACACCGCGCGAGATGATGTTCACCGGCGCGCCCGGGGTGTCGAAGGTGACCACCGCGATGCCGTCGGAGACCGAGACGCCGAGCGATGTCATGCGCGGGCCCCCGGAGAGCCCGGGGTGGCGCGATGACGAAGCCGTCGTGCGCGAGCGGCCGCGCTCATCGCGTGCGCTCCACGACCATCGCGAAGCCCATCCCGCCGGCGGCGCAAACCGTCATGAGGCCGAAGGTGCCGTCACGACGCGCCAGCTCATTGACGAGCGTGGTCGTGATCCTGGCGCCGGTGGCCCCGAACGGGTGCCCGATGGCGATGCTGCCCCCCAGGACGTTGAGCCGCGCGCGATCGACCTCACCCACGGGGGACGGGAATCCGGCGCGCTCCGCCCAGGCCTGCGACTCGAACGCCCGGAGGTTCGACAGCACCTGGGCGGCGAAGGCCTCGTGCATCTCGACAAGGTCGATGTCGCGGAGGGTGAGTCCGGCGCGCCGGAGCGCCACCGGCGCGGCGAGGACCGGCGCCATCAGGAGCTGCTCCCCGGGATCGAGGGCCGCATAGGCGTAGGACCGGATGATGCCTAACGGCTCATACCCGAGGGCCGCCGCCTTCTCCTCGCTCATGAGCAGCACCGCGGCGGCGCCGTCGGTGAGCGGCGAGGCATTCCCGGCGGTGACCGATCCATAGCGCCTGTCGAACACCGGGCGGAGCGCGGCGAGCTTGTCGATGCTGGTGTCCTCGCGGATGCCGTTGTCGGTGCTCACGGGTGCGAAACCGGGCGGCGGCCAGAGGGGCCCGATCTCGGCGGTAAGGCGCCCGTCCACGGTGCCGGCGTGGGCGAGCCGGTGCGAACGCAACGCGAGCTGGTCCTGTTCGTCGCGCGAGATGCCGTTGATCTTGGCCATCTTCTCGGCTGACTCTCCCATCGTCTCACCGGTCGTCGGCTCGGCGATGGCGGGGGTCACCGGGACGAGGTCGCGCGGCCGGATGCTGGCCAGCGCAGCGACGCGCTGGCCGAGCGTCTTCGCCCTGGAGGCGGCGACGAGCGCATTGGCGAATCCCTCGGAGTGGAGGATCGGCACGTGCGAAAGCGACTCCGCCCCGCCAGCGACGACGACGTCAACGTGGCCGAGGAGGATCTGGTCGGCGCCGTCGGTGATTGCCTGGTTGGCGGACGCGCAGGCGCGGCTCACGGAGTGCGCCTGGACGCCCTTGGGCAGGTGCGGGATGAGCGACACCTCGCGGGCGATGTTCGGTGCGAGGACCGACGGCACCACGGTGCCGAAGACGAGCGCCTCGACCTCGCCGCCGGGCAGATCGGCTCGTTGCAGCAATTCCGCCACGCACATCCGGCCCAGCTCGATCGCGGAGAGTGCCTTCAGGACCGTGCCGGATCGTGCAAACGGCGTGCGAACTCCCGCGACGATCGCAACGCGCCGGCCGTTTGCGTACGTGGGCATGCGCTTAAGCTAATGCCTCCCGCCGCGCGAGGATCGACGCGCAACAGCGCACGCCTGCGGCATCGCGCACGACGCCTTCGCGCGCCGAGACCACGACGAGTGGCGCAACGAGCCGGGGCAGTTCCCCGGGGGCGAGCAGGAACCGTGGCGATGACGGTCCGCGGGCCTTTCCCGCCGCCACGAGGCGCATGTGGGGAGTTAGGTACGTTTCGTAGACGAGGCAGCCGCCCGGACGGAGGAGCGACGCGAGATGAGGGAAGATCGAGCGGTCGAGGAAGTTGGTGCACAGCGCGATGTCCACCGACCCGGGAGCGAGGGGAAGCGCGGTGACGTCAGCGACGATTCCCAGTGCGCCGGGAGCCGCAGCCACCGCGGCGCGCACCGCCCTCTCGACGAAGTCGACCACGACCACGTGTCGACCGGCCTCGGCGAGGGGCACCGCGTGCCGGCCGTCACCGCCGGCGATGTCCGTCACCGTCCACGCTTCCGGAAGCCCGGCCACCGTCTCCAGCACCCAGGCCGACGGCGGACGGCGCCCTTCGCCGCGGTCGACATAACGAGCGGCCCATCGGGCGCGGTCCGCCGGCCCGGATGTCATCGCGCGTGATGTCGGCCACGGCGTGGCGCGACGCGGCGCTCACCCGCCTGGGCGCCGAGCGGTTCGACCTCCTCGTCGTCGGCGGGGGGATCACCGGCGCCGGGATCGCCCGCGACGCCGCGCTGCGCGGGCTCCGCACGGCGCTCGTCGAGCAGGGTGACTTCGCCTGCGGCACGTCGAGCCGATCGTCCCGCCTCGTCCACGGCGGCGTGCGCTATCTGGAGCACGGACACCTGCACCTCGTGTTCGAGGCGAGCCGGGAACGGCGAACGCTGCTTCGCATCGCGCCCCATCTCGTACGCCCCCTCGCGTTCACCTGGCCGGTCTACCGGGGCGCCCGAATCGGTCGCCTCAAGCTCGCGGCTGGACTGGGACTGTACGACGCCCTCGCGCTGTTCCGCAACGTCGAGCGGCACGCGGGCCTGAGCGCCCACGAGGTGCTCGCCGCGGAGCCTGCGCTGCGACCGGACGCCCTCACCGGGGGCGCGAGGTACTTCGACGCCTCCACCGACGACGCGCGCCTGACGCTGGCGAACGCGCTGGCGGCCGTCGAGGCGGGAGCGTGTGCGCTCACCCACGCGCGTGTAGCGTCGCTTCCGGAACGCGACGGGCGCATTGCCGGTGCTGTCGTGCACGACCTGCTGTCGGGGCGCGAGACGCTGGTGCAGGCGGAGATCGTCGTGAATGCGACCGGTCCATGGAGCGATGGAGTCCGGCGGTTGGTCGACGAAGGTGCCGGGGGCGCGGTGCGCGGCTCGAAGGGCGCACACGTTGCGGTGCCGCGCCAGCGCCTCGGCAATGCCGGGGCGGTCACGATGCTGCACCCGCGCGATGGACGCGTGCTGTTCGCCCTGCCGGCCGGGGCGCTGTCCATCGTCGGCACCACCGAGACCGAGGCGGAGGACGGGCCGGACGACATCCGCGCCACCGGCGACGACGTGCGCTATCTCCTGGAGGCGGCCAATGCGTACTTCCCGCACGCCGCGCTCGCGCCGGGCGACGTCGTGGCGGCATGGGCAGGCATCCGGCCGCTCGCGGCCGGGCTCGCCCGTGCCGATGCCGGGTCGGCCTCACGTGAGCACGCCATCACCGTCGGCGCAGGCGGCATGATCAGCGTGACCGGCGGCAAGCTCACGACCTACCGGGAAATTGCCGAACAGGTGGTGGATCGCGTGCTCACGCAACGCGGCGGGCCCCGGCGCGCACCCTGCCGCACCGGCGTCGTGCCGCTGCCCGGCGGCGACAGGCCGCTGGCCGACGTGCGCCTGGAAGCCGAGGGGGTCGTGCCCGATTCCGGCGTGCGCGAGCGGCTCGTGACGGCGCTCGGCACGCGGTGGCGGGCGGCGTGGCAGGCGGTGGCGGGGGACGCCGCCCTTGGCGAGCGCGTCACGCCGGACCTGCCGTATACCGGGGCCGAGTACGTCCACGCCGCGCGACGGGAGATGGCGTGCACGTTAGGCGACCTGTTGATCCGGCGCAGCCACGCCGCGTTCGAGACCCCGGATCACGCGCTGGCGCTGGCGGCGCGCGTGGCCGCGATCGTGGCGCCGGTGCTGGGCTGGGATGCGCCGCGCGTGGCCGCCGAGCGGCAGCGCTTCGCGCTGGAGGTGGAGCGCACGTTCGCGGTGCGCCCGGGGTGACCCGCCGTCGCTACTCGGTCGCCGGCTCGTGAATCGTCCGCAGCTCCACGATGCGCAGGCGGCGCGTCCGCGCCGGCAGCTTCAGCAGGACCTCCTCGCCGATGCGCTTGCCCATCAGCGCGCGGCCGATCGGCGAGGCCAGGGTGACGTGCCCGTCGTCGAAGTTGTCGGAATCGCCGAAGACGAGGACGTACGATTCGGTCTCGCTCGTCTCCAGGCTCTGCACGACCACGCGGGAGCCCAGCCCGACCTGGTCGACCGGGATTTGCGAGACGTCGATCTGCGAGAGCTTGCTGAGCCGCTGGCGGAGTTGTCCCAGCCGGGCCTGCACGAACTGCTGGCGCTCGAGCGCCGCCTTGTACTCGCTGTTCTCCCGCAGGTCGCCCAGCTCGACCGCTTTCCGGATCTCGCCCGGCAACACGACGTTCAGCTCGTGCCTGAGCCGTTCGACTTCCGCGCCGAGCTTCTCCTTCAGTTGTTCAATCATGGCGCCGGATCGACCGAAAAGTGGAGCGCCCGACCCCGTCGAGGCCGGGCGCTGTGTCCCCTTGGGCAACCTAATCGCGCCGGGGGACGATATCAATTCTCGGAACGCCGTGCCACGGCTGCACTTCCGGGGTCCTCAGGGTGTGCGGTCCCGCTCACTCCCCCTTGGATTTCGCGTACGCACGCTGGAGACGGCCCATCAGCTCGGCGCGCCTGTCGTACAAGCGCCGGAGCGGCCGTTTCCGACGGCGCGCCAGGCCGTACGACGCCAGGAGCGGCAGCGCGACCGTCGAGTCGAGGTAGCAGACGACGGCGTCGGGAAGCCGGTTCGGGTCGATCTTCCCCCAACTGACCGCCTCGGCGGGGGTCGCCCCCGAGAGCCCGCCGGTGTCGGGACGCGCATCCGTGACCTGCAGGAAGTAGTCATGCCCCTGCTCGTCGATGCCCAGGACTTCCTGGATCTGCGGTTCGGTCTGGAGCGCGAAGTTCTTCGGGCTTCCGCCGCCCAGGATGAAGACCGCGCTCTTGCCGCGCCGGCGCTTGGCCCCGAGCACGATCGCCGCCGTCTCGTTCACGTCGGCGTTGGGGTCGATGACGCAGCGGTTCCCGTCCAGCGAGAGCGCGGCGACGTTCATGCCGATCGACGAGTCGCCCGGTGACGACGTGTAGATGGGGACGCCAGCTGCGTAGGCGGCGCCGAGCAGCGACTTCCGGCCGAGGCGCAACCTGCGCTCGCGCTCGCGGACGTACTTGCCGCAGAGCCAGTGGAACTCGGCACTCGACATCGAGCGCTGGAATTCCTTTCCCTGGACGATCGTCCGGAAGAAGGCGTCGGTCGAGAGGAGCACGTCGTAGTCGAAGAAGATGTCGTAGATGCGGACGACGCCTTCCTCCCGCAGGACGATGTCGGACGTCTGCGTGTTGCCGCGATGCATCGAGAGGCCGAGCCCGAAGTGCGTATCGTGGTACAGGTTGGCGCCGGTGGAGATGATCCAGTCGACGAACCCCGCCTCGATGAGCGGGATGACGGCGGCCATGCCGAGTCCCGCGGGGGTGAGGGCGCCTGTCATCGTCAGGCAGACGGTGACCTCCGGCTGCAGCATCTTCTCGACGAGGAGCTGGCAGGCCTCGCGCAACCGTCCCGCGTTGTAGGCGAGGAAGGTCCTGTCGATCAGGTCGGCGGTGCGCTCACGTCCGGTGATGGGCCGCGGCGAGATCGGCGTGCCCCGGAGGAACCGGCTTCGCTGGCGAACGACGTGCGCCTTGCCACGCTGCTCCCGCTCCTCGGCGGCGCGTTTCTGGTCCGCCTTGGGGCCGCCGGCGGTGGCGCGGGCAACGGTCGAGCCGATGCGGGAGGCCTTCAGTCCCCGCGAGGGCTTCGGCTTCCGGCTGTCCCGTTTCATCGCGCCTCCCGGTGATCGCGGCGGGCGTGATACTGGGCTTCGAAGGCGGCGATGACGGCGTCACTCGCCTCACGGGGATCATCGGTGAGGAGCATCAACTCGATGTCTCCGGGTGAGATCTTCCGCTCCCCGAGCACGCGCGCGTGCAGCCAGCGGACCAGCCCGGCCCAGTAGTGCCGGCCGAACAGGATGAGCGGGAACTGGTAGATCTTGCCCGTCTGGATGAGGGTGAGGGCCTCGAACAGCTCGTCGAGCGTGCCGAAGCCTCCGGGGAAGATGATGAAGGCACTCGAGTACTTCACGAACATCGTCTTCCGCACGAAGAAGTACCGGAAGTTGACGCTGGTATCGACGTAGGGATTCGTCCCCTGCTCGAATGGCAGCTCGATGTTGCAGCCGATGGAGCGACCACCGCCGTCGCGGGCGCCCTTGTTTGCCGCTTCCATGATGCCGGGGCCGGCGCCGGTGATGATCGCGAAGCCGGCGTTGGCGAGCAGGCGGGCCGTCTCCTGCGCGGCCTGGTACATGGGATCGTCGGGGCCGGTGCGTGCCGAGCCGAAGATCGAGACGCCCTTCTCGACGGAGGAGAGGACGTCGAAGCCCTCGATGACCTCGCCCATGATGCGCATGACGCGCCAGGGATCGGTCTGGGTGAAGTTGTCGGGCCGGTGGCCGCCGGCCTGCAGCAGCTTCGAGTCCTCGGTGACGGGCGGATAGTCGCGGATCGACGTGTCGATGGCGCGGTGCGCCCCGCTCGTGCGCGGCCCCGCGGTCTGCGACGGCGGGGTGCGCCCGGCGAGCATGTGCCCTTCCTCGGTGCGCTCCCGGAGGCCGTCCAGGGCGCCCCGCTCTGCCGTGGCGCGGCGCGTGGGATCAATGCGCCGCGCGTTCGGCTTCCGTCGCGATCGCTTTCGACTGGGCATGCGGACGTTGGGGTGGAAGACGGCAGGCAGACCCTCGCCCCGGGGCGCGGCGCGACTCAGTTTACCGACCGGGCGATACGGCGCGCCAGCGAGCGCGCGGGACGGTTCGTGGGCCGGTGCCGATGTCGAGTGCGTCTCTGATCCTGCTGGTGGCCGACGGGTTGCGACCGGACACCCTCGCGGCGGCCCTCGACGGCGGCCAGGTGCCGGCGCTGGCGGCGCTGCGCGACGAGGGTGCGCTGCACACGGTGACGACGGTCTTCCCGTCGGTCACCGCTGTTGCCTACGCGCCCTTCCTCACGGGGTGCTTCCCGGGCCCGCTGGGGCTCCCCGGCCTGCGCTGGCTGGACAGGTCGCGCCGGATCGGCGGCGCCCCCGGCCATGCCCGCAGCTACACCGGGCCGGAGATGCGCTGCCTGGACGCCGACCTCGACCCGCGCGTCCCGACGCTGTTCGAGCTGCTGCCGCGGGAGTCGTTAGGCTTCGTCAGCCTGGTGACGCGCGGGCTCCACCGGGACGAGCGCGGCGCGGCGGGGCCCGGGTGGACGGTGCGGGCGGCCCGCGCGCACGTGGCCGGCGACGTCGACGCCTGGCTCGCGCTGGACCGCCGCGCCGGCGAGGCGCTCACGGACGCCGTCCGCACCCGCCACCCGCGGTTCGTCCTTGCGGCGTTCACCGGCACCGACAAGGCGGCCCACGCCGACGGGCATGCCTCGCCCCGGGTCCTCGACGCGCTGCGCACCATCGACCACACCGTCGAGGTGCTCCGTCGCGACGCCGAACGGGACGGCCGGTGGCCGGGGACGCAGATCTGGCTCGCGAGCGACCATGGCCACGCGCCCGTCTCGTCACACGACGAGCTCGCGTCGACCATCCGGGCCATGGGCTTCCGCGTGCGCGCGCATCCCATGGCGTTCATCCCCGGCGGGGAGGTCGCCGTGATGGTGAGTGGAAATGCCATGGCGCACCTCTACCTCGATCCCGCCCGGCGACACCGTCGCTTCGCGGCCGCGATGGACGACCGCTGGATCGCCTTCACGGACTCCCTGCTGCGGCGCCCCTCGGTCGACCTCGCCGCGATTCCGGTGTCGGAGGACGAGGTTCTCATCCGCAGCGACGCGCGCGGCGACGCCGTCATTTCGCGCTGCGGCGCGGGATTCACGCATCGTCACCTGAGCGGCGACCCGCTGCGGCTCGACGCATTCGAGCGCTGGACCAGCGAGGCGGTTCACGAGGCGAGCCTCGAGGGCCCCTACCCCGATGCCGTCGTGCAACTGCTGTCCCTGGCCTGCTCGGAGCGGGCCGGCGACGTCGTCCTGTCCGCCTCGCCCGGGTGGGATTTCCGCGCGCGATTCGAACCCATTCCGCATCGCTCCACCCACGGGGCCTTGCATCGTGACCAGATGCTGGTTCCACTTCTCCTGTGTCGTCCGTGCCGGCGCCGCCCACGGCGCTCGGTGGACGTCATGCCTTCGGTGCTGCGGCTTCTCGGCAGGCAGCCGACGACTGGAATCGACGGAGTCTCGTTCGCCTGAGCGCGCGCAATCGGCCTGCCTCCACATTCCGGGAGCCCGGTCTCCCGTCGCCGGGCGAGCACACCGTCAACGGGTCCTATGGACCACGACCGCCGGAGAAGCGTATCATTGGTGCGCGCGTCGCGCGGAACCCCCAGGAGGAAGGACCATGCGAGCAGCTGCGGTACTGACTGCAGGGCTGATGTTGGCGCTTGGCGCCTGTGCCACCAACCGGACCGCGCTCAGCGATCCCACGGCCACCAAGACGTCCACCGTGCGCCGGACGAACGTGATCACCCGCGAGGAGATCAACGAGCATCCGGAGCTGATCTCGGTGGCGGACCTGATCCGGCAGTTGCGGCCCGGCTGGCAGCAGACGACCGTGTTCGTGAACAACGACTACTACGGCGACTACTCGTCGCTGGGCACGCTGCAGACGGGCAACGTGAAGGAAGTCCACTGGCTGAGCCGCTCGGAGGCGCAGATGAAGTGGGGCTCGCGCGTGCTCGAGGTGATCCAGGTCATCACCCGCTAGCGGTTCGCCGCGTTCGGCAGCGCGGGCGCGACCTAGAAGCTGCGACGGCCGTCGCGTTGCCGGAACCCGAGGAGTGGCACAATCGAGGTGCCGACGTAAAAGCCGCGGCGCGGCGTACCGCCGACGGCAAACGGGATCCCGATGTCGATGCGCGCCATCGAGCGGTCCGCGCGCGACGGCACCAGGTTGATCCCGAGACCGACGACGCCAAGGCTCACCTGCTCGCCCGCCGCGCGTGCGGGATCCCAGCGCGTCGAGCCGCCCAGGAAGAGGTCGAGGCCCACCGCCCACGAATGCGACACGGCGCGCACCCAGAAGTCGCGCTCGACGGACCCCGCGAGGACCGTCTGCGCCAGGCGCTGTGAATCGGGCAGCGCTGCCAGCGTCGGATCGAACAGCGACATGGCGCGCAGGTCGGGGTCGGGCGCCGTCAGTCGCTGCATCGCCAGCTGAAGGCTCCAGACGCCGCGCGGGGCCGCGCGCAGGTAGCGCAATGAGCCGCGCAGCGTGGCCGCGGAGACGCGTCCCCCGATGGCGTAGCCTGATGCCCAGGCGTCGCCGATGAGGAGGGACGAACGGCTCGGGAGCCAGGCGCGCCCGGACCAGGCATCGAGGTGCAGTGCGCCGGCGTCGGCGATGGCGTCGCGGCCGATGGCCACGATTCCCTCACCCTCCAGTGCGAGGGGCACGTCGATGATGAGGCCGTGGGGCAGGAGCCATGTCAGGGTGTCATACGCGACCGAGCGCCGATCGATGCCGAGGTCCACCCCGACGAACGACCGCTGGACGCGCTCGGGGCCGACGAGCGCGGCGTCACCGGCGGCCCGCAGCGCGGTGCGCTCGGCCTCGCCGCCAAACTCGATTCCGGTCACGGCGTCCCAGCCAATGGCGACGCGGCGCGTCACCAGTCCGACGACGGCCCCGCGGTCCACGGCGTCGCCATCGGCCTCCGGCGGCAGGCGCACCTCACGACGATACGTCAGCTCGGCGCGCGTCGGCTCGAGGATGCTGCGTTCGCGCGATCGGACGTCGGCAATCCAGTCGTTCCCATCGCCATAGGAATTGGTGCCGACGTTCACCTCGAGACCGGAGTTGAGGAACCACGGGTCCTTCAGCGCGGCACCGATCCCGATGCGCGACCGGTCGGAGCGAACGCTGAGCGTCGCTTCCCGGCCGCTGCCGAGGAGGTTGCGCTCGGTGACCGCGACAAACGACGCGGACGACGACCCCATCTGGAGGGTTGCCTTGGTGCTCCAGACGTCGCGGGTGGTGACGTCGAGATCGACGCCGGGAGCCTCGCCGCAATGGCGTGCGGTGATGCGCGCGTCTCCCAGGTAGCGAAGCGAGCGCAGGCGCCGGAGCGACTCGGCCAGGCGCAGGGTGTCGACGGTGTCGCCGGCAGCAAAGAGCAGGTGGCCGCGAACCGTCGCTTCACGGGTGCGAACGTGGAGCCGGTCCATCACCCTCGCCAACCCCGACGTGGACGGCAGGGAGAGCGTCGTAACGCGCACCTTCCGGATCGGCTCGCCGGAGAGGTCGCCGAGTGCCGTCCTCATCGTGACGGAATCGCATGATGCCCGCTCCTGCCCCGCGGCGGCGGCAGGGAGGACAAGACTCAGGGCCAGGGCGGCCTCGACAATGCGGCGAAGGGACATGCCTGAAGATGAACGACGTCACATCCGCGGATGTTGAGCGGACCGCGAACCGTTCCAGGATATCAGGATATTAGGGATTCCGGAGGCGAAACTCCCCACCTGATGACGACGGCCGCGCCCTCCAAAACGGACGCAGGGCAGGATTCAGCTTAGGTTTAGGACGCTGCACTACTGTCGGGTAAGCCCCCGGCGAGCGCCGGCCAACCGCTGGCCGTCGGCCCGATGTCCGAGCCCTCCCTGATGCTCCGTTCGCTGCGCAAGTCCCGTTTCCAGATCGTTTACATCGCCGGTCTCACCATCCTCGTGCTGGCGACGGTGACGCGGCTGATCCTGCTCCTCATGGGGCGGGGCGAGCTGGCTGCGGGTGGTGTCGCGGTCGGCCGCGCCCTGGTCTCGGGCGTTGTGTTCGACGTGCTCGCGACGCTCTGGATGCTCGCGCCGTTCACCTTGTACCTCGCCCTGCTGACGGAACGACGACTGCACGGACGCTTCAACCGGGGGCTGATCCGGTCGTACCTGTTCCTGGGAGCCGCGCTCGGCGTGTTCACGTTCATCGCCGAGATCCTGTTCTTCGACGAGTTCAACGGGCGGTTCAATTTCGTCGCCGTCGATTACCTGATCTATCCGACGGAGGTCACGACCAACCTGTGGGAGAGCTATCCCATGGCGTGGATCCTCACGGGGATCGTGGTCGCGGCCGCAGCGTACGTCTTCGCCATCCGCGGCCGGCTGCGCGCCGCGTTCGAGAGCGTGACGCCATGGCGGGTGCGACTGTCCGTCCTTGGCGGCTACGCGCTCGTGCTCGCCGGCCTGACGGTCGCAGTGTCACCGACCCTGGCGCGTGTCTCCGACGACCGGACGCTGAACGAGATCGCCCTCAACGGCTACTACAGCTTCTGGGAGGCGTTCCTCGGCCAGGACGCGCCGTACGAGGGCCTCTACGCTGTCGACAGCGTGCCCGCGGAGAATGCACGCCTTCCCCGCCTGCTCGAGGAACCCCAGCTCGTCGCGGCATCACTCGATTCCCAGTCGACGCTGCGGCACGTGACGCCGGCCGAACCCCGCCGGCACCTGAACGTCGTCGTGGTGCTGGAGGAGAGCCTTGGCTCGATGCTCGTGGGGTCGCTGCACCCGCGGGACACGAGCCTGACGCCGCGGTTCGACTCCCTCGTGACCGAGGGGACGCTGCTCGCCAACAACTACTCGACGGGGAACCGCACGATCCGGGCGCTGGAGGCGACGTCGGCCTCGATCCCACCGCTGCCTGGCATCTCGATCGTGCGCCGGCCCGCATCGCGCGACCTGTTCACGCTGCCGGAGGTGCTGCGGGCGCACGGGTACAGCACCGAGTTCATCTACGGCGGACGCGCGCTGTTCGACGGCATGGGAGCGTACATGCGCGGCAACGGCATGGAGCGCGTCGTCGAGCAGAAGGACTATCCCGACAGCGCGTTCACCACCGCGTGGGGCGTGGCCGACGAGTACATCTTCAATCGCGCGCTCACGGAGATGGACTCGCTGGCCGGCACCGGACGGCCGTTCTACACGCTGATCCTCTCGGTGTCGAACCACAAGCCGTACTCGTTCCCGGCGGGGCGGATTGCGGCGGACCCGAATGCACGCCGGCGTGAGAATGCGGTGCAGTACGCCGACTACGCGCTGGGCCGGTTCGTCAGGCAGGCGCGGACGCATGCGTGGTTCGACAGCACGCTGTTCGTGCTCATGGGGGACCACGGGGCGCGGGTGTACGGCGCCTCGGAGATCCCGTTGCCGAGCTACGAGGTGCCCGTGCTGCTGTACGCACCGGCACTCATTCCGGCGGGCGTCCGGGTGCAGACGCTCACGTCGACGCTGGACGTTCCGCCGACGATCCTGGCACGCCTCGGGATCTCGTACGAGACGGTGTTCTTCGGTCGGGACGTGCTGACGCTGCCGCCATCCGAGGGGCGGGCGCTGATGACGCACAATGCGGAGATCGCGCTGATGCGCGGCGACGACGTGGCGGTGCTCGGCCTGCGCGGCGCGACCGACGTGTACCGCTACGACCGGAGTGAGGGACGACTGCGCCTCGTTCCGGATCCCGATTCGGCGCAGCGGGACCTCGTCCACGACGCGATTGCCTACTATCACGTTGCCGACCGGCTCTATCGGAGCGGCCGGTACCAGTATAGCTGGCCGGAGCTCGTGGCGAGGCGAGGGACCGGCACGATTCCGTCGGGCGGGCGCTGACACGACACAGCGTCACCGGGCGGCGGGTAACGACGCGGCGAGCCGCAGCCGCCGGCGCGGAGGTTGCCCCGCGCCCGCCCGCCGCTCGATCTTCCGGCATGGGCTGGGCACGGTTGACGGTGGGACTGGCCGTGCGCGCCGCGACGTCACCGTCGCTGGCACGCGACCTCCTGCGCATCGCGTGGCGGTTCAGGGCGCGCGGCTGGTGGCGGCGCCCTCCATTCCTTCCACTCCCGGCGCGCGACTACGTGCGATGGCGCATGTACACCGCCTATGGCGACGAGCGCGCGGTGCCCGCGGTAGACGACGTCATTCGATATGCCCGCTGGTCGGGCCGGGGGCCGTGATCGCGTCGTCCACGATCCCGGCGCGGGAGCGGATCAAGGCCGAGGCGTACGCGATCGGCTTCGACCTGGCGGGCATCGCGCGGCTGGGCGTCGCAGAGACCGCGGGCGCATACGATCGGTGGGTGGCGCGCGGATTCGCGGGGGAGATGCAGTACATGGAACGCGGGAGCGCCGTGCGGCACGATTCCCGGCGGCCGGCACCGGGAATGTGCTCCGCCATCGTGGTGGCGATGAACTACGGCGGGACCGAGCCGCCGGGGCCGGTCGCGCGTTATGCGCGGGGCGACGACTACCACGTGGTCATGAAGGAGCGACTGGGCGCGCTGCACGCCTGGCTGGAGGGCGCGACCGGCGCCGGCCTGCGGGCGCGCGCCTACGTGGACACCGCGCCGGTGCTGGAGCGCGACCTCGCGCGCCGCGCCGGGCTCGGATGGTTCGGCAGGAACACGAACCTCATCAACCCGCGTCTCGGCTCGTTCTTCTTCCTGGGCGCGCTGTTCACCGACCTGGCGCTGGACCCGGACGAGCCATTCGAGGCCGACCGGTGCGGCCGGTGCACGCGCTGCCTGGACGCCTGTCCCACCGACGCACTGGTGGCGCCTGGTGAGCTCGATGCGCGGCGGTGCATCTCCTACCTCACGATCGAGCTGCGGGGCACGATGCCGCCGGCGTTGCGTGAGCAGGTGGGAACGCTGCTCTACGGCTGCGACATCTGCCAGGATGTCTGCCCGTGGAACGTGCGCTTCAGTCGCGCGCTGCCTGACGAGTCACCGTTCGCGCCGCGCCCGCTCGTCGCCGGCAAGGACGCGAGGACGCTCGCCCACGAAGTCCTCGCGCTGACAGCCGACACCTATGCCGCGGCGCTCAGTGGCTCGGCGATGAAGCGCGCGAAGCTTGCTGGACTGAAGCGCAACGCCGCGGTGGTGCTGGGAAACGTCGGCACCGGCGATGACGTGCCTGCGCTGACCGCCGCCCTGGACGACACCGAGCCGCTGGTGCGCGAGCATGCCGCATGGGCGCTGGGACGGATCGCGCCCGTAACGCGAGCGTGACAGTCGTGGAATCGCCACGGCTCCAGCGGGTGGAAGGCGCGCCACAGCGATTGACAGTGCCCGGCGCCGTGCCCCAGTCTTGCAGCAGCGCGCATTGGGGCGCCTCCTGTCCGCGGCAAGGGAGCCTGCTCCCACCCAGTCCGGTTCGGATGGCCATCTGAACCTTCTTCCTGCCTGTACCTCAGCGGACGTCAGGCGTCATGGAGGAAGGTCACATGACAAGGCAGATCACGCCGGCGACGTCCCTCGAGAACCTGAAGCGGGAGGCGAAGCGGTGGCTCCGGGCGCTGCGTCACGGCGAGGCGGACGCGCGCGCCCGCCTCGAGCGTGCGCTCCCGGACGGCGCTCCATCCCCCACGCTGCGCGACGTCCAGCACGCGCTGGCCTGCGAGTTCGGGTTCGCGGGGTGGACGGCGCTGAGGGAACGGCTCGCCGCGAGAGCGCCTGACGATCGTGCGCCGGGCGAGGGGGCGCCGCACGAGATCGTCCTGCGATTCCTCGACAACGCCTGCCCCGACCATCACGTGCGCGGCCGGACGGACCACGTACGCGCACAGGCAACCGCGATGCGGCTGCTCGCGCGCTTTCCGGACATCGCGCGCGCGAGCTTCCCGACGGCTGTCGTCTGCGGCGACATCGATCGCGCGCAGGAGATGCTCGCGGAGCGACCGGCGCTGGCGACAAAGCGCGACGACATCGGAGTCGGGCGGCAGGGCGTCGGCGGCGACAACGACCTCGTGCGGCGCGACTTCGGCCCGAAGGGATGGGAGCCGCTGCTCTATCTCTGCTTCACGCGACTGCCGCTGGAATCGGTCACCGACAACGCCGTGGCGATCGCGCGGCTCCTGCTCGATCACGGTGCCGACCCGACCGTCCACTTCATGGCAGGCGACAGCCGGTACACGCCGCTCGTCGGCGCCATCGGCGAGGGCGAGGAGGACCGTCCGCCACACCAGCAGCGCGATGCGCTTGCCAGGCTGTTGCTGGAGCGCGGCGCCGACCCGTACGACAACCAGGTGATGTACAACATGGGCTTTCACCTGGATGAGCTGTGGTACCTCGAGCTGTCGTACGAGACGGCGGTGACGCGCGGGCGAAAGACGGACTGGGACGATCCCGCCTGGCCAATGCTCGACATGGGCGGCTACGGCAACGGTGCGCGCTGGCATCTCGAGCACGCGATCCGGAAGGGCGACGTCTCTCTGGTGAGGTGGTGCCTCGAGCATGGCGCAGACCCGAACGCGTCACCGCCGCGTGACGCGCGCTTCTCGCAGCTCTCGCTTTACGAGACCGCTGTGCAGCAGGGCGAGCGGGAGATCGCGGAGCTCCTGGCCCGGCACGGGGCGCGGCGTTCGGAGGCGAGAGATACGCCGATGATGGCATTCGTCCGGTCGTGCCTGAACCTCGACCGCACCGAGGTGCGGCAACAGGTCGCCGCACATCCGGAGTACCTGCGCGCACCGGAGCCGCTGCTCGCCGCGGTGCGCAAGGACCGAGCCGATGTCGTCGCCTTCCTCCTCGACGTCGGCGTCTCGCCGGAGGTGGAGAACGCGCAGCAGGAACGTGCGCTCCACCTTGCCGCCTACAAGGGCGCGGTGGAGATCGTGAGGCTGCTGCTGGCGCGCGGCGCCGAGGTCGACCCGGTGGAGTCGAACTGGGGCAACACACCACTGGGCGCGGCGACGTACTACCAGCAGCGCACGGTGATGGACCTGCTCGCCCCGCGCAGCCGCGACATCTGGGAGCTGGCGCACGGCGGCTACGTCGACCGGGTGCGCGAGCTGCTGGTGGAGAAGCCGGAATGGGCGCTGGCCTCGTGGGAGGGCGATACGCCCCTGCACTGGCTTCCGCCCGACGACGAGGGGCGGGCGATGGAGATCGCGCGCCTGTTCATCGACCGCGGCGCCGACGCATCCCTGGTCAACCGGGACGGCGTCACCGCGGCCGAACGCGCGGAGCGCAACGGGATGTACGACCTCGCGGACCTGTTGCGGCGGTCAGCGGATCGCAGCCGGACGGATGCGGGCGACTAGCATGCGACGCGTCCGGGCGTCGGAGGGAGCCGGCTCGCCCTCCGCCGCCTGGTGCCGCGACTACTCCCACGCGCCCGGTGGTCGCCTGCTTATCTTTACGCGGGTCCGGTTCGCACGGGACGAGTCGAGTCGGTTGGTACGGCGCGCCTGGTTCGCAGCGGTTCCTCATCCACTCCACGCGCCAGGCTGGTGACCGACGGTTGCCAGAGGTTGATGTCCGGTATCGCCCCGCCCACCGCTCGCGAGAGGTTCCTCGAGTTCCGACGTTCGCTTCCGCGACCGCCGCACGTCGAGCGTACGAACGTCCGGGCGCGCGATCTCACGTTCGCGGTGTTCAGCACCGCGCGCGTGCCTGACGAGGTCCCGCTGCTCTGCATCAACGGCGGCATGCTGTACGGCCACCGGCTGCTCTGGCCGGCGCTCTCTCCGCTGGCGGTCGGCCGGCAGGTGATCCTGTACGACCAGCGAGGCCGTGGCAGCTCCGAGGCACCGGTGGACCCGCGGAGCGCCAGCATCGAGCATGACGCCGCCGACGTCGAGGCGCTGCGGCTGGCGATCGGCATCCGGCAGTGGGATGTTCTCGGTCACTCCTGGGGTGGTGGGATCGCGCTGCTCGCCGCGGGACTGGACCGGGCCGGCACCCGCAACCTGGTGCTGGTGGACTCGGTGGGTCCGACGTCGGCCTGGATCCCGGGCCTGCACGAGTCCGCGCTGGCGCGGCTCGACACCACAATGCGTGCTGCGCTGCAGCAACAGGACCCCCTTGCCCTGCACCGGGCCGACGCCGCCGTCCACGCCGCGTACTCCAGGGCCCTCTACCCGGCCTGGTTTGCGGAACGTCAACTGGCACAGATGTTTACGCCGCCCCGAAGCGTCAGTCTCACGGGCGCTGCGGTGGCCGCGCGGCTGCGGCGGGAAGGCTACGACTGGAGCGGCCCCACCCGTGCCATACAAGCTCGCGCGCTCGTCCTTCACGGGGAGGGCGACCTGCTTCCGGTCACCGTGGCACACGACCTCGCGGCGCTCATTCCGCGTTCCCGCCTCGAGCTGATTCCGGACTGCGGGCACATGCCGTTCTGGGAGTCTCCTCAGCTCTTCTTTCGCGTCGTTGAATCCTTCCTGCGATCCTCCTGACTGCCGCCGATGCGAGTGAAGCGTCTCGATCTCGCCGTTCTCCTTTCGGTCTCCGCGCTTGCGGTGTTCGTCGCACGCGAGGCCATCGGGGCGCGTTCGCACCCCGGCCTGCAGTCGACCAGCTTCGGTGCCACGCGCGTCTGGGACGATTCGGCGAACAGCGGCGAACCAACGGCGCGTGCTGCCTCGATGCCCGCGAACGGTTCGCGCGACGGCCTCTCACCGGCGCGCCGCGAGGAGGCACGACATCTCCTCGCCATGTCATCCGAGGGCACGTACATCGGGGAGATCCTGGCCGAGCGCGATTCCGCCATCACGCGCTGGCCGGACCGCCGCGCCAATCCGCTCCGCGTCTGGGTGCAGCCCACCACCTCGCTGCGTGACTTCAGCCCGGACTTCGTCCCGCTGGTGCGCGACGCCTTCACCACGTGGACGGAGACCGGCGTCCCCCTCAGCTTCACCTTCGTGCTCGACTCGTCAACGGCCGACGTACGCGTGACGTGGATTGACCACTTCAACGAACCGATCAGCGGCAAGACGCTCTGGTCGCACGACGAGAAGTGGTGGATCGTGGATGCCAGCATCGTGCTCGCCCTCCATCACCAGACCGGGCAGGCACTCGACGTGTCGGCGGTGCGCGCGATCGCGCTGCACGAGGTGGGTCACCTGATCGGGCTCGACCACACCAGCGACACCACCACGATCATGGCGCCACGGGTGCGGGTGAAGGAGCTGTCCGCCGCGGACCGCGCCACTGCGCAGCTCCTCTACGAGCTGCCGCCGGGACCGATCGGCGGCGCGCCCAAGCACTGAGAGCCGCCCGGCGCACGCCGGACGGCTCCCGTTCGCAGGCCCCCCGGGACCGCGGCTACCAGCGCAGGGTGATCGTGCGAGGCTTCCCGCCGCGCATGATCGCGAGCTTCACGGCGTGATCGGATGAGCTGCGGATGACGCGCTGCAGCGTCATCGCCGACGCGAGATCGACGCCGTCGGCGGAGAGGAGCACGTCCCCTGCCTTGAGTCCCGCCCGGAGCGCTGGCGTGCCCTGAAGCACGCTCAGGATGAGCAGTCCCCTGTCGACGTTGAAGTAGGCGCCGAGGTCGCGATCGACCGCCGCGAGCTGCGCGCCGGCGACACCGGAGGAGCCATTGGCGAACATCGCCACCAGCGGGCTGGCGTAGGCCTGGGGAGCCTCCGGAGCCACGGCGACGACCGGTGGCGGCGTGGGCTGCGCAGGCGGCGTGGGCGTCCTCTGCCCGACAATCGTCGCCCGCGGGGCGTCAGGCGGCGAGTCCGGCTCGGCCGTGGTGACGCGGAACGAAAACGACCCCTGCGCCGAGGGGAACGCCAGCGCGACGTTGTTGTCGATCCACGGGCAGGGCCCGCCGAAGCTCTCCGGGCGTCGTTCGATGAGAATCGTGACGTTCCGCTCCGCTGAACCGCGAACGACGCGCATCGGGATCTTCGCCCCGGGCTGCAGCAAACGCACGAAGTCGATGTCTTGCGATCGCACGTCCTTGCCGTTCAGGCGCACCATGACGTCACCGGCCTCGAGGCCCGCCTTGTCGGCCGGCGAACCGGGCTCGACCGACTCCACGACCGGTGCCGAGAGGAAGTGCGTGATCATCGGTCCGTCGCCGTCGCGGATGTACTCGCTCGGCCCGTTCATCACGAGGCCCATCCATCCAGACGGCTGATCGTCCGCCGTGCCGCAAAGCGAATCGAGCCGGCGCCGGAGCAGGGCCTGCCGGCTGGCCACGGTGCGCAGCCGTTCGGTGGCGATCTGCGCCTGTGCTTCCGCCCGCACACGGGAGCTGTCGCCGGAACGACGAAGCGCTGCCTGCTGCGAGTTGCGCAGTACGTTCACCCACTCGATCTGCATGCGACGCTGGGTGTTCATCTCCTCGGTGAGTCGCTGCAGCTCGATCTCGAACGTGGACACCGAGCGCGCCCGCGCGGTGTCGCCCTGCGCCGCCACGGGGCCGGCGCCGGCGAGCAGCGCCAGCCCGACGAGCGCGAGTGCGCCGGTCAGCATCGACGCCTGACGTTGCAACCACTCCATTCCCGTCCACCGGACCGCCGGAAGCATGTGAAGCATCTCCTGCTAGTAGCGCGTGAGGCGGACGCCGACCGGCAGCACCGTGCCGAGCTTGCTCAGCGTCATCTCGCGCGCTCCCATCGTGGTGAGATAGACCTGATTGATGATTGGATCGGCCGGGACCTGGTCGAGCGCCCGCTGCGAGGTCTCGGCCATCCTGTCGAGCGCCGCCAGCCGGGTGCGATACATGTCCGACGCCGGTTCCGACGTGCTGGTGTCGTGCATCGAGAGATAGAGGGCCGCCTGCTCATAGGTCCGCTGCGCCTCCTGCAGGGACTGCAGTGCCAGCGCGGTGGAGGCGAACGACTCGCGCGAGACGTCGTCACCCACGGTCGAGTCGGGAGCGGCGAAGGCAGCGAAGTCGACCCGTGACAGCGCGAATGCGTCAGCGAGGCTCCGGCCCGCCGAGAGGCGACCGAAGACCGTGCCGCCCAGCACCAGCAGCAGGCCCGCGGCGATGCGACCATAGACCGACAGCACGCGCGTGAGGCGCGACCGGCGGGTCACCAGCGGCGTGGCGCCGCCGAACAGTCCCTCATCCTGCAGGCGTGTGCGCAGCGTCTCCCACTCGGTGAGCGGCGGGGCAATGCGCCGTCGCTCGTCCGCGGCCAGCGCAACGAGCCGCTGGTACGACGAGAGCTCGGCCGCGCACGCAGCGCAGGCGGCGAGGTGCTCGCGTTCGAGCGCCGACGGGTCGCCGTCGGCCAGCTCGGCGAGCCGTTCAATAGGCAGGTGCAGCGTGTTCACGTCGCGCATTGGTGTCTGGTCCGTCTACCAGGTGCGCCAGCAGCTTGCGCAGCTTGGCGCGTGCCTTGAACAACTGCGACTTCGAGCCTCCGGGAGTGATCCCGAGTTCGGTCGCGATCTCTTCATGAGTGAAGCCTTCAACGTCGTGCATCAGGAAGACGGTCCTCGCGCCCGGCGACAACTGGGCCGCGGCGGCCTCGATCGAGGCGGCGAGCATGGCACGATCGCCCGTGTGCTCGACCGACACCGTTTCCTCGTCCATGTCGGTTTCGATCTTCGAGAGGCGACGGGTGCGGCGAAGCGCGTTCAGCGTGCGATTCACCGCGATCCGGTGCGCCCAAGTTCCAAACTGAGATTCCCCACGGTAGCTCGGCAGGGCCCGGAAGATCTGGATCCAGACCTCCTGCGCGACGTCTTCGGCGAGGTCGGGGTCGCCAACCAGGCGACGAATGACCGCGTCGATGTGCGGAGCATGCTGCGACCAGAGTGATCGCAGCGCCTGCTCATCGCCGCCGATGGCGCGCTGAATGGTGGTGTAATCCGATGCCATGCCGTTACATCAACTTGGTCACCCCGCGAGGGCACCGGGTTTCCCCGAGGCGGTGCATCGCCTGTCGGAACGTCGTGGTACCGGGAGGGTGACAAAACCCGTCCGGTAGTACAGCGTATTCACGGAAGTCCTCCCGTCACAAGGGCATGCAGGTGCCGGACCGAGGGGCAGCGTCGGGCATTGCTTCTTGACAGAATCGCGGCAGTTCCCTATCTAGGCCGCCCAGTTCGCATTAGAACTTCCCTAGAATCACCCTCAGGGAAACGATCGAAAACACTTACGCGTCAACGCTGTAGCGGCCCTGTGTTTTGCCAGCTTGGACAGGCTCCATCGGGCGCGGTCCTTGCAGGCAGAGCAGCACACTCAAGCAGCCACTCCCTTCGCCCAGACTGACGGCCCTCGTTCGTGCTTGCCACCCTCGCTGCGCTGACTTTCGTCTTCGCCCCGTCTGACGGTCTCCCCGTCAGGCCGCCGAAGGCCGTCGGCATGTCAGCGGAACGGCTCGCGTCGATCGACCACGTCGTCAATCGCGGGGTGACCGCCGGCGGGTTTCCGGGCGCTTCGGTCGTCGTCGGGCGCCGCGGCTATGCCGCGTTCGAGAAGGGCTTCGGTCACCTCGGATGGACGGCGGACAGTCCCGACGTCACTCCCGAGCGCACGATCTACGATCTCGCCTCGCTCACCAAGGTTGTCGGCACGACGACCGCGGCGATGATCCTCTACGATGAGGGGCGGCTCGACCTCGACGCCCCGGTGACGCACTACCTGCCGGCGTTCACCGGCGGGCTCAAGAACCAGGTCACGGTTCGTCAGCTCCTGACTCACGAATCCGGACTCCCGGCAGGGCGGAATCTCTGGCGCCTGGCACACTCGCCGTCCGAGGCGAAGTCCATCGTGCTGTCCACGCCGCTCGCCTGCCGGCCCGGGAAGTGCCAGGTCTATTCGGATCTCGGCGCCGACGTCCTGGGATGGGTGATCGAGTCGATCTCGGGAGAGGGACTCGACGCGTTCCTCGATGAGCGGGTCTTCGGCCCCATCGGAATGAGCGACACGCATTTCCGGCCCGACGCATCGCTCCGCTACCGCATCGCCCCCACCGAAGTCTCCCCGCCGCGCGGCTACCCGATTCGCGGTGAGGTGCACGACGAGAATGCGTGGGCCCTTGGTGGCGTCGCCGGTCACGCCGGGCTGTTCTCCACGGCCGCCGACCTCTCCCTGTTTGCCCAAATGATGCTCAACATGGGCGAGTATCAGGGCGTGCGCATCATCAGCGATTCCACGGTGGCGCTGTTCACCCGGCGCACGGCGGGCACCCGCGCGCTGGGCTGGGACACCGCAGACGGCGAGGGGAGCTCGGGCATCTACATGAGCGAGCGTGCCTACGGACACACCGGTTATACGGGCACGTCGCTCTGGATCGACCCGGACCGCGACATGTTCGTGATCCTGCTGACCAACCGTGTGCACGCTCCCAAGGCGCGACGTCCCGCCAAGGTCATTGCCGACGTTCGCGCTGACCTCGCCGATGTCGCCGCCGCCGCCGTCGTCGACGCGGACATGGTCGTGGACATGCCGCGCACGATGCGTGCCGACGTCGCCGAGGGCTGGAACCACACCGTACGCCGCGCCCGCGCGAAGGTCAGTTCGTCGAAGAAGAAGACGCCGGCCGCAGCAAGGTCGACGGTGAAGAAGCCGGCAACCAAGGCGACAACCTCGAAGTCCGGCGCCAGGTCGCCGGCCGCCGGGACGAGCTCGGGCAGCCCGGGCACGGCGAAGTCGTCGAGCACCTCCGCCGCCAGTTCGAAGAAACCTCCGGCAGCCGGCGCACGCGCCTGAGCGCTCGAGGGCGAACGCGGGCCTGCAGTCCGGTGACACGCTTGCCCGCGACGCCTCCCCCCGGTCATTGTTCGATTACGACAACTGTTGTCGCCGTTCCCGCCAATGACTGATCCCGTCTCTCCGCCCCCGGAATCCCCGGCTGCAGGCACTTCGTCCCCGGCATCGATCACCGAGGATCAGGTGAAGCACATCCTGCGCCGCGTGAAGGACCCGGAAATCGACCTGAATATCGTCGACCTGGGACTCGTGTATGAGGTCCAGGTCGATGGGAACGACGTGTCGCTCGACATGAGCCTCACGTCGCCCGGGTGCCCGGCCGGTCCACAAATCCTGCACGACGCCGAGGAGGCCCTGCGGGCGGTGCCGGAGGTCGGTGCGGTGACCGTGAACCTCGTGTGGTCGCCGCCGTGGACTCCCGAGCGCATCGAGCCGCGGGTGCGCGCCTACCTCGGCTTCTGATAGATCGCCGGGGCGGCGGGACGCGGCGCTGAAGACTTGTCGTCGCGCCCTGCGTCCGCGGACTCCGATCCGGTGAGCACGGAGCGCGATTCGACACCCGCCCGATCGATGCCGTTCACGGCGACGAGGTCGGGGAGCTGACCTCCGGCGGCCGGCAGCGAGACCGAGGTGACCGTCGCGTCGACGAGCGTCTCGCGCCAGCCATCCGGATAACGTGCCCGCACGAGCCACCAGCGCTCTGAAGACTGCGAGCGCGCACTGGACGCGCTCGCTCCACTCGAGCCGCGCTCGGACGCCCGGATCTGGAGGAAGACGACGTCCCCGCGATTGGTGCGTGTCACGTCCGGTGCGACGCGATTGCCGCTGGATAGCCATGGGGAGGCGGGCACGAGAGACGGCAGGGCGTACGGTCCGCTGGCGAGCCGGTTCGCCACGCTATCCGAGTTCTGGATGAGCGCCGCCATGTTGAAGTGCACCTGCCCGTCGACGCCCGGCTGGTCGCGCGCGATGCGCACCTGGTCGACGATCTCGCGAGCGGGCCAGCGAACACTCCCGGTGCCCGTGACCTTGTACGCCGCGAGACCCGGCCAGAGGTGCCGGCCGTAGGCGTTCCTGCCCGCCCACCATTCGAGCAGCGTAGAGAAACTCTGCTGTGGCGCCGACTCCGCCCAATACAGCTGTGGCGCCAGGTAGTCCACCCAGCCCTTCTCGAGCCAGCGCCGCGAATCGGCGTAGATGTCCTGCCAGGCGTCGAAGCCCCGCACCGACGCCGGCGTGCCCGGGCGCCAGATGCCGAATGGGCTCACGCCGAACCGGACCCACGGCTTGGCGACGCGAATGTCGTGCGAGAGACGTTCGATGAACTGGTCCACGTTCTGCCGCCGCCAGTCGTCGCGGTTCAGCGTTCCTCCCGACCGCTCGTACCGCTGCCACGAGCGAGCGTCGGGAAAGGGGATGACCCGTCCCCGCCGATCCCGCTCCGGATACGGGTAGAAGTAGTCGTCGAGGTGCACGCCATCGATGTCGTAGCGCTTCACGACGTCGACGATGACCTTGCGCGTCAGGTCCTGAATGGCCGGTTCCCCGGGGTCCATCCAGAGGTACGGCCCATAGCGCTTCACCAGGGCCGGCATGGTGCGGCTCACGTGGTTGCTGGCGGCGCGGCTCCGCTGGCCACTGTACCGCGCGCGGAAGGGATTGAACCAGGCGTGCAGTTCGAGTCCGCGTCGATGCGACTCGGTGACGGCGAATGCGAGGGGATCCCAGGCCGGAGCCGGCGCCTTTCCCATCGTGCCGGTCAGGTACGCCGACCACGGCTCGTACGGTGACTTGTAGAGCGCATCTCCCTCGGGACGCACCTGGAAGATCACGGCATTCAGCTTCATCGCGACCGCGCGATCCAGGAGCGAGACGAGTTCCGCGCGCTGCGAGTCCACGGGGAGCCCCGGGCGCGACGGCCAGTCGAGGTTGCCCACCGTGGCAATCCAGACGCCGCGAAACTCGCGGGCGACGGGCGGCGGCGCGCTGTCGCTCGGCAGGGCGGGGGCGTACCAGGTGGGCAGCGCCGCCTGCTGCGCGGGCAACGTCGGCACCGCCGCGAGCAGCAGTGCCGTGATGACCGCCACGACCGGGAAGCACGCCGGATTCCCGATGGCGCGTCGCATCCCTGTCATCGTTCGAACGAACATCAGTCGCGGTAGGGAGAGTCGCTTCCCGTACGCCCGCCGAGCGCGCTCACGAAGCGCTCACCAAGCACCTCGACCTGCCAGCGCCTCAGCTCCGGGATCTCCGCCAGTTCGTCGATCGTGGCCGGGTTGCGGCGCGCCACGGCCTCGAGGCGTTCGCGCGGGCAGAGTACGCCGGGGTCGAGCTCCAGATCCGCGGCGACGCGATCGCGCACGTGCTTTACGCGCGCGACGCGGTCTTCATAGTCGGGGTCACGGCTCCAGCGGGCGCCGCGCGGAAAGCGCGGCAGGTCGGCCTCCGGCACTTCGTGTCCACGCTCGATGGCCTCGCGGATGCCGGTGCCGAATCGCTGCACGATGCTGCGGGAGAGCCCTTTCGTATGCTCGAGGTCGGGCGGCGCACCGGCGGTCGAATGCGCCAGGGCCAGGAGGACCTCGTTGCCAGCCACACGAAACGTGCTGCGATCGAGGGACCGGGCGACACCATCACGCCAGGCGACGAGCTCTCGCAGCAGGGCGAGCTCCCGGCGATCGAGCTCGCGCGCGCCCTTGAGGCGGAGGAACGCGTCGTTGCCGTGCTCTTCCGTCCAGCGCGTTCCCTCGAGCCTGTCGAATTCCTCGCGGGCCCACGACCACCGCTGCTTCGACTCGAGGGCGGCACGCAGGCGCTCGCGCAGCGGCAGGAGGTGCATCGTGTCCTGCGATGCATACTCGAGCATCGCGGGCGGCAGGGGTCGCATCGACCAGTCGGCGCGCTGGTGCTTCTTGTCGAGGTGGACGTCGAAGAACGACTGCAGGAGCGCGGCGAGGCCGAAGGCCTTGATGCCGAGGAGCTGCGCGGCGATGCGCGTGTCGAAGATGTTGGCCACCCGCCAGCCGTAGTCCTGGTGCAGCAACCGGAGGTCGTAGTCCGCGTCGTGGAAGACCACCTCGACGTCGCGTGACTCGAGGAGCGCTCCCAGGGCGGACGGGGCACCGACCCGGAGCGGATCGATGATCGCGTGGCGGCTCTGCGTGGAGAGCTGGAGCAGGTAGATGCGGTCGACGTAGCGATGAAAGCTCGCCCCTTCGGTGTCGATGGCCACCGACTTCGCGTTCGCGATGGACGCCAGGAACCGCTCGGCCGACTCGGTCGAATCGAGGTAGAGGGGGCCGGACGAGGCGGACGTGATGGTGGACGGCACGGGACGGATTCCGGAAGGGACGTGGCGTCGGGAGGCCGCGACGCGCGCGGCGCCTCTCGCCACGGAGCTGTTCCGAGCGCAATCTAGCGGCGGGACGGCACCGGCGGTCCTTTTTCGGCAACCGGGCAACGGTGACGTGGCCGGTCGCCACACCGCGGCCCGCCGGCGCCGGACAAGACGGCATCGTCGGGGTCATCCGTTAGGCGGGGCCCGGGAGACGCGTGGAGGTCATGGTGATCGCGCTGGCGGGGAACATCGAGATCAGCTACGACGATGTGGGGAGCGGCACGCCAGTCCTCTTCGTGCACGGCTTTCCGCACAACCGGTCGCTGTGGTCGCCGCAGGTCAACGCGCTGGTGGACCGCGCGCGGTGCATCGCCCCCGACCTGCGCGGATTCGGCGAGACGACCGTCGCGCCGCCGTACTCCATGGACCAGTACGCGGACGACCTCGCGGCGCTGCTCGACGTGGCGCGGATCGACCGGGCCGTCATAGCCGGCCTGTCGATGGGGGGCTACATCACATTCGCCTTCTGGCGGCGTCACCGCGAGCGCGTGCGGGCGCTGGTGCTGGCGGACACCCGGCCCGGAGCCGACGACGACGAGTCGTCGCGGAAGCGGGGAGATCTCGCAGCGGTCGCGCGAACGCAGGGGTCGGCCGCCGTCGCGGAGCGGATGATGACCGGCATGGTGGGCCGGAGCACGCGCGACAAGAGCCCGGAGGTGGTCGAACAGGTCTACGGGATGCTGGCGAGCGCGCCCGCCGACGGCGTCGTCGGCGCGCTGGAAGCGATGGTGGCGCGCCCCGATTCCTCGCCGACGCTCGGCGACATCGACGTCCCGACGCTCATCGTGGTGGGAGAGGAGGATGCGCTGACCCCGGTGCGCGAGGCGCGCGCCATGCATGCGTCGGTGCGCGGCAGCCGGCTCGAGGTGCTGGCCGGGGCGGGCCATGTCAGCAATCTCGAGCGCCCCGCCGCCTTCAATCACGTCCTGAGCGAGTTCCTCTCGTCGCTTACCCTGTCCTAGCGCTGGGGACGCCCCGGGGGAGTCGGACCGGTGAAGATGTCGCGGTTGATCTGGACGTACTGCCGCTGGTTGGCGGGCACGTCTTCCTCGGGGAAGATCGCCGTCACGGGGCACTCGGGCTCGCAGGCGCCGCAATCGATGCATTCATCCGGGTGGATGTAGAGCATCTGCTCGCCTTCGTAGATGCAATCGACGGGACAGACGTCGACGCACGACCTGTCCTTGACGCCGATGCAGGCTTCGGTAATGACGTACGGCATGGGAGGGCGGGGTGGTTCGAACCGGTTCTCGGACCCGTAATTATATGCCTCAGTGCGCGACCGCAGAAGGCGGCTCCGCATACCCCCGGGATTTCCGGCAGGGGCCGCCGGCGGGCGACTGGACAGGCCGCGGCGCGGTGCCTATCTCACGCCCATGAAGCTGATCGTGAACGGCGTGGAGCGGGACGTCGATCCCGCCCCTGGCGAGTCGCTGGCCGGCACGCTGCGCGGGCGTTTCCAGCTGATGGGGACGAAGATCGCCTGCGGGCGCGGGGAATGCGGCGCCTGCACGGTGCTGCTCGACGGCGTCCCGGTGTACGGCTGCCTCACCCTAACGATTGCGTGCGCGGGAGCCCGGGTCACCACTATCGAGGGCCTGGCGCGGGGGGAGGTGCTGCACGCGGTGCAGCAGGCGTTCGTCGACCACGACGCCGTCCAGTGCGGCTTCTGCACCAGCGGGCAGCTGCTCGCGGCCACGGCGCTCCTGCAGCGCGAACCCGACCCCGACGACGAGACGATCCGCCGGGCGATGAGCGGGAACCTCTGCCGCTGCGGCACCTATCCGCGGATCGTGGCAGCCATCCACGCAGCGGCGGCCGCGGCGGGAACAGCAAGTGTGTCCTGACGGCACCACCGGCCCGCGACGTTTCCAGGCCACGACCGTGGAGGTCGAGGGGCGCGAGGAGACGAAGATCGTCGAGCTCCCGGCGTTCGATCCGGCCCCCTGGGGACCGGGGACACCGTTCGACGTCGTCGGCCATCGGGTGACGCGCGTCGACGCCGTCGCCAAGGTCACCGGCCGCGCAACGTACACGGCGGATGTGCACCGGCCCGGGATGCTGTACGCCGTCCTGGTGCGCGCGGCGATTCCCCGCGGGCAGGCCACCGTCGACGTCAGCGCGGCACGCGCGCTGCCCGGCGTCGTCGACGTGCTCACTGCCGACGACGTTCCGCAGCGGCCACGGCCGATCCGCGCCGGTGGCGTCGCGTGGCTCGACACCACGGTCGCTTACGCGGGGCAGCCGCTGGCGGTCGTCTGCGCGGAGTCGTTCCCCCTGGCGCGGGTGGCCGCGCGGCGGGTGGTGGTGCGCTATGCGCCGGAAGCGTTCGCGGCCACGGCCGCCGAGGCGCTGGCGCCGGGGGCGCCGGTGGTGCGAAAGGGGGGCAACGTCTCGCGGAGCTCGCCGGTGGTCGAGGAGCGTGGCAACGTCGCCACGGGGCTCCGGGACGCCGCCGTGGTGCTGACCCGCGAGTATCGGGTGCCCTGCGCGCTGCACTCGGCGCTGGAGCCCCACGGTGCCGTGGCGGAGTGGGACGGCGACCGGCTCACGGTGTGGGAGTCGACGCAGGGCATCTTCGCCGTGCGCGACGAGGTGGCGGCAGCGATGGACATTCCGCAGGCCTCGGTGCGGGTGCTGATGGACCACATGGGGGGCGGGTTCGGCGCGAAGAACCACGCCGGGGGCCACACCTGGGCCGCGGCCCTGCTGGCGCGGCGGACGGGGCGGCCGGTGCGGTGCGTGCTGGACCGCGAGGGCGAGCAGGTGGACACCGGGCACCGCCCGGCGACGCGGATCCGCATCACGTTAGGCGCCGCCGCCGACGGGCGCCTCACGGCGATCGAGGCGGAGTCGGAGGTCGACCAGGGGATCAGCGGCTGGGAGGCATCACCGACGAAGATCATGCACGAGCTCTACGCCTGCCCGAACGTGAAGACGACCGACGTCTTCGCGTACAGCAACGCGCAGGGGATGGCCGCATTCCGGGGCCCGGGGCACACCGAGGGGGCGTTCGCGCTCGAGCGCGCGATGGACGAGCTGGCGCGCGCCGTCGGCATCGACCCGCTGGCCCTGCGGCTGCGCAACCACGCGGAACGCGACCAGGAGAAGGACCGACCGTACTCCGGCGGGGACCTGCGGCGCTGCTTCGAGGAGGGCGCGGCGCGATTCGGGTGGGAACGGCGCGCAGCCGATGCGGCCGGCGATGCCCGGATGCCGCGGGTTGGCGACAGCGGCGGTACGCTTCCAGCGGGGGGGAACCCCGCGCTCCGTCGCGGATGCGGCGTCGCCGCCCAGGTCTGGCCGGCCGGCGGCGGCCCTCCGGCCTACGCCACCGTCCGCCTGCACCCCGACGGCACAGTCGACGTACTTGTCGGGACACAGGACCTCGGCACCGGCGCTCGCACCATCCTTGCCCAGGTCGCCGCCGAGGCGCTCGGTGTGCGCCTCGAAGACGTGCGCATCGTCCTTGGCGACACCGAGCGGACGCCGTACACCGGAAACTCCTGGGGCTCGATGACGACCGCATCGGTCGCTCCGGCCGTGCGCATGGCCGCCGAGGATGCGCGGCGTCACCTGCTGGAGGCGGCGGCGGAAATGCTGGACTGCTCGCCCGACGACCTCGTGGTGCGGCGCGGCATGGTCGACCGGCGCGACTGCACACGCCACGTTCCCGTGGCCGACGTCACCCGCAAGCTCGGCCACGTGATGATCATGGGACACGGCTCACGCGGCCCGAACCCGAAGGGCGTCGGCCTCATGAGCTTCGGCGCGCAATTCGTGGAGGTCGAGGTCGACACCAGCACCGGGGTGGTCCGGGTGCTTCGCGTGGTGGCGGCGCACGACGTCGGGCGCGTGATCAACCCGCGGCTCGCCGAGAGCCAGATGCACGGCGCCATCCTGCAGGGACTGGGCTATGCCCTGTTCGAGGAACGCGTGCTCGACGCGCGGCTGGGGGTGACCCTCAACCCTGGCCTCCACGACTACAAGATCCCGACGATGGCCGACGTACCACACATCGACGCCTTCTGCATCGACGCCGTCGACGTGGTGGCAAACCACGTGGGGGCGCGCGGCCTGGCCGAGCCACCCATCATCCCGACCGCCCCGGCGATCGCCAACGCCGTCAGCGATGCGCTCGGCGTCGAGCTGCGCGAGCTGCCGCTCACGCCGTGGCGGGTCCTGGCGTCGCTGGAGGGAACCTAACGACGCCAGGGTGGCGTGCCGTCGACGGCACGCGGCAGCTCCGGGTTGTGCCGGTACAGCGTGCAGGTCCGCCCGATGACCTGCACCACCTCGGCACCGCACGACGCCGCCAGCTCGTTCGCGGCGTCCTTCACGGGCACTGCCAGGGTGCGCCCCAACTGCACCTTGACGAGCTCGCGCGCGGCCAGGGCGTCGTCGACCGACTGAAGGAGGGTCCCCGTGAGGCCCTGGTGACCGACGTGCACCGCTGCCTTCAGGTGATGCGCCTCCGCCCGCAGCGATGCGCGATCGCGGCCCCGCATCGTCATCGCGCCTTCCCCGTCCGCACGAGGAACGCGTGCGGGTCGATCGGGGTGCCGTCCCAGTACCGGCCGTCTTCTCGGTATCGCATGAGCTGGAAGTGAAGGTGCGGAATGTTCGGCGGGGCGTTGCCTGTCGTCCCGACGTAGCCGATCACGTCCCCCTGCACCACCCGCATGCCCTCCTTCAGGCCCGGCCGGTAGTGGTCCAGGTGCGCATAGTAGTACACGAACTGCCCACCGTCATCGAGCTGGTAGATCGTGATGCCTCCGGACGGATTGCTGCTCATCCGGAGGATGGTGCCGTCGTCCGCCGCCACCACGGGGGTCCCCCGGGGGGCCAGGATGTCGAGCGCGTTGTGGGCGTGATCGACGCGCGAGGCGGCGAACGTGTCGGGGACCTTGTCCGGCCGAACGTCCTCCACGGGCACCATGAGCTGCTTGGCGCGCAGCAGCGTCTCCTCGCCCGCGCTGGGGCTGCCAGGGGCGGTGGGCGCCGTCGTCGTGACCTCCGGAACCGCGGCGACCTCCACCGGCCGGTGTGCGCAGGCCGACCCGGCCAGCAGGCAGAGGAGAAGTCCAGGGACGAAACGACGGTGTTGGGCGCTCACTTGGGCGGAGGGGGGTCTGGCGTGTCAGGTCAAACGGGACGACGATTTACCCCTCAGAAGGAGTCCGTGGAGCCATCGCGGCTGCCTGCCAGCGAGAGTCGCCTGTCGGCCGGTCGCCGCGCAACCCCGGCCTGGATCCCGTTCCCGAGGCGCGAGATGACTGCCAGCCTCCGAATCGTCAGCTGCGTCCTCGCCTGCGCCACCGCGCTTTCGTGCCGCGATGGTACGGGACCGGGAGACCGGGTGGCGGAGGTGACGCTGCAGCGGGTGCGCTGGACGCAGCAGAGCGTGAGCGACTACGCGTTCGTGGCTCGGTACACGTGCTTCTGCGCGCTGGGCGGCGTCGACGTGCGGGTGCAGGTGCGCGGGGGGACGGTGGTATCCAGGACGTTGGTGTCCTCGGGCGAGCCGCTCCCGGACGCCGATGCGCCGTCGTTCCCCGCCATCGACGGCTTCTTCGACAGGCTGCGGGATGCCCTCGACCAGCCGGCCGCCGAGGTCCGCGTGCAGTACGACCCGATTTACCACTACCCGTCCTCGGTGTACATCGATTATTCGCGCAATGTCGCCGACGAGGAGTTCGGGTTTCTCATCAGCGAGTTCACCGAGCAGCGTTAGGTCGCCGCCGGCGGCGCCCGGGCGCGCCATTTCCCGACTTTCCCCCCGGCGGGAACGCGGATAGGATGACGGGTGCGCCAAACGCCGTCGACGGCGTTCCCGATCCCCGCACCCGGTCCATGCCGCCGCTGTCCTACGAACGCGCCCCCGACGTCCCCGGTGCCGGCGAGCTTCTGCGCCGTCCCGGCGCGATGGCGCTCGGCGGCGGCACGGACCTGCTCGTCGCGATGCACGAGGGAATCGTGTCTCCCTCGGTGCTGGTGGACCTCCGCGGCATCTCCGGATCCGACGCCCTCAGGTGGCGCGAGGACGGCTCGCTGCTGATCGGGGCGTCGGCACGACTCGCCAGCATCGCAACCGACGCGACGGTCCGGGAGCGGTTCCCGGCGCTGGCGATGGCGTGCGAGGCCGTCGGTTCACCGGCACTCCGCAACATGGGGACGCTGGGCGGCAACCTCTGCCAGCGGCCGCGGTGCTGGTATTTCCGGCTGGGCGTGGCCTGCTGGAAGAACGGCGGACACGACTGTCCGGCGGAGTCGGGGGAGAACCAGTATCACGCGATCCTGGGCGGCGGTCCCTGCCATGCCGTGCACCCGTCCGATCCGGCAGTGGCATTGACGGCACTGGAGGCCGTGGTGCACGTCGCCGGACCGGAGGGAGACCGGATGGTGCCGATTGGCGGGTTCTTCGTGCTGCCAGCGGATGGCGCCGACCGGGAGACCGTGCTCGCGCCCGGCGAGTTCGTGACCGCGGTGGAGGTGCCGGCGTTCTCGTCAGGCGGCCGCCAGCGGTACGAGAAGCTGATGCAGCGCGGCGCGTGGGACTTCGCGCTGGCGTCGGTGGCGGCGGTGCGCCGCCCCGACGGCGCGGTGCGGCTGGCGCTGGGCGGCGTGGCGCCGGTGCCGTGGCGGGTCGCGGCGTCCGTCGAGGAGGACGTGTCGTCGGGCGCGCTTGGTCCCGAGGACCTCGAGACCCTGGCCCGTCGCGCGCTCCACGACGCGCGTCCCCTTGCGCGCAACGGATACAAGGTGGTGCTTGCCGAGACGCTGTTGCGCAACGCGATGGCGTTTCTCTCGGCGCCGTAGCGGCGTCCCCGCGCGCGACCGCACCGACGCAACCACTCACCACGCCGGCAACTCCAGCGGATCCACGACGATCTCGTGCGCAGACTCTGGGCGGTCATCAAGCGGGAGTACCTCGAGCGCGTCCGCACGCGCGCGTTCCTCGTCGCCACGGTGTTCGGGCCGATCCTGTTCGGGTCGGTGCTGTACCTTCCGGCGTACCTTGCCGCGCGCGAGAGTGCATCGAAGGACCTGGCACGGATCCGCATCCTGGACGCGACCGGGACGGACCTCGGGCGGTACGTATCGACGGAACTGAACGGCGGGACTGTTCGGCGACACCTCGCTCACCCAGGTCCTGGTGGTCGACTCGACGTCGCTGGCCGCCGCCGAGACGCTGGCCACGGACGCGGTGCGACGCAAGGCCATCAAGGGATACCTGGTGCTTGGCCACGACGTCCTGGGCGGCGCCGCGGCGCGGTACGCGGGGGTCAACGCCACGGCGGTCACGGACATGCAGACGGTGGAGTCCATCGTGCGGCGCGAGCTGCTGGCGCTGGAGCTGCGCGAGTCCGGAGTCGCCGCCGACCGGGCGGACCAGATCACCCGGATGCGATTCACACTGCATGCCGAGCGCCTGACGAGAAGCGGGCGTGGCGGGTCGGGACGGGTCAACCTCCTCTTTGCGATCAGTGTGGCGGTGCTGCTGTACGTGACGATCGTGATGTACGGGCAGAACGTGCTGCGCGGCGTCATCGAGGAGAAGCAGACGCGCGTGGCCGAGATCGTCATCTCCAGCGTGCGGCCGACGACGCTGCTGGCGGGAAAGGTGCTGGGCGTGGGGGCGGTGGGGATGACGCAGATCATGATCTGGGGCACTGCCGCGTACCTCATGCTGCGCTATCGCGTCGCCGTGCTGCACCAGTTCGGCATGGAGACGGCGCCGGTGGAGCTGCCGTCGATCTCGTTGGCGATGCTCGCCGTGCTCGTGCTCTTCTTCCTGTTCGGCTACATCTTCTACTCGGCGCTGTTCGCCACCATCGGCGCCATGGTGAGCACCGAGCAGGAGGCGCAGCAGGCGCAGATGCCGATCGTGCTGCTGCTGGCGGTGAGCATGATGTTTCTGCAGCCGGTCCTGAACGAGCCCGACGGCCGCCTGGCGAGCGTACTCGGCGTGCTGCCGGTGTCGTCGCCGGTGGTGATGCCGCTGCGCATCAGCGCCGTGGACGTGCCGCCGTGGGAGATCGTGCTGTCGCTGATCGCGCTGGTGGCGGCCTGCTACCTCGCGGTGTACTTCGCGGCGCGCGTCTACCGGACCGGCCTCCTGATGTACGGCAAGCGCGTCAGCATCCGCGAGGTGCTGCGCTGGATGCGGCCCACGCGGTAGCTGGAGGGGACTTCCTGCAACCCTGAGGGTGGTGCGGCACTTTCCGGACGGCGGCGCGGACCCTGACGAACGACACGATCCGGACCCGCGGACGGGCGCGACGCCGGATCGTGCGCGCTGGCCCGTCGCGCTCGGCTTCACGCTCGTCGCGGCGCTCTATGCCGGGCGCCCGGGTGCTGCACGAGCCGGGGTGGCCGACGGATTTCGACCAGCTCTGGCACGCGGCGCGAGCGCTCGTGCATGGTGGCGATCCCTATGGCGTCGTCGGGCCGGGACGCGAGTTCGAGTGGCTGTGGCCACTCTACTATCCCCTGCCAGCGGTACTCCTCGCCGTGCCGTTCACGGCCCTCCCGGTGGCGGCGGCGCGGGTGGCCTTCAGTTCGCTCGGTGGATTCGCGCTCGGCTGGAGCATGGGGACGCGGGTCCGGGTGCTGTGGCCACTCGCCCTGAGCGCGTCGTACCTCATCGCGCTGTCGCGGAGCCAGTGGTCGCCGTTGATTCTCGCTGCCGCCTGGGTTCCCGCGCTCGCGTTCGTGGCGGTGGCCAAGCCGAACGTCGGCGTGATGGCCTTTGCCGCGCAGACGCGGGTGCGCGACGTCGCCGTCGCCGCGGGCGCCGCGCTGCTGCTGCTCGCGCTCAGCTTCCTCGTCCGGCCCGGGTGGCTGGGCGCGTGGCTCGCCGCGATTGCCGATGCCCCGCATGTGTCCGCGCCCGTCACGCGACCCTTCGGGTTCCTGCTCGCGCTGGCGTTGTTGCGATGGCGCCGCGCCGACGCCCGGGCGCTCCTCGTCCTCGCGTGCGTACCGCACACGCCGAGTCTGTACGACCTCCTGCCGCTCTTCGTGCTCTGCCGCTCGGTGCGCGAGTCTCTCGCGCTGGCGGTGCTGACCCACGCGGCGTACTGGGGCCTGGTCGTCTTCGGTTCGTTCGCCACGTTCGACCTCTACGCCGCGGGACTCGGCAAGGAGCTCGTGTTCGTCGTCTACCTGCCGGCGCTGGCGGCCGTCCTGCTTCGGCCAAATGAACCCGAGGCGCCGTTCGACGGCACGACGGCGCGAGCCCGGGGCGCGGCGACCCTCCCCGACGACCCCGCGGGCGCGGCGCTGCTCGTGATGCTGCTCGTCGGCGCGTTCTTCCTGGTCTGGCTTCCGCTCGTGACCTACCGCGCAGCAGGTTGACCTCATGGCGCGCAACCTGACGACCGAACTGCGGATGATCGTGGCGATCGGCGTCGCGCTGCTGGCGGCCGCCGTGGTGCATGGCCACGCCCTCGCGCAGCCCGCGTTCACGAGCGACTTCGACCAGCTCTGGGGCGCTGCGCGGGCGCTGCGCTCCGGGGTCGACCCGTATGTGGCAGTGGGTCCGGGTGCCCAGTTCGAGTGGAAGTGGCCGTTGTACTACCCGCTTCCGGCGGTGCTTCTCGTGGCGCCCCTGACGCTCGTCTCGGTACTGACGGCGCGCATGCTGTTCTCGGCGCTCTCGGCGGGGCTCTTCGCCTTTGCCATCACGCGCGACGACTGGCAGCGGCTGCCGATCCTGCTCAGCATCTCGCTCTTCGTCTCCGCGGACCTGGTGCAGTGGCCCCCGCTGCTTGCGGCCGCCTACTTCCTTCCCGCGGTGGGCGTGCTCGCGGTCGCCAAGCCGAACTTCGCGGTCGCGATCGCCGCGGCGGCGCGGCGCCCGCGGGACCTGCGCTTCGTGGTGGGTGGCGCCGTGGTACTCGTCGTCGCCAGCCTGCTGATCCGGCCCGGATGGGTGTCCACGTGGCTCGAGCTGGTACGGGCGGCGCCGCATTTTCGCGCCCCGGTGCTCCGGCCGTTCGGGTTCCTCCTCCTGGCGGCGGGGCTGCGCTGGCGCCGTCCCGAGGCACGCTGGCTGCTCGCGCTGGCGCTGATTCCGCAGTCGCCGTCCTTTTACGATCAGCTGCTCCTCGTCGTCGTCTGTGCACGCTGGTGGGAGACGTCCCTGCTGGCCCTGGGGACCTGGGTCCTCTTCTGGTACGTGTCGCTGCACACGCCCCAACCGGACTACGCCGCGTGGGGCCGGCTGGTCGGCAATGCCACCGTCTGGACATGCTTCCTTCCGTGTCTCGCGATCGTGTTGCGCAGACCTAACGAGTCACCGCCACCGCGCCGCCCGGCGGGTGCCGCGTCCGCCGACCCCGGACCTCGGTGAGCGACGCCGCGGGAAGCCGCCGCGACCGATGGCGCGCCGCGATCGTGCTCGCCGTGTTCGCGGGTGCGTTCGCGACGTGGCGCAACGTCCTCGGCAGTGATGCGAGGAGTGACCTCGACCAGCTCTGGTTCGCCGCCCGGGCACTGGTGCACGGCCTCGATCCCTACGGGGTCATCGGGCCCGGCCGGCCCTTCGACCAGCCGTGGCCGCTGTACTACCCGCCGACGGCCATCGTGCTCGTCGTGCCGTTCGCGTGGATGCCGATCGCGATCGCCCGGGTGGCGTTCGCCGTCGTCACGACGGGCGCGCTGGGATGGGCGATGGGGAATCGCCTGCGAACACTCTGGCCGATGGTCTTCAGTGCCGCCTTCCTGATCACGGTCGCGCGAAACCAGTGGTCCCCGGTGTTGCTTGCCGCAGCGTGGTCGCCGTGGCTCCTCCTGGCCGCCTCGGCCAAGCCCAACATCGGCGCCGCGATGGTCGTGCCGCATCTGAACCGCCGGTGGGCGGCCCTGGCGGCGGTGATCGCGTTCCCGCTGCTCGCCCTGGTGGCGTATGCGTTGCCCGGCGTCATCGCACTGCTCCGCTCGCACCTGTCGCTGCAGCAGTATCTCCACGCCCCGATCATGCGTCCCTGGGGCATCCTGCTGCTGCTCGCCGCGCTGCGCTGGCGGCGGCCGGACGCCCGGCTGCTCCTCGCGATGGCATGCGTTCCCCACACGCCGAGCCTCTACGACGTGGTGCCGTTGTTCTTCCTCTGCCGCACTTTTCGCGAGGCGCTCTGGCTGTCGGTGCTCACGCATGTCCTCTTCATCACCATCATCGCCCTGGGACCCTTCGACGTGTTCGACTCGTACGCCGAGCGGCTGGGGCGACTGGCGGTCTTCGTCGTCTACCTGCCGCTGCTCGTAATCGTCCTGCGTCGCCCGAATCGCAACGTTGACATCGAGGTCGACGGCCCGGGGGCGCGCAGCCTGGCGTTGCCGTCCACCCGGTGGGAGCTCGCGTTGCTCGGCCTGCTCGCGATCGGCGCATTCATGCTCGTCTGGCTGCCCTTCCTCGGGCGCGCATGACGCCGCTGAAGGAGTTCCTCGCCCGGCTCGAACTGCGGCCACCCGTGAGCCGGACGCCGGGATTGACGACTGCCGACCGCCTGATGGGCGCCGTGCTCTTCGGCGGCTGGGGCGCCTTCCTGGCGTTCTTCGCCATGCAGACGCATCCGGCGCACCTGGCCAAGGACCTGTCGTATCCATTGCGCGCGGCACAGGCACTGCTGCATGGCCAGGATCCCTATGTGGTGATCAAGGCCGTGGGCGCGTACCCGTTCAATGCGCCGCTCTTCTATCCGTTGCCGGCGGCGCTCGTGGTCATGCCACTCGCCCCGCTGCGACCGGCGATCGCCGGCACGGTGTTCTTCGGCGTGTCGTCGGCGCTGCTGGCATGGGGGCTGCTCAGGGAGTCGCCGTATCGCCTCTGGGCCTTCGCCAGCGCGCCCTTCGTGCACGCCGCGTTGCTGGGCCAGTGGTCACCATTGCTGACCGCGGCGGCGCTCATTCCCACGCTGCAGTTCGCCGCGGCGGCCAAGCCGACAATCGGACTCGTTGCCTGGCTCTATCGTCCGTCGTGGCGCGGGATCGTGCTGGCCGGCGCGCTCACGCTCGCCAGTCTCGTCATCCTGCCGGGGTGGCCGCGGGAATGGCTCGCCGCGGCAGCAACCACCGCGCGATATCGTGGCCCGGCGACGACGCTGGCTGGTGCGTTCCTGCTGCTGGGCCTCCTGAAATGGCGCCTCCGGGAGGGACGGCTGCTCGTGTCGCTCGCGCTCGTGCCCCAGTTGCCGGTGTTCTACGACACGCTGCCGCTGTGGCTGATTCCGTCGACGTGGGTTCGCTCCGCGGCGCTGTCCGCCCTGAGCTGGGTCGGATACCTGATGTGGTACCCACACCACGAGTCGCCCCGGCAGAACGAGTTCGCTTTTCCGCTCGCACTGGCAACGATCTGGGCGCCGGCGCTGGTGCTGGTGCTGCTGATGCGCGGACAGCCGGCAGCGAAGGCCTCGACGGAAGGAACGGCCGTCGCGGAGTGAAGCCGCCCGCGGCGCGACCCGCGCCGCAACCGCGACCACATTCGTCAGGGGCACTCCCACCAGCCTGCGGGAACGTGTTCAGGCGCCCGGATGCGCGTCGACTCGCGCCTGCGTCGGTGCCGTCGGGGTGAACAGGCGGTGCATCGCGGGAATGTCGACCTGCAGCAGCGCGAACATGACGGCGGCGGTCACCGCGACCGTGACCATGAGGGCGGGTTCGCGATAGAGCCGTTCGGGGTGTTGCGCGGCGCTGTCCGGCTTGAGCGCCACGTTCAGGTAGATCGCCATCACCAGCGCCACCAGCGGGAAGGCAAGGATGAGTTCCATCCGGTAGCGCATGCAGAAGGCGCCGAAGAACAGCATCGACGACGCCGCGAAGAACATGATGGCGACGATGAGGCGATCCCGCGTGTACCAGGCAAAGCTCCGGCGATACGCGGCGGCCTGGCCGGTCTCGGCCAGCGACGGCAGCTCCGCGAAGCGCTTCAGCGCCATGAAGTAGCAGCCGATCATCCAGTAGCTGAGCAACAGCGATGCCGGCGCCACGGTGGCCTGCGTGACGATGAACCAGCCGGCGAGCATCCGAAGCGGGTTGTTGATCGCCTCGGAGAGGATGTCGAGGTAGGGCTGATCCTTGGCGCGAACCGGGGGCACATTGTACACGCACGCCATCAGCCAGAGGGCGAGGACGCTCAGCGCAAAGGGCGCTGAGACCCGCCAGGCGAGCGCCATCCCCACCGCGAACAAGACCAGCCACTGCGCGTACGCGGCCGGCAGTCGCACGCGGCCCGCGGGCACCGGGCGCAGGCGCTTGGCGGGGTGAAACCGGTCCGTCGGCGCATCCAGGATCTCGTTGAGCGTGTAGTTGCTCGACGCGATGAGACAGACCGCGAGCAGGCCGATGACGAGGCGTTGAAGCACGCCGCCCCAGTCGACGGGGGAAACCGTCGTGGCGGCCACGACGACGCCGGGCAGCACGAAGACGTTCTTGAACCAGTAGTCGACGCGTGCCATCGCGAGATGCGCACGCCAGTCGAATCCGCGCGGTGCATCCCGGAGCGCTCCGGTCTCCGTCGTTCCCGTCGATACGGGCGGCGGTGTCTTCACGGGACTCTCCTCGCTCGTGGCGGGGCCGGGCACTCAGCGAGGTGCGGCAGCAGCGAGGTCCGCCGGCCTACCTGACGAGCACCGGACAGCGGTGGGCGGGGACGCGCACATTGCACGGGAAGTCTCCCGGTCCACTCGGCAGTTGCAGCCACGCGGTGGCGCGTGCGCGCATGCGCGGCGCCGGGATTCCAAACATCGCCATGATCAGTCCCGAGGACTGCCGGCTCACCACGACGCGCACGGCATTGGGCACGCCCGGACGGCGCGGGGTCACGAATGTCCCGGCGAGGGGACCCAAGTCCCCACCTCCATGGAGTCGACCGTCGCGGGGCCCGCCCATGGAGAGGTTCAGAACGGTGGCGTAGCGCGTGACGCGCGGCGTCACAAAGTCGGTGTCGGCCAGGGTTGAAGAGGTATTGAAGCCAGCCCCATCGCTCCCGCGTGCGCCCCCGCATCCGCCGCCTGCTGCAGCTCGAACCGGAGGTTGGCGAGCCGGCTGAAATCGATCGAAAGCGCCATGAACGCGACCAAGCCGGTGAACAGGACCCCGACAATGGCAACGATCGCTCCACGCCGCGCGCGCAGACCCGCACCCGTCGTTGCCGGTGCGGCCGCCTCCGCGGCCACGGCGATTCACGAGGTGGGAGCGCCGGTCAGGCATCAGACCTTCTTCAGCTCGCTGATCGCCTTGATCAGCACCGGCCCCATGACGAGCACGAAGAGCGGCGGCAGGATGAGCAGCAGCAGCGGGAACGTCATCTTGACGGGCGCCATCTTCGCGCGCTTTTCCGCACTCTGCCGGCGCTTCCGCCGCAGTGTATCCGAATTCACGCGCAGCACCGTCGCGATGCTGGTTCCCCACTTCTCGCTCTGCACCAGGCTCGAGGCGAGCGTCCGCAATTCGTCGACCCCGGTGCGCTCGAACAGCCCGCGCATGGCCATCTCGCGCGGGATGCCGGCGTTCGTCACACGGTTCACCACGGCGAGTTCGTCAGCCAGGTCACGGTGGAGCAGGCGCAGCTCGCGTGAGACGCGCAGCACGGCGGCGTCCAGCGAGATCCCCGCCTCGACGCACACCACCAGCAGGTCGAGCGCATCCGGGACGGACCGGCGGATCCGCTGCTGGCGCAGTCGCACCAGGCGATCGAGCATGGCGATGGGCAGCAGGAACCCGACGAAGACGGCGATCGCGAGCGTGGAGAAGAAGACGAACGCCGGCGACTTCGGAACAATCAGGATGGCGAGCAGCGGGAACGCGAAGACGCTCATCACCCGGAGGATCCACAGGACAGCGGGCCCGGTCGCCGACTCGAACCCCGCTTGGATGAGCTTCATCTGGCTTGCGGGGTTGTCCTTTTCCGAGTCCGCCAGTCGTTCGAGATATGCCTGGATCCTGCGATCGCGCCCCTTCTCCGGGAGCAGGACCGAACTCGTCGTCATCTCCGCGGATTCGGAACCCGCCCGCTTGAGCAGGTCGCGGCGCTGCAGAATCGACACCAGGGCCATGGCAGCCACCATGACCGCACTGACGCCGAACGCGAGCAGGAGGATCAGCGAGAGGGTCACGGCGGCGTCAGATGTCGATGTTCGCGATCTGCATCATCACCATGTACCCCAGGGAGATGCTCAGGAATGCCCCGACAAGCACCCACGATCCATAGTTGCTGTCGGTGAGGGGCCTGATGAAGCCGGGCTGCAGGAGCATCAGGGCGCCGAGCACGAAGAACGGGAGGGCGGCCAGGATGCGCGCCGACAGCTTCGACTCGGCGGTCAGCGCCTCGATCTCGCCCTTGAGCGCCGCTCGCTCGCGCATCAGGGTGGCGATGCGCTCGAGGATCTCGCTCAGGTTGCCGCCCGTTTCGCGCTGGATCAGCACCGCGGTCACGAACATGCGCAGGTCGAGGTCGATCACCCGCCGCTGGAGCGCCAGCAATGCCGTCCGCACCTCCACGCCGAGTCGCTGTTCCTCGTAGACGCGCATGAACTCGGGACCCAGCGGCGCCTGGATTTCCTCACCGATGAACTTGAGTGACGCCTGGAACGAGTAGCCGGCACGCATGGCGTTGACGAGCATGTCGATCGCGTCGGGGAGCTGCAGCTGGAACAGCCGGTGCCGGCGGCGGATGGAGAGGCGCAGCCACGTGATCGGCAGCAGGCCGCCGACCACGAGACCGATGAGGGGGCCCAGCACTCCGCCCACCACCAGGCGGAGCATGACGAAGGCGGTCATCGCGATGACCGAGCTTCGCAGCAGGAAGAACCCGGGCGTGACGCGGCTGCCGCTTGCGCGCAGCAGGTGCGACAGGTTTCGCGTCCACTCCTGCCCGGCGATCAACTTGTCCAGCGCCGGCAGCTCGCTGACGTTCTCGGTCAGGAGGATGTTGACGGAGGAATTCGCGGTCTCGGAATCCTGCAGGCGCTCCATCGCGGCCTCGGAGGCGGCGATGGCGCGTCGATTCACGAAGATGTAGCCGCCGTACAGGACGCCCGCCGTCCCGACGAAGACCAGGAGCAGAATCAGCAGCTGGAACATGCGCTGCTATTCGAAGAGGCCGCGCGGGAGCTCGACGCCGGCCACCCGGAGCCGTTCCATGAAGACCGGTCGCACGCCCGCCGCCTCGAACTGCCCGATGATGCGCCCCTCGTTGGTCACGCCGCGGCGCCGGAAGCGGAAGATCTCCTGCGTTGTCACGACGTCGCCCTCCATGCCCGTCACCTCGGTGACGCTCACCACGCGCCGTGCCCCGTCGGAGAAACGCTGGACCTGCACCACCACGTTCAGGGCCGACGCGATCTGCTCCCGCATGGCGCGGCTGGGCAGCGCGGATCCCGCCATCAGCATCATGGTCTCGAGGCGGGACAGCGCATCGCGCGGCGAGTTCGCGTGGATCGTGGTCAGCGAGCCTTCGTGACCGGTGTTCATCGCCTGGAGCATGTCCAGCACCTCACCCGACCGCACCTCGCCGACGATGATCCGGTCGGGACGCATGCGGAGGGCGTTCTTCACCAGGTCGCGGGCGATGACCTCACCCCTCCCTTCGGCGTTGGGCGGCCGGGTCTCGAGCCGTACCACGTGCTCCTGCTGGAGCCGCAGCTCGGCGGCGTCCTCGATGGAGATGAGCCGCTCGTGCGGGGAAATGAACGACGTCATGATGTTCAGCAGCGTCGTCTTGCCCGACCCGGTCCCGCCCGAAATCAGCATGTTCAGCCGGGCGCGGACGCAACCAGAGAGGAGCTGGAGCATCTCCTCGGTGATGCTCCCGAAGTCGAGCAGGTGCTGGGCCGTGAGCCCGGCACCGAACCGGCGGATCGAGAGGACCGGGCCATCCAGCGCCAGCGGCGGAATGATCGCGTTGACACGCGAGCCGTCCGGCAGGCGCGCGTCCACCATCGGGGACGACTCGTCGACCCGGCGCCCCACCCGGCTGACGATGCGGTCGATCACCGCCAGCAGGTGCGCGTCGTTCCGGAACTGCGCCGGAACGCGCATCAGCTGGCCTCCGCGCTCGATGAAGATGTTGTGCGCGTTGTTGACCAGGATGTCCGTGATTGTCGGGTCACGGAAGAACGGCTCCAACGGACCGAGGCCCGTCACCTCCCAGACGATGTGCTCGACGATCTCGTCGCGCTCGGCCTGGGACAGCGGCGTCGTTTCGGTGCGCAGGAACTCGGCGACCGCGAGGCGGATCTGCGCCGCGATTTCGTTCTCGTCCTCCATGTGCTCGAGCGCTTCGAGGTCGAGCCGGGAGATCAGGCGCCGGTGGATGTCGACCTTGAGCTGGTCGATGGCGCTGAGCGAGCCGTCGCCCGCGGTGCGCGCGAACATCATGGGGATGCGTGACGTCGAGATCGGGGTCGTCGTCGAGTTCGTTGTCGACGTCGTCGAGTTCGTTGTCGACGTCGTCGTCTCGCCGGCGGCGCCGTCCGACTGCGCCGCCACGCTCGCGGGCGTGGGCGAGGCCGGCGCTCCAGGCACCGGCGGGGCCTTCCGACCACTCAGCCGCTCCACCAACGACATGCTCAGCTCCTCTTGCGGGAGAACAGTTGCCGGAGACCCGGTCGGGCTCCGTTGCTTCCAGCGCGATCGGCGACGGAAGGCATCGTTCCACCCGAGATGCGCTGCGCGAGCTGCAGGTAGGCCTGCGTGATTTTCGAGTCCGGATGGCTGTCGGTCACCGGCACGCCGGCGGTCGCCGCCTCCGAAACCGCGCGGTAGTCGTTCGGGATCTTGAAGAAGACGTCGGACTTCAGCACCTGCGCCGCCTCGGCCGCCGACACCACGTCGCCCGATTGGTGCCGGTTCACTACGACACACACCTTTTCGGGCGGATAGCCGAGTCGGCGAAAGACGGCCAGCGTGCGCTGCGCGGCACGCAGCGACGTCACCTTGAGCTCGGTCAGCAGCACGATGCGGTCGGCCAGGTCGAGCGCCGCCAGGGTGCGGTCGGTGAGCTGGTGCTCGCAGTCGACGAGCGTGAACTCGAAGACACTGCGCATCTGCGTGAGCACCGCCGAGATGACCGTGGCGTCGATCGCATCGGTCGACTCGGGGCCGTCGGGCGCCGCCAGCAGCCAGAGTCCGTCCGCCGCCGGCGATACCACCGAGTTCAGGAGCTCGGAGTCGAGCCTGTCGACCTTCTCGGCGATGTCGCCGAGGTCGTACGAGGGTCGCGCATTGAGCAGGATGGCAACATCGCCTCCGGGGAGCGCGAAGTCCGTGACGGCCACGCGCGCATCGGGGTGCACGGCCGCCGTGGCACAGGCGAGGTTCACGGCCGTCGTGCTCACGCCCACGCCACCCTTCGAGCTGAAGACCGCGACGATCTGACCCTTCGTCGTCCCGCCCTCTCCGCGGCGGTGCAACCGCTCCACCGAGGCGGCGAGGTCGGTCGAGGCGATCGGCCGGACGAGATACTCCTGGATGCCGGCGCGCATGGCGCGCATGAGGAGCTGCGGATCGGGCGACGGGCCGGTGGCGATGATGCCGACCCGGCGTGATCCGCGTGACGCACGGTCGACGGACGACATCGCCAGGTCGTCCATCGAGTCCACCGGCACGAAGACGAGGTCGATGCGCTCCAGCCCCATCATCTCGATCGCGGCGTCCGCCGTGGGGACGCGCTGCACGCGCCCATAGCCGAAACGCTGCAGGGTCTGCTCGATCCCCGCCTCCGCCGGAACGGCGTTGCCGATCACCAGAGCCTGTCGACTCATGCGGTCCCCAGACGCGAAAGGATGCGGGTCGGGATCATCAGCGCGGTGGGCGGCGCTTCCGCACGGCGTCAATTGCCGGCGTGGTGGAATCGGGCGCCAGGCGGAGCAGGTCCTCGGCGCGCGGATGCATCGGGTCGATGACCACCGGGGTCACGACGACGAGCAACTCGGTCTCGTTGTGCTGGAATCGCGTGCTCGAGAAGAGCTGCCCGAGAATCGGGAGGTCCTTGAGGAGCGGAATCCCCGTGCGCACGTTCTCGGTCTCGTTGTCGAACATGCCCGAGATGATGAGGCTCTCGTCACGCTTCACGTCGATGGTGCTCGACACCCGGCGCGTCCGCAGGGCTGGAATCTGGAAGCCCGACAGGGTGACGCCGTTGGCGAAGTCGAGACTGGAGACTTCGGGGGTCACGTTCAGCTTGATGAGGCTGTCGCTGATGATCTCGCCGACGAAGTGCAGGCGCACCCCGTACTCGCGGAACGTGATGCCGATTCCCCCCGAGGCCCCGCCGGTCCCGACGCCCTGCACGGTGGGAATGGGCACCTCGCCGCCGGCGAGGAACGACGCTTCGTCCTTGTTGCCGGCAATCAGGTTCGGCTCGGCGAGCAACCGCGCGTCGCCCTTCTGCTCCTCGGCGTCGAGGAAGGCCAGGACGTTCTTGGTCCCGAAGTTCGAGAGGATCGTGAGGAAATGCGACGCGCCGGGAATGCTGACGTCGCCAGTGGCCGGGTCGATTGCCGCGTCGTTCTTGAAGATTCCCGTCCCGACGCGCGTGTTGTCATTGCTCCAGAGTCCGGAGACGCCGAGCTGCCGCAGGGCATCCCGTCGCACCTCGGCGAACTTCACGGCGAGCGCAATCTGCTTGCGGTCGGCCGGCGAGTGCACGGAGATGCGATAGTGCGTGCGCGAGCCGTCGGCCATCCAGAGGATGGCGTCGGTTTCTCCCGGGGCCATGGAGTTGATGACGACCTCCCGCTCCGAAATCACGACGACGTCGGCCACCGCGGGGTTCGCGAGCGACACCCGGGTGACGTTGACGTCCGACGTGATGGGGAAGGACCGGCCGACCGGCAGATCCAGCGGCGTGACCGGCGTGGCCACCTGTTGGGCATGCGCGGAATGCGCGAATGCCACCGCCATCAGCGCGGCCAGCGTGCACCTGACGATGCGCGAGCCACGTGTCGAAAGTCCGGTCAAGCGATACCTCCGGAGGAGACCTTGTAGAAGAGCTGACGCATCACGAACCAGCAGGTCAGTTCCTGTGGAACGACGTGTCGGGCTTGATGGAGTCCTTGCTGAACTTCTCGACGCTGCGCTTCGTGCCGCGGAAGATCTCGACATTCAGCGATTCCGGCTTTTGCGGGGGCGCCTGCACCGGCGGCGGCGGCGCGGCGGGCTGCGGTTCCAGCTCCACTTTGGGCTGCGCGCGGGACGGTGTCGTGGGACGTCGCGCCGGGGGACGGGCGGCGGGCACGAAGTCCCGCAGCGATGCCACGACCTCGGCGGTGGTCGCGCCGCGCGTCTTGGTCGAATCGGGATCCGAGTAGCCGCGCAGCACCAGGCGGATCCTCCCCTGGGCGTCGGCGACGGCGAGCCGCTCGGATTCCTCGGGCGTCACCTCGAGGGTGGCGACCGATGTCGGAATTGGCCGGCCGTCCGCATCCCGCTGCACATCATGGCCCATGGCGAGCACGCGCATGTTGGGCATGAACAGCTTGGCCGTACGCTGGTCGTTGCCACCGCCGGCGAGCGTCAGGAGAATGTCCACCCGGCTGTTCGGCTGAATCAAGCCGTTGATGCCGGAAACGTCGTCGACGCGAACACTCATGGCGCGCTTGCCCGGCGTGATCTTGGCTTCGAGTCCCGGCGCCGTACCGGCGGGCGCGAGCCGACCTGGCACGATTGCCTCACCCATGAACACCGCGACCCGCGCCACGCGACCGGCGACCACCGCCACCGACTCGAAGCTGCTGTCGGGAATGACCGGCGCCGGCCACTGCTCGACGTGGATGTCAGCGTCGGAGATCGCCTCGCCGTCGTTGATGTTCCTGGAGGCCACCACCACCGGACGCGTCGCGATCTGCGCCTGCGCCTTCGTCGAGCCGATGACGCGGTACACACCCCACGTGGCCAGGACCGCCACGAAGAGCGCCGCGTACAGGATGAATGAGTACTTTTTCGCAGCCATATTCGCCCTTCGACTCGAGTGAACGATTCAGCGTGCCCGGGCAGCGGCTTCTTTCCGCCCCCGACAACCAATGCCTAGGGTGCCAGCTCCCACCGAAAAACAGCCTCGCGCGTGATCGTCAGCGTCTCCAGCGTTCCGACAAACGGGATGTCGGCGAACAGCGGATAGTTGACCACGCACACGTGCACATCGTCCGCGGACGTGCTGCTCGGGCACGTCCCGGGCCCGCTTGCGCATTGTCCACGCTGGAACTCGGGGACGTTCACGTCGAGCGGAAAGCCGAACGCGCTCGAGTAGTCGGCTGCGTTCTGCTTTGATCGCCGGCACATCCTGCAAGGGTCGAGCTTCCAGCGTGCTTCCGAATCGCGCCGCCTCGCGGAGCGCTCCCGTCAGGATGTTTACCCGTTGATACGCCCGGCTCAGCTGCATGACTCCCAGCACAATCAGGAACAGCAACGGCACCACGAGCGCAAACTCCACGATCGCGGCACCTCGGTCCTGTCGAAGCAGAGAAAACCGTGCCATGCTGGCCTCGTTCAAAACGGTGCCCTGAACAGCGCCGGAACCCATCCGACCGACAGCACGCCGGCCGCCAGGGCGAGCCCATACGGAATGTGGCTTCGCGATCCCGCCGTGCCGCTCGAACCAGGCGCCAGCAGCGAGGGCGTTGCCGAGAGGACCGCCAACCCGAAACGGCGCGTGGTGTTACCGAGACGCCGTTCGCGTCTCAGCGCAACGAGCGCGAGAACGCCGCCGGCCAGCGCCGCGATTACCGCCGCACGCCAGATGCCTCCCGGCCCCAACCAGACGCCGGACGCCGCAAAGAACTTCACGTCACCCGCCCCAAGCAGCCCCAGAAACCAGAAGGCAATCCAGATTCCCAGGCCCACGATGAAACCCAGGCTGCTCGACTCGAGCGCCACCCCAAGGGGCCGGGACAGGAGCGAGTAGGCGAGACCGGTTACGGCAATGAGGAGAACCAGCAGGTTCGGAATGCGCCGGCTCCGCACGTCGGTCACGCACGCCGAAATTGCGAGCGCGGTAAACAGCGCCCCCCAAAGCGGTCCGCCCGGCGATCCAATGAACATAGTACGCTCCGATGAGGCGCCCCCGTTGCAGATGTGACGCCCATGGAGTCACGACGATTGTCTTCGATGTGCCGCAACGCACAACACGCCGTCACACGCCAACTCGAAAACACTGTGACGCGGTCCACCGGTCGCGGCCGGCTGGCGGTCTTCAGCGCGACTTCGCGACACACAGCACCCACCCTGCACGCCCAGCTGCCGGCGGCAAGCCGAATGGTCTCGACCTCCCCGGGCCGCTGGGTGACCGCGGTCAACTTCTCATCCTGAAGAATTGCGCGACAGCTCCTCCGCCCCACCTTGGAGGCATCAGTCGCGATGACGGCGTGACAGGCATAGCTGGCACGCCGCCATCTCGACTCCGCATCCGTCCAGAACCAACTTCTGCTACAGCACCCGCTGCGAGCTAGGTGGTCGTGACCTGGCTGACGTGCGTCGTGAACCACGCACTGATCGACGTGCCGAAGAACGCGACCGCCGCGATAAGCACGACGGCGATAAGAGCGAACAACAGCCCGTACTCGGTGATCGCGATGGCGTCCTCGGACTTCAGGAACTTTCGGATGCGGTTCATACGAATTCCTCGTGATGTGAAAGGTTGGACGGAACTAACTAGAGTCTACACGGCCCTGAATCGCAAGAGGATCGCCGCGCTGTGTCACCGACCGGAAACCTGACGGAGACGATCAGTTTACGTGCGGCATTCCCCGAGTGCTGCTCGACCGCGGATCGGTCGATACTCCGGCCGTCACCAGCGCAAGGAACGTGACATCACATTCGTACAACGCGTCAATTCGACCACTGACAGGCCTTCTCGGTCATTCCCCGGAGAAGTGATCATCCGCCGAACATGACGACCTCTGCGCTAACTCCCTCTGGCCAATGCATTTCCGCCACCTGGTGATTACGCTGGCTTCCCGAGCGCTGAAGCGGCCAGGCACGCCGGTGGGTTCGCGTGGAATGGTGCGCAATCGGGATGGTCGGACGATTCTGTAGGAACGATGCCACAACTCTGGAGGCTTTTGTCGGTCCGGAACAACACTCCGAAGGTGACCCGAGTGGGGTCGCGGGCCTCGTCTTGATGAGGCGTCCCACTCGGACCCGACTTCATTTGACGGACGCGCCAAGGAGGACGTCTCGCGGCGTCGCCGACGTCCAGAGAGCCGATAGACGCAGAGGGGCATGACCGCGTACAGAATTCGGTTTCCCTGGTACGGCCGGCTGCGATCCTGGTTCCAGGAGGATGAGCCCAGGTCCGTCGACGCGGCGGTCGTCCCGAGACGTCATCGCCTCGCCGCAGCCGTCGCCATCGGGATCGTCAGCGGCGGGTTCACCTGGCTGATGGCGATGCGCCCGGGCGCCATTCCGGATTTCGTCTATCCGCACGCCGCCATTCGGCTCTTCCTGCACGGACAGAATCCCTACCTCGTCCTGACACGGCATGCCGGTGCGGCGGCGCCGTACGACGGCTTGTTCTTCTTTCCGTTCACGACAGTGCTGGCCGCCCTCCCGTTCGCCCCGCTCCCATTGCCGCTGGCGAGCGGCCTGTTCTTCGGGCTCGCGAGCACGGCGCTCGCCTACGCGATCACCCGTGACGGCCTGTGGCGCGTTCACGTGTTCGCGAGTGCGCCGTTCGTGGCAGCCGCGGTGGCCGCCCAGTACGCGCCCCTGGTGATGCTGGTAGCCTTCATGCCCAATGCCGGGTGGCTGGCGACGCTGAAGCCGAATCTCGGGATCGCCCTCCTGGCCCGTCGGCCCTACGCTCCGGCTGCTCGTGAGCGCCGCCGTCTTTCTCGCGATCAGCCTTGCTCGTCTTTCCCACGTGGCCAAAGTTCTGGTACACGACGATCCGCGGCGACGTCGCGGGCCAGAGCATCCACCTGAGTCCGGTGCTGCAGACCGGCGGGTTCCTGCTTCTCCTGGCGGCGCTGGCATGGAGGCGACCCGCAGGTCGCCTGCTGCTGGCGATGAGCCTCGTCCCACAACTCCTGTTCTTCTACGACCAGCTCCCGCTCTGGCTGCTCCCGGCAACACGCAAACAATCGATCGCGCTCACCGCGTGCAGCCAGTTGGCGTTCGTGCTCTGGTACCTCTCGCTGCACGAAGGGGACCCGATTGTCCGCTCGGCTGCGCCGTTCGTCATGGCGCTCATCTACTTCCCCGCCCTGTTCATCGTGTTGCGAAATGTCCGGGCCACCCGCTAGCTGTCGGCGACCGCGCCCCGCGGCTGCATCCGGGCGACGCCCCGCACGACCGGTGAGCCCGGGCGGTCGCGCGCGCGCATCCGGGGTCGCGCGATGAAGCAGGAAACCTCACCCGGCATCGAACCGAGCGGGACATCGCCACGCAGCATCTTCTCGGGAAGGCCTCTCGAGCGCGGGGAACGGATCCAGATCGCGATCTTCATCGGCGTGGCCGCGGCGCTGGCCGCGTTCATCGCGTTCGGTCTCGTGCCCGACATGCTCGCGCGGGATTTCACCTATCCGTGGCGCGGGGCGCGGGCGCTCCTGGCGGGAGAGAATCCCTATCAGGTGATCCGTCCCTCGGGACCGCCGCCGTACGACATGTTCTTCATGTATCCCCTCACCGCCGCCGTGGTGGCCGTACCCTTCGCGCTGCTTCCGGCGGCAATTGGCGGCGCACTGTTCTCGGGATTCGGCGCGGCCACGCTCGCCTACGTACTCAGCGACAGGGGACTGGGCCGGTTCTGGTTGTTCCTGAGCCCGCCCTTCCTGCTCGCCGTGGTCCTCGCGCAGTGGTCCCCGTTGCTCATCGCCGGGGCGCTCTCCCTTCCCGTCAGCTGGGCGCTGGCCTGCAAGCCGACCATCGGCGCCGCGCTGTTTCTGTTTCGGCCAACGTGGAAGAGGGTGATCGTCGGCGGATCGCTCGTCCTCGTCGCCCTTGCCCTTCAGCCGGACTGGATTCAGCAGTGGGTGGCGGCCGCACGCACCGTTCCGGAGCACTACGCCCCGGCGCTTCGACCCATGGGAGTGCTCGCGCTTCTCACGTTGCTGCGCTGGCGACGGCCAGAGGCGCGACTCGTGGCAGCGATGGCACTCGTGCCGCAGAACCTCTACTTCTACGACCAGCTGCCCCTCTGGCTCGTCGCCTCCAATGGTCGCAGGACGCTGGCGCTCACAACGCTGAGCTGGATCGCCTGGTGGGGAACAGCACGAAACTGCCACGGCCGCAATTTCTGCGGACCGGAAGCCGAGCCGTGGGTCATCGGCCTGATCTACCTGCCGGCGGCGGCTATGGTCCTGCTCGATCGCGAGTCGATCTGCCTGGCTGAAGCGGTTGTGGCGACGAAAGAGGAATACGGAATGACTAGCGGCGCCCCGTAACCGTGGCGTCGCTTGCCGGGCCTGACGAACGTCAGTGTCTCCCGGTTCGGAGGAAACAGGCCATTCGGCCTGCCACGTGCGCACCCGCTACCAGCCGGTCGTGGCCCTCCTGTACCTTCCGCACCTGAGACTCGCAGGTCAGTTCCGCTCGCCGTTCGCCGCCGGCGTGACCCGCCAACCGGCCAGGCGCTCGGGCAGTGACAACCCCGACGGTGCACCGCCATGGCATCACGTTCGCACTACGCCGCCGCAGTGATGCCCGCCCCCGGCGAGCCGATGCGCGTGGAGGAGTTCCCGGCGCCGACGCTCGAGCCCGGAGCCGCGCTCCTGCGGGTGCTTTTCTCCGAGGTGTGCGGCACGGATGTACACCTCCACCATGGACGGCTGAGCGGCGTGCCGTACCCGATTATCCCGGGGCACGTGTCGGTGGGAGTGATCGACGCCCTGCCCGCCCCGATCACGGGTGTCGACGGCCGTCCGTTCCGCGAGGGCGACGTGGTCACGTTCCTCGACGTGCACGGCACCTGCCATCGCTGCTACGAGTGCCTGGTGACGAAACAGACGACGCGCTGCCCTCATCGACGTGTCTACGGCATCAGCTACGGCGCGCGCGACGGACTGCTTGGCGGATGGGCACAGGCGTTATGGATGAAGCCCGGGGTTCACATGCTGCACCTCCCCGACGGGCTCGACCCGGAGACCTTCATTGGCGGTGGCTGCGGGCTGGTGACGTCCATGCACGCCGTCGAGCGCGCCGGCGTGCGGCTCGGCGACTCCGTCGCCGTACTCGGCGTCGGTCCGGTGGGCCAGTCGGCGATCGCGCTGTCGGCCCTCGCCGGCGCTGAACGGATCTTCGCGATTGGCGATCCTCCGGCGCGCCTCGCATTCGCGAAGCGCATGGGCGCCACTGATGTCGTGGGGCTCGCGTCGTCCCCGCAGGAGCGCACGTCGTGGGTCCGCGACGCCACCAACGGTCGCGGCGTCGACGTCGTGATCGAGGCGGCCGGGGCGCCGGACGCGGTTCCACAGGCGCTCGACCTGGTGCGCGACGGTGGCACCGTCGTGATCTGCGGCCAGTACACGGACATGGGCGATGTGCGCGTGCACCCGCACTGGCAAATCAACAGGAAGCACGTGGACATTCGCGGCTGCTGGGGCTCCGACTTCTCGCACCTTTATCGCGCCGTGCACACCGCCGCTCGCCACCAGGGGCGCGTGCCCTGGCGCGAATTGATCGGCGCACGTTACGGACTCGAGCAGGCGGGCGAGGCGCTCGCTGCGGTGGAGCGCCGGGACGTCACCAAGGCGGTCATCGTTCCGGCGTAGGTGCGTGGCGCCGCCGCCGTGATGCGGTCGCGGCCGCTGCGGAGAGTGGCACACGTCGCGCGCGGTGGAGCCGCGCGCACTCCCGAACGCGGACTCCCCAAACGCAGGGTCCAGGCGCGGGCGCCAGGCGGGAACGCAACGCCAGCCGCGGGCCTGCCGGCCCCGGCAGGCTTGGCGTCTTCCTCTTGACGACCAACTGGACTCCCGCTCATCTTGGTCTCCAAGAGCAGCCGGGACCACCACCCGGACCCACGAGACCCATCGGAGCGCGAACGCGTGGCAGACCAGTCGACCGACGTCATCCAGGGCACCATGGACATGCTGATCCTCAAGACGCTGTCCCTGGCACCGATGCACGGATTCGGCATCGCGCGCCGCATCGAGCAGATCAGCCGCGGCGTCTTCAAGGTCAACCCGGGCTCGCTCCTGCTGGCGTTCCAGCGACTCGAGCGGGAGGGCCTGCTCGATGCCGAGTGGCGGGCCACGGAGAACAACCGCCGCGCGCGGTACTACTCGTTGACGTCGAAGGGGAGGCGCCGCCTGGCTGCCGAAACGCGTGACTGGGAGCGGCGCGTCGCCGCCATCACGCGCCTGCTCGAGGCGCGGGCCTGAGATGTCGATCGCCCGGCACGTCGTCGGGGGCCTGCGGCGGCTGCTGCGCCGCGCGGCATCCGAGCGCGACCTGGCCGACGAAGTTGCGCACTACGTCGCGATGGCGGCGCGCGAACAGGAGCGCGCGGGGGTCGCGCCCGACGAGGCGCTGCGTGCCGCCCGGCTCGAGTTGGGCGGGATCGAGGACGTGAAGGAGCGCGTTCGCGCGGGTGGTTGGGAGACGGCGCTGGAGACCCTCGCGCGCGACCTGCGTCATGCCCTCCGGACGCTCCGGCGCAGCCCTGCCTTCACCACGGTCGTCGTCGCCACGCTGGCCCTCGGCATCGGTGCGAACACCGCGGTGTTCAGCGTGGTGAACACCGTGCTGCTCCGCGTCGCTGCCGTACCGCGAGCCCGGCCGCCTGGTGCGGCTGTGGGAAAGCCGGCGGGCGTTCCCGGGATCGCGCATCGCGACCACCGGGGCCACCCTCGCCGACTGGCGCGCCCGCACGCATTCGTTCGAGTCGATCGCCGCGTGGGCACGGGAGACGTCGACCGACACCGGTGGTGTCGAGCCAGAGGAGCTCGTCGGCGCGGCAGTCACGCCGAACCTGTTCCGGACCCTGGGCGTTCGTGTGGAGCGCGGCCGGGACTTCGGTGACGACGACGCATCGCTGACGGCGCCGGACGTCGTGATCCTGAGTCACGCCTTCTGGGCGCGGCGCTTTGGCGGCGACTCGGCAGCGCTCGGGCGCACCATCGCGCTCACCCGTCGTCGGCCGTTCACCGTGGTCGGGGTGGTACCGGACCTCGTCGGCCTGCGAGGCGGGGAGGACTTCTGGATTCCGCTGCGCAACGACCCGAAGCGCGCATCGCTGCGCAGGCTCAGCGTCGTCGCGCGCCTGCGACCCGGCGTGAGCCTGCAGGATGCGGCCCGCGAGCTGGCCGACGTCCAGGCGCAGCTCGCGGTCGACGATCCGGGCGCGCACGCCGGCTGGGGGAGTGCCGTTGCGAGCATGTACGACTCGCTTGTGGGCAGCGTGAAGTCGTCACTCTGGGTGCTGTTCGGCGCCGTCGCGTTCGTCCTCCTCATCGCGTGCGCGAACGTCGCAAACCTCTTTCTCGCCCGGGCGGCATCGCGCCAACGCGAGATGGCGGTGCGCTCGGCGATCGGGGCGAGCCTCCCCCGGCTCCTGCGGCAACTGCTCACCGAGAGCCTGCTCCTGGCACTGCTCGGGGGCGCGGTGGGCCTGCTGCTGGCGTGGTGGAGCATCCTGTGGATCTCGGCAGCGCCGCCAGCCGGCATCCCCCGGCTGCCGGAGCTCTCGATCGACCTGCGCGTCCTTGCCTTCACCGCGTTAGCCACGATCGCCGTCAGCCTGCTGTCGGGGCTCGCTCCGGCGTGGCGGCTCGCCGCGGATCGACCTCAGTCGCGCGCTGCGTGAAGGTGCGTCGGAACGTGCCTCCGGCGGCGCGAGCCTCCGTCGTCCCGGGGTGCGCGCGCTGCTCGTCGTCGTGCAAATGGCGCTGGCGGTCGTCCTGCTGTCCGGCGCCGGGCTCATGATCAACAGCTTCGCCCGCATGCAGCGCGTGGCCCTTGGCTTCGAGCCCGAGCACGCCGCGGTCATCACAGTGGCGCCCGCGTTCGACGAGCTTCCCGGCGGGACCAGCGGCCGGGTGTACTACTCGCGGATCGTCCGCGAGCTGTCGGCCGTGCCCGGCGTGCGCGCCGCCGCGGTGGCGACCGGCTGCGCCGCTCAACGGCGCATTCATCTATGCCCCGGTGTGGCTCCAGGGGCGCACGCCGGTGGTTCCCGCGGATACGCAACGCGCGTACGTCTCGGTAGCCAGCGACCGCTACTTCGAGGCGATCGGGACGCATGTGCGCGACGGGCGCGGAATGTCATCGGCGGACGACGCCGGGGCGCCGCCGGTGGTGATCGTGAACCAGGCGTTCGTCAGGCAGTTCCTTGGCGGGGGACGCGCGACAGGGCGCACCCTGACGGTGCAGGTCGGCAGCGCCACCGAGCGCATCGCGACCATCGTCGGCGTTGTCGACGACGTGAAGCAGTTCGGCGTGCGCGATGCCGTCGAGCCCGACGTCTACTTCCCGTTCGCCAGTTCGGCCTGGAGTACATGGACATCGTCGTCGGCACGGTCGGCGACCCGGCGCGGGTCCTCCCGGCCGTCCACGCCCGGCTTCGTGAAGTCGCTCCCAACTCCCCCATCACGCGCGAGCATCCGCTCGCGGCCGTGGTGTCGGAATCAATCGCCCAGCCGCGCTTCTATACGCTGCTGATCGCGTCGTTCGCGCTGCTGGGCGTCGCGCTTGCCGCGGTCGGCCTGTATGGGCTCGTCTCGTACTCGGTCAGTCTCCGCACGCACGAGATCGGGATGCGGATCTCACTCGGTGCGCTCCCGGCCCAGATCGTCCGCATGGTCATCGGCCAGGGACTGACGCTGATCAGTGTCGGTGTCGTCGCCGGCGTTGCCATTTCGCTGATGGTCACGCGGGTGCTCCGCGGGTTCCTCTTCGGCGTGAGCCCGACGGATCCGGCGACGCTGGGGGCGATCACCGTCGTCCTCGTCACGGTCGCCCTCGTCGCGTGCTGGCTGCCCGCACGCCGCGCCACTAGGGTCGATCCGCTGGTGGCGTTGCGGCACGAGTAGCGACAGCAAGCGCCTGCGCGCTGCTCGCCGACCGCCGCGCCGGCGAACGTCAGCCGGCCGGTCTGATGGGGGTGCCTGAGCGACACCGGCAGCGAATTCGCCAACACTTTTGTTGAAGTATTTGGCGAATCTCGCTATAGTCAGTTTCGTGACGACACCTTCCGGACTACCGCTGGGGTACCGTGGCACCCGCGGCGAGATCATCGTGGCGCTGAAGAAGTCGCAAACCCTTACCACCCGGGAGCTTGCGGATCGTATCGGCCTGACACCAAATGCCCTCAGGCGACACCTGAAGGAGCTCGAGCTCGAGGGGGTCGTGCACTACAGGCGCGAGATCCGAGGGGTCGGTGGCCCCGTCTTCGCGTATGCGCTGACCGAGGCGGGCGAATCGCTTTTCCCCAGGGCATACGACACCGCGCTGGCTGAGGTGCTCGAGGTTGTTCGTGCGCAGCGCGGAGAGGAGGGCGTTGTGGAGCTCTTCCGCCGTCGCTGGGAGCAGATTGCGGAGGAGACGCGGTCGGCGCTGGTGGAGCTCCCGATACCGGCGCGGGCGGAGCGCCTTGCAGAGTTGCTCACGTCACTGGGCTACATGGCGGAGCTGCACGAGGGAGCGTCGACCACGCTGACGGAGCACAACTGCGCCATCCGTGTCGTTGCGGAGCGCTTTCCCGAGGTCTGTGATGCCGAGGAGCGCTTCATCACCGAAGTCCTTGGCACCACCGTGATCCGGCAGGCGCACATCGCGAAGGGTGGCAGCTGCTGCGAGTACTGCTTCCAGCCCGGCGAGGTGCCGGCCGGAGCAGTGTCGCTTGAACGCATCGAACGGCCGGCGGCGCCGGCCCCGCAGGAGACGGCATGAGCTCGAACATCGAACTGCTCGTCAACAAGGAATACCAGTACGGGTTCGCCACCGACATCGAGGCGGACACGCTTCCTCCCGGGCTGACCGAGGACGTCGTCCGGGCCATCTCGCTCCGCAAGCGCGAGCCGGAGTGGCTGCTCGAGTGGCGCCTCAAGGCGTTCCGGCGCTGGCTGGCGATGCACGAGCCGCATTGGTCGAACGTGACGTACACGCCGGTGGACTACCAGGGCATCTCGTACTACTCGGCGCCGCGCACGGCCAAGCCGCTGGGAAGCCTGGACGAGATGGACCCGAAGATCCGCGAGACCTACAACAAGCTCGGGATCCCGCTGAACGAGCAGAAGCTGCTCGCGGGCGTCGCGGTCGATGCCGTCTTCGATTCCGTGTCGGTGGGCACGACGTACAAGGAAGAGCTGCGCAAGCACGGGATCATCTTCTGCTCCTTCGGCGAGGCGGTGCAGGAGCACCCGGAGCTGGTGCGCCGCTACCTCGGCTCGGTGGTGCCATACAGCGACAACTTCTTTGCCGCGCTCAACTCGGCCGTGTTCTCGGACGGATCTTTCGTCTACGTGCCGAAGGGGGTGAAGTGTCCCATGGAGCTGTCGACGTACTTCCGGATCAACGCGCCGACACCGGACAGTTCGAGCGTACGCTGATCGTGGCGGACGAAGGCGCCTCGGTGAGCTACCTCGAGGGGTGCACGGCGCCGAAGCGCTCGATGAACCAGCTCCACGCGGCGGTCGTCGAACTGGTGGCGCTCGACCGCGTCGAGCATCAAGTACTCCACGGTGCAGAACTGGTACGCGGGCGACGAGCATGGCCAGGGCGGCATCTTCAACTTCGTCACCAAGCGCGGCAAGGCGTTCACCGACAGCAAGATCTCGTGGACGCAGGTCGAGACGGGATCGGCCATCACGTGGAAGTACCCGTCGGTGATCCTGCAGGGCGACAACGCCGTGGGCGAGTTCTACTCCGTGGCCGTCGTCAACAACCACCAGCAGGCCGACACCGGCACCAAGATGACGCACATCGGGCGCAACACGCGCTCGACGATCGTCTCCAAGGGCATTTCGGCCGGCCGGGGCAACAACAGCTATCGCGGCCAGGTGAAGGTGATGCCACGGGCCGAGAACGCGCGGAACTACACCCAGTGCGACTCGATGCTGATCGGGAATCGCTGCGGCGCCCATACCTTCCCGTACATCGAGGTGCAGAACAACTCCGCCATCGTCGAGCACGAGGCGAGCACGTCGAAGATCGGCGAGGACCAGATCTTCTATTGCCGGCAGCGCGGCATGAGCGCCGAGCAGGCGGTCTCCATGATCGTGAGCGGGTTCTGTCGGGAGGTCTTCAAGGAATTGCCGATGGAGTTCGCGCTCGAGGCACAGCAGCTGCTCGGGATCACGCTCGAGGGCTCCGTCGGCTGAGCAGGACGCACCAAACACGCCTCGCGAATGCGCCTGCTCGGCCTTCGCCGGCTGGTCATCGAATCACTTCACAGAAGGGCAATCGAAACGTGCTTGTCATCGAGAATCTCCACGCGAACGTCGGCGAGAAGGAAATCCTCAAGGGCATCGACCTGCGCATCGGCGCCGGCGAGATCCACGCGATCATGGGGCCCAACGGCTCGGGAAAGAGCACGCTGGCGCAGGTACTGGCCGGCCATCCCGGGTACCAGGTGACCGCGGGGACCGCGACGTACGACGGGCAGGACCTGCTCGCGATGGATCCCGAGTCGAGGGCCCATGCCGGCGTCTTCCTCGCGTTCCAGTATCCGGTCGAGATCCCGGGCGTCTCCAATGCCTACTTCCTGCGCTCGGCGTACAACGAGGTCCGGAAGGCGCGCGGCGAGGCCGAGGTCGACCCGCTGGAGTTCCTCGACGTCATGGCCGACAAGCTCAAGATCGTGGACCTGGACGAGGCGATGCTCACGCGATCGGTGAACGCCGGCTTCTCCGGCGGCGAGAAGAAGCGGAACGAGATCCTCCAGCTGGCGGTGCTCGACCCGCGCCTGGCGATCCTCGACGAGACCGACTCCGGCCTCGACATCGACGCGCTGCGCACCGTTGCCGACGGGGTGAACCGCCTGCGGCGCCCCGACAACGCCTACCTCGTCGTCACGCACTACCAGCGCCTGCTGAACTACATCGTGCCCGACGTGGTGCACGTGCTGGTGGCTGGCCGGATCGTGAAGTCCGGGGGCAAGGAGCTCGCGCTCGAGCTCGAGGCGCGGGGTTACGACTGGATCACGTCGCACGACAAGGTCACCGCGGGAGCCTGACGTGACGCGATACACGGAGCACTTCGCGCGGCTCGCGTCCGGCGACGCCCCCTGGCTGGTGCCGGTGCGTCGCGCGGCGCTCGACAGCTTCGAGCGGTTCGGGTTCCCGACGCCGAAGAACGAGGACTGGCACTTCACGAACCCGGCGCCGATCGCCGAGGGCGACTTCCATCCGATGGAGCAGGTGCGCAGCGACGTGCGCGCGGCGGACCTGGCGCCGCTGCTCCTCGGGCTGCCCGACATTCCGCGCCTCGTCTTCGTGAACGGTCATTTCTCCTCCACGCTGTCGTCGGCCGTGGACCTCGGCGCCGGCGTGCGCATCGTCAGTCTCGCCAGCGCCATCCGCGAGGAGCCGTCGCTGGTGGAGCGATACCTCGCCAAGCTCGTACGCCTCGACGATCCCGCACTCGTCTTCCACGCGCTCAATACCGCGCTGCTGCACGACGGTGCGCTGCTGCACGTCGCCGCCGGGACCTCGGTGTCGCAGCCCATCCACCTGCTCTTCCTCACGGATGCGGCGGGGGCCGGCGGGGTCTGCCATCCTCGCAACCTCCTGGTGGTCGATCGCGCGGCCTCGGCCACCGTCATCGAGCAGTACGCGTCGATCGGCGGCGACGGCTACTTCACCAATGCCGTCACCGAGGCGTACCTGGCCGACGGCGCGAACCTCACGCACTACCGCCTGCAGCGCGAGGCGCCGGGGGCGTTCCACGTCGGCACGCTCGCGGCATCGCAGGGGCGCGACTCGCACCTCTTCTCGTTTGCCTTCGCCACCGGGGCGTCGCTGTCGCGCACCAACGTCTTCACCACGCTCGACGGCGCGGGGTGCGGTGCCACGCTGAACGGCCTCTACATGCTTGACGGTGCGCAGCACTGCGACCACCAGACGCGCATCGAGCACGCGCAGCCCAACTGCTACAGCCGCGAGCTGTACAAGGGAGTGCTCGACGATGCCGCGCACGGCGTCTTCAACGGGAAGGTGTACGTGCATCCCATCGCCCAGAAGACGGACGGCAAGCAGACGAACAACACCCTCCTGCTCTCGGAACGGGCGCGCATCGACACCAAGCCGCAGCTCGAGATCTTTGCCGACGACGTGAAGTGCACGCACGGCGCCACCGTCGGCCGGATCGACGAGGCCGCGCTGTTCTACATGAAGAGCCGCGGGATCCCGGATGCGCAGGCGCGGCGGCTCCTCACGTATGCGTTCGCGGCGGAGGTCCTGGAGACGATCACGCTGGAGCCGCTCCGTGAGACGCTGGAGCGCCGCACGCTGGAACGCTTCACGGGCATCGCCGAGGGCGCCCGGTGAGATTCCCCGATCGCTCGCACGGTCCGACCGGGCGCGGGGCCCGATGACGGCGACGGGCGTTCCCGGCGCCAAGGCCGCCGCCGCGGCACCGTTCGACGTCGAACGGGTGCGCGCCGACTTCCCCGCGCTCGCCCTGCGGCCGCGCGGCAAGCCGCTCGTATACCTCGACAGCGCGGCGACGAGCCAGAAGCCGCGGGTCGTGATCGACGCGCTGGTGCGCTACTACGAAAGCGAGAACGGCAACATCCACCGCGGCGTGCACTACCTCAGCGAGCGGGCGACCGAGCTGTACGACGCAACGCGCGATGCGGTCCGGCGGTTCATCAATGCCCGCCACGGCCACGAGGTGATCTTCACGCGGAACACCACCGAGGCGATCAACCTCGTCGCCACGTCGTTCGGGCAGGCGTTCGTGAAGGCCGGCGACGAGATCGTGGTGTCGACCATGGAGCACCACTCCAACCTCGTCCCATGGCAGATGCTGTGCGAACGGCAGCGCGCGGTGCTGCGCGTGGTGCCGGTGACCGATCGAGGTGAGCTGGAGCTCGACGCCTTCGAGGCGATGCTCGGGCCTCGGACGCGGCTGGTGGCGCTCACGTGGGTGTCGAATGCCCTGGGCACCGTGAACCCGGCGCGCGAGATCGTCGCGCTGGCGCATGCGCGCGGCATCCCGGTGCTGCTCGACGCGGCGCAGGCGGCCCCGCACCGTGCCGTCGACGTGCAGGACGTGGGGTGCGATTTCCTGGCCTTCTCGGGACACAAGATGCTCGGCCCCACCGGCGTCGGCGTCCTCTACGGCCGCGAGGAGTGGCTCGAACGCATGCCACCGTACCAGGGCGGTGGCGACATGATCGACACCGTCACCCTGGAGAAGTCGACCTGGGCCAGGCTTCCCGCCAAGTTCGAGGCCGGGACGCCCGACATCGCGTCGGTTGTCGCGTTTCGCGCGGCGATCGAGTACCTCGAGAACGTCGGCCTTGACGCGGTGGCGAGGCATGAGCATGCGCTGCTGGAGTACGCGACCACGGCGGTGGGCTCGCTCGACGGCGTTCGCCTCGTCGGCACCGCGCCGGAAAAGGCGGGAGTCCTCAGCTTCACCATGGCGGCGGCCCATCCGCATGATATCGCGACCATTCTCGATGACCACGGCATCGCCATCCGTGCCGGCCACCACTGCGCGCAACCGCTGATGCGGCGGTACGGCATCGCGGCCACCGCCCGGGCCTCGTTCTACCTCTACAACACCCGCGACGAGGTCGATGCGCTCGTGAATGCGCTCGGCGCCGTACGGGCCATGTTCGCCTGACGATGGAGCTCGGCTCGCTCTACGAGGAGGTCATCCTCGACCACAACCGCGCGCCCCGGAACTGGGGCGAGCTCCCCGATGCCTCCCGCAGCGTGCGCGCACACAACCCGCTCTGCGGCGACCAGCTCACGCTGTGGCTCAAGCTCGACGGCGACGTCATCGAGGACGTGCACTTCGTCGGCGAGGGGTGCGCCATCTCACGCGCGTCGGCTTCCATGATGACGCAGTCCGTGAAGGGGAAGACGCGCGCCGAAGCCGAGGCGCTCTTCGACGACTTCCACGCCCTCGTGACCGGCCGGACCGACCCGTCCAGCGTGCCCGCGTCGCTCGGCCGCCTGCGTGCCTTTGCCGGCGTGTCCCGCTACCCCACGCGCGTGAAGTGCGCGAGCATGGCGTGGCACGCGCTCAAGAGCGCGCTCGAGGGCCGGGAGACCGTGGAGTGAGACTCGCGGGGCACCACGGGCGCCAGTGGCACGAGTGTGCCCTGCCGCTCGAGCGCGCCACCCGTTCGACGGTGAGATGCGACATCGCGTCGCGTCGCTGAGCGAGGTTCCGGAAGAGGGGACGCTTCCGGTGACCCTTCCCGGCGGCACCGCGGTCTGCCTCGTCAGGCATGCCGGTGCGGTGACCGCCTTCCTTGACGCCTGCACGCACCAGGGCATGCCACTGTCGGCCGGCGAGGTGCTCCCCGACGGCACGATCGAGTGCCCGTGGCATGGTGCGCGGTTCGACTGCGCGACCGGCGCCGTGGTGCGGGGCCCGGCCGAGGATGCCGTCGAGCGATTCGACGTGCAGCTCGCCGACGGCGACGTCTTCGTAGTCGACCGCGACTGACGAGCGTCAGGCCGGCGACGTCTTCGTCATCGACCGCGACTGACGAGCGTCAGGCCGGCGACGACCGCCGCCGGTCCGCCAGGATCTCGCCCCGAAGGCGCACCAGGTGCCGCAGGTCGCGCTTCGCGTGCTCGATCACGATGAGGAAGCCGTCGCCGAGATTGAGCCGGATGAGCGACGTGATCGGCGACACCGTCCTGATGGCGCGCCAATCCAGCGCCGCCGACCGCTCGAGGAGTGCGCCCAGCTCGCGCTGGCGATCGAGAAAGGCCTCGAGCACCCCCGCCCGGGGGGCGGGACCGACGACGTACTGGCGCGGCGTCGGGATCCAGCGGGCGTTGCGGAAGGAATGCACGAGCATCCGCCCGCCGAGACGCGGTGACCACGCGGTATCGGTGCCCGGCCGCCGGGGCGCGCGCGGGTCGTCGACGAGCCTTCTCATCGGGACCAGGTACGAGTCGTGTGCCACGCAGAGATGCTCCAGCAGGCGGCCCGCGCTCCACCCGCCGTCCGCGGGCGGCCGGAGCACTTCCTGCGCATCGAGGTCTCCGGCGAGCGCGACGACACTCCGGCTGACCTCGTCGTTGTCGGCGACGAGCTGGCGTCGCAGCGCCTCCTGGGTGATCGCCGTCATTCGCGCTCCGTGCTGACGGACCAGGAGACAGTCGGGACGACGCGCTCGCCTAGCACAGGTGCACCGCCATCGCCTTGAACGTCGCGTACACCTCCGCGCCTTCCCGCAGCGGCATCTCCTGCGCCGAGCGCGTCGTGACCACCGCCACGATCGGCACGCCGTCCACGTCGACGACGACGCGGGCCACGGCGCCAAGCACCCGGACCTCGCTGATGCGACCGCGAAAGAGGTTCCGCGCCGACGTGTTCGACGGTGCGCCGGACAGGACGACCTCCTCCGCGCGGATCACCGCGTAGCCATTCCCCTCGTGCACGTTGCCGACGGTGTGGATGGTGAGCGGTCCGGCGCGGAACTCGATGGCGTGCGAGCCCTGGGCGAGCTCCACCGGTTCCCCCTGCAGCCAGTCGGGTCGCTCGTCCGCGAGGATCCGCACCTCGCCGGCGAGGACGTTTTCGGCCCCGAGGAACTCCGCGATATACGGCGACGCCGGCTTCCGGAAGACGTCCTGTGGCGCGCCGTACTGCAGGACGCGGCCCCGATCGAGCAGGATCGCCACGTCGCCGAGCAGCCCGGCCTCCGAGAAGTCGTGCGTCACCTGGAGCGCGGTAAATCCCCACTCCCGGTGCAGCGCCCGGACCTCACGCCGCGTCATCGCGCGTCGTCGCGGATCGAGCGCGCTGAACGGCTCGTCGAGAAGGACGATGGTGGGGCGCCGGGCGAGCGTGCGCGCGAGCGCCACCAGCTGGCGCTCGCCGCCGCTGAGGGAGACGACATCGCGATCGCGCAGGTCGGCAATGCCGAATCGTTCGAGCAGCTCGGCGACGGTCTTCCTGTCGCTCGCGCCGTACCAGACGTTCTCGGCCACCGTCAGGTGCGGGAACAGGTACCCCTGCTGGTACACGAGGCCGAGCGCACGTAGTTCGGGGGCGCGGCGGCCGGCATCCCGGCCGTCGAGCCGCAGGGTCCCGGCGCTCAACGGGGCGACGCCGGCAATCGCCTCGAGCAGCGTCGTCTTGCCCGACCCCGCCGGACCGATCACCACGCCATAGCGTCCCGTCGGGACGTCGAACGACACGTCGCGCATCTCGAACGAGCCGACCCGCACGCCGAGTCCCCGCGCCTCGATCACGACGGCCCCCGGGGGACGTGGTCCGAGCGCAGCGCCCGCAAGAGGGTGAGCGGTATCAGGGCAAGGATCGCCATGACCGCCGCCACCGGGAGCGCCTCCGGCAGGCCGAACGTCGTGAAACGGTCGTAGCTCAGGACGCTCGCGGTCTTCGGATTGTAGGTGAGGATGACGATGGCGCCGAACTCGCTCACCGCGCGCGCCCACATCACCACGGACGCGGCGAGCATCCCCCGCCTGGCGAGCGGCAGGGTGACGCGCCGGAAGGCGGCCCACGCATCATCGCCAAGCGTGCGGGCAACGGCCTCGAAGCGCGGGTCGACCCGCGAGAAGGCCTCGCGGGCACCGCTGATGTAGAGGGGCGCGGAGACGAACAGCATGGCGCAGACGATGCCCACCGGCGTTCCCACGACGCGCAGCCCGAGCGCGAGCGCTGCGCGTCCGGCCACCGTCTCCCGGCCGAGCACCAGCAGGAGCGCGATGCCCGCCACAGGGTGCGGGATCAGGAGCGGCAGGTCGAGTACCGCGGAAAGTATGGCGCGCCCGCGGAAGCGGATGCGCGCCAGGGCGTATGCCACCGGCGTGCCGCCGACGACGCCGAGCAGCGTGGCCACCGTGGCGGTGATCGCCGTGAGCGCGAGCGCCTGGCGCAGTTCGCTGTCGACGCCGATCCGCGAGAGGCCGCTCCGGCCGCCGCGCACGATGAGCCCGGCAACCGGCGCGGCCAGGAACAGCAGCAACAGCGACCCGATGACGGCGGCCAGCACTGAAAAGACGGCGTGGCGCATGCGCCATTCCGACGCGCGCTCAGGCACGACGTTCGAGTCCTTTCCGCGCAGCTCCACGCATCGGCGTCCGACGCTCCCGTTGCCTCACGCCTCTATATTGTCTCCTCCACCACGCCCCGGCACCCCTCCGATGTCCACACCGGCCGTCGAACTCGACACCGTGGTCAAGCGCTTTGCCGGGCACACGGCGGTGCGCGGCGTCTCGCTGCGGGTGCCACGCGGCGTCGTCTATGGCCTGCTCGGACCCAACGGCGCGGGCAAGACGACCACGATCCGGATGATCCTGAACATCATCGAGCCCGACGAGGGGAGCATCAGGGTCTTCGGGGAATCGAACAGCGGGCCGCGCTTCACCGAACGGGTAGGGTACCTGCCCGAGGAACGGGGCCTCTACAAGAAGATGCAGGTCCGGCGGCTCCTGCGGTTCCTGGCGGAGCTGAAGGGCGTTTCGCGCAAGGTGGCGGACGTGCGCATCAGCGCCTGGCTCGAGCGGCTGGGACTGCGCTCGGCGGAGAAGGACTGGGGGGAGGCGAAGATCGACGACCTCTCCCGTGGCATGCAGCAGAAGGTGCAGTTCATCGGCACGCTGCTTCACGAGCCCGATCTTGTCGTGCTCGACGAACCGTTCAGCGGCCTCGACCCGATAAACGCCCAGGCCCTGAAGGATTCCATCGTCGACCTGCGTCGCGGCGGCAAGACGGTGATCCTGAGCACGCACCTCATGGACAACGCCGAGCGGATGTGCGACGCGGTGTGCATCATCTCCCGGGGGAGCAAGGTCCTTGACGGTCCGCTGGCGGAGGTGAAGGCGACGCACGGCGGTCGCCACGTGGCACTCGCGGTGGAGTCGGGCGACCAGGTCTCGACGATCTTCGCGGACCGGCAGCTTGTGAAGCGGGTGGACGACTCGAACCGGTACTTCGAGATCGAACTCGCGGACCACGCGGACCCGCAGGCGCTGCTGCAGCGCGTGCTGGCAAGCGGCGCCCGCGTGTCGCGCTTCGAGTTGGTGCAGCCGTCGCTCCACCAGATCTTCCTCGAGCGGGTGGGCGCGTCAGGAATAGAGGACGGCCTTACAGGGGCAGGGTAGCCGCGGCGCCTCCACTGGCCGGACCGGGCAGGTCGCTCAGGAGCTGCCGTGCGAGGCCGTCGTAGCTGGCGTCCTCGCCGGGGCTCTCGCGGGCGGGAAGCCGCCAGTAGATCTCGCGCTTCAGGGCGGCCGCCGCGTCCGCTGGCGAGACCGGGGCGTCCTCGTCGTCGACGCGCAGGACCACGCGGATGCGGCCGAACGGATAGCCCAGCGAGTCGCTGAGGCGCAGCACGCGCTGGACCTCACGCAGGCCGGCCACGGAGAGGTCGCTCACGAGCAGCACGCGGTCTCCCTGCTCGAACGCGACGAACGCGCGGTCGGTCCGCCGGTCGCTCACGGCGAGCACGGTGGCGGCGTGACCCGGCCGCAGCGCCGGCAGCAGGTCGGAGAGTGCGTCGGCATCGCTCGCGCCGAGGCGATGAACAGTCACGCCGGCCGGTGTACCTGGATGCTCGTGCGTCATGGACACCAGCGCCACACGACCTGCGCCGAGCGCCCGCGCGAACGCCGTCGCCAGGCGGCTGGCAATCTCCGCGATGTCCGGAGCGCGGCGACCGGAGTAGAGGGTGACGACCATGCCGTACCCGAAATCCGGGGACGAGGACGAGGACGAGGCGGGACCGGGGTGGCGCCGGACCTACGTACCGGCCGCGGGCGGACACCAGGCATCGAACGCCGCGGCCAGGTCGGCGGCGATCGCCTCGACCGGCCGGCCTTCGATCTGCCAGCGCTCGAGCATCCACACCAGCTTCCCGTCGCGGAACATCCCCATCGACGGTGAGGAGGGCGGGTAGCCGGTGAAGTATCCGCGCGCCTGCGCCGTCGCCTCGGGATCCTGGCCCGCGAAGACCGTGAAGAGGTGATCGGGGCGCACGGCATGCTGCATCACCGCGCGCACCGCCGGCCGCGCATTCCGGGCGGCGCAGCCGCAGATCGAGTTCACGACCACGAGCGATGTCCCCTTGGCCGCGGGGAGGGTCGCGTCGACCACCTCGGCGGTGCGCAGTTCCTCGAACCCGATCTCGGTCAGTTCACGGCGCATCGGGATCACGAAGCGCTCGTCGTACATCGTCGGTCGCGTGTTGGCGGCGTTGCCGCCGTGCGCGATCGCGAGGGGTTCCCTTCGCTCAGTACTCATCGGTCACGGTCTCCTCTTCCCGCACCAGCGCCAGGATCGCGCTCTGCGGAATCACGAGATATCGCACGGTTTCGAAGGTGATCTCGACCGCCGCCTTCCTGAAGAACAGGGCGTAGTCACCCATGCGGGCCTGCATTGGCACGAATCGCGTCTCGCGCGGCCCGGTGCGCCAGGGCTCGTCGTGCGACTCACCCGGGTCGGGCATCGGCAGCCCCGGTCCGGTGGCGACGATCTCGCCACCCTGCACCGTCTGGCTGTCGAGCGCGGTCGGCGGGAGGTAGAGCCCGACACGGCTCCGTTCCTCGCCCTCCTCGGGTTTCACGAGCACCCGGTCGCCGACGACAATCAGTCGCTTCCTGTTCTCTTTCTCTGTCATGGAGAGGCTCTGACGATTGGCGTGCCCGCATCCGGAATATATCGCCCTGGTGCGACGGCCCGCGGTGGGAGACGCGCTCAGCGGGCGCCGGCCGGTCCAACAAGATGAAGCCGGTCCTGCCTCCCGTGGACCCAGTGCGGCGTACCGTTGGCGGCCACGACGAAGTCCTCCTCGAGCGCCATCCGCACGGGCTGTCCGCCCCATTCCGCCACCGGGGTCGTCACCTGCAGTTCCGACGAGAACCACATGTTCGGGATGATCCTGGCGTCACCGCGCCCCGGCACACCGTCCTGGTAGTCCCACAGGCCGATGAGCGGGCCGGCACCATGTCCGTTCATGCCGATGGGGTGCGAATAGACGGTGCCTTCAAGTCGCTCGGCCTTCATCGTCGCACGCGCGGCAGCGAGCACCTCGTTCCCGCTGCGTTCCGGCTGGATCTGCTCGAACAGGATGTCCTGAAGGCGGTTGGCGTTGCGCAGTGCCTGGCGAAGGCCGGCGGGGGCGTCCGACTCGCCGTCGCGCAGCACGTAGGCCATGTGCTGCGTGTCGGTGTTCAGTCGCAGCGCGGTGATGCCAACGTCGCAGTGCAGCACGTCGCCCTGCTGGATGACCGGATCGTCCCCGAGCTGCTCCTCGGTCATTCCCCGGCGCTGCACCTCGATCGAAGGCTGGAACCAGGTGCCGAGGCCACGATCGGTGACCTGCTGCCGCCACCACCAGACCAGGTCGCTGGTGCGGGTCGCGCCGGGCGTGATCACCTGGGTGGAGTACATGCGGTCGATGAGCTCCCAGACCAGGTCCTGCAGCTTTCCGTAGAACGCCTCCTCCCCGGGGAGCCGCGTGGCGATCAGCTCCAGCGGGAGGTCCTCGGCCCGCCGGAAGCGCCCCGTCCACGCCGGACCTAACGCGGCACTCATGCCCTCGAGTTCCCCGGCACTCAGCCCGTCGCTGAAGGCGAAGGTCCGGGAGACGTCGATGCCGATCACCTTCGGCGTGCGCGCCTCGATGACCTCCCGCAGGACCTTCCACTGGTCGTCTCCCCAGAGCTCGGCGCGCTGCCCTCCCACCGGCGCCTCGACGGCCGTGGTGGCGCGCACCGCGTCGTAGAGGCCGCCCTGCGACGTCCCGCCCAGGGCAATCCGCTCGATGCACGAGCCGTCCCCGGGGTCGGTCCGGCCGGCGGAGGCGCACCGGTCGAAGAAGACGTAGATGGTGCGACGTCGGGCGGCGAACGTCTCGGGCGAGACGAGCGACGAGAAAACGGGGTCCTCGTTGTATTCCCGCATCGGCACCACCCACATGTCGATGCCGTGCCGTCGCATCAGTCCGGGCAGGACCGTCTCCAGTCGCATGCGCAGCCACGCCTGCTGCATGGCCGCCTGCTCGCGCTGGGTGCCAAAGGGGCGCGCCGGGGCCTGGGCGACCGCCGGAGCCGGGATGAGCAGCGCGAGGAGTGCGACGTCGTTCAGGCGCATGGTGTGCAGGCTCCCGGGGTCGGAGTGAACGCCTTCAGGTTCGTTGCGCTCGTTCTATCGTGACGACGGCAGCGGGGCGCCCCCGTCGTACCAGCCGCGGACGGCGTGCGGGCGATACGGGGCCTCGAGCGCGGCGCACTCCTCGGCGGTGAGCCGGAGGTCCACCGCCTTCACGGCATCCTCGAGGTGGGGCAGCCTGGTCGCCCCGACGATCGGCGCGGTCACTGTTGGCCGCGACAGCAGCCACGCCAGCGCTACCTGGGCGGGAGACACCCCGCGCGCGCCGGCAACGCGCCCGACGGCGTCGGCCACCTCCCAGTCGCCCGGCTGGTCGTAGAGCGAGTCGGCCAGCGGCGCGTCGCTGGCGTCGCGCGCCGATGTCGAGTGTTCTCCCTGCCGGCGCCCGCCCGCGAGCAACCCGCGCGCCAGCGGCGACCACGGCAGCACACCCAGTCCCTGGTCGGCGCAGAGAGGGAGCATTTCCCGCTCTTCTTCGCGGTAGATGAGGTTGTAGTGCGGTTGCATCGAGACGAAGCGCGCCCACCCGTTCCGCTCGGAGACCGACAGCATCTGCATCAGCTGCCAGGCGAACATCGTGCTGGCGCCGAGGTAGCGGACCTTGCCCTGCTGCACGAGATGGTGGAGCGCGGCGAGCGTCTCCTCCGGCGGCGTGGCGCCATCGGCCCGGTGGATCTGGTAGAGGTCGATCGTGTCGACGCCGAGTCGTCGCAGGCTCGCCTCGCACCCCTGGATGACGTGCTTGCGCGAGAGCCCGACCATGTTCGGCCCGTCGCCCATCTTGAACCGCACCTTGGTGGCGATGACGAGCTCCTCGAGCCGCCCGTACTCGCGCAGCGCCTGCCCGGTCAATTCCTCGCTGGCGCCGAGGGAGTACGCATCCGCGGTGTCGAAGAAGTTGATGCCGAGCTCGATGGCGCGCCGGAAGAACGGCAGTGCCTCGTCGCGCTCCAGCACCCAGGGGCGCCACTGCCGGGAGCCGTACGACATGCATCCCAGACAGACGCGTGAAACGACGAGACCTGTCGATCCAAGTCGGGTGTATTGCACGGGCAAATCGGTGCGGAAGGCGGCGGGCGGCGACGCGCGCTTGCGATTGGCGCGGGAGCGCGTGGGGGAACGCGCAAGATGTGCGTGAGGGTGGCGCCGGGCGGAAGCCGTCCGCCGGCGGGCCGTCGGGTCAGGCCTTGCCGTGCGTGGAGCTGTTCCGCGCCATCTCGTGGTGCACGGCCTCGAGCGTGTGGCCGCGGGCGTCGTGGCGGACGAGCAACGTGCGCGTGGCCTGGACCACCCCGGCCAGCAGCAGGGCGAACCCGATGATCGTCAGGATGCGCCAGACGAAGATGTCGCGCGCCAGCCCCAGCCAGTCGCCAAAGGTCGCCCGGGCAGTGCCTAACGGCTCACGATGCAGGGCGATCAGGAGCAGGCTGGTGACCGCCTCGGCGGCAGCCTCGACCACCCCGAACAGCGGGGCCCGCCACGACCAGTGCTTGAGGGTGTAGTTGCCGAGGTGCAGCGTGACCATGCCGAAGAGCAGCAGCAACCCGAAGGTCAGCGTGGCCCCCAGGAACTGCCAGCTCCCCTCCGGCGCGCGGGAGAGGACGAGGGCGCGATACACCCGGAGGAGGACGCCGGTGAGCACCGCCATCTCGACGACGGAGAGCGTAAGCCGGCGAAAGGCCGGCGGCTCCTCCAGCTTCCAGTTCGCGGTGTGTCGCGGGAAGAAGTCCGGCATGCACTGAAAGCTAGGCGCGACGATCAGGGACCGACAGCCACCCAGGTCGCACTCATTCGGTGACGCCGGACACGCTCCGCCGCGATCCGGCCTCCCTGGCGGACGGTTCGTCCCGCGCGAGCTGGTGCGCCATCCACGCGGCGCTCTCCGCCGAGTGGCGACGCCAGTAGCTCCAGGTGTGCGACCCCGGCCACTCGGCGTACTCGTGCGGAATGCCCAGGGCACGCAGTCCGCGATCGAAGGCGCGGTTCTCGCCGATGAACGGGTCGGACACACCACAATCGATGAACAGCGCCGGAAGCGACGTGCGGTCGCGCGCCTGAAGCCTGGCGGCGAGCCGGATCGGGTCGCGCGCGTACCAGGCCGCGGTGTCCTTTCCGAACGCCGGCTCCATGATTGCCCAGAGCGCTGGCGGGATCGCCGTGCGGAGGGAGTCGATGCTCGGCGGATAGCGCATCACGCCGTCCGGTCCCTGTCCCTGCTGCAGGGGGCTCACCACGCCCGAGTGACTTGCCGCGGCGCTGAAGACATCGGGATACGCCAGCGCCAGCGCGACGGCGCCATAGCCGCCCATGCTGAGTCCGGCCACGCCGCGATGCCGGCGATCGGCGAGCGTGCGGTAGTGCGCATCGACCCAGGCAACGAGGTCACGGGCGATGTAGTCGTCGTAGTGCGGCCACGGCACGCAGTACGTTGCCGCCGGCTCGGCACCGGCCGGCCTGTTGCGGCGGCAGGCATTGTAGTCGCCGAGCCAGTTCCACGTCGTGTACCAGCCGTCGTCGCCGTCGGGCATGACGACGATCATCTCGGGGGCGCCAGCGGCGACCAGCGAGTCGAGGGTGACGTCCAGGTGCCCCTGGCGCACCCAATCGGTTTCGCTGCCGAAGGCGCCGTGGAGGTAGTAGGCCACCGGGTAGCGGCGCGCCGGCTCCGCTCGGTACGACGGCGGGAGCCACACCCAGAGGTGCTTGTGGATACCTAACGCCTGCGACCAGAGGGAGTCGCGGCGGACGGTGCCACCGGCCGCGGCCAGGGACGGTGCGCCGACGCCGGGCGTGGCCAGGGCCGCCATGGCCAGGATCACCCCGCGGCCCGCCCATCCCGTCCAGCGCCTCCAGCGATCCGGAACGACACGCTCCAGTTGCATGCCGTGCAACTTGTGTGCGCGCCACGGCCGGGAAAAGGTCGGCCAGGCCCACGCACGTCCGCACCGCGGCGTCCCCGGTGACGCCACAGGCTGGCGCCGCGGACCACCGTCCGTTTCCCACACTTCCCCCACGGTGGCCCGGGCGCCGATGCGCAGCGCCGACGCAATCCGCGCCTCAGCCGGCTGCTGGGCAGTGCACGTCCGGATTCCAGTTGGCGAAGAGGCCGGACGGGTTGCGGGTCCAGACCCACATGTGCGTGTACCAGACCCTGAGCGGGTCGCTGCGCAGCATGTCGCGTCCCATCAGGACCGGCGGCGTCGAGTCGCGCGGCCAGAGGCGATAGGGCACGATGTACTCCACGCCGTTCAGCCGGTAGCCACCGTCGGCGAGCCGTTCGTAGAGCAGGATCTCCGGGTGCTCGACGTCCACGCGCGCGTCCATGTACGCGTGGTTCATGTGATGGTAGCCCATCGCTCCCTGCGTCGAGTCGGCGTAACAGAGCGTCACGCTCGAGTCGTACCCGGCGACGACGGCCGAATCGAGCATGTGGAACCGGTCGGTGGCGGTGCGGACCCGGTCGTAGCCCTCCCGGACTTCCCGGCTGTACGACGCCGGGTCCGCGGGGTCGGACGCCGACGACCCCTGTGCCGGCCGGGTACATCCCCAGAGCCACGCCCACCCGAGCGCGAGGAGTCCGGCCGCGACGCGTGGCGACCGTCGCGGGACACGTGAGGAACCTGCCGGGGACCTGCCTGACGAGCTGTTTCGCATGCGCCCTCCCGCGCCCGTATGACCCGCATCGTGGGCGTACATATGCACCGCCGTCGCCTGCGGAGGAGGGGTGGTGCAGCCGGGGCACGCCTCCGCGCAACGAAACGCCGTCGTCCTGCAACGACGCCGGCACCTGCGGCGGCTCGCCTCTGTGTCCCGTCGACGGCGCGCGCTATTCTCCCGGGCATGGACGTCTCGCTCGCGACCACGGACCCGCTGGCGTGGTGGCGCCGCCACCGCTCGCTGTTCCTCGTCGCCGGGTGGATCTGGATCGGGCTCGGCCTCGTGCAGTGCGCCCAGACGTACGTGCTGTCGCGCGCCACCGGACGCCCGTGGGCGCTCTCCTCCGCGCTCGTCAACGGCATGCCGTGGTGGCTCTCCTGGCTGGCGCTCACGCCACTCATCGCCTGGCTGGCCGAGCGCTTTCCATTCGGCCAGGGACGACCGTGGGGCTCGCTGGCGGCCCACGTCGTATCGGCGATGGTGGTGGCCTGCCTGCAGCTTCCGGCGGTGGCGGCGGTCTACTGGCTCACGACGGGACAGGCGGCGCAACCCGCGCTCACCCTGCCGAACGAGATCGCCCGGTTCTTCGGCAGCTACTTCCTCGAGAGCGTCGTGACCTACGGGGCAGCGGCCGGGGCCTTCATCGCCATCGACTCCGCCCGCTCGGCGCGCGCGGAGGCCGAGCAGCGCGCGCAGTCGAGGTCACGCCGCCACGCTCGAGGCCACCGGACGCGGGCCAGGCTCGACGCCCTCGCCATGGAGTTGAATCCGCACTTCCTGTTCAACACGCTGAGCGCCATCTCGGGACTCCTGGCGCAGGGCCGCACCGCCGACGCCCGCGACGTGATTCGCCGCCTCGGCGAGCTCCTGCGACAGACCCTGGGCAGCGGCGCCGAGCCGCTCAACACCGTCGCGCGCGAGGTGGAGCTCCTGGGGGACTATCTCTTCATCCAGGGAATGCGGTTCAGCGACCGCCTCCGCGTCACGCTGGACGTCGACGCCGGCGCACATGGCTGCCTCATTCCAGCCATGCTGCTCCAGCCGCTGGTGGAGAACGCGATCCGGCATGGCGTCGAGCCGCGCGAGGGCATGGGCGACGTACGCGTGTGCATCGCGCGATCGAACGGCGCGTTGCGGATCGCGATTACCGACAGCGGCGACGGCTTCGCGTTGGCGGACGCGGGACGCCCGGCGCACGAGGGGATCGGCATCGGGAATACGCGGGCGCGCCTTCGGCACCTGTATGGAGCCAGCGCCTCGCTCACGCTCGACAACCTCGCGTCCGGAGGGGCGTCGGCCGTGGTGGTGCTGCCGGTGCGCGACGCCGTGGCGGCGTCGGACGCGGGACGGAACGGGTGAGGCGCGCCACGTGACGACCGGCGGCGCACCTGCGCATCCCGCCGACAGGCTCCGCGTCGCCGTGGTGGACGACGAGCCGCTCGCGCGCGCGGACATCCTGCAGCTGCTGCGGGCCCGCAGCGACGTCGCCGTGGTCGCCACCTGCGCGTCCGGGTCCGCGGCCATACGCGCGGTGCGCGACGTGGCGCCCGACCTGCTGCTGCTCGATATCCGCATGCCGGGGCTCGACGGCTTCGGCGTCGTGGCGCGGCTCGACGCCGCGCGGATGCCGTATGTGGTGTTCGTGACGGCGTTCGACCGCTTTGCCCTCGAGGCATTTCGCGTGCGCGCGCTCGACTACCTGCTGAAGCCGGTGCAGCCCGCGCGCCTCGAGGAGACGTTGCGCCGCGCACGCGAGCAGCTGCGCCTGCGCGCCGTGACCGACTGGGCGGCGAGCCTCCAGGCGGCGGCGCGGGAGGCGACGGCGCTGGCGACCATGGGGGTCGACGACGGACCGTACTGGGGTGAGGTGATGGTCCGCACCGGCCAGCGCGACGTCGTGCTGCGGACCGGTGACATCGACTGGGTGGAGGCGGACACGTACTACGCGCGCCTGCACGTCGGCCCGAAATCGTACCTGCTGCGCGAGCGAATGCACGTCCTCGCCGCGCGCCTCGACCCGCGCCGCTTTGCGCGCGTCCACCGCTCGGCGATCGTGAACCTCGCCAGCGTGCGCGAAATCACCCGCGACGGGCGCGGCGAACACGTCGTGGTGCTGTCGACCGGAGCCCGGGTGAGGGTGAGCCCGCACCGCTGGAAGGAATTCCGGGAGACGATGCGGCGCCGGACGCGGCCCGCCTGACGAGGAGGCAGGCGACGGCGGGGTGGGGCCCGTCCCGCGGCACGCCGGCGGGCGGGTCGGTCCCGCGGGGCTGCCGATCGCACCGCCGGCGCCCCGTCCGCCGCCACCGCTGCCTACCCCGCCTTCGCCATGCACTCGATCTCCACCCGGGCATTCAGCGCCAGGCCGGTGGCGCCGAAGGCGCTGCGCGCCGGCTTGTACTTCGGGAAGAAGCTGGCGTACACCTCATTCATCGCGTCCCATTCCTTCATGTCCGCCATGAACACCGTGCACTTCACGACGCGGTCCATCGACGAGCCGGACTTCTCGAGCACATCCTTGATGTTCAGCATGGCCTGGCGCGTCTCGGCCTGGATGCCGCCGGGCACGACGCCTCCCTGGGCATTGGCACTGGTGCCAATCTGTCCGGCGAGGAAGAGCAGGTCGCCGACCTGCACCGCCGGCGTGAACGGGCGCGTGGGGCGGCCGTACGGCATGTGATACGTGATGCCGTTCGCGACCTCCTTCATCGGTGTCCCCTGGGCGGCCGGCGTGGCTCGGGCGATGCCATAGCCGCCAACCAGGCCACCGACGAGTGCTGCTGCTGCCACCATTCGCGTGCGCATCTGACACCTGGGGGTGAGGGGGTGCCGCTACGTTGCGCCCCCGACGATCGGGGGGCAAGGCAATGACGCGCGCCGCGTCGGCCGGGACAATGCGGCCGCCGGGCCGGCCGTCACCGGATCCGGTGAAAGATCCTCCGCCAGCGGATGTCGGTGATGAACGGGAGCGGACGATCGCTGTCGTCGGCGTTCCAGGAGTAGTACACGAACATCGGGCGCCCGCGGACGTTGTCGCGGGGGACGAAACCCCAGTAGCGGCTGTCCTTCGAGTCGTAGCGGTTGTCGCCCATCATGAAGTAGTGCCGCGGCGGGATGACGAGCGGCCCCCAGTTGTCGTGCAGCGGGGGATTCGGGGCCGGTCCGAACCGCGAGGTCCGCAGCGCGAACTGGTTCTGCCAGAGGAAGAGCTCGTTTGCCTCGTTCGCGATTGCCGGATCGAGCGGCACCGAGGTGGCGCCGTATCCCTGTTGCTGCTCCACGCCGTTCACGAAGAACTTTCCGTCCCGCATGTAGATCGTATCGCCCGGCATGCCGCACAGCCGCTTCACGAGGGTCGGCGTCGGGTCCCACGGCTGGTCCACCTGCGGCGGCGAGACGAAGACGACGATGTCGTAGCGCCTGGGATCAGCGTAACCCGGCAGGTTCACGCTGGTGAACGGGACGTGCGGGCCGTACACCAGCTTGTTGACGAACAGCCAGTCGCCGACGAGCAGTGCTGGCACCATGCTCGGCGAGGGAATGCGATACGCCTCGACGAGGAAGGTGCGGACGACGAGGAAGATGAGGATCGCCCCGCCGAATCCCTTGACGTTCTCCCAGACCACGCGCGACGACGGGCGCCGCCTCCCCGACTTCGCGCGCGCAGCGGCGACGACGTTCTTCGGCTTGTCGCTTGCGGGAGCGTCCTTCGATCGCTTGCGGCTGCGGGACACGGTGGCTGGTGGGAGTGGGTCGGGAGCCGGCGCCTGCGGGGGTCAATGTAACTACGGGGCGCGGGCCCGAGAGTGCCGGATGCGGCGAGGCGCGCCCCGCTTGGAGCGCGCCTCCCCGGACACGACCTGATGTGTAGCGCCTCAGGAAAGGTGCTTGCTCACCAGCTTCGTCATGTCGAACATCGAAACCTGGTTCTTACCGCCGAAGACGACCTTGAGGTTGGCGTCGGCGTTGATCATCCGGCGGTTCTTCGCATCCTGGAGCTTGTGCTTCTTGATGTAGATCCACATGTCCTTGGCGACCTGCGAGCGCGGGCGCGCCTTCGGCCCGATCACCGCGGCGAGTGCAGCACTCGGCATCATCGGCTTCATGAACGCCGCATTCGGCTTCCGCTTGGACTTCTTCTTGGCGGGGGCCTTCTTCTTCGCGGGCTTCCTGACGGTCTTCTTGGCGGCCTTCTTCTTCGCGGCCATCGGTCGTCTCCTGGGAAATGGTCGAAGCGCTGAACTCGTTTTGTACAGCACGAGTCCGACGCGCCAAAGCTAAAATCGCCCTTCCCCTACGCAATAGGGAGATTGAGCGTGCGCATTCGAGCTTCGATCACCGCGCGCGCACCGAATTCACCGCGCGCCGAACGAAATCCCCGCCCCTGCGTCGCCGCGCGGAGCCGCCGCGCCGCCCGTCGAGGGCGAGTGAAAGCGCTGAGTAATCCAGTCGACGAGCGTCGCCAGCACCTCGCGGCGCACCGTCCGCGTGGGCAGCGTGCCGTAGTTCACCGGGTTGCCGTCCGGGTCAGCCAGGAACAGGTGATTCGTCTCCGGAAACGTGCGCTCAGTGACGTCGCGATTCCCCCCGGCGCGCATGGCCGCGGCAAGCTCCGCCGCCTGCTCCGGCGTCACCTGGCGGTCCGTTTCCCCCTGGAGGATGAGCGTCGGGACGCGCACCCGGCGGGCCACCGGCAGTGGATCGTAGGCCATGAAGTACTTCACCCACGCGGCGCGTGACGCCGACGAATCGACCATGCTCATCGACTCGCGCAGCAGCGAATCGCGCGCCGCCGCCTTGACCTGCGGCGAATGCTCCAGCAGGTAGCGATTCTGGTACTCGATGATCCGGCGCCCCGTCCAGGCGGGACCGGCCATCAGCACGATCCCGCGCAGCAGCGTGTCGTCGGCGGCGATCATCGGAGCGATCAGTCCGCCTTCGCTGTGTCCGACGAGACCGATGCGCCGCGGGTCGATCTCCGGCCGCGCGCGCAACCACGCCACCGCGGCGCGGATGTCGTCGGCCAGGTCGGCGCTCGTGGCGCCGGCGGCGTTCCCCCCCGAGGCACCGAATCCCCTGTCGTCCATCCGGAGCACCGCGACGCCGTGGCGCGAGAGCGTGTCCGCCACCTGGCGAAAGAGCCCGTAGCCGCGCACCATCGGGATCGCCTCGTCGCGATCCTGCTGTCCGCTTCCCGTGATCGTCACCACCGCTGGCAGCGGGCGGGCTGCGTCGCGTGGCAGCGTGAGGGTGCCGGCAAGCGCGTAACCGCGGGGTGTCGGGATCCGCACGTCCTCCGCCGAATAGGGCGCCCCGGGCGGCGCCGAGTAGTCCGGCGGAGCCACCGACAGCGCGCCTTCCGCGAGGGAATTCACCCGCACGATGCGCAGCCCCTGCGACGGCACGCTCCCGCCCAGGATGTCGCCCGAGCGGCTCACCTTCGCCAGCGTCGGCGTTCCGGCCACGCGCACGACGACGGAATCCGCGCCATGCCGGACCACCGTGAACGGCACGGTCTGCCCACCGGCAACGATGAAGCCGGGGACGTCGACACTGTCGCCACCGAGCACGAACGCCCGGTGGATCACCTGTTCGGTGAGCACGAACGACGGGTTGATGAACGGAATCGCCCCGGCGCGCGATCCCAGGCGCTGCGTCACGGTGCGGTCGCCCGTGGTGATGTCGGCGATCGCGCTGTCGCCCACGAAGCGGATGACGGCCGACTGTGCCGGCCGCGAATCGCGAGCAGCTCCCGCCTGCCTGAAGTCGCTCTTCAGCTCGGCGACAGTCGCGTCCGGCCGGAGCGACAGCGTGAAGTTCGTGCGGCTCCCGGCGGCAGAGAACAGCAGCTCGGACTCGACGCGGTCGTGCGCGCGAGAGAAACGTTCGACCGAAATGGTGTCGCTGCCCCGGACGAGGAGGAACGCGGCCGAGGACTGTGCGCCGGCAGCCGCCACCGGCGCGACAGGCAGCAGGACGAGAAGGGACACGATGGTGCGTCGCATGAAGCGCTCCCGCGCACGGCGGATGCCACCGCACGCCGTGTAGTGACTTGTTTACTTAGCCAAGTATCTAAGTATCACCAGCCTATGGCGCAACCCGCGGAGTGCATGCTCCGTCACCGAGACGTTCCCTCGAGCGCCGCTTCCTGGCCTCCCGGTTCGCGAACACCTGCCCACGCTGACCGGCGACCCGTACCTGGCTGGTGCGCAGCCGTCGTCGCGCAGCCGTCGGTGCTCACCCGCGATCGAGGCTCTCGAGGAGCTGGATCATGCGCACGTCGTTGGCATCGGGCGCATCATCGTCGTCGGCCGGCGCGGCCTGCTGCGGAGTCTCCAGGATCAGCGGCACGTCGTGCGAGCGGGGATGCTGGAGCAGCCAGCGGAACGGCTCCACGCCGATCCGGCCCTCGCCGAGCAGGGCGTGGCGGTCGCGATTGGATCCCAGGGCGCCTTCGGAGTCGTTCAGGTGGAAGAACGCCGGCGCCTCCCCGATCGTGTCGGCGAACCTGTCGATGATGTCGTGGCAGGCCTGCCTCGAGGCCGTGAGATCGTGGCCGCTGGCGAACAGGTGGCAGGTGTCGAGGCCGTAGCCGGCGCGATGGCGCACGGCGGCGGGCACGAGCGCCAGCATGCCGGCGATCTCCTCCGCCGTCCGTCCCATGGTGCGTCCGGCACCGGCGGTGTTCTCGATGAGCACCCGCGACGTGCCGTCGACGCTCTCCAGCGCGTGCGTCACCGCACCCGCGATCCGCTCGATGGCGCCCTGCGGATCACTCGTACCGGCGGAGCCGGGGTGAAAGCAGCACCCGAGCACGCCCAGCGCCGTCGTCCGGTCGAGCTCCCGGGCAAGCGCCGACTTGGCGCGTTCCTGCTTCTCGGGCTCCGGCGACGCCGTGTTCAGGACGTAGCCGGCATGCACGAGGATCCGCGCCCGGTCCAGCCCGGCGTCGTCGACGGCCGCGGAGAATCGCGCGATGCGATCGGGCTTCACCCGGACCTTCTCGTTGTAATACTTCGGCACCGCGGTGAAGACCTGGAGGGCCCGCATGCCGGACCGTGCTGCCCGGCGGACGGCCATGTGGATTCCGCCGGCGTCGTGGGTGTGGGCGCCGAAGTAGTGGGACATTGATAGCTCCGTGGTGCCGGGTTCAGGATGCGCGAATCGTCAGCCGGCGGCGGCGCCGGCCGCCTGGCTGCCGCGGCGGAGTCGCCAGGCATGCCAGATCGACTTCATCTCGCCGTTCCACTGCGGCACGAGCAGGGAGATGCCGATGTACTCCAGGGCCACGATCGACTCCACCACTGCCGCCGCTCGAAACAATACCGGCGTCACCCCGATGAACATCAGCACGGCGCCGACGCTCAACAGCACCCCGGAGGTCTTGGCAGAGATCGTGTGATAGCCGAGGAGGCGATGGAAGCGCACCAGCGCGTAGGCGTTCGGCACCGCGAGTGCAGCGAGCACGAGCGCAAGGTAGATCGCTTCCCGGCGCATGGTATCCGGCCAGAGCAGCGTGGCGCCGACGACCGACGTCAGTGCGATGAGCAGGTCCGCCCAGCTGTCGAGGAGCCGGCCTGTCTCCGAGGCGGAGCCGAGCCGGCGCGCCAGCGTGCCGTCGATGGCATCGCTCAGGAGCGCGGCCACCGCCAGCCCCAGGAAGAAGCGCTCCATTCCCAGCCCCGCGAGGACGATCAGCAGGGGGGCCGAGCAGATCCGGAAGATTGTCAGGACGAGCGGGATCGAGCGCACGGACACCGGATCGCGCCCCGGCTACTGGATGCGGACGATCGCCATGCCGATCGTCGTGGGCGGCTGCCCGCCGTTGACGGCGCGTATGGCGAGCACCTGGGGCGAGAGCTGGGTGCCGGAGAGTTCCCATGCCGCGAACCCCCCGCCCGGCAGCGACAAGACGGTCTTCTCGGCGCCGGTGAACGTGCCGAACGAGACGAACCGCTCGTTCATGGGCCACGCGCGGGGAAATGCCGGCGAGCCGTCGGAGTAGAAGACGTGCTGGCTCATGCCGGCAAGGATGTCGCGGCTGTTCCAGCTCGGAAGCCTGAGGTGCGGGTCGAGGACCTGCGCACCGGGGTAGTTGTCGGCGAGTGACGCCAGCGACCAGAGCCCGAGCAGCTCGGAGAAGGGGTGCCCGGCGCGCGCGCTGATGTTCGCCGTACCGTGGTCGTCGACGACCTGCACCAGCGAGCCGAGGAAGTTCGCCTCGGTGGTCCCGTAGAGATCCGTCACCCAGCGGACGAACGACCACGAGCTCCCGTAGATCACCAGGTCGGTGCCGCCAAGGGGGTCGTCGAGGATCGACTTGCTCTCGAGGGCGTTGTAGTGGTCGTACAGGTACCCGAAGTGGTTGAGGATCGCCTCCGCGGGATCGGGGCAGGTGGCCGAGACCGGGGCGTAGTCACAGCGCGGTCCGTCGTCGAACGCGATGTCGGTGCCCTGCCCCTTGTTGTAGATCGTTCGTGCCCACAGCTCCGCCGCCACCTGCGCCGTGGACTCCTCGAGCCACGTCTCCTCCAGGAGCGAGGAGTTCAGGTAGATGCGCCAGGCGTAGGAAACGATGTGCTTCACCTCGTGGATGAACGTGCCGCGCATGATCCGCTGCCACGTCTCGAGGTCGAGTCCATCATTGGGGTCCGGCACGATGGCGTAGAAGGCCTCGGCGACGTTGCTTGACGGGCACGTCGCGGTGTCGAGGAAGTCGCAGAGTGTCACGAATCCCGCGATGCCGTTGGGGGTGCCGTTCACCACGTAGTTGTTCACTCGTGGCGAGAACATCGCGATCAGGCGGCCGTTGTTGTCGAGCGCAGCGTCGTCGACGAGCGGGTCGCCGAAGTCGAGCAGGAGCGGGTACATCACCTGGTCGAACTCCTGCCCGATCTTCCGGTACGCGTTGTCCATCGTTCCGGCGAGCGCCGACGCCGAGTCCTCGAGGATGATCACCTTGGGACCGACGTACACGACACGGAAGCGCACCGCGTCCCAGGTGTTGAAGTTCGTGAAGGTGCGGCGCATGTGGTACGTGACCATCGACCCGACCGCGGGGGGCGGATTCTGTGCGACGTCGCGCTGCACGTTCTTCGCGTGTGCCGCGGGGAGGCGGGCGCCGAGGGTGCGGGCGAAGTCGCGCTCCATGTCGAGCTGCGCCAGGTGACCGCGTTCAAAGCGCTGTGCCGGCGTCATCGGCCCCATGGCCCGCGAGCGCGGTTCGGGAGCGGCGATGGCGGGGAGCGCCGGCTGGACCGACGCCGCGGTGACGCTCGACCCGAGGAGCTGGAACGACGTCTTGACCCCCGCGTTGGTCGCGTAGTTGAACGTCGTGATGAGATACCGCCCGCCGGTCACGGCGAATTCGTTGCACCGCACGTCGGCCTGCGACGTCAGGAGGAGCGACTCCCCCACGCCGAGTGACCGCGGCGTCGTCATCTGCAGGTTCATCGTCGTCGACCCCGTGTCCTGGTTGGCGACGACCTGCACCAGCGCCGGCCCGGTGGGCGTGCACGGCAACGCCGTCACCGGCGGCACCGTGAAGGTGATTGCCGTTGGCGATGCGGAGGTGATTGCCGCCACCACGCCGTTCACCAGCAGGACGTTCGCCGATGGCGTCGCCCCGAAGTTCGTCCCGGTGATGCTCCCGCTGCCGCCCGGCACCAGCGTGCCGGTGGATGCGTTCACGATGTCCGGCGCGTTCAGGCCCCTCACGTGGAGCGACACGCTGTCGCGCCGCCCCTCGGACTCCGCCCTGATGAAGACGTTGCCCTGCGCAATCCCGGCGGCGATTCCGGTGGGTCCAACGGTGGCCCGCGCGGGATCGGCGCTCGTCCAGGACACGGTGCGCCCCGACAGCGGGTGGCCGGTCGAATCGAGGGGCTGGGCGGAGAGCGCGATCGTCCCGGTCTGCCGGACCGTGGGCGTTGCCGGCGAGATCCGGATGGACGCGATCGGGACGGGGAGCACGGAAACACCCGCGCTTCCCCTGGCGCCGCCAACCGTGGCGGAAATCGTGGCCGATCCGGGCGCCACGCCGATGACGACACCGCGGGCATCCACGGTCGCGACGAGCTCATTGGACGTGGTATAGGTGACCGTCAATCCGGTGAGCTCGGCATGCGCGACGTCGAAATAGTGGACTGTCGCGCTCAGCAACGCGCCGACCTGGATCGTGGCGGACGGCAGCGTGAGCTGGACGGACGCCACCGGGCCCGGGCCCGACGGCCCGTCGTGACCACCACACGACGACACCGCCGGTACCGCGAAGAGGAGGGCGACGATGGCGCGTGCGTGCAACGTGCTCTTCAGGCGAGTCTCCTGCATGCGTTCCCCGACGGTCGCGTCCGTCCGGAATGACACGGAAGCTACGTCAGGCCCCGAACCGGCGCGACAGCGGGAAATGCGTCGGTTGGCGGCATCAGGGGGCCCGGATATCTTCACCGGAGGAATAGCCACACGAGGTCACATGCGAAGTGTGATCGCCTGACGTTTTCCGAGGTCCGACGATGAGCGCTCCAGTCAGCGAAAAATCCGCCCCTGCCACCCGCCGTTCGGGTGAAGCCGTCACATCCCCCGAAGCCCGCGGTGCAGCGACGGGTTCCCCGGATTCCGGCGGCGCCGGGCTCGTGGGGTTCAACGGCGTGCGGGTCGTGCCCACGCCTGTCAACGAACCAATCCGGAGCTACGCCCCCGGATCGCCGGAACGGGTCGCGCTCAAGGCGCGCCTGGCGGCGATGACGCGGGAGCGCATCGAGATCCCCATTGTGATCGGCGGGAAGGAGTACCGCTCAGGCAACATGGCGACCGCGGTCATGCCCCACGAGCACGGTCACGTGCTGGCGGACTGGCACCGGGCGACGCCGGAGCATGTCGACCTCGCGATCGAAGCCGCACGCTCGGCGCGACGCGAGTGGGCGCGGTGGCCGTGGGAGGATCGCGTGGCGGTCTTCCTCAGGGCGGCGGAACTCCTCGCCACCACCTGGCGCGACACGCTCAACGCCGCCACGATGCTCGGCCAGTCGAAGACCGCGTTCCAGGCGGAGATCGACTCCGCCTGCGAGCTGATCGACTTCTGGCGATTCAACGTGCACTACGCGCAGGAGATCTACGCCGACCAGCCGCTCTCCAGCGCCGGCGTGTGGAACATGCTCGACTACCGCGGGCTCGAGGGGTTCGTCTACGCCATCACGCCGTTCAACTTCACGGCCATCGGCGGCAACCTGCCGACGTCGCCGGCCATGATGGGGAACACCGTGGTCTGGAAGCCCGCGTCGTCGGCGATGCTCTCGGCGTACTACGTCATGAAGCTCCTCGAGGAAGCGGGGCTCCCCCCGGGCGTGGTGAACTTCGTCCCCGGCGACGCCGTGAGCATCAGCGACAGGCTCCTGGCGCACCGCGACCTGGCGGGCGTCCACTTCACCGGGAGCACCTACGTCTTCAACAGCATGTGGAAGACGATCGGCGCGAACATGGCGCAGTACCGCACGTATCCGCGCATCGTCGGCGAGACCGGCGGCAAGGACTTCATCGTCGTGCATCCGTCGGCCGACCCTCAGACCGTGGCGGTGGCCATCGCGCGCGGTGCCTTCGAGTACCAGGGGCAGAAGTGCTCGGCCGCGAGCCGGGCGTACCTCCCGCGCTCGCCTGTGGCCGCGAGGTGCGCGACCGCACCGTCGCGCTCATGCAGGAGATCCGGATGGGCGACGTCCGCGACTTCCGCAACTTCATGGGCGCGGTGATCGACAGGAAGGCGTTCGACAAGATCAGCGAGTACCTCGCCGATGCGAAGGCGCACGCGCGCATCATCGCCGGCGGCGGGGCGAAGGGTGACGTCGGGCTACTTCATCGAGCCGACGCTCATCGAGGCCACCGCTCGCCGGACTATCGCCTGATGTGCGAGGAGATCTTCGGGCCCGTCATGACCACCTGGGTCTACGACGACGCGAAGTGGAGCGAGACCCTGCGCACCGTGGACGCGACGTCGCCGTACGCCCTGACCGGCGCGGTCTTCGCGCGCGACCGGCGCGCCGTCCGCGAGGCACTCGGCGCGCTGCGCAACGCCGCCGGCAATTTCTACGTGAACGACAAGCCGACCGGCGCGGTGGTCGGCCAGCAGCCCTTCGGCGGCGTCGCGCGCGTCGGGCACGAACGACAAGGCGGGCTCGAAGCTGGAACCTGATGCGCTGGGTGAGCCCTCGCGCGATCAAGGAGACGTTCGTGCCGCCGACAGACTACCGGTACCCGTTCATGGGTGCCGAGTAGCGTCGCGAGGTGAGGCGCGGGTCGGCGATGCCGCCGACTCGCGCGTCGCCCCGTCCGGCGCCGCCCCCAACGGGCCGGCGCCGACCTTCCACTCCACGGTCCTCCGTGCGCCACTTCTCGTACTTCACGGCCGACGTCTTCACGTCGACGCGCTTCGGCGGCAACCAGCTCGCCGTGCTCCCCGACGCCACCGGGCTCTCGGACGCCGAGATGCTCGCGATTGCGCGTGAATTCAACTACTCGGAGTCGACGTTCGTCTTTCCACCGGCCGACCGTGCCCACGCGCGCAGCGTGCGCATCTTCACCCCCGGCGGCGAGGTGCCCTTCGCCGGCCACCCCACGGTGGGAACGGCCTTCGTACTGGCGTCGATCGGGGCCATGCAGATGACCGGCGACGAGACGCACATCGTCTTCGAGGAGCGGGTCGGGCCGGTGCCGGTGACGATCCGCCGCGAACGAGGGCAGCCGGTCTTCTGCCAGCTCTCGGTGGCGAAGCTCCCGGAGACCGGCCCGGCGCTGCCCGCGCCCGCGGAGGTCGCGGCGGCACTCTCGATCGACGAGGCCGACCTGCTGGACGGCGCCTGGCTCCCGGAGATCGTCTCCTGCGGCCTCCCGTTCGCCTTCGTGCCCGTGCGCAACCGCGAGGTCGTCCGTCGCGCACGCATCCGTCTCGATGCCTGGGAGCAGTCGCTCGCGGGCACGCCCGGCGCGATGGTCATGATCTTCGCGATGGACGCCGAGGAGGCCGGGCACGACGTCCGCGCCCGGATGTTCGCCCCCAGCGTCTCAGTGCCCGAGGACCCCGCCACCGGGTCGGCGTGCGCGGCGTTAGGTGGCTACCTCGCCAGCCGCGACGGCCGCACCGACGGGACGCTGCAGTGGGTAGTCGAGCAGGGCTACGAGATGGGACGACCGTCGCTCCTCGCGATCGAGGTCGACAAGGCCGAGGGGGCGACCGTGGCGGTCCGCGTGGGCGGGGCGAGCGTCCTCGTCTGCAGCGGAGAGATCACGCTCTAGCGGGCGTCCCGCACGCCGGACGGGAGGAGCCGTCGCGCCGCTCCCCGCCATCCGCCAGTCGTACCGCTCGTCAGGCGCTGCGCCTCCCGGCGCGCCCGACGAGCGGCTGGCGTCCCGTCAGCCTTCCTTCGGCTTCACGAACGCCTTCGCGATGCGCCAGCAGATGAAGCCGATGACGAAGAAGTTGAGGAGATTCCCCAGCAGGCTTCCGATGAGCAGCTTGGGCCCATCCTTGCCCGCACTCGTCAACGGGATGAACCAGTCCTTCCAGTTACCGCCCGTAGCGGCGGTTGCCAGGTTCACCACCGGCATGATGATGTCGTTGACAATCGACCCGACGACGGCGTTCAGCGCGATGCCCAGGATCACGGCAATCGCCAGCCCGACGACGTTGTCCTTGATCAGGAACGCCTTGAACTCCTTCCACATTGTCGCTCCTCCGCGGTTGAGGAACGCAAATGTGGCCAACGGAGTGAGGGGCCGACAGTCCGGCCTTCCGCCGGCGCCGGAGGGGCGGAATCCCGGCGGCGATCAGAACCTGGCGTCGACGTACAGGTCGAAGCGGAACTTCCGGCTCGGGTAGATTCCGCGCGCGAGGTCGGCGCGGAACAGGCCGTCGAGCCAGGAGATCCCGACACCGGCACCGCTCAACGGCCGGCCCGGATGCTGCCAGTCGCTGCGCGCGCCGGCCCACCCGATGTCGCCGAACAGGATGCGGCGTACGCTGGCGGACCCGCCGCCCAGCTCGAAGTGGCCAATCCAGTAGCTGTCGCCGATTGCCGAGCCCGGACGCTGGCCGCGCACCGTCGGCGTGCCGCCGAGGAAGAAGTAGCGCTGCGGCGGCGCATGGTCGGAGACGCCACCACCCACGGTCAGCGCCGCCGCGAGCTCTCTCGCCCAGTCCGTGCGAGAACGTCAGGTCCGCTGCCGCGCGGGAGAAGACGTGCGCCTCCGCCACGGCATGATCGGCAGGGTCGAACCACCCGCCCTCGAGCCTGACGTCGGAGAACGTCCGCCACCCCTGCGGATCGAGCCCGAACGAGCGCGTATCCCGGATCGACACGCCGTAGGCGCTCCCCTCGACCGCGGCGAAGTTCGGACCGAACTCGCTGGGCGTCCCGAGTGCCCGCGCCACGTTGAAGCGCGTCGTCACGCCGGCCATCGCCTGGCGCTCCGCGAAGAACCGCGTGGCAAAGCCGCCCTCGCGCGTCGACGTCCGCGACAGCTCGGCGCCTGTCGACCGGTAGTAGAAGCCGTCGTCGCGCCCGAAGACGAGTGCCCCAAGGCCGCTGCCGAAGGCGAGCGGAGAGCCCCAGTCGTTCGCCACCGAGAGCTGGCGGTAGCCACCGAGCCGCCAGGTCGTCCGGCCGTTGGAGCGCGAGATGCCCAGCCTGGCGTTCAGCCATCGATCGCCGGTCCCGAGCCGGAGCTCGCCATCGGTGCTGAATCCGCGGCCGAGCTGCATCGTCGAACCGAGCCCCGTGGAGAAGCCCTCCACGCGGTTGTATCGCGTGAGTCCCAGGCCGTACTGCCAGATCGGACGCTGTGGCGCCCACCCGGCCTGCAACGAGAAGTCGAGCGACTTGAGCAACTCATCGCGCTGGGCCGTACCGAACAGTTCCTCGCCCGGATCGTACGCCGACGCCGGCAGGTCCGGTGAATGCACGAGCGAGGCGGTGTCGCACGGAATCCGCATCGCGACCCGCACCGTGTTGTTGTACCGGGTCTGGACCTGGGTGTACGAGCCGGTCGACGCGCACTCGTTCGCGCGGGCCTCGCGCCGCGCCGCGGCGCGGCCGGCGGCGGCGTCCGCAAGCATCTTCGTCCGCCGCGCCCGCTCCTCGGGCGGCAACGCGCGCCAGCTCCCGCTGTCCCCGGGAAAGAGCGAGTCGCGAAGGGACTTCGGGGTCGGCGGGACCGGCGGGATCAGTTCCGTGCCGTTCACGTCCCCGTACTTGAAGGACTCCTCGATCCGGAACGGGATGCGCATGAAGCTCGCGCGCGCCCAGCCCTCAGCGTACTGCGTGCGGGGGAGCCAGAAGTGCGTGCCGTAGAGTCCATACTCGATGGTCACCGCCTCGAGGTTCGCCGAGAGCGGCGACATGAAGGCCTTCACCCATCCCGGCGGATCATCGTTGTCCGGCGGCGAGCGTCCCTCGGCAATCGCGTCCTGGCGCTCACGCTTCGACTCCTCCCCGGCGACGGCCCAGATGTCCATCGGCACCGCCAGGCGATAGACGGCCCGGACGAGCTGCCCGGTGGAGACGTCGAACCAGAACGACCCCACCGAGAGTTTCCACTCGGGGCGGCGCGGCTGCACGCGCAGTTCCCGCAGCCGGATGGCGGTGCCATCGGGCAGGCGGATGGTGAGCGAGTCGCCCGTCGAGTACCGGTAGTACGCCTCCGAGCCTAACGCGATGGGATGCACCAGCTCGTTCTCGTTCACCTCGGCGCGGGCGACGCCGGCCCCGATCCACAGCGACTCCCGGCCCGGGAAGTACGGCAGCGGGGAGATGTCGCCGAGGTCGATCTCGGCGTCGGCATCGGCGCCCTTGAGCGATGGCGTGATGGTGCGTTGCCCGGTCACGTCGATCCAGGCCCCGCCGCTGCGCGACCACCGGACGTGCGTCGCGTTCTCGCTCCGGAAGAGCAGCCGCTCGCGCCCGATGGCACGGATGCCGAGGCCGACCGAGAGTCGCTGGTACGTCGTTGCCTCGTATGACTGGAGCGTCGAGTCCTGCCGCAGGCGGGCCGCGCGCGCCTGCAGCAACAGGGTCTTCGCGGCGGTATCGAGAAAGGCGGTGCGCTCGAGCTCGGGGGTGACCGGAATGCGCCGCACGGGGCGATCCTCGCGGTCCCGCCGGCGCTGCTCGACGACGGCCGCTATCGAGTCGCGCCGGGCCTGCCGCGCGCTGTCGCCCTTCTGCTCGGCGCTCCCCACGCCGACGCGCGCGCCGACCTGCAGGGCGAGAAGGAGCGTGGCAGCAACAAGCATGCGTGAGATTCCGTGGGCTGGACGGCGACGCGTCTCCCTACGCCGCTGCCCCCCGCAGGTTTCGCCGTCGGTATGCCGGGGTCGCTACCCGCCCGGCCCCCCGCCTATCGGTGGGGTGGACGCGGCGGCGCGAGCGCTGCCGAGTCGCTGCCCGGGGGCACGCCCTGGATGCGCCGCTCGAACTCCCGCTGGGCATTCGGGTCCACCGCCGACGCCCTGGCCAGCGCGACGCCTAACGCCGCGAGCACCGGCAGCCACGGGAGCGCGGCCGGGCCCGGCAACCCGGCGCGGCCGGCCCGTCGCCTCGCCCCGAACCGCTCCACGAGGGTCGGGAATCGCCGCTGCATCCAGACGGTGGCCGCTATCAGGACCAGCCCCAGCGCCATCAGGACCAGCGGAAACAACGCCGTGTCCCGGAACACCTCCCCGGCGAGATAGGCGAGGTAGAGAAAGATGAGCAGCCCGCCGGCGACGAGATGCGTGCGGCGCCCGAGCACCAGCGACGCGCCGATGAGCGACAGTGCCACCAGGGGGAGTGCGTGCCGCAGCACGCCGGCCGTCGGCCAGAACGAGAGGATGGACACCAGGAGCCCGGCGAGCCCCACCACCCAGAACGCGAACGCCATGTCGCCCTGCCCGCCGCCCGCGCGACGCCGCTGCAGCCGATCAACAGCGTCCGCCGTGGCGCAGATCAGCAGGGCGTCGGCCAGCATCGACCACCGCTGGAAGACCGGCGCCCCCACCGGCACGAAGTGCTGCGCCACGTGCATGCCCAGCGCGTAGAACGCCGCGGCGATCGGAAGGGTCGCCGCGACGTACCGCGTGCGGCGCACGATGAGGATACCCAGCACAATCGTGCCAAGCTCGGCGACGATCCAGCGTCCGGCGTACGCGGGGTGATCGATGGGCGTCGCGCCTCCCCAGCCGAACTCCGGCCACCACCCGGACGCAGACTCGGCGGCCCAGATGGCGAGGGGTGTGATGGCCACCATGACCATCGCCGAGATGCCGGCGGCCTCCGGGAAGTCGTGCCGGGCCAGCCACCGCATGGCAACCGCCGCGATGGCCGCATAGCCCAGAGCGACGCCGAGGACGCCCCAGGGGCCGAGTTGAATCCAGCGGTCGGCGAGAAACCAGCCGCACGCAAAGACGACGAGCACGGCGCCGAGTGCGTACGCAACGGTTACGACGTTGAAGCCTCGCGCCAGCTCGGGTCGTCGCGGCGACGTCGCGTCGAGATCGGTCGCCAGAGCCTGCATCGCCGCGCGCTGCTCGGCGGAGATGACGCCCTTGTCGACAGCGGCCTGCAGCAGCGTGGAGACCGGATTGTCCATCGTCAGACCTCTGCGTTCCGTGGCGCCACCGTTACGCTCGAGGCCTACGGGAGCGGTCGCAAGAGGGTTTCCTCCTCCCGGACATCCCGCCAAACAGGTTTCTTTCGGGTCCTCGCCAACCGCCTCGCTCGCCCTCGCCGTCTTCCGGGGCGCCGCCACCGACCCGCCAGCCACGCTCCGGACAATGCGCAACATCCTCCATTTGAAGCAACTCCCGACAATCGCGGTCGCGGCCCTCATGCCGGTGATGCCGTCGGTGGCGCGCGCGCAGCGCACCTCTGCTCCAGACTGGAACGCACTCCAGGCCGAAGCAACGCAATTGCTGCGCGACTACCTGCGCATCAACACCACCAATCCCCCCGGCAACGAGCTCGCGGCCGCCCGATTCCTCCAGGGTGTGCTGCAACGCGAGGGCATCGAGGCGCAGGTCCTCGACACCGCCGAGCTGGGGGCGGGGCGCGCGAACCTGTACGCGCGGCTCAAGGGCAACGGCTCGAAGAAGGCGATCGCGCTGGTGCAGCACCTGGACGTCGTGCCGGCCGACCCGAAGCACTGGACGGTGGATCCGTTCTCTGGCGCGCTGCAGGACGGGTACGTCTGGGGACGCGGGGCGCTCGACATGAAGGGCCAGGGGATCGTGCAGCTGGTGACGCTGCTGGCGATCAAGCGCAGCGGGCTGCCGCTGACGCGCGACCTGGTCTTCATTGGCAACGCCGACGAGGAGCTGGGCTCCATTGGCGCCAAGGTGTTCGTGCGCCGGCACGCCGACCTGCTGCGAGACGTCGAGTACGTCATCACCGAGGGCGGCGGCGCCCCTGTCCGCGACGGGAAGCTGATGTACTACGGCGTGGGCGTCTCCGAGAAGCGGACCTTCTGGCAGCGGCTCACCGCCACCGGCATCCCGGGACACGGCTCCCGCCCCACGAGCACCAACCCTGTCGTGCACCTCGTCGCGGCGCTCGACAAGCTCTCGAGGTACCAGACCGAGGTACATCTCACGCCCACCGTGGCGCGCTACTTCACGGCGATCGCCTCGACGTACCAGGGGCAGGAGCGCACCTGGATGAGCGACGCGGCGGCCGCGCTGCGCGACCCGGCGGGACGCACCTGGCTGCTGTCCGATCCCGATCGCAACGCGCTTCTCCGCAACACGATCACGCCGACGGTCCTCTCCGGCTCCAACAAGACGAACGTGATCCCGGCCGAGGCGTACGCCGAGGTCGACATCCGGCTGCTGCCGGACCAGGACGCGGCGCAGGTGCTGGCGGGCCTCGAGCGCCTCGTGGGTGACACCACGATCGCCTGGTCGCCGCTGGCGACGCCGAACCCGCCGCTCGACAACCCGGTGGACACCGACCTCTTTCGCGCCATCGAGCGGGCGTCGGCCGAGCGCGACCCCGGCGTGCCGGTCACGCCACTGATGTCGACCGGCGGCACCGACCGGCCGCATTACCGCTCGCTCGGCATCGTCACCTACGGCCTGAGCCCGTTCCGCGTCGAGGTGGAGGAGTCCCGGCGCGGCGTGCATGGCAATGACGAGCGGGTGTCGGTGGCGAACCTCGGCTTCGGCGTGCACTACCTGTACGACATCCTCCGCTACGCCCAGTAGGCCGCCCCGCGCACCGAGCCGCACTCGTCAGGCATGTCCTCCGCCCTCCAGGTCCGCGCCCTCCGCAAGTACTTCGGTGAGGTCCGCGCCGTCGACGGCCTCGACCTCGACATCGCGACCGGCGAGTGCTTTGGCCTGCTGGGACCGAACGGCGCGGGCAAGACGACCACGATCGAGATCTGCGAGGGCCTCCTCGCCGCGGACGGCGGTGAAGTGCTGGTGCTCGGCCGCACCTGGGCGCGGGACGAGCACGAGCTCCGCCAGCGGCTGGGCGTCCAGCTGCAGGAGACCCAGTTCTCGGAGAAGGTCACCGTCGAGGAGACCGTCCGCCTGTTCCGCAGCTTCTTCCGCAACGGCCCGTCGGTGGCGGAGATCCTGAAGCTCGTGCAGCTGGACGAGAAGCGCACCGCGCGCGTCGGGGGGCTGTCGGGCGGCCAGAAGCAGCGGCTCTCGGTGGCCTGCGCGCTGGTCGGGGCGCCGGAGCTGCTGTTCCTCGACGAGCCGACCACCGGCCTCGACCCCCAGTCGCGGCGACAGCTCTGGGACCTGGTGGAGCGGCTCCGCGCCGCCGGGCGCACGATCGTGCTCACCACGCACTACATGGACGAGGCCGAGCGGCTCTGCGACCGCGTGGCCGTGATCGACCACGGCCGCGTGATCGCCCTCGGCACCCCCCGCGAGCTGATCCGGTCGTTAGGCGCCGAGCAGGTGGTGGAGGTGACGCTCGTCGAGGGCCAGGCGCTGCCCGATGGGGCCTTCGACGCCGCCCGCGGCGTGCTCAGCGCCCGCGTCCACGGGCCCGTGTGGACGATCCAGGTCTCGGCCGCGCACGAGGCCGTTCCCGCCATCCTCGCCACGGTCGACGACGCCGGCCTGTCGCTCGCCGAGCTGCGCACCCACACGCCCACGCTCGAGGACGTCTTCGTGTCGCTGACAGGGCGCCGCCTGAGGGAGCAATGAGCGCCGCGCCGGGCACGCCGCGTGGCGCAGGAGAAGCGGGGATGCGCGGCGGCCGGTTCGCCCCGCTCCTGCAGCTCACGCTCACGCGCTTCCGCGAGTTCCTGCGGGAGCCCGAGGCCGTCTTCTGGGTCTTCATCTTCCCCGCCCTGCTCGCCACCGGGCTCGGGATCGCGTTCCGGTCCCGGCCCGCCGACACCGCCCGGGTGGGCGTGCTGTCGACGACGCCGTACAGCGCGCGCTTCACGACGGCGCTGCGCGCCGACAGCGCCATCACCGTCGAATCGCTCGACGACTCGGCGGCGGCGGTTGCCCTGCGGCTCGGCACCGTCGCGCTTGTCGTCGTGCCCGTCGATTCGGCGACCGCGGAGTACCGCTACGACCCGGCGCGCACCGACGCCCGCACCGCGCGCTTCATGGTGGACCGCGCGCTGCAGCGGGCCTGGGGGCGCGTCGATCCGCTCGCGGTGCGCGAGTCGACGGTGAGCGAGCGCGGGTCGCGCTACATCGACTTCGTGCTCCCGGGGCTGCTCGGCATGAACCTGATGGGGAGCGGCATGTGGGGGATCGGCTTCGCCATCGTCGACGCCCGGCGCAAGAAGCTGCTCAAGCGCTTCGTCGCCACGCCGATGTCGCGGTCGCAATACCTGATGTCGTTCCTCCTCATGCGGCTCGGCCTCATGACCCTCGAGGTCACGTTCATCACCGGCTTCGGCATGCTGGTGTTCGGCGTGCCGCTGCGCGGGTCGATCACCGCCTTCGTGGCGTCGGCGGTAATGGGAGCGCTCGTCTTCGGGTCGCTGGGACTGCTGATCGCGGCGCGCGCGCGCACCATCGAGGGGGCGTCCGGCCTGATGAACGTGGTGATGATGCCGATGTGGATCTGCTCCGGCGTCTTCTTCTCGGCGTCGAACTTCCCGGCGGTGGTGCAGCCGTTCATCCAGGCGCTCCCGCTCACGGCGGTGGTGGACGCGCTGCGCGGCATCATGATCCAGGGGGCGGGGTGGTCCGCCGTCAGCGGGGAGCTCGCCATTGCCGGGGCGTGGACCGTGGTGAGCTTCGCGCTCGCGCTGCGCTTCTTCCGCTGGCGATGAGCGCGCCGCGCGGACGGGTGGCGCTTGCCTTCGCCGCCATCTACCTCATCTGGGGTTCGACGTACCTGTTCATGCGCTTCGCCGGCGAGACGATTCCCCCCATCGGCGTCGCCGGGTTCCGTTTCTTCGCCGCGGGCTCGGTCTTCTGGGTGCTGTCGCTGCGGAGGCCAGGGCCCCGCGTGACCGGCTTCCCCTGGCTCGGGCACGCCGTCGTCGGGATCCTGCTCGCCAGCGGGAACGCCGCGATCACGTGGTCGGTGCAGCGCATCCCGTCGGGCGTGGCGTCGCTGCTCGTCGGCCTGACGCCATGCTGGATGGTGCTCCTGGAGTGGCGGCGGCACCGCGCGCACCGACCGGGCGCCGGCGTCATCGCGGGGCTGGCGCTGGGACTTGCCGGCACATTCGTGCTCGTGGGTCCCCACTCGTTCGGTGGCACGCCCATCGAGCCGATCGGCACGCTTGTCGTGATCGCCGGCACGGTGGCGTGGGCCACGGGCTCCATCTACGTCCGCTCGCTGCCCCGCCATCCGTCGGCGACGCGCACCAACGCCGTCCAGATGTGCTCGGGCGGCGCCCTCGTGCTGCTCGTGGCACTGGCGACCGGGCAGTTCGCGCATTTCTCCCCGACGGCGGCCTCCACCCGATCGCTCGTCGCCCTCGTCTACCTCGTACTCCTCGGTTCGCTGCTTGGCTTCTCCGCCTACATGTACCTCCTCGGCGTCACCAGCGCGGCGCGCGTCTCGACGTACGCCTTCGTGAATCCCGCCGTGGCGGTCGTACTCGGCGCCCTGTTCGCAGGCGAGGCGCTCTCGCCGCGCGTGGTGGCCGCCGCCATACTGATCATTGGCGCCGTCGCCCTCATCACGCTCTTCGGCGCCGAGGAGGAGGAGCGTACGCCGCCACTTCCGGTGACGGAGGCGGCGCTGGAGGTACACGAGGCCCCGTGACCCACGATCTGTCCCCCGCCTGACGATGCCGCCCGATCCCACGTTGCCGTCCGCATCAGGCGACCTGCCGCCGGCCGCATTCCACGCGGCCCTCGACCGAGCGATGCGCTGGGTCGAGGAATACCTCGCCGACGGCTCGCGTCTTCCCGTCCTGTCGCGAGTGACACCCGGAGAGATCGCCGCCGCCCTGCCGGCGGCGCCGCCGGCGGACGCGGAATCGATGGACGCCATCCTCGACGACTTCGAGCGCGTCCTGCTGCCGGGCATCACCCACTGGAACCAGCCCGGCTTCCTCGCCTACTTCGCGATCACCGGCTCCTCGCCCGGCATCGTGGCCGAACTGTTGATGGCGGGCCTGAACGTCAACGCCATGCTGTGGCGGACGTCGCCGGCGGCGACGGAACTGGAGCAGCGGGCGCTCGACTGGCTGCGACAGATGCTCGGCCTCGGCGCGGGGTGGTTCGGCGTGATCAACGACACGGCGTCGATCTCGACGATGCTGGCACTCGTGGCAGCGCGCGAGGCGAAGCCGGAGCTCGAGATCCGCCGCCGCGGGATGGCGGGACGCCCCGACCTGCCGGTGATGCGCATCTATTGCTCCTCACAGGCGCATTCGTCGGTGGACAAGGGGGCGATCACGGCAGGGTTCGGCCACGACAACGTGGTGCACGTCGATGTCGATGACGCCTTCCGCATGCGACCCGACGCGCTGGCGGCGGCGGTCGCGGCGGATCGCGCTGCGGGATATCTCCCGCTGGCCGTGGTGGCCACCGTGGGAACGACAAGCACCACGTCGATCGACCCGCTGCCGGCCATCGCCGGGCTCTGTGCGCGCGAGGCGATGTGGCTCCACGTCGACGCCTCGTATGCCGGCGTGGCCGCCATCGTCCCCGAATGCCGCGGCATCCTCGACGGCGTCGAGGGAGCCGACTCCCTCGTGGTGAACCCGCACAAGTGGCTGTTCACGCCGGTGGACCTGTCGGCAATGTACACGCGCCGGCCCGACGTGCTGCGGCGCGCCTTCTCGCTGGTGCCCGACTACCTGGTGACGGCCGAGCAGGGCGACGTGGTGAACCTGATGGACTACGGCGTGCAGCTCGGCCGCCGGTTCCGGGCGCTCAAGCTGTGGATGGTGATCCGCGCATTCGGCGTCGACGGGATCGTGCAGCGCCTGCGCGCGCACATGGCCCTGGCCCGCGAGTTCGCGTCCTGGGTCGGGGGCGAGCCGGGCTGGGTCGTCGTGGCGCCGGTGCCGTTCTCGGTGGTCTGCTTCCGGTTCGCGCCGCCAGGGATGCCTGACGAGGCGTGCGACGCGCTCAACCAGCGGATTCTCGACCGGGTCAACGCCAGCGGACGCGTCTTCCTGTCGCACACGAAGCTGCGCGGCCGGTTCGTGCTGCACCTCGCGATCGGCAACCTGCGCACCGAGCGCCGGCACGTCGCCGAGGCGTGGGCGCTGCTGCGGGACGCGGCGGGCGCGGGGTAGCATGACGACGCGGGCACCGGGAGCCTTCCCGGTGCCCGCGTCGTTGCGTCACGCCATCCGGCGACGGCTCAGTCGCCGGCCTCCGGGATCGCCCCCCTGGGCAGGTGGTGCTCCGCCGTACGCTGGCGCACGCGGACGCCGAACCGGCGCGAGAACCACCGCCGCCAGTCGTCGAAGATCTCGTAGAACGTCGGGATCGCGACGAGCGTGAGGACGGTGGAGGTGATGACGCCGCCGATGACGGCGCGTCCCAGCGGCGCCCGGAAGTCCGCGCCCTCGCCGGCGCCGATGGCCACCGGCATCATGCCGGCGATCAGCGCAAACGTCGTCATCAGGATCGGCCGCAGCCGGATGGCCCCGGCCTCGATCAGCGCGTCGCGCAACGAGAGCCCGTCGCGCTCCCGCGCCCACTTGGCGAAGTCGATCAGCAGGATGGCGTTCTTGGCCACGATGCCCATCAGCAGGATGACGCCGATGAGGCTCATGATGTTCAGCGTGTCGTGGGTGATCAGCAGGGCGAGCACGACCCCGATCAGCGACAGCGGGAGCGACATCATGATGGCCAGCGGGTCGAGGAACGACCCGAACTGCATGACGAGGATGAGGTACATGAGCAGCACGGCGGTGCCCAGCGCCGAGAAGATCTGCCCGAAGACCTCGGCCTGGTCCTTGGCCTCGCCGCCCTGGGAGATGCGGTACCCCGGCGGGAACTTCGCCTCGATCGGGGCGATGCGCGTCTGGATGTCGCCCATCACCTCGTTGAGCGACCGCCCCTGCGTGTTCGCCTGCACGGTCACGACCTTGGCGCGGTCGAGGTGGTCGATCTGCGCCGGGCCGATGTTCTGGGAGATCGACGCAATCTGGCCCAGCGGCAGCGTGGCCGGGCCCGTCGGTGTGGTGAGCGTGATCGGAAGCTGCTCGAGGTCGGTGATGCGCCGCCGGGACGCCGCGGCCAGCCGCACTTCCACGTCGCGGGTCTCGCCCTGCGGATCCACCCAGTCGCCGGCGTCGATCCCGGCGAACGCCGGCCGCAGCGCCTGCGCCACCTGTCCCACGGTCACACCTAACGACCCGGCCACCCCGCGGTTCAGCTGGACCTCCAGCTCCGGCTTCTGGCCCTTGGTCGAGAGCCCCACGTCGACGGCGCCTGGCACCTTGCGCACCTCGGCGGCGATCTGGTCGGCGATGCCGGCCAGCACCCGGGCGTCCTCGCCGCGGATCTCGAGCTGGATCTGCTTCTGGTTGGCCGACCAGACGGCGTTGAAGACGCTGATGGTCGCGCCGCCGATCGGCGTCAGCTCGCGCCGCAACCGTGTGGCGAAGGCCACCTGGCTCACCGACCGCTCGGCCTTGGGCACCATCTTGATGTAGACCTGCGCCTCGTCCACCGCCCCGGACGCACCACCGATGGTGATGTAGGTGGCCTCCACCTCCTTGTGGGCGCGTGCCGTGCGCGCCACCTCCTCTGCCTTGAGCCGCGTGTACTCGATGTTCGATCCCGGCGGCGTCTCGACGATGACGAGCGCCTCCGACTGGTCGGAGTCGGGCATGAAGCCCCCGCCGCCGAACTTCGCCTGCAGCGCGATCGCCCCGACGAACGACGCCGTCGCCAGCGCCACCATCGACCAGCGGTGGTCGAGCGCCCAGCCCACCAGGCGGCGATAGCGGTCCGCCTGGCGGTTGAACCAGGCGTTGAAGTGTTCCAGGGCCCTCGAGATGCGGCCGCGGTGCGATCCCGCCTCCAGCTCCGGGTCCGCCCAGTACGCCGACAGCATCGGGTCGAGCGAGAAGGAGACGAACAGCGACACCAGCACCGAGCAGGCAATGGTCAGCGCGAACGGCTTGAACCACTGGCCGCCGATGCCGCCGATGAAGGCGATCGGCACGAACACCGCGACGATCGAGAACGTCGTCGCCGCCACCGCCAGGCCGATTTCGTCGGTGCCCTCGCGCGAGGCGGTGAAGTGGTCCTTCCCCATCTCGATGTGCCTGACGATGTTCTCGCGCACCACGATGGCGTCGTCGATCAGTATTCCGATCGCCAGCGACAGCCCCATCAGCGACATCGTGTTGAGCGTGAAGCCGAACGCCAGCACCGCGATGAACGACGCCAGCACCGACACCGGCAGCGCCAGGCCGGTGATGACCGTCGACCGCCACGAGTTCAGGAACAGGAAGACCACCAGCACCGTGAGGGCGGCGCCTTCCATCAGCGCCTCCTCCACGTTGCGCACCGAGTGCTCCACGCGGTCGCCGGCGTTGCGCACCACCTCCACCTGCACCCCAGGCGGGAACGTCTGCTTCAGCTCGTCCAGGCGCTGCACCACCCGCGCCGCCACGTCGGTGGTGCTGTATCCCTTCGCCTTGCGGAGGTCGAGCCCGATGGCGTCGCGCCCGTTGTAGATCGCGGCGGTGCGCGCCTCCTCGGTCCCGTCGCGCACGTCGGCCACCTGGCCGAGGCGGATGATCTGGCCGTTGCGCTCGGCGACGACGAGCTGCAGGAAGTCCTCGGGATGCTCGAGGCGTCCGTGCAGCCGGATCGTCTTCTCGTCGAGCGCCCCGTTGATGCGTCCCACCGGCGCCGCCAGGTTCTGCGCCTGCAGCGCGCCGACCACCTGGCTGATGCTCACGCCCGAGGCCTGCAGCGCCTCCGGCCGCAGCTCCACCGTCAGCTCGCGTTCCACCGCACCCGCCAGTCGCACGTCGGCCACGCCGGCAATCGCCTTGAGCTCGCGTGTCACGGTGGGATCGACGAGCCGGGTGAGCTGCGCCCCGTCCAGGACGTTCGACGCGATGGCGATCGAGAGGATCGGCGAGTCGGTGTCGCTGAACTTCGCGAGGATCGGCTCCTTCATCTCCGGCGGCAGGTCGTTCCGGATCTCGGAGATCTTGTCGCGGATCTCCTGCGTCGCCTCGGCGAGGTCCTTGCTGAACTGGAACTCGGTGAGGATCCACGAATAGCCGTCCATCGACTGCGAGCGCACGGTCTTCACGCCGGAGATGCCGGAGATCGCTTCCTCGATGGGGTCGGTCACCTCGCGCTCCACCACGTCCGGCGAGGCCCCCGGGTACACCACCGTGGTGGTGACAAGCGGCGGCTGGACGTCGGGGAACTCGTCGGTGTCGAGCTTGAAGAGCGCGAACAGCCCGAAGGTCACCAGCGCCAGCATCGACGTGACGGTGACGATCGGACGCTTGATGGCGAAGTCGGAAATGAACATGGCCGGACCCTCAGGGCGTGCGTGGAGTCTGGTCGGACGGCACGCTCACGCGCACCGCCGTCCCGGGTGTCATTCCCTGGGCTGCGCCGATCAGCAGCGTGTCGCCGGCGGCGAGCCCGGAGACGATCTCGTAGCGCTCGCGATCCTCGTCGCGCACGCCGAGCTCCACCTCGACCTTCTCGACGCGGCCGCCCTTGAGCCGCAGCACCGCCGGCTTCACGCCGCGGAGGTCGACGGCGGTGAACGGCGCGGTCAGGCCGTCGCGGCGTTCGCTCGCCACGCGACCGTTGGCGAACAGCCCGCCCACGAGCGTATGGGACGCGTTCGGCACCGACACCACGATGCGCACCTGCCCGGTGCTGGCATCGGCGGTGGGGCTGATGCGCGTCACCTTGCCCTCGAAGCGGCGGTCGGGATAGCCGTTGACGACGAACGCCACCGGTGCGCCGACCTTCACCTGCTCCAGCTGCGGCGCCGTCACCGAGGCCTCGTAGCGCATGCTGCTCGGGTCGACCACCACGAACAGCGGCGCCCCCGGCTGCACGATGTCGCCTTCCGACACCGTGCGCGCGCTCACCACGCCGGGGAACGGGGCCCGGACCTGGGCGTCATCGAGCTGCTTCTGTGCCAACGTCAGGCGCGCGGTGGCGTCCGCGAGCTGCGACGCCGCCGCGGTGTTCGTCAGGCGGGCCTGCTCGAGGTCACGGTCGGCGATCGCCCCGGCGGCCGAGAGTCGCTCCGAGCGCTCGAGGTCGTGCCCGGCGCGCTCCGCGGTCGTCTGCGCGGTGGTCATCGCCGAGCGCGCCGACAGGAAGGCGTCGCGCAGCGTGCGGTCGTCGATCCGGGCCAGCACCGCGTTGGCGGCCACCCGGCTTCCCTGGTCCACCAGCACCGCCAGCACCGCCCCGCCCACCTGGGCGCGGATCGTGGCATCCCGCTCCGGGGCCAGTGTTCCCGAGATCGCCGGGCCGCTCGCCAGCGGCTCGCTGGTGACGACGGCGATGTTCTCCCGGCCGATCGTCACCCCGGCAGCGGCGCTGGCGGATGCCTCGTCGGCCTCGCCGCGCCGGCAGGCCGTCGCCGCCAGAAGCAGTGCGGCCACGCCGGCCCTGGTGATTGTTCGCGTGTATCGTGCTCGCATCGATGCGTTCTCCGATGTCGTGGTTCCCTGTGGTCGCCGGCGTCCGGGGGGCGCCGGATGTCGCTCCGGGGCGTCAGGCCCCGCCCGGCCCGCCCGAGGTCGACGTGCGCACCTGGCTCGCCGACGACGCCGCCGCCGCGCCGCCCTGCGGCGCGATGGCGTTAGGCGCCAGGCTGCCGGCGCTCCCGCCCATCGACGCGGCGGACGCCGCGCTGCTCCCCCCACTCCCCAGCGGGAGGTCCTTCAGCAGGGCCAGCCGCATGCGCGCCACCTGCAGGTCGCGCACCGCCTGCGCCTGGTTCGCTCCCGCCTGCTGCAGCAGCAGGCGCGAGTCGTTCAGCTCGATCTGGGTCGACAGGCCCTCGCGGTAGCGCACCTCGGCGATGTTGTAGGCCCGCTGCGCCTGTCCCGCCGTGCCCATGCTCGCCGCCAGCGCCGCCTGCGCCTGCGACAGCTGGGCGATCGCCTGCTGCGCGTCGAGCGACGCCAGTTCCTTCGTCTGGTCGAGCCGCGCCTGCGTCTCGCGCAGGTTCGCCTCCGCCACCATGGCGCCGCCGCGGATCCGCCCGCCGGTGAACAGCGGCACGCTCGCCGACAGGCTCACCGTCCAGTTGGTGAGGAAGTTGGACCACGAGGGCACGCCGCTGTTGGGATAGGCGACCCGGGCGTACTGCGTGGAGAGCGTGAGCGACGGCACCCACTGCGACCGGGCGATGTGCAGCTGCGACTCCGACGAGCGCAGCGACTCCACCAACTGGCGCACCGGCGCCCGGTCGACCGTGCTGGTGTCGGCGTCGGCCGCCGACGACGCCGCCGGCACGCCGGCCGCCTGCGTCACCGCCAGCAGCTGCTTCTCGTCGGCGAGCTGCGTGGAGAGCGACACCGGCTGCTGGTACGGCAGGTTGAGCAGCTGCTTCAGCCGGAGGTACGCGAGGTCACGATCGGTGCGACGCTGGAGCACCATCGGCATCTGGTTGTCGCGTGTCACCTGGGCGCGCAGGAGCTCGAACTCCGACTGGTTGCCGACCTCGCGGGCCAGGGACGTCTGCTTCAGTACGCCCTCGGTCTGCACCAGCGACGACTCGGCGATGGCCACCAGGCGGTCGGCGAGCACGGCATCGAAGTACGCCGAGGTGACGGTGAGCGCCAGCTGGGCGCGCTGCGAGGCGAGTTCGATGTCGGCGACGCGGCGGCCGGCGTCGGCGCTGCGGTTCTGCGACTGGGCGCGCCCTGCGGTGAACAGGTCGAGCGAGCCCTGCAAGGCGATCTGGTACTGGTTCTTCGAGCCGAAGCCGACCTTCGAGAAGTCGATGCCGCCGAGGGCGCCGCCGGAGCTGGCGCAGCGCGCATAGGTCTCGAGCGCCACCACGCGCTCGGCGTCGGTGGCGCCGGCCGGTGCCAGGTAGCGCGTGCACGGCGAGTAGTAGGTGCTGCCATCGTCAGGCGGCACCGGGGGCGTGCCCGGGGGCGGTTCCGACGACCCGCCGGACGACAGCGCCGAGAACGGCGACGCCAGCGTGCGGGCATAGGTCATGGTGGCGCCGACCTGTGGCAGGTAGGCGCTGCGCGCCTGCATCTGCTGGCCCCGGGCGCGGGTGACGCCAGCCTGGGCGATGCGCATCACCTCACTCTGGGATTCGGCGAGGCGCAGCGCCTCCTCGAGCGACAGCGTGCGGGGCGCCTGCTGCGCCACGAGCGCGGCGGGCCACGCGGCGCACACCAGGGCAATGAGTCGAAGCGAGCGGTTCATGGTCGTCCGGATCAGAAGGTCTCTCGTCAGGCACCGGCGCGGCGGAGGCGCCGGCGCCCATTGCCGTTGGCGTGCACACCGGCGTCGTCGGGCAGGCCGAGGGCGCGCAGGAAGGTCCTGGCATATTGCGCCGCCGCCCGGCGCTCGGGCTGCGGGTACACTTCGGGGGTCATGTCGCGGCCCATGGCATCGGCGAACAGCGCCCCGGCCAGCATTGCGCAGGCGGTGCCGACCCGGTCGCCGCGGTCGGCAATCCCGGCGGCATGACAGACCGCCCGCGAGTAGTCGCGCAGCTGCCGGCAGGACAGGGACGGTCCGTAACGCATGCACGCCGCCATCTCGGGGTGCTCCTCGAGCTCGGCCATGCACTTGCGAATCAGCGACCGCGACTTGCGCAGGAAGGCGAGCTGGGACGCGCACCACGCGGTGACCTCGCGGCGCGGGTGGCGCGGCACCGCCGGCAGCGCGTAGTCGTGCGGCTGCTCGACGTAGCGGCGCGCGGCCTCGTCGATCAGCGCCGCCTTCGACTTGAAACGGCGGAACAGGGTGACCTCGTTCACGCCCGCCGCCTCGGCGATGCGGCGGGTCGTGGCGCCGCGGAATCCCGACTCCGCGAAGACCTGGATCGCGGCCTCGAGCAGTTTCTCCCGGCTGACGGTGGGCTGCTGCATCGGTCCTGAAGTCGAAGGGGCTATGAAAGTAGGCACTTGCATACAACGACGGTAGTCCCACCCCGGTTTCGAGGAGGTCACGGACCGGCGCCAACCGCGCCAACCGCGCCAACCGCGCCAACCGCGCCGAACCGGGCTACCACCGACCCCGGCCCGGCCACATTCTTGCATGCCAGCGAACTGCCCCGTCCGCCGAGCGTCACCCGTCGCCGGCGCCGTTGCACCCCCAGCCTGCCACGAGTTGGCGACATGTCCCCCGATTCCCTCCCCGCGGTTTCCGTCGTCATTGCCTCCGGCGCTGGCGGCGACTTTCTCTTCCGCTTGCTCGACGCCCTCCGGGACCAGGTGCACCACGAGGGGAGCGAGGTCATCGTGGCGGATCGCGTCGGCGGCGACACCGCCACCCGGCTCCGCGACGAGTTCCCTTGGGTCACGATCGTTCCGGTTCCTCCCCTCCCCGGCGGACGGAAGCCCAGCGTCCCCGTCCTGCGCGCCGCCGCGGTCGACCGGGCCTCGTCCGAGATCGTCGCCGTGATCGAGGAGCACTGCCGTCCCCCCTCGGGATGGCTGCGCGCGATTCGCGAGTCCTTCCAGCCCGCGGACGCGGCGATCGGGGGCCCCATCCTGGACGACGGCTGGAACCGGACCCGGGACTGGGTCGTGTACTTCTCCGAGTACCACAACTACCTCCCGCCTTGGTCCGATGGGCCCCGCGCCATGCTCAACGGCGCCAACACGGCGTATCGCCGGAGGCTGCTTGTCGCCCATCGCGACGCGCTGACGCGCGGATACTGGGAGGTCGAGCTGCATCCCCTCCTCGCGCAGGACGGCGCCATGCGCGGGCTCCAGCGACTGGGCGTGCACCACATGGGCCCCTTTGACTTCCGCTACTACCTGCGCCAGCGCTACCTCCTTTCCCGTGTCTGGGGTGCGATGCAACGCACGTCGGCATCCCCGGTACGCCGCCTCCTCTACCTGACATGCGCGCCCGTCTTCCCGGCGCTGCTGCTCGCGCGCATCGCCGAACGCGTGCGTCGCAGCGGGCGATACGGATCACGATTCCTCGAGGCGCTCCCACTGCTGGTGCCGGTCGCCGTGACCTACGTCTTCGGAGAGTGGACCGGTTTCGCGTTCGGATTCGGCACGGCGCTCGAGGAAGTCGAGTGAGCGCCGCGCGCGAGAAGGGCTCAGAGGCACCCGGCACCGCAGGTGCGGACGTAGTTCCGCCCGTTTCCGTCGTCGTGGCCCTGATCTCGGGCAGGCCGGACGACCTCGAGCGCTGCCTGACGGCGCTTCGCAGCCAGGAGGGGGCGCCGCCACTCGAGGTGCTCGTGCCCTTCGACGAGCCCTGTCGCGAGGTGACCTCGCTCGGCGACCGCTTTCCCGAGGCGCACTTCCTCCCCCTCGCCGGGATCGATACCTCCGCGGCTCGTGCTGGCGCCAGTCGCGAACACCATGATGCACTCCGCACGCTCGGGCTCCGGCAGGCACTCGGTGAGTTCGTGATCCTCACCGAGGACCACGCGATCGCCGATCCACGCTGGTGCCGGGAGCTCCTCGCCGCGCTTCACTCGGCACCGGCGGCCGCGTGTGCCGGCGGCGCCGTGGACTGGGGTGGGGAGTCGCTCCTCTCGTACGCAGTCTATCTCTGCGACTTCGGCCGCTACCAGAACCCGGTTCCCGCGGGCCCGGCCGCCTTCGTGAGCGACAGTAACGTATGCTACCGGCGCGAGTCTCTGGCGGCCGTGGGCGACGCCTGGAAGCTGAAGTATCAGGAGACGATCGTGCACGGCGCATTTGAGAGCGCCGGCCTCGCCATGCTGCTCACGCCGAAGGCCGTGGTGCGCCAGCGCCGCAGCGGTCTGACGTGGAGTTCGGCGGTGCGCGAGCGCAGGGTCTGGGGACGATCCTATGCGGCCAGTCGCGTCGGCGGGGCGGGATTCGCACGCCGGCTGACGTTCGCGGGCATGACGCCACTCCTGCCATTCGTGCTCACGTGGCGCCTCCTCGACGGCGCGCGACGCAAGGGACGTCACGTCGCGCGCACTGTCGCCGCGCTCCCGGCCCTCTTCGTGCTGAGCGTGGCGTGGTCGATCGGTGAGGCCGCCGGATACCTCACCGCCCGGTCGAGCTGAGCGCGACGCCTGGCGGCCCGCCGAACGTCCGCTCGCTAGGGTTCCGCCCCGCGCGCCCCCGCGGCGAACCCGTCAGAGCGCATCGCCAGCGCCAACGCGATCCACGTGAGCAGCAGCCCGAGCGACTCCGACAAAAGCATCGCCAGCGCGGCCGCGCGGGCCCCACCATTCGCCGCCCATGCAATGAGCAGCACGACGAGGAGCGCGCTTCCGGCCACGGTGCAGAGCAACTCGCGCCGCTGGTACCCGAGCGACGTCAAGGCGTAGTGCGCGTGGCCGCGCACCGTCAGCACGGGCACGACGAACGCCAGGAGCGCCAGGCTCGCCGCGGCGTCGGGGTTGTTGTAGGCCCCGCCGAACAGGAGTCCCAGGAGCCGCCCCGGCGCACTGCCGAGGATGATCGCCCCCACCACGGCGAGGACGCCGGCCAGCACCGTCGATGTGGTCAGCAACCCGCGGAAGCGCGCGCGGTCGCCATGCGCCGCCTGTGACAGCGGCGTGTACAGGTTCATCAGGTACATCGTCAGGAACGCCTGCAGCACCATCAACACGCGCAGCGACACGTCGAACTGCGCGACGTCGCGCTTCGTGGCGAGGTGCCACAGGAACAGCGTCGGGAGGTACATCCGCAGCACCCAGACCATCTGCGACGCCGCGATCGGCGTCGCCTCGCGCAGGACGTCGCGGTCGAATGCGCTCGCCGGCGTCACCCGCACCGCGATCGCGCGATGGCGCCGCAGTGCGACGAGGGCCACGCCGGCACCCGCCGCCATCGCGGCCGTCTCCAGCCACGGCAGGAAGCCGGTGCGCGCCGGCGACGTGACCAGCAGCGCGGACAACACCAGGAACACCGCGTAGCGCACCACCTGCGGAATCGCCACCCACTGCATGTCCCCGTACCCCTGGAAGACCCACGGTACGAACAGCGGCAGCATGAACAGGCTGACGGCGTAGCCCGGCAGCAGGCGCGCCAGGTCGGGCTCCACGAGGCCGAGCGCCCGGACCGCCACCGCCCCGATGAGCACCAGCACCGCCAGCGCGAGCTGGGTGGACAACACCGGGCCCATGAGGCGCGCACCGTTGCTGGTGTCGCGCGCGACCTCGCGGGCGCCATACAGGCGCATGCCCGATTCGACGAACAGCGCGCCGAACTGCAGCGTGGTGAGCGCAACCGCCACCGGCGCCCATCCAACCACTCCAAGCCGCCGCGTGAGCACCGCGATGGCGGCGAACGACAGCGCCCGTGACGCGAACTCCCCCGAGAGGAGCGTCACGAGGCCGCCGATGGGCGGCAGGTGCCAGGTCTGTTCAGCGGCGCTGGAGGACGTTGCCACGGCAGGGTCGGGCGTTCACGTCGCGCAAGCTAGGAGCGGTGTCTCCGTGGTGTAAACGACGAGCCGCCATGCGGCTCGCCACCATGGCGGTACCCCCTGCACGGCCCCTCCACTGGCACGCGATGTGGCAGGTGTCGCACGTGTGACCGGCGCGCCAATCGCTGTTGTAGTGACGCCTCCCCACCACCCTCGCCATGGTGGCCGCACGCGCTAACGTCTTCGCGACAAACGACTTGGACATCGGGAGCCGGTGGCACCGGTTGTGCCATGGATCACGCATCGATCGGACACTCCCGTCCTCACGACTCATCGATCCGGACGTGCCCTGATGAAGCTGAATCGAGGATTCACAATCATCGAGCTGATGGTCACCATGGTGCTCCTCGGCGCCCTGTCCGCGATGGCGGTGCCGCGCTACCACCAGTACAAGTCGCGCGCGTATCGCAGCGCGCTGACATCGGACCTCGTCAACCTGCGCCTCGCCGAGGAATCCCACTGGGCGGACCACCAGGCCTACACGACCGACACCACGGCGCTCGAGTACCGCGGCACGAGCGAGGTGAAGCTCTCGCTGCACAGCGCGGATCTCTACGGCGGCTACACCGCGGTTGCGACACACGATCGCCTGCCTGGCGAACAGTGCGCGACCTATATGGGCAGGGAAGCCGCGGGGAATCCCAGCGGCGCGATCATCTGCGGACCGGTCCCGATCGGCCCCGGCCAGCTCGGGAGTCCCACGCCATGACGGCGCGCCGGCTCCTGCAACGGCATGGCGTGCGAATTGACCCGGCGGGATCAACGGTCTGATGCCCCGGGTTGCAGCAGCACGCCGCCACTGACGACGGGCGCGGGACAGGAGTCCCGCGCCCGTCGACGTTTCGGGTGGTATATCGCACGGTGGCGTGCACCGCGACCGTCCGCGCAGCCGCCATGCCGCGCCCACCCTAACGAGAGATGGACACCGGTGCCGGCGGGCGCCCGGTCTCCCCACGCCGCTGTCGGCAAAGCGCCGCTTGTACGCTCCACGTCTCGCCTGCACCTTCCCCCCCATGACCGGGGCACCCGACTTCCGGAATCCGTACGCGCACGGCTTCGTCCGCGTGGCGGCGTGCGTGCCGCACGGGCGGGTGGCGGATCCGGCGTTCAACGCCCGCCGCACCGTCGACCTCGCGCGACGCGCCTCCGACGCCGCCGCCGCCGTCGCCGTCTTTCCCGAGCTGGGCCTCGCCTCGTACACCAGCGACGACCTGCTCCATCAGGATGCGCTCCTCGACGGCGTACGCCGCGGGCTGGCGGACATCATGGTGGCATCGGCGACGCTGGTCCCGGTGCTCGTGGTCGGCGCCCCGCTCGTGGTCGGGGCCCGCCTCTTCAACTGTGCGGTCGTCATCCACGCCGGTCGCGTGCTCGGGGTGACGCCCAAGCGCTTCCTCCCCAACTACCGGGAGTTCTACGAGAAGCGCCACTTCGCGTCGGGACGCGACCGCGTCGACGACGTCGTCGACCTGCTCGGCGCCCGCGTCCCGTTCGGCGACGACATCCTCTTCCGCGCCGGCAACCTCCCCGGCTTCGTGCTCCACGTGGAGCTGTGCGAGGACCTGTGGGTGCCCATCCCGCCCAGCACGCATGCCGCGATGGCGGGAGCCACGGTGCTCGCCAACCTCTCCGCCAGCAATGCCACCGTCGGCAAGGCGGAGTACCGGCGGGCGCTCTGCACCACGCACTCGGCGCGATGCCTGGCGGCGTACGTCTACAGCGGCGCGGGCTTCGGCGAGTCCACCACCGACCTGGCGTGGGACGGGCACGCGCTGGTCTGCGAGGACGGCGAGGTGCTGGCGGAGTCGGAGCGGTTCGCCGCCGACGAGCAGGTGGTGACGGCCGACGTCGACCTCGACCGGCTGCGCCAGGAGCGGATGCGCCTGACGAGCTTCCACGACGCCGCCGCCGAGGAACTGCCGCGCCTCCGCGCCATGCGGTCGGTGGAGTTCGAGCTCGCGGTGCCGGCGGGAAGCCTGGCGCTGCGCCGTCGCGTGGCGCGCTTCCCGTACGTGCCGGGGGATCCCGCGGCGCGCGACGCGCGCTGCGCCGAGGTCTTCGCGATCCAGGTGCAGGGGCTCGCGCAGCGACTCGATGCCACGGGAATCCGGCACCCGGTGGTGGGCGTCTCCGGTGGACTCGACTCGGCCCACGCGCTCCTTGTGGCGGCACGCACGATGGACCGGCTCGACCTGCCGCGCGAGAACGTGCTGGCGTACACGATGCCGGGCTTCGCCACGGGCCAGCACACCCGCCGCAATGCGCGCGCGCTGATGCGGGCGCTCGGGGTCACTGCCCAGGAGATCGACATCCGCCCCGCGGCCCGGCGGATGCTGCACGACATCGGGCACCCCGCGGCCGAGGGGAAACCGTTCTACGACGTCACCTACGAAAACGTGCAGGCGGGCGCCCGCACTGCGGCACTCTTCCGGCTCGCCAACCTGCACGGCGGACTCGTCGTCGGCACCGGGGACCTGAGCGAGGTCGCCCTTGGCTGGTCGACATACGGGGTCGGCGACCAGATGTCGCACTACGCCGTCAACGCCTCGGTGCCCAAGACGCTCATCCAGCACCTGATGCGCTGGGGCATCGGGACCGGGCAGTTCGACGCCGCCACGCGCCGCGCGCTGCAGGGCATCCTCGACACCGAGATCTCCCCGGAGCTCGTGCCCGGGAGCGGCGCCTCGGGCCCGGCGCAGAAGTCCGAGGACATCGTCGGCCCGTTCGAGCTGCAGGACTTCTTCCTGTACCACCTCTCGCGCTTCGGCTACCGGCCGAGCAAGGTCGTGTACCTGGCGCACGAGGCCTGGGGTGACGTCGCCGGCGGCGAGTGGCCGGAGGGCCTGCCGGAGGACCAGCGCCGCGCCTACGACCTCGACATCATCGTCGGCTGGCTGTCGGTCTTCCTCGAGCGCTTCATCCGCACCAGCCAGTTCAAGCGCACCGCGATGCCTAACGCGCCGAAGGTCGGCTCGGGCGGGTCGCTGTCGCCGCGCGGGGACTGGCGGGCGCCGAGCGACGCCGGCGTGCGCGCCTGGCTCGACGAGCTCGAGCGGCGTGTGCGCACCCCCTGACCGGCGGCCGGCATGATCACCTCGCCGCGCCTCGTCCGGGGGGCCGTCCGGCTGATGCGCGTCCTTCCCGAGCCGGTGGCGCGCGGTATCGCGACGGTGGCCGGCACCGCCTTCTACCTGCTGCACGGGCCCCGGCGGCGCGTCGTGCTGGACAACGTCGCGCACCTCCTGCCACAGGCGCCGCCACGCGAGCGGCGCCGCCTTGCCCGGCGCACCTTCGTGCACATCGCGCAGGCGGCGGTGGACATGTTCCGCCTGCCCAGCATGCGCCGCGAGGACCTGCTCGCCCTGTTCACCAGCACCACGCTGGGTCACGTCGACGAGGCGCTCGCGCTCGGTCGCGGGGTGATCATCGCGACGGCGCACCTGGGTGCGTACGAGCTCGGGGGCGCCTGGTTCGCGGCCCTCGGCTATCCCACCCACGCGATGGTCGAGGACCTGTCGCCCGACGTGCTCGAGGCGCTGGCGATCTATCGCACCGCGACGGGCATGCAGCTCATCTCCATGAAGCAGGGAATCCGCGAGGTCCATCGCCTGCTGGCCGCCGGCGCCATCGTGCTCCTCGTCGCCGACCGCGCGATCGGCCCGGCCCGCGGCGCCGTCCGCGTCCCCTTCGCCAACGGGGTCCGTCCGGTGCCCACCGGTCCGGCGACGTTCGCCATGCTGACCGGCGCCCCGGTCGTCGTCGGGACGATCACCCTCAACCAGGGCGGCGGCGCACGCTATCTTGCGCACTTCGAACCCCCGCTGGTGGCGGAGGGGCGCGGCGACGACGAGCGCCTGCGGCTCACGCGCATCATCACCGACCGTCTCGCCGACGCGGTCCAGGCCCATCCCGACGAATGGTTCGTCTTCCAGCCGCAGTGGATCCCGCGTGACGGTGACTGAATCACCGCCGCAGGCCGGCCCGGACCGGCCGCCCGTGGCCGTGGCGGCGCGGGTCGGCCTGCGCGCGGTACTGCGGCGTCCGGCGTTCGCGCTGCTTGTCGTCGGGCAGACCGTCTCACAGCTCGGCGACAAGCTGCACCACGTCGCCCTGCTGTCGCTCGTCGCGAGCCAGGCCGAGGCGTCGAGCAGCGGCTTTGCGCTGGGCCAGCTGTCGATCGTGTTCACGCTGCCGCTGATGTTCGCGCCGATCGCCGGCGCGCTGGTGGACCGCTGGAACAAGCGCGCCACGCTGATCTTCGCCGACCTGTTCCGCGCGATCATCGTCGCGCTGATCCCGTGGCTGTACCGCCAGACCAACCACCTGTGGCCGGTCTACGTCGTCGCCTTCTTCGTCTTCCTGCTGGGCGTCTTCTTCAATGCGGCCAAGATGTCGCTCATTCCCGATCTCGTCAGGCGCGAGGAGCTGCTGCCCGCGAACGCCGCGCTGACCTCGATCGGGCGCGTCGCCACCGCGGTCGGGTTCGTCGGCGGCGCAGCGATCATCGGCTGGAACTGGTGGCAGCGCCATCTCGGGTGGCAGGGCTTCGAGGCCGGCTTCTACATGGACGCCGCGTCCTACGTCGTCTCGGTGATCACGCTGGTGACGATCGCGGTGCTCGGCGTGCGGCACGCCCGACGGCACGCCGCGGCGCACCGCTCGGCGCACGAGACGGCCGAGGTCATCGGGCGCGAGCTGGCGGATCGCGCGGCGGGGTTCCGCGAGACGCTGCGAATCGTCAGGCGCCAGCGGGAGCTGCGCTTCGTCTTCGGCACCGTGCTGCTCCTCGGGCTGATCGCGGCGTCGATCTACGTCGCCATCACGGCGTCGGTGCAGACGGTGCTGGGCGCGGGCACCTCCGGCGCCGTCTATCTCGGCGCCCTGGCGGCGACAGGGATGATCCCGGGATCGCTCCTCGTGGGGTCCATCGGATCGCACTGGAACCGGCAGCACATCATCCTCGTCGGGTGCCTCCTTCTCGGGCTGCTCATGGTCGTGGGCGGTGCCGCGTTCACCTACGTCGCGTTCATTCCGATCGCCCTCGTCGGCGGCGCCATCCTGGCGCCGGTGATGGTCTCGCAGGACACGCTCCTGCACGAGTGGGCACCGGCGAACCGCCGGGCCTTCATCTTCTCCACCCGCGACCTGATGCTCGGGGCCGCATTCATGGCGTCGGCACTCCTGGTCGGCGGCGGGACCACCGTGCTGGGCTGGCTCGGTGTCGAACAACCGTTCCGTCTGGCTCTTTTCCTGCTGGGCGGGTTGATTACGGCGATTTCGCTGGTGGCCGAGGTCTTCGTCCTGCGGCAGTCCAGCACCCGGCGGCGCCCTTCCGGCGAGTCGGTTCAGTAGCCGACGCAGGACCGCAGTCAAGCCATTACCCCGCATGCGCATAGCTCTCGTCTCGCCCTACAGTTGGCACGTCCCCGGTGGGGTGCAGGTTCACGTCCGCCAGCTGGCGAGCCACCTGCGCGCGCGGGGCCACGCGGTGTGCATCCTCGCGCCCGGTGATGCCGCCGCCGACCCGGACGGTGCCATCATCGTGGGGCGGGCGGTCGGCATCCGCGGCAACGGCTCGGTGGCGCCGGTCTGCCTCAGCCGGCGTTCATCGTTCGTCGTGCGGCGGGCGCTGCGCGAGTTCCAGCCGGACGTCATCCACGTGCACGAGCCGTTCGCACCGAGCACCAGCCTGCTGGCCGTGCTGCACCGGAACGCCCCGGTGCTGGCCACGTTCCACGCCAACGTTGCCGAGCGGAGCCTGCACGCAATGTGGTACCGCCTGGCGAGCCCGATGCTGGCGTCGGTCTGGCGGCGGATCGATCGCCGGGTGGCGGTCTCCGATGCGGCACGGCGCACCGTGCAGCGCCGGCTGCCTCCCGCCGAGGTCGTCATCGTGCCTAACGGCGCCGACGTGCGGGCGTTCGCCACGGCGCGGCCGGCGGACCTGCCGCCGGGGCGCCGGGTGCTGTTCGTGGGGCGCCTCGAGCCGCGGAAGGGCTTTCCCGTCGCGGTGAGGGCGTTCCAGCAGCTGGCGGCGACAATCCCGGACCTGCAGCTCATCGTGGTGGGCGAGGGACGCGACCGCGTCGCGGTGGACGCCCTCGACGCCGCCACCCGCGCGCGCGTGCACATGCTGGGACGCGTCCCCAACGAGGCGCTGGCGCGTTACCACCGCGCGTCGGACATCTTCCTGGGCCCCGCACTGGGCGGCGAGAGCTTCGGCATCGTGCTCGTCGAGGCGATGGCCGCCGGGCTGCCGATCGTGGCCAGCGACATCTCGGGCTACCGCGACGTCGCCCGCCACGGCATCGAAGCGCTGCTCTTTCCGCGGGGCGACGCCGCGGCCGCGGCCCGGGCGGTGCAACAACTGCTCGCCGAGCCCGAGACCGCGCGGGCGCTGGTGGCGCGGGGGCGGACGCGGGCGCAGGAGTTCGCGTGGGAGGTCGTCGTCGACAGGCTCGAGGGCGAGTACGAGGCACTGGCGCGCCGCTCCCGGCGCGCTACGCCGCGCGAGTTCGCGTCGATCTGAGCCGGCGCGCGGTCGCCTGACGACGCCGGCCATCGCGCGCACCACGTCATGCGCGCACCGCGTCAGGCGCGCACCGCGCCATCACGCGGTACGCTGCGGACCCCGGCTCACCCCACCGTCGCCGGTCGCACGGCGCGTTCCAGCAGTCCGCCGAGTCGCCCCGCCATTGCCTCCCAGGTCCACTCACGGTGCACCCACTCGGCGCCGGCGCGCCCCATGGCCGCGGCGCGCTGCGGATCGTCGAGCAGCGACGCGATCGCGGTGGCGAGGGCCGGCGGCGACTGCGGGTCGACCACCAGTCCGGTCTCCCCGGGCTTCACCGCCTCCGGCGCCCCGCCGGAGTCGCCGGCGATCACCGGGCGCCCCACCGCTGCGCCCTGCAGGAAGACGGCGCCTAACGCCTCGACGTCGAAGCCGAACCAGCGCACCCGGCAGGGCATCGCGAAGACGTCCCCGGCGCGGAAGTACGACGGCAGCTCGGCGTACGGAACGGCCCCCGAAAAGACGACGCGGTCGGCGACGCCGGTGCGGCGGGCCAGGTCGCGCAGCGCCGCCGCGTACGGCCCGCTGCCGACGACAAGCAGGCGCACGCGGGGAAACGCATTGGCCACCGCCGGCAGCGCGCGGATCAGCAGGTCCTGTCCCTTCCGCGGCACCAGCCGCGACACGCAACAGACGACCGGGGCGTCCTCGAGCCCGTGCCGCTCCCGCACCGCGGCGTCGGACACATCGGGGCGGAATCGCCCGGTGTCGATCCCCGACGGGAGGAGTTCCATCCGCCCGCGCCACCCGAACGCCCCCTCGAGCTTGCGGCGGGCCCACGCCGACACCGCGGTGAGCAGGGCCGCGTCCCGCCCGATGTGGTGCAGCAGTCCGGGCACCAGCGCACCGGTGAGCTCCAGCCCGTGCGTGAAACCCGCGTACGGGATGTCCAGCTTGCGCCGGATCGCGGGTCCCATGTGGCCGAGCGGCCAGGTGGCGCCGAAGAGCACGACGTCGGGCCGGCGGCGGCGCAGTTCATCGTGCAGCCGCCGCCGCACCGCCGGCGACGGCAGCATCATCTCCGTCTCCAGCCGGATCACCTCGTGCGGGTAGGTCGCGTCGAAGGCCTCCCATCCGGCGAAGCGCGAGGCGAAGACCGTCACCGAGCCCGCGGGCAACCGCCGCATCATCTGGGCGACGTAGTCGTTGATGCCGCCGATGCGTGGGGGAAAATCGTTGGTGACGACGAACTGGTGCACGCGGACTGAGGTCGAGGGACGGGCGCGCGGCCCGGCGCCGGCTCTCCCGCGGCGCCCCGCCGTGAACCTAACGGGCCAGCGTCAGGTTCAGGTAGGCGGGATCGCCGGTCACCTCGCGCTCGACGTACGGCGCCAGCCACGCCGGGAACGTCACCGCGGCGTCCGCCGACGGCAGCTCCACCTCGGCCAGCACCAGCGGGCGATCGGTGAACTCATCGATTTCCCACAGTCGCTCGTCCGCCAGGACGCGATGGCGCCGCTTCTGCACACGCCGCCCCTCGGTGAGCGGCCAGAGGGCGGCGTGCACCACGCGCGTCGTCTCCTCCTCCAGCTCCATCCGCGCCACACCGGTGCCTGCCTTCACGGTCCGGTAGTAGTGGCGCGTGCGCCCCTGCTCCACCGTGCGCACGCGCTCCACGAGCCGCTGGCCCGGCAGGTAGCCCTGCATGATCCGTACGCAGTCGTCCCCGGGGAGATCCGGCGGGAGCTGCGAGAGGAGGTATTTCCGCTCGATCTCGAGGCCGGCGCGCCCGCGCGCCTCGAGGGACCCGGCCACCTGCTCGAGGTCGCGGAAGAACCGCCGCGCCGCCCCGCCGCGCGCCAGTTGCTGGAAGCGGCGGAAGGCATCGCCGGCGCGCTCCTGCGCCAGCAGCGCCACGTCGACGAAGCCGGACCGCGCCGGCTGCCGGCGGCGCGCCGCGCGCTCCACCCGGCCGCGGTCGGGGGACATCAGCGCGTGGGCGAAGCGGTGCCCTTCCTGCACCGCGAACTCGGCCACCACCTCGTGCAGGATCAGGAGCCAGATGTGCGCGTCGTGCAGGTCGCCTAACGCATCCTGCAGCGCCTTGAGCCGTTCCAGCAGCGCGTCGCCACCCTCCACGTGCGGGACGACGGGCTCCAGCAGGTAGCGCAGCCGCTTGCCGGCGATCCGCGCCGCGTGCGCCTCGCGGGCGTCGTCCTCGGTGCGCACGAAGCCGATGCGGCGCCGCAACTCCGCGGCATGCTCGCCCACCAGCGACCCCAGCACGCCCGGCAGCGACGGGGCCCGCACCCCGTCGTGCACGTGGGCCTCCACGGTGTACGTCTCCAGGCGCGCGCGGACCCGTTCCACCGTGGCGTCGAACTCGCGCGCGATGCGCCCGCCCAGCGCCGCGTCCGCCTCCCGCTGCTGGCGCTCGAAGCGCTGCACCATCCACCGCAGGGCCGAACGGCGCGCCGGCTTGAGGCGGGGCTCCACGCTGTGCAGCCACTCCAGCAGCACCTCGGCGTCACGGCCGGCGTTCGAGTCGCGCGCGATCCGCCCCAGCCGCTTGATGGCCTTGCGGGGCAGGCTCCCGGCCAGCGGTCCCTTCAAGGCGCGCAGCCAGCTCCGCAGCCGGCGCAGGGCAACGCGAAAATCGTGCAGCGACTCCGTCGAACGCCGGTTGGCGAGCTTCTCGCGCTCCTGCACGACGTCGTCGAGCAGCGCCAGCGCCACGAGGCGCGATCCGCGCGCGGCGCTCTCGTCGAGCAGGGTGGCGTCGAACGATGCCATGGACGATTCAGTCGGCGATGGCGCGCAGCTGGGCCGGCGTGACGAGCCACTGCAGCACCGCGGTGCCCGCGGCGGGGCGGTCACCGAGCCGCAGCAGGCAGGCGCCGCCCTTCTTCAGCTCCGCGTTCGGCGCCTCCCGCCCACCGACGAGCCAGGTGATCAGCGTCCCGAGATGGGGCTCGTGGCCCACGACCGCCACCACCGACTCCGCATCCTGCCGCGACAGCCACGCGAGGAGGTCCCGGGGCTTCTTGTCGGGCGAGAGCGCATCCACCGTCTCGACCTTCTCGACGCCGAACGCATCGGCAACGATCCGCGCCGTGTCCTGCGCGCGACGCAGCGGGCTGGCGGCAATCACCACCGGCGCCGGCGCCACGCGCCGCAGGCCGCGCACGTTCTTCCGCATGCGCCGGCGGCCGTAATCGGTCAGGGGACGCTGCACGTCGTCCTTCCCCGACTCCGCAAATGCTGCCCGATCCTCGGCGATCGCGTGTCGCACAACCAGCAGGTCCATGCATGTCCTCCCGGGCGTGTCGCCGTCCCGGCTGCGGTCCCCCCGCCACCGGGGGACTGGGAATGTACCGCGCCGCGTCCGGGGGAGGAGGAAGTCCGCCCGCATCCGTTACATGGCGCCCTCCGCCCGCGGGTGGGCGCCAGCGTCTCGCGCCCGGTGCGACGGGCGGGGCCGCCCACCTCCTGTCGCCGTGTCGTGGCCCGGTGCTACCGTTGAAAGGTGAAGCGCGTGCCAACCCCTCGGCCAGACGTTGATTCCGGCGGAACCCGGCCCATGCCGGGGCGCCCGTGACGCGGCGAGCGCGGCGCATCCTCGCGCTCGCCGGCGTGGTCGCGGCGGTCGGCGCCGGACTCGTCGTGATGCGACTCCTGCAGCCGATCGTGCTGGACGCCCCGCTCCCTGCGATCGGTCCCGACGCCCCCGATTCGGCCAATCCCGTCCGGGTCTCGGTCGTCGAGGCGCCCATCAGCTACGACCTGCGCGGCGCCCTCGACTCGCTCGAGGCCGCGGTGCCTCGCGAGTACGGCGACATGACCACCCGCATCCAGGCGGGCGACAACCGCCGCGCGCACTTCGCCTTCGTCGTGCGCCGCTCCCCGTTCCGGCTCAGCGTCTCCGGCACCACGGTGTCGCTGTCGACGACGGTCGAGTACGAGGCGCGCGGCTGGTACAAGCCCGTCATCGGCCCGGAGGTGAGCGCCGCCTGTGGCACCGGCGGCGTGCCGCGCCCGCGCATCGCCGCCACCCTCGTCTCCACCGCGCGCATAACGCCGGACTGGCAGCTGCACACCCGGACCCGTATCGGCCGGCTCCGGCCCGTCACCCGCGAGGCACGGGATCGCTGCCGCGTCACCATCTTCCAGATCGACATCACCAACCGTGTCGTCGACGCCACGCGAAACCTGCTCCGGCAGAAGCTCGCAATCATCGACGCCGGCGTCGCGCACTGGGACTCGCGCCAGCGCTTCGAGGCACTCTGGCGAACGTTGCAGCGCCCGATCCGGCTGAGCGACAGCATCTACATGATGATCAACCCGTTCTCGGCACACCTCGGCACGATCGCGGCTCGCGGCGATACCGTGTTCGCGCCGCTCCGGCTGCTCGCGTCGCCGCTGGTCCAGAGCGGCGGTCGGCCGAGCGACTTCGACTTCATCCACCCGCTGCCGAAGCTCGAAATGGGCGGCCCGGTCGGCCGGGGCGTGGACGTGGTGATGGAGGGGACGCTCGAGTATCCCGTGGCGGCAGCCCTCCTGCGCAAGGCGATCAAGGGGACGCGCATCGAGCAGCCGGGGCACGTCATGGTGGTGCGCGACGTGCAGGTGATGGGCATCGGCGGCGGCCGCATCGCGCTCGGCGTCACGCTCTCGGGCGCCGTGCGGGGCCGCATGTTCTTCACCGGCACACCGAGCCTCGACCGCGACAAGCGGGAGCTGTACGTCCCCGACCTCGAGATCGACGTGGGAACCGCCGACCTCCTCGTACGCGGACTCGACTGGCTGCAGGGGGACGCAATCCGCGACTTCCTCCGCGACAAGGCGCGCGTCTCGGAGGCCGAGATCATCGGCCGGCTGCGGGAACTCGCCGAGCAGAACGTCAATCGCACCCTCAGCGAGGGGATCGAGCTCCAGGGGCTCGTCCACTCCGCGCAGGCGACGTCCGTGTTCGCCACCATCGCGCAGATCCGCGTGCGTGCGCACGCGAAGGCGGACCTTCGACTTTCCATCTCGCGCGCCCCCTCGCTGCCCCGCCCACCGGAAGTGGCCCCACAGGGAAAGGGGAAGTAGCGGGCCTTGTTTCAGGCGCATCGCGTTACCTTACTGACCGGTTCGCCCAGGCAGGCCCGCGGCGGACCGGAGCACAGTGCGTCGCCTGACGATCCCGGCCGTGACATGGCGTGAGGTGACGTGGTGTATCGTCGCTTCACATAGGATGTCGGCACGCTGCGTTGCACGACGGCAATCTTGGCGGACGGGCGGGGCCGGCAGGCGGGGCGTTGTCAGGCGTCGTGCCGGCACATTCTCCACTGCCCACCGGAGACAATCATCACTTTCGTGTCGCCTCGTGACACCCCTGGCCCGCGCACCAGGCGTCCAGTGGACACGGTGACCCGCCGCCCGGGTTGTTCCCGCGTCGTTCCCGCCCGCGCATGATGGCGAACGATCCCGCGGACGAGCGGCCCTCGATCGGGCTGGAATCGAGCCTCCTCCTCCCCAGGATCCAGCGCGCCTTCTGGGGCGGGCTGGCGGCGCTGGCGGCAGTGGCCGTCACCACGGTCGCCATGCACGCCTACGCGGTCGCGAGCCGCAACAGCGTGCTGCGCTACCGGGAAGTGCTGCACGTCGCCCGCGACGCGCGGTCGCTCGCGATCGTGCGAGAGACCGAGATCCGCGCCTTCCTGCTCTCGCGCGACACCACGATGCTGGCGTTCGAGCGCGAGGCCGCGCCGACCCTCGCCGCGCAGGTCGACTCGCTGGTGCAGCTTTCCGACGGCGACACCGCGCAGCGGCGTGCGTCGCTCGAGGTGCGCAACACGCTCGACGCCTGGCAGTCGGCCTACGCCGGGCCGCTGTTCGACGCCGCGGTGCACGGGGCCGGTGCCATGCCGGACCGCGGTGCCGGCGACGCCCTCTTTGTGCCGTTCCGCGCGTCCCTCGAGGCGCTGATCGACAACGACGAGGCGCGCTTCGACGCCAGCGTGCGCCGCCAGAGCGTCATCGACACCTTCGGGATCCTGGCCGTCGTGGGCGAGCTGCTGGTGCTCGCGATCGCGTTGCTCGTCCTGCGGCGGCGGACCCTCGACCAGACCGGCCGCATGGTGGAGCAGCAGCGGACGCTCCGTCGTCAGGCACTCGAGCTCGAGCTGCGGGCCACCGAACTGGAGCGCCAGGTCGATCGCACGCGGGCCATGGCCGACTACCTGCAGTCCGTGAACGTCGAGCTGCGCGAGACGGTGGCCGAACTGTCGCGGACGCGCGCCGAGAAGCAGAGCGCCGTGCGCGAGCACGAGGAGAGCCGCGCGACGCTGGACGTGGTCCTCGCCGGCGCCTCGGTCGGCATCGCCCTCGTCGACCGCGACCTGCGCTTCGAGCGCGTCAATGAGACCTTTGGCGGGTTCGACGGCGTCGACGTCGACGCGCACACGGACCGTGCGATGGGCGAGGTCGCGCCACACCTTGCCGCGAGCCTGGCGCCGGCCATCGCGCGGGTGCTCGACACCGAGCGGCCGGAACTCGGCATCGAGGTGGAGGGGGCCGTGCGCGACGACCCGGCCGATCCGCGCCACTGGATGGTGAACGTCTACCCGGTGCGCGGTCCCGAGGGAAAGGTGCGCGGCGCCGGCGTCGTCGCCGTCGAGACGACCGAGCGGAAACACCTCGAGCGCCAGCTGATGCAGGCGCAGAAGATGGAGGCCGTCGGACGCCTCGCGGGATCGATCGCGCACGACTTCAACAACCTCCTCACCGCCATCTCGGCCTTCGCGCAATTCGCCGGGGAAGAGGTGGGGGAAGACACCGAGGTTCGCGAGGACCTCGGGCAGATCCTCCTCGCCACCGAGCGCGGGTCCGCGCTCACGCGCCGCCTGCTCGCCTTCAGCCGCCAGCAGGTCGTGCAGCCGCGCGCCGTCGACCTCAACAAGGTCGTCGAGGACCTCGACGACATGCTGCGCCGGCTGCTCGGGGCCGACGTCACGCTGGAGACGACGCTGGCCCCGGACCTCTGGCGTATCGACGCCGACACCGGCCAGCTCGAGCAGGTCATCCTCAACCTCGCCATCAATGCGCGGGACGCGATGCCCGACGGCGGCACGATCGCGCTGCGGACCTCGATGGAGGAGCTCGACGAGACCTTCGCGAGCTATCACGGCGAGTCGGCGGCCGGGCCACACGTGGTGCTCACGCTGAGCGACACCGGCGCCGGCATGGACGCCGCCACGCAGGCGCGGGCGTTCGAGCCCTTCTTCACGACCAAGCCGGTCGGGAAGGGAACGGGACTCGGCCTGTCGACGGTCTACGGCATCGTCAGGCAGTTCAAGGGGAGCATTGCGCTCCACAGCGAGGCCGGACGGGGGACGACCTTCCGCGTCGTCTTCCCGCGGAGCGAGGAAGCAGCACGCGTGGAGACCGAGGAGGAGGCGGTGCCAGGCCCGAGCCGGCTGGCGCCGGTGTCGGTGCTCCTCGTCGAGGACGACGCCCCGGTGCGCTACGCCGTGCACCGCGCCCTCCAGCGCAGCGGCTGCACCGTGCATGAGGCGCCCAACGGACGCGATGCGCTCGACCTGCTCGAGCGCGTCGGCGGGTGGGTCGACCTCGTCATCACCGACCTGGTGATGCCGGAGATGGGCGGGCTCGAGTTCGCGCGCGAGGTGCGCGGGAAGTCGCCCACGACGCGCATCCTGTTCATCTCCGGCTACTCGGCCGATGCGCGGCTGCGCCGCACGCTCGCCGAGTCCGGGGCGGCCTACCTCGAGAAGCCGTTCACCGCGGACGGCCTCGTCGCCAAGGTGCGCGAGGTGCTCGGCAACGGCGGCTCCGCCGGCGGCGTCGCCGCCTGACGACTGCATTTCAGAAGAATCCGCAGTTAACCAATCGCGGCCGTTCGCGTCCCACTCCGTTGGAAGCCCTGAACTCTCCAGACGGACGTGGTGACAACATGACACGCACACTGCACCGATACGCGGCCGCTGCGGCCCTCGCGGCGCTGCCGGCACTCGCCATGGCGCAGCGGGGTCCGGGTCCGGCGGCCGGCCCCGCCGCCCCGGGAGGCGCCTCGGCCCTCATCGAGATGCGACGCCAGCTCGACCTGACGCCGCGCCAGCTGGCCGCCCTCGATTCCATCGAGCGCACACAACAGCAGCGGAACGTCGCGGCCCGCCAGCAGCTCATGCTGCGGCGCGACTCGCTGCTCGCGGGGCGCGATCCCCGCACCCTCACGCCTGACGAGCGCACCGCGATGCACGCCAGGCTCGATTCCCTCCGCCCGTTGCGCGACAGGATGCGCCGCGGGGATTCCACGACTCGTCAGGCAGCGCTCCGGGTGCTGACCGACTCGCAGCGGACGCGGGCCACGCAGTTGCTCGCCCAGCGCCGCGGCTACGCGATGGGCATGCGGGCCGGACGCGCCGGCGGTGCCGGCGCCATGGGAGCGCGGCGCGGCGCCATGGGCGCCCGTGGACCGGGGGCGCAGGCGATGCAGGCGCGGCGCGGACTGATGCAGGGCCGTCCGGGCCTCCGCGCCCGGCGTGGCCTGGTGCCGGGACAGCCCGGCATGCGGCGCCCGGGCATGGGACCGCAGGGGCCCGGCGGCGCAGCCGCGCCCGGCATGCGGGCCCGCATGGGAGGAGGTATGGGCTTGGGGAACGGACCGATGGGCCCACCGCCAGGCGCTGGCGCTGGGATGGGCATGCGCGCCGGTCCCATGGGCCCGCCGCCCGGCGCCGGCGCAGGGATGGGCATGCGCGCGGCACCGATGGGACCGCCCCCGGGGGCCGGGCCGGCGAACGGCGCACAGATGCGGATGCGCGGCCGTATGGGCCCCCCGAACGGGGTCGCGCCAATGAACGTGGTTCCCCCGGCAGACAGCACCCGCCCCGCGGGGCCGCCACCCCGGCGCCCGCCGCCGCAGGATCGTTAGGCATCAGGGGACCGCCCCGGTGACGACGCGACCGCCCCGGCCGACTGGCCGGGGCGGTCGCGTCTGGCGTGGCGCCATCCCGTCCCCCGGCCCCGAATCCGCCGCGGCACTGGTGAGGAGGTCACCGGCGGGGCGACATTGAAAGAGGAGGTGCGCCGACGTCGCCGGTCCTGCGCGCCGCCCGCCTCCCCGCCCCCTCTTCGCCCCGCAATGCGCCCACTGGAAGCCATCCTCGTCGCCGTCGCCATCGTCACCCTGACGGCGCGCTGGCTCCGTCCGCGTCATCGGCAGACGTCGGCGAGCATGCTCGCCATGCTGGGGATCTTCCTCGTCCTGCACGTCATCTTCGACGGTGTCCGCTGGGAGATGATCCCGGCGTACGCCATGGCCGTCGTCGCCGCGATCGTGCTGGGCGGGGACCTCCGGCGCATCGCGACGGCCAGGGCGGGCGAGAGTTCCAAGTGGAAGGCGCTGCCGTCGCCGGCGCGCCGCGCCGCCTTCGGCGTCGCGCTGTTCGTGACGGCGGTGCTGGCGGCCGTCCTGCCAGGCGTGCTCTTCCCGCGGGTGGCGTTCCCGCGTCCCGACGGCCCATACGACGTCGGCCGCGTCGACGTCTACTGGGTGGACTCGACGCGCGACGAGACGCTCACCGCCGATCCGTCGGACAAGCGCGCGGTGCTCGTGAGCATCTGGTATCCCGCGGAACCGCCGGTGCACGGCATGCTCCGCTACCACCCGGCGCCCACCGTGCTCGCCTCCGACGAGGGGAAGCAGCTCGGCGTGCCGGGATTCGCGCTCTGGAGCCTCACCCTGGCGCGCACCAACAGCGCCACCGCGCCGTCGTTCAACCAGCGCGAGGGGCGCTCGCCGCTCCTGCTCTTCTCGCACGGATACGGCGGCACCCGCGTGCAGAACACCTTCGAGTTCGAGCAGCTCGCCAGCCACGGGTACATCATCGCCAGCATCGAGCACCCGTACGCCGCCGTGGGCACCGTCGCCCCGGGCGGGCGGCACCTTCCCCTGACGTCCGACTCGATCATGCAGACCGAGGCCGGGCGCCGCCGCATGCTCGACCTCTGGACCGACGACACCAGGTTCGTGCTCGACCGCCTCACGAGCGGGCGCACCCACGACGCCGCCGACACCGTCACCAGCCACCTGCAGGTGGACCGCATCGGCGCGTTCGGCCACTCGCTGGGCGGCGTCACGGCATCGGAGATCATGGCCCGTGACGGGCGGGTGAAGGCGGGGATCGACATGGACGGCATGCCCATGGGCACTGCTGCGGCGTCAGGCGTCGATCGCCCGTTCCTCTTCTTCCGGTCGGCGCACCCGGCGCCCGACTCGGTCTCCGACGCCACGCTGCAGAACCTCTACGGCGGCATCACCCGCGACAGCCTGCGCAGCCTCTACGCGCGGTTCGACGCGCGGGTGCGCTCGCTCCTGCAGTTCGGCGGCACCGAGATCCGGCTCGACGGCGCCACCCACATGAGCTTCACCGACCTCTCGCTGTGGAGCCCGCCGCTCCTGCGGCGCGACGGCCTGGCGGGGAACGACGATCCGGCGGCGGTGCACCGGGCCATCACCGCGCTCACCCTGCGCTTCTTCGACCAGTACCTGCGCGGGCGCGAGCCCAACGAGACCGTGAAGCTGCCGCCCCACGTGCAGGTGCAGGTGGTGCCGCACCAGTCGCGGGTGAAGTAGCGGCGCCGGGAGGTCCGGCGCGTCAACGGACGTGGCGGCCGGTGGCGCCGCCTAACGCGCCGCCAGGGTGTGCTCGAGCGCCGGCGACGGGTAGTACGCGAAGACGACCGAGCCGCCGGCGATCAGGTCGATGATCCGCGGCGCCACGTCCGGGCTCAGCGCCGGGCACCCCTCGCTGCGGCCCAGCCGGCCCTGCTGGCGGATGATCGTGTCGCTGACGTACCAGGCGCCGTGGACCACGATCGCGCGGGTCATCGCGTTGTCGTTCAACCCGCGATCGAGCCCCCGCAGGCGCAGCGACAGCCCGTGCGCCCCGCGGTACCGTCCCGCGGTGACGAACGTGCCGAGGCTCGACTGGTAGCTGTTCGGACGGTTGGAGAAGCGCGTCGCGACGTCGTTCCCGCTCCCGCGACCGTGCGCCACCAGCTCGTGTGCGAGCACCGCGCCGTGCTCCAGGTCGAGCACCCAGAGCCGCCGTTCATGGCTCGGCAGGCTGTAGTCGATGACGGTGAGCAGCGGGCGCTTCGCCTCACCCGCATCCGCAGCGCGACGCCAGGCGACGAGCGCCTGCTGGAGCACCTCGATGCGGAGCCCCGAGTCGGCGGCGGTCTCCTCGAGGCCCGGCCCGGACGCTGAAACGGGCCCCGTCGCGAGGGAGGGGCCCGGCGTACCGGAGGCATGCACGACAGTCGCGCCGCCAAGGGACGGCGCGACCAAGGCACAGAGAAAGACGACCACCGGGAGGCGGCGGAAAACTTTCGACAGCTGCAACCTCAATGTATTGAAGGAGTTACAACAAACCTAACAGGGCCGGGCCGCGAACTCAACCGTTGCTTTCCAACTCCTGGCTCCCACCGAAAAGCTGGGCAGCGAGCGCCGCGTCACGACCATAGACGTCCGGGAGGAACCAGACGTTTCCGTCGGCCGCGACGATGGCGGTGTTGTACTCCACAATCACCTGAATGGGTCGCGCCAGCATCACCCGGCGGAACGCCGGTCCGGCGAGAGCCCGGGCGAGGCTGTCCTCGGACCACTCCGGGCGGTCGCGCAGGACCCACGCCGCCAGCTCGCGCGGCTTTTCGACACGGATGCAGCCGTGGCTCAGGTCGCGCCTGGCGCGCGCGAACAGCGACTTGTCCGGCGTGTCGTGCAGGTAGATGCTGCTGTCGTTGGGGATCACGAACTTCACGCGTCCCAGGGCGCTCCCGGGTCCCGGCTTCTGGCGCACGCGCAGCGTCCCGCTCACGAGCCCGCGCAGCACCTCGGCGGTCACGCCGTCGCCCAGGGGGCGGTCCTTCGGGCCCACGACCTCCATGCGTTGCTTGCGGAGGTACAGCGAGTCCTTGCGCAGCTGCGGCACGATCTCGCCCACCTGGATGCTGCGCGGCACGTTCCAGTACGGCCAGAAGTCGAGGTAGCGCAGCTGCTCGGTGATCGTCGGTGTCTGCGTGCGGTGCGCGCGCCCCACGATGACCCGCGTCTCGAACGATGGCGCGGCACCCTCGGTGACGGAGTCATACGCGTACAGCCGGAACGCTGGGACGTTCACGACGATCACGCGCCCACTCGTCAGGCGCGGCTGCCGCCGGACGCGTTCCATGGCCAGCACGACCTGCCTGACGCGCGCCGACAGCGGAGCCTGGAGCGCGGTGAGCGTCTCGCGCCCGATGACGCCGTCGTCCTGCAACCCGTGCCGCTGCTGGAAGCGCCGCACCGCCGCCACCAGCGCGGAGTCATAGCGTGTCGTGGTGTCGGCCGCGGCGCCTGCAGGCATGTCGCCGAGCCTGACGAGGCGGCCGCGAAGCGCGGCGGCGCCGGCAAGCGAGTCGCCCGGGTGGACGGGGAGCGCGCCCGGGGTGTGCACCGTCGCGATCGTGGCGTCCGCGGCGAGCGCGCGGTACCGCGCCAGCGCGGTACGCAGGTCGGCGTACTCCCGGACGTGCGGCGGTGCGGCGGCGGTGAACGCCGCCACCGAGTCGTGGTCGGCGGCCCACGCCAGGGCGTCGAACAGCGGCGCCCGCGCCGAGTCGCGGGCGGCGATTACCCGCGGCGGGGCGCCCGCGGCCCGCCCGAAGCGGACGTCCTCGAGATACGCGAGCAGCGACGCGCTCAGCGCGCGATCGAAGCGGGCGCGATCGGCGGCGCTGAAGAGCACCGCGCGTTGCGACAGCGCCAGGGTGTCGAGCGTCCCGACGTGGTAGTCGGCGGCTCGCAGCCCCTCGTCAGGCGCCGCGCGCAGCGCGGCGAGCGCGACATCCGCCGCCGGGGAAAGCACCGCTCCGTGGAACCACAGGGCCGATCGCCGCGCGGCGCGATAGAGCGAGTCGATGCCGGCGTCGAGTGGCGACGGGTCGGGCCAGCGGGCCTGCGGCACCATCGCCGTCGCCGCCTGCGACGTCGCCGAGTCCGCGCCCGACGCAGCGCGCTGGGCGGACACGTTGTCGGCATGGCCGCGGCACGCCGCCAGGATGAACAGGGCGGTCGGCGCGGCCAGGAGCCGGAGGAAGAGGCGGGGAATCCGGGTCATCGCAACGATCTCGCTGCGGAGCCCGTGCCGGTCACGATCGGGAGCCTGCCTGCGGCCCCGCTGCTTTTCATGTTACCCAGCGCGCGTCCGATTTGCCGCCGTCGGAAGCGGACGCCGCGGTGAGGGGAATACCCACGACGCGACCCCAGCCGCGCGGTCGCGGCGGTCAGGAGCGCTGGGGCCGCTCCCGCATGGCCTTGATGTGGTCGCCGGCGCGCTCGAACTTCGGCGCCTTGTTGTACGCATCGGAGTGCCCCGGCGGAATGCTGAGGTACCGCCATTGCTCGCCCGCGAGGGCCTTCGCCTGGTAGACGATCTGGCCCACATGGTAGCTGATGTGCGCCAGCGAGCGGAGCAGCGCCTCGTGCACGAGCATCGGCGTGCCGCGGATCGTGACGGTGCGCTCGAGGTCCGTATGGTCAAGCGTGGCGAGCGTGGCGAAGAGGACGCCCCAGCCCTTCTCCCATTTCTGCAGGAGCTCCTCGCGCGTCGCGTGGCGCGCGGCGAACTCCTCCTCGCGCGCGCGCCACGGCTTCTCGCCATCGGTCGTCAGGAACTCCGTGAATCGCGAGGCAAGGTTGCCCGAGATGTGCCAGCAGATCGTGGCGATGGAGTTGCCGTTACCCGGGCCGGGGGCACCGGCGGCGAGCTGCATGTCGTCGAGCTGCTGCAGGGCGCCCTCGGCGAGCGTCTTGTAGCGGCGGTACTCGGCTTCAATTGACTGGACGAGGGAACGTGACATGACTTCAGCGCTCCTGTGGCGGGAGTTGGGTCGACCCGCGGGAACCCGCCGCCCTGGCCAGCAGGCTCACCGCGTGGCCTTCATTGGCGGGTCACCGGCGAGTCGGTCGCACGGCTCAGGGTCCCGCAACGGAAATCCGGTCCGACGGCTGGCGGGGACGCCTCTCGCCGTACCGTTCGAGCCAGCGGCGGGCGGCGTCGCGGCGCGCGTGAAGGACGGGATCGGCCTGCCGCCAGGCGTTCAACACCGCGCGATAGTGCACCGCGGCGCTGTCGCGCTTCCCCGCCGCGTCGAACGCCCGCGCCAGCAGCTCGTGCAGCTCGGTGCGCGTGACGTAGAGGTTGGCGGCGTCGATCTCGCCGCGCAGCGCCAGGCGAATCGGCCGAACGCGAGAAGCGGTCGAGTCGCCCGACGCGAGACCCGGGCCACCGAAGGTCAGAAGGCGCAACATCTTGACGCTGATCCTGAATCGCGGCAACAGCGCTGTCAAACCGCGGGGAGTAAGCCACCGATGACGCGTTCCTGACGCTCCCCTGCCTGTTGGCTGACGCCCGCCGCCTAGCGTTGTCTCTCGAGATTCTCCGTCGGACGGCGGGAGGGGTTGGCGCGCGTCCTCTCGTCACAACCCGCGTGGTCCGGCTGCCAAGGGTTCATCCCCGCTCGCGACGACGTCCCAAGCCGAGCGCGCCGCTTCTGAGGAGGGAAATGCTGCCATGATACCGATGCGATATATCGTCGCTATCGCGCTTCCGCTTACCCTGACCACCGGAGCCGCGGCGCAGGGTGGCATCGGCGGGATGATCAAGCGGAAGGTCGACAAGGTCACGAAGACCGGCGACGCGGTGAAGAACGCGGACCAGGCCGATGGCGGCTCGAAAGTGGGGTTCGCAGTGAACGATGCCGTCGTCGCTTCGTTCCAGAGGGGTCTCCAGGTGGAGATCGACGGGCGCAACGCCTTCCTCAAGGCCGCCTCGGCCCTCAAGACGCCGGAGGAATACAGCGCCTGCGTAAGCAGCACACAGTCGAGCCCTGAGGCCATTCAACTCAAGACCACGATCGCCAATAGCCTGCCCGATAACGCCACAACCGAGCAGATGATGAAAATGATTTCCAGGACCGGTGCGGAGATGGAGGCACTCACGGCTCGCCGCTGCGGAGCCGACCCCGCCAGGTTCTACGGCTCGGCGCGGACCACGGCTTTCGAGAAAGCCGAACAGGACGGAGCCAATGAGTTCGGCAAGGTCTTCGACACTATTGATCCGGCCACGGCCCTTCAGCGCCATCGGTTCATGAAGGAGTGGCCCCCTCCATTCTGCGGGCTGCCCGGCTCGACGCAACAGAACGCAGCCGGCACGGGGATCCACGTTCCGGGCTCGGGCACGAACATCAGCTACGTCTACACGGCGAAAGAGGCGGCGGCCCTTGGGCCGGCCTGCGACAACCTCATGAAGCTGCTCGGCAAGCTGCCGTGATGCTCCAGGCAATCCGGCTCGCCCTGGCGATCGGCGTCCTCTGGATGCCGGTTCGCCCGGGCGTCTGGCAGTTCGAAACCCAGATGTCCACGGAAGGTGCACTGGCGCCAGTGCGGGCCGTGGTCGTTCGCCTCGATCCCACGGTCGTGCGCTTCGCGCTCGACACCGCCACGTTCGACCTCGGCTCGAGGGGAGCGTGGACCGTGGACCGTATCCCCGAGGGCGGACTGCTCGCCCTCAACGCCGGCCAGTTCACGGCGGCCGGGATCTGGGGATGGCTCGTCCGCGATGGGGTGGAGTCGAACCCACCCGGCACCGGGACGCTGGCCATGGCGTTTGCCGTGGACAGCGCCGGCGTGCCGTCGCTCCTCGCACCCGCCGAGCTGCCCAGCGCGAGAGGACACGTTCGCCTCGCATTCCAGTCGTATCCCGCGCTGCTCGCGGGCGACGGCGCACTCCCGTGGGAGCTGCGTGCCCCGGGGCGCGGCGTGGACCTCAACCACCGCGACTCGCGGCTCGCTGTCGGCCTGCTCCCGGACGGCACGATCGTCGTGGCGCTCACGCGCTTCACCGGGATGGGAGGCGGCGCCGAGACGCTGCCGTGGGGGCCGACGGTGGGGGAGATGTCCGCCTTCATGAAGTCGTTAGGATGCCGGCGCGCCATGCTGCTCGACGGCGGCCTGTCGAGCCAGATGGCGCTCCGCCTCGCCAACGGTGCGCTGAAACGCTGGACCAACTGGCGGAAGGTCCCCCTGGGGCTCGTCGTGACGCCGGGCGCCATCTCGCCGGCGAATGCTCCGAGCAACAGCCGGCGCGTGGCGCCGAGGCCCCGATGAGAGGCTCTCGACAGATCGTCCACGCGATCGTGTAGCTGACCTGCTGGCTGCCATCGCACCCGTCATCGGGTGAGCGCAGGGGATCGGTGGGGGGCTGCGGCGAAAGGCCGAGGAGGCGTGGAGGAAGATCGAGCAGGCGTCCAACAGGAAGCCTGTGGCAGACACGGCGAAGCCGAACACCGCAGCGGATTCGACGCAGCCGTCGGGAAAGGCCGGCACCGCGGATTCCGTGCGGCCCGCGGCCACCCTGGGCACGAGCGACGCCGCCGCGAAGGACGCGCCCGCCAACGCCGCGGCGACGGCACCACCCCGGCAGGATGAGAAGGTCCGGGACAACTGCGACTTCGGCCCCGGCAACTCGGTGCTCTTCTGCACCGATTGCAGCGACGACAAGGATTCGGCTGCGATCTCATCGCGATCGAGGGCGGGGCGAAGCAGGATCGCGGCGAGAACTCGGCCGCGCCCAACACCACCGCCGAGGGGTGGCCGCAGACCCGGAGGGTCGAGATCGTGAAGCAGTAACGCGGCGGGCTTCTCGCCACTGCCCTCGGGGAGCGACGCCCTGGCTACCCCTCGAGCTTGTAGATCTCGCGCTTGCCGTGGTCGACGAGGTCGTGATAGCCGTCCATGATCTTCTCGAACTCCTTCATGTCCTCCGCCGATCCCTGCGGGTTGGACATCATCTCCTCGAACGCCTTGAGGTCGGCGACTTCCATCTCGGCGACGAGCATCCAGTAGGCCTCGGCGCTGAAGTCGGTCATGATACGCATGGCCGGCATGCCGATCTTCTTGCCGAGCTTGTCCATCGCCTTGAACTTCTCGACGAGCGGGCGGACCTTGCCCGGCTTGCAGTACATGACTTCGCGGACGACGTACATGAGTTTCTCCCGTGCGGTGCTGGTTCCTGGGGCACTGTGGTGGAGGGATGACGCTAGCGATCTCGATGGGCGGCCGACAGGGGGGAAGCGACCCCGGCAGTGCCGGGATCCAGTGTCATGACGGTTCGTTGACGTCCGTTGCGCCCGGGGCGGGTTTGCACCAGCGTTGGACGACATGACAGGGCCGCGCATCGTCCGCGGCAGGAGGGACTTCATGAAATCGCAAATCGGTGCAATCGCGGCCACCCTCGCGGTGCTGGCGTGGTCGACACCCGCGCATGCACAGAAGGCGGCCTGTTCCCTGCTGACCACCGCGGAGGTCTCGACGGCGATCGGCACGAAGGCGCCGAGCGGCACGGACCACTCGTTCGTCGTGGACAGCGGCCCGTCGAAGGGCGAGACGATGCGCACATGCACGTGGATGCTCGGACCGTTCCGGGCCGTGACCCTGAACTTCCTTCACCAGTCGACGGGCGCCCAGCGTGAGCAAGGCCTCAGCGCGGTTCGTGAGCAGTTGAACGACCTGAAGGAGAAGGGGTGGGACGAGCAGTTTGATGACACGCCGGACCCCAAGTGCGCGACGCTCACGCCGCCCAAGGGGATGGCGGATGCACCGACGGTCGTGGCGTGCATGACAGAGCAGAAGGGCAACGCGATCGGGGTGGGCTTCATGAACGTGGGAGGGTCGGTGCCGACGGGGAACATGAGGACGCTGCTGTCACAGGCAGTGGCGCGACTGCCGTAGCCGAGCCGCTCGCGCCGCGCGGGCTCGCTCGCGACGCTCGCTCACAGGCTTTCCGACGTTACAGACACGAGCCGCGAGCGGACCCTCGCCAGTCGTTGGCGACAAGCGCGTCGCGGTCCAGCTTCCCGGTCGCGCGCGCGCCCGCGCGATTGGCCTCAGCGCGTCGCCGCGTCAGGCACGTCGTAGTGCAGCGCCACCATCCCGCTCGGGTACACGTGCGAATGCTCGAGGCGAAGCGCGGTCCGCCGCACGCCGGGCGGGAGCAGCGGCACGCCGCCACCGAGGAGGATCGGGACGACGGTGACCTCGACGCTGTCGACCTGGTGAGCAGCGAGGAGCGTGGCGAAGAGCGCCCCACCGCCAAACAGCCAGATCTCGCCGCTTCCCGGCTCCGCCCGCAGTGACGCCGCCAGTGTGACCGGATCGTCGGCGACGATGGTGACGCCCGGATGGTCATCCTGGCGCAGCGTGCGCGAGATGACATAGACCCGCGTGCCCGGGTTCCAGGGAAGCTCGCCGCCCGGCGGCAGCGCTTCGTATGTACGCCGGCCGATGAGCATCGTATCGATGCGCGCGAAGAGCGCGACGAAATCGACCGTTGGATCAGCCGGGATCCAGTCGAATTCCCCGTGAGGGCCGGCGATGAAGCCGTCGAGGCTCGCGGCGACGTTGTAGCGGAGACGACGCATGCGGGGATTCTAGTCGCCGGACGCGTCGTGCGCGCGCGGCTCGCTCGGAGGGAGACTGCTCTGCCGCCCGGCGCGACGCGTGGGGCTCGCTCGGAGACCTTCCGCTTCGCCGCTCGCCCCTGGCGACGCGGTCCGATCGGTCCGAGATTCGCTCGCGGCCGTCCAGCGCCCCCTCCAGCGCCAACCCTGGTTTTTCTCCGCCACAACCAACGCATGACCGAAGAGCGCGCCCGCTACGGCTGGGAATCCGACTTCCCGACGTTCAGCGAGACCCCGCCCGCGCAGGTGCGTGAGCGTCTCAGGAAGTTCGTCGTCGACGCCTCGCCGGAGCAGCTGCGCGCCTGGAGCGACTCCATCCCGCCGCTGCAGTCGGAGGTCGAGGAGGTGCTCGTCGCCAACACACTCGCGCGCGACTACTCGGCGATTCTCGAGTACGAGCTGCCGATGGAATCCCGGCGGCCGGACGTGGTGCTGCTCGTGGGCGCCGGCGTGATGGTGATGGAGCTCAAGGGAAAGGTGACGGCATCGCGCGCCGACATCGACCAGGCCGCGGCGTACGCGCGCGACCTGCGCTGCTACCACAGGGAGTGCGCGTCGCGACAGCGTGGTGGCCAGTGCTCGTGCCGACGCGGGCGCGCGGCTACGTCGGCGAGGACGCGGGGGTGCGCATCGCGGGACCCGACGTCCTCGATGATCTCATCGCGCAACTGTCGACGGAGCATCCCGGCCCGGCGATCGACAGGGCGCGCTTCCTCGACTGGAACGCGTACTGCCCGCTGCCGACGCTCGTCGAGGCGGCGCGTGAGCTGTTCACGCAGCAGGAGGTGCGCTGGAACGAGCGGGCGCGCGCGGCGACGGAACCTGCGGTCGAGGCCATCACGCGCATCATCCATCACGCCGCGGCGACCAGGACGCGCCACCTGGTCCTGCTCACTGGTGTGCCGGGAGCGGGGAAGACACTCGTCGGGTTGCGCACCGTGCACGCGCATTTTCTCGACGACCTCGCGGTGCCGCGCGAGGGCGGCAAGCCGACGACGCCCGCCGTCTTCCTCAGCGGCAACGGGCCGCTCGTCGAGGTGCTGCAGTACGAACTGAAGGATGCCGGTGGCGGCGGGAAGACATTCGTCCGGGGAGTCAAGGAGTACATCAAGCGCTACGCGGGGAAGCCGGATCGCGTGCCACCGGAACACGTGCTCGTCTTCGACGAGGCGCAGCGGGCATTCGATGCCGACATGGTGGAGCTCAAGCATCCGGCACTCGGCGGGCGGAGCGAGCCCGAACTGATCGTGGAAGTCGCGGAGCGGAGCCCGGAGTGGGCCGTCGTTGTCGGGCTGATCGGGACCGGGCAGGAGATCCACCTGGGTGAGGAAGGCGGTCTCGTGCAATGGCGTCGCGCCCTGGAACGTTCCTCGCGTTGCGGCGAGTGGACCGTGCATGCGCCGAGTGCGGTGGCGCGGGTGGTGACGTCGCCGAGCGTTCCGCTGGAGCGTGAGGAGTCGCTGAGCCTGGACACGGAGCTGCGGTTTCACCAGGCGAAGGAGCTGCACCTGTTCGTGGGCGAGCTGCTCGACGCGGCGCCGGCCACGGCGTTGCGCGCGCGCGCTGGACGTCTCGAGGCCGAGGGGTTCCACCTGCGGATCACGCGGTCGCTCGCCGAGGCGAAGCAGTACCTCCGGGATCGTTATGCGGATGACAGGGAGGCGCGCTTCGGCATCGTCGCCTCATCGAAGGACAGGGACCTCGAGCACTTCGGCGTCCCGAACGACTTCCAGTCCACCAAGCGGATGCGGCTCGGGCCCTGGTACGGCGACAGCGAAGACGACCCGGGCGAACGGAGCTGCCGCCGCCTGGAGGACTGCGTGACCGAGTTCGGCGCGCAGGGGCTGGAGCTGGACGCCACGCTGCTCGCGTGGGGAACCGACCTCGTGATGTCGAGCGGCGCCTGGTCGAACGCGAGCGCGCGGGGCTATCGAAAGGGTGCCAAGGTGAAGGATCCCTTCCAGCTTCGCCGGAACGCCTATCGGGTGCTGCTCACGCGAGGGCGCGACGCGTGCGTCGTCTTTGTGCCGGAGATCGTCGCGCTCGACGAGACGTTCGCGTACCTGGTGGAGACGGGGTTCCGGGGGATCTAGCAGGCTGCGCTGATCGCGCCGGGTCCCAGCCGCCGGTCGGGTGGTTCCCCATTCCAGGTCGACACCGTCGCACCGACGCGCGGCCGCCGGACCGGAACCAGGGAAGCACCGCATACACCCACCGTGCGAATCGGACGTCAACCCGTCAGATTCCGGGAATGCAGCTCACCATCCGCGACGCAGCCGGCTACCTCGGCGTGAACGAGGTGACGCTGCGGCGTTGGATCGCCGATCGCGACCTCCCCGTGCATCACGTGGACGAGCGATCGTACCTCAACGCGATGGAGCTGTGGGAGTGGGCCGTCGAGCACGGCGTCACGGTGTCGAGGCGCCTCTTCGAGCATGCCCGGCGCGCTCCCGACTCCGTTCCCCCGATCGCCGAGCTGCTCCGGGCGGGCGGCATCATCCGCGACATTGACGCACCGGACAAGTCCGGCGTGCTGCAGGCCTTCGTGGACCGCCTCCCGCTGCCGCCGGAGCAGAGTCGTGAGGCGCTCCTGAGCGTACTCGAGGCCCGCGAGGCGATGGGATCCACCGGCATCGGCGACGGCATCGCGATTCCGCACGTGCGCAATCCGATCGTCCTGCACGTCGAGGAGCCGTTCGTGACCCTGGGCCTCCTCCAGCACCCTGTCGACTTCGACGCCATCGACGGCCAACCGGTCCACACGTTGTTCATGCTGGTGACGCCTACGGTGCCGGCGCACCTCCGGGTCCTGGGACAGTTGGCCTTCCTGCTTCGGGACGACATGCTGCGCCGCCTGTTGCGCGATCGGGCACCTGACGAGGACCTCCTCGGGCGCATCGAGCTGCTCGAGGCGACGCGAACGACGGGCTCCTTCAAGCTGGCCGAGCCCTCGGTGTGATCCCGCAACGTCGCCGTCGGGCTCGACGGGACTCTTCCCGGTGTCCCGGGAGGCGCACGCCGGCATGATCGCCGTCTTCCTTGGCGTCGCGCTCCTCGCCGCCGCCGCGCTGGTCGTTGCCGTGCGCGGTCGCCACGCGAATGCCGACTGGGCATACACCGGTCTCGTACTCGCCGGCTGCGTGACGGCGGGCGCCGCGGCCCTCCGCGTGCTGGCGGGCGCGGGCGCAACCTTCGTGACGCTGCCGTCGGCGGTCCCTGGCGGCAACTGGGTGTTCGGGCTCGACTCGCTGTCCGCGCTGTTCGTTCTCGCCATCTGCTTCGTCGGGGCAGCGAGCGCGGCGTTCGGCGCCGCGTACCTGGGGGAAAAGCGCGCGCAGCGTCCGGTGGGTTCGGCGCACGCGATGTTCGCGCTGGTCCTCGCCTCCATGTTGCTTGTGGTGTCGGCCCAGGCGGTCGTGCCGTTCCTCGGCGCGTGGGAGATGATGGCCGTGGGGTCGTACTTCCTCATTGCGCACGAGCACGAGCGACCGGACGTGCGTCAGGCGGGGCGCATCTATCTCGTCGCCACGCACACCGGCACGCTGCTCATCATCGCGATGTTCGCGGCGTGGCACGCACCGGCTGGCGCCTGGACGTTTGCGGCGCTGGCGCACCCGGCGCCGGGCGTTCCGCCCGCGGGCGCGCTGATTCTCGTCCTGGGGCTTGTCGGCTTCGGCTTCAAGGCGGGATTCGTTCCGCTCCACTTCTGGCTGCCACCGGCGCACGCGTCGGCACCGACGCACGTCTCCGCCATCATGTCCGGCATCGTGATCAAGATGGGTGTGTACGGCGTGCTGCGGGTGGTGAGCCTGTTTCCGGGTGCCCCGCCGGCGTGGTGGGGCTGGACGGTCCTCACCATCGGCGCCGTCTCCGGCGTGCTCGGCGTCCTGTGGGCGCTTGCGCAGCACGACATGAAGCGGCTGCTCGCCTACCACAGCGTGGAGAACATCGGGATCATCCTCATGGGCGTGGGCGTCGGCGCGCTTGGTTCGGCGTACGGGCATCCCGTGGTCGCCGCCCTTGGATACGCCGGTGCGGTACTGCACACGCTCAACCATGCGCTCTTCAAGAGCCTCCTCTTTCTCGGCGCCGGGCTGGTGCAGCGCGCGACGGGAACGCGCGACATGGAGGCCCTGGGCGGGCTTGCCAAACGCATGCCGGCGACGTGGCTCGCCTTCTTCATCGGCGCCACGGCCATCGTCGGACTTCCGCCGCTCAACGGGTTCGTCAGCGAGTGGCTTGTCTACCTCGGGCTGTTCGGGGCGGCGCAGGTGCACGAGACGCTGCGCTTCGCCGCATTTGCAGCGGCGGCGCTCGGGCTCATCGGGGCGCTCGCGCTGGCGTGCTTCGCCAAGGTGTCGGGGGTCGTCTTCCTCGGCACGCCGCGCACCACCGCCGCGTCGGAAGCCGGGGAAGCACCGCGCGCCCTGCTGGTGCCGATGTTCGCGCTCGCCGGCGCGTGCGTGCTGCTCGGCGTCCTGCCGCTGCTCGGTGTCACGCCGGCCCTTCGCGTGGCCGCGGCCGTCGGTCGCCTGGCACCTGGTGCCGTGGCGCCGACGTTGCCCATCGTCAGCGGTGCGAGGTGGATTACCGTCCTGGCGGGAGCGCTCACGGTGCTGACAGTCGGTGCATGGCTGGTGCGCCGTCTCCTGCTGCGCGCGCGCACCGTGCGCGCCAGCGAGACGTGGGCCTGCGGCTTCGCGGCCGCCACCCCGCGAATGCAGTACACGGCCTCGTCCTTCGCGGCGCCACTGCTCGCCATGTTCGGCCGCGCGAGCGGCGTGACAACGCATCATGAAGGTGGCGTCTTCGAGACGCATCCCGTCGACATGGTGCTGGACCGGGCGGCCCTGCCGGCGTGGCGCCGCATCCAGCGACTGGCGTTCCGGCTTCGACCAATCCAGCAGGGACGCCTCTTCGTGTACCTGCTCTACGTGATGGTTGCGCTCGTGCTCCTGCTGGCGTACCTCGCGCTGGAGACGTCCCGATGATCGCGGCGCCGGACGGCGGGACCAGCGTCGTGCGCGCATTGTCGTTCGCGGCGTTGCTGCTCCTCGCGGCGCCCGCGGTGCCGGGCATCGCGGTCCGGGTGCGTGCGTTCCTCACCGGACGGCGTGGACCCCCGGCGTGGCAGCTCTATTCCGACCTGTGGAAGCTGCTCGGGAAAGGCGCCGTCTACAGCAGCACGACGACATGGATGTTCCGGCTGGCGCCCATCGCCGTCCTCGCGGCAAGCGTGCTCGCCACCGCGCTGGTTCCGCTCGATGGCCGCGGATCCGTCATCGCGTTCGCGGGTGACATCGTCGCCTTCGCGGGCCTGCTCGCGCTCGGCCGGTTCCTCCTCGTCCTCGGCGCGCTCGATACCGGGTCGAGCTTCGAGGGCATGGGCGCGAGTCGCGACGTCACCTTCGCCAGCCTCATCGAGCCCGGGCTCTTCGTGGTGTTCGTGGCACTGGGCATCGCCACGCAGCAGCTCTCGCTCACGGGGATGTTCGGCGCCGAGCTGTGGCGGCATTGGGCGTCGGTGGCACCGGCGGTCATCCTGCTGGCGGGGAGCCTCTTCGTGCTCATGCTCGCCGAGTCGGCGCGCGTGCCTGTCGACGATCCGGCGACGCACCTCGAGCTGACGATGATCCACGAGGTGACTGTCCTCGATCACGGCGGGGTGGACCTGGCGATGCTGCTGTACGCGAGCGCGCTCAAGCTGGCGCTCTTCGCCGCGCTCGTCACCGGCCTTGTCGTGCCGCGCGCGGACATGAGCGCCTGGGCCTCGGCGGCAACACTGCTCGGCGGACTCGCGGTGGCGGGCGCCGCGGTCGGACTGGTGGAATCGACGATGGCGCGCCTGCGACTTCCCAAGGTCGTGCTGTTCATCGCCGGCGGCGCGACCCTCGGGCTCGCCGGCCTCATCCTCGTCCTGCAATGACAGGCTCCATGCTTCCCGCGACGGCGAACCAGAACGTGACGCAGCTCGTGCTGTTTCTCGTCGTGCTCGCCGACTTCGCGGTGCTCGGCAGCTCGCGCCTGAGTGCCTGCATTCGCGCGGTGGCGTTTCAGGGACTGATGCTCGGGCTGCTCCCGCTGCTGCTCCACTCCCCGCTTTCACTGCACGTTCTGGCGCTCGCCGCCGGCACGATCCTCGTGAAGGCCGTCGTCCTGCCCGGCTTCCTGCGCCGGGCGATCCGCGAAGCCGCGGTGCGGCGCGAGGTCGAGCCGCTGATCGGGTACACGTCGTCGCTGCTCGTGGGCGTGGCGGCACTCGCGGCGTCGTTCGCCGTGGCGAGCCGCCTTCCGGTGGGCGGCGGGCAACCGGCGATGCTCATTCCCACGGCGCTGGTGACTGTGATGCTCGGCCTCGTCGTGCTCACCACCCGCGTCAAGGCACTCACGCAGGTCGTCGGCTACCTGATGCTGGAGAACGGCATCTACGTCTTCGGGCTCACGCAGGCGCAGCGCGTGCCATTCCTCGTCGAAGCCGGCGTGCTCCTCGACGTCTTCGTCGGCGTCTTCATCATGGGAATCGTCGTCTTTCACATCAACCGCGAGTTCGACTCGATCTCCGCGGCCCGGCTGACGGAGCTGCACGAATGAGGCGGACACACGGCGACGCGATGCCGGCCGTGGCGGATCGATGATCCTCCTCGCGCTCATCCTCGTCCCGGCGCTGGCGGCGGGACTGGCCTGGTTCCGGCGACGGTCCGCCGAGCGATCGCGGATACTCTTCGCGGCCGCGGCCGTGCACACCGCGCTCGTCGGGGTGCTGTGGGTGCGTCCACCGGGCGCGCTGGCCGGCGGCTGGCTCGTCGTCGATGCGCTTGGACTCGTGGTGCTGACGCTCGTGAGCGTGCTCTTCCTCGCCACCGCGCACTACGCGGTGGGGTACGTGCGCGCCTCTGAGGCGCGCAGCGCGCCGCCCGGCCGAGCGTTCGTCAGTTGCATGCTGGCCTTCGAGGCCGCGGCGACGCTGGTGACGCTGAGCCACCACCTCGCGCTCCTCTGGGTGGGGCTGGAGGCGACGACACTTGCGGTGGCGCCGCTCATTTTCGACCGACGCGACCGTCGCTCGCTCGAGGCAGTGTGGAAGTACCTCGTGCTCTCGTCCGTCGGCATTGCGCTGGCGCTCCTCGGCGTCTTTCTCCTGGCCACCGCGCAACCGGACGGCGCGGCAGGCGGCCGCCCGCTCATCCTCGAGGACATGCTGGCGCACGCGCGGGCGCTCGACGCCGGGTGGCTCCGCGCGGCATTCATCTTCATCGCCATCGGCTTCGGCACCAAGATGGGCCTCGCGCCCATGCACGCGTGGAAGCCGGACACCTATGGCGAGGCCCCGCCGCTGGTCGGCGGACTGATGGCCGGCGCCCTGACGAGCTGCGCCTTCCTCGGCCTGGCGCGGGTGACCGCGATCTGCTTCGCCGCCGGCCTCGATCCCTTCGTGCGACCCATCCTGCTCGCCTTCGGCCTGGCGTCGCTCGTCATCGCTGCCGCGTTCATCGTCGGCCAGGCTGACGTGCGGCGCCTGCTGGCCTACTCCAGCGTCGAGCACATGGGACTCGTCGCGCTGGCGATGGGGCTCGGCGGCGTGGGTGCCTACGGCGCGGTGCTCCACGCGCTCAACAACGGCCTCATCAAGGGCCTGTTGTTCCTCACGGTCGGCAACGTGATGCTCGCCACGGGCACATCCACGGCGAGCAGGATCCGCGGCCTGATGCGATCGCTGCCCGCGAGCGGCGTGCTGCTCCTCATCGGGCTCTTCGCCGTCACCGGATCGCCGCCGTTCGGCCTCTTTCTCAGCGAGTTCACGATCCTCAGCGCCGCGTTCTCGTCGCCGCACCGCTGGGTGGCCGGCGCAATGGTGCTGCTGCTGGCGGTCATCTTCGTCGGCATGGCGTCGATGATCCTCGAGCTCGCGTACGGCACCCCGACGACGCCGGCACCCGAGGGCGCGCGTCGCGCGGGAACCGTTGCTGACCATGCCTCGCTGCTCATTGCTCCCGCGGCGCTGGCGGCGCTCGTGCTCATGCTCGGCATCTACATTCCGCCGCCGCTCGCCCGTGCGCTCGCCGGCGCCGCCGCCGCACTCGGCGGACGCGTGCCATGACCACGCGATCCGCGCGCCCGCTGGCCAATCGGCGCGCGGTGCGCCTGGCCGACATCGACGTGCTGCCCATCGAGCACTTCCGTGCCGACGTGTGCCAGGCCACCGCGGCGGACGCACGCCTCGTCGCGCTGTTCGGCGTGCCGGAGGGCGCGGAGCGCCTGCGCCTCGTCGCGGTGCTGGCCGACGACGAGCGGGGGCGGCTCGAGGCCCTGTCGACCGTGGTCGCCGAGCGCTACCCGGCGCTGACTCCCGACTGCCCGCAGGCGTCGCGCTTCGAGCGCGAGCTGTCGGAGCAGTGCGGCGTCACGCCGGAGGGGCACGGGCGGATGAAGCCGCTGCGCCGGCACGCACCCGACCACGCCCCCACGGCGTGGCAGACGTCGCCGCACGCTGCCTGACGAGTACGCCTTCGACAGTGTGGAGGGCGAGGAGGTGCACGAAGTCGCCGTCGGCCCGGTCCACGCGGGCATCATCGAACCCGGACACTTCCGGTTCCAGGCGCACGGCGAGGAGATCCTCCTGCTCGAGATCATGCTTGGCTACCAGCACCGGGGCGTGGAGCGCCTGCTGGAGACGCTCGAGCGGCCGGCGGCCGTGCTCGTCGCCGAGTCGATTGCCGGCGATTCGGTGATCGCGCACGCGAGCGCCTGCTGCGGCGCCATCGAGGCGCTCGCGCGGTCGCACAAGAGCGCGCGGGCGCAGAGCATCCGGGGCATTGCGCTCGAGCTGGAGCGGCTCGCCAATCACGTCGGCGACCTGGGGGCGCTGTCGGGCGACGTGGCGTACCAGCCGGCTGCCGCGTACTTCGGGCAACTGCGAGGCGAGTGCCTCAACCTGCTCATGACGCTGTCCGGCAATCGGTATGGGCGCGGGCTCGTGCGGCCCGGCGGGGTGGCGTTCGACATTCCCGACGCGATGTCCGACGAGATCGGGCGGCGGGTGGAGGCGCTCGATGCGGCGTTGCGCCCGGTGGCGGAGCTCTTCTTCGGGACGGCGTCGGTGCAATCGCGCCTCGAGGCAATCGGCATCGTGCCACGGGATGCGGTGCGCACGCACGGATTCGTCGGTCCGGTGGCGCGCGCGTGCGACGTGCGTCGCGACGTGCGGCACGACCATCCCAGTGGCGTCTTCCGGTTCGTGCAGATTCCCGTCGCGCTGGCGTGGGCCGGCGACGTGCTGGCCCGCGCGCTGGTGCGGTGGCTGGAGATCCAGCGCTCGCTGGAGTTCGTGCGCGAACAGGTGGCGTCCCTGCCGCGCGGCGAGCCGCTGGCGCCCTGCGGCGCCCTGCAACCGGGCGAGCTCGTCGTCGCGCTCGAGGAGGGATGGCGCGGCGAGGTCGCGCACGTCGTGCTCACCGGCAACGACGGCCGGGTGCGCCGCCACAAGGTGATCGACCCATCGTTCCACAACTGGGACGCGCTCGCGCTCGCCATGCCAGGCAACCAGATCTCCGACTTTCCGCTCTGCAACAAGAGCTTCAACATGTCGTATGCCGGCCATGACCTCTGACCGCACGGCGCGCCGCTCACTCGTGAGGCGGTGGACGCGACAACGGTCCGTCCGGAGGGGGGCGTCCCCGTGCTTGAGTACCTGCGCACGCGCCTGGCGCAGGGAACGCCGACGTCGCCGTTCCCCGGCGGCCCTGTCGAATTCCCGGAGCGCTTCCGTGGCCGTCCGGTGCTGGAGTGCGCCGGGTGCGAAGGGGGGCCCTGTCCGGCCGATCGCGCATCGATACCCACCGCGCTCGTCGTGCCTGACGCGACCGGCCGGGCCACGCTCGACCTGGGCGCGTGCCTGTTCTCGCCGGAAGAGGAGGCCGGCCGGCCGGGGTGCGGCGTGCGCTTCACGCAGGACTACCGCATGGCAACATCGCGGCGCGAGGACCTCGTGACACCCGGCGGCGAGGTGGCGCTCGCGGCGGCGCTCTCGGCGCAGATGCGGCGGCTGTTCGGCCGGGCGCTGCGACTGCGTTCGGTCGTGGCGGGGAGCTGCAACGGCTGCGAAGCCGAGCTGAACGCGTTAGGCAACGTGGTCTTCGACATGGGGCGCTTCGGCATCCAGTTCGTGGCGTCGCCGCGGCACGCGGACGGCATCGTGATCACCGGGGCGGTGAACGCCAACATGCGCGACGCACTCTACCGGACGTATGAGGCCGTTCCCGATCCGCGGCTGGTGATCGCAGTCGGGGCCTGCGCGGCGAGCGGCGGTCCGTTCCGCGAGAGTCCTCTGGTGGAGGGCGGCGTGCCGGCCGACCTGCCGGTGAATCTCTGGATTCCCGGGTGTCCGCCGCATCCGCTGACGATGCTCGACGGGTTGCTCAGGATGCTGGGACGGCTGGGGTGAGTCGGGCGCGGCGCTCGCTCGGATGGGCGCGACGCTCGCCCGGAGGGGCGCGGCGCGCGCTCGGATGGGGCGCGACGCGCGCTCGGATGGGCGCGACGCGCGCAAAGATGCGACGCGGCGCTCGCTCGGATGGGGCCCTCTTCGCCGCTCGGCGCGACGCGCCCGCTCTCTTGATCACTGCAGTCCGACGGGCGTCGCGCAGCGGCTACGTGGGCCCCCTCCGTCGCTCGCTCGCGAGCGTTTCGTGTACGGGCGCTCGAGGCCGCCGCTCCGGGAGCGCTACGCCGCCCTGAACCGTTCGAACCGCTCCGCGAGGAATTCCCGGTTCGGCCGCTGCAACGCGGTGCTCGGCAGCCAGAGCTTGACGTCGTTCATCTTCTGCAGTCCCCACTCGAGCATCGGGCCGTCGTGCTCGCGCAGGATGTCGTCACGCACGTGCACGCGGCAGTCGGGATCGACGCCGAGGATGTTCACGTCGTACGCGGAGTGATGGATCTTGCAGAGCGCGAGCCCGTTGGGGACCTCGGGGAGGCCACGTTCGTTGCGATCCTCGATGATGTGCGCGGCGTCGAGCAGCGGTTCGTGCCGCAGCCGGCAGACGGCGCAGCGCGTGCGATAGGCACGCACCACGAGCTGACGGAAGCGGTGCTGATGGAGCCGCACCTTCACCGAACGGGTGGCGTACTCGCGGGCGGGGGCGCGAGCGAGAACATCGGCTGCGCCAGGCTTGAGGTCCTCGATGTCAACGTCCGCTTCGACCGTGAATGCGAGCGCAGCGGGATCGTCGCCGGTGACGTACGCGGGCCGTATCGCGAGGTAGAGTCCCTTGGAGACGCCGACGAAGAAGATGAGCGGCACGCCGAGCTGGAACGCGCGCCGCACTGCTCGATTGGTGGGGAGTTCGGGATCGTTTCGTTCGTAGTGATAGGAGAACCGTCCAGAGTCTTCGTCGATACGATCCACATACGGCGCTGAATGTCCTGGACGCTCGGGCGCCGTGACGATCGTCAGCGCGCATTCCGCCTGCCGGGGTTTCCAGATACCGCGACGAAGATCAGCCAGTCGAATTCGCTCGCCCTCGAACTCGAATCCCTCGGCGATCTCGGCGGCCGTCACGAGGTCCGAGCCACCCTTCCGGTCGCGGAGGGTGTTCAGACGGGCGAAGGCAGCCAGGCGGAGGCGCCAGTCGTGGTCCAGGTCAGGCACGGTGGAGAATCTGCGTGCCTGGGTCGCGACCATCCAGGGCCCGGAGGCGGAACACGAACCGTCCGGAAGCATCTGCCGAGTCTCTGTGACAGTCCTCGCTGCACGAGCAACGGCGCGGAACCGGGGGCGGCGACTCGCACTTCGATCCCGGCCAGGGTGTCCTCGTGACGGAACCGCTTCACCGCCTCCGGCGACCCGACGACCTCCTGGATCGCGTCCAGCACCGGGAGTGGGTGTGGTCCGCCATGCCGCGTGCCCGCGCGACATCGCCGAGTGCGTCTGCGACGCGCCGGCCGGTGGCGCGCCGGCGGCAGGCCTCATCCGGACCCCGTCGCGGGCGATTGCGTCCGCACCAACCCTGCCACCTCCCGCCAGACCTCCAGGTCCCACGTCGCATTCGCGGCCGCACTGGTGGACGGCGCGACGAAGAGCGCGGTCGCGCCGATGGTCTCCTGCTGGAGCCCGAAGGCGACTCGCCCGGCGCCAAGGAACTCCATCGCCGGGCGCTTGCCGTTGAAGCAGAGGACGCGGGGGCGGCACTGCTCGATGCGCGCGTAGAGTGCGGCCGCGTGGTCGCCGCCAAAGTCGAGCTGGTGATCGCCGCCGGACTGCGACTTCACGAGGTCGGTGAGCCCGATGCCGAACGACGGCAGCAATCGGTACTCGGCGGGGGCGAGCTGGCGCGGCGTGAGCCCGATGACGTGGAGCGTGTGCCAGAACTTGTTGCCGCGGCCGGCATAATACTGGCCCAGGGCAGCCGAGCGGTTGCCGGCGGCGGAGCCGCAGATGACGAGGGGGAGGTCGGGAGGGAGGAGGTCGGGGAGAACCGGCATGGGGCGGTGCCCGATCAGTCCGCGTGACGCACGCGGCCGCACCCGAGCGAAGGCCACACGCGATCCGTCATGCCCCGGTCCTCCACGCTCCCCCGGGCATGATGCGCCGCATGAAGTCGTCGAACATCGGCACGGTGAACGCGGTGTCGCCGTGGCTGGGGCTCCAGATCATTCCCTTCGCGATGAGCTGGCTCCGGGTCGGGCCTAACGAACTGACCTTGCGGCCGAGCTGGGCCGCGATGTCGCCCGACCGCTGGGGCCCCGGTCCCAGCTCGGCCATGCCGCGCAGGTACTGCTTCTCGTTCGGGGAAAGGCGGTCGAAGCGGACGCGGAAGAAGCTCTCGTCGAGCGCCGCCACGGCGGTGATCGACGCCAGCTCCACATCGTGCAGCGTGATCGGCGACGACGGCGCGGCGTCCCAGGCGTGCTTCCCCCACTCCTGGAGGAAGTACGGGTAGCCGCTGCGCCTGCCCGAGGATCCGCTGCAGCGCGGCGTCGCTCGATGCGCACGCCGTTCGCCTCGAGCGGCCGGACGATCGCGACGCGCGCGGCGTCGTCGGTGAGGGGGCCGACCTCGGGAAAGTCGAAGAGCCGCTCCGCGTAGGACTTCGCGCGCCCCGTCTGTCCGCGAAGCTGCGGAAGGCCGGCACCGACGAGCACGACCGGGAGCTGTCGCTGGGCGGTGCGATGGAGCGCGGTGATCAGCGGCGCGAGCTCTTCCTCGGGGACGTACTGCAGCTCGTCGATGAACACCGCCAGCGCCGTGTCGCCCTTCCGGGCCGCGGTGCCGGCGACTTCCAGCAGGTCCTGGAGGTCATGCTCCAGGTCCCCGTTGTCGGCCAGGCCGGGCTCGGGATCGAAGTCAAGCCCGACCTCGATGTCGGAGAACTTCACCTTGAGGGCCTTCGCGAAGCCGGCGAGTCCGCGCAGCGCCCGCGTGGCGACCGCCTTTGCCTTCTCGTTCCGTGAGAGCCTGAGCAGCGCAAGGCGCAGCTCCGGTGCGAGGAGCGCCGGGAGGCTCCGGCCCTCGGGGGCCTCGATTCGGATCGTGTGGATGCCGAGCGATTCGGCGTCCTCACGCATGCGGTCGAGGAGCACCGTCTTGCCGACGCCGCGCAGTCCGACCATGACGACGCTCTTGGCGGGGAGTCCGCGACGGACGCGCTGGAGGGCGACGCTGACTGTTGTGATCAGGTCGTCGCGGCCGGCGAGCTCGGGGGGAGGAGTTCCGGCGCCCGGAGCGAAGGGGTTGGTGACCGGGTCCACGGCGGAAGGATAGCTCAATTAGCGAAATTATGCTCCACGCATAATTTCGCTAATTTCGCTACACATTCCACGACACCAGGAAATGAGCTCCGTAACTGACTGCAAGACAATTACTTGTGCTCACGATTCCACCGCCGAGTTGCCCGGCCGGCGGCGTGACGCACCGGGAGTGGAGCTTCAGATGTCGCCCGCCAGTTGCTTATCGATTCCCAATACTTGACATCAAGTACGTCGATAAATATCATATCGACAGTCGATATTTCAGGAAGGCTGATACATGTCCAGCCAGGTCTCCCGCTCCGCTGCGCTGCCCGTCGCCCATTTCGTCCTGCGACTCCTCATCGTCCTGAACTGGATCGGGGGAGCCGCGATCCTCGCACTGCTCGTCGTCATGCCCAACGAGCGGTGGATCATGTCGGCGTTCAAGCTCACGCCCTCTCCCGAAGCGGAGCGGCTGGTCATGGGGATGCGCCTGATCGCCGTGCTCGGCGCCGTCGCCGTCCCGCTCAACTACAGGATCCTCAGGCGGCTGCTCGCCATCGTCGAGACGGTTCGCGAGGGCGACCCATTCGTCGCCACGAACGCCCAGCGGCTGCAGGCGATCGCGTGGACGCTGCTCGCGCTGCAGTTGCTGAGTGTCATCATCGGCACCATCGGACGGATCGTCTCGACGCCGGCAACGCCGCTCCACCTCGATGCCGGATTCTCGATCAGCGGCTGGCTCGCCGTGCTCCTCACCTTCCTGCTGGCGCGGGTCTTCGCCGAGGGCACGCTGATGCGGCAGGACCTCGAGGGGACCGTCTGACATGGCGATCGTCGTGAAGCTCGACGACCTGTTGCACGACCGGCGGATGACGCTGACCGGCCTGGCGGATCGCGTCGGCATGACGCTGGCGAATCTTTCCATCCTCAAGACCGGTAAGGCGAGGGCGATCCGCTTCTCGACACTCGAGGCGATCTGCGAGGCGCTCGACTGCCAGCCTGGCGACCTTTTGCGCTACGAGGGTCACGCGGAGCACGCGGAGCACGCAGAAGGCGAAGGACCGCCGCTGGCGGGCAAACGGAGCGCGAGCGGATGAGACATCGCATCACCCTGACCGCCACGTCGGTGCTGTCGGTCCTGTTGTTCTCCCTGCACTGGGCGGACGAGATCGCGCGCGGGATGGAGCCTGGAACGCTCTCTGCGGCGGGCGGGCTGCTCATCCTTTTCATCTGGCTCTACGCAGCGCTCGTGCTCACGGACCGGCGATGGGGACTCGTCGTCCTGCTCCTGTTTTCGCTCATGGGGGCCGCAGTGCCCTTGCTGCACATGAGCGGGGCGGGACTCATCAGCCGTCACATCGCCAACACCAGCGGGATCTTCTTCTGGGTCTGGACGCTCCTCGCGCTCAGCGCCACCGCGACGATGTCGGTCGCCCTTTCGGCGCGCGCGTTGTGGGAGCTTCGGCGGAGCCGTTAGGCTCGCGCCATCCGGAGGCACCGATGCTGGCGGATCTCTTTCCTCGCGTCGCCGACAACCACTACCGCGGGCGCCGGCTCGGGCTCTGGTTGTTCGCGCTGATGCCGCTCAAGATCGCGATGGGCGTGAACGTCATGCTGAATGCGCCGTCGGTGGCACAAGGCGCCGACGGCGTGCCGGTGCAGACGTTCGGCGCGGCTGCCGGCGGCGCCTTCCTCTTCATGTTCGCGGCATGGGGGCTCAGCCAGCTCGTGCTCGGCCTGGGGTGCCTTGTCGTGCTGCTGCGCTATCGCAGCCTGGTGCCGCTGGCGTTCCTGGTGTTGTTGCTGGAGCAGGTCGGGCGGAAGCTGCTGCAGCTCCGCTGGCCCATCGAGCGCGTGGGGACTCCGCCGGGCGGCGCGATCAACGCGGTGATCCTGGGGATACTGGTGGTTGGGCTGGTGCTGTCGGTGTGGAGGGGGCGGGGAGTGGTGCCGCGGGCGTGACGGTCGGAGAACGGGCGTTGCCGCGACGGCGGCGAATGGCCCCGAAACCGGCGCGCGGTCCGCGAGGCGATCAAGTCCCTGAACGACAGCGACTGCCGGTCACGGTGCTTTCCTTCCGCCGCGGCCGGTGCTGGCCCGCCCCTCGTGCTGGCGGATGACGTCGGCCAACGCACGGAGCGCCCCGTTCACCTCCTCCGACGTGCGAAATACTGTCGCCACGTCCGGGTCCAGGGTGACCACGGTGGAGCCTTCGCGGATCCGCGCTGCATAGGGATTGAGTGCCGCGCCGCGAAAATCGTACTCCGGGAGGATTTCGTCCGCGTCGTCGCGCGGAGGGCGATCTTCTCTACGGCTCTTCTTCATGGTCGCGGCGCTCGTGTGACGTGGCGTTCCGTGCGCTGATGATGCGGATCAGGTCGGGAGGGGGGCCACTTCGGTGAACATAACCGCTACCAGGCGGCCGCGCGACGAAACGCCGAGGAGCACGAAGACGCGTCGTGCGCACCATGCTCGCTCGAACGCGCGTCATCGCCATCATGATCACGCGTGTCGTTGCACGCCATCGCCGAGCTCCGGCCGTCGCAACCGCCTGGAGACGTCGCACTGACCAGCGAGGTCTGGTCCGGCTGGTCTTCCGGCCGCATGTTGTGCAGTCCTGCCTCCGCAGTCCGATCGAACCGACCGCGATGAAGCTCTACGTCCATCCCACCGACCACGACTGGTTCCGCTTCCTGCGCGCGCGGCCGCCGCTGGATGAGATGAACCTCTGGCAGCCGGGCGGGTCGCGGGAGTTCACGGGACTCGAGGCGGGCGAGCTGTTCTTGTTCGTACTCGGCACCCCGATCAATCGGACTGCCGGCGCGGGCGTGTTCGCGCACTCGTCCAACTGATGTGACGGCACACAACCACCCGGGGAGCCTTGCGGCTCACGACGGCCGCTGCGGTGCGGCACCCGGATGAGCGGGACCGATCCACGCGCCGACTACGCGCGGCGCGCGGCGGAGAACGAGGCGGCGCGCGACGACGCGCGACGAGCCTCGATCCGCATCGGGACCGCGCGGCTCCTGACGTTCCTGGCGCTGGCGGCCGCGTTCGTCGTCGCAAACATCCGCGAGGGGCGCGCGCAGCGGGTCGCGATCGCGCTGGCCGTCGTCCTCGCCGGCGCGTTCATCGGCGAGGTCCGCTGGCATCGGCGGCTGCGCCGGCGTGAGGCATGGCACGAGACACTCCGCGCGCTGGCGTACGAGGGAATCCTCCGCGTCGACAGGCGATGGCACGAACTCGACGAGGCGCTCCCGGCCGCCGAGCGCATCCCCGAGACGCCTGACGCGGCCCACGCGTACGCGCGCGACCTCGACCTGCTCGGCGTGGCCTCGCTGGTGCGCCTGCTCGGGCCGGTCACGTCGGAGCCCGGCCGCGCCGAGCTGCGGAGGTGGCTGCTGGAGCCGTCGGGGCAGGCGGGGGCGCGCTCCCGCCAGGACGCGGTACGCGAGCTCGCGCCGCGGGCGGAAGTGCGCGCGATCCTCGCCGCGCACGGACGCATCGGCGCGCTGCCGCGTCCGCAGAAGATCGAGCCGTTTCATGGAGTGGGCCGAGGGTCCTGCGTGGATGGGATCGGGGCTGCGATGGGCGGCCTGGGTGCTTCCCGTGCTGACGCTGGGACTCGGTGCGGGCTCGTGGGTCGCCGGCTGGCCACCGCTCTGGGCGGTCGCCGGTGCTCGTGCAGATCGTGCTGATCGGGCGGCACTGGCGGCGCATCCAGGCGGATCTGCGTCTGGTGGAGGCGGGCGGGCTTCCGTTGCGGGCCTACGGACCTCAGTTGGCCGTCCTCGAAGCAACGTCGTGGTCGTCGCCGCACCTCGTCCAGGTGACGGAGGTCCTGGTGCGTTCGGGGGATCCGGCCTCGCGCGAGCTTCGTCGCCTCGTCCGCCTTCTCGAAACCGTGGAGAGCCGGCCCAACCTCTTCTACGCGGCCATTGCGGCGGTGCTGCTTCTCGACTTCCACCTGGTGGCGGCGCTGGACCGGTGGCGGGCGCGCGCCGGTGCGTCCGTGCGCAGCTGGATTCAGGCCCTGGGAACTGTCGAGGCGCTGTCCGCGCTGGCCACGACGGCCTCCGACAATCCCGAGTGGTGCTTTCCCGACCTCGCGGTGGAGGGGCCGACAAAGCTCCGCGCCGAGTCGCTCGGCCATCCATTGCTGCGTCCCGACGTGTGCGTGCGCAACGACGTGGAGGTCGGCCCCCCGGGCGGCTTCCTCTTCGTGACAGGCTCGAACATGTCCGGGAAGAGCACGCTGCTGCGGGCGATCGGGACGAACGTGGTGCTCGCCCGCGCGGGCGGGCCCGTGTGCGCGCGCGCGATGACGGTCCCCGACGTGCGCGTTCGAACGAGCATGCGGGTCGACGACTCCGTCACCGAGGGTGTCTCGCTCTTCATGGCGGAACTGCTCCGCATACGGGACATCGTGCAGGTCGCAGACGACGCGGAGGAGCCCCCCGTGCTCTTCCTCCTCGACGAGATCCTGCACGGCACGAACACGGCAGAACGCCGCATCGCCGCCCGAGCCGTGCTCCGTCACCTGCTGGCGAGCGGCGCGATCGGCGCGGTCAGCACGCACGACCTCACGCTCGTCGACGCTCCCGACCTGCGCGCCGCGGCCACCGCCGTGTACTTCCGCGAGCAGATCGTGCCGGGTGAGGAGGGACGCACGCGGCTCACGTTCGACTACCGCCTGCGCGCCGGCGTCGCCACGACGCGCAACGCGCTCAAGCTGCTCGAGGCTGTCGGGC
>CAVXFN010000006.1:0-15858 GCA_963761075.1 uncultured Gemmatimonadaceae bacterium
TCGACATACGGCGGCTGCGTCTGGCGCGCGAGCGCACGGAACTTGCGCGTGGGATCGAAGCTCAGGCCGGGTGGGCTGTCCTGCTCGAGGTAGACGCCGGGTGGGAAGTGCTGTCCTCCCGCCGTGAATGCGCTCAGCTCGAGATACAGCAGTCCATTGAACGGTGCCCCCGTGAACGGCTCGATGAACCCGCCGTCGTCGATGAGGGCGTTGAGCGTCTTGCGACTCGCATCCATGATTCCCGACGTGTTGCCGCTCACCGTTTCGGTCACCTGCGTGAACCGCCAGATGGGGAGCGCCTGGTCGACCTGCACCGTGGCGCTGGCGCGGCCCACGAGCTTGGTGGTGGCCAGGTCGATCACCTGCACGTTGACCCGGTAGACGCCGGCGTCCCACTGGTGCTGCATCGTGGGATCGTTGTCCCGCTGCTGCGGCGGCTTGCCGTCGCCGAAGTCCCAGACGTAGCGTGCCGTGGCCGGGGTCGTCTGCGCCGCGTTATGCACGGTGAGCGTGATCGCGGTCCCGCTCACGCCGATGACGGGGTTCGGCTCGATGCTGTATTGCGCAGCCCTGATCATGACCGGCTTGAAATCCACGTGGCGCCACGCGGGCGGACAGCTGCCGGGACACGGGTCCACGCCGCCGAGGACGTGCACGCCGATGGTCTCGCCTCCGGGCGGCACCTGGAAACTCACATGTCCCGCAGTGCGATCCGACGCCAGCTGGATGCCTCGTTCATCGTAGACGTCGAGGGCGGTCAGGCCGGCGGGTTGGGTGCCGATCTGCCGGGCGCAGGTCGGACAGAAGGCGCGCAGCTGGACGTCGAGCCAGTCGATGTCGAGCGGGTCGCTCGTGAGATCGGCCCAGACGCCCTGGTCTTCGTCGAAGTACTGGAGGGTGTAGTCGGGAAACGATGCGGCGCCGAGCGTCTTGCCGGCGATGAGGTCGCCGAAGTTGATGCCGATGCGGGCGAAGTTGATGAGCGACGAGTTGGCGACGTAGCGGAACTTCGTCGCCGTGTACGCGGCCTGGCCGGCGAGGGCGGGCATCTGCACCGGCTGGAAGGCGCCGTTCACGAACGGAATGAAGAGCGTGTCGGCCGGTTGCGTCGGGATCATCACGGAGACGCCCATGGCGGTCATGTTGTATGCCAGGAGGCCGACGTACCCTCCGGCGAGTCCGTCCGCGAGGATGACCTGCGGCCGGCGCGTCATCGCCATGGCACCCAGAAGGCTGAAGAAATGCAGCTGGTCGAGGTTCCTGGTGTTCATCGCCTGGTTGAACAGGCTCCGGGTCTCGATCTGGCTGATGGCGGCCTGGGTGCGCGCCCAGTCCACGTCCTGCTGTGCGAGCGCGGCGAGGCGATATCCCTGCGCGTCACCCGCCCAGAACGCCGGGAATTTCGTGTTGAACGCCCCGGCCAGCGTGGGGCTGGAGCCCGGGTTGAGCGAGGTGTGGCTGTAGGTGTTGTAGTAGTACAGCTCCGAGAGCGCGATGCCGGAGTTCAGTCCGTCCGGCGTGAGGTACGAGCCGTGGTCCCCGAACTCCCAGTTGTCGACACCTGGCTGGAACTCGGTTGGCGCGCCGTTGGCCTGGAACGCGGCGAACGCCGCCGTCGGCACGGCGGCGGACCTGGAGTAGATGACCGGCAGGTTGAATGGGAGCGCGATTGTCGGAGGCGTATTGGACCGAGGCGCGTTGGATGCTGCGCGCCGGGCGCGGACCGCCGCGCCTGCGGCCCCCGGCGCGATGGCGGAGAACGTGCGTGTGGCAATCGTGAACGTGGAATCAGTCAGGCCCGCCGGCGTCAGGCCGTCCAGTTGTCCGCTGGTGGAGTCCCACGCAAACGCCATCATCACCGAGTCCGCCGTCGTGTGTGCGGGAATCGTCAGGTACATCGCGGAATCCGCGAGGCCCTGGTCGGTGCTCACGATGACGATCGGCTCGCTGATCCTGAGGTTCGGCAGCACCGGCCCCTTCGCTGCGGCGCGCGTCTCGATGCGCCAGTGTCCTTCGGACGCGTATGCGCCCGCGGGGATCGTGAGGTTGAGTCCACTCAACGGATCGCCCGGGTTGTCGTAGCTGATGGTGCCGCCGGCGGGGCCGACGGTGGTGTCCACCAGCACCAGCGTGGGGAACGTCGCGGTCGCGCTGAAGTCGACCGGTGACAGGCTCGCGACGCTGGCCTCGAGCCTGTTCGTGCCCTCGGCGGGTCCGAGCGTCCAGCTGCCAACGGTGGCGACGCCGTCGCTTCCGGTCACTGTCGCGGCGCCCGAGACGCTGCCACCGCCCTGCAGGACGGAGAACGTCACCGCGACTCCCTGAAGGGGGAGCCCGCCCGAATCCCTGACGATGATGGACGGACTCACAGGGACCACGGTGCCCGGGACCCCCCGCTGGTCGTTGCCTGTGCGGATCGCGATCGATGCCGGTGCTCCCGGCGTCGTCGGATGGGGCGTCGGCGACTTGGGATTCGACGGCGTGCTCGACACCGGATCCCCGCCGCCGCAGGCGAGCAGCAGCAGCATGGAGACGGGGAGAATTCGACGCATCGCGGGGCCTCCTCGATCGGCTTCCTTTCTGGTCGCGCAATCCGGCCTCGAGAAGGGCCAGCGGCCTCGAGCGCCCCGCGCCGGCGGCTCGCTGCTCAGCATCGTCGACGTACTGCTGCGTGCCCCCGAGGGCATCGCCGACGCCGGCCGGGTGCGCAACCTCGTGCTGCGCGAGCACAACGAGCGCATCGGCGACTACACGAGCAGCGGCCTCGCGCGGGTGGACTTCGACCAGATGCGCGGCGTGCCGGCACTGGCTGGATGCGCTGCTCTTTCACACGACGCTGGCGGAGCCTGCCCTGCTTGGCGGTGCGGTGCTGACGTCGTTCGTCGTCGCGATGCTGGCGAGCGCCGGCCCCGCTCGTCAGGCGGCGCGCCAGGACCCGGTGAAGGTGCTGCGGGCGGAGTAGGCGGTGGCGCCGCGGAGTCCTATGGCCGGCGCCGCGACCACCAGCGGCGCGGCTGTTCCTCGGTGACGGCGTCGCGGAAGGCGCCGGCCGTGGGCCAGCGCCTGGCCGGGTCAGGCTCGAGGCAGCGGTGGATGGCGTCGACGACGTTGCGCGGCAGGAGCGGCCGCCGCTTGTCGAGCGCAACGAAGCGGCCGGCCTGCTGGGCGGCGAGCCGCTCGGCGAAGGTCGACGCCTCGAACGGCAGGGCCCCGCTCAGCATGTGGTACCCCAGGACGCCTAACGCGTAGATGTCGCTCCGGCGGTCGGCATCGAGGGCGTTGGTCATCTGTTCCGGGGCGGCAAAGGCCGGGCTCCCGGCCGGCGCCGGCGCGCCGGTAGGGCCGTAGTCGCGGAAGGGCACCGAGGCGATGCCGAAGTCGCCGAGGAGGACGCGGGTGGCGGCGTTCTCGTTGGCGAAGAAGACGTTCTCCGGCTTCAGGTCGCGGTGCAGCACGCCGAGCTTGTGCAGGTGCCCCACGACGTCGCAGAGGGCGCCGAGTACCGCGCGCGTCTCGGTCAGGGTGAGCGTCTTGCGCGCCGCCAGCCTGTCGGCGAGGGACTCGGTCAGGTGCGGCATGACGAAGGCGATCGCCTCGTCGTGCACCACGATGTCGTAGATCGGCACCACGCCCGGGTGCGCGAGCTGGGCCGTGAGGCGGGCCTCCCGGACGAATTGCTCGCGATAGCGCTGGTCGTCGCAGAAGGGCGCACGCAACGCCTTCACGGCGACCGAACGGTGGAAGCAGCGTGTCGCGCGCGAGGTACACCACGCCGCGCCCGCCGCGGCCGATTTCCCGTACGAGCTGGTACCGATCGCCCAGCGCTTCGGCGAGGCCGCGACGTTCGTCGGCGGTCTCGGTCGGGAGTTCGGGTGACGGGGGAATTGCGGAGGTCAACGGGCGTGCGATGGTTCGACGATGGTCATGCGTGCGAAGATTGGGACATCCGGAAGGGAGGGGGCGTTGCTCCCGGCACCACTGGAACCGCGCCGCACGCCGGCCCCGCGAACCGGCCGGAGGCCGCGGGTCGACATCGACTACCGCGCCGCACGGCACGCGTGCCGCCTCGGGCTACCCTCCTGTACGGTATGTATCTCCCGGCCGCTGTGGTCGACCAGCTCCGGGGACGGGCCGTTGCAATCAAGGTACGAACCGACGCGACACCTGACCATCCATCGGGCCGTCCCGGGCCTCGCCGGAAAGTACATGCGCTTCAGGAGCTGCAGGTACTCGGTCGAGCGGCTGCATGCCGAGCTGCGCCCGGCGTGCGTCGACACCGGCCGAGTCCTCGATGGCGTAGAGTGCGGGCTCGTGGCTCACCCACTGTGTGACGGGGAGGGCCTGGGTGCCGTAGCGCTGCGGCCTGTGGTCGCCGATGAGCACGCGATCGGTGAGCAGGGCGAGGTCCTGGCCGGCCAGGTCGCCGCGCCGATACGCCGCCTCGACGAGCGGCAGCATCTCCTTCTGGAATCCGTGCCCGGCATGCTGCACGAGCAGGAACGCCGCTTCGGTGCCGTCCATGCCGACGAGGTCGCGCCCGGGCCAGCCGCGCTGCCTGACGAGGGTGCGCATCCACGCCAGGTTGCCGGCGTCGACGCTGTCGATGCGCGCGAGCGTCGCCGGGGCGGCGTGGTCGGCGCCCCCCGCGATCATCGCGTTGCGGACCGCCTGGTCGTCGGCGACGTGGGCGAGGAGTTGCCGGCGCAGCGCCGGGTCGGTGACGAGGGTGACGTGGCTCCCGCGCGGGTCGCTCGTCTCGTGCAGGTGCACGAGCAGGCGGGGCAGGTTCGCGCGCGCGCTCGCGGCGCCCAGGTGAACAGGACGAACGGCGGCGTGCAACGACTTCGCGCCGACGACGAGGACGTAGTCGCCCTGGGGAATCGCATCGAACTCGAAAAGCCCGCGGGCATCGGTCGTGTCGGCGCGCACGAGCGTGCGATCGGCCGCGCCGAAGAGCGCCACGCAGACGCCACCGGCGCCGAGGTCCTCGTGTGGATTGCCGGGTTCGGCGTAGACGGCCTGGCCGGCGGGGCTCACGGACTGCGCGGGGGCCTTATCGGGCGCCGGCGCCACGTAGGCGATGTCGGCGCACGCGGCCGGGCGCTGCGCGCCGGCCACGGCGAGCGGTGGTGAGAGCGCGAGCGCGATCGACATGGCGTGGCGATGCCACGCGACGCGCGGCAGTCGCGACGTCGCGCATGCACCGGAGTTCCTCGACCGCGTCGGTTCGTTCATCGGCCTTCCTCGACTGGCTACTCGTCCGCCAGCGCCCGCAGCGCGTCGTGGTCGATCACGAGATAGCGCCCACCGCCGCGCGACTCGAGAAATCCCCGGCGTTTGAGCGCGAGAAGTTCACGCGATACTACTTCGCGCACGGTGCCGAGTTCCTCGGCGAGGCCGGCGAGCGTGAGGCCGAGCGTGACGCCGCGCGCCGGCGACGCCGGGCGCTGCAGGATGAACGATGCGAGCCGCGACGAGACGCTGCGCGCGGATCGGCTGTCGAGACGCTCCACGAGGCCACGCACGCGAAGTGCGAGGGAGCGCAGCAGCATGCGGGCGACCGCCGGCGACTCCGCCAGCGCCTGCTCGAGCCCCCGCCAGTCGAAGAGCGCCAGCGTCGTCGGCTCGGTGGCGACCGCCGTGGCGGGGTGCGTGCCACCGGCGAAGAGCGGCACCTCGCCGAGGGTGCCGCCTGCCGACTCCGTGTGCACGACGTGCGTCCGGCCACCGCGGATGCGCAGCACCCTCACGCCGCCGCGGATCACCACGTACCACCCGCGCGGCGCGCTTCCGGCGCGGAAGATGACGTCGTCAGGAGCCGCGATCACCTGGCGGCCGACGCGCGCGAGGACCACCGCTGCCTCACGAGGGGCGTCGCGGAACGGCCCAAGGGACACGAGGCTGTCGGCGCTGAGCATGCGGGCAGGAGCAGGGGGTGAGATACGGCGAGACGGGAACGAACGAGCTCGAGGGGTGACTTTAGTCCTCGCATCGTGCGAGGGCGGAGCTTACGATGCAGCCATCAAGCGATTGGTCCCGTTCCGGGGCCGACAGGTTCACGCGACCGCCGGAGTCCGAATCATGCGTCCCGTTGCCAGCCGTTCGCCATTGTCAGGTTCCGCGTGCGCCCTGCTGCTGCGATGCGTCGTGCCGCTCGGGTTCGCGGTCACGACTGTTTCCGCGCAGGGCTCCACCGGGGCCGCGCCGCCGACCGCGCCGCCGACCGCGGCGGAGTGTGCGGCGCTCGACAAGCCGATGGACCACGCGACGATGGACCATGCGGCCCACCAGGCGCTGCTTGCCAGGTGCGCATCGGCGAGTGCCGCGGTGCAGCCGACGTCGCCGGGGCAGGCTGCGTTCGGGGCGATCGCGGAGATCGTGGGCATCCTCGAGGCCGACCCGAAGACTGATTGGTCGAAGGTGAACCTCGAGGCCCTGCGGCAGCACCTGATCGATATGGACGAGGTAACCATGCACGCCGCCGTGATGCAGGTCGAGGTGCCGGGCGGATTCCGCGCCGATGTCACGGGCAGCGGGCGCACTATCGACGCCATTCGGCGCATGACGACGAGCCACGCACGTACCATGATGGCGGCGACAGGGCCGCGGATGTCGGTCGCGGAGATTCCGTCGGGGGCACGGGTGACGGTGACCGCCTCCGATCCGGCCGACGCGCGCGAGGTCGCGCGGCTGCGCGGGCTCGGCTTCATCGGCGTGCTGGCGTCAGGCAGTCACCACCAGATGCACCACCTGATGATTGCGCGGGGGGAGTCGCCGCACGCGCCGTAGGACGGGGCCGCGACCGTTCCGCTACTCCAGGTTTCTTCGCGCTCCCGACCACGCGCCGCGCGTGAAGTCGGGGAACGCCTGCGGCTGTCCCTTGCCGGCCACGGACTTCTCCGACAGAGGCCCCGGCACGCTCCACGCGGTCGCGTCGTAGACGTCGATGTCGGGGACGAGTCCCTCGCGCAGGCACTGCGCCAGCCGCCACGCCTCCAGGTAGTCCATGCCGCCGTGGCCGCGGCCGCGCGCCGTGGCGCCGAGGTCGCGCCAGAGCTTGTGCTCGTGCTCGGCCTTCCATGAGTCGACGCTCTTCCAGGCCTCGCCCCCCTCCTGGCCTTCTATATAGATGCGGGGCGGGTAGTCCTCGAAGATCCCCTTCGTCCCCTGCACGCTGTTGATGCGGCTGTACGGGCGTGCGTTCACCACGTCGTGCTCGAGCAGGATGACGCGTCCCTTCGCCGTGCGGATGAGCGAGCGGTTGAGGTCCCCCTCCACGTACTTCTCCTTCCACTTGGGCGAGTCCCTGGGGACGTGCTCCTCGCGCCACTGCGACAGCCCGAGCTCGTTGGTGCTCATCGAGACCATGTACTCGAAGCGATCGCCCCGGTTGATGTCCATGTAGTTGGAGACCGGGCCGAGTCCGTGGGTGGGGTAGAAGTTGCCGTTGCGCTGGGTGTGGGGCACGCGGCGCCAGAGCCCCTCGTCCTTGTCCTCGTTCAGGATGCCGCGCAGGTCGTGGTTGTAGGCGGCGCCGCCGGCGATGATGTCGCCGAAGATGCCGGCGCGCACCATGTTGAGCACCAGCGTCTCGTTGTAGTCGTAGCAGCAGTTCTCCATGATGAGGCAGTGGCGCCGAGTCTTCTCCGACGTGTTGACGAGGCTCCAGCAGTCGTCGACGGTGTAGGCGGCGGGGACCTCGGTGCCCGCGTGCTTGCCGGCGTTCATGGCGGCGAGGACGACAGGGACGTGCCACTGCCACGGGGTGGCCGTGTAGACGAAGTCGATGTCATCGCGCTTGACGAGGTTCTCGAAGTCGTGCTCGCCGTTGGTGAAGGTGGCCGGCTCGTAGTCGTGGCCGGCGCGCTTCATCTGCGCCTTCGCCATCTCGACCTTTGCGGGGACGATGTCGCAGAGGGCGGTGATCTTCACGTTGGGGACGGCGACCCATTCGTTGAGCATGCTGCGACCGCGGAGCCCGGTGCCGACGATGGCGATGCGGACGGTGTCGTGGCGCTCGAAGGGGACGCCGATCATGTCGCCGCGCCAGTGGGCGCGGCCTGGTCGCGCGGCGGCGATCGGCGCATGGCCGACGGCTCCGGTGCGGCTCGGCGCTCGGCGCGTGCGCGCCGGTGAGGGCGAGCCCGGCGCCGGCGAGGGCAGCGGTCTTGAGGAGGTCGCGGCGGGAGAGGGGGGCTTTGTCGTCGGACATGGCGGAATCGGAGGTGGGGAGTTCGAGCGTATCCCCGAAGTAGCCAATGCGGTTTGCGGAGGGCAAGAGGCGAAAGGCGACCCGCCTGCAGCGGCGCTCTCAGGAAGCGGTGCGACTCGTCAGCGCCGGCCGCCCGCCCAAGCGATCCTGGATGGCGAAGGGGCGTCCCGGTGAGAAGCGCGGGCGCGCGGGGTCAGAGGATCGACGCCAGTGGAGCGGTGAACCCCGGCAGCACATCCTCGCCGTCGAGCGCCTCGGCGTCGCCGAGCAGCGACTCGCTCCCGTCGGCGCGATACACCCGCGCCTGACGACGCTGCGGGTCGATCACCCAGACGAGCAGCGATCCCGCCGCCAGCCAGTCGGCGATCTTCGCCAGGACGCCGGCGGGTCGATCGCCGGGCGACAGCACCTCGACGACAAGGTCGGGAGCCAATTCGGCGTAGCCGACGGGAAGCGGGGTGGGGAGGCGGTCGTTCGAGACGAAGGCGACGTCCGCGGCCCGCACGGTGTCTGGATCGGACGCAAGCTTGAAGCCCGTTTCCGCCGCCAGCACGAGTCCGAGCTCGTGCAGTCGACGTGGTTGGCGATCAGGCGAAAGAGCTTGCCCGCTACGGCGCCGTGCCAGTAGCCCGTCGGCTCGCTCACGACACTGCCCACGGACGAGCTCCGCCCGTTTGTCCGGCGTGTCGAGCTTGAGCAGCTCGTCGGCGGTGACAAGAAGTTCCGGCGACATGCCTCGAATGTACGGCGGGAGGGTGGGCATGGGGAGCCAAGGTCGCGGGAGCGCGTCACGCGGGCGTCACCGGCGATGTCGACCCCCAGCCGCCCCGGCGCCCTACACCCCCGCCGCCTCCCGCAGCGTCCTCGATGGGTGCAACGCGCGCAGGAACTCGCTGACGTTCATGCAAAGCACGCCACGCTCCTTGATCCGCTCCGACCCACGGTACAGCAACAATCCAGTCGCCGTCGAGTAATCCTGGAGAAACGTCGCGACCGATGCGACGTCCGACTCACGCACGCGCGTGGAGCTCTTCACCTCGATCGCGACGAGTTCCTTCGCGGAGTACACGACGAAGTCGACTTCCACGCCCGATCGCGTCCGCCAGAACGAGAGTTGACGCTTGCTCTTGACCGGCCCCCACCCGGCCCAGGAGCGGAGGTGCTGCCAGACGAGTCCCTCGAGTGCCGCGCCCCCGATCTCTTCCGGGCGGTCAAGTGGGCCGGCGGAACGCAGCGCACGAAAGACACCGGCATCGAAGAGGTAGAACTTGGGGTGCGTTGCCAGCGCGCGACGCGCGCGGCGCGTGAATGGCGGAAGGCGCTCGGCGAGCAGCAGATCCTCGAGAATGCCGACGTAGCCCTCGGCGGTCTTCCGTTCGACGGCACACTGACGCGCCACGTTCGCGACGTTGAGCTGCGCGGCGTGGGAGAAACTCACGACCTCCAGAAAGCGGGCAAAATCGCCGACGCTGCGCACCAGCCGCTCCGCCTGCACCTCCTCCCGCACGTACAGGTCGCAGTAGGCATGGAGTGCCCTGTCCCGGTCCGGTGAGGCGAGAATGCCCGGCACGAGACCGGTCTCCACGGCCTGGTCCAGTTTGAACAAGGTACCGAGCTCTCCGGCCATGAATGGGAAGAAGGCCTCATGCGACGCCCGTCCGCCGAGCAAATTGACACCGCCACGCCGGAGCTTGCGCGCGGAGGAGCCCGTGAGAATGAAGCGGAATCCACGGCGGCGTTCGATGATGCGATGCACCACGTCCAGCACGGCGGGTGCCTTCTGGACTTCGTCAACGACAATGACGCCCGGCTTGCGCATGCCGTCGGCGAGCCCTTCCAGCAACTCGGGTCGGGCGAGAAGCCGGCGCTCCATGGCGGGTTCGAGCAGGTCCACCACCAGGGCATCCGGAAAGGTGCGGCGCGTCCACCACGACTTGCCTGTGCCGCGCGGCCCGAGCAGGAAGAACGACCCGGCAGGCGCCTCAAAAAAGCGAGTTACCGATTCCATAATGAGTCGCATTATGGAGTTGGCTGTGCCATAATGCAAGCGCCGCAGGCCGAGGGGCAGCGAGCGCCGGCAGGCCTTGGCGAACCGAGGGCGCGGTACGTGCGCGCAGCCATGGCGACGAAGCGAGGCGCATGCGAACACTTCCCGCAGAGGTGTCCGGTACGCTTCACGGTCCTCCCATACGGCGCAGAAACTCGCGCGGCCACAGAACCGGAATCGCCAGCCGTCCGTCGCGCACGCGAAAGTGCTGCGCAGTGTCCGTGGCGATCGCGTCGACACCACCGGCAATCGCAACCTCGAGAGAGCGCTCGTCGTCCGGATCCGGCAGATCGAATGGCAATGGCGCGCTAACGACATGCTCCACCACGTTCGTGTCCAGAACGATCCGCACGGATCAGCGTCCGCGATGCTGCCGCCCACGCTCCGCCCTCACCTTGGCGATGAGCTCGTTGATCTGGTCAACGCCGAGTTTCGACGCACCGGATTGGCGCGCCCCTGTTCGCAGGCGCGCAACCGCCATCATGGCGCGCCCGCGCCGGTAGGCCTCGAGCGCCGTCGCCGCGTCGCCGTCGACCAACGGGATGACGACTGCCTTGGCTTCTCCCTCAGCGACCAGTGCCAGGGGCTCATCCTTCGCCAAGTGTTCCCAGGCCCAGCCCGGTGTGTTGCGCAATTCACGATTGCCGATGCGGTCCGTTTCACGCGGTGAACTGCCGCTGGTCTTGCTGGACTTCTTCCGGGCCATGCCACCCCTCGTGTGGCCGATATGGCTGCGATATCGCGACGCGCGCAGAGCGCGTGAACGATGCTGCGGACGCCCTCTGCTATGGGCGCAGAATCTCCGCGAGCGGACACGCAAACCCCGGCAGCACATCCTCCCCGTCGAGCGCCTCAGTGTCGCCGAGCAGCGACTCGCTCCCATCGGCGCGATACACCCGTGCCTGACGACGCTGGGGATCGATCACCCAGACGAGCAGCGATCCCGCCGCCAGCCAGTCGGCGATCTTCGCCAGGACGCCGGCGGGTCGATCGCCGGGCGACAGCACCTCGACGACAAGGTCGGGAGCCAATCGGCGTAGCCCAGGGGAAGCGGGGTGGGGAGGCGGTCGTCCGAGACGAAGGCGACATCCGCGGCCCGCACGGTGTCGGGCGCACTGGCGAGCTTGAAGCCAGTTTCCGCGGCGAACACTTGCCCGCGCGCGTGCGCCTTGACATGTCGCGCGACCAGGAACGCCAGCTCGAGAGCGACAGCGCCGTGTCGCGATCCCGTCGGTTCGCTCACGACGAGCTGCCCACGCACGAGCTCCGCCCGCTTGCCCGGCGTGTCGAGCTTCAGCAGCTCGTCTGCCGAGACGAGAACTTCGGGCGACATGCCTCGAATGTACGGACGGGCAGTGGACATGGGGAGACAGGATTGCGTGCCGGTGTCACGTGAGCGTCAGTGCCATCGCCGCGCCAGCGATCGGCCCGCCAACCCAGGGGAGCAACTCGGTGTGGTGGAACACGCGGAGGCCCGAAGCCGCCCTCCGTGGCGGCGCGGGCGCGAGGTGTCTGCGTGCGCTGAGCGTGCTCCGCTTGCTCCGCCGGAGCGGCGCACCTGATTGGCTCAGGCAGGCGACGCGTGTTGAACCACACATCCCGCTCGAAGGCGTGACCGTGACCTGTGTCACGCCAGGGGATGTGAGCGGAGGCCGGCAGTGCAAGACGGTCAGACGGGCGGACACGTGAATGGCACGCCGGTCATCAGCTCGGCACTGTCTCGTGATCGCAATGACGTGGTCGAACGCGCGTGTCTTGAGGATGTCGTGCGCACCCCACTTCCTTATGAGCGTAATGGACAGGCGTTGCCGGAGCCGTTACGATATCGCTGCGATCCCCCCACGTTGCTGAAGGACTGGACGCATCCATGCGGCTTGGACGCAGAAGGAGCATTCTCGATGCAGATGTCCCGCCGCGACGACAAATCCCCGGTCGAGCCCGGCTCCCGGACCGCGGGCGGCCTCTCCCTCTTTCCGGTGCAGGTTCGATGACACGACCCTCCATCCGTTCAGCGCTCGTCGTGGCCGCCATTGCAGCGTTGGCATGCACGGCGCCGCCGGGCGGTGCGCCGTCGCCGGCACGGATGACAGCCGCCGACTCCGCGGCCCGTGCCGCCATCGCCAACGAGCGCGCGCTCGACCCGCGGAGCTTTCCACCGCGCTCCGTCGGCGTCGCGCCCTTCCGCGTGTCGGCCAGCGATACCTCGCTCGACGTCCTGGGCTACGGAATCGCCGACCTGCTGCTCTCCGACCTGGCCGTCAGCTCGCAGCTCGTGGTTGTCGAGCGCCTGCAGGTGGACGCCATCCTGCGCGAGCTGAATCGCCGGGCGAGCGGGCGCGTCGACACGACGTCTGCTCCGCGCCTCGGCCGCCTGCTGGGCGCGCGCCAGATCGTCGCCGGGCAGATCGCCATTCAGCCCGATGACCGGCTGCGCCTCGACGGGCGCGTGGCGAACACGATCACCGGCTCGATCAACCCGGCAGTGTCCAACGCCTCGACGCTGAACAACGTCCTCGACGCCGAGAAGCAACTCGCCTTCGCCCTCTTCGATCGGCTGCAGGTCTCGCTCACGCCAGCCGAACGCGCCCGCGTGGACCGCCGCGCAACGCGCAGCATCGCCGCGCTGCTCGCCTACAGCCGCGGCGTGCGCGACGAGGTCGGCGGCGATTTCCCGGCTGCCATGCGTGAATACCAGGATGCGGTCCGGCGCGATCCGGCATTCCGGCAGGCTGGCGCACGCTTGAACGATGTCTCGTCCCGGCTTGCTGCCCCGGCGATCGCCGCCCTGTCGCCCCTCGCGCGCGTCACCGCGCTTGCCGCGGACGCCCTGAACCGCCCGCTCATCGTGACGCCGGCAGCCGACCCTGCCTTCACCGCCACGTCGCGAATCGTCACGATCATCATCACGGTGGACATCCCATGACGCGCGCGAGGCGAGTCGGCGCGGCCTGCGCGCCGCTCGGTGCGGCCGGCGCGCTGCTCCGTGCGACCGGTGCGCTGCTGTGCGCGGTGCGCTGCTCCGTGCGTCAGGTGCGCTGGTTTGTGCGGCGCACGTGCTGCACGCCCAGCAGGTCCCGGCGAGCGTGACCATCGCGCCGGCAATGCAGAACTGGTCCTTCGCCACGCCGCTGCAACAGGACTCGAACCAGGTGCGCCGGGCAAGCCAACTCGTGCTCCCGGTCTCGGTCATCGTGCCGCTCGGCGACCGGTGGACCTTCGACGCCTCGGGCGCGATGGTGCAGGGCACGGTGGAGGTCGATCGCCCGGGCGGGAGCGCGTCGCTGTCGCTGAACGGACTCACCGACGTGCGCATGCGGCTGTTGGGACGCCTCGTCGGGGACCGCGTGCTGTTCACGCTGGGCGCCACCGCCCCATCGGGAAAGACGCGGCTGGCGGGCGACGCACTCGACGCCGCGCGCATCATCGGCGCGCCGGCCCTGCGCATGCCGGCCCCGCTGCTCGGTACCGGTGCCGGCGTGAGCGCCGGGATCGTGCTCGCGACACAGGCAGGGGCATGGGCGCTGGCGGCCGGCGGAGCGTACGAGAAGCGCGGCTCATACACGCCCATCGAGGCCTCCATCGCCGGCGTCACGACTTCGACTGACCTCCGGCCGGGCGCGATGATGCACTTCACGCTGGGCGCCGACCGGCTGCTCGGTGAAAACCGGCTCTCGCTGCTCGCGGCTGCCGACATGTACGCCGCCGACGAAGTGAGCGCCAGCGGGAACGGCTCGGCGGCGAGCGGGACGTATCAGCTCGGTCCGAGCTACACGGTGCTGGCTGCGCTGGACATCGGTGCCGCGGCCTTTCGCGAGCTGCGCATCACCGTTTCCGATCGCTTCCGCACCGCGTTCAAGGGCCTGGACGGGCTCACCGCGCCGGGATCGAGCGGGAGTACCTCGACCTGAGCGCCCGGGGCGTCCTGGGCCGCCCGGGCCGGGTCGGCCTCATCCTCGGCGTCGATGCGCACCACGACAGCGGCCTCGCGGTGGACAACACCTTTGCCACGGCGTCGATGTCGACGGTCGGCTTCACGCTCGGCCTGGCGCTCCCGGCGGGAGGGTACACGCTGCAGCCGTTCGCCCGCGTCCAGACCGGCAACATCGACACGGGGCTGGGCAGCAGCACGATGCGGGGGCTGAGCGTGGGCATCGCGATGTCGCGCTGAGCGGAGGCCGGGGCGCCGGTTCCGGTGCCTGGCGTCCGGGCGGCATCCGCGGTTGCGGCGCCGCCCGATGACCCCCTCACAATGACCGGGTGGTTGGCCACACGGAGGTCGGCCCGGTCATCTCGGCGGCAGCGGACTCGACACTTCGCTTCCGAACAGTCCTTGGAGCCTCGCGTGTCTCGCGGATCTTCTCGTCCAATTGGGCCAGCGCGCGCGCGCGCGTTCCGGCGAGCCTGCTCTTGGATTGCGCGTACACGTCCCCGGGTCGGCGCGTGAGCCAAGTAAGGAGAAGACGGAAAACCCTGTCGCCACTCCGCATATACGCCGGCCCAGAACGACGGTGAGTTGATATCCAGCCAGGACCTGACCACCACCTCGGAGAACCTCCGCACACGGGTGCTCAACCGGAACCTGACGTCGCTGCGGACGCTCGAGTTGTTCGGCGAATGTTTCCAGGGAAACGTCTCGCAGCTCGTTCATCTGAAGCTTAATCGCCTCCTTCGCCAGTTCTCTGTTTGCGGCCTCCAGCTCTTCTCCCCCAAGTTTGATCGCCTTGAAGCCCTTCCAGCACATCGACGTCAAGTGAGCCAGGATCCTGAGTACCTTGGCGCTCGAGTCGACGGCTTCTCCGAAACGCCGAAGCTCCGCGAAGTTGGTGTCGAGCTCGCGAGAGACCTGGTCAAAAAACGCTGCGGCTGCATTCGGATATCCTGCAGGTTCTCTCAACTGAGACGATCCAGTGCCGCGCGGATGTCCGCCACGCGCGGAGGGAGCATCACGGTGTCGCCGGGAAGGATGAGGTTTGGATCGGGGCGCAGCTCGCGAAGCTTCCGATTGCAGCGCGACTTGTAGACCACCGTCCAATCGCGGTACCCGTGGGACTTCGCGATGGCACTGAGGTTGTCACCCGGCCTGACCGAGTACGCCTTGGCCGCGAGAGAGGGGTTCATGGCATCAGGGTGGCGCGAGGAGTCTGTACCGAGTATGGCGACGCGTCAAAGACTGCCCGAAGGCACTCCTCTTCTCCTCCTGTCCAGCTTCGTCGCGGGCTGAGAGGTCAGACCGAAAAATCGCTGTGGGACTCACCACGGACGTTGTTCACTACGGTTCCTGCTCACGGCGTCGTGAAGCTCCCGATGTAGAGGACATTTACCGTCGTTCCGACGCTGTCGGTTGCTGCCCAGCGGAAGTAGTAGGTTGTGTGGGAAACGAGACCTCCGAAGTCGCCATACCACGGGCAATATGGATACTTCGTCCCACAGCTAAGGGGGCCCTGCGGTCCGGTGCCAAATAACGTCTGCGTCGAGTTAAGGGGAAATAGAGGGTTAGTGCTCATGTCGACGTGGACACTATAGGAGTTCCCGTCCTCGACTATTGTTCCCCAAACCCTCGCGGTGGACGACGTGATGGTCGTAGCGGAACCACGAAGGA